>OY970174.1:4357500-5350129 GCA_963707795.1 uncultured Acidobacteriota bacterium | reverse complement strand
GAGCACGCGATGAAGACAAAGCAGCGTACCTCCAAGACTAGGGCACTCCCGGCCGCCGAACTCGACGCCATGCACGACGCTGGTGTTGACCTGTCGGCTCATGTGGATCTCGGCCAGGGCGTCCGCCCTGGCCGGGCGGTTCAACGCGTCAATGTCGACTTCCCGGTGGACCTACTGCGTGAGATCGATCAAGAAGCCCGTCGACTCGGCGTGACCAGGCAGGCGTTCATCAAGGTACGCCTGGCCGACTCCCTCGTGAAAAACCAGTGAGCCGACGGCCACATGAGCGAGGCCCCGAACAACCAGCCCTTCGAAGCCCTGCTCTGCTCAGAGTGTTTTGAGGACCACGGCCTCAGTCTTGATGCGCACTCGCTTGGGCTGAAGACGGACGCTCCTTGTCCCACACGGCGGCTCGCCCACTGGACGAAAGCTCGACCGTGACAGTCTCCTGGCGCTGGCCGACACGTTTTTTGTCCGAGGTACGCTCGTCCGCGCGGAGTATGGCGCGGCACCAGGGCTCCAGTTCAACGAGTACCACCATCGCAAGACAGAGATCGAGGTCAACGAGCGCCTCCTGCGGGATGCCAATCTGCTGGGTGAAGCCGCAGGCGTGGGTTGCTTCGACTACGGTCCTCGTCTGTGGATGCTGGGCGAAGGCGAACCGCTGAAAGCGCTGCACGACGCATCAACGCGCGACCACGTAGTGGAGCGCATTCTGAGGGAATTTTCAGAACGGACGCGTTCACCGCCGCAGCCGATCCTGTACGCGTCGCAGGATGTCGAGGTGTGCGTTCATGAGTGCAGGGTCACCGTTGAGGACGACCGATACATGGCCACGCTGGCACCAGTCCGAGATGTTAGGCTACTGGATCTCACGGCCGTGCTTGAGGAGGATGTGACGGAGTTCGCGATCGAGCCTTAGAGAATCCGCTCTCGGCACGTGCGCAGGCAACGACCGCCTATCGGAGCATGAAAGTAGGCTGGTCCGGTGAACCGCGAGCGCCCGTCTTGCTTCGTCCACTCGGTAGGCGGCGCAGGGTGAAACGATGATGCGCTGACGGCGAAGTCGAACGCATCGACGCGGACCTTCCATGCAGATGATCGGTCAGAACGCGATCCCTCAGCGGCGCCGCCGCTCCTCGCGCCCTCATCACGGCGTGCGCGCACCGTCTGACACGGTCGCGATCGTCGCTTCGAGGCCGCCGTCGACCGGACGTCGGAATGCCAGCGTCAGTCCGAGTCGCTCGCAGGCTTCGGCGGCAATGGCGAGCCCAAGGCCCTTGCCGTCCGGGCGGCGCGTGCGGGCGTCGGAACCGCGGAACCAGCGGACCGTCAGCGACGACAACTCGTCGGCACTGACGCCGGGGCCGTCGTCGGTGACGGTGAGCGCGATACCGCCGGGCCCGGCGGTATCGAGCACGACGGCCACGTGCCCGCCGGCGCGGTTGTAGCGGATCGCGTTGTCGGTCAGGTTGCTCACCGCCTGTTCGAGCAGCGTGGCGTCAGTGTGCAGAAACAAGGGCGCCCCAGGCACGGCGAAGTCGAGGCCGACGCCCGAGGCCCTGGCGAGCGGCTGATGGCGCGCCACCACGCGCTCGACGAGCCCGCACAGGTCGACCGGGCCCAGCACCAGCGGCGCGCTGGCTTCGCCGAGCTTCGTCGCCACCGCCAGGTTCCGCAGGAGCGAGGCCATGTAGTGGACCTCCTTGACGGCCGCATCCAGATCACGGCGTGCATCCGCCGAGCCGTCGCTCTGCGCCGCCAGCCTGGCATCCAGGCTCGACAGATGGCCCTGGAGCACCGTTATCGGCATCGCCACGTCGTGCGTCGTGTCGGCGACGAACTGGCGCAGCGTCTGTTCGCTGGCCTGGACGTCCTTGAAGTGCTGGCGCACGGTAGCCCCGGCCTCGTTGAATGCCCGCGCCAGCTCCGCCACCTCGTCGTTGCTCTCGACTGGCACAGGCTGGTCGTAGGTCGAAGCCGCCGATCGCCGCACACCATCGGCCAGGCGCCGCATCCTCGAGATGACCGGCCCTACCGCCAGCCACACGCCGGCAAGCATCGCCACCGCAGCGAGCGACACCGCCGCCAACTGGTCGCGAAGCTGCCCGGGCCGCGGGGGCATTCGCGCCAGCCCAACCGCACAGTTGCCGTTGCCGCCGATATCGAATCGCAGTTGGACGCCGTGCTGGATGCCAATCCAGAAGGTGGACGCCGGCACGGGCGGCAGCGCCGGCGCCTCGAGCGCGTCGGAGAGACCGTCCGAGGAATACGTGAAGAGCTCGTAAAAGGGCCCGCGCGGCGGTCTCGGTGGTGGGCCAAGCGGTGGTCTGACGCCGCTCTCGCAGCGGGCACGCAGCCCGGTCGCAAGATCGATGTCAACGGCCCGCCGCAGGGTCTCTTCCATGGACGCGAGCCGGAACCGCTCGTCGATCAGGAACAGCGCGACGATGAGGGGCACGGCAATCAGTCCGCTCGTGACGAAGAGTCGCGTGCGCAGCGTCATGGCGGCGGCGCCTTGGAATCGTCGAGACGATAGCCGACACCCCACACGGTGGCGATCAGGGCACCGGCACGACCCAGCTTGCGACGAAGGCGCGAGACATGGACATCGAGCGTCCGCTCGCCGCCGTCGCGTGTCGAATCGAGCACGTGCTCGGCGAGCCACGCTCGCGAGACCGCGGCTCCGGGCCGGCTGGCCAGGGCGGCGATGAGATCGAACTCCACGCGGGTCAGATCTACCGCGGCGCCGTCCACCATGACGATGCGGCCGTCGCGGTCCACGAGCAAGGGCCCCACGGCCACCACGCGGCCGCTGGCCGTCAGGGCCGGCCGCCGCAGCCGGGCGCGCACGCGCGCCAGCAGTTCCTCCGGCCAGAAGGGCTTGGTCAGGTAGTCGTCGGCGCCCAGTTCGAGCCCGCGCACCTTGTCGGCCGTGTCCTGTCGCGCGCTCAACAGCAGTACGGGGACATCGTGATGGTCGGTCCGCAGGGCCTTGAGCACATCGAAGCCGTGGGCGCCGGGCAGCATCAGGTCGAGGATCACGAGTGCGAAGGACGCGAAGTCGGCCGACAGCGCCTCGTCTCCGCGCGTGACCCACTCCACGTCGTACCCCGCCTGCCGCAGGTTGTCGGCCACCTGGCGGCCCAGGGTCTCGTCGTCTTCGACCAGCAGCACGCGCATCGGGGTCATCGTGTCAGATCTCGGTTGGTGTCGCCACACTGACACGCAGACATTGCGCGAATCTGAAGCGCCGCGCTTCAGGAGTCCGCAAGGTGGTCTCCGTAATATTCATGCAGGGAGACCTGATGACACCCACCGGCCTTCGCGCCGCGCTCGCCCAGCACCGTGACCCGCTCGCGACTCTTCCTCGTCGCGGTGCTCCTCGTCTCGACGACGGCGTGCGCCACGGGCGGCGCCCGTGGCGCGGTCGCCAGGGCGGTCGAGGTGCCGGCATGGGCGACGGCGGCCGACGGCGCCACGCCCGGCGCGACGCAGGACCTCAGCCGCTGGTGGGAACAACTGGCCGATCCCGAGCTGACGAGCCTCATCGAGCGCGCGCTTGTCGCGAATCCCGACGTTCGGGTGGCGCAGGCGCGGCTGCGGCTGGCCCGGGCGCAGCGACTGCTCACCACCGCGGACCTCCTTCCCGCCGTGACGGCGTCGGCCTCGGCGTCGGGCCGCCGCACCGACGCTCGCGCGACGGGCAGCCACGACAGCCCCACGGTCCTGAGCTCGACGATCGGTTCGTACGGCGCGAGCATCGACGCCGCCTGGGAACCGGACGTCTTCGGCGGCACGCGGCGCGGCATCGACGCGGCGACAGCCGATCTGCAGGCTACCGCGGCAGACCTCGCCGCCACGTATGTGTCGCTGGCAGCCGAGGTGGCGCTCACCTACGCGGACCTTCGCACGCTGCAGGCGCGCCTCGACGTCGCGCGGCGCAACGAGGCGAGTCAAGCCGAGACGCTCGAACTCACCGGGTTCCGCGCGCAAGCGGGACTGGTGAGCAGCGTCGACGTCGAACAGGCCCGCGCCGACGTCGAGCAGACCCGCGCCCAGCTCCCCTCGTTCGAGTCGAGCATCGCGCAGGCGACCTTCCGTCTGGCTACGCTCGCGGGTACGCCCGCCGGCACGCTGACGGCGTCCTTGAGAGGCTCGTCGCCGTTGCCGCCGCTGCCGGCCGACGTCGCCATTGGCATTCCGGCCGACGCGCTGCGACAACGTCCCGACGTGCGGGCCGCCGAGCAACGCCTCGTCGCGGAAACCGCGCGGCTCGCCCAGGCCGACACGCAGCGCTATCCGCGCTTCGCCCTCAGCGGCAGCATCGGCGCCGAGACGCTGACCGGAGTCGCCACGGGTGGGGCCTCGCTCGTCACCTCGCTGGCCTCGTCTGTTCTACAGACGCTGTTCGACGGCGGTCGCATTCGCCAGCAGATCGCCATCCAGTCCGCCGTGCAGGAACAAGCCGTGGCGAACTACGAAGGGGTGGTGCTCGTCGCGCTCGAAGACGTGGAGAACGCGCTCGTCGCGTTCGAAACGAGCCGGCAGTCGCCTCGACTCGCTCTCGGCTGCGGCCGACGCGTCCGCGAACGCGGCGCTGCTGGCGCAGCGCCTCTACTCCGCCGGCCTCGCCGACTTTCAGACGGTGCTCAGCACGCAGCGCACCGTGCTCGCGGTGCAGGACAGCGTCGCCCTGACCCAGGGCGATCGCGTGATCGCCCTCGTGCAGCTCTATAAGGCACTCGGCGGCGGCTGGTCGCCGGCCACGGCCGCTAGCGCCGGAAGGACCTCATCATGAATCACACACAGGTGCAGACCCGTCCCGACATTGCCGACCTCCTCGTCCCGAAAGGAGGCAAGGGCGTGCTCACGCGGTGGACGACATGGCTCGTGGCGGCGGCGGTCGTGGCAGGCGCCGTCGCAGTCGCCGCGCGCGTGTTGCGCGGGAGTGCCGCCGCGGACGCGCCGCAGTTCGTCACGGAGGCTGTCCGTCGCGGCGACCTCGACGTGAAGGTGTCGGCCACCGGGAAGTTGCAGCCCACCATCACCGTCAGCGTGGGCAGCGAACTCTCGGGCCTCGTGGACGCGGTGTTCGTGGACCAGAACGCAACCGTGAAGAAGGGCCAACCGCTCGCGCGTCTCGATGTGCTGCGCCTCCAGGACCAGATCACCGGGTCCGCAGCCACGCTGGCCGCGGCAGAAGCCCGGGTCGGACAGGCCGCGGCGACCGTGAAAGAGTCGACGGCCCAACTCGAGCGCCTGCGCGAGGTCTCGCGGCTGTCAGACGGGAAAGTGCCGTCGCAGACCGAGATGGAGGCCGCCGAGGCGAATCTGGCGCGAGCCGAGGCGGACCGTTTGAGTGCGGCGGCGTCGGTGACCGAAGCGCAAGCCGCACTCAGCTCCGACCGCACGAATCTGTCGAAGGCGTCCATCCGCTCGCCTATCAACGGCATCGTGCTGACACGGGCGGTCGAGCCCGGACAGACGGTGGCGGCGTCGCTGCAGGTCGCGACGCTCTTCACCATTGCGCAGGATCTCAGGGAGATGGAACTGGCCGTCGATGTGGACGAGGCAGACGTGGGTCGCGTGGCCGGCACGCAACAGGCCACCTTCACGGTAGACGCCTATCCCAATCGCACCTACGAGGCGTCGGTGACGCGCGTCGCCTTCGGCGCCACCACCACCGGCGACGTCGTGTCCTACACCACCGTGCTCGTCGTGAAGAACGACGACCTGAGCCTGCGCCCGGGGATGACCGCCTCGGCCGAGATCGAGACGGCCTCGGTGAAGGACGCGCTGCTCGTCCCGAACGCGGCCTTGCGCTACACACCGGCCGCCACGACCGCGAGCCGAGGTTTCGTGGCGAGCCTGATGCCAGGCCCGCCGCGCGGGGCTGCCACGCCGGCACAGGCGACCACGACCGATGGATCCCGCACCATCTGGGTGTTGCGCGACGGGGCGCCCGTGGCGGTGTCCGTCACGCCGGGCCTGACCGACGGCAGCTCGACCGAGGTCGTCAGCGGCGACCTGCGCGAGGGTGACGCCGTCATCACCGACACCGCCACGGGCGGCCAGTCGTGACCGCCATCGCCGCGCACGCGCCCGCTCACGACTCGACGTCTCCACCCGATACCGGCGTCGCCGGCGCGGTCATCGAGCTGGTCGACGTGACGAAGACCTATGGCGAGGGCACGTCGGCGTTCCAGGCGCTGCGCGGCGTGGACCTCGAGATCCATCATGGCGAGTTCGTGGCCATCACCGGACCGAGCGGATCGGGCAAGTCGACCGCCATGAATATTCTCGGCTGCCTGGACACGCCGACGTCGGGCAGCTACCTGTTCAACGGCGTGCCGGTCGAGCGGCTGTCGCGCAACCAGCGCGCGTTGCTGCGCCGCCACTATTTCGGCTTCGTGTTCCAGGGGTTCAATCTGCTCGCGCGCACGACCGCTGTCGAGAACGTGGAACTGCCGCTGCTCTACCGCGGCATGCCGGCCAAAGCACGCCGCGCCGCGGCGCTCGAGGCGCTGACCCAGGTGGGATTGCTCGACTGGGCCACCCACACGCCCTCGGAGCTCTCGGGCGGGCAACAACAGCGTGTGGCCATTGCGCGAGCACTCGTCACGAGCCCGGAAGTGCTGCTCGCCGACGAGCCCACCGGCAATCTCGACACCGAGCGGGGCCGCGAAATCGTGGACCTCATCACGGCGCTGAACCGCGATCGGGGCCTCACCGTGCTGCTGGTGACGCACGAGCCCGACATCGCGGCACGCGCCGATCGAGTCATCCACTTCGTCGACGGCCGCGTCGCCGCAGACACCGGAACGGAGGCGGTGCACTGATGCTGCTCAACACGATTGCCCTCGCACTCAAGGGCCTGCGCCGCAACCTGATGCGCTCGTTCCTCACCATGCTCGGCGTCGTCATCGGCGTGTCGGCCGTCGTGACCATGGTGACGCTCGGCAACGGCACGACCCAGTCAGTGGCGACGCAGATCGCCAGTCTGGGCAGCAACCTCATCATCGTGAACCCGGGCCAGCGCGGCGGCCCGGGCTCGGCCGGCAACGTGGCACCGCGGTTCAAGGTGGGCGACGCGGCCGCCATCGCCGACCAGATCGGCGGGCTCGAGGCCGTGGCGCCGAGCGCGAGCCAGAGCGTGACCGTCGTGGCGATGGCGAAGAACTGGAGCACGTCGGTCACGGGCGCCACCTCGCCGTACTTCACCGCCGCCAACTGGACCCTGGCCTCGGGACGCGTGTTCACCGAGGCGGAGGAACGGTCAGGCGCGGCGGTGTGCGTCGTCGGCGAGACGGTCCGGCAGAAGCTGTTCGGCGCTGCCAATCCCGTCGGCAGCGCCATTCGCGTCAAGCAGTTCTCGTGCGACGTCATCGGCCTGCTGCGCTCGAAGGGCCAGGCCTCCTTTGGCCGCGACCAGGACGACACGGTCATCGTGCCGCTCCGCACCCTGCAGCGCCGTGTGACAGGGTTGCAGGACGTCAGCCAGATCATGGTCGCGGCCAGGGACGGCGTGTCCACCGACCGCATCAAGGCGTCGGTGGAGAACCTGATGCGCGAGCGGCGGCACATCACCGCCGGCGAGAACGACGACTTCAACGTGCTCGACACGAAAGAGATCGCGCAGGCCATGACCGGCACGACGGAGTTGCTGACGATGCTGCTCAGCGCCGTGGCGGCGGTGAGCTTGCTCGTGGGCGGCATCGGCATCATGAACATCATGCTGGTGTCGATCACGGAACGCACCCGGGAGATCGGCACCCGGTTGGCCATCGGCGCGCTCGAACGCGAGGTGCTGTTGCAGTTCCTCGTCGAAGCCGTGACGCTGTCGTCGCTCGGCGGCCTGATCGGTATCATGCTGGCGGCCGCCGCCTCGATGGCGCTGGCGTCGCTGATGAAGGTGCCGTTCGTCTTCGACGTGCAGATCAACGTGCTGGCGTTCGCATTCTCGGCGACGATCGGCGTGCTGTTCGGCTACCTCCCGGCTCGCCGGGCCGCGCATCTCGATCCCATCGACGCCCTCAGGCACGAATAGCGTCGATCCTCCGTAGAGATCATGCAGGAGACCTTATGACACCCACCGGCCCTCGTATCGCTCTCCCCCTGACGGTGACCCACTCGCCTCTGGCCGGCGCCGGCGCTGGGTCGCGTCCGCGTCCCGGCTCCGACGATCCGGGGCGACGCCATCCCTTTACGGGAGGCGTGAGGTTGTCGATCGTGGCGAGAGGGCTCCTGTCACTTCTGATCGTCGGGGCGGCCACCGTCGCGCGTGCCCAGTCCTCGGGACAGGGCACCGTGACGACCGGTGAAGTCCCGGGGATCAACTGCGGCGTGGTGACCGCCTGCACATCAGGGCTCCGCGTCAACTTCAATCCGCAGCTGTGCGGAATCGTCACGGCGCCCGACGGGAGCCGGTGGGAGGTGCCGTCGGCCGTGCACCCTGGGCCAGCCGCAGTGGACGTCTACAACGACTGCACCGGGCCCGGCGACATCCCCGACTACCTGTCGAAGGTCCCCACCGTTGTGATCGATCCCGACGGCGTCGAGATCACCGGCTACATCTTCGCGGACAACTATTACGAGCTGTACGTCAACGGCACCTTCGTGGCGAAGGACGGGATTGGGATGACACCGTTCAACTCGACCGTCGTGCGCTTCAGGGCACGCTACCCGATGACCTACGCCATCAAGGCCGTGGACTGGGAAACGCATCCCGGCGTGGGACTCGAGTACGACCGGTACAACGTCGGCGATGGCGGGTTCATCGCCCACTTCAGCGACGGCACCGTGACCGGGCCCGGATGGAAGACCGAAACGTTCTACATCGCGCCGCTCGGGGACCCGAGCTGTGTCACGACCACCAACGGCCGCGATTCGACCACGTGTCCCTCGCAGGGACTGAGCGGCGCGAGCAGGGTTCCGTGCGCCGAGCTCGATCCGGGGACCTGCAAGGCGCTGCACTTCCCCGTGCCGGAGGACTGGACGACACGTGGGTTCGACGACTCCGCCTGGCCGGCGGCGACCACCTACCGGTCTGAGGACGTCACCAGGGCTCCCGGCTATGCGAGGCATACCGCGCTCTTCGGCTCCGCCCAGTTCATCTGGACGCGGAATCTGCGGCTCGACAACCTCGTTCTCGGCCGTTACAGGGTCGAGGCCCCGCCCAGATGAGACCCTGCCCCGGTGTGCGTGGTACGCCCATCCGCCTGCGACGTCCTGGTCGTCGTCGCGGAATGGCTGGCATCGGTGACGATCGCGGGCATCGCGCGTGGAGGGAGCGGTGCGCTCAGCGCTGACTTGATGGCAAACGCGTTGGGGCCGATTCCGGTGACGCATTCTGGAAGAACGAGTGAGCCGTCTTGTGAGGCGTCAGCCGACGTTTTCGCCGTGCGGCGCGCGCAAGGTGAGTTGTCGTTCGTCGGGAGACGCACCGAAGAGGTTGGTCGAAAATCGCATCGCCCGTGGTGGCGCCGTGAAGCCGACTTCCTGCAGGACCATGAGATAGGGCGCCGGCAACGCCGTGTCCTCCCCCGTATTGGGCAACAGGAGCATCGTCAGACCGGCAGACCCGTCACTGATGTTGGTGGGACACCACGGCCCGGCAGCGTGTTCGCTGGGTACGCCGCGCGTGACAATTCCGTAGCGGGCCGTTGACTATCGTCGTGGCGGCGGAGGCAGCGCAGCACGGAGCGCCGCTTCACTCACGCCGAGCGCCTTCGCCGCGGCGGCGAAGTCCAGCGCCGGCCCGCCGTGCTCTCGCACGGCGTTCATGAGAGCCGGCGCCGACACGCCGAGTTTCTCTGCGGCTTCCGCGAAGCCCGGTGGCAGCCCGCCGGGCCCGGGACCGCCCGCACGGCCTGGCCCACCGCCACGGCCTGGCCCACCTCCAGGTCCCGGCCCCCCTCTCTGTCCCCCGCCGCCTTGAGATCCGATGCCGGTCCTGGCCGTCGTCACGAAGTTGTCCCTGGCCTGCACGCCCGAGAGACACGCCGGGAGATTGGGGAACTCCTGAGGTGCATGGTAGTGATAGCTGCCGGTGGGGTCCTGCGGCGTCGGCGAGACGTGTCCGCCGCAGGCGTCCAGGTCTGTCGGCACGACATCGCCGGCGTCGGCGCTGCCATACAGCGGGAAGCCGTCGAACGCGTAACCGAACATCGCGTCAGGCGCCTGGCTGACGGCGCAGTCGACGGTCAGCCGGACGCGGTCGGCCACGGTCCGGATGTCGGTGGCCGTCGCATGCCAGTGATACCACCCGCCCGGATCCACGTGCCCGCCGCAGGTGTCGAGCGCCGGCATGTGCCCGGTCTGCAGCACCGAGGGAGCGTCCGAGAAGATCGGCACACCGTCGAGCGCGACGCCTACCTTGTTCACCACACCCAGCCGAGTGGCGGTCGGGGCCATCACCGGCGTCTGCGGGATCAGCATCGTCATCGTGACGGTCTTGTCGAGCGAGGCCTCCAAGCAGGCATGGTCGACCGACGGACGCCCCTGGCCTGGATCGGCGATGTGCACCGTGCCGTCGGGGTCGTAGAACGAAGAGCCCAGCGTCTTCAGCATCCGCAGAAACGCACCATCGACCCGATACAGCCCGGCATTCTGTCCGTCCCACTGCCACAGGCCGCCGACATCGTCGATGGTCGCCGGACAGAACGGCCCGATCGTCTTGCCGTCCGGCAGGTACTTGACGACCAGCCGAACGCATCGTGCCGAGGCGCCATTCTCGAGCGTGCAGTCCACGAGCTCCGGCGTACCCGTCAGGGCGCCGCTGGCGAACGCGCGGAGATTGACCTCGCCCATGGCATAGCGCGGTGTTCGCAGCGCCACCAACGATGCGCCGCCGGCGGTGAGTACGATCGCTGTCAGGACGCGAATCGCGCCCCTGGTCATAAGTTCCCTTCCGCTGTGGTCTGCTCTCGTTCCAGAACCGTGATGTCGGCAATGAGCGACCGGATGCTGTCGGGGTCCAGGCCGTTGTAGATGCCACGGATGCGACGCTGGCCGTCGATCAGAATGAAGTTCTCGGTGTGCAGGAAGTCGTCCTCGTTGCGAGTCGCGCCGAGGTCTTCATCGACGAAGTAGTAGCGTCGGCCCAGGTCGTAGATTTCGCTCTTGGATCCCGTCAGCAACTTCCATTTGTCAAAGCGCACGCCGTGCACCTCCGCGTACGTCGCGAGGACCTCTGGTGTATCCGTCTCCGGCGTCACACTGTGCGACAGCAGCACGACCCGGTCGTCGTTCAGAAATGCCTTCTGCACGTGGCCCATGCTCGTGGCCATCAGCGGGCAAATGGCGGGACAGGTCGTGAAAAAGAAGTCGACGACGGCGATTCGGCCGTGGAGGTCAGCCTCGGTGAATGGCGCCCCGCGCTGATCGACCAGACGAAACGGCCTGATCCGATGAACCGTCTGCGCGTCGCCGGCCTGCCACGTCGGCGTGAAATCCGCCGAGTCGTAGAAGGGCAGCGTCCGCTCAGCCTTGATCGGCTCGGTGCCCACGGGCGTGCTGCAGGCAGCGCCACCCGCCAGCACGACGAACAGATACCCCAGGTAACTTTTCATTGCGTGGGTCTCCCTTTGATCGCTCCATCCTCGAGCTCGTAACACAACATCGACTTCTGCAGCCCGTAGCGGAATCCGTCCCGCGCCTCGTAGTTGATGTAGAGCTTCCCGTTCTCGCGCCAGGCGCGCTGCATCCCGTCTTCCCTGTCATCGCGAAACGTCAGCGCGGTGTAGGGCGCGCCGCTGCGGTACCACTGCCGATGCAGTCCCTCCCGCTTCTCGTCGAGGTACGTGAAGTCGAACTTGAGGTTGCCGTTGTCCCAATAACCAACGTGGCGCCCGTAGCTCAGATTGGCGCGGTAGCTGCGCGTGTCACGCAGCCGGCCGTCGGCATAGAACGTCTGGGCGGTGCCGTGCAGCATCCCGTGGTAGTAGGACGCGCGGCCCTTGACGGCGCCGCCGGGATAGCGTTCTTCGATGAAGCCGTCGAACGGCTCTTCGCGAAACAGATAGATGCCGTTGGCGAGCACCAGGTCGGGGCTCGTCGCCGGCACGGTCACCGGCGGCACGCGCGACACGTCCACCGCCGTGACGACGGATCCAGGGTCTTCGGCAGCGGAGACCGCGCCACAGCCCGCGCTCAATGCGGCGGCGAGGCAGAGCAGGTACGCCGGCAGCCTAGAAGGTAAAGGTGCCCTTGGTGCCATGGTAGCTGCCCTCCTTGAGGACGTAGAACCGTGAGTTCATGTAGCTGACGCGGGACGAGTGGTAGTGGTAGATCGGCGTGGCGAAGTCGGCGGTCGTGCCGACGTGGCCGCCGTTGGTATCCAGGTCGGACGGGTATGACCCATCCTGATCCCTGCGGCCGTAGATGGGAAACCCATCGCGCAGGAAGCCAAAGAGGTTGGCGTCGTCGTAGGAGAGGAATTCATTGTCGAAGTGGTAGTGATAGGTCCCGCCCGGGCTGGTGTGCGCACCGGCGCGGTCGATCGTCCTGAGGGTATTGGCGTCCACCGGCACATTGCCGCCTTCCCGATCGTTGTAGATGGCGACGCCGTTGAGCGCCATGCCAATGGGACCGAGCGACGTCGCTTCCTTCGAAGCGGCCTCGCCAGGGTTCACGGGAATCGTCATGGTGTACGACTGCTCCGCGATGTTGCCGTTGGGCGTGAGCGTCTGCCCGGCGAACGGCGCTTCGTAGAGCGCATGGCCGACACCCCAGTACGGCGTGACGTGGTCGGGTACGCCCCTGGAGCGCAGGACGATGCTGGTGCTGCCCACGGCCACCGTGACCGTGCTCCTGTAGCGGCTGCTGACGACCGACGCAATGGAGGTCGATCCGGCGGTTGTGGTCGTCGTGGTCGTGGTGCTGGTCGGCGAGGTTGGGCTGTCGCTGCCACAAGCTGCGGCGGCTGCCAACAATGCGAGGGCGAGGGCGAGGCGTGAATGCGCGACGAGTCGAGCCGTGGTAACGAGTGCAGGGTGCGTCACCGGTGTGTCTCCTATCCTGAGGATACGAAGCGCACCTTGCGGAACTCTGAAGGGCGCGTGCCCTTCCTGGCTCAAGAATCGCGCAAGGTCTGCTGGTCACACTTGGCGGGATCTGACACGATGACGGCGATACGGGTACTTCTCGTCGAGAACGAAGGGGGAGGTCGAGATGCGAGTTCGCGTGCTGGGTGGCCTCACCGCGGCAATGGTCGCCATCGCCCTTGCCTGTGGGCAAGATCAGTCGACGGAGATTGCCGAAACCGTCCCGGATCCGCGGCCCGAACAGGTGGCGCGGCTGCAGCAGCTTGCTGGCGCGTTCAAACAGGAAGCGATCGTCGGCACGCCAAGACTGGTGGGCTGCACGCTTTCGGAGGGGACCGAGACGACGTGCCTGTCAATCACGATCAAGACCGCCCCGACGGCCTTCATGGCGGGCCCCTGGTGTCCGCGAAATATCGCGGATGGACCGGAGCAATCCGGCATCTGGCTGGACAAAGGCCGCGTCTATGATGCCGACGGCGCCTTCGTCAAGAACTTGAGCACGTTCTACCAGGACGACAAGTGGCAGCTCTTCGATCCCGCAACCGGCGCGATCCGCGTCACCGACTCGAAGGAGGCGTGCGCGGCGGCCGCTCGTCCGGACGTCGATGCCGCCTATAACAACTACTGTGTCGAATGCCTGACGTCGTACCTGGACGCTGGCGCGACGAGCACCTACACCATACCGATTGAGCCGGTCCCAGCAAGCCGGCCTGGTGGGCGAGTCGGCCAGGGGGGAGTCGGCCTGGCATTCAGTGGCGTGCGGCTGGACGGGCCAGCGCCCGTTGACGCCATCCTGGGAGCCTACACACTGGCCCCATTCGACGACTGCGGCGGCCACGTGAATCTGAACGCGGGCTACCACATCCACGCGATCACCGGCTGCCTGAACGACTCCGCCGCCGCAAACCCTCACGCGCCCGTGATCGGGATCGCGATGGATGGCGTCCCGCTGCATACCCGCCTGAACACCGATGGCTCCATCGCGGAAGAGCTCGATGTGTGCGGCGGCCACACCGTTGCTGACGTCGGATACCACTACCACGTCGGCGCACCGGGCGCGAACGCGATCCTCGCGTGCCACATGGACCAGATCGGCTGCACGTCCGACAGCCCTGACAGATATTGCGATGCGAGCGTTCGGAGGCCTCCGCCGCGCTAGCGGCTGAACGCCTCGGCGGCTGAGTCGAGGGCGGCCGGCTGCCTCGCCGGCGCACTCTTATTCGTACCTTCGACGTAATACCTCAGAGGCCCGGACGGTAGCTTTGTCACCGGCAGTGACTTCCTGATGGACGGTGGACTCACCGCCGCCTATTGGTACGCCGCGATGGGCGCCGTAATCGTGGAACGGAACAAGAGTTGCGGACATCGTCCAGTGCGGTCCTTGTACGCCAAGACACTGAGAGTCAGTGACTTAGTCAACCAGCACGTGGCGATCCGCGCGAGTCATGTATTTGATTGATCTTTGAGATGGGCTCCTCGGGCCCGCCTTCGCGCTCGCGCGCTACGGCGTGGCAAGTTGGACTCGCACTGAGTTGCGAGGCCGAAGGCCGAGCGACGATGATCCCGAGTTCAGGCCGAGGTTGCCAACTCGCGAAGCGAGTTGGCTCCTCGGGCTGGACTCGAACCAGCAACCCTCCGGTTAACAGCCGGATGCTCTGCCATTGAGCTACCGAGGAATATTGGCAGGGGCACGTCCACCGGGAAACCCCGCGCGGACGGCAGACCAGCGATCGTAGAACAAATCGCGCGGACCGGGCAAGCACGGACCGCCGCGACTACTCCTTCCGCGCCTCCTTCTTCCGGTTCGGCCGCACCACCCGCCCGCTCTGGCCGCCGGTGACGAACATCTGCACCAGCGTCCCGACCACGCCGAGCCCCAGCCACGCATACAGGACCCAGCGCTGCCCCGGCGCCGGATTCATCGGATACGCGACCCAGATGTCCCCCGCCGCCGCCGCGTTGATCGCCGCCTTGTCCCCCATCACCGCCAGCCCGCCGACCAGCATCGTCCAGGCGCCGCCGAAGGCGGTGCCGACGATGATCACGTAGCGCTGCAGCCAGGTGGCGAGCAGCGCGCCGGCGACCGAGAACAGGACGACGACGAACGGGTGCGGGTCGCCTTCGATCTGGGTCCAGATCAGGTTGGCGGCGAGCGCGCCGAGCCCGGCGCCGACCAGCGCGACGCCGATGAAGTAGGCGGCCAGCAGCAGCAGGGCGCCGAGCAGGCCGCCGAGCAGGCCGGCGCCGAGCATGTAGACGGTGTCGCTCGATCCCCAGATCGAACTGGCGGCCAGCGCGCCGAGGATGAACCCGAAGATGGCGAGGACGAACTTGAACAGGCGATAGCCGAGGAAGCAGGCAATGACGCCGCCCAGCACGAGCAGGATCGCGGCGGGCAGCCGGTAGGTGTCGGGGAGCATCGTCTGGTGGTGGCCGCGTCCGCTGCGGGAGATTCTACCCCGGCTATACCTCGCGCCGCCCCTCCATCGCCTTCCCCATCGTCAATTCGTCGGCATACTCGAGATCGCTGCCGACCGGGATGCCGGTGGCAATGCGCGTCATGCGCACGCCGAGCGGCTTGAACAGCCGCGCGAGGTAGATCGCCGTGGCCTCGCCCTCGACGGTGGGACTGGTGGCGAGGATGATCTCCTCGACGCCGCCCTGGTCGACGCGGGCCAGCAGCCCCTTGATCTTCAGGTCGTCGGGACCAATGCCCTGCAGCGGCGACAGCGCCCCGAGCAGCACGTGATACCGCCCGCGGAAACCGCCCGTCTTCTCGACCACGTGCACGTTCTGCGGCTCCTCGACGACGCAGATCACCCGGTGGTCGCGGCCGCTGTCGGCGCAGAACGCGCACGGATCGATGTCGGTGATGTTGTTGCAGGTCGAACAGTAGGTGATCCGGTCCTTGACGTCGCGAATCGCCTCGCACAGCCGCTCGGCGTCCTCGCGCGGGGTCCTCAGGACGTGGAACGCCAGCCGCTGCGCGCTCTTGGCGCCGATGCCGGGCAGTCGCTTGAACTGATCGACGAGGGTCTGCAGCGAGGCTGGCAGGGACAACGGATCTAGATTACGGCAAAAGGCCGCGCCGACGGCACGCCGCGGCGCGGGCGGGCGGTCACAGGCCGGGGAGGCCGAGGCCGCCCATCAGCCCGCCGACCTTGCTCTTCAGCTCGTCGTCGACCTTGCGCAGCGCGTCGTTGAGCGCCGCCGCCACCAGGTCCTGCAACATCTCGAGGTCGTCCTTGGACACCACCTCGGGATCGATGGTCACCTTCTGCACGTGCTTGTGGCCGTTGACGACCACGGTCACCATCCCGCCCCCGGCGGCGCCCTCGACCGAAATCGTGGACATCTCCTGTTGCAACCGCTCCTGCAGCTGCTGCGCCTGCTTCATCATCTGCAATGGATTCATGGCGGCCTCCCCTCTCAGGGGATCTCCTCGACCTTGGTCTTCTCCACCGGGAAAATCTCCAGCAGCGCCTGCACGGCCGGGTCGGACATGGCCTGCTGGCGCAGGTCCTCGTCGGCGGCGCGCGGCGGCTCTGGCGCGCCCGCCGGCGCGGGCCGCAGGCCGCTGGCAGGTGACACGGCCCCCGCCGGCGGATCGGCGACGACCACGCTCACCGGGATCTTCGAACCGGCGACGCGCGCCGCGATGTCCTCGAGCCAGCCGCGCGCCTCGTCGCACTGCTGCTTCGGCACGCGCTGATTGGGAAGAAAGCTGAACGTGATGCGCTGCGGCGTGACGTCCACCCGATACGCCTGCGCGACGACGGTGTTGTAGAAGAAGACCTTTGCCGACTTCACCTGCGCGAGAAAGGAAGATTTCAAGTCAGGGGCGACGGGTGCGACGGGTGCGACGGGTGCGATGGGTGCGGCGGACGCAGGTGCGACAGGTGCGACGGGTGCGGCAGGTGCGACGGGTGCGGTGCGGTGCGCGGGTGCGGCCGGTGCGGTGCGGGGCGCAGCGGTGGTGCGGGGCGCAGCGATCGGTGCGCTGTGCAGCGCAGTGGTGCGCACCGCACCCGTCGCACCTGTCGCACCTAACGCACCTGCCGCACCTGTACCAAGCATTTCAGCCAGCGGGACCAGCTTGCGCAGGTGCATCAGGCGCAGCAGGGTCATTTCGAGGTTGTAGCGCGGCTGATCGGAGAGGCGAATCTCCTCCTCGGCCTGCGTCAGGACGTCGAAGGCGCGCAGCAGGTCCTCGCGCGAGGAGAGGGTGGCGAGGTGCCGGGCGCGGTCGCGCTCGCTCTCGGCGGCGATCTCGGGGTCGGCGGCGCGGGCGGGGTCGACCGACAGGATCAGCAGGTCGCGCGTCGCGCGCGCGAGCTCGCGGCAGACCTGACGCAGGTCGTAGCCGCGCTCGATCGCCCGCTCGACCAGCGCCACCGCCGCCGGCGCATCCTCGGCCGCCACCGCGTCGAGCATGTCGAACACCAGGTCGCGGCCG
Source organism: uncultured Acidobacteriota bacterium (assembly GCA_963707795.1). GTDB lineage: Bacteria > Acidobacteriota > Vicinamibacteria > Vicinamibacterales > UBA2999 > JACCSI01. The sequence goes on along the minus strand of OY970174.1, from coordinate 5,332,627 downwards.
ATGAGCCCGAGCACGGTGACCACGTCGGCGGCCGCAATGCGGTCGCCGGCGAACGCGCGCACCTGGTCGAACGCGCTCAGCGAATCGCGCATGCTGCCCTCGCCGGCGCGCGCGAGCAGCGCCAGGGCGGCGTCGGGCACGTCGATGCCCTCCTCGCCGGCGATGTGGCGCAGTCGCTCGGCCACGGTCTTCGCCGCAATGGTGCGGAACTCGTGCACCTGCGAGCGTGACAGCACGGTATCCGGAATCTTGTCGAGCTGTGTCGTCGCCATCATGAACACGACGTGCGGCGGCGGCTCCTCGATCGACTTGAGCAGGGCGTTGAACGACGAAGCGGAGAGCATGTGCACTTCGTCGATGAGGAACACCTTGTAGCGGTTGCGCACCGGGGCGATCGCCAGGCCCTCGATGATCACCTCGCGGACGTTGTCCACGCCGGTGTGCGTCGCGGCGTCGATCTCGAGCACGTCGATGTCACGGCCCTCGGCAATCTCGACGCAGGCGTCGCAGACACCGCAGGGTTCCGCGGTCGGCCCGTTGATACAGTTGAGCGCCCGCGCCAGCAGCCGGGCGGTGGTGGTCTTGCCGCAGCCGCGCGGCCCGGCGAATACGAACGCCTGCGCCAGCCGCCTGGTCTTGAGGGCGTTGGTCAGCGTCCGCGTCACCGCCTGCTGACCCAGGACGTCGTCAAAGCGCTGCGGACGCCATTTGCGCGCGAGAACCTGATAGGACAAGGCGTAACCGACGGGTGGCAGGTCCTACCGCGACCCGGAGGGCCTGCGCACATCCCTGGCGCCCCTTAGCGCTGCTGCCTTCCGGCCCTGACGCGGTTCGCGGCCCGTGGGGATTGCACAAGTTCCGGGCCGCGGTACGGCCCGCCTTCGATCACCGGGTGAATCCCGGTGCGCGGAACGAACGTCCAGTCTATCACCACGGCGGCGTCCCCGCGGTGACCAGTTGCGCCGCCAGGCGCTCGTAGAGTTCGACCGCCCGCGTCAGCTCGGCCACGGGCACGTGCTCGCGATCGGTGTGGGCGACGTGAATCGACCCGGGCCCGAGCAGGAGCGGCGTGCCCCAGCGATCGAGCAGCGGGATGTCGGTGGTGTAGGCGAAGACGCCGGTGTCGAAGCCCGGCAGCGTGTGGAGGCGGACGGGCGGCACGTCGAGCACCTCCTCGAACGTCGCGCGTCCGGCAAGCGTCTGCCGCAGCAGGCGGCGCACCTCGTCGTGGCTGCCCACGGTGCGGAAGATAATCTCCGCTTCCGCGCGCGCCGGCACGACGTTGGGCGCGACGCCGCCGCTGATCAGGCCAATCGTGTAGTGGGTGGTGCCGAGCAGCTCGTCGGACGGCCAGGCCACGCCGCGCAGGGCCATCGCCACGTCGACGAGCTTCTCGACCGCCGACTCGCCCAGCTCCGGATATCCCGAGTGCGCGGCGCGGCCCTCGGCGAGGATCTTCACCCGCAGAACGCCGCGCGTCGCGGCGCCGAGCCGGTTGTCGGTGGGCTCGCCGTTGACGAGAAACGCCGACGGCGACGCCACGCGGTTGGCGGCCATGGCGCCGTCGCTGCCCCGCTCCTCGCCGGCGACGAACAGCAGGCCCACCCGTACCGCGCCCGCCGCGCGCAGCCGCTCGGCCGCAGCCACCTGCGCCGCCAGGATGCCCTTGGCATCGCACGCGCCGCGCCCGTAGAGGAGGCCGCCGTCGAGGCGGCTGGGGAAAAACGGCGGCACGCAATCGAAGTGCGTGGACAACACCAGCTGCGGCTCGCCGGCGGCAGCGATGACGTTGGCGCGCCCGTCGCGCAGCGGCTGCTCGAGCACGGAGTAGCCGCGGTCGCGCAGGTAGCCGGCCAGGACCGACGCCACTTCCCCCTCGCGGCCGGTGGTGGAATCGATGTCGATCAGGCGGCGTGCGAGCGCGACCGGGTCTACCGGATCCACGCTTCGAGCTCCGTCCGCGTGTCGGTACGGTCGTCGCGGTACTTCACGATCACGGGCGTGGCCAGCGCCAGCCCCCACTCGCGCCCGTGCCCGACGGTCACCGCGCGCGCGCCCGGCACGACGACGGCCCCGGCCGGAATCACCAGCGGCTCGCCGGCAGATCGGCCGGATGATCGTCCCTCGCGGCAGGTCGTAGACCGGCGTCGACCCGGTCAGGACCGTGCCCGCGGCAATCACCGCGCGGGTCTTGATCACGGCGCCTTCGTAGACGCCGGTATTGCCCCCGACCAGCACCTCGTCCTCGATGATCACCGGCAGCGCGCCCACCGGCTCGAGGACCCCGCCGATCTGCGCGCCGGCGCTGATGTGCACCCGGCTGCCCACCTGCGCGCACGATCCCACCAGCGCGTGCGAGTCCACCAGCGTGCCTTCGCCGACGTAGGCGCCGATGTTGATGTACATCGGCGGCATGCAGATCACCCCGGCGCGCGACGAACGCGCCCTCGCGAATCGCGGATCCGCCGGGGACGATGCGGATGCCGCCCTCGACGCCCGGCCGCTTCAGCGGCATCGTGTCCTTGTCGTAGAAGGGCAACGGCGACTCGGCACGGCCCAGGTCCACGGTCTCGCCGAAACGGAAGCCGAGCAGGATGCCCTGCTTCACCCAGGCATTGACCCGCCACCCGGTGGCGGCGGCGGCGTCCGGCTCCGCCGCCCGAATCTCGCCGGCGCCGAGCGCACGGCGCAGCTCGGCAAAGGCGCTGCGTGCCGACGTGCGGTCGGCCTCCGCGCCCGCCGCGAACAGGCTCTCGATCCGTTGGCGAAGTTGCATGCGAGTGTCCGAGTCAGTGGCCACGCGGAGCGATCGAAGCGCCGGCCGCGCGCCTCACACCGCGGAGGCGGCGTCCACCGGAAGCCCCAGGGCCTTGAGCAGGGCCAGCATCTTCTCGCGCGCGGCGGGTCGCGGCGGCACCATCGGCAGGCGGAACACTTCGTCGCACAGGCCCATCGCCGCCATGGCGAACTTGACCGGGCCGGGGTTCGATTCGACGAAGTTGCCGACGAGCAGCGGCAGCAGCCGCGCGTGGATCCGCCGCGCCGCGGCGAAGTCGCCGCGCTCGGCCGCCTCGACCATCGCCGACATCTCGGCGGGAATCTCGTTCGACGCCACGGAAATGATCCCGCGCCCGCCGATCGCCATCAGCGGCAGCGTCAACGCATCGTCTCCCGACAAGACGATGAAATCGTCCGGCACCGCGCGCACGACTTCCGCCATCTGCTGCATGTTGCCCGACGCTTCCTTGACGCCGACGACCGTGGGAATGGTCGCCAGCCGGGCGCAGGTCGCCGCATCGATGTTGCAGCCGGTCCGCCCGGGCACGTTGTAGAGGACGATCGGCAGCCTGGTCGCGTCGGCCACCGCCGTGTAGTGCTGGAACAGGCCCTCGGGCGTCGGCTTGTTGTAATAGGGCGTCACCGACAACAGGCCCTGCGCGCCCGCCTGCGCCATGGCCCTGGCGGCATCCGCCACCTCACGCGTGTCATAGCCGCCCGCGCCGGCAAGCACCGGCACGCGCCCGGCCGCTTCCTCGACGACGAGCTCGACGATGCGGCGGCGCTCGTCGGCGGCGAGCGTCGGCGACTCCCCGGTCGTGCCGCACGGCACGAGGAAGTGCACGCCGTTGTCGATCTGCCGCCGCGCCAGCCGCCGCACGGCGGCCTCGTCCACGGCACCCGACTGCGTGAAGGGCGTGATGAGCGCCGTGCCGACGCCGGTGAACGGGGTGCGCATCGTTGTCGTCCTCTTCTACCGCGCCCGCGGCGCCGGGCCGCCAGGCGTTCGGTCGTCTATGGTCAGCACGTCCCTCATCGTAAACCACCCGCGCCGCCCCTGGATCCAGCGGGCGGCTTCGAGTGCCCCGCGCGCGAAGACGGCGCGGTCGCGCACGGTGTGCGTAAGGGTCACCGAATCGGCGGGGCCGTCGAAGCCGACCGTGTGCGTGCCCGGAATCGCCCCCGCACGTGTCGAGGTCACGTCGATCGACCGCTGGTACCCGGCGCCCTCCATGCCGCCTTTCAGCTGCAGCGCCGTGCCAGACGGCGCGTCGCGCTTCGCCGGCATGGTGCAGCTCGTGGATGTAGGCGCCAAACGACTCGTGCCGCGCGAAGCGGCGCGCGGCGTCCTCGACGAGGAGCTGAAACAGGTTCATGCCCAGCGAGAAATTGGCCGCCGCCAGGACGCCGATGCCGGCCGCCGCTGCCACGTCGCGCAACTCGCGCTCGTGCGCGGACCAGCCGGTGGTGCCGATCACCAGGTTGATGCGGCGGGCCGCCAGCAGCCGGAAATTGCGCGGCACGGCGTCGGCGAGCGTGAAGTCGATGGCCGCGTCCACGGCGCCGAAATCCTCGTCGCGAAGCGCGCGCTCGGCATCGCGGGCGGTGACGATCCCGGCGATCTCGGCGCCGTACTGCGGCGCCAGCCCCTCGACCAGCGTGCCCATGCGGCCGCGGCCGACGAGCAGCAGCCGCATCACGCGAGCCCGGCCGGCGCCGGCTCGGCGGTGAAGAACTCCTGGTGCAGCGACCCGAGGGCGTGCGCCAGCTCGTCCTCGCGGATGACGAACGTCACGTTGCGCCGCGAGGCGGCCTGCGACACCAGGCGGATCTCGACGTCGCCAACGCTCTGCAGGACCTGGCCGATGAGGTGCGGATCGCTCTGCAACCCCTCGCCGACGACGCAGACGATCGCCATGTCGTGTTCGGCCTCGACGTCGGCGAACTCCGAGAGCGCCTCGACGATGGCGGGCAGGCGCCGCCGGTCGTCGACCGTCACCGAGACGGTCACTTCCGACGTGGTGATCACGTCCACCGCGGTCTTCCACCGCTCGAACACCTCGAACAGGCGACGCAGGAAGCCGTGCGCCATCAGCATGCGGGTCGAGGTGATGCTGACGACGCTCACCTGCCCTTTCGAGGCGATCGCGGTCAGCGGCCGCGACGAGGGCGGACGGACGCCGGTGATGAGGGTCCCGCGCGCGTGCGGCCGGTGCGAGTTGAGGATGCGCACCGGAATGTTGCGCGCCACCGCCGGCTGGATGGTGGCCGGATGCAGCACCTTGGCGCCGAAGTAGGCCAGCTCCGACGCCTCGGCGAAGGAGAGGTGCGGGACCACGTACGGGTCGGCGACGATGCGCGGATCGGCGGTGAGCATGCCGTCCACGTCGGTCCAGATCTGGATCTCGGAGGCGCCGAGGCACGCCCCGACGATGGCCGCCGAATAATCCGACCCGCCGCGTCCGAGCGTCGTCGTCACGCCCTGCCGCGTGGCGCCGACGAAGCCGCCGAGCACGGCGAGACGCCCGGCGGCGAGCGGTGGATCGACGTGCGTCATGAGGGAGGAGGTGGTCTCGGGAAAGAGCGGCGCCGCCGCGGTGTGCTCGCCGTCGGTCACCACCGCCCGGCGCGCGTCGATCCACTCGGCGCGCAGGCCATGCGAGGTGAGCGCGGCGGCGACGATCCGGCTGCTGAGGACCTCGCCCGTGGCGGCGATGGCGTCCAGCCAGCGCGGCGACACCTCGCGCAGGACGCCGAGCGCGTGTACGACGCGCTCGAGCTCGTCGAACTCGCGCTCGATGAACGCCAGGACCGGCGCCCGATGCCCGGCGTCGAGGATCACCTCGACCACCGCCGCGTGACGCTCGCGCAGCTCGCGCAGGTTGTTGCGCGCGCCCTCGGTGTCACCGGCGCCGGCGTTGGCCGCGATCCCGAGCAGGCGGTCGGTGACCTTGGACATCGCCGAGACGACGACGATCGGGCCGCGGGCGTCGCCGCCTTCCTGCTGGGCGTCGGCCTGCCGCTGCGCCCGGACGATGGCGATCAGCCGCTCGATGGCGCTGCGATCGGCCACCGACGTGCCGCCAAACTTCATCACTACCATGTCGTCAACGCTCGCGGATCGGATAGCACGGAGGAATGGTCGCTCAGCATCAATCGAACAGTCCGTCGGCGGCCATCAGCTCGGCATTGAGGATGGCCGCGCCGGCGGCGCCCCTGACGGTATTGTGCCCGAGCGCGACGAACCGGGCATGCAGCACGGGGCAGGTGCGGACCCGGCCGACGGTGATGGCCATGCCGTCGCCGCGATCGGCATCGAGCCGCGGCTGCGGACGGTTGGGTTCCGACGCGACTTCGATGGGCGGCTGCGGCGCGCTCGGCAGCGCCAGCTCCTGCGGCCGGCCGCGGAACGCCCGCAGCGCCGCGACGATCTCGTCCATCGGGGGCTTGGCGGCGAAGTCGGCGGAGATCGTCATCAGGTGGCCGTCGATGACCGCGCACGCGGTTGGTGTGGGCGCTGATCACGGCGGGAAAGGGCGTGCGCCCGCCGTCGGCGCCGAGAATCTTCAGGGTCTCGCTCTCGATCTTCTCCTCCTCGCCGCCGATGAACGGAACGACGTTGCCGAGGATGTCCAGCGACGGGACGCCGGGGTAGCCGGCGCCGGAGACCGCCTGCATCGTGGAAACCATCACCGCTTTCAGATCGAACACGCGCAGCGGCGCCAGGGCCATGGCCAGCACGACGGTCGAGCAGTTGGGATTGGTGACGATCGCGCCGCGCCACCCGTGCTCGCGCTGCTGCTCGGCGACCAGCTTGAGATGATCGGCATTGACCTCGGGGATGAGCAGCGGCACGAGCGGCGCCATCCGATGGTTGCGGGCGTTGCTGACGACGAAGTGGCCGGCGGCCGCGAAATCGCGCTCGATGTCGCCGGCGACCGACGCGTCGAGCGCCGAGAACACGACCCGGGGACCACGCCCGGGAATGCAGGGCTCGACGATGGCGTCAGCGGCCGCCGCCGGGATGGGCGTCGCCAGCCGCCACGGCGCGACGGCGCCGTAGGCCTTGCCCTCGGAGCGCTCGCTGGCGGCAAGCCAGGTCGGACGGAACCATGGGTGGCGGGCGAGGCGGGCGACGAACTGCTGTCCGACGACACCGGTCGCCCCGAGGACGCCGACTTCGAGCGAGGGCATAGAGAGAATGTATTACAGGCACGGGTGCACAGGTGCGACAGGTGCGACGGGTGCGACAGGTGCGGTGCGGTGCTTTGTCGCACGAAGTTCTTTGACCGTGAGTGTCGTTCGTGGCAGCATGGAGCCGTATGCCACTCCCGCGGCCGGATGAGGGGGGACGTCGCTGCAGGGGCGCGCCGAGGCGGATCTGCGGTTCATCCGGCAGGCGATGGAGCGCAGCGCAACCTTCACGGCGGTGCCGGGCGTGGGCGGGGTGGCGATGGGGGTGGTGGCGCTCGCGGCGGGCGCGGCCGCGGGCGGGCAGGCGTCGGCGGGACGCTGGCTGGCCGTCTGGCTCGTGGCCGCGGCAGTGGCCCTGGCGATCGGGGTCGAGACGATGCGCCGCAAGGCGGTGCGGGCGGGCGTGCCGCTGACAGGTGCGGCGGGCCGGCGGTTCGCGGTCGCCCTGGCGGCGCCGCTCGTCGCCGGGGCCGCCCTGACCGCCGGGTTGTGGCGGCACGACGCGTGGGCCCTGATGCCGCCCGTCTGGCTGCTGCTCTACGGCGCCGGCGTCCTCACCGGTGGCGCGTTCAGCGTGGCGCCACTGCGCGTGCTCGGCTTGTGCTTCATGGCCGTCGGCGCCGCGGCGCTGGTCACGCCGGCATCCTGGGGCAATGCCTGGCTGATGGCCGGCTTCGGCGCCCTGCAGGTGGGGTTCGGATGGTTCATCGCGCGGCGGCACGGCGGGTGACGGCGAATGCCATCCCCTCGCGTGACCGCCGGCGGTTCTGGATGAGGGATCGATGAAGAGCAGCGCACAGGCACGCAAAGCGACGGCGCCCTCTGCCGATTCGCCGCGCGACGCGACACCGGCAAAGCCGGTTGCCCAACGTCTCGACCGGCTGATCCACGATCGCACGCGGCTCGGGATCCTCGCCGCGCTGGCGGCCGCGGACCGCCTGGCCTTCACCGACCTCAAGGCCATCACCGGGACGACCGACGGCAACCTCAGCGTGCACGCGCGCCGGCTCGAGGAAGCCGGCTACCTGCACTGCGAGAAGACGTTCGCCGGCCGCACGCCGCGCACCGAATACCGGCTCAGCGCCGCCGGCCGCCGCGCGCTGGAGAAATACCTCGATCACATGGATGCCCTGATCAAGGCGACGCGACGGCGACCGTAAGCGGCCCGTCGCTACACGTGCTGGTCGATCAGGATCGGATTGCCGTCCGGATCCGTCATCATCACGCTCGCCGGCCCGCGGCCGCCCTCGTCGGCTTCGCTCGTGAGCGCCAGTCCCATCGACTTGAAGCGGCGCTGGTGCTCGCGGATGTCGGTGAACGTGTCCACCGGCTGCGCCTTGTCATCCCAGCCGGGGTTGAAGGTCAGGAGATTGCGGTCGAACATGCCCTGGAACAGCCCGATGGTCACGCGGCCGTTGCGGAGGATGAGCCAGTTCTGAGCCGGGTCGCCCCCGACGACTTCGAACTCCAGCTTCTCGTAGAAGGCGCGCGACGCCGGCAAGTCCTTCACCGCCAGGCTGACCGAGAACGCACCCAGGGTCGTCGGTTGTGTCGTCATGTTCCGCCGAGACTACAATCCCTGCGCCGTGCGCGACTTGCCAAATCTTGCGAATCGCGACTACGTCGATCGCGTCAACCGGGCGGTCGACTACGTCACCGCGAACCTCGCCCGTCCGCTGCGGCTCGACGAGGTCGCCCGCGCCGCCTGTTTCTCCTCCTTCCACTTCCATCGGATCTTCCGGGCGGTGATGGGCGAAACGCTGGCGGCGTTCGTCAGGCGGGTGCGCCTCGAGCGCGCCGTCTACCTGCTGTCCCACCGGCCCGGCGCCACTCTCACCGAGATTGCCCTGGCCTGCGGCTTCTCGTCGAGCTCGGACTTCTCGCGCAGCTTCCGCGTCCACTTCGGCGTGCCGCCGCGCCGGTTCGACGTCGAACGGTTCCGGCGCGCCCGCCGTGAGGAGATGCGGGCGTCGCTGACCACACCCGGCGAACCGCATCGGCTCGCGCGCCTGCCCGCGGCCGCAAATCCCGATGGCTTCGCCGTGACGCTCCGCGACCTGCCCGCGCGCCGGGTCGCCTACATCCGCGTGCACCGGCCGTACGAGGGCGACCACGCCGTGCGGGCGACGGAGCGGCTGGTCGCCTGGGCCGAGGCTCGCGGGCTCGCCGATGGCCAGTGGCTGGGATACCAGTGGGACGATCCCGAGATCGTTCGTCTGGACAAGTGCCGCTACGACGTCGGCGTCGAAATCCCCGCGGCCGTGCGCGCCGATCGCCTCGTCAGCATCGCGGAGTTCTCCCGATGCCTGATCGCCGAGGTCGCCATCAGCGGCACCATCGACGAAGAGCTGCGCGCGCTGGAGTGGCTCTTCCGCAGCTGGCTGCCGCACAGCGGGTACGCACCCGCACACCAGCCGATGTTCGAGGCGTGGAACGGCCGGCCCTTCGCGCACGGCCTGGAGCACTTCGAGCTGCGCGCCCAGCTCCCGGTCGTCGCGCTCGGCGTGCCTCTGTGATGGGGCGCGCGCGACGCTCCCCTGTTGAGCTCGCGTGACCATCCGGCACAGAATCGGCACAGGATCGCGGACAATAGTCCGGCATCACGGGACGCTCCCGTGCACACAAAGGCTCAGGCGTGATCGGCCGGACCATCTCCCACTATCGCATCCTCGACGTGCTCGGCTCGGGCGGCATGGGACAGGTGTATCTGGCGGAGGATGTGCGGCTCGGCCGCAAGCTCGCGGTGAAGGTGCTGGCCCAGAAACTCGTCGCCGATCAGGACCGCGTGCGCCGGTTCGGGCTCGAGGCGCGGGCAGCCTCGGCCCTGAATCATCCGAACATTCTCACCATCCACGACATCGGACAGGCCGGCGACGTGCACTTCATCGCCACCGAGTTCGTCGAGGGCGAGACGCTGCGCGCGCGCCTCGATCGGGGCGGTCTCGCGCTCCTGGAGCTGGTCGACATCGCCCTGCAGACGGGCAGCGCGCTGGCGGCCGCCCATCAGGCGGGAATCGTTCACCGCGACGTCAAACCGGAAAACGTGATGCTGCGGCGTGACGGCTACGTCAAGGTCCTCGACTTCGGTCTGGCCAAGCTGACGGCAGCGTCGGTCGCGACCGGCGACGTCGACGGCCTGACCCGCGTCATGGAAACCAATCCCGGCATGGTGCTGGGCACGTTCAGCTACATGTCCCCGGAGCAGGCGCGCGGCGTGGCGATCGACGCGCGCAGCGATATCTTCAGCCTGGGCATCATGCTCTACGAGATGCTGGCCGGCCGGGTGCCGTTCGCCGGGCCGACGCCGGCCGACGTGCTCGGCGCCATCCTCCACGTCGAGCCGACCCCGATCGGCAGCGTCACCAACGTGCCCGAGGCGCTCGCCCAGGTCGTGGACCACGCCATTCGCAAGCAGCCGGACGCGCGCTATCAGTCGATGGATCTCCTGGTGGGCGACCTGGAGGCGGTCCGCCGGCAGATCGAGGGCAGCTCGAGCGTCACCAGCCCCTTGCCGTCGGCGTCGGCACATTCGAGCTCCCCCCGGTTGCACGACTCGAGCGGGGAGACGCCCGCCGCCGCGGGCGGCGGCACGCGATCGTCCGCCGGCCCGGCGCGGCGCCGGAGCGCGAGGCGGAAGGTCGACTCGCTGGCGGTGCTGCCGCTCGAGAACGCGAGCCAGGATCCCGAGATGGAATATCTGAGCGACGGGATCACCGAGGCGATCATCAACACCCTGTCGCAGCTGCCCAAGCTGCGGGTGATGGCCCGCAGCACCGTGTTCCGCTACAAGGGCCGCGCGGTCGAGCCGCAGGCCGTCGGCCGCGAGCTGGGCGTACGCGCCGTGCTCACCGGCCGTGTCCTCCATCGCGGCGACATGCTGGTGATCGGGGCCGAGCTGGTCGACGTGGACGACGGATCGCAGATCTGGGGCGGGCAGTTCAATCGCCGCCTGTCGGACATGTTCACGGTGCAGGAGGAAATCTCCAGCGAGATGACCGACAAGCTCCGGCTGCAGTTGACGGGCGACCAGAAGAAGCGCCTGGCGAAGCCGGCGGCACGCGAAGTGACGGCGTATCAGGCCTACCTCAAGGGCCGTCACCTCGTGAACAAGCGGACCACGGACTCGTTTGCCAAGGCCGTCGAACACTTCCAGGAAGCGATTGCCATGGACCCGGGCTACGCGGCGGCCTACGCGGGACTGGGGGAGGCCTACGCGCTCAGCGCCATTCTCGGCTTCGGGCTCGTCCCCCGCGCCGAGGCCATCGGCCGGGCGCGCGCGGCCGCCGTCCGCGCGCTCGAGCTCGACGAGACGCTCGTCGAAGGACATGCGCTGGACGCGTATCTCAAGTTCCGCTTCGACTGGGACTGGGCCGGGGCCGAGATCGCGTTCAAGCGCGCGCTGGAGCTGAACCCCGGCCACGCGCCGTCCCGGCACGCCTATGCCATGTTCCTGAGTTCGCGGGGACGATTCGACGAAGCGCTCCAGGAAATGCACCGCGCGCAGGAGCTCGATCCGCTGTCGTCGATCGTGGGCAGCGGGATGGGTCGCATTCTCCACTTCGCCGGCCGCTACGACGAGGCGATCGCCCAATATCGCAGCGTCATCGCGAGGGACCCGACGTTCGGGCGCGCCGTGTTCGATCTCGCGCTCACGCTGACGGCGAAAGGTGCGTACGAGGACGTGCTGCAGGAACTGGGCACGGTCGGTGCGGGCTCCGGCATCGAACCGGTGGCGCTGATGCTCACGAGCATGGTCCACGCATTCGCCGGGCACCCCGAGCGGGCGCGCGCGGCGACCGACCGGCTCGAGGCCTACGCGCACACCGGCAGGATCGGACAGGACGAGCTCGCCCTGTTCTACGCGGCGATCGGAGAGTCCACGCGGGCGGCCGTGCTGCTCGAGCGCGCGTGCGCCGACCGTCCGGCCACGCTCGCCTTTGCGGCGGTGGAGCCGGTGATGGCCTTCGTACGCGCCGACCCGGAGTGTGGGCCCGTGCTCGAGCGAGCCGGCCTCATCGCGCCGGCCGGGGGTGACCACCCGCCTCGCCAGGACTGAGCCGGCGCGCGTCCCGGCGCCCGCGCGGGCGCCGCAGGCGGGCGAGCCGATGCAGCGCCGGCGACGCCATCAGCAGCAGCGCCACCGAGAACAGCGGCCAGTTGAATCTGACCGGCAGCACCCGGAGGATCGCGTCGCGTCCTCCCGGCAGCACCCGCCAGGCGTCGGCCATGAACACGGCGAGCGCCAGCGCGATGCCGGCGCCACCCAGCGCCCACGCCCAGCGCGCCTCCGAGCCATCCTCGCCCGACTGCGTCGCCAGAGTGCCCCACAGGATCATCAGCAGCGCGATGCTCACCGGCGCGAGCACCGGCCCCCACCACGGCAGCGGGAGCAGGAACAGGATGTCCCAGTCCAGCAGCGTCCTCGGCCAGCCCGACATGTGGCGCAGGAACACGTAATAGCACACGTCCCAGACGCCGAACGTCAGCGCCGCGTAGCCGGCGCGGCGCGGCCAGGTTCGCCCCGCGAGCAGCCCGAGCGCGGCGATCATGACCAGCGTGGCGGCCTCGCGCCACAGTTCGACGGTTCCCAGCGAGCCGTGGATCGGCAGCGGATCCGCCTGGTAGGGCTCGATCCGATCGACGAGGGAACGGATGTAGAAGACCGTCGCCGCCTCGACCCACGCCATCGCGATCGCGAAGGCGACGACGAACGCCCAGCGCGTGCGCTCCGAAAAATCCCGGCTCATGATCGTGGCTCCTCCGCGACGCCCGCCCTGCCTGCCGTCTCCGCCCCGGCCGCATCCACCGCTCCCGGCGACTCGCCGGCACACCGCCTGATGGCCGCCTCGACGCGGTCGATGACCTCGTCGGGGGTCGAGGTGCCGGCGGTCAGTCCCACGACCTCCGCGGACTCGAACCAGCCGGGGCGGATGTCGGCATCGGTCTGCACGTGGTGGACGCGGGCGCAATGGCGCGCGCAGGCCGCGATCAGCTCACGCGTATTGTTGCTCGACCGGCCGCCGACCACGATCACGACGTCGGCCCGGCGTGCCATCGCGACCGCCGCGGTCTGCCGTTCCTTGGTGGGCTTGCAGACCGTGTCGAGGACGCGCACTTCTGATCGCGGAAACCGCTGCTGCAGCAGGTCCGACAAGCGCCGCACCTTCTCCACCGGCTGCGTCGTCTGGGCCGCCACGCCGAAGCGAGGATGCTCGGCGAGGGCTTGCACGTCAGCTTCGTCGAGCACCACGTCGAAGCCGTCGAGATCGCCGGTGAGGCCGCGCACCTCCACGTGCTCGCGCTGCCCGACGATGACCGGGTGGTAGCCGTCGCGGGCGAGGGCGGCGACGGCGCGGTGGGCAACGCGGACCAGCGGGCATGTGGCCTCGACCACGGTCAGCCCGAGGGCGCGGGTTCGCGCCAGCGTCCGCGCCGAGGTGCCGTGGGCGGTCACCATCACCGTGGAGGTCGTGACGCGGGCGGGGTCGTGCGCCACCGCGACGCCTTTCGCCGCGAGGGCGTCCAGGACGGTGGGGTTGTGCACCAGGTCGCCGAGGATCGTGAAGGGGCCGGCGTCGGCCTGGGCGTGGGCGAGCGCGACGGCGTCGCGCACGCCGAAGCACATGCCGAGGTGGGTGGCGCGGAGGATCTGCATACCCGCCACTTTACACAGAGAACTTTGTGTTGTAAAGTTCATCGCGGCCGCGGGAAGGGCGGCGGATATGAACGACATGGCGACATCCGGGTGGGATCGCGACCGCGGCGCAGCGGCACGCGGCGATGATGGCGCCGTCGCCCCAGCTCGCCGCGGGTGCCGCGGGGGGCATGTTTGGGCAGGCGATCGCCGTCGTGGCCCGCGTCTACCCCGTGCCAGCCGTCCTCGTCCCGGCGCTACTCGTGTCGGGTGCGCTGCTCGGCGCGGTGGGCGATGCGCTGCTGCGCGCGCCCGCGGGGCCCGTCAACCTGAACCTGTCGCTGTGGATCGCGCTGGTCGCGCGCGACCGCGGTCGCCCTGCATCGCCGCGCGGCGCTGGCCCTCGACCGCGAGCGTGTCGCGTGGCTGGTGACTGGCGTCGTGTTCGCGGCCGGGCTCGCGTGGCGCGACGCGCCGGAGCTGAAGCTGCTCGCGCTCGGAAGCGCGACGCTGGCCTTCGCCCTCGCGGCTCATCGCCTCACCGCGCGCTGGGTCCGCCGCGCCGGCGTCCTCCACTACGTCGTTGCGCTGGCGTCGGGCGCGGTGTCCGCGTGGACGGCGGCCGTGCTGGCGATCGCGGATGCGGCCTGGCGCCCCCGGCGCGCCGATGCCGGCCCTCGCCCCGGCTGGCGCCGTGCCGCGGCCATCACCCGCGGCCTCGCGATCGCTGCGCCCTTCGTCGCGGTGTTCGTGGCGCTGTTCATGTCGGCCGACGCCGTGTTCGAGGCGCTGGCGGCGAAGGTCCTGCGCTTCGACGTCGGGTGGGTCGCGAGCCACCTCGTCCTGTTCGCCATCCTGACGTGGATCTCGACCGGGTACCTGCGCGGCTTCCTGTCGGGTACGGCGCTGCCGCTGTCCGCCCGCCGGCACGGGATGGACGACACCGGGGTCCCGGCGGCACGCTGGCCGGCGCTCGGCATCGCCGAGACTGCAACGGTGCTGACCGCGATCGACCTGCTGTTCCTGGTCTTCGTGGTCGTGCAGTTCCGGTATCTGTTCGGCGCCGATACGCTCGTCCAGGTCACCCCCGGCCTGACGTACGCGGACTACGCACGCCGCGGCTTCTTCGAGCTGGTCGCCGCGGTGGCCCTGGTCGTCCCGATGCTGCTGGCGGCCGACTGGCTCCTCGACCGTCGCACGCGACGCGACACCCTCGTCTTCCGCAGTCTCGCGGGCGTGCAGGTGGGACTGGTGCTGGCGATCGCCGCGTCGGCCCTCCAGCGGCTGCGCCTCTATTACGACAGCTATGGGCTCACCGAGCCGCGGTTCTATGCGATGGTGCTGCTGATCTGGATCGGCGTGATGCTGCTCTGGCTCGCCGCCACGGTGCTGCGCGGCCGCCGCGACGTCTTCGGATTCGGCGCCCTGGCGTCCGGCCTCGCAACCGTGGCGCTGCTGTTCCTCGTCAGCCCGGACGCGGTGATCGCGCGCGCCAATGTGTCGCGGACCGTCTCGGCGGACGCGCCGGTACGCTTCGACGTCGCGTACGCGCGGTCGCTCAGCGCCGATGCCGTCCCGGTGCTGATCGCGGCGCTCCCGGCGCTGCCGCTCGACGTCCGGTGTCCGCTCGCGCAGCACCTGCTGCGCCGATGGCCGCCGGACCGGGAACGCTCGATCCGCGGCTGGAACTGGTCGGTGGCGCGGGCGAGCCGTGCGGTGCGCGAGCAGGAGGCGCAGCTGCGGGCGATGGCGGGACCCGATCAGCCCTGCGCGAGTGCCGGACCGCGCTGACGTCGATGACGCGCCGGTGCGATCGGGGCGCCAAACGCCCCGGCCGGTCAATAAGTCAACACACCGAGCGGAGGGCAGCTTGTCGAAGCGCTGGAACCGGACGGAGACGTGGGTGGGCTTGGCCGTGCTGGCCCTCGGTGCGCTGCTCGCGGGGATCTTTGGCGTGTTCATGTACATGAGCGCGACCGCGATTCCGCTCCACCCCGACCCGCTACGCGTGCCTTCCGAGGCGCGCGCGGCCCCCTCGACACAGTGGAGCGACGCGGTTGCGCGCGGACGCCAGGTCATGCGGGACGGACTCTCCGCGCAGAACCTGCCCGGGCTCTCGGTTGCCGTCGGCATCGACGGCGACATCGTGTGGGCCGAAGGCTTCGGCTGGGCGGACCTCGAGCGGCGCGTGGCGGTGTCGCCGCATCATCGGTTCCGCATCGGCACCGCCTCCACGGTGCTCACCTCGGCGGCCGCCGGCCTGCTGGTGGAGCGAGGTCGCTTGAATCTGGACGAGGTGATTCAAACCTACGTCCCGGAATTTCCGGCGCGCGCCGAACCGGTGACCGTGCGCCAGTTGATGGGACACCTGTCGGGCGTCCGGACCGACGGCGGCGACGAGGGGCCGCTGTTTGCCGAGCGCTGCGAGCGGCCGGCCGACGCGCTGCCGTTCTTCGCCGAGCGCCCGCTGCTGTTCGAGCCGGGGACCCAGTACCGCTATTCGAGCTACGGGTGGATCCTGGTGAGCGCGGCGATCGAGGCGGCCGCGGGCGAGCCATTCCTCACCTTCATGCGCGAGCAGGTGTTCGAGCCGCTGCGGATGGACGACACGAGGGCCGACGCGGCGGCGAAGCCCCCCGATGCCGTGACCCCGTACTTCCCGCGATTCGCGGCCGATCCGCGCTATGGCCCGGACCGGATGCGGCCGATCGACTACTCCTGCTACGCCGGCGCCAGCGCCTTTTTGTCGACCCCGTCCGACCTGGTCCGATTCGGGATGGCGATCCAGCGCGGCACGCTGCTGCAGCCGGCCACCGTCCAACTGCTGCAGACGTCGCAGCGACTGCCCTCGGGCGAGGAGACGGGTTACGGGCTGGGCTGGGACCTCGAGACCGTCACGCTGGCGGGAGAGACCACGCCCGCGGCCGGCCACGACGGCGACTCGCTGGGCGGGAGGGTGGCGTCGCTCCTGACATTCCGCCAACGCGGGATGGTCGTCGCGGTCACGTCGAACATCTCGTACGCGGACACGTTCGCGCTCGCGGTGAACGTGGCCGAGGCCTTTGCCGGACACGGGCGAGATTCAGACCGTTAGTCACTCACGCTCCGGGTGATGGGCGATCCAGACGCGTTCGTCGGTCGTCATCAGGTCGACACCCACCGTAAAGGCGGGTACCCGCGCGCTGCCATGGCGTGCGCTCCGATGAGCGCATACGGCATCGGCCTGGCGGAGCCCTGCGGAAACGGCTTCAGCGTCGCCGCGCGGCTGGACGCGCGAGCGCCCGCACCGTCCCGGCCAGCCTCGCCCCGTCGATCGGCTTGGCGCAGGTACTCGGTGTAGCCCGATGCCATGGCGTGCTCTCGATCGTCGGGACGGGCGAAGGCCGTCACCGCGATGGCGGGCACGGTGTTGCCGAGCGCCCGCAGGCGCCGCATCAGCGCGTTCCCGTCGACATCGGGCATCGCGATGTCGGCGATGAGCACGTCGACGGGCTGCGTCGCCAGGATGGCGAGGGCCGATTCGGCGTTGTCGCACAGCCGGACGAGGGCGCCTCGATGCTGGAGCAGGGTCGCGACCATCTCGCGCGAGTCGCGTTGATCGTCCACGACCAGGACGGTCACCTGGTCGAGCCGCACGTCCTCCGCGGCGCGCGTGACCCAGTGCCGCGGGTCCACCACTGCCGACGATCCCGCCGGCAGCCGGACCGTGATGGTCGTTCCTGTCCCGGGGCCGTCGCTGTGGGCGCGGATGCGGCCCCCATGCTGCTCGACCAGGTGCCGCGCGATGGCCAGGCCCAGTCCGAGGCCGCTGTGCGCGCGGGTGGGACGGCTGTCGGCCTGGCGGAAGCGGTCGAAGACGTAGGGGAGGAACGCGGCGGGAATGCCCACGCCGGTGTCGCGAACCTCGATCTCCACCCAGTCGCCGGCGCTGCGGCAGGCCAGCGCCACCGACCCGCCTTCCGGCGTGAACTTCAGCGCGTTCACCAGGACGTTGTTGAGCACCTGGTGCAGGCGCCGGGGGTCCCCTTCGATCGGCGGCAGGCCGTCGGCGACGTGGCTCTCGAACGAGATGCGCCGCGCCTCGGCCGCCGGCGACGCGCCCGCGATTACGGCCTCGAGCAGTGACGGCACCGACACGGCGACGCGCTCGATCTCGAGCTTGCCGCTGATGATCCGCGACACGTCGAGAATGTCCTCGATCAACTGCGTCTGCAGCCTCGCGTTCCGGCCGATGACCTCGATCGCCTGTCGCGCCCGCGCGCCCGACACCTCGCCGTTCTCGAGCATCTGCACCCAGCCCAGGATGGCGTTGAGCGGCGTGCGGAGCTCGTGTGACAGCGTGGCGAGGAACTCGTCCTTCTGCCGGTTGGCTTCCTCGGCGGCGGCCAGTTTCGCCAGCTCGGCCTGCTTGCGGCGCGTGACCATCATGCAGATGCCGCTCATGCGCACGGGTCGCCCGTCCTGGTACTCCACGCGTCCCTTGCCTTCGCACCAGCGAATGGTGCCGTCGGGGGCCACCAGGCGGTACTCGACGTCGTAGGGGACGCCCTCGCTCAGCGCCCGCTGCACCGCGGCGAGCACGCGCGCGCGGTCGTCGGGATGGATCTCACGCTCGTAGCTGGCGAAGGTGCCGTCGAACGTGTTCGGCGGCAGCCCATGAATCTCGGCGAGGTTGTCCGACCACTGCACGGCGTTGGTGGACAGGTCCCAGTCCCACGTCCCCATCGCCGCCGCATCGCAGGGCGAATCGCAGCCGGTCCGCGCTGCGGCGGGCCTGCTCCTCCGTCCTGGTACGCTCGACCGCGAACGCGACCTGCGCCGCGATCACGCCCGCCAGTTCGAGCTGGTCGCTGGTCGGCGTCGTGGGCACGCCGTAATAGATCATGAACTTGCCGATGACGCGGTCGAGGCTGGTGAGCGGAATGAACGCCAGTGCCGCGATGCGCTCGGCTTCGAAGATCGGCAGGTACGCGGCGAGGGACGGGTCGCGGCTGACGTCGGGCACGACGATCGGAACGGGGTCCTCGCTGTCGGGCCGCCACGGCGTGTGCCCTTCGACGGCGCCCCGGTACGCGTCCGACAGCCCGCGCGCTGCCTTGAAGCGCATGACTCCGTCCGCGTCGAACAGCAGAATCGACGACCGTTCGACGCCGAGCCCGGCGCCAATGGCGTCGAGCGCCGCGGCATAGATTTCGTGCACGCTGCGGCTCTTGCTGATCGCCCGGGTCAGCCTCAGGCAGGTGCTGGTATGCGGATTGGCAGCGGTCAGCATCGCGTCTCCACCCTGATGGCAGCTACAACCGGCGCCCGGCGCCCCGATCAGGCGACCATTCTGCCATGCGGGCACGTCCCGGGAGACGACAGTGCCAGAATGGGAACGGTTGCGTGGCGATGGTGCCGACGCAGGGTCGGACGGAGCCGCCGTCAGGGCGTGCGCGCGAGAAACCGGCGCAGCTTGTCGGGATTGCGCACCACGTAGATGGCGCGAATGCGGCCGTCGGTGATCGCGAACGAGTAAGTGCCGTTGCCGGCGATCGGATGACGCAGGAGCAGGCCGGTGGCGCGATTGACAGTGACCAGCTGCAGGTCCGATTCCGACCAGTGCAGCTTGCGGGCGTAGCCGAGCACGAACTTCGCGATGCGATCGGCGCCGAGTACGTCACGTGGCGGTCTCGAGCGGCTCGTCGCGACTAGGGGTTCCATCCCCCGCTGCCATAGGGGCGGGTGATGATCTCGAGCAGGTGACGATCCGGGTCTTCGAAATAGAGGCCGCGGCCGGCGTCGTGACGATTCATCTCGCCCGGCCGCGTCCGGCTCGGGTCGGCCCAGTACGGGAGATCCCGCTCGCGAATCCGGCCGAAGATGTCGTCGAACTCGGCGTCCGCCACCAGGAACGCGTAGTGCTGCGGTGTGATGTCGCCGTCCGCGTCCATGTAGTCGAGATTGGCGCCGTTGGCGGTCGTCACCATGTGGAACGGTCCCCAACGCCGCGGCGGCGGAAGGCCCAGCATGTCCGCCAGGAATCGTGCCGACGACTCGCTGTGGCGAGCCGACAGAATCGTATGGTTGAAATCAATCGCCATCGCTTGCTCGGACTCCCTGCTCTGATGCAAACCGATGCGTCACGTGCTTTCGTCGCCGAAGACGGTCAGCGGCCTCCCGCGCGCACGCTCGTCCCGTAGTCGAGCGACGCGTCCCAGTTCCCTCGTCCCCGTGGCGTCAAATCGAGCACGTTCCAAATCGGGTTGTATTCGTCGATCCCACGCGTTTCGATGTCATGGGCCAGCCGGGGATGAACGCTGTAAAAGTGGCGGACCGCGCCGGCGGTGTCGCGCGTGAACACCGAGATCGTGGAGTCCTGGTGCCCGGCCTCGTCTTCGCTGCCAAGATCGTACTTGAAGCGGCTCGTGCCGGCGCTCAACAGACGCAGCTTGTCCCAGCCTCTCGCTCGCGCGTGTGCGCGCAGTGCGGGCACATCGGCGGCCGCCACGATGGCCAGGTCGATGTTCTGCGCAAGGTGATGCGCCACCCCGTTGAAGCTGTCGATCCACGCCGTGCACATTGGGCAGGGCTGAGTCTGTTTCTTCCCGTACATGAAGTGATACAGCACCAGCGCCCGGCCTGCTGTGGTGAACAACTCGCCCAAGCGCACGGTTGCGACCCGCGCGTCGTCTTCGTCCAGCGACGCGGGGCCTTCGAGAAACTCGTAGTCCTGCATCTCTGCGCCCGGCGGCAGTTGACGGCGAAGCGCGGCGACCCTTTCGCGCTGGTGCATCAGCTCGATCTCGGCGAGGCGCAGCTCTTCGCGCCTGCCGAGGTACTCCGCGGACTCGTTCGGCAGGTTCGTCTGCCTGTAGGCTCCGTCGACTGTTTCGTGAACCATGTCGTGTCCTCCTTGAGAAGGACGTTCGACACTGGCGTGTGGTTTCGCTCGTTCGACCATCTCAGCCGTGCCGCGGAATCCGCGGCATGCCTCGGCCGGAAGGGGCCGGCACAGCTGCCGGCCGCCACGGAGGGTGAAGCGGGGCTGCGATCTAGAGCAGCGCCAATACAGCGAAGGCGGTGGCGAGGTCGGACATGAAGAGGCGCCGCCAGGGTTCGCCCTTCGGCCCGCCGTGCTCGCGGTCGAAATTCAGCGAGTAGGCGCGCCAGGGCGCCCAGGCTGGATCGCCAACTCGTTCCGGCGCCTGATGCTGCACGAGCCATCGCCGGCCCTTGTCAACGGAGGGGCTGGAGACCGGACGCCCGGATTGCCGTAACGCATGGACCATGAGCCCCGTCGCGTATCCGTCCGATTGCGCGAGGAGCCCTGGGTCAACCGCTCCGGGTGGCGCAAACGGCGCCACTGCCCCGCCCCAGCGCCAGGCGCCGAGATCGGCGAGGGACCACCCGCCGTCGGCGCGCTGCAGCGCTTCGAGGTCGGTGACGATGGCGTCGCGTTCCTGCGCCGTGAGGAGATCGTCGAGGCGGGCCGCCGCGAGCAGCATCCACGCTCGATTGAACGCGCGTTGACCGGTGAGCGTCGATCGCAGGTAGTCGCGGAGCCGCGCCGTGCCCGCCCGTGCCGCCTCGCCGGCGCCGCTCTGCCGTCCGGCCGCTGACCCGGCTGCCACGGCGGCCAGCGTCGCCCCCTGGAACACGGCATCCGGGGCTTCGAACGGTTCGAGGCCGAAGTCGAGCCAGTCCCAGGCGCCGTCGGGCCGCTGCACCTCCCACATCCGCGCCATGGCCGCCGCCACCAGCCGCTGCCGTTCGCCTGATCCCCCTTCGTCATCGTCGAGACCGGTCAGCGCGATCGCGTTGACGACGGCTTCGACGCCGCGGGATTCGATCTTCTTCGCTTCGGTGTGATCGTAGTACGGCTGGTCGTCCCCGCGATATCCGAGCCGGCGCGAGACCTGCTCCACGACGCGCTGTTCGTGCGCCGTCGGCTCGCCAACGGCCTGCGATCGCCGCAGCCGGGGACGGGCCCAGACGTACGGGAGCGCGGTGTGACACGACAAACAGCGGGACTCACCGCCGTCGGTCTTCAGTGTCTTGGCATTGACCCACCAGAGCTCCATTCGGGCGTCCAGGTAACGGGCCGCCGCGTCGCGATCCCAGCGTGGCTCCTCCACCGCGCGAAGCGGCCACGCCCCGGCCAGACAGGCTGCACCCGCGAACAGGAGCGCCACGGCTCTCGACGTCATGCGAACCTCCCCGGCAGTCGGCGCGCCGGCAGCCGGATCTTACCGGTTATCGCCGCCGAGGTGTCGCGCGCAGCTCGCACCCGAGGCGTGCGCACGCCTCGCGTGTTCGAAGAAGAGGCAATGGACCCTCCGGATCGCGCAGCTTCTTCATGTGCGTCAGGTAGCGACTGGCCTTGACGGCGTAGATGAACGAGCGGGGCACGCGCCGTCGCCACGCGGTGAACGTCTCCGCGGCGGGCAGTCGGTAGAACGAGTTGTTGATCTCGACCGTGTCGAAGCGCGCGGCATAGTACTCGAGCCACTGCTTCACGGGCAGCGCGCGCGGATAGACGTTGCCGCGCCAGTGCCGGTACTGCCAGCCGGAGCAGCCGATGTGGACCGCTGCTCGCGAACGTGCGCTCATGAGCGTGCCCCCTCGCGCGCACGAATGCACGTGGCGCGCCAGGATGCGCGGTCAGGCGCGACACGGCCGGACCGTCACGCAGGCCGGTCGTCTGCCGTCACGGACGGCTGACGGCGGGGCAGCTGGATCACGACGCGTGTGCCCGTCCCCGGTCCGTCGCTCTCGGCACGGACGCTGCCTCCGTGGAGCTCGACGAGGTGATGGACGATGGCCAGGCCGAGCCCGAGCCCGGTGTGACCACGCGTACTGGAATCGTCCGCCTGGCGAAAGCGATCGAAGATGAAGGGCAGGAAGGCCGCGTCGATGCCGATTCCCGAATCGCTGACGGCAATCTCGACATCACCGTGCAAGACGCGCGTGCTGACCTGCACGCGTCCGCCGTCGGGCGTGAACTTGACCGCGTTGGACAACAGATTCCACACCGCTTGCTGCAGCCGCATCGGATCGCCCGTCATCGATCGCCCCGCCGGGTCGATGACGACATGGATATCGAGATCTTTCGCGCTGGCGGCCGGCAGCACCGCCTCAACAGCCGCGTCGATGACGTCGCCGAGATCCAGGGCGACGGTGTCGATCCGCATCTTGCCGCTGATCATTCGGGAGACATCGAGAAGGTCGTCGACCAGCTGGGCCAGCGTCCTCGTGTTCCGACCAATCGACTGAAGCCCCTTCGTCATGCGCGTGTCGGCGGGACCTGTTTGCTCCAGGATCGCGGCCCATCCCAGGATTGCGTCGAGCGGCGTTCGCAGCTCGTGGGAGACGGTCGCCAGAAACTGATCCTTCGCCCGATTCGCTTCCTCGGCCTCCGCTCGCGCCGCCTGCTCACTGGCCAACAATCGTGTGCGCTCTTCATCGGCGCGAACGCGATCGCTGATGTCGCGGGCAATCTTTGACGCGCCGATGACCACTCCCTGCCGATCGCGGACGGGGGACACCGTGAGCGAGATCGCCACCTGGCGCCCGTCTTTGCCGACGCGTCTGGTCTCGAAGTGCTCGATCTTCTCACCCTGGCGCAGTCGCTCGATGATCTCGATCTCCTCGTCCCGCCGCTCCGGTGGAATGATGATGGCAATCGACTGCCCGATCGCCTCGGACGCCGCATACCCAAAGATGCGCTCGGCGCCCGCGTTCCACGACGTGATGATCCCGTCCAGGGTCTTGCTGATGATCGCATCATCGGACGAGTCGACAATGCCAGCGAGGAGCGCGCGCGCTTCCTCGGCGTGCTTGCGTTCGCCGATGTCGAGCAGTGACGCAATCCACCCCTGCACGTGGCCGCGCGCATCCGCGTCCGGCGTGTAGACCACGCGCAGGAAGTGGACGCCGCTCTGCGGAAAGCGCAGCTCGCACTCGAACTCCACCGGCGTGCCGCGGAGCACGGTGTCGACGTAGGGCCGGATCGTCTCGAACCCCTCCTCCCCCATGACCTCGACGATGGCCTTGCCCGCGATCGCGGCGGGTTGACATCCCAGCATCGCCGCATAGGTCCGGCTGACGAATCGATAGTGCAAGTCACGGCTGCACCGGGTCAACATGAACGGCGTCCGGTTGACCACCAGTTCCAGTTCCGCCTCCCGGCTGCGCAGGTCTTCTTCCGCTTGACTCCGTTCGATCAGATCGGCGGCTTGCCGCGCCAGGATGTCGAGCAGGTGCAGCGCGCGCTCGCCGGGTTGCCGGGGGGCGTGGCGGTAGTGCGTCGAGAACATGCCCAACAGCCGGCCGGTGCGGCTGACCAGCGGCGTCGATTGCACCGCCCGCGCGCCGGCGGCGATCATGACGTCGAGGGCCTGCGTCCCGGCAAAGATCGGGCTGTGGGCGACGTCGGCGACCACCACGCGCTCGCCCCGTTGCAAGGCCGCGCCGCACGCGGCCAGGCCACCGTGCACGGCATCGAAGAACTCGAGAAACGGAGCCTCGAATCCGCGCTGCGCCGTGATCCGCAGGTGCTCCCCATCCAGCAATTGGATGTTCCCCATATCGGCGCCCGTGATCTCGATGGCGGCATCCAGGATGTCGTGCAGCAGCAGCGACACATCGCCCGCTTGCAGCAGGCGGGTACTGACCTGCTGCATCCGGGCGACATCGTCGACGGTCTGGCGCAAGCGTGTCTTCGGTGTGCTTGCGCGAGGTGATGTCGTGCAAACAATTGATGGCGCCGACGACGTCACCGCGCTCGTTCGTGAGTGGCCGGATGTTCGCGACGACCGTCACCCGCGAGCCATCAGGTCTCTCGAAGATCACTTCGGCGTCGGACACCTCCGCCAGCGTGCCGGCAACGACCTCCGCCATGGGACATTGGTCGTGCGGCAGGAACGTGCCGTCGGGGCGGTACAGCTTGAACGAGCCGCAAAAGCGCTCGTCGCCAGCGCCGCGCACCGGCGTGCGGCCCCACAACTCCGCCGCGCGGCGGTTGAAATCCTGGATGACGCCGGCGGAGTCGCAGGAATACACGGCGACCGGAACCAGCTCGAGCAGTGTCCGGTAGCCGTGTTCAGTCAGCCCCGCCGCAGCGGTGACCTGATGGCGTCGAGGCGCCCCCTTGGTCCTCTTCAGCACGGCTCTGTCGCCTTGTCGCGTCCGCTGGCACAGGCAGTCTGGGCGAGGAGCCGTGCGGCGCTTGCCGGCTTCTCCCGCCGCCCCGGATTCAGGTGGTCGGCGCCGGCGGTCTGCCGCGCCGGCATCGTCGACGATGTCCTGGCATTGGAACTCCGCCTTCAAAATGCGGGTGGCCGTTCGCAGAACGGCGTAGACCGAGAACGCTACTCCAGCGTCACCGGTCCACACTGTAGGCAATCTAACAGTCGAGCGCCCCGTCAGCGGCCGAATCGGGCGGCCGAATCGGCCGGCCGACCCGGACAATCCGATCGACCGGCACCGCCTCGCCCCCTGTGCCATACTCCAGAGACACCGCTTTTGTGAGCCTGCCGCCGCCTGGCGCGAGTTGGTGAAGCCCAGACTCATTGAGGCCCTTGGGGTCTGGAGCTCATCATGCGTACACGTGCGAATGCGATTCGGCCGCCGCCGGCCGATTCCCTGCCCAAGAACAAGTTGCTCGCGCGCCTTCCTCGTGCGGACTACGAACGACTCCGCCCCCTCCTGACAACGACTCCCATCAAGGCCCGACAGGTCCTCCATGCCGTGAACGAACCGGTCCGCGAGGTGTACTTCCTCAACGGCGGCGTCGCGTCGATGACGACGGTCATGCGGAATGGCGCCATGGTGGAGATCGCCACCGTCGGTGACGAGGGCCTGGTCGGGATCAACGCCTTCTTCGGCGGCGCGATGCTCAGTGGCGAGACGATGATGCAGGTGCCGGACACGGATGCCGAAGTGCTGTCCGCCGCCGACTTCAGGCGCGAACTTGCCCGGTCCGGTCCCTTCCACGAGTCGGTCCACCGCTATTCACAAGGGCTGCTGATGCTGATGATGCAGTCCACCGGATGCATGGCGCTGCATCCGGTACACGAGCGCTGCTGTCGATGGCTGCTGATGACCCACGACCGCATCGGCCGGGACGAGTTTCACCTCAGCCACGAGTTTCTGGCGATGATGCTGGGGTCGACCCGGCCGACCGTGACGATCGTGGCGGGAACGCTGCAGAAAGCCGGGCTGATCCAGTACACGCATGGACGGATCCGGATCCTCGACCGGACGAGCTTGGAACACGCGGCCTGCGAATGCTACGCGACGGTGAAGGGACACTTCGACCGCCTCGGTTTGTAGGCGCGAGAATGTTCGGCACCCAACAGTTCCCGCTGCGTCAACGCGGTAACATTTTTCCAGTTCGGGTGTGCGGTGTTGGAGCGTCGATGACAGATCTTCCGTATCGGCAGGCGTTCGATCGCATACGGGGCGAGTACCTCGAGATGCCGGGCATGCGATTGACGCCCGCGCAGGTGCAGCGGTTGTCCGGCGTAGACATTTCGATCTGCGCCCGCGTGCTCGACGATCTCGTTGGGGCACGGTTCCTCCACAAACAGCGCGATGGAAGCTACGCCCGTGGCGGCGATGGCGGTAGTCCCGTCCGATCACGAATGGCCAGAGCCGAGAGGAACACGAGTCATGATCTGTCGGCGTCTCGTCGCGCCAGTTGACGGCGCCAGAGTGGTGCCCACCAGGACCTTCAGATGACCTTGATAGGATCAACGACACGACCCGGCACTGGCGACGCTGAGGCGCCTGCACACGCCGGCGGCACGTCCACCGCGGGATCTGCCGAGTCGAGCCAGGGCGGCGCGGCGCCGCCGCTCCCCCCGGAGTCCCGCATGAACCGGGTCGCCAAACGCGCGCACGAGCTCTACGAGGCGAGAGGCGGCCAGGACGGAACCGCCGTGGAGGATTGGCTCACGGCCGAACGCGAGATCGACGAGGACATCGATCGGATTCGAGCAACCGGCGACTGACGGCGCGAGTGCCTGTCCCGCTCCGATGCGGCCCGCGTCGAGCGCCTCTCCAGTCCGATCGTCAACCGGAGGGTGAGCCCCACTTTTTGTCCATCCTCGGTTCCCGCGCATTCGATGAGCGCGGTGGCGCAGGCGACCTCTGCGCCTGCCGATACTTTCAGATCGCCCAGATCGAAGCGGCCGCTCCCAGCGGGCCTTGGGAACAACCGTTCGAGCCACTGGTGTTGGATGGACCGCCGCGGCGAACGGAGGTGTCGATGACAGTCGTGGCGACAGGATTCTGGCGCCGTCTCGATGTCCCGGGCCACGATGCCGCAACGGTTCGCCAGGTTGCAACCGGCTACCAGCTCCTGGGGCAAGCCGTGTTCCTCGATCCGCGCGGGCCTGCGGCCCTACGCTACACGCTCGACCTGACGCCCATTTGGTCGACACGTCAGGGACACATTACCGGCTTCATCGGCGACCGCGCGGTCGATACACACATCGTCCGCACGCCGCATGGCTGGACGCTGGCCTCGAGACATTTCGGCATGGCCGACGTGGTTGACCTCGACCTGGGTTTCACCCCGGCGACCAACATGGTGCAGCTCAAGCGTGTCGGTCTCTCTGTCGGTGATGCCGTCACCTTTGACGTCGCCTGGCTCGAGACCGGCGACGGGGCGCTCGTTCGGCTTCCGCAGGAGTATCGGCGAGTATCCGAGCTCGACTACGCATACAGCTCTCCAACGTTGGACTATCGAGCCACCATCATCCTGGCTCCTGATGGTTTCGCCGCGGTCTATCCCGGCCTGTGGGAACGTGAGGTCTGATCGCGCTCTCCATGCTCCCCTCGTATCCTCAGTACACGTGGCGGAAGCACAGCAGGCCGGGTTGGACTCGCGGAGGACGTACGCCGCCGCACCGGTGTGCCCCTCGGCGCCGCCGGCGCGGTGTGCGGGGCCGTCGACGACCTCGCGACCATGACGGTGCGGCGCGGCTGGGCCTTTCTCTTCACGCCCTGGTTCTGCTGGGACTCGCCCGAGGCGCGTTCAACCCAGTCTTAGAACACGAACTGCAGCGACAACTGCGCCGTGCGAGCGGCCTGGCGATTCTGGCCGCGGAACCTGCCGTCGGGCCCGTACGCGAAATTCGCACTGCCGATCTGATTGCTACCCGCCAGGTACTCCTGCAGCGCGTCGCGGTTGGTGATGTTCAAGACACTGAGAGCGATGTCGAACTTCCGGTCGCCGAGCGCGAACCGCCGGCCGACTCGCGCGTTCCACTGCGCCAGGCGTGGCGCCTGACGCTGCCCTTCGCCCCGGCTGTCGTACGCGAAACGCACGGTCGTCGCCAGTGGATTCGAGACGGTTCGCCCATTGGACAGCACCACTGTCGGCGGACCGAACTGCGGGTCAGGCGCTGCCAGCAAGCGGACGATGGGTCCGGTGTACGGTCCTGAGAAGATGAGCAGATTGCTGGAGAGCGTGAGCCCCCACGGCGCGTTGTACGATCCCGCGAGGCGCAGTGCGTGCTTGATCCACATCGGGTTGCGCGCCTGCGCCGTGCCCGACAGGCTGTTGTTTTCGTTGCCTCGAATCGAGCCGATGCCACGATTGTTGTCGAACGCTGTCGGTTGGATGAACGACGCCGGGTCGTTCGGTTGCCACGTCCCGTCGAGGTGCTGAAACCCGCGCGTGTATCCGACGAGGAACTGCGAGCGGCGCGTGCGCTGCGACCCGACGACTTCCACGCCCGTGTACATCGGCGTATTCCACACGTTGTTGGTCTGCAGCAGGATGGCGTTCTGGGACACATCTTCGTAGCCGCGGAACACGCCGCCCGTGTAGATGCCGTTGATGTCAATCTGGGCGGGCATGTCCTTGTAGGCACGCCGAATGAAGGTGGCGTCCAGGCTGATCTGGCCGGGCAGCTGACGCCGATAGCCGAGCAGGATCTCGTCGGTGAACGGCTGATGCCGGTCCGGATCGACGCGGCGGTTGGCCGCCACCTGGGTCTGGGCGGGCGTCATCAACACGGTCGCAAAGCTCCCATCGCCGCCGGTGTCGTAGGTGTCTGTCGTCGTCACCGTGACGCCACCCCCAAAGAAGCCACCCCCCAATGTCGGCAGGTAAAGCCATTCCGGCTTTGCGGCGAGGCGGCTGACGCTCCCGTGGACGACATTCCTGCTGTCGCCCGTCAGGGCGTAGATCGCGCCCGCCCGCGGGCCGATCTCCAGGCTCGACTGCGTTCGCACGCCGAACAACTCGTCATCGTCCACCACGCGATCGAATCGCACACCCCCGACCAGGGTCAATCGCGGCACGGGCTTCCAGGAGTCCTGCACGTAGACGGCGTAGTTCTGGGAATTTCTCTTCTCAGTGGTAAACACCAGCCGAGATGGATCCACGAACTGACGGTGGAAGGGAATGTAGCCGGAGCCCGGGTCGCCTGACACGCGCAGTCGGACCTCCTCGAGGATGAATCCGCCATTGAGGTAGTTCGCTTCGGTGCTCAACCGCATCACCGGCTGAATGAAGACGCCCGTCTGGAACTCATGGGAGCCCTTCCAGCCTGTACGGAACCAGCTCACGTCTGCTTGCACGGTGAGCTTGCTGGAAGGCGTGACATTGAAGCTCTGGTTGTTGCCAATGGTCGCGACGAGACCGTTGCCGACCAGCCGTCCCGCCGACGCGTTGGCCGAGTTGTAGACGAGCACCCGCGGGCCGCCGTAGTCGAGGTCCTTGAAGGCGTCGAGCGACGTCCTGGCGCCGAACGTGTTGAACGAGGCCCCAATGGTCGTCGTCAGCGTATTGCTCCAGGCCGAATAGAGCCGCCCGGCGACGCCGTTGCCGGTGGTGCCGCTCGGGCTGAAGCGACGGCTGTCTGTGGACGCATTGGCCTCCTCGAAGCCACGCGGTTTCAGGAAGAATCCGTGCAGCTGATGTCGCGCGCGCACCTGGGCGTTGACCTTGACGAATCCCGTGCCGTGCCGGCTTCGATTGTCGAACGGCTGCCACCCGGGAATCGACGCCCGGAGGTTGTTCAACTGCGTCGCGGTGCGTGAAATCTGACTGTCGCGATGGAGAAAGAAATACGAGGCGAAGAACCACGCGCGATCGGCCCGAATCGGTCCCGCCAATGACGCCTCGACTTCCGAGCTCTCGGCAATCGCGGGCATACCGAGCGGATCGTTGGTGGCGTTCCATCGGCGGTTCTGATGATGGACGCCCACGTTACCGGACAACCGGTTGGTGCCAACCCTGGTCGTCACGTTGAACACCACGCCCAGCCCCGCCGGGGACGACGCGTCAGCGCCGCCGGTTTTCACCTGGGAATCGGCCACGGCATTGGTGGGCAGCCTGACGATCTCCATGCGTCCTTGACGAGACGACGCCATGTCGGCCCCGTCGATTTGCATCACGTGCTGCTCGACATCCGTGCCGCGCAGCATGTAGGTCTGGGTTCCGTTGTTGGCGGTCAGGTTGCGGGCCGTCACCCCGGGCGTGACCTCGAGGGCGTCGGTCACGTCGCGCCGGGTCGACAGCGGCAGCAGGCGCTGGAAATCGCCGGCGACGTTGACGGCTTGAATCGGCTTCTGCGTTTCGAGCAACGGCCCGTCGCCGCTCACGACAATGCTCTCGTGCACGCTTCCGAGCGTGAGGACGATATCGAGGGTGAGATTGAGCCCGGCCCGCACGTCGACGCCCTGCCGCGTGTACTTCGCGAAGCCCGCCAGCTCGGCGACGACGTCGAAGACGCCTGGCTGGAGGTTCAGGAGACGGTACTGTCCGTCGGATTCGCTGACGCTGCTGTGCGTGCCGGGAACAGTTGGGCTCACCGCGGTGACGGTCACCCCCGGCAGCACCCCTCCTTCGGCGTCGCGGACCACACCCCGCACCGTGCCTTCGCTGGAGATCTGCGCGTCAGCCGGTCGCGCCGTCACGATCACCAAGAGGGCAACCAGTTTCAGACCTTGTCGCATCGCTGCACCCTCGCGCGGAAGCGGTCGAGATCCACGACCTGACCTGTGCGATGTCGAGCCGTGATCAGCGTGCGCCGCCGGGCCTCCGCAGTATAGCGGCGGGCTCTATGGAAATAGGCGCAGCAACCCGGACGTGGCTATCATCGAACACACGGCGAAGCTCCCGTATAATGGCGCGACCAGCGACCATGTCTGAGCGCGTGAGCGAGAGTGAAGCGGCTTCGGACGACGTCAGTGCGCTGCTCCGCGCCTGGACCGATGGCGACCAGCGCGCCCTCGCACGACTCACCCCGATCGTCTACGACGAGCTCCACCGTCTGGCGCACTACTACCTGAAACGCGAGCGATCCGGCCACAGCCTGCAGACCACCGCGCTGGTCAACGAGGCCTACATGCGGCTCGTCGACTACAAGCGGATGCAGTGGCAGAACCGGGCGCATTTCCTGGCGGCGGCGGCGCAAGCCATGCGCCGCATCCTCGTTGACCACGCGCGAAAACGCAATGCGAAGCGGGGCGCGAACGCCGAGCATGTCTCGCTCGAGGCCGAGGGGGTCATCTGCACCGACCGTTCCGATGATTTCGAGTCGCTGGACGATGCGTTGAACGCGCTGGCGGCGCGGGCGCCACGCAAGGCGCGGGTGGTCGAGCTGCGCTTTTTCGGCGGCCTGAGCGTGGAGGAGACCGCCGATGTGCTGCGCGTCTCGCCGATCACCGTGATGCGCGAGTGGAAAAGCGCGAAAGCCTGGTTGTATCGAGAGCTCGCCGGCCCGACCGCCGATGGACACTGACCGCTGGACTCACGTCGATCGGCTGCTGCAATCCGCACTCGACGTGCCCGCGGGAGAGCGCGACGCCTATCTTCGCCACGCGTGCGGCGGCGACCCACGGCTGGAAGACGACGTCCGTTCGCTGCTCGCCGCTCACGACCGGGCCGACGGGTTCCTCGGCGCGCCGGCGATTGATCTCGCCGCACGCGACCTCGCGGACGAGCGCCGCGCCGACGGCGGCCACCCGGGCCCTCCGACGTCGCCCACGGCTGGCGGCGATCCGCTGATCGGGCAGACGCTCTCCCACTACCGCATCGTCGCCAGGCTGGGCGGCGGCGGGATGGGCGTCGTGTACAAGGCCGAAGACACGCGGCTGCGCCGTGCGGTGGCGCTCAAGTTCGTGTCCGACGAGCTCGCACGGGATCCGGAGGCGTTGCGCCGGTTCGCGCGTGAAGCGCAGACGGCGTCGGCGCTCAACCACACGAACATCTGCACGATCCACGACATCGGCGAGCAGGACGGGCGATCGTTCATCGTGATGGAGTATCTGGAGGGGACGACGCTGCACGAGCGGCTCGCCGCCGGCGCGCTGAGCCTGAACACGCTGCTCGACGTGGGCATCCAGATCGCCGACGCGCTGGATACCGCGCACAGCGCGGGCATCATCCACCGCGACATCAAACCCGCCAACGTCTTCATCGCCGCGCGCGATCGCGTGAAAGTGCTCGATTTCGGCCTCGCCAAGATGCGAACGCCGGCCATGCCGCAGGTGGACGTGACCACGGTTGCCGGCACGCGCCAGGGGGTCGTGATGGGAACAGCGGCCTACATGGCGCCGGAGCAGGCGCGCGGCGAGGCGGTGGACCACCGCGCGGACATCTGGAGCGTCGGCCTGGTCCTCTACGAAATGGCGAAGGGGACGCGGCCCTCCCAGGCCGTCCGGCTGCGCGTCGAGGCGTCGCCGGAACTGGAGCGCATCGTCTCGAAGTGCCTGGAGACTGAGCGCGAACTTCGCTATCAGCACGCCGCCGACCTGCGCACCGATCTCGAACGCCTTCAACGTGGATCGGCGCTCACGGACCGACAACCGCCGCCCGCGTCGGCACGCGCCGGCTGGACCGTCGTTGCCGCGGCCGCCGCCGCACTCACCTTGGTCGCGGTGGCCTACGTCGTCTACCCGCGACCGGCGTCGGCGTTGACCGACAAGGACACCATCGTGCTCGCGGAGTTCACCAACACGACCGGCGACCCGGTGTTCGACGATACGTTGCGGCAAGGACTGGCGGTGCAGCTGCAGCAGTCGCCGTTCCTCAGCCTCATCTCCGACGACCGCATCCGACGAACGCTGCCGTTGATGAACCAGCCGGCGGATGCGCGACTGACTCCCGACATTGCGCAGGGCGTGTGCGTCCGGACCGCCAGCACCGCCGTCCTGGAGGGATCAATCGCGATGCTCGGCAGTCAATACGTCCTCGGCCTGCGCGCGAAGCACTGCACGACAGGTGACATCCTCGCCGACGAGCAGGCGCAGGCGGGCCGGAAAGAAGAGGTACTGAACGCACTGAGTCAGATTGCGACGCGCTTTCGAACGCGAGTGGGAGAATCGCTGGCCACGATTGAGCAGCACTCGACGCCGCTCCAGGAAGCGACGACGCCGTCGCTCGAAGCGCTGAAGGCCTACAGCACCGGAAGCGACTTGACGGTTTTCAGCTGGGAGAGACGACTGCCCCACTACCAGCGCGCGATCGCCATCGACCCCGAGTTTGCGATGGCGCACGCGCAACTGGGCTTCGGCTACGCCACCATGGGCGAGACAGCGCTGGGGCGACCGAACCTGCTCAAGGCCTACCAGCTGCGCCATCGCGCCAGCGACGTCGAACGCCTCAATATCGAAACGTTGTATGACCGCGACGTGACCGGCAATCTGGAGCGCGAACGACGAACATTGGAAACCTGGGTCGCGACGTATCCCCGCGATCCGCGGCCTCGTTCATTGCTGTCCGGTTTAGCCCTGACCAGCACCGGACAACATGAGTTGGCAATCGCCAGAACTGAGGAGGTTTTCGCGCTGAATCCCGACTCGACACCAACATATGGCAGCAAGGCCTTC
The DNA here is from genome assembly GCA_963707795.1 of uncultured Acidobacteriota bacterium. Classification (GTDB taxonomy): domain Bacteria; phylum Acidobacteriota; class Vicinamibacteria; order Vicinamibacterales; family UBA2999; genus JACCSI01. The sequence goes on along the minus strand of OY970174.1, from coordinate 5,299,188 downwards.
AATCAGCTCTTCCTGAATCGCCCTGATGATGCAGTGCTGACAGTACGTGGCGCGATGGAGCGAAAGCTGCAATCACCCGATTTGCTCCTGGTTCCCTACTTTGTCGCATTTTTGAAGGGTGACGAGGAGGGACTCAGACAAACGGGGGCAGTGGCCAGGAAGAACCCCGGTTTGGAAGACCTCATCCCGCATCTCGAGGCGCTCGCCCTGGCTCGGTCCGGCCGACTGCAGGAAGCAAGCAGAATCTCCGCAGTCCCCGTCGAGATCGCGCAGCGCTCGGGTCGTCACGAACGGGCCGCCTTGTTCGAAGCGGGCAGAGCCGTATGGGAGGCGTTGTACGGCAGGGCCGCCGCCGCCAGGCAGAGTGCCAGCAAGGCGCTGGCGCTGGGACGAGGCCGCAACGTGGATTATGCCGCGGCATTCGCGGTGGCCCTCTCCGATGATCTGCGGCAGGCGCGCACCCTCGCCCAGGATCTGGCGCGCGAGTTCCCGGAGGATACGTTCGTTCAATTCATGTATCTGCCGACGCTTCGGGCCCTGTTCTCATTGAACGCTCACGATCCGGCGGCGGCCATTCAGGCGCTGCAGGTCGCCTCTCGCTACGACCTCCATACCGGTGGCGTCGGCTTCATTCAACGCTTCGGCGCCCTGTACCCGATCTACGTTCGCGGACTGGCGTACCTCGCGGCCCGGCAACCGGCCGAAGCCGCCGCCGAGTTCCAGCGCATTCTCGATCACCGCAGCATCGTTCTCGTCGATCCCATGGACGCGCTGGCGCGCCTGCAGCTCGCACGATCGCTCGCGCTCGCGGGCGACCCGGTGAAGGCGAAGAGCGCCTACCGCGACCTCTTGACGCTCTGGACGAACGCCGACCCGGACGTTGCGGTGCTCAAGGAAGCACGGGCGGAATACGCACGACTGCCGTAAGCGGCGCCGTTGTGGATCGACCCGGCCGACCGTGACGCTCGTGGCGGGAACGCTGCAGAAAGCCGGGCTGATCCAGTACACACGCATGGGCGGATCCGGATCCTCGACCGGACGAGCTTGGAACACGCGGCCTGCGAATGCTACGCGACGGTGAAAGGACACTTCGACCGCCTCGGTTTGGAGGCGCGAAAATGTGGGGCACCCAACAGTTCCCGCTGCGTCAACGCGGTAACATTTTCCCAGTTCGGGTGTGCGGTGTTGGACGTCGATGACAGATCTTCCGTATCGGCAGGCGTTCGATCGCATACGGGGCGAGTACCTCGAGATGCCGGGCATGCGATTGACGCCCGCGCAGGTGCAGCGGTTGTCCGGCGTAGACATTTCGATCTGCGCCCGCGTGCTCGACGACCTCGTTGGGGCACGGTTCCTCCACAAACAGCGCGATGGAAGCTACGCCCGCATCAGCGATGGCGGCAGTTCTATCCGATCGCGAATGGCCAAAGCTGGGGGGAACAGGCGTCGTCTGCCGTTGGCGTCCCGCGCCAGCTCGCAGCGAAGTGGTCCGCCACGGACTACCAGGATCTTTAGATGACCTCGATAGGATCAACGACACCACCACGCGCGGACGACTCGGAGGCTCCCGCACAGGCCGGCGGCACGCCCGGCGTTGGCTCTGTTGACGCGAGCGAGGGCGGCGCACCGCCGCCGCTCCCCCCGGAGTCCCGCATGAACCGGGTCGCCAAACGCGCGCACGAGCTCTACGAGGCGAGAGGCGGCCAGGACGGAACCGCCGTGGAGGATTGGCTCACGGCCGAACGCGAGATCGACGAAGACATCGATCGGCATCCAGCCGGTTGAGCCGGCGCCGCCCGGCGGAGGCGCCTGCGCAGGTCGCTCGACGTGGAGACCAGCCCAAAGTTACGCGACGTCCATGCCAGCGACCCGGCGGGCGAGCCTTCGCCTAGTTCGGCACAGCAATCTTCGAGTGTAATGGTGCGGTAATCGTGCGGCCACCCGTCGCGCGCCGTGGACTGGACGCCGACGTGGCGGTTAGTCCCAGCACCACGACCGTGTCTGGATCCGTTCGTCGCGACGGACTCACTGACCGCGCCGCCGAGATGACACCCATGGAAGGCATGTTCTTCAACGGCTGGTTCACGCTGCTGCGGACGGCGGTGGTTGGGATCCTGGCGTACGCAGGGCTCATCGTGTTTCTGAGACTGTCCGGGAAGCGCACCCTTGCCCGGATGAACGCCTTTGACCTCATCGTGACCGTCTCGCTGGGCTCGACACTCGCGACCATTGCGCTGAGCGCCGATGTCGCACTGGCGCAGGGGCTGCTGGCGCTCGCGCTTCTCGTCGCCCTGCAGTTCGCCATCACATGGTCCAGCGTCCGTTGGGGCTGGGTCCGCCGCACGGTTACCGGTGAGCCGTCGCTCCTCCTGTTCCGGGGCCAATACCTCCAGGCCGCACTCCGGCGGGCACGGGTGACGGAGGAGGAGATTCGCGCCGCCGTGCGATCCCACGGGTCGCCGGCCATCGAGACGGTCGAGGCCGTCGTGCTGGAGACGGACGGCTCGTTCAGCGTGATCGGACGGGTGAACGGGCACCCGCCATCGAGCCTGACCGGACTGGAGATCCCGGATGAGAACCGTCGCGGCAGCTGACCGCGCGACGGCCGCCGCGTCAGTTCGCCGGAGTGTTCGGACCATCCTGATACGGACGTGCGTCGAGGGGGATATCGATGATGAACGTCGTGCCGTGGTCGGGCAGACTGTCGACGCCGATGCTGCCGCCGTGCGCTTCGGCGACGGCGCGAACTTGCGCAAGACCCAGCCCCCATCCACTCTTGCCGCTCGTTTCCGCCTCGGTCAACCGCTGAAAGGCGCGGAAGAGCGTCTCCTGCTGTTCCGGTGGAATGACGGGGCCGTGATTGTGCACCGTCAGGATCCCTCGCCCGTGAGTCTCGTCGACCGTCAGCGTGATCGGGCTCGAGGGTGCGCCGTACTTCAGGGCGTTGCTCGTGAGGTTCTCCACCGCCCGTCCCAGCGCGTCCGGCGCCACGTGTCCGCGCACGGGGCGGGGGGCCACCAAGACAATGCGCTCGCCCAGGGCGTAGCCGGTGCAGGCCTCCATGATCATCTGGTCGAGCGACGTATTGAGTGTGTGGCGCTCGTCCGGCGCGAGCGGGACGTTGTCGTCGATGACTTCGACGAGAACCTGCCGCAGTATCTTGTATTCCGTGATGAGGTCTTCGAGGCGGAAGTGGGTCAGCCGCACGCGCTCGCCGCCGTGCTCCTGGCCGACGGTGCTGCCGTCGGTGGCGGTTCTCCTGGGATGGTCAGGGAAGAGCGCTTCAGCGAGCTGATCGAGGACTGCTGGCAGCGTATTGATGAGGATCAACGAAGGCTGGCGACCCGCCGCCGCGACCGTCTGCCGCAGCCGCTCTTCCCAGAGCGACAGGATGCGCCCCTTGTTCGCCCGCAGTCGGTCTGCGGCGTTGGAGGCCTGCTCCGGCCCCTTGTTCCCGCCCGCGTCGGCTCCGGCGTGGCCCATTGTCATCGGTCAGCTTGCGTCATACGCATGAGGCGTGCCGGGTCGCGCGCACGCATTCAGCAGCCACGCCACCGGGCGGCAGCCAGAGCAGTTCATGAGCGGGCCCCCGTCTCGACCGTACGGTCGAAGCGCCATTCGTAGTCGAGGTGCAGGCCCGACTGAGCCCGTCAACCGGAGTCGACCAACCCCGACAATGCGGTTCCCTTTCGCGAATCGAACTGCCTTAGCATTGCAGCATCATGTCCTCGCGGGCTCATCTGGGGACGCGCCTGAGTCGCACCGATTCGGCCGGATCATCAGCCCGCCGTGCGCGATGTCGTTTGCGCCACCTGCTCATCGTCGCAGCGGTGATGGCGCCGCTCAGCACGTTCGCTCAACAAAGCACAGCGGTCCTCGGCGGGCGCGTGCTCGACGTGGCCAACGGCGCCGCCATCGCGTTTGCCGCTGTGGTCGTGGAGGACGCCGCCTCCGGAAAGCAGTTGGCCGGCACGCTGACGGGAGAGAACGGCCGATTCGTCGTGCAGGGCCTGGCGCCAGGCAGATACACGGTGCGGATTTCGTTGGTCGGATACTACCCCGCCGACGCAGACCTGCTCGTCAGCCCTCTGAATCAGTCCTACGACCTCGGCGACGTCCGTCTTCCCCGCCTGGAAGGATTCGAGGAACAGGTGACGGTCACGGCGGAGGCGATCCGGGCCGCCGGCATCGACACCCAGGTGTTTCGTCTCGACGAGGGGCCGGCGCAGTCGACGGGGACGGTCCTCGACGCGCTGAAGAACGTCCCGGGTGTGACCGTCGATCAGGAGGGCAAGGTCTCCCTGCGCGGCAGCGACAAGGTCGCCATCCTGATCGATGGGCGGCAGTCGAGCCTGACCGGATTCGGCACGCAGCGCGGGCTGGACAGCGTGTCGGCGGCGAACATCGAGGCGATTGAGATCATCAACAACCCCTCGGCCCGTTTCGACGCCGCCGGCATGGCGGGCATCGTCAACATCATCTACAAGAAGGAACAACAGCTCGGCTGGTCCGGCGATGTCGGTTTCGGGCTGGGCGTTGGCCAGTTCACCAAGCAGCGCCGCGACCTTCCGACCGATCTCGGCAGCTTCTCGAACAACGAGAAAGTCATCCCGAGCGTGAACCTGAACTACCGCACGCCCCGGACGCGCACGTTCGTTCAGGGGGAGCTGCTGCTGCAGGACCGGCTGCCGAACAATGAATTCACCACGCGTTTCTATGACGATGGCCGCGTGATCGAGTCCCAGGTGCCGGAAAACCGCGAGCAGTATGTCTACACCGTCCGCGGCGGGTCGGACGTTGCCCTGAACGACACGAACACCATCACCCTCTCGGCGGTCCACAATTACGAGCATCACATCGACGTCGCGCAGGTACCGTTCATCCTTCAGGCGACGGGACAGCGCGAGCGGTTCTGGTTCTGGCGGGAAGACGAGGGCACCGGATTCACCAATGCCAACGTCGATCTGACGCACAAGTTCGGCGCGCCAGGCCACGAGCTGGGCGTCAATCTGCAGTTCACCCGGGGGAAGGAAGACGAGGCCTACTTCCTGAACGAGGAATCGCCGATCCGGATCGGCACCGACGATACCCACATCGTCGCCATCGAGAACACGCTGCCGCTCAGCCTCGACTACACGCGGCCGCTGCCGACCGGCCGCCTCGAGCTCGGCACCAAGTTGCAGCGCCGCTGGATCCCGGTGACCTACACCGTGCGGCGCGGCGTCCAGAGTGTGATTTACCCCGGCCTCGGGGACTTCTCGGACTGGGACGAGAACATCTTCGCCGGCTACGCCAACCTCGTCCGCATTACGCCGCGCTACACCCTCGAAGGCGGCCTGCGACTCGAGGACACGCAGGTCTCGTACACGATTCCCGCCGAGAACATCTATTACCCGGGGAGCGATGCGTACGGCTATTTCGGCGTGTTCCCGAACGCGAAGCTCACGGTGAACCTGACCAGCGCCAACCGGCTCACGCTGGCGTTCAACCGGCGCGTCGACCGTCCAGGGGAACCGGAGCTTCGCATCTTTCCGAAGTACGATGACCCGGAAATTCTGAAGGTGGGGAACCCGTTCCTGCGGCCCCAGTTCACCAACGCGTACGAGGTGGGCTTCTCGCGCTCCTGGGCCGCGGGCACGGCCGGCGCCGCGGTCTACCATCGCGACGTCAGCGATGCGTTCCTCCGGATTTTCGCGATCGACGACTCGAATCCCAGCTACGACATCGTCAACCGCATCTACGAGAACGCCGGCAACTTCCGCCAGACCGGCGTGCAGGTGACGGCATCGCAGGAGATGGGTCGCGCCTGGCGCCTGACCGGGAGCGCGAACTGGTTCCAGAACGACATCGAGGCGCTCGAGACGATCCTGTTCTTCCCGACGAGACGGCCGTTCACGCTGTCCGGCTCGAAGGACCACACCTGGGACATGACGCTCAACAACCGTTTCGTCCTGCCGCGAGGGCTCGAGTTGCAGGCGAACTACATCCGCTACGCGTCGCGGAATGTGCCACAGGGGCGCGAACGCGCCCGGTCCTCGCTCGACTTGTCCGCCAAGAAGCCGTTCCTGAACGAGAGGGCCGAGCTCGTCTTCACCCTTACCGACGTCTTCAACGACTTCGCGCTCCAGCACGACATCACCGGAGATGGCTTTACGGCGCTCTACCAGAACTTTCTGGAAACGCAGGTCGCGACGCTGGCCTTGAGGGTCCGATTCTAGGATCGTGCGTGCGAGCGGCACACCTCGCGTCTCGACTGAAAGGAGCCCGATGCGGAGAGCGCTTCACGCGGCACCTCTCCTGTACTTGCTGACGGCTTTTGCGCCTCCGGCGGTCGCGCAGGTCGACCCACAGCGCGCACGAGAGTTCTTCAAGGAGGCGCAGGCGCTCTGCGAGCGTGACGGGGGGCGGCTCTGGGGGGTGTCGATCTGCGCGCCGATGGTGATCGGCGACGCGCGGACGCAGACGTTCGCCACCAGCCAGCCGCCACCGGATGCGCCTCGCCCGCAGGCGATCGGTCTGCTGAACGGGCCCATTCGCTGGGGCGACACGATGTGGGCGGCGCTCAGCTGGGACACCATCGCCAACTGGCCGGCCGGCACGCGCGGCGAGGCGTTCCTCCACGAATCGTTCCACATCGTCCAGCTGTCGAAAGGCATCGCCGTTCCCGAGCGTGCGCGGATCGGACCGAACACACGGTCGGAGAACGAACATCTGGACCTCGTCGAGGGGCGGTACTGGCTGCGCCTCGAATGGCGCGCGCTCGCACGGGCGTTGCGGGAGTCGGGAGTGCAGCGCGCCGAGGCCGTTCGCGAGGCGCTGGCATTCCGCCAGGCGCGTCACACGCGATATCCCGATCACGTCGTGAGCGAGTACGTCCTCGACATCAACGAAGGCCTCGCCTCGTACACCCAGACGGTGCTCGCCGCGCCATCGGAGGCCGATGCCCGTGCGCGCGGGCTCGAGCTCCTGGCCGGGGCGGAGGCGGGCGACAGCTTCGTGCGCACGTTTTCGTACACGTCCGGGCCCGCGTATGGCCTCCTCCTCGATGCCGCGTCGCCCGGCTGGCCACGACGACTGGGTGTTGGCGACGAGCCGGCCGTCCTGTTGATGCGCGCCCTCGGCGTGCAACCGGTCGCCGATGCCGCGGCCGCCGCCGCGAGGTACGGAGGCGCCGAGCTCCGCGCGGTTGAGGAACGACGCGAGCAGCAGCGCCAGGCACGGATGGCCGAGTTGCGCCGGCGGTTCGTGGACGGCCCCGTGTTCGTGATGCCGGGAGGCGGCGGAGGCTTCTCGGATTCTCGCGGTGCCGTGGTGATTCCCGACGTCGGGACCGTGTACTTCGGCCCCTACCGCATGTCGGGACCGTGGGGCACGCTCGAGGCGGAGACGGGCGTGCTCATCGCCAGCGACGGCCGCTCCCGGCGTCTGCCGGCACCCGTGCGCGTCGACGGCGCGACCATCTCGGGAGACGGGTGGACGCTTCAAGCCTGCACCCGGTTGGGTGGTCCGCGAAGGAGCGCGGCGGGGAGACTACGAAGTAGTTGGGCGGTAACGGGCGCTGGTCCGAACAACGACGTCGGCGACGTGCTGATCGCCCACCTGCGCACGTTCTGAGAGCACGGCGTGCACGTGCTTGGCTCCAACATTTCGGCCTGCCGAGCGATCGGCCCTCCACGGTCCAAGCGACCCTTGACGTCGCGAGTCGCGCGAAGCTCCTTTTCGCCAAGTACGTCAGTTGCTTCCGTATCCGGGCACCGCGGATTTTGAGGCCTGGGAGAAGCGGCTCGGGCCGAGGGCACGTCGGCGGAGTCCCGCTCACTCGTCACGGGCGATCCCGCAGGACCAACGTCCCACGGGGTGCGCGCCACATCGAGTGACGTCGGCCGAGGAGAGCCGGGGCGAGGACTCAAGCCGCGTAAGATGAGTTCTCCAGCCTACGGCGAAGGGTGCGCTCCCTGCCGCGCCTATCGCCAGACCTTGTCCTCCGGCGGGAGCCGTCAGGCCGATGGTCGCGCCGGCTGCGAGCCTCCGTCATCGTCCATTCGCAAGAGGGCCAGGGTGTCATCGGCCGTGCGTCGATTCGGCTCGTCGAGCGTGCGCACGCCAGGTCCCACTGCCCTTGCGACTGTCGCACTCGTCTGACGTCGGTGTCCGGACGGGACGCGAACGAGTGCGCGAGACGTAGGGAACCACGGAATTGGACGCGGCATCAAGAAGACGATCGCGGCGATCCCAACGGCCGCGATGGCGAGCACGGTGGTGGGCGGCATCAAGAACAGCGTGGCGGTCGGCGGTGCGGTAAGGGCAACGGCGAAGAACGCTGTGGCCCACAGCGGAATCGCCAGCCCACGATGGATTGCAAACGCCATATGGTACCTCCTTGAAGTAGTCCTCGACGAGAGCCCGACTGGAGCTACAGTGAGTGCGACGCGCGATGTTCAGCGAGCCATTGCTCGCTCATCCAGCCGAGATTGGCGGAGTGTACGCCACCTGGCACCCGCATCCGGGGGATGATGCCGATCGCGATCAACACGATGGCGGCGCCGACGAGGAACAGCATGAGCTTCTCTCCGGATTCAGCGTGTAACGATCCCCACACGCGGCGAGCTGACTGAGGACCCACGCGCCGAGTTGGCGCCGCCTTCCTCAGGGGCGATCACGTCAGCGAAGGACTTCCCGAATCGTCTCGGACATGCTCGGAGAGGGGACATTCCAGAACCGCACCATCAGTGCGGGGGGCACCAGTGACACGACCGCCAGAAGGGCCCAGCCCGCGACGGACGTGGTGCCGAACGTGTAGCCGAGAGCGCCGACGGCAGCAACCCAGGCCACCATCAACGCCGCTTTCGTAGAATCGATTCGCATGTTCTGAGTGTACGAACATGCGTCGCCAACCGCTGTTCTCGTTTGCACATCATTCGACGGGATCGCCTGCTCTGATCCCCACCCTTCATAGGGTCTCCTGGACACAATGGGCTGAGAACTCACACAGGCAGTAGCAGCGGCGTCCGTTGTGGGGCCTTCGGGCCGCTGTTCAAATCAGGACAGACCAGCCCGTATACCGCGGGCTAAAATTGGCCTATGAGTATCGTTCGTGACGACTGCGACGAGCGCCAGAGACGCGTCGATGGAATGATCGACGAATTCCGCACAGCGCAATCGCGGCGCGCCAAAGCCACCAGCGCGAAGGGTGACAATCAGGCGGCGGACTTGCCGCGCGATGCCGACGCCCAGGCGGCGGTCGCCGTGGCAACGGCAACACCACGTACGTCGCACTAGAATGACCGACTGGACGACCCTGATCGCGTGGGTCGGGACGCGATGGCCGCGGTCCGCGGCTGTCCCACAACGCTCAACGAGGATCTTCCCGGTGGAGCAGAGCACTCCGCACGTGCCCGCCGAGTATCGAGCGCTCTACACCTACCTCGAACATCGCTACGCCTCGGTCGTCGTGCTCACGCTTGAGCAGATTGACGCGCTGCTCGGCTTCGCCTTGCCGACGCCGGCAAGAACGGAAGGCGAATGGTGGAGTGGTACCGTGGCTATGCAACGGCACGCCGCCGCGTGGACCGAAGCGGGGCGGACGGCAGCACCCAATCTCGCCGCCGGGACCGTTGCATTTGAGCGGCCGGTGTGACGGCATGCACCGCGTCGGTTATGGCGACAGCCGGGCGAGCAACTGACAGCCGAGCCCCACGCCCGACACGGCGAGAATAGCCGCAGACGCGAGACGCGCCCGGCGAGCGTCCTCGCCGCGCGGCCGCGGCGTTCCGCAACTGCCTGACGCCATCGCTCGACGGGGCGTCCTCGTCCGGCCGTCGTCGATGCGTGTCGGCCGCGCGGCGCGTGAGATAATTCGCCGATTCCCGATGGCAAAGGCGAAAGCACGCCGCGTCCAGTCAAGCGAGGATCGAGCAGCCTTCGACGCCGCGGCCTTCCTCGAGTCCGCAGGTGCCGCACGGCGCGTCGTGTCGTACCCAAAAGGGAAGGTTGTCTTCTCGCAGGGTCGACCGAGCGACACCGTCATGTACATCCAGAAAGGCAGCATCAAAATCTCGGTGCTGTCGCGGACCGGTAAAGAAGCGGTGGTCGCGATGTTGGGTCCCGGCGATTTCTTCGGGGAAGGCGCGCTCACAGGTCAGTCGATTCGGATCGGGACCGCAACCGCGACGACGCTGACGACCGTCCTCATCATCGAGAAGAGCGCGATGCTTCGGCTGCTGCGGGACGAGCCGTCGTTCTCGGAGCGGTTCATGTCCTACATGCTGGCGAGGAATCTCCGCATCGAAGCCGACCTCGTCGATCATCTCTTCAACTCCAGCGAAAAGCGGCTGGCGCGGACATTGTTGCTGCTCGCGCGCTACGGCGATCAGGCGGGACCGGAGCGGCGGATACCGAAGATCTCTCAGGAAACGCTGGCGGAAATGATCGGGACGACGCGTTCGCGCGTCAACTTCTTCATGAACAAGTTCCGAGATCTTGGATTCATCGAGTACAACGGCGATATAAGGGTCAACACGTCACTGCTCAGCGTCGTCCTGCACGATTAACTGGTGCGCGGGTCGGCCCACCGGCGAATCACTCTGCGCAACTCATCGGCCTGCTCATGCAGTTGCCGCATCCGCTTCGCCTGCACTGCGAGATCGCGACAGATTTCCGCGATCTGACCTTCGACGGCATTCGCCAGTTCGGCGGGTGGGCGTCGCGCCCGTCTCCGTGGCGTGCCGGCAACGACCTCGGCCTTCGGCATAGCATCCCCCCTCACGGCGCTAGTGTGACAGGCGAGCATGTCGATGTATGTCCTCTTTGGAACGGGCCGCAGAGCCATCCAGGCATTGACGACCAACTTGGGCGGGGCCCCGTCGAGAGTCGATTCTCTCGGTCACTGGCGGTCGCGAGGGTCGACGTCAGTCGCCGACACCGCGCATCGGCTGGGCGTTTCCGACCGCAGCGCGTTCTCGCGCGCGTTCAAGCGCTGGACCGGCCGCAGTCCGCGGTCGGAGCGACGCGCCGATGTTTAGCGCGGCGAAGCGTACCTGTTGGCGCGCGTGGACGCCGCGCGGCTGCCGAGTTCCAGGAGCTCCGTCGACATCACGGCGCTGTACGCAACAGTGTGCTGGGGATCTTGGCGCGTGTCCGAGTGGTTGAAGGAGCACGCTTGGAAGGGCGAAGCGGGCGAGCGACAGCGACCCACACTGAATCCACCTAACCCACAGGCGTTCAGCGCCTTAGCCCTAGAACTTCCCTGGGGAATCCTATGCTCTGACAAAGTCGTACTAGTGACACGTGGGGTTGACCACACAACGAGAACAGCCGTTCGGTCCTGTGCGCGGATCAATCAGACAGGGCGAAGGCTGCCCGGCGCCGCCTGCGCGGCACACCCGGATTGCGGTGGCATCTCCGGGACCGCCGCCGCAGGACGCAAAAGCGGGAATGTGCATCCTTTGAAATTGCTGTCGTGTCCATCCGTCCGCAACGTTGTGTTGCCAGCAGCCGCCGTCAGGATGTACGTCCCACTGATAATCAGTCGGGAATGCGAATGTGCAGTTGTTCTTACCGACTCTTCCGTCAGGCAGCGTGGCTGGTTCAAGGATCCATGCTGGCAGGGGTGAAGGCGAGGGTTCATGGAGGGATCCCATGGCGCTGCCAACCGCAGCGACATTTAGAGGCGACGGCGAAACAGGCGCCGAACACCCAGCCAAGCATATCGTCAGAGCGATGCCAGGAAGGATCCGTACCGCATTGCTCATGCTGTCTCCTGTACCTTTAAGTGGCGGAAGCGCGAAAAGTGCACATGCCAGTGACCGCCGTGGCCGTCGCCGCTGTTCCGGACTCATTCAATCTGGGGGCGCCGGAGCCCGCCACCAGAAAGGTCTATCGAATGTAGTTCAGTGTCTCCGGCAGCGGCCCGGCGATCGGCACCTCGAAAAACTGCTCCGGAGAGGGATGAATGGTCGTCAACCCATGCGAGGCGAAAAAGACTGCCATCTGTTCCTGGGCGCCGATTGAAATCGCCCGCGCCGTCGCGTTGAGACTGGTTGGCTGTCCGGCGAACAGGTGCGGGTTTTTCGGGATCGTTGGATCGAACGTCGACGCGAGATCGTGGCGATAGAACGTTGTTCTGTCGGCCAGATCGCCTTCCCGAATGATCGCAGTTGTGCCTGGGTTTGGCGCCTGCTGATCTCCTTTCGCCATCTGGTACAGGATCGCCTTGGGGTAACTGCCCGACAGCGGCTCCGCCCGGAGATACTTCGCCCAGAACATGGCTCCCACGCCAGGTTCCGCGACCATCTCGACGAACTCGAGCGCGTGCTGGATCGCCGTCGCACCGGCAACGGTGCTGACCTCGACTGGCTGGTCTCGCAGCGGCTTCATCTCATCGAAGTGCGGAGCCGCGACTGCGATGTCATCGATCCGCATGATGCCGGGAGCATTGATCAGGGACGGTACTCTGGCCAGCAGCGCTCTGCCGATGGCTGAGCGCCGGATGGGCTGCCATCGCGTGTGCTCGGTAATGAGACCGGGCGGCGTGACGAAGGCGGCGACCGCGACACTCGGCTCGAGGGCCACGAAGCTCGCACCGAGCATCGACCCAGCCGATGCACCCTGGAAGTAGATTCGAGCCGCATCGAGGTCGGCAGATGAATCGCCGTCAACGTCCATTCCGATCTCGATCACGCGTACCAGCTGCATGAAATCGATGACGGTCTGACGATGGGTATCGCGGAGCGAGATCGTCCACGTGAGGGGCTGGGCGGCCTCGGAGCCCTCCAGGAACGAGTATGTGTTGTCGCCATTCTGGTCTGCCCCCCGTCCGGGATTGGGGAGGTCGAGCACCGTCGAATCGGTCTTCGTCACCACGAGCCTGCCGAGCGGACCGAATCCCTGTCCGACATGACTGATACCGATGGTCGCGAGACCGCGACTGGCCATCACGGATGCGACAATCGTCGACGATACGTGCTGGTTGCCGCTGGCGCCGCCACCGATCAGCACGACCGGCCACCCGGCGGCCGGCTTCGGGCCCGAGGGAACGTACAGGGTGAAGTGGACGGTGGCGTAGTCCTGGACCGGCGGCGTCTCGCTCCGCGTGCCCACGGCGGGGATGTACTCACCCGGGTGCACGAGGTAGTCGGGCGACGTGTATCGACCATAAGCGATCCTCCCCACCGCCCCGGCAACGACGTCCAGCTGCGACAGATTGATGGCGCTGTCGGTCAGGACTGGCGGGCTGACCGTCGTCTGCGGCCTGAACATGACGCTCGACACATCGGCCCGGTTGAACACGGAGCGCTCGCCAGCCGGTCCGAGCAGGAAGTCGGCCGGCGCTGGAACGCCAGCTTTGATGTCATCCCGGATCCTCTCCATCACCGACGTCACCGTCTGGGTGGTGAAGACACTTGCGCTGACCACATGGCCGGGCGGAATTCCGAGAGCGTGTGCAGCTGCAAGTGCCCGATCGAGCCTCGCCCCGTACCACGGCGGTGTCGATCTCGCGTAGTTCTCGAATGCGTGGGACCGCTTGACCCTTCGACCGCGTGCGTCGAGCACGTCCTTGGTGACGATGACGGCATGTTGCCGATGCTGATCCAGCAGCCGGTCGACCTCGAAATGGATCGTGTGGGTCGCGGCATCCCAGACGACCTGGTTGATGCCGATGCGCTGCCCGCCCGGCGGCTGCCCTGGACCCGTGCCGTCGAGGCTGACGACGAACATCGAGCTGCTGGTGACCGTTGCGGGATCGATCTCGCCACTGAACGGCACCGAAATGCGGGTCTGCACGCCCCATCCGTCGAGCGTGTCGACGACATCGATGTCGTCGCAGTCGGAGGGTCGAGCTCCGCAGTCCGGACGAGGATAGGCGAGACGACGGCCGGTGTTCTGGCTCGCGTCCTCGACGGTGAAGAGGTCCGAGGGAAATGGGCCAGCGTCGGCTGTGTCGAGTCCGAATCTGGCCTCGACATCGACGTTCTGCGCCGTGCCAGGCCGGCCGATCGGGTCTCGGCTTTGGAGTCCGATGCTCGCCATGCCCAGGATCACGATCCCGGCGTGCCGCGCGATGGTGTGAGCCATGGTTGTCGCTCCAAACCCTGCGAACTGATTGAGGCTGAAGGCAGGTCATACCGGACAGTCGCTGTCGTCACCGACACGACGTCTCCGGCCCCGGTAGCGATCCGCCCAACAACATCGTCACCGTGATGGCATAGAAGAGCCGCACGACCTCGCTGATGATGTCCCCTCACATACTTAAATGACGGAAGCTCGAAAAGTGCACACGCCACTCACCCGCTGGCCGCTGGTTGATGGATCGGGTCTATGATGAGGGCGCCTGGGGCCAGCGGCGGCTGGGCTCTCCGACGCGAACACGCTATGGACACGCGCATTCTCGAGTCGTTGGCCGGCTGCGACGAGCGACTGTCCTCGTCGTTGCTGGAACTCGCCCAGCGCGGGGACCAGGCGGCACTGGAAACGCTCGTGGCACGCTACAGACCTCGTCTGGCCCGATGGGCAAGCGGACGGCTGCCCCGATGGGCGCGCGACATCGCCGACACCCAGGACCTCGTGCAGGAGACCCTCTTTCAGACATTCAAGAGAATCGAGAGGTTTGAACCGCGGGGTGACGGCGCCCTTCAGGCCTACCTGCGGCAGGCCATCCTCAACCGCATCCGAGAAGAGATCCGGCGTGCGACACGGAATCCTGAGAAGGTTGACCTCGACTCTCAGGCGGAGTACGACGGTTGGTCCCCGCTCGAGGAGGCCATTGGCGGTGAGGCGGTCGAACGATATGAGCGTGCGCTCGCCGAGCTTCGAACGGAAGACCAAACGGTGATTGTGGCGCGGGTCGAGCTCGGATACACGAACTCCGAAATCGCCGCGCTGGTCGACAAACCCAGTGCCAATGCCGCACGCATGGCGCTCGAGCGAGCGCTGGTCCGGCTGGCGAAGGCAATGGCGGCCCGACGAACGTGACCCAGAGCGACGCCGGTCTGCGCGAACTGGCTCGTGCGATTCTCGACAGCACCGCGGTCGATTGGGCGAAGGCTGAAGCGAGTGCGGATGAATCCGTCCGTCACGTTATACGCGAACTGAAGGTGATCGCCGATGTTGCCGTGCTTCACGCCGGTGCGTCGCGCCGGTCGGGAGGCGTGGCGACTTCGTCGGAGCTGGCCGACCGTGAGGCGGGGCTGGGCTGCTGGGGCGCGCTTCGATTGCTGCAGAAGATCGGCCAGGGTGCGTACGGCGAAGTGTTCCGCGCCTGGGACCCGCGGCTGGATCGGGAAGTCGCGCTGAAACTGCTCCCCCCCGGGCATCCGGGTGGCGGGCAACCGACGTCGTCCATCATCCATGAGGGGCGATTGCTCGCGCGCGTGCGGCATCCCAACGTTGTCACCATCTACGGCGCCGAACACATAAACGGCCGAATCGGGCTCTGGATGGAACTCGTGCGTGGGCGCACGCTGGAGCAGCTCCTCAACGAAAGCACGCCGTTCAGCGCTGGCGAAACCGTGCGCATCGGGACGGAACTCTGCCGCGCGGTCTCCGCAGTCCACAGCGCCGGTCTGCTGCACCGCGACATCAAGGCGCACAACGTCATGCTCGCCGAGGATGGGCGCGTGGTTCTGATGGACTTCGGCGCAGGCCGGGACGCCGATGACGGTTCGTCCTCAGATCTTGCCGGCACGCCGTTGTACCTGGCGCCGGAGGTTCTCGCCGGGGGGCCAGCGACGCCTCAGAGCGACATCTACAGCCTGGGTATTCTGCTCTACCACATCCTCACCGGTTCGTATCCAGCCCGAAGCACAGCGGTTGAGGACGTTCGACTCGCTCACCAGCGAAACCAGCGTCTACGCCTGCGCACAGTGCGGCCTGATGTGCGTCAGCCCCTCGCGCGCGTGATTGGACGCGCCTGTGATCCCCGACCGGAGCGCCGCTACGCGACTGCCGATGCGCTCGGTCGAGATCTGTCGGCCGTGCAGCATCCTCCGATCATGAAGCGCGTGCGGTACGGTTTGGCGGTGGGAGCCGTCGTTCTCCTGGTCGCACTCGCTGCCTCCGCAGTACGTGCTCGTCTCGCCGGGGACCCACGAAGCTGGGGCAGCCTGCTGGTCAGCCCGATGTCCGGATCATCAGCTTCCGTCGAGCGTCCGATCATTGTCGTGCTGCCGTTCAGGAATCTTGGAACCGAGCCGGGGAGCGATCTGCTGGTCGACTCCCTCACGGCTGGCCTGATCCAGCAGCTTGGAATTATCGACGGGCTGAAGGTGACTTTCCAGCAGTCTTCGTTCAGCCTCAGGGACAAGCGTCGCGATCCGGCCGACCTCGGCAAGCACCTGTCGGTGAATCTCGTCATCGAGGGAACCGCACATCTTTCCGCGGGCAGCCTGGTGATCCACGCCTCGCTGCTGCCGGTCGCTGGCGGCCATCCCGTGTGGACCGACACGCTGACGCGCGAAGTCGGCTCCGCCGGCGATCTCACCGATGTTCTCACCGAGATCGCGCGCACGATTGTCAACAAGCTTCGCTTGCAGCTGGGCCCGACCCAGCGGCGCTACGACACCGACATCGCGACGTACGTCACCTACCTGAGAGCTCGCGCGCTCCGCGACATGCGCCTGGCAAGGGCTCGTGAGGCGATTCCCCTCTTTGAAGAAGTGATTCGCAGGGATCCGTCCTTTGCGCCCGCCTACGCCGCGCTGGCGGCCACGCACGGAGACCTGACCATGTCCTGGCCGAGCCCCGACGGTTTCGCGCTGGCTCCACGCGAGGCCACGGCACGAATGGCGCCATTGACGGACCGAGCGCTCGAGATCGATCCGATGCTGGCCGAAGCTCACGTCGCGAAGGCCTACATATACGCGCTCGGACGGCGCTGGGGGGACGCCGAGGCATCCTTCCGGCAAGCCATCAGGCTCGATCCGACGATCACGGCGGTGTACGGGGATTTCGTGCTCTCGACCCTGGAGCCGTGGGGACGTCTGGATGAATCGCTGGCGACACTCGAAGCGGCACTCGAAGCCGATCCGCTCTCGCTGGATTTGCGGAACGTCCTGTCACGCATTCAGCTCAGCGCCGGCCGGATTGACGCGGCGCTGACCAATTGCCGGCGCGTCGTCGCTGAGGATCCTGACTTTCCCTTTGCCGAAGAGTATTGCGCGCGCGGGCTTGCCGCGAAGGGGCGGACGAACGAAGCCCTCGCCCTGTTCAACAAACGTCGATCGTCGAACGAGCACGGCATTGGATACATCTATGCGATCACCGGCCGTCGTGCGGAGGCGGAGCAGCTCGCGCAACGCAACTCGCACCTTCCAAACCGACAGGCGCTGATCTATGCCGGACTCGGCGACAAAGACCGCGCCTTCGAAGCCCTCGAGCGGCTCGCCGTGCTGAACCCCCGCCGGGCTGGCGCGTATCTCTCCTATCCCGAGTTGACCGCGTTGCGAGGCGACCCGCGGGTCCACATGCTCCGTCGGAAGCTTGGATTCGACCAGTAGTCGCCGGCGACCGTACCACATCGTGCTGACTGGATCAGGGTGGGCCGGCACCCCCGGCGTGACGTCCACACTCTTGGACGCGGGCGACATCCTGGTGTTTCCGCACGGCGATGGCTACGCCATGCTGATCGTGGAAGCCGACGGGTGCGCGGGCGTAGCCCAGCGCGCGCCCTCAGCGTGCGGTCGCTTTGGCGGCTGGCGTGCCGCTCATCGTGAAGCCGCAGCGTGCGAGAAGATTCGCGAATCGCGGATCACTGCGATACCGATCCCACTTGACGTCGACCGTGAGAAACATCAGGTGCACGTCGCGCGCCGCATAGGCGCGATTCAGCCATTCGAACGCCGCGTCCGCGTCGCCTAGCCCGGCATGAACGAGGGCGAGCGCATAGGGCGGGACGTACCGCTGGCGTGATGCCATCTCCAGCGCCCCGAGCAGATCACGCGCTTCGGCCGTGCGCCCCGACCGTCCGAGGATGTATCCGGTCAGCGATATCGCCTTGCTGTTCTGGCCTGAGAGTCTGCCGGCGGTCGCCAGGGCCGTCAAGGCGAGATCGTGATCGCCCAACTCCTCGAGCGCCTGCCCGCGCATCTGGTGTCCGATCCAGAACTCCTGGTCGAGCGCGATGGCGCGGTTGGCATGCCGCAAGGCGCCGGCGTAGTCGCGGGCCTGGAATGCCACCTGCGACGATAACGCGTACGACAGCGGGTTCAGCGGGTCCAACTCGCGCGCGCGGCTCATGAATGGTTCCGCCTCGGCGTGCCGACCTGTCTGCGAGAGCAGGTGCGCCAGTACCAGGTGAACCAGCGAGTAGCTGGGGTCCAGCTCTATGGCGCGCCTGAAAGCTGCTTCAGCAGCGGGCCAGTCCCACTCGAACGCCCACTTCACCTGCCCGAGGGCGTGCTGCGCCTCCGCAACCTCCGCGTTGGCCGCCACAGCTCGAATTGCCGCCTCGCGAGCGTGCGGCAAGACGCGCCGAGGGTCGACGTCGCTGTTGATCGGACTGGTGCCGTATGCCATGGCAAGGTTTGCCCATCCGAGCGAATAGGTGGGATCGGCAACGGTCGCCCGCTGAAAGGCAGTCAATTGCGCGCTGCATCGCATCGGGCGTGCGCTGGCTCAAGAAGTGGCGCCCGCGAAGCAGGAAGTCGTAGGCGTCGGCATTCTGCGTGTGCCGCCCCGCGAGCGCGCGCTGGCGTTCGGGTGAAAGACGCGTCCTCACCTGGTCGGCGATGGCAGAGCTGATCTCCTGCTGCAAGCCGAGGATGCTGATCGTGTTGCTGTCGAACGAGTCAGACCAGATTTGTACCTGGTCGCGCACGCGAATCAGTCTGGCGGTGATCCGTAGATGGCTGCGCTCCGCGCGAAGTGAGCTCTCCACGAGATAGTCGGTCCCGAGTTCCCGGCCGATCTCCGCCAGCGACTTCGAGGTGCCCTTGTACGCGATCATTGAGGTCCGGCCGATGACCGACACCCGTTCAGGGTCGATCCGGCCGAGCGAAACGATCGTGTCCTCGG
The DNA here is from genome assembly GCA_963707795.1 of uncultured Acidobacteriota bacterium. Lineage (GTDB taxonomy): Bacteria > Acidobacteriota > Vicinamibacteria > Vicinamibacterales > UBA2999 > JACCSI01. The sequence continues at coordinate 5,280,180 of OY970174.1, read as the reverse complement.
TTAGACCGCTGGCGAGATATTCGGTTTCCGGGTCACCACTGAGGTTGTCGAAAGGCAGCACCGCGATCGTGACGCGTGTGTCGGAATCAGCCAGCCGCGTCCACTGCCAGAGGAGTGCCCCGGCCAGCGCCGCCACCGTGACCGTTGCCAAGACAATGCGTGCGCTCCCGCGCCACGCGGCATGCACGCTCGGCGACCCTCGGCGCCGGAGCAGCCGCTGACGCCCCGGTTGCGGCGGGCTCAGCCTTGGCAGCCGACGTTTGCTCCCCAACGAGGACGGGTGGGGCCGCAGCCGCGGGTGGCATCGGCGAAGGTCCTGCATCATGCAGCACCTCGACCGGCGCAATGAAGCGATACCCTTTGCCCGGTACCGTCTCGATGAACGTCGGCGCGTCTGGTGAATCGCGCAGCGCCTGCCGAAGCTTGCGGATCGCGGTGTTGACGCCGTTCTCGACGTCGACGAACACGTCCTTGCCCCAGAGCGCGTCCACGATTTCACTCCGCGACACGAGCTGACCTCGCCGGCCAATGAGCAATATCAGAAGGTCCAGGGGCTGCCGCTCGAGTCGGACCCGACGTCCGTTGCGGCGCAACTCGTACGCGGCGACGTCGAGCACGAACTCGCCAAAGTGAAAAGTCCCGCGGAATCCAGGGAGCGCCATGTGTTGGTGGCTCTACGATGTCACAACTCTAATGGCTGCCGTGGGTTAGAGAAACAGATCATCGACAGACTCTCTCCAGCGCCGCTCCATGGTCAGGTGCGCCGCGACGGGGCAGGATCGCGCTGTTTTCAGTGCAGTGCGTTGGGCGTAAGCCAATGATAAAAGGAGAGTGTGCTATGGAGTGGGCAGTTTCGAGGGCACGTTGCGTTTGTCGTAGCGCCGTAAAGCTGAGTATGGGCGTCGCGTTGGTTCTGTCAGCCGCCAGTGCCGCAAGCGCTCAGCAGACCGCGGCCCAAGGGCGAACGCTGCAAGGTGTCTGGTACGTGCAGGTCACAATCCGCGACTGCGCGACGGGCGTCGCCTTGGCGCCTGTGGTCAACTCGCTCGTCACCTTCGCGGCAGGCGGCACGCTCCAGGAGAGTGTCGGGGGCGGCGGTTTTGCGCCCGGCCAGCGGAGTGACGGCCATGGGACGTGGACGCACACCGGAGGGCATACCTACGATCAGCGCTTCGTCTCCATGATCAACTTCGCGACCGCCCCCGGCCCGGGCCCGGGCTTCGAGGCGGGGTGGATAAAGGTCCAGCACACGGTGACGATGATTGACGCTGATCACACCGAATCGACCGGCACCAACAGCTTCTATCGCCTGAACGGCGAAGTGTACAGAACCGGCTGCTCCACGGCTATCGGCACGCGCTTCGAATAGCACGCATCACAAAGGGGGATTCAAGGGCGCGGCCGATGAAGAGCCCGGCGGAGGATACGTCTGTTTGCAGCCTTCCGCCCTCCACGTCGTACGTGATCAGCGGACACCAGACCCGCGGCTCTGGTGTCCGCCGTTCACTGGCCACGACGACAAGCTGGACCAACGCCGTAAGTGATCGCGGGAGATTCAAGGGTCTATCACAGTGACCATCACAATTCGGGTTTGCCGGCTCAGCCACTAGCCGGTAAACTGTTGATTCCACTTGCACGGAGAGATGTCCGAGTGGTTGAAGGCACGCTTGGAAATAGATCTGGCGGTCTGCGATGGCGTGCCGCAGATTTCGATTACCGTTGCAAATCCAGAGACTTAGCCGCGCACGCGTCACGTCCGTCGGTCGTCACAAACCTCGGTAGATCTCGCCGAATCGACAGGGTCACGTCACAGTTACGTCACAGTCGGGTCGGAGCGCTAAAATGGCAGCTATGCCGCGCCGCGCCCGAGTGGTGACCTGGAACGGGAAGGACGTTCCGCCGGAGTTCCGCGATCTGCCCGCGGGACGCTACGTGGTTGAGGCCGTCGACGAAGAGGCGCCAACGCTGTCGCTCGAAGAAGAGGCCGGCATCGAGGCGGCGCTCGAGTCGTCCCGTCAGGGTCGCGTCGTCGACGCGAAGCGCGCCCGCGAGATCATCGACGCAGCCCTCGGCCGTTGAAGGTCACCTACACCGAAGAAGCGATCGCCGATATCGTCGAGGCGATCACCTTCATCAACGAACGGAATGCGACCGCCGCGGCGAAGCTCGACGAGGAGATCACGCGCTGCATCGAACGCCTGGCAGCGCGAGAGTTTGACGGGCCCGTCTCACGTCTCCGCTCGGGAGCCGTGGTGCGCAGCTGGGGCGTGCCGCCGTTCCGGATCTATTACCAGCGCCATCCCGACGAGCTGCTGATCGTGCGCGTGTACCACCAGTCGCGCCGACCCATCACGCGATAAGCCCTATTGCCTCGCCGACGGCGTTCTGCGCACAAGCGGAACGGACGAGGTGTCGTGAAGACCTGACGATTGCTGCGTGGCACAGGTCGCCGAAAAATACTCAATCCTGTTGATACCGCGTGTCCGATCGACTTCCTACTATTGCGTCCACGACACGCTGGATCGCGCGATTCGCCCGGATCCTCGGCGAATCCCGCACTGGCATCACGCGGTCGCTAGGAGGCCGACATGCACACCCGTCACATGCCGCTCGCCGTGCTCTTGATGCTCGCGTTTGCCGCCTGTGAGCGCGGCGTACCCACTTCGCCGAGCTCCACCGCATCCTCAACAACAACCGCGGGTATGCGGCAGCAGCCGGTCGCCGGACCGACCGCGCACCAGCATGTAAACGTCGAATTGACCCCGGATATGCGGCAGCAACTCGCCGCTCTTCACCCGCTTTTCGCGAAGTATCACGATCTTGACAAAGCAATCGATGCCGGTTACGAGTTCGTCCCCCCCTGCGTCTCCGACACGGCGCTCGGCGGCATGGGCGACCATTACAGTCTGAATGCGGAAATCGATTTCGGACGCGGCGATGGGACCTATGCCCTGGACAAGCCGCAATACCTCGTGTTCGCGCCCCAGAAAAACGGCGGCCGACGCCTGGCAGCGCTCGATTACACGGTGCCGTACCAGAAATGGCAGAGCGCCGAACCGCCCGAATTCTTCGGCATTCCATTCACACGCAACGATGGATTCGGAGTGTGGATGTTCCACATCTGGCTGTTCGAACACAATCCAGCAGGAATGTTCGCCAATTTCAACCCAAAGGTTCCGCAATGTTGAGCGTGGGCCGGTATGGGCGCCGCGAGGTAGGCGTGTGATCAGCGCGGTATCCAGTGTGTGGGGTTCGCATCAGAGAATCCGGGCGGCGCGCGCGGGCGTGGGTTCCTGTTGCAAGGCTCGTTGACGGCCGGAATCGTTGGCGATCCGCGATCGTGTGACGTGTAGCTCCACCATTAAGGGCGTCACGTGAACTCGAAGAACAGGCTAAAGTGCAGCCCTTTCTGAGGTGCGACGCGAGATGCGATTCACATTTACAGCCGATTACCCTGCGGCCGCGCCGGTGAAGGTGTTTGTCAGCGCCCTGACGCTTTCCCTCGCTTTGACGGGATATGGCTGTGGCGCTGATCGTGGCCCCGGCACACCGATCTCTCCCAGTCCCACGGTGCCAGCTGCGCCACTGCCACCGGGGCCCGATCGAAATTCGCAGGGCGAGTTGTGGGGCCTCACAACCGCAATCGTCTCACGGGAAGGCTCGGCATGCTTCTGGCCACATCCTGTCGGCAAGACATTCGATTGGACACTCTCTGTCGAGCGAAATGGGGCGCAGGCTCGCTTCGTCTACGACGTTAACAATCCGCACGACAACTCTTTGTTTGTCGGTGAGGTGCATGAACAATCCTTTACAGCCGTGACAGGTACGGTACCGAAGCGGTTGGTTCTGCGCCGGAGGCGTGACGATCTCATCGTCCGTTGTCGGGAGGTTTTCATCGGATGGTCGTACGTTATCTGGGCGGGAGCGGACGATATATCGACTGGACAGCGGCAGCGAGTTGATTGTCACATCGGATTGGAACGCCGCGCGCCTTTGAGGCTGTGCGGAGCGCATCACCAGCACCGGGGCGGTCCGCGCTGGCGTGCTTTTGCCGCGCTCGCGCAACTGCCAGACCGTTGCAGCCGGATTGCGGTTCGGCAACCGATCGTGGGACGAGAACGACGTAAGATCGAGGGGCGCGCTTTGCTGCCTTGGCGGAGGGCGCCGACTTCGAAGACCTGAATGCTCCAACCCGCGCCGCGTCAGCTGTTTGGACGAGAACGCGAGCTTGCTGTACTGATTGCCGCTCTGGCCGACAGCGAGCGCGGCCGGGCGCGTGTCGTCTGGATAGGCGGAGAGCCAGGTATCGGAAAGACGCGACTTGCCGAAGAGCTCGCGGCTGTCGCAGCGACACGATCGGCAACAGTCGCGTGGGCGCGCTGCGTCGACGCGGAGACGGCGCCGCCGTATTGGCCATGGGCCGAAGCCATCCGGGCCTTGCTGCAGACGGTCACCCTTAAAGAGCTCCAGCTGCCCGAGTCGTGCGTCGAACGTCTCAGCGCATTGGTGCCTGACCTGATACCTCGTCCAGCGACGTCGACCCGGTCTGCTGCGCTGACTACTGCGTCCGACCGGTACCAGCTGTTCGACGCCGTGCGCACGTTGTTGCAACGCGCCTCAGCACGCGCAGTCGTCGTCCTGGTTCTCGACGACCTGCATGAGGCCGACGCGAGCTCCTTGTTGCTGCTGGAGTTCGTGGCTCGCGAGAATCTCTGACAGCCGGCTCGTCCTCGTCACCACGTACCGTGCCGACGAAGTGTCGAGGTCCCTGATCGAAACGATGGGGGAGCTCGCGCGTGTCGGACTGCAGAAAGTGGTCCTGGAAGGGCTCGGATTGAGCGCGACGGGTCAACTGCTGGCACATCTCGCTGGCAGAGGCTGTTCTGACGATTTTGTCCGCGAGGTTCACGCCCGCACCAGCGGCAATCCATTCTTCGTGACCGAGGTTGCGCACCTTCACTCATCGGATCGCGACGTGATCCCGGATAACGTTCGCGCCGTTCTGCAACGACGCCTGAGCCGCTTGTCGGAGGCGACCACTCAGCTGCTCACCATTGGTTCCGTCATGGGCCGCGAGTTCGATTTCCGCATCGCCGCAGCGATCGTTCGGCCTGCCCGCGACACCGATCTGCTGCCCGCGCTTGACGAGGCTCTGGAGCGTCTGATCGTCGAGCCCATGCCAGCAGGTGGAGAGAGCTGGTATCGGTTCAGGCACGCTCTGGTCAGAGACGCGGTGTACGAGAGTGTCTCGCCGAGCCGCCGTGCACATTGGCATGCCGCTATTGTCGAGCTGTTGGAGCAGCGACTGGGTGCACGTGTCGAGGAGCATGCTGCTGACCTCGCCTTTCACGCAGCTCGGGCAGAAGCGCTCGTCGGCACGTCGCGCGTCGTCAAGTACTCGCGGCTGGCCGGTGAACGGATGCTGGCGACGCACGCCTTCGACGAAGCGTTACGCCATTTCGAGCGTGCCTGGCGCGCCCGAAACTCTGTGCCATGCGACGATGACGCGGCCGGAATTCTGGCCGGGCTCGGCGTGGCGCAGGCGGCGACGAGCCTCCGGTGGAAACGGCAGGAGGCGTGGGCCAACATGCGGCGGGCGACCGAGTACTACCTTGAGGCAGGCGAGATCCAAAAGGCCGTCGCGGCAGTGACGCACGCGTCGCTCGCCGCCGAGGGCGTGGCGGGCGTCACCGACGTCATCCGTCGGCTGCTGCTGTCGGTCCCCGAAGGCTCGCGCGAAGCCGCATTGCTGCTCGCCCGAGGAGCGGCGGCCGCGTACTTCGAGACGGGGAGCGACCAACCGACGCAGCAATGGTTCGCGCGCGCGCTGGCGATTGCATCGTCGCACGAGGATGCCGGACTCGAGCTGCAGGTGCTTGCCCAGTCTATTTCCGTAGACCACTTCGCTCTTCGCTGGCATGACACGCTCGTGAAGAGTCGCCGCGTGCTGGAGCTTGCAGGGCGCGTCGACGAGCTCCATTGGCAGGCATACGCGAGCTATCGCGCCGCATTCGCCCTGACCCACGCTGGACGCGTTGCGGAGGCAAACGGGCAGGTGCAGGAAAACCTGGCCGCGGCCGAGCGTCTTCGCGACCGAGGCCTGCTGGCGGATGCCCTGTATGTCAAGGCACTGCTCGCTCAACTGTGTGGACGGTGGGAGGAAGCGCGAGCGGAGAGCGATCGCGGGCTGGCGCTGGCGGCCGGTCATCTGCCGCTGCTCCATGTGCGCGCCGTTGTCGAGTACGAAACGGGCAACGACGTCGCCGGTGGACAGTACCTGCAACAGCTCATCGACGCCGATCGCGATGCCAAACCCTATCCGCTTACGGGCATCTTCACTGCTGTAGCGTTGTCGCAGATTGCTTACAGCACCAATGGCATGACCGACACCGAGCCGGCGACGCGCGCTGCTCGTGCGGTCATAACGAAGCCGTCCGCAGCTCGTAACGCGCTGGTCAGCGCGCGGATGGGGCACGCGCTGCTGGCCGTGCTCGACGCGGACGTCGACGAGTGCGAGGCGGACCTCGAGGCGTTGGCGCCGTTCGAGTCTGTAATGCCAACGCAGCATGGTCTGGCAACCGGCCGGGTGCTCGGTCTCCTCGCTCACGCGGTCGGACACACACGCCGCGCTGGGAATCATTTCGAGCAAGCATTGGCGTTTTGTCGAGCAAGCGGCTTCAAGCCCGAACTCGCCTGGACGTGTCACGATTATGCTGTCGCGCTAGTGGACCTCGGTGCTCGCGACGAGAGGGTGAAGGCGGCGGCGCTGCTCGATGAAGGCGAGCAGACAGCCACGGCGCTCGGTCTTGTCTTGCTTCGCAAGCGTATTGCAGCGTTTCGCGAACGGTATCGCCTGCGACTCGCGCGCAATCCCGCCGGTCTGACCACGCGTGAGTTCGAGGTCCTGCAGCTGCTCGCCAGCGGCAAGGCCAACAAAGACATCGCGGAGGCGCTGTTCATCAGCACCCATACGGTCGCGGTGCACGTTGCGCGCGTCCTCGAGAAAACCGGCTCGTCGAACCGTACCGCGGCGGTTGCGTACGCCACTCGTCACCACTTGCTGGAATCGACTCGCTCGGGAACCGCGGATGAACGCCGGCCGAAAAAATAAGCAATTCTGCTGATACGAGAGTCACCTCGGCCCCGCTACCATCGCACGCTGGTGAGCCGCCCGTGACATTCGCACGCACGCTGTCCGGAGAACTCGTCGCGCTCGATCGACCGGTGATAAACGCGTTCGCCGGGGGTCTGGCCGGCCGTGTGCTCGTCGAGCGCTCCGGCAAGTACGATCAGGCGCGCCGTGTCTGGAACGGGCTCATCGATAAGCGCCCTGCGCTAATCGTGCAGTGCTCGGGCGTCGCGGACGTTCTGGGGGCGCTGCGGTTCGCGCGCGACCACGATCTGCTCGTAGCGGTCCGCGGCGGCGGCCATAACGTGGCGGGATTCGGTACCTGTGACGGCGGCCTTGTCATCGACCTCTCGGCGCTCCGAGGCATCCGGGTCGATCCCGCAAAGCGAACGGTCCGCGCGCAGGCGGGGGTCACCTGGGCCGACCTCGATCGCGAGACGCAGGCGTTCGGCCTCGCCGTCCCGGGAGGAGTCGTGTCGACGACCGGTATCGCCGGTCTGACGCTCGGCGGTGGCCAAGGGTGGCTCCGGCGTACCTATGGCATGACCTGCGACAGCCTGCGCTCGGCAGATGTCATCACGGCGGAAGGAGAGTTCGTCACCGCGAGTGACACGGAGTGCGCGGATCTCTTCTGGGCGCTGCGCGGTGGCGGCGGGAACTTCGGAATCGTCACCGATTTCGAGTACCGCCCGCATCCTGTGGGTCCGATGGTGACACACGCCGCCGCGATGTATCCGGTCGAGGCGGCAGCCACCGTGTTGCCCGGGTTCCGTGATTACGTGGAAACAGCTCCTGATGCCGTAAACGCGTCCGCGACGGTCTGGACGGTTCCGAGCATGCCGCTATTTCCCGAACGGCTCCACGGGCGCAGCGTGATCGCAGTCAACGGCATATACGTCGGCGACGGTCACCGAGGCGAGCAGGTCCTGCATGCCCTTCGCACACTCTGCGATCCACTGGTGGATGTGTCGGAGCCACGTGCCTACAGGTGGGTCCAGCAGATGTTCGATGGCTTCTTCCCGAGGTACGCGCTCCGCTACTACTGGAAGGGGCTGTATCTCGACAGCTTGTGCGACGCAGGTATTTCGCGGCTGGCCGACGCGTTCTCGCGCAAAGTGTCGCCGCTTTCCATGCTCGTCGTCTGGGCACAGGGTGGCGCGCTCACTCGCGTCAGGCCCGGCGACACGGCAGTCGGGTCCCGCACGAGCCCGTTCCTCCTCGAGATCCTGGCGAGCTGGAAAGAGCCGGAGCACACCGACGCGAATATCGCGTGGGCACGCGCCGTGTTCGATGACATGCACCAGTGCTCACGCGGCAAACCAAACTTCAATTTCCCAGGTGTCGATGACGACATGACAGCGTTCGTGAGTGCGACATTCGCGGAGCAGTATGAGCGGCTCGTTCGCGTCAAACGAAAGTACGACCCTGCGAACGTGTTCCGGGTCAATCAGAACATCATATGAACTGATTGGAACTCACGGCTGACTGGGCGCATGCCATGCGGGAGATCTCACGACCGTCTCGGTGTCTTGCGTCGACCAACCATCTGCGCTGGCTGGTCGTGTTTTCATCGGCGTTGCTCTTCGGTGCCTGTGACTCGAGAGGCGACCGTCTTCCGATGTCGCCGTCCATTCCGACAAGCCCCACTTTCAGACAGGGTTTTCCACGTCCGCGGGCAGCGAGTCGAGATTCTCCCGGATGTTGCGGTGTCCGGAATTATCGTCGAGGGGTTTTACCTTAGAGTCAGGGGCTCCTCGAGCGGTGCCGTGTTCTATGCCACCGAGATCATCGTGCTGGGCGACGGACCTGTCGTACCAGCTCGACGGGCAGATCGAGGCGATCGATGCCGGTTCGCGTACCGTGCACCTGCTCGGTCTCGAGCTACTCGTGAACGAGTCGGCGCAAGGGATGGGGATCGGGCAGTGGGTCAGCGTGCGAGCGCATCGCAATCGCTTCGTGCAATCCCTCTCCGGGCAGTACGGCACGTTCGTGGGCCATTCCGCGGTCGAGGGCGGGTGGTTCAGGGACGTCTTGCCGCCGACCGGGTTCACGCTTCAGAGCGTCGTCGATTTCACGGTGCAGGTGTCTCCGACCACTGACTTCCTTTTGACTTACCGAGCTGGCGATGGTGATTGCTACGGCGCCGACCCGCTTTCCGGAGACGAATTCTGGAACTGGCCGGCGAGTTTCGCCCGATTGGATTCGATGTCCGTATCCGCTGGCGGGCGCGTCGAGGGCGGAATACTCATCGCACACCAAGTCTGGCTGTGCTATCCGTGATCCGCGGCAGGAGTGCGAGTGTATGCGTCATCTTGCGAGATCACTAGTCGTGATTGCGCTTCTGGTGGCGTGCATCGGTTCCACCGCGACGGCCCAATCCCTCGCCACAGGTGCAATTATCGGTACGGTGACGAACCCGACCAAAAAGGCACTGCAGGGCGCTAACGTGGTGGCCCGCGATATCGACACGAACCGCGAAGCCACGGCTGACCGACGATGACGGCCGCTTTCGAATCGTGGGCCTTCACCCGGGCCACTACATTGTCGAAGTCACTGCCCCCGGTTTCGCTTCCCTGGCCATCGCGAACGCCGTGGTAGAGGTCGGACGGGCCACGACAGTGGCCGCCTCGCTCGATTCCGCCACGGCCCATTTTAGACTTGCGCCAACCCACATGCCCGCATCAACACGACGGGCGAGGACTTCTCTGTCAGCCCCAATCAGACTTCGTTCAACAACGTTCCTTACAATGGCCGCCGCTGGTCCAACTCTGCACTCTTGGCGCCCGCGACCGCCCCAGCTGGTCCGTTCGGGGCGGTGAGTTTTCGCGGAATCAGCAGCTTGTTGAACAAGACCACTATCGACGGGCGACAGCGACCAGACATTCTTGGCCACCGAGCGCGGAGGCACACGCATCGGCTATGGGATCGGCATTGCCTCGATTCGTGAGATTTAGATTAGCGTCTCGAACAACTCGGCGGAATACGGCGGGGCCGCCGGCGGCGTGATCAATGCCATCACGAAGAGTGGGACGCACACGTTCCACGGCTCCGCTTTCGTCTACGATCGCGACAACCGGTGAGGTGCGTGCAATCCGCGCGGCTTTCAGAACGTCTTGATCAATGGCGCGCCACATGTCGTTGCGCTGAAACCTGTCGACAGGCGCTATCAGTTCGGCGCCGCAGTCGGCGGCCCGCTTCTCGAGAACCGGTCGTTCTTCTTTGGCAGTTACGATCAGCAGCGGCGGAACTTTCCGACTATTTCGACGACGAGCGATCCTGCGTTCTTCCCACCGTCGATCGCGGAACGGACGGAGCCGGTCTCAAGGCTCCCAGCCGCGCGTTGTCGGATGCGCAAATCGATTCCACGCTGGCGTTTCTCACCAGCTTGACGGGTGAGGTCACCCGCCGCGGCGACCAAATCATCTATACGCCAAGGGTCGACTGGCGCATGACCAGCGGACATACGTTGAGCGCAACCTATAATCGGTTGCGATGGCAGGCGCCCGCTGGAGTCGAGACTGCTCCGACGACTAACAGAGGCCGCGCGAAGAATACTCAATTCTGCTGATAGCTGGCGTTCGACCGACTTCCTATCATTCCTGCTCACGACACCCGTGATCGCGCGCGAACCGGGCCGTGCCTCGGCGGCTGCCCGGCCAATCGACAATTGCATCACGAGGAGGCAAGGAGGCCGACATGCACGCCCGTCAAATGCCGCTCGCCTCGCTCTTAATGGCCACCGCCGCTCTCGTAATGCTGATCACAGCGGTGGCCCGGCTGAACGCGCTCAACGCGGACACCAAAAGCACGTCTGCCCATGGTGTCTTGGCGGTTGAGGGCGACCCTCTGCGAGTGTTCGAGCAAACCGATGACGTCACGTCAGCGAACGGCGCCGTCCATGCGCTCTTCAACCTTGATCATCCGAACACGGGGCCATTCCCATCGGACGTCTTTACCGTCGCAGATTCCACGCACAACACCGGACGCAGGGTGAACCTCCCCTATCCTGACTGCTCGGTGAGAGTCTCCGACTGCGAGGATCTCGACGTGATCAACACGTTGGATGGGTTTGGCCTGCAAACACGCCTCTCGATCCCGTTCGACGGCGCGATTGATCCGAACACGGTCACGAGTGAAACCGTGTTTCTCATCAGTCTTGGGAGCACGCGCGGCCGTGAGAAGCGCGGAGCGGGCGAGGTGGTGGGGATTAACCAGATCGTCTGGGATACGTTCACGAACACGTTGCACGTCGAATCTGACGAGTTGCTCGCCCAGCACACCCGCTTCGCCCTGATCGTGACACGCGGAGTGCGCGACGAAGGCGGAGCCCGCGTGAGGGCGATGAACGCGTTCCGGCGATTCCGCCAGATCGGTACGCGGCGAGTAGCAAGCAGGCCCTGCTCGACGCGATTCATGCAGCACGGCGCGTCGGTGCGCGCGAGCGGGATATCGCGGTCGCGAGCGTCTTCACCACGCAGAGCGCGACCGCCGTCCTGGAAAAAATGCGGGACCAGATTCACGCGGGCACACCCGAGCCGGCGGACTTCCTCCTGGGGCCGCAAGGAGATCGAACGGTCTTCAATCTGGAGGAGGTCACCAGCATCCGGTTCGATCAGCAGACACGAGTCGATCCGCCGGCGTTCACCTTTGTCAACCTCAACCTGTCCCTGATCCGCGACACGTTCCCGGGCGCCGTCGGCACCCTCGCCTTCGGGAAGTACCTCTCACCGGACTATCAGATCCACCCCGGCGAGTACATCCCGCCGGTCGGGACGCGCACGGGCAGGCCGGCCGTTCACGGGGTGAACGAGATCTACTTCAATCTGTACTTGCCGTCAGGCCCGAAGCCGGCTGATGGGTGGCCGGTGGCGATTTTCGGCCATTCCAATGGTGGCTACAAGGAAGACCCGTCCCAGTTCGTGGCCAGCTCGATGGCGGCGCGCGGCATCGCCACCCTCGCCATCAACGCGGTCGGGCACGGCTTCGGCCCGCGCGGCACGCTGACGGTCAGCCGGTCTCTAGGCGGGCCGGTCACGTTCTCCGCGGGCGGCCGTGGGATCGACCAGAATGGTGACGGCACGATCGCCGGCAGCGAGGGTCTGAGCACGGCCTCGCCACGGGATATCGTCTTTTTCACTGACGGCATCCGGCAAACGGTCGCAGATCTGACGCAGCTCGTGCGGGTCATCCAGGTCGGGATGGACGTGGACGGCGACTGGCAGCACGACCTCGACCCCTCTCGAATCTTCTTCTTCGGCCAATCGTTTGGCGCGAATTACGGGACGGTCTTCCTGGCGGTGGAGCCGAGCGTGATGGCCGGGGTGCTCACGGTGGCGGGCGACCCGCTGGCGAATCGGCAATTAGGGGCGGGCAGGCCCGCCCTGGGCACTCTGCTCGACTCTCGACAGCCGTCGCTTGTCAATTCCCCCGGGATCACGGTCTTGGGCGGGCGTGCCATCGGTCCGCCGCTTTTCCATGAGAACCTGCCCCTCCGGAACGAGGTTCCGCTCATGGTCAGCTTGGCGGATGGCACAACACAGGTCATCCAGTCATCGGTGATCAACAACGTGTCCGGCTCCATCGCGATCCAGGAGCTGCTCGAAAACATGGAATGGGTCTCCCAGGCCGGCAGCCCCGTCGCCTACGCGGCCCACCTCCGGAAGACCCCGCTGCGGGGCGTGCCTGCCAAATTGGTGATTTTTCAGTTCGCAAAGGGAGATCTGGGCGCCCCCAACCCGAATACGACAGCGATTGTTCGTGCAGGCGACCTCGCCGACCGGACCTTGTACTACCGCCACGACCTGGCCCGTACCGAGATCCCGTCCTTGCCCATGAACGCGCACATGTTCATGGTCAGTATCGGCGTCGCCGCCTTCCGCGACATCGCGTTGGGGGCGCAGGCCCAGATCGCGAATTTCTTTGCCTCGGACGGCGAGACGATCGTTCACCCGGACCCGGTGCGGTTCTTCGAGGTGCCGATCCAGGGGCCGCTGCCGGAGGAGTTGAATTACATCCCGTAAGTAGAAGCGGGCGAACCAGGTGCTGCACTCTGGTTCTTTCTGGAGTGGCTGTCACTTTAACCTCTCCGAGAGGAGTCTGTCATGACCCGCGCCTTGCGTTGCGGCTGGCTTATGAGCGGCTTGATGCTCGGATTGGCTTGCGGCACCGAACAACCGACCGGGCCCAGCGCGGTTCGCGTCCTACCGACCATCGCTCAGCCGCCCACTCCGCCGCCGGAAGGCCTGCCTCTCGCGAACCCGTCGCGTCCTACGTTTTCAGCGGCCCACTCGATTACGCCATTCGCGGTTTTACGGCCGGCTCGCAATTCTCTTGTTTGACAGCGGAGTATTCGGGCTGCGATATGACGCGTGCCCCCACGTGTACCAGGGCACGTATCGACAGGACAACGCCACCATCATGTTCGATTCGATGACGCGTGGACCTGCGACCAAGGGTGGAGCTGCCTGCGCGATTCCCGCCCCACGCGTGGCCTATGCCCGTTCGCAACGGGGACCCTCAAGGGCGACCTGCTGGAGGTCCGCTACGGCGACAGCATGCAGCACTCGGACTTCGAGAACGCCGTCTACCGCCGATCTCAGTAGTGTCCGCCACCTCGCGACAGTCTCGGCTGTCACGAGGCTGTGCGCGATCACACGGAGCACCTCGCATCCGGCGATGGGGGAGCAGCTGGTGAGCCGTTCGCGGTCGATGGCGATTCGTTAGTTCGATTCACCATCGCGTTTTGGCAGGCGGGGCAATGCCTCGAATCGCGCTCCTGCGCATCGCGTCCCGAAAGGGCCCGCGAACATCGGTGAATGCTTGTCTGCGGGAAGTAAGCCGCGCGTTTACCCAGTCGTCCAAGCAGATGCTACGTGCGTGACGCCACGAGCTCATCGATGCGGCGATTACGGCGCGCCCATCTTTATCCAGAGGGTATTTCAGAGGCATAGAGGCCGCTCGCTTTCGGACCGACGCACTGTCGCAGATGTAACGGGCCGCAATCGACTACCCAAGGTCGCCGTGACCGGGACGACGCGAGCATCGGCGGCAAATCGCGATAGAGCAATTTGCACCCACAGCAACCGACAGCAACAAAGCCCACCCTATTTGCCCCGAATGCGAGTTGCGACGTCCTCGTGAGTCTGCTGATATTCGAAGTGTTCTCGCTGAGTTTGTCGCCGTTCATACAAGGCGAGCGGGAGAACTCGGATGTTGGACAGATACGATCTGCGCTCGTCGAGTGACCGCGACCGCGACGACTTCAGCGACCGAAGCCGAGGCAGCCGTGGCGGCACCAGCGAGCGCGACCATGCTGACGATCGCGATCCGCGCGAGGCGTTCGCGAAGGATCTCGGCCTGCGGCGCGGACGTGAGCGCAGGCCGGTACGAGAACGCGATCGCGTGTACGAGCACGACTCGCGACGCTCTTCCCATCCGGGCATCCGGAGTCGAGGTCATAATCAACCGGCCGGCGGTCCTAGCCGCAGTGCAGAGTTGAGATCCATGGAACCCGATCGGACAGAGCTCGGTTGGTCATATCAACCCGCTGATTTCTTCGAGGGCCCGTACGAGCGGACGGACAGAGATGCGTTCCTGCGGATCGACGTCGGAAGAGCCGTCGTCACAATCAGCGGGGGCGAACCACCGCCGGACGTGGAACAGCGACTACTGGCTTGGGTGCGTCACACGCTTCAGATCAGAAGCTTGCAGACAGGTCGGACCTTCGAACTCAACCCGCAGCCCAAAATTGTTGAGTTTAGAGGTTCCAACAGGAACGTCATCTTGCGCGCTGGCGTGGGTTCGTTCGCGATCACTGGCGGCAACCTCGACGTCGTTCAAACCAATGCGTCCGGCAAGACCGTAGTTGACACGAAGGCAGAACGGTTAAAGCTACAGACGGATGATCTTGACGATCTGTCGGCGAAGGCTCAAGCAGACCCTGTTCTCGGTACCATGCTCGAAAGCTTCTCGACGGCCCTCAACGAACCAGACAGCGAGTTCGTTCGCCTGTATCAGATTCGCGACCCCTCGGTAAAACGCTTCGGGTCAGAGCGTGATGCGAAAGAGGCGCTCGGAATATCGACGTCAGATTGGAAATTTTTCGGTCAAATGGCTAACGACGAGCCCGTGGTGGGGGGCCGGCATCGTGGGAAGAGTCTCGGGCCTCTCAGAAATGCTACGACCGACGAGCGGGCGAGGATGAGGGCGTTGGCAGAGGACTGGATCCGAAAGTTCGCGGCGACGCTCTGACGCTCCTCGTTATCGATGCGAATCGCGTTCTATACTGGAGCCTGAAGTTGGGGCGTTGTGTGGCACCCGAACCACGGTCGACAAGCTGGACCAAATCGCCGTAAGTGATCGCGGGAGATTAAGGGGTCTATCACAATTCGCTATCACAATTCGGGTTTGCCGGCTCAGCCACTAGCCTGTAAACTGCTGATTCTAAAGACACGGAGAGATGTCCGAGTGGTTGAAGGAGCACGCTTGGAAAGCGTGTGTGCGGGAAACCGCACCGTGGGTTCGAATCCCACTCTCTCCGCCATCCGCCGACACGATGAGATCTCGCCGGAGCGCCAACGGCGCGCAGGCGGACGAATCCGCTCTCTCCGCCAACCTTCGCCAAACGCTCGCTGCGCTCGCGGCTACGGCTGGCGGGCCGCGTCAGGCGAGCTCACGCGAAGGTTGTCCGCCGTAGCGCGCAGCGCGAAGGTGGACGTCCACCAGTTGCGGAAATCGTCCCAGACAGCCCGCCATCCGCCTCCGCTCGCGACGCGACTTCAGTCGCGACGCCATCACGCCGTAGCGCACCAGCCCGCTCCGCGCCGGCCCGCTCTGCCACCCGGCCCTACGGCACCGCAAACCTGCGGCGCAGCGCCACGACACGCGGGTGGTCGTGCAGCGCCGCCATCTCGGGTTCCCGTAGCAGCGCTACGACCCGGTGCGGCACGATGTCGGCCGCCCGCTCCAACGCGTCGAGCGCCTGATCGTATTGGCCCAGCGCCGCATGGATCACCGCCAGGCGGAACGGGTGCTCATGCTCCGCCGCCAGCCGCTCCGCCGCGGCGCGCTGGCCGGCCTGGACCAGCGCCAGCGCCATCCACACCTGCACCCCGGGCTGGTCGCTCCTCGCGCTCAGCACCCGCAACGCCTCGGCGGGCCGTCCGGCAAAGGTCAGCACTCGCGCCAGCTGGATGTCGACGTACGGAAAGTTCGGATCGATCGTCCGGATGCGCGCCAGGGTGTCGATCGCTTCGTCGTACCGCCCGGCCTGCCGTTGTACCAGCCCCAGGGCCCGCTGCGCGGTCAGCGAGAGTGGGTCGCGCCGCATGACGTCGCGCAGCAGCTGCTCCGCTTCGGCGACGCGCCCCAATGGCAGCAGGGTCGAGAGCACGTACTCGGCGGCGACCGCCGTGAGACCGGGGCCGAGCTCGATGGCGCGACCGAATGACGCCAGCGCGTGGTCCCAGTCCAGCTCACGCGCGGAGACGAAGGCCATCGCGGCGTGCGCCTCGGGCAGCAGCGGATCGAGCTCCACGGCCCTGGTCGCCGCCCGCCGCATCACCGGCAGGGCCTGCTCCGACGGCAGCGCGGGAATGTGGGCGCCGTGGATGTCCAGCGACATGGAGGCGTACGCGTCGGCCAGCCCGGCATGGGCTGGCGCGAACGCCGGATCCCTGGCGATGACCTGCTCGAACAGTTCCGCGGCTTGCCTGGCGTCGAAGAAGCCGCGACGGTCGGCCAGGACGCGGGCCTTCAAGTACAGCTCGTAGGACTGGATGTTGGTCTCGTAGCGGCGCCGGCCACGCCCCAGCGTCAGCCGCAAGTTGTTGACGACCGCCTGCGAGATCTCGTCCTGGATGGCGAACACATCGTCGATCTCCCGGTCGAAGCGCTCGGCCCACAGCGGCACTTCTCCCGCGACCCGCACGAGCTGCGCGTTGACGCGCAAGCGGCGGCCCGACCGCAACACCGATCCTTCGACGATCAGGTTCGCCCCGAGCTGCGCGCCGACGTCGGGCAGGTTGCGCGGCTTGCCCTTGAACGCGAAGGAGGAGGTGCGCGACCGCACGTCGAGCCCGTCGATCAGCGCCAGGTTGCGGATGATCTCGTCGGTCAGGCCATCGACGAAGAAGTCGCTGTCCGGCTCGGCGCTGAGATTCTGCAGCGGCAGGACCGCGATGATCGGTCGCTCGACAGGGTTGGTGGTCACCGCCGTTGACCCGGACGAGACCACTCCGGCGAGCCAGGCGCCGGGCGTGGTCGCCGCACCCGTGCGACGGCCCGCCCACTCCCACCCCAGCCCCGCCAACAGCAGGACGCAGGCAGCGATCGCGGCCGCACGTACCCGCCGCGCGCCGCCGCGCCCGGGCTGCAGCGCTTGCAGGTCCGCGCCGAGCGCCTCGACACTCTGGTAGCGCCGTCCGCGGTCTGGCTCGATCGCCCGTTCGATGACCCGCGCGAGCCGGTGCGGGACATGCCGCCGCCTGCGGCGCAGTGGGGTCCGTTCGCCGCGCTCGTGCGCGCGACGAACCTCGGCGACCGTCACCGCGTGCACCGGGTACGAGCCGGTGAGGAGATGGTAGAGCAGGACGCCGAGACTGTAGACGTCGCTCTGTACGCCGGCCTGCTGCCCCGCCAGCACCTCGGGGGCGAGATAAAGCGGCGTCCCGGCGAGATCCGACGAGCCCTCCTCGTCCCGCTCCCGGCCGGCGCCGAAGTCCATCAAGACGATGCGACCGTCTTCGGCGCGCATCACGTTGTGCGCCTTGATGTCGCGATGGATCAGGCCCGCGTGGTGCACCGCCGACACGGCCCGGCACAACTCGACGCCGATCGCGATCGTCTCGGTCACGTCGAGCATCGTCGCGACGTCGAGGACCTGCTCGAGCGTCCGGCCGCGCACCAGCTCCATCCACAGGCCGATGCGGTCGGCGATCTGCTCGGCGCCGTAGATGGTGACCACGTTGGGATGCCGCACCCGGGCGAGCAAGCGGCCCTCGTGCACGATGGTGGACGCCGCGCTACCGCCGGCGGAACGGCCCGCTGCCAGCAGCTTCAGCGCCACCTCGCGATCGAGGCGGGTGTCCCAGGCCCGGTAGACGTCGCCGAACGATCCGCCGCCGATGCGGTCGAGGACACGGAGGTGTCCCCACAGTTCGGGCATCGCGTCGGGGTGCGACTCCGGGGATGCCGGCGGCAACAGCGAGAGGGTCATCGTCTCCACACTCGCGCCGCGGCGTCGCTCGACCACGGCAGCCAGGACGCTCAGTTGTCGGAGCAGGGGCCGTCCGGCGCCGGCACTGGACCCGGCGGCGGACCAGTCCACCGGCGTGCGGGCCAGGCTCGCGGCAACGAGGTCGTCAACCACACGGTCGAGCGCCGGGGCAGGCGATTCGACGAGGGGCGAGGGCTCCAGGGGCGCCGAACGCTGCCACCGTCGTCTCATGGCATGGTCTCGTCGCGCGGGGTTTGCCCGATTCTACCCCTGGGATGACGGTGGCTCACCCCGTGCGGCTGCCACGAGGGCCGCGACC
The DNA here is from genome assembly GCA_963707795.1 of uncultured Acidobacteriota bacterium. Taxonomy (GTDB): domain Bacteria; phylum Acidobacteriota; class Vicinamibacteria; order Vicinamibacterales; family UBA2999; genus JACCSI01. The sequence continues at coordinate 5,261,517 of OY970174.1, read as the reverse complement.
CGATCCGCCGCCACCCGGCCGGCCACGGTTTGCGGCGCGCGGGCGGCTCGCCCCGCGTGCGCCTCGCGCACGCCGGCACGGGCGAGGACGCTCAGTGCCTGCCGATCCACCCCGCCTCCCGCCAGCATCGCGATCGCGGGTGCCGACACCCGCTGCCATGACGCGATGGCGGCGGCTTTCTCGTCCCAGTCCCGGCCGCGGCCGGCGGAGAGCACGCGGTCGATCTGCGGCCAGCGCCGCACGAGCTCGAGGGCGCGCACCGGATCGGGAAGGGCGTCGAAGGCGTGGTGAAACGTGACGCGCGCACCGGGATCGCAACGGCGCCGACGACCTCGGCGACCAGTGCGCGCGGGGGCGTCAGGCCGCCGCGGTCCAGCGCGCGCACGAGCTCGATCCGGCCGGCGCCTCCGCGTTCGGCCTCGAGGGCATCCTCCAGCGAGCAGGCGATCACCTCGAGGAGCATGGCCGGGGCGGCGCCGCTCAGAGGTGTCCCAGCTTGCCGACGGCGTCCAGGCGGGAGTGCACGTGCAGCTTCTCGTAGATGGCCATGACGTGGCGCCGCACGGTGTTGATGCTGATGCCGAGCGCGTCGGCGATCTCCTTGTATTGCTGGCCCTGACTCAGGGCGATGAGCACCTCACGTTCGCGAGCGGTCAGGGTCTGCACCTCCGGCGCCGGCCCGCGCTGGCCAAAGTACTGGACGACCTTCCGCGCGATGACGCCGCTCATCGGCGCGCCGCCGGCGGCGAGGTCGCGAATCGCGGCCAGCAGCTCGCTCACCGACGCCCGTTTGAGGAGATACCCCGACGCTCCCGCCTTGAGCGACTCGAACACGGAGGTGGTGTCGTCGAAGACCGTCAGCATCATCACCTGCACCGCTGGCGCCAGCGCGCGCAGGCGCCGCACGGTCTCGATGCCGCTCATCCCGGGCAGGTTGATGTCCATCAGCACGACGTCCGGCGCCTGCGACGGGAGGCCGGCCAGCGCCGCCTCGGCGGACGCATACGCACCAACGCAGTGCATGTCGCCGCTGCCGTCGATCAGCTGGACGAAATCGGTGCGGAGCCGGTCGTCGTCTTCGACCAGTCCGACGCGAAGCGGTGTCATCGGCGGCGGTGTCATCGGCGGTCCGCCCCCAGTGTCGCGTGCGGCAGCCGCTCGTGGCACTGCATGTACATGTGACCGTCAGGCCGGACGCAGCGGTACCGTGCAGCGCACGCGCGTGCCGGCGCCAGGCGCCGACTCGATCGCGAACGTGCCGCTCGCCGCGGTCATCCGTTCGCGCAGGTTGTTCAACCCGTTGCCCGCCGGATCGAGACGCCCCTCCGGCAGCCCGCGCCCATCGTCGGCGACCTCCAGCACCAGTGCGGCATCCGCCATGCGCAGGGTCACGCGGATTTCGCGCGCCCGTGCGTGCTTGACCGCGTTGGTGACCGCCTCCTTGAACGCCAGATACAGGTGACGCCGCACGTCGGCGGCGAGCCGATGGTCCGGGAGATCGACCGGAATCTCCAGCCGGCATTTCAGTCCCGCCGCGGTCACGTACTCCTCAGCGAATTGCCCCACATGGTACGCCAGGCTCTCCACGGTGTCGTTCCGCGCGTTGATCGTCCACACCAGCTCGTCCATCGTCCCGGACGCCTCGCGGATGGCACGGACGATGCGGCCGTTTGCCTCGGCGGCGCCCGACGTCTCGGCCAGAATCGCCACATGGGCGAGACGCGACCCGAGCTCGTCGTGCAGGTCGCGCGCGATGCGCGCCCGCTCGCGCTCCAGCGCCTGCGCCCGTTCGAGCTCCGCGAGCCGGGCGCGCGCACGGCGCAGCGAGACTCTGCGGACACCGACCGCCGTCAGGAGCAGCAGCAGGGCCCCGCCGGAGGCCTGCACCGGACGCCGCTCCCACCAGAACGGCGCCACCCTCAGCCGTGTCGTTGCCGGGCGCACGCTCGAGACGCCGTCCGCGTTCGTCGCCTGCACCTCGAATGTGTAGTCGCCCGGCCTCAGCCGCGTGTAGTAGGCGACGCGGCGGTCGCCGACCTCCTGCCAGGCATCGTCGACACCCTGCAGCCGGATGCGAAACCGCATGCGGTGCGGCGCCAGAAAGCTGGGCGCCGTGTACGCCAGGTCGATCCCGGCGGTCCCGGCCGGCACTTCGACGACACCATCCTCGTCGGGCGCGGCGGACCGGCCCGCCAGCAACACCTGTTCGATGGTGACGCGTGGCGGGACCGTGTTGAGGGGAAAGACCGCCGGATCGATGACCACAATGCCCTCGCCGGTGGAGAACCACAAGCGACCGTTCCGGTCGCGCAAGCCCGACGGGTCGAATCCACCTCCGGCGCCCTCGACGCCGAGCAGGCCGTCCCTCCGGTCGAGCACGATGGGGTCCAGGCTCGCCCGGCGCCCGGCGGCCACCTCGTCGATGCGCTCCCGTGTAAGCCGCGAGATGCCGTGTCCCGTGGACACCCAAAGCGTCCCCTCACGATCTTCGATCATCAGCGCGACGAGGGGATGACTGAGCCCCTGCGCGACGCCGAACGACTCGTACTCTCCGTCGCGCCTTCGGTAGAGCCCGTGCGACGCCGTGCCGATCCAGAGGTCGCCGCGGCTGTCCACGAGCAGGCCGGAGATGCTCCGGCTCGGCGGGTGCTCGCGATCGGCGAGCGTGCGAAAGCGCCCGTGCTCGTACACCGAGAGGCCGTTGGCATTCGATCCGATCCACACGCGGCCGTCCCGATCCTGCGCGAAGCTCGCCAGGATTCCGGTGGCCACGCCGTCCGCCGGGCCGAAGCTGCGCGAGAGCCGGCGGTTCGCGTAGTGATGCAGGCCGCCGACCGAGGTGCCGATCCAGATGACCCCGTCGCGGTCCTCGAACAGGCCACGCACCGACGCATCGGAGAGTCCATTCGCTGGACCGAAATGCGCCATCCGGCCGTCGTGCCACCGGAAGAGCCCGCGATCGGTCGTGCCGATCCACAACGCGCCGTCGCGCGCCGCCAGGAGCACGTAAGCGCAGGCGTCCTTGGTGTACTCGACGAAGCGCCGGTAGAAGCGACCGTTTTCGAGTTCTGAGACCGGACCGCAATCGGCGCCCGCCCAGATCGTGCCGGCGGCATCCTGCACGATCGAGCCGATCTGTCTCGGCGGCAGCCCGTCGGCTGACGTGATCGTGCGCACGCGCTTGCGGCTGAGCCTGGCGAGGCCGCTCCCCGAAATCGCGGCCCAGACACTGCCTTCCTCGTCCTCGGCCAACGCGACGACGGGGCCTCCCGGCGCCAGCCCTTGGGCCACACCGTAGTGTGTCTGGATCCCGGCCTCCCGGTGGGCCAGTTCGCCGTCGGCAAAGCCGATCCACAGTCCGCCGTCGCGCGTCTCGAGCAGCGCCGAAACGGCGCGGCGCGCAAAGCAGTCGTCGCGGCACGCGAGCGGCCCATCCAGGCTGGGTTCTGCCGAGAGGAGACCCTGGTCGCTCCCGACCCACAACCGCCCATCGCGGGTTTCCAGCGCCGTGTTCAGCACAGCGGCGGATGCCGCACAGCGCACGGTCGTGCCAGCGGCCTGGCAGAGGCCGCGGGCGGTGACGATCCAGACGCCGCCGCCCGGCCGGCGGCTGAGCGCGATCACGGCAGGGCTGGGCAGGCCATCACCCGTACGCCACGACGTCACGCGGCCGCCGTCGATCACGCTCAATCCGTTGTCGGTGCCCACCCAGACGCGGCCGTCGTCCAGCGCCAGCGCGCGGACGTCGACGCCCGCCAGCCCCTGCGCGGGCGTGAACAGGTCCATGCCCTGCGGTCGCCACCGTGCGACGCCGGTGCCGCTGAGCCCGATCCAGATGGAGCCGTCGGTGTCCTCGAGGAGCGCACGCGCGTGGTCGTTCGGGAGGTTGTCTGCCACGCGCGTGAAGCGCACGCCGTCGAAGCGCCCAATCCCCGCCCACGACGCGACCCAGATGTACCCGTCCCGCGCCTGCAGAACGCTGGTCAGGGCGTTGTTCGGGAGGCCGTCTTCAACGGTCCACTGTTCGGCGACGTAGCTAGATGGCTCGTCCGCCGCGGCCAGGGTGCGCGGCTGGACCGGGAGCAGGCACAGAGCCAGCGCGCTGGCTCTGAGGATGGCGTGGGACCTGCGCGTGGCTGCGGCCTGGGACACCCGTCACTCCCTCACATGTACATGCAATGTCGCACGCTCGCCCTTCCTTATAGATTGGTCCACCTTCAAAGGCAATCGACGGGTGAAGCTGCAGCCAGTCAGAGCCCGGTACCCCGCGTCCGGTGCGCGGCGCGACCCGCGCGGCGTTCGGCCGTGCTCTCTCCGAGGAGGAGCCATGAAGTCTCGATTTGTCCTGTTGCTCGGCGTTGGAAGCCTGGCGTTTGCCGGCGGGATGAACGCTTCATCGGACGTGATCACACCCCGCTGGGGACACACGGTCACCGAACTGGGGAACGGGCGCCTGCTCGTCGCCGGTGGAGAGAACCAGAACGGTCTCGTCGCCGAGATCGAGATTGTCGATTTCGGCCCCGACCCGTCGATCGGAAACATCACCGTCAGCGCTCAGGTCGTCGCGAGCCTGTCGTCACCGAGACGGAGGCACGCTGCTGTCCGACTCAACGACGGTCGGGTACTGGTGTCCGGCGGAGAAGACGCAAGCGGGATTCTCGGCAGCGCAGAACTCATCGATCCGGCGACGGGAACCGGGACTCAGATCTCGCTGGGGGCTCCCCGGGCGGACCATACAGCCACCCTGCTGCCCAACGGCGCAGTTCTCCTGGCGGGCGGTCACGACGGAGTGAACAGTCTCGCATCGCTTCAGATTTTCGATCCCGCCACCAACACCATCACCGACGGTGCGGATCTGGTCGAGCCAAGACATCGGCACACCGCAACCCTGTTGGACGACAGCCGTCTTCTGCTCGTCGGGGGACGGAACGAATCGGGGGCCCTCGCCACGACCGAGTATTGGGATCAGGCGACGGGGACGGTCACAGCCGGACCGGTTCTCAGCGAGGCGCGGTTCGGCCACACTGCCACGCTGCTGCGCGATCAACTGGCCGTCGTAGGAGGCAGCGACGGGAACGCTCCGCTGGCGGCCACCGAAACGTTCTGGAGCGGACTCAACTCTTTCCTCCCCGCAGGGCCGCTTGCGGCGCCTCGCGAGGGCCACATGGCCGTCGCCCTCCCAAACAACGGGCATCTGATGGTCCTGGGTGGAAGATCTCCCAGTGGTCCCGTCGCGGCGGTGGAACTGATGCACCCTAATCATCGAACCTTCGTGTCTCAATCTTCGCTCGGCCCGCCGCGCACGGAATTCGGCGTTGCCGTCGCGGGACCGTACGTGTGGGCAATAGGCGGCAAGTCGTCCGCAGGCGGAGCGCTAGGGTCCGTCGACGCCGTGCAGTTCGCGGTCTTTACCTCGGATCGCACGAGTTATCTGCCGAGCTCGACGGTGGCGCTTCAGGGCGATTTCTGGCTTCCAGGCGAGGCGGTCACGATCACGATCGTTTCGTCCGACGAGGACCCGACGAGTGTGGTGAACACTGTGGCAGACACGGATGGGAGGTTCCTGAACACGGGTTTCTCGACCGCCACCGATGGCGGTGGCTTCTACATCGCGACGGCCCGCGGAGCTCAATCGGGCAGGGTGGCCACGCTGGAACTCCAGAAGCTCATACCCACAGCGTTCGGCGGATTCAGCCTCAGCCCGGCGGCAATAACCCAGACCAGCAACCCTGTCACGCTCTCGATTTTTGGTCCGCTTTTTCAACAGCCGGAACTGGAGCGCCAGGGGGATTATTGCAGGATCGACGTCGGCGTAGGTTGTTTACGTCGGGTCTTCTGGTTTCGTTATCGTGGCGGTGGGTATCGTGTGCGTCTGACGGGCACGCGTAACGACACCAATATCAACGTGGTGCTCGATCCGATTGCTGCCAGCGCGAGCAGACTCGACGTCGCGCTGCCCTCGTCCGTGACATCCAACATCGATCATTACTTCCTGACGCTGCAGGAAGAGCTGTTGTACATAGAGTGGAGTGTGTGGAGTGGCTTTATCATCGCTAACCAAATTGAGGAACGTTCTAGCCGAGACACCGCATCCTTCGGGCCTCTGACCGTGTCGCCGCCGGACTTCACGCCGCCCGAGATTGCATTGGCGGTCGATAGTTCAGCCCTCGTCAACGGGTGGTACACCGGCGATGTATCCATCGTGTGGTCTGTCAGCGATCCCGAGTCGGCCATTTCAACGAGCAGCGGATGCGCGGATGTCAGCGTGGTCACCGACACCGCCGGCGCGACCTTCACCTGCTCAGCGTCGAGCGGCGGGGGCACGAACACGCACAGCGTCACCATCAAGCGGGACGCGAGCCCGCCCGACGCGACGCTCTCCGTCGTCGACGGCACCGTGGGCGCCAACGGCTGGTACGTGAGCCCCGTCACGGTGCGTACCACGGGATCGGACAGCGTCAGCGCGCCGGTAATCTGCACGGCGGACAAGGTCCAGAACGCTGACACCACAGGCTCGCAGTTCTCGGGTTCCTGTACCAACGCCGCGAATCTGACCAAGGCGGCCACGCCGATCGTGGTCAAGCTCGATCAGACGGCCCCAACCATCAGCGCGGCCGCCACAGCGGTTGCCAACGCCGCCGGCTGGTATCAGGGCGACGTGACGGTCGGCTTCAGCTGTACCGATGCGACGTCAGGGATCGCGACGTGCCCGTCCGATCAGACGTTGAATGGCGAAGGTGCGTCGGTCGCCTCGTCGCAGCAAATCGCTACCGACGTCGCGGGCCACACCAGCGCACCGAGCAACATCGTGACCGTGAAGATCGACCGGACCGCACCTCTGGTCGCACTCACCGGCGGGCCAGCTCCTGGCGGCAGCTACTACTTCGGCCAAGTCCCCGCGGCACCCAGCTGCTCGGGATCGGATACCCTCTCGGGACTCGAGATGTGCAGCATCTCGGGTTACGCCACGACCGTGGGCACGCACACGGTGCTCGCCACGGCGCACGACCGCGCCGGCCATGTGAACGTTCAGGCCGCGACGTACAAAATCCTGCCCTGGAGCTTCGCCGGCTTCCATGCGCCCATCGAAATGGGTGACGTCGTCAACACCGTCAAGGGCGGGTCGACGGTCCCTCTGGCGTTCGAGGCATTTGCCGGACCCAACGAACTGGTTGACGTCGAGGCGATCATGCAGCCGCTCAAGGCCACGCAGACTCTCTGCGGCAGCGCGGAGACCAACGACGTCGAGCTGGTGGCGAGCGGAAACACCAGTCTGCGCTACGACGCCGCGACTGGAGAGTTCATCTACAACTGGAAGACGCCGAAGATGGCAGGCTACTGCTACCTGGTCACGGTGATGCTGAAAGACGGAACGTCCCGCAGCGCGCAGTTCAGGCTCAAGTAGCGGCGCGGACGCTGACGGGCGAGCGTTTTTCTCGCCCGTCAGCCCGGGTCGTGCATTTCCCGCGACGGCGGGCTACGCTAGCGTCGTGCGTGCCACGATGCCGGTGCCGAGCGTGGTGCAGGTCCAGTCCGTTTTCCTCTTCCTGGCGCTGGTATGTCTCGCCCGGCCGCTTGCCGGCGCGTCGGCGCCCGACCAGACCAAGCCGCGGCTGATGACGCCCGTCGAGCTCCAGTCGTTGCCCGTGCAGCCGCCGGATCATCGAGTCTCCTACGGCGGCGACCCGAATCAGTTCGCCGAGTTGCGGCTGCCGCCGGGATCAGGCCCTCATCCGGTCGTGGCCCTGGTGCACGGCGGATGCTGGAAGTCGGAGTACGCGACGCTGCGCGATCTGGCGCCGATGGGCGATGCATTGAAGCAGGAGGGAATTGCCACCTGGAACATCGAGTACCGGCGCCTGGGCCAGCCTGGCGGCGGATGGCCCGGCACCTATCAGGATGTGGGGCGCGCGATCGACCATCTACGCCAGGTCGCCCACAGCTACCGCCTCGACCTGACGCGCGTCGCGGTCCTCGGGCACTCGGCTGGAGGCCATCTCGCCATGTGGGCGGGCATGCGTCAGCGTCTGCCCCGACACAGTGCGCTGCACCTGCCCACGCCGCTGCCGCTGCGCGGCGTGATCAATCTGGCGGGAACCATCGACATGCGCGAGAACATCGCGCACATGGAGGCGGCGTGCCACGATGCGGTCGTGACCCGGTTGCTGGGTGGCACCGCGACCGCGGTGGCGGACCGCTATCGGGAGGTGTCCGCGAGCACCGTGGTTCCGCTGGGTGTGTCCCAGATCCTGATCTGGGGTGAATACGAGGACTTCGTCCCGCTGCCCCTGGCGACGCGGCATGTCGAGGCCGCCACCGCGGCTGGAGATCGCGCGCGCCTCGTCGTCATCCCCGGGATTGGCCACTTCGAATCGGCCAGTCCGCGCTCGGCGGCGTGGCCAACGGTGCTCGACTCGATTCGCTCGCTACTCGCCAACTGAGTGGCGCCCCGCCGGCGAACTTCCACGACAGGCCGCGGCGCGCGCACCCGCTCGCTTACAGCAACAGCAGCTTCTCCACCGCCGCAATCTCCACCGGTTTGATCAGATGGTCGTCACAGCCGGCCGCGCGCGAGCGGGCCCGGTCGCTTTCCTGGCCCCATCCGGTCAGGGCGATGACGCGGGTCTCGCGCGCCCATGGCCGCGCGCGGATTCGTTCAGTGGCTTCGTAGCCGTTCACGTCCGCCATGCCGATGTCCATGAAGATCAATGCCGGGCGAAACGCGTCGGCGGCCGCGATCGCGCTGCGGCCACTGTAGGCGACCTGGACGTCGTGGCCCATGACATCGAGCATCGACGCCAGCGTATCCGCCGCATCCCGATTGTCGTCGACGACCAGGATCCGCCGTCGCGCGCCCACGGCGGCCGACCGCGGCGGTGAAGGGACAGCCGCCGCTTCGTCGCCGGACGGCAACGGCAGCGCGATCGTGAACGTGCTGCCGGTTCCGGGGCCGTGGCTGGCGGCCGTCACCGTGCCGCCGTGCATCTCGACCAGTCCCTTGACCAGCGCCAGGCCGATCCCGAGCCCTTCCCTGGCGCGCTCGCTGCCACGATCGACCTGCGAAAACATGTTGAAAATCACGCTCAGCGCCTCAGCCGGGATACCAATTCCGGTGTCCTGCACCGAGACGAGGACCTGGTGCGCGCTCTGTTCGGCGGCAATGACGATCGTGCCGCCGCGATCGGTGTAGCGGGCGCTGTTGTTCAACAGGTTGCCGAGCACCTGGGACAGGCGGGTGAGGTCGGCGTCCAGGTAGATGGGCGTCGTCGGCAGCAAGACCGTCAGCTCGTGGCCGGCGGCGTCGATGACCGGGCGGGCCGTTTCCACCGCCTGGTGGACGACCTCCGACAGGAGCACCCGTGTGCGCCGCAGCTCGAGACGGTTCTGGCTGATTCGCGAGATGTCGAGCAGGTCGTCGACCAGCCGGACCAGGTGCCCGAGCTGCCGTTCCATCACGTCGCGCGCCCGCGCCACGCGCTGCGAGTCCCCTTCGGCGAGCCGCATGAGATGCAGCGCCGTGGTCAGCGGCGCCAGTGGATTGCGCAGCTCGTGCGCCAGCAACGCGATGAACTCATCCTTGTGGCGGTCCGACTCGCGCAGCGCCTCTTCCACGCGCTTGCGCGCCGTGATATCGCGGCCGATTTTCGAGGCGCCGATAATCTCACCCGACAGGTCGCGAATCGGCGAGACGGTCAGCGAGATGTCGAGCCGGCGGCCATCCTTGGCGACGCGCACCGTTTCGAAGTGCTCGGTGCGCTCCCCGCGCCAGACGCGGGCCAGGATCTCGTCCTCTTCGGCCAGCCGTTCCGGCGGGATCAGGAACGTAATCGGCCGGCCGACCGCCTCCTGCGCGGTGTAGCCGAACAGCCGTTCCGCGCCCTTGTTCCACGAGCGGACGATGCCCTGCAGCGTCTTGCTGACGATCGCATCGTCGGAGGACTCGACGATGGCCGCGAGATGCGCGCGCGCGAGGTCGGCCTGTTTGCGCTCGGAGACATCGCGAAAGACGAGCACGGCCCCGATGGTGGCGCCGGCCGCGTCGCGGATCGGCGCGGCGCTGTCGTCGATCGGCTGCTGGCGGCCGCTTCGCGAGATCAGCAGCGTGTGATTCGCGAGTTTGACGACGGCGCCGGTCCACAGGGCGGACATGGCGGGATTCTCGACCGGCTCGCCCGTGGCCTCGCTGACGATGCGCAGGATGTTGGGAAGGAGTTGTCCGAGCGCTTCGGCCTGCGGCCATTCGGTCAGCGTCTCGGCAACCGCGTTCATGAAGGTCACGCGGCCGTCCGCGTCGGTGGTGATCACCGCATCGCCGATACTGGCGAGCGTCGTGCGCAGCCAGTCCGACTGCCGGCGCAGCTCTTCCTCGGCCCGGCGCCGGGCCAGGAGGATGCTCTCCGCGTTTTGAAACGCGACCGCCCGAAGCTTGTCGTCCTCGTCCTGTTCACCGGCCATCGCACGATCCCTCTGTCCCGTGCCGGTCACAGCGACGCGCCAAGCTGGGAATGGCTCGCTTCAGCCGGCACTCTTCTCGACTCCGTCTTCGTATCGTACCCCCGTCGAGCCCGTCCCGGTCCGGCGATGCAACCATCGAGACTCATGGCCGCCCCGGCAGGGTGCGCGCACCCCAGTGCTCCTCGACGTTCGACGATAGGTGGATCCGCGTCACGGCCCCGCCGGCGCCGCGGGCAAAACCCAGCATGAAGTCGAGCCCTGGCACGTAAAACGCCGCGGCGCTTGCGGGGAACATGCGGTAGCGCACGCCATGCCGGACGACGTGCAGGCCCGCCCCGGCACTCTCGATGACGAGATCGTCGCCCTGCGGCAGCGTCCAGCGGCCCGCCAGCGATGCGTGCTCCGCCTCGCTCAGACGGTCGGTGGGCGGGGCGGCCAGTGGCGGCACGCTCCGTCCCGCCAGGACCTCGCGCACCGCCCGGACGAGGGCCTTCTGCAGCCACGGCTCGAGGGTGTTGTTCGAGATGTAGACGATCGAATGGCCGGCGGCCAGGTCCCGGAACGCCTCGCTGTGAAAGCCCTGGAGGTGGCCCGAGTACCAGAATGCGTGCCCGTCACCGGAGTGGTACCAGCTTCCCAGTGACAGGCCGGACGTGCCGTGCCCGATCGCGGCCGGCTGGAGCGCGAGGGCGAGCTCGGCGGGACGAAGGACCGGCGCGTGCAGGAACGACGCGTTCCACCGGTCCAGATCGCGCGCCGAGAGGTAGATGTTGGAGCCGCCGTGAAAGCCCTCGCGGTCGAACACGTCGTGGCGCTCGAGCGTGTCGTCGGCGCGGCGGTAGGCGAGCGTCCGGACCCCGGGAAAGTCGCGCAGGCGGGCCGGCCGGACGAACGCCGATCGCAGATCGAGCGGCTCGAAGAAGCGCTCCCGCACCAGCGCCGCATACGACGAGCCGGCGGCGCGCGCCGCGGCGAGGGCCGCCAGGTCGAAGGCCAGGTTGTTGTATTCGAATGTGGTGCCTGGCGGCGCCGCCAGCGCTGGGGCGCGCGCGGCCAGGACCCGGAGGAGCGCATCCGTGGTGCGGTCCTGGTCTGCCGGAATGTCGGCGTCGAAGAAGTCGTAGTCCAGCACCGGAATGGCGGAGCTGTGCGTGATCAGATGGCGCAACGTGACCTGCGGGTACGGCAGCTCGGGCAGGAACCGCCGGGCAGGATCGTCGAGATCGAGCACGCCGTCGCCCTGCAGACTGAGAAGGAGCGCGACCGTGAACGTCTTCGCCAGCGAGGCGCCATCGGCGGGCGTGTCCGGCGTGAACGGCACCTGGCGCTCGAGGTCGGCGTACCCGTAGCCCCGCGAGAACACGCCGCGCCGGTCGTGCACCACGACCGCGCCGTCGAAGAGCCCGCGGCCGTGCAGATCGGCGAACAGCGATTCGAGCGGATGCGGGTCCCGCCCGGCGCGATCGCAACCCGGCTGCGGCAGCACCATCGTCGCCAAGACCAGAAGGATCGTGACGGGCCGCATCGGAACGGATTCTATCGTGCGCCGGGACGCGCGGCGGTTTCCGATACGATGGAAGGATGACGCCGCTGACCCTCGACCGCACGCGACGGCCGTTCGTGATGGACGAGGCCGTCGCGATCCTGTCGCGCACGCCGGCGACGCTCGACGCGCTGCTGCGTGACCTGCCGGCCGGCTGGATTGCCGCCCACGAAGGGGGCGAGACGTGGAGCCCGTTCGACGTCATCGGCCACCTGATCCACGGCGAGCGCACCGACTGGCTGCCGCGCGCACGGATCATCCTCGCCGACGGCAAAGCACGCGCGTTCCCGAGGTTCGATCGCCTCGCACAATTCGCCGCCTCCGAAGGGCGGACACTGGCCAGCCTGCTCGACGAGTTCGCCGCGCTGCGCCGTGAGGGCCTGCGCGAGCTGGCGGCGCTGGCACTGACCGACGCCGACCTCGACCGCCGCGGCCGGCACCCCGAGCTGGGCGACGTGACGCTGCGCCAGCTGCTCGCCACGTGGGTCGCGCACGACCTCGACCATGTCGTGCAGGTCGCACGCGTGCTGGCCCGGCAGTACTCGGATGCTGTCGGCCCCTGGCGTGCCTACCTGCGGATCATCAGCGGCGCGCAGGGCTGAGAGACCGTGTCATGGACGTACGCGCTGCCGAACCGGAAGACATCGATCACCTGACGCGCCTGTGGTACGACGGCTGGCACGACGCGCACGCCCCGATCGTGCCGGCGGAACTCACCCGCCGGCGGACGCTGGAGAGCTTTCACCAGCGCATGCAGGCCGCGCTGGCGGAGGTCAGCGTCGTGGGCCCGCCCGGGGCGCCGCTCGGTTTCTGCATGCTGAAAGACGATGAGCTCTACCAGCTCTACGTGACGGCGGAAGCGCGCGGCTCCGGCGCGGCGGCCGCCCTCATCGCCGACGGCGAGGCCCGGCTCGCCGCTCGAGGCGTCGCGACCGCCTGGCTGGCCTGCGCCATCGGCAACGACCGCGCCGCGCGCTTCTACGAAAAGAGCGGATGGCATCGCGCCGCGACGTTCGTCAGCCGCCTCGAGACACCCGAAGGCGAGTTCCCGCTGCCTGTCTGGCGCTACGAGAAGCCGCTCATCTCGTCTCCGTCCGCCTGACATCCGCCTCGCGATGGCAGGGAGGTTGCTTCCGGTCACGCGGGAGCACTCCGTGACACACGAGCTGGATAAGCTGTACGACCACATCGACGACATCGAAATCGCCATGATGACCACGCGCCGGAGCGACGGGCACCTGCAGTCCCGTGCGATGGCCACGCAGAAGCGCGCCGCCGGCGCCGACGTCTGGTTCGTCACCACCGGCGACTCGGCCAAGATCCGGGACCTCGAGGCCGACCCGCACGTCAACCTCTCGTACTACAAAGACCGCACGCGCGAATGGGTCTCGATCTCGGGCCTGGCGACGGTGACCGACGATCGCGCCAAGATCCGCGAGCTGTACGCGTCCGACTGGAAGATGTGGTTCTCCGAGGAGGGCGACCCGCGGCACGGCACCCCGGACGACCCGCGGATGATCCTGATCGGCGTCACCGTACACGCCGCGGTGTTCCTCGAGGTCAACAAGCCGCAGCCGATCGTGCTCTACGAGCTGGTCAAGGGATGGCTGACCGGCAGCGAGCCCGAGATCGGCGAGATGCACCGGATCGGCAAGGGCTGAGCCGGCGCCACGCGGCTCAACCAGCGTCGGACGATGACCCGGCGGCGATCGCCGGCGTCGGCGCGGCGGTCCCGCCGTCGTGCGGCAGACGGACGATGAACTCGCTGCCGCGGCCCGGGCCGTCGCTGTGCGCCTCGACCGTACCGCGATGCAGGGTCACGATGGCGTGCACGAGCGCCAGGCCGAGTCCGAGGCCGCCGTCGGCGCGATCGACCGCCGGTTCGAGCTGCGAGAACGTCTTGAACAATCGCGGCAGGAACTCGGGGGGGATGCCGATGCCGTTGTCGCGCACCCGGACTTCGACCTCGGCTCCCGCGGGGCGGACGACCACTTCGATCCGGCCGCCAGGCGGCGTGTACTTGGTGGCGTTCTGCAGCAGGTTGGCGACCACCTGCGTCAGCCGCGTCGCGTCGCCGGTGACGACCAATGGGTCGTCCGGCAGGTCGAGGACCAGTTGATGGCGGCCACGGTCGACCAACGTGCGCACGATCTCGACCGCCTGATGGACGAAGGCGGCCACCTCGACGGGGGCCTGCTGCAGGGTGAGCTTCCCGGCGGCGATGCGGCTCACGTCGAGCAGGTCGTCGATGAGACGCACCAGGTAGCCCATCTGGCGGTCGATGACCTCGTGCGTGTGCGCGCGCACATCGGGCGCGGTGCGCGCGTCTTTGAGAATCTGAAAGCCGGTGCGGATGGGCGCGAGCGGGTTCCGCAACTCGTGGGCGAGCGTGGCGAGGAACTCGTCCTTGCGGCGTGCCGCATCGTGGAGACGCCCTTCCCCGGCGCGGAGCTGGGCATTGGCCGCGGCGAGCTCCCGCGTACGTTCGGCTACGCGCGCCTCGAGATCGGCGAGCGCGGCCTGCCGCTGCTGTTGCAGCAGCCGCATGCGCGCCGCCGCGCGCCACGCCACCATCGTCATAACGAGCGCGAACGCCACGGTGACGAGGGCGACGGACAAGCCCGGATCGATCCACTGATTGAGGACGAGCTGGCCGCGTCCGAGCGCGAGGGGGATCGCAAAGGTCGCCACCACCAGCCAGCGCGACACGACGAGGTCGACGTCCGCTTCGCGCAGCCGGCGGGTGATGGGCGCCGAGCCGGTGATGACGCCGACGCTGGCCACGGCGAACAGGGTGATGGTGAGGGCGGCCATACCGGGAAAGCGCGGCGCGTCGCTGATCCGGGTCGTGTCGAAGGAGATGCTCAGCACGGCCAGCCAGCTCACGGTGAGCGCGGCGCCGCCGGCCAGCCGGACGATCGCGGGACCGCGCGGCTCGGGCAGCGTGAGCGCGGCCAGCCCGGTGCCGAGGAGCAGGAAGCTGGCGCTCGTCACCGCCGACATCCGTCCGGCGTAGGGATCGGGCGGGGCGGACGCGAACGACACTCCCAGCCACGATTCCACGCCCCACCGGGTGCCGAGGGCGTACTCCAGGAGTGTGGCGAACGGCAGGACCATCGCCGCCAGCGCCAATGTCCGGACGACGAGCGAGACGGGTGGCCGCCCGGCATCGCGCCCGCTGGCGGCCACCAGTCCGAGTCCGGCGCAGAGGAAGCCGAACGCCGTAGACGGGACCATCACGCGCCAGCCGGTCACCAGCCCGGCGGCGGCAGTGAACCCCACGAGCCACGCGCCGAGAATGAACGCGCCGGCCGACGCGGTCACCACGCCTGCGATGCGGGTCGATCGCGGGGGCACGAGGCGATTCTATGGCACCCGGTCGAGTGCTGTTGCAAGGTTCCCGGGCCCGGGCTGGTAGCACTACCAGCAGATCGCGTTCTGGTCGGATGTGTCCGTTGACCGGCGAGTGCGCAGCCACCGATAATGACGGCTTCGGTGCGGCCCCACGGCGGGGACCCGCCGTGGAGGAGATCGACATGGCCCGAACGCTGGTGCGTCTGCTGACGGTTGGCTTCCTGATGTCGGGCGGAGCGCTGGTCTCCGGCGATACCGTGCTCCGCTCCGCCCTGCACGATTATCGTGTCGTGACCGTCGCGGAAGGGTTGGTGCAGCCCTGGTCCATCGCCTTTCTCCCGGGCGGCGACATGCTGGTCACCGAACGGCCGGGCCGGCTGCGGATCATTCGCGACGGCAAATTGCTGCCGGCGGCGGTGGAGGGTGTGCCGACGGTCCTCGCCCAGGGGCAGGGCGGGCTGCTCGAGGTGGCCCCGCATCCGAACTTTGCGACCAACCGGTTCCTCTACCTGACCTACTCCAAGCCGATCGGCGACGGGAAGCAGGGCACCACGGCGCTGGTTCGCGGGCGGTTCGAGAACGATCGCCTGTCGGACGTGCAGCAACTCTTCGAGTCGGTGTCGAAAGGCCGCGGGCACTACGGCGGCAAGATCGCGTTCGACAAGAACGGCTTTCTCTTCTTGTCGCTCGGCGATCGGCAGGTGCCGCCGGAGGGCAACCTCGAGGCGCATCCCGCGCAGGACTTGTCGAACCACCACGGGGCCATGATTCGGCTGCACGACGATGGCCGGGTGCCGGCCGACAATCCGTTCGTCACGCGCGCGGGCGCGCTGCCGGAGATCTGGAGCTACGGGCATCGCAACATCCAGGGTCTGACCATACATCCCGAGACGGGTGACGTGTGGCTCACCGAGCACGGCCCGCAGGGCGGTGACGAGCTGAACCGCGTGCAGGCGGGCAAGAACTACGGCTGGCCGGTGATTGGGTTCGGCGTGAACTATCAGACGGGCCTGGCGATTCACGCCGGCACGCATCGCGAGGGCATGGAGCAGCCGGTGCACATCTGGGTGCCATCGATCGGCATCTCCGGCCTGATGGTGTACACCGGGGATCGCTTCCCGCAGTGGCGCGGCAACCTGTTCACGGCCGGGATGGTCGGCCAGCAGGTGGCCCGGTTGACGCTGAACGGGCAGCGGGTGACGAACGAAGAGACGCTGGCGCAGGGGCTGGGTCGGATCCGCGATCTCCGCCAGGGTCCGGAGGGATTCATCTACCTGGTCACCGAGGATCGCGACGCGAAACCGACCCCGATCCTGCGGATGGAGCCGGTCGAGCGTGGCGTGACGACCAAGTGATCGGCGCCGCGGCCGGCCGCAGACGGCTGGCCACGACGCCGGACGCCGAGATCCGCGCGACGTTACTTCTTGGTGAACGGCGCGGTGACGACGACCTGAACCCCGGAGATGACGCCGGTCGCCGCCCGCTGTACCTGTTCGACGGCGGTGGTGCTGATGTCGCCGGCGGCCTTGAGCGCCCCGCCCGCAGCGGCTGACGCCGCTTCGGCCACGTCGACGCCGGTCTCCTTGGCGCCCTGAATCGCACCTTCGACGGCCGCCTTGGCCGTCACGGCGATATCGCCGCCGACTTCGGCCGTGGTCTTGACCACGCTTCCGGCGGTGGCGCCGATGGCCTCGACCGCCTTGCCGCTCAGCTCCTTGGTGCCGCGCAGCGCTCCGAGCATGACGCCATGCGCGGCCGATCCGAGATCGCCGCCGACGTTCGCGGCGCCTTGGATGAGCCCCTGCGCGACGCTGGCCGTGGTCGCCGCCGCGGTCTTGCCGACGGCGCCGAGACCCTGAATGGCGCCGGCGGCCGCCGCGGTGACGGCTTCGACGCCCTTGCCGCCGACGCGGCTGGTGCCCTCGATGGCGCCCTCCATGGCATTGCGCGCCGCGGCGCCGACGTCACCGCCGACCTTGGCGGTGGTCTGGACGATGTTGCGGACGGTCGTGCCGACAGCCTCGGCGGCCTCGCCGCCGACGTCCTTGGTCCCCTGCAGCACGCCGATGACGGCGCCCTTGGCCGCCTTGCCGAGGTCGCCGCCGACCTGCGACGTGCCTTCGATGGCGCCGCTGGCGACATCGGCGGCGGCGCCGGTCAGCGCCTTGCCCACCGACCCGGTGCCGTGCAGCGCCGTGGTCAACGTGCCGCTCACCGTCTCGGTCACCGCGTTCACGATCTCGCCGGTGCCCTTGATGGTGGCCACGATGGAGTCCTTCACCTTCTCAGCCAATGCAGTCATTTCCACCTCACTTTCCGAGTGTCGTTCGATAATTTGAACTCAAACTATATCACGCGGGCGGCTGAGGTGCAAGCCGGCTCAGCCGTTCGGCGCCGGCGCCGGCTCCTCGACGATCTCCTCGCGCACCAGCACCGCCAGCTTGCGCGGCACCACGCGCTTGCCCGACGACAGCACGCGCGCCTTGGTCAGCGCGGCGCCGAAGAACAGGATCAACGACGAGTAATAGACCCAGAGCAGGATGAGCACCAGCGAACCGGCGGCGCCGTAGGTCGAGGCCGGCGCGGTATAGGTGAGGTAGAACGCGATCAGGTAGCGTCCGACGACGAACAGCAGCGCCGTCACCGCGCCGCCGAACCAGACGTCTTCCCAGTCGATGATGGCGTCGGGCAGCACCTTGAAGATGACGGCGAAGAGCACGGTGATGACCGCGAGCGAGAGCACCAGCTCCAGGCTGCTCAGCAGCAGCGGCGGGACCGGCGCCCAGGCGTCGGCATAGCGGATGAGGGCGCGCAGCACGACGTTGAGCAGCAGCGACACCAGCAGCACGAACCCGATGGTCAGAATCACGGTGAGCGACAGGATGCGGTTCTTGGCCATGATGAGCAGGCCGCTCTTGCGCGGCTTGCTCACCACGCCCCAGATGCGGTTCAGCGAGATCTGCATCTGCGCGAACACGGTGGTGGCGCCGGCGATCAGGGCGAGGATGCCGGTCATGGTCGGGAGCAGACCCGCGACCTCCGGCCGCGATCGCGCCACCGCCTCCTGCACCGCCGCCGCCGCGTCGGCGCCGAGAAAGTCGTCGAGCTGCGCCACGATCTCGCCCCTGGCGGCGTCCTCGCCGAACACGGCGCCGGCGATCGACACCGCGATGATCACGACCGGCGCCATCGAAAACAGCGTGTAGAACGCGAGCGAGCCGGCGTGGACGAACGCGTTACGTTCCAGCCACGTGCCTCCGGCCTGCCGGAACAGCTTCCACCCAGGCATCAGCGCCTGTCGGTCCATCATGGCGACCTCGATTCCGTGATGCGGCCCCGCCGGCAACGAGCCCGGGGGGCGCGGGGATCAGGATGCGGAGGCGGGCTCCCAGCCGGCCGCTCGCATGGCTGCGAGCGCGTCCTCCTGCTGCCCAGTATAGATGGCCACCGCGGCCGTGTCGCCCTCGCGCGGCTGGGTCGCGAGCGACATCGGGAAGGTGCGGCCGGCGCGGGTGATGGCGAGCAGGACGAACAATTCACGATCCGGACGCACCGGCAACTTGCCGGCCTCGGGCGGCGCGTCGGCCGCCGGCGGTCCCGTCCACGCCGCGCTGACGATGGCGACCTGCCCCTGCCGCCAGCGCACGTCCCAGCGCTCCTGATCGTGCGGCCCGTCGAACAGCACCAGCAGCCGATGCCGGGTCACGTGCCGCGGCGCGCGGTCGCCCTCGAGCGCGCTCACCGACACGTACGCGTGCGTGACGCCGAACGTCTCGCGCGCGAAGCCGGCGAACTGGCTGTTCAGGTTGTCGTTGAACGTGACGCCCACCGCGGTGCCCACCAGCTCGATCGGCAGCCGGCGCAGCGCCCGCTCCTGCAGGCCGTCTCCGAAGACGACCGCGAACTCCTCCTCCTCCACGGCGCGGCAGTGCTGCGGGTCGGGGTCGATGAACACGACGGTCTGCCCGGCGTTGCGCAGCACGCGGCCAAGGGCAATCCCCAGCCCCTGGGCGCCGAGCACCGCGACCCGGTCGCGCGCCGGCAGCCGCAGCCCAAGCAGGGTACCGAGCGGCCACGCCGCCAGCCCGCCGGCGATGACCGTCCCCGCGATCACCAGGAACACGAGCGCCTGCAGCTCGGCCGCGCCCTGCGGATCGCGCACGCTCAGGCTGGCCGCGGTCAGCGAGGCGATCGCCGCAGCCACGATCCCGCGCGGCGCGATGGCCGAGACGAAGATCCGCTCGCGCACCGACAGGGTCGTCCGCCAGGTCGACAGCCACACGCCGAGCGGCCGCACGACGAACACCAGCGTCGCCAGCACCGCCGCGCCGCGCCATCCGAGCGCCCGGATGTCGCCGACGCCGATGTCGGCGGCGAGCAGGATGAACACGGCGCCGATCATCAGGACGGTGAGCTGGTCCTTGAACTCACGCAGGTCCTCGTCGACCGGATTCTCCATGTTGCCGACGACCAGCCCGGCGACGGTGACCGCCACCAGCCCGCTCGGCGCGATCAGGTGGTCGCTGATGTGGAACAGGAACACCACCAGCGCCAGCGTCAGCGCATTCTCGTAGCCGTGCACCACCGCCGGCAGCCGCAGCAACCCGGCGATGAGCAGACCGCCGGCGGCGCCGCAGAGGACGCCGACGGTGAGGCGGGCGAGCAGCGCGCCGAACTCGCCAGCCACCCCCAGCGCCCCGGCATCGACGGTAATCTGGAACACCAGCACCGCGAGCAACGCCCCGATGGGATCGATGAGAACCCCTTCCGCCTCGAGGACGGTCTGCAGCCGCGGATGCAGCCGCAGATCGCGAACGAGCGGCCCGACCACCGTCGGCCCGGTGACCACGACCAGCGACCCGAAGAGCAGCGAAAGAGTCCACGGCCACGACAGCCACACCTGGGCGGCGGCCGCCCCGCCGGCCAGGGTCACCAGCGCGCCCCAGGTCACCAGCTGGCGAATCGCGCGCTCCTCGCGGCGCAGGCGCTGGATCTTGAGGTTGAGCGCCCCTTCGAACAGGATGATGGCGACCGCGAAGTCGACGACGATGAAGAGCCCGTCGCCGAGCTCGCTCGGCCGCACCCAGCCGAACCCGGCCGGGCCGAAGGCGACGCCGGTGGCCAACAGAAGGATGATTGCGGGCACGCGGATCGACCGCGCCGCGATCTGGATGGCGATGCCGGCAGCGAGCGCCAGCGCGATGGTGAGGGCCGCGTGAGGGGTCGTCATGCGGGGGCGCCGTATGATACGCCACGCCGGCGGACCATGCCGCTCCGGCGGCGCCTCATTTCAGGCGCAGTTCCCGCAGGCTGGCCACCACCGGACGATGCGAGATGTCGGGAACGATGCGCAGCTCGAGATCGGTGAGCGTCAGGTCCACCGCGTAGTCCTCTGTCTCGCGCGTGGCACCCGAGGGGCTGAACGCGAACTGTTGCCGCAGGAGGGTCTCGTACGCCGCGCCGCGATCGGCCGACCAGCGCACGGTGAACTCCTGCACCCGTTCCTGGTCGGTGTCTTCGAACACCAGGTGAATCAACCGGACCGGCTGCGGATGCTCGAAGGTCAGGCGGATGACCTGCTCGCCCGGCGCCGATGCCCGCCAGCCCGCGGTGGCGTCGGAACTCAGGGCGGCGTCGATGGGATAGGCTGGATCCTCCGAGGTGAGCTCGACCTCGGCGAGATCCTCGAGGGGCAGCCACGGCGCGGCAGCGCGTCCTTGCGCCGGCGGCCGTTCCAGGATGCGCTTGCGAAGGGGCATGGGTGTTCCTGCGTTGGGGATCCTGGCCGTACGGTACTCCATCCTGGCTCGAACGCCGATGCAAGCCCCGGGGTGGCAGCCGTTTGGAAACGCTGACCCGGGCGTCGGATCTCGCCGAGCTGCTCCGGAGGAAGCATGTCAATCTCGTTCGAACACGCTCCCGATGTCGAGCCCGCAAAGGAGACCCCCGCCAGCGCGCGCGTGGCGGTGGCCGGCGCCACCGGGTACATCGGCACGCGGCTGGTGCCGCGGCTGGCGCAGGCCGGGTATCGCGTGCGCTGCCTGGTCCGCGCCCCGCGCAAGCTGCACGATCGACCGTGGTACGGCGACCCCGCGATCGACGTGGTCGAAGCCGACCTCGACGATGGTCCGGCGCTCGCGAAGCAGCTGCAGGGCTGTCGTGCCGCTTACTACCTGGTGCACTCGATGCAGTCGGCCGGCCACGACTACGCCGCGCGTGACCGGGCGCTGGCGACGCAGTTCGCCACCGCGGCGGCGGCAGCCGGCGTGCAGCGGCTCCTCTATCTCGGCGGCCTGGGCGAGTCGAGCCGGGAGCTGAGCGCGCACCTCGAGTCACGGCGCGAGGTCGAGCGGGTGCTGGCGGCGGGGCCGGTGCCGGTCACCGCCTTTCGCGCCGCCATGATCATCGGTTCGGGCTCGGCGTCGTTCGAGATCCTGCGCTACCTGGCCGAACGCCTGCCCATCCTCATCACGCCCCGGTGGGTGCGCACCGAGTGTCAGCCCATCGCGGTCGCCAACGTCCTGCACTATCTCGTCGAATGCCTTGCCGTGCCCGAGACGGCCGGACGCGTGCTCGAGATCGGCGGTAGCGACGTGGTCTCGTATCAGACCCTGCTGACGATCATGGCCGCCGAGCGGGGGTTGCCGCGGCGGCTGATCATCCCCGTGCCGGTGCTGACGCCCACACTCAGCTCACTGTGGATTCATCTGGTCACGCCGGTCAGCGCGCGCATGGCGCGGCCGCTGGCCGAAGGACTGCGCAACCGGGTCGTGGTGGAGGACGACAGTGCGCTGCGCCTGATGCCGCAGCCGCTGCTCGGCGTCCGCGAGTCGATTCGAGTCGCGCTCGACGCCGAGGCCCGATCGGACGTGGAGAGCACGTGGTCGGCGGCCGGACCGGTGCCGGGGGATCCGGACTGGGCGGGCGGCGATCTCTTCGAGGATTCGCGGGAGCGCGTGATCGCGGCCAGTCCGGACCGCGTCTTCGACGTCATCTCCCGCGTCGGCGGCCGGCAGGGCTGGTTCCGCTACAACCGATTGTGGCGGCTGCGCGGGTGGCTCGACCGTCTCGCGGGCGGACCGGGTTCGTCGCGCGGCCGCCGCCATCCGGAGCAGTTGTCGTGGGGCGATGCGGTGGATTTCTGGCGCGTGACCGAACTGGACCGGGGGCGCCGGCTGACCCTGCGGGCCGAAATGCGCCTCCCGGGTGACGCGGTGCTCGACTTCGAACTGTTCCCGCTCGAATCAAGCGGCGGCGCGCAGGCGACGCGGCTCGTGCAGACCGCCCGCTTCCGGCCGCGCGGCCTGGGCGGACTGCTCTACTGGTATGCCGTCCTACCCTTCCACGGTGCGGTGTTCGACGGGCTGCTCGAGGGCATCCACGACGCGTCGGTCGAAACCGGCGCCGGTGCGCCTGTTGGCGACACGGGCGAGTCGCGCCTGGCCCCGGGTGACCCTGGCTAGCGCGGATCGTCCACGCGGCCGGCGACGCTGGCGACGGTGGCCACCAGTTCGGACGGGTCGACCGGCTTGGCGACGTGGACGAGAAATCCGGCACGCAGCGCGCGGGTCCGATCCTCGGAGCGCGCGAACGCGGTCAGGGCGATCGCCGGGACACGGCCGCCGCGTGCCGCGCCCAGCGCCCGCACCATGCGCAGCAGCTCGAACCCGTCCGCGTCGGGCATGCCGATGTCGCTGACGAGCAGATCGGGCCGCTCGCGTTCCACCAGTGCCAGCGCGTCGGCGGCCGATCCGGCGGTGAGGACCGTCGCGGCACAGTCCTCGAGCACGCGCTTGATCAGATCGCGCGCGTCGGCCTGATCGTCCACCACCAGCACTTTCAATCCCGCGAGCTCCTCCGCACGCACGGCGGCCGGCCCGGCATCCGGCGTCCGCGGGTGCTGGCGCACTCCGGCGGCGAGGCGGTGCACCACCGTCAGCGGCAGGTGGACGGTGACCGTGGTGCCGCGGCCCTCGCCGGGGCTCTTGACGCGTGACGGTGCCGCCATGCAGCTCGACGAGGCTCTTGACGATCGACAGCCCGAGGCCGAGGCCGCCGTACTTGCGCGTGGTCGAGGCATCGCGCCTGGCGGAAGCGCTCGAAGAGCTGTGGAGCAGGAACTCGGGCCGGATCCCGACGCCGGTGTCGGCCACGCTGATCTCGATGTGCGAGTTGACGCGCTCGAGCAGCACCTGGACCTTGCCGCCGCTTGGGCGTGAACTTGATGGCGTTGGACAACAGGTTCCAGATGACCTGCTGCAGGCGCCCGGGGTCGCCGGAGATCGGTCCCGCCGCCGGGTCGAGGAACGTTTCCAGCCGGATGCCCTTGGCCTCGGCCGACGGGTTGCACGGTCTCCACCGCCGCCTCGACGAAGGTGACCGGCTGCAGCGGCTGCACGTCGAGCCGCAGCTTGCCCGAGTTGATGCGGCTCATGTCGAGCAGGTCCTCGATGAGCTGCGTCTGCACGCGGGCGTTGCGTTCGATGGTCTCCAGCCCGCGCAGCTGGTCGGCCAGGTCGGCGGGCGTGCTGCGCAGGATGCGCGACCAGCCGAGGATGGCGTTGAGCGGCGTGCGCAGCTCGTGCGACAGCGTGGCCAGGAACTCGTCCTTGACGTCGCTCATCCGCTCCGCGGCGGTCCGGGCGGCGCGTTCGCTCTCGAGGAGGGACTTGCGCTCCTCGGCGGCCCGCTGCGCGCCTTCGTAGAGCCGGGCGTTGTCGATCGCGATCCCGGCCTGGGCAGCCACGCCCACGATCAAACGTTCGGTGCGCTCGGTGAACACGCCCGGCTGCGGGTGGCCGAAGAAGAGGCCGCCGATGACCTCGCCGGATCGCGAGCGGACCGGCACGGCGAGGTAGCTCCGCACCGGCAGGTGTCCCTTGGGCATGCCATGGTGCGGCGCCATCGTGCCGTAGCGCGGGTCGCGGGTCACGTCATCGATGCGGATCGGCCGTTCGCCGCGGAAGGTCGGGCCGAACAGCGGCGTCGCGCGCGGCTGGCCGAAGCGCTCGAACGCCTCGCGCGGCGCACCGGACAGCGTGTAGAGCAGGAACGATTCGCCGTGCTCGTCCGTCGTGTTGTAGAAGAACGACCCGAACTTCGCCCCGCTCAGCTCGGTTGCGGCGTCGGTCACCGCCTGGACGAGGGGCTGCAGGTCGAGCGTCGACGCCAGCATCTTGCCGGTCTCGTTCAGCAGCTCGAGGACGCGGGTCTCCTCGTGCAGCGCCGCCTCGACCAGCTTGCGCGCGCTGATGTCCTCGATGACGCCGATGAACCGCTGCGGCTCGCCGGCGGCGTTGCGCAGCAGGGTCACAGTGGTCAAACTCCAAATCTCGCCGCCGGCCTTCTGCCGGTAGCGCTTTTCCATCGAGTATTCGCCAATCGATCCGTCGAGCAGGCGGCCGACCGCGGTCATGGTGACGGCCAGGTCGTCGGGATGGGTGATGTCGGCGAACGTCATGCCGCGCAGCTCGTCTTCGCCGTAGCCGAGAATCCGGGTGAACTTGCCGTTCACCTCGACGAAGCTCCCGTCGAGCTCCGCGATGGCGATCCCCACCGCGGCCTGCTCGAACATGGCACGCAGGCGCTCTTCGCTCTCCTGCTGCGCTTCCGCCGTCTCGCGGCGGTTGCTGACGTCGGCGCACGCCCCGGTCACGGAGACGGCACGGCCGTCATCGTCGGTGAAGGCCCGTGCCTTCTCGTGCAGCCAGTGGACGGTGCCGTCCGGCCAGCACACGCGAAACTCCAGGTCGAGATCGGAACCCTCGTCCGCACACTGCTGATAGCGGGCGGTCACCGTCGCCCGGTCGTCTGGGTGGACGGCGGCCAGGAAAGCGTCGAGCGACTGGGCGGTGCGGCTCGACTCGAGCCCGAACAGGCGGTCGAGATTGCCGTCCCACTCGACGATGTTGGTCTGGATGTTCCAGCGGAAGGTTCCCGTCGCGGCGGCCGTGAGCGCGGCCAGCAGGCGCTCCTCGCTCTGGCGCAGCGCTTCCCTCGTGCGCAGCAATTCCTCCTCGGCGCGCTGCCGGGCGACGAGAATGCTGTGGGCATTCTGCAGCGCGACCGATCGCAGCAGGCGATCTTCGTCGTCCAGCGTGCTCACGACGCGACTCCGAGCTGTTCGGCGGCCAGCGCCGTCCCGACGACGCGCGCGCGGATCTTGGCGAAGGCCGCATCGCGCGTGGTCGAGGTGTCGTCGCTGAACGGCGAGAAGCCGCAGTCGTCGGTCGTGCCGAGCTGCGCCACGGGAATGTACTCCGCCGCCTCGAGGACGCGGTCCCGGACCTGTTCCGGCGTTTCGACGCGCGGGTCGATGGGCGCCACGACCCCCACGAACACCCGCTGCCCCGGCCTCATGTATTGCCGGATGATACGCAAGACGCGCGCCCGATCGGGCTCGCCGGCCAGCGCGATGTAGAAGTTGCCCACGCGCAGCTGGAACAGGCTGGGCAGCAGCTCGGCGTAGTCCACGTCGGCACTGTGCGTCGAATCGCGGTCGCCGCCGGGGCAGGTGTGGACGCCGAGCCGCTGCTGCTCGTCGCTGGAGAATCGGGACAGCGCGAGGTTGTTCAGGTCGATGAAGCTGTGCAGCAACCGCCCGGTGGGATCGATCTTCATCGCCAGGCGCCCCTCGGTGAAGTCGATCTGCACCTTGCAGGCGCCCTTCAAGAAACAGCGGCGAATCTCGGTCTCGTGTTCCGACAGCAGGTCCTCGATGAACTGCTCGCGCGGGTAGCCGGCGATCCCATCGGCCGGGTACATCAGGCTGAGCGCCGACGGCGAGATCACCGCCTGCTTGAGCGGCACGGTCGCGAACCGCTGCGCAACGTCGAGGTAGCTGTCGGCGTAGCGGCGGTAGCGGAACGGCCCGGCCGTCAGCCGCGGCATGCGCCGGGTATGGCCGGCGGTGAACGGAATCCGGAAGCCGTCGGGAGCCGTATTGGGCAGGCCGTGCACGCTATAGGTCCAGAAGTTGTGGTACTTCCGCTGTTCGCCGTCGGTGATCACCGGCGACCCGGTCGCCTCGAATCGCTCGATGGTGTCGCGGATGGCATCCTCGTAGAGCGCCTGGAGCCGCGGGTCTTCGCTGCCGGCATGCTCGACGGCCACGATCAGCGCCGGGGGCCGCGGGATGCTGCCGATGGGTTCGGTGGGGATCGTCGCGGTCGCAGCTCGGTCAGTCATCGTCGACTGCTTCATTATCGACGAAAGTCCGTGCGCGCTTCACGGCATGGTGCCGTGATCGGTGTCCATCGTGCCCGAGCGTCGGCGGATCGAGGTGCCGGCGCGGACGGTCAGTGCGGCAGGCGGGACTGCACGGCACCGTACAGGAGCGTACCCACCATGGCGCTGCCCAGCGCGACGACCATGGTCGGCACGCCGGCGCCAATCAGCGCGAAGATCGGGCCCGGGCACGCGCCCAGCAGTCCCCACCCGAGACCGAACACGCCGCCGCCGAGCCAGTAACGGACGCCGTGCGCGGTCATCCGCTTCGGGCCGAGAGCGATGCTCGTGCCGTCCAGCGCTCGCACCCCGGCCGCGCGCAGTGTCTGCAGGC
This sequence comes from uncultured Acidobacteriota bacterium, assembly GCA_963707795.1. Classification (GTDB taxonomy): domain Bacteria; phylum Acidobacteriota; class Vicinamibacteria; order Vicinamibacterales; family UBA2999; genus JACCSI01. The sequence goes on along the minus strand of OY970174.1, from coordinate 5,234,605 downwards.
CGACAAACGCGACGGCCAATGCGCTCCCGATGACTCCATACATGTGGAAGGACTGGAACCGGAACATCTCCTGGATGCGATACCACGACAGTACTTCCGACTTCACGAACACGACGCCGAGTAGTATTCCCGCGGCGACGTACAGCACGTGCGCCAGCCAGGCGCGGCGGATCGCCGGCGGTGCGGAAGCCGCGAGCTCGGGATCGACGACGATGTCGGCGGCGCGGGCGCTCATGACGTCGCGAGGATCACCGGCAGCAGCGCATGCGTCATCAGCAGGCCGCCGACGAAAAAGCCGAGGACAGCGATCAACGACGGCCACTCCCCCGCCGCCAGGCCGGAAATGGCGTGGCCCGAGGTGCAGCCGCCTGCCCAGCGCGATCCGAACCCGACCAGCACACCGCCGCCGACGAGCGTCAGCCACCCGCGGCCACTCCCGAGGGCCTGCCACCCCATGAGCTCCTGCGGCACCAGGCCGGACAGATCGCGAAGGCCGAGTGCATGCAGGTCGCGCACCGTCGCGGCGGCGAGAGCCACCGTATAGCGGTCGGGCATGAGGACGGCGGCGGCGAGAGCGCCCCCGAGCAAAATGCCGACGGCAAACAACAGGTTCCACCCACCCTCGCGCCGCCAGTCATAGCGCAGGAATGGCATGCGGGACGGCAAGCTGGCGGCGCACAGGTGTCGGAGCGTTATGGAGATCCCGAAGGGCTTGCTTCCGATGAGCAGCAGGAGCGGCACCATCAGGCCGATGAGCGGTCCCGCCACGTACCAGGGCCACGGCTCGCGAATCAGATCCATCCCGACACGATAGCGTCAAACCTCCCGGTCCTGCACAGGAGGCCGGTCAACGCCTCTCCGCCCTCCGGGCGGGTTGGGCACCGCTCAGGTGGGCACCCCCAGGCGCGGCAGCACCCACCATTGCAACGCCATCCAGGCGCCGATCGCGCCGAGCACTGTCAACATCGGTCCCCTCCTCGCGGGTGATAGCTGGCAAGACCCGAGCCAGCCGGCGCGTGAGCGGGACTGCGCGAATCGGTTCACCGAGGTTGCAAGTCGAGCTTGGCGAGCGCACGGGCGGAATCGAATCTCCGCAGCTCGACGGTGAAGGTCGCTCCCTGACCTCGTCCGCCGCTCGCCGCCGACACGGTGCCGCCATGGCGATCCACGAGATGGCGGACGATGGCCAGGCCCAGTCCGAGACCGCCGAACCGGCGGCTGACCGACCCGTCAGCCTGACGGAAGCGGTCGTAGATGTGCGGCAGGAACTCCGGTTCGATGCCGATGCCGGTGTCGGAAACGCGGATGCGGATCCAGTCCCCGGCACCCTCGAGCTCGACGGTGACGACGCCGCCCGGATCGGTGAACTTGACGGCATTGGCCAGCAGGTTCCACACGATCTGCTGCAGCCGCTCGGGGTCGCCCTCCGTGACCTGCGAGGCAGCGGCGAGCCGCGACCGCAGTTGAATGTGCCGCGCGTCGGCGGCGGGCCGGACCGCGTCGAGGGCCGCCCCGATGACCGTGTCGAGGGCCACCGGCTGCAGGTCGAGCGTCAGGCCGCCGCTGATGATTCGCGAGACGTCGAGAATGTCCTCGACCAGACGCGCCTGGAGACGGGCGTTGCGGTCGACGACCTGCAACGCCTTGCGCACGCTCTCCTCGTCCATGGTGCCGTCGAGCAGCATGCGCGTCCACCCGAGGATGGCATTCAATGGTGTGCGCAGCTCGTGGGACAACGTGGCGAGAAAGTCGTCCTTGGCACGGTTGGCGGCTTCGGCATCCTGGCGCGCCCGCAGCTCGCGCTGCAACAGGTCGTCCCGTTCCCGTTCAGCGTCCCTCCGCGTCGTCAGGTCACGCACGAAGCCGGTGAAACGGGGCGGGGCGTCGGCCACTTTCGTGATCGCGACCTCGACGGGGAAACTCCGGCCGCTCGCATGGAGCCCGTACGTCTCGACGCGGCGATCGAGGAACGGCCCCGCCCCCGTGGCGAGAAACCGGACAATGCCTTCGCGATGCTGATCACGAAGCTCGCCGGGGATGATCAGGGCGGCGAGCTCGCGTCCGACAGCCTCCGCACGCCGGAACCCGAACATGCGTTCGGCCGCCGGGTTGAACTCGGTCACCAGTCCGCGATGGTCCATGCCGATGATGGCGTCGAGCGCGGTCTCGAGAATGGCACGGGTGTGCCGCTGGCCTTCGAGCACTTCGCTCTCGACACGGCCGCGCTCGAGGAACTGCCCGATCGAGTTGCCCACGGCGGTCAGCGTGCGCAGAAGGTCCTCATCGGGGGAGACCACCGTCTGGTTGTAGCACTCGATCACGCCGAGCACGTCGGTGCCGACCCGGATGGGAACGGCGAAGGCGCCGCGGATGCCGACGCGGCGCGCGGGGAAGGCGCGAAAAAAACCCGGGTCGGCACCCACATCCTCGATCCAGACTGGACGGCCCTCGGCCCAGACCCGTCCCGGCAAGCCGGCGCCGGGAACGACTTCCCAGGCGCGGGTGGCGGCGTCGAACTCGGCGAGCGCGATCTCGGGACGATGCCACACGGCGGCCGCGCGCAACCGGCCCGCCTGTCGATCGAGGAGCCACAGCACTCCGACCGGCCAGTCGAGGTTTTCGCAGACCGCGCGCAGGATTGGCATCCCGATCGCGGAGACACTGGTCATCCCCGTCAGCACTTCGCTGACCGCGTAGGCGGCAGCGCGCCGGCGATCGCCCGTTTCACGCTCGGTGATGGCGGCGGCGAGCACCAGTCCGGTGCCGGCAAGCACCGCCATGAACGTCTGCAGCAGCACGAGGCTGCGATGGGCTTCCGCGCCGGCGAATGGCCCGGCCCCCGAGACGGTGTCCGCCAGCGTGACGGCTGCCGCGGCGAGGACGACGAGCGAGGTTGCCGGCTGCGCCAGCCGCACGGCGGCGGCGATGACGAACGGAAAGACGACGTACTCCAGCGGAGCGCTGGCCGGGGCCAGGTCCGCGAAGGGGCCGAAGACCGCGTGTGTGATCAGCGCGGTCGCGGCGACCAGCAGGGCGATCTCGATCCACTCGGGCCATCGCGACAGCGGCGGCGTGCGCGCCAGGGTGAGGATCACGGGGGCGATGACCAGCGCGCCGAGGGCATCGCCCAACCACCAGTCGGCCCACAACTCTGGGAACCGAGCCCACGGCTGCGTGCCGGAGAAACAGAGCATCGTCGGCCCGATCGTCGAACTGAGCATGGGAGCGGCGATGGCTGCGAGGCCGATGAACGCGACGGCGGACCGTACGCGGCGCAGCGACGGATCGAACGACGGCACGCGTCGCAGGAGCCACACGGCTGCGACCGCTTCCAGCGTGTTGCCGGTGGCGATGCCCGCGGCCACCCACATCGGCACCTCGGTCGTGGCGTTGGCGGCAAACGCGCCGATCCACACCGCCGGCCACAGCGCGCGGCCCCACAACAGCAGCGCCGCCTGCGCAATGCCCGTCGGCGCCCAGACCGTGGTCACCTGCTCGGCGACGACGGAGAGCTGGAAGCCCAGGACCGCGGTCACGACGTAGGCGACGGCGACGGCAAGGCCGATGACGATCGTCCGCGGCGCCGGCATCACCGCAGCTCGTATCCTCCCCGCTGCCGGGTCAGTTGCGTCACTTCGTTCCGATGAGCAAGGATGAGGCCACCCGGCCTGGCAGAGCGGCCGGCGACACGAATCCCCATGGCCGAGGCGATGTATCACCCGATCCCGCTGGACTTCGAGCAACTGCCACCGGACGAGCAGGCGGCGCGGCTGGCGGCGTTCCATGCCCGCATGGTTGCGCGGCGGACCGTCCGCCACTACTCCGACCGGCCCGTGCCCGACGCGCTGATCGACCTGGCCATCCGGGTGGCGGGCGCGGCGCCGTCGGGGGCCAACCTGCAGCCCTGGCAGTTCGTGGTGGTGCGCGATCGCGAGGTCAAGCGGCGGATCCGTGAAGCCGCGGAAGCCGAGGAGCGCGCCTTCTACGCGACGAGGGCGCCGCAGGATTGGTTGGACGCGCTGGCCCCGCTCGGCACCGACTCGCGGAAGGAGTTCCTCGAGACGGCACCGTGCCTCATCGTCGTCTTCAAGATCGAGTACGGCATCGGCCACGACGACGAAGGTGCGGAGCGCCGGATCAAGCACTATTACGTGAGCGAGTCGGTCGGCATCGCCTGCGGGATGCTGCTCGCGGCCCTGCACGTGGCCGGACTCGCGACGCTCACGCATACGCCGAGTCCGATGGGATTCCTGTCCTCGATCCTCGGGCGGCCGCGGAACGAGAAGCCCTTTCTCCTCATCCCGGTCGGCTTCCCCGCCGACGACGCCGTGGTGCCGGCCATCACGCGCAAGGCGCTGGACGAGATTCGGACGCGCGTCTGACCGGCCGCGGGGCGGCGGCGCACCGGCATTCGGCGGCGGGAATAAAGAGCGTGGCGGCGGGTATGTGCCGCAGAGGGGAGGACCAGGCATGAATCTGGTGCTGCGCGCGATGGCGCCAGCCCTCGCGCTGGCCATCTGGTCGACGACGGCGGCGGGAACGGGCCAGCCGGTTCCGGCGCTCGAGCTCTTTGTCCGCGCCGGCAGCCTCAACGATCGCGAGGCGAATCGCGCCCTGGAGGAGATCGGCGCCGTGTGGCAGGACGGCTACGCGGCGATGATCGTCGACATGGCGCGCCTGATGCGGCGGGCGCCGGCACGCGGGGGAGACGCCGACCTCGACGCGTCGTTCGACGACAATCCGGGGGCGCCGCCAGGAGGCCGCGCGCTCGAGCCGGGCGGCGTCGAGGTGCCGGCGCCGGTGCGCCGCGAGTCGATCGTGCGCCGCCGCCTGCTGCGATTTCTCGAGCGGCAGACCCGCCAGCGCTTCGGCGAGGACCTCAACGGCTGGCGGGAATGGATGTGGAAACTGCCCTACGCGCCGCATCCGCAGTACGCGGAGTTCAAGGGCATCGTCTATGGACAGATCGATCCCCGCTTTCGGGCGTTCTTTCCGCCCGGGGTGCGATCGCTGATCCGGCTCGACGAGATCGACTGGGGCGGGGTCGCCGTCAACGGGATCCCGCCGCTGTACGCGCCGGCGACGATCCCCGCGTCGGCGGCGTCGTATTTGCGCGACGGGCACCTGGTGTTCGGCGTCGTCGTCAACGGCGAAGCGCGCGCCTACCCGAAGCGCATCCTCGCCTGGCACGAGATGGCCGTCGATCGCATCGGCGGCGTGGACATGACCATCGTCTACTGCACGCTCTGCGGGACGGTGATCCCGTACGAAAGCCGGGTCGGCGGCGAGCTGCGGCGGTTCGGCACCAGCGGCCTGCTGTATCGCTCGAACAAGCTGATGTTCGACGAAGCGACCGGCAGCCTGTGGTCGACGCTGGAAGGCAGGCCGGTGGTGGGCGCGCTGGCCGGATCGGACCTGCAGCTGGTCTCGCACGCCGCCGTGACGACGACCTGGGGCGAGTGGCGGACCGCCCATCCGGACACGACGGTCCTGTCGCTGGACACCGGACACCGACGCGACTACTCGGAAGGCGCCGCCTACCGCGAGTACTTCGCGACCGACGATCTCTACTTCCGGGTCTCGCACGTCGATACGAGGCTGAAGAACAAGGCCGAGGTCCTGACGTTTCGCGTGCCTGCCGCGACCGGGACACAGGCGGTCGCGATCGCCGCCGAGTTGCTGCGCCGGCATCCGGTGTACGATCTCGTCGTGCACGAGGAGCGCTTCGTCATCGTGACCAGCCCCCGCGGCGCCAACCGGGTGTACCGGCTCGGCCGGGGCGGCGAGGCGTTCGCCGGCAAGCCCGACGGGGCGGCGCATGTCGTGGATGGCCGCGGGCGGCGCTGGCGCATGGGCGAGGATGCGCTCGTCGCCGAGGGCGGCGACGCCGGGCCGCTGCCGCGCGTGGCGGCGCAGCGCGCGTTCTGGTTCGGATGGGTGGCGCAGTTCCCGGATACCATCCTGATCAAGTGAGAGGCAGGTACGTTGTGGACGTGATTCGTCGGCGCACGGTCTCGTGCTCCGTTCTTCTCGCGGCGCTGGTGGCCGCCGGCGCGGCATCCGCGAGTGCACAGGCGCCGGCGCCGGTCGTGGACACGCGGGCAATCGGCCCGCAAGTCGGCGCCACGGCGCCGCCGTTCTCCGGCATCGATCAGTCCGGGCGGACGCGCACGCTGGAAACCGCGCTCGGCGCCAAGGGCGCCATGCTGGTCTTCTTCCGTTCCGCCGACTGGTGACCGTACTGCAAAACGCAGCTCGTGGAGCTGCAGGACCGCTACGAGGAGCTCACCAGGCAGGGCCTGGGCTTGATCGCCGTCAGCTACGACTCGGTGGAGACGCTCAAGGCATTCGCCGACGCGCGCGGGATCACCTTCCCGCTGGTCTCCGATCGGGACTCGGCCATCATCAGGCGCTACGGACTGCTGAACGAGACGGTCGAGCCCGGCACCCGTACCCACGGAATCCCGCATCCCGGGACCTTCATCCTCGATCGGCATGGCGTGGTCACGGCGCGCTTCTTCGAGGCTGCCTACCAGGAGCGGAGCACCGCGGCGAGCATCCTCACCCGGCAGGGGGCCACACCGCTCGGCCCAACGGCGACGGCCGATACGGCGCACCTCTCGGTGCAGGCGGCGGTGAGCGACGCCACCGTCGCGCCCGGCGAACGGTTCTCGGTGCTGCTCGAGGTCACGCCCCGCCGGGGCATGCACGTCTACGCGCCCGGTCGCCACAGCTACCAGGTCGTGCGCCTGATCATCGATCCGAAACCGTGGCTGCGCGCGCATGCGCCGCAGTACCCGGCCCCGGAGATTTACCACTTCGTGCCGCTCGACGAACGCGTGGAGGTCTACAGCAAACCCTTCCGCCTGACGACCGACGTGACGATCCTGGCGACGCCGGAGGTGCAGAAGCAGCTCGCCGGCCAGACGTCGCTGACCATCAGCGGGGCGCTCGAGTACCAGGCGTGCGACGACAAGGTGTGCTTCAACCCCGCTCGCGTGCCGCTCAGCTTCACACTGGCCGTGAAGCCTCTCGACCGCCGGCCGGTCGGCCGCTGATCGGCGCACCCGCGGGGTCGGGGGCCCGCGGCGCTGGCGAGAGCAGCGAGACCAGCACGCCGGTGGCGAAGATCAGCGGCACGCCGTAGATGGCCCAGGTCCAGGTGTAGCCGCCCTCCTCGCCGACCAGCACGAAGGCTCCCGCGCCCCAGGCGACGCCGACGACGGCGCTCGCCCAGGCGCCGGCCGTGGTCGCCCGCGGCCAGTGGAACCCGGCGAGCAGGGCGAACGCCAATCCGGCGACCGGCACGTTGGCCAGGATCAGGCGATTGAGAATGTCGTCCACCAGGAAGACGGCGCCGAGCCAACTGGCGACGGCGAACGCCGCGAGCAATCGCCGCTGCACCCGGACGCGGCGGGCCGCGGGCCAGCCGAAGTCGGCGGCGACCATCGCCGCCATCGCGCTCCAGACGCCGGCGAGGGTGGTCAGCGCCGCGCCGAACAGGACGGCAAAGCCGACGCCGCGAGCCACCGGTGGCAGCCAGGTGAGGATCATCGCCGGCACCGCGGTCTGCGGATCCGCGAGGGGGGCCTGCGTCGCGCGCAGGTGGGCCGCGGCGAGCACGACGGATCCGTAGAGCACGAATACGAGCACGGCGGCAATCGCCACGGCCGCGAACGCGGTGCGTGCGTCCCGGGCGGCAAAGATTTTCTGCCCGTACCACGGCGCGGCGATGTAGGTCACGCACGTCAGGACGATGAGCGACGAGACGAACCAGAACGGCAGGGCCGGGTGCGACCACTGCGCCATGGGCGCCACCACGAGCTGATCGGCGGGAAACGCGCTCGCCAGCCCGCCGAGCGGTGCGCTTCGCGCCATGCCAATCACGAGCAGCACGGGCAGCAGCACCAGCGTGACGACGAAGCTGACGACGTCGCTGCGGATCACCGACACCAGCCCGCCGGGCAGGACGACCACCACCACGATGGTGGTCAACAGCGCCATGGTGATGGGCAACGGGATGGCCGCGGCCAGCGGCTGGAAGATCAGGCCCAGCGACTTGACGTACGTGGCCGAGAACCCGGTCATCGCCAGCAGCAGCAGCACCGAGGCGAAGCGGCCGAGGGCCGGTGAGTAGCGCTCGGCGAACAACTCCGCGACCGAGAGACGGTCGAACCGCTTCCACGCGCGAGACACGGTCAGCGTGTAGAATCCGAGGCCGACCAGGAACACCAGCGGCAGGGCCAGCGCCATGGGGCCGGCGGTGTAGCCCATCGCACTGAAGGCCAGGAGCGTGCTCGTGTTGAACTCGGTCATGACCAGCGTCGCCACCAGCGGGAAGAGCCCCACGGTGCGGTCGGCCACGAGAAACGACTCTTCGCGCCGGGTCGCGCGCGCCGCGTGCCACCCGATCAGCGCCAGCAGGCCGATGAATCCGATGGCGTCCCACAGGCCGAGCGGCTGGTCCATCATCCGCCACTGCCCCGGCACGAGCCATCGTGTTTGACGAGCCGTTCCGCCGGCGGTTCGCCGCCTGGGCGTCGCCGCTCGCTCCGCCGCTGGCCCGGGCCGGCGTGACGCCCAACGGGGTCACGGTGTTGACCTTCGCCGCGGCGCTGGCGGCGGCGATCCTCGTGGCCACCGGCCAGCCGCTCACCGGCGCCGCCGTGTGGGTGGTCAGCCGGATCGGCGACGGCCTCGACGGCGTGCTGGCGCGTCACACCGGCCGCGCGACCGCATTCGGCGGCTATCTCGACATCACCCTGGACATGGCCGGCTACGCGGCGATGGTGCTGGGATTCGCCGTCGCGCACTCGGCGCTGGCCGTCGCCTGGATGGCCGTCCTGGCCGGCTACATCCTCGTCATCACGACGACGCTGGCGCTGTCCGATGCGGCCCGGCAGGCGGGACGGCGAGCCAGCGCCACCGACCGGACGTTCGAGTTCACGCCCGGATACACCGAAGCGGGCGAGACGACGGTCATGTATGTGCTGTGGGCGATCTTCCCCGCCCACGTGCCGTGGCTGGTCTGGGTCTGGGTGGCGGCGCTCGGCGCCACGGTACTGCAGCGCACGTACCTGGCGGCCCGCCTCCTGCGGTGACACGTCAGCGGCCCGACGCACGGTCCACGTCGTTCAGCGACCAGTCGTAAGCGAGGTAGGAAATCGATGGGGCGCCGGTCCGCGCCAGCGCGGCGGCCTCGGCCGCGCCGAAACGCATGATGACACCGAGGATGGCGCGCTCGCGCGCATCGCGCGTGCCGGCCACCAGCGGCGCATACTCGGCCACGAAATCGTCGCCGTACCACTTGAAGAGACTCGACACCCGAAGCGACCCATCCTGTACGCGCACGCCTTCGTGACTCGCGAGGTAGGTGCGCGCGGCCTGGTCGAGCTGTGCGTCGAGGGTGGCCGAGCGGTACGGCTCCACGGCGAGCGGCGGACAGCTCACCGACGCGCAGTTGATCGCGAAGTGTACGCGCGCGTCGCGAAACACCGGCCGCAGCAGCCGGTGCTCGATATCGTCGAGCGACATCTCCCGCCCCGCCACCGGCCAGCGCAGCGTGGTCCACACGCCGTCGATCTGGCGGATGCTGTTGCGCGGCAAGCGGGTGAACCACCGGGAACGGATCGGATAATGATCGACGATGGCGCGCAGGGTCAGGAGGTTGTAGGCGTTGATCCAGAAGGCCATCCGTTCCAGGCGCGGCCAGCCACGCTCGTCCTGTTCGGCCGGCGTGGCCAGCGCGGCGACGGCGCGATCGAGCGGGCCGCGGCCGTGCTGGAGCGCGGCGTAATCAACCCGCGGTGGCCTCACGTAGGCGCGCAGCACGGCCGCATACTCGCGATAGCCGTGATCGAACGGCTCCGCCGGCGCGCTGGCGGCGGCCGTCACCAGCAGCACGGCGCAGGCGAGCGTGGTCCCCGTTCGTCTCATGCACCGCCCTCCTCGCCCAGTTCGGCGGCGAGCGCACGCCGGGCCGCCCGGCTCGCGATCACCACGAGGGCTACCGTCGCCACCAGACCGGCGACGAACAGCGCCGTCCGGGTCGAGCCTCCGCGGTCGGTTGCCGAGGCGAGCTCCGCCGCCGCCGGCGCCAGCGACCCGAGATACACGTACAACGCGGTGCCCGGCAGCATGCCGATGAACGAGGCGAGGACGTAGGTTCGCAAGGAGACGCGCGACAGGCTGAGCGCGTAGTTGAGCACGTTGAACGGAAGGAGCGGCGACAGCCGCAGGAGCAGGACCAGCGTGAATCCCTGGCGCGCCACCGCGCCATCGATGGCCCGCATCCGCGGCGACCCGCCGATCCGGCGCGCCGCCCAGCCGCGGAGCACCGTCCGCCCGAGCACGAAGGCGGCCGTCGCGCCGGCGACGCTCGCCGGCGAGGCAATCGCCAGCCCCCACACGGGCCCGTAGGCGAAACCCGCCGCCAGCGTCAGGACCGATCCGGGGAGCAGCGCGACGGTGCTGACGACATAGGCGGCGGCAAACACCGTCACGCCGGCGGCGCCGGTGCCGCGCGCCCGTTCGGCGAGCGCCACGGTCCACTCCGCGATTGGGAGCTGCGACAGCGCCACTGCGACCGCCGCGACGACCACGACGGCCGCGACGAGGGGCAGGAGACGGCGCCCGCGTGGCTGTGCCGGGACGGCAGGGGTCATCGCGTCCATCGAAAGTATCTCGAGAGCCACGCCCGCCGTGCCGGCGTCAGCGCCTGGCGCCGGTAGTCGTCGCCCGCCTTGCGGATCGCCTCGGCGACGGTGGGATACGGCAGGACGGTCGAGGAGAAACTGGCCAGCCCGTTCCCGTGGGTGAGGGCATGGACCACCAGTCCAATCATCTCACCGGCGTGCGGCGCCACGATCGTGCAGCCGCGCAGCCGGCCACGTTCATGGTGCACCTGCACGAAGCCTTCCGTGGTGTCGTCGACGATGGCACGGTCGACGTGGGCGAGCGGCACCGTAATGGTGGCGAGTCGTCCGTCCGACTGGCCCACCTCGCGATGCGAGACGCCGACATGGGCGACTTCCGGATCGGTGTAGGTCACCCACGGGATGACCAGCGCACTGGCCTTGCGGCGGCCGAAGAACAGCGCGTTCTGGAGGACGAGGCGCGCCATCGCGTCGGCCGCGTGCGTAAACTTGTATCCGAACCGACGTCGCCCGCCGCGAACACGCGCGCGTTGGTCGTCTGCAGCCGATCGTTGACGATGACTCCGTGCTTGTCGGTGCGCACGCCCGCCGCCTCGAGTTCCAGCCCCTCGACGTTGGGTGCGCGGCCGGCCGCGACCAGGATGGCATCACCCGTCACCTCGGCGGCATCGGCGTCGTCCTGTTCGCGGGCATATCGCGCCGTGAGCCCGGCCGGCCCGCCGGCAATCCCGGTCAGGCGGACGCCCAGCTCGAGCCGGACGCCGTCGGATTCGAGGTGCCGGCGCACGATGGCCGCAGCGTCCGGGCTCTCACGCGGCAGCACCTGCGGATCCTGCGCCAGGATCGTGACGGCCGACCCGAATCGCGCGAAGGCCTGGCCGAGCTCGCAGCCAATGGGCCCGGCACCGATGATCAGCAAACGGCCGGGACGCTCGGCGAGCGCGAAGATCGTCTCGTTGGTATAGAACGGCGCCTGATCGAGGCCGGGGATGGGCGGCGCCGCGGCGCGGCCGCCGGTGGCGATCACCGCGCGGTTGAACCGCAGCCGCTGCTCGCCGACCACCACCGTGCGCCGGTCGGCGAATCGCCCGTCGCCGAAGAAGACGTCGACGCCGGCGCGCTGCAGCCGTGCGGCTGCGTCGTGGGCCGCAATCGAGGCACGGCGATCGCGCATGCGGCGCATCACGGCTGGAAAGTCCACGTGGCTGCCGGCCACGACGATTCCGAGCCCGGCGGCGCGCCCGAGCTCGCCGACCGCGCGTGCCGAACGCAGCAACGCCTTCGACGGCACACAGCCCGTGTTCAGGCAATCGCCGCCGAGGCGATCTCGCTCCACCAGTGCCACGCGGGCGCCCAGGCCCGCTGCGCCCATCGCGCTGACCAGCCCCGCGGTCCCGCCGCCGAGCACGACCAGGTCGTAGGTCCCCGCCGAGTCCGGGTTGCGCCAGCCTGCCGGGCGGACGTGATCCGTCAGGCGCTGGTTCGCCGCGTCATCGGGAGCGACGGTCTCGATCGCAGTCGGCATGTCAGGGTCCTCATGGCGGGGATCACGCGTGCCCGGCCCCATCATCGCACCTGGCAGGGATTCGCGGGCGGAGCCCCGGCGACGGGCGGCCCGCCGGCGGCTCAGGGTGTCCGGCGAATGGTGATGCGTGCGACGGGGTTGCGCCAATCGTAGACCGCGGCGGAGAGATCGTTGATGCCATGAATGCCGCGATGAATGTGCACGAACCCTTCGGCATCGGTCCGGCTGAGATTGAACCCTTCGCCCTGGCAGACCGCGGGCGGTCCGGGGATGCTGGCACAGCGCTCGTCGTTGAGCTCCGTCCCCGCATCGTAGGCCGGTGAATAGAGTGTGACGGTGTGGTTGCCGTGGGGGCCCTCGACCGCGTCGGCCGCAAAGAACGCGTCGTTGGTGGGAACCAGCATGGACGCCACGCTGACATGCGTAAACCGGCCGTTCGCGCGGACGCGCACGGAGACCGACTGACCGGGCGGCAGCGGCGCGCCCGACGAGACGACCTCGCCCACGGCCGCTGACCCCGAGGCGCGATCGGCGAGGGGCTGCGTGTCGCCGGCCTCGGCCAGTTGCTCGAGCTCGACGGACGCGGGGCTGCCCAGGGCGAACAGATGGATCCCCGGCCAGTGGCTGGCGACGAGGATGGGCGTGAATACCTGCCGGGCCGTGAGATTGGTGATCGTCACCTCGAATCCGGGCGGTTGCGCCGCGGCAGCTCGCTGCTGCCCGAGCAGCACATCCGTCCCGATCAGCGACCCTGCCAGGGCCATGACCACGGTCATTCCGACTGCGAGTTTCATAAGCCTCCTCCACGCAATGCCGCGATACTGCGGTCAGGGAGGTCAATACCCGATGCCCGGGGCCTTTATTCCGGGCACGGCGCCCAGCTCGGGAATAAACGGCCCACCGTCCGGGTATTAGCCGAGAGAAGACAGACGATTCACCGACATGCCGGTTGACACGCGCGGCGACGGCGAGGCGCGGGCGCGCTTCGAGGCCACGGTGCTCGTGCACCTCGACGGCGTATTCCGTCTCGCGCTCTGGCTCATCGGCGACCGGGCGGAAGCCGAGGACGTGGTGCAGGAGACCTTCGCGCAAGCGCTGCAGTCGTTCCACCGCTTCGAGCCGGGGACCAATGCGCGCGCGTGGCTCTTCGCCATCATGCGTCATGTCCGGTCCAACCGCCTGCGCAAGCTGCGCCGCGCCCCGACCATCGTCGACGCCGACGATCGCATCGACGAGGTTGCGGCGGCGGAACAGACCCCGCAGCAGCTGACCGACACCGAAGTGCTGGCGGCCGTGAAGGAGCTGCCGGCCGGGTTCCAGGAGGTCGTGTTGCTGAGCGATGTCGAGGAGCTGAGCTACAAGGAGATCGCCGAGGTGCTGGAGATTCCGATCGGCACCGTGATGTCGCGGCTGCATCGCGCGCGCCGGCTGCTGCGCGCGACGCTCGCCGGGTATGCCGCTGCGCGCGGGATTGGGCGCCAGCCCGCCGCGACGACGCCGCAGGAATGGCCGGGGACACCGTCATGACATGCGCCGAACTGCGGGCAATGGCCGAATCGTACCTGGCCGGTGAACTGCCGGTCGACACCAACCACGAGGTCATTACGCATCTCGAGCAGTGCGCCGACTGCCGCGCCGAGCTGGCGCGGCGCGTGGCGTTGCGCACCACGCTGCGTCGCGCGTTTCTGCATGAGGAGTCACTGGCGCCCAGTGCCGCCTTGGTGGATCGGGTGCACGCTCTCGCCCGCAGCCCGGTTGCCAGTCCGCGGCGGGCCGGCGGCGCGGCCTCGTGGCTGATGCTGGCCGCAGGCATCGCGCTGGCGGTGACGGCGGCGTGGCAATTCTGGCCGTCTCGCACGGCCCGGGCGCCCGCGGCCCTGGCGGCGCTCGCCGCGCACGCAGCCGGCGACCATCGGAATTGCGCACTCGAGCACGCGCTCGCAGACGCGCCAATCTCGCTCGACGAAGCGGGCCGCCGGTACGACCCCGCGTACGCGACCTTGCTCGCTGCCGTCCGCGACGCCACGCCGATGAGCGAGGGGGTCGTCGAACTGCTCGGTGGGCACTGGTGTGTGTTCGAGGGGATGCCGTTCGCCCACATCGTCGTGCGGCAGAACGGCCACGTCGTCTCGATCCTGCTCACGCCCGTCACGCAGGCCGAGGTCGAGCGGGCAGACACCGGACCGTGCCCGCCGGCCGGCGGGTTCCAGGTGGCCTGCTTCGGCGCCCCCCGACACGCCGGGTTCGTGGTCTCGGACCTCGCCGACGGGGATATCCTGTCGATCGCGCGCGCGGTCGCGCCAATTCTGCAGCGTCATCTGACGCGCGGCTGAACCGGCCGCTGTTAGTGTAATGAACGGGACGGCGCTCAGATTCAGCCCCGCCCCGTAAGGAGCCGGACCATGACGTTCGATACGCGGATCCCCCTTGCCGGCCTGGTCGCTGCCAGCCTGGCGCTCGCCCTGGCGCCTTCGGCCGCACAGACGCCGGCGGCCACCTCGCAGCGGGCGACGGCGATCTTCGCCGGGGGCTGCTTCTGGTGCATGGAGCCTCCCTTCGACGCGCTGCCAGGCGTGTTCGCGACCACGTCGGGATACATCGGGGGTCGGACCAAGAACCCGACCTACGAACAGGTGTCGAGCGGGGGCACCGGTCACATCGAAGCGCTCGAGGTGACTTACGACCCGGGCGCCATCACCTACGAACAGTTGCTGGCCGTGTACTGGCGCAACGTGGACGCCGTGGACGGCGGCGGCCAGTTCTGTGACCGCGGTTCGCAGTACCGGCCGGCCATCTTCTATCAGTCCGAGGAACAGCGCCGCCTCGCCGAGGCGTCGCTGCAGGAGGTGGCGGCGCGGCTGGGCGTCAAGGTGGCGACCGAGATCATCAGTGCCAGCCCGTTCTACCGCGCCGAGGAGTATCACCAGGACTATTACAAGAAGAATCCGGTCCGCTACAAGTTCTACAAATGGAACTGCGGCCGCGACCAGCGACTGGAGCAACTCTGGGGCAAACCAGGATCGCGATGAGCGCGCGGGGCCGGACAGGGGTGCTGCGGCCGGCGCTGGTGCTGCTGGTGGGCCTCGGCGTCGTCTGGCTCGAGCGCCGGCGCGCCCTGCGCCGGCGCCGGGAGCCGGTCATCCGCCACACCGCCCGGAACCTGGCCATGGCCGGCCTCGCCGCCGCCACCGCGCATCTGGTCGAAGCGCCGGTGGTGCTGCCGCTGGCGCAGCGCGTCGAGCGGCAGCGGCGTGGCCTGGTGCAGCGGCTCGACGCGCCGGGCTGGCTGCGCGACCTGATCGCCATCGTGCTGCTCGACTACACCCTGTATCTCTGGCACATCCTGGTGCACCGGGTTCCGCTGCTCTGGCGCCTGCACCTGGTCCACCATCTCGATCTCGACCTCGACGCGTCGACCGGCGTGCGCTTCCACTTTGCCGAGATCGCCATGTCGGTGCCGTGGCGCGCTGCCCAGGTGCGTCTGATTGGCGCGTCGCCGCGGGCGCTCACCACGTGGCAGAGCCTGACGCTGGCCAGTGTCCTGTTCCATCATTCGAATGCGCGCCTGCCGCTGGCGTGGGAACAGGCCTGCGCGCGCGTGGTGGTCACGCCTCGCATGCACGGCATCCATCATTCGATCGTGCGGCGCGAGAGCGACGCCAACTTCTCCAGTGGCCTGGCGCTGTGGGACTGGTTGCACGGCACGATCCGCCTCAACGTGCCGCAGGCGGACATCGACATTGGCGTGGCGGCGTACCGCGATCCGGACGAAGTGGGTCTGGCGGCGGCACTGGCCCTGCCCTTCCAGCACGACGGCAATGCGTGGCGGCTGCCGGGCGGGGCCGAACCGGAGCCGCACGAGTCCTCGCAACCGCGGCAACGACTGCTGCCCTAGTGGCCCCGTCCGGGCGGCGGCCTCAGGCCGTCTGCACCCGCGCCGTGATCTCGGCCAGCGCGGCGCGCGCCTCGCGCACGACGGCGCGCACGATCTCCGCCGCGTGTGGGCTGCTCTCGATCATGCCCACTCCCTGCCCCGCGTACATCGGATAGAACGAGGCCGCCTGCTGCCGCCCGGCCGCCTCGAAGATGTCGCGCGCGGCGAGCTGCTGCATCACGGCCGGCAGGACCGGCGCGCCCGAGGATCGATACTCCTCGGTGTAGGCGTTGCGGAGAAAGCGCGCGTAGTGCCCGGTGAAGGCGTCGCTCAGCGTCGTGTGATCGCTCGTGGCATCGGCGAGCGCCTGCTTGTAGAAGGGCGGCGCGGCCGACTCGGCACTCGCGATGAACCGCGTCCCCATGAGGACGCCGCTGGCGCCCAGCATCACCGCCGCCGCCAGACCGCGCCCGTCCATGATGCCGCCGGCGGCGACGACCGGCACGCGCACGGCGCGCGCCACCTGCGGCAGCAACGCCATCGACCCGATCGCGCCGATCTCGGGGGTAGCGGGCTTCTCGCCGAGGGAGCGGTGGCCGCCCGCCTCCGCACCCTGCGCGACGACGATGTCCGCCCCGCGCCTGGCGGCATCGACCGCATCGGCGACCGTGGCCACCATCGA
The DNA here is from genome assembly GCA_963707795.1 of uncultured Acidobacteriota bacterium. Taxonomy (GTDB): domain Bacteria; phylum Acidobacteriota; class Vicinamibacteria; order Vicinamibacterales; family UBA2999; genus JACCSI01. The sequence continues at coordinate 5,217,869 of OY970174.1, read as the reverse complement.
CATGACGGTGATGCCCGCCGCATGACATCGATCGACCATCTGCCGCGTGGGCAGACCGAGGCCGGTGCTGAACACCGCGACCCGCTCCTCCACGATCACGGCGAAGAGCGCGTCGAGCACGTCGGGCACGCGCGGGAGCGGCTCGCCGCTGGCGGGCAACCCGAGCCGCGCACGAAACCGGTTGAGCACCTGCTGCACCGCGGCGCGCGTCGGCGCCGGCACGGTCGCGGGATCGACGGGAGAGCGGACCGCGGCGTGGAGCACGAGATTGACGCCGAAGGGCCGTTTGCTCAGGGCGCGGGTCTCGCGAATCTGCGTGCGCAGCGCGTCGGGCGACAGGCCCATGCCGGGAATGACGCCCAGACCGCCGGCGTCGCCAACGGCGGCGACGAGCTGCGGCGTGACAATGCCCTGCATCGGCGCCTGCACGAGCGGGTAGTCGATCTGCAGCACGTCGCACAGCATGGTTCGCAACATCGGGCGCTCCTGTCCCGGCGGGAGGCCGGAGTGTCTCGACCGGTTCGGCAGAACGCTCGCCAGGCCCGTCCAGGCACCCAGCGCGAGAAAATCACGTCGGCTCGACATCGGGCCTCCTTACCGCGTTACGCGCGGCCCGCGCTTCGAATCAGATCCGCCACAACCAACTCAGCCGCCGGACGATGCACATCGCCGGCACCGCAGCCGCTAGAGAGGACGCGCATGCCGGCTCCGACCCAGGCTCGGCGCAGTTCCGGCGGCGCATGGGGGAGTACGTCACGCGGGCGCCTCTCATGCGCCGAAGATAGCCGGGCCCGACCGGCGAGTCCTGAGACAGGGGTTAAGTTGCGGTGAAAGAGCCGTAAGCAAGAGTCACCGACGGACAGAATTGTCGGAACACCTACCAAGCGACACCATGCAGCGGGACCAGGCGTTCCGTGTAAAGGCTTCGGGGCGAGGCGGAAAAATGCCGCATGGCGCGTCTCTATGATGAATGCCGAGAATCGGCCCGCTCGCGCGCGAGCCGCCGCGATATCGTATGCACCGTGAGTCGGGGGCCCGTCTTTTGCACGGTGCGGCCCGCCGTCCGTCATCAGAAGGAGAACACCATGTCCGAAGCACGTCGCCTGACCGGTTTCCTGTCCGCCGCGCTCGCCCTGATGCTGGCGACACCGGTCCTCGATGCCCAACGCGGCCAGCAACGCTCGCCCGACGTCGCCGGGAACCGCGGCCGGGCGGCCCAGTCGCCGGGGATCACGGCCCAGCAGCTGGAAACCACGCACGCCCGCATCGAGATCGCCCGCGGCATCGTGGCGCGGCTGCAGTCACAGGCCAAGGCGCTTGGGCGCGCGGGAAGCTGGAACCAATCCACGCTCGAGATGCTGCTGGCACTGCCGCTCAGCGCCCTGCAGCGGGTCGAGCGCGACGCCTTCACCGTGGATGCGCTGCCGGCCCTGGTGGCGGAGGCGTCGGAGGATCCGCAGCTCATTGGCGACCCCAACCAGGACTTGCTGTACTTCCCCATCACCCCGTGCCGCTTCGCGGACACGCGCGGGGTCGGCGGCCGCATCGACGGGTTCCGCGCCTACGACCTGGCCTTCACCGGCGCAACCTACGGCGGGGACGGTGCGTGCAACCTGCCCAGCCTCTTCGGCGTCCCGCAGAACCAGTTCGGCGCGCTGGCGATGAACGTCACGCTGGTGGACCCGACGGCGGCGCCGGGCTTCGTCGCCGCCAAGCCCACGGCCGCGTCGCCGACGACGAGCCTGCTCAACTGGTACGACGTGGGCCCGACCGTGCAGGCCGCCAACCAGGGCATCGTCACGATGGACCAGAGCGGGGCGGGCCCGGAGTTCGTCATCCAGACATCGGCGCCGGTGCACATCGTGCTCGACGTGTTCGGCGCGTTTCTCGCGCCGCACGCGACGCCGCTCGACATCGTGAGCGTGACGACGCCGTGGAGCAGCCTGGGCGGACCCTTCAGCGTCGTCGCGACCTGTCCGGCGGGCTACTCGGTGACCGGAGGCGGGTTCTTCCGCAACCCGGGGACACCGGGCGCGGTTGACGCGACACAGGCATCGCGGGACGGCAACGGATTCCGCTGCGGCGGCGTGACGGCGGGCTCCGAATCGGGGTACTGCGAAGCCATCTGCGGGCGGGTTCCGGGCCGCTGACGCGCGGAACAGAGTGGTCGAGTCAGGGGCATCGGGCGCCGTGCCGTCCGGTGCCCCGGTTCGCGTACGAGTGAGCCCCGCCGGCATCCCGAGGCCTAACTTGAGGCCTCGTCCATCTTCTGGCGAATCGCGCGCACCATCAGCTCCAGCGTGTCGAACCGCGGCGGGTCGGCTTCGGTCGGATCGAACTGCACGTGCAGCTTGTCCTCGACGAACATCAGCACCTCGGTCACGGCCAGCGAATCGAGCAGCCCCGACGAAATCAGGGGCGTGGCCGGCGTCAGGGTGGCGGGATCGCGCCCCTTGAGAAAGCTGCGCAGGACGAACTGCCGCAGCGCGTCGTGAATCTCCTGGTCGGTCACAGTGTCACCTCTCCGGAGAGCCGGGGATTGGCGTGGCGCGGACCAACTCGTCGAGGAGCGGCAGCGCCACGAGGCGGTCGTAGAGACAGTCGGCAATCAGCATCGCGCCGCGCGCATTGGGATGCGGGTCCTGCTCGCTGATTGAGACCTCGAGACGGTGCTGCCCTTCCCAGATTCGCGAGCAATCGATCATCGGCATCCCGTCCTGGGCGGCGAGGCGCTGGAGCATCGGCAGGTTGCCGGCCCCGGGGGCGCCTGGCAGCTGGATGGCGACCAGGAGCAAGGGGACGCCGAGGCGGTCGGCCTCGGCGGCGGCGCGCCGCACGCCGGCGGCGAGAATCTGCGGTTCGAAGGGGCGCAGGTGCGCCAGCATGGTCCGCGGCGTCATGTCGCTGGTGAGGCGGGCCGTACGGACGGCGTCGGCGAGCACCGGTTCCGGAATCGCCACGTCGGCCGCCAGTGCACCCGCCACGCCCTGCGGCAGCAGCGGCAGTTCGTAGTGGTAGACGACGAAGAGAATCAGATCGGGCGTAAGCGGGCCGGCGAGCGTGGGAATCGCCACGGCCCGCTGTGTGATGCTCCACCCGCCGTAGCCGAGATTCAGCACCTCGGTGCTCAGGCCGCGCCGCCGTGACCATGCGTCCAGCCGCGGCTCGAGCCGGGCATCGACGGTCTCGTCATCGGCGAGGCCGGCGCCCATGATGTCGGACGCGCCCATCAGGGCGATGCGAACGGTGCCGGGTGGCCTGGCCACGTCGTACTCGCGGTCGCGCAGGCCGAGGCGGTTGGTCGTCGTGAGCTTGCCGTCGACGGCAGTCCGCACCGAGCGGCCGAGACGGCCGCCAAGGAAATCCGGACCGGCGACGAACAGCGGCTCCGCGCCCGCCGGCAACGGCGCCGCTGGATCGCCGGCCGCGGGGGGATCGGCCGGGGGCGGCTCGCGCCGGGTGAGACGCTCGTAATAGCCGGGCACGTCGAGCAGTTCCTGGTGCGCGGCCAGGCCGCGCCCTTGCAGATGCAGAACAATCTCGGAGGCCTCGGCGGGAAGCTGGCGATGCGCGCCCCAGCCGACGAAGGCACTCGCCACGAGCATCGCCGCGAGGCGCGCCCATGCCAGAGATTCGCCCGCGCGCCAGTTCCGCTCGGCGGACCGGCGCGGCCAGCTGAAACCGGCGACGACAGATCCGGCGAGCACGATCGCCCCGAGCCAGAGCCACTCGGCAGCGGTCGCGTGCCGTGCCTGGGTCCACATGTGGAGCCAGCTGCCCCACGACTCGGCGTTCCAGAACGACCACAGGACGGCGACGATGGCGAACGTGCGCAGCGTCCCCGCCGCGCGCGACGCCGACCAGCCGCGAGACGGCTCGGACCGGTTCCGGGCGCGCAGCAGCGACAGCAGCGTGAGGGCCGCGAAGATCGCCCAGAACGACGCGTCGATCCACGAGAGCAGAGGACGCCCCTCGATCCAGAAGACCTGATACGAGTGCAGCAGCCACGAGGCGGCGAAGACCGCTGACGATCCCAGCAGCACCCGGCGCGTGAGCGATGCGCCGCCGAGCGATGCGACCACTGGAAAGTAGACCATCTTGGCCATGAAGTCCTTCCAGTAGATGTTGATCCGCCGCCAGAACTCGGGGAGGCTCGGGGCCAGCAGGTAGAGATGGTGGGTTTCCGGCAGGCGAAACCCGAACAGGTGCAGGAGCCCGACGATCAGGTGGAACTGGCCCGACACTTTCAGGTAGAGGAGGACGACCGACAGGACGTGGCGCACGAGATCGCCGAGATCGTAGACGAACAGCTCGCGCGGGGCGAGGTCGAAGAAGACGAGGCGATACAGCAGCAGATGGGTCAGGCCGCGCCCGATCCAGCGGACGCCGATCTCGTACGTGGTCAGCGCATCGGCGGCCGATCGCGACTGGACGAACCGCCGGTAGTCGACCACCGGGAACAACGCGAACGACGCGTTGGGCACCATGAAGAAGTAGGCGACGGCGAGGGGCGGCGAAAAACTGACCTCGCCCTGGCGCAGCGCGTGCAGGTAGAGCGCCAGGCGGAACATGAACATCGACGCCAGGACCGGCAGCGCCGTCGCAAAAAGGCCATCGTGGCCCGCCCACAGACGGACGATCGCCAGGCCGGCGCCGGCGGCGAACAACAGCCCCACCCTGAGCCCCCAGCCGGCGGGCAGGTGGCAGGTGGCAATCAGCACGGCGCCGAGCACCAGCACGGTGCTGGCAGCGGGCACGCCGACGGCCACGAACACCGAGAGCACGGAGAGGGCGGCGAACCAGGGCAGCCGCTGGCGCTCCGGCAGGCACAGGTGCACGAGAAACCCGGCGACCGCCAGCGCGCAGACGTTGAAAAACGCCGGACCCTCGATGTTGAACACGCGGACGAGCGCCAGGACGGCGGCCAGCTGCGCGACGATCAGCGCCAGCCGCATCGCATCGCGGCGGGTCGACGGATCGGCCGGCGCGGCGGCCACGCCGGGCGACGGGGTCACGCGATCGCCCATCTCGTCGCGACGGTCAGCGGGTCGCCCTGAGCGGCTGCGCCGACTGTCTCGGAACCGGCGGGGGTTGCCAGCGATGCGGGATGCGCACGACGCCCACGTCCTTGCCGCTCTGCCGGATGGTGAAACCCGCGACGCCCGTCCAGGTGTCGTAGAGGTGAGGGCTGCGGTCGTCCATCAGCGCAATGGTGAAGCTGTACTGGCCGGCGAGCAACGGGACTTCGTCGATCACGAACGTGATGCCGTAGTCGGCGCCGCCGAGCGGGTGCAGGGCTTGCGGCGCGGCGTCCATCTTGGTCGTCACCCCATAGCACCAGACGGCGTCGTTGCGCACGAGCAGCACGCCGACGTGCACACCCTCGCGGCGCGCGACCTCGCCGAGCCGCGCGTAGATCGTCAGTTCGAGCCGGCCGCCGGTCGCGATCTCCCCGTGCCGGCAGTCGCCGCCGAGCACGGCATCGACCAGGTAGTTGTCCGCCGGCCGCAGCGGCGCCGACGGCCGCGCGGCGGGAGGACCAGAACCGGCGACGGCCGCGTCACGAGCACGCACGTGGTCCTGATACGCGCGCAGGACCGGGGCGGTCGCCGCGCACATGGCCGGACGGCCATCGCGCAGCCAGAACGTGCGCTCGCAGACCTCGCTCACCGAGTACAGGTCGTGCGAACAGAATATCAGCGCACACCCGTTCTCCTTGAGGCTCATGATCCGCCGCAGACACTTGTGGCGGAAGTGCTGATCGCCCACCGAGAGGTGCTCATCGACGATGAGGACGTCGGGACGCACCGCCGCGGCCACCGAAAAGCCCAGCCGCAGGTACATCCCGCTCGAGTAGGTGCGGACGGGCCGATAGGCGAAGCGGCCCAGCTCGGAGAATTCCAGGATCTCCGGCAGCAGATCGTCGGTCTCGGCGGGCGACAAGCCGAGCACGGCACAACCGATGCGCGCGTTCTCGACGCCGGTGAGATCGCTGTGAAAGCCGGCGCCGAGGTTGAGGATGGCGGCGACGCGGCCCGCCCGCTCGACGGCGCCCGTGGTCGGGCGGATGGCACCGGCGAGCAGCTTCAGCAGCGTGCTCTTCCCCGCGCCGTTGTCGCCGACGATGCCGAGCGAGCCGCCCTGGGGGACTTCCAGCGTCACGTCCCGAAGCGCCCAGAACGTCTCCGCGTACTCCTTCCGCAGGAACAGCTCCTTCAGGCTGTCGAGCGGCCGGCGGTAGAGCCGGTACGCCTTGCCGAGTCCGTCCGCACGTACGCTGATCATGAGCGATGCGGAATGCCCCGCCCGGCAAATGGCGACGGACCTCGGCGTCGCGGCACTCGTGGCCCGTCCACTAGAGCAGGTCCTTTCCGCGATCGAGCGTCGCGCGAAAGAACCATAGCCCGAGCACGAACGCGGTCACCGCCCAGCCGAGCACGAACAGCCCCTCCGGCAGCGGCGCACGGCCGTCAATCAGCACGGCGCGGTACGCCTCGACGAGGTGATGGAGCGGGTTCACGGCCAGCAGCCATTGCAGTGCCGTTGGCACCGCGTCGGCCGCGTAGAACACCGGCGTCAGGAACAGCCACGCGGTCAGGAGCAGCGTCAGCACTTCGGCGAGGTCGGCGACGAAGATCGCCAGGATGCTGATCACCCACGCCAGGCCGCTGGTCAGGACGATGCGGGCGGCGACCAGCAGCGGCAGCACCGCCACCCAGCCACTCAGCGACAAGCCCAGCCACGGTCCGATCGCCACCAGCGCCGCGAGCGCGATGATCTCGTTGAGGGACGCGCCGAGGACCCGCGCGACCGGCACGACCTCCGCCGGAAATTCCACCCGGTCGAGCAGTGCCCGATCGTCGCGCAGGGCACTGCTGGCGCGCTGCAGCCCTTCGGCGATGGCGAGGTACGGCAGCATGCCGGCCAGAATCGCGAACACGTACTGGCGCGCGCCGCCGCCGCGTCCTGGCAGGATGAAGGCGAACACCGTCACGTAGACACCGAGGAGGACGAGCGGCTGCAGCACCGTCCAACTGGCGCCGAGCAGCGTGCTGGCATATCGCTTCTGCACGTCCCGCCGCACCAGCGCCACCAGCGGATACCGATAGCGGTGCACGTCCGCCGTCGGGCTCCGGGCTGACGCGGGTCGAACGGGCGCCGCCGCGCGTGCGGGCGCCTCGGCGATCGCACGCGGAGAGGTCAATGGCCCCCCTGGGGGAGGCGATCGGGGAAGAGCGCACGGCCGACAACGGCCAGTCTCGTTCGCGTGTTGTCGAAGAAGAACAACACCTGCGCCGCCAGGAGCAGCCACGCCATCGGGTAGACCAGCGCCAGCTGCAGGCAGAGCCCGAACGGCAGCCACAACTCGTAGAGGTCGTTGCTGGCCAGCGGCAGGTACGGTTCGCGCGTCCGACCGGTGGGATCGAACAACGGCAGCGTCCAGTGCCGCCGCAGTTTCCGGAGTTCCACGAGCAGCCAGACCAGGAGCACGCCCGCCGCGACCGGCGCGGCCGGGACGACGAGGCCGAGAAACAGGCCCAGGCAGATCAGCTCGGCCGGCACGAGCACCCCGCGCACGAGCCGCCGCCCCCGCGCCATCCCCAGCTTTCCGCCAAAGGTCGTGATGCCGGAACGCCGGTCCGCGAGCTGATCGCGAACCTGATGGACGATGATGCTGCGCAGGCCGGCACACAGAGCCCAACCGATCGCCGCGGCGACAAACGTCGTCAACAGCGCCGGGGGCGCGCTGAGTTCAGCGGTCACCGCGCGAATGACGATCGCCGTGGGCAGCACGTGCGCGCCGCCGGCATCGGCGAGCACTCCCAGCAGCCCACGGACCTTCCATCGCACCGGCGGCACGGAATAGAGCGTGGGCAGCAGCAGGTTCAGGGCCAGCAGGCCCTGCACGACCGGATCGCCGATCCACCAGCCGAGGAGAAAGACCCCGGTCAGCGGCGCGGTCAGCGCGGCGATCGCCCTCCGCTGGCCGATGGCATCGATGCTGTTGCGGCGCCCGGCGCGCCGGTCCGACTCGATATCGGCGATGTCGTTCAGCAGATAGCCGAAGATCGCGACCAGCACGATCGCGCCGACGGCGCCAAGCGCCACGGTCCAGGCCTGCGCCGCGACGGGGAAGCGGATGGCGGTCGCGTAGATGACGGCCAGCAGTGGCGGGATCTTGTAGGCCCACCAGTCATCCGCGCGTACCAAGGCCCACAACCGGGTGGCGACGGCTTGTGGGGACGGCGCGATCGAGCGGGCGACGGGCGGAGTGGCGACTCGTGCGCCAATCGGTGGGGGGTGAGTGGTGGTGTCCACGTCCGATGACTACCTCGCTCGCCTCGTCGGCGCGCAGGCCGGTTACCCGAGCTGCACTTGTCCACCGACCGCCGAGCGCCGCTTCTTGGGTCACCGGAGTAGACGGCCGGAACGCGCGACTTCCCGATAGTACTGTCCTAAACTGCGACAACTGTGCTTTTTTGCGCCCGACAAGCCGGCACGGCACAGGGCAACGGTGCGAACCAATCATTCGAAACAGCAACGGTTTTGCAAGCGGCCTCGAGTGGCTGGCCACTTCCTCGCACCTGGCTTGCAACACCCAAGCCACGGAAATCGCCTACAGGCACGGGCACAAACGGTTCTTCAAAGCGCCATCAAAGCACAAACTGTGGCCGTTTTGCAGCCGCGCACGAAAAATTGTGCATTTCCTTGTGCAAACGCCAAGTCGCACGGAGGGCGTGGACCGTCAGGTTTGTAATCCCGGCAGCCGGTTCGGGCGTCCGGCACGGTGGAACCGGGGCGAATCTGCCTCATTCGAGGGTGACGTACGAAACCTGGCTGCCACCGTGATTGGACCGTTGCCGGGCGCGTGGGCTTTCACAGAAGATGCCGCCTCATGGCCTCCCCGCTCGACGTCACCGTCCGACGGTTCCTCAGCGCCCCACCCGACGCGGTTCGCCGCGTCATGTTCGACCCGGAACAGGATCCGGGATGGATGGCCGCGGTCACGGGCGTCACCCGCCTGACCGGCGGCGACGAGCCGGGCGGGCGCGTGCGGCGGACGGGGCGATTCATGGGCCGCACGCTGCGGTGGACCACCGAAGTGGTGTCCGCGTCGGCGGAGGCGCTCGACCTGCGCATCATCGACGGGCCGATGCGCGGCACCGTGTCGTACCGCATTGCCTCGTCCGGCGCGGGATCCGAGGTCTCGATTCGCAACACCGGGACCGCACCCGGCTTCGCGCCACGGCGGCTGATGGCCTGGGCCATGCGCCGCGCGCTCACCGCCGACCTGCGCCGGCTGGGGCACCTGGTCGAATCGGGGACGTGACGCCGGTTACGCGGGCATGTCGGCCCCGGTCGCCTCGCTGAGCGGTGAGGGCATCGTCTTGGCCTCCCCGGTCAGCAGCAGGGCGCGCCGGGTCAGGAGCGGGCCGACGACTTCGAAGATCACGACCGCGGCGAGCACGATCCCGGTGACCGTGGCGGCGTAGGCGGGAAACGCCGAGCGAATCTGAATGGTCAGGCCGACGGCCAGCGACGACGAGGACACCAGGCAGTAGCCGATTTGCCGGCGCACCATCGGCGGGACGTCCTGGTTGCGCAGGGCGATGCGCGCGCCGGCGATCTTCCCAACGGTCCGCGCCACGGCATACCCGACACCGACGACGCCCAGCCCCAGCACCGACGCCGGAACCAGCTCGGCGCCCGCGAGGACGAAGAACGCGGCGTACAACGGCGGGTCGGCGCGGCCGAGCGCACGCAGGAGCCGGTCGCCGTGCCGCGACGCGTTGGCCACGGTCGCGCCGAGCGCCAGCGTCGTGATCAGGGGCGAGAGGCCGAGCCATCGCGAGGCCCCGACGGCGATGAGCACCGTGCCGATCGACAAGATCATCGCCTCCCCGGATTCCTTCGCCCGCGCGCCCCAGAAGTCCATGACCAGCCCGAGCAGCGCGCCGAGCGCGACCGACCCGAGCGTGGTCCACAACACCCCGTGCACGGCGCGATAGCCGGCGAACAACCATCCTTCCCCGGCCGCGTCCATCAGCGTCAGGCCGGCCGTGACCAGGCCGAACATGACGAGCACGTAGACGTTGTTCAGAGCGACCAGTGCCAGCAGGCGATCGGTCATCGGCCCCTGCGCGTCGTATTCGTTGAGCACCATCATGGTCGTGGCCGGCGCGGTCTCCATGGCGACGACCGCCAGCAGCAGCGCCAGCGGCAGGGTAAGTCCGCTGACCACCAGGACCGACCCGACCAGAACGAACGCCAGGGTGCCCTCCCACGCGGTGATCCGGACCACGCCGGGACCGAGCCGGCGGAAGTTGGCGGCCTCGAAGATGGCGCCGATGTTGAACAGAATCAGTCCGAGCGCCACGTCGCTCAGGAATCCGAGCGTCACGATGTTGTCATGCGAGATGAGGTCGAGAGAGGCGGGGCCGATCATGACGCCGACGAGGAGGTAGCCGGTGACCTCCGGAACCCGTGCGAGCTGCGCGAGGTGACCGGCGACGAGCGCCGCCATCAGGATCAGGCCGACCGACAGGATCTCGTTCATCGGCCCGGCTCGAGGGCGACAAAGAACTGGTCACCCCCATGGCGCAGGAGCAGGACGGCGCGCGGCGCCGTGCGCAGCTCGCGCGCCGCCTGCGCCAGTGTCACCGCGCGCCCGTTCAGGGTGATGATGCGCGCGTCGCCCGGGATGCCGGCCGCCTCGAGCACCGAGGCCGCGATCACGGCGGCGGCCTCCGGTCCTGCCGATCCAGGGGCCGCGGCGCGCGCGAGGGCCGCGACCTCGTACGTGGTAGCCGCCGCGACCTCGATCGTACGGACGCGGCGGGCGCGCGCGAGACGTAGCGCCACCGACTGCCCGGGCAGGACGCTCGCGAGGGCGCGTGCCGCTTCGTCGGCGGAGGCGATCTCGGTTTCGCCGATCGCCAGCAGCGTATCCCCCGGCGCGATGCCTGCCCGGCCTGCCGGTCCGGCCGGCACGACGTCGTTGACGAGCGCGCCCCCGGCACCGAAGGCCGGCGCCAGGTTCTCGTTCAGGTCCTGCAACGCCAGGCCGAAGGCGGCCGTCGCGTCGCCGCTGCTGGCGATCGCGAACAGGCGCCGGGCCGCGTCGGGCACGGCGAAGGCCACGCCGCCGCGCCCGCCTCCCGCCGCGACGGCCACGACTTCGCCCTCCAGGTTGTAGATGGGCATTCCCGCCGGCACCGCGCCGTCGGGCGCGCTGAGGGTATAGCGATCGCCACGCATCGAGGACACGAAGAGCGGCAGCGCCATGTCGGCGTCCTGCCAATGACCGACGGCCACGGCGAGCGCACCCGGCGCCAGCGGCGAGCGCGCAAGGGTGGCGGGCGGGCCGATCGCCGGATCGGTCTGCAGCAGCACCAGGTCGGTCGTTGCGTCGTAGGCGGCCAGTTGTGCGGACAGCTGGCGGCCATCCGCCGCGGCCAGCTCCGGCGACACCCGCCCGTCGAGCGCCGCGGCGTGCGTCAGCACGAAGCCTTCCGCCACGATCACCCCGAAGCCGGCGGCGTCACGCGGGGTCGCGGACGAGGAGAAATCGCGATGGCTCCGCACGGCCTGCGGCCGGATGGGCGGCACGGCGACGCCGTGCGCGCGCACGCTGCCGGCGACGTCGTGGACGCCGCGGAACGGCGGTGGCGCCTCGCGCAGCTGGACCTGCTCCTCGAGCAGCGGAGCGGCGCGCTCCTGCGGCGTCGACAGGCCGGTGTCGATGGCGCGCGGCGCGATGAGCGCCCCGGCCACGAGGATCACGGCAGATGCCGCCGCCAGCCGCAGCTTGACGCTCGTCCGCGCGAGCAGCTTCTCCGGTGGCACGCGGTCGGGCGCCGGCGCGTCCGTCATCGTCTCTCCTGGTGGTGGCCGCGGCTCGACACAGACGTTCATGATAACTGCCGGGAATGCCGCTCCGCTGTCGGGTTGCGGCGGCGGTTCGGCGCGGTGGGATCAGCGGGGGCCGGGCGGCGGCGCCGGCGGGCCGGCCGCGACACGGGTGGGCAAGGTGACCTGGTCCTGCTGCAGCAGCGCCTGGTAGACCGGCGTCGGCTGGTAGCGGCGCGAGATCAGCAGGCTGATCATGTTCGCCACCATCAGCGGCACCAGGATCTGATAGTCCTGGGTGATCTCGAAGATCATGAACACGGACGTCATCGGCGCCCGGATGATGCCGGCAAACAGGGTGCCCATGCCGACCAGCGCGTACGCGCCGGGGTCGGCGGTGGGAAACGGCGCATAGCCGTGGACGAGCGTTCCGACCGCGCCCCCGGCCATGGCGCCGATGAACAGGCTCGGCGCGAAGATGCCGCCGGCATTCCCCGACACGTAGGAGACGATGGTCGCCACGATCTTCAGCAGGCACAGCGCAATCATCGTGGTGATGAGCAGGTCGCCGTTGAGGGCCTGATCGACGAACTCGTAGCCGACGCCGCGCACCGCCGGCTGCACCAGCAGCAGGCCGCCGATGGCGAGGCCGCCGAGCGCCGGCTGCAGCGCCCGCGTCCACGACGGCAGCCGCAGGAACGCGGTGCGCGCGCTGAGCAGCGTCTTGCAGAACACCACCGACAGGCCGCCGCCGACGAGGCCGAGCACCGCGTAGGCCGCGAGCTCGCCCGGATGCACCAGCTGGTAGGCGGGGACATGGAAGAGCGGCTCGTTGCCCAGGATCGACCGCGCGACGATGACCGAGGCCACCGAGGCGACGACGGTCGACCCGAGCAGCGGCGCGTTCATGTCGCCGATGATCTCCTCGAGCGCGAAGAGGACGGCGGCCACCGGGGTGTTGAAGGCGGCGGCCAGGGCCCCCGCCGCACCCACCGGAATGAGATCGCGCACCCGGGCCGGAGAGAGCCGCAGCCAGCGGCCCGTCACCGACGCGATGCCGGCGCCGATCTGCACCGACGGGCCTTCCCGCCCCATCGAGTGCCCGGCGCCGACGCACAGGATGCCGGTGATGAACTTGCCGATGGGCACGCGCGCGGGAATGACGCCGTCGGCCAGGTGATACGCGGCCTTGGTCTGCGGCACGCCGCTGCCGCGGGCCCCGGGAAACACCGTGGCGAGCAGCACGCCGGCGCCGAGGCTGACCAGCAGCGGCACCAGCACGAGGCGGGCGCCGGACGGCTCGAGGCCGAACAGGCCGCGGCTGAGCAGGTCGATGAGCAGGCTGAAGAGCACGGCGGCGAGCCCGGCGAGCACGCCGATGACGATGGTCAACAGCACGAAGACCTGGTTCTCGCGCAGCCGCAGCGAGCGCTCGCGGGTGCCTGGCCCGTTCCTCACGGCCGGTCGACACCATGGCGCCGGGCGATGCGCAGCAGGGCGTCGTCGAGCGGCTCGCCCGCGCCGCACACCTCCTGCACGTGGCGCTCGACGCGGAACACGAGGTCCACCGCCGCCTCCAGGGTTTCGGCATCGGCCGGCAGCCGGCCGCTGAACGGGCGCGCGCCCAGTTCGGCGGCGAGCGCCGCCTCGCGCGGGGAGGGCGTCCGCGAGCCGACACAGTCGCGCAGGCGCGCGGCCACGTGGCGGACGTTGTCGGTGGCCCGGCGGCGGCGCTCGGCGCTGCTGATGCGGGCGGCGAGCGGGTCGCGGGTCACGACGAACTCGGCAATGGCATGCATCAGCGTGATCTCGGGAGCCGGCGGCGCGGCCGCGAGCAGGCGGCGCGCCTGCGGATAGTCGGCGAGCGCGAAGGCGGCGCGGCCGGCGCCCTCGAGCGCGGCGCCGGAGGCGGGCGCCACGGCGAGCGCGGCCGTGAAGCGCGCCAGGGCGTGGCGATACTCACCGGCGCGGACGAACAGTCGTCCGAGCTCGAGCGCCGCGGCCGCCGTGTCCGGCGCATCGCTGGCGGCGGCGATCAGCTCGGCCACCGCGCGGCTGCGCTGTCCCTGCGCGAGCAGCAGGCGGACCAGTTCGAGGCGCACGGCCCGCGGCCCCTCCGCGGACGGCCAGATGCCATAGAGGGCGTTCTGGTAGTAGCGCACGGCCGCGTCCGCCTCGTCGCGCCCGGCCGCCAGGCGCGCCAGCGCCAGGTTGACGGCGGGATTGTCGGGATGGGTGTCGCGGGCGGCGAGCAAGGCGTGCGTGGCGGCGGCGGTGCGGCCGCTGCGCGTCAGCGCCTCGGCGAGGGGAAGGAGGTAGGTGACGTCGCCGCGCCGGGTGAGCGTCGCGCGGCGCAGCGCTTCGATGGCCGCGTCGACCTCGCCGCGGGCCAGGCGCGCGCGCCCGCGCGCGAACCATTCGGCGCCGTCGCGCTGCTGCAGCGCCCGGCTGCCGTCGGCGATGGCGCCGGTGGCCAGCGTGGTGGCGAGGGCCACGAGCACCAGCACCGCGAGGCGGACCGTCTCGTCGTGGAGCACGCGCGTGAGGGCGCGGGGCACGGCATCGGCAGGCCGGGGTCGGATGGAATCGTCGGGCATCGTGCACGGCAGCCGGGACATAATGCGCGGGGGCGGCCGACGCCGGCGGGCGCGTCGGATCGCCGCCGGAGTCGCGGACCACTCGATTAGTTTGAACTCAAAACGTACCGCGTTTATGATAACCCACGCCGGCCCCGTCCCGCCAGCACGGGCGGACAGGCGTCCGCCGGCGGACGGACCGGGCCGCCGTCCGACGCCGCAACCCGTCCCGGGAGACCCATGGAACACCTTCGCGTGGCCGCGCTGCAGTATTTCATCCGGCCGGTGCAGTCGTTCGACGATTTTCGCCAGCAGGTGGACGGCCTGGTCGAGACCGCCCTCGACTACAAGTGCCGGCTGCTGGTGTTTCCCGAGTACTTCACGACCCAGCTGCTGACCCTGAACGACACCCGGCGGCCGATGCCGGAACAGATTCGCGGCCTGGCGGCGCAGGCGGCGCAGATCGACGAGCTGCTCGCCTCGCTCGCCCACCGCACCGGCATGCACATCATCGGCGGCACCGCGCCCGTGCTCGGCGACGATGGGGTGAGCATCTTCAACCAGTGCACGTTCTTCGCGCCGAGCGGGGCGCATGGCCGCCAGCGCAAGCTGCACATGACGCGCTTCGAGTCGGAAGAGTGGCTCATCGCACCCGGCCACCGGCTGCGCGTGTTCGACACGGCGCTCGGGCGCATCGCCGTCAACATCTGCTACGACGTCGAGTTCCCCGAACTGGCGCGCGCGGCGGCCCGCGCCGGCGCCTCGGTCCTCGTCGTCCCCAGCTGCACCGACGACCGCCAGGGCTACCTGCGGGTGCGCTATTGCGCGCAGGCGCGGGCGATCGAGAATCAGCTCTACGTGGTGCTGGCGTGCACGGTGGGCTCGCTGCCGATGGTCCCGGCAGTGTCGCTCAACTACGGGCAGGCCGCCATCCTGACGCCGAGCGACTTCGCCTTCGCCCGCGACGGCATTCGCGCCGAGGGCGAGACCAACCAGGAGAGCATGATCATCGGCGATCTCGATCTGGAAGCGATCGTGGAGAGCCGCCGCGCCGGGACCGTCCTGCCGCTGCGCGACAGCCAGTCATCGGCGAAAGTGTCGGCGGATCTCGAGGTGATGATACTTTGAGGCGCCCGATGGTCACCGTGGTGAACACCCGTCGCGAGCACTTCGCCGGCATCGAGGCCCTGACCCGCGAGGTCTACGTGGGGATGGCGCCGTGGCAGGTGCCGCAGCTGGAGTCCCACCTGGCGCTGTTTCCCGAGGGGCAGTTCGTCGCCCTCGACACCGGCACCGGGCAGGTGATCGGCATGGCCGCCAGCCTGATCGTGTGGTGGGACGATTACGACATCGCCACGACCTGGCGGGACTTCACCGCCAACGGCATGTTCACCAACCACGACCCGGTGCGCGGCCGCACGTTGTACGCCGCCGAGGTGATGACCCACCCGGAGCGGCGCCGCGAGGGCGTCGGCAAGGCGCTCTACGCCGCCCGCCGCCGCCTGGTCGAGGCGCGGGGGCTGCTGCGCATCCGCGCCGGCGCCCGGCTGCGCGGGTTCCACCAGGTGGCCGGGCGCCTGACGGCGGACGAGTACGTGGCGGCGATCATCCGCGGCGAGGTCAACGACCCGACGCTGTCGTTCCAGCTGCGTCAGGGCTTCCGCGTCCTCGCCGTGGTGCCCGGCTACCTGCGGCACGACCCGGAGAGCCTGGGCTGGGCGGCGGTCATCGAGTGGCTGAACCGCGCGGTCGCGACCCCGGCGGACGAGGCCCCGCCGTGGACGGGCGGGAGGGTGCCCGACGACCCGGCGCGCTGAACGGCCGGCCCCGCCCCCACTCCCCCACTCCCCCGGCGGCCGCCGCCGCCCGATATCATTGGTGTTCAAAGTAATACCTCTGCTAGGATGAGAGCGGGAGGGTCGATGACCGGAGATCTCGTCCAGCAGCATTACGGCCGCCTCGGCATCGCCGACGACATCCTCGCGGCACTCGACGCCGACGCCATCGCCGGCTTCAGCGCCGAAGAACTGGCGTCCTTCGACGAGCTGCACAGCCGCGCCCGTGAGGCGACCGGCGAACTGGCCGCCCTCGCCGAGCTGCGGCCCGGCATGCACATGCTCGACGTCGGCTCGGGGCTGGGCGGGCCGGCGCGGCACCTGGCGTCGGCCTTCGCCGTGCGCGTCACCGGCATCGAGCTCACCGCCGACTACGTGCGCGTCGCCCGCATCCTCACGGCGCGGGCGGGGCTCGCCGATCGCGTCGCCTTCGAGCCCGGCAACGCCCTCTCGGCGCCGTTCGTGATGGGAGCGTTCGACGGCGCCTGGCTGCAGCACATGGTCATGAACGTGGCCGACAAGGCGCGGCTGTTCGCCGAGCTGCGGCGGGTGCTGGCGCCGGGCGGGCTGCTGGTGGTGCACGAGATCGTCGCGCCGAACGGCAACCGCCTGCGCTATCCGCTGCCCTGGGCACGCACCCCGGCGACCAGCTTCGTGCCGCGGCCCGAGCGGCTGCAGACGGCGCTGGCGACCGCCGGGTTCGCGAGCCGCGTGTGGCAGGACACGACGCCGCTCGCGGCGGCGTGGTACCGCGAGATCCTGGCCTGCGCCGGCGACGACCCGCGGCTGCTCGGCCTGCACACGCTGCTCGGCGCGGACGCGCTGCCGATGATCGAGAACCTGGCGGAGCATCTCGAGTCGGGCCACCTCGGGGTGGTCATGGGCGTGTTCGCCAAGGCCGGCTGATCGGGCTCGACGCAGGGCCGGAAGTGGTCTGGCGCGATCCCGATGGGCCGGGACGGCAGCCGCGGCACGGCGGGCAGGCCGGCGCGCTCGCGGCGGAACCGGCTCAGCGTGCTCCACGTCGGTGAATTGCTGGGACCCTCGAAGTAGCGCCGGCGGCGGCGCTCCACCCCCGCGAGGTATTCCTCGCCGGCGCCGCGCTGCGCGCGCCCGAGGCCCCAGTTGTACGCGCGCACGGCGAGCTCCAGATCCCCTTCCGCCTCGTCGATCATGAGCGCGACCCAGAACACCAGCCAGCGCGACGCCAGCCACGGGTTGTAATAGTCGTCGTCGCTCATGTTGAAATCGGTCGTGCCGCTGTCGTAGAAGCGCCGCATGGTCCGGCGTGCGAAGTCCGAGGCGCCGCCGATGCCGACATCGACCGAGCCATCGCGGTTGCGATAGATGGCGCGGTGGTCGTACCAGGATTCCGACATCGCGATCGCCTTGATCGTGCGCACGACGAGCGCCGGGTCGAGGCCGTAGGTCTCGCCCGGGCGGTAGTGCGCCGACCACGCCTCGATCATCCCGACGGTGGCCATCGCCCGCAGCGGCTGCGGGACCTCATCCCAGTCGTGCGCCGACATGCGTGGCCAGGCGCGGCGCGCCGTCGCCAGCGACCCGTACTGGTCGAGGAGATTGCGCAGACCTTCGGCGCGCGCCTCATCCGGGAGCTCGTCCCAGTCCTCGAAGTGCATGCGCAGCCAGATGGCGCGGTCGCGCAGGAACTGCCAGCGCTCGACCGTGAGCGGGATCTTCACCCACGACGCGGTGGTGACGACGGTGGTGGGCCGGAGGTCGAAGAACAGGGGCCGGATGTCGATCGGCGCGACCGCGGGCGCCGGCACGCGGTCGAGCTGGTCGATGTAGGTATTGACCGCGCCGGCCCCGACCGCGAGGCTCGCGCCCGCCGACACCAACCACCAGCGCAGTCGATGGAGAAACACCCTGTGACCTGCTCATCGGTACTCTATGTGATCGGCGCGCGTCGCGCCCGCGGCGGGGTGCCGCCGGATGCCCGGTGGTAGGATGGAGAGGTGGAAGACACGGTGACGCGGCCGGTGGGTCGAGCGGGCGGAGCGCGGGAGCGCCGGCGCCGCGTGCGCCTGTTCATCGGCGCCGTCCGACAGTTCTTCCAGGGCTTCATGCAGCCGGCGCCCGCCTGTTGAGGGCTGAATCCCGTGTCCTGGGAGCAGGACACACGCGCCCGCTACGAAGAGCGGCTGGCCGCGTCCCGCGCGCAGTCGAAGACCGCCACGCGCGTTCGCACCTGATCGGCACCGCTCGCGACCCGGTGCCCGGTGGGACGTGACCACAGCCGTGCGGTCGTTTGAGGATGCGGGCAGCTATTGGGTGTTCTCGCCCGAGGCCGGCGCCGGGTCGAGCCCGGGCAGGCCGGCCAGCCTGGCCGCCTGCGTCCACACGCGCTCGTCCACGTTCTCCAGGAACAACTGCAGGTGGTGATAGGGGATCTCGATGCCGGCAGCATCGAGCGCGAGCTTGCTCGCCTCCATCACGCGGTGATACACCGGACGCTCGCGCGCCGCGTCGTCGATCCAGACGCGGACGTCCAAGTTCACGCTCGAGGCTCCCAGCTCGGTGACGACCAGGTCGGGCGCCGGCTCGGCGATGATCCCTTCGACCGCGCCGACGGCGGCGAGCACCACCGCGCGCGCCTGGACGATGCTCTCCTTGTAGGCGATGCCGATGGGGACGTCGATGCGCGTGGCGCCGTGCTTGGAATGGTTCACCAGCACGGTGTCGATGATGGTCCTGTTGGGGATGACGACGTAGGTGTTGCGATTGGTGCGAATGCGGGTGGATCGCATGGTGATGTCGCGCACCGATCCGTAATTGTCGCCAACCGTCACCCAGTCACCGACCTCGAACGGCTTGTCGATGAAGATCAGGAATCCGGCGAAGATGTTCGCCAGCGTGTCCTGGGCGGCGAACCCGATCGCCAGGCCGACGACGCCGATGCCGGCCAGCGCCGCGCCGACGTTGACGCCGACCTGATCGGCGGCCATGACCAGGGCGAAGACGGTGATGGTCAGGCGGTAGACCTGGTCGACGAGCATGTGCACCAGCGTCGGGTGCAGGCCGGCGCGCTCGAGCACGCGGCGCAGCGACCCGCGCGTGCTGCGGAAGACGATCCAGAACCCGACGAGGAGGATGATTGCCGCGGCGACGGCCGGCGCCGCGTCGAGGGCGCGGGCCACCAGCGGCAGGTCACGGCCAGGCAGAGTGTTCATCGTCGCGCTCCCTGTGCTCGGGCCCGCGCGCACCGTCCGGTGCCAGCCGCGGGCAGTCTTCGCCGCCGCGCTCAGCGCAGCGACCGCTCACCCATCCAGCCGCGCCGGTGCATCACCAACAGGGCCCCTCCGGCCATGACCGCCATCACACCGAGCACCACGAAATAGCCGTAGCGGAACTGCAGTTCGGGAATGTAGACGAAGTTCATCCCGTAGAGCCCGGCAAGGAAGCTCAGGGGCACGAAGATGGTGGTGACGATGGTCAGCGTCTTGACGATCTGGTTGAGGCGATGCGAGGCCATCGTGATGTAGCCGTCCATCAGGTCCGCGGCCAGCTCGTAGTACAGCCCGGCCAGGCTCATCGAGCGCTCGAGGTGCTCGTAGACGTCGTTCAATTCGTGCGCCAGCTCAGCGCGGATGCCGGGCGGAATCGACGTCTTGATCGTCTCGAACAGCTTGACGTGGTAGGTGATGACGCGGCGCAGCTTCTTCAGATTCCCCTTGATGCCGACCAGTTCGGCGAGCAGCGCATCGGTCGGGCGCGCGATCATCTCGTCTTCGAGGTCGTCGAGCCGGGTCTCCAGCGCGAGCAGAATCGGCAGGTAGCGGTTGACGACGATGCGGGCGAGCATGATGGCGAGGGAATCGGCGCCGGCGGCGACGAGCGCGGGGCGGCTGACCGCCTCGCCCCACAGGCGATCGATGCTCGGCGACGGGCCGGTGTGCCGCGTCACCAGGTAGCGCCGCCCAATGAAGATGGCGATCTGGATGGTGCCGAACTGCACGCTCTGCGACTCGGCATCGAGCCCCTTCAAGAGCACGAAGGTGTGGTCGCTGAAGCCTTCGACCTTGGGCGGATGCCGTTCGCGCTGCGCGTCCTGGATCGCGAGGGGGTGGAGGCCGAAATAGCCGCGCATGAGCGTCGTTTCTTCGTCCTCGGGCACCTGCAGCAGATCGATCCACAGGATGGCGCTGTCGCTCGCCTGCCACTGGTCGAGGAGTTCGCGCCCCCCCACGGTGCAGCGATCCTCGCGGTCGTCGTACAGCATGGCGCGAATCATGGCGATCTCCTTGTGCCGGCGCGGCCCGCGGCCGGCCGGCGCCCGGCCAGGATCGTCGGACGAGGCGGCATCGTGTCACAGGACTCGATGGCGAGGAAGCCCGAACCGGCGCCGCGGCGCGTGTGGTACCGTAGAGCGACGCCCGGAAGCGTTCGGTCGAGGAGGTCGTCCATGCCGCGCGTTCCCCCATTGTCCCGCCCCCGTCCGGCGCAGGCTCACCTCAGCGCATACGCCGCGAACATCGAGCGGCAGTACCGGGAGTTGCCGGGCCTGAGCCTCACGGCGGCGCAGGTGCGCCGCCTGTGCGGGCTGGACGAGGTCGCGCTGGCCACCTGCGAGGGGCTGCTCGACCGGCTGGTGGCCGCGGGCGTGCTCCTCAAGTCAGCGGACGGGCGTTATCGGCGTGCCGCGTAGCCAGTCCGGCCGGCGGTCATTCGCGCGTGGCGCGGGCTCGTGCACCCGCGCGCGGCTCGACAGGGCCGCGCACCCATGCCCGCGCGGCCGGCCTTTCCTGACCGAATGAAACTCCTGCCCGGCACCCCATATCCACTGGGCGCGACGTGGGATGGAACGGGGGTGAACTTCGCCCTGTTCTCGGAGCATGCGAGCCACGTCGAACTGTGCCTGTTCGACTCGGTCGACGCGGTCGTCGAGTCGCAGCGGCTGACCCTGCCCGAGCAGACCGACATGGTCTGGCACGGCTACCTGCGCGGGGCGCGGCCTGGCGACATCTACGGCTATCGCGTGCACGGTCCGTACGCGCCGGCGGCCGGCCACCGGTTCAACCCCGCCAAGGTCGTGATCGATCCGTATGCCAAGGCCGTGGCCCGTCCGACACGGTGGCACGACGCGATGTTCGGCTATCCCATCGGGCACACCGAGGCCGACCTCACCGCCGATCCGCGAGACAATGCGCCGTACGCGCCCTTGGCGGCGGTGATCGATCCGGCCTTCGACTGGCAGGACGATCGCAAGCCGCGCACGCCGTGGCACGATACGGTGATTTACGAGGCGCACGTCAAGGGCTTCACGCGGCGCCACCCCGACGTCCCCCCGGCAGTGCGCGGCACGTATGCGGCGCTCAGCCAGCCGCCGATCATCGACCACCTGAAGCAGCTCGGCGTCACCGCGCTCGAACTGCTGCCGGTGCAGCACCACGCTTATGAGCGGGACCTGGTGGCGCGCGGCCTGACCAATTACTGGGGCTACAACACGCTGTGCTTCTTCGCGCCCAATCCACGCTACGCCGCCGCCGGCATCTCGCTCGACGCGGTGCGCGAGTTCAAGACCATGGTGCGGGCGCTGCACGCCGCCGGCATCGAGGTGATTCTCGACGTCGTCTACAACCACACGGCGGAGGGCAGCCACCTCGGGCCGACGCTGTCGCTGCGCGCCATCGACAACGCCGCCTATTACCGGCTCGCGCCGGGGAACCCGCGGCAGTACGTCGACTTCACCGGCTGCGGCAACACGCTCAACATGCGCCACCCGCGCGTCTTGCAGCTCATCATGGACAGCCTCCGCTACTGGGCGCTGGAAATGCACGTCGACGGATTCCGCTTCGATCTGGCGAGCGCGCTGGCACGCGAGCTGTACGAGGTGGACAAGCTCGCCGCCTTCTTCGACGTCATCCACCAGGACCCGGTGATCTCGCAGCTCAAGCTGATCGCCGAACCGTGGGACCTCGGCCAGGGCGGCTATCAGGTCGGCAACTTTCCCGTGCTGTGGACCGAATGGAACGGCCGCTACCGCGACTGCGTCCGCCGCTTCTGGCGCGGCGACGGCGGCACGGTGTCGGAACTGGCGACGCGCCTGGCCGGCAGCGCCGACCTGTACGCCCACAGCGGCCGGCGGCCCTACGCCAGCATCAACTTCGTGACCTGCCACGATGGCTTCACCCTCGCCGATCTGGTGAGCTACGAAAAAAAGCACAACGAAGCCAACGGCGAGGCGAACCGCGACGGCGAGGGCAACAACCTGAGCTGGAACTGCGGCCACGAAGGGCCGACGACCGATCCCGCGATTCAAGCCCTGCGCGCGCGGCAGCGGCGCAACTTCATGGCGACGATGTTCCTGTCGCAGGGGGTGCCGATGATCAGCGGCGGCGACGAGCTCGGCCGGACGCAGATGGGCAACAACAACGCCTACTGCCTCGACAACGAGATCAGCTGGACCGACTGGCAGCTGACCGACGAGCAGCGCGCGTTCCTGGAGTTCACCTGCCGGCTGAGCCGTCTGATGCGCGAGCATCCCGTGCTGCGGCGGCGCAAGTTTTTCCGCCCGCGCAACGGCCGCACCGGCGTGCACGACATCATGTGGCTGGGACCCGGCGGTACCGAGATGACCGACGAGGAGTGGAACGCCGACCACGTGAAATGCCTCGGCGTGCGCCTGGCCGGCGAGGGGATCGACGAGGTCGACGAGGAGGGGCAGCCGGTCACCGGTGACACCCTCACCTATCTGCTCAATGCGGGCAGGTCCGCGGTGGTCTTCCACCTGCCGGCCTTCGAACCGGGCATCGCGTGGGAGTGCCTGCTCGACACTGCCGACACCACGCGTGAGGCCGCCACCTTCGACGGCGGGGCGCCCTTTCGGCTCGCCGAGCATTCGCTCGCGCTCTTTCGCGCCATCCGTGAGTCACCCCCGGAGGGAGCCGGCGGGAGCAGTCAGGCATGAACCGAGGCGCGCGCGACTGGCGGCCCGTCGTGGGGGCGGTGCCGGTGGACGCCGGCTTCAGGTTCACCGTCTGGGCGCCGACCCGCGAGCGGGTGGACCTGGTGATCGATCCCTCCGGCGCGCGACGGCGCCGTATCCCCCTCGCCCCGGCGGGGGACGGGACGTTCGCCGGCACGGTCGGGGAGATCGCCGGCGGCGATCGCTACGCCTACCTCCTGGACGGGGAGGGGCCGTACCCGGACCCGGCCTCACGCTCCCAGCCCGACGGGGTCCACGGCCCGTCGGCCGTGGTGGACCCGCGCGGGTTTCCGTGGTCGGATGCCGGCTGGCGCGGCGTTCCGCTCGAACGCTCGGTCATTTACGAATTGCACGTCGGGACGTTCACCGAGGCTGGCACGTTCCGCGCCGCCATCGAGCGGCTGCCCGACCTCGCCGATCTGGGCGTGACGGCAATCGAACTGATGCCGGTCGCGGACTTCCCCGGGGCGCACAACTGGGGCTACGACGGCGTCAGCCTGTTTGCGCCGGCGCGCGTCTACGGCTCGCCCGACGATCTGCGGGCGCTGGTGGACGCCGCTCACGCGCTCGGCCTCGCCGTCCTGCTCGACGTCGTCTACAACCACTTCGGGCCCGATGGGGCGTACTTCACGACCTTCAGCCCGTTCTACCTGTCCACCCGCCACAGCAGCCCCTGGGGCGGAGCCGTGAACCTCGACGGCGAGCAGGCGCATCATGTGCGCGCGTTCTTCATCGAGAACGCGCTGCACTGGCTGCACGAGTATCACGTCGACGGCTTGCGTCTCGACGCGACGCACGGGCTGATTGACGATCGGCCGCGCCATTTCCTGCAGGAGTTGTGCGCCACGCTGCGCGCGTCGGTGAGCGGGCGGACCATCCTGCTGATCGCCGAAGACGAACGCAACCTCCGTACCCTGGTGCTGCCGGAGGATCAGGGCGGCTGGGGACTCGACGCCGTGTGGGCGGACGATTTCCATCACCAGGTGCGCCGGCTGACCGCGGGCGATGCGGACGGCTACTACGCCGACTACACGGGCTCGGCCGACGATCTCGCCGCCACGGTGGCGCACGGGTGGTTCTTCCGCGGCCAGCACTCCGCCTACCTGGGCCGGGCGCGCGGTACCGACCCCGCGGGGGTGCCGCCGCCGCGGCTGGTGTTCTGCATCCAGAACCACGACCAGATCGGCAACCGCCCGTTCGGACGCCGGCTGCATCACCAGGTCGAGGGCGCCGTGTTCCGCGCCGCCAGCGCGCTCCTGCTGTGTGCGCCGCAGACGCCGCTCCTGTTCATGGGGCAGGAATGGGCGGCGAGCACGCCGTTCCTGTTCTTCACCGACCACCACGACGAGCTCGGGCGGCTGGTCACCGAGGGACGGCGCAACGAATTCTCGCGCTTCAGCGCGTTCGCCGACGCGGCGACCCGCGCCCGGATTCCCGACCCGCAGGCGCCGGAGACCTTCGCCCGGAGCCGTCTGCAGTGGCGCGAGCGCGACCGGATGCCGCATGCCGGCGTGCACGCGTTGTACCGCGCGCTGCTGCACCTGCGCGCGACCGAACCGGCGCTCGCTGGCAACCAGCCATGCTCGGTGGCTGCGGTGGGTGCGCGCAGCCTGATGGTGACCCGCCGCGCGGCCGCCGGCGACACGCTGTTGCTCGCGGTCCACGTCGGCGCCGGCGAACGGATCGCGCTGCCCGCTCCCGGAGCGGCGGCGGGGCCATGGGCGCCCGTGCTGACGACGGAGGATCCCGCGTTCGCCGGTCCCGACGAGCGTGCGCCGATCGACCTCGATCTCGACCAGGTGGCGCCGGCGGTGCGGTTCCCGCGCGCCGGGGCGGTGCTGCTGCGCGCGCCGGCCGGCGCGTCGTCATCCGTCCGCTGACGGCGCGGCGCCCGGCTCAGCGCGCCAGTGCGGACTTGCGCACGACCAGCGACAGCGCGACGCCCGACCAGCGGTCGTCGCCGCGCGGGCTCCCCGCCGCCACCGCGCCCATCGGCATCACGCCGGTGAGCGTCGCCTTTCGCCGGAAGCGCGCGAGGACGTAGTCGCGGACGATGACCGCGCGCTCGGTGGAGACGAGGTAGGCGGCGCCGCCATCCGTGACATCGGCGTAGCCCTCGATCACCAGCGGACTCTCCCGCGGGTAGCGCGCGAGATCGGCCATCGTCGAATCGAGGCGCCGCCGCCCTTCGGCGGTGAGCTGTTCCGACCCGTCGGGGGCGCGCGCGAACAGTCCTGCCGCATCGACCCACACGCGCAGCGTCGTCCGATCCTTGCCCTCGAGCGCGCCGGCCAGGTAGGTATCGCGCGAGATCGCGTCGAGGTCGAAGAAGCCGCGATCGCGGAAGAAGCCGCGGAACAGGAAGTTGCGCTTGAGCGCCTCGGTGGCTTCCGACAGGTCGGCCATGACCTCGCGCGTGTCGGTGACGGCGTCACGCAGCGGCACCAGCAGCTGCTGCGCGGTGCCGTCGCGCGCGGTCAGCGCGTCCACCGTGGCTCGCACCCGCTCGGTGGTCGCCTGCAGATTGCCCATCGTCCGCTCGGCCTCGGTCGCCGTCCCCGCAATGCGCTGGTAGAGCGTGTCGTCGGTGAGCAGCTGGCCGATGGTGCCACGGCCGTCCTTCACGCTGCCGACGATCTGCCGCGTGTCGGCGAGG
Organism: uncultured Acidobacteriota bacterium; assembly: GCA_963707795.1. Classification (GTDB taxonomy): domain Bacteria; phylum Acidobacteriota; class Vicinamibacteria; order Vicinamibacterales; family UBA2999; genus JACCSI01. The sequence goes on along the minus strand of OY970174.1, from coordinate 5,192,003 downwards.
GTGCGCCGCACTTCGTCGATGGCGCCGGTGGTGGTGGCGGCGATGGTCTGGATGTCGGCGTTGGCGTCCACCAGGATCGTATTGACGGTGCGGGTCGTCTCGTTGAGCGTGCTGATGGTCTCGGACACCTCGTTGGTCAGCTCCACGAATTCGCGGCTGATCACGCGGAAGGTGTCGCGCCCCTCCTGGATGACGTCGGCGAACTCGATCGGATCGGTGCCGGCAATCGTGTCGCCCGCCGACACCGGCGGAGCGCTGTCGGAGCCGGGGCTGATCTGGATGAAGGCGCTGCCGACGATGCCGTCGGTCTGGATGGCACAGACCGAGTCGGTGCGCACCAGGTGGCTGAGGTCGCGGCGCAGGCGCATGCGCACGCGGAAGCGCTCCGAGGGCACCGGCGGAATGCCGATCTCCAGTACCTCGCCGGCGTCGAGGCCGGCCACCCGCACCTTGGTGCCCACCTGCAGCCCGGACACCTTGCCGAAGGTGGTGTTGATGCCGATCTGCTCGGCGAACAACAGCCGGCGATCGCCGATCTGGAACAGGCCGAGGGCGAACAGCAGGGCCCCTCCGACGACGAACGCTCCGACGATGGCGATTCGCGATGAACTCATGGACGACTCCTCGCGCCGACGCGCGACCGTTTGCGGGACGTCAGCCGGCGCCCGTGGACTGCATGAACTCGGCGACCATCGGATGGTCGCTGCGATCGAGCGCCGCCGCGGTCCCGTGGGCGATGACCCGGCCCTCGTGCAGGAAGACCAGCTCGTCGCCGATGGTGCGCGCGCTCGGAATGTTGTGCGTGACGACGACCAGCGTCGTCCGCGCCTGCGTCTTGAGATCGACCAGCAACTGGTCGATCTCGCCGGCGGTGATCGGATCGAGGCCGGCGCTCGGCTCGTCGGCGAGCAGGATCGCCGGATCGAGCGCCATCGCCCGCGCCAGCCCGGCGCGCTTGCGCATGCCGCCCGACAGGTCGGCGGGCATCTTGTCGTACTCCCGCGCCAGGCCGACCTGCGCCAGCAGCTCCGCCGCCCGCGCCCGGATGTCGCGGTCGGACAGCGTGCTGTGCCGGCGCAGCGGGAAGGCCACGTTCTCCCCCACCGAGATCGAGTCGAAGAGCGCGGCGTTCTGGAACAGGAACCCGATGCCCTGGCGGACCCGCGACAGCTCGCGCGCGCCGAGGCCGGTGATCTCCTCGCCGTGGACCAGCACCCGGCCGGAATCCGGCCGCATCAACCCGATGATGTGCTTCAGCGTGACGCTCTTGCCCGTGCCGCTGCGCCCCAGGATACAGAAGCCGCAGCCGGCCGGAATCGTGAGGTTGACGCGATCGAGCACGCGGTGGGTGCCGAACGTCTTGGTCACCTCACGCAGCTCGATGGCCGGCGGCAACGGGCGGCGATCGTCCATCCGTTCAGGCCGGGTAGAAGAAGAAGATGATCCGCACCAGGATCACGTTGGCGACGATCAACAGGATCGACGAGGTGACGACGCTGCGGGTGGACGCCTGGCCGACGCCCTCCGTGCCGCGGGCGGTGTTGATCCCGAGATAGGACCCGACGATGGCGATGATGAACCCGAACACCATGGTCTTCAGCGTGGCCGGGATCAGGTCGGAGAACTGGATGAGCGAGAACGCCTGGGTGAAGTAGGCGCGCAGCGGCAGGCCGGTGATGGCCGTCTCGGCCGCGTAGCCGCCGAGCATCCCGGTGAAATTCATGACCGAGGTCAGCACCGGCAGCGCGATGACGCAGGCGACCATGCGGGTCACCACCAGGTACTTGAACGAATCGACCGCGACCGCTTCGAGCGCGTCGATCTGCTCGGTCACCTTCATCGCGCCCAGCTCGGCGCCGATACCGGCGCCGATCCGGCCCGACAGGAGCAGCCCGGCGGTGAGCGGGCCGGTCTCCCGCACCAGCGCGATGGCCAGCCCGGCGGGAATCAGCGCCTCCGCGCCGAAGCGCGCGAGCGACGCCCGCGTGTGCATCGACAGCACCACGCCCACCGCGAAGCCGCTCACGGCGATGAGCGGCACCGACCGGCAGCCCAGCTCGAAAATCTGCCGCAGCGTTTCCCGCACTTCGAAGGGAGGGCGGAAAGCCTCACGGATCGCGCGCCCGGCGAACAGCGCGGCTTGACCCGCGCCGACGAGGAACGCAAGGATGAACGCGCGCATGAATCAGCTCCTCAGAACACCTTGTACGCCGCGCCGATCGACACCAGGACGGTATCGCCGCGCAGCCGTCGCGTCGCCAGCCGCTCGTCCTCCAGCCAGGTCACCCGCGGGCGGGTGACGACGTAGCCGACGAACAGGTTGAGCGCGACACGCCGGCTGGCGTCGAACCAGATCGAGGCCCCCGGGCGCCACGCGAAGCTGTTGCCGACGCTCACCGGCACCGGCTCGCCCGCCGGGAGCGTCTCGAGGGTGAAACTGTTGAAGGCCACGCCCCCGACCAGCGAGACGTCGGCGGACCGGCGGCCGCGGCGCACCGTGTAGCGGACGCCGCCCATCACCGGCTTGATGCTCAGGCGTCCGACCGCCTCGGCCGGCGACGCGGAGAGGAGGTCGGCGCCAAACCAGCTGAACGCCAGTGCCGGCGCCAGGCCGCTCCCCGACCCGAAGCGCACCAGGGCCGTCACCCGCCAGTCGGCATCCAGCCGCGCCTCGGCGGACCGCCGCGGGCTGGCCGCGAGCCCGACGGCGAGCAGGCTGGGATCGCCCCGATCGGCGTCGACCGCGTCCGGCGCGACCGCCGGCGCCAGCCGCGCCGCCTCGATCGCGGCCCGTTCGCGCGCCAGCGGGCGGACCTCCAAGTCCGACTCCACCCCCACGACGCCGGCGACCGCGCGCGCCAGCGTCACCGCACGCGTGGCCTCCTCGGCGGAGGCGACGACGCCCGCCAGGCGGGCCACACCGCCGCGCACGCGCACCTCGATCGCCCGCGGGCCGAGCGTCGGGTCGTTGACCAGCGCGGTCTTGACGCGCATGGCCGTATGCGCATCCTCGACCAGGGTCGGATCGATCGCCCGCGCGCAGCCCGTGCAGGCGGCTGCCACGGCGGCCGCACAGACGAGGGCCCGCCCGGCGCCCGTCCAGACGCCCCCGCGTCGCCCCGCTCCTCCGCTCAGCTGTCGCACCTGGTCGCCATCTTCGCCGCCGCCAGTATGTCACCGACGCGGCGCGCCGTGGGCCGCCGGCGCCAGGGTGCGGCGCCGCGGCGCGCAACGGCCGGCCCTCGACATGATTGGTACTCAAATCGTTGCCGGGCGGCGCCCGTGCGGCGCCGGCCGGGCGCCGCGCCGGTGCGACGTATGATAGCGAGAGCGTCCGCCATGCCCTCGTCCACCGCGACCGCCGCGCGCCTCCGCCTGACGGGCTTCCGCTTGCGCCATCCCGCCGCGCGCAACTTCGGCTTCGTCGTGCTCTCGCTGCTCGCCGTCAGCGTCGTGCATCGGCTGACCGCCGATTCTCCCCCGTTGGCGACGGCGGGGGTGCTCGTCGTGTCCACCGCGGCGGCGATGCATGCCCGGCTGGCCCTGGGACGCTGGCGCGCCGCCATGCAGGTCGTGCTCAGTGCGGCCGTGCTCTCGGTGCTCGGCGCGCCGCCGCGGCTGGTGGGAGTGGTGCTGATCTGCGGGCTCGCGGGCGCCGAGCTGATCGCCCAGTGCACCCGGCGCTCGAGCGTCCTCGTCGCCGGCACGTGGACGGGCATCGTCGCGGGGCTGGCCAGCCTCTCGGGGCTGGCGACCGCGGTCCCCGTGCCGGCCGGCGTCGCGCTGCGCGAAGCGCTGGCGGCGGCCGCCGGCGGGTTCGTGAGCGCGCCGGTCGTCCTGGCGCTCGGACCGGTCATCGAGTGGCTGTTCGGCCACACCACGCGGCTGACCATGAGCGAGTGGCTGAGCTACGAGTACCCGCTGCTGCGCGAGCTGGCCTCCAGCGCACCGGGCACCTTCCAGCATTCCATCAACGTGGGTGTGCTCGCCGACGCGGCCGCGGGCGCGATTCGCGCCGACGCGTTCCTGGCACGGGTGGGCGGGCTCTACCACGATGTCGGCAAGGTCCGCGCGCCCGAGTACTTCATCGAGAACCAGCACGGCCCGAACCCGCACGACCAGCTGCAGCCGTCGCAAAGCGCCGAGATCCTGCGCGCGCACGTGGTGGACGGTGTCGAGCTGATCCGCGCGCACGGGATGGGCGAGCGCATCGCCGACTTCGTGCGCGAGCACCACGGGACGGCCACCATGCGCCTCTTCCGCGACAAGGCCGACGCCGCCGGCCGTGTCGACTCGCTGCACGAGACCTATCGTTACCCGGGTCCGCGGCCCCGCTCGCGCGAGACCGCGATCGTGATGATCGTCGACCAGCTGGAAGCCACCGCCCGCGCCGAGCCGCCGGCCGACGAGGCGGCGTGTGCGAACGTCGTGGCGCAGACGGTGGAGCGGATCCAGCGGGAGCGCGAGCTGGACGACTCGGGGTTGACCGAGGCGGACCTGACGCTGATCCGGCCGGCACTGGCACGCGCCCTCCGCGCGATGCACCATCGCCGGCTGACCTACCCGCCCGGGAGCGGCACCCCCAAGTCGGGCCGGTTCAGCCTGCTGCCGCGCGGCCGCTGACGCGCGCGCTCACTCGGGGTGCAGGGGCACGACGAGCACGGCACACGGTGCGTGACTCATCACATCCTCCGCGACGCTGCCCAGGGCCAGCCGCGGGAGCCCGGTACGGCCACGCGTGCCCACGACGATCAGCGCCGCTGCGGGCGACGAGGCGGCCTCGATGATCCCGGCGGCGGCCGGGCGGCGCAGCACGCGGGCGTCGCCGGCGGCGTTCGCCGCGGCCAGGGCGTCGTCGAGGCGGCCCTGCGCCGCCGCCTCCAGGTCCTGGAACACCGATTCCTGGGAGGGGGGCATGGTGACGAAGCCGGCCAGCCCCGCGGTCGCGAGGTAGGCGGTCTCGTCGACGTCGAGGCAGTGCACGAGCCGCAACGCGACGCCGCGGCGGCTCGCTTCGTCGGCGGCCATTCGCACTGCGGGCAAGGCGGGATCGGAGAAATCGGTCGCTCCCACCACCCCGCCGCCGGTCGGCGAGGCGCGCGCCACGAGGACCGGGCAGCCTGCGGACCGTGCGACGCGGTGGGCCGTCGGGCCCGGACCGACGACGATCACGCCGGCGCCGACCCGGTGCGCCAGCGCCAGGATGCCGGCGTGCGGCGTGCCCGATTCGAACTCGACGGCGCTGGCCGCGGCCTCGGAGCCGAGCGCGCTGGCCAGCCGCGCGCGAATCGCCGCTCCCGCGCGCTGCTCGAGCTCGGCCTGCATCGACGGATCGACGCCGGCATCCTGCGGGAACAGCATCCGCACGCGGAACGTCTCCGGCAGGACGTGCGCCACGATGAGCGGCGCGGCGATCTCGGTGGCGACGGCATGCGCCTGCCGAAGCGTCGTGTCGGTATCGTCGGAGAGATCGGCGGCGACAAGTACGGGCCCTTGCAGTCCCACGGCACACCTCCTGGCCTGAGCCGCATATGATAGCTCGCGCGGTCGGCGGTGCCGCCCGCCCGCGATCAGACCACATGCCACACGCGCCCGCCGGGCAACGCGGCTACGGCTTCGGGACCTTCCAGGGCGTCTTCACGCCGAGCATCCTGACGATTCTCGGCGTGATCATGTACCTGCGGTTTCCGTGGGTGCTCGGCAGCGTCGGCCTGGTCCAGACCCTCCTGATCGTGACCGCGTCGGTCACGATCACCCTGCTGACCGGGTTGTCGATCGCCGCGATGGCCACCAACATGAAGGTCGGCGGCGGCGGCGCCTACTACATGATCTCGCGGACCCTCGGCCTCGAGGTCGGCGCGGCGGTGGGGCTGCCGCTGTTCATGGCGCAGGCGCTGGGCATCGCGTTCTACATCGTCGGCTTCACCGAGATCGTCGTCGGCTACTACCCGGGCCAGTCGGCGGAGGTGATCGGCGTGGCGACGCTGATGGCCCTGACGCTGCTGGCGTACGTCTCGGCGGACCTGGCCCTGAAGAGCCAGTTCGTCATCCTGACCATCCTGACCTTGTCGCTGGTCTCGCTGTTTCTCGGCGGATCGCCGGTCGGCGAGACCGGGGCGGTCGGGGATCCGCTGCCGCCGGCCGCGTTCTGGGCCACCTTCGCGGTGTTCTTTCCCGCGGTCACCGGGATCGAAGCGGGGCTCGGGATGTCGGGCGACCTGAAGGATCCGGCGCGGTCGCTGCCGCGCGGCACGCTGCTGGCGGTCGCGGCCGGCTATGCCGTCTACCTCGCCATCCCGATCTTCCTGGCCCGTGTAGTGGACGACCGCCAGCTGCTCCTCGACGACTCGCTGATCATCACGCGCGTCGCGCGCTGGCCGGTGCTGGTCGTGCTCGGGATCCTGGGGGCGACGTTGTCCAGCGCGATGGGGGCGCTGCTCGCGGCGCCGCGCACGCTGCAGGCACTGGCACAGGACGCCGTGCTGCCGCGCCTGGTCGGGCGCGGCTACGGCGAGAGCAACGATCCGCGGCTGGCGACGGTCATCGCCTTCGTCATCGCCCTGCTCGGCATCCTGCTCGGGGACCTCGATGCGATCGCGCCCATCCTGGCGATGTTCTTCTTGACCTCCTATGCGGTGCTCAACCTGTCGGCGGGACTGGAGGGGCTCATCGGCGGTCCCGGCTGGCGTCCGACCCTGCGGGTGCCGTGGTGGGTCTCGATCCTCGGCTTCGTGGCCTGCGTGGCCGTCATGCTGATGATCAATGCCGGCGCCACGTTCGTCGCCATCTTCGTCACCGCGCTGCTCTACCACGCGGTCCAGCGCCGGCAGCTCACGGCGCGCTGGGGTGACGTCCGCTACGGCGTGCTCGTGCTGATCGCGCGGGTCGCGCTCGAGGCGCTGTCGCGCCGCCGGCCCGACGCGCGCTCGTGGAACCCGAACGTGCTCGTCCTCGCCGGCACGCCGTCCTCGCGCTGGCACCTGGTGGTGATCGCGCAGGCGCTCGCCGGCGACAGCGGCCTGCTGACGGTCGCGACGGTGCTGCCGGAGAGCGCCGACGGCGACCCCGACCGCGTCGACCGCGTCCGCCAGGCCATCGAGCGCCATCTCGAGGCGCAGCGCGTGCCGGCGCTGGTGAAGGTGGAGACCGACGCGCACGTGACCGACGGCCTGATCGCGCTGGTGAAATCGTACGGATTCGGGCCGCTGGTGCCGAACACGGTGCTGCTCGGCAAGGCCGTGACGCCCGACGACCCGCAGCGGCACGCGGAGCTGCTGGCCACGGTGCAGCGCCGCCGCCGCAACCTTGTCGTCGTCCACGAGGGCGAGGACCTGCCGGCCCTGGAGCAGGCGCAGCGGATGGACATCTGGTGGCGCGGCCATCGCGGCAACATCGGGTTGATGCTGGCGCTGGCGTTCCTGCTCAAGAAGCACGCGGTCTGGGCGCCGGCCGAGGTCGTGGTCTGGCGCATCGTGGAAACCGACGACCAGGTGGACGCGGCGACCTCGGAGCTGACCGAGATGGTCGCGGCGGCACGGCTGCCGGCGCGGGTGCACGTGGTCTGCCGCGAGGGCGAGGCGTTCCAGACCATCCGCCGGCACTCGCGCGAGGCCGACCTGCTGTTTCTCGGGCTGCGCCCGCGCGCGGCCGACGAGAGCCTGGAGGCGTACGCCGCGTATTACGCCGCGCTCGCCGGCCAGACCGAGGGGCTGCCGGCCACCGCGCTGGTCTGCGCCGGGGACGCCGTCGATCTGCACCGGCTGTTCGCCAGCGGATGACCTGGCCCTGCGGCGCGCCGGCCGATGCGGTAGACTGACTATTAGTTTGACGTCAAAGCAATGGCGCAGACCTTGCAGCGGTTGGGTGATGCACCTTCTCGCGCGCCAGCCGGTCCTCGTCGTCAGCGGCGACCGCGCGGCGGCGGGCCAGATCGCCGACGACCTGCGGGCGCTCGGGCGCACCGTCAGCCGCGCGGTGACCTGCGCGCATGCCCTGGCCCGGCTGCGCCGCGGGGGTGTGGGCCTGGTCCTCGTCGACGTCGACAGCCTGGCCGACTGGATCGCGTGCGGCCGCATCGCGGCGGCGTCGCGGTGCCCCGTCGCCATCGTCACGCGGTTCCTCGCCCGCGATCGCCGCTTTCGCGAGACCGCGTTCGGCATGCGGGTCTCCGCGTATGTGGCCAAGCCGTGCACGCCGTCACGGCTGCGGGAGCTGATCCGCCACCTGCGCTCCGGGGCGCGATCGATCGAGCTGGTGGACCCGGCGGTCTGTGGCGAACGATGAGCGCGCGCCGCTCAGGAGGAGAGTGATGAGCAGGACGGTCCTCGTGCTCGTGGGTGCGGTGCTGATCGCCGCCGCGTTCGCCGCCGGGCGTCTGCCGGAGCGGCAGCAGCGCACCGCCGCCGAAGCCGGCCGTGCGGCGCTGCAGGACCAGCTGACCGCCGCGGAGGCGAAGCTGCGCGCGGCGGCCCTGCTCGGGCAGGTGATCGCCGCGCGCGAAGTGGCGACCCGGCAGAATTACGGACAGGCGCTGACGCTGTCGTCGGCGTTCTTCGACGCGGTGCGCGGCGAGGCCGCCGCGACCCCCGACCCGACGCTGCGCGAGGCGCTGCACGACGTCCTCGGCCGCCGCGATGCCGTCACCGCGGGGCTGGCGCGGAACGAGGCCACGGCGGTGGAAGTCCTGCACGACCTCGAACGCCGCCTGCGACAGGCACTCGGCTACAGCGTGCCGCCCGCCTCGCCCACCGGCGTCTGACCGGACGCGCTACGGCGGCGCCGGCCGGTGCGCCACGCCGAATACGAGGGCGGCGGCGGTGCGCATGTCGGTCCGCCCGAAGCCGGCCACCGGACGGTGCCGGTATTCGAACGCATGCGACACCTTGAGCGACAGCACGCGTGTGAGGACCACGGTCAGCGCGGTCGCCGTCGCGCCGCGCCAGTTGCCGGCCGACTCGAGGTCGGCGAGCACGCTCGCCTCTTCGCTCAGCTCGGTGCCGGGGACGATCGTCCACCCGTAGCGCAGCGCGCCAGTCGCGGACGCGAACTCGAGCCGGGTGGCGTCGCGCCGGCGCTCGACGACGAAGCCGAGGCTGCCTTCGGTCGTCAGCACGTGCCCCACGGGGAGCCCGGCGGTGTACGCCGCGCCACCCGCCATCGTCGACTGGCCGTCGATGCCGGCGAAACGGTCGCGCGCGAAGGCGCCGCGGCCGAACAGCTCCAGCCGCGGGCGCACGCGATAGCCGTGCCGCGCCTCGACGTGCAGCGACCGGGCCCGCGTGACCTCGTCGGCCTCGCTCGTGAGGAAGGCGACCGCGCCGCGGCTCTCGCTCCGGCCCGAGCGATGCGTGACGTCCCCGCCGAGTCCGAGCGTCTGCGTGTCCGTGTTGCCGCCGGTCGCCACCAGTGACAGCTCGCCGCTGGCCTCCCAGGTGGCCGGCAGGAGCGGCACCGCGCCGTACTGCGCCGCGACGCCGGTGCCCGCCGGGGGTGGCGCCGCATGGCGGACCTGCAGCCGCCAGCGGTCGCCGTCGCGGACCCAGACATCGGTGATCAGGCTGCGTAGCAGCGCCGGCTGGCAGCTGCCCGGATCGACGTAAAAGGTGAGCGTGAAGGCCGCCACGACGACCTGGTCGTGACGGCGGGCCGCGAACGCGTCGATGTCCGACCGGTCGCCCCAGCACAGGGTCACGGCGTTGTCGACCCACTGCGCGCGCTCGATGTCGGGCGCACCGCGCAGCACGTACCCGGGCGCGAGCAGGGCCTCGAGACGATCGCGATCGCGCGCGTGCAGGGCATCGGCGAGCGCACGCTCGAGTGCGAGGATGTGGGCCGCGAGATCGGCGGGATCGGCTGCCGCGGCGGGCGGCGGTACTGCTTGCGCCGCGGCCGCCCGGCCGGGCGCCGCAGCCACCGCCAGGGCAGCGAGCAGCCAGGCGAGAGCCGCGTGGGTGCTCCTCACAGGCGCGGCAGTGGCCCGGAGCTGCGTCCGGCCGCACCGCACAGTCCTGCTGGCCGCCGCACCGCGGCGCGAACGATCAGGCATCCGCTCGGGCGCCGCGGCCGTTGGATCGCCCCCGCGCGCTGCGCGGGGCGAGGAGCGCGGGGTCCGGCCCGGAGAGATGACGGGCCAGCCGGGCGAGCACGCGCTGCGTGGCCAGGCGGTCGCGATCGCTCACGCCCTGCAGCGCCTCCGCGATCGCCGACTCGACCGTGCCGCCGCTGGCCCGGTTGGCGTGCGCCCCGCGCGGGGTCAGCCGCAGCATGACCCGCCGGCGGTCACGCGGATCCGCGACACGGGCCAGCAGCCGCTGCCCCACCAGCCGCTGCAAGACGCCGGTCAGCGTGCTCGGATGGACGTGGAGGATGGCGGCCAGGTCGCCCGCCGACACCCCCGGCGACAAGCCGACCACGCGCAGCACCAGACGCTGGGGGCCGGTCACGCCGATCTCGCTGGTCATGCGCTTGGAGGTCTTCTCGACGCCGTGCACGACCGCCCACAACAGCTGCATGAACTGCAGGACGCCGGGCAGGATGAACGGGACGGGACGCGGGCCGGTGACGGCTGGTGGCATATTATTTTGAGCTCAAACAAATAGATGATATCATGTCGTCATGCCCGAGTCCCGACGATCCGCCGCGCGACTGCTCATCGTGTCGAACCGCCTGCCGGTCACGGCGGCCGTCGCCGGCGACGCCGTCACGCTGACCGCCGCCGCCGGCGGACTCGCCACCGGGCTGCGGCCGTGGCACGAAGGATCCGGCGGCCTCTGGATCGGATGGCCCGGCGACGTCTCGCAGTTTACCCCCGAACAGCACGCCGACCTGGCGCGCCAGCTCGCGGCGCGGGCCATCGTCCCCGTCACGCTCACCCGCGAGCAGGTCGCCCGCTACTACCACGGGTTCGCCAACCGCGTCCTGTGGCCGCTGTTTCACTACCTCATCGATCGCATTCCCGTGCACGCCGCCGGGTGGGGGGCGTACCGCGAGGTCAACGAGCGGTTCGCCGACGCGGTCGCCGGCGTCTACCGCCCGGGGGACGCCATCTGGGTGCACGACTACCAGCTCATGCTGCTGCCCGCCCTGCTGCGCCAGCGACTGCCGCAGGCGCGAATCGGCTTCTTCCTGCACATCCCCTTCCCGGCCGCGGAGGTGTTCCGGATTCTGCCGTGGCGGCGCCAGATCGTGGCCGGGCTGCTGGGCGCCGATCTCGTGGGCTTCCACACTCGCTCCTACCTGCGACACTTCGCGGATGCCGCCGCGAGTCTCGACGAGGCCACCGTCGACGGCGACGAGGTCCGCACCGGCGGCCGGACGGTCACGCTGGGCGCGTTCCCGATGGGCATCGACGCCGGCCAGTTCGCCGAGCTCGCGCGCGACCCCAGCGTCCAGGCCAAGGCGAACGCGATCCGACGCGAGGCCGGCGACCGGCGCATCGTGCTCGGCGTCGATCGACTCGACTACACCAAGGGGATCCCGCGGCGGCTGCAGGCCGTCGAGCGCCTGCTCACGCGCACGCCCGGCCTGTGCGACACGGTCCGCTACATCCAGGTCGCCGTGCCCTCTCGCGGCGAGGTGGACGCCTATCAGCGCTTCAAGCGCCAGGTCGAGGAGGCCGTCGGACGGATCAACGGCGAGTGCGCGACGCTATGGTCCGCACCGGTGCACTACATCCATCAATCGGTGTCCATGCCGGAGCTGGTGGCGCTCTATCTCGCCGCCGACATCATGCTGGTGACGCCGCTGCGCGATGGCATGAACCTCGTCGCCAAGGAGTTCGTGGCCTCGCGCGTGGACGAGGACGGCGTGCTCGTGCTCAGTGAATTCGCCGGCGCCGCCGCCGAGCTCGATCGCGCGCTGGTCGTCAATCCGTACGACGTGGACGCGGTCGCCGACAGCTTGAGGACGGCACTGACGATGCCCGTCGACGAACGCCGCGCGCGGATGCAGGTGCTCCGATCGCGCGTCATGGCGCAGGACATCCACGCGTGGGCGGGAGGCTTCGTCGGCGAGCTGTGCGCGCCACACGACGGACGCACGCCGCCGCCAGCGCCCACCGGCGCGTCGGGAGTGGCCGGCCAGGACGGGCGGACGTCACAGTCCGCCGAACTCGGGATGTGACCCGACCGACCCATCGCTGCCAATTCCCGCGAACCCCGGCGCCACCGGTGCGGCGGCGGCGACCATAAGGCCGTCCGAGCGCGCCCGGAGGCACCGGACCAAACAGGTCCTTCCCACACCAGTGTCGGGATTCGATCAGTTTTCGTTGGCCGCCGACAGTTCTGTAAGCCCGCGGGGCCCCAGCTGCCCCGCTCACCATTCGTAAATCACTGCAGACACAGGTCTTAGAGTCCAGGCACCGGTGATGGCGCCCGGCACAGTTCCCGCATCGCGTCACCCCTCGAAAGGACGCGAGTGACAATGAACCCTAGCCCCCGCCCCTCCACCCTGCGCCCGGCCGTTTTTCGCGACGGCCTCGGCGAGCGGCGAAGAATGGCCGATGCCTCGGGCGTCGAAAAGCTGGAAATCCTGTGCCTGCGCCGTGACCTGTCGGCCGCGGACGCGTTCGAAGAGTCGCTGCGTGCCCGCGCAACGGAGCTCGCCGATTTTCGCAGCCCCTCGGTGGCGCGCGTGCGGACGGTCGAGCGCCTGAACGACCCGGCCGCCACCCTCGTCGTGGCCTCCGAGCCAGCGGCGGGCGTGCGGCTGTCCAGCGTGCTCACGATTGCCGACCGGCACGGCCTCAGCATGGACGGCGGCGCGCGGTGGTGGGTGATCAAGCAGCTGGTGGCCGCGGTGGGCGCGCTCCATCGTCATGGGCCGGGCACTGCGCACGGAGCCATTGCGGCGGAACGAACCCTCGTGACACCGGAGGCCCGGGTCATTCTGGTCGAGCACGTGCTGGGCCCCGCGTTGCAGCGATTGCAACTGTCGCCCGACCGCTACTGGCGAGAGCTGCGGGTAGCGTGCCCCCCAGGACCGGCGGTGGCGTTCGACCAGCGCCAGGACGTTGCACAGATTGGCGTGGTTGCCTTGTCGGTGATCCTCGGACGCCTGCTGAGTGACGACGAATACCCCGGGCGCGTGATGGAACTGGTCGAATCGGGATGGGCGACGGCCACGCTGACCGACATCAAGCCCACCCCTGCCGCCTTGCGCGTGTGGCTGACCCGCGCCCTGCAGATCGACCCCCGGCAGTCGTTCGGCTCCGCCATCGAAGCCGACAGCGCCCTCGACAAGGCCATCGTCGAAAGCGGTTACTCGATCGGACCGGCCGACCTGCAGGCGTTCCTGGCGCTCTGTGAGGAGCCCGGAGAGATTCCGGTCAAGGCGCCGCAGGAGCGTGTCGCCGACGTCAAGAAGACCGCGCCGCCAGTCCCGGCCGCCAGGGCTCAGGGCAAGGCCACGGCCGCGAAGCCGCTCGCGGCGAAAGCCGCTCCGGCGCCCCCCGCCACGCCGGCCGCGCCCGCCGGGGGACCGGAGCCGGTGCGGCCCGAAATCGCGCGCATCCCGGGACCCAGCATCAGCGTGGTCCTGTCCTCACTGAGCGCGTCGAACTATCGCCGCATGGCGGCGGGGATCGCGCTGGTCGTCGTCCTCTCCGGCGCAGGGTGGGCCGCGGCCAATCGCATCTTCGACTCGCCGGCTACGGCGGCGGCCGTCGCGACCGCCGCGCCGGTGGAGACTCCGCCGCCGGTACCCGAGACCGTGCCGCCGGCCGAGCCCGAGGTGGGGGCGGAAAGCATGCCGATCGCGCCGCTCGGCGCACCGGGCGGCCACCTCGAGGTGCGCACCGAACCGCCGGGCGCCACCGTGACCATCGCGGGGCAGCGGCGTGGAGTCACCCCGCTCACGATCTCCGACCTGCCACCCGGCCGGCACACCGTGCTTCTCGAGAGCAGCGCCGGCTCGGTCCGGCGTACGGTGCAGGTCGATCCGGGGGTGACCGCGTCACTCGTCGCCGACCTCGCCCCGCCCGCTCCGACGACGGGCTTTCTGACGGTGACCTCGTCCAACCCGGTGGACATCCTGGAGAACGGCCGGCTGCTCGGCAGCAGCCAGAGTGGGCGCATCACCCTTCCCCCGGGGCCGCACCAGCTCGAAATCGTGAACCAGGCGCTCGGCTACCGGATCGTGCGCGCGGTGCAGGTCGCGGCAGGGGCAAACACCCCCATCGCCATCGAGTTCCCCAAGGGCACGTTGGCCCTGAACGCGATTCCCTGGGCCGAGGTGTTCGTGGACGGCGAGAAGGTCGGCGATACACCCATCGGCAACCTGCCGGTCAGCGTGGGACAGCACGAAGTGGTGTTCCGCAATCCTGACCTGGGCGAGCAGCGTATGACAGCCACGGTGACTCTCACGGCCCCGACGCGGCTCAGCGTCGACTTGAGGAAGCGATGACACGTCGAACAATCACGGCTGCCGTCCCGTACATCCTGACGGCGGTGCTCGCCGCGGGCGCCGCGCATGCGGCGCAGGACTCGCTGACCGGAGCGCGTGAGCTCTACGCGTCGGCGGAGTACGAGCAGGCGCTCGCCTCGCTGAACCGGCTGCGCGCGACCGGTGTCGCGTCGCAGGACGTGCCCGCGGTGGAACAGTACCGGGCGCTCTGTCTCCTGGCGCTCGGACGTGCCGACGAGGCGGAGGACGCGATCGCGGCGGTCGTCTCCGCGGCCCCCTCGTACACCCCGGCGGGCTCGGACGTGTCGCCCCGCGTGCGCACCGCATTCAGCGAAGTGCGCCGGCGGGTGCTGCCGACCATCATTCAGCAGAAATACGGGGAGGCGAAGGCGGCGTACGACCGCAAGGCCTATGCCGCTGCGTCGGAAGGATTCGACGCGGTCTTGAAGACGCTGGCGGATCCCGATGTCGCGCCGCTCGCCACCCAGCCGCCGCTCGCGGACCTGCGAACGCTGGCGCAAGGGTTTCTCGACCTGAGTGAGACCGCGGTCGCGGCGATCGCCGCCGCCACGCCGCCGCCCGCTCCGGCAGCCGAAACGCCCGCGGTGGCGCTGCCGCGGATCTACACGGTCACTGACGCGGGGGTCCTGCCGCCGGCGATCGTCCGCCAACAGCTGCCCCCCTATCATCGCAAGCCGCTGATGCCCATGCAGGGCATCATCGAAGTCGTGATCGACGAGAAGGGCGATGTCGAGATGGCGGTGATTCGGACGCCGATCGAGCCTGTCTACGATGCCCAGGCCGTCGCCGCCAGCCGCAACTGGCGCTACAAGCCGGCGACCAAGGATGGCGCGCCGGTGAAGTTTCGCAAGCTGGTGCAGATTCGGATTCAGCCCTGACGTCTGGCCGGCGGTGCGGCATATCCGAAGACGGAATTTACCGGCCGAGATCCTTCTTCAGCGATTCCATGAGGTCGCCCCATTCGGTGGCGGCCTTTTTCTCGTCCGATTGAACGGCAGGCGCCGCGGGCACGGTCGCCGGCTCCGTCTGGACAGCCGGCGCGCCATTGTCTTCGTCTCGCGGGGCAATGGCCGGCATCGCGTACTCGGCCGACTCGAGATTCTTGAGCGACGCCCATTCCGACGCGTCGACTTTGGCGGCGCGCGGCGCCGGCGTCGTGGCGGCGGTGTGCTCGGTGGCTACCGGTTCCTCGGCGCTCAGTCGTTCCAGCAGCGACGACAGCCCTTCCTCGAGTCCCGCGAGCTCTTCGGGCGCCAGCCCCTCGGCCGCGGCCTGCACGTCGAGGGCGCCAGCCAGTGCCGCTTCGAGGTCGGCCATCGCGACCGCCGGCTCGGACTCGGGCGGGAACTCGGCCTGCGGCTCCGGCGCAGCCGTGACGACGGCTTCCGGGCGTGGTGCGGGCCTGGGAGTTGGCGCCGCGGCCTTGGGGGCCGGCGCCGTCTTGGCCTTGTCCGCCCCGGCGAGCGCGTCGGGCCGGCGTCCGGTTCCGTTCGAACCGTGGCTGCCATGGCCGTTGCCGCCGGCCACCGGCCCGCGCTCTTTGGCCACGCGCTCCAGGTACTCGGTGATCTGCTCGGCGAACAGCTTGGGATCGCAGCTATCGGGCGACGAAGGGCGCGGCTGGTCCCATCGCAGCCTCGCCAGGACGCTCTGCGGCGTGGACTTCTGCTGCGGTTCCCCGAGCATGGGGATGGTCAGCGTCTGGACGTGGGCCGCTTCCTCGGTCACCCGGAGCGCCGCAGTGAGCGCCTGGTCGTCCTCCGGCGACAGGAACGCCGGGATCAGCACGAGGTCGGGGACGCGGCTCTCCATGGCGCCGATGGCGCCGGCGGTCGTGTCAGCCAGGATCAGCTCGGCCCCCGTGTGACGGCGGACGAGGTCCTTCAGCTGCGCGGCCTGATGCCGGTCCGGTTCGATCGCGATGATCAGCGACGATCTTGGAGTGTGCTTCTGAGCCACGGCGCTACCAGCGTTGTCATCTCGTCCAAAAAGTGCCATGTCGCAAGGCGCGTTCCATTGCGGCCGCGGGCCTTTTCCCCCGGCCGCTGTCCCCGTTCCCTCGGTTTTGTCGGCGCTTCGATCCGTCGAACCTTTCGGAAATCGTGGTTTCGATTACGAATCTGTGACGCCCGAACGAAGCGTCCGGGTCGGCCGCCCGCATGTCGGGCGCGGCAGCTCCCCGTTACACGTTTGCATCGGCCTTTCGGCGTCAAACCTGTAGTCGCGGGGGCTGGCACAGCGGTTGCTCAGCCTCCGGACGTTCGGGGCACGGGGACTGGTCTGCCGGCCGTGGTTGGCCCAATCCGCCCCGTTTTTCGGCTGGTTCACTGACATGGCTCAACTTTCCGGTCGCGTCATCAGCGACGACAACGATTTCCGGGTGCAGATCGCCCGTCTCCTGCGCTCGGGCGCGACGCCCGTCGCCGTCGCCGCCGACGCGCTGACCCGTGAGAGCGTCCCCACCGACGTCGTGGTCGCTGACATTCGCGGCGAGGCGACGACGGCAATGCTGACGATCGAGCAGTTGCGGGCGTGGGCGCCCGCGGCGTGCATCATCGCCGTGGCGCTCGAAGCCGACCCCAACCTGATCCTCCGGGCCATGCGCGCCGGGGTGAACGAATTCCTCGTCTGGCCGCCGGCCGAGGACTCGTTCAACGAGGCCATCCGGCGCGCCGCGAGCCGCCGCGAGCAGGTCATGGAGCCGGCTCCGACGGCGCGGACGCTGGTCTTCTTCGGCGCCAAGGGTGGCGCCGGCACCACGACGGTCGCGGTCAACTCGGCGGTCGACGTGGCGCGCATGAGCAAGAAGCCCTCGGTGATCGTCGACCTCAAACCGGGCCTCGGCGAAGTGGCGCTGTTTCTCGGCGTCCGGCCGAAGTACAGCCTCCTCGACGCCATCGACAACCTGCCCCGACTCGACAAACACATGCTGACGTCATTGGTGGCGAAGCACAAGTCGGGGCTCGACATCCTCGCCGGGTCGGACCAGTTCGATCGCCCGTCGGGCACCGACGCCAGCGCCATCGGCGAGATGTTTCGCGTGCTCACCCGCAACTACGACTACATCCTCGTGGACGCCGGCAACCAGATCAACCAGCAGTCGGTGGCGGCGCTCGGCGGCGCCGACCAGGTCTTTCTCGTGGTGACGCCCGACGTGCCCTCGATCCGCAACGCACAGCGGCTGCTCAACCGGCTGCGCCAGATCGGCGCGCACAAGGAGCGCGTCCATATCCTGCTCAACCGGGCGGCCGAGCCGTTCCCGATTCCGCCCAAGCAGATCGAGGGTGCGCTCGGGCACGCGATTCACCACACCTTCGCGAGCGACTACAAGGTCGTGTCCACGGCGCTCAACTCCGGCGTACCGCTCGCCCAGACCGGCAAGACCGACCTCGCGGCACAGTTCGATCGCTTCTCACGCGACCTGCTGGCGCAGGAAACCGAGGAAGCGCCCGCCGCGTCGACCAAGAAGGTCGCCGGCCTGGGCCGCATCGGCTGGGTCTGGTAAAAGCGGGCGGGAATTTTTCGGAAGAATTCTGAGGGAAGAGAGGGCGGCCGCCTCGAAGAGACGGCCGCCTGGCCGTCTCCTCCGCTGCCCCGCCACGGTGGCTTACTGCTTCGCGAACGCCAGCACCGCCGACGACTGCCCGACGCTATTCTCGCCGTCGAGCCGCTCCAGGATCTTCTGCAGATGCTCGAGTGACTCCGTCCGCTCGCGCGCGATCACGTAGATCTCGTAGAACATGAACTTCAGCGTGACCATGAGCAGGTTCAGGCGCTCCTTGTCGAGCGGTGCCTGATCGGCCGGCGCCTCGCGGAAGCGCGCGCACACCGCGAACAGCACCTTGGGCACGCCGGGATACTTGTCACTGAGCGCCCGCAGCCGGGCGTCGTCGTTGGCACCGCCGACCTCTTCGAGGGTCAGCACCGTCTGGATGGCGCGCTGTGAGCACACAGTGCCGCCGAGGAGAAAGCCCATCTTCAGACAGCCGTCTGCCTCGGTGAGCAGGTCGCGCAGTGCCGACGGCACGCGGTTGTCAACGGTCAGGAAGCTGGGACCCGCCGCCGAAACAGCCTCAGGTTTGGTCGTCATGGCGCGCTGACGGGGCAACTCCAGTGCCGGGCGGCGCGTCCCCCGGCTCTCGCCGCCCAACTCGCTGGCGGACAAGACATTAGCGGCATCTCGCGCGACGCGCTGGGGCGACGCCGCACCGCGCCTCGTTGCAGGGTTGTCAGTGAAATTACAGAGTCGTCAGCGTACCGGACACCTGCTGCAATCGGGCGTCGAGCAAACCGCGGATGAGGCCCGGGCGACCGCCGGAGGGCAGGGGACATCGCCCCTGCCCCCCGCTGGTCTCAGGGAATCACGACGGTCTGCACCGCCGTCGTCGCCGAGCCGCAGGCGTTCACCGACGTGAGGCTCAGGTTGTAGGTGCCCGGCGGGACGGCGCCGCTCAGCGAGCGGCCGGTCGTCGGGAAGTTGCCGACGAACGCGCCGGTGACGTTCAGCACGAAGCTGGTGGTGGCCGGACCGGTCGGTGCCGGATCCCAGACGACGTAGATCGTGCCGCCCACCGTGTAGGCAAGGAAGTTGGCCGATGGCGAGGGCGCACCCGTGCACGGCCCCGGGAAGCTCAGCGTCACCGCGTTGGATGCGGCACTCGCGCCTCCCGCATTCGTCGCGCGGACGGCGAACGTGTAGCTGCCCCCGGGGACCCCGGCGAAGCTGAAGGTATCGACGAAACCCAGCGGCAGCGACGCCGTGATCGTGCCGGAGACATCCAGCGTCACCCCGGTCGGCTGGCCGCCGGCAAACGTGTTCCGCCATGCCAGCCCGAGGTTGTCGCCATTGACGACGCCGACGAGATCCACGGGGGCCGAGGGCGGCTGCGGCACGTTGACGAACAGCTGCACCTCGTTCGAGGGGCCGCTGCGTTCGGCACCGGTGACCTGGTGCACGCGGAGATGGAACGCGCCGGTCGGCGCCGTGAACGTGAAGATCGGCGAGGCGCTCCCGGTGGGGAGACTCGCGAGCACTTCACCCGGGTTGATGCCGCCCTCGATCACGAACTGGCTCGCGGCGGGTCCGATGACCGCTGGCTTCCATCGCAGCGTGACCACGTTGCCGACCACCGACGACACGTACAGCTCCGTCGGCGGCTGCGGGGTGGTCGGGGCATTGACCGTGATCGATACCGTCGCGATGTTGCCCGGGCCGACGGCGTTGACCGCGCGGTAGGTGAAGCTGTCCACGCCGATGAAGCCGGCGTTCGGGGTGTAGGTGAACCCGCCGGTCGCGCCCAGCGACAGGACACCGTTCGTGGTGCTGGTGACCAGCGACGCCGTCAGGGCGCCGCCACCGTTGGCCGCGTCGTTGCCGAGCACGCCGGGCACGGGGACGAGCAGCGCCGTCTGGAACGCCGTGGCATAGGCGTCGTTCGTCGACGTCGGAGGTGACGCGGCGTTGACCGAGATGGACACCGTCGCGACGTTGCCCAGCCCGATGCCGTTGACCGCCCGGTAGGTGAAGCTGTCGGGGCCGGTGAAGCCGCCGTTCGGCGTGTAGGTGAAACTGCCATCCGCGGCGAGCGCGAGCACACCGTTGCTCGTCGTCGCGACCAGGCTGGCGGTGAGCGCGCCGCCGCCGTTGCTGTTGTCGTTTCCGAGCACGCCCGGCGCCGGCACCGTCAGTGCCACGCCGACAGGGGTCGAGTACGCGTCGTTGACCGACGTCGGGACGGCGCCGCCGCCATCGTCATTGAGGATGGTCGCCTGCCCCTGGGCGTCGCCGACGACCGCGTTGATCGGCGCGAAGAGGTTGACGACGAACGTCTCGTCGCCCTCAGCGACGGCGTCGCCGTTGACGGCGATGTTCACCGGAACGGTGGTCGTGCCGGGCGGGAACACCAATTGGCCCGAGGCGGCCACGAAGTCGTTCGACGCCGTCGCGATCATCACCGTGAACCCGTCGATCGAACCCAGGTCGAGACTGAAATCGTCGACCGCGTACAGGCTCCACGTGCCGTTGGGATTGGTCCCGTTGAACGCCGCCGCGAAGGTGTTGCTGTACGGCGGGCCGGGAGCGGGAGCGGCCAGCGTTTCGCCGACGACACCGCTGTCGAAGGCGCCGTCGGTCGGCGCGTAAGTCCCGGTCACGAGCGCGGCGCCGGTCATCGCGGGCGCACCGTCGTCGAGCAGCAGATCCACGCCGGTGAGCGAGTTCGGACTGCCCGACGGGTTCTGGCTGCCGACGTCGGAGAGAATCATGATCCGCGCGCCGGTCGGGCCGACCAGCAGCAGATCCATGTCCCCCGGGTAGGAGTGCCGGACGCCGCGGAGCAGGACTTTCACCCGGGTGATCGTGCCGCCCAGTCCGGACACATTGACGGTGGCCGGATACGGGCCGGCCGGGGCGCCGCCGCCCGAGGAGGACCCGGTGCCCGAGCTGGGCACGAGAATCTTGCCGGAGGAGGCGAAGGCGCCGCTGGTGGCCGTGCCGTCGCCGGTGATGTAGCTGACGCGTCGTTCGCTCGCGCCGCCGTTGGCCAGCGTGACCGTGAAGCTGGCCGTCGCCGTGCCGGCGTTGCCTTCCGACAGGCTGACGTCGTTGATCGCAAACGACGGCAGGTTGGCATCGGTGGGCACGTTGAAGTTCTCGATGACCCGCGTCGTCCCGGTGCCGTTCCCGTATGCGCCGACGTTGGGAATCGAGGCCAGGACGCCCATGCCGCGGGCGGCGAAGCCGGCCCAGATGTCGGCGATGTCGGCCGCGGTGCCGCCCCCCGCGTTGGCCGCGGCGAGGATGGCGTCGCGCCCCTGCAGCAGCGTCGGCCCGAGCGGATCGAGCTTCATGCCGTCGGTCACGAACTGGAGAATGAGCTGGTTGCCGGTGGCCCAGCCGAGCCGGGTAATGAATCGGGCGCGCACCTCGAAGAGCGCCGAGGCCCACACCTCGCCGATGTTGTGCACCTGGTCCGCCGTATTGGAGCCGACCGGCCCGCGCGGGTAGGCGCCGTCGGTGAGGTTGATCTGCGTCGCGTCGATGTCGGCGAACGTCAGCGGGTTGTGCGGCTTGCCGTTCCGCCGACGTTGCTCTTCACCGCGTGCGGGAAGCGGCGGATGCCGTAGTAGTAGTTGTCGGTGAACCCGCCGGTGATCGAGTGGGTGGCCCAGCCGCCCATCGCATAGACGCCGTTGACGTCCTCGTCGGCGCTGGAGAGCAACGCACGCGCGTAGAAGTCCGACCACCCTTCGCCCATCCCGCGCGACATGTTGATGCTCAGCCCCGCCGCGTTGCCGTGCAGGCGATTGGACAGGCCGTGCGTCAGCTCGTGGATCAGGATGTCCTGATCGAGGCCGGAGGACCGGTCCGGCGTGGGGCCGTCGAACCGGTACATCTGCATGCGGCCGCGGCCGCCGTCGGACGGCGTCGAGAAGTTGGCGTTGTTGGTCCCGGAGATGTCCTGGCCTTCGGCGCTCACGCGGTCGAGGCCGAGGCCGCCGCGGCCGAAGTTGTCGTGCTGGAAGTTGCGCGCCGCCTCGGTGAACCCGAGCAGGTAGGTGCGATCGTGGTAGCACGTTCGTCCAGTAGAACATCTGCGCCGCTTCGCCGTTCTGGTAGCCGGCAGTCAGCGGGTCTTCGGTCGCGGGGTCGTAGGCGAAGTTGAACGAGCGCGCGGTGCCCGGGACGGGAGCATCGACACCGTCGGGCGCGCTGCGGTCCATACCGGCCTCGACGTTGTTGCCGTCGGTGAGCCCGTTCACGCCGTTGGTGTTGTCCGTCATCCACCCCAGGTTGTTGAACGTGTTGGGCGCCTCGTTGCCGATGAGCGTCTCGGTGGTTCGGCTGATGTAAGGCGCCTGCGTGTTGGTGCCGGGCAGGGCGGTCGTCGGCGAGAGCGGCGCCGGGCTGTCGGCCTTGTAGACGGTGTAGCTGGCCGACTGCGTCTGGTAATTGGTGAGGTTCTTGCGGAACAGGAGCGTGCCCTCCTCGGCGTCGGTGACGACGAGGTAGACGTTGGGGTCGCCCCAGATTTCGGTGGCCCACGCCAGCCGCGCCACGCCCGGCGCGAGCGGGAAGTACACGAGCCAGGCGCGGGCGTCGGCCGCCATGCCCCCGCGCGCGAAGGTGACGGCATTGCCGCCGTCGCCGGTGGCTTTCTCGACGAGCGACTGCTCGGCGACCTGCCAGCCGACGGTGCCCGCGGCGCGCGCGACGGCGCCGGCCGCGGTCAGGGCCGGTGATGTCGCCAGCCCCGCGCCGTCCAAGCCGGGCGCGAGCGCGCCGGTCGTGCGCGCCAGCTCGCCGCGCCCGGTGAAGCCGCCGCGGATGTGGCCCTGGAACACCGGCAGGCCGTTGATGCGCTGCTCGAGCTCGACCCACGCCATGTTGCCCGCGGGATTGACGTAGTCGGCGACGAGCGCCAGCTCGCCCACCTGCGTGGCCGACAGCCCGTACGCGTCCGCGTACCCGGAGAGGAAGCCGCGCATCGCGGCGACGCGGTCGGCGGCCGGGGTGGTCAGGAAGCCGGTCCCGGGACGCGCGCCGAGAATCTCGATCGACCCGAGCGCCGGGTTCGACTCCACGTCGACGGCCTTGCCGTCGCCCTGCAACCGTGCGACGCCCGCGATGCGCGCGCCCGCCACCGCCCCGGCCTGCACGGCGGCGCTGGCGCCGCTCACCCGCTCCAGGTAATCCGCGGATCCGCTCTTGTCGAAGCGGATGTCGAAGTTGGGATTCGCCGTCTCGGGCTCCGCCCCAGGCGTCTGCTCGATGGACTGCGCCAGCGTGCGGGGACCAAAGACCGCGACCCCGATGGCCAGGGCCACGATCGCGCAGCGAAGGCCAACCGGGACCGATCGGGACGCTCGGGACTTGCGGGTGCGAAACGCGTGCTGTGGCATCGTGGTCACTTTCGTTGAATGAGAATGGTCGCGCGATATTCGTCGGGGCGCGGCGGGCCGTCAGCACCGGGTATCGGCACCAGCGATTCGAGGTGCAGACGCCAGTCGCCGTAGTCCACCGCGCGCGGAAGGCTGTCGTGCGTGTGCAGCGAGTGGGTCGCCGCCGGCGACGCCGCCGACTCGATCCGAATGCGCACCGTGGCGTCCCCCTCCCAGACGCAGGTCACTCCCGTCGGGCAGCGGGAATCGTCGGTCACTGCTTCGAAGGTCAGCG
This sequence comes from uncultured Acidobacteriota bacterium, assembly GCA_963707795.1. Taxonomy (GTDB): domain Bacteria; phylum Acidobacteriota; class Vicinamibacteria; order Vicinamibacterales; family UBA2999; genus JACCSI01. Next base: position 5,168,407 of record OY970174.1, on the reverse strand, counting down.
TCAGGTCGCTGCCAGCGGCGCGCTGCGCCACGCCGGGAGCAAGGACGATGTCGATACCGGTGCGCTGGGGCACGGACGCTCCCACCGTTCCGGATGCACAGGACCCGGCGGCCATGACGAGCAGGGGTACGACGAAGCGCATGGGTCGGCGGCGCCCGACCCGGGGGTGGGGGAGGGGACTCGGAAGCGTAGGGCAATCGAAGCTCAACGGTCAATAGCGTTCTTGCGAGCGCTTTACGGAACATTCCTTGCTGGTGGATCCGGCCATGAGCATTACCCGTCAGGCCATGCAGTACGGTCAGCGCCGGCTCGCCCGAAAGTTGGTCCGCGCGGTGCCATGGCTGGGAGGCATTGTCGCCCTGGCGACACTGGGCGCCGCCGTGCGGCGCAAGGGCCTGTGGGGCGGCACGCTCGACACGGCGCTCGACTTCATACCTTTCGTCGGCGGCGTGAAGAACGTCGCCGAGATTGCCCGCGGGCGCGACCTCATCCGCGACCGGTCGGCGGTCACGACGAGCGGCCTCGCGCGCCCAGCCGCTGACCCCGAGCGGTGAAGTCAGGGAGATCCAAGGAGATTCCAATCCCACGCTCATGAAAAACCCGAGGAGGGTGCCGTCTAATTCCCACAGAGGAAAGGACGGTTGTGATGAGCCCTTCACCGCGTCTTTCGACTCTTGCTCTCGCGTGTTTTGTGTGGCTCGGCCTGCCACCCGCGGTCCTGGCGCAGGACGCCGAGGCCGTCATCGCCTGGAACCGCATCGTGCAGACCACGGTCGCCGGGACGCCGACGCCGACGGTGTTCTTCACGCGGCCATTCGCACTGGTACACGTCGCCATGTTCGACGCGGTCAATTCCATCGACCGCGTGTACCACCCCTTCATCGTGGAGGTCACGGCGTCGCCCACCGCGTCGCGGGCCGCGGCGGCGGCCCAAGCCGCCCATGACGTCCTCGTCGCGCTGTACCCCTCGCAACGCACCGCGCTCGACACGGCCCTGGAGGCGACGCTGGCCGGCCTCCCGGCGGAGGCCGCGCGGGAGGGCAGCCGCGTCGGCGCGGCGGTGGCCGCGGCATGCCTGGAGGCGCGTACGGGCGACGGCTGGGAACGGCAACCGCCCGAGTACGTGCCGACCAACGGACCGGGTTACTACCAGCTGACGCCGGGCGCGACGGCGGTGACCTTCACGCACTACCCGGACGTCCAGCCGTTTGCGATCGGACATCGCCTGCAGTTTCTCGTCGGACAGCCGCCCGCACTGACCAGCGAGCATTACGCCGCCGACGTCAACGAAGTGAAGGCGCTCGGCGGCGCCACCGGCAGCACACGGACGGAAGAACAGACGTCGATTGCCCGTCGGTGGGCCGGCGTGGGGACGTCGACTTCGCTCCAGATCGTCTGGAACACCCTCGTGCGCGATCTCGCGCGGCAGCACGGCCTGAACGCCGTGGACACCGCCCGCGCATTCCTGCTGGTCAACGTCGCCGTGCACGATGCGCTGCTGACGTCGTTCTCCGGCAAGTTCCTCTACGCCTTGTGGCGACCGGTCACCGCCATTCGCGAGGCGGATCGCGACGGCAACCCGGCGACCGATGCCGACCCGACCTGGACGTCGCTCCTCGGCACACCGCCGTATCCGGCCTACCCCGGCAACATGGCCTGCGTCGCCGCGTCGGCATCGCGAACGCTGGAGCGCCTTTTCGGCCGCAACGACATCCCGTTGACCGTCACCTGGACCGGCACCGCGGGCAACGCCGACATTACCCGCTCCTACAACGGGTTGCGCGAGCTGGCAGACGAAGAGGCGCGCAGCCGCGTCCTGGGCGGCATCCACTTCACCTTCGACAACCTCGCCAGCTTCGGCGTCTGCGTGCCGCTGGCCGACTACGTGTTCGAGAACCACGCGCGCGCGAGATTCCCGACCCGGTAGCAGCCTCACGGCAGCGTGGAGGAGGACCGCCATGCGAATGCGCCCAGTCTTGCGGATCTCGGCAGCGGCAGCACTGCCGATCGCGATCGCCGCCGCGTGCGACAGCACGCCGACGCGCCCGAGCATCGTGCCGCTGCCCCAGCCACCGTCGGTCACCGTTTCCCGCATCGAGATCGCCGGGCCGCCCTCGGTGCCCCCGGGCCAGACGGCGATGTATACGGCCACGGCGCATCACTCGGACGGCACGACGGCCGACGTCACCCGCGACGCCACCTGGCGCAGCTCGCAGCCGCAGGTGCTGACCGTCGTCAACGGGCTGGTCACGGCGATTGCGCCCGGGGAGGCGACGCTCCAGGCCATCTTCCGCGCCAGCGCGGCACGGGTCATCATGGTCCTGCCCGACGGCACCTATCGCGTCGTCGGGACGGTGCGCGAGGCGGACAGCCCGCCGGTGCCGATCGCCGGGGTGCGCGTCGAGACCAGCGCCGGGGGGGCGGGGCCCTCGGCCGTGAGCGGGTTGGATGGACGATACCGGTTGTACGGTGTCTCCGGCGCCGGCGAGATTCGGGCCGGCAAGGAAGGCTACCTGCCCGTCGTGCAGCCGCTCGCCCTTACCGATCATGCGACGGTGGACCTCTCGCTGCCACTTGCCGCGCCGCGCAGCAATCTCGCGGGGACGTACGAACTGACCATCGATGCCGCGGCCGACTGCCGCGACCGCCTGCCCGCGGAGGCGCGCACGCGTCGCTATACGGCAGCGGTCACCCAGCAGGGCGCGGTGCTGGAGGTCCGGCTCTCCGGCGCGGACTTCGTGGTCGACCCACAGGGCCACGGCAACGGCTTCAGCGGGCGGCTGGAGCCCGGCCAGGCGGTGTTCACCGTCGACGGCTGGGACTACTACTACTACCGCCAGATTGCGGACGTGACCGAGCGACTGGGCGACGCCCTCTACTACGCCGTATCCGGCACCGTCACGGCCAGCGCGGCCCCGGGACGAATCGCGGGCACCCTCACTGGAGAGTTGGCGACGATGACCGTAGACCCGCTGACCTTCCCGGCGCCGGCCACGCGCTGCCGCTCCACGGCGCACGCGTTCGTGTTGTCGAGATGACGCACCGCTCCCTCGCGCTGCTCGTGGCGTCATGTCTCGTGCTGATGGCGTGCCGGCCTGAACCGGAGCCGGGTCCGCCGGCCGACGTGCTGCTCATCACGCTCGACACCACGCGCGCGGACCGGCTGGCGCCGTACGGCTTCCACGACGCGCCGATGCCGGCCCTCGAACGGCTGGCGCGCGAGGGCGTGCTCTTCGAACAGGCGATGAGCGTCGCGCCGCTCACCGTGCCGGCACACGCCAGCCTGCTCACCGGCCTGTTCCCGCCCCGCCACGGCGTCCGTGACAACGCGGCGGCGCCGCTGGCGGCGTCCCATCGCACGCTGGCCGAGACGCTCGCCGGGCGTGGGTTCGGCACGGCGGCGTTCGTGGGGGCGGCCGTGCTGGCTGCGGACCGCGGCCTGAGCCAGGGGTTCGCGCACTACAGCAGCGGCGCAGCCGCCGCGCCGGGCCGGCTGCCGATGCAGCGCGACGCGGCCGCCGTGGTGGACGAGGCGGTGGCCTGGCTCGAAGGGACCACCGCGCCGCGCGTCTTCATGTGGACGCACTTCTACGATGCCCATCGGCCGTACGCGCCGCCCGAGCCATTCGCGTCGCGCCATGCCGCCGACCCGTACGTCGGAGAAATCGCCTATGTGGACGCGCAGATCGGCCGCCTCCTCGACGCGGTCGATCGCCGTCGCCGGCTGGATCGCACGATGGTGGTCGTCGCCGGCGATCATGGCGAGTCGCTCGGCGAGCACGGCGAACGCGATCACGGCGTGTTCGTCTACCAGAACGTGCTGCGGGTCCCCCTGATCGTGCGGCTGCCAGCGGTCCAGCCTCGCCGGGTGCCGTGGGTCGTCCGCCTGGTGGACGTCATGCCGACGGTGCTGGCCGCGCTGGATGTGCCCGCGCCACCGGGCGACGGCGTCAGCCTCCTCGATCACATGGCGGGCACGGGCCGGGATCTCGAGGCCTACGGCGAGTCCGAGTATCCGCGGCGGTTCGGATGGAGCCCGTTGCGCGTACTGCGCGACGGGCGCTTCACCCTGATCGAAGCGCCGCGCCCGGAACTGTACGACCTCGAGCGGGATCCGTTCGAAGAGCGCAATCTCTACCTGGAGCGCCGAGCGACGGCAGATGCCATGCGGGCGCGTCTCGCCACCCTGGCCGCGTCCGCCGCGCCGGCAGCCGCGGCGTCGTCCGAGCCGGTACCCGCGGATCTGCGCGAGCGGCTCGCCGCGCTCGGTTATGCGGGGACGGCCGCCGCCAGCGCGCCGTCGCCCGGCGTCACGCTGCCGGATCCCAAGGACTGCTTCAGCTCACCGGACACCGCGTGCGGAATTCCGCCGGTCATGTCGCCATCGAGTCCAGCTCGTCCCAGCGCTCGTACGCGGCGGTGAGCTGACGGGCGACGGCCTCGAGCCTGGTCATCACCTCGCCGATGGCCGCGGCGCCCTCGCGATAGAACGCGGGATCGCTGCTGCGCGCCTCGAGCGCGCGCTGTTCGGCCTCGAGCGCGGCAATCGCGTCCGGCAGGGTGCGCAACTCGCGCTGCTCGTTGAAGGTGAGCTTGCGCCGTTCCGGCCGTCGGCTGCCGGCGTCGACCCGTGCGGCGCCGGTCAACCGCGGGGGCGCGGTGGCCTCGGCGGCGACTGGTTGCGGACGCTGCCGCAGCCAATCCTGGTATCCGCCGACATACTCGGTCACCTGGCCCGCGCCCTCGAACGCCAGCGTGCTGGTGACGACATTGTCGAGGAAGCGCCGATCGTGGCTGACCAGCAACAACGTGCCGGGCCAGTCGAGGAGCTGCTCTTCCAGCAGTTCCAGCGTCTCGAGGTCGAGGTCGTTGGTCGGCTCGTCGAGGACCAGGACGTTGGCGGGCCGGGTGAACAGCCGCGCGAGCAGCAGCCGGTTCCGCTCGCCGCCCGACAGGGCTTTCACCGGCGAGCGGGCACGCTCGGACGGGAACAGGAAATCCTGCAGGTAGCCCACGACGTGCCGCGCCACGCCGCCGATCACGATGGTGTCGTTGCCGTCGCCGACGGTATCGGCGACCGTGCGCTCCGGGTCGAGCTGTTCGCGCTGCTGGTCGTAGTACGCGATCCGGACGTTGGCCCCGCGCCGGACCTCGCCGGCGTCGGGGGCGAGCTCGCCGATCACCAGGCGGAGCAGCGTCGTCTTGCCGGCGCCGTTGGGGCCGAGCAGGCCGATGCGATCGCCGCGGACGACGCGGGCGCTGAAATCGCGGATGACCGGGTCGGCGCCGTAGCGCTTGCTGATCCGATCGACGTCGAACACGAGCTTCCCGGACGGGTCGGCGCGCTCCATCTGCAGCCGCACCGCGCCCGGCGCCGACCGCCGGGCGGCGCGCGAGGCGCGCATGGCCATCAGCGCGCGGACGCGTCCCTCGTTGCGCGTGCGGCGCGCCTTGATGCCCTGCCGGATCCACGCTTCTTCCTCGGCCAGCTTGCGATCGAACTTCTCCTCGGCGACGGCCTCGTTCGCCAGCCATTCCGCCTTGCGCCGCTGGTAGGTGGCGAAATCGCCGGGCCACGAGGTCAGCCGCCCGCGATCGAGCTCGACGATGCGGGTGGCGATGCGCTCCAGGAACGCGCGGTCATGGGTGACGAACATGAGGCTGCCCGGGTACTCGAGCAGGTAGCGTTCCAGCCACGCGATCGCCTCGATGTCGAGGTGGTTGGTCGGCTCGTCGAGGAGCAGCACCTCGGGCTGCCCGACCAGCGCCCGTGCCAGCAGGACCCGGCGCCGCCACCCTCCGGACAGCGTGGAAACGATCGCATCGGCCGGCAGGCCGAGGCGCGACAGGACCAGCTCGACCCGCTGCTCGAGACGCCAGCCGTCGCGCTCCTCGAGCGCGTGCTGCAGCTGCCCCAGGCGGGCCAGCGCCGGGTCGAGGCCGGTCGCCGAGACCTCGAGCGCCGCGTGGTGGTACTCGGTCACCAGCGCCGCGAGATCGCCGAGCCCCTCGGCGACGACATCGAACACCGGGCGCTCGGTCGACAGCGGCACGTCCTGCTCGAGCCGGGCGGAGCGTGCCCCGGGCTGCAGCCGGCGCAAACCGGCATCCGGCTCGAGCGATCCGTCGGCGATCTGGAGGAGGGTGGACTTGCCGGTGCCGTTGCGCCCGATGACGGCAATGCGCTCCCCCGGCTCGACCTGCAGCGAGACCTCGTCGAGGAGCGGTTCGTGCCCGTACGCCATGGACACGTGATCGAGAACGAGGACGGGCATGCCGTCCTCCATGCTACCGGAGCGGGTCGACCGAATGGCCACGCAACGCGAGGCCATGCCGCGGGACGCGGCGGCGCCCCCGCCGATTTCGAGACGGGCGAGGGCGCCGCGCGCTGGGGGAGGTCCTACCGCAACACGTTGGTGCCGCCGTAGCTGCCGAAGTCGCGCTCGAGGTCGGCGGCATGCTTCTCGTCGCGCGCCCGCGTGCCGATCACGATGCCGCCTTCGTTCAGGCCGCGCTCGTACTCACGGGCGCGATCCTCGGGAATGCCTGCGCCGATGAGCAGCCCGACCAGGCCGCCCGCCGCGCCGCCGGCGCCCGCGCCCGCCAGGGCCGCGGCGATCGGGCCGGCGACGACGAGCCCGAGACCGGGGACTACGACCGACGTGCCGACCGCGAAGATCGCCGCCAGGGCGGCGCCGATGCCGCCGCCGATGGCGCCACCCTTGCCGAAGCCCTCCGCGGCCTTGGTGCCGCCGCTCAGCTCGCTCCCCGGCGTGACGTCGCCGAAGTGCCGGCGCCGCGTGTCGTCGGTCATGATCACGTTGATGTCGTCCGAACGGTAGCCGTGCTGGCTGGTCAGCCCCTGGTACGCGCGGCCGGCCGCTTCCGGCGACGAGTACAAGCCGGTCACGTAGCGATCGCCCGAGTACGAGGACGAGCGGTTGGTCGTGGCGCCACGCACGCCGTCGGTCTCGTCCATCACGTCGTTCGACGCCTGCCGGGCGCGGCCCTGCGCGTTCTCGCGCTCGCCCTCGCGCTCCAGTCCGCGGTCGTCGATCATGTCGCCCACCGCATCCTTCGCCCCGCCCTTGACGCGCTGGCCGAAGGCCGAAACTTCTTCCGCAACGGTGTCGTCGTTCTTTCTGTTGTGGTCCACAGCGACCCTCTTTCTGGTAGCGCGCTACCGGTTATCGACGCTGCTTGGCCACGCTAATACCAAGGCGCCCTGTACGAACTATGGCAACCGCGATGGATTGCAAGCGGCGCGCCGGGGTCAGTGTCGGAAGATCGACAGTGCCTGCGGCGAATCACTTCATAATGGAGCGGTGATCGCCTTCGCAAACGTCGGCAAGCAGTACGGCAGGCAGATCCTGTTCGTCGACGCGTCGTTTCAGATCAACCCCGGGGAAAAAGTCGGGCTCGTCGGCCCCAACGGTGCCGGCAAGACGACGCTGTTCCGCATGATCGTGGGCGAGGAGGCGCCCGACGAGGGCGAGGTCACGGTCCCGAAAAAACTGACCATCGGCTACTTCCGCCAGGACGTGGAGGAGATGAGCGGGCGCTCGGTGCTCGACGAGGCCATCGCCGGCAGCGGCCGGCTCGGCGACCTCCACCACGAGCTCGAAGCCCTGCAGCACGCCATGTCCGATCCGGCGCGCGCCGGCGAGCTCGACGACATCCTCGTCCGCTTCGGTGAGGTGCAGGCCGACTACGAGCACCTCGGCGGCTACGCGCTCGCCGGTCAGGCGCGCGAGGTGCTGCACGGTCTCGGCTTCGACGACGAGCGCATCGACGGCGACGTCGGCGCGCTGTCGGGCGGCTGGAAGATGCGCGTGGCCATGGCCCGCGTGCTCCTCGGCCGGCCCGACGTGCTGCTCATGGACGAGCCGACCAACCACCTCGACATCGAGTCGATCATCTGGCTCGAGCAGTTCCTGCGCACGCAGCCCGGCGCGCTGTTCATGACCTCGCACGATCGCGACTTCATGAACCGCATCGTCACCAGGATCGCCGAGATCGACGGCGGCGAGGTCACCGTCTACTCCGGCAACTACGACTTCTACGAAACCGAGCGGACGGTGCGCGAAGCCAACCGCGAGGCGGCGTACGCGCGGCAGCAGGCCATGCTGGCCAAGGAACAGCGCTTCATCGAGCGCTTCCAGACGCACGCCGCCAAGGCGGCGCAAGTGCAGAGCCGCATCAAGGCGCTCGACAAGATCGACCGCATCGAGCTGCCCAAGCGGCGCAAGGTCGTGCGCTTCGACTTCCGCCCGCCGCCGCGGTCGGGCGATCAGGTCGCGGTGATCGAGGAGGTGGTCAAGGCCTACGGCCGGCGCGTCATCTACGACGGGCTCAACCTGACCATCAGGCGCGGCGAGCGCTGGGCGGTCATGGGCCGCAACGGCGCCGGCAAGACGACCCTCCTCAAGATGGTCGCCGGCACGCTGCCGCCGGACCAGGGACAGGTGCGGCTCGGCGCCAGCGCGAAGCTCGGCTACTTCGCGCAGCAGTCACTGGAGATCCTCGATCCCGATCGCACCGTCATCGAACAGCTGCAGCACGATTTTCCGCGCGAGGGCCTCGGCGTGCTGCGGTCCCTGGCCGGCGCCTTCCAGTTCTCCGGCGACGACGTGGACAAGAAGATCCGGGCGCTGTCCGGCGGCGAGAAGACCCGCCTGGTGCTGGCCCGCATGCTGTTCGATCCGCCGAACTTCCTCGTCCTCGACGAACCCACCAACCACCTCGACCTGGCGACCAAGGAAATGCTCGTCGAGTCGCTGCAGGGTTTCGACGGCACGATGCTGTTCGTCTCGCACGATCGGAACTTCCTGCGCGGCCTCAGCAACCGCGTGCTCGAGCTCGGCGGCGAGAGCGGCCTCGAGGCGCAGCCGCACGCCTATCCCGGTTCCTACGTCGAGTACGTGCGGCGCACGGGTCACGAAGCGCCGGGCGTGCACGGCTGACCCGGCCCGCCGCGCAGCTGGCGGAATGCGGCGAGCATCTCCGCGTAGGAATGATGCGCGTTGCGGCCGCTCGGGTTGGGCAGCACGCAGAAGCGAATGTGCGCGGGCACCCGGGCGCGCGCGCCACGCGCCGCGGCCGGCAGCGGCTGGAAGCCGAGCGCCATCGGCGCCGTGCGCGCCCGCGCGTCGCCGAATGCCGCGAGCAGTTCGCGCCACACCGTCACGCCCACCACCGCGACCACCGCCGGCCGATAGCGGCGAACCTTGCGCAGCAGGAGGCCGACCCCGGCCTGCAGCTCGCGGGGACGCAGGGCGGACACGCCGGGGGTCGCCCGTCCCACCAGATTGGTGATCCCGTATCCCCATTCCGGCAGCCGCACGTCGTCCGCCGGCCCCACCGCCTCGGGCACCAGCCCGGCGTCGAAGAGCAGCCGCCAGAATCGATTGGACAGGCCCGCGAAGTGATGGCCGGTGACCGCCGATCGCACGCCGGGATTGATGCCGACGAACAGGACGCGAACGCCCGGGGCGATGCGATCGGGGAGCCGCAACGCGGTGTAATCTGTGGCGATGCGCTGGCTCGTCAAGGAAGAACCCACCAACTACAGCTTCGACCAGTTCCTCGCCGACAAGACGACGGTCTGGTCGGGGGTGCGCAACCCGGTGGCGCAGCGGAACCTCCGCGCCATGAAGAAGGGCGACCGCGTCTTCTATTACCACACCGGCAAGGAGAAGGCCGTCGTCGGCACCGCGAAGGTGACCGCCGAAGCCGCGCCCGATCCGGCCGACCCTGCCGGCAAGCTCGTCGTGGTCGGCCTGGCCGCCGATCGCAAGCTGCCGCGCCCGGTCACGCTCGCCGCGGTCAAGGCCAGCGGCCGCTTCGCGGATTTCGCACTGGTCCGGATCCCGCGCCTCTCGGTCATGCCGGTGACCGAGGAGCAGTGGGCCGCGATTGAGGAGATGGCACGCGGCTGACGAGGACCTTGTCGATCCGCCGCTCGTCCATGTCCACGACCTCGAACCGCAGGTCCTGCCACTCGAAGCTGTCGGCGGTGCGCGGAATGTGGCCGAGTCGGGCCATGACGAACCCGGCCAGCGTGTGATACGTGCCCGCCTCGTCGTCGGGGGCCTCGAGGCCGAACTTGGCCTCCACTTCCTCGATCGGCGCCGAGCCCTCGACCAGCCACGAGCCATCGCCGCGCGCGACGAACGAGCCGCCGGCTTCGCTCGGATCGCCGGGGAGCGCGCCGACCAGACCCTCGAGGAGGTCCCCCACCGTCACCAGCCCTTCGACCGCGCCGAACTCGTCCATCACGATCGCGAGATGGCGGTGCGAGGTGCGGAACGATTCGAGCAGCCGGAACACCGGCATCGAGTCGGGCACGAACAGCGGCTCGCGCACCAGGCTGCGCAGGTCGATGTGGCCGCCGCGCAGGATCGCCGGCAGCAGCTCGGCGGCGCGGACGGTGCCGACGACGCTGTCGAGGTCGGTGTTGCAGACGACGAACTCGGTGTGGCTGTGCGAGGCGAGGAAATCGCGCAGCTGGTCGTGGGTGATGTCCACCGTCACCCACTCGATGTCGACGCGCGGCGTCATGATCCCGGCGACGCGCTGATCGCCGAGCTGGAAGACGCGCTGCACGATCGACTCCTCCGCCGGCTCGAGGACGCCCGACTCGGCGCCTTCGCTGATCACGGCGCGAATCTCGTCCTCGGTCAACCCGACCTCGGCCTGCGCGGTGAAGCCGAACAGCCGCATGATGAGGGCGGTCACGCCGGTCAGGGCGCGCACGATGGGGCCGCCGATGCGCGACAGCACCGTCATCGGCCGGGCCACCCACGAGGCAATCGACTCCGGGTACTGCAGCCCGATGTTCTTCGGCACCAGCTCGCCGAGAATCAGCGACAGCAGCGTGATGCCGGCGACCACGAGCGCCAGCGCCATGCCCTCCGCATAGGCCGCCACCTCGGGAAACTGGGCGATGAACCCCGCCAGCGGCTCCGAGATCGTCGCGCCGCCGTAGGCGCCGGCGAGAATCCCCACCAGCGTGATGCCGAACTGCACCGTGGAGAGAAACTGCGCCGGCGCGTTGGCCAGCTCGAGGGCGGCCGCCGCGCGGGTATCGCCCTCGTCCGCCCGCTGCTGCAGCCGGATCTTGCGGGCGGCAACGACGGAGATCTCGGACATCGCGAAGATGCCGTTGGCGAGGACGAGCACCACGATGACCAGCACCTCGAACCAGACTCCGCCCATCGCGTGATTGTACTGGCCGGGGCGGGAATTCGCCGGCGACGGCCGCCCGGCGTCCGCCCGGCCCCTGCCGCCGCTCGACACGCCATTTCGACCGTTCGACCGCGGCGGTGCAACCGCCGCCCGGGACCGTCGTCAAAACCCGGGAAGCCATGCTGCGCCTCGACCACGTCCGCAAACGCTACGGCGCCACCCTGGCAGTGGACGGCCTTTCGCTCGCCGTCAGACCAGGCGAGATTCTCGGCCTGCTCGGCCCCAACGGCGCCGGGAAGAGCACGATCGTCAACCTCGCCGTCGGCGTGCTCGCCCCTGACGGCGGCCATGTCGCGATCGACGGCGCCGGCGATCCGCGTCAGCCAGCCGCGCGGGCGCGCCTGGGAGTGGCGCCGCAGGCGCTCGCCCTCTACGACCTGCTGTCGGGCATCGAGAACTTGCGCTTCTTCGGCGAAATCTACGGGCTCGGCGGCGCCGCGCTCGCCGATCGCGTCCGCTGGAGCCTCGACTTCGTCGGCTTGACCGAGCGCGCCGGGAGCCGGGTGCAGACCTATTCCGGCGGCATGAAGCGGCGGCTCAACCTGGCGGCAGCCCTGGTGCACGACCCGGCGCTCATCCTGCTCGACGAGCCGACCGTCGGCGTCGATCCACAGTCGCGCCATCAGATCTTCGAGAACATCCTCGCGCTGAAGCGCCTCGGACGCACCGTGATCTACACCACGCACTACATGGAGGAAGCGGCGCGGCTGTGCGACCGCGTGGCGATCGTGGATCACGGGCGACTGCTCGCGCTGGGGACGGTGCCGGAGCTGCTGGCGGCGCACGGGGCTCGGCCGACGCTCGTCGCCCAGACCGATCGCGGCGAGCATCGCGCCGAGACGGACGATCCGCTGGCCGATCTCAATCGCCTGGCAGCCACCGCCACAATCGCCACGTTTCACATGGAGCAGCCGACGCTCGAACAGGTCTTCCTGCAGCTGACCGGGCGGCGGCTGAGAGATTGATGATGCGCATCATGGCGCTGGCGCGCAAGGACCTCCGCATCCTCTTTCGCGTCCGCTCCGGCCTCTTCTTCACGTTCGTCTGGCCGATCATCGTGGCCATCCTGTTCGGGGTCGTCTTCGCCGGGCAGAGCCAGTCGGCGCCGCCGTCGCTGCGCGTCGTACTGGTTGACGAGGACGACAGCGAGGGGTCGCGCGCCTTCGTCGCGACGCTGACAGCATCGGGCGAGTTCGTCCTCGACCGCGCGACGCGTGCCGATGCCGAGGTCATGGTCCGCCGCGGCGTGCGATCGGCGTACGTCGCGATCGCGCCGGGGTTCGGTGCCACCCGGCTGTTCGCCGGCGAGCCGCGCCGCCTGGAGGTCGGGCACGACCCGGCGCGCCAGGCCGAGGCGTCGCTGATCGAGGGGCTGCTGACCAGGCATGCGATGCAGGATGTGCAGGCTCGTGTCGCCGCGGCCGGCTGGCAGCCGCTCGCGATTACGAAGACGGCGCTGGTGCGCGAGCCGTCCGGGCCGTCGAGCGGCTTCGCCATCACGTTTCCGCAGGGCATCGTGTGGGGCATCATCGGCTGCGTCATGACCTTCGCCATCGGCCTGGTGAGCGAGCGGGTGCACGGGACGTTCGTGCGCCTGCAGATGGCGCCGCTTCGCCGCGCCGAGATCCTGGGCGGCAAGGCGCTCGCCTGCGTCCTGGCGATCCTGCTGGTGCAGGTCATCCTGCTGACCATCGGCATCGGCGGGTTCGGCCTGCGGCCGTCGTCGGTGGCGCTGCTGGCGCTGGCCTGCATCAGCGCGGCGGCCGGCTTCGTGGGGTTCATGATGATGGTGGCCGGGCTGGGCAAGACCGAACAGGCGGTGGGCGGCGCCGGCTGGGCGGTGCTGATGCCGATGGCGCTGTTCGGCGGCGCGATGATGCCGCAGTTCGTGATGCCGGGGTGGATGCAGACGGCCGGCCACGCCAGCCCGATCAAGTGGGCGATTCTCGCCATCGAGGGCGCGCTCTGGCGCGGCTTCACCCTGGCGGAGATGGTTCTGCCGTGCGGCATCCTGCTCGGCTTCGGCGCCGTGTGCTTCGCCGTCGGGGTCGCTGGACTTCGCGAACGCTGATCGGCCATAAACGAAGGCGACATGAGCCTGGTTTCGATCAATCCGACCACGGGCGCCCGGCTGGCCGCCTACGACGAGATGTCCGCCGCCGAGATCGACGCGTCGCTGGCCGCGGCCGCGGCCGCCTACGAAGGGTGGCGGCGGCTGGAGATTGCCGATCGCGCCCCGGTTCTGCATGCCGCGGCGGCGGAGCTGCGGACCCGCACCGACGAGCTCGCGCGACTCATGGCGCTGGAGATGGGAAAGCCGCTGGCGCAGGGCCTGGCCGAGATCGAGAAATGCGCCGCCACCTGCGTGTACTTCGCCGATCGCGCCGCCACCCTGCTCGCCGACGAAGAGATCGCCACCGATGCCTCACGCAGCTTCGTCACCTTCCGTCCGCTGGGCGTCGTCCTCGGCGTGATGCCGTGGAACTTTCCGTTCTGGCAGGCGTTCCGCTACCTCGCCCCGGCGCTGCTCGCCGGCAACGCGAGCGTGCTCAAGCACTCGTCCAACGTGACCGGCTGCGCGCTGGCCATCGAGGAGATCCTGGCCGCTGCCGGGGCGCCGGCGGGGCTGTTCCGGACGCTGCGGGTCGGCTCCGATCGCGTGGCGGCGCTCATCGACGATCCGCGCGTGGCGGCGGTGACGCTGACCGGCAGCACGCCGGCCGGCCGCAGCGTCGCGGCGCGGGCCGGGCAGGCGCTGAAGAAGACGGTCCTCGAGCTCGGCGGCAGCGATCCCTACGTGCTGCTGGACGATGCCGACCTCGACACCGCGATTGCCATCTGCGTGAACTCGCGCCTGATCAACTCCGGCCAGAGCTGCGTCGCGGCCAAGCGCTTCATCTGCACCACGGCGCGGGCGGGCGAGGTCGAACGACGGTTTGCCGACCTCATGCAGCAGAAGTCGATGGGCGACCCGCTGACCGGGGTGGACGTCGGACCGCAGGCGCGCGTCGACCTGCGCGACGCGCTCGATCGGCAGGTGCGCGAGAGCATCGATCGCGGCGCCCGCGCGCTGGTCGGCGGCCGGGCGCCGGCCGGACCCGGCGCCTTCTATCCGCCGACGGTGCTCGCCGGCGTCCGCAAGGGCATGCCGGCGTACGACGAGGAGCTGTTCGGGCCGGCGGCGGCGATCATCGCCGTGGACGGCGAAGCCGAGGCGCTGCGCGTGGCCAACGATTCGCCCTTCGGGCTGGGCGCCGCCGTGTTCACCCGAGACGTCGCGCGCGGCACGCGGGTGGCCGCCGACGACCTCGACGCCGGCAACTGTTTCGTCAACGGCTTCGTGCGCTCCGATGCGCGCCTGCCGTTCGGCGGCATCAAGCAGTCCGGCTACGGGCGCGAGCTGTCGGCCTACGGCATCAAGGAGTTCGTCAACATCAAGACCGTCTGGGTCGCGTAGCGCGGCGCCGCGCCGGCGCCCCGGCCTGCGCGCCGCTGGGGGCCGCGCGAACGGCTCAAGTATCATGGGCCGGTGTTCCCCAAGCGCAAGACCGAAGGATCGGTCGTCTGCCCGTCGTGCGGCGTGCTGGTCGGGGTCAACGATCCGCGCTGCGACAACTGCGGCCGGCGCAATCCCGGCATGTGGGGCTATGCGCCGGTGCTGCGCGCGCTCGGCCAGGACTTCGGCTTCGCCCCGCTCGTCGTCGGCGCGACGATCACGCTCTACGTGCTCTCGCTCCTGCTGTCGCGCAGCGGCATCCAGGCGATGCTGTCGCCGAGCACCGAGATCCTGTTCCTGCTCGGGGCGAGCGGCGCGCTGCCGGTCGTCGCCTACGGGCGCTGGTGGACGCTGCTGACGGCGGGCTGGCTGCACGCCGGCGTGCTGCACGTCCTGTTCAACGTGCTGTGGATCCGCCAGCTCGCGCCGGCCGTGGCCGATCTGTATGGCCCGGCGCGGATGGTCGTCATCTATACGATCTCCGGGGTGACCGGATTCGCGCTCAGCACGCTCGCCGGCGTCTACCTGGCGAACGCGCCGTTCTTCTTCCGCGGCGCCGGGTTCACCGTCGGCGCCTCGGCGCCGATCTTCGGCCTGCTCGGCGCCCTCGTCTATCACGGGCGTCGCACCGGCAGCAGCCACGTCTCGCAGTCGAGCCTGCAGTACGCGCTGTTCCTCGGCATCTTCGGCCTCATCTTTCCCGGGGTGGACAACTACGCGCACGCCGGCGGGTTCGCCGGCGGCTACCTCGTGGGCGTGCTGCTCGATCCGCTCAAGCCGGAACGCGTCGATCACATCGTGATGGCCGTCGTCTGCCTGCTCGCCACCGCGATCGCGCTCGGCGCCTCGATCGTCACGGCGCTGCCGCTGCTGCTGGCGTAAGCGCCCGCACCGCCCCGCCGCTCGTCCCACCCGGAATCCGGCGCTTCGGATCGAGCTTCACCGCGTTGAAGTACGCGCGCTCGCCGATCGCGGCCGCATCCCGCACCGGTGCGCTTCGTCACACCGCACGCGCGGTCTGTCCCTCGCGCGTCGGAACGTGACGCGCACCGGTCGCGGGCATTGCCCTTGCTGAGTGCAAGCCGTTCGACACCGGGACCGTCATTCCCGCACACCCGTTCGATCCCGGTGCCGGACACCAGAACTCGTCGTTCCAGAACGGTGCGACGACGGTCGGTCGCGCGATCGCGGGATCGGCCGGGTCGTAACGTTCGCTTGTCAGGAGGTTTGCATGAATCGTTGGCGCAAGTTCGTCTGGGCTCTGACCGCCGGCATGGTGCTCGCGGCCGGACCCGCATTCGCGCAGGGCGGCGGCGCGAGCTCGACCGGCAGCATCAGCGGCGAGGTCATGGACGCGCAGGGCGGGACGCTGCCCGGGGTGACGGTCACGGCCACCAGCCCGGCGCAGATCGGCGTCCTCACCGCGGTCACCAACGAAGCGGGCATCTACCGCTTCCCCTCGGTGCCTCCGGGCGAGTACAAGCTCGCGTTCGAGCTCTCCGGCTTCCAGAACGTGGTCCGCGACGGCATCCGCATCACCCTCGGCTTCAACGCCCAGGTGAACGTGCAGCTCGGCGTCGCGTCGGTCCAGGAAACCATCGTCGTCAGCGGCGAATCGCCGGTGGTCGACACCACGGCGACGCGCGTGCAGACCAATTTCGACCAGCAGATGTTGTCGTCACTGCCCAACGCGCGTGACATGTGGTCGCTGCTGGCGACGACACCGTCGGTGACGCTGAACCGGGTGGACGTCGGCGGCAGCACTGCCGGGACGCAGACCACCTATTTCGCCTACGGCTACTCCGGCCAGAATCGGCCGCTCATCGAAGGCATCAACACCACCGAGGGCACGGCGGCGGCCGGCTTCTATCTCGACTACGGGTCCTTCGAGGAAGTCTTCATCGGCGCGGCCGGCAACTCCGCCGAGATGCCCAATTCGGGCGTGCTGACCCAGTTCGTCGGCAAGAGCGGCGGCAACCGCCCGTCGATCAACCTCTACTTCGACTACGAGAACGAGGACATCCAGGGCCGGAACCTGGACGAGGATCAGGTCATCCAGGGTCCTGGCGACCTGGCGCACGTCATTCGCCCGGACGGCAACCGGCTGGCCAGCTACAAGAACTTCAACCTCGGCGTCGGCGGCCCAATCGTGCCGAACCGGGTGTGGGGCCACTTCGCGTATCTGAACCAGCAGAACTCGGTGGCGGCACCGCCCGCCGGTTCGTTCCTCGACGGCACCCCGTTCAATACCAAGCTGGTGAACTACACCGGCAAGGCCACCTACCAGCTGAATCAGAACAACAAGTTCATCGGCTACCTCCAGCACGGCACCAAGGAGCAGCCGAACCGGACCGACAGCGTCCGCTTCCCGGCTCCGGTCCACATCACGGCCGACTCGACGGTGCTGCAGGCCTCGCCGAGCTGGGTGTTCAAGGGCGAGTGGAACGGCACCATCGGCCAGAACATGTTCGCCGAGGTCCGTGCCGGCCAGTTCGGCTACAACTTCGGGCTCGATAGCAACACCGGCGACCTCCGCTACGAGTCGCTGAGCACCAGCCAGGTGCTCGGCGGCGGCCGCGACTGGGAGCTGCGCCGGCGCCGCAACCAGTACACGGGCGCCCTCACCTACTTCAAGGACGCCTTCCTCGGCGGGTCGCACAACCTGAAGATCGGCGGCGAGTATCTCGACGAGAAGGGCGAGACGTTGTGGAATTCGTACTACACCGACAACGTCGTCCACCTGGTCAACGGTCCGCTCACCGGCCCGTTGTCGGCGACCACGCCGGTGACCGTGCGCCTCACCAACAACTCGGACAGCTGGAACGCGCTGGCCACGAGCAGCCTGTTCATCACCGACACCTGGACGATCAACCGCCTGACGCTCAACCTCGGCGCGCGCTTCGACCGTTACCGTGTGTGGCTGCCCGAGCAGTCGCTGCCGGCCGGGCGTTTCGTGCCGTCGGCGCTGAGTTTCGCCGCTGTCTCGGAAGTGGTGGCGTTCAACCACATCGCCCCGCGGTTCGGGGCGACGTATGACCTGACCGGCGACGGGCGCACCGTCCTCAAGGGCAACTACGGACGCTTCTACTTCAACCCCGGCGTCAACCTGGCCGACTCGGTCAATCCCAACACCAGCACCCAGTACGCGGAGTGGCCGTGGAACGATCTCAACGGCGACCGCGTCTTCCAGGAGGGCGAGCAGGTCGGATCGGCGCCGACGATTCAGTTCGGCGGCGTGGCCAACGCGTCGATCGATCCCGACCTCGAGAACGCCTATACCGACGAGGCGTCGGCGTTCGTCGAGCGGGCGCTGATGACCGACCTCGGCGTCCGCGTCGGGTTCGTGTGGAAGAAGGACACCAACGGCTGGCAGCAGATCAACGCGCTGCGGCCCTTCGGCGCCTTCAACGTGCCGGTCTCGGTGGCCGATCCCGGCCCCGACGGCGTCGCCGGCAATGGCGACGACGGGCCGGCAATCGCGGCGTTCAACCTCGACGACACCAGCCGCGGGTCGAACAACCTGTCGACGAACATCGACGGTTACGAGGGCACCTACAAGACGTTCGAGGTCTCGGCCAACAAGCGCTACAGCAACCGCTGGTCGATGAACGCGTCGGTCTCGTACACCTGGGCGCAGGAGTTCGGCAACAACTACTTCAACAACCGCATCGGCACCATCGTGCAGAACTTCTCGTTCTTCGGCAGCTATCCGCTCAACCCCAACGAACGGACCGAGAACGACTACACCAACTGGAACGCGAAGCTCAGCGGCACGCTCGACGCCGGCTGGGGCCTGCGCGTGACGCCCGTGCTCAAGACGCAGAGCGGCGCGCCCTACGGCCGCTTCATCCAGGCAACGATGAACTACGGCGCGCAGCTGTTCCTGGTCGAGCCGATCGGCACGCGCCGGCAGGACACGGTCACCGTCCTCGACTTCCGCGTCGAGAAGCAGGTGCCGCTGGCCTCCAACGCCCGAGTGGGGCTGTTCTTCGACCTGTTCAACGCCCTCAACTCGAACACCGCGGTCAACATCAACTGGCGCTCGGGTCCGGCCTTCGAGAAGGCGACGACGGTGCTGGGACCGCGCATCGCGAAGTTCGGCGTGAAGTTCGACTGGTAAGGCGCCGGGCCGGCCTGGCGCCGGTCGAAAGGCAGGGTGGGACCGCGCGTGCGGTCCCACCTTTTTTCATGTACCGCCGTTCCGGTTTTTCATCCCCACCGGCGTCCCGGCGGACGGGTGGTCGGGACCCCCGCACGGGTGGCCGGTTCGTGCGGTTCATCCCTATTCCCGGCCCCCGTCACGGTTTTTTGACTTTCATCACTCCAACTGTTTGGATCCGGCGCCGGGTGGGGCCATCGGCCTATCGAATTCCCTAAGCTTTCAGTGATTCCCGCGTGCAACCCGGCTGGTACGCGGGATGCTCATAAGACCAGCTGACCTGTCACGGGACAGGGCTGTCTTGTACCCGGCGCAACGTGGGTGTTGAAGGAATCGTCGCCCTTTTGCTGGCGGCGTTTGGTCCGGCTCCCCGGCCGGACTAGGAGGAAACGAATGAGAGCTCGATTCTGGATGCTGGCGCTGGCTCTGTGCGTCGCCACGGCTGGCGTGGCCAGCGCGCAGGTCCAAAGCGGCAGCGTGTCCGGCGCAGTGCGCGACGCGCAGGGAGGGGTCCTTCCTGGCGTCACCGTGACGCTCGCAGGGAACGGCCCGACCCAGACCTATGTCACCGAGGGCGACGGGCAGTACCGCTTCTTGAACGTCCCCCCCGGGACCTACACCGTGACGGCGAATCTCCAGGGCTTCCAGACCGTCATCCGAGAGGGCGTCGTCGTAGCGGTGGGCCAGAGCGTGGCGCTGCCGATGACGCTGAACCTCGCCACCGTGCAGGAAACCGTCACCGTCACCGGCGAGTCGCCGGTCATCGACGCCAAGGCCATGGGCACGGCCACCAACTTCACGCAGGACGAGCTGAGCCGCGTGCCGAACTCCCGTGACCCGTGGGCGCTGCTGCGCACGGTCCCGGGCGTCTCGCTCGACCGCGTCAACATCGCCGGCAACGAGACCGGCCAGCAGTCCTCGTTCGTTGCCAAGGGCTCGCGCCAGGGTGACGCTGTCTGGACGATGGACGGCGTGCCGATCACGGACATGGCGACCAACGGCGCGTCGCCGACCTACTTCGACTACGACGCGTTCGACGAAATCCAGATCTCGACCGGCGGCAACGACATTCGTCAGGCTACCGGCGGCGTCGGGCTCAACTTCGTCGTCAAGCGCGGCACCAACCAGTTCCGCGGCACGGCGCGCGGCTACTACACCGGTGAGGAGCTCGAGGCCACCAACGTGCCCGACGAGCTGCTGGCGCGCGGCGTCACGGCGGACACCGCCGACCACAATCAGCAGATCACCGACGTCGGCGTCGACTTCGGCGGCCCGGCGGTCAAGGACCGGCTGTTCTTCTGGGGCTCGATCGGCCAGCAGGACATCCGCCTGTATCGCCAGTCGGCGCGCGGCACCGACCGCACCATCCTGAAGACCTACAACGCCAAGGTGAACTGGCAGGCGACCAGCAAGGACATGGTCAACTTCCTGTTCTTCAACGGCGACAAGATCAAGAACGGCCGGGCGCCGGGCAACGCGCTGTTCGAGCCGGCTTCGGCGCGCTGGGATCAGGGCAACTACTACACCGACAACCCGCTGCACGGCCTGTGGAAGTTGGAAGACAACCGGGTGATGAGCAGCAACTGGTTCCTCTCCGGCAAGTACGCCTACTACAACACCGGGTTCACGCTGAACTCGATCGGCCCGTTCACCGAGCAGATGGGCATCAGCCCGCTCACCGGGCAGACCTACGGCTCGACCAACGGCAACTTCTTCGCCCGGCCGCAGCACACGGTCAACGTCGACAGCAACTACTTCAAGAGCCTGGGCAACGCCACGCACGACTTCAAGTTCGGCGGCGGCTGGCGCAAGACCGACATCTTCTCGCAGACGCTGTACCCCGGTAACGGGATCGTCGCCTACGAGAACAGCGCGACCAACTTCCGCGCCCGCGTCTACCGCGAGGGCGCCGGGACCAACCGCGCGCAGTACCTCAACTTCTACATCGGCGACACGGTCTCGTTCGACCGCCTGACGCTGGATCTCGGCCTGCGCTACGACCGCCAGTGGGGCGAGGCGCTGGCGAGCAATACCCAGTCGAACTCGGCGTTCCCGAATCTCGTGCCCGGCATCGAGTTCGCCGGCTACGACGCCGCCGTTCCACTGGAACGACCTGACCCCGCGCATCGGCATGACCTACGCGCTCGACGAGGCGCGCAAGACCATCCTCCGCGCCAGCTTCAGCCGCAACGCCGGCCAGCTGACCGCGGTCGGCACCTTCATCGGCTACGCCAACCCGAGCTCGGCCGCCGGCTGGGTCGAGTATCCGTGGATCGACCTCAACGGCGATCACCTGGCGCAGACCAACGAAGTGCAGGTCAACCAGCCGCTGCTCGCCTCGGGCGGCGGCTTCAACACCGCGAACCCGACCTCGGTGTCGTCCGCGAACCGGATCGATCCCGACCTCAAGGCCGCGTCGAGCACCGGCTTCATCGTCGGCCTCGATCGCGAGCTGATTCCCAACCTGGCGCTGCAGGTGAACTACACCTACGGCCGGGTCACCAACCACCCGATGTTCCGTTCATCGGCATCACCACCGCCGACTGGGCGCAGTTCGGCACGCTCGCCGGCACGACGCCGGACGGCGTCGCGTACAACCTGCCGCTCTTCCAGCCTGACGGCGCGATCGTCGGGGCCAACGGCGGCGGACGGTTCCTCACCAACTTCGACGGCTACTACACGATGTTCAACGGCATCGAGCTGTCGATGACCAAGCGCATGTCCAACCGCTGGCAGATGCGCCTGGCCACCGCCTGGAACAACCCGACCGAGGGCTATGACGACGGGATGGTGCCGGTGAGCGAGAATGGCAACCCGACGCGCAGCGACATCTTCCCGCTGACCGATGGCGGCCAGTGGGCGCCGCGCAGCGCCGGCAGCGGTTCGGGCGACGTGTTCGTCAACCAGCGCTGGAGCTTCAACGTCAACGGCGTCTACCAGCTGCCGTGGGAGATGGAAGTGGCGGGCAACGTGTTCGGCAAGCAGGGCACGCCCTACCCGTACTTCCTCAACCAGTCGCTCGGCCGCGAGGGGACGACGCGCATCCTGGTCACCCCGGAACTCGATGCGCAGCGCTTCGAGAACCTGTGGAACGTGGACCTGCGCTGGGCCAAGAACGCGCGCTTCGGCGATCGCGGCACCTTCCAGTTCACGATGGACCTGTTCAACGTGTTCAACAGCAACACCGAGATCACGCGTGAGCGCAACGCCGCGGCGACGACCTTCCGGGTGCTCGGCTCGAACCTGAGCCCGCGCATCCTCCGGTTCGGCGTCCGGCTCGGCCTGTAAAACTCGGCACGGTGGCGCCGGCGCGACAGCGCCGGCAGGAGAGGCGGGATCGTTCCAACGGTCCCGCCTCTTTCTTTTTGCCCAGGGACGCTTCGCAGGGGCCGCCTGCCGGCATTCGCCGGTGTGGCGTCTGCCGGCGGAGCGGGCGCGAGGTCTGGTGGCGCGGAGAGCAGGCGCTATCCGGGCAGCCGCCGGCCCAATGCCCCGAGGAAGTCCTCGAGGCTCGCCGTGTAGCCGAAGACGAAGCGCGACAGGACACGGAACCAGGGGTTGTAGATCTCGCCGCGCTCGGTGACCGTCACGCGGCTGCCGCCCGATCCCGCGGGCTCGATGGTCGTCGTCCAGGTCCCGCCGAACGCCTGGTCGGGGTCGGCGATGCGCGTCACCAAGCGGGCCGGCGGCACCGCGTCCACGACCTCGATCACCAGGGGTCCGCTGCTGGTGTGCTGGCGGAAACGCGGGCGGCCGTCCTCGCGCGGCAGCACCTCGACACGCGAGACCTCGGGCCACCAGGCGGAATACGCGGCGACGTCGGCGACAAGGTCGTAGACCTGCTGCGGCGGCGCGCTGACCCCGAGACTCACCGACGCGGTGTGGCCGACCGGCAGCGCCCAGCCGACGGCGCCGGCGAGGACAACGATCGCGACGAGCGCCACGACGACCGTGGCGACGACCCGAGCCACACGCTTCATATCGCTCCTTGTGCCGAACCGCCGGCGGGATGACGCCGGCTTCGGCCGGGCAGCGGCATCGTAGTGCGGCGGGAGCGCGCGGGCAAGAACCGAGCATGCCAACGTTGTTGACAAGGCTGACCGCGAGTGCTAACAATGTCGGCATGGCTGGACCGCTCGGAGAATTCGAGGTGCTCGTCCTGCTCGCCGTCCTGCACCTCGGCGACGCCGCGCATCCGCCGGCGGTGCGCGCCACCATCGAGCGCCGCGCCCGCCGTCCGGTCGCGCGCGGCGCGGTGTACGTCACGCTCGACCGCCTCGAGGCCAAGCGCCTGCTCGTGTCGCAGGCCGCCGACGCCGACGCCGGGCGCGGCGGCCGGCCGCGGCGGGCCTATCGCGTATCGCCCCGCGGGCTGCGCGCGGTGCGGCGGGCGCTGGCGGCGGTCGAGGGTCTGCGCGCGGGCCTCGAACCCGTGCTGGGCGAAACGTGAGCGCGCTGCCTCCCGGCGTCGCCTGGCTGGTGCGGCGCGTGGCCCCGCGGCGGCGCGCAGCGGAGCTGGTGCGCGATCTCGACGAGGACTACGCGGACGTGCGGCGGCGCCAGTCGAGGGCGCGCGCACGCTGGTGGCTGACGCGGGAGGCCGCGTCCCTCCTCGCGGCCTACCTGGCCGCGCCTCTCGCCCGGCTGCCCGACCAGATCCCGATCCTCACCCGGGATCTGCGGCTCGTCGGTCGCGGCCTGCGCCGCGGTGCGCTGCCGGCGGCCGGCGCGGCCGCGATGCTCTCGACCGGCCTCCTCGCGCTGCTGCTCACCGCCGGCCTCGCGCAGACGCTGCTCTTCCGCGAGGTCAGCGCGACGCATGGCGAGGCGCTGCGCCGCATCGCCGTGCAGGAGCGCGAAGGGGGCTCGAGACTGCGGCTCGCCTACCCCGAGCTGCAGGTGATCCGCGAGCACCTCGCGGACGCGGCGGAGGTGACCGCCGTGAACATGCAGCCCGTCGTGTTACGGACCCTCGGGACCGACCTGCAGACGATGGCCGAGGTCGTGGACGGACGGTACTTCGCGGTGACCGGCACCCGGACAATCATCGGACGCGGCCTGCTCGGCGCCGACGACCAAGCCGCGGCGCCGCCGGTGGCCGTGATCTCGGAGCCATTCTGGCGTTCGCGATTCGACGCGGCCCCCACCGCCCTCGGCCGGACCGTCGAGTTGAACCGCCAGCCGTACACGGTGGTGGGCGTGTCGCGCGCGCTCGGATCGTCGAGCTTCCTCGGCGCCAGCGTCGATGCCTGGATTACGAGCGCGCACGCCGACGCGGTGTTGAATCCGGGCTGGCGCACCGACCTCGACAACCGCTGGTTCACCGCCTTCGCGCTGCCGGCGCGGGGCCTGGCAGAAGTTCAGGGTCGCCTCGACGCGGCGGCCGCGGACCTGGCGCGACGGCATCCCGAGTCCTGGCGCGAGCGCCGGCTGCAGACCGCAGCCGCCACCGTGCTGACCGGAAACCAGCGCACGATCGTGGGGCGGCTGGCGGGGATTCTTGCCGGCCTCGGCCTGCTGATCCTCGCCACTGCGGCCTCGAATGTCGGCGGCGTCCTGCTCGCGCGCGCGGCCGGCGCCCGGCGGCACGTGGCGATTCATCTGTCGATGGGCTCGGGCCGGACCGCCATCGTTCGGCGCCAGGTGCTGGAGGGCGCCGCGCTCGGACTCGCCGGCGCCGCCCTCGCCGTCGCGGTGTACGTGTGGGCACGCGCCCAGCTCGCCGAGATCGCGCTGTTGCCGACGCTCGCGCTGCGCCTCGACCTGCCGCTCGACCTCCCCCTGGTCGCGCTGGTGGTCGTGGCCGGCATGGCGGCCGGGATGCTGCTCGCCCTCGGCCCGGCGCTGTGGGCGGCCCGCACCGACCTCTCCGATGCCATGCGCGCAGGAGACGTGCGGGCGGGTGGCGGCACCGCGGTGAGCCGCCTGCGGCGGCTGCTGGTGGCGGCGCAGGTCGGACTGTCGCTCGCCCTGGTGGTCGGCGCCGCGCTGTTCACGCAAAGCCTGATGGCGCTCGCCGACAGCGACCTCGGCTTCTCGCGCGGCGGCCTGGTCGCCATGGACTTCGACCGCGAGCCGTCCGGCCTGTCCGCGGACGAGCGCGCCGCGCTGGCACGCGAGGCGCTGCGCCGGGCCGAAGCCACACCGGGCGTGCGCCGGGCGGCGATGTCGAGCCGCGCGCCGGTGGATCCCTCCACGCCCGGCGTCCAGGTGCGCGCGTCAACGGAGACCGGCTGGGTCGGCGACGTCTCGTTCTATCTGGCGACCAGCGGCTACTTCGAGACGATCGGCCTGCCGATTCTCAGGGGCCGGGCGTTCAGCGAGCAGGAAGGCGCGGACGGGGCCGCCGTGGTCATCGTCAACGAAACGCTGGCGGCGCGGCTGTGGCCCGGCGGCGACGCACTGGACCGCTTGCTCTACGTGTCGGCGCCGGAGGCGGCGCTGCGCGTGATCGGGGTGGCGCGCGACTCGAAGTACCGCTCGCTCAGCGACCCGCCCCGGCCGCATCTTTACCGGCCCACGCCGCCGGCTCTCGGCCTCGCGCTGCTGGCGCGGACAGCGGGCGATCCGCACGCGGCATTGGGCGGACTGCAGGCCGGCCTCGACGAGGTCGGCCCCGGCCTCGTCGGCTTCTTTCCGCGGACGCTCGACGATCATCTCGCGATCGACCTGCTGCCGACGCGGGCGGCCGCGGCGGCGGCGGCGCTGCTCGGCGTCGTCGCGCTGCTGCTCAGCGCCGTCGGGCTCTTCGGCCTGGTGTCGTGGTTCGTCGAGCTGCGCCGCCGGGAGATCGGCGTGCGGATGGCACTCGGCGCGCGGGCCGGCGACGTACGTCGTCTCGTCGTGCGCCAGACGCTGGCCACGACCGTGCCGGGCGTCATCGCCGGCATGCTGCTGTCGGTGGGTCTCGGGCTGCTGGCGCGGACGGCGCTCTACGGCGTCGGTCCCCTCGATCCGATCGCGCTGGCTGCCGGGATCGCCGCGCTGGCGGTGGTCGTCCTGGCGGCCAGCTACGTCCCGAGCCGCCGGGCGACGCGCATCGATCCCATCCGCGCGCTGCGGGACGCGTGAGGCGGCTTCAGTCGTGCGGCGCCGCGGGCGGCGCCCCGGGCGGCGGTGCGGCGGCGCCGTTCGGCTTGCCGTTGATCGACTCCAGCCACGTCGCGATCTGCTCGCGCGACCAGCGGTGCTCGTCGTTCAGATGGACGATGATCGCCGAGAGCACGAGCTTCTTCTTGCAGCCCTCCATGGGGCACCGCCGAACGGTGCCTTCGAGACAGTCGAAGAACCACTCGAGGTCCTTCGTCGGATGGGCGCCGTCCATCTGCCGCGGCAGCCGGTACATGCCCTCGTAGGCCGCCCCCAGGGCACACGACGCGCTCTTGCCGCGGAAGTAATCGCCGTAGGCCTGCTCCGGCCGGCGCTCCGCCCCGGCGCGGATGAACGTCGCCAGCTCCTTCTCGCCGTGATGCTCGCGGTCGGCCATAAGGGCTCCTGCCCTGACAGGTTACTCCCGATCAGAACGCTTTGCCCAGCCGCTCCTGCAGCTTCTCGCGATAGCCGCGGCTGAGCGTCAGCCGGGTCCCGTTCTGCAGCACGACGACATATTCGCCGTTGAACCAGGGCTGCAGCTCCTTGATCCGGTCGGTGTTGACGATGCGGGAACGGTGGATGCGGACGAACCGGCGGCCGTCGAGCCGCCCTTCCATGTTGTTCATCGTCTCCCGGAACAAGTGGGCGTCCTCGCCCAGGTGCAGGCGGACGTAATTGCCGGCCGCCTCGATCCAGTCGAGTTCGTCGGTGCGCAAAAAGAAGACACGGCCGCCGGACTTGACGACCAGCCGATCGAGCTTCTGCGGCTCCGGCTTGAGATCGTGCACCAGCGCCAGCAGGCGGCGGCCGAGATCGCCGGCGCGGCGGCGTTCGAGATGCTCGCGGGCGTGCTGCAGCGTCTGCTGGAAGCGGTCCCGCCCGAACGGCTTCAGCAGGTAGTCGATGGCGTGCACCTCGAAGGCCTTGAGGGCGTACTCGTCGTAGGCCGTGACGAAGACCACCGGCGGCATCCGCTCGGCGCCCACCTGCTGGATCACGCCGAAGCCGTCGCACACCGGCATCTGCACGTCCAGGAACACCAGGTCGGGATGCTGCGCCTGGATGGCGCTGACCGCCTGCGCCCCGTCCGCGCACTCGCCGACCAGCTCGATGTCCTTTTCCTGCTGCAGCAGCCCGACGATGCGCTCGCGCGCGACGGGCTCGTCGTCCACCACCATCGTTCGGATCTTGCTCACGCCACTCCCTCCGCCAGGTCAGGGGCCGCCGCCTCGGCAATCTCCACGAGCGGAACCGCGATCAGCACGGACAGCCCGCCGCCGGGCGGCTGCCGGAACTCGAAGCGATGCGACGAACCATACAGATGCTGGAGCCGCGACCGCGTATTCGCCAGGCCCACCCCGCGGTTGAAGTCGGTCAGGCGGGCCGCCGACAGCCCGACGCCGTCGTCGCGCACTTCGACCTCGAGGAGGCTGCCGGCCCGCCGGGTCCGGATCTCGATGAGGCCCGGCGTCGGCTTGGGCCCGATGCCGTGCTTGATCGCGTTTTCAACGAGCGGCTGCAGCATCAGGTTGGGGACCAGGGCGTCGAGGGTATCCGGCTCGACGGCGAATACCACGGTCAGACGATCCCGGAATCGCGTTTGTTCGATTTCCAGGTATTTGGACAGAAAGTCGAGCTCCTGCTTCAGCGGCACCTCCTGCACGCCGACGGTCTGCAGGGAGAGGCGCAGCAGGTCGCTGAGCCGGGCGATCATGTTGTCCGCCGCATCGACGTTGCGGTGCATGAGCGCCGAGATGGTGTTGAGCGTGTTGAACAGGAAGTGCGGCTGCAACTGGCGCTGCAGCGCCTGCAGCTGCGCCTCGACCAGCCGCGTCTCCAGCTGGCTCTCGCGCAGGGCGCGGTCGCGCGCCTCGCCGTGGTAGCGCAGGGCGTGACTGAGCAGGACGATGGCCCAGTAGGTCATCATCTCCCAGTCGAAGTGGTTGAAGAACATGCGCTGCGCTTCCTGCTGCCACGAGCGCTGTTCCAGCCCGACGATCCACACCGTCACCGTCTGCGAGGCCACGGTCAGTGCGATGTGGAGCGTGGTGGCGACGAAGACGCCCGGGACGTGCACCGCGACCGCGCGCCGCCACGTCTCGCGCTCGAGCGGCGCCCAGCGCGAGAGCCAGAGAATGGCCGGTGTCAGGCAGGCCCACGAGTACCAGTAGCCCAGGTTCAGCGCGAGCAGGAACGGCAGCGACGCCGGCCAGTCGGTGAACGTCGAGACGTAGTAGAAGCCCTGGAAGCCGGAAAAGAAGCCCAGAGCTGTGGCGACACCGAAGATGATGCGAGGCCGCACGATGCCGGTTCGTGGCTCCATGCGGGCACTATCGACGCCCCGCGGAGCAGGGTCAAGGGCAACGGCGGAGCGGTCACGGAGCTGATTCGCAAACCCGTCCCTGATTTCACGCATGTCGTCCCTGGATCGGCGCTGTCGACCACCGCCAGCCGGGCGGCGGTCCCAATCGACGCTGGTCGAAGCCGAATCGCGGCAGCTCGCTGACGGCCTCGACTATGCGAACGACATGCCGCCGGCCTGGGCGACGCGGAAGTCTCGTGCCGGGTGAGGGGACGGGGTGGGTGTGGTGCGAATCGGAGGGGCGCGGTTCAGCGGGTGCCTGATCGCGAGACGCGGGGGTTCGAATTCGAACACCCCTCCCCCGCCACCCTTCAAGCGCGTGGATCGGAATTCGCCGGAACGGATCGTTCTGCGGGCTTGAGCAGCAGGAACCCGAGTGGCGGCACGACCAGGCTGACGGCATGGGGATAGCCGTGCGACGGCTCCGGCACGGCGGCGATCAGGCCGCCGTTGCCGACGTTGCTGCCGCCGTAGGCCTCGGCGTCGCTGTTCAACACCTCGCGGTAGGCGCCGCCCGCGGGGACGCCGATGCGGTAGGCGTGGCGCGCCATCGGGGTGAAGTTCACGATCATCACCGTGGCATCAGCGGCGTCGCGGGCCCGGCGCACGAACGAGATGACGCTGTTGTCCTGGTCGTGACAGTCGATCCAGGCGAACCCTGACGCGTCGAAGTCCACTTCATGGAGCGAGGGTTCGGCCGCGTACGCGGCATTGAGGTCGCGCACCCAGCGCTGCATCCCGGCGTGGCGCGGATCGGCCAGCGCTTCCCAGTCGAGCGCCGCGTCGTGGTTCCACTCACGCCACTGCGCGATCTCGCCGCCCATGAACAGCAGCTTCTTGCCCGGGTGGGTGAACATGTAGCCGTAGAGCGCCCGCAGCGTCGCGTGCTTCTGCCAGGCATCGCCCGGCATCTTCGCGATCATCGAGCCCTTCCCGTGGACGACCTCGTCGTGCGAGAAGGGCAGGATGAAGTTCTCGGTGAACGCGTAGAGCAGCGAGAAGGTGATGCGGTCGTGGTGATAGCGGCGATAGACCGGATCCTGCTTCGTGAAGTCGAGCATGTCGTGCATCCAGCCCATGTTCCACTTGTAGGTGAACCCGAGGCCGCCGAGGTGTACCGGCCGGCTCACCCCCGGCCAGGCCGTGGACTCCTCGGCGATGAGCGGCACATCGGGATGCTCGGCGCCCATCAGCCGGTTGAGGGCGCGCAGGAACTCGATGGCCTCGATGTTCTCGCGGCCGCCGAACACGTTTGGCACCCACTCCCCGGCCTTGCGCGAATAATCGAGGTAAAGCATCGAGGCGACAGCGTCCACGCGCAGGCCGTCGATGTGGAACTCCTCGATCCAGTAGAGCGCGTTGCTGAGCAGGTACGAGCGCACTTCGGCGCGGCCGTAGTTGAACACCAGCGTGCCCCAGTCCTGGTGCTCGCCCTGCCGCGGGTCGGCGTGCTCGTAGAGCGAGGTGCCGTCGAACCGGCCCAGGCCATGCTGGTCCTTGGGAAAATGTCCCGGCACCCAGTCGAGCAGCACGCCGATGCCCGCGCGATGGCAGGCGTCCACGAAGTACTTGAAGTCGTCAGGCGTCCCGAACCGGCTGGTCGGGGCGAAGAAGCCGATCACCTGGTAGCCCCACGACCCGGTGAACGGGTGCTCCATCACCGGCAGCAGCTCGATGTGGGTGAAACCCATCGTCTTGACGTAGGGCACGAGCGTCTCGGCCAGGGCCCGATACGACAACGGCTGCCCCTCGCTGTCGCGACGCCAGCTGCCGAGGTGCACCTCGTAGATCGACATCGGCTCGCGCACCCACATCTCGCGCCGGCGCCGCGCGCTCAGCCACTCCTGGTCCCCCCACGTGAACTCGTCGTCGTGCCACACGACCGAGGCCGTCAGCGGCGGCCGCTCGAAGCACCGGCCGCAGGGATCCGACTTGAGCACCAGCTCGTGCCGCGACGTCAGCACCTCGAACTTGTAGCGATCGCCGGCGCCGAGATCGGGCAGGAAGATCTCCCACAGCCCGGAGGGGACCAGCGCACGCATCGGGTGGACGCGCCCGTCCCAGCCGTTGAAATCGCCGACGACGCTCACGCGCTGCGCGTTGGGCGCCCACACCGCGAAGTGGACGCCGGCGCGGATCCCGTGCGTGGTCGGACGCGCGCCCAGCCGATCGAAGGCGCGCACGTGCGTGCCCTCGGCAAAGAGGTGCTGATCGAACTCGGTGAGCACCGGGCCGTATCGATACGGATCGTCGATCTCCACCTCGGACCCGTCCGGCCAGGTGACGCGGAGGCGATAATCCACGGCTTCGCGGGCCGCGTCCGGCAGGTGCGCCTCGAACACGCCTTCGTGGTGCAGGCGGGTCATCGGGATCAGGCGGTCGTCGGCCACGATCCGCAGGCTCATGGCGGCGGCGTGCGGGCGGAACGCCCGCACCGCCAGCGTGCGGCCGCCGCCCTGGTTGGCTTCGTGCGGGCCGAGGACCGAGAAGGGGTCGCCGTGGCGACCAGCCGCCAGGGCGTTGATCGCCGTCGCGGGAAGCGTCGTGGGGGCTGAGGACATCGGTACCGCGATTGTACCTGCCGCCCTACGGATGGGGTGGCTCACGCTTTCCCGGATCGGCACTCGGGGCCAGCAGGTAAGATTTCGCCATGCCTACATTTGCGAATTTCAAGACGAGCGAGGGCGATTTCACGGTCCGGCTCCTCGACGAGCAGGCGCCGAAGACCGTGGCCAACTTCGTCGGTCTGGCCGAGGGATCGAAAGAGTTCGTGGACCCGAACACCCGGCAGAAGGCGACGCGCCCCTTCTACGACGGCCTCACCTTCCATCGGGTGATCGACGGCTTCATGATTCAGGGCGGCTGCCCGCTGGGCACCGGAACCGGAGGCCCCGGGTATCAGTTTGCGGACGAGTTCGGCCCCGGCCTCAAGCACGACCGCGAGGGGCTGCTGTCGATGGCCAATGCCGGCCCCAACACCAACGGCAGCCAGTTCTTCATCACGCTGGCGCCCACGCCCTGGCTCGACAACAAGCACGCCATCTTCGGGGAAGTGACCGACGGGTTGGACGTCATCCGTCGCATCGGGAAGACACGCACCGGGGCCGGTGACCGTCCGGCCAAGGAGATTACCGTCAACTCGGTGGCCATCGAGCGAAGGTGAGCCGCCTGACTTGGTGCCACCTTTGCAATAGCCTGTACATGGCTCGTATGCATACAGCTCCCCATCGTTATCTCATCCTCTCGCTGGCCCTCGCCGTCGCGGTGAGCGCGACGGCCGGCGCGCAGACGCAGGTGGCGCGCGACAACAACAAGTACACGCCCGAGCAGGACGTGGAAATCGGCCGCGAGGCTTCTGCCGAAGTGCGGCAATCGCTGCCGATGCTGGGTGACCGGCAGGTGGACGAGTATGTCGAGGGGCTTGGGCGCGACCTCGTGCGAGCCATTCCGCAGCAGTTCCAGCAGCCCGAGTTCCGCTACTCGTTCGACGTGGTCAACCAGGCCGAGATCAACGCCTTCGCGCTGCCCGGCGGCCCGATGTTCCTGCATCGCGGCATGATCGAAGCGGCGAAGAACGAAGGCGAGATGGCGGGCGTGATGGCGCACGAGATTGCCCATGTCGCGCTGCGGCACGGCACGGCGCAGGCGACCAAGGGCGAGAAGTTCCAGATTGGCGCGATTGCCGGTCAGATTCTCGGCGCCATCGTCGGCGGCGCGGCGGGGAGCGTGATCGCGCAGGGCTCGAGCTTCGGGCTCGGCGCCTATTTCCTGAAGTACGGCCGCGAGTACGAGCGTGAGGCCGACGTTCTCGGTGCGCAGATCATGGCGCGCGCGGGCTATGACCCGCGGCGCATGGCCGACATGTTCCGGACGATCGAGCAGCAGAGCCGCGGCTCTGGCGGGCCCGAGTGGCTGAGCAGCCACCCCAATCCGGGCAATCGCTACGAGGCGATCCAGCGCGAGGCGGCGACGCTGCAGGTGGAGGGCTCGGCAGGCTCGGCGGCCGAGTTCCAGAACGTCAAGTCGAGGCTGGAGAGCATGCCGGCCGCGTACACGGCCGAGCAGATCGCGCGCGCCAAGGCCGGCGGGCGGCGCCTGCCCTCGAGCACCGGCGGCCGCGACGAGACGCCGACGTCGGTACGCAACGTGCGCGTCGAACCGCCGGCCGGGCGCTATCAGTCGGTGCGCGTCGGCAACTTCCTGCGCCTGGACGTGCCGACCAACTGGCAGCAGCAGAGCGGCAACGACAGCGTGACGTTCGCGCCCGAGGGGGCGCAGTACCGCGGGCAGTCGGGATCGGGCTTCACGCACGGCGTGCAGATCGGCGTCATTCCTGCGGAAGCGCACAACCATCAGGATGCGACCGACGAGTTGCTCGAGAGCCTGGTGAGCGGCAATCCGCAACTGCGGCGCCAGTCGGGCGGCTACGTGCGGGAGTCCATCAGCGGGCGGCAGGCGCTCTCCACGACGCTGCGCAATGTGTCGGAAGTCACGGGGAATACGGAGCTGGTCACCGTCTCGACGGTCCTGCTCGGGGACGGCAGTCTGATGTACGTCATCGGCGTGACGCCTCAGGACGAGGCCGCCAGCTACGCGCCGGTCTTCCGCCGGGTCAAGCAGTCGATGCAGATCAGCGCCCCGCGAACCCGATAGTCCGTGGGGTCGGACGGGGCGGTGCGCCCGCCGTGCGCGCGTTATGATGCGGCAGCGTGACCACTCCCACCGAGCTGTTGTCGCGTGCCGCCGGCGGCGATCCGCACGCCACCTCCGAGCTGATGCCGCTCGTCTACGACGAGCTGCGCCGCCTCGCCGCGTCCTACTTGCGGCGTGAGCGCCCCGGCCAGACCTTGCAGGCCACCGCCCTGGTGCACGAGGCGTACGTGCGCCTGATCGGCGAAAAGGCCCACAACTGGCAGAATCGCACTCACTTCCTCGCCATTGCGGCGCTCTCGATGCGCCAGATCCTGGTGCAGCGGGCGCGCGCCCGGCGCGCGGCCAAGCGCGGCGGCGACCCCGCGCGCATTACCCTCGACGACCAGCTGATGGCCGCCCCGGGTCGCGGCGCCGACGAGATCGACCTCGTCGCGCTCGACGCCGCGCTCGACCGACTGGCGGCGCTCAACGAGCGTCAGGCCCGGATCGTCGAGCTGCGCTACTTCGGCGGCCTGTCCGTCGAAGAGGCCGCCGCGGCGCTCGAGATTTCGCCCGCCACCGTGAAGCGGGACTGGACGCTGGCGCGAGCGTGGCTCAAACGAGAGCTGGCCGGGCCGTGACGGACGACCGGTGGGACCGCGTCGGCCTCCTGTTCGACGCCGCGATCGCGCTGCCCGCGGCGGCCCGCGCCTCGTTCGTCGAGGCCGCCGATGCGACAAACGAGGTGAAGCAGGAAGTGCTCTCCCTGCTCGCCTCGCACGACCAGGCCGGCGATTTCCTCGAGGCGCCGGCGTCGCCCGGGCCGGACGATGCGCGACCTCGATGCGGCGACCGTCGAGCAGGAACCTGCTCCTTCCCTGCCGGAGGGCGCGTTGATCGGGCCCTATCGCATTGGGCCCGTGCTCGGATCCGGCGGCATGGGCGTGGTGTACGAGGCCTACGACACCAGGCTGCACCGGCGCGTCGCGGTCAAGTCGCTGTCGCCGCGGTTTTCCCGCGCGGCGCGGCAGCGCGAGCGCCTCAAGCAGGAGGCGCGGGCGGCGGCGGCGCTGACGCATCCGGGCATCGCCACCGTCTTCGCCCTCGAGGAGCTCGACGACCAGCTCTACATCGTCTCCGAATACCTGGACGGCGAGACCCTCCGCGTCCGCCTCGCACGCGGTCCGCTGCGGCCGCCCGACGCGGTCGCCACCGCCCTGGAGATCGCGCGCGCGCTGTCCGCGGCGCACGATCGCGGGATCGTGCACCGCGACCTCAAGCCGGAGAACATCATCTGCACCACGGGCGGGGTGCTCAAGATTCTCGACTTCGGCCTCGCACAGTTCGAGGAGGCAGCCCGCGACCTCGTCTCGCTGACCCGGATCACGCAGCCCGGGTTGATCGCCGGCACCCCGCCGTACATGGCGCCGGAACAACTTCTCGGGCGTGCGACCGATGTGCGGACCGACCAGTTCGCGTTCGGGGTCGTGCTCTACGAGCTGTGCACGGGTCGCCATCCCTTCGGCGCCGGCTCGCTCCCCTCCACCATCGCCCGCATCCTGGCCAGCGACCCCACCCCACTCGGCCGCGACGAGGACATCCCGGACGAGGTCTGGCAGGTCATCGCCCGCTGCCTGCAGAAAGACCCGGCGGGACGGTTCGGGTCGACACCGGAGCTGATCGCCGCACTCGAGTCACTCGACACCGCGCGCGCACCCGCGCACCGCACCGCACCCGTCGCACCCGTGCACCGCACCGCACCCGTCGCACCCGTCGCACCCGTCGCACCCGTCGCACCCGCGCACCCGTCGCACCTGTCGCACCTGTTATTGCGAGCTTGTGGTGGTGGCGCTTCCACCAGTTCGCGGCCGCGATCGCCTACTGGTCGATGGTCTGGCCGATGTGGCATCTCCATCGATCGTTCGCTCGCGCCGGGCTGTTCCTGTTCTTTGCGACCCTGGCGGCCGTGATCGTGGCGGCGAACCTGCGGCTGCACCTGTTCTTCTCGTCGCGGGTGCATCCCGAGGATCTGCCCGCGCAGCTGGCCGACGAGGGCCGGTGGATTCGCGCCGCGGACGTCGCGTTCGCGGCGCTGCTGATCATCGGCGGCATCGCCCTCCCTGAGGCACGGGCCGGATGGGCGGCGCTGCTGATCTCGTTCGGCATCGGCTCGGTATTGGCGGCGCTGTTCATCGAGCCCGCGACCGCACGGGCGGCGTTCAAGCGCGAGGGGCGAGACGAACGCGGGGGCGTGTGATGCCGGGCTCACCGAGGGGGCGGCGACCATCGCGCGCGGCACCCGACGCTACGGGCCGCGGCGCGGG
The DNA here is from genome assembly GCA_963707795.1 of uncultured Acidobacteriota bacterium. GTDB lineage: Bacteria > Acidobacteriota > Vicinamibacteria > Vicinamibacterales > UBA2999 > JACCSI01. The sequence continues at coordinate 5,133,095 of OY970174.1, read as the reverse complement.
CTTGCGCGCGACCGCGAGCCACATCTGGTCGCCCTGCGGGCGCGTGGTGAACGGGTCGACGAGCGACTGGAACTCGAAGCCGGCCTGCTCGAGATCGTCGCGCACGTACTGCGGCCCGACTTCGTGCGACCGCTCCTGACGCTCGCGGCTGTCACCGCGCCGCGAGGCCGCCAGCGGCTCCACGATCACCAGCCGGCCGCCGGGCTTGAGCGCGCCGAGCAGCGCGGCGAGCATCGACTGGTGCGCGTCGAACTCATGGTACGCGTTCACCACCAGCGCCGCGTCGAGCGTGCCGTCCGGCAGTTGCGGATCGGTGGCCGTGCCGTGCACCACGGTGACCTGCGCCAGCGCCTCGTCGGCGGCGAGGCGCTGCAGCCGCTCGACGTTCTGGCGATCGACGTCGACGGCGTAGACGCGCCCGGCGGGCCCGACGTGGCGCGCGAGCCTGGTGGTGAAGAACCCGCCGCCGGCCCCGACATCCGCCACCACGCTGCCGGTGGCGATCTCCATCGCCGCGAACACGTCATCGACTCCCTGCCACTGGTCCCGGTTTTCGTCACGTCCGCGCTGTGCCTCGGCGAGCGAGCACGCGCACGCCAGCCCGAGGGCCGCGAGCGTGAGCGCCCGACGCACGTGCCCGCGGCATGCAGAACCATCGCCGCGCCGGCGGCCCGTGGGGCGACCACGGCGCACGGATCGGACCGCGGCCACGGCGGCACCCACGTTCGGGCTGCGGCCGCACGTCGAATCGAGGGCGGAGCCGTGCGCTGATTTGGTCATCACGCGACGTTAGACGGTAGAGCCGCTCGTACGGTCGTTGGCACCCTGCTTGCGATGATCAGCGAGAGCACGACGGGGATGGTGGAAGGGGATGCCATGAAGTTCCGAGGCCGAATACCGCCGGCGTGGTTACGCGAGGTCGCACACGAGCTGCCGACGCCGCGCGTGACGCTGACTGAGCCGATACTCGAGCCTCAACCCGGTGACATCGTCGTCAAGCCGGTCATCGAGCGGCATTCACACGCGCGGCGCTTTCGGGTGGAAACCTGGGACACGCATGACCTGCTCGGCGGGCCATTCCTCAACGTGGACGAGGCGAGAGAGGCAGCCCTCGAGCTCGCCGTGATTGGACACCTCGTCGTGTGGTTGGACGAATCGGACGAGGCGGGCGCGCACACGCTCGAGCCGGCGCCGCTCTACCGGGCCGACCCGGCCGCCGCCCGAACGCGATCGGTGGCATAGGGCCAGCTGGGTTCGGACCGCGCCCGACGACAACGTCTACTTGCCGTCCGGACTCGGCAACATCACGTCACGAACCAGCTGGCTGAGGTCGCCGCAGGCGGCGAGGAATTGCCGCAGCGTGCGTCGGGTCGGGGCAAAGCCGTCGAACTCCTCGAGCGTCAGGCCGCCGTCCTCGTAGGCGCGGCGGAAGTCGGCGAAGCGCCGCTCCAGGTCGCCGACGATCGCCGGCGCGACCGGCCGATCGATGCGCGAGATGACTTCGATGTCGCTGGCCGCCAGCCGCTTCTGCCACGCCGACGGCGGCGAGATGACGAGGTCGCCGCCGATCAGCTCGCTCCAGTGCATGTGGTTGCGAAATGCCGCCGAGAGCAGGCGCAGCCGGTAGCCGCGCTCGCGGAACAGCTGATAGGTCTTCTTGAAGACGGCGACCCCGGCCCATTCCAGGTGCCCCGGATCGGTGCTGATCGCCTCCCGCTCCATCACCACCTTCAGCCAGTCGTCCAGCCGGCCGACCATGATCGTGCACACCGGCCCCATCGTGGAGATGTCGTGGCCCGCCGCTTCACGGCGGCGCAGGCCTCGCTCGACCGCATCGGCGACGGCGACCGACTGCGGCAGCGTGAAGCAGACGGTCGCGTTGATGCTGATGCCGAGCGCGGTGGCTTCCTCGATGGCCACGATCCCGGCACGCGTCGCCGGGATCTTGACGATCATGTTCGGGGCCAGGCCGTGGAAGCGCTGCGCCTGCGTCACGATGCGCTGCGGGCTCTTGTACAGCCGCGGGTCGGTCTGGATGGACAGGCGTCCGTTGCGGCCGCCATCGCGCGCGAAGGCCGGGAGCAGCAGCGTGGCGGCGTCGATGGACAGCCGCTCCACCGCGGCCCAGCCGATTTCGTCCTCGGTCGCCGAGGGCATCTCGTGAATCAGCGCCTCGAGGCGCGGGCGCCACTCGGCCAGGTGCGCCTTGAGCACGGTGTGTGCGATGACCGGGTTGCAGGTGGCGCCGACCGCGCCATGCTCGATCGCGTACTCGAGCTCGTCGCGCGCGGCGGAGTCGTTCCACAGTCGCGTCGCCGTCGTCTGCGTCATCTGGTGCAGCGGGCTTTTCCACCCGGTCTTCACAGCCATCGGCCGGATCATACACACGCCCGGGCCGCGCGTGGAGCAGCGGCGAGTCGGGCAGCCGGGTGGCATTCGGAGGTGCTGAATCTGCTATAAGACGCTCGAAGGCGCCGGAAATGTCAATTCACGACGAGCCGACGGCCGCGGGCGCTGCTGTGCGCGGGGACCACCCCGCGAGGATAGGGCCGTACCGCATCCTGCAGCTGCTGGGCGAAGGCGGCATGGGCGTCGTTTACGCCGCCGAGCAAACAGCGCCCATCTCGAGGCGGGTGGCCGTCAAGGTGCTCAAGCTGGGGATGGACACCAGGCAGTTCGTGGCCCGGTTCGAAGCCGAGCGGCAGGCGCTGGCGGTCATGGATCACCCCGGCATCGCACGCGTGTTCGACGCGGGCGCCACCGACAGCGGCCGCCCGTACTGCGTGATGGAACTGGTACACGGCGTTCCCATCACCGAGTACTGCGACAACAACCGCCTGCAGACGCGCGAGCGCATCGAGCTGGTGATCGGCGTCTGTCACGCCGTCCAGCACGCCCACCAGAAGGGCGTGATTCACCGCGACCTGAAGCCGTCGAACGTCCTGGTGAGCCTGCAGGACGGCAACCCGGCGCCCAAGATCATCGATTTCGGCCTCGCCAAGGCCACCGACCGTCAGTTGACGAACCTGACGCTGTACACCGAGGTGGGGCAACGGGTCGGCACGCCGGCCTACATGAGCCCGGAGCAGATGGAGATGTCCGGGCTCGACATCGACACGCGCACCGACATCTACAGTCTCGGCGTGATGCTCTACGAGCTGCTCACCGGCGCCCTGCCCTTCAGCGAGGATTTCCTGCGGCGCGCGGTGACGCAGCCGCAGCTGATGCGTGAGACCGATCCGCCGACCCCGAGCTCGCGGGTGACCAGCCTCGGCGAGGCGGGCTCCGCCGTCGCTTCGCGCCGGCAGAGCGACCCGGCATCGCTTAGACACACACTGGCCGGTGACCTCGACTGGATCACGCTCAAGGCGATGGCCATCGATCGGACGCGGCGCTACGACACCGCCAACGGGCTGGCGATGGACCTGCAGCGCTACCTCGCCTTCGAGCCGGTCACGGCACGTCCGCCGAGCACCGGCGACCGGGTCTCGAAGTTCGTGCGGCGCCACCGGCTGGCCGTGGGATTCGCGGCCGTCGTGGCGATGGTGGTGGTGGCGGCTGCCCTCGGGCTGGCAGTGCAGGCGCAGCGATTGGCCCGGGAACGCGATCGGGCCGAGAGTCAGGCGGCACGCGCGAACGCGATTGCCGGATTCCTGCAGGACACGTTGAGCTCGGCCGATCCGTGGCGCGGCGGCAATCGCGAGGTCTCGATTCTCGAGGCGCTGCGCGCGGCCACCGCCAAGGTCGATCCCGCGTTCCGCGACCAGCCGCTCGAGGCCGCCGCCGTCCGCCGCACGATCGCGGCCACGTACGCCGGGCTGGGCGAGCTCGACGAAGCGGAGACGCTCGGCACCGCGGCGCTCGCCAGGCAGCGTGAAATCCTGGGCTCCGCCAGCGAGGACGTGGCGGAGACGCTCGCGGTGCTGGCGGATATCCAGTCGCGGCAGGGTCAGTACGAGCGGGCCGAGGCCTCCGCGCGCGAGGCGCTGGCCGTGCGGCTGCAGCTGGCCGGCCAGGACGCGGCGGTGGCGGCGAGCCTCAGCCAGCTGGCGGGCGTCCTCGAGGCTCGTGGCGAGTACCAGGAGGCGAAAGCCCGCGCCGAGGAATCGCTCGCCATCCGGCGGCGGGTGCACGGAGCCCGGCACGACACGGTGGCCGACAGCCTCAAGACGCTCGGCGACGTCACCAGCAATGGATTCGCCGACTTCGTGGCGGCCGACGCGCTCTACGGCGAGGAGCTGGAGATCCGGCGTTCGCTGGGCGGAGACGACGCCAAGGTCGCCGTGACGCTGAACAACCTCGCGGTCAATCAGCTGCGCCTCGAGCGCTATCCGCAGGCCGAAGCCCTCTATCTCGAGTCGCTGGCGCTGCACCGGCGCCTGCTCGGCGAGGATCACCCGGAGGTAGCCGCCACACTCGAGAACCTGGGCGGTGTCTACTATCGCACCAAGCGCTACGACCAGACGCTCGCGCTCCTCGATCAGGTGCTGGCGATGCGGCGGCGCCGACTCGGCGATCAGCACACGGCCGTCGGGCGGACGCTGCACAACATCGGCGTGGTCCGGAGCGCGTCGCGCGACTTCACCGGCGCCGTGGCGTCGCTGACCGACGGCGAGGCGCGCCTGCGTGCGACGCTCGGGCCGCAACATCCCGAGCTGGTCACGGTGCTGACCAATCTCGGAGACGCGCTGAACGGGGCCGGCGACCAGGCCCGAGCGGAGCAGCGTTACCGGGACGCGCTCGCCCTCGCGCAGTCGACGCTGCCCGCGGATCATCCCGACCTCACCCGGGCGCGGCGCCAGCTCGGGAACCTGCTGGTGGCGGGCGGACGCTACGCCGACGCCGAGCCGCTATTGCTGGCGGCGGCCCAGGAACGCGAGAAGCGCTTCGGCCTCGCGCACGCGAACACGCGCGCCTCGGCCGCCGACCTCGTCCGGCTGTACACGGCGTGGGGCCGGCCGGACGAAATCGCCGTGTGGCAGCCGCGCGCGTCGCCGCCCTGACGCGCGGCGGGCTGGCGCGACGCGTGCGCCCGACGCGAGGCTACAAGCCCAGCGACTGCAGGTAGCGGCGGTTGCGCGCGGCGCTGGCGGCCGGTGAGCCGTAGCCCGGGAACACGTCCTGCTCGACGACGATCCATCCGTCGTAACCGGCGCCCCGGAGCGCCTCGATCACCGCGGGAAAGTCCACCTGGCCGGCGCCGAGCTCGCAGAACAGCTGGGCGCGCACGGCGGCGAGATACCCCAGGCCCTGGGTACGCGCCCGGGCCGCCACCGACGGGTCGCAGTCCTTGAAGTGCACGTGCCAGACGCGCGCCGCGTGCCGCGCCAGCACGTCGAGCGGATCCCCGCCTCCATACACGATGTGGCCGGTGTCGAGCACGAGGCCAAGAAGGGTTGGATCGACGCGCCGCATCAGCTCGTCGATCTCGGTCGGGGTTTCGACATAGCCGCCGCAATGGGGATGGAAGACGGTGCGCAGTCCTGTCTCGTCGCGGACGGCGCGAGCCACCCGTTCTGCGCCGGCGGCGAACGTCTCCCATTGCCGGTCGGTCAGCGCGTGCGACGGCGCGATGCGCCCCGCATGCGCCTCGCGCGCCGGCACGCTTCCGTTGTCGTCGGCCAGGACGATGAACGCGTCCGGGGCGCCGGCCTCGCGCATGAGCCGGGCCGTCCGCACCGCGGTGTCGACGCCGGGCCCGTGCGCGTCGGGGAGGGCCAGGGCCGCCGGCACGAACGCGCCGAGCAAGGCGAGGCGGCGCCGCGCCAGCTCGTCCCGGAGCCGGGGCGGGTCGGTCGGCATGAATCCCCAGTCGCCGAGCTCGGTCCCGTCGTACCCGGTCTCGCGGATCTCGTCCAGCACCTGGCTGAAGGTGGCGGGCGCCGCGGGCGATTCGAATTCGAGGACACCCCAGGAACAGGGCGCGTTGGCGACACGGAGCATGAACGGCAGACGCAAGACTCTATCATCGCCTTGACAGCGTGCGGCCGGCGAAGCCATCCTTCGATGCGCTTGGCTGCCATTCCCGCAGGCCGTGTCCTGTTTCGTTCGGCCCCGCCCGCGGCGGGACGCACCGCCGCCGCGATCGACCTTCCCCGCCGGCGGGCCGGCTGGCGCTACATCAGTTTCGCGGTGCGCCACGTCGCCCCGGGAATGCCGTGGACCAGCGCGACGGATGCCGACGAATGCTGCCTGGTGCTGCTGCGCGGTGAGTGTCGCGTGGAGTACGACGCCGTGCGCCAAGCCGGGGGAGCGGGACAAGCGACGCTGGGCCCGCGCCGCGACGTCTTTGCCGCCTACCCGCACGCAATCTACCTGCCGCCGCACACGCGTATGCGCGTCGTGGCCGAGGCCCCCACGGAACTTGCCGACGGCCGCGCGCCGTCGCGCCGGCGGCTCGCGCCCCGGGTCATCCGGCCCGAGGACTGCGGCTTCGAGATCCGCGGCGGCGGCAACGCGACGCGCCAGATCGTGGACGTGATGCCGCCCGGGTTCCCCGCCGATCGCCTGATGGTCTGCGAGGTGTACACGCCCGCGGGCAACTGGTCGAGCTACCCGCCGCACAAGCACGACGTCGATCGCCCGCCCGGCGAAGTCCGGCTCGAGGAGATTTACTATTACCGCTTCGATCACCCGGACGCCTACGGGTTCCAGCGGTTGTACGATGCTCACGGCGACCGCACCCTGACCGTCACGCACGGCGACGTGGCCTTGATCCGGCGCGGGTATCACCCGTTTGTCACAGCGCACGGGTATAACGCGTATTACCTGAACGTGCTCGCCGGGACGCGGCGATCGATGGCGGCGAGCGACGACCCGCGCTACGCCGCGTTCCGGGCCTGGCCGGCCCCCGATCCGCGCCTGCCGGTGGTGGCGCCGCCCGCGGCGGTTGCCGGCCGGCGGGGCCCGGCGCCGTGACGGACGGCTCGTGCGTCGGCTGGAGTCGAGGGGCGGTGGTGGCACTTGGACGACTGATGTTTGAACGACTGAGAGGAGTAGTCATGTCACGCAGTTATTCCGCGCGCGCGGTTCTCGTGCTGGTCGTGCTGGCGTGGGCCACGGTGGTTCACGCCCAGGTGGACCGGGCGACGCTGACCGGCATCGTGCGCGATCCGTCGAATGCGGTGATCGCGAAGGCTCAGGTCAAGGTCACCAGCCTGGCCACCAATGCGGTGGCCACGGTGACAACGACCGGGGACGGCACCTACCTGGTGGTCAACCTGGCGCCGGGCGAGTACCTGGTGCAGGTGGAGGCGCCGGGGTTCCAGCGCTTCGAGCAGACGGTGTCGCTGTCGACCGGCACGCGCGCCCGCCTCGACATGTCGCTGGCGGTCGGCTCGGTGGGCGAGACGATCACGGTCGAGGGGGTCACGCCGCTGGTGAACACCGAGAACGCGGTGGTCGGCACGGTGGTCAACAGCACCGAAATGGAAAAGCTGCCACTGGCCATCCGCAACTGGGACGACCTGCTGTCGCTGGTGCCGGGCGTGCAGAGCGACCGCTACACCGAACAGGCCGGCGGCACCTCCTCGGGCCGCACCGGCGGGGTCAGCGTGCACGGCAATCGCAGCCTGCAGAACAACTTCCTGCTCGACGGCGTCGCCAACAACAGCTTCTCGACCAACGTGCAGGAGCTGACGACGCAGATCTCGCGCCCGTCGGTGGACGCCATCGACGAGTTCAAGGTGGTCACCAGCCCGTACACCGCCGAGTACGGCTGGTCGCCCGGCGCCGCGATCATCGTCAACACCAAGTCGGGGACCAACAGCATCCGCGGCACCGCCTACGACTTCTTCCGCAACGACAGCCTCGATGCCAACAACTTCTTCGCCAAGCGCGCCAACCAGGCGAAGCCGACCAACAGCCAGAACCAGTTTGGCGGCAATGTCGGCGGGCCGCTGGTGCGCAACCGCGCGTTCTTCTTCGGTGATTTCGAGGCCACCCGCATCGAGCAGGGGGTGCTGCGGACCGGCCGGGTGATGACCGCCAACGAGCGCAGCGGCGTGTTCACCGGCACGGTGCGCGACCCGCAGACCGGGCTCCCCTTCGCCAACAACACCATCCCGGCGGACCGCATCGACCCGGTGGCGGCGCGCATCGCGGCGCTGCTGCCGCTGCCCAACGCCGCCGGCGGCAACAACTTCATCCGCCAGCCCAACGTGGAGGACGAATCGGAGCGCTACCTGATCCGCGTCGACTTCCCGCTCGGCAACGACAACGTGTTCGCCCGCTACATCCACAGCGATCGCTTCCGCTACGTCCCCGGCTTCTTCGGCGACGTGCTCGACGGCACCTCGACGTCGGCCTGGGGGCGCAACGACCTCAAGTCGCACGCCGCGGTGGTCGGCTGGACCAAGGTCATCGGAAGCACGCTGGTCAACGAGGCGCGGTTCTCGTGGGCGCGCGGTGACAACGACGGCACGCAGGACCCGTTCGGCGTGGACGGCAACGCGCAGATCGGCTTCCGCGGCGTCCCCAACGACCCGCGCGTGGTCGGCGGCATCGTCGGCATCGACATCGACGGCCACATCCGCATCGGCTCGCCGAACTTCATGCCCAAGTTCCAGCACACCCAGCAGTTCCAGTACCTGAACACGCTGACGTGGCTGAAGGGCCGTCACCAGGTCAAGGCCGGGGCCGACGTGATGGCGCCGATGCGTAACGAGTACTTCGACGTCGCCCCGACGCGCGGCAACCTGCGCTTCCAGGCGACGTTCACCGGCAACGCCTTCGCCGACTTCCTGCTCGGCTACGCCAACCGCGCCGAGCTGACCAACGTCTACGTCGTCAACCAGCGGCTGTGGTCGACGTCGTTCTTCGTCCAGGACGACTGGAAGGCGTCCGACGCGCTGACGTTGAACCTGGGCATGCGCTACGACTTCATGACGCCGCCGTTCGAGGCCGACAACCGCATGGCCAATTTCGACCCGTCCGGCAGCGGCGCGCTGGTGTTCGCCACCGACGGCTCGCTCGAAGACCGCGCGCTGGTCAAGCCTGAGACGCGCAACTTCGCGCCGCGCGTCGGCGCCGTGTACAAAGTCAGCGACCGGACCATCGTCCGCGGCGGCTATGGCACCTTCTACAACCAGTTCGAGCGCATCGGATCGGAAGATCAGCTCGCGCTCAACCCGCCCGGGCTCACCAACATCCAGGTGAACTCGCCGTCCGGGGCGACGACGCCGATTCTCCGGCTGCAGGACGGGTTCCCGGCCAACTATCTCGACCCGGCCAACCTGGTGATCCGCAATCTCGTGCTGCGCACGGCCGACCGGAACTCGCCACGCACGACGGTCCACCAGTTCGGCGGCGGCGTCGAACGGCAGTTCGGCGAGGCGTTCGTGGTGTCGGCCGACCTGGTCGGCTCGGTGACGCGGAATCTCGCCGTGCTGCGCAACCTGAACCAGCCGCTCCCCGGCACCCGCGACGCCAACGGCCCGCTGCCCTACCCGAACTTCGGCTCGAACATCCAGTTCCGGCAGATGATCGGCGAGGGGAGCTACAAGGGCCTCGACCTCGGCTTCGAGAAGCGCTTCACCCAGGGCTACAGCTATCGCGCCTCCTACACGCTGAGCGAATCGCGGGACCAGGCGCCCGAGCACCTCAACGCCGGCTCCGGCCGGCCGCAGAACGGACGCGACCTGGAAGCCTGGGAGGGGCCGAGCGATTTCGACATCCGCCATCGACTGGTCGCCAACTTCATCGTCGAGCTGCCGTTCGGCCGTGACAAGCCGATGCTGCAGGACGGAGCGCTCAGCCAGATCCTCGGCGGCTGGCTGGTGAGCGGGATCTACAGCGCCCGCAGCGGGCGGCCGATCACGATCTCGCAGGGCAACAACAACGTCGGGCCGGGCGCCGAGGGACTGCCCAACCTGGTGGGCGATCCGGAAGGGCCGAAGACGGTCGAGGCCTGGTACAACACGGCGGCGTTCGAGCAGGTGCCCTCGGGCACGTTCGGCAACGCCGGCCGCAACATCCTGCGCGGGCCGGGCTGGGTGACGTTCGATATGAGCCTGCAGCGGCGCATCGACGTTACCAGCCGGGTCAACGCGACGCTGCGCTGGGACATCTTCAACCTGTTCGACCGGGCGAACTTCGGCCTGCCCGAGCGCAACATCGCGTCGGCCAACGCCGGCGTGATCTCGACGCTGGCCGGCGACCCGCGCGTCATGCAGTTGTCGGTGCGCGTGGGCTTCTAGTCCGCGACGGACGGACGGGTGGGCAGGGAGGCCACGGCCTTCCTGCTCACACCCGCACCGGAGCGTCGGCCGCGGCCGCGCGGTGCAGGTTGCGGCCGTCGCGGCCGAAGCGCAGCGTCTTCTCCTCCGGCCAGCGGACCCACACCCGCTGCTCCGGCGCCAGCGGCAGATCGGCGGCGCAGCGCGCCACCACCCGCTGCCCCTGCCAGGCGATCGTCGCCAGCATCTCGCTGCCCATCGGTTCGACCACCTGGATGCGCGCCTCCTCGGCGGCGGCGCCGGCGTCGAGCGCCACCGCCACGTCCTCCGGGCGGACGCCGAGCGTCACGCCGCCGGCGGACACCGGGTCCTCGATCAGGTTCATCGGCGGGCTGCCGAGGAAGGTGGCGACAAAGGTGTTGACCGGTGCGCGATACAGATCGAGGGGCGCGCCGAGCTGCACGATCGCGCCGGCCTGCAGAATGGCGATCCGCCCGGCCAGCGTCATCGCCTCGGCCTGGTCGTGGGTCACGTAGACCATGGTCGTGCCGAGTTCCTGATGCAGCCGCTTCAGCTCGGTGCGGGTCTGCAGGCGGAGCTGGGCGTCGAGATTCGACAGCGGCTCGTCCATGAGGTACACCGCCGGGTTGCGCACGATGGCCCGCGCCAGGGCCACGCGCTGTTGCTGGCCGCCGGAGAGCTGGGCCGGCCGGCGATCGAGCAGCGCCTCGAGTCCGACGCGCGCCGCCGCGGCGCGCACGCGCTGCTCGATCTCGCCGGCGGCGACGGCGCGCGCCCGCAGCGGGAACGCGATGTTGTCGCGGACGGTGAAGTGCGGGTAGAGCGCGTAGTTCTGAAACACCATGGCGACGTCGCGCGCCGCCGGCTCGACGTCGTTGACGAGGCGGTCGCCGATCCAGATCCGGCCTTCATCCGGCCGCTCGAGGCCGGCGAGCAGCCGCAGCAGCGTGGTCTTGCCGCAGCCGGACGGACCGAGCAGCACCAGGCACTCACCGGGTTCGATGTCCAGATCCACCGCGCGCAACGCCGCGTGCGCGTGGAAGCGCTTCGACACGCCCTCGAACCGTACCTCGCATCGCCGCCTGTTATACTCCGTCTCGATGACCGGCGCGAATTCTCCGAGCGGACGAGAGGCGGCGCCGCTCGCGGCCGGCACGGCCTGGGACGTCGTCGGGGTCGGCGCCAACTCCGTCGATTACGTGCACCTGCTGCCCGGCTACCCGCAGCCGTTCGGCACCTTCGCCAAGATGAAGATCGAGCGCCAGGAGGTGCTGTGCGGCGGGCAGATGGCCACCGCCATGTGCGCCTGCGCGCGCCTCGGCCTGCGCGCCCGCTATGCCGGCGTGACCGGCACCGACGAGAACGGCCGCCGCGTCCGCCTGGAATTGAAGCGCCGCGGCATCGATCTGACCGACCTCATCATCCGCGACGCGCAGAACCAGTTCGCCGTCATCCTCGTCGATCAGACCAACGGCGACCGCATCGTGCTGTGGGATCGCGACGAGCGCCTGCTGATGCGCGACCGCGACATTCCCGTCGACGCCATTGCCAGCGCGCGGGTGCTGCACGTGGACGACGTCGATCAGGCCGCCGCCATCCGCGCCGCCACCGTCGCGCGCGAACACCACGTCGCCACGACCAGCGACATCGACCGCGTCACCGAGCGGACCGGGGAGCTCATCGACGCGGTGAGCATTCCCATCTTCGCCGAACACGTGCCGCCGCGCGTCACCGGCAGCAACGACCAGGCACAGGCGCTGCACGCGCTGCGCCGCCCGCACCACCGCCTGCTGTGCGTGACGCTGGGCGAGCGCGGCGCCCTCGCCCTCGACGACGCCGGCGTGCATTGCGCCCCGGCCTTCCAGGTCGATGCGGTGGACACCACCGGCGCCGGCGATGTGTTTCGCGCCGGCTTCATCTACGCGCTCATCCGCGGGTGGCCGACCGCCGACATCCTGCGCTTCGCCAACGCCGCCGCCGCCGTGAGCTGCACCCGCCTGGGCGCCCTCGGCGGCATCCCGTCGCTCGAAGAGATCGAGGCGCTGGTCGCATCCGGGAGCGTGAGGACACACGGTGCGTGAACGGCGGCCGGCGGCGCGCGCGATCGTGCTCGTCGCGGCCTGCCTGCTGCTCGATCACGCGGCGGCAGCGCCGCGCGACCTGTCGTTCGACGTCCCGCAGCCGGCCGAGGTGATCGCCCGGATCACGATGGCTTGTGAGGGCTGCGCGTGGGGCGTCGCGGGCCGCGAGGCGGTCCTCGTCCGCGTGAGCGTCGATGGGCGCTACAGCCAGCACCTGCCGGTGCTCCGCGCCGGCCGCGCCACCTACGACGTGCTGCTCGGCCCGCTCGCCGCCGGCGCGCACATGCTCCGCCTCGACGAGGACCCCGACCTGACGGCGCGCGAGCTCCGCGGCGGCCATGCCACCGTCGCCGGCGTCACGTTCGACCACGTCGTGCCCGGGTCTCCCGCCCACTCCGCGGTGTCGCGCGCGCCGATCGTGTACGCGCGCCCGAACACGGTCGGCCGCTTCACCGACCTGCCCGCGTTCATGTGGTACGAGGAGGAGCCGACGGCACGCGGCACGCGCTACCGCTATTCCGTCATCTTCACCAACGAAGACGGCGGGACGCCGACCGATCGCCTCATGGCGACCTGGGGCCGGACGACGGACATCGAATATCTGTACAGCGTCGAGGTCGATGCCCGCGGCACGGTGGTGGCCGACGACTTTCAGGGGCCGGACCACGAGGTGCGGCCGTTCGCCGGCGGGCGCGAGGGCGGGCATCCGCTCCTCTGGGTGAGCACGGAGAACAACATGGTCCTGGACCAGGGCGCCACGCGGGTGCGCTACGCACCGGCGCCGGTTGCCTTCCCGCTGCGCGACGTGTCGCGCGAGGCGGTGATGGACGCGCATCCGTGGCTCTACGCGATCATGGCGCAGGAGCTGCAGCGCGAGGGCAAGATGGTCGCGGACGCCGCACCCGGCGCGGGGACCATTCCCGACCCGCGGCGGTTCGTCTACCTCGACGCCTGCGGCGAGGTCGGCCGCGCCGCCCTGGCTTTCGCCGTCAGGGCCGGCGGGCAGTGGGTGGCGTCGGACCGCGGCGTCCGTGAATACCGCATCGTCCGGGACGGGTGCTTCCGGGTGGCGGTGCCGCTGCCCGCCGGAGTCGATGCGCGCGCGGTGACCGGCATCCGCGCCCAGGCCTACCGGCGCCCGGCCACCGCGCCCGCGGCGGCGTCGCCCCCGGTCGGACCCGTGCTGCTCACCCGCCTCAACACCGTCTTCATGCTCGACGCCGAGTACCGGCCAGGCGCACCGCTGTTCCAGTGGCAGGGCCGGCTGGCGCTCACTCCCGACGGTCCGCCCGTCGAGATTCCGGTCCCATGACCGGCGCGTCTCCGGCGCTGCAGATGCGTGGCATTCGCAAGGCCTTTCCCGGCGTCGTCGCGCTCGACGGCGTCGATCTGACGCTGCACGCCGGCGAGGTCCACATGCTCCTCGGCGAGAACGGCGCCGGCAAGTCGACGCTGATGAAGATCCTCAGCGGCGCCTACCGCAAGGACGACGGGATCGATTCTGGATCGCGGGCGACGAGGCGACGATCGCGGTCGCCGCGCGACGCGCTGGCGCTGGGCATTCGCATCATCTACCAGGAGCTGAACCTCGTCCCGCACCTCTCGGTCGCCGAGAACATCTTTCTCGGTTCGGTGCCGACCCGCGGGACCGGGGCTGATCGACTGGCGGCGGCTGCACGATCAGACGCAGCGCGCTGCTCGCCGACCTCGGGCTGTCGACTCGCCCCGGCGACCCCGCTCCACCGTCTCAGCCTGGCGCAGCGGCAGATGGTGGAGATCGCCAAGGCGCTGCGGGACGAGGCGCGCGTCCTGGTGATGGACGAGCCGACGTCGGCGCTCACCGTCGCGCGAGGTCGATCAGCTGTTCGCGCTCATCGGCCGTCTGACCGCCCGCGGCGTCGCCATCGTCTACATCACGCACCGGCTCGACGAGGTCTATCGCATCGGCGAGCGCGTGACGGTGCTGCGCGACGGCCGCCACGTCGCCACCGAGCGGCTGGCCGACACCTCGGTCGCCGGGCTGGTGCGGCTGATGGCCAACCGCGACGTCGGCGAGCACTACCCGCGCGAGCGGAAGGGGTCGGGTCATTTCACGGTCTGCCACCGTGTCGCAGAACCGTGAAATGACCCGACCCCTTTCCTCCGCGTCGAGCGCCTCAGCCGGGCGGGCAGCCTCGACGATGTAGCTTTCACGCTGCGGGCGGGCGAGGTCCTCGGTATCGGCGGACTGCTCGGGGCCGGCCGCACCGAGCTGGCGCGCATCCTGGCCGGCGCCGACCGTGCCGACGCCGGCCGCATCCTCGTCGACGGCCGGCCCGTCGCCCTGCGCACGCCCACCGACGCCATGCGCCACGGCATCGGCCTGCTGCCCGAAGATCGCAAGGCCGACGGACTGGTCGCCGGACCTGACGGTCGCGCGCAACATCGCGCTGCCGCACGGCCGCGCGGCTCGCCCGCCTCGGCGTCCTGCCCGTCGCGCGGAAGCCGCGCTCGCCGCGCCGGTCGTCCGCGACCTGCGCGTCAAGGCGACGCCGACCCAGGCGGTGCGGCTCCTGAGCGGCGGCAACCAGCAGAAAGTCGTGCTCGGCAAATGGCTGGCGGGCGACGCGCGCATCTTCATCTTCGACGAGCCGACCCGCGGCGTCGACGTCGGGCGCCAAGGTCGAAATCTACCACCTGATGAACCGGCTGACCGCCGAGGGCGCCGGCATCATCATGATCTCGTCGGAGCTGCCCGAGCTGCTCGGGATGAGCGATCGGATCCTGGTGATGCACCGGCGGCCGCATCCACGCCGAGTTCGGCGCCGCGGAGGCCACCCAGGAACGCGTGCTCAGCGCCGCGCTCGGGTTGGCCCCCGCGGACGCCGCGTCCACGGTCCACTGAGATGGGGCAACGCCTCTCGACCGCGCGGCAGTTCGGCACGCTGATCGGCCTGGTGCTGCTCGGCGCCGTCCTCTGGGCGCTGACGCCGCACTTCCTCACCGTCTCGAACCTGCTGAACGTCGCCCAGCAGACGAGCATCAACGCCATCGTCGCCGTCGGGATGACCTTCGTGATTCTGTCGGGCGGCATCGACCTGTCGGTCGGCTCGCATCGTCGCGCTCTCGGGCGTCGTGCTCGGCGCCGCGCTGCAGGCCGGCCACGCGCTGCCGGTCGCGCTCGCGCTCGCGCTCGGCGTCGGCGCCGTCTGCGGCCTGGTCAACGGCGCGCTCATCAGCTGGGGCCGGCTGCCGCCGTTCATCGTGACGCTCGGCATGATGAGCATCGCCCGCGGCGCGGCGCTGGTGTTCACCGAAGGCCGGCCGGTCTCCGGCTTCGACGAGGGCTTTCGCTCGCTCGCGACCGGCCACGTCGGCTTCGTGCCGGCGCCGGTAGCGATCATGATTGGCGTCTACGTCCTCGCCCACCTCGTGCTCACGCGGACGACCTTCGGCCGCTACGTCTACGCGATCGGCGGCAACGAGGAAGCGACGCGCCTGTCGGGCGTGCGCGTGCGCCTGCACAAGACGATGATCTACGGCGTCGCGGGGCTGATGAGCGCCGTCGCGGCGGTGATCCTGACCGCCCGCCTCAACTCGGCGCAGCCGATTGCCGGCATGATGTACGAGCTCGACGCCATCGCCGCCACCGTGATCGGCGGCACCAGCCTGATGGGCGGCGAGGGCACCCTGGTCGGCACGCTGATCGGCGCGCTGATCATGGGCGTGCTGCGCAACGGCCTCAACCTGCTCGGCGTGTCGTCGTTCCTGCAGCAGATCGTGATCGGCGGCGTCATCGTCGGCGCCGTGCTCGTGGACACCATGCTCAAACGCCATCGGACCTGACCCATGCGAACACTGACATTCGTCATCATCGCCGCGCTCGCCCTGCCCCACCTGTCGTGCAACCGCGAGGCGCCCGGCGCCGGCGACCGGCGCAGCGTGGCGCTCGTGCTCAAGACGCTGAACCACCCGTTCTTCGTCGACATGCGCCGCGGCGCGCAGGACGCGGCCGACCGCCTCGGCGTGCCGTTGCAGGTGCAGGCGGCCGAGCGGGAGATCGACGTCGAGAAGCAGATGCAGATCGTCGAGAACCTGATCCAGACCGGCATCGAGGCGCTCTGCGATCACGCCGAGCGGCTCGCGCGAGATCGTGTCGGCGCTGGTCAAGGCGCGCGACGCCGGCGTCCCGGTCATCGTCGTGGACACGCGGGTCGACGCGGAGGCCGCCGCCGCCGCGGGCGTCGACCCCGGCGACGTTCATCGGCTCGGACAACTACGAGGGCGGCAAGCTCGCCGGCGAGTACGTCGTCGCGGTCACCGGCGGCACGGCGCGGGTGGCGCATTCTCGAGGGCATCCCCGGACACGAGACCGGCGACTCGCGCCTGCGCGGATTCCGCGACGCGATCGCCGCCGCGCCCGGCATCACCGATCGTGGCGTCGCAGCCGGCCAACTGGGAGCGCGACCAGGGCTTCAACGTGTTCCAGAACATGCTGCAGGCGCACCCCGACATCGACACCGTGTTCGCCGCCAGCGACCTGATGGCGCTCGGCGCCATCGAAGCCATCGCCGCCGCCGGCCGCACCGGCCAGCATCCGCGTCGTCGGCTTCGACGCGCTGGACGATGCGAAGAAGGCGATCGCGGCCGGGACGATGGCCGCGTCGGTGGCGCAGTTTCCCTACGACATGGGCCGGGTGGCGGTGGAGAGCGCGGTCAAGGTGATGAACGGCGAGACGGTGCCGGCGGACATCATGGTCAAGCTGGAGATGGTGACCAAGGACAACGTGGGGGGGACTCAGTAGGATGGCTCGCTTGAATGTCGGATTGATTGGGCTGGGCCGCCTGGGGCGCGTCTACGCGCGCGACCTGGCGGGCCGCATTCCGGAAACGCGGCTGGTCGCGGTGGCCGACCCGGCTGGCCGGTGGCCAAGGAGGTCGCCGCCGAGTTCGACGTGCCGCAGTCGCTACACCGACCCGCTGGCTCTCATCGACGATCCGGCGGTCGAGGCGATGGTCATCGTGACGCCGACGCACGTGCATCGCGATCAGGTGATCGCGGCCGCCGCAGAGCGGCAAGCCGACGTTCTGCGAGAAGCCGCCGGCGCTGTCGCTGGACGAAGTGGCGGCGATGAAGGCGGCGATCGATCGCGCCGGGATGTTCTTCCAGATGGGCTTCATGCGCCGGTTCGACGCCGGCTACGCCGCGGCGAAGAAGGCGATCGACGAGGGGCGCATCGGCCAGCCGCTGGTGTTCAAGGCGACCTCGCGCGATCCGTTCCGGCCGAGCCTCGAGTACGCGAACCCGGCCAGCAGCGGCGGCATGCTCATCGACATGGGCATCCACGACTTCGATCTCGCGCGCTGGTTCATGGGCGACGTGCGGACGGTGTCCGCCATCGGCGGCACGATCGCCTATCCCGAGCTGGAGACGGTCGGCGACATCGACAACGCCATCGTCAGCCTCGTCTTCGCAAGCGGCAAGCTCGGCGTCGTCGATCTGACGCGCAGCGGCATCTACGGCTACGACATCTCGACGGAGATCCTCGGGCTGGAGGGGACGATCCGCATCGGCTACCTGCGCGAGACGCCGATCACGATCCTGACCAAGGCCGGCGGCGTGTCGCACGACACGGTGCCCTATTTCATGGAGCGGTTTCGCGACGCCTACACGAACCAGCTGCAGAACTTCGCGCAGAACGTGCAGCAGGGCCGGCGGGCACCCATCACGATCGACGATGGGATGGAGGCGCTGCGCCTTGGCGTCGCCGCCACTAAAGCCCAGGCGAGCGGGACGACGGTGACGGTGGCCGAGGTGCGCTGACGGCCGCCGTGTCGCAGTGCCCGCCTATCGCCCACGGGTCCTGGCGCAGACCACGAAGCACAGCACTTGCGTAAACGAAGCGCTGCCGGATTTCCCCTGGCAGAGCCAGCGGTCGGCCAAGTCGTAGCCCTGGAGGACTGCGTTGCTGATGCCCTTGACCGGCCGGTTGCCTGAGGGAGCCGGCTGGTCGAACCCGTACATCAGGTAGCCACCGCTCGTCACCGACATGCCGGCCGGACACGTGGGGCTGTACACTTCGTAGATCTCGTTGGCTCCCAGGTCTCGCGGCGTCAAGTTCACCCAGGTATTCAAGTCCGTCGCCTGGGGTGGCGCAAACGCGCCAAACACATCCACGATCACCTGAACCGATGCCGAGGTCTGAATCACGAACTCGTCGGGAACGGCGGCATCCTGCAGGAGGGTGACGATGCCCTGATTGGCCACCTGCACGCTGGCGCCGGCCTCGTACCAGTTCACCAGACTCGTAACCGGCGAGGCCGCCGTCGGTTTGATCGCCACGAAGCCGGGCGCGACGGCCGGGCTGACGATCGTGACATTCATGGCGATCGCCGCCACCTGATCGGCATTGGCGACGCCGAAGATCGCGGTGGGATTGCAGGCGGCGGCACCCCCGTACAACGAGCCGTTGTTGTCGATGTCATAGGTTCGTGTCGTCGCGGCGATCGGGCCGCCGACATTGCGGGTGTCGATGTAGCGGCACGGCGTGATGGGAATGTAGGTCAGATCCTTGTTCGGATTGCCGAGCAGCGTGGGGTCGTCGCCTACCTCGGCGATCACCCCGGGCAGCGCCTCGGCAGTGAAGCTTCGCTGGTGCACCTGCCGCAGCGCGGCCAGATTCAGCGACAGCAGCGACTCCAGCGACGCGCGCCGCCATCCGTCGGCGAAGCCACGACGCTTGGCGTCGGCCTCGAGGCGATCGACCACCTCGCCGGCCAGCGCGATCCGCTCGTGCATGTTCTGGAGCTGGGCGGCGGTGAATCCCTGGCGGGTATCCGGCGTGATGCCCCCACGGACCTCGAGTGGCCCGGCGGTCGTGGGTCGCCCCTGCGCGACGAGGTCCGCGGTCGCCAGCGTGAGAGCGGCGGCGAGCACAATCCCTGCGGAATGCACGAGGGAACGACACAACATCTGGTACCTCCGTTGGAGACACTGAGCGAACACGCGCGTTCACCTCCTGGCAGAAACGGCCCGTCCGATCACACCTAGCGGCCGGGCACCCGCGAGCAGATCGCCAGGCAGGTGACGTTGATCGTCACGCCGCTGTTGTTCTGGCCGACGCAGGACCAGGCGTTTCCGAACGGCGCCGAGATGGACATCGACACGCCGTTGGCGGCGAAGTCCGCCTGCGTGCCGCCGCCGGTGAGCGCGTAGCCTCCAGGACAGGACGGACTGAAGAAGTTCCACGCGAAACCACTGGTGCGCTGCACGGTTGCGGAGGGCCGCGTCGTCTGCAGCGCAGTCGCGGCGGGCGCCTGGAACACCCCGAAGAAGTCGACGATGACGTGGACAGACTCGGAAGACACGACAAAGAACTCGGGAGTGGCCCCGCTCTGATCCATCGTCACCGCCCCGGCGTTCGCGACCTGGACGCTGGGCCCCGCCTGATACCAGTTGACCAGGCTGCTGGTTGGAGCGGCCAGCGTCGGCTTGACGGCTACGAATCCCGGCGCGCCACTCGGATCGAGGACCGTCACGTTCATCGCGATCGCGGCGGCGACGTTCTCCTGCACGCCGCATCCTCCGGCGCCGCCATAAACGTTGCCTGAATTCACGAGGTCGTAGGCGCGCGGCGCGGCCGCCGTGATTTTCCCGCCGACGTTCCTGGTGTCGATGTAGCGGCACGGTACGAAGGGGGTATACACGAGGTCGACGTTGGGGTCGCCGATGAGGGTCGGGTCCTCCGCCGCGTCGGCCATGGCTGCGGCCAGCCTGTCGACGGTGTACGCCTCGCGGTCAACCTGCTCGAGCGCGCCGAGCGGCAGGGCAAGCAGCGACTCGAGCGTCGCCTGGCGCCAGCCAGCGGCCAGGCCGCGAGCCTTGGCGTCCGCCTCGAGCCGCGCGATGAGTTTCGAGGCCATCTCGACTCGTGCCTGCACGTTGTCGAGCTGCGCAGCGGTGAACTCCCGGCTCGGCCCGGTGGGCGGTGCTGGCTGCGATCGTGCGCGGGACTGTTGGGCCCACAGGGCGGGCGTGGCGAGCAGAACGAGGCCGAGGGAAAACAAGACTAATCCTGACAGAGGGGAAGCACAGCGCATGGGGACCTCCGAGTCAATGTCGAGAGTTGCCGCCGCTAAAGACGGTACTCAGCGCGACTCGGTGCCGTAACTACCTTGATAGGTAGTCCTTCACCTACGGCATTGCCTCCCGGCCGCGCGCAGCGCCTCGCCACTCGAATTGGCTGCTGCCAGCGCGAGGTGCGCGGCGAGACACGTGCCCGCGTGCCGAGGGTCGGACGCCACGGGAAGGCGCCGCTACCGGCCGACCGAGCGCGTGTGCCGATCCGCTTCAGCGCCCCTTGCACGGACGAACGAGCTCGACCCGCCGGTTCATCGCCCGCCCCTCGACGCTCTCGTTCGATTCGACGGGCCGGGTCAGCCCGAAACCTCGCGCGGTCAACCGCGCCGTCGCGATGCCGTGCTGCTCCGCCAGGGCGCGCTTCACCGACGCCGCGCGCCGATTGGAGAGATCGAGGTTGTAACGTGGTCCGCCGACACTGTCGGTGTGCCCTTCGACCTCGACGGTCCAGGCAGCGTTCTTCCGCATCAGGTCAGCGATGCCGCGCAGGGCGGGATCCGACGCGGGGTTGAGCTGATCGCTGTCGAACTCGAAGTAGATGCCGGGAACACGGGCCCGGCAATCCGCCGTCAGTTGCTCGGCTACGCGCGACCGCCCCGCGGACCCGCCCGCGCCGCTGGTCGTAGGGGTCGCGAAGTCGATCCGGATCACCTGGCGGCTCCACTCGGCGGGCGAGTCGAGATCCCCGCCTTCGCGGCCGTAGGACACCTTCAGCGTGATGGGATGATTCGGATGGTCGAGGACCAGCAGCGCCCAGGGACGCAGCTCGTGGGAATGCCGAGCTGCCCGCGTGCGACGACGGCGGGAACCGTCACGCGGACACCGTTCACGAGCACAGGGAACTGAATGGTGGAGACTCGAGCCAAGGTGCCCCGGTTGTCTCGCCGCGAGGCATAGTTGCGAATCACATGATCCGCGCGCCCGCCGTGCACGAGATTGCGGACCACTGCGAGAGAGGGGCCGATGGCTGTCGCACCGGCGATGACTTCGGCGTCGTTGGTGTCGAACCCAAGTACCTGGAGCGGTGCGTCCTGGAGATCGGCTCGGCGGACGCGCCGCAGGATTGACAGCCACTGCCGCTGCCCGTTGTCGCCGACAACGAAGGCCCTCGACTGGATGGTCACGCCGTCGGCGCTCGCTGGCAACACCGTGAGGGTCGCTTCGTAATCGCCCTGTTTCTGGTCGCCGCTGACCGCCTGCACGAGCGTCACGCCCTGAGCCATGGGAATCTGATCGGCCGCGAGCGGGGCCGCCGCCTCTTGCCCGGCCATCCGCACGTCGTTGGGCACGGCCGCCGAAATCACCACCGCCAGGACGGTCCACCCAGCGGCAGACCAGACCGACGATCGCATCAGGCGGCCGCAATCCGTCGCCGACGTCATGGCATCGTCGGACCGGCCGCAATCGTTCGTCAGGACGTCACGCGCTGCTGCGCGTCGCGTCCATGACGCGCGCGCTCTCGGGAGACAGGCGGACGTGCGCCAACGTCGCGATCTGGCGTAGGCGACCATGCGGGGCCACACGGTACGCCGGTCCGGCGAACGCTGTCACCTACTCAGAGGGGTAGGGTTGCCGGTCGTCACCACGGTCGCCAGGCGTCGTCAGCCCGGACACGTGGATCAGGCCACGCACGGCAGCCGGCGCGGCAGCCGCAGGGCATGCGGAAGCATGCGCGCGTCGATCATCGACGGCTGGCGAGCCGTACGGTCCGAATCGCGTGCGGCCCCAGATCGACGACCGCGCCTCCGGCATCGACGGCGAGGGCCGCCATCGGTCGTTCCAGCAAGTCCACGACATTGGCCTCGGCCACCGGCTGCGCCATGCCAATCCGGACGCGTGCGTCTCCCTCGTCGGCGTGGAAGAGCCGGACGATGACGGCGTCCTCCGCCTCGGCCGCGCGATGGCAGGCGCTCAGCGTGACCGCTCCTGCCGGCGTGATGCGGACGAAGGTGTCGGTCAGCGGGTGGTCGGCGGCTTCGCCGCCGGCCGGCACGACATGTGGCGGGGCGACGAACGACGCCGCCCGCGCGAACAGGTCGCCATTGGACGGCGACGCGCCGCGCGGCTCGAAGGCGAGGCGGAAGTCGTGGCGGCCCGGACACTGGGCGCCGGGTGTCGCCAGGCCGGGTCCGGCGTGGCCGGACGGTCGCATCGCCAGGTCCTCGCGGGAGAGGAAGCCGACGCAGCGCAGCAACGTGAGGCCGAGCCGGGAGACATGGCCGGATTCATCGGTGACGGCTTCGTACTCGGCGAGGCCGTCGCCGAAGAGGATCGCGCCCGCCTCGTCGTTTCCCGCTTCGACGAACCCGCTCGTCGGGCCATAGCTCACCGGGACTTCCCAGCGGTTGTCGGGCGGCACCTCACGCCGCGCCGGCCGGCGTACGACGCCGAACGCCGTCTCCGCGCGGACGTCGGCGATCGACTCGACGCCGGCGGGAAAGAGGACGCGCAGCCGGTGGTCGCGCGATCGATTGTCGACCGACACCTGCCAGCCGATGCGGGGCGAATCGGCATCGAGCGTGACCACGATGGCGACCTCGTTCGCCACCAGTTCCACCGCCCGCGCCGAGCGATCGGCGGTGGCCGACTCCGGCAATGGCAGGGAGAGTTGGATATGAAAGGCCGCCCGCAGCGGCCCGCTGTGAATCGGCGTCACGCGGACCTGCTCGGCATCCTCGGACGTGAACCGTGGGTTGAGCGCGGGCGGCGAGTAGTTGTACTCGTCGCCGACGTCGCCGACGTCCTCGATCTCCCCACAGCGCGCGTAGCGTGTGCCGGTGCGCTTGTCCACGACGTCGACGGTCCCGTCGTCGTTGATGGCGACCTGCACGTAGGCGTTCTCCGCCGAGCGGTCGCTGACGTGCAGCGTCGTGGGCACCGGTGGCGTGGCCGTCGCCCCGGTCGTCGGCGGCTCCGCGTCGGGGGCGTCCACCTCGGTCGACTCGACGAGCAGGTCGAACGCCGCGTAGCCGCAGGCGGGCACGTCGCCGGCCCAGGCGAGCGTCAGGCGGCGCGCGCGGAGGACCCAGGGCGTTTCGTACCGGCTCATGACCAGCGGTGTGGCGAACGTGTCGCGCAGCACCTGCACGGCACGGACGTCACCGTCGTGGGTGGAGACCGCGGTGACCCGCGTCTGTGGCGGCCAGAAGGTGACCGGCGCGTCCAGCGCCGCCGCATCGACCACGCGCCGCGGCTCGTCGCTCTCGTACGGCAGATCGATCGTCGCCTCGATGGTGCCGCGGAACGCATACCCGGTGCTGTTGAGCGCCACCACGCGCAGCCGGCCGGCCGGCGCCGCCGGCACCGCCGCGGCGATCGCGTCGCTGGCACGATCGACGAGGGCACGGGCCACCTGCTCGGCGCGCGCGAAGCGCGTCATGTTCTCCTCGTGCACGGCGTCGATGCTGCAGCCGCAGATGCTGTCGTGCGGATGGTTCTGCAGCAGCGTCTTCCACGCGTAGTCCAGCTCCTCGGCCGGGTACGCCGCTCCCAGCATCCAGGCAAAGGTGGCGAGCGGCTCGGCCCGCTTCTCCAGCAGCGTCTGCACGCGGACGTTCGCCTGCTTGAGGTAGGTGCGCGCCGAGAACACGCCGGGCAGCAGGTTGGCGTAATCCTCGCCGCCGCGCAGTTCGCCGTGCACGACCTCGAGAGTGCCGGCCACGCCCTTCGCCTCGACGCCGGCGCGCACCGCGTCGACGTACGCGGGCAGCGTCGAATGGCGGACCGGCATGCCGAGGGCCGCGCTGAGGTCGCGCGCGAGCGACGGGATGATCGCGTGCGGCTCGACGTGATCGACGCCGTTCATCAGCAGGATCTCGCCGACCGCCGTGCGCGCGCGTTCGACTTCGACTGCGGCGGTCGCCCGCTCGATCATGCGCTCCGGGTCGAGGTGCACGCGGGTCGCATTGCAGTAGCCCTGCGGCGGCAGGTGCATCATCAGCACGCGCGACCCGTCCGGGCCCTGCCACCAGTACTCCGCGCGCGGGCCGCCGAAGCCGCGCCACAGAATGGCGTTGTCGAGGCCGAACTGGCGGAGAATCTGCGGCATCTGCGCGACGTGACCGAACAGGTCGGGCAGGTAGCCCACCGGCATCGGCGTCCCGAACGCCGCCGCCACGCGATGGCCGCGCGCCAGGTTGCGCACCAGCGACTCGCCGCTGACGAGAAACTCGTCGGGCATGTCGTACCACGGTCCAATCAGGATGCGGCCGTCCGCGATCAGCCGGCGCAGCCGCGGTTCCTGCTGCGGCCGCAGCTCGAGATAGTCCTCGAGGACGATGGTCTGTCCGTCGAGATGGAAGTGCGCGTACTCCGGGTGCGCCTCCATCAGGTCGAGCAGGCGATCGACGAGCCCGACCAGGCGCAGGCGGAACTGCTCGTAGGTGAGGTACCACTCACGGTCCCAGTGGGTGTGCGAGATGATATGGGTCTGCATGAGGTGACGTCGTGACTCCGCGGACAGGGTGGGCGCTCAGCCCTTGACGGCGCCGGCGGTGAGGCCGGCGATGAAATAGCGCTGCAGGAAGACGAAGGCGGCCATCATCGGCACCAGCCCGATGAAGCTGGCGGCCGCGACCAGCTGCCATTCGGTCTCGTAGGCGCTCTGCAGGCTGAAAATGCCCAGCGGGATGGTGAACCGGGCCTGCGAATCGAGCAGGACCAGCGCGAGCGCGAACTCGGACCAGTAGGCGGCGAGGTTGAAGATCGTCGTCGCCGCCAGGCCGGGGCCAACCAGCGGCAGCGCGATGGACCACAGGGTGCGGAGCCGCGAGGCGCCGTCGAGACGCGCCGCCTCGAACAGCGCCGGCGGTACGCCGTCGAAGAAATTCTTCAGCACCCAGATGGTGAACGGCACCTGGATGGCCGCGTACGCCAGCACCAGCCCGCCGTGCGAGTCGATCATCCCCAGCCGCTCGACCAGCGCGTACAGCGGGAGCAGGAGGACGACCGGCGACAGCATCTGCACGGCGAGCAGCGTGGCGAGCAGCGGACCGCGGCCGGCAAAGCGCTCGCGCGAGATCACGTAGGCGGCCGGAATGCCGGCGGCCAGCGTCAGGATGGTCGCCAGCACCGCGACCTTGACGCTGTTCCACAGGTACCAGGGCACCTGCGTCCCGGTGAGCGCGAACACGTAGTTGACGAGTGACGGGTCGTCAGGGATCCACTGCGGCGGGTAGGCGAACACCGCGCCGCGATCCTTGAGCGACAGCGACACCAGCCACAGCTGCGGCAGCAGGAAGACCACCGCCACGACGGCGAGCGCCGCCGTAATCGGCCACCAGCGCCGGCTCATCGCGCCACCGCCGGCGCCGCACCGGGGGCGCGCCGCATGATCAGCCGCACGGCGCCCCACGCCAGCGCCGCGTTGATGCCGAGCATGACGACGCCGATGGCCGCGGCCTTGCCCGAGGACAGATCGTAGAACGCCGAGCGATACATGTAGAGCGACACCACCTCGGTGCCGCGCGCCGGACCGCCGCCGGTGAGCGGCAGGATCATGTCGAAGGTGTTGAGAGTGTAAATCGTGATCAGCAGCAGGTTGAGCAGCATGACCGGCGCCAGCGCCGGCAGCATCACCCAGCGCAGCCGCTGCCAGCCGTTCAGCCCCTCCAGATCCGCCGCCTCGTGCAGCTCGCGCGGAATGCTGCGCAGGCCGGCGTACTGCATCAGCATGCTGAAAGCGGTCCCGCGCCAGGTGTTGGCGACGATGACCGAGATCAACGCCAGCGTGGACGAGGACAGCAGCGGCGCCGGGCCAAGACCGGCCTGTGACAGCCAGTAGTTGACGATCCCGGACCGGTTCTCGATGAGCAGGATCTTCCAGATCACCCCGATCAGCACCCCGGGAATCACCCACGCGCTCACCACCGCGACGCGTGCCGCCAGGGCGCCGACGACCCGCCGCCGCTCGGCGGCATCGAAGAGCCACGCGATGAGCAGGCCCAGCGCCAGTTGCAACGCCACCGACGCGGTGACGAATGCGAGCGTGACCCCGACCATGCCGTAGAACTCCGGATCGGCGGACAGCGCCCGGAACCCCTCCAGGGTGTAGCGGTAGGGGCCGCCCGGCGCCGCCAAGTCGGTGAAGGCGATGCGCACGAGCTCGAGGATCGGGTAGAGCAGGAACACCGCGACCAGGACGACGGCGGGCGCCAGCCAGACGCGCAGGCTGTGCCGACCGGCCCGAACCAGCGTCGCCCCGCCGAGCGCCAGCGCCAGCAGCACCGGCGCCCACACCACCGGATCGAGGCCCTCGCGCACGACCGGCCGGCCCTGCCCGCTGTCGTACTCGGCCATCACCGTCGTCCAGGCGGCATCCACCGCCTGCTCCGGAGTCCGCGTGCCCTCAATCGCATAGCCGATGGCAATCTGCAGCTCGCGCGAGATGGCGTTGTAGATCGGCACCGCCGGACGGGCGCGGGCCGAGCCCAGCATGTTGCCGAAGAAGGCGAACGGCTCCTCGCGAAACGCGGGGTAATCGCGATACACGCTCCGGCGGACGGGCAGCCGCCCGGTGCCGCGGCTGATGCGGGCGGCGTTGTGCGGGGCCTCGACGTCGAGCACGAACTGGGCGGCCGCTTTCTGCTTCTCCGGATCCTGCGAGAAGACGACCCAGATCCAGCCGCCGGTGCCGGTCGGCGCCGGACCGCGCTGGTACTGCGGGATCGGCGCGATGCCCCATTTCGCGAACTCGTCCGCCGGCAGCGCGTCCTTCAGCTCCTTGATCTGCCAGTTGCCGCCGAGGAACATCGCCACGTCCCCGGCAATCGCCGCCGCGGAGAGCTGCTTGTAGTCGTTGTTGGCGAGCACGGCGCGCGGCGACGCCCCCGAGCGCACGGCATCGCGCAGGAAGCCGAGCACGCGCACCAGGCGCTCACGGTGCGGCGGCAGGCCGAACACCGGGCGGCCGTCACCGTCCACCAGGTCGCCGCCCTGCGCCCAGAACATCGGCAGGTGGTCGAACACCGTCGCCTCCCACCGGCCGGCGTTGAACAGGTACCCGGCAATGCCGCGCTCGGTGGCCACGCGGCCGGCCGTGGCCAGCAACTCGTCCCAGGTCTCGGGCGGCACGGGGACGAGGTCCTTGCGATAGAACAGTGCCCGGCAGTCAGTCTCGTGCCAGACGCCGTAGACGTTGCCCTGTCGATCGGACAGCGTCTCGATGGTGAACGGGAGGTAGTCGGCCCGATCGGCCGCGGGCCAGTGCGGGTTGAACGGCTGCAGGTGGCCGCCTTCCAGGAACAGGGGCAGCCAGAAACTGTCGATGGAGGCGACGTCCGGCAGTCGTCCGGCGGCGGCCGCCAGCAGCAGCTTCGCCTTGTGCTGCTCGAGGGCCGGCATCATCGACACCTCGAGTTGCACACCCGGGTTCGCTGCCGCCCAGTCCGCGAACACGTCCTGGAACACGTCGGCGATCGACCCCATGGCGGCGAGGTGCGAATAGTCCTGCTGCGCCCAGACCGAGAGCTGCAGCGGCGCGTCGGGGTGACCGACGCGGACCGGCGTCACCAGTTCCTGCGCGGACGGCCGACTGCCGGCTGCCAGCAGGGCCGCGACGAGGAGGAACCCGGCTCGAGTGGGCGCCGTCACTCGCGAACCAGGTAGATGGGATTGGCGATCGCCTGGGGCGTCCCGTCGGGCGCCCGCAACTCGACGCGCAGGTACCCAGGAGCGCCGGCCACCTCGACGCGGGCCTCGCCCAGCAGGTCCAGCGTCGCCGTCGCCGCCTCCGTGCCGTTGAGCAGGACGACCGCCTGCGAACCCACGTGTCCCGGGGCTGTAATCTCGACGCGGAGCCGAGCGGCGGGCTCGAGGACGAGGGCATCGCCGACGCGCGCCATCCGGCGGTCGCTGCGCACGACGATCTCGGGCGCGGCGTCCCGCGCGTTGCGCATGACGATGACGTGGCCCTGGCGGATCGCGTCGAGGATCGCGCTCTCGGTCAGGGCCGCAGCCCGCACCCGGACATTCGCATCATCGATGCGATTCGGGGCGCTGTGCCAGTCGCTCGACCCGACGGCCGTGATCCGGCGCCCGCTGCCGAGCAGCCGATCCCAGATGGCCAGCGCGGCGGCCACCTCGCCGTGCCGGCCGTTGGACACCTCGATCGCCTCGATGCCGTCGGCGAAGTCGTGGCTCCAGCCGCAGCCGGCACAGGCCGAGGCCGGATGGTTCACCGAGAACACCCCGCCGGCGCGGCGCGCCGCCGCGATCAGATCGGCGATGCGGTGATCTTTCGCGCCGATGCGGAAATCGACCCAGGCACCGGGATCGAGGCCCCAGACGCTGGCGTGCCCGCCGGGCGTCGTCACTTCCTCGCCGATGATCCACAGGGGCGCGGTCCCGTCGCGGGCCGTCGCCAGTTCGTGCTGGTGCGTGCTGTTGTTGTGGTCGGTAATGGCCACGAAGTCGAACCGGGCGTTGCGAAACTGCTCGAGCATCGCGGCCGGCGTCACCGTGCCGTCGCTGTGGAGCGTGTGCGTGTGCAGGGCCCCGGTGTACCAGCGATCGTTGGACACGTCGCGATCGGACGGCGTCGGCGGGGGGGCGGAGGGCCGCCGGCGCGGCAGCTCGGCGGGCGCGCGGGGCGCGGGTCCGTCTTCGACATCGACGTAGATGGTGACGTCGACGCCGCGTTCGCCCACCTTGTAGAGACCCAGCAGCACGTGCCATTGCCCGGCCGGCAGTGGTCCGGGCCGATAGCCGGGCGTGGTCTCCTGCGGGCTGATGAGAATCGCCTGCCTGGCACCTCCGCTGTAGCCGCGGAACGCGGCCGTGCCCAGCTCGAGCGACCCCGGCTCGAAGAGTCCGATGTCGATCACGTGATCGCCGTTGCCGCGGTCGTACTGATAGCCGATGCGCAGGGTGCCGGTTCCGGGAGGCACGTCGAACGGGAGGTATTGATATCGGCCGCTGCGCTGATCGGCGGGCGTGAAGTGGCGCACAATGGTCGTACGGGTCTGCGCCAGGACCGGCGGTCGACCCGGGGCGCCGTCGACAGCCAGGCCGGCGAGCACGAGACCGAACAACGCGCACCGCATCCGCTGCATTATAGGAGAGCGAAAGGCCGACCATGACAACACCTGCTCTCGCGCTGAGCGTCGCCGCCGCGCTGCTGATCGGCCACGCCGACCCGTCTCGACCGGTCGAGCCGGACAAGGATTCGGTCGAGCTGATCGTGCGCGGCTGCCTGAAGGGCCGCGAGCTGACGGCCGAAGCGATCGCCGGCAACGCCGACCTCGAAAACGAGGTGGGGATGATTTTCCGGCTGTCCGGGAAGGGCGCCGTCGGCCAGGAGATCAAGCAGCACGGCGGTCATCTCGTGGAGGTCACCGGCCAGGTCAAGAAGACGGCGCTGGCGACCCCCGGCTTCAAGATCGGCGGCGGCCGCATCGTGATCGGCAGCGGCGGGCCGATGTCCACCGATCCCACGCGCAACCCCGCGCGCAATCCGTCGCGGCGGATGGTGCCGATGGAGGTCAGCGTGATCGCGATGGTGTCGGAGTCGTGCGACACCCGCGGCGGGGAGCGTCAGCGGCCGCCAGGCAGCGGCCGATGATCGGCGGCCCGTCGCGGGCCGCCGATCACAGCCTCACATCTCACTGCGCGGCGGTGACCCGCCGGAATCCCGGACTGCCCCCAGCCGTCCAGGCGCCCGCCGCTTCCATGTCGTCGGCGAAGAACACCGGCGTCAACGGATTCAGCCGCAGGATCTGCACATCGTCCACGTAGAAGCCCTCGAGATCCGTCGCCGGATCGGACGAGTAGGCGAAGCGGAGCAGGATGGATCGACCGGCGAACATGCTGATGTCCGCCGTCTGCTCGCTGTAGACCGGTGCCGTGAGATTGGCGCCGGTATAGGTCGGCTGCGAACCCGAGCTGCCGGTGAACCCGTTGGGGTACGGTTTGTTGCCGCCGAGGGCGCCGATCGTGCCGATGGGATCGATCGGCGAGGTGCCGGATCCGTCGCTGCCGGTCGTGATCAGGCTGGTCCACGTCTGGCCGTTGTCGGTGGACACGAGCGCGAAGCCCCAGTCGAATCCGTCCTCGAGGTTGTACCAGGTCCAGAACGACAGCTTCGACGCGTCGGCCGGGAGTGTGAGCGGCATGGTCATGTGGCTCTCGGAGTAGCCCTGACTGCCTCCCCACCACGCCTGCGTCCCTGAATGGATGCGCTCGGCCGGGTGGAAGTTGGGTAGCGGGTCGCCGCCGGCGCCGCCGGCGTCGCATGCCCCCTTGATCGGCTCGGCGAAGTCGAACGTGTAGATGCCGCGGCCGTAGGTCGCCGCGACCACACGGTTGCAGTTGCCCGGCGCCAGCTGCAGCGTGCTGATCGGCACCACCGGCAGGCCGGTCCCGAGCACCGCGTACTGCACGTGCCCGCGGCTGTCGGAGGCGAAGACGCCCAGGTCGGTGCCGACGATCAGCTGCTTGCCGCGAACCGCGATGCTGGTAGCCGGCACGTCCGGCAGGTTGCCGCTGATGTCCGTGAACGTCTGGCCGGCGTCCCGGGAGACGAACAGATGGCCGCTGCCGACGTTCATGTTGGCGTCGTGCAGCGTACCGGGTGGAATCCAGCGGACCGAATAGCCCCCGAGAGCCACGTAGACGGTGCTCGGATTGAGCGGGTCGGCCGCCACGCCCATGATGTAGCGGTTCGGCAGGCCGGCGGCGGCGGCAATGTGCCAGCCGTCGGAGGTCCCGCGATTCGCGGGCAGCGCCCCGCCCATGTTGGTGGCGAGACCGCGGCTGAACGGAACGCCCGTGTTGACGTGGCTACACGGTCCGCAGAACGCGACGTAGACCGCGTCACCCTGAACGTCGATGGCCGACACCGTGTTGGCGGGATCGGTGGCGCTGGGGACCGCGGCGGGATCGCCGGGGTGGCCCGCCGTGCCCATGTCGAAGACGACCCGCCACTCGCTGCCGGTGAGCCCGGTGTTCGGCCCCCAGACGGTCTCGGCCACCTGGCGGCCGGCGGTGACCAGGTGATTAGCATCGGTCGGATCCATCTCGAACGGGTTCACGAACCGCGTGTTCGTCACCGGCGGCGCCATCGTGCGCCACGTCGAACCGCCGTCGGTGGTGACGCGCATCGTGCCGCCCGGCGTCGCCTCGTAGGCGACGTTGCTGTTCTCGGGATCGACTTCGGCGAACGTGCCGTCGCCGCCATAGATCGAGAACTGCTGGCCGTTGGGCAGGATCTTCAGGTGCCCGTTGTCCTGCAGCCCCGCGTACGCGGTCCCGTCCTTGGCCATCGCCACGTCGTACGGCAGCAGCGTGTTGAAGCCGGTCTGGTGCCCCTCGCCCCAACCGCCGTTGTTGAGCTCCTGGCCTTGCGCCGCGTGCTGCTTGTAGAACCCGCCGTCGTTGCCGACGGCGAGCGTCACCCCGCCCTGGCCGTCGGGAATCCAGATTGCCGCGTGCTGGTCGGGATGGGTCGTATTCCCCTGCGTTGGCGGACGCGCCGTCGGACATTCCGGCTGTCCGAGGTTGAGCAGCATGCAGGTCTGGCCGCTGAAGTAGCGGCCGATGACCTTGAACGGCGTCGGTCCGATCATCGGCTGGCCGACCAGCTCGTTCTGCCACACCTCCTCGAGCCCGAACACGAGGCGCGTCGGCACGCCGAGCGGGGTCTGCAGCGTCGGATCGGGGGCAATGAACAGGTTGTACCAGGCCTGCACCCCCGGCTCGTATCCCAGCGCCTGGCCAATCACGACCAGCGCGGATCCGGTCGCCGGGTTCTTGGCAATCATCGTGTCGTCGGCCATCAGCGTCCAGGTGGTGCCGAAGTCCGGGGACGCGTACACGCCCTGGAGGTTGGTGCCGCCCAGTTCGCCGAGCCTGGCGCCGAGCACCGGGAGCGTGGGACCGATCGGACGAGGGTCGCGGACGTCCACGCCCTCGGGCATGTCGAGCACTTCCAGGCCGCCATTGATGGCCACGGCGTCCTGCACGATCGCGTACAGGTAGTTGTGATCCTGTTGCGGGCCGGTCGCCGCCGCCATCTCGACTCGGCCGATGCGGTGCTGCGGTGCGAACCCCGTGGCCGCGAGCTTGACGAAGCTGCCGGGGACGCCGGTCGCGGAGCGGTAGAGCCCGTTGTTCGGCGACTGCACGGTGCCGTCCGGATTCTGGCGATTGTTCGACCGCCACCCGACGACCGCGATGACCGGGCTCGGCCCGGACGAGGACCCGAGCCCGCCCCCGAGAAGGGACGAGATGCCGCCGGGATGCCGGATCACGACGTCGGTGACCACGTTGGCGAGATGGCACTCGGGATGCGCGCCCGTGCCGCCTTCGATCCCGGCGCACGAGCCGGTGGGCAGGGCGACATTGGTGTACGACGCGCCGCCGTCGGTCGAGCGGAACAACCCGACGAGCGTCGCCGCGTAGGCGATGTTGGGGTTAGCCGGATCGACTTCGAGCGCGAATCCCGGGGCGCCATTGGGAAGCCCCGCCGACTTGGTCCAGGTACCGCCGAGATTGTCGCTGAAGTACGCGCCGAAGCCCGTGTAGGTGTAGGACCCGAGCGCGGGATCGCCGCTGAGCGCCAGAATGCGGCCGGGACGGCCGTTGTGCGGCGGCGCCCAGGCGACCGCGCCCATGACCTGGCTGGGCAGGGTCTCGCCGATCGACGTCCACGAGTCGCCCAGGTTCGTCGAAACCCAGATGCCGCCGGTCCCCTTGGTGGCGAACAGCCGGTTGTTGGCGGCGTCGTAGGCGAAGTTGTCGATGCGGCCGGCGACCTTGACCAGGCCGAGATCGTTGGTGGCGGGATAGAGGTCGCCATTGGAGATCAGCGGACCGCTGCCGTACGGGGCCCAGGTGCCGCCCACGCCCTTGACCTTGCCCGAGTTCTTCTTGACCTGCTCGCGTTCGCCGAGCGCATTGGCATAGGCGCCGGGCGCGGTGGTGTCGAACGGCGCGCTGCGCGCGGAGATCCATTCACGCTGACGGAGTTCGACCTCCCAGTACGGTTCGGGATGTTTGTTGGTGATGCACACGCCCGGACGATCGTCGTGCGCGTGAAAACCGGGCGGACAGGTGGTGGCGGCGAATCCGGGAGGCTGAGCAACGAAGAAGAAGGCGAATGCGAGTGCGGCTAGCGAGCTGACACAGAGCGCGGTCGTCAACCGGCGCGTGAGCATGACTCCCCCTGCTGCCGATCACTACAACGCCGCCGTTCGCGTTGGGCGCGCAACGGCGACGCGAAACGGCTCGCCGAGTATACGACGGAAGACGTCGCGCCGGGTGGGACGAGCCGCCTCATCCGCGGGATGGAATGCCGTCTGAAATGGTCGAAATGCGACCGCCTGATGTCGGCGCTCAGCCCTGCGCGCGCCGTTTCTGGCCGAATCCTGAATGAGCCGGCGCGGGCAACCGCACCGTGAACGTCGCGCCCCGCCCTTCGCCCTCGCTGAATGCGGCCGCCGATCCGCCGTGCAGTTCGGCCAGGCTGCGCACAATGGCCAGCCCCAGCCCGAGACCTCCCGCCGGCCGCCGCTGGCTTCCCCGCTCCTGCCGGAAACGGCCGAAGACGTGCGGCAGGAACTCGGGTGAAATGCCGGCGCCGGTGTCGGCGACCGCTACCAGAATCTCGTCGCCCTCGCGCACGGCCGACAGGGTCACGGCGCCGCCGCTCGGCGTGAACTTCACGGCGTTCGACAACAGGTTCCACACGATCTGCTGCAGCCGCTCGGGATCGGCGGCGAGCGACGAGGCCTCGGGCGCGACGCGGGTCGTGAGCCGGATGCCCTTGGCGTCGACGGCCGGGGTCACCGCCTCGACCGCGTTGCGCACCAGCTGCGTCAAGTCGAGCGGCCGGACGTCGAGCCGCAGCTTGCCCGTTTCGATCGCCGAGACGTCGAGGAGATCGTCGATCAGGCGGGTCAGCGCGCGCGTGTTGCGGTCCACGCTCCGCAGCGCGGCGCCCTTGCGCTCCTCATCGACCAGGCCGTCCACGAGCATCGAGGCCCACCCGGCGATGGCGGTGA
Organism: uncultured Acidobacteriota bacterium; assembly: GCA_963707795.1. GTDB lineage: Bacteria > Acidobacteriota > Vicinamibacteria > Vicinamibacterales > UBA2999 > JACCSI01. The sequence continues at coordinate 5,098,702 of OY970174.1, read as the reverse complement.
GCGGCGTGCGCAGTTCGTGCGACAGCGTCATCAGGAACTGATCCTTCAGGCTGCTCGCCTCCTCCGCTTCCTGGCGCGCGATGCGCTCGCGCTCGACGGTCGCCGCGAGCCGTTCGTTCGCCTCGCGCAGGCGCGCCGCCTCCAGCTGCCGCGACCGCGTCAGCGCCCGCTCGGCCGAGGCACGCTGATCGATCTGCCGGTTGAGCACCAGCAGCGTCACGCCGAGCAGCAGCGCGACGACAACGAAGATCGCCGCCGAGCCGAGCGCTTCCCGCCGCCAGGCGATGAGCACTTCGTCGGCGTCGAGGGACACCCCGGCGATCAAGGCTGGCATTTTGGCCGTTCGAAACGCGCTGAGCATCAGCGGCCCCTGCGGCTCGATCGCTGCGCGCAGCAGCCCCTGCGATCGCGAGCGGGCGGCCTCGAACAGCGGATGCCGGTCCGCCGGTTCCCCCAGCGGATCGGCGGCGGACGGCTCCCGGAACAGCACGATGCCATCGGGATGGAAGACCCAGACCATGCCGCGCTGACCGACGTCGATGCTCTGGAAGAAGCGGCGGAGCTCCCCGGGGATGAACGACGCGACGACCGCGCCGCTGGGTGTGCCGTCGAGGGCGGCGAGCCGGCGGCCGAGCGGCAGCACGAAGCCGCCGGGCGGGGTGTCGGTAAAAAATGGCTGGCCGATCACCAGGTCGTCGCCCGGCGCGCGCAGGGCCTCGGCAAACGATCGGTCGTCGGCGCGCGACTGCCCGACGATCTCCGAGCGCGACGAGTGTCGGATGATCAGATCGCGATCGACGACGGAGATCGCGCCGATGCCGGTCAGGCCGGCGCGGGCTGACGCCAGGCTGGGGATCCAGTCCCGGGCGGGCGCCTGCGGACCGCCGACGCGCGCGCTGTGGATGGCGAGCTGGCGCAGCGCGGCATCGCCGGCCTCGAACACCTCGACGAGGTACTCCGACAGAATCAGCGCCATGTTGTCGGCGCGCGATTCCGCCAGGTCGAGCACCTCGCGCCGCGACGCCCGAAGGTCGGCCGCTTCCAGCGCGCCCATGACGAGCAGCGTGCCCATCGTGAGCGTGGCTATGACCAGCTTGCGCATCGTGGCGGGAGCGGGGGAAGCATCCCCCACGAGTATACGAGTGCGGCGGTCAGGGGCGGAACGCCGGCGGCTGAGCTGGCGCCGCGCCGGTCGTGCCGACCTGCGCGAGGACCGTGGCGATGGCCTGTCGCACGCTGTCCACGGCGCGGTCGATTTCCTCGTCGGTGATCACGAGCGGCGGCGCCAGGCAGATGCAGTCCATCGCGACCCGCGTGGCGAGGCCGTAGTCGAGCATCGCGTCCTGGAGCCGCTGGCTCAACCCGACCTCCGGCGGATACAGCGCCTTCGTCGTCTTGTCGGCCACGACTTCGACCGCGGCCATCAGGCCGTGTCCGCGCACGTGCCCGACCCCCTCGTCCGTCTCCAGCTCGCGGAGCCGGGCGAGCAGCCGATCGCCGGCCGTCCGGGCACGATCGACGAGCTGCTCGCGCTCGACGATTTCGATGTTCTTCAGGGCCACGGCGCAGCAGGTGGGGTGTCCCGAGTAGGTGTAGGCGTGCATCCAGCGCTTGCCCGGCGGCACGGCGTGGATCACGTCGCGCACGCGGTCGGACACACCGATGCCGCCCAGCGGCACGTACCCGCTGGTGATGCCCTTGGCGAACTGGACGATGTCGGGCTCGATGCCGTAGTGCTCGAGGCCGAACCATCGGCCGGTGCGGCCGAAGCCGGTGATCACCTCGTCGGCGATGAGCAGCACGTCGTAGCGGTCGCAGATCTCGCGGATGCGGGGAAAGTAATCGGCCGGCGGGACGATGACGCCGCCGGCGCCCTGGACCGGCTCGGCGATGAAGGCGGCCACCGTGTCGGGCCCTTCACGCTGGATCGCGGCCTCGAGCATGTTCGCCGCCGCGATGCCGACGCTGACGCCGGGATCGGTGGACACGAACCGGTACGGATCGGGCGCGTCGATGTGCACGAAGCCGGGCGTGCGCGGCTCGAACATCGGCCAGAACGCCGGCAGACCGGTGGCGCTCATCGCGGCCAGCGTCAGGCCGTGGTAGGCGCGCCGGCGCGAGATGATCGTGACCTTACCGGGCCGGTCGAGCGCCTTCCAGTAGAACCGCGCCGTCTTGAACGAGGTCTCGCTCGCCTCGGCCCCGCCGCTGGTGAAGAAGAACGTGTTGATCGAGGGATAGAGCAGCGCGCTCAGCTTCTCGGCCAGGGCGATGGCCGGCAGGTTGCTGCCGCCGGCGTAGGCGGACTGAAAGGCGAGCGTGGCCATCTGCGCCTCGGCGGCGCGCGCCAGTTCGCGGCGGCCGTGGCCAACGTTGACGTTCCACAGTCCGGCGAGCCCGTCGATGTAGGTGGCGCCGGTGGCATCGGTGATGACGGCGCCCTCGCCTTTCACCCAGATCCGGGGCGACCGAACCGTCGTAGGATGGTGCAGCGGATGCAGCAGGTGCGCATGGTCGGCGGCGACCGGGTCGTGGCTGGCAAGCATGGCGCCGTCAATATTAGCCGCGGATCGGGTCCGTCGCATCGGTCCGGTCCGCACAGGACAACCAGATGAGAACAGTGCTCGCGGGATTGGTCGCGGTCATCGGTGCGGCGGTGGTCATTCACGTGCACGCGGGGGCGGTGGCCGGACAGACACCGGCGCCGAAAGTCTTCGTCAGCCCGAGCGGGGCCGAGTTGCGGGTGCTGGTCGATGCCGCCGCGCTCGGAGGTACGGAAGTGGAAGTCGCCGAGCTGACGCTGAAGCCGGGCAGCGACTCGGGGGATCATCGGCACGCGGTGACCGAGACGTTCTACGTGCTCGAAGGCGGGCTGGAGCAGGTCATCAACGGCACGCCGGTGAAGCTGGGGCCCGGGATGGCGGTGAGCCTCCGCGCCACCGACACGGTGCGGCACCGGGCGGGCCCCGACGGCGCGAAGGTGCTGGTCGTCTGGGCGCCGGGCGGCGAGATTGCCCGGGTGACTGCGAAGTGGAAGGCGCGGTAGATTTCCACCGCTTCCGCAAAGGGGTCGGGTCTATTGGACAATTGTGCGTACGATGGGCGCGGGGAGGAGCAAAAAATGACGAGGCACACGACGCGGCGAGACATTCTCAAGGGCGCGCTCGCGGTGGCCGGGGCCAGCGCGCTCAACGTCCCCGCGTGGGCCCTGCCTCCGCTCGCGCAGGGGGACGTCCTGGTGCCGTTCACCGACCTGCCCGACACCATCAACCTCACACCGACGCCGGACCGGCGCCTCTTCGACGTCCGCACCATCGACGGACCATTCACGCCACCGGACCGCTTCTTCACGACCCAGCACTACGGGCATCCCGAGATCGACCCGGCCGCCTTCCGGCTCAAGATCTCCGGCCTGGTGACGCGCCCTGCCGCCCTCTCGCTGGCCGATCTGCAGACACTCGGCCGTGCGGAGCTCATCGCCGGCTTCGAGTGCTCGGGCAACCGCCGCCCGCTGCAGGGGCTCATCGGCAACGGCCGGTGGACGGGGGTCCCGCTTCGCACCGTCCTCGACCAGGCGGGCGTCAAGCCCGAGGCACGGGAGTTCGTCTTCTTCGGCGCCGACAAGGGCCAGGAGGAGGTCGAGTTCCGCGCGCAGAAGTACACCGTCGAGCAGCAATACGGACGCAGCCTCGCGCGTGACAAGGCGCTCTCGCCGGAACCGTTCCTCGCCTACGCGCTCAACGGCGAGCCGCTCACCCGGCACCAGGGCGCGCCGCTCCGCCTCATCGTGCCCGGCTGGTACGGCGCCCCGAACGTCAAGTGGCTCTCGCAGATCCACGCGCAGGAGGATCAGTACCTGGGCAAGTTCCAGGCGCGCTGGTACCGCACGCTCAAGGGCGAAATGATCGACGGCGAGATGAAATGGACCGAGACCGCCATCACCCATCAGCAACTGAAATCCTTCGTCGCCCGGGTCACCAGGAACGGCACCCGGCACACGATCCTCGGCGTCGTCTTGAACGACGGCACGCCGCTGAAGTCGGTGGACGTCCGCATCGACGACGGCCCGTGGCAGCCGGCCACGTTCGATCCGCGAACGACGAGCAAGTACTCATGGAAGATCTTCACCTGTCCGTGGGACGGGGCCGCCCCGGGCGCGCACACGATCGTGTCGCGAGTCACCGACGCCACCGGGCGGGTGCAGCCGACCGCCGAGGAGCTGGACACGAAGAAGACGTTTCTCGAGGACAACTCGCAGCACCCGCGCACCGTCCTGATCGCCTGACGCGGACCGTCATTGCGGGGGGCGCGGCGTCGGCGGTGGCACGATACGCCGCCGCGTGCATGGGCCGCGTGCTGATCGCCGCGGGCGCGGCGGTCATCGCCGCGGGGTGTGCGACGAGTTATCCGCTCAGCGGTCTGGTCGTGCGCATCGAACCGGCCGCGGCGACGATGACCGTCTCGCACGACGCCGTGCCCGGGGTCATGGAGGCGATGGTGATGCCCTTCGACGTGCGCGAGGCGACCGCGCTCGCGGGCATCCGGCCGGGCGATCGCATCAGCTTCCGCCTCGTCGTCGGCGACCGCGCCAGCCACGTCGATCGCATCCGGATCCTGTCCGCGGCCCCGGCCGACCGTGGCCTGGTGATGACGCCAGTGGCGTCGACGCTGGTCCCGATCGGCGCCCCGGTTCCCGATTTCACCCTCATCGATCAGCGCGGCTCGCCCGTCACCCTGGCATCGCTCGCCGGCCGCGTCGTCGTCGTGACGTTCATCTATACGCGCTGCCCGCTGCCGGACTACTGCCCGCGCATGATCAGGAACCTGGCGGCGGTGCGCGAGCGGGTGGGCGATCGCATGGGCCGCGACGTGGCTCTGCTCACGGTGACCTTCGACCCGCAGTACGACACGCCCGCGCGCCTCGCCGAGTACGCGAGATCCCATGATGCCGATGTCGAGGGCTGGCACTTCCTCACCGGCGACGCCGAGGGAATCCGCCAGGTCTGCGACGCGTTCGGCGTGGAGTACTGGCCCGATTCCGGCCTGATCACACACACGCTGCAGACCGCCGTGATCGATCGCGAGGGACGGCTGGCGGCCGCCGTCGAGGGCAAGGACTTCACTGGCCGCCAGATCGCGGACCTGGTCGAGGGGATCCTCACCCGCTAGCCGCGGCGCGCCGCGCTCCGACGCGGGACCGACCGCGGCGTGAACTCGACGGTCGAATCGCGCCGCCGGGCGGTGCGGAAACCGCGCACGTAGGTCCGTGACCCCGGTGTCGGGTACTTCTCGGCGTAGGCGCGATCGATCGCGTCGCGCAGCCGTTCGCTGCGCACCTGCACCGCGCGAATCCGGATCCGGCGATCGCCCACCTGGATGGTTCCCTGCGGCTCGGCGCTGAAGGTGCGGTTCCAGCCGGCGGGTGCGAGCGTCCACGAACGGGCAAAGACCCGGCCTTCCACGACCACCGCCCAGATGCCGATGAAGCGATGGTCGGTCCTGCCGCCGGCGCGCACACCGAGAATCATGGCGCGATCGATGGCGGCGACCGTCGCCGCCGGGAGGCGGCGGGGGTTGACGGCCGTACGCGCCCGGCGCCGCTCGGGGCCCGCAGGACGTGTTGCCCTCATGTCTCTCGTCGATGTGCGCGCGGCGGCGCGGCCGCGCGGCCTGAGCCCGCTCTCGAGCCCTGGTGGATCAGAACGTAATCGTCTCTTCTTCCGCGATCATCACGACCGGGGCGCCGCCGTTCGAGATCTGCCGCGCGTGGGCCAGCGCGTCCTGGCCGCCCTTCGAGGCGGCACAGGCCTCGAGCACGGCCATCGACGGGAAATGCACTTCAGCCACGCGATGGAATGGCGCTGCCGGCGAACCTCCGCCCTGCGTCTTCGACAGCACGACCTTCGTGGCGCCGGCCGCCTGGAAGATGGGCCCCGCCATCGGAATGTGTTCCGCGCTGTATGCCCGCTCGAAGGCATCCAGGTCCTTCGGCGCCGGATACATCACCATCAGCTTCGCGCCTGCCATCTCTGACTCCCCTCTTCCTCGGCCGGTGTGGCCGCCGCCGGCTGGCGGCTGGTGATCACTGCCTACCGCTGCGGCGCCTCGGTGCGCAGCGCCGGCTTGCGCCTGAACAGATCGACGTCGGCTTTGTCCCACCGGAGCAGGCCGCGCTCGTAGGCCAACCGGCTTTCGACCACGCGCCCCTGCGCCTGCAGTGCCGCGGCAATGCCGAAGAAGGCGTGGCCGCTGCCGGGCTCGCGGGCGAGCGCTTCGCGGAACGCGTCCTCGGCGACCTTCGCGTCGCCGAGCGCGAGGGCGGTCACGCCCATGCCTTCGACCACCGGTCGCGGATACGACGGCGGCTCGGTGTAGATGAGGGCGGCTTCGGCGTCGGCGGCGGCGCGGAAGGTGGTCCAGGCCGCGGCCCGATCACCACCGTAGGCGGCGACCGTCGCCTCGAGCTCCATGGCGGCGATGGCGAGCGGGCGGCGCGAGCCTTCGGCCTTCTTCACCAGCGCCGACATGTCGCGCCACGTGACCTTCGCCCGATCGACCTGTCCGAGACTGGCCTGCGCCAGCCCGATCGCCCACAGCCGCCACGCCTGCTGCTCGGGACGGTCGTACACCGGGATGGTCGTACCGTCGAGGATGACGTCCCACTGCTGAAACCGCACCAGGGTCTTGACCAGGCCGTAGTAGCCCTGTCGATAGGTCACGCGCTGGTTGCTGCCGCCGCGCTCGCGCGGCGTCTCCTTGAAATCGTTCATCAGATGCGCGACCGCGCGCATCGAATCCTGGTAGCGCCCGTCGAGATTGAGCGCCTGGATCATGAAGTGCACGTTGTGCCCGTGGTGCCCGTTGGGATAGAGCACGTCGGCCTTCATGTAGCCGCGTTCGTTGTCGGCCGCCGCCGCGAACGCCGCGATGGCATCGTCGATGCGGTCGCTCTGGGCGTAGATGTGCCCGGGCATGTGCAGCGCGTGCGGGATGTTCGTGACCAGCTCCGGATAGCGGCGGCACGCGTGCCAGGCGCGCTCCGGCGACTCGCTGCCCTCGTAGCCATGAATCAGGTAGTGGTGGGCGCCGAAGTGATCGTCGTTGCGGGCGACCACGGATTCGAGCAGGGCGATGCCCTCCAGCGTGTTGGTGCGCGGCTGCCGGGTCACCGGGTCGAACCCGTCGAGGAGCGCCAGCCCGAGTATCGACGCCGCCTCCTCGTCGTCGGGATGGGCGGCGACCAGTCGGCGCAGGCCGGCGATGTGATCGGCATCGCGGGTCGTCGACTGCGGGTTGCGCCGTGCCCACTCGGCCTCGATGTACAGCCGCTCGCGCGGCGACACCTGGTCGCGCAGCGACATCGCCTTCTCCGCCGCTTCGCGGGCGCGCAGCGCCGGGTTGAGCGCGGCGCCGCTGGTGCTGCGTGGGATCGTCGCCGGCTCGGCGCGGGTCGCCTCGGGCGCGGCCGTGCGGCCGCCTTCGCTGGGATCGCGGATGAGCTGAAAGGCGGGGCGGTAATCGCCGGCGGCGCTGACCGAGATGCCCCAATAGGCCATGGCCATCCCGGGATCGAGCGCGGCCGCCTGCAGGAACGACCGCTCCGACTCGATGAACCAGAAGGAGTGCATCTGCGACACGCCCTGGTTGAAGAACTTCCGCGCCTCCTCGGACGAGGTGGTCACCGGCATGTCGGTGGTGCCCATGCCCTCGAGGATCCGCGCCGGCAGCAGCGGCTGCGCGCCCGGTGGCACGGCGCACAAATCGGCGTCGGGACGCGCCTGCGCGGCCGCGCTGGCGCTGAGCAACAGCACAACTCCGATCGCGCGTGCGAGATGTCTCAGCATGGCGTGGAGTGTATCCCCAGAGCCGGGGGGCGGCAAGGTGCTTACGGCGCCGGCGGCAGGCTCGGCGGACCGAGTCCGGTATAGGTGAACTTCTGGACCCGCTTGCCCTCGTACGTCTCGGTGACGAAGAGGTTGCCGGCGCGATCCACCGCGATGTTGTGGGCGCCGTAGAACTGCCCGGCCCAGCGCCCGGCCCGCCCGAACGTGCTCACGACCTCGAGGCTGTCGCGGCGGAGCACGCGAATCACCTGATTGGTGCCGTCGGGCACGAAGAGAAACGTCTGCGCCGGGTCGGTCGAGAACCCGATGTCCCAGACCGAGCCGCTGCCGAGCGTCTCCTTCGCGATGAACGCCTCCTTGACGAAAGTGCCGTCCTTGCGGAAGACCTGCACCCGATCGTTGGTGCGATCGCAGACGTAGACGAGCCCGTCGTGCGCGATCCGCACGGCGTGCACGATGCGGAACTGCGGCGGCGGCGGCCCGGCGGGATCGTAGTTGCTCGGCCGGTTCTCGTGCTGGACGACGCCGCGGAACGGACCGGGCAGCTGCTCACCGGCCTGGTGGAAGTAACTGTCGTCCGGCGGCTTGCCATAGGCACCCCAGTGCCGTTTGTAGGCGCCGGTCGTCGCGTCGAAGACGATGACACGATGGTTGACGTAGCCGTCGGCGACATAGAGCTCGTTGGCTGCGGCATCCACGGTCATGTGCGCCGCCCCGCCGAGGTTGCCGGTGTCGTTGCTGCCGGCGCCCTGGCCCTTGCGGCCGATTTGCAGGACGAACTTGCCCTCGCGCGTGAACTTGAGGATCTGCGCGTCCTTTTCCCCGCCGCCGCCCACCCACACGAAGCCCTGGTCGTCGACGTGGATGCCATGCTCGAGATCGGGCCATTCGTAGCCGGGAGCGGGGCCGCCCCACGCCGAGACGAGGGCACCGCGCGCGTCGAACTCGATCACCGGCGGCGCGGCGCGCCAGATCGATCGCGTCTCGTTCGGCTGCAAGGTGCCGGGGCGGTGGGTAATCCAGACGTGGCCGGTGCGATCGACGGCGACGCCGACCACGGCACCGAGGATCCAGCGATTGGGCAACGGCTGCGGCCACGACGGATCGACGGCGAAGGTCGGCGCCTGCGGCGTCTCCTGCATCGCGCGCGGGGCGCCGGCGTGAAAGCCGCCGAGCAGCTGACCGATCGCGATCGCAATCGACCCGACCCGAAATCGTCGTCCCTGCGTCATCGTGTCGCGCGGTAGTGTAGCCGATCGACCGGGTCCGCGTTTGCATCCTGACGCGCCGTTCGGATACACTCCCGCGCCCATCCGCGCTTCGACGTGCCCGCGGATGCGCGATGCGACGATTCCAGGGCGAAAGGAGACCACCATGCGCCCACCGAAGTTGCCATTCACCATGCTGCTCGTGTTGATTCTTCCGGCGGCGGCGCTGACGTCGCTGCAGGAGAAGGGCGGGCAGGAAGAGTTCGGGCCGTACGAGCTCGTCGCCAACTGGCCGCAGCCGTTACCCGACGGCCCCGACGGCGTCACGCACGAGGGCTGGACCTGGGGATCGGTCGGCGCCGTCTACGCCGAGACCCCCGACCGGATCTGGATCGCGCAGCGCGGGGAGCTGCCGCTCCCGGCCGGCGCAAAGCCGTGGACGCCGTACGCGCTGCTCAACCCGTCGCGCGGCAATGCCACCGGCAACGACGACGGCCTCGGGGCGACGTGCCAGCCGGCGGAGAAGCGCGGCTGGGAGCGCCGCTACCACCATGTCATCTTCGTCGTCGATCGCGCCGGCAAGATGGTGCAGTCGTGGCCGCAGCACGACAAGCTGTTCGAGATGACCTGCGGACGCGGGCCGCACAAGATCAAGATGAACCCGTACGATCCGGAGAAGCACGTCTGGGTGTTCGACGACCAGCTGCACGTGATCCACAAGTTCTCCTCCGACGGCAAGCTGGTGATGACGCTCGGCACCCGCGGCCAGCGCGGGCGCGACGGCGGCAAGCTGTTCGACCGCCCGACCGACATCGACTGGCTGCCCGACGGCACGTTCTTCATCAGCGACGGCTACGGCGGCACGCGCGTCGCCAAGTTCGACAAGGACGGCAAGTTCCTCATGGAGTGGGGGACGGCGCCGAAGGATCCGAGCAAGCCCGGCCCGAACGAGTTCAACACCGTGCACAGCATCCAGATCAGCAAGGATCGGCGGTTGTTCGTCGTCGATCGCGGCCACCGGCGGATGCAGGTGTTCGACGAGAACGGCAAGTTCCTCGAGATGTGGACCACGGGCGTGCGCTCGTCGCCGTACGCGCACCTGATCACGACCGATCAGTTCCTGTGGGTGTCCGATGGCGGGACCCACCGGATCCTCAAGTACGACCTCAACGGCCGGTTCCTCTACGGCTGGGGTGGTCCGGGCGGGTTCCCGGGGCAGTTGAACGGCCCGCACTCGCTCACGGTGGACCAGGACGGCAACCTGTACCTCGCCGAAGTCTTTGGCGGCCGGGTGCAGAAGTTTCGTCCCAAGCCGGGCGCCGATCCGGCCAAGGTGATCGGCCCCGAGCACCACTACTCCGGCACCGGCACCCGGTAGCTCCGAGCTTTCGGCCCACGGGCGGTCCCGCCGCCCGTGGGCGCGAGAGACAATTCAGAGACAATCTATAGACATCGTTTGACACTACCCCGCCACCCTTGGCGTTACTCTCCGGCGCATAGCAGCTATCCCGTTTGCTCATTGGAGGAGGCGCCTCATGGTCAGGCTCCGTGTGTTCGTGATCGGCGCGTGCGTGTTGTTCGGGACCCTGTCGCCCGCGCTCGGCCAACAACGTGGTTCGATCACCGGGCGGGTGATTGACGCAGGGGGTCTCGCGCTGCCCGGCGCGACGATCACCATAACCGAGCAAAACACCGGCTTCACGCGCACCGTGGTGACGGCGGAAACCGGCGGCTACTCGATTCCCAACCTCGAACCGGGCCGCTACAGCCTCACGGTCGAGATGCCCGGCTTCGCCTCCCTGAAGCAGGACGTGCCGCTCACCGCCGGCATGACGGTCACGATGGAATTGAAGATGCAGGTGGCGGGGCTGCAGGAGCAGGTCGTGGTGACCGGCCAGTCGCCGCTGGTCGAGACGACGAGCAACCAGATCGGCGGCAGCCTCTCGAGCCGCGAGATCGAGGACGTGCCGTCGAACTTCCGCAACTTCACGGCGCTGACGCAGCTGATTCCCGGCATGACGCCCAACCCCGCCGCCTCGTCGTTCGAGGGCGGCCAGGTCGTCGCCAACGGCACGCCGTCGCAGCAGAACGTCTACCTCATCGACGGGATGTACAACAACGACGACCGCCTGGGCGGCAGCCAGGGCACGCAGGTGCGCGTGGTGCTGGACAACATCGAGGAATACCAGGTCCTCTCCAACCAGTACAGCGCCGAGTACGGCGGCGGCGCCGGCGCGATCATCAACATGGTCACGCGCGGCGGCACCAACGACTTCCGCGGCCGCGTCTACACCTACTTCCGCGACGACAAGTTCAACTCGCGCGGCCATTTCCTGCCCGACGGCGCGCCGAAGCCGGACGAGCGGACGCTGCAGGCCGGGTTCGGCGTCGGCGGGCCGATCGTCCGCAACAAGGCGCACTTCTACTTCACCCTGGAGCGCGACCACGAGGACATCGCCGGCCAGAAGCTGTTCCCGGCGCAGGCGGCGCCGCTCGCGCGCGACTTCGTCGGCGCCTTCACCGTCCGCGCCTCCAATTACTTCGGCCGCGGTGACTATCAGATCAACGGCCGCAACTTCGTCAACGTGCGCTGGGTGCTGGAGACGGCGCCGACCCGCGGCGAAGGCTTCAACACCAACAACGAGACCATCGACGCGCAGGGCTGGGAGAGCGACTGGGACCACCTGGTCAGCGGCACCTACACCACCGTCCTCAGCGACCGCGCCTCGAACGTCATCCGCGTCGGCCGCATCGGCGAGGAACTGGGGACCGGCGCCCAGGCGTTCTTCGACGACGACGTGAAGCAGATCGGCTTTGCCGGCCGCGACCCGTTCGCCATCGGGCAGCGCAACGTGCACCCCAGCTACATCACCGGCCGCGGCGGCGAGGGCCTGAACACCCTGATCCGCACCTACGTCTTCGACGAGGCGTTCAGCTACTTCGTGCCGAGCCTGTTCGGCGGCGAGCATTCCTTCAAGTTCGGCGGCGGCATCAGCTTCAACCAGATGCCCCCGCGCACGACCTTCAGCTCGGGCACCTTCAACTTCCCGACCGATGCGCCGTACAACCCGAACGACCCGTCCACGTTCCCCGACCGCTTCGACGTCACCGTCGGGCCGCCGAACGACTTCGGCTACGCCATCACCTCGAAGGATCGGCGGCACTACTTCTTCGCCGAGGACAAGTACCGCGTCAGCAGCAACCTGACGCTCAACCTCGGGCTGCGCTACGACCACCAGCAGCACACGCCGGCGAGCAGTGACGACTTCGCGCCGCGGCTCGGCGTCGCCTGGGACATCTTCAGCAACGGGCGGACGGTGTTCCGCGGCGGCGTGGGCCGGTTCTTCGCCTACGTCCCGGTCGTCCTCGACCTCACCCATCTCCAGAGCAGCGTGCTGACGCTGTACCCGACGCTGACCGTCACCGACCCGAACAGCCCGGTGCTGCGCCCGGTGGTCGGCGCCGACTCTCAGGGCAACGTGGGCGTCGCCTCCCTCAGCCCGGCCGGGCAGGCCGAGATCAACCGGCTGCGCGACCAGATCATCGCCGGGTCGGCGTTCAACCGGAATCCGCGCGTGGACAGCCCGGATCGGCAGCTGCCATTCCAGTGGTCGTGGAGCGCCGGCGTCAACCACCAGTTCTCGACCAACATGGCCATCGCCTTCGACTACGTGGCCAATGCGTCCCGCGACCAGCTCGGCGTCGTGGACATCAACGAGCCGGTGAACCGCATCCGCCCGGGCGTGAACGTCTTCGATCCGACCGGCACTCTGATCCCGGCCGAGGCGCGGACGACGCCGTTCGCGCGCGTGCTGCAGACCCAGACCCGCGAGGAGTTCAACGGCGACTACAAGTCGTTCCAGATGTCGTTCCTCAAGCGGATGGCCGATCGCTGGAGCGGCCGCCTGGCGTACACACTGCAGGAGAGCCACTACGTCGGGCTCGGCAACCCGGATGCGCGGCGCGTGTGGCTGGATAACGACATCCGAGCCGACTACGGGCGCTTCACCTCCGACCGGCGCCAGGTGCTCGCGGCCAGCGCCACCGTCAATCCGTGGCGGGCGCTCAACATCGCCACCGTGGTCTCCGCCATCTCCGGGTCGCCGATCAACGAGACCGTCGGCACCGACGTCAACGGCGACGCCGACAACAACGACCGTCCGGTGCGCGGGGTCAACGACCTGACGATGCCCATCCTGTCGGAAGTCGACTCCGAGGGCCGCGCCGTGATCAACGGCCTGGAAGGGCCGGGGTCGTTCCTCGTGGACGTGTCGTTCCGCTATCAGTTGCCGGTGGGAGCGGGGCTGGAGAGCGTCGACTTCTTCTACGACATCTTCAACCTGTTCAATCGCGAGAACCTGGTGGCGCCGACCGGCAACCGCGCCTCGCGCGTCTTCATGGTCTCCACCGCGGCGCAGTTCCCGCGGCAGATGCAGTTCGGCATCCGGGTCCGCTTCTGATGCCGCTCCTGCTCCTCCTCGGCGTCGTGGCCACCGCCCTCGCGGTGGTCACGATGCCGGCGACGCCCGTCGCGCGCGCGGCGGATGCGCCGGCGCTCACCATCCTCAGTGCCGGGGCCGTGGAAGAGGGCGTCGTCCAGCTGGCCCGTCAGTACACCAGCGACACGACGCGGGCGCTGACCACGCAGTTCGGCACCGGGCCGGAAATCGAGAAGCGGCTGGCCTCCGGCGCAACGGTGGACGTGCTGGTCGCCCCGGCCGCGGTCGCCGACCGCGCCGCGCAGGCCGGGCGGGCCATTGCCGGCTCGCGCACGCCGATCGCACGCGTCGGCGTCGGCATCGCGGTCCGCCACGGGGCGCCGCTGCCGGCGGTCGGCAGCGTCGACGCGCTGAAAGCGACGCTGGTCGACGCCGAGTCGGTGGTCTACAACCAGGCCTCGACCGGCCTCTATCTCGAGAAGCTGTTTGCCCAGCTGGGGATTGCCGAACCGTTGCGCGGCAAGACCACGCGCTACGGCAACGCCGCGCAGGTGCTCGAGCACATCATCGCCGGCCGCGGCCGCGAGATCGGCTTCGGGCCGATCACCGAGATCAAGACCTACGAGCCCAAGGGCCTGGTCCTGGTCGGACCCCTGCCCGAGGAAGTCCAGAACTACACCTCGTACGTCGCGATTGCGATGAACGGGACGCGCGCCACCGAGGCGAGCGACGTCATCGCCTATCTCGCCACCGCCAAGGCGCGGCAGACCTTTGCCGCAACTGGCGCGCGCTAGCGCTTTTCCGTCACGAAAGGAGTCTCCGATGCGGATGGTTGTTGCGTTGGTTCTCGTCGCTGTTTGGGGTGGCACGGAGCTCAGCGCCCAGGGAGGCGACGGCAGCCTCCGCGGGGTGGTGCGGGACGAGCAGGGGGCGGCGATGCCAGGCGTCACCGTCACGGCGACCAGTCCGACTCTTTTGAGCCCGGGCGTCGCGGTGACCGATGGCGTCGGCAACTACCGGCTCATCAACCTGCCGCCGGGCACCTACACGCTGAGCGCGGAACTGCCCGGGTTCTCGATCTTTCGGCGCGAGGGGATCCTGCTCCGCGCCGGCGCCACGTTCCAGGTGGACATCGTCCTTGCGCTCGGCACGCTGCAGGAGACGGTCACCGTCTCCGGCGACTCGCCGATGATCGAGGTGTCCAGCCCGAGCAACGTGCTCAACATCCAGGGGGAGTTCCAGAAGACGCTGCCGCTGGTCGAGGGCAAGTACTGGAGCGACTTCCTGCACATGACGCCGGGGGTGATGTCGCGGCCGCACAACGACGGCAGCGGACGGCAGAACTACTTCGGCAACGCGGTCGATCACCGCGACGCCGTCGTCGACATGGAAGGGATGATGGCGAGTAATTACAACGACTCGAACATCAACCGCACCGCGCTCAGCACCGAGGCCGTCCAGGACGTGCAGATCAAGACCGGCGGCGTCGATGCGGCCTCGCCGATGGGCTACGGGCTGGTCCTCAACATGATCAGCAAGAGCGGCGGCAACCAGATGAGCGGCTCCGTCGGCTGGACCTACCAGCCGTTCCAGTGGAACAGCGACAACACCGGCGGCGTCGGCACGCCGGCGACGCGGGCGATCAACCAGGCGGACTTCTCGATCGGCGGTCCGATCCGGCGAGACAAGGTCTGGTTCTTCGGCGCCTATCGCTGGCAGAACAACGAGACGACGCCGAGCCGCATCCCGGCCGTGGTATCGGCGCTGCAGGCGCTCTACCCGAACACGGCGTTCGAGGACACGTCGCTCAAGAGCCAACAGCCCTACGCCAAGATCACCGCGCAGCTGGCGAGCAATCACACGCTGTCGGGCGTCTACCAGGGCGACCGCCTGCACATGCTCAACGTCGGACAGACAATGGCCACCTTCGACGAGGTGCTGTCGACCGGCGGCGGCCTCTACGGGGCGCGGCTCACGTCGGTCTGGGGCAACAACATCACCACCACCTTCACCGCCAGCTACAACAACAAGGGGGGCAACGGGCTCGACAGCTACGACGGGCGGATCATCCCCGGCCCGAGCATCGACGTCCATCCCTCGTTCACCGTCGCGCAGGGGCGGGCCACCGGGACCGGCCTGCTGGTCACGACCGGCGGCAACCGCTCGGTCGGCTGCCTCGGGTGCATGCTGCTCGACAACTCGTCGGTCACGATGCTGCGCGGCGACTTGACCTGGTTCAAGGACGACCTCGCCGGCTCGCACGAGTTCCAGTTCGGCTTCCTGGCCCTGCCGGCGAACAACTTCGATCAGGAGACGGTCTACCTGAACGACGGGTTCATCTACGAGGAACAGCGGCTTCGCGATCCGAACAACGCGGCGGCCGGCAGCGTGCCGTTCCACCGCCAGTACGTCACCGGTGACCTCAGCCTGCTCTCGGCGTCGGGGCGCGACAAGGACATCGGCTTCTACGTGCAGGACACGTGGAAGGCGAACGACCGCCTGACCGCGACGATGGGCGTGCGGGTGGACGTGGTGCGCCGGTACGACGCGCAGCGCGACTTCTCGCGGCAGAAGAGCACGGAGATCGGGCCGCGTCTGGGCGCCTCCTACCTGTTGACCAAGGACGCCAAGAACGTGCTGCGCGCGACCTTCGCCCGCGTGCACGAGCAGCTGCAGGGCGGGCGTCACGGTGTGTCGTCGTTCGGCGGCGCCGACGCGGCGGCGCTGCGCGACACCTACGACCTCGACGGCGATGGCACGTTCGAGACGGTGTTCAATTCGCCGGCGCGGACGTCCACGGTGTCCAGCCTGCAGTTCGACGAGGAGATGAGCCAGCCGATCATCGACGAGGTCATCGTCGGCTACCGGCGGCAGTTCCCCGGTCAGGTGAGCGTGGACGTTGCGGGCATCAAGCGCAAGATCCACAACATGTTCGCGCAGACCGACATCAACGGCATCTACCCGAGCGGCCCGTACCAGCCGTTCGGCGGCTTCGGCCTCGTCGATCCGAACCAGGGCATCGTCTACCGGCTGACCAACAACGACTGGAGCCAGATGCACTACTACGCGCTCCAGATCACGCTGGCGAAGAACCTGTCGCGCAACTTCCAGGCGATGGCCGCCATCCATCGGCAGTGGCAGCACGACAGCGGCACCTGGAACCCGACCGATCCGGCGCGGTTCATCCAGCCCGACGCGTTCCCCAACGACCGGATGCTGTGGCGGACGCGCGACCCCAACGACCACAACAGCTACCCGGGGAGCACCACGGCGCCGATGTGGAACCCGTTCTCCTACCGGTTCAACGGCACCTGGCACGCCCCGGCCGGCCTCGTCGTCGGCGGCAGCTACTCGGTGGTGTCGGGCGGCTGGAGCTCGTGGATCGTCGACCAGCTGCCGTCGAACAGCCCCGAACTGGCGCAGTTCGGTCCGGCGACGGTGGTCTCGTCGACCGGGTCGGTGCAGTCGAACCCGCTGCGCACCCGGATCCGCTTCGTGTTTCCGACCCGCGGCGAGGGGCAGGTGCTGCTGCCGGCGACCCATACCGTCGGGCTGAAACTGAGCAAGCGGATGCGCCTCGGCGGCAACAAAGACGTCGAAATCGCCAGCAACATCCTGAACCTGCTCAACGCCGGGCGCGGGACCGAGTACGCCCGCGGCGGCGCCAACCGGCGCTACAACACCACCGCCTATCTGCAGCCGGGCAACCTGCAGGCGGCGCGGTCCTATCAGTTCGATGTGATGTTCCGCTTCTAGCGGCGGGTGTTCGCTTCGGTCGGCGATACCAAGAGGAGACGGCAATGAAACAGTCGTGTGCACTTTCGCTGGGCGTGGCGCTCAGCGTCGTCGTGTTCGCCGGGTGCCAGCAGCGGGCCTCGGAGGCAAATGCTCCCGCGCCGGCGCAGACGCCGGCCGGGCAGGATGCGATGGCCGACGGCGCCGAGAACGTGAGGCTCGTGGGCTACAACGACTTGCAGGGGCGCACCGCGCTGGTGACGACCACCAAGTCGGACCCGGCCAACGGCAACTGGGTCTATATCGGACACCACGATTCGTTTCGCGACGAGAAGCCGCTCCTCAACCCGATCACCGGCAAGATGGAGTTCAACGGCACCTCCATCCTCGACATCACCGACCCGGCCAAGCCGCGCTACGTGTGGCACATTCCCAACGACACGAACAAGAACTCGCGCAGCACGTCGGTGGTCTACGACTACAAGTTCGACTCCTCGGGCAAGGACTACCTGATTCGCAATTCCGAGGCGCTGACCAAGGGCGAAACCGGGATCGACCTGAAGTACGAGATCTGGGACATCACCTCGCGTGACAGCGACCCGTCGAAGATCTCGCTGGTCGCCGAGATCACCGGCACGCCGGCCAACTCCTGCGGCGCGGGCTGCGGCGGCAAGTTCATCATGCGCGCGCACAAGGGGTGGTGGTCGCAGGAGACCGGCTACTTCTACGCCGCGTCCGGCGAACCCGGCTTCCGCAACATCGTCGTCCAGATTTTCGACCTCAAGGACCCCAAGGCGCCCAAGCTGGTCGGGCGGGCCTGGATTCCCGGCCTCAAGGACGGCGAACCGGGCTACGAGGGGCAGTACACCCATCACCCGATCGTGGACGAGGCGAACAAGCGGATGTACGTCGGCTACCGCAACGCCGGCGGACAAGCGGCCTCGTTCGACATCTCGGATCCGGCCCAGCCGAAGCTGGTGTGGTCGGTGGACATGAACCCGCCGTTCCGCGGCCCGCACACCGTGTCGCCCATCGTCTACAACCAGGTGCCGAACGTCGGCGCCCAGGGGCTGCCGCGCACCTACGCGTTCGTCGTCGACGAAGCGGGCGGCGGCGCCGACATGAAGCCGTGCAACTACCCGATCCGCGCCGCCTCGTACATGCTCGACATCACCGCCGAGACCAAGCCAATGGTGGTGTCGACGTGGCAGGTGCCGGTCGGCAACTTCTGCGAGAAGGGCGGCCGCTTCGGCCCGCACCAGTCGGCGGAGACGGTGAACGGCCAGCTGAACCGGTTCGAGAACAAGCTGGCGTGGATCGCCTATTTCAACGCCGGCGTCCGCGTCGTCGACCTCAGCGATCCCTACAACCTGAAGGAGGTCGGCTACTACATTCCCAAGACCAACCAGAACTCGTACCCGATTTCCGAGGGTCAGCCGGTGGCGATCCAGATGAACGATGTCGACATCGATCATCGCGGCCTCGCCTATGCCGTCGACCGCGTCGGGACGGGGCTGTTCATCCTCGAGTACACCGGCAGCACGAATCGTCAGTCGACGAACTAACGAAGGGGGACGTCCGTGATCAGCAAACTCAGCGCCGCTGCGGCGGCATTCGCAATTCTGTATACGGTCGGCGGCATCGCGCAGGCGCCGCAGGAGAAGGGCGGCGGCGACGAAACCGGGCCCTATGAAGTGGTGGCGGACTGGCCGCAGAACTACTGCGGTGCCGGCCACATCATCGGCTCGACGGCGGGCATCTGGGCAGAGAACCCCGACCGCGTCTACATCTTCAACCGTGGCTGCCTGCCCGAGTTGAAGCGCGAGGGCGGCGGCGGCGGCGGCGGGGAGTTCATTCCCCAGCGCAACGCCTCCGGCTACGACCTGTCGCAGAAGGACCCGGCGCGCCATCCGCGCTGGGACCACGTGTTCAACGTGGTCGACCGCAACGGCAAGCTGATCGAGTCGTGGGAGCAGCACAACAAGCTGTTCGTGCGGCCGCACCGCATCCTGGTGAACCCGTACGATGCGGAACGCCATGTGTGGCTGGTGGACGACGGCGCGCACGCCGTCTACAAGTTCACCCGTGACGGCAAGAAGCTGGTGATGACCGTCGGCACGCCGATGCAGCCGGGCAACGACGAGACCCACTTCGCGCGGCCGACCGACATCGCGTGGCTGCCCGACGGCACGTTTTTCGTCAGCGACGGCTACGTCAACACCCGCGTCGTCAAGTTCGACAAGGACGGCAAGTTCCTCCTCACCTGGGGGCAGCCGGGCAATGCGCCGAACGAGACGCGCCCGTCGCACATGAACACGGTGCACGCCATCTCCATCGACAAGAACCGGCGCATCTACATCAGCGACCGCGCCAACTCGCGCATCCAGGTCTTCGACGAGAACGGCAAGTTCCTCGACGTGTGGCCGAACGTGCGGCGGCCGTACTCGTTCCTGCTGACCGAAGACCAGCACCTGTGGGTGGCCGACGGCATCACGCAGAAGTTCACCAAGTTCGACCTGACCGGCAAGCTGCTGTATTCGTGGGGCACCTTTGGCGCCTTCCCCGGCGGCTTCTGGGGCGTGCACCAGTTCCACACCGACAGCGAGGGCAACCTCTACACCGCCGACGTGCACGTCGGCCGCCCGCAGAAGTTCCGCCCGAAGAAGGGCGCCAACCCGGCGCACCTGATCGGCCGCTACTTCCCGCAGGCGACGACCAACTGACCCCGCGCGTCTGACGGCAGGAGGACACCTCGACATGCGCGCCGCTGTCCTCCTGCTCGTCCTGCTCCTCCTGCCCCCGGTGGACGCTTCGGCGTCCACCGGGCAGGACCTCGACGCCATCCGCGCCGGCAAGCGCGTCACCGCCGTCCGCATCACCCAGCCCATTCGCGTCGACGGCGTGCTCGACGAGCCGGAGTGGGAGCGTGCGACCCCCACCAGCGACTTCTACCAGCAGCAGCCGGCCGAGTTCGAGCTGGCGTCACGGCGGACGGAAGTGCGCTTCCTCTACGACGAGGACACGCTCTACGTCGGCGCCATCCTCTACGATCCCGAGCCGAGTCGGCTCATCGTCAACGAGCTCAAGCGCGATTTCGGCGGCAGCAGCGGCGACGGCTTCGGGCTGATCCTCGACACCTTCCAGGATCGCCGCAACGCCTTCGGGTTCCTCACCAACCCGGGCGGCGCGCAGCGCGAATCGCTCGGCTACGAGAACGGCCGCCGCAACGATGCCAACTGGCATGGCGTGTGGTCGGTCAAGACGGCGATCCGCGCGGACGGGTGGAGCCTGGAGTACGCGATCCCGTTCAAGACCCTGCGCTTTCCGGCCGCGGGCGAACAGCAGTGGGGCATGAACATGGTCCGCTGGGCACGGCGCGCCAACGAGACGTCGACCTGGGCGCCGGTGCCGCGCCAGTTCTCGCACTACAACGTGGCCTACGCCGGGACGCTGGGCGGCATCACGGAAGCGCAGCCGGGGCGCAACCTGCAGGTCAAGCCGTTCCTCACCGGCCAGTTCGGACGGAGCCCGGAGCAGGGGGGCTGGGACGGCGACGGCGACGGCGGACTCGACCTGAAGTGGGGGATCCGCTCGGCGTTCGTGCTCGACGGATCGTGGCGCACCGACTTCTCGCAGGTCGAGGCGGACGAGCAGCAGATCAACCTCACCCGCTTCAGCCAGTTCTTTCCCGAAAAGCGCGAGTTCTTCCTGGAAAGCCCGGCCGCCTTCCAGATCGGCTTGATCGAGAACGAGATGGAGAGCCCACGCCGCGATCTGGTGCCGTTCTTCAGCCGGCGGATTGGGCTGTCCGCGGACGGCCGTCCGATTCCCGTCATCGGCGGGCTGCGTCTGACCGGGCGCGCCGGGCGCGAGAGCGTCGGCGTGCTCACCATGCAGACCGACGACTTCGAGGGGCGTCGCGGCGACAACTTCACCGCCATGCGGGTGGCGCACGACCTGTCGCCGACGGCAGCGGTCGCGGGGTTCTATTTCGGACGCGAAGAGGCGGGCGGACCTGGCTTCAACCGCGTCGGCGGCTTCGACGTCCGGCTGCGGCCACGTCCCACCCTGGAGGTCGAGGCGTTCGCCATGCGCAGCGCCACCCCGACGATCGCGGGCGGCTGGGCCGGGCGAACCGGCCTCCGGCTCGACACGCGCCGGCATCGGGCGCGCGCCGGGTGGCTGCACATCGGCGACGACTTCCGCCACGACCTCGGCTTCGTCCGGCGCCGCGGCGTGGGCACGCTGTTCGGCAAGTACGACCGGGTGTTCCGGCCGGCCAACTCCGCCGCGCGGGTGCGCGAGTACAGCGTCGGTGTCGAAGCGGAATCGACGACCGACGACGGGTATGGCTCGCTGCTCACACGCGTGGGGGTGCTCAACTACGAGATGGCGTTCGCCGACGGCGGCACGCTGCGCACGTGGGGACGGAGCACGTTCGAGAGCCTGTCTGCCGGTTTCGGCATCGGGCCCGAGCTCTCAGTGGCGCCGGGCGAGTACTCCTTCGAAGACGCGGGCGTGGAGTTTCGCTCGAACCGCAGCGCCGCCCTCTCGGGCAGCGTCGAGGCCAGCGCGGGCGAGTTCTGGTCGGGCCGGCAGCGGATGGCAGGCGGCAGCCTGCGCTGGCGCCTCAACGCGCACGTCGCCCTCAGCACCACCCTGCTGCGCAACGTGGTCTCGCTGCCCACCGGCTCGTTCACCGGCGACCTGGTCGGCATGCGCCTGGACTGGTCGTTCACTCCGCGGATGTTCCTCAACGCGTTCGTGCAGTACAACGGCGAAACGGACGCCTGGCTGTCGAACGTGCGCTACAACCTGATCCACCGGCCGCTCAGCGACATCTACGTGGTGTGGAACGAGACGCGCGCGCCCGGGGTCACCCGGCGCGCGCTGCTGCTCAAGTACACCCACCTCATCGCGTTCTGACCGCCGACGGGCGCTGCGGCTCAGCCGATCAGCTGATAGCCGCTGCCGTGGACGGTGAGGATGTAGCGCGGTTCGTGCGGCCGCGGCTCGAGCTGGGTGCGCAGCTTGGCGATGTAGTTGTCCACGGTGCGCGTCACCGACAGGTGATGGTAGCCCCAGACGTCGCGCAGCAGCTGCTCGCGGCTGACGATCTCGTTGCGGTGGGCGAGCAGATAGCGCAACAGCTCGAACTCGCGCGCCGACAGCGGCAGCCGGCGCCCCTTGCGCAGCACCAGGCGCTGGCGCACGTTCACGGTCACGTCGCCGAAGGTGAACTCCGGTCCGGCGTCGCTGTGCCAGTCGTCGCGGCGCACCTGCGCCCGCACCCGGGCGAGCAGCTCCTGCACGCTGAACGGCTTGCTGACATAGTCGTCGGCGCCGATGTCGAGCCCGCGGACGCGGTCCTGCTCGTGAGTGCGGGCGGTGAGGATGATGATCGGCACGCGCGTGCCGCGGTTGCGCAGCTGTTCGCACAGGGCGAAGCCGCTCATTCCTGGCAGCATCACGTCCACGATCAGCAGTGAAACGGCGCGCTGGCCGAAGACGGTGAGCGCTTCCTCGGCCGACTCCACCGCGGTCACGCGGTAGCCCTCGTATTCGAGGTTGTCGGTCAGCAGCGCGCGCATCTGCGGCTCGTCCTCGACGACGAGGACCTCGCGCGTGGGGGCGGGCGACTCCTGGGCGGCGCGCTTCACCGGAAGCTTTCCTGGCCGCGCGGCGGCGGTGCCGGCGCCGGCTCGCGCTCGGGCGCGGCCAGCGGCAGGATGACGCGGAACGTGCTGCCCTCGCCGAGGACGCTCTCGACCTCGACGCGTCCGTGGTGCGCCTGCACCAGCTCGTGGACGATGGGCAGGCCGAGGCCGAACCCCTCGCGGTGCACCGCGGCGCCGCCGCCGCGATAGAACTTCTCGAAGATCCGCGCCTGGTCCGCCTTGTCGATGCCGATGCCGCGATCGGAGACCTCGATGACGGCGGTATTCGAATGGACGCCGACGCGGACGACAACCTCGCTCGGCCCGCCCGAGTACTTGACCGCGTTGTCGAGCAGGTTGACCAGCGCCTGCTCGATGGCGGCGGGATCCGCGGAGATGACCAGCGCGGATACCGGCGCGTCGACGAGGAACGACAGCCGCTGACGCGACAGGCTGCGCTCGAACGCCAGCACGGTCTCGCGGACCAGCGCGACCAGATCCACACGCTCGAACTCGTAGCCGCGCTGCTGCTGCAGCCGCGAGAACTCGAGGATACGTTGCACCAGCGCCGAGAGCCGCGCCACCTCGCCGCGGATGATGCCGAGGTACTGCGCCAGCTTCTCCGGCGATTTCGCCCGGTCCATCGCCACCGTCTCGGTCGCCGCGCTCAGCAGCGACAGCGGCGTCTTGAGCTGGTGCGAGACGTGCGAAATGAAGTCGGTCTGCATGCGGGTGAGATCTTCGGCTCGACGGTTGGCCTGAACGGTCAGCCCGAGCGCCACCAGCATCAACACCACCGAGAGCACCGTGGGCCAATAGCCGCGGCTGATCCCCGCCATGCCGCCGGTCGGACTGGCGCTGATCTCGAGCTGCCACCGGCTCGCCGGCACACCGCTCGACAACCGCGAGTCGATGCGATCCACGGGATAGAACTGCATCGGCATCGGCACGGTGGCGACTTCCGCCCGCGGCGCGGCGTCGCCGAACACGACGGCGCCACGGTCGTCCAGGACGCGGAGGCTGAGCGGCACGTCGCCGCCGCGGCGCTGCAGCAGGCTCCCGACGCTGCCGTCGCGCAACGCCGCGAACAGGGCGCGGCTGCTGACGGCAGGATCGACGACGTAGCCGAGCACGGCGAAGTACTCGACCCGCCGCGCGTCGGTCCAGAACAGGCGCAGCAGCGCCTGACGCCGCGCCGGTCCGACCCCTTCGCTCGCCACGTAGATGTGCTGCTCCGGCGCGTGCCGGCGTGCGAGCTCCATGATGGCGCGGCCGAGCGCGGCATCGCGCGCGAAGCGGACGCCCGGCGCGGCGTCGACCAGCGTCGACGGGTCCGCATCGCGCCCGAGGAACAGCGCCTCGCCGGGGACGCGCGCCTCGGTTTGCGAGGTCCACAGGAAGAACCGATCCACCTGCGGGTACGCCTGCAGACCGCCGGCGAATTCGTTGGCCACCAGGTCGAGCCGGCCGGCGCGCAGCTCGGGATGGTTGACCCCGGTGAGCGTGTCGAAGACCGGACCGTCGATGGCGCGGTGCACCTCGAGGGCGACGTCGGCCGCGGTCTGCTCGCTGATCTGCCGGAGGATGACGCGGGTCTGCGAATCGAGCGTGGTCAGCGCGCGGTGCTGAAAGAACAGGACGATGCCGGCGGCACAGAACGTGGCCGCGATCGCCAGGACCATCGGCTGCAGCCGGCGAACCGCGGACGGGAGGGACCTCATCAGGTGACCTGTGGGCACGGTACGCCCAGCCCCGACCAGTGTCAAGGCAGACGACGCCGGCGCCCGCCCGTTACACTGGACGGCAACAGCCATGGCTCCGACACCCCTGCAGCTTCGCCGCGGGCTCGACACCCGCTATGCCGACGTGTTCACCCCCGCGGTCCTCGCCGCCCTGGCCGACGTGTCCCCCCTGGACGCGGACCGGCGGGCCGTCATGCGCGCCCGTCTCGACCGCCGCGCGGCCCGCGCGCGCAGCGGCGCGCCCATCGACTTCCTCGATGCGGAGGCGCGGATTGCCCGCACGTCGCTGACGGTCGGCGATGCCCGGCGCGGCGCGTTCGCCGGCAGCGTCGTCCCCGCCGACCTGCGACGGCAATGGATCCAGGGCACCGGGCCGGCCGCCCGGCCGAATGCCGCGATCGAGACGAGCATCCGCAACGTCGCCTATGCCCTGCTCTCCGGCGCCGACGGCTGGATGTTCGACGGCGAGGACGCGCTCGGACAGGTGTCGACCATGTCGCTCGACAACCAGCGCAATCTCCGCCTCGCGATTCATCACGACCCGCTGTTCATGGCCGTGGCCGAGCAGGTGGCGACGGAAATGAACGCCTGGGCCGAGGGGTTCCTCGGCCGCCGCATCATCCGCGACTGGGCCGAGCAGCTGGCGTTCACGACGAAGATCTTCCGGCCGCGCGGCCTCCATCTCGACGATCGTCACCTCCGCCACGCCGACGGCAGCGGCCTCTCCGCCTCGATCGTGGACGTGACGCTCTACCTCACCCACAACCACGGCGCGCTGCAGCGCGCCGGCGCGTCGCTGGTGCTCTACCTGCCCAAGATCCAGACCGCCGAGGAGGCGGCGCTGTGGCACGACATCCTCACCGCGATCGAGCAGCGGCTGGAGCTCGCCGCCGGCAGCGTCAAGGTCTACGTGCTCGTCGAGCAGATCGAGGCGTGCTTTCAGCTGATGGAGATCCGCGCGGCACTCGGCAATCGCTTCGTCGGTTTCAACACCGGCCGGTGGGACTACATCAACAGCGTGTCGGACGCGATGGCGTGGGATCCCGCGTTCGTGAACCCGAACATCGATGCCATCACCATGACCTACGGCTACATGCGGCACTACGAGGACCGCGTGCGGCGGGCCGTCAACACGCCCGATCGCGACGGGCAGTACGCGTTGTGGCAGGGCGGCATGGAACCGAACATTCCCGTCGGATCGGAGGCCGGCGTCGCCAGCGGCATGCAGCGGGCGGTGGCCGGCGCGGAGCGCGAGCAGCGTGAGGGCGCCAGCGGCAAATGGGTCGCACACTGGAAGATGGTGCACATCGTCCGGCCGGTCTGGGAACGGATCGGCGAAGACAACCAGATGGGCCGCGCGTTCCCGCCGCTGACCTATACCCGCGAGGATCGTGACGGCCTGTGGCGGCTCGAGCCGGCGCCACGTACCATCCGCGGCGCCCGCGACCTGCTCAGCGTCGCGCTGCAATACGGGAACGCCTTTGGCCAGGGACTGCAGGCGGCGGCGCTGAAGCCGGCCGATTCCTTCGGCGACGACGACGTGCTGTACCTCATGGAAGACATGGCCACCGGCGAAATCCGCCTCAGCATCCTCTGGGAGTGGGTGCACAAGCACGCGGCGCTCACTGCCCCCGACGAGGGCAGCGGCAGCGGAGCGGGCGATCCGTTCACCCTGGAGACCTTCCGCGGCCTGCTGGCCGAGGAGTACGAGAAACTGCGCCGCGCCGGCAACCGCGACGTCTACGAAGTGTCGAAAACGACGACGCTGCCGATCGCGCGCGCGATCGTCGAGACCTACGTCACCAGCGAGGTCAAGCTGCCCTGGTACATCGACCTGCTCAATATCAATCTGGACTGCCAGGACCTCGACGAGGCCAGGCGGCGGATTCAGCTGCTCGCCGAGACGTTCCGCAGCGACGGCACGCGCATCACCGAGAACCTCGACTTCGAACGCGGCGACTGACGCTGCCGGTCGCGGCTCTGCGTCTCGTGTTACGAATCGTCGAAGTGGCGACGAGCGGAGCGCGCCAGGTGGGCGCACGGCAGGCGGACGCGAGTGGCGTCAGCCGAGCAGCTCGGACAGAAACGCTTCCGTGCCCGCCGGCCCGGTGAGCGTCAGCCAGACCGGCCCGCCGTCGGGTTCGACGGTGAGCACGAAACGCAGGAAGCGGCAGCACTGGCGTTCGGCGTCGATGACCCGGGAGATCGAGGCCAGGACGCCGCTGTCGGCGGGGAAGCGCAGCCGGATCCCCGCGGCGATCGCTTCGCGTTGTACGGCCTGCTGCAACAGTCCGTTCAACATCTCCGCGCGCCGCCGCTGCAGGTCGGCGGGGCCGAGCGTGCACGCGACCGGCACTTCGCCCATGGATCAGAGTATCCGCCGACTGGCCGACGGGAACAAGTGCACGGGGCGGATGCACCACGCGACAGGGGCGAGTGCGCCGGGTCATCCTCCGGATGCATCTGACGGCGGCCCGTCGAGAGTACCTGGACACCCGCCAGGCCGCCCCGCGTGGTGATCGCCGAGCCGCGAGGCGTGGCGGTCTAACGGTTCTCTGGCGGGCGCGGCGCGAACGGCCCCGTCGTCGGCTTTCCCTGGGTGTGCGCCAGCGCCCCCAGTTCGGCCGCCGCGCCGCGCGCAATGGCCGCGGTCTCGCTGCCGGCCTGGAAGCACGTGAAGTCCGGTCGATCGCGCCATGCCAGCGGCCCGCACAGCCGCACCCCGGCCTTGATCGCAGCGTCGTGGACGATGTTGATCGCGCGCTCGTAATCGGGCGTTCCCTGCCGATAGCCCGAGAAATTGCCGAGATCCCCGCTCGCCGCGAAGATCGCGCTCACTCCGGGGACCTTGGCGATCGCGTCGGCGTTCTGCAGGCCTTCGAGGGTCTCGATCATCAGGATCAGCACGAGGTTGTCGTTGACCGTGTTGCGATAACCGCCCGGCACGCCACCCCACATCGCCGGGTCGAAGGCCTGTCCGCCGCCGGCGCTACGGCGCCCGAGCGGCGGAAAGTACGTCCAGTCCCTCGCCGCAACGGCCTCGGCAACGGTGTCCACCGTAGGAACCACGATGACCAGCGCGCCGGCGTCGAGCGCCCGCTGGATCTCGCGTTCGTCGGCATAGGCGACGCGCGCGCCCGGCACCGCGCGCGCGTGCGGGCAGGTCCGCCACATCCGCGCCGCCTGATCCCAGTCGCGCGAGCTGTGCTGCATCTCGGTCCAGATGAAGTCGTACCCGGCCCCGGCCATGGCGCAATAGGTGGCCGGATCGGTGGCGCTGAAGAGCGTGCCGCCCGTCACCTTGCCCCCCGACTGCAACTTCAGTTTGACCGGGTTCCAGGGGGGTGTGGGAGCGGGCGGGGTGAATGCCGGACCGAAGGCCCACGCCGCGGGATCGAACGCGCCCTGGTTGACGGCGCCGGCCGGCGCCGTCAGTCGCGCCTGGCTGTCCACACCGGCCGCGGCCGCCAGCGGAAACGCGGTGGCGCCGGGCACGGCATTGCCGATGTAGGGGTCGGCACTGGCCGGAGGCGGCTTGGGCGGCGAGGGCGCTGAGGCCGACGCCGGCCGGTGCGCGGGTCCGTACAGCACCCGGCCCGGACGCGCCGCGGTCATCGCGCCATTGTCGAAGGCCACGACGCCGTTGACGACCACGAGCGTCACCCCTTCGGCATAGGCGTGCGGCTTCTCGAACGTCGCGGTATCGCGCACGCGGGCCGGATCGAACACCACGAGGTCCGCCTTCAACCCCGGCCGGACGACGCCGCGATCGGGGATGCCGAGACGCTGCGCGGGAAGCGCCGACATCTTCTGCACGGCGGTTTCGAGCGGCAGCAGCTGCTTGTCCCGGACGTAGACGCCGAGGACGCGGGCGAACGTGCCGTAGCTGCGCGGGTGCGGATGGTTGCGTCCAAATACGGCGAATCTCGCCATCGGAGGCGACCATCGTCGCCGGGTGGACGAGGATGCGCTGCAGGTCCTCTTCGTTGATGGCGTGGAAGATCCCCTGCGCGCCGCCCTGCTCGACGATCCACAGCGCGGTCTCGGCGGCGTTGTCCAGGCTGACCGCGAGGCCGCGATCCTGCGGTGATCCGCGCGAGGTCCTTCCCGGCCAGCGACGGATCGAACTCGCAGCTCGACACCACCACGTTCTTGGGATCGCCGCCGCCGCGTTCGTCGCGGATGATGGCCACCGTCTCCGCCTTGATCTTCGCGCGCACGGCCGGGTCCTTCAGGCGCGCGAGGACGGCCTCGCGACCGCCCTCCTGCGCCCACGACGGCAGCAGGGCCGCGCCGATGCTGGTCGCCGACGCCGTGTACGGATACTGATCGATCGTGGCGTCCACGCCGCGGGCGCGGGCCTCGTCGACGAGCTTCAACGTGTCGACCGAGCGGCCCCAGTATTTCTTGCCGACGACCTTGTGGTGCGTCACCTGTGTCGGCAGCCCGCCCTGCTCGCCGATGGCGATGGTCTCGCGGACACTGTCGAGCACCCGCGAGGCTTCGTCACGCATGTGCGAGATGTAAATCCCGCCCAGGCCGCCGGCGACGCGGGCGAGTGCCGACCACCTCCGCGGTCGGGGTGAAGGCCCCCGGCACGTAGAACAGCCCGGAGCTCAAGCCGAATGCCCCGTCTTCCATCCCCTGCCGTACCAGCGCGCGCATCTTGTCCAGCTCGTCTGGCGTGGCCGCCCGATCACGGTCACCCATGACCGCACTGCGGATCGATCCCTGCCCGACGAAGGTGGCGAAGTTCGGCGTGATGGGCGTCCCCGCGACTTTGGCGAGAAACGGCGCCAGCGGCACCGCCGATCCGCCATCGGGCCCCTCGACCAGTGTCGTGACGCCTTGTCGCACGTAGTTGTCCGCCGTCGGGACCTCGAAGATCCCCCGCCGCGCGTGCGTGTGGATGTCGATGAAACCCGGCGCCACGACGAGGCCGTTGAGCTCGACGACGCGAGTCGCGGGTCCGGCGATGGACGGCGCGATGTGCGCGATGCTGTCACCGCGGATGGCCACATCGCCGCGGTACCAGGGGCTCCCGGTGCCGTCGACGATTCGGCCGCCGCGGAGGATCAGGTCATACGGAGCGGCCTGGGTGAACGACCACGTTCGGGGCGCGCTCGTGGCGAGAACGAGCCCGATGACGAGCATGACGGCTGTGCGCATGCCGGGACTATAGACGAGCCACCGTGTGGGGCAAAGCGCCAGCGGGCGGACGTGGTACAACTGCCAGGATGGCGGTCGGTCGTCGCAGAGCCGCGAAGGAGGGCCCATGACACTGAACGAGCTGTTCCTGGCCGAACTCGAGCGCGAGGGCGCGCGGTCACGGCGAGTGCTGGAACAGATCCCCGAAAACAAGAGCGACTGGAAACCGCACGATCGATCGATGGCGTTCGGCTACCTCGCCAACATGGTCGCCACGATGCCGACGTGGCTGGCGATGGGGGTGGAGCGCGACGAGCTCGATCTGAAGCCGGCCGGCGGGCCGACGATGAAGGTGGAGCCGATGAACGCGGCCGCAGAGTACGTCTCCGCGCTCGACCGGGCCGTCGCGGAGGCGCGAGCCGCGCTGGCGGGCGCGACCGATGCCCACCTCATGACGCCCTGGCGGCTGCTCGTGGCCGGCCAGACCGTGTGGGAAACGCCGCGTCACGAGATGATTCGCGACACCATCAACCACTGGGCCCATCACCGCGGCCAGATGACGGTGTATCTGCGCCTGCTGGGGGCGAAGGTGCCCGCGCTCTACGGGCCGTCGGCTGACGACCAGAGCTTCTGACCAGCGCCTGGCGACGACTCAGTGGCAGCCGTCGGCGCCGGCGTCGCCGACGGCGCCGTTGGTGTCGAGGAAGGTCCAGTCGTAGCTGGTCGTGTGCAGGCCCAGGCGCAGGATCCCGTGCGCCTTGACGCGCGCCTGGGAGTTGGCGCTGGCGCGGTGAAAGTCGTACAGCCGCGCACCGCCGGTCCCGGTGATGAACTGCCGAAGCCCGGCCGCGTCCGATCGTCCGTCGACGTCCTGCTTGCCAAACCGTTCGTACAGGTGGTCGTGACCGGCAATGACCACGTCCGCCTTCAATTCGTAGAGCAGCGCCCACATATCGCGCATGAACACGTTCGGGCCGTTGGGGCCGGACGTGAAGAGCGGGTGGTGCCACACGGCCATGGCGCACGGGTTCCGGTTGGTCGTCAGTTCCGAACGCACGAAATCGAACTGCGGGGAGCCCACCCCCGCCGGAATGTTGGAGTTCAGCATCAGGATGAGCCAGTCGCCCGCGCGGAAGGAGTAGTAGCTCTGGCCGAACGGGCCGGCGGCGATGCCGAAGTACTGGAAGTATCCCGCCGCTCCCGGGGTCAGGTACTCGTGATTGCCGGGCGTCGGACGCCAGCGGTGGCGAAACCGGCCCCAATCCGGCTCGAAGCATCGCTGAAAATCCGTGGGCGATCCGTGCATGTAGGCGAGATCGCCCGACAGCAGCACCTGACCGTCGATGCGGTCGGCCAGCCGCGCCGTCAGCGGCACCGCCGCGGAACCGCATTCGCCGATGTCGCCAACGGCCGCGACGACGGCGGTGTGGCCGGTCGGGTTGAACGGCGGGGGCGGCGGCGGACCAGGCGGCGTTTCGGGAGGGTGCGCGGGGGTACTCGCGCTGGCGTCGCGCGACGGCGAGGGCGCCGTCGGCGTCACGGCCGATTGGCCGCAGGCGGCAGCCAGGGCCGCCGCGAGCGCAATGCCGGTGATGAGGAGACGAGCAGAAAGCAGGCGCACTTGGGGGGTGCCGGAGGGGAATCCTAGCAGGGAACGGCTCAGGTCTCCAGAAAATCGTGCAGCCGTCGGCTGTCCTCTAGCACCTCCTTTGCATGGCTGGCCGGTGAACGCGTGTCCCTAAGGAGAACAATGCATGAGGTCTTCACAATTGACCAGTTGGATCGCCGCGATCGCCGTGGCTCTGAGCACGGCCGCGTGCGGCCAGACCGACGCCGGCATCACGACGGCCGTCAAGGGGAAACTGGCGGCGGATGACCAAGTCAAGGCGTATCAGATCGACGTCGATACCCAGCGCAAGGTCGTGACGCTGACGGGCACCGTCGACACAGCGATGGCCAAGAGCCGTGCGGTGGAGATCGCGCGGACGACCGACGGCGTCACCAACGTCACCGACCACATCGGGGTCAGCGGCACCGCGGACGCGACGCCGAACATGCCCGATGCGCAGCCGGCGGCGTACTCGGATGCCGGACTCACGGCCTCGATCAAGTCGAAGCTGCTGGCCGATGCGACGGTGGGCGGACTTCGCATCGACGTGGACAGCCAGAACGGAGTGGTCACGTTGACCGGTGAGGTCAAGTCGCAGGCGGAGAAGGATCAGGCGTTGAGGCTCGCTCGCGAAACCGAGGGCGTCGCCAGCGTCTCCGACAAGTTGACCATCGTCCGGTAAAGCGCGAACTGCGACGCAGCTCATCCGGGTAACGAGGCAACCGCACTGCCATACCCCACAGGTGCGGCTGCCGTCGTTGCCTGGAATGGGTAACCTCGTCCTCGATTTGGATTCCGCGTCATCACGGACGAGCTTTCCCTCGGCGGTCGGAACTCGTCAGCCCACGACGTATGGACCCCGCTTACCTGGCGCGTTCGGCGGCTCCTCGATCGGCACCGGCTCCGGTTCAGTTGGCGGAGTCTCTGGTGCGCCGTTGTCGTCGCGGTCGGGATCCTGACGGTCTGGATCAGTCGGCGGTTTGGTCGGGGGGGTTGGTGTGGTCATTACCTGCTGGCCTTCAAGAATCGGTCCGGTCGGGCTCGCGAGGATCAGATTCGTTGGTGGCGGTCGCCATTCACGACACTTGGCCATCCGCTTGCTCGCGGAAGGTCGAGCGCGGGACCCGGGGCATGGATTGATCGCAGGGAGACACGCATGCGCAGCAAGGCGAGCTACGACGGGCATCCCATCCACCCCGCTCTGATCCCGTTCCCGTTTGCCTTCCTCACGGGCGCACTGCTCTTCGACCTGCTCGGCGCGGCCCTCGAAATTCCGTCCTGGTGGACGACGGGCGGGCACCTCGCGGCAGCGGGTATCGTGACGGCGCTCATCGCCGCCGTGCCGGGCTTCATCGACTATGTCTATACCGTCCCTCCCAGGAGCAGCGGCAAGCAGCGCGCGCGGCGGCACATGATCCTCAACCTCAGCGCGGTCGGACTCGTGACGGTGGCCTGGCTGGTGCGGCAGGTCGAGGCGCCTCCGGCCCTGGTCGTGGTGCTCGAGCTGGTCGCCGTCGGCCTCCTGGTGATGGGCGGTTGGATGGGGGGCGTGCTGGTGAGCCGAAACCAGATTGGCGTCGACCATCGATATGCCGCCGCCGGGAAATGGAAAGAGGCGACGCTGACCGCGAACGGCGGGTCGGTCGTGGTGTCGGACGCCGACAGCCTCAAGGTCGATCAGATGATGCTGCTGCACGTCGGCCGCCAGCGCATCGTCCTTGCGCGGGACGGCGACGGCTTTGTCGCATTTGACGATCGCTGTCCGCATCGCGGCGGATCGCTGGCTGGCGGCACGCTCATCTGCGGCACCGTGCAATGTCCGTGGCATGGCTCGCAGTTCGACGTCCGCAGCGGCATGCCGAAGGCCGGCCCGGCCCGCGCCAGCATCGATACCTACACCGTGGCGAAGGAGAAAGGCGCCGTGCGCGTGCATCTCGACCGCTGACACGTCAGGGCATCTGCTTTGCTTGCCGATTCGACCGGAGGCACCATGGCGAAGTACGGCAAGAAGGCTCAGGACAAGGTCGAGCGGGTGATGCGCGAGCGCAAGCAAGGCACGCTGCGGTCCGGATCGGGGCGCAAGGTGACCAGCCGCAAGCAGGCCATCGCGATTGGCTTGAGCGAAGCGCGGCGAGAGGGTGGCAAAGTCCCGCGCAAGCGCGGGAGCAAGCGCGCCGCGTCAGCCAAGTCGTCGCGCAAGAGCAGCAGCACGGCCGGCCGCTCGAGCGGCAGGAAAACGAGCCGCAAAACCGGCGGCGCACGCAAGAAGTAACCTCATCTCGCGGCGGCGCCCGGCGCCCGGCCACGTCCGCGCGGCGGATCGCCGGGCGTGGGCGGGTGCCCGGTGGCGCGCCGGTGCCACGCCGGATGGTGAGTCGCGGCCCAGCGCTCGTCGACCGTGCCGCGCATCATCGAGCGGAAGGTGCCCGGCTGCGCCGCGGTCGCCTCGTAGATGTGGACGATGAAGCCGGCGAGCATGGCGACGGCGGCGAGATCGTGGACGACGTAGCTGATTATCACCGCGGTCCGGCCGAACACCGCCGGCCACCACATGGGCACGCCGGACACCACGAACAGCACGGCGCTCGCGGCGATCGCCCAGAAATACAGCTTCTGCCCGCCGTTGAAGAAATCCACGTACGCCGGTTCTGTCTTGTCGGCGTGCGTGACGTAGCGGCGCAGCCGACGCAGCCATCGCGTGTCATCGGCCGTCCACGCCATCGGCCGCCACCAGTTCAACAGCTGCAAGGCGAACACGACGACGAAGGCGAGGCTGAACCAGGGATGGAGCATCCGGGTCGTGGGCCCGCCGCCAAAGAGCGGCGTCAGCAGCCGGTAGAGCCACGGCGAGTAAATCGCAAACCCGGAGAGCAGTGACAGGACGAAGAAGAGCGCTACTCCCCAGTGCAGCCAGCGCGTGGAGACCGGATGCCGCAGCAACTCGCCGCGGTGCCCGCCCGCGTCTCCCCCGCTACCCACCGTGCCCCGTTTCTTCCGGCGGCTGAGGCTCCTTCGGGCCTTCGGTCACGTAGTGAAAGAAGGCGACCGGCGCGGCCAGCAAGCCCAGGAGCAGCGCGACGGGCTTGGCCAGACGCTTCCACACGGTG
Organism: uncultured Acidobacteriota bacterium; assembly: GCA_963707795.1. Taxonomy (GTDB): domain Bacteria; phylum Acidobacteriota; class Vicinamibacteria; order Vicinamibacterales; family UBA2999; genus JACCSI01. The sequence continues at coordinate 5,064,213 of OY970174.1, read as the reverse complement.
AAGCTGGCTGGAATCTGCGGATTGGCGGGCAGCCCGCCGTACAACTCCGGCTGCGTCGCGTCGTGCAGGACGTAGATCACGTGCGTGCCGCTCACCGACGGCGGGTCGTAGATGCCGGCGTTGGCGAAGCCGGACTGCTCGCGCAGCTGGCGCGTCCGCGCCTCGGCGATGGCGAGCATGTCCGGCTTGCTGCCGAACTTGAGGCAGCCGGTCGGACAGGCCTTGATGCAGGCGGGCTCCAGTCCCTGGCCCACCCGGTCCGAGCACAGCGTGCACTTGTACACCTTCTCGGTGCCCGGGTTGAACTTGGGGATGTCGAACGGGCAGCCGGCGATGCAGTACTGGCAGCCAATGCAATTGGCCTGGTTGAAGTCGACGATGCCATTGCTGTACTGGACGATGGCGCCGTCGGCGGGACAGGCGCGCAGGCAGCCCGGATCCTCGCAGTGCATGCACTGGTCTTTGCGCATCAGCCACTGCAGCGTGCCGTCGGGCGCCTGGTGTTCGTTGAACTTGATGAGATTCCAGAAGTTCCACGACGTCGCCGGCATCGTCTGATAGGTATTGTCGAAGGTCGTCTGCTGGAACGGCATTCCGTTCCATTCCACGCAGGCGACCTCGCACGCCTTGCAGCCGATGCAGGTGGTGACGTCGATGTACTTGCACACCTCGTCCTGGCGCTGGACGCCGAGCGCGGGGGCCCCGCTCCCCTGTCCGGAGATGGCCTTGATCTGCAGGTCGCCGGTTGACATGGTCAGGCCTTCACGATCTTGACGAGGAAGCCCTTGAACTCGGGCGTGTAGGCGTTCGGATCGACCACGGTCGGCGACAGCAGGTTGACCGAATCGAGTGACGTGCGTCCGGCGTCCTCGGCAATGCCGCGGTACCCCCAGTGGATCGGGATGCCGATCTGATACGTTCGGGCGCCGTCGACCTGCATCGGCTTGATGCGTCGCGTGACCAGCGCCTTGGCGGTGTACGAGCCGCGGGCGCTGGTGACGGTGACCCGGTCGCCGCCGGCCACGTTCAGCTCGGCGGCGAGCTCCACCGGGATCTCGACGAAGGGCTCCGGGGAGAGCTCGACGCTCAGGGGGTTGTTCTTCGTCCAGTAGTGGTAGTGCTCGGTCAACCGGTAGGTCGTGCAGACCACGGTGAACCCGTCGGCGGGGGTGCCGTACTTGTCGAGGGCCGACTGGTACGTGCGCACGACGGGATTGGTCGACTGCGCCGCGTGCAGCGGATTGGCGATCGGACTTTCGATTGGTTCGTAGTGCTCGGGAAACGGGCCGTCCTGAAACGCGGCGAGCGGTGCGAACAGCCGTCCCACGCCTTCGGGATTCATGATGAACGGACCCATGTGCTCGGCCGGCGGCGAGTCGGCCTTGAAATCCGGCACGTCGTTGCCCATCCACGCGCCTTGTCCCTCCTGCCACCACACCTGGCGGCGCTCGGGATCCCACGGGACGCCCGCCGGATCGCAGGACGCGCGGTTGTACATCACGCGCCGATTGGCCGGCCACGACCAGGCCCAGGTCGGGTAGATGCCGAGGCCGGAGGGATCCTCGGTGCCGCGCCGCTGCGTCATCGGTCCCGCCTCGGTCCACGACCCGCTGTACAGCCAGTTGCCACACAGCGTCGTGCCGTCGTCGCGCAGCGCCGCGAATCCGGGCAGCTGCTGTCCGGCCGCGATCGACCGCCCGCCCGCGTCGGTCAGGTCGGCCAGGGCGCGGCCGTTGATCTCGCGGGCGAGCTCGACGAGCGAGCGGTGGAACGGATCGACGTAGTTCCAGGACAGGTTGAGGATCGGCTCGGGGAAGACGCCGCCGTCACGCTGGTAGAGCTCGCGCACCTTGAGGAAGATGCGCGAGACGATCTCCTGATCGACGCGCGCCTCCCCCGGCGGGGGCACGGCGACGTTCTTCCATTGCAGCCACCGGGCGGAGTTGACGAAGGTGCCGTCCTTTTCCGCGAAGCCCGCGCAGGGCAGCCGGTAGACGGTGGTTTGCGTGCGCGCCATTTCCTCGGCGGTGGTGCCCGGCGCCCGCCAGAATTCGCTGGTCTCGTCCGGGTAGAGCTCGCCGACCACCAGCCACTCCGCCCGCTTGAGCGCGTCGATCGTCTTTCGGGAGTTCGGGCCGATCTGCACCGCGTTCATGCCGAAGGCGAAGACGCCCTTGATCCGGCCCGCATACATGTCGTCCCAGATTTCCACCCACGAGTGCTTGCGATCGATCTTGGGCAGGTAGTGAAACGCCCAGTCGTTCGCCCTGGTCGCTGCGTCGCCGTACATGGCCTTGAGCAGCGACACCGCGAATTTCGGGGTATTGGACCAGTAGTTCCACGACGCCCAGTCCGCCGGCTTCGACGGCCTCGGCGTCGTCCGGGCGAGATAGGTGGCGAAGTCGACGTCCTCGGGCGCCGGCATCTTGAGATAGCCGGGGAGCGTGTCGAAGACGCCCGCCATGTCGGTGGCGCCCTGGATGTTCGAATGTCCGCGCAGCGCATTGACACCGCCGCCGGCGCGCCCGACGTTGCCGAGGATGAGTTGCAGGATGGCGGCCGCGCGGATGATCTGGGTGCCCGACGTGTGCTGCGTCCACCCCACCGCGTAGATGATCGTCGCGGCCTGGCGCATGTCGCCACCGATGCGGATCGAGGTGAACAGATCGGCAGCTTTCAGGAACTGGTCGCGCGGGATGCCGGTGATACGCTCCACCATCTCCGGCGTGTAGCGCGAGTACTGCTGGCGGAGCAGCTGGAAGACCGACCGCGGATGCTGCAGCGAGACGTCGTAGGCGACGTTCCCGGGCAGCGAGGCATTCCCGCCGGGGCCGAGCGCCTTGGCGCCGGCGGGGCCTTGCGCCTGGATGCCGCCGCCCTCCGATCGGGCGCCGCTGGACGAGCCGGCGCCGGCGCCGCCGCCGGCTGCACCCGCGGCGGGCTGGTAGTTCCAGGTGGACTTGTCGTACTCGCGGGCCACCGCGTCAAAACCGGAGTACAGCCCATCGTCCGGCAGCTTGAAGCCCTCGGCCACGATGAACGCGGCGTTGGTGTAGTGGACCAGGTAGTCGTGGGCGATCCGACCGTTCGCGAGTGCGTAGTGGATGAGGCCGCCGAGGAAGGCGAGATCCGCGCCGGCGCGAATCTGCAGGAACAGGTCGGCGCTGGCGGCGGTTCGCGTGAAGCGCGGATCGACGACGATCATGCGGGCGTTGCGCCGCAGCTTGGCTTCGATCGGCCACTTGAAGCCGCAGGGATGGTTCTCGGCGGGATTGCCGCCCATGATCAACATCATGTCGGTGTTCTTGATGTCGATCCAGCCGTTGGTCATCGCGCCGCGTCCGAACGTGGGCCCCAAACTGGAGACCGTCGGCCCGTGTCAAACCCGGGCCTGGTTCTCCAGGTAGACCACCCCCAGACTGCGCATCGCCTTGACGACCAGGTAGTTGAACTCGTTGGTGTCGGTGCAGCCGCCGGTCCAGGCGATGCCCTCGCAGCGGTTGACCAGGCGGCCGGCCTCGTCGCGGCTGACGAACGTCGCGTCGCGGGTGCTCTTGACCCGCGCGGCGATCTCGTCCACGGCGCGATCCCAGCTGATGTCCTCCCAGCGGTCCGACCCGGGACGTCGCACCTGCGGTCTGGTCAACCGCCGCGGGTTCGCAATCTCCTGCGCCACGCCCGCCCCCTTCGGGCAGAGCGTGCCGCGGTTGATGGGATGGTCGGGGTCGCCCTCGACGTGGATCACGCGCGGGACCGTGTTCTTGGCCCCGTCGCCGAGCGTGTGGATGATCAGGCCGCAGCTGACCGAGCAGTACGGACAGGTGCTGCGTGTCTCGCTGGTGCGGGCAATCTTGAGTGTTCTGGCCTGGGCGCAGGCCGGGGTGACGTCGAAGCCGAAGGCCGAGACGGCGGCGCCGCCGGCGATCGCGGACTGGATGAAGGTGCGCCGGGAGATCTCCATGACGCCTCCGGAATCTGCGCAGGGTTAGAGACCGACCAGATTGAGCTCTATCTTCTCATAGCCCTCCGACCGGGCCCAGACGTCGAGCGCCACGCCGGCGACTTCATCCACCAGCGGCTCCGCCAGCCCGAGACGGCCAAGATCGATCGTCTTCAGGTAGCGGCGGCAGCTGTCGCAGGCGTCGATGCGCTGGTGCTCGAACGCGGGCGAGTGAAAGTACGCGAGCTGCCGCTCGTCGCCCTCGCCGCAGGAGGCGCACCGGACGCGGCCGAAGGGCCAGCCGGTCAGGCAGGTCGCGCACAGCAGCGATCGTCCGCCGCCCTCGGCCGCGGCCTCGGCCGTGGTCTCGAGCACCGAGACCTGCGGCCTGCCTCCGCAGCGGGGACAGCGCAGGGGACCCGACGCCGCCGGACGGCCGACTGGACCGATGCCGTGCTCGGCGAGGCGCTGCATGTACGGCTGCAGCAGCGCCTTGGCGAAGAATTGACGGTCGCCGGGCGTCTCCCAATACGCCGTCAGGAGGCGCTCGACCGGCGGCCAGCCCGCGGCGACCAGATCGCGGGCTGGGTCGGCGAGCGGCGCCGGTCCGTGCTCGGCCACCACCGCGATCAGCGCCGCTGCCAGCGTGTGGCAGGGCGCGAGATCGAGGACGAGAACTCCGGACAACGAGGTTTGGTCGAACGCGTTGTAGAGTTGCTCCTGCGCGCGCAACAATCGCTCGTAGAATCGAAGGAGCGATTCGGCCTCGTCGTGAGCCGCCTGCAGCTGTTGCGCACGGCGAATCCGCCGCGGCCAGGGTCGCTGGCGCATGCGCGAATCATACCGGTTGGCCGCGGACTGGCCGCGCGGCAATTGACCACGAGGACACTTATGGATCCCCTGACTCGGTTCAAGGAAGTGCAGAAGCAAGGCTGGACGCATTTCGCGCCGCTCGAGGCGTGGACGACGCCGACGGCCGCGCGTCTGGTGCGGCACGCCGGCGTGCAGGCGGGCCAGCGCGTGCTCGACGTCGGCTGCGGGACCGGGGTGGTCTCGATTACCGCGCGCCGGCTCGGCGCCGTCGTCACCGGCCTCGACCTCACCCCGGCCCTGCTCGAGCGGGCGCACGAGAACGCGCGCATCGCCGGTGTGGATGTCGAGTGGCACGAGGGCGACGCCGAGGCCCTGCCCTTCGCGAATGACGCGTTCGATGTCGTGCTCAGCCAGTTCGGGCACATGTTCGCGCCGCGGCCCGAGGTGGCCGTCGCGGAGATGCTGCGCGTGCTGAAACCGGGCGGGACGATCGCGTTCTCGACGTGGCCCCCCGAGCTGTTCGTCGGCCGTACTTTCGCCCTCGTGGCCAAATACATGCCCGCCCCGCCGCCCGGGGTGACGCCGCCCCCGCTGTGGGGCGACCCCGCCGTCGTCCGCGAGCGGCTCGGGGCGGCGGTCACCAACCTCGTCTTCGACCGCGCGCGGATGACGGTGCCCGCGCTCAGCCCGCCGCACTATCGCGTCTATTTCGAGCGAACGGCCGGGCCCGTGGTGACGCTCGTCGAAACCCTGACCACCGCCGATCCGGACAAACTCGAGACCTTCCGCCGCGAGTACGAGGCGCTGCTCGCCCAGTACTTCGAGGACAACCTCGTCCGGCAGGATTTCCTGATGACGCGGGCGAGCAAGGTGTGAGCCTGTCGCGCGCGACTCTCGCGGTCGCGGCCCGTGCGCCGCATACCGATCCGCGTCAGAAGCCGAAGGACACGCCGACGGTGCCGCGCCAGTAGGAGAAATCACTCAGGTCGATGTCGACGTCGCGGATGGTCACGTCCGACAGCTGGCGGAAATAACGGAGATCGCCGCGCACGCCGATCCGCGGGCCGCCGATGCGAAGCCCGCCGCCGGCATTGATCCCCCAGGCGGTGTCGGTCAGATCCGTGAACAGGCCGGTCACGTCCTCGATGTTGGTCCGCATCAGGCCGAATCCGCCCGCCACGTAGGGCTGCACCCCGCCGCCACTTCGCCCGATGACCAGGTTGCCCATGAAGGTCACCACGTTGCCGTCGCTGTCGAAGTCGAAGAGGGTCTCGTCGGTCGCCGGCTCGAAGAAATTCGGGTGGTAGGCGAAGTCGAGCTCGAAGCCAAGGCCCGACGAGCCCAGCCACATGAGGTCGCCCCCGTACACGAACTTGTTCTGCGGCTCGGCACCCCCGTACTTGGCGGCAAACGAGGACCCGATGTACGGGGTGAAGAAGCCGTCGGCCGAGACCGCGGTCGGAAGCATCAGGACGACAACGGCCGCGATCGACGGGATGAGGCGCGCACGCATGGGTAATCTCCTCTGCAGGGTTGGACGATCGACCTATCGGCGCGGGAGGGTCATCGCCTGATAGCTGGATGAGCGACCTATACTTTCACGTCAATCATGACCGCATCTACCCGAGTGGTCCCGACCAGATGAGCAGGCCTCGTTCGCGAATACTGCTGAGCCAGTGGATCCTCGCGGTGGTGGTGGGCAGCGCGTGCACGGCCCCCGCCGGCTCGCGCGACGCCGCGCTACCTGCGCCGTCGGCGGCAACGATCCGCCCGCCCGCGCTGGACCACGTCTCGCCGCGCCGCGATGCGGTGGGCACCACACCGACCGGTTTCGAGTGGACACGCGTCGCGGGCGCCGACAGTTATGCGATCGGCATCTGGAACGAGGTGGACATGCTGATGTGGCGGAGAGACGACGTGACCGGTACGGCGATCGCGTGGCCGGCGGACCTGCAACTCGAGTTCGGCACGTACTATTGGGGAATCACCGCACTCCGGGACGACCGCCCGATCGCCGATTCGGGGCGGGCCGCTTTCGTGATCGTGCGGTGAGCCCGGCGGCTCGCCGGTGATCCGATCCGTCCGTCCAGCGCTGATTTCCGTCGCGATGTTTCCTGCGCCTGGGGGCACCGGCCTTCATCGCGGCATTTCAGCACCCAGTCGAGACCGTGGACCCGCGGGCGCCGCAACGTCGGCGGAACCGGCGGGCTCATTCGCAAGGGGCGTCTCACCGAACCGACGGGAGAACGCCAGGGACCGGCGCGCCCGGACCGAGCCACCGGGACTCGCGTCGAGAAAGATCGCCGCGATTCCGTGCGTGTCTGCCCACCGCAGCCCTTCGTCCGGACCCATCACATAAAGCGCCGTCGACAAAACGTCGGCCATCAGGGCCCGCTCGGCCCAGACCGTGACCGATCCACGGAAACTGGCCGGCTGGCCGGTGCGCGGATCCAGTATGTGTCCCAGCCGCGTGCCGTTGACGGAGAGGTCACGCTCGGAGCCGGCGGAGGTGGCCAGCGATCCGGTCATCAGCCGCACCGACAGGGCCCGGTCCATGCGAGCCTGCGGCAGCGCGAGGTCGGCGGTCCATCCCTCCCCGCGCTGCCCACCAGCGGCGGCCAGTTGCCCGCCCAGATTCGCCAGCCAGGCGGCGTCCGCCGGCAGCGCGGCGCGAATCCGATCGAGCGCCTCACCCTTGCCGAATCCGCCGACATCGAGCGACGCGCCGGACGCCAACGTTACTTCGCAGGCCGCCGCGTCGAGCCTGATGCGGCGCCAGCCGCTCAGCGCGCGGGCGGCGGCGAGGTCGCGGTCCCGAGGGATGCGGCCGACGCCGTGCAGGTCCCACGCCGTCACGAGCGGACCAACGGCCGGATCGAATGCTGCCCCTGTCTGGTCCACCAGGTTGGCCAGATCCGCCAGCAGGCGACAGGTCTGCGGCGCCAGCGGTTGAGGCCCCATGCCCGCCGTGGCATTGAGGCGCGACACCTCGCTGTCATCGCGCCACGTGCTGAGCTCGACGTCGGTCCGTTCAATGACGGCGAGCATCTGCTCCAGCAGCGCCAGGCCGCTTCCGCGCCGGTCTGCGTACGCCTGGAGCTCGACTCGTGTGCCCATGGCGAACGCCTGCCGGGCGTGCAGGGTTCCCGGCCCGGCCGGACCTGCCGACAGAGTGCCCGCCGCCACGAAGGACACGGTTCCGACCATGACGGCGGCGCGTGTCGTCATGCGGACGAGAGCCGCGCGCCGGCCTCGGCGCGACGCCACAGCTTGAACCCGGCGAGCAAATGAAACCCGTAACTGACGGCGAACACCGTGCCGCTGCCGACGTGCAGCCACACCATGACCAGACGCCAGGTCTCGCTCACGACGACCTGCAGGAGGTAGCCGGACGCCGCCATCAGGGCAAAGGTGGCCAGCGCCGTCAGCCCCGACCGGCGAAGCGGAATGCGCCGCGCCAGCTTAGAGGCGACATGCGCACTGAACACGATCCCGAACATGACGAGCAGGGCGGGGCTCGACACGAGATGGGCGGCGAGCATCAGCGACTGCAGCGGATGGTTCACGACGGCGAAGGGGTCGTCGGTGACGATCCCGTACTTCATCCAGAAATAGAGCGCCCCGGTCACGGTGACGGCCGCAACCAGGGCGTTGAACGTGCGGCGCTGCCACGTCTTCACGGCTGTCCGACCACGGGGCGATCCGCCCCGGCGATGACTTCGTCGATGGCCAGCACGCGCCGGACCGCTTCGGTGACGGCGTTGGCGGTCAGCGTCGCGCCGGCGATCGATCGGATGGCGCGGTGCACGCGTATCTCCTCGTCCAGGCGCCGGCCGGTGAACTGGTCGAGGAAGGGCGCTGGCGCCCGGTACTCCGCCGGTTCGAGAAAGGCGACCACCTCCACCCGCCTGACGCGGCCCTGGGCATCGAGCGAGATCAGGAGCGATTCCTTCTTCGTCCGGACCGTATGGGAGTCGACGTACGATCGGCCGACTACGACTCCGTCCTTGCGCGCGACGTAGCGTGCGACGAGCGCGGTCGGCAACGGGGCGCCGGCCCGCGCGGCCGCGGCCTTGACCTGCGCGTCGGTCAGAAAGAGGCGGTCGCCCGCGATCTCCGCCCCTGGATGCGCGAGCGCCAGCGCTTCGTCGCGCGACAGCGTCTGGCCGGCGACGGGCGCCGCCCACGATGCCACGGCGACCACGGCCGCCACGATGCGCCGCGCCATCCTCCCGTCAGCGCTCGTCAAAACGCGTATCCCAGCGCGATGCTCACCTGGTCGCGGCCGGTGCGCGCCTTGTTCGACGTGAATTGATAGTCGGCTTTGACGACGAGGTTGCCGATCGGCTTCAGCTCCACCCCCACGGTATGCAGCCGCAGGTCGAGCGCGGGGTTGGCCGCGTAGCCGAGCGGCACCTCGTGCTGCGTGTTCAACTGCTCGAACCGGTAATACGGCGACAGGGACAGGCGGTCGCTGCGCTGGGACAGCAGGTTGTACGCGATCTGGCCGTAGCCGCCGGCCATGGCCTCCCCGATGGAGGCGGTCCCGACGTGCCCGAGGGCGACGTTGAGGGCCGCGGCATCGTCAATCCGGGCGTGCGCGAACAGGCCACGCAGGTCGAAGCCGCGAATCTGCGCCTGGCCGTGCACTTCCACGATGCGCGTACCCGCATCGGCGTCGGCGAACTGCCCCTGGCCGGAGTTGCCATGGTAGAGACCGACGCCCGCGAAGACTCCAGGGACGGGGGTGACGTCCGCACGGCCCGCGAACGCCCAGTCGTTGACCCGCGCCTCGGCCCCGCCCTGGCGGCCGCCGCGAATGCCGGCCGCGGCAAAGCCCGCCGCGTCCAGGCCGTTCACCGCATAGGCGCGGAAGGTGACCGGCCCGGCGGTGCCGACGAGGCCCACACCGTTCTCGTGCCACGTGGACGGAATGAGGCGACGCTCCGTTTCAGGCCGGCGCGCACCGATGAAGACGTTCGGCTCGTGGAATTCGTTGACCAGACCCAGGGGCACCAGCACCATGCCGCCGCGAATGGCCAGACTGGGGGTGACTTGATACTCGACGTAGGCGAACTCGAGGGCGATCTCCTCTCCGCCGTGCTCGAATTCGATCTCGGCATTGAACAGGAACTTGTCGTTGAAGCGGTATCCCGTGTACAGGATCGCGCGCAGAAAGTCGATGCTCGACTCGGCGCCGAGCCGGCGGCCGCGCTCATCGGCATCGCCCAGGCGCTGAAAGAGCATCTCGCCGTAACCGGCCAGCGAGACGCCCCGCGTGCGCTCGTACACCGAAGCGGCCGACGGACCGAGCCCGAGCATCTGCCGCTGTTCCGCGGTGAGGGGGTCAGGCGCCTCTGCCTCGCCGCTCCGCAGCTGCTCGATCTCGGCGGCGAGGAGGTCGAGACGCCGCTTCAGCTCCTCGGGTGACAGTTGTTCATCCGGTTTGGCCTGGGCGGGCGGGTCAGCGGCGGTGTCGCCGGCGGGCGGTCCCGCCTCCGGTGCCGACGTCGGGGCCGTGGATTGCGCGTCGAGACTGTGCGCCCCGACCGGCAGGAGCAGGAGCGTCAGGAGAACGGCCGCGGGCACCGGCACGCGGCGACGGGAACGAGTCATCAAACCCTCCAAATGAGACACAGTCTCAATTCGAGGGATCGTATATCCGACCTTTTTGGTCCGTCAACTCAAAATCGGCGGACCGCTTCCACCAGTCGCCAACCGGCCGCTCGGCGGGCGGGGATCTCAGCACTTCTTCGAGCGTCAGCGCGCTGTTGTTGCGCGCGCGATAGCCACGGCTGCCGAAATAGAATTCCCCCGGTCCGCCCGAGTCGTCGGTCGTGGCCGCCGGCACCGGGTTCGCGCATAGCGGCGCGTCGCCGAATGAGTCCGGTCGCAATGGGTGGCGCCGGGTCCCATCGCGGGAGGCGCGCGAACGGCGTGCACATCGGCGGCGGGGAGCGACCGGCGTAATCTGCCCGCCGCGCGTGCAGGTGCATGTCGATGATCGGCAGAGGCGACTGCATCTCGCCACCGCGCGGCCGCAGCGACACGCAGCAGCGCCCAGAGCCCGCGCCGGGTCACCCTGGATCGCATCGAGTCAGAAGGCCGGACGCGTGAGAATCAACCCAAGGCCGAGCGACATCGCCACCGCCACGGCCCACCCCAGCCCGCAGACCGCCACCGCGCGGCCCGTGCTCGTGTAATCGAGCGCCTGGCGGACGGCCACCACCATCGCCGCCAGCATCCACACGGCGCACAACGCGAACACCGGGCCGGTCACCACCGGAAACGCGGCGAAGACCTGCAGCAACCCCGGTGCCGCGGCGAACCCGAGCGGGCGCAACAGTTCGCCGTACGACGCGCGCGTCTGCGGCTCGGGCATGAGACGGGTGCCGATCTCCAGCGTGATCGCAGCCCAGACCAGCCACGACACCAGCGCGATGGCGCTGAACACGACGAACGCGCGGGGACTCACGCCCTGCCAGCCGCCGGCGCCCAGCCCCGCCGCCAGACTCGACAGCAGCACCACGGTCCCGGCGCCCGGCATCGCCGTGCGGTCGTGCTCGACCTCCTCGTAGAGCGAGGCATCGAGCACCACGGCCCGCATCACGCGATAGCTGAAGGTCGTCAGCATTGCCCGCACCGGACCATCGGCATGGGGGGATGGTACCCGATCTGCCGGTGCCCGCTCTGCGTTGCCAAACGCAGGCGGGTCCGTCAAGATAATCACCTGACACGCGGCGCCGGGCGACGACGCCCGATCGCAAGGGGATGGAGGCCTGGGTCACAGGGATGAACGTCATCGAGCGCAACAACGTACAGGTGTCGGGACACGGCGCGCGCGCCATGCTGCTCGCCCATGGCTTCGGCTGCGATCAGAACATGTGGCGGTTCGTCGCGCCGGCGTTCGAAGATCGCTACCGGGTCGTGCTGTTCGACCACGTCGGCGCCGGGCGATCCGACCTCGCCGCCTACGACAAGCGGAAGTACAGCACCCTGGACGGCTACGCCACCGATGTCCTCGAGATCTGCGACGCCCTCGCGCTGTCGGATGTGGTCTTCGTCGGCCACTCGGTCAGCGCGATGATCGGCGTCCTCGCGGCGCGACGGGCGCCGGACCGGTTCCGCGCGCTGGTGCTCGTCGGGCCCTCGCCGCGCTACCTGAACGACACCGACTACGTGGGCGGGTTCTCGCCGGAAGAGATCGACGGACTGCTCGAATCGCTCGAGAGCAACTACCTCGGCTGGTCGAGCACCATGGCCCCGGTGATCATGGGCAACGCCGACCGGCCGGCGCTCGGCGATGAGCTGACCAACAGCTTCTGCCGCACCAACCCCGACATCGCCGCCCATTTCGCCCGCGTCACGTTTCTGTCCGACAATCGCGACGACCTGCCGCTGGTCCGCACCCCGACGCTGATCCTGCAGTGCGCCGAAGACGTCATCGCCCCGCAGGCCGTGGGCGAGTACGTCCACCGGGCGATGCCGGTCAGCGACCTGGTCCTGATGACGGCCACCGGGCACTGTCCCAACTTGAGTGCGCCGGAGGAGACCGTTACGGCGATCGCGGCCTTCCTGCGCTCGGTGCCGTGACCGGGGCCGACCGCTCCAGTCCGGACCGCGCCCCTGCGGCCCTCGACGAGAGCGCCGAGGACCTCTACGAGCAGGCGCCGTGTGGCTATCTGTCGACGATGCCCGACGGCATCATCGTCCGCGTCAACCAAACGCTGCTCGACTGGCTCGGCCACACACGCGAGGCGCTGGTGGGGACCCGCCTGCAGTCGCTCCTCACCGTGGGGTCGAAGGTCTACTACGAAACCCATTACGCGCCGCTGCTGCGGATGCAGGGGCACGTCAACGAGATTGCCCTGGAGTTGATCGATGCCGAAGCCCGGACGCTGCCGGTGATCATCAATGCCCGGCAACGGCGCGACGCGCAGGGCCGACCGCTCGTCAACCGCATCACGCTGTTCGACTCCAGTGACCGGCGGCGCTACGAGCGCGAGTTGGTCATCGCGCGGCGCAAGGCCGAGCAAGCCGCCCGGGACAAGGAGGGGCTGATCGCGATGCTCAGCCACGACATCCGCAACCCGCTCAATGCGATCATGGCAGCGGTGCATCTGCTCGATGCCGGCGACCTCGCCGACGACCAGCGCCGGTTCGTGCGCCTGCTCCGCTCCTCGTCCGAGCACATGCTCAAGCTGCTCGACCAGGTGCTCGAGCTGAGCAAGGCGGAGTCCGGCAGCTTCGCGCTCATCGAAGCGCCATTCTCGCCCCGCCAGCTGATCGACGACGTGATGGCCACCTTCCAGGCCGCCGCACTCGAACGGGGCCTGCGCCTGCATGCCGACGTCGACGCCCGAATGCCGGCGTTGCTGATCGGCGACCCCGTGGCCCTGCGCCAGGTGCTCACCAACCTCGTGGGGAATGCCGTGAAGTTCACCGAACACGGATCGGTCGCGCTCACGGTCAAGACCCGCGAGGTCGCCGCCGACGCCGTCACGCTGGAGTTCGCCGTCGCCGATACCGGGATCGGCATCGCGCCGGACGTCGTCGACCGCATTTTCAACGAGTTCACGCAGGCAAGCTACGAGACCGTCACCAAATTCGGCGGCAGCGGACTCGGATTGTCGATCACGCGAAAGCTGTTGGCGCTCTACGGCAGCAGCGTACGCGTCACCAGTGCGCCGGGTGAGGGCTCGACGTTCTCGTTCACCCTGAGGCTCAGCCGGCCGAAGCCGACCGAGTGAGGGTCACCACGGCGCACTGTTCCTAGGAGCGGCCACGGGCGGGCGCGGACCTCGTCGGTGTTTCGGCGCGTTCCGCGGCCGCGGCGCGGCGTGGCGGCCGTTCGGTCCAGCGTGCGGTCAGCAGGTCGCGCAGCCGGTCGATGTCAGGCGGCTTCACCACATGGTGGTCGAACCCGGCCTCGCGGGAGCGTTGCTGGTCGTGCTCCTGCCCCCAACCGGTGAGCGCGATGAGCAGGACGGCGGCGTGGTGGTCGATGGCGCGGATGCGCCGCGCCGTTTCGTACCCGTCCATCTCGGGCATCCCGATGTCCAGGAGCACCACGTCTGGCTGAAACGCGTCGAGCGTGTCGAGCGCCGCGCGTCCACTCGCAGCGACGGCCACCGTCGCCCCGAGGGCACCGAGCAGGGCCCCCAGCGTCTCGCCGGCATCCTGGTTGTCGTCGACCACCAGGATGCGCTGCGGAGGGAGCGTCCGGGGGGTCGAAAGGCCCACATCGGCCGTGGCGCGCTGCGTGAGCACGGGCAGCTCGACCACGAACTCGCTGCCCGCCCCGAGGCCGGGACTGCGCGCGACGACGCGGCCGCCATGCATGTGGAGCAGGCTGCGCACCAAGGTCAACCCGATGCCCAGCCCACCCTGCGCGCGGCGGCTGGAACGATCGACCTGGGTGAACATGTCGAAGACCGACGTCAGGCGATCCGCGGCGATCCCGATGCCGTTGTCGCGCACCGAGATGACGGCCTGGCCGCCCTCGCGCCGCACCTTGAGCCAGACGTGGCCGCCCATATCGGTGTACTTCGCCGCATTGCTCAGCAGGTTGGCGAAGACCTGAGTGAGCCGGACGGCGTCGCCGAGGACCGTCAGCGGCTCTCCGGGCAGCTCGACGGTCAACTCGTGCCCGGCGGCTTCCATGGCCGGCCGGCTCGTATCAATCGCCTGGCGGACCACCGCCGCCAGATCGATCGGCTCGCGCTGGACCTCGATCTGGCCGCGCGTGATGCGCGACACTTCGAGCAGATCGTTGACCAGCCGCACCAGATGGCTGATCTGCCGTTCCATCACCCCGCGGACGCGAATCGCCGCCGGATCCTGCACACCGGCGACCTTCAGCAGCTGCAGGCCGGTCAGCAGCGGGGCCAGAGGATTGCGCAGCTCGTGTCCGAGTGTCGCGAGGAACTCGTCCTTGCGCTGGTCGGCGAGGCGCAGGGACTCTTCGGCGCGCGTGCGATCGGCCAGATGCTCACGGATCTGATGCTGCCGCTCGCGGGCGCGCAGGGCCGTGCGCACCGCGCTCAGCAGCGTCGCGACGCGGACCGGCCGCTCCAGCAGCGTGACGTTCCCCAGCGAGCGGACCGCTTCGTGGGTCGCCTCGGAGTCGGCGCCGGCGCGCGTCAGGACGAGAACCGGAAGGTCGGACCAGGGCGGCTGGCTCGCCAGCCAATCGCGCAGCGCCGCGGTGCGCGACAGCGACGCGGCTTCCTCGGGAATGATGATGGCGCCGGCACCCGCCCCGACGTCGCGGACCAGGGCATCGACGCTGTGGCAGACGACGAGTTCGATGCCGGCCGATGCCAGCAAGGCTCCCGTCGTCTCGCCGTCACGGCTGGTCGGCGCCAGGAACAGCACGCGGCGATCACACCCCGGAGGCGACCCCGTCACTGTTGCGTTCTGCCGTCCGGACTTTCATCAGGGACTGGTACCCCCGTCAGCACTCCGCGGAAGTTGTGCAGCGGCGCGCCGACGCCGATTCGTCCCTGATCGAGTCTGAACTCCCGCAGCGTCCGTTCGTGGCGGCTGCCCCGCTTCTTCATGACCGAGATGACCTGGCGCACTTCTCCCCGTACCTCGAAGTAGCGCAGCAGAATGACCGCATCGGCCAGGTAGCTGGCGTCGACCGGTGTGTTCATCTGGCTGCCGATGAGCCCCTGATGCGCGCCGATGAGGATGGTGGCCACCCCCTTCTGCCCCAAATACATCAGCAGCTCGTGCAGTTGGATGGTGAGGAAGCGCTCCTCCGGCATGGCGTTGAGGTAGCCATTCAGGCTGTCGATGACCACGACCTTGGCGCCCCTCTCCTCCACTGCCATCCGAATGGCGTGAACGAACTCGCCGGGCGTCAGCTCGGCCGGATCGACCTGCTGCAGCGACACCAGCCCGCTGTCGACGTGCGTGGCCGAGATCGACGTGCAGCTGCTCGGTCCGCGAGAGCAGCGAATGCGGGCTCTCGTCGAAGATGAACAAGGCCGCTGGTTGCCCGCGGCCGCCCGACGCCGCCGCGAACTGCGCCGCCACGGTGGACTTCCCGGTCCCGGCCGCCCCGACGATGAGGGTGCTGGTCCCCTCCTCGATGCCACCGCCCAGCAGGGCGTCCAGTTCCGGGATCTCGCTGGGCAGGCGGCGGCGCGTCGTCGGCTGACGATGCTCGGCGGCGACCAGGCGCGGGAACACCTCGAGCCCACCCTTCTTGATGATGTAGTCGTGGTACCCGCCCCGATACCGGACTCCGCGATACTTGACGATGCGGAGCCGGCGACGCTCGGCCCCGAACTCGGGATTGAGTTGTTCGAGCCGGATGACCCCGTGCGCGATGCTCTGCATCTGCAAGTCGTGGTCGGTGGCGGTCATATCGTCGAGCAGGACGACGGTGCAGTCGCGCATGGCGAAGAAATGCTTCAGCGCGAGAATCTGCCGACGGTAACGCAGCGCCGTGCCGGCGAGCAGACGCAGTTCCGACAGGGAGTCGAACACCACCCGCGTGGGCTTGAGCCGTTCGACGTCGGCCAGAATCAGCTGCGTCGTCGACGCGAGCTCGAGCTCGGACGGATGGAACATCGTGTTCTGCCCGTCGGGGTCGAGGGCGCCCTCGTTGGGGGCGAGCTCACGGATGGTGATGCCGTCCAGAGACCAGCCGTGTGATTCCGCCACCGAGCGAAGCTCCTCGTCGGTTTCCGAGAGCGTGACGTAGAGAACGGGCTCGCCGGCGAGCGCCCCGGACATCAGGAACTGCATGGCCAGCGTGGTCTTGCCCGAACCGGGAACGCCCTCGACGAGAAACAGGCGGCGGCGAGCCAGGCCTCCGCTGAGGATGTCATCGAGGCCGTTGACGCCGGTCTGCGCCGTCGCGTTCGCGCTTGCCGAAGGGGGTGTGGTCACGACGCGCTCCCGGTGCGGCGGTTCGGTCGGTCGCTGCGGCGCGGACGACCGAACCGGATGATGGCCCTGGGATGGCCCGGTCCGTTCCCACGCGTCAGGTCCGACGCATGCGGATGCGGGGCGCGAGAAACTCGCCGGTGGACCGGGGGAAGAGTCCGCAGGCGATCATGATGGCACAGCGGACGCGGGGCGCGCAGGCGTTTGCGCGCGGCGACGCCGGCTCATGTGTGGCAGCCCCGCCTTCCGCCGCGCCCGCGCCGGCCAGGTGCGCGTCAGGCGCTCGCGCGCGTGGCCTCGGCCATGACGACCTCTGCCAGCCGGTCGATCTCCTCCGGCGTGGTGTACAGGTAACAGGAGGCGCGCGCGACCTGGCGAAGGCCGAACCGCTCGAGCAGCGGCAGCGCGGCCATATCACCCCCGCGCACCGCGACGCCGGCGCCGTCGAGGACTTCGACCAGGCGTGCCACCGGGACGCGAGGCAGGGCAAACGCGAATACCGGCACCCGGTTGGTTGCGTCCGACATCGTGCCGAGCACGCGCAGACCCGGAATGCGGCGGAAGCGCTCGCGCGCGTGTTCGACCAGTACCTGGTCGTGCCGCTGCAGTGCGTCGAGCCCGATGCGATCCAGCACATCGAGCGCGGCGGCGAGACCGACCGGACCCGAGACGTTGGGGGTGCCCGCCTGGTAGCGGAAGGCGCCGTGCTCGATTTGCGCCGTGGCGCCAACGTCGTGCGCCATGTTGCTGCCCCACTGATACGGCGGCATCGTCTCGAGGACGTCGCCGCGGACCCAGAGCACGCCCACGCCCATCGGGCCGAGCATCTTGTGCGAGGAACAGGCGAGGAAGTCGCAGCCGAGCGCCTGCACGTCGAGGCGCAGGTGTGGGGCGGACTGCGCCGCGTCGACGAGGACCCGAATGTTGCGCGCGCGAGCCAGGGCGCAGATCTCCTCGGCAGGGGCGACGAGGCCGAGGACATTCGACACGTGGCTGAACGCGAGCAGCCTGGTCCGCGGCGTCAGCGCCTCGCGGATGCGGCCCGGGTCGACTCGTCCCTCGTCATCGACGTCGACGGTGCGGATGCGGGCGCCGGACCGCTCGGCGAGCGCACGCCAGGGAAGCAGGTTGGAATAGTGCTCGGCGATCGTCAGCACGATCTCGTCGCCCTCGCGGATGTTCACCGCTCCCCATGTCGCCGCCACCAGGTTGATCCCCTCCGTCGTCCCCTTGGTGAAGACGACCTCCGCCGGATCGCTGGCGTTGAGGAAGCGGGCCACGCGTGCGCGGGCATCGCCGAAGCGTTGTGCCGCGCGCCGCGCGAGCGTATGGAGCGCGGCCCCCGGGTTGGCATTGTCGGCCTCGTAGAAGCGACTGACGGCGGTAATCACCTCGGTCGGGCGCAGCGTCGTGGCGGCGCTGTCGAGATAGGCCAGGGGGTGGCCATTGACCTGCTGGTGCACGGCCGGGAACTCGCGACGCCACGCCTCGACGCCGCTGGACGGGACTCGAGGCCGCGCGTCCGGCGGTGGCGCCTGCGCCGCACGCGGAGCGGCGGCGGCCAACAGGGCGCCGGCGCCCACAGCCTCGATGAAGCCTCGGCGGTCGTAATTCATGATGTCCTCCTGGGTACGGGTTACCGGTGGGTGCGGCGCGTGCGTCTCGCGGCAGCGCCGGCCTTCGATCCCGGTGATGGGGCGGCGCGTCGCCGTGCTCGCCCGCTGGCCGCGTCTGGCGTCCGCCCGGCCACGGCACGGGCCAGCGATTCGAAGAGCGCGATCCCGCGCTCGAGCAGCTCACGATCGTCCGGATGCGCGTGGCGCAGGCCCTCGACGAGGAGGCCGATGCCCGCGGTCTCCGGCTCGCCGAAGCGGCCATCGCGCAGGTCCAGGTCGTGCACCACTCGCCCGATGCGCAGGACCGCGGGATCGTCGATGGCAAAGCGGCGGGCGAGGACCTCGAAGGTGCAGGCGTCGCCCTGGTGGCCGAACTCGACGCCGAACATGTCGAAGGGCACGGCGTCGGTGGTGGGCCGCTCGGCAAAGTCGAACCGCGCTTCCGGATCGAGATATCTGCGGATGAGCCACGCCGACGCCATCCGGTCCACGCCGGGCCGCGGCCGCGTCACCCAGCGGCGGCGGGCATAGGCCGCGCGGTCGAGCGCGCCGGTCGCGGGTGGTGCGGGGCCGACGGGGTTGATTGCGGAGCGGGCGATCTTCTGCACGAGATCCTCCACGACGGCGCTGCCCGGGGTATCGAAGAACGTGATGGCCGCGAGCGCCCGCCACTCGTCGATGAGCGCGCGCGCGCGCCGGCCGACGACGGTGTGCGCCAGCGGGCGGTCGCCAGCTCGCGCGACCTGTTTGAGCAATCGCTCCGCGCGGGCGCCGACGGCAGCGACGTCACGGGCGCGCGCGACGCGGAATTGCTCGACGATCTCGTCGTGGGCGAATCCGTCGAGGGCGTCGGCGGCCATGACCGTCGCCTGTCCGCCGAGCCCGACAATCTCGCTCTTCAGCCACTCGAAGTCCTCGCGCTGCGCCGCGTGGTTGGGCAGGACGTACGCCGCCTGCCGCAGTTGCACGGCGCCGGTGTCCTGCAAGCGACGCCAGATGCGGACCCGGACGCTCGACGACCGGGCCGGCACCTGGTAGAGCAGCACCAGCCAGGCGGCGGCCGGGGCGGTCGTGGCGGTCGTGGCGGTCGTGGCAGCGCGATCAGCCATGTAACACTTGTTTCATCTTATGCAACTGAGGATACATCCGTCAAGCAGACGATCCGTGCGGATTCAGCCGTCGCGGAAGGCACACTCGCGGCACGAGTCGCGGAACGGCCGCGAATACCATCGCGATCGCACCGGCGGCGGCGCCGGGCGCTATGCGTGAGCGAGGGGAGGCGGCGGGGGGCAGGCCGCCGTTACTCGGGCCGGAGCACGCTCATCGGATCGACGCGGGCCGCGCGCCGCGCCGGCAGATAGCTGGCCACGGCCGCCACCGCGGCCAGCAGCAGGGCCGCGCCGGCAAAGATCGCCGGGTCGGTCGCCGTGACGCCGAACAGCAGGCTCTCCATGAAGCGTGACAGCCCGAGCGCGCCGGCCAGGCCGAGGATGACCCCGGTCAGCACCGGTGCCATGCCGGTGCCGAGGATCTGCCGCCGCACGTGCCGGGTGGTGGCGCCGAGCGCCATGCGGATGCTCAGTTCGGCGAGCCGCTGCGTCACCGTGTACGAGAGCACGCCGAAGACGCCGACCACGGCGAGGATCAGGGCGAGGCCGGCGAACAGGCCGCTGAGCAGCATCGACGCGCGGGCGGCTGCGGTCGAACGGGCGACGATGTCGTCCAGGGTCTGCACGCGCACGAGCGGCACGCCGGCATCCAGCCGCTGCACTTCGGCACGGGCCGCGGCCGCCAGCGTCTCGGGCGGTACCGTCGTGCGCAGCGCGATGGTGAAGCTGTTCCACGAGGGCATCACGCGGTGCGGCAGGTAGACGGCCTGCGGATCAGCCTCGGCGAGGTCGACCTGCTTGACGTCGCCGACGACACCGACGATCTCGCCGTCCGGGATCAGGCGATTGTCGGGCGCGCCGAGATAGATGCGGGCGCCGATCGGGTCGGCGTCAGGCCAGAAACGCCGCGCCACCGACGCGCTGATCACGACGGCGCGGCGGCCGTCGCGGGTGTCGGTGTCGTCGAGCACGCGACCGCGCAGCAGGGGGATGCCCAGCGCCGCGAAGTAGCCGGGGCTGACCACGCGATAGGGTACGGCAGGCGGCGTCTGCTCGGGCGGCAGCGGCCGATCGAGGATGTTGAACCAGGCGCCGATGCCGCGGCCCGCCACCGGCAGGGTGCTGCTCATCGTGACGTCCTCGACGCCGGGCAGCGTCCGCAGCCGGTCGCGCAGGGTGTCGAAGAACGCCACCCGCTGCTCGGGCGCCTGATACGCACTGCCCGACAGGGCGACGCCGAACGTCAGCATCGGCGAGCGCCGGAATCCGGGATCGACGTCGACGAGCTTGCCGAAGCTGCGGACGAGCAGCCCGGCGCCCGCCAGCAGGATGAGGGTCAGCGCCACTTCCGACACGACCAGCGCCACTCGCAGTCGGCGGCTGCCGCCGCCGCTCGTGCGCTCACGCAGGGCGTCGGCGGGGCCGCCGGTGGCGAGCTGCAAGGCGGGCGCGAGCCCGAAGGCGAACCCGGCGGCCATCGTCGCCGCGGCGCCGAAGGCGAGCACGGCGGGATCGAGCGCAATGCCCTGTGCGCGCGGCAGGTCCTCGGGCAGGAGCGCCCGCAGCGCATCGAGCATCAGGGCGCCGAGGCCGACGCCCGCCAGGCCTCCGACCACCGCCAGCAGCGTGCTCTCGGTGAGCATCTGGCGCAACAGCCTGGCCGGTCGCGCGCCGAGCGCCTGACGGACGGCCATCTCCCGCCGCCGGGTGCCGGCCCGCGCCATCAGCAGGTTGCCGATGTTGGCGCACGCGATGAGGAGCACTGCCGCGACGGCCCCGAGCAGCACCAGCAGGCGCACGCGCACGTTGCCGACCAGCACCTCGTGCATCGGCTGGACGAGGGCGCGGGCGCTCTGCGTCGCTTGCGGATGCGCCAGCCGGATCCGGTCCATCACGGTGTCGAGCTGCACCTGTGCCTGCGCCGGTGACTGCCCGTCCTCGAGGCGGGCGACGGCGCGCAGGAAATACTGGTCGCGGTTGCCGGCGAACGCCGCGTCGAACCGCGCCGGAATCCAGTACTCCGCATCGAAGTCGGGGAACGCGAAGTCGTCCGGCATCACGCCGACGACGGTCCAGGACATGTCGCCGATGTCGAGTGCACGGCCGATTGCGGTGTCGTCACCAAACAGACGCCGCGCGAACCGGGCGCTCAGCACGACCGCCGGCGCCGCTCCCGGATGGTCCTCCTGCGCCGTATAGGTGCGACCCGCGGCCGCCGTCCGCCCGACCACGGCGAACAGATCGCCGACGGTGACGGCCCCGAGCACGCGCTCGGCCTGGCCGTTCCAGCGCACGGTGCGAAGCGTATAGGCGTAGCCGGCCATCGACTCGAACGCGGTCGCCCCGGCCGCCCAGTCGTAGTAATTGCCCGGCGTGGTCGAGCCCAGCGTCGTCGCAGCGCCATCGGTCTGGCCGAGCACGACGATGCGCGCCGGATCGCGATAGGGCAGCTGTTCGAGGAGCACGGCATGGACGACGGAGAAAATCGCCGTGTTGGCGCCGATGGCCAGCGCCATGGTCAACACGCAGACGACCGTGAATCCAGGCGTGCGGCCGAGCATGCGTGCGGCGTAGCGGAGGTCCTGCATCACTGACGACACCATGGAGGGTCTCCCGGAGGGGGCGGCGGGCCACGTGAAGACGCGCTCGTCGATGCGCCGCGGCGGCGGTGCCCCGCGGTGCTCGCACCATGCGAACCAGGCGAGCGCCGCCACTTCGCGGGCGGTGACGCGCGCGGCCCTGCGGCGGCCGCCGCGTCGCATGGCCTCGCCGATCAGGTCGTCGAACACGGCCGCCATCTGTGCGCCATGGCGCTCGCGCACCCCCGCCGGCAGGAGGCGCAGGGCCGCGCGATAGAACCGCGTCATGCGCGCCTCGGCGTCAGGCGCTTCTGCCGCGCCTGCTTCAGCACGCGCTCGAGGCGCGCCGCCTCGAGGCGCGCCACGGCGAGGCCGAGCGGCGTGATCCGATAGTAGCGGCGGCGTGAATCGTCACTCTCGCGGTCGGGGCGGGTGTCCAGTTCGTCGATCAGCCGGGAGCCGAGCAGGCGCTTGATGGCCGCATAGAGCGTGCTGGCCGTCAGGTCCACCTCGCCCGCGGTGCGCGCCCGCACGTCCTGGATGATGGCGTAGCCATGCAAATCCTGATCGCTGAGCGACAGCAGGATGTGGAACACGGGGACCGACAGCGGCAGAAAGCGCTGCGGCGGCGTCGGGCGCGGATAATCCGGCATACCGTCCGATGCTATACCATGACGCGGTATAAAGAAAAAGGGGTCGGGTCTAATTCAATTTTCTGCGCGATCGTGGCGCCCCTGCCAGCCACGATGTACGCAAATAGTTGAATTAGACCCGACCCCTTTTTCAGCCTCCTCTTGACCTCCGAGAGGTCTTGCGGCATAGTTTTCCTCTCGAAGGACGAGAGGACACACCGGTGGCCAGAACCGAACTGCTGCAAGGCACGCTCGACCTGCTCGTCCTCAAGATCCTGACCTTGGGGCCGAACCATGGCTGGGGCATCGCCAACCGCATCCGGCAGATCTCGCGTGACGGGCTCAACGCCAGCCAGGGGTCGCTCTATCCGGCGCTGCACCGGCTGGAATTGCGCGGCGAGGTCGCGTCCCAGATGACCGCGTCCGAGAACAATCGCCGCGCGCGCGTGTACACCCTCACCGCCGCCGGGCGGCGGCGCCTGGAATCGGAAACGGCGAGCTGGGAGCAGTTCGCCCTGTCGATGAAGCGCATTCTGCAAGCCGGGTAGGCCGGCCACGGAGCGCCGCATGCTGACTCGTCTCGTCGCGCTCATTCGCGGGCTCACCCGCCGTACCGCCATCGACCACGAGGTGGACGAGGAACTCGCCTTTCACCTCGAGCAGGAAACCGCGGCGCACGTGCGGCGAGGCGTGGCACCCGATGAAGCCCGACGGCTCGCCCTCCTCGCGCTCGGCGGCCTCGCACAGACCCGGGATGCCGTGCGCGACGTGCGCACCACGTGGGTGGAGACGGTGTGGCGCGAGACGCACCAGGGCGTGCGCACGCTGTACGGCGCGCCGACGTTCACGCTGACCGCCGTCCTCGTGCTCGCGCTGGGGATCGGCGCCAACACGGCGGTCTTCAGCGTGCTCGACGGCGTCCTCCTGCGGCCGCTGCCCTACCCGCAGCCGGACGAGCTGGTTCGCGTCTGGTCGCGCAATGACGAGCGCCAGATCCCGTTCCTCTCGGTCTCGCCGGCCGATTTCGAGGCCTGGCAGCAGAAGACCGCCAGCCTCGGACACCTGGCCGCCTACGAACGGCCCGAGACGATGGTCCTTGCTGGCGGCGCCGAGCAGGTCACCGCGATCCGAGCGACGCCCGGTCTCTTTCCGCTGCTGGGTATCTCGCCCATGCTCGGACGCGCGTTCACGCCCGACGATGAAGACGCGACGGCGATGATTGGTTTCGCGCTCTGGCAGCGGCGCTTCGGCGGGGCCGGGGATGTGCTCGGGCGCCCGCTCACGATCGACGCTCGGACCTGGACGATCGTCGGGGTGATGCCTCCCGGATTCGACGTGCCCAACGTGCCGGCCGACATCTGGCTCGCCCTGGACACGCGGTCGATGGCCAGTCGCTCCGCACACGTCCTGCGCGTGCTCGGGCGCAGGGGCTCGGCGGGCGACAGCGAAGCCGTGCGCCGCGATCTGGACGCCGTGGCCGCCGATCTGGCGCGCGAGCGGCCGGCCGAGAATCGCGGCTGGAGCGTCACCGTGCTGCCGCTGATCGATACGGTGGTCAGCCCGGAGTTCCGGCGCACGATGTGGATCATCGCCGGAGCAGTCGTGTTCGTCCTGGTCATGACCGCCGCCACGGTGGCCGGCCTGCTTCTGATCCGTGCGACGACCCGCCTGCGGGAGCTGGCGGTGCGCGTGGCGCTCGGGGCCTCGCGCGGAAGCCTCGTTCGCCTGCTGCTGCTGGAGAGTCTCGTGCTCGGCGCCGCCGCCGGCCTCGCCGGGTTGCTGGTGGCGCACGGCGGCGTGGCCCTGCTCCACGAGCTCGGCACGGTCACGGTCCCGCGGCTCGACGAAGTGACGGTGGGCGCGCGCGCGTACGGGTTCGCGGCCACGGTGGCCATCGTGACCGCAATCTTCGCCGGACTTTTGCCGGCGTGGCAATCCACGCGCAGCCTGCACGAGATGCTGCGCACCCGCGAGTCGGTCGCCGAACGCGGCGCCGGGCGCGCGCTCAACACCCTGGTTGTCGTCGAAGTGAGCAGCGCGGTGCTGCTGGTGGTCGGCGCGGCACTCCTGGTGCAGACCGTCCTGAGTCTGCAGCGCCGCAGCCTCGGATTCGAGCCCGCCAATCTGCTGGCCGCGACGGTGGCGTGGACCGCGGCGGGTGACACGACCGACCTTCCCACTCGAACCGAGGCCGCGGTCGCGCGCCTGTTGACGTTGCCGGGCATCGTTGCCGCAGGTGCCGGCAGCGGACTGCCCTTTGCCGGACAGAACAGCGGCAACGCGTTCTGGATCGAGGGTCGGGATGCCGGCGAGCCGCCCGACACCGACTACCGGGTGGTGTCACCCTCGTATTTCTCGACGCTGCGAATCCCGATCGCGCAGGGGCGCGCGTTCACGGAGGCCGATCGCGACCGCGCCCTCGTGATCGTCAGCGACACGGCGGCGAAGCGGTTCTGGCCCGGCGTCAGCCCGCTCGGCCACCGACTGAAGCTCGGTCCGTCGGAGTGGCTGACGATCGTGGGCGTCGCCGGCGACGTGCGCTACGGCGGCCTGGACGCGCCAACCGACCGCCTGCGGCCGATGATGTACGTCCCCCATTGGCAGATGCCGAGCGTCCCGCTCACCATCGTCGTGCGCGCGCGCGTGCCAGCGGAGGCAGTGGCCGACGCCGTACGTAGTGCGCTCGGCGGGGAGCGCGGCGTCGCCGTGGGACGCCTGGAGACCATGCAGACCCTGCTGCGGCAGGCGACCGCCTCGCAGCGATTTGCCATGGCCATGCTGGCGATCTTCGCCGGCGCCGCCGTGACGCTGGCCGCCGTCGGCATCTACGGCGTCCTGGCCCTGGCAATCGCACGGCGCACGAAAGAGATCGGGGTGCGATTCGCACTCGGCGCCGGACGCTGGGACGTGCTGCGCCTCATCGTCGGCCGCACGCTGCTCCTCGTCGTCACCGGCATCGGCCTCGGCCTGGTCGCGGCCATCAGCGTGCGCGAGGCCCTGCACGCGATGTTGTTCGGCGTCAGCGTCACCGATCCGGTCACCTATGCCGGGGTCACCATCGGATTCCTGCTGCTCGGCCTGGTCGCCAGCTCGCTGCCCAGCCTCCGCGCCCTGCGCGTCGATCCCGTCACCGCCATCCGCGCGGAGTAGCCCGGCACCCGTACCGGTGACGGGTGACGCTCATGGCGACTCCCGGGCGAAGACCTGATGATTGCCCGGGATCCAGGTCTTGCCGCCGTCGCTCGATCGCTCCATCCGCGACTCGAAGCGCGTCGGCGTCACGTGGGACCGCGTGAAGCGGAGTTGCAGCGTCCCGCCATCCGGCGATCGCACGGGTGCCGTCTCCCGGCGGTCGCCGCCGAGCGGGCCGGTCATGATCCAGAGTTGACCATCGGCGCCGACTGACACCATCTCGATCGTCGCCGCGGTCTCGTTGACGTAAAAGAGAATGCCCGCGCTCTGTTTCAGTTCCGGGATATCGGATCGCCCGCGCACGACCCGGTCGGGAACGACCCAGTCGAACTGATAGGCACCGCGGACGGTCCTGGCGGGGGATCCGTCGGGGTTCAGAAACTGCGTCGTCACCGCCCAACGCCCGACGACGTGCCGCAGTTCCTCGATCGAGTGGGCCAACCGCTCTCCTGCCGACTGTGCCCGCGCCAATCCGGGTACCGCCAGCACGGCTGCCACGAGCAGCACGACGCGACACTGCATATTCATCGTGAGCCTCCGCTTCGCTCAGACGTCTTCCGCCGGCTACCGGCCGGGGCCAGGCTCCGCCCAGCCCGACGCACACCGCAGACCGCGCCACCGGAGCCCGGGTCGAACCTTTCGCTTCGGCGACGCCGGCGTCGAACCGGCCCCGTCTCGATGGCGATTCGGCATGTCGCACACGCGGCACGCCGGCGCGGTGGCGGCGCGGCGCGACGTGGCCGATCCGCAACACCGTGTTGCACCGCTGCATCGACCATCGGTGACGGGCTGCCGCCGACGCCACGGCCGTGCGCGCTGGATCGGGCACGCTCCGCGGCAGTCGGCCAGCGGGACGTTGGGGCACGCCGGTTGCAGTGTCGTCGCCCGTCACCAGGGAGGTTCGATGCGCGCCCATTTCTCGATCCTGATCGTGTCGGTCGTGATGCTGACGGCAGTCGTTGCGCACGGGACGCGGCCCGCCAACGCTCACTCGCAGGTCGGGGCAGCGGCCCCGGGCCGGCTGCTCGACGTCGGCGGCATCCGTCTGCATCTGCACTGTACGGGTTCGGGCAGTCCCACCGTGGTGATCGACGGCGGTGCGGGGACGTGGTCGATCTTCTACGCCTACGTTCAGAAGGCGCTGGCGCCGGAGGTTCGCGTCTGCACCTACGACCGCGCCGGGCTCGGCTGGAGTGACGTGGGTCCGCTGCCGCGGACGAGCGCGCGCATGGCCGAGGAGCTTCATCACCTGCTGCATGCGGCCGGTGTGTCGCCCCCGCTGTTGCTCGTCGGCCATTCACTGGGTGGCTACACCGTGAGGGTCTATCAGCATCGTTACCCGGAGGAGGTCGGCGGCCTGGTGCTGGTCGATGCCGCACACGAAGATCAGTGGGAACGCCTGCCGCCGGAGTGGGCGGCCGGCATGCCGGCGCAGGTCGCGTGGTTGCGTGAGCGCGCCGCACGGGCGCAGCGGGGCGAGGTGAGCGAAAAGGATGTCCGCCCCGGCCCCTTTACCGCGCACGCGCCCGAATGGAGAGGCGCGCACGTGGCCGCGCAGCTGACGCCGACACTCTATCTGGGCGTGGCGCACGAGAACGAGGGCGCATTCCAGAGCGCGCGCGAGGTTGCGCGGGGCTCTCTGGGAGCGCTGCCGCTGGTGGTCCTGACGGCGCGGCGCAGCTTCGAGACGTTTGCCGGCGCCGGTCTGGATATCGAACCGGCCAATCGGGTGTGGCTCGACCTCCAGCGCGAGCTGGCGGGGCTGTCCACCAACGCCGTTCAACTCTTCAGCGACGCCGACCACGCGCTGCACGGCAGCGATCCTGACGCCATCGTCAACGCCGTCCGGCGCGGCATCGCCATGGTGCGAACCGCGTCGGCTGCGCCAGCGGCACTGGGTGTGCCGGCTCGCTTGCTCCCACTGGTCTCCACGCGCGAGGTGGACGAGCTGCTGCTCCGGCTCGAGCAGACCTACCAGTCCATGGACGCCGAGCGGCTGGTCGCGCTGTTTACCGACGATGTCGTGCAGCTCGACGTGCCTCGCCGCGTGCACGTCAAGGGGCGAGAGGCCTGGCTGGCGTGGACGCGCGACCGCGTCAACCGCGCCCATCGCCGGATGTCCCGCGTGCACCGCGGGCGTGTCGTCGCGGGACCCTGGGTGGCCGCGGAGGTCGAATGGGCCGGCACGGTCCGGGCCGAGGCGATTGGGGCGCCCGCAGGCGAGGATCGCGATTATCGCTACACTGGTCTCGTCCTGATGCGGCTGGCGCAGGGTCGCATCGCCAGCCAGATCATCTACGGCGACCAGCCGACGCTGCTCGAGCAGCTGCAGGGCACGAGGCCGTGACGCATCGGGGCGCCCGGAGCGCGCCCCGGAGAGACTATTTACAGAGGGGGCCGGCCGCGCACCGGCACGGCCCGCGTGACACGCATGCTGTTCCATCCTCGGTGGACGTTTGCGGCAATTGCGTTCCTGGTCGGCGTGCTGCTGGCAGCCGCGGCGATCGGTGTGGGCGTGCGCGTCGATCTCGGGGGACGCGACCTCACCCTGATCGCGGCGCTGCTGCTGGAGGCCGGCCTCGCCGTCGCCGGCTTCGCCGTCGGACGCGCGGCGGAAAAGCGCGCCGCCGGGGAGCGGCTCGCCGCGGCCGAACGCCGCGCGCAGGACGAGATGGCGCAGCTGCAGGCACGCCTGGCGACCATGCAGCGGATGGCGGCAATCGGCGAGCTGGGGGCGACACTCGCGCACGAGATCCGCAACCCGCTCGCCATCATCAGGACGATGGTCCAGAACCTGGGAGATGCCGAACCAGCGTCCCCGCCGATCCGGCGGACTTGCGCCGCCGTCCTCGACGAGATCGATCGAGTCTCGCACGTCACCACGACCCTGGTCGGGCTCGCTCGACCCGTGCAGCCACGCCTGGCGGCCGTGGATGCCGACCTGATTCTGGCGCGCGCCGAATGGCTGGCAGCACGGCTGCTGGACGGCCGGAGCGTCTCGCTGTGCGTCACCCGCAGCGGGCCGCCGGCCACGCTGCGCGGCGATGCGGATCTCGTCTGCCAGGTGATGCTCGAACTGGTCGCCAACGCCGCCGCCGTGACGCCATCCGGCGGGACCATCACTCTCGCGCGCGACGTCCGCGACCAGGCCGTCGTCCTCAGTGTCGCCGACCAGGGGCCAGGCATCCCGGCAGAGGCGCGGGCCCGAGTCTTCGAACCGTTCGTGTCGACCCGCGCCGGCGGGGCCGGCATCGGTCTGGCCGTGGCGCGGCAGATCATCGCCAGTCAACAAGGCACGCTGTCGATCGACAGCGCCGAGAGCGGCGGCGCCCGACTCGAGGTGACCCTGCCGCGCATTGCGCCGGACGCCTCGACACCGTCCAGGGCGGCGGCACCGTGAGCGGCCCCGGGCACACCGCCCGCGTGCTGGTCGTCGACGACGAACCACGGATGGCCGCGGCCGTGGCCGAGGCCCTGACGCTCGGCGGCGCCGAGTGCACGACGTGCGCCAGCGGCGCCGAGGCACTGGCGGCACTGGCCGAGCACGCGATCGATGCCGTGGTGACGGATTGGCGGATGCCCGGCATGGACGGCCTCGAGCTGCTCCGCCGCGTCCAGGACGCCGCTCCGGGCACGCCGGTCCTCATCCTGACCGCCTACGCCGACGTGCCCTCGGCCGTCTCGGCGATGCGCGAGGGCGCATTCGATTATCTGACCAAGCCGTTCGACAACCGCGAACTGCGCGCGCGGGTGGCACGCGCGGTTGAGGTCCGTACGCTGCAGCGGGAAAATCGACTGCTCCGGCGCGAACTCGGGGTGCACTGGGCGGCCGGCGTCATTGCCGAGAGCGAAGCCATGCGGACCGTACTGGACCTGGTGGCCCGTGTCGCGGCGACGCGTTCGGCCGTGCTGGTGCAGGGCGAGAGTGGCACCGGCAAAGAGGTGGTTGCCCGTCTGCTGCACGGTGCCAGCGATCGCGTCGGCCGGCCCTTCGTCGCCGTCAATTGCAAGGCATTTGCCGACGGCGTGCTCGAGAGCGAATTGTTCGGGCACGAGAGGGGCGCCTTCACCGGGGCCGAGCGCGCGCGTGCGGGCTGCTTCGAACGGGCGGACGGCGGCACCCTGTTTCTCGACGAGATTGGCGAAATCTCGGACGCCTTCCAGGCCAAGCTGCTGCGCGTGCTGCAGGAGCACGAGGTGCTCCGCCTCGGCGGGCAACGGCCACGCCGGATCGATGTCCGCATTGTCGCGGCCACCAATCGCGATCTGCGCGCGGAACTGCACGCCGGGCGCTTCCGCGAGGACTTGTATTTCCGTCTGAACGTGATTCCCATCACCGTCCCGCCGCTCCGCGAGCGTCGCGCCGACGTGCTGCCGCTGGCGCGGCTCTTTCTCGACCGCCACGCGCCGACCACCGAGCGACCGTTGCGGCTGAGCGAGGAGGCGGCCGCGCACCTGGTGCAGCATGCCTGGCCGGGCAATGTCCGCGAGCTGCAGAACACCATCGAACGTGCCGTCGTGCTGGCACGCGACGAGGCGATCGGGCCGGAGGATCTGCTGCTGGAACCTGCCGGAAGCTCGCGCAGCAAACCCGACGTGGGATCCCTCCAGGACTGCCTGGATGCCGCGGCGGCCGACCGCATCCGGGCGGCGCTCGCGGCGACCGACGGTCGCCGGGCCGCTGCCGCCGAGGCGCTCGGCATCGAGCGCACGACGTTGTTCCGGTGGATGCGTCGCCTGGGTCTCGGCGATCCGTAGCGGGTCGCGACCGCCGGTTCTCAGCGGAACTGCAGTCCGAACGCGAGGGCGAGGAAGGCCGCCGCGGCCAGGGCGGCCAATGTCCGCGCGTGATTCCACCTCGTCCAGGTGCGGAGGTAATCGGCCCAGAGCCGGGCGCCCTCGGCGCTGGCCGGATCGGTGCGGGCCAACGCGGTGTTTCGCGGGACGTTACACGCCATGGTGACCAGAATCGTGCCGACCAGATAGCTCGTGCATCCCGCCACCACGTGAGCGGATCCGGGCGTCTCCCAGGCGAACACCGCCGCGACACCCAGTACCAGACAGGCCGCCGCCGTCCCGAAGAGCGCGGTCATGAACCATGGGGTGACGGCCAGGACGTTGATCGATTGCATTGCCGCGATGCCCTGCGGGGCGGGGAGCCTGGCGAGTGCCGGCATGACGAACGCGGAAAAGGCGAAGAACACGCCGGCGATCAGCCCGCAGCCGAGGGCGGTGGCGAACGTTAGAACCGTGTACGCGCTTTCCCGCATGCGGCGACTCCCCGTGGCGAACGAGCGCGGCGTCGCGTCACCGCGGCGCACGCAGCATGGGTACGATGGTCGGCGACGAGCCGACCTGAATCGCGCCGATCTCCGCGAAGCCGTGCCGGCGATAGAGGGAAATGTTCCTCGGATTCGAGGATTCGAGGTACGCGGGCAGATGATCGCGATCGCAGCGCTGCAGCGCATAGGCCATCAGCGCGTCGCCGTGCCCACGGCCCTGCCGTGTCGGATCGACGCCGATCAACGGCAAGTACCAGTGCGGACCCTCGGGGTGGAACGTCCCCATCTGCTCGATGACGGCCAGGCACTCGTCGCGCAGTTCGGCGGCGACGGTGTGCTGGATGAGCGCGCCCAGCGGCTCCTCGTCGGGAGCAACCCCCGGCGGCAGCCAGAGCGCGGCGCCGCCATGCGCGTCGGTGCAATACGCACTGCCATGCAGAAAGGCATGTCCACCGAGTGCGCGGATGAGCCCCGGCATGTGTGCGACGTAGTCGCGGGCGTGCGGCCACGTCCAGCGCGCGGCGGGATCGCCCGCGAATGCCAGGAGGATCGTGTCCACGACGGCCGCTTCGTCGGCGGCGCCTGCGATGGTGATGGCTGGCGATGCCGGGGTGAGTCCGGGACCGCCGTCGTTGTCTTCGCTCATGAGAGATCCTGCCGTCTCACGTGCCCTCCTGGGTAGGGGCGATCAGCGGTGCGGTGCGGCGCGCCCTCGCCGCCGACCGCCAGCGCGGGCGTTTCCGCCGCGTCCGATTCGGCGTAGCGGTCCGGCGCATAGCGCGCGGCCAGGACACCGGTGACAAGCGCGACGTCGATGGATTGCACCAGCACGCCCTCTTCGCCGTACGGCAAGTGCGCCTGGCAGCGTCCCGACGGGGCGATGAGGCTGGTCGCCGACTCCTGGAACCGCAAGGCATAGTTGACGCTGGCGAAGTAGATGCCGTTCTCGATGCTGCGCATCATCATCGCCTTCTCGTAGTATGCGCTGTCGGCGGCACCCCATGCGGTCGGACGCACGCCGTGATGGTCGCTCCCGGTGTGGTGCGGGTGGAACACGATGGCGGCGCCGCGCCTGGCCGCCCAGCGCACGGTCTCGGGATAGCGCCAGCCCTCATGGCAGATCGCGATCCCGAAGCGGACCCCCTTGATCGCGAACATCCGGCGCGTCGTACCCGGCACGTAATCGCGATCCTCGCTCGGGTCGAGCTGATTCTTGGTTTGATGGCCCAGCACGGCGCCCGACGCGTCGAGCACGTAGGCGGCGATCTGACGGCCCGTGTCGGTGAGGCGCTCCATCCCGATGATGGTCGCCACGGCGTGACGGCGCGCCGACGAGGCCACGGCGGAGAGCGCGCGCTCCTGATCCGCCGCGGTGTACGGCCAGACCGCAAAGTCCTGCCCGCGCAGGCCCGGAAGATAGGCTTCCGGAAAGCAGACGATCTCCGCACCGTGACCGGCGGCCTCGGCCTGGAGCCGTTCGATTCTCTCGAGGCCCTCGTCGAGCGACGCGGCGACGCGCGGAGAGGCCAGGGCGATGATCATCGTTGTCCTCGCGATTGAGGTACCCTACGCCGTCCCGGTCGCGCGAGCAACCGCCACATGATCCGCCCGTCCCGGCACGTCGAACCGCGCGGCGCCCTGCAGATGGCGCGCCACTACGTCCGCGAGCTGATCTACGGCGCCAACGACGGCATCATCACGACGTTCGCCGTGGTGGCGGGCGTGTCGGGCGGCGGCCTGTCGCTGCGCGTCGTCCTGATCATCGGCGCCGCCAATCTCCTCGCCGACGGATTGTCGATGGCCGTCGGCAACTACCTGTCGATCCGGGCACACGAGAGCGTCCTCGAGGTCGAGAATCTGCCGGAAGAAGAAGCGTTCCCCATCCGCCACGGGATCGCCACGTTCCTGGCGTTCGTGGTCGCCGGCGCCGTGCCGCTGCTGCCCTACGCGATCCCAGCCCCTCCTTTCGACCGCTTCGCGCTGTCGAGCGCGCTCACGCTGCTGACCCTGTTCGCCGTCGGCGCGGCGCGGGCGCTGGTCGCGAATACGCGCTGGTGGCGAGCCGGCTTCGAGATGTTCGCCCTCGGGGCCATTGTCGCCGGGATAGCCTATTGGAGCGGCGCCCTGGTCGCGGCGCTGGTGGCGTGATTGGCCCGAGCGACCAACAGACGAACAAAGGAGCTCCGCCGTGGCACCGCTCATCGTCCTCATCGGCGCGACCCTGCTCGCCCGCCTGGCGGGCCGGCTGGGCATCGCATCGCTCCGCGACTGGACGGCCGCCACGCGGGTCGGCCTCGCCGTGATGTTCTGCTTCACGGCGGCCGCGCACTTCAACAGCATGCGCGCGGACCTCGTCCGTATGGTGCCTCCCGGCGTCCCGAACCCTGAGCTGATGATTACGGTGACCGGCATCTGCGAGATCCTCGGCGCCATCGGCCTGCTCGTGCCCCGCACCCGCCGTATCGCCGCGCTGGCGCTCGTGCTGTTCCTGATCGCTGTCCTGCCGGCCAATATATACGCCGCACAGGCCGAGCTCACGCTTCGTGGCGCGCCGGCGACACCCCTCGTGCCGCGGGTCGCACTGCAGCTGCTCTTCATCGCCCTCGTCTGGTGGTCGGGGTGGCGCGCACGCGGCTGAGCTGTGCCCGTTCCCGAACAGAATGACGCCGGCGAGCGTCAGTACCCACAGGCGCGCACGCACGATCCCCTCCCACGCTGCGTTCGCCCACGGAAGAGCAGCGTTGCTCGTGACTGGGAGTCGAACATGATTCGCGAAGCGGCATCCGGGATCGCCGTCCTCTCGGCGGTGGCACTCGGCGCGCAGGCACAATCCGCACAGCAGCCTGACACCCTCGTTCTCGACACCGGCAGCCTGGCCAAGGCGGGCGAGGCGACCCGCGTCCATCTGTACGGTGGCGTGGCCCTGTACAGCCTGGCGCTGTACGTCAACGAGCGGCCGCTCGAGGCGGGAACGCTCGGTTCGCCCGCGGCGGCCAAGGTCCTGCGCCTCGTCATCCTGCACAAGGAGGACCTGCACCGGCGCATCACCCTCGACTGGCGCCGCGAGCTCGTCCCGCGGCTCGACGCGCCGGCGACAACGCACCTGCACGGCGCGTTCGCGTCGATGCGCGAGGGCGACGTGGCACTGGTCGAGTACGTGCCCGACAAAGGCACCACCATCCGCGTGAACAGGGGCGTGGCCGTAACCGGGGCCGACCACGACCTGATGCTGGCGTTTCTGGACCACTGGCTGGGCCAGCGTCCAGTCTCCGAGGCCATCAAGAGCGCGTTGCTCGGGTCGTCGTGAGGCCCCTTCTCGCCCTCCCCTCGCCCACGCTTGACACGCGGCACCGGCGCGGGCTATAAAACCACTTAGTTAATTAACTGATTGGTTTATTACGCAACGGTCCGGGCCGGCGGGCGGTGTGGAGAAGCACCCCGTTCCGCGGTTCCGGCGTCAACGGAAGGAGCCCGTGATGGTCGTCAATCGCACCGCCAATGCAGAGAGCTTCGAGGTCACGACCCCGTCGGAGCAAGAGATCCGGATGACTCGCGTGTTCGACGCTCCCCCTCAGCTCGTGTTCGAGGCGATGACCCGGCCCGAGCACGTCGTCCAGTGGTGGGGGCGGCTGGGCGAGGGCTACTCGGTGCCGGTGTGCGAGATCGACCTGCGCGTGGGCGGGCGGTGGCGGTTCGTGAATCGGCATCCGCACGGCGAGGCCGCCTTTCACGGCGAGTACCGTGAGATTGGCCCACCCAACCGACTCGTGTTCACCGAGATTTTCGAGGCGTTCCCGGACACCGTCTCGGTCGTGACGACGGATTTTCTCGACGAAGGCGGCAAGACGCGCCTCGTCGCGACCGTGCGGTATCCCTCTCGCGAGGTCCGCGACACGGTTCTCGGGACCGGCATGGAGAAGGGCGCGAGCGTCAGCTACGACCGGCTGGAAGACCTGCTGGCGACGCTGCCGCGTTAGCGGCGTGGATCGACGAGCGGGCGGGCGCCGCGGCGGCGTCATCGCTCGCGACCCATTTCACAGGGGCCGCTCGTGCGCGTGCACGAGCGGCGCCAGCGGGAGGGTCCGGGTCGCTGACCTTCCGCGCTACCATTCGCGGCATGCTCACCCGCCGCCGTTTCATCGCCTCGTCCGTCCCTGGCACGCTGCTCGTGTTCGCGCCGAACCACGCCACCGCCGCGACCCAGGTCCAGGCCCAGGATCCGTGGCAGGAGGTCGGCGCCTTCCATGCCGCCCGGTGCCGCGACGCGGGGATCGCCGGCAGCAGTCTGGCCTACATGCGCCGAGGTGAGCCGGCGATGTGGCACACGGTCGGTTATCAGGACACGGCCACCAGGCGGCCCGTCGATCGCGACACCATCTATCACTGGGCATCGATTACCAAGACGATGACCGGCGTGGCGATCATGCAGCTGCGCGACCGCGGCATGCTCGCTCTCGACGATCCCATCGCGCGCTACGTCCCCGAGCTCAGGCGTATCCACAACCCCCACGGCAGCATCGATGAGGTCCGCATCCGCCACCTGATGTCGCACAGCGGCGGATTCCGTGCCGGGACCTGGCCCTTCGGCGGCGACCAGCCGTGGCACCCGTTCGAGCCCACCGAGTGGACGCAGCTGGTGGCCATGATGCCGTATACCCAGGTGCTGTTCGCGCCGGGGACGCGATACAGCTACTCGAATCCGGGCGTCGTCTACCTGGGTCGCGCGATCGAGCGGCTGACGGGCGACGACTACGAGGTCTACGTCACCAAGAACATCCTCATGCCGCTGGCGATGCACCGCTCGTTCTTCGATCGCGCGCCGTACCACCTGCTCGGCCACCGCTCGCACAGCTACAGCCGGACCGACGAGGGCGTGCGCGAGCACCCGTTCGACTTCGACACCGGCATCACGGTCTCCAATGGCGGCCTCAACGCGCCGCTCGACGACATGCTCCGCTACCTGGCGTTCCTGATTGGCGACCCGCGGCGGGCGCCGGCGTTCGACGGCGTGCTGAAGCGGACCTCGCTCGAGGAGATGTTCACGCCGCAGGTGGAAGCCGTCGACGGGGAGGGCGGCAGCGGCACGGATGTCGCCGCCGGGCTGTCCTGCTTCATCGAGCGGCATCACGGAGTCGAACTGGTGGGGCACAGCGGCGATCAGAACGGGTTCATCTCGCACCTCTATCTGCACCGGGGATCGCACGCCGGTTACGTCGTCTCGTTCAACACCAGCACGACCTCCGCCGCCAGCCCCGCTCGGACGACCCGTGCCGCCGACAACGAGCTTCGCGATCTGATCATCAGGACCATGTTCGCCCGGTCCGGCTGACGCTCGGTGGGCCGCCCATGATCGGGCCGAGCCGGACAGCGAAACGACGCCGGGTGTGAGACACTCGTGCCGCAAAGGAACTTGCGCCATGAAGAACGGCAAGACGTCGACGATTACGCCGACACCCAATGGCCCCTACCTGGTGAAAGAGGTCGGGACCCTGACCAACCAGAACGGCGCCCTCGAAGCGCGTGCCACGATGGCACTCTGTCGCTGCGGCGGATCCGCCAACAAGCCGTTCTGCGATGGCACGCACACGCGGAATCACTTCTCGTCGGCCACGTCCGATGGCCGCGTGCCGGACCAGCGCGAGGACTACGCAGGAACGAGGGTCACGATCCACGACAATCGTGGCATCTGCGCGCACGCGGGCCGCTGTACCGACGGATTGCCGTCGGTGTTTCGTCTGAAGCACGAACCCTGGATCGATCCGCACGGCGCGTCCGCGGAGCAGATCATCGAGACGGTCCGGGCCTGCCCGTCGGGTGCGTTGAGCTACACCATCGACGCCGAGGCGCCGCCGGACCCGGAGCGCCCCGCCGCCATCCACGTGTCCCCGAACGGTCCGTACCTCGTCACCGGCGGGCCGGAGCTGCTCGAGACGTCGCGCGGCCAGGGTGCGTCGACCGAGCACTACACCCTGTGCCGGTGCGGCGGATCGAAGAACAAGCCGTTCTGCGACGGCAGCCACTGGTACAACAACTTCAGCGACGAGCGGAACTGATCGGGTTGGTGCGGCGCTCGGGGCGCGCGCGCCGCGGTTGCACCTCCGCCGACGCCATGCCACGATGGCAACGAGCCGCGCATGGCGCCGATCGTACCCAACCGCCGTCGTATCAAGAGCTTTCGCACCGCGGCCGCCTTCGCGGCCTGGATGCAGGACCATCACGACACGCAGCCGGAGTTGTGGCTGAAGATTCACAAGAAGGCCAGCGGGCGGCCGACGGTCACCGCCGCGGAGGCGCTCGAAGTCGCGCTGTGCTGGGGCTGGATCGACGGTGTCCGTAAGTCGTTCGACGAGCACTCGTTCCTGCAGCGTTACAGCCCGCGCCGCGCCAGGAGTATGTGGAGCCAGATCAACCGCGCCGCCGTGGCCCGGCTGACGGCCGCTGGTCGCATGACGCCGCACGGGCAGCGGCAGGTGGACGCGGCGAAAGCGGATGGCCGCTGGCAGGCCGCCTACGCCCCGATACGCCAGGCGACGAGGGACACGGTGCCAGCGGACCTCGCCGCCGCCATCGACGCCAACCCTCGCGCCCGCCGGACGTTCCGGACACTCGGACGCCAGAACCTGTTCGCGCTGGCGTTTCGCACCAACAAGATGAAGACGGCGGCGGGCCGCGCCCGGACCATCGCGGCGCTGGTCGCCATGCTGGCACGGGGGGAGACGATCGTCCCGGAACGGCCGCGCCCGGCGTCGAAGCGACGCTGACGCGATCGTTCGCGTGCGGACCGGTGCGCGCTGTGCACGGGGACCGACGTCCGCAGATCACCCGATGTGGATGATCAACCCGTCATCCGCCGCCGCCGCTGCATTGACGAATCGCTGCACGTCCACGAAACACTCCGTCAGCCATTCCAGCGGCGAGGCGTCTGGCGAGGCCCGCATCCAGATCGCATCGGGGTAGATTTCGAGGCGCGTCATTCGCTCGGGATCGTAGCGCCGTGCCAATTGCGCGGGGGTGAGCGCAGACAGGTGCTCGGCGAAGCGCCGGACCTCGGATGGCCGCAACGCCCGCACCTCGCCCTCATCGTCCAAGGGCTCGCCCCCGCGCAAGAGATGGCTGGCTGGTTCCTCGCCCTCGTCCGCGGTGCCAGTGAGCAGGAAGTGGAGCCCGTGCCACGCCTTGTCGATGTCGAGGCGACGATCGGCGTCGGGGGCCGGCGGCGCCGCGCGGTCGTCGGACGCCGGCGCCACCTCGGTGATCTCAACCGGCAACAACCGCAGCAGCAGGCCGGCCAGCCCCTGGAGTCGGACCGGCCGCACCCGCGGCGCGGATGCATCGTCGAAGCCGAGAAAGCTGCGGACGGCGGCCGGATCCTCGCGCAGGCGGTCGATCTCGTGCGCGGCGGCCCGTTGCAGCGTGCAGGTCATGCCCATATATCGCTGCCACGCGGATTAGAAGTCGAACCGCACGCCGCCGTTGAACACGCGGCCGTCCAGCGGCGCCCACGCATCCACCGTCCACCGGCCGTCCACGCCCTGCGCCGGCCTCACGAGCGGGTCCCAGTGCGTCTGACGCACGTCGGTGACATTCTCGGCGTTGATGAACAGCCGGGCGCGGCCCACGCGGCGCTCGGCGAGCAGGCCGACGATGACATACGGACGCGACCAGTCGCGAAAGGGGTTGACCTCGAGGCGCTGCCGCCCGGTGTAGTAGATCTCCAGTCCGACGCGCGCCACGTCTTCGACTTCCCACATGCCCACCATCCCGGCGCTGTGCCGCGGGGTGAGCGCTGCATCCACTCGCGAGGCCGCGTCGCCCTCCCGCGAGCGCACGTAGGTGTAGCTCGACGTGGCGGCAAAGGGGCCGTGACGCAGCGTGGCCAGCAGTTCGACCCCCGCATTGGTCGCACTCCCGGCCTGAGTGAACAGCGCGAAGGCCGTGTCGCGATCGACGCGCAACGGATCCTGGATCCGGGAGCCGAAGACAGTCGCGGTGACCGTTGCGACCGCCGTCGCGTGCGTGAGATCGACGGAGACGCTCGTCGCGCGCTCCGCGTCGAGCGGTCGGATCACGGCGAGCCGCGTCAGCCCGGCCGCTTCGGTCTCCTCGGTGAGCGGCGTGGCGGCGGAGAAACCGCGGCCGACCGAGATGCGGCTGGTCCACGCCCCGCGCCGGACGAGCGCCGAGACCCGCGGGCTGACGAAGGTACCGTGCTCGCTGTGCACATCGACCCGGGCGCCGGCCGACAGGGCCGCCCACGGAGCCAGCGGGATGTCGCCCTGGACGAACGCGCCGGGCACGTCGAACGTATAGGCGAACTGCGGCGTGTCGAGCGGCGTGAAATCATCCCGCTCGTAAGCCAACCCCGCCACCCACGTCGAGGACCCGGCGCTGCCGCGCAGCGCCAGCTCGCCGAACAGCGTGTCGTGACGATCGCGTTCGCGCACGGCGCCGAACGCGTGATCGTGCCGCTGCCAGGCCGCCGCACCGCGCGCGGTGAGGATGTGACGATCGGCGATCAGCATCTGGCCTGTCGCGCCGACGTCGTAGCGCCGCGTGTCGAG
Source organism: uncultured Acidobacteriota bacterium (assembly GCA_963707795.1). Classification (GTDB taxonomy): domain Bacteria; phylum Acidobacteriota; class Vicinamibacteria; order Vicinamibacterales; family UBA2999; genus JACCSI01. The sequence continues at coordinate 5,024,588 of OY970174.1, read as the reverse complement.
GGCCTCGCGGTATTCACCTCCCGTGGCACGCAGCACCGTGCCGTCCATCGTCCCGCCCTCCCGCTCCTCCCAGGTGAGCCCGGCCGTGACGAACGCGGATCGGCCCGTGCCACCGTCCCAGAAGGCGCGCGGCCGAAGCACGCCGCGTCGGTACCCCGCGACGTCGGCCCAGCCATCCTCGTCGCGGTCGTTCCGGGGCTGACCGTGGCCGCCCGCCAGCAGGGAGGCCGTCCAGCCCGGCCGGGACGCCGACGAGAGGAACGCCACCGCATCGGTCGCACCCACCGTGGACACATTGACGAGCGCATCGTAGGTGGGGTCCTGGCCAGGACGCCGGGAGAGCAGGTTGATCACGCCGCCCATCGCCCCGGCGCCGTAGAAGGCGGAGGCGACGCCCTTGATCACTTCGACTTGTCCCAGGTCCATCGGGGGAATCTGGAGCAGCCCGAGACCGCCCACCTGCTGTCCGAACAGGGGGAGCCCGTCGCTCAGGAAGCGGGTGTAACGCCCCTTCATCCCCTGCACGCGGACGCTGGCCGCGCCGATCGATGGCGAGGTCGCCTGCACGCGCAGCCCGCCCATCTCGTTGAGCATCATCACGATGTCGCCAGGCGTCATGAGGAGCTTCTCTTCGATCTCCTCCCGGCCGATCACCTCGACACGCGTCGGCTGGTCTTCGAGACGATGGCCGGTGCGCGTGCTCGCCACGACCACGACCTCCTCCTCGACGTCGGGCTGTTCGATGATGGCGATCTCTCTCGTCTCCGACCGTCCGGCAACCAGTTGCACCTCGACCGAGGACGGGAAGAACCCGGCCTTCGTGACGGTGACGCGCACGCCTCCCGCCGGCGCGTCGAGGCGCGCGGTACCCGACGCATCGGTCTCACTCGATCGCGATCCGGCGGTCACGCTGGCGCCGGAGACCGGCATCCCCTGGCTGCGGACAATGACGATGAGCGACGCGTCCGGCGCCTGCGCCTGCGCCTGCGCCAAACCTGCCGTGACCACCCATACGATGACAGCGGCGACGCCGGTCCGCACCGACCGTGCCGGCGCGGGCCGCTCGACCCTGATGCCACGGCGACCCATCTAGCGCTTCGACCTCAGAAGTAAGACCCCCGCGCACACGGCCGCGAACGACAGCACGTGCGCCACGGCGAACGGACCGGCGATCGGATCGCGCAGTCGCAGGAACTCGATGCCAAAGCGCAACAGCCCGGTCGAGACCAGATAGGCACCGAGCACGAATTGGTCGCGACGGCCCTGGCGCCGCCAGCGCTGCAGGAGCCACGCGACCGGCAGCAGCGCCGCCGATTCGTAGAGTTGTGTCGGGTGAACCGGGATCGAGGTGGGCGGCAGTCCCTCCGGGAACGCCACCGCCCACGGCAGCGTGCTCGGTATCCCGTAGTCGTCGCCGACCAGGAAGCAGCCGATCCTGCCGATCGCGTGGGCGAGCGCCAGCGCCGGCGTCGCGGCGGCCAGCACCGCGAGTACGGATTGACGGCGGTAGCGCAGCACCAGAATGCCGGCGAGCAGGCCTCCCGCGAATCCCCCGAACCAGCTGAGCCCCCCGCGGGAGAGCAGGAGATCCAGGAACGGCCCCTCTCGTCCGGCGTGCTCGATGGCCCAGGCGACCTTGGCGCCCACCAACCCTCCGAAGACCCCGGCCATCCCGGCATCGAGCGTGTTCTCGGGCAGACCCGATCGCCGTCGTTCGCGCTCGAAGAGCCAGAGCCCGGCGAGCATGGCAATCGCCACGAGCGCCCCGAAGCTCGTAATCTCGAACTCCCCGATACGGAACAGCACCGGATACATGGACCTCCTGGCAGGGGTGACGCCTGCCCGATGTCGAGGCCGCTCGCGGCCGCGTGGATTCAGTATCGCGCCAGAACGTCCCGAATGCGCGCCGTCGGACCCGGCGATGCCGTTCCAACGAATTGCGGCGGCGGTCCGTCCAACCCGGCACCTTCACGAGGAGCCATGATGACGACGACAGTAATTTTGACGGCCGCGCTGGGCTTGCTGCAACCAGACCTTCGTGACGCGGCGTCCGTCGGGCGGCTCCTCGCCTCGCTTCGTGCGGCGGACCCGGCCGTGTGCGAGCTCGCCGGACGGTCGCTCACCAACTTCGGGGGAAGCTGGATGGGTGACAGCGCGATGCCAATGCCGACGCCGATGCCCATGCCCATGCCGACGCCCATGCCGTCGGCAGGCCGTGGCCCTGGTCTCCGCCCTGCCAGCCCTGGCCCTCGTGGCGGCAGGGAACTGGATCCGCAGGTGCTCGCGGCCTGGCGCACGGCGCTGACCGACGCGAGCCGCTGCGTGCGGCACATCGCCGCCCGAGTCGTGGCGCGCGCACGGCCGGCGTGGGCCGCGGGCGAGTTCGCGAAGCTCGCCGCACACGCCGATGCGGGCCTGCGCGAAACCGGCCTCCTCGGCCTCGGCGAGCTCGAAGATCCGGGGACGCTCGGCGTCATGACCACCGCGCTCGGCGACCGGGACGGGCCGGTGCGAGCGATGGCGGCCTGGGCGCTGGGCGAGCTCGAACGCCCTGAAGCGATTGCGGCGCTGGGCCGCGTGGTGAACGACGACTCGCCGGCGGTGCGCCTGCGAGCGGTCTGGGCGCTGGGCGAGATCGAGGACGAAGCGGCCCTGACGCCCCTGCAACGGGCGCTCGGCGACACCTCCGCCGAGGTGAGGCAAATGGCGGCGTGGGCCGTCGGCGCAATCGAGTCCGCCAAGGGCGTGCCGCTGTTGCGCGGGGCGGCGCAGGACGCCGACTGGAGGACACGGCGGGCGGCCGCCTGGGCGCTGGGCGCGATCGAAAGCTCCACCGCCATCGCCGTCCTCGCGCCGCTGGTGCACGACACGGTGCTCGACGTGCAGCTGGCGGCGCTGTGGGCCCTCGGCGAGATCGAGTCGGGCGACGCCGTCATTGTCCTCGGGCCGGCGCTCAAGGACCGGCGGCCCGAGGTGCGGCGGCGGGCGGCGTGGGCGCTGGGCGCGATCGAATCACCGGCCGCGGTGGCGAGCGTGACGCCGCTCCTCACCGACGCGGACGAGGCGGTGCGCGCGATGGCGGCCTGGGCCCTGGGCGCGATCGAGAGCGCCGCGGCGCTGCCCGCGCTGGAAGCGGTGCGCGAGGACCGCTCGCCGGCGGTGCGGCGCGCGGTGCGATGGGCGATCGACACCATCGACGACCGGCGCTGACCGGTCCTGCCGTGCGGCCGGCCGCCGGGGGCGCTCCCGCCCGGCCGGCTTGCCGGCGGCCGCCCGTTGTGCTATTATAGTTTGTGTTCAAACTATTTACCGCAGGAGGTGCGCGCATGACTGCCATCCGGACCACGTCGGCGACGCTGGCCGCGCTCGTCTGCGCAGCGGCGATCGCCTCGGCCCACACCCCGGCGCCGACCTCAGCCACCGGCGCCACTGAACTGGCCGCGCTGCTGGCCGAGCACCAGCTCGACACGTTTGCCGCCAAGGACCCGGACGCCGACAATCGCTTTCTCGCCGTCCTGCTGATCCCGAACGCGCAGCTGCTGGTGGTGTCGGCCGAGTACCCGACGCCGGCCACGCTGCAGGCGCTGCTCGCGCAGAAGAACTACCGCGACGTCTATGCGGCGCTGCACCAGCCGGCCAGTGCGCCGACCCGGTTCTTCCTGCTCGATCTCGGGTGCGACGGCCTCCTCGCCAGCGGCGGCGCCGTGGACGTCCTCTACGAGCAGGGCGTCACGCAGACGCTGTTCAACGGGGACTGGAAGTCGCAGGACCTGAGCGAGCGCGACTACCGCTCGAAGGTGGAGGAAACGGAGCGCCGCTACAGCCAGATCCTCAGTCATCTGACCGGCGCGCTCAGGGCGACCGCGACCGCGCTTTCTCCTTGAGACGCGAGCGATCCTCGGGTACGCTCCGCTCAGAGTGTTCGTGATCGAGCGTCGGAATCCGCGCGCGGTTCTGCCCGTCCGCCCCCGCCTGACCGCCCCCGCCCTCCGCGTGCGCACGGCGTGAGCGACCCGTCGACAACGCCGGCGGCCCGGCGCGGCCACCTGCGGTGGTACATCGCCGGGCTGCTGTTCCTCTCCACCGTCATCAATTACATCGACCGCCAGACCTTCAGCGTCCTCGGCCCCTACCTGAAGGAAGAATTCACCTGGTCGAACTCCGACTTCGCGCTCGCCATCATCGCGTTTCGCGTCGCCTATTCCCTGGGTCAGTCGGTCTCCGGCCCGTTGCTCGATCGGGTCGGCACGCGAATGGGCCTGACGCTCACCGTCGCGTTCTACTCGGTGGCGGCGATGACGACGTCGCTGGCCACGGGGCTGGCCTCGTTCTGCGCCTTCCGCTTCCTCCTCGGGCTGGGCGAATCGGCGAACTGGCCGGGCGCGACCAAAGCCGTGGCGGAGTGGTTTCCACGGCGCGAAAGCGGCTGGGCGGTCGCGCTGTTCGACAGCGGGTCATCCATCGGCGCGGCGATCGCGCCCGTCCTCGTCCTCACGCTGTTCGCCACGTTTGCCAGCTGGCGGCCGGTCTTCCTCATCACCGGATCGCTGGGACTGGTCTGGCTGCTGGCCTTCCGCTGGCTCTACTACCGGCCGGAAGAACATCGGCGCATCTCGGCGGCCGAACGCGCGTACATCCTCGCCGATCGCGAGGACAGCGACACCCGGGCGGACGGACCGGCGGTGCCGTACCGGATGCTGCTGCGCCTGCGGCAGACGTGGGGCGTCATCATCGGCAAGACGCTGACCGATCCGGTCTGGTTCTTCATCACCGACTGGTTCGCCATCTACCTCGTCGCCCGCGGCTTCCCGCTCGAGGAGAGCCTGCTGGCGTTCTGGGTCCCGTTCCTGGCCGCCGATGCCGGCAACTTCCTCGGCGGCGGCGTCTCCAGCGCGTTGATCGCGCGCGGCGTCCCCGTCGGCCGGGCGCGCAAGATCATCGTCGTCCTCGGCGGACTGGGCATGACCTTCCTCGCCCCCACCGTGTGGATCACGAGCCTCGTGCCGCTGACCATCTGTTTCGCGATCGCGACCTGCTGCTACGCCGCGATGTCGACGATGATCCTCAACCTGCCGGCCGATCTCTATCACCCGCGATCGGTGGCCACGGTGAGCGGCATGAGCGGGACCGGTGCCGGTCTCGGCACGATCCTGGCGACGTTTCTCACCGGCTGGGTGTCCGACCGCTACTCCTTCGAGCCGATCCTGCTGGTCGCGAGCGCCGTGCCGCTGTTGGCGGTCGCGGCCGTGCTGCTGCTGGTCAGAAACGACCGCGCCACCACGCAGGGCCTGGTCCGGCCGATCTGACATGCTTGCCGGCCTCGATCTGTCGGGACGCGTCGCCGTCGTGCTCGGAGGGACCTCCGGCCTGGGCCGGGCCGTGTCCGTGGGCCTTGCTGCCGCGGGTGCGGAGGTGGTCGCCAGCGGCCGCCGCCAGGCCGAGGTCGATGCCGTCGCCGATGCCATCGAGGCCGCCGGCCGACGCTCGTTGCGGCTCACCTCCGACGTGCGCACGCGATCGAGCCTCGACACGCTGCGCGATGCCTGCCTCGCGGCGTTCGGCACGGTCGACATCCTGGTCAACTGCGCCGGGCAGATCCGGCGCGCGCCAACGCTCGAAGTCGACGAGGCGGAGTGGGCGAACACCCTCGATGTCAACCTCACGGGGATGTTCCGCAGCTGCCAGGTGTTCGGCGCGCACATGTGCGACCGCGGCTACGGCCGCATCGTCAACATCGCCTCGCTGACGTCGTTTGTCGGGCTCCTCGGGGTCACCGCGTATGCCGCGAGCAAGGCCGGGGTGATGGGGCTGACGCGATCGCTGGCCGTCGAATGGGCGCGCCACGGCGTCACCGTCAACGCCATCGCCCCGGGCGTCTTCCCGACGGATTTGAACCGTGAATTGCTCGAAGGCACCGCCCGAGGCCGCGAGCTCCTGGTGCGGATTCCGATGGGCCGCTACGGCCGCGCCGAGGAGATCGCCGGCGCCGCCGTTCTGCTGGCATCCGACGCCGCGAGCTACATCACCGGTCAGGCCATTGTCGTCGACGGCGGGTTCCTCGCCAGCGGCGTGAACCAGTAGCGCTCACGTCTGATGCCGCGCGCGGGTGTCGGCCGCCAGCAGGGACGCGGCCGGCGCATCGACATAGAGGGTCACGCGAGGATGCGTGCGCAGGATCGACGCCGGCACGTGCGGGTCGATGGGCGCCTCGAGGGTGGCCTTCACCGCTGGCGCCTTCCGGGCATCGGGCGCGATCACGAGGATTTCATCGCTCGCCAGGATCTGCCTGATCGACATCGACAGGGCGCGCCGCGGGACGGCGTCGAGATCGGCAAACCAGCCCTCGCCCACCTGCTGCCGTCGGCACGCGTCGGCCAGTTCCACGACCAGGTAAGGGTCGGGCGCGTCGAAATCGGCGGGCGGATCGTTGAACGCGAGATGGCCGTTCTCGCCGATGCCGAGAAAGGTGACGTCGACGGGCCTGGCCGCCAGCGCCGCGCCCACCCGCGTGCGCACCTCCTGCGGGTCCGCGTCGCCGTCCAGCAGGTGATAGCGGCGGAGGCCGGTCGGCGCGATGAGATGTTCACGGAGCATGCGCCGGAAACTGGCCGGGTGGTCGGCGGCCAGACCGATGTATTCGTCGAGGTGAAAGAGCTCGACGCGGCTCCAGTCGATGCCCGGCGAGGCCGCCAGCCGACCGAGGAAGCCCAGCTGCGACGCGGCGGTCGCCGCCACGACCCGTACGTCGTCCTGGTTCGCGAGGAGTCGGCGCAGCGACGCGGCCGCATGTGCGGCCGCCGCCTCGTCCATCGCCGATCGGTCGGCGAAGACGCGAAGGAGCACGCCTCGCCCGGCGCCGCGACCCGTCACTGGCCCAACGACAGCAGGTTCGCCAGCAGGCGGTAGGCCCCCGGCACCCCGTACGGCAGCTGGCGATGGAAGGCGTAGGCGAAATACGTGTAGTGGCCCTGTCCGTAGCGGGCGTAGAGCCAGCCGCCCTCCTGGCGTGCCTGTTCCTGGTCCCAGGTGGCAATCATCGGGGTATAGGCCTTGTCCCACGTGGTCCAGAACTTGGATCCGCGCTGCTCGATCCAGCCGTCGAAGTCGTCGCGGGTGATTTTGTTGGGGACGTTGAGGACGGGATGGCTCGGGGCGAGAATCTCCACCGGCGAGTCCTCCTCGGAGACCTCCTCGGCGTTGCGCGGCAGCGAGGCCGGAAACGGCGCCTGCTGGTCGGGCACGAACTCCTGGGTGTTGTAGAGGACGATCAGGTTGCCGCCGTTCTTCGCGTACTCGAGCAGCCGGTGGTTGTAGGTCCGCAGATCGTCGCGCACCGCGTAGGCGCGCGTGCCGGTCATGATCGCGTCGAAACGGGAGAGGTCGGCGGAGGCGAGCTCCTGCTCGCCCAGCAGCGTCACGTCGACGCCCAGCTGGGCGATGGCGGCGGGCACCTCGTCACCCACGCCCATGACGTAGCCGACCTTCAGGTTCGGGGCGATGACCACGTCCAGGCCGCGCACGCCGACGCTGGCATCGCGATAGAGATAGCGGGTCTCGAGATCGCGGTGGCGGATCACGTCGTACCCTTCGCGGAACTCCTGGCCATCCGCCGAGGCGACCGCTTCGATGGTGTACTCGCGATTCTGAATCGACGGCATGGAGACGGTGAACGGGAAGTACGCCCGTTCGCCGGCGCTGGCGAACTGAAATGGCCGCGAGGCGGGCTCGACGCGCCAGCCGTCGGGCACCTGCAGCGTCACGGTTCCAGTGACTGCCTCCGGCCGGTTGTTTGCGACCTCGGCGCGTACCTGAATCTGCTTGTTGGCCAGCGCCAACGGCGCCACGGCACGCGGCGGGCTGAGGGTGACGGCAATCGCCGGCAGGATCGCGAGCTCTTTCACGTCGTAGCCATACGGCAGATTGGCGTCGTGGCGGGTGACCGGCACGGCGAGATCGACCGTGACGCCTGCGACCTCGTACTGCGCGCGTGCGGACAGCGCCGGCGGCGATGCCGGACGAAACAGGCGGCTCGGGTCGGCGATCTCGTAGCGCGAATCGTTCACCGACGCCCGCGTGAAGTACGGGCGCGTCAACGCAGCCTCCTTCGGTACGGTGACCGCGAACTCGTGAACGATCGGCACGTTCACCGTCGTCGCCGTCGACTCGAGGCGCGGCGCGATGGTCCAGGCGGCGCCGCCGTCGAGCGCGAGCCGCTGGAGGGTCACGGGGACCGCGCTCCTGACCGTGAACTGGGCCTTGACGGTGAAGCGCTGACCGGGCACGACGGGCGGCATCGGCACGGCCCCGCCGCCAAACGGCCCGCGCGGCGGTTCGACGCCAGCCGGTTGTGCCGCCGCCGTGAAGGCGACGCCGAGCGCGGAGGTCAGCGCGTCCTGCACCTGCTCTTCCTTCCGGGCGAGGATCTGCGCCACGTCGGCGTCCGTCCCGAGCTCGGCGCGGGCGGTGCGCACCGCCGTCAGCGCGCGCGCCAGCGCCGGGGCGGCAGCGGCGGGATCGGTCATGGAAAAGCTGCCGACCGCGGCGGTCAGCTCAGCGTCGATCGCCGCGAGCAGCCGATCGGCACCGGCGGGCGCGGTCTTCTGCAGCGCGCGATACAGGCCGGGAATGGTCGTGTCGATGCCGGCAAAGAAGCTCGTCTCCTTCGCCGCGGCGGTGACGGCACTCTCCAGGCGCTTGTAGTAGCCGAGCGCCGGACCCGGCTCGCCGTTGAAGCGTCCGCTGTTCTGCGATCGCTGGAAACTCAGCCCGCGGCGCGCGAGGGTGTTGTACGACTCGCCGAGGACCGGATCGTACGCGCCGGTGTCGACGCGGATGGTCCAGTCCTCGTTCTCGCGCACGCCACCCATGTACAGTTTCTTGACCTGCCACGGCCGCAAGCCCTCGCTGAGCTGCTCGGGGAACATGGCCGGGTCGGCCGCCGCCTTGTAGGCGAGCTGCGTGTAGAGCCCGGCGGCCTGGTGGTTGCCGTGACCATCGCGGGCATTGCCCTGGAATCGCGAGATCAGGACGAGCGGACGCTCGGTGCGAATGATGCGGACGACGTCGCGGAGCAGCGGCGTGCGGCCCCAGCGTTCGATCGTTTCTTCGAGCCGCTTCGAGAAGCCGTAATCGAGCATGGTGGTGAAGTACTGCTGGTCGACGCCGTAGTAGCGGCCGGCGGTGATCAGCTCCTCGGTCCGAATCAGGCCGAGCCCGACGAACAGTTCCGGGCCGATGGCGTTGTCGCCGGATTCGCCGCGATTGAGGGTCAACAGCGACACCCGTGCGCCGTCGCCGCGGCTCAGCATCGCCAGCAGCCCGCCATGCTCGTCGTCGGGATGCGCGGTGGTGTGCATGGCGCTGGCGATGGTGCGCGTCTTCAGCAATCGCTGCCAGGCGCCGGCGGCGCCGGCCTCGTGCGGCAGCAGCGGCTGGGTGGCGGCCGGCTGGCCGGACACGACGGCGACAGCCGCCGCGACGAGCCACAACAGGACGAGCGGTCGTCGGCGAATCATCATCGGTGTGAGCTCCCGATCAGGGGTGGGATGCAGCGAAGCGGTTAGCTCGGCATTCTTCTGCCGATGGTGCCGCCGTGTCAAGCGATCGGGCGGCGGCATCCCCATCGCCCGCGATGCGCTTCGCCTGTGATAAGGTCGGCGCGTGCGTGTCGCCGTCGTGACCGCCGACGGCGTGTCCGTTTCGCCTGCCTCGGCTCCGCCGCACCCATGAAGCTGGCCATCATCGGCGGCGCGGGCGTCCGCACGCCGCTGCTCGTGCGCGGTCTCGCCGCCTCCGACCTGCCCGTCGATCAGGTGTCGCTCTACGACCCCGACCGCGCGCGGCTGGCGGTGATCGCCGCGCTCGCGTCGCAGCTGGCGGCGCCGGTCCGGATCGAGACGCCGGCGACGGTGGCCGCGTGCGTCGAGGGCGCCGATTACGTCTTCACCAGCATCCGCGTCGGCGGCATCGACGGACGCGCGCACGACGAGGCCACGGCGCTGCGGCACGGGATCGTGGGACAGGAAACCATCGGGCCGGCGGGGTTCGCCATGGCGATGCGAACCATCCCGCCCATGCTCGACTACGCACGGGCGGTCGAGCGTCATGCGCCGCACGCCTGGCTCGTCAACTTCACCAACCCGGTCGGGATCGTCACGCAGGCGGTCGCCGCCGCCACCGGCGCACGCATCATCGGGATCTGCGACACGCCGACCGAGCTGTTCGAGGAAATCGCGCACGCCCTCGGTGTGCCCTCGCGCGAGTGCGCGTTCGACTACTTCGGCCTCAATCACCTCGGCTGGGTGCGCGAGGTCCTGCATCGCGGGCGCCCGCAGCTGCATCGCCTGTGGGACGCGCCGGAGGCGCTCGAAGCGATTTACCGCCGGCCGCTCTTCACCGGGCAATTCCTCCGCGACCTCCGTCTGCTGCCGACCGAATACGTGTATTACTACTACCGGCCCGACCACGCGCTGGCCAACGTCCGGCGCGCCGGCCGCAGCCGGGGCGCCGTCCTGCGCGAGCTGAACGCCGCCCTGTTCGCGTCCCTCGCTCGTCCCGGCGCCGACGGCCCGGCGCTGTACGACGACTACCTGCGCGAGCGCGACGCCGGATACATGCAGCTCGAGAGCGGCGCCGGCGGGGCGCGCCCGGCGGCGCCGTGGGCCGCGCTCACCGGCTACGACAAGATCGCCCTCGCGGTGGTGCGCGCGATTCACTTCAACCGCGGCGACATCATCCCGCTGAACGTCGTGAACCACGGCAACCTGCCCGAACTGGACGACGGCGACACGATCGAGGTGCCGTGCCTGGTCGACGCCAACGGCGCGCGCCCGCTGCACGTGGGCCCGGCGCCGGCAGCCGTGCGCGACCTGCTCGTCCACGTCAAGGACTACGAACGCCGCACGGTGGCGGCGGCGCTGAGCGGCGACCGCGCCGCCGCGCAGGTCGCACTGGCGCGCAACCCGCTGGTCGCCAGCCCCGCGCTGGCGGCCGCACTGCTCGAGCAGCTGGCATGAGCGACGCCGCGGCGCCCGCATCGCCGGCCAGGCTGCAGCGGTCGATGGGCCTGCTGCCGGCGATTGCCACCAACATCATCAGCATGGTCGGGGTCGGGCCGTTCCTGACCATCCCCTTCATGCTGGCGGCGATGAACGGCCCGCACATCATCTATCCGTGGATCGCCGGCGCCTTTCTCGCGCTGTGCGACGGCCTCGTCTACGCGCAGCTGGGGGCGGCCATCCCGGGCAGTGGCGGCCCGTACCTCTATCTCCGCGAGGCGTTCAAGCCATTCGGCCTCGGCCGGCTGATGGCGTTCCTGTTCATCTTCCAGATCATCCTGGTCGCCCCCCTCTCGGTGGCGGGCGGCGCCGTCGGGTTCGCGGACTACCTGCAGTTCTTCTGGCAGATGCCGGCCTGGCAGCACCACTCGATTGCCGCCGGCGTCTGCCTGGCGATGACGGCGCTGCTGTGGCGCGACATCGAATCCATCGGCCGCCTCGCCGTCGTCATGCTGGTCGTGGTGCTGCTGACCGTCGGCTGGGTGATCGTGGCCGGCCTGTTCGTGTTCTCGCCGGCGCAGGCGTTCGACTTCCCCGCCCGCGCCTTTGTTTTCGACGGCGACATGGCCGCGCAGCTCGGGGCCGCGGCGGTCCTGGCGATGTACAGCTACGGCGGCTACAACCAGGTGTGCAATATCGCGGAGGAGATCGAGAACCCGGCGACGACGGTCCCGCGCTCGATCCTGTTCTCGATCGTCATCGTCGCGGTGCTCTACATCCTCATGAGCGTCGTCATCATCGGGATGATTCCGTGGCAGGAAGCGCAGCACAGCCGCACGATCGCGTCCAATTTCATCGAGCGGTCGTTCGCCGATCCCTCAACCGGGCGCATCGCGGGCCTGGTGATGACGGCCCTGATCCTGTTCGTCGCGGCCTCGTCGCTCTACGCGGTGATCCTCGGCTACTCACGCATTCCGTTTGCCGCCGCGCGCGACGGCGATTTCTTCGCGATCTTCGCCCGGGTGCACCCGACCAAGCGGTTTCCCCACGTCTCGCTGCTCACCATCGGGCTGATCTCGCTGCCGTTCTGCTTCTTCACGCTCGGCCAGCTGGTCAGCTGGTTGATGCAGGTGCAAATCCTGCTGCGTTTCGCCTGGCAGTGCGCCGCGGTCATCCTGCTGCGCCGCTATCGTCCGGACATCCCGCAGCCCTTCACGATGTGGTTGTACCCGTTGCCCGCGCTCATCTCGCTGGCACTGTGGCTCTACATCTTCTTCGCCGGACCGTGGGAAGGCATCGTCTTCTCCTTCGCCTTCCTCGCCCTGTCGGTCGCCGCGTACGCCTTGTTCATTCGCGGCCGACGGCAGGGCGCGTGACGGCGGCCGCACCACGGCGCCCTAGACGAACCAGCGTGCTTTCTTCTTGCCCTTCTCCCATTCCTTGCGCGCAGCCTTGACGCTCGCCTGCTCCGAGACCTCGGACACCGGCACGTCCCACCAGCAGCCGTAGCCGGGGACGCGCGCCGTGGCGTCGACGGGAACGTAGACGACACAGGTCCGCGTCTCGGCGCGCGCCGCCGCCAGGGCGCGCTCCAGCGAGGCCCGGTCGGTGGCGCGGTGCACCACGGCGCCGAGCGATTCCGCATTCGCCGCGAGATCGACCGGGAGCGTGCTGCCGTCGAGACGGTGGCTGTTCGCGTCGCGATACCGATAGTCGGTGCCGAACCCCTGCGACCCCACGGATCGCGAGAGCGCACCGATGCTGGCGAATCCCTCGCTGTCGACCAGGACGATGGTCAGCTTGTAGCCCTCCTGGATCGACGTCACGATCTCCTGCGCCATCATCAGGTACGACCCGTCGCCGACCATGACGTAGATCTCGCGGTCCGGGTCCGCCATCTTCACGCCGAGGCCGCCGGCGATCTCGTAGCCCATGCACGAGTAGCCGTACTCGAGGTGGTAGCCCTTGGCATCGCGCGACCGCCACAGCTTGTGCAGCTCGCCGGGCAGGCTGCCGGCCGCACAGACGACCACGTCCTGCGGCCGCGAGGTGTCGTTGACCACGCCGATGACTTCCGCCTGCGGCATCGGCGTCTTCCCGGACGGCGCGATCAGCTTGTCGACTTCGGCGTGCCACTCGGTGCGCAGCCGGGCGACGCGGTCGCGGTAGGCGGACGGCGTTTCATGGCCGGCGGTCAGGGTGAGCAGCTCCTCGAGCGCCGTCCGCGCGTCGGCCACGACGGCGATCGCGGCATGCTTGAAGGCGTCCATCTCGACGACGTTGATGCTCAGGAAGCGGACGTCGGGGTTCTCGAACGCCGTTTTCGACGCCGTCGTGAAGTCGGTGAGCCGGGTGCCGATGCCGATGACGAGGTCAGCCTCGCGGCACAACGCAATCGCGGCGGCGGTGCCGCTGACACCGGTGGCCCCGGCCGACAGCGGGTGATCCCACAGCATGGATCCCTTGCCCGCTTGCGTTTCGCCCACCGGAATCCCGGTCCGTTCGGCAAACGTCCGCAGGGCGTCGGAGGCGTCGCTGTAGAGCACGCCGCCGCCGGCGATGATGACCGGTGCGCGGCTGTCGCGAATCGCCGCCGCCGCCCGCTGCAGCATGACGGCGTCTCCGCGCGCCCGCTGGACGGTCCAGGTCCGCTCCTCGAACAGCGCAGTCGGGAACTCGTACGACTCGGCCTGCACATCCTGCGGCAGCGCCAGCGTGACGGCGCCGGTTTCCGCGGGCGAGGTGAGCACGCGCATCGCCTCGGGCAGCGCCGTCAGCAACTGCTCGGGCCGGTTGATGCGGTCCCAGTAGCGCGACACCGGCCGGAAGCAGTCGTTCACCGACGCTTCCTGCGACTGCGGCGACTCCAGCTGCTGCAGCACGGGCGCCGGCTGGCGATTGGCGAAGATGTCGCCGGGCAACAGCAGGACCGGCAAGCGGTTGATGGTCGCGCCGGCGGCACCGGAGACCATGTTGGTCGCGCCGGGCCCGATCGACGTCGTGCAGGCGAACGTCTGCAGCCGGTTGTGCATCTTGGCGTAGGCCGCGGCGGTGTGCACCATTGCCTGCTCGTTGCGGCACTGGTAGTAGCGCATCCGATCGCTCATCTGGTCGAGCGCCTGGGCCACGCCGGCGACGTTGCCATGGCCGAAGATCCCGAAGACGCCGGCGAAGAAGGGCTGCCGCCGTCCGTCGCGCTCGGTGTGTTGTGCGGCGAGATAGCGCACCAGCGCTTGCGCCATGGTCAGTCGAATGGTGGAGGCCACGATCTGTTCTCCTGGATGATCACCAAACTGCGGTTACTATTGCTTCACTACCTGCATGTCGCCAATCCCGTTACTGACGTCACCGGTCCTCATGTTCGCTGCCGATCATCGCTGGCAGTGGGAAGAATGGTTCGATCAGCACGGCGTCGACCGCCGCCGCCTGCCCGAGGTGAAGGGGCTCGCCGCCGACGGGTTCCTGCACGCACGGACGCAATCCGCCGACGTCCGCCGCAGCGGCGCGCTGCTGATGGATCCGACCTACGGCCGCGCCGCCCTCGACCGCGTGGCGGCCGCCGGCGCGACGGTCGGCATGCCAGCCGAACGGGCCGGCGCCTTTCCCCTCGAGTGGGCCGCAGAGCCCTTCGACCAGCATTTGTCCGGAGCGTTCGTCAAGGTCCTGGTGCGCGAGCGCCCCGATCAGCCGCGCCCGATACGCGACGGGCAGCTCGCCAAGCTGCTGGCGCTGCAGGCCTGGTGTCGCCAGGCGGGCAAGAGCTTCGTGCTCGAAGTGCTCGTGCCGCGCGAGGGCGAGGCCGAGGACGCCTTCGAGCGGCACGGACGCCCGCGCGCGCTGGCCGACTTCGTCACCGACGCGTACGCCGCGGGCGTCGTCCCCGACTACTGGAAGATCGAGGGCGTCCCCGACGCCGCCGCGATCGCACCGATCGACCGCGCGATTGCCGCCCGCCCGGACGTCCGTCAACTGGTGCTGGGCAAGAACGCCGACCTGTCCACCGTCGGCCGCTGGTTCGCCGCCGCCGCCGAGGCGCCCACGGCCGGCGGGTTCGCCATCGGCCGGACGATGTACTGGGCGCCCGCCATCGCGTATCTCGAGGACCGGGTGACGCGTGACCAGGCCGTGGCGGATATCGCCGGCAATTACCTGCGCGTCGTCGAGCTGTGGAACCATCCCCATCAGCGGGCGGGTCTCGCGCCCTGACCTGGTGCGGTGCCGGCGCGCGCCACCGCCGCCGCGGCATCCACTCCCGCCTGCAGCGGTTCCCGCGGCTGCTGGCGTGAACCGACGCAGGTGACGAAATCGGCCAGGTGCGCAGCCAGGCCGCCGCTGGCGTCGGGCGCTGCCAGTACTTCGCCCGCTCGCCCCGGGAACTCCCGCCGCGGCGCGCCCTGCGGCGTCAGCCCGTGCATCATGTAGAACCAGTTGCGGTAGTCCTTCGGCCACGTTTCGCCCAGCGACGCGTAGGGCTCCGCGTCGGACGCGGGCAACACGCTGACCGCCTCGTCGGTGACGACCAGCGTCCCCTCAGTACCCATCACGTGCAGTTCACGGGCCGCGCGGCCGTTCTGCGTCACCGCGAGGGTCGCGGTCAGACCTTGTTCGTAGTCGAACGAGGCGACGAGCGCATCGGGCACGTCGCGGCCGTCCTTCCACCTCCACGTCCCGCCACTCAGGACCGCGCGGATCGGCTGGCGAACGCCGGCCAGGGTGTGGATCGCGGTCAACAGCGGCACGAGCCTCGCGCCCGCCAGCCCCGATCCGTAATCCCAATAGCACGGCCAGCGGAAGAACCGGTGCAGGTCGAACGGCCGCCGCGGCGCGGCCCCGAGAAACGTCTCGAAATCGACGGTGTCGGGCGACGCATCGGGCGGAAAGGGCCGTTGCCAGGCGTCGAGCGCCGAGCCCGTATCCCAGGTCGCACGCACCGCCGTCACGTGTCCCACGGCGCCTGACGCCATCAGCGCGCGCGCCTTCTGGTACGACGCGGCGCTTTCCAGGGCACCTCCGACCTGGAACACGCGGTCCCGTGCCGCCTCGAGCAAGGGCTGCGGATCCTGTTCGCCATGCACCACCGGCGACTCGCAGTACACGTCTTTCCCGGCTTGCAGCGCCGCGAGGGCCAGGGGCGCATGCCAGTGGTCGGGGGTCGCAATGGCCAGCGCCGGCACGTCGCGGCGGGCGAGCAGCTGGCGGTAATCGGCGGTGGTGAAGACGTCCGCGCCCAGCAGCTCCGTCGCGCGCGCACGGCGACCGGCGTAGAGATCGGCCACGGCAACGATCTGCGCGGTGGTGGTCGCGGCGACGGCCTTGGCGATCTCCGTCCCGCGCACCCCGAAGCCGATGAGACCCAGCCGCAGCGGCGCGCCCGCCGTCCCCTGCCGCTCGGCGCCGTCGCTCATGCCGGCCCGCGCCCGTCCGGCGGCGCCAGGACGGGCAGACGAGGATCCTGCGGCGGCCAGGCTTGGCGGAACTGCGCGTATGCCGGGTCGTCGCTGGCCGCCATCGACCGGTGGTCGCCCGCGAGCACGTTCAGATAATAGGCGTCGAACCCGAACGCCGTCACGAACGGATGATAGCCCTCGCGTATGAACACCAGGTCACCGTCCT
Source organism: uncultured Acidobacteriota bacterium (assembly GCA_963707795.1). Taxonomy (GTDB): domain Bacteria; phylum Acidobacteriota; class Vicinamibacteria; order Vicinamibacterales; family UBA2999; genus JACCSI01. The sequence goes on along the minus strand of OY970174.1, from coordinate 5,007,978 downwards.
GTACCATCACGGTCTGGTCGAGCCGGCGATCGGCCGTGTACAGGCGCTGGAACCCGTAGCCCCGGGGATCGCGCATGCGGTAGTAGTACGTCTCTTCGAGCGCGACCTCGGCTGGCGGATTGTCGACGTCGTGCTTGTGCGGCGGATAGCTGGACCAGTTACCGCCCGGGGTGAAGACCTCGCAAATCAGCAGCCGGTCGGCGGGGAACGCCGGGGGCAGGATGTCGACGATCTGCCGCGTGGCGTTGCCGCCCCCGCGAATCTCGAAGCCGCAGTCGACGGGACGGACGATGCGCGGTTCGAGCGTTTTGTCGGAGGGGGCGCGGCAGTCGGCCAGCTCGGTGAGCTCCTCGGCCCGCACCTCGAGCGGCTGACCGGACGGCACGTACACCGCGGACGGATAGTCATCGAACACCGACCGGCGGGGCCCGAGCGTCGTCCATGGTCCTTCGTCCCAGCGCACGCTGCAGGTCCCGCTCAGCAGCACCAGACAGCGCTCGTCCTGCGGCGCGGTGGCGCGCCAGACCTCACCGGGCGCGAGGCGCCGTACGGCGAAGGCGATCAGCTGCCAGCCGGCCTGACGGGGCGTGACGTCCAGCAGCATCCCGGAGGCCCCGGCGGGCAGCGTCTGCGATTTGCGCAGGAGTTCTTGCATGGGCGCCATGGCGTCTCTCGACAGAGTTGCGGCGGCCGCGTGGGGACGGCGCGGCCTCCCGGGGCCGCGCGTCGTCCGGCCGTGAGCCGATGGCCCGGCGGCCGGACGAGGGCGCGGGTGCTAGAAGTAGAACTTCAGCGCGAGCTGCAGTTCACGCGGCTGGTGGACCGTGTTGCTGATGCGCCCGAGGGTGCCGGGGTTGTTGACGTTCGACCCCGGAGTGCCCCATTGCACCCAGTTGAAGGCATTGAAGGTTTCCAGCCGCAGTTCCGCGCGCCGCCGATCGCCGAGCGGCAGCACCTTGAAGATGGACATGTGCATCATGCGCCGGCCCGGGGCCCGGATGTTGTTGATCGCGCAGTTGCCGAACGTGAACTCGCTCGGCTGCGAGACCGCGGCCGTGTTGAACCAGGCATCGTTGGTCTGATCGAAGCCGTCGGGCAGCAGGTCGCCGATGCAGTTGGCCCGCGATGTGTGCCCCGGGCCGGTGCTGGTCTGGTCGCTGGCGCCGATGCTGAACGGCAGGCCGCTCTCGAGCGTGAAGATGCCGTTGAGGTTCCAGTTCCCGATGATGGCGCCGAGCGCGCCGGTCGGCGCGAACCGCCGGCCGCGGCCGGCGGGCAGCTCGTAGACGAAGCTGCCGACGAACCGGTGCGTGATGTCGAAGTTGAGCGGGCCGTAGTCGGCATCGAGGTCGTGCGCGTTCATCGGGCTGCTGCCGCCCTCGAGGTGCGCCATGAAGTTGCCATAGGCGCGGCCGTAGGTGTAGGACGTGGTGAAGCCGAGGCCGTTCGAGAACCGCCGCTGCAACCGCGCCTGCAGCGAGTTGTAGTCGGCATAGCCGTCGGTGGCAATCTGCTGCAGGTAGGCCGAGCCGTAGCCGTACTGCGCATACGGAAATACCACCGCACCCGGCGCCGTGATGATGCCCTGGTTGATGTTCCGGATCTTGCGGCCGTTCGCCGTCCGGTTGCCGACGTACTCAACCGACGCCACCATGTTGGACGACAGCTGGAACTCAGGTCCGACGCTGAACTGCTGCACGATCGGCGTATCCTGCTCCGGATTCTGGATGCGCCAGCGGATGGCGGCCGGCGTGATCTGGTCCGGCGAGACGGCCGGGAACCCGTCGCGCAGCAGGATCACCGGCGCCTGGTTGGCATTGAGCGCCGTGCCGCGCACGTCGAGCAACTGCGGCGGGTTCAGCGACATCTGGCTTTCGCTGCCGTAGCGGTCGGTCTGCTGGTAGAAGATGCCGTACCCGCCGCGGACGACGAAGCGCGGGGTCGCGGTCCAGGCGAATCCGACGCGCGGTGCGATGTCGTTGCGATCGGGCCGAATCAGCGTCCGCTCGTAGAGGCTCCCATCCGGGTTCGCGGTCACCAGCTGTCCGCTATCGGGGAGGATGTTGGAGAGCTTGTCGTTGCGGTCCTGCGCCGGCGTGAAGTACTCGTAGCGGATGCCGTAGGTCAGCGTCAGGTCGCCGCGCAGCCGCCAGGCGTCCTGCGCGTAGGCCTGCCAGCCGTCATAGTACAGATCGGCCTCGTGGAAGCTCGTCACGCCCCACTCGGTGACCGCGCCGAGCAGGAAGTCGCCGAAGCCGATCCCGCTGTAGCGGTTCGCGGTGAACGACAACAGCCCGTTGAGCGCCTGCAGGTCGATGTAACGGACGATGTCCCGGCGCCGCTCGAACCCGAACTTGTACGAGTGCTCACCCTTGTTCCAGGTCAGGTTCTCCGAGAACTGGAAGACCTGCGAGGTCTGATACTGCGGGCGGAAGCCGGGCCCGCCGATGCGCGTGACGCCGCCGACGTTGATCGTCGGCAATCCGCCGGCGAACCGCGGGTCCTCGGGGACGCCGGTGATGCCGTAGCTGGAATTGACCAGCATGCCGAACGACGGCTGCAGCGAATCCGAGCGGATCCGGTTCCACGACCCGCGAAAGTCGCTCAGCAGCGAGTTGCCGATGACTCGCGTCCAGCCATACACGGCGCTCTGTCCGAAGTTGAAGATATCGCTGCCGAAGTTGCCCGAGGCGACCGGATCGCCCAGCAGGCTCGGCGAGCTGCGTCGCGTATCGACGTAGCTGTAGCGGCCGAACATCTGATCGCGCCCCTGCTGCATCGTGTGGTCGGCGCGCACGTCGAACTGGTCGATGTCGTTGCTCAGGATGCCGTTGTTGATGTAGTTCGGGCCGGTGAAGCTGTTCGGCTGTCCCTGCACCGCGATCGCCTGCGGGATGTTCGGCATCGGCCACACGCTGAGCAGGGCGCGCGCCACCGGATCGATGCAGGACGAGGCAATGATCTTGGTCACCGCGTCGACGCAGTTGGGGAAGAACGTCGAGTTGCGCATGGCCTGCGGGAACTCGCTCAGGATGCCCTGCCGCATCAGCGGCGTCGGCACCGTCCCCTGCTCGGTCTCGGCCTTCGAGGTGCGCGTGCGCTGGTAATTGCCGAAGAAGAATGTGCGCCCCCGCTTCACCGGGCCGCCAAAGGTCACCCCGGTGATGGTCTCGTCGAACTTGCCCTTCTCCACCCCGGCGCGATTGTTCGCCCAGGTGTTGGCGTTGAACTTCTCGTCGCGGAAGAACCCGAACGCGCTGCCGCGAAAGGCGTTGGTCCCTTGCTTGATCGAGGCGTTGATGATGGCGCCCGCCGCCTTGCCGAACTCGGCCGAGTAGGTGCGGGTCTGCACCTTGAACTCCTCCAGCGCGTCGACCGGGGGCTGGATGACCTGCGCACTCCGCTCCTGCAGGTTGGTGGAGAACGAGTTGTTGTCGGCGCCGTCGAGCGTGAAGTTGTTCCAGGTCGCAAAGTTCCCGTTGACGTTGAAGAACGAGTCCTCGCCGCGGCTGGAAATGCCGTTGGTCGCCGGGACGACGCCGGTCGTCAGCATCGCCAGCTCGGCGTAGCGGCGGCCGAGCAGCGGCAGGTCGGTCACCTGACGCTCGTCGACCGTGTACCCCATGTCCGGCCGCTGCGTCTCGAGCAGCGGCGCCCCGCCGGTGACCACGACCTCCTCCGCCAGGCTGCCGAGCGCGAGACTGAAGTCGATCTGCAGCCGCGCCTGCACGCTCAGCTGGACGTCCGGGCGCACGGCGCGGCGGAAGCCGGCAATCTCGGCCGCCACGGCATAGCGGCCGATGCGCAGCGAGGGGAAGACGTACTGGCCGGCCTCGTTGGTGATGGCCGTCACGACCACGTTGGTTTCGACCTGTGTGGCCGTGACCGTCGCGCCGGGAACGATCGCACCGCTCTCGTCGCGCACGGTGCCGACGATGGCGCCGGTGTCTGTCTGCGCTGCAGCGACCGCGCCGCACAGCAGGGTAAGGCCGATAACGATAGACGCAACCCTTCGTTGCATTCCTGCCTCCAATTCGGTCGAAAATTCGACGCCGAGAGTGCGCTAGCTCACGGAACCGGACGCTGGCGCGATGGCAACATCGCGCCGGCTCCGTCCCCGCTGTGCTCCGTCGACTTGCTGCTTCACCAGAATCAGTGCCGTGACCGCCATCGCCGCCGCGGCGCCGACGATGACGGCGTACGCCGTCCAATAATCCGCGCGGTGCGCGACGAACCCGAAGCTGGGCGAGATCGCCACCGAGCCGAGCCAGCCGCCGGTAATCGCCAGGCCGAGCGCGGTGCCCGACGCCGTCGGGAAGCGGCTGCTCACGACGCCCAGCGCCGTCGGGAAGATGCTCGCCATGAACAGGCCGGCCAGCAGCAGCGCGACGCCGCCGACCGTGGTCGACGACGCGATCATGACGATGCCGAGGCAGAGCGTCGCCCCCGTGGTGCTGACCAGCAGCACCGGGCCCGCCGGCACCCGCATCAGCAGGCGGTTGTTCACCAGGCGCCCGGCCATGATGGCGATGGGAAACACCGACAGCACGCGCGCCGCGCTGACGTTGTCCATCCCGCGATCGCTCATGAAGTAGGTGACCTGCCAGTCCCAGATCGACTGCTCGGTGCCGACATACAGGAAGACGAGCGCCGCGGGCACGAGAAAGGCGGCCGATCGCAGCAGACGACCCGCCGCCACCGCCGACGCGGCGTGGGCGTGCACCGGGGGCGGGAAGGTCACGGTCAGCAGATAGAACAGCACCAGCGCCGCCAGGCCCGCGAGCGCGAACAGGACCGCATTGACGCCGCCGCTCTGTTGCAGCGGCACGATCGCAAACGGCGTCGCAAACGCACCAATGCCGAAGAAGACGTCGAGCAGGTTGAGCGACGCGGCCCGGTGCATCGGATTGAGATCGGCGATCAGGGCATGCGCGGCGGTGACGATGGCGCTGCCGCCGGCGCCGAGCAGGAAGGCGAGCGCCACCATCGCCGGATAGGCGACGGCGAACGCCAGCATCACCAGGGCGCCGATCACCACCGCGACCGCCCCGCACAGCACGGCCTTCTTGCCCCGGCGGTCGAGCATCAGGCCGGCGAGAATGCTCGCCACCACGAGACCGCACGACAGCGCGATGAAGAGTCCCGCCGACTGGTTGAGCGAGATTCCGGCGCGCGCGCGCAGGCTCGGCAGCACGGCGCCGAGCAGGCCGGCGTTGGTGCCCCAGACGAAAATGCCGAGGAACCCCGCCCACATCAGCCGGCGCGACGAACTGCCCGCGTCAGGACGCATCGCGCCCTCCGTCCAGCGACAACCCGAGCGTGCCGGTCAGGTACGTGCGCGCCTCGCGGGCCACGTCCGCCGGATCGCGGCCGCGGCCGTTGTCGAGCTCCACGTTCAGCCAGCCGTCGAAGGGACGGGCGGCGACCCGGTCGAGCACCGCGCGGAAATCGATGGCGCCCTCGCCGAGGGCGACGAAGCTGCCGCGAGCCGCGCCCGGCGCCGCCGGGCGATAGTCCTTCAGATGCGCATGGACGATGCGTTCGCGGTAGGTGGTGAAAATCTCGACCGGGTCGCTGCCGCCGGCGAGGAGGTGGCCGGTATCGGGCGCGAGGAAGAAATAGCGCGGGTCGGTGCCGTCCATGACCCGCGCGATCTCCTCGCGGGTTTCGACGAGCGACCCCGTGTGCGGATGGACGCCCATCCGGACGCCGTGGGTCTCCAGCATCCGACGGCCCAGCTCGGTCGCTTCCCTGCAGTAGGTCGTGAAGAGCCCGGCGTCGCGTTGCGGCGCGTGCGTGCCGCCGAGCACGATCATCCGGCAGCCCATGCGGCGGGCGAACGCCGCGGCCGCCATGTGCTTGCGCTGGTTCTCGTAGCGCTCGTGCGTGCGCTCGAGGTCGCTCGTCGCGTAGAGCGCGGAGAGCCTCACCCGGCAGCGCTGCATCCGGTCGGTGAACTCGGACTCCCGTCCTTCGTAGAGCTCGGCGATCGTGTACTCACCTTCGATACCCTGGTAGCCGAGCGCGCCGATCGCCTCGGCGCCGGCCCACCAGGCGGCCGGGAACAGACGGCTCCACCCGAAAATCTGATAGCCGATGCGGAGCGACTCACGGCCGGCCGCGGCGGGCTGCCCGGCCGCGCCGCGCGCCACGACCGCCGCCAGCGGCGCGATCGCCGCCGCCTGCAAGAACTGCCGTCGCGTCGTCCCGTCGGTCATGACATATCTGCTAAGCGCTTCGCTGGCGCTCCGACCGCCAGCCGCGGATCACTCCTGCTTCCCGGGAAGAGGGCCCAAGTATCGAACCGGGCTGAGGGGAAGTCAAGCGGAAACGGGGCTAGAAATCCCCCGTCGTCACCGGTCTTTTCCGCCCGCCCGCGGCGGACCCGCCGCGGCCGGTGGCGCCGGCGACACGGCCCCCGGCCCCGACTCGGTTTGGCGGCTAACCGCTTTGCAAATGTGCCCGCTGCTGGTAGACTGCCTCGGTCCCTGAACGCTGATGGCGAACATCTACGACGTGGCGCGTCGGGCCAAGGTGTCGGTGGCCACGGTCTCCGCCGTCGTCAACGACAGCGCCTACGTCAGCCCCGCCCTCAAAGCGCGCGTCGTCAAGGCCATCCAGGAACTGGCCTACAAGCCCAACCTCCTGGCGCGCAGCCTGGCGACGCAGCAATCGCACATGCTGGGCATGATCGTCCCGGACATCGCCAACCCGTTCTGGCCCGAAGTCGTACGCGGCGCGGAAGATCGGGCCCATGCCGCCGGCTACACGCTCCTGCTCTCCAACAGCGACGACGACCCGCAGAAGGAAGCGCTCTATCTGAACCTGTTCCTGGCCAAGCGGGTCGACGGCGTGCTGCTGGCCAAGGCGCCCGGCGCGCTCGCCGCGGACATCGTCGCCCACATCAAGAGTAACCAGCTGCGGCTGGTGCAACTGCTGCGGACGACGCCGAACAGCCCGTTCGACGCCGTGCTGCTCGACGACCGGGATGCCGCCTACGAGGCGGTCTCGCACCTGCTGCGCCTCGACTATCGCCGCATCGCGATCATCGCCGGACCGGCGCACGTCAATACCGCCCAGCGCCGCCTCGCCGGCTATCGCCAGGCGCTCAAGGACTGGAAGGTCCGCGCCGATCCGTCGCTCTATTACGAGGGCGATTTCCGGGTCAAATCCGGCTACACCGCCGGGCTCGAGCTGCTGAAGCGGAAACCCGACGCGGTCTTCGTCTCGAACTACCTGATGGCCGTCGGCCTGGTCAAGGCCGTGCGCCAGTACCAGCTGCGCTGCCCGCAGGACGTCGGCATCGTCACCTGCGACGACCATCCGTGGGTCGAGTCGTTTTCCCCGCAGCTCACCACCGTCAACTTTCCCAAGTACGAGCTGGGCTCGGAAGCCGCGCGGGTGCTCATCGAGCGCATTCAGCATCCGACCCGGCCGATCGAAGCCCGCGAGCTGCACAGCACGCTCGAGATTCGCGAATCCTGCGGGTTCCAGCTCCGCCAGATGCGGGCGCTCAGCAGTACCGTATGACCGATCCGGACCGTCCGTCGCGCCGCTTCGACGTGCTGTGCATGGGACGCAGCTGCATCGACCTGTACGCGCATCAGATGGGCGTCCCCATCACCGGTGTCACCAGCTTCGATGCCTACGTCGGCGGCTGCCCGACCAACGTGAGCGCCGGCCTTCGGCGCCTGGGACTGCGCGTCGCGCTGCTGACGGCGGTGGGCACCGACCAGGTCGGCGATTTCGTCCTCGACTTCCTCGCCCGCGAGCGCATCGACTGCTCGGCGTCCCCGCGGATACCCGATCGCCGGACCAGCGCGGCGCTGGTCACGATGCAGCCCCCCGATCAGTTCCCGTTGACGCTCTACCGGGACAACTGTGCCGACCTGGCGCTCACCATCGAGCACGTCCGCCAGGCGCCGGTTGCCGACAGCCGGGTGCTGTTCCTGACCGGCACCGCCCTGTGCGGTGACCCGAGCCGCAGCGCCACGCTGTTCGCCGCCGAGTTGGCCCGGCAGCAGGGCACGACCGTGGTCGTGGACATCGACTACCGCGCCGGGCTGTGGCCGTCCTTCGACGATTTCGGCACCAACGTGCGCGCGCTCCTCCGGCACGCCGACATCACGCTCGGCACGGTCGAGGAAGTGCGGGCCGCGGCCGGCGAGAACTCCGACGATCACGCCGTCGATCGCCTGCATGCCGCCGGATCGCCCGTCGTCGTGCTCAAGCGGGGGGCCGAAGGGGCGGTGGTCTGGCAGCGGGGCGAGCGGCCGATCGCCGCCGCGCCCTACCCCGTCGACGTGGTCAACGTTCTCGGCGCCGGAGACGCGTTCGCCAGCGGATTCATCTACGGATATCTCAACGGCTGGGGTCTCGAGCGTGCCGCGCGCATGGGCAACGCCACCGGCGCGATCATCGTGACCCGGCACGGCTGCGCCAACTTCATGCCTACGCTGGCGGAAGTGGAAGCGTTCCTCGGCCGCCAGTCCACCTCCGTCGCGTAACGGCGCCGACCGTACGCCATCGATGCGCCCGTGGTGGACCGTGGGCGGCGCCGCGTCAGCGCAGCGCGTAACTGACGATGACCCCGGTCCCCGCCTGGGTGATGTACTGCTTGCCGCCGACCATGTACGACATCGGCGAGGCCGACGTGTTCTGGCCCAGGTTGATGTGCCAGACCGGGGCCCCGGTCTTCGCATCGAGCGCCACGAGGCCGCCCTCCGCGCCGAGGAACACCAGCCCGCCGGCGGTGGACATCACCCCGGCGCGCGTCGACGGCGTCGGATAGTCCCAGACCTTCGTGCCGGTGAACGGATCGATGGCGCGGATGTAGCTCTGATTCGCCATGCCGGCGGTGAGCGCCTCGAGGTGCTCGCCGCGCCTTGTCGCCGGCCGTACCGCGGCCGAACCAGCGGTCGCCGCGCACGCCGAGCGGATCCTCGTGCGAGGCGAAAATCCCGCAGCTGTCGAGCACTCGTGATGTAGAAGAGCCTCGACTGCGGGTTGTACGACGCGGCCGGCCAGTTGGTGCCGCCGTTCGACCCGGGGCAGACCGCCACGCCCTCGCGCGTGGCAATCGAGCCGGGATCGACAATCGGTTTGCCCTCCGCGGTGAAGCCGCGATGCCAGGTCACCTTGCTGGACAGGTTGGCGGTCAACAGCACTTCGCCGGTCGCCCGATCGAGCACGTAGAACACGCCGTTGCGATCGCCGTGCATCAGCAGCTTGCGCGGCTGCCCCTTCCACGGCTCGTCGGCCAGCACCATCGGCTGCGTCGAATCCCAGTCGTGCGTGTCGTGCGGCGTGAACTGGTAGTACCACTGCAGCGCGCCGGTCTTGGTCGACAGCGCCACCACGCTGGAGGTGTAGAGATTGTCCCCCTTGCGCTCGTCGCCGGTGTAGTCGGGGCACGGATTGCCGACGCCCCAGTACGTCAGCTCGAGCTCCGGGTCGTACGAGCCGGTCAACCAGGTGGCGCCGCACCCGTGTTCGAGCGCCTGGCCGATCCAGGTCTCGGATCCGGGCTCGCCGCGGGCAGGAATCGTGTAGAAGCGCCAGGCGCGTTCGCCGGTCGCGACATGATACGCGTCGATGAAGCCGCGCGCGCCCTCTTCGCCGCCGGCGACACCCGATAGCACGAGCTCGCCGATGACGATTGGCGCCGCCGAGGCGCTGTAGCCGTCGAGGTGCGACGCCATGTTGGTGTCCCAGAGCTTCTCGCCGGTGAATCGATTGAACGCCACCAGATGGGCGTGGTCGGTCGCCATGAACACCCGATTGCCGCCAATGGCCGGCCCGCGATTGGCGCCCGAGCCGGCCTCGCCGAGAATGCCGTCGTGGCGCGGCTCGCTGTACGCCCACAGCTGACGGCCGGTGGTGGCATCGATCGCGAACAGCTCGTTCCAGCCCGTCGCATACATGATGCCGTCGACGACGACCGGCGTGACCTCGAGGCGGGGCGAGTTGGGCAGCGGAAAGACCCACGCGGGGGCGAGCCGCTGGACCGTGCTCGTGTTGACCTGGTCGAGCGAGGCTGTAGCGATTGCCGGCCGGAGACCCGTCGTAGGAGAGCCAGTCCTGCTTGGGATTCGATCGCCTTCTCGCGGTACCGGTTGCCGTCCCGCGCCAGCAGGTGGAAGCGGTCGCCGGCCAGCACGGTCGCATCGAAGTCGGATTCCGCCATGACCATCCCGGTGAGCGTCCGCCCGTCGGCGAGCGTGACCGTGGCGGGCGCGCGGGCAGGAGCCGCCGCACCGGCCGGACCGCGACGCGGCGCGCCGCCGCCCGACGGGGCTGACGAGGCAGCCGGGGCCGGACGCGGGGCGGGGGCGGACGGCGCCGCCGGCTGCGGCGGACGGCCGGTGGCGGGCGGCTGTCCCGACCCTCCGGGCTCACCGTCACCGAAGTGCTCGGCGAGATAGCGGCTGACCTGCTGAATTTCGGTTTCCGTGCCCGGCGCACCGCGCGAGACCATCTCGCGCACGATCTGCCGCCATCCTTCTTCGTTCGCGCGCACGGCCGTCGCCGCCTCGATGCTGTGACAGCCGGCGCACATTTTGGTCAGGAGGCTCTTCCCCGCCGCTTCGGACAGGGCCGGCGCCTTGGTATCGAGTTCTGCGATCGGCCGCGGTGTGTTGACGAGGACGCCGCCGCCCGGCGCCGGCGTCGGCCGGCGTGTCCCGCCCCCGCCGCCTCCGCCGCCGATGGACGCGCGCGATCCGGTATAGCCGCCCGTCGCCATGGCGGGATTGGTGCCCGCCAGCACGCGAATGTCCGCAAGCACGTTCTTCAGCTGCTCGGCCGGAAGCGTCAGCGATCGGTGCTGCGGCCCCTGCAGGATCGCCGTCACTTCCTTGTCCGTGTGATACCGGACGTAGGCCAGAATCGCCGGCCCGCTGCCGCCGGTCATGGTCGCGCCATGGCAGCTGGCGCACTGCGCGGCGTACGCCGGCGTCGGCCGTGCCGGCGGCGGCGTCTGAAAGCCGAATGCCGCGCCGATGAAGCGCGAACGGCAGGGACACGGTGAGAAGTCGCAGAATCATGGCTGGACCTTGTTGAAGCTACTGCACGAGAGCATAGGCGACGATGACGCCCCTGCCCACTTCCGCCTGCTCGCGGCCGCCGGCCAGCGCGATGTACTGCTTGCCGCCGACCATGTAGGTCATCGGGGTCGCCTGTGAGGTGACCTGGCCGACGTTGACGTGCCACACCACCTGACCGCTCCGCGCGTCGAACGCCATCAAGCCGCCGCTGGTGCTGCCGGAGAACACCAGCCCGCCGCCGGTGGACAGCAATCCCTGATGGCCGGGCGGCACCGGGTAGTCCCAGGCCTTCTTGCCGGTGAACACGTCCATGGCGCGAATGTAGTACCGCGTCGGGTACTCGGCCTGGATCGCGGCGAGTTGTTTCCGCACCGGCGCACTGACGACGCCGCGGCCGAACCAGCGGGTGCCGGACACGCCCAGCGGATCGTGATGCGAGGCAAAGGCCGCACAGCTGTCGCTGACGCGGACGTAGAACAGCTTGGTCAGCGGGTTGTAGGAAACGTCCGGCATGTTGGCGCCGCCGCTGCCGCCGGGGCAGACGATCACGCCGTCGCGCGTGGAGATCGACCCGGGATCGACGATCGGCTTGAAGTCGGCGGTGAAGCCGCGGTGCCACGTCACCCGCGTCGACAGCTGCTCGACCAGCAGCACCTCGCCGGTGCGGCGATCGAACACGTAGAACATGCCGTTGCGGTTGGCGTTGATCAGCAACTGGCGCGGCTGGCCGCGCCAGACCTCGTCGGCCAGGACCATCGGCTGCGCGGCGTCCCAGTCGTGCGTGTCGTGCGGCGAGAACTGGTAGTACCACGCCAGCGCCCCGGTGTCGGCCGACAACGCGACGACGCTCGACGTGTAGAGGTTGTCGCCCAGCCGTTCGTCGCCGGTGTAATCGGGACACGGATTGCCGACGCCCCAGTAGATCAGGCGCAGCACCGGGTCGTACGATCCGGTCTGCCAGGTCGCCCCGCAGCCGTGATCGATGGCTTGGCCCTGCCACGTCTCCGAGCCCGGCTCGCCGCGCGCCGGAATGGTGTAGAAGCGCCAGACCCGCTTGCCGGTGGCGGCGTCGTAGGCGTCGAGGAATCCGCGCGCCCCTTCCTCGCCGCCAGAGACGCCCTGGATGACGAGGTCGCCGGCGATGAGCGGGGCGGGCGTCGCGCTATAGCCGTCGAGATACGAGGCCATCTCGACGTCCCACAGCCGCTGGCCGGTGAAGCGATTGAAGGCGAGCAGGTGCGCGTGGTCGGTGACCATGAAGACGCGCCCGCCGGCGACCGCCGCACCACGATTGGCCCCGCTGCCCGCCTCGCTGAGAAGGCCCTCGTGCCGCGGCTCGCGGTAGCTCCACAACTGTCGGCCCGTCGTGGCATCGACGGCATGGATCTCGTTCCAGCCCGTCACGTACATCACCCCGTCGATCACCACCGGGGTGACCTGCAGCCGGGGCGAGTGCGGCATCGGGAACATCCACGCCACCGCCAGCCGATCGACGGTGCGCCGATTGATCTGATCGGTGGCCCGGTAGCGGCCGGCGCCCGGGCTGCCGCCGTAGGTGAGCCAGTTGTCCTTGGGCTCGATCGCCTTCTCGCGGTAGGTGTCGCCCTCGCGCGCGAGCAGGTGAAACCGGTCGTTGCGCAAAAGCGTGGCGTCGAAGGCGGATTGCGCCCGCAGAAAACCGGACAGCGATCGGCCGTCGGCCAGCCGCAGCGTGACGAAGTCGGCCGCCTGCGCCACCAGTTCCCGGGGCACGGCAGCGAGCCCGAGCAGGCAGGCGCCCATCATCGCGGCGCGCACGCCTCGTGTCGTCGGACGGGTCATGCCAGGGCGTCCCGGCAGGTACCTGAACACACCGGGCCATCTCGTCGATGACCGTCGATCCCTCGGGGATCGGGTATTCGAGCTCGATGGTGGCGGTGATGTCGTACTTTTCGCGCTGCAACAGCCTCAGCGTGTCTGCGATCGGGGTGTCACCCTGACCCCAGGGGACATTGGGCCCGTTGATTTTTCGATCCTTCAGATGCAGGTGCGAGATGCGCGCGTGATATTCGCGGATGAACTCGGTGGGGGGGAAGCCGTTGCCGGCCGTGAAGTGGCCGATGTCGACGTTCGCCCAGTGCCGGGGCGAGTAGAAGAACGCCTGCTCCCACGCTCCGGTGCGGCCAAAAGCCTCGACGCTGGTGACATTCGAATGGTTGTGGAACGACACCAGCATCTCGTGCTTGTCCGCGAACCGGGCGAGACGCTTGACCTGGCTGAGCGGTGGTTCGCAGGTGAGCCCGCGAGCCCGCATCGCCTTGGCGACCTGGAAGCAGTAGTCCACTTCGGCGTCGCTCATCTCGGTGGCCCCCAGCTGCGGGAACTTCACCAGCGCGACGTTCACGCCGGCGTCGGCGAACATGGCGCGCAGCGCCTCGACCCGCGTCATCGGCAGCGCGAGCCGCCACTGGCGCAGCTCGGCCCGCGTCGCCTCGAGTCTGGCGATCTCCTCCGGCGTCGGCGGCGTCGTCCGTCGGCCGCCGGACGGGGCCGCCCCGCGCGCGGGGCCCGCCGGAGCGCCGTCCGGACGCGGCGGCGGCGGATTCTTGATCGCGCGGCCGAAGGGGCCGCCCGCCGGCACGGTGCCGACGCCGGCGAGCTGGCCGCCGCCGGTCGGATCGCGCGGCGCGCCGAGGTAGGGCTCGAAGAACGCCTGCTCGAGCTCGAGCTCACCGAGCCCGAGGTACGCCATCGCCTTGGCGACGTCCTCGGGGTTGTAGCCGATCTGGCGGAAGCAGTACGAGATCGCGCCGATCTGGACGCCGCCGATGCGGGCGTTGGACTGGGTGCGGAGGCCGCGCGCGGCCGCCCCGGCCGGGTGTCCGAGCCACGCCAGACCCGGCGCGGCGGCCAGCGCCAGGGTGCCGAATTGCCGTCGGGTGTAGGTCACAATCCCCTCGCGTGCAGCTAAGCGCTTCGCCACCGACGCCGCCTGTCCGGCGGCGGTTCCGGCGAGCCTATCCTGCCGGTCGGCGGCGGTCAACGATTTTTGGCCTGTCCCCGCCAGACCGACGGGACGATCCGCCAGCAAAACGGTTCGCGGACGGCTACCGGCGCGCCGCCTGCTGGCGCGCAATCGAGTCGCGCAGCGACGGCAGGTGACGCAGCGCGTTCTCGTAATACACCTTGCGCAGCACCGCGTCCGGCAGCCCGATGCCCGAGATGTTCCAGCGCCCGTGGCCCGGCGAGCCGCCCGCCGTGCGGATCTGCGCCGGATGGTAGAAGTACTCGTCGTAGGTTTCAAGATAGCGCCAGTGCGGGGTCCAGAACTCGTCGGGCAATCGGTTCGGGCTGCCGTCGGACCCCATGAACACGCGGTCCTGGTACTTGATGATGAACTCGCGCCAGAACCGCGGCGCACGCCCGAGATCCTGCACCGTCGCCGAAATCTCGACGTCCGCGTTGGGATAGGTGTCCAGCAGGTGCGACAGCTTCTCCGGATCGTAGTAGAGCATCGCCATGTGCGCGTTGACGAAGCGCGTCTTCGGGTGCTTGCGGTGCATGTTCTCGCGCGCCTTCTCGATCACCTCGTGCGCGGGACCGCTGGCGGACAGGTTGCCGCTGGTGTCCCCCGGCTGGCGCCACAAGCCGGCTTCGTAGCGCTCGTTCTTCGGGCCGATGGGATAGAACCGGCCGATCGAATCGCTGGTGTGAATCATCACCGGCCGCTGATACTTCGCCGCCATCGCCCAGATCGGATCGAGGCGCGGGTCGTCCGCCTGAATGAACGTCCCATCCGGATTCTTCGCGCCCTGCCCGAGCGTCTTGGAGACCTTCATGCCCAGTGCGCCGGCCTGGAAGGCGCGCTCCATCTCGGCGGCGAACTTCTGCGACCAGCCCGGCTCGTTGATGCCCTCGGCGCTGAAGGTGATGAAGTTCGCGATGCGATCGCGGTACGGCTCGCCCGCCTGCAGCGTCGCATCGAGCGTGGCACCGGTGCCGCCATTCAAGTTGACCAGCGCCCCCATGCCGATGGTGTCCATCAGCGCAATGAGGCGGTCGTAGGCCTCCTTCGTCGTCAGGCCGCCCGCGTGCACGTGGAAGTCGATCGCGGGGTATCTGGCGCGGGTGATGTTCGTGCGCGGGATGCGCAACAGCGTGAGCGGCATCGGCGGCACGTCCGGACCGCTCGTCGTCCACCCCGCGGGCGGGGCGACCGCCTCTTTCGTCGGCAGTGGCGGCAGGAAGGTGTCACCCTCCTTGACCCCGGCCGGCGCGGCCGGTTCGGTGGGGACCTCGACGCGTGGCCGCTCAGGCCTCCTGGCGCGGCCTTGCTGGGCGGGCTGGCTCGCGATCGACACCGACGCGCCGCCCAGCGCCGCGACGAAGAGCCACACGAACGGGGAACTTGCGGGAGCGGTGAAACGGGCCATGGTCACATCCTTGGTCGAAGCATCGGGAGACGAGAGAGACGAACAGGCTGGCTCAGTCACGAAGTCCGTAGACGAAGAGCGAGTGCCCGGCCGCGATCGCGATGAACTGGCGGCCGCCGACCTGATACGAGATCGGCGCCGCCGCGATCTGTCCGCCGAGCGTGGCCCGCCACAGCAGCGTGCCGGTGCGCGCATCGAGGGCATAGAAGTACCCCTCGCGTCCGCCGCTGAACAGCAGGTCGGTCGCGGTGGTGAGGATGCCGCTGTCGGTCACGTCGTGCATGGTGAAGGCCCACTGCCGCTTCCCGGTGAGCGGATCGAGCGCCAGCACCGCGCCATGACCGGCCTCCTCGGTCCAGGTGTTCAGGGGGCCGCGGGAGAGCGGGGGCGTCGCCGATCGCGCGCGGCCGCCCATGAAGCGACGGCCGGCAACGAAGTCCATCGGCTGGCGCGTGAAGACCGTCGAGTAGTTCTCCCACGCCGAGAGGTAGAAGAGGCGCGTGCGCGGACTGTACGACGGCGAATACCAGTTGGTCCCGCCCTGCACGCCGGGAAACACCGGTGCGCCCTCGGCGAGCTCGGCGAGCATCGGGCGGCCGCGCGGGTCGAGGCCCGTCGCCCAGTTCTGTTTCACGAACGGGGTGCCGAGCAGGAACTGGCCGGTGACGCGGTCGAGCACGTAGAAGAACCCGTTGCGGTTGGCCGAGAGCAGCAGCTTGCGCGGCGACCCGTTCCAGGCCGCGTCGACGAGAACGGGCACCTGCGCCGCATCCCAGTCGGCGCCGTCATGCGGCGTGAACTGAAAATGCCACCGCAGCTCGCCAGTGTCCGGGTCGAGCGCGACGAGCGAGTTCGAGTACAGGTTGTCGCCGGGACGCTGCGCCGGGTTCCAGTCGGGCGACGGATTCCCGGTTCCCCAGTAGGTCAGATTGAGCGCCGGATCGTACGAGCCGGTGACCCAGATCGACGCGCCGCCGGTCTTCCAGTCGTCACCCTCCCAGGTCTCATGGCCGGGTTCGCCCGGGCCGGGAATGGTATAGAAGCGCCACCGTTCAACGCCGGTCTTGACGTCGTAGGCGGCGATGAAGCCGCGGATCCCGTACTCGCCGCCGGCCGTGCCGACGATGACCTTGTCCTTGATGACCAGCGGCGACAAGGTCAACGAGTACCCGGCGTTGAAGTCGGCCACCGCGATTTTCCAGTTCGGCCGCCCCGTCTGCGCGTCGAGCGCAATCAGGTAGGCGTCGATGGTCGCGAGAAACAGGGTGTCGCCATGGATGGCCACGCCGCGGTTCACGGCAGCGCAGCACAGCTTCGAATCCGGCGCCGGCGTGTAGCGATAGACCCAGAACACGCGGCCGGTGCGGGCGTCGAGCGCCACGACGTCGTTCGGCGCCTGCGTCACATACATGACCCCATCCACGACGAGCGGCGTGGCCGTGAATTTTTCGAGCGAGCGCGCCTGGAAGACCCACTCGAGCTCGAGATCCTTGACGTTCGCCGGCGTAATCTGATCGAGCGGCGAGTGGCGCTGGCTGTCGTAGGTGCCGTTGTAGGTCAGCCAGTTGTGCGGCTCGCGCGCCGCCTGCAGCAGCCGGTCACCTGATACCTGCGCGCCCAGGCCGATCGGCCACAGCACGAGCACGACGAGCGTCCGCCAGCTCATGGCCGGCCTCCGCGCGGCGCCACCGGGTCCGGCCCCTGCAGCGACAGGAGGTAGCTGACCACGTCGCGTCGCTGGCTGTCCGTCAGCGGAACGGTGTGCGCGGGCGGCACGAGCGCGGTGGACACCGCGTACTCGCGCAGCTCGGCTTTGACCAGCGACACCAGCCGGTCGCGGTCGTCGAGCAGTTGCACGGTGAAGCTGTCCTCGTTCATCCGGCGGCCGGTGATCAGCCGGCCGTCGGCGGTGACCGCGCGGATGAAGCGCCGGGCCGGCGCCACCGTCGTCTGCGGCGCGGCGAGCACGGCGTCGATCGCCGCGGGCGTGCGCGTGGCGGCGATGTCACTCAGGTCGGCGGCGCGCCGCGCGCCGGTGCCGTTGATGCGGTGGCACGACAGGCAGCGCCCTTCGCCTTCGACGAACTCACGCCCGGCCGCGGCGTTCCCCTCACGCAGGGTCGCGGGCGGCGCACCGGCAGCGACGTCCCCCATCGTTCGCACGTACGCGATGAGCGCGGACATCTCCGCCGGCGTGAAGCGGTGCGCGCGCATGGCCGTTCCCGGCACCCCGTCGGCAATCGTGCGCGCGAGAGCCTCGTCGCTCGACCCGGCGCGGAACGTTCCGCCGGCGAGGTCGACGCCGGGAACCTGGCTGCCGCCCGCGCCATGACACGCCGAGCACTGTGCGCTGTACAACGCGGCGCCGGCCGCCAGGTCCTCGGCGGATACCGACCCGGCGTGCTGCGGCTGCGCCCGCAGCGCGACGCCGCTGGCCAGGATGAGGGCCGCACACCACAAGACACCGGGCGGCCATCCGAGTGCGATCGCGTGCGACAACTGCATGGTGGCTCCTCGCGCTACCAGCTGTGGACCGTGCCATCCGCCAGCCGGTTGATTGGCAGGTAGGCGCGCTCATACGGATACCGGGCGGCACGGGCCTCGTCGATGTCGACGCCCAGCCCCGGCGCGTTCCCGGGATGCATCATGCCGTCCGCGAAGGTGTAGGCGTGCGGAAACACCGCGTCGGTCTCCTCGGTGTGCCGCATGTATTCCTGCACGCCGAAGTTGTGGACCGAGAGGTCGAAATGCAGGGCCGCCGCCATGCACACCGGGCTGAGGTCCGTCGCGCCGTGCGAGCCGGTCTTGACCTGGTAGATCTCGGCCAGGCTGGCGATCTTCCGCAGATGCGAGATGCCGCCGGCGTGCACCACCGTGGTGCGAATGTAGTCGATCAGCTGCTCCTGGATGAGCTGATGGCAATCGAACACCGTGTTGAAGACTTCCCCCACGGCCAGCGGGGTGGTGGTGTGCTGGCGAATGAGCCGGAACGTTTCCTGC
Source organism: uncultured Acidobacteriota bacterium (assembly GCA_963707795.1). GTDB lineage: Bacteria > Acidobacteriota > Vicinamibacteria > Vicinamibacterales > UBA2999 > JACCSI01. The sequence continues at coordinate 4,989,521 of OY970174.1, read as the reverse complement.
GCCTCCGCCGGTGTCGGATCTTCGAGCCAGAACAAATGGAAGGGTTCGAGGCTCTTGCCAAGCCGGGCGGCCTCGATCGGCGTCAGCCGGTGATGCGCATCGTGCAGCAGGTGCACCTCGGGTCCGAATTCCTTGCGCACGGCAGCACACAGCGCGGGCACGGCCCGCAGGTAGCTGGCCGTGTCCCACGCCGTCTCGAGCGGCCGGTCCTTCTCGGCCGGCTCGTAGTACAAGTCGCCGCGGCCGACCCCGTAGGCATGCGTCACCCCCGGCACCCCGCACTGCGCGCGCACCGCACGATAGCCGGCGCCGACGTAGCGGCCGACCGCTTCGAGCGTGCTGTCGATCGATTCGCCGTTCGCGTGACCGTAGACCATCACGGCCTCGCGGGAGGCGCCGCCCAGCAGCTCGTAGACCGGCACGTCGAGCGTCTTGCCCTTGATGTCCCACAGGGCGGTATCGACGGCCGCAATCGCGGCCATCGTCACCGGCCCCCGTCTCCAATAGGCGCCCTTGTAGAGGTAGTGCCAGGTGTCCTCGATGCGTCGCACGTCGCGGCCGATGAGGAGCGGGATCACATGATCGGTAAGGTAGCTGGCGACGGCGAGCTCCCGGCCGTTGACGGTGGCGTCGCCCAGCCCGTACACGCCATCCTCGGTGACCAGCTTGAGGGTGACGAAGTTGCGGCCCGGCGAGCAGACGATGACCCTGGCCTCGGTGATCGTCATGCCGGCCGTCTCGCGAGCCGGGAGCGGGCAGGGGCCGCTTCGGCCGCCTGGAACGCGCTGGCGCGGATGAGGTGTTCGTGCATCGCGTGTCGGGCGGCATCGGCATCGCCGCGCCGGATCGCACGGTAGATGCGGCGGTGCATCCGGGCGGCGTCCTCGAGGCTGCCGGCGCTGGCGCTGGCCGCGTTCGCCCGGCGCCGCTCGTAGAACAGGCCGACGACCATCCCCACGAGCGAGGCCAGCGCCGGGTTGCCGGCGGCCTCGCCGACCAGCCGATGGAAATGGATGTCGTGCACGAGAAACGCGGCCGGATCGTCCAGCGAGGCGAACAGCGCCTCGACGACCTCGGCGAGGATCGCCAGCTGAGGCCGGGTCGCGCGCCGTGCGGCGAGGGCCGCGACTTCGCCTTCGAGAATCTGCCGCGCCTCGAACAGCTGTTCGCGGGTGACCCCGTAGAGCGACGACATGAACCGCAGCGGCATCGAACTGAGCGCCGGCGGCCCGACCGGAATGAACGTGCCAGAGCCGCGCCGCGATCGGACGACGCCCATTGCCGCCAGCGCCTTGAGTCCGGCACGCAGCGTCGGCCGGCTGACGCCCAACTGGGTCGCCAGCGCGCGCTCCGGCGGCAGCCGGTCGCCGGGCCCGACCGCGCCGCGCTCGATCAGGGTGCGGACGTAAGCGACGACGGGGTCGGCGCCGGCGCCGGCGGACATGGGGTTCATTGGTTTGACCAATTGGGTCTCCGGCCACCGAGTCATCGTCGGACCGGCGGATTATACGATCGATTGGTCTAGCCAATTTGATATTCTCGCTCCACCACCCCCTGCTGGGAGACCGGGCATGCCCACCGACGTCCGCGCCGCCACGACCCGCGCCCTGGAGGCCGCCGCCGTCGTCGCCATCATCCGGCTGCCGACGAGCGAGGCCCTGCGCCACGTCATCGACGCCCTGGCCGAGGGCGGCGTCACGGCGGTCGAGGTCACGATGACCGTGCCCGACGCCGTGCGGCTCATCGCCGAGATCGCGCCGACGCTGCCCGCACACATCCTGCTCGGCGCCGGCACCGTGCTGGACGCGCCGACGGCGGACGCGGTCATCGCCGCCGGAGCGCGGTTCGTGGTCAGCCCCGTGTTCCGGCCGGCGATCGTCGAACGCGTCCATGCCGCGTCGGTCCCGGCGATTCCCGGCTGCTTCTCGCCAACGGAAATCGCGGACGCCTGGCAGGCCGGCGCCGACATCGTCAAACTGTTCCCGGCCACGCCGCTCGGCCCCGCCTACATCAGGGATGTGCACGGGCCGCTGCCGCAGGTCAAGCTGATGCCGACTGGCGGCGTGACGCTGGCCAACGCCGCAGACTGGATTCGCGCCGGGGCCGTGGCCGTGGGGCTGGGAACGGCGCTGGTCGATCCGGCGCTGGTCGCCGCGCGCAATTTCAAGGCGATCGCGGCCAACGCGCGCGCGCTGATGGCGAGTGTTCACCATGCCCGCACCTCCGCATAAAGTCGTCTGCTTCGGCGAGCTCCTGCTGCGCCTGAGCCCGATGGGCTACGAACGGCTGCTGCAGTCACCCGCGCTGTCGGCCACGTTTGGCGGCAGCGAAGCCAACGTCGCCGTCAGCCTCGCGCACTTCGGCCTCGACAGCCACTTCGTGACGCGGTTGCCGGCCAACGCCGTCGGCGACGCCGGGATCCGCGCGCTGCGTGCCGAAGGCGTCGACACGACACACGGCGTGCGAGGCGGCAACCGGGTCGGCATCTACTACGCGGAACGCGGAGCCAGCCAGCGCCCGTCCACGGTGATCTACGACCGCGCCGGCTCGTCGGCGGGCGAAGTGGCGGCGGGCATGATCGAGTGGGGCGCCGCGCTCGCGGGCGCCGCCTGGTTCCACGTGACTGGCATCACCCCGGCCCTGGGCCCGTCGGCCGCGGCGGCCACGCGCGAGGCGATCGACGCCGCGCGACGCGCGGGCGCGACGGTGAGCGTCGATCTCAATTACCGCCAGACGCTGTGGTCGCGCGAGGCGGCGCAACAGGTCATGCGGCCGTTGCTGCGCGGCGTCGACACCCTGATCGCGAACGAGGAAGACATTCAGGCCGCGCTGGGCATCGACGTTCCCGGCAGCGACGTGACGCAGGGGCAGTTGAGCACCGCGGCGTATCGCGACGTGGCCCAGCGCCTGTGCGGCGAATTCGGCCTGTTGCGGGTCGCCGTGACCCTGCGCGAGAGCCGCTCGGCCAGCGACAATGGCTGGAGCGGACTGTTGTGGGATGCCTCCGGCGATGAGCTGCATCAGAGCCGGCACTACGACATCCAGGTCGTCGACCGGATTGGCGCCGGCGACAGCTTTGCCGCCGGCCTCATCTACGCCCTCGTCACCGGACGTTCGCCGGCCGACGCTCTGCACTTCGCCGTCGCCGCCAGCGCCTTGAAACACACCATCCCCGGCGATTTCAACCGTGTGGGAGTCGCCGAGGTGGATCGGCTCGTGGGCGGCGATGCATCCGGCCGCGTGCAGCGCTGAGGGTCGCTACGGGACCAGCGCCACGCCCCAGGGCCGGTCGCCGACCGCGACGCGCGCGACGACGGTCTGGGTGGCAACGTCGACGAAGGACACGTCGTTCGACGGGCCGTTCGCGGTGAAGACGGTCCCGCCGTCGGCCGAGACCGCCAGGCCCCAGGGCCGCTCCCCGACCTGGACCGACCCGCGGCTGGTGTTCGTCGCCGCGTCGAGGATCTCCAGCGTTCCGCCGCGCCCGGTCGTCACGTAGACCTGCGATCCGTCCGGTGCGGCGACGATCCCCATGGGCCGCAGCGCATCCGATGGAAAGGTCACGCGCTGCACGACCTGGTGCGTGGTCGTGTCGATGACGTCGACCGAAGCCCCGTTCTCCGCACTGACGTACGCGCGCGGCTGCTGCGGTAAAAAGCCCGTCGAGCGCGGACGCGGACCGACCGCGATGACCTGCGCCACGTCGAGGCGCTCGCTGTCGATCACGTAGACCTCGTTGTCGTTCTCCGAGGTGACGTAGACGAAGCGCCCGTCGGGGCTCAGATCCACGCCTTCCGGCTCGCCGCCCACCGTGACCTGGCGCAGAATCTCGCCCGTGGTGACGTCGAGCACGGTCGCCAGTCCGGCATCCTCGTTGGCGATGAACAGCCGGCGGCCGTCCGCAGAGACCGCGAACTGTTCCGGATCCGTGCCGCCCTGCAGCACCCTGGTCAGGGCTCCCGTGGTCGCGTCGATGACGCCGATGCCGTCGTAGCGCCGATCCGGCGGCGGCAGCTTCGACTCGTCGACGTTGGGACCGCCGATGGGCGAGCCGCTCAACGCGACATAGACCGTGGCGCCGTCAGGGCTCGACCGGATTCCGCGCGGACGCTTCCCGACCGGGATCGTATAGACGACCTGCCGGGTCGCGACGTCGATGACGCTGACCGTCCCGCCAATCTCGTTCGAGACGAACAGGCGCGGGCCTTGCGCCGGCGGCATGGGACCCGCCGCTGGTGCGGCCCGGTCCGGTTCCGCTGGGGCGGAACAGGCCGCGAACAGCACGAGGCACGCGACGCCGGCATTGCGGCACAGACTGGTTCTCGAGTGCGGTGACATGGCGGCGATCATCGGCCGGCGGGAGGCTTCGGCGGCAGCGAGCCGCCCTCGGCGAGCACTTTCATGTTCGCAAGGGCACGGGTGAAGGTCGCCGTTCGCGCCGCCCTGTCCTTCTCCCGCGCGGCATCGTCTGCCAGCATCGAGTTGTCGTACATGATGGTGTAGAGGAGCTTCGATGTCGTCGGCGACGCCGGCCGCGCCTCGAGTGTACCGTGTACAAGTTGTACGGACGCCCGGCCCTGACCGGCTGCGTGTAGGTGTAGGAGAACTCGGTTTTCGCGACCAGGACTTCGTTCGCCACCGACCGCACCGACCCGACCTCGCCTTCCTGGCCGGACAGCATCTTGCACCCCGCGGCGATCTGCAGCCATTCACCAATGTCGCAATACTTCCCGACGCGTTTCCAGACCTCGGCGGCCGGCCGGTTCACGTCGATCTCCAGCGCGATCGACGTGTAGGTTGGTTTGTCCACCACGATGTTGACGGTGGCCGGCGCTGCTGCCGGCACGGCGGGCGCGGGCGCCGGCGCCTGTCCGCTCGCCGCGACAAACAGAGACAACGACATCGAGGCGCAGGCGGCTGCGGTCCGGCGGATGTGATTCGGCATGATCTCTCCTACGACGGGCAACGCACGAATGTTGACACAACGCCGTCGGCGACGTCGGCCGAGCGCAAAGCGCGATGCGGCGCGCGACCTGGGAACCAGGCCCCCATGCGGCAAGGAACGTTCAAGATTCGGCGGCGCGGGTCAGCGACTGATCCGACACGCTGAGCCTGGAGGCAGCCGGCATTGCCGGAAGAAGGCGTGCGTCATCGCCACGTGGGCGCGACCGTCCTCGACCGATCCCCAGCCGGGCACCTTGGAGAATTTTCCCGGCTCGCCGCGCTTGTAAATGCGAAAGTACGCTGCGATCGTCTCCCGATCCCCGGTGGTCAGTTCGTACAGCGCGCGACCATCCCGGCCGAGTGGTGACACGACCACCTTCGCATCACTGCCCTTCTCGTCTTCCATGTACATCAGCCCGACGATGGCGCCCGGTACGAGTGTCGCGCCCGCCAGTGGCGGCCCGAGCACCAGCGCGTCGAACGGATCCCCATCGGTACGAGACGGTCTGGGGGACGAAGCCGTAGTTGACGGGATAGCCGCCAATGTCGTCCGGGATCATGCGATCGATCGCGCGGGCGTTCGCGCGCATGTCGAATTCCCACTTGCGACGGTCGCCGCGCGCGATCTCGACGTACGCGTTGACGGTCCCGTCGCTGCCCCACGGCGCCGTATCACGCCAGACGTGCCGCGCGTGGACGGATGCGGCGTCGAGACTCGCCGACAGCTGCATCGTGGCGGCTGGAGGGAGCACCTCGGACGGCGGCTGGGCCCGCCCGGCGGCCAACCCGGCCGGAAGAACGACGATGGCCAGCAATCGGTACGCCATCCCACGCCGGCCGACTCGAGCCGGGTCGTGCATCCCGCTGCCCACGACTCAGCGCACGCGATCGAAGACGCTCACGTTGTCGACGATCTGCCCTGCCGCATTTCGCGCCTGGATCGTCTGCGTGTAGGTCTTGCCGTCCTTCGACATGGTGCGGCGACCCGGAGATCCGGCGACGCCATCGGTGTAGGTGGTGAACTCCACCGTGGAGGGATCCACCCGTCGATACGATCGGGTGATCGTCGTCTGTCGCCCCGTGGCCAACAGCGCCGCGAGCGTCGCGGCATTGTGCACCGGGTACTGCTGGCCGTCGAACTTGTACGCGAGGACCTGCAGCGTGGCGACCCCCTCGGCCGTGATGCCGACGAGCTGGAAGACGTGCCATCCGCCCTCCATGGTCGAGAACGTGCGCACGTCCGTGGCCGTCTGGGGCGGCGGAGGTCCGGACCGGAACGTGGACTTCGCGACGTTGAATTTCCACGTGCCGGTGAACGGATCGCCCGCCGGGTTCGGCGCCTGCGCTCGTCCGAGGACTGCACCGGACACGACGAGGGCCAGGATGATCAGGCGGCGTTTCATGAGCGTGACTCCTGCGGAACACGAATGGCCGGCGGCGCGTGATTTCGGGTCGATTATGCCCGACGCGCGGCCGCGGCCGGCACCGGGAAATCAGCGCGGGTGCGGGGGCGTGCCCGCCGCGCGATGCGGCCCGATCGGGACTGTCCGTGGGGCGGGTGGGGCTCAAGCGCGACGGAGACGGCAGGTGATGTACAGTCTCCGCCCGGCGCCGCGCGGCCGTGGACGCGGGCCGGCAGGAGGGGTGACCGATGACGACACCTCGCACGAAGACCGCCAGGCGCGGCAAGGGCGTGCGGCCGACCGGCGGTCCGCTCGCCGGCCGCGTGGCGATCGTGGCCGGGGCCACGCGCGGCGCCGGACGCGGCATTGCCGTGTCGCTGGGTGAAGCCGGCGCGACCGTCTACTGCACGGGGCGGAGCGTGCGCGGCGCCCCCTCGTCGCTCGCGCGCCCGGAGACGATCGAGGAGACGGCGGAGCTGGTCACGGCCGCGGGGGGAACGGGCCTGGCCGTCCGCGTCGACCACACGCATGAACATGAGGTGGCCGCGCTCGTGGCCCGCGTCGCCCGCGATCAGGGCGGACGGCTCGACCTGCTGGTCAACGACGTGTGGGGTGGTGACGCGGCAGGCGACTGGCTGTGGCAGCCGCTGCACGAGACGGATGTCGAAGCCGGGTGGCAGTTGATGCGGCAGGCGGTCTTCTCGCACATGCTGACCACGCGACTGGCGGCGCCGCTGATGATCGCGCGCCGCTCCGGTCTCATCGTCGAGATCACCGATGGCGACACGCTCGCCTACCGCGGGGCCGTCTTCTACGACCTGATCAAGACATCGATCATGCGATTGGCCTTCGCGATGAGTGTCGAGCTGCGCCCGCACCGGGTGGCGGCCATCGCCGTCTCGCCGGGGTTCCTGCGCTCAGAGGCCATGCTCGAGCACTTCGGCGTGACCGAAGCCACCTGGCGCGACGGGATCAAGAAGGACAGACATTTCGTCGCCAGCGAAACGCCGCGCCTGGTTGGACGCGCCGTCGCGGCCGTCGCCGCCGACCCGGCCGTGCTGGCACGCAGCGGCGAAACGCTGGCGTCGTGGGATCTGGCCCGTCAGTATCGGCTCGTCGACGTCGACGGGCGTCGCCCCGACTGGCTCGCGCATTTTCGCGCGCACGTGCCGCGCAGTCATCCCGCGCGCGGCTGGATGCAGCGGGCGCTGGACTGGGAACGAGTCATCGCGGCCAGGACGCGTCGTTTTCTCGGGTAACCCGCCCCGTCATTCGCCGCGCATCCGACGCGGACGGACCTTCAGTCCGTCGCGCCGCGAACGTAGCGGTCGATGTTCCGGGCCAGCACGTCGAGCGGCACGTTCCCGCCCAGCACCACCGTATCGTTGAACGCCTTGACGTCGAAGCCGCGACCGAGCGCGGTCGTTGCCCGTTCGCGTTGGCGGTTGATCTCGCTGTGTCCGACCTTGTAGCCGCACGCCTGTCCGGGCCACGAACAGTAGCGGTCCACCTCGCTGGCGACCTCGAGCGGGTTCGACCCGTTTACGTCCACGAAGAACTGCACGCCCTGCTCGCGCGTCCATCGCTTGGCATGGAGTCCGGTGTCCACGACCAGGCGGCAGGCGCGGAACGCAAGCGACTGCAGGTAGCCGAGTCGTCCGACCGGGTCGTCCGCGAAGGCGCCGAGCTCGTCGGCGATCTGCTCGGCATAGAGCGCCCACCCTTCCGAGTAGGCGTTGAACGCCAGCAGCTGCCGGACCAGCGGCATGTCGTGGGTGTACTCGCCCTGCCAGATGTGGCCGGGAATGGCCTCGTGATAGGTCAGGTCGGCAAGGCTGTACTTGCTGTGGAGGTCGGTGGTCCGCAGGTTGATCCAATAGCGGCCCGGGATGGTGCCGTCGATGGAGCCCGCGCCGCCGTACGCCCCGGGCGCGCCCGGCTCCTCCTCGGGCGGCAGCCGCCTCACTTCCATGTTGGGATCGACCAGGGTGTGGAACGCACGCGGCATCTGGGCGCGGATCCAGTCGAGCCGATCCTGAATGAAGGCCATGATCTCGGCGCGTCCCGTGTCGCCTTCCGAGAACCGGTACTTCGGGTCGTTCGCCAGCGCCTGCATGCGCGCGCCGACCGTGCCCTGGGTATAGCCGACGCTCTTCAGGATCCCGTCCATCCGCGCGTGCAGCTCGTCCAGCTCGCGTCGGCCCAGCTCGTGGACTTCGTCGGGCGTCAGGCTGGTGGTGGTGGACGCCTTGAGCGCCCAGCGGTAATACGCGTCGCCGTGCGGCCGTGCCCACATGCCGGCGTCGGTGGTCGCGGCCGGGCGCTGTGCCGACAGCTCGTCCAGCTGCCGGGCCAGGGCCGGTGCGATTTCCTGGGCGGCAATGCCCCGCGCCCGCTCGGCCCAGGGGCCGGCGATGTTCTTCGTCCGGCGCTCGAGGGACTCGACCAGCGTCCCGCCCTGGCGGGCGTTCTCGATCGACAGCCGCAGCTGGGCGAGGGCCTTGTCGATCAGGAACGCCGGCGGCACGAGCCCCTGGCCGCGCGCCGCCTGCATCCGGCCACGCTCGCCGTCGAGTTGCCGGGCATAGGACTGCATGCGTGCGAGATAGGCGTCGGCATCGGCGGCAGTCTCGAGGCGATGGTCGGCGTCGAGAAACCGCGGGATGTCGAGGTAGGCGCCGACGTTCTGGATCACGACGTACGGCGAATTGCGCCAGCCGCCGACCGCGACATCGCCGTACGGCAGCGCGAAGCCCTCGAGCGCGGTGGCGTACGCACTGCGAATCACTTCGAAGCTCGTGCGCACGGCGTGCGGCAGCGCGGACGCATCGAAGGCATTCGCCCGCGCCAGGTCGCCGCGCAGCTGCTCGGCAATCCGGCGCTGGCCGTCGGCGGACCGATCCGTGAGCTGCGCCCGCAGCGGCGACCGCTCGCCGGTGTCGAGGCCCAGCGACGTCGCGGTCTCCGGAATCAGGCGCAGGAGGCTGTTGGCGATGTCGTCGAGCAACGCCAGCGCCTCAGCGTCGGCCGGTGCCGACGCCGGCGCCGTCGTGTCCCGCGAGCAGCCGGGCATCAGCGGCAACGCCGCGGTGGACGCGAGCGCCGCGAGCGCTTCGCGACGGGTGAGCAGGATGTGGGGCACGGATGGCTCCGGATGAGGGGGGTTGGACTGCCGTCATCGTACCCGAAGTCGGATCTAGGTCGTCGCGGCGGCACGTTGCGTCTTGATCACGAAGGCCTTCAGCTCGACGATGCGATCGCCCTTGAAGCGCCACACGTCGCAATAGGCGTACGGCACCACCTGGCCGTTCTCGTTCATCGTCATGTCACCGATGGCGGTGACGTAGTCGCCGTCGGCGATGACGGTGTTCACCGTGAACTGCGGCGGCTGGGCCGGCGCTTTCGCCATGAACTGGCGGATCCCGTCCTTGCCCTTGATCGGTTTGTCGCCGACCATCGTCCACTCGAACTCATCGGCGCAGTGCGAGAGAAACGCCTCGACGTCGTTGCGGGCGAACGCGTCGTTGACCTTCTGAATGATCGCCTTGTTCCGTTCTGACATGTCTGGTTCCTCCTCGGGGGTCTCCCCCACCTTCCCCCTTCTGACGACGAGGGTGCCAGCGCGGACGGCGGTGGAGGTGGCATCGGCAGGCGGCTCGTCCATATACTGTGCTGACGTTCGGCCGGCGCGCCGCCGGTCCAGGAGGATGCTGTCCGTGAAACTCATGCTTGCCTGTCTGTTCGTGGTCGTGATGGCGGCGCCCGGCACGGCGCAGACGATGCCGCCGCCCGAGGCGCAGATTGCCGCCGCCGTGCAGGCGGCCCCCGAGGATCGCCGCGCCGGCGCGACGGTGCTGGGCTACAACGCCGATGGCGCGGTGACCACGCTGCGCAAGGGCAGCAACGAGCTGGTCTGCCTCGCCGACAATCCGCAGACCGACGGCGTCAGCGTGGCCTGTTATCACAAGGACCTCGAGCCGTTCATGGCGCGCGGTCGGGAGCTCGCCGCGAAGGGCATGGACGACAAGACGCGCAGCGCCACGCGCTTCAAGGAGATCGAGGCCGGGACGCTGGCGATGCCGAAGGAGCCGCGCATGCTCGCCGTGACGACTGGCAAGGCGATGGATCCGGCAACGGGCGCGATTGCCGAGGCGTTCACGCGCTGGGTGCTCTACGTGCCCTTCGCCACGATCGAGGCGACGGGGCTGCCGGCCAAGGGTGGCGCTGGCGTCCCGTGGCTGATGGATCCCGGGACTGCCGGCGCGCACATCATGATCACGCCGCCTCGTCGTCCATGATTGCGGTGGCCGCGCGATCGTGATCGGCGTCTCCGCGCGGCGCCGCTGTCGGCTGCCGCAACCTCGGGGCGCGGCGGGGCTCGCGCTGGCCGTGCTGCTGGCCGTCTCCGGCCTCGCCGCCGCCGAGCCGCTCGCGAGCGTTCCCAACCCGCGCGCACGCGACGGCACCTGGGTCACCGACGTGCCCGGCGCGCTCCGCGCCCGCACGGTCGCACAGCTCAACGCCCTGATCGCCGCCACCGAGCAGGAAACCGGAGTCGAGATGGCGGTGGTCGTGGTCGGCTCGCTCGAGGGGCTCGCCATTGAAGACGCCGCGGTGCGCCTGTTCGAACGGTGGGAAATCGGCAAGCGCGGCCGCGACAACGGCGTGCTCTTCCTGTGGTCGACCGACGATCGCCGTGTCCGCGTCGAGGTCGGCTACGGCCTCGAGGGCGCACTGACCGACGGAGCCGTCGGCGCGATTCTCGATGCCTACGTCATTCCTCGCTTCCGCGACGAGGAGTTCGACCTCGGGGTACTGGCAGGGGTGGACGCGCTGTTACGGGTGGCCAGCGGCGAGTCGATCGAGATCCCCGAGCAGGATGCATGGCCGCGATGGCTCACGGCGCTCCTCGGGGTGGGCGGCGGGCTCGGCGGCGGCGGGCTGCTGCTGTTGGTCGCCGGCAAGGTGCGGCGGCATCGGCCGCGGCGGTGCCCGGTCTGCACCCGGCGGATGCGGCGCATGCTCGAGAGCGAAGACGACGAGCACCTCGAGCCGGGCGCGCTGGCCGAGGAGCGGATTTCCAGCGTTGATTACGACGTGTGGAGCTGCGCGGGATGCGCGCAGCGCGTCACGCTACGCTACCCCACGTGGTCGAGCGACGCGCGCAAGTGCCCGCAGTGCCACTACTGGACCCTGCTGCGCACCGAGACGACCGTCGATCCGCCGACGACAAGCGGCGCTGGCCGCGCCCAGGTCGACGAGAAATGCGCGTTCTGCAACTACGCGCATCAATACTCGAAAGTGCTGCCCCGCCTTGCTGAGACGCACTCGTCCTCCGGGTCGTCGTGGAGCTCCGGCGGCGGGTCGAGCGGCGGCAGCTTCGGCGGCGGCCGGTCCGGCGGCGGCGGCGCCAGCCGCGGCTACTGATCAACGGCGTCGGTCGCGCGGCCGTCAGATCGCATCCGAGATCGACGTGAAGGTGAACGCACCGAGCTTGAGCGCCGGGACCATGAACGGCGCCAGCCGCACCGGTTGGCCGATCGCCTCGACATTCCACGGCGCCAGCATGGCGAGCACGCTCTGGTTGAAGCGCAGATTGCGCACGGGATGCCGAATCTCGCCGTTCTCGACCCACCACAGGCCATCGCGGGTGAGACCGGTCAGCACGATGGTGCGGGCGTCGACCAGCCGCACGTACCAGAAGCGCGAGATCACCAGCCCGCGCGTCATCCCGGCGATCATCGCGCTGGTCGATACCGGCGGCGCCGAGCTCTCGATGAGGTAATTGACCGGCCCGGGCGTCGGGTCCTGCTTGCGCTCCGCGGCCCAAAAGCGTGAGTACGGCAGCCGCACGACCACCCCGTCGTCGATGAGCGTGAGCCGTGCCGCGGGGATGCCTTCGCCGGTGGCGGGCAGCGCCGGCAGTTCGGGATGCATCGGATCGCTGTGCAGGCTCAGGCGCTTGTCGAACATCGCCTCGCCGACGCGCGTCTTGCCGTCCTTGGCCGAGAAGGCACTGCGCCCTTCGTCCGCAGTGCGCGCGTCGAGCGCGCCGACGAACGGGCCCATCAGGTCGGCGACGGCCTGCGGCTCGAGGATCACCGGATAGGTGCCCGGCTCGATTGGCTTGGGCGCGCGCGAGCGCACGGCCTTCTCCACCGCCTGCCGGGCGATGTGCGCGGCGTCGAGCCGCGCGAGGTCGAAGTGGTCGCCGGCGAAGTAGCCGGAGCCGGTGCCGTCCTGGCTGCGCGCCGTGACGCTGAACGCTGCCTCGCTCGACTGGAAATAGCGGCGATTGCCGTTGGCGGTCGCCACCGCCCTCGCCGACGCACTGGCGCTGTGGAATCCGGCCCCGGTGACGCCTGCCTCGCGGCACGTCTCCAGCGCCGACTGCAGCGCCGCGGCGCGCGCCCCCAGGTTCACGTCGGCAGTGGCCGGCGCGAACCCGAGCGACCCGGGATATTCGAGCGCGCCGAGCGACGGCAGGTACTCGCGATCGACCGGCGAGATGCGGGCGATCTGCGCGGCCTCGTCGGCCAGCCGCGCCAGCGCCCCGGCACTGGCGTCGTTGCCGGTCGCGGCGCCGCGCCGCCGGCCGACCCAGACCGTGGCCGTGAGGGTCAGGTCCTCGGAGCGGCCGCTCGTGGTGATGCGATTGTCGGCGAAGCGCGCATGCGATTCGACCGTGTCGTCGAGCGACACGACGGCATCGTCGGCGCCCGCCGCCTTGGCGTGCGTGAGCACGGTCTCGCAGAGGGTCACAGCGGCGTCGCGGGTCAGCATCGGCAGTTCCGTCGCCTCAGGAGAGGGCCGCGGTGTTCAACACCGTCACCTGGCGGAAGCGCGCCGGCGGGCAGCCGTGGCTCGCGGCATTGGTCTGACCGGGCTCGCCCTTGCCGTCCGCCGACGTCCCCCACAACCGGTAGGACGCCGGCCCGCCGACGCCGTCGCACGACGCCCAGAAGTCCGGGGTGCGCGACTGATAGGCGGCGTCCCGGACCATCGCACCGAGCTTGCCGTCGCGAATCTCGCGGATGACCGCGCCGCCGAACTGGAAGTTGTAGCGCTGCTGATCGATCGACGAGACGCCGCGGCCCTCGATGAACAGCCCGCGCTTGACGTCGCTGACCAGCGCGTCGAGCGTCACCTCCGCCGCGGCGGGCTGCAGCGAGACGTTCGGCATGCGCGGAAACGGCACGCTCGCCCAGCTGTCCGCGTGCAGGCAGCCGTGCGAGCGTCCCTGTCCGACCAGCGGCGCCAGCTCGCGCGTCGTCTGCCAGTCCACGAACATGCCGTCGCGCACGAGGTGCCAGCGATCGGCCTTGACCCCTTCGTCGTCATACCCGGTCGTGGCGAGGCCGCCGGGCTGCGTCCGATCGGCGACGAGGTTGACGATCTTCGAGCCGAAACGCAGCGTGCCGGCGTCCCCCGGTCGCAGGAAACTGGTGCCGGCCATGTTCGCTTCCCAGCCGAGCGCGCGATCCAGCTCGGTCGAGTGTCCCACCGACTCGTGAATGCAGAGAAACAGCTGCGACGGGTCGACGACGATGTCGTAGCGGCCGGCCGAAACCGGCCGGGACTTGAGCTTCTCGACCACCTCGTGGCCGGCGCGCTCGGCATCCGCCAGCCACGGATGATCCTCGACGTACTCGTAGCCGACCAGCTGCGCACGATCGACGACGGCGCGGGTCTGGAAGTCGCCGCTCGCCCGGTCGGCCGCCGTCGTGGTGAACTGCGGATAGGTCCGCACCAGCCGCTGGGTGATGCGCGACCCCTCGCTCGACGCGAAGTACTTCTGCTCGTCCACGAACAGGACCTGCGAGCTGACGAACGACACCCCGGCCACGCCGAGTGCCGTCTCGTTGAGCTTCATCAGGAACGCGATCTTGGTATCGAGCGGAACCTCGAACGGGTCGCGCGTGAACGCGCTCGTCCACGTCGTCACGACCCGCTCGACCGGTGCGAGAACGACCTTGCGGGTCGCCAGCGCGCCATTGGCGCGCGCGATGGCAACCGCCTGCTCGGCGGCGGCGCGGGCGGCTCCGGGCTCGACACGATTGCAAGCGGCGAATCCCCAGGCGCCATTGACCAGCACCCGCAGCCCGAGACCGTAGCTCGCCGAGCGCGACACGTTCTGCACATGCCGTTCGCGCGTCGCGATCGACTCGCGGCGATACCGGCTGATGCGGATGTCGGCGTACGAGGCGCCGAGCCTGGCCGCGTGGGCGAGCGCAACCTCTGCCGCTTCGGCACGCGCCGCGTCGGCAGCCGGCCCGGCCTGAAAAATCTCCGCCCATGCCGGCAGCCACGTCCCGGCGACGAGCACGCCGCCGGCGGCGGCGACGAACTGACGGCGCGTGACGGGAGGCAGTGACATCCGGCGGATTATATCCGCGCGCGTCGTGCGGTTGTGTCCACGCTGAAGCAGGACGGACCACTCTAGTCGCTGCGCAACGACTCGATCGGATCCACGTTGCTCGCGCGGCGTGCGGGCACGTAGCTCGCCAGCATGCCGATCCCAATCATCACCAGGGACATCGCCGCGAACACGACCGGGTTCACCGCGGCCACCTCGTAGAGCAGCGCATCCAGGAGGCGCGTCGACGCCAGCGCCGCCCCGATGCCCACGACGGCGCCGATGAGCACCACTTTGGCCCCCTGCGACATCACCAGCCGCCGCACCGCGCCGGCCGTGGCGCCGAGCGCCATGCGGACGCCGATTTCGCGCGTCCGCTCGGCGACGAGGTATGCGAGCACGCCGTACAACCCCACCGCTCCCAGAATCAGCGCCAGCCCCGAGACGACGAGAAGCGTCAGCATGGTGAACGACAACTGGACCATGGACCGCTGCGCCAGGAACTGCATGGTGTACTCGCGGTACACCGGGGCTTCCGGCGCCACCTGCCGCACCAGCTCGCGCACTTCGTGGCCCAGGCTCGCGGCCCGCGGCGACTTGACGACGTAGGCCGGCGATCCCAGCGCCCAGGCAGCCGGGGCCGGGCCCGTCAGCGGGAAGTACACGATGGCCTCACCCGCGTCCCGCCAGTCGTCCTGCTTCACGTCCTCTACGACGCCGACGACCGTGAACCACTGCGGTGAGTTGCCGGTACGACGGATCCGCAGGCCGAGGGGATCGCGATCGGGCCAGAGTCGCGCCGCCGCCGACGCGCTGACGATGATGTGGCTGTTGGGGGTCACCGCCTCGTCGGGCGTGAACGCACGTCCCCGCCGCAGCTCGATCCCCATGGCCCGGAAATAGTCGCCGGCGGCGAAGTTCTGATCGAGCAGCGCGCCGCCGCCCTCCGCGGCCATCGCGTCGGTCAGAAACCGCGCCGTCCCGGTCCCTTCGTCGAGTGGGATGTTGTTGACCACGCCCACGGCGGTGACGCCAGGAAGGGCGCGCAGGCGGTCCATGAAGTCCAGGTGGAACCGCCCCCAGGAGGGCCCGTCGGTCAGGCGTTCCTGTTCAGGCGCGAACTGAAAGGTGTAAATGTCCGCAGTGTCGTAGCCGGGATCGACGGTCCGCAGCCGCTGGAAGCTCTGCACGAGCAGCGCCGAGCCGATGAGCAGCACCAGGGCGAGCGCCGTCTGTCCGACGACGAGCACGTCGCGGCCGAGACGGTGGCGCCCGGTACTGCCGCGGGCCCCATCGCGAAGACGCCCGAGGTCAGGCGACGAGGCGTAAAGGGCCGGGATCGCCCCGCAGGCCAGTGCCACCATTACCACCAGCCCGAACGCCGCCGCCAGCGTGGGCAGATCGAGCGTCACGCTGGCGAGCCGCGGAATGCCCTCGGGGGCGGCGCGCAGGAAGAGCGGCAGCGTCACCGCGCTGAGGATGACGGCGAGGCCGCCGGCCAGCACCGCGACCAGAAGCGCCTCGACCATCTGCAGCCGGACCAGCTGGCCACGCGACGCACCGATCGCGCGGCGCACGGCCAGTTGCCGGCGGCGGCCCTCGGCGCGGACCAGGAACAGGTTCGCGACGTTGGCGCACGCGATGAGCAGGACCACGGTCACCGCCCCGAGCAGCACCCAGAGGGATGTGCTGGCCGTCGGGCCGACGATGCGTTCGAGCAACGGATCGACGAGCGCGCGGTGCTGCTCGATGATCCGCGCGTAGCTGGCCGGCCCGCCGAAGCGCGCCGGGAGCTCCTTCGAGAGCCCGGTGAGCTCGGCGGCGAGCTGCTCGCGTGTCACTCCCGGCTTCATGCGCGCCACGACCGGGGGCCCCGGCTGCCCGGCGCGGACGTCTGCCGGCCGGACCTCGCCCGCCACCCAGAGCAGCGTCTCCTCGGTGGGGAAGGTGAACTCGGGCGGCATCACGCCGATCACCTCGCGCATCTCGCCCGCGATGAAGTACGTCCGGCCGACCGTCGCGGGATCGCGGCCGAACCAGGTGCTCCACAGCCGGTCGCTGATGAGAGCCACGCGGTCATCATCCGCCGGTACGGGCAGCCGCCCGACCTGCGGCCGCACGCCGAGCGTGGCGTAAACGTCGTTGGTCGGAAACGCCATCGGGATGCGCTCGACGCGATCCTCGGTGCGCAGGGTGGACGTCCCGGTTCCAAACAGGAAGATCCCGTCGAGCAGCTGCGAGCGCTCCTTGTAATGCAGGTAGAACTCCACGCCGGGATTGAATCGCTCCGGGAGGTCCGACCCGGGCGCCGTGCCGGCGAGGACGACCAGGCGGCTTGAATCCCGGAACGGCAGCGGCTGGAGCAGCACCGTATTGACGACGCTGAACATCCCGACGACGGCCCCGATGGCGAGCGCCAGGGTGGCCACGGAGGTGACGAGAAAGCCCGGCGTGCGGACGAGCGCTCGCCAGGAATGACGGACATCCGAAACCCACTGCATCATCACGTCGGCGCCCCTTTGAGGATCTGGGGTATTCGACGGAGATTGGGCGTCGGAAGTTTGCTCGCGGTCAGGGCGTGCCGCTGTTGCTGCTCACGCTGTAGGCCGCGATCCGCCAGGTCCCCTGCTCCTTGAGCCAGACGGTCACGTATTTCCCGTGGTATTCGACCGGGCCCTGGCCGCCTTTGAACGTGTTCTTCGCCGCGCCGATCTCGTAGGCCATGTCGTCGGCGGCGGACACACGCACGGTCTCGGCGGTGGCCTCGAGCGACACCGCGAACGCGAACATCTTGCGATAGAACTGCTCAATCGCCTGCCGCCCGCGAACCGGTGGCAGGTTCGCCGTCTGCACTACGGCCTCGTCAGCGAAGAGCTCGGCCGCGCGCTCCGCGCTCTTCTCGGCCAGTGCGGTTGCGAAGGCCGTGCGGCGCACGGTCAAATCCTCCTGCACGCCCGCAGACCGCGCCGGCGCCAGGGCGATTACGATGACGATGCCAATCGCGACGATCAGGACGCCTTTACCAGCCGTAGCACGCATCGCCAGCTCCTCCATCAATCCGCGAACCGGATCAGTCCAGCCAGGCCATCGTACAGGGAGACGCGAAGCAGGGGTGCGTGGAAGAAGGCCGTCACGCGTCCCGTCGCAATGCCTCCCCCGGCCGCAGCCGCACCGCCCATCGCGCCGGGATCGCCGACGCCAGCAGTACCATCCCGGCAAGCGCCCCGACAGTGGCCACCGCCAGTCGTCCCGTCATCGCCAGGCTCGAGGCATCCGCCGGACTGAACGCACGGGTCCAGCCGAGAACGCCGAGCAGGCCGAGCGACAATCCGAGCACGAGCGCCGAACGTACGCTGCCGCCCACCAGCCGGACGATCTCGGCCGGACCGGCGCCCAGCACCATGCGGACGCCGATTTCACGCGTCCGCAGCAGGATGCGGTGGGAGATGACGGCGAAGAGGCCGGCGATGGCGAGGACGGTCGTGGCGACCGTGACGACCGTCGCCAGCCGCGACGAGGTCCGGCCCGTCCACTGCATGTTCCACCGCGCGGCCGCCAGCGTTTGCATCTGGTAGAGCGGCAAAGCGGGGTCGAGGGCACGGAACGCGTCGCGCAGCGACGAGGCGGCGCTCGCCGGTGCGCGGACCAGGAGCGTGGCGCCGACCGGTCCGCTGGTCTCCACCGGAAGATAGGCGATGGGTCGCGTCTGCAGCGTCGTGTGTTGGCGGACGTCCGGCACAATCCCGACGACCGTGGCCCAGGACGGCGCCGAGTCGGGTTCTGCCTGCAGCGCAAGCCGGGCCCCGAGCGCATCGCCGGCCGGGAAGTACTGGCCCTCGAAGCGCTCGTTGATCACGACGCCACGCGCCCCGCCCCGTGCATCGATATCCGTGAGCGCCCGCCCGCGCAGCACCGGCAGGCGCAGGGTGGCGAAGTACGCGGGCGAGACCTCGACCAGCCACACGCTGGGACTGGTATCGGTCATCGTCTCCCGCCCTGCGATGCGCAGCCGTCGCTCCATCGCGCCACCCAACGGGAGATGACTGGCAAGCGCGGCGGACGTCACGCCCGGCAGCAGTTCGATCGCCTGAACCGCGCGTGTCAGAAAGGCACGTCGCGTCGCCGTATCCGCGTATCGCGGGCTGGTGAGGCTGAACGACGCGGTCAGCACCCCGGTGTCCGTCAGTACCGCATCCGTTGGTGCATCGTTGAAGCTGGCCGCCAGGTTGGCCAGCCCCACCTGGGTCAACAGCACGAGCGCCAGGGCCAGCTGGGTGGCGAGCAGGGTCGTCGCGAGCACGGTACCGATGGGCTTTGCCGTTTCGCTCCGGCCTCCGTCACGCAGTGTCGTGCTCGGATTGCTCCGGCCTCCGAGGATTGCCGGCACGACCGCAGCAAGGGTCAGCGTCAGGACCAGGATCGCGGCCAGCGCGAGCCACACCGCGGCGTCCATGTCGTACCGCGCCCAGTACGGCATCACCTGTTCGGGGATGCCCCGCTCGTGCATCCAGACCCCAAACCGCGATACGGCCAGCCCGACGGCTGCGGCAAGCGTCGCGACGGTGCACGACTCGATCAGCAGTTGCCGGACCAGCCGGCCGCGAGTCGCTCCCAGCGACGTGCGGATGGCGAACTCGCGCACGCGCCGGGCCGTGCGGACGAGCATCAGATTGGCGACGTTGACGGCGGCGACCGCGATGACGATGGCACCTGCCAGCATGAAGGGCAGCCAGCCGGCCCGCGACGAGAGAAAGCGCTCGTCGATCGGCACCACCCGCCAGCGCATGTTCCGGTTCGTGTCGGGATACGCCTCAGCCAGGCGTTCGCCGATCGATTCCACTTCAGCACGAACCGTCGCCTCGGACGAGCCGTCACGGGTGCGTCCGAAGACCCGAAGGGTTCTCGCGGCTCGCGACGTGGTCACCAGACCGGGCATGTGCGCGAGCGGCAACCACAGCGCCGCTGCGCTGGGGAACCCGGACTCGTCCGACACGACGCCGACGATCGTGACCGGCCGTTCGCCGACTTCAACGACCCGGCCGAGCACGGCCTGGTCGCCGGCAAACCTCTGGCGCCACAACCGCTCGGCAATCACCGCGACAGGCGGGCGTCCGGGCTCCTCGTCGTGCTCCGTCAACACGCGACCCAGCACGGCGGTCACTCGCGATTGCGCGAATGCCGCGGCGGTCGTGTAGGCGGCGTCGACGCGCTCGGCTGCCCGGTCTGGTTCCGCGAGTCCCACCGGCGCGTTGGCAAACGCCGCGAGATCCTGGAACCCCGTCTGGACACGACGCAGATCCGCGAAGTCCGCGTAGGACACGCCGCGGGTCGTTCCCTGGGTGTCGAGCGTCGACACGTCCAGGACGTCCTCGACGTCCGGCATCGGCAACCCGCGAACGGTGTGGGCGTAGGTCAACGTGAAGAACAGGTGGCTCACGCCGATACCGAGCCCGAGCACCGCCGCAATCGTGGCCGAGTAGCGGACATCGCGCCGCAGCAGGCGCCACGCGAAACGGCAGTCCTGCACCAGGGCATCGAGCCCCGGCCAGCCGCGGCGGGCCCGGTAGGCATACGTCACCTGGTCGACACCACCGAAGGCTCGCCGCGCCGCGAGGCTGGCCTCGGCGGGCGACAGCCCCTTGTCCTCGAACTCGGCAGCCAGGAGCGCCAGGTGCGCCTGGATTTCCTCGTCCAGCCGGGCGTCCCGCCGGCGGCGCACCAGGAAATCGATCGCCCGCGACAGCATCGTGTGAAAGGCGCGCATCATGCCTGCTCCAACAGCCGCGACATCATCGTCACCGTTCGGGTCCACAGGTCGGTCTCGGCGGTGAGTTGTCGCCGCCCGGCACTGGTGATGCGGTAGAAGCGGGCCCGGCGGTTGCGCTCGCTCGTGCCCCAGGCGCTGGCGATCCAGCCCTTCTGTTCGAGGCGGAGAAGGGCCGGGTAAATGGTGCCCTGGTTGAGCGCCAGCGCTTCGTGGGTGACTTGCTCGATCCGGCGCGCGATGCCGTAGCCATGGAGCGGGCCCAGCACGTCGAGGGTCTTGAGCACCATCAGGTCGAGCGTGCCGTACGGGACTTCAACATCGGCAGCCATGCGGTCTCCTGTGGATAGGCCACAGAGACTCGCACGACTCATGTTGATTGTCAACAGGTCGCGAACCGGGCCGCACCTCGAGCAGTACCGGGTGAGGCCCTCGACTGATCGCACGAGACGAAGACGTTGATCGCCTCGCCAGCGAGGACGCTCGGATTGGGGATCGGTACCGGGGCTGGACGACGAATTGCATTCTCATGCCGAATGAAGCGGCGACAGGCGCCCGCCGAGAGCTCCGCAGAGTTGACGATGGTCGGGCCGTGGACCAACTCGACCGGGGCACGCTGCCCATCAGGTGTGGCCGGGAGCGGCGAGCGTGACGCCTCGTGAAGACCCTCACACTGCTGCAGATCAACGACCTCCACGGCTACCTCGCGCCGCATGCCGAGATCTTCGATCTGGGACACGAGACCCCGCTGCGCTCCGGCGGCGGCGTCGCACGGATCGCGACGCAGTTTGCTGCGATCCGGCAGGAGGTCGGAGACGCGGTGATCGCGCTCGACAATGGGGACACGTTTCACGGCACGATGGCGGCGGTCCAGACGCGAGGGCAGGCCATGATGGCGCCGTTGCGCCGTCTGGGCCTGGACGGCATGACCGTCCACTGGGAGTTCGCCTACGGGCTCGACGGTCTCCGCCAGATCGCGGAGGAAGTGCCTTACCCGGTCCTCGCCGCCAACTGCCACGTTCCGGGGCCAGGAGTCCGGGGTCTGCAGCCTGGAGCGTCTTCCGAGTTTCAGCCGTTCACGCTCATCGAGCGGGCGGGGATCAGGGTGGGCGTCATCGGGTTGGCGGCCGTACTGGCGCCACATCTATTGCCTCCTGACGAGCGCGGTGCCGTGAAAATCACCATCGGCGACGCCGAGCTGCGCACGCTCATCCCATTGCTGCGACGCGACCATGCCGCCGAGCTCATCGTGGTGTTGTCGCATCTGGGGTTCCCCCAGGATTACAAGCTGGCGGCCGCAGTCGCCGGAATCGACGTCATCCTCAGCGGCCACACGCACCACCGGCTCGTCACTCCGGTCGTGGTCGGCGATACCCTCATCATCCAGTCGGGGGCTCACGGGTCATTCGTCGGGCGTCTCGATCTACAGGTCGCACCCGACGGCGTCGTCAACTGGACCCATGGGTTGCTGCCGATCGACGATGCGCTCGAGCCGGACGGGGCGGTACAGGCCCTCGTGGACGAGGCGCTGGCGCCGTTCGCGGCCGCGCGCGCGCGCGTCGTGGGCGAGACGTCATGCGCGCTTCACCGGTATGCGATGTTCGAGTCCACGATGGACAATCTGCTGCTCGATGCCACGGCGGCGGCGGCACAGACGAGGGTGGCGCTGTCGAACGGGTGGCGATACGGCGCTCCGATCCCTTCAGGACCTCTGACGGAATGGGACCTCTGGAACATCGTCCCCGCCAACCCCGAGGTGTCGGTCGTGACACTGACGGGGCGCCAGCTCCGAGAGCTGTTCGAGCAGAACCTCGAAGCGACGTTCGCCTGCGATCCGTGGCAGCAGCGGGGCGGATACGTCAAGCGGTGCCGGGGCGTCGAGATCGTCGCCAAGCTGGAGAACCCGGCCGGGCATCGCATCCAGCAGTTGACGGTCGGAGGGGCGCGGGTAAGCGACGAGGACACGGTGGATGCGGCGTTCCTCGGCGAGCAGGCGGTCCCGGCCGGAACGGGCAGCGGACGACGAGGCGTGGGGATGCGCTCCGTGGAGGCACTCGAGCGCTACGTCCGCCGGCAGAAGACGGTAAGCCCGGCGCTGCGCGGGGAAATCACCGTGGTGTGACGGCGCTCCACGGCGGCGTCGGAGGCCGGTCCTGGCCCGAGCAAGTCTTCGGGTTCTTGGCAGATGGCCCGCCGCTCGGACCCGCCGGTCCTCGCGACCTAGTCTCCCGTATCAGTGATTCGTGTAATAAGTTCCGGAGCGCGGCGCCCGGATGGCAAGGCGCGACGACCGAGAATACTTGGCGTATTCGAGGGAGGAGCAACACCGCCAGCCGGGATGCCCCGGCCGGTAATTGTTGCGCGAATCACTGATTCGAAACACTACCACCACGTGCGAAGACCCACCGCCAATCGGGTTCCGGCCACATCGTCTCCGGCCACTCGCGAACGGTCGGCCGTCCCGAAGAACTTGCGCGTCCACACGACGCCGACATACGGGGCGAACTCACGACGGACCTCGTAGCGGAGCCGCAGGCCGAATTCACCGGTCGACAGCCCCGTGCCGATGCCACGCTCGGGATCCGAGCGCCCGTAGATCTCGAACTCGAGCAGCGGCTGCAGCACCAGGCGGTTGGTCAGCAGGAGGTCGTATTCGGTCTCGACGCGCACGTGCGTGCGCCCCGAGAACTCGACGTAGGCCGACGCCTCGACCTCGAACCAGTACGGCGCCAGCCCCTGGATGCCGATGGCAACGGCCGTGCGCGGCGTATTCGGCAGGGTGTCGAGGCGCACGCCCGCCGTGACGTCCCACCAGGGTGCGATGGCGTGACCGTACAGGATGTTGGTCTGCGCCTGCTCGAGCCGCCCGCCCAGACGCTCCCCTTCGGCGCGAAACCACAGCCGGCTGCGATCCTTCCCCACCCAGGCCTTGGCGTCCCAGCTCAGGCCGCCGACGCCATCGCCGGCCTGGCGCTCGAGCTGATCGAACAGGACGAAGTAGTTGATCCCCTCGTCATGCACGGTGTGGCCGTGCACGTCCGGGAACGCGGCCTCGCGATCGGCGTCGGTGAGCGGCGGAATGAAGTCCGGCAACGGCGCCGATGCTGGCGGCTGATGTGTCGAGTGCTCGTCGGCAGGCGCGGGCGAGGAGGTTTCCGGTGGCCGCTGCGCCGCGCCGTGCTGGTGCGGCCGACCAGCTTCCTGCCCGTGTGCGGTGAGCGGGCCGAGGACCAGCATCACCGCGGCGAGAAGACAGGCGCGGGTCCCACTCATGACGTCGGGCCCTCCTCGACGCGCACTTCGCGGAACATGCCCGCTTCCATGTGAAAGAGCAGGTGGCAGTGATAGGCCCAGCGTCCGAGCGCATCGGCCGTCACGCGGTAGCTCCGCCGGCTGCCCGGTGGCATGTCGATGGTGTGCTTGCGCACCTTGAAGTTGCCCGCCTCGTCTTCGAGATCGCTCCACATCCCGTGCAGGTGAATGGGATGCGTCATCATCGTGTCGTTGACGAGCACGATCCGCACCCGCTCCCCGTAGGTCAGGCGCAGCGGCTCGGCATGTGAGAACTTGACCCCGTCGAACGACCAGGCGAACCGCTCCATGTGTCCGGTCAGGTGCAGTTCGATGGTGCGTGCCGGTTCACGGCCATCGGGATCGTCGAAGGCGCTCGTCAGGTCGGCGTAGGTCAGGACCCGCCGGCCGTTGTCCCTCAGCCCGATGCCAGGGTCGTCGAGCTTCGCCGACGGGGTCATCGTCTGCATATCCACGAGCGGGTTGCCCTGCTCGGAGGGTGGATGCGCCTGCAGGCCGCCATCGGTCGCCACCATGTCGTGCCCGGCGTGCGGATCCGGCGCCGGTGTCTGCGGCACGGTGTGGCCGGCATGTGGATCGGCGGTCACCGGGGCCGCGCCTTTGCTTTCGCCCGTCGATCCCATCTCGTGCCCCATGCCTCCGTGGCCCATGTCGGCCATGGTCAACACGGGACGAGGATCCACCTCCGGTACCGGTGCGGAGAGCCCGGCGCGAATCGCAAGCGTGCCGGCGGCATAGCCGGTTCGATCCATCGCCTGGGCAACGATCGTGAACGCCTCCTGGCCGCTGGGTTCGACGACCACGTCGAAGGTCTCGGCCACGGCGATGCGGAACTCATCGATCGCGACCGGCCGCACCGGCAACCCGTCCGCGGCGACGACCGTCATCGTCAGCCCCGGAATGCGCACATCGAAGTACGACATCGCCGAGCCGTTGATGAATCGCAGCCGGACTCTCTCGCCCGGCTCGAACAGGCCGGTCCAGTTGCCCGCCGGCGCCTGGCCGTTCATCAGGTAGGTGTAGGTGTAGCCGGTCACATCGGCGAGATCGGCGGCACTCATGCGCATCTCGCCCCACATCCTGCGCTCCGCGAGCGTGGCGCGCAGGCCGTGCTGGCGGACGTCGCGCAGGAACGTCCCGACCGTCCGCTGGTGGAGGTTGTAGTAATCGGATTGCTTCTTGAGCCTGGCGAAGACCCGTTCCGGTCGTTCGTCCGTCCAGTCGGTGAGCATCACCACGTGCTCGCGGTCGAACTCGAATGGCTCCGGATCGCGTGGCTCGATGACGAGCGGGCCGTAAATACCCTGCTGCTCCTGGAACCCGGAGTGACTGTGGTACCAGTAGGTGCCGTGCTGCTTCACGGTGAAGTGGTAGCGATAGCTACGACCCGGGCGGATACCGGAAAAGCTGAGACCCGGCACGCCGTCCATGTTGGCGGGGAGCAGGATCCCGTGCCAATGAATCGACGTGTCGGCGTCGAGCGCGTTCGCGACGTTGAGCGTGATCGTGTCGCCTTCCCTCCAGCGCAGCAGCGGGCCAGGCAGGGAATCGTTGATCGTCAGCGCCGTGCGCGAACGGCCCGTGACGTTGACGTCGGTCTCGCCGATCCGAAGGTTGAACTCCGTGCCGGACAGCACGGACGATTCCTGGCGCTGCCGTCCCTGCGCCCACACGGGCTGCCGGAGCAGCCCCACGCTGGCCGCTGCCCCGCCGATCGCAAGACCCTTGACGAACGTCCGCCTCGACGGTCGTTGCGACGATGTCAACCGCTGATCACGCGCAATCATTTGAACCTGCTCCCTCGAATCCAACGTCCTGTGCGCAGTTGTGTGCGTCGGCTCTTCTGCTGCACCGCGCATGCGTTTCATCCCGTGCCGCCGAACGCGCAGGCGGCGCGTACGGGGCCGTCATGCGACCATCGCTGGTGCGATGCGAGACAGCACAACGCTGCGAATAGGGTTACGAGCGACTGTGCGGTGAGAACGGGCGCACGAAATGCGCCGAGGCAGGGCGGGTCAGATCCGCAGGACGAGCGGGACCCTGATGGACGAGGGGCGTTCGAGCGGGGGGCCAGGTGGGGACGCGCCGCTGGCGACGGGCGTCAGCAGGTGTGACGCGAAGGGCGAGGCCGATGGCGGCGCGGCAAACCTCTGCGCGTCGGCGCGCTGAACGACGAGGCGGGCGCTGTCGGCCCGATCGTCCGGGCAGCAATCGGCGCCGGCGGTGGCCAGTCGTACGCTGCGTCCGCCGGTGGATTCCGGCGACGGCCACTGGTCATCGACCGCCGAAACTGACGCATCTGCCCCGTGATGTGCGTGCCCCGACTCAGGAGCAGGCTCCATGGGCATCGCCGCGACGGGGGCACCCGGGAGGCACACCACCATGCAAGCCGACAACACGGCCGGGGATCCGGATACCGCGATGACGGCGGCGATACTGACGAGCCGCCTGACCGAGGACGTCACGATCCGAGTATAGCGCCGAACTCGCGACACCCTCGGACCGCGCATGAATCATCGGAGTGTCCGAGCCACGCCGACGGGTCCGCCAGCATCGACCTGGCGCCCGAGGATGTTTCCAAGGACCCACAACCCAGTGGCAAGCAGCGACATGATGCCGAGCCGGGCGGATGCGTCGCGTAGGAGGTCAGGGAGGGCTCGTGGCCGACCACGTGCCGTCGTTTGTCCCGAGCGGTTGCGT
Source organism: uncultured Acidobacteriota bacterium (assembly GCA_963707795.1). Lineage (GTDB taxonomy): Bacteria > Acidobacteriota > Vicinamibacteria > Vicinamibacterales > UBA2999 > JACCSI01. The sequence goes on along the minus strand of OY970174.1, from coordinate 4,963,042 downwards.
CGCTCGGAGGCCGTACGAGCTCCGGAACCGGCATCACAGCTCAGGTCAGTCTGAGATCATCGCTATTCGCATCGAAGGGCGACCACCGGATCGACGTTCATCGCCCGCCGCGCCGGCAGATACCACCCGCCTCTTGACGATCAGCACCGCGGCGCGCTCAGGTCGTCGCGCTCGGTGAAGTCGCGCCCGTTCACGATCGGAATGCCCATCGTCTTGAAGTACTCCGGGCTGGCCATGTGGATGACGACCGACGGCCGATCGGCGGGATGGACAGTCCGGCCCGCGATCTCGATGCTGGTGGTGGCACCGCTGCCGGCGAGCGGCAGTTGAATGACGGTGCTGGCGTTGACAACCCCGGGCAGCGCTTTGAGCTGCGCGATCAGCTCGCGGTAGAGCTCGCCGATCTACTGCGGCGTCGACGTCCGGCTGGCCGACGGCGCCACGTTGAAGGTGAGCGTCCGGCCCGGATCGAACTCTGGCGCGACCTGTTGCAACCGCACGACGCTGTTGATCAGCAGGCCCGCGCCGAAGAGCAGCACCAGGGCGAGGGCGACTTCGGCCACCACAGCAGGCTGCGCGTGCGATTGGTGGGACTCGGGACTGAGCGCGACGATCAGATCCGTGCCCCAGTGGGCGAACAAGATCCCCGCGAGGCCGCCGAGGCCAGCTCAGGATCGCCGGACGTCCGCCGGGTCCGCCGCCGGTCGCATCTTCGTCGGGCAGGAACGTGCGGCCGAGGATCGGTGACACACGACTCTTGTCGAAGCGCAAAGGGAGGGAGTGCAGGCTTCAGTCGATCACGAACGCATCCCGCCAGTTCCACCACCAGCTCTTTGCCGCCGGAAGATCCAGGGCATCGATCCACCGCCAGAGCTGCTCCGGGTTGCCATGAACGACGTCGCTGACCGTCACCTGGCGGGGAGGCGGTGCAAGCTGCGCCGCACGTTCCACCAGGGTGAGCCGGACGTCCGACGATGCCTCCCTGGCCAGCCAGAGCAGGGTCAGCACGTCCTTCGGCCTGGCGTCCGCGAGAAACTCCAGAGAGGGCCCAGCCATCGCCGGTGCTGACAGTGCCTGCTCGAGCCGGCGACTGCCGTTGCGAAACCGCGGAGAGGCGTCGTCGAAAATCGGCACCAGTGGTGGTCGATCGCGCCACATCTCACTCGAAGCCCCGGCGGGCACCAGGGACTCCCCCGCAAGGTTGCTCAAGAGCACCCAGCCGGATTCGACGGTCACCGATGTCCGTCCATCCTGCGATACGGACAGTCGAAACGCGCATCCGAGATCCACGACCTCACCCGCAGGCGTCGTAATGGACACGGAACCGGGCGGCGCCCACACGCGAACCTGGACGACTCCTCCGGCGAGGACCAGGCGGTGATCGTTGGAGGCGGTCGCTCGAAGCATCAGGTCGGCGCCGGCCAGGGCCTCCAGCACGCCAATCCGCGCGAGGGCGATTCGGGCCTGCTCACCAGGTGCAAGCCGAAGGCTGTCGCCCGGTACCAGTGCGCCGCCGCCGGCCACTGCCCGTCCGGTCACCGTCATCGGCCAGGCCTGTCCCTGCGGCCACGACCACCGGTAGGCAGCCGCTCCAACCACGAACAGCGCCAGTGCGGCCGCGAGTGCGCCGACGGCCACACCGCGGCGCTTCTTCGACGCGCTCAGCAGGCCGCGACGAAACGGCACACGCCCTGGGTCGAACCGGTAAACCGCAAGGGCACGCTCGAGGCGTGCCGTCTCGACGTCGACCGGCGCCGTCGGGTCCCACAGGTAGTCGTCGGGTCCGTTTGCACGCGTCATCCGATCGCTCCCAGCTTCTGGCGGAGCAGTTTCATGCCGCGATGGAGGTTGACTCTCACGGAGCCAGGCGACAGCCCGGTCAGCGCGGAAATCTCTGGACCGGAGTAGCCCTGCACCAGCCGCAGGCTCAGCGTCTCGCGATATGCCTCGGGCAGCTCCCTGATGGCGGACAGAATCTCCTTGGCCTCCAGCATCACCGTCGGCGGATTGTCCCGGGACGGCCCGTCGTCGAGCTGAACGAACCGTGGCCGCCGCTGATGGTCAGCCGCCCGGTGCCTGGCGATGACGGCGAGCCAGGCTGCAAACTTCGCCGGGTCGCGAAGTCCACCGAGGCGAGACCATGCGTGGGCAAAGGTTTCCTGGGCGACATCGTCCACCTCGTCGACTGGAAGCCGCGCCATCAGCACGCCGTGCACGAATCGGGCGAACCGCTTGTAGAGCTCCTCGAAAGCGTCGACGTCGCCACCGGCCGCGGCGGTCACCAGCGACCCGTGGTCTCGCGTCTCATCGACCAATAGCGATGCCCCGGGTTCGGCTCAAAAATCCGGCCTCGTCTTCAATCGTATGGCGAGCTCCACACGCGCCATCCCGTGCCCGCCCCCGACCAGCTCGGCGACCGGACCGAATCGACCGGCCGCCCGTGACCGGCGGCGGGCCAGATCCGACACCAACGGATCATCCGCGAACATGAGCGTCGGTGCCCATTGCCGCCCGTACGCGCTGCTTTCCACCGTGAAATGAATGTGCGCCGGTTCGCTGCGATCCGGATAGACTCCGGGACGAATCGTCCGGAACCGGAAGCGGCCGTCCGGCCCCGTTCGAGCCCAGCCCCTCAATCGCCAGGTTCCCGCCGCAGCCCGTGGCGGAGCGTACAGGCCATCGCGATCCGTCTGGTACGCGAAGACGATCACGTTGGGCGCAGCCGTCATACCGTCGGGCTGGTAGACCTGACCGTCGACGATCAAGCCACTGCCAGGCTCCGCCTCCGACGCGATTCTGGCGGCCGTCTCCAATGCCGCTGGCCGATCGACTTGCGCCGTTTTCCACTGGCGGAGCCATTCCTGGTCCACCTGGCGCCCGCTCGCCGCCGTTGCCAGAATCGTGATCCAGGTTACGGCCACCATGCCCACAATCAAGCGCAAATGATCCATTTGATAGGGAAAGACGATGGCTCGAACTGCACTGTTAACGAGGGAATTCCGGGTGCGTGGGCCGTCGGACCCTCATCGGCCCGTCGCACGGCCGCCTTCCACTTCCTGCGAACCCTCGCGCCGACGCTCACGATCCAGTACTTCGAGCGCCGCTTCCGCCCATAACCAGGGCAATGGACCGTCTGTTCATGCGGGAATCGACGCGCGACCGCCACGGGTCGTTCGCGGCTCACTCGCACGGCTGAGAGAGCGTCAGGAGGAGTGCGCGCTCGCCACGCGGCGGCGTTAACGATGGGCCTGCGAGCCCCGTCTTTCCTGATATCGTCGCTCGAGGGAGAAGGGAACTACACCATGAGTTGTCCCGTTGTTCGATGGCAGATCATCAGCCCCGAACCAGATGCGTCGACGGCCTTCTACAGCCGGCTCTTCGGCTGGACCGCCCGCCACGCAGACGGGTTCGGATACCGGAATGCCGTTCGGAATCTGTCAAGTCGCGGGCTCCGGCACATCGGGGAGCAGATGACCAGACCACTCGTGACAGCACGCATCTGCGCGCCCGGCGCTTCCGAAACATCGACCACCGGAGGACCGGCTTCCAGTCCGTCGGCACGGGACGCCGCAGCGGACACTGTCCTCGCACCCAATCCGCGTGGTAGGCACGATCATGTCGTTCCTCGGTAGCCTCCGCCGGGCTCTCCATGCGTTTTACCTCGAACCCATGTACGCGTTCGCCGTGGCCGGCACGGTCGCATTGGCGGTCGGCGCCGCAGGTGCGGGCCTGGCAGTGGTCAGGCCGGCGCTCATTGACCCGCTGCCCTATCGCGATGCCGGGCGGCTGGTCACGCTGCTGACCGAGGTCGACGGCGACCAGACGGCGGTGGCGGCGCACGTGCTGCAGGACCTGGCCGGGGCAGCGCCGCCGCTCGAGGGCTTCGCCTCGATTCGTCCGGTCGGCGTCACGCTCCAGCACGCGGACACGACCGAGACAGTAACGGGCAACCTGACGACCGCAGCCTACTTCCACACTCTCGGCGTGCAGCCGGCAATCGGCCGGTCGTTCGCCGACGGCGAGCGCGACGCGGTGGTCATCAGCTGGTCGTTCTGGCAGCGGGCGTTCGCAGGCGATGCCGCGGTCGCCGGTCGCCGCCTCCTGCTCGATGGGCGGGATCGCACCGTCGTGGGCGTCATGCCGCAGGGCTTTCTCCCGCCGTACTGGCCGCAGACCTCCGTCTGGCTCCCGCTCGACATGGACGCGCTCCTCGCCGATCCCGCGCGCGGGCGCCGCACCCTCACCGTCATCGCGCGGCGCACATCGTCGCAGACGGGCGCTGACGCATTCCTTCGTCGCTTCTCGGCGGAGATGCGGGCGCGGCACCCGGTGGTACACGGCCACCAGTCGTGGGTTGCCGTCCCGCTGCGTGAGGAGCTGGTTGGCAGCGCGCGGCCGGCGCTGGCGGGCACGGCCGCGGCGGCGGGGCTGCTGCTGCTGATTGCCTGTGCCAACGTGGCGGGGCTGTCCGCAGTGCGTGCCGTCGGCCGGCAGCGGCAGGTCGCGGTGCGCGCCGCGCTCGGAGCCACGCACCGGCGGCTGTGGTTCGAGCAGCTGACCGACAGCCTGGCCATCGTCTGCGCCGGTTCGATCGCGGGCGCATGCCTGGCGTCCGGCGCGGTGGCGGTGATCGCCGGCTTCCAGTCGCAGTTCCTCGACCGCCTGTCGCCCATCACCATGGATGCGAGCACGTCACTCGGCTGCCTCTTGGCCGGGGTGGTGGCTGCGGGCCTGTCCGCGGTGATTCCGCAGCGCGTCCTCGCGACGGGTGGCGCGGCCGATGTGCTGCGCAGCTCGAGAGGGTATACCGGCGACAGGCCGGCAGCGCTCATGCGCTCGGGCCTGGTCGTGGCGCAGGTCGCGCTCGCGCTCGTGCTGATCGCCGGCGCCGGGCTCGTGATCCGCACCGTGGGCCACTTGTCGAGGACGGCACTCGGCTTTCCGCACGAACAGCTTTCGACATTCAGCGTCAACCTCTCGTCGCGCTACGACACGTCCGAACGCCAGGTCCAGTTCGAGCGCGACGCGGTCGAGGCACTGCGCCGGGTTCCCGGCGTGACGATGGCCCACGCGTCGGTGGGGGTGCCCGTCATCGGTGGCATGGGCGCCGCCCTGTCGATCTTCGGCCGCCCCATCGGCTCGCGCCTGGCCGAGATCGCCTACATGTCGGTCGCGCCCGGATACCTGGAAGGCATCGGCGTCCCCGTGATGGCAGGACGGGCGCTCGCCGAGACCGACCATGCGGCGGCGCCGCATGTGGCCGTCATCAATGACACCATGGCACGCATGTACTGGCCCGCCGGCGACGCCGTGGGGGCCCGTGTTCAGATTGGCACCGGCTCACCGGATCAGCCGTGGTTGACCGTCGTGGGCATCGTCGCCGACCTGCGGCAGCACGGCCCGACCGAACCCGTCCGTCCCACCGCCTTCGGGTCCACCTGGCAGTATTCCTTTCCACGCCGCAACTTCACGATCCGGACCTCTGGTGCGCCAGCGGCGCTCGCGGCCGACGTGCGTGCGGCCATCCGCCAGATCGATCCAGGACTGGCGGTGGGCACGATGCAATCCTTCGATCAGCTGGTGGCGGACCGGACGGCTCGCCACCGGCTGGTCATGCTCGCACTGAGCGGGTTGGCCGTGGTGGCGCTGGTACTGAGCGCGTCAGGAGTGTACGCGATCGTTGCGCTGACCTCGCAGCTGCGGCGCCGGGAATACGCCATCCACATCGCGCTCGGCGCCGCGCGTGAGAGCGTGCGCTGGATGGTCCTCAAGCAGGGACTGGCGCTCGGTGGCGCCGGAGCGGTCGCGGGCGTCGCGATGGCAGCGGCCGGGACGCGCGGGCTCCAGGGTCTGTTGCATGGTGTCGCGCCGCTGGATCGCCTGACGTTCGGCGCGGCAGTCGCGATCGTGATGGGCCTGGCCGCGGTGTCGGCCTGGGTCCCCGCACTCAGGGCCGGCCGCGTCGATCCCGCCGACACGCTCAAGGCAGAGTAACGCGGACCATGTGGCGCTTGGCGGCGCCAGCGAAAGACAAGGCTGGTGGAGGGCGACAGGCACGAGCAGTGATGATGCTGCGCCGCTCGCCGGCACTCGCGGTGGCTCAACCCGGCGGCATCACGCGAGCGGCTGGGACGAGCTGTCGCGGACGATCCGCGCGTTGCTTCTCCAGTCAATCAAAGCAAGCCAGGTGGTAGCTGGAGAGTGGACGTGCGCAGCCGGTTTCGACTAGCGTCCGCTCGTCGGCCCTCGGGCTGACGCGACGTGGGATCGAGCCTGACCCAGGCCGAGGTCGATATGAGCCGGTTTCTTGATCTACTGTCAGATCTCCAGTACGCCACACGGAGGCTGGCGCAGCAGCCGTCATTCACTGCCGCGGCGGTACTGAGCCTGGCGCTCGGGATCGGCGCCAGCACGGCGGTGTTCAGTGTCGTCGACGCCACGCTGCTGCACCCGCTTCCCTTCGCGGATGCCGGCCGCCTGATGGCCGTGCACGGGACGTCATCGACCTCCGCACAGGACTCCGTCTCGTACCCCAACTTCCTCGACTGGCGTGCGCGGACGCAGACGTTCGAGGCGCTGGCCGCCTGGCGACTCGAGATGTTCACCCTTGCGGGCAATCCGGGCGCGGAGCGGGTGATCGGCGGTCGCGTGTCGTCCAGCTACTTCGCCATCCTTCGGGTGGTGCCCCTGCTCGGGCGGACCTTCGACGCGCGCGAGGATCAGCCAGGTGGTCCGCCGGTGGTCCTGCTCGGCGAGGGCCTCTGGCGACGGCGGTTTGGGGCCGACCCGAACGTGGTCGGGCAGCCGGTGACGCTCGATGGCGCCCTGTACACCGTGATCGGGGTGATTCCCGGTCACGTCGGGGTCGGCGTGATTCCCCGGTCGTACAACGATGTCTTCGTGCCCATCGGCCAGTACGACGACTCGCTCTTCCGGTCGCGGGACGTGCACGCCGCTTCGGTGATCGGGCGGCTTCGCCCCGGTGCAGGAAGGGCCGGGGCGCAGGCTGAGTTGACCACCATCGCAGCGGCCCTCGCCGCGGCCCACCCCGACGCGAATCGCGGTCAGGGCGTCAACGTGGTGCCGCTCGCCGAGGACCTCACCGGCGACGTCCGGCCGACGCTGCGGCTCCTGCTGGCCACGGTGGCACTGGTGTGGCTGATCGCCTGCGCCAACGTCACGAACCTCATGCTCGCGCGCTTCTCGCATCGAGCCCCGGAGTTCGCCACGCGCCTTGCGCTCGGCGCGAGCCGGTGGCGCATCCTCCGGCAGGCGCTCGCGGAGAGCATGTGCCTCGCCGGTGCCGGCGCTCTCGCCGGCATCCTGCTCGCCACGTGGGGCACGCGTGCCGCCCTGCGCGTGCTGCCGTCGGCATTGCCCGACATCGTGAGCGTCGAACTGAACTGGCGCGTCCTCCTCGCCGCGGTCGCCGCCACGCTCGTGAGCGCCGTGGTCTGCGGGGCTGTGCCCGCCGTGCGGGCCACGCGGTCGAACGAGAGTCACGCGCTGCGGCACAGCCAGCGCGCCGTGGCGTTTCACGCCCATGGCGTGCAGCGGGCCTTCCTCGTCGCGCAACTGGCGCTGGCCCTGACGCTCATGGCTGGCGCGGGCCTGCTGACGCGCAGCCTGACGGGCCTGTGGCGTGTCGACCCCGGCTTCGAGCCTCAGGGCGTGGTGACGTTCATGAGTGGGCTGCCGAAGGAGAAGGCCGGCCATCCCGAGCAGGTGCGAACCGCGATTGGGCAGATCGCTGAACGCCTGGCGGCGGTGCCACACGCACAGGCGGCGAGCGGCGTCTTCGGCGCCCTGCCGTACACCGGGAACAACAACGCCGTGGACTTCTGGCGCGACGGCGCGCCACCGCCCGCCGGCAGCGACGCGCCGCTGGCGCTGTTCTCCGCGGTGGGACCGGACTATTTCCGAGCCATGGGCATTGCGATGCGTCGAGGGCGAGGCTTCGGCGTACACGACACCTCGCAGAGCCTGCGTGTGGCGATCATCGACGAGGCGTTCGCCGCGAGCGTGTTCCCGGGCGAGGACCCCCTTGGCCAACGGATCCGTCTCGACCGGGTCGACGAACCGGTGGAGGTTGTCGGGGTGGCTGGGGCGGTGAAGCACTGGGGACTCGACGGCCGCATTGCCGGAAATGGGGCGCGCGTACACGTGTACGTGCCGATGACCCAGTTGCCGGACACCCTGGCCCCGCTCGCCGCTACAGCGTTCAGCCTCGTCGTGCGGACGTCGACGGGGTCGGCCGAGATGCTCGGCAGCCTGCATGCGGCACTGCGCGAACTGGGCAGCGGTCACGTCATGGTCAACGGCACCGGACTGGAGGCCAGCGTCGCACGCTCGCTCGCCGACCGCCGGTTCGCGCTGGCGCTCCTGGCAACCTTCGCTTTGCTTGGACTCGCACTCGCCGTCGTGGGCGTCTACGGCCTGGCATCCTACCTGGGCACGGGCCGAACGCGAGAACTCGGCGTGCGCATCGCCCTTGGGGCCCAACGGAGAGACATCGCGGTTGCGCTCCTCGCCCCGATGGGCAAGGTGGTGCTTGCCGGCATCGTGCTCGGCGTGGTGGCGTCACTCGGTTTTACCCGCCTCATCGCCAGCCTCCTCTTCGCTGTCAGTCCGACCGATCCATCGACGCTTGGCGCCGTGGCAGGCCTTCTCGCGCTGGCGGCGCTGATGGCATTGTCGGTGCCGGTTCGCCGTGCCTGGCGTGTGGATCCCGTGGTTGCTCTCCGGCACGAGTAGTCCCGGGCTCAATTCGCGCATGGCTTCAGGCCTCTGCGCGCGAAACACCGCCGACACCTTGCGCCTGGCCTCGGCTCTCGCCGACAGCCGATTCGGTCCGGGCAACGAGCAGCTCTCGGGGCCAGACGACGGTGGTTACACTGGGTACGTGCGACTTCTCGGTAAGTCCGTCCTGCTTGCACGAGGCGGTGGGTGACGAATGTCCGTTCTGCACCCGAATCGCAGTGATGAGCCGGGCGGCCGGCATCGCACCGTATCGGAGCCGGCGTCGGCGTCGCGTCCGGACCGTTGCGCGTGGTGCGATAGTTGGAGTTGCGGTCGGTGCAGGCCTGTTGCTCATGACGCTGGCGATTCCCGTGCCCCTCTGGCGGACGGGACGGCAGCCGCTGCCACCGCTCCAGTTGGATGAGAACACCGTCTCACTGCCCCCGGCGCGAGTCTGGATCGACACCGATGCGGCGTGCGGGCACACGGCACGCACCGATCCGGACGACTGCCTCGCCCTCCTGATGCTGTCGCGTGCCAGCATCGGGGTGGCAGGGATTTCGACCGTGCACGGCAACGCGCCGCTCGACGTCACATATGACACGACCCGCGCATTGATCGCGCTGCTCGAGAAGGATGGTGTGGAGTGGCCGGCCGTCCATGCCGGGGCCGCGGTCCCCGGGCCGGGGGCCAGCGAGGCGTCGACGGCCCTGGCGACGTCACTGGCGCACGAGCGTCTCCTTGTCCTGGCGCTGGGCCCGTTGACGAACATCGCCGCGGCGCTCGCGGATCGGCCCTCGCTGTGGCCGCAGGTCGCCGCCGTGGTGGCCGTGATGGGCCGCCGGCCGGGCCACATCTTCCATCCCGCGGAGGGCGCGGGAGCGGGCTCGTGGCTCGGTCACGGTCCGATCTTCAGGGATTTCAACGTCGCGATGGATCCCGACGCCGTTGGCGCACTGCTCCGCCTCCCCGTCCCGCTGTTCCTCGTTCCCTATGAGGCCGCCCACGGACTCGAGTTCACTCCTGCTGACCTGGACATGCTCCGTGACGCCGGCGGGGCGTCGGCCTGGGTCGCGGAGCGTTCACGGCCGTGGCTCGACTACTGGCGCGCCGACATCGGCAGGGCCGGATTCTCGCCGTTCGACGTTCTCGCCTCCGCGTTCGTCGTCGATCCGGCGCGGTTCGCATGTGCCTCGGTGACTGCGTGGATGGGGAACGACCCAACACTCTTCGTGCCGTTCTGGAAGTCACCCGCACTGATGGTGGCGCAGTCATCTGAGCACATCCGGGCGCCTGACGCGCTGGGCCGCGCACGCTACTGCCCGTCGCCGGGCAGCGACTTCCGCACGAGACTCATGCGCTGGCTCCTTGATGCAAACGGTCAGCAAGGCGAGGGCACTCAGTGAAAGTCCTCGCTCCGCAGCCGGTCGATCGTCGCGCGCTCGCGCCGCAGCCACCGGCCGGCCAGGATCAGGCCCACGACGGCGCCGGCCCCCATCACGATGAGGAGCGCCCAGGGCCAGAGAGGGGCGGGCTCGGGCAGCTGCGAGCGGCGATACCAGATCCACGGCGTCATCACCGCGAGCTCGGCTGCGAACAGGATCCAGCCGCCGTGCACCGCCCGCTGGATCCGTTCGAGCCGGCGAACCGAGGTGTCGAGATAGGCCGCCGTCGTGTCGCCGACCGACGCGATCGCGCCTCGCCAGTTCAGCCAGCCGAAGACCAGGGAGCCGGCACACGCGAGCGCGAGCAGCGCCATCGCGAGGCGCTCGATGGGATCGCGCAGGGTCAGCGCGAGGTAGCCGACCACGATCAGGCCGATGACCCCAACGACGACCTCGCTCGCGATCCAGATCGCCAGCTGCCGGCTGCGACGGCGAACGTGGCGGGCGAGCGCCGCGGGTGCGGGCCGCGATGCGGGCGCGGTGTCCTGCCACTCGCGGATCCAGTCCTGCAGGTCGTCCGAAGGCGTGCTCATCGGTGTTCCCTCGCGTTCAATGCTCCAGACAGGGCCCGGCGGGCGCGAGTCGCACGCACCGCGACGTTTCCTTCGGAGATGCCGAGCACTTCGGCGATCTCCCGGTGCGTGGCGCCCTCGAGCAGGAGCAGAATCACCTGACGGTGCCCGAGTGGCAGCGCGCGCACCGCGTCCGACAGCGCGCGCCTGCGCTCGCGGTCGGCCACGTGCTGTTCGGGGTCGGCCCCGTCAGCCGTCGGGTCGACCGTGCCACTCAGCGGCTCCGATTTCCGCAGCCGCCAGTGGCGGACATGGCTGATGGCCCGGTTGTGTGCGACGCGAAAGACGAACGTGCGCTCGCTGCACTGGCCGGCAAAGGTCGGCAGCGCCTGCCACAGCGCCAGGTGAATCTCCTGCTCCAGATCCTGGCGGTGGCCGGGGTCCCGCTCGTACCCCGCGGTGAGGCGCCTCAACGCCGGACCGTGGGCGTCCAGCAGCCGCAGGAACTGCGTCTCGCGATCGCTCGCCATCAGAACGCCACAGCTTATGCCTGGTGCCCCGACCCGACGCCGTTCCGCGTGAGCAGCCGGCACGTGACCGCCAGCGCCACGAGACCCAGGCCGACGGTCACGATGCTGGCCGTCGCGACCGCAAGAGCGCTCACCGCGCGCCCGGCGAGGATGTCGCTCACCATCAGCTGCTGTGCCGCCACCGGAACCACGCGCATCCAGCCGCCATCCTGCAGCGTGCCGAAGGCGAACAGGAACCCAGGCACGGTGGGCAGGAGCAGCAGGAGCGACACCTGGGTCTGCGCTTCCTTGTAGCTCGTCGCCGACACCGAGGCCAGCATCTGAATGGCAGGTGCCACGAGGGCGAGCGGCAGCAGCACGGCCGCCACCATCAACGCCTCGGCCAGCGACAAGCCGACCGGCAGATCCAGGGCCCTGACCGGCGGCACGCGCAGGGTCAATGCCGTCATGGCAACCATCAGCGCGACCACGCCGGCGCTGACGACAGCAGCGGCGCCCCACTTGCCGCCGACGATCGCGGCCGGCGACACCGGGTGCAGGAGCAGCGATTCGAGCGATCGCCGCTCGCGCTCGCCCGCCGTGGAGTCGATGGCCACGCCCATGCCTCCGGCAAAGGCGGCGACCAGCAGGAACACCGGAATCATCGACAGCAGCCGGCCGGAGCGCTCGGCGGCGGTCGAGATGTCGCGATCGCGGAGGTCGATGGGCTGGGCCACGTCCGGGACGAGGCCGCGAAGCAGCAGCCGGCTGTCCGCGATGTCTCGCGCGAACCCCGCCATCAGCCGGCGCGCGCGGTCGGCCGACGCCAGGGCGCGGCTACTGGCCCCGTCGTAGAAAAGGTCGACGACGGCCGGACGGCTGCCCTCGAGCCTCGAGCCGTAATCAGCCGCCGGCCGCAGCACGACGTCGACGTCCCCTCGCCTGATTGCCGTTACCGGGTCCGGAACCGTTGCCACGGTTGTCGCCGGCTGCTGCGTGAGATACGAGACCATGGCCGGGGCCGGCGCGTCGACCGCCACGCCCAGGCGCAGGGGCGCGTCCGCCGACCGGTCGCGCGCCGTCGCGCTCAGCGCGAGCGCCACGGCCATCGGCGCCCAGATCGCATACATCGAGGCCGAGACCAGCGCACGCCGGTCGCGCAGCGCGTCGAGAAGCTCCTTCCGAAAGACGACGCCGATGCGGTTCATGACGAGAGGCCTTCCGCGGTTCCGATCAGGTGGATGAAGGCGTCCTCCATCGATGCGTGGCCCGTGCGCTGCCGGAGCTCCGCCGGCGTGCCCTCGGCGACGAGGCGCCCGCGTGCGAGGACGATGACGCGGTCGCAGAGCGCGCTGACCTCCTGCATGACGTGCGTGGAGACGACCACCGCGCAGCCCGCTGCCGCGAGCCGCCGGATCTCGGCCCGGACGTCACGGACACCCGGCACGTCGAGCCCGTTCGTCGGCTCGTCCAGCACCACGTTCACGGGCCCGTGGGCCAGCGCACGGGCGAGCGCGACCCGCCGCCGCTCGCCGAGCGACAGCGTGCCGGCGGGCCGCCCGGCAAGCAGCGACAGTCCGCTGCGTGCGAGGGCCGCGTCGACGAGCGTGGCAGCACCTGGTCCGCGGTGGCCGTGAAGGCGCACGCCGTACTCGACGTGCTCACGCACGGTCAGGCGGTCGTACAGGCCGGTGTGCTCGGGGACGACGCCCAGCCGCGCGCGCGCCTCGCGCGGAGTGACATGCACGTCGAGCCCGTCCACGAGCACGGATCCCGCATCCGGCGTGAGCAGCCCCGTCAGCAGCCGCAGCGTGGTCGTCTTGCCGGCGCCGTTCGGGCCCAGCAGGCCGGTGACCTGCCCGTTCGGCGCGGTGAACGAGACATCGCGCACGGCGACGGTCGACCGGAACGCCATCCGCAGGTTCGCGAGGACAATCACGGCCGGCCTCCGGCCAGCGCAGTTACGAACGGCGGGCGCGCGATCGCGGCCGCGCACGACGCGTCGAGCCCGTCGCCATGTCCCTGCTCGATGAACCGGTGAATCAGGGCCGGGACGCAGCCGAGCGACGACACGTTGTGGCCGCCACCCGGCGCGACCACGTGCATGCTCCTGGGAAAGTGCCGGCGCATCGCCTCGCCGCGCGCCGGTGGCGTCACCGGGTCGAGGCCGCCGGAGAGAATCAACGCCGGCGCGTCGCTGCGCGTCGTCCGATCGATCGCCAGGCCCGGACCCGCCGGCCACGCGCGGCACGCATTCATCCAGAAATCGATGGCGGTCGTCCCGAACAGCGTGACCGGAAGAGATGCCGGGCGAGGGCCGCGCCCGACATCCTCCGAGCAGAGAATCGACAGCGTCTGACCGAGCGCCATGGTCTCGATCGACCACGTCGACGCCCGTTCGGCCATCGCCACGAGCGGTCCGACGTCGCCGGCCCGTGCGCGCCAGAGGACCGCGAGCAGGCGGCTCGATTCGCGCGGGTCGTAGAGCGCCGCGCGGACGGCCTCCGTCGCGGCAGCACGGGTGAGGAGCACCTCGATGCGCGCGGCCGTCCGTGGATGCTGGAAGAGAGGTTCGGATGGGTCCGGTGTCGAGTGATGCGAGCCACTCGGCGACCCGCTCCCGCGGGGATGGAAAGGCCTGACGGCACGGCGCGTCGCGCTCGCAGTCGGCAAACAGCCGATCCAGCGCCGCCTGTGCGTCAACCGGATACGACCAGGGGAAGCTCATCTCCATCGCGACGGCACCGTCGAGCACCACCGCGCGAACGAGCGACGGATACGTGGCCGCGAACACGAGCGCGGTGCGCGTGCCCCACGAGCCCCCCCACAGGTTCACGCGCTCGTACCCGAGCGCCGCCAGCACGTCGCGGAGGTCCTCGAGCGCGTCGCGATGAGTGTAGAGTCGCGGATCGGCGCCCAGGCCGCGAAGGCAGTCGCGCGCCGTCGCGTACGCATCGTCGGCCGCGGCGAGGATGGCGATCGGGTGCGTGGCCGCCGGGCACGGCAGCGCCCCCGAATCGCCCGTCCCGCGCAGATCGACGAGGACGATGTCACGGGTGCGCCGCACGCGCCTGAAGGCCGCGTTGACCAGCGGACCGTACGACCGCGCCCCCTGTCCGGGGCCGCCCGCGAGGATGACGAGCGGGTCCGGCGCGCGGTCGCGCACGAGCGCCGGCACGATCGAGACGTGAATCGGCACCCGCGGGCCATCCGGCGCTAGCCGGTTCTCGTTCACCCAGAGCACGCCGCACTGCACGGCTTCGGACAATCCGCGCAGGTAGCAGGGCTCGAGTCCCAGCCCGGGCTTCGGGTCATGCGACGGCGGAGCGGCCAGGCCGAGGACGATCGTCGCGACGAGGGTGATGGTCGAGCAGATGGCGCCGGCAAGGGCGCAGAGCGCGTCGAGCACGTTATGGCCTCCTGCAACAGGTAGTCGCGGGAGATGCGCGGACCTTACGCGGTCGCGGCCAGCGCGCGGCCAGGGCCAGCCAATTGGCTTGTCAGGGGATGAGCGCGGCAATCCTCCGACAGCGCCCGCCTTGGGCGGAGGTTCACGGTGCGGCAGAGTCACGCCACGCTCCGACGCGGGTCGAACGCCGCCAACCCGGTGTGTTCGACCGGCTGTGCTTGGCGGCACGCACCGCTCTAGCCAAACCCCGCGCGGCCGTGATATACAACCATATGGTTGTACGTCAGCGCAGCCGCGACCGTGAGCTGGACCTGGTGTTCCGGGCGCTCGCGGACGGCACGCGGCGCGACATCCTGAGGCGGGTGATGGACGCCGACACGTCCATCAGCGACCTGGCGGCCGGCTACGCGATGTCCTTCGCTGCCGTCCAGAAGCACGTGGTCGTGCTGGAGCGTGCCCGGCTCGTCACGAAGCGCAGGGACGGCCGGGCGCAGCGCGTGATGGGCAATCCCGAAGCCGTCCGCCTCGCGTCCAGACTGCTGTCGCAGGTCGAAGCCGTCTGGCAGGCCCGAATCCGCAGCCTCGACGAGCTGCTGAGTACATCTGGAGAAGGAGAATCGAATGCCGGTCATGGAAGTTCACAAGAACCCCGAAGCGCTCACCCTCAGGGTCGTCGCCCAGTTCGCCGCCCCCGTCGCCCGCGTCTGGGCCGCCTACGCTGACCCGCGCCAACTGGAGCGCTTCTGGGGACCACCCGAATGGCCGGCCACGTTCACGCGACACGACTTCCTCGTCGGCGGCCGCTCCGAGTACCACATGACCGGCCCCGACGGGACGCAGTCGAGCGGCTATTTCGAGTTCCTGGAAGTCTCGGCGCCCCACGCGTTCGAGGTCCTGGACGGATTCCTCGGGCCGGACGGCAAGCCGGCGGATGGTATGCCGACGATGCGCATCCGCTTCAGCTTCGAGCCGTTCGAGAACGGCACGCGCATGGTCGTCCTCACGACGTTCCCCTCACTCGCCGCGCTGGAGCAACTGACGGCGATGGGGATGGACGAGGGGATGCGCGCCGCGATGGGCCAGATCGACGCGGTCCTGGCCGCCTGACGATGGGGACGTTCTCGACGGCCCGTCGCAGTTCGCCGGTTGCCCTCTCGTCGGCGCGAGTCTAGCGTTCCGGCCGGCGAGCCAGGAATGCTACCTGGTGTTCGTGCGTCCCCTCATCGAGCGACGGCGTCGACACCACGAAGCCGGCGGCGGTGAGCACGTCCAGCCACTGCCGGCGCGTGTAGAGCGCATGGTCGTGGCGGTCGTGGATCGCATGGACCGTGGCGCCGTTCCGCAGCAGACACGCGAAGTGCACCTCGTAGCGGTCATCCGACGGGTCCGGGTCGATGGTCCACGCGAGGTAGCGCAGCCCGCGGCCGTCCGGTCCGTCGCGACCGCCATCATCCGCCGACTCGCAGAACGTCTCTTTCGTGCCGTCGGGCACGAACAGCGCCACGCCACCGGGTCGCGTGTGCGCGAAGGCCGTCGCCGCTGCCTGCGACAGGTCGGCGACGCTTGTCATGTACTCGACCGCGTCGTGGACGAAGACCGCATCGAAGAGGCGCGCCAGGCGCAGCGTCCGCATGTCGCCCACGACGTGTTCGCACTCAGGGTTGATGGACTGCGAGAGCTGCAGCATGCGTGGCGAGAGGTCGGTGAGCGTGCAGGTGAACGCCCGCTTCATGTGGAAGGCGTTGTTCCCTCCGCCGGAACCGAGCTCGAGCAGCGTCCGCGCGCCGGGGCTGGCCTCCTGGATCAGCCGAACGTAGGCGGCGGCTTCGCCGGCGTAGTCGTCCGGATGGGTCAGCAGATGAAACCAGTCGGCATAGTCGTTGTAAATCTTCACGGTCTCTCCGCTACACGGCCTCTGTCACCACGCCTCGAATCTGGGCGCCTCTCCAAAGCCGTCCCGGCGTACGGCCTCGGCAGTGAAGTTCGTGCTGGGATCTCCTTACTGTGCGTTCAGCCGGCTTCTTCAGGCTACAAGAGCAACCCGGCCCGCGCCAAACGGGCGGGCGTGCAGCCACGGTCGACGTGCGCGGCTCGATGCGTTTCCTCGCCGTGGACTTCGAGAACGGCCGCCGACAACGTAACGCGCCGCATTCACGCGACGCCAGGTGAATCGACCGGTTGACGCGCGCTCACTCCGGCCATCCGCGGTGGTTCGACCACTTGACCGCTTCACACCGAGCTGTGAAAATGGCCGTCGCCTTGGGCCTCCATCCATTGCAAGTCATCTGGCTGTCACACCAGACGGGAGAGCGAACAGCATGAAGATCCATTCGTATCTGAACTTCGCCAACAAGACCGAGGAAGCATTCCGCTTCTACGAGAAGGCCCTTGGCGGAAAGCTGACCGAGATCCACCGGTTCGGCTCGATGCCCCAGCGGGATGGCTTCGAGCTCACGCCCGAGCAGAAGACCCTCGTTTTGCACGTCGGCCTCGAGCTCCCAGACGGCCAGATGATCATGGCGAGCGACATGATCGCGGGCATGGGCCCGAAGCGCATCGAGGGGAACAACGTCTCCATTTCCGTCCACCCGGACAGCAAGCAGGAAGCCGACCGCATTTTCAACGCGCTGGCGCAAGGCGGCACCATCACCATGCCCATCGCGAACCAGTTCTGGGGCGACTACTTTGGCAGTCTCACTGACCAATTCGGGATCAACTGGATGGTGAACTACTCGGACCCGGCGGCCCGGCCACAGTAATCCTGCGACCCACGACGCAGCCGGAGCTCCCCGGTAGACGCACGTATTGCGCACATGGCGCCATATACGAACGGTATATGGCATACTGGCTTTGGAGGGTTCAACTATGCCTCGCACCGCCAAGGTTTTCATGACCAACCGAAGCCAAGCTGTGCGCCTGCCGAAGGAGTTCCAGTTCGCTACTGACGAAGTGCTGATCCGGAAGGTCGGCGACGACGTCATCCTGTCGCCTCGCCCCCGCGACTGGAAGTCGTATCTGGCGTCAGCGCCAGTGGCGTCGGACGCCTTCATGGCCGACGTCGAGGACCTGCCCGCTCAGGAACGAGAGCCCTGATGCCCCGCTTCATGCTGGACACGGACACGTGCTCCTACATTATGAAGCGCTCGCATCCCGTGGTCCTGAAGCGGCTGCAATCGGTGCCGGTCGAGGACGTCTGCATGTCGGTCGTGACGAAGGCCGAGCTGCTCTACGGCGTCGAACTCTCGCCTCGGCGCGCGCAGGACGCGGCGGCGCTTGCCGCGTTCCTCCCCTACGTCGAGGCCGTGGCGTTCGAGGAAGGCGCGGCACTTCACTACGCCGAGATCCGAGCTGACTTGAAGCGGCGAGGATTGATGATCGGCGCGAATGATCTCTTCATCGCTGCGCACGCCCGTGCCCTCGGCCTGACGCTGGTGACGAACAACGTCGCCGAGTTCGAGCGTGTCAGGGACGTTCGGATCGCGAACTGGACCATGCCCACCCGTCGCAAGGGCTGAACCGAGCACAGCTCGACCTCGCGCTGTTCTCCAGAACCGATCCTGGACGCCGCATCAATGCTTCTGGACCCAGCTCGTAATCAAGTCCAGGACCCGGGGCGAGAACTGCATCTCGGCGCATGGCTTACCGGGCTCGGATGGCTCTGTACACACCCACATCCAGTGGTCGATGTCCGGAATCACGGCTACCGTGAAGTCGGCGTTCGCGGCTTCACCGAGATACTTCACAAGCGGCACGAGGTTCGTCGAGGCGTCAAGCTCGCGGTCGCGAGCGCCGTGAATCGCCAGGACCGGTTTTGTCAACTGGCGCAACGCCTCCCCGGGATCAGAATGGGCCTGGGACCGGCGAAGCGGCGTCGCCCACTGGGACACGATCGCTGTCATCGCGGCTTGGAGGGGCGCGCGCTCGTCGTCGCTCACGCTCGCCATCGCCGAGGTGAACGCATTTCGTAGCGTCCCCTCCAGCTCGGACGGGCTCAACGTGGGCGCACTCTGAACCAGGGCCGTCCAAGTTGCGGTGGTCGCGGCGCGAAGTCCCGGCGGTAACCGCTCGAGGTTGTCGCGAGCGTCGGTGAAAAGCGCCGCCAACGTGATGAGGAATGCGACATCACTCGAGCGGATCGCAGCGAGCGGTGCCGTGAGACCAGCAAAGCTGTGGCCAATGATCCCGATCCGCTTCGGGTCCACCTCCGGTCGTGTTTTGAGGAAGGCCACGCCCGCCACCAGGTCACCAGCCAGCTGTTGCACCGACGACAGCTGCTTCCGGCCCGACGACCCGCCGGCGCCTCGGTCGTCGACCCGCAACACGACGATCCCGTTCCGGCTCAAGGCGTCCGCGATGGCCAGGAAAGACTTGAGCGCTGGCCTCATCGGAACCGCGTAGTCGCGGTCGAACGGCTCGAGACCGAGCCCTTGACTCAGTATCACGGCTCGCGCATTGAGCACCCCTCGCGGAACTGTCAGGGTGCCGGCAAGCTGAACGTTGTCGACGGCGTTTAGGAACGCGACCTCGGTGACCACGTAGGACGCGGGCCTAACGTCGTAGCGCGGACGTGGAGTCTCCCGGTTCGGTGCCTGAGCCACAGCGAAGACCTCGACTGACAGACCGGCGGCTAGGACAAGGCTATGAGCAACAAGTCGATTCAAGCGAGTGCCCCGACGGTCTTAGACCCGGAATCTCAGGGTAGGTTCCCGAGGTGCGCGGACACGTTGAGTATCCACGCTAGCGGTGACGGCGTTGAGAACTGCGAAGCGCTGGGATCGAGCGTCCACAGGCCGGTCAACCGATCCGCAGGCATCGGAGCGGACATTGCGAACTCTTCGTATGAAGCCTGGCGCCAAGCATGCCACGAACACCGAAGAGCCACAAACGTCCGGCCGACTTCATCGTCACCCGGGGCCGCCAGAGCTGAGAACATGGCGCGCTGGGACACAATCCCTACTGTTCGCGAAGAGCCTTCAATGGGTCTGCCGTGCCCGCGCGGAAGGCTGGCACGAACGCTGCGACGATGCCGGCACCGAACAAAGCCGCCGCTGCGGTAGCGAACGCGACGGGATCCCGCGCGCCGACGTCGAAGAGAAACGATGACAGGAGTTGCGTGAGCATCGCCGCACCCACGACACCCACGACAATCCCCGCTGACACCAGCATCGCACCGTAGCCGAGCACATGAGTCATCACGCGCGAACCTGGAAGCCCGATGGCGATGCGAATCGCCCAGTCACGCCGTCGGCGCGTGGCGAAGTGTGTCATCACGCCATAAACGCCGACCGCACCCAGGATGAGGGCCAGACCCGTCAGGAGCGAGAGCATCGACATGATCTGGCGTGCCGGGCCGACCGCCGTGTCGAGCACCCTGCGCATCGTCGTCGTCTGATGCACGGCGGCGGCAGGAGCCACGCGCGCAATCGTCCGCCGCGCCGGCTCGAGCAGGGACGTCTCCGCCAGGCCAGGCGCCGCCCGGAGGACAAATGACTGCGCGTCGTCCAGCCACGGAATCTGCGCCACTGCGACATACCGCACGGGCTCGGTAGGGTCGGTCAGACCCTGTTCAGCGGCGTCGGCCACGATGCCGACGATGCGCGAACGTCGCTGGCCGATGTCGCCGCCGATCGACCGTCCGATGGGATCGACGCCCGGAAAGTATCTCCGGGCAAACGCCTCGTTGATGACGACGACACGTTCGGCATCGGCGTCATCGTCGCGACCGATCGCGCGGCCCTGGCGCAGGGCAAAGCCAAGGCTCTCAAGATAGCCGGGCGTCACGATCCGGTACTCGGTGGCCGCGCCCTCGATGTCCGGGCGTTCGTCGATACGCAGGTCCGCCCGATACCCGCCGCCGCGTAGCGGCAGCGTCTGCGCCGCGCCGACGGAGGTCACGCCGGGAAGCTCACGCAGCGCCCCCTCGAGCTCGTCGATCGTCCGCTCGCGGCTCGCACGATCGAGCGTGCCTTCGAACACGACGTCGACGACGGCGACGCCATTCATCCGGACACCAGGTTGGACCGCGTACATGTTGGCGACACTGCGGGCGAGCAGGGCCGCACCCGAGGCCACCATCACCGCGAGCGCCACCTGCGTGACGACCAATCCGCTTTCCAACTGTCCGCCGCGTCCCTGGATGCTGCCCGTTCGGGCTGCGCTCAACATGCTGCGCACGTCTCTCCGATACAGCGAGACGATGGGCACGAGGATGACGAGCGCCGCCGCGAGGACGGCGATAGCCATCGCAGCCGCGAACACGCGCCAGTCTGGCGCCGTCGAGGCCCATGCACCTAGCGGAAGCGCGTCGGTGACGATGGTGAAGCCGACCCACGCCAGGGCCGCGCCCACAGTCCCGGCGACAGCCGCCACGATGAGCACCTCGACGATCAGCTGCTGCGCCAGTCGGTGCCGGTTCGCACCGAGCGCTGAACGAACCGCGAACTCAGCCGATCGTGCATCGACGTGCCCAAGCACCAGGGCTGCAACGTTGGCGCACCCGATCAGGAGAATCAGTCCCGTGGCGGCAAGCGTGGCGAGCACCGCCGGTTGCATGGGCCCGAGCACGTCGTCGCGCACCGGCGTGATCCGCCGGTTTGTCGTCTTGTCCCGCCGCGCGGGATAGTCGAAACGCTCGTCGAGCATCGCTGTCAGTTGCTCGAGTGCCGGGCCCATCGACCGAACATCTTGGTTGGGCGCCACGCGGCCAATGAGTGTGGAGTTCCAGCTGCGAGAGTCTGGTCGCAGCAGCGCAGGTGTCCAGATGCGGACCGAGGGGTCCGGAAACCAGAACCCGCGCGGCATCACCCCGATCACGATGCGCGGACTGCCATCGAGCGCCACGGGTGTGCCGATGATGGACGGATCGCCACCCAGCTCCTGCCACAAGGCAAAACTGAGCAGGGCCACACGTTCGGCGCCCGGGGCATCGTCGCCCTCATGGAATCCTCGTCCGAGGAACGGAGCGACGCCGAGCACGTCGAGGAACTCGGCCGATGCGGTGACGCCAGGCACCAGGCGCGCTGGCGCTCCGCCGACGCGGAGGATCGAGTCGCTCTGGCGATAGAGCGCCACATGGCGAAACCCCGGCGTCCGTCCACGGATGTGCAGGTACTCTTCGTGCGTCCAGTCCGTCTTCATCCAGAACACGCCGAGCTCGCGTTCATGGGCGTAGGGCAGCGGACTCAGGAGCACGCCGTGCGCCACGCCGAACACGGCCGCTGTGCCGCCGATGCCGAGGGCAAGGGTAAGCACCGAGAGGAGGGTGTATACAGGACGCCGCCGGAGGATCCGAACGGCATACCAGCTGTCCTGCGCCAGTTGTTCCAGCCGCTGCCAGCCCCAGATCGCGCGCGTATCCTCCTTCACCAGGGCGACGTTGCCAAACTTCAGGATGGACTGACGACGGGCCTCTTCTGGCGCCATTCCGCGATCGAGGTTGTCTTGCGTCTCGCGCTCGATATGGTCGCGGATGTCGTCGTCGAGCGTGTCCAGTACCCGTCGGCCGCGCGTCATGACGTCATTTCTCCTGCGCGGCGGGGCGCAGGATTCGCCCGACGGCTGCGGCGAGCGTGTCCCACTTGCTGGTTTCGATCTCGAGTTGCTTCCGGCCCTTGGCGGTCAGCCGATAGAACTTGGCGCGCCGATTGTTCTCGGACGTGCCGTCATCGAACGTAATCCAGTCACGTTTGATCAGGCGGTGAAGGGCTGGATACAGGGACCCCTGCTCCACGAGGAGCACGTCATCCGAGCCGTGTTCGATCGCTTTGGCAATCGCATGGCCGTGCGCGGGTCCCCATCGCAGCGTGCGCAGAATCAAGAGGTCGAGTGTGCCCTGCAGGAGTTCGACACGGTCTTGCTTGCCTTTGGTAGACATTCTAGGTCGCGAGGCTACGCCTCTTCACCTAGAACGTCAAGGGGTGAGACTTGAATTGATGGGCCAGCCGTAGCCGCGAGCGAAGCGAGCGATTGGCGAAGGAGCTGACACCCATTCGAGTGTCAGTCCTCCGCGGCGCGCGCGCTGCTCTGCGCTACTGGCGCAGAGACCTGAAGCCGGCGCGCATTTCCTCCGACATTAACTTCGGCTGTTCCCAGGCGGCGAAGTGTCCGCCCTTTGGCAGCTGGTTGTAGTGGATCAGGTTGGGATAGGCCTGCTCGGACCAGCTCCGTGGCGCCGGATAGAGTTCGTCCGGGAAGACGCTCACGGCCACCGGGATGGAGACGCCCTTGGCGTCGAAGTAGCCCTTGCCCCAGTATTCCCAGTAGAGACGGGCGCCCGACACCCCGGTGTTGGTCAGCCAGGCGATCGTGATGTTGTCGAGAACGTCGTCGCGCGTCAGGCCCTCCGACGCGCCATCGAACACGCGCGCGATCATCTCCAGGCTGCGCGCGTCGTGATCGAGGAAGTAGGCCGCCAGTCCGACCGGCGAGTCGGCGATGCCGTACATCGTCTGCGGGCGCAGTCCCATCTGGTAGCCGTAGCCGATGCCCTTCTGATAGACGCATCTGCAGACGCTCGAAGGCGATGCTTCTCCTCGGCCGACAGACCCGCTGGCGCCGGCGCGCCGGAGAAGGCCGCTCCGTTGATGTCCGCGGGGAAGATGCCGGGCATGTTGGTGTGGATGCCGAGCAGCTCCGGCGGCGCCAGCGAGGCCCATCAGGTCGACGACCACCGCGCCCCAGTCGCCGCCCTGCGCCACGAACTTCGAGTATCCGAGGCGCTGCATCAGCACGATCCAGGCACGGGCGATCCGGTCCGGGCCCCAGCCGGTGCCGGTGGGCTTGCCCGAGAAGCCGTAGCCCGGCATGTTCGGAATCACCACGTCGAAGGCGTCGGCCGCGGTGCCGCCATGCGCCGTCGGATTGGTCAGCGGCTCGATGAGCTTGAGCTGCTCGACGACCGACCCCGGCCAGCCGTGCGCGATGATCACTGGCAAGGCGTTCTCGTGCTTCGAGCGCACGTGGATGAAGTGGATGTCGAGACCGTCGATCTCGGTGATGAAGTTCGGCACGGCGTTCATGCGGGCCTCGACCTTGCGCCAGTCGTAGTCCGTTGCCCAGTAGCGCGCGAGCTTCTGCACCGTCGCGAGCGGCACGCCCTGCGTGAAGTCGCCGACCGTTTCCTTCTCTGGTAGCCGCGTCGCGACGATGCGCCGACGCAAGTCGGTCAGGTCCGCCTCCGGGACATTCACCTGGAATGGACGAATCGCCACTGCCTCCGCCACGCTTGCGGGCTTCGTTGGTGTCATCACTGCCTCCTTCGCAGCCAGTTCGCGGGCCGCGGTTCGAGTTGACTCAAGGCACGCTAACGAGCCACACCTAAACCATTGAGATTGCGAGCAAACCAGACCTCGGCCGGCTGGTGCAAATGGCGAGGATGGTGAATCTGGTGAATCCGGCGGATCTGGCGACGCTTCAGCGGAACTTGAACTGCGTCTTTCTGATGCCCAACGCCCTGATGCGATGATCGAGCGTTGACGGGGGCACTCCGAGCTTCGCCGCCGCCCCTGAAGGCCCGGCGACCCGGCCTCGGCTCTCGCCCAGCGCCGCTTCGATGATCTCCCGCTCGCCGTGGACCTCGCCTCGCGGTGCTGGCGACGGCGACTCGTTGTCGGGGTGCGGACCGATGGCGTTGACAGCCACGCCGGATCCACGGCGAATACCTCGCCCGAACCCACAATCACGGACCGCTCGATCACGTTTTGCAGCTCGCGGATGTTCCCTGGCCAGTCGTACCGCTGCAACAGCTCCAGGGTCTTTCGATCGATCGAGCTGACGTGCCGTCCTGCCCTGCTGGCGTACCGCTGCACGAAGTACTCGACGAGCAGCAGGATGTCGTCTGCCCGCTCGCGGAGCGGCGGCACTTCGATTGGGAAAGACGTTGAGGCGATAAAACAAGTCCTCCCGGAAACTGCCATTGGCCACGGCAGCCGTCAGATCGCGGTTGGTCGCCGTGATCACTCGGACGTCGACGCGAACCGTCTGCGCGCCGCCGACCCGCTCGAACTCGCGCTCCTGCAACACCCTGAGCAGCGCCACTTGCGTATCGAGTGGGAGATCACCCACCTCATCCAGGAAGATGGTGCCGCCGTCGGCCATCTCGAAGCGGCCGATTCGCCGCTGCAGGGCTCCGGTGAAGGCGCCTCGCTCGTGACCAAACAGTTCCGACGAGATCAGCGTCGGAGCCAGGGCGGCACAGTTCACACTGACGAACGCGCGTCCGGACCTCCTGGATCGCTTGTGCACGGCGCGCGCGATGAGCTCCTTGCCGGTGCCCGTCTCTCCCGAGATGAACACGGTAGAGTCTGTCGGCGCCACCTTGGCGAGGCGCGACAGGGCGGCCTTCAGCGTCTTCGATGACCCGACAATCTCGTCGAACATCGACACTCGGTCGACCTCGTCTCGCAGGGCGAGGTTTTCACGATAGAGCTGATCCTTGAGCGCGCTGATGCGCGCCTCGCGCTCCTGGAGATCGCTGTACAGGTGCGTGTTCTCCATGGACATCGCCGCGCCCTGAGGCCAGCAACTTGAGGACGGCCATGCGCGCCGGCGTGAACGCGTGAGGCGTCAGCCGGTTCTCGAGGTACAGCACGCCGAGCAGCCTGGCCTGCTTGAGCAGAGGCAGGCAGAGCACAGAGCGAGGCCGGTGCTCGCGAATGTACTCGTCCGCCGCGAAGATGTGCTGGACCGGCCGCGTCCTGCAGGAGCACCCTCTCCTTGGTTCGCAGGACGTACTGGAACACTGACGCCGGCAGAGCCGCAGCGCTCACGCTGGCCTGCCGCAGGACGACGTTCACGCTGATCGCTGCTCGTCGTCACCTCCGCCTCGATACGGTAGTCCTCCCCGCGAGGAAGGATGAGCAGACCGCGTTCGGCGCCCGCGTGTTCGATCGCCGTGCGCATCAGGGTGTCGATCAGCTTCTCCAGCACGATCTCACCAGAGACGGCTTCGGACACCTTGATCACGGTCGCCAGGTCGAGATGCTCGACGTGCGGTCTCGATCGTCGCCGTAGCATCGGCGAACGCCTCGTCCGACTCCGATCTGCGGGTAGCGCTGCTCGAGCTGTCGCACCTTGGCATCCGCTCCCCAGCGACGAATAGCAGGAGCGCGCATCGCGGAGGTAGGCCGTCGCGATCCCTTCGAAGCCACGCGCCGCGTAGAAGCGACCCGCCAGTTCGTTGGACACCGCCGCAGTTGTGCACCGAGCCGTTCGCGTGTGCCAGCCGCACCGCTGTTTCGTAGTGCTTCTCCGCGTCCACAAGCCTGCCCTCGATACGCGCGACTTCGGCGCGGACCAGCATGGTGCGGTCCGCGAAGTTGGCCGGACAGTGCTCGGCCCACACCTCGAGCTGCGCGAGGTGCGCTGTCAAGGGTTTCCACGTGCAGTGCTTTGCCCTCTGCAGCGGCGCCGATTCCACGCCGCGGCATGGGCCAAGGCCGCATAAAAGCGATAGTCCGCCGTGACGATTTGCGATGGCGCCGTCCACAACAGCGCGTTGCGCCTGCCCATGCGGCGGCAGCGGCCGCTGCGAAGTCGCCGGCGAAGAACCGCGCCTGCATCTTGCGCGTCCAGTAGCAGAACTCTGCAAGCGACAGCATCGAGTTTGCCCGCCAGACTTCGCGCTCGGCGTCGAGCTCGTCGTACTCGTCGTGAGCTCAGCCGACCAAACGTCGCGGATGATCCGCGTAGCGTACGCGACCAGGCCCAGTTCCGACCCACAGACGTGAATCACATAGCCGAAGCCCACTGCGCTTGCCGAACGCAAGACCGCTGCTCGGCTTCCGCCTGGACTTCGGCGAGGTGAGTCTCCTGCTATCAAGTAGTTCGCGACGAGCTGTTCGCCCCTGTAGGCCGCAAATGTGAGGTCGCCGGCTCGGTAGGCGAGCGTCGAACGCACGGCGAATCAGATTGCGTTCGGTGGCGACATGTTTCGCCCATGGGACGACACCGTTCGCGAAGGTGATGTAGGTGCGCGCCTGGTAGCGCGTCAGTCCACGCTTCTCCACGAGGTCGAAGCCGAGCTGACCGAAGCGATAGCCATCCTTGTAGTTGTTGAACTGCGGGCCGGCCAGCATGGAGAACCACGCGTAGCCGAAGCACGAACCATCGCAGTTGCCGTATTCGAGGCTCAGACTCACCATCCGACACACGACCAGCGACATCAGATGCTCGTCGTAGAACAGCGTGGGCGTCACGATTTCGCTGAAGACGTCCAGAGTGTCCAGGAACGCCGTGTCCGTTGCCAGCGGCAGATCGACGAGCTCTTCGATCGTCCGAGTGCCGAGCAGCGTCCAGATGCGTTCGTACTCCGGCATCACGTCGTCGCGCGTCGGATGATCTCGACCACACCGTGCCCTGTGGCCGCAGCCATTCCAGAAAGACGTCCACTCCGCGATCACTCTGATCCGATGCGGTGTACAGCGTCAGTCGGAGACGCGTCACAACGCAGAGGTCGTGACGGTTCTTGGTGCGCTGCGACCAAGAGCGAGAGACGATGTCTCTGCGGCGACCATGTCCGCCGTCATGCAGCTCGCACTCGGCAATCAGATATTCGATCGGCGAAGGCGAGTTCGTAGTTGCGGTCCCATGTCTGCTCTGTCAGGAGTCGCGCTGCCCGCCTTCAGGTATTTGAGCGCGGCGTCATACGCCGTCGACGTTCTTCGCGCGCCGTCCAGCGATCAGATTCAGCTCCGCCGCCCATTCCCGCTCTTCGACTGACTCGATGAGGTGCGCGCCGCGATTGAGCTGGTTGACGATTTCAAAGATAGCTTCGTCGCGTTTCGCTGGAGGTGTGTGAGCGGCGAGCAGCTTGCCGATCCGCAGGTGCGCGTCGGCCCGGAGCTCCGTCGGTATGAGCGAGTATGCGGCTTCTTGAACGCGGTCGTGCAGGAAGCGATACGACTCGTCCGCGCGGAAGATGAGGCCGGTCCGCACGGCTTCCCAGAGGTGGCCGTGCATATCCTCGACCCGGCCCTGGATACGCCATGCGCAGCATCTCGACCTCGGCACTGTTGCCCATGCAGGCGAACTGCTGGAGCGCCTGTCTGGGTGTCGGCTCGGCAAGCGATTCAGCTTCCCGACCATCAGCTCGACGACGTTGTCCGTGAAGCCTTTGGCGTGAATACGACGGCAGGTCCCAGACCCAGACGCCCTCGCCCGTGTCGAAGGTGAGCAGTCCCTCGTCCGCTAGCGTCGAGATGAACTGAATGGCGAAGAACGGGTTTCCCGTCGTCTTCTCGTGGATCAGGTCCGCCAGCGGCGCCGACGCGTTCCGGTTCCCCGTGGAGGGACGTCCGCCAGCAATTGCCCCAGATCGTCGCGCCCGAGCGGGCGTGAGCACGATGTCCTGCACCGCAGCCCCGGCCTGGCGGATCGCATCGAGCTTGCGCACCAGCGGGTGAGTGGCACTGACCTCGTTGTCCCGATACGCGCCGATGAGCAGCAGGTGCTGAAGGTCGCTGCTGGACCAACAGGTCTTCGAGCAGGTCGAGGGTCGCCGCATCCAGCCACTGCAAGTCGTCGAGGAACAGCGCGAGCGGGTGCTCCGGGCGAGCGAACACCGCCGATGAATCGCCGGAACATCAGCTGAAAACGTCTCTGCGCCTCCTGCGGGGGAAGCTCCGGCACCTGTGGCTGCTCGCCGATGACGTGCTTCAGTTCCGGAACGAGATCGACGATCAGCTGCCCGTTCGGTTCCAGCGCCTCCTGGAGAGCGTCGCGCCATCTGCCCAGGTCCGCGTCGCTCTTGCTGAGAAGCGGCCGAATCAGGCCTTGAAACGCCTGCGCCAGCGTGGCGTACGGGATGTCGCGCTTGTACTGGTCGAACTTGCCTGAGGCGAACAGGCCGCGGGGCGGAACCAGCGGCTTGTGGAGCTCGTTCACGACCGCCGATTTGCCGATGCCGGAGTATCCGGAGACGAGCACGAGCTCCGGCCGTCCGCCGGCGACGATGCGATCGAACGCGGTGAGCAGCGTATCGACTTCCCCGTCTCGCCCGTACAAGCTTCTCAGGGATCATGAGCCGATCCGGAGCGTCGTGCCGCGCCAGCGCGAAATCACTTCGATGCTTCCCTCGGACTCCCATTGGCCAGGCAGTGCCGCAGGTCGCGCTCCACGCCTGCCGCGGTCTGATAACGCTCCTCCGCCGCCTTGGAGAGCAGCTTCATCGTGATCGCGGACACCGCCGCTGGCACACTCTCCAGTCGCTCGCTCGGCGCGGGCGCTTGCCGCGCGATGTGGCAGTGCACCCATTCCATCGGATCGGATGCCGTGAACGGAGGCTGCCCGTCAGCATCTCGTAGAACGTGACGCCGAGTGAGTAGAGGTCGCTGCGCGAGTCGATCGAACGATTCACTCGCCCCGTCTGCTCTGGCGCCATGTAGGCGAGCGTTCCGGCGATGAACTCAGGGGCTCCGGCGCCTGGCGCTCGCGCGGGAGGCGCGAGGCGATGCCGAAGCCGGTGAGCCGGACGCGGCCGGTGCGGAATCTACGAGGACGTTGGCGGGCTTGATGTCCTTGTGAATAGCCCACATCCGTGAGCTGCCGACGCGGGACTTGGCGGAGAGGGTGGGATTCGAACCCACGTGCCGCTTGCGCGACAAGACGCTTTCGAGGCGCCCCCGTTACGACCACTTCGGTACCTCTCCGCACCGGGGCCCGGCCTAGGATGGGCCGGAATCTTTCATTATACCGGCTCGCGCGCCACGCCGGGCGCGACAGCCACGCGCCTCGTACTCTCCCTTTTTTTTCTTACTCCGCTATTCCGCCCGCAGCGTCACAATCGGGTCCACCCGCGTCGCCCGGTACGCCGGGATAGCCGTCGCCAGCACGCCGACCGCCAGCATGATCAGCACGACCGCACCGAACGTGGCCGGGTCGTGCGCGCCGACGCCGTAGAGCAGGCTGGCCATCACCCGCACCAGCGCCGCCGCCAGGGCCAGGCCGAGCGCCACCCCGACCAGCGTCGGCTTGAGGCCTTCGACGACGATCAGCCGCAGGAGCCCGCCGGCCGGCGCGCCGAGGGCCATGCGGATGCCGATCTCGCGCACCCGCTGGCGCACGGTGTAGGCCAGCACGCTGTAGATGCCGACCGACGCCAGCACCAGCGCGAGCACGGCAAACGCCGCCAGCAGCACCATTGCCAGCGGCCGCTGGCCGAGCGACTCCTCCACCACCTCGTCCAGCGTGGCGATGTCGAGCACCGGCTGCTCGGGATCGACGCGCTGGATCGCGCCGACCACCGCGCGCGTCAGCAGCCGCGGATCGCCGGCCGTGCGCACGGTCAGCGACGAGCCGCCGTAGGCGAACTGCGCCGCCGGCGCGTAGATCGCCGTCTCCGAATCCGCCTCGCTGGCGTCGAGCGATCCGGTCTTCACCTCTCGCACCACCCCGACGACCTCGGCCGGCTCCTTGGTCATCATCGTCAGCGTCACCCGCTTGCCGAGCGGATCCTCGCCCGGCCAGAACCGCCGGGCGGTCTGCTCGCTGACGATGATCACGGGCGGCCGTCCATAGCCATCCGCCGCGGTGAAGTCGCGGCCGCTGCGCAGTGCAATGCGCGCGGTCTCGAAATAGCCGGGCGAGGCGAGACGCACGGCCACCACCGGCATCTCGGATTCGCGCATCGGCGGCATGCCGCCCACGCTGACGTACTGCGTCGAGCCGCCCTGCAGCGGCACGGTGTCGATCCAGGCGGCCGAGACGACGCCTGGCAGCGCACGAATGTGGCCCAACGCCCGCTCGAAGAACTGATTGCGCTGCTCGGGCGTCGCGTACTTCGCCTCGGGAATGTCCACGGTCGCCGTGAGGACGTTGCCGGGGTCGAAGCCCGGATCCACGGCGCGCAGCCCGCTCACGCTCCGCATCAGCAAGCCGGCCCCGACCAGCAGCATCAGGGCGAGGGCCACTTCCGACACGACCAGCACCGCCCGCATGCGGCCATCACCGGCCGAACTGCCGCGGCCCGGGCCGGTCTTCAGCGCGTCGTTCGCATCGCGGCCGGTCAACCGCCACGCCGGCACGAACGCGGCCGCCAGGCCGGTCGTCAGGGCGACGACCGCGGTGAACGCCAGCACGCGCGTGTCCACGGCCACCTCGCCGGCCCGCGGCAGGGCCGTGCCGAACGCCGCCTTCAGGGCGTCCACGCCGTAATACGCCGCGGCAAGGCCGGCCAGTCCGCCGCCGATGCCCAGCACCAGGCCCTCGGCCAGCAGCTGCTGAACGACCCGGAGGCGACTGGCGCCGAGCGCGCCGCGCAGCGCGATCTCCTTGGCCCGGCCGTGCGTGCGCACCAGCATCAGGTTGGCGAGGTTCGCGCACGCGATGAGCAGCACCAGCGCCACGGCGCCGAGCAGCACCAGCAGCGACGCGCGCGCGTCGCCGATCACGTCGTCCTGCAGCGGACGCACCAGCACGCCCCAGCCGGTGTTGTCCTCGGGATACTGCGCCTCGAGCCGCGCGGCGATCGCCGTCATGTCCGCCTGCGCCCGCGCGACGTCGATGCCCGGCTCGAGCTGGGCGATGCCGCGGTAATTGTGGTTGCTGCGGGTGGCCCGGTCCTCGGCGGTCCACGCCAGCGGCAGATAGACGTGCGCGCGGTCGATGAGCGCCCGTGCATCGGGGACGACGCCAATCACGGTGTGCGGGACCCGGTTGAGCAGAATGGTCCGGCCGATGGTGGCCGGGTCGCCGCCGAAGCGCGAGCGGAAGAACGCCTCGCTGAGCAGCACGTGGCGCGGCCCGCCGTCGCGGTCGTCGTCGCGCGTGAAGCCGCGCCCGAGCGAGGGCGAGATGCCGAGGATGGGCAGGAAGTCCGCCGACGCACGCAGGGCGTTCACCGCGTCCGGCTCGCCGACGCCGGTGAGGATCTGCCGGCCGCCGCGATAGATCGCCATGCGCTCGAACACCTGGTTCTGCGCCTCCCAGTCGATGAAGTTCGCCGGCGACAGCGCGAAGATCGGCGAGCCGGCGAACAGCGCGGGCGGCGGCGTGTGCCAGATGCGCATGATGCGATCCGCATCGGCGAACGGCAGCGGCTTCAGGACGACGGCGTTGACGACCGTGAACATCGCCGAGTTCACGCCGATGCCGAGGCCGAGAATCAGCACGCCGGCGACCGCGAAGCCCGGACTCCGCGCCAGCATGCGGACGCCGTGCCGGAGATCGCGGAGGAGCGACTCGATGACCGGCAGGCCGCGGCGCTCGCGATACTGCTCCTTGGCCTGATCGAGCCCGCCGAGCGCGAGGAGCGCCCGGCGGCGCGCCTCCGCCGGCGTCATCCCGGCCGCCAGGTTGTCGTCGATGTGCAGCTGCAGGTGGCTCTCCAGCTCCGCCGACAGTTCACGCTCGGCGCGATCGGTGGCCAAGGCGCCCAGCAGTCGTCGCAGCCACGCCCGTACGGCTCTCATAGGTCACTCCTCGCCGGTGGCCAGGAATCGCGTCATGATCGCGGCAGTCACTTCCCACTGGCGCGTCTCGCGCTCGATCTGCCGCCGTCCCGCGCGCGTCAGCTTGTAGAACTTCGCCTTGCGGTTGTTGTCCGAGACCCCCCACGCCGACGTGATTAGGCCCTCCTGCTCCAGCTTCAGCAGGGCCGGGTACAGCGTCCCGTAGTTGATCGACAACCGTCCCCCGCTCGTCTGCTCGATGCGGCGGCCAATCCCGTAGCCGTGCTGCTCGTTCATCGTCAACAGCGTGCGCAGGATCATCAGGGACAGGGTCCCCTGCCAGACGGCGTTCTTCTCGGACTCGGACATTCGACATTTTCCGGGCGCGGGCCGGCCGGGACCGCGCTCCTATTGGTTCGCCATAGGTATAGACGCGGGTGAGGACCCGAAGGTTGCCGGGGGGCGCTAGCCCGGCGGCACGGCCGGGACGTCGATGACCACCCCGGCGGCGCGGAGACGCTCGACCAGGACGTCGCCCAGCCCGGTGGCCGGCGTCAGCACGCCGCCCCGGTCGCGGCCGCCAGGGAGCACGTTCGGCTCGAGCGCCAGCGCCAGCGCCGACTCGCAGAGAAAGACCGTGGTGGCGCGATTGCCCGGGTCGCCGTCGTAGTGAATGATCCCGCGCGCCAGCCGGCCGTCCGCGTCCAGCCCGAGCAGGTCACAAATGAACCAGCCGGTGTCCATCCGCTCGACCGACGGCCCGGCGCCAGCCCGCGGCAGGAACGGCCGCACCAGGCGGCGTGTCGCCGGCCGCTTCAGGGCGGCGAACAGCAGGCCGAGGGCAGCGGTCGCGCCGGCGGCGCGTGCGCGTGCGAATGGCGGGTCGTAACGCATCGCCTCCTGGTACACGAAGCCCGGCCCGTACGGCTGCTGCCACTGCCCGGACAGCGTCGCGCTGCGCCGGACGACCCATGTGTTGGTGGGCGCCATGACGAACGGCCCGATCCACACGCCAAGCTGCGCGTCGTAGCGCGGCCCACGGATGCGGCGTATCGCGGCGTCACCGCGCCCCGTCGGCGGCGGTGCGTCAGCGCCGCGCGGCCGGTCGAGCATCGCGAGCAGCGATGCGACCGTGCCGCCGTTGAGACCGCCGCGGAACCGGTAGTAGCCGCGAACCTCGGCGCACGGGCCGCCGAGCGTGTCGCGAACGTGGCGCGCCATCAGCAGCGCGCCGAGGTCCGAAGGGACCGAGTCGAAGCCACAGGCCGGGATGATGCGCGTCGCCGCAGCCGCGGCTGGTGCGTGATAGCGATCGGCGATGTCGCGCATCCACGGCGTCTCACCGGTAATGTCCACATAGTGCGTGCCGTAGCGTACGCAGGCATCGACGATCGGCGTGCCATAGCGCGCGAACGGACCTGCGGTGCTGAGGACGATTCGCGATCGCGCGACCACGGCGTCCACCGCCGCCTGGTGTTCGCTGGGCGCGACGATCAGATCCGCGTCGTCGAGCAGGGCGCCGGCGGCGGCGCGCGCCGCTTCGAGCGTGGGCCGGCGGGGGCCGGCAATCGCCCAGCGCAGCCCCGGCGGCGCATGGCGCGCGAAATAATGGACCGTCTGCCTCCCGGTAAAGCCGCCGGCGCCGTAGAGGAGGACGTCGTAATCACGGCCGGAGCCTGCCTGTGCCACGGTGACAGTGTAAACAGCTCTGGTGGGGCGGCCGTAGGAGCCACGGGAGCACACCATGATTCACGCCGCCTCCGCCAGCACCGCCCGGATCCTGCGTGTCGCCGCCGCCCTCGGCGCGCTCCTCGTCCTGCTCCCCGGACCGAGCGCGGCCGAGTTGACCCGCGTCGACATCACACGGCGCGTGGACGTGCTCGCCGGCAAGGCGTTCGGCGCGGCCGGCCCGTACGAGAAGCTGCACGGCAAGGCCCACTTCGCCATCGATCCGGCCAACCCGCGCAACCAGGTCATCGCCGATCTCGATCTGGCCCCGCGCAACCGCGACGGCAAGGTCGAGTTCTCGGCCGACCTGTTCATCCTCAAGCCCAAGGACCCCGCGCGCGGCAACGGCGTCGTCTTCTTCGACGTGGTGAACCGGGGACGGTTCCGCCTGCTGCCGACATTCAGCGGCGCGGCCGCTGCGGACGACCCGACGACCGAGGCGCACTTCGGCGATGCCTCGCTGCTGCAGCAGGGCTTCACACTGGTCGCGGTCGGATGGCAGTTCGACGTCGAGGACGGCCTGATCGGCCTCGACGCGCCGGTCCCGGCCCGCAACGGGGCGCCCATCCGCGGCTGGGTGCGGGAGTGGTTCATCGCCAATCAGCCGAGCGACTCGTTCAAGTGGATGGACGGTAACGCCACTCGCGGCTACCTTCCCGTCGACCTCGACGCCGCGGACTATCGCCTGACCTCGCGCGAGGGGTTCTTCACGGCGCGCACCCTCATTCCACGAGAGGACTGGCGATTCGGACGGGTCGTCGACGGGCGCCACGTCCCCGAACCGGAGTTCGTCACCATCAAGGGTGGCGTGAAGCCGGGCCTCACCTACGAGCTCACCTACGAAACGCAGAACCCGCCGGTGGCGGGACTCGGCATGGCGGCGGTGCGGGACATGGCCTCGGCGATGAAGCACGACCCGGCCATCGTCGCGCCGGGCAAGTACGCCTACATGTATGGCTCGTCCCAGACCGGCCGCATGCTGCGCCTGATCATCCATCAGGGCTTCACCATCGACGAGCGCGGCCGCAAGGTGTTCGACGCCGCGTTCGTCAAGACCGGCGGCGCCAGCATCGGCCGGTTCAACGAGCGCTTCGCGCGCGTGAACTCGCTCGGGGTCTTCACCGAAACGCAGTTCCCCTTCCAGTACCAGGTCACGACCGACCCGGTGACGGGCAAGCGCGACGGGCTCGGCGCGCGCATCCCCGCCGGCATGGAGCCGAAGATCTTCACCTTCGATACCGGCTCCGAGTACTGGGACAAAGGACGGCTCGGCGCCCTGCGCCACGCGGCGATGGACGGCAGCCGCGATCTCCCCGATGCCCCGAACGTGCGCGTCTACTACATCGCCGGATCGCGTCACGGCTCGGGCAGCGTGCCGGCAACCGATGGCGGCGGGCAGTTGCCGAACAACCCGCTCGACTACGACTGGGCGCAGCGCGGGCTGATGGCCGCGCTCGACGCCTGGGTCCGCGACGGCACCGAGCCGCCGCCCAGCCGGCATCCGACGTTCGCCGACAAGACGATGGTGCCCCACAGCCAGCTCGCCTTCCCGGCGATTCCCGGCGTGCGCTGGCCGACACACGTCCCCGGCGGGTATCGCTGGGACGTGGACACTCCCCTGTCGCGCGATGCCGTTCCTCCTGTCCCAGGTGGACGCCGACGGCAACGAGACGGGCGGGATACGGCTGCCCGAACAGGCGGTCCCGCTGGGGACGATGACCGGCTGGCAGTTTCGCAGCGAGCGCCTCGGCGCGCCCGAGACGCTCATCGTCAACAGCGGCGGCTACATCCCGTTCGCGGTCACACGCGCCGATCGCGCCAAGACCGGCGATCCGCGCCGCTCGATCGAGGAGCGCTATCCCAGCCGCGCCGACTACATGGCGCAGGTGACCGCAGTCGCCAACCGCCTCGCCGCCGAGCGCTACGTGCTCCCGCGCGACGTCGCGGCCATTGTGGAGGCGGCGGGCAAACACTGGGACTGGCGGATGGCGGATGTGTCATCCAGCAAGCCGCACTAACCGGCGCGGTCACTGACCCGACGGCGCGCTGCGCTTCTCGCGAAAGAACGCTTGCACGAGGGCGCGGCACTCCTCTTCGAGAATGCCGCCGAGGGTCGCCAGTTGGTGATTCAGTCCTGGCGTTTCGTGCGCGCGGACCGCTGACACGAGAGCCCCGCTCCGCGGTTCGGCGGCGCCGTACACCACCAATCCAATGCGAGCGTGGATCATCGCGCCCACGCACATCAGGCACGGCTCGACGGTGACGTACAGCGTCGCCCCCGTGAGCCGGTAGTTCCCCATCCCCGTCGCCGCCGCGCGTATGGCGTTGATCTCCGCGTGGGCGGTGGGGTCACGTGCCCCAATCGGACGGTTGCAGCCGGCCCCGATGAGCTTGCCATCGGCGACCACGACCGCGCCAATCGGCACCTCGCCGATCGTGCGGCCGTACGCCGCTTCGGCCAGCGCCAGCCGCATGAACGGCTCGTGCACCGGCGCTTGGTCAGGTTCCGCCATGCGGCGAGTCTACGCCAGCGTCAGCGCTGGGCGGCCCCGGCGGGAGGACCTGGCCACGACCGCGCGTGGCTGCACACAGACACGCGCATCGGCCGGGAACGGAACAGCGGCCATGGTCGAGCTTCCGTTATAGTCCACTCACCCCGCGATCCCGCGGCGATGGAGACACCATGGCCAAGCTTCCGTACGACGACGCAGACGACCAGACGCCGAGCCGACTCGAGAACGCCGCAACATCCATCGGCGGCGCACTGGGCAGCGCGGCCGGCAGCCTGGACGCCGTGACCAGCGGCATCACGTCCACCATTTCCCACGTGATCTCCCGCGCCCGGGGGCTGGAGTCGCCGGTCGCCGAGCCCGATGCGCCCGCGCCCGCGGGGCGCCCGGCCGTTCGATCGGCGAAACGCATCTCCCGGCCTGCCGCCAAAGCCAGGCCTGCGGCACGCGCAAAGCCCACGCGCAAGGTCGCGAAGAAGAAGTCGGTCAAGCGCACGGCCGGAAAGAAGGCGACCAAGAAAGCGGGCGGGAAGCGCACAATGCGGAAGGCCAGCGCGCGAAGCGGCGGCGTCAAAAAAGGAGCCGGCAAGAGCGCGGCACGAAAGACAAAAGGGCGAGCGCGCACACGCGCCTCCAAACGTCGTCGCTAGTGATCCGCGGACTCCTAGCTCGGCGTTGTGACCGGTACACCGCTTGCTCGCTCACACAGCGCAGGGGGAACCATGTCCAAGGACGACCTCAGGAAGTGGAACGCAGCAGCCCAGGATCGCGCCGGCGCCATCCCGAAACCGGGGACCGAGGTGCCGGGCGACACCGACGCTGCCGACATCGTCGGACGAACCGGCGAGCAAATGCCC
The DNA here is from genome assembly GCA_963707795.1 of uncultured Acidobacteriota bacterium. Classification (GTDB taxonomy): domain Bacteria; phylum Acidobacteriota; class Vicinamibacteria; order Vicinamibacterales; family UBA2999; genus JACCSI01. The sequence goes on along the minus strand of OY970174.1, from coordinate 4,925,949 downwards.
GAGGTGGCGCACGACGAGCCTCACGTGACGCGCGCCGACACACCGGTCCTGCCGGGCATCGATCCCACGAACCCCTCGAGCATGCCCCGCGCGGAAGACGACGTCGAGACACGCGCGCACAGTCCGGAATTCCACGACCGCCCAGGGAGCGGCGCCTTGATTGCGGAGCGCCACCGGGTGTTCGACAACGCCGCGCCGCCCGGGGACGGTGAGGATGCCGCCGAAGGGCAGCTGGGTCCCGACGAGCTTCCCGACCCGACCGAGGTCGTCATGAACCAGGAGGCGAAGCACCACTGACTGCCCGGCCCGGGCCGTCCGTAGCGAAGGACGACCCGGCGGCGCGGCGGTCCTAGAACAGTCGGCGAGGCTCGACCGGGGGAGTCTTCGGCAAGGAGGTTTCGACGGGCGTGTTGGTCGATGGCCTGGCGGGTTTCCTGGCCGATCCGCCATTGCCGGCCGGGCGGCGCGATGCGCCGGCGCCCTTCTTCCCGCCCTTCGATGACGTGGCAGCGACTGGCGATTCGGGCTCGAGGTTGCCGGCCGCGGTCGCCTCGGGCACGAAATCCGCGGACCTCGCCCGGTCGTCCATGGCGCTGGTCGCCATGAAAAGCGTGATGCCGAACGCGACGAACGCGGCGAGGATGACGAAGAGAAATCCCTGAAACATGTGTCCCTTTCCGTATCGGGATTAACAAGGGATGTGCCAGGTTGAGCATTGCACGGACCTGCGCATCGGTTCGAGCGATTCCTGCTGTATTTCGACCGTTCGGGCGGTGCGTGTGCTGGAACGAGACGTGCGACCGTACAGTAATCGCGATTACAAGACACGTGGCGCGGTGGAATTCCGGCCACATTTCCGACGCCTGCCGCCGCGCATTCTTACAACAGGTACGAAGGTGCTGGGATTGGGACGGGAGAGCGCCGGATGGCGCTCCCCCGACCGGTCGCGAAGGCTGGCTACGGCAGGTTCAGCAGCCAGGCGCTGAGCCCGTGCGTCGCGGCGAACAGCTTCCGCTCGCCGGGGCGAATCGTCAGTCCGGCAACTTCGACGTTGGGCAGACCCGGTGCGGCGGCGCCCCACTGGTTCTCGCCAGCGGCCAGGCGGAAGACCCCGAAGTCGCTCGATGCGTACAGGTCGCCGGTCACGTGGTCGAACGCAACGTCGGTGATCGGAATGTCCCCGAGGTCATAGCTGAGGTCGGTCCAGGTTGCCGTCCCCGTCCCCGGATCGTAGACAACGCTGAACACGTGGCCCGGCGTCGTCGGGGTCGCCGCATCGAAGCCGGTGTATGAGACCCACGCGTGATTGGCGTTGGCGGGGTCGATGAAAATCCCGCTGACAAATCGCCCGGGGTCGTTGCCCGCCAGGCTGTCGAGCCTGGTGAACGTCACGGCGCTGGCCGGATCGGCGTCGCCGTTCTTCGAGATGAACACCCGGCCACCCTGGGTCGCCGCCCACAGCGTTGACGTGTCCTGCGTCGCCCGTTCGACGGCGACGACGTATCCGGTGGCGCGGTCGGCGCCATAGGCCGTCGCGGTGAGCCGGCCGGCGGTGGTGGGGTTGCCGAGGGGCAGCCAGTCGCCGCACATGACCGTGAACTGGCCGAACCACTCGTTGCACTCCTGGCGGAACGTCGCCAGGCTCATGCTGCCCATGCCCCAGGTCTTGGTCCGCCAGACGTGCCCGGTGCCCACGAACATGCTCTTCGAGACGACCGGGTCGGTGATGATCGGCACGTAGAACGACTGCGGCTCGGTGCCGAAGATCGGGTCGCCAATCCAGTTCCAGTCGGCGATGTCGCCGTCGCTGAAGTTGACGTCCGGCGTGGCGTTGAAGAACGTGTGGAAGCGGAAGCTCGGCAACGCCGCGTCGAAGCCCGACTGGCCGCCGTCGCCGATCATCGTGTTCTCCCACTTGGTCGGGTTGCCGTTGGTCTGCCACGTACCGTTGTCCTGCGTCCCGCCCTGCAGGATGTTGACGTTGAACGGGCTCACCGACAGGCTCTGGAACTGTAGCGTGGCCATTCCGCGGTTCATGCTCTCCAGCTCGCTCGGCACGCGCGACAGGAGTTGCTGACAGCGGCTCAGGAGTGGCTCGGCGAGGCCACGGGGCGCGCAGAACGCCGACGCGTCGGTGAACTCGCCGCTCGAGCGCATGACGCCGCCGTCGTTGACCTCGAAGAACTGGAATGGGTTGTTCGGGTTGGTGACGAGCGCGTGCTGGTCGGGATGGAGGCCGTTCGGATGCAGGAAGTCGGTCCCGTCCATCGTCATGTCGGTCGCGGTGACGCCGGCGTCGGTGGAGAGCACGACGCCGCGCTTGTTCGAGAACAACTCGCCGTACGAATAGGAACCTCCGGCGTAGACGATGTCGGGATAGCCGGCCGGTGTGTACACGAAGTTGTCGTACCAGCACTGTCCGGTGCAGAGGTTGTAGGTCGCATACCCCGGATTGGCGGGATCGGGACTCGAGAGGTTCGTGAAGGCCGGGGCGCCGGTGGCCACGCTGTCGCTGCGGAACAGCCGCGAGTAGAAGGTCGCGCCGCCGGTGGCCCCTTCGTGCACGTACATCCGCGTCGCCGCCCCGAGCGCCGTCACGGCGAATTCCGGGCGCATGCTCGAATCCGCTGGGTTCAGGGAGGGCTTGATCTGGACCCAGGTGGCGCCGCCGTCCGGCGAGCGCCAGATCCCCCGGCCGTAGGAACCGGCATAGACGATGGAGGGGTCATGCGGATCGAGCGCGATCCGTCGGACGCCCCGCAGCGAGCAGGGTGAGCCCGCCGCGGTCGCTTTGGCCACCGTGTCGCACTCGGCGGCCGTCGGGGCGCCGTTGTGCAGGAACGTCCAGTTGTTGCCGCCGTCGGTGGACTTGTAGAGGCCCCACGCCGCCGCGCCGGGGATGAGCGAGGCGGCGCCCCCGCTTACGGACGAAATGCCGAGAACCGCGCGCGTCGTCGCCGCATAGATGATCGACGCGTTGCCGGGATGGACGGCGATGCTGCCGATGGCACGGCCGGCGAAGGCCGATGCCCCCAGCGGGCCGGTCCAGGTGTCGCCGCCGTCGGTGGATTTGTACATCCCGACACCGGCCGCCGAGTCGCCCGAGGAGTTAGCTTCGCCGGTGCCGACATAGAGCGTGTTGCCGTTGGGATCGTTGGGATCGAGCGTGATGGCGCTGCCCGACTGGATGCCGAAGTCGCCGGAGAGGAACTGCCAGCTCGGCTGGCCGTTCAGCGCGTTCTTGGTGCGCCACACGCCGCCGCCCGCGGCGTAGACCCACAGCCGGCAGTGGCCATTCGAACAGTTCGGATCGATCGCGACCGCGGTGGCGCGGCCGCTGGCCACGTAGTCGTTCGGCACATACCCGAACGAGTTGCGGAATTGCGTGAAGGGGTAAAGCGCGTTGCTGGGGCCGACCGTGACCCACGTCCCCTTTCGCCCCTTCCCCGTCGGGAAATTCTTGCCGCCGATCCGCTTGGCCGCCGCACGTGCCGCCTCGAGCCGCGCGAGCGGAATGTCGTTGTCGGGGTACGCGAGCGCCAGGAACTTCTCCTCGCCCGCCGACGCGGCTCCGGCGCCGCCCTCGCCGCCCAGGCCGGGGATGGCCTCGCGGAGGCGAGCCATGTGCCTGGCGAGGGCGGGAGCCATTTTTCGCTCGGTCGTGATCTGCGGGCCACCTTGGGCCTGCCGCACCGGCCCGCCGACGGTGGCGAGCGCGATGCCCACCGCCGCCGCGAGCAGCACGGCAAGCGCCCAGAACGTGGCTGGAGCGCGATTCGTCATAGATCCTCCTGGTGCGGCGCAGCACCGCGGGTTCGTGATGGGTTTGACACGTATGGCGGAGGCGGAGGGACGCCGCGAGCTCGCACCCGCGCGACGCCCGGCCCGCCGGAGGGCGACCGTAGCATCGCGCGATAGCGGATGTCAAAGGACAGGTGCAACAGTACGGGTGCGACGGGTGCGACGGGTGCGACAGGTGCGACGGGTGCGACGGGTGCGGTGCAAAAAATGTAATCGCTGCTGACGCCATCGGGCGGGCTTCAGGATTGCGGACGCGACCGAATTGATTGTGGTCGTGCGCTGACCGCTCCGCACGGTCTCGATTTCCCGCCGCCTGCAGCGAGGGCGGCAGGCGGACGTGCTTACGCTCGAGCTTGCTATCCGGCCGAGGGGGGTGGAAGATCCGGGTGGCACGGCGGCTGTGGTCGTGCCCCAATCACTGTCTTGACACCCGAAGGAGGTCACATGCAGCTCACCAGAGCATCGCTCGTGTTGACCGTCGGCGCACTGTCGCTGGTGGCGGCGCCCGCGATGCTGACGGCGAGAACGGCCCCGGACGCGGCGACCGTCCAGGAGATGCCCCCCATGCCCAAGCCCGGGCCTGAACACCAGATCTTCAAGGAGGATGCCGGCACCTGGGACGCGAAGGTCGAAGCGTTCATGGCGCCCGGCGCGCCGCCCATGGTGTCGAAGGGCGTCGAAACGAACACCCTCGGCTGCGGCGGCCTGTGCCTCGTCACCGACTTCAAGGGCGAGATGATGCCCGGCATGGCCTTTCACGGCCATGGCACCGCGGCCTACGACCCGGCCAAGAAGAAATACGTCGGCAGCTGGACCGACTCGATGTCCACTGGCCTGATGGTGAGCGAGTCCACGTACGACGCCGCCTCCAAAACCATGACCGGGTGGATGGAAGGACCCGACATGACCGGCAAGGTGACGAAGATGAAGGCGGTGGTCGAGTACAAGAACGGCACTCGCGTGTTCTCGATGTATGGTCCGGGACCCGACGGGAAGGAAGCCGTGACCATGCGCATCACGTACACGCGGCGGAAGTAGCGTCGCGCGGACAGGCCGCGCCAGCGCGGCCTGTCACGCCTCGCCGATCCTCGCCCTGGTCGTAGTCACACATTGCCGCGAGCAAACGTGAGACGGGTGAACCAGGCGCGGTAGCGAGACTGCTGTCGGCCGCGGTCGCCTTAGTCAGCCGATCCCAACCAGAACGGCAGCGGAAGGCCGGCTCACCACTGCGGCTGCGGCTTCGAGAGCCAGCGTTTCGACCCGCCTAGCGTGTTCACAAGCGACTGGCACCGCTGGCTCACGCCGCGCTTGACTCGAACGCGTTCCGCCGGATAATGACCCTGCGCTGTCCGGCAGCGAGCACATCATGCGGCTCCAAATGAATGGCGGGCCTTAGATCCGTGACGTGGCCGACGGCGGCTGCGGTCGCCAAGCCGTACGATATCTGTGCAGGACAGAACACAAGGAGAAGCGATGCGCACACGTAAACATTGGGGCCTTCAGTTGTTGGTGTCGGTCCTGCTCGCCGGAGCGGTGTCGGCGACGGCCAAGGCACAGTCGGCATACCCCCCGAATGGACCGACGATTCCGCCGGTCGCGTTGACGGGAGGAGGAGCGCCCCCACCCACGGCGGCACCCGCGGTGGCCCCCGGGACCACGGAGCGCGCGTCTCAGTGGAACATGGAATCGGTCGGCCATAACGACCTGCAGGGACGATCAGCCTACCAGCCGATCATCATCAACCAGGACGGGCGGCAGATTGCCTACGTCGGCCACCACAACAACCAGAAGCCGCTCATGAATCCGCTGAACGGCAAAGTGGAAGTGAATGGAACCTCGATCGTCGACGTGACCGATCCGGCGAACACCAAATATCTCGCGCATATCGCATCCGGCGAGGACCGCGGTGCCGGTGGCTCCCAGATGGTTCGCGTGTGCAGCGGCAACACGCTGCCGCGTGCCGTGAAGGGCAAATGGTACCTGCTGCGTCCGCTTGGTGGGCGGGCCCATGAGATCTGGGACGTGACCGATCCCGCAAAGCCGGCCAAGCTGACTACGATCGTCGACAACCTCACCGGCACGCACAAGAGCTGGTGGGAATGCGACACCGGCATCGCCTATCTCGTGGCCAATAACTCGAAGGAAGGATGGCGGGGGGGCAACCACCTCAAGATCTACGACTTGAGCGACCCGGCAAAGCCGGTGTACATCCGCGACTTCGGGATGGTCGGCACCCAGCCGAACGCGAAAGGAGAGGGCGGGGGCGAAGGCATTCATGGCGCGATTTCCGCCGGGCCCGAAAAGAACCGCGTCTACATCGCCTACGGAACCGGCAACGACGGTGTGGTCTCGATCGTGGACCGGAAGAAGCTGCTGACCGAGTTCAAGAATCCTCTGACGCCGACGGAAGAGGAGTTGCTCGCGCCGCAGGTCGGCTACATTCACATGTCCCCTGACCAGGGCGCCCACACGACCTTCCCGATATTCGGCGTGCCGATTCCCGGATTCCAGGGGCATCAGGCGCTACGGAAGCGGGATCTTCTTCTCGTCGTGTCGGAGGCAGGACGCGCGGACAATTGCGGCCAGAACTTCCCGTCCGATCAGCTGACACAGGGTCGTGCGGCGCCGCATCTCGCGTTCCTGCTCGATATCACGCACGAGCCGACGCCCTGGCCGCTTTCGACGTTTCGCGTGCAGGAGACCCAGGGCGACTACTGCGGACGAGGCGGGCGGTTCGGTGCGCACTCCTCCGCCGAGTCGTTCTATCCCCCTTACTACGGCAAGATCGCTGTCTTCGCGTGGTTCAATGCGGGCGTGCGCATCTGGGACATTCGTGACCCGTTTGCCGTTCACGAGGTCGGCTATTTCGTGCCGCCGCCAAACAAGTACACCGTTCCGACCTGTTCGAACGCCGAAACCAAAGAGGGCGGCGAGTTCGGCACGAAGACGGCCACCGGCACGTGCAAGAGCGCAGGGGTCATCAACAACGTCGAGATTGACGACCGCGGTTTGATCTACGGAGCCGACCGCGCCGGTGGGGGGCTCCACATCCTGAAGCTCACCGGGTATGCGGCGGAGATCGTCGCGAAACGGCCGGGCACGAACTAACGTTCAGTGGCCTCCGAAGACGACGCCACCCGTCTTCGGAGGTTTTCCATCGCCACGCGCTCCGGATGCCGGCGCGCACGAGGTTCCTGTCCGTCGGTCGTGCGGGATGCGACCGCAACTGCCAGCTGACTTGCCTGGCGTTTCTCGACCAGCTGAAGCCTGAGAGAACGGCGCCTCGAGGCTGTTGGCACAGACAGTCTAGCCTGACACCGTTCGGCCGTTAGCACACACCGCCGTCACGCTGCGTCGAGCTGCGGTGGAACAATCTCAGCGGTGAGTTCGACTTTAGGCAACATCAAGAAGAGCGCGAGGATTTTTTTCCGCGGTACGCTCCCCCGTCAAGCGGACCACGAATTCATGGACTTTGGCGGCGATGTGACGCGCGGCAAATACGTGCGCGGCGGCACCCGGCCCAGCGCGTCATGCGGCCGGCGCTCGTTGTAGTCGACGAGCCACGCATCCGGCCTAAAAGGATTGGGCCTGCCACCAATGCTCCAGCGCATCACCAGTGAGTCCGGGCGCCCACCATCGGAGCTATGAGCTCCGCGGGATCAGCATCTTTGCGTGGCCGGAACTTCTGCGAGCGGTCGTTGGACACTTCAGTGACGTACAGATTGCCTTCCTGGTCGACATGAATCTGATGCACGCCGTCGAACTGCCCCGGCAGCGCGCCGGTTCCCCCGATGCCGAGAATGTATCGACCGTTCAAGTCGTATTTCACTAACCTGTCTGTCGTCCAATCCGCGACCCAGACGTGGTCGTCCTCTGTGACGATGTGCCCCAACACGGCGGAGTTGTGGCCAGTCGGCCACATGTCGAGGAACTTGCCGTTCTCGTCAAAAACCTGCATCCGGTTGTGCTCGCGGTCGGCAACGAAGAGGCGGCGGTCTCGACTGATCCCAATGCTGTGGACCGACCAGAATTCGTTAGGGCCCGGATTGTCCGGATTGTTGGGGACCTGTCCCCAATCGAACAGGAACTTGCCGTCTTTGTCGTACTTCGCGACGCGCACTCCAGCGTAGCCGTCGGCCACGAAGAACGTGCCGTCTGGCAGCCACGCGATGTCGGTCACACGGTTGAAGTTGTTTGGGCCGCGTCCCGGCACACCCCGCACGCCCATCGTCTTCACCAATTTGCCGCTATTCGTGAAAACGTTGATTTCGTGCATGTCATCATCAATGATCCAGATGTGTTTTTCAGGATCGTACGGATTCATGAGGAGTTTGTGCGGGCCTCGCGAGACGGAACCGGGTCCTGACTTCTGCGGCGGCGCCAAGTAATTGTCGTGCTGCAACCATTCGACGATCGTCTTGCCCTCGCGGTCGACGGCAAAGATGACGTGATGCCGCCGGAGCTTGTAACCAGGATCCCGACCTGAATACGGCCACCGCCCAGTATTCGTCCTGGGCGGCGTGAGCAAGCCGGCGAACGTAAACGGCTTGGCACCCGGCGGAAGCTCAATCTCGCCACGCTGGCAGATCCACACTTTGTCCGGGTTTTCGGCCCACGCGCCACAGCCCGATCCCCAAGTCCAGCCGTTATGCGAGAGGTCGGTATCGGGCAGCGGCTTCGGCCAGTTCTCCACAACCTCGTACCCACCCATTCTGCGAGGTCCCTCTTCGCCTTTGGCCTGGCTGGCCCGCTGAGTGACAGCGCTCTCGATGGTCACCGACGCCAGCAACGCCAACACCGCAAGCACCGAGAAAACGACCGACATTCGTACACGCTTCATACATGCTCCATCGCGCGAGATTGCGGCAACAACGCCGAAGAGTCCACTCGCCAGACCGCGACGCGTTTCATTACTTGATCACTTCCACCGTGGACTCGTGTACAAACCCCGCTTCTTCGTTCTTGTACCAGCGCATGGGGATCCCGACCTTGCGGAGTTCGGGGGACAGCTTGACCTGAATCCACTCGCCTTGCCGTTTGAGCACGGGCAGGACCGTCCCACTCGGAACGAGAACGAGAACGACCGAACCGGACCCCGCTCCCTGCTTAATATCGGTGTGCGTCTGCCGTGGGGGAACGCGCACGTGTTCCTGGCCCGGAGTCGGAGGTGGCTGTTGGGGTGGCGCGGGCGGTGTGCCTTTACGCACTTCCACCGTTGACTCGTGAACCCAGCCGGCATCCTCGTTCTGTACCGCCGCATCGGGATTCCGGTCTTGCGGAGCTCGGGCGACAGCTTGACCTGAATCCACTCTCCCTGCCGTTTGATCAGCGGGAGTGCTGTTCCCTTCGGAACGAGGACCAGGACGACGGAGCCAGACGACGAGCCTTGCTTCACGTCAGTGTGAGTCTGCCGCTCGGGAACGAGGACGTACTCCTGGCCGAAAGCGCTACCCGGTACCATCAGGAAGAAGGCCAGCATCAAGCCCCACATGGCCGGCGTTGCGACCCGGCGCCAGTCGACAGTTCGAATTCGTACAGATGTCGTTGCGGTCATGGATTATGGCTCCCTTGAGCGAACCTTAGTTTCTGTTCACGCTATTGTGGGCGCTCTCGTACCACGGCCTGCGGGGCGAGACGCGTCGCAGGGTCAGCATCTGCCACTGGGCGGAACATCTGGGAGCGGTCGTTCGACACTTCGGTCACGTACAAGTTGCCCTTTTGATCGACGTGCATCTGATGCACTCCGTCGAAGCCACCGGGAAAAGCACCCGGCCCGCCGATCTCCAGTATGTATCGGCCGTTCAGGTCGTACTTGATCAGTCGATTCGTGTAACCGTCTGCCAGCCAGACGTGATCGTCGTCGGTCACGAAATGCGCGTACACTCGCGATTTGTGGCCGGTCGGCCACATGTCGAGAAACTTTCCATTCTCATCGAAGACCTGCATCCGACTGTGCTCGCGATCGGCGACGAAGACGCGGCGGTCGCGACTGATTCCAATACTGTGAACCGACCAGAACTCGTTCGGCATCGGATTGTCGGGGTTGTTCGGTGGCTGCCCCCAGTCGAAGAGGAATTTGCCATTCTTGTCGAACTTCGCGACACGCGTGCCGGCGTATCCGTCAGCGACGAAGAACGTGCCGTCCGGGAGCCAGGCGATATCGGTCGGCCGATTGAAGTTATTGGGGCCGCGGCCTGGAACGCCCCTGACACCCATCGTCTTCACCAGCTTGCCGCTGTTGGTGAAGATGTTGATCTCGTGCATGTCGTCGTCCACGATCCAGATGTGCTTCTCGGGATCGTTGGGGTTCATCAGCAGCTTGTGCGGGCCTCGCGACACGGAACCGGGTCCTGACTTCTGCGGCGGCGCCAAGTACTTGTCATGCTGCAACCATTCTTCGATCGTATTGCCCTGACCATCGACCGCGAAGATGATGTGATGCCGGCGCAGTTTGTAACCAGGGTCGTTGCCCGAGTACGGCCACCGGCCCGTATTCGTTCTCGGCGGATTGAGCAGCCCGGCAAACGTCCACGGCTTCGCACCCGCTGGCAGTTCTATCTCGCCGCGCTGGCAGATCCACACTTTGTCTGGGCTCTCGGCCCACACGCCGCATCCCGATCCCCACGTCCAACCGTTATGGGACAGGTCCGTGTCAGGCATTGGCTTGGGCCAGTTCTCGACCACTTCATAACCACCCATTCGCCGGGGTCCTTCTTCCTCCCGCTCTTTGGCGGCGGCGGCAGCTTCACGCGTGCGCCGGGATCCTTCTCCGCTCTGCTCCTCGACGACGGCGTTCACGTTGCCGGTGAGGGCTATTGGGGCGAGCAGCACGAGCACGCCGAGAATCGCGAAGGCAAGAGGATTTCGTGCGTATTTCATAACGCTCCATGTTCCCGGAACGTCTGAGGGCCCAGACGCCCGCGACCGACGACTTTCCAGCGGGCGAAGTATGAGCCGCTTTCACTCGCCGCATTGTAAAATCTTGTGACTTGGAGAACGTGTCTACTGGCGTGAGGAAGGCATCTCGGTCGATGCCGTAGGGACCATCTATAGCGCCCAGAAGTCGGGCCGCGCCGTCACGAAGCACGACCTCCCACGCCACGTAATGTTCGCTTCGCAACTCGCTGTTGGCTGTCCGCAATCGATTCGTTACCGTTCGTCGATCACCAATCATTCTGCAATCTTCGATCGCCCGGATGGGCGATTCGTGTCCGCAGCCGCCTCTCGTCGCCTTATCCTGACCTGCGAACGATGAAGAACCGATGAAGACTCCCGCGATCTTGACACCGGGAATTGATCTTGTCTGTGTCGGTGGCGCCTCGGTTGTCGTCCTCGCCGCCGTCCTCATCTTCCGGGTTCCCGTCGACGTGCCCATGACGGGAACGCTCGTCCTCTCGCTGGAAGTGCTCATCAATTATCCGCACTTCATGGCGTCGTACCGACTGCTCTATCAGCGGCGTGAGATGGTCGAGCGGTACAGCTGGGCGGCTATCTATTTGCCCGCGGTACTCATCACCTATGTAGTGTTCACGTTCGTCTACGCCATGACTGTCACGCCGCGCATTGACCCCCTACTACTACGTCGTCGACTACGCGGCGAGCACCTACCTGGCCGTTCACTATACGGGCCAGACGTGGGGGATGATCGCTACGTTCGGGTACCTGTCGGGCGCAATCCCGACGGCTGGCGAGCGCCGGGTGCTGCGCGCGGTCACTCTACGTATTTCTGGGCTGGCACATCGCCACGTATCATCATCACGTTCCCCTCTACCAGCTCTTCCTCCCCTTCCTGGAGCCCTTGGTGGAGCCCGTCTACGCGACAGTCAGCTACGCGGCCCATCTGGCGATGGCGGCGGCCGTCCTCACCTTTGTCGCGATCTCGCGCCGGCTCGGACGCCCCGTCTCCCTCCGCATGGTCGTGCCCCTTCTGGCTCTGTACATTGGGTACGTGAACTATCAGCGCGGCCACCTCGGGGGGCTGTTCCTTCTGCAGTTAGGGCACGCGCTCCAGTACCTGATCTTCCCAGCACGCGTGGAGCTGAACGTGAACCGAGGCAGGCGTCCAGTGGCATGGCACATGCTGAGCTACTTTGGCTTCCTCTTGGTAGCCGGCTGGTTCGTGTTCGTTGCCTCAGGCCGACTGCAGGCGGACCATTGGGCATTCGCGGGGGCGACGCTCGTTGCCGCCGTGAATATCCACCACTACTTCATCGACGGGTGTGTCTGGAAAATCAGCAATCCAGACGTGAGGAGAGACCTGTTACGACACGTGACGACCGCCGCCGCCCGGCGCCGCCGACCGGCACACACTTCCGCGAGCAGTGCAGCTCGGTGATGTGCTCGCGGACCGGGATGAAGACTCGGCGGTCGCGATTCATCTCCCTCCCGGTTTCGGCGCGAGACTCGTCGGCGCGATATCTCGGGGGAACCGATATAGGGGATTTGGCGGCGGGTTGTGCTCGTCAAAACAACCGCCCCCGGTCGGGAAGGTGCCACACTTCTGTTCGAGGTACATCACGAGGTCCTTCACCTCTTCGTCCGTCAGGGTCTCCCGCGTGTAGCGGGGCATGCGTGCGCTCCCCGTTCGAATCATCCGCTCAACGTACTGCGCGTCGCGACGCTTGAACACATCGCGAAGCGATGGGGCCGGCATCGGGTCGGTGGCCATGACGTACTCGCTGTGGCACATCCAACATCGCAGGTAATAAATCTCCTGACCGCGTTCCAGGCCCGATTTTCCGATTCGCTGATACCCGTACAGCATGGCGCCACGGTCGTACGGGTCGGCGTACTTTCCCTTCGCCTCCGCCGGGGCCGGCTGAGGGGACGAGCTGACGCTCTGGGCAAAGACCTGGGCACCGCTCCAGTCACCGACGTAGAGCAGAAGCCCTGCCTCGAAAACGAGGAGAACGAGTAACAACTTGAAGAAGTTCGAGGCGCTCATCGGCCTTCCCTTTCCGGCTACTCCAGGGGCTGGATGCGAACGATGTACCCATGCTGGTCGCCGTACCAGAACGTCGGCGGGCTCGTCGAGTTATCGATCCATGCGTTGAAATCGTGACTCCATGGATTGGGCATCACGTATTCAATCCATCGGTGTGTCTTTGGATTGAATCGGAAGACGCGGCCCGATTGCTGTTGACCCGACCAGACCTCACCGTTCTTGTCGACTCTCGTGGAGTAGGCGGTGAAATACGGTGTGGGGGGAAAGTACATAGTGACGGCGTTGGTCTTCGGGTCGTACTTGTTCAGCGTGTCCGTTCCCGTCCAGATATTGCCCTCGTTGTCGAAAGATCCGCGCCCATTCTCCGACCCGTACTCCAGTGGGACCTCACGGATTTCCCCCGTCTTGATGTCGAGCCACACGATCCACCCGGCACCTCCGCCAAAATATCTGCCGTCGGGGCTGAGGAAATTCCCATAGGTCGCTTGCGTTCGTTTCAGGTCCCATGTTTTGACCGGCATACCCGTCTGCATGACGGTCTTCGTGTCGAACTGCAGGATCTTCCCCTTGTGGGTTCGCCAAACGGACTGCCCGTCGGGCGACAGTGCGTTGTTGCCCTGCATGCCCGTGAACACCTTTTGGACCTCTCCGGTTTTTGGATCCAGGACCGCGAGGCTCCGCGACCACGTTTCCGTGAACCAGACACGACCCGTGCGGTGATCGACCTGTAACCAGTGAAGCCCCGGATGGACGCCCGGCGGGTTGGTGTGGAAAACCCCAGTGGGCGACGAAGTGGTGCCGTCCGCGCGCGTGTACCTGTCGCGTGGATCGTTCTTGGGGGGTCCGGTCCGTCCGGAATCCTATACTCCGTTACCCTGCCCGTCTTGGGATCGAGCCGGCCGATGAACGGGCTACGGTTGATGGTGAAGTAGATGTTTCCGCTTGCATCACCGGATACGTCGTGCACGTTCGTCGTGGCCCACGGGAGCTCGTACTCCGTCACGATGGCCCGTGTCGCAGGACCCTTGGCCCGGGGAAAGGGAACGATATTCGGCGTCGCGGAATCGGGCGCTCGCACGCTTGCCAGCCATTTCGCCAGCATCTCCGCTTCTGGGGTCAACCCCTTTCGGGGGTTGGTAGTGATCAGAATCCGCTGGCCGTGATTCGTCATGCGATCGAGGATGAGGCGCCACCCGCGCTCGTCGTACCGCCGATTGAAAGCGCGTTCCCCACCGTGGCAGCTGAATCCGCAACCGGCCGTGAACGCCTGCTTCTCGTGGCCGGTGCCCGACACGTTGAAGAGCCACTCGGAACCGGTCAGCTGGGCAAGGAGATCGGCATCAGGAGGGACCCACTTGTCCTCCGATCGTCGCTTCGCTTCAATGTCCGGCAGCTTGGTCGCTCCGTCTATGCGAATCGACTCCATTACGTATGGGAAGAACTCCAGCGGGCGCGCCAGGCGGAGCACGTAATCGCCGGTCGGGAGTTTGGGAAACTCGAATCGTCCGGCCTCGTTCGTGTATACCGTGGTCCGAATCGACGTGTCCTTGGAGATGAGCTGCACCATGAGGCCATCGACGGGCTGCTCGACGTCTTGCACGATTTGCTTGACCCGGCCGTAGGGACCTCCCAGCATCGGATGCTTGGTGGGCGCGGCCGTCGACGAGGGCGCTTGGCCAGATACCATCTCCGGGCCCGCCAACACTGCGAGGGTGGTGGCGGTGACCAGGACGAGCACTCCGACTGGGAACACATGCCGCATGGGCGTCTCCTCGCTGGAACCTGACCGTCGGCCGCTTTCGTTGTGCGGCATTGGCGGCCGGCGTGCTCGCGTTGGTATCGCGAGCGGGCCGGCCGATTTCGCAAAGCCTTACCGACGCCTTAGTGCGACGGTCAGAAGCTGTACCCCACACTCCACTCGAGGATGCGCCCCGGCGGGATGCTTGTGACAAACCCGAAATTCGGACCCGAGCGCCCTTGGATCCCCAGCGGAGTGCTGACGTTCATGGCGTTATAGAGATTGGCGCGAACGTTCAACCGTCGGCCGCCGGACAGGTCAAATCGTTTCTCCGCGCGGAGGTCCAGCATATTGAGGTGAGGCGCTCGGCGGCTGCCCCTCGGCTCGACATTCAGCACCTGCGTCGGAATCGAGGCGCCCGACCGCCTGAATTGGACGTTCCGTTGCCAAGGCTCTCCGCTCCGGTGGTCGAAATTGACCGCCCCCAAGATCCCGCCCCTGAACAGATACGAGGCGGAGGCGCGGTACGACCACTCCCAGAAATTGACGAAGGCGACGTTGAATTCGCGGTTGGGATCCAGGCCGGCGATGGCGACATTCTCGGAAGTGCCGAACGGCTCGTTCTTCTGGGTCGCGCTGTACGACGTCCGGAACTGCCAGTTGTTGGCATAACGCCGGACGACCGACATTTCGAACGAGGTATAGCGTCGATTCGCCGAGTCGTCGTTCACGTACTCCGAATCCTGGAACGCCAAGCCCCTCAGGCTTGCCGGATAGTCCCAGTAGGTGAAAAATTCCCCTGTGTCGTCTCCCGTCCCGACAACGCCGTCTGGACCAGGATCCGGATTCGTGATCGGGATGTTGTAGGCGTCATAGGGCCTCAGCGGGTTGTTGATTCGCCATTGGTTCTTGGCCCACGACTGGATGCCGCTCATACGCAATCCCCACTGGCTCGCCAGTTGCTGCTCGAAGGAGAGCATCAGCTCGTCGTGGTAGCGCTGCGTGAGGTCGGGATTGAAATGCCCGAACCCGTAGGATTCGTCGCCGCCGCGCAGGATGACTGAAATGAAGTCCGAGTTCGGCGCGTTCGGATCGAGAATCACTTCACCCGCGTCGTAATCCCTGTTGCCATTCAGATCCCGCCATCGATACTGGCCGTCACCGATCGTATTGAAGTTCGCGATGTGCAGGTCGTCTTCGAGCAACGGCGTGTAATAGCGCGAGTACCGCCTTTGATGACGGTCGTGGCCCGCCCCGTGACGTCGTACGACATGTGAACGCGTGGCGCAATATTCCGGAACGTGGGTGGCGAATCCTCCGCGAAGCACTGGGCCGGAAACAGGATGTGGCCCGGCGGGTCGGCTGCCTCGCGGCATGCGTTCCCCGGATTGATGGTCGCCGACTGATTGTGGATGTTGGCGCCGAGGTTGAGAGTGATCTTCGGCCCGAGGGCCCAGCGGTCCTGCACGTAGAAGTCGTACAGCCGCATCGGCTGCTTTGGGGTGACCGGGTTGTTGAAGACCGTAATTTGGTCGGCAACCCCGTTGTTGAAGAGCAGGTTGTAGTTGCCCATTTCCCCGCGGGAAAGGGCACCCCGCTCGGCTCTCGCGAAAAAGAGATCCGTCCCCACCTTGAGGCTGTGGCTGCCGGCAGCTCCCTGGTTTTTGAACCACTCGGCACTGGCGCGGACTTGGTAGCGGTCCTGCGGGTTGCGATTCCCAATCTCGGTGCTTGACCCCCAGGACAAGCCCGTAAAGCTATCAGACGCCGGAGCCGCCGTCGTGATCTCGGGACTGTAGTCGCCGGAACGCAGCCACCAGTTCCCCCCCAGCACCGAGAGAACGAGCGAACTCGTCGGTACCGACTGCCATTCGCCCTTCCAAGTGCCCTCGAACCCAAGCCGCTTTGTCGCCGTCTCCCACGCCGCCGTCCGGGTTCCCCCGCCAGTGCGGTTGCGCCAATGGGGCTGCGTGAAGCCGATGATCTTGTTCTTTTCGTCGAGCTGACTCGTCACTTTTACGGTGAAAAACCGGCTGCGATTGTGCTGCGTGCAGGGCGAGCCGTCGGGTTTGCTGCAAACCTGACTCTCATCGTGCTGCCGGCGGTTGCGAAACGCCGTATAGAACCACACTTTGTTGCGGACCACCCGACCACCCAGATCCAGGCTGAGATCGTCACGCAGCGCGACGAAATCACCCTCATTGATGCCCTGCCGTCTAAGGTCCTCAGTGATGTTGTTCGATTCCAGATTTTCGCCGGTGTAAGCCCAGTAGGCTGTGCCGCTGAAGTCGTTGCCGCCCGATTTGATGAGCGCGTTCATCGCCAAGCCACGGTTCGGGGTCTCAGCGGCATGGCCTCCAAGGTTCACGACTGTCTCATCCATTGCCGAATAGTCGACGTAGTTGCCACTGGGGTTGTCGGCCGGCGACATTGCAATGATGTTCTCAACGGAATGCCAGGAATCGCCCAGCTGCCCCATGGCATAGAACCGCGGAGAGTCGGCAAACCGGGACCCGCCCACATCAACACGGTTGGCCGGAAGACGTGCACTTGGAGTCTGAATCAAGACGCCGTGATAGCTACTCCGACTGGTGGGAAGCAGCTCAAGGGTCTCTCGTGTCAACTGCGTCGAGGCGGCGGTTGATGCGGCATCCACCAACGGCGATGCGCCAGACACAGTGACCGTTTCCTCGAGCGCCCCCACACTCATCGTCACATCCACCCGAGCGGTGAATCCTGCCGTGAGGCGAATCCCTTCATGCCTGCTGGTCTGAAATCCCGCGAGTTCGTAAACCAGGGTATACGTGCCGATCGGCAGCGGATTCAGGCGATAATCCCCGTCTGCGGTCGTCACGGCCGTTACTTGTGGGACCTGCAAGGCAGGGCTCGTAGCCGTTACCGTTACTCCGGGAAGGACGCCGCCACTCGAATCGATCACCTTCCCCGTCACCGTACCCGTCCCCGTCTGCCCGGCGATGACTTGGGCGGTGACTGAGAACAGGAATGCTGTTGCTGCGAGCGAACGGAGCACCAACTGCGTAACGCTCAATTTCGGGGTCATTCTGAACCTCCCACGGTCGCACCTGCATTACTCGAGAATTGGCGCCCTTCTCCTTCCAGTTTTGTTGCTCGTCCCCCACCTCTCCTCGACGCTGCACACCTACTGTTGCGTTGCTGTCCGGCGGCTCCACTGGGCTTGCCATTTGGCTCGCAGCGCCGCACGATTAACTTCCTGCCCGCGTAGGTAGACGCGGTTGATCCGTCGAGTGTTGGCGATGTCATCGAGCGGATTCGCGTCGAGGACGATGAAGTCGGCGCTCCGGCCCGTCTCTACCCTCCCCGTGTTTAGCTTCCCGGCGCGCGCGCCGTTGCTTGTCCACATGACAATCGCTTCCATCGGCGTAAAGTTCCCGCCGGTCACCCAGCTTTCCGCCTTCATCTGCTCCATCCAGCCGAAGCCGCGCCCCGCCGATCCGTTGTCGCTGCCAAAGACGAGCAGCATGCCCGCAGCAATGAGCTTCCTGGCTTCCTCGCTCTTCGCCAAGCCCTGCTCGCGCGCCCGCGCGATCGACTCCGGCGTGCGCTTCCTGACTGGCGCTCGGAGCTTTTCGACCTGGTCGGGGGACAGCATTTCTGAGAGCAGTGGATCGTCGAATGCTTCGGGGGCAATGGCACCCGTGACCCCGGGCTCCACGAACCACAGCGGCTGATCACCTGCCTTCGCGGCCCGATCCCGAATGATCGAGAGCAATTCCTCGTCGCCGTACATTGGATTGTCGTCGCGCACGGGCGCATGCACGGACCCCACCAAGCCAGCCCTGTACAGCCCCTTCGCATCCTCTAGCGTCACGGTATGCGCCGCCACGTAGACCCCGTGTTCTCGCGCTTCGTCGATAACCGCCTCATAGACCGGCTGCGGCATCGTGCGCAACGCCGGATCGCCGCCGCCATCCGCTTCCCGGGCGTCCATCCAGATTTTGATGAAGTGCGGCTTCATCTTCACGTAGTCCTGGACGGCACGGCGCGCCTCCGCGACGGTGGTCACGCCGTACGGGATGACGTTTCTCGCGGGATGGCCCTGCGCACCGGCGCCGGGCCAGGAGATCGCCGGGCCCGCTGTCTTGAAGAGCGCCGCATTGGGGATCACCTCGTCGCGCACCCGCAAAGGCACGTCGCCCCATGGCCAGCGCGTTCCAACCGGTGGGACGCCTTCCCGCTTACCCGCGAGGGTTGCACCGAGCATTTGGCGCTTCTTCTGATCCGCGTCGAGACGCCCCGCCTTCTGGAACACATCCCACGTATCGCCGGGCATAACCTCGCGCTCAACGCGATCGGCAATGCTGACCACGGTGCTGTATCCCATGTACGCGAAGCGTTCCAATTGCTCGATCAGATTCTCGCGGGTGAAGTTCTCTCCCGCGGTCGTCCCGGCGACCACGTTCTCAAATCCGAGGTGGCCGTGCATATCGACCTTCGCCGGCATGACGGTCTTGCCCGTCAAGTCGACGCGCGCCGCGCCCGCCGGCACCTCTACTTCACCCAATCGACCAATGCGGGTGAACTGGTTGTTGTCAACGATGAAGATGGACTGCTCGATCGGCGCGCTGCCATCTCCGGTGATGAGCCGCGCTCCCTCAAACGCCGTCACGCCAGTCGCGGTGGGGGTTTGGCTTGCTACCTGCGAGGAGCACGCCACATACGCGAGACACCCCAAGACGACGAAGCCAGAGAGTGCCGTCTTCTGTGGAAACCCCATGAAACCTCCCCCGAAACTGCGTGATGACGACAGTGTCTTCGGCGGAGTATCAGTCGCTTTCACTCCCGGTGTTGTGAAAGTTTGTGACCGGACAACGTCGGCGGGTCCACCCGTCGCGAAGTCAAGAGCGTCGCGTGGCCGCCCGATTTCTCGCGCCGGCTTTGGGGACCAACGTCAGGGGGTACGGTACTTGTCGCTATGCCTCGACGGTCAGGGTGAGACCGTAGCCATCGCCGTGCAATGTGCGAATGAACCGGGGATGATGAGGGTCGGGCTCGATCTTCCGCCGAAGTCGTGCAATGAAGCTGTCCACGGTGCGCGTAAGAGTCGTCTGTTCGTATCCCCAGACGCTCCGGAGAAGTTCTTCTCTGGTCACCGCTCGGCCGGTATGCTCGGCGAGGTATTGCAGGAGCGCGAACTCCCGCGGTGTCAAGACCAGTGGGACGCCGCCCTTGAGGGCCTGCATTCGCCCAAAGTCGACGACCGTGTCGCCCAGAGAGAGCGTCTCAATTGCGCGCTGAGTGCGTCTCAAGACGGCGTGGATGCGAGCCAAGAGCTCGTCGAGGGCGAACGGCTTGCTCACGTAGTCGTCCGCCCCCAGCTCGAGACCGCGTACCTTGTCTTCGTGTTGAGTGCGCGCCGTCAGGATGATGATCGGCAGCCGCTCTCGTTCATTCCCAAGCACACGACAGACTTCGAAGCCGTCAGGAGGCGGGATCATCAGGTCCAACAGAACAAGATCGGGTCGCACCGCGCGTGCCTTTTGAATCGCCTCGCTGCCGCCGCTCGCGCAATCCACCTCGAAGCCTTCGTAGACGAGATTGTCCCGCAACATGCGCACCAACAACGCATCGTCTTCGACAACGAGAAGCCGCTTTTTCATGATGCCCTCACGGCAGGCAGAATGACTTGGACCTGCGTGCCCATCCCGAACGTGCTGTTAATGGTGACATGGCCGCCATGGGCCTCCACGATCTGTCGGACGATGGCAAGGCCCAATCCGCTTCCGGCAATCTTCACCCCGTGGCCGCGAAAAAACTTCTCGCACACACGGTCCACCTCCTCAGGAGGGATGCCAATGCCAGCGTCGTAGACACTAAGCGTGACCACAGTGTCGACGGCGCGCGCCTGGATGCGCAAAACACGCCTGCCGGGCGAAAACTTGATGGCGTTGTCAAAGAGGTTGTCCAGCACCTGCAACAGACTGGGACGGTCGGCCAGCACTTCCGGCAGATCGGGTGGAAGGTCGAGGTCCACCGTGAACTGTCGTTCTGTCAACATCGGCTGGAAGCGCACCAGTGCGTTTTCGACCAGTTCGCTGACGTCAGCCGGCTCGAAGGTGAACGCATCGCCGACCTTACTGAGCCGAGAGTACGTGAGTAGATTGTCGATCAGACGGGTCAGGTTCCGGCTTCCTTGAGCGAGAATGCTCGCGTAGTCGCGAATCGCTTCGGAAGAATCGTACCGGCCCTGCACCAGGGTATCGGCGACGAGCCGAATCAAGGCAAGGGGCGTCTTCAGCTCGTGGGTCACGCTCGACACGAAATCAGATTTCATCGTTGCCAGCTTGGCGGCGGCACGGACGCCCCGAGCGGTGACGAGCACACCAATAAGCGCGACGACCGCGGCGAGCGAGATAAGCGCGAAGGTGATCTTCGTCGAGGTGGTCAGAGCTGCCAACTGGCTGTGGCGGGCCGTGCCCGCGCGTGCGGTCCACATCCGGATCGGCAACCGTTCCGCGTCGCTGTTTCCGAGCAGCGTGCGATCGACGAAGACCAGCGGGAACGATCGTTCCGTCATCGCGATATTCGGGTCCTCAGGTTGGGTCGACGTCACTACCTGGCCGGACTCATCGAAGATCTGCAACGAGACTTCAAGCGGGTCCGCGCCGATACGGGCGATCTCGGGTATCAGCTCCTGGAAGTACACCCGCCGGACCCAATCCAGGTTGACCGTAAAGCCCACCAAGCCGAAAAGTGTGTTCCGATCGTCGCCGCGGTACAGCAAGTTCACGACGACCTGATACGGCACGCCGCCGACCTCGGTTTCGAAGACCGCAAATGGGTGATCGAAGCCGGCCTGCCGACGAGCCTCGTTAACCAGGCCGTGGATCGCTGATGGATCGCGTACCACGTCAACCGGATAAGGCCCGAGCAACCGGGTCGCTTCGTGCCAGGCTGGCGGACGATCGACCCGGTTGAACAGATACGCGAGACCGGCGCCATCGCTCGTATCCTTCCACGCAAAGAAGGATTCGGGATAAGGAAACCGCGCGAAGGCGCGGGCGAAGGCGTCCGCGAGATCGTAAGGAGGATCCAGCACCAGTTGGCCAGGCGTCAGCGGGACAAGCACCGTCGCATGGGCGCCTTTCATGTCCTGGACCAGCCCGGCCCGCAGCAACGAAAGCTGTTCGGCCGCGCGGCCCTCCAGCAGCAGCCGAACGCTCCGCTTGGACTGCTCGGTAGCCCGGTATCCCTGCCACACTAGCATCGCCGTTGCCGCGCAGACGGCTGCGGCCAGCAACAGTGGCCCGGCTCCCCGCATGGCAGGACGGGTCGGAAGAACGCGTGACAGGTTCATCTGCCGTTCACTTCAACAACTCTCGTTCCCGATAGTAGCGGGCGGCGCCGGCATGAAGAGGAATCGGTGTCGCGGACGACAGCTCCGGATCGACGTCCGCCGCGACCTTGAAAATCCGCGCGATCTCCGGTAGCACCTCGAACAGTCCCTTGGTCAGCTCGTAGACTAGATCCTCGTCCAACTCTGCTCGGCACAGAAGCAGGTTGTCGACGCCGATTGTCCTGACGTCTTGGTCCTGGTCCGGATACGTGCCGGCCCGCACAAGCACCGGTTTGAAGAACGGGTACTGCGCACGAATTCTCGTCGCCGCATCGGGAGGTACCTCGAGCAGGCGGAAACCAGACACCTGTTCGAGTTGGCTGAGCACCGGGGCCGGGTCGCTACCCAGCATGAAGCCGCCATCGAGCGTGCCCGCAGCCAGGGCTGCGATCATCTCGTCCAGATTCATCCCCACGGACTGCAGCCCGTAGGGATCAAACGCGCCACTCGAGCTAACCAGATCGAGAAGTCGAACAGTGGGTGTCATCTCGGCTGGCGGCGCCGTATAGCCAACGCGTTTACTGCGAAGATCGCTCAGCGTTTCGATGGCACTGGCCTTCCCGACCACGATATGCAGCGTGCTCGAAAAGGTGACGGCGATCCCTCTGAGATTGGTATGCGGTCGAGGCGCGAGCTGCGTGCCCCGCTGGTACAGCGGCGTAGGCGATGTCTGCGCGCGCGATAACCAGATCCGCGGATTCTTCTTCCAGCGCGCTCAGCATCACGCTTTGCGGGGGGGTGGACCGGATCGACGCGTCGATGCCGAGCTCGCTGTCGTTGTAGAAGCGCGTCAGGGCCAAACCGAGTTGATGGTGCGCTCCACCCACACGTCCAGTCACAATGCGAACGACCTGCTTTGGTTCGTCCTGAGGCGCTGCAGAGCAGCATGCCAAGAGCCACATCGCGGCGAAGGGGAAAGGCGTGAATCGAGACATCTTGGTTCGGTGCATCAACGGTAGTGCCGATTGCCTCGACCGCATTCTATACGTGGCGGGCAGTAGCGCAGCTCCACGTAGACAGTGGAATCGCAGGACATGTCAATGTTGTGGCATGTGGCGGCAAAGGCGACACAAACCTTTACTTTGGCTCATCGGACGCACATGGTAAGAGTTAACCCGAACGGTCGAGCGGTTGAGCGATCGCTTCGACGAAATCGTGCGAGCCAACGCGAGCGCGACGAGACTGCCAGGATCAAGGACATTGGAACGACCGCGGAACGGAGTGGACGATGCGCGTACAGAGTTCTTTCGGCCTGGTTGTCATGACGCTGGGGTTGGTAATGCTTCTGGCCGTCGCACGTGGCAACAGCATGCCCGCCGCCGAACTGTTTCAGTTTCAGCAGGGAAAGGGGCGGGGCGAGTTCAAGGTGGACACGGGCGACTACGAGGTCGTCCCGAATTGGCCGCAGCCGTTGCCGGACGGACCAGACGGTGTAAAGCACGCTAGATTTACCTGGGGATCGGGCGGCGGCGGCTACGCCGAGAGTCCGAATCGGATCTGGATTGCACAGCGTGGCGAGCGGCCGCTGCCGGTTGGCGCAAAGCCTTGGACGACTGGAACCCTCCTCATCCCTCCTGCGCTTGATCCGATCCAGTGGACGGTTTAACTACGCTGCGTGAGTGCATCCTTCGTTCGAACGCGGCTGGGCTCATTCGCCCTGCTGACGAGTGCCGACGCCGCCGGTTATAGAACACTTCGATGTAGTCGAACAACTGCCCCTTGGCCTCGCCGTGACTCTCGTACCGCTCCCCGACTTCGTTCTTCACGGTAGAGAAGAACGCTTTCCATGACCGCATTGTCGTAGCAATTGCCTCGGCGGCTCATGCTGCACGTGATGCCAGAGGCCTCGAGGACCGCTTGGTAATCATCGCTCGCGTACGTCGACCCTTGATCCGAGTGATGCAGCAAGCCGACCGCCGGGCAGCGTCGCTTCACGGCCATGGCGAGGGCCTTGATGGTCAGGTGGCGGTCATTGACGGCGCTCACCGCCCAACCGACGACGAACCGCGAGAATAAATCCAGCACGACAGCCAGGTACAGCCTTTCCCGTGTCGCCGATGCGCAACTCGCTGGTGTCGCCGACCCACCGCTGATTCGGCCGCTCGGCCGTGAACTCCTGCTGCAACAGATTGGCGGCGACGGGCTGATCGTGATCGCTCATCGTCGTGCCTTTGTACCCCCCGGTGGACACCCAAATCCGGCCACTGATCGACAGCTGAAAACCGGCCACCACGGTTGACGGCCGAGACGTTGACTGCAGCGAGGGACTTCTGGTTTCTCCGCTGTTATGAGCAACGTCTTGGACTCAGCGAAGCAGCATCAGATTCGTGCGCTCGGCGCTCTCGGACGGTCCCTCCGCGCGATTGAAGCAGCGACGGGCGTCCGCCGAAACGATCAGCGCCTACCTGAAGGCCGCCGGTATCCCCGTGCGCCGGCGAGGCGGCCGGCCGCGGGCGTGGCCGCCAGATCCGGCCATCACAGGGAGGTGTCGACCGACCCGTCGGCGGCAAACCCGGCTACCACACCACCGGTGTCCACCGACCCGCGGCCGACGCGTGCGCCCCAGACTAGCGCCTGCGCGATCTACCGCGAGGTGATCATCGAGGCGCTGGCACGCGGCCGGAATGCGATGGCCATCTGGCAAGACCTGATTGATGGTCATGGGTTTCGCCGGGCTATGCGAGTGTCCGCCGCTTCGTCCGGACGCTGCAGGCGGCCACGCCGGTCGAGGCGCGCGTCGTCATCACCACGGGTCCCGGTGAGGAGGCCCAGGTCGATTACGGCGGCGATGGGCCGATGGTGCGCGATCCGCTCACGCGCAAGTACCGCCGCGCTCGGCTCTTCGTCCTCACGCTGGGCTACTCGCGCAAGGCGGTGCGCCTGCTGACGTGGCGGTCGAGCGCGCAGATCTGGGCCGAGCTCCATGAGCGGGCGTTTTGTCGCCTGGGCGGCACCGTGAAGGTCGTCGTCCTCGACAATCTCGGCGAAGGGGTGCTCACGCCCGATGTCTACGATCCCGCGCTGAATCCGCTCTATCGCGAGGTGCTGGCGCACTACGGCGTGGTCGCGCTGCCGTGTCGCGTCCGCCATCCCGATCGCAAAGGCAAGGTGGAAGCCGGGGTGCGGCACGCGCAGCAGAGCCCCTTGAAGGGCCAGCGCTTCGAGAGTCTCGGCGCGGCGCAGACGTATCTCGATCAGTGGGAAACCCGCTGGGCCGACTACCGGTTCGGGACGCGCACGGTTCATCTCGATGGCTGCGTCGAAGTCGAGGCCGCGTTCTACGGGGCGCCTCCCGGCTGGATCGGGCGATGCCTCCACGTGCAGTGGAATGACCTCCACGTCCGGCTGCTGGATCCCCAGACCGGCCAGCTGCTCCGGGAGCACCTGCGGACCGCGCGCGGGCATCATCGCATCCACGATGACGACCGCGCGGCGCGCACGCCGCTCTCGACGCTTGCGCTGCTCACGCGCGCGGCCTCGGCCGGCCCGCACGTCGACGCCGTGTGCCGCCATATCCAGGCGCACCACGGCGCGCATGGCGTGCGCGAGATCCTCGGGATCCTGGCCCTGGCCAAGAAGCATGGACCCGCGGTGGTCGCCGATGCCGCGCGCGCCGCCGTCGAGATCGGCGTACTGTCCTATCGCTTCATCCGCAAGTACGTCGACCGCCGGCCCCCGCTCCCGCTCACCCTCACGCAGGTCTATCCCCTCATCCGCGAGCTCACACGCTATCGCGCCCTCATTGACCAGAAGACAGGAGACCCGACATGACCGTCACCGAACTCGATCGCGCGCTACGCCAGCTGCGCCTCTCCGGCATCGCCGATGTCCTCCCGACCCGCTTGCAGCATGCGCAGGCGGAGCGCATGACGCCGCTCGATCTGGTCGCGATGCTCGTTAGCGACGAACGGCAGCGCCGACAGGACCGCCTCTTCGACCGGCGCCAGAAGCAGGCGGGTTTCCGCGACGCCGGCAAGGCACTCGATGGCTTCGATTTCGATTTCAACAAGAAGATGAATCGCTCGCTCGTCTTCGACCTGGCGCCGGCCGCTTTTGTCGGCCGGCGTGAGGACGCACTCTTTCTCGGCCCTCCAGGGACGGGGAAGAGCCACCTCGCGCAGGCGATCGGACAGGCCGCCATTCACCAGGGATACCGCGTGATCTATCGTGAAGCCCATAACCTCATCGATCAGATCGCGGAGGCGGCCATCGACGGGACCCGTAAAACGCTCCTCGCGGAGCTGACGGCGGCCCCCCTCCTCATCATCGACGATCTCGGCATGCGCCAGCTGCCCACACCGCGGCCGAAGACCTGCTCGAGCTGATCATGCGGCGCTACGAGCGCGCCTCGACGCTGCTGACGTCGAATCGGCCCGTCGACGACTGGGGCAAGCTGCTCGGTGACACGGCGGCCGTCACCGCACTGCTCGATCGTCTGTTACATCATGCGCACGTGCTGAAGTGTGGCCCCCGCAGCTGGCGGACGAAAGTCGCTACCGACGTGCGTCCGGAGGGCGTCACGAAGTAAAACCCCGTCGTCTCGGTCGCCCGTCTGTGGTGGCCGGTTTTGCGCTGTCGATCGATGGCCGGTTTTGGGGTGTCCACCGAGGTTGTACCGCTTGCGGACGCGGGCCGTCAGCCCCTCCTCCTGCATCAACCGAATGATCCGCTTCCGGCTCACGGGCTCGTGCCATTCGACGAAGTCGTCGTAGATCCGAGGGCTGCCGTAGTACCCGCGGCCTCCCGTGAACGAAGCGTGCACCAGGACTTTCAGCCGGCGGTCTTCCTGCGCCCGTGTCGACTCGGATCGGGTGCGCCACGCATAGAACCCACTGGGCGACACGCCGAACATCCGACACAGTGTCCGTACGGAAACGGTGGCCCTCTCCGCGTCGATCGTCGCGAAGACTGCGCCTGGTGCCTGGCGAAGAGGGCCGAGACTTTGTTCAGCAGGTCGCGCTCGATGCGGAGCTCGCGAGTCTCTTTGCGCAGCCGGGCCAACTCCTCGCGCTCCTCCTTCATCAGCCCGCTCTTGCCCTGCGTGCGCTCCGCGCGTGCGTGGGTGACCCACTGCGCCAGGGCCGAGGCCGTCAGATCGAGCTCGCGAGCGACGGCGCCGATCGTCTTGCCCTCATCCAGGACGAGCGCGCACGGCGCCGTCCTTGAACTCCTCAGAGAACCGCCGCCGGGCTCGCCGGCCCAGTGCGTCTTTCGCCATGCGGGACATCGTATCCACCTTTCGGAACGTGTCCACGAAATCGGATCAAGCCCACCGTCCTGAGACGAACCGCAATGTTTCGTTGGAACGACGTATGCCGCCTTCGAGTACTTCGACGCAAAGCCCTAAGAAATCACAGGCATCGCTTTGATCGAGGATCCGCCCGCTGATTGTGCTGGTGCCCTGCGCAAAGATCGGCGCGCTCATCAACAGAGAACACGTCACGACCCACAGTGCGAGCACCCTGCTGCCACGAAAGAGACTCATGGATTCAACCCCTTCCCCAGTAACCGCCGTATCAGACATTCCTGCCAGATGCAGCTCAACAACGCCGCCATCACCGCAAAGGTTCGCCCCATTTGTCGGGCGTGTGTCTGTTGAAATCCGCGGAGTGCCTGCGCGAGCGCGTTCATCGAATCGAAGGACGTTAGAACACTGTGAGCACACACAGGCACTGCCGAAACACTGCGCCGGACGGACTCCCGAGGTTCTAAGGCACGCACATCGGAATGTGTAACGGACGCCATAAACCTTCACATCTAAGGGACACAGCCCTGAGGACCTGGGCTCGCGTCGATTCGCTGGCGAGGGATCAGAAGCGGAAGGAGCGGTTCACTTTGACCACCCAACCACGATCGTTCACTCGCACATTTCGAAGATCCGTCGTCTCGAAGTGGCGGTCTTCCGTGAACACGACAAAGAGTTCGCTCCCCGGCCGGTACTCCCAGCGCAGGCGAAGGGCGGCGTTGAGGGCGTCGGTGCTCATGTTGTATTGCAGCAGCACGCTGAAGAAGACGCGTGGCGTGAACGAGTAGCTGGCACGGGTCCGGACAAGTTTCGTTGCGAACGATCCCGCAGGAACATCAATCCAGTTGAGCGACACGCTTGGCTCGATGACGAGGCCGGGAACGAGCGACAAACGGGCGGAGTTGACCTCCAGGACCGTGATGTCGCCAGCGTAAAAGCTGCCGCGACGCAGGAACACGGAGCCGCTGGCTGGCCGCTGACGACCAAAGGTGTACACGACCTCGACGTGACGAAAGTCGTATTCGCCCGCCGCCACCGTCCCACCGCTCACGCCGAAGGGCTCGTCGATCCGCTCGTGAACATCGACGACGTCGAATTCGACCCGGTCGCTGTTTTCGAACTCGATCTCGAAGCTTCCGACCCGCTGCCGCGTTTCCAGCTTGCCCGTATCAGCCGTGACGGTGTAGTCAAGGTTAGCCTCGAAAGTGAACTGGCGAATCATCGCGAGCGAGGTGGGCCGGGGCGTAAAGCGGACCTCCGCGAAGTCCCGGCGGAAGTTCTCGCGGCGAAGAAAGCCGATTTCGGGATTGAAGTTCGTCCCGATCTGCAATTGCTCGACGGTGGCCCCATAACGATCACCGGGGTAATCGAACCGGACTTGGTGGCTCAGGTCGCGGCCGTGAAGCCCCGGCGTCGTCGTTTTCGCGAGGTACCCACTGAAGTTCAAGTCTTGAAAAAACGAGAAGTTTCCGTCCAGGCCGTAGGCTTGGTTGGAGCCATTGGCCACCGTGGACCGCGAGCGTTGTGTGAAAAGAGCCCCAATCGCGCTGCGCCGGAAGATGTCGCGCTTGACGCGCAGAACCGTAAAGTTGGTCGCCAGCGCGCCTGAGGTCGGGGCATCGTCGGTCTGAATATTCAGCGCGCCAATGCTATAGGCGCCGGCCTTGCCGCTCAGGCGACCGCCCGCGACGATCGGGACTTCCCCACCGCGATCCAGTCCGATCCGGCGACTGAAAAACAGAGCCGGCGCGCCGCCGCCACCGCCGCCACCGCCGCCACCGAAGCTGAAGATGCCGCGGCTCTCGAGAAAGAATTCGCGCTTCTCGGGAAGCGAGAGATTGAAACGAGTGAGGTTCACAATCTGCTCGTCCACCTCCACCTGCGCAAAGTCAGTGTTGTGCACGTCACGTCCGCGGTGAGATTCTGGGTGACTCCGTATTTCAAGTCGACGCCCGCATCGCCGGTGAAATCGTTCGCATCGGGCGGGTCTTCGGTGCGATTGGTCGAAGCGCCAAAGATCCCGTAAGGCTTGATCTCGAGATTCTTGCTCCCCGACGGTGCGTCGAGGCCCACCAGGGTCGCGGCTGCCGAGACGCGAACGATGCCCGCCGAGCCGTCTCGCCCGGCAGCGGAGATTGGTACGGCGGTGAGGAACGACCACTCATTGAGTCGGCGCACAACCCGCCGGAGTTGAATACCCCAGGTCTGCTCCCGCCCGGGGAGATAGCGCAACGACTTGAACGGAATTCGCATCTCGACGGTCCAGCCGCCGTCGAACTGCGCGGTCTTCACCTCCCAGATAGGATTCCAGTCGCTGTCAGTCGAACGTTCGTCTGTGATCTGCTGATCAGCCAGCGCTCCCAGCGGATTGGTGAAAAACAAGAACCCATTCCGCCGATCATGAAACGTGTCGAGCAGCACGCCGAACGTGTCGTTCTGGCCGATCTGGCCGCTATCCCGGCGCATCTCGTCGGCGACCCACTGCGCTCGTGGCGCCGAATCCCAGCACCGCGCCGAGACGTACAGGTTCACGTCGTCAAAGAGCACCCACGCATCCGTACGCTCGGTTGCCGCCGCGCCTTCTTTCGGGATCTGCTGTAAGAAGCCAGTCACGGGGGGGACCACAGTGTAGATTTCCTCGTCGAGTCGTCCGTCCGTGCGGAGCGCGGTGGTTAATGGAATTGCGCGGACAGTGACACTGCCTTGGTGATCCCCACTCACGATTTCGGGTTGCGTTGGTCGAGTGGCGATGGCGTCAGGCAGTGTGCGGGCACTCAACTGTGCCGCGCTTATAGTCGCCTGACAGAGGACAAATGCCGAGACAACGGTCACGAGGGAGCGCGCCCGGATTACGACACTACTGCATGAGACGAACAGTCGCCTCAATCCAAGGCCTGAGCCTGGCTGGCGTTTGCTCTTCGAACGACGGCCTGGAACGTCGGCTGATGACAGACGGAGTGGGCGATACACTTTACGCGGATGACGTGCAATTGTGACGCGCCGGCGAGAGCCCGGGATGTAAAGGTTTGTTGCAACCTTGCTATGAGGCGTGACGCGGCCGCCCGTGATCCCCTCCGGGGCTGTGGGCCTCGGCGACACAGATCATCGGCGGCAAGCACATTCCACCGATGCAGGCGACTTCATCCCCTCTTCATCATTGTTGCGCTACAAGTGCGCGCATGGTTGCCCATCGGTCGCACGCCGACTGCTCTCGATGCAAGCGCCCAGTCTCGGGTCTACTCGCGTGGCGGTTTACCGCGGTGCGGACGTGGCTGTTCTGCGCGCTGTTCGCATTGCTGACGCACCCGAGCTCCGCTCAATCTGTCGACGGTCAAAAGCGCGTCACCGCCGTCCGAGTGCCGACCGGATCGGTCCACGTCGACGGCAACTTGGATGACGAAGTCTGGCGGCTGGCGTCACCCGTGACTGACTTCGTCCAGACTGAACCCCTCGAAGGCGCTTCGCCGACTGACCCAATGGACGTGAGGTTCCTGTACGATGAAAGCGCGTTGTTCGTCGGAGCGCGGATGTCGACTCGGACTCCCGCAGACATTCAGGCGCCCATGAGCCGGCGGGACGAGGACACGCAGCAGGCGGAACATATGTTCGTGTCGCTCGATACCTATCTCGACCGGCGCACCGCGTACACTTTTGGGGTAACTGCCGCAGGCGTGCGGTTCGACCATTATCATCCCGATGATGACCGATCCAACAGAGACCGGGGGTTCGATCCGGTGTGGGAAGCGCGCGTGCGCATCGACGAGGGCGGATGGGTCGCGGAGTTGCGGATTCCGTTCGACCAGCTCAGATTCAGGAATGTCGACGCACAGAATTGGGGATTGAACATCTACCGGTTGATCCCTGGGCGGAACGAGGAGGTCGCCTGGTCGCTCGTGCGCCGAACCGAGGGAGGCTGGGCGTCGCGATTCGGGGAACTCCACGGCATCCTTGGAATCCAGCCGACCACCCGCATCGAACTTCTCCCCTATGTGGCGAGTGCCTGGTCAGTGACTGCCGCGCGCGATGACGCGAACCCCTTCGACGGTGGCCTGCTGGGACGGACTGGACTGGACATGAAAATAGGCTTGGGGCCGAACCTCACGCTGGATGCGACCGTCAATCCCGACTTCGGCCAAATTGAGGCCGACCCCGTGGAGGTCAATCTCACGGCGTTCGAGACGTTCTTTGACGAACGCCGGCCATTCTTTCTCGAGGGCAGTCGCCTGCTCGCCGGACGAGAGTCGGACGAATGGTCAGACGACACCGAATACTTCTACTCCCGCCGCATTGGCGCGCGGCCCGCGGGATCCGCAGAAGGTGATTTCGTGGACTATCCTGCGACGACCACGACGCTCGGCGCCGCAAAACTCACCGGACGCCTGCAAACAGGTACCTCGATTCGGTCTGCTGGGCGCCGTAAGCACGGCGGAATCCGCACGCACCTTCGACGTTCCCAGCGCGACACTCAGCCGCGTGCAGGTGGGACCGTGGACGTCCTATGGAGTGGGCCGGATGCAGCAGGAATTCGGGCCAGCCGGATTCGACGGTCGCGGTCATCGGAACAGCCTTGCACCGCGGGCTCGGGGTCGACGATGGACTCGCCTCGCTCCTGACGAGGGACGCGTTCAGCGCCAGTGGCGATTCGCTGCTGCGATTCAAGGAGGGTGAATACGAACTTGGATTGAACCTCGGTGTCAGCCATGTGGCAGGTGAGGCGCCGGCGATCGCGAGAATCCAACGATCGAGTGCCCGCTACCTTCAGCGTCCGGACCGACAGCACGTCACGTACAATCCCCTTCGCACGTCGATGACTGGTGTGAAGGGCGGCCTGACCGCCGAGCGGAGGAGCGGACGCCACTGGCTGTGGGAAGCCGCGATCGGGTTCGTCTCGCCAGAGTTCGAGGTGAACGATCTGGGCCGATTGTCGGCCGCGGATGAGATCGCGGCGTCTGCCGAGATCGAGTACCGCGAGACGCAGCCTGGCCTGTTGTTCAGACACTATTCGATGAGCCTGCAGAGTGATCGCCGGTGGAACTACGAGCGCGATCTTCAGGAAGACCAGGTGCGTTCCGAGGTCGAAGTGACGTGGAGCAATTTCTGGAGCACGGAGATCGGCATCAACTTGAACCTGCCTGCGCAAGATCAGCGCCTCACGCGGGGAGGCCCGTCCATGGCGACCCCTCGTGGCTGGTCGGCAAGCCTTGAGGTCAGCAACCGCGACGCCGCGACAACCCGCGGCAATGTTCGCCTGGAGTACGGCGCCAACGAAGACGGGGGATCTGATTTTGGAATCAACGCGGACTTGACGGTGCAACCGACCCCGCGCTGGCAACTCTCGGTCGGGCCTCGCTACGAGCGGCGCGTCGATGACCAACAGTACGTCATGACACTCGACGGAGGCCGAGCCGAGACCTTCGGACGCCGCTTTGTCTTCGCATTCGTCGACCGGACAACCCTTTCGAGTGAGCTCCGACTCGCATACGCGTTCAAGCCCGACCTAAATCTGGAGTTCTACGGCGAACCGTTTGCCGCGAGCGGCCGTTATTACAATTTCGGAGAACTCGCCGCGCCTGGTAGCCGTGCCCGCCGCGTATACGGAACAGAAGATACAGAAGCGGTCGTCGAGTCTGACGGAAGCCTGCGGGTGACCGACGGCGCCAGCCGGTTCACGCTTGCCAACCGTGACTTCAACGTCGTGTCCTTGCGCACTAATCTGGTGTTACGGTGGGAGTGGCGGCCTGGGAGCACGCTCTACGTCGTCTGGCAGCAGGATCGCAACGAGTCGGAAGGTACGGGCGGATCGCGTGGGGCTGCGCGATCTGTTGGGGTCGCTCCAGTCGAGGGGCGATAGTGTGTTTGCTATCAAGGCAACGTTCTGGCTTGGTGTGGGGCGATGATCCCTGCGCGATCGTGCGTGAGACGGCTACGGCGCGCGGGCACTGCAATCTCGGCCCTGATGTTCTCGCTCACCACAGCAGGAACGGTCGTCGCGCAGCGCGCGGCATGGAACTTCGACGATTCTCCCGGCTGGCCGGCCACCGCCCGGCTTCCTCTTCGCCAGCAGTCCCAAGGATTCAAGGCAGTCAATGGACCGTCACACGCGATGGGACCAACGGGGTCCTCGGCCAGCTGCACAGCGGTCAGCCTGGTGTGCAATTGGCGGTGGTTGACGGTCCCGCGTTCGCCGATGTGGTGCTGTCGGTACGCGTTCGGCTGGTGGAAGGCGCGCGTTCAGCTGGCGTGGTGTGGCGTTACCGCGATGCCGACAATTACTATCTCGCGCGGCTGGATCTCCGGCGCGGCGCGCAGGATGTGCGGATCTACCGCGTCGTGGCAGGCAATCGAACGCGCTTGGAGAGTGAAGACGAGCTAGAGCTCCAGGCAGATTCCTGGCACTGGCTCAAGGTCGAACATCGGGGCACGCGAATGCGGCTGCTGATCAACGGCGTTCCGGTAGGAGAGGCACGCGATCGCACATGGCAGGAGGCCGGTGCGGTCGGACTCTGGACGACGAGCGACTCGGTTGCCTGGTTTGACGATCTGACTGTCGCGCCGGCCCCACCTCGAGAGCGGGGACGAGGCGATGGACAGGATTGAGCATGCGCATACTTGTCGTGGAGGACGAGCCGGATCTCGCAGCCACCCTCCGCAAAATGCTGGCTGAGTCGGGGTTCTTCGTGGACGTCTCAGCCGATGGCGAGGACGCGATCTGGCGCGCCGAGACGACTGCCTACGACGTGATCGTCTTGGATTTGATGATGCCGATCGTCGATGGCTGGGAGGTTGTGCGCCGGCTCCGCGCCCGGAGCAATCGCTCGCCGGTGCTTGTCCTGACCGCGCGCGATGGAACGAATGACAAAGTACGTGCCCTGACTCCGGCGCAGACGACTACCTCACGAAGCCGTTCACGCTCGAGGAGCTGCTGGCGCGGATCCGCGCCCTGATCCGACGCGCCGCTGGATCTCCCGCGCCAATCATCCGGGTCGGCGACTCCTGGAAATCGAGACCAGCGCTCGACGCGTCACGCGTGCAGGCTCTGTGGTCGACCTCCCCGCGAAGGAGTATGAGTGCTGGAGTTTCTCGCGCTGCACCGAGGCACACTCGTGACGCGATCCATTTGTACGAGCACATCTACGACGACCGCGATGACAGCATGTCGAATCTCGTGGACGTCTACGTGGCGAGCCTTCGGAGAAAGCGGGACACGGTCTATACCGGACCTGCCGCGGCGCCGGCTACATCATCGATGCTTAGGTCCCTGCGATCGAGGCTCCTCGCGTGGTATGCGCTGGTGCTGGTGGCGGTCCTGGTAACCTTGCGGCAGTCGCCGTGTGGACCGTGTGGCGGTCCGCCCTTCAGGATCTCGACACCCGCCTCACGGCACGGGCCCGGCTGCTGGCGCGCGCAATCAATCTGGACGCCGCGGACAATACGAAGTCAATCTCACGGACCCGAATCTCGCGGAATTCACGCTGAGTGAGAGCGGTCCGTCCTATGCACTCTGGAACACTGCGGGCGCGCTCATCGATCGGTCTGATCCCGATATCGACCCACGATCTCCGGGCTCGGTGCAAATCCGGAGCCGGGACGGTCATCGTGAGGTGATCGTGGCCGGCGACCACGGCGCTTTGGTGCTCGTCGGCGACTCCCTTGTTCAGATCCGTTCGGCGTTGTGGCGAGCCGTGCTCGGATTTGCGGCGGCGGCCGCGGTCGCGCTGGCCTTGGCGCTGGGAGGCGGCTGGTTTCTGGTGGGGCGAGC
The DNA here is from genome assembly GCA_963707795.1 of uncultured Acidobacteriota bacterium. Classification (GTDB taxonomy): domain Bacteria; phylum Acidobacteriota; class Vicinamibacteria; order Vicinamibacterales; family UBA2999; genus JACCSI01. The sequence continues at coordinate 4,891,087 of OY970174.1, read as the reverse complement.
GCTCGCGCCCATAAAACGAATTGCTGACACGGCAGAGGCGATGTCCGTGTCCAATCTTGGCCTACGGATCGATGTCACCCGCACGGAAGACGAGCTTGGCGCCGTGGCAACCTCGCTCAATCGGGCCTTCGATCGCCTGCAGGAGGCGTTCGAACGTCAGACACGCTTTACCGCAGACGCGTCGCACGAGCTACGAACCCCGCTGACCTTATTGATGGCTGAGCTCGAGTGGGCGGTGGCGCGACCGCGCGCGAATGGCGAGTATCGGCAGTCGTTGGTCACCTGCCTGACAGCAGCGCAGCGCATGCGAGCGCTCGTCGAAGGTCTACTCACGCTCGCGAGGGCCGACGTCGGCGCGATCGAGCCGCCGCGAGAGCCGGTCGACGTGAAGAGTCTCGTGGAGGAGGTGGTCGCGGGCGTCGGATCCATCGCCACCGAACGCGGCATCACCCTGCGCGTCGATGGGGTGGCCTCGACCGTCTATGGAGATCCGCATCGTTTGCGACAGCTGATTTCGAACCTCTGTCTCAACGCGGTTCAGTACAGTTCTCCAGGCGGAATCGTGACGTGCTCGATCACGACGACAGGCGCGATGACCCGCGTGGAGGTGTCCGATACGGGACCCGGTGTCGAAGCGGAGGACCTTCCGCACATCTTCGAGCGGTTCTATCGGGCGAGCAAGTCGCGGTCGCGCGCAGTCGGAGGGGCGGGGCTTGGTTTGGCCATAAGCAAGTCAATTGCTGAAAGCCACGGCGGCCACCTCCACTGCGAAAGCATCTATGGCCATGGGGCACGCTTTACGATTGAATTGCCTGCCCACGGACGTTAGGGTTCCCTCATGCCTCGTGCGCGTCGTTGACTCGGCCGCCCATCGAGGCGAGCACTTCCGCAATGCGAACCCCCTGTTGGGGATGTGCGACACCCACCAGGATGTATCCATCGGCAACCTGCGGATCATAGAACCGCGAGCGGTTGCGGCCCGGCGCCAGCGCGGTAATGAGAAACGTCGCCCCGGTCGCGAGTATCGCGCCCAGCATCGTCAACTCGAACATGATGATGAGATTCGTCCACCACGCGACGATGGGCATCGCCGAGGTCACAATCGGCCATGCGTTCTGGGTGGTCACCAGCAGCGCCGTGGCCGCTCCCAAACCCACGACGCCGCCGGCCGCCGCGATCCAGTGCAGCCACGTTGCCGAGTCGCGATGGCTGAACTCGTACTCCTCGTAAGGCTCGGATGACATGACGACAATCTCGCTGGCGGAGACGCCGGCTGCGCAGAGGCCGTCGACAGCGCGCTGAACGGCGTCAGGATCGAGAAAGAGCGCGTAGACGGCACCCGCACTGCGTCGCGCCTTCATGGAGTGACCTTCCAGAGCGGCTGATCGGCAATCTCCTGTGGCGTCAGCGCGGGCAGCGGATGCTCGCCGACTTTCAGCTCCCAGATCGAGATCACGGGAATGAACTTCGCAAACAGCGCAAACAGCAGCGCCATCGCGGCGAACGTCGAGATGGTGATGATGATCTCGATGGGTTGCGGCTGATATGTCCCCCAGCTGTACGGGAGCGCCTTGTGGGCAAGGGAGGGCACGATGATGAGGAAGCGCTCGAGCCACATTCCGATCAGCACGCTGACCGACGCCACGACGCACCCGACGATCGTTCTGAGACGACGAATCGACAGCAGCGCAAACGGCACGACGAAGTTACACACCACCATAGTCCAGTAAAGTGGCGCGTAGCGGCCGCGCTGCGTTGCCCAGAAGACAGCCATCTCCTCCGGATTGTTGCCGTACCACACAGTGAGACGCTCTGCGACAACGAAGTAGGTCCACAGCAGGCTCATCATGAGGAGAAGCTTGCCCAGGTTCTCGAAGTGGACCGGGTGCAGGTACTCCTCGAGATGGAGGAAGCGCCGCAGGAAGGCCATTGCGAGGATGAGCGCAGCGATGCCGCTGAAGATGGCGCCGGCGACGAAGTAGGGCCCGAAGATCGTCGAATGCCACATTGGCACGACGGCCATCGAAAAATCGAAAGAGACGATCGTGTGGACGGACACCGCCACCGGTAGAATGGCGATGGCCATGATCTGCATCGCCGATTCGAGGCGATGCCACTGCTTTGCCGTTCCCTGCCAGCCGAGTCCGAGCCATCCGTAGATTCGGCGGCGCCATCCTGACGACCGATCGCGAATCAGCGCGAAATCGGGAATCATCGGGAGGATCAGGAAGAGCGAGCTGCCAATGAGATACGTGGTGATGGCAAAGAAATCCCAGACGAGCGGCGAGCGGAAATTCGGCCAGATCAGGCGATCGTTCGGGTAGGGCACCAGCCAGAAGAAGAGCCATGGCCGTCCAAGGTGGATGATGGGAAACATAGCGCCAATCATCAGGGCGAAGACCGTAATCGCCTCCGCCGAGCGCGTGACAGGTCGGCGCCAGCGCGCGTTGACCAACCGCAGGATCGCGGAAATCAACGTTCCCGCATGGCTGATGCCAATCCAGAACACGAAGTTCGTGACATAGAAACCCCAGAAGACTGGCGACCGAATGCCTGTCACGCCGAAGCCGTGGTAGGCCTGGGCGATCCAAACGACGGCGCCCATCAACACAATGCTCCCGAGCATCGCGACAAGAACGTAGAAGCGCCACGACGTGCGACCGAGGGGGCGCAGCAGATCGTTGGCGATGCGCTGGTTCGCGTCCCGTCTCATACCTCGGTCTGTCTGGATAAGTAACGTGACCTTGGGCTCGGTTCCAGCTCTTCGAGCAGCCTCGTGCCGCGTGGCGACCGGGACAATCGCGCGACTCGACCTCGGGCGCGTTCAGATCGCCGAAGACGATCGCGCCGGCTGGGCACGCTTGGCGCACATGCCGGCGTCACGTCGCCGTCACGCAGCGCACGTTCCTCCGCTTTCGCCTCGCGTTTGGCGCTGGTGATGCGCTGCACGCAGAAGGTGCACTTCTCCATGACGCCGACTTCGCGTACCGAGACATCGGGATTCAACTGCAGATGCAGCGGCTTGTCCCAACGTGGGTTGAAGAATTCGAAAAAGCGGACGGAATAGGGACAGGCGTTCGCGCAGTAGCGCGTCCCGATGCAGCGGTTGTATACCTGCGCGTTCAGCCCTTCCGTAGTCTGATGGCTCGCATAGGTTGGGCACACCGCTTCACACGGCGCGGCATCGCAATGCTGGCACATGACCGGTCGAAACTTCAGCCGCGCGTCGGGGAATTCGCCTTCCCAGTACCGCTCCACGCGAAGCCAGTGCATGGCGCGTCCCCGCGCCGCCTGCTCCGGACCGACGGTTGGGATGTTGTTTTCCGCGTGACACGCGGTGACGCACGCGGCACAACCGGTGCACCAATCGAGATCGACCACCATGCCCCAGCGCACGCGACGGAGCTCGGTCGACGAACTTGCGCTCTGCTCAACGGACATCATCGATGCTCGTGCGGGTGCTCGACGGCACTGCCCGCAAACAGTACTAACTCGCCGCTCCCTTCGCTGACGCGTGTCACCCGGACGCGTGTTGCGCCCCATGCCAGCGCGCCCGTTCGCGGTTCGGTCACGGGCGCGAGAATCGCGATCGGATTGGAGCCTCGTTGGCTCGCATAGCGGGTGAACGACTCGTGCCCCTGGCCAATCGGCATCGCCACGATATCGGGCGCGATACCAGGTGTGACCAGAACGGGGGCCAGGACCGAGCCATGTCGCGATGCGACCTTGACGATGTCGTGCGTGGCCACTTGCAGCCGTCCGGCGGTCGTGGGGTTGATCTCGATCCAGTTGCTCCACATTGCGCTGGTCAGCGGGTCTGGCATTTCCTGTAGCCACGGCAAGTGGGCCGTCGAACCGTCGTAAAACGCCGTTGATGCACACGGCAGAAGATGGAAGGGGAACTCGCCAGGCTCCCCGTCGAATTGCGGCGCGACCCAGCTGACTGGTGAAGGTAAGGCAGCCGATGCGGGTCTGTCTGCGGCAGCGGGCAGCGAGGTGTCCTGCCACCAGCCGCCGCGTTCCTGCGCGGCCGCCCAACCATCGCCAACGTCCGGCGCGACGGGCAACGCGGCAAACCGCTCGCGGAGCATGTCTTCAAACTGCTGCCATGGCAGCGGCTTGCCCAGACGTCTTGCGATCTCGAGCAGCACATCGGGTGTGGACCGTGTCGCATGCAGCGGCCGCATCGTTGGCGGCGCGACGCCGGCGGCGGCACGGGTCGTCCCCGATTCGTGAACGATGTCCACCCACGATTCGAGAAACGAGTGATCGGGCAGGATCAGGTCCGCGAGAATACTGGTCTCGTCGAGAAAGCTCCCGAAACTTGCGATGAATGGGACCCGTTCAAGTGCTTCTCGGACTCGCCACGACTTCGGCGATAAAAATACCGGGTTCGCGTCATCAACCAGCACAGCGTCGATTGGACTCGACGTCGCTCGGAGCATCTCCGCCGCGAAAGCCGCGAGGTCGTTGACGGCGGGTTCGCTGGCCGCGGTCACGCGGCGGCCATTATCAGCCGGAAGGTTCTGGCGCCCTGGCAGCGCCGGAGTGAACTGGAGACCGCCGGGGACGCCGACGCTGCCGACAAGCGCATTGAGCGCATTGACAGCGAGCACTTGAGAAAGCGCATCTGCTTTGCGCGAGGGCGGCGCCACCAATCAGTGCCACCGCGCGCGGCGACTGCGCAAACGATCGCGCCAGTTCCTCGATTCGTGCGCTGGGAACGCCAGTGATCCGCTCGACAAAGGGGGGCGCAAACTGCGGCAACCCCTCGGCCCAACTCTCCAGCAAGGCGCCGGCGCGGCCGGCCACGGCGCTTTTGGCCAAGCCGTCTCGCATGATGACGTGGGCCAGTCCCAGCGCCAAAGCGCCATCGCTGCCGAGGAGCGTCGGCACCCACAGGTCCGCGTTGGCGCCGCGTTTGCGACACCCGGGATTCGACCTGCACCAACGTTCCGCGGATACCTCGAGTGCCTTGACGCATGGCGCCGTATGCTGCGCCCTGGCGCCACTGGTGAGTTCCAGGTTCCGAGGAAGTCTGCGCCGAACGCGAGGACGAATCGCGAGTGCGCGAGATCAAAAGTTGGGAGCTGGTTCGCGGCCAAAGCTCAGTGCGTTTGCGCGTCGCAAAACGTCTTCTTCGAGCAGTGACACGCGCATTGGTGACGGCGCCCCCACGCGATCGAGCAGAAGCGTGACCAGTTCGTCGCGCGCGCTCATTCGCGGCTTCATGAAATACGCCATCGCGCCCATCCGGCCCGCTTGGGTCAACGCGTCGAGGCGCGAGGTCAGCTCGGCAAGCGCCTCGTCCCAAGTGACCTCCTGATATTGGCCGCTGCCACGAGCGCCAGATCGTTTCAGCGGATGGCGTAACCGATCCGGGTGATAGGTCACCTGGATCGCGGCCTGGCCGCGCGCGCACAACGCGCCGTGGTTGACGGGATGCGCCGGCAGGCCCTCGAGCTTCTTTGCTACGGCGGCGCGAACGACGCCGCGATGGCCGTTGCGCACGACCTCCACGTCGGCGTCCATGACGCGCACGTTCAGGCCGCAACCGGCCGGGCAAAGCGGGCAGATCGAGGGCTTCCATACCGCAACGCCGGGCACGAACTCGTCGTCGGGGATGAACCTGATGATCTGGTTTTCGGGATGACCGCAGCTTGCCAGGGCCGCGCCGGCCCCTGTCACCGCCGGTTACTTTGAGAAACCGCCGTCGATCCATGCTCAACTCACTCACGGAATCGGAACCTCTGGGTGGCATAGGTCCGGATTAGTAGTGACACGTTAGGCAGTCGTTCGAGGCTCGCCGCTCGGTGTGACAGTCCACGCAGAATCCCATCGTCAAATCGACGTTTCGCTGCGCCACCGTCTGCTGCCCGATCGCGCCATGGCAGGTCGAGCAGTCGACATTCGCCCGAACGTGCGGGGCGTGGTCGAACCTGACGTGCGCCTCGTTCGTGTAGCCATAGACACGCTGCCAAGCCAAATCTTCGCCCGTGGCTTCGAGTGCAGCCAGGTGCTGGATCCGCGGGCGATCGGTCGCGATCGCTGCGTGACAGATCATGCAGGTCTTGATGCTTGGGAGACCGGCGACCGGTCCTTTGGGCGCGCTCTCATGACAGTAATCGGTGCAAGTCATCCCTTGCGCGACGTGCACGTCGTGAGGGAACTCGAGTGGCTGGATTGCCGCCGGCCGCATGCCAAAAAAATCGCGAGCGGCCGCAGCCACGTCGGGACGTGCTGGCGTGAAGACCTCGGCCGGATCGGCGGCAGGAGGTGCGTCGACTATCTTGCACGCGAGCGCGCCGGTATATAGACCGGCAACCAGCAACAAGCAGCCGCGAGGAACCCGGGCCACGGGTCAGTCAGATGGGCCGCGAGAGCTGATGCTTCTCAGGTAATTGACGACGTTCCAGAGCTCTTGATCGGGAATCTTGCCCTTGTAGCCCTTCATCTCGAACTTCGGGCCGGCGCCGTCGCGAAGCACGAGGAAGATTTCGCCATCGGTGCCACCGCGATTCCACTCGTCATCGATCAGGCTCGACGGATTCGTGCCCTTCGGTGCCATCGGGCCGTTTCCTGCCGCGTCCTTACCATGACAGAACGCGCACATTTTTTGAAATGTCCGCTGCCCCGCCAAGACCGACGCCGTCGACGATGCGACGGGGTTTTTCAGCTTCTTTCCTTCAGGACTACCATCCAGGTTCTGAGCGTAGATGACAGCGCCGACAGGAAGAGAACACACCACGAAGACGACAAAGGATCCGAGGCGCATCGCTCCTGAGCTCTCCAGGCAATCCGGCTGTGTGGATCAACTAACCGCGCGACAATTAACTGATGGGACCACACCGCGGGTCAAGAGAGAAGTGTTCCCGCCGTCACAAACCTTTACATCTCGGGAAAGGATTCCGCATGCGCCGAGTGCCGGGCGTGAATCTGCGATCGTCATGACGACGCTGGATTTGCGCACCGTTGCCGGCTTTTCGGGCGTTCAGCGCCCCGTGTGCGAGACCGTTTGCCGCGGAGCGGGCTCCACCGCCGCCGCGGATAAACCGCGCGACAATAACTGGTCGGACGAAACCGCAGGTCAAGACGGAAGTGTTCGCGCCGTCACAAACGTTTACATATGGGGAAGATCCGGGTGCGCCGGGCGCCTGGCGTCAATCTGCAATCGTCCATGACGACGCAAGATTTGCGCTCCCTCTAAAGCCGACTGCTACTCAAGCCGGGGGGACGTCGATACACCCCGCAGGGTTGACTGCCCAGGCACCGCGCCGGGCAGATGCGGCGCTGTGCAGCGCGTGTGCAACGATTTCCGGAAAACGCGACTACTACCGGCCGCGGTCGGCCACTCGGTGAGACAGCCGACCCCGTTTTACCGAGGTCGGCTGCGATCGGCTTCCATTCTTCTCAGCTTGAGGGGCTGGTGGAAGGTGCCCGATTGCCACGCGGTCTGCCACGCGAATACCCTGCCACGCGGGCTGCCACGTGTAGTTTGACGGGCTGCGACGGTCACTGACGGATTGGGACGGAAGCCCTAATGTTCAAGTTTTTTATTGAATCGGAAAGTATTGGTGCGCCCAGCAAGACTCGAACTTGCGACCTCCTGGTTCGTAGCCAGACGCTCTATCCAACTGAGCTATGGGCGCGATGACGACGTCAGACCGAAACTACGATCCTAGCATAGGCCCTCGAGCATCCGCCGCGGAAGCCTACGGGGCTGACGTGGCCGCCGTCCGCACCAGGCCATGTCCCACGGGAAACAACCCGGGCAGCGCGATCGGCAGCTTGCCGCCGATGGCAATCTCCCCCGCCAGGGCGCGGACCGCCGCTTCCTCGGCGTAATCGGACAGGTCATAGGTGAGCAGCATCGCCGGCAGCTCGGGCACGCTCATCGGGACGTACGGGCTGCCGAAGAACGCGCTGACGAAGGGCTGCCCGCGGCGCTCGCTCGACCGCACCAGGTCGCGCAGCAGGTCGGCCACCGGCGGCGCCAGGTCGAGGCGGTTGGAGCTCGACGACACCCGCACGAACACGCCGGCGACAATCGCATCGAAGCGCGGCGCCATCGCGCGGATGAGCGCGAGCTCGTTCGGCGTGGTAGCGTCGGAGATCTCCACCGACTGCAGGTCCGGCCAGCGCGCGCGCAAGGCTGGCTGCATGGCGCGGCTCGGCGCCGCGATCCGCCAGCCGCGCGGGTAGTCGAGCACCGAGAGGAACAGCACGCTGCCCGAGGCGGGCAGCTTCAGCGGCACGCTGCCGCGCTCGTCCTTGATCAGGGTCACGGCGCGCTCGGCCACCTGCCGCGCCACCGCCGCGTGCCGGCGCGTGCCGACGACGAGCGGGGCGGCGTCGAGGTTCACGACCCGCTGCCGGTGCAGCCCCAGCCGCGCCTTCGCGGTGAGAATGCGCCGCACCGACGCCTCGATCCGCTCGCGCGGGATCCGCCCGGACTCGACCGCGCCCTTCAGCCCGCGAAACGCATCCATCGTGTCGCGCGAGTCGAGGACGACATCGATGCCGGCGAGTACCGCCTTGACCGCATTCTCGCCCGCCGAGCCCATCTGGACCACCGCTTCCATGTTCATCGCGTCGCTGTAGATGAGGCCCTGGAAGCCGAGGTCGTCGCGGAGCAGTCCGGTGACGACCGGGTGACTGAACGTGGCCGGCCCCGGTGTCTTGTCGAGAGCCGGCAGCTCGATGTGGGCGACCATCACGCCGTCGGCGCCCGCCCTGATGCCGGCGCGGAACGGGGCGAGCTCGAGCTGCTCCAGCCGTTCGCGCGGATGCGGGATCACCGGCAGCCCGAGGTGCGAGTCCACGGCGGTGTCGCCGTGGCCGGGGAAGTGCTTGACCGTGGCCAGCATGCCGCCGGCCTGCAGCCCGCGGACCCAGGCCGCGGTGAGGACGCCGACCTGGCCGATGTCCTCGCCGAACGACCGGATGTTGATCACCGGGTTGCGCGGGTTGTTGTTGACGTCGGCCACCGGGGCGAAATCCACGTGCACGCCGAGCGCGCGTCCCTCGACGCCGGTGATGCGGCCGGCCTCGACCGCCAGCTGCTCGTCGCCGGCGGCGCCGAACGCCATCGCGCGCGGGAAGCGCGTCGCCCCCTCGATGCGCATCCCGACACCCCACTCGAAATCGGCCGCGGTGAGCAGCGGGATGGGCGCAATCGCCTGCAGGCGATTCAGCATCGACGCCAGCGCGAGCGGCTGGCCGAGGATGATCGGCCCGTAGGTCGGGTTGAGCAGGACCTGCGGCACCGGCTCTTCGCCGCCGAAGCCGATGACGCCGCCGACGTGCGCCTCCTGAATCAGCTGCGCGAGGCGATCGTAGATGTCGGAATCCGAGCTGGTGTAGACGCCGGCGAACCGCGGCATCAGGAGCTGGCCCACCATCTGGTCGGACGACAGCTTCTTCATCGTCGTCTCCACCCAGCGCGCGGCGTCGCGATCGAGCGGCGCCTGCGCCGCCGGGAGGGCGGCGAGGAGGAGGGCGAGGAGGGCGGCGATCGACAGGCGCATCAGCAGGCGCATCCGCGGGTCATTGTAGCGCGCCCAGCCCGCGCGGCCCGGGGCGGCAGCCGATGGCGCGAGCGCGGCGCGCCTCTATAATCAGCGTGTGTCGCAGGAACTGCACAAGGCCGCGGCCCCGGCGGTGATCACCTGCTTCGTGGTGACGATCAGCGACACCCGTACCGAGGCCACCGACAGCAGCGGCCGGGCGATCGGCGACCTGCTGACCGCCGCCGGACACCGCGTCGCCGGCCGGACGATCGTGAAGGATGAGCCCGCCGAAGTGATCCGCGCGGTCTCCGACCAGCTTGCCGACGGCGACGTGCAGGTCATCATCACGACCGGCGGCACCGGGATCACGTCCCGCGACAGTACCGTACGAGGCCATCGCCGAGCTGCTCGAGAAACGGCTCGATGGCTTCGGCGAGCTGTTCCGCATGCTCAGCTACCAGGACATCGGACCGGCGGCGATGCTGAGCCGGGCCTCGGCCGGCGTCGCCCGCGGCAAGGTCATCGTTTCGCTGCCGGGATCGGAAGCGGCAGTCCGGCTGGCCCTGACCCGGCTCCTCATCCCCGAGCTCGGTCACCTCGTGCAGCAGGTGTCGCGATGACGCGGCGGGGGCGGATGACACGATGACGCGAGCGATGCGGCCTATCCGCGAGACGATCCCGCTCGACGAGGCGCGCGATCTGATCGCGCGCGCGACCTCCCCGGTCACACGGACGGTCCGCGTCCCGCTCGTCGCGGCCGCCGGCCGCGTCGTCTCCGCCGACGTCACCTCCGATCGCGACGTGCCGCCGTTCGCCCGGGCGGGCATGGACGGCTATGCGGTGATCGCCGAGGACACGTTCGGCGCCAGCCGCTTCGAGCCGAAGACGCTGCGCGTGGTCGAGACGATCTATACCGGCGCGATGCCGACGCGCGCCGTCGCCGCCGGCACGGCGTCGGAGATTGCCACCGGGGCGCCGATGCCGGAGGGCGCCGACGCGGTGGTGATGGTCGAGGAAACCGAGCGGGCCGGTACCGACCAGGTGCGCATCCTCACGCCGGTGTACCCCCGCCAGAACGTCGGGCGGCAGGGCGCCGACATCGTGCGCGGGCAGGCCGTCCTCCGCCGCGGCGACGTCCTCAACCCCAGCCGAATCGGCGCCGCCGCCGCGCTCGGCATCACCAACCTGGAGGTCTTCGACCGTCCGACGGTCGCCATCCTCTCCACGGGCAACGAGATCGCCGAGCCCGGCGCCGAGCTGAAGCCGGGTCAGATTTACGACATCAACCGCTTCACGCTGAGCGCGATCATCGCCGAGCACGGCGGCGTCGCGGTGCCGTACCGCACCGCGCTCGACACGCTCGACGACCTCGAGCGCGCGATCGACGGCTGCCAGCGCGAGGACCTGCTGGTGTTCTCCGGCGGCAGCTCGGTCGGCGAGCGCGACCTGATCCTCGACGTCATCGCCCGCCGCGGCGAGATTGTCTTCCACGGCATCGCCGTCAAGCCCGGCAAGCCGACCGTGTTCGGCGTGATCGACGGCACGGCGGTCTTCGGCATGCCCGGCTACCCGACGTCGTGCCTGTCGAACGCCTACATGCTGCTGGTGCCGGCCCTGCGGCGGATGGCACACCTGGCGCCGCACCAGATGCGCACCATTCAGGCGCCCGTCTCGCAGCGCATCGTCTCGACGACGGGGCGGCACCAGTTCTATACGGTGCGACTAGTGGATGGCGAGGCGCAGCCGGCGTTCAAGGCCTCCGGCGACATCACGTCGATGTCACAGGCCGATGGCTACATCGAGATTCCGGCGCAGACCGACATCGTGGAAAAGGGCGAAGTGGTGGAGGTGAAGCTCTTCTGACGCGCTTCCTCCTCGCCCGTCCGGACGGGAGCGCGCCTTTCAGCCGATTGTGTCAGCGCCTGCATCGGAGAACGCACGTGCCAACGCCTGATGGAATCTCAGATTCTGACTGGGACGGCGTGCGGGAACGCGTGGCCGAGTTGATCAATCACTCTGACGACAGCGAAGCTGACGCCTGTCGAAACCGACTGATGGAATACTTGAGCGAACTCGAGAACAAGTACGGCAGATTGCCCAGCATCCTGGCGGCGCGAGCGGACTTCACTAGAGGCGCCGTCGGGAACGAGGCGTTGCTCCTCGAGGCCTTTGAAATCGCTGAGCGGTCGAGCGACCCGCAGGCGATGCTGCACATCGCGCATTCCCTGACGGAGCTGTACGTCGAGGACGCGTGGGACCGGAGCAAGGCTGCATTCTGGCTGAGACGGTTCGAGGCGTTGTTGAGCAAGGATCCCGACGCCTTCTTGGACGAGGAACTCCAACAGCTGCGCAATGCGTACCAGTCAGCGTCGCGCAGGGCCGGCCGATAGATCCGACAGGCCTGCCGCCATCCGCGTCGCGATCAGCGCCCGGGCAAGATCGAACTCTTCACCCAAGGGCGTCATGACGGCTGGTTACGAAATCAGCGAGGCGGGACCTGTCGCCGGACAGCCACAGGCGTCCTGGGCGCGACAGACACGATCACGGCTGACGCGCCTGCGCGGCGGCCGGGGCGCCCCGTCCGGCGCCACCCGCGAGAGCTAATTTCGCAACATGCTCCAAGCGTCCCTGTAGGCGGGGTCTGTGCTCCAGCCGCGATCGAAACTTGCTGATGTTCGTCATGGCTTCATTCCATGGCCCGTTGCAGCGCCAGTTCGATATCGCCCGGCGGCGGTATCGACGCCTCTGTAACTGCGCTGCCTCCGACTCAAAACGACAGCGTGCTCCCGGCAGCCACAACGATCAGGCGATCGCCGGCGAACAGGCCGCGCACCACGCTCCCGCCGCGCATCGCGCCCATCGAGCCCGTGAGCGTCCACCACCCGGCGACACGGGTCTCGGCCGACACGTGCACCAGCGTGCCGAGGCTGCGCGCGCCGGACGCCAGCCGTCCCTCGTAGCCGAAATAACTGCCGCGGCGCGCCGTCGCACCCGTGCCCGAGTACCAGAGATCCTGCCCCGTGGCGAGGGCGAGCTGGTGAACGCTCGCACGCACGGCCAGCCGCTCGCGCGGCGTGACGTCGAGTCGCGCGAAGGCGTCCCGGAGGTTCATGAGCGGAAACACGCCGGCCAGCAGGTCCGGCCGCGCGGTCGGCAGCGGCGGAACGAACGTCGCGTGTCGTCGATCCGCCCGCTCGTTGTCTCCCGACGCGTAGCGAATGCCGGCGCGGAGCCACGGCCGCCATCCGGTCGGCCACCGATAGCCGCCTTCGGCGATGACGCTCCACGCCCGGTGCTCGTCGCCGTACCACGTGCCGTGCTGGACCGACGTCCACAGCAGCGTATCGACGCGGCCCCGCCCGGCCGGATAGACCCCCAGATGCGACGCGCCAGCCGTGACGAAGCCGACGTCCACCGCCGCCGCGGGCCGCCCGGTGTTGTCGGGCTGCGCGGTGACGTCCCGGGTGTCGCGATAGTGCACCGCGAACGCCTGCCACTGGTGCTCCGGCCGGGACCCGGTGGGCGAACCGGTGGGGGATCCGGTCACCGATACGGACGCGACGCGGATCTTGTCGATGGTCGGGTTGGCCGACTCTTCGAAGCCGCCCTGGGTCGGCCACGACACGCCGGCGTCGGCACGCCAGCGGCCGCGGTCGAGATCGACGCGCACGCCGTCGAAGGCGCGCTCGAACGCGGACCACTCGACCTCGCCGATCAGCAGGCCGTCGAGACGGTCGCGCGCGATCGCCGCGACCGCCGGCGATCCGGACACGGCCTCGAGCCCGGATCGCACGCCCATGCGGCCGGCTTCGGCGGAGAAGCCGGGCAGGATGTTCTTCACGCGCGCCGACAGCGCCTTGAAGTAGAGCTGATATGAGGCCGGCGTGCCGGACGCCTGGTAGTACAGCGACCCTGGACCAAGCGATCCGGGACGCTGGGCGTGCCGCGGCAGGCCGAAGACCTGTGCGTACTGGAACGACCCGCGCACGTCCACGCGCGGACTCGTCGCCCGCACGCCCAGCGTGGCCCGATTGGTGAGCAACCGGTACGACCCGGAGGCCGGGGGTGGCGGCTCGAAAAAGGACCAGGACTCGACACGGTTGACGAGGCGCAGGAACGGCACGAGTGTCACCTCGTCGCTCACGGACGCGTGCCGCGCGTCCGTCGCAGGCGGAGGCGTCGCATCCGGGGACTGTGCGAGCGGGCTCGCGCTCGCGCACAGCACGGCCGCGGCCACCGCGAGCCGGTCAGCGAACCGCCACTTCAACGGTGTGCAGTCCGGTGGCGCCGTCGGGAAAGCTGGGGCGGGAGTCGGCACTCTGCGGCACGCCGGCGCCGTCGACGGCGCGCGCGGCAATGGTGTGCGTGCCGGCCGCAGGCGCCGGCCATGCGAATGTCCAGATTACCCAGGTGTACGGCGACAGCGGTGGGCTGAGCGTCGCGGCGGCGGCGCGCCCGTCGATGACGACCTCCACGGCGGCGATCCCGCGGTCGCCGGCAAAGGCGACCCCGCGGATCTCGGAGGCGGCGCCGGCCGCGAGCGTGTCGCCGCGCCGCGGTTCGTCGATCCGTGCCAGCGTCTGGTACGGCGCCGGATCGCTCCAGCCACGCTGCTGCCAGTAGCCGAGGAAGTCGCCGTCCACGATCTCGATCGACTCGATCCACTTGACGTTCTTCATGCCGTAGATGCCGGGCACGATTGCGCGCAGCGGCGCGCCATGCTCGCGCGGCAGCGGCCGTCCGTTCATCTCGTAGGCGAGCAGCGTGGCCGGGTGCAGCGCCCGGGCGAGCGGGATGCTGTCGGTGTAATTGTCGGCGGCGGTCAGGACCACATCCGCCGGCGGTCCGCTCCCGCCGTCGCCGCCGACGCCGGCCTCCGCGAGCACCGAGGCGAGGCGCACACCCTTCCAGGCCGCCGTGCTGATCGCGCGGGCCGGCACGGCGTTGCCGATGCACGCCAGCGTCGCATACTCCTCCACCGCGGGCATCGCGCGCAGGTCGTGGAGCGAGAGCGCTAGCGGGCGCGCCACGCGCCCGTGCACGTCCAGCCGCCACGTTCCAGGGTCGACGCGCGGATCGGCGAACAGGACGTTCTTGGAGACGCGATAGTGATGGCCGGGCGGGGTGAGCGCCGGCGTTCCGCCTCGCGGCCAGGCCGTGCCGCGCGCCACCATGCCGCCGCCGCCCCCGAACACCCGGTACGCGACGGTCGCCAGACCCCCGGCTGCGAGTACCGCGAGGATCTGGCGACGATTCACAGCCGGACCGTCAGCCCTTCAGCAGGCGGTTGACTTCAGTCCAGTTGACGACGTTCCACCAGGCGCCGAGGTAGTCGGCGCGGCGGTTCTGGTACTTGAGGTAGTAGGCGTGCTCCCACACGTCCACGCCGAGCACCGCCTTCTTGCCGTCCATCAGCGGATTGTCCTGGTTGGGCGTGCTGGTGATCTCGAGCTTGCCGCCAGTCGTCCACCAGCCAGGCCCAGCCGCTGCCGAAACGGCCGACGCCGGCGGCCTGAAACTGTTCCTTGAACTTGTCGAAGCTGCCGAACGCGCTGGTGATGGCGTCGGCAATCGCGCCGCTCGGGGCACCGCCCGCGCTGGGCGCCATGATCTTCCAGAACATCGAGTGGTTCCAGTGGCCGCCGCCGTTGTTGCGGACCGCGGTGCGGATGTCCTCGGGGACGCTGTTCACCGAGCGCATCAGGTCGTCGATGCTCTTCTCGTGGAGCTCGGGATGTTTGTCGAGCGCGGCGTTGAGATTGGTCACGTACGCCTGGTGGTGCTTGCCGTGGTGAATCTGCATCGTCTGCGCGTCGATGTGCGGTTCGAGCGCGCCGTGGTTGTACGGCAGGGCGGGCAACTCATGGGCCATTCGCAAACTCTCCTTGTCACGACTGCTGCGGTCGGATCACTGGATCGCGAGCATTCGATCCAATGCGATCCTAGCCCATTTTTTCTGCTCGTCCGGCACGGTCACCTGGTTATACACCTCGCCCGCGAGCAGACCCTCGAGCACCCACAGCAGGTGATTCGGCGAAACGCGGAACATCGTCGAGCACAGGCAGCCCACCTGATCCAGCGAGAGCACGGTCTTCGCCGGCGCCACCTCTTCGGCCAGGCGATGCACGAGGTGGATCTCGGTACCCACGGCCCAGGTAGTTCCTGGTGCGGCGCTGCGCACCTGGCGCAGGATGTATTCGGTCGACCCGCTGTCGTCGGCCGCCTGGAGGACGTCGAACGGGACCTCGGGATGCACGATCACGCGGACGCCGGGGTACTGCTGCCGCACCGCCTCGATCTGCGCGACGGTGAAGCGCACGTGGACGGAGCAGTGTCCCTTCCACAGGATCAACCGCGCGCGCTCCAATTCGTCCTTCGTCAATCCGCCGAAGGGCTCGAACGGATCCCACACGACCATGTCGTCGAGCCCGACGCCCATCTGCCACGCCGTGTTGCGGCCCAGGTGCTGGTCGGGCAGGAAGAGGATCTTCTCCTTCAGCTTCCAGGCCCACGCCAGGGTGCCGGCCGCGTTGGACGAGGTGCAGATGGTGCCGCCGCGCTCGCCGACGAACGATTTGATGGCCGCCGCGGAGTTGATATAGGTCACCGGCACGACGCGCGACGCCACGCCCATCTGCCCCAGCTCGGCCCAGCAGGTCTCGAGCTGGTCGGGCGCGACCATGTCGGCCATCGAGCAGCCGGCGGCCAGGTCGGGCAGGATGACCCGCTGGTGCGGCAGCGAGAGGATGTCGGCGCTCTCGGCCATGAAATGGACGCCGCAGAACACGATGAACTCGGCGGCCGGGTGCCGCGCGATCTCGCGCGAGAGCTTGAACGAGTCGCCGGTGTAATCCGCGAAGCGGATCACCTCGTCGCGCTGGTAATGATGGCCGAGGATGACCAGACGATTGCCGAGCGCCGCGCGCGCCGCGGCAATGCGCCGCGCCATCTCCTCGTCGGACAGGCCGAGATACGCGTCGGGCAGGGGCTGCCGTTCGTGCAGACTCTGCTTTTCAACCTCGTTCAACACGGGCAGGAACGTTGCGGCCACGGTCATGTCCTCGCTGGCGCCATCAGCGGTACGGCGCCGGCTCGCGTCCACGCTTGTGAAAAATTTCCCAAAGTTCGGACGCGAAAAAACCAAGTGCCGCCCCCCGGCTCATCTCGCCGGCGCGACCCTTGGTTCAGGAGCAATTGTATCAGGTTTCAGGCCCCAGGCCCCAGGCGCCAGGGGTCAGGTGCCAGGGGTCAGGCCTCAGGCGCCAGGGATCAGGTGCCAGGCTTCAGGGATCAGGCCCCAGGCGCCAGGCGCCAGGCCCCAGGCGGAAGGGCTCAGGCATCCCTGGGCAGAAGGCGCGGCTGATGCCGATGAGGGCGTGGGTGCTAACGAGATTTTCGTTTGGCCCTTCGTTGTGCGTGGCATGCTTAGCGGCAAGTGGCACATGCGAACACGTGGCGCGCTGATCGTAGCAGTGGTCGTTGCGGTCGTAGTGTTGTCTCTCGTAGCCGACAGCGGCAGGGCTGGGCGGTCGGTCATTACGGGCACCGTCATCGACTGGCGCCCGGGAGAGTCGATCACCGTTGCCAATGACCAGACGGACCCCTGGGGCGTGCGGATCGTGTTACGCGAAACTGTCTACGAGGGCGAGTCTGGTGCCATCAAGCCCGGCGTCCTCGTGACCGTGTGGTACAGGGGCGTGGGCGAGAGCCGGCCCATCGCGAACAGAGTCCGCGTTCACCCCGAGGCGGCGACACCCTAGCCTGACGCGTCATCTGCTCAGCCCAACTCGACACTACCAGGTGCCTGGCGCCTGGGGCCTGTGCCCTGGCGCCTGGAACCTGGAACCTGATCCCTGAGGCCTGGCGCCTGGGGCCTGGGGCCTGGGCCTGAGCCCTGGCGCCTGGCGCCTGGCGCCTGAAGCCCTGGAACCTGAAGCCTGGAACCTGAAGCCTGGAACCTGATCCCTGAGGCCTGGGGCCTGGGGCCCTGAGCCCTGGCGCCTGGGGCCTGGGGCCTGGGGCCTGCCTCAGGCCACTCGGACGACGTTGTACAGCGTGTCGCGCTCGATGGGCTCGCGGTCGGCGTCGCGGATGAGCGTCTCGATCGCCTGCGTCGACAGCGCCGTCGGCGTGTCCGCTCCGGCCTGGTGGTAGATCGTCTCTTCCTGCACCGTGCCGTCGAGGTCGTCGGCGCCAAACCACAGCGCCGTCTGCGCCACTTCGACCCCCGACGAGATCCAGTAGGCCTTGATGTGATCGACGTTGTCGAGCAGGAGGCGGCCCACCGCGTGCACGCGGAGCGTGTCGCTCGCCGGCGGCGGCGGCAGCTTGCGCATCTGGTTGTTGTCGGGGTGGAAGGCGAGCGGAATGAACGCCTGGAAGCCGCGAGTCTCGTCCTGCAGTGCCCGCACCTGCAGCAGGTGATCGACCCGCTCCTCCATCGTCTCGATGTGGCCGTAGAGCATCGTCACGTTGGTGCGCATGCCGAGGCGGTGCGCCGTCCGGTGGATCGACAGGTAGCGATCGCCGTCGCACTTGTCGTGGCAGATCTTCCGTCGCACGCGGGCGGCGAAAATCTCGGCGCCGCCGCCGGGCAGCGAGTCGAGCCCGGCCGCGCGCAGCTCGACGAGCACGCGCTCGTCGGTCATCTGGTAGAGATCGGCGAAGTACGCGATCTCGACGGCGGTGAAGCACTTCAGGTGGATATCGGGGCGAATCGCCTTCAGGCCGCGCAGCAGGTCCCGGTAGTAGTCGAACGGCAGCTCGGGATGCAGGCCATTGACGATGTGGATCTCGGTCAGCGGCTCGTGTGCGCGCTGGCGGAGCTTGCCGAGCACCTGCTCCACGCTCATCGTGTGCGCGCCGGCGTCGGTCGGTTTGCAGGCGCGCAAAGGCGCAGAAGAGGCACGACGCCTCGCACACGTTGGTCGCTTCGAGGCGCAGGTTGTGATTGAAGTAGGTGCGCCCGGCGTGCCGGCGCTCGCGCTCGCGATTGGCCAGCCAGCCCACGGCCAGCAGGTCGGACGTCCGAAACAGCCGCAGGCCATCGTCGAACGACAGCCGGGTCCGCTGTCTCGAGCTTGTCGGCGATGTCGGCGAGGCCGGCGCGCTGGAGACGGGCCCTCATCGCCACCTAGGCAATCCCGAACACCTGGGCGCGCAGCGTGCGGGCACGCGGGCCGTCGAGCTCGGCCATCAGGATGCGCTGCCACTGGCCGAGGACGACTTCCCCACCGCTGATCTGCAGCGTCAGCGAGTGGCCGAGCAGCAGCGCGCGCAGGTGCGAATCCGCGTTCATGCGCTCGCAGTCGGACTGCGCCGGATCGTTGTGCGCGTAGTCGCGGTCGCGCGCGACCATGTCTTCGAGGAACCGCTTCATGTCCACGGTCAGCGCCTGCTGCGACTCGTTGATGAAGAGCGCGCAGGTCGTGTGCATCGACCACAGCGTGAGCACGCCCTCGCGGACCTTCGCGGCGCGGGCGAAGCTCATGACCCGATCGGTGAGATCGACCAGTTCGATCCGGTCGTCGGTCTCGACGAGCAGGTTCTCGCCGCGAATCGTCAGGCCGCCGGCGGCCGCCGTCGCCACCTGCTCGAGAGGCGTCTCCCGGGCGGTCACGGTGGAGCGTTTGCTCATGCCATCCGCCAGTGTAACGAACTGTTATACTCATTGCCATAACCGACGCCAACCCGGGCAGTCGAGGGAAGCTGGGTGTAAAGCCCACACGGTTTCGCCACTGTAAGCGGGGAGCGCGCGTTCATCGTCGGTAACCACGGCGCGGCCGGCCGGCCGTCGCAGCGGATTACCCGTCACTGTCGCCACCGGCGATGGGAAGACGCGAACGCCGCGCGCCGATCCGCGAGTCAGGAGACCTGCTGTCACCGGGACGTCCCATACCGCTCGCGCCGACGCTGCTGCGTTGGCGAGGGCGACCGGCGCGAGAACGCCGGGGAGGACCCATGACCACTGCCGCTCCGGCGCGACACCGCGCCATCCTGTTCCTGTTCATCTGCAGTCTCACCGCGGCGAACGCCGACATGGCGCTCGCGCAGGCGCGGCTCGAGGGCCGCGTGCTCGACGCGCAGGGCCGCCCGGTCGCCGCCGCCACCGTCGTCGCCGTCGGATCGACCGGCGCCGCCACCGCCACCGTCAGCGATCCGGACGGGGTGTATGCATTCGACGAGCTGCCCGCCGGGTCGCTACGATCTCTCGGCCTCGGCGCCGGGATTGTGGGGCGGCCTCGCCGGCGTGACCGCCGGTGACGGCGCCGCCGGGCGCGCCGACATCACGATGCGCGTCAGCGCGGTGACCGAGATGCTCGTCGTCTCGGCCTCGCAGATCGATCAGCCGCTGTCGCGAACGGCGGACAGCGTCACGGTCATCGACGGCGGCGACCTCGAGGCGCGACAGGTCACCACCCTGGGTGCGGCGCTGGCCGCCGTGCCCGGGTTCACGATCGCCCGCAGCGGCGGGCCGGGGACCCTGACCTCGCTCTTCCCCCGCGGCGGCGAATCCGATTACACGCTGGTCCTCGTGGACGGCATTCGCGCCAACGCGTTCGGCGGCGGCCTCGATCTCTCACAGGTGCCGCTCGGCGACGTCGATCGCATCGAGGTCGTGCGCGGCCCGCAGAGCGCGATCTACGGCGCCGACGCCATCGGCGGCGTCGTCCAGATCATCTCGCGTCAGGGCGGCGCGCCGGCGGCGCACGCGCAGCTCGAGGGCGGCAGCCGCGCCACGCGCCGGCTGCTCGCCGGCACCACCGGCGAGATCGCGGCCTGGCGATGGCAGGCGGGCAGCGATTACGTCCAGGACGAGGGTTTCACCGGCCTGGCCGCGGCCACCGGCGAGCGGGTCGCCAACGACGATGCGCGCGAGCGCCAGGGATGGGCAGGCGGCGGCTGGCGCGGCGGCCACGGGACCGACGTGCAGGGCACGTTCCGCTATGTCGATACCGATCGCGGGGCGCCGGGGCCGTATGGGTCCGACCCGGCCGGCCGGTTCGGCGGCGTCGATCTGATCGCGCGCGGCACGACCGCCCGTCACGCGTTCGGCCTCCGGGCCGTGCAGCCCTGGTTCGGACCGTCGAGCCGCGTCCGCTCGCGCATCGAGTTCGACACGGCGGACTACGATTTGCTGTTCGTCAGCGCCTTCGGCGCCTCCGAAGCCGACACCCGCCGCGTGCACGGCCGCGTGCAGACCGATGCGGTGGCCGGCGGCGGCATCGGCGTCACCGGCGGCGTCGAGTGGCTCTCGGAGCGTGCGCGCAGCACCTTCATCACGGCGGCCGGAGACCCCACGCCCGTTCGGCGCCGCGTGGTCGGCGCCTTCGGCGAAGCGCGCTGGAGCGCGCACGACCGCGTCACCATCCAGGCGGGCCTGCGCGCGGAGCACGTCACGCGCCGGTCCCTGGCCGGCGACCGCGTCTCCGCCAGGCCGGACTTCGCCGCCGACACCGTCGTGTCGGTCAACCCCAAGCTGTCGGCGTCGTGGCTGGTGAGCCGGGCACGGCCGGCGGACGGCGCCCGCGCGTGGACCAGGCTGCGGGCCGCCGCGGGCACCGGCATTCGTCCGCCGGACGCGTTCGAGATCGCCTTCACCGATAATCCGAACCTGCGACCGGAACGCAGCCGCAGCGTCGAGGCGGGCCTGACGCAGGCGCTGGCGGGCGGCGCCATTCAGATCGACGCCACCACCTTCTACAACCAGTACGACGACATGATCGTGTCGGTCGGATCGCTGCGCGACGTGAGCCGCTACCGCACCGACAACATCTCCAACGCACGCGCCCGCGGCGTCGAGACGGCGGCGGCGTGGCGCGGACCGCACGGCCTCGCCGTGCGCGGCGCGTACACCTTCCTCGACACCGAGATTCGCGCCGTCGACGGCCTGGCGCTCGCGCCGTCGCCCTACCGCGTCGGCGACGCGCTGCTCCGCCGGCCGCGGCACCAGGGCTCGGTCGCGCTGGACTGGAGCCTGCCGCCGCTCACGCTGTTCTCGCTGGTGAGCGCGCGTGGCGCGACCCTCGACGCCGAGCCCGCCTTCGGCCCGGGTGGCGGCCTCTACACCAACCCGGGGCGCGCGGTGATGGATTTCGGCGGCGCCTACCAGGTCGCCCGGCACGTCAACCTGTTCGCCCGCGTCCTGAACCTTTTCGATCGCCGCTACGAAGAGGTGCTCGGCTTCCCGTCGCCTGGACGCACCGCCTTCGCCGGGGTTCGCGTTGCTGTGCGCCGATAACGTCTCGTTCGCCTACGGCGGCCGCAGCGCGCCGGCGGGCGGCACGCGGCCGGGGGCAGCGGCGCCCCATGCCGTTCTCGACGGCGTCTCCGTGGACGTTCGCCGCGGCAGCATCGTCGGCATCCTCGGGCCGAACGGATCGGGCAAGACGACGCTGCTGCGACTGCTGAGCGGCACGAGGCGGCCGACCCGCGGACGAGTCCTGCTCGACGGGGTCCCCCTGCACGACTTGTCGCGGCGGGCGGTGGCGCGGCGCCTGGCTGTCGTGCCGCAGGAGACGCAGCTGGCGTTCGAGTACACGGTCCTCGAGATGGTGCTGATGGGGCGGCATCCGCATCTCGGGCTATTCGAGCTCGAAGGTCCGGATGACTTCGCGGTGGCCCGCGACGCGCTGGCCGCCACTGGCACGGCGGACCTCGAGGACCGCCGCTTCAGCACCCTGAGCGGCGGCGAAAAGCAGCGGGTCGTGATCGCGTCGGCGCTGGCGCAGTCCTCGGAGATCCTGCTCCTCGACGAACCGACGGCGTCGCTGGACCTCGGCTATCAGCTCGAGGTGGCGGCGCTGGTCACGCGGCTCAACGCCGAGCGTGGGGTCACGGTCGTCATCTCGACCCACGACCTGAACCTGGCGGCGGCGGTCTGCGGCGAGCTGGTCCTGCTTCGCCGCGGGTCGGTGATCGCCGCCGGCGACACGCGCGCCGTGCTGACGCCGGCACACGTGCGCGAGCTCTACGACGTGGACGCGGACGTGCACGTGCATGCGGCGTCGGGCCACCTGGTGGTGGTGCCGATCGATCGCGTGCGGGACGGACGCCGATGATCACCCGGGCCGAACCGCTGCCGGCTCCGCGGCTCGACACCCGGACGGTGCGCCGGCGGCTGACCGTGGTCGTGCCGCTCTTCGGCCTGGTCACCGCGGCCGTCCTGTTGCTCGCGCCGACGCTGGGCAGCACGCCGATCAGCCTCGCCCGCGTCTTCGATCCGATCGGTGCCGTGGGCCGACAACGTCGACGCGCAGATTTTCTTCGTGGCGCGGCTGCCGCGCGTCCTCGCCGGGGCGCTGGTCGGAACGGCGCTGGCGGCCGCGGGCGTCGTCATGCAGGCGCTGCTGCGCAATCCGCTGGCGACCCCGTTCACCCTCGGCGTGTCGGCGGCGGCGGCATTGGGCGCGATGGGCGCGATCGCGCTCCATCTCGACGCGACGCCGCTCGGATCGGCCGCGGTGCCCGCCGCCTGCTTCACCGGCGCCATGCTGGGGACCGCGCTCGTCTATGGCCTCGCCACCCGCATGCGCGGCGGCCTGTCCACCAACGTGCTGCTGCTGGCGGGGGTCACCCTCAACACGCTGTTCTCGGCGCTGATCACGTTCGTGCAGTACCTCGTGGACCCTGCCGACTGGTACCGGACCGCCCGCTGGCTGCTGGGCAACCTCGACGTCAGCAGCTTCAACCCGCTCGTCGTCGTCGCTGCCGCTGCTGGCGGTCGCATTCGGCCTCTTCGCGATGCTGCCGCGCACGCTCAACCTGCTGACGCTGGGCGAGGACGTGGCCGGCGCCCGGGGCGTCGACGTCGCGCGCGCGCAGCGCACCGCGTTCCTGAGCGCGTCGCTGGCCACCGGCGCGGCGATCTCGCTCGCCGGGCCCGATCGGGTTCATCGGCATCGTCGTGCCGCACCTGGTGCGGCTGGTGGTGGGCTCGGACCATCGCATCGTGCTCCCGGCGGCGGCGCTCTTCGGCGCTTCGTTCCTGGTCGTCTGCGACCTCATCGCCCGCACCGTCATGGCGCCCATCGAGCTGCCGGTCGGCATCGTCACGGCGATGCTCGGCGGGCCGATCTTCCTCTGGCTGCTGGTGCGCAAGGGATGAGCCGCGCATGGGTCACACCGGCGGTGCTGGCCGCCTGCCTGGTGCTCGCGCTGGCGAGGCCCGGCGCGCCAGCGGAGCAGGCCGCGCGCATCGTGTCGCTCGTCCCGGCGCTGACCGAGATGGTCTACGCGATCGGCGCCGGTGAGTCCGGTGATCGCCGTGAGCAGCTACGACGACTATCCGCCGGCGGTGCGCGCGCTGCCGAAGGTCGGCGCCCTGATCGATCCCGACGTCGAGCGGATCATTGCGCTGCGGCCCGACCTCGTCCTGCTCTACGGCAGCCAGACCGACCTGATGGCGCAACTGTCGCGCGCGTCGATCCCGTACTTCGAATACCGGCACGGCGGGCTCGAGGCCGTGACCGCGACCATCCGCGCCCTGGGCGGGCGCACGGGACATGCCGCGGAGGCGGAGGCGGTCGCCGCGGCGATCGATCGACGCCTGTCAGCCCTGCGCCAGCGAACGCGCGGCGGACCACGGCCACGCACGCTGCTGGTCTTCGGCCGCGAAGGCGGCTCGCTGCGCAACATCTTCGCCAGCGGCGGCCGCGGGTTCCTCCACGACATGCTCGCAGCCGCGGGCGGCGAGAACGTCTTCGCCGACGTGGCGGCGGAGTCGGTGCAGGCGTCGAGCGAGATGATTCTCGCGCGGGCGCCGGAGGTGATCATCGAGATTCGAACGACCGACATCCCGGCCGACCCGCAGCGTGCGCGCGAGCTGTCGTCGTGGCAGCCGCTGGCCAGCGTCCCAGCGGTTCGCAGCGGGCGTATCCACCTCCTCACCGGGCGCGCCATCGGCGTCCCCGGCCCGCGCGTGGCGGAGAGCGCCGAACAGATGGCCGCCGTCCTCCACCAACGCCGATGAAGATTCTGGTGAGCTGGTCGTCGGGCAAGGACTCGGCGTGGATGCTGCACACGCTGCAACAGTCACATCCCGGCGCCGTCGGCGGGCTGCTGACCACGCTCAACGAAGCCTTCGACCGCGTCGCGATGCACGCGGTGCGCCGGACGCTGCTGGAGGCACAGGCCGGGGCGGCCGGGCTTCCCCTGTACGCCGTGCCACTGCCCTGGCCGTGCACCAACCTCGAGTACGAACAACGCATGGCGGCCGCGGTCCAGGAGGTCGTCCGCGACGGGTTCACGCATGTCGCGTTCGGCGACCTGTTCCTCGAGGACGTCCGCCGCTATCGCGAGGAGCGCCTGGCCGGCACCGGGCTGACGCCGCTGTTCCCGCTGTGGAAGACGGCGCCCACCGCCACGCTCGCGCGCGAGATGATCGCCGGGGGCCTGCGCGCGCACCTGACCTGCGTCGATCCGCGCACGCTCGATCGCTCGTTCGCCGGCCGGGCCTTCGACGAGACGCTGCTCGCCGACCTGCCGCCCGAGGTCGACCGGTGCGGGGAGAACGGCGAGTTCCACACCTTTGCCTGGGACGGCCCGATGTTCGCGCGGCCGATCGACGTGGCCGTCGGCGACGTCGTATCGCGCGATGGCTTCGTGTTCGCCGACCTCACTCACGGAGCGCCGGGTACGGTGACCGTCGATCCCTACCCCAACCGCATCGTCTGCCTGACCGAAGAAACGACGGAGACGCTCTACCTGCTCGGCGAGGGCGACCGGGTCGCCGGAATCTCCGGCTACACGGTCCGTCCGCCGGAGGCGCGGCAGAAGCCGAAGATCTCCTCGTTCCTGCACGCCCGCTTCGAGAAGATCGCGGCGCTCGAGCCGGACCTGATCCTGGCGTTCTCGGATCTCCAGGCCGACATCACCAGCGAGCTGGTGCGCCGCGGCCACGCGGTCTTCACCTTCAACCAGCGGAGCGTCGCCGAGATCCTGCAGATGATCCGCGTGCTCGGCGGCATCGTCGGCGTGCCTGACAAAGCGGTGGCGCTGGCGGCGGAGCTGGAACGGGGCCTCGAGCGAATCCGTGGATCGGCGGCGGGGTTTCCGCGGCGGCCGCGTGTGTTCTTCGAGGAGTGGGACGACCCGCTGATCTCCGGCATTCAGTGGGTGGAGGAACTGGTCGAGATCGCGGGCGGCGAGCCGGTGTTCCCGCACCTGCGGCCGGCGCGCCTGGGGAAGGATCGCATCGTCTCGCCCGACGCTGTCATCGCGGCCGCGCCCGATGTGATCATCGGATCCTGGTGCGGAAAGCCCGTGCGCCGGGAACGCATCGCCGCCCGGCCGGGCTGGGACGCGATCCCGGCGGTCCGCCTCGGGCAGATCCACGAAATCAAGTCGACGTACATCCTGCAGCCGGGACCGGCAGCGCTGACCGAGGGCGTGGCCCAGCTCCACGCCATCCTCGCCGGCGCGGTCAGGACGTGAGGAAGAGAGCGTCTTCGACCGCGGGGGTCACGCCGGCGGCGGCGGCCCGGGCGAAGAGCACCTCGACGGCGCGGCGTCCCTCCGCGCCCAGATCGACCGAGTAGTCGTTCACATACAGGTCGATGTGCTGGTACATGACCTCGTCGCTCATCGCCTGCGCGTGGGCGCGCACGTAGGGGAGGCTGGCGTCGCGGTGCGCCCGTGCATACTCGACGCTGCGGCGCAGCACGCGATTCACGCCGGCCTGGACCTCCGCCGGCAGTGAGCGGCGCACGGCGATCCCGCCGAGCGGAATCGGCGCCCCGGTCTCGCGCTCCCACAGCTCGCCGAGGTCGGCAATGCGCCGCAGTCCCCGCGCCTCGTAGGTAAAGCGGTTCTCGTGGATGATGACGCCGGCGTCGTAGCGGCCGTCGAGGACGGCTGATTCGATTTCGGAGAACACCAGGGCGATCTTGTCGCGGGCGTCCGGGAACGCCAGGGCGAGCAACAGGTTCGCCGTCGTGTAGACGCCGGGAATCGCGATGCGCAGCCCGCCGGCCGCGACCTCGGCGGGGGCGATCGGACGGCGCGAGATGAGGAGCGGACCGCAGCCGCGGCCGAGGGCGCTGCCCGCGTCCAGCAAGGCGTAGCGATCGGCGCAATGCGCGAGCGCGTGGAAGCTCAACTTGGTCACGTCGGCGGTCCCGGCAAACGCCGCCCGGTTCAGCGCCTCGACGTCGTCGAGCCGCGCCTCGAAGTCGAGCCCTTCGGTGTCGATGCGACCGTGGACCAGCGCGTCGAACATGAAGCAGTCGTTCGGACACGGCGAGAAGCCGAGCGTGAGCCTCATGCCCGGTCCAGGAGCGCGAGTGCCGTCTCGCCGAGGTTACGGATCGACTCGGGGAGCGCCCACGCCTCGCGATTGCGGCGCTCGACGAGGTTGGACACCGCGCGCACCTGGGCGAAGCGGACGTCCGCGAGCAGGCACGCGTACATGAATGCCGCGCCCTCCATGCTCTCCACCTGCGGACCGAACCGCCGCAGGGTGCTGTCGATGGAACGCTCGTCGCCGTGCACGGTGTTGACGGTGATGCCCGCAACCGCGGGCAGGCGCTCGAGGACCGGGTTGGCCGGCGGCGACGCATTCCACAGCCGGCCGCCGCGGAACGGGAACTCGTCGGCGTCGAGCAGACCGAGTTGCTGGATGGTCAGGAACGCCTCGCCGTCCTCGGCCCCCAGTTCGGGTAGCCCGTCGCTCACGACGTGCACCACGGTACCCGGAGCCAGCGAGCGGTCGAAGGCGCCGCAGACGCCGAGGTTCACCGCCAGATCGTATCGCCGCCCGGCGAGGATGCGCGCGCAGCGCGCGGCGGTCGCGACCATGCCGACGCCGGTGATCAGCACGTCCACCTCGTGACCGGCCCGCTGCTGCCGGGTCGTGTGCTCGGGACCCGCCTGGCCGGGGCCGAGGCCGGCCAGCACCGGCGCAATCTCGGCGCCGGTGGCCGCGACGAGGAGCACGTGCATCGAGGAAACGATACCGCAGGTGTGGGGACGCTACTGGGTGCAGCGCGGGGCGGCAACGGCGACGCCCTGCATGACCAGCCGCCTGTACTCGGCCAGTTCCTCTTCGCAGCGGGCCTTCTTGCTCTTGTTCCACAGCTGCTGCGCCGCCCAGTAGGCGACGGCCGAGAAGGGAATGACCGGAGAGCGGAATTCCTGGGGGGTGAGGAACTCGAGCACCTCGCGATGGGTCGGCGCTCCGTAGGGCACGGGGCCGGTCAGCGGGAAATCGCGCAGCAAATCGATCTTGGGCGCGGTCCCGTACACCTCCACGGTGAACGCCAGCTTCAGCGGGCCGTCGCCAGCGTCCTCGGCGGCGTCGGCCTGCCGCAACTCGCGACGGATGCGGTCGAGTGACACGCCGAGCTTGGTGGCGTCGATGCTCCTGGCGGACCGCGACTCCTGCGGCGCGGACTGGGTATCGGGTCCTGCCGGACCTTCAGGCGCCGGGCTCTGCCGTGCGGCGGCGAATGCCGGCAGGGCCAGCAGCGCGACGATCGCGAGCGCAGCCACCCTGTGCATACGGTCCTTTGGACGCCCCGAGCTCGTCGGCGGCTTGCCGCCTACCAGAGTCCCAGTTGCAATTTCGCGGCCTCGGACATCATCTCCTTGGTCCACGGTGGTTCCCACACGATCTCGACCCTGGCTTCCGTGACCCCTGGCACGCCGGCTGCCTTCTGCTGCACCTCGACCGGCAAGCTCTGCGCCGCCGGACACGCGGGCGCGGTGAGCGTCATCCGCACTCCGACGCGGCCGTCCTTGTCGACCAGGACATCGTAGATGAGCCCGAGCTCGCGGATGTTGACGGGAATCTCCGGGTCGAAGACGGTCGCCAGCTGCTCGAGCACCAGTGGCCGCACATCGGCCATCTTGACCGGGTCGGGCACGATGTCGTCGATCGACTGGCTCAACGCATTCGCCGGGCTGTCTTCCGGGGCGTTCGAGGCATGCTGCATAGGCAGGAATGGAGGATCACTCATCAGTATCGGTCGGTGCCGTTCTTCGTTGTGTCGTTCTTCGTTCTAGTTCTTCGTTCTTCGTTCTTCGTTCCTATTCCGTGCTCACCACCCCATCCTCGTCCGCCACCGCCGCCTTCAGCGTGTGCCAGGCGAGGCTGGCGCATTTCACCCGGGTGGGAAACTCGCGGACGCCCGACAGGACCGCCAGCTTGCCGACGTCGGGCGGCGCCGTATCCGCCGACGAGGTGACCATCTCGTGCACGCGGTCGAACAGGGCCCGTGCTTCGCCCACCGTCTTGCCTTTCAGCGCCTCGGTCATCAGCGAGGCCGACGCCT
This sequence comes from uncultured Acidobacteriota bacterium, assembly GCA_963707795.1. Classification (GTDB taxonomy): domain Bacteria; phylum Acidobacteriota; class Vicinamibacteria; order Vicinamibacterales; family UBA2999; genus JACCSI01. Next base: position 4,862,307 of record OY970174.1, on the reverse strand, counting down.
TGGAGATGGCGCAGCCGGTGCCCTGAAACGCCACGTCGCTGATGGTGTCGCCGGCCAGGGTCACGTACACCTTCAGGCGATCGCCGCAGAGCGGGTTGAAGCCTTCCTGCGTGCGTGTCGCGCCGTCGATGACGCGGAAATTCCGCGGCCGTCGGTTGTGGTCGAGGATGACTTCCTGGTAGAGGTCGGTCAGCTCGGACATTATCCGAACACCTCGCGCACCCGGTGCAGTGCCGTAATCAACGCGTCGATATCCTGCCGGGTGTTGTACAGGGCCAGCGAGGCGCGGATGGTGGCCGTGATGCCGTAGCGATCCATGACCGGTTGCGCGCAGTGCTGCCCGGTGCGGACGGCCACTCCCTCCCGGTCGAGAATGGTGCCGACGTCGTGCGGGTGCACGCCCTCCATGACGAACGACAGGACTCCGGCCTTCTCCCGCGCCTCGCCGATCACGCGGGTGCCGGCGACCTCACGCAGCCGTCCGGTCGCATAGTCCAGGACCGCGTTCTCGTGCGCGAGGGCGGCATCGCGGTCGATGGTGCCGAGATAGTCGATGGCGGCGCCGAGGCCGACCACCCCGGCGATGTTCGGCGTGCCGGCCTCGAACTTGTGCGGCACGGTGTTGTACGTGGTCTTCTCGAAGGTGACCGACGCGATCATGTCGCCGCCGCCGCGATACGGCGGCATCGCCTCGAGCAGGGCGCGTCGGCCGTAGAGCACGCCGGTGCCGGTCGGCCCGAACATCTTGTGGCTGGAGAACACGTAGAAGTCGCAGTCGAGCGCCTGCACGTCCACGACCACGTGCGGCACCGCCTGCGCCCCGTCGACGAGGACGACGGCGCCGCGGGCGTGCGCGATGTCGATCATCGCGCGCACCGGGTTGATCGTGCCCAGCGCATTCGAGATGTGGCTGAACGCGACGATCCGCGTGCGATCGGTCACCAGCTCGCGGTAGGCGTCCAGCTCGATCTCGCCGCGGTCGTCGATCGGCGCGACGCGCAGCACGGCGCCGGCCTGCTCGCAGAGCATCTGCCACGGCACGATATTGGAGTGGTGTTCGAGCCAGCTCAGCACCACTTCGTCGCCCGGCCGGAGCCGGGTCCGGCCGTACGCCTGCGCGACGAGGTTGATGCCGTCGGTCGTCCCCGTCGTCAGCACGATCGACTTGTCGTCGGGGGCGTTGACGAAACGGGCCGCCTTGCTGCGGGTCGCCTCGTAGGCGCGGGTCGCGCGTTCGCTCAACAGATGCGTGGCGCGATGGATGTTGGCGTTGTCGTGGCGGTAGTAGTCGTCCATCGCCGCCAGCACCGACGCCGGCTTCTGGCTGGTGTTGGCGCTGTCGAGATACACCAGCGGCTTGCCGTGGACGCGCTCGGCGAGGATGGGGAACTCGGCCCGCACCTGCTCGACGTCGAACGCCGGCCGGCGCGCGGACGCGACGGCGCCTCGCGGCTGCGCCGGCGGGACGGTCACGGAACTCATCGCATCACCTCGCGGGCCGCACGGCGGCGTCGGGCACGGCGGGACCAGGTTTGCCGGGGACCGGATCGGGATGGTCGGCCAGATCGCGGTCGAGCTGCACGAACAGCTCGCGCTCGAGCTGCGTGCGCAGCGGTTCGATGCTGATGCCGGCGAGCACTTCGCCGGCGTAGGCATGGATCAGCATGTCGCGCGCGTCGCGCAGGCGCAGCCCACGCGCGCGCAGGTAGAACAGCGCCTCCTCGTCGAGCTGTCCGATGGCGGCGCCGTGCGTGCACTTCACGTCGTCGGCGAAGATCTCGAGCTGCGGGTTGGAGTTGATCTGCGCCTGGTCCGACAGCAGCAGCGCACGGTTGGTCTGCTTGGCGTCGGTCTTCTGCGCATCTTCGCGCACGATGATGCGGCCGTTGAACACCGCCCGCGCGCGGCCGTCGAGAATGCCCTTGTACAGCTCGTGGCTGGTGCAGTGCGGCGTCGCGTGATCGATGGTGGTATGGGTATCGACCAGCCGCTCGCCGTCGACCAGATAGCAGCCGTCGAGCGCGCAGTGCGCGCCCTCCCCGGCCAGCACCGCGGTAATGTCGTTGCGCAGCAGGCGTCCGCCCAGCGTCACCGTGCGCGAGCGGAACGTGGAGTCGCGCTGCAGGTGCACCATCAGCGCGGCGACGTGGTAGGCGCTGTCGATCTCGCGCTGGTCGGTGTAGAAGTCGAGCGTCGCGTTCTCGCCCATCGACACTTCCGTCACCGCGTTGGTGAAGTGGCACTCGCCGGCCGAGCCGAGGAACGTCTGGGCGATGCGCGCCTGGCTGTTCGCGCCGGCGACCACCAGCGTCCGCGGGTGCGCCATCGTTCTGCCGGCGCCGCCGTTGATGACGATGACGTGGATCGGCGCCTCGACGACGGCGTTCGCCGGCAGCCGGATGAACGCGCCATCGGCCAGGAAGGCGGTATTGAGCGCGGCGAACGGCGCCTGCTCCCAGGCGATCTGACCGAGGTGCGCCACCTCCGGCGCGTTGCTGCCGATGGCGTCGGCGAGGCTTCCGGCCACGACCCCGGCCGGCAGCGCATCGGTCGTGGACAGCTCGGGGGCGAAGTGGCCGTTGAGGATCACGATGCGCGCTGCCGTCGGGCCGATCGAGACGCGGGCGGTCAGCTCCGCCGCATTGGTCGGCGCCGCCTCGGCCAGCCGGAACGCGGTGTCGGCAATCGGCGCGACGTTGGTGAAGCGCCACTCCTCCTGGCGGACGGTGGGGAACCCCAGGGCGCTGAACCGCGCCACGCCGCGGCCGCGCAGGTCGCGCAGCCATGACGGCGCCGACCCGCCGCGGCCCTGCACGAAGCGGCCGTGCTCGGCGAGCACGGGATCGAGACGTTCGGCAACGGAGCTCATGCGGCTATGCCCCCGCGCCCGTCGGTTCCAGCCAGCCGTAGCCCTTTTCCTCGAGCTCCAGCGCCAGCTCGCGGCCGCCGGAGCGGACCAGCCGTCCCTCGCTGAGCACGTGCACGTAGTCGGGCACGATGTAGTTGAGCAGCCGCTGGTAGTGGGTGACGACGACGAACGAGCGGTCGGGCGCGCGCATGGCGTTGACGCCGCTGGCGACGATCTTGAGCGCGTCGATGTCGAGGCCGGAATCGGTCTCGTCGAGAATCGCCAGCCGCGGCTCGAGCACCGCCATGTGGAAGATCTCGTTGCGCTTCTTCTCGCCGCCGGAGAACCCCTCGTTCACCGACCGCTGCAGCATCGCCTCGTCCACGTGCAGCAGCTTCGCTTTCTCGCGGATGAAGACCATGAAGTCCATGGCGTCCATCTCCTCGAGCCCCTGCTGCTTGCGCCGGGCGTTGAGCGCCGCTTTCAGGAAATAGGCGTTGTTGACCCCCGGGATCTCGACCGGGTACTGGAAGGCCATGAACACGCCCTCGCGCGCGCGCTCGTCGGCGGCCATCGCCAGCAGATCCTGCCCCTCGTAGCGCACCTCGCCGGCGGTGACCTCGTAGCCGGGATGGCCCGCCAGCGCCCGCGCCAGCGTGCTCTTGCCGGATCCGTTCGGCCCCATGATGGCGTGCACTTCGCCGCGGCCGACCGTGAGGTCGATGCCGCGAAGAATCTCCTTGTTCTCCGCCCGGACGCGCAGATTCGTGACCTCGAGCATCATCTATCCAACCGATCCTTCCAGCGAAATGCCCAGCAGCTTCTGGGCCTCGACGGCGAACTCCATCGGCAGCTCGCGAAACACTTCCTTGCAGAACCCGCTCACGATCATGTTGATCGCGTCTTCCTTGGCGATGCCGCGCTGCTCGCAGTAGAAGATCTGGTCCTCGCCGATCTTCGACGTCGAGGCCTCGTGCTCGACGCTGGCCGAGGTGTTCTTGATCTCCAGGTAGGGGAACGTGTGCGCGCCGCAGCGGTCGCCGATCAGCAGCGAGTCGCACTGCGAGTAGTTGCGGGCATTGGCCGCGTTACGGCCGATCTTCACCGCGCCGCGGTAGGTGTTCTGGCCGCGACCGGCGGAAATGCCCTTCGACACGATCGTGCTGCGGGTGTTCTTCCCGAGGTGGATCATCTTGGTGCCGGTGTCCGCCTGCTGGCGGTTGTTGGTCACCGCCACCGAATAGAACTCGCCCACCGCATCGTCGCCCTGCAGGATGCAGCTCGGGTACTTCCACGTGATCGCCGACCCGGTCTCCACCTGCGTCCACGTGATCTTCGAGCCCCGGCCCTTGCACAGGCCGCGCTTGGTCACGAAGTTGTAGATCCCGCCCTTGCCGTCCTTGTCGCCGGGATACCAGTTCTGCACCGTCGAGTACTTGATCGTCGCCTCGTCGAGCGCGATCAGTTCGACCACCGCCGCGTGCAGCTGGTTCTCGTCGCGCATCGGCGCCGTGCAGCCTTCCAGGTAGCTCACCGTGGCGCCCTCGTCGCACACGATGAGCGTGCGCTCGAACTGGCCGGTGTCCTTGGCGTTGATGCGGAAGTAGGTGGACAGCTCCATCGGGCAGCGGACGCCCTTGGGCACGTAGACGAAGCTGCCGTCGCTGAACACCGCCGAGTTCAGCGCGGCGAAGAAGTTGTCGGTGTGCGGCACCACCGAGCCGAGGTACTGCCGCACCAGGTCCGGGTGCTCGCGCACGGCCTCGGAGAACGAGCAGAAGATGATGCCGAGCTTGGCGAGCTTCTCGCGGAACGTGGTCGCCACCGACACCGAGTCGAAGACGGCGTCCACCGCCACCCCGGCGAGCAGCTGCTGCTCGATGAGCGGAATGCCGAGCTTCTCGAAGGTCGCCCGGATCTCGGGGTCGACCTCGTCCATGCTGCCCAGCTTCTTCTTCTCCTTCGGCGCGGCGTAGTAGCTGATGGCCTGGTAGTCGATGGGCGAATACGTCACGTTCTGCCACGTCGGCTCGGTCATCTTCAGCCACACGCGATACGCCTTCAGCCGCCAGTCCAGGAGCCACGCCGGCTCGCCCTTCTTCGCCGAGATCAGGCGGACCACGTCCTCGCTCAGGCCCTTGGCGACGATGTCCTGTTCGACATCGGTGACGAACCCGTACTTGTATTCCGTGTTGGCGAGCTGTTCGATGACGTCAGTGGATGTGCTCATGTGTCCCTATCCCGCACCGTCCGGGCGTGGCGGCCGCCGGGCCGCCCGCCGCCCGTCAGGGGCGTCCGATCCGTACCTGCCCGCGTGTTCGCCCGCTGGCGATCACGCGGTGAAACTCTCGCCGCAGCCGCACGTCGACTTGGCGTGCGGATTGCGCAGGGTGAAGCTCGTGGCGAGCAGGTTGCCCTCGTCGAAATCGAGCACCGTGCCGTCGAGCAGCTTGTAGCTCCGCGGATCGACGAAGATCCGCGCGCCGCCGGCGCCCTCGAACGTGAGGTCGGTGTCGCGGGGGACGGCGTCCCACCCGAAGACATAGCTGTAGCCCGAACAGCCGCCTGCCTTCACCGCGACGCGCAGCCCGCCGCCGTCGAGGCCGTTCTTCGCCAGCTGTCGCGCGATCACCCGCGCCGCACTCTCAGAGATCTCGATCATGTTTGCGTTCCCAGTCCGCCACGGCACTCTTCGCCGCCGCGACCGCCAGCGCCGCCATGCCGGCGCGCTCCATCGGCAGCTCCAGTTCGGCCGCCACCGCCACCGCCTCCATCCCGCGCGCCTCGTCGAGCGCGGCGCCGCGCAGCCGCTCGGTCACCAGGCTGGCGCTGGCAATCGCCGCGCTGCAGCCGAAGACCTTGAACACCGCCTCGTCGATGCGGCCGCGCGGGCCGTCCACCCGCACCTGAATCCGCGTCATCGACCCGCTCTCGAGGGTCCCGGCCTCGCCGGTGCCGACGTCGGCGGCGTTCTTGTCCATCCACCCGACGTGTTTCGGGTCGCGCACCCGCGCGAGCACGGCCGCCGAGTACTCCATCCGTGTCGCTCCTCCCAGCACCGCCGCCGGCGGCGCCACTCAGGCGCGGGCCGGCGACATCTCCCGAAGCCGCGTGACGACCGCGCCGACGCGAGCGGCCACCTCGTCGACTTCCTGCGCGGTCGTCCAGCGCCCGAGGCCGAAACGCAGCGACGCCAGCGCCAGCTCCGTCGGTCGCCCCAGCGCCTGCAACACGTGCGACGGTTCGGCCGCCGTGCACGCCGCGCCGGACGAGACCGCGACGTCCTCGCTGAGACTCACCAGCAGCGCCTCACCGTCCACGCCCGGGAAACTCACGTTCAGGTTGCCCGGCAAGCGCGCCTCGAGAGAGCCGTTCACGACCAACCCGCTGACCTGCCGGGTGAGCCCGTCGAGCAGGCGCGTCCGCAGTTCCGTGAGCCGCGCCGCCTCGTCGTCCATGAGCCGCATCGCCAGCGACGCCGCTTCGCCAAAGCCGACGATCCCCGGCACGTTCAGCGTGCCCGACCGCATCCCGCGTTCGTGGCCCCCGCCGTCGAGCTGCGACGCAATGGCCACGCGCGGGTTGCGCCGCCGCACGTAAAGCGCTCCCACGCCCTTCGGCCCGTACAGCTTGTGCGCCGTCAGCGACGCCAGATCGATCGCGGACGCCTCGACGTCGAACCCCACCTTGCCGGCCGCCTGCACGGCGTCGCTATGGAACAGCGCGCCATGCGCGTGCGCAATCTCCGCCAGCGCGGCCAGCGGGGCGAGCACGCCGATCTCGTTGTTCGCCGCCATCACGCTGAGCGCGACCGTCCGGTCGGTGACGGCCGCACGCACCGCGTCGAGATCGATCGAGCCGTCCGCTTCCACGGGCAGGACCGTGGTGCGGCAACCTTGCCGTTCCAGACGCGTGCACGTGTCGAGCACCGACTTGTGCTCGGTCGCCACGGTCACGAAGTGATCCCGGTCCGGAGATCGCGTCTCCGCCAGCCCCTTCAGCGCGAGGTTGTTGGCCTCGGTCGCTCCGCTGGTGAACACGATTTCCCTGGCGTCGGCGCCCACCAGCGACGCCACCGCCGCACGCGACCGGTCGACCGCTTCCTGCGCCGCCCACCCGAAACGATGCTGACGACTGGCGGCGTTCCCGAACTTCTCGGTGAAGAACGGCACCATCGCGTCGACGACGGTCGGGGCGACAGGCGTCGTGGCCTGGTAATCCATGTAAATCATGGTCGTCGCCATGCCCGCCGGCGTCCCGCCACCAGGCTCTCCCCCGGCAGCCGGCCGCCAGGCGTCTCCACTCAGTGGTCCGTCACGAACGTCATTCGTGAGACCGTCGCCGTCGGGGCCGGGGGCGGTTCGGGGTCGACCATCAGGTCGGCCACCGAGACCGTGTTCAGCGTCTCGAGAATGCGCCCGCGGATCTTCCACAGCGGGTCGCGGATGCTGCATTTCGTGTACTGCTCGCAGCGATGGTCGTCCGGCGAGCAGGCGGTCACGGCGACCGGACCGTCCACGGCCTGGATGACGTCCCCGACTGCGATGGTCTTCGACGCGCGGCCCAGCCGGTAGCCCCCCCGGGTGCCCTGGACCGACACCAGCAGGCGCGCCCGGACCAGCCGCTGCAACACCTTGGCGAGCAGCTCCAGCGGAATCTCGTAGGCCTCGGCAATTTCCCGAGCGCTCGACGAAGCGCCGGCCTCGTGCCGGACGGCAAGGTGCTTCATCGCCATCAGGGCGTAATCGGCCTTTTTTGACAGTCTGAGCATGCTCGTCCTTAAATCCGACCGCTGTGGTCTTATTTTACCAGTTCCCGTCGCTGGCCCCTAATACTTGGGCTGGCTCGGGTCCACCTGGTCAATCCAGCCCAGGATGCCGCCCGACAGGTTGCGCACGTTCTTGAACCCGATGGACCGCAGGAATCCCGCGGCCTTGGCGCTGCGTGCACCGGACTTGCACTGGCAGACAATCGCGGCGTTCTGGTCGAGCTCCTCGTAGCGCTGCGGCAGTTCGCCGAGCGGGATGAGCGTCGAGCCGGCGATGCGGTTGATCTGGTACTCCTGCGGCTCGCGCACGTCGAGCACGACCAGCGGCTCGCCGCGGTCCATGCGCTCCTTCAGTTCGCGCGGCGTCATGTCGTCGGTGACCACATCGGCCCCGGTGTCCCCGGCGTTCCTCGGCGCCACGCCGCAGAACTGCTCGTAATCGATCAGCTGCGTGACCGTCGGGTTGGTCCCGCAGACCGGGCACTCCTCGTCCTTCCGCAGCTTGAGCTCGCGGAACTTCATCCGCAGCGCATCGAAGATCAGGAACCGCCCGACGAGCGGCTCGCCGGTCCCGAGCATCAGCTTGATGGTTTCGGTCGCCTGGATCGTGCCGATGATGCCGGGCAGGACGCCGAGCACGCCGCCTTCAGCGCAGCTCGGCACCAGGCCCGGCGGCGGCGGCTCCGGATACAGGCAGCGGTAGCACGGTCCGTCCTTGGTGGCGAAGACGGACGCCTGCCCTTCGAAGCGGAAGATGCTCCCGTAGGCGTTCGGCTTTCCCAGCAGCACGCAGGCGTCGTTGACGAGATAGCGGGTGGGAAAGTTGTCGGTGCCGTCGAGGATGACGTCGTAGGGCTCGAAGAGCTGCAGCGCATTTTCCGAGCTGAGCGCCGTTTCGTACGTCTCGACGTGCACGTTGGGATTGAGATCGTGCAGGCGGTCCTTCGCCGAGTCGAGCTTCGGCCGGCCGACGTCGCTCGTGCCGTGCAGCAGCTGGCGCTGCAGGTTGCTCGTGTCCACGACGTCGAAATCGACGAGGCCGAGCGTGCCGACGCCCGCCGCTGCCAGGTACATTGCCGCCGGCGAGCCGAGGCCCCCGGCGCCAATGCACAGCACCCTGCGCCGCTTTGAGGGCGCGCTGCCCGTCCATGCCGACCTCGGGCAGGATCAGGTGACGGCTGTAGCGGCGCACCTCGTCGGCCGAGAGCGCCGGCAGCTCGCGCGCCGGCCGCCCGGCCAGCGTGGCGACGCCCGTCCCGCCCGCAACCGACGGGATGATGCTCACGGTATCGCCGGTCTTGAGCGGGGTCTGATCCTTCTGCAGGTAGCGGATGTCTTCGTCGTTGACGTAGACGTTGACGAAGCTGCGCAGCCGCCCCTCGTCGGTGAACAGGTGCTGTTTCAGCCCGGCAAAGCGCGCGGTCAGGTTGCCCAGGAGCTCGTCGATGGTGGTGCCGTCGAGCTCGACGACGTCGAGCTTGTCGGTGTAGGGGCGAAGCGGGGTCGGAATGTGAATTTTCACGGGCATGACGTGGTCTCAGCTTTCGTTGTCGATCGCGGTGACGGACTCTTCGTCGAATTGGGAGCGGTCCTCGCGCAGCCGCCACGACCGCAGCTCGTGCGGCTGGCCATCGCGCACGGAGACGATGACGTAGGAGAGCGACGGCCAGGCGTGATCGAGGTCGTACTGCGAGGGTTGCGCCGGATGGTCCGGATGCGAGTGGTAGAAGCCGAGCAGCTCGTACCCGCTCTCGGCCGCCCGCGCCTCGGCCGCGCGGTAATCGGCCGGCCGCACCAGGAACCGCCGGCGTGGTCCCTCGTCGGTCGTATTCGGCAGCGCAAACGACTCGGCGACGAGTCCATCGCGCCCGATCAGCGCGCCGCAACACTCGTTCGGGTAGGTCTCGACCCCGTGCGCCCGAATCGCCGACCGAATCGCCTCGCCCATCGTCACCGCCATCACTCCGCGTCGCTCCAGAAGCGCTCGGACAGATAACGCTCGCCGCCGTCCGGAAAGATGACGACAACCCGCCATGGCGCGTCGGCGGTCGAGCGCGGCCCTTCCGCGTCCGCGACGTAGCGCAGGGCGCCGGCGAGGTTCGCGCCGCTCGAAATCCCGACGAGCAGGCCCTGTTCCGTCGCGAGGCGGCGGGTCATCGCGTACGCGTCTTCCGTGGAGACGCCCAGGTCGCGGCTGGCAAGCGTCGCGTCATAGATTCCAGGGACGATCGCCGACGCCATGTGCTTCAAGCCCTCGAGGCCATGCAGCGGCGAATCGGGCTGGACCGACACGAGCGTGATGTCCGGTTTGAGTTCGCGCAGTCGGCGGCCGGCGCCCATGAACGTGCCGCTCGTCCCGAGGCCGGCGACGAAGTGCGTGATGCGGCCTTCGGTCTGCGACCAGAGCTCAGCGGCGGTGGAGTCGTAGTGCGCTCGCCAGTTGTTCGGATTGTTGTACTGGTCGGCGTAGAACAGGCCGGCGGGGTCGGCGGCGAACCGGCGGCGCGCTTCACGAATCGCGCCGTCCGAGCCCTCGAGTGGATCGGTGAAGACCAGTTCCGGGCCGTAGGCGGCGAGAATGCGGCGACGCTCGGGCGTGATATTCGCCGGCACGCACAACGTCACGCGGTACCCCAGCGCGGCGCCGATCATGGCGTAGGCGATGCCGGTGTTGCCGGACGTGGCGTCGAGCAGCGGTCGCTCGCGCGTGAGCTCGCCGGCCTCGATGGCCGCGCTGATGATCCGCGCCGCCGCACGATCCTTGACCGAGCCGCCAGGGTTGAGCCACTCCGCCTTGGCGTAGAGCTCGACATCACCGAGATCGCGGTCGATGGCCGACAGGCGTATCAACGGCGTGTGGCCAATGGCGTCGAGGATGGAACGTCCCGACGCCCGGGGAAGCGTATCGCAGGGCATCGCCATATATCCGACCGGAAAGGTCCAATATATCAGATCGCCGGCCGACGAGGCCCGGTTGCGCGGAAATCAGGAGGGGAATAAAGCAGGCACGCGGCCGCGGCGCGGCGGCCGGGGAGGGGCCCCTGCCGCCTTACGGATCAATCGTCGATGGCCACGAGGTAGACCGCGACCGGCGCCAGGACGAGCCACAAGCCCACCGCCAGCAGCACCCCGCGGATGGCGACGCCCATGACGTCGAGGCCGCCGTCGCTCGGCCACGGCACGGCGCTCAGCCACTCGGTTCGGGTCCACACCCACCACGCCGCCACCCCAATCAGGGCAGACATCAACCCGGTCGCACCGGCAAAGCCCAGCGCCTGCATGATGGCGATCGGGCGCGCGGCCGCGCGGCTGTCCTCGGCGCGTGCGCGGGCCTGGGCGCGCAGCCAGATCAGGCGGGCGGGCGCCAGGTTGCCGGACTCGGCCCAGGCTGCGTCACGTTCCTCGACGAAAGCCTGTGCCACGTCCGCGACGTCGGCACACAGCGAGCACTCGGCGACGTGCTCCTGCAGCGCCGTTTCGGCACGAGCGGGCCAGCGCCCGGAGGCAATCGCGTCGAGCAGATCGACCTCCCAGCGGCATTCCGCGGTCACCGGCGCACCTCCCGCAACAGGGTCGCGAGCTTCCGCCGCGCACGGAAGAGCAGCATCTTCAGCGAGGCCGTTTTGAGGCCGAGGGTCTGCGCGATGCTGTGGTGGGTCTCGCCCTGCGCGTAGGCCAGCCACAGGATCTGCCGCTCGCGCGGCTTGAGGCGCGCCATGGCGCGCGACAGATCGGCATGCGCCACCGCACGCGCGTCCCCATCGCCGCCGACGCTTGGCTCCGATTGCGCGGGCGAATCGTCCAGGGAGATGGGCTCGGGGCGGCGCCGGGCATCGCGCACCAGGTTGGTGGCGATCTGGAACAGGTAGTTGCGGCGGTGGCTTTCGTTCTCGAAGCTGCGGGCCGTGCGCAGGAACCGGTAATACGCCTCCTGCGCCAGGTCATCGGCCAACTGCCGGTCGCCGGTGATCCGGGACAAGTACGCCCACAGGCCACGGGCCGTGCGGTCGTAGAAAGCGCGGAACGCGTCTTCGTCCATCTGGAACGGCACTTCCGCGGCCCGGGCGGCCAGGCGTTCGAGTTCGGAGAGTTCGGAGAGCGTGGTCGTATCGCGCACGTCAGGCCGATGTCGTGGGGCCACGGTCGGAGGCCGCCAAAGACGGAGCGTGGTCGAACAGGCCCAGACGCCGCGACAGCACGTACGACAGGGCGCCGGACAGGACGAATCCGAGGCCGAACGAGACGGCGAGCACGCCGATGACCCACAGCCCCTCGGCGACTTCCGGAATCACCCGGCCGCTGATGAACTGGAAGCCGAGGCCGCCGATCACGAGCACCACGCCGATCTGCGCCGACCACAGGATGCGGCCGAGCGGCGCCGCCACGGCACGGCTCCCGGCGTCGTCGGCGAGGGGTGCCGCCTCGAGAAAGCGCTGGCCGGCCGGCGTCTGGATGTAGGCGGCCAGGTCCCCGGTCCCCGCGAAGCGGTCGAGCAGCTTGTTGTGCACCTCGGTCTGGACGCGCGAGGTCCGCAGCCACCGCCGGTGTGCGAGCAGCGTGCGGACCAGCCAGGCGAAGAGGCTGCCGAAGAACACCATCACCGTGAAGACGGCGATGCCGTCCATCACGTTCCCCCACATGGCCAGTGCCTGGCTGCGGGGATCGTCGGGCACCGAATAGTTGGAGGACAGGCGTACGAACTCGAGGTAGTAGCCGGGATTGTGGGCGACAGCCGGGTGCGCGGCGAGGAAGGACGCCAGCGCCGGATACTGCGCCAGGTAGTCCGGGTTCTGCAGCAGGGTCGGGTCCATCTTGAGGATGCGCCCCAGGTCGGGCGGATACCGCGACAGCACTTCGCGAAGCTGCTCGCGGGTCTCCAGTGCGTGGACCTCGACAATGGGGGCGACGACGGCCGGCGGTGCGGGGGCGAGGTCGGGCGGCCGCTGGGCCTGCACCGCGGGGGCGGGGGCCAGGGTGACGGCCAGGCCGACGCCGGCGAGAAGCGAGGCAAACAGGGTCATGCAATCGTGCTCCGCCTGCTAGTTACGCGGCGGCGGGGCAAAGGTTAACCCCCGATCAGCGCCCCCAGGGGAATCGCGGCCTGGGGCGGGTGCCGGTATGCACCTCCGTCATGGTCGCGGCCTCGTACACGCGGCCGTTGGCCACGACCAGCGAGACCGAATCCGTGTGGCGGATGTTCTCCAGCGGATTGCGATCGAGGATCACCAGATCGGCGAGCTTGCCCGTCTCGATCGACCCGAGGTCCCGCTCGAGGCCAAGTGTGAGCGCCGGATTGATCGTCGCCGTGCCGAGGGCCTCGAGCGGCGTCATGCCGCCCTGCGCCATCATCCAGATCTCCCAGTGCGCGCCGAGCCCCTGCAGCTGCCCGTGCGCCCCCATGTTCACGCGCACGCCGGCAGCGGCGAGCGCCCTGGTGTGCCGCGCCAGCGCCAGGTGGTTGTAGTCTTCGTCGCCGGCGGCCTTGATCCGGCGCCGCGACCGGGCGTCGACGATGTCGCGCGGGACGAAGGACAGCAGTCGCTGGTGTTCCCAGACGTTGTCGCGGTCGTAGAAGAAATACTCGCCGGCGAGGCCGCCGAAGCCGACGATCAGCGTCGGCGTATAACCGACCTTCGACCGCGCCCACAACCCGACGACGTCCTGGTAGACGTTGGCCATCGGCAGCGAGTGCTCGATCGTGGTGTGGCCGTCGATGATCATCGAGAGATCGTGATAGAGCAGCGAGCCGCCCTCGGGCACCACGGTCATCTCCAGCTCGCGCGCCGCCTTGACGATCATCTGCCGGGTATCGCGGCGCTGCTGGTTGTAGCTCTTCACCGAAAACGCGCCCGCGGCTTTGAGCCGCCGCAGGTGCGACAGCGCGTCCTCGTAGCTGTCGACCACCGCCTTGAACGGCGTCTCGGCGCCGTAGAGGATGGTGCCGGTCGAAAAGAGGCGGGGACCGAGCTTGGCGCCCGATCGGATCAGCTCGCTGTTGGTGAACACGGTCTCGGTGTCGTTCGACGGGTCGTGGGCGGTGGTGACGCCGAACGCCAGGTTGGCGACGAGCGGCCAGCTCGTTTCGGCGAGGAGACCGTCGCCCTCGCCGCCGAGGTGCGCATGCGTGTCGATCAGGCCGGGGATGATGGTCTTGCCGCGCGCATCCACGCGGATGGCGCTGGCGGGTACGGCGACGCGCTGGCCGACGCCGGTGATGCGGTTGCCGGTGACCACGACCGTCGCGTTCTCGAGCACCGGGCCGGCCATCGTGATCACGCGGGCGCCGGTGAAGGCAACGGTCGTGGTCGGCGTGTCGCTCGCCACCGTCGGGCCGATGGCCACCCCGGAAGCCTCCGGTGCGGTGGCGCCGCCGCTGCGTCCCTCGAGATGCGGAAAGCTGGCGCCAATCGCCCGCGTGAACCATTCCGGCCCGAGCGTCCAGTGCACGCGCCGGCTGTCGTGCGACCAGTGCAGGTTGAACCCGGCGTCGCGCGAGATGCGGTTCACCGGGAATGCGCTGCCGCGCGGCGCCAGGTCGACGGCGCGGCCGGTGCGTGGGAATGGAGCGACATACGCGTGCCACCGCTCGGCAAAGGCGAGCCATTGGCCGTCGGGCGACGGCACCATCGCAGTCGCGTTCTCGGAACGGAAATGCACGGTCTCGTCGGCGCCGCCGCGCGTCACGCTGGCGAGCACGAACCGGTTCTCCCGACGCTCACGGAAGTAGATGCGCTGGCCAGTGTGGTCGAACTGGGGGTCGTCGCCCGCCTCGCGCACGAGCACCGGGTCGCCGCCGGCGGTAGCGACGACGAAGATCCCCGGACGTTCGCCGTCGGTCTGCCCGCGCACGCCGTCGCCGCGCGCGGCCCGGTACACGATCGACTGGCCGTCGGGCGAGAACGACGGTTCGACGTAGTGGCCCGGCGTGGCCACGACATCGCGGCCGTTGCGTCCGTCGCGGTTGGCGATGCGAAGGCGGCCGCGTGCATCGTCAGTCCAGGTGGCGTAGACAATGGACTGGCCGTCCGGGGAGAAGGACGGCGAGAACTCGAGCACCGCGTCGGACGTGAGCCGGCGCGGCGCGTCGCGGCCGGGGGTCGCGAGCCAGATCCTGCCAAGGGCGCTGTACACCACCGACGCCCCGTCCGGCGAGGTGCGCGCGCCGGTCAGCATGCGAACCGGGAACTCCGGCCGGTGCACGGTCTGCGGGAAGCGCAGCGCCTCGGTCAGCGTCTGCTCCACCGCCGCGCGGAACGGGATCGGCACCGCCTGGCGGTCGCCTTCGCCGCCGCCGGCGGAGGCCGCCACCGGCACGCGCATGATCTTGCCCGCGGCCCAGATGACGATGCTGCGGCCATCGGGCATCCACGCGTACTGCGGGTAGAGACCGTGAATCGCCCAGGCCTCCTGCAGGTCGCGGTCCAGCCCCTCGAACACCGGGCGCTCGGCGCCGGTGGCCAGATCGCGGAGGTAGAGGACCGAGGTCAGGCGGACGCGGCGGATGAACGCCAGCTGCGTGCCGTCGGGCGAGACCCGCGGCGTGATCGACCCACCGGCACGGCCGGCGACCTGCCGCTCGCGGCCGGTGACCAGATCACGCGCGTAGATCGCGTAGATGACGCCGTACGGATCGCGGTTGTAGTCGAAGTTGGGACCGGGCGAGACGTCGCGGCTGTAGTACAGCGTGCGCCCATCGGGTGCCAGCGCCGGCTCGCCGGCGTCCTTCTGGATGCTCGCCCGTTCGGTGACCTGCACCCCGTCGCCGCCGCTGGCGTGGAACATCCAGATCTCGCCGGCGCCGAGCGAACGCTCGCCGACGAAATGGCGGCGGGCATAAATGTACTGACCGTCCGGCGACCAGGCCGGGCTGTTGACCCACCAGCGCTGCTCGCGCGATACCTGCCGGGCGTCCTGGCCGTCGGCGGCGGCGACCCAGACGTTGAAGAGACCGCCGCGGTCGCTGATGAACGCGATCGACCGGCCATCGGGACTGAAGCGCGGCTGCATGTCGAAGGCGGGGCCGCTGGTCAGGCGCGTCGCGACGCCGGTCCCGCTGCCCTCGATCGGCATCGCGTACAGATCGCCGAGCAGGTCGAAGACGATGCGCCGACCGTCCGGGCTGACGTCGAGGTTCATCCACGTCCCTTCCGTGGTCTCGAACGACGCGGTGGTCGTCGGCCCGATCGGCGCCGTCACGTCCCAGCGCGGTGGATCGGGCGACTGTCCGATCACCACGGCGGTGGCGGTGGCGACGAAGAGGATGCGGAGCGAGGCGCGGATCGGCGTCATGACGCCGAGTATTGTAGGCTTGTCGGCGAGCGACGCCGAGGTGACACACAAGGAATATCAGCGCGCGCGCCGTCACCTGATGCGCGCCGATCCAGTGCTCGCCACCGTCATCCGGCAGGTCGGCCCGTGCCGCCTGGCGGACGTCCCACCGGCGCCGCCGTTCATGGCACTGGCGGAGGCGATCGCCTCCCAGCAATTGTCGATGAAGGCGGCGACCACCATCTTCGGCCGCTTCTGCGCCCTGTTCAGCCCCGACGGCCTTCCCGACCCGGCACGGCTGCTCCTGCTCGACGAGGCCGCCCTTCGCGGCGTCGGCTTCAGCCGCAACAAGACGGTCTTCCTGCGCGATCTTGCGGCGCACGTCGTCGACCAGCGGCTGCCGCTCGATCGCCTGCACGAGCTCGACGACCTGCAGGTCATCGAACAACTGACGGCCGTGAAGGGGATCGGCGTGTGGACGGCGGAAATCTTCCTGATGTTCCGGCTGCGCCGTCTCGACGTCTTCCCGGCCGACGACCTCGGCCTGGTCAAGGGCGCGCAGCGGGTCTACGGCCTGCGCCAGCGCCCGACCAGGCAGCGGCTGCTGAAGATGGCGGAGGCCTGGCGGCCCTATCGCTCCGTCGCCGCCTGGTACCTGTGGAGGAGTCTGTCCGCGGAAACGAAGGACGAAGGACGAAGAACGAAGAACGAAACGGCGGAACGGCGGAACGGGAAACGAGGAACGGAACGAAGAACTCGAGGGCGAACGGACGGAAAGACGCGGGGAAAGACACCAAGAACGACGCCAGGGAAGACGGACGGGAGAAAGTAAGGGTCGCGGACGGGAGACTGCGTCGTTCTGTTCCCCTCCCTCCCATCCCTCACTTCATCGCCGCCGTCAGCACCACCGTGGCCCTGATCTCGATCTCGCCTGCGACGACCGGTGTCGGCGCGCGGGCGTCTTCGGCGGCGCGGGACATGAGCATCGGCGCCGGCGGCGGGAACGGCCGGCCGGCCGGCTCTTCGATGCGCACGATGCGATCGATCGTTCGGCCGGCGGCGGCGGCGACGGCTTCGGCGCGCGCGCGCGCGTCGGCGGTGGCGCGCTTGAGGGCTTCGCGCTCCAGCGATTCGCGCTGCTTCAGATCGAAGCGCACCCCGTGCAGCGTCGTCGCACCACCGGTCACCGCCAGGTCCATGACCTCGCCCACCCGCGCGATGTCGTCGAGGCGCACCTCGATCATGTTGCGGGCGACGTAGCCCTTCGGCACCTGGCGACCATTCACCCAGTCCGATTCGAGCTGCAGGTCCACGGACAACGTGCGAATGGCATCCTGCGGAATCCCCGCCGCCCGCAGCTTGTCCTGCACGCTGCTCATCGCCGCCGCGTTCTGCGACTGCGCCTCCTTCGGATTGCGCGATCGGCTCTCGGCGCCGATCGTGATCCACGCCTGGTCGGGTGGCGCCTTGACCACCCCATCACCCGTCATCACGACGACGGACTCGGCCGACGACGGCTGGGCGGCGAGCGCGACCGGCAGCGACGCGCAGGCGCCCACGGCGATTGCCACGACGAGTGTTCTCAACCTCACAACGGCCTCCTGCCGGGCAGCTCATCGGACGTATAGGCCACCCTGAATCCGATGCTATACGCATAGGTGTCGATCGGCACCTTGTGTCGGTGCGCGCACCTGAGCTGGAAGACGTCGTGGGTCACCCACGAGCCGCCGCGCACGATGCGCAACGCCGCCTCCGTCGACCCGCGCGGATTGCGCAGCACGCCGTCGCGATACGCGTCGGCGCGGTACCAGTCGGCCACCCACTCCCAGACATTGCCGCTCATGTCCCATAGATCGAACCCGCTGGCCGGGTAGCTCCCGACCGGCCGGGTCCCCGCATGCCTCTTGAGGCTGGGGTCGGCGAGGAAGTTGGCGCGTGACGGATCGATGTCGTCGCCCCACGGGTAGCGACGTCCTTCGAGCCCGCCCCGCGCCGCGCGCTCCCATTCGGCCTCGGTCGGCAGCCGGACGGGAAGATCGAGCTGGGCCGCGAGCCAGGCGCTGTAGGACTGGGCATCCGCGAACCCGACGAGGGTGACCGGATGCCGGCCGCGCTCCGCCGGCGGTTCGCCGCCGCGCCACGCGTAGCTCACCGCAATCTCGCGGAAGGCAGACTCGTCTGCCGCGGTGACCACCCGCGGCAGGGTTCGGATCGACGGCGCCGGGTGGCCGGTCGCGCGGACGAAGGCCGCGTACTGATCCTGGGTGACCTCGTGGCTGGACAGGTGGAAGGCGTCGACGTAGACGCGGCGGACGGGTCGTTCGTCCTCGTCGCCATCCTCGGCGCCCATGTCGAAGGCGCCGGCCGGGATCGGCGCGAACCGGGGGACGAGGTCCTCGGACATCACCGGTGGGGCAGGAAAAGTATACTGCCCGCCATGCAGCTGGAACAGTTTGCGATGGAGCGCCTGCAATCCACGTGGGAGAACCTCGTCGAGTACAACTTATCCGAAAGCGGGGTCGTGCCGCTGACCGCACGTGAGCTGCTCGGCGATCGCGGCATCGACGCCCTCCTCGACCAGCCGCTCTGCTACACCCAGTCCAATGGCACCGTCGCGCTGCGGTCGCTGATCGCGCAGCTCTACGAGGCGGCGACCCCCGATCACATCCAGGTCACCAACGGCGGCTCCGAAGCCAATTACCTGGCGGTCTGGCGCCTGATCGAGCCTGGCGACGAAGTGGCGATGCTGGTGCCGAACTACATGCAGACGTGGGGTCTCGTGCGCGGTTTCGGGGCGGCGGTCCGCGAATGGCCGCTCGTGGAGGATGCCGCGGCCGGGCGCTGGCGCCCCGACCTCGACGCGCTCGCCCGCGTGGTCTCCGAACGCACGCGCCTCATCATCATCTGCACGCCGAACAATCCCACCGGCGCGCGCCTCACCGCCGCGGAGCTCGACGCCATCGCGCGCATCGCCGATCGACACGGCGCCTGGATCCTGTCGGACGAGGTCTATCGCGGCGCCGAGATCGATGGCCAGCCCGCCGCGTCGATGTGGGGCCGCTCCGACCGCGTCATCATCACCAGCGGACTGTCCAAGGCCTACGGGCTGCCCGGCCTGCGCATCGGCTGGCTGGCGGCGCCGCCCTCGTTCGTGACGGCGACGTGGTCGTACCACGATTACATGACGATTGCGCCCGGCGCGCTCAGCGACGTGCTGGCCCGGACGGCGCTGGCCCCCGACCGGCGGCCGGCGCTGATCGAACGGACGCGGACGATCCTGCGGACCAACCTGCCGATCATCGAGGGTTGGCTCGCCAGCCATGCGCCGGCGTTTGCCTGGGTGCGGCCCGAAGCGGGCGCGATCGTGTACGTGCGCTACAACTACCGGATCAACTCCACCGAGCTGGTCACCCGGCTGCGCGACGAGAAAAGCGTGTTGATCGTGCCCGGCGATCACTTCGGGATGGACGGCTACCTGCGTCTCGGCTTCGGCGAGCGGCCGGCGTATCTCGAACAGGGCCTGGACCGGCTGCGCGCGCTGCTCGAGGCGCTGCCCGGCGGCCCGCAGGTGGCCCACACCGCCCGCTGACGGAGCGCGCCGAGGCGATCCCGCCGCATGAACCCCCCGCAGCTGACCCTGGCGCTCGTCGGGCTCGGCCACGTCGGGCGGCGGTTCCTGCGGCTGCTCACGGAGGTCGCGGATCGCCTGGATTTCGACTGGCGGCTGGTCGCCATCGCCACGCGCCGCCATGGCAGCGTCGTCGATCCCACGGGCATCGACGTCACCCGCGCACTGACCACGGTGACCTCGTCGCTGTCGCTCGATCGGCTCGACGCGGCGCCGCGCGAGCGCAGCGGCATCGACGTCATCCGCCAGGTCACCGGCGCCCTCGCCGATGAAGCCGGCGAAGGGACCCTGGTGGTCGTCGAGACCACGGTGCTCGACATCGATCGCGGCGAACCGGCGATTGCGCACGTGCGATCGTCGCTCGAGGGCCTCGCCCACGTGGTGACCACCAACAAGGGGCCGGCGGCATTCGCCTACGATGCGCTCGACGCGCTGGCGGAGTCGGTGGACCGCGTCCTGTTCTTCGAGGGCGCGGTCATGGACGGCGTGCCGGTGTTCAACCTGGTGCGCGAGACGCTGCCGGCGGTGGGCATCGAGGGGTTCCGCGGCGTCATCAACAGCACCTGCCAGTACGTCCTCGCCCAGATGGAGCGCGGCGTGGCGCTCGACGAGGCGGTGGCGGAGATGCAGTCGCGCGGCATCGCCGAGGCCGATCCGTCGCACGACCTCGACGGCTGGGACGCCGCGGCCAAGACCGCGGCGCTGGTCAACGTGCTGATGGCCGGCCGCATCACGCCGCACGACGTCACGCGCACCGGAATTCGCGACATTTCGCCGCGCGAGGTGTCCGAGGCGCTGGCGATGGGCAGGCGCATCCGGCTGGTGGCGTCGGCGTCGCACCGTGCCGGCCGGCTCGAGGCACACGTCGAGCCGGAACTGCTCGATCCCGGCGATCCGCTCGCCGCCCTCGGCGACGCGGAGAACGCGCTCTACCTCCACACCGACCTGCTCGGCGACATCGGCATCGTGCAACGCGGCAGCTCGGTGACGCACACCGCCTACGCGATCCTCAGCGATCTCACGCACATCAGCCGCCGGCTGCGAGAGCGGTAGCCAGCGCCGCCGGTTTGCCGCCGGCGATGACGACGGCGGCTAGAATAGCCCGATGTCTGGACCGCTGGCCGGCACCACCGTGATCGACTTCACCCGCGTGCTCTCGGGACCGTACTGCACGATGGCGCTGGCCGACCTGGGTGCCCGGGTGATCAAGATCGAGCACCCGACGCGCGGCGACGACACGCGCCACTGGGGCCCGCCGTTCGTCGGCAGCGAGAGCGCGTACTTCCTCAGCGTCAACCGCAACAAGGAGAGCGTGACCATCGACTTCAAGGTGGCCGCGGGCAAGGCGATTCTCGACCGGCTGCTGGCGACCGCCGACGTGCTGGTCGAGAACTTCCGGCCGGGCACCCTCGAGGCCGCCGGGTTGGGCGTCGGCGCGCTGGAGGGGCGCTTCCCGCGGCTGATCTACTGCTCGATCTCGGGCTACGGGCAGACCGGGCCCCGGCGCACCGAGCCGGGGTACGACGCCGTGATGCAGGCCGAGGGCGGCCTGATGAGCATCACCGGCGACGCCGACGGGCCGCCGTACCGGTTGGGGGTGGCGATCACCGATATCGTGTCCGGGCTGTTCGCCGCCCAGGGCGTGCTCGCGGCCCTGCTCGCCCGCGGCCGCACCACCCGCGGGCAGCACGTCGACATCGGCATGCTCGACGCGACGGTGGCGCTGCTCACCTACCAGGCCGGCAACTACTTCACCACCGGCGAGGCGCCAGCGCGCATGGGCAATCGCCACCCCACGATCGTGCCTTACGAGTCGTTCGCGACCGCCGAAGGCGATCTCGTCATCGCCGGCGGCAACGACGAGATCTGGCGGCGGCTGTGCGGCGTGCTGGGAATCGCGCCGCTGGCCGACGATCCGCGTTTTCGCACCAACCGCGATCGCGCCGCGCACTACGGCGAACTGCGGCCGCTGCTCGACGAGGTGCTGCGGACCCGCAGCCGGGACGAGTGGGTGTCCCGCCTGTCGGCCGCCGGGGTGCCGTGCGGCTCGGTGCGCGAGATCAGCGAGGTCCTCGGCGACCCGCAGATCGCCGCGCGCGGGATGGTGGCGGAAGTGGATCACCCCACGGCCGGCCGCGCCCGCGTCATCGCCTCCCCGGTCAAGCTGTCGGAGACCCCGGCGAGCGTGCGGACGGCGCCGCCGCTGCTCGGCCAGCACACCGATTCCGTCCTGGCGGAGCTGGGATACGATCGCGAGGCGATTGCGGCGTTCCGCGCGACAGGAGTGGTTTGAGTGGCCGACGTAGGATTGATCAGAAAACGCGTGCGCGCGGAGATCGACGCCGCGCGCAAGGCGGCGGCGCTCCGCCGCGAACGGACCGCGGCCGCCACCCAGGCGTACGACACCCTGTTGAACGGCGTCGCCATCCCGGCGTTCCGCCAGATGGCCAACGTGCTCCGCGCCGAGGGCATCGCCTTCGAGCTGCAGACGCCGGCAAACGGCGTCCGCCTGGTCTCGGACCGTCATGGCGATGCCATCGAGCTCGAGCTCGACGTCACGCGCGACCCGCCGCAGCCGACCCTCGTCACCACCTACACCCGCGGCAGCCGCGTCGTCCGGCAGGAGCGGCCGGTGAAGGACGCCGATTCGATCGCCGCCATCACCGAAGACGACCTCATCGAGCGGCTGATCGAAGAGCTGCGGCCGTGGCTGGGTTAGCGGGCAGGCGGCGCGGACGCCGGAAGACCACCGGCCCGCCGTGCGACGTGCAGCGTCATCAGCCCGAACAAGAGCGGGACGACGCGGACCCGATCGAAGCCGCGCGCGGCGAGCAGCGCCGCAATCCCGTCGGCGCCCGGGTAACGCCGGATCGATTCGGGAATGTAGCGGTAGGTGTCCGGATCGCGGTGCAGGATCCAGCCCAGGACCGCCCCGACGACCGTGAGGTAGCCGAGGAAGGCGCGGCGAACGAAGCGTGAGTCCGGCCGGTTGAAATCGAGCGACAGCAGCCGCCCGCCCGGCACGAGCACCCGCGCGATCTCGTCCACCGCCTCGTCGAGCGAAGGGACGTTGCGCAGCCCATACCCCGTGGTCACCACCGCCGCGCTCGCTGCCGCGAAAGGCAGCGCCACCATGTCGCCGACGACGAAGCGCGGCACACGCGGCGCGCCGGCGTCGGTCGCGCGCGCGGCCCGCGCCTGGGCCAGCGCAATCATCCGTGCGGTCACGTCCAGGCCGGTGACCACGGCGCCGCGCCCGGCCAGCGCGAACGCGAGGTCGCCGGTGCCACAGGCGAGATCGACGGCCCGCTCGCCCAGCTGCACGCCGGCCTCTGCTGTCAGCCGGCGC
Organism: uncultured Acidobacteriota bacterium; assembly: GCA_963707795.1. Taxonomy (GTDB): domain Bacteria; phylum Acidobacteriota; class Vicinamibacteria; order Vicinamibacterales; family UBA2999; genus JACCSI01. Next base: position 4,839,446 of record OY970174.1, on the reverse strand, counting down.
TTCCACGACCGGTCGCGGCCGAAGGACAGCAGCACCGTGATGAGGTCATAGCGATCGGCGATGGTGGCGAAGAGCGTGCGGACGTAGCGCCGCTTGCCGTCGGGAGACGCAAACGCAGCCTGCAGCTTGGACACGGCGCCGCGCGCTCAGGGGACCACTTCGATGAACCCGCTCATCAGCTCGGCGTGCGGGCGGCAGAGATACTGAAACCGGCCAGGTGTGCGCGGGACGGTGAACACCACGTCCGCGGTCTGGCCGGCGCGGATCGGCTCGACCTCGACGTCCCAGGCCGGAATCTGGATGTCGTGGATCAGGCCGGGTGCGTCGTTGCGCAGCACGAGCCGGACCCGTTCGTTGGCGCGCAGCTGGATCACCGGGTTGACCGCCTCGGGGTGGTCGGCGAGCACGAACGTCATCCCCCGTGCGATGAGCGTGACGTCGCGGGGCGCACCGACGAGCGTGCATCCGGCGCCGGCCACGCACAGCGCCAATGCCACGGCCGGCCCGTGCGCGCGCCGGCGACGCATCATCCGACGATGAGCCCGGTGGCGTACATCACCAGGACGCCGACGGCGAGCCCGGCCACGACATGGCCCTCGCGCAGGAACGCGGTCACGCCGCCGCCGGCGCTCTGCTGCAGAATCTGCCGCGACACCTGCGCGATGCCGCCGACGCCCAGCGCGAGGAAGAACACGGCCAGGGTCGGCGAATAGACGAAGGCGCCGAGCCACGCCCCCAGGATGGTGGGCACGCCACCGACCAACCCGAGCTGGGCCAGCCGGGCGATGCCGACCCGCGGCGCTTGGTCGGACTCGCGGGCCAGCGGGGCGATGATCGCCAGCCCCTCGGTGGTGTTGTGGAGCGTGAAGCCCACGATCAACAACGTGCCGAGCGCCAGCTCGCCGAGCGCGAAGGCCGACCCGATGGCCAGTCCCTCGCCGAAGTTGTGCAGCCCGATGCCGACCGCAATCAGCAGCGCGAGGATCCAGCCGGCCGGCGCGGCGGCGGCGAGCGAGGCGCGCTGCCGGCGTCGCGCCAGCCAGCCGCCTACCAGGTCGAGGCCGAGGTACGCCCCGAGGGCGCCGAACACGAACAGCGCCGGCCCCTGCAGCGATCCGGGCACGGCCGCCGCCAGCTCGAGTCCATCGTGCGCCGAATCGACGAGCAGATAGGCGAGCAGGCCGAGCGTGAGCGCGAGCAGGAACTGCAGCCCGCGGCGCCCGATGTGGCGCACGAACGGATACCACATCAGGCCGAGGGTCACCGGAATGACGCCGACGTAGAGCCCGATGAGCGCGAAGACGCCGAGAAAGCGACCGCTCGGGCGCGGCGTCGCGACCGCCACCGCAATCTCGCGATCGAACGTGAGGCCGGTGGCCGTCAGCAGCCGCACGACGTGCGTCTCGCCGTGCACCCACGGGTACGGGATCCGCAGCGTGGTCCGGCCGAGGTGCGAGAGCGTGGTCCCGCGGTCCGCCGCGAACGTCCAGAACGCATCGTCGACCATGACCTGCGCGATCGTGACGTCGTCGGGGCCGTCGTTGAGCACGGTGAGGGCAATCTGACCGGGCTGGAGATCGACGCGGGTGATCGCCAGGCGCTCGACCGGCGGGGCCTGGACGCCGCGTACCAGCTGCGCCGGGCCGAGGCCGATGATCAGCGCGAGCAGCGCCGCGAGCAGGAGCAGCGGGACCAGCGCGAGCAGCCAGAACAGCGGACGGACCGCGGCGGGCCGCGTGTCGGCCGTGACCGCCGCCGACGCGTCAGGACTCATGGCGCGCCTCGACCGAGCGGAACAGGCCCATCCACCCGAGCTCGGCGAACTCGCTCTGATGGGCGTGGAACATGAAGTCGCCGGGATATCGGAAGGTGGTCTCGAGAACGGCGCGCTCGCCCTGGCACAGCGTCAGCGTGTCGGTGTGCTCGCCCGGCTCGCGGTGCGTGCCCGTGCGGTTCACGTCGAAGAACATGCCATGCAGATGGAAGCTGTTGATGAGATCGAACTCGGTGATGTTCACGAGGTAGATGCGCACCAGGCGGCCGACCGTGACCGTGATGGGGTCGGCCATGTAGGCATTGGCCACGGTGTTGACGGCGTAGACCTCGTTCTCGTTGTCGAAGTTCGTGTCGAAGCCGTTCATCATCATCACCAGTTCGTCCGCCGGCGGGCGGCCGCCGCGCGGGTCGATGATGAACGTGCCGTAGAGACCCTTGTGGATGTGCCGCTTCAGCGGCACCGAATGGCAGTGATAGAGATGAAGACCCGCGGGCTCGGCGTCGAACTCGTAGAGGAACGACTCGCCGGGCAGGACCTCGTGCTCGGGCAGCGAGCCGTCCATGGCCGGGGGATGCCAGCCGTGAAAATGAATCGTGTGCGGGTGCGAGCCCTGGTTCAGGAAGCGCACGCGCAGCCGGTCGCCCTCGGTCGCGCGGATGGTCGGTCCCGGCACCTGGCCGTTGTACGTCCAGGCGGGAAAGCGCACCCCCGGTGCAACTTCGATCTCGCGATCGACGGCGTAGATCTCGTATTCGCGCAGCAGCGTACCGTCCGGCCGCGGGGTCTCGCGGTACGACGCCTGGCGCGTGTCGGGCGGGAGGTGGTTGAAGTTCCAGCTGCGGAGGAACCGCGTGGGGTCGAGGGGCATCGGCGCCACTCGTCCCACCGTACCGAGCACATGGCCGTGATGCGGCGGGTGTCCCTCGTGCGGCACCTCGACGGGCTGGCCCTGGGCGGCCCGCGTCCAGGCGGTCACGCCCCCGACGAGAGAGCCCAGGCCGGCGGCATGAAGCCAGGAACGACGTGAGAGTGTCCAATCCATATTTTTGAGTAATCAAAAATTATATTGATTTGGACCAGAAACGTCAACTTGGGAGGGGGAAGGCTCTGATAAGATCGCCCCTCCATGTTGCCGTCCAGCACGGTCGAGAACTACCTGAAGGCCATTTTCCTGGGCGAAACGCAGCTGCCACCGGATCAGCGGCTCCTGCCCATGGGCCAGCTCGCGGGCGCGCTCGGCGTCGCACCGGGCACGGCGACGACCATGGTCAAGGCGCTGGCGGAGTCCGGGCTGGTGGACTACGAGCCGTACAACGGCGTCCGGCTCTCGCCGGCGGGGTCGCGCCTGGCGGCGCTGGTGCTGCGGCGGCATCGACTGATCGAGCTGTTCCTCGTCCAGATCCTGGGCATGCGCTGGGACGAGGTCCACGACGACGCCGAGCAGCTGGAGCACGTGGTGTCGGAGCGGTTGATCGAGCGGATCGACGAGCTGCTGGGCCATCCCGAAGTCGATCCGCACGGCGACCCGATCCCCAGCCGCGAGGGCGAGCTGGTCCGCCGCGACCTCGAGTCCCTCCTGACCTGCCCGCTCGCCACGCCGGTGACGGTGATGCGGGTGACCGATCAGGATGCCGCGTTCCTCCGCTTCCTCGAGAGCCACGATCTGAAGCCCGGGCAGTCGATCGAGGTCGAAGCGCGCGACGAGGTGTCGGACAGCGTGCGGCTGAAGGGCCGCAACGGCCAGCGGATCACGATCGGGACGCGGGCGGCGTCGAAGCTGCTCGTGGAGGCCGAGGTCACAGCGATCTGAGAAACGCCATGAGCGCCTCGCGGGCGGCCGGGGCGAGTGCCTCGAACCGCCGCCGAACGGCCTCGGCTTCCCCGCCGTGGCGCGCGACGGCGTCGGCGATGGTCGCGGCGCTGCCGTCGTGCAGCAGCGGACGGCGCAAGCGCAACCCCCACAACGCCGGCGTGCGAATCTCCTCCGGCGCGGCTGCCGCCTGCGGGATGTCGTCCCCGGTACCAATGTCGTGCAGCAGCAGATCGGAAAAGAGCGGCACGGCCTGGCGATCGAACGCGATCTCCCGGCTCGGACCGGTCATCAGCTGCGGCGTGTGGCACGCGGCGCAGCCGACGCTGTTGAAGAGGGCCTGGCCTTCGGCGACGAACGGCCCGATGTCGCCGCGGCCGGCGGGCGCGAGGAAGCGCATGAACGAGGCGAAATTGTCGATGCCGCGGCGGCGCGTCCTGGGATCGATCCGATCTTCCGGGTCGGGAAACGGATCGCAGCGGCGGTACTGCTCCGGCGTCAGGCCGATGCCGAGCTCGACCCGGAACAGGTCGTTGGTGATGCCCATCTCGTTGCGATACGCGTCGGCGCCGAAGGCGAGCAGCGTCGCATGCTGCGCCTTCCAGCCGAACCGCCCGACGCGGTGATCGCCGGTCGCCAGGTCGCGCACGATGGCGGCACGGCCGCTGATGCCGTCGGCATCGCGGTCGTCGGGATCGGCGAGGGCGAGAATCGTCTCGTCGGGAATCGCCTCGACCAGCCCGGCGCCGAACAGCGGAATCGGAATGCGCCGGGCGATGATCACCGCCTCCGGCGGGAGCTGGACCTGGCAGCCATGGAGGGGGATCGAGAACAACTGGAAGAGCGTCTCGCCGTCCGGCGACAGGGCGACCGGACGCCCGGCCGAGTCGCGTCCGGCGGCGCGGATCTCGCCGATGACCCCGGCGCCGCCGACGACCGGCACGTTGTGGCAGACCGCACAACTGCTGCCGTTGAACGCGGGGCCGAGGCCTTCCTCCGACGTCTCCACTTCCAGGAAGTCCTCGAGGCCGAGCCGGAACTCCTCCAGATCGACCGCCGTGATTCCGGCCAGCGGTTCGCCCAGGCGCGGCGACTGCGCCGCGAGGTCGATCATCCTCAGTGCCAGCACCGCGGTCAGCAGCACGGCGCCGCCAACGACGAGCCTCATCGCAACGCCCCCGCCTCGGCGGGTTTCACGGCGATGGTGCCGCGCATGAAGCTGTGCCCGGCCCCGCACATGCGCGAGCACTCGAACACGTAGGTGCCCGGCCCCGGCGGCTCGAAGCGCACCGTGATCTCGCCGCGCCCGCGCTTGGGAATCGCCACCTCCACGGGATGTCCGAGGATGCGGAAGCCGTGCGACGTGTCCTCGCTGCGCAGCCGGAACTCGATCGCGGTGCCGGGCGCCACGGTGACCTCCGACGGCGTGAAGGCGAACCGCTCCGCCGTGATCGAGACGACGCGGGCCGGCGGCTGCTCGCCGCGCGCGAACGCGGCGGCCACCAGACCCGGCGCCAGCACCACCACTATCAGCGCGCCAATTCTTCGTGGGTTCATTCCCGCCTCAGAACCACCAGCCGAGGCCGATGTTGATGGACCGCGGGGCGCGCCGGAGCGTGGCCGCGCTCTGCTGGTGCGTGTAATCGAACTTCACCGCCACGTCGGGATCGAGGAAATAGGTGCCGCCGGCCACCCAGGCGCGGCGGTTGAAATCGGGGATCGGCGCCAGCCCTTCGGGCATGCGAAACTGCGTGTCGAAATCCTCGAAGCGCCCGAACACGGCGACCTCGTGGCCCCAGCGCGGCAGCGCGAACAGACGGCTGCCCTCCAGGTAATAGCCCTGCAGCTGGCGCGCCAGGTTGGGCGCGACGCCAATCAGCAGCGTCAGCGCGTCGTTGAGGCGGGCGGCATCGCCGATGTAGGCGCGCGCGAACTGACCGCGCGCTTCGAAGCCGCGGCGGCGGAACCGCGCGTCGAACTCGAGGAGCCCCACCGTCGGGTCGAGCCGCGGGATGTTGAACCCGGCATCGCCGCGCCATCCGCTGACGCCGACCGTCAGACCCGGGACCCTGGTGAACTCGACGCGCCCGGTGATCGCCGCGTTGCGCACGTTGGCTTCAGCGCCCTTCTGCAGGCCGCCGCGCAGCCCCTCCTCGGCGGAGAACTCCGTCGCGTCGAGCGGCGCCATCACGTAGGCGCGATACGCGAACGCCGAGCCGACGCGGCCGTGCACGCCGGCGCCGACGTCGAACCAGGTCGTGGGCACGATTACCGTGTCCACGAACGGCCGCTCCACCCCGTGGAAGACCGGCGGTTCGTGCCGCTCGTTGATGATCCCCACGGGCACGAGCAGCATGCCAGCCCGCACGTTGAACGACGGCCGGATGAGCACGTCGATGTACGCCTGCTCGAGCTCGACTTCGCCCGCCTCCTCCAGCCCCTCGACGAACGCGTGCTCCAGCTCCAGCTCGCCGACGAACCGCAGGCGGTCCGAGAAACTGTGGCTGAAGAGGAGGACGAAGCGGTGGAAGTCGAGCGTCGCGTCGCCGTCGGCGCGGTCGACCGGCGCGTTGAGATGCATCTCCATGTAGCCGGAGATGGGCCCGGTCCGCGGCTGGTCGCCCGCCGCGCCGCCGGACGCCTGCTCCGACGCCAGCACGCCCGCCGGCCACAGACCGGCGATCACCACCAACGCCGCCACGCGATTTTGAGTGAACATTATTTCGTTTTTGATACGTCAAAAACGAAACTTAGACTAAGCGAGGTGTCGCAGGCCTGTCAAGCACGCGGCGGAACTAGCGGGACGAACCGGCGTTGACGGTCGCGAACACGCGCGCACCACCCTGCTTGTCGAGCGCGAGCACGTTGTAGGTCTGGGCGGGTGTTCCGGGGACTTCCATGCCGGGGGATCCGAGCGGCATGCCGGCCACGGCCAGACCCGCGATGGCCGGCCGCTCCTTCAGCAGGCGGCGGATTTCCGACGCCGGCACGTGGCCCTCGACGAAGTAGCCGCCAACGAGCGCCGTGTGGCAGGACTGGGCGGTGCGCGGAATGCCGTGCTGGCTTTTCAGACGATCGAGCGCCTCGTCACTGATATCCGAGACACGTGCGACGAAGCCGTGTTGGCGCACGTGCTCCACCCACTTCGCACAGCAGCCGCACGTGGGCGACTTGTAGACTTCCATCGACGAGGGCGTCTGGGCCAGCGAGGGACCCGCGGCCAGCAGCAGGGCGAGGGAGATGACGGCGCCGAGCGATTTCATGATGAGGACCTCTCGTCCGATTGTCCCCGATCACGGGCTCGAAGGCGAGTAGGCGTCTGCGATCAGGAGCCTCGGGCCGCTGCTGCCGTCGGCCTTCAGCACCCACGCGCCGGTGCCCTGGCCCGCAGCCTCGTGATAGAGAACCTGGTGATCGTCCAGCCACTCCACCTGATCATCGATCCCGAGCGGCGCCTGGTCGAGCACACGAGTGACGTTCCCGGCGAGCGTGAACACGGCCAGTTGCCACTCGCCGCGCGCGCCGCTCTTGCGCTTGACGATCAACCGGGTGCCGTCGGGTGACAGCGCTTCGCTGGCGAGGCCGGTGGCGACGATTTCCAGCCGCCGCCGCCCGATGGAACCGGTGACGAGGTACTCGGCGCCGCCGCCCATCATCGTGGCAAAGAACCGATCGCCATCACGGTCGAAGGCGACGCTGGCGAAGTCGCGCGGCGACGCGGGCGACGCGCCCGCCGGCAGGTCGAGGGTGAAGTCGTGGAGATCGGCGAGCACGCGGCCGCTGCTGGTGTCGACGATGGTGGTGCGGCTGGCCAGCCGCTCCCCGCCGGCGCCCTCTTCTTCCGCATACACGGTGACGGCGGCCAGCCGGCCGTCCGGCGACACGCGGCCGCGGGTGGGGATACCGGCAAGCGACAGCCGGGCGCGCCGGGTGAACGTCCAGTCGAAGAAATCGGCGACGTAGCGAACGGTGCCCTCCGCCGCTTCCTCCGCGAGGCACAAGCCGGTGCCGCCGGCGTAGTGCACGCGCGCGCACACGAGAGGAGACACATGCCGGGTGCCCTCCGGCGTGGCGGCGGGAACAAAGGCGACACGGCCGTGCGCTTCCCGGGGCGCCAGCGTCCGGAACATGACGAAGGGGATGGCGGGCACGCGATCCGCGGCGATGGCCGCCGGACCGGCGACGTCGGCATCGTCGCGGCCGAGATAGATGGCTGCCGCGACGACGATGCACGACGCGCACAGGGCCGACAACAGGTTGCGGGTCATCGCGGGCTGGGTTGCGCGTACCTCGCCGGGTCGTCGATGCCGGCGGCGGCGAAGGCGTCGCGCCGCTCACGGCACTTGCTGCACTGGCCGCAGTGCCGCGGCACGGCGAGGGTGTCGGGGTTCATGCACGAGAGTGTCCGTTCCAGCGGCACGCCGAGGGAGGCACCCAGCCGAATGACGTCGTCCTTGTGCAGGGTGGCGAACGGCGTCGCGATCTCCAGCCGGCGATCGAGCCCGAGCGAGAGCGCACGCGCCATGGTGTCGAAGAACGCGGGGGACGCATCCGGGAACGGATTGCCGGCGAGCGGGCCGAGGGCGATGCGACCGATCCCGCGCGCCGCCGCCAGGACCGCGGTCTTGCCGAGCAGGACGAGGTTGCGTCCTGGCAGGTAGACATCCTCGTCCGGGGTGTCGTAGGCGGGCGGCGTCCCGCGCAGCGACCAGTGCGTGGCCGGATAGACGTCGCGCATGTCGACGTCGAGTATCTGCAGCGGGGCGCTGGCGGCGAATGCCGGCGCCGCGAGCAAGTAGCGCAGCATGCGCAATTCGGCCGCCTCCCAGGCGAGGCCGGCGCGCACGTATACGGGATGCACGGCGGCGAGCGCGGCCTGGTGCGCGAGCAGGACCGCGCTGTCGAGGCCGCCGGACGTCAGGACGATGGCATCCACGGTGCGCGATAACAATACATCCGCGGATACACTGGAGCCTATGTACTCGGTCACGAAGCAGATCGACTTCTGTTACGGCCACCGCCTGCTGGATTACGACGGCGTGTGCAAGCACCCGCATGGCCACAATGCGACGGCCGAAGTCGAGGTGCGCACGGGCACCCTCGACAATCGCAACATGGTGTGCGACTTCAGCGACATCAAGCGCATCGTCAAGGGCTGGATCGATCGCGAGCTCGATCACAAGATGATCCTGCGCCACGACGATCCGCTGGTGAAGCCGCTGCAGGCGCTCGGCGAGCCGATTTTCATCGTGGACACGAATCCCACCGTGGAGCGCATCGCCCGCCTCATCTACGAGCACGCCCACGACGCGGGCCTGCCGGTGGTGAAGGTGACGGTGTGGGAGACGCCGACGTCGTTTGCCACCTATCACGGCGAGTGACCGCGATGCTCCTGGCGTTCGATCTGGACGGGACCCTGATTGACTCGGTGGGCGACCTGGCCGCCTCGGCGAACGAGCTGGTCACGTCGCTGGGCGGACGCGCGCTCGCGGCGTCGGAGATCGCCGACATGGTCGGTGACGGCGCGGCGGCGCTGGTGCAGCGGGCGCTGGCCGGTGCAGGACTCGATGCGGAATCACCCGGCGCGCTCGGCCGCTTCCTCGAGATCTACGATCGGCGCCTGCTCGAGACGACGCTCGCCTATCCGGGCGTCGAGGAGGCGCTGCTGCTGGCCTCGCGACGTGCGCGCCTGGCCGTCCTCACGAATAAACCGATCGCGCCGGCGAATCGCATTCTCGAGGCGCTCGGGCTGTCTCGGTACTTCTCGGCCGTGATCGGCGGCGACGGTCCGGACGGTCGCAAGCCGGACCCGGCGGGACTGCTCGCGCTCGCGGGCGGGTCGGCCGCGGTGATGCTGGTGGGCGACTCGCCCATCGATGCGCGCACGGCGGCGGCGGCGGGATGCGCCTTCGCGTGGGCCCGTTACGGCTTCAGCGCGCCGCGATTCGGCGCCGCGCCTCCCGAGACACCCTACGTCCTCGACCGGCCGGCGGACCTGCCGCCGGTGCTGGATCGGTTCGCCGCGGTGCACAGCGGCGCCTGACACGGCGCCTCGCCGATCGTCAGTGCTCGATCCGGATCGTGCCGTCGCCGGTCCGCACCTTGATCGTGCGCCCGCCGGCGCCGAGGGTCGCCTTGAGCGTGCGCCGCCGCTCCTCGCGGTCCTCGCCGCTGCGTGATTCGCTGCTCACGGCCGGGTGGCTGGCGCGCACGGCGCCGTCACGCGTTTCGGCGTCCAGTTCGGCGTCGAACGATCCGGGCAGCGACAGCGTCACCGACCCGTCCCCGGTCTGCACGTCCCAGTCGGCGGCCATTACGCTGTCGGGCTCGACGTCGAGACGGATGGATCCATCCGACGTCCGGGCGCGCAGCCCTGCCACCTTGGCCTCGACGATGATGCTGCCATCGTCGGTTTCGAGGTCGAGCGTGCCCTCCGCCCGCTCCATCCGAATGGAGCCGTCACCGGACCGGATCTTGATCTCGCCCGCGACCCGCGAGGCGCGGACGCTGCCGTCGCCGGTGCGCAGGGTCAGCGTGCCGCGCACGTCCTCGACGCTGATCGACCCGTCGCCGCTGGAGGCCGTGAGCTGGCTGTTGCGCGGCAACGCCACCCGCAGCCGCGCCGACGGGCTGATGTTGACGCCGATCTGTACGCCCTCGAAGTGGCGCCGGGCGGGGCCGGTGACCTTGACCACGACCGTGTCGCCGCGCTGCTCGGCGGAGAACCGGATCTCGTCCACCACCCCCTGCTCCATCGCCCGCTTCTCGACTTCCACTTCGACCTCCGCGCGATCCCACGAGTGGACCTCGATCGACCCGTCGAATGTCTCGAGCTGCACGTCGGGGACGCCGGTGACGGTGAAGGTCTTCGTCTCGCGCGATACGATCCCCTCGGAGTTGAGGTTCACTTCGCAGGCGGTCGCGGCGACCGCGGCCGCGACACAAAGCCCGCGCACAGCGGCGCCGGCACGTCGAATGGCGGTCATATGGCTCCTCTCGCTCACGCGAAACCGGGCCCGGCGTACCGGACCATAGACTCGATCTAGACGAGCGGCGCCCCGGGAGGGTTCCGCCACGGCTGTCCCCGGAGGTAGGTGGCCCGCACGCGGAAGGCGCCGTCGAGCACCGTGAGGTCGGCCGTGGCCCCGACGGCAATCCGCCCGGCGTCGGCCAGCCCCACCTGCTCGGCAGGGGTCGTGGCGCACATCCGGGCCGCTTCCACGACGCTGACCCCGGTGGACTCGATCAGCAGGCGAAACGCGCGATCCATGGTCAGCGTGCTGCCCGCCAGCGTCCCATCCTCGAGCTCGGCGGCGTGCGGCGTGACGACGATGGGACGACCGCCGAGGCGGGTGCGCGTGCCGACGGGCAGGCCCGCGCCCGCGGTGCCATCGGTGATGGCCATGACTCCGCGCGCACCCTTGGCGCGAATCGCCAGGGTCAGCATCGCGGGGTGCACGTGGAACCCGTCGCAGATCACCTCCGCCCGCACCTGCTCGGAGCGCAGGATGGCGCCGGGGGCGCCCGGCGCGCGATGCGTCATGGGCGACATCCGGTTGAACAGATGCGTGGCGTGACTGGCGCCGGCGTCGATCGCCGCCAGCGTCTGCTCGTAGGTCGCCCCGGTATGGCCGATCGATACGCGATGCCCGGCGGCGGCGAGCCTCCGCACCAGCTCGATGCCGCCCGCCAGCTCGGGGGCGATGGTCACGATGCCGACCTGCTCGCGGTACCGTGCGATGGTGGCGAGTATCTGCTCGCCGGAAAAGCCGGCCTCACCCGTGGAGGGCGCCGCGGTGCGCGCGGCAGGCACGGGCGAGCGCAGACATGACAGCGGCTGGGCGCCGCGGTAGTCGGCGCTGATGAAGTTGCTCTCCAGATGCGCCGGCAGCACACGGGCGGCCTGCGGCGCCTCGCGCAGGACGCCGACCTGTTCGAGCAGTCCCTGGAGCCCGGCGGGATCGCAGGCGACCGTCGTCGGGCAGAACGCCGTCACGCCGTAGCGCGGCAGCCGGGCGGCGACGGCGGCAACGGCGCCGGTGCCGTCGAGCACGTCGTGCCCTTCGACGCCGTGGACGTGGACGTCCACGAAGCCCGGGACCACACAGGAGCCGTCCAGGTCGACCCGCTCGGCGCCCTGCGGCGTGTCGATGACGCGGGGTTCGATGGCCGCGATGCGCCCCTCGTCGATGATCAGGCTGGCGCGCGGCAGCACGCGATCGGGCAGCACCAGATCGGCGCCGGCCAGGAGGATCATGATCGCGGCTGCGACGCCGCCCACGCCGCGCCCAGCGCCGCTGCGTCGGCGCCGAGCGTGGACAGGACGATCGCCGTGCGGCCGGCCTGCGCCGGCCGGAGTCGACGATCGAACTCGCTGCGGATGGCGCCGAGCATCGGCGCACCCGGCCCGGCGAGGAGGCCGCCGAGGACGACGACCTCCGGATCGAGGACGGCCACCATGTTGGCGAGCGCCATGGCGACGTAGCGCGCCGTATCGCGCACGACGGACACGGCGACGCCGTCGCCGCCCTCGGCGGCGGCAAAGATCTGGTTGGCGGTGATGCGGGTGAAATCGCCGGCGACCGCATCGGCGACGACCGAGGCGTCGCCGGCTTTCACCCGCCCCACGACGCGGCGCACGATCCCGGCCGGCGAGACCTCGGCGCCCAGCCCGCCATGCTTGCGATAGTCCGCGCGCTCGACCGGGTTGAGGGCGAGCCACTCGACGGCACCGGCCTCGCCGTGTGCACCGCGGAGCACGACGCCGTCGACGAGGATGCCGGCGGTGAGATGGGTGTCGATCTGGAACGCGATCAGATTGCGGACGCCGCGGGCGGCGCCGCACCACGCTTCGGCGAGGGCGCTGGCGGCGCCGGCGCCGAGGCTGACCGGCGCCGGCACAGCGGCGCCCAGCGCAGCGGTGACCCCGGCGGGCAGGTCGCCATGCGGCCAGGACAGGGCGACGCCGGTCGCGGTGCCGCCGGCGTCCCGCAGGAGGTCGTGGACGAGCGCGGCCGCACCGCCCGGTGGCAGCGGGTGCGACGTCCGCGTCAGCACCGCACCGTGCTCGTCGGCCGTCAGGATCCGCGCGCCGCCGCTGAAGAGATCGATGCCGCGTGCGGTCATCCCGGCCCTGCGCCGTACTCGGGGAACACCTGCAGCTTGCTGCCGTCGAGCGGGAGCGGCACGGGCGCCCCGTCGGTCACCCGGAACAGCTCGCGATCGATCCGCAGGAGCAGGCGCTCGAGGCCGCGCTGGTTGGGGGCCGAGAGCACGAGCACGCCGGATGTTTCGAGCGGCGGGAACTCACGATCGTCGAGGTAGTCACGGTCCATGGTGATCAGCGTGCGGCGCAACTGGCGGGCGAGCCGGAAGTGCTCGATGTCGTGGGCGCGGCGCAGGTCGGCGTGCTCGATCACGAAGAGCACGTCCCAGCCGAGCGCCGCCCGCATGTAGCCGACGACGCCGGCCGGGACATTGGCATCGGCGTAGACCCGCGGCCCGGAGGCCCGCTCGTCGGCCAGGGGCGCCAGCTCCGACCACAGCGTGCCCATCGGCTCACGTCCTCGTCATCACGGCCTTGCGCGCGCGGCGCTTCGGCGCGCGGCCGGCGGCCGGTGGCCGCGCTTTCACCGCTTCCGCCCGCAGCGCGGCCACCAGCGCGTCGCGCTTGTGCACCAGCCCCTTGCGCTTGCGGCGGCCGTTCTTGTGCGCGCAGGCGTACTCGCAGAACAGCGGGAAGGCGATGGTCGAATCGGCGTAGGCCACGACCGTGTCGGGCAGCACGCCGGGATTGACCTTGCCCCAGCTCACGGCCTCGGACGGCGTCGCACCGGACAGCCCACCCCAGACGACCTGATCGGTCGTGATCTGGATGAAGTAGTCGTTGCCGCCCTTGGGGATGCCGTAAACCTCCCACAATGTCGGCTGGCCCTGCAGGTAGAAGTTCTTCGGCGAGCCGCCGCCGAGGATGACGCAGCCATTCTTCTCGGCGGCGAGAATGAGCGCGCAAACCTCGTTGACGTCCTTGCTCGGATCGATCATCAGCGACCCGTCGCGCATGAGCGCGTGAAACGCGACGTTCATGCCGATCGAGCTGTCGCCCGGCGACGAGGTGTAGATCGGCACGCCGCAGGCGGCGGCGCTGGCGACCACCGAGTGCGCCTCGCAGCCGGGGCGCTCGGCGCGCAGGTGCTCGCCGAGGGCGTAGTGGAAGTCCGCGGTGGACACCGGGCCGGCGAGATCGGTGGCGGTCAGGAAATCGCGGATGAAGGTGTCGGTATCGAGCAGCACCGACGCCGGGAACAGCACGTCGTAGATGCGGATGACCCCCTGCTCGTAGAGCGCCCGGTCGTCGAGGAACGGCGATCCGCGGTGCAGGCTGAAATTGAGCGCGTAGTGCAGGTCGTGGTAGAGGTTGGCACCCGTGCTGATGACGAAGTCCACCAGACCGCGCTCCATCAGCTCGATGATGCAGCCACCCAGCCCGGCCGGCGTCAGCGCGCCGGCGATCGTCAGCCCGATGGTGGTGTCCGGCGATTTCGCCAGCATCTTGTCGGCATAGATGCGGCACGCCTCTCCGAGCCGGGCGGCGTTGAACGCCTGGAACCCCTCGTCGATCAGCCGCCGGATCGCGACGCTGCCGCGCGGGCGGTAATACCGGATGGTCTTGCCGGAGAGCACCGACGATCGGGACCGGCGCGGCGAACCAGGGGCGCGATGCGGCATTTGTCGGGGGCGGGCACGTCCGCCGCTTTAGAGTAGCATTCGCGTGATGGAACTGTTGTGGATTCCGGCCGTGGCCGTCGCCGCCATCGCCGCACTTCTGCTGGGGTTCCTCTGGCGCAAGGGGCGGCCGTTCGCGGCCGGCGAGCTCTTCCGCGCCAGCCGGCTGTCGCGTGGCAACCGCCTCTTTCCGACGCAGGTGCTGATCACGCCGACCAGCGTGATCCACTTCACGCCCGAGTGGGTCGGCCGCCGCGAACAGTCGATCCACCTGGCGCACGTGGCGTCGGTCAGCATCGACACCAACCTGATGTTCTCGGACGTCATCATCGAGTCGAGCGGCGGGGCGACGCCCATCCGCTGCCACGGGCACCGCAAGCACGACGCCGCCCGCATGAAGGCGATCATCGAGCAGCACCAGACCGCGTATTACCAGGAGCACGATCGGGGCCGGCCGGAACCGGCCCGGCGGCCGCCGGGGTAATCCCGGGCGGGCCGCGACCGATACTACGAGAGCCCGTGGACGACCTGAGTTTCGCTGCCCGCCGCGCGACGGCGGGTACACCCCCACGCCAAGACGACCATGAAGCGCGGTTCCGCACCCTCGTGCAGTCACCGCTGCGCGCGGGCATCCTGCGCTTCCTGAGCGCCCGCCCCGGCCAGGGCTTCGACACCGACGGGCTGATGCAGACCTTCGGCCGCATGCGCCTCGACGTCGAGAACTGCGTCGGCGAACTGGTCGAGTTCGGCGTCGTCAAGCGCATCGGCGCCGACCCCGCGAAGTTCGTGGCCGCGCGTCCGACACAGGGCCCCATCGTCAGCCTGCTCGACAACTTCCTCGAGCGACGGGCCACCGTCGGCATCGAGGACACGTCGCCCTCGGTCCAGCGCTTCCGCGAGATGATCGGACGCGACGAGAAGATGGTCGCCATCTTCGAGTGGATTCGCACCGCGGCGAAATCCGATATCGCCGTGCTCATCCTCGGCCCCACCGGCTCGGGCAAGGAACTGGTGGCGCAGATGATCCACGAGCTGTCGCGGCGCGGCCAGGAGCGCTTCCAGGCGGTCAACTGCGCGGCCCTGCCGGACACGCTGTTCGAGTCGGAGATCTTCGGCTACGAGAAGGGCGCGTTCACTGGCGCGCACGATCGCAAGCCCGGCCGGCTGGAAATGGCCAACGGCGGGACGCTGCTGCTCGACGAAATCGGCGACTTGTCGCTGGTCGCGCAGGCCAAGCTGCTGCGCGTCCTGGAAGAACGGCGGTTCGAACGGCTTGGCGGCAACCGCGCCATTCACGTGGATTTCCGCCTCATTTCGGCCACCAATCGGCCGCTCGACCTGTTCGTGCGCGAGGGGCGCTTTCGCGAGGACCTCTACTACCGGATCAACGCGTTCGCCATCCGGCTGCCGTCGCTGCGCGAGCGCGCGGTGGACATCCCGGTGCTCGCCAACCGCTTCCTCGGACGGTATTGCGCGTCGAACGGCCTGCCGCTCGATGCCAAGCAGCTGTCGCCCGAGGCCGAGGATCTGCTGGTTTCGTATCACTGGCCGGGGAACATCCGCGAACTGGAGAGCACGGTGTCCCGCGCCGCGCTGTCCGCGCCGGGCCGGGTGATTCGCGCGTTGGACATCGAGTTCCTGCATGGGCGTCTGGCCGACCTGCCCGAGGAGTCGAGCACGGGGCTCTCGACGCTCCGCGATGCCGAGCGGGTCCACATCCTGCGCGTGCTCGAGGCGGTGGACTGGAACAAGCTCGAGGCGGCCCGGGTGCTCGACATCAGCCGCGGGACGCTCTACCGCAAGATCGACGAGTTCGGCCTGCAGCCCGCAGGCGCCTCTCCCGCCCGCCGGACCCGCCGCCCCGCCGTCTGACCCGTCGCTCGACGAGCGCTGCGCACATTTGCACCACGCAGGTAGGACTGTACGGTACTGTATTGTCCAATCCGGCCTTGCCTGCGCTCGTGCCTATGAAATCCCTCCCCCTGTCAGCGAGGATCTATGTGGGCGCGGTGATCGCGGCCGGCGCGGTGCTGCTCGTCCTGCTGGCGCCGCGGGCGCGATTCGACCAGCCACTGCTCTTCGCCGTCCTGCTCACCCTGTCGATGGCCAGCTCCGCCTTCAAGGTCAGCCTGCCGCTGACCCGCAGCGGATCGACGATGTCGGTGTCCTACGCAGTGGACTTCGCGGCCCTGCTGCTCCTCGGTCCGCACGAGACGATGCTCGTGGCGGTGGCCAGCGCGTGGAGCCAGTGCACGTTCGGGATGAAGACGCGCAATCCGCTGCACCGCGCCCTGTTCAGCATGGCCGGCCTGGCGGTGACGGTGCAGGCGGCCGGCTTCGTCTACCAGCGGCTCGGCGGCGTCTCGGGCGAGCTCGGCGGCACGCTGGCGGAAATCGCGGGGCCGCTGGTGGCGGCGGCCACGGTGTACTTCGTCTTCAACACGCTGCTCATCGCCGTGGCGATCGGCCTGTCGACGTCACAGCCGGTGCTGCGCGTGTGGAACGACAACTTCCTGTGGAGCGCGCCCAGCTATTTCGTCGGCGCCGGCATTGCCTTCGCCGCCACCTCGGCGATCCTCAATTTCGGCATCTGGATCGCCCTCCTGCTCTGCGCCCCGCTTTACCTCACGTACCGCACCTACAAGGTCTATGTCGGCCGCATCGACGACGAGCGGCGCCACGTGCAGGAGATGGCCGACCTGCACCTGGCGACCATCGAGGCGCTCGCCCTGGCGATCGACGCCAAGGAGCAGACCGCGCAGTCGCACATCCGCCGCGTGCAGGCCTACGCGGCCGGCCTGGCGCGGTCGCTCGGGATGTCGGAGAGCGAGATCCAGGGTGTCAAGACCGCGGCGCTGCTGCACGACATCGGCAAGCTGGCGGTGCCCGAGCACATCCTTGCCAAGCCCGGGCCGCTGACACAGGAGGAGTTCCAGAAGATCCGGCTGCACCCGCAGGTCGGCGCGGAGATCATCGGCGCGGTACCGTTTCCCTACCCGGTGGCGCCGCTCATCCTGAGCCATCACGAACGCTGGGACGGCAAGGGCTACCCGCAGGGCTTGAAGGGCGAGGACATTCCGCTCGGCGCGCGCATCCTGTCGGTGGTCGACTACTTCGACGCCCTGACCTCGGACCGCCCCTACCACAAGGCGATGACCCGCGACGCGGCGCTCGGCCTGCTGACGCAGGAGGCCGGGAGCGCGCTCGACCCGACGGTCGTGCAGCGCTTCCTCTTCCTGCTGCCGACGCTCAGCGCCGAGGCGGATGAACTGGAGGGCACGCCGACGCGGCGGCTGTCGCTCGAATCGACGTCACAGCGGGGACGGCCCGCCGCCGGCTTTCAGCCGGAAGGGCGGGCGACGACGGTCTTCGAGGACATCGCGCACGCGCACCGCGAGATCTACGCGCTGTACGAGATCGCGCAGACGATGGGAACGAGCCTCGGGGTCGCCGATACCATGGCGCTGATCGCCTCGAAGCTGAGCAGCCTGGTGCCGTTTGCCTCGTGCGCCCTGTTCCTGTTCGACGACCAGACCGAGACCCTGCAGTGCCGCTTCGCCAGCGGCGTCGAGGCCGACATGCTGGGCACGATGACGGTGCGCACCGGGCACGGCCTCACCGGGTGGGTGGCGCGCAACCGCCGGCCGCTGGTGAATGCGCGACCGAGCGCCGATTTCGAAGCCGCCGGCCTCACGACGCACACGACCAGCCTGCAGTCGGCGCTGGTCTCGCCGCTGGTCGTCGGCGACCGGCTGATTGGGACCCTGGCCGTGTATCACGTGCAGTCGGATTTCTACACCGACGATCACCGGCGCCTGCTCGATCGGGTGTCGGAACAGGCGTCGGCGGTGATCCACAACTCGATCGTCTTCCAGCAGACGCAGGAGGACTCGCTCACCGACGCGCTGACCGGCCTGCCCAACACCCGCTATATGTTCATGCACCTGGCCCGTGAGCTGGCGCGCGCCGAGCGCATGCGGACCGAGGTCGCGCTGCTGGTGATGGATCTCGACAACTTCAAGGAGATCAACGACAGCTACGGCCACCATGTCGGCGACCGGGTGCTGCGCGAGCTGGCCCCGCTCCTGCGCAACGCCATCCGCCCCTACGACATCTGCGTGCGCTACGCCGGCGACGAGTTCATCGTCGTGCTCTCGGGCTGCGGTCGCGACGAGGCGGAACGCAAGCGGGTGGAGCTGCAGCGGGCGGTGGACGAAGCCGTCGTCGAAGCGCGACCGGGCCGGCGGGTGCCGCTGGCGATCAGCGTCGGGGCGGCGATCTACCCGCACGACGGCGATACCTACGAAGCGCTGCTGGCGACCGCGGACAGCCGCATGTATCGCGACAAGTCGCGGCGCAAGGAGGAGTCGCGCCGCGAGGAACTGGCCACCGGCACCGACGGCCGTGCGGCGGCCAGCCTCGGAGCGATGGCGGCCGTCGAGCCGACCGACGTGGAGATTCAGCGCGCCGGCCGAGGGTTGCTGTAGGCGTGCGAACCCTGGTGGTGCCCGTGCGTGAGGTCGCCCAGGCCACGCCGCGCGCCCGCGTGATTACCCTCGACCTTGGCGCGGTGGCGTTTCCGTTTGCGGCCGGACAGGCGGTCTTCGCCGGGCTGGCCGGGGGCACGGTGCGACGGCCGTACTCGATTGCCTGCTCGCCGACGTGGGCGGCGGAGCAACGCGCGCTCGAACTGCTGGTACAGGTCGACGATCACCAGCCGCCCGACCCGCACCTCGAGCGGGCGGAGGCTGGCACCCGGCTGCGCGTGGACGGCCCGTTCGGATCGTTCGGGTTGCCGGCGCCGCTGCGCGAGGCGCACCTGCTGTTCGTCGCCGGGGGGACCGGGATTGCGCCGTTGCGCTCGATGCTGTGGGAGACGCTGGCGAGCGACGACGCGGTGGCGATCGCGGTGATCTACAGCGCCCGCGGCCCGCGCGACTTCGCGTTCCAGGACGAACTGATCGCGCTGGCGGCCGAGCGGCGCGTCGATCTGCACCTGACGATCACGCGCGACACCGGGACCGATTGGACCGGCGGCCGCGGCCGCATCGATGCGGCGCTCATCCGCTCGGTGCTGCAGACGCCGGAGACGCGCTGCCTGGTGTGCGGACCGCCCGCGCTGGTCACCGACGCCACCGCGACGCTGCGCGCCGCAGGCGTGCCGCCGGCGCTGATCGTGGCGGAGACATTCGCCGGCTGAGACGAGAGGCCGCTACATGCCGACCGTGTGGTAGCCGGCATCCACCATCAGCACCTCACCGGTGATGCCCCGCCCGCCCGGGCCGATCAGGAAGAGGGCCGCGTCGGCGACCTCGCCGGTCTCGATCGTCCGCCGCAGCGGCGCCCGTTCGCGGACGATGTTGAGAATGTTGGAGAAGCCGCCAATGCCGGCGGCGGCGAGGGTCTTGACCGGACCGGCCGACACGGCGTTGACGCGAATGTTCGCCGCACCGAGATCGGCGGCGAGGTAGCGCACCGACGCCTCGAGCGCCGCCTTGGCGACCCCCATGACGTTGTAGTTGGGAAACACGCGCGTGCTGCCGAGGTAGGTCAGCGTCACGATGCTGCCGCCGCCGCGCGCCTCCATGAGCGGCCGGGCACCCCGCGCCAGCGCAATCAGGGAATAGGCGCTGATATCGAGCGCCAGGCTGAATCCCGCCCGTGAGGTCTGCACGAACGGGTTGGTGATGTCGTCGCGGTTGGCGAAGGCGACGCCATGCACCAGGAAGTCGAGGCCGCCATGATCCTGCTGGATGCGGGCGAATACCGCGTCGATCTCGGCGTCCTGCTGGACGTCGAGGGGCGCGACGATCGGCCGAGGCGTGAGCGTGTCCGCCAGCTCGTTGACGTGCTCTTCGAAACGGCCTTGATACGTGAGGACGAGGGACGCCCCCGCCTGTGACGCGGCCTGCGCGATCGCCCACGACAGCGAGCGCTTGTTGGCGACGCCGACGACGAGTCCAACCTTGCCGGAGAGAACGGTCATGGCGGGCGACGGCACCTGCGGCGTCAGCGCTTCTTCCCGCCGCGCCGCGAGTTGCGTCCGCCGCCAGGTCCCTGGTTGCGGTTGCCCTGCGGGTGCGGGTGCTGGCGCTGGCCGTGGCCCGAGCCGTGCCCGTGGCCCGACCCATGCCCGTGACCCGAGCCGTGGCCCTGCCCGCCGCTCCGGCCGAACCGCATCGGACCGATGTGGCCTTGCCCCTGCCCCTGTCCCTGCGACCCGCCCCGGCGGTGCGAGCCCGGTCGGCCGGCACGGGCGTTGGTCGGCTGCCGAATCGTGAATTCCGGCAGGACGCGTGCCGGGGGCGGCTGGCCCTCGGGACGCGGCAGGGTCGCGCGAATCAGCGACCGGCGCACCGGCCCTTCCTCGGGGACCACCGGGATCGGCGCCTCGTCGGTGGCCCGGGAATCGGCGGGCACCGTTGCGGCCAGACCGTCCGCCCGCGCCGACGCGTGACCATTGCCGGCGCGTGGAACGTCGGCCGCCGGGATCGCCGCGCCCGCATGCGCCTGCGCCGCAAGCGAGGGGAGCCCGACGGTGGGCGTATCGTCCGGGAAGCTGTCGAGCTCGCCTTCCACGCCCGGCTGAGCCAGGCGCGCCGACTGCGGCCCTTGCAAACCCTCGAGTACCTGCGTGAAGAGCGCGGCTTGCGGCTTCTTGCGCCGCGCCGGCACCTTGCCGTCCTTGTACTCGTGCTCTGCGTCACAGACGCAGCAGCGGGTCTGTTTAACGGTGTCGTCGATCATCGCCACAACCGCGTGATCGGTGATACGGCGCTCGCGCGGACAGTAGTCATCCACGACGTCGCCGGGCCGGAACCGGCGTTGCTGCATGCACTCCCCCGAAGTACCGAATTCAGATCACTGTGCAGGAGGGGAAAACGGGCACTGAGTCAGTGCCGGGCACCTTCTGGTGCCATAGAACCTCGAGTTCGGATGAAACTCTGGACGAGAGGTCACGACAGTGTAGCAGTGAATGCTTGCCGCCGGCAATAAGAAAATGCCCATGGTTACGGGGCTTGCAGCCAACGCCGCGTCTCGGCCAGCGCGGCCCGCACCGCGTCCGGCGCCGTCGACTGCGGGGTCCGGCGGGCGGCGACCGATGCCTCGGGCGTGATGGCCGCCCGCACGTCCCCGGTCAGATGCGGACTGAAGCGCTGCCAGTCGTCGGCCGTCAGATCCGTGAAGCTGCGACCCGTCCGCAGCAAGTCGCGCACGATGCCGCCCACGATCTCGTGCGCCTGGCGGAACGGCACGCCGCGCGCCACCAGATAGTCGGCCACGTCGGTGGCCAGCAGCAGGCCGGACGCCGCCAGGTGCGCTCGCTCGCGTCCCAGCGTCAGCCGTGCGATCACGGCCCGGCTCGCGACCAGCGACACGCTCAGCGTGTCCTCGCTGTCGAAGACCGGCTCCTTGTCCTCCTGCAGGTCCTTGTTGTAGCCGGTGGGCAGCCCCTTGATGGTCGCCAGCAGGCCGGTCAGATGCCCGAGCACGCGGCCGCTCTTGCCGCGCACCAGCTCGAGCGGGTCGGGGTTCTTCTTCTGCGGCATCATGCTGCTGCCGGTGGCCGACGCATCGGCGAGCTCGAAGAACCCGAATTCCTCGCTCGTCATCAGGATGACGTCCTCGGCCAGACGGCTCAGGTGCACCATGGCGAGCGCACAGGCGTACACGAACGAGGCCGCGAAGTCGCGGTCGGACGAGGCGTCGATGGAGTTGCGGACCACGCGGCTGAAACCCAGCCGCGCCGCCAAGGCGGCGACGTCCACGGGGTAGCCGGTACCGGCAATCGCACCGGAACCCAGCGGCAGCGCGTCCGCTTCGGCCGCTGCCGCAGCCAGGCGATCATGATCGCGCCGCAGCGCCGCCGCGTGACTGAGCAGATAGTGGGCGACCAGCACCGGCATCGCGCGCCGCATGTGCGTGTACGAGGGCATCAGCGCAGGTCCGGCCGCATCCGCCTGGTCGGCGAGCGCCGACACGAGATCGCGCAGCCGCGCCTGCAACAGCGGGATCCGCCGGCGCAGGTACAGCCGCAGATCGAGCGACACCTGCTCGTTGCGCGATCGGCCGGTGTGCAGCCGGCGTCCGGCATCGCCGATGCGTGCGACCAATTGGCGCTCGACGAAGCTGTGCACGTCTTCATCGGGACCGGCCACCCACGCCGGATCGCGGCGCCCCTCCTCGAGGATGGCGGTGAGCCCGTCGCGAATCAGCCGCCCATCCTCCGCCGAGAGGGCGCCACAGGCCACGAGGGCATCGCCCCAGGCCAGGCTGCCGGTCACGTCATCCTCGAACAGCCGGCGATCGAACTTGAACGAGACGCCGAAGTCGAACGCCTCCGGATCGGGCGCGGCGTCGAATCGGCCGGACCAGAGATGCTCGGCCATCAGGCCACCGCCATGACGGGAGCCGCCGTGACCTGCCCACGCTCCGCCTGCAACGCCACCTCGCCATCACTCGCCCCGTCGAGCGTCTCGTAGGCGAGCTGCAGGACATCGACCGCCGGCGCACGGGCAATCGTCTCGAGACAGTCCATCACCTCGGTTACGGTCATCGGGACGTCGTTGACGGCGATCGGCACGCGGTCGGCGAACCGGATGTCGAGGCGCGCGAGACCCTCGGCGCGTGAGCCCTCACGGCGTGCCGCAGCCGCCAGAGTTACGTCCACCAGCTCGGGCGCAATCACCTCTGCGTGTTCGATCGCAGCGACCTCACGCAGCCGGTCGATGACGAACGCCGTCGCCCGCGCGCGTGTCTCCGCCCGCCCGTCGCCGCCGCGCGCGCCGAGCGCCGGCAGGACCACCTGCCGGTAGAACGCCTCGCGGGCATCGAAGGCATGGCAGCGCAGCGCCCCGGCGGCCAGCGCGGCGTCGCGCTGCACCGCCAGCGGCACGCCCGCACCCAGGTCGAGCGCGACGGCGATGACCTCGCCCGCGCCCGCCGCACGGAGCGCGGCCAGCGTCGCGTCGGACTCGCGATCGGCGAAGTAGGCGATGACGAAGCGGGCAGTCATGCGTCTCGGGGTCCTCTCACGCCTCGGCCGCGAGCTCTTCGAGCGTGGTGCGGGTCGCCTGCGCGCACCGCGCATCGCGGCACACGACCAGAATCGTGTCGTCGCCGGCGAGGGTGCCGACGACATCGGGCAGCCGCGCCCGGTCGATGGCGACCCCGAGCACCTGGGCCTGGCCCGGACCGGTCTTGACCACGACGAGCTGCTGCGCGGTGTCGACGGTGACCAGGAACTCGCCCAGCGCCCGCGATAACCCCACCGCCGCCGCGGCGGCCGAGCCGGGATCGGCCTCGCCTGCCGCCTGGTACGCCCCGTCGGACGACCGCTTGGCCAGCCCGAGCTCCTTGATGTCGCGCGACAAGGTCGCTTGGGTCACCACGAATCCCATCGCCGCCAGATGCTGCCGCAACTCCTCCTGGCTGTGCACCGGCTCGCGGGCGATGACCTGCCGGATGGCCGACAGGCGACGTGTTTTCATATCTATGCGCTGTGCCGCATTAGTATACAGAACCGATCGGGTTCCGTATCAGCAAAATGCATTGACGGACGGAAGAATCTAAATGTATAACTATTCTTTCACATGCATAGAGTTGCAGTCATCGGGGCCACCGGGTACGCAGGGCAGGAACTGATCCGCCTGCTGGCGCGCCATCCGGCCGCCGAGCTGACGCTCGCGACCGCCTCCCAGGCGACGAGCACGCCGCGGCGGCTCCCCGCCCTGTCGCGCATCTGGGATGGCGAGGTTCGCCCGCTCGACGTCGGCGAAGTCGCACGCCAGGCAGACGTGGCGTTCCTGGCGCTGCCCGAGGCGGCGTCCGCCGAGATCGGGCCGGCACTGCTCGCGGCCGGCCTGCGGGTGGTGGATTTGTCGGGCGCGTTCCGGCTGCGCGATGCCGATGCGCGCTCCCGCTGGTATCCCGCCTCGCCGGACCTTCCGACAGGTGTGGCCTACGGGCTCACGGAGTTCGAGCGGCCGGCCATCGCCGGCGCCCGACTCGTGTCGAATCCCGGCTGCTATCCTACGGCCGCGCTGCTCGCCGTGCTGCCGCTCCACGAGGCCGGCCTCCTCGACGCGGCCGCCGACATCGTCATCGACGCGAAGTCGGGCCTCTCCGGCGCGGGCAAGGCGCCCACCGACCGCACGCATTTTTCGGAGAACCACGGCAGCGTCGCCGCGTACGGAGCATTCGGGCATCGCCATACGCCCGAGATGGAGCAAGCCCTCGGCCGCACGGTGACGTTCGTGCCGCACCTGGTGCCGCTCGATCGCGGCCTCCTGGCGTCGTGTTACGTGCGCCTCGCGGCCGGCGTCACGGCCGCGGACGTGGCCGGCGCGCTGTCGCGTCGCTACGACGCGGCGCCGTTCGTCCGGCTGCGCGGGCCGGACCTGCCCGAGATCAAGCACGTGGTGTGGTCGAACTTCTGCGACCTCGGCTGGAAGGTGGACGAGCCGGGCGGCCGCGCGCTCATTGTCTCGGTAATCGACAACCTGGTGAAGGGGGCGGCCGGATCGGCCGTGCAGAACTTCAACGTGATGTGCGGCGTGGACGAATGCGCCGGCCTGCGATGACGCGGGCGGTTCCGAGGGCCCGCGCCACTGTGACGCGGCGCTCCCGCACGCGGCCCGGCCGGCGGACCGCGCCGGCGACCGCGCCAATCGTCCTGAAGCTGGGCGGCGAACTGATCGAGGACGCCGCGCGCCTGAAAACCATCGCGCGGCTCATCGCGCGCCTCGCCAGCCGGCGCGCGCTCGTCGTCGTGCATGGCGGGGGCCGCGAGATCGATGCCGCGCTCGCGCAGGCGTCGATCCCCAGGCATCAGGTGGATGGCTTGCGGATCACGGATGAGGCGACGCTGCAGGTCGTGATCGCGGTGCTCGCCGGTTCGATCAACACGCGGCTGGTCGCCGCCGTGAACGCCGGGGGAGGCCACGCCGTCGGCCTCACCGGCGCCGACGCCGGCGTCGGACTCGTGCGGCCGGCGAAGCCGCATCGCGCGACGAACGGCGAGCTGGTGGACCTCGGGCTCGTGGGCGAGCCGTTGCCGGTGGCCGGGGCTCCGCTGCTCGCCACGCTCTGCGCGGGCCGCTTCGTCCCCGTCATCGCGTGCATCGGTGCGTCGCGGGACGGACGGCTGTTCAACGTCAACGCGGACAGCCTGGCCGGCAGCCTCGCGGCGCGGCTGGGGGCGCGCCGGCTGATTGTCGCCGGTGCCACGCCCGGCGTGCTGGATGCGGAGGGGACGACGATACCGGTGCTCGACCCCGCGGGTGTGGACGAGCTCGTGAGCTCCGGGACGGCCACGGCCGGCATGGTCGCCAAGATGCGCGCGTGCCGGCATGCGCTGCTGAGCGGCGTGCGCGACGTGGCGATCGTGGACGGGCGGCGGACCGCCAGCCTGGCGGCGCTGCTGAGCGGCGCCGGCAAGACACGGGGACCCTGGACGAGGTTGGCGCTGGCCGCGGCGCCCGGACGAGGAACGAGAGCGTGATTCCCATGGCGACCGTCGGATCCGATCAGGTGCGGGCGCTCGAAGCCCGCCACGTGCTGCAGACCTACAAGCGGACGCCGGTGGTCTTCGCGCGCGGTGACGGCACACGCCTCTACGACGTCGACGGTCGTGCGTACCTCGACTTCATCTCGGGCATCGGCGTCGTGGTGCTCGGGCACGGCCATGCGGGGCTGACAGCGGCCATCGCCGATCAGGCAGGCACGCTGATCCAGACGTCGAACCTGTATTACCACCCGCTGCAGGGACAGCTCGCGGCGCGTCTGGCGGCGCTCTCCGGCTTGCAGCGCACCTTCTTCTGCAACAGCGGCGCCGAAGCGGTCGAAGCGTGCCTGAAGTTCGCGCGCCGGTACTGGTTTACGCAGGGGGCGACCCGGCGCACGCGGTTCGTGGCGCTGCGGCACGGATTCTCCGGCCGCACGCTGGGGGCCCTGTCGGTCACCGCCAATCCCGCGTATCGGGAGCCGTTCGAGCCGCTGATCCCGGGCGTGACGTTTGTGTCACCGGACGATCCGGCCGCGCTGACCGCCGCGGTCTCCGACGAGACGGCGGCCATCATCGCCGAGCCGATCCAGGGCGAGGGAGGCGTGCGGCCGCTGGCGCCGGCGTTCGCGGCGGCCATCGAGCAGGCCTGCGCCGAGACCGGCACCCTGCTCATCGCCGATGAAGTGCAGTGTGGGCTCGGCCGCACCGGGGATGCGTTCTACTTCCCGGCTCTCGGCCTCACGCCGGACCTGATTGCCGTGGGCAAGGCGCTGGGGTCGGGCGTGCCGATCGGCGCGGCGCTGGTCGCCGAGCCGGTCGCCGCACAGATTTTCGCCGGCGACCATGGCAGCACGTACGGGGGGAACCTCCTGTCCACGCGAGCCGGCCTCTACGTGCTCGAACAGTTGACCGGCACGCCCGACGCGGTTCCGTACGCGCCGCCGGCCGGTCTGATCGGGCACGTCCGCGAGGTCGCCTCGGTGTTCGAACACGCGCTCAATCGCCTCGCCGCCGAGCATGCGGTCGTGGCGTCGGCGCGCGGCGTCGGAGTGATGCGAGCGCTGGAGTTGACCATCGACGCGACGCCGGTGGTGGACGGCGCCCGCGCGGCGGGCCTGCTGGTCAACCGCACGGCGGAAAAGGTGGTCCGGCTCCTGCCGCCGCTGACCGTCAGCGCCGCCGAGATCGGCGAAGCCGCCGCCATCCTCGATCGGGTGCTCGACGAGGTGGGGACCGGGGCGGCGTCATGAGCACCGGCGTGTTGACGCGAACAGCGGTCCTGCCACAGCCGGGCGGCCACGAGGGCGAGCCCGGCACATCGACGGCGGTGACCTATCGGGCGGGGCTCGCGGCCGACGCACCCGTCCTGCATGCGCTCATCGCCGCGCATGCCGCCGAGGGACACCTGCTGCCGCGCGATCTCGCGGACCTGACCGCCCATGCCGCGCGCTTCGTGGTCGCCCTCCGCGACGGGCGCATCGTCGGCTGCGCCGAACTGGCGCCGCTGGGCGGGTCGGTCGCGGAGATCCGGTCGCTGGTGGTGGACCGTTCGGCGCGGGCGCTCGGCATCGGATCGGCCCTGGTCGCGGAGCTGCGACAGCGGGCCCGGATCGACGGGTTCGAGCGGCTGTGTGCGTTCACGCACGACGCACGCTATTTCGTCCGGCTGGGCTTTTCCATCGTGCCGCACGTCTGGGTCCCGGAGAAGATTGCGCTCGACTGCCAGCGCTGCCCGCAGTTCCGGCGGTGCGGCCAGCACGCCGTGGTGCTGGCGATTCCCGGCCGGCCGGTGAGTGGCCTCGTCCCGCTCGCCTCGCTCCGAGGATGACCGTGCACGGCAACGTCCCGGCCGCGATCGTGCCTGTCGAGGGCGGCATCACCGCCGCGGCCGGGTTTCGCGCCGCCGGCATCGCCTGCGGCATCAAGGCGAGCGGGCGTCCGGATCTGGCGCTCGTTGCCGCCGATCGTCCGGCGGCGGCGGCCGCGATCTTCACCCTGAACCGCGCGCAGGCGGCGCCGCTCCTGGTGTCGCAGGAGCACCTGGCCGGCAGCGGCGGCTTCGCGCAGGTCATCGTGACCAACAGCGGCTGTGCGAACGCCTGCACCGGCGCGCAGGGGTTGATCGACGCGCGTGAGATGGCGGCGCTGACCGCGACGAGCGTGGGCTGCCTGCCCACGCACGCGCTGGTGGCGTCCACCGGCGTCATCGGTGTCAACCTGCCGATGGACCCGATTCGGTCCGGCATCCCGGCGGCTGTCGCCGCGCTCTCGGCCGGCGCCCATGCCGACGCGGCGCAGGCGATCATGACCACCGATCCGTTTCCCAAGGCCTACGCGGTCGAAGTGACGTCGCCGCGGGGGCGGTTCCGCGTCGGCGGGATGGCCAAGGGGTCGGGCATGATCGAGCCGCGCATGGCCACCATGCTGGGGTATCTCACCACCGACGCCGCGGTCGAGCCGGCGCTGCTCCGCCGGGCGCTGGTCGACGTCGCGCGCTACACCTTCAACGCCATCACCGTCGACGGGGAGAGCTCCACGAACGATTGCGTGTTTGCGCTGGCCAGCGGTGCCAGCGGCGTCGCGATCGACGAGGACGGGTACCGCGCGCTGTTCGAGGGACTCTATGCGGTGGCCCTCGAGCTGTCGCTGGGGATCGTCCGCGGCGGCGAGGGCGCGAGCAAGCTGGTGGCCATCACCGCGAGCGGCGCGCGGACGGCGGACGATGCCACGACGGCGGCCCGTGTGATCGCCAACTCGCCGCTGGTCAAGACCGCCATTCACGGCGGCGATCCGAACTGGGGCCGGCTGGTCGCGGCGGCGGGGCGCGCCGGCGTGGCCTTCGACCTCGACCATGTCGTGGTGCGCATCGGATCGCTGGTGCTGTTCAGCGAGGGGCAGCCGCACGACGAGCTGGCGCCGCAGGCCGCCGAGTACCTGCGCGGCACGGCGCTCGAGATCGAAGTCAACGTCGGGGCCGGCGGCGAGCACCGCGCGACGATCTACACCTGCGATCTGTCGGCCGAGTACGTGCGGATCAACGCCGAGTACCGGACCTAGGATTCGGACGCGACCGCCGGCCGATCGGGGGCATCGGCCGGCCGTCACGGGGAGCACTGCCGTGGGAGCATCGATGCGCACGTATGAGACCGACGTTTCGCCGGTGCGCTGCAAGGACTTCCTGTCGATTCTCGATTTCAACCACGAGGAGCTGGCCCGCGCGGTCGGTCTGGCGGTTCGGTTGAAGCGGGAGCGTCCGCTCGGGCTGCGGGCGCCGACCGCGCATGCGCTCGACGGCCGCCACATCGGCCTGTTGTTCGAGAAGCCGTCGCTGCGCACGCGCGTGACCTTCACCATCGGCGTACGCGAACTGGGCGGCGACATGGTGGAGATTCCGGCCGACGTCATGCACGCCGATCGCGAACCGGTGCACGACGTGGCGCGCAACCTCGAACGCTGGGTGGACGCCGTCGTGATCCGAACGTTCAGTCAGGAACGGCTCGAGCAGATCGGGGCCACCACGACGCGCCTGCACGTGATCAACGCGCTCTCCGACGAGCAGCACCCCTGCCAGGCCCTGGCCGACGTCCAGACCCTGTTCGAGCTGTGGGGTTCGCTGAGCGGCCGCACCGTGACCTTCGTCGGCGACGGCAACAACGTCGCCACCTCGATGGTGCACGCCGCGGTCATGCTCGGCGCCTCGGTGCGCGTCGCGACGCCGAAGGGATACGAATTGCCGAACGAAGTGCTGCTGGAGGCCGCGCGCGTCGCCACCGACGGCGCCGAGGTCGTGCAGTTCACCGATCCGAAGAAGGCGGTTGACGGCGCCGATGCCGTCTACACCGACGTCTGGACGTCGATGGGGCAGGAGGTCGAGTACGCGGAGCGGAAGAAAATCTTCGCCCGGTATCAGGTCAACGAGTCGCTGATGGCCCGCGCCAAGTCGTCCGCCATCTTCATGCATTGCCTGCCGGCCCACCGCGGCGAAGAGGTCAGCGACGAGGTCATCGAATCGACGGCGTCGGTGGTCTTCGACCAGGCCGAGAACCGTCTGCATGCCCAGAAAGCGCTGCTCCTGATGCTCCTCGCCTGACCGCGGCCCACCCTGGCGATCACCTGGGCTCGGGCGTCCGGCGCCGGGCGCGAATCAGCGTCTGGATCTCGTCGGGGCGCGGGTTCTCGAAGTACAGCCGCTGCCGGCCATCCGCATCCTCCGATACGACCGCGGGAATCGAGCTCGCCACCACCGTCCATCCACCCGGCAGGACCACCGTGTTGCGCGGGCGGCCGAACGCGCGATCCCACACCAGCTCGCCCTGCTCGAGCCCGTAGCGGCCGGGATCGGTGTACGTCTCCGAGATGCGCAGCCGCGCCGACTGCCCGTCCTTCACGGCGGGAAACGAGATGACGACCACCTCCGTGTCCTTGTCGACCGCCTCGCCCGGATCGAGCTGGCGTCGGGCGAGCTCGGCGCCGGTCAGCGTCTCCACCTGCAGCGCGTCACCCGTATCGAGCAGGAGCGCCGAGGGACTGGAGACGCGGCTGCCCGGGCGCACGATGTTGAAGTAATGCTGCACGCCGGCTCGCGCCTCCGTGTAGTCGTGATAGAGGCTGAACGAGCTGGTCGCCGGGTCGTTGAGGAAATACACGATCTCGCGATCCTGGTGGGCCCGCTCGGCGAGCCGAGCGGCCTGCGAGGCGAGACTGGCGGTCGAAGCCGCGCCGCGCTTCGCCGGGAACGACGGCGTGAACGGCGCCAGCCCCGGCATGGCGCGAATGACCAGCGGCGCCGCGCCAGGGCCGGGGTTCATGAAGCTGACCTGCAGGCGCCCGTCGGCCGCGGGGATCACCTGGGACGGCACGTTGCAGCTGACCAGCCGGTAGCCGGCGGGCAGCACGACCGAGTTTCGCCGGATGCCCAGCGACCGATCGAAGACGATCGCATCGCCGTCGCGGTAGTAGCTCTTGGCATCCTTGTAGGTCTTGTCGATGCGCAGCCGCACCTGCCCGTTCTGCGCCACCGGACGGGCGAGGCGCACCTTGATGTACTCGGTGTCCAGGTCGGCCGCCGGATGACCCGCCGCGCGCGCGTCCTTCCCGCTGACGACCTCCCAGGAGAGCGGGCGGCCCGTCGCCAGATCGACGACTCGTTCATCGGTGGCGACGCTGCCGGGCCGGATGGCGTTGTAGAAGAACGCCGCGCCCGGCGTCGTGGCGGTCACGTCGTAATAGATGCGAAACTGCGCGGTGTCGGGCGCGAGCAACTCGTAGCGCGTGTAATCGTCCTCCTGCGTTTGCCGCACGGGCGTCTGGGCGCTGGTGATCGCGGACGCGGCGAGCAGTACCGAGAACTAACAAACCTCTCATCGCTGGACCTCTCGAAGGCCGGGAGTATATCGCCTTCGCCGCTGACGCGGCTGGGGTTAGACTCCCGCCGTGGTCGAATTCATCGGGCTGCTGGTTTCCCTGCTCTTCCTGCTGCTCGTACTGCTGCCTCTCATCACGTTCCTCCGGCTCGCGCGCCTCTCGCGTGTGCTCGACGGCCTTTCGCAGCGCGTCACCGCGCTCGAGCGCCAGGCGGCGGCCGGCGCGACGCCACCCCTGGCCGCGCCCCTGCAGCCGGCGCCCCGAGCGGACGCCGGACCGCCGGGGCCAGGGGCCGAACCCGCGGCTTTCCCCTCGTCAATCCCCGTGCTGGAAGAGGACGAGCGCGCACCGAGGCCCGCCGACGTTGCCGCGGCATTCGCCGCGGAGGCCGGCGCCCGATCCGCGGAGACGTGGGTGCCGCCGGTGCCGCCGCCGGTCACGCCGCCAGTAGCGCCGCCAGTAACGCCGCCGGCGTCAGCCCCCACCCCGCCACCGCCGCCGCCTGCCGGTGTGCCCACCTCGGACCTCGAGACCCGGATCGGCGGGCGCGGCCTGCTGTACACGGGCGTCCTCGTCCTGCTGCTCGGCGTGAGCTTCTTCCTCAAGTACGCGTTCGACAACGCGTGGGTCAACGAGACGGGACGGGTGACGATCGGCGCCCTGGCCGGCGTCGCACTGATTGCCGCGGGCCTGCGGCTCGCGGCCCGCGACCTCTCGGTATTCGGACAGGCGCTCATCGGGACCGGTCTCGCCATCCTGTATCTCGTCGTCTATGCGGCGCTCGGGTTCTACGAGCTGATCGGCACGCGGCCCGCGTTCGCCGGCATGGTGCTGGTCACGCTGGCGGCGGCGACGCTCGCCGATCGCCAGCGCGCGCAGTCGCTGGCGGTCATCGCGGTCGGCGGCGGCTTCCTCACGCCGTTTCTCGTCAGCAGCGGCGAGAACGCGCAACTGACCCTCTTCACCTACGACGCCATGCTCGTGGTCGGGACGCTGGTGCTGGCGATGCGTCACCGGTGGCTGGGGCTCAATGCGCTGAGCTACGTCCTGACGGTGCTGACACTGAGCGCGTGGGCCAGCCGCTATTACGCGCCGGCCCTGTGGCTGCGCACGGTGTTGTTCCTCACGTTGTTCTGCGTGCTGTTCCTGATCATCCTGCGGGCGACGCGGCGAACGCCGGGCACCACCGCCCGGCTGGTCACGGCGCTGCTGGCGACGGCGCCGGTCCTCTACCACCTGGCGGCGATTTCGATCACGGCCGCCCATCCGCCGGCGATCCATGTCTATCTCATTGCGTTCACGGCCGCGGGCCTGTGGCTGACGTCGGAACCGCATCGGCCCCTGATCCGGCTGCTCGTGCTGCTGGGCGCCGTCGCGCCGCCGCTCCTGGGCGCGATGACGCTTCCCGCCGGCCTCACCTGGATCGTGCCCAACGTGGTCACCATCGTCGCGGTTGCCGCCCTGCACACGATGGCGCTGCTGGACCGGATCGCCCGCCAGCAGGCGCGGCTGCAGACCGCCGACCTGCTGGCGCTGCACCTGAACGGGCTGAGCCTGTTCGCCCTGCTCTACCAGACGCTGCAGCCGGCCTACCCGGACTTCCGCGGCGCGCTGGCCGCGCTGATCGCCCTGGGGGCGATCGCGCTGTGGCAGTCGCTGCAGACGCGCGATCGCATCGCGTCGCTCAATGCTGCCGCGCTGGCGTTCGCGCTCGCCGCACTCGCCGTCGCCGTGCAGTTCGACGGGCCGGCGGCGATCATCGGCTGGGCCGCGGAAGGGGCCGCCGCCGTCTGGATTGGCGTGCGCGCGCCGAGCGTGCCCTTTCAGTACGGCGGGCTCGTGCTGTGGATCCTGGCGCTGCTCCGGCTGGGCGACGGCTACTTCGACACGCCCGCCAACTTCACCGCCGTGTTCAACGCCAGGTCCCTGTCCACGGCCTTTCTCGTCGCGCTCGCGTACGGCATGGCGTGGATGTTCCGGCAGGAGCACTCGGAGGAGGGGCGCCGCATCCGCACGGCGCTGCAGATCGCGGCCAGCCTGCTGTCGCTGCTCTGGATCACCGGGGAGATCCGGTCGTACTGGGACGTGCGGGCGCAGACGCCGCAGGCGGCGTTGTACGAGCAGGTGCTCCTGTCGCTGGGGTGGGCGGCGTACGGGGCCGCCCTGATCGTGGTCGGCCTGCGCTGGCGATACGCGCTGGCGCGCTACATCGGCATCACGGTGATCGTCATCACCGTCCTCAAGGTGTTCTTCTACGATCTGTGGGAGCTCGGCGGCATCTACCGTGTCATCGGGTTCATCGCGTTCGGGGTGCTGCTGGTGATGGTGTCTTACCTGTACCAGAAACGCCGCCAGGATGCGCCCCCGACCGGTGCGCCGCCATCCGATTCGCCGCCCGCGGCGGGCTGAGGTTCCGATCCGATGACCCATATCGACCTGAACTCCGACCTCGGCGAGTCATTCGGCGCCTGGACCATGGGCCAGGACGCCGGGCTCATGGCGTCGATCACCTCGGCCAATGTCGCGTGCGGGTTCCATGCGGGGGACCCCGGGGTCATGCGCCGCACGATCGCGCTCGCCCGGCAGCACGGGGTGGCGGTCGGCGCCCATCCGGGATTTCCCGACCTCGTCGGTTTCGGGCGGCGGGAACTACAGGCAACAGCGGACGAGGTCGAGGACTTCGTGCTCTACCAAGTGGCGGCGCTGGCCGGGATGGCGGCCGCCGCGGGCGTCAAGCTCCAGCATGTCAAGGCGCACGGCGCCCTCTACAACATGGCGGCGCGCAACCGCGACCTGGCCGCGGCGATCGCGCGCGGGACCGCCGCCGTGGACCCGGGGCTGGTGCTGCTGGGCCTCCCAGGCTCGGAGCTGTTGCGGGAAGGCGTGAAGGCCGGGCTCAAGGTCGCCGCGGAGGTGTTCGCCGACCGGGCGTACGAGCCGGACGGCTCGCTGGCGTCGCGGCGGAAGGAGCGCAGCGTCCTGCACGACCCCGACGAAGTCGTCGCCCGGGCCATCCGAATGGCCCGGTCGGGCGAGGTCGTCGCCCTCGATGGCACGACCCTCCATCTCGACGCCCACACGATCTGCGTGCATGGCGACACGCCCGGCGCCGCGGTGCTGGCGCAGCGGATTCGTGGCGGTCTCGAAACGGCCGGCATCACCGTGGCCGCGCTAGGCACATTTCTGTAAGTGCGGCCACGAATCGGGTTGGACGCGCGGGCGGTCTCCGCGCGGGATCGCCCGGAAATACGGGCCGAAAACAACCGGCACGGAGCTTGGATAAGTGTGCGGCGTCGCCAGTCTGTTGTTTACGGCAGGGTGCCGTAAATGCTGGGGGGAGCCAGGCTGGCGGCGATTCTTCGTAGGAGGGCGGCGTCATTTCGGTGGCGCCGCCCTTTTGCTTTGTGCGGCCAGGCCGCCCTCCGTCGGCCGATTCAGGCTCGCCGTTCGGTGCCGGCCTCGTTACTGCTGCTGCCCGTCAAAGCTGCTAGTGGCCCGTCCACTAGACGCCGGCGCCCTCGGGATACTGCAGCGCCAGCCGCAACTCCTTCGCCAGTCCGTCCACGGTGGTCCCCTGGCGCTTCCATGCGCCGTCGGTCTCGAAGCGCAGGGCGCCGATGCGCCGGCCCCAGGGCGCGATGACCCGCCCGATCGCCCGGTAATCGGTGCGGTCGGCGTGCTGCTGATCGATTCGCTGGATGACGTCGGGCGCCACACGGATGAACGCCCGCAAGGCGGTCGCGGACTTGATCGAGTACTTCCGCCCGTTCCACGCCGACTCGAACACCGTGGCAATCTGCTTGAGGTAGTTGACGAAGAACTTCTTCGACTCCTCGCGGAAGTCCGCCGCCTTCCGCGACCCGCCGAGCGCGTCCTCGTTGGCGAAGAGCTTCTTGAACTCCTGCGCGAGCGGCGCCTGCGCAACGCGGCCGCGGCCCACGCCCAGCAGCTTGATCTCCCCGTAGAGCGGCGATTCTTCGCGATCGTTCAGCGCCCGGACGACGTCGTGTGCCGCGGCGAGCGACTCGTCGCGATAGAGCTGGCGCCCCGAGAGTGAGACCAGGTGCGAGGAGTTCAGCCGCGTGTGCTTCGCATTGATGGTGACGAACATCTGCACGACGTGATCTTCGGGCAGCTTGTCGAAGATGATCGCGGGCACCGTGAACTGCTCGTCGGCGAAGTTGTCGATGTCCGCGTGCAGGGCCAGCAGCCGGTGCTGGCCGTCGATCGCGCGCAGGATACCTTCCCGCTCAGGTACCTTGAGTCTCCCCACCGTACTTCCCGCCTCCACGGGCTCGAACACGAGCTTCTCGTCGGCTGAGATAATCACGGCGCCGGGGATGGACGGGAGGTCGCGCGCCTGGCGGCACTGCTCGTAGTCCTGCACCAGCTCTTCGATCTTTCGCCGGATGATGTGGCGCTGGTACGCCTTTTCGCTCGAGGCGATCCGCCGTTCGAGGAGGTCCCACTTGATCTTGGACTGCGAGGGCTGCTTCTTGCCGCCGCGGACCGGCGCCTGGGCCTGCTCCCCGTAACTGAGGACCTCGAAGCGCACCAGCTTGTCGATGTCGTTGGCGGTAAGTGAGGCCTGATAGAATTGCACCCCGAACTGCTGCATTCGAATCGCGGCAACGCTGATCATAAGAGTCCGGCGGATTCTATCGACGCGCCCCCGCCCGCTCAATGCTTTTTTGCCCAGTTTTCCGGGCCTCGAGCGCCGGCCGGCCCCTCCGCTGCCACGTCATCGCATTGAAATCAAAGGAGTTACGATGGTCACGCGCCTTGCCACAATCGTTGCGCTCGCAGTGGCGCTGGCGTCCGCCCCGGCAGCTCAGCCGGCGCAGGTCGGCGACGATGCCGAGTTCGCGGCCCTGGTCAAGGACTGGACGACCAAGCCCGAATTTCTGAGCCCCCTCGTAGACCATTTGCCCAAACGGCCGGATGTGCCCACCCCAAAGGACGTCCTCGGCTACTACGTCGGCGCCCCCAAGAAACTGACGTACACGGCCGACCAGCAGCGCTTCTTCCGCGCCCTGGAGAAGGCGTTGCCGGGCCGGGTCAAGACGATGGCCGCAGGCACGAGCGAGGAGGGCCGGGAGATCCTGATCGTCTTCATCAGCTCGGAAGCCAACCTGGCCAACCTCGAGGTCAACCGCCAGAACCTCAAGAAACTGGCGGACCCCCGCGGGTTGTCTGCAACCGCCGCGCAGCAGATCGTGTCAGCGACGCGGCCGCACTATCACGTGTCGGCCGGCCTGCACAGCGCCGAAACCTCCCCCCCGGAGAGCGTGATCGAGCTCGGCTACCGCCTCGCGGTGTCCGAGGAGCCCTACATCCGGCAGATTCGCGACAACGTGATCGTCTCGATCACGCCCACCACCGACCTCGACGGTCGCGACCGGGCAGTGGACTGGTACAACGCGTACAAGATCGACGAGGCGTACGAAGGCGGCGAGAACTATGGCGGTCCGCCCTACTGGGGGAAGTACGTCTTCCACGACAACAACCGGGACATCAACTACGGCGTGGACTCCCTGCGCGCGCACCTGAACTGGTATCTGCACTGGGTGCCGCCGATCTGGCACGACCTGCACGAGGCGCAGACGCTCCTCTACACGTTCAGCGGCCAGCCGCCGCAGAACGCGAATCTCGATCCCATCCTCTACTCGGAACTGCCGTTCTTCGCGACCTACGAGGTCAACAAGCTGACGTCGTACGGCATGCCCGGGGTCTGGCACTTCGGCTTCGTGGACGCATGGTCGCCGGGCTACCTCGGCTTCGCGGCGAGCAACCACAACGGGATGCTGCGCATGTACGAGATCTTCAACCAGGGTGGGGCCACGACGAAAAAGGCCCGGCTCCAGGGCAGCCAGACGACACGCGAGTGGTACCGGCCCAATCCGGCGCCGGTGGGCGACGTGGACTGGTCGATCCGCAACTCGGTCAACTACGCCGTGACCGGCGTGCTGACGGCGCTGGAGCTGACTTCGAAATTCCCGCAGATGGTGGTCGAGAACTTCTACAAGAAGTCGGTCAACGCCGTGGAAGCGGGTCAGGCGCGGCCGCCGTATGCCTTCGTCCTCCCCGCGGGCCAGGCCGACGCCACCGCGGTGGACCGCGTCGTCAATCTGCTGCGGCGGCAGGCCATCGAAGTCCATCGCGCGACCGGGGAAGCCAAGGTTGGGAAGGAAACCATCCCAGCCGGGTCGTACATCGTGCGGTTGAACCAGCCGTACGGCCGGCTGGCCAAGACCCTGCTCGAAAAGCAGACCTATCCGGATCAGAACCTGCGCACCTACGACGACAGCGCCTGGACGATGGGGCTGGCGAGCAATATCGAGGTGAGGACGGTTGACGACAAGGCCATTCTCGATGCGCCGGCGCAGATGCTGACCGCCGACGTCGAGACGCGGGGCGCCGTCGCCGGCACCGGCAGCGTGATTGCCGTGAAGCACAACGGCGCCCTGAATCTGATCACGCTGCGCTACCGGTTGCCGGACGTGCCGTTCAAGGCCGCGAAGGCGGCCTTCAAGGTGGGCGGCGGGGAGTATCCCGCCGGCTCCTTCGTCATCACCGCGAGCGGGCCGCAGGCCGACCGCGTGCGCCAGGAGATCGAGGCGCTTGGCCTGGTCGCCAGTGCGATGAGCGCTGCTCCGGCGGGGGAGCTGATCGACGTCGACCTGCCGCGCATCGCCATCTACACGACCTGGGCGAACACCGAGAAGGTGGGCTGGGTGCGGCTGGCGTTCGATCGCTGGCAGGTGCCGTTCGACCTGATCCACAAGGACCACGTGCGCGCGGGCGCGAACCTGCGCGCGAAGTACGACGTCATCGTGGTACCGCACCAGACGCAAGGCGGCAAGGCGCTGGTGTTCGAGCAGCCGAAGCTGTCCCGCCCGCTGCCCTACCGCAAGCACGACACGTTCAAGTCTCTGGGCTTCTACGCGGAGACCGACGACGTGCGCGGCGGGATGGGCATCGAGGGAGTGGCGGAGTTCGACAAGTTCGTGACCGCCGGCGGGTTGCTGATGACCTTCGGCGTCGCCAGCTACTTCCCCGCCGAGTTCGGCCTCGTGCGCGGCGTCGAGGCCCAGCGGCCGACGGGCACCTGGTACGCGCCCGGGCCCTACGTGCAGAGCGAGATTCTGCGCGCCGAGCACCCCGTGGTGTTCGGCTACCCGGCCAAGACACTGCCGGTGCGGTGGGCGGACGGCCCGATCCTGCAGGCGGGGGCGAACCCGGAGTTTGCCGCGTTCATCGGCTCGACGCCAAACACCGCCAGCGTCATCGCCCGCTTCCAGGGAGGCGATGCCGGGGTCCTGAGCGGCCTCATGCGCGGCGCCGATCAGATTCGCAATCGTCCGATGGTGGTGGAGGCCCCATCGGGCAAGGGACGGGTCCTGATGTTCGCGAACAACCCGATCTACCGGTGGCAGACCTTCGGCGAACACGGCATGGTCTTCAACGCCCTGCTCTTCCACAACGACTTCCCACCGGCGGAGGTCAAGCCCACGCCGACACAGCCGCAGCCCTAACGACGGAGCGGCGCGGCGCCGCCGGCACCGTCAGCGAATGGTGAGCAGCCGGTAGTTCGCGGGGTGCAGGAACTGGATGCCGTCCGCCATCAGGATGGCATCGTCTTCGATCGGGATGCGCAGCTTGGCGCCGCCCCATTCGGCGATGGGCGTATAGGCGAAGAACTCGAACGCGAACATGTGCTGCTCGTGCAGGGTGAACGTCGCCTGCAGCGGCTGCCACGTGGTCAGCGACGGGCCGATGTCGTGGCCGGTGTTGCCGACGGGATGGAAGCCGTACACCACGTCGGTCTTGTCGTCGTTGTTCGGCCGGTTGAACTCGATGACGCCGAACCCCGCCGCCCGTAACGACTCGTCCATCTTCTTCATCGTCTCGTCGGCGCGGACGCCCGGCGTGATGGCGCGCTTGAGGACATCGCGAACCGACAACGCCTTGTCGAAGGCCTGCTGGATGCTGGCCGGGGGCGTCGTCTCACCGGGCTTGAGCACGTAGGCGACGCGCTTGACGTCGGTGCCGAAGTTCATCAGCTGCACGCCCCAGTCGATCATGATGACGTCGCCGGGCTCGATGATCCGGGCCGTGGAGGTGGCGACGATGCCCTTGGGACCGGTGACGTACACCGAGGGCATGTCGAACTCCGAGCCCAGGCCCTGTTCGAGCAGGCGGTCCTGCATCCACCAGGCAACGTCCTCGAGCGTCGTGCGGCCGGGCGTGATCACCTCGCTCGACAGCGCCCGCTCGGCGAGCCGCACGGCGATGCCGGCGGCCTCGCCGAACGCGACGATCTCGGCGGCGACGCGCTTCGAGCGGAACTCGGACACCAGCCGCTCCGCGCTGACCAGCCGCGACCCGTACTGGTCGCCCAGCGTCGTCACCAGATGGCGGTGCATGGTGTGCGACAGGCCGTCGGCAGGCCCGATCTCGTCCGACATGTTGACGCCGATGCGCTTCGGATTGCGTTCGGCGACGAACGCGGCCAGCGTGCTGGCGGAGGCGAAGATGTCGTACGCGCCCGACTGCTCGATCAGGTAGCCGCCCGGTCCCAGCGCTGCCCGCTCGATGCGCGGCTGCCCGCGATCGGTGAAGACGTAGTAGCCGACGCCCGTCACGTAGCCCCGTCCGAGGTCGTTCCACAGCGGATCGTAGTGGTTCTCCTTCACCGCGACGATCCACATGTCGATGCCGGCGCGGCGCATCGCGCCGGGGAGCACCTGCTCGAACTTGTCGAGACGGATCTGGCGCTCCATTTCCCAGCGTCGCCGCGCCTCCTGGGCGGCCGCGGGCATGGCGATGAGCAGCACGAGCGCCGCCGTCAGCAGATGTCTCATGATCGGAGTCCTTCTGTCGCGCGCCGGCCGAAGCCGGACGCGTGCACCGCGGTCATTGCGGCAGGCGCGCCGGCCAGTTCACGACCACCTGGGTCGGCGACCCGCGGTCGCCCGAGCCCACCGCGTTGACCAGGAACCGCTGACCGTCGGCGGTGGGCTGGTAATGGGTCCGCACGTCGGTCAGCCCGGTGACGCTCGTCTGGAACAGGGGCACGGGAATCCCCGCCTCGAAGGTCGCGCCCGGCGTGACTGCCACCGCCATCAGCCGCTGGTCGGTGCCGAGGAAGAACAGCTCGCGACCGTCGGCCCGCCACTGCGGGTCGGCGCCGCCGCTGGTGGAAATCAGCGTTCGAGAGGCCAGGCCCGGGTAATCCTGCACGTAGACGTCGGGCCGCCCGGCCTCGTCCGAGGTGTACGCGATCCAGCGCCCGTCCGGGGACACCTGCGCCTGTTCGTCGTTGAACGGCGACTGCAGCACCGGCCGCGGCGTGCGCGGCTCGGCCAGGGGCAGCAGCAGGGCGTCCACCCGGTTCGGCCCAGTCGTCTGGAAGAGGATCGCGCGGCCGTCCGGGGTCCACTGGGTCGGAGTATTGGTGGCGC
Organism: uncultured Acidobacteriota bacterium; assembly: GCA_963707795.1. Taxonomy (GTDB): domain Bacteria; phylum Acidobacteriota; class Vicinamibacteria; order Vicinamibacterales; family UBA2999; genus JACCSI01. Next base: position 4,798,800 of record OY970174.1, on the reverse strand, counting down.
CGTTGGCCAAGACCACCGTCTCGCCCCCGGTGCCGCTGATCACCCTGATCGCCAGGTCCTGTCCCCGGCGGAACGCCACGCGCGACCCATCGGGGGACCACACCGGGCAGCAGTGAGCCGTGCCGACCATCCGCAGGACGGTCCCTCGCGCGAGGTCCCGGATCCAGATGCTGCCAGCGACGGCGACGGCCACCCTCCGGCCGTCCGGGGACAGCCGCGGCACGGTGAAGTCGCCGGGCTCGCCGACGATGGACTCGAGCCGGCCAGCGCGCGAGTACCACTGCAGGGTCGCCGCGCGGACGCCCTGGGTGCGATAGGCCAGCGTGCCCTGCCCGGAAAACGAGTAACCGCCCTTCCCCGCCTCATCGGCGATGACACCCTGGACGAGGGGTGTCGCGTCACCCGACGGCCGCCGGCGGTCGGGATCGAATCGCTGCACGAAGAGCTCGCCGCCCAACGGGCCCGAGCCCATGCCCCCGCGCGCGAACGCCAGCCAGTGCGGGGGCACGAACACGCCCGCCTGCTGCGTCGCCATCACGGTTTCGGTCGCGGCCGAGTCGAGCGACCCGATGAGCAGCGCGCTCTGTTCGGGCTGCGAGCTGCGCGCCAGGTACAACACGTGGCGCCCGTCGGGCAGGAAGCCGGGGAACCGGTGCGACACCTGCCCGCGGGCCGCATCGAGGCTCGTCATCGGCACCACCTGGCCGCCCGCGGCCGACACGCGGTGCAGCGGCGCATCGGCTGCGGGCGCGAAGACGATGACGCCGTCCCGGCTCCAGGTGCCGCCAAAGCCGAGTGGCGCGTCGCACAAGACCCGCGGCGTCCCGTCAGGCAGATCGAGACGCATCAGCTTGCCGTCGGCGAAGAACGCGATCGACCGGTCGTCGGGCGACCAGAACGGCAGGAACCCGCCCCCGGTGCGGGCGAGCGGCTGTGGCTCCGCGGCGTCGGTCCGGCGCAGCCACAGGCGGCGCACGCCGTCGGCGCCGATCGCGGGGAGGATGATGCGCGAGCCGTCGTGGGAGACGACCGCCGCCATGTAGGACACGCCGAATCCGGCGGACAGGAAGCTGGTGCCCGGCGGCGGCGGCACCTCGAAGTGGACGACGGCGCCCGGCGCATCAGTCCGGCGCGCGATCAGCGCGAGGGCGGCGGCGATGGCCAGCAGCAGGGCGAGGGCGGCGGTCCTCCACCAGAGACGCCCGCGGCGAGCAGCCGGCGGCGCAGCCGTGGCGGCCGCGGCGACCGATGGATGCTCGGCGATCCAGCGCAGTTGCAGCAGCACATCGTGCATCGACGCCCAGCGCTCCGCCGGGTCCTTGGCGACAGCCCCCGCAATCACGTGGTCGACGAACGGCGGCATGCCGGCAATCGCCGTGGAGACCGGCGGCGGGTCGCGCGTCAGGATGGACGCAATCAGGCTGGCCTGGCTGGCGCCGCGGAACGCCGGCTGGCCGGTGAGCATCTCGTAGAGCACGGCGCCGAACGCAAAGATGTCGGCCCGGGCATCCACCTCACGTCCCTCGAGTTGTTCCGGCGCCATGTACTGGAGGGTGCCGAGAATGGCTCCCTCGCCGGTGAGCAGCGCGGCCGTCGGCGCGGACTCGCCAACCGCGAGCGGCGACGCCGCCGCCTTGGCCAGCCCGAAGTCGAGCAGCTTGACCAGCGGCGGCGACGAGGCGCCCGGGGCGCGGACGAGGAAGATATTGGACGGCTTGAGATCGCGATGCACGATGCCGCTGCCGTGAGCCCGGTCAAGCGCCTCGGCGACCGGCATCGCCACCCGGAGGGCCGCCGGAAGCGGCAGCGGGCCCCGGGCGGTGCGCGCCGCCAGCGTCTCACCCTCCAGGTACTCCATGACCAGGAAGGTCACCCCGCCGTCGTTGCCGACGTCGTGCAGCGTGCAGATGTTGGGATGGTTCAGCTGCGAGATGGCGCGCGCTTCCCGCTCGAGGCGCGCGCGCAGGGCCGCATCACCGGACAGGTGCGACGGCAGCACCTTGATGGCGACCTGGCGGTCGAGCCGCGTGTCGCGCGCACGGTAGACCTCGCCCATACCGCCGGCTCCCGCGGGGCCGGTGATCTCATACGGGCCGAGAAACGTGCCGGGCGCCAGCGCCATGCGACGTGGCGATTATAGGGCGGCCGCGGCGCGGGCGTGCCGCCGCGTGCTGGTGCCGGGCGGAGGCACTACGAGACGCGAGTCGGGGTGACGTCGATCGTGTTGCGCGCTTCGTCTCCCAGATACTCCCGCAGGATCGCGACGTTGCGGCTGTTGGCGCGGAACCAGATGTCGGCGAGGTCGCCGACGCCGGGGATGGCGCCGACCAGCAGGTCGACCAGCACGTTGCCGAGCATGCGGGCGATGATCTCCGGGGGAATCCCGTAGCGCAAACTGCGCGCGATGAGCGAGATCGACACTGCCGCCGCGACCGCATCCCCGACCACCGGGAACAATCCGAAGAGCGCGTCGAGGCCGACCGGGCCGAGCACCGGCAGGCGGATGGCCGAATCCATGATGCGCGCCGTGCGCTCGATCGATTGCGAGAACTCGCGGCGCGCATCTTCTTCCGACAGGCCTGCGGCGGCGGCGTACGCGCCCATGTTGGTGAAGCCGCCGGTGGCCGCCCGCGCCGCGCGCTCGGTGCGACGGCCCACCGGCGTCGCCGCGGCCCGTCCGGCCAGCTCGCCGAGCATGCGTCCGATGTGCTCGGCCACGCGGGCGGACGCGCGATCGAAGAGCCGCCGCAGGACGAAGTAGGCCACGACCCCCGCCACGGCAAGCAGGATGACGGCCGCGGCGAGCTGGGTCAGCCAGGTACTCGTGTCCATCGCTCTCCAGCAAGTATGCCGCGCCCGCCGAGCTCTGCCGTAGAATGCCGCCAGTCGATCGCCTATCCGGAGGCGCTATGAACCGAATCAACACGAGCGGCGTGATCGCGGGCGGATTGGTGGCCGGGCTGATCATCAACATCAGCCAGACCCTTCTGAACATGCCGGTGGTGGGCGCACGCATGCAGGCGGAGCTGGCGGCACGCAATCTGCCGAACGTGGAAGGGGCGGCCATCGGGATCTTCGTGGCGCTGTGTTTCATGCTCGGTCTGGTGACGGTCTGGTTGTACGCCGCGGTGCGGCCCCGTCTCGGCCCCGGCCCGAAGACCGCGGCCTGCGTCGGCCTCGTGATCTGGACCCTCATCCACGTCTGGGGCGCCATCGGCTACGCGGCCATGGGGTTTTTCTCCTGGAACCTCTCGCTCATCGTCATGATCTGGGGGCTGGGCGAATCGGTCCTGGCGGCCGTGGCCGGCGCCTATTTCTACAAGGAATAGCGGCCTTTCCGCCCGGGCGCCGGCGCGGGCGATGACATCCCTTTACATCTGACGGCGGCCGTTCGGGCACAATGTCGTGCTGGTTCGTGGCCGGCGTCAGTACCCTATGCGAGGTCATCACCTGCTCGTGGCGCCGCTGGCGGCGCTCGTCTTCGTCGCCGCTGGCGCCGCGGCGTCGGCCAATCCCATCGACTACACCACGGCGCGCCAGACGCGGCGGTTGCCGGCGACCCGCGCCACCGGCCCAATCACGCTCGACGGCCGGCTCGACGAGGGATCGTGGACGTCGGCCCCGCTCGCCAAGGACTTCGTCCAAAACGACCCGCGCGAGGGCGAGCCGGCGACCTTCGACACCGAGGTCCGGCTGCTCTACGACGACGACGCGCTCTACATCGGCGTCTTCGCGCGCGACGACAATCCCGCGTCAATCATCATCAACGAGCTGCGCAAGGACTTCAACACCGGCAACGCCGACCACTTCCAGGTGGTGATCGACACCTTCCATGACGAGCGCAACGGGTACCAGTTCGCGGTCAACCCGGCGGGCGCGAAGTGGGACGCGCAGATGTCGAACGAAGGGCGCGAGAGCAATGCCAACTGGGATGGCGTGTGGGACGTCCGCACGCACGTCGCCGAGGACGGCTGGTACGCCGAGATCCGCATCCCGTTCCGCACGCTCAAGTTCGCCGCCGACTCGCTGCAGACCTGGGGCATCAACTTCCAGCGCCGGCTGCGCCGGCTGAACGAGAACAGCTACTGGTCGCCGCTCCAGCGCATCCATCAGTTGACCCGCGTGTCGATGGCCGGCACCCTCGAGGGCCTGCAGGGGCTGCGGCCCGGCGCCAACCTGCGGCTGAAGCCGTACGCGCTGGCGAGCAGCAACCGTCTCGCCGACGGTGGCACCGATGGCGACTTCGACGCCGGCTTCGACGTGAAGTACGGCGTGACCTCTGGCTTGACCTGGGACTTCACCGTCAACACCGACTTCTCCCAGGTCGAAGCCGACGAGCAGCAGATCAACCTCACCCGCTTCAGCCTGTTCTTCCCGGAGAAGCGCGATTTCTTCCTGGAGAACTCCGGTGTGTTCCAGTTCGGCGCCGGCAACGAGCGCGGCGGCGGCGGGGGCGGCGGCGGCGGCCGGCAGAACGCGTCGCAGGACATGATCCTGTTCTTCAGCCGGCGCATCGGCCTGGCCGACAGCGGCGACGCGATCCCGATTCTCGGCGGCACGCGGCTGACCGGACGCGTCGGCGGGTTCTCGGTCGGCGCGGTCAACATCCAGCAGCGGTCGGCGGCGGCGAGCGCCAGCGCGCCGGCGGTCCCCGGCACCAACTACACGGCCCTGCGCGTGCGGCGGGACTTCCTCGCCAGCTCCGACCTCGGGCTGATGTTCCTGAACAAGGACGCGTCCGGCGCCCACTACAACCGCGCGATCGGCGCCGACGGGAATTTCCGCTTCTTCCGTGACCTGACCCTCAATCTCGCGGTGGCCAAGACCGACTCGCCGCAATCCAGCCTGCCCGGCGAGGGCGGCGACTGGTACACCAAGAGCAGCGCCGCCTATCGCAACGACTTCTGGGATCTGCGCGGCGCGTTCCAGACGATCGGGGACCGCTTCAACGACGAGATGGGCTTCGTGCCCCGGACCGGCGTCAACAACGGCGAGCTCTTCATCGGGACGCACATTCGCCCGTCCTGGGCGCGCAAGTGGGTGCGCGAGACGTTCCCGCACTTCCAGCTCGAGAACTTCGCCCGCCAGCACGGCCTCGGACTGGAATCGCGCTACATGGACTGGCACTGGCCGGTCACCTTCCAGGACAGCAGCTTCGTCGAGGTCGGCGTCAATCCCAACGTCGAGGTGATCCGCGATCCGTTCACCATCAACAGCCGGCGTGGGATCAAGGTCGTCCCCGGACGCTACGCGTTCAACGAGTACTTCGCGCTCTGGCGGACCAACGCCGCCGCCCCGGTCTCGTTCACCGGCCGCTATTCGACCGGCGATTTCTACGACGGCTACCGGCGCGGCTACGAGGTCGGGACCACGGTGCGGGCGAACGAGCACTTCAACGTGTCGGGGAACGTGGCCTTCAACGACATCGATCTGGCGCAGGGGGCGTTCACCACCACGCTGGTGACCGGCCGGGTCAATTACTTCTTCAACACCAAGGTGTTCCTGAACGCGCTGCTGCAGTACAACACCGACGCCCGGCAGTGGAGCTCGAACGTCCGCTTCAACGTCATCCATCGCCCGCTGAGCGACTTCTTCTTCGTCTACAACGAGCGTCACGATTCGCGCAGCGGCGCCGTCCTGAACCGCGCGCTGATCGCGAAGATGACCTACCTCATCGCCTTCTGAGGCCGGACGCCGGCGAGGGCCGATCCCCGGCGCCGGTCACGGCGTCAGATCCGGCCGGTAGTCGCCGATGAAGTTCATGATCGCCGACGCCTCGACCATGTCCTTCGCCCGGAAACGGATGGAGTGCGAGTCGGGGCGCTCGAAGATCGGCAGGTAGGCGAGCACCTCCGCCGGCAGGTAGTTCTTGAAGCTGACGTCCACGGTCACGGGTGTCTGCACGGCGTACGGCTTGAACTCCGGCAGCCGGCCGAGCGCCGCCTGCACGCGCTGCCGAATCAGATCCGCCGACGCCTGCGGGGTGAGTGTCAGCGCGGAGTGGAAGCCGAGGCTGCGCTTCGTTTCCGCCGCCTCGATCGTTCCCACGGCCGCGCGCACTTCGGCAATCGCCGCGTCGTCTCCGGACATCATGATGACGGGGACGCCGAACTGGCCGGCGATGGCGGCGTTCCAGGAGCCCTCGGTGACGTTCCGGCCGTTGAGCGCGACGCGGGTGAGCGTGCCGCTCGAGAACGTGTGCGCGCGCACGCCGGCAGCATTGTTGGTGCCGGCGTGATAGCCGATGAAGATCGCCGCGTCCACCTGGTCGTCGATGCCGGCGACCATGCCCAGCCGCCGCGGCCAGGAGCGGATCAGGCGGACGTCGGCGGGAAACTGCTCGATCAGCAGGTTCTCGCCGTTGCCGTGCGAGTCGGCGACCACGATCTCGGTGGCGCCGCCCGCCCGCGCGGCCTCGACCGCAGCCAGCGCCTCGCGCGTCATGAACTCGCGGAAACGGCCGTACTCGAACCCCGCCGGGCCGAGCTGGTCGCCGGTGACGGCGCCGGCCACGCCCTCCATGTCCACCGAGATGTGCACCTTGAGGCGGCGCGGCTGCTCCGCCGACGGGTCGCCGGCCGCCGCCAGCAGCAGGGTGATCGTCAGCGCACTCGCGGCGCCGGCCATGGTTCGTTGCATGGGGTCCTCCGTCCCGGATCCGCCCGGCCCGCGGCTGCGGGCGCGGCGTGTGGCCGGCCGGGTGAAGCGTACGCCACCCGCGCGGCCAGCGTCGAGCGCGACGTGGTCACGCCCGCGGGGTCACCGGAGCACCGCGCCCAGCACCCGGGCCGGGCCGCGCAGTTCGTGGCGCGCCAGCCAGCGGTTCTTGAGCACGACCACGCCGTAGAGCAGCAGCGCCAGCAGCGCGGTACCGGCCAGTGAGGCCCACAGCGGCAGCGTGCCCTTGATCGGTTCGGCAATCACGCCGTAGACCATTTCGACGTGGATCCAGTAGACGAAGAGCGACGATCGCCCGAGCGTCACCAGCGGACGCAGCCAGCCGGGGGCGAACACCTGCTCGATCACCCACGCCGCGGGGACGGTCAGCGCCACCACGCCGAGGCGGATGAAGAAGAACGTCGGCGAGCTGTGCCAGAAATCCGCGTCGGGATAGATCGAGGGCTGGAATGAGGCGAGCCACGCCAGCCAGATGCCCGCCGCCGCGAGGAGGATCGTCCCCGCCTGCAGGCCGTACTGCCGCCGCGGCGCGCCGCGAACGGCATCCACGAGGTCGCCCATGATCACGCCGGCGAACAGGAATCCGGCCCACGGGAAGAGCGGGAAGGCCGCAAACCCTCCGGCCGGACGCAGGTAGGCCTCGAGCGGGTCGGGAAGCGGCGCCAGCCACGGACTGGTGCGGACCAGCGGCGTGAGCATGGCGATGGCCGTGGTGGCGAGCGCGAGCAGGGCGAGCCGCGGGCGGCGGGCCGGAGCCACCTGCCACAGCCACGACGCGGCCACGATCGACAGGCCCATGATGTTGAGCATGTCGACCTTGAAGATGTTCATCAGGGGCGCGAAGCCGAGCACCTGCGCCTGCACGCGAAAGACCAGACCGAGGACGAAGATCTCCCAGCCGCGGCGCCGCGCCATCTCGGCGCCCGCCGCATGTCCCCCGGTGCGCCGGCCCTTGGACGCTGCCGACATGGCGGTCGCCAGCCCGGCCAGGAACAGGAACAGCGACGAGGCGATGCCGCCGGCGAAGAGCAGGGTGAAATACGGCTCCGAGTGCTTGTCCGGGTCGCGGGTCCACGAGTCGGTGACGTGCGTCAGGACCATCGCCATGACGGCGACGCCGCGCAGCCAGTCGAGATAGAGCAGGCGCGCCGACGCCGCCGCCGGCTGGGTCAGGGGACGACCTCGAACGACGTGAACAGCTCGATGTCGGTGCGCAGCGAATGCCAGACCGAACAGTACGTATCGCGCGACAGGTTGATGGCGCGCTCGACCGCCGCCGCCGGGACCGCCCCGCGGACCGAGAAGCGGAGGGTCACGCGCAGGAAGCGCCGTGGTGGCTCCTCCGCACGTTCGGCCACCAGCTGCACCTCGAGCCCCTCGAGCGGGTGCCGGCCCTTCGTGAGAATCTCGGCCACGTCGGTCACCATGCAGCCGGCGACGCTGGCTGCCAGCGCGTCCACCGGCGACGGCGCCACGCGGCTGTCGCCGTCCAGGGTGAGATCGCCGCCCTTCGTGGCGGCAGTGAAGCGGAGGTCGCCGAGCCAGGTGAGCGAGGTGGCCACTGAAGGCTTGCTCATGGCCCTCAGCCTACTACCGGACTAGGCTTGTCGGGGAGTGGGCCTGCTGCCGCGGGCCATCGCCACCAGCAGCCATCCAAGCGGGACCGCGATCAGCAGGTAGGTCAGGTATTGCCCGTAGATGCCGTCCGGGCCATAGGGCTCGGTCGCCCAGTGCAACGCTTCGCTGCCCGGGAACAGGTTGGCCTCGGTGAGCTCGTGGAATCCGTAGATCAACAGCTGCACGACGAAGAGGAGCAGAAAGATCGCGGTGACCTGGAAGAACAACCCGAGGTTCACCCGGTGCCCGTAGCGCGACCAGAGCCAGGCCACCATTGCGGCCACGGTGGTCCCCGCCACGGCGCCGATGATGATGTCGAAGGCGCGAACCTGGAAAATCAGCGTGCCCATCAGCAAGGCCGTCTCCATGCCCTCGCGCGAGATCATCAGCAGGGTGAACAGGAACACGCCCAGCCAGGCGCGGCCGCCCTGCAAGGCGCTCGACTGCTGCAACTGTCCTTCGATATCACCCTTGATCCGGCGCGCCGTGCGCCACATGTGGACGGTGAGCGAGGCCACCGACACGGCGGCGACCAGCGCCAGCACGCCCTCCCAGAGCGCCTGATTGGCGGCGCGCGAGAACAGCCAGCCGGCAATCACGCTCAGGACGACGGAGATGGCGATGCCCCACTGCACGGCGGGGACGAGATGGCGGCTGCCGCTCTTGCGCAGGAACGCGAGGCTGATGGCAATGATGAGGAAAGCTTCGAGGCCTTCCCGAAACGTGATGACGAATGCTTGCAGCACGAGGCGCTCCGCGCGAATGGGAAATGAGATCTAGTCTCAATTGAAAAGTCTATGTCACCGGCGGCTCGGCCGGCAAGCCCGGTCGTGGTAACTTTTTAGCAGACTCATGACCCCACTGCCCGACGGGCTCTCCCGCCGCGAGCGCCAGATCATGGACATCGTCTACGCCCGCGGCCAGGCCACCGCGGCCGACGTCGTGGCCGCCCTGGCCGATCCGCCCAGCTACTCCGCCGTCCGCGCGCTGCTGCGGATCCTCGAACAGAAAGGCCACCTGCGGCACCAGCAGGACGGCCCGCGCTACGTGTTCCTGCCGACGGTGTCGCGCGACAAGGCGCGGCGTTCCGCGCTCCGCAATCTGGTCCGCACCTTTTTCGACGGATCCCCGGCACAGGCGGCGGCGGCCCTGATCGATCAGGCGGAACTGTCCGACGGCGACTTCGCGCGGCTCGCCGACGCCATCGACAAGGCGCGCAAGGAGGGCCGGTGATCGAGCTGGTCCTGCGCACGACGGCAATCCTCGCGCTGGCCTGGATCATGGTGCGCCTCCTGCCACGAGCGACCGCGGCCACCCGTCACCTGATCTGGCACCTCGCCATCGTCGGGGTGCTCGCCGCACCGGTGGTGACACCCGTGGCGCCGACGTTCCAGGTGCCGCTGATGTCGTCGCTCCTCCAGCCGCACGCCGCGCGGGCGACGGCCGACACGAGCACGATGCGCGCCGACTCGCCCGCCGACAGCGCCCACAGCGCGGCCGCGCCCCTGCTGGGGACGCCCGGACGCGGGAGCCGGACGACAGCGCTGGCACTGCTACCCATCGTCTGGGCCATCGGCTCCGCGGGGCTGTCGCTCTGGTTCGTGTTGGGGTGGCTGACTGCCGCCGTCACGATTCGCCGGGCCCACGCCGCGCCGGCGGCGTGGCGCATGGACGTCGAGGCCGTGCGCGCACGGCTCCACATCGCCCGCGAGGTGGCGGTTCGCATGGTCGAGGGAGACGCCGGTCCGGTGCTCGCCGGACTGTGGCGCCCGGTGATCCTGGTGCCGCCGCGCGCGGCCGCGTGGAGTGCGGATCGCCGGCGCAGCGTGCTGCTGCACGAGCTGGCGCACGTTCGCCGCCGCGACCTGCGCGTACAGGTCCTGGCGCAGGCCGCGTGCGCGGCGTACTGGTTCAATCCGCTGATCTGGATCGCGGCCGCGGACCTGCGTGCCGCGCGCGAGCGCGCGTGTGACGATGCGGTGCTGTGCAGCGGGGAACGGCCCTCGACCTACGCGGGCCACCTGCTGGGCATTGCCCGCGAGCTCCGGCCGCCGCTGCGCCCCTGCGCGGCCCTCGCGATGGCACGCCCCAGCGAACTCGAAGGGCGCCTGCACTCGGTGCTCGCCGCCGGCCGTCGCCGCGTGCCCGCACGCGCGACGCGCTGGGCCGTCGGCGCGATGGTCGGAGCGACCACGATGACGGCGCTCGGCGCGTCGTCTGCTCCGGCCGCGACGCAGGTCAGCTCCGCGGTCGTGCCACGCACGGCGGCCACGGTCTTCCGGGTCGTCGCCGCGGAGGCGGCGGCCGGTGAGCGCGACAGCGCCCCTCTCGTCGTCCGCGCGCTGGAGCAGGCGCTGGCCGACGGCGACCAGGATGTGCGGGAGAACGCGGCGATGCGTCTGGCCGCGCTGTCCACGCCCGATGCGATCCCCGGCCTGCTGCGGGCGCTCGGCGATGCTGACGCGCAGGTCCGCGAGAAGGCCGCCATGGGCCTGACGCTTCGTCGCCACGCCCGTGTGGACGAGGCGTTGCTCTCCGTGGTGGACGATCCCGACGCGCAGGTCCGCGAGAAGGTCGCGATCGCCCTCGCCACGTCGAACGATGCCAGAGCGCCCGCCGCCCTGCGGCGCCTCGCGGGCGATGCGGATGCTCGCGTCCGCGAGCAGGCCGAGACCGCGCTGCAGCAACTCCACCGCGACCCCGCTCGCGTCGGCGCGATAGCCGACCGCTTCGTCCATCGCTCCCATCTCCCGGGGCCCATATACTTTCTGGCAATGCCCCAGGTATCCAGAATCTCGACGGACGTTTCTCAAGTCCCTGCCCACGGTGGTGGCCGCCAGCGCCGCGGCCAACGCGGCCAGCGTGCCCGCATCGGCCGCAGCCTTCCAGTCGACTCCCGCGCCCGACGAGGTCACGACCGACGCGCTCGGCGTGGCGCAACAGTTGATCGGCGTCGAGCTCCCGCACGGCGAACGCGACAGCGCGCGGCCGCTGGTCTCCCGCAACCGCGAACACTACGAGGCGCTTCGCAAGGTGACGGTGCCCGCGGAGACCGAACCCGCGTTCAGCTTTCGCCCGCGCCGTCCGCCACACGCCTCGCCCGGGGCGGGCGCGGCGGCGAGCCGGCCCGCACCGGCCGCACGGCACCGGACGGTCCGCCCCTCGTCGATTGACGACCTGGCGTTCGAGCCGGTCACCTCGCTGGCCGCGCTCGTCGCCGCGCGCCGGGTGTCGTCCGTCGAGTTGACGACGATGTATCTGAGACGGCTGCGGCAGTTCGACCCCACGCTGCACTGCGTGGTGACGCTGACCGAGGAGATCGCGCTCGCACAGGCGACAGAAGCGGACCGCGAGATTCGCGCCGGCCGCTACCGCGGCCCGCTGCACGGCATTCCCTACGGCATCAAAGACCTGTTCGCGGTCAAGGGCGTGCTGACGACGTGGGGTGCCCAGCCGTATGCCGAGCAGGTCTTCGACTACGACGCCACGGTCGTCGCCAAGCTGCGAGACGCGGGTGCGGTCCTCGTCGCCAAGCTCTCCACCGGTGAGCTCGCGGTCGGCGACCTGTGGTTCCGCGCGCGAACGCGCAACCCGTGGGATCCGGAGACGGGCTCCAGCGGGTCGTCGGCCGGCCCTGCCGCCGCGACGGCCGCCGGGCTGGTGGGCTTCGCGGTCGGCACGGAAACCGGCGGGTCGATCGTTTCCCCCGCCAGTACCTGCGGCGTCGTCGGCCTGCGTCCGACCTACGGGCGGATCAGCCGGCATGGCTGCATGACGCTGCGCTGGACGCTGGACAAGGTGGGACCGCTGACGCGGTCGGTGGCCGACGCCGCGCTCGTGCTCGAGGCCCTGCATGGTCCGGATGGTCACGACGAGACGGTACCGCCACTGCCGTTCCGCTGGCCCGGCGCGCGCGCACTGCGGGGCATGCGTATCGGCTACGTCACGCGCGAACTCCACGGAGAAACGGGTGCCGACCGGGCGGCGGCCCGGCGTCCGGTCTACGACGCCGCGATGGAGGTGTATCGGCAGGCCGGGGCGACGCTGGTGCCGATCACGCTGCCCGATCTGCCCGCGGCGGCGATCTACGCCACGCTCAACGCCGAGGCGGGCGCCATGTTCGACGAGCTGGTGCGATCGGGTGCGATCAACGACCTGGCGGACAAGGGTGTCAACGGCCGCGCCAATCAGCTCCGCGCCTCGCGGTTCATACCGGCCGTGGAGTACATCCGCGCACAGCGGGTCCGCACGCTGCTCGTCCGGGAGATGAATGCCCTCTTCGAGACGGTCGACCTGTTCCTGGCGCCGTCGACGAGCGACAGCGTGACGATGAGCAACTTGACGGGGCATCCGGCCGTGGTCCTGCCTGCTGGATTCGTCGACGGACTGCCCGTGGCGGTGATGCTGACCGGACGATTGTGGGACGAAGCGACGCTGCTGCAGGCGGGCGCCGCCTTCGAGGCCGCCACGGACTGGCACACGCGGCACCCGGCCCTGTAACCGGGGACGATTACTCGACCTGGACGACCGATCGCATGCTGCGGTGGCCGGCGACCATGTCGGCGGACAGCAGCTTGCTCAGGTAGACCTTGGACTCGGCATTGTCGCGGGCGTTGCGCTCGTACTTGATCACGTCGAACTTGAGCTGCGTGAGGGTGCTGCGCATGTCGTAGTAGCGGTTCTTGGTCTTGACCACCACCTCGTCGAAGCCGCCGGCGACGGCCCACACCTCCGATTCCTCGGTGAGGGCGCGAAAGTGGCCCTGCCCGCGCCAGTCGCGGCGGGTGGCGCCGATCCAGGAGTAGAGAATGCGGCGGCCATCGAAACGGATGGTCTCGCCCAGGCGTTCGACGAGGTCGCGCAGTTTCGGGATCGTCTCGTGCGCGGTGACCTCGTGCACGACTTTGTACGACACCGGCACCAGCGTTCCCGGATCGTCGGGCAGCGGGGCCTCGGCCATGAGCACCAGCGATTCCCGCCCCGCCAGCCGGTCGATCACCTCGGCCGCGGTCTTTCGCCGCGGGAACTCGCCAAAGAACTCCTCGATGTACTGGATTTCGAGCGCGCCGGGTTCCACCGGATACTGCTTGATCAGATATTCCACGGGACGTGCTGATGATTATAGAGCGTTCGGATCATCCGGCCGTGACCGGTCCGGGCGCGGTCAGTAGTCCATGCCGACGACGCGGCCCTCGTCATCCACGTCGAGCTTCAGCGCTTGCGGCGTCTTGCCCAGACCCGGCATCAGCATCATGCTGCCCGCGACGGCGACCACGAACCCGGCGCCCGCCGACAGCGTGGCGTCCGTGATGCCCAGCTTCCAGCCGGTCGGCGCACCGAGGACCTTGGGATCGTCGGTGAACGAATACTGGGTCTTGGCCACGCACACCGGCAGCGTGCCGTATCCGAGCTTCTCGAACTGCCGCAGGCGGGCCCGCGCCCCCGGCTTCAGTACGACGCCGTCGGCGCCGTAGACGCGCGTGGCGATCGCCTCGATCTTGGCCTCGAGCGTGTCGGCCGGGTCGTACAGCGGCCTGACCTCGCGGGGATTGGCGGTCGCCGCGGCCGCAACCACGCGATCGGCGAGATCGACCATCCCGTCGCCGCCGCGCGCGTAGCCCTCGGCAATGGCGGCTTCGGCGCCGAGCGAGAGACAGTAGGCGCGCACCCGCTCGAGATCGTCCTCGGCGTCGCCGGGAAAGCGGTTCAGCGCCACGACCGAGGGTACACCCCAGCGCGCCAGATTCTCGAGGTGCCGCTGCAGGTTGGGGAAGCCACGCTCGACCGGCCCGGTGCCGTCGACGGAACCGCCCTGGGCGCGCAGCGCCTTCAAGGTGACGATGACCACTGCCACCGACGGCACGTGGCCGCACATCGGCATCACCAGATCGAAGAACTTCTCGGCGCCGAGGTCGGCGGCAAAACCGGTTTCGTTGACGACGTAGTCGGCCAGGTGCAGTCCCATGCGCTGGGCGAGCACGCTGCTCGTCCCGTGCGCGATGTTGGCGAACGGCCCGCAATGGACGATGGCCGGAGCGCCTTCCGTCGTCTGGACCAGGTTGGGCAGCAGCGCGTCCTGCAGCAGGACCATCATCGGGCCCACCGCCTCGAGGTCCGAGGCGCGCACCGGCTGCCCCGTGCCGGTGAACCCGACCACGATGTCGCCCAACCGCCGGCGCAAGTCGGCGCGGCTGGTCGGACAGCGCGAGGATGGCCATGACCTCGGAGGCCGCCGTGATGACGAACCCCGTTTCCCGCGCCGGGCCGTTGCCGCGCCCGCCGAGGCCAATCGCCATCTGCCGCAAGGCGCGGTCGTTCATGTCCATCGCGCGCGGCCACTGCACGTCCCGGGTGTCGAGGCCCAGCTCGTTGCCGAAATGCAGGTGGACGTCCACGAGCGCCGCCAGCAGGTTGTGCGCGGAGGTGATGGCGTGGAAGTCGCCGTTGAAATGCAGGTTGATCTTGTCGAGCGGGGCGAGCGATGCGCGTCCCCCGCCAGTCGCGCCGCCCTTCTGCCCGAAGACCGGCCCGAGCGAAGGCTCGCGCAACGCCGCGACGGCGGTCAACCCGCGACGGACGAGGCCCTGGGTGAGCCCGATGGTCGTGACCGTCTTGCCCTCGCCACCGGTGGTCGGTGTGATGGCGGTGACCAGCACGAGCTTCCCGCGCGGCTTCTTGAAGCGATCGAACAGCTCGAGACGGATCTTGGCGGTGAACCGCCCGTAGGGCTCCAGCAATTCGTCCGGAATGCCCAGGCGTTCGGCGACCTCGCGGATGGGAAGCATAACCGCCGAATTCTAGTGCGAGTGGCCCGGAAACCGGTCACCGGCGCGTGAGAATGGGGGAGGCGTTGCGGGTCCACTCTTCTTCCCAGCGCTCCGGCGGATGGCCCGTCAGCCAGAGGCGCGCGGCGGCAAAGGCCGGCACCGCCGCCAGGTCGCCGGACGCCAGGGCCACCAGCACCGCCGACAGTTCGCCCGGGTCACGGAAGGTGACGCCCTCGCGGCCCGGAGTGATCGCTTCGGCGAGGACCGGCGCGTAGTCAAAGGCGCAGACGGGAACGCCGACACCGCGGAAGTCGGCGAGCTTCATCGGCAGGTCGAGGCCCGACGAGGACTGGTGCAGGCAGAGGCCGGCGTCGGCCAGCCCGACGGCGACGGGATAGTCGCTGGGCTCGAGCCAGACGGTGCGGACCGCCAGACGGGTCAAGGTCCGTCGCCCCAGGCGCCGCTCGAACTCCTCCTTCAACGGCCCGCGGCCGGTCAGGATGAGGGCGAGCGCGGGCGCCGGGCCGCCCGATCCGGCCAGGGCGCGCTCGGCCCGCTCGAGCGCCTCGAGCAGCAGGTCGAAATCCTCGTCGGGCGTCCAGCTGGTCGGGCAGAGGACCAGGGGGATCCGGCGCGGCCCGAGCGCCAGCCGATCGGCCAGCCGCCGCCACAGGTCCGCCGCGGCCTCGAGCGACGGCTTGGCAAAGAATGCCGGGGGGCGATCGCGCACCACGGTCGCGCTCACGTGCACCTCGCGCCGCAGCCAGTCGGCGAGCGCTTGCGACACCGCGAGATGCGCATCCGCACGTCGCGCCCACCGCTTTTCGCTCCGCGCGAGCGATCGGACCGCGCGGTGGTCCTCGCCGAGCGGGACCGCCAGGATGGTGTGCGAGAGGTTGTGCCAGTCGATGACCAGCCGGGCGCGGCGCAGCCGCGCGGCCAGCCAGGCCACGGCCAGCGTCGGGACCGCCGGCGGGTTCTGCACGAGGATGACCTTCGGCGCGGGCAGCCGCAGCAGCGTGCGCAGCAGCCGACCCGCCTGCATCGCCGCGCGGCCGGCCGACATCCAGAGAAACCGCTGACGGCCACGGGTCAGGCGGGAGGTGAAACCGCGATCGGAGAGCCGATGGGTGCGCAGCCGCGGCTCGGCGGTCAGCGCGGCGTGCACCGGCGCGCCCTCGAGGCCGATCAGATCGACGTCACCGTCATTGACGGCCAGGGCAAGCGCGTGGTACTGCATTCGCGGACTGCGACCCAGATCCCCGAGCACGACCACCGCGGTACGCATGACGGTTTATCTCGCCCTGATTCTGGCCGGCTGCGTGCTCGGCCTCCTGCTGACACCTCTGGTGACATCGGCGTCCACCGCGCTTGGGCTTGTAGACGCGCCAGGCGGACGGAAGGTTCATTCGCTTTCCGTTCCCCGGGTCGGCGGCCTGGTGGTGATCGCTGCCGCACTGCTGGCCGGCACGATCGTCATCAACAGCCCGCTCGGGAGCGGTCATCCGCCGCTCGGCCCGCTGGCGCCGATGCTCCTCGGAGCCGCGCTGGTGTTCGCGGTCGGAATCTACGACGACGTGAGGCCCTTGCCAGCCTGGATCAAGCTGGCGGTGCAGGTGCTCGCCGCCGCCATCGCCATGACGGCCGGCCTGCTCATCGAGCGCATCACCATCGGCGGCGAGACCTGGCAACTCGGCGCAATCGGCTGGGTGATCACCGCCGCCTGGATCGTCGGCCTGACCAACGCGTTCAACCTGATCGACGGCATCGACGGGCTGGCGGCCGGCGTCGGCGGCCATCGCCGGCGCCGCCTGCGCCGCGATTCTCGTCGGCCGCGGCCATGTGGGCGAAGCCATGGTCCTGTCGGCCGTGGTCGGCGCGACGCTGGGCTTTCTCGCCTACAACTTCCCGCCGGCGTCGATCTTCCTGGGCGACGGCGGCAGCCTGGTCATCGGATACCTCCTGGCGACGACCGCGATTACCGGCTGGCAGAAGGGCGCCACCGCGCTGGCCGCCGGTGTGCCACTGCTGATCTTCGCCCTGCCGCTGGCCGATGCGCTCAGCGCGCTGGTGCGCCGCGCGTTGCGTCAGCGGCCGCCCGGAGGGGTGACCCTGGCACGCCTGCTGCGGCAGGTGGCGGAACCCGACCGCGAGCACATCCACCACCGCCTGATGGCGCTCGGCTGGTCCACCTCGCGCACGGTCCTGATCCTCTACGCACTCACCATCGCGCTGTCCGGTCTCGCCCTGGCCACGGCGAGATTCGACTGACATGCGGCGTGTGCTGCTGGTCCAGCCGTCACTGCAGCCACCCGGGGGCGGCAACGGCGTGGCTGCCTGGATGCTCGACGCGCTCAGCGGCGAGCATCGCGTCACCGTGCTGTCCTGGCACCCGGTCGAGATCGGCGCGATCAACCGCTTCTTCGGCACGGCAATCCGGCCGGCATCGTTCGACACGATCGTGGTGCCCGCGGCGTGGCGGGCGATTCCCGACCGGCTGCCGGTGCCGGCGGCGCTGCTCCGCTCGGCGCTGCTGATGCGCTACACGCGACGGGTCGCGCCGGGCTTCGACGTCATCATCGGCGGGCACAACGAAACCGACTACGGCCGGCGCGGCATTCAGTACGTGCACTACCCGACCTATCAGCGGCCGCGGCCGGCGGTCGATCTACGCTGGTACCATCGGGCGCCTCCAATCCTGCACGCCTATTACGCCTGTGCCGATCGGCTCGCCGGGTTCTCCGTCGCACGGATGAAGGCCAATCTCACCTTGGCCAATTCGGACTGGACGGCAGGGCTACTGCGGCGCTCACTGGGGATCGAAGCGCACACGCTCTACCCACCGGTCGTCGACCCGGCGCCGCCGCTCGCCTGGGCGTCGCGGCGGGCGGATTTCCTGGCGATCGGCCGGATCTCCCCGGAAAAGGAGTACGAGCGGATCATGCGCATCCTGAGCCAGGTCCGGCTGCACCACCCGGACGTCCGGCTGACCATTGCCGGCACCTCGGACCGGCACGGCCGGCGCTACGACGAACGGCTGCGGCGGCTGGCGGCTTCGCTCGGATCGTGGGTCAGCTTTCGCCACGACCTCACGCGCGACGAG
The DNA here is from genome assembly GCA_963707795.1 of uncultured Acidobacteriota bacterium. Lineage (GTDB taxonomy): Bacteria > Acidobacteriota > Vicinamibacteria > Vicinamibacterales > UBA2999 > JACCSI01. The sequence goes on along the minus strand of OY970174.1, from coordinate 4,780,635 downwards.
TTACGCGCGCTCATGGCGGCACATCGCTACGGCATCCACGGCATGCGTGACGAGCACTTCGGCATGGCGCCGGCAGAGATGGTCCGTGCCGGCATGATCGTCTGGGTCCCCAATGGCGGCGGCCAAGTCGAGATCGTCGGCGGCCACCCGATCCTGGTGTACGACGACGACGTGCTGGCAGCGGAGCAGATCGGACGGGTGCTGGCCAGCGCCCCCGAGCAGCAGCGCCTGCGCGGCTGGCTGGCGGAGCGTGCGGAACGCTTCAGCGCCGCACACTTCGTCTCCGCCATCCGGGATACGGTGCGCACCTTTCAGGCCTGAGCGCCGGGCGCGTCGCGGCCGGCGTTCATGCTTTCCCCTCCACCATCGCCATCGACCGGAAGACCGGGTTCCCCAGCAGTTCCCGGTAGGTGCCGACCGCGGCGACGCGCCCGTCCTGGAGGAAGATCAGGCGGTCGCAGGCCTGAACGGTCGACAACCGGTGCGCGATGACGATCAACGTACGCTCGCCGTGCAGCGCGGCTATGGCCGCGGTGACCTCGCGCTCCGTCTGGTTGTCGAGCGCGGCGGTCGCCTCGTCGAACACCAGTACCGCCGGATCGGCGTAGAGCGCGCGGGCGATGGCCACGCGCTGGCGCTGGCCGCCCGATAACCGCGTGCCCCGCTCGCCGAGGGTGGTGTCGTAGCCGTCGGGCAACTGCCGGATCACCTCGTCCAGGTGCGCCAGCGACGCCGCCCGCGCCAGACGGTGCTCGTCGATGCCGCTGTCGGGCACGCCGAATGCGATGTTGCGCCGCACGGTATCGTCGAGCAGGTAGGGGTCCTGTGGAACGTAGCCGACGAGCCGCTGCCAGGCACGCTCGCGGCCCGCCAAATCGTCGCCATCGAGCAGCACGCGGCCGCTCGTCGGCCGCAGCAGCCCGAGCAGCACGTCGACGAGCGTGCTCTTGCCGGCGCCCGTCTCGCCAACGATGCCCAGCGATTCGCCGGGACGGAGCGTCAGGTGCACGTGGCGCAGCGCGGGTCGGTCGCCCGCTTCATAGGCAAACGACACATCGTCACAGACCAGCGCGCGCGTGAAGTCGATCGGCGGCTCGACAGCCTGGCTCCGCGCGGGCGCGCGCTGCAGCTCCCGGCCGTCCGCGAGGGCGCCCTGGACGAACGCCTGCCCTTCGCGCAGGGCCCCGGCGTTGAGCATGATGCGATTGGCCGAGGGGACGATGCGGAAGCCGGCGTAGGCGAACAGCGCGAGCATGGCCATGGCATCCGCGGTCGACGTGCCGCTGAGGATGACGAGCAGCACGACCCCGAGCAGCGCCAGGATGAGCACTGTTTCGATGCCGAGCCTGAGGCCGGTGCCCACCAGCTGCCGGTGCTGCTTGGTCCGGGCCAGCGCCCGCCGCGCCGCGCGCAGGCGCGCTTCGAAGAACGCTTCGCGGCCCGCGATCTTGACTTCCTTGACGGCGCCGAGACTCTGCTGCAGCACGTGCAACTGTTGCGCTTCGTGGGCGCGCAGGCGTTCCCCCGCGCGCACCCACACGCGACGGGTGGCAAGGGTGGGGACGGCGGCGAGCGCCAGGACCAGCGCCACCGCCGCCAGCGCCTGAGGCGGCGCCGTCACCGCGAGCACCGCGACAAGCACGCCGATCGTGCCGATCTCCGCGAGCAGGTTCACCAGCGATCCGACCAGCAGCTGGAAGGCGACGTCGGTCGAGCGCGCGACCTCCTGAATGAGCTGCGACGAGCGGCGCGTGAGGTGAAACGGATAATCGGCCGCCAGATAGGCAGCGAACAACCGGTCGGCCGCCTGCGTCGCCGATTCGGCGATGGCGGTTTCCTTGACCCACTCCGCCCAGGTCAGGTAGAGCGCGCGGCCGACGTAGAACAGGGCGACGAGCACGGTGAGACCGGCGATCACGCTCGAGGGCTCCGCGGACGGCCAGAACCGCCACACCCTGTCGGCGAACGGCAAGGTCCGGATACGGTCCGGCTCGACGACCACGCGGAACAGGCCGAACACGGCGATGGCGGCCACCGCCTCGAGCAGCGCGGCGCCGCCCATGATGGGGACCAGCAGCGCCCATCGCAGCCGGAGCCGGCGATCGAGCCAGCCGAGCACCGCGCGCACGTCGCTCAGCACGCCACTAAAATACCGCCATGACCGCTTCCCGCGCCGGCCTCACGTCCATCATCGTCGTGGCCGTCGCCACGGGTGTCGTGTGCGGGCAGAACAACCAGGCCGACACCGCGACGCTGATCGAAGCGCTGCAACTGGGCCCCGGGAGCGTCGTTGCGGAAATCGGGGCCGGCGATGGCGACATCACCGTGGCCTTGGCCAGTCACGTGGGGACGCGCGGACGCGTGTACACGAGCGAGCTGGGGCAAGAACGGCTGGCACGGCTGCGCAGCGCGGTGGAGAAGGCGGCCGCAGCGAACGTGGAGATCGTCGAAGGGCGCGACCGCGAGGCCAACCTGCCGGACGCGTGCTGCGATGCGATCTTCATGCGCAATGTCTATCACCACTTCACCGACCCCGCCGCCATGCACGCCAGTTTTCTGCGCGCGCTCAAACCGGGCGGCCGCATCGCGATCATCGACTTCCGGCCCCCGGCGGCGACCGCCGCGCCCGGCCAGCGCGCCGCGAACGGCAGCCACGGCGTCAGCGACGACACCGTCGCCGCCGAACTCAGCGCCGCCGGGTTCGACGTGCTGTCGACCGACGAGCGCGGGAACCGCTGGTTCATCGTCGTCGCCGCGAAGCCGCGACCGGCCGGCGCGGCCGCTGGCGCGCGGCAATGGCCTTGATCAACAGTGGCCCGCGACCGCTCGCGGGGACGCGCGGCGTGCTCTGCCGGAGCGCGTCGGCCATCAGCGCGCGCACCGCCGGCGCATCCAGGTCGTCGGCGCTGTGCAGGACGATGTGACGAACCTGGGTGCCGCGGCCCTGGAGCCGACGGTCCGGGTCGTGCAGCTCGGCGCCGTGGAGGAAGAACAGGCTCACCCACCGCGGGTAGACGGCGAGCGAGAACACCGCGTCGGAAGCTCGCGCGCTCGGCCCGAACCCGATCACCAGCGCGTTGTAGTTGTCGTAGACGAGCCGGGTCGCGCCCGGCAGGCGCGCCGCCATGCGGCGCAGGACGGCGCGCGCCACCGCCGCCACCTGCGGGGTGAACTTCCGCACACACGACGCGAGCTGCTGCGCGGGGGTCACTGTACCCCCTGCTGAACCGGCGCCGTGAACGGCTGGCGGACCCCGCCGGGATCTGACGGGTCCACCTGGGTCATGAGGATCGCCAGCCCCCAGCGCATGCGGCCGGGGCTCACGAGCGCCGGGGCGAGTGAGCGCGAGGTGCGCCGGGACGTCGCGCGCATGCTACAGCCACCGCGCGACGCGGCGCCGGTAGTCCGCGTACTCCGCCCCGAACGCCCCCGACAAGTAGCGCTCCTCGCGGCGGATCACGAACCAGTACAGCGAGGCGACGACCGCCGGCCACAGCACCAGGGGCCACGCGACGTTCACGAGCGCGGCGAGGCTGACGTAGAGCAGGCTCAGCGCGACGTACATGGGGTTGCGTGACAGCCCATAGGGGCCGGATTGCACGAGGCGGGTCGCGGGGCGGTTCGGGATTATGGCGGTCCGGGCGACGGCGAACGTCGCCAGCGACCACGCGATCGTCGCCAGCGCCGCTGCCATGGCCAGGCCGGCGGCGACGGCGAGCCACGGACGGGCATTCGCCGGGAGCACCGGCAGCGGCAGGAGCCACCGGTCGAGCGCCAGACCGGCGAGAAACCCGGCGACGAAGAGAAACGGCGGCGGAAACCGGACGCCGGGGTGGGGCGGCGCGCCGTGGGCCAGTGAGGCGGAGACGTCGTGGTCGGACTCGTCCATGTGCGCCAGGGACCGTGCAGCGGTCGGCCAAGCATATCGCCTGCCCGAGGGTATGATCGTCGCTCCTGGAGGACCCATGACGTTCGTGCGCCTGCTCCTTGCCCTCGCCATCGTCCCGGCACTCGCCTTCGTCCCGACGCGCGGTCAGGAGCAGGAGCCCTCGGGCAACCGGACTCCGGAAGGCCTGGTGCTCGAGACTGCCGACACGATCGAGTTCACCACCGACGAAGTCACGTGGCCGTCGCTGGACGTCTCGCCCGATGGCCGCACGATCCTGTTCGACGTCCTGGGCGATCTCTACACGCTGCCAATCGGCGGCGGCCAGGCGACGCGGATCATGGGTGACCTGTCCTTCGAGAGCCAGCCGGTGTATTCGCCCGACGGCAGGTCGATCGCCTTCCTGACCGACCGCACCGGTGTCGAGAACCTGTGGGTGGCCGATGCGGACGGGTCGAACCCGCGCGCCGTGAGCAAGGACTCGGTGACCAACGACCGCCCGCAGCTCATGGTCTCCCCGGCGTGGACGCCGGACGGCCAGTACATCATCGTCTCGAAGTCGCGTCCGCCGGATCCGGGGACCTTCGGGCTGTTCATGTATCACCGAGACGGCGGGACCGGCGTGCGGATTGGCCCCGCGCCGCCGCCGCCGCCGTCGCCCGACGCGCAGGGGCCGCCACCTCCCCCGCCCACGAACAAGATGGGCGCGGTGGTCTCGCCCGACGGCCGCTTCATCTACTACACGCAGCGCACCGGGACGTTCACCTACAACGCGCAATTCCCGCTGTGGCAAGTGTATCGCCACGATCGCGAAACCGGCGACGCCGCGCAGGTGACAAACGCCCGCGGCTCCGCCATCAGGCCCGTCGTGTCGCCCGACGGCACGTGGCTGGTGTACGGCACGCGGCACAAGACGCAGACCGGCTTGCGCGTGCGCAACATCGAGACCGGGGCCGAGCGCTGGCTCGCCTACCCGGTCACGCGCGACGACCAGGAATCGCGCGGCAGCCGCGACACGCTGCCCCGCTACGACTTCATGCCGGACGGCCAGTCGCTGGTGGTACCCATCGGCGGCAAGATCCACCGCGTCGATTTCGCCACCGGTGACGCCCAGGTGATCCCGTTCTCGCTGCGCGTGCAGGCCGAGGTCGCGCCGCGCGTCTACACGCCGGTGCGCATCGAAGATGGCACCGCCGTGCGCGCCCGCCTGATCCGGTGGCCGACCATGTCGCCGGATGGCGCGCGGCTGGTGTTCGGGGCCCTGAACCGGCTGTACATCATGGACCTGCCGTCCGGATCGCCGCGGCTGCTCACCGCCGGCGGCGGACAGGGCGCGGCGCCAGCTGAAGGCGAGTTCATGCCGACCTGGTCGCCGGACGGACAATCGGTGGCCTACGTCACGTGGACCACCTCGGGCGGGCACATCAAGCGCGTCGCCGCCGCCGGCGGCGCGCCGCAGACGCTGACCGCCGACGAGGGCTACTACCTCGACCCCGTCTACACGCCGGACGGCGCGCAGCTCGTGTTCATCCGCGGCGCGGCGGCGGATCAGCTGTACTCGATCCTGCACGACACGCCGCCCCCGGACGCCGACGCGGGCGCGCCCGGGGAGATCAGCGGCGTCAATCCGCCCAACACCCTGGAGCTGCGGTCGATGCCGTCGGGCGGAGGGCCGACGAAGTTCATCGCGTCCGCCCAGGGCGGGCGCGGCCCGCACTTCGCCCGCCACAACGCGCAGCGCGTCTACCTCGCCGGGGCGCGCGGGCTGCAGTCGATCACGCTGGACGGCTACGATCGGCGGACGCACTTCCGGGTGACCGGCATCGGGCCCGGCAACAACCCGCCGAGCGCATCGGAGATCCGGCTCTCACCCGACGGCATGCGTGCCTTCGTCAGCCTGCAAGGACGACACTTCCTGGTGACCGTTCCGATGGCGGGACGCGAAACCGTGGACATCCGCATCACCGGGCGCGGCGACACCAGCGTGGTGCCGGTCACGCGCATGTCCGCCACGGGCGGCGACTACCTGCAGTGGACGGCAGACGGCCGCGCCGTGACGTGGGCGTGGGGCGCGCAGTTCTACCGCCAGCCGATCGATGCCGAGGAGCCGCAGACGAGCGACATCACCGTCGAGGTGCCGCGGGCGCGCGCCACCGGCTCGGTGCTGCTCAGCGGCGCGCGCGTGGTCACGATGCGCGGCGAGGAGGTCATTGCGTCCGGCGACGTGCTCGTCACCGACAATCGCATCGCGGCGGTCGGCCGCAAGGGATCGCTGAAGGTGCCGGCCGGCGCGCGCGTGATTTCGGTGGCCGGCAAGACGATCATGCCGGGGCTGGTGGACGCGCACTCGCACATGTGGGCGCCGCGCGGGCTGCACCAGACCGAGGTGTGGCAGTACCTGGCCAACCTCGCCTATGGCGTGACCACCACCCGCGACCCGCAGACGTCGACGCCGGACGTCTTCGCCTATGCCGACATGGTGGACGCCGGCATGATGCCGGGCCCGCGCGTCTTCGCCACCGGCCCGGGCGTGTTCGGCGGCTCCGGCATCGACACCCGCGAGGCCGCGTTCAACTTCATCCGGCGCTACAAGGAGGCCTACCGCACCAACACGATCAAGCAGTACGTCGCCGGCGATCGCCTCGTCCGCCAATGGATCATCGAGGCATGCAAGGAGTACGGCATCACCGCCACCATCGAGGGTTCGCTCGACCTCAAGCTGAACCTGACGCAGATGGCCGACGGCTATTCCGGCCAGGAGCACAGCTTCCCGATCATGCCGCTGTACAAGGACGTGATCGAGTTCGTCGCCCGCACCAAGACCTTCTACACGCCCACCATCCTCGTCGCCTACGGCGCACCGTGGAGCGAGAACTTCTACTTCGAGACCGAGAACGTCGCCGGCGACCAGAAGCTGAAGCGCTGGGTGCCGTGGGAGCTGCTCGACAACATGGTGCGGCGGCGGACGCAGTGGTTCCTGCCGGAGGAATACGGCCACTCGCTCATCGCCAAGTCGGTCGCCGACATCGTCCGCGCCGGCGGGCGCGCCGGCCTCGGCAGCCACGGCCAGCTCCAGGGTCTCGGCGCCCACTGGGAGACGTGGAACCTGCAGTCGGGCGGCCTGACGCCGCACGAAACGCTGAAGGTCGTCACGCTGTTCAGCGCCGAGGCGATCGGGCTGCAGCAGGACGTCGGCTCGCTCGAGGCGGGCAAGATGGCCGACCTGCTGGTGCTCGACCGCAACCCGCTCGAGAACATCCGGCACACGAACTCGATTCGCTACGTGATGAAGAACGGCGAACTGTACGAGGCCGACACCTTGAACATGGTGTGGCCGCAGCAGAGGCCGCTGCCGCGGCAGTTCTGGTGGGATACCGAGCCGAAACCGGCGCGGCCGGCGCCGACGACGCAGCAGTAGCCGTTGGTGCCATCCGCGGCTGGCCGCCGGGGGCGGCGGCTCACGGCACCGGGATGGTCAGCTCCGCGCCGTAGAGCCGCGTGCGATCCGCATCGCGGGCCGCCCACCCGAGGAGCACCGCCACGTCGGGGACGACGGCCCCGTGAAAGGCCGGCCGGCCGTTCACCGTGACCGTCACCGGCGCCGCGAAGTCAATCGCCTGCGGCGACAGCAGCAGCGTGAACGTGCGGACGCCGCGCGTCACCGCGGTGAAGGTGTTGCCCTCCCGCTGCACGTCCACCCGGCCAGACGGCCGCCGGTGCTCGAACAGATCCAGCGGCGCGAACGCGGCGTCCCCGGTGCCGGGCCCCAGCCGATCCACGATCAGCCAGTCCACCCGATTGAAGCGATCGGTGCGTTCGGTCTCCCACGACAACCGTGTGGGCAGCACGCGCGGCCGCTGCTTGACGAAATTCTCGAACAAGCCCCGCTCGTAGCGCCACCAGCTCGTGTCATGACCGGCCTCGGCCTGCGGCCGGTAGACGAGCGAGACCCCGAGCTGCGTCGAACGCCTCGACGTGCGTGGCGATGTGCGCCGCCGGGTAGAGCGGATCGCGGCCGCCGTTGACGATGTAGAACGGACGGTTGACGAGGTTGCCCGCGAACAACTCGCCGTCGGCACGCACGGCGGGGTTGCCGAGCACCTTGATGCTGCCGTTGAGCGGCAGGAACGCCGACCACACCGTCGGGTCGCGCATCGCCATGTAGTAGGCGCCCGTGCCGCCGTCGGAGATGCCGGTCAGGTAGATGCGCGATTCGTCGATGTTGTAGCGCCGCTTGAGGCGATCGACGAGGCGAAGGATGTTGTCCACCTGATGGGCGTGCCACCAGGCCGCGTCCGCCGACCCGCTCGGGAACACGTAGATCTGGCTCTCGCCGGGAATCCGGTTCTCCGGCCGCCGCCGGGCGAGGCTGGGCGCGCGCCCGCCGCCCGGCGCATCGTCCTCCTCGATCTCGGCGCCGGAGATGGTGGTCGGCGCACGGCGGTTGACGCCGCCGTGCAGCTGGACGCGCAGCTGCCACGCGCGCGTCGGGGTGTACTCGGCCGGCACCTCGACGATGTTCTCGAACAGCGTGCCGGCGCCGGCCGGGAAGCGCAGGAAGAACTCGCCCGTCTTCTCCGGGCCGTACGGGCGTCCGGCCTTCAGCCGGAGCGCGGCCGTTTCGAAGTCGATGCCGGTGCGCAGGAGGCGGTCCGCCGCACGTGCGGCCGCCCGCGCATCATCGGCCTTCCAGAACGCTTCGAAGGCCCGGTCGAGATCGGCTGCGCGCTGCGCCGCCGCGGCGGTGACGGCCAGCATCACTCCGATCGCCAATGACAGCGCGTGTGCACGCATGGCTCGGCTCCTTCTCGATCGCTGCCCGCGTCACTCCGCCGACGGACGTTCGCCAGGCGACTGCAGCTGCGGCAGTTCGCCGTCGAGGAACCGGCCGAGCTCGGCCGGCGTGAACTGCATGCCGACATAGAAGGGGCCGAATTCGGCGAACTTCGCACTCGCCTCGTCGAACCGCATCTCGTAAATCAGTTTCTTGAAGGTGAGCGGATCGTCCGCGAACAGGTCCACGCCCCATTCCCAGTCGTCGAATCCGATCGACCCGGAGATGATCTGGGTCACCCGCCCGGCGTACTCGCGCCCGACCTTGCCGTGCTCGAGCATCATCTCGGCGCGGCGGTCGAACGATTCGGCATACCAGTTGACCGCCTCGCCGCGGCGCTTGTTCATCGGGTAGAAGCAGACGTAGCGCGCCGGCGGGATCGCCGGAAACAGCCGCCCGGCGACGCGCGCGCGCTGCCGCGCCATCTCCTCGTCGAACGCGGCGTTGAACGCGTCGGTGCCGTGCGTCAACCCTTGTCCCCCCAACTGCCGGTGGATCTTGGCCGTCATCTCGTACATCCCGAGCTCGACGATCGACACGTACGAGTAGGTGGCGTGCAGGTAGCCGTGCAGGCCCGTGCGCGCCAGGGCCAGCTCGACACGGCCCAGTTCGTCGAACGATGGGCGGAACACGATCACCATCAGATCGCCCTTGTGGCCGAGGAGCTGGACCAGCGCGCTTCCGCCGTCGGCCGGCCGAGGGACCGTGGCGCCGAGCGCCTGCTCGACCTCGGCGGCCATCCGCGCCCGCTCGCCGGGCGGGAGGCCGCCGAGCCGCGGCCAGTCGACGCGGAACACCAGGTGCAGGGCGCTCCAGCCTTCGTGCGTTTCGGGAACGAATGGGTTGTGCACGCTCGAATTCTAGTGTGTTCCGGCAACTCTGCCGGCGCGACGCGGGCGCCTCGAGCCGGCCCCCGGCGCGTGCGGCCGCGTGCACGGCGACGACGCCGATGGCGCTTACGGCATGGACTGGATGCGCGCGAGGAGCTCGGCGCGGGGATGCCAGCGGCCGCGCGTCATCGTGCCCGTCTGCCGGGCGAAGTTCGCGATGTCCGCCAGCGGGTCGGCGTCGACCAGCACCAGGTCGGCGACCCGCCCCACCGCCACGAGACCGGCGTCGTCGCGGGCGAAGAAGCGCGCGATATTGCGCGAGCCGGTGACGTAGACCTCGTAGGGAGTCAGTCCCGAGCGAACCATGGCCGCCATCTCGCGGTGAATCGAGAACCCCGGCACCGAGAAGGTCTGGATGGCATCGGAACCCATGGCCAGGTCCACCCCGGCGTCGTGCAGCGCCTTCAACAGCGTGCGGCGTTCGGCGAGGAACCGCTCGTTGGCCGCCGCGGTAAACCCCGGCTGCGTGATGAAGGCCTGGCGCTGCTTCGCCCAGCCGTCCACGATCTGGGACGGGATGTACTCGACGCCGGGCACGCGGCGCAGCTCCTCCGCGGTGGCGCTGCTCATGAACAGTTCCAGCAGGCCCTGCGTCGGCACGATCCAGACGCCGGCGCGTTTCGTGTCGGCGACCGCTTTGGCCATGCGCGCGGGATCGAGATGCGCGGCGAAGTTGACGCCGAAGAACCCAGGGGCCTTCAGGTCAACCGGCGCATCGCGGCGGACGGCGTACTCGAAATAGCCGTCGATGTGATCGATCGAGTGGTATTTGGCGGCCAGCGCACGTTCCAGACCCACGTCGGCCGGGACGTGGCCCGAGAACGGCATTGCCAGGCCGTTGGCCGTCGACGCCATCGCCTCGAAGGCGGCGAGCGGCACACCCGGATGCACCTTGAGCAGATCGTAGCCGGCGGCTTTCTGCTGCCGCACCATGCCGGCCGCGACCTCGGGCGACGTGGCGGTGTTGCCGTTGAAGCTGGGGCCCGACGTGTAGATGGTGGGTCCGACGAGATCGCCGCGGCTGACCGCCTCGCGCAGCGGGAGGTGACGCGGATCGCCGAGCATCCCGCGAATCGTCGTGATGCCATTGGCGACGAACAGGCTCAACACGCGATGCATCAGCGCATCGGGGGCGCTGCCGCCCGGAATGTGCGCGTGCATCTCGGCCATGCCCGGCATCAGGAACTTGCCGCGGCCGTCGATGCGCATCGCACCCTCGGGCACGGCCACGTCAGCCGCCGGGCCCATGGCGACGATCCGATCGCCGCGGACCACGACCGTCTGGCCGGCCACGGACCGCTCGCGGTCCATCGGGAGCACCGTCACGCCGGTGAAGGCGATGGCGGCGGGCGGCTGGTTCTGCGCGGCCACGTGCGGCGCGACGGTCAGGGCCGTCAGCGCGAAGATGGCGAGAAGAGATCGCAGCATGCGCGCAGTGTAGATCAGCCGCGGGGCACCCCGTCGTCCGGCCGTTCGAGGAGCGCGAGGAATTCGGCGAGGATCATCGCGGTCGCACCCCAGACGACCTCGCGGTCCACCTCGAAGTACGGAACCTCGACCTCGACCGCTCGTCCCGCGCTGTCGCGCGTCTGCGTCTGCCAGCGCAGCCTCGACGGATCCTGCAAGTCGGCCACCGGCACTTCGAGAATGCGGGCGACCTCCCACTCGGCGGCACGAAAGTCGGGACGATCGTCGACGATGCCGAGGATGGGATGCAGCAGGTAGCCGCTGATGGGAATGTGCAGGGGCGTCAATCGTCCCAACACTCGTACCGACGCCGGGACGACCCCGATCTCCTCGCTCGCTTCGCGCAGCGCGGCGGTCTCGAACGACTCGTTGGCATCGACCGATCCACCCGGGAGCGAGACCTGGCCCGTGTGCTGGCGCAGCCCGGCGCCGCGCACGGTCAAGGGGAGGTGCGGCGTCGGCCGCGCCGCGTTGCCGGTGGGATACACGAGGACCAGCGCGGCACCGTCGCGCAGGCCCGCTGGGGGACGCAGCGGATCCCAGCCGACGCGCGGCCGCGGCGCCAGGCGGAGCTGGGCCTCGAGGCCGGGCAGCGGTCGGGCGAGCGCCTCGACGAGGCGCGCTTCCAGCTCCTTCACGACAACGGGGCTACTGGTTCTCGTTGGTGCTGCCGGCGCCGAGACGGCCGAGCTGCGCCGCCGTCACCGGCGTCGATGGCCCGTGGAACATGCCGTTGAAGAGCAGCTTGAAGGTGGCGCGCGGCTGCGTGCGGAAGTCGATCTGGCTGCCGTAGGTGACTACGTAGCCGCGCCCGACGCGGAACGACACCACGTTCGCCTGATCCTTCAGGTACTCCTCGCCGAGCAACCACCCGCTCTGCAGGATGTTCTCGCGCGGGTAGCGCGCCGCCACGTCGGTGTCGATGCCGAAGCCGGGCCGCAGGCGATACGCCTGATCGGACTCGAAGAACACCGGCCATTCCGCCGGCATGCCCCACGCGACCGGATGCGCGGGGTCGAACTCGTTGCGCAGCAGCGAGCCGGGGCAGTAGAACAGGTTCGCCGGCTCGGCCACCTTGTCGCGCAGGACCTGCATCAGCTGCGCCGGGCTGCTGAACGCGTCACGCAACGCGCGCTCCACCGCATTGGCTGCCGGCGGCGGACCCGCGGCCGCGGGCGCCGCGGCCGGCGCGAAGCGGGGCGGCGCTTCCGGCAGCGCCTTCTCGATCGGCAGATCGAGCAGCTCGCGCGCGGTGTCGACGGCCGACCCGATCGCGAGCAGCGTGCCGCCGTTCTCCACGAAGGCGCGCAGCTTGCCCCAGCCATCCTCGCCGACGCCCGCCGCCCACCCCCATTCCTGGGGATCGTTGCGCGCCTGATCGAGCCCGGACACGATGCGCTGCCGCGAGATGCCGGACGGCAGCAGGATGACGTCGTACTTGGCAGCCAAATCCTGGAAATCGCCGGCCACGACCACCTGGTGGTTGATGCCGTACTGCTCGAGCAACCACATCATCCAGCCGCCCGGCATGTTGTTCGCGCCGCGATACAAGCCGACGCGCGTGCCGGGCTTCAGGCGGTAGCCGTCCACCGCCGGGGTGCGATCGGCGGCGTAGACCGGGATCCCCAGCTTCGCGGCCCGCTCCACGATCGGTTGCGCCGTCGGCGTCGACGGAATGACGAACGTGCCCGGCGCAAAAGTCTGACCGCCGGCCTCGAACGCCCTGGCGGCCCGGAAGGTCGGCACCTTTGCTTTCTGCAGCTCGGCGACGACACGGAAGGCGCCGTAGGATTCCGGCCCCATCAGATACGCGGCCTTGGCCGGGCCCGGCGCCGGCGCGGGAACCGGCGCGATGGCCGACTGCAGCTCGAGCGGCGCGTCGAACGTTGCCTCGATCTCGTCGACCGCCACGCCCATCAACATCCACAGCGTGTGTCCGGTCACGTCGTACGGCGGCTCGGGCGGCCCGCCGGGGAACAGGCGCAGGTCGGGATAGACCTGCTTCTCGAGCATGGTCTTGGCGAACGCGCCGTACGGCTGCGCCGTCTTGATCACCCAGGAGCCGGCCGGATACGCGCGTCCGCCGGCGGTGAACGACGCCGTGGCGCGATGGATCTCGACGTCGCGCGAACTGCAGGATGTCGAGCATCTCGTAGGTGGCGACCGGGTCGCGCTGCACGGCCGGCACGACGAAGGCAAACGGCGCGCGATCGTAGTTCACCCAGTCGCGATGCACCTGGTAGAAGTTGTACAGCCACTCGCGCCCGTACTTCGCGACGTGCGCGATGCCGGCCAGCGCCGCGGTGACGCCGTAGTCCACCTGCTGCTGCAGCGACCACGTGTCGCCGGCGTACGGCACCGGGAAGTTCCAGCGCGGCTCCTGCGGCCCGAGCGGGCGTTCCTTCTGGGGGTTGGCATAGGTATCGGCCAGCGCACCGCCGGCGATCTCGGTGAGGATGCGCGGCTGGCCGTGGTAGACCATGTACTGCCGCGCCGGCGACCACATGTCATACGACTGATTCCACGCCACTCCCGTCTTCCCCTCGGCGAGCAGCGCCGAGGCCATCGCCTGCCCCACCGTCGCCTGCCCGAGCTGCAGGATCGGGTGCATGTTGCCGTCGAACGGATCGGTGAACGGCGGCACGAAGATGCGCGACCCGGCCGCGCCCTGCTGGTGCATGTCGTGGGTGATGATCGGCTTGAACGCGTTCTGCACGCGCTCGATGTTCATCCGCGTTTCCTGCTGCGTGAACATGAACCAGTCGCGGTTGTCGTCGTGCCCCACGTACTTGTGGTAGAGGTCCGGGTAGACGCGGTTGTAGGGAGTGCCCTTGGTCTTGTACCAGTGATCGATCACCAGGTGCTGCCCGTCCGGGTTCTGCGACGGCACCAGCAGGACGACGGCGTTGTCGAGGATCTCGCGGATGAGCGGAGAGTTCTCCGTCGCCAGGCGATGGACGATGTGCACGATGGCCTGGCCGTTGGACACTTCCGTCGAGTGAATGGTGGCGTAGAGCAGATAGAACGGCTTGCCCTCGGCCGCCAGCGCCTGGGCCTCGCGCGTCGGTCAGCCCGCGTGGATCGGCGAGCCGCCGGTTGATCTCCACCAGCCGATCGAAGCGCGCCAGGTTCTCGCGGCGCGCTGATTCGCAGCAGCGCATACGAGTTGCCCATCGTCGTCTTGCCGAGCTCCTCGAAGGTGACGCGATCGGTGGCTTTTGCCAGCTGCTGGAAGTACTCGAGCACCTTGGGATAGCGGGCCAGCTCGCCGGCGGCGCCGGGACGGAACCCGAAGAACTGCTCGGGCGTCGGCGCCTGGCGGGCCAACGCCGGCGCCGCCGGCACGGCGAGCAGCGACAGCAGGACGACGAGAGCGCGGAATGTCGCGGGCATGCCCGCGATTATACGTTTTACGGTCGCCGGGTCAGCGGGACGAAGCGCACGGGCAAGCGCCCGTCCTCGCGCAGGCCGTCCGCGGTACGGGTGTAGATCAGCAGGTCCTGTTCGCCGCGGCCCACGGGTACGACGAGCCGGCCACCGATGGCCAGCTGTTCGACGAGAGGCTGCGGCACGTGGTCGGGGGCTGCGGTCACAATCACGGCGTCGAAGGGCGCCCGCTCCGGCCAGCCGGCGTAGCCGTCGCCGGCGCGCACGTGCACGTTCGCATATCCCAGCTGCTCGAGCACGTGCGATGCCCGTTCGGCCAGCTCCGGCAGGATCTCGATCGTGTACACCTCGCGCGCCAGCTCGCCGAGGACCGCGGCCTGATACCCGGACCCGGTGCCGATCTCGAGCACGCGGTCATCCGGTGCGAGCGCCAGCGCCTCACTCATGAAGGCGACGATATAGGGCTGCGAAATGGTCTGGTCGTGGCCGATGGCCACGGGGGAGTCGGCGTAGGCGTAGTCGATGTCGTCGGGGCGCACGAAGCGATGGCGCGGGATCTTCTCCATCGCCGCCAGCACGCGCGCATCCCTGATGCCGCGCGCGCGAATCTGCGTCTCGACCATCTGCCGCCGCCGCTCCGCCTGCCGCGCCTCGTCCTGCGGCGCGCCTGGCTCACCGCTGCCCGCCCCGGCCGCGCAGGCGATGACGCCGAGCAGGAGCAGCACGCCACACCCCACACCCCACACGGGCATGTCTGCATCGTAACGCGAAGGCCGTCAGGGCTGGCGCCGGACGCGCGAAAATCGCGGCCCGCGGACCGCCAGGTCCAGCACGTCCGCCACCGACAGGTTCTGGTAGCCGTCCGCCTTCAGATCGGCGATGAACTGCCCGTCCACCCGGTGGATTCGCAGGCGCACGAGCTGGTCCACGGAGACCGTCGCGAAGCCTGCCGCGTGAATCTCGCGCACGAACGCCGGAGTTACCCGGTGGATCCGCATCCGCACCAGCTCGTCCGCATCGATGCCCGCGTACCCCAGCGTCTTGAACGCATCGATGTCGGCCGGGCTGACGCCGTGAATCCGCATGCGGACGAGGTCTTCCGCGGCGACCGCCCGGTAGCCGCGCTCGGCCAGGGCGGTCACGAACTCGGGCGTGACCTTGTGGATGCGGAATCGCACGAGCTGTTCGCGGTCCAACGCGCGATACCCGAGCGCGTTCATCGCCGCGATGAACTCGGGGGTCACCTTGTGGATGCGGAACTTCACCAGCTCGTCGCTCGACAGCCCCGGATAGCCGGCCGCCTGCATCGCGCGGGCGAACTCCGGGGTCGCCCCGTGGATCCGCATCCGGACCAGGTCGTCGCTGAGCAACCCGCGATAGCCGATCGCGGCCAAATCCCGAATCATCTCGGGGGTGACGCGGTGGATGCGCATGCGCACGAGATCGTCGAACGGCAGATTCGAATATCCCGCCGCGGCGAGGGCGCCGACATAACCCTCGGTGACATCGACGACCGCCAGCCGCACGACGCTGGCCGGGGACAGATTGCGGTAGCCGCGGGCGGCCATGCTCTGGAGGAACGCGGGATTCACCGAGAAGGTGTAGCTGCCGGCGCCGCGGCCGCGATCGAACGAGCCGTGGAACCGGAAGGTCCCTGCCTCGCGCGTCCAGGTGAAGCGAACGTCGCTGGCCGAGCCGGCGTGCGCGGCGGGTGGGAGTCCGGCCAGCTCGGACAGGGGAACGCCGAAGCCCCAGTTCTCGCCGTCAGCGGAACGAAGGTTGATCTGCACGCGCGGTTCGGGGTCGCCCGACCAGCCGTGCCGGGCGTCGGTCGTCCACTCGCCGCGCGCGGTCACGGCCGTGGGCGCCTCCTGAAACGCCGCGGCCGCGGCCAGGGAGGCCGCGATAGCCAGGACGGTGCCGAGGGCAAACAGCGAGCGAATCATCGCACTCTCCTTCTGCCGCAGTTGGATGCGGGCCAGGCGGTGAGGGTTGGAACGGAGAAACCACGCTCATCGACTCGATGACCGGAACTCGCTTGCCCCCGGGGTCGGCGCACGGCGATGATCCAGGGATGGACCCTCGATACCCGGTGGGAAAGTTCAACGCCGACCCCGACGTCACCGCGGACAAACGGAGGGGCTGGATCGCCGAGATGGATGCGCTGCCAAGCAATCTCGCGCGGGTGCTCGACGCGCTGCCCGGCTCGTCGCTCGATACGCCGTACCGGGAGGGCGGATGGACGGTGCGGCAGGTCGTACATCACCTGGCCGACAGTCACCTCAACGCCTACATCCGCATCAAGCTCGCCCTCACCGAGGACGCGCCCACGATCAAAACCTACGAGGAAGCGATCTGGGCGGAGCTTCCCGACGGGCGGGCGCTGGAGCCGGCGGTGTCGCTGGCGATCCTCGACGGGGTCCACCGGCGGCTGACCGTGCTCCTCGACTCGCTGACGCCCGCCCAGTTCGAGCGCCCGGCGCACCACCCGCAGTGGGGGCCGATCACGGTGAACTGGCTGCTGCAGATGTACGCCTGGCATTCGCGGCACCACGTCGCGCACATTGGTCTCGTGCGCGACGTCAAGCCGGCCACCGCGTAGGCGGATCAATCAGACGGGAGCGGCCATTCCGCACGCCGC
The DNA here is from genome assembly GCA_963707795.1 of uncultured Acidobacteriota bacterium. Lineage (GTDB taxonomy): Bacteria > Acidobacteriota > Vicinamibacteria > Vicinamibacterales > UBA2999 > JACCSI01. The sequence continues at coordinate 4,763,530 of OY970174.1, read as the reverse complement.
CCGCAGGATGCCGGCCGCCCAGTCGTACACGGTCTCGTTCTGCACGCGCGCGTGCAGCGCCCGCATCCGCCGCGTCTGCTGCTCCGCCGGCATCGACAGCGCCAGGTGCAGCGCGTCGGCGAACTCGTCCACCGCATACGGGTTGACCAGCACCGCTTCCTGGAGCTCGCGCGCGGCGCCGGTGAAGTTGCGAGAGCACGAGCACCCCGCGGAGGTCGGTGCGCGACGCGATGAACTCCTTCGCCACCAGGTTCATCCCGTCGTGCAGCGATGAGACGACGCAGACGTCGGCGGCACGGTACATCGCCGCGATGTCCTGCGGCTCGCGATGCTCGCGCAGGTAGACCACCGGCTGCCAGCCCTTGGTGCCGATAGGTCTCGTTCACCGACGTCACCGTCTCGTCCACCTCGCGGCTGAGGGCCTGGTAGCGGCGCAACTGGTCGCGGCTGGGGGCGCCGACCTGGACGAACACCACGCGCTCGCGCCATTCCGGATGGCGCTTCAGCATCCGCTCGAAGGCGCGCAGCCGATCGGGGATGCCCTTGGTGTAGTCGAGGCGATCGACGCCGAAGATGATGCGCTCGCGGCCCAGCCCGAGCGACTTCCGCATCGCCCGCGCATCGGAAGCGGCGTCCTGATCGTGCGCCCACAGCTCCGGATCGATGCTGATCGGAAACGGCTTCACCAGCGTCGGATGCCCGCCGCGCACGACCGCGAACCGCTCGTAGTCCACCCGCGCTTCCAGCGTCCGCTCGACGGTGTCGAGAAAATTGTTGCAGTGATACTGGATGTGGAACGACAGCAGGTCGTTGCCGAGCAGCCCGTGCAGGATCTCCTCCGCCCACGGGCAGACGCGGAACGCTTCGGGGTTGGGCCACGGAATGTGCCAGAACTGGCAGACGACGACGTCCGGGCGCGCGTCCTTGATGAATCGCGGCAGCAGCGCGAAGTGATAGTCCTGGACGAAGACGATGGCCGGGCGGCTCCCGATCTCGTCGAGCACGGTCTCGGCGAAGCGCCGGTTGACGCGGCTGTAGGCGGCCCAGTCGCTCTCGTTGAACTCGGGCCGGGCATAGGCGATGTGGCACAGCGGCCAGATCGCGTTGTTCGACAGGCCGTAGTAGTAGCCGGCCTCCTCGTCCTCGGTCAGCCACACCCGGCGCAGGGTATAGGCCGGGTTGTCGGGAGGCACCCGGACCCGCCCCTTCGAATCGGCCACCTCGCGATCGGCGCTGCCGCTGCCGTGCGCGACCCAGGTGCCGCCGCACGCCCGCATCACCGGGTCGAGCGCCGTCACCAGCCCGCTCGCCGGCCGGATCCAGGTCACTTCCTCGGTCACCCGCTTGCGCCGCAGCCGCGCCCACAGCCCGGGACTCGGCACCAGCCGCGTGCGATGCAGGTGGATGTACGGCTCGCGATTGGCGACGACGATGAGATGCGTGTGCTTGAGGCGATCGCCGAGCGCCGTCAGCAGCTCCGCCGAGGTCATGCCTGCCCTGCCTTGTCGTCGCGCGCGAGCCACGCCAGCAGGCTGGTGACATCGTTGATGCCGCGGAGCTGGAAGGTGGCGGCGCTGTCCCGCGCGCCGACGAGGACGCTGACCCCCTGTTCGATGGCGAGGAACGCATCCTCGTCGGTCACATCGTCACCGACGAACACGACCCAGGGCGCGGTGTCGCGCGCCGCCGCGACGTCGTGCGCGATCCACCGCGTCGCGTCACCCTTGTGGCAGGCGATGTTGGGCAGGAACTCGAGCACCATGTTGCCGGTGAGCCGGCGCAGCCGCCCGCTGGTCAGCCATTCGCCGGCGCAGGTATCGGCCATCGCCAGCGCGGCCCCGCGCCGGCCGGGTTCGACGCCGCGCACGTGCACCGCCACCGACGCGTGCTTGTCTTCCAGGATCAGGCCGGGCATACGGACGCGGACCTCTTCGAGCCGCTCGTTCAACTCGCGCACGGCCTCGCGTGCCGTCTCGAGATCGGGATGCTGCCAGCGGCGCGGGCCGACCTCGATCTCCATGCCATGCAGGCCGGCCAGGTACACGCGGGTGGGCAGCTGGGTCCGGGTCCGCAAGTCGGCGATCCGCCGGCCGCTGACGATGCCCAGCGACAGGTCCTCACGGTCAGCCAGCCGGCCCAGCAGCTCGCGCGTGCGCTTGGACGGGCGCGGAATCGTCGGATCGACGTGGAACTCGGCGAGGGTGCCGTCGTAGTCGGAGAGGAAGACCAGTCGCGTGCCAGCCGGGCGGGACGCAATGGCGCGCTGAACGTCGGCGAGCATCCCCTCAACCTACTCCCTGTGCCCGCCCACGACAACCGCGGCCGTAGATTCCGCGCGGTCACCCCCACCAGACCCGCGCCGCGAGGACCAACAACGCCACGCCGGTGACGGCCTCGAGCAGGCGCCTGGCCCCGGGCGGGCGAAGAGCCTGGCGCAGCCGGCCGAGCGCCAGCGCCCAGGCGCTGTGGCACGCGAACGCCATGCCGATGTGAATCGCCGCCAGTCCTGCGAAGTACCCCGGCCGAGGCGCGGCCGGCAGGAACGTCGGCACGACCACCAGGTAGAAAGTGGCGATCGACGGATTGAGCAGGTTGACCGCCAAGCCCTGACGGAAGCTGCCGGGATGGCGCCAGGCCGTCGGCGGCGTGCCGACGGGTGCCGCGGGCATCAGCGGAATGCCACCGTCGGGCAACGTCGCGACGCGGTAGAGGCTGACCAGCCCGAGGCCCGCGAGGTAGATCGCCCCGGCCACCCGCAGGGCCGCCAGGACCACCGGCCACCGGGCCACGAGTATCGCCAGCCCGAGCCCCGCCGCCGCCGCGTGCGTCGCATTACCGGTCGCCGCCCCCGCCGCCGCCGTCAGCCCCGCCCCCCACCCGCCACGCAGCGCATTCCGGACGACCACCGCGGTCGTCGCACCCGGCGTGATCACGAGGACGAAGGTGATGGCGATGTATGCGAGGAGGGCGGGGGGCATTGGGGAGGGCAGACGATGAGGAACGAAGAACAAAGGAACGACGGTTCGTTCGTTCGTCGTTCTCGTTCGTCGTTCCCCCGTTCCAGTTCTTCGTCCTTCGTTCTTCGTTCTTCCTTAGTTCTTCGTCCTCTGCCCTTCTCCCTCGTACCGCTTTTCACCGGCCTCGATGGCGATGGCCAGGCGGTTCTGCGACGGCGGCAGCGGGCAGGTGGTGAACGGGTTGTAGGCGCACGGCGGGTTCTGCGCGTAGTTGAAGTCCATCACGACCTGATTGTCCACCGGCGCGTCGGTGTAGAGAAACCGGGCCGAGGGGTAGGTTTCGCGCCCGCTCGTCCGATCGCGGAACACGAACCAGATGCGCTGGCCCGACCGCCAGGCTTCCATGGTCTGGCGCGAGCCGTTGAGCTCGAAGGCCACCGTGCCGACTGCGTTGAACGGCTCGAGGTCGCCCAGGATGTTGGGGATCTGGACCACCTTCACCTCCGGGTAGGCGGTGAACGTGCCGGTCGCGCGGTAGGCGGGGTTCGGCTCGTACCAGCGCAGCCCGTTGAAGCCGGTGCGGATTGCGTTCTGCTGATCGCGCACCCGCACTGCCAGTCGGGGACCGCTGTAGTGGACGAAGAAACTGATCGGACCGAAGCTGATGGTGTCCTGGGGCTTGCCGTCGAACGAGCCGTGCAGCTCGGACTCGGACATCGGCTTGCCGTTGATGGTGAGCGTCTGACCCTCGGCGGCGCGGATGCGCACGCTGGTGCCGGTGAGCGTGATGACACCGGCGTGCGGAGGCACCGCGGGGAAGTCGAGCACGATGTCGTTGCCCGGATCCGACCCGACGCGATTCTCGCCCTGGTTGAGGAAATGCAGGCCGGCCACGGTCAGCCAGCCGTTGTCGGCCTTCAACGTCACTACGCGGTCGTCGCGGAACTTGGCCAGCGCCGCCGTGTCGTACTGCGCCGCCACCACCGCCGACAGCGCGACCGCCAGCGAAACCGTCGCCACCCATGTCTTCCTGACACCCATTGCCTGACTCCTCGGCCCGTCGAAGGGCAGTTCGAGACCTTGCCTGAAATGGAACACGCGCGTGAGGAGATATCTCCCGCGGACAGGGCCGCGGGAGACTAGCTACAGATGCAGCGCGTGACCAGACGGGCGCCGCGGACGGAAGGCATGGAACACGTCACCGGAAAAGTCTACCGTACGGCGCCGGTCAGTTCGTCGCCTTGCGCGGCCCGAGCGCGCTCTCGGCCAGGGTGACGTCGGCGCCGGCCCAGGCGGCCTCGAAGTCGGCTTTCGCTCGGGCCGCGTCGGCCGTTTTGCGCTGTCGCTCGAGCGACTTCCATAGGCCGAACAGCGACCGCGGGTTCTTGCGATTCTTCACGAGGTCCGCCCGGTAGACCTGCTCGGCCTCGGCCGCCAGGCCGGTACGCATCAGCGCCGCGGCCAGTCCCTCGCGCGCCGGAAAGAGCCAGTCGGGCGGTTCTCCGTACCCCACCTTGTCCTCGGCCGCGGCCGCGCGCCGCCACGCCGCCACTGCCTCGGCGCCTCCCCCGCGAGCGTCGGCAATGCGCGCCGTCAGGTCCAGGCGCGCCACGTCCAGCACGAGCGGGGCCGGATTGATGGTGCTATACATCACCTCGTCGGTGAGACGCGCCGCCGCGCCATTGAAGGCCGCGAGTTCCCGCTCCGCCTCGGCGGCCTGCCCCTTGCCCGCGAAGGCCGCGCCGCGGGTGAAGTGATGGAGCGAGGTCTGCAGGTCGCGCCCGGCGGGCGGCGCCGGCTGTGCCAGCACCTCGTCGAAGCGCTCGAAGCGCAGCAGCGCCAGGACTTCCTGCAGGGCGAAGGGCTGCAGCATGGCCATCTCGCCGGCCATCGGCGCGACCAGCTGCGCCGTCTTCTGTCCCGCGGCGCGCGCCGAGGCGAAATTGCCCGCCATCATCGACGCCGCCGATTCGAACTGCAGGTTGTGCCCGTAGTACATCGTCGGATAGAGACCCGTGGCGCCGGTCGCCTGCACGTACTTCTCGTCGAGCTGCGCGGCCGTCGCGTTGGTCTTGGCGGCCGCGACATAGTCGCCGGTGCGCATCCAGATGTGCGCGGGCATGTGAACGAGGTGGCCGGCTCCAGGGACCAGGGTTTCGAGGCGCTTGGCGCTCGACAACGCACGGTCCGGCACCCGTGACGCCTCGACCGCGTGGATGTGATAGTGGTTGGCGCCGGGATGCTGCGGGTTGCGATCGATGACCCGCTCGAGCGTCTGCACGATCAACTCCGTCCCGGGCTCCGGATCGCCGTCGAAGGTATACAGCTTCCACGGCCGCAGGTTCATCATGCTCTCGGCGTAGAGCGTGGCGGCGTCGAGATCGTCGGGGAACCGCGCGGCCACGTCGCCCATCGCCGCCGAGTACGCCGCTTCACGCGCGGGCTGCTGCCCGTCGTTCGGCGTGGCCACGTATCGCTTGGCGAGGGCGTCGACGAACGCCCGCTCCACCTCGCTGCCGTTGCCGGCCCGCTGCTGCGCGTGCGTCAGGTGCAAGTGCGCCTGCTGCAGCCGATCGGGCGTCGCGGTGTCGTTGTAGTTGGTGCCGAGGGCGAGCGACATGCCCCAATGCGGCATCGGCGCCTGCGCATCCAGAACCGCGGCCCGCTCGAACGAACGAAACGCCTCCTCGTGGTTGAAGCCGTAGAGGAGGGTCAATCCCTCGTCGAAGAATTTCTGCGCGTCGGCGTGCGACACCGTAATCGGCCGATGGTAGTCGCCGAGGTTGCCGAGCAGCGTCGTGCGGGCGACCGGCGCCGCGTGGCCCGAATGGGCAGCCGGGGCGGCGGCGGACGAGTTGGCCGGCGCGGCCTCCCGATCCGACCGGCCACAGCCGGTGAGGCTCACACACAAGGCGAGTGCGACCGCAGTCGATACACGCATCTCTCGTTCTCCTTATTGCAGAACGGCAGCTCAGCGCCGGTTCCGGTTCATTCGCGTTTCTGCACCCAGCCGACTCGCCCTCGGGGGGGGGCGAGGACACCGACTACCAAGCGCGACCACGGACCGTTAGCCCCGGCTGGGGGATGGCAGCCAGAGCGTGAGCAGCAACAGCACGGTTTCCGCGCCCAGAATCAAGCTCGAAGCCGTTAGATGCGCGACCTGCGCCGCTGGTGTCAGACCCACGTAGGCCATGCTCGCGCCGACGAGAACCTGCACGACGACGAGGGCGGCCATCACGGTCGAGGCCTTGACCAGCGGGCGCTCGTGCGGGTGTCGGGACCACACCAGCAGGCAGACGAACAGCGTCGCGGCGAGCACGGCCAGTGCGGTTTCCCGGTGCCATCGGTCGTAGGCCCCCACGCTGGCCAGCGCCAGCGCGCGCGGCGTCCCGTGAATCATCGCATCGTCCACGGCCCCGCGGACCTGCGCGCCCAGCGTGACCTGGCCCACGGTGATGGCCATCAGCGCCAGCGATGCCCACAGCAGCGGTGCGCGTCCCTCGCCGGAAGCGTACACCGTGCCGGCAGCGCCGAGCAGCGCGTAGACGGTCGCGTAGAGGAGCAACGACACGATCACGAGCGCCACCAGCAGGTGGATCGTGACGATCCACGCCGCCAGCTCGTGCTGCACTACGACGCCGCCCAGCCAGCCCTGGAAGCCGACGAGGAGCAACGCGGCGACCGTCGGCCAGAGGATCCGTGGCGTTCGCCGATGGTGACGCCACGCGGACACCACCGTCGCCAGGATGAGCAGGCCGACCAGGACGCCGAGCAGCCGATTCAGAGTACTCGGTCCACATCAGGGTCAGGTTGAACTGCGCCGCGTCGAACCCGACCGGCAGATCGGCCGCGGAGGCGGGGGGCACCCAGGAACCAAAGCAGCGCGGCCAGTCGGGACAGCCGAGACCCGCGCCCGACGCACGCACCAGGCCACCCACCATGATCAGGAGGTAGGTGCACCCCGTGGTCCACAGGGCGAGCCGCTGAAACGACGTCAGGCGCCGTGCCATGGTGGTGTTGTCCGCGTCGGACGCCCACAGTCTACGGCGGCCTTCGCCGTCGCTGCACCCTGAAACATTCCTCAGGGCGGGGCATCGGTCAGCCGGTAGACGCGGACCCATGGTCCTTCCGTGGCCTGCTGATCCGGCGTCCGCGCCTCGTGGACCTGGACGAACGCGATCAGCTTCTCGACCGGGAACGCCGGGCGCCACGGATCGAGGCCGACGATCACGCCCGGGGCCCTCGTCGAGGCCGCCGCCTGCAGCGCCGCCTCGTAACTGGGCAAGGTCTCCGACGACAGCACCTCACGAAACGATCGGCCGTTCTCGTCGGTTCGATCGGCAACCGTCAGGACGGTCGTGGCGTTGGCCGGGGTGGCCGCCTGGCCGCCGATGGCGGTGAGGCGGAACGCCATGCTCCGGTAATAGGGTGCGTGAAAGACCCACAGCGGCACCAGGGCGTTGCCCTCGCCCTCGCGGCGATAGTAGACCTCGTAGTACGCACCGTGCGTCGCGCCGGCCCAGTCCAGGACGCTCTGAAAGCGTCCCGCCACAGTACCCGCCGGCGTGAGTCGAAACGGCAGCTCCCAGTCGGCGAGCACGTAGCCGGCTCGCTCGGCGCGCGCGATCGCGACGGCGCGGCGCTCGTCGGTCTCGGCGTAGAAACGGCCGGCCACCGGCGCACGCTCCTGGGTCGGGTTCGACACCGGCACGCGACGGGCACGCTGGATCAGCCAGTAACCCTGGTCCCACCAGTTCATCACCGAATAGTCCGGCGCTGGCAGGTTGGCGCGCGGATAGCGGGCCACGTAGTAGTCGTCGCCGGCGCTGGCCGACGCGAGAAACGGCGGCGGCGTCTCGGTCTCCAGCCAGTGCATGACGTCCTGCCAGTACGCCGCGAGGTTGCCTGTCCGCGTCGCCAGCAGCGCCGCTGGCGCCAGGTTGGGCGCGAACGCGCCGCCGACGAGGACGAGCGCGGTGGCGAACCGCGCCGGGGCGTCGGGACGCCGCCAGCCCCAGTCGAGCACGCGCGCGCCCAGCCAGCCGCCGAACAGGGCGGCCGCGGTCACGAGGTAGTAGCCGAAACGATTCTGGCCCACCGTGGCAACGAAGGTCGCCACCCCGTACATCCACGCCAGAAGGTCGCCGGCCTGGCGTTTGCGCCAGAGCCGCGTGGGAAACAGGAGCAGCGCCACGAGTCCGACGTAGAAGCCGGTGCCGAAGAACTGCCACGGCTGCCACCAGTTCCATTCTCCGGGGTACAGGAAGAGCGGCCGTGCTTCGAGGACGCCCCTGCGCGCCGGGTTCGGCGTCAGGCGGCCGATGTCGATGACGATCTGGTCCAGCACCGCCGGCCATAACGTCCACAACAGCACGACGGACAGCAGGCCGCTGACGAGAATGCCGGCCGCGATGAGGGAGCGTTTCCCCTGTCGCCCCACACGGTCACCGACGCTCCACCCGATCAGCGCCAGCCCGCTCAGGGCCGCGAGTCCCACGACCTGGCTGCCGTAACGATGCAAGCGCGGATCCTGGACAGCGAGGACCAGCACCAGGGCGACGAGGGCGCCGCCACCCATCAGCCGCGCCAGGTGCACTCGGCTGACGTCCGCGGGCGTCACGAGAATCGCCAGCGCCAGCCACAGGCCGAGGATGGCGACGAGGAACGCGCCGCTGCTCCACGCGAGCAGATAGAGCCCGAGGGCCAGCCCGACGACGCCCGCTCCCGCGCTCGCGGGCATCGCCACCCCGCGCACGACGGCCAACACCGTCGCCAGTCCGAGGCACGCCTCGAGGGCATGGTGATCGACGAACCCAAGCATCGTGCGATCCATGAAATGGCCGGGCAGGACGGCGAGCAGGGCCGCGGCGAGCAGGCCGGCGGCGCGGCCGAACAGGCGCCGGGCCAGCGCCCACGTCACGATCACCGCCAGCGCGCCGAGCACCGGCGGCACGAACGCCGCGACCCGCTCGATCGCCGGCGTCTCCGCACCGCGTCCGTGCCACGCGACGACGATGGCCGCGGTGATCGTGTCGAAGAGCGGCGCGATGGCGACGTACTGGCCGCCGACGGCGGCATACGGATCGAGGGTGACGCGCCACGGAAAGTTACGGACCTGGGACTCGACCAGGCGCACGTGGTACCAGGCGTCGGTTTCCAGGAAGTTCACCGACTCGCCGCCGAAGACCGTCTCCCAGGCCGGCAGCACGCGCACGCCGAACGCCACGACGACGATGGCGGCGAGCGCGGCGAGGTCCCGGCCCATGAGCGCGCGGAGCGTAGCATGAGTCCACGCCGGGCCACGCCAGGGACGAGGCGTCGGCGCACGGCGGGGTGTGCTAGCATCCGCCTCACTCACCAAGGAGCGTTCGATGGCCAGGAAAGTCACGCGTCGCGAGTTCGTGCACACCAGTACCGCCGGCCTTGCCGTCGCCGCCACGCGGCCGGCGTTCGGTCAGGCGCCGGCCGTCAGCAGCGGCGGCGTGAAGCCGGTGATCGTCGCCTCCAGCAACGGCAACCGCTACAAGCACGGCGGGCCTGTCACCGGGGTGCAGAAGGCGTTCGAACTGATGACCAAGGGCGGCGACGTGCTCGACGCCGTCGTCGCGGGCGTCAATTTGTGCGAGCTCGATCCCGAGGACACCAGCGTCGGCTTCGGCGGCCTGCCGAATGCGGAGGGCGTCGTGCAGCTCGATTCATGCTGCATGCACGGCCCGATGAAGCGGGCTGGGGGTGTCGCCTGTCTCGAAGGCATCCGCACACCCTCCCTCGTGGCCAAGGCCGTGCTGGAAATGACCGACCATCATTTGATCGTCGGCCGCGACGCGCAGGCGTTCGCGCGCAACATGGGCTTCGAGGTCGAGGATGACCTCAACACCGAGCGATCGCGCCAGCTCTGGCTCGAGTGGAAGCGCCGAATCGATCCGGACCACTACCTCGACCCGAAGAAGCGCGGCGACGCCGCGATGCAGGCCGGGCTCAGCATGGTGCGCGACGGCCTGATCGATCCGGAACATTACTTCGGCACCATCAACATGGACGGCGTCAACAGCCGCGGCGACGTGTGCGGCGTGACGACGACCAGCGGCCTGGCGTGGAAGATTCCCGGACGCGTCGGCGACTCGCCCATCCTCGGCGCCGGCCTCTACGTCGACGGCGAGATCGGCGCCGCCGGCTCCACCGGCCGCGGCGAGGCGAACCTGTACAACCTCTGCTCCTATCTCATCGTCGAGGAGATGCGGCGCGGGAAGCACCCGAAGGATGCCGGCCTCGAGGCCTTGAAGCGGGTGCAGCAGAACACCGTGGAGAAGCGGCTGCTCAACGCGCGCGGCCTGCCCGCGTTCGGCCTGAACTTCTACATCCTCAACCGCAAGGGCGAGTACGCCGGCGTCTCGATGTACGAGGCCACCTACGCGGTGTGCACGGAAAAGGGACCGGAGACGACGGCGACGACGCCGCTGCTGGAGGGGAAGGCGTCGGACTGAGGCGCCGCGATCACCGGCGGACCGGCGGCGCGAGCCGGTCGGTGATCGCGCGGCCGCCGCGCATGAACGGCGGCCGATCGGCCACCCGCCACGCCCGCGTGAGCAGCGTCCCGCCCGCTTCCGCGCGGGGTGGCCAGTCGAGCGCGCCGGCCGGGACGGACGGGAATCTCCGCCGGAACGGCTCCTCCTCCCACGCGTCGAGCGCCACCCACACGTCGTACCCCGCGGCGGACAACCGGTCGACGACTGCGGCGAGCGCGTCCTCGGGCATCAGGTCCCATCGCACGATCGGACGGCCGGTGTAGTAGCGCATCGATCCGCTCTGCTCCCCGGCAATCACGACGCTCCTCTCCCCCAGTGCCGCCGCCAGGTAGCGACCGGCGAGGGCTGCCCGCGACTGCTCCTCGGCCACGCGAAACGCGCCGAGCGAGCGGGCCGCGGTGACGTTGACCGCCGCCAGCGACAGCACCACGACGAGGAGCGCCGGTCCGCGCGCCAGCGGCGGCAGCGCCGCCATCAGCCTGGCGGCCAGTGCCGCCACCGCAACCATCGCGATGGCAAGCGCCGGCAGCAGGAACCGGAGATAGGACCAGACTTCGAAGACGGCGTAGACCAGATACGCAGCCACGACCAGGGCGGCGAACGCCAGGGTCCAGCGCAGGACGGATCGCCCCGCGCCGGCCGGGAGGAGCAGCGCGAGCGGTGCGGCGAACAGCCAGGGACCGTGCGTGTCGAACAGCCACCTCGCGTACAACATCGCGTTGGGCACGACGTTGGCGGCCGCATAGATCTCCGCGGCCGTGCCGTAACCCGATCGCCACGGCGACCCGAAGTAGTGCCACTGCAGGTACGCGACCAGGAAACCGGCCGGGACGATGGGCGCACCGAAGGCGACGGCTGCGCGCCGACCGTGGCGAAACAGCACCCACAGCAGGGGGAGCAACGCCAGCGGCGCCAGGTTGGGCCGGATGAGGACCGCGGCCGCCGCGGCGACGCCCGCGGCCGCGACGCGGCGGCCGCGAATGGATCGCGGCGCATCGGCGGACGCAGCCGCCAGCGCCCAGCAGGCAAGCCACGCGGCCGTCACCGGCACGTCGCTCATGGGCTGCATGGCCTCGACCAGCGCCACCGGGCTGGTGGCGAGCCACACGCCGGCGACGACCGCGGCGCGCGGGCCTGCCACGTGCCGAGCCAGCATGCCCGTTGCCCAGACGGCAAGGACGAGTGAGAGCGCGGGCACCAGGGACGCCGCTAGAACGCCGCCGCTGGCATGAAGTGGCAGCATCAGCAGCGGCAGTCCGACGGCATAGGTCGGCACCTGCCGCCCCGCGGCGTCCGCCGCGCGCCACCCCAGTGGCGCGAGCGTCTCGGCACCCGCCGGCCAGTCGGCCATCCCCGCCAGGGGTTCGAACCGCTCCAGCCATCCGCCTTGGAGCATCAGCGTCTGGCTCAGATACCCGGAGGCGTCGGCGCCCGCCGCGCTGAACGTTCCGTAGGCCACGGCCACGGCTCCCGCCGTCGCGGCGGCGAGGACGACCAGCCGGGTGGCACGCGAAGCGATCCAGGCGTCGAGGTGCAGGAGGTCGTCGCGCGCGGCGCGTTCACGCCGCGCGATCGCGAACCATGCGGCGGCGGCGATCGCCGCGGCGGCGACCGCAGGGCCCGGCGACCGGGCGGACACACGCGAGCCGAACAGGACTGTGACGAAGCCGCCGGTCACGGCGAGGGCGAGACCGAACGTGGCGAGCAGGCAGGCGAGGGCGAGCAGCGTGCGGCGCCACGGGGTCACGGAATCACGAAGCTCCCCGGCTGAAGCTTATCGTCGCGATCCCGTGTCCCCGCAGCGGGCGATCATTGCTTCGGAATCGTCCAGAAATAGACCTTGCGGCCGTTGACGTCGAGCTCCTTCTCCGGCTTCCAGTCGCCCATGTCGAAGGCATGCGACACGATCCGCGTGCCCGGCTTCAGTTCCTTCATCAGCTTGGGCATCAGCTTGACGTTGAGCGAGGGCAGCAGGTAGAGCGTGACGACCGTCGCCTCGCTGATATCCGTCGCGAACAGGTCGGCGTTCATGATCCGCACCTTGTCGCCGACGTTGTTGCGCGCCACGTTCTCGTTGGCTTCCTTGATGCGCTGCGGATCGATGTCGATGCCGACGGCGCGGGCGCCATACTTCTTGGCGGCCATGACCGGAATCCGCCCGTCCCCCGACCCGAGGTCGTAGACAATATCGTCCTTGGTCACGTTGGCGACCTGCAGCATGGCTTCCACGACTTCTTCCGGGGTCGGCACGTAGATCACGTCGGGCCGGCGGGCCGGCGCTTCCTGGGTCGCGGTTGGCGGCGCCGCGGGTGCCTGTGGCGCATCGGGCGCTGCCGCGGCGCCGCAGGCGCCACCGACGAAGATGGACGCCAGCATGAGTGCGAGAAAACGGGTCGTCATTCGAAGATTCCTCCTGATCCGTAGGCACATGAGTATAGATCGTGCATTGCGCGCGTCCGCAGGACGCGAGGCCGGCCGCGTGCGCGTCTGGCTCATCAGTGCCGTCGCACTGGTCACACTGGTCCTGATCGCCGGCGCCCTGCGCAGCCTGGGCTCGCGGACCGCCGCGCCGGCACCGGCGCTGCGCGTGTCTCTGCCCGCCTTCGCCGGCGTCACCCTCGGCGCGGGACTCGACTACCCATTTGGACTGGCTCTGGCACCGGACGGCCGTCGCCTCGCCTTTCCCGGCACGACGGACGGTCGTACCCGGCTCTGGATCCACGACCTCACGACCGCCGACACCCAGGTTCTGCCAGGAACCGACGCAGCCGTGCTGCCTTTCTGGGCGCCCGACGGACGCGCGATCGGATTCTTCGCCAACCAGAAGCTGCGGGTGCTGACGCTCGAGGATGCCGCTGTCCGGGACCTGGCCGACGCGCCGGCGCCGGCGGGCGGCGCCTGGCTGGCCAACGGCGACATCCTCTTTGCGCCCGACACCGCTGGCGGCTTGTCTCGCCGCGACGGGTCGAGCGGCGCCATCGACGTCCTGACCACCGTCGACGCCAGCGCCGGCGAGACGTCACACCGGCTGCCGGTGGTCGTGACCGGCGGCCGGCACCTGTTGTTCTTCGTGCGTGCGAGCAACCCGGCGCGCCAGGGCATCTGGGTTGCACCGCTGGCGGACCCCGGCGACCGCCGGCGACTGGTGGCCAGCACCGGCCAGGGGCTGGCCATCGGCGACGCGATCCTCTACGCGAGCGAAGGGGCCCTGCTCGCGCAGCGGATGGATCCGGAGCGCCTGGCGCTCGCAGGACGGCCGATCCTTCTCGGCGCTCCCGTGGGCGTAGGACCGCTGTCCCAGCTGTTCGCGACGGGGCACGGCGAGACGCTGCTGTTCGGTGCGCCCGCGTCCGCCATGCGCGAGTTGCGCTGGGTCGATCGCACGGGAGCCCGCCTCGGCGTCGTCGGCGAGCCGATGGACGCCTGGGACCTGCGCATCGCTCCGGGCGGGGGCACCGTCGCCGTGACGCGGCGCGACCCGCAGTTGCGTACGCTGGACATCTGGGCCTACGACGGCGAGCGCCCGCTGCCGCGGCGCCTCTCTCCGGCCATCGATGTGGACGAGTCGGCGGTCTGGGCGCCGGACGGCTCGCGGCTGGCGTGGGTCACCGGTCGCCGGAGGGTCACGGTCCGCGGGGCGCTGGCCACGCTGCCCGACGAGACGATCCGCACCTTCGAGCATTCGATCCGCGTGACGGACTGGTCGCCCGACCGGCGCTGGATCATCCTCAGCGAGTCGCGACCGGGCTCGGGAGAGGACCTGTGGCTCCTGCCCGCGACCGGTGCGGGAGCGCCGACGCCATACGCGCAGTCCCCGTTCAGCGAGATCCAGGCGGTGGTATCGCCCGACGGCCGCTGGATGGCCTACGCGGCCAACGAGTCGGGCCGCTTCGAGGTCTACGCCGACGGGTTTCCCACGCCCGGGTCGCGCGTCCGCCTCACGACCGGCGGCGGCGTGGATCCCAGGTGGCGCGCGGACGGCGGTGCGTTGTACTTTCGCCGCGGCAGCGAGGTGCACCTGACCACGTTGTCGACCGGGACAGGCGCCACGCCAGTGGCCCTGGCCTCCGAGCGCCTCTTCGACGCGGGCGCCGACCTGCGCGCGTACGACGCGGCGCCGGACGGACAACGATTCCTGCTGAACGTCCCCGCCGTCGAGGCGACGCCGGCGCCGCTGACCGTGCTGGTCAACGTGCGGAGTCTGTTACGATTCGCGCCATGACGCGATCGCGGCTGCTGCTGGTGGCCATGCTGGTCTCGATGGGCGCCGCCACCGCGCTCTTCGGCCGGGCGGCCGGGCCGGATGGCTGGCAGGTTCCCGCCGGCAGCGACCGTCCGCCGGGCACGAGCTACACGGGGCCGGCGTTTACCTTCCACAAGATTCAGGACGGCATCTACCACGCGGTCGGGACGGGCACCCTCGTGGTGATGTCGAACGCCACGATCGTGGAGGGCGACCGCGACGTGCTGGTCGTGGACTCGCACGTGACTCCCGGCGGCGCCTGGGCGCTGCGCGAGGAGTTGAAGGCCATCACCGCGAAGCCGATCCGCTTCGTCGTCAATACCCACCATCATTTCGACCATGCGCACGGCAACCAGGTCTATGGGCCGGAGGTGGAGATCATCGGCCACGAGTTCGCGCGGCAGATGATCGTCGCCGGCAAGTCGGTGGAGTCGCGGGCCCACGATTTCTTCGTCGGGGGCGTGCCAGCCGCGATCGCGAATCTGGAGCAACGCCTGGCCACGGCCGCCGATCCACAGGAGCAGGCGAAGGTGGCCGCCGACCTCGAGGTCCAGCGCAACCACCTGGCGGGCACCCGCGCGGTGCGGCCGACCCCGCCGACGGTGACACTGACGCAGACGCTGACCCTGCATCGCGGCAGCCGCGAGATCCGGGTGCTGCATCTCGGGCGCGGGCACACGGCGGGTGACGTCATCGTCCACCTGCCCCGGGAGCGCATCATCGCGACCGGCGACCTGCTGGTCGAGAACACGTCGTATCTCGGCGACGCCTACTTCACGGAGTGGATAGAGACCATCGAGGCGGTCAAGCAGCTCGACTTCGACACCGTCCTCCCCGGCCACGGCCGCGCGTTCCGCGGCAAGGCCAAGCTGGAACACTGGCAGGCGTACCTGACGGACTTCTGGGCGCAGGCGCAGCAGTTCCACAAGGCCGGCGTCGCGGCCGAGGACGCGGCCCGCCGCGTCGACCTGCGATCGCACGCGGTGCATTACCCGCTGATTCGCACCGCCGGCATCACGCCCAACCACGGCATGCTCCGCGCCTATGAACTGCTCGACGGCACGGCCCGGTAGCGCGAGCGCGGTCGCGTGAAGATCGCCACCTGGAACGTCAACGGCATTCGCGCGCGACAGGCGCAGGTGCTCGAGTGGATTGACCGCGAGCGGCCGGACGTGGTGTGCCTGCAGGAGATCAAGGCCTCGATCGATCAGCTCACGTTCGAGCTGCGTGACATCGAGGGCTACTGGGGCCACTGGCACGGCGGCCGGGGCTACTCGGGCGTCGCGCTCCTCGTCGCCAGATCGCTGGCCCCGTCTGGCCCGCACGTCGTCCATCCGCCGTTCGACTTCGAACAACGGGTCTCGGCCGCCACGCTGGAGACGCCGCGGGGCGCGGTGACCGTCGCGTCGATTTACGTACCCAACGGCGGCAAGGACTATCCGGCGAAGCTGCGGTTCCTGGAAGGCATCGAGACCTGGGCGGCCGAGGCGCAGGCGGCCGGGCACGGGCTGGTCCTGTGCGGTGATCTGAACGTGGCGCGCAGCGACATCGACATCCATCCGAAGGAGCGCAAGCCGAACCAGGTCGGCGCGCGTCCCGACGAGCGGGCGCTGCTCGAGCAGATCATCGCGCGCGACCTGGTCGATGTCGGACGCGCGATGGAGCCGACCAACGACACCCTGTTCACGTGGTGGGCGCCGTGGCGCAACCTCAAGGCGCGCAACATCGGCTGGCGCATCGACTACGTCCTGGCCACGGCACGGATCGCCGCCACCGTGCGGTCGGTGACCGTGCAGCGCGAGGTGGGAACCAGCGACCACGGGCCGGTGATCGCGGAGTTCGATCTCTGACGCCCGGCCGGGACGCGGTCAGGCGCGGGCCGCGCTCCTGGCCTCGGCCATCCGGGCGCCCAGCTCGGCGAGGCGATCGGCGCCGAGCGCCTGCCGGGCGCGCGTGAACATCTCGCCTTCTTCTTCCTCGATATGGTGTTCGAGGTTCTCCTTGAGCACCTTGAGCTTGGCCTCCCAATGCTCGGCCTCTTCCGGCACTTCGAGCAGTTCGTCGAGGATGACGTCGATGACGTGATGCTCCTCGTAGCCCTCCAGCACGATCTCCTTCGCCTTCTCGCCCCCGGCCCGCAGCGCCGGATAGAACACGTCCTCTTCCATCCGTTCGTGGGCGATCAGCTCGGCCCGGATCTGCTGCAGCAGCTTCGGCCGCGCGCCGGGATCCTGGTTCGCCAGCGCTTCGTCGAACAGCGTCTTGAGCTTGTCGTGGTCGCTCTTCATCAGTTCGAGTGCATTCACCTCAGACTCCCCTCATGTGTGTGCGAGATCGCCATCCGCCGGCGTCGATCCCCGTGCCCCCGCCGTTCGCCGCCCTACGTCCGTGGGCGCGCGGCCCGCTCATTCCGACGCCTGATCGAACGCGCGCTCGAACGCGCCTTCGAAATAGGTCCCCTGCAGCGCTGCGGCCCACGCGACGATCGCGTCGCGGGTGGGATGCCGCACGTCCGGCCGGGTCCACAGGACCAGACCGCTGCCGCTCGGTCGAAACTCCACGTGCGCTTCCCAATGCCCGTCCACTCGCTCGGCGTAAACCAGCACGTCGTACTCGCGCCCGGCCGATCCGGCTACGGCGCGTCGTTGCTGATGAATCAGCTCGGCCATAGAACACCCGGTCCTGCAGTCGGGGCCAGATGTAGCAAATTTCAGGCCGCGGGCGTGGCGAGTCGGGCCGCGAGGAACTCGCGATCGGCGAGATGGACGAGGAGGAGATCGGCCTGCCGGATGCTGTGCGCAAGGTCGCTCCGGACCAGCTTGCGATCGGAAGCCGCGCACGTCCGCACCACCTCCGCGCGCAGCACCGCGAGCGCGGTGCGGAGGCGACGGATGAGGCTGCGCACGCCGTTGCCCTGATACGCCATCCACGACGCGAAGGCATGCGCCGCGAGGTATCGCCCGACCACGGCGCCGTGCTCGGGCCACCCGGCGGCGGCCCACCGCGCCCAGCCTTCGTCACTCGGAAGCGGCAGCGCGGGCCAGGCATAGGAAGAGGGGACGGACGCGCGCGCGGCGTCGAAAAGGCGCCGCTCCTCGTCCCAGTCGATGTCGCCGGAGGCCGGAGCGTTCTCGCCGCCGACCGCGGCGACCGCGTCCACCAGCGCGCCGCGCCCCGGCGTCCACCGGGAGAGGGTCCGTGCGTCACGCTCGAGTCGAGCGATCGACGCCTCCGGTGCTCGCGGATCGCTCGCATCGGCGTGGCCGGCGAGCGTCCGGACCATGTGCGCCTCCCACGCGCCATAGCCGTCGGGGTCCATCAGGATGCCGGGCGCGAGCAGCGGCGGCAGCGCACCGCGCGCGTCGAATCCTTCCGCCGGGCCGTCGCGGACGACGGGCGGTCCGGCGACGATCTCCGCCCGTCCGGTGTGCGTGAACAACAGCTCGGCGGCCGTGGGACAGTAGTGGGACAGCGTCACGAACACGCCGCGGGCGTCGATCAGGCACTCGCGGGGAAAGTGCTGGCACGCGGAGGGCAGCGCGGCATGGCCGAGGGCCTCGTGCGCGCGGCAGCGGGGTGTCCGCGGACCGCCGTAGAAGACACACTGCCCATCGCCCCCGGTCGCGAGGACGCCGGCCACGTCATCGGGTGCGCCAGCCGCCGGCCGCAGCCAGCCGCGCACGTCGAGCGTGTCGAGCGCCGCCGTGCGCACGCGCTCGACCGGGATGGCCCACCCGGATGAACAGCACGCGCCGGCATGACGGCATTCGTAGGCGGCATGGAACGAGAGCCAGAACGTGCGGGCGACCATGCGGACATTGTACGGGCCCGTCGGCGCGCCTCCCGACACCGCGCCATGTTGTGTCCGGCGGCGGAAGGCACTATCGTTCGCACCACGCCTGGAGGGTCGCCATGTTCGGTCAGATGATGGACCAGCCGCTGCTCATCTCGGAGCAGATCGAATTCGCCGCACGGTTCCACGGTGCGGTCGAGGTCGTCACGCGCACAGTCGAAGGGCCCATCCATCGCTCGAGCTGGGGCGAGGTCGCGCGACGCGTCCGCCAGCTCGCCCATGCCCTGCAGCGCCTGGGCGTCGGCCCTGGCGATCGGGTCGCGACGCTGGCGTGGAACACGCATCGCCACCTCGAGGTGTACTTCGCGGTGTCGAGCATGGGCGCCGTGCTGCACACCATCAATCCGCGCCTGCCGCTCGATCAACTCCGCTACGTAGTCGACCACGCCGAGGACATGGCGCTGTTCTTCGACACCACGTTCCTGAAGCTGGCGCAGTTCGTCGCCAAGCAGTCGACGCCGGTGCGCCACTACGTCGCGCTCTGCGACGCCGCGCACCTGCCCACCGATGCCGGCATCCCCGGGCTCGCCGACTACGAGGGCGTGATCGCGGGCGAGCGCGACACCGTCGACTGGCCGGCGCTGGACGAGCGAACGGCCTCGTCGCTCTGCTACACCTCGGGCACTGCCGGGTTCCCCAAGGGCGTGCTCTACAGCCACCGCTCGACAGTGCTCCACTCGTATGCCATCTGCATGGCCGACGCCCTGGGCATCTGCGCCGCGGACGTCACGCTGCCGGTCGTGCCGATGTTCCACGTCAACGCCTGGGGTGTGCCCTATGCCACGGCGATGACCGGATCGAAGCTGGTGCTGCCGGGGCCGGGCCTCGACCCGGTCAACCTGCTCGACCTCATCGAACGCGAGCAGGCCAACAGCCTGCTCGGCGTGCCCACCGTCTGGATGGCGCTGCTCGCGCACGCCCGCGCGCAGGGCAAGCGGCTGTCCTGGGTCAACAAAGTCACCATCGGCGGCTCCGCCTGCCCGCCGCCGATGATCGAGGCGTGGGAACGCGAGCACGGCGCACGCGTCATCCACGCCTGGGGCATGACCGAGATGAGTCCGGTCGGGACGACGGGGGTCCTGCTCCCGAAACACGAACGCCTGCCCGAGGAGGGACGCTTCGCCGTCAAGTGCAAACAGGGCCGCGCGTTGTTCGGCGTGGACATGCGCCTGGTGGACGACGAGGGGACGGTCATCGCCCACGACGGGAAGACGTCGGGCCACCTGCAGGTGCGCGGCCCATGGGTGGCCGGTTCGTACTTCAAGCGCGAGCGCGACGAGGCGCACCGCGACGGCTGGTTCTACACCGGCGACATCGGCAGCATCGACGGCGATGGCTACCTGCAGCTCACCGACCGCAGCAAGGACGTGATCAAGTCGGGCGGCGAGTGGGTCAGCAGCATCGACCTCGAGAACGCGGCGATGTGCCATCCGTCGGTGCAGCACGCCGCCGCCATCGGCGTGCCGCACCCGAAATGGCAGGAGCGGCCGCTGCTCATCGTCGTCAAGGCGCCCGGCCGGGAGGTCGGGGCGGACGAGCTGCGCGCGTTTCTCGCCGGCAAGCTCGTGAAATGGTGGCTGCCCGACGCCATCGAGTTCGTGGACGCCCTTCCGCTCGGCGCGACCGGCAAGGTGCTCAAACGGGAGCTGCGCCAGAAGTTTGCCGACTACAAGCTCTGAGGTCGGGCGGCGGCGCCGCGGCCCGCTCACGGCCGCCGCGTGTCGCGGTAAGATCGACGCGGAGGCAGCGTGGCCGGGAGCATGCGTCGGCGGTCATGGATGGTTTCGGCCTGCGCGGCGGCCTGCATGGCGGCCTGTGCCATGGCCGCCGGCCAGGCCACGGCCGGCGAGCCCGGTCAGGCGCGCGGGGCGCTGACCATCGACGGCGCCACCACTCCCCTCACCCATGCCGTCCGCACCACCCGGCCCAACACGTTCAACGATTTCTTCACCGACACGGTCGTCGTGCTCAGCACCCAGCCGCTGACGCCGGAGGAAGCCGCCGCGGAGCGCACGCTGGCGTCGCGGGCGGCGCGCGGCGAGATTGCCACCATCGCCTTGCGCTTCGACGGCCGGCCCAGACGCGGGCAGCTGTTCAACGTCGCGATCAATCACCAGGCGGTGGGCGAAACCGTGCTCCTGCCCGACGTCTGGTTCACCTACACGTTCAAGGGCGGCGCCGGGACCGTCGTGCTGGCGCGGCGCGAGTTCGCCGGACGCACCTACGCGATTGACGCCGCGTTCACCGTCGTCATGCCGGTCGAGACGACAGCGGCCGACCCATCGCCGGCAGGTGCCGCGCTGCCGCCGCCGAGCGTCACCGACGCCGATCGCGAGCGCGCCTCGACCCTGCTGATCGACGCGCTGCAGGAAGGCGACGAGCAGCGGTCGCTGGCCATCATCGCGCTCGGCATCGATCCCGACTTCCGCGATCGCAAGATGGGGATCGCGCTCATCAACTGGGCCGTGCTCATGTGCCAGCCTCCCGTCGTCGCCGCGCTCGTCGACCTGAAGGCCGACCTCAGCCACGAGCGGCTGCCGGGGATGACCTTGCTCGCGGAAGCCCGCGCCGCGTGCCCGGACGCGGTGGGGTTCCTGCGCGCCGGCGGCGCCCAGTGACCGTGAGCGCCGCACCGGCCGCGGGGCCCGGCTAGCCCGTGCTCGTCAACTGTGTGGCCTATCAGGACGGGCGCCGGCTGGCGGACATCACCGTCCGCGAGATCCGCACGTACACCACCCTGCCGGGGTGCTTCGTCTGGGTCGCGCTCAAAGACCCCGACGAGGCCGAGCTCGACGAACTGCAGGCCGAGTTCGGCCTGCACGAGCTCGCCGTCGAGGACGCCCAGCGCGGACACCAGCGGCCGAAGATCGAAGAGTACGGACCCTCGATCTTCGTGGTCATGCACACGATCGAGGCGGCGGCCGACGGCTTGACCGCGGGTGAGATCGCCGTGTTCGTCGGGCCCAACTACGTGCTGTCGGTGCGCCGCGACACGCAGCGCGGCTTCGGCGACGTGCGCCGCCGCTGCGAGGAGGAGCCGGAGCTGCTCCGGCACGGGCCCGCGTACGTGCTCTACACGCTCATGGACGCCGTCGTCGATCGCTACTTCCCGGTGCTCGACGCCCTGACCGAGGAGATCGAGCAGGTCGAGGAGCGCATCTTCGCCGGACAGACGACGCGCGCCAGCATCGAGACGCTGTACGGCTTGAAGCGGACGCTGATGCGGCTCGAGCACGCGGGCGCGCCGCTGCTGGAGGTCACCGGCAAGCTGCACGGCGGCCGCGTGCCGCCGATGTGCTTCAACCTGCAGGAGTATTTTCGCGACGTCCACGACCACCTGACACGTCTGCAGCAGTCGATCGACAACCTGCGTGACACGGTCTCGACCGCGATTTCGGTGAACCTGTCGCTGATCACGCTGCAGGAAAACGAGATCGTCAAGCGGCTGGCGGCCTACGCCTCGCTCATTGCGGTGCCGACACTCATTGCCGGCGTCTACGGCATGAACTTCGACTACATGCCCGAGCTGCGCCTGTCCTACGGCTATCCGCTCACCCTTGCCCTGATGGCCGGGGTCGACCTGTATTTGATCTACCGGTTTCGCAAGGCCGGCTGGTTCTGACCGCCGGACCGCCGGTCAGCGCGCCGGCGCGCCGTCCCACCCGGCGAACAACTGCATGTGGCCCTCCACCACGCGGGTGCGCTCGGCGTCGTTGATGTCCAGCGTCCACACGTCCCGCTCCGAGGTGCCGCCGAGCACGATGCCGTCGTGGCGCGGCATCATGTGGATGCCGATGCCCGGCTCGGCGGTCGTGATGCGGACGCCGCCATTGGTGCTGTAGGTCACCTCGTCCTGCGGCATCAGGACGATCAGCTGTCCCTTGAGCGGCACGAGCTCGGGATCGCCGAACAGGGCCTTGGCGCCGAGCCCGGTGCAGTTGACAACCACCGCCTCCTCGAGCGCCGCCACCTCGGGCACGCCATCGAAGCGGCGGATGACGATCCGCCCGCCGTGCGAGACGACGTCCTGCATCAGCGCGTCGAGGTAGATCGAGGGCTCGATGCGCAGCTCCGGCCGCTCGATGGCATAGGTCGAGGGAAAGGGATGCTCGCCCGGCTGCAGCAGCACGCTGCCAATCCGGACCGAGTCGGGCAGCAGCACGTTGGTGCCGCGCGCCGACTCCGGGTCCTCGGTCGGCGAATAGTTGTAGATCCACGAGAGGCCATATTTCGGGCCGACCAGCAGCTGCAGCTGGCGATAGGCGATCTCGACGGCGCGGCGGAACTGATCGTCCCAGGCCGGCGTGCGCTGCGCGAAGGAGACGAGGCCGGAGGTGGGGGTGAAGCCGGCGAGCGACATGTTCGACGTCGTGTCGGGGGGCACCGCCGCGGCGTAGATGGTGACGTCGAAGCCGCGGCGCTGCAGCTGCCGCGCGGTGGTCAGGCCGACGACGCCGCAGCCCAGTACCGCGGCGCGGCGGCCCGGCTGCTCGAGCGCGAGCTCGGCCGCCATCTGCCCGGTGCCCCAGGACAGCGACATCCCCGCCCCGCCGTGCCCGTAGTTGTGGATCAGCGTCTTCGCATCGAGCTTCTCGGCCCGCAGCACGAAGCCGGACGGACGGTGGGGGCGCAAGCCGACGGTCGCGCGAATGATGCGGTCCCAGGCGACGCGCACCGGCGGCAGCCGGCGCCCGACCCGCGCGGCCGCGACGCCACGCCCGCCGCCGCCCCGCGATGCGCATCCGGAGAGCGCCAGCGCCAGCAGGGCCAGACTGCCGTCCTTGAGGAGGTCCCGCCGATTCACGGAAGCATCATAGAACGACACTGTCGTAGAATCCGCTCATGCGCACCTGGGCTCTCGTCCTGCTCCTTGCTACCGCCACTCTGGCCGCGCAGGCGCCACCGCAACCCGACTGGGCGAAGGTGGACGAGGAGACGATGCGGCACTTCCAGGCGATCCTCCGCTTCGACACCGCCGATCCCGCCCGGCGGCGAGAAGCCGGCGGCCGACTACATTCAGCAGGTCCTCGAGAAGGAGGGGATCCCGGCCCAGGTATTTGCGCTCGAACCGCATCGCCCCAATGTCGTCGCGCGGCTCAAGGGCAACGGCAGCAAGCGGCCGCTGCTGCTCATGGCCCATACCGACGTCGTCAACGTGGATCCGAAGAAGTGGACGCATCCGCCGTTCGGCGCCACGCGACAGGGCGGGTATGTCTACGGGCGCGGCACCGTCGACGACAAGGACAACGTCGCCGCCGTGCTGATGGTGATGCTGACGCTGAAGCGACTCAACGTGCCGCTCGATCGCGATGTGATCGCGCTGTTCGAAGCCGGCGAGGAGGGCAGCACCCGCGTCGGCATCCAGTACATGGTGACGCAGCACTTCCCCGCCATCGACGCCGAGTTCTGCTATGCCGAGGGCGGCGGCGTGACGCGGCAGGGCGGGCAGGTGAAGTTCGCCTCGGTGCAAACGCTGGAAAAGATCCCGCATGCCATCCAGCTGACCGCGCGGGGTGTCGCCGGCCACGGGTCGGTGCCGCTGCAGTCGAACCCGGTCGTTCACCTGTCCGACGCGGTCGCCAAGGTGGGGAAATGGAATCCGCCGATCCGGCCGAACGAGACGACCGGCGCCTATTTCAAGCGCCTCGCCTCCATCTCCTCGCCGGAGGAGGCCGAGCGCTATCGCAACGCGCTCAGCCCGGACCCGGCGATCAGCGGCGCCGCCGACGAGTACTTCCGCGCCCACGAGCCGCGGCATGCGTCGATGCTGCGCACGTCGGTCTCACCCAACATGTTCACCGGCGGCTACCGCGTCAACGTGATTCCCTCCGAGGCCACTGCCACGCTGGACGTGCGGATGCTGCCCGACGAGGACCCGAAGGCGTTTCTCGAGCAGGTGCGCCGCATCGTGGACGATCCGGCGGTGGAGGTCGCGTTCGCCGCCCGTGACACGCGGCCCGGCGGGACGACACGCCTCAACACCGACGCCTTCGCGGCCATCGAAGCGAACGTGACCAAGCACTACAAAACCATCACGCTGCCGACGATGAGCACCGGCGCCACCGATATGGCGTACCTGCGCGCCAAGGGCATCGAATGCTATGGCGTGGGCCCGGCCGCCGACATCGAGGACGGTCCGAAAGGGTTCGGGGCGCACAGCGACCAGGAACGGATCCTCGAGAGCGAGCTGCACCGCTTCGTCCGCTTCCACTACGACATCGTCGCCGACCTCGCCGGACGCAAGTAGCCGCGCGCCGCGACCGTCAGTCCTGCCGCAGGACGACCACCGGGTCCACGCGCGTGGCGCGGTAGGCGGGCAGGTAGCAGGCGATGCCGGCGATCAGCGCGATCGAGGCGACCACGCCCACCAGCGTGGCCGGGTCGGCCGGCCGGACGCCAAAGAGCAGCGACTCCATCAGCCGGGTGAGGCCGAAGGCCGCAGCCAGCCCAATGCCGAGCCCGGCCGCCGTCAGACGCAAGCCCTGCCCCATGATCCCGCCGAGCACCGTGCCGCGCTCGGCGCCGAGCGCCATCCGGATACCGATTTCCCGGCGCCGCTCGCTGACCATGTACGACAACACCCCGTACGTCCCGATCGCCGCCAGCAGCAGCGCCAGCGCGGCGAACGCGCCCAACAGGTCGGCGAGCAGGCGCGGGCGGCTCAGCGACTGGCGGAACACGTCGTCCATGTCGCGCAGCTTGATGATCGGCAGCGACGAGTCGGCCTCGCGCACCGCCGCCTCGATGGACGGCGCCAGCGCCTCGACCGGCAGCGAGGTTCGCAGCGCGACGTTCATGCTCGAGAACGCGAAATCGAGGTGCGTGCGGCCGTTGCCATCGTGGAAGTACAGCTCGGTCCCGGTCTTCTGGTCGACGCCCCCCTGCTTGACGTCCTTGGCCACGCCGATCACCGTGAAGTACGGCGTGTCGGTGCCGAACGACGGCTGCACGCGGCCGCCCACCGCCGGACGCCCGGCCCAGAAGGTCCGCGCCATCGTCTCGTTGATGACGGCCACCGGAGCGCCGACGGCGTCGGTCGCGACGAATCCGCGGCCCTCGACGATGGGGATGCCGAGCGTCTCGAAGTAGCCGTCGCTGACCGTCTGGTAATAGTCCACGTTCTCGAACGGCCCCTCCTTGGGCGCGGTGTAGCCGTCGATCTCCGTATCGTTGGCGTTGATGCGCCGCACCGGCGGCAGCCCGTTCATCGCCGAGACCGCCTGCACGCCGGGCAGACTGCGCAGCCGCTCCTGCAGCCGACTGTAGAAACTGACGATCTGCTCGGCCTGCGGATACGTGGGGGTGGGCAGATCGAGCGCGAAGGTGACCAGCCGCGAGCGATCGAACCCGGCATCGACGTTGGTCAGGTTCAGCACCGTGCGCAACATCAGCCCCGCCCCGACCACGAGCACGACGGCGAGCGCGACCTCCGCCATGACCAGGCCGCGTCGCACGTAATGCCGTGCGCTCGTCGCCCCGCGCACGCCGCCCTCCTTGAGCGACTGGCTCAAGCCGGCGGGGGACAAGTGCAGCAGCGGCGCCAGGCCGAAGACGATGCCCGTCAGCAGCGCCACGAACAAAGTGAAGCCGAGCACCGAGGGGTCGAGGGCGATGTCCACCGACCGGGGCAGGCTCTCCGGATAGGCGGCGATCACGGCGCGGACGCCGAGCCATGCGAGACCCAGCCCGACCACCGCGCCGAGCAGCGACAGCAGTGTGCCCTCGGTCAGGAACTGTCCGAGCAGCCGCGTCCGCCCCGCGCCAAGCGCCGTGCGCACCGCGAATTCGCGATGCCGGCTCTCCGCACGCGCCAGCAGCAGGTTCGCCAGGTTCGCGCAGGCGATGAGCAGGACGAATCCGACCGCGGCCTGCAGCACCCAGATGGCCCGGCGCGCCGAGCCGACGATCTCCTCCTGCACCGGCTCCATCTGGAGGGCGTGGTTCTCCGGGTTGAAGACGTGCATCCGCACGCCGACCCGATCACCCCAGTTCTGCACCAGGCTGGCGAGCTCGGCCTGGGCCTGCTGCATCGTCACGCCGTCGCGCAACCGACCGACCAGGTACAGGAAATGACTGCCGCGGTTCTGGCGGTTCTGCGGGTTGAGCGGCAGCGGCAGCCAGACCTCGGCCTTGTTGTCCATCACGTCGAACCCGGGAGGCATCACGCCGACGACCTCGCGTTTGACGCCGTCCACGTCCACCGCCTGGCCGACGATGTCCGGGCGGCTGGCGAATGCGGACTGCCAGATCTCGTGCGAGAGCACGACCAGGCTGGGACCGTTGGCGCGGGTCTCCTCGCGCCGGAACCACCGGCCGCGGGCCGGCGGCACGGCCAGTGCCTCGAACAACTCGCCGTTGACCACCGCGCCCACGACGCGGCGGGGCCGGTCGAGCGCGGCGAGGTTGACCTCGGTGGTCGTAAACGCACCCACGACCGAGAACGACTGGTTGATCTCGGTCATCTCGAAGTATTCGGGCGGCGACACCCAGAACTGCTCGAACCCCATGTTCGGGAACCGGCTGGTCAGGAACATGAGCTGCTCGGGTTGTGGGTAGCCGAGCGGGCGCAGAATCACCGCGTTGACCACCGAGAAGATGGCCGTGTTGGCGCCGATGCCGAGCGCCAGCGTCAGGATGGTGACGAGCGCGAACCCTGGCGCGCGCAGCAGGTTGCGAACGGCCGAGCGGAGATCCTGGCGAACGGTGTCGAGGGCCATGGGCCATTGGACGTTGCGGCCACCCCGTTTGGTTCGAACGCAGCCCGGATGACGCGGGTAGAGTAGGGGGCGCGTGGCGAGGCGAGCGCCGGCGGCGGTCGAAACCCTGGCGGCGATCCTGCTCGGCGCGGCACTCGCGGCGGCCGTCGCCGGACCGCTGCGCTTCGATCTGTTCGGCGCCACGCTGAGCGTGCGCAGCCTGGCGCGGCCGCTCCTGGCGGCAGCCGCCGCGCTCGCATGCCGGCTGTGGTTCTGGCGGCGGGAACGTTCGTCGATGACCGCCGCTGTTGCGGCGGTCAGCCGCGTGCTGACCGGCGCGCTGATCGCGGCCGGCACGATCGGCTGGGTGACATACCGCTCCCCGACGGTCGGCGGCGCCGATTCCTACGGCTATGTGAGCGCGGCGGAACGCCTGCTCGACCGCGACCTGGTGCATCGCGAGCCGCTCGCCGCGATCCTGCCCGTGAACGGCGACCGGATCACGACGCCGCTCGGCTATGTGCCATCCGGACGAACGCCGCACGCCTCGGTGCCCGCTTACCCGCTGGGGCTGCCGGCGGTCATGGCCGTCGCGATCGCCGCGTTCGGACGATCGGCCCCGTTCTTCGTCGCACCGGTGAGCGGGCTGCTGCTCCTCGGCGCCGCGTACATGACAGCCCTCGCGTGGTACCGCGATCGGGCGTCGGCCCTGCTCGCCTGCGGCCTGCTCGCGCTGAACCCGCTGGTCTTTGCCTATGCCATCCAGCCGATGAGCGACGTCCCGGCGGCGGCGGCGCTGACCGCGGCCGTTGCCTGGCTCGCACGCTCGCCGGCCAGGCCGGTTGCCGCGGGGCTGGCAGCGGCCCTCACCATCACCATCCGGCCGGCACTTGCGCCGGCCGCTTTCGCGCTGGCGTTGCTGCCGCTCGCTCTCGGCGGCGGGCTCGCGCGCGGCACGGCTTCGCGGTACGGAGCCCTGGTGGCGGTGGGCGCCGTGATCCAGGGCTGGACACAGTGGTACCTCTACGGTGATCCGTTCGCGAGCGGATACGGAAGCGTGGGCTCGCTGTTCTCGATCGAGACCGCGGCGCTCAATCTCCGCAGCTACTCGTATTGGGGCTACCTCACGCTGGGCCCGGTCTGGCTGGCGGCGACGGCGATTGGCGTCGCCGCGTCGGGTCGCGGGCCGCGCGTGGCGCTCGCGCTGGTGGCCGTGGCGGTGTCGGCGCCCTATCTGTTCTATCGGCCCTACGACCACTGGGAGACGTTGCGCTTCCTGCTTCCCCTGCTGGTGGTCGCCACCATCGTCGCGGCCTGGGGGCTGCGGCAGGTTGGCCACGCCGTGGCCGGACGCCGCGGCGGCGCGCTGGTGGCCGCCGTGCTGGCCGTGGCCGTGGCGTGGACGTGGGTGTCATGGCTCGGGCACCAGCGCGTTTTCGGCATGCCCGAACACGAGGCTCGACACCGAGTCGTCGGCGATCTCGTCGCGCGTGTGACGCCCGCCGACGCGATCATCCTGGCGCTGCAGCACAGCGGCAGCGTGCGCTACTACGCCGACCGCGAGACGCTGAACTGGGATCACATTCCGCCGGGAGAGTTTCCGGCGACCGTGGACCTGCTGCGCCGGCTCGAGCTGCCGGTCTTTCTCCTGATCGACAGCGACGAGGAATGGACGATCTTTCGCGCCCGCCATGGCGCCGTGGTCGAGATGGAGGGCTGGCTGCCCGGGGGCCAGTACCGGAACGTCCAGCTCCTCGAGGCGCCTCCCGGCGCCGAGCCGTGAACGGTCCCACCGTTCGTCCCGCCGAAAATGACGCCGGCGCTCACCGCTGGCAAACCGCCGCCCGGGGCTGTAGGCTTTCGCCGTGCGACGCACCGCCGTGCCGATCGTCGCCGCCCTCTGCCTGACGGCGGCGACCCTCGAGGCCCGCGACACGCCGATTCCGGGCTGGTTCGATCTTCCTGTGCCCGGCGGCGCGGCGACGCTGGCCGCCCTGGGTATTCCGCCCGAGGAGCGGGCCCACACCATCCCGATTCTGGCGCGGATGGCGTACGACACGGAGCGGGGCGGCCGTGCGACGCCACAGCGTGTGTTCGACCTCTTCACCGGGGCGACTCGCGCCGCTGCCGCGACCGCCAACGCCGAGGCGCTGGTCGTGCCAGCTCCCCTCGATGCGGAGACCTGGCGAGACCTGCTGGCGCCGTCGGGCGAGGGCGACCTGTTCGCGGCGTTGGTGGCCGACCGGCGCGCGCTGGCAGCCGCGGCGGCGCTCATGAGCGCCGACCACTCGGTCCGTACCTGGCTGTCGCGTGATCGTGACCTGCTGCAATTCCTCTGGCGCGACGCCCATGCCGGGTTTGGCATCGTGGCACGGCGTCTCCGTCTGCGCGAGGGCGCGGTGGTCGTGCCCGGTGGCGACGGCGCCGACCGGATCTGGGCGCGGCTGGCGGGGGCCAATCCGTCGGAGCCGGCGGCATTTGTCCGCGCACTCGTGACGCGCGACCACGGGCGACTCGCCTGGTATTTCGACAGCATGGCCGGCCTCGACGAGGAGCGGCTCGCGGCGGCATGGCCTGGCAGCGCACCGGCGGCCCGCCGCACGGCGGCGGAGGCGCTGTACCACGCGTTTCGGGACAGCGATGCGCATTGGCGCATCGCGGATCAGCCCTTCAAGCGACCCGTCGCCGGCGTCTGGACCATCCTCACGCACGCGACGCTGCAGCAGGGCCGCCTCGTCGGTCCAATCGGCAACGGCTCGCTGGCGGATCTGGTGCAGCAGGTGGCAGCCGGCGCGCCGCAGGAGCGCCGCGCACGCGTGGAGGCGGCGCTGCTCGGCCAGCGCGTGTTCCCGGCGCCGGATCAAGCAGAGCGGAACGACATCGCGTTCGCGCTCGAGGGGTTCGAGCGCTTTCGTGCGCTGCTGTTCGCGCTCGAGCGGATGGAGATCGAGCCGCCACGCACGTGGGCGGCGCTGGTGCGGGCGGCGCGGCACGTGGCCGACGACTCCGACGATCGGCGTGCGTCGATTGTGGCGTTCCAGGCTGCCGTGGGCCTCGTCGACCGCATCCGGCACGTCCGGACCCTCGACGCCGCGGGCGCGAGCCAGGTGCTGCTCGATCTCGCCGAGGGGGCGCTGCGCAGCAGGCGTGTCACGCGCGCGGTCGCGACCTGGATCACCTCGTCGCTGCTCCCCGCCCTGCCGCCGCTCGAGCGGCCCGACGCGTTCACCGGGGCCACCGCATACGAATCGATTCTGCTGCAGGCGCTGGCCGGCCCGCGGACGCGCCCGACGCCCGCCATCGAGTGGGAAGGTCTGCGCTACGTCGTCGACGTGGTCGCCGCGGAGGGCGACCGCATCCGCGCCGTGCGGGCGCAGCTTCCGTCGCCGGGCCTCGACCGGGCGCTGGAGAGCGGCAAGCCGGATGATCTGGCGGCCGCGCTGACCGCTCTCGTCTACGCGCCGGCGCTCGGTGCCGGGGACGGAGCGGTGACGCTGAGCCGCGAGGTGGCGACGCGGCACGACCTGGGTTTGAGCGGACCGGCCACGGTCCGCGAACTGCGACCGTGGGCGCCCCCGGAAGAGCGCCAGGGGCTCGGCGCGTGGCGTGTGGAGGGCGCGCTGATCGGTCTCGACCTCGGTCTGGCGCGCCTGGCGCTCAGGCGCGTATCTGACGAGCAGATGCCGCCGGCGCCGACGCTGACGCTGAACGATCTCGCGACCCTGGCGCGTACCGTGGTGGCCCTGGTGCCCCTCGACCTGGCCGACGCCGATCGCGACGAGCTCGCGGCCGCCATCGCCCGCGGCCGGCAGCGCGTCGCCGGCGCCGGCGCCGACCTCGCGGCGATCGACGCGCTGGCGGACGAAGCGGGCGTGTCCGCCGTCACGCGCCAGCTCCTGCCCTGGATCGCCTCGCGGCAGCCGGACGGCCTGGCGGCCATCTTCGCCGTGCGCGACCTGCTCTGGCTCGGACGGCCGGCGCTGCCGCGGCCGCGCATCGATCGCTGGGGCATGGCCGCCGGCGGCATCGATGGCCGGTGGTCGACCGCCATGCCGGCGCCGGTGCCCTGGGAGGATTACGCCGGACGATCGGAGCTGGGTCAGATCGCCACGCAGATGCCGGACCTCACGCTGCGCCTGGTCGAAGAAACGGCACGGCTGAAGCTGCCGGCGCTGATCGTGCCCGCGCTGCTGGCCTTCGCGGTGAACGACTATTGGCACGACGTGCAGGTGCGCTTCACCGACGATTGGTGGCGGATGCGGCTGCAGGCCGAGGCGCTGCCCGCCACCCGGATCGAGGACTATGTCGCCGCCCTCGCCGGCACGGGATTGCTCAGGACCCGATGAGAGGCTTGATCACGGGGTGCGTCGTGACGATCGCGGTGGCGGCAGGCGCCGGTGCCCCGCCAGGCGGAGTGGATGCCCGGCAGCCCGGCGCCGCGAGCGGCGACCTCGCCGTGCGCATCGTCGCTCCGCAGCCCGACTCGTATGTGGTCGGCGCGGTGCGGCTGCGCGCGGTCGTCGAGCCGGCGCGGCTGGCACGGTCCGTCGGGCGGGTGATGTTCTACGCCGACGGGCAGCTGGTGTGCACGGTGACGGATCCGGCGCGGGCCGAGTGCCCGTGGGATGCCGGCGCCAGCATCCGGGAGCACGTGGTGCGGGTGGTGGCCGAGCTCACCGGCGGCGGACGCCTCGTCTCGAGTGTCCGCACCAAGGGGCTGGACATCGTCGATGCGGTGAGCGTCGAAGTCGTGCAGGTGACGGCGGTGGTCTCGGACCGGGGTCGCTTCCTCAAGGGCGTCCCGGCAGCGGAGTTCCGCGTGCTCGAAGACGGCGTGCTGCAGGCGATTACCCACTTCTCCTCGGAAGGGTCGCCGCTCGAGATGGTGATTGCCGTGGACGTCAGCGAGAGCATGGGCCCGGCGATGCCGCAGCTGAAGACGGCGGTGAAGAAGTTCCTGGCCGCGCTCGGACCGAGCGACCAGGTGACGCTGACGGCATTCAACGACAACCTGTTCACGCTGACCCGGCGCGAGACTGCCGCGGCGCAGCGGCTGCGCGCGGTGGACCGGCTGGCGCCGTGGGGCGGCACCGCGCTCTACGACGTCATCGTGCGCGGCGTGCAGCAGCTGTCGAACCAGCCTGGGCGGCGCGTGCTGGTCGTGTTCAGCGACGGCGACGACCGCACGAGTCACGCCACGCTGGCATCGGTCGAACAGGCGGTGCGCGCCAGCGACGCGACCCTGTTCATGGTGGCGCTCGGCCGCGGGGCGCGTAACGCCGAGCTGAAGAGCGGCATCGAGCGCCTCGTCGACCTGAGCGGCGGGCGGGCGCTGTTCGTCGAGCGCAGCGATGACCTCGATCGGCCGTTTGCCGAGATTCTCGAGGAGCTGGCCAACCAGTACCTGATTGGCTACCAGAGCACCAATCCCCGGCGCGACGGCGGCTGGCGCGAAATCGCGGTCGAACTGCGCAGCCAGCCGTACAAGGTACGCGCGCGGCAAGGGTATCGTGCACCGGAAAAGTAGGTCTGTCATGCCGACAATATCCACACGACGTGCGGGCGGCGTTCTCTGGGTGCTCGCGGGCTGCCTGGTGTCGGCCAGTCAGGCTCCGCCGCCGCCGGCGGCGCCGCCCGGGCAGCCGCAGTTCGAGACCCGTGCCGATGTCGTGCTCGTCGACGTCACCGTGGTCAGCAGCGACGGCGTGCCGGTCAAGGACCTGACCGCGACCGACTTCTCGCTCACGGTCAACGGACAGGCGCGCAGCGTGCACACGGTGCAGTTCATCTCGTCGATCGGGACGACCGCGGTCCCCGAGGTGCCGCGCCTCGCCGACGTCAGCAGCAACGACAGCACGTCGAGCGGGCGGCTGCTGCTCTTCGTCGTCGACGAGAACTACCTGCGGCCGGGCAGCGCGACCGCCGTCCTGCGCACGGCGGAGCGGGTGATGAACAGCCTCCCGGCCGGCGACCTGGTCGGCCTGTCCCGCCTGCCCACCGGGCGCGGCGGGGTCGAGTTCACGACCGATCGCAACCGCGTGCGCCGCGCGTTGAGCGTGCCGATGGGGATGGCGCCGCCGCGCAAGATGGACAAGGTCCGGCTGAGCGAGGCGGCGGCCTTCGAGCGCAACGACCAGATCGTATGGGAGCAGGTCATCCGCCGCGAATGCGGCAGCCGCGAAGTGGGCGTCGGCAACGCCTTCGGCCAGGAAGCGTGCGTGCGCGAGCTGGAGATCCAGGCCCGCGGCATGATCGACGAAGCCGGGGCACGGACCCGCTACTCGATCTCCTCGCTCGAGCAGTTGATCGCCCGCTTGTCCACGCTGCGCGCGCCGGTCAACATCGTGCTCCTCAGCGAAGGGTTGTATCTCGGCCGCGATCGCAACGACCTGACCACCATCGCCCGGCTGGCGGCGCAG
Organism: uncultured Acidobacteriota bacterium; assembly: GCA_963707795.1. Classification (GTDB taxonomy): domain Bacteria; phylum Acidobacteriota; class Vicinamibacteria; order Vicinamibacterales; family UBA2999; genus JACCSI01. Next base: position 4,729,836 of record OY970174.1, on the reverse strand, counting down.
GCGCGGGTCAGCTTCTTCGTCGTCCAGCCCGACGAGTCGCTCTTCGACATGGATACGCCGGCGGTGGTCGGCAACCTGCAGCACGAGCAGCTGCTGGCGGAGGGACTCGAGGAGATCGCCGGCCGCACCCGCGGCTCGTACTACAAGGTCAGCGCCGGCAGCGCCGGCGTGTTCGATCGCATCGGGCGGGAGCTGTCCGGCTACTACCTGCTCTCGTTCGAGCCGACCGAGGCCGACCGCACGTCGCGCGACCGGCGCATCAAGGTCGAGGTGCGGCGGCGCGGCCTCACCGTACGCGCGCGATCCACCTACGCCGTCGCCGACCCGGCGGGCGCCGCCGCCGCCGCGACGCTGCCGCCCGGCGAGCAGATCAAGGCCCTGCTCAGCGCGCCGCTGCCCACGGCGGGCCTGCCCATCCGCGTCGCCACCTACTCGGTCGCCAACGCCGACGACGGGCGCGTCCGCGTCATCGTGACGGCGGAGATCGGCGAAGCGGCGTCGGATCCCGCGGAGTGGCCGGTCGGCCTCATCATCATCGACAAGGACGACAACATCGTGGTGGACAACATGCGGCCCACCCCGCTGGCGCCGGCGAGCGAGCGCACGCAGACGCCGCGGCTGCTGGTGACCTCGACCCTGCTGCCGCCCGGCGAGTACACGCTGCGGCTGGCGGCGATCGGGGCCAATGGCGCCGCCGGCAGCGTGCACCACACGCTCGACGCCCGGCTCACTCCCCTGGTCGGTGATGCGCTGCGCGCATCCGATCTGATCCTCACCTCGGAAGTCGAGCCCGGTGGCGCGCCGCGGCCCGTGCCCTCGGCCGTGATCTACAGCGAAACCATGTCGGCGCTGCTCGAGCTGGCCGGCGCCGACGGCGGGCGCCTCGCCGCGACGCGGGTGGCGGTGGAGGTGGCCGAGTCGGAGCGGTCGCCGGCGCTGGTCCGCGCCGATGCCGAGTCGGTGACACGGTCGGCGGGCCAGCGCGGGTTCGTGGCGACGCTCGAGCTGGGCATCCTGCCGCCGGGCGAGTACGTCGCCCGCGCCGTGGTCGCCCTGCCCGGGCACCCGGAGGCGCAGGTCACCCGATCGTTCCGGCTCGCCCCGGTGGCGGCCGCCACCGACGCGTCGCCGATCGCCGCGCGCATCGAGGGGGACGAGGCGCCGGCGCCGCTGCCGTTGGCCCGCATCGTCGCGCCGGTCACGCGATTCGCCGTCGCGGACGTACTTGCGGCCGGACATCGTGCGCGGATTCCTCGACGACCTGCAGCAATCGCACCCGGTCTCGGCGTCGAGCGCCGCCGTCGTCCGCCGTGCGCGGGACGGCGTCTTCGAGGCCCCGCCCGCCGACGGCCGTACGCCGGCCGGCGACGAGCCGACGCTGGCCTTCATCCGCGGCCTCGGCCAATTGCAGCAGCAGCAGTACCCGCAAGCCGCGGCGTGGTTCCAGATCGCGCTCAAGGGGGCGTCGGACTTTCTCGGCGCCGCGTTCTATCTCGGCGCGGTGCACGCGGCCAGCGGCCGCGACACCGACGCGGTCGGCGCGTGGCAGATGTCGCTGCTGACCGGCGGCCGGGCAGTCTATCCGCTGCTGGTGGACGCGACGCTCCGGGTCGGCGACGCCCAGGCGGCCCTCGATCTCATCGCCGAAGCCCCCGAGGCGTGGCCGAGCGACGATGCGCGGCAACGCCGCGTGGTGACCGCGCAGGCGATGCTGGGCCAGTTCGCGCCGGCGCTCGACACCCTCAACGCCATGCTGACGCGACAACCCGACGACCGCGATCTGCTGTTCGTCGCCATCCAGGTCCTCTATCGTCAGCACCTGACGCGGCCGCTGCCGGCCGCGGAGCGCGCCCGCTTCGACGACTACGCGGCACGCTATCTCGCCGGCGGCGGCGGCGAGGCGGCGCTGGTCGAGACCTGGCGGCGGTACGTGACGCGGTGAAAGTGTGCACTGTCAAGCAGTTGCGTCGCTGACAGAAGTATTACAGTGCCGCCCGGCCCGACCTGATACCGTTCCAGGGTCATGACACCTGTTACCGCCCTCTACGGGCGCAAAGCGTCCGAAGGGACCGTCAACTGGATCACGGTCATCGCGATGTCGGCGTTTCACGTCGGCGCCGTGGCCGCATTCTTCGTCATCGATGCCGGCGCCATTCTCGCCGCCGTGGCCATGTGGATCGTGGCCGGCTCGTTCGGCATCGGCATGGGCTATCACCGGCTGCTGACCCATCGCGGCTTCAAGACCCCGAAGTGGGTCGAGTACGTGCTCACGACCTGCGGCACGCTGGCGCTCGAGGGCGGGCCGATTTTCTGGGTCGCCACCCATCGCATCCATCACCAGTACTCCGACAAGGAAGGCGATCCGCATTCGCCGCGTGAAGGCACCTACTGGGCGCACATGGGATGGATCTTCACCGGCAAGGCGATGCACCACGACACCGAGGTGCTGCGCCGCTACGTGCCGGACCTGAGCAAGGACCGCTTCCACGTGGCGCTGACCACCTGGCACTGGGTGCCGCAGGTCGTCGTCGGACTCGGGTTCCTCGCCTTCGGCGGCATCCCCTACGTGCTGTGGGCGGTGTTCTTCCGCACCACCTTCGGGCTGCATGCCACCTGGCTGGTGAACTCGGCGACCCACCTGTGGGGCTCGCGCCGGTTCAAGACCCGCGACGATTCCACCAACAACTGGTGGGTGGCGCTGCTCACCTTCGGCGAGGGCTGGCACAACAACCACCACGCGCACCCGGTCTCGGCCCGCCACGGCCTCGCCTGGTACGAGTTCGACTTCAACTGGATCGGCATCCGCACGCTGCAGCGCCTCGGCCTCGCCTGGGACGTCAAGGCGGCGACGCTGGCGCACGTGCATCGGATGCCGCAGCAGACCAACGACGCCGTCGACATCACCGCGGCGGAACCGGCGCTGGCCGAGTAGCCGCCGCCGGCGGCGACGGCGCGGCGCCCCGCCGGTTTCGCCTGCCCCGCGTCTTGACTAGAATCGGCGGGTGAACCGCCGCCGCACCGCGACCGTCCTCATCGTCACGCTGTGCGTGATCCTGGTCGCCGCGACGGTGAGCCTGAACATCGGCTGGATCATCGTCAACGCGCGGCGCGTGCTGCCGCTCGTCCTCGGCATCCTCACCTTTGCCCTGATCATCGCCGGCATCATTGTCTACACCGTGTTCCTCGTCCGCGAGATCCGGCGCAACGACCAGCACGACGCGTTCATCAACGCCGTCACCCACGAGCTCAAGACCCCGATCGCGTCGATCCGCCTGTTCCTCGAGACCCTCGAGTCGCGCGAGCTGTCGGAGGCGCAGCGCCGCGAGTTCTACCGCGTCATGCTCGACGACACCAACCGGCTGCAGAAGACCGTGGAGCAGGTCCTGCGCGCCGGCGTCGCCGGTCAGCGCCTGGCGCTGCAGCACCGCTCGCCGGTGGACCTCGCGATGCTGGCGCGCGAGGTGCTCGACAACGCGCGGCTGCGGCATCACCTGCCCGACGACGCGATGACGATCACGGTGGCCGCGGCCTCGCCCACCGGGCTGCTCGTCGAGGGCGACGCCGACGAGCTGCGGACCGTCCTCTCCAACCTCCTCGACAACGCGGTCAAGTACTCGCGCGATGCCGTGCGCATCGTCGTCGAGGTCGCCGCGCCGTCGCCGGAGACGGTGTGGGTGCGCGTTCGCGACAGCGGCATCGGGATTCCGCGCACCCAGTTGAAGCGGATCTTCCACCGCTTCTACCGCTTCCAGGCGCACGGGTTCAAGGTGAAGGGAACGGGGCTGGGGCTGTACATCGTGCGCTCGATCGTCAAGCAACACGGTGGCCGGGTCTTCGCCGCCAGCGACGGCGAGGGCAAGGGGGCGACCTTCACCGTCGAACTGCCCCGTCTGGTGCGCACGTGAGCACCCGGGCGGCGGCCGCGCCGCGACGGTCGCGCATCCTGATCGTCGAGGACGAGCACCATCTGGCGCAGGGCCTGTCCTTCAACCTCGAGGCCGACGGGCACGACGTGCAGGTGATTGGCGACGGCGACGTCGCGCTGCGCCGGCTGACCGACGAGCCGGGCCGCTTCGACCTGGTCCTGCTCGACGTCATGCTGCCGGGACGCGACGGCTTCGAGGTGGCAGGCGCACTGCGGCGCGGCGGGGATTTCGTCCCCATCCTCATGCTCACCGCGCGCGGGCGGCCGGAGGACGTGCTGCGCGGGTTCGAGTCCGGCGCCGACGACTACCTGCCCAAACCCTTCGAGCTGGCGATCCTCCTCGCGCGCGTGCGCGGGCTGCTCCGGCGCAGCGCGTGGAACCGTCAGCTGGAGGGCGACGCCGGCGCGGCGCCGGCGGACACCGCCGCCGGATCGGCCCCGCCCCCGGCCGCGCCGCCGGCCGCCGCCGAGGTCATCACCTTCGGCGGCAATACCCTCGACATGGGGGCGCTGGAGCTCCGGGTGGGGACCATGCCCTACCACCTGACGCTGATGGAAGCCGACCTGCTCCACTACCTGCTGCAGAACGCCGGCCGAGCGGTCTCGCGCAAGGCGATCCTCGAGGACGTCTGGAACGTGCACGAGGACACCGACACGCGCGCGATCGACAACTTCATCGTCCGCCTGCGCCGCTTCCTGAACGAGGATCCCGCCAACCCGCGGCACGTGCTCACCGTCCGCGGGGTCGGCTACAAGTTCATCGCCGATCCGGCCGGCGACGCAGGCTGATACTTTCTCGCTCGCTCAAACGAAGTAACGTAGCGGATACCCTTTCAAGGAGACACAACCATGACCCGCTTATTGGCTGGCACGCTGGCGGCAGCGCTGCTGTTCGTCCCCGCATCCGTCACCGCCCAGACCGCCAACCCGCTGATGGACTCGGTGAAAGGCCAGCTCGACGTCGTCAAAGGATCGCTGCTGAAGACCGCCGAGAAAGTCCCGGAGAAGGTGTGGGAATTCCGCCCCACCCCGGAGGTCCGGACCTTCGCGCAGATCGTCGGCCACGTGGCCGACGCCAACATGGCGATCTGCGGCATCGCCGCGGGAGAGAAGGCGGCGCCGCTCAACGCCGAGAAGACGATGACCACCAAGGCGGCGCTGTCCAAGGCGCTGGCCGAGTCGTTTGCCTATTGCGAGAAAGTCATCGCCGGCATGGACGACAAGAAGGGCATGGAGACGGTCAAGTTCTTCGTCGGCGGCATGCAGGCCAGGGCCATGGTGCTGGCCTTCAATACCGCCCATGACTTCGAGCACTACGGCAACCTGGTCACCTACATGCGCATCAACAAGATCGTGCCGCCCTCGAGCGAGGGCTCGGGCCAGTAGCGCGGACGGTGTGTGACCGACGATGGCGGGGCCAGCGTGGCCCCGCCCCTACTGGCTGGTTGTCGTGTCCCTGATGTCGTACGTGTACACGTTGTCCTGATCCCGGAGGATCAAGGCGCCGCGGCTGATGATGGGATGGCTCCAGGTCGGCGGACCTGCCGCCTGGATCGTGAAGCGCCCGCGCTGGCGGTAGGCGGTGGGAGTCGCCTCCGCCAGCCCGACCACGCCGCCCTCGCTGAAGAGATACAAGCGGTCGTCCCCATAGATGATCGAGCCTTTGCCGACGCTGCGGTCGCGCCACGCCATCTGGCCGGTGTCGAACGACAGCGCGGTCAGGATGCTGCTCGAGAATCCGTAGAGGTGGTCGCCGACCACGACCGCCGAGGCGTGGTGATTGCGCATCTCGCGCGTGAAATAGACTTCCCGGGCCGAGGCGATGTTCCCCGCCGCCCGGACTTCCAGCAGCGCCGCGCCGGTCCCGTAATCCGACGACAGGAACACGCGGTTGCCGCGCACGATGGGCGTGGCGATGTTGGCGGTGCGATTCGAGGCGCGGTCGTAGGTCCACAGCACCCGCCCATCGCGCGGGTCCACCGCCACCGCGCGCTCGCCGGTGAAGAAGACGACCTGCTGCAGGCTGCCCGTGCGCAGCAGAATCGGCGACGAATACCCCGCGCCGGCGCCGGGACTCTGCCACAGCGTCTTGCCGTCCTGTTTGTCCAGGGCGACGATCGAGGCGAGCCGTCCGCCGGCGTTGAGGACGATGCGGTCGCCGACGACGAGCGGCGATTCGCTGTAACCCCAGTTGGGGATGGTCCCGCCGAAGCGCTCGACGACATTCACGGACCACAGCTTCTGGCCGGTGGCTGCCAGCAGGCACGACAACTCGCCGGAGCCGCCGAACGCATAGACGCGATCGCCATCGACCGTCGGCGTGCTGCGTGGACCGTCGCCCATGTCGTTGCGGAAGCGCTGTCCCCCCGCCGTTTCCCAGAGCCGCCTGCCCGAGGCGGCGTCGAACGCGACGACGTACTCGACGCTGCCGCGCGAGCCCATCGTGAATAACCTGCCACTTGACGCGGAGAACGACGAAAAGCCCGTGCCCGCTCCGGTGGCGTGCCAGAGCCGTGGCGGGCCGTCGGCCGGCCACTCGCCCAGCAGGTTGGTCTCGGCCGAATGGCCGTCCCGGTTGGGACCGCGCCACTGGTGCCACTCGCCGACGCCGGTCTGCCGCAGGGCTCCGGACAGAAGGGACGGGTCGAGGGACGGGGCGGCCAGCAGGGCCAGGATCAACAGGATGCGCATGGCAGGTTAGACGCTCGCACCGTCGATTTCGCCGCATCCACGGGGCAGATCGCCGCGGCTAGTCGAACGGCGTCAGCGCCGCCGGGAGGGACGCGACGAAATCGGCCTTGAACCGCTCGGCGTAACTCGCCAGCAGTTGGTCCACGCGCGCCAGGCTCGGCGAGCGCACGATCAGTCCCGCATGGTTGGGCTTCGCCAGTCGCCACACGACCTCCGGATCGTCGTAGGCGCCGAGGTCCGGCGACTCCTGCCGGGCGAGCGACACGAGCAGGCCCGCGTAATCGTCGCGCATGGGCGGCACCTGATAAGGCGCGTCACCGCCGGCGACCTCGATCCGGGCCCACTCCGCCCACATGTTGACGCCGGTGGCGGCCTCCACCAGGTCGGCGATGTGCGCCCCGCCGACCCGCGCCGACGTCTCGAGGAACACCAGCCGCCCGTTGGCGCCGCGGATGTACTCGCTGTGCGAGACGCCGCGCACCAGGCCGAGCGCGGCCAGCAGGCGGCGGTTCAGGTCCAGCAGTTCGGCCGTTGCGGTGGCCTCCCGGTCCATCAGGCGGGTCGTGAAGACGCCGCCGCCATGCGAGACGTCGAACGGCGGGGTGCCGTACTGGCTCGCCACCGCCGCGCGCACCTCGCGCTCGTAGACGATCGAGTCCACGTGGCAGACGTCGCCGGCGACGTATTCCTCGAGCAGGTAGTAGGACCGCTCGTCGCCGAGCGCGTCGGTGGCGGACCACATCTCGTCCTCGGTGTTCACGCGGCGGATGCCGATGGCGCCGGCCTGGTGGCGCGGCTTCAGGAACCAGGGCGGCGGCACGCGGGCGCAGAACTCGCGCAGCCGGTCGTCGTTCAGCACGTGCACGAACGCCGGCACCGGCAGCCCCTCCGCCGCCGCCTTCATGCGCATCGCGAGCTTGTCGCGAAAGTGCCGCATCGTCGTTTCGCCCATGCCGGGGACGCGCAGGTGCTCGCGCAGGGCCGAGGCCTTCTCCAGATCGAAATCGTCGAGCGGGACGATCCGATCGATGGGCATGCGGCGCGCCAGGTGCGACGCCCCGAGAATCAGATCGTCCAGCTTCCACCGCTTCTTGTCGTCGTCGACATAGAAGACCTCGTCGAGGCTTTCGCGGGGCCAGTCCGCGTCGCGCAGGCTGGCGGAGGTGACCAGCAGGACGCGGCAGCCCTGCCGCTTCGCCTCGCGGAGGAACTCGAACCCCTTGTGATAGCTGGCGATGCAGAGCAGCGTCAGGCCCATGGTGCCTCCAGGCGGGAGCGGTGTCGGAGCGCCGGCGCGGCGAGACCGGCGTGCCGGGGGGCGCCGCTCATATGCCTCCCACCCGGTAGTAGCAGACCGCCGAGAGGACGACGACCAGCACGAAGATGACCCCGATCATGATCGGGGTCCGTACGTGCACATGCGTCGGCGTCACCCGCTTGAAGACCGGCACGCCGCGAATATATCAGGGTCGGCGGCCAGCGTCAGGGCGGGCCGGCGGCGGGCCGCGGACCGCCCCGGAACGGGGCGCCCGCCGGTTTGGTAAACTGAGTTCATCATGAGCAAGCGGATCCTCCTCTTCCTCGCCACCAACCTGGCGATCATGGTCACCCTTTCGATCGTGCTCGGCCTGCTCGGCGTGTCCGGCTACATCGCCCCGGGCGGCGGGGTGAACTACGGCGCCCTGATGGTGTTCTGCTTCGTGTGGGGCATGGGCGGCGCCCTGCTGTCGCTGGCGATCTCGCGCTGGATGGCCAAGCGCGCGATGGGGGTACAGCTGGTCGACGGGCAAACCGGCCAGGGCGAGCTGGATTGGCTCTACCGCACCGTGCAGAAGCTGACGCAGCAGGCGCAGCTGCCGATGCCGGAGGTCGGCGTCTACGATTCGCCGGAGGTGAACGCGTTCGCCACCGGGCCGAGCCGGAGCAAGAGCCTCGTCGCGGTGTCGACGGGCCTGCTGCGCGCGATGCGGCCGGACGAGGTCGAGGGCGTGCTGGCGCACGAGGTTGCGCACATCCGCAACGGCGACATGGTGACGATGACGTTGATCCAGGGCGTGGTCAACGCCTTCGTGCTGTTCTTGTCGCGCATCATCGCCTCGATCGTCCGCCAGGCGGTGGACGAGCGCTACGCCTTCATCCTCGGGTTCGTGGTCACCATCGTGCTCGACATCGCGCTCGGCTTCCTCGGCATGATGATCGTCGCCTGGTTCTCGCGCGCCCGCGAGTTCCGCGCCGATGCCGGCGGCGCGACGATGGCCGGGCGCGGCAACATGATCGCGGCGTTGCGCCGGCTGCAGGGCACCCAGCAGCTCATCGACAACAGCGAACCGGCGCTGGCGACGATGAAGATTTCCGGCCGCAAGGTCATGGCGCTGATGTCCACCCACCCGCCGCTCGAGACGCGGATCCGGGCGCTCGAATCGGGCAGCGGCTCCGCCGTCTGATCGTTGCCCGCGACAGGATCCGACCAGTGGCTGCGCGCCGCGACCACATGACGCCCGCGCCGGGCGAGCCGGTCGCGGCCGCGTACTCCGAGACGGTCGAAGCGCGCGGCCACCTGATCGACTCGGGCGACCTGCAGGGGATCCTCACCACGATCGTCGAACACGGCGCCAGCTACGAAATCCAGCGGTTCGACGTCGGCCGTACCAACGAGGCCGCCTCGACGCTGAGCATTACGGTCACCGCCGGCACCAGGCCGTCGCTCGACCACCTGCTGGAAAAGCTGTCGCCCTACGGCTGCTACGTGGACAGCCTGCCGGATGCGGTGCTCCGCCGTGCCGACCTCGACGGCGCCGCCCCGGACGACTTCTACTCCACGACCAATCACCGCACCGACGTGCGGCTCGACGGGCGCTGGATTCCGGTGACCGGGCAGCGGATGGACGCCGCGATCGTCGTCAGCGGCGGCGGAGCGGTCTGCCGCAAGCTGCGCGACCTGCGCGCCGGCGACCCCGTCGTCTGCGGGATGCACGGCGTGCGCGTGCGGCCGGACGTCCAGTCCCGCGACCGGCCGAGCTTCGGCTTCATGAGCAACGAGGTGTCGTCCGAGCGCCGGGTCGAGACGGCGGTCGCGCGCGTCGCCAGCCTGATGCGGCGCACCAAGGCGGATGGCGGCCGCATCGCCTTCGTGGCCGGGCCCGTCCTCGTCCATACCGGCGGCACGGACTACTTCTGCGATCTCATTCGCGGCGGCTACGTCGACCTGCTGCTCTCGGGCAACGCCCTGGCCGTCCATGACATCGAGTTCGCGCTCTCCGGCACCTCGCTCGGGATCGATCTCGGCTCCGGCCACCCGGTCGAGCACGGACACCGCAACCACATGCGGGCGATCAACGCCATCCGCCGCGTCGGCGGCATCGGCCAGGCCGTCGCGGCCGGCGTGCTGACCTCGGGCGTCATGCACGCGTGCCACGCGCACGGCGTGCACTACCTGCTGGCCGGGTCGATCCGCGACGACGGGCCGCTGCCGGAGACGATCATGGATCTGGTGGCGGCGCAGGACGCGTACGCGGAGGCGCTCGCCGGCGTGAGCATGGTGATCATGCTGTCCTCGATGCTGCACAGCATCGGCGTGGGCAACATGCTGCCGTCCTGGGTCCCGGTCGTGTGCGTCGACATCAACCCCGCCGTGGTCACCAAGCTCGGCGACCGCGGCTCGACCCAGACCATCGGCATCGTCACCGACGTGGGGCTGTTCCTCCACCAGCTGGCCAAGAGTCTCGGGGCGGCGAATGACGACGTGTGACGCGGCGGCGGAGCCCGCCGCCGCCAGTGGTGAACCGTGTACACGACCCTGATCGACCCGAGGACCCTCGCGCCCCATCTCGCCGACGCAGGCTGGGCCGTCATCGACTGCCGCTTCGATCTCGCCAGCCCGGCGCGCGGCGAGCAGCTTTACCTCGACGGCCATATCCCGGGCGCGCGCTACGCGCATCTCGACCGCGACTTGTCGGGCACGGCCACCGGTGCCAACGGGCGGCATCCGCTGCCCACCGCCGGTGAGATGCGCGAGCGCTTCGGCGCGCTCGGCATCGCGCCGGGCACGCAGGTGGTCGCCTACGACGCCGACAACGGCATGTATGCGGCGCGGTTGTGGTGGATGCTGCGCTTCATGGGACACGACGCCGTGGCGGTGCTCGACGGCGGCCTCGCGCGCTGGGTGGCCGAAGGCCATGCCGTCCGCGGCGGGCGCGAGGACTGGACGCCCACCCTGTTCGTCGGCGCGCCGCGCGAGCCGTGGCGGCTCGACGCCGCGGCGGTGCTGGCGGGCCTCGACGATGCGCGGCGCCTGCTGGTGGACGCGCGGGCGGAGCCGCGGTTCCGCGGCGAGCAGGAGACGCTCGACAAGGCCGCCGGCCATATCCCGGGCGCCCGCAGCTTCTTCTTTCAGCGCAACCTGCAGCCCGACCAGACCTTCAAGGACCCTGCCGCGCTCCGCGAACAGTGGTCTGGATTCCTCGCAGGCCGGCCGCCCGACCAGGTCGTGATGTACTGCGGGTCCGGGGTGACCGCCTGCCACAACCTGCTCGCCCTCGCGCACGCCGGCCTCGACGGCGCGCGGCTGTATCCAGGCTCCTGGAGTGAATGGTCGAGCGATCCGTCCCGTCCGGTGGAACGGGGCTGATCGGCCCGCCAACGTCCCGGCCTCGGCTCTCGTCCAAGGACGGAGAGACGCCACCACGAGGAGCCGGGCATGAATCTTCGTTCTGTCTTCACCATCGGCGCCATCGGCGCCATCGGCGCGGTCGCGCTGGCGGCGAGCGCCACGGCGCAGTCGCCCGACGACGCCCGGATCCGCGTAGCCGTGACCGAACGGGTGGTCACGCACGCGCCCCGCCCTGTCACCGTCGTTCAACGCACCGACGAGGACCCCTGCCGCGATACCGGCTGGGATGACGACCACTTCCGCACGTGCGAGGTCCGCGAGGAATCGCTGCCCGCCGGGCCGCTCACCGTCGATGCCGGGCGCAACGGCGGCATTCGCATCGAAGGCGGCGATGTCAGCGACATTCGGATCCGCGCCGTGGTGACGACGCAGGCGCGCAGCGAGGAGGCGGCCAGGCAGCTCGCCTCCGAGGTGCAGGTGCAGGCGGGCAGCGGCAAGGTCTCCGCGCTCGGCCCTTCCACCCGCGATCACGCCTGGTGGTCGGTCAGCTACCGGATCACCGTGCCCCGCCGCACCGATCTCGATCTGCACGCCAACAACGGCGGCGTCACCATTCGCGACGTCGCGGGCACGATGCGCTTCAAGACCACCAACGGCGGCGTCCGCCTCACCGACCTGGCCGGCGACGTCCGCGGCGAGACGCGCAACGGCGGGCTGCAGGTCACGCTTCACGGCGATCGCTGGGACGGCGCCGGCCTGGACGTGGAGACGTCGAACGGCGGCGTCGATCTGTCGATTCCCGAGGGCTACAACGCTGACCTGACGACCCGCACCGTGAATGGCGGCTTCCGCACCGATTTTCCCATGACCATCCAGGGCGAGCTGTCGCCGCGGCAGGGCATCTCGACGACACTCGGCGCCGGCGGCCCGCCGGTGCGAGTGCGGACGACGAACGGCGGACTGCGCATCAACAAGCGGTAGACCGGCAACGAGGAGGCTGCCGGGTTTTGGAGTACCCTCTCCCGGCGTGAAGAAGCTGCTCGGCGGCTGCCTCGTCGTCGCGGTGCTCGGCGCCATTGCCGTGGCGGTGGGCGGATTTTTCCTCTACCGCGCCGCCAGCCCGGTGCTCGACAACGCGCGCGGCTACCTGCAGCAGATGCGCGCGCTCGACGAGCTGGAAAAGCAGATCGCCAACACCGCGCCGCATGCCCCGCCCGAGAGCGGCGAGCTCACCGAGGCGCAGGTCGCCCGGTTCGCGCGGGTGCAGGACACCGTGCGGACCGCGCTCGGACAGCGCTTCGAGGCGATCGAGGCCAAGTACGAACATTTGAAAGGGGACGCCGGCAATCGCCCGCCGCCCAGCGTCAGCGAAGTGCTCGGCGCGCTCTCCGAGCTCGCCAATGTCTTCGTCGAGGCGCGGCGCTACCAGGTCGACGCGCTCAACCAGGAGGGGTTCTCGCAGGCCGAGTATTCCTGGGTGCGCGATCGCGTGTTCCGGGCAGCCGGGATGGAAGTCACCTCGATGGTGGACCTCGACAAGCTCGAGCGCGCCGTCCGCGACGGCACCGGGATCGAAAGCATCGGTGCACCCCGGGTGCCGGCCCCGGACGTGCCCGAGCGGAACCGGGCGCTCGTCAAGCCTCACCTCGACAAGATGGATCGGTGGATTCCGCTGGCGTTCTTCGGGCTGTAGGCGTCAGCGGCCGTCGATCGGGTGGCCCTCCCGCGCCCACGCGGCAAAGCCGCCCTCGAGGTTGCTGACGTCGTCGAATCCGATTCGGCGCAGCAGGCTGGCGGCAATCGCCGACCGCGCACCGGATTGACAATGCGTGACGATCGGCTGGTCGGGCGGCAGCTCCGACTGCCGTGCGGCGAGGTGGCCGAGCGGGATGTGCACGGCGCCCGGCAGGTGGCCGCTGTTCCACTCGCCCTCGTGGCGAACGTCGAGGACGACGGGTCCGCCGTCGCCGCGGCGGGCGGCGATGTCGGCCGGCGCGACCTGCGGGATCCGTGCGAGGGCATGCGGGACGCGGGTGAGCGCCGTGTGCGAGAAATAGCCCGCCAGGCGATCGAGGCCGATGAGCGCGAGGGCGCGGACGATCTCCGGCAGCCGGCCCTCGGCCCCCTCACCGAGGAGCACGTAGAAGTCCTCGTCGTACGGCACCAGCCATCCCGCCCAGGTGAGGAAGCTCCCCGTCAGCGGCAGGTTGAGCGTGCCGGGGAGGAACCCCTCGGCGTACGCGGCGGCGGGCCGCGTATCGATGACCATCCTGCCGGCGGAGACGCGCGCCGCCAGATCGCCGTCGTCCATTCCCGGCGGCGCCGGAAAGCCGTCGAGCAGGCGCGGCCCTTCCTTGTTCATCCGCTTCATCGTCGCGAAATAGGTCGGTGGATCGGGCTGCCCGGCCAACACGCTGGCGACGAAATCGGCCTCGTCCTTCACCTTGAACGCCCAGTTGAAGCGCCGCTCGTAGCCGAGCGTGCTGTGCGGGACCGCGGAGATCCCCTTGCCGCACGACGAGCCGGCGCCGTGTCCAGGCCAGATCTGCAGCCACTCCTCGTGCTCGTTGAAGGCCTGCAGACTGCGATACAAGGTCCGCGCGCTCTGCTCCATCGTGCCCTGCACCCGCGCCGCGCGCTCCAGCAGATCGGGACGCCCGACGTCGCCGACGAAAATGAAGTCGCCGGTCGCCGCGGCAATCGGGGCATCGGCCACCGCCCCGTCGGTGATCAGGAAGGTCAGGTGCTCCGGCGTGTGTCCGGGCGTGTGCACCACATCGATGGCGACATTCCCGATGGTGATGCGATCGCCGCCGCGAATCAGGCGGCCCTCGTCGGCGAACGCGTACTTCCACGCCTCGTCGCCCTCGTCGGAGAGCAGGAGTGCGGCACCGGTGCGATGCGCCAGCTCGCGGCTGCCGGAGAGAAAATCGGCGTGGATGTGCGTCTCGGTGACGTGAGTGATGCGGAGATCGTGCGCGCCGGCGGCGGTGATGTAGAGGTCGGCGTCGCGATGCGGGTCGATGACGATGGCCTCGCCGGCCATTCCGCAACCGATCAGATAGCTCGTCTGGGCGAGCGCGGGTTCGAAGAAGCGTTTGACGATCATGGCAGCAATCGGGACCGGCTCGTCAGTGAACGTCGCGGGTCTGCCCCGGGGCGGTGGCCACGGTCAGCCCAGGTTGTCGATGGCGACCGGCGCGATCGGATCCGCCGGCGTGAACCCGAACACCGCACCGTAGAAGAATAGTTCAGCCTCGAGGCTGCGAACAATGTTCGCCGCATTGCGGAAGCCGTGCTGCTCGCCGGGAAAGGCGACGTACGCCACGGGCAGTCCGCGCTGCCGGACCGCGGCGGCCATCATCTCGGACTGGTTCGGGGGCACGACCTTGTCCTCGAGCCCCTGGAAGAGGATCAGCGCGCACGACAGCCGGGCGGTGTGATGGATCGGCGACCGCTCGCGGTAGCGCTCGCGGGCCGCGGGATAGGGGCCCACCAGCGAGTCGAGGTAGCGCGATTCGAACTTGTGCGTGTCGCGGGCGAGCACTTCGATATCGCTGATGCCGTAGTAGCTGGCGCCGGCCCGGAAGGTGTCGTGAAACGTCAGGGCCGCCAGCGTGGTGTAGCCGCCGGCGCTGCCGCCGCGGATGATGAGGCGCCCGGCGTCCGCGTGGCCCGTGGCGACAAGGTGGCGCGCGCCGTTCACGCAGTCGGCGACGTCGGCAATGCCCCAGGCGCCGTTCAGGCGCTCGCGATACGCCCGGCCATAGCCCGTGCTGCCGCTGTAGTTCACGTCGAGGACGGCAAACCCGCGGCTGGTCCAGAACTGCACCTCGTCGTCGAGGATGTCGGAGGTGGCGCCGGTCGGACCGCCGTGACTGAGCACGAGCAGCGGGGGTCGCTCGCCCGCCGGCGCGACACAGCCGGGGTTGGTCGGGGCGTAGTGGAACGCGTGGACCGGGCGGCCATCGGACTCGAAGGTGATCGGCTGGCCCGGCGCGATCCAGGGCGCCTCGATGCGTTCGGCGCGGGAGGAGCGAATCACTGCTTCGCCCACGGGGGGCGCCGACCCGGCGCCCGCCGCGACCGGCACGGTCACGATCGCCACGGGATGTCTGGCCGATCCGCCGATGAAGAACAAGTCCCGTGCGGTGGCGCGCAGGCTCTCGAGCGGCTCCATGGTCAACGGCAGCAGATCGGCGATGCCGGTGCGCGTGTGCAGGAGCAGCGCGTGCCAGCGGCCACGTTCCGTGTACGTCGCCACCAGCCGGTCGGCGTCGATGAACGCGTAGGTCGTCTGGGTGAACGTCCATTGCGGCTTGCCAAACTCCGCCGCGCGCGGCAGGACGGCCTCGACGCGGCCACGGCCCCCGCTTTCCGTGGCACGGTGCAGGTTCCACCAGCCGGTGCGATCGGAGACGAAATAGAGCTGCCCGTCGGGCGACCATTCCGGCTGGAAGATCGATTCATCGGCCCCGCCGGCGACCCGGACGCCACCGGTCACCGCGCCCGCCGCGGTGACGTCGGCCACCCACAGCTCGGTGCCGTCCCATGGCATGTTCGGATGGTTCCACTGCAGCCACGCCATGCGCGCGCCGGCGCGGTCGAGGACGGGATCGGAATAGAAGTCAGCGCCCTCTACCAGCACCTGCTCGCAGCGGCCGTCGCACGCGAGCGAGACGATCGCATTCACCGGCTCGGCGATCGATCCCTCCGGACGGTCGTGCGCCCGCTCGGCCGGCGACGGGTTGGCGCCGCGCGTGTGGTCCTCGCGCACGCCGATCAGGCGGTCCCGCCGGGCATCGACGCGGCAGTCGGCATAGAAGCACCCGGCTGCCGTGATCGGCTCTGGCGTCCCTCCGGGTTGCTGGCGATACACCCGCTGGTCGTCGAAGTGGGAGAAGTAGACGGTGCCGCGATGCACGGTATAGGCGGCGCCGCCGTACTCGTGGACGCGGCTGCGGACGTTGAAGCCGGGCGGGGTGATGTCCATCAGGCGTCCCTCGCGGGTGCGCCGGACGATCACGGAGCGGCCGCCCTCGGAGGCGCGGCCCTCGGCCCAGTACAAGTCGTCCTCGTCGACCACCAGGTGATCGAACCGCAGCTTGCCAGCGGTCACCCGCGCGGCGGTCAGCGGCGACGGCCAGGTTCCGTAGGGCGCAATGGTCCGCGTCATCGGCTCGATCAGTAGCGCGCCGCAAGGGCCACGATCAGCCGCACGAGGGCCTCGAGATCGCGCCGGTCCATCACCTCGACCGGCGAGTGCGAGTAGCGTCCGGGCCACGACAACCCGGCGTCGATGGCGCCGCCCGCGCTGAACGCCGACGCGTCGGTCCCGCCGCTGGTGGTCCCGAGCTGCAGCGGGATGCCGTCCTCGCGCGCGACCGCGACAATGCGATCGACCACGCCGGGCGGGACGATGGTGCGGCTGTCGAGGACGCGCAGGACGGCGCCGCCGCCGAGGGGGGCGCCGGCGAGTCGCTGAACGTCCACCGCCGTGTCGCTGGATACGAACGTATCCACCGCAAAGGCGGTATCCGGCTTGAGCCGGGTCGCAAGATGCGCGGCACCGGCCAGTCCGGTTTCCTCCTCGACCGTCCACGCAAACGTCACCTGGTTGGGGACGCGGTCCGGATCCAGCCGCTGCAGCGCGAGGAGCAGCGCGGCGGATCCGGTGCGATCGTCCATCGAACGGCCGGTGGCCCGGTGGCCGCCGAGCGGCGTGAACTGCTTGCGGACGGTCGCGCTCTGCCCCACGGCCACACCCAACGCCGCGGTCCCGGCCGCCGTGTCGGTGCCGAAGTACAGCGCCAACTGGCCCACCTGCGGCTGCGATTCCGTCGCGGTCGCGTAGCCGGCGCGCGGCGTGATCAGGGCGGGGACCAGGCCATTCGCCGTGACCACCATCACCGGGTGCGCCTCGTACACCGACAGATACATGCCGCCCCGCGTTCGCATCGACGCGCTGCCATCGGACGCGATCTCCGTGATCTCGAAGCCGACCTCGTCCATGTGCGCGACGAAGACAAGGGCCTTGCCGCCGGCGCCGACGCTCACGGTCACGTTCCCGCGATCGTCCACCTGCGGCCTGGCCCACGCCGGCATGTGCCGCAGCACCTGTTCGCGCACCGGCGCTTCGTGGCCGGACACGCCGTAGGAGTCGATGAGGGGTCGCAGCACGTCGAACAGCGGGTCCGGTTCGCGCGCCGCCGGCGCCGCGGGGCTGGTCGAGGCACTCGGCGGCGTCGGTGCAGCCTCGGGCTCGCCGAGCGCTCCGAGGCCGGCCGCGGCGGCGACGAGCGCGGCCAGTGCGTCCACGTCGCGGGCGTCCACGGTTTCCCCCGGAGTCTGCGCGAAGAGGACGGGGACGGCGGCGACGTGCAGCGGCAGTGCCTGCCACCGCTCCGGCAGCGTGACCGGCAGGCGCGCGGGCGCGACGGGCTGCACCGCGATCCGCGCCGCCCGCGCCGCGTCGGCGAACCAGGCGTCGCCGGCGGCGACCAGCGGGCCGGCGGCCAACCGCTCGCCGGCGGCCGGCGTCGGCGGGGGCGCGCTGCGCACGATCACCAGGCGATCGGGTGCGTGCGTCTCCAGCAGGCGCAGGAGGCCGCGCTGGCCGTACTCGGACTGCGCCATCCACGCCAGCGTCACGCTGCCGGCGGCCCCGCGGCCGGTGCTGCGCCGAACCACCTCGGCCAGCGCCAGCGCCGCCGCACGGCCCGCCGCGCCGACGCCGCTCACCCGCCCGCCGGCCAGCCGCGTCGCCCGCTCGCGCAGCGACACGCTATCGAGCAGGCGGACCCCGAGTGCGGCGGCCTCCGCCCGCGACTCGACGCCCACGTCGATCCAGATATCGTCCAGGGTTCGAATCCGCGCTTCGTCCTCGCGGTCGCGGAAGCCGCGGAGGTGCGTGGACGGTGTGGCGGTCACGCCGGGCACCAGGCGCCCTGCCGCCGTGCGGACGACGACCGGCTGACCGACGACGTACTGCGTCGACAGCGGCGCCACCGGCGCCGTCGTGTGCCGATGCACGCGCAGGTAACCCTCGTCCGTGATGGCCGACACGACAAGCCCGCTTTCGTCGAGCGGGGCGACAACCAGCGTGTGCGGCGAACCGTTGCCCGTGCGCAGGACGATGTTGCCGAGGTTGTCGGCGCGCACGCGTGCCCCCGGCGGCAGCAGCATCTCGATGGCCTCGCGCATGTCCTGTTCGTACCCGGCGACCGCGGGAATCGCGACGAGCTGGAGCAACCGGTCCGCGGTGTCCGCCGCCGCGGGCGCCGGCAGCGCCGCGACACCGAGCGCAAGGACCAACCATCGCGATGCGCGCATCTCGTGCAGTCCCTCCAATCTCGCCGCGTCCGGACATCCGGCGCGCGGCCGCCCCAATGCTACGATCGCGACCGGCGTTGCCGTCCTGAATTCTTGCGCCCGCTGACGACATGATCACGCGACGCGACGTCTTGATCGCGCTGGGCCGCGGCGACCTCGACGGCGTCCCGATTGCGCACAAGGATCTGTTCGAGACCAACACCCACGAGCTGGGCGGCGGTGTGACGACCATCCACCCGTTCTTCGGGACGTCGCGCTTCGAGGCGCCCGTACCGACCGGACTCGAGCGGGCGGCCGCGAACCGTGCGTTGCGCGACGACCAGCGGTCGGTGCGCGAGCGGTTCGCGGACCTGGATCTCATCCTGACGCCCACGGTGCCGGGGACGGCGCCGCTCATCGACGGCCCCATTGCCGGCGGCGTCCTTCTGCGAACACCTGGCCGTTCAACGCGGCGCGCACGCCAGCTCTCACCGTCCCTGCGGGGCAGACGCGAACGGGTTGCCGGTGGGCCTCCAGCTGGCAGCCGCACCCGACGCCGATGGCCTGCCGCTACGGGCCGCCGGTGACTTCGAGCACCTCGAGCGGTGGGCGCCCGGACGTCCAGCTCTGGCCTGAGCGCACTGACAGGAAGCGACAATAACGGTCAACTTGCCGCCGGCCTCCGTTTTTCTACGAACCGATGGGCACTGTTTACACTCGCGAAAAGTAGAACCGGGAGCGTGTCCGTCTAAACGGCTGTGAACGACGGAGGCTCTCATGCGGATCAGTGATCGAGTGGTCGGGGATGTCGCGGTGGTGGATGTGGCCGGCAAACTCACGCTCACCGACGGTCCCGGACGGGTCAAGGAGGTGATCGGCCGCCTGGTGACGGCGGGCCGCAAGCACATCGTGCTGAACCTGGCCGACGTGACCTACGTGGACAGCTCCGGGCTCGGCGAGCTGGTGGCCTGTCACCTGACGGCCGAGCGCGGCGGCAGCGTGATCAAGCTCGCCAATGCGGGCTACCGGATGCAGGACCTGCTGGTGCTGACCAAGCTGCTGACGGTGTTCGAGTCACACCGGTCGGAGGCCGCCGCCATCCAGAGCTTTGCGCGGAACGGGATGCGGCAGCGCGCCGGCGACTTCCCCCAGGCCCTCTGGTCGAGGATTCTCTAGCGACCGGGTGCGGAATCCACTAGGATTTCAGCGAACCGGACGCGGCGGCTGGAATGGCGGGGGCAGATCATGCAGATGTCGGAGCGGAAAGTCGGCGAAATCACCATCATCGACCTCGCCGGCAAGTTCGCCGCCGGCGAAGGGGCGGGGCGGCTCAAGGACAAGGTGACGAGTCTGGTCTTCCAGGGCCAGAAGAAGATCATCCTCAACGTCGGCGACCTGAGTTACGTCGACAGCGCCGGGCTGGGCGAGATGGTCGCCTCGCACAGCGCCGCGTCCCGGGCCGGCAGCACCCTGAAGCTGGCCAACATCGGCAAGCGCCTGCAGGACCTGCTGGTGATGACGAAGCTGCTCGCGGTCTTCGACTCGCACGATTCGGAGGAGGCCGCCCTCGCGAGCTTCGCCCAGGACCAGTAGCGGTCGGCGCTGACCGCGGGCGCGGTCCGCGCCGACGACCCTGTCCGGCGCCCGCGCGGGCTTACGCCGATGCAGCTTGTCACGCGTCAACTCGGCGACGTGACCGTGGTCGATTTCTCGGGCCGGGCCACGGACACCGACGGCGCCCTGCGTCAGGCCATGGCTGCGCTCCTCGAGGAGGGGCGCCGCCGCGTCGTCTTCAACTTCGCCGACCTGGAATACCTGGACAGCACGGCGCTCGGCGAGCTGGTCGCCTGCCAGCTCCGCGCCATCCGCGCCGGGACCGCCCTCAAGCTCGCCAACGCCGGACAGCGCATGAACGATCTGCTCGTCATGACTCGTCTGATCACCGTCTTCGATGCGTACCCGTCGGTCGAGGCCGCGGTCGACAGCTTCGACACCTAACCCGCCTCCTTCATCTTCAGCACGCCCAGTTGCAGGAGCACGCCGCTGACGTCGTACAGCCGCTGCTCGTGGACGAACAACCCATCGGCGCTGAGCCGGAACAGGCAGACGCCGCCGAAGTCGATGCGGCGGCCGGTGGCGGGCACGCCGCCGAACGGCGCGGTCTGGGTCGCGCGGATGCCGAAGAACTGCGCGACGCGATCGCCGTCGATGACCAGCTCGCGCACGGTGTAGGCGAGGTCGGGGAAGGCCGTGAACCAGTAGTCGTAGCTCTCGGCGATGCGGCGGCGGCCCTCGAGCCGGCCCTGCATCGGGCTCTCGGCGACGCCGTCCTCGGCGTGATCGGCCGCGAGCGCGGCGGCATCGTGGCGGCGCCACGCGGCCTCGCGACGGGCGAACAAGGCGACGATGTCCTCGCGGTTCATGCGCCCCCCTTCCCCAGATCGTGCCGAGTATATGGCAACGGCACCGGCACTGCCCGCGGAACCTGCCGTATGATCCCCCGGTGTTGCGCGACGAGATTCCCACCCCGGCCCTGCTGATCGATCTCGACATCCTCGACGCCAACATCGCGAAGATGGCCTGGTATCTGGCCGAGCGCCGGCGCGGCTTCCGGCCGCACGGCAAGACGCACAAGTGCCCGGAGATCGCGCACCGGCTCGTCGCCGCGGGCGCGCTGGGCATCTGCGCGGCGAAGCTGAGCGAGGCGGAGGTCTTCGCGGCAGCGGGCCTGCGCGGGCTGCTCGTCACGACGCCGGTCATCGGCGCGGCGAAGATCGCGCGGGCGATCGGGCTCAGCCAGCAGGCGCCCGACACCATCTACTGCGTCGACGCGGCCGAGAACGTGCGCGAGTTCAACGAGGCGGCGTGGGCCGCCGGCCTCGTCGTGCCGCTCGCCGTCGACCTGTTCTTCGGCCGCACCGGCGTGGCCCCCGGCGACCCCGCCGCCCAGCTGGCGCGGATGATCGCCTCGCTGCCGCACGTGCGGTTCGCCGGCCTGCAGGCCTACGACGCCGAGGCCTCGCACACCGCGCCGTTCGCGGCCCGCCAGGCGCGCACCGAGGACACGATGGCCCAGGCCGTCGAGACGGCCACCCGCATCGGGTGGAGCGGCATCACCTGCCCCATGGTCTCGGCCGGCTCGACCGGTACCTACGCGATCGACGCCGCGATCGCGGGGATCACCGAGTTGCAACCGGGCAGCTTCCTGTTCATGGACGTGGACTACGGCCGCATCGGCGGCAGCGACGGCGCCCCCTATGCCGAGTTCGGCCGCGCGCTGTCGGTGCTGACCACCGTGGTCTCGCGGCACGGCGACAGCGCGATCGTCGATGGCGGCTACAAGGCCTTCGCCACCGATCGGCCGTTCACCCCCGAGCCCCTCGACGCCCCCGGCGTCGTCTACGCCTGGGCCGGGGACGAGCACGGCCGCCTCGACCTCGGCGCGGCGGCGCGCGCGATCAACGTCGGCGACCGCATCGCGTTCGTACCGCCGCACTGCGATCCGACGGTCAACTTGTACGATCGCTTCCACGTGCTGCGCGGCGACCGCGTCGAGCACGTGTGGCCCATCACCGCCCGGGGCCACAGTCAGTGAGCGCGGCAGGCGCCCGGCCCGCCGACCAGCCGCCCGCGATCGCGCGCGATCTCGCGGCCGCCGTGGACGGCGAGGTGCGGTTCGACCGTCTGACACGGGCGATGTACTCGACCGACGCCAGCGTCTACGAGATCGCGCCGCTCGGAGTCGTGCTGCCGCGGTCGGCCGACGACGTGGTGCGCACGGTGACCATCGCAGGGCGGCATGGCACGTCGATCACCGCGCGCGGCGGCGGCACGTCGCAGGCCGGCCAGGCCATCGGCGCCGGCCTCATCCTCGATACCTCGAAGTACCTCAACCGCCTGCTGGAGGTGAACGTGGACGAGCGGTGGGCGCGGGTCGAGCCCGGGCTGGTGCTCGATGATCTGAACGCCCGCCTCCGGCCGGCCGGCCTGCGCTTCGCGCCCGACCTGTCTTCGGCCAGCCGCGCCACCATCGGCGGCATGATGGCCAACAACTCGAGCGGCGCCCGCTCGGTCGTCTACGGCAAGACGATCGATCACGTCCTCGAGCAGCACGTCGTGCTCGCCGACGGACGCCTGGGGCACTTTCGCCCGGTGCCGCGCCGGGACCTGGCCGCCGCGGCGGCGGGCGACAGCGTCGAGGCCCGCGCCTACCGCGTGGTCCCGGCGCTCGCGTCCGCGCATGCCGACGAGATCGCGCGCCGGTTCCCCAAGGTGCTGCGCCGGGTCGGCGGCTACAACCTGGACGAGTTCGTCGACGCCGCGTGCCCGGTGAACCTGACCCGGATCATGGTCGGCTCGGAGGGCACGCTCGGCATCGTGGTCGAGGCGAAGGTGGCGCTGGTGCCCCTCCCCGCCGCGCGGGTAATGCTCGCGATCGAGTTCGACGATCTGCTCGACGCGCTCGCCGCCACGCCGGTCGTCCTGCGGCACCGGCCGGCGGCCGTCGAGGTGATGGATCGCTTCATCCTCGATCACACGCGCGAGAGCCCGGCCCTCGACGCCCTGCGCCAGTCGATCCTGTCCACGCACGCGGGGGCGCTGCTGTGCGTGGAACTGGCCGGCGAGCACGCCGACGAGCTGGCCGGCCGGCTCGACGCGGTCGAACGCGACCTGGCGGCGCAGGCATGGCGCTGCCGCTGGCGGCGGGCGATCGACGCGGCGGCACAGGCGCGCATCTGGAGCCTGCGCGAGGCGGCGCTCGGGTTGTCGATGGCGATGAAGGGCGACGCCAAGACTCTGTCGTTCGTCGAGGACACGGCCGTCGCACCGGAGCGGCTGCGCGACTACATCGAGCGCTTTCTCGCCATCGTCCGCCGCCACGGCAGTGTCGCGGGCGTGTACGCGCACGCGTCGGTCGGGTGCCTGCACGTGCGCCCGGTCGTCGACCTGAAGACCGCGGACGGGGTCGCGCGCTTCGAGGCGATCGCCCATGACATCGCCGATCTGGTGCTGGAGTTCGGCGGCGCGCTGTCCGGCGAGCACGGCGACGGTATCGTGCGCGGGGCCTTCACGCGCAAGATGTTCGGCCCGGTGCTCTACGAGGCGTTCCGCGACGTCAAGCGCGCCTTCGATCCGGACGGCCTGTTCAACCCCGGGAAGATCGTCGATGCGCCGCCGCTGACGGCGAATCTGCGCTACGGCGCCGGCTACCGCACGCCCGAGCCGGTGACCTTCTTCGACTACGCAGACCACGGCGGCATGGGCCGCGCCGTCGAGATGTGCAGCGGTGTCGGCGCGTGCCGCAAGCGCCTCGAGGGCACGATGTGCCCGTCGTATCGCGCCACGCTGGACGAACAGCATTCGACCCGCGGCCGCGCCAACGTTCTCCGGCTGGCGATGACGGGCCGCCTCGGCGAGGCCGGCCTCGGCGATCGAGGCCGTGCACGACGTCCTCGACCTGTGCCTCGAGTGCCGCGCGTGCAAGGCCGAGTGTCCGGTGGGCGTCGACGTCGCGCGCTTCAAGAGCGAGTTCCTCGCCGACCATCACCGCCGCCACGGCACGCCGCTCAGGGCGCGCGCGTTCGGCCACGTCCACACCGCCGCGCGCTGGTCGAGCCGGCTGGCGCCGCTCTCGACGGCGCTGGCCGCGACCGCGCCCGTCCGTCGCCTCGCCGAGGCGCTGCTCGGCGTCGACCGGCGGCGGCCGTTGCCGCGCTGGACGCGACAGACGCTCACCCGCCGCCTGCGCCGGCGTGCGGCGGCGGCCGATGCCCCCGCCCGGGTGATTCAGCTCTTTGCCGACACCTTCACGCAGTTCGAGACCCCGGAGATCGGCGTCGCGGCGGTGGAGGTGCTCGCGGCCGCGGGCATGACTGCCCGGGTGGCGCCGTATCACTGCTGCGGACGGCCGCTGATCTCCGCAGGGGCTGCTGGCCGAGGCGCGGCGTCTGGCGGCGGTCACCGCCGACCGCCTGTACGACGCCGCCCGGCGCGGAGAGCCGATCGTGTTTCTCGAGCCGAGCTGCCTCTCCGCCGTGCGCGAGGACGCCCCGGCGCTGCTCCGTGGCGCCGCCCAGGAGCGGGCACGCGCGGTCGGCCGGGCCGCGGTGCTGTTCGAGGAGTTCCTCGAGGGCGAATGCGCCGCCGGCCGGGTGCGTCTGCCGGTACGACCCGGTCCCGCGACCGTGGCGCTGCACGTGCACTGCCATCAGCGGGCGATGGGGCTGGCCGCCCCGGCGCGGGCGCTGCTGGCGCGCATTCCCGGCGCCGCAGTCGTCGACCTCGACGCCGGGTGTTGCGGCATGGCGGGATCGTTCGGGTACACGCGCGACCATTACGAGGTCTCTCGCGCCATCGGCGAGTTGAAGCTGCTGCCGGCCGCGCGCGCCCTTGGCCCGGACGCTGTTCTGGTCGCCGCCGGCACGTCCTGCCGGCACCAGGTGGCGCATTTCACCGACGTCCGTGCGACCCATCCTGCGCTACTGTTGCGATCGCTGATGCCCGGCACCTGATGCCTGGCGCCTGGGCCCTGAGGCCTGGGCCCTGAGGCCTGGGGCCTGAGGCCTGGGCCTGGGGCCTGAGGCCTGGGGCCTGGGGCCTGACACCTGACACCTGACACCTGACACCTGACACCTGACACCTGATACCTGATACCTGGATAGATGCCCATTGCCTGGATCTCGCTCGCCGCGCTGCTGACCGCCGTCACGCTCAGCATGGTCACCAAAGTGAACGTGGGGGTCGTCTCGCTCGCGTTTGCGTGGATCGTCGGCGTCTACGTCGGCGGCCTGCCGCTCAACTCGGTGATTGGCACGTTCCCCGTCCAGTTGTTTCTCACGCTCGCCGGCGTGACGCTGCTGTTTGGGATGGCGCACGTCAACGGCACGCTGGAACGGCTGGCGGCGCGCGCCGTCCGGCTCTGCTACGGCAACGCCGGCATCATCCCGGTCATGTTCTTCGCCGTGGCGCTGGTGCTCTCGACCATCGGCCCCGGCAACATCGCTACGGCGGCGCTGCTGGCGCCGATGGCCATGGCCATCGGCCACCGCGCCGGGGTCCCGCCCTTCCTCATGATTCTGATGGTCGGCAACGGCGCCCAGGCCGGCGCGCTGTCGCCGTTCGCGCCGACCGGCGTCATCGTCAACGGCGTGATGGCGCGCATCGGCCTCGGCGGCGTCGAGTGGCAGACCTACGCCAACAATCTGCTGGCGCACCTGGTGATCACCTTCATCGCCTATCTCGTCTTCGGCGGCTGGCGGCTGTTCAAACCGCGCGCGACGCGCACCGACGGCGCCGCGGTGGTGACCGCCGATCCGCTGCAGCCGCGGCATTGGCTGACCATCGCGGTGCTCGTGACGCTCGTGGTCGTCGTCGTCGGCTTCGACATGCAGGTCGGCATGGCGGCGCTGACCGGCGCCACTTTCCTGTCGCTGGCCGGCGCTGCGGACGAAAAGGAAACCATCCGCCGGATGCCCTGGAACGTCGTGCTGATGGTCTGCGGCGTGACGGTGCTCATCGGCGTGCTCGAGCAGACCCAGGGCATGGACCTGTTCTCCGACCTGCTCGCCCGCGTCGCCACCCCGTCCACCGTGACCGGCGTCATCGCCTTCGTCACCGGCCTCGTCTCCGTCTACAGCAGCACCTCGGGTGTCGTCCTGCCGGCGTTCCTGCCCACCATTCCCGGCCTGGTGGAGCGGATGGGCGGCGGCGATCCGCTGGCGATCGCGTCGGCGATGAACGTCGGCGGCCATCTGGTCGATCTGTCGCCGCTCTCCACCATCGGCGCGCTGTGCCTGGCGGCGCTGCCGCCCGGCAGCGACCCGCGCGTCGTGTTCAATCAGCTGCTGGCGTGGGGGTTGTCGATGACGGTCGTGGGCGGCATCATCTGCTGGGTGCTGTTCTAACGCGGCGCCGGTCGCTCACCAGCGCGGCTGGCGACGGGCGAGAAACGCCTCGACGCCCTCGCGAAACGCGTCGCTGGCGTAACATGCCGCGATGATGTCGTCGGCCGGCGGCGGTCGGCGATGCTCGCGAATGCGCCGCAGCAGGGCCTTGGTCGCGATAAGGGTGGACGGCGCACGCGCCGCCAGCTCGCCCGCGAGGTCCCGCACGTCGCCGGCGAGGGCGTCGACGGCGACGAGGCGGGTGACCAGACCGAGCGCCAGGGCCTCGTCCGCCTCGACCAGCCGCCCCGTGAACAGCAGGTCGGTGACCCGCGCCGGGCCGAGCAGGTCCACGAGGCGGGCGGTATTGGCCATCGAGAGGCAGTTGCCGAGCGTCCGCGCGACGGGGACGCCGAATCGTGCGCGCGGCGTGCACAGGCGCAGGTCGCAGGCGAGGGCGATGGCGCAGCCGCCGCCGACGGCGACGCCGTCGATCGCGGCGATGGTCGGCCGCGTCACGCGCTCGAGCCGATCGATGATTGCGTCGAGGCGGCGCTCGTACTCGACGCCGTCGGCGCCCGACCGGACGTCGCGAAACTGCGCGATGTCCGTCCCGGCGGCGAAAGCGCCGCCGGCGCCGCGGACGACCATCACCCGCAGCTCCGCCGCGGCGTCCACCTGGTCGCACGCCGCGGTGAGCGCGTCGTACATGTCCCACGTGAGCGCGTTGCGCGCGTGCGGACGATTGAAGGTGAACGTGCCGACGGACCCATCGATGTCCCAGACGACGTTGCTCGAAGGCATGGTTGTGCTCGACGTTACCCAGGTGATGGCCGGGCCGTACTGCGCGATGGTACTGTGCGACATGGGGGCGCGGGTGATCGAGATCGAGCCGCCGGGCGGCGACTCGACCCGGGCGATGGCCGGCGCCGCCGGACCGGACAGCGCGGCGTTCAACGCCGTCAACCGCGGGAAGCTCGGCGTCGTGCTCGACCTGCGGACGGCGGCCGGGCGCGCTGTCTTCGTGCGCCTGGCAGGCGCCGCCGACGTGCTCATCGAGAATTTCCGGCCGGGGGTCATGGCGCGCCTCGGCCTCGACTACCCGACGCTCGCGGCGCACAATCCGCGCCTGGTCTACGCCTCGATCTCGGGGTACGGGCAGACCGGCCCGGCGGCGTCCAGGGGCGGGTTCGATCTGGTCGCGCAGGGGGCCTCGGGCCTCATGTCCGTCACCGGCGAACCGGATCGCCCGCCGGTCAAAGTCGGCGTGCCGATCACCGACCTGGGCGCCGGCCTGTTCGCCCTGGCCGCCATCCTCGCCGCCGTGCACTGGCGCTCGACCTCGGGCCGCGGGCAGTACATCGACACCTCGCTCCTCGACGCCGGCGTGGCGCTGTCGGTCTGGGAGGCCACGCAGTTCCTGTCGGGGCAGGGCGTCCCCGGGCCCCTGGGCTCGGCCCACCGGATGAGCGCGCCGTATCAGGCCTTTCGCTGCGCCGACGGTTCGATCACCATTGGCGCGGCCAACGATCGGACGTTCGCGCGGCTGGCGGCGCTGCTGAACCATCCCGAGTGGCCGGCCGACGCACGCTTCGCCACCGATGCGCGGCGCGTGCAGCATCGCGAGGAGCTGGCCGGGTTGATCGAGGCGGTCACCCGGCAGGCGCCGTGCGCCGACTGGCTGCAGCGGCTGGAGGCGGGGGGGATCCCGTGCGGCCCGATCCACGACTACGCGCAGGTCTTCGCCGATCCGCAGGTCGCCGCTCGCGAGCTGGTCGTCGAGGTCGATCATCCCGCACTCGGCCGGCTGCGCACGCTGGGGACCCCGATCAAGATGTCCGCGACGCCGCTCAACCCACGGCGCCCGGCGCCGCGGCTGGGGGAACACACCGAGCTGGTGCTGCGCGCGGCCGGGTTCGACGAGGCGGCCCTCGGCGATCTGCGCGCCGCCGGCGCCATTCCCTGACCGGCGCCCCCGCGACCCGGGGGGCGGCTCCCTTACAATGACCCTTTCCACCACCGCCACCGGCATTTCGGAAGGACGGCCCATGCCTCGCACCGCCCGATCGCTCACGCTCCTGCTGCTGACCATCGCGCTCGCCGCCGCCGCACCGGCGGCGCAGCAGGCGGCGCCGAAGGTCACCAGCCCCGAGCAGTTCTTCGGCCATCCGATCGGCGCCGACTATGTCCTGCCCAACTACACGCGGTTCACCGAGTTCTTCCGCACGCTCGACGCCGAATCCGACCGGATGATCGTCCAGAGCATCGGCAAGACCGCCGAAGGCCGCGATCAGCTGATGGCCATCGTCACGTCGCCGGAGAACCATCGCCAGCTCGCGAAGTACAAGGACATCGCGCGGCGGCTGGCGCTGGCCGAGGGGCTCACCGACGAGCAGGCCAGACAGCTCGCGAAAGAGGGCAAGGCCGTCGTCTGGATCGACGGCGGGCTCCACGCGACCGAAGTGCTCGGCGCGCAGCAGTTGATGGAAACCGTCTACCAGCTGGTCAGCCGGTCGGACGAGGAAACCCTGCGCTTCCTGCGCGACGTGATCGTCCTGGCGGTGCACGCCAACCCCGACGGCATGGAACTGGTCTCGGACTGGTACATGCGCTCGCCCGACCCCAAGCGCCGCACCACGCAGGGCATCCCGCGCCTCTACCAGAAGTACATCGGGCACGACAACAATCGTGACTTCTACATGTCGGCGCAGCCCGAATCGACCAACGTGAACCGCATCCTGTACTACGAGTGGTTTCCCCAGATCGTCTACAACCATCACCAGACCGGACCGACCGGGACCATCCTGTTCGCGCCGCCGTTCCGCGATCCGGCCAACTACGTCTACCACCCGCTCATCCTCACCGGGCTCGACACCGTCGGCGCCGCGATGCACAGCCGCTTCGTCGCCGAGAACAAGCCGGGCGCGACGATGCGCCGCGGCGCCAACTACTCGACGTGGTGGAACGGCGGCCTGCGGACCACGGTGTATTTCCACAACATGATCGGCCTGTTGACCGAGACCATCGGCCACCCGACGCCGATGGAGGTCGCCTTCGTCCCCGATCGCCAGATCATGAGCGCCGATCTGCCGTTCCCGATCGCGCCGCAGACCTGGCACTTCCGCCAGTCGATCGACTACTCGGTCACGGCCAATCGCGCCGTGCTCGACGTCGCGGCGCGCAACAAGGAGCACTTCCTCTACCACATCTACAAGATGGGCAAGGATGCCATCGCGAAGGGATCGCAGGATGCGTGGACGATGTACCCCAAGCATTTGGAGGCGGTGAAGGCCGAGGTGGCACGCAGCCGCGCGGCGAACGCGCCGGGCGCCTCCGGCGGCGGGCGCGGCGTCGCGACCGTGCCCATCGATCAGTACGATCGCCTGGTCAAGCGTCCGGAATGGCGCGACGCCCGCGCGTACGTGATTCCAGCCGACCAGACCGACTTCCTCACCGCCACCAAGTTCGTCAACGCACTGATCAAGAACGGCATCCGGATCCATCGCGCGGGCGCACCGTTCAGCGCCGGTGGCAAGCAGTACCCGGCGGGCTCGTACGTCGTCAAGACGGCGCAGGCCTTCCGGCCGCACATCCTCGACATGTTCGAGCCGCAGGACCACCCGAACGACTTTCAGTATCCGGGCGGTCCGCCCATCCCGCCCTACGACAGCGCCGGCTGGACGCTGGCCTACCAGATGGGGGTGACGTTCGATCGCGTGCTGGACGAGGTGGAGGGCGCGCTGGCGACGGTGGCGCCGCAGCCGATCGCGCCGGCGCCCGGGCGCGTGATCGAGACGGCGAACGCCGCCGGCTACGTCGTGAGCCACGGCGTGAACGATGCCTTCATCGCCGTCAATCGCCTGCTCGCGGCCAACGAGGAGGTCTTCTTCGTGCACGATCGCCGCTGGCAGAGCCCCGACGGCACCGGGGTGATCTTCGTCGCGGCGCGGCCGTCCACGATCGGCGTCCTCAAGACCGCGGCGCAGGAGCTCGGCCTGACGTTCACGGCGGTGGCGGACAAGCCCCCGGGGACGCTCTCCAAGCTGCAGCCCGTCCGCATCGGCCTGTGGGATCAGTACGGCGGGTCGATGACGTCCGGATGGGTGCGGTTCATCCTCGAGCAGTTCGAGTTCCCCTTCGAGGTCGTGTTTCCCGGCACGCTGGATGCCGGCAATCTCAAGGCGAAGTTCGACGTCCTGCTGTTCCCGGACGGCGGCATTCCCGAGCGCGAAGGACCGGCGGGTTTCGGCGGCGCACAGCCAAACGCCACCGACATCCCCGAGCCCCTGCGCCCCCAGCTCGGCAGGGTGACGCTGGCACAGACCGTCCCGGCGCTGAAGCAGTTCGTCGAGGCCGGCGGGACGATTGTCGCCTTCGGCGGGTCGGCGACGCTCGGCCGTCACCTCGGCCTGCCGGTGAGCGACCATCTGGTCGAGTCACTGGCCGACGGGACCGAGCGGCGGCTGCCCACCGACAAGTTCTACATTCCCGGATCGCTGCTGCGGGTGGCCGTGGACAACACCAATCCGGCAGCCTTCGGCATGCCGCGGCAGGTGGACGTGATGTACGACAACAGCCCGGTCCTCCACCTCGCGCCGGATGCGTCACTGCGCGGCGTGCGGCCGGTCGCCTGGTTCGACAGCCGTGCGCCGCTGCGATCGGGGTGGGCGTGGGGGCAGCATTACCTCGAGAGCGGCGCCGCCGGCGTCTTGGCGGCCATCGGGAAGGGCAAGGTCTTCCTGTACGGCCCGGAGATCACTTTCCGATCGCAGCCGCACGGCACGTTCAAACTGCTGTTCAACGGTATCTACTACGGGACTGCGACGACGGCCGGGGCACCGTCCCGGGACACCACTGCCGGGCAGCGATAGCGCGCCACCGCGGCCGGCCGCCGGCACCCTCTTTGCTCTACCCGCGGTGGATCGGCCAGAAACCGGGAACGGGGCGTCAAGACCGCCCCGATTCCCGGCCCCTACGGCCAATCCGCCCCGACGCCATGTCCCCCAACGCGACTCTCGGCGACCCCATGCCACGCCCCGGGGGCTCGGCGGCGCCGGACGCCGAACCGGTCGCGGCGGTCGCTGCGCGTGACGCCGCGCGCGAGGCCGAGATCGAGGCGCTGCGCGACGCCCTCGCGCAGAGCGAAGATGCGCGGCGGCGGCAACTGGCGCGGCTGGCCGGCGGGATGGCGCACGATTTCAACAACCTGCTCACGATCGTCGTCGGCTACGCGATGCTGCTCCAGGAGGACGAGGGACTGTCGCCGGTGGCGCGCGAGCGACTCGGTGAAATCCTGCGCGCGTCCGAGAGCGGCACGGAGCTGACCAAGCGGCTGCTGATTCTCGGCCGCCGCCAGACGCGCGAGCTGCACACGATCGCGCTCGATCACTTCCTGCGCACCGAGGCGCTGCCCGTGCTCGGCCCGCTCGCCGGCGCGCGCGTCGAGCTGCGGCTGCAGTGCGCGGCGCCGGACGCCTGCGTCGACGCCGATCCGGGCGAACTCCTGCTGCTGCTGCGCAACCTCGTGATCAACGCTGCCGAGGCGATGCCCGCGGGCGGCACGGTCACCGTCGCCACCGCGCTGGCCGACAGCGCCCCGCACGCCGTGCCGGCGAGTTCGCACCTGCGCCTGTCGGTCGCCGACACCGGACACGGCATGGACGACGCGGTGCGGGCGCGCCTGTTCGAGCCGTTTTTCTCGACCAAGCGCGTCGGCACCGGCGCCGGTCTCGGACTCGCCATTGTCCAGACCCTGGTGGAGCGCCATGCCGGCAGCGTGGCGGTGGACACGACACCGGGCCGCGGCACGACGGTGACAATCTGGCTGCCGGTGACACGCGGCGCGCGCCAACCCGAGGCGGCGGTCGATGTGGTCGCCGGCACGCGCGGCCAGACGGCGACGGTGCTCGTCGTCGAAGACGAGGCGCCGATTCGCGAGCTGACGCGGGCCGTGCTTGCCCGGCACGGGTACCAGGTCACCACCGCGCCCGATCCGCACACCGCCCTGCGTCTGGTGCAGGAGGGACACCGCTTCGATCTCGTCGTCTCCGACATCGTCATGCCCGGCATGGATGGCCGCGAGATGGTGCGGGCGCTGGAGCAGATCGCACCGGGGTTCCGGGTGCTGTATGTCTCGGGATGCGCCGGCGATGCCTCGACGGCCGCGGCCGTCCCGATGGATGCCGCGCAGTTCCTCGCCAAGCCGTACACGCCGTCGCAGCTGACGCGCAAGGTCCGGCACCTGCTCGACACCGCGCGGTAAAGCGGCCGCCGCGGCGGTCCATCGCCGATCCCCGCTCTGGGTATAATCGCGGCAGCGGAGGATCGCGATGGATTATTACGGCAGTAAAGAGCTGGCCGACGCATTCCGAACGGTGCGCAGGAACACGATTCAGATTGCGGAGGACATCCCGGACGATCAGTATGGCTACCGGGTGACTCCTGAGGTCCAGTCCGTCGCGCAGGAGCTGGCGCACCTGGCGGCGGCGACGTGGTGGCACAAGCAGGTGCACGCCGTCGATCGCAAGACGTTCATCACCTTCGAGGACTTCGGCGCCTACATGGCGCACGCCGCGGAGATGGAAAAATCGTTGACCACGAAGGCGCAGGTCATCGACGCCCTCCGGCGCGGCGGCGACGACTTCGCCCAGTTCCTCGAGGCGCTGACGCCGGAACAGCTCGCCGAGCGCGTCGGCTTCCCGCCGCCGATCCAGCCCTCGACCAAGACGCGGTTCGAGATGCTGCTCGGGGCGAAGGAGCACGAGATGCACCATCGCGGCAAGCTGATGGTGGTCGAACGCCTGCTCGGTATCGTGCCGCACCTCACGCGCGCGCGGCAGCAGCGGCAGGCCCAGCCGGCCCCCACGCCCGCCGCCCGCTAGCGGCGTCGGGCGGACGCATTTACTCCGCGCGCAGGGTCACGGCCGGTTCGATGCCGGCCGCCCGGCGGGCGGGGAGCAGACACGCGGCAAGCGCACTGACGCCGATCACGACGGTGACGCCGGCCAGCGTCATCCGATCGGCCGGGTCGACGCCGTAGATCATCGACTCGATCAGCCGGCCGGCCGCCAGGCTGATCACCAGGCCGGCGCCCAGGCCGATGGCGGCCGGGCGCATCCCCTGCCAGACGACCAGCCGCACGATGTCGCGCGCCGCCGCCCCCAGTGCCACGCGAACGCCGATCTCCCGCTGACGCTGGCCGACCACGTAGCTGAGGGCGCCGTACAATCCGACAACGGCCAGCACCAGCGCGGTGGCGGCAAAGAGCGCGAACAACACCAGCGTGAACCGGCGCGTCGCCATCGACGCGGCGAGGATGTCCTGGTAGCGCTGCAGGTCGGTGACCGGCTGCAGCGGATCGAGAGCGCGCGCGTGCGCCCGGACGGCGTGCGCAAGCTCGAGCGGATCGCCGCGGTCCACCCGCACGAGCATCGCCAGCATCGGCTCCGGGTAGTGTCCTTGCGCATGCGGGACGTAGACTTGGCTGGTCACGGGCAGGTGCAGGCCGTCGTGGCGCACGTCGCCGACGATGCCGACGATTTTGCGCATCGGATTGGTCGGCCCGCCGGCGACGCGGATCCGCCGCCCAATCGGGTCCTCGCCCGGCCACAACTCCTCGGCCATCGTCCGGCCGATGACCGCCACGGGCGCCGCGTCGCGGCCGTCGCGTTCATCGAGGTAACGGCCGCGCACCAGCGGAATCCCCATCGTGTCGAAATAGCCGGGGCGCACGGCAAAGCGGTCGGCCTCGGGCGCTTCAGCCGGGTTGGCGAGCGGCCGCTCCTCGATCGTGATCCCCGACTGATCGACGTTGTCGGTCAGGGGCAACACGGTCGTGGTACTGACGCCCGTGACGCCGGGCAGCTGCTGCAGGCGCCCCGTCAGCTCGTCGTAGAAGCGGGTGATGCCGGGATGGTCCGCGTAGGCTGGCCCGCTCAAGTCCATCTGCAGCGTCAGGAGCTGCCGCGGATCGAAACCCGGATCGACGGTCAGGAGGCGGAGGAAGCTGCGCACGAGCAGGCCTGACCCGGCGAGCAGCACGACGGACAGCGCGACGTTGACGGCGATCAGCGCCGCACGGTATCGCCACGCCGAGGGATCCGACGTGAGGCGCTGACCGACGGCGCGGGGACGCGACGGCCGGCCGGGCGACTCCCCCGGTGCGGGGAGGCGGCGGAGCAGCAGGCGCGCCGGCGCCAGCCCGAACAGGACGCCGGTCGCCAGGCTGACCGCCACGGCATACAAGAGCACTCCCCCATCCACGGCCACCTCGTCGAGCCGCGGAATCGCGGCGGGTCCGTACGCCGCCAGCATCGACGTCCCCCACCACGCCAGCAGCGCCCCGGCGGCACCGCCGAGCCCCGCCAGCACCACGGCCTCGGTCAGCAGTTGACGCAGCATCCGCGCCGGCGAGACCCCGAGCGCCCGGCGGATGGCGATCTCCTGCTCGCGCTCGCTGGCGCGGATGAGCAACAGGTTCGCGACGTTGGCGCAGGCCATCAGCAGCAGCACGCCGACCGCTCCCCACAGCAGGAGGAGCGCCGGCTTGACGGGCCCCAGGAAGTGGTCCCGGACCGGCGTGAGGACCGCGCGCGGGTGCGAGTAGTCGGTCGGATGACGCGTCGCCAGCGATTGGTAGATGCGGGTCGCGTCCGCCTCGGCCCGCGCCAGCGACACGTCCCGCATGACCCGCCCGACCACGAAGATGTGCCGGCAGGTCCGGCACGCCTGCGGCAGTTCCGGCGAGTAGCCGAGGAGAGTCCAGATCTGTGCGCGCGGGAACGTCCGCGCCGTCACCAGCTCGTGGAGCGACGCGGGCATCACCCCGGCAATCGTGTAGGTGACCTGGTTGATGGTGACCGGCCGGCCGACGACGCCGGGATCGCCGCCGAAGCGGCGGCGCCACAGGTCGTGGCCGAGCAGCGCGACGCGGCGCCGCTCCGGATGGTCTTCGGCCTGTTCGAAATCGCGGCCGATGGCCGGCGTCACGCCCAGCGTGCGAAAGAACTCCCACGTGACCCGGGCCCCGGTGACCCGCTCCGCTTCGCGGCCGTCGCCCGCGAGGATCGCCGACCACCCGCCCATGGCGGCCACCGAATCGAACGTCCTCTGCCCGGCACGCAAGGCGTCGAACGAAAAGTATCCCGTCGTCCCCGGCTCGTCCTCGGGTGAGTCCTCCTGCACCAGAACGAGACGGTCAGCCTCCGGATACGGCAGCGGCGCCAGCAGCACGCCATTGACGACCGAGAAGATCGCCGTGTTGGCGCCGATGCCGAGGGCGAGGGTCAGCGTCGCGGTGAGCGCCAGGATCGGTCGCCGGGCGAGCATCCGAACGGTGTACGCGAGGTCGCGCCGGAGGATCTCGAGGTGCACTCCCGGCGCCGTGCGGATCACGTCCACGACCGTCGCCACCCAGAGCCGCGCGAGCCCCGACGCGCCCTCCGCCGCACCACGCTCGGCGCGGAAGCTCGCGACCATCTCGCGCTCGTACTCACCGCGAAACTCCCTCGGCAGCAGGCGCAGGAGTCCGCGCAGGACCCGGTCAGATGGGCGCATGTCCCTTCCGCATTCGCAGCTTGGAGCGCGCCTGGCGCACGGTTTCCTCCAGCCGCTCGGCTTCGGCGACCGCCACGGCCCGGCCGCGGTCGCTCAAGCGGTAGTAGCGCCGGCGCTCGTCATCGAGCGCGGGGTCGGGCCGCGCGCTGCTTTCATCGATCAGGCCGTCGGCGAGCAAGCGCTTGATCACCGTGTACAGCGTTGCCGCGCGGAGCTGCACCTGGCCGTCGGTCCGCCGCACGACCTCCTTGCCGATCGCATAGCCGTGCTTCTCGCCATCGGCCAGCGCCACCAGCACCTGGAACTCGGCCGGCGAGAGCGGGAGATGGTCCTGCACGGTGACTCGACTCACGAGCGATAGACTATATCATTCACGGATACAGTGGCAACCCTTCGGCGGCGATGGCCCGCCGCGCTATGCTGGCGCCGTGAAACTGCTGCTTCTCGTCGCCGCACTCGCCGGAGCGCTCGCGGCGGCACAGCCGCAGACGCCGGTCGTCCTGCGCGTCGGGGATGCGCGCGTCAACGCGAGGGCGCTGCAGCCATACAAGGCCAGACGGCGGGAAGTGTTCGTGGACGCCGTGCACCAGGTGACCGATCGCGGCACCTGGGACGATGAGCTGCGGCGGGAAGTGGCCGACCAGCGTGAAGTCCTGGTGCGGACGCTGGTCGCCACGGACACGGACGGCGCGGTCCGCGAAACGATCCGCGTCGTGGCGGACGGGACGACGTTCGCGCCGGTGCGTTCGGAGTGGACCGGCAGCGGCGCGTCCTACACGTACGACTTCAGCGGCATGCGGATTTCCGGAACCCGCGTCAACGCCGCCGGCGCCACACCCGCTCACATCGACGCCGCCGTCTGGCAGCCGATGTACGACTACTACGGCGGGGTGCGCGAGCTCTTCCTCGCGGTGCTGCCACGCACGCCGGGCCTGTTCACGTTTCCGGCGGCGACCGCCACCACGGGGGCCGGGGCGCCCCAGGATTCCATTCACTGGCCGCTGGTCGAGAGCATCGGCGAGGACGTGACGCGCGGCGCCGGCGGGAAGACGGTGAAGGCCTGGCGGGTCGAAGCGAACACTCCGTACGGGTTCTACAAGGTGTGGGTCACCGATACGCCGCCCTACGTCGTCCGGACCGTCGTCCTGCTCGGATCCGGAGGACGCGTCACCTACGAGCTGCTCTGACCGCAGAAACTGCGCCGGCGGCCGGCCGCCGGACCGGCACGAACTGCGGGCCCTGGGCCGCCCCGCACAGCGGCGGCGCCCAAGCGCACGGCCAGGCGGCGTGGCAGCGCCCTCGCATCAGCGGCGGCGGGGGACACCATGGCCGAGCGCGGATTCCTGACCGTCGACGAACGCATCGAGCGGCTGGAGGATCGGATCGAGCACCTGTGCGAGATGGTCAGCCGCGTCGCCGACGAGGTCGAGAGCGGCCTCGCCGACCTGCGCACGGCGAGCGATCAGGAATTCAAGCAGCTGAAGCAGGCCATCCTGTTCTGGGGCAACCGCGCCCGCGTGGCCGACGATCGCGAGCACGTGCGGCGCCGCGGATCGCTCTGACCGCGTCGACCGGCGAGGATCGTGGCCGCGCGCGCGTGCGCTGTGCGAGACTGGGCGGATGACGCGCGCGCTCGCATGGGCGCTGCTGGCCATCGCCGCCGTCCCGGCGCACCCGGTCGGGACGAGCGTGGCTCGCACCGGCAGCGGGCAGGTGGCCCTGCAGGCGCGCGTCGGAGTGCCGTTCGACGCCCGCGTCGTGCTCGTCGCCGACGGCGACACGATCGAAGCGGTGCCGTCCGGCGACACGCGGCCGCTCCGCATCCGGCTCGAAGGCATCGACGCGCCGGAAGTGGGCGAGCCGTTCAGCGGCGAGGCGACGCGGTTCGTGCGAGCGATGCTCCTGCGCCAGCCGGTGCGCGTCGACGGCCGTGACGTCGATCGCTACGGCCGGCTCGTGGCGCGCGTCGCCGCCACCGGACGCGACGCCAGCACGGCGCTGCTCGAGGCGGGCCTCGCCTGCCATTTCACGCAGTTCGCCAACGACCCGCTCCTCGCCGCCGCCCAGACCCGGGCGCGCAGCGCCGGCGCGGGGTTCTGGGCCGCCGCGGCCGCGATGCCGCGCTGCACGGGCACGGCGGCCGCCGCGCCGCCGGCATCCGCCCGGTCGTCCGCGCCGGCGTCGCGCCGCGACACCCACTACCGCGGCAACGTGCGCAGTCTCCTCTACCACGGCTCGTCGTGTCCCAATGCCAACTGCCGCCGCTGCACGCGGCTCTTCGCCACCGAGGCCGAAGCGCGGCTGGCGGGGTACAAGCCCGCAGGCGATTGCGTCGGGCGGCGGCGCGGGCCGGGAGAGTAACGCCCGGTCCTACGAGCGGTCGGGGAGAAGTCCGGGCGCCATCGCCCACCCCGGCGCGGATGACGTCGCAGCCGACGCGCGCGGCGGAGGCTCGTCGTCCATCCACTCGGGCTCGGGCAGCAGATCGGCAAACCGCAAGTCGAATTCGCCCAGCCGGTACACCTCGTCGGCGATCACGTAATCGCGAATGAGCGTCAGGGTCTCGATCTGCGCATGGGCGTACTCGATCTCTCGTGCGGCGGCTCCGTCGGGCGGCTCCCCCGCCGGCCCGGCCGCGCCGCCCTCCGCCGCGCACCGCGCCGCGTGCCCGGCGTGCGCCTCGATTCGTTCGGTCAGCTTGGCCTGCAGGTCGAGCCCGCTCATCGTCAGCTTCAATCCGTCAATCACGGCCGCCTCTCTGTTCCGACCTCGACCCCGCGCGAGGCGGGAGCGTCTCCCGGCCTGTCGTGGGGCGACGACGACGATGGCATCGTCCGGCGGGGCGGGTCAAGCAGTCGCCGACACCGGTCGCCAGCGCCCCCCGGACCCTCTATAATCCGCCCATGGTGAACCGACGTGAGTTCCTCCTTGGTGCCGGTGCCGTCGCCGTCTCCGCACGGTCGGCGTGGGCGAGCCTCGTGCAGAGCCGGCCGGACGCGGTCTTCCCGCCCTCGGTGCGGGCGGCCTTTCCGTCCATCGGCCAGGACCCGTACCTGAACGCCGCGGCGATCCACCCCCTCAACTCGGTTGCCGCGCGCGGCATCCAGCGGACGCTGGACTACCGCCTGCACGGCGCTGGGGAAGGGCGCGCCGACTTCGGCGCCGACAAGCAGCAGGACCTGAAGCGGCGCTACGGGCAGCTGATTGGCGCCACCCCCGCCGAGATTGCCTTCACCTCGAGCACCTCGGACGGCGAGAACATCGTCGTCATGGGTCTGGACCTGCCCAGGCGCGGCGGCAACGTCGTGATCGACGAGCTGCATTTCACGACCTCGCTCTACATGTACAAAGAGCTGGAAAAGAAGGGCGTCGAGCTGCGCATCGTCAAGCATCGCGACTGGATGATCGACATTCGCGACATGGATCGCGCCATCGACAAGAACACCCGCCTCGTCTCCCTCGCGCTGGTGTCGAACGTCAACGGCTACATGCACGACTGCAAGGCCGTGGCGGCGCTGGCGCACGATCGCGGAGCCTACGTCTTCGCCGATATCATTCAGGCGGTCGGCGCGGTGCCGGTGGACGTCCGCCCGCTCGGCATCGACTTCGCTTCCGCGGGCACCTACAAGTGGCTGATGGGCGAACGCGGGCTCGGCTTCCTGTTCGTGAAGCAGGAGCTGCAGGACACGGTGCTGCCGACGACGCGTTACGGCCACCGGCAGGTCAGCAACTTCAACCGCGCCGCGCTCACGTGGGAGCCGCTGCCCGGCGCGGCGAAGTACGAGACCGGCAACATCCCGGTGATGCTCGCCGCCTGCGTGTCCGAGGGCATCGACTACGTGCATGGGCTGGGGATCGGGAAGATCCGCGCGCACGCGCGCCAGCTTACCGATCGGCTGCACCGCGAGCTGCCGCCGCTCGGGCTGACGCCGCTGACGCCGGGTGGGACCGAGACACCCATCGTGGCGTTCGCCCTGAAGGACGCCGGCGCCACGTCCGCGGCCCTGCAGGCCGCCCGCGTGACGGCGACGATTGTCGCCAACGAGAGCCGGCTCCGGCTCTCGGTTTCGGTTTTCAACACCCACGAGGACATCGACCGCGTCGTGGAGGCGCTGGGGGGCCGGCGGGTGTCGTCGGCCGGATAGGCGCACCGTTGCACGCTCCCGGCTCGTCTAATCGATTAGACCCATGTCCGACGAACCCGCACGGCTGGCGTCGCTCTCCCAGTACCGCATCCTCGATACGGAGCCCGAGCGCGCCTTCGACGACATCGTCCTGCTGGCCTCGCAGATCTGCGGGGCGCCGATCTCGCTGCTCACGCTGATCGACGATCAGCGGCAGTGGTTCAAGGCGCGCGTCGGCGTGTCGATGAGCGAGACGTCGCGCAGTTTGTCGTTCTGCGCGCACGCCATCCGCGGCCGCGGGCTGTTCGTCGTGCCCGATGCGCGAGTCGACGAGCGTTTCCGGGAGAATCCGCTCGTCCAGGGCGAGCCGTACATCCGCTTCTATGCCGGGGCGCCGCTGGTCGGGCGCGAGGGGCATGCGCTGGGTGCCCTGTGCATCGTCGATCGCGTGCCGCGGACGCTGACCGGCGAGCAGGAGATCGCGCTGGAGGCGCTGCGCCGCCAGGCCGAAGCGCAACTGGAGCTGCGCCGCAACCTGCTCGACCTCGGGCGCGTGCTCGCCGAGCGCGACCGCGCCGAGGCCGCACAGGCCGCGCTGGTCGTCGAGCTGCGCGGATCGCTGGAACGGGTCAACCGGCTGAGCCAGCTGCTGCCACTGTCGTCCAACTGCGAGATCAGCATGACCATTCCCGCCACGCCGGAGGGCATCCGGACCGTGAGCGACGGCGTGACGCAGCTGCTCGAGGGCAAACACTGGCCGGAAGACGAGATCGTGAAAGTGGACCTCGCCCTGCAGGAGGCGCTGGCCAACGGCATCCGCCACGGCTGCAAGGGCGACCCGAGCAAGAGCGTCGAGTGCAGCGTGACCTTCGATGCCGCCGGCGAGCTGGTCATCATCGTGCGCGACCCGGGCACCGGCTTCGACCACGGCGCCGTCCCCAATCCGCTGGAGGACGGTAACATGATGAAGTCCAGCGGCCGCGGCGTGTTCCTCATCAACCAGCTGATGGACGAAGTGGCGTTCGCCGACGGCGGGCGCGAGGTCCAGATGCGCAAGCGCCGCGACCCCAAAGCCGCGGCGGCCACAGAGCCTGTACAGACGAGCGGGAGGCCGAAGCCTCCCGTCGGATAGGTAGGATTATGACGCCAGCAAGAACGGCTGGCGAGCGATGTTGCCTGTCTAGATAGCAAATGGTCTGCCACGTTCTGCCGGCTCGAGAGCGACCTCCGGGGAGGTCAATTCGCACCCGGTCCACTCATCCAGCCCGCGGCCGGCGCCTCGGCTATGCCGCGGGTTTCTCAACTGTGGCAGGAGGATGCCGCGAGCGCGACGCCCGCGGCCGGCGGTTACCCAGCCCGGTCAGTCGTCGTTCCGTGACCTGCCGCGCAAGCCCTTGAGGGCGCCCCGGCGTTTCTTCGTGGCCAGCCGCTGTTCGCGGGCCGCCGGCTTCGGCCGCGTCGGGCGCCGGGGCCGCGGCCGCGCCATGGCGCGGCGAATCAAGGCCGCCAGCCGCACCCGCGCGGCAGCGCGGTTCTGCACCTGGGTCCGGTGCTCCCGGCTGTCGAGGACCAGCACGCCTTCCCGGGTCAGGCGCGACGCCGTCTGGGCGCGCAGGCGGGCCTTGACCTCGTCCGGGAGGGACGAGGCCTGGATGTCGAAGCGCAGCTCGACCGCGGTCGCGACCTTGTTGACGTTCTGTCCCCCCGGTCCGGACGCGCGGACGAAGCGCTCCTCGACCTCGTGGTCGTCGAGCGCGAGGGTGCTGGTGATGCGAATCATCCAGTCCAGTGTAGCGACCCAGCGCCCGGCGTAACATGGCCGGCATGAGCGTGCTCGCGCGGCCGCTGTCGGCGCGCTTCGACGCCGCGTTGGCGCTGGCGCATCGCGTCCACCGCCGGCAGCCGCGGAAGGGCACGTCGGTGCCGTACCTCGCGCACCTGATGGGCGTCGCCGCGCTGGTGCTGGAATACGACGGCGGCGAGACCGAAGCCCTCGCCGCCCTCCTGCACGATACGCTCGAGGATGCGCGCGAGTACGCGGTACCCGCAGTCGAGCCCGAGCAACTGGCTGACGAGATCGCCCGTGAATTCGGTGGCGACGTGCTGGCGATCGTCCGCCACTGCACGGACACGACCGACCATCCGAAACCGCCGTGGCGCGCGCGCAAGCAGCAGTACCTCGACAGCCTGGAAGGCGCGCCGCGGCCGGCGCTCCTCGTCTCGGCCGCCGACAAGCTGCACAACGTCCGCGCCCTGATCCGGGACTACCGGCGGCACGGTGAGGACCTGTGGCAGCGCTTCAATCCGGAAGCCGGCCGAGCGGGCACGCTCGGTTACTACCATGCGCTGGCGCGCATCTTCGAGCGGCGCCTGCCGGGCCCGCTGGCCGACGACCTCGCGCGCGAGGTCGCCGTCCTCGAGCAGGTCGCGGGCGGTCGTGGCACGTGGCCGCCGGAACGCTGACCAGGAGGGCGCCACCGCCGCCGTTCGATCAGCGCCCCTCTCGGGCAAGGCGCCGCCAGTGCCGCAGCGCCACCACGGCGTTGACCCAGAAGGCGGCGTACAGGACAGCGGTGAGATACAGGCCGCGCGAGGCGTACAACGGCACCGCAATGGTGTTCACGAGCAGCCAGCACCACCAGTTCTCCACCCGTCTGGCGATCAGCAGCAGTTGACCCACGACGCTGAACGCCAGCACGATCGAATCGACGAACGGCGCATAGGCGTCGGTGAACCGCGCGAGCAGCCATCCGTAGCCCAGCGCCACCGCCGCACCCGACAGGGCGGACACCGCCACGAGGGAGGGCGGGCTGTGGCGGACCGGGAGAGCGGCTCCCTGCCGGCCGTGCAGCCAGCGCCACCAGCCCACCAGGCTGGCGCCGACGAAGAACGCCTGCAACGTCACGTCCGCGTACAGCTTCGCGGTGAAGAACACCCACGCGAACAGGACGCATCCGACGATCGTGGTCCACCACACGTGGATGCTGTTGCGGCCGGCGAGAAAAATGGACGCGGCGTTGAAGGCGTTGGCGGCAAGCTCGATCGGGTTCATGGACGGGCCAGGGCAGTATCCTTCGTCGGCGCTGGCCGGCGCCGCCCGGAATCCGGGATGACGGGAGTAGAGTGAACGAATGGCCCTTCCCTGGCGCGCGCTTGGCGTGGTGTTGAAGCAGGCGCCGGTCGTGCTCACCGCCGCCGGCGCCCTGCTGGAAAGCGCCCGGCGGCGGCGTGACGATCCGAAGGCGGCGAGCGATGTCGAGGCGTTGCGGCGGCGGGTCGCCGAGCTGGAGCAGCAGCACCGCGCGTCGGCCGAGCTGGCAGCGCAGCTCGCCGAGCACGCGACGACCATCGCGAC
Organism: uncultured Acidobacteriota bacterium; assembly: GCA_963707795.1. Lineage (GTDB taxonomy): Bacteria > Acidobacteriota > Vicinamibacteria > Vicinamibacterales > UBA2999 > JACCSI01. The sequence continues at coordinate 4,686,383 of OY970174.1, read as the reverse complement.
CGTCGCGCAGGCCACGGCCGCGCGGGCGCGCCAGGCCCTCGTCGTCGCGATCCTCGGCGCCACCCTCGCGCTCGCCGCCCTGCTCGTCGCCTGGCTCGGCTAGTGCGGCCCGCCGTACGTCTGCGGGTTACGTCTTCTGAGCGTGGAGCGCGAACGCGGCGCCCTGCGGATCCATGCCCTGCACGATCCAGTCGCCGCCAGGCACTTCCATCGGTCCGTTCAGGACCTTGCCCCCCGCTTTTGTGATCCGGTCGGCCGCCGCATTGATGTCGGGGACCTTGAAGTACGACAGCCAGTGGGTCGGCACGTCGGCCATCTGCGCCGGCTTGGTCATCATCCCGCCAATCGAACCCAGGTCGCGGCCGAACATGTGATAGGTCCCCATCGGTCCCATGTCCATCGACTCGGTCGCGCGCCAGCCGAACAGGTCCCGGTAGAACGTCATCGCGGCGTCCGCGTCCGTGGTGTAGAGCTCGTGCCACGAGGCCTCGCCGACCTCCGGCTTCGCCTCCGGCTGCTGATCCGCGGACGCCGGCTCGTAGAGGTAGAAGCTGGCCCCCTGCGGGTCCTTCATCATTTGCATCCGGCCGACCGTGGCCACGGGAATCACCGGCGACAGCTCGCCGCCGCCGAGCTGCTTGACCTTGGCGGCCGCCGCCTCGAGCGTGGGCACGCCCACGTACATCGACCAGAACGGCGGCGCCTTCAGGTCCGGCGGCAGCGTCATGACACCGCCGACCGGCATCTCGCCGGCGCGCATGAACATCGAATAGGGCTGCGGAGCGCCGTCGAACGGCGTCGTCGACCAGCCCACGACGTTGGTGTAGAAGGCTTCGGCGGCCTCCTTGTCGGTCGTCATCAGTTCGTACCAGAGCGGCCGTCCAAGCAACTGACCCATGCGCATCCTCCTCGCCGTGTGTTGATCGATTTCCTGCTGAAAAACGGATAGTCTCGCACAAGGGCCCGCCGCTGGCGACCCCGAACGACGCGGCTGCCGCAGTTGGTGTGACCAGTTGATTGACCAATCCCCCGAACCGCCGGTCGTGTCCCGCCGGCTGACCGGCACCTGCACCCGGCTCCGTGGCCGGCGGCTGCATCGCGCGGCGGCCTGCCTGCTGCTGTCCGGCCTCTTCACCGGCAGTCCGGCGGCCCTGCAGATTCTGTTCACCGTCGAGGAGCTCGCCCAGTACCGGCTGCGGGAGCCGGTGTTCCAGCGCTTCGGCCACGCCAGCCGGCTCATCGCCGCGGCCATCAGCCGCGACCCGGGCCTGCGCGCGAACCCGCTCTTCACGCGGGAAGTCGCCGTGCTCGACGATGCGCCGGCCGCGGCGGCGGCCCTCGCCGCCCGCCTGCAGGGGGAGCCGGCGTTTGCGGCGGCGCTGGAGGCGGCCAACCTCTCGGCATCCGACTACACGCGGTTCGCCCTCGCCCTGTTCGCCGCGCGGATGGCGCACGGCTTTCTGGCGTCCGGCGCCCTGCGACTCGTCCCGCCGGGTGTCGCCAGCGACAACGTCGCTTTCGTGGAGGCACACCAGTCGGAGATCGCGGCGCTGCTGGAGCTGTTCGGGCTGGAAGGCCGCGAACCTCTCGGATGATGCGCATCGGCGCGCACATGTCGGTCGCCGGCGGCGTGTCGTACGCGGTCGATCGCGCGGAGGCTCACGGCTGCGAAGCCCTGCAGATTTTCACCAAGAATGCCAACCGCTGGCACAGCCCCGCCCTCGAACCTGCCTCCATTCGCCGATTCCGGCGCCGCATCGACCAGACCGGCATCTCGCCGGCGGTGTCGCACGCCAGTTATCTGATCAACCTGGCGACCACGGACCCCTCGCTCAGGCGTCAATCGATCGACGCGTTCGTGGACGAGCTCGATCGCGCCCACGCCCTGGGCCTGCTCGGCGTCGTGATTCACCCGGGCACCTGCACGGCGGGCACGGAAGCCGACGCGCTGCGCCTGGTCGCGGCGGGGGTCCGCGCCGCGTTCGCGGCTCGGCCGCGGCGCCGGACGATGGTGCTCTTCGAGCACACGGCGGGCCAGGGCCGGACGCTGGGTTATCGCTTCGAGCATCTGGCGGCCATCCTCGCGCATCTCGACGGCTCGCCGCGCGCCGGCGTCTGTCTCGACACGTGCCACCTCGTCGCGTCGGGCTACGACATCGTCTCGCCGGGCGGATACGAGGAGACGATCGCGGCCTTCGACCGGCTCGTCGGTCTCGATCGCCTGCGCGTGCTGCACGGCAACGACTCGAAGCGGCCGTGCGGCAGCCGCGTCGATCGCCACGCGCACATCGGAGAGGGCTGCCTCGGCCTCGAGCCGTTCCGCCGGCTGCTGCACGACCCGCGGCTGGCCGGCCTGCCGCTGCTGATCGAGACCGAGAAATCCAGCGCATGCCAGAAACCGCGGCAGGTCGTCACCGATCCGCTGGACCTGAAGAACCTGGGCACCCTGCGCCGGCTGCGGCAGGAGCAGGTGCGGCAGGTGCGACAGGTGCGGCGGGTGCGATCACGTGGCGGCACGGTTCTTCACAACTGATCGGTGGGCCGTGACCAGATTCCCATCCACGCTGCGCGCCCGACGCGGCACCACGCGTACCGCGCTTGACACCTTGCGACCGACGCGCGATGGTGGAGGCTGGAGGCGTGGGCACATGACGGGACGGGCTGGAGGACGGCGACTCGTGATCACCTTCGTCGCGGGCTTCGCGGTCGCCGCAGCGTGGGCCTGTCAGGACGGGCCCACCAGTCCAACGTCGATCGGCCGGCCTCCATCCCTGAATCTGGCCGGCACCTGGAGCGGACTCATCGGTGTCGCGCAGTCAAGCAACTCGGCGACCGCGACCTGGGTCGTGACGCAGAGCGGCAGCAGCGTGTCGGGGCCCATCACCCTGAACCAGACGGCGGCCAATGTGTCGTTCGGCGGCACGCTGGGGGGCACGCTGTCGGGCTCGCGCGTCGCGGTGACCTACGCCGTCCCCCGGGGCAACGTGCCCAACTTTCCCGACTGCTCGATGTCCGGCACGGGCGCGTTCGAGGCGAATGCCACGCAGATGAGCGGGACGCTCAGCATTACCTACGCGAATTGCGAGGGATTCGGCACCCCGCCGGCGGCGGCGGATGAGGTCCGGCTGACGAAGCAATAAAAGCGCCGTTGCTGAGCTTTATTCGCGGCCCGAGTTCGGTCAGAATCGATCGCCTCAGAGCGATCACATGGACTCTCCTCTGGATTCCTTCCCCTCCGAGGATCCATCGCCTGCGTCCTCCCGTCCGCCGGCCCTCCGCGCGCGCGTGCGGCGTTTGTACGCGCGTTATGGCATCACCCGCGCCCGTCTGGCGCCGCTGGTCATCCGCACACGAGAAACTCTCTCGCGGCTTCGGGTATCCGTCGTGGCGCGCGCGCACGCGACGGCGGGCGCGCTCGGGCGTGGTGCGCGCGCGCTGACGCGGGAGAGCCGCGCGTTGACCGTGACCACCGGCGCGCACGCCGCGGTCATCGGACGCGCGATCGATATCCATGCCGCGGCGGCGGCCCGTGCGCTCGGCGCGCACGCTCGGTCCGTGGCGCGCGCGCTCGCGCGAGGGATCGCCGGCTGGCGCGCGCGTGACGGATGGGAACGGTGGCCTCGCCGGCGCACGGACGCGGGCCTCGCGCTCGCGGGCGCGACCGCAGCCAATCCCGGCAGGCCTCACGCGCCGGCGGCCGGGACCCGAAGCGACCTCTGGGTGATCGCGATTGCCGCCCTGACCTCGGCGGGCGTGTCCTTGTTGACCGTATGGCTGTGGAGTCCGGACCTCACGGCCGTCGCCGACCAGGCCGCGGCGATCGCCGAGGTGCCTGACGTCTCGGCGCTCGCGACACCGGTGCCACCGCAGGAATCACCTGGCACTCCGTCAGCCGTTGCCGTCGCGACCGGCGCGAGCGCCACCGACCGAACGGATGCGGCGCGTGCGCCCGCTCCAGCGCCGTCGCGCCTCGTCGTCATCACCCAGCCCGCGGGCGCGCGGGTGACGGTCGACGGCGTCGGCTGGGGCGTCAGCCCGGTGACGATTCGTTACCTGCCACCGGGCGCCAGGCGCGTCCGGGTCACGAAGGCCGGATACCGCGGCGAGGAACGCATCGTCCGCCTGGACGAGGCCGTGGCGCCAACCGTGCGAATCTCGCTGCGCCGCGTCACCGAGCAGCGGGCGCGCGCGAGCGACCCATCCGCGGATCACGAGTGATTCCGCCGCTGAAGCAGGGCGACGAGCAACGCCCCGGGCCCGCCACATGGTCCGTCAGCGTGGACGGGCCACTCGCCCTACTCCACGACCGTCACGTTGATCGTCTCGCAGAGCCCCTCGAGGGTGCGGTGCATGTCGTCGCCGCTCTGGACGACGAACTTGTGCGGTCCGGGCTTGAGCTGCATCTCGATCGTGTTCTTGCCGTCGCCGAAATGAATCCACGGATCGGCCTTGGGGATGATCTGTCCGGCGGGCAGGCACTCGGTGTCGACGCCGAGGTGATAGTGGGTCATGCCCGGCCGCACCTGATCCGGTGTCAGCGTCCCCGGCGGGACCGCGGCGATGGTCAGCTGTTCATGGCCGAACTCGAACGTCGCCATGCTCTTGATCGTGTCGCCGTCCTTCGGCGAGACGAAGAAGACCTTGCCGCCGGCCGGATGCCCGGCATGGGCGTCGGCCGCGGGGGCGGTCGTCGCCGCCGGCGGCGTTTCCGCCCGGTTGCAGGCGGCCAGCGATACCGTCAGCGCACCGATCGCGACGACTGGAAGGACACGGCTCCACATGGCGACTCTCCTCTGTTGAACGTGCGGCCAGCCGCCCGCAGCGGCCGGCTGGCGACCGGGGACGTGCCCGGTACGAACGAGCGGTCACGGCGCGGGCGTCGTCTGGCTCGTGGCGGCGATTATACGGGATCGGTTGCAGGGGCGGCGGCGGCGCTTGCACCCCCTCGGCGGCTTGGATACGATCGCCGCCGTTGCTGCGCAGGTATCTCCTCTCCACCGACCACAAGGTCATCGGCCTGCTCTACGGCTTCACGAGCCTGTTCTTCCTGCTTGTCGGTTTCGCGCTGGTCCTGATCATCCGCTGGCAGCACGCCTACCCGAGCCAGCCGCTGCCGCTGATCGGGGCCTGGCTCGGCGCCGCCAACGCGCCCGGCGGCATCCTGCTGCCGGAGTTCTACAACCAGCTCGGCGCCATGCACGGCACCATCATGGTCTTCCTCGGCGTGGTCCCGCTCGCCGTCGGCGCCTTCGGCAACTATGTGGTGCCGCTGCAGCTGGGCGCGCCCGACATGGCGTTTCCGCGGCTGAACCTGGCCAGCTACTGGTTCTACGCGGCGGGCGGCGTCGTGATGCTGGTCAGCTTCTTCGTGCCCGGCGGCGCGGCGAACAACGGCTGGACGTCGTACCCGCCCCTCTCCGATCTGGCGCCCGGCCACGGCCAGACGCTGTGGCTCGTCGGCATGCTGCTCGTCATCTTCTCGTCGCTGCTCGGCGCCATCAACTTCATCACCACCATCGTGCAGCTGCGCGCGCCCGGCCTGACCTGGTTCCGGCTGCCCTTCTTCGTGTGGGCGCAGTTCATCACGGCCTTCCTGCTCCTGCTCGCGTTCCCGGCGCTGCAGGCGGCCGCCGTGCTGCAGGGCATGGACCGCGTGGCCGGCACCAGCTTCTTCCTCCCCAGCGGCCTCGTCGTCGGCGGCCAGGCCGCGGCCGTGGCCGGCGGCGGCAACGCCCTGCTGTGGCAGCACCTGTTCTGGTTCCTCGCCCATCCCGAAGTCTACGTCCTCGTCCTGCCGGCGCTGGGCATCATCGCCGAGGTGATCGCCAACAACACCCGGAAGCCGCTCTGGGGCTACCGGCTGATGGTGTACTCGCTCTTCGTCCTCGGGTTCCTGTCGTTCATGGTGTGGGCGCACCACATGTTCCTGACCGGCATGGGCACGACCATCAGCGCGTTCTTCCAGGCGACGACGATGATCATTTCGATCCCGTCGGTGGTCATTCTGAGCGCGCTGATCCTGTCGCTGTACGGCGGATCGATCCGGTTCAACACGCCGATGCTGTTCGCGCTGGCGTTCCTGCCGATGTTCGGGATCGGGGGCCTCACCGGCCTGCCGCTCGGGCTGGCGACGACCGACATTCCGCTGCACGACACCAACTACGTGGTCGCGCACTTCCACTATCTCGTCGCCCCCGGCACCATCTTCGCGCTGTTCGCCGGCATCTATTACTGGTTCCCGCGAGCGACGGGCCGGCTGATGAACGAGTGGCTGGGGCGAATCCACTTCTTCGGCTCGCTGCTGTGCATGAACGTCATCTTCATGCCGATGTTCGTGCAGGGGCTGGCCGGCGTGAACCGGCGGCTGTGGGATGGCGGCGCGCTCTACTCGCACGCGCAGGCCACCCTCTATCTGAACGTCCCGATGGTCTATGCCGCCCTCGGCCTCGCGTTCTTCCAGATCTTCTTCGTCGTCAATCTGGTCGTCTCCCTCCGCGCCGGCCGCCGGGCCTCGGCCAATCCGTGGGAAGCGACGACGCTCGAGTGGGCGGCGGCCGGCGATGCGCACGCAGACCCGGGACTGACGCCGCGGGTGTACCGCGGGCCGTACGAATACAGCGTGCCCGGTGCGCCGGCGGACTTCACGCCGCAGCAGGCCGTCGAGGCGCCGGGGGAGGAGCCGTGAGGGGCGCGCCGCGCGCCACCGGGTCGTGCTCGACACGCCGGAGAGCGAGAGCATGAACATTCCGTACACCACTGAGGCACGGCCGGACACCGGCCTGACCAATCCGAAGCTGGGGATCTGGCTGTTCCTCGCCTCGGAGGTCATGCTCTTCGGCTCGCTCTTCGCCTCCTACGTGCTGCTGCGCGTCGGCGCGCCGGCGTGGCCCGATCAATCGTCCGTGCTCGATGTGCGGCTGGCGACCTGGAACACCGTCATCCTGATCGCCTCGTCGGTGACGATGGTCCTCGCCTGGGCCGCGCTCAAGGGCCGCCGCTTCCCGCGCTTCCGCCTCTACATGGGGCTGACCCTGCTCGGCGGCGCCCTCTTCCTCGCCATCAAAGCGTTCGAGTACGGCGACAAGCTGGCGCACGGGCTGCTGCCGGCGACCAGCAATTTCCTGGCGCTCTATTTCGTCATGACCGGACTCCACGCCATCCACGTGATCGGCGGAATGGTGGTCAATGCCTACCTCTGGCTGCCGGGCGCACGGATGTGGCGCACCGACCCGGCGCGCTTCACCAACCGCGTCGAGATCGCGGGTGTCTACTGGCACTTCGTGGATCTGGTGTGGATTTTCCTGTTCCCGGTGTTGTATCTGCTGTGATCATCGGGGAGAGGGAGCCACTCGGATGACCCATGAGGCGAGTCGTGACGCGGCCGTGGACGTGCGCGGATACCTGGGCGTATTCGCCACGCTGCTGATGCTCACGATCCTGACGGTGGCGGTGTCGGCGCTGGATCTTCCGCGCACGCCGGCGATCGCGCTCGGCGTGGCGATCGCGGCGGTCAAGGCCGCACTGGTCGGGCTGTTCTTCATGCATCTGCGGCACGAGCGGGCGGCAATCTTCCTGACGCTGGCGCTGACGGCGGTGCTGGTGGCCGGGCTGTTCGCGTTCACGCTCTGGACCGAGGCCGACCACGTGCCCGGCACCGAGTTCACCCATGCGTTTTCGCCCGTCGAAAGGCGCCCGTGATGTCATGCCCCGTCTGTTTCGGCGGTGACGACCCGGTGGTACGCGAGAGCCTGACGGCCGGCATCGGCGTGCTGCTCGGCGTGACCGTCTGCGTGCTCGGTTGCTTCGCGCGTTTCTTCGTCACGCTGGCCCGGCGCGCCCGCGCCGCTGGACCGCTCCTGGATCCGCCGCGGCCGCGGGCGGCGCGGCCATGAGCGACTGGCTGGGCATGCCGGCGGCGGCCTCGGCCCACGCCGGGGACGTGGACCAGGTCATGGCCCTGGTCCACTGGCTCATGCTCGCGCTGCTGGTCGGGTGGAGCCTGTTCTTCGCGTTCGTGCTCGTCCGCTTCCGCCGCGGACGACAGCCGCGCGCCAACTACCACGGGGTGCGCGCCCGGTGGGCGAGCTGGGTCGAGGGCGCGGTCCTCGGCGCCGAGATCGTCCTCCTCGTCTTCTTCTCGATTCCGGTGTGGAGCGCCCGCGTGGACGCGCTGCCGGCGGTGGCGCAGAGCACGGTCGTCCGCGTGGTCGCCGAACAGTTCGCCTGGAACGTCCACTACCCCGGTGCCGACGGCGCATTCGGGCGGACGGCGATCGGGCTGGTCAGCCCGGACAACCCGCTCGGCCTGGACCGGCGGGATCCGGCCGGGCAGGACGACCTCACGCTGATCAACCGGCTCAACCTCCCGCTCGGCAAGCCGGTCATCGTCTACCTGTCGAGCAAGGACGTGGTGCACAGCTTCGGGCTGCCGCAGATGCGGATCAAGCAGGATGCAACGCCCGGCGTCATGCAGCCGGTGTGGTTCACGCCGACGCAGACCGGCGAGTGGGACATCGCCTGCTCGCAGCTCTGCGGGCTCGGACACTTCCGCATGCGCGGAATCTACGCCGTGCTGCCGGCGGCCGACTACGACGCGTGGCTGGCGGCGGAAGCCGCGTATCTCACGGCGCGCTGACCGACGGCTTGAACGCCAGCGTCAGTTGTGCCGGCGTGTCCGCGCTCACCGTGACCGAGTGCGTCTGCGTGCCGAGCTGCTCGTGCCAGGCGTCGACGGTGTAGGTGCCCGGTGGCAGGCCCTTGATCGTAAACGTGCCGTCGGCGGCGCTGACCGCGAAGAACGGGTGGGAGACCACCCCGGCGTAGGCGTTCATCCACGAGTGCACGTCGCAGCGGAACGGGACCATGACTTCCGGCTTGTCGAAGACGCGCGGGGCGGGCGGGACCGTCGCCGGCTGGCCGAAGTTGAACTCCCGGTTCTCGTCGGGCACGGCGTGGACGTTGTGCAGCGTGGCGTCGCTGTTCGAGATGTTGACCGTCTGCCCGACCTGCACGCCGAAGACGTGCGGCACGTAGCGGCAGCCCTTCTGGTCGAGCGCCACCGGCCGGGTGGGCACCGGGTAGGTCCGCGCACCGAGACCTTCGGTGACGTGGACGAACACGTTCTGCAGGCCGTTGTCCGGTCCGACCAGCAGCGCTTCCGACCGCGTCCCGTCCGGCTCCGGCTTGCAGAGGGGATCGGAATCCATCCGCAGGGGCCGCGACGCCGGCGCTTCGCCCTCGAAGCGGACCGTGCCCGTGATCACCCCGGGGCCGTCCGCCGTGTCGGTCGCGGCCGCTGGTGTCGCAGGTGGCGCCGCCGCCGGCGTCGTGCCTGCCGGCTCGCCACCGCCGCCGCACGCCGATGCCATGAACAACCCGGCGGCGACAACCCCGGGGAGCAGACGTCGTAATCGCGTTCGTGACATGGCGCGATCATACCTGACGATCGGCGGCCCAGCGGCACGAGCCCGACCCTACTTGAGCACGATCCGATCGGTCACCCGGCCCCGCTCGATCGGACGAACCGAGAAGGCCGGGTTCGTGCGCATGCCGTCGGTGATGAAAGGATCGCCCTCGAACACGATCTCGTAGACGTGCGGCGCGCGGCCGGGCGCCCGGACCTCGACGTGGATGTGCCCGGGGACGCGGGAGCCCGGGTACGAACCGGGACGAATCGTGTCGAACGCCCACGCGCCCGCGGCGTCCGATCGCAGGCGGAGGTGCAGACGCGGGTTGCGGCTGTCGCTGGCCGGCTTGAGGCCGTAATAGCCCTCGGCGTCGGTCTGGTAGACGTAGAGCGCGGCGCCGGCGAGCGGGGCGCCGGCGGCGTCCACGACCACGCCGCTCACGTGCAGGGCCTCGCCCGGCTCCCCGACGGGCGCGAGCCGTGCGCCCGACTGCGCGGCCGCCGCCGGCATACCGGCGGCCACGACGGCGAGGGCCCCGAGGAGCGCGACGCGGCGAACAGGGCATGACACGCGCATGGCTGATCCTCCGGGTACGTGACGCGAGCCGCTCCAGATTACACTGAGCGGTACAGGGCCCGGCACGCGCGGATGAGCTCGCGCGCCGGCCCGGCATGACGGTGATGGGCATGGAAACGCACCCCCCGCGTAACCTCGCCGAGACGGCGGCCTCTGTCCCCGCGGGTGACGAGGCGGCCTTCGGACGATTTCTCAGGCAGGCGCGCGAACGACGCGGACTGAGCCTGCTGCAGGTCTCGCGGGAGACGAAGATTCCCGAGCGCCACCTCGCGTCGCTGGAGCGCGGCAACCTCGCCGCCGTGCCGCGCGGCCTCTATCAGCGTGGGGCGATTCGCGCGTTCGCCGGCAGCGTCGGGCTCGATCGGGAGCTGGCGATCGCACAGCTCGCCCGCGTGATCGACACGGCACCGCCGCAGGAGGCGCCCAGTGCCCGACCGGCACATCGCCGCAGGCGCACACCGCTGCTGGCCGCGTTGGGCATCGCGCTGGGACTGACGGCCGCCGCGTCGGCGCTGGCCTTGTGGCCTCGCGGACGGCCACCCGTGCGCGAGGGGCCCGGCGCCCACGAGATGGCGCCGGCCGCGCCGCGGATGGCCAGGCCCTCGCCGGTACCAGCGGCCGCTCGCGTCCCGGCAGCGCCTCCCGGGGCGAGCGCCGGGCTCGCAGCCGCCGCGGAGCCGCCCGCGACGGCCCCGCCCGCCGTCGATGGGGCTCTGACGATCACATCGGAGCCCCCCGGCGCACGCGTGACGGTCAACGGCGTGGGCTGGGGCGTCACACCGACCGTGATTCCGCATCTCGCGCTGGGCGGCCAGCGCATCCGAGTGACCATGGACCGGTATCGGGCGGCCGAGCGCGTGGTGACCCTCGACCAGGACCGCCCGTCGCGCACGCTCCATCTCGTGCTGGATGCCAGGCCATGACGGTCTGCGCTAGGATCGGGGAACGGACAGGAGGCTTATGAGCACTGCGATCGCGACGAAGTGGGCGTTGAAGGGCACCGGCTACGAGTACTGCAATTGCGACTTCGGCTGCGGCTGCAACTTCGGCGGCTTCCCCAATTCGAAGGATGGGAGCTGCCGCGCGCTGGTCGGATTGGAGATTCGCGAGGGTCGCTGCGGCGACGTCGATGTCGCCGGCGTGAAATGCGCGGCCATTGTCGACTGGCCGAAAGCGATCCACGAAGGCAACGGCAAGTGCGTCTTCGTCGTCGATCCCGCCACGACCGATCGACAGGTCGAAGTGCTGGGCGAGATTTTCACCGGCAAGCTCGGGGGCATGCCGTGGGAGATTCTCGGACCGACGTTCCAGGTCGTCGGCCTGGTCAAGGCGCCGATCACCATCGAGGGCGAAGGGCGCAAGAAGACCTTCCGCGCGGAGGGCGTCGGCGAGGGCCGCGGCGACACGTTCAAGAACCCGGTGACCGGCGAGGAGCACCTGGCCAACGTGGATCTGCCCGACGGCTTCATCTGGACGAAGGGCGAGTGCGGCGCGGGCAGCTTCCAGGCCAGCGCCAGCGGCGTCTCGGTCAGCGGCACGAACTCGAACTGGATCCTGTACGAGTTCGACTGGAAGAACGGATAGGGGCCGTCCGCGCGGACGACGCGCGCGCGGCGTCCCGCGCGACCTGGTCCTGCGTCAGCGTGGACGGACCACTAGCGGACGAGGAGCCACGCGCCGAGCAGCAGCAAGGCCACCCCGCTCAGCCGGCTGGTCCACTCGCCGAACGGCGCCACTTTCTCGATCAGCACCAGGAACGTGAGCGCCACGATGACGGTGAGGTTCATCACCCCGCCGGCGAACAGCAGCAGCATGAGCGCCCAGCAGCAGCCCAGGCAGTAGAGCCCATGCTCCACTCCCATTCTCAGCGCCCCGCCGGCGCCGGGGCGCCAGCGGCGCATCACGAACGACAGCGGTGAGCGACAGAGCTGCAGGCAGCCCTGCTTGAGCGGCGTGAGCTGGTAGGTTCCGGCGAGCAGGAGCAGGGCCGCGGTCACCGGGGTCGACGCCGTCTCCATCATCGGTGTGAGCAGGAGCCATTCGCTGAGCGCCCGCTGCAGGCCGGTGGCCGCGACGCTGAAGCCCGCCCACACGAGCAGATAGCCGGCGCCCAGGGCGTAGACGTGCCGTACGGCGGCCGTCGCGTCCGCGCGCCGGCGCACGGTGTGGCCGTAGAGCAGCAGCAGCGGCGCCGCCGAGGGCAGCATCATGCCGCCCATCATCACCACCCACATCGCCAGCAGCAGCAGGACGTGCGCGGCATCCCAGTCCGTGGTCATCATCCACGCGGAGGGCCCGGTCATGGCGCCGTACATGTCGCGTGCCATCGGCACGATCCACGCCCATGCCAGCGCGGTGAGCAGCGCGAGGGTGGCCACGACGATCGCCCGATCGTGCCGCAGCACGCGCTCGAGCAGGGTGGGTGACGCGGCGCGCCGATGATCGGGCGACTCGGCCATGACGACAGCAGACTCGAGGTGCCGCTCGTCCGGCGGGCCTAGCCGCCGGCGGCGCGCAGGCGCGCGGCGCCGGCCTTCAGGGCGGCGATGATGCGAGCGGACTCGGCGGCGAACATCGCCGCGTCCCGCTCCTCGATGGCCTGCTGCAGCGCCGGAAACGGCCACGGGGCGTAGCCCGTCGTCAAGCCGGGTGCGATCAGCATGTGGCGGAACCAGGGGCGTCCCGGCAGTCCGTCGGCGTGCAGGAACGCGCGCTCGACCTGGATCAGCGTGTCGTTGAGGCGCGCCATCGCCGCGCCATCGCCGCGCGTCGTCGCGGCGGCCGCGGCCCGATCGGCCGACTCGCCCGCCTGCCGGAGCTCCTCGAGCGCGGCGACAATCCCGGCGAAGTCCGGGACGATCGCTGCCGGGCGTCCTTCGTCGGCGGGCACCCGCGCACGACGCACGGCCTCGCGCCGGAGCGCGTCGAGATCCTCGCGCAGGGCGGCGGCGTAGGGCCCGAACGAGAGCGGCACCACGTCGGCACCGGCCAGGCGCATCGCCATCAGTCCCCACAGCCGCGCGGCGGCGGCATGATACTGGAACCCCGGATCGCCGTACTTCTCCATCCAGCGATAGTTGTCGTAGACGGAGTGATAGACGCCGTACGATCCGCCGAACCCGAAGTCGAGCGAGGGCACGCCGAGGTGATCGAGGAACACGGTGTAGTCGGAGCCCGACCCGAGCGCCGCGAGGCGCGGCGCGAACGCGGCGTCGGCGCCGTCCAGATCGACGGGCGTGCGCTGCGCCCACGCCGACCGCTCGCGTGATTCCCAGGCGGCGCCCACCGATCCCCCCCGCGTCGGGTCGGCCACGTCGCGAGCCGCCTGCTGCGCCAGCGCCAACAGTGACGGGACGCCGCCCATGCCGAGATTGGGCCCGGTGACCGCGACGTCGCAATTCAGGTAGGCCACGGCGTTCTTCTGCAGGTCGGCCGCATGGTGCTCGGCCCATTCCGTCGAGCCGACCAGCCCGTACTCTTCCGCATCCCAGCTGGCGATCAGGATGGTGCGCTTCGGCCGCCAGCCGCTCTTCAACGCGGCGCCGAGCCCGCGCGCCATCTCCAGCATCGCGGCGGTGCCGGAGTTGGGATCGACGGCGCCATGCGTCCAGGCGTCGCGATGGTTGCCGAGGATGACCAGCTTCTCCGGCTCCACGGTGCCGGGGATCCTCGCGATCACGTTGTAGATCGGCTTGATTCCCTCGTCCATCTGCACGTCCATCGCCACCGCGGCCGAGCCGGGGCCGACGTGGTAGGAGAACGGCAGGCCGCCCTGCCAGCCATCCGGGACACGCGGCCCGCCCAGCCGGCGCAGGATCTTCTCCGCTTCCGCGTAGCTGATCGGCAGCGACGGAATCCGCGGCACGTTGGTCATCTGCTCGCGCGCGACCCGCGGCGTGCCGGGGATCGACGGGCCTGTCGGCGTGGACGGATCGCCCGGCAGGTGCGACAGGAACAGCACCGATCCGCGCTGGATCGCCGACGGCGGCCGCATCGGACCGTCGGGGTAGACGTCGCCCTGCATGTAGCCATCGTCCGCCGGGTCGGAATAGATCAGGACGCCGACCGCGCCGCGGTCCTGGGACTCCTTCACCTTGAGACCGCGAAACGCCCCGCCGTAGCGCACCAGGGTGATGCGGCCGGCCACCGAGATGCCCATGCGGCTCAGCCGCTCGAAATCGGCGGGCGACCCGTAGTTGACGTAGACGACCTCGCCCTCGGCGGTGCCGGAGGCGCCGTAGCCGTGGAACGCAGGGAACATGCCCGTGGTGGACGAGTCCTTGTCCACGTCGTAGGGTTCCTCGCGCAGCGTCAGCTCCAACGCGGTGGGGGCGACCAGCCGCACCGAGACGCGCGAGGGGTGGTTGAGGAACACGTCGTAGCGCGCGATCTCGGCCTGCAGTCCGAACTCGCGGAAGCGCGCGAGCACGAAGTCGGCGAGCGCTTTTTCCTGCGGCGTCCCGGCGACGTGCGGATCCTCGGTGAGCTGCGCCAGCCAGCGCCCCGCACGCGCCGGCGTCGGCGTCTCGAGGAAGACCGCTTCGGCGCGGGCCTGCGCCTCGCGCGCCGCCGCAGTGAAGCCGAGCGAACCTTGCGCGGACAGCACCTGCGGCAGGAGCATCGCGCACACGAAGAGTCGGGCAATCATGCGTGGCATCATCGTCAGGTATGCACGCGCACCGGAGGCGCGCAGGAAAAAGGCGGGACACGGCGTCCCGCCTGTGGTGGCGGATGGTCCGGGCCGTGGTCCCGCGACCCCGACCCGGGAAATCCCCGGCCTACTGTCCCGCGCGCGTCGTCGTGGTGCGCTCGGTCTGCGGCAGCGCAAACGAGATGTACTCGCCCGACACGTTGCCGCCGCTCACGCCGATGACGATGTACTGACGGCCGTCGATGGAATAGGTCATCGGGTGCCCGGTGATCGGGGCCGGCACGTGGATTTCGCCCACCTGCGCGCCCGTCTTCTTGTCGTAGGCGCGGAGCAGGGCGCCGCGGCCCTTCGTCGCATGCGTGGTGAACTGCGGGTCGCCGGCGATCACCAGCGTCCTGGTCACCAGCACGCCGACGCTGCCGCTCTGGCCCGTCTTCGGGATGTTCATGCCCTTGAGCGCTGCATGATTGCGGACGTTGTCCGGGGTATCGCCGTGCGGCACCTGCCACAGCAGGTCGCCCTTGTTCACGTCGATGGCCGCCAGCACGCCATACGGCGGCTTGACGAGCGGCAGTCCGTCGAGGCCCTGCATCAGCGCCGCGCGGCCGCTCAGCACGCCGCCGCCGCGTGGGCCTGCCGCCGCCGCGCCCGGTCCGGCGGGAGGACCGGCGGGCCGTTCCGCCCGCAGGCCGTAGCCCGGTTCGGCCTCCCAGCGCGGCTTGTAGCCGATGCTCTTCTGATTGTCGGGGCTCACCCGGTGGAACTCCTCTTCGTCATACTTCGCCACCGTCACGGCGGCGTTCCCCGCCTGGGTGTAGAAGATCCCGGTTTCGGGATCGAAGCCCGATCCGGGCCAGTTCACGCCGCCGTTGGTGTTGGCGATGTTGATCGACCCGAGCAGCTTGGAGTTGGGCCCCACCGGCGGGACGTAGGGAATCTGCTCCCAGCGGAACAGCTTCAGGTTCTCGAGTGCCCTGGCACGCAGCGCCGGCGTGAAATCGATGAGGTCGCTCTCGCTGACGTGCGTCCGCGAGTAGGCGGGCGGCTTGCTTGGGAACGGCTGCGTCCTGGCCGTCTTCTCGCCGGGCATGTCGCTCTGCGGCACCGGCTTCTCGTCGATCGGCCAGATCGGCTGGCCGGTGATGCGGTCGAAGCAATACAGCCAGCCCTGCTTCGAGGGCACGGCGACCACCTTCCGCGGCTTGCCGTCCACCGTCACGTCCATGAGCAGCGGCGCCGAGGACATGTCGTGATCCCACAGCGGGTGATGGACGAACTGGAAGTGCCACTTGTACTTCCCGTCGGCGAGGCCGACGGCGACGAGGCTCTCGGCGAACAAATTGTCGCCCGGCCGGTTGCCGCCGTACTCGTCGATCGTCGGGGACTCCACGGGCAGGTACACCAGGCCGGCGTCCGGATCGGCGGTGATCTGCGTCCACACGCCCGTGTTGCCGGTCCAGTCCCAGGAGCCGGCCTCCCACGTCTCGTGATACTTCTCGGTCGGCCCGGGCATCGTGTCGAAGCGCCAGATTTGCTTGCCGGTACGCGCGTCATAGGCGCGCACCAGCCCCTTGGCGTTGTTCGAATAGAGATAGCCCAGCCCCTCGAACATCGACGAACCGATGATGACCGTGTCGTTGACCACGGTCGGCGTGGAGTGCAGCCCAATCTCGCCCTTCTCGAGATCGATCTGGACCTGCTTGCCGTTCTTGCCGTGGACGACGCCGACCTTCAGGTCGACCATGCCCTTGTCGCCGAACGTCGGGATCGGGCGCCCGGTCCTGGCGTCGAGCGCCACGAGACGGTAGCCGGTGGTGACGTAGAGGATGCGCTCGTCACCCTTGCCGTCGGTCCAGTACGAGAGACCGCGACCGGACAACTGGCGCGGCGCCCAGCGCGTCGCGCGCTCGCCTTCGTCGAGGCTGTACATCCACTTCTGCTCGCCGGTCTTCGGGTCGAGCGCAATCACCGCGCGCCGGGTGCCGCCCGTGGTGTAGAGCACGCCCTTCACCATGAGGGGTGTGCCCTCGAGCTTGGTCTCTGGACGCGGGCCGAGGTTGTCGGTCTTGAATCGCCAGGCGGGTTCGAGCTTGCTGAAATTGCCGGCGCTGATCTGATCGAGCGGCGAGTACTTGCTGCCGCGGAGATCGGCGGTGTAATGCGGCCACTCGCCGTTGGTCGTGCTGGGCATGCCGCTGCCTTGTCCGCCCAGGTGCGGGGCCGCCCACACGAGGCCGGCGGCGAGCAGCGCCACAGCGGGCACGACTCGAAATGCGATGCGCTTCATCGTTCTGGCTCCTTGCTGAGGACGTCGCGTCAGGTCGGGATCCCGCGGGCGGCCGGCGTGCATCGGGCGCAGCGACTGGGGATCCGGCGAATCATAACGCGAAACCCCGCCTCCCGGCCGGCGGGCCACACACGGCCGGCACCCCGCTCGCCGACCCGCGGAGACCTTCGAAGACAACTGCCGCGCCCCTCGGCGGATCGCTCGCGCAGCCGCCGCAAGCGGGCAGGAACTGCGCGCGTGGCAACGATCGCATCCCGCAGAAACCGAGATGCGCGACCGCCCGGATCGCGGCTCGGCCGGCCACCGTGGCACGCCAGTCCGGGCACGCCCCCTGCACGGGCTCGCGGCAGGGTGGAGGGCTGCGGCATGACCGACCTGACGCGGATGGAACTCGTCGAACAGTTGAGCGCGTTCGAGCGCCGCGTCGCCGAGCGCTTCGATCTGCTCGAACGCTTGATTGCGCTCGGCTTCGACGACACCAGCGATCGCGTCGACCTGGGCCTCGCCCGGCTGGCCGAACGGCTGGCGTTTCCGCGCCGGCGCGATCAGGTGGGGCGGGCCGAGGCGGGCGCGGCGTCGGGGCCGCCGGCCTGACCCCGGCGTGCGGCGTCCGGCGGGGAGCGTCTCATCCCCGCACCGGGGGCTCGGGGCGGACGGCGGAGGCGTCGCGCACGTGCGCGAGCGCGCGGTTGATCGCCGAGCGATCGAACCGTTCCGGATCGAAGTCGGGACCGAGCCCGGCGAGGGCGGACTGGCTGAGCCGCGGCCCGCGGCCGAGCGTCGCGGCCAGAATGGCGTTGTACGCCATCGGCCCGCCGGAATCGTCGCCGGGGCCGGCCAGGTAGCCATCCAGGCAGGCAATCGCGGATTTCGACGCCGGACGCCACGCCCCCGGTGCCCGGGTGATCCGCAGGCGCCAGGCCGGGCAGTCGTAGATGTAGGTGATGCCCTCGCGCCCTTCCGCCAGGGCTTCGACGATGGTCAGATCCTCGCTCGAGCACTGCCGTCCGGCGTCCTGCGCGCGCGTCCGGTCGTGCGGGGTGAACACGTGTCGGGCGATCTCGAACGCGTGCGGGTGCCGGTCCTGCCAGCCCATCACGGTCTGCACCACGCGATGCAGTTCGCTCAGGCGAAGGTCGGCCGGCACGCGCACGATCCGCCAGATCAGCGGCTCGACACGCTGCAGTTCGAGGCGAATCACGACGAATGCGGCGTCCACCGCTCCACGATATCGCGGCCGCTGTCCCGGCGCAGCACATATCCCCGGACGCACGGGGGTGGGCGACCCCCTTACAGTTCTGGCGGCATCGTGCCGAAAAGGCATTGGCGGCTCCCGGTCCGCACGTGTCATCTCGTGAAATCCCGGGACGTCGACCCTGCCCCGCCCGGCCGGGGCGCGGGCATGGAACTGGCACACGCCGGGGGTGAACCGAGAATGGTTCCGCTCAACCTGCTGCTCATCGAAGACTCCGAGGACGACGCCCTGCTGGTGATCCGCGCCCTTCGACAGGCCGGGTACGACGTAGCGGCGACCCAGGTGGACACCGCGGAGGGGCTGCGCGAGGCGCTGCGGACGTCGCGCTTCGACGTCACGATCGCCGATTATTCGATGCCGACCTTCAGCGGCACGCGGGCGCTGGCCCTCGTCCGCGAACAGGGTCTCGATCTGCCGTTCATCTTCGTCTCCGGCACCATCTGCGAGGATGTGGCGGTCGCCTCGATGAAGAGCGGAGCGCACGATTACATCGTGAAGGGCAACCTCGCCCGGCTCGCGCCGGCGGTGGAGCGGGAAATGCGCGAGGCGGCCGCGCGCCGCGAGCGCATGCGCACCAACGACCGCGTGGCCTATCTCGCCTATCACGACCCGCTCACCGACCTGCCGAACCGCTCGCTGCTGGAAGATCGGGTGCACCAGGCGATCCTGACGGCGCGGCGGGAGAAGAAACCGGTGGCGCTGCTGGTGCTCGAGATCGCCGGCTATGCCGAGGTCTGCGACACGCGCGGCCACCGCGCCGGCGACCACGTGCTGCAGCAGGCAGCCGACCGCCTGCGGCGGACGCTGCGCCAGTCCGACACGATCGCGCACGTCGGCGACGGCCGGTTCCAGATCCTCCTGCCCAACACCGACCTCGACGGCGCCACCCTGGCCGTGCAGAAGGTCCTGCAGGACTTCGCGCCGCCGCTGCTGCTCGACGGCGAGCCGCTGCGCGTCCACCCGCGCCTGGGCCTCGCCGGCTTCCCGATCGACGGCGCCATCGGGCACGAACTGATCGAGAAGGCCGAATTCGCGCTGCTGCTGGCGCGGACCGATGGGGTCTCGCACGCGCGATACGCGCCCGGCCGCGATCATCGCGCCGGCGAGCGGCTGTCCGCCAGCAAGGCGCTGCGGCGCGGCCTGGACGAGGCGCAGTTCGTCCTCGAGTACCAGCCGATCGTCTCGCTCAACAGCGGCCGCGTGCTGTGCCTGGAAGCGCTGCTGCGCTGGGATCACCCCGAACAGGGCCGGCTGCCGCCGGAGGAGTTCATCCGCGCCAGCGAGCAGGCCGGGCTGATCACGCCCTTGACCAGCTTCGCCATCGATCTGGCGCTGTCGGAGTGGCCGGCGTCCTTGCCGCCGGCGCCCACCGTCGCGGTCAACCTCTCGCCGCGCAGCCTGCAGGACGCGTCGTTTCCCGCCCGCCTGCGCGACACGTTGCGCGAGCACGGCGTCGATGCCTCGCGGCTGGTGCTCGAGATCACCGAGGACCTGATCATGGCGGACCCCGAGCGCTCGCGAAAGTGCCTCGGCGCGCTGCACGATCTGGGCATCCGCCTGATCGTCGACGATTTCGGCACCGGATACTCGTCGCTCAGCTACCTGCGCAAGCTGCCGGTGGACCAGCTCAAGATCGATCGGTCGTTCGTACTCGGGCTGGCCGCGGGGGAGGACGCCGCGCTGGTGCGGTCGACCATCGAGCTGGCGCACAACCTGCGGCTCGGGGTGATCGCGGAGGGGGTGGAGACCGCGGAGGTCCACGACCTGCTCCGCGCCATGGGCTGCGACGCGGCGCAGGGGCATTTCATCAGCCGGCCGGCGCCGGCGCCGGCGATGGCCCGGTGGATGGCCGACCGCGCCGGCGGGCTCCCGGCCTGACCCGCGCCGGCCCGCGCCGGCGCTACGGCGCGCTCTCGATCGCCGTGCGGATCCGCGTCAGCTCGCGACTGATGGTGGCCACCTCGGCATCGAGGGTGGTCAGCTTGTCGTGCTCGGCGCGCACGAAACGCGTGTACGGCGCGATCGCGTCCATGACCCCGCGCACGCTGCGCTCGACCTCGCGCTGGAACTGGGCGCGCAGGTTGGTCATCAACTCCGATCGCATCCGTTCGATCCGCTCGCGCAGCTGCGTCTTGGCGCGGGACCGCTTCGACGGGATGACGAACATGCCGAGCACGGCAATCGCCCCCGCCGCCAGAATCCCGGTGACGTCGGCGGCGGTGGTCGTCGCCAGGGCGGTGACCATGGCGCCGAGGCCGAGGGCGCCGGCCTGGGCCAGCGCCGCTCCGGCGACGGCATTGCGGACGCCGTCGGCCATCTGCGCCGCCTCCCGCTCCCGGTCGTAGCTGTCCACGGCCTTGCTGGCCGCGCGCCCGACGGTGTCGATCAGCTTCTGACGGTCGTACTGAAAGGTCCCGTCGGCCTCGCCGCCGACGACGCGGCCCTCGTGCTCGCGGCTCCGCCTTTTGACGTGCTCGGTCACCGCCTGCCACTGCCGCAGTTCGCTGGCCACCATCCAGTCGATGACGTCATGGACCTGCTTCTCGATCAGCTGCGGGGTCTCGCCGACGACCGTGCGCTCGAACTCGCGCTGGATGCGGGCCTTGTTCAGCAGGTCGGGGAGGCGGCCGACGCGCAGGGTGTCGTCGAAAAAGGCGATGCCGCGGTTCTCGAACTGCTGCAGGACGTTGTCGATCTCGGCCAGCCGGAACTCGAACTCGCGCGACAGATCGGTGCGGTAGACCTCGAGCTGGCGGTCGATGTCCTCGATGGTCTCGAGGTCCTGCTTGAGCACGGCGAGCCGGGCGCCGATGGTGTCGCGCATCCCCTGCCCGAGCCGGGCGCCGATGCCAATCGGGTTGAGCAGCTTCAGCCGCAGCCGCTCCCGCTCGTCGAGCGTGGAGCTGATGTAGCGCTCGAGGTCGTCGAAGCGATCCCCCGGCACCGGCTCGCCGGCCGCCTCGCCCAGCTTCTGCCGCAGCGCGCGGCGGGCCGACACCGGGAAGATCTCGGGCGCGACCCCGAGCAGGGCGCGCGCGTGCTCGGCCACGAACAGCCGCACCTGATCGCGCTCGTCGGCCCGCTCGAGCAGGTCCACCTTGTTGATGACGACGACGATCTTCTTGCCCCAGTCGCGGATGTTCTGCAGGAAGGCGCGTTCGCTCTCGGTGAACGGCCGATCGGCGGAGGTGACGAAGAGGACGAGGTCGGCCTGCGGCACGAACTCGCTCGTCAGCCGCTCGTGCTCGCGGAAGATCGCGTTGGTGCCGGGCGTGTCGACGATGTTGATGTCCTGGAGGAAGGCGACCGGCGCGGTGACCACGTCGGCGCCCGACGCGTCGATCATCCGGCCCGGCGTCTCCCCGTACTGCAGCACCTGCAGCTTCGTCGTCGTCGGCGTCACGCCCTCGTCCAGCAGCCGGGCGCCGACCAGGGCGTTGACGAACGCGCTCTTGCCGGCATTGAACTCGCCGATCACCACGAGCAGGAACAGCCGGTCGAGCTGCGCGATCGAGCGCGCCAGCGCCGAGGTATCGGCGGCCGGCGCGTCGAAGCGATCGAGGGCCCGCTGCAGCCGCGCCAGCCACTCGCGTTCGTCCGCCAGCTGTTGCCGCGTGCGATCGGGCAGGAATCGGCTCAGCATCAATCACCATCGCCGCGCCCGGTGAAGGTGGGACGTCTTCAGCCGGCGCGGACCACTAGTATATTGACAGCACTGAGGAGGCGTCCGCGTATGGGTCCCCGGCGAGTAGCAGCGGTGGTGTGGCTGGCAATCATGATGGGCCCCGGGCTCGACGCCCGGTTCGCGGCGCAGGCGCCGCGCCCGCAGGCGCTCGCGGCGAGCGACCTGGCCGCGCTGCGGCTGCGCAACATCGGGCCGGCGACGATGTCGGGGCGCTTCGTCGACATGGATGTTGTCGAGTCCGATCCCAAGGTGATGTACGTGGCCTCGGCCACCGGCGGCGTCTTTCGCACCCGTGACGCCGGCATCACGTGGGAGGCGGTGTTCGAGCGCGAGCCGGTGCACTCGGTGGGCGACATCGCCTTGTTCCAGCCCAACCCGGCCATCCTCTGGGTCGGCACCGGGGAACGGGCGAACCGGCAGAGCGTCGGGTGGGGCGACGGCGTCTACAAGAGCACCGACGCCGGCAAGACCTGGACCAACGTCGGACTGCGGGCCAGCCGGCACATCGGCCGGATCGCGCTGCACCCGACCAACCCGGCCATCGCCTACGTGGCCGCGCAGGGCTCGGTCTGGGGACCGGGCGGCGATCGCGGCGTCTACCGGACCACCGACGGCGGCGCGACCTGGACGCGCACGCTGCAGGTCGACGACGACACCGGTGCCACCGACGTCGCCATCGATCCGTCGGATCCGACCGTGCTCTACGCCGCGACCTATCAGCGGCGGCGAACGGCCTTCGGCTTCGACGGCGGCGGGCCGGGCAGCGGCCTGTGGAAGAGCACCGATGCCGGCGTGCGCTGGACGCGGCTGCAGGGCGACGGCCTGCCGGCCGGCGACATCGGGCGCATCGGCATCTCCATCTACCGCGCCGACCCGCGCATCGTCTACGTCAGCATCGAGCAGGGGTTCCGCTACAACGCATCCACGGCCTACATCGAGCGCCGCGCCGGGCTCTACCGCAGCAACGACAAGGGCGCATCGTGGCGGCTGATGTCGAACTGGAACCCGCGCCCGATGTATGCCAGCCAGCCCACGGTCGATCCGAGCGACGACCGCCGCGTCTACATGCTCAACGCCTATTCGTTCTCCGACAATGCCGGCGAGACGTTCACCACGCCGCGGCAGACGCTGCACGGCGACGACCGCTTCGTCTGGATCAACCCGCGCGACTCGCGCCACGTCGTCAAGCTCGATGACGGCGGCATCGGCATCAGCCACGACCGTGGCGTGAAGTTCCTCTACGTGCAGTCGCTGCCGGTGAGCCAGTACTATCGCGTCGCGGTGGACAACGCGCAGCCGTACAACGTCTACGGCGGGCTCCAGGACAACGGCTGCTGGATGGGACCGAGCGCGAGCTGGACCAGCAACGGCATCCTCAACGAGCACTGGACCCGGCTGTGCGGCGGCGACGGGTTCTTCGTCGTCCCCGATCCGAGCGACCCGTCGATCGTGTTCGCCGCCTCGCAGTTCCTCGGCCTGCAGCGCAACGACACGCGCACGATGCAGTCCCAGGCGATCCGCCCGGGCGATCCGGCCGGGCACATTTCCGCCCGGCGCAACTGGAACACCTGGGGCAGGCCGGGCGCGTCGGAGGTGCTCGGCAACGCCATGCACCCGGCCAACTGGGACGCGCCCATCGTGTTGTCGCCGCACGATGCCGCGACCATCTACGCCGGCGCGCAGCACCTCTTCCGATCGCGCGACCGCGGCCGGCAGTGGGAAGACCTCGGCGACATGACGACCGGCGTCGATCGCGCCACGCTGACGATCATGGGGCGGCGCACCACGGAAGCAACGCTGTCGGCCGACGACGGTGTTCCCTACTACCCCGGCATCACCGCGCTGGCCGAGTCTCCGCGCCGCCGAGGCGTCCTCTACGTGGGCACCGACGACGGCCGGCTGCGCGTGTCGATGGACGAGGGCAAGACCTGGAGCGACCTCCAGTCCCGGCTTCCGGGCCTGCCCGCCTCGTCCTGGGTGGCCGGCATCGACGCGTCGCGGCACGCCGACGGGGTCGTCTACGTGGTGTTCGACAACCACCGCAGCAACGACTTCGCCAACTACATCTATCGCTCCGAGGACTTCGGCGCGACCTGGACGGCCATCGCGGGCGACATGGCGGCCGAACGGGTGGCGCGCGTCATCCGCGAGGACCC
Source organism: uncultured Acidobacteriota bacterium (assembly GCA_963707795.1). Classification (GTDB taxonomy): domain Bacteria; phylum Acidobacteriota; class Vicinamibacteria; order Vicinamibacterales; family UBA2999; genus JACCSI01. The sequence continues at coordinate 4,662,366 of OY970174.1, read as the reverse complement.
GCGGAATCCGGATCTGCTGTACGTGGGGACGGAGTTCGGCGTCTGGATCTCGCCCACCCGCGGCGCCAGCTGGGTGGAGCTGAAGAACAACATGCCGACGCTGCCGTTCAACGACCTGGTCGTGCACGCGCGGGACAACGACCTCGTCCTCGCGTCACACGGCCGCGGCATCTGGATCCTCGACAATGTCAACGCGCTGCAGGGACTGACGCCGCAGGTGATGGCCGGCAACGCAACGCTGTTCCCGATCGAACCGGCGGCCCAGATTCGCTACACGAACCTGAAAGCGCACGCGGGCGACATGGTGTTCCGCGGCGAGAACCCGGCCAACGGCGCGCTCATCGACTACTGGCTCGGCGCCGCCACCGGGACCGTCGGCCTCGCCGTGCACACGGCGGCGGGTCAGCTGGTGCAGACGCTCACACCCTCGACCGTGCGCGGCGTGAACCGCGTCGTGTGGAACCTGCGCCACGCCGACCTGCCGGCGCGCGGCGGCGGCGGCGGAGACGACGACGAGGGCGGCGGCAGCAGCAGCTTGCCCGGCCCGTACGTGACGCCCGGACAATACCTGGTCCGGCTGACGGTCAGCGGCCAAACGATGGAGCAGCGGGTGGAGGTGCGTGACGATCCACGCATTACGATCACCGCCGCCGATCGCCAGGCGTGGACCGACGCGGTCGCCGGGGTCGCGGCGCTCATCCGCCAGGCCGCGCCGGCCAACGACGCGGTGCAGAAGGCGCCGGACGCGGCGGACACGACGGCGCAGAAGCGCCAGTGGCGGGAGTTGATGGCCAGGCTCACTGGACTCTACGGCGAGATCGGTCGCTGGAGTGGACCGCCGACCGCCGATCAGCTGTCCGAGCTGGCCTTCTATCGCGAGATGCTGCAGAAGCTGCAGGCCGCCGCCCGCCCGTGAGGGCGCGGCCGGCGGGCCGGCGCGCCGGATTCATCCCCCCGTTGGTCACATCGATTTGCGCCCGCGGCTTCCCCTGGCGCGTTCCTGTCGGCACACTACAAGAGTCATGTCCAGGCTCATTCCAATCACGCTGAACGTCAACGGACAGGATCGCCAGGTCGAGGCAGACCCGGCCACACCGCTCCTGTGGGTGCTGCGCGATGCGCTCGACCTGGTCGGCACCAAGTTCGGGTGCGGCGGCGGGTTCTGCGGAGCCTGCACGGTGCACCTCGACGGACAACCGCGGCGCGCCTGCGTGACGGCGGTGCGCGAGGTCGGCGCGCGCCGGGTGACCACCATCGAGGGGCTGTCAGCCGATGGCACCCACCCGCTGCAGCGCGCGTGGATCGACATCGACGTGCCGCAGTGCGGCTATTGCCAGGCCGGACAGTTGATGACCGCGGCGGCGCTGCTGGCGCGTACGCCGCAGCCGGCGGAGGACGCGATTGCGGCGGCGATGACCGGCAACATCTGCCGGTGCGGGACATACCTGAGGATTCGGAGAGCAGTCAGGGCAGGTGCGACGGGTGCGGCGGGTGCGAGGGGTGCGGTGGGTGCGGTGGGTGCGGCGGGTGCGGCGGGTGCGACGGGTGCGACAGGTGCGACGGGTGCGGTGCGGTGCACAGGTGCGGCGGGTGCGAGGGGTGCGGTGCGGTGCACAGGTGCCGTGGGTGCGACGGGTGCGCCTCACGCGGCGGGGACGGCGCGGCCGTCCCGCCGGGCGTTTCTCCAGGTGTCGGCCTCTGCGGCCGGCGGCCTGCTGATCGCGGTGGCCTGGCACGACGCCGCGCGGGCGGCGCAGGCGACGGGCGCCGCGCACGGCCACTTCGCCCCCAGCCCGTTCATCCGCATCGACCCCGATGACACCGTCACCATCTGGTCCCGCAATCCCGAGATGGGCGAAGGCGTCAAGACGTCGCTGTCGATGATCGTCGTCGAGGAGCTCGACGCCGACTGGACACGCGTGACCGTCGAGGACGCGCCGCTCGATCCACGCTTCGGACCGCAGGGCGTGGGCGGCAGCGACGCGATCGTGTCCGCCTGGGACGACCATCGGCGTGCCGGCGCGGCGGCGCGGCACATGCTCGTGGCGGCGGCCGCCGCCCACTGGCGTGTGCCCGCGGCGGAGATCACGACATTGGCCGGCGTCGCCCGGCACGCCGCCAGCGGCCGCACCGCGCGCTACGGCACGCTGGCAGCCGGCGCGGCCACCGTCCCGGTGCCGGCCGAGCCCGCGCTCAAGGACCCGTCGCAGTACCGGCTGATCGGCACGCGGGTCGCCGGCGTGGACAACGGGGCGCTGGTGCGGGGACAACGCCTGTTCGGCCTCGACGTCAAGGTCGCCGGCATGAAATACGCGGCGATCGCGAAGTCGCCGGTCTTCGGCCAGGCGCCGCGGGCGATCGACGACGCGCGCGCGCTGCAAGTGCCGGGGGTGCGCCGGGTGGTGGAGGTCCGCGGCCTCGACAACCCGACGCTGCTGATGCCGGGGGTGGCCGTGGTGGCGGACTCGACCTGGGCCGCGTTCAAGGGACGCGAGGCCCTGTCGGTGACCTGGGCCGAGGGCGCGTTCGCGACCGAGAGCTCGGCGACGCTGTCCTCGGCGCTGCACGGGCTGCTCGAAGCGCCGCCGTTCACGCTGCACGATAGCGGCCAGGTCGATCAGGCGCTGGCCGAGGCGGCGGTGCGCGTAGAGGCGACCTACGAGTTTGCGTTCGCCGCCCATGCGACCCTGGAGCCGCACAACTGCACCGCCGACGTCCGCGACGGCGAGTGTGTCGTCACCGGCCCGCTGCAGATGCCGGCCTCGGCCCGGCGCGTCGTCGCCACCGCACTCGGGATTCCGCCCGAACGCGTGCACGTCCGCGCCACGCGGATCGGCGGCGGCTTCGGCCGGCGGCTGATGTCCGATGCCGCGGCCGAGGCCGCGGTCCTGTCACGCGCCGTCGGCGCGCCGGTGCAGGTCGTGGACGACCGGCCGGGCGACCTGCAGCACGATTACTACCGGCCCGCGTCGGTGCAGCGGATTCGCGCCGGGGCCGACGCCGCCGGGCGGCTCGTCGCCTGGGACCACGTGCTGGCGAGCGTGTCGCGCAATGCCTATCGCCAGGATCCGCGTCCGCCGTTCTCGACCGAGACCTACGGCTCGTACATCGGCCGCGTCTCGGAGCCGGCGCACATGGAACCAGACCTGGTGCCGACCCGCATTCCCCATGCCCGGCTGCGCTACGCGGCCGCGTCCTCGGGCGTGCCCACCGGCGCGTGGCGGGCCCCGTCACACGTTGTCAACGCCTTCGCCATCGAGACCATGCTCGACGAGCTGGCCGCCGCCGCCCGCCGCAGCGCCGTCGATCTGCGCCTGGAGCTGCTCGGGGAGACCGCCGACATCCCGGCGAACGATCGATCGCGGACGCTCTACGATCCCGCGCGCTTGCGGCGAGTGCTGATCGCCGCCGCCGAGCGTGGCGAGTTCGGCGGCCGCCCGCCCGAGGGCCGGGCCCGCGGCCTCGCGGCGCACTACACGTTCGGGTCCTACTGCGCCCAGGTCGTCGAGCTGTCGGTGGACGAACGCAAGCGCGTCGTCGTGCATAAGGTCACGGCCGTGGCCGATGTCGGGCAGCCGGTCAACCTGTCGGGGTTGGAGGCGCAGGGCGAGGGCGCGATCATCGACGGGCTCGGCGCCGCGTTCTTCGCCGACGTCCCCATCGCCGGCGGCCGCGCCACGACGACCAACTTCGACAGCTACCGCCTGATCCGCCACCGCGAAGCGCCGGCGGTCATCGACCTGACCTTCCTGCCCAGCCGCGTTCGTCCGAGCGGCTTCGGCGAGATCGCCATTCCGCCCATCGCGCCGGCAGCGGCCAACGCGCTGGCCGCACTGACCGGCGAGCGACTCCGGCGCTTGCCGTTCCGCACCGGCGGTTACGACTTGGGCGCGCGCGACGTCTGAAAGGCAGGACCGAAAGCCGCCTACCCGGCGGCGGCCGCCACCCCGGCGGGTTGATCTACACTCGCGCCATGGCCACGCGCATCGCTCGCCTCGGTGGGCTCGCCCTCCTCGTCGTCTTGTCGACAGGGGTCTCCGCCCAGTCCCCCGTCTATCCCGACCCCGCGGTGCGCGTGCTCAGCCACCGCGAGCAGGCGCCGCTGGTGAAGAACTGGATTCAGAAGCGGTTCGACACGGTGCTGCCGCAGCTGATGACGCGCACCGGCATCGACATGTGGATCATCGTGTCGCGCGAGTACAACGACGACCCGGTCTTCCGATCGATGTCGCCGCTGACGACGTTCTCGTCGCGGCGACGGACGATCCTGGTGTTCGTCAATCCGGGCGGCGGCAAGCCGGTCGAGCGCCTGTCCATCGGCCGCTTCGACTACGACGGGTTGTTCACCGTCGTGGCGACCCCCAACGACGGGCAGCACGAGGGGCTGCGCAAGCTCGTCGAAGAGCGCGACCCGCGAGTCATCGGCATCAACGAGTCCGACGCGTGGAACCACGCGGACGGCCTGACCGCCAACGAGAAGCGGCGCCTGCTCGACGCGCTGGGCCCCACCTACGCGGCGCGCGTGAAGTCCGCGGAGCAGCTGGCGGTCGGCTGGCTCGAAATCAAGCTGCCGGAGGAGCTCGAGGCCTATCGCCACGTCATGAAGGTCGCGCACATGGTCATTCGCGAAGCCTTCTCCAACGCGGTCATCACGCCCGGGACGACCACCAGCGAGGACGTCGCGTGGTGGATGCGTCAGCGGGTGGTCGAGATGGGGCTGGGCAAGTGGTTCCACCCGTCGGTGACCATCCACCGTCAGGGCGGCGTCAAGCCCGGCGAGCACGTCATCCAGCGCGGCGACATGCTGCACACCGACTTCGGCCTCGTCTATCTCGGGCTTCTCGACCGACACGCAGCACAATGCCTACGTGCTGAAGCCCGGCGAGACCGACGCCCCGCAGGGGCTCAAGGACGGGCTCAAGGCCGCCAACACGCTGCAGGACCTGACGATGAAGTTCGCCCGGGTGGGCGAGACCGGCAACAACGCGCTGGCGGCGGCGCGGGCCGCGGCGATCAAGGCGGGCCTCGTGCCCTCGATCTACTGTCACCCGGTCGGGTACCACGGCCATGCGGCCGGCCCGCCCATCGGGATGACCGACTACCAGGAAGGCGTGCCGATTCGCGGCGACTACATGTTCTTTCCCTACACCTGGCACTCGATCGAGCTGAACGCCACGCACAAGGTACCCGAATGGGGCGGCCAGGCGGTGCGGTTCGCGCTCGAGGAAGACGCCGCCATCCTGGGCGACGGCACGTGGGACTGGATCGACGGCCGGCAGACGGAGTTCTACCTCATCAAGTAAAGGGGCCGGTCGCCGCCTTTCAGTGACGAATGGCCGACTGACAGGGACCAATTGCATTTCCCTGGGGTTCTTCCGTAAGATTCCGACCCTGACGCCTCGCCGGATTCCTCCGGCGGGGCCTTGTACGAATTTTTCGGAGGATCCCCGATGTCCACCCCTCTGCGCACGCTCGTCGTCTGCGCCGCGGTGTTGTGTCTCCCGGCACCGGCAGCGGCCCAACTCGACACCGCCACGGTCATCGGACTGGTCAGCGACGCCCAGGGCGCCGTGCTGCCGGGTGCCACGGTGACCGCCGTGAACACCGCCACCGGCTTCACCCGCGTCGCGGTGGCCGACGGCCAGGGGCGATTCCGCGTCGCGGCGCTCCCGCCCGGCACCTACGACCTGTCGGCCGAGCTCCAGGGCTTCACCCCGGCGAAGCGCACCGGCCTGACGCTGGCCCTCGGCGTCGGAATCGGTGATCAACCTGGAGCTGGCGCTGGGGACGTTTGCCGAGGCGGTCACCGTCACGTCGGAAGTGCCCATCGTCCAGACGACGACGGCTGCCGTGGAGGCGAGGCTGGATCGGGCGACCATCGACCTGCTGCCCCTCATCGGCCGCAGCTACGAGTCGCTGCTCCGCCTGGTGCCCGGAGCGCAGAGCTCCAACGGCACGTCGTTCACCGGGTCGCGCGGCCGCTCGAACCAGTGGAACATCGACGGGGTCGACAACAGCGAGGACATCTCCGGCTATTCCCGGCAGAGCCTCGCGCTCGACTCGGTGCAGGAAGTGCAGGTGCTGGTCACCGGCTTCAAGGCCGAGTACGGCCAGGCGTCGGGCGGGGTGGTCAACGTGGTCACCCGTTCGGGCACCAACGACCTGCGCGGCAGCGGGTTCTTCCTCTTCCGCGACCAGGCGATGATGTCGCGCAGCCCCTACGCCGATCGCTCGATGCCGGCGGATCCGTTTCAGCGCGTCCACTACGGCGGCTGGGTCGGCGGGCCGCTGCGGGAGAATCGCGCGCATTTCTTCGCCAACTACGAGCGCGAGGATCGCGACACCAACACGGCGAGCACGCGGACCCTGCCGGCGGCGGCGCGCCAGCTTCGCGCCGTCGACGCGCCAGTTCCTGGCCGATCAGGGGCATTCCGTTGTCGCTTTTCGGGGCCGGCGGCACGGTGCGCCAGGTGCGGCCCGAGTTCGTGGACGTGCACAACGTGACGGTCAAGGTCGACGGCCAGCTCTCGTCAACCCAGTCGGTGACCGGACGCTACCAGCTCACGCACGACACGGCGCCGTCGGGCAGCAGCGGCACGCTGTTCGACTACAACGGCGCCACCGACTCCTTCCGCACCAACTACGGCAACTTCAACCACAAGTGGATCGCCGGCGCCAACAAGCTCAACGAGCTGTACGTGCAGGTCGGGCAGAGCCTCGGCGACTTTTCGGTCGCCTACCCGGGATTGACCAACCTCACCATCACCGGCGGGTTCAGCCTCGGCGGCCCGAGCACCTATCCGCAGGGGCGGACCGACTGGATCTACCAGGTGGTGGACAACTACACGTGGACGCTGCCCAACACCCGGCACCGGCGAACATGCGGTCAAGGCCGGCACCCAGATCAAGGTCTTCCAGTCGGACAGCTTCTTCGACTCGAACTTCCGCGGCACCTACACGTTCCCGTCGCTGAACGCGTTCATCGCCGGCACGCCGAGCCGGTTCACGCAGAACCAGGGCAACTCCGACCTCGCACGGCCCAACCGCATCGTCGGCTTCTACGCGCAGGACGACTGGCGGCCGTCGCCGAGCCTGACGCTGAACCTCGGCCTGCGCTACGACTGGGAGGGCGCGAAGACGGAGGCGCTGCGCGACGTGACCGGGGAACCGGGCGCCGGGATCAGCGGCGACCGCAACAACTTCGCGCCGCGCGCTCGGCTTCTCGTGGGCCCCCGGCGGCAGCACCACGCAGGCGTTCTACGGCGGGACCGGCATCTATTACGACCAGGTGATCCTCAACATCATCGGCAACGCCCGCTTCACCCCGCCGAAGATCATCGGCATCCAGATCGACAACCCGGCGTGGCCGGACCCGTTCCTGGGCGGTACGGTCAGCGTGCCGCCGCCGAGCCTGTCGGTCATCGACGAGGGCCTGCGCACGCCGCACAACTGGAATTCGCAGATCGGCTACCGCCGCGAGCTGCGGCGCGACCTCGGGGTGGACGTGAGCTTCGTCTACAACCGCGGCTACGACCACGTCCAGATCCTCAACACCAACGCGGGACGGCCGGGCACGGCGAACATCAACGGCGCCGGCGCGGTGCGGCCCGACCCGCGCTACACCAACGTCAGCTTCTACACCAACCTCGGCGAGATCCGCTACAAGGGGTTGCTCGTCGACGTGCGCAAGCGGTTCTCCAACCGCTACTCCGGCAGCGTCAACTACGCGCTGTCGTCGAGCCGCGACAACTCGTTCAACTTCGTCAGCGGCGTGATCGTACCGGAGCGCCCGGACCTGAACTGGGGGCCGGGCACCGACGACCGCCGGCACCGCGTCACCGGGAACGCGGAGTTGCAGCTGCCGGCGAACCTGATGCTCGGCGTGATCGTGGAGTACAGCTCGGAGGCGCCGCTCAACATCACCGTCGGCCGCGACGTGAACGGCGACGGCCTTACCGGCGACTGGGTGCACCAGGACATCTGCCGCAACGTCAACTGCAGCGGCTACACGTTCTCCCGCAACAGCGTCCGCGAGCTGTCGACCGAGGAGGCCAACCGGCTGCGCACCCTGTTCGGGCAGAGCGCGATCGCCGCATTCGAGGACAACCCGAAGTACGTCAACACCGACGTGACGCTGCAGTGGGTGCCGCGGTTCGGCGATCGCCGCGTCAAGCTGACCGCCGAAGCGTTCAACGTCTTCAACATCCCGCAGCGCGACCTGCCGACCGAGAGCATCACCTCCGGCAGCTTCGGCACCATCACCAGCGTGACGCAGCCGCGGGCGGTGCAGTTCACGATGCAGTTCGACTGGTAGGCGCACCCCGGTCGGCGAGGACCCGCTCCGGGTGGACGGGGCGGAGTCCTCGCGATCGCGTCAGTCTCTGAACTGCAGCGCGCCACCGACCGTCACGCGGTAGATCGGATAGGTGGCGCCGGCGACGAGTCCCTCGTCGATCAGGTTCCAGGTCACCAGCCCGTCGTCGCTCTCCGGCTCGAGCAGGTAGAACGCAAGCCGCCCGAGCGGCTGATTCGCGGGGACGAACAGCGCCCCCTGCTGCGCCGAGAGCTTGGCGACCTCGTAACTGCCCGTGAGCCGAGCCTCGCGGTGACCCTGGAACGCCCGCTCGGCCCGGGTGAGGTCGCGCACGACGAAGCGCTCGACGTCCACCTGCGTGTCCGCGGCCACGGTGCGCACGCGCACGCCGTGCCAGCGCAGGCGCTCGAGCGCGGCGGCGTAGCGGCCGCTCTCGGCGTGCGGCTTGGGGATCAGCCAGCCGGCGGGCACGCGCCGCGTCCGCTCGACCTCGAAGACGCCGTAGTCCTTCATCCGCACCGGGACCGCCTGCGGGCTCATGACCAGCATCTCGCGGCCGGACCGCGGGTTCGCCGCGTCTCGACATCGCCGACGAGGATCTCGACCGGCTCGGGCAGCGCGGCGAGGCGGAACGAGACGCCGGCCTCGGCAGGAGCGGCGAACGTCTCGCGATCGACCTCGGCGGTGAGCGCCGTGATCCGGGCGGCGTTGGCCGCGACGGCACGCAGCACTTCCTCGACGAACACTTCCGTGACGCGGATGCGGCCGCGAAAGTCGACGTAGCTGTACGCCTCGGAGAGGATGGCCAGCCGGTTGCGCAGGCCGACGTAGTTGTTGCCGAAGCGCGGCCGATGATCGAAGGTCCGCCACACGACGTCGCCGGCGTCGGCCGGGTCCACCCGGGGGCGCTCCCGCGCCAGGGCCGACTCGGCGGCGAAGTTGCCGTAGAAGTACGTCGGCAGGCCGTGCTGCGTCCGCACCGCCTGCTGCGCCGCCGGCAGCAGCCGCTCGCGCGCGAACGCGATCAGACCGCGGATCGGCGTTGGGATTGAGCGTCGGCGAGTAGGTCAGATGGTAGCCGTGATACGAGCCGTTGGTCGTGTGCAAGTCGATGGCGACATGCGGGTCCCAGCGCCCGAGCAGTGCGACGAGCGCGCGCGCTTCGGCCGAATCCAGCTTCATGTAGTCGCGGTTGAGGTCCAGGCCGCTGGCGTTCTCGCGCGTGCCGACGCCGCCGATCGGGCCCGTTCTGCGCCGTCCGGTGCTCCAGGCTGATCCGCTCGTTGCCATCGGCGTTGTAGATCGGGGCGATCAGCACCACCAGATCGCCGAGCAACGGCTGCAGGTCGCCGGTGGTCAGGCGCCGCGCCAGCTGCAGCGACGCCTCCTTGCCTTCGACCTCGCCGCCATGGATGTTGGCCTGGATGAAGACGATCGGCCGTTTGAGCCTGCGCGCGGCGTCCGGCGACGCAATCGCGGGGTTCGCGAGGACGAGCAGCGGCAGCTCGCGCCCCTCTTCGCTGCGCCCGAACGTCTCGACGCGCGCCAGCGCGCGGGACTCGGCGATGCCGCGCGTCACCCGCATCACGTCGTCGTAACGGCTGGTCTCGGCGTAGTCCGAGGTTTCCGCGCGCGTGCGGAGGTCGGGGGGCTGGGACGCGCCGGCGACCGTGCCGGCAAGCGCGATCCCCAGCGTGAGTCGGCGGATCAGGGGGACGACCATCCCCCGATTCTACCGTCAGGACCGCGTCAGTCCTGGGCGCTGGTCACCGGCCGCGCGGCGGCGTGGCGCTCGTTCATGCGCTGCAGTTGCGCCGCGAGAAACGTGTAGTCCTCGAACGGCGGCCCGCCGTGCTGCGCCCAGTGCACGCGCCCCTCCTTGTCGATCAGGATCGTCGAGTGGATGCCCATCTCCTCGAAGTCGTCGTAGGACTTGAAGCGGCGGGCATTCACCCACCCGGCGTCGGAGCCCAGCGTCACCGCCAGCGGCGACAGCGCCTGCGACCTGGCGTTGGCGGCCGCCGGGTCCTGGCTGACGGCGACGACCACGGCGTCGAGCCGCGACCACTCGTCCGCACGCGCGGCGAGATCCTTGACCTGCTTGACGCAGTGCGCGCAGCCGGCGCCGAGGTAGAACGTCAGCACGACGTTGCGGCCGCGGAACTGGTCGAGCGTGACGCGGGCACCGGTCGGATCGGCGACGTCGAGCGCGGGGGCGGCGAACGGCGACCAGATCGCCGGCCCGTAGTGATCGAGGGTGGTCGCGCGGTAGCTCCGCTGCCGCATCGGCGAGCGATCGCGGGGCGGGGCCTTGATGCCGGTGGCGCGCGCATCGCGCAGCCAGCGCAGCCCGGGTTCGGCGTCGCTCCACACGAACTCGAGGCGGCCCATCGCATCGGCCGCCGGCGCCGACTGCCCCAGCGCGTGGTGCGCCTGCACCAGCCCGGCCAGTGAGAACGGGTCGTTGGGGACTGCTTTCAACGCACGCTCGAAGGCATCGACCGCGAGCGTCGGACTGCGCTGGTCGAGGTAGGCGAAGCCGAGACGGGCCCACATCAGGGTGGCGAAGAAGGGCGGGTCGTCGTAATAGGCGCGCTGCTCCAGCTCGCGCGGCGCCGCCTGCGCCAACAAGGTCAGGCCGTCGATCGCCTCGCCCCGCAGCAGCGCCAGCAGCCCCCGCAGTTCGAGGTCCTGCACGTCGAACTGGCGCTTGAGCGATGCACTGGCGTCCTTCTCGACGTCGGCGCGGAGCGCCGCATGGTCGTCCACCGCGCGCGCCGCGGCCTCGAGGGTCTTTCGCCCCAGGTGTGCCATCGCTTCCGTGTAGCGCCGGCCCAGCTTGTCGCGCAGCGAATCGCCCCACGGGATCGCATGCTCCGCGAGGATCTCGTCCCAGCGCTCGAACTTGATGAGTGCGCGCGACAGCGCGGTCACGCCCTGCCAGTGCGGGCTCATCCGCGTCGAGACGTTGAGCCGCGGATCGAGCGGCACCGCGAGCAGCTCGCGCGCCCCGCGGATCGCCTCACCGGGCAGGCCGAGCTGCTCCTGCACGTAGCTGAGGTAATTGCGGTTGTGCGCGTAGTTCCAGGTGTTGTACGGAAACACCATGCGCCGGCCCATGTACGCGATCTCGGCGCGGGTGGCGGAGTCCAGCGCAATCGCCGACTCGTGGAACATCCCGATGCCGGCGTAAATGTGTCCCGGCATGTGGAGCGCATGCCCGATCCCCGGCGCGATGTCGCCATAGGCGCGGCAGCTGTCCAGCGCCAGTCGCGCCATCCTCGTCGTCCCAGTTGTGGATGCGATAGTGATGGGCGCCGGGGTGGCGCGGATCCCGGGCCAGCACCTGCTGCATCAGGAACTCCGTCCCGACCCGCGTCGTGCCCATCATCTCGTGGCCGAGCAGCGCCTTGGCCTCGATGTCGTCGGGATAGTTCATGACGATGCCCTCGAGCGCCCTGGTGAACCGGCGGCGGCCCTCGGGGCTCTGGGCGCCATCGACGAACTGAAGCTCCCAGGCCTCGATGTACGCGCGCTCGCGGGCGCTGCCACGCTCCTTGCGGCGTGTGGCCTCCTTCATGAACGCGCGGGCGCGGGCGCCGCTGGTGGCACGGGCCAGGCCCCAGTACGGCATCGGCGCGTCGGGGTCGAGCTTGGAGGCCCACCGGAATGCCCGTTCCGCCTCGTAGTACCAGAAGGAATGGACCAGGGTGTGGCCCTGATCGAACCACTTCTGGACCTCGGGGTTCGCGGTGGTGATGGGAAAGTGCGTCGCGCCGATGCCGGTCATCGGCGTCGGGCGCTCGCGCGGTCCTTCGTCGAAGGCCTCGCCGTACTGCGAGTGCCCCGCAAGATGTCGCTCCCTGGCCCGCTCCGAAACGGTCTGCCCGTCTTGGGCGGAGGCCGACGGAACGAGCAGGCTACATGTACACAGCAGCGTGATGAGCTGGGGGGTGCGCATCATTCGAAGCTCCGGAAGTGCGGACGGCGAACCTCAACGGTTCCGTCCGGCGGTAGGCGACCATTTTGCAAAAGAGGCGATGAGACAAGGAGGAACTGCCGTGCATGTCACTCGTCGCGAAGCCCTGTTGACCCTGGGGTGGGCCACCGTCGCGCTGGGCGCCCGATCGGACGCGGCGGCCACCGGCGCCGCCGATCCGGTGACCCTGCCGCCGCTGCCCTATCCGGCGGCTGCGCTCGAGCCGCACATCGACGCGCGAACGATGGAGATTCACCATGGCCGCCATCATCGCGCGTACGTGGACGCGTTGAACGAAGCGCTCGCCAAGGAACCGGCGCTCGCCGACAGGCCACTCGACCAGTTGCTCGCCAACCTCGAGAGTGTACCCGAGAGCATTCGCTCGGCGGTGCGTAACAACGGCGGCGGGCATGTCAATCATGTGCAGTTCTGGGCGGTGATGACGCCGCGCGGGGGCGGCGCGCCGACCGGGGCGGCCGCCGACGCCATCAACGGCACCTTTGGCTCGTTCGAGACGTTCAAGAAGCAGATGAACGAGGCCGGCGCCGATCGGTTCGGCAGCGGCTGGGCGTGGCTGAGCGAGGAACGGGGCAAGCTCCTGGTGCACAGCACGCCGAACCAGGACACGCCGGGCATGGACGGGCGCCGCGCGATTTTCGGGATCGACGTGTGGGAGCACGCGTACTATCTCAAGTACCAGAACCGGCGGCCTGACTACCTCAACGCATGGTGGAACGTGATCAACTGGGAGGAAGTGAACAAGCGGCTCAAGGGCTGAGCCGCTGCGCGGCGACGCTGTTCATCCTGGCCGGGCTGCTGCTGCAGCCGGAGGCCGCCGCCGCGCAGCACGATCACCACCCGCCGGCCCCCAATCAGGGCTGGGCGTCGTCGTTCCAGTCGGCCGCCTTCCTGTCGGCCAACCTGCAGGACCGCGAGTTCCGCGACTTCCACCAGGTCGAATCGCAGAACTGGTTGATGGGTCAGGGCTCACGGCGGCTCGGCCGCGGGACGATCTCGCTGCACGGCATGCTCTCGTTCGAGCCATTCACGCTGCGCGACCTCGGGTCGTCGCAGGTGTTCCAGACCGGCGAGACCTTCGCCGGCGCCCCGCTCATCGACTATCAGCACCCGCACGATCTGCTGATGGGCTTGTCAGCCGCCTACGAACGCCCGATCCGCGGCTGGCGGATCCTGCTTCGTGGCGGCGTCGTGGACGAACCGGCGCTGGGTCCGACCGCGTTCATGCATCGCGCCTCGGCGACGCTGCATCCGACGGCACCGCTGGCGCACCACCAGCTGGATTCCACGCATATCACCCACGGCGTGATCACCACCGGCGTCGCCGCCGGGCCGTGGCTGGTGGAGACGTCCCTGTTTCAGGGGCGCGAACCGGACGAGAATCGGACCGATCTGGATCTCGGCGCGCTCGACTCCTATGCCGTGCGCGGCACCTGGCAGCGCAATGGCACCCGCGCGCAAGTGTCGGTCGGGTGGCTCGACGAGCCGCACGTCAGCGAGCCCGGCGACGTGACGCGGCTGACGGCGTCGATCGAACGGGAGGGATCGCTGCTCGGACGGCCGGCCGCGTGGACGCTGGCGTGGGGGCAGAATCGCGAGCGGTTCGACGTGGAGAACGCCTGGCTGGCGGAGTTGGCGCTGCCGGTGTGGTCCCGCGGCACCGGCTATCTCCGCGGCGAGCTCGTCGACAAGCACATCCTCGGCGCCGGCGGCGCGCACCCGCCGGACCAGGAGCACCCGCACACGATCTCGCGCATCGGCGCGATGACCGTGGGCTACGCGCACGAGCTCTGGCGCCTGGCTGGCGACGGCGTGTCGATCGGGGCCGACCTCACCGGCTATCGCGTCCCTCCCGAGCTGGCCGAGGCCTACGGCGTGCCGGTGTCGGCCCACGTCTTCGCGCGCTGGTCCGTCACGCGGCGGTGAGGTCGGGCGGTTCGACCGTGAACTGTGCTACTGTCCCGGCACATTTCAGGAGGCGTCGATGACCGTCGTCCGCTCGAGCTCGATTCTGGCCGCCGCCGCACTGATCGGCGTGGTGGCGATGTCCGCGCAGGGACCGCCGCCGCAGCCCGCGCCGTCAGGCATGACGATGGCGCGCACGTGGACGGACACCGAGTACGACAAGATCATGAAGGAGGTTGGCGCCACCGTCGGCCTGCTGCGCAAGAGCGTCGAGGGGCAGAACGCCGAGATGGCGAAACAGCAGGCGGACAAGCTCGAGATGCTGTTCGAGGAAGCGGACGATTTCTGGAGCGCGCGCAACGTCGCCGATGCGCGCGACCTCGCGGATGACGCGGCCGAGCACGCCGACCACATCGAGGACGCCGTCGACGACAAGGATTTCATCAAGGCGGCCGAGCACCTGAAGCTGCTGCAGGGCACCTGCGCGGCCTGCCACGGCAAGTACCGCGACAAGGGTCCGGACGGGTCGTACCGGATCAAGCCGTAGGGCGCGCGCCACGGTCGAGGGCGCGGGGCGATCGGCTACTTCTCCAATCCCTCGCGCGCATCGGCTGCCACGTAGGTGACCACCGCCAGGGCCGCCGCGGCGGTGGCCACTTCGCCCGGCGCGATGCGATCGATGGTATCGGCGGGCGTGTGGTGAATCGTGAAGTAGCGCGCCGCATCGCCCTGATAGGCGAGCATCGGCACGCGGCCGGCCTGCGCGATCGGCCCGATGTCGGCGCCGCCGCCACCCGGCCCGATCGCGTCCAGACCGAGCGGTGCCAGCAGCGTCCCGATCTCGCGCATCATCCGCTGCGCGGCCGGCGAACCGGTGAAGCCGAGCCGCGCCGGCGCGAACACCCCGGAATCCGATTCGATCGCCAGCACGTGCTGCTCCGCCTGCGCCAGGTAGGCGTCACGATAGGCCTGCGCGCCGCGCAGGCCGTTCTCTTCGTTCGTGAACAGCACGACGCGCACCGTGCGGCGCGGGCGGATGCCCAGCTTGATCATCAGGCGCGCAGCTTCCCACGTCACCACACACCCCACACCATCGTCCGACGCGCCGGTGCCGACATCCCACGAGTCGAAGTGCCCGCCCACCAGCACGATCTGGTCCGGCCACTCGCGGCCCCGGATCTCGCCGATCACGTTGGCCGACTCGACCTCGGCCTCGAACCGCGCCTGCATGCGCAGCCGCACCCGCACGCGCCGGCCGCGATCGGCCAGGCGCTGCATCCGCTCGGCGTCCTCGGCCGACACCGCCGCCGCCGGGATGCGCGCGACGCCCTCGACATACGTCATGCCGCCGGTGTGCGGCGTGCGCAGGCCTTCCGGACCGATCGCGCGCACCAGCGCCGCCACCGCTCCGTGCCGCGCCGCGGCCGAGGCGCCGCCGGTCCGATACCGGTTGGTCTGCGCGTAGCTCGTGTAGCGAGCGTTGTAGAGCACGATCTTGCCCTTCACCTCCGCCGCGCGGGCAGCCAGCTCGTCGTAGCTGCCGACCACGATCACGTCCGCCTCGAGGCCGCCGGGCGGTGTCGCCACGCTGCCGCCCAGCCCGAGCATCGCGATGGGGTGCTGTGGCGGATCGACGATCTCCGCGCTTTCCGTGCCGCGCACCCAGCGCGGCACGAGGACCTTCTCGGTGCGAACCTGTTCCAGCCCGTCGCGACGCATCTGGTCGGCCGCCCAGGCGATCGCACGCGTGAGGTTCGCCGAGCCCGCCAGCCGGTTGCCGTACGTGTCGGTGAGCTCCGCCAGCCGCCGCCAGGCAAAGTCGTCCGCCCGCGCTTCGCGCAGCAGGCGCTCGGCCGTCTCGCGGTGCTCGTCCAGCCACGACGCGGCGGGCGGCGGGGAGGCCTGGCTCGAACGGTCGGCCCGGGCGCTGAACAGGGCCACCGGCACGAGCGTGAGGAGAACCAGCGCGACGCGAGGCATGGCCCGCGATTATAGCGGGCCGCTCAGAACACGACCGAGTACACGAGCTTGAAGTTGCGGCCCATCTCGGGCAGGACGTCCTTCAGATAGTTCAGATGGTTCCGGTACAGGCGTCCGGTGGCGTTGTCGAGGCGGGCGGTAATCGTGTTGGTGACGCCGCCGGCCACGAACGAGTAGGAGGCGAAGAACTTCACCACCGCCGCGCCCGGGGTCGGCGTCTCGGCGCCGAAGACCCGGCGCTGGTCCCCCGTGACCGCGACGCTGCCGCCGACCTGCAGCGCGTCCTTCTGGTAGCGCAGGCCGGGAATCACGCGGAACGGCGGAATCCGCGGCAGCGGCTCGCCGCTGCCCGACAACGAGCCGCGCACCAGGTCGAAGGTGGCCTCGGCGACCAGGTGGGCCGTCAGGTTGACGTCGGCGTGCGCCTCGACGCCGGACAGGCGGCTGTCGGCGCCGCTGAACTCGACGAAGGGGAACTCGTCCTCGTGCGCGTGCCCGCCGCCCTCATCATCGGTCACCCCGAACCGGGCGTCGAACTCGGCTTCGCGATCCGCGAACTCCTCTGCCGAGATCGGGTTGCGGAAGATGAAATCGCTGATCGCGTTGGTGAACACGGTGACCTCGCCGCGCACGCGCGGCGTGCGGGCGCGCAGCGACAGGTCGAGACCGACGGCGCGCTCCGAGGCGAGCGACGGGTTGCCGATTTCGAACGCGAAGTTCCCCGGATGGGCGCCGAAGAAGTACAGCTCCTCGAGCGCGGGATTGCGCGCGGCCCGCGCCAGGCTGAGGGCGACGACAAAGGTGTCGTTGGCCGCCGCCGGCCGGACCAGCAGGCCGATCGACCCCGAGAACTCGTTGAAGTCGCGCGCCGGCAGCACGCGGCTGGGCGAAAAGGCCGTGTGGTCGAATCGTCCGCCGAACTGGAACGTGACGTGCGGCCACGTGAGCTCCTCGTAGAGGAACAGGGCCGCCCCGCGCTGGTCGATGGGCGGCGCCAGCGCTTCGGCGCCCACCGCGTTGAATGCCCGGTTCAGGAACCAGCCGCCGACGGTGCCCGACAGGTTGCCGACCGCCCGATGCGACACCATCAACTCGGCCTCCTCGGTGTCGTTGTCGAAGTGCGTGCCGACCTCGCCGCCCTCGAGCTCGTCGTGCTCGTAGCGGCGCACCCCGAAGGTGGCGCGATAGGAGTTCAGCCAGCCCGCCAGCCCCTCGCCACCGGCGCGGATCGTCACCGCGTGGCGCTGCGGATTCAGGCTGATGAGCCCGTCCTCGACGATGGGGATGCCGTAGCGGGAGTCGTCGAAGCCGTAGCTGGCGCCGACGTAGCGCCGGTCCGTCACCCAGGAGGCGCCGACGTTGAACACGCGGCTGCGCGACTGCGAGTTCTCGACGTCGCCGAGCGGCGTCGAAAATTCCCCGTTCCGCCGCGCCCCGCCGGCCACGTGCACGGCCAGGCGCCCGCGGCCGAAGTGCATGTCGCCCGCGCCGCCGGCCTCGCCGGCGTTGCTGGCCAGGTCGAGCGTCAGCTCGCCGGACGTCCGCGCGATCGGGACGGTGGGAATCTGGTCGGTGATGACGTTCACCAGGCCGCCGATGGCGTTGGCCCCGTAGAGCAGCGTGGCCGGACCGCGCACGACCTCGATCCGCTTCGCCGACGAGGGGTTCAAGGTGACCCCGTGGTCCCCGGACTGGCTGGAGAGATCGCCGACGCGCTGCCCATCCTGGAGCACGGCGACGCGGTCGCCGTCGAGCCCGCGAATCACCGGGCGGGCTGGCCCGGGCCCGAGCGCCCGCATGGCCACGCCCGGTTCCGACTGCAGCGTGGCGCCGATCGTCGCCTCGAGCTGCTTCTGCAGGTCCTGGCCCGCCAGGACCGACGTCGGCTGGTACGACTCGAACTGCGCGCGCGCGTTGGGGCTGACCGACACGACCTCGGCGAAATGCAGGTCGAGCTCGACCACGAGATCGAGCGTGGCGCCCTGCGGCGTCACCGTGACTTCCGTGCGGCGGGTGCTGTAACCCTCGGCACGCACCGCGAGGTGATACACGCCGGGAGGCACGCCGTCCACGACGTAGCGGCCCTCCTCGTCGGTCCGCACCTCGCGCTTGAGCTCGTCGACGACAACCGCGGCGCCCGCCATCGGCTCGCCGGTGTCACGCAGGACCCTGCCCGTGATGGCGGCGCCGGCCTGTGCCAACACGCCGCCTGCCGCCATGACGAGCAACCCGACCGCCACGACGAGCGCCTTCGATCTGATGCACATGAAAAATACCTCGCCTGATGAAAACCACCAGCCGGCGGTGTCGCCGGGCTCTTCGACGCGCGACGCGCGCGCGGTGGTGTGCTACCGGGCCGCCGGACGGCGGGCCCGAATCAGACGAGTGGCGGTGCGCGTGAGGGCTGCGGTGAGCCGCCGACAGCCGCCAGCAGCTGGCTGTCGGACGCGCGCGGCAGCGCGCCGGCGACCACGGCCTGTGGCGCCCGCGTCTCGCGCGCGGCGGGTCCGCGGGAACTGCGAAGGAAATGACAGGCGACACAGTGGTCGCCGCCCGAGGTGCCGCCGTCGGGGAGGGCGGCGAAGTGATGCTGGCGCTCGTCGTGCAGGACGACCACGGGGTCGCAGTCGGCGTCGTGGACGCCGTGCAGCACCGGCCCGAGCGTCGTCACGCTCACGGCCAGCAGCAGCAGGCGCGCGGTGACGCGCATCCACGACGGCCTGACCTGTCGCCCGAACATCGCCCCCAGCGTAGCGGGGCGCGTTTGCGGCGTCAAGGCGCGGCCGCTTCCTGCCATACTTCCCGCAATGCCTCCTCGAACGATCTCAACCCTGCTGGTGGCCGTCGCGCTGGCCGGCTGCCGCACCACCGGTGCCACCCCGGCGGCGCCGCCCGCGACGCCGCCGGCCGCATCCACGCAGGCGAGCGAGCCGGCGCCGCGGCAGCGCTGGCTGGACATGTTCGCGCGGGGATACTTCCCCGGCCGCAGCGGCCAGATCTTCGTCGTCCCGCGCGAGAACGACGTGATCACCGAGCGCGACCCTCTCTACCGGTTCATGCACGGGTCGCCGTGGGACTACGACACGCGGATTCCCGTGCTCTTTCATGGGGCGCCGTTCGTCCGGGCCGGACAGTCGAGCGACGCGGTCGCGCAGCAGGACGTCGCGCCGACCGTCGGGGCGCTGATCGGGGCGCCGAGCTTGCCCACCTATACCGGGCGCGTCCTCGATCGCGTGGTGTCGCCCGGCAGCGGACGGCCGCGCATCGTCGTGGTGCTGGTACTCGACGCGATGCGTGCCGACTATTTCGACACCTACGGCGCCGAGATGCCCACGCTGACTCGGATGCGCCGCGAGGGCGCGTGGTTCTCGGAGGCCCGCGCCAACGCCCTGCCGACCGTCACGGGCGTCGGGCATGCCACGGTGGGGACCGGCACCGATCCCCGCATCCACGGCATCACGGTGAACAACCTGTACAACCGCCTGACCGGCAAGTCGCAGCCGGCGTACGATGCCCTCGACCCGCGCGAGCTGATGGCGCTGACCCTTGCGGACCTGTGGAACCTGACCACCGACGGCCAGGCGGTGATCATCGGCCAGGGCGGAGCGATTCGCGCGACCGCCGGGCTGGTCGGCCGCGGCGCCTGCCTGATCAACGGGCGCAAGGTGATCGCCGCCAGCTACAGCACGCGCGATGCGGGGTGGGAGACCAACCCCGCGTGCTACACGATGCCGAAGGCGCTGGCGGCCTTCAACGGCAAGCGGGTCTGGGAAGCGGCCGGCGGCCGGTGGATGGGACACGACATCGCCAACCCGTCGGCGTTTCGCGCCTCGAGCCTGTACCAGCGGTTCGAGGCCGAGGCGCTGCTCGCCGTGATGCGCGAGGCCCCCATCGGCGGCGACGAGGTGACCGATCTCGTGTTCGTCAACATGAAGGGGCCCGACTACACGGCGCACGCGCACGGGCCGGCATCGCCCGAGGTGCGTGAGACCCTGGCCGAGCTCGACCGGCAGATGGCCGCCGTGCTCGGCGTGCTCGAGGAGAAGGCGGGCCCGGGGCGCAGCGTCGTGGTGGTCACCGCCGACCACGGCATGCCGGGCGAACCGGCGCCCGGCCACCGCCATCATCCCGAGGACATCGTGGCGGCCATTCACGAGCGGTTCGACCCCGCGGGCAAGGCGCTGGTGCACTACTACGCCGACGCCGCCAACAGCCAGATGTACGTGGACGGGAAGCGGCTGGAGGCGTTGGGCGTGAGCCTGACCGACCTGACCCGGTTCCTCGAAGCGCAGGAATATTTCGCGGCCGCCTTCACCGAGGATCAGGTCCGCGCGGCGCAGTCGTCCCTGCGTGACTGACACGGCCGTATTCGTGACCATCGCCGGCGCGACCAGCGCCTGGGCCGGGGCGGAACTGCTCCGTTCGCGGCTGTTGTGGAGCGCGGGCGCGGTCCTGGCGGCGGTGCACGCCGTCGCGGCGTTCGCGGTCTTCTATGGGTGGAGCCACGAAGTCGCCGTCGCCGCCACCGCCCGGCAGACCGCGGCGCTGACCGGCCTGTCGTGGGGCGGCGGCGTCTTTTTCAATTACGCTTTCCTGGCGGTCTGGATCGGGGATGCCGCCTGGTGGTGGCGCGCGCCGCGCGGATATGCGGCGCGGCCACGCGCGGTCGACGCCGCCGTCCGCGGGTTCCTGTTCTTCATGTTCGTCAACGGCGCGGTCATCTTTGCCGACGGCTGGATGCGCCTGCTGGGGAGTCTCGCCGTCGGCGTAGTGAGCATGACGTGGTGCATCAGGTGGTTGAAGCCGGCCAGGCAGGCACGCTCGCGACCCGGCGGGTCTATTACGGCTGGGTGATCGTCGGGGTCGCCGCGCTCGCGATGGTGGGGACCTTGCCCGGGCGGACCCAGGGACTCGGTCTCATCACCGAGCCGCTGCTGCGCGACCTCGGCGTCGGTCGCGTGGCCTACGCGCAGATCAACCTGGTCGCCACGCTGCTCGGATCGCTGTTCGCCTTCGGAGTCGGCAGCCTGATCGATCGCCGCGGGTCGCGCCTGGTGCTGACGGTCGTCGCCGCGGCGCTCGGCGTCATCGTCGGCGTGATGAGCCAGGCCACGTCGCTGGCCGCCCTGCTGATCCTCATCACGCTGACCCGCGGTGTGGGCCAGACGGCGCTGTCGATCGTCAGCCTCGCCATGGTGGGCAAGTGGTTCCGGCGGCGCCTGACGTGGGCGATGGCCGTCTACGCCGTGGCCATGAGCGTCGGCTTCATGATCGCGTTTCCGCTCGTCGGGCAGGTCGTGCTGTCCAGCGGCTGGCGGACCGCCTGGGCGGCCATCGGCGGCGCGCTCGTCGTCGGCCTCGCTCCGCTGGCGTGGCTGCTGGTCCGCGCGACCCCGGAGAGCGTCGGCGAGGAGATGGACGGCGGCGACGGGGCCGACGACGCGAGGCCGGTGCCGCCGATGCAGGCGACGCTCGGCGAGGCGCTCGCCACGCCCGCGTTCTGGATTTTTGCCGTCGCCAGCTCGCTCTACGGGCTGGTGGCGTCGGGGATCGGCTTGTTCAACGAATCGATCCTCGCCGAGCGCGGCTTTGCCCCGGACGTGTATCACCAGGCCCTGGCCATCACCGCGATCACCGGGCTGGGCGGAAACTTCGTGGCCGGCGCGTGGGCCGAGCGCGGGTCGTTGCGCCAGGTGCTCGTCGCCGCGATGCTCGTGCTGAGCGCGGCGCTCACGGCGCTGCCGCACGTCAGCACCAACACTCACGTCGCGCTGCAGGCGGTGGCGATGGGCGTGGCCGGCGGGTTCGTGATGGTGGTGTTCTTCAGCTTCTGGGGCCGCACCTACGGCGATGCCCACCTCGGCCGCATCCAGGGCGCCGCCCAGGCGATGACCGTCCTTGCGTCGGCCGTGGGTCCCCTTCTGCTCGCCTGGTGCGTGGATTGGACCGGCTCCTATGCGTTCGCGTTCTACGCGCTGGCGATCACCGTCGCCGGGTTGGGCGCTGCGGCCGCGATGACGCCGGTGCCGTCTGGACCCGTCGGCCCGCATCACGTGCCACCGGCTCGATAACCTGCGCGCTACGACGCGACAGACCGCGTCACGCACGCCAGACTCAGCGCGTCACGAGGCACCACACGTCAGCGCGGGCGCTGCACAAGGCCGCGGCGCATCCGGCTGGCCATCCTGCGACCAGTTCGCACCTTTGGTACTTTCAATGCGCCTCGACCATCATGTTGGTGGTGTTCGCGATGCTGGCATTGACGGCAGGGCTGGCCGCGCAGCAGCCGACGACGATCCCCGAGATGTGGGATGCGTGGTGTTCGCGCTGCCATGCGGCCGACGGATCGGGCACGGTCGTCGAGCCCACGATCACGGTCGAGCCGATGGACTTCACCGACTGTCGCGTCGCGACGCCCGAGCCGGACGCCGATTGGGAGCTGGCGACCGCCGGCGGCGGGCTCGCCGTCGGCCTGTCGTCGGAGATGCCGGCCTTCGGCGATGCGCTCACCGCCGACCAGGTCCGAGGCTTCGTCGCCCACATCCGGGGATTCTGCCGTGAGACGGGCTGGCCGATCGGCAACACCAATTTTCCGCGGCCGATCTTCACCGAGAAAGCGTTTCCCGAGAACGAACTGGTCATTCTCCCCATGGTCACCCATCACCGGCCCGACGTCGTCGCGCTCGACCAGGGCGAACCCAGCACCGCGACGCTGACCGACTTCAACGTCGTCGCGATCTACGAGCGGCGGTTCGGCAAGCGGGCCATGTGGGAAGTCGCGCTGCCGCTGGCCTCGCACGACACGGTCGGCCTCGCGCGCCGGCAGGGGGTGGGGGACGTCGAGGCCGCCGTCAAGTACGTCCTGCACGAGCGGTCGGGTGCCACCGGCGGCGCCGCACCTGGCCCACCGCGGATTCTCTCCGCGGGTCTGGAAGTGGCCTTTCCGACCGGCAGCCGGGTGCGCGGCCTCGGCCGCGGGACGACGATGATCGAGCCGTACCTGGCGGCGGGGGCGTTGCTGGGCACGGTGTATCTGCAGGCGCAGACCAAGCTGGAGCTGCCAATCGATGCCGCCAGGGCGGAGCGTGCGTTCGTCTACAACGTCTACGCCGGCCGGGACTCGTCTGCGGCGCCGAACACGTGGACGATCGGCGTGGAGCTGAACGGCGAGAATCGCGAGCTCGCTTTCACGCCGCAGGTGCGCAAGGGCTTGACGCGCACCGGCGCGCTCGGTGCCGCCCTCGGCGTCCGGGTGCCGCTGACCGACCGGCGCGCCCGCGGCACCAGCGTCGTCAGCTACCTGTTGTGGGAATACCTCGAACCGGTCCGGGCGCGGCCATGAGCATCGACCGCCTGGTCCAGGAAGTTCGCCACGGCGCGCTGGCTGTGAGCCTCATTGCCGCCTTCGCCATTCCGTCGATCGACGCCCAGGGCGGCGGCACCATCGTCGGCACGGTGACGACCGCGGCGGCGGCGCCGCGCGCGCTGCGCGTCACCATCGACCAGCGCGTGTGCGGCAACGAGCTGCCAGACGAAGCCATCGTGACCGATGGCCAGGGCCGCCTGGCCAACGCCGTCATCACGCTGGCCGGCGTGCGGGCGCGTCAGGGGGCCGCGAGCGCGGGCGTGATGAACGACACCTGCCGCTTCGCGCCGCGGGTGCAGATCGTGAACCCGCGCGCGATGATCACGACCTCGAGCCGCGATCCCATCCTGCACACGACCAACGCGCAAACCGAGAACGGCCGCACGCTGTTCAACGTCGCGATCCCGGTGCCGGGCCTGACGATCAACCGGCCGGTCGGCGACCGCGGGATCGTGCGTCTCAGCTGCAACACCCATCCGTGGATGCGCGGCTGGGTGATCGTGACCGACGAGATGACGGCGCTGACGGGCGGCGATGGCGGCTTCCGGCTGGCGGATGTCCCGGCCGGGACCTACACGATCCGGCTATGGCACGAGTCGCTCGCCAGCCCCACGCAGCAGGTCACCGTGAAGCCGGGTGAGACGTCGGCCATCGCGTTCACCGCGCGTTGACCGCCGCAGCGGTCCGTGCCTCACTCCGGGAGCTGCGCCGGCCAGTTGAACACGACGCGCAGCGTCGCGCCGGACTCGCCGACCGGCGGCCGCTTCACGAAGAGGAACCGGCTGCCATCCGGTGAGACGTCGTAATTGCGCGGACGCTCCCAGACGTAGGGCCCCTCGACGAGCGTCGTCGGGCGCCCCGGCGGCCGCGCGCCGGCGGGATCGATGTCCACCACCATCAGCCGCGATCCTGCCGCGTAGAACAGCTCGCGCCCGTCGCGCGACCAGATCGGGCCAGTGCCCCCGTCGGTGGAAATCTGCACCCGGGCGCCGTCACGCCGGTATGGCTGCAGGTAGACCTGATCGCGGCCCGGTTCGTTGGACACGTACGCGATCCATCGATCCCCGGGCGAGAATGCCGCCTGCTCTTCCTTGAACCGGGACGCCAGCAGGCGTCTCACCCGGCCGGTCGCCGCCGTCCAGACCCAGATGTCGCGGCCGGTGTCCGGGTGCGCTTCGCTGAATGCCAGTTCGGCGCCGTCGCTCGTCCACGACTCGGGGCTGCGTGCGTAGTCACCCTCGGTGAGGACCTCGACCTGGCTCGCGCGGTCGACACGGCCGCCGTACACCGCGCGGCTCTCGCCCAGCTGGCTGCTCCAGGTGAGCCGCTCGCCGGACGGATGCCAGAGCGGGTCGTGATTGTCGCCGGCGAGCGTGGCCCGGGTGCGCGTGCCGCGCGCGAGGTCGAGCGTCCACAAGTCGCAGTTGGGTGAGGCGATGAACTGAAACAGCACCGACCGTCCGTCGGGAGAGAATCGCGGATGCGCCCAGCGCGCCGTCTGCTCGACGATCGTCGTCTCGTTCCCGTCGCGATCGACCGAGACGATGGTCTGCGCGGACTGGGCATCGGCGTCGGCGGGACTGCTGTAGATGAGCGTCCCGTCCCTCGAAACAGCGAGGGCGCCCGAGTCGACGACCTGGGCCACCTCGGCGAGGGCGGTCGGCGTGCCGCGGACCACGGCGTCCGCGGCGTCGAACGGCACGGCCATCAGCTCCCCGGAGCTGTGGCGTCGAAACAACAAGTGGCCGGTCGGCGAGTAGCGCGGCGTCTGCGCGTCGTCAATCACCTCCCGGTACTCCCCGCCGTCGATCGGCACCGCGGCGATCGACGTGCGGCGCGGCTGCACGACCGTGAACAGGACCAGACGGCCGTCGGGCAGGATGTGCGGATCGAGGTGCGCCTCGTTGACCGATGGGTCGGTGATCCGGGCGAACTCGCCGCCCGACGAGGACACCTTGCTGAGCGATCGCAGGCGGCCCTTGAGCTGGGTGGCGAAGGGACTGCCCGCCATCACGATCGTGCCATCCGCGCCCCAGTCCGCCATCCGGACGTGCCACGGCCCGGTCGCCGCGATCGGCTCGGCCGAGCCGCCGGCCACGGGCACTTTCATCATCTGCGCTTCGGAGAAGTAGCCGAGCCAGCGGCCGTCCGGGGAAAAGAAGGGATTGGCGGCCGACGTCGCCAACGTGGCCATGTCGCGCTCCTCGTACGAGTCGAGCGAGCGCAGGACGAGGCGAAACGGCGGGGCGGTGGTCTCCGGCACGTAGGCGAGCAGGCGTCCGTCGGCGGAGATCGTCGTCTGGCCAACGCTGGTGAAGCCCGCACCCGGAATGGTCAACCGCCGCACGCGGGCGGGCGTGTCGGGTCCCCGCGTCGCCAGCCAGGCTGCGAGTCCCACGGCCGCGGCAAGGAGGATGGCGACGAGCGCGCCGAGCCGCAACCGTCGCGCCGCTGGAGCAGCCGGCGCGCTCGCGGGCGCGACGGCCATGGTCCCCGGCCCGCCCCGTTCGGCATCGCGCAGCTCCGCGGCGGCGTCGCCGATGTCCCGCAGCCGCAGCTGTGGATCGCGCGTGAGACAACGCCGGAGCAGGTGGCGTACCGCGGGCGGGGTCGAGGCGGGCACGCCGGCCTCGTCGATGGGGCCCTTCAGGACCTCGGCGAGGGTGTCGCCGACGGTGTCGCCGTGGAACAGGCGGCGCCCGGTGAGCATCTCGTGCAGCACGACACCGAACGCCCAGATGTCCGCCCGCTTGTCGACCGGCTTTCCGCGCGCCTGTTCCGGGCTCATGTAGGCGGCGGTGCCGAGGATGACGCCGGCCGCGGTCATCGCCGGTGTCGTGACGGTGGGCGAGCTGACCGGCGTGCCGGAAGGAGATGAGCCGCTGCCGAGGGCCGGATCGACGGACCTGGCGAGCCCGAAATCCAGGACCTTGACCGTGCCGTCGTCGGTGACCTTGATGTTCGCCGGCTTCAGGTCGCGGTGCACGATGCCGCTCTGGTGCGCGGCGTCGAGGGCATCGGCGATCTGCCGTGCGATGCTCACGGCCTCCTCGACCGGCAGCGGCGCGCGAGCGAGGCGCTCGGCCAGCGTGGCGCCTTCGACCAGCTCCATCACGATGCCGCGGATGTCGTCGGTGTCCTCGATGCCGTAGACGTGCGCGATGTGCGGGTGATTGAGCGAGGCGAGGACCTGCGCCTCGCGCGTGAACCGCGCCAGCCGCTCGCCGTCGCCGGCGAAGCCGGGCGGCAGCACCTTGATGGCGACGTCGCGCTGCAGGCGGTTGTCGCGCGCGCGATAGACCTCGCCCATGCCGCCGGCCCCGATCGCAGCGACGATCTCGTAGTGACCGAGTGTCGAGCCCGGCGTCAGCATGCGGGCACCTCACGGTTCTGGAGATGGCGGGTCGTGCGGACCCGGCAGGGTTACTGGTCGCCTGCGGGCGTGGCGAAGCTGGCAATCGCCGCGTGATCGGTCTCGAAGGTCTCGAAGATCTCGCCGAGCCGCGTGACCAGGAGCAGCTCCCGGATGCGGCGCGGCGATTGCGCCAGCTTCAGCGTACCACCGGCGCGCGCCACACGCACGTAGCACGACACCAGCTCACCCATGCACGAGCTGTCCACGAAGGTGAGCTGGCCGAGGCTGAGGACGAAGTTGCGCTCGCCCTCGCGCACCAGGCCGATGACGCAGTCCTTGAGCGGGCTCGGCGTGTCGAGCATGGTGATGGTGCCGGACACGTCGATGACCGTGACCTCGGCGTTCTTGCGCACGTCGAGTTTCATCGCCCTCACACCGAATGGACGGTCTTCTCGACCAGCCGCAGGAACGCCTCGATGGTGGTCTGCAGGTGCGGCTCCGGCGTGTCCTCTTCGCGGCAGTGGGAGAGGCCATTCGCCGAATAGGCGAACATCATCACCACCGGCATGTGCGGCACCATCTCGGCGGCGTCGTGCAGCGGGCCGGAGGGGAGTCGCGGGGCGGTGCCGGCGACCTCGCCGACCGCCTCCGCACACAGCTCGACGAGCCGCGGGTCGAACGGCCGCGGCTCGATGCGCCACAGGCGCCGCCATTCGACGTGGACGTTGTTGGCGGCGGCCGCCGTCCAGGCCGCCGCCCGCGCCTCGGCCAGCATCTGCGCCAGCACCTGGGCATCGAGGGCGCGCTGGTCGAGCGAGATTTCACACACACCGGGCACCGCCGTGACGATGCCCGGCTCGACGCTGACGGTGCCGACCGTGCACACCACCCGGGCGTCCGGCGTCGTGTGGCGGTTCGCGATGTCGCGAAAGGCCAGCGCGCTTTGCGCCGCCGCGAGAAACGCGTCGCGGCGCATCGGGATCGGGGTCGAACCGGAATGCGCGGCCTGGCCGACGAAGCGCAGCAGGTGACGCTCGACGCCGAACGTCCCGAGCACCACCCCGGTCGGCTGGTTCAACGACTCGAGCACCGGCCCCTGCTCGATGTGCAGCTCGAGATAGGCGCGCGCGTCGATGGCCTTCAGCGCCGCGTGCGCGTCGCCGACGCGGTCGAGGGTGACGCCGTTCTCCGCCAGGGCGTCCACCAGGCGCGTGCCCTGCTTGTCCACCAGCGGGCGCACGTCCTCGGGATCGAGGCTGCCGCTCGCCGCCGACGAGCCGAAGAGGCTGCGGCCGAACCGCGCCCCCTCCTCGTCCGCCCAGTCCACCAGCTTGAGCGTCACCGGCGGCTGCCGATCACGGTACATGCGCAGCGCCTCGAGCGCGACCATCACGCCCAGCGTTCCGTCGAGCCATCCGCCATTGGGCACCGAGTCGAGATGGCCGCCGATGATCACGGTGCGATCGGAGGCGCCGGGCAGCGTCGCCCAGCTGTTGCCGGCCGCGTCCACCTGCGGCTCGATCCCGATCGCCGCCAGGCGCGCGCGCATCCATTCGCGCGCGTCGCGCCACACCGGACCCCACGCGACGCGCTGCGCACCGTCGGCGGTCGAGGTCCGTTGGCCGAGGTCCCGGAGGTTGGCGATCACGTCGCGGGCGCCCATCGGGGGGCATCCTATCACTCGGGCCGGATGCCCGGGCGCTGGTGCGCCGCGCCGGAACGGGACCGCCCGCGGCGGGCTATTGGATCGCCATCAGGCTGCTCACCGTGCGCCAGTACCAGGTGCCGTCGACCAGCGCCGGCGATGCCAGCGTCCGCTCGCCGAGCGTGTTGGTGTGCAGCAGCTTGAACTCGCGTCCCGCCTGCACCACGAACGTCTGCCCGTCGTCGTTGGTGAAAAACAGTTCGCCATTGACGATGACCGGAGACGCGGAGAACCCCTCGCGCTGGGCGACGCCGAGCCGGCCCTGATAGACCAGCGCGCCCGTCGCAGCCTCGTAGACGGTGAGGATGCTCTGCATGTCGTTGATCAGGTAGAGGAGGCCATCGTGCACGACGGCCGACGGCACGAACGGAGAACCCTTCGGCGTGCTCCACGCGACGTGCGTGGCGGTGACGTCGCCACTTCCGCCCGGGCGAATCGCGAACGTCGGCCCGGCGCGCCCCGACGAGGCGAACACCAGCCCCTCGCCGACGACCGGGGTCGGAATGACCTCGAAGGTCATCCCGCGGACCGACCACAGCTCCCGCCCGGTGGCCGGATCGTAGGCGGCGACGCGGCGCTGGCTGCTGATGATCAGCTCGTCGCGCTCCCCCGCCGAAATCACCACCGGCGTGCCCCAGCCGACGGTTTCGCTGCGCGGCGTCTCCCACAGGGTCTTGCCCGTCCGGGCGTCGAACGCGGCCACGAACGCGCGCTGGCCGGCCGAGCCGCTGTGATCCTGGTAGAGGAACAGGCGGTCCTTGTACAGGACCGGTGACCCGGCCGGGCCGTGATAGTTGTCGAGCACGCCGAAGCGGCGATGCCACAGGATCGTCCCCGCGAGATCGAACGCGACCAGGCCGTGGCGTCCGAACGACGCGTAGATCGCCCGTCCATCGCTGACCGGCGTCGCCGACGCGTGCCCGTTCTTCTGGTGCACGTGTTCGATACCGTCCTGCGGGACGACCGTTTCCCAGAGCGTCCGCCCGTCGGCACGGTTCAACGCGAGCAGTGACAGCCTGGCGCCATCGTTCTGCGCCGTGGTCACGTAGATGCGATCCGCCCACACGATGGGCGACGAGTTGCCGCGGCCGGGAAGCGGCGTCCGCCATTTCACCCGCGCGGTCGGCGACCAGAAATTCGTGTACTGGCCCGGCGCGACGAGGCCCTGACCGGACGGTCCGCGCCAGCGCGGCCAGTACTTCGCGCCCTCGCCGGTGACCTCGATCATTCGCACGTCGCCGGCGCGCGACGACAAGGCGGCCGTCGAGGCGAGGCAGGCGGCCAGCAGGAGAGCGGCGATGCGCATCTGGCAATGCTACGACGATCCGGCGCGGCCGGCACGGCGGCGAAATATCATGTGGGGATGCTTGCCGCGCGCGTTGCCGGCGTCCTGGCGCTGGCCACGGCACTGATCCCGGCGCCGGTCCCCACGCCGACGCCGTCCGGCCCGCTGGTCGTGTCGATCACCCCTGCAGGGGTGCGGCGCCCGGCGGAAGTCTCGGTCGCCATCAACCCGACCAATCCCGACCACATCGTGGCGGTGCTGATGCAGGCCGGCGAGCCGGGCCAGCCGCGGGTCAGCAACCATGCCTACGTCTCGCGTGACGGCGGACGGACGTGGACCGCGCACCGGGCCGAGAATGCCGACGGCCGCGTGCAGGGCGACGACGCGGTGGTGTTCGGGCGGGACGGCACGGCGTATCACGCCTATATCGCGTTCGACGGCATCCGTGTGCCGCGGCCCGATCGGGCGTGGAGCGGTATCTTCGTCCGCTCGTCGCGCGACGGGGTCGAGTGGACCCGGCCGGTGGCGGTCGTCGATCACGTCAATACCGCGATCCCGTTCGAGGACAAGCCGTGGGTCGGCGTCGATCGCAGCGCCGGGTCGCCGCATCGCGGCAATGTCTACGTCGCGTGGACGCGCTTCGACGTCTACGGCAGCGCCCGGCCGGCCGACCGCAGCCGCATCATGTTCGCGCGGTCGCGCGATGGCGGGCGGACGTTCTCCACGCCGCTCGAGATGTCCGACGAGACCGGGGACGCACGCGACAGCGACGACACCGTCGAGGGCGTGGTGCCGGTGGCCGGTCCGACCGGCGAGGTCTATCTGGCCTGGGCGGGACCGCGAGGCGTGGAGTTCGACACGTCCACCGACGGTGGCTGGACGTTTGGCACCGACGTGCCGGTGAGCGCGATGCCCGGCGGGTGGGACTCGCCGGTTCCCGGCCTGAGCCGGCACAACGGCATGCCGGTGACCGCGGTGGACCTGAGCGCGGGGCCGAACCGCGGCACGATTTACGTCAACTGGATCGACGCGCGACACGGCGACCTCGACGTGCTGGTGGCGGCCTCGCGGGATCGCGGCCGGACCTGGTCGGCGCCGGTGCGCGTGAACGACGATCCGCCGGGGGCGGCGCAGTTGTTCACCTGGCTCGCCGTCGATCCGGTGGACGGGGCGCTGAACCTCGTGTTCCACGACCGGCGCGGACAGCGCGGGACCGAGACCGGGGTGACGCTGGCGCGCAGCGTCGATGGCGGCCGGACGTTCGTCAACTACCCGCTGCCCGAAATCCGCTTCGACTGCTGCGCGGCGAGCGAGTTCTTCGGCGACTACAATGGCATCGACGCCTACGGCGGGCTGGTCGTCGCGGCGTTCCCGGTGCTGGCGTCCGCGCCCGAGAGCCACCAGGCCGTGCGCGCGGCCATCGCACGATTTCGCCCCGGTACGCAGGAGCTGCAGTGATCGCCGAAAAGGGGTCGGGTCTATTTCACAAAACTGCGTACCGCCGAGCGAAGACGACGGGCGTCGTGGGGATGGTGGTGCTGGCCGTCTCGATGGCCATCCCGGCGGCGCAGGCGCCCGCCACGAGCCCCGAGCGCGCCTTCCTGTCGCGGATCCGCCGGCTCACCGTCGAGGGGCGGCGCGCGGGCGAGGGGTACTGGTCGCCGGACGGCTCGCGGCTCGTCTTCCAGAGCGAGCGCGAACCGGGTAATCCGTTCTACCAGATCTACACCGTCAATCTCGCCACCGGCCAGACCTTCCGCATCTCGCCCGGCATCGGCAAGACGACTTGTGCCTTCTTCCGGCCCGGCAGCGATCAGATCCTGTTCTCGTCGACGCACCACGACCCGCGCTCCAGGCAGCTGCAGGCCGACGAGCTCGCCTTCCGCGCCTCGGGGAAGGAGCGCCGCTACGCGTGGGATTACGACCCGGAAATGGAGATCTACGCCGTCTCCGAAACGACGCGCGAGATCGCGCGCCTCACCACCGCACGCGGCTACGACGCCGAGGCGAGCTATTCCCCCGACGGACAGTGGATCGTCTTCTCGTCGATGCGCGACGCCTACGGCCGCACGCTCACCGCCGCCGAACAGAAACAGCTCGAGGTCGATCCGAGCTTCTTCGGCGAGATCTACATCATGCGCGCCGACGGCTCCGGCCAGCGCCGCCTGACCACCGTCGACGGCTACGACGGCGGCCCCTTCTTCTCCCCCGACGGCACCCGCATCGTCTGGCGCCGGTTCGACGAACAGGGCCTCATCGCCGATGTGTGGACGATGAACCGCGACGGCAGCGATCCGCGTCAGGTGACGCGATTCGGCTCGATGAGCTGGGCGCCGTACATCCACCCCTCGGGTGAGTACGTGCTCTTCGCCTCCAACAAGCTCGGGTTCGAGAACTTCGAGGTCTTCATGGTCGACGTGGCCGGGACGAAGGAACCGGTGCGCGTCACCTACACGCCGGGCTTCGACGGCCTGCCGGTGCCGTCGCCCGACGGCCGCAGACTCGCGTGGACGTCGAGCCGCGGCGGCGGCCGCGAGGGCCAGATTTTTCTCGCCGCACTGGAATCACGACTCCGCGCGACGCGCGCTGTCCGCGGCTCCGCTCAGGAAATGATTATGACGCAGTGGCCCGGCCATCAGCGCCCTCCGCCTCGTCGCTGCCATCGCCCTGCTGCCGCTCGGCGCCCAGGCGCAAACCGCCGCCCCCGCTGCGTCACCCACGCGCGCCCACGTGCAGGCGCTGGCATCCGACCGCCTCGAGGGACGCATGGCCGGCACCGATGGCGAGCGGCTCGCCGCCGAGTACCTCGCCGCACAACTGACCCGCGTCGGCGTGAAGCCGCTGCCGGGACAGCCGACTCTGTTCCATCCCTTCGAGTTCACCGCGGGCACCAAGGACGCGGGGTCGTCGTTGACCGTGACCGGCACCACGGGTCCCGTGCGGTTTGCCGCACCCGACCACGTCCAGGCGCTCTCGTTCAGCGACAGCGCGTCGGCAAGCGGCGAGGTGGTGTTCGCCGGCTACGGCCTGGTCGTGCCCGAGACGCAGAGCTTCGGCTACGACAGTTATGCCGGGCTGGACGTGAAGGACAAGGTCGTGGTCGTCCTGCGCTACTTCCCCGAGGATGCCGACCAGCAGACGCGCGCGATCCTCGCCCGCTACTCCGATCTGCGGTACAAGGCGATGGCCGCCCGGCAGCGCGGCGCCCGGGCGCTCGTCGTGCTGACCGGACCGCGCTCGCCGAATGCGGGTGCGACGATTCCGATGACGTTCGATACCGCGCTCGCCGGATCGGGCATCGTCGCCGCGAGCATCGACGCCGAGGCCGGACGCGCGATCCTCGCCGGCGCGGGCAAGGATCTCGAAGCGGTACAGAAGGAGCTCGACTCGGGCAACCCGCACGTCGCCGGTTTCCCCGTCCCGGGCGTCACGGTCACGGTGCAGTCGGCGGTGGCTCGCGCAGACACAGACCGGCCGCAACGTAGTCGGGTTCCTGCCGGCGACCACGCCAACGACGAGCATGGCGAAGCCGTGGGTGGCGCTCGGCGCGCACTACGACCATCTGGGGCGAGGCGGACACGGCAATTCGCTCGCCGGGAAGGACGAGGCCGGGCGGATCCACTACGGCGCCGACGACAACGCCTCGGGTACGGCGGCCGTCCTCGCGATCGCGGAGATGTTGTCGCGACAGCCGCGGGCGCGCCACGTGCTGTTCGGCTTGTGGTCGGCCGAGGAGATCGGCCTCATCGGGTCGAACGCGTTCGTCACCGCGGGAGGGCTGGCGGCCGATCAGCTCGCCGCCTACCTGAACTTCGACATGGTCGGCCGCATGGTGGACAACCGCCTGACCGTGCAGGCCACCGGGACCAGCCCGGTGTGGGCGCGAATCCTGGAGCAGACGAACGTCGCCGCCGGCTTCGACCTGATTCTGCAGCCCGATCCCTACCAGCCCACCGACGTCGCCACCTTCAACCAGGCCGGTGTGCCGGCGCTCAGCTTCTTCACCAGCACGCACACCGACTACCATCGGCCCGGCGACACGGCGGACAAGATCAACTACGAGGACCTCGATCGCGTGGCCGCGTTTGCGGCGGCGATCGTGAGGCGGATTGCCGACACGCCGGAGCCGCCGGCGTTCAGCAAGGTCGAGCAGCAGACGACCACGGCGGGGCGGGCCGGCATTCGCGTGTTCACCGGCACCATCCCCGACTACGCCACCAACGTCAAGGGCCTGCTCCTCGGCGGCGTCATCGGCGGCGGCCCGGCGGAACAGGCCGGCCTGCAGAAGGGCGACGTCATCGTCGAGATTGCCGGGCAGACGATCGCCAACATCTACGACTACACCTACGCGCTCGAGTTGCTGAAGGTCGGCGAGCCGGTGACGATCGTCTATCTGCGCGGCGACCTGCGGCGCGAGACGACGCTCACGCCCGGGGCGCGCAAGTAGCCGTCGCGGTTGGACGAGCGACCGGCGAGCGTCCATAATCTGAGCCCGGCGGCGGCCTGGCCACCCCGTCGTGGTCAGCGGGCGCCGGCCGCCCCGCGAAAGGACGTCACATGCGCGCGATCCTCGCTGCTGTCCTGCTCTGTGCCGGTGCCCTGGTCGCGACGCCGCGGGCGCAAGACGTGCTCAGCGGCGCGTGGACGCTGTCGTTCGTCACGCCGAACGGCGCCATGGAGGCGTCGGCCACCTTCAAGCAGGACGGCGAGACGCTGACGGGCACGATGAGCGGCCCGCAGGGGGAGGTGCCGCTGAAGGGGACGATTACCGGTTCGACGTTCACCTTCACCATCGACGTGCAGACGCCGAACGGGCAACAGCTGGTGATCGATCTGCAGGGCCGCGTCGAGGGCGACGCCATCACCGGCACGTTCGATTTCGGTCAGGGCATGGGCGACTGGACCGGCAGGCGGAGCAAGTAGCGCCGTGGCGGCTCAGTAGGCGGCGAGCAGACGCGCGGCGCGCGCGATCTCGTCGGCACTGACCAGGTAGCGCTCCTCGAGCGGCGGCGAGTAGGGCACCGGCGTGTCGAGCGCGCCGAGTACGCGCACCGGCGCGTCGAGCGATTCGAACGCCTCTTCCTGGATGATCGCGGCCAGGCTCTCGCCGATGCCGCCCGTGCGCGCGTCCTCGTGCACGATGAGCACCTTGCTGCAGTGTCGCGCCACGGCGAGGACGGCGTCCTTGTCGAGCGGCGCGAGCGAGCGCAGGTCGAGCACCGCCGCCTCGAGACCGTCGGCGGCGAGCTCGTCGGCCACGCGCAGGCATTCGTGCACGTAGGCGCCGTACGAGATCAGCGCGAGGTCGGACCCGGCGCGGCGGAGGGCGGCGCGGCCGAGCGGCAGCGGCTCGGGCGCCGCCGCCGGCAGCAGCTGCTTGATGCGCGGGTCGCGGTAGAGGGCGATGTGCTCGTAGTAGAGCACCGGGTCCGGATCCGCGACCGCGGCCGCCATCAGGGCACGCGCGTCGGCGGGCGTCGACGGCACGACGATCTTCAGGCCGGGCGTACGGTAGAACCACGGCTCGGTGTTCTGGCTGTGATACGGCCCGGCGTAGCGCAGCCCGCCCCAGGGCATGCGCACGACCATCGGCACGGCGCCGCCCCAGCGGTAGCGGATCTTGGCCGCGTTGTTGACCAGCTGATTGAATCCGGTGGCGACGAAGTCGTTGAACTGCATCTCGCCGATCGGGCGCTGGCCGGCAAGCGCGGCGCCGACGCAGACGCCGAGGACGGCACCTTCGGCGAGCGTCGAGTTCAGGATGCGGCTGCCGAACTCGGCAAGCAGCGGCCGCAGCAGCAGGAAGGCGTTGCCGTAGTCGCCGCCGACGTCCTGGCCGTAGACGAAGACCCGCGGGTCGGCACGCAGCGCGTCGCCGACGCCGAGCATGACGGCCTCGAGCAGCGTGCTGCCTTTCTTGTCGAACGGCGGTCCGGGATCGAGCGGCGGCAGCGCCGCCCCGGCATCCTGCTGCCGACGCCAGGCCGGATCGAGCACCTCGATGCGCGTGCGCGGCGCCTCGCCCGTCGAAGACGCCGACGCCTGCCTCGGCGGGATCGGGCCACGGGGCGGCGATGACCACCCGCGCCTGCGGCATCGACCAGGCCGGCGGCCCACTGCTTCATCTCGTCGAGGCCGCCGCGCGTGAGCAGGCGCGCCGACTCGAGTGACGCGGCGTAGCGTGCGATGGGGTCGCGCTTGCTCCAGAACTCGTATTGCTCGCGGTTGGCGTAGCCGCCGTCGTGCAGCGGCGGATAGTCCCACGACGGCTGGACGTCCTTGCCGTGGTAGAGCATGTCGTCGTGGTGCGCGTGCCCGCACATGCGCATCGACACCAGCTCGAGCAGCGCGGGCCCGGCGCCCTGCCGCGCCCGCTCCGCCGCCCAGGTGAACGCCGCGGCGACCGCGTCCGGATCGGTGCCGTCGAGGGTGATGCCGGGAACACCGTATCCGGCCGCCTTGTCGGCGAAGACGCGGGCGGCGGAGTTCTCGGGGACCGGGGTGGACAGCGCGGTCTGGTTGTTCTGCAGGCAGAAGACCGCGGGCAGCCGGCGCACGGCGCACAGGTTGATCGCCTCGTGCCACTCGCCGAGCGACGATCCGCCCTCGCCGATGAACGACAGCGCCACCCGGCCGCTGCCTTCACGCGCGAACGCCATCGCCAGCCCGGCGATGCTGAGCGATCCGACCGCCAGCGGCGCAGCGGCGGGCAGCACGCCCCACGCCCAGTCGCCGGTGTGGAGGTCCTTGCCGAACATCGGCGGCCCGGCCTTCCCCATCTGCGCGCTGAGCACCTGGCGCACCGCTTCCTCGTCATGACGCATGGCGAGCGTGATCCCGAGGTCGCGGATGACCGGCGCCAGCACGTCGCCGTTCCACGACCCGTCGGCGCGCTGGAAGGCGGGGCCGCGGCGCAGGCGGATGGCGCCGGCATAGATGGCTTCCTGGCCGAGCGAGCGGAAGCCCTTGCCCTGGAAGGCGCGGGCGCCCCAGCGGACTTCGCCGCCGAGGAACAACTGCTTCAGGCGATTGTCCACGGCGCGGGTCAGGATCATGCCGCGCAGGATCTCGCGGCGCTCGTCGGCGGTGAGCGACGCGCGGATGGCTTCGCGGGCGAGAAACCCGTCGCACGCCTCGACGATCTCCGCGCGCGCCTGCTCGAGCCGCTTCACGGCGGTCGTGCCCGGCGTCGTCTCGTCGATGCCGTCGGGCGCGCTGAGGAGCTGATAGAGCCGCTTGGCCAGCTCGCGCCGGAACGGCCCGCGCAGCGCCTCGAACTGGGCAGCGTCGGCGCCGGCGCCGGGACCGCGCCGGGCCGCGTCGAGCGCCTCGAGCGCGACCGGCAGCGCCAGCGGGTGGCGCTCGGCGACGAACGCCGCGAAGCGGCTGTCGAGTCCGGTCAACCGCGAGACATCCGCGAAGCGTGACATGTCGCCTGATTTTTTCACAACCGCGCCCTGGCGGACGCCCCCTGGGCCGCCCGCGCGCACGCCGGGACCGCGCGTCAGCGCGATCCCGCCTGGCTCGTGGTCGCGCCGCGCACGGTCGGATACTTGATCCCCAGCTGGTCGAGATAGGTCTTGTGCCGGGTGGGGTCGAAGTAGAACTTCCGCATCTGCGGGCGGTAGCGGTCCATGATCGCCTTGTTCAGGTGGATGGCCGGCTGGTCCTGCGGCCGCAGCAGCGGCGTGTACTTGCGATCCTTGGTCTGCACCGTGTCGAAGTACTCGCGCGCCTGGGCCAGGACGTCGGGTCGCATCAGCAGATCGATGACGGTCATCGCCTGCACGCGCGCGCCGGCCACCGTCCCCTTGTGCGCAATCGGCGTCGCCATCGCGATCGCGTTGGCCCAGTTGTGCCCCGGCCCGGCCTGGAAGTTGGCCGGGAAGCTCAGCGACACGGTCGGCACCGTCCACGAGATGTCGCCGATGTCGTCCGACCCGCCGCCGCGCTTGTCTTCGTCGGGCTGCGCTTCGCGGCCGCGCACGGTCTCGTTGATCTCGGTGGCCAGCCCGTTCTCGGGCACGCCGAGCTCTTTCTGCGTCGCCTTGGCCAGCTGGACGTCGGCGGCGCTCCACTGCGGCAGTCCCACCGCCGCGATGTTGCTGTGCATCGTCTCGGCCAGGGTCCGGTTCATGTGCGAGGGCCAGGCCGAGCCGAGGACCGTGGACGACCACTTGGTGTTGGACATCAGCGACGCCCCCTCGGCGATCTTGTCGCCGATGTCCCACAGGTTCTTGATCCCCTCGAAGGTCGTTTCGCGGAAGTAGTACCAGACGCTGGCGTTGCGCGGGACCACGTTGGGCTGATCGCCGCCGTTGGTGATGACGTAGTGCGAGCGCTGCTGCAGCCGCAGGTGCTCGCGCCGGAAGTTCCACCCGCGTTCATCAGCTCGACCGCGTCGAGCGCGGAGCGGCCGCGCCACGGCGCCCCGGCGCTGTGCGCGGTCTCGCCCTCGAAGGTGTACTCGACCGAGATCAGGCCGTTGCCGCTGCTGTCGCCCCAGGCGGTGGCGAGGTTGGAGCCGACGTGGTTGTAGAGCACGGCGTCCACGCCCTGGAACAAGCCGGCGCGCACGTAATAGGCCTTGGTCCCGAGCTGTTCCTCGGCGACGCCGGGCCAGATCATGAGGGTGCCGGGCAGCTTCTCGCGCTCCATCACGCGCTTGACGGCGATCGCCGCCAGCACGTTGAGCGGCGAGCCGGAGTTGTGCCCCTCGCCGTGGCCGGGCGCACCCTCCACGATCTGATCGCGGTAGGCGACCCCCGGCTTCTGCGACGCCTGCGGGATGCCGTCCACGTCGGAGCCGAGCGCGATCACCGGCCGGCCCGAGCCGTAGCGGGCGACCCACGCCGTCGGAATGCCGGCGATGCCGGTCTCGATGGTGAAGCCGTTCTTCTCGAGGATGCCGGTCAGGTACTTCTGCGTCTCGAATTCCTGGAACCCGAGCTCGCCGAAGCTGAACACCATGTCCACCATCTGCTGTCCGAGGTCGTACATCGACAGCACGTCGGCGCTGACGGTCTCCTTCAAGGCGGCGACGCGCGCGTCGGGCTTGGCGACGGTGGTCGTCAGGGGTGTGGGCGGCGGGCCTTCCGGGCCGCTTGCCGGACGCTGACCCGCATGCGTCACGGCCATGGTCAACGCCACGAGCGCGGCGACCCCGCTCACCCACCGGCTGCGCTTCGACATCGTGTTCCCCTCCAGGCGCCGATTCTAGTGCAGATCCGTTCTGCCGTAAGATCGCGGCATGCGCATCCGCGTTCTGCCGCTCGCCGTGATCGTCGCCGTCGCCTGCGCCGGAGCCTCGCACCTGGGGGCGCAAGCCGACCCGGCGGCGCGGGCGCGCGCTCTGCACAAGCAAGTCCCGCTGATCGATGGCCACAACGACTATCCCTGGGCGCTGCGCGGGCGCGATCCGGGGCGCGACTTCGCCCAGGCGGACATCACCGGCAGCCTCCCCGCGCTGATGACCGACATCCCGCGGCTGCGCCGGGGCGGCGTCGGCGGCCAGTTCTGGTCGGTGTACGTCCCCTCGTCGATGCAGGGCCGCGAGGCGGTGCGCGCGACGCTGGAGCAGATCGACATCGTCCATCGCATGGCGCGGCGCTGGCCGGAGGCGTTTGCCCTGACACGGACCGCCGCCGAGGTCGAACGCGAGTTCAAGCGCGGCCGGGTCGCCTCGCTCATCGGCATCGAAGGCGGCCATTCCATCGACAGCTCGCTGGCGACGCTGCGGATGATGCACGCGCTCGGCGCCGGCTACATGACGCTCACCCACAGCCTCAACGTGCCGTGGGCCGACTCGGCCACCGACAAGCCGGCGCTCGACGGCCTGTCGCCGTTCGGCGAGGAGGTGGTGCGCGAGATGAACCGGCTCGGCATGCTCGTCGATCTGAGCCACGTATCGCCGGCGACCATGGCCGATGCGATCCGCGTCAGTGCGGCGCCGATCATCTTCTCGCACTCGTCGGCGCGGGCGCTGTGCAACGTCCCGCGCAACGTCCCCGACGAGATCCTGCAGCAGGTCGCGAAGAACGGCGGCATCGTGATGATCACGTTCGTCCCCGGCTTCATCTCGCAGGACGTCGCCGACCACGGCGCCCGGGCGCAGGCGGCGCAGCAGTCCGCGCGCGCGCAGTTCCCCAACAACGAGGCCTACGTCAACACCGCGATGGAACGCTGGCGGGCGGAGCACCCAGAGCCGCGGGCGACGCTGGCGCAGGTGGCCGACCACATCGATCACGTGCGCACGGTGGCGGGCATCGACCACATCGGGCTGGGCGGCGACTTCGACGGCATCTCCACCGTCGTGCAGGGACTCGAGGACGTGTCGACGTATCCGGATTTGACGGCCGAACTGCTTCGCCGCGGCTATGCCGAGGCCGATGTGAAAAAGCTGCTCGGGCTCAACATCCTGCGCGTGATGCGCGCGGCGGAACAGGTGTCGGCGAAGCTGCGCACGACGCGCGGTCCCTCGACCGCGACCATCGAACAGCTCGATCGAGCCCGCTGAGGCCCGCCGCGCGCCACCGCCGCACCCATGCGCGCGCCGCCGCTACTCGGCGCGCAGCGCGGTCATCGGATCGACGGTCGTCGCCCGCCACGCCGGCCCGACGCAGGCGACGATGCCGGCGAGGACGAAGGCAAGGGCGACGGCGGCAAACGTCCCCGGGTCGGCCGGCGTCGTCTGGTAGAGATAGCTCTGCAGGACACGCGCCGCCGCCAGCGCCGCGGCGATGCCGAGCACCAGGCCGGCGCCCACCATCAGCAACCCCTGACCGAGGACCATGCCGAGCACGCTGGCCTGGCTGGCGCCGAGGGCCATGCGCAAGCCGAACTCCTGCGTGCGCTGCGATACCGACTGCGCGATCACGCCGGTGATGCCGGCGATCGTCACCAGCAGCGCCAGCCCCGCGAATACCGCGAGCAGGGTCGCGGTCAACCGCGGCGTCGCCAGCGCTGTCGCGCGGATCTCGTCGAGCGAGCGGATGTTCTCGATCGGCAGGTCCTGATCCACCCGCCGCACGGCGTCGCGGATGATCGCCGCGGCGCCCGACGGGTCGCCGGCCGTGCGCACGAGGACGCGGCCGGCCAGGCCGCCGGCCTGCCGCAGCGGGCGGTAGATCTGCGCCACCGCGTCCTGATCGAGGCCGAACGCCTTGACGTCGCCGACCACGCCCACGACCGTCAGCCAGTTCTCGCCGCCGTCGAACGACACCTCGGCGCCGATCGGGTCACGGCCGTCCCACTGCCGCACCATGGCCTCGTTGATCACGACCACGGCGGGCGCGTCCTCGTGGTCGAGCTCGGTGAACGTGCGCCCGCGCCGCACGGCAATTCCCAGCGTCTCGAAGTATCGGGTGCTGGCGACGCGCACGTCGGCGACGGGGCGCTGGTCCGGCGTCTCGTAGGTGCGCCCCTGGATCTGAAAGCGCGTCTGGCCCGGCTGCAGGCCGGCCAGCGGCACGGCGTTGGTCACCGCCGCCGACACCACGCCGGGCGCGGTGTCGAGGCCCTCGAGCACGCGACAGGTAGAGCCGCCGCAGCGACTGGGCATCCGGGTAGTTGGTGAAGTTGCCGAAGACTTCGGCCGACATGACACGGTCGCCCTGGAAGCCGGGGTCGACGCGCTGCAGGCGATAGAAGCTGAGGAGCAGCAGCCCGGCGCCGACCAGCAGCACCACCGAGACGGCGACCTGCGCGACGATGAGCGCGCCCTGCAGGCGGCGGCCGCCGCCGATCTCGCTCGCGCCCTTGCCGCCGGCGCGCAGCGCGCCGATCAGATCGACGCGCGAGGCGAGCGCCGGGAACGTCCCGAACACCAGCCCGGTGAGCACCGATACCAGCAGCGTGAACGCGAGCACGCCGCCATCGAGATCGATCTCGCCGGTGCGGGCGGTGAACCGGCCGACGAACCGCGTCAGCATGTCCACGGTGGACCAGGCGAACACGACGCCGACCACGCCGCCGGCGAGCGAGAGCAGCGTGCTCTCGGTCAACAGCTGCCGGACCAGACGACCGCGTCCGGCGCCCAGCGCCGTGCGCATGGCCAGCTCGCGGTCGCGCCGCAGCATCCGGGCCAGCGTCAGGTTGGCGACGTTGGCGCTCGCCAGCAGCAGGATGAGCCCGGTCGTCCCCAGCAGGATCAGGAGCATCTCGCGGGCGCCGGCGGTCAGCTGCTCGAGCACGTTGGCGGTCCGCGCCACGAACCCGGTCCCCGGCCGGTAGATCTGCGGATAGTCCTGCGTCCACCGCTGCGCGACGGTCGCCACTTCGGCCGCCGCGGTGTCGGCCGCGGCCTCCGGCTTCAACAGGCCGAACACCTGCAGCGCCGCGAAGCCGCGGCGATTGGTCTCCACGTTCCGCTCCGCCGCGGAACGGAACGGGCATGCCGACGTGGGCATGTAGACGTCCACGTCGTTGGGATAGTGCGGCACCGAGGGCAGCACCCCGACGACGGTGTGCGGCCGGTCGTTCATCTCGAAGACCTGGCCGACGATGGTCGGATCGGCGCCGAACTTGGTCTGCCAGTAGGCATGGCCCAGCACCAGCACCGCCTCGGCACCTTCGTCGTCGTCGGTCTCCACGAAGCCGCGGCCGAGGATCGGGGTGATGCCGAGGACGTCGAAGAAGTTCGGCGACACGACGCCGGTAGCGACCCGGTCGGGCTCGCCGCGCCGCAGCAGGTCGAAGCTCATCTGGTGGAACTCGACGAGGCCGTCGAAGCTGGCCAGCTGGCTGCGGTAATCGTACAGCTCCTTGATGGACACGCCGAAGTTCGCCTGGTTGATCTGCGGCGCCGCCTGCTGGATGAGCAGGAGCCTGTCGCCGTTCGCGTATGGCAGCGGCTTGAGCAGCACGCCGTTGATGACGCTGAAGATGGCGGTGTTGGCGCCGATGCCGAGTCCGAGCGTGAGCACCGCCATGGCGGCGAAGCCGGGGTTCTTGACCAGGGTACGCGCGCCGTAGCGGAGGTCGGCGACCAGCTCCTCGAGCCAGCCGATTCCGCGCGCATCGCGCGCCTCTTCGGTGTGCTTGACCATGGGACCGAAATTCCTCAATGCCTGGTCGTGCGCCGTCGCCGGCGGCAGCCCCTGGCGGATGTATTTCTGCTCTTCCATCTCGAGATGAAAGCGGACTTCGGAATCGAGCTCGCGGTCCATGCCCGCCCCGTCCCGCCACGCCCGCACCGCCCGACGCAGTCTGGAGAGCATGTGGAACTCCTATCCTTCGACCGAGAGGATCCGCGCCACCGCACCGGCCATGCGCTCCCACTGCGCCGTTTCGTCGCGCAGCTGCCGCTGCCCGGTCCGGGTCAGCCGGTAGAACTTCGCCTGGCGATTGTTCTCGGACGCGCCCCACTCCGCTTCGATCCATCCGGACGATTCCAGGCGGTGCAGCGCCGGGTAGAGCGAACCCTGATTGACGCGGAGGACGTCCTCGGAAATCTGCTGGATGCGCTGCGAGATGCCCCAGCCGTGCATCGGGCCGGTCGCCAGCGTCTTGAGGATCAGCAGATCCAGCGTCCCCTGCAGCAGGTCGAGCCTCGATTTGTTCACGCCCATCCTGTCTCCGGCCACGGGTTACTGGCGGCCGGTCGCCACCGGCAGCCGGCGGCGCGACCAGTCGACGATCGACCCGTCGTAGAGCCTGGCATCGTAGCCGAGGTGACGGGCGACGAAGTAGACGACCGACGCGCGCATTCCGATCATGCAGTAGGCGACGACGGGCTTGGCCCCGGTCGCTCCCGCCGAGGCGAGTTTCGCCGCGAGCTGGTCGCGGGGCAGGAAGCGGCCGTCGGCGCCCACCAGCGTGTTCCACGGCAGCTGTCGCGCTCCGGTGATATGGCCGGCGGCGTGCTCGCCGCCCATCCCGCCATCGGTGCCGAGAAACTCGGGGTCGGGCCGGACGTCGACGAGGGCGATGCCGCCCGCCGGCACGAGCTGTTGAATCGCCTGCGCCGACGACAGCCGCGCCGCGTTCAGCACCGGCGTGAAGTCGCCGGGTGGCGCCGGCGGGGCGGGGCCGCTTTCGATCCGCCGCCCCTCGGCGCGCCAGGCGGCGAGGCCGCCGTCGAGCAGCGACACGCGGGAATGGCCCATCGCGTCGAGCGTGAAGAACGCCCGCGCGGCGACCACCGGACTGGTGCCGTACAGGACCACGCGCGATCCGCCGGACACGCCGAGGGCGCGGAAGACACGCTGGACGAGGTCTGGCGCGGGCAGCTCGGACCCGAGCTCGTCGGCGCCGTTGACCGCGAAGTCGGCGTAGCGAAGGAACCGCGCCCCTGGAATGTGCCCCTCCTCGAAGAGGGGCGCACGATCGGCGACGTGCAGGACGACCAGCTGCGGATCCGAGGCCGCCGCCGCCAGGTCGGTGGTCGTCGTCAGCAGCCCGCCGGCGGCGGTCGCCGCAGGGGCGCGCGGGGCCTGCCGCGGTGTCGGCGTGGTCTGCACGCGGGTGTCGAACGGGGCATACGTGAGCGCGAGTGCCGCGAGCAACGCGGCGGAGAGAAATGGCGTCATGGTGGTGCTCCTGTCGAGGATCGACAAGAGCATGGATCAGGTCTTGTCGAACGTCAACAGGAGAGGGGATGGCCAGGTCCAGGTTCGCGGGACGAGGTCAGGGACGAATCGCGGCGGCCGTGGCTGTTCGGTTTGGGCGGGGGCGACGTTTACACCCACATGGAGCAACCCCGACAGCTGCCGCCCGACCCGGCGGCCCAACTGCTGGCTGACAGCTACCCGCTCATCCGCCGGCTCCTGCGCCAGACCGCACGCCGCCACCGCCTGAGCGAGGACGAGCGGGACGAGTTCGAGGGCTGGGTGTGGCTGCGTC
This sequence comes from uncultured Acidobacteriota bacterium, assembly GCA_963707795.1. Lineage (GTDB taxonomy): Bacteria > Acidobacteriota > Vicinamibacteria > Vicinamibacterales > UBA2999 > JACCSI01. The sequence continues at coordinate 4,617,618 of OY970174.1, read as the reverse complement.
TGGTCGAGCGCGATTTCCACATCCTGCGCACGTTTGGCGGCCGATCGTCGCTGGCCACGTACCTCGGCGTGGTGTTCTGCCGATGCCTGATCGACTTCCGATCGGCGCGCTGGGGCAAATGGCGCCCGTCGGCGGCGGCGAGGCGGCTGGGTCCGCAGGCCGTCCGGCTGGAGCAGCTGGTGACGCGCGACGGTCTGCCGGTGCCCGCGGCGGAGGCACGAACGGGGCTCAGCGCCGCCGTGCTCCCGGCACTCGGACAGCGGGCGCGGCCGCGGATCGTCGAGACGCTCGATCTGGCCGCCGAAACGGCGGCGCCCTCCACGACCGGGCCGGAGGAACCGCTGCTGGCCGTGGAGCGCCAGGCGGCCGCAGACGATGTGCGCCGCGCGCTCGCGCAGGCGCTGGCGACGCTGGGTGAGAACGATCGCCGGCTGCTCTGGCTGCGCCATGGCGCCGCGCTGACGGTTCCCGCGATCGCCGCCCGCATCGGCGTGAACCAGAAGCGGCTCTACCGCACGTTCGATCGGCTGCACGCCGCGCTGCGCGCACGCCTGGAGCGGCGGGGCGTCACGGCGGGGCAGATCGCCGGCCTCATCGGAACGGCGGACGTGTGGTGGAACGGCGCCGTCGCGTCACGGCCGGCCGGCGCGTCGCTGCTGCCTCGACACCCCCGCAGCCGCCGCGTGGCGGCGTGACCTCCAGGCGCATGGCACCGCGGCGACGTGCCGGCCTGCCGATCGAGGCTCAGGGCGCCGTCGGCGAGGCCTGGATGGCGTCGATCACCTGCCGGAAGAAGTCTTCCTTGCCGGCGCCGTGCCAGCGCCAGACGATCACCAGATCGTGGTCGGGCGACACGAAGATCGTGTTGCTGCCCGCCCCCTGCGCCTGGAAACTGTTGGTCGGCAGCGTCTTGGCCCCGCCGCGCGTGTTGAGCCACCAGAGCAGCCCGTAGTCGGGCCCGTGCGGGCTCGGCGTGAGCGCGGCCTTGACGTAGTCCGGCGGCAGGATCTGCTTCGCTCCCCACTGTCCGTTGCGGAGCCACAGGTAGCCGAACCGCGCCATGTCCTGCGCGTTGATCCACACGCCGCCGCCCCACCGCGTACCGCCGCTGACCGACGCCAGCGTGCGCCCGTCGACCTCCGCGGTGCTGTTCTTGTACGGGATCCAGCGCCACGTGTCCGACGCGCCGATCACGTTCATGACCTCGTCGCGGAAGACCTCGGGCACGGGCTTCTTGAACAGGCGCAGCAGCGACAGCGCGAAGCGATTGATGCGCACGTCGTTGTACTCGTAGAACGTGCCCGGGGCCTGCAGCGCCCGCGGCTTGCGCTCGCCGTCGCCGAAGGCCGCCGCCCCCACGAAATCGTGCTTCTTGCCCCACATCTCCCCTTCCCACTCGCTGTGCTGCTGGAGATGATGGCGCCAGGTGACCTTCGCATTGTGCGGCGAATCGTAGCCGCCGTCGGTGATCTGCGACCCGACCGGGGCGTCCAGATCCTTGATGAGGCCGTCGCGCACCGCGACCCCGGTCACGGTCGCGAGCATGCTCTTCGCCACCGAGTAGGTGGGATCGACCGCGCTCGTCTCGCCGAACTCCCCGACGATGTAGCCGCGGCGGATGATCACGCCGTTGGTGGCGGCGCGGTTCGTCGGGATGGGCCCGAGCAGCGTGCCGAAGATCTTCTCCTGCGTGGAGAAGTCGCGCGGCATGTTCGTCTCGCGGGTCCTGGCGAACGCGATCGCGGCGTCGAGCTTGGCGGCGTCCATACCAGCCGCGGCCGGCGCCTTCCGCGCCCACGATCCCGGCGGCGGATAGTACGCGGTTTCGGCGGGAGGCTGCGCGCCCGCGGCGACGTAGCAGGCCACGCAGAGACCGACCGTCAGGGCGATGGGTCGAAGGGTCATGGCGGTAGCTCCTCCGGAATGGTCAGCCGCAGTAAGGTATCAGTACCGCGGGTGGCGACGACCGAAAAGTCCCGCCCCTGGCGCGCGCGCTCCACCAGGCCGGGCGCATCGCTACCGAAGCGCTGGCCGTGGACGATCACGTGCGTGATCCCGTACCAGCGCAGGGCCGCGGCGCTCTCGCGCGCCGGGAACGCGCGCGTCGCCTCGCCAATCGCCCGGTACTCGTCCGGGACCCAGCGACCGATGCCATTGGCGAGCGGCAGGAACCCCGCGGTCGTCGAGAACAACAGGTAGTCGCCTTCGAGGAACCAGTTGGGATCGCCGGCATACATCGGCAGCGCCACCGCCGCGCGCGCGCCGTCGGCGGCGGCGTCGCGGTAGACCGCCGGCATGGCCTCGGCCACTGGCTTGCCGGCCGGAAAGTCGACGACGAAGACCTCGGTCAGCACCAGCGCGCCGGCCACCGCCGCCACCAGCGCGGGTCGGGTCGCGAATCGCGTGCGCAGCCACGCCACGCCCGCCGCCGCCAGGAGGGCGAGCGCGAAGGTGACCAGCAGCGCGAACCGCGCGGTCGCACGGAAACCGGAGACACCGGGCAGGACCGACAGCAGATCGAACGGCGCGTACCCCGTCGGCGATGGACCGAACGAGAGGGCGGCGGCGGTTGCCGCCACGGCGGCCACGAACCAGACACGGCCGCGCTGCCCGGCCGGCGCGGTGCACAGCCCGATGACGCCCAGGGTCAGCGCCGTCCAGCCGAGAAACAGCGTGCGCTCGCCCCAGAACGATTGCGGCGCCGCCAGCCCCGCGGCGATCAACCGGCGGCCCACCAGCGTGTGCTCCGACGGCAGCAGGTACGATTGCCAGCCGGCCGCGAGCGCCGCGGCCTCGCCCGCTTCGCTGCCGCGGCCGAGATAGGGCGCCAGCAGCGGCAGCAGCAGCGCCGCCGCGAGCGTCCCGCTCGCCGCCAGCTGCACCAGCCGCGCGGCGCCGTCCCCCCGCGCGCGCGCCAGCAGCAGCCACACCAGGGTCGCCAGCAAGAGCAGGCCGGCCAGCAGCGCCAGATACCAGGAGACGAGTGCGGTGAACATCAGCGGCAGCCACCAGCGCACCAGGCGCGGCCACGTGGGCGTCGTCCACCAGCGCTCGAACCCCAGCACCGCCAGCGGCAACCCCGCGCTCCAGGTCAGGTTGAGGTGCGCGTTGTGGAGCAGCGTGAACGTCGAGAAGCCGTACGCCAAGCCGGCGACGAGGGCGGCGGCGGCGTCGCGGGTCCAGGCGTGCGCCAGCAGGAACATGGCGTAGGCGCTCAGCGCCGGCCCGAGCAACTGCAGGACGTGGAACTCGAGGATGGCGTTGCCGGTCGCCCACCACAGCGGCGCACCGAGCACACCGAGCGCCACCATGTGATCGGTGTGGGCGAGGGCCGCCGGCGCCGGGTAGAACATGTTGGCGTCGAACAGCGGCCGCCCCGTCCCGATCGCATGGCCGACCCACGCCAGCACCCACGCCTGCACCCGTCCATCGCCGGAATGCAGGGCACTGCCGAACTCGTGGAAGCTGACAAACGGCGACAGCATCAGGGCGGACACCGCCAGCATGCCGAGCGCGACGCGCGCGTGCGTCGTGACGCTCATCGCGGGACCCGGACCGCGCTCAGGAACGGGGCATCAATAGCCGGGCCCCAGCAGCACCGCATTCATGAACAGCAGCATCGACGCCTCGGTGTAGGCGCGGTAGTTGGGATCTTCCGCGAATCCGATGACGTGGCCCTGGCCGAACGGCTGGTGCATCAGGTACGCCTTCCGCACCAGCAGGTCCTGCGCTTCCGGCCAGATCAGGCCCGAGGCAACCAGCCGATCCTTCGTGCCGTAGATGCCGACGTTGCGGCCGTTGTTCAGCTTGATCGGCGCGAACACGCGCTGGCCCTCGATCATCGCGTGCGTCTCCGCGTCGGCGCCGGCGCTGAGCCAGTGATCCGTGTCGAGCGTGACGTGCATGATGGCGCCGGGCTGCGCGGCCGGCCGCTCGCGCTCGGGTTGAATCGCCTTGTCGTAATCGAAGACCGGTGCCGTGGGCGCCGGCGGGGCCGGCGGCTTCGCGCCCGGCGCAGCCGGCTTGGCGCCGGGAGCCGGTGCCGAACCGGCGGCGCTCGCACCCGCGGGGGCGGGCGACGCTACGCTCGACCCGCTGCCCCCGCCGCTTCCCGCGGCCGCGCCGGTCGTGGCCGGCACGTCCGGACGTCCGTCCTTGAGCAGCAGCGTGGTCTCCAGCAGCCCGACGCTGGCAGTCGTCGCCCAGCGCGTCGCCTCGGCTGTCGTCACCAGCGTCCCGCCGGCGCGCAGCCAGTCCTTGATCCGGCTCACGACGGCATCGTTGATCGCACCGGCGAAGTTCCCCGACGGCAGGACGAGGACGTCGAAGTCGGAGAGGTCTGCACGGGCCAGGGCGCTGGTGCGGACGGCCGTGACCGGCTGGCCGAAGCGGCGTTCGAGCACGTATCGGGTCCAGCCCGCCGACAGCGACGAGGTCGGCGCATCCCAGGCCAGCAGCACGCGCGGCGGCTTCAGGAAGGCGACGTCATTGCTCCCCAGCGACGTGCCCGACTCGACATAGGTCGAATCGATGGGAACGACTCTCGGCGCCATGCCTGGTTGCCAGCGCGGTCAATCGCGCGTGGAGGTCGGCGGGGTTGCCCGCGACCCTGAACAGCCCCGTGCCAATCGGGTACTGGCGGCCGTTCATGGTGAACGCGCCGCCGACGTGGTGCAGGCGCAGCCCCTGGCGCAGCGCATCCGCCGCGAGCGCCGCGGCAGCCGTGCCCCACGGCAGCAGATAGGCGACCTTCGCCTGGCCGAAGGTGCGCGCCGGCCGGGCGGCGTCATAGGTCATCGGCACGGCTGACGTGCGCACGGTGATCGCCGCCGGGCTCGTCGCCACCTCGACGTCGTAGAGCAGCGGCAGGCTCCAGGCGGTCACGTCGTAGATCTGGTCCGGCTGCCGGCGCGCCCGCCGCGCTTCCTGCTTCTTGATGAACTCCTCGGGTTGATCGGTCTGCGGGTCGAGGAGATTGCGAATCAGGCGTCCGGCCGGCTGCGCGTTGGACACGAGGTAGGTGCCAGCCGGCAGCTCGCGGCCGGCGGCCTTGAACGCTTCCTCCGCACGCCGGACCTCGATGCCCTGCGTCGCCAGGGTGCGCGCGAGCGCGTCGGCGCGGGTCGGGTCGTGGCCGGGGAGCAGCAGGTACTCGCGAATCGGGCCCTTCTCGCCCTCGCTCACCGCCGTGCGGCGAAACTCGAGGAAGTCGCGCAGCAGCCGCTCGCGATTCTTCGCCGCGGTGATGGCGGTCACGAGCGCGGCGTTGGCGTGATGCATGACGCCGTCGCGATAGGTCAGGACGGTGTCGTCGCGGCGGGCGAAGGACAGGCTGCGCGCCGACGCCTGCTCGTAGGTCATGCCGATGGCGCCGTGGAAGATCGGCCACGATTCGCCGTAGCCGGGATAGAACGAATCGTAGACCTCGCGGATGAAATACGGCCAGCCGCGCTCGTCGAAGCGCGCGGCGTTGGCGCGCCCGAAGAGGTCGAACGACGCCACCTGGCTCCTGGTGATGTGCGGGTTGAGCGGGTCGGCCGGCGGCGCGAAGTAGTACGCAGTTGTCGCCGCCCTGCTCGTGCAGATCGACGGCGACGTGCGGCCAGTACTCGCGCGCGAGGGTAATGCGCCCGCGCGTTTCCGGCTGCGACTGCGCGAACCAGTCGCGGTTCATGTCGAAGAGGTAATGGTTGGAGCGCCCGCCCGGCCACGGCTCGTCGTGCTCGGCGTTGTACGGCGTCGGATCGGGGGTGGCGGCGCGGCCCTGCAGGTTCTGGAACACGAAGCGCGCGCGCCCGTCCGGGTTCTGCATCGGATCGATGAGGACCAGCGACTCGCGCAGCACGGTGTCGACGTCGGCGTCGCCCTGCGCCGCCAGCAGGTGGTAGGCCTCGAACAGCGCCGCGTCCGCGGACGAGATCTCGTTGCCATGGACGCCGTGCGCCAGCCAGGTGACGACCGGCAGATCGCGCACGAGCCGATCGGCGTCAGCCGCCGTCAGCGATCGCGGATCGGCGAGGCGCTGCAGGTCGGCCTTCACCTGGTCCAGCCGCCCGATGCGGTCGGCGCTGCCAATCACCATCACCCACAGCGGGCGACCCTCCCAGGTGCGCGCGTACTCGAACAGCCGCGACCGCGCCGGCGCCGCCGTGGCCAGCGCCTGCAGGTAGACGCCGACCTGGTCCGGCGGGGTGATCTCGACGCCGTGGTCGTGGCCGAGCACCTTCTGCAACGTGGGAATGGCCGGGTCGTACGTCGCACCCGGCCAGATCGGCTCCGGCGCCGGCTGCGCGAAGACGGGCGCCGCCAGCAGCACGGCGAGCGCGGTGGCGACACGACCAAACCATCGGGATACGGCGCGGACGCGAATCGAGTGCATGGAAACCTGCCGGGAAGTGTCCGCGCGGACCGCTCGGTCCGGCGGGGTGTCAGCGTACACCATCGAAGTAACGGACGACGAGCGCGGCGATCCGTCCGATACGGTCTTCCGCTTCCCCGTACGGCCCGACGATGGCGTTGGCGAAGAAGGCGATGACGATGGGGCCGGAGTGGGCGAAGACGATGCCGACGTCGTTGGCGAGCACCGGCGGGAAATCACCGGTCTTGTGCGCCACCGGCACGTCGAGATAGTGCGGGAGCCGGCGCGCCCCCGCCTGCTGCGCGCGCAGCACGCGGATCATGGCCTCGCACGCGGGACGCGATGCCAGCGCCGGCGCGGGGCCTCCGCTCGCACACTGCTGGAGGCTGCCCAGCAGGCGGCCCGTGGCGCGCGGCGTCATTTCGCCCAGCCAGAAGTCGCGATCCGCGTTGGTCTTGCCGTTGCGGTCGGCGCCCCCCGGCAGCGCGTTGTACTTGGCGAACAGCTCGCCGGTCGTCTGCGTCAGGCGCATCCCCTCGCCGTAGCCGTGCTCGGCGAGCCACGCGTTGACCCGCGCCACGCCGCCGACCCTGGCAATGGCCAGGTCGGTCGCGGTGTTGTCGCTGGTGATCACCATCTGCAGCAGCACGTCGCGCAGCGTCGGCTGCAGGCCCGGGTCGTGGTAGCGGAAGACGCCGGAACCGCCGCGGACGTCGGCCGGCGTGAGGGTGACGCGGTCGTCGAGCGACACCTCGCCGCGGTCCGCCATCTGGTGGGCGCGGACCATCACGGGGATCTTGATGACGCTGGCGCTGTTGAAGGACTCGTCGGCGCGGACGCCGGCTTCTTCTCCCGTCGTCAGGTGGCTGATCCAGATGCCGGCGCGGCCGGGAAACTGCGCCACCTCCGCATCCAACAGCCGCTGCAGCCCGCTCGGCGCCTGTGCGGCAGCCGGGCCGGCGAGCGCCACCGCGACCGCCGCCGCGAGGGCGGCGGTCCATGGCCTCCGGGGCGAGGCGATCAGACGTGCGGACAGTCGGGATGCTTGCAGTTGCAGCGCAGCTCGATCTCCGGCGCCTTCTTGCAGTAATCGCTGCAGTACTTCGTGCCCGCCGGAACTGTGCATTGGCAGATCGGGTGCGCGCATTTTTGCTGCTGATTGACCTCAGCCATTGATCCCCTCCTCCGACGAATTATGCGACGGCATGCACGGCCTGGAGCGGAGTAACTGCGGTTGAGGTGGCCAGTCTATCGCAGCGGACCGCGGCAGGCTACAACCCGTACTTCTCGGCATCCCACTCGATCCCGAGCTCGGTCGGGGGTGCCATGTAACCGGCGAGCGCCGACGCTGCAACGACCGACGGACTCGCGAGATAGCCCTCGCCGCCAAGGCCCATCCGGTTCTGCCAGTTGCGGTTGAAGGAGGTGATGGCGCGCTCCCCCGTCGCGAGTGCGTCCGGCCCCTGCCCGAAGCAGGGCCCGCACCACGAGCGGCGGATCTCGGCGCCCGCGTCACGAAACACACCGGCCACCGACTCACCGTCGAGACGCGGTTCCGGCTGCTCGATGCGGCGGCCGACGCCGCCCGAGCCGGGAAAGACGACCAGCGGGGTGGCCGCCTTGCGCAATCCGTGGCGGCGCGCCGCGACCAGCACCAGCGCCGCCGACAACAGGTCGTCGTAGCTGCCGTTGGTGCACGAGCCGATCAGGGCCTTGTCGAAGGTGATCCGCTCGCGCGCCACCGCTTCGGCGGGAAACGCGTTGCCGGGACTGAACGGCTTGGCAATCATCGCTTCCACCGCGTCGAGAGGCAGTTCCTCGTCGATGGCGAACGCGGCGTCGGCGCCGCAGGTGACACCCGGGTACGGCAGCTCGGTCATCCCCTTGGCGCGATACCACGCCTCGGTGATCGCATCGGGCGCGAAGATGCCGTTCAGCGCCTCCGCCTCGGCCATCATGTTGGCGATGGTGTTGCGATAGGCCATCGGCAACTGCCCGCCGACGTCGGCCAGTTCAACCGACATGCCCGCCGACTGTTGTGCGCCCCACCGGCGCAGCAGCTCGAGCACGATGTCCTTGCCGGTGACCCACGGGCGCAGCCGGCCGGTGAAGCGGACGCGGCGCTGCTTCGCCATGGTCAGGTAGATGTAGCCGGTGGACCAGCCGAAGCCGAGGGTGGTCGAGCCGACGCCAATCCCGACGGCGCCGTAGGCGCCGTAGGCGCGCGAATGAGAGTCGGCGCCGGGGATGAACTGGCCGGGCACGACCAGGCCCTGCTCGGGGAAGTAGAAGTGAAAGATGCCCTCGCCCGGCGTCGCATAGTAGGGCGCTTCGATGCCGTGCTCGCGCGCGAACTGCCGCCCGATCCCCGTCTGCTTGTCGTCGTCGCTCTTGCCGGTGAAGACGAAGTGGTCGTTGGCGATCGCTGCCTGTCGCGGATCGATCGCGTCGCCACCCGTGATCTGGTTGAAGGTGTGGATGGCGAACGGCGCCGTGCCGTCCGACGCCGGCAGCAGGTCGGCGTACACCCGCAGCGTCGCGCCGGGGACGACCGACGCGTCCTTGTCCACGCGGTGGGCCCAGATGATCTGCTCGGTGGTGGACAGCCCGCGGGCGACGTCGGGATCGGGAAACACGACGCTCGGCGTGCGGGCGATCGACGAGCGGAACTCGCGCCGGCCCATGGCGAAGATGCCGCCGCTGCGCCGAATCTCGTCCTCCTTGGCGGTGAGCGGCACCGGATCGTAGACCTTGCCCTGGGTCACGTTCGTGATCTGCCGCGTCGCCGGGTCGTAGGTGAACTCGTCCTCGTCGCGTGCATCGGCCACGGCCTCCGGGCTCTGCACGACGTGCAGGCCGAGGTTGAACGCGTTGCGGCGGAAGATGTCCCCCATGTTGGCGCCACAAATCACGACCATCTCGAGGCCGGCCTCCTCGGCGATGGCCTTCAGCCCGGCCGGCGACATCTCGCGCGACGACCCGATTGCGAACCGATCGCCGGCGACGATGAAGGTCCGTCCGGCATGGACGCGGCTGCGGAAGTCGGGCATCAAGTAGCGGAAGGAGCCGGCCTTCCATCGCTCATCGAGGGTGTCGAGGCTCTCGGACACGCAGTCGGCCGCCGGCGTGATCTGATCGGTATCGATGGCGTCGAGCTTGCGCTCCGGCTGCCGCGGATCCCAGAAGATGAGGGCCCGCCCGCGGACGAGCCGGCCGCGCTGCTCGGTGGGCGTATCCGAGGGGCGCGGCCCGGGCAGCGTCTCGACGGAGACGCCTGGCTTCAGCATGGCGGGTCGGGCAATCTGCATGGATCGATCATAGCAAGGCGGCGCCGGGTGTCCGCGCGGGGTCCGTGCTACAGTTCGCGTTTCCCCCGTTCCATGCGACGCACCTGTAACCAGCTCGTCCCGGCCGCGTGGGTGACGGCGGCGAGCTCACCGTCGGCGTCGCGCTCCGATCCGTGTTCTCGCCCGCGCTGATCCGCGTTGAACTGCGCCCCATGCTGCGGGTGGCCATCCCGGTCATCCTGGCGGAGCTCGGCTGGATGTCGATGGGCGTCGTGGACACGGTCATGGTCGGCCCCCTGGGCCCGGCCGCGATTGCGGCGACCGGGGTCGGGACGTCGCTGCACATGGCGTTCGCGATCTTCGGCATGGGCCTGCTGCTCGGGCTCGACACGCTGGTGTCGCAGGCGTACGGCGCCCGCCAGATCGCGGCGACGCACAGTTGGCTGGTGCACGGCGCGCTCCTGGCGCTGCTGCTGACCACGCCGCTGCTCCTGATCTGCGCGACGATCTACTTCGCCATTCCGTGGCTGGGTTTCCACCCGGCGGTCCGGCCGCTCGTCGAGGGCTACTTCGCCGTCGTCCTGTGGAGCTCGCCGTTCCTGCTGCTCTACGCGGCCTTCCGCCGCTACCTGCAGGGGATCCACTTCGTCACGCCGGTGATGTTCGCGCTGGTGTCGGCCAACCTCGTGAACGCGGGCGCGAACTGGGCGTTGATCTACGGCCACCTCGGGCTGCCGGCGCTCGGCGTCGTCGGCGCGGCGTGGGCGACGGTGCTGTCGCGCGCCTACATGGCGGCGGTGCTGCTGGCCGCGATCGTCGCGCACGATCGGTGGCGGCTGCGGGATCTGCAGGGAGCGGTGATCACGGTGAGCGCGCTGCGCCGGCTGGTCGCGCTCGGGTTGCCGGCGGCTTCGACGGTGGCGCTGGAGGTCGGCGTGTTCGCGGCAGCGACCGGGCTGGCCGGCCGGCTGGCGCCGGTGGCGGCGGCGTCGCACCAGATCGCGCTCAACATCGCGGCGCTGTCCTTCATGATCCCGCTCGGCCTGGCGTCGGCGGGCGCCGTGCGGGTCGGGCACGCCCTGGGCGCCGGCGATCCGCCGCGCGCGGCCGCGGCCGGTTGGACGGCCATCCTGATCAGCGTCGCGTTCACCACCGCGGCGGCGGCGCTCTTTCTCGTCGTGCCGCGCACGCTCATCGGGCTGTTCACCCGCGAGGAGGACGTGCTGGTCCTGGGATCGGCGCTGTTGTTCGTCGCGGCGGTGTTCCAGATCTTCGACGGGCTGCAGGGCGTCGCGACCGGCGTGCTGCGCGGGCTGGGCGACACGCGCACGCCGATGGTGACCAATCTCACCGCGCACTGGCTGTTCGGGCTGCCCGTCGGCTACAGCCTGTGCTTCGTTTTCGGCTTCGGGGTCATCGGGCTGTGGATTGGCCTGTCCACGGGACTGACGATCGCCGGCGTCGTGCTGGTCTGGTTCTGGCACCGCCGCATCAGCGCACTGCAGCACGGCTGAGCTCGCCGGCCATCGTATGCTCAAAGCGTGCGTTATCGGCCTGCGCGACCGGCCCCGGCGTCGTGGAACCTCGTCAAGACCCTGCTCTTCCTGACGCTGTTCTGGTTCGTGTTCCTGCTGGTGCTGCCCATTGCGGTGTCGGTGGTGGAAGTGCAGCTCGGCATCCAGCGCTTCCCGCCGCAGCCGGTCATGGCGCTGCTCCTGCTGCTCGCCGGCAGTGCGCTGGGCCTGTGGGCGGCGGTGACGCTGGCGGTCGCCGGTCAGGGGACGCCGGTGCCGTTCGATACCGCGCGCACTTTCGTCGTCCGCGGACCTTACGCCTACGTTCGGCATCCGCTCGTGATCGCCGCGATCGCCCAGGGCACGGCGATCGGCGTGAGCCTGGGCTCGATCCCGGTGCTCGCCTATTTCGCCGCCAGCATCATCTTCTGGTATCTGTGGGTGCGGCCGGCGGAAGAGCGCGATCTGGAGGCGCGATTCGGCGCGGCGTGGCGCCGATACGCGGACGCGGTGCGCGCCTTCCGTCCGCGGCTGTCGCCGTATCGCGCGAACTGAACTACGATGGCCGGGACGGGGCTCGCGCCCCGGCATCCGCCTCTCGGGTCCGACATGCCTCTCGCGTCATTCCATCCGGCCGTCGCACAGTGGTTCACCGAGGCCCTGGGCGAACCCACTCCGGCGCAGGCCCAGGGCTGGGCCGCGATCCGGCAGGGCCGGCACACGCTCATCGCCGCGCCGACGGGATCGGGCAAGACGCTGGCGGCGTTCCTCACCGCACTCGACGACCTGTTGCGTGAAGGGCTGCGTGGCCCGCTGCCCGACGAGGTCCGCGTCGTCTACGTGTCGCCGCTCAAGGCGCTGAGCGCGGACATCCACAAGAACCTGGCCGAGCCGCGCCGCGGCATCCGGCGTGCCGCCGAGCACCTGGGGCTGACGGCGCCGCGAATCACGGTGGCGGTGCGCACCGGCGACACGCCGGCGGCGGAGCGCGCGGCGATGCTGCGCCGGCCACCGCACGTCCTGGTGACCACGCCGGAGTCGCTGTACCTGCTGCTCACGGCGCGGCGGAGCCGCGACATGCTCCGCACCGCGCGGGTGGTCATCGTGGACGAGATCCACGCCGTCATCGGCACCCGCCGCGGCGCCCACCTCGCGCTCACGCTGGAGCGGCTGCAGAAGGTGGCCGCCGCCCCGCTGGTTCGCCTGGGCCTGTCGGCGACGCAGAAGCCGATCGCGGACGTCGCCCGCTACCTCGTCGGCGCGGCGCAGGACACGCCCGCACCGGACTGTGCCGTCGTGGACGAGGGGCATCGGCGCGCCATGGATCTGGCGCTCGAGGTGCCACGCTCGGCCCTCGAAGCGGTGATGTCGCACGAGGTGTGGAGCGAGTACTACGAGCGGCTGGTCGAGCTGATCGCGGCGCATCGCACGACGTTGATTTTCGTCAACACCCGGCGCATGGCGGAACGCGTGGCGCGGCAGCTGTCGGAGCGGCTGGGCGAGGAGGCGGTCACCGCGCACCACGGCAGCCTGTCCCGGGAGAAACGGCTCGACGCCGAGATGCGGCTCAAGAACGGGCGCCTGAAGGCGCTGGTTGCCACCGCGTCGCTCGAGCTGGGGATCGACATCGGCCACGTCGATCTCGTGTGCCAGATCGGGTCGCCGCGCCGCGTCGCGACGCTGCTGCAGCGCGTCGGCCGCTCCGGCCACACCGTGGCCGGCACACCGAGGGGACGGCTCTTCGCCACCTCACGCGACGACTTGATCGAATGCGCCGCGCTCGTCGCCTGCGTCCGCCGCGGCGAGCTCGACGCCATCGTCACGCACGACGCGCCGCTCGACGTCCTCGCCCAGCAGATCGTCGCCGAGGCCGCGTGCGACGAGTGCGCCGGAGACGAGCTGTTCGCGCTGGCTCGTCGCGCGTGGCCGTACCGGGCGCTCGCGCGCCGCGAGTTCGACGCGGTGCTGCACATGACGGCGGAGGGGTTCGCTACCCGGCGCGGACGCCGGGCCGCACTCGTGCACCACGACGAGGTCAACGGGCGGCTGCGCGGGCGGCGCGGCGCGCGCATGCTGGCCATCACCTCCGGCGGCGCCATCCCCGAGGTCGCCGACTACCGCGTCGTCCTCGATCCCGAGGAGACGTTCATCGGCACGCTGAACGAGGATTTCGCCATCGAGAGCAGCGCCGGCGACGTGTTCCAGCTCGGCAACGCATCGTGGCAGATCACCCAGGTGGGGCCAGGCGTCGTGCGGGTGGTGGACGCCAGGGGCGCCCCGCCGACGCTTCCCTTCTGGCTGGGTGAAGCGCCGGCGCGCAGCGACGAGCTGTCGCGCGCGGTGAGCGACCTGCGCGGCGCGATCGACCGGCGATTGAGCGCCGGGGCGGAGGCGGCCGTCGAATGGCTGGTCTCGGCAGCCGGCCTGTCCGCGGCAGCGGCCGAGCAGGCGGTGGCCTATCTCGCCGACGGCCGGGCCGTCCTGGGCACGGTGCCGACCCAGGAGACGCTCGTCGCCGAGCGGTTCTTCGACGAGTCCGGCGGCATGCAGCTCGTGCTGCACGCCCCGTTCGGCAGCCGCGTCAACAAGGCCTGGGGCCTGGCGCTGCGCAAGCGATTCTGCCGGCAGTTCAACTTCGAGCTGCAGGCCGCCGCCACCGACGACGGGCTGCTGCTGTCGCTGGGACCACAGCATTCGTTTCCGCTGGCGGACGTCTTCCGCTACCTGCACCCCGCGACGGCCCGCGACATCCTGGTCCAGGCCTTCCTCGATGCACCGGTGTTCCAGACGCGGTGGCGGTGGAATGCGACGATCTCGCTCGCCGTGCCGCGCAACCGCGGCGGCCGCAAGGTCGCGCCGCAGTTGCAGCGCATGCTCGCCGACGACCTGATGGCGGCGGTGTTCCCCGATGCGGCCGCCTGTCTGGAGAACATTCCCGGCGATCGCGAGATTCCCGATCACCCGCTCGTCGCCCAGTCCGTGCGCGACTGCCTGCAGGAAGCGATGGACGTCGAGGCGCTGGCCGGTGTGCTGCAGCGCATTCACGACGGCGCCATCCAGTGCGTCGCCCGCGATACCACCGAGCCGTCGGCGCTATGCCACGAGCTGCTGAACGCACGTCCGTACGCGTTCCTGGACGACGCGCCGCTCGAGGAGCGGCGCGCGCACGCCGTCTACGCCCGCCGCGCGGGCGAGCCGCGGCACGGCGACGACCTGGGCGCGCTCGATTCCGCCGCCATTGCCCGCGTGTGCGACGAGGAGCGTCCCGACGCGCGCGACGCCGACGAGCTGCACGATGCGCTGCTCACGGCCGGCTTTCTCACCACGGACGAGTGCGCCGGGCAGGCGCCGGCGCTCGTCAGCGAGCTGTGCCAGGCACGCCGCGCCACCTTCGTCACGATGCCGGTGTCAGGCACGCGCGTGCTGGTCGCGGCCGAACGGCTGCCCGAGATCGCGGCGGCATGTCCCGAGGTGACGCGCGACGAGGCGATCGCCGCGCCGCCCTCGCGCGCCGGCCGGCAGTGGTCCCGGGACCAGGCGCTGGTCGAGCTCGTGCGCGGCCGCATCGCGCTGGTCGGTCCGACCACGGCCGCCGAGCTCGCCCAGCCCCTGGGGCTCGCGGCCGCCGACGTGGAAGCGGCGCTGCTGACGCTCGAGGCGGAGGGCGTCGTGCTGCGCGGCCGCTTCCGGCCGTCTGGGATGCACGCCTTTGGGGGCCTCGAATGGTGCGACCGCCGGCTGCTCGCGCGCATCCATCGCTACACGCTCAATCGCCTGCGCGCCGAGATCGAGCCGGTCAGCCAGGCCGACTTCGTCCGCTTCCTCTTCGACTGGCAGCATCTGACTCCCGCGCATCGCCTGTCGGGCGCCGAGGGTGTGCTGCAGGCGATTCGCCGCCTCGACGGCTTCGACGCCGCCGCCGGCGCCTGGGAGGGCGCGCTGCTGCCGGCGCGCCTCGATCGCTACGACCCGGCGCTGCTCGACCTGCTCTGCCTGACCGGCCGGGTGGGATGGGCGCGGCTGTCGGGCCACGAACGCGCAACGCGCCTGATCCGATCGACGCCGATCGCGCTTTTCCTCGGCGAGCACGCCGCCGCCTGGCGGCATCTCGCGGCAACGGTCGAGGACGAGAATCCGCCGCGCCTCGGGGCAGCGGCGCAGACCGTGCTGGCGTGCCTCCGCGCTCGCGGCGCGCTGTTCGCGCACGAGATTGCCGGAATCGCCGCGGACACCGGCGCGAGCGGAGGCTCACCCGTCGCCGCCGACGAGATTCGCGAGGCGCTGGGCGAGCTGGTCTCGGCCGGCCGTGCGGTGTCGGACGGCTTTGCCGGCCTGCGCGGGCTGGTTGCCGATCGCGACGGCGCGCCGGCGAGCATCACCGCGGGCCGGTGGTCGGCCATGCGGCCGATCGACACCGGTGGGGTGTCGTCGCCCGCGGGCACGATGGACGAGGCCATCGTGGACGTGCAGGCGCGGGCCCTGCTCGATCGCTACGGCGTCATCTGCCGCCGGCTGCTGGCGCGTGAAACGCGGGCCCTGCCGTGGCGTGTCCTGGCGCGCGCGTACCGGCGTCTCGAGGCACGCGGCGACATCCGCGGCGGGCGGTTCGTCGCAGGCCTCTCCGGCGAGCAGTTCGCGCTGCCCGAGGCCGTCGAACGGTTGCGAGAAGTGCGGCGGACGGCGCCGGACCATCGGGTGGTGGCGATCAGCGCCGCCGATCCGGTCAACCTGGCGGGCATCGTGACCGCCGGGAGCCGCGTGCCGGCCGTGGCGACCACCCGCATCGCCTACCGCGACGGGGTCCCACTGGCCGCGCTCGAAGGCGATTACATGCGGCCGCTGGGCGAGATCGATCCCGCCATCGCCGGCGAAGTCGCCAGCGTGCTCGCCGGCCGCCGGATGCCGCCGGTCATCAGCGGCTTCGTCGGCCGCGCCGGGTAGGGCTGGCGCGGAATTCGCTCGGCGACAGGACCGCCATGCTGATTTCGCACCCGCTGAGCGCTCAGGCTTGCCCGCTCACCGGCCGGCGGTCGGCGACGGCTGCGGTTGCAGATATTTGTTGAACCAGTTCAGGTAGCGCTGCAGGCGATCGCGCTCGTAGCTCGGAATCGTCAGGCCGTGGAACTGCCCGGGGTAGATCACCAGCTCGGTGTCCACGCCCAGGCTCTTGAGCGCCTGGTACATCTGCTCGCTGCCGGCAATCGGAACGTTGAAGTCCTTCTCCCCGCCCAGGAACAGCGTCGGCGTCTTGATCTTGTGCGCGTTGAAGAACGGGTACGACACCTTCAGCCACGCGTCCTTCGCCACCCACGGCGGCCCCAGCTCCTGCTCGTACTGCACGATGTACTGGTCGTGCCCGTACATCGAGAACTGCATCGAGCTGCCGGCGCCGCTCACGGCGGCCTTGAAGCGGGTGTCGGTGGCAATGGCGTAGTTGGTCGAGATGCCGCCGTAGCTCCAGCCGCCGATGCCGAGGCGATTCGGATCGGCGATGCCCTGCCGCACC
Organism: uncultured Acidobacteriota bacterium; assembly: GCA_963707795.1. Taxonomy (GTDB): domain Bacteria; phylum Acidobacteriota; class Vicinamibacteria; order Vicinamibacterales; family UBA2999; genus JACCSI01. Next base: position 4,600,953 of record OY970174.1, on the reverse strand, counting down.
GCCTCGTCGACGGCGCCGAGCAGATCGACGACCTCGAAATTGCCCCAGTCGGCGTAGATCGCCTTCTGGTAGGCGTTGCCGCGCCCGGAGCTGCCGCGGTAGTTGATCGCCAGTACGACGTAGCCGTTGGCCGCGAACAGCTCGCGATCGAAGGCAAAGGCGTGGTCGTCCTGGCCGTTCGGACCGCCGTGCACGATGAGCAGCGTCGGGTGCTTCTGTCCCGCCTTGAACCCTGCCGGCTTGACGATCAAGCCGTTCACCACGGTGCCGTCCTTGCTCTTCGAGCTGAAGTCCTCGGTCGTGGCCAGCTGCAACTCGGCCATCAGCGCGTCGTTGTGCCGGCTCAACTTGCGCAGCGTTCCGCCCTCGAGCGCGTAGATCTCGGCCGGCTCGCTGGGGGTCGTCGCCACGACCGCGAAGTGCCCGTCCTTCCCCGAACTGAATCCGAACACGGACCGGCGGCCGGTGCTGATCAGCGTCGGCGCCGCGGCGCCGGCGGCCGGCACGGTGGCGACGTGCTCGGTCCGGTCGTCCTCGAGGAGAAACGCAATGCGCCCGCTGTCGGACCACTGCAGGTTGGACACGGCACGGTCGAGCGACGGCAGGAGGACCGCCGGGGCCTGCCCAGCCGGCAGCCCCGCGGCCGGGACCACCACCAGCTTGTTCATGTCGTAGGCATAGAACCGATCGATGTCGCCGAGCAGCACCGCGATCCGCTCGCCGTCCGGGCTCCAGGCCGGACGCCCCGCCTCCCCTTCCGCCGTGCTCGTCACGCGGCGCGGCTCGGCGCCGGCGCGCGGCTCGATCACCCACAGGTCGTCGTTGACGGTGCGGTCCGGATCCTGGTGCGCTCGCCGGCTGCGGAACGCGATCTGTTTCCCGTCCGGCGACCACGCCGGGCTCGCATCGTCCACCGCGCCGCTGGTCAGGACCGTCGCCGTCTTCGTCGCCAGGTCGAACACCGCGATGTGATCGTAGAGGCGCCGCAGGTAGCCGTCGCGGTCGCGCTTGAAGCTGTAGCGATCGATGACGATGGGCGGCGTGGTCTTGCGCTTCCAGCCGTCCTTCTTCTCCGGCTCCTCGTCCGGGTCCTCGTCGCTCTTGACGAAGGCGATGCGCGTCGAGTCGGGCGACCACACGATGTCGGACACGCCGCCCTTGATGTCGCTCACCTTCTGCGCCTCGCCGCCGGCCCGGTTGAGCAGCCAGATCTGCGCGCCCTTCTTCTTCTCGTCCTCGGTGCCGCGCGACGCGACGAACGCGAGATACCTGCCGTCCGGGCTCCAGCGCGGGGACGATTCGCTGTCGGGCGACGAGGTGAGCTGAATCTGCTCGCTGCCATCCCACTTCACCATCCACACATCGGTGTTGCGCTTGTCGGTCTCGACGTTGGCCGTCGTGACGGTGTAGGCCACCCACGTCCCTTCCGGCGATCGCTGCGGGTCGGACACGGCGGCGAGCCGGGAGTGATCGTCGAGCGCGATCGGACGCCTGGCCTGCGCCAGAACGGCGGCGGGGAGCATCGCGGCCAGCAGGACGGCCGCACGGCAGAACAGTGAGCTGCGCATCGGGGCAATATACAGGGATCAGGCGTCAGGCGTCAGGCGTCAGGCGCCAGCAGGGCCAGGCGTCAGGCGCAGGCCTCAGGCCCCAGGCCCCAGCTCCCTCTGGAGACTGGAGCCTGAAGCCTGAAACCTGAACCCGACCTGACGCCTGGAGCCTGAAACCTGAAGCCTGACCCTGAGGCCCGGGGCCTGAGGCCTGGGGCCTGGTTAGAACTGGAAGCGCACGCCGATCCGGGCGAGGCGCGGGTTCATGATCTCCAGCACCTGGTTGAAGCCGGTCGACCCGGTGGCCGTCACGTCGTACTGGCGTCCGAGCACGGTGGCGCGGTTCATCAGGTTGAACAGGTCGAGGTCGAGCGACAGCTCGGTGCCGCGCACGCGGAACGACTTGCCCACGCGCACGTCGAGCGAGACGACGCCGGGCAGCCGCGAGTCGTCCGGGTTGACGAGCAGGACCCGCTTCTCGGGCGCCGACGCATCGCTGGTCTCGACGGTCTCGAAGAACGGCATGCCGTACCCCTGCCGCGCCACGAGGTTGCCGGCGAGGTTCACGCCCCACGGCAACTGGTAGAGGCCGGTGGCGGTCACCTGGTAGCGCGGCAGCAGCAGGTAGATCTCGCTCTTGCCGCTGCCCGAGGTGGGCGTCAGCACCTGCCCGCCGTCGATGTTCGGGAAGATGGTGGTCTGGGTCGGATCCTGCAGCGCCACCGACGGGTCGTCGAAGTACTCGCGGTGGCTGTTGGTCGAGAAGCCGACGCGCGCCATCCAGCGATCGGCAAGGCGCTTGGTTGCCTGCACCTCGAAGCCGAGGTACTGCTGATGGTAGCCCGGCCGGTTGCGGTACTCGGCGCCGTTGCCGGGCGGCAGGCTGGCGTCGCTCGGCGCGAAGAAGGGCACGTTGTACGAACCGAGCCCCGGCGCGGTGCCGCTGGCGACGCCGTCCTGTGCGTAGTCGGCACGCGTCACGCCAACCAGCGGGTAGACGGTATTGCTGGTCGACAGGTCGAGGCCGGTCCAGATCACGTCATTGAAGCGGCGCCAGGTGAACGCGCCGCTGACGGCGAAGTTCGGCATCAGCTCGCGATCGACGCCGAACACCAGCTCGTGCGTCTTCGGCGAGGTCAGGTCGGGGCTCACGCGATTGAAGTTCACGCCGGAACCTGGATCGTCGGGATCCACGCCGGTCCACCCGAGCAGCGAGCCGAGCTCGCCGGGGTCGGCGATGTTGTTGCCGTTCAGGTCGGTGGCGGAATAGATCAGGATCGCCAGCGACGCGGCGGAGAAGCCCTGCACGGTGCCCGAGCCGAGCTGTCCGCCGAACATCCCGTAGCTGCCGCGCACCAGCGTGCGCGCCGTGTCGTCGAGTGCGTAGCTGAAGCCGACGCGCGGCGACAGCAGGCTCATGTCGATCAGCTTGCTCTCCGCCGGCGCCACGATGGCGGGCAGCAGGTCGGGGAACGCGGGATTGGCGTCCTGCGCGCTCTCGAGCATCGAGGCGTAGGCGCGGTCGAAGCGCAGCGCCAGGTTGGCGGTCAGCCGGCCCATGCGGATCGTGTCGCCGGCATAGACGCTCTGCGAGACCACCTGGCTGGCGGCGAAGAACGGACGCCAGATCCACGCCTGCATGCCGCGGGTCGTGGCGAAGTCGGCGTTGTGCAGGCTGTCGACGCCGCTGCCAGGATAGCGGAGGAACTCGTCGTCGCGCGTATGCCGGAAGCTGCCGCCGAAGGTGATCTCGTGCTGGCCGCGGAACCAGTTGCCGTCCACGTGGCCGCTGTAGTCGGGCCGGTCGGTGGCGTAGTCCTGGAAGTTGCCGCGGCGCACGCGTCCGGAGTCGCGGTAGGCGGACGCCTCGCCGCCGAGCGGCGTCAGCGAGAAGTTGTTCCCGACGTACCCCACCCGCCCGGTCAGGAAGACGTTGCTGGCTGCCACGAGGCTGACCTGCCCTTTGTACAGCGGCGTCGGGCCTTTCTGATCCCAGGTCGTCTCGCGCGCGCGCAGCGGGCTCGCGCCGCGGCCGTTCTTCACCTTGTTGCCGCGGAAGTAGAGGAACTCCGGACGGATGCGCGGCGTCAGTTGCGCGCTGCTCTTGAACGCCACGTTCTCGAGCTGGGTGCGGTCGGAATCGCCGTTCAGGGTGAACAGCGTGCCGTCGGTCTTGCCATAGGCGCCCCACGCCCACCACTTGTCGCGCACGATCGGGCCGCCCAGGTCGAAGCCGCCGTCGTCGAACTCCTCCATCCGGTTGCCCTTGCCGGACGGACCCGCCAGGCCGGACAACTCGTCGGGCAGGTTCGTGCTCTGCCAGTCTTCGCGGGCGAGAATGTAGTGCGCCGCCCCCGACACTCGATTGGCGCCGCCCTTGAACTGCATGTTGAGCTGCGCCCCGGCGGTCGGATTGGTCGCCGACGCCCCTCCGGTGGTCACGCTCATCTCCTGGAACATGTCGAAGGCGTAGTAGGTCGGCGAGCTGCCGGTGGCGGCCAGGTCGGTGATCGGGATGCCGTCGATGTTCCAGGTGTTGTCAGCGCCCACGGCGCCCTTCGCCAGGTAGTTCGACTGCTGGCCGGACTCGGCGCCGCCGACGTTGACGCGATCGACGATGACGCCCGGCACCGTCTGCAGGACGACCCACGGATCGCGCGAGGACGGGATGCGCTGCAGTTCATCGTAGGAGATGCTGGTGGTCACCGTCTGCCGGACGGGATCGACCACGGGCGATTCGACGGTGACCTGCACCGCCTCGGTCACCCCGGCGACCTGCATCGGGATGCGCAGCGGCACGCTCGAGCCGGCAGTGACCGGCACGCGCTCGTTCACGTAGGGGCGGAACCCCTGCAGGTTGGCGTTGACCGAATAGGTGCCCGGGGGCAGGTTGAGGAAGTGTGCTTCGCCCTGCGCGTCGGTGACCTGCGTCTGCGTGGCAGGACCGGCGATGTCGACGGTGACGCCGGGCACCGATGCCCCCTGCGCGTCGACCACGCTGACGTCGATGCGGCCCTGGAACAGTGTCTGTGCCGGCGACACGGCCGGCAGCAGCAGCAGGATGGACAAGGAAAGCACAGTGGCAGCCGCGCGCGGAACGTTCACCCCGCGATAGCTCTGTGTGGACATCTGACAGCCTCCTGAGTGGCGCATCGTTGACAGAGGGATGCGACCGATCGACGGCTGAAGGGCAACCGCGATACCAGGACACGGTTATTCGTACCGCCGTTGCTCCCAGTGCGCAGGCCAGTGACGTGCGGCATGCGGCGGGTGACCGGCCGTGCTGCGCGGGGACGAACGTCGCAGGCACGCGAGGAGACGCGGCACGGCGCACCTCAGCCGTGCCGCGAAAAATTCAACGGAATGTAAAAGGGGCGAGGATGGATCCAAAAGAACCGCGAGCCGGACACGGCTCGCGGCTCATCTGCGGGTCTTACTGCGGCGACGTCGGCGAGGCGAACGCCGCGGCGATCACGTCCTTCGCCAGGCCCGGCAGTTTGCCCATCACGGCACTCGCGTCGGCGGCAACCTTCGGCCACGCGGCTTCGGCTTCCTTCTTCTGCCGCACCTGCACCTCGGTCGGCAGGGAGGTGGACGCCATGATTCCGCCCTTGATCTGGCCGATGCGCCCACGGACATTCTCCGGGTTGCCGCCAAAGCCGCCGCCCCCGGCCAGGCCCAGCCGCCGGCGTACGCTCTCGAGCTCCTTGCCGACCGACTCGACCTGGGCCTTCAGCGCCGGCGGGACGTTCGCGCCGCGAGCCTGCTGCTGCACGACCTCGAACCGCGACCACGCCTCGCTCACCTGATTGGCCAGCTCGTTCGCCTTCATCTGCAACTGGTGCAGCGCCAGCGCGGTGTCGTGCCACGTGCGGCGGTCCGCGTCGGTGATCTGGATCGCCGGGTCGCCGGTGACGACGACGGAAACGGCGTTCGCGTCGCGGCCGTCCACGGTGAGGGTGGCGCGATAGGTGCCGGGGAGGACGAACGGGCCGTTGTTGCCGCCGCCGCCGAAGCCGCCACCGCCGCCGCCTTGACCCTGCGGCGGGTTGCGCAGCGGCGCCAGCGGCTGGTGCCGCAGGTCCCACTGCACGCTGTTGAAGCCGGCCTTCCGGCGCTCCTCCACCTCGGCGCCGCTGATGGTGCGCACGACCGTCGTTGGCGCCGTCGCGAATCGTCCACTTCAGCTCCTTGGCGTCCGCCGGGAGCCGGTACGACAACGCCGTGCCGGGCGCGGGGTTCGGGCCGAGGAAGATGCGGTCCCCCTCGAAGCTCTTCATCTGGTCGTTGGCTTGGTTCGCCACCGTGGCCGGCGCGGGATCGAACGCGAACGCGGCGCTGGTCCCGGCTTTCGTCCACTGCTGGATCGGCGCCAGGTCGTCGAGAATCCAGATGGCGCGGCCATGCGTGGCGAGAATCAGGTCGTTCTCACGCGGGTGAATGGCAATCTCGTACACCGGCACCGTCGGCAGGTTGCCGCGGATCCGCGTCCACTGCCTGCCGCGATCGAGCGAGACCCACAGGCCGGTCTCGGTGCCGAGGTAGAGCACGTCCCCGTTCTTCGGGTCCTCGGCAATCGTGCGCACCACCTCACCCGTGGGCAAGGTGCCGGCGATCGACTGCCACGTCTCGCCGAGGTCGGTGGTGACGAACGCGTAGGTCCCGTAGTCGCCGCCGCGGTGACCGTCGAACGTGACGTAGGCCGTCCCCTCGGCGAACCGGCTGGCGGCGACCTTGGACACGTAGGTCCACTTGGGCACGCCGGCGAACTTCGCGGTGACGTTGGTCCAGTCCTCTCCGCCGTTGCGAGACACGCTCACCACCCCGTCGTCGGATCCGGTCCAGAGGATGCCGGCTTTCACCGGCGACTCGGCGATGGTCACCAGGTTGCCGAACGTGGACACGCCGTCGTGCCTGGCGATGCGAATCTCCTTGTCCGGGACGCTCATGATCGACAACGTCGCGCGGTCGGTGTTGGTCGTCAGGTCGGGACTGATCGGACGCCACCACGTCTGCCCGCGATCGGTGGACTTGAAGAGGTAGTTGGCGCCGACAAAGAAGGTGGACGAGTCGTGCGGCGACAGCATCATCGCCGTGTCCCAGTTGAAGCGGTAGGGGGTGCCGCCGTCGGCGGGCTCCGGCCGCACCGTCTTGCGCTCGTTGGTCGTCCGGTCGATGCGGCTCATCCGCCCGTCCTGCGAGGTGCCATAGACGATGCGCGAGTCGGTGGGATCCATGAGCGGCTGGAAGCCGTCGCCGCCGCTGACGACGTACCAGTTGTCGTTGTGGATGCCGCTGTTGGTGCGCACGGCGCTGGGGCCGCACCAGGTGTTGTTGTCCTGCAGCCCGGTGCACACGTGGTAGGGCACCTGCATGTCGAAGGCGACGTGGTAGGGCTGCGCGAACGGCAGGTTGTTCATCCACACCCAGGTCGCGGAGCGATCGTGGGAGATGCTGACGCCGCCGTCGTTGCCGATGATCAGGTGCTGCGGGTTGTGCGGGTTGATCCACAGCGCGTGATGATCGACGTGGATGTTCTGCGCTCCGTTCTGCCGCCAGGTGCGCCCGCCATCGTCCGAGATGTGCAGGGAGACGCCGAGGACGTAGATGCGCGAGTCGGTCTGCGGGTCGATGCGGATCTGGCTGAAGTACATCGGCCGCGGGTTCTCGCCGCTCATCTTCCGCCACGTCGCCCCGGCATCGTCGGTGCGGTAGACGCCGCTTTCGCCGGGATGCTCGATGCGCGCGTAGAGCACGTTCGGATTGGCACGCCAGATGTCGAGGCCGATGCGCCCCTTCGGTCCCGGCGGCACGCCGTTCTCGAGCTTCTGCCAGGTCGCGCCGGCGTCGGTGGACTTCCAGATGGCGCTGCCCGGCGCCGCCGCCGTTCATGCCCCACTGCGCGCGGCGCCGCTGGTAGGTCGCGGCGTAGAGCACCTTGTTGTTGCCCGGATCCATCACCAGCTCGGTGGCGCCAGTGTCGTCGTCCACGAACAGGACGCGCTGCCAGGTGAGGCCGCCGTCGGTGGTCTTGAACACCCCGCGCTCGCCGCCGGCCGCCCACAGGTCGCCGAGCGCGGCGACGTAGACAACGTCGAAGTCCATGGGATCGACGATGATGCGGGCGATCTGCTTGCTCGTGGCCAGCCCCATGTTCTTCCACGAGCGGCCGCCGTCGGTGGACTTGTAGACCCCGTCGCCCCACGAAGAGCTCTGGCGATTGTTGTTCTCGCCGGTGCCGACCCAGATCAGGTTCGCGTCGGTGGGACCGATGGCGATGTCGCCCACCGAAGCCGTGCCCTGGTCGTCGAAGATCGGCGTGAAGGTGGTGCCCGCATTCACCGTCTTCCACACGCCGCTGGTGGCGCCGGCGACGTAGAAGATGGCGGGGTTGCTCTCGAGGACCGCCAGGTCGTCCACGCGGCCGGACGGGCTCGCCGGGCCGATATTGCGGAAAACGAGGCGATCGAACGGGCCGTCTCCGCGCAGGACCGGCGTCGGATGCTGCACCGGCGGCGCCTGCGCGAAGGGGGTGGCGGCCAGGGCGCACAGACCGAGGGCCGCAATGAGTGCGCGCGTGGTTGACATGCGAATGCTCCTGGCTGTGACCCCGGCCCTACCTGGCGTTCAGTTCTTCGTAGGCGGCCGTCAGCACGCCGCCGAGGTTGATGTTCGCATTCACCTGGACGTGATCGGGGAAGCCGGGCAGCGCCGCGGCCTTGGCGATCTCCTCGAGCGGCTGCTTCTCGCGCATCGCTTTCTGCACGAAGTCCAACACCGCCGCGAAGTAGTCGCGGAAGTAGAGCAGGTCCTTGGCCGTGCCGGTGACCGGGAAGCCGGCCTTGGCATGGCCGAAGATGAACGTGGCGTCGCCGTGCCGCTTGGCCACGCGCTCGAGGATGCTGATCCAGTTCTTGATCGACGCGCCACCGGGACGATCGACCCGCGGGTGCAGCCGGTTGAACATCAAATCGCCCATGTGGACGACGTTGGCCTGCTCGAAGACGATCACCGCGTCGCCGCCGGTGTGGCCGGGGCCGTAGTAATAGCCCCACACCTTGTCGCCGGCCACCTCCTGCGACCAGCTCTCCCCGAAGGTCACGTCGGCGTAGGCCTGCTGCGCCTCGGTGCCGGCTTTGGCGGTGAACTCCTTGTGCAGCTTGGCGCAGCGCTCCTGCTGGACGATGCTCTTGACCGCCGGCCGGAAGGCGATGTTCCCGCCGGTGTGATCGCCGTGGTAGTGGGTGTTGATCAGGAGCTGGATGCCCTTCGGCGACTTCTGCTGCAGCCCGTCGACGCAGGCCTTGGCGGTGGCCGGGAACTGCGCGTCCACGGCGACGGCGCCGTCGGGGGTGGCGAGCCACCCGATGGTGCCGCCCTGGCCGGTGAAGTAGCCGGCGTTGCGGCGGATGTCCACGAACGTGGTGACCGGCGGCGCGGCCGGCGTCTGCGGCGGCGGCTGCGCCGGCGGGGTCTGGCCCGCCAGCGGCAGGCGGCCGAGCGCGCTGCCCGCGAGGACGAGCGTGGAGGTGGTCAGGAACTGGCGGCGGTCGAAGGTCACGGGCGGCTCCTTGGTAAAGACGTCGGGGAGGAGAGCATAACAACAGATCAGGGATCAGGGATCAGGGATCAGGGATCAGGGATCAGGGACCGCTGATCTGCGGCTCAGGAGATGCGCGGCCTCAGGATCAGCGCGCCGAGATAGCACGCGGCGGCCAGCGCCAGCAGCGGCCGGAAGCCGGTGACGAGCGACAGGTACTCTGCCATGCCGCCGGCCATGGCCCCCAGGAGGTTGGCGCCGAAGTCGAGCGGGATGGACGTGGAGCGCTTGAACGCCGACCCGAAGAGCAGCCCGGCACAGAGGATGGGGCTGAACATCAGCACGGCGTAGAAGGCCGACTCCGCCGCCCGGCTGTCGAAGCCCACGCGCCCGACCGGGATGGCGGCATTGAGCGCGAGCAGCGCCAGCAGGACGCCGCCGACGGCCCACGGCCGCGTGATGGTCCGGCGCGAGACGATGAAGTTGGCGGCCAGCGCCATGACCAGCACCGAGGCGATGGCCAGCGACGCCACGACCCACGTCGATCCCCATAGCAGCGCGAACTGGATGATCGACTTGGTCTCGAGCAGCATGAAGCCGGCGCCGAGGAGGAAGAAATGCCACGACCAGCGGCCACCCTGGCCGCGCAGCGCGGCGCCGACGGAGAGGGCCGAGACGAGAGCGATCAGCAGGAGTGCGGCGACGTAGTGCGCCGGCAGGTGCCGGTCGCGCAGGTAGAGGAACGGCCAGTCGTCCGAGGCGGGCTCGATGGCGGCGTCGCGCTGGTGCGTCCGCGGCGGGCTCGGCCGCGCGGAGCGCCCGAACTGCGAGACGCGATCGGGAATCGGCGGCGTGGCCGGCAGCGCCGCCACGCCGGGCCCGGCCAGCAGCACCCCGAGATAGCCGTTGGCCTCGTGCACGTGCACGCGCGGCTCGGCGCCGAACGCCGCCGCCGCCGTGTTCGCCAGCCGATCGACCAGCCAGCGTTCGCGGAAATAGTTGTAGATCACCAGTACGCCGTCCGGCTTCAGCCGCGCGCGCACGGCGCGGAACGACTCCTCCGTGAACATGTAGCTCTCCAGGCGCACGCCGGAGAACGCCGACTGCAGCGTCAGCGAGTCGATGAGCGCGAACACCACCAGGTCGTACTGCGCCTCCGTGGTGCGCAGGAAGTGCCGCGCATCATCGGTCACCAGCGACACGCGCGGGTCGTCGTAGGGGCGTGCCGGGTGACGGGCGCGACCGAGCCGGGCGATGGCGGGATCGATCTCGACGGCGTCCACGTGCCGCGCGCCGTGCGCCAGCGCGGCGGCGACGTCGGTGCCGGATCCGGCACCGAGAATCAGCACCTCGTCGAACGAGCGTCCGAGCGCGGTGTACGGCCACTCGTAGAAGTACTCCTTGCGCGCCAGCGGCGCCATCGACTGGTGAAAGGTGTTGTTGACGTCGATGACCACCTCGTCGCTCAGCTGACGCACGCCAATGCGGTAGTACGGCGACCAGATGGCCTCGCGCCCGAGCAGGTGCACGAACACGAGCGTGAGGCCGAGGAGCGCGAGTTGGACGGCAGGCCCGTACGCACGTCGTGGCTGGCGGGGGCGTCCGGGGCCGTTCCCCCCCGCGGAGCCGGCGTCCGGATCAGCGGCGAGGATCAACGGCAGGGCGGCCGCCGTGCCCACCGCGAACCACGCCGCCGGCGGCAGCTCGAGCCACGAGATCAGCGCGAACGCGACGACGCCGGCGAGGCTCCCGGCCACGTTCCACGTGTAGGCCGTCAGCGCGGGCAGGCGCGCCATCTCGCGCGCCATCCGCTGCGCCAGGGCCGCGAACAGCGCCGCGACGACCACGAACAGCGCCGGCAGCAGCAGCCAGCTCTCGACGAGCACGATGTCCTGGCTGGTGCCGCTCGAGAAGTAGATCGTCCCCGAGCTCTCGACGCTGACCTCGAGGCGGACGAAGTACACGGCCGCGACGATCGCCGCCTGGATCAGCGGAAACCAGGGGAAGAGCCGCCGCTTCGAGCCCGCGAGCAGGCAGCCGACGCCGATGCCGAGGAAGCAGGCGAGCAGGATGAAGTTGGAGAAGTACGAGAGCAGGCGGATGTAGGCCGGGAGCCACCGGATGAAGGCGACCTCGAGAAAGAGCACGAGGAAGGACGCGACGAGCGTCCGCCACGCCCGGCCGTCGGCCTCACGCATCGGGATAGCGCACGCCCAGCCGTTGCAGCGCTTCGTCCGGGCAGCCGTTCCAGCGTGCCACCGAGCGGTTGCCCAGGTAGCGCAGATCCTCGATGCCCATCTTCGTCGTCCAGAAGCCGGCGGCCGTCAGGTCGCGGAAGCTGCTGAAGAAGGCGATGCCGTGGCGGAGCGGATGCGGCGGGCCCGCCGGCGGCGTGATGGCGCGGGACGGCCACGCGATGTCGTCGAGGACGGCCGTCTGCTCAGCGGGCGGGCAGTCGAGGAACACCTTGTCGAACCGCTTCTGGCATTCGAGGTCGAGCCACGCCAGCCCGCCGCGCATCGGTACCTGCCGGGCCGGCTGGTCGATCATCATGAAGTCCATGAACTCGGGCACGCCGGCGTCGGTGGCGCTACCCGAGCGGTCGTCCTTCGGGATGATGAGGTCGACGAGCAGGCGGACGGTCTTCCATTCGTGCGCAGTGAAGAACCTCGGCTCGAGCGCCGTGCCCGAGGCTGCCGCGGCCGCCTGCGCCGCGCGCGCGAGCTCGGAGGCGTGCGCGACCTCGGCGTCGGTGAAGGCAAAGCCCGCCGCGAGCGGCGCGGCGGTCATCAGGCGCAGCAGTTCACGGCGATCGATGTGCATGCAGGTTCCCGTTCTGCGACCCGTCTTGCGCCAGGACCCCGGGAGGGCGAGCCGGCTGGCCTGATTCTACTCGGCTCGCGAGGGGACGGGTTGCCGGCAGCGATCACATGGTTGTACCGTTGCGGCCGAGCACCAGCCACCGCCATGACATTTCCGAAGCCCGGCGTCGAACTCACCCACATCCTGGTCGTCTCCGACCTGGATCGCGCGCGGACCTTCTACCGCGACGTCCTCGGGGCGTCGGTCCACCGCGAATATGGCGGCACCTCCTCCGTGCTGCAGTTCCAGGGGACCTGGATCCTGCTCGTCACCGGCGGCGAGCCGACGCCAGACAAGCCCGGGATCACGTTCGCTCCCCCGGCCGACCCGTCCCACGTGGCGCACGCCATGACCATTCGCGTCCCGAGCTGCCAGGACGCCTACGACGAGCTCCGCTCGCGCGGCGCCGCGTTCCTGACCCCTCCCCACGACTGGGGTCCGGAGGTCCGCTGCTTTTTTCAAGACCCGGATGGCCATCTGCTGGAAATCAGCGAGGCGAAATAGCGAGTGGATGCAGGGAACTGGAACATGATGCGGATCCACTATCTCGAGATCGTGACCGGGGACGTCGATGGCATGTGTGCCTACCATCCCGCGAGCCGCGATGCCGCGCGCGCTGGGGAATGAACCATGCGTGCCACACGGCTGACGCCGATCCTGAACGTGTCGGACATCCAGCAGAGCTTCGACTGGTTCGAGCGCCTGGGCTGGCAGAAGGCGTGGGAGTGGGGTACGCCCGCGCATTTCGGGGGCGTCTGTTCGGGCGCCTGCGAGATCTTCCTCTGCGAGAACGCGCAAGGCGGTCGGGGCCGGAGCACGTTCGCACGGACGTTCGGTCCGGACGGCAACGACGCCGCCGACACGGGATCGTGGATGTCGATCTGGGTGGACGATGTCGACGCGATTCACCAGCGGTGCCAGGAGCATGGCCTCGACGTCACCTGGCCGCCTACCGACATGCCCTGGCACGTGCGCGAGATGCATGTCCGGCATCCGGACGGGCATGTCTTGCGCATCAGCCGCGGGCTCGAGGCGGCGGCGAATCCGGAAACGGCAACCGACCAAGCCGGGGATGCACCGGCAGAGACGGCGGACGCGGTCGCCGTGATTCTCGATCTCGAACAGCGCCTGGCACGGGCGTGGATCGACGGCGATCGCGCCTTCATCGAAGCCGTGCTCGCTCCGGATTGGCGGGTGACCGATCCGTCCGGCCGCATCCTGACCAGGCAACAGGTGCTCGATGAAACGTTCGCCTCTACGGATCGACAGATCGACGCGATGGTCGTGGACGAGGTCACCGTGCACACGTACGGGACCATGGCGGTGGCCACCGGGCGCACGCGCGCCAGCGGCCATTATCAGGGACAGGAATCCGCCGTCACCCTCCGTTTCACGGACGTGTTCCACGTTCGCGAGGGGCGCTGGCAGGTGGTCGCTTCGCACGGCACGCTGAGCGACGGCTAGAGTCCGAGTACGACATGGCCAGAACCGAGTGGTGGCAACGCGGACCCGTGGACGGCGTGCCGGCCGTCCTGCAACCCGTCGCGCACATCCTGCTGCAGGCTCGGGAGAGCGTCGGCGAGCTCGTCGAGGGGCTGACGATCGACGAGTGGAATGCGCGGCCCGCCGGTGTCGCGTCGGCCGCGTTCCACGTGCGGCACATGGCGGGCGTCATCGATCGGCTGTTCACCTACGCACGCGGGGAGACACTCTCCGACGGGCAGCTCGCGGCGCTCCACGCGGAGGGTGCGACGCTGGATGCGGCCGGCATCGCGGCCGCCTTGGCTGCGCTGAACACCCGCGTGGACGCGGCCATCGCGGAGCTGCGCGCGGTCGATCCGGCAACGCTGGGCGAGTTCCGCGGCGTCGGCCGCGCGCAGCTGCCATCCACCGTCATCGGCTGCCTCGTGCACGGCGCCGAGCACGCCATGCGGCACGTGGGTCAGTTGTCGGTCACGACGCGGATCGTGCGCTCGGCCGCGAACCGGACCGATATCGCAGGCGAATGATGGCAGACCGCGCGTTGTGGCAGGCGCCGGGGATCGTGCCCGCGCTCGCCGTCAAGGACGTCCCCGCTGCCGTGGAGTGGCTCACGCGCGCGTTCGGGTTGCAAGGCGTGACGGCGCGAACCGCCGCAATCGCTCGTTCAACACAGGGCCGAGGCCGGCCCGTTCTCCGGGATGAACCATGCCAGGTGTACTCGGCCGATGCGCTCTCGCCTTCCTGCTGTTCCTGCTGGCCTCTGCCGCCGCGGCGGCGCAGCCGGAGACTCGCATCACCATCATCTCCGATGCATTCGCCCGTGACTCCAGGCTGGATCTGGATTGGGGGTTTGCTGCGCTCGTCGAGCATGGCGGCAAGCGCATCCTGTTCGACACCGGCAACACGGCGGCCAGGTTCGCCGCCAACAGCGCCGCCCTGAAAATTGACCTGGCGCGACTGGACTTCGTCGTCATCTCCCATCGCCACGGTGATCACACCGACGGATTGCATCACCTGCTGACGGTCAATCCCCACGTGCCGATCTATGTCGCCAACGACGAGTACTTTGGCGGGCCGACGCCGCCGTCGTTTTTCGCCCGCCCGGTCGCCTCGCTCCCCGCGCACATGCGGTACTTTCGCGGTGCCGTGCCGGCGGACATCCCGCACGGCACGCCGTGGCGGGGCGCCAACCTGCAGCGTGTCGAACGCACCATCGAGCTGGCGCCCGGCATTCGACTGGTGCTGAACCGCTCGGCAACCGCGGCATTCAGCGAGACGCCGGAAGTGTCGCTGGTGCTCGACACTCCGGCAGGACCGATCGTGATCGTGGGCTGTTCCCATCCCGGCATCGAAGCGATCCTGGCCTCGGTGGGCGCACCGCGCACCGGCGTGCGGCTCATCGTCGGTGGTCTGCACCTGGTCACCGCGTCGGGCGACGACATCGCCAGGCTCGGCGCGGCGCTCAGGAGCACGTGGGGGGTCAAAGCCATCGCGCCCGGACATTGCACCGGCGAAATGGCCTTCGCGGCGTTGCAGCAGGCCTTCGGCGCGGCCTATCACTACGCCGGCGTCGGCAGCGTTCTCGTGGTTCGCCCCCGCACGATCGAGTGAGCGCGACGCGGGGCCGACGTCTCGCGCCGGTCAACCCTTGCGCCACTGCACGATGTACTCGGCGGTCCGCATCGCCAGGGCCAGGATCGTCCACGTGGGGTTCTTGTCCGCCTGCGACACGAACGGGCCGCCGTCGGCCACGAACAGGTTGCGCACGTCGTGCGCCTGGCAGTTGGCGTTCAGCACCGACCGGCTCGGATCCGCTCCCATGCGCGTGACGCCGAGCTCGTGGATGATCCGGCCGCCCGGCTCGATGCCGTAGCCCTCGTCCGCCGCCGGCATCGGCGACAGCGGCGTGCCGCCCATCCCGTGGATGATGGCGCGGAAGGTCTCCTGCATGTGCCTGACCTGCTTGAGCTCGTGATCGCTCCACTGGAAGTGGAAGCGCAGCACCGGGATGCCCCATCGATCCACCACGGCGGGATCGATCTCGCAGTAGCTCTTCTCGTTCGGGATCATCTCGCCGCGGCCCGAGAAACCCACGGTCGCGCCGTAGAAGCGCCGGTAGTCGTCCTTCAGCTGCTGGCCGTAGCCGCCGCCAGAGACGGGCCGCCCCGACGAGGCCGTGCCGTTGTAGAGATGAACGCCGCCAAAGGTGCCGAAGCCGGGCATGCGCCGCCCGCCCCCGATCTCGATGTGGTACCCGCGCGGGAAGTCGAGCGTCCGGTTGTCGCCCCACCACGGCATGTAGAGGTGCGCGCCGCTGGCGCCGTCCTCGTTGTGCGGGACACCGTCCATCATCCGCGGAATGAACCCGCGCGCGCTCGTGCCGGTCGAATCAGTGATGTAGCGGCCGACCACGCCGCTCGAGTTCGCCAGCCCCGCGGGGAACTTCGACGACGTCGAGTTGAGCAGCAGGCGCGCCGTCTCGCAGGCGCTGGCGGCGAGCACGACGATGCGGGCGCGGACGTGCTGCTCGCGCCCGCTGGCCTTGTCGACGTAGGCCACGCCGTCGGCGAGCCCGTCCGCCCCGACCGTGACCTCGCGCGCCATGGCGCTGGTCACCAGCGTGAGCCGCCCGGTCGCCAGCGCGGGCGGCAGCAGCACCGACGGCGACGAGAAGTTCGCATGCGCCGAGCACCCGCGCCCGCACTGGCCGCAGTAATGACACGCCGGACGGCCGTTGAGCGGCTGTGTCAGGATGGACAGCCGGTTGGCGATGCACGGGATGTTCAGCTTCCCCGCCGCCTCCTTGATCAGCAGCTCGTAGCAGCGCGGCCGCGGCGGGGGCTGGAAGATGCCGTCCGGCTCGTTGGGCAGGCCCTCGCGCGACCCGAAGATGCCGACCAGCGTATCGACGCGGTCGTAGTACGGCTTCAGGTCGTCATAGCCGATGGGCCAGTCGTCGCCGAGCCCGTCCAGGCTCTTGCGCCGGAAGTCGTCGGGACCGAAGCGCAGCGAGATGCGGCCCCAGTGGTTGGTGCGCCCGCCGAGCATCCGGGTCCGGAACCAGTCGAAGCGCTGGCCGGGCGCCGTCGTGTACGGCTCGCCCTCCAGCGTCCAGCCGCCGAGGCCGGCATCGAACTCGCCGAACTGACGCTCGGGAATCGGCGCGCCGCGGCGCGGCGAGTCGTAGGGCCACGCGAACATCCGAGAATCGCGGCGCGTGTCCCACATGACGCCGGCCTCGAGCATGACCACGTCGGCGCCCGCCTCGGTCAGGACCTTGGCGGCCATGCCGCCGCCAGCGCCCGAACCGACGACGCACACATCGTAGAGGTGGCGATTGCGTATGACCTGCATCGTTCAGGCTTCAGGCCCCAGGCCTCAGGGCCCCGGGCGTCAGGCGTCAGGGGCCAGGCCTCAGGCTTCAGGGCCCAGGGCGTCAGGGGCCAGGCTTCAGGCGGCGGATTGTACGACAGCTTGAACCGGTCTCCGGCGAGTATTAGCATCCGACACGCACACGAAAGGATGACCCGATGGCCTCGAGGCGTGACTTCGTCAAGACGGTGGCGCTGACCGGTGCGGGACTGACCATTGTCCCCCGCCACGTCCTCGGCCGCGGGCAGACCCCGCCGAGCGATCGGCTCAACATCGCCGGCATCGGCGTCGGCGGCATGGGCAAGATCAACCTGCTCAACCTCGGACGCGAGAACAACATCGTCGCGCTCTGCGACGTGGACTGGGACTACGCCGGGAGGGCCTGGGACAGCCTCGGCGCCGACCTGACGCGCGAACAGGAGCGGCTGCCAAAGGTCAGCGAGGAACCGGCGCGGCGCAACAGCGTCGATCGCATCGAGTCGCTGAAGAAAATTCTCGCCGACGATCTGCCCCGCCTCAAGCGCCATCGCGATTTTCGCGAGATGCTCGAGCGCCAGAAGGACATCGATGCCGTCGTGGTGGCGACGCCCGATCACACCCACGCCGTCATCGCCCTCGCCGCGATGGATCTCGGCAAGCACGTCTACGTCCAGAAGCCGCTGGCCTGGTCGGTGGAAGAAACGCGCGAGCTCGCGCGGCAGGCGAAGCGGAAGAAGGTCGTCACCCAGATGGGCAACCAGGGCCACTCGTGGGACGACGGGCGGCGGGTGGTGGAATGGGTGCGCGCCGGCGCGATCGGAGACGTGCGGGAGGTGCACGTGTGGACGAATCGCCCCCTCGCCTACTGGCCGCAGGGCATTCCGCGGCCCGAGCCGCAGCGCATCGCGAGCGAGCTGCGCTGGAACATGCCGGGCGTGATGTCACGCCTGGCCAACGCCATGGGCCTCTACGCCGTGCCCGACACCTTGTCGTGGGACCTGTTTCTCGGCCCCGCGCCGCTTGTCGAGTACCACCCCGTCTATCATCCGTTCAACTGGCGCGGCTGGGCCGACTGGGGCGTGGGCGCGATCGGGGACATGGGCGCGCACCTGATCGACCATGCGTTCTGGGCGCTCGACCTCGGCCACCCGACGAGCGTCGAGACCGTGTCCACGCCGTTCAACGGCGGCTCGTTCCCGATGGCGACGACGACGTACTACGAGTTCCCGGCGCGCGGCTCGATGCCGGCGGTGAAGCTGACCTGGTACGACGGCGGGCTGCTGCCACCCAAGCCAGACGAGCTCGGCGAGGACAAGCTCAACGCCACGGGCGGCGGGCTGCTGGTGGGCTCGAAGGGGAAGCTCCTCTACGACACCTACGGGCTCAACCCGCGCCTGCTGCCGGCGTCGCTCCACGACTCGGCCGGCACGCCGGCGCCCACCCTGCCGCGCATCACGACGAGCCACGAGATGAACTGGGCGAACGCCGCCAAGGGCAATGGCGAGGCGTCCACGCCCTTCGAGTATGCCGCCCGGCTGACCGAAACGATGCTCCTCGGCATCGTGGCGCTGCGCGCCGGCACGAAGATCCACTACGACGGCGCGAAAATGCGGGTCACCAACAGCGCCGCGGCGAACGACTTCCTGACACGGCGCTACCGGCGCGGCTGGGAGCTTTGATCAGGGGTCAGGGGTCAGGGGTCAGGCGTCAGGGGTCAGGCCTCAGGGATCAGGGGTCGGGGGTCGGGGGTCAGGGGTTCAGACGTCTCACTTTCACGTTGCGGAACCACACCGGGTCGCCGTGGTCCTGCAGTGCGATATGGCCCCGTTTGGCCTTGCCGTAGAGCGGGATCTTGTCGAACTTGCTGGCCTTGACGCGCGCCTCCCAGTCGGGGCTCCACATCTCGTAGTCGACGATCTTCACGCCGTTCAGCCAGTGCTCGACGTGCGGGCCGCGGACCACCAGGCGCACCTGGTTCCACTCGCCGATCGGCCGCGTGACGTCCTTCGCCGGTGGATGCACGGCGTAGTTCGCGCCGGCGGAGGTCAACGGGGTCTGCCCGTCCTTGTGCACGGCGTTGTCGAGGATCTGCACCTCCGGTCCCGACCACCACGCCTCATCGCCGTCCTTGACGACGTGGAAGAAGATGCCGCTGTTGCCGCCCGTCTCGATCTTCCACTCGAGGCTCAGCTCGAAGTCGCCGAACTCCTCGACCGTGAGCAGGTCGCCGGCCTCTCCGGCGCGGAACAGCACCCCGTCGGCGGCCCGCCATCCCGGGCCGGGCGTCGCGGACTTGAACCCCTGCCAGCCTTGCAGCGAGCGGCCGTCGAAGAGCAGCGTCCAGCCGGCCGTGCGTTCGGCCTCGGTCAGCGATGTGATGCCCGTTCTCATGGCGCAACTCCCGGCCGTCAGCACGGCGGCGGTCAAGGCGAGAAATCGAGCTGCCGCCGGCAGTAGTCGAGGCATCGTCTCACTTCCTCCACGGTGTCGCCACCCTTGTATTCGTACTCGATGTTGGCCGGGATCGGCCAGCGCTCGTCGCGCAGCAGCCGCAGCACCGGTCCGATCGGCGTGTCGCCCTCGCCGAACGGGACGTTGGCGCCCTGGTCGCGCTTACGGTCCTTGATGTGCAGCGTCAGGATCGAGGCGTGGTGCCGGCGCAGGAATGCCACGGCGTCGAAGTTGGCGGCGGTGAAATGGCCGATGTCGAGGTTCACGGCCATGCCGGGGCCGGCACGCAAGGCATCCTCGAACTGCTGCGGCGTCGCGAACTCGTTCGCGTCGAGGCGCGAGTGGTTGTGCAGGCCCACCCGGAGGCCGTGCCGGGCGGCGGCTGGCGCGATGCGGGCGACCGTGGCGACGTTGGCGGAGGCGGTGATGCACGGGGCGCCGAGCGTCCGCGCCATCTCGAAGCCGCGCTCGATCTCGGCGTCGGAAAAGTGATCCTGGAAGCTGAGGTTGTAGGCCGAGAGCGCGATGCCGGCGCCGGCCAGGGTGTCGGCGATGCGCCGGAACTCGTCGAGCGGCGTGGTTTCGCGCCAGCGCCGCAGGTCGTCGCGCGACATGCCGCGCGGCTCGACGTGCCCCTGCCACAGCTCGCAGCTGCGCAGCCCCGCAGCGACCATGCCCTCGATGGCCGCGGCCAGCGGACGATCGCGAAAACTGTAGCTCTGGACGCCGAGGACAACGCCCGTGTCGGTGACGGCGGGCTGGCGGTGCCTGCCGGCCGCCAGCGGCGTGGCCACGGCCGTTGCGAAGCCGCCGATCGCCAGCCGGTGCCACTCGCGCCTGGTCAGTCGCATCGCCGGCACCAGCCTACCTCACCGCGGGCGCGCCACCGGCGGCTGATAGTCGTCGAGACCGTCGGGCCGCCAGTCGATCACGCGTTCGCGCTCGGCGCTCATGTAGCAGCCCATCAGCAGCTCGGTCACCTCCAGCCCGGCGCGGAAATCCAGCGCCGGCTGCACGCCGTCGCGAAACGCCTGGATGAAGGCGCGGTTCTCGCCCTCGTACCCGTATTCCGCCGACTCGTTGCCGACGACCGGCATCAGCCCCTGCTCGGCGTTCTGCTTCTCGAGCAGGTCCTCCGCGGCCGCGCTCTGCAGGCGTCGCGACAGGAACACCTTGGTCGAAGTGTCGAGAGTGCTGATCGAGAGCGAATACTCGGGCCCGAGCAGCTCCATGGTCAGGCGCAGGCCGGCGCCGACGTAGCTCCACGACGTCGTCGCCTCGACCACCAGCGGAGTGCCGGCTTCGTCCACGTAGTTGACCGAGGCGCGGGCGAAGTCCTCGGCCGGGTGGCGGGCGTAGTCGGTGTCCGCTCCCATCATCTCGTTGAGCAGCGCCACGTACTCGGGGCGCGACCACTTGAGCGAGGCGACCTGCGCCGAGATCTTGGTCGGGCGGATGCTGTGGCGCGGCGCGCCCGGCTTGGTGAGCAGGTAGCGGCCGACCTCGAGGCTGTGACACATCATGTCGTTGAGGACGCCGCCGCCCTGCAGGTCGCCGCGCCAGAACCAGGGCATGTGCGGGCCGCCGTGCTCCTCGGCGGCGCGCGCGAGGTACGGACGTCCGGCCAGCGCCGCGCCGCGCTCCCAGACGATGGCCTTGCCCCGTTCCACGCCGGGTGAGAACAGCTGGTTCTCGAGATAGCCGTGCAGCAGGCCTGATTGCTCCGCCAGTTCGACCATCCGCCGCGCTTCGGCGACGTTGCGGCCGAGCGGCTTCTCGCACGCCACCGCGACGAGGTCGGCGCCGCGCGATCGCGCCTCGACGATCTCCTCCATGTTGGCGACGCGCGTGTAGTTGGGCCCGCAGATCCACAGGCAGTCGATGGCCGGATCGGCGGCCATCGCACCGATCGACGCGTAGGCCTTCGCGTCGCCCACCTGCAGGGTGCGCGCCAGCGCTGCGGCGTCCTCGGCCCGTGCCCGTGTGGGGCTCCAGACGCCGCGCACGTCGGCGCCGCGCACGGCGAGCCACGAACGGATGTGGAACCGGGTGATGAAGCCGCTGCCGATGAACCCCACGCCCAGTGTCTTCTGTGCCATCGCTCCATCACCCGCCGTTCAGCCCCGGCCGCCGACCCGACGCACTATAATCCGCCCGCACCGCCCATGACCAACACGCCGACGGTCCGGCTCTCGATCATGATGTTCCTCGAGTACGTCATCTGGGGATCGTGGCTGCCCCTGCTGGCGCTCTACCTCGGCGACGTCCTCGGCTTCTCCGGCGCCGAGATCGGCTGGATCTTCGCGACCCCGGCCATCGCCTGCATCGTCGCGCTGTTCGTCGGCGGGCAGCTCGCCGACCGGCTGATGTCCACCGAGAAGCTGCTCGCCGTGCTGCACGCCCTCGGCGGGGTGGCGATGTTTGCGCTCGCCTGGCAGGACACGTTCTGGTCGTTCTTCCTCATCATGCTCGCCTATCAGCTGGCGTACATCCCCACCATGTCGCTGACCAACGCCATCTGCTTTCACCATGCGGCCGACGCGCGCCGGGATTTCGGCCGCATCCGCCTGTGGGGCACGATCGGCTGGATCGCCGCGAGCTGGCCGTTCGTCTTCATCCTCGCCGGCAAGTCCGGTGACGCGCTCGAATCGGCGCTGGCCAGCATCTTCGTCGTCGCCGGAATCGCGTCGTGGGCGCTCGCGGCGTTCTCGTTGATGCTGCCCGCCACGCCGCCGGCACGCGATGCGGGCGCCGCCAACGCGCCGCTCGAGGCGATCCGGCTGCTCGCGGTCCCGGCCTTCCTGGTGCTGTTCATCGTGACGTTCATGGACGCGCTCGTGCACCAGGCCTATTTCCAGTTCACCAGCCCGTTCCTCGAGCGGGCGGGCCTGGCGGCCAACTGGATCATGCCGGCGATGAGCATCGGGCAGGTGGCCGAGATCGCGACGATGGCCATTCTCGGCGCCGTCCTGACCCGGCTGGGATGGCGCGCGACGCTCGGCATCGGCATCGCCGCGCACGCGCTGCGCTTCTTCGTCTACGCCATCGGCGATCCGCTGTGGCTGATGGTGGCCATCAACGTCGTGCACGGTATGTGCTACGCGTTCTTCTTCGCCGCGGTCTACATCTTCGTCGACGAGCACTTCCCGCGCGACTCACGCGCGAGCGCGCAGGGACTCTTCAACCTGCTCATCCTCGGCCTCGGTCCCTTCGTCGGCAGCCTGCTGTGGGGCGGCCTGGCGGACCGGCTGCGGACGCCGTCGGGCGAGGTGGACTACGAGCTGCTGTTCCAGGCGCCGGCGTGGCTGGCAGTGGCGGCCCTGGCGCTGCTGCTGGTCGCGTTCCGGCCGCGCCGGATCGCCTGACCGACGACGCCGGAGGGACGGACCCGCCGAACCGTGCGTGGTTGGGGTCCTACCGCGTGCCGAGCGCGGCGTACTCCGATTTGGCGGCGACGAGAATCGGGTAATCGGGTCGAGTGTCGGCGCTTCGCCACAGGTCGAGGAATCGCTCGTAGGCGCGACGGGCCGCGGCCACATCTCCGGCACGCAGGTGCGCGCGCGCGGCGGTGACCAACCCCACGGCGTGGATCGGCGACGAGGGCATGAAGCCGGGATGGGAAAGGACCCGATTGAGCTGCGCGATCGCGTGCTGCGGATTGCCGTTGGCCGTCAGCGACCGGGCATACACTTCGAGCGCGCTCGGGCCAGAACCTTCGGTGGCCATGACGGTCTCGTACGGCGCCAGCGCGGCGACCGCGTCGGCGGGCCGCCCGGCGTTGAGCGCCACCTGTGCGAGCGACATGGCGCGGGCGATGTGGAATCCCGCCGGCGCGCCGGCCGGCATGGGCTCGGGCAGCCACGGCCCGGTCGCCCTGGTCGACGGATCGCGCGACAAGGCGTGCGCCAGGATGTAGCGGGCGACGGTGCCCGGCTTCGCCAGTCGCTCGATCTCGGCGCGTCGCTCGTGCGCGAAGCCAAAGTTGCCGCTCAGGGCTTCGCAGCCCGCCTGTTCCGCCAGATGGGTCGCGGCGCGCTCGTGCAGGCCTTGCTGCTGCAGTCGTTCCGCGAACGGCAGGATGCGGGCCCGTGCCGCCCGGATCTGCCCGCGGCCGCACTCGGCCGCGGCGATCTGGGTGACCAGCGGCGGGTTGTCACCCGCCGATGCCTCGAGCCGACGCAGCGTGCCTTCGTCCCGCCGGACGAGCGCCACCAAGTATGCCGAGGCCTTGAGTTGCTGCGTTTCGCCAAATCGCGCGACCGCCGACGCCAGGGCCTCGGCAGCCTCGTCGGACCGGCCCACCCGCGCCAGCGCGTCGACGAGATTTCCGCGCGCCAGCTCGAGGCCGGGGTCGAGTTCGACGGCGCGAAGGTAGTGCTCCACGGCCTCTTCGGGGCGTCCCTGCTGGGAGGCTTCGACGCCGAGGTTGTTCGCCGGCGTCGGGTCGCGCGGGTAGGTCTTCAGCCACTGCAGGTGGACGTCGCGCGCTTTGCCACGGTCGCCGAGGACCGAGGCGTAGTAATGGGAATCGATGTAGAAGCGCTCGCGCTCGCTGGCACGCTGGCGCAGGGCGAAGGCGCGCGCACGATGTTCCCGCGCCAGCCCGAACTCGACGAGGTTCTGATAGAGCGTCCCCATTCGTGCGTGCGCGATTGCGAAGTCCGGGTCGAGCTCGATCGCGCGCCGGTACCAGGCCAGCGCGTCGACCCGATGTCCCTGCGCCCGCAGCAGGTCCGCCTGCGACAGGGCCTTGAGCGCCTCCAATGACGACGTCGTCGCCTGCTCGATCGGCGTGTTGAGCTGCTGGATGGACGCCAGCGACTCGCCCAGGCGCTCGCGTAGCTCGCCGGTGGCGCGGCCGACCGCACCGAGGACCTGCTCCTTGCCGGCGGCTTCCAC
Source organism: uncultured Acidobacteriota bacterium (assembly GCA_963707795.1). Taxonomy (GTDB): domain Bacteria; phylum Acidobacteriota; class Vicinamibacteria; order Vicinamibacterales; family UBA2999; genus JACCSI01. Next base: position 4,576,818 of record OY970174.1, on the reverse strand, counting down.
CTGCCGGCGCGCCAGGGTATCGCCGGTCTGGCATTCGACGGCCTGCAGCGTGACGACGTAGTTGGCGCCGAGCTGCGCGATCTCGCCGGTCACGATCGCCTTGAGCTGCTGGCGCTGGCAGAGGTCGCGCCCGATCTCGGGCGTGACCCGGGCGTCATCCGGCTGGTCCATCATCCGCAGCGACTGCCGCATCCGTGTTTCCGGGAGCACGTTGAGGAACGGCGACTCCTCGAGCTTCACCGCGACCGCCTGGCGCAGCGTGCCGTCGAAGACCGGCTCGTCGGTCGAGTTCACGAAGTCGGCGAGCACGATGACGTCGGTCTCGGCCAGCGCCTCCGCCCGGCGCGACTGCCACAGCACCGTCCCGGCCACGGCGGCGCCCACGGCGATGGCGGCAACGGTCCAGCGCCACCACCCCGTCGCAGGCGCGCGTCCCGGCGCCGGCGCCGTGACCGCGATTGGCGTGGTCGAGAACTTGCGCGCCGCCGACTGGTGTGCCAGCCGCGCCAGGTCCACCTGCAGTTCGCTGGCGTGCTGATAGCGCAGGCGCCGATCCTTCTCCAGCGCCTTCATGACGATGGCGTCGAGCTCGGGTGGCACGTCCGGGTTGACGCGAATCGGATTCACCGGGGAGCTGTGCAGGATGGCGTCGACCAGCGCCGCGTCGGTCTGGCCGCGGAACGGCCCGACGCCGGTGAGCATCTCGTAGAGCACGGCGCCGAACGAGAACAGGTCCGTCCGCGCATCCAGCTCCTCGCCGAGCGCCTGCTCCGGCGACATGTAGGCCAGCGTGCCGAGTGCCAGCCCGCGAGCGGTCAGCGCGCCGTCGCCGCTCATCGTCGGCGCCGCCGCCAGGCGGCCGTCCGCCCCCGGCGGCTGCAGCTTGGCAATCCCGAAGTCCAGCACCTTGGCGTGACCGCCCGCGGTGGCGAACAGGTTGGCCGGCTTGATGTCGCGGTGGACGATGCCGCGGGCGTGCGCGGCTGCGAGCGCATCGGCGATCTCGCCGCCGAGCGCCAGCACCAGGTCGACGGGCATCGGATGGCCGGCGATCGCGTGCTTGAGTGTCCGCCCCTCGAGCAGCTCCATCGCGAGGAACGGCTGCCCGTCGTGCTCGCCGATGTCGTAGATGGTGCAGATGTGGGGGTGATTGAGCGCCGCCGCCGCACGCGCCTCGCGGGCGAAGCGGGCCAGCGCCTGGTCGTCGCCGGCCTGCGCCGGCGGCAGGAACTTGAGCGCGACGTCGCGCCCCAGCCGCGTGTCTTCGGCGCGGTAGACGACGCCCATGCCGCCGCCGCCGAGGTGATCGACCACGCGATAGTGCGAGACGGTCTGTCCGATCATCGGCTCGCCCGGCTCCTTCATCGCGGCATGTACAGGTAGTCGACGGCAAGGTTGGCCAGCGCCCGTACGCCGACCGGCAACGCCGATTCGTCGGCGAAGAACAGCGGCGAATGGTTCTGCGCGACCGATTTCGGATCGCGATCGGCGGGCGTCACGCCGAGGAAGAAGAACATCCCCGGGACTTTCTGCTGGAAGAACGAGAAGTCCTCCGCCGTGCCGGTCAGCGGCCCGACCCGGACCCGGTCCGCGCCGGCGACGCGCCGCAGCGTCGGCGCCATGCGCTCGGTCAACGTCGGATCGTTGATGGTCACCGGGTAGCCGATGCCGTAGGTCACCTCGGCGGTCCCGCCCGAGGCCTCGGCGGTCTTGGTGGCGATGTCGCGAATGCGGCGGTGAATGTCCTTGCGCACGTCCTCGTTGAACGCGCGCACCGTCCCCTGCAGTTCGACCGTCTCGGGCACGATGTTGAAGCGGTTGCCGCCGTTGAACGCGCCAATCGTCACCACCGCCGGCGCTTCGGTGATGTTCACGGTGCGGCTGACGATCGTCTGCAGCGACATCACGATCTGGGCGCCGATCACGATCGGGTCGACACCGCCCCACGGCACGGCGCCGTGCGTCTGCCGGCCCTTGATGTGGATGGTGAACGAGTCGCCGCTCGCCATCAGCGGCCCGGCACGGTACTCGATGGCGCCGGCCGTCATCGGAAACACGTGCAGGCCGAAGATCGCGTCCACCGTCGGGTTCTCGAGCACGCCTTCCTTGACCATCAGCTCCGCGCCGCCCTGCTCGCCGGCCGGCGGGCCCTCCTCCGCCGGCTGGAAGATCAGCTTCACCGTCCCCGGCAATTCGTTGCGGACCCTGGCCAGGATCGTCGCGGCGCCCAGGAGCATCGCCATGTGGTTGTCGTGCCCGCACGCGTGCATCACGCCCACGTCCTGGCCGTTCCACTGCGTGCGCACGGTGGACTTGAAGGGCAGGTCCACCTGCTCGGTCACCGGCAGCCCGTCCATGTCCGCGCGCAGGGCGACCACCGGACCCGGCTTCGCCCCGCGCAGCACCGCGACCACGCCGGTGTGCGCCACCCCGGTGGTGACCTCGTAGCCGAGCCGCGTCAGCTCCTCGGCGATCACCTTCGCGGTGCGCGTCTCCCGGTTGCCCAGCTCCGGATGCTGGTGGAAATCGCGTCGCCACGTCACGACCTGCGGGGTCAGCTCCGTCGCAAGGCGGTCGATCTGGGACGCGAGAGGGTTGGCCGCCTGTGCGGCGAGCCCGCACGGCAGCAGCAGCACGAGGGCGCAGGCGACGAGGGCAGGACGCATGACACGGATTGTAGCGGGACCGGGCTTTCGGGGACGCGCGCCGCTTCCCCGGAAACCGGACACCCGGTGGTCGCCAGCGAACACCGGTCCGGTCGAGTGCCGGCCGGGATGACCGGAGATCGGGCGATTTGACCGTCTGGTGTGGCACGGAGCTGGCTAGGTCCGGACCATGCTCAGCGACCTGCGACTCGGCGTGAGGCTGTTCCTCCGGCGCCCCGGCCTGGCATCGGCGGCGGTCCTGTCCCTCGCGCTCGGCATCGGCGCCAACGCCGCCATCTTCAGCGTCCTCCACCACGTCGTCCTCGATCCGCTGCCGTACGACGACCCGGAGAGGCTGATGATCGTGTGGGAGACGAGCCGCGACAACCCGGAGCGCTGGGTGGCGCCGGCAAACTTCGTCGATTGGCGCCGCGAGACGCGGGCCTTCTCGTCGCTGGCCGCATTCGACGAGTTCGCGCCGACGCTGTCGGGCCGCGGCGAGCCCGAGCGCCTGCGCGCGCTCGGCGCCTCCGGGACCCTGTTCCCGACACTCGGCGCCACGGCGGCCCTCGGCCGGACGCTGCTGCCCTCGGACGACGAGCCGGCGGCGGCGAGCGCGGCGGTGTTGAGCCACGGCCTGTGGACGCGGCTGTTCGGCGCATCGCCAGACGCCCTCGGCCGCTCGGTGATGCTCGACGGGCGCCCGTACACGATTGTCGGCGTGATGCCGCCAGGGTTCGAGTCGCCGCTGCAGGAAGGCATCGACGTCTGGCTGACCGGCGATCGCGGCGTGCCGCGGACCTTTCCGTTCGGCGGCGACCTCACGGCGGTCCGCGACTCGCACATCATCTTCGTGGTCGGACGTCTTGCGCCGGGCGCGACGCGCGAGGCGGCGCAGCAGGAACTCGACGCGATGATGGCCGACCTGGCGCGGCGGTATCCGGACACCAACGCCGGCCTCGGCGCGCACGTCAAGCCGCTGCACGAGGAAGTCGTCGGCGACGTGCGCGGCCTGCTGCTGCTCCTGCAGCTGGCGGTCACCATGATGCTGCTGATCGCCTGCGCCAACGTGGCGCACCTGCTGCTCGGACAGGCCGCGGGGCGGCAGGGCGAGATGATGACGCGGGCGGCCCTGGGCGCGGGCCGGGGACGACTCGTCCGCCAGCTGCTGGCCGAGACCATCGTGGTGGCCGTGCCGGGCGGACTGCTCGGCCTGTTGTTGGCCGCGTGGGGCCTCGATGCGCTGGTCGCGATCGCACCGCGGGGATTGCCGCGGCTGCAGGAGATTGCCCTCGACCCGACGGTGCTCGCCTTCACGCTGGGCGTGACGCTGGCGACGGCGGTGCTCTTCGGCCTCGGTCCGGCCGTGCACCTGGCGCGCCGCGGTTCGCTCGCGCAGTTGCCCGCCGGCGTCCGCTCGACGGGCGGCGGCCAGGTCCGGCGCTGGCAGCAGGCGATCGTCGTCGCCGAACTGGCCCTGGCGCAGGTGCTGCTCATCGGCGGCGGCCTGCTGCTGGCGAGCTTTGTCGCCAGCCAGCGTGTGCCGCTCGGATTCGCGACCGAGGGGCGGATCGCGGCCGACCTCAGCCTCGTGCCCGAAAAATATCTGCGCCCTGTCGAACCTGGCGCCTTCCACATCGATCCGACGGCAAAGATCCAGTTCGTCGACGCGGTGCTCGCCCGCGTCTCCTCCGCGCCGGGAGTCCGGAGCGCCGGCGCGGCGTTCACGTCGCCGTTGACGGGCGCCCCCAACCGCGGCATCCGCATCGAGGGCCGTCCCGAGCCCCCGCCCGGACTGTCGGACACGGCCGACTTCCAGCTGGTGACGCCGGACTTCTTCCGCGCCGCGGGCGTCACGCTGGTGCGCGGCCGCGGGATCGCCGCGCAGGACCAGCCGTCGGGCCCGGCGGTCATGGTGGTGAATCAGGCGTTCGTCGCCCGCTATTTTCCCGGCGAGGATCCGATCGGCCGGCGCGTGCTGTTCGGCCGCGATGCGGCCCACGAGATCGTCGGCGTGGTGGCCGACATGCGGTATCGCAGCGTCGAAGCGCCAGCCGACCCGACCTTCTACCTGCCGCTGACGCAGAACGCCGAGCGCTGGCCGTTCCTCTCGTTCACGGTGTGGAGTGACGGCGACGCGGCAGCGACGGCGGGGCTGCTGCGCGACGCGATTCGCGCCGCCGACCCCAACCAGGCGGTCACCCGGCTGCGCAGCTACGACGAGATCGTGAGCACCGCCCTCTCGGCGCGGCGCTTCAACACGACGCTGGTCGTCCTCTTCGCCGGCGCAGCCTTGCTGCTCGCCGGCGTCGGCACTTACGGGGTGATGGCGTTGGCCGTGTCCACGCGCACCCGCGAGCTCGGCGTGCGCGCCGCGCTCGGCGCCCGCCCCGCCGACCTGCTGCGGCTGGTCGTCGGACAGGGGGCGCGGCTGACCGCCATGTCCGTGGTGCTGGGGGTCGGTGCCGGCCTGCTGATGACCCGTCTGATGAGCGCGATGCTCTACGAGGTGACGCCGCGCGACCCGCGGACGTTCGCCGCCGTGGCGGCGGTGCTGACCGTCGTGGCCCTCGCCGCGACCTGGGTGCCCGCGCGCCGCGCGGTTCGGCTGAACCCCCTGCGCGCGTTACGCGACGAGTAACGAGTGGCCCGTGGACGGGCCACTAGCCTATCTTCTTCCCCAGCCACGTGAAGGGCCCGCCGGTCGCGCGGCCGGCCAGGTCCTCGCCCGCGTACTTCCGGCTGACCTTCGACAGGAAGTCCATCTCGCTGAGGATGGCCGAGAGCGCCATCCGCGATTCCACGATCAGCAGGACGCTGCCGTAGAGCATGTACATCGCCCCGGCCAGGCCAAGGACGACGGCGAGCCAGGTGTAACGGCGCGCGACGGCATGGAGGACGGCGATCGCGACGCTGGTCGCGACGAACACGCCGAGGGCGGAATAGAACGCCGCCATCGCCCGCTGGATGAGACGGGCGCGCGCGGTCTGCCGTTCGAGCTGCGTGAACAGGAGCGCGTGCCGTTCCGCCGCCATGTCATCGGCCTGGGGATTGCGCGCCAGCTCCTCGAAGCGGGCCGAGAGATGGCGGACCCGATCGATGACCCGTCCCATCCGCGTCGCGGTGGAAAAGATGAGGGCCCCGCACGCCGAGATGAGCACCGCGGGCGTGATCATCGCGGTCAGGATCGCCAGGGCATCGTCAGGGGCGGCAAAGTTCATGGCGTGAGTCTATTCGGCTAACATGCCGTCCATGCAAGCGATCGTGGTGCGCGAGTTTGGCGGACCCGAGGTCCTGACGCTCGAGGAGCGGCCGGATCCGGTCCCGGGCGAGGGGCAGGTGCTGGTGCGGGTGCACGCGGTGGGTGTGAACCCCTACGACACGTACATGCGCAGCGGGGGCTACGCGACCAAACCGCCGCTCCCCTACGTCCCCGGCGCCGACGCCGCCGGCGTGGTCGAGGCGGTCGGGGGTACGGACCACGGCATCCCCGCCGGCGCGCGCGTGCACGTGTTCGGGACCGCCGCGCACAAGAGTTATGGCGCCTACGCCCAGAAAATCGTGTGCGAGCCGCACCAGGTGCACACCCTGCCCGATCGACTCAGCTTTGCGCAGGGCGCGGCGGTCGGCGTGCCTTATACCACCGCATTCCGCGCATTGCATTTCCGCGGGCAGATTCAGCCGGGCGAGACCCTGTTCATCCACGGCGCCAGCGGCGGCGTCGGCCTGGCGGCCATCCAGATCGCGCGTGCCTGGGGGCTCACCGTGATCGGCACGGCCGGCATCGCCTGACGGCCTGGAGCTGGTCCGCGCGCAGGGTGCCCATCACGCGCTCAACCACCGCGAGCCGGGCTACCTCGACACGCTGCGGGAGCTGACCGGGGGCCGCGGGCCGGACATCATCCTCGAGCACCTCGCCAACGTGAACCTCGACCACGACCTCACGGCAATGGCCGTCGGGGGACGCGTGATCGTCGTCGGCAATCGCGGGCGCATCGAGATCGATCCGCGCAAGACGATGGGCAAGGATGGCGCCATCCTGGGCATGGCGCTGTGGAACACGACGCCCGACGACGTGGCGCGCATCTTCCGCGCGCTCGACGCCGGTCTGGCCAACGGCACCTTTGCCCCGGTGGTGGCCACCGAGCTGCCGCTGGCCGAGGCCGCGCGCGCACACCAGCTGATCCTGGAGCCGGGCGCGAAGGGCAAGATCGTCCTCATCCCCTGAGTGCCGGCGGCCGGCGCGGCGTCCCGGTCAGCGCTTCGCCGCCGCCAGCTCCTCGTCGATGACGCTCTTGAAGTACTCGAACGGCTGCGCCCCGATCGCGGCCCGCCCGTTGATGAACATCGTGGGCGTCGAGTTGACACCGAGCTGTTCCCCGCTGCGGACGTCGGCGGCGATCGCCGAGACGAACTTGCCGGACTCGAGGCAGGTCTTGAACGACGCCGGGTCGAGCTCGAGTGCGGCGGCATGCTCGTGCAGGTTCGGCACCTGCATCGCCGCCTGGTACTGAAAGATGCGGTCGTGCATCTCCCAGTACTTGCCCTGTTCACCGGCGCAGTGCGCGGCCTCGTGCGCCTTGGGCGCCTGCTCGTGGTTGGGCAGCGGAAAGTCCTTGAACACCAGCCGCACCTGATCGCCGTAGGTGGCGCGAATCTTCGTGAGGGTCGGACCGACCCTCGCACAGAACGGTCACTGATAGTCCGAGAACTCGACGATCGTCACCGGCGCGGTTGCCGGGCCGATCGATGGGTCGTCGGCCGCCACCTCCACGACCTGGCGCGGCGGGTCGAGATAGACCCGCGTGGCCGGCGCCTTCTTCTTCAGATCGTCGATGAGCTGCGCGCGCGCCTGCTGCTGGCGGTTGCCGGCGAGGAAGCCGCGGATCGAGTCGCCCAGCTGCTCCACCGTCCTTCCCTGCGCCCGGTCCTTGTTCTCCTCGAAGAACTGCTGCACCTCGGCCTCGGTCACCGGCGTCACCCGCTTCGCGGTCTCCTGCGTGGTGTACTGATCGACCGGCACCCCGGCGTCCTTCGCCGCCTGCTCGATCAGCGCGTCGCCCACGATCTGATCGAGCACGTTGCGCCGGTTCTGGTAGACGAGCTGGGTGACGCGCGCGCGCTCGGCCGGGTCGAGCGACTGCCAGCGGTCGTCGAGCTCTTTCATCGTGATCTTGCGGCCGGCGACCTCGGCGACGACGGCGTCCTGCGACTGTGCGGACCCGCCCTGCGCGGACGGAGCGGTGTGCGCATTGGCGCACGCCACACCGGCCACCAGCAGGAGTCCGCCGACAAGTAACCTCATCTCCACAGATTACACGAAGGCACGGCTCAACGATCGCGTGGCCGCGTGCCCTCCGCGGTCTCGCCGGCCAACGGATCGTAACCGGGACAGCTCAACACCGGGAGCGGCGGGTAGCGCACGAATGCCGGGTCGGTGAACGATCGGGTACAGAGGTAGAAGCGCGATCGGTCGGTCTGCACAATTCTGCTGCGCTGGCAGCTCGCGCACAGGCCGACCTGCAAATCCGGATCGGACATCGGACCCCTGTAGTTTCGTTGCTAGAATGATCCTCATGCAACCCAGATCCGCGGCCGGCGCCGTCGCCGGGCTCCTCGTCCTGCTGCTGGCGCCGGTGCGGGCGCAGGACCCGGTCTTTCGCTCGTCAGCCAGGGCCGAGGTGCCGATTTACGCGACCGTGCTGGACAACGCCGGGCGGCTGGTTCCCGACCTCGAACGCGGCGACTTCACGGTCTTCGACGACGGCAAGCCGGTCGAACTGACACAGTTCTCCAATGCGAGCCAGCCGTTCACCGCGGTGGTGATGCTCGACACCAGCGCCAGCATGACCGCCAACCTCGACCTGCTGAACATCGCCGCCGAGCAGTTCCTGATCCGGCTGCTCCCCGTCGATCGCGCACAGGTGGGGGCGTTCAACGACAAGATCCAGTTGAGCGGGCGCTTCACCAACGACCGCGACGAGCTCATCGCCGCCCTCGACGAGCTGCAGTTCGGCAATCCGACGCGGCTGAACGACGCCATCGCCACGAGCCTGGACGCCCTCGAACGGATCGACAGCCGGCGCGTGGTGCTGGTGTTCACCGACGGCGAGGACACGTCGAGCAAGCTCGGGTTCCGCACCGTCATGGAGCGGGCGCGCAACGAAGAGGTGATGGTGTACGCGATCGGGCTCGAGTCGGAGTTCTTCAACGGCCAGCGCGTGCAGCGCACCCGGCCTTCCCGCGACCTGCGCAAGATCGCCGACGAGACCGGCGGCGGCTATTTCGAGCTCAAGAAGACCGACGAGCTCGCGCCGACGTTCACGCGCGTGGCGCAGGAGCTGCGCAGCCAGTACCTGCTCGGGTTCGCACCCGCCCTGCTCGACGGCAAGGTGCACAAGCTCGAGGTGCGATCGAAGGCGGGGACGACGGTGCGGGCGCGCAAGAGCTACCTCGCCACGCCCGACCGGAATTTGACATCGAAGTGAGGAGCGGGGCGGATGCCCCGCCGCATTAGACGAACGCCACCGACAGGATGGTCAGCACCAGCAGCGCGCCGACGGCCAGTTCGGCCGTGCTCGAGAAACTCCAGTCGTAGATTCGAAACATTTCAGGACTCCTAACCCTTCCTTCTTGGTTGGACGGAGCCGGACGAGTGGCAGTTCCATGGGAAAACAGGCCTGAATCTGCAGATTCATGGCGTCAGGCGACCCAGCCGCGACCACGTGGCCGCCGACAGCACGTCGCGCAGGAGCGCCGCGTTGCCGCGCAGGACGACCACGAACGCCGGGGCGTCGCCCGACACTGCGACCCGGAAGCGATCGGGGCCGGATCGTGTGACGGCCGGCGCGGTGGCGACGCCGAAGAAGAGCCGTGCTTCCGCCGCCGTGAAGTGCTCGCGGCCGTCGCCGGCGTCGCGATAGGTGCCGGGCGGAATGGTGATCACCCACGAGGGGCCGTTGCTCCCCGCCGCGACGGCAGGCGCCGCGGATGATCGGATCTCGAACGCCGAGGCCGCCTGATGCTCGATGGTGAGCGCGAGCTCCGCATCGATCCGTTCTCCGGCGACGCCTTCGTCGTCGAGGGTCACGCCGGCGAGAGCGCTGCCCCTGCCCGTGCGCTTCAGCTCGGCGAGTGCCTCGTCGTACGCCGCCTGCGCCTTGCGTTCGGCGGCGACGACCGCCGCCTGAATGGTCGCCATCGCCGCCGCGGTCGCCGCCTGGGTCTCGGCGTGCAGCGGGTTGGCCCTGACCGTGATGCGCTGCTCGTCCGGCGACGGCCAGAGGACGAACCATCGCGCGGTCAGGGTGTCGGTGGCCGGGAGCTCGCCCGAGGCGTCGGCATCGGGAAACGGCAGCGCGGGGCGGACGGCGTCGACGAGCGCGGCGGTGCGATCGGCGGGCTGCGCGAACGCCGCCGCGGCGACGATCGACGTGAGGAGAAGCGCGTGTTGGACCGGCGGCATGAAACGGTACCCGCGGCGCGGCGCTATCGGGTCGCCCGCCAGAAATCGGCCAGCAGGTTGGCGCTGACCTCGCGTCGATAATCGGCGGAGGACCGGATGTCGTCGATGGGGACGATTTCGCCGCGCAGCACGGCCTGCGCCTGTTTCAGCGTGCCACCGGCCGAGAGCACGCGCTCGGTCTTGCGCAGCCGCACCACGGTCGGGCCGACGCTGCCGAGCGCGACCCGGACCTCGTCGCCGCGAACGCCGGCACACATGACTTTCGAGATGGCCTGCGCCCGCCGCGTCCCCACCTTGCGCCAGTACTGCGTGCCGTGCACCCGCGGGATTTCCACGGCGACGATCAGCTCGTCCGGCCGGCGGAGGGTGGCTCGATAGCCGGTGTAGAAGCGACTGAAGGGCACGCGCCGCTCGTCGCCCGCGCTGCGCAGCACGACGACGGCGTCGGCGGCGGCCAGCACCGGCAAGGAATCGCCGGCCGGCGAGGCGTTGGCGATGTTGCCCCCGAGCGTGCCGCGATTCTGGATCTGCCGCCCGCCGATCTCGCGCGCCGCCGCGACGAGCATGGGCAGGCGCCGGCGGACCAGGGCGGAATCGGCGATCTCCGTGTAGGTCGTCAGCGCCCCGATGCGCAGGGTGTCGCGATCGGCCTCGATGAACCGCAGCTCGGCGAGCGGCCAGACGTCGAGGAAGCGCGTGTCGGCCAGCGTGCCGAACTGCAGGTTGACGTAGACGTCCGTGCACCCGGCCAACGGCGTCACCGGCGCCTCGTCGCGCAGCATCTGGAGCGCTTCGGTCACCGACCGCGGCCGCAGCAGTGTCAGCGGCGAAATGGCCGTTCTCATGGGCGATCCCCGCGCCGGCGCGGCCGCCGGCCGGCACCCTTCTTCACCGACCGGTAGATCGCCTCGTACCCGGTGCACCGGCACAGGTTGCCGGCGAGCGCCTCCTGGATCGCGCGCGTGCTCGCCCCACGCGGCAGATCGAGTGCCGCCATGATCATGCCAGGCGTGCAGATGCCGCACTGCGCGCCGCCGTGCACCACGAACGCGTCCTGCAGCGGGTGCAGCGCCTCGCCGTGTGCGACCCCCTCGATGGTGGCGACGTCGGTGCCCTCGAGGTGCGCGGCGGGGACGAGGCACGAGTTCACCGGCCGCCCGTCGATCAGAACGGTACAGGCCCCGCATTCGCCCTCGCCACACCCTTCTTTCGTACCGGTCAAACCGCAGTCCTCGCGCAGGACGTCGAGCGCCCGCTTCATCGGGTGCACGTCCAGGCGGCGGGCGCGGCCGTTGATGCGGCAGGCGATCATCGCCGCCCCTTTCGTGCCGCGGCGGCGCCCGGTGGGCGCAGCCGCGCCGCCCGCATCAGCCGCTCCGGCGTGGCCGGAATCGCGCGCATGTCGTAGCCGGCGTGGCGGAGCGCGCTGACCACGGCCGGCGCGGGACCGTCGATGGGCATCTCGCCGACGCCTTTCGCCCCGTACGGCCCGTGCCGGTACGGCTGCTCGAGGATGACGGTCTCGATCGGCGGCGTGTCCGGCGGCGTCGGAATGATGTAGTTGGTGAGCTGCGCGTTGGCCATCTGGCCGTCGCGCATCACCACCTCCTCGAGCAGGGCGTAGCCCAGTCCCTGCGCGGTGCCTCCCTCGACCTGTCCCGCCGCCATGACCGGATGAATCGCCTTGCCGATCTCGACGACCGCGGTGACCTTCGTCGGCCGGACCTCCCACGTCACCGGATCCACCTCGAGTTCGACGACATTGCAGCCCCAGCCGTAGCTGCCGTACGCATCGCCGAGGTAGCGGTCGTCGTCCCACTCCAGCCCCGGCGGGCGTTCGTACTGCGTCGTGATCACGAAGCCGCCGTGCGTGCGGAAGTAGACGGCTGGCGAGTCGCCGTTCAGCCGCTCGCGCATCTCGATGGCGGCGCGCTGGAGCAGGCGGCCGACGACCATGCAGGTGCGCGAGGCGACGGTCGGCCCGCTGTCGGGCACGCGGTCGGTATCGGCCTCCGCGACCTCGACCGCCTCGTACGGCAGCCGCAGGGTATCGGCGACGATCTGCGCGTGCATCGTCCGTGTGCCCTGGCCGATCTCGGTCGAGCCGACGAGGATGCGCACGCCGGTGGCGGTCAGCTCGAGCGAGGCGCGCGACGCCAGCTTCATCTCGCCGATGCCGGTGAAGCCGGAGCCGTGGAAGAAGAGCGACAAGCCGATGCCGCGGTGGCTCCCCTGCCACTGCCGGCGCTTGCGCGCGAAGCCGGTGCGCCGGGCGGCCTCGCGCAGGACCGGCAGCGCGCTGGTGTCGTCGCCCAGGCGCTGGCCGGTGGCGGTGGTGTCGCCGGGCCGCATCGCATTCCGCGCCCGCAGGGTGACCGGATCGATGGCCAGCGCCTCGGCGATGCGGTCCATGTGCACCTCGACGGCGAACTGCGTCTGCGGCGCGCCGAACCCGCGGAAGGCGCCGTTGGGCGGCGTGTTGGTGCGCATGGCGCGGCCGCGGATGCGGACGTGCGGGCAGGCGTAGGGGCCGGTGGCGTGAATCACGCCGCGCGACAGGACGACGGGACTGAGGGTGCAGTAGGCGCCGGCATCGAGCAGCACCTCGATATCCATCGCCGTCAGCCGGCCGTCGCGTGTCACGCCCGTGCGGTGGCGCACGATCGAGGGGTGGCGCTTCGTCGTCGCCACCAGGTCCTCGACCCGGTCGTAGATCATCTTGACCGGCCGTCCCGCCTTGCGCGCCAGCAGCGCCGCGTGGCAGGCGAGGTGCGAGGGATACTCCTCCTTGCCGCCGAACCCGCCGCCGGTCTCGCACTGCACCACGCGCACCCGGCGGTCCTCGACGCCGAGCACGACGGTGAGCGCGCGGTGCACGTAGTAGGGGCACTGCATCGAGCCGTACACCGTCATCCCGTCGCCGTCGGGCACGGCGATGACGCCGTTGGGCTCGATGTACAGCTGCTCCTGGTGCCCGGTGCGGTACTCCCCCTCGACGACGAGATGGGCGCCGGCCAGGCCCTCGTCGATCGACCCCTTGTCGATGGCGATCGACTTGAAGGCGCGGCTCGATCGCTCGGGGTCGAACATTGCCGGCTGCGGCGTGTAGTCGATGGCGACCGGCGCACGGGTCAGCCGCTCGCGGTCCGCGTGCGCCAGCAGCAGGATCGGCTCGGCGACGTGATAGATCTCGTGCGCCGCGAGGCAGGGCTGGTCGTCGTCGATCAGGGCGACGATGTTGCGGCCGGGCACGTCGCGGAAGTCGACGACGGTGAAGCCGGCGGTGTCGAAATCGAGGCGAATGCGCTCGAGGCGCCCGCGCGGGATCGTGGAGCGGACGGTCGCCCCGTGCAGCATGCCGGGGAACGACAGGTCGTCCACGTACTTCGCGGCGCCGGTGACCTTGGCGTCGGAATCCTTGCGGCGGACGTTCCGGCCGACGGCGCGTGCCACCATCCGACTTTAGCGTATCCGGAGGCGAGGGGGAACCGGGCGCCGCGCGATCAGCCGCCGGCGATGGTCGGCACGATCTCCACCACGTCGCCGTCGGTCAGGGTGCGGCGGGCGACCCCGTGCAGCAGCATCTCGTCGTTGACCGCGACGTTGAAGATTGGATCGGCGAGCCGCGCGCCGAGGCCGGGTATCCGGCGTTCGAGGGCGTCGAGGAGCGCCGCGACGTCGCCGACCGGCTCGTCGATCACCAGTTCGGCGCCCGCCGCCGCCTGCAGCATCGCCGGGAAGCGCACCACGATGCTCATCGCCCGCCGAGCGTGGCCAGCAGCTCGGCGCGCCACGGCTCCTGCGGCACGCCGTCCTCGGTCAGCCCCGAGACGGCATAGAAGCGCGACAGCATCCCGTCGAACTCGTCGCGGTCGATGCGCTCGCCCTGGAACGGCCCGGCGGTGCTCGGCTCGTCGAACCAGCGATCGGGCAGCGTGTCGTCCCGGCGCCGGACGCCGAGCCGGTGATTGATCAGCCGCTCGACGCCCATGATATTGAGCCCGACACGCTCGAGCTCCTCGTTCGAGAACTGCAGGCCGGTGACGTTGGCCAGCTGCTGCTGGAACTCGTCCAGACCCGGGAGCGAGGGGCTGTTGAACAGCTTGGTCGTGAACCGGCACATCCCCACCGCATCGCCGACGGCGAAGATGTTCTCGCAGGCGCGGACCGCGCGTTCCTTGTCGACGTAGCTGTTCGGTTCGGCGCTGACGCGGCCGCCATACAGCTCCGCCTTGAACGCGGGGTCGTCGTTGATCCGGCCGTTGATCTCGAGCGTCACCCGGTTGCGCAGGTGGTCCATGCCGCGGGTCGCCACCGCCAGGCCGAGGGCGAACGCCTTCAGGATGCGGGCGTCGTGCGGATCGCTCTGGAACAGTCCCTTCACCGCGATCCGGTAACCGAGCGCCTCCTCCGGGTAGTGCCCGCGCTCCACCGCGCGGCCGCTGTCGGCGAGGACGTTGCCGAACCCCTCGCGCGCCGCGGTCATGAACAGCAGCCGTTCGACGACCGCGGCATCGCCCCACGCAAGGGCGAGCCCGCCGGTGTGGGCGGTGGTGATGATGCCGCGCTGGAACAGCTCGAAGGCCCACGCCATCGCCGAGCCCATCGAGGCGGTGTCGAGTCCGAGGTCGTTGCAGATGTTGTTGAGCCGAATCACGCTCTCGACGCTGTCGATCCCGAGGTTGGGCCCGAACTTCCCCAGCGTGACGTACTCCGGACCGTCCCCCTTGCCGTAGCGATCGCCGTCGCGATGCAGGTCGTTCAGCGGGCGGCAGTTGACCGGGCAGCGGAAGCAGCCCTCCATCCCGGGACGGTACGGATCGATGTGGTTGGCGTCGAGTCGATCGGTCCAGGTCGTTTCCTGGTTGTTCTTGGTGCCCATCGCCCCGAGGATGCGGCTCGGCTTGTAGAGAAAGGGCGTGCCCATGACCGAAAGGGCGTTCTTGACCACCGACGTGCCGAGCAGCTTCTGGGCGATGTGGCGGTTGTACGGCTTGTACGGCTGGGCGACCGGAAACTCGCGGGTCGGCGCCAGCGTGACGATGCCCTTCAAGAGCAAGGCGCCCATCTTGGCGCCCGGACCCCCGCGCGCGTAGATGGCTTTCGGACCACCCATGATGCCGCTGGTGAGCACCAGGTTCTCGCCCGCGCGGGTGATGTTGACCATCGACATGTTGCGCGCCCAGACCCCGCCCAGGTCGCGCGCCACCGCCTCACGCATGTCGATGTTGTCCATGCCGACGTAGGGGGCGGCGTCGGCGAACTCGACCACTCCCTCGCGAATGACGAGCAGCGTCCACGCCGGCGCGCGCCCGTAGAGGACGATGTGGTCGTAGCCGTTCATGCGCACGAACGACGGGAAGTAGTCGCCGGCGTTGCAGTCCATCAGCACGCCGGAATCGGGCGACCACGACGTGCAGTTGCCGCGCGCGGCGCTGGGCACGAGCCCGGTGAGCGGGCCGGAACCGAAGATGAGGGGGATGTCGGGATCGAGCGGCGCCTTCGTCTCGTCGAGGAGACGGAAGAGGTAGTACATGTTCGCGCCACGGCCGCCGAGCAGCAGGCGCGCGATGGCCAGCGGGGCGTAGGCGGTCCGCGTCTCGCGGCGCTCCAGATCGACGAACAGCGTCGCGCCCTGCGTCGGATACTGCGGCGTCGGCGGCATCTCGGCGGCCAGCGCCGCCACGCGCTCCCGACAGCTCATCTCCTGAGTATAGCCCCGTTTGAACGGGCGTTTAATCTCAGCGGTTGCCGCAGCTGGTTTGGAGTTTGCTTCGGGGAGGGCATGGAAACCTCTGCCTTGTTCACACGGCTGCTACTCAGTGCCCTCGGCGCACTCCTCATTCCGACACTGGCGGCGGCGCAACCGGTGCCCGATGCCGGCCAGGTCGCGGCAGGCGCCGAGATCGGCGTCTTTCTCCCATCCGACGATCAGCTCGACAATGGGATCGTCGGCGGCGGGCTGATCGAGTATTACGTCACGCCGCGGGTCGGCATCCGCGGCTCGGTGATGGCGATCCGCAGCGACTACGAGCGCGGCGGCGACGACGAGGAGCGGCAGATCCGCTTCGGCGGCGACGTCATCTACAACTGGGAGTACGGCGCCGTTCACCCCTTCGTCGGCGCCGGCGTCGGGATGCACCTGCTCCGCTTCTACGACGAAGGCGACAACGTCGGCGAGAACGACTCCGAGTTCGGGGCCCAGGTCCTGGGCGGGGCCGAGTTCTTCCTCAATCGCGCCTGGGCGATCAAGGGGGAGGGGCGCTACCAGTGGGTCGGCGACCGGCCGTTCTACGATCCGGACGGGTTCGCCCTGACGATCGGCGTCAAGCGGTATTTCTGAGTCCTATAATGGGGCCTCCCGTGGAGGCCCCATGCGTACTGCGCTCTTCATCGCCGCCGGAGCGATGCTCCTGGTGACCAGTCCGGGCGCACAGGTGCCCGGCGATCGGCCCGCCGGCAACCCGCGCGGTACGCGCTCGGTTGCCGTCGCACGCAACGGCATGATCGCGACGAGCCAGTCGCTGGCGTCGGCGGCCGGGCTCAAGGTCCTGCAGGACGGCGGCAACGCCATCGACGCCGCCATCACGGCCGCGGGCGTGCTCGCGGTGGTGGAGCCGACGATGAACGGCATCGGCGGGGACCTGTTCGCGATCGTCTACGACGCGAAGACCAGGCGCCTGCACGCGCTCGATGCCAGCGGCCGCTCCGCCCACACGGCGACCCCCGAGGAGTTCGCCCGCCGCGGCGTGCAGCAGATGCCCGGCGGCGGTGTCCTCACCGTCGATGTGCCGGGCGTGGTGGAGGGCTGGAGCCAGTTGCTGCAGCGCTTCGGCACCATCCCGCTGTCACGGGCGTTGCAGCCGGCGATTCGCTACGCGCGCGAAGGTTTTCCGGTGCAGGAGATCCTGGCCGATCAATGGGAGGAATCGGCCGACCGGCTCGCCCAGGATCCCGCCGCCGCCGCGACCTTCCTGCCCGGCGGCCGGGCGCCGCGGATGGGCGAGGTGTTCGAGAACCCGCGGCTGGCGCAGACCCTCGCGCTCGTGGCCGACGGCGGCCGTGACGCGTTCTACAAGGGACCCATTGCCCGGGCGATCGTCGCCGACATGCGCGCGCGCGACGGCTTGCTCGACGAGCGTGACTTCACGACGCACACCGCCGACTGGGTGGACACGATCTCGACCAGCTACCGCGGCTACGACGTCCACGAGATGCCGCCGAGCACACAAGGATTCGTCGCCCTGGAGATGCTGAACATCCTCGAGGGCTTCGACATCAAGGCGATGGGCCACAACACGGCCGACTCCCTGCACCACCTGACCGAGGCGAAGAAGATCGCGTTCGCGGACCGCGCCGCCTACCTCGCGGATCGGTCGGCGATGCCCAAGGACGCGATGCGGGTGCTGCTGGCCAAAGAGTACGCCGCGCGGCGGCGCACCGAGATCGATCCGAAGAAAACCGGCGAGTACAAGCCGACGGCGCTCGGAGCCCCGTCATCGGCCCCGGCGGTGGACTTCTCCAGCGTCGATCACGGCGACACCATTTACATGACGGCGGCCGATGGCCACGGCAACGTCATCTCGCTCATCCAGTCGCTCTTCAACTCGTTCGGCGCCGGCATCGTCGCCGGCGAGACCGGCATCGCGCTGCACAACCGCGGGTCGGGGTTCACGCTGCAGGCTGGGCACCCGAACCAGATCGGGCCGCACAAGCGGCCGCTGCACACGCTGGTGCCGGCCATGATCCTGAAGGACGGCAAGCCGTGGGTGTCGTTCGGCGTGATGGGCGGCGACAACCAGGCGCAGGCGCACGCACAGGTGGTGATGAACCTGGTGGACTTCGGCATGCACATCCAGGACGCCGGGGAGGCCGCGCGCGTCCGGCACGGCGGCGGCGAACTGGCCGTGGAGAGCGGCATCGGCGCCGACGTGCGGCGCGCGCTCGAGGCGCGCGGACACGTGCTGCGCGACGGGCGCGGCGCGATGGGCGGTTTCCAGGGAATCCTGATCGACCCGCGCACCGGCGTCCTCATGGGCGGATCCGACCCGCGCAAGGACGGGCTCGCCATCGGCTGGTAGGCGGCCGCCACCGCGACGAGGCGCGGAGCAGCGGACAGCCGCGCGCGGGATCGCCAGACTGCCGAGATGAGCCGGATCCGCGAGATGCGCCGGCCTGGCGGGATTAAATCGTGACGACGATCTCGTTCGACACCGGTCCGGCGCCGCACCGGTTCCGCGCGCGGATGCGCGCGAAGTACCGTCCCGGCGGCGCGACCGTGCCGACCGACGTGGTCAACCCGAGTGAGGTCACCAGCAGGTTGGACAGGCCCGGCGCCGAGCCGACTTCGATGACATAGTCTTCGGCGTACGCCGCGCCCGCCCAGGCGAGCCCGACATAGGCGCCGCTCTGCGAATAACTGAACGGACCTGGCGACCCGGGCACCGGACAGCCGCTGCCGCCCCCGCGCCAGCCGAGCTCGATCACCTCGAAGTCGTTCGCCGTGAGCGAGTGAAAGGCGGGGTTGAGGATGTCGTTCGGCCACCGGGGATCGAAGGTCCCGCTGACGTACAGGTCCGATCCGTTGTCGGCCACGATCAGGCCGTAGCGCTGGAAGGCGCGAAAGATCTTCTGGATCCCGGGGTGATAGCCGGACAGGTCTTTGCCGGCCTTCAGGCGAAGCCGCGCGCCCATGGGCAGCGCCTGCGGGTTGTTCCCGGCGCGGTGGGAGGCCGGCCACACATAGCCGTTGGTCGCGCGCACGGTCACGCGGTGGGCATGGCCGATCTCCGCCGGCGCGACGATCTCGTCGATCCGCACCAGGCCGGGGAGGATGGCGAGGCCCGCCGCGTCGGCTGATGTCCAGCCCTCCGGCCGCCGCAGGTTCGCATTCAGATCGAAGAACGCGCCGGAGCCGGCGGTCCATCGCGCGCCGTCCCAGCGCAAGTCGTAGAGCTCGTAGAGGTGACGCCGATCGCGATCGACGATGAGCATGTGCCGATCGCCGCCGACGCCGCTCTGCCCGGGGTAGCCGCCCTCGATCCAGTACGGCTGGGTCACGGCTTCGTCGGGGATGGGGTAGAACGGATAGCTCTGGCCGGTGGCGTGATCGACGCCGTCGCTCTCGGCCGCATAGGCGAACTGCACGGCGCGCTTCGGCTGGTCGCCGCCGACGAGGACGTAGGGGAACCCGTAGATCCCGATGCTGCCCGGGTACTCGAAGGCGCCGAAGTCGGGATGCACGCGGCGCACGCCGCCGTTGTTGATGAAGGCGATGAACTGCGCCGACCGCGGGTCGATCGGCGCCTGGCTGACGTCCTGGTTCCACCAGTTGTCCGGCGGCAGCAACGGCATCGGGCCCGGCAGCGCACCGCCACGCTCGGCGGGGGCGAACGCCGGCTGCGCCAGTGCCACCGGACGATTCGATCCGGCCAGGATCGCGCCGGCAAGCAGCGTTGGAACCAGCAGCCGCGTCAGCATCGAGGCGCGAGCGTCGCAAGAAGAGTGCCCGGCCGGAACGATGCGCGCGCGCGCAGCCCTGTGCAGCGGTGCGGGCACGAACGCACACCTTTGCGTACGCGACCTCGATCTTGAGTCGCGCGTCCGAGGTCCGCTGCTATCATGTGGCGCTTCTTCGAGGGGGAGGGTTCATGCGTCACGGTGTCATGGCAGGACTGGTGTTGGCGGTCGCGTTCGCAGGCGGCTGCGGCAAGTCGGACGAGCAGATCGCGGCGGAGAAGGCCGCGGAGGAAACGCGCGAGGCCGCCGAGGCGCTGGCCAAGGCCGCCGAGCAGGCGGGGTCGGCGGCTGCGACCGATGGCATGGCGGCAGCCGCGAAAGCGCTCGAAGGCTTCGCCGGCGCGCTCGCCGGGGCGGCACCGACCGGGCCCGACGGCAAACCGGTGCAGCCGGTCAGCTTCCGCGACCTGCAGACGGCGCTGCCCGAGGTCGCCGGCTGGGAGCGCGCGCAGCCGACCGGGGAGCGGATGACCAGCCCGGTGCCGTTCTCTCAGGCGGAGGCGTCGTACTCGATGGGCGATGCCCAGGTCCAGGTCAAGGTCGTCGATTCGGCGTTCAGCCAGCTCCTGATGGCGCCGTGGTCGATGTTCCTGGCGACCGGGTACGAGAAGGAATCGTCGAGCGGCTACGAGAAATCGACCGCGATCAACGGCAACCCCGGCTTCGAGCGGTGGAACCGCGAGAGCCAGGACGGCGAGGTCAACCTCGTCGTGGCCAAGCGCTTCCTGGTGACCGTCGAGGGCAACAACATCGGCGACATGAAAGTGCTGCAGGAGTTCGCCGCCAAAGTCGACGCGTCCAGGCTCAGCGCGCTGAAGTAGGGCGGCCGCGGCGTCACAGCCGGAACCCCGCCTTCAGCGGATCGTCGCCGTCGATCAGGAAGGTGTGCTCGCCGGTGATCCAGGCCGAACCCTGGATCTCCGGCACGATCCCCGGCTTGTCTCCCACCTGCGTCCGCCCGACGATGGTCCCGGTGAAGAGCGAGCCGACGATGCTCTCGTGCACGAAGGGGGTGTCTTCGGCGAGCACGCCCATCTCGCTGAGGACCGCCATGACGGCGGCCGTCCCCGTGCCGCACGGCGACCGGTCCACCTCCGCCTCGGCGAAGATCGTGACGTTGCGCAGATGCGCGTCGGGGTGCTGGGCCGGCGCCGTGAAAATGGTGCCGTAGATGCCGTGCAGGCCGTTGTCCTCGGGGTGGACGATCTGCCGCAGCCGCTCGACCTCGGCCTTGATCGCCATCCCCGCCCGCCGCAGTTCCGGCAGCGTCGCCGGGGCGATCGCCAGCCCCGCGGCTTCGGCATCCACCACGGCGTAGAAAGCGCCGCCGAACGCGACGTCGACCAGGATGGTGCGGCCGCCGACCGTCACCGGCAGGCCGGGCTCGGCGACGAACGACGGCACGTTGCGAAACGCCACCGCCGCGACGCGCGAGCGCCCGTCCGCGTCGCCCATCGTCGCGCGCGCCTCGATCCGTCCCGCGGGCGCGTCGAACACGAAGGCGGGTCCGCCCGGCCAGATGAGCTGCCGCTCGATCGCGATCGTGGTCACGGCAATGACGCCGTGCCCGCACATCGTGCTCCAGCCTTCGTTGTGCATGAACAGCACGCCGGCGTGCGCGCCGGCGCTGACCGGTTCGGTGAGGACGGCGCCGTACATGTCGGCATGCCCACGCGGCTCCAGCATCAGCGACCGCCGCAAGTGGTCGAGGTGCTTCCGCGCCCACGCCCGCTTGGCCAGCATGGTGTCGCCTTCCGGGCTGGGCAGCCCCTCGACGACCAGCCGCAAGGGCTCGCCGGCGGCGTGTGCGTCGATGGTGCGAATCCGGTGAATCATGGTCGTAGGTGTCGGTCGCGCGGCGACACGGGCCGCGCTGCGCGTAATCTATAGAGGCCAGCGCCCGCGCATGCGATGTTTCTACAGTGACACATTCGTTCTCCCCCTGCCGGAGGGACACCGCTTCCCGATGGCGAAGTATGCGGGACTGCGCGCCCGGCTGCTGGAAGAGGGGATCGTCCCGGCGTCGGATGTGATCGAAGCGCCACAGGCCGCGTGGGACGACCTGCGCCTCGTCCACACCGTCGACTATCTGGACGCCATCGCGCAGGGCACGCTGCCGCGGGAGGCCATCCGCCGCATCGGGTTTCCGTGGTCGCCGCAGATGGTCGAGCGCGCCCGGCGGTCGGTCGGGGCGACGGTCGCGGCGGCTCGGGCGGCGCTCGCGGACGGCTGCGGCGCCAACCTCGCCGGCGGCACCCACCACGCCTTTGCCGACCGCGGCGAGGGCTACTGCGTCTTCAACGACGTCGCGGTCGCCGCGCGCGTGCTGCAGCGCGACGGCGCGGTGCGCCGCGTGGCGATCGTCGACTGCGACGTGCACCAGGGCAACGGCACGGCCGCCATCTTCGCCGGCGACGCCGACGTGTTCACCTGTTCCCTGCACGGGGCGAACAACTACCCCTTCCGCAAACAAGTGAGCGATCTCGACGTCGAGCTTCCCGACGGCACAGGAGACGAGCCGTATCTCGCTCACCTGGCACATTCATTGGAGAGGGTGCTCGGCGGCCACCGCCCCGGCGTCGTGTTCTACCTGGCGGGCGCCGATCCGTACGAGGGGGACCGTCTCGGGCGACTGAAGCTGACGATCGACGGCCTGCGCCGCCGCGACGAGGCGGTCTTCGCGGCATGCCGTTTGGCGGGGGTGCCGGTGGTGACCACGATGGCCGGCGGCTACGCCCACGACGTCGGCGCCATCGTGACGATTCATGCCGCCACCATTCGCGCCTGCCGGGAGATGCAATGCCGCGCTTTCGCCTGCTGACCGAGGATCACGTCCGCTCGCTGCTGACGATGCCCGATCTCATCGCGGCCATGGAGACCGCCGTGGCGCGGTTCTCGTCCGGCGAAGTCCAGCAGCCCGTCCGCACGGTCCTCACGGTCGGTCCGACAAAGGCGTACTTCGGCCTCATGCCGGCGTTCATCGAAGCGCCGGCCCGGCTCGGCGCCAAGCTGGTGACCGTCTTCAACGAGAATCGCGCGCGCGGCCTGCCGTCGCACCTGGCCACCATCATGCTCCTCGACCCGGAAACCGGGACGCTGAGCGCGCTCATCGACGGCCGCTACATCACCGAGATGCGGACGGCGGCCGTGTCGGCGGTGTCGGCGCGGCATCTGGCAACCCCCGAGGCGGCCACGCTCGGCATCATCGGCAGCGGGGTGCAGGCGCGCAGCCACCTGGAAGCCTACGCCGAAGTGCGGGCGATCGCGGACGTCCGCGTGTGGTCGCCGGAAAAGCGCAATCGCGAGCGCTTCGTCGAGGAGATGACGGGACGCGTCGCCGCGCGCATCCGCGCGGCGGCGTCGGGCGAGGAGGCGGTCGCCGGGGCGGACCTGGTCGTGCTGGCGACGTCGTGTGCGACGCCGGTGATCGAAGACGGGTGGGTAGCCGCCGGCGCGCACGTCGTGTCGGTCGGCGCCTGCCGGCCGGACCAGCGTGAGATGGCGCCGGCGCTGGTCGCGCGCGGGCGCCTCTTCGTCGATTCCAAGGCGGCGGCCCTGGTCGAGTCCGGCGACGTGGTGATGGGCCTGCACGAGCGCCGATTCGATCGCGGCCACATCGCCGGCGAGATCGGCGAAGTCGTGCTCGGCCGCGTGCCCGGACGCACGGCCGTCGATCAGGTCACCATCTTCAAGTCGCTGGGCATGGCCGTCGAGGATGTCGTCTCCGCCGATCTCGTCCTGCGGCGGGCCATCGAGACTGGAGCCGGCACCGAGCTCACGCTCTGACCAACGGACCCATGACCGCCCGCCCGCGCGCCGCCACCGACCCGAGCCGCGCCGCCGCCATCGTCCTCGGCGCCGCGCTGATCGCGTGCGCGGCCGGCGAAGCGCGCGCCAACGAACGGTCGCGCGCACTGACCGAGCGGGCGTTCACCGCCGCCTACAACCTGGACCACGCCGAGGCGATCGCGAACCTGGACGCCGCCGTCGCCGCCGACCCCGACGACGCCGACGCGCACCGCGCCGTCGCGGTGATCGCCTGGCTGCGGATCGGGTTCCTGCGCGGGTCGATTACCAGCGACGATTATCTCGGCAGCGTCACCAAGCCGAACATCAACATGACGCCGCCGCCGCCGGACGAGGCCGAGCGTTTCCGGCGCCACGCGACCCGCGCCCTGCAGCTCGCCGAAGCGGCGCTTCGCGCCGCGCCGCGCGACGTCGACGCCCTCTTCCGCATCGGCGCCATCGTCGGCGTCCAGGCCTCGTATGGCGCCACCGTCGAAGGGAAGATCCTCGGGTCGTTCCGCGCCGCACGGCGCGCCTACGATGCGCACGAGAAGGTGCTCGAGCTGGACCCCTCGCGGAAGGACGCCGGGCTGGTGGTCGGCACCTATCGCTACATTGTCTCGGTCCTCTCACTCCCCGTCCGCTGGATGGCGTACGTCGTCGGCTTCGGCGGCGGCAAGGAGCGCGGCTTGAAGATGATCGAGGAAGCGGCGGCCTACCCCGGCCTGACCCAGACCGACGCCAAGTTCGCGCTCATCCTTCTCTACAACCGGGAAAAGCGATTCGACGACACCCTGGAGGTCGTCGACGATCTCCGGGCGCGGTACCCGAAGAACCGGCTGCTGTTGTACGAAGCTGGCGTGACGCTGCTGCGCGCCGAGCGGTACGCGCAGGCGGAGGCGATGCTCGACGAAGGGATTCGCCGCCGCGACGGCGACCGCCGCGAGCGGATGTTCGGCGAGGACGCGCTGTGGCACTACAAGCGTGGATTGGCCCGGGCGCGCCAGGGGCGGCCCGCGCCCGCGCGCGAAGACTTCCATCGTGCCGTCTCCGGCGAGGCGCGGGACTGGGTCCGGGGACGAACGCACGCCGAGCTCGGCCGGCTGGCGGCAGACTCGGGCGATCGGGAACAGGCGCGGCGGGATTATCGTCTTGCCATTCAGCTCGCCGAACGCGGCAACGACCCGATTGGCAAGTCCGAGGCCGAAGCGCTGCTGCGCCGCCTCCGGTAGCTGCTCAGGAGTTCACCCGTGGCCACTCGCCGCCGCTGGCCGTTCGTCGTCCTCGGCATCGCCATCCTGCTGATCGTCGTCGCCATCGGTGCGATCGTGGCGACCGTCGCCTGGTTCCAGGAGAACATGGACGTGCAGAGCACGAGCCCGAGCGAAGCCCGGACGGCGTTCGAGGGCGTCCGTGAGCGATTCGCCGGCCGCGAGCCGCTGCTCGAAATCCACGACGGCGTGCCGAGGTACACGAAGGCCGCCGAGCGCGCAGGGTCGGGCGCCGCCGCGTCGCTCACCACGCTCAACGTCCTGGTCTGGGATCCCGACGACGAGCAGCTGACCCGCATCGCGCTGCCCTTCTGGCTGCTGCGCATCAAGTCGGATCCGATCCGGCTCGGCGCCTATGCATCGGGGCTCGACGAGGGGGGCGTCAGCCTGCGGCCGGAGGACATCGAGAAGTACGGTCCGGGCGTCGTCCTCGACACCGGCGCGGCGTCGGGCGAGCGCGTCCTCGTCTGGGCGCAGTAGGACATCGCCCGGCGCGGGGCAGGCGGAGCGGGCGCGCGGATTCCCGCCGTCGATCGCCTGGTTGAGCGTGGCGCGACGCTTGCAGTCACTTCCCTGCCTGCCTCGGAGCGTCATCATGTGGAGTCGCTGGGGCCGCGTTGCGGCCGTGCTCGTGGCACTGTTCGCCACGACTGCCTGCGGGTCGATTTACGCGCAGGGCCGCCCGAACTATCCCAACTACCCTGGCTCTCGCGGCGGCGGCCGCGTCTACCAGGACCCCGCCTACTCGCGCGGATACGAAGACGGCTATCGTCGCGGCGCCGAGGCGGCGCGTGACGGCGACCGCTACGACGTGCGCCGGGAGCGCTGGTACCGGAGCGCCGACCGCGGCTACAACGGGCGCTACGGCTCGCGCAATCGCTGGCGCCAGGTGTATCGCGACGGCTTCGAGCGAGGCTACGACGTCGGCTATCGCGACGGCCGCTACCGCGACAACGGCCGGAATCGCAACCGCCGGTGGTGAAGCCGGCCTGAGATCGGGCGGGGCGGCGCTACGCGGACAGCCGCAGGAACTTCTGGATGCGTGAGAAGAGACTGCCACTCACCGCGACGGCGGCGGGCAGGCTGGCTGCCGTCGCGCGCGCCTGTTCGAGGCCGGTGCGCCGGGCAGCCACGACAGCGCTGATGTGATCGACGAGGCCGGGCCGCTCGATCGCGATCTCGCGGAAGCGGTCGGCCGATATCTCGAGCACGCGGACGTCGTCGATTGCCCGCACGGTCGCCGTGCGCGGGTCGCCCGTCAGCATCGACATCTCGCCGAAGAACCCTCCCGGCTCGATCACCGCGACGTCCTGGCCGGAGGGTTCCAGCAGGACGCGGGCGCGGCCCGCCAACACCACGTACATCGAGCTGCCGGTCGCGTCCTGGCGGACGATCGGCTCGCCGGCGGCGAAGATGTGTTCCGGCGCCGTGCGCGAGAGCGTCAGGCGGGCTTCGGCCGGGAGGGTCGAGAACAGGTCGATCGCCGCCAGCCGCGCCGCGGCCGACACGACGTCGCCCTCTGATCGCTGCGGCAGCTCGTCGCGCGAGTACTCGATCTGGATCGGCCACGGAATCTCGATGTTGCGGCGCCGGAAGGTGTACCAGATGCTGCTGCGCACCTGGTCGCAGGCCTCGAGCTCGAGCGCGTAATCGCCGATCCAGAACCACACCCGGAACGTCAGCGCCGAGGCCCCGAAGTCGTGCAGCAGCGCGCCCGACGGCGGCGTCGCCAGCACCAGCGGACAGCTGGCCAGCGCCTCGGCGATGGCCGCCTTCACCTCGTTGGGCGGCGTCAGGTAGCTGGTGCCGACGTCGATGTGCAGGCGGGTCGGGAGCGTCGGCTCCGAGTAGTTGAGGATCGCCTCCTTCGACATGATGCCGTTGGGGACGATGAGGAACTGGCCGGCGATGGTGCGCAGCTTGGTCGCGCGCCAGGTGATCTCCTGGACCTGCCCCTCGCGATCGCCGATGGCAATCCAGTGTCCGACCCGGAACGGCTTCTCGATCTGGATCGCCAGCCCGGCAAACAGGTTGCCGAGCGTGTCCTGCAGCGCGAAGCCGACGACCACGGCGCCGACCGCGGAGGTGGTCAGGAGCTGCTCGTTCATCAGCACGGTCGCGACGATCGTGAACAGGCCGATGAGCGCGACGTCCTGCACGATGGCCGGGACGCGCTCCGACGGGCGATCGCCACCCCACGGGTTGGCGAGCACGGAGATGACGAGATTGAGGGTGGCGAGGACGAAGACCAGGCGGGCCAGCGCGCGCAGCAGTTCGACGTCACCGATCGGCTGCAGGATCGCCACCTGCAGCGCCGCGAAGGCGAGCAGGAGCCAGGTCGAGAACAGCAGCCGCCCGCGAATGTAGCGGCTGCGGATGAGCACGAGCAGCGCCAGCGTGACGAGCAGCGTCGCCGCGCCGGCGGCGACCAGCGCGCTCACCGCCATGATCGTGGTCCGGGGTCCGTCATGGCGGCGACACTACGCCAGGCCGCCCTCTTTCTTGAACGCGGCGACGTCGGCCGCGGTGATCCTGACGGCCACCGGCTTCGGGTTCGAGCCGCCGCGCGCGTCGCGCTCGGGATCCACCCCCCGCGCCGCCGCCGATGCCGACACCTGCGCCGACTTCTTCTCGCCGCCGCCGCCGGGCAGGACGCGCGAGAGGCCGCCGAACCCGCGCTTGCGCGGCGCCTCCTCGGCTTTCTTCTCCTCGGGCTTCTCCGCCGGCTTCTCCTCCGCCTTGCCGCTGCCGCCGGCCAGCCCCGCGGCGCCGGCTTCGACCACCGCCAGGCTGGTGACCGGGACCGGCGTGTAGGAGATGTGCTTGCGGTAGCGATCGGCGAGCGTCGCCTTGCCGGCGAGCTTCTGCGTGGCAATCTGTCGGGCCAGCCGATCGAGCCGCTCTTTCATCTCCGGGTGCGACGCGAACAGCCCGCGCTTCTCCTTGGCGTCCTTGTTGCGCTCCTGCAGCCGGGACAGGAATCCGCTCAGGCCCTGCGGCGCATAGCCGATGCGGTTCGCCAGGGCGATCCCCTTCTCGTCGCTCTCGTTCTCCTCGGCGCGGCCGAAGCTGTTGTTGAGGATGCTCAGGTAGACGTTGTCGACCAGCCGGTTGAAGAGCGCGGCGTTGCCGGACAGCGTCTCGTCCGCGCCCATCTGGATGGCCTTGCTCTTCTGGATGGCGCGGATGGTGTGCTGCTCGGAGATGTGCACGATCTCGTGCCCGAGTACGGCCGCCAGCTCGGCCTCGTCCTGCAGCAGGGCGAGCGCGCCGCGGGTGATGTGCACGAAGCCGCCCGGCGCGGCGAACGCGTTGACCGCATCGGTGTCGAGCACGATGAAGGTCCAGGGGAAGTTGGGCTTGTCGCTCACCTGCGCGAGCGTGGTGCCGACCAGCGCCACGTAGCGGTGCACCGCGGCGTCCTGCACGACCCCGTAGCGCGCGCGCACGCGCTCGCTGACCGCCGCGCCCAGCTCCTGCTCCTCGGCATCGGTCATCTGGATGTCGCGGAGCTGCTGCACGCGCTTGACCGCGCCGCCAATCTGCCCGAGCTGCCGGCCCTCGTCCGCCAGCGCGGGAACTGCCAGGGTCACGAGGAGCGAAAGGATCGTCAGAGCTCGCATCATGATGGTTTGACCTCGAAGATGGCGACCGGCCGCGACTTGCCTTTCACCGTGACCTCGCCCAGCGGACGGATATCATAGCGCCCTTTCAGCGCCGCGCGCGTGGCCTCGCTGATGATGATCCGGCTGCCGTATTCCTTGTTCAGCGACTCGAGCCGCGCCCCCAGGTTGACCGTGTCGCCGATGACCGTGTAGCTCATGATCGTGTCAGAGCCGAT
The DNA here is from genome assembly GCA_963707795.1 of uncultured Acidobacteriota bacterium. Classification (GTDB taxonomy): domain Bacteria; phylum Acidobacteriota; class Vicinamibacteria; order Vicinamibacterales; family UBA2999; genus JACCSI01. The sequence continues at coordinate 4,548,291 of OY970174.1, read as the reverse complement.
GTTGCCCGCTACCATGTCGCCGGTGGCGATGCCGATGCCGATGTCGAACGCCGGACGGCCGGCCGCGGTCCATTCGCGGTTGAGCGCGTCGAGGGCGCGGGTCATGGCCAACGCGGCCTGCACGGCGTGCTCGGCATGGTCCGGGTCGTCCAGCGGGGCGCCGAACAGCCCCATCACCATGTCGCCCACGAACTTATCGAGCGTTCCGCGGTGGTCGAACAGGACCTCGACCATCCGCGAGAAGTACTCGTTGAGCTGGCCGACCACCGCCTCCGGCGTCGCGCGCTCGGACATCGCGGTAAAGCCGCGCACATCCGAGAAGATCACGGTCATCGTCCGGCGCGCGCCGCCGAGCGCCGCCCGCGACGGGTCGGCGAGCAATTGCTCGTACACGTCCTTGGGCACGTAGCGCGCGAACAGGCGCTTGACCTGCCGTTTCTCGCGTCCCTCGACGAAGTACTGCCACGCCAGCTGACCGGTGAACGCCAGGCCGACCGCCATCAATGGCTGGACCAGCGGCGTCCACACGCCACCGGCGAACGCCAGGACGCTGACCCAGACGGCGCCCCCGCCGAGGGTGAGCGCCCCCGCGGCCAGCATCCACGGGCTGACGAGGGCGCCGGCCACGCCGACGACGAGCGCGACCGCCACCGTGACCGCCAGGCTGGGAACCATGGCCATGGGACGCAGCGTGCGGGCCTCGAGCAGTGCATCGATCGCATTGGCGTGGATGTCGGCGCCGGGCGCCGGCACGCCGAACGGGGTCGAGAACACGTCGTAGGTGCCCGAGGCGCTGGCGCCGACCACCACGATCCGATCCTTGAAGAGGGCCGGCGCGACGTCGGGGACCTCGCCCTGCTGCAGCTGGATCTCGGCGCGGAACAGGTCGTAGAAGGAGTAGCTGTCGAACGCCGCGACGCCGCTGCTGGTGAGGGCCGGCCCGCGGAACGGGATGAGGACTCTGCAGGCCTGGGCGCGCGCGCCGTAGAAATCCGGGACGTCCGCCTCGACGAGCGGCAGCGACGCGCCGCCGACGACCAGGCGGCCCGACGAGGCCCGGACCGCCGTGGCGTCCAGGACTCGCGCGGCGAGCGCAGCGACCACCGACAGCGACGGCACGTGCCGCTCGCCGACACGGACGAACGGAATCATCCGGCGCGCCGGGCCGTCGGCATCGAGCACCATGAAGGAGTGGCCGATGAACCGCGCCGCCCGGGCCAGGCTGTCGATCGGCGGAATCAGGATCGGCCGCGGCTCGACGCACGCGCCGGCGTCGAAGGGCTGATTGAGCGCGCTGATGTGATCGAGCGGCGCCACGAGCGCCTTCGTGGGGTCGAGCAGTTCATCCGCCGCCGCGTCCGCGGCCAGGACCACGTTGCCGGCGCGCGCGATGGAATCGGCGAGCGCCTGGTCGGACTCTTCCCCCGTCCACTCCTCGCTGCCGACCGTGAAGCGGCCCCGGTCGGGCTCGGTGAACAGCACGTCGTAGACGACGAGCTTCGCCGGGGCGCGCGCCAGGAAGTCGATGAGGGTGGCATGGACGAGCCTCGGCCACGGCCAGCGCCCGGCGAGCGGCGCCATCCGTCGCACGCTGTCGTCGTCGATCGACACCAGGACGATCTCGGAGCTGGGCGCGGCGGGACGCGCCGTGGCCTGCATCCGCCAGTCGTAGGTGGCGAGCTCCGCACGCTGGAAGAATGGCGTGCGGCCAAGTCCCCAGGCCGCCACCGATGCGGCGATCGCGATCGCGACGCCGACGCCCGCGGCGGCCGATCGCTTGCGTGCGGGAGAGGACGTCATCGGTCGTGATGGCACGATTGCCGCCCTGAGGAGCCCGGAACGGCGACGTGGGGTGGGGGCGGGAGCTCCGGCGTGCTGCTCACTCGAAGCGGAAGAATATCCGGTCGGCGGGTCCTCGTTTCGCGACGCCGAGCTCTGCCAGTTTGGCCGCGATGTTCTTGCCCTGCAGCGCCGGGCTCACTTGCTTGTCGATGAACAGGATCCGGCCGTCGAGACCGATGTAGAAGGTCCACCGCGACGCGAACGGCTGATCCTCGTCGACGACGCCGTAAGCGCGCGCGACCTCCTTGGTCGGATCGCTGAGCATCGGATAGTCGACGCCCAGCGACTGTGCGAAGGCCTTGTTGGTCTCAGGGGTGTCGACGCTGATGGCGAAGTACGCCACGTTGAACTGTCGAATCGCGTCGCCGCCCTCACGGAGCGACTTGCACGCGGCGGTTCAACCCCCGGTGAACGCCTTGGCGAACCAGGCCAGGACCACGACCTGTTTGTCCTTGTGGTCCGCCAGCCGGTAGGTGCGCCCGTCGGTGCCTGGCAGGGAGAACGGCGGAGCCGGATCGCCGATCTTGAGCTCCACCGCCGCGGATGCGGTGAGTCCCCCGAGGAGGAGGCCGATGACGGCCAGAAGAGGACCTGGATGACGCATGGGATGCGAGCCGGCGCACGCGGCGCAAACGGACTCCCCCAGAGGATACACCCATCCGCCGACGCCCAGGGGGACCACCGCCCGCGTCTATAATCGGCCATCCGCATGCGGCTCAGTCCCGGCCGTCGGCTCGGCGCCTACGAAATCGTGGCGGAGATCGGCGCCGGTGGCATGGGCGAGGTCTATCGCGCCCGCGATACCTCGCTCCGCCGCGACGTGGCCGTCAAGGTGGTGCACGCCGCCCTGTGCAGCAGCGCCGAGAGCCTCGCCCGGTTCCGGCACGAGGCGCGGGCGCTCGCGACCCTCAACCATCCCCACGTCGCCACCATTCACGAGTTCAACGAGTCCGGGGACCTGTGCTTTTTGGTCATGGAACTGGTCCCCGGCGAGACGCTCGATCGCCATCTGGCGCGTGAGCGCCCGGCGCCGAAGGACATCCTGCGGCTCTTCGTCCAGATCGCGGCCGCCATCGAGGCGGCGCACGACAAGGGCATCGTCCATCGCGATCTGAAGCCCGCGAACATCAGAATCACCCCGGAGGGCGTCGCCAAGGTGCTCGACTTCGGCCTGGCGAAGGCGGTCGGCGCCGACTGGGGCGCCTCGGTCACCAGCGCATCGACGCTGGGGACGGATCCCGGCGTGGTGATGGGCACGCCGGCGTACATGAGCCCCGAGCAGACGCGCGGACGCGCGGTCGATCACCGCACCGACATCTGGGCGTTCGGCTGCGTGCTCTTCGAGGCCGTGGCCGAACGGCCCCCGTTCGCCGCCGAGACGCGATCCGACACGGTCGTGCGCGTCCTCGAGCACGAACCCGAGTGGAGCCGGCTGCCCGCGGACACGCCCGCGCTCGTCCGTCGGCTGCTGCGCCGTTGCCTCGAAAAGGATTCGCACCGCCGGCTCCAGTCGATCGGCGACGCGCGCCTCGATCTCGAGGAGGCGATTCTCGAGCCGGCGACAGCGCCAGGGCCGGTCGGACGGGACCGCGCCGGCATCCGCCGCGCGATGTGGCCGTGGACGCTGGGCGCGCTGCTGGCCGGGCTCGCGCTCGGCGCCGCGATCGCTCTCGGCCTGCGCGGCGCGCCCGCCGCCGCACCGCGGCCCGCGGCGCACCTGGTCATGCCCCTGCCAGCGGGCGAACGGCTCGCCGCCACCGACTTCCCCGCCGTCGCCATCGCCCCCGACGGCCGGCACGTCGTCTACGTCGCCGAGCGTGGCGGACGAACGCAGCTGTTCCTCCGGCCGATGGATGGCCTGGAAGCCACGCCCATCGCCGGGACCGCCGATGCCATCAGCCCGTTCTTCTCTCCCGACAGCCAGTGGCTGGCGTTCTTTGCCCAGGGCAAGCTGAAGAAAGTGGCGATCGGCGCCGGCTCGCCGGTGATCATCTGCGACGCCGCCATCGGGTTCGGCGGCAGCTGGGGATCCAACGGCATCATCGTGTTCGCCCCGACGACGGGCTCGCCGCTCCTGAAGGTGGACGCCAACGGCGGATCGCCCGAACGGGTCACGACGCTCGACACCGCGCGCGGCGAGTTCAGCCATCGCTGGCCGCATCTGCTGCCCGGCGGCCGCGCGGTCGTGTTCACGGTCGGCACGCTGGGGAGCTGGGACGACGCGGAGATCGTCGTCCAGTCGCTCGAGACCGACCGCCGTGAGACGCTCGTCAAGGGCGGCACCCACCCGCAGTACGCGCCGGGCGGTCACCTGCTCTATGCACGGGCCGGCGTGATGATGGCCGTCGCTTTCGATGCCGATCGCCTCGCGGTGAGCGGATCCCCCTCCGTGGCGCTCGACAGCGTGCTCGAGTCGTTCGACGGCGCGGCGCAGGTCAGCATCTCGCAATCGGGCGCGGTCGTGTACGTCCCGGCCGAACTGCAGGGAACATCGCGCCGCCTGACGGCCGTCGACCGGTCGGGCGCCGCCACCCCGCTCGCCGCGCCGCCGCGCGCCTACACCTCGCCGCGCCTGTCGCCCGACGGACGCCGCCTCGCGGTCACGATCAGCGGAGCGACCGAGGACATCTGGGTGCACGAGCTGGCGACCGGGGGCCTGACACAGCTCACCTTCGACGCCAACAACAGCATGCCGATCTGGACGCCGAACGGTGAGCACATCACGTTCAGCTCGAGCCGATCCGGGCCGCTCAACCTGTTCGTCGTCGGCGCCGACGGCCGCGGGACGGCACGGCGGCTCTCGCCGAGCGAGCACGTGCAGCTGCCGGGCTCGTGGTCGCCGGACGGATCCGTCCTCGCGTTCGTGGAGCTGCATCCCATGACGGGCCGCGACATCCTGCTGCTGCGCGAGGATGGCTCCCGCGCGGTCCAGCCCTACCGCGCGACACCCCACCACGAGAGCAGTCCGCAGTTTTCACCGGACGGGCGGTGGATGGCCTACGTCTCGAACGAGTCGGGCCGGAACGAGGTCTACGTGGGCGCGCTGGCCGCGCCGGCCCAGCGGACGCAGATCTCGGCGAGCGGAGGCATGGAGCCGATCTGGTCGCGTGACGGCCGCGAGCTGTTCTTTCGCGCCAATGGCGGTGTGTGGAGCGTGGCGTTCGACGCGACGGCGCGACTGAGGGTGGGCGAGCCGCAACGTCTCTTCGAGGGGAGCTTCGAGACCGGCTCGATCGACCGCGCCAACTACGGCCTCGGCGCGGCCGGAACGCTGCTGATGGTGCAGCCGGCGGAGACGCAGTCGGGCAGCCACGACCTGCACCTGCTCATGAACTGGATCGAAACGCTCCCCGCCCGGCTCGCGTCCGCGAACCGGTAGTCGCACTACTTTTTCACGGCGGCCGTGTATTGGTTGGGCGCCATCGGACCCTGGGCCCTGGCCACGGCCGCGATGAGATCGTCCACCGTGCCCTGGCGGGGATCGTAGGTGACCATCGCCTGGTGATCCTCCAGCGAGATCTGTGCGCGCGTGACGCCTTTGACCGAGAGCAGTGCCGACCGCACTGGCGCGATGCAGCCCTCTCAGGTCATGCCCGTGATGGCGAGCGTCACGGTGGCCGGCTGACTGGCGGCGGGAGGCGCCACGTCGCCGGCGGGCCGTGAACTGCAGGCGGCGGCCGCCGCGGCGCCGGCGCCGATGAGAAACTGTCGTCGGGTAGGCATGGTGTTGTGCTTTTACACCGACGCCGGCGCGAACACAACTTCGGCGGCAGCGGGCGTCAGGTCTGGCGCCGGTGGACGCAGGACGCGGGCCGGCACGAATCGGCGGTCACCGAAGCCCGGGCACCACCGTGCCGTCGGCGTATATGGTGAGCTCGTCGCCGGCGCGGGCAGTGGTCGTCACCCACCCCCCCGGGAAGCGAACGGCGACTTCGTAATCGCCCCCCCACGGCGTGGCGACGAGCAGGTCGTAGCCGTTCTGGGCCATGTATCCGGACCCGGATTCGACCACGCGCAGCAGCGTCTTGTCGGGGCCGTCGAGCGGGCGCACCCGCACGATGCGCCCCTGCTGGTTGCGGGCGCCGCCGGCGCCGACGATGCGCAGGCGGATGGGCGCATCCGTCGCACCGCGATTCAGGTAGGTGCGATACCGCACCAGACGGACCGTGGGATTGGACGGGTTGCTCGGCACCTCCTCGGTCCAGCGATCGATCACGTCGGGCAGGCCGGATCGATCGAGATCGGCGCAGGCCAGCAGATCGTTGTAGACCGCGGGCGCCGTGGCCCAGTCCGATCGCACCAGCGCGCCGCCGATGTTGAGGAGCAGATGCGGGTGGCCGATGCCCGAATCACGCCGGTTGTTGGCGACCAGCACGTCCTCGAAGCCGTCACCGTTGATGTCGCAGACGTTCAGGCCGTATCCGACGGTTGACCCCTCCGCGTCGCCGTCAACCGTCACGCCGGCGGCAAACGTGCCCTGGTCGTTGGTGTAGAGCCGGGTCACATGGCTGTCGTGATGCACCAGATCGAAGTCGCCATCGAGGTCGACATCGAACAGGCGCATCCCCTCGTCGAAGAGAATCGGCATGCCGAGCGCGCTGGCCTGGTCGGTGAACGTCAGGTTGCCGTTGTTGATGAAGAGGTGGGAGGCGACGTGGATGTCGATCCAGCCGTCTTCGTTGATGTCGATGGCCTGCGCGCCCTCGGGCGGCGGGTTCAGGTTGATGGCCACGCCGGCCGATTCCGCGACGTCGGTGAAATGGCCGGCGCCGTCGTTGATGAGCAGCCAGTTGTGGCCGCCATCGCCGCGGTGGGTGTAATTGGGGACGAAGATGTCCACGTCGCCGTCGTTGTCGAAGTCCGCGGCGAGGACCGTTTCCCCGAAGCCGCGGATCGCCATCGCCGCCACGCCGGGATCCTCGGTGAAGCCGCCGTGGCCGTTGCCAACGTGAAGGATGGCCGAGGAGAGCGGGTCGTCCGCCTGCGCGTAGACGTTGGTGAAGATATCGATGATGCCGTCGCCGGTAAAGTCCGCGAACCGCGAGTCGCGGGTGCTGCGTCCTGCCGCCTCGAGTCCCTGCAGTCCAGCCGCCGCGAGCGGATAGCGCTGGAACAACCCGTCGCACGTGCCCCAGGCCCCGACCATGTCCAGACAGCCGTCCTGGTTGGCGTCGATCAGCGCCGGCGTCACGCTGCCCGGCCAGTCGGGGTAGTCCACGCGGTCGAACGTGGTCGCGACCGCCAGCGGCCCACCGGCGCTGACGACCGGACCGTGGGTGGCGTGCACGCGATAGTAGACAGGCTGCGTGGGATCGCCAGCCGGCACGAGCAGTGGCGGGCTCGCCACGTCGGCGAAGCCGACCGTCGGGCTCAACGCCTGCAGCGCCTGCCTCGACGTGGACCAATAGACGCGATAGCCCGCGGCTCCGGGCGCCGGCATCCAGTGCACGAAACGATCGGCGCCCTGTGTCACGGCGGCGGTCCATGCCGGCGCCGCAGGCGCGGCGGGGCCATGACCGCACGCGTTGTTGGCGACGACGCTGATCGCGTACTGCCCGGGGCCGACGGTACCGGCGATCATGCGGCTGGTCGTCTCCACCGACGCTACCGCCGCCCCGCTCACGCGGACCGTGTAGTTGCTGACTGCCGGACCTGAAGCGGGGGGCCGCCACGAGACGAAGATGGTGGAGTCCTGCTGCCACGCCTGGAAATCCACCGGCGCGCCCGGCGGCCCGCTGCACGTACCCGGCAGCGTGAGCGTCACCGCATTCGACGGCGCGCTCATCCCGCTCGCGTTCGCGGCGATCACGCTGAGCGTGTAGGTTCCCGGGGGCACGCCCGAGTACGCGAATGAATCGCCCGGCGGGAGCGGCAGCACGGCCGAGATCGCGCCGGCCACGCTCAACCACTGCTCGGTCGGCACACCGCCGGCGAACGTGTGGGTCCACGACAGCGCCAGGCTCGAGCCGCTCACCATCCCGAGCAGGTTCGCGGGCGCGGACGGAGGCTCGGGCACGCCGACGAACAACGGGATCTCATTCGACGCCGGGCCGCGCGCGGTTCCCGCCAGCGCGTGGACGCGGACGAAGAACGCGCCGGCAGGCACCTCGAGGGTCGCCCTCGGCGCCGTGCCGACAGTGGGCACGCTCGCGATCACCTCTCCGGGGGCGAGACCGCCCTCGAGCAGATAGCCCGTCGGGGCCGGTCCGGCGGCGGCAGGCGTCCAGCCCAGCGTGACCGTGCCGCCGCTCTGCGCCAGCACCGTCAGGTTATCCGGCGCGCCGGGTGTGTCTTGCGCGACCGCCGGCGCAGTCGCCCCGACGAGGGCGCTGGCGCGGAGGGTCGACGGGGCCGGTCCCGCGGCGTGGAGGGTCAGGATGGAACTGACGAGCGTCAGTATCAGGATCGTACGGTTCATGGATACCCGCCCGGCTGCGTTCACCGACACACGCGTGTCCGGTCGGTGATCCGGTGCGAGTCACACGTGGGGGCCAGTCCAGCGCGGCCGGGCAACGAGTCCGTTCGAGCTTGGCGGCTGGACCGCTCCTGAATTCTATCGGCAGGACGCCTGGCGACCTGAAGGGCGCCGGCGAATGAGTGTGCAAGGCAAAATGGCATCGGGCGCGAGCAGCGCCGGAATAAGTCCTCCTGGCAGCCCTTCACGCCCTCACGCCGCCGGCAGCAGGATGACCTTTCGCCCGCGGCGCGCCTCGGCGAACGCCTCGGCGAACCGTTCCAGCGGGTGCGTCGCGGCGACGAGCGAGCCGACCTCCAGGCCGCCCGAGGCGAGCAGATCGATCGCGCGCGCGAAAGGACCGCAACGCGATCCGATGACCGTGATCTCGTCCACGACGAGCGGCGACAGCGCAACCGGCGTCTCCCCGTGGATGGTGGACTTGACGACGAGCGTCCCGCGCGGGCGGACGAGCGCGCTCGCGGCGGCAAAACCGGCCGGGGACCCGGTGGCGTCCACCACGAGGTCGAAGCGCCGCTGAAGGTTGGCTGTCGTGACGACGGCGGTCTCGAAACCCAGGCGCGCGGCGGTCGCGCAACGCGCTTCACCGCGGCCGATCACGGTCACCTCGGCGCCGTGCAGACGCAGGACCTGGGCGACGAGGAGACCGAGGCGGCCCGGGCCGACCACCGCGGCGCGCGTGTCCGCATCGATGGCGACCTGTTCCGCCACCCGGCAGGCAGCCGCCGCCGGCTCGACGAACACCGCGGTGAGATCGTCGAGCGCGGCCGGCACCGCGTGCAGGTTGGCCGCCGGCAATCTCAGATACTCGGCGAAGGCGCCGTCCCTCCCGCGGATTCCCAGGACGGTCCGCCGCTCGCAGTGGCCGCGCCCCGCGCGCCGGCAGGCTTCGCACGCCCCGCACCCGACGGTGATTTCGCCGACGACGCGCCGGCCGATCCAGTCGGGCGGGCCGGCTTCGACGAGGCCGACGAACTCGTGGCCGGGGACGCCGCTGAACCCGCCGTAGCCGCGCAGCAGCTCGAGGTCCGTACCGCAGATGCCGGCCGCGGTCACGCGAACGAGGCACTCATCGCCGGGCGCGGGAATCGGCCGGGCGGCCAGTGACAGCGATTGGCGGGAGTCGAGGACGAGCGCGCGCACGCCGGGAGATTACCATCGCCGATGCTGGGCGGCTCGGCGTCTCGGCGAGCTGCCGAACGGTCTGGTGTGGACGGCCGCCACGTCTCCCCACCGCGCAAGCCGCGCGCGGCCGACGCGCGACCGGCCACGCAGGTGCCGCAGGCGGCGCCGCGTCGAGCGTTGCGCCGGATGATAGCAGCAGCGTCCGGGTTCGTTTCGCCGCCTGTTTTGCAGGGACCAGCGGCGCTGGTCCCCACGAACGCGCCGTGCGTCACGGGTCGGCGGCGATTTGGGTCCGATCCACGCCTGCTGGCGGTGCGAACTGCATGCTAGTGTTCCTCTCGATCGACGGGACATCAGCGAGCTTCACCTGATGGTGGTCGGCGGGCTCGGCTGCCGGTCGAACAGCCGGCGCCCGTCGAGCGGCAGCTGCGGACGTTCGTGTCTCGTCAGTGACGAACAGGTCCCGGTGGGACCGGGGTTACCACGCCCTTCATCCCGCGCGCTGTACACAACGCAGGCCCACGCTGGCCCGGCGGCCAACGTGGCGCGCGGCGAACGGGATCCGGGAGGCTGCATGATACCGACACGGCTGGTGTGCGTCTCGCTGCTCGCGACCGGTGTGACGCTGCTCTCCGCCCAGGACCACGCGTCGCTCGAGGCCGAGAAGGCCGCGATCGTGACCACCGCACTCGATTACGCGGAGGGCTACTACGGCGGTGAGCCGGCCCGTATGACCCGCGCGTTGTCGCCCGTTCTCACCAAGCGCGGCCTGGCGGTGCGCCCCGGCGTGGCGCCGTACCTGGTGGAGATGAACGCGGAGATGCTGATCGACGCCGCCAACGGCGCCAAGGTGCCGGCCGCCGGGCGGCACATCACCACCGAAGTGCTCGACGTCCACGGCGGCGTCGCGTCGGCGCGCGTGTTCACGGTGCAGTTCAACGATTACCTGCACCTGGTCAAGAGCAACGGCCGGTGGCAGATCCTGAGCGTGTTGTGGCACGTCCCCCCAGCAGCGGCCGCCGGGGCCTCAGCGGCCGACGCCAGCGCCGTGGCGCAGGCGGTGCGTGATTACGCCACCGCGCTCACCACCGCAGATCCCAAGGCCCTGCTCGCCGTGATGCATCCGCTGGCCCGGGTGCGCGCCCTGGCGCAGCCGCCGCAGAACCGCCCGCGGATCGTGCGCGATCAGAATCCCGAAACCGTGGCCGTGGGTCTGGCCGCAGGACAAATTACATCGTCCGGCACCCTGGCCGAGGCGCGCATCACCGTGCACGGCGTGGATGCGGACATCGCCGCCGCGGCGCTCGTGCTCGGGCGCACGACGACCTACCTGCACCTGGCCCGGCAGGAGGACAAGTGGCGCATCGTGAATTCGCTCGCCTTCACCGATCTCCCTCCGGCTCCCACACGGGCTCGGTGAGATGCGTCGACGAATCCTGCACGGCGTGACCTTCTGCCTTGCGCTGGCGGCGGGCTCGGCCGGATGGGTGACGGCGACCGCGCGGCAGGACGTCCTGCCTCTGGTGGAGAGCGCCGAGACGCACTACTACGACTTCTGGGTGGGGCAGTGGCGCGTCGTGAAAGATAACGTCCTCGACCCCGCGGGTACCACGTTCGCCGTCACGCGCAGCGTGCACCCGGCAGCGCTCGAAGAAACGTGGAGCGGCGGGATCGCCGCGCGCGCGTTTCGCGCCTGGGACAAGACCGCCGGCCGATGGATGTACGTGTGGATCAGCGACAACGGCCTGTTCCAGATGTGGGAAGGCCGGCGCGTCGGCGACCACTGGTACATGTTCAAGGAGTTCGACGTCGCGGGCGATCGCTACCTGTCGCGGCAGGCGGTGCTGCCCGACGGCCCCGGGCGTGCGTATCGCATCAGCGAGCGCTCATCGGATGGCGGGCGCACCTGGCAGCTTCGCTTCCGCGAGGAGTTGCGCCGGATCGAATGAGGCAGCGGCGCTCGGTGCGAACGTACTGACAGCCCACCTTCGCTGGCCTGAATTCACCGCGAGCTGTGGCGGGCCACCTTCGTGTGAGTGGCGAGTGCGGTCGCCCCGTCATGGCCCGAAGACTGAGGGGTGAGGTTCGGTGGGCGGATCTGAACCCGCTGCGGGGCCACGAACAGGCCGGCCAGCGCCCGGTCCTCGTGCTGAGCCACGATGTCTTCAACGAGCGCTCGGGCACGGTAATCGCGGTGGCGCTCACCAGCCAGGAACCGCGTGCCGGCTATCCGTTGACCCTGGAGTTGACGGGGACGTTGCCCAAGCGTTCGTGGGTGAAGATCAGCCAGATTCGGACGGTGTCGACCGAACGGATCGGCAAACGATTGGGACGCGCCTCTGACGAAGAACTCGCCCGAGTGCTCGATGGTCTGTTTGAGCTGGTTGGCTAGATCTCCGTGTAGCGGTCTGACGACCGCCGTTCAGCCGCGGCGCGTTCGCGCTCTGTTCCAAGATGCGCTGTCGGCTCCAGCGCGCTGTTAGATTGCGCCGGTTGTGAGAACTGCTTTACTGAGGCTCCCTTAGTGCGGACACGGGGCGGATGAGAGCGAGCAAAAGGGTCAGTCCGGCAACCGCTCCGACCACCCACACGGACCAGTCGAGGGCGTACCACCTCGCCGCTCGGCTCTGTAACACCGGATCGACTTCGTCTCGAAATCCTATCGCCTTCATTTCATCGAAGACCGGCTCCAAATAGAAGCCGGCCACGAGGCCCCCGATGACGAACAACGTCAGTGCCACAAGCAACAGGCTCCGGCGCGGGGTCTTCCAGTTAGCACCCAGGGCGATGACGAACAGTACGAAGGTGATCGCGGGGACCGTGTTCCAGAAGGCGCTGCTGTCGTAACCGTATTCCCCCTGAAGCATCGCAAACGAACGCGGTGGAGCCGCCGAAACGGTGCTGGCTACTACGGACAGCGCATACAACTGCGCGCCGATCTGCACAAAGCAACAGGCGACGAGCGCCATCAAGGTCAGGTTCCTGACGTTCAACTCCTTCACAACGCTGTGTCCTGAGTTACCAGTCTCACCGGCATAATCCAATGCAATCTAACCCTCATATTGGCGGAAGGCGGTATCCCACGGGTCCGACTCGGCGACGGCTCCCCGCATTCGGGCCACAACCTCCACCCAGCCGGCATTGTGCCCGCCCGGGGCACCCGAAACAAGTCCCGCGGAATCAACGACTCCGCGGCCGTGCCGTCGTGCCACGAAGGTTCAAGAGTTTTTCAAGATCGGCCGGGCGAGCCGGATGGCCAAGCTGCCGATGGCGCGGCGAAAAAACGTGGAAGCAGTTCGGATGGAAGAACTGAGAGAGTTGGTACCGGTACGGGGATTCGAACCCCGGTCCCGTGGCTGAGAACCACGTGTCCTGACCCCTAGACGATACCGGCACGGGTCGAGCGAACGTTCAATTATATCAAAGCTCCGCCCGTCTCCGCTCCCAACCACGCCCCACCCCTCAGTTCCCCCGCTCTACTCCACTTCCCCGCTCGGCTTCCCCGCTATCATCGACGGATGCGCTTCCTGATTCGAGCTCTACTGTTCCTCCTCGTCCTCGGTGCCATCGTGGCCGGTGCCGGCTACGTCCTGGCCGGGAGGCAGGCGGGGCCGTCGCTGGACGTGCGGTCGCCGGAAAAATACGTCGGCCAGGTCTCGCAGCTCGAGTTCTTCGTGGACGCCCCGGGCGGAAATCTGGCGCAGGTGGAAGCCGTGCTCGAACAGGAGGGCCAGCGCACGGTCGTGTTCTCGAACGACCCGGCGCAGCCGCAGACGGCCGACGTGAAAACCGACGCCGCCAACCGGCTGTGGGTGATCCGTCCGATCGGCAAGCAGGCGCTGCCCGACCTCAAGGCCGGGCCGGCGCGCCTGACGATCCGTGCGTCACGGCCGGTGTTCTACGGCGTCCGGACGATCGAGACGTCGATCACCCGCGATCTCGAGGTGCGCCTCGAACCCCCGCGCGTCGGCGTCCTCTCGCTGCACCATTTCGTCAACCATGGCGGCGCCGAGTTCGTCGTGTTCCGGGCCACGCCGCCGGATGTCACGGCCGGCGTCCGGGTGGGAACGGTGGCGTACCCGGCGTTCCCCGGCGGCAGCGTCGGCATCCAGGACCCGGCCGTGCGTGTCGGCTTCTTCGTGCTCGGCTACGACCAGGAGCTCAACACGCCCGTCTCCCTCTACGCGCGCGACGTCGCCGGCAACGAAGCGACCACGCCGCTCGAACGACGCGCCTTTCCCCGCCCGTTCGCCAAGTCGCGCATCGTGGTGGACGATGGGTTCCTGCAGCGGGTGGTGCCGGCCATCGCACAGAACACGCCCGGCGCGGGCATCGACACCGGCGATCTGGTGAAGGGGTACCTGACGATCAACCGCGGCCTGCGCACGAAGAACAACGAGGCGATCGCCGCGCTCGCCGCCAAGACGCGGCCGGAGATGCTGTGGCGCGAGGCATTCTCACAGCTCGGCAACACCGCCGTGCAGTCCCGCTTCGCGGACTTTCGGACCTATTTCCACAACGGCACGGAGATCGACCAGCAGGTCCACCTCGGGTTCGACCTGGCGTCGTTGCAGCAGGCGCCGGTGCGCTCGGCGAACCGCGGTGTCGTGCTCTTCGCCGACTATCTCGGCATCTACGGCAACTGCGTCATCGTCGACCACGGGCTCGGCGTCCAGTCGCTGTACGCGCACTTGTCGACGATCGACGTGGCCGCTGGCGCCGCCGTCGAAAAGGGCGACACCCTGGGCCGCACGGGCGTCACCGGTCTCGCCGGCGGAGACCACCTGCACTTCACGATGCTGGTGAACGGCGTCGCGGTGAACCCGGTCGAGTGGTGGGATCCGCACTGGATGGAGGACCGGATGTTCCGGAAGATCCGCGAAGCCGGCGGCCAGGCGCCGGACCGCAAGTGAACGGCCGCCGCGCGAATCGGTCCGCGTGGCGCACGCGGCACCGCGAAATGGGTAAGTGACATAATTGGTTCATCGTGAAATGGCTTGCTTGTCTGCTCGCCGCCGCCTTCCTCGCCGGCTGCGGCGCCCCTGACGCCCCTCCGCCTGCCCCCGCCGCTGCCGTGGATCCGGCCACCGTGGGGACGCTCACGGGCCGCATCGTGCTCGATGGCACGCCGCCGCCGTCGGAAGTGATTCGCCTCGACGGCGACCCCAAGTGCGCGGCACTCGCCGCGGGAGAAGAGCGGCAGACGGAGTACATCGTGATGGGCGCGGACAGCGCGGTCCAGAACGTCTTCGTCTACGTGAAGGACGGCCTGGCGCCGAGCCTCTATCCCGTGCCGCCCACCCCGGTGGTGCTCGATCAGCACCAGTGCCGCTACGTGCCGCGCGTGCTCGGCATCCAGGTCGGTCAGCCGCTGACGATTCGCAACAGCGACCCGCTGCTGCACAACGTCCGCGCCGACCCGCAGATCAACCAGCCCTTCGACGTCGGCACGCCAATCCAGGGCATGGAGATCCGGCGCACGTTCTCGACGCGCGAGGTGATGGTGCCGGTCAAGTGCAACGTCCACGCGTGGATGAATGCGTACGTCGGCGTGCTCGAGCATCCCTTCTTCGCGGTGTCGGACGAGAACGGGCGGTTCACGATTCCGCGGTTGCCGCCGGGGACGTACACGATCGAAACCTGGCACGAGCGGCTCGGGACCCGGACCGAGCAGGTCACCATCGCGGCGCAGGACACGGCGGACCTGACGTTCCGCTACGCGGTGTCGTGACGTGAAGCCGGGGAGCGCGGCGGCCTACGACGCATCGGGCGAGCGGGCTGGCTCGCCGTCACGCGCGGCGGACTTCGTCTCGCTCACCAAACCGCGCCTCAACCTGCTGGTGCTGGCGACGAGCGCGGCGGCGTACTTCCTGGGCGGCGGGCACGAGCTGTCGTGGGCCAGGCTGCTCCATACCATCGTCGGCACGGCGCTGGTGGCCGGCGGGGCGGCGGCCCTCAATCAGCACTGGGAACGCGACACCGATCGATTGATGCGCCGGACGCGGCGGCGGCCGCTGCCGGACGCGCGCCTGCACCCGCAGGATGCGCTGTCGTTCGGGATCGCGCTCACCGGCTTCGGGATCGCCGAGCTGGCCTGGGGGGTGAACCTGCTGACCGCGGCGGTCGCCGGCGCGACGCTGGTGAGCTACGTGTTTTTCTACACGCCGCTCAAGGTGCGCACGTCGCTCTCGACCATCGTCGGTGCCGTGCCCGGCGCGCTGCCGGCGGTGATCGGCTGGACGGCAGCGACCAACACGCTGTCGATCGAGGGGTGGGTGCTGTTCGGCATCGTGTTCATGTGGCAGATGCCGCACTTCCTCGCCATCGCGTGGATGTTCCGCGACGACTACGCGCGCGCCGGCATGCCGCTGCTGCCGGTCATCCAGCCTGACGGGCGGACCACGGCGCACCAGGCGGTGCTCTACGCCGCGGGGCTGATCCCGGTGAGCTTTCTCCCGACGGCGGTCGGTCTGGCCAGCGCCTACTATCTGGTCGGCGCGATGGTGCTCGGCGCCATCGTCATCGTGCTCAGCCTGGAGTTTGCCAGCGCGCGCAGCATGCCGGCGGCCCGGCGGCTGTTCTTCGGGACCATCCTGTATCTGCCGCTGCTGTGGGTCGTCCTGCTGGTCGATCACTTCCAGCACATCGCGCGATGAGCTACGGCGATCTGCCGGCGCTCAATGCGTCGCTGAACGGCGTCGCGACGGTGTTTCTCGCGACCGGCTGGGTGCTCATCCGCCGGCGGCGCATCGCGGCGCACCGCGCGTGCATGCTGGCGGCGTTCGTGACGTCAGGCCTGTTCCTGATCTCGTATCTGATCTATCACGCGAACGTCGGCTCGGTGCCGTTTCGCGGGACCGGCATCGCCCGCCTCGTCTATTTCGCGATTCTCATCCCGCACGTGATCCTGGCGGCAACGATTCTGCCGCTGGCGCTGGTGACGCTGTCGCGCGCACTGTCACGGCGGTTCGATCGGCATCGAGCCATCGCGCGCTGGACGCTGCCCATCTGGCTGTTCGTGTCGGTCACCGGGGTGGTGATTTATGTGATGTTGTATCAGTTTGGTTGATCGCTCGGCCGCGGACACGCGAACGGTACGCAGAATTTTGAAATAGACCCGACCCCTTTTCCTCAGCGGTAGAGCAGATACGGGGCGCGGCGCTGGCGCCAGCGGGCTTCGGCGGCGGCCCAGCCGGCGGCGACGGTGGCGGGATCCTCGCCGGCCTGCACGCGCTCCAGCGCCTCGCGCGACCCCAGCAGGCGGGCGGTGGTCTCCATCGCATACGCCGTCCCATGCAGCTTCCACAGCGCCGACGCGATCTCCAGCCCGACGCGCACCGGCTGCAGCGCGGTGCGGTTGGTGACCACCATGAACACGCCCTGGCAGGCGGTCCCAGCGTACTTGCTGGCGGTGGGCGTGAACGTCACCGGGTAGAAGCGGATCCCCGGCAGGGCGCGGGCGTTGAGCGCCGCGGCCAGCGCCCGGCCATCCATCCAGGGCGCCCCCAGCTGCTCGAACGGCTGCGCGGTGCCCCGGCCGACGGAGATGTTCGAGTATTCCAGCGCGCCGATTCCCGGATACAGCGTCGCCTGGTTCATGTTGCGCATGTTCGGCGACGGGTTGATCCAGGTCAGCCCGGTCTGGTCGAACCAGTCGTCGCGCCGCCAGTTCGCCGCCGGCACGACGGTCAGCGCCGCGCCGATCTTCTTCTCCCCGTTGAACAGGCGCGCCAGCTCGCCCAGCGTCATGCCATGACGGACCGGCATCGCCGGCAGGTAGGAGATGAACGCCTCCTCCTCGGCCGCCGGACCCTCGATCTGCCAGCCGTTGATGGGGTTCGGGCGATCGAGCACCACCACTTCGAGCTTGCGCCGCGCCGCCTCCTCCAGCACGTAGCCCAGTGTCGCGGTGTAGGTGTAGAAGCGCGCGCCGATGTCCTGGAGATCGACGACGAGCACGTCGAGACCCTCGAGCATCGCATCGGTCGGACGCCGGGTCTCGCCGTAGAGCGAGTGAATGGGCAGGCCGGTGCGCTCGTCGCGCGACGAGGGCACGTTGTCGTCGAGGAGGCCGCGGATCCCGTGCTCGGGGCTGAACAGGGCCGCCAGCCGGACGCCGGCCGCCTTGTGGATCACGTCGATGGTGCTGGCGCCGTCCGCCGCCAGGCCGGTGTGGTTGGTCACCAGGCCGACCCGCTTGCCCTTGAGCGCCGCGAAGCCGTCGCGGGCGAGGACGTCGATTCCCGGCGCCACCGGCTCGGCGGGCGCCGCCGGTGTGGCCCTCGCCGTGACGGCAGCGGCGCCGAAGTCGGTGCCGGTCATGCGCACCGGAGTCGCATCGGCCGGGCCGGCGGCGGGTGAGAATCCCAGCGCCGCGGCGGCGGCGGTCGCGACACGGCCTCGCAGCGGCGTCACGTCTCCCTTGCCATCGGGATGCAGGCGGTTCGAGAGGAAAATGACGTAGGCGCGCGACTGCGGATCGACCCAGATCGACGTCCCGGTGAACCCGGTGTGCCCATACGAGCCGATGGGAAACAGCTCGCCGCGGTTCGACGAGAACGACGTATCGATGTCCCAGCCGAGGCCGCGCACGCTTACCATGCCGGCCGGCGTCGCAGGCGAGGTCATCTTGGCGACGGTCGGCGGCGCCAGCACGCGGACATCGTCGAGCCGCCCGCCGCCGAGCAGCATCCGCGCGAAGCGGGACAGGTCGCGCGCCGTGCCGAAGAGGCCGGCATGCCCGGCCACCCCCTGCATGCGGCGCGCGGTGGGGTCGTGGACGAGGCCGCGAAGCGGCACGGCGCCGGGCGTATTGCACGGCCACGCCGACAGGTGATCGCAGCGCTCGCTCGGCGCCACGCGGGCGCGCACTGCTGCCGGCGGGTTGAAGCCGGTGTCGGTCATCGCCAGGGGCCGAAAGATCTCGCGCGCGACATACGCGTCGAGCGTCAGGCCGGACACGCGGGCCACGATCTCGCCGAGCAGGAAGAAGTTGATGTCGCTGTAGACGAACCGCTCGCCCGGCGCCGAGGTCGGCACCTCCGCCCGCGCCAGCTCGATCGCCGTCTCCTGCCCCTCCCAGGGATCTGCGAGATCGACGTCCGGCCGGAGGCCGGACACGTGGGTCAGCAGGTGGCGGACCGTGATGGCGTTCTTGCCGTGCCGCTCGAAGCCCGGGATGAACGCCGCCACCGGATCGTTCAGCCGGATCCGGCCCTGCTCGAGCAGCTGCATGACGGCGGTGGTCGTCGCGATCACCTTGGTCAGCGACGCGAGGTCGAAGATCGTGTCGAGCGTCATCGGCTCGGCCGACGGCGCGACCGCACGCTGCCCGTACGCCTTCTCGAACACCACTTCGTCGCCCCGTCCGACCAGCACCACGGCGCCCGGCGTCTGACCGGCGGCGATCGCCTCGCCGACCAGTCGATCGACGGCCGCGAAATCGGACGTGCCGCCCGGTTGCAGCCGTGCGCGCTGACCATGTACGCTGGCCGCGAGCATGCTGACGAGGACGACGAGAGCCAGCGTCTTCATAGAGATCCACCCCCACCGGTCGGCTGACGCCTGTCGTGATACGCTAATAAGCCCCAAGCTAACATAGAGTTAGGCCCTATTTTTCAGGAGAACCAAGCTATGCGTGACGCCAGAACGCTGCTGACGGCACTCGCCATCGTGGCGGCGCTGATCGTGAGCGCGCTGCCGGCGGCGGCCCAGACAGGCCGCGTTGGCGGTACGGTCAAGGACGAAAAGGGCGAGCCCATCAAGGGCGCCACCGTCGTCGCCGAGAACCCCGCGGCGTCGCCGCCCTCGTTCACGGCGACCACCGACGACCGGGGACGGTTCTCGATCATCGGATTGCGGTCCGGCCAGTGGAAGATCACCGCGTCGGCGCCCGGCTTCACGCCCGGCGGCGGCAGCCTGACCGTGCGCACCATCGGGACGCCCAACCCTCCCGTCGAAATTACCCTCGCCCCCGGCGCCTCCGGCCCGGCTGGCGCCCTCGCCGGCGTCGACACCAAGGAACTGCAGGCGGAGCTGCAGGCCGCCGAAGACCTGATGAACAAGCAGCAGTACGACGCCGCCATCACCGCGTACGAGGCGATCCTCACCAAGACGCCGGCGCTGACGATGATCAACATGCAGATCGGCCGCGCACAGCGCATGAAGAAGGACTACGACGCGGCGCTGGCGACGTACAAGAAGGTCCTCGAGGCCGACCCCACCAACGAGCGCGCCAAGATCGA
Organism: uncultured Acidobacteriota bacterium; assembly: GCA_963707795.1. Taxonomy (GTDB): domain Bacteria; phylum Acidobacteriota; class Vicinamibacteria; order Vicinamibacterales; family UBA2999; genus JACCSI01. The sequence continues at coordinate 4,528,605 of OY970174.1, read as the reverse complement.
GATCGGCATGACCAATCTCGAGAAGGGTGACTTCGCCGCGGCGGAAGCGACCTTGGGCGAAGCGGCGCAGGGCCTCGGCGCCAGCCGCGAGGTGTTCTACAACCTCGGCGAGGTCAAGTTCGCCAAGGGCGAAACCGACGAAGCGATGAAGTGGTACCAGCGCGCGATCGACACCGATCCGAACTGGGGCAAGCCGCTGTTCAAGCTCGGCCTCGGGCACCTGCAGAAGGCCGACACCAAGAGCGCCCTCGAACTGATGGAAAAGGTGATCGCCGTCGATCCCAATTCTCCCGAGGCGGTTCAGGCGAAGGGTCTCATCGAGCAGCTCAAGAAGGGGTAGGCTTCTTGCGCCGGTCCGGGCCGGCTACTTCCGTTTCTCGGCTTCGGCGATGAGCCGGTCGATGTTCGGGTAGCCCGGCTCCAGCGTCCGGGCACGGCGCCAGAGATCAGCCGCTTCGCCGAAGCGGCCGGCACGCGCGGCGATCACGCCCTTGATCACCAGGGGGCGCGCCGCGCGCGGGTCGAGCCGTATGGCGGCATCCAGCGCCGCCGTCGCCGGCGCCAGCCGGTCCCGTTCCACGTCCAGCCAGGCGAGCGCGGCGTGATTCGACGCCGCATCGGGAAACTGCCCCAGCGACATCGCGTATTCGTCCTGCGCCCGCTCCAGCACGTCACCGGCGGCGCCCGGCAGCCGCGCAATGCCGAAGGTGAGGAGCGCCTCGGCCGCCCGGGCGCGGACGACGCGCGAGGTGTCGGCGAGTCGCGCGGCAATCGGGGTGACCACGCGATCGCGATCGCCAGTGGCGAGCAACGCCATCACCGCCTGCGCACGCACGATCGCTTCGGGATCGGACGCGGCGCCAATCAACGCGTTCACCTGTGCCGGCGACAGCGTGACCTTGGTCCGGCTCGCACCGGGGTCGCCCGGCGTCGACGGATGGCCGAAGGACGTCTGGCTCTGCAGCTCGCTGGCCGCCGCGCCCGCGGTCCCCGACGCGAGCTGCGCCATGAACTCCACCGCGCTGGCGCGGACCAGGAGCCCCTGCGAGCGATCGACCGCCAGCCGGGCGAGGTCGGGCAGCACCGCCGGGTCGCCAGACCCGGCGCGATACATGGTGTCGGCGAGCGACAGCGACGCCTGCCGCCGCGCCCCGTCGCCCCACCACTGGTCCATCTGCCGCGCCGCCCACTCCGGCGACCGGTCGTCGTGGCAGGTCGTGCACGCGTTGGGGACGCCGAACGCGACGGTGATTTCCGGGACCGGGGCCTGGAAGGTATGGTCGCGCCGCCGGATGAGCAGACGCCAGTTGACGTCGCTCATGTGGCAGCCGATGCAGCGGCTGCCGGCGGACACCGCGGAGTGGAAGGTGTGCTTCTCGATCTCGGCGTCCGCGAGCGGCGCGACGATCGTCGGCTTCGGTCCCGGCGCGAGCGTGGTGTGACACTGCGTGCACAGCAGATCGCCGTTGCGCCCCTGCGTGATGTTGAGCTTCAGCGAGAACGGATGGCGCGAGCCATGCGCCACGTGGCAGCTGGTGCACACGGCCTGCCCCGATTTGAAGCAGCCGGTGATGGTCAGCGCCTGCGGGCGGTTGAACCGGTTCGGTCGGCCATCCGGCCAGAACTCTCCCTGCAGATCGTTGGCCGGAATGGGCGCGCTGATCAGGAACGGCAGCGCGTAATCGTCATACCGATCGCCTCCGCGAAAACCGACGAACACGTTCTCCTTGTTGCCGTGGCAATAGGCACACGTATCGTAGGTCTGGCGTGGCGGCGCGCTGCGCGGCGAGAAGATCTTCAGGATGCCGCTGAGGTCCCGGTTCGAGGCGCTGTTGTCGTAGGCCGGCTTCGACGCCGGATTCTTCTCCCACGCGTCCATCAGCTCGACGTGCGGGCGGCCCGGACCGTGGCACGCCTCGCACCCGATCCCCATCTCGGTCCACCGCGTCTCGTAGCGCGCGGTCGCCGGATCGAATCCCTGCACCAGGTTGGTGGCGTGGCAGTTGAAGCAGTTGGTGTTCCAGATCTGACGCAGATCGTGCGCCCCATCCGGGATTGGGGTGATCTCCTTCCAGTCCACCCAGCGACGGCTGTCGACGTGCCAGAACGCCGGGAGCACGTACATCCGCCCGTCGGGCAGCCGCGACAGATAGCCCTGATAGCGCTTGTGCCCCAGCGTGTAGTCGACGGTGAACGTCTCCGCCGGGCGATCGCCGAAGCGCACGCGAACGAACGGCTGCGACCCGCGGCGCCCGAACTCGTAGGCCCGACCGTGCGCCGCGAAGCGGACGCCCTCGCCGAAGTCGCCGAGCACCGTCGCCTCCGCGATGGGCTTGGTCATGCGAATGTGCAGCGAACGCTGCCACTGGTCGAAGTCCTCCTGGTGGCAGCGCGCGCACGAGGCCGAGCCCAGGTAGTCGACAGCGGTCGTGGCGGGCAGGGTCGGGACGTGCGTGTCCATCGCCTGTTCGTGCTGTGCGTCCGACCGCGTCACGGGCGACGCCGCACGCACCGTGAAGGTGATCAGGAACAGGGCTGCGCTGGCGCTGAGCAGGCGGTGCCCGGTCGTCATCAGGCCGCAGGATAGCAGTGCCGCGGGGCCGTCGAGGGCCGCCGACCCCACAAAAAAAACAAGGGGACCCAACGATCCCCTTTTCACAAATCCGGTTTGGAATCCTCCATCCCGCACCGGCCACGAGCCGTTGGCCTAGCCAGCCTGGCTCGAACCCATCGCGCATGGGGCCGTCGGCCACCATGCTGCCCAAGAACGCCTCCTGTGGGTATCGGCTTTTGAGCAAGGGCTGTGCCGTCGTGACGCATTCCGGATACACACGGTAACCTGCAGTGGCACAGCACGTTACCGCTGGCGCGCAACGACCGCCACGGACGGGTGTCCGACCTAATCCATTGTTTCGAAGGCGGACATTTCAAACCGTTGGATTGCTGGGTCCCCGTGACGGACAGGAGGTCGGGCGCCATCGGGCGGTTGGCGGGGACGTCTCAGCGCTTGATGACCTGGCGCAGGATGTCGGTAGCCTCGATCAACTGCTGATCCGACACGTAGGGCGCCGGACCGAGACGCAGCATGTCGCCGCGCGAGTCGGCGAAGACGCCGCGGGCCTGCAGCCGCGCGACCAGTCGTGCTGCGTCCGCGCAGCGGATGGCAAGGAACCCGGCGCGGCGTTCCGGCGGGATCGGCTCGATGGTGGCCACCGCGGGCGGAAGGTCGAGCGCCTCGATACGCCGGGCCAGCATGCCGACCTGGTGCAGGCTCGCGGCGCGCAGACGATCGGCGTCCATCGCCATGCGCTGATGAAACGCGAAGACCGCCGCGGCGCGGTAATGCGCCGTCGGATCGTAGGTCGCGCCGGCGAACCGGGCGGCGCCGCGACCGTACGGCACCCGGCGAGCGGCTCCCGGGTCCCCCGCCTCGCCCTGCGACAACCGGCTGTCCTCGGCGAGCTCATCGAACTCGCTGAACCATCCGGTGATCACCGGGCGCAGCTCGCATCGCGGCGGCACCCGCAAAAAGCAGTTGCCCTCACCGAGCTGACAGTACTTGTAGCCGCCGCCGACGATGAACGCGCTGTCCAGCCCCATCGCTGTGATCGCAAAGGGCACGACGTTGAGATGATGGTAGGCGTCGATCAGCAGCGCGGCCCCGTGCCGCTCGCAGGCCTCCGCTACGGCACGAAGGTTCGGCACGATCTCGGCCGTCTCGAACAAGACCGACGACACCAGCGCGCAGGCGGTGCGATCATCCACGACCGCGGCCAGGCGCTCGGCGAGGGTGTCGGCCGGCCGGGCGGCGACTTTGATCACGTCGACGCCGGCTTCGGCCAATCGATCGAGCTGCCGCCGGATCGTGTGGAACTCGCCGTCCGTGGTGATCAGCCGCGTCCTGGGCGGCAATCCGCTGGCCGCCGGCACGGGACCTGACGCCGGCCCGGGCGAGGTGCCCATCGTCCCCAGCGCCGGCAGCACCGCGGACAACAGCCGCACCACCAGCTCGTGGGTGTTCTGACCGAGCGCAATGTCGGCGGCCGGATCGTTGAGCAGCCGCCGCCACCCGGCGCGGGCCTCGTCGGCCACGGCCGCGGCACGCTCCCACTTCCGATCCACCAGGGCGGCCGCATCCAGCCACGCCCGCTGCTGCGCGTCGAAGGCGACGTCCGGCCACGCCTGATGGGAATGCCCGGTCAGCAGGAGCCGGTGGCCGACGCGGAATCGCGTGTAGTGGACCGCGAGGCCTACAGATGCGAACGGATTTCCCATAGGTCCGGAAAGAGCGGGGCCCCGATGGTCGTGCGCAGGTAGGCGGCGCCATCGGAGCGCCCGGTCCCCATCTTCACGCCAATCGTCCGCTCCACCATCTTGACGTGGCGATACCGCCATTCCTGCACGCCCTCGTCGAGATCGACGAGGCGCTCGCAGATTTCGGAGTTCTTCGGGTCGGTCCGATAGACGTCGATCAAGACCTGTTGCAGTGCCGGCGACGATTCGACCGGCGCGGTGACGTCACGGGTCAGTGCCGCGTGCGGCACCGGGTAGCCCTCGCGCGCCAGGTAGCCGAGAAACGCGTCCCACAGGGTCGATTGCTCGAACCGGCGCGCCAGCGCCGCCTGCGCGCGAGTGCCAGCGGCAAAACGGTCGATGGCCTGACGCGATTTGCGGCCCAGCGCGAACTCGAGCTGGCGAAACTGGTCCGACTGGAATCCGCTCGCCGCCTCGAGCCGCTCACGGAACGACAGGAACTCGAGCGGGGTCATGGTCTCGAGGATGTCGAGCTGCGCGACCAGCACCTTGAGGATCGTCAGGATGCGCTTGAGCGTGTGCTGGGCGCGGTGCGGATCGCCCGCGGCGAGCAGCGCCGAGGCGCGATCGACCTCGTGCAGGATCTCCTTGAACCACAGCTCGTAGACCTGGTGAATGACGATGAACAACATCTCGTCGTGCTCGGGCCCATCCGAGCGCGGACGCTGCAAGTCGAGCAGCTCATCGACGTGGAGATAGCTGGCGTAGGTGACCGCCGGATCCATCGGACCATTGTGTCAAAAAGCGGGTGCGACAGGGACAGGTGCGACAGGTGCGACGGGTGCGGCGGGACGGGTGCGACAGGTGCGCTATCCTCCGGAGGATGACGCCTCGTCCGCGGCCCCCTCGTTCGACCGTCGGGTCCTCGTGGCGCCGCAACGTCCTGCTGGCCCTGGCCGGCGCCTCGATTCTGATCGCGGGGTACCTGATGCTGGGCAGCCGTCGCGAGGCTTGGCCGGCACCGGCGCTGCGACAGGGCAATGTGCTGCTCATCACCCTCGATACCGTGCGCGCCGACCGGCTGGCGCCGTCAGCCGCGCGGTCACTCGCCCCGGCGCTCGAGCGCCTGATGCGCGAGGGCCGCACGTTCACGCGCAGTTACAGCCATGCGCCGCTGACCCTGCCCGCGCACGCGTCGATCCTCACGGGCGTGCCGCCGCCGGAACACGGCGTCCGCGGCAACGGCAGCTTTCGCCTCGACGAGGCGCAGGTCACGCTCGCCGAGCGGCTGGCTGCGGACGGGTATCGGACCGGGGCATTCGTCGGCGCCTTTGTCCTCGATGCCCGCTTCGGTCTGAACCAGGGCTTCGACGAATACGACGGCGTCCCCGACGAGCGGACGTTCGCCCAGGACTTCGCCTTCGCGGAGCGTCGCGCTCCCGCCGTGCTGGCCAGCGCCGAGCGCTGGATCCTCGGACCCGCGGAGGAGGCGCTGACCGCGCCGTGGTTTGCGTGGGTCCACCTGTTCGATCCGCACGCGCCGTACGACGCGCCGGCGACGCTGGCCGCCGATCCGTACGACAACGAGATCGCGTACGTCGATCGCGAGCTGGGAGGGTTTCTCGACCGCCTGCGTACCCGCGGCGCCCTCGCCCGCACCTTCATCCTGGTGACGGCCGACCACGGCGAAGGGCTCGGCGAGCACGGCGAGCGGACGCACGGCCTCTTTGCCTACGACACGACGCTGCGCGTGCCGCTGATCGTGCAGGGGCCGGGCATCGGCCACGGCGTCCACGAGGGCCTGGCCACGCACTCCGACATCGTGCCCACGGTCCTCGACCTCGTCGGGCTGCCCGCCGACGACCTGCTGCCGGGGCGGTCCTTGCGGGAAGTGAGTCAGCAGCGTGGCGCCGGCGCAGCCTACCTCGAAGCCCTGGACGGCTGGCTCACCGCGGGCGCCGCGCCGCTCACCGCCCTGGTCGAAGGCGCCTGGAAGTTCGTCGAAGCGCCGGATCCCGAGCTCTACGATCTGGCGGCCGATCCTGCCGAGCAGCAGAACCGGTTCGCTGCCGAACCCGATCGGGCACGGGCGATGGCCGAGCGCCTGCGCGCATCCGCCGGCACGAGGACTCCGATGACCACTGCGGGGCCGGACGCCGACGCCGCGGCGCGCCTCCGCGCGCTGGGATATGCCTCGGGGTCACCCCCCGCGGCGGGTCGTCCGTACACGTCGGCCGACGATCCAAAGGCGGTGCGTCCCCTCTACGAGCGCTTCCTCGACGTCCTCGCCGGCTCGTCGCCGGAAGGAGTCGACCAGCTGCTGGCCATCGTGGCTGCCCGACCCGCGTTCGTCGCGGCGCGGATGACGGCGGCCTCGATGCTCCTCGAGGGCGGGCGCGCAGCGGAGGCGGTATCGCTTCTCGAACGCGAAGCCGCGTCCCCGCACGCACCGCTGGGCCTGCGCGAGCGATTCGGCGCCGCGCTGCTCGCCTCCGGCCGTGCGGCCGACGCCGAGCGTGTGCTGGCCGCCGTCGTGGAGAACCCACAGGCGTCGGCGGAGGCGTGGAACACGCTGGGCGTCGCTCGCGCCACCGGGGGACGTGGCGCCGAGGCCGCCGCCGCGTTCGACCGCGCCGTGGCGCTGGCGCCCGACGCCGCCCGGTTCCTGTTCAACCGCGCGCTGGCGTCGGTGGAGGCCGGGGATGCGGCGAGGGCGCTCGCGGACCTGCGAACGCTGACCGCGACACACCCGCGGTTCGCGGACGGCTGGCGGGCGCTGGCGGACGTGCAGATCCGGCGCGGCGACCGCGCCGGCGCCGTGCAGGCGTGGCAGCAGGTGGTGGCGCTGCAACCCGAGGACGTCGACACGTGGTTCAACCTGGCGGTCACGCTGCGCGACCTGGGGCGGCTGGACGAGGCCCGTCGCGCCGCCGGCGCGTTCCTCGCCCGCGCCTCCCCGGCGCAGCACCCGCGCGAGATACGGGAGATGGAGGGGATAGGGCGGGAGAAGAACTAAGAACGAACGAAGGACGAAGGACGAAGAACGAGAACGAAGAACGAGGAACGAAGAACGCGGGCACGTCGGGTGGCCGATGCCGCTCGGCGTACAAACGAAACGGAACGAATCCCGCCCCGTCGGCGTTCTTCGTTCCGTTCCGTCGTTCTACGTTCTTCGTTCTCGTTCTTCGTCCTTCGCTCTTCGTTCCCTAGAAGTCGAAGCGGAAGCCGAGCATGAACGTCCGCGGATCCATCGTCGCGATCACGCGGTCGTACTGCGCGCCGTTCAGCAGGTTGAAGTTGGTGACGCTGTTCGTGTTGAGCACGTTGAACAGGTCGGCCATCACGCTGAAACGGAAGCGGCTGGCGAAGGTGAATGCCTTGTCGACGCGGAAGTCGAGCAGGGTGTTGAGGTCCGACCGGTTGTTCTCGATGTTCTCCGCGAAGAACGTCTGCGTGCCGGCGTTGGGCAGCGCGACGCGGAGAAGGCGGGCGTACTGCCAGCCGCTCTGCGAGCGCAGGTTGATGGCGAAGCCGACTTCCTGCGGGAACACGTAGCGGCCGAGGAGCCGCGCCTGCCAATTCGTGCTGTCCTGGCGGTTCGACACCTCGGGGAACACGTTCTGGAAGTAGTTGATCCCGAGCGGATCGGAGTTCAGCGGGCTGGTGCTGGCGTTGTTCTGCCGGAGCTCGTCGCGCCACTGGTAGTCGAAGCTGCTCTGGATGAACAGGCCGCGCGAGAAGCGCTTGTTGAAGGCGAACTGCACGGTGTCGTAGTTGTAGTCGCCCCCGCCCACCGACTCGGGGATGTTGGCCACGACGTTGCGCACCTGGCCGCGCAGCGCGTCCGGGATGTCGAACAGCGTCAGGGTGCTGGTGCCCGTCGTGCCGTTGACGAAGTCCGAAATCACCACTGGCGTGCTGCGCGGCACCGTGAACTGGCCCTCGCGCAGGACGTTGTAGGTGGCGAACTCGTCGCGCGTCATCTTGCGCACGTAGGCCAGCCGCGCCGAGGACTGCCCCCAGAACTGCCGCTCGAACGACAGGCTGAGCTCGTCGGCGTACGGGGTCTTCAGGTCCGGGTCGAGCGTGGTGCTGGTGCCGCCGGCCGATGCGACCAGCGCGCCGCGCTCCTGCGGCCCGTCGTAGAGACGGTTGCCGTTGAGGTCGTTGAAGCGGTAATCCCGCGTGTTAGTGCCGCCGGGGTTGACGTTGGAGAACCGGTCGGCGAAGTTGAAGTAGTAGCGGCCATAGAAGCCCTTGATGACCGACCGTCCGTCGCCGCCCGGGTCGTAGCTGACGCCGATGCGGGGCACGATCTTGTTCGAGGTCAGCAGCGTGGTGCCCGGTACCGTGGTCGGGGCGAACTCGCTGCTGAGGACCGGGTTGCGGATCGAGTCCTCGTAGTAGGGCGCCTGCCGGTCGTAGCGGAGACCGAGGGTCAGGCTGAACCGGTCGTTGAGGCTCCAGCGGTCCTGGATGAAGATCGCGGCGCGCTTGTTGCGGTCGTCGGCGCCGGTCCAGCCGGTGCCGAAGTCCCCGAACGTGCCGAGGTCGGTGAGACGAACCAGATCCACCGCGCCATTGAGGTCGCGGTAGAAGATCGGGCCAGCGGAGCCGTTGTTGGCGAACTTCGACTGGTCGTCCAGCCACTCGAAGCCGAACTTGATGTCGTGCGATCCGGCCTTTTCCGGCAGGTAATAGGTGGAGGTCAGCGTCACCTGCGGCTTGTTGCGATCGAAGGTGAACGGGCCGCCGGCGCTACCCGCCAGCCAGCCGGCGCCGGTGGAGACGCCGGTGCCGGTGTCCTCGCGCGGCGGGTTGCTGTCGAACGGCACCGCCGGGGCCATCGGCCAGCCGAAGCCGAACAGCCCGACCTTGAGGTCGGTGAAGAACCGGTTGGTCCACACGCGCTGCCACTGCCCGTTGTACATCCACGAGCGGCTGTCCTGCGCCAGGATGGAGTCCGGGCCGGTCGTGTTCGAGAGGCCGCGGCGCGGCTTGAACTTGCGTCCCCACTGGTAGTACCCGGTCAGCGTATCCTTCTCGGCCGGCTTCCAGGTGCCCTTCGCGGTCGCGTTGTCGAAAACGCCGAGGTCGCTGAACTCCTGCGCCACGCCCGAGATCAGCTTGTCGATCTTGAAGTGGTTGTAGGCGGCGTAGAACCAGATCTTGTCGCGCTGGATCGGGCCGCCGATGTCGGTGTGCGCCTCGTAGAAGATGAGGTTCGGCTGGCCGGTGAAGCCGCGGCGCGCCGTATCGTCGTCGATGTTGTCGCCGATGAAGCTGCCGTCCTCCCAGGACAGGTGATTGAGCGACTTGAAGGCATTGCCGCCGCTCTTGATCGAGGAGAAGACCGCCGAGCCCGGCGTCATCATCGTCACGTCGCCGCCGGCCGCGCTGACCGAGATCTCCTCGTGCGCGTAGAAGTCCTGGTAGAACCCGGCGCCGCCGGTGCCCTCGGTCGTGTCCACGCCCTCGGTGATGACGCGGTTCTGGTTGCGGACGCCGAAGCTCTCGTAACCGGTCTGCTGGCTCTTGTGGCTGCCGCCGACGTCGAAGCCGAGCATCCGGACGCCGGGCGCCTGGCTGAGGGTCGCCCAGAGGTCGGTCGCGGACGGAATCGCCTTCAGCGTCTCGGCGCTGAACTCGGAGCCCACCTTCGTCGAGGACACGTCGACCAGCGGCGACTCGCCGGTCACGGTGACCGTTTCCTGCAGGGTCGCGACCTGCAGCGTCTGGTCGACGGTGAGGGTCTGGCCCAGGGCCAGCCTGACGCCTTCACGGCGAACCGTCTGGAACCCGCTCAGCTCGTACACCAGGGTGTAGACCCCGGGGGGGAGCGACGGGAACCGGAACCGGCCGTCGACTTCGGTGACGGCGGTCTGGGTACCGATGAGGGCGGGTGACTGGGCGGTCACGGTCACGCCGGGCAGGATGGCGCCCTGCGAGTCCGCGACCGTGCCGATCAGGCGGCCCTGCTCGATTTGCGCGCCGGCAAAAGTGGCCGACGACAGGCAGAACACTGCCGCCGCAAGCCAACGACGATAACTGACCATACGCTTTTCCTCCTGCTGCAAGACAACATGCCGCAGCGGCCTGGGGGGCCTCCGCGGGGCGGCAACAACTCGTGCTCGGAAACGCTCGACGCCAGGAACCTTGTCAAAGCCCCGGGAGTGGGTCGAGTAGTGGGATCAGTGGAGCAGGTTAGTGCAGGGGGGGTGGGAAAGCAAGGGAAAGGGACCAAATACACCGGCAAAAGGCTGGAATCGAAAAAAGGCGGGGTGGGCCGGCGCAGCCCACACCCGCCAACAGACTCCCCCACAGGAGTCCAGCTCGAGATAGATAGATACCCGTACCTGGGATGAACCGCCCGTCCCGCGGCTGAATCTACAAGAAGCAGGGACGGAGTGCAACTGGAGGGGGCGCACCCCCGCGACCGGGCACCGGGCCTAGAGAGGCCTCCGCACCGCTCGTCCCTGCATTCGGGTGACGGCAATGCCGGTCAGAATCAACGCGGCACCGAACAACTGGCCCTTCCCCACCCGCTCGCCCAGCCACACGGCCGCTACGGCCATCGCGACAATCGGCGTCAGGTTGCTGTACACCGCCGTCCGGGCGCTGCCGATTTTCTGCACGGCGGTGTACCACACCATGTACGCGAAGGCGAGGGCGAGCAGTGAGGACGCCGCCATCAGGCCCCAGCTCGTCGCCGAAATGGCGGCCCAGTTCGTCGCCAGCATGGGCCGCGCCGCCACGACCAGGTACATCGCGGCCCCCAGGCTCATCGACCACCCCGTCACCACGAGCGGCGAGTGCCGCCGCAGCAGCGGCTGCGCGAGAACGGAATACAGCGACCAGCAGAGCATGCCGGCGAAGACCAGCGCATCGCCCAGCAGGGTGGCGGTGGACCACTCGGCGCGATGACCGACGAGCGCGTAGATGCCGGCCAGCGACAGCAGGGCCCCGAACCAGCGCGCCGCATTCAACCGCTCGTGTCCCGCCACCGACGCCATGATGGCCACCGACACCGGCGTGCAGCCGAAAATCAGCGCGCTGTTGGCCACGCTCGTGCGGGCCACGCCAGCGAGGAAGAACAGTTGATAGAGCACGGTGCCGACCAGCGCCAGCACCGTGACCACCAGCCAGTCGCGGCGCGTGAGGCTGAGCGGATGCGACACCCGCGGCGCCGCCAGCGCCTCCGGCATCGCGCGCCGGGTCTGCGCCGCCATCGCCCCCAGGAACACCGCCGCCGCGAGGAGCAGTCGCAGCGCATTGAATGGAATCTCGGGAAAATCCCGCAGCGCGTACTTGATGGCGGAAAAATTACTCCCCCAGATGACGACCATCAGCAGCAGCAGGAGGTCGAGGCGGGAGAGCGGCACGGGGAGGGGGCTGGCAGGGGAACTAAGGACTAAGAACGAAAAACTAAGAACTAGAACGGAGAACGAAGAATGGAGAACGAAGAACGGAAAACGGGGGAACGACGGAACCGAACGTAGAACGACGGCACCAACAATGCCGAACTCTGGGACCGGCGCCCTGTCCGGTCCGTCACGCGCGGGCGCGCCATTGGCCCAGTCGCTCAGTCCGACAGCCTCACCGACGCCTCGGTCGATCCGTCGCTCGGTCGTGCCGTTCCGTCGTCCCCGTTCCGTCGTTCCGTCTCCCCCTCCCCGTTCACCGTTCTAGTTCTTCGTCCTTCGTCCTTCGTCCTTCAGTCTCTATCCGCCAAACGGCTTGATGAAGAACAGGATCAGCGTCACCAGCAGCACGTAGATCACGAGCGACTCGATGAGGACGAGGCCCAGGATCAGGACGCCGCGGATCTCGCCGACGGCGCCGGGGTTGCGAGCAATCGCTTCGGCGGCGGAACCAATGGCCCGGCCCTGACCGATGGCGCCGCCGGCGGCCGCGATGGCGAGGGCAAATCCGGCAGTGATGATCGACCACTGGACCAGACCGTTGTCGGCCGCCGCGGCGTCCGTCTGGGCGAACACGGGCGAAGCCATCGTCAGCAACAGGAACACGAACATCAAGGACAGTACGGACCGTCGAGTGCTCACAACAAACGCCTCCTCAAAGCTGGTTCTACGGGGTCACCGGCGGCGAGCTTCGAACGCAGCCGCGAGCACGGCCGACGTGACGCCGATCAGCATCCCCACCGGATCGAGATGCAAACGGATCATCATACCGTAGGCCGCCAGGGCGAGTATAACATGCCTTGTGAAAAACTTCACTAGCGCGAAACCCGCAGAAACCCGCCGGATCTCGCCCGTTTCGCCACGCCCGGTCGCCTGCGACACCAGCCCCGCGATCGCCCAGAACGACAGCCCCGCGAGCACCCCGCCGCCGACCACGCCCAGCGCCACCGCCGGACGCGCCGGCCGCCACAGCCACGCCAGCACCGCCAGACCCGCGCACACAATCGCCAGGTTGCGCGTGAACTGCGCGACCGACGGCGACGCACTCACCACCGGCCGCACCAGGCGCTCTCGCATCGCGACGGCCTCAGCGGTCCGACGATGGGGGCGATCCCGGTGTCGGGGACGCCTTGCCCCCCGCGAGCTGCATCACGCGATACACGTTGAGGATCCCGGCCGCCAGCCCGGCGAAGAAACCGAGGAACGTGAACCAGGGCGTGGTGCCCAGCCACCGATCGAGGAAGAACCCGCCCCCGAACCCCATCACCAGCGCCAGGACGAAGGACAGCCCGACGGTGCTGAGTTGGCCAATCAGCCGGATATTTTCGCGCGAGATCGGCGCCATGCACGGAGTCTAGCATTCGATATACTGAACGAGCCGAAGCGCCTCGGCCGCGTGATTCCCTATGTCGAGTGCTGTCCTGGCACGCCTCCTGGCGGGCGGCGTTGCCCTTGCCATTCTCGTCGTGCTCCCCGGGTCCGTTCCTGGCGTGCACGCGCGCCTCCTCGCCCAGGCCACGGAGCGCGTGCTCTATGTCAACGCCTACGACTCGGGGACGCAGCAGCCGATCCCCAATCTCGGTCCCGAGGCCTTCATCGTCCGCGAGGACGGCGTGCGACGCGAGGTGCTGCGCGTCGCACCGGCGACCTCGCCGATGCCGGTCGCGATCCTCGTGGACAACAGCCAGGCCGTGGCGCCCGCCATCGCCGACCTGCGCCAGGCGCTGGCCGCCTTCCTGACCGCGCTCGAGGGTCTCGGCCCGATGGCGCTCGTGACGGTGGCCGACCGCCCGACCATCGTGGTCGACTACACGACGACGCCGCAGACCGTACGCGATGCGGCAGGACGCCTGTTTCACGTCCCCGGCAGCGGCGCCACGCTGCTCGACGCCATCGCCGACGTGGCCAAGGGGCTGGGCCGCCGCGAGGCGGACCGCGCGGCGATCGTCGCCATCGCCACCGAGTACACCGAGTTCAGCAACCTGCAGTACCAGCAGGTGCTCGAAGAACTGGAGGCCAGCGGCGCGGCCCTCCACGTGGTCCTGCTGGTCAACCCCAACGGGTCGTTCCTCACCGACCAGGCCCGCAACCGCGCCACCGTGCTCGGGCGCGGCCCGCGCGAATCCGGCGGCGTGCGGATGGACGTGCTGACGAGCATGTCGTTCGAACCGCGGCTCCGCGACCTGGCGGCGATCCTCAAGAACCAGTACCGCGTGGTGTACGCCCGTCCGGAATCGTTGATTCCGCCGGAGAAGATTGAAGTCTCGGCCGCGAAGCCCGGAGTCGAGATGCGCGGAGCACCGGCTCGGGGGCAGGCCGCCAAATGACCCGTCGCGCGCCCCTCCGCCCCTGGCTCGTCGCCGCGGTCGTGGCCGCAGCGATGACCACCGGGTTGGCTGGCGGACAGGCGCGGGCCGCCGCCGGGCGCGGCCAGGCCGCCTCCGCCGGGTCGCAGGACAAGCCACAGATCTTCAAGGCCGCGGTCGACATCGTCTCGCTGAACGTCACGGTCGTGGACAGCCAGAATCGCTACGTCACGGACATCACCGAGAACGAATTCACCGTGTTCGAGGACGGCACCGAGCAGGAGCTGACGTTCTTCAACCGCACGAACCTTCCGATCGCGCTGTCGCTGCTCATCGACACCAGCGCCAGCATGGAGAATCGCCTGCTCACGGCACAGGAGGCGGCCATCGGGTTCGCCCGGCGGCTGCGGCCGCAGGACCTGGCGCAGGTGGTGGACTTCGACAGCCGCGTCTCGATCGCGCAGGATTTCACCAACAGCGTCCTCGATCTCGACGCGGCGATCCGCTCGACGACCGCCGGCGGCTCGACGTCGCTGCACAACGCGCTCTACATCTCGCTGAAGGGCCTCGAGAAGATCCGGGCGAAGAGCATCGACGAGGTCCGCCGCCGCGCCATCGTCGTGTTGTCCGACGGCGAGGACACGTCGAGCCTGGTCAGCTACGAAGAAGTGCTGGAGCTGGCCAAGCGGTCGGAGACCGCGATCTACACCATCGGGCTGCAAGCCAAGGACTCGGCGCAGACCAAGGGCTTTCGCGAGGCGGAATTCGTGCTGCGCCAGTTCGCGCAGGAGACCGGCGGCCGCGCCTATTTTCCGGCGCGCGTGGAGGACCTGAAGGACGTCTACGGGCGCATCGCCGACGAGTTGTCCAGCCAGTACACGATTGGCTACGCCTCGAAGAACGGCCGGCGGGACGGCGCCTGGCGGCGCATCGTCGTCCAGATCGCACGCCCCAGCGTCACCGCCCGAACCAAGCGCGGATACTATGGGCCGACGACGTATTGAGGCGTCAGCGGCGGGCCGCGCGTGATCGCGTGCGCGCGGGCATTCCGCGGGCCCTCATCCCGGTAACGGTCCTGGCGCCGAGTTCGTAATGTACGCCCTTCCGCTCGCGCTGTACGCGCTCTCCCTGATCGCCTACGCGATTCACTTCGTCAGGCGTGCACCGGCCGCCGGCCGTGCCGCGTCGACGCTGCTGGTCGGCGGGGCGCTCGTCCACACCTTCGTGATCGGGATGCAGACCATGGAGGCGGGCCACGTCCCGTTCGCGGGGACGACCCAGGCGATTTCGACGTTCGTCTGGCTGCTCGGCCTGGCCTACCTCTACACCGAGGTCACCACCGAAGAGCGCGGCCTCGGCGTGTTCATCCTCACGATCATCGTGGCGCTGCAGATCCTGCCGGCCGTCCAGGGGCCCGGTGTCGAGCCGCGGTCGCCCGTGCTCGAACATCCGCTGTTCTGGACGCACGTGGCGGCGCTGCTCGGCGCCTACGCCAGCTTCGGCCTCGCCGCGGTCATTGGCATCACCTACGTGCTGCAGTTCAAGGAGATCAAGACCAAGCACCTGGTGTTCTTCTTCGAGCGCCTGCCCTCGCTGCAGGTCCTCGACGTCATGAACTCGCGCACGGTCTTCATCGGCTGGGTCCTGCTGACGGTCGGCCTCGGCGCCGGTGCCCTGTGGGTGACCAGCGCGCTCGCCATCTCGCCGTCCGACCCGCGCGTGCAGGCGATGTCGCTCGCCGACCCGAAGATCTTCGTCGCGCTCGTGACCTGGGGTCTGTACACCTTCCAGCTGGTGGCGCGCCGCGTCCTCGGCTGGCGCGGCCGCCCCGCCGCCTACCTCGCGGCGGCCGGGTTCGCGGTCGTGCTCCTCAACTTCGTGCTGGTCAGTTATTTCCTGACCGACAGCCACAACTTCGGGGCCTGACGTGCATCTGGTGCTGGTGGGCGCAAGCCACCGTACGGCGCCCGTCGAGCTTCGCGAACGGCTCGACTTCAGCAGCCGAGGCCTCGAGCACGCGGTGCGGTCGCTGGTCGCGCAGTGCGCGGCGGCCGAAGCGGTCGTCGTCTCGACCTGCAACCGGGCGGAGCTGTACGTCGCCTGCGACGACCCGCGCGCGACCGCGGCGGAGCTCAGCGGCTTCTTCGCCGCGTTCCACCGCCTGTCACCGGAGGAAATCGGGCCGCACCTGTACACACACCAGGACGACGACGCCGCCCGGCATCTTTTTCGGGTCGCGTCGGGGCTGGACTCGCTGGTGGTCGGAGAACCGCAGATTCTCGGGCAGATCAAGGACGCCTACGGCGTCGCGGCGACCGCCCACAGCGCCGGGCCCCTCCTCAACCGGCTGTTCCACTGGGCGTTCGGCGTCGGCAAGCGCGTGCGATCGGAGACGGCGCTGGCCGAGGGCGCGGTCTCGGTCAGCTTCGCCGCGGTGAGCCTGGCGCGGAAGATCTTCGGCAACCTCTCCGGGCGCCGGGTGCTGGTCGTGGGCGCCGGCGAAATGGGGCGGCTGACGGCCGTGCACCTCAAGGCGCAGGGGGTCTCGTCGGTGGTCGTCATCAGCCGCACGCTCGCGCACGCGCAGGAACTGGCCGATCAGGTCGGCGCCGACGTCGCCCCGTGGGAGACGCTGCCGCACGCGCTGCTCGACGCCGACATCGTCGTCACCGTCACCGGCTCGCCGACACCGATCCTGACGCGGACGCAGGTGCAGGCGGCGATGCCGGCCCGCCGGATGCGGCCGCTCTTCCTCATCGACATCGCGGTGCCGCGCGACGTCGATCCGAGCGCCGGCGAGATCGAGCAGGTCTTCCTCTACAACATCGACGACCTGCAGAGCATCGTGCGCGAGAACCTGGAGCGGCGCGGGGTGGAGGTGGTGCGCGCCGAGCAGATCGTGGACGACGAGGTGCGACGCTTCTCGCACTGGCACAAGTCACGCGACGCGGTGCCGACGATCGTCGCGCTGCGGCAGCGGTTCGAGGCCATCCGCAAGGCGGAGCTGGAGCGGCTGGAGCCGAAGCTCGCCGGCCTCAGCCCCGAGGCGCGCGCGCGGGTGGAGGACGTCACCCGGCTCATCGTCGAAAAGCTGCTGTCGCAGCCCACTGAGCAGTTGAAGAATGCCGGCGACCCGCATCTGGTGTCGCAGTACTCCGCGGCCTTGAACCGGCTCTTCGCGCTGCCCGCCGGGTCGGCCCGGTCCGGCGATGCCGCGTCCGGCGATCGCGACGGCGGCGACACATGAGGATTGGCACCCGCGGCAGCGCCCTGGCGCTCTGGCAGGCGCACACCGTCGCCCGCCTGATCGCGGACCGCGGCGGCCCGCGCTGCGAGATCGTGGTCATCCGCACGTCGGGCGACGAGCGCGCCGGGCCCCCGGATGCCCCAGAGATGGGGCGCACCGGCGGCGACGGCGCCGCGGCTGCGGGCCCCGAGGCGAACGTCAAGCGGATGTTCGTCAAGGAGATCGAGGACGCGTTGATCGAGGGACGCGTGGAGCTCGCCGTGCACAGCGCCAAGGATCTGCCGGCCGATCTCCCCGACGGCCTCGCGATCGGCGCGGCGATTGCGCGGGGCGACCCGCGCGATGTGCTGCTCTGTGCCGGCGCCACGGGCGTGCGCGACCTGCGCACGCTGAGGGCCGCGGTGGGCCAGGCGCCGCGCATCGGCACCAGCAGCGTGCGCCGGGCGGCGCAGCTGCGCGCGCTGTTCCCGCACGCCACGTTCAGCCCGATCCGCGGCAACGTGGACACCCGGCTGCGCAAGCTGGATGCCGGCGACTGCGACCTGCTGGTGCTGGCGGCGGCGGGCCTCGACCGCCTCGGACTTGGCGCCCGCGTGACGGCGCATCTGCCGCCCGAGGTGTGCGTACCGGCCCCGGGTCAGGGGATCGTCGCCATCGAGGTCGCGCGCGGGGCCTCCGCAGAGGTCGCCGCATGGCTCGCGCGCATCGACGACGCCGATGCCGCGACCGCGCTCATCGCGGAACGCGCGGTCATGCAGGCGCTCGGCGGCGGCTGCCGCGTGCCGCTCGGTGTCCTGGCGACGCTGGACGGACCGTCGCTGTCGGTCAGCGGCGTGGTCGCGTCGGTGGACGGACGCACGGTCGCGCGGGCGACGGTACGCGGGTATCGCGGCGGTCCTGCGGCGGCGGGGGACGCGCTGGCGACGAAGCTCCTGGCCCGCGGCGCGGCCGCCGTCCTCGCCGCGGCCCGCGCGGACGCGTGACGCGTGAGCGCGCCGGCAATCCGCGGGCACGAGTACAATCACCAGGATGCGCGGGACTGTCTACCTGGTCGGCGCCGGACCCGGCGCGCCTGATCTGATCAGCGCGCGCGGGCTCCGCTGCCTGCAGGCGGCCGATGTGGTCATCTACGACCATCTGGTCCACCCGCGGCTGCTCCATCTCGCGCCCGCCCGGGCCGAGCGGATCGACGTCGGGAGCGCGGCGCCGGAGCGGCTCGATCAGGAAGCCATCTGCTATTTGATCGCCGAGAAAGCCCGCGAGCGCACGCGCATCGTGCGGCTCAAGTGGGGCGATCCGTTCGTGTTCGATCAGGGCGGGGTCGAAGGGCTGTTCCTGCACGAGCAGGGCATCCCGTTCGAGGTGATCCCCGGCATCCCGGCCGCCGTCGGGGCGCCCGCCTACGCCGGGATTCCGTTGACCTATCCCGGTGGCGGCGACACGCTGACGTTCGTCCGCGGCTACGAGGACGAGGGGCGCGGGACCCCCACCGTGGACTGGGCCGCCCTGGCCAGGCTCGAGGGCACCATCGTCTCGTACGCGGGCCCGCGGCAGCTGGGCGGCATCATCGAGGCCCTGCTGGCGAACGGGCGGCCGAAGACCGAAGCGGCGGCCATCGTCGCCCACGGCACGCTGCTCAGCCAGGAGACCCGCACGGGGACGCTGCAGCAGCTGGCCGACGAGTTCCGCGAGCAGCGCCCGCGCGGGCCGGCGATGCTGGTCGTCGGCCAGGTGGTCGGCCTGCGCGAGCACCTGCGCTGGTTCGACGCCCGCCCGCTGTTCGGACGACGCGTGCTGGTGACGCGATCGCGCGAACAGGCCGGGGAGCTGGTCGACCTGCTGGAGGCGCAAGGAGCCGACGCCATCGAAGCGCCGCTCATCAACATCGTCCCGCCCGATGATTACGGACCGCTCGACGAGGCGTGCGATCGGGTCGGCGCCTACGACTGGATCGTCTTCACCAGCGCGAACGGCGCCAGCGCGTTCATGGACCGGCTGCTCGGCGGCCCGCGCGACGTGCGGGCGCTGGCCGACGCGCACCTGTGCGCCGTCGGGCCCGGCACCGCCGCCCGCCTCACGCGCTTCGGGCTGAAGGTGGATCTGATTCCCGAAGACCACAGCGCCGACGGCGTCGTCGCCGCGCTGCACGCGACCGGGTCGCTGCAGGGGAAACGGGTCCTGTTTCCCAAGGCGGACATCGCGCGCGACACGCTGCCGGAGGAGCTGCGCGCGGCGGGCGCCGATGTCACCGAGGTGGTGGCGTATCGGACGGTGACGGCGGAGAGCGACGCGCATCTCGGCATCTACCGGCAGCTGCTCGATCGCCGGATCGATGCCGTCACCTTCTCCAGCGCCTCCGCCGTCCGCGCGTTCGTCACGATCCACGGCGCCGACCAGGCGGTGGACCTGCTCAACCACACCGTCGTCGCCACCATCGGCCCGGTCACCTCCGACGCGGCGTTGCGCTACGGGATCACCCCGCAGATCACGCCGGCGACGTCCACGGTGCCGGCGCTGGTCGAGGCGCTGGTCGCGCACTTCGCCGCGGTCGCGCAGACGACATGAAGCTCGATCGCCGCCTGCGACGGCTGCGCCGCACGCCGGCGCTGCGGCGACTGGTCACGGAAACACGCCTGTCGCCGGACCAGTTCATTTTGCCGCTCTTCGTCGCCGAGGGCCGCGGCGTGCGGCGCCCGGTGGCGTCGATGCCCGGGGTGCACCAGCTGTCGGTGGACGAAGCGGTGATCGACGCGCGCGCCGCGTGGACGGAGGGCGTGCCCGCCGTGCTGCTCTTCGGCCTGCCGCGCGGAGAAGGACGAGACCGGCAGCGGCGCCTACGACCCGACCGGGCCGGTGCACGAGGCGGTGCGCGCCATCCGCCGCGACGTGCCGGACATGGTCGGTGATCACCGACGTGTGCCTGTGCGAGTACACGTCGCACGGCCACTGCGGCCTGATCGTCGACGGTGACGTCGCCAACGATGCGACGGTGGCGCTGCTGGTGCGAACCGCGGTGTCACACGCCGAGGCCGGTGCGCACGTGGTGGCGCCGTCGGACATGATGGACGGCCGCGTCGGGGCCATTCGCCAGGCGCTCGACGAGGCCGGGTTCGACCACGTGGCGATCATGGCCTACGCCGCGAAATACTGCTCCGGCTTCTACGGGCCGTTCCGCGACGCGGCCGATTCGGCGCCGCAGTTCGGCGATCGCCGCAGCCACCAGATGGACCCGGCCAACGTCGACGAGGCGCTGCGCGAGGTCGCGCTCGACATCGCCGAGGGCGCCGACATCGTGATGGTGAAGCCGGCGATGCCGTACCTCGACGTGATCTGGCGGGTCAAGGAGCGGTTCGCCCATCCGACCGCGGCCTACCAGGTGAGCGGCGAGTACTCGATGATCAAGGCCGCCGCCGCGCAGGGCTGGATCGACGAGGAACGGGCGATGATGGAGTCGCTGACCGCCATCCATCGCGCCGGCGCCGACATGATCATCACCTACTTCGCCCGCGACGCCGCGCGCGTCGTGCGCCGGGACCAGCGATCAGCACGATCCGTCAGCGGCCGCCACCCATCGTGAAAAAGCCACGCCAGTCCGTCCGGCTCTTCGCCCGCGCCACCCGCGTCACGCCGGGCGGCGTCAACTCGCCGGTCCGCGCGTTCAAGGCGGTCGGCGGATCGCCCCTGTTCATCGCCCGCGCCGCCGGCGCCCGCATCATCGACGTCGATGGCAACTCGTACATCGACTACGTCGGGTCGTGGGGCCCGCTGATCCACGGTCACGCGCCGCGCGGCCTGGTGACGCGCCTGTCGCGGCAGGCGGCGCGGGGCACGAGCTTCGGCGCCCCGAGTGCGCTCGAGGTCGAGCTCGCCGAACAGGTGCGGCAGCGGGTGCCGTCGATGGAGCGCGTCCGCTTCGTCAGCTCGGGCACCGAAGCCACGATGAGCGCGGCACGCGTCGCCCGCGGCGCCACCGGCCGCGACAAGATCATCAAGTTCGAAGGCTGTTATCACGGCCATGCCGACGCGTTCCTCGTCCAGGCCGGGTCCGGCGCGCTCACCTTCGGGACCCCGACCAGCCCCGGTGTGCCGGCCGGCGCCGTCGCCGACACGCTGCTGGCGCGCTTCAACGACCTCGACTCGGTCGAACGTCTCGTCGCCGCCAACCCCGGCCGGATTGCCGGCCTCATCGTCGAGCCGGTGCCCGGCAACATGGGCACCGTTCTGCCCGAGCCGGGTTTCCTGGCGGGGTTGCGCCGGGCTGTGCGACGCCGCCGGCATCATCCTGATCTTCGACGAGGTCATGACCGGCTTTCGCCTCGGACCCGCCGGCGCGCAGGGTTTTACGGCGTCCGCCCCGACCTGACATGCCTGGGCAAGATCGTCGGCGGCGGCCTGCCGGTCGGCGCCTACGGCGGGCGCGCCGACCTCATGGATCTGGTGTCCCCGGCCGGCCCGGTCTACCAGGCTGGCACGCTGTCGGGCAATCCGCTCGCGATGACCGCAGGGCTGTGGTCGCTCGAACGGCTCACGCCCGGCGCTCTATCGTCGCCTGAGCGCCCGTGGATTCAGCCCTCGCCGCCGGACTCGCCGACGCGGCGCGCGACGCCGGCGTCCCGCTGCAGGTCAACGCGCTCGGCTCGATGGTCACGCCATTCTTCACCGCCGCGCGCGTCACCGACTTCCAGTCGGCGCTCACCGCGGACACGGCCGCGTTCGGCATCGTTCTTCCGCGCCATGCTGGCGGAGGGCATCTACCTGCCGCCGTCGCAGTTCGAGGCGTGGTTCGTGTCCGGCGCGCACGCGGCCCGCGACGTCGTGCGCACCATCGCCGCGGCGCGGGTGGCATTGCGCGCCGTACGCAGAAAAGCCACGACGCGCGCGTAGGCCGCGCGGTCGTGGCTTCCAGCCGTGTCGGCGGAGGGGCCGGCTACTGCCGGCTCGCGCTCCTCGTATTCAGATCCTGATCGAGCCGCATGCGGAGCACGGTCCCCGGCGCGAGCTCGACGTTCTGCCCCTCGGTCGCGGCCACGACGCCGCCGCCGCCGATGAGAATGCCGGCGAGGGCGCCCTTCAGGCCGCCCAGGATGCCGCCGATGATCCCGCCCACCGCCGCGCCAGTGCCGATCTTGTCGGCGTCGTCCTTGTACCCGCCGGCTTCGAGCGCGTCGGTGACCGTGCCGCGGATCGGATAGGTGCGCCCGTTGAGGGTGATCTGATCGAAGCTGAGCGACAGGCGCCCCTTGCGCTCGATGCGGCCGGCATCC
The DNA here is from genome assembly GCA_963707795.1 of uncultured Acidobacteriota bacterium. GTDB lineage: Bacteria > Acidobacteriota > Vicinamibacteria > Vicinamibacterales > UBA2999 > JACCSI01. The sequence continues at coordinate 4,506,113 of OY970174.1, read as the reverse complement.
TCGACGGCCGTCACCACGCCGCGCACGCGCGAACCCGCCGGGATCAGGACGCGGCCGTCCTGCCGCAGATCGACGACCGTGGTGGCCTCGAAGCGATCCTCGACCTGGTTGGTCTTCGAGCTGAGCGCCGTCTGCAGACGCACGTCGATCTCGGTGCCGGTCGGCACCACACCGGCGGCGGCGGTCGCTGCGCTACCGCGATCGCTACCGGTGCTGTAGCGGCCGCTCGACGAGTCCGTGCCGCCGACGCGGCTGCGCAGGCCCTCCAGCCGGTCGCGCACGTCGACGAAGTCGGCGCGCGGCACGCTGCGCTCACGCCGCAGCTTGACCCGCAGGTAGACGATCTCGTCCTCGAGGTCGTCGAGCTCGGCTTGCAGGGCCCGAGCCGCGGATCGATCGCGCTGGCGAAGCTGAATGATGTCGGTGGCGACCTGATCCGCGGTCGCCTGCAACCGCTGCACGTCGCTCGTGGTCATGTCCTGCGCGGCTGCCGAACCCGCGAGGACGGCGAGCGCCGCGACCGCCACGAGCAGTTGACGAAGACTGCGAGGCATGTCGTTCTCCTTCCACATTGTCCGAGCCGGAGGCCACACGACTACCGGTAGCACTCCCAGCTGCAAGGACAGTGCCGATCGTCGCAGGGCTAGTAGCGCCAGGGCATCAGGCGTTCGATCCAGCTGATGCGTGTCAGATCGTTGTAGACCACCGTCACCATCAAGCCCATCAGCAGGACGAACCCTGCCAGGAACATCTTCTCCTTCGCCTGAATGCTGAAGTCACGGCGGGCGACGGTCTCGAGCGCCATGATCAGGATGTGCCCGCCGTCGAGGACGGGCACCGGCATCAGGTTCAGCAGCCCGAGGTTCAGGCTGATGGTCGCCATGAGCGTAATCAAGCGCGACCCAGCCGGCCTGCGCCGACTCACCGGAGAGCTGCGCCATCCCCACCGGTCCCATCAGTTGCTTGGGCGAGGTCTCGCCGACGATGAGGCCCCAGAGGGTCTTGAGAATCAGCCCGGAGAACTCGCACGTTGCGCTGCACGCTCAGCCCCACCGCCTCCAGCGCCCCGGGCTTGAAGATTCGGGTCTCGTTCTCGATCCCGATGCCGATGCGCCCGACCGACCCTTCCTGCCGCGGCGTCACCACAATCGCCAGATCCTGGCCGTCGCGGCGAAGCTGCATCTCCACCGGCTGGTTCGGCCTGGCGGACACCACGTCGACGACGTCGCGCGAGAACACCATTCGCTGCCCGTTGATGGCCAGGATGGTGTCGCCCGATTTCACACCCGCCTGCTCGGCGGGGCCGCCATCGGTGACCGACGACACCGACGGATAGACATCCGGCAGGACGCCGATTTCGCCGACGTCGAAGCGGCCCTCGCCCACGGGACGGACGCCAACGCGCTCCTCGCGGCCGTCGCGGATCAGCGTGAGCACGACTTCGCGGTCGGCGCGCATGCCGATGGCGAGGCTGAAATCCTCCCAGGTCGGCACCTCGTCGTTATTCACCTTGACGATGCGATCGGCGGCGCGCAGTCCCGCGCGGGCCGCCGGCGAGTCGGCCTCGACCCGGCCGACGACGACGGGCTGGTCCTCGAAGGACGGGACCTGGGCGCCCTGGGTCAGCACGACCGCCATCAGGATCACGGCGAGCGCGAGATTCATCGCCGGGCCCATGATGAGAATCTGGAAGCGCTGCCACTTCGTCTTCGACAGGAACTCGTCGTTGGCTCCCGTGCGCTGATCGTCGGGATTCTCGCCGGCCATCTTGACGTAGCCGCCGAGCGGGAAGGCGCTGATGCAGTAGTCCGTGTCGCCGCGGCGGACGTTGAGCAGCTTGGGGCCGAACCCCAGCGAGAACGTCAGCACACGAACGCCGTGCCACCGTGCCATCATGAAATGGCCCGAGCTCGTGGACGAAGACGAGGACGCCGAGGACAAAGGCAAACGACAGTAGCGTTGTCACGTACAGATACCCTGCCCAATTCTACCGCGCGAGGCGGCTGTCACTCTCACGAGACCCGTCCGGCCGCCGCTCCCGCGAGTTGGGCCGCATACCGCCTGGCCCAGCGATCGACCCGCCGGATGTCCTCGAGCGCCGGCGTCGGCGCCGGCTCGTGTGCATCCATGGTGGCTTCGATGACGCGGGCAATCGCCGGTGAAGCTCAACTGCCCCGCCAGGAACGACGCCACCGCCACCTCGTTGGCCGCGTTCAGCACGATGGGCAGGCTGCGTTCGGCCTCGAGCGCGCGGTAGGCCAGCCGCAGACAGGGGAACTCGTCCCACGCCGGCTCGTGGAACTCGAACGGCGGGCACCGGGTCAGATCGAGGCGCGGGACCGGCGATTCCCATCGTTCCGGGTAGGAGAACGCGTACTGGATGGGCAGGCGCATGTCGGTGGTGCCGATCTGGGCAATCATCGATCCGTCGGTCAGTTCCACGATCGAGTGCACGATCGACTGCGGATGAATGACGACGTCGATCTGCGACGGTCGCGCGCCGAACAGCCAGTGCGCTTCGATGACTTCGAGGCCCTTGTTCATGAGGGTGGCCGAGTCGATGGTGATCTTCGGCCCCATCTGCCAGGTCGGATGCTTCAGCGCGTCCGCGGCGGTCACGGCCGAAGATCGGCGGCGGTCCGGCCGCGGAACGGCCCGCCCGAGGCGGTGAGAACGAGGCGCCGGACGTCCGACGGCGATCGTCCATGCAGACACTGGTGAATCGCGTTGTGCTCGCTGTCCACGGGCAAGATATCGACGCCGTGACGGCGGGCGCTGTCCATCACCAGGCCGCCGGCCATGACCAGCACTTCCTTGTTGGCCAGGGCAATGGTCTTGCCGGCCTCGATGGCCGCCAGCACCGCCTCCAGCGCGGCGGTGCCGGACGAGGCGCAGAGCACCAAATCCACGTCGGGATGCGTCGCGACCGCGATGAGTCCCTCGCTGCCCGCGCCATGGCAGTCGGGAAGGCGTTCGCCCAGTTGCTGGCGCACGGCGTCGAGCGCGTCAGCCGGTGGCCATCGCGACCGCCCGTGGGCGGTAACGCAGCACCTGGGCGGCAAATGCGCCGGCATTGCCGCCGGCGGCGAGGCCGACGACGTCGATGCGGTCGGGCTGCGCATCCGCGACGGCCAGCGCGCTGGTGCCGATGGAACCGGTCGAGCCGAGAATCGCGATTCGCTTCGTAGGCACGGGGCTCGGACCGGTTACGCGGCGTACTGCCACCGCAGGTACACGTAGAAGACGGGCGTGGCGAAGAGCAGCGCGTCGATGCGGTCGAGCATGCCGCCGTGGCCCGGGATCAATGCCGAACTGTCTTTCAGGTCGGCGGCGCGCTTGAGCAGCGACTCGAACAGGTCGCCGGCGATGCCGGCCGCGACGAGGGCGAGGCCCAGTGCGGCGATCGTCAGCGGCGGCGCGACCGGGACCAGCTGCGGGCCGACGACGTAGAGAAACAGCGGGGCGGCCACGAACCCGCCAACCGCCCCCTCGATGGTCTTCTTCGGGCTCAGTCGCGGCGCCAGCGCGTGGCGGCCGAACGCGCGTCCGGCATAGTACTGCGCGGTGTCGCTGATGGCGATCGCCGCGACCAGCAGCATCACGGCGCCGCGGCCGCCGAAGATGTGAATCCCGACCAGCGCGCCGAGCGGCAGGCCGAGATACACCATGGACAGCGCCCCGGCCGCCACGCCCTGCACCGCCGGGCCGAAGCGCTGCGCCGGCGCCGCGCCCTCCGCGGCGCGCAGCTGCGTCATCACGGCAATGGCGATCGCCACCAGGCCGAAGGCGACCACCGCCTCGCCGGCGATGTACGGGAACGGCACGATGGCGAGCGCGGCCAGGGTCGCCAGCAGCGTGGGCACTCGCGCGACGTCCGCGCCCAGCCGCCGCATCACCTGCGCGAACTCCTGGAAGACCAGGACGCACACGCCCAGTGCGACGAACAGCAGCACCGTGGCGCTCGCGAACCAGACGATCGCGAAGAACACGGCGGCCAGCGCAACGCCGCTCAGGACTCGAGTCATGCGGTCAGGAGCCGTTCGTCACAGGGAGGCCTGCTCTACTCGCGCGCCGCGCCCGCCGCGACCGCGGCCGATCCGACCGCCCCGAACCGGCGATCGCGCTTCTGATACGCGAGCACCGCCTCGAGCAGGTGACGGCAGCGGAAGTCGGGCCAGAACGTGTCGGTCACCCAGATTTCCGCGTAGGCGATCTGCCACAGCAGGAAATTGCTGACGCGCATCTCGCCGCTCGTGCGGATCAGCAGGTCGGGATCGGGCTGCCCGGCGGTGTACAGCAGTTCGCTGAACCGGCGCTCGTCCAGCGTGTCGGGGGCGAGGCCGGCTTCGATGGCGCGCCGCGCCGCGTCGACGATCTCGGTGCGCCCGCCGTAGTTGAGCGCGATGTTGAACTGCATGCCGCCATTGGGCGCCGTCTTCTCCTCGGCCGCGCGCAGTTCCTGCAGGATGTCCGGTGCCAGCTCGTCGGAGCGGCCGATGACCTTGAAGCGAATGTCGTTGCGCAGCAGTGTCGTCAGCTCGGAGCGCAGGTAGCGCTTGAGCAGCATCATCAGCGTGCCGACCTCCGAGGCCGGCCTTTTCCAGTTCTCCACCGAAAACGCGTAGAGCGTCAGCACCGAGAGCCCGAGACGCGCGGAGGTCTCCACCACGTCGCGCACCGCCTCGATGCCCGCGCGATGCCCCTCCACCCGCGGCAGGTGGCGCTGGCCGGCCCACCGGCCATTGCCGTCCATGATGATGGCGACGTGGCGAGGCAGTCGGTCCGGATGAATCTGGCGCGCCAGCTCCGCCTCCGGGCTGCCGGGAGCGACCCACGCCATCAGTTGATCGAGGCTCATGAACAGTAAGAGCCAATCCTACTAGGGGTTAGCGTCCTTCGCAATTCACCGGCACCGCCCCCGCGCCCGCGACGACCCTCGCAAAAGAAAAGGCCGGTGAGTCGATCACCGGCCTCCCCGCTACCGACGGCCAGCGTTTACTGGCCGCTCTTGGGCCACGGCGCGCCCTGCCGATCGCTGGTCACCGGGCCCATGCCCTTGTAGACGAACTTCTGCAGGCGCTTGCCGGTGTAGGTTTCGGTCGTGTAGATGTTGCCCTTCGAGTCCGTCGCGATGCTGTGCACGCCGAAGAACTGTCCCGGCTGACGGCCGCCGGTGCCGAAGCTGGTGACGATGTCCAGGCTGTTGCGATCGACGATGTAGACGTGCTCGTTGGCGCCGTCGGCCACGTACAGGAACCGCTGCTCCGGATCGCGCGAAAACGCGATGTCCCAGACCGACCCGTCCGAGAGCGTCTCGGGGAAGAGCTGCTTCTCCTTGACGAACTTCCCGTCCTTGGTGAACACCTGGATGCGGTCGTTCGGGCGGTCGCACACGTAGACGAACCCGTCGGTGGACAGCTCGGCGCAGTGCACGGGCGTCCGGAACTGCTGCGGCAGCGGCGCCTTCGGATCGTAGCGCGGCAAGGGCGCGTCATCCGGCTTGTTCCCGTACGCGCCCCAGTAGCGCTTGATCTTGCCGGAGTCCATGTCGATGACCGCGACGCGCTTGTTGAAGTAGCCGTCTGACACGTAGGCCTCGTTAGCGCCCGGGTCGATGAAGATCTTCGCGACACGGCCGAAGTTCTCCATGTCGTGGCTGTTGGCGACGGGCTTGCCGTCCACCATGCGCGCGCCCTTCTTGCCGAACATCTGGACGAACTTGCCTTCGCGCGTGAACTTCATGATGTGCGCATCCGGTCCGCCGTTGCCGCCGATCCAGACGTGGCCCTTGTGGTCCACGACGATGCCGTGGTTCGAGTCGGGCCAGTCGGGATGCACCGAGGGCCCGCCCCAGCTGTGGACGACGTTGCCGGCCGCGTCGAAGGCCATGACCGGCGGCGCAGGCAGGCAGCATTCGCTGACCCGCGTCGGCGGCGCCGCGGCGGCGCCGGCCGCCGGCGCCCCGCCGCCGGGACCTGGCGCCGGTGGCGGGAATGCATATTCGGTCCGGTCCAGATTGTTCGGGTCGTTGCCCCGGTGGATGATCCAGACCTGATCCTTCTCGTCCACGCCGAGGCCGATGGTCTGGCCGAACACCCAGTTGTTCGGCATGGTCTTGGGCCAGAACGGATCGACCTCGAAAATCGGCGCCTGGGCGGAGTTGCGTGCCTGCGCTGCCGCCGTCTGCTCGAGGGCGCGTTCGGTGACTGCCAGGCCGACCAGGGCCACGGCGAAGGTCGCGCCGATCAGGAGATTCCGCTTCACAGCATCGGTCCTTTCCTCGAGATCCGCGGGCCGCTCCGGTGATTTCGAGGGCGCCAGTATACATCCGGCTCCGACCCGGGCAAGGACCATCCCATGGATGCCGCGCGCGCCGATTGGCTATCCTTGCGGAGCCGCATGTCCAAGGCCTCGACCCGCTTCGTCTGCATCCTGGCGCTCGCCCTGCTGGGGGCTCGGATGCTCCTGGCGCACGAGATTCCCAACGAGGTCACGATCCAGACGTTCCTGAAACCCGAGGGCGACCGGCTCCTGTTTCTCGTCCGGGCGCCGATGCGCGCGTTGCGGGACATGGACGTGCCGCGGCGCGAGAATTCGCCCGGGTTCATCGACTTCGCCCGCATCGACCCGGTGCTCCGCGACGCCGCCAACCAGTGGATCGCCGATTTCGTCCGCCTCTACGAGGAGGACCGGCCGCTGCCCTATCCGGAGGTCCTGGCGGCGCGAATCTCGCTGCCCTCGGACCGGTCGTTCGCCGGCTACCAGCAGGCGCTCGCGCACATCCACGCACCGCCCCTGCCCCCCGACACCGATCTGGTGTGGGAGGAAGGGCTGCTCGACGTCGCGTTCGCCTTCCCCATCACGTCGGACCAATCGAAGTTCTCGATCAGTCCCGGCCTGACCCGGCTCGGCGTGCGCGTGAATGTCGTGTTGCGGTTCTTGCCGCCGGGCGGCGCCGAGCGGGCGTTCGACGTGCACGGCGACCCGGGCATCGTGCGGCTGGATCCGCGCTGGCACCAGGCGGCGCTGCGATTCGTGGCCGACGGGTTCTCCCACATCCTCGATGGCATCGACCACCTGCTGTTCCTGCTGTGCCTGGTCATTCCCGTGCGCCGCATCCGGTCGCTGGTGATGGTCGTCACGTCGTTCACGATCGCGCATTCGGTCACGCTGATCGCCTCCGCGTACGACCTCGCGCCGGACTCGCTGTGGTTTCCGCCGCTGGTGGAAACGCTGATCGCCGTGTCGATCGTCTACATGGCCTTCGAGAACATCGTCGGTGCCGCCGCTGCCGGGCCGGCGCTCGACGACCGCGCGCTCAACCGCCGCTGGGCCGTCGCCTTCGCCTTTGGATTGATTCACGGGTTCGGCTTTTCCTTCGCGCTGCGTGAGACGCTGCAGTTCGCCGGGGCACACCTGCTGACCTCGCTCGTGTCATTCAACATCGGCGTCGAGCTGGGACAGCTCCTGGTACTGCTGGTGCTCGTGCCGGTCCTGAATCTGCTGTTTCGTTACGGGGTGGCCGAACGCATCGGCACCATTTTGCTGTCGGCCCTGGTGGCCCATACGGGCTGGCACTGGGCGGCGGAACGCGGGACCGATCTGCTGCGGTTCCCCCTGCCGACACTGGACCTGGGCGGGCTGGCGACGCTGGTCCGGCTGCTCATGCTGGTGGTGGTCGCCGCGTTCCTGGTCTGGCTGCTCGCCAGCCTGGTCCGGCGGCCCGGCGTCTGGCGCGAGGGGGGCGTCCGACCAGGGGTCAGGGGGCAGGGGTCAGGCGTCAGGGGTCAGGGGTCAGGCGTCGGGGATCAGTAGGACACGCGCAGCAGCGTCAGCCCGTGTGCCGGCGCCGTCGCCGACGCACGGGCGCGGTCGCGTGACGCCAGGATCGCGCGGATGTCATCGGGAGATCGCCGGCCGATGCCCACGTCCACGAGCGTCCCGGCGATGTTCCGGACCATGTGTCGCAGAAATCCCGTCCCCGTGACGTGATAGTGCAGGAGCGTGGCGCCGCCGTCGAGATCGAGGCCCGAGGCGCCGCTCGCCTCGATCGCCGAAGCCAGCACGCGGCGCACGGATGTCTGCACGTCGCTGCCGGCCGCCTGGAACGCGGCGAAGTCGTGTTCCCCGACCACGAGCGCCGCGGCGGACTGCATGGCATCGACGTCGAGCGGGTGCCGGACGTGCCACGCGTACCGCCGGAGGCGCGGCGGCATGACCTCGCCGCAGCAGACGGCGTAGCGGTAGGACTTGGACCGGGCGTCGAACCGCGCATGGAAGTCGTCGTGGACCTCCTCCACCGCCAGCACACGGACGTCCTCGTCGAGCGTGGCGTTGAGCGCCCTCCGGAGCTCGCCGGGCGTGATCGCCGCGTCGAGCCGGACGCTGGCGACCTGGGCGGCGGCGTGCACACCGGCGTCGGTCCGGCCGGCGCCGGTGACGATGACGCGCCGGCCCTCGATCGGCGCCAGTGCATCTTCGAGTGCGGCCTGGACGGTGCGCGCCGCGGCCTGGCGCTGCCAGCCGGCGAAGTCCGTCCCGTCGTAGGCGATCGTGAGCTTCAGCGTCCGCATGGATCCGGCCGGTCGCCCGCAGGCGAGGAACCCGGCGCCGGCTACCGCGTCTGGCGGGCCGCGTCGGCTGCCGCCGCGCCGCTACGGGAGCCCGGCTTGACCAGCGGCTGCCCCTGCTGGCACATCGGGCACTCGGCCTCCTGATAGAGCGGCAGGTTCATCGGCAGCAGGGCGACGAACGGGACGTCGAGGCCGTGGCCGCCGCCGCTGCGATCGACGATCGCGCTCGCGGCCACCACCGGCGCGCCAGCCCGCCTGGCCACCTCCATCGTCTCGCGCGTGGACCCGGCGGTGGTCACCACATCCTCGACGACCAGCACCCGGTCGGCCGGGCCGAGCTCGAAGCCGCGACGCAGGGTCAGGGTGCCCTCCTGCCGCTCGGCAAAGAGCGCGCGGACGCCGAGCGCGCGGGCGACCTCGTGCCCGATGACGATGCCGCCGAGGGCGGGGGAGAGGACGCAGGTCGCGCCGTGCGCCCGCGCCTGCGCTCCAAGCGCGGCCCCAATCGCGGTCGCGTCATCGGGGTGCTGCAGGACCAGCGCGCACTGCAGGTAGCCGGGACTGTGCAGCCCGGAGGACAGCTTGAAATGCCCGTCGAGCAGCGCGCCGGAGCGCCGGAACAGGGCGAGGAGGTCGGATTCACGCATGCCGGAGTGTCCAGGGAACCACGGGCGGGACCGCCCGCTGGAAGGTAGCATACCCAATGGCGGTCGAACCCGGGGGGCGGCGTCGACGTCTATGATCGGGATACCCCGGGGTCGGTACCCTTCTTGCTCATTCCCCGGGGTTCCGAACCTTTCCCGCGATTCTGGAGTACCAGCATGCGTGAGCAGACGTGTTTCGAGTGGCGCCGTGCGCTGACGGTCGTGTCAGCGGCCGCGGCCCTGTCCGTTTCCGGGGCAGGGGTTGTCCGGGCGCAGACAGCGCCGCCGGCCGCCGCCGTGGTCGTGCCGGCGAGCACCGCCGCCCAGTTCCAGGGGCCGGTGCGCCGGCTGTCGATCGACGAAGCGGTGGCGCTGGCGCTGGAGCAGAACGTGGACCTGCAGGTCGATCGCCTCGAGCCGCAGGTGCAGGACTACAGCATCTCGGTGGCGCGCAGCGGCTGGACGCCGATCCTGTTCTCGTCGCTGCAGACCCGCAACCAGACCAACCCGCCGCAGGACATCTTCGGCGGCGCCGAGACGATCACCGACGAGCGGCTGAACTCGCAGATCGGGGTGCAGCAGCTGCTGCCGTTCGGCGGCGCCAGCTACAGCGCGGCGTGGAACAGCGGCCGCATCACCACCAATAACGTGTTCAGCAGCTTCAACCCGCAGTTGAACTCGCAGATCTCGTTGAACTACACGCAGCCGCTGCTGCGCAACTTCACCATCGACGCGACGCGGCAGCAGGTGCTGGTCAGCCGCAAGAACCGGGAAATCTCCGAGGTGCAGCTGCAGCAGTCGATTGCCATCACGACGCGCAACGTGAAGAACGCCTACTGGGATCTCGTCTACGCCAACAACAACCTCGCGGTGCAGCGCCAGTCGCTGGAGCTGGCGCAGCGCTCGTTCCGCGACAATCGCGCCCGCGTCGAGATCGGGACCATGGCGCCGCTCGACATCGTGCAGGCGGAAGCCGAGGTGGCGCAGCGCGAGGAGGGCGTGATCCTCGCCGAAGCCGCCATCTCACGCGCCGAGGATCGGCTGCGCGCGCTCATCTCGAACCCGTCGGACCAACCGGAGTTCTGGAACACCCGGCTCGAACCGTCCGACCCGCCGGCGTTCCAGCCGGTGACCGTCGATGTGGAGGCCGCCGTGCGCAGCGCGCTGGCCACGCGCACCGACCTCGCCGCCACCCGCAAGCAGATCGAATCCAACGACATCGCCGTCCGCTACTTCCGCAATCAATCGCTGCCGGACGTGAACGCGGTGGTCAACTACAGCGCCATCGGCCTCGCCGGCACCCAGTTCGATTTCGGGCAGGGATTCCCCCCCGAGGTGCTCGGCCAGACCCAGCGCGGCTTTTTCGGCGCCCTCGGCGACGCGTTCGCCTCGGACTTCCCCACCTGGTCGGTGCAACTGCAGGTGAACTACCCGATCGGTGCGTCGAACGCCGAGACCAACCTCGCGCGCGCGCGCCTGCAGAACACGCAGGCGCAGAAGCAGTTGCAGAGCTCGGAGCTCCAGGTGACGACCCAGATCCGCGACCTCGCGCGCAACGTGCAGACCAACGCCAAGCGCATCGAAGCGACCCGGTCGTCGCGCGCGCTGGCCGAGAAGCGGCTCGAAGCCGAGGAAAAGAAGTTCCAGGCCGGCATGACCAGCAGCTTCCTCGTCATCCAGGCCCAGCGCGACCTGTCGCAGGCACGCAACAACGAACTGCTGGCCACCATCGACTATCTGAAGTCGGTCGTGGACTACGAGACGTCGCAGCAGGCTCCCCTCGGCGGCGCCGGTAGCGGCGTGACCGTCGCGACGACGAACAACGGTCAGATTCGCTAGCCCGGTTTCGCACGTCCCCCCACCGAAGGCGGTCCCCGGGAGCGCCTTTCGTTCGGTACGGCTACACTCTGTGCCGTGGCGAAGCTGACCGTCACGGTCATCACGCGCAACGAGGCGGCCAACATCGCGGCGGCGCTCGACTCGGTCCGCTGGGCCGACGAGATCCTCGTCGTCGATGCCGAGAGCACCGACCAGACCGCGGCCATCGCCCGCGACCATGGCGCCCGGGTCATCGTCCGGCCGTGGCCGGGCTACGTGGATCAGAAGAACCTCGCCGCCACCGAGGCCAGCCACGACTGGATCCTGTCGCTCGACGCCGACGAGCGGGTGTCGCCGGAGCTGGCCGGCGAAATCCGCGGCCTGCTCGCCGCCGGACCGGACGCGCCCGGTTACCGGATTCCGCGCGTCACGTTTCATTTCGGGCGATGGATCCGATCGACGGACTGGTATCCCGATTTCCAGCTGCGCCTCTACGACCGGAGGCGGGCACGCTGGGCCGGGCGCTACGTCCACGAGTCGGTACAGGCCGACGGCGCACCGGGCCGCCTGCGCGCCGAGCTCCAGCACTACGCCTACCGCGACATCGCGCACCACTGGCAGACGATGGACCGCTATACCACGCTGGCGGCGCGGCAGATGTTCGAGGACGGCCGCCGCGCGCGGTGGACCGACATCCTCATCCTGCCGCGGCTGGCGTTCTTCCGGAACTACATCCTCCGCGGCGGGATCCGGGACGGGATGGCGGGGCTTGTCATTTCGGCGATGAACGCGTATTACGTGGGCCTCAAGTTCGCGAAGCTCTGGGAGTTGTGTTCGCCCTCCACATCGACACCGCACGCTCCTGGCGCGGCGGACAGAACCAGGTCCTCCTGACCGTCCTGGGCCTGCGCGCCCTCGGGCACAAGGCCGTGCTGGTCGCGCACGCCGAGGGAGAGCTTTATCGCCGCGCGTCTGAGGGTCCGGACCTGGTCGCGCTGGCCCCGCGCAACGAGGTCGACCTGTCGGCGGCGTGGAAACTGTCGCGCATCATCCGCGAGTGGAAGCCGCAGATCGTGCACGCCCACGATCCGCACGCCGTGGCGATGGCCGGCCTGGCCCTGTCCTTCGCCGCCCCCGAGCCGCGGCCGCGGATCGTGGCCTCGCGGCGCGTCGATTTCCACTTGCAGGGTCATTCCTTCTCGCGCTGGAAGTACCGGCAGGTCGACCTGTTCATCGCCGCGTCGCATGCGATCAAGCAAGTGCTCGAGCACGACGGCATTCCCGCCGCACAAATCGTGGTCGTGCACGACGGCATCGACGTGGCCAAGATCGATCGCCTGCCGGCGCTCGACATCCACGCCGAGTTCTGGCTCCCCCGCGGGGTGCCGGTGATCGCCAACGTCGCCGCACTGGTCGACCACAAGGGACAGCGCTACCTGATCGAGGCGATGCCGCGCGTGCTGCGCGCCGTACCTGACGCCCACCTGGTCGTGTTCGGCGAGGGCGAGCTGCGGCCGGCGCTGGAGCGGCAGATCAAGGAGCTGCACATGGACAAGCACGTCATCCTGGCGGGCTTCCGCGAGGACGTGCTGCAGCTGGTGAAGTCCGCCGACCTGTTCGTGATGAGCTCGGTCACCGAGGGCCTGGGCTCGACGGTGCTCGACGCCATGGCGATGCGGCTGGCCGTGGTCGGCACCCACGCCGGCGGCATCCCGGAAGCGGTCGTCGCCGGCACGACCGGCCTGCTCGTGCCCGTGGCCGACGCCGCCGCGCTCGCCGATGCGATGGTGCGGCTGCTGAAGGACGCCGGCCTGCGGGCGCGCATGGGCGAGGCCGGCCACGCCCGCGTGGCCGGACAGTTTGGCGTCGCCCGCTTCCTCGACGCGACGCTCCAGGCCTACCGCCGCGTCGCCGACAGGAAGCCGACGACCTCCGCGTTGAACTCCTCCGCCCAGCCGAGCGGCAGCGCGTGATCGGCGCCGGGCACCACGACCAGGGTTGCCCCGGGAATCTGCTTCGCCGCCAGCGCCGCTGACTGCTGGATGCTCGGCATGTCGCGATCGCCGACGATGACCAGCGTCGCGGCCCGGACCTCCGACAGCCGCTCGATGGCCGGCGGCGTCAGCGGCAGGTAAGGAGCGAACGTCATCCGGAACGGCGCCAGGTTGCGTCGCGTACTGGCGTCGAGCGCGCGCATCACGTCCGAGCGCCCCCGCGACGCCGACCACATCGGATGCGCCAGCCACGCCTTCACGATGGCCTCATCGCCGTCCTTCACCGCGGCGAAGATCGGGGCGATGAGCCGGCGCTCGCCGTCCGGAGGAACGAACCCGTTGGGCGGGGCGGCGGCGAGCACCAGGCGATCGACGCGCGACGGGTGCTGCAAGGCGAAGTCCAGCGCCGCCGCGCCGCCGAAGGAATGGCCGACGAGGTGCGCGCGATCGACCGCCAGATGGTCGAGCAGGCGCAGGAGATCGCCGGGCACGCTGTACGGGGCGTCGGGCCGCGTCGATTCGCCGAACGGCCGGATGTCGTAGCGGACGACGCGGAAGCGGCGGGCGAACACGGCCACCTGCTGATCCCAGCTGCGCCGATCCATGAACGCACCGTGCAGGAACACCACCGTCGGACCGGAGCCGGTGACGTCGTAGGCAATCTCGCCGCCGGGGACCTCCAGCCTCGCCGTCGCCGGCGTCAGCGCGTCGCGTCCCTGCGCGACCAGCATCGCCGCGGCGCAGGCCGCCATCATCAGCTTCCCCATGTCAGCCGCATCAACCCTTTCCCGTCACGCACGACGATGCCGCCGGCCACGAACACCGGTACCGCCCAGGTCTCGCCGTCCGCGACCTCGAGCCGCCGCTCGGCGACGAACGCCGTGCGATCGCGCGTCGCGACGACGAGGGTCCCTCCGTTGGTGAGGAACAGGACGTGCGCCGGCGCCAGCAGGACCGAGGCGTGCTCTCCCTCGCGCCCTTCCGTCGCCCAGCGGACGATCCCGGTGGCCGCGTCCAGCGCGACGAACTGTCCCTTGCGGCGGCTCGACAGCGCGTAAATCGTGCCGTCGGCCACCACGGGCGTGCTCATGTACATGGCGACGTCGGGATTCTTCCACGCCGGCTCGGCTCGCCATGTTCCGCCGGCGACCGTCAACGTGTACGCCTGCGTCCCCTGGCGCACGCCGCTCACCACCAGGTGGGCGCCGGTCCAGATGGGCGTGACGATGTTCTCGTGCCAGTCGTCCGGGAACGGCACCGACCACAGGCCGCGGCCCGTGCGCGCGTCGATGCCTTCGATCGACCGGTTCGTCAAGGTGACGATCTGCCGGGTGCCAGCCGCGGTGAGCGCGATCGGGGACGCGTAGCCTGGACCGGCGCCACGCCAGCTCCAGCGCTCCGCGCCGGTGGCGGGATCGATGGCGAGCACCCGCCCCCCGTGCACGTCACTGCCGACCTGGACGATGAGGGCCCCGTCCTCCAGGAGCGGCGACATCGCCGTGCCGCAGAACAGCTTCGAGGTGTCCACCTCGGATGAGAAGTCCTTGCGCCACGCCAGCTCGCCGTTCGAGACGCGCCATGCCGAGAGCACGCCGGTCACACCCAGCGTGTGGACGAGATCGCCGGCGACGAACGGCGTCGAGTTGGGACCCTTGGCCATGCCGACGGCGTACTGGTTCTTGGCGAAGGGCGCCGGGTAGGTCTGGCGCCACAGCACGGCGCCGGACGCGAGGTCGATCGCGGTCACGATCTCGTCCGGGTCGCGGCGGCTGTGCACGAAGACTCGTCCCGCCGCCACGACCGGCGACGAGTACCCTTCGCCGACGTCCACGCGCCAGCTGCGCACGACCGTCGCGGGCCACGCCGCCGGCAGCAGCGCCGCGGCCACGACCCCGTCCCGCGTCAGGCCGCGCCACTGGTTCCAGTCCTGCGCCTGGCCGCGAACGCCGGCGAGGACGCACACCACGACCGCGGCCGCCGCGGTCGTCGATCTGGCAGATGCTGGCATGTGAATCCCGACGGGCTGACCACGCCATTCTCGCAAATCGATCACCGCCTCACAACCGCGCCGGATCGCGCTCGTCACACCGTTGGTCACGGGCGGCTGGCCCGCGGCCGGCACAGGCCGCGCAGCGGGCACTGCGTGTCACGCCGGGCGGTCCCGTAGCCGCACGCGCCCATCATGCCGACGTGGCACAGCGAGAAGTCGAACCGCACGGGATCCACGGGGTCCAGCGCGCGCAGCGCCCGTGTGATGTCCGCCGCCATCCGCCATCCGGCGCTGCGATAGCGGGTGAGGCGCAGGCAGCGCCCGAGGCGAATCACGTGCGTGTCGAGCGGCACGACGAGCTGCGCCGGGCGCACGCGCGTCCAGATCCCGAGATCGACCTGGTCGCGGCGAACCATCCAGCGAAGAAACAGGTTCAGGCGCTTGCAGGCGCCGCCGCGGGACGGCCGCGAGAAGAAATAGGCGACGCCGGGCCGTGACGGCACGCGCCCGTAGACGGCGCCCAGGTCGAGCGCACAGGCACGGCGGGAGAAGGCGTCGAGCGCGCCCTCCACCGTCTCGGCGTCCGGGTCGGCGCCGTCGGCGAAAAACGCCTCGATCGAGCCGTGCGACTCGAGCATCTGCCGCAGGACCCAGACCAGCGCGGCCAGGTCGACGCCGCGGGTCCAGCGGTGCACGAGGTGATCGAGCGAGCGGCGGTCGCGCGCCGGGTCGAAGGCACGGACGTACGCGGCCGGGTGCGGGCCCATCGCCGCCAGCAGCCCCTCGATCGAGTTCATCACGCTCTGCACGCGGCCGAACGCGAGCGCCGCGGCGCAGAAGCCGACGACCTCGCGGTCTTCGGGAGGCCCGAAGCGGCGGACGATCTGGATCGGGTCGGCGGCGGCGTTCTCGACGTTGAATTGATCGTAGAGGCCGTCGAGACGGGCCTGGAGCCCGTGGCGGTCCCGGATCTGGCGGCCGGGCATCGCGCGCTACCGCAGTGGAAGCGCGCGATCGAGGGTCGTGACCGCGTCGACGATCGTCGCCGCCACGTCGGCGAAGAAGGCCGCATCGATCTTGTCGGCGGTATCGGTGGGCTTGTGGTAGTCGGGGTGATCCTCGACGCCGAAGTACACGAACGGCACGCCGGCGGCGTGGAAGGGCCCATGGTCCGACTGCATGGTCCAGTCGTCGACCCCGCCGGCCTGCTCCTTGGGCCGGTCATGGCCGAACCGCACGCGGACGGGTGCGCGCGCCGCCACCGGTTCGAGGATCGGCTGCAGCGCCGGGCGATGGTGGGTGCCGGCGACGAAGAGCTCCCGCGTGGCGCTGCGGCTGACCATGTCGAGGTTCACGTTGAGCGCGATGCGCGCGCGCGGGACCGGCGGCGCGGCGACGAACGCGCGTGCGCCCTGCAAGCCCTGCTCCTCGGCGTCGAAGGCCACGAACATCGCATCGTGCCGCCACGGTGCCCGCTGGCACTGCCGCGCCAGCTCCAGCAGGACGGCGACGCCCGACGCGTTGTCGTCGGCGCCCGGGTGGATCGCGCCGTCGCGCACGCCGAGGTGGTCGTAGTGCGCCGTGATGACCATCACCGCGTCGCTGTCGCGCGCGGTGCCGCGGCAGATGCCGGCCACGTTCACGCCGGCGCCGCTGGTCGCCGCGCCGCCGGTCGCGGACGCCGCCCGGGTGAAGGTGAACGGCAGCTCGAACGACGCGCCGGCGGGCGCCAGCCCGGCGGCGCGGAAGCGTTCGACGATCCAGGCGCGGGCACGAGCATTGCCGGGGGTGCCGGTCCGCCGCCCTTCGAACTCGGCCGCGGACAACGTGCGCACCGTCTGCATCAGCGCGTCGGCGTCGACCGCCGCGCGCTCGGGCGTTGCGGTCTGGGCGCTGGCGGCGAGCGGACAGCCGGCAAGGAGCAGGGCGAGCGCGAGGCGAACGGTCACGCGTCCTAATCTATCAGCAGCGGCACGTCGGGGTTGGCGTACACCACGCGGCCGCCGACGATGGTGGCCGCGACGCCGCCGCGGAGGCCCCAGCCGTGAAACGGCGTGTTCTTCGATCGGCTGCGCAGCCGGGCGCGATCCACGGTCGTCGCCAGGTCGGGGGCGAGAATCGTGAGGTCGGCCGGCGACCCCGCCGCCAGCGTGCCGCCGGGAACCCCGAGGATGCGCGCCGGGTTGACCGACATCAGCTCGATCAGGCGGGCGATGCCGATCACGCCGCCGTGCACGAGCCGATCGAGGGCGATGGCGACGGCGGTCTCGAGGCCGACGATGCCGAACGGCGCGCGATCGTACTCGACGTTCTTCTCGTCGTAGTGATGCGGCGCGTGGTCGGTGGCGATGACGTCGACGCTGCCGTCGGCGATGCCGGCGAGCATCGCGTCGCGGTCGCGCGCCTCGCGCAGCGGCGGGTTCATCTTGGTGTTGGTGTCGTAGGGCACCGGCTCGGCGAGCTGGTCGTCGGTCAAAGTGAAGTGGTGCGGCGCCACCTCGCAGGTGACGCGGACGCCGCGGCCCTTGCCCTGCCGCACCGCCTCCAGGGTGGTCCACGCGCTCATGTGGGCGATGTGCACGTGGCCGCCGGTCATCTCCGCGAGCAGCACGTCGCGCGCGGCCATGATCGACTCCGCCGTGCCGGGGATGCCGCGCAGGCCCAGTTCCGCGGCGCGCGCGCCCTCGTGCGCGCAGCCGTCGCCGCGCAGCGACAGGTCCTCGCAGTGCTCGATCATCGGCATCGCAAACATGCTCGTGTACTCGAGCGCCCGCCGCGCCAGCAGCGCCGTGGCCACCGGGTGGCCATCGTCGGTCACCGCGACGCAGCCGGCGGCGCGCAGCTCGGCGATGTCGGCGAGTTGCTCGCCGCGCTGGCCGCGGGACACGGCGCCGATGGGGTAGACGCGCGCCAGCCGCGCTTCCGCCGCCTTGCGCAGGATCAGCGCGGTGACGCCGGCGTTGTCGTTCACCGGCTCGGTATTGGGCATGCAGGCGACGGCGGTGAAGCCGCCGGCCACGGCGGCCGCCGTGCCGGTGGCGATCGTCTCCTTGTGCTCCTGTCCCGGCTCGCGCAGGTGGACGTGCATGTCGATCAACCCCGGCGCGATGATCAGGCCGGGCGGGATCTCGACGATGGGCCCGCCCTCGGCAAGGGCGGCCGGCAGATCGCGGCCGACCCGGGCGATGCCGTCGCCGTCGATGAGGATGTCGAACGCGCCGTCGAGGCCGGCGGCGGGATCGACCACGCGCCCACCCTTAAGCAGCCGCTTCATGGTCCGCTCCTCCCGCGAGCAGGTAGAGCACCGCCATCCGCACGGCCACTCCGTTCGCCACCTGGTCGAGAATCACTGAAAAGGGCCCGTCGGCGACTTCGGACGCGATCTCGACGCCGCGGTTCATCGGTCCCGGATGCATGATGATGACGTCCGCTTTTGCCCGGCTGACGCGGGCCTCGGTCATCCCGAACGTCGTGAAGTACTCGCGCAGCGACGGGAAGAAGCCGCCCTGCATCCGCTCCAGCTGGATGCGCAACATCATCACCACGTCGGCGTCGCGCACCGCCTCGTCCACGGCAGTGGTCACCCGGACCCCGAGGCGATCGAGGCCGGGCGGGATCAGCGTCGCCGGCCCGCAGACCCAGACCTCGGCGCCGAGCTTGGTGAGCAGCAGGATGTTCGAGCGCAGCACGCGGCTGTGCAGCAGGTCGCCGACGATGGCGACCTTGAGCCCGGCGACGCGGCCCTTGCGCTCGCGGATGGTGTAGGCGTCGAGCAGCGCCTGCGTCGGGTGCTCGTGCATGCCGTCGCCGGCATTGATGATCCCGGCCCGGCAGATGCGTGACAGCAGGTGGCAGGCGCCCGACGAGCTGTGCCGCAGCACGATCATGCTCGGCGCCATGGCCTCGATGTTCATCGCCGTGTCGACCAGCGTCTCGCCCTTGACCACGCTCGAGGTCCCGATGGCGACGTTGAGCGTGTCCGCGCTGAGGCGCTTCTCGGCGATCTCGAACGAGGTCCGGGTGCGGGTGCTCGGCTCGAAGAAGAGGTTGACGACCGTGCGGCCGCGCAGGGTGGGCACCTTCTTGATGGCGCGCTGGCCGACTTCCTTCATCGCGTCCGCGGTATCGAGAATGAGGACGATCTCCTCGGCGCCGAGGTCGGCGATGCTGAGGAGATCCTTGCGCCGCAGCGCGGTGAGCGGCGGGATGACGGCGGGCGTGGCGTCCATGCTCAGTCCTCGCTGGTGATGACGACTTCGTCGGCGCCGTCGATCTCGAGCAGGCGTACGTGCACGCTCTCGCGCTTCGAGGTCGGGACGTTCTTGCCGACGTAGTCGGCCTTGATCGGCAATTCGCGATGGCCGCGATCGACGAGGGCCACCAGCTGGATCGCTTTCGGCCGCCCGAAATCGATGAGCGCGTCGAGCGCCGCCCGCGTCGTCCGCCCGGTGTAGAGCACGTCGTCGACCAGGATGATGGTGCGGTCGTCGATGGAGAACGGGATCTCGGTGCGGCGCACCAGCGGTTGCGGCCCGACCTGATGGCGCATCAGGTCGTCGCGGTACAGGGTGATGTCGAGCGCGCCGGTCGCCACCTCGTCGCCGGTGATCTGGTGCAGGGCGTGGGCAATGCGCCGGCCGATGGGGACGCCGCGGCTGCGGACGCCGACCAGCGCGATGTCGTCCACGCCACGGTTGCGTTCGACGATTTCGTGCGCGATGCGCGTGAGCGCGCGGGAGATGCGGTCCGCGTCCATGACTACCGGCATGGGCGGACCTCCGGGCAGGTCGGCATGATCACCTCTTCGCGAACTCGCCGGTCCGCGTTAAAGAGTCCGGCGCCAGTATAGCGCATCGCCGGCGGCCGGCGGAGGTCAGCGGCCGTAGGTGGGGATGAACGTGATCGGGTGCGAGGCGGTGAAGTCGGGGCGGAAGAGATCGGTGCGGGCGAAGCCTTCCATGTCACGGCCGACCGGGAGGCCGAGAAAGTAGAGCACCGTGGGCGCCACGTCCAGCAGCGAGGCGCGACCCGGACGGCCGGCGGCGACCGGCGATCCGTAGGCGAGCAGGAACCCGTCCGGCGACCGCTCGTGGCTGCCGCTGAGCCGCGCGTTGCCGACCAGACGCTCCAGCATCCGCTTGCCCGGGGTCAGCGGCTCCATGCCGAAGGCCGACAGCACGATCAGCAGGTCCTCCGCGGCGAGCCGGTCGATGACGCGTCCGACCACCGTGTCGAGGAAGCCGTAGTACTCGGCGAGCACCCGTCCGTAGCGGCGGCTCTCGTCCGACGAGACGTCGCCGAAGGCCGACGGGTCGGCATAGCGGAGGAAATAGTGGCCGATCGCGTCGATGCCGGGAAGGCGCACGGCGACGAACTGCGGCGCGAGACGGTCCTCGAGGGCGGCGAGGATCTGCAGGTGCATACGATCGGCGGCGACCGGCGCCGGATCGGGGCGGGCATCGGCGTCGCCCTGCGGCGCCTCCGCCACCCGCGACACGAGCGCCACCGGATCGATCGGGGGCGGCCCGAGCAGCGCCGCCCGCACCTCGGGAAAGAGGCTGGCGGGCGCCACGGCCGCGGCGTGCTCGAGGTCCACCGTCATCGCCGCCAGCTTGTGGAACTCGTCGCTGACGATGAACCCGTTGACCGCGGGAGCGGGATGGGTGAGCGGCCAGCCGATGACGCCGACCGACAGGCCGGCCTCGCTGAGGATGGTCCACAGCGGGCGCGACCGCAGCGACCGGATGTCCTGCGCGTCCTCGCGCAGCAGGCCGGCGCGAACCAGCGCATAGGCGAAGCAATAGTCCGGGCAGCAGCGTGAGCGGCGGCCCGCCGTGGCCGGCGCGGAACACGGTGGACGCACGGATGCCGTTGGCCGACGGCGAGCGGCCGGTCGCGACCGCGCTCCACACCGGCTCGGCCTGGGTCGGCTTCAGCGTCGCCAGGTGCAGCACGGCGCCAGCGTCGAACAGACGGCCGAAGTTCGGCAGCCGTCCCTCGGCGACCGCCGGCGAGATCACGTCGAGCGTGGCGCCGTCGAGCGCCAGCACGATGACGCGCGAGGAGCGTACCGGGTCCACGCCCACGGCCGGCGGAGCCGGCGGCGGCATCAGCGCACTGTCGCGCGCGCGGCCGCGGGCGGTCAGCGAGGCGGCCAGCGAAATGGCCATCATCGCGATCAGCAGCACCGCGCTCACCCGGCCGCCGCGGCGGCCGAGGTGCGCCAGCGCGATGAGCAGGAAGACCACCGCCGACGCCGAGAGCGTGATCGCCCCGGCGGTCATGCGCGTGACCGTGGGCGGGTCGAGCACGGCGGTGAAGCTGCGCAGATTCAGCCACATGATCGTGGCACTGCCGCCGGCCGCGATGACGCACAGCCACGACAGCACCCGTACGCTGAGCCACCCGGGGGAAAGCCGATCGCCGGCGGTGAGCTGGCGCAGGACGATGAGTGCGTAGAACGCGACGGCGATGTTGACGCCATAGGCCATCAGCGTCGCCAGTGCCAGCGGGGCGATGGCCGACACCGTCAGCGGAAACGCCGGGTTGAGATGGAGGAGAAGGATGGTGAGATAGCCGGCGGCCAGCGCTCCGGCGATGGCCGCGTTGGAGAGCATCCGCAGATGACGCACCACGGCATGGTAGCGCGAGAAAGCAGGTGCGACAGTCAGGGACAGGTGCGACAGGTGCGACAGGTGCGACAGGTGCGATGCTCCGGTGCTTGAATCTTCCGGGCCGTCATGCCGGGGCGACAGCGCAAGAGTCGACGCACCAGGATCGGCGAGCCCGAGCGCGCGACGAATTCCCGAGCACCCGTGCACCGCACCGCACCTGTCGCACCCGCCGCACCTGTCGCACCCGCTCCGCTATACTTTTCCTCATGCCCGTGGACGTGCACGCCGCCGTGATCAGCAACGTGAAGCTCTCGCCCGACTACAACGTGCTGACGCTCGCCGCCCCGGCCATCGGCGAGGACACCGAGCCCGGCCAGTTCGTCATGGTCAAGGCCGGCCTCCCGGCGGATTCGATCCTGCGGCGGCCATTCTCGGTGTTCGAGGTGATCCGCGAGCAGGACCGCGTGATCGCCATCAGCATTTTCAACAAGCGAGCCGGCCGCAACACGCGGGCGCTGTACGATGCTCGACCCGGGCGCGCGCGTCGCCTGCCTCGGTCCGCTGGGCAAGCCGTTCACCGCCCCCGCGGCCGGCGAGGCCTGGCTGGTCGCCGGCGGTGTCGGCCTGGCGCCGTTCGCCACGCTGGCGGAGCGCCTGGCGGCCGCCGGCACCCCGACCACGCTCTTCTACGGGGCGCGCACCGGCGGCGAGCTCTTCTACCTGCGACTTCTTCGAACGCCTCGGCGTGACCCTGGTGCTGGCGACCGAGGACGGCAGCGCGGCGTCCACGGGCGCGTCACGGCGCCGCTCGAGGCGGCGTTGGCGGCGCAAGACTCCGGCTCTCCGGCCCGGATTCTATGCCTGCGGTCCCGAGCCGATGCTCGCCGCGGTCGCGCGGCTCGCCGCGCGCTACGGCCAGCCGTCGGAGGTGTCCGTCGAGCGCGTGATGGGATGCGGGCTGGGTGGCTGTTACAGCTGTGTCGTCCCGGTCCGCCATGACGGCGGCCCGGTGCATTTCGTCCGCTCGTGCATTGCCGGCCCGGTGTTTCCCGGCGCCGACGTCGTGTGGGATTGATCCATGCCCGACCTGCGCGTCCGCATCGGTTCGCTCGAGTTGCCGAACCCGGTCATCGCCGCGAGCGGCTGCTTTGGCTACGGGCTCGAGTACGACGAGGTGGTCGATCTGTCCCGGCTCGGCGCCGTCGCCGTGAAGGGCCTGTTCCTCGCCGAGCGCCAGGGCCATCCGCCGCCGCGCATCGCCGAGACGCCGGCGGGAATGCTCAACGCCATCGGCCTGCAGGGCATCGGCGTGCACCGCTTCGTCCGCGAGAAGCTGCCGCTGCTGCGCGAGCGCGGCGCCCGCACCATCGTCAACATCTGCGGGACCACGCTGGCCGAGTACGCCGAGGTGGCGCGCGTGCTGTCCGATGCCGAAGGCGTCGCCGCCATCGAGCTGAACATTTCCTGCCCCAACATCAAGGAGGGCGGCATCCAGTTCGGCTGCAGCCTGACCGGCACCGCGCAGGTCACCGCGGCGGTGCGCACAGGTCACGAGCCTGCCGGTCATCCCGAAGCTCACGCCGAACGTCACCGACGTCGCGTCGTTTGCCCGCGCGGCCGAGGATGCGGGCGCCGACGCGGTGTCGCTGGTCAACACCTTCCTCGCCATGGCGATCGACGTCGAGACCCGGCGGCCGAAACTGTCGAACATGCTCGGTGGCCTGAGCGGTCCCGCCATCCGGCCCGATTGCCGTGCGCATGGTGTGGGAGTGCTCGCAGGCCATCCAGATCCCGATCCTCGGCATGGGCGGCATTGCCGAGCCTGCCGACGCGATCGAGTTCCTCCTCGCCGGCGCCACCGCGGTGCAGATCGGCACCGCCAACTTCGCCGATCCGTTCGTGTGGACGCGCATGATCGACGGGGTCGAGGATTACCTGCGGCGCCACGAGATGGCCCGGGTGGTGGACCTGGTCGGCAAGCTCGATACCTCCCCGTCCACGGAAGTGCACGCGTGAGCCGTGTCCTGGTCGCGCTCGACGTCGACTCCGCGGCCGCCGCCATGGCCATGGCCGACCGGCTGCGCGGCGCGGTCGGCCGGGTTCAAGATCGGCAAGCAGTTGTTCACCGCCGAGGGGCCGCCGATCGTGCGCGCGCTGGCCGAGCGCGGCGACCGCGTGTTCCTGGACCTCAAGTTCCACGACATCCCCAACACGGTCGCTGGAGCGGTGACGTCGGCCGTGGCCACGGGTGCGTGGATGGTCAACGTCCACGCCTCGGGCGGCCGCCGGATGATGGCTGCCGCCGCCGAGGCGGCCACCGCCGCCGCTGCGCGTCACGACCGCCCGCGTCCGCTGGTGATCGGCGTCACCGTGCTCACGAGCCTCGATGACGCGGGCCTGCGCGAGACGGGGATCGATCGGCCGGTGATCGAGCAGGTGGTGGGCCTGGCGCGCCTGGCGCAGTCCTCCGGGCTCGACGGCGTCGTCGCCTCGCCGCAGGAAATCGGGGCCATTCGCGCCGCCTGCGGGGCCGGCTTCCTGATCGTGACGCCGGGCATCCGATCGCCGGCCGGTGCCGGCGCCGACGATCAGGCGCGGACGATGGGCCCGGCGGAGGCCGTCGCGGCTGGCGCGTCGTACCTGGTCGTCGGCCGGCCGATCACCGGGGCGAGCGATCCGCGCGCCGCGGCCGCCGAGATGGCCGCGCTGGTGGCTCCCGCCGAGTCCCCCGCCGCCCGGAGCCGGTAGGCGTGCGGCTGACGCTGTATACGAAGCCCGGATGCCATCTGTGCGAGGAACTGGCGGCGCTGCTCGACGCGCTGCAGCCCGACTATGGATTCGTGCTGGAGGAAATCGACATCACCCTGGACCCCGATCTGACCGCGCGCTATCGCCATGACATCCCGGTCCTGCACGGCGACGGTGAGGAGATCGCGCGCGGCAGGGTGTCCGCACGCGACCTCGTGTCGCTGTTGAACGCAAGAGCCGGCTAGCGCCACGCGCCGGCGGTCACTTCGCGGTGATGATGAAGTGGCCGCGCCGGTTCTGCTGCCAGCACGCCTCGTTCGACTCGGAGCAGAACGGCGCTTCCTTGCCCTTGGTCACGACCGAAATGCGGTCGGCGCCGATGCCGAGGCTGGCCATGTAATCCTTGACGGCGTTGCCGCGACGATCGCCGAGGGCGAGGTTGTACTCGCTCGATCCGCGCTCGTCGCAATGACCCTCGACGGTAATCCGCGTTCCCGACCAGCGCTTCATCCACTCCGCGTTCTTCTGCAGCAGCCCGCGGGCCTCGTCGCGCACCGTCGACGAATCGAGATCGAAGAAGACGTCGCCGAGCGGGCGTTCCGCGTTCAGCTGCTCGAGCGTCTTGCGCGCGAAGACTTCCTCTTCGGTCAGTGCCGCCGGTGCGGGTGGGCTGGGCGGCGGAGGCGCCGGCGGCGGCGGGGCCGGGGGCGTGACCGGCGCCGCGGCCGGGGGAGGCGCCGGCGGGTCTGGTGGCGGTTTCTTGCCGCAGGCGGCGGCGCCAACGGCCATCGCCAAACAAAGCGTCACAACTCCGGCCACGCGCTGAAACACGGTCATGGGCACATTCTCCACATCACGAAGGGGACGAAAATCATCGGCAGATTACAGACTGAGTGCGAACCCGTCAAGGCTGCGCCGCGACGTCGACACCGAAAACTCGCAGGCCCAGACGCCGCCGATCACCCGCGGTGCCGCGATCGGCCGGCACGAACGTGGCCGTCGTCTCGATCGTCACGGTTCCGCCGGCCGCCTCCAGCGCGTCGAACGGCACGATGACCCGCCATACGTCGGAGTCGCGAAATCGCGTCTCCCCGAGGACCCGCTCGCCGGCGGTCATGCGGACGAGGGGATCGTCATCGAAGTAGCGCCCGGGCCGCTCGACCCGCAGCGTGATTGCCACCGGCGTGCGGGCGTCGACGATCCGTAATATCGACCGATCCGACGTCCAGCGCCAGAGGCCCAGCGAGGGCTGGTACTCGGCCTCGTGCCAGCCCTCGCCGAACGCCCACATCAGCGAACCGCTCGTCTGCAGGTCGAACTGCTCGATGGCGGTCGGGATCGCGAGGCCGCCCGGGACCGTCGACTGCACGGTGAGGCGCGCCAGCGGGCCGTCGCCGGACAGCGTCGTGGGCGGCAGGTCGAAGAGCCGGAGGAAGAAGCCGGGCCCCGACTGCCACGCCGCGACCGCACGATTGTCGATCGCCAGTGCGAACGAGGCCGGCGGATCCGCGGGGGCGCCGAGATGGCGGCCGCCGATGAGGACGCGCACCCCGTCGGGCCGGCGCCGCACCCACGCGGTAATCGGACCCAGGGATGGACCTCGCCCCATCAGCCGCGCGATGCCGGCGGTCTCTGGAGTCAGCGCCCATCCTTCGGCGGCAAACCAGCCGGGCGCCGGCATCCGATGCCACGTAACCGCAGCCGGACGCATGCCGCCGAGGTCGGACAGCGACGAGAACTGCCAGCGGAAGTCCGTCCGGTCGGCGCGGCTGCGCGGGTCGACCAGGGCGAGATCGGTGCGGCGCGGATCGGCGAGAAACCAGATCGGCTCCACCCGGCCGGCCTGCCAGTACTCGACCAGCTCGAGCCACTCGCGGTACGGCGGCGACGGCAGCGTGGGCGCGATCGCGACCGCCTCGGCTTCGAGCGGGCGACGGAACGTCTGGTGGAACGCGAGGGCGCCGGGCGCCCGCGGAGCCTCGGGCAGGGCCGCCTGCATGGCGGCGGCGACCCGCGTCGCCGGACTCGGCTCGCGCGCGTACGCGGCGAGCACCGGCGCGCCCACGCCAATCGCCCACAGCGAGAGGGCCGCCACGGCCGGCCACGCGGCGCGCCCGAGCACCCACTCCAGCCCCGACACGCCCAGCCATGCGACCGCCGGCACCAGCGGCAAGGCGTAGCGGACGAACGACGTGTCCTGGAACAGGAGGTGGAACGCCAGATAGGGCACGACGAGCAGGGCCACCGCCATCAGCGCGCGGCGGTCGCGTACGAGCAGGGCCACGGTCCCGAGCAGCGCGGCCGCAACGACGATGCCGCCGAGGGCGATGGAATCCCAGGGATAGATGAACGTGCGCATCAGCGCATACGCGGCCAGGCGCGGCGTCGGATTCTGGGAGAGCATCTCGCCGCTGGTAAAGTCCTCCCCCGCCTGCGACCCGAGCGCGGCCAGGTAGGCATCGATGCCGCCGCTGGCGACGACCAGCGGCACGGCCCAGAGCAGTACGCCGACGCCGAGCGCCACGCCGCTGCCGAGGAGGGCGCCCGCGACCCCTCGCCCGATGCGATCGGCGAGGACGCCGGCGAGGAGCGGCAGGGTGAGCATTGCGTTCTGCGAACGGAAGCCGATGGAAAGCCCGGCGAGGAGCGACCCGACGACGATCATGCGCCCCGAAGCGGTCAGCCGATCCGGGAGCAGGCGACGACCCCCGGCCGCGTCCGGCTGCTGCCGCCACCACGCCAGCGCGAGCGCGGCCTGCGCCGCCAGCGCCGCCGCCAGCCCGGGCAGGTCGCTCATCGGCCGGACGCCGAGGTACCAGAACAGCGGGCAGGCGACGGTCAGCGCCGTCGCCGCCATGGCGCGCGGCTCGAAGCGGCGCCAGGGCGCGCCCTGGAGGTCGGCCGCCTCGTCCCCGGCCGGTCCGGCAAAGCACGAGAGCACGCGATAGAGCAGCACGATCGCGACGAGGGCCGCGAGCACGGACAGCGCCGACAGCGCGCGCGCGTCGATCGTCGACGGGCTGGCGCCGGGGGCGGCCGCGCGTGCGACGGCGGCGGCCCCCTTGCCGAGTGCGATGTAGACGGGATACCCCGGCGGATGAGGACGATGCGCCGCGACGTCGAATTCGCGCACGCCGAGGGCGAAGTTGACCGAGTCGATGTCTTCGAGGCTCGACACCAGCAGCGGCACGTGCGTCAGCGCAAAGAGCAGCGCCAGCGCGCCGAGCGAGGCGCGGATCACCGGACGGGTCGCAGCCGCAGCGCTTCGTTGAGGCTGCCCAGACGGTATCCCTGCAGGTCGATGGTCACGTGCTGGTAGCCGAGCGCTCGCAGCCGCGCGACGATGACGCCGCCCACGGCAGGCTCGAGCGCGCGCGGCATCTCGTCTCGGGCGAGCTCGATCCGCGCGACGGTGTCGTGGTGGCGCACGCGGTAGACACGGAAGCCGAGCTCGCGGAGCACGGTTTCGGCCTGCTCGATCGTCCGCAGCTTCTCCTCCGTGACCTCGCTGCCGTACGGGATGCGCGAGGACAGGCACGCCGATGCGGGCGTGTCCCAGGTCGGCAGGCCGGCGGCACGGGAAAGCAGGCGGATCTCGTCCTTGGCAAGCTCGGCCTCGTCGAGGGGGCTGCGGACGCCGTACTCCCGCGCCGCCTGCCGCCCTGGGCGATAGTCGCCCCGATCGTCGGCATTGCTGCCATCGACGATGGCGGCAAACCCGCGCGCGGCCTGCAGCGCGGACAACGTCGCGTAGAGCTCCTGCTTGCAGTAGTAGCAGCGGTTGGCCGGGTTCGCGCGGTACTCCGGACGCTGCAACTCGCCGGTGGCGATCACCTCGTGGGCGATGTGAAACTCGGCGGCCACGCGACGCGCCAGCTGCCGGTGCTCGTCGGGATAGCTGGCGCTGTCAGCGGTGACCGCGAGGGCCCGCGCGCCGAGGACGCGGGTCGCGGCGTGGGCCAGGTAGGCGCTGTCGGCGCCGCCGCTGAAGGCGACAATCACCGATTGCAGGTCGGAGAGGATGGTGTGGAGCGCCTGCTCCTTGCGGCGCAGCGCGGCGGGCACGGTCGGGGTCGCACCGGCCAGGCTCGTGACGGGACTGAAGCTGCTCATCGTCCTCGACTACTCGTCAATCTCGTCGGTGTCACCGTCGTCGTCGACGTCGTCTTCGGCCTCGTCGTCGGTGTCCTCATCGTCCTCGTCGTCCTCGTCCTCGTCGTCTTCGTCATCGGCCAGTTCCAGCTCGAGGGGTGAGTCGCTGAAGACCCTGACGAGGGCACCGCATTCCGAGCAGGACAACTCGTCGCCGACCTCGACGTCCAGTTCATCGATATCGATCAGTGAGTCGCACTCGGGACAGTTCGCAGCCATTCCATGCTCCTGACAGGACGAGAAATACGGGGAAAGACGCTCGGAATTATAACGAGAACCTGTTAGAGTCTGCAACGAACGGACGGGTGCATTTCAGTCTCCATGACCGCTGCGGGCACAGCGAAGACCGTCCTCGTCGCCGACGACACGGCGTTCATCCGTGACCGCTTCCGTGCGGCCATCGAAGGAGCCGGCCACCGCGTCCTGACCGCCAAGAGCGCGGGCGAGCTGTTGACGCGCGTGCGCGGCGAGCTGGCCCAGCTGGATCTGCTGGTCCTCGACCTGCGCCTGAACCACGCGCCGGGGGTCGAGGTCGTGCGCCGTGTGCGCCAGCTCGACGACGGCCGCCTGCCCATTCTCGTCTTCAGCGGCACGGTGTCGAACGCCGACGAGGTGCGCGAGCTGGCCGCGCTGGGCGTCGCCGGCTACCTCAATGAGTACAGTGCGGTGCAGCACATCCTGCCGGCGCTGGCGCCGCACCTGTTTCCGGACAGTTTCAACCGCCGCGCCAGCCCGCGTGTCGTGCTCGGGATCCCGATCGCCTATCGCGTCGGCAACGCCATCGCGGCGGCGCTGACGCTGAACCTCAGTCGCGGCGGGCTGGCGATTCGCACCACCAGCCCGCTCGAGATCGACGCCAAGGCGCGGCTGCGGTTCCGCTTGCCCGCCTCGAAGAAGGACATCGACGCCGAGGCGCGCGTCTGCTGGTCCGATGCGCGGATCGGCATGGGCCTCCACTTCGACCGCGTCGAGGCGGCCGACCAGAAAGCCATCGACGAATTCGTGGATTCGAACTTCTTCCAGGCCCGCCGCGACTGAGTCGCCGCGACGGGACGCGGGCGCCCCGCGCTCAGCCGTGCCGGAGCAGCCGCATGGCATTGGCCACGACGATGAGCGACGTGCCGGTGTCGGCGACAACGGCCATCCACAGGGTCGCCAGGCCGCTGACGGCGAGGGCGAGGAACGCGACCTTGAGCACGAGGGAGATGGCGACGTTGGTGCGGATGTTGTTGACGGTGGCGCGACTGAGGCGGATGGCGTACGCGACTTTCGGCAGCTCGTCGGTCATCAGCGCGACGTCGGCGGTCTCCAGCGCGGCGTCGCTGCCGATGACGCCCATCGCGATGCCGACGTCGGCGACCGCCAGGGCCGGGGCATCGTTCACGCCGTCGCCCACCATCGCCATCGGCCCGTGGTCCTTGCGCAGCGCCTGGATGGCGGCCACTTTCTCGTGCGGCAGGAGACCGGCGCGGACGACATCGATCCCGAGCCGGACGGCGAGCGCGCGGGCCGTGTGCTCCTGGTCGCCGGTCAGCATCACCACGGGCCTGATCCCCTGGCGATGGAGCAACTCGATGGTATCGGCGGCCACCTCGCGCACCTCGTCGGCGACCCCGATGACCCCGACGAGGGCGCCGTCCCGCGCCACCACGACGGGGGCCGCGCCGGAGGCCGCGACCGTGTCGAGGTCGTGCTGAACCGCGTCGACGCCCAGACCGCGCTCGGCGTAGAGGCGGGGATTGCCGCAGAGGACGTGCGCACCGGCGACATGGCCCTCGGCGCCAAGCCCGGGCAGCGCCCTGACGTCGGACGCCAGACCCGGATCGAGACCGCGCGCGCGCGCCGCCGCGACGATCGCGGCGGCGACCGGGTGCTCCGACCTCGCCTCGACGGCCGCCGCCGTCGCCAGCAGCTGGTCCGGGGTGAGACCGGCCGCCGGCAGGACCGCCGTCACGTGCAGCGAGGCCCGCGTCAGCGTGCCGGTCTTGTCGAAGGCGATGGCACGGATCGAGGCCAGCCGTTCGAGGTGAATGCCGCCCTTCACCAGCACCCCGCGCCGCGCGGCGCCGGCGAGCGCCGAGACAACCGAGACCGGGGTGGAGATGACCAGCGCACACGGACAGGCGACCACCAGCAGCACGAGGGCGCGATAGAACCAGGTCTCGAGCGCCCCCCCGGCGAGCACCGGAACCGTCGCGGTCAGGACGGCGAGCACGATGACCGCGGGCGTATACCACCGCGCGAACCGGTCGATGAACTGCTGCGCCGGCGCGCGCTGCGCCTGCGCCGTCTCGACCAGGTGGATGATGCGCGCCAGTGTGGTATCGCGGCCCTTGCGGGTGACCGTCACCTCCAGGGCGCCGTGCCCGTTGATCGTCCCGGCGAAGATCTCGTCGCCGGGCCCCTTCTCGGCCGGCAGCGACTCGCCGGTGATTGGCGCCTGGTTCACGTCCGAACGGCCCGCCGCCACCACGCCGTCGAGCGGAATCTTCTCGCCCGGTCGAATCGACATGACGGCGCCAAGGGCGACGCGATCGACCGCCACCATCTCTTCGCGGTCGCCGGCGCGGATCCGCGCCTCAGCCGGGCTCAGATCCATCAGCGAACGAATGGCGGCACGGGCGCGCTCCATGCTGCGCGATTCGAGCCACTGGGCAATCGCGAACAGGCACACGACCGTGCCGGCCTCGGCCCATTCACCGAGGAGCATCGCGCCGGCGACGGCAATGAGCATCAGGACGTTGATGTCGAGGACCCGGCTGCGCAGCGACGCGAGCGCGCGGCGCCCTGGAAAGATGCCGCCGGCCACCGCCGCCGTGACGAACGCCGCCAGGCTCCATATCGAGGGACCGGCGAGCGCCTCGAACGCGAGCCCGCCGGCGAGCGCCGTCCCGGCGGTCAGTACCAGCAGCCCGCGCGTGCGCGTGGCGGGCTCGACCGCCGGCTCCTCGTGTTCGAGCCAGGCCCGCATGCCGGTGTCACCGACCGCTTCGACGATGACATTGGTCGAGATGACCGCGGCATCGTAGGTCACGCGCAGCCGCTGGCCCACGATGTCGGCGGTGACCGCTTCGACGCCGGAGACCGGGCGCAGGCGCCGCTCGAGAATTGCGGCTTCCTCACCACAGCAGAGGCCGTCCACCCGGAACACCGATTCGGCATGCACGGCGCACCGCGTACAGGCGGGCGCGGCCGCCGCCGCGGGAGCCGTCATCGTGCGCGCCCTTGCGCCGAGCGCACGCCAGCTTCCTGCACGTGCCGCAGACCCTGCCGGAACAGCGTCATGATGTGGCGGTCGTCGAGGGCGTAGAACACCATGCGGCCGTCGCGCCGGGGGCGCACCAGGCGCAGGTTCCGCAGCAGCCGCAACTGATGCGAGACGGCCGATTGCGAGATCGACACCAGCGCCGCCAGGTCGCAGACGCACAACTCACCGTGCGACAGCGCATCCAGGATGCGCACCCGGGTGGGATCGCCGAGCGCCTTGAACGTGTCCGCCAGATCGGTCACGTCCTCGGGGCCGATGAGCGTTTCACGCAGTTCGGCCACCCGGGCCGGGTGGAGGTGGGCGACATCGCACAGCTCCGCCGCGCTGCCAGTGCCGGCTCGACCCGTGGGGACGACTGGAACATCTGAGCTATTGCTCATATGTTCCTAGTCTAACGAATCACCCCGCCGATGGCAACCCTCCGCCGCGGAAAGTCAGAGAGACGAGACCGCGGCGAGGACCTGCGTGTAGTCCGGCTCGTGGCGGGCGTCATCGAGCACCTGGCGGTGCCGCACGACCCCGGCCCGGTCGATCACGAAGACCGCCCGCTTGGCGATGTCCTTCAGGCCGATCATGTCCGGATTCACGACCCCGTAGGCCCGGATGACCTCCTTGTTGTAGTCGCTCAGCAGGGGAAACCCGAATCGCTGCTGGTCGGACCAGGCCTTCAGGGCAAAAAAGGTGTCGGTGCTGACGCCCAGGACCTGGGCTTGGGCAGCCGCCAGGTCGCCCATGGAGTCGCGAAAGGTGCACATTTCGCTCTGGCAGGTCGAACTGAAGGCCCCGGGAAAGAACGCGAGGACGACCGGGCCCTGCGGCAGCACCTTGGAGAGGGTGACCGGTTCCCGGTCCTGGTTGACCAGCGTGAAGTCCGGCGCTCTCGATCCGAGTTCGATTGGCATGGACCCATCCTACCCGACCGTGCCACGGCCCTCGGCCGTCTTACGGGAGAGGATGGCGGCCGTCTTGCCGGCCACCAAGGCTTCGATTAGGATGAGGGGCTGGTGTCACCGGTGTGACACCGCGTCTATGGGACCGGGCGTCGCCCGGTCGCTCACAGTTTACAAAGGGTCAGCATGATCGAGGTTCAAGGCCTCACAAAACGATACGGTCCTGTCACGGCGGTGAACGATGTCTCGTTCCGCGTGCAGGACGGCGAGATTCTCGGGTTCCTCGGACCGAACGGGGCGGGCAAGACCACGACGATGCGCGTCATCACCGGCTACATGCCCCCGACCGAGGGCACGGTGACGGTGGCCGGGTACGACGTGTTCGCCAAACCGATCGACGCCAAGAAGCGGACCGGGTATCTTCCCGAGACCCCGCCGCTCTACCCGGACATGCGGGTGCGCGAGTATCTGCGGTTCGTCGCCCGCATCAAGGGGGTCGCGCGCCGGGAGATTGCCGCGCGCGTGGACGACGCCATGGCCAAGACGCGGGTCGCGGACATGGCGAACCGACACTGCGGGAAGCTGTCCAAGGGGTATCGCCAACGGGTCGGCCTGGCGCAGGCCATCCTGCACAACCCCGAGGTCCTGGTGCTGGACGAGCCGACCGCCGGGCTCGATCCGAAGCAGATCATCGAGACGCGCCAGCTCATTCGCGATCTCGGCGGCTCGCACACCATCGTGCTCAGCACCCACATCCTCCCCGAGGTCTCGCAGACCTGCCAGCGGGTCGTGATCATCAACAAGGGGCGGGTGGTCGCGGTCGACACACCCGACAACCTGACGGCGCGGCTGCGCGGCTCGGAAACGATGTACCTGCAGGTGGCGGGACCGGCGGAGGACGTGCGGGCGTCGCTGGCGGCGCTGTCCGGGGTGACGCGAGTCACCGCCGCCGGACGCGACGGCGGTCTCGCCGACGTCGAGGTCGATACCGAACGCGGCCGTGACATCCGCCGGGAGCTGTCCGCGGCCATCGTCGGCGGCGGCTGGGGCCTGCTGGAACTGCGGCCCATGCGCATGAGCCTCGAGGAGATCTTCCTCAGCCTCACCACCGAGGATGCCGCCGATCGTCCGGCGGACGAGGTCATCGCCCCGCCGGCGGCTGCCGCGGACGAGGAGGTCGTCGATGCGTAACATCCTGGCGATCGCCGGCAAGGAGCTGCGCGCCTACTTCGCGTCGCCGATCGCATTCGTCGTGATCGGGTTCTTCGCGCTGCTCTACGGCTACTTCTTCTATGCCCTGCTCTCGTTCTTCAACCGCCAGAGCATGCAGATGGGCATGGGGATGGGCGGCACGATGAACATCAACCAGATGCTGATCGCCCCGGTGCTGTCCAACGTCACCGTGATCCTGCTCTTCATCCTGCCGATGATCACGATGCGGACCTATGCCGAGGAGAAGCGCTCGGGGACGATCGAGCTGCTGCTGACCTCGCCGCTGACCGACATGCAGATCATTCTCGGCAAGTTCCTCGGCGCCATGGCCCTGTACGCGACCATGCTGGCGGTGACGCTGATTCACGTCGCGCTGCTGTTCCTCTACGGCACCCCGGAGTGGAAGCCGGTGGTGACCGGGTATCTCGGCCTGCTGCTGATGGGCGGCTGCTTCATCTCGCTCGGGCTGCTGATTTCGAGCCTCACGCGCAACCAGATCGTCGCCGGCATGGTCACCTTCGCGGTGTTCCTCATGCTGTGGGTGATCAACTGGATCGGCACCTTCGTCGGGCCGACGGCGCAGGCCATCCTGGCCCACCTGTCGATCACCGACCATTTCGATGACTTCGCCAAGGGCGTCATCGACACCAAACACCTCGTGTATTACCTGAGTTTCATCGCGTTCGGGCTGTTCCTCACCGCCAAGGCGGTGGACAGCGAACGGTGGCGGGGCTGATGCTGAGCAAAATCGTCGGGGTCATCGGCTGGGTCGGTACGGCGCTGGTCTTTGCGGCCGTCGCGATCCGGTTTCTGCGGCCGGAGTGGATGCAGTACGGCACCTGGCTCACCTGGGCCGGCCTGGTCTGCATCCTGCTCTACATGGCCGGCCAGTGGCGGGACGTGGTCACGTTCTATGGCCGGCGCCAGGCGCGCTACGGCACCATCTCGGTCGTCGCCATCCTCGCCGGCCTGGGCATCGTCATCGCCGTCAACTACCTCGCGGCGCGGCAGAACAAGCGCTGGGACCTCACCGAGAACCAGGCGTTCAGCCTGTCCGAGCAGTCGATCCGCATCCTCCGCGACCTCGACGCCCCGGTGATGTTCACGGTCTACGACCAGGAGACGAACTTCGACCGCTTCCGCGATCGGCTGGAGGCCTACGACTACGAGTCGGATCGGGTCAGCGTCGAGTACGTGGACGTCGATCGCAACCCGGCGCGGGCCAAGCAGGCGGAGATCCAGTCCTACGGCACGATCATCGTCTCCTACAAGGACCGCACGCAGCGCGTGTCGAACACCGAGGAACAGGACATCACCAACGCCCTCATCAAAGTGGTGACCGGGCAGGAGCGGAAGGTCTACTTCACGCAGGGGCACGGCGAGCGCGACACTGCCGGCTCCGATCGGCTCGGCTATGCCACGACGTCGGCGGCGCTCGGCCGGGACAACTACACGGTGGCGCCGCTGGTGCTCGCGCAGCAGCGCGAAGTCCCCGACGACGCCACGGTGGTGGTGGTCGCGGGTCCGCAGACGGACTTTCTCGCACCGGAGATCGACGCCCTGCGCCGCTACCTGGCCAAGGGCGGCAAGGTGGCGGTGCTGCTCGATCCGACCGAGGAGGGCGCCGCCGATCCGGTCAACCTGCGCGGCCTGCTCACGGAGTGGGCGATCGAACTCGGCAACGACATCGTGGTGGACGCCAGCGGCATGGGACAGCTCTTCGGCGGCGACGCCTCGGTGCCGGTCGCAGCCTCGTATCCGGCGCATCCGATCACCGAGGGGTTCCGGGTGATGACGGCCTTCCCGTTGTCGCGATCGGTCAAGCCCGTTGACGGCGGCGTCGAAGGGCGGACGGCACAGCCGCTGGTCGAGACCAGCCCGCAGAGCTGGGCGGAAGCCGACCTGAAGAGCCTGACCACGGGCCGGGTGGAGTTCAACGGCGACCAGGGCGATCGCCAGGGCCCGATCGCGCTCGGCGTGGCGGTCTCGGCGCCCGCGTCGGCGCCGCCGGCGCCGGCCGCGGGCAACGCGAGCCCCGATGCCCCGAAGCCGGAGAGTCGCATCGTCGCGGTCGGCGATTCGGATTTTGCCGCCAACAACGCGGTCGGGATCCAGGGCAACCAGGATTTCTTCCTCAACGCCGTCAACTGGCTGGCGCAGCAGGAGAACCTGATCGCCATCCGCCCGCGCGACGCGCAGGACCGCCGGATCACGCTGACCGCGGACCAGCAGCAGCGCATCATGCTGTTGTCGCTGCTGGTGATTCCCGGCCTGGTCTTCGCCAGCGGCGTCTACACCTGGTGGCGGAGGCGGTAACGCGATGGGCAGGCTGATTTCCACGCTGGCGGTCGTGGTCATCCTCGCGGCGCTGGGCGGCTACATCTACTTCGTCGATTCCACGCGGCCGGCCGCGGGCGTCGACGAGAAGGAAGACGTCTTCGCCGTCGAATCCGACGCGATCGAGGAGATCACGGTCACCTCGGGCGGTGAGACGAGCACGCTGCGCAAGGTCGATGGCCGCTGGCGGATGACCACGCCGATCGAGACCGACGCCGACCAGACCGAAGCGTCCAGCCTCGCCAGCAGCCTGGCTTCGATCGAGGTCAATCGCGTTGTCGAGGAGAACGCCGCCGACCTCTCCACCTACGGGCTGGCCAGTCCGCGCATCAGCGTCGCCTATAAGGCGCAGGGCGGCGCGAGCGGCGCCCTGCAGATCGGCGACAGCACCGCCACCCAGAGCGATATCTACGCGAAGAAGCCCGACGGCGGGCGCGTCTTCCTCGTCCCCGCGTACCACGAATCGACCTTCGCCAAGAAGGTGTTCGACCTGCGCGACAAGCGCATCCTCAGTTTCGAGCGCGATCAGGTCGATTCCGTCGAGGTCGCGCACGAGGGTACGGTCGTCCAGGTGGCCCGGAACGGCAGCGAGTGGGTGGTCAAGCAGCCGTTCGAGGCGCGCGGCGATTACAGCGCCATCGAGGGGCTCGTGACCAAGCTCGCCAGCACCTCGATGACGCGGCTCGTCGAGAACGACCCGGCCGCACTCGCCCGCTACGGGCTGGCGCGGCCGGCAGCCCGCGTCACCGTCGGCGCCGGCAGCGCCCGCGCCACGCTGGCCCTCGGCGCCGAAGAGGACGGCGCGGTGTACGCGCAGGACCAGGGGCGCGGGCTCGTGTTCACCATCGACCCGACGGTGGCAGCCGACCTCAAGAAGAACGCCGACGAGTATCGCGACAAGGACCTGTTCGAGTTCCGCAACTTCAACGTCGCGCGCCTGCGCATCACCCGCGGCGGCGACACCTACGACCTGCAGAAGATCGCCGCTTCCGGCGAGAACTCCGCCGACAAGTGGCAGCGGATCAGCAACGGGGCGGCGACCGACCTCGACGCGGTCACGGTGGACGACCTGCTCGCCAAGCTGGTCGGGCTGCGAGCGCAATCGTTCGTCGCCGCCGCGGCCAGCACGGGACTGGCATCACCCACCCTCGTCGTCTCGGCGAGCTACGA
Source organism: uncultured Acidobacteriota bacterium (assembly GCA_963707795.1). GTDB lineage: Bacteria > Acidobacteriota > Vicinamibacteria > Vicinamibacterales > UBA2999 > JACCSI01. Next base: position 4,468,703 of record OY970174.1, on the reverse strand, counting down.
CGGCGCCAAGTTCGAGCGCGTGCGGATGGCCAGGACCGGCGAGGCGTTCGCCGCACGCGACGGCGAGCCCGGCGCCGCCAAGCTCGATGCCAGCGCCTACGACGAGGTGATCAAGGCGCTCGATGCGGCCCTGGCGCCGCCGGCGCCCGCCGAACCGGCCAAGCAGTAGCGGGTTCGTCCGCCGGCAATCTACAATCCGCGCGGTGCGCTCCACAGCCGTCGTCCTGGCCCTCGCCGCGCTTCTCGGACCGGGCTGTGCGGCACGGCCGGCCCGCGCCACCCCGACGGCGTCCCCCCCGCTCGATCCCCGCCAACGGCTCGAGCGCGATCTGCAGCACCTGTTCGGCGACGCGACGTTCGACCACGCGCACCTGGCCGTCTCCGTGTCGTCGGTCAGCACCGGTGATCCGCTGTTCCGTCGTCACGCCGGACGCCTCCTGCTGCCGGCGTCGAACCAGAAGCTGTTGACCGCCGCCGCCGCCGCCGTCCGGCTCGGCTGGGAGTACCGCTTCACGACCCGCCTCGTCGCCACCGGGCCGATCGTCGACGGCACCCTCGAAGGCGACCTCGTGATCGTGGGCAACGGCGATCCGTCGATCAACCCGCGCCATCCCACGCGCTGGCGCGCTTTCGACGACTGGGCCGCCGCGCTGCGGGCCAAGGGCGTCCGCATCATCCGCGGCCATGTCATAGGCGACGACAATGCGGTGGCCGAGCCTGGGTGGGGGCTGGGATGGTCGTGGGACGACCTGTCGCTGGGCTACGGCGCGCCGATCGGCGCCCTGCAGTACCACGAGAACCAGATCGAGGTGATCGTCGGTCCCGGCATGGCGCCGGGGGCGCCGGCGATTATCGGCACCTCGCCGCCCGGCAGCGGCATCTTCGTCGCGCCCGCGGTGACGACGGCGGAGGCCGGCGCGGAGAGCCGCGTGGAGATCGCGCGGCGGCCGGGAACGTCGTTTCTCGAGGTGCGCGGCCAGGTCGCGGCAGATGCGCGGCCGGTGTCGATTCTGGCCTCGGTGGACAATCCCACCCGCCTCTACCTCAACGCGTTCCGCGACGCGCTCGCGCGTTACGGCATCTTCGTCGGCGGGAGCATGCTGGACGTGGACGAGCTCGAGGCGCCGCCGCGCCTCGACGCCGGCGTCGAGCTCGTCGCCGACCGCTCGCCGCCGCTGGACGAGATCATCGACGTGACACTGAAGTGGAGCCGCAACGGCTACGCGGAGACGCTGCTGTACGCGATGGCGCCGCCGGGGGTCGCGCAGACCGACACGCTCGGCCTCGAGGCGCTGCGCGCGACGCTGGGCGAGCTGGGTGTGGCGCCCGACGCCTACCTGGCGCGCGACGGCTCCGGCCTGTCGCGCTACGACTACCTCACCGCCGACGCGCTGGTGACCCTGCTCACGGCGATGGCGAAGGCGCCGGCACATGCGGAGCGGTTCCGCGCGGCGCTGCCGGTCGCCGGCGTGAGCGGCAACCTGGCGAATCGACTGAAGGGGACGCCCGCCGAAGGGCGCGTCTGGGCCAAGACGGGCTCGATGTCACAGGTGCGCACGCTGGCGGGGTACCTCACGGCGCAGAACGGCGACGTGCTCGCGTTCGCGCTGCTGGCCAACAACTTTCGCCTTCCGGCGGCGGAGATTGACGCGCTGTTCGACCGCGCCCTCCTGCGGCTGATCGAATTTCCGGGGCTCACGGCCGTACCGTCGCCGTCCGTGCCGGCAACCGGTCCAAGCCAGCACTGACGAGCGTCAGAGGGTCACGAACGGGCCGAACAGCACTGCCATGCCCAGCCCGACCGCTCCCACGGCCAGCGCCCCGGCGAGGCCGACCACGAATGGCCTGACGCCGACGCCTTGAAAGACCGCGAGGCTGGTGTTGAGTCCCACCGCCGCCATGGCCGTCCCGAGGAGCACACGCGACGCCCAGAAATCGCCGATCTGGTTGGTCAGCCGGCTCCAGGCGGCCGCGTCCCAGACGCCGAACGCGGCGCCGGCAGATTGCAGGGTGGCGTCGCCGATTGTTCGCACCACGGCCATGCCGACGAACCCGATCACGAACAGCGGGACCAGCGTGGTCCATTTCGCGCGGACGCGGCGCCCCTCGGCGTCGCGCGAGGCGCGCACGTGCATCCAGGTGAGCAGGGGGATCACGGCCGCGAGGCAGAGATTGCGAGTCAGCTTCGTCACCGTGGCGACGCGCAGCACGACATCGTCGGCATACATCTGACGGTAGGTCAGCGCCGCGCCCACCACCTGCGACGTGTCGTGGACGGCCGTGCCGAGGAAGAGGCCCACGGTTTCCGATCGCTGCAGCATCGCGTGCGCCAGGTACGGGTAGGCGAGCATCCCGAACAGGCCGAACGCGACGACGTTGGCCACCGCGTAGGCGACCTCACGCTCGTCCGCCTCGATCGCCGGCGCCGTCGAGACGATCGCGGTGACGCCGCAGATGCTGGTGCCGGCCGCGATCAGCGTGCCCAGTCGCGGCGGCAGCCCGAGGCGGCGGTTGAACCAGGTCACGAACAGGAGGCCGGTAGTCACCGCCGCGAGCACGACCGGCAGGCCGCCGAGTCCGAGGCGGATCACGTCGAACGCGCTCAAGCGAATGCCGACCAGCACGATGCCGAGCCGCAGCACGGTGGTGACGCAGAACTTCAACCCCGGGGTGAGGGCTGCCGGCAACGGGAGGACATTGCGGACGAGCAGACCGAGGACGATGGCGACCGGGACCCCGGAGACGGGGCTGCCGCCGCCACCGAGGCCCTGCCACGCGAGGATGCCACGGCCGATCGCGTCGGCGAGCCAGAAGCCCAGCATCATCACGATGCCCGCTGCCGCGATACCCGGGAGGACTGCCATCGCGAATCGCGGTGCCGCTGCTCGCTAGCGCTGAATGGCTTTCAGCTGGAAGAACTCGTCGAGCGCCAGCGGTCCCAGTTCCCGGCCGATCCCGGATTTCTTGTAACCGCCGAACGGCGCCAGCGGATTGAAGCGTCCACCGTTGATATCGACCTGGCCCGTCCGCAGCCGGCGAGCCACCTGCATGGCGCGCTCGGCCGTGCCACCCCATACCCCGCCCGCCAGGCCATAAATCGAGTCGTTGGCAATGGCGATCGCCTCCTCGTCCGAGTCGTAGGGAATGATCGCGAGCACCGGTCCGAAGATCTCCTCCTGGGCGACGGTCATGCGATTGTCCACCTCGGCGAAGATCGTCGGCTCGACGAAGAAGCCGGTGCGCAGCGCGGCGGGGCGCTCGCCGCCGGCGACCAGCGCCGCGCCCTCCTGGCGTCCCTGGTCGATGTAACCGAGCACGGCATCCCGCTGGTGCGCGGAGGACAACGGTCCGAGCCGGGTTTTCGGGTCGAACGGGTCGCCGACCGGCAGCTTGGCGAGCTGCGCCTTGGCCAGGTCGATGACGTCCGCCTGTCGCGACCGCGGCACGAGCATGCGCGTCCAGGCGGAACAGGTCTGCCCGGAATTCTGCATGCAGTTGTTGACGCCCGCGGCGATCGCCTTGTCGAACGGCGCATCGTCGAGGACGACGAAGGCGGACTTGCCGCCGAGCTCGAGGCACACCTTCTTGATCCCCTCGCCGGCGAGCGCCGCCACACGCCGGCCCGCCTGCAGCGAGCCGGTGAAGCTCACCATGTCGACGCCGGGGTGCCCGACGATCGCCTCGCCGACGACCCGCCCGGCGCCGCAGACGACGTTGAGTACGCCGGCGGGGAGGCCGATCTCGTGCGCGGCATCGGCCAGCATGAGCGCGCTCAGCGGCGCCAGCTCCGCGGGCTTGAGCACCACGGTGCAGCCGGCGGCGAGGGCCGGCGCCACCTTGGCCACCACCTGGTGCAGCGGGTAGTTCCACGGCGTCACGCACCCGACCACGCCGACCGGCTCCTTGACGACCAGCGAGTTGCCGATCTCCTGCTCGAACGCGTGCTCGCGGACGAACTGCGCGTTGAGCGCGATCATCGAGATCGGGAACTCCGCCTGCACGCGGGTGGCATAGCCGATCGCCGTGCCGACCTCGTGCGCGATGGCTTCGGCGGCCTGCGGCACGCGCGCTTTCATGGCCGCCGCAAGCTTCTCGAGCCACTCCGCCCGCTCGCCAGGGGTCGTGCGCGACCAGGGTCCGTCGAAGGCGGCGCGCGCGGCGAGCACGGCGCGGTCGACGTCATCCGCGGTGCCGCGCGGCACGCGGCCGACCGGCTCTTCCGTCGCCGAGGAGACCACGTCGATGGTGTCGGACCCCGCGGGCGCCTGCCAATCGCCGCCGTAGTAGTGGTGCTCGTAGCGAATCATGTCCGTTCATTCTACGTTATGCTTCTGCGCCACCTGCCGGTCGCGGATGAGGGGCAGCCACGGGAGCGAGTTCACATGCATATCGACGGCAAGGTCTTCCTCGTCACCGGCGGCGCCTCGGGGCTCGGACGCGCGGCCGCGCAGGCCATCGTGGCCGCCGGCGGGCGCGTCGTCCTGCTCGACGTCAATGCCGAGACCGGCGCCGCTGCCGAACAGGCGCTCGGCGAGCGGGCGCGGTTCGCGGCCGCCGACGTCACCAGCGAGGAGCAGGTGAACGCGGCGGTGGCACTCGCCCGCAGCGCGTTCGGCGCCCTGCACGGCGTCGTCAACGCCGCCGGGATCGGCCCCGCCGCCAAGGTGCTGGGCAGGAACGGACCGCACCCGCTCGATCTGTTCGAGAAGACCATCCGCATCAACCTGGTCGGCACGTTCAACGTCCTGCGGCTGGCGGCGGCAGCCCTGGTGCAGAACACGCCCGAGCCGAGCGGCGAACGCGGCGTGATCGTCAACACGGCTTCGATCGCCGCTTTCGACGGGCAGATTGGCCAGCCGGCCTATGCCGCCTCGAAGGCGGGGATTGTCGGTCTGACACTGCCGGCGGCGCGGGAGTTCGCGGCAGCCGGGATCCGGGTGGTGACGATTGCGCCCGGCATCTTCGACACCCCGCTGCTGGCGGCCCTGCCCGAGGCCGCGCGTGCGTCGCTGGGCCAGCAGGTGCCGTTCCCGTCCCGCCTCGGACGCCCGGACGAGTACGCGGCGCTGGTCCGCCACGTCATCGAGAACGAAATGCTGAACGGGGAAGTGATTCGCCTCGACGGGGCGCTGCGCATGGCGCCGCGCTGACCTACCGCCGGCGCAGGTAAGATACGCCTCGGCAGCAGGCCATGATGTTCACCGATGGCCATCGGCTCGGCCACTACGAGATCGAGCGCTTGCTCGGCGCGGGTGGCATGGGTGAGGTCTACCGCGCCCGCGATATCCGCCTGCGCCGCGCGGTTGCCATCAAGGTGTTGCAAGCCGGGCTCGTTCCCGATGCGCGGCGCCGTTTGCTCCGCGAGGCACGCGCCGCGTCTGCGTTGGGTCACCCGCACATCTGCGCCGTGCACAGCGTCGAGGAAGCCGACGGCATCGCCTTCATCGTCATGGAGCTGGTCCCGGGTCAGCCGCTGCACACGCGGATCGGCGCCGGCCTGCCGGCCGCGCAGGTGCGCGCCGTGGGCACCCACATCGCCCGCGCCTTGCAGCACGCGCACGACCACGGCGTCCTGCACCGAGACCTCAAGAGCTCCAACGTCATGCTCACGGACGAGGGGCAGGCGAAGGTCCTCGACTTCGGCATTGCCGCACAGACGGTCGATCCGGCACCGGGCGAGTCGACGTTCTCGGCCGCGGGCGCCGGCGATTTGGCCGGTACCATCGCGTACATGGCGCCCGAGCGCCTTCGCGGAGCCGCCGCCGACGCACGCAGCGACGTCTGGTCGCTCGGCATCGTCCTCTACGAGATGGCCACCGGGTCGCTGCCCTTCGATGGAGACACCGCGTACGCCGTGTCCGCCGGCATCCTCGACAAGCCGGTTCGTACGCTGCCGCAGAACGTGCCCGCGTCGCTCGGCCGTGTCATCCACCGGTGCCTCGACAAGGATCCGGTCCGCCGCTATCAGACCGCTGGAGAAGTCGCCGCCAGGCTCGAGGACGACGCGATGGTCGCGCCGCGTCCCGGGGCCGGCTCGGGGCGCGGGGCCTGGCTCGCGCTCGCCGCCGGCCTGGCGCTGGCGGCCGTTGCCTGGATGGCCGTCGGCCGCGACCGTGCGGAACCGCCGCCGGCGGCCACCGCGGGCGTCGAGTCGCTGGCCATCCTGCCCCTGGCGGTGATCGGCGGCACCAGCGGGGACGCTTATCTCGGCGTCGGGATTGCGGACGCGATCATCACCAGACTGGCCACCCTGCACTCCATCTCGCTGCGACCGACGACGGCGGTGCTGTCCTATTCCTCGAACCCGCCGGACGCCGTGGCGGCGGGCGCCGCGCTGCAAGTGAGCCAGGTCATCGTCGGAACCATCCAGCCGACACCATCCGTCTACCGTGTCAGCCTGCAGCTGGTGCGCACCGCGGATGGATCGGTCGCCTGGGGCCGCACCGTCGACGTGTCGCGCGACGATCTGCTGGGGCTGCAGGATGCCGTCGCCGAGCAGATCGTCGAAGCGCTCAGCCTCGAGCTCAACGCCGGCGAACGTGCGCGGCTCGCACGCCGGGATACCGGCAGTGCCGAAGCCTACGCGCAGTACGTTCGCGGGCGATCGCTGCTGCTGAACTACACGGAAGCGAACATGCGCGAGGCCATCGCCAGCTTCGAGCGCGCGCTGGCGATCGACGCGCGCTACGCGCTCGCGCGTGCCGGCCTGGCGACGGCGTGCGCGTGGTTCAGCGTCCGCTACGCCTACGGCCGCGCCGCCGCGGAGTGGGGCGAGCGGGCCGAGCGGGAAGCGCGGGCCGCGCTCGCGGCGGATGCGTCGCTGGCCGAGGCGCATGTCGCCATCGCCATGGCCGCGGGCACGCAGTATCGCGGCTTCGACTGGCGCACCCTGCTCGAGGAGACCGACCGCGCCCTGGCGCTCGATCCGGCCGTCGATCTCGCGCGCGTGGGGCGCATGCGTGCCCTGTACCACCTCGGGCAGTTCGAGGCGGCAGCCGAGGAAGCACGGCGCGCGCGGCTGGTCAATCCGGCGTTCAACGTCGAGATGGCGCGGTTGAACGTCGCCGTCACGCTGCACGACGGCCAGTTCGCCGAGGCTCGCGATCTTGCCGCCGACCTGCTCACCCGCACCGACGCACCGGTCCTGCGCCAGTATCTCGGGTTGAGCCGGTACTATCTCGGCGAGGTCGCCACGGCGCGGGACCTGCTGGCGTCGGCGCGGCAAGGAGGGCTACCCGATGTGCGATCGCAGGCCTCGCTGGCGTCGATCGAAGCCGCCGCCGGCGACCGCGCCGCCGCGCGGTCGCGTGCGCTGGCGGTCGAGCGAGGCGACTACATGGATCACCACGTCGCCTACGCGCTCGGGGCCACCTGGGCCCAGCTGGGCGAGCCGGCCACGAGCGTCCGCTGGCTGCAGCAGGCCGTCGACACCGGGTTCCCGTGCTATCCGTGGCTGCTGGCGGACAAGCTGCTCGATCCGGTGAGAAACGATGGCTCCTTCATCCGGCTGATGCGCGATCTCGAACAGCGCTGAGCACGTGGTGCCGCGGCGCCCGTGTGCGCATCGACGAAGCGGCCCTGCCCTTCTCAGCGGCGGAGCAATTCGGCGGCGGCCGCCGCGAGGGCGTCCGCGGAGACGGCTAGTCCCCCTCCCTGTGCCAGATCGGGCTTGCCCCCTCCCTTCCCGCCAAAGCGGCCGATCAACGCCCGCAGGACCGCCGCCGCATCCAGTGCCAGGTCGCGCCCGCGCGCGACGACCACGATGCCCGGCGCGGACCGGCTGCACAGCGCCACCGCCGCGGCGGGGGTGGCGGCGACGAGCGCGGCGGCGATGGCCTTCAGCCCGTTCGCATCCCAGCCATCGAGTGCCTCCGCGACCACGAGTCGATCGCCCGTACGTTCGGCCCGATCGGCGAGGGTGCTCGCCTCGTGAGCGGCCAGCCGCTCCTGGAACGTCCGCACGGTGCGCTGCATCTGCTTCGCATCCGCCTGCAGGCGTTCGACGCCTGCCGCCAGCTCGCGCGGTGCCACCGAGAGGTGGCGCGCCGTGTCGGCCCAGACCTCGTGCCAGAGCCGCAGGCGGTCGAGCGCGCGGCGGCCGCAGAGAAACTCGATGCGTGTCCCGCGGCGAAATTTCTCCGACCCGCTGACGGCGATGATCCCGATGGCGCCGGTCCGTGCCACGTGCGTGCCGCCGCAGGCCGACAGGTCGAAGTCCTCCACGTCGATCAGCCGCAGCGGGCCGGTGCGTGCCGACTCCTTGCGCAGCGGGAGTGCGGACGCCTCCTCGGGCGAGGCGGCGCGGATGGTGACCGCCCGATCCTCCCAGACAATCCGGTTCGCCTCGTCCTCGGCCGCGCGCGTCTCGGCCGCCGACACCTCGCGCGCGAGGTCGATGGTGGCGCTCTCGCTCCCGAGGTGGAAGCTCTCGGTCCGAACGCCGCACACCCGATCGTACGCGGCGGAGAGCACGTGCTGCCCGGTGTGCTGCTGCATGTGATCGAAGCGGCGTGGCCAGTCGATCGTTCCCGCGACGGTTTCCCCGACCGGCAGGGCCAGGTCCACGACGTGCGCGATGCCGCCGGCGTCCCGATCGATGACCTCCAGCACGCGCGCCGGGCCCAGCCGGCCGGTGTCGAACGGCTGCCCTCCCGACGTGGGATAGAAGGCGGTGCGATCGAGCACCACCTGCGTCCGCCCCTCGTCCTGCTCGCACGTCAGCACGGTGGCACTGAAGCTGGTGCGATAGGGCTCCGCGTAGTACAGCCGCTCGGTCATGCCGGGGGCCCGTTCGGCGTGGCCGGGAGATCGAGAAAGAACATGGCGCCCCCGAGGCGCGACCGGCGGTAGCCGACCGTCCCGCCGTGCGACTGCACGATGACATAGCTCAGCGACAGGCCCAGACCAGTGCCCTCGCCCGAGGGCTTGGTGGTGAAGAACGGCTGAAACAGCCTGGCCTCGTGATCGTCCGGCACCCCGGGTCCGTTGTCGTGCACCTCGACGCGCGCGCGGCCGTTGGTCTGGTGGATGTCGATGGCGATCCGGCGAGGGGCATCCTGCTCGCTCACCGCGTGTTCGGCATTGATGACGTAGTTCAACACCACCTGCTGCAGTTCTTCGAACACGCCGGACACGACGGCGGCGCCATTGGAGCTGATCTCCAGCTGGATCTCGCGGGCCGCCGCCTGCCGCTGGCGCAGCTCGACGGCGGACGCGACCACCTCGTACAGCCGGACGGGCGCGGGCAGGCCGGTCTGCTGGCGGCTGAATCGAGACAGGTTGCGAATGATGGCGCTGGCCCGGGCGCTCTCCTTCTGGATCATCACCAAATCCGCCCTTGCCCCCGGCGGCAAGTCGTCGCGCACCTGCAGGAGCTCCGACGAGCCGAGAATGGCCTGCAACGGGTTGTTCAGCTCGTGCGCGACACCCGAGGCCAGAATGCCGATCGCGGCCAGCCGCTCGCGCCGGATCACCTGGCGCTGCAGCGCCTGCAGCTCCTCGCGAATGCGACGCTCGTCGTCGATCTGCGCCGCCAGGCGCGCGCGCGCCTCGCGCAGGCTGTCCACCATCGTGACCAGCGAGTTCTGCAGATGATCCATCTCCTGCGACGGCATGCGGATCGTGGTCGGCCGGCTCAGGTCGCCGGCGGCGACGCGGGTGGCGAAGCCGCTCGCGCGATCGAACGCCCGCTTGTACGGACGCAGCAGGATGAACTCCAGCAGCAGCGTCAACCAGGTGGCGCCGAGGGCGATGGCAATGTTGCGCCGCAGGAACGGGTCCATGCGCTGACGCGCCAGCGCGGTCGGGATGCCGGCGCTGATCAGCAGCGGACCGGGTTCGAACACGGTGTTGGCATAGACCCGCTCCACCCCGTCGGTGTAGCGGCCCATGGCGATGAGGGGAACGCTGCGCAAGCTCGACGGGAACTCCGGCGGGCGAATCCTCTCGGCGGGCTCATCGGCCACGCTGCTGGCCAGCACCACGCTGCTCTCGTTGGCGATGGTGACGACCGCACGCTCGGGCAGTGGCATCGTCCGCATCACCGCCTCGACCTCGTCCACGTCCAACCCTTGCTGCAGGTAGACGACCAGCGACCGTGACATCGCCTGCGCTTCCGATTCGATCTGCTTGATCTGCTCCTGGTAGGTTTCGCGCGTGGACCAGGCGGCCGCCACGAACACCGGGATCAGCACCGCGACGTCAAGGAGGAGGATCTGCCGGCGCAGTGGCTGAGCCACGGATCGAATTCTACCCGGAGGCGCGATCGGCGAACCTGGCGTTCAGCGGATCGACGAACCCGGCGGCGGTGAAGCCGCCTGCGCGGAGCCGGCAACTCTCGCAGCGGCGGCAGGGGCTCCCGTCGGCCTCCGGATCGTAGCAGCTGTGGGTGAGGCCGTAGTCCAGCCCCAGAGACACGCCCAGGGTGATGATCTCGGCCTTGCTCAGGGTGAGGAGCGGCGCGTGGATGCGCAACGGGCGACCCTCGACGCCCGCCCTGGTCGCCAGCGACGCCAGGCGCTCGAAAGCCTCGAGAAACGCCGGACGGCAGTCGGGGTAGCCCGAGTAATCGACGGCGTTGACGCCGATGACGATCTCCGATGCGCCGAGGACTTCGGCCCAGGCCATGCGCCAGGGAGAGAAAGATGGTGTTGCGCGCCGGCACGTAGGTGATGGGAATGGCGCCGGCCGGACCGGGGCCACCCTTCGGGACATCGATCGGCGCGGTCAACGCCGAGCCTCCGATGGGCGACAGATCGAGGTCGATCTCGAGATGGCGTTCGACGGCGAGCGCCGCGGCGACGGCACGCGCGGCGTCCAGCTCGCGGTGGTGGCGCTGGCCATAGCGGATGCTGAGCGCATACAAGCGGCGGCCATCGCGGCGTGCAACCGCCGCAGCCGTGTACGAATCGAGCCCGCCGCTGAGAAGGATCACGGCCAGCGGCGCGGCTGTCATGTCACACGCCCCGGGTGTCGGGTGACCAGATGTACTTGTGCGCCTGCAACTGGAGCCGCACGGCCAGGCCGTCGGACAGGATCCATTCCGCCAGCGCGCGCGGCTCGAGCACGCCGTGCACGGGGGAGAACAGCACCGCCGCCACCCGCGACGACAGCCGCTCGCGCCCGACCAGGTCGCGGGCAAACTCGTAGTCGGCCCGATCCTTGATGACGAACTTGACCTGATCGGATGGAGTGAGGAGCGCGAGATTGCCCCAGTCGTTCCGGTGGCTCTCGCCCGAGCCCGGACACTTGACGTCCATGATGCGGACGACCTTGGCCGGGACCTGCGCGATGCTGCGGTGCCCGCCCGTTTCCAGCAGGACGGTCTTGCCGCGATCGAGCAGTCGATCCATCAGCGGGTAGACGTCGGGCTGGAGCAGCGGCTCGCCGCCGGTGACCTCGACCAGCCGCGCGCCCATCCGATCCACTTCCGCAACCACGTCATCGACCGACATCTTCCGCCCTTCGTGGAAGGCGTAGGGCGTGTCGCACCAGGAACAGCGCAGATCGCACGCCGTCAGCCGGACGAACACGCACGGCTCGCCGGCATGCGTGGACTCACCCTGGATCGAGTGGAAAATCTCGTTGATCGTGAGCATTGCGGTGAGAAACTTTCATTCTACCGGGCAAACATGACCTTGCGTATCGGGACATCCGGCTGGCACTACCCGACTGGCCGGGGCACCTGGAACGGGATTTTCTACCCCGATCCCGCCGCCAGGCCGGCGGGGTTCGACGAGTTGACCTTCTACGCGGAGCGCTTCACTACCGTCGAGGTGAACGCCACGTTCTACGGCCAGCCGCGCGCGACGGTGAGCCTCGGCCTGGGTGAAGCGCACGCCACCCGGCTTCGAATTCGCGATCAAGCTCTACCAGAAGTTCACGCACCCCAGGCGTGCGCTCGACCAGACGGCGGTCACCGCCGCCGATGTCGACGCGTTCAAGGCGGGCATCGAACCGCTGGCCGCGGCTGGCCGCCTGGGTCCACTCCTCGCCCAGTTCCCCGCCAGCTTCACGGACTCGCCGGAGGCGCGCGGTTATCTCGACTGGCTGCTGCGAACGTTCCGCGACTACGACGGTGGCGGTGGAGCTGCGCCACCGGAGCTGGAGCGACGAGACGGCGGCCGTCTGCGATCTCCTGCACGAGCACGGTGCGAGCTGGACCCAGATCGACGAGCCCAAGTTCCGGTTCTCGATCCGGCAGGACCTGATGCCGACGAGCCCGCACTTCTACTACCTGCGGCTGCACGGCCGGAACGCCGAGCAGTGGTGGGAGCACGACCATGCCGAAGATCGCTACAACTATCTCTATTCGGAGGCGGAGCTGCGGCCGTTCGCGGCGGCGGTGATCACGGCGCAGGCGCTGGTCAAGAAGCAGTACGTCTATCTCAACAATCACTTCGCCGCGCAGGCGGTGGCCGACGCGGCGGTGCTGCGACATCTGCTGGCCGATCCGGTGCGCGCGCGCATGCCGGCCGAACTGGTCGACCGCTATCCGGTGCTCGAGGGCAAGGTCGCTACTTATCCCCCTTCACGGTTGCTCTGATGAGCCGGTCGCCCTTGACGAGCTTGGTCACGACATCCATGCCGCTGATGACCTTGCCGAACACGGTGTACTGGCCGTCGAGCCGATGCGCGGGCGCCAGCGTGACGTAGAACTGGCTGTCTGCTTTGCTCGCGTCGCCGGCGTGCGCCATCGCGACCGCGCCGCGCACGTGCGTCCGCGCCTTGGAGAATTCGGCGGCGCCGATGGGCGTGCCGCTGCCGCCCCGCCCCCATGCCTCGACTTTGGCCATGTCACGCGAGGCCGGGTCGCCCACCTGGATGACGAAGCCCGGCTCGACGCGGTGCACGCGATGGCCGTTGTAGAAGCGCTTGCGCACCAGCTCGAGAATGCGCGCGACCGTCTTCGGCGCCTCGTTCGGGTAGGTCTCGAACTCGAACGTTCCCTTCTCCGTTTCGACGACCACGATCGGTCCCGCACCCGCCGACGGCTTGGCCGTCCCCTGAGCCGCAGCCGGAAAGACGGCCGCCAGGCTCATGACACCGATCAGCACCCCGACTCGCACCGCATGCATGATGACTCCTTCGTCTCGACCGCCGCGCCGGATGCGGCGGTGCGACAGTAATTATAGCTGGCGGCTTCGCGCCCGATCCGTCACGCCGATCCGCGGGCAGTCGGCGGCGATCGCGCATGCACCGCAGCGGGGAAACACCGGACGGCAGACGTTCTGGCCCCAGGTCACCAGGTAGAGGTTGATGAGCGGCCACCAGCGCTGCCCGATCGCGGCGTAGAGCGCCGCCTCGGTCTCGTCCGGTGTGCGCGTCGCCACCCATCCCATCCGGTTGGCGATGCGGTGCACGTGCGTGTCCACGCAGATGTTCTGCCGGCTCTGGAACGCCAGGATCAGCACGAGGTTCGCCGTCTTGCGGCCCACGCCCGGCAGCGAGACGAGCTGCTCGAGCGTCGGCGGCACCTGCCCGGCGAACCGCTCCACCAGCGCCCGGCAGGTGGCGCGGACGAAGCGTGCCTTGTTGCGGTAGAAGCTGACCGGGTAGATCAGGCGTTCGATCTGGGCGACGCTCAACGCCGCCATGCGCGCCGGCGTCCGCGCCCGCCGGAACAACCGGCTGGACGCAGCGTGCGTCGTGGCGTCCTGGGTGCGCGCGGAGAGCAGGGTCCCGATCAGGATGCGGAACGGATCCTCGGCGTGCTCGTTCGAGATCTTCTCCACGGCGGGCAACTCCATGCCGTCGATCTCGCGCGCCAGGGTGCGCATGATCCGCTGCACCCGTGCCGGCGGCACGGGGACGCGCTGCCCCGGCCCCGCCGGCCGCCGCGTCATACCGGTGTGAGCGGCGGCGCGCCGGCGACGACGGCCAGGACGTTTGCCGCGGCCAGATCGGCCATCGCCGTGCGCGTCTCGGTCGTCGCGCTGGCGATGTGCGGCATCAGCATCACGTTCTCGAGGGCGAGCAGCGCCGGGTGGACACGCGGCTCGTCCTCGTAGACGTCGAGCGCCGCGCCGGTAATCAGCCGCTCGCCGAGCGCCCACGCCAGCGCCGCCTCGTCCACGACCGCCCCGCGCGACGTGTTGATCAGGTACGCCGTTCGCTTCATCCTGGTGAGCGCCTTCTGATCGATCAGGTGCCGCGTCTCTGGAGTCAGCGGACAATGCAGCGAGACGACGTCGGCGGTCGCGAGCAGCCGGTCGAGCGGCAGGTGCTCCGCGTCGGGCAGGGTGACGGCGCGCCTGGCCGCATATGCCACGCTCATCCCGAAACTTCCGGCCTTCTCTGCCACCGCCCGTCCGATCCGTCCGACGCCGACGAGACCGAGGCGCTTGCCGCGAAGCTCGGACCCGAGCATGTGATCCAGCGCCCACCCCTGCCAGCGCCCGGCGCGGAGCTGCCGCTCCGCTTCGCCCAGCCGGCGGGTGATCCCGAGGATCAGGCTCCAGGTGAAGTCGGCGCAGGCGTTGGTGAGCACGTCGGGCGTGTTGGTGACGACAATGCCGCGGCTGCGGCAGCGGTCGACGTCGATGTTGTTGTAGCCGACGGCGATGTTGGCGACGATGCGCAGGTCCTGTCCGGCATCGAGCACCTCGGCATCGATGCGGTCGGTCAGCAGGCAGATCAGGCCCTGCTTGCCCGCGACCCGCTGCAGCAGCTCGTCGCGTGGCATGGCCGCGCGCCCGGTGAACAGATCGACGTCGCAGGCCGCCTCGAGACGGGCGAGCACGGACGAGGGTATCCGGCGGGTGAGCAGAACCTGGGGGCGCACGGCGATCAGGGGCTCGGCGTCACTCGTCGCGTGTCGCCGCGGCGCGTCCGCGCAGAAAATGGATCACGAAGCCCGTCTCTTTAGTGCCCGTGCGACTGGCAATAGCCGCAGTGATTGCAGTGCACGGCCGGCTCGATCAGGCACGGGCCACCCTCGTCGTCTCCGCGCGGGAGCAGAAAGCGGCCAAAGCTCGGATGCGCGCGCCACGGCGGCGCCGGCACCGGTGCGGTTGCCGCCGGCGCGGGTCCCGCCGCCCCACCCAGATGGCGGGCGACGGCCTCACGCACGATCGTCCGCAGTTCGTCGTCGGTCATGCCGTCAGGTCCCGAGGTCCACTTCGTCGACGATGCCCACGATCGCGGCGTCGACGGGTGAGCGCTTCTTGCCCAGCGACTCGCCCGCGGCGCGGCCCTCGAGCACCGCCAGCACGCGCTCGCCACGGCCGGCGCCGACCGAGTCGATCGCGAGGATCGCCGGGCTGGGCGTACCGCCCGGCGGCGTCTCCGGCTGCAGGATCAGCAGCTTGGCGCCCTCGAACTGTGGACGCTTGTGCGTGGACACGACTTCGCCGACGACGCGCGCCAGAATCATGATCGAGTCGTCCCCCCCTCCACGGTCGACCAGTGATCGATGATGCCGACGATGCCGGCGTCCGCTGGCATTTCGACCGGGTCGAATGGAAAACTGGCTTCCTTACCGCGCACGAAGAACACGCGCTCGCCGACGCCCGCCCCGACCGCGTCGACGGCGACGAGCGGCCGTCCGACGTCGGTCCCGTCCGCGGTGACCGGTTGAATCACGAGCAGCGAGACGCCCTCGAGGGACGAGTCCTTCCGGGTGGCGACCACGTCGCCGATCACGCGGGCCATCTGCATGGGCGCACTCACTCGCCGAGGTCGATCGCGTCGATGATGCCGACGACGGCCGCGTCCACCGGGCAGTCCTTCATGCCCGAGGCCATCCGGGCCGAGCTCCCGCTGACGATGAGCACCGTTTCCCCGATGCCCGCGTCCACGGTATCGACGGCCACGAGGTAACCGCCTTCGAGGCGGCTGCGATCGCGCGGGTCCACCGGGCGAGCCAGCAGCAGCTTGTTGCTGACCAGACGCGGGTCCTTCCGCGTCGCGACGACGGTGCCCACGATGCGGGCGAGAATCATGGCGCTGACGCGCCCTAGGCCTTCGCGTTCGCCTTGCCGATCGGCAGGACGTCTTCGAGATTGGCGTGCGGACGCGGAATGACGTGCACCGAGACGAGCTCGCCGACCCGGCGCGCGGCGGCGGCGCCGGCGTCGGTGGCCGCCTTGACCGCGGCGACGTCGCCGCGCACGATCGCCGTGACGTAGCCGGCACCGATCTTTTCCCACCCCACGAGCGACACCTTGGCAGCCTTGACCATGGCATCGGCGGCTTCGATCATCGCGACCAGGCCCTTGGTCTCGATCATCCCCAGTGCTTCACCCATTCAACGTCTCCACCACCGCCCTTGCGAGCGGCCGCTACCGCCGTTTCCGGCGCCCGTCTCCGCGCCACCAGCGGGCCGCGGACCTTACCTCAAGTTGCGAACCGCATCCTCAATCAATGCCGACAGTTCGCGGTATGTTAGCCGAATTTCACCGTCGCCGCCGGCCGGGAAGCGCGGAATGCGCCCCCCGGGAGTGTCGGCGACGAGCCGCGTGCCGCCGGGCGCCGACGGCGCCTGGATCACCTGACACTCGAGCTGTCCGCCGGGGTCCATGGGCACGGTGTCGTCCGCGCACACCGGCGCCGGGGACGCAATGCCATACATCCCGCGCAGACCCTGCAGCCGATCCACTTCTTCCCGCGACAACAGGTGCTCGCGCCCGAGTGTTCGCGTCACCAGGCTGATCCTGGCGAAGTGCTCGATCGTTTCCATGCGGTGATAGGCGGTGAACAGATCCGGCCCCAGTGCCAGCGCCCCGTGGTTGGCAAGGAGCAGGCCGTCGTGCGCCTTCAGGTACTTGCTGCACGCGGCGGGGAGTTCGTCGGTGGACGGCGTCGCGTACTCGGCGATCGGAATGCTGCCCAGGGTGGTGACGACCTCGGCGAGCACCGCCCGATCGAGCGGGATGCCCGCGACCGCGAACCCGGTCGCCGTGGGCGGGTGCGCGTGCACGACCGCGCGCGCGTCGGGACGGTCGCGATACACCTGCAGGTGCATCTTCAACTCGGACGAAGGCTCGCGCTCTCCGGCAAGTTTGGCCCCCGAGAAGTCGGTGACGACCATCATGTCCGGCGTCATGAATCCCTTCGAGACGCTCTTGGGGGTGGTCAACAGGCGGCGTTCGTCGAGGCGGACGCTGATGTTGCCGTCGTTCGACGCGACATAGCCCCGCTGCCACAGACGGCGGCCGATTTCGACGATGTCGGCGCGCGCCTGCTCGTCGGACCGGCTCACGACGCGATCCCTTCACCGTCGCGCCAGCGGACGGCGACCCCATCCGCGCGGCCCCGAGTGGCCGGCGTCTCAGTGTCGAAAGTCCTGATCACGACACTTCTCCGAGCAGAAATACAGCGTCTCGCGGCCGCGGGCCAGCTCGAGGGCCTTGCCGGGCACGACATAGGTGCCGCACACCGGATCGCGCACCATCTTCACCGCCGGCGGCGACGCCGGGCGATGGCCGCGCGGCGTCGCACCGCCTGCCGAGGCGCCCTGCACGACGCCGCTCAGCAGACGCCAGACGGCGCGCGCGAGGAACAACACCAGCAGGAGGATGAGGAAGGTGCGGAGCAGCACGGCTATCGGCCTCCCCCCCCGGGAGTCGTGTCCGGATGGGCGCTCTGCAATCCTTCGAGCGCTTTGCTGGCCGCCTGGCCCTCGGGACTGTCCGGCGCCAGCGCGACGACCTTCTTCCAGGCCGCGGCGGCGCCCGCGAGATCCTGCTTGCCGAACGCCTTGACGATGCCGAGGTTGAGCAGCGTCTTGGTGTGCTCGGGATCGACGGACAGGGAATGCTCGAACTGCTCGACCGCGCGGTCCGCCTGATTGGTGTAGTAGTAGGCGACGCCGAGGTCGGTGGACACGTTGGCGTCGCCGGGCCGCAACGCGAGCGCCGACTCGTACCAGGCAATCGCGTCGGTATAGCGCTCGGCGTCGAAATAGGCGTTGCCCAGCTCGATGCGCGGATCCGGATCCTTCGGGTTGTTCTCCGCCGCCGTCGTCAACGACTGCACGCGGGCCTGGTCGAGCGGCGCCGCTTTCGCGGTCGTCGCGGCGGGCGCCGTGGCGGCGGGCGGCTGCGCGGCGGGGGCCGCCGCCCGGTTCGGGCCCATGGCCTGCTGGCTGCCGAGAATCCAGCCGACAATCAACCCGAACAAGGACCCGGCGATGGCGAAAATGATCGATTCTGCCTTCATTGGGCGGGTGTCGGGAGCATCATCGGTTCAGGGGCGATCGGGTCGGGCGCTGGACGGGCCGGGTGCTGGCGCGCGCCGGACACCCGCGACCCGGGAACCCGTGGCCCTCGGTTACGGGCCACGGCGACCCGTTCAGAATATCAACGTCCGTCGAAGCCAGTCCATCAAAGCGCGCGCGAGGTCCGGATCGGCATTCAACAGGCCCATTCCATGCCCGCGGGCGCTGCTCAGGACCTGTTCGCGCGGTGCACCGGCCGCGGCCAGCTCTTTGATCGTGCGCAGCGCGTACGGATCCTCGGTGCTGGCGGCCAGCCAGGCCGGACGGGTCCCCAGCTTCCGCATGGCGGCGCCGTCCAGGCGCACGCCGCGGTAATCGAGCGACGGCGACACCAGCGCCACGCCGCGGATGGCCCCTCGCTCGACCGCGGCCAGCGCCGCGAGGTTCGCGCCGAGCGAGACGCCGACGATCGCGAGCGATGCGGGGCGGACCTGCGGGCGCGCCGCCAGCCAGTCGACGGCCGCGGTCACGTCGGTCACCATGGCCGGCAGCAGCGCGGGCGACCCCGCGGAGCCGCCGTGGCCGCGCAGATCGATGGTCAAGACGGTGGCTCCCGCATCCTGCAGGCGCTCGGCGATCCAGCTCCATTCCTCCTTCGAGCGCCCGAGCATGTGCACCAGCACCACCCCCGGCGCCGGCCTGATCGACGCCTCGTAGAGCATGCCCGCCAGCGAGGTCCCGTCGGGAGCCGTGAATCCGATCGGCCGTCCCGCCGCGTACGCCGGTGCGGGGCAGGCCAGCAGGCACGCCAGCCCGGCGATCCCAGCCGCCCCGCGCGCGCGCCGCGCCGCTCGTCTCACGACGTCTCGGAGGCGAGGACGGCGAGGTAGTCGCGAACCGCTTGCCGCAATCCCACGAACAGCGCACGGCTGATCAGGGCGTGGCCGATCGACACCTCGTCGAGATGCGGCAGCGCGCGGAAGACGGTGAGGTTGCGCAGGTCGAGATCGTGACCGGCGTTGAGGCCGAGCCCGAGCGCGTGAGCGGCCTCGGCCGCCTGGGCGTAGACCTGGAAGCAGGACTCGGCGGCCGCCGGGCCCTGCTCGAACGCGCGCGCGAAGGGCTCGGTGTAGAGCTCCACCCGGTCGGCGCCGACGTCGCGCGCCCAGCGGATGGCGTCGGGCACCGGCTCCACGAACACACTCACCCGCACCCCCGCCGCCTTGATCCGCGCGATCACGCCGGACAGGTGCTCGCGTGGCGTGGCGACGGGCCACCCCGCCTGGCTGGTAATCTCGCCGGGCATCACCGGAACGAGCGTGCACTGATGGGGGCGGACGTCGGCGACGAGATCGACGAGGTCCGGCCGCGGATCGCCCTCGATGTTGAACTCGACGGCGGCGCCGAGGGGGGCGAGCTCGGCCGCGACGTCGCGGACATCGGCCACGGTGATGTGGCGCGCGTCGGCACGCGGATGAACGGTGATGCCGGGTGCGCCCGCGTCCACGCACACGCGGACGGCGTCGACCACCGACGGGATCCGGCCGCCACGCGAGTTGCGGATGGTCGCGACCTTGTTGACGTTCACCGAGAGTCTGGTCATCGCCACCACGCCTCCTCGCGTCCCGCACGGTGCGGCGGCCAGCCCACGCCAGCCGCGCGCGTCACCCGAGGTGGCCCTTCACCGTCGCGGCGATGTCGTCGGCCCACTGCGCGATCTCCGCTTCGTCCGGCCCCTCGAGCATGATACGCAAGAGCGGCTCGGTCCCTGAATACCGGATCAGCAGCCGGCCCTGGCCCTCGAGCCGCGCCTCCACGTGGCGAATGGAGTCGGCAATCGCCGGGATGGCCATGTAGTCGGTGCGCTCCCGCACGCGGACGTTGACGAGCACCTGCGGATACGTCACCAGATCGGCGGCGAGCGCATCGAGCTCGCGGCCGGTGGCCGCCATCGTCCGCAGGACCTGAAGCGCCGTGCCGATGCCGTCGCCGGTGAAGAGATGGTCGGCAAAGATGACGTGCCCGGACTGCTCGCCGCCCAGCGCCAGGCCGCGTTTCAGCATCTCCTCCATCACATACTTGTCGCCGACGGCGGCACGCACGAGGCCGATCCCGCGATCGGCGAGCGCGCGCTCGAGACCGATGTTGCTCATCACCGTGGCCACGACCGCGGCGCCAGGCAGCCGGCCCTCCCGCTGCAGCTGCTGCGCCGAGAGCAGCAGGACGGCATCGCCGTCGACGACGCGGCCATGGCGGTCGACGAACAGGGCGCGATCGCCGTCGCCGTCGAAGGCGACGCCCAGGCGCGCCGACTGCGCGGCGACCGCAGCCTGCAGCGCCGCGAGGTGGGTCGAGCCACAGCCGAGGTTGATGTTGCGGCCGTTCGGCCGATCGCCGATCGCCACCACGTCGAACCCCAGGTCGCGGAACAGGGCCGGGGCGATGGTCGTCGTGGCGCCGTTGGCGCAGTCGATCACGAGACGGCTGCCGGCTAGCGGGCCGGCATCGTCCAGGATCCCGCGCAGGTGCGCGACGTAGCGCGCCGCGCATTGCGGAGCATCGACCAGCCGCGCCGGCGACGGCGGGACGGTCCAGGTCGAGTCGGCCACGAGCTGCTCGATTCGCGACTCGAAGCCACCGTCCAGCTTCTCGCCGCGCCCGGAGAAAATCTTGATGCCGTTGTCGGCATACGGATTGTGCGAGGCCGAGATGACGATTCCGGCGTCGAAGCCCTCGGCACGGGTCAGAAACGCGATCGCCGGCGTCGGCAGCACCCCGGCGCTGATGGCCTCGGACCGCTCCGCCGAGAGCCCGCGCGCCAGCGACTCGGCAATCCATTCGCCGGATTCGCGCGTGTCGCGACCGATGATGACGCGGATGGCCCTTCCGGCCGTCGCCGGGTCGAGGGTCCGCACCAGTGCGGCACCGACACGGGCCACCGTCGGCTGATCGAGCGGCGCGATCCCGGCAGTGCCGCGGATGCCATCGGTGCCAAACAGCTTCATGCTCATTGTTTCGCGATACGCAGGCTCAGCACCGGCGGGGTGATGCCCTCGATGGTCAATCCCTGCCCGGCCCGCACGCGGACCTCCACGGTGTGCTCCCCCGCCGGCAAGCCGCGGGCGTCCACCTGCGCGTCGAGCGATTCGGCGGTCAACGCGGCCATCGCGGCCTCGGTTCCGCGGACCGTCACCGCCACCGTCGCCGGCGCGAGTCGGCCGCGCAGCCCGTCCGGCAGATCGCGAATCTGCACGGGCACGGCGGTCAGGGCCCGCGTGGACGAGCCCGGCAGGATGTCCACGGTGACCGCCGCGGTCTGCGGCGTGCGCAGCCGGACCACCGGATCGGCCACGCCGATCGTGACCACCTCCTCGACCGGACCCGTGGCGTTGGCCACCGACACCGGTTCGGTCATCGCCTCGTCGAGGCCGCGCAGCGAGCTCTCCGGGCCGATGACCTCCACCGTGGCCGGCTCGACCGAGATCGTCCCCACTTCGTAGCCGGGCGCGGGCCGACCCTCGAGCGGCGGCCGGACCTGCACGATGCGGACGATCGAGTTCTCGAACCCGATCGGCAGCGTCGCCGGGGCGACCTGCACCACGTCGATGCCATAGGGCACGCGAATCTCGCGTGGGGTCAGGTGGAACAGGCGGCGGCCGGGCCGCGCGCTGCGGACGTCGATCACGGCCGACATGTCCCCTGGCCCGAGCCGCCCGAGCGAGCCCGACGACCCGCGCAGGCGCACCTCCACGCTTTCCGGCAGATCGCCCACGATCTCGAGATCGGCGGGCAGGTTCTGGAACTCGATGGGCACGCGAATCGCCCGCTCGACCATCCGATCGCCCGCCACCACCAGCCACAACAACGCCGCGATGCAGATGGACAGGAACTTGAGGCCGACGTTGCGGAAGGGGAAGTACGCCATCAGCTCATCGAGGAATAGCCGGTCTGTGGCGGACGGTCGCTCACGCGGCGGCGGAGCAGCGCCGCCAGCCGCTGCCGCAGCTGGTCGGGCTCGACGCGCCGCTCGATGTCGCCGCCGATGACGAGCGAGATGATCCCGGTCTCCTCCGAGACGACGATGGCCACGGCGTCGTTCTCCTCGGTCACCCCGAGCGCGGCGCGATGGCGCGATCCCAGCTCGCGGCTGAGACGGGGATTCACCGTGAGCGGCAGGAAACAAGCCGCGGCCGGCACGCGGTCGCCCTGCACGATCACCGCGCCGTCGTGCAGCGGCGAGGTCGGCTGGAAGATGCTCACCAGCAGGTCGTAGGTCAGTCGCGCATCCAGCGGAATGCCGCTCTCGATGTAGTTGCGCAGCCCGATCGACCGCTCGATGACGATGAGCGCGCCGGTCCGCTTCGTCGCCAGCGTCGTCGCCGCGACCACCAGCTCCTCGATCGTGTCGTCGTCGCTGCGCGGCCGGTCGAGCCGGCGGAAGAGCTGGAAGAACGGCGCCCGCCCGATGTGGACGAGGGCCCGGCGGATGTCGGCCTGCATCAACACGATCGCCGCGAAGACGACGTAGCCGACGACGTTGCGAATCAGCCAGTTGAGGGTCTCGAGCCGGACGCCGCGCGAGACGTAGAAGAGGCCCACCAGGAAGGCGATGCCGATGGCCATCTGCACCGCGTGCGTGCCCCGAATCAGCTTGAGCACCTCGTAGACGATGACCGACACCAGCATGATGTCGATCACGTCCCAGAAGGTGACGGGCGGGCGCTGCAGCAGCTCGGTCAGCCAGGTCATGTGTCAGGCGAAGGGTCAGACGTCGGCGGGTCGCGCCGCCGATCGGGGCCAGTGTCCCACGTATTCAGGCCGGCTCCGGCGGGCGTTCCGCTGCGCGCGGACCGCGTCGGCGACGCGCGCCGCCTGCACCATCTCGGCCACCCGATGGACGCGAACGATGTGGGCGCCGCCCAGCACCGCCGCGGTGACGGCCGCAGCCGTGGCCCAGTCACGCTCGTCGGCGGGCCGCGCGCCGGCGGCCGACGTCAGGAACGACTTGCGCGAGGGCCCGACGAGAACGGGCCGGCCCAGCGCCGCGAACCGATCGATCGCGCCCAGGGCGGCAAAACTGTGGGTCGCCTGCTTGGCGAAACCAAGCCCCGGATCGACGATCAGCCGATCCCACGCCACGCCCGCCCCGACCGCGCGCTCGACGCTGCGCTGCAGTTCCCGCGCGACCTCGGTGGCGACGTCGCCGTACGACGCCTCCCCGTACATGTCCCGCGACCGGCCGCGTGTGTGCATCAGCACGAGGGCCGCGCCGCGGGCGGCCACCACGGCGCCGAGGGCGGCATCATACCTCAGCCCGCTGATGTCGTTGACGATCGCGGCGCCCTCGTCGAGCGCGCGGCGCGCGGTCTCGGCGCGATAGGTGTCGACCGACACCGGCACCTGCAGGGCCAGCGCCAGTCCGCGCAGGACGGGCCGCAGGCGGCGCCACTCCTCCGCGGCATCGGTCGGTTCGGCGCCGGGGCGGGTGGATTCGGCGCCGACGTCGATGATGTCGGCGCCGGCCGCCGCCATCGCCTGCGCCCGCTCGATGGCGCGACCGGGCTCGAATGCGAGCCCGCCGTCGGAGAACGAATCGGGGGTGACGTTGAGCACGCCCATGATCAGCGTGCTCGCGCCGAGCGCGAGGGGGGCGCGGCCGGGAAGCGGAACGGAGAAGGCGCGGCGCGGCGCGATGGGCATGGCGGTCGCCGGGCCGCGGTCACCGGTCGGAACCGGGGACCGGAGACCGGGCGCGGCCATTACTCCTGCGTCAGCGGCTTGTGGATGGGCGGAACGAGCGGCGGCCGCTCCTTGTCCCGGGCGCGGTCGCGCGGCGCATCGTCGGCCGGACGCGAATCGAGCGGCGGGGCATCTTCGAGCTTCTCGCCGCGCGCCAGCTTTTGCACCTGGTCGGCATCGAGCACTTCGCGGGCCAGCAGCGCATCGGCGATGTTGAGGAGCTCGGTCTTGTGGTTCGACAGGATCTCGGTCGCGCGGCTGTAGGAATCGGTGACGAAACGCTTGACCTCGGCGTCGATCTTGAGCGCCGTGTCCTCGCTGTAGTCCTGGTGCTGCGCGATCTCGCGGCCGAGGAAGATCTGTTCTTCCTTCTTGCCGAAGGTGAGCGGGCCCATCGCGTCGCTCATCCCCCACTCGCAGACCATCCGCCGCGCCAGCTCCGTGGCCCGCTCGAGATCATTGCCGGCACCGGTAGTGATGTCGCCGGTGGTCAGTTCCTCGGCGATGCGCCCGCCCATGAGGATGGCGATGGTGTCGTTGAGATAGTTGCGCGTGTAGCTGTGCTTTTCGTCTTCGGGCAGCTGCTGCGTCAGCCCGAGCGCCATCCCGCGCGGGATGATGGTGACCTTGTGAATCGGGTCGGCGTGCGGCAGCAGCACCGCGAGCAGCGCATGCCCCGCCTCGTGGATGGCGGTCACCCGCTTCTCGTCCTCGGTCACGATCATCGACTTGCGCTCGACGCCCATCAGGACCTTGTCCTTGGCGTACTCGAAGTCGGCCATGCGCACGACCTTCCCGTTGAAGCGCGCCGCGTTCAGCGCCGCCTCGTTCACCAGGTTGGCCAGGTCGGCTCCGGAGAAGCCGGCAGTGCCCCGCGCCAGGACCCGGATGTCCACGTCGTCGGACAACGGGATCTTGCGCGTGTGCACCGACAAAATGCCCTCGCGGCCCTTGACGTCGGGCCGGTTGACGATCACGCGGCGGTCGAAGCGGCCGGGCCGCAGCAGCGCCGGGTCGAGCACGTCCGGCCGATTGGTCGCGGCCATGAGAATGACGCCTTCGTTGGACTCGAAGCCGTCCATCTCGACCAGCAACTGGTTGAGCGTCTGCTCGCGCTCGTCGTGGCCGCCGCCCAGACCGGCGCCGCGATGGCGACCGACCGCGTCGATCTCGTCGATGAAGATGATGCACGGCGCGTTCTTCTTGCCCTGCTCGAAGAGGTCGCGGACGCGCGAGGCGCCGACGCCGACGAACATCTCGACGAAGTCGGAGCCGCTGATCGAGAAGAACGGCACGTTGGCCTCGCCGGCCACCGCGCGCGCAAGCAGCGTCTTGCCGGTCCCCGGCGGGCCCATCAGGAGAACCCCCTTGGGAATGCGGCCGCCGAGCTTCTGGAACTTCTGCGGCTCCTTCAGGAAGTCGATGATCTCCTGCAGTTCTTCCTTCGCTTCGTCCACACCGGCCACGTCGCGGAACGTCACCTTCTTCTGCGCCGACGAGGACAGCTTGGCCTTGCTCTTGCCGAACGAGAGCGCCTTGGTGCCGCCGCTCTGCACCTGACGCATGAAGAAGACCCAGAAGCCGATCATCAGGAGGATCGGCGCCCAGTAGGTGAGGACGGTCATCCACGGCGAGCCGGCCGCCTCCTTGGCTTCGACGATGACGTTGCGCTCGATCAGGCGATTGGCGAGCCCCTCGTACTGCGGCGGCGCGAAGGTGCGGAAACTCTCGTTGGTCTTGGTGATGCCGCTGATTTCGTTGCCGGTGATGACAACGCGGGCGACCTGGCCGGAATCCACCCACGCGACGAACTCGCTGAAGCTGGCGGACGTTTCATTGCGCTGGAACCTGGCCGAGAAGTTCCAGACCAGTACCCCGATGGCCACGAGAACCATCCAGAATACGAGGCTCTTCAGGGTGGAATTCAACTTGCCCTCCCGGCGGGGCCGCCGGCTCGGTGGCCAGCCAAATCCCCAGGCGCGTCCCTGCGCCGTAACCTCAAGATTATCACGGCCTTGGTGCCGTCAGTGACCTTAAAGTCCTCTGCCAGCACATGCCCCGCGACCCACACGATTTGCCCCTGCCGGTCGGTCACCACGGGCACGCGATCGCGGTCGGCCCGGCGCACTTTCCGGTCCACGAAAACGTCCTGCAGCTTCTTCCGGCCGGCCATGCCGATCGGCCGGAGTCGATCGCCAGGCCGCCGGCTCCGCACGACGATCGACTTGCCCAGTTTGGCAGCGTCCACGCAGACCGCGTCCGGCGCGACGGCCGGCGCGGCCGCGTCGGGCGCCATTGGCCCGTCCGCCTCGAGCACCCACTCGCCCTCGGCGACCGTGACCGTCCCGGGAATGCGCAGCTCGAGGCGAAAAGCTGGCGAGGTCCGCGGTGCCGCCCCCCTTGGTACTAAGACCACGGAATCGCCGGAATGTTCCACACGGACACCCACCAACTGGACCGCGCGGCGGTGGCCGCCGAGGACGTCCAGTACGGCGGCGACTGCACCCGCCCCGTACGAATCGGGGCCGGCGAGCCGTGTCAGCGCGCGCTGCACGACCCGGCGCACAATCGCCGGGTGTTCGGCCCGCAGGCGCGCGACGTCCAGCCGCGAGACGCCAGCGTCGTCCACCTGCACGCTCTCGCGCGCCACGGTGGCTGCCAGTGAGTCGAGCGCGTCTTCGTCGTCGCGGGCGAGCGCCGCAAGTCTGGCCAGGGCGTCACGCGCGGCCGGGTTGAACTGCTGCTCGAGGGTCGGCAGCAGCACGTGACGGACGCGATTGCGCGCATTGGCGAGGTCGCTGTTCGACGCGTCCTCGCGCCACGGCTGCCCACGCGCATCGAGCTCGGCGCGCAGGACGTCGCGCGTGCAGTCGAGCAGCGGACGGATGAATCCGCCGGCGCGTGGGGCGATGCCGGCGAGCCCGCGAACGCCGCTGCCGCGAAGCAGGCGGAGCAGGACCGTTTCGGCCTGGTCGTCCTGCGTGTGACCGGTCGCGACGGCGTCGGCGCCCCGCATTTCGCGGACCCGGGCGAGGAAGTCGCGACGCGCACGACGGGCCGCCACCTCGAGGGACACGCCGTCGGCACGCGCCACCGCAGGCACGTCCACACGCCCGGCGTCGAAGGGCACGTCGAGCCGCAGGGCGAGGGCGCGGCAGAACGACTCGTCGCCGTCGGACTCGGGCCCCCGGATCTGGTGGTTGAGGTGCGCGGCGCCCGCCAGCACCAGATCGCCGCGGCGATCGAGCTCGCGCAGGATCAGGAGGAGGGCCACCGAATCGGAGCCGCCGGAGACGGCGGCGATGACACGCGTGGCCGGGCGCCACAGAGCATGACGCCGGGCGAACCGGGAAACGCGCGGCAGCAGGCCCATGGGGACGATGTGGATCGCAACACCCGGCGCCGCGGCAGCCGCCATCCGCGCGAGCCATGTCGAGGTGTGGAGTGCCGGAGGGCGGACTCGAACCGCCGACCTGGCGCTTATGAGACGCCCGCTCTAACCGGCTGAGCTACTCCGGCCCGTGTCGAACCCCTGGTGCGCCGGTCGAGAGGGTCCGAACTCATCATTTTACACGAGCCGCTCTGCCCGGCAGTACAGGAGGTTCAATGGCAACCAGCGCCCGGCGCCGAACTCCACGCGTTCGACACTGCGGGCGACCCGCTCGGAGAGCGGAGCGAGAAACGGCGCGACGCCGTTGAAGGTCCCCTGTTCCCGCACCTGCCAACCCGCCGCCGTGCACGCGCGGTGCAGGGCGGTGCGATCGAACAACGTGAGGTGCTGAGCCTCGTCGAGCGTGGGCACGAGCCGCAGCGCGTCGAGCGTCCACTCGATCAACGGCCACGCGCTCCGGCGATTCGGCGTCGTCAGGAACAAGGAGGCGCCCGGCGCCGCGGCGCGGGCGCACAGGCGCAGGGTGTCCACGGCCTGGTCCTCGTAGAGATGCTCGAGGACTTCGAGGCAGTAGATCGCGTCGAAGGGGGCTTCGTCGGCCAGCCGCTCGAACGGTCCCAGGACGAAGCGCACCCGCGAGGACCCGAACGTGCGGGTCGCGAAGTCGATCGCGGCGGGATTGGAATCGAACCCGACGACCGCGGCTGCGGTTTCGGCCAGGTGTGCCGCGATGACGCCGGAACCGCAGCCGACATCGGCGACCCGCTGTCCGCGGCGCGGGGGCGCCACCTGATCGATCAGGCGCAACTTGGCCGCATGCCAGAACCGCTGTGCCGCGCGCGGCGATTCCAGCGCCCGCGCCTGATAGTCGCCGGGGATTGCAATGGCGTCCCGCTCCCGGCGGTTGGCGCTCACGAGCCGCCGGCCTCAGGGGAGCGCGTGCCGGCGGGCGCGGCGTCGGCAGCCGGAGCGAATGTCCCGGCGCCGGGTGTCGCCTCGCGCACGACATAGCGCGGCCGTGCCTTGACCTCGTCGTAGATCCGGGCGAGGTAGCTGCCGATGATCCCGAGGCTGATCATGAGGAACCCGCCGATGACCAGCTGCAACAGGATCACCGTCGTGAATCCCGGCAAGGCCAGCCCCTCGTACCACAGGCGCAGGGCCTGCACACCGACGCCGACGCCGAGGAGTAGCGTGAGCAGGCCGAGGGCGGTCACCACCTGCAGCGGGATGGCGGAGAACGACGTGACCGCGTCGATCGCCAGACGCGTCAGCGCGCGCCACGACCAGCGCGAGCCACCCTCCGGCCGCGGCGGCACCTCGAAGGTCACCTGGGTGCGGCTGAAGCCCAGCCATGCCACCAGCCCGCGGAAGAACGTGGCGCGTTCGCCGAATCGCCGCCATGCGGACACCACGCGGCGGTCGAGCAGCTTGAAGTCGGAGGCGTCCTGCAGGTTGTAGCCGGTCAGCGCCGCGGCGACGCGATAGAAGGAACGGCGCACGAGCCGCTGCCACGGCGACTCGCGTCCGCGGTTGGCCTTCACGGCCTCGACGACGTCCCATCCTTCCGAGCGCCACAGCCTGACCATCTCGCCGATGAGCGCCGGGGGGTGCTGCAGGTCGGCATCGATGATGATCACGGCGTCGCCGGCGGCCGCGTCCAGCCCGGCGGCGATGGCGCCCTCCTTGCCGAAGTTGCGCGACAGCCGGATCGCCTGCAGCGCCGGCCACTCCGCCGCCAGCGCCGCCAGCGCCGGCCAGGTCCGGTCGGTCGAGCCGTCGTCCACCACGATGAGCTGCAGCTGACAGCCGGCGGCGAGTGCGCAGCGATGAATCTCGCGCAACGCGCGGTCGATGGTCCGCTCCTCGTTGAAGGCCGGCACGACGATCGACAGCGAGGGCGGCGCCGATTCTGAATCAGGCATGGGTCACGGTGCCGCGAATCTTACCGCGCCAGGGATGCGCGCCGCGGCGGATCACGGCACGGCGGACATGGCGGCGCCGTCGCCGTCGATGAGGGCGGCGGCGAGCAGCGGCAGCAGCAGCTCGTGATGCCCGGTCAACATGAAGCCGCGGCCGACGCCGGCCGTCGGACGGGTGACCACGTTGGTCAGCGGGCGGTAGTGCCGGAGGAAGTCGAGGTTCACCGTCGTCAGTCCGTCCATCGCGTGTCCGTGGTTCCGCGCCAGCGCGACGGCCTTGAGGAACACTTCGGGCAGGATCACGGCCGATCCGCAGTTCACGTAGACGCCCCCCGCCAGGCGCGACACCGCCGTCGTCAGGTAGCGGAAATCGCGCAGGCTGCCCTCGCCGAGGGCAGCGCCCGAGGCCAGCGGGTGCATGTGGATGATGTCGGTGCCGATGCCGACGTGCACGGTGAGCGGGATCTCCAGCGTCCAGGCCGCGGCGGCGATGCTGTGCTGCCGGTACTGGCCGGGACCGTCGGCGATGAAGCGTCCGACTGCTTGTCCGAGGCCCAGCCCGGCCCCGACCCCGGCGTTGATGGCACCGTTCAACAGCGTCGCCGTCTCGTGCGCCATGCCGAACTGTCCGGCACCGAGCGAAGCGTCCACGTCCTCGGAGGTCGCACCGGCCAGCGCGATCTCGAAGTCGTGAATGATCCCGGCGCCGTTGGTGGCGACCGCCGACACGAACCCGCGCTGCATGAGATCCACCAGCACCGGCGACAGGCCGGTCTTGAACACGTGCGCGCCGAGGCCCCAGATGATGGCGCGGCCGGCCGCGCGGGCCGCGTGCATGGCGGCCACCACGGCCTTGAACTCGGCCCCGGCCAGCATGCCGGGCATCGAGCCGAGGAGGCCGGCGATGCCGCTCCCTGGCCGATACGGCACGGCGAAGTTCTCGATGCGCGCCTTGCTGGCCCGGGAGGCGAGCGGATACGTGCGTATTTGGCTCGGATCGAACTCGTGATACGGAATCTTCATACCGCGGCGACCTCGGGCCGGGCGGACGTCATGCGCCCTCGGCCCCGCTGATGATCAACATGGCGTCGCCGTAACTATAGAACCGGTAGCGATGGGCGACGGCGTGGCGGTAGGCCGCCAGGATGTGCTCGTGCCCGGCAAAGGCGCTGACCAGCAGCAACAGCGACGATTGCGGCAGGTGAAAATTGGTGACCAGCGCGGAGACGAGGCGAAATCGATGGCCGGGCCGGATGAAAAGGTCCGTGGAGCCCGACGCGGGCAGGACGTCCCCGGCCGCGTCGAGCGGGAGCGACTCCAGTGTTCGCGTGGTCGTCGTGCCGACGGCGACGATCCGCCGCCCCGCCCGGCGGGCGCGGTTGAGTGCCGCGGCCGTCTCCACGGAGACCTCGAAGTGCTCCGCCTCCATCCGATGGTCATCGACGTTGGTGACGCGCACGGGCTGGAAGGTGCCGTAGCCGACGTGCAGGGTGATGGCGGCACGCTCGACGCCGCGGGCGTCGAGGGCGGCCAGCGTTTCGGGCGTGAAATGCAGCCCTGCGGTCGGGGCGGCAATGGAACCGCGCGCGCGCGCGAACACCGTTTGGTACCGCGCGCGATCGGCCGCGCGATCCGGCCGCTTGATGTACGGGGGCAGCGGCACGTGGCCGATGGCATCCACGACGCGGGTCAGCGGCGCCCCGTCGGTCCACAGGCGCACCGTCCGCCGGCCGTGAAATCGGCGCGCGAGGATCTCCGCGTGGATGCGGTCGGCGCCGTCGCCGAACTCGAGCCGCGACCCCTCGCGCAGGCGCTGGCCCGGGTGCACCAGCGCTTCCCAGCTCTCGCAGGACGCGTCGGCCGCCTCGAGCCGGCGGACGAGCAGGCATTCCGCGGCGCCGCCGCCCGGCCAGCGCCGCCCGAGCAGGCGCGCCGCGAACACCCGCGTGTCGTTGACGACCACCAGGTCGCCGCGGTCCAGCAGCGATGGCAATTCGCGAAAGAGGCGATCGGCGCACCTGCCGCTCTCGCGGCCGAGGACGAGCAGGCGCGAGTCTCCGCGCTCGGGCGGCGGCTCCTGGGCGATGAGGGCGGACGGGAGGTCGAAGTCGAAGTCGGCGAGGTACATGAAACGGGCCCGCGCACCGGGTCCGGCACGCGAGCCCCTACGTTACCCCTATCGCCGGCCGGCGCTCTACTCAGTGCGCGGGGGCGGACACCGCGAACGGCCGCAGACGCCAGTCGTCCGCCACGATCGACCACAGGACCTGATCCTGGTACTCGCCGGCGTGGAGCACCGAGCGCCGGAGCACCCCTTCCTGGGTCGCCCCGATCTTGCCGAGCGCGAGGTTGCCGCGGCCGTTGAGCACCGAGGCGCGCGCCTCGAGCCGGTGCACGCCGAGGACGTCGAACGAGAAATCCACGACCAGGTGCGCGGCCTGCGCGAACATCCCGGTGCCGCGGAACGCCGCGCCAAGGACGAACGCCCAGTCCGCCACGCCGTGATGAAAGGCGAAGCGCACCTGGATGAGGCCGACCGCGCCGGGCAAGCCGGACGGCACGATGCCGAAACAGACGGCGCGGCCAATCTGGCGCTCCCACCGCGCTTCCTCGATGAGCTGTTCGAAGCCGGCCATGCGCGTCGGCGCCGGCGACGTGAAGCGGCTGGCATCTTCCGCCGAGATCATGGCGAACAGCGATGGCGCATCGGCGGCGTCGAGCTCACGCAGCGCGAAGCCGGATCCCGCGAGCACGGGCAAGGCCGTTCGCCACGCGGCGACCGGATCCGACGCCGGGGGCGCAGCGGACGCCGTGGCCGGCCGGTGCGGGCCGCACGCCGGGCGCAGGTTCATCGTCTCCCTCATCGCAGCGCCTGTCGTCGCACGTCGATGCTCCTCGTCGAGGGGTGGAGGCGTGGCTATTCCACCGCGGGTGTCAGTGCACGAGCACGAGCGGACCCCAGTCGGCTTGCGTCTGGCGCCAGTCCGTGTCGAGGATGGACCACAAGGCCTGGTCGATGTACTGGCCGTCGCACAGGAACGAGGCGCGCAGCACCGCTTCCTGGACCGCGCCAATCTTGCGCAGGGCGCCGTTGCCGCGGCCGTTGACGATGGCGGCGCGCGCTTCCAGACGGTGGATGCCGAGGGTCTGGAATGCGAAGTCGAGCGCCAGGCGGCTGCCATCGGTGAACATGCCGGTGCCCCAGTAGGCGGACCCGACCGCGAATCCCCACTCGGCGGTGCGGAACCCGGCCTCGAGCTGACGGAACTGGAACAGGCCGACCGCCGTGGACAGCCCATGTGGGACCACCGCGAAGCAGACGTAGCCGCCGCGGCGGCGCTCGTCGTGCGCCCAGGCGATGAATCGCTCGAAGCCCTCGAGCGTCGCCGGTGCCGGCGAGATGAATCGCGCGACTTCGTGGGTCGTCAGCATCGTCAGCAGCGACGAGGCATCGCTCATCTGCAGCTCGCGCAAGGTGACCATGGAACCGGTCAACACCGGCAGCGCCTCGCGCCAGTCCGGGGGCAGCGCGCTGTCCGCCGCCGGCATCGTGGCGGTGGTGATCAGGCCGCTGCGGTCGCGCACGGAACGAGTAGGCATCCTCTTCATGGCTGTCTCCGGCTCTCCTGGCTGTCCCGCCGCGGCTACTTGCGGCGCTCGCCCCACACGATGTTTTCGCCCCACACGATGTTCTCGCCCCAGACGATGTTCTCGCCCCAGACGATGTTCTCGCCCCACACGATGTTCTCGCCCCAGACCACGTGCTCGCCCCACACGATGTTGTTGCCCCAGACGATGTTCTCGCCCCACACGATGTTCTCGCCCCAGACGATGTTCTGCGCCCAGGCGGCGTGCGGGAAGAAGACCGAATCGCCGCCGACGAGGTTCTCGCCCCACACGACGTTGGCGGACCACAGGTACGGCTGGCCGTCGATGACGCTGGCGCACGCGGCCACCTCGACCGAGCACGGGGCGAGGGGCGTCCACGCGGTGTGGCTGTCGGCGACGGTGAGGTCGACGCTGCCGGCCAGACGCAGCGCGCCGTCGGCGTTGAGGCCGCCGGTGCCCTGCGTGAGCGAGTCGTACGGCACCCCGTCGGTGAGGAGCGGAATCGCCGTGAACTGCAGCAGGCCCTTGGCGAGATTGGGCGTCAGCCGCCCGCCGTTCGCGCCGGCGGCTTCCTGCAGCCGCGCCACGACGCCCGTCGTCACGCCGGCCGCCATGCTCGTGCCGCTCAGCGAGAGGAACGACTTGCCCGACGGCCCGACGCGCTCGAGTTGCGGGTAGGTGTCCAACAGGCTGCCGCGCGGCGCCGCCTCCGACACCAGGCCGTGGCCGGGCGCCACGACGTCGGGCTTCGAGTAGCCGTCGAACCACGACGGCCCGCGCGAACTGTAGGTCGTGATCCGGTCGTCGGCTCGAGTCGCGGTGGCCCGATGGTCGACGGCGCCGGCGGTGATCGCCGACGGTGCGTTGCCCGGCGACGTCGTGCCGGCGTAACCGACCTCGGAGGTCTCGGGATTGCTGCCGAAGTTCCCCGCCGACGCGACGACGATGACGCCCCGGGCGGCCGCCGCTTCCACGGCCAGGACGAGCGGATCGCTGGCCGCCGGCTCGAAGATGGGATGGCCCAGCGACAGATTGATGATGTCGATGCCGAGCGCGCTGTCCGCCGCCTGCGCGGTGGCGAACTCGATCGCGCGAATCACGTCGCTCGTGCGGCCGCGGCCGCTCCCGTCGAGCACCTTGAAGACGACGAACTCGACGCCGGGCGCAATCCCCTGGTACTCGGCGTCTTCCTTCGACTGGACGCCGCCGATGAGGCCGGCCACGTGCGTGCCGTGCCCGTAGTCGTCGAACGGCTTGCGCGGCGTGGCCTGGCCGTTGGTGAAGTCGTAGAACGCCTTGATGCGGCCGGCAAACGCCTTCGAGGGATGAAGACCCGAGTCGATCAGGGCCACCGTGATGCCGCGACCGGCAGTGGCGCTGGCGGGGAGCCCGAGCGTGTCGAGGAGGCTGCTCGAAGGCGCCGGGGCCGAGCGCGGGCGCTTGGCGGCGTGATCGGGCTGCGCCGTCGGCGCGACTTCGGCGTCGATCGAAAAGCCGGCGGCGGCGGCATGGCCACCCCACTGGCGGAGCTGTGCGACCGCGAGCTCGACGGTCAGCCCGCCGATCTCGGGGTGCTCGGCGCGAATGCGCGCGCCGCCGCGAACCAGTTCGTCCCGCAGCCGCTGTTCCTGGCCGCGGACGGAGCGAACGATCACCGTCAGCGTGCGCGAATCGGGCGAGCCGTCGACCGCCTGCTGCAGCGCGCGGTCGAACTTGCGGCCGTTGTTGGCGAACGCAGCGGGGACACTTCCCGACAGGACCAGCACCGGGATGAGGGCGAAAACATGCGAGATACGAACGGGCGTCACGCGCCCAGTTTTAGCAATCGGCTCGCCAAGCCCGGCCATTGACGGATGGGAAGACGGTAACTCCTTGCGTTAATGGCTCTTATGTCGTTCAGCCGCGGCTGGACCCGCCGCGCGTACCCCAGGTGTAATGTCTTGAAATTGCACAATCATGTGCAACAACACTCAGTCCCAGACGATAACTTGCGATATCAGCGAGACTTACAGGTAGTGTGCCTTTTCAGAACACCTGTTACAGATCGGTCCAGGACGGGGAATTGGCTTGTAACCATCATGAATACCAGGGGTTACGAGCAGCCATCCTGTCGCCATGTCCCAAGTCGACGCAGATTCTGCACGGGAGCGCGACCGCCGATCGGACGTCAGGGAAGTCCCCAGCGGACCAGCACGGCCCCCACCGTGAATCCGGCGCCGACCGACGCCAGCAGCACGCGATCCCCGCGCTTGATGCGGCCCTCGTTGACGGCGTCGTTGAGGGCGAGGGGAATGGTGGCGGCGGTGGTATTGCCGAAGCGTTCGATGTTGATCACGACCTTCTCTTCCGGCAGCCCGAGCCGCTCGGCCGCCGACATGATGATGCGGCGGTTCGCCTGGTGCGACACGAAGAGGTCGATGTCGTTGGCGGTCAGGTTGTTGCGCGACAGGAGCCGTTCGCAGACCTCGCCGGTGCGGTTCACGGCGAACTTGAAGACGGTGGCGCCCTCCTGCTTGACGTAATGCAGCCGCTGGTCCACGGTCTCGTGCGAGGCGGGCTGCCGGCTGCCGCCGGCGGGCATGCACAACGCCGGGCCGCCGCTGCCGTCCACCTGGTGCTCGAAATCGAGGATGCCGAATCCCTCCTCCGAGGCCGGCCCGACGACAACGGCCCCGGCGCCGTCGCCGAACAGGACGCAGGTCGAACGGTCCGTGTAATCGATGATGCTCGACATCACGTCGGCGCCGATGACCAGCGCGTTGCGGACGGCGCCGGCAACCACCATCTGGGTGCCCACGGTCAGCGAGTAGGTGAACGCCGAGCAGGCGGCCGACAAATCGAAGCCCCACGCCCGGGTGGCGCCGATCTTGTGCTGCACCAGGCACGCGGTGCTCGGAAAGAGCATGTCCGGCGTCACGGTGCCGACGATGATGAGGTCGATGTCGCTCGGCGTGAGTCCGGCCTTGGCGACGGCGGCCATGGCGGCTTCCTTGGCCAGGTCCGAGGTGGCGACGCCGGGATCGACGATATGGCGCTCGCGGATTCCGGTCCGCTGCATGATCCACTCGTTCGAGGTGTCGACCAGGCGCTCGAGGTCGGCGTTGGTCAGCAGTCGCGGCGGCACATACGTGGCCAGGCTCTTGATCTCGGCTCTCAAAACAATCCCCTTCCCGGCATCGGTCGTCCGAAATGTTCGTACGCGCGTGCCGTCGCCATGCGTCCGCGCGGCGTGCGCTCGAGAAAGCCGATCTGAATGAGGAACGGCTCGTGGATGTCTTCGATGGCGTCCGGCTCCTCGCTGGTGGCCGCCGCCAGGCTCGACAAGCCGACGGGGCCGCCGCCGAACTTTTCGATGATCGTCAGCATCAACCGGCGGTCCACCTCATCGAAGCCGTGCTCGTCCACTTCGAGCAGCGCCATCGCCGCGCGCGCCACGTCCGGGGTGACGCGCCCGTCAGCCCGCACCTGGGCGTAGTCGCGGACCCGGTGCAGGAGCCGGTTGGCGATGCGCGGGGTGCCGCGGGAGCGGCGCGCGATCTCGGCGGCGGCCCCGTCCAGCATCTCGACCGCGAGAATCCGCGCCGACCGGCGCACGATCTCCTCGATGTCGGCCGGCGTGTAGAAATCGAGGCGATGGACGATGCCGAACCGGGCGCGCAGCGGCGAGGTCAGCAGACCGGCGCGGGTGGTGGCGCCGATCAGCGTGAACGGCTCGATCGGCACCTTGACGGACCGCGCCCCCGGACCCTGCCCGATGACGATGTCGAGCTCGAAGTCCTCCATCCCCGGGTAGAGAATCTCTTCGATGTTCGGCGCCAGGCGATGAATCTCGTCGATGAACAGCACCTCGCGGGTCTGCAGGTTCGACAGGATCCCGGCGAGGTCCCCCGGCCGTTCGATCACCGGGCCCGAGGTCGTGCGCGCCGGCGCGCCGAGCTCGTTGGCGATCACGTAGGCCAGCGTGGTCTTGCCCAGCCCGGGCGGGCCGTAGAGCAGGACGTGGTCGAGGGCCTCGCCGCGCTGGCGGGCGGCGGCGATCGACACCTCGAGGTTGGCGCGCACCCGGTCCTGCCCGATGTACTCGGCGAGCGTGCGCGGCCGCAGGCCCGCCTCGTACTGGGCGTCCTCATCGACGCGGGCCGGCGTGACGAGCCGCTCGTCGGTCATGCGCGCGACAGTTCCTTGAGGGCCGCGCGCAGGACGTCGGCGAACGGCCGCGGCTCCGCGTCGCCCGAGAGTTTCTCCAGCACCGTGTCGATCGCCTGCCGATGGTATCCGAGGTTGACCAGCGCCGACACCAGGTCGTCGCGCATCGCGTCGGCGCCCGACGGCGGCGGCGCGCCGGCGCCGGCCGCCTCGACCGCCTTCGGCAGCCGGTCGCGCAGTTCGACGACGATGCGCTCGGCGGTCTTCTTGCCGACGCCGGGAATGCGGGTCAACCGCCCGTGATCCCCCCGTTGAATGGCGGCGACCAGCTCCCGCGGCTCGATGCCGGAGAGCACCGACAGGGCGAGCCGCGGACCGATGCCGCTCACCGCGATCAGGCGCTCGAAGACGGTGAGCTCCAGCAGCGTCGCAAAGCCGTAGAGCGCCAGCTGATCCTCGCGCACGTGCGTGTGCACGTGCAGTGCGATCTCGACGCCCGGCTCGCCGGCGCCGTAGAACGTGGACAGCGGCACGGCGACGTCGTAGCCGACGCCGGCCACGTCCACGATCAGGCGGTTGGGATGTTTGTCGAGCACGCGCCCGCGCAGGAACGCGATCATGCCGGCTTGTACTGCCGCCAGCTCTGGGGCAGGCCCGGTGCGACGGGACGGCGCGTGGCGCGGGCGCCCTGCTGCACGTGGCAGATCGCGACGGCGAGCGCGTCGGCCGCGTCGTGCGGGCTGGGCGCCGCCGGCAGCCCGAGCAGCAGCTTCACCATCTGCCCGACCTGCGACTTCTCCGCCCGTCCGTAGCCCACCACGGCCCGCTTGATCTCGGCCGGCGTGTACTCGACCACCGGCAGGCCGGCTTCGACCGCCGCCAGCATGGCAACGCCGCGCGCGTGTCCGAGCTTGAGCGCGCTGCGCACGTTGCTGGCATGGAACAGGTCTTCAATCGCAACGCACTCGGGCCGGCAGTCGCGGATGACCACGACGAGCTCGCGATAGATGGCGGCGAGGCGGTCGGGAAACGCGCCCGCGTCCCCGGCGCGGATGGCGCCGAACCGTACCAGGCGGTGGCGCCGGCCATCGCTGTCGACACAGCCATAGCCGGTGCACGCGGAGCCGGGGTCGATGCCGAATACCCTCACGCCAGAGACGCCTCGATCTCCTTCTCCTCGATGTCGAAGTTCGACCACACGTGCTGCACGTCGTCGTGGTCCTCGAGCACGTCCATCAGCTTGACCATCTGCGACGCTTCTTTGCCCTGCAGCTTGACGTAGTTCTGCGGGATCATCGCCACCTGCGCGGTGCCCGGCTCGACGCCGAGCGCCTTCACCGCATCGCGGACCGCCTCGAACGCGCCCGGCTCCGAGATGACTTCCCACGAGTCGCCATCGTCGCGCATGTCATCGCCGCCGGCTTCGAGCACGGCGTTGAGGAGCGCCTCTTCCTCGGCGGCGGACTTGTCGACGACGATGTAGCCCTTCTTGGCGAACATCCACGCGACCGACCCGCTGGCGCCGAGATTGCCGTTGTACTTCTCCAGCAGGTGCCGGACCTCGCCCACCGTGCGGTTCTTGTTGTCGGTCATGCACTCGAGGATGAGCGCCGCGCCGCCGGGGCCGTAGCCCTCGTAGGTGATTTCCTCGTAGGTGACGCCGGGCAGCTCGCCGGTACCGCGCTGGATCGCCTTCTTGATGTTGTCGGCCGGCATGTTGACGGCCTTGGCGTCGGCGATGATCGTCCGCAGCCGCGGATTCATGTTCGGGTCGCCGCCGCCGTTGCGGGCGGCGACGGTCAGCTCCTTGATGATCCGGGTGAAGACCTTGCCGCGTTTGGCATCGGCCGCGCCCTTCTTGTGCTTGATCGTGTGCCACTTGGAATGGCCGGACATGGGACTGCTCCAGAGCTGAAATACGGGGACAACCTAAAAGGACTCTAGAGTTTACCGCCCGGCGTCCTGACGTGCCAAGTGCGGACCGCTTCGGCGGCGGGGGCCCCGGCGTCAGCGCCGGCGGGCGAGGATGATCCAGGCCTCGGCCCGTGGATCCCACGGGCCGCCGCGATAGTCCCCGAGCAGGGCGGTGACCGTGAGCCCCGCCTTCTCGAGCCGCCGCGTCATCTCCGGGACCGACAGGGTGCGAAACGCCAGCGTGAAACGCCGGGTCCGCACGTCGCCGCCGGCCCGTTCGGCAAACTCCTGATCGAAGAGCGTGAGCCGCCGCGCGCGGTCCTGACGCACCGATTCCACCAGAGTCACGCGCGTGCCGTTGGCGCGGCGCCCGCGCAGGCTGACGCGGCGCGAGTATTCCTTCCACGCCGGCAGATCGGCGACCAGCTCGAGTCCGAACGTGCCGCGGGTCGACAGGACGCGGGCGACCGCGGCGAGCGTCGCGCCGAGGTCGCGCTCCCGGAGCAGCGACTGCAGGATGCCGTAGGGTGCGAGCACGAGCGGAAACGAGCGATCGCGGAAGGGGAGCCGGCGGATGTCGCCGCGCACGAGCTCGAGCGGCAGCGCGCGGCGCGCGCGGCGGCGGCGGAGGCGGGCGCGCGTCAACATCGGCGCCGAGCGATCGATGCCGACCATCGCCACCCCGGCCCGCGCGAGGGGAAAGGTCACGCGGCCGGTGCCGCATCCCAGCTCCAGCACCGGACCGGTCGCGGCCGCCGCCAGCCGCTTCCAGAACGCCACGTCACGCCGGCCGACGGTCTGCGCGTTCTCCCAGTCGTAGAACGGCGCGTAGTCGTCCCAGCCCTCCCAGCCTTCGGCCATGGCCGTCGATTGTAGACTGCGCAGAACATGACGCTGCTGTGGATTCGCAAGAAGATTCACTGGTCCGACACCGACGCCGCCGGCATTGCCTGGTTCCCGAATTTCTTCGGGTGGTTCGAGGACGCCGAGGAAGAGCTCTACACGGCGGTCCTCGGACAGAGCCGGCAGTCGCTGCTCGACGCGCATCGCTTCGGGATGCCGCGCGTGACCGCGCACGCCGAGTATCGCGCGCCGGTGCGCGCCGGTCAGCTCATTCGCATCGGGCTCGGCGCCACGCTCGAACATCCCCGGCGGCTGCGCTACGACTTCGAGATGCGCGACGACGCCGCGGGCACGCTCCTCGCCGAGGGCTTCGTGCGCGTCGCCTGCGTGACGCTCGACACGTTCGGCCCGCGCGACTTTCCCGACGCGATCGCGGCGCTGGTCACGCGACTGCCGGCGGCGGCCGCACGGCAGGCGGACGCGGGCGACGAGCTGCCGTGGACGTAGCGGGCGCGGCCGGCCCGCGCGTGCGACGGCCCGGGCGACGCACGAGCGCCCGTTGCGGCTTCAGGCGGGGCCGATCAATCGGAGATGGCCAGTTCGCCAGGCACGATCGGCCGGGTGCGTGGCAGCCAGCCCAGACGCGCCCACCAGCCGACAAGGGCCAGCACGCCGACGAAGACGACGAGCTTGATCAGGTCGGCGGTGATCCCCCGCGGCAGCACCTTCCACAGCAGCCACAGGGTCGGCTGCGCCAGCAGCACGGCCCACGCGAGGCCATAGAAGTATCGGCGCTCGTGGCCCTCGCCGGCGGTCGAGGGTTTCACCCGCGGCAGGCGGCCGAGCGCGCCGAGCAGCCAGACGCTGCCGGCAACGGGGAAGTACGCATACCGATAGAGCTGCTTGAGCTGCCACTCACCCGTCACCACCGCACCGACGAGGCCGGCGATGTTGATGGCGGTGAACGCGACCATCTCGCCCCACGCGACGGTGTAGCAGACGCGCCGGTAGAGCGGATTCGGGCGATCCTCCGTGAACCGGATGATGTACGGGCGCCGGCTCGCAGCCCGGCAGCCGGCCGCGCAGCGCGGCGATGCCGGTCGCCACGAGAACGATCGCCAGCCACGCGACCATCCGCGCATCGACCCCGCGATCGAACAGATCGGCGGTCAGCGGGCCGGGCGCGACGAAGAACACGAAGATCCAGATCGGCCAATGATTGAAGCGATAGTACAGTTTGTTGCGCGTGCGGAGCCGGCGCTCGGTATCGAGCTCGATGCGACGCGCACGCGTCTTGATCGGCACGTGACTCAGAATACACCGCGGCCCGCGGCACCGGGGTCTCGAGCGGCGCGATCGATCCCGGGCGGCGTCGCCGCCGCGGCGCTCGTCACGCTCGCCGCCGTGGCGGCCGGGCAATCGTCCGCGCGCGACGATGACCCGACGCCGCAGAGCATCGAGGAGTTCCAGAGCACCGCGGCGCGCATCCTGTGGGACACCGGCGTGCCCGGCGCCGGCATCGCGCTGGTGCGCGCCGACGGAGTGGAATGGGAAGGCGGCCTCGGCTACGCCGACCTCGACCGGCAGACGCCGGTCACCGCTGACACGCCCTTCCGCGCCGGATCGATCAGCAAGACCTTCGTGGCGCTGGCGCTGGTGCAGCTGGCCGAGGACGGGCACGTCGATCTCGAGGACCCCGTCGAGGAGATCGTCGCCGACATCAGCATCGACAATCCGTGGCGCCGCAACGACCCGGTCCGCGTGCTCCACCTCCTCGAGCACACGGCGGGGTTCGACGACATGCACTTCAAGGAGCGCTATGTCGTCGCGGGAGCGCCCGACCTCTCGCTGGAAGCGGTGCTGCGGCTCAATCCCCGGTCGCGCCGCGTGCGCTGGCAACCCGGCACCCGACCGGCGTACTCCAACCCCGGCTACGCGCTGGCGGGTTTCCTGGTCGAGCACATCGCCGGCGAGCCGTACGAGGACTACATCGCGCGCGAGATCTTCGTGCCGCTGGGGATGAGCCGCAGCAGCTTTCGCCTGACCGCCGCCGACGAAGGCGAGCTGGCGCGCGGGTACGCCGGCCCCGACAGCGCGCCGGTCGGGTTCCCGCGCATCCACCTGCGGCCGGCGGGCAACCTGCACAGCTCCGCGCACGATCTCGGACGGTTCGTCCGCATGCTCCTCAACTGGGGCGAGCTCGACGACGCGTTCGTCGTCGATCCGGAGTATCTCGGCAGCATGGAGCAGCCGCGCACGACGCTGGCGTCGCGGGCCGGGCTGCGGCTCGGATACGGCGCCGGAATCGCCGCGCGCGTGGACCTCCCGTTTCCGGTCCTCGGCCACAGCGGCAGCATCGACGGATTCACCTCCGCGTACGCCTATTCCCCCTCGCGCGACGCCGGGTTCGTCGTCCTGCTCAACAGCAGCGGCGCGCGCGCCCGCGAGGCGCTCACCCGCATGTCGTCGCTGGCGATCCGGTACCTGAAGCGCGAAGTACGGGCGCCCTCCGCGCCCGACGTGCACCTCGATGCCGGGACCCTCGACCAGTATGCCGGCTACTACCACGAGGCGAATCCACGGAGCCAGATCACCTGGCCGGTGCAGTGGCTCCTGGACGGCCGGACCATCCAGCGCGACGGACAGGCTCTCGTCGCGGCGCCGTTGTTCCAAGCCCCACGGCGGCTGATCGCGGTGAGCGAGACGACGTTTCGCTACGAGGACGAGGTCGACGCCAGCATGGTCTTCACCCGCGACGCCGGTGGCACGATGGTCCTCGCGGGTGCCAGCCTCTACGCCGAACGGCGGCCGCGGTGGCGGATCGAGCTCGTGCGCGGACTCGTCGTCACCGCGCTCGCTGCGATCGCGTCGGTGCTGCTCGTGGCGCCCGTCTGGGCGATTCGGATGCGGCGAGCGCGCCCGCGCGGGTTCTGGTGGTTGAAGGTTGCGGTCCTGGCCTGCCCGCTGACCTGGCTCGCCCCGCTCGCGGCGCTCGCGCTGACCTCAACCCGGCAGTGGGGACTCCCCAACAGTGCGACCGCGGCCGTGTTTCTCGCGACCCTGGCCGTGCCGTCCCTGGCGGCGCTGGTCACCGCCCTGGCGCTGGCAGCCCGGCGGGACGGCGCCAGCCGCTGGCTCGTTGTCTATGCCCTGGTAATTGCGTACGCTATGGCTGCGGCGACCGTCTACCTCGCGGCGCACGATCTCATGGGGCTGCGAATGTGGAGATATTGATCACGCTGCCGGATCTTCCACGCTGGGTCGAAGCGCGGGGCATGCTGCTGAGCGGGCGCGGCGGCCCCGTCGAGTCCGCGACGCCCGGGGTCCCGACGCTGCTGTCGGCGCCCTCGGTGCTGCTGGCCGTGGTCGTGCGGTGGGACGATCCCGACGCGCTGGCGCGGGCGATCGCACGCGTGCCGCGCGAGTTCAGCATCGTCGGCCCGGCAGAGGCCGAGGCCACCGTGGCCGCGATCGTGCCGACGCGCAGCCGCGAGCCGGCCACCTTGTTTCACCTGCCACCCGCCGAGGCGCTCCGGCTGCCGGCCGACCCGCGGGCCCGCCTGCTTCGTCCCGACGAGTACCGCCATCTCGACAACCTGCCGCCGATCCTGCGCGGCGAGCTGCGCGACGCCTGCCGCTATTCGCCCATTGCCTGCACGTTCGCCGAGCAGCAGCCGGTGTCGTTCTGCTACTCGGGCTGGGAAACCGAGACGCATTGGGACGTCAGCATCGACACCCTGGAGGCGCATCGGCGGCGGGGCCTGGGTACGGCGGCCTGCGTGTGCCTGCTCCGCCATTTCGGCGAGCGCGGAAAGACGGCCGTGTGGGGATCGGTCGCCTCCAACGAGGAGTCGTCGGCCCTCGCCGGCAAGCTGGGGTTCACGCCGGTGGATCGCCTGATGGTGATCTACCCGGACGACGCACACTGACGCCTATACGCCCGTGCGGGCCGCCCCCCGCGGTCGGCGATCGCGGCGGCCCTCCGATCAGCGTGATCCGACGGGCATCTGCGGGCCGGCATAGGTGAAGGTGGCGTAGCCCACGATCAACCCGACGATCGCGCCCGGCAGCACGATCTCCCAGAAGTACGGGCTGCCAATCGTGATGAGCGCCGCCAGGCCGGCGCCCACGAGCAGGCCGACGACGATGCCCACCGCCAG
Source organism: uncultured Acidobacteriota bacterium (assembly GCA_963707795.1). Lineage (GTDB taxonomy): Bacteria > Acidobacteriota > Vicinamibacteria > Vicinamibacterales > UBA2999 > JACCSI01. Next base: position 4,424,822 of record OY970174.1, on the reverse strand, counting down.
CGATCGGGTGCGCTGCGCCACCAGGCCGATGATCAGGCCGGCGATCACCCCCTTGAACGTGGATCCGATGACGATGCCCACGATGTTGGGGGCTTCCTGCGGTGCGGAGACGAGCGCGGTCAACCCATCGAAGATCCCGAGAACACCACCGAGCAACATCGCGAAGACCGGCTTCTTCATCACCCCTCCTCACCGTGTATTCAACGTCCCCGCTCGACCGTGTACGCCCTGCCCGTCGAGCGTCACACGCCGGCCCAGAGCAACAGCACGATGCGCATGATCATGTAGGCCACCACCAGGAGGATGGGCAGGCGGTGGCGGCGGTACACGCGCGCCAGCCGCTCGGCGAGCGATTCGCGGTAGGCGGTCACCGGCTGACCGTCGCGGAACCGCAGGATGTCGGCGGCCAGGGCCGACACGCCTGGATAGCGGTGATCGAGGTCGGCACGGGCGCGCGCTGCGATCGCCGCCAGCGGCCGCGGCAGCGGCGGCGGCAGCCAGCCGGCGAGGATGACCCCGAGCGCGTAGACGTCGGCGCGGGCATCGACACGCGCGTCGGCGCCATGCCCCTGCTCGGGCGCCATGAAGCCGGGAGTGCCCGCGACCGGCTCGCCGGCGCCGTCGCCGCCGCTCAGGATCCTGGCGACGCCCCAGTCCATGACCAGGACTTCGCCAAAGCGGCCGCGCATCACGTTGGCCGGCTTCAGATCCAGGTGCACGATTCCGTGTGCGTGCGCGAACGCGACGGCATCGCAGATGCGCAGGAACACGTCGAGACGCTCCGCGCGCGAGGTGTCGGGGCCGAGCGCGGCGTCGAGCGGCTCGCCGCGCACGAGCTTCATGACGTAATACACGCGCCCGTCGGCGAGCGTCCCGGCGTCGTGCACGGGGACGATGCCGGGGTGCTCGAGCCGCGCCAGAATCCGCGCTTCGTCGCGCAGGCGCCGGGCGGCGTCGCCGCGGGCGTCGGCGGCATCGAGCACCTTCACCGCCACCTCGCGCTCGAGCACGCGATCGCGGGCCGCATAGACAACGCCCATGCCGCCACGGCCAAGGCGCCGGGCCACCTCGTAGCGGTCGCCAAGGTCGGGCCACTCCGCCACGTCGCGCAGGTGCGCCAGCGTCTGGTTGCCCAGCCAGGCGCTCATGACGTGCCGCCGAGCAGGCGGCGGGCTTCCGCCTCGAACTCATCGTCGCTGGTCGTCAAGTCGCGCAGGCGGTCGAGGACGGTGCGGCGAAAGTGACGGCGCATCGCGGCGAGATGGTTGGTCACGGTCGCGGGGGTGAGCCCGAGCTCCTCGGCGAGACGGGCGTAGGTCGGCCGCTCGCCGGGCTCGACGAGGTCGTAGCGCTCGAACGCGGCGAACATCGCGTCGCGGCCGGCGGCGTGGCTGGCCTGCCGCAGGTCGTCGACCGCGTGCTGAAAGAGCGCGCGCACCCATTCCTGGTAGAACAACTCGTCCACGTCCGCTGCGACCGAGGGCTCGTGGCGCCGGAGCTCACCCTCCGCCGCCGGGAAGTCCAGCGGCACCGTGGCCACGTGGCCGCCGCGCTTCAAGCGGCCTTCCGCCTTGCGCACGTTCGACGCGAAGCCGTCCACGCACAGGCGGAGGTAGGTGCGAAACCGCGCCCGCCCGGCATCGTAGCGGCCAAGCACGTCCTTCTCCAGGGTGCTGGTGAAGAACTCCTGCGTCAGGTCCGCCGCCGCGTCCGGATCGAGGCGCCACTTGAGGCGCAGGTATTTGTAGACCGGTTTCCAGTAGCTCTCGATCAGCACGCCGATGGCCAGCCGGCGGGTCTCCTCGTCGTCGCTGCGCGTACGCGCCACGACCGAGAGCCGCGTCGGCGGGAAGTTCATGGCGATACACTACCCCACGTGCGCCAGGACCAGCGCCGGCTCCCGGGGGGTGCGCCGACCACGGCGCGGGCCGTGGACGTCGCCGCCGCGGACCCGCTGTCACGCGAGTGGGATGCGGCCTCGTACAACCGGGTCGCCGGCCCGCAGACCGCCTGGGGGCAGCGCGTGCTCGATACGCTGGCGGTGCGCGGAGACGAGCGGACGGTCGACGCCGGCTGCGGCACGGGCCGCGTGACCGGCCAGTTGCTGGCCCGTCTGCCGCGCGGCCGGCTGATCGCGATCGACCGCTCGTGGAACATGCTCCTGACCGCGCGCGCGAACCTGCGGCCCGACTACGGAGACCGCGTCGCGTTCGTGCAGGTGGAGCTGCCGCGGTTGCCGATGGTCCGCTGGGCCGACCTCATCTTCAGCACCGCGACGTTCCACTGGGTGCGCGACCACGACGCCCTCTTCGCGTCGGCCCATGACGCGCTGCGCCCGGGCGGGCGCCTGGTGGCGCAGTGCGGGGGCGGACCCAACCTGGCGCGCGCTCACGTACTGGCCGCGGCGGTCATGCATGCCGAGCCGTTCGCGGCGTACTTCCAGGACTGGGAGGGCATCTGGGAGTTCGCCACGCCCGATCGGACGGCCGAGCGCCTGCACGCCGCCGGGTTCGTCGACGTCGAGGCCAGCCTGGAATCGACGCCGACGGCACTGGCCGACGAGGCGTCGTACCGCGAGTTCGTGACCACGGTCATCTACAACCCGCACCTCGCACGCCTGCCGGCAGGGCGGCTGCGGGCGCAGTTCATCGACGAGATCACGCGGCGGGCCGCCGCCGAGGATCCGCCGTTCACGCTCGACTACTGGCGGCTCAACCTGCAAGGACGCCGGCCATGACGCACCCGCGCGCGATCCATCCCGCGGCGCACGCGGTGTACTCCGCCGAGCGCATGGGCAAGGTGACCCTGTTCCAGTCGGAACGCCTGCTCGTCGGGCTGAACGCCTTCGAGCCCGGACAGGAGCACGCGCTGCACGCGCACGCCGGCATGGACAAGCTGTACTCGGTGATCGAAGGCGAGGGACTGTTCCTGCTCGACGGTGCCGAGGTGCCGATGCGGCAGGGCGACCTCCTCGTGGCTCCCTCCGGGGTGGCGCACGGCATTCGCAACAGCGGCTCGTCGCGGCTCCTCGTGCTGGCGGTCCTGGCGCCGGCGCCGCAACCCTAGCCGATCCATCGAGGCTGTTCATGGCATCAGCAGACATGCGCGCACTGTCCCGGCGCTTCCGCGTCACCAACGGCGCGCGTTTCCGCCTCCGCGACATCGCTCCCGACGACGACAGCGGCTCGGCGCTCAAGGCCGAGGCCGGGGAGCTGCTCACGCGAAGCATCGAACAGATCGCCGATCTGCAGGAGCGCCTCTACGCGCAGGACCATTGGGCGGTGCTGCTCATCTTCCAGGCGCTCGACGCCGCCGGCAAGGACGGCACCATCAAGCACGTGATGTCCGGCCTCAATCCGCAGGGTTGCGAAGTGCACTCGTTCAAGAGCCCGTCGCTGGAGGAGCTCGACCACGATTTCCTGTGGCGCACCAGCCGCATGCTGCCGCGGCGGGGCCACATCGGCATCTTCAACCGGTCGTACTACGAAGAGGTGCTCATCGTGCGCGTGCATCCGGAGATCCTGCGCAGCCAGCGCATGCCGCCCGAGCTGGTCGGCAAGCGCATCTGGGACGAGCGCTGCGAGGACATCACGCATTTCGAGCGCTACCTGGGACGGCAGGGGGTGGCGGTACGGAAGTTCTTCCTGCACGTGTCGCGCGACGAGCAGAAACAGCGCTTTCTCGACCGGCTCGACGAACCCGAGAAGCACTGGAAGTTCTCGATCGGCGACGTGCGCGAACGGCAACACTTCGCCGAGTACATGCGCGCCTACGAAGACGCCATTCGCCGGACGGCAACGCCACAGGCGCCGTGGTACGTGGTGCCGGCGGATCGCAAGTGGTTCGCCCGGCTGGTCGTCGCGTCGGCACTGATCGACACGCTGGAGTCGCTGCGGCCCTCGTTTCCCGTCGTCGACGCCCGCAAGCGGCGGGAGCTGGCGGAGGCGCGCGCGGCCCTGCTCGACGAACCCGGGTCGGAGAAACGGAAGCGACGGCCCCGGCGCTGACCGGCGGCGATCAGTCGACCCGCAGGGCGGTGACCGGATCCAGCCGCGCGGCCCGACGAGCGGGGAGATAGCCCGCGGCCAGCACGACCGCGAGCAGCGTCGCGGCGGTCGTGGCGAACAGCCACGGATCGAATGCCTCGACGGCGAACAAGGTCCCGCGCAGCGTGCCGGCGACGCCGCTGGCCAGCGCCAGCCCGGCGCCGAGGCCGATGAGCCCGATGCGGCCCGCCTGCCCGACGAACAACCCCACGACATCACGCGGCTCGGCGCCGAGCGCGAGCCGCACGCCGATCTCGTGCGTGCGGCGGCGCGCCGCGTAGGCGAGCAGCGCATACGTCCCCAGGCAGGCCAGCAGCAGCGCCGTCGCCGCGAAGACGGCCATCATCGTCCCGAAGAAGCGCTCATCGAATGTCGTGAACCGCCGCACCTCGCGCATCGTCCGCAGGTCGTACACCGGCAGGCCGCCATGCACGCGCCGCAGCGCGTCGCGCGCCGGCAGCGCGAGGGCCGCCGGATCGCCCTGCGCGCGCACGAGCACCGCCATGGTCCGCGGCGCGCCGATCGCGTAGGGGACGTACACTGTCATCCGCGACTGGTCGGTCTGTTCGCCCGGCTCCTCGTAGACGAGATCGGGCGCCACACCGACGACCCGCATCCAGTGCGGCTCGCTCCCGCCGGCGAACCCGATCCGCCGCCCGACGGCGGAGCCATCGGGCCACAGCCGGCGCGCCAGCCGGTCGTTGATGATCGCCACGCGCGACCCCGGATCGGCAGACTCCGTCTCGGTGAAGGTCCGGCCCTGGAGCGTGGCGAGACCGAGCGACTCGAGCAGTCCGGCACTGGCGGTGACGGCCTGGGCGCCCATCTCGTCGTCCGGCGCGGTCCGCTCGTCGGTGACCACGCGAACGCCGTTGCCCCCATCGTCGCCGGGCACGCTGGTCGTCACGGCCGCCGCGGCCACGCCGGGCAGCGATTCGAGCGCGTCGACGACGCGGGCGAAGAATGCCGCGCGGGCCGGCGGCTCGTCGAACTGGTCGCCGGCGAGGTAGACGCGCATGGTCAGCAGCGGGCGGTCATCGAACCCGAGGTCAGCGCGCTGGAGCGACAGGAAACTGCGAATCATCAGGTTGGCGCCGACCAGGAGCGCCAGGCAGAGCGCCACCTGGGCGGCCGCCAGTGCCGCCTGGGTGCGCTGGGCCGAGCGGCCCAGTGAGACGCCGCGACTCCCCTCCTTCAAGTCGTCGGCGACGCGCGGCCGCGACGCGCGCAGCGCCGGCAGCAGGCCGATGGCGAGGGTGGTCAGCATCGTGATCGCCACGGTGAAGAGGACCATGCGGCCATCGATGTCGAAGCGCAACCAGAACGGCAACTCCTCGGGCCACGACGCACGAATGAAATCGATGCACCACACCGCCGCGAGCGTGCCGGCGGCGGCGCCGGCCAGCGACAGCACCAGGCTCTCGCTCAGCAGGCCCCAGATGAGGCGGGCCCGGCCGGCACCCATGGCGGCGCGGATCGCCAGCTCGCGCTGCCGCGCGGCGCCGCGGACCAGCAGCAGGTTGGTGAGGTTGGCGCAGGCGATGAGGAGCACGAATCCGACCGCGGCCATGAGCGTGCCGGCGATCAGGCGCTCGTCGCGGCCGACCTGGGAATCGCGAAACCTCAGCACGCGGATGCCATAGCCGCGATTGGACTCCGGGTACGCGGCCTCGAGCCGCCCGGCGATGCCGTCCACGTGCTGCTGCGCCTGCGCCAGCGAGACGCCCGGCTCGAGCACGGCCACGGCGGCCACGTTGCGGTCGCCGCGCGCGGCGCGCTCCAGACGAAGCGGCATGTACAGCTCCGCCCGTTCGGGGAACTTGAATCCGGGCGGCATGATGCCGATCACCGTGCGCGCGTGCTCGTTGATCGTCACGCCGCGCCCGATGATCGCGGGGTCGGCGGCGAATCGCCGCTGCCACAGCCCGTGGGTGAGGATCACCACCGACTCGAGGCCCGGCTCCGCCGCGTCCTCGGGCCGGAAATCCCGTCCCAGCACCGGGTCGGCGCCGAGCATCGTGAACAGCCCCGGCGTGACCGACAGGCCGAGCAGTCGTTCCGCGTCGCTGTCCGAGGTGACCGTGAAATTGCGCCCGAGGAACCCGGCGACACCCTCGAACACCTGCGCCTGGTCGCGCACGTCCATCAGATCGCGATAGGACAACTCCGAGTCGTCCCAGTCCTCGGCCTGCAGGCGATGGGTCGAGTGCAGCGTGACGACGCGGTCGCTGCGGTCGCCGAACGGCAGCGGCCGCAGCACCAGTGCGTTGACCAGGCTGAAGACGGTGACGTTGGCGCCGATGCCGAGGGCGAGGGTGGCCAACGCCGCGATCAGGAACCCAGGACGGCGGCGGAGTCCGCGGATCGCGTGCACGACATCCTGGAAATACGCGGGCATGTCGCGTCACCACACCAAAACCCATGCCACCGCCGGACGCTCCCGGTATCCGCGAAGGGCTCGACCGGCGGCCGTTCACCGGCGACCCGGGCCGCCGCGCCGATCGTCGCCTGTTCGCTGGCGGGACGTCGGCCTCCGCCGCCGGACGGCGGCGCCCCGCGCTATCGCTGCCGGACGGTGTGGCCCTTCTGCTGCAGCAGCGCGACCAGGCTGTCGGGGCCGACGAGGTGAGCGGCGCCGACCACGACGAAGCAGGACTTCCGCTCGGTGAGACAGGTCTCGACCGGCGCCACCCAGTTCCGGTTGCGCTCGACGAGCAGGCGCTGGTAGAGCTCCGGCGAGTCGCGCATGGCGCCGAGCGACAGCCGCTCCATCGTGGCGAGATCGCCGTGGCGCCACGCGTCGGCGATGGTCTTGACGCTGGACAGCTTCGTGTCGATGTCGAGGATGACGGCGCGGAGCATCGCTTCCTGCACCGGCGCCGGCATCTGATCGAGCCGGTCGAACTGATAGGCGACGGTCTCCAGCGCGCGCCGTTCCATACCGGCGGTCTTGGCCTTGTCGAAGAAGTACTTGTCGATGCCGAACTCGACCTGGAACCCTGCCGCCTTCATCGACGGGATCGTCAGCGACGCCGCCGCCATCCACGGCTTCATCCGCTGCAGCGCTTCCGCCGGCACGCCGGCCTGTTCACCGCGGGCGATCACGGTCTTGTAGAGATCCGGGGCGATGACCTGATCGAGGGTGCGGCCGTCCGTGAACATCGCCTTGCCGAGGAGCGGCAGGGCGACGGCGGGGTTGGTCATCTCGTCGAGATCGACCTCCTCGATGAGCACCGTGGCCTGCTTGAACGCCGCCTCTATCTCGGCGCTGAGCGGGTAGTACTCCGGTGACAGGAGATGCAGCGACCCGAGCAGGAAGCTCGGCGGGCCGCCGCCGGAGCTGACCGACCACATGAAATGCCTCGACGCTGTCGAGGGCGCGCGATCGGTCGCCGGGCCCTGGGCCGCGACCGGCGCGATCGCCAGGGCGAGGGCCGCGGACCAGGTGCTGATACAGGGACGCATGGCGGGAAGCGTAGCATGGCGACCCGCAGGCTCGGGACGTGGACCCGACATCGTGCCCTACAATCCGTTCATGCCCCTGCGCGATCAGTTGACCGGCGCCGTCGTCATGGCACCGATGACGAAGGGATCGAACCTGCCCTATCGCCGCCTCTGCGTCGAGCTCGGGGCGCGCGTCACGGTGAGCGAGATGGCGGTGGCGCGGCGGTTGAAGCAGAAGCGGCCCAGCGAGTTCGCGCTGCTCCGCCGGTTTCCCGCCGAGCCGTGCTTCGGCGTCCAGCTGGCGAGCCTCAAGCCGGAGGAAGCGGCGTGGGCGGCGGCGCTCGTCGAGGCGCGCGGCGCCGATTTCGTCGATCTCAATCTCGGCTGTCCGATCGACTTCTTCACACGCAAGGGCCTCGGCGCGTCGCTCGGGCGCCAACCGACGCGCATCCGCCGGTTGGTCGAGGCGATGAAGGGAGCGGTCACCCGCATCCCGGTCACCGTCAAGGTGCGCCTGGGGTGGAACGACGAGCACCGCAACTACCTGGTGCAGGCGCAGGCCGCGGTGGACGGCGGGGCAGATGCGCTCTTCGTGCACGGACGCACGCGCAACGCGCGCTATCGCTTCGCCGCGGACTGGGACGCCATCGGCGAGGTGGCCGCCGCCGTGCCGGTCCCCGTGGTCGGCAACGGCGACCTGCTCTTCCCGCACGAGATCGCCGCCGCGCGGGGGCGGGCCGGCTGCGCCGGCGTGATGGTCGCACGGGCGGCGCTCATCAAGCCGTGGATCTTCCGCGAAGCCGCGCACGGCTACTGGGACATCAGCGCCGAGGAGCGGCTCGCCGTCTACCGGCGCTACGCGACGCTGGCGCTCGAGCACTGGGGCGACGACGCCCACGGCCGGAGCCGGGTGGAGTCGTTCCTGCGCTGGCACCTCGATTTCTGGTCGCGCTATGCGCCGCAGCTGCCCGACGGCACCTTCCCCACGATGCAGGATCGCAGCGACACGCCGGCCTTCCGCAGTCCGCTCGAAGCGTTCCTGGCGCGGACCGACCAGGCGGCGGCCGACTATCTCTGTGCCGCGCTCCTCGACGGCACTCCCGTCGATACGGCCCGCGTGCCAGCGGCGGCGCCTCAGGTCGCGCGGGAGATCGCCGAGGTGGAGGGCTGACGGCGGGGGCGCCGCGCACTCGCAAGCTGGTCATTCAGCCTGACTTCGTCCGCGCGCTCTTTCGCTGTTCGAGCGCCTCGAGCGAACGCGGCCAATCGTCCCGCATCAGCCGCGACAGCGAGCGGTCGGCCAATAGCCGCCCGGCGGTCTGGCAGGCCGGGCAGTAATTGGCTTCGTTGGCCGCGTAGCGAATGCGCTGGACCGGCGTCCCGCACACCGGGCAGGCCTGGCCGTAGCGGCCGTGTACCGCCATTCCTTCACGGAACGCCGTGACCTTGTCGGGAAACGCTGCGCCCGTCTCGGCGATCAACCGGTCGCGCCACCCGGTCAGCGTCGCGACGGCCACCGCGTGCAGGCGGGCCAGCTCGTCGTCGCTCATCTGCGCGGTCTGCTTCATCGGCGACATCCGGGCGGCATGCAGGATCTCGTCCGAATAGGCGTTGCCGATGCCGCTCACCAGGTGCGGATCGGTGAGCGCGCGCTTGACCGTATGGTTCTCCCGGCGGAGGACGGCGGCGAAGCGGTCGGCGGAGACGTCACCCACCTCGATCCCGCCCGGGTCGTGATCGCGCACGGCGGCCGCGCCGCGGACGACGTGCAGGGAGGCGCGGCGCTTCGATCCCGCCTCGGTCAGCAGCAGCGTGCCTGTCGGAAAATCCACGGCCGCGAGACCGACCTTGCCCGGGATCGGCGCGCCGCGATCCTTCCACCGGAAGCGCCCGGCGATCATCAGGTGGACGATCACGAAGATGTCGTCCTCGAGCTGCCAGACGATGCGCTTGCCGAGCCGCGTGAGCGCGGTGACCGTGCGGCCGGTCAACGCCTCGATCGGCGGGTCGATCGATCGCACCAGGAACGGGCTGGCGAGGCGCACGGCCTCGATGCCGCGGCCGACGATGCGCGGACCGAGGGCGTGCAGGTAGAGCTCGATATCGGGCAGCTCGGGCATGGCCGCGGGCCTTGGGCGGGGCGCGCGCCGGAGGCACGCGCGGACCGCCGCGCCGGCCTCATTTCACGCGCGTGCCCCGCTTGATGACGAGGTCGACGCGCTGGAGCAGCGCAATGTAGCGGAGCACGTCGCCCTTGACCGCGATGATATCCGCGTACTTGCCGGGACTGATGGTGCCGACCTCGCGCTCCTTGCGCATGGCCACCGCCGGCCAGAAGGTGGCGGCGCGAATCGTGGTCATCGGGTCGACGCCGAGCACGTTGACCCAGGCGTCGAGCTCACGCCACGTCGAGCCGCTGTGGAACTTCATCGGGATGCCGCTGTCGGTGCCGACGAGCAGGGTCACGCCGGCGTCGCGCAGCTGCTGGAACTTGCGCGCGAGCGTCGGCCGTCGCGCCGGCGTCGCGCGAAAGTCATCGAGGCGCTCGGGACGCCCGCCGAAGCCGTCGATGAGCGTGCCGCCGACCAGGGCGGTCATCGGCGGCGGAGTCTGTGCCTGGGTGGACGCGGCCAGTGCCAGCGCCGTCATCCAGACGGCGCCGCGCCACCAGGAACGGGGATGTCGGCTGAACATGGCCGGACTATACAACGACCGCCCGCACGGATCGCTCGCCGCCGGCGGCGGACGACGGCGGGAGGCGCCGAGCGTCAGTGGGCGTTGACGAGCGCCTGCCACCCGGTGGCCCGGGCGGGCGGGGCCCCGACCGCGCGCGTGCGCGCGGCGACCTGGGGCGCGCTGCACGCGCCGGTTCGAATGAAGGTGAACGCCTCGGCGAGCGCCGCTTCGTCGCCGGCACCGAGGTCATGGTCGATGTCATCGGCCGCCGCGCACGTCGGCGCGATGCCCGCGAAGTAGTCGCCCTCGCCGTCGGCGTTGACCAGCGAGAACGACACCGGCGCCAGCACCTTGTCGCAGAAGGCGAAGCTGTACTGGCCGACCGGCTTGCCGAACGTGGTGCCGCCGATCACGATGACCGGGAGATGCGGCCGCAGGCTGTTGATCAACAGCTCGCTCGCCGACGCCGAGGCGCGCGTCGTGATGACGAAGAGTCGCGACAGCGCCGGGGCCGCCCCGGCGCGGGCGAAGCGCAGCGTTTCGTCGAGCACGGTCTTCCGATCGTTGTGGCGGAACTGCGCGAAGACCCGGCCCTCGGTGAGGCTGCCGCCGACCAAACTGGCGAGGTGGACGGCCACCGACACCAACCCGCCGCCGTTGTAGCGCATGTCGATCACCACTTCGGACGCACCCGCCTCGGCGAGCGCGGCGAAGGCGGCGTCGAGGGCTGCGGTGGACGGTTCCACGAAGTTGCGGAACAGCAGGTAGCCCACGGTGCGGCCGTCCACCGCGAACGTCCGCGTCAGCGACACGGTCGGAATCGTCACCACCCGCTTGACCAGCGTGACGCTGCGCTCGACACCCTGGCGCGAGCGGACCCCGAGGTTCACCGTCACGCCCGCCGTGCTGGCGCCCAGGGCCCCGTCGATCTCGCCGCTGGCCACGAGATCGGCGACCGAACGCCCCTCGATCTCGACGATGCGATCGCCGCGGCCGACGCCCGCCTCCGACGCCGGACTGTCGGGGAACACCTGCAGCACGCGCAGCTCGGTCGCCGTCGCCTGCGTGGAGATGCCGATGCCGACGAACTGGCTGTCGGAGAAGAACGCGTCGTTGGCGGCGCGGCTCGTGACGTAGCTGAAGGTCTCGTCGAGCGGCCGGTAGCGCGCGGCCTCCAGATAGGCTTCCGGCGAGGCGTAATTGGCCGGATTGAGGCGGGGAATCGTCCGGTACCAGAGGTAGTAGTCGTCGAGCACGTCGCGAACGAAGAGGTTCTGGCTCGTGCGCGTGCAGTTGCGCGGGCCGGACTGCGCCCCGGCGGGCGACGGAACGCACAACGTCAGAACGATTCCGATCAGCAGCGTGATGGCGCGCATCGTGTTCTCCCGGCTCAGCGCATCTTCGCCAGCGCCACCAGCGTGGCGGTGCGGGCGGCTTCTCCATGACCTGTCGGCTGCGCGTCCATGGCCAGGGCCGCGACCAGACTGCGCAGCACCTGGCGCCCGTTCTCGACCCGCGCGAACTGGCGCGGCGCCACCTGGGGGCCGCGCGACCACAGCGCCTGGTAATCGGCCGCCCACTGCCCGAGCCAGGCGGCGTACGCCGCCGGCTCGGCGTCGTCGCGCCGGACCACGGCGTGCAGGGCCAGCGCCATGCGGTCGTTCTCGCCCCACGTGAACACCGCGTCGCTCGACTCGACCTTCGCCCGCACGGCCGCCAGCAGCCGGGCATCGCTGCCCGGGGCGAGCCGGGGATTGCGCGCCAGGAACTTCAGGGCGTCCGCCGTATGGGCGACGGTGTGCATCCAGCCGTGAGACTCGTCGAAGCCGCGCAGATCGCGCTCGCGCTGAAAGTAGTCGAGCATGCGATCGAAGAAGGCCTCCACCTCGGTCCGATCGAGGAACGGCGCCGCCAGGTCGTGCGCGGCGATGAGAGACAGGCACAGGGCGGAAAACGAACGCTTGAAGACACGGTCGCCGGCCGGCTCGCCCAGGCCGTCGCCGAGGTTCGCCTCCCAGGCCTGACGCAGGCGCCGCAGGTCGCTCGGCGCGACGCGGCGCTCGCGCACGACCCAGCGCTCGGCGGCGCTGAACGCGACCTCGTCGCGGAGCACCGGATCGGGCGACGCGAGCAGCGCGTTCATCTCCAGCAGCAGGTCGGCGGCGGTGCGGCCCTCGGGGATGAGGAACCCCCCCGCGGCCAGCGCCACCCAGTGTGCGCGCCCGGCCGGGACGGGTTGCGACGCCGACGGTACAGCGGTCAGCGCGACCGCGGCGAAACACGCGACAACGGCGCGCATGGCCTCTATTATTACCCCCATGTTCGCGCGCGCGGCCGTGGCACTCCTCGGAGCGTTCCTGCTCGGGCAGCCGACGCCGGCCGACCTCATTCTCCACGGCGGCCGCATCGTCACCGTCGATCAGAACTCCTCGATGGTCGAGGCGGTCGCCATCGCCAACGGCCGCGTCACCGCCACGGGTGCCTCGGCGTCGATCCGGCGGCTGGCGACCCGTTCGACGCGCCAGATCGATCTCGGCGGCCGGCTGGTCGTGCCCGGATTCATCGACAACCATCTGCATGGCGCCGGCGGCGGGCCGGGCGTCGACCTGTCGCGTGCCCGTTCCATCGCCGACGTGCTGCGGGCCGTCCGCGCACGCGCCGCGGAGACGGCGGCCGGCGGCCTGGTGGTATCCAACAGCGACTGGCACGAGGCCCAACTCCAGGAACAGCGCCTGCCGCTGCGCGACGACCTCGATCAGGTGTCGCCCGCGCACCCGGTCGTGCTCGTCCGCGGTGGGCACGAATACATCGTCAACTCGGCGGCGCTCGCGCGCTGGAAGATCGATGAGCGCACGGCGGTCCCCGCCGGCGGGCGGATCTCGCGCTATCCCGACGGGCGTCTCAACGGCGAGCTGGTCGACGCGGCCAAATCGCTGATTGCCCTGCCGCCCGGGCCGGCGCGCGGTACCGCCCAGCGCATGGCCGACCGGCTGGCCGATTACCAGACGCTGCACGCGGCGGGGCTGACCACCGTGCGCCACCCGGGGATTTCGATCGAGGACTACCGCGTGCTGCAGGAGATGCAGCGCCGAGGCCTGCTCACGATGCGCGTGCACGCGCTCCTCCGCCTGGGCGGTGACGCGGCCGCCCAACTGAACGCGCTCGAGCAGTCGGGGATCAACCCCGACGAAGGGGACGAGTGGCTGCGCGTCGGCGGCGTCAAGCTCGCCGTCGATGGCGGCTTCGAAGGCGGGCTGATGCGCGAGCCGTACCAGCCGCCGTTCGACGAAGGCGGCACGTTTCGTGGCCTGGCGACGATGGCGCCGGCGGTGTTCCGGGATGTGGTGCGCGGCCTCAACCTGAAGCGCTGGCGCGTCGCCACCCATGCCGTCGGCGACGCCGCCATCGATCTGGTGCTCGACGCCTACGAGGCGGCGAACCGCGAACGGTCGATCGTCGGACGCCGCTGGACGATCGAGCACGCGTTCATCGGGCGCCCGGATCACCTGCCCCGCATGAAGCGGCTCGAGATCGCCCTCGCGGTGCAGAATCACCTCTACCTGGCGGGACCGAGCCTGGTCGCGTACTGGGGCCGGTCGCGGGCGGCGTTGACGACACCGGTCCGCATGTACCTCGACGCGGGGCTGCTGGTGTCGTCGGGCACCGATGCGCCGGTCGTGCCCTACCCGCCGCTGTGGACGATCTATCACTTCGTCACCCGCGACACGATGACCGGCGGCGTCCTCGGCACCGACCAGAGAATCACCCGGCCGGAAGCGCTGCGGCTGGCCACCATCAACAATGCGCGCCTGCTGTTCGAAGAGTCGATCAAAGGATCGATCGAAGTCGGGAAACTCGCCGATCTCGTGGTCCTTTCCGACGACATCCTGACGTCGGCGGAAGCGAAAATCCGCGACGCCTCGGTCGTCATGACGATCGTCGGCGGACGCATCGTTCACTCGACAGACGGCTGGCCGCCGGCCGAGCCGCTACGGTGATGTCCATGAAACGCCGCACGCTGCTCCACGTCCTCCTCTCCGGCTTCGCGGCGTTGGGCGCGCGGATTGGGTTGCGCGCTCAGGCCGGCCTGCCGCAGGGCATCGACGGCAGCACGCTCCGCGCGCTGGGCGACGTCGTGCTCCCGGGCGAGCTGGGCCCAGAGGGCCGCGCGCGGGTCATCGCCGGCTTTCTGACCTGGCTCGACGATTACCGCGCGAACGCGGACACCGATTATGGGTATGGCTTTCCGCGGCTGCGGCGGACCCCGCCGTCCCCGGCGGCCCGCTACCCGCCCCAGCTCGAGGCATTGGAAGAGGCTGCCCGCCGGCGCGGGGCGGGCTTCGCCGAGTCCTCGCCCGACGTCCGGCGCGCCATCGTCGAGTCCGCCATCGCCGCGGCCCAGGTCGATCGGCTGCCGCGGCGGCCCGACGGCGGGCACGTCGCCACCGACTTGATGGGCTACTTCTTCGCCAGCGTGGACGCCACGGATCTCTGTTATCGCGCCCGCATCGGCCGCGATACCTGTCGCGGCCTCGCCGGTTCCGGCGAGCGGCCGGCGCCGCTCGCAGGCGGAGGACGCTGATGGCGGTCTTCGAGAGCGACGTCTGCATCATCGGCGGCGGCATTTCCGCGGCGCTGCTGGCACAGAAGCTCGCCGAGCTGCGGCCCGGGCGCTCCATCATCGTGGTCGAAGCCGGGAATCGGCTGTTCGACACCAAGCAGCGCTGGCAGGACCGCGCGCGGGCGCTGGCCTACGGCGAAAACCCCTGGCCGGGCGACGTCGTCGAGGACCAGGCGGCAGCCGGCATCATCTCGCGAACGATGGTGGTGGGCGGTTCGGCGCTGCACTGGGGCGGAGTGACCAACCGGTTCTCCGCCGAGGACCTGCGGCTGCGATCGATGTACGGGCTCGCCGTCGACTGGCCGATCGGCTGGCCGGAGCTGGAGCGCTTCTACTGCGAAGCCGAGCGCCGCATCGGGGTCGGCGGTGAACCAGGTCCGCTCGAGGAGGATCGACGGTCGGAGCCCTATCCGATGCCGCCGATGCCGCTGTCATGGAACCTGCGGCAGCTCAAGGCATGGGCGGAGAAGAGCGGCATTCCGTTCTGGGCGACGCCGCAGGCGAAGAACACGATCCCTTACGACGGCCGCAGCGAGTGCCGGCGGTGCAATACGTGCGAGATCTGCCCCACCGGCGCGCGCTATTCGCCGGATGAGACGTTCCGGCGGCTGCTCGAGGCCAGGGCCATCACGCTGCACGACCGGACACTGGTGCGCAGGCTCACCCCCGCCAACCGCGGCGGTGCGAATCCGCGCATCGAAGTCGCGCACGCGCTGAACCGTGACCGGCCGACCGAGGCGCTGGAATACCGGGCCGGGCTGTTCGTGCTGGCGGCCGGCTACTGCTGGAGCCCGCACTTGTTGCTGTTGTCGGCATCGACCCGCTTCCCTGTCGGTTTGGCGAACCGCTCGGGGACGGTCGGACGATTCATGAATGGCCATGCGTTCATGACCGCGCAGATCGAGGTCGATGCCGAAATCTATCCGGGGATGAACGACCAGCACAGCCTGATCTCGCGCCAGTACTTCCGCTGTGCCGGCGACCAGCCGTACGTGCGCCACGACCTTCGGATCTGGGAGAGCACCGTGGGCCGGGAGCCGCGGCTGGCCACCGGCGACGGCCGCCTGCTCCTCGGGGATGCCGCGCTCGCCGACTGGCGCGCGCGGGCCAGCCGTGGCACCGCGCGCGTGCGTGCGTACTACGACGTCCATCCCGCGGCCGAGAGCACGCTCACGCTCGACCCGAACACGACGAATCGCGCCGGGGACGCGTTGCCGCGGATCGTGCACCGGCTCGACGAGGCGACCGAGGCGCGCCTGCCACGGACGAAGCAGCACCTGGAAAGCGTGTTCGCCCGGCTGGCGCGCGAGCACGACGCGCGCATTTTGAGCACGAGCGAGAGCACGTACCTCGATCATCCGGCCGGCGGCTGCCGGATGGGCGACGATCCCGCGTCGAGCGTCTGCGACAGCTTCGGGCGGACGCACGACCATGACAACCTGTTCGTGGTCGGAGCGCCGACGCTGCCGACCGCCGGCTGCACCAACGGCACCCTGACCTTCGCGGCGTTGACCCTGCGGTCGGCCGAGGAGATCGCGTCCACACTCGCTCGCTGAGAGGCGCAGATGACCCTACGCGTCGTCGTCCCGATCGTGGCCCTGGCGGCCGCCCTGACATGGAGCGCCCGGCCCGCGGCCGGCCGCGCCCAGAACCCCCTGCCCGGCACGCGGCTGTCGATCGAGGAATTGCGCCAGCAGATGTTCCACGTCAGCGCCGGCAAGCGCCTCAAGCCGCAAGCCTGGCCCGGCGGCGCCGCGGTCGCCGTCGCGCTGTCGTTCGACGTCGACAATGCCACCGCCACGCTGGCCGCCGGCGTGCTCGACTACGAGGTGATCTCGCGCGGCGAGTACGGTGCCGTGGACGGCCTGCCACGCCTGCTCCGGCTGCTCGACAGGCACCGCGTCCCTGCCTCCTTCTTCATTCCGGCGGTGAGCGCGATCCTGCACCCGCACATGATTGCGGACATCCAGGCGTCCGGACGACATGAGATTGGCGTGCACGGCTGGATTCACGAGCGGCTGCCCGTGCTCAACGACCCGCGCGAGGAGCAGCGGCTGCTCACGCAGGCGATCGACCATCTCACCAAGGCCACCGGCCGCCGGCCGGTCGGGTACCGGGCCCCGTCGTGGCAGTTCAGCGCCTGGACGATGCAGCAGATCAAGGACGCGGGGTTTCTCTACGACAGCAGCCTGATGGCGAGCGACGATGCCTACGAGCTGCTCCTCGACGGCCAGCGCACCGGCGTGATCGAGCTGCCGATCGAGCGCATCCTCGACGACTTCCCGTACTTCGGCGGGGGCGCGAACGGCTCCGACCCGTCCCTGGAGACGGTCTTCGACGTGTTCCAGGCCGAGTTCGACGTCGCTTACGAGGAGCGCGGGCTCTACATCCTCACCCTGCACCCGCACATCATGGGGCACCGCGCCCGGGTGGCGCTGCTCGACCGGCTGATCCGGCACATGAAGTCGAAAGGCGACGTGTGGTTCGCGACCCACGAACAGGTCGCGCGCCACGTGCGGGACCTGCTCGAGTGAGCCGGGCCCGCTCCGCCTACTTCACCGTGGCGAAGAACTCGCGCTTCAGACGCAGGAGCAACGGTATCGAGCCGAGCAGCGCGATGAGATTGGGGATCGCCATCAGGCCGTTCAACGTGTCGGCCACCCCCCACACCACCTGCAGCGACCCGACGGCGCCGAGGTAGAGGAACACCAGCCACAGCACGCGATAGGGGATGACCGCCCGCGGCCCGAGCAGGTAGACGACGCCGGTCTCGCCGTAATAGCTCCACCCGATCACCGTCGAGTAGGCGAACAGCACCAGGCTGGTGGTGACCACGATGTTGCCCCAGGTGCCCGGGAGGCCGGTCGAGAACGCCGCCCCAGCCAGGGCCGCACCGGTCGCGCCCGAGCTCCACACGCCCGTCGCCAGAATCGCGAGGCCGGTCGTCGTGCAGACCAGGATGGTGTCCACGAAGACTTCGAAGATGCCGTAGAGTCCCTGCCGGACGGGGTGATCGGTGCGCGCGGCGGCGTGGACGATGGGGGCGCTGCCCAGTCCCGCCTCGTTCGAGAACAAGCCGCGCGCGACGCCGACGCGCAGCGCCATCATCACCGTCGACCCGGCGAAGCCACCGGTCGCCGCCGTCCCGGTGAAGGCACCGTCGAAGACCAGTTGAAGCGCGCCCGGGATCTCGGTCGCGTAGCGGATGAGGATCACGATTGCGCCGCCGAGGTAGAACACGGCCATGAACGGGACCAGCACCTCGGTGACCTCGCCGATGCGGCGGATCCCGCCGAGAATCACGACCGCCGTCACCGCGGCGAGGAGGAGTCCGGTGATCGCCGGCGACACGCCAAAGCTGTCCTGCAGGCTGTGGGCGACGGAGTTGGACTGCACCATGTTGCCGATGCCGAAGGCCGCGAGAGCCACCAGCCCGGCGAAGATCGTGCCCAGCCAGGGCAGCCCCAGCCCCTTGCGCAGGACGTACATGGCGCCGCCGCGCATGATGCCGGTCGCATCCGGCTCGCGGTAGTGCAGCGCCACGACGATCTCCGAAAACTTCGTGCACATGCCGAGGACGCCCGACACCCACAGCCAGAACAGCGACCCGGGACCGCCGATGGAGATGGCCGTGGCGACGCCGGCGATGTTCCCGACGCCGACGGTGGACGCCAGCGCCGTGGCCACGGCCTGGAACGGCGACACGCTGCCTGGAGCCGCACCCTTCTGCAGGACCTTGCCCAGGACTTCCTTCAACGCGAAGCCGAGATGGCGGAACTGAACGCCTCCGGTCAGCACCGTGAGCAGCAGTCCCGTGCCGATGAGGAGCACGATCATCGGTACGCCCCACACGTACCCGTTCACCCACGCGTTCCAGGCGGCGATCTGCTCGGTCATGCGGACATGGACTCCAGGGTCGAAAACGACGGCACAGTGTACGTCGGCCGGCGTTGCCGCGCGTCCGCGTTTTCGCCGGCGGCAATCGATGCCAGGATGCGCAGCCCTGCGCCGCGCGGCGGTGCGCGCGGCGTGTATCGCCGCGGCGACAGCATTTGCCCTCGGGCGCGCGCGAAGCATTGACAGTGCTCCCGGGCACCCGTAAGCTCGACTGGGCGCGCGTCTTCCTGCACCGTGGTGTCGTCGTTTGTCAGCTCGGTTGAAGTGCGCCAGCCGAATATGGCCTGCCAACCGTCACGATCGTTCGCGGACGCATCGCCTCGCCGCGATCGCATGAGATGTGGGGTCAGATGCATTCAGGGCCGCGATCCGCCATCGTGCACCTGGACCTGCGGGGGTGTCCGCCTCGTGACGACTGCCGCGTCTCCTGACACCGGCTCGCCGTCAGCGTCAGCGCCGGGTTCCGACTGGCTGCTGACGCTCCCGCTCAGCGGCGCCATCGATGAAGGATTCGATCGCAACCGGTTTTCCGCGCGAGGCGACTGCCTCGCCTTCGTCCACGGCTGGCTGCACGATGCCGGCGAGCCCGGCGGACCGGCGGGCCGCACGCGGGGCACCGCGGCGGCCGATTTCGTGCTGGCCCGCTACGCCCGTCTCGGCGAGGCGGCGCTGCCGGCGCTGCGTGGCTCGTTCGCACTCGTGATCGTCGATCGCAGCCGCGACCGGATCGTGGTCGCCCGCGATCCGCTCGGGACGATGCCGCTGTTCTTCGCGACCCGCGGCGCGTCGGTGCTCGTCGCCGGATCACCGCACACCCTCATCCGGCAGCCGGGCATTTCCGCGGACCTCAACCCCGTCGCCCTGGCCGACCGGCTCTGTCTGCGATGGCCGGATCCGGCAGAGACGTTTTTCGCCGCCGTCCGCCGCGTCCTTCCCGGATCGCGGCTGACCGTTCACGGCGGGCAGCTGACGAGCGCGCGCTACTGGGACCCACTGCCGGACGACCAACCGGTGCGCTGGTCGCGGGCCGATGAAGCGGAGCGCTTCGGCGACGTGCTGGATCGCGCGGTCGATCGCTGCCTCGCCGACGGCCCGGCGGGAATCTTCCTCAGTGGCGGGCTCGACTCCATCACCGTGGCCGCGGTCGCGGCCGACCGCGCGGCGGCGGTGTGCCGCCCGTCGCCGCTGGCGCTCTCGCTGGCGTTTCCCGATCCGACGTGCGACGAGCGCCACGTCCAGGCGTCGGTGGCGCGCGATCTGCGACTGCCGCAGGATCTCATCGAGTTCGACGAGGCAGTCGGCCCGCGCGGGCTGCTCGCCGAAGCCCTCGATCTCAGTGCCGGCCTGCCGGCGCCGCTGTTGAATACCTGGAGCCCTGCCTACCTGGCGATGGCGCGGCGCGCCCGCGCCGCGCGCGGCGTGCAAGCGATCCTCACCGGGACTGGCGGCGACGAGTGGCTGTCGGTGTCGCCGTACTTCGTCGCCGACCTCATGCGCCAGGGCGACGTCGCCGGGCTGGCGCGCTTCGCGGCCGCCTGGCGGCGGTCGCATCGGCTCTCCACGGTGGCATTCGCTCGCAGCTTCGCCTGGACGTTCGGGCTGCGGCCGTTGGCGGGCATGTGGCTGCATCGGGTGGCGCCCGCTGCCCATGCGGCCAGCCGCGCGCGCCGCCTCACGGCCAGCGACCCGACGTGGGTCGCGCCCGACCCGCGCGTTCGCGTCCAGCAGCAGCGCCGGGCGCCGGCCAGCCTCGGCGCACCGGAGCCGCGCCAGGGGTTCTATCTGCAGGAGGTGCGCGGCGGGCTCGACCATGCGCTCGCCTCGCAGGAACTGGAGGAACTGAGCCAGCTCGGCGATCGGGCCGGCGTCGGATTCGCGCATCCGTTCTGGGACGCGGATCTGGTGGATATGCTATACAGGCTGCCGCCGGATGTGCTCAACGCCGGGGGCCGATCGAAGGGCTTGGTGCGCGCAACTCTCGCACGGCGGTTTCCCGACCTCGGCTTCGACCGCCAGCGCAAAGTGTCGGCCACCACCTTCTCGCGGTCACTGGTGCGGCGCGAAGCCCCGGCGATCGTTCGCACCGTCGGGGCGCTGCGCACCCTCGACGCGCTCGGCGTCGTCGATGCCCGAGGCGCCGGCGAGTATCTCCGCCAGACGCTCCACGGTTCACGCGGCGCCGTCTATCGGGTGTGGGATGTGCTCAATCTCGAGCACTGGGCGCGCTCGCAGCTGGCGGGGGCACATCGTTGAGCGAGAACGCCGCCTGCGTGGGATGGGTCGATTGGGATGGAACAAGGAGAGGGATGATGAGTATGTCCGACGAGAAGTCGCCGTCCGCCGGCAGCCCGAAGCAACCCTGGATCTCGCCGACGCTGAAGAACGTCGGCACCGTGGGCGAGGTCCTGCAGGGTGGCGGCGGCAAACTGAGCCCGACCCACGAAGATACGGGCGACAACCGCAAGCCGAAGGGGCAGGGATAGCGAGCCGCCGGAGATGTTGACGCTGTCGTACGCTGGCGACGGCGTCGCTCCGACGGCGGACGATCGGCAAGTCAACGCCTGGCACGACGAGCACGGGGCGGTGTACGCCCGGGCGTTTTCCTGCGGGGAAAGGCACCGCATCGTCTGGTCCGGCGTCGGAACGTTCGCGTTCGAACGGGGCTCGAACGAGGTTCGTGTGGCCGCCGCGCCGGGTGCGGCGCGGGCGCTGGTCGACGAGACGTTCGTGCGCCTGCTGCAGCCGATCATTCTCCAGGCGCTGGGCTGGCAGGCGGTGCACGCCAGCGCCGTGGTCGGCCGGACCGGCGTGTGGGCCTTCTGCGCGCGCTCGGGATCGGGAAAATCCACGCTCGCGTACGCCTTCCACCAGGCCGGCTTCCCCCAGTTCGCCGACGATGCCCTGGTGCTGAGCGTGACGCCCGACGGCCCGCTCGCGCATCCGTTGCCCTTCACGCCCAGGCTGACGCCACCCGCTCGAGACTTCTTTCCCATGTCAGCGCGGCGGACGAGGCTGGATGCGCACGACTCTCCGGCGCTGCCGCTCGACGCAATCTTCCTGCTGGCGCGCAATGCCGAGGCCGACGAGCCCACGCGCATCACGCCGCTGACGCCCGCGCAGGCCTTTTCCGCCCTGTTGGCGCACGCGCACTGCTTCGACGCCGCCAATCCCGCGGACGTGACTCGGCTCGTCGCCGACTATCTCGCGGTGGCGGTCCGGGTGCCGGTGTTCACTTGCCACTACCGGCCGGGCTTGTCGGGCCTGCCCGAGCTGGTCGCGCAGGTCGAGCGCGCCGCCAACGGCGAGACCGCGCTCGCATGACGGCGCCGCTGGCTACGCGCTGGCTCGCTCGCGCGCTGCGTGGCACCCACCTCTTCGATCGTGCCTATCGCTGGTTCGTCGGCGCCCGGTCCCGCCTGGTCCTGTCCCATGCCTCGCCGGCTTTCTACGACGCCTACAACGAGGTCTGCTACAGCAGTCAGCGCGCCTACCAGGCGGCCGGCGACGGGGTCCGCACCGGCCTGTTCCCCTGGGAGGAAGGTGTCATCCGCCGCCACTTTCCCCCGCCGCCTGCGCGCATCCTCGTCGGCGCCGCCGGCGGCGGCCGCGAGGCGTTCGCCCTCGCTGACCGCGGCCATCAGGTCGTGGCCTTCGAACCCGCGGCCGCCCTTGCCCGGTCGATGGCCCGCAACGCAGCGGCCCGCGGCTCGATCCAGGTCCTCACCGGCCGATACGAGGACCTCCCCAATCTGGTCCCGGTGCAGCCGGAATCGCCGCCGCTGGACGTCGCCACGCTCGGCCCGTTCGACGCGGTGATGCTCGGGTGGGCCAGCTTCTCGCACCTGCGATCGGACCAACAGTGCGTCGCCACGCTCGCCCACGCCGCCAGGCTCACGACGGGACCGGTGTTCGTCAGTTACTTCTCCCGCATTGCCGGCCGAGGCGGATCGGAGCACGCCGCCGAGTTCTCGATCGATCTTGGCTACTACCGGCCGATGGACGAAGGCCAGGTCGCCGCGCTGGCGGCAGACGCGGGCCTGCACGTCGTCGACGAGGATCACTACAGCGGATGGAGCGTGCTCGTCCGGCGATGATCCGAGTGGCCGCCATTCCGACGGCGTACGACGCGCTGATCGCGCGTCTCGCCCGGCTGTCGCCAGGCGCCTGGCAGGCCGTCGCCTTCGCCGTGGTTGCCGTCCTATCCGCAATCGTTCTCTGGCAGTCGAGCGTCGTGGTGGACGGCGTTCGCTACTTCTGGCTCGACGACGACCAGATGATCTCGATGCGCTATGCGCGCAACCTGGCCGCGGGCGACGGGCTGGTCTGGAACCCTGGGGAGCGCGTCGAAGGCTACACCAATTTCCTCTGGACGCTCGTCATGGCGGCCGTCCACGTCCTGCCCCTCGGCGATGCGCACACCGCCGTGGCGGTGCGCCTCATCAACTGCATCCTGGCCGGGCTCGTCCTCGTGCTCGCCGCCCGCCTGCTGCGGCAGCTCGTGCCGTCGCCCGGTCTCGGCCTGCCGGCCCTGCTCCTGAGCCTCGCGCTCGGGATGGAACTGCTCTACTGGTCGGTGAACGGCTTCGAGACCACGCTGCTCACCGCGGCGCTGCTGTTCGTGGTGACGCGGATCCTCGACGAGTCGGCGCGGGGGCACGTCACCGCATCGACGTGGTTGCTGGTCGGCGTCCTCCCCTTGATTCGCAGCGATGCGCATCTCCTCTCCGCGGCGGCGGCAGTCCTGGCGGTCGGCTGCGCGCCCGACCGCCGGCGCGCGGCCATGCTGCTGCCGCTGGCCGTCCTCCTGCCGGCCGCGCATCTCGGCTGGCGGTGGACGTACTACGGCGACTGGC
Organism: uncultured Acidobacteriota bacterium; assembly: GCA_963707795.1. Lineage (GTDB taxonomy): Bacteria > Acidobacteriota > Vicinamibacteria > Vicinamibacterales > UBA2999 > JACCSI01. Next base: position 4,401,285 of record OY970174.1, on the reverse strand, counting down.
TCCCCAACACCTATTACCTCAAGGTCGCGGATGTCGGCGGGCTCACGTGGCGTGGCGCGGGATACCTGCGGAACTTCGCCTCGCACTACGCGGTGGCGCTGGTGTTTGCCACGGTTGGCACCATCGTGAGCGGCGATCGCCGGCGCTGGCTGCTGCTGGGGGCCGTGGGCATCGCCGCCGGCCACGTGCTGCTGGTGGGCGCGGACATTTTCCCGCACTTCCGCTACCTGGCACCCGCGATCCCGGTGCTCCTGGTGCTGGCCGTCGCCGCCGCCGTGGACGCCGCGCCCGCGGCCGGCCGCGCGCAGGCATTGCTGGCGGTCGCGCTCTTCCTCTCGGTGTTCCTGCGCAGCGGCATCTACTCGGAACGCCAGATGCGCGCGCTGCGGTCGTTCAACGGCATGCCGGAACGCGGCGTCGTCACCGGGCTGCTCATCCGCCGCTCGACCAGCCCGGACGCGACGATCGCCGTGGTCGCCGCTGGCAACGTGCCGTACTTCAGCCGGCGCCGGAGCGTTGACTTCCTCGGCAAATCCGATCGCCACGTGGCGCGGATGCCGGTGGACAGCAGCGGCCACGTCGGGCACAACAAGCACGACGTGGACTACAGCCTGCGGCTGCGACCCGACCTCGTCGTCTCGATGCACTCAGCCGCCAGCATCCGGCGGCCGGACTTCTGCTCGGCGGAGGATCTCGATGGCTTCGCCTGCACGCTCACGCGCCATCCCGTGTTCCGGCGCGATTACCAGCCCCATGCCGTGACACTGCGTTATCTGCTCGACGGGTGGGCGATCTTCGTGCGGCACGACTCGCCGGAGGCGGCCGCGCGGTCACGGTGGCAGGAACCGCGGGTCGGTCGCGGCGGCTGAGGGAGGGCGCGTACAGCAGAACGCCCGAGACCGTGATCCCGGGCGTTGCATTGGAGGAGGTCGACGGCGCGTCAGCGCAGGCCGCTCGCCACCTTGTAGTTGTGATGGGCGACGAAGAGATAGGCGCTGTTCACCGCGGCCGAGGTGAGGATGGCGGCCACCTTGTTGCGCTTGGCCATCTTGTGCGTCGCCAGCATCAGTCCCGCGCCAACCGCGGCCTTGACGCCGATGAACGCGGCCTTGTTCTTCACGACCCCGCCCATCAACGGATTGGCTTCCACCGCTCCTGCATTCAGCGCCTTCATCGTGGAATGGATGTCCAGCGCCTGCGTCGCCATCGTCGCCGCCTGCATCGCGATCATCACCGGCGTCGTCCACGATCGGCCCGGGGCCGCCGGCAGTTCGCGCGGGATCTGCACGCCGCTCTGGGACCCGTCCGCCAGGACGGCCATCGCCGCGGCGGTCGCGCTCAGGGTAATCGGCCTGGCGGCCAGCGCGTCATCGGCATAGGCGACGGACCATGGGGCAGCGCTCACGGCGACGAAGAGGAGAACAGCGTTGAGACGGCGGGCCATCGGGAACCTTTCCGGCCTCGTGCAGAGAGCCTGTCCCGCTGAATGGCGCCGGGTGCGTCATGCGCCCGGGGCGTGGGGGGGACGACAGCTCTACCGCAACACGAATGCCGGGCCGGACAGCCCGCTGGCAGCCTCGCTAACATGCTGATAGTGCAGTGGTTATCGGATCGAACCTGAGGTCCTCGGACGCGACGGAGGTGGGGCGAGCGACGGTTTTGATGGCGCCCTGACAGTTTCGTGCGTCAGGAGCGCCCGGGGGGCGTGGCGCGGGTCGTGCGCAGGCCGAAGAACCGGCGCAGACGGTCGAGCAGCCCATTCGCGTCCTCGGGTTGCTCGATTTCGACGAGCGCGTCGAGACAGGCGGCGACCGTTGGGACAACGGCGATTCCGAACCGCCGGGCCGACGCAGGGACGGCGTCGCGGGCGCCGCGCCAGACGAGAATCGACCCGGCCTTCGACTCGAGCGCGACATCGAGGCAGTTCTCGGGCCGGTCATCGACCACGATGTCGAGATTCAGCGCGTCGGCGATGCGGCCGCGCGAGCCATGGACGACGAAGAGGCTGGGCATCGGAAAGCCGCAGCGCTCGAGCCAGTGCTGGCTCTGGCGCTGCACCGTGCGGCCCGACGCCCACGGCCGGCTGGTGATGAAGAGAATCTCCCAGCGCCGCTGGTCGGCGAGCTCGGCGAGGCGCCGGATGCTCCCGCTCTCGATCTCGTCGAGCGTGCACCAGAAGTCCTCGACGGCCGTCATCGCGGCCCACACGGCGCGCGATTGCCGGCTCGTGAGCGGGAGCGTCGTCAGCGCGGGGATCGCGGCGTCGGCCGGCTCGGCGGCCGCGGCCGCCGCATCGCTCTCGACACCCGACTCCGGCGGCGACGCACCGACATCCGGGGATCGCAGCGTCGAGACATCGAGCTCGGGAAACAGGCGCAGCGCCGTCGCGGCAAAGGGGCCATGCAGGTCGGCGAGCACCCCGTCGAGATCAAACGCGATACGCATCCTGGCTCGAGCGGTGACGCAGGGCGGCGCGGTCGGTGCTGGTCATGCGCGTGCGGCTGCGATGCAGCGCGATGGCGAGCAGGACCACGAACAGCAGCGTGTTGCCCGGCATCTGCAGGCTGAACTCGACGACCGACTGTGCGGCGATGCCGGCGAGGCCGGCGATGGCCCCGATGCGAATCCAGAACGTGGACGGGGCGTCCGCGCCGGCTGTGAGCCGTCGCCGGAGCGCGAGCACGATGACCACGGCCGCCGCGGCGACGGGCACGAAGACGAGCACCCCGCCCTCGGCGAGCAGCTGCAGGTAGTCGTTGTGCGCCTGGGCGTAGATGCGCGGCCGGCCGGCAGTCTGGTACACCAGCATCGCCTGGCCGTAGGTGCCCAGGCCGGTGCCGAAGATCGGGAAGTCGCTGATGATCCGGGCCGTGTCCTGCCACGCGCCCCAACGGCTCGGGGCGTCGGCGCCCGCGATCAGGAATCGATCGACCGTCTGCGCCGTACCCGCCCACGTGATCGCTCCACCCAGCAGGATCAGGAGGTACACGGCGGCCATCGCCCGTGCGCGCCGCGCCGGGAACTGTCGGATTGCCAGGGCGCCAAATGTCACCGTGGCCACGGCGAAGCTCGCCACACCCGATCGCGAGCCGGTCAGCACGAGCGTCATCCCCATCAGCAGGGCGCAGAAGCCGACCAGAAGAAACCGGCTGGCGTCCACCGTCGTGAGCCAGCGCAGCCGCACCGCCAGTCCCGGTTGGCTGAAGCGAGCCGCCTGCGACAGCACGGCACAGGAGTAGCCGACGACGAGCGGGAGGGCCATCACCATCCAGCCAGCGAAATGATTGCGATTGATGAAGGGGCCGAAGGGGTTGCCTCCCTGTCGCGGCTGCCAGAAGCCGTAGACCAGCGGGTTGTTGTCGTCGGCGACGGGGAAGGCCTTCTGCACGACGCCGATGAGCACGAGCGCCACCCCGAGGCCCATGATCTGCGTGACCAGCCATTCCAGCGACATGTAGCGCACCGCGGCTGACAAGCCCACGAGCAGCAGCGCAAACGCAACGAACAGCAGCAGCGCGACGACGGTGGCCGCGGGGGCGATCGTCAGCGTGTGGACCGAGGCCGGATGGTAGGCGAGCTGGTAATCGCGCAGGAACCGGTCCACCGCCGGGGACAGCCAGTCCAACCAGGCGTAGGGCAGGGTGATCAGCTGGATGCCAGATGGCGAGGGCGACGGCGCCGAGGGCGATCGCCAGCCGGCGCGCGCGCGGGTCCTGCCAGGCCCTGGCGGCGCGGATGGTGTGGATGCCCAGCGCGGCGCAGCCGGCCGCCAGCGGCCAGTAGGCCCACGGGTAGACGGCGCCAAACGACAGCGCTCCCCACGCGAGAGCCGCTATCAGCAGACGCTCAGCAGATGTGATCACGCCAGGGCAGGGACTTGGAGATGATGCGCCGGAACGACGGATTGGTCAGCAGCGCGACGGCTGCCTTGCGATGCCAGTTGAACGACGCTGTTTCCTGCAGCAGGGGCACGATGCCGTTCACGCGGGCGAGCTCGATGATCTGGTCGATCGAATCGTCAGACAGCCGCGCCGCGATGCGGCGGAAGGCGAGGCCGATGCGTATTTCCTGGCCGAGCCGGCGTCGCCACCGCCGCTCGTAGCGCGACAGCTCGCGGGCGCCGAGGCGGTCGCGGGCGAGCGCCTCGGCGAGCACATCGGCGGCAATCGCGCCGGAGAGCACGCCGTAATGGATTCCTCCGCCGGTCGTCGGCTTGACCAGGCCCGCCGCATCGCCGACCGCGACCACGCGGTCGGCATAGGTGCGCGACACCGGACCGAGGGGCAGCATTTTCAGGCGCGGCGGCGGCAGGTCCTCCCGCCGCACCCCGGCTCGCCGGCACAGGTGATCCGCGAATGCCGCAAAGCGCTCGCGCGTCCGCGTGGCACCCATCAGACCGATGCGCGCGTGCGGCACGCGCTGGCGCTCGACCGGCACCATCCAGGCGAACCCGTCGGGTGCCACCTCACGGCCGAGGCGCACCTCGATCTCCGGCGAAGCCGGAAAGGGCGTCTCCAGCTGGGCGCTCTGCAGGAACAGATCGGGAAGGCCCAGACCCAGCGTGCGGTGAAAGCGATAGCGCGCCCCGCAGGCGAGCACGCAGGCGCGGGCGCGCACCGGCGGCCCGCCGTCGTGCACCGTCACCTCGACCCCCGCCGGACCCGGGACCACCGCCTCGGCACGGCATCCACGGCGCACGTCGACTCCGGCGGCCGTGGCCGCCGCGGCCAGTTGCCGATCGAACGTCGCCCGGTCGATCACCACGGCGTGGATGCGCGAGCTGTTGACCGCCACCGACTGGCCGGCAGCACCCCAGAAACGGGCGGTGTGCGCGGTGCCGAGGATGGCTTCGCGTGGCAGATCGAACTCGTCGAACGCCTCGGCGCCCATCAAGCCGGTGCAGTGGACGGGCGACCCGATGGCGTCGTGCTCTTCGAGCAGAACGACGTCGAAGCCCCGCGCGGCGAGCCGTCGCGACGTGGTCGAACCGGCCGGGCCGCCGCCGATGACAACGACGTCGTGTCGGGCGGTCTCTGTCAGGAGGGTCTCCGTGTCACGGCTGATACGCGGCGATATTATCGGCGAGAATCCGGTGTCGCCACCACCACCAGGGAGGGCACGCCGCCGCCGTCAGTCACCCGCGGTCTCTTCCATGAACTGGATGCCGGAAACGTAGCGCTCCTCGTCGCCGGGAATACGCTGGCAATGCGCCACCCGCCCCCGGAGCAGAACGACCGAGCCGTCGCCCAGCGTCAACTGAAACTCGTGCTCGGCGTCGAGCGGGAACGGGATCGCCGTTTGGATGCCCATGCCGCCGAGGCTGATTTCGGTCACCGTCACAGCCAGATCGAGCGCGACCACCCGGCCATGCAGCTTTCCGAGGATGGCGACGCGAGGGTTGCGGCGTCGTTCAGTGCTCATGCGGGGAACACGGGGAGGGGCCCATGCCGGTGCAGTCTATCGGATCCGGGCAGCATCGTTGTCGGGGACGCCACGTTCCAGCCACCGCCGGGCGCCGCGCCACGCGCGACGGGCATAGAGCAGGGGCAGCGGCGCACGGCTCGTCACGTCGTACACCTCGCGCATGTATCGGCGCGACGGAAACAGGTGTTCGCGCACGAGCTGCACGCGGTCGCGCCACGTCGGCAGCGCCGTGAGATCGTCCAGCACCCGGTGCACGTGGCGCCGCGGCCGCAGGTAGGCGGCCGTGGGTTCGGCCGGCGCCGCCCGCAGGCGAGGATCCGCACGAACCCACGCCGGAATGGCGGTCTGAAAGCGGCGGACGGCCTGCTCCAGGCTGCGCTGGCACACCCCGGCAACCATGCGCCGCGCCGCCAGATCGAGGAACCGGCCCCAGGCGGCCGCGCCAAGCTGCGCGGCAATGACGTGAATGTCGTACAGCCAGATCAACCGATCCGAATCGTGATGGTGCGCCACCCGGTGCACGCATGCCAGCAGCAGGGCGTCGACCGCGGACAACCCGCGTGCGGCCGGTCCGAGCGCGGCGACGGGCACGGCCGCCGACGCCAGCTCGTCGTAGACGAGCACGCCGCCAAACGGCTGCGGATTGGCGATCCGCCAATGCACGTCGATCAGGTGCACCGCCACCCCGTCACGCCGCTTCTCGTACGGCGCCTGGTAGGTCAGCAGCTCGCCGGTCGCCTGGCGCAGACGCTCGTAGCCGAGACCGCGCAGCACCTCGTCCACCCCCGCGCGCGAACCGGGCGGCACGAGCAGGTCCGTGTCCATCCGCGGGCGCAGATCCGGCCGCGGATACCAGGCGTAGGCCAGGTGGACACCCTTCAGCAGCAGTGCCCCGATGCCCGCGCTCGCCAGCGCCGACAGCGCGGCTGTGATCTCCTGTTCGCGAATCATGTCGGCGGCCAGTTCGGATCGCGCGACGGCTTTCAGCCGGCTGGCAAGCGCCGCCGGTACGCCTGGCGCGCCGCCCAGCCGCTCGGCGACCAGCGGCAGCACGCCGTGGTAGCGGGCCCGCCGGCACAGCGACTCCGGATCGCAGGCGGCGACCGCGTCCATCGCGGCGTCGCCGCGAACGACTGCGGCGAGCAGGTCATCCACGGTCGAGGACGGCGCCGCCGCGCCCGAACCGGAACGCGGGCGCGAACGATTGATCGAGGGACTCGCGGAGCACGATGCGATCGTCGACGGTGACCCAGGCGTGCCCTTCGAGGTGGTCGGCGCGGCGCCGGAATCCCATTTCCAGTGTCGGATTGGCGCCCAGCCGTGACAGCTCGCGATACAGCAGGAGGCTGCTCTGCAGGCAGTCGCGGTCGGTCCCCAGCCAGTTGCGCAACCGAACCACGGTGGTCACGGCACGCTGCTCCGCGTCAGGATCACGCGTCACCGCGCGGTCGTGCCACGCCCAACGCACCAGCCACGGCAACGGAACGAGGTGCTTCAGGACACCGAGCGCCAGGTACATCGGCACCAGGCGTCCGACCGCGGGCGCATGCCTGAACCGGCTCAGTGCGATCGACATCGCGTCACCCGGGACCGATGAGCCCGGCCTCCCGCAGCCGGGCCAACAACGCCCCGACCTCGCGTGATGCCTGCGCCGGCTCGACGTCGAACTCCTCGCCGAGACGCTCGACGATGGCCTCCGCGGACAGACCGCCGGTGAGCAGCGCCCAGACCCGCGCCGAGGTCTCGTTCAATTCGAAGATCTGGTTGGTGGCCAGATGCACGAGGACGGCGCCTCCCGGCAGTTGACGCGCCAGCACCTGCGCCGCAGGCCGCAAAGGCTGACTGCTCATGCTCGAACTTCGCTCCATGCGTCGGCGCCAAGCATAACCTCTTGCGCCGCCCGCAGCCCGGCGAACGGCCCCGTCGTCCGTGCCTGGAGCTGGAGGAACGTGCCGGAGTCGGCCAGGCGCCCGGCCTCGAGCACGTGGATGACGTCGGCCGTACGGACGGCCGACACCCGGTGCGTGATGACGACGACCGTCGTCGAGTGGCGCAGGCCGTCGATGGCGTCATGGATCCGCCGTTCGTTCGGCGCGTCGAGCGAGCTGGTGGCCTCGTCGAGAATCAGCAGGCGGGGCTGCCGCAGCAGCGCCCGCGCCAGTGCCAGCCGCTGGCGCTCGCCTCCCGACAACAGCGTCCCACGGTCGCCGACGCCGGTGTCGAGCCCCTGCGCCAGGCCGGCGACGAAGGTGTCGGCCGCCGCCAGACCGAGGGCGTGCCAGATCTCGGCCTCGGTCGCCTCCGGCCGCGCCGACAGCAGGTTGGCCCGTACCGAGTCGTGGACGAGGACGGCATCCTGCGGCACGTAGCCGATCTGGCTCCGCCACGACGCGGCTCGATCGGCGGTCAACGGTTCGCCGTCGATCCGGATGACTCCCGCGCCGGGTGTCAGCAGGCCGAGCAGCAGATCCACCACGGTCGTCTTGCCGGCGCCGGAGGCGCCGACCAGGGCGGTGACGCTGCCCGCTTCGATCGTCAGGTCGAGATCGCTGACGGCAGGCGGGTGTCCGGGGGCATAGGCAAAGGCCACGCCGTCGAACCGGATGTCGCGACGAAAGCGCGCCGGCAGCGGCCTGGTCACGGTCGGTGCCGCCGCCGCTGTCGCCTCTCGCTCGACGGCATCGACGAGGTCGAAGGCCGGCAGCACCGCGGCCAGGGCCTGTGCACGCTCGATTAGATCGGTCAGGCGGGGCATCAGCCGGGCGAACAGGAACAGCAGCACCAGGAGCTCGGCGGTCGGCAGCGCGATCACCGCGCGCGCCAGATAGACGATCCCAGCGAGCACAACGGCCGAGCCGAGCTGCGTGTGCTGCCGGAGCCTCGCCGAGTCTCGTGTCATGCGCAACCCCATTTCGCGCAGGTCGTGCGACAAGGCGACGAACGACTCGGCGTTCCGCTGCTCGGCGTCATGGCTCTTGGCGGCCTTCATGCTGCTCAGATGGTCAGCCATCGCCGCATACAAGCGCTTGCGCAGCTTCGCGCTCCGGTCGCCCGACGCATGCGAGTCCCTGAGCCGACCGCGCACGGCCAGTGCCAGCGCGGCCCCGCACAGGGCGACTACGAGCGTGGTCGCCGGCGACACGCTCATCGCCAGCGCGAGATAGACGCCGAGCACCAGGGTGGCCACCGCCAGCTCGACGAGATAGTAGGAGGCGGCGCCGGCACGATCGATCTCACCGGTGAGCGCGTGAACGAAATCCGACTGCCGGCGGCGGACGAAGGCGCACCACTCCATCCGCGCGATCCGCTGATAGAGCCGGGTGCGCAGCAGCGCGACCGTATCCTGCTGCACCGTTGCCGAGAGCATCGTGTGCCAGCGCCCGAGCAGCGTGTGCAGGGCGATCAGGGCGACGTAGAGGCCCAGCACGGCTCCGAGCGTCGGACGGACACCCATCGCCGCCAGCACATCGGCAAACGCTTCCGCGATCCGGCTGAGCGAGCCCTCGGCCACATCGACTCCGACCAGTTGCAGCAGCGGAATCAGGAACAGGAGGCCCACACCCTCGGTGAGCGCCAGGGCCACCATGACGAGGGCACTGGCGGCCGCGCGGCGCGGGCTGGCGGCCAGCACGAGGGGCACGAACCGGCTGAGCGTGTCGAGGGTGCGGCGCACGTTAGGGTTGCGACTCCGGCATCCGTCGAGCCACTAGAACTTCTGGCCCCGCGATTCCCATTGGCCGCGGAACGTGATCCAGAACGACAGCGCGATCAAACGCAGGTCGAGGGACAGGCCCTGCTGGCGGAAGTAGACCGCATCGTAGCGAAACTTCTGGCGCCGCGGGATGTCACGCGGCGCATAGATCTGCGCGATGCCGGTGAGGCCTGGCCTGACGGCACACCGGCGGGCGAATCCCGGGACGTCCTCGAGCCGCTCGAAGCGGCCGTCGCCCTGCACTTCGATCTCACCGGGGCGCAGCGCGCGCGGGCCGACGAAGCTCATGTCGCCGCGGAAGATGTTCCACAACTGCGGCAGCTCGTCGAGCGCGGTCGCGCGCATCCACCGCCCGATCCGCGTCACCCGCGGGTCGCCGGCGTGCGCCTGCACCGGGCCCACCGCCGCTTCGGCGTTGGGAATCATCGAGCGGAACTTCCACACGTAGAACGGCACCCCGTCGCGGCCCACCCGCTCGTGGCCATAGAACACGTCGCCGCCGTCCTCCAGCTTGATCGCGAGCGCCAGGACGATCCACAGGGGCAGCGACCCGATGAGGCCAGCCGCGGCGAGCGACGCGTCGAACGTCCGCTTCATTGCCTTCGACAGGGGTCCTGCCGCGTCCCCCTCGCGACCGCGGCGGGTGAAGGTTTGCGCGACGATGGCGCCGACACCGACGAATAGGAAGCCGGTCGCCGAGATCCGGTAGCGGAGGCCGGTCGGGCCGATGAGCAGCAGGAGCAGCGTGGTCGCCGCGCTTGCCGTCGCCATGGCCGCCAGCGCGGTGGCCGGCGCCGGTCGTGGTGCGCGCCGCCACAGGTGGACGAGCCCCCAGACGCCGAGCGTCAGCGTCACCAGGCTGCTGACTCCCGCCACGACGTTTCGCAGCGACCAGAGCGGTGATCGAAAGTCGAAGCCGCTCAGGCTCACCATCAGCTTGAACGCGCTCGTGGTCGCGACATCCGCCGGGTTGGCCGCCGCGTACGCCAGGGCGTATCGGCGAAACTGGCGGTCGGCCTCCAGCTCCCCGAGGGTGACGACGTGTGCGACGTGCGCCGGCGAGCACGCGTCGAGAAAGCCGCCGACCACTCCCAGCGTCCGAATTCCCTCGCGGGTATGGGGACAGTTGGATTCGTAGAGGGTCTTGCCGTCGTGACTCGAGCCTGGCTCGAAACTACCCAGCACCGCGTAGTTGCGGCCGCCCCAGGCGCCGATCGCCAGGCACACGCCGATCAGCACGGCCCACCCCGGCCCGCGGATCTGGCGCAGGGGGCGAAGGCCGATGGCGGCGAGCGCCACGAGCGTGAGCACCAGTTGCGACTGCATGCGGGTGAGCGCGGCGAGACCGGCTGCCATCGTCAGGAGGACCAGGGCCACGGTGCGCGCGGGTCGCGCATCCGCGCCCACCGGCCGGAGGCCGCCGATCAAGCTGGCGAACACGACCCACTCCAGCGCGGCGGCGAGAAACGTGTCGTCCCACACCGGCCCATGGACGACGAGGAACGGATCGAAGGTCGCCACGACCCCCGCCGCCAGCCCCGCCGGGGGGCCGCCGAGGGAGGCAGCCACCGCGGCCACCGCGGTCACGAACAGCACGGCAACCGGCACGTGCAGGTAGCGCCACAGCGCTTCCGGAAGCAGGCGGAACCCGGCCGCGAGATACATCGCCTCGCCGGGCAGCACGTACGCGCGCCAGCCGGCGACCGACAGGCGGCCGTCCTCGACCAGATTTCTCGCCACCACGGTGTGCATGGTCCCGAAATCGCGACGCTGCGCGGTGGCGCTCGACAGCTGCACGACGGCGCCCATCGCCGCGACGAATACGATCACCCGCTCGCGGGTCATGCCGGTTGGTCCAGCAGCAACGAGGGCCAGAAGCCCAGGCCGCCGAACACGACGGCCGACAGCCCGTACGAGCTGAAGGCAAAAGCCGTGGACCCGTAGCCCGCCACTTCGACGGCCGTGGCCAGCACCACCGGCACCGCCAACGCCACAGCCGAGCGGCGAAGGAGGCCGGCCGTCGAACCGGTGGCGCCCACCACGGCCAGCACGCAGGCCAGCACGCCGGCAACGACCGGCAGGATCAGGCCCGCGCCGGGCATCACGTCGCTCAACTGTGTGAACTTGTTCGCCGTCCGGAAGGGCGAGAAGACGTCAGGGGCATACAGGTAGAACGGCGCGATCAAGAGCGCCATCACGAGCACGACGCCGAGAATGATCGCCGAGGCGCGCGCCACGCCGCCACGGCGGGCCAGGGCGACGAACACAATGGGCAGCAGGACGAAAAAATTCGCGCGCGAGGCGAGGCAGATCCCCAGAAACGCCGCCGGCGCCGCGACCGACATCAGGGACCGATCGGCCCGGCACGCCGACATCAGCCAGAGCACCGCGACCGGCACGTAGATGGCGTTGGCGACGAGGTCGCCGCCCACGACGAATTCGTGCAGCACCTCTGGCGAGAACAGCAGGAGCGTCCACCACAACGCCAGTCCTGCGTGCGCCCCGTAGATGCCGGTCGCTGCCAGCAGCAGGACGCCGATCCAGAACAGGTTCTGATACGCGGCGTTGCCAGCCAGGGTGAACGGCATGGCCAGCACCAGCGCACCCGGCAGCGTGCCCGGAGGATTGTCCAGGTAGGTGGTGACCGCGTAAGGATAGCGCCCCGCGAGCCACTCGCTCGTCGCCGCGTTCAGTGCCTCGTCGCGATCGCTGCCCGGACCCCAGGTTCCGGAGTTGGCCACCGGGTGGAGCACGGCGAAGGCCCCGGCGAGCGCCACCACGGTCACCGCGGCGGCGGCCGCCACGACCCGCGCGCGCCATTGCGCCACGGCGCCGCCAATCGCGACGGCACAATGCCGGATGAGCAGCGTGGCGGCGACGAGATACCCGATTGCGCCGGCGTCGCCACCGTACTTGTGCACGATGGCGGCGGACGGAAACACGACAGACAGGGCGATGCCGGCCAGCGCCGGCAGCGGCACGGCCCTCAACTCTGGACGACGCGCGCAGAGTCGCTGCGCGCGCGGCTCTCGCGGCCGGCGGTGACGGCGTCGAGGCCGCGGAAGAGATCCGCATAGCGCCGGACCTGGACGGCGCGATCGAATCCAAGTCCGACGGCGCGGGCGTTGGCGCCGCACTCGGCCGCCAGCCGGCGGTCGTGGTAGAAGGTCAGGATCTTGTCGGCGAGATCGCGGGCGCTACCGGGCTCGGCGACCAGCCCGCATTGGCAGGCGCGGGTCAGCGACGCCACCTCGCACTCATCCTCGACCGCGGCGACGAACGGGCGCCCGGAGGCGAGGATGCCATACAGCTTGCTGGGGACGATGTAGCCGGCAAGGCCTCGCTGCAGCGACACGATGAACAGATCGACGGCGGCAAAGGACTCGCCGAGCCGGTCCTTCGGCTGGAACGGCAGGAACAGGACGTTGGTCAGACCGAGCGCGCCGGCACGCGACTGGAGCGCGGCTTTCCGCACGCCGTCGCCCTGAAACACGACGCGCAGGTCCGGCACGTCGCGGAGCAGTGCCGCCGCGTCGATCACCGCGTCGAGCCCCTGCGACAGGCCGAGGTTGCCGGAATGCATCACCACGAACGCGTCGTCGAACCCGTGCGCGGCGGAGAACCCGTTGCGCCGGGGACCGGGCTGAATGCTGGTCGTGTCGGCCCAGTTGGCGATCACCACCGTTCGCTCCGGCGCCGCGCCCTTGTTGTCGATCAGCCGCTGGCGCATGGTGTCGCCGAGCGCGACGATGCGGGCCGCGCGCCGGCACAGGAAGCGGTTCACGCTTTGGAGCAGCGCGTCCACGACATCGCTGTGGAAGTCCTCGAGCAGGACGCCGACCTCGGGGAACAGATCCTGGTAGGCCATGACCAGCGGGACGCGGAACCTTCGCGAGGTCACCCATCCAGCCAGCCCGATGATCGGCGGGTCGGTCAGGCAGACGACCACGTCGGGGCGCCGCAGGCGCAGCCCGGCGCAGCAGGCGGAGACGAAGTAGCTGACATAGTTGGCGGCGCGACCGACGAATCGCCGCTTCGAGAAGCGCGTGCCGCGAGCCCGCAGAATCTCGACGCCCCGGTAGCGCTCGCGGCTGACGAGCCGTCGCGACGGCGGTTCGGCGGCGCCGTCCTCGGGGGTGGGGTCCAGCGGCACGCCGGCGACCACGGTCACCTGATAGCCGTGCTCGCGCACCAGATCCTCGCAGAGCTCGGTCAACAGCTGACCGGTGGCCGCCGTGTCGGGGTGAAACGATCGATTGAAGAAGACGACGTGCACGTTCAGGGCTCCCCGACCGCGGGGCGGGCGCCGATCTCGTGCGCCGGGAGTGCGGCGACGCGCGTGGCCAGCACGGTGTAGACGGTGTTGGGATTGCGGGCGATCACGTCGATGGCGTAGCCCGAGCGCTCGAGGATGTCGATGCACGCCTGCTCCGAGCTGCCGCTCCGGCGCAGCTGCGGCGGGTGGATCTCGATCAGCCAGCTCGGCGACGCGCGGTCGATCAGCCGCCGGGCGCCGGCCAGCACGTGCGCCTCGTAGCCCTCGACGTCCACCTTGATGAGATCGGGGTCGCGGCCGCCGTCAGCCAGGACGTCGAGCGTTTCCAGGCGGACGGTCGCCGCTTCGATCGGCACTTCCGGCGAATACGTGCGGTTCAGTTCGGTGACGCTTCGGATCAGGCTGCCGCTGGTGGCGAGGCCCTGCCCGTGAAACACCGCCTCGTCCGAGCGCTCGCCGACGGCCACGCGATGGCGCTCCACCTGTGCGACCCGGCTCGTGTTGCGCTGGAGCAGGCTGAATGCCTCCGACGGCTCGAAGCTCACCACCCGGCCGCCGGCGCCAGCCACTGCCGCCGCGTACAGGCTCCACAGGCCGATGTGCGCGCCGACGTCGTAGAACACGCCGCCGTGCGGCAGATACTCGCGGATGGCGTGCGCCATGTGCGGCTCGTAGCGCAGGTAACTCGTCTCCCAGCAGTCGCGCGCCAGCCAGATCACCCGGCCGTGCAGGAGTGAGGGCAGGTATTCGGCCGAGACCACCTGGCCGATCCCGCGCAACGATCGGTTGGTGCCGCGCAGCAGGGTCGCCAGTGCGCTCATGTGCCGGCGCCGGCCTTGACGATGGCGTGGTCGCCGAGGACCAGCACGTCCATCTGCGTGCGCAGGAAGCAGTCCAGCGCCTCCGCCGGCTTGAGGACAATCGGCTCGTTCTCGTTGAACGAGGTGTTGAGCAGGATCGGCACGCCCGTCCGTTGGCCGAAGGCGCGGATGAGCTCCCAGTAGCGCGGGTTGGCGTCGCGGTTGACCGTCTGCAGGCGCCCGGAACCGTCGACGTGCGTGACGGCGGGAATCACGTCGCGCTTGTCGGGACGGATCGGATAGACCTGCATCATGAACGGGTCGGCCACCGAATCGACGAAGAACTCGGCGTGGGCCTCCTCGAGGACGGTGGGCGCGAAGGGGCGGAACTTCTCGCGGAACTTGATCTTGGTATTGATGATCTCGCGCATGTCGGCGCGCCGCGGATCGGCGAGGATGCTGCGGTTGCCGAGCGCGCGCGCCCCCCACTCCATGCGGCCCTGAAACCAGCCGACCACCTGCCCGGCTTCAATCTGTTTCGCCGTCCAGCCGACCAACGCCGTCTGGTCCGGCATGACCTGCACCGCGCAGCCGGCGGCGCGCAGCTCGTCGGCGCGCGCGGTCAGCGCGGCTTCGATCTCGCCGTTGCGGAACTCCGGGCCCCAGTAGCCATGCGCCATCACGAAGCGCCGCGGCTGTCCCAGCACCTGGTTCCACACGTGATAGGCCGCGCCCAGCGCGGTGCCGTTGTCGCCCGACGCCGGCTGGATGTAGACGTCGGTGAACGGGGTGTGCTCGCGGATCTTGCCGTTGGCGACGCTGTTCATGGCGCAGCCGCCGGCCAGGCACAGCCGCGGCAGGCCGCTGCGGCGATGGACGCCATTGAGGATGTGAAAGACCGCCCGTTCGAACACGACCTGCAGCGACGCCGCGATGGCCTCGTGCCGCGCCGTCACCGGTTCGTCGGCTCGCCGAGCCGGACCGAGCAACTGTTCGAGCAACGGACTGAAGACGCGGTCGATGGCCGGCTCGCCGTCCTCCCAGGTCATGCGGGCGCCCCCGGACCAGTGGGTGAAATAGCGGAGGTCGAGGCGGAAATCGCCGCCGGGCCGCCGCTGCACCAGCTGCTCGATCGCGGCGACGCAGTCGGCGCTCCCGTACGGCGCCAGCCCCATCACCTTGAACTCGTCGCCGTAGCGCATGAAACCGAGGTACTGGGTGATGGCGAGATAGAGGAGTCCCAGGGAGTGCGGAAAGAACGTGCGATGGACGACGTCCAGCGACGAACCGCGCCCGACCGCCCACGAGGTGCTGACGAAATCGCCGAAGCCATCGATGGCGCACACCGCGGCGTCGTCGAACGGCGACACGAAGAACGCGCTGGCCAGATGCGCCGGGTGATGCTCGACCCAGTGAAACGCCGGCTGGCGGCCGCTGGCGGTCAGGCCCAGCGCAGCCGCCACCGTCGCCGGCAGCGCGCGCACCTTGCCGTAATTGGCCGCGCGATCCTGCACCAGCCCGCGGCGCGGACGATGACGCAGGGCGAACAGCGCCTTGCGCCACAGGTGCGCCCGCGGGTTGCGCGACACCGCGACATGATCGATTTCCGCGGCGGTGACGCCCGCCATCGCCAGACACGCCCGCATCGCCTCCGCCGGGAAGCCGGCGACGTGCTTGATGCGCCGGAAGCGCTCTTCCTCCGCGGCCGCCACCAGCTCGCCGTCGCGGACGAGCACGGCCGAGACGTCGCCATGGTATGCGTTGAGACCGAGGATGATCATGCGAGTGTGGGCGGCCGATCAGCGCGCACGCGAGCGGGCTTCGAACGCCGGCTTGTCGGCCGATGACGGCGCCGCGGCGTCTGCGGCGTGGCGCATCTCGTCGATGTTGACGTCCACGAGCAGCCGGTACCAGAAGCCCTGCAGCACGTGGAAGATGAATCCCTGCTTGCCGTCGAGGAACCCCAGGCGGAGCAGGTAGCGATAGCTGACGTAGAGGCACGGGCGCACGAAAAGCGGCAGCCTGGCCCAGGCCTGCTTCCACCACCGCACGCGCTCGTCGGGCGACCCGAAGAGCGCCGCGATGCCGACGGGCTCACCGCGTCCGCGAAGCTCCTGCCGCGCCTGCAGCACGGCATAGCGGTTGTGCTTCGCCGTCCAGGCGGCAATCGCCGCCTCATTGTGGTTGTCCTCGATGATGTCGCCGGCGAACGTCACGGTCGGCCCGTCCACGGTGAAGTGGTGGTCGACCAGGTCGTCGACATCCACCGACACGCGATCGCGGCGGAAGAGCTTGAGCAGGTACTTGGGGTAGTAGCCGCCGTGCCTGATCCACGTGCCGCGGAAGATCTGCCGCCGGCACACGTAGCCGCCGCTGGCGGCTGGATGGCCGGCCAGCCACGCCGCCATCTCGTCGCGAAGCTCCGGCGTCAGGCGCTGATCGGCGTCGAGTCCGAGCACCCACGGCGTCTCGAGCGGCAAGTGGTCGAGCGCCCAGCGCCACTGCCGCGCGTGGGTTTCGAAGGGATGTGTCACCACGTCAGCGCCGAGCGACTGCGCCAGCGGCACCGTCGCATCCGTGCTGCCCGAATCGACGACGAACATCTTCGCCGCCCAGCCGGCAACGCTGCGCAGACACGGTTCCAGGTTGCGTTCCTCGTTGCAGGTCAACACCACGACCGTGAGCGGCGCTGTCCGCCCGCCCGCCGCGGCGGTCACGCGCTCACCCCGGCGCTCTCCATCCAGGCGTTCAGCGCCACCAGCGCCCACGGCCGCGACCAGGTGTCGCCCTCGCGGGCGAGGAAGGACCGCCACACCGCCTCGATGGCGCGCGGATCGAAGATCGCGCGGCCGCCCAGGCCGGAGCGCCCCAGATGGTGCTCGCAGAAGCCGCGCAGCTCCCCGCGCATCCACGGATCGAACGGGAGGACGAATCCCTGTTTCCGGCGCTGCGCGATCGCCGGCAACAGGTCACCGCCCATCGCCTCCACCAACAGGCGCTTCGGAATGCCGTCGGGCTGCTTGCGCGAGTCGGGGAGCCCCATCACGAACTCGACCAGCCGGTGATCGAGGAGCGGGACGCGGACCTCGAGGCCGTGCCACATGCTCATCTGATCGGTATCGCGCAGCAGGACGTCGTGCATGTAGGTCCGTGCCTCCGCATACGACACCAGCGACATCAGGCCCGCGTTCGGGTGCCGCGCCACGGCGCGCTCGAGCAGCGCGGCATAGGGGTCGCCCTCGCGTCCAGCCCTGGCCACCAGCGTCGGTCCCAGCAACGCGACCCGCCGCGGCGCGGCGAACAGCTGTCGCATCAGCGGATAGGCGCCGGGCAGTCCGCCATCGGTCTCGAGCAGCGCCGCCGCGCGGGCGACGCCGCCTGACGAACCGCCCAGGGCGCGGAGGGTCGTCGCCGCAGCCCGGCGCACGGGACCGGGCGACCACCGCCAGGCGCGGGCGTAGGGCGCGATACGCCGCAGGCGGCGAAACGAGGGATAGCCGCCGAACAGCTCGTCGCCCCCGAGGCCGGACAGCGCCACCTTGAGGCCCGCGGATCGCACCGCCCGCGCCACGAGATAGGTGTTGATGCCGTCCGCGCTCGGATGATCGACGGCGGCAACCGCGTCCGGCAACTGCGCCCGGCAGTCGGCCTCGCCGAGCGCAATCTCGTGGTGCTCGGCACCGAGCCGAACCGCAATGTCCCGTGCGCCGGGGCCCTCGTCGTAGGACGTGCCGGGAAAGCTCACGCAGAAGGTTCGCGGCACGACGCCGAGGGACCGGACCAGCGCGGCGACGGCGGTCGAATCGACCCCGCTCGACAGGAACACGCCGACGGGGACGTCGCTGACCAGGTGGAGCCGCGCCGACTCCGCCAGCAGCTCGGCGACCCGCGTCCGGCACTCGACGTCGGTGGTCCGGCCTCGCCATTCGGCCGCGTCGAGCAGGTCCCAGTACTGCCGCTCGTCGGCATCGCGGGCCGATCGGAACGTCACGTGGCAGCCTGGTGCGACCATCTCGACGCCGGCGATCAGGGTGCGCGGCGGCGCCACGGTCTGGGTGGCGAGAAAGTGATCGAGCGCGACCGGATCCACCGTGCGCGGCACGAGGCGCGAAGCCAACAGGCCGCGCAGCTCCGAGGCAAAGAGCAGGTGCCGCGCCCCGCGATGCAGATAGAGGGGTTTGATCCCGAGTCGATCGCGCGCCACGAAGAGGGTTCCGGCGCGCGCATCCCAGATAGCGAAGGCGAACATGCCGCGCAGCCGCGGCACGATGCCGTCGCCCCATTGCTCGTACCCCTGCAGGATGACCTCGGTGTCCGAGTCGGACCGGAACCGGCGCCCGTGGCTCTCCAGTTCGCGGCGGATGTCCTGAAAGTTGTAGATCTCGCCGTTGAACGTGAGGGTCAACCCACGCTCGCTGCTCATCGGCTGGGCCGCGCGATCGGTGAGGTCGATGATGGCCAGCCGGCGATGGCCGAGCACGGCCACCGGGGCGACGTCGGCCGCGCCACCGGCGGCCGGGTATCGCTCCACCCCCATGCCATCCGGCCCACGATGCGCCAGCGCGCCGGTCATCAGACGCACGATGCCGGTCGCATCCACGGCCGGCGGGCCGCCGTCCCAGAACACCGCGCCGGCAATGCCGCACATGTCAGGTCCGACCCGCCGCGGCAGCGGCCATCCGGTCCGGCGCGGCGGCGGCGCCCCGCAGCAGCCCGGCATACATCGCGTTCAGCGACTCGGCGATTCGCGGCCAGCGGAAGCGCTCCGCGAACTCGCGCGCACGCGCGCCCCGGCGCGCAAGTTCCCCGGGATCGCTCATCACCCGGTCGAGGGTGCGGGTCAGCGCGTCCACCGTCGTCGCGCTCGCCCAGCCCGCACCCGCGGCCTCGATCGCCTCGGCCAGGTTCACGCCGTGCGCCGCGATTGCCGGCAGCCCGCACGCCATCGCCTCGACCAGCGCCAGGCCGAAGTTCTCCTGGTGTGAGGGGAGCGCGAAGAGCGACGCCGACCGCAGCAGCGTGACGCGCGCCCTTCCATCCACCCACCCCGCGAACTCGATGTGGTCGCAGGCGGGACCCGATTCGGCACGGCGGCGCAGCGTCGCCACGTAGGCGCTGTCGCCGTCTCCGGCGATGACCAGCTGCCACGACCCGAGATCGCCGCGGCCCTTCAGGCTGTGCCATGCGTCGATCAACAGCTCGAGACCCTTCTTGGCATGCAGGCGGCCGAGCGACACCACGGTTGGCGCCGCGGCGGGCTCGCGGACCGCCGCGAAGAACTCCGCGCCGACGCCGAGCGGGACGACCACGCCGGCCGGCAGCCAGGGGAGGCGCTCCTCGGCCAGTCGCTGCTCGGCCGGAGCGGTGTAGTGCATCGCCGACGCCGCAGACAGCAGCCGCCTGCCTCCGAGCGCCAGCAGCAGGCGCTTGCGGCGGGGGTGCCGGTCGAGGCTCCAGGGATCGAGAGTGCCGAGCGGCCGTACCACGTAGGGCACGCCGTTCTTCCGGCACGCGCGGCCCGCTGCCAGCGACGAGTGCGAGAACACGGCATGGATGTGCACGAGGTCGAATTCGCCGGCGTGGGCCTCGAGCCACGACGCCAGCCCCGGCGACCACTTGAACGACTCGCTCGCCTGGCGGGGAAAGAAGATCGCCGGCGTCCCGGCGACATCCGACGTCACGCGGCCGGTGCGCAACAGCAGCCGGCCGTCGCCGTCGGCATCGGTGGTCGCAATCAGCGTCTCCGTACCAGCGTCGCGCAGCGCCTGGCACATGCCCAGCGCGGCGGTGCTCGGCCCGCCGTAGCGCGGCGCGAGGGCCGGGATCACGTGCAGCACGCGCAGCGGCGCGCTAGACGGCGACATCGCGACTCCACGAACGGCCGGGCAGCACGAGATGCGCATCGAGAGCGGCGCCGATTCGCTGGGCGAACCGGTCGTAGCTGAACTCGTCCTGCCAGCGCCGGCGGCCGGCCTCGCCCATGGCCCGGCGCAGCCCCGGGTCGGTCAGCAGCCGGACGATCCGGTCGGTCAGGGCCGGCTGGTCGGCCTGCGGCACGAGGTATCCGGTCACTCCATCGGCGATCACGTCGCCCGCCGCATCGTCCGATGCGCCAATGCAGGGAAGACCGTGGGCCATGGCTTCGAGGTAGACGAGGCCGAACCCTTCGCCCCGGCTCGGCATGGCGAACACCGACGCGCTCGCGTAGAGCGAACGCAAGGTCGCGTCCGGCACGAACCCGGTGAAGATCACCGTCCCGCCGAGACCGAGGTCGGAGGCCTTCGCGCGCAGCCGCGCCGCATCGTCGCCGTCGCCGGCAAGGACCAACTCCGCCCCGGGCACGCGCGCCAGGACCGTGGGCCACGCGTCGAGCAGCTCGTCGTGCCCCTTGTAGCGCTCGCTGGCGGACATTCGCGCGACCAGGAGCACGCGGCCGGGGCCGGAGGCCGGAAGCGTGTCGCACCGCGACGCCACGGCCTGGCGGTTCCGGGAAAGCGCCAGCGGACAGACCGTGACCGGGCCGGTGTCCGGGTGCATCGCGGTAAAGGTTCGCGCCGTGAACGCCGAGTTGGCCAGCAACAGCGCGGCGCCGCGGAGCACGGCCCGCTGCTCGCCGGTGAGGGGGCGCCACACCTCGATGCCATGGAGGAATACGGCATACGGGCGCCGGATCGGCGGCGGCACGAACGATTGCACCCGGGCGACTGACAGGTGCGTGCACAGCAGCCAGTCACACTCACGAAGCGCCTGCGCGCGCGCGACCCGTGCGCCGAAGCGCAGCCGCACGCGCGTCGGCGTCTCCAGTGACCTCGATGCGCCAGCCTCGTCCAGCAGCGTGAACAGGCGGGATTCATCCGGCCAGCGCGCCTGCACGACGTCCCACACCAGGCGCGACACCGCGGCGACGCCGCCGCCGGCCGGATCGAGCGTGATCGCGGCGACCAGCGGCCGACTCAAGGCGCGGCCTCCGATTCGCCGCGGACGATCGGCAGTTCTTCCTCCGCATCCAATAGCGGCGACGACCTCGGGCCGCGACTGAGCACGCCGATTGCCACCACGACCACGGCCGACGCGGCCGCCGTCGCCGCCACTTCGCCCAGCGTACCGCCGATCTGCAGCAGGCTCAGGCCCGGCATGTACCACAGCGCGAACGATCGGATGTCGCCCAGCTGCAGGTGTAGGGCGGCCTGGCGATCGATCAGGGTCACCAGCATCCCGATGACGATGAACCCGAGAATGACTCCGGACGTTCCGAAGTTGACGTACAGCTCCATGACCTGGCCGACGCCGACACTGGTTCCGTAGACGAAGCGAATCCCGGTGTAGGTGGTGACGATATCGCCGCTGCCGGCGACGACGGGCTTGTTCGGCCAAACGGCGCGCGGGATGACCGCGGCCGCCGCGGCCGTCAGGGTGCCGCCGTTCGCGTACGGGACCCAGCCATCCCGCAAGTACAGCACCGCGGCGCCGATCAGGAAGTCCTGATTCAGCCGCTCGTTGATGCGTTTGAGATGCTGCGGGTTGCGCGGGTCGAACCACTCGACGTCGAAGAAGGTGTCCTGGAGCTGCCCGAGGCGACGTTCGACGGCTTCCCCTCCCCACACGACCTCCCGAATGTCGCTGCGGTCGCGCATGTAGGTCACGTAAATCGAGAGGCCGCCGTAGAACACCAGCACACCGGCGGCCACCGTGGCCAGCGACGGCCGGTGCAGGCTGGCGACGAACGCCAGGACGATGAGGACGGCCACGAAGCCGTAGCCGAGGAATCCCTGCGTCAACACCGTGACCAGCGGGAACAGTGCGGTCAGCGCGAGCCATCGCCACATCCGCGCGGTCTGTCCCAACGCCCAGGCTTGCCAGCATTTCAGCCCCACCCCGACGGCCGCGAGCGTGGCGCCAGTCGACACGAGGGCGGACACGCTCGGCACGAACGCCGCCAGGGGCGCGACGAGGTACAGCGCCAGCGCGGCGCCCAGATAGAGGGTCACGACTTTCCCCGGCACGATGACCCGGTCCGGCAGGCCGATGGCCGGGTCGCGGCGTCGCCCGATGAGCTCGACGCCGACGAGAAAGGCGGCGATCGCGAAAGTGCTCTGCCGCAGCCCCTCCATGGTTTCCGGGGACGGCGGCGCATCGGCCCACGATGTGAGCTGCAGGGCCGGCGCCAGCCAATGCAGCACGGCGAAGCTGGCCAGGTAGGTCAGGAGCAGGCCGACGCCCCAGCCGCCACGCCAGTGCCGGAAGAGGATCACGCCGGCAATCGCCAGCCATCCCGCGACCCAGTAGGTCATCTCCGCACTAACAGGCATGCCGGTGAACCTTCTTCGACGGCACGCGCGGCCGCCGGGCGCAGACCTGCTCGAAATCCACCGCCACCTCGTTCCAGCTGCGCAGCGCCGCCGCGTTGACCCGACTCACCATGTCGGCGAGCTCGGCGCGGTTCGCATCGCACCATCGCAACTGCTGCACCAGCGCGCCGGCATCGCGGATGGGCACGACCCACCCATCGCGGCCGTGCGCGAGCAGATCCGGACCGGCGCTGTTGGGCGTGGTGATGATCGGGAGCCCGGCGGCCTTGGCTTGCGCCAGGACCAGCGCGAACCCGTCCTCGATGGTCGGAAAAAGAAAGATGTCGGCCTCGCGATACACGCCGGGTAAGCGTCCCTGTGGAACCTTGCCGAGCACGGTGACCGCCGCCCCCAGCCGGGCGACGGCGTCGGTCGCCTCGCGCGTGATCTCGCCGGCGAGGGTGAAGCGGAACGTGTCACCGGGCAGCGCGGCGATCGCGTCGGCGAGGTCCTGCAATCCCTTGCGGTACGACACGGCGCCGGCGAAGAGGACGTTGAGCGGCGCGCCATCGCGAATCCGGCGGCGACGGGCGTCGATGACCTCGGGCGGCGCCTTGAAGGCGTCCACGTCGACGCCGAGCGGCAGCAGGCGCAGCCGGTCCCGGGACACACCTTCAGCCTCGAATGAGCGCTCGGCGAACGACGACAACACGGCAATGCGATCGACCATGGCGTACTCGCGCTGCTCGCGCGCCACCATCCAGTCGCTCGGTCGATCGAGCACGGTCGCCACGCGCGCCGACTCGTCGTCGAGCAGGCGCCGCTGGGTGACGATGTGACTCGACCCGCGCATGAGCACGGTCATCGCTTCGCCGGCTGCGTGGGTCGCGAGCAGTTCCTCGGAGACGCCGCTCCAGCAATGGACGACGTCCCACGGCTCGGCGGCAATGATGCCCGCCGCCCAGCGTCCGAACATCTGTTGGCCGATCGGGTGAAACCAGTCCTCGACGGCCGTCGAGTGGAGCCGGTTCACGACCCGCGACAGCACGCCGTGCAGCGGATGACTTCGCACCCGCTCGCGCGGCACGCCGAATCGGGTGGCGGCCCAGGCCGGGTAATTGGTCAGGACGGTGACCTCGTGCCCACGGCCGAGGAGCGCACGCGCGAGGTCGAAGGCGTGGAACCGGCCGGGAACGACGAGCGCCACCTTCACGCGACCGCCCGGTGGACCGGCGCCACCATGTGCCGGAGACGCGCGCGGTAGGTGTGCGACTCGTCGTCGATGAGCGCGCGCACGCGCCGCGAGAGCAGGAGGCGGCGATCGGGGTCGTCGAGCAGCGCCCGAGCCCGGTCCACGCCCTCGGCCGGCGTGCGGAAATAGGCGACCGCCTCACCGTCGAGGCCGAAGAGGTCCCGATGCTCGGCGGTGTCCTCGACGAGCATGCACCCGCCCATGGCCGCGACTTCGTAGCTGCGCATGGAATGGCCGTCGCGGTTCGCCCGGCGGACGAGGCACAGGCTGACGTGCGCGCCACCGATCGCCTTGCGCACCTCGTCGTGGGTGACGAACCCGCGCGCCTGGGCGCGAGTCGCGTCGTGCCGGTCCCAGTACCCGCCGTAGAGCGCCACGTTCAACCCCGCGGCGATGAAGGGCGCGACCGTCGCCACGCGGTCGCGGTCGGCTCCGCCGACGAACGCGAGGTCCGCGTGAAACCGGTGCCGGTCGTCCGCGGTGGCCGGGATCTCCGGATAGTGCACGGCCGGCGCGAAGGCGAACGGCAGGTAGCTCACGACCGGCCCGCGCAGCCCACGCAGGGCGTCGAGGTTCGCGCGACGGGGCGAGAACACGTGATGGTCCTCGCGCAGCGCGGCGAGGAACCAGGGCGCCCGGTGTTCCGGGTTCCACGGGTCGTCGGTCAGAAAGTTGAGGCGGCGGACGCCCGCACGACCGAGCGCACGCAGGGTGTCGGCATCGAGCGGTGCCAGGCCGGTGGCCAGGAGCTGGCGGGCACCGGTCCTCCGAACCAGGTCGGCGACTCCCCGGCTGAACTCGCCGAGCGCGGCAGGGCGATGTCCGAGGAGCCACCAGTGCATGCGGCGCTTCCAGGCGGGCCCGGTGAATGCGTCACGAACGTCCGCCAGGCTCACGTCGAGCCCGAGACCCGCGGCGGCAGCCAGCAGGTGGCCGCCGACATGGACCGGATCCGGGTTGGCGACGAGGACGAGGCTGCTCGACATCAGGCGGCCTTCCCCGCCTGCGTCGCCGCGGCGTACGCCTCGGCGATGCCCGCCGCGGCGCGCTCGGTGGAATAGCCGGCAACGCGCGAGCGGCACGCCGCGCGCACATCGGCGCGGCCGCACAGGCCGGCGGCGGCTTCGAGCGTGGCGGCGAGCGCCGCGGGGTCGTCGGCGACGCACGTCCGGCCGGTCGCACCTTCGTCGATTAGATCGGCCGCACAGCCGACGCGATCGGAGACGACGCAGGGGACGCCGTGGTGCAGCGCTTCGTTCACCACCAGCCCCCACGTCTCCGACGAGCGGCTGGGCAGGACCAGGAGGTCGGCCGCATGGTAGAAGCGGCTCAACTGGCGCTGGTTCTGGAAGCCGAGAAAGACCGCGCGCACGGCCGGCGCGGCGGCGGCGGCGCGGGCGAGCGTATCGGCAAGCGCGCCGTCTCCGAGGAACGCGATTACCGCACGTTCCCGCAGCCCCGCCGGCAGCCGCCGGACGGCATCCACGAGCAGATCGACGCCCTTGCGCGCGCTGAGCTTTCCCGAGAAGAGCAGGACGAGATCGCCATCGGCGGCGCCGATCTCCTGGCGCGCCGGGCCTCTGAGCGCGTCTCGCGCCGGGTCACCGGTGTGAAAGACGGTGGCGTCCACGCAATAGGGCGAGAAGACGAGACGATCGGCCGCGATGCCGAGCCGCTCGAAGTGACGGCGGGAATGGCTGCCGACGTACAGCAGCTGCGCGCAGGTGCGGTACGCGAGCCGCAGGGACGCGTCGCGGCCAAGCTGCTTCCACCACGGGCGTGTGCGCGCATGGTCGGTCGTCTCCCCGCGGAAGAGGAGCGCGTGCCCGGCCCGCCAGGCAGCGAGCCATGCCTCGCGGTGAAAGCGCGGGCTGTATCCCACGGTCATGACCGCGGACGGCCGCAGCGTCCGCAGCGCGACCGACAGTCCCGTGGTGGTCACCGCATCGGCCGAACGGGCTCCTCCCTCGGCCACTCTGGACAGGAAGAGCGACGAGTAACCCGAGAGCAGGTCGGTGTCCCAGGCAAAGGCTGTCCCGAATTCGCGGTCGCAGTAGCCGGCGACGCTGAAGTCCGACCCGTAGATGGCGGTCACCGGGATGCCGTGCCGCTGCTGCACCAGGCGGTAGACCGGCGCGTGGTACTGGACGGGATGGGTTTCGATGACGGCCAGCATCAGCGTGGAGATTGGTGCAGATCACGCATCGATTCGGCGCGGGCCGCGCTCGCCCGCGCATCGCAAGCGCCGGCCTCCATCCGCGCGCGGATCGGCATGAATGCGCGATCGTAGTTCCACTCGTGCCTGATCATCTGCCGGCCGCGCTCGCCCATGGCGGCGCGGCGGTCCGGATCCGCCGCCAGTCGCCGCAGCACGGCAGCGACGCTGTCCGCCGACTCGGGATTGCAGGCGTCGGCAAACCCGCGCTGGACGAACGTCTGCTCCCACTCCGGCAGCGCCGAGACGACCAGCGCCAGGCCGCACGCCATGTAATCGAACGGCTTGTTCGAGGCTCCCATCATCGTCTGCTCGTTGAAGTCGGCGGAGGTGAGCGGCATGAGCGCCAGGCCGGCGTCGCAGGTCGCGCACTGCCGCAGCAGCGCCTCGCGGCTGGCGATCGTCCCGGCGAAATGTATGCGGCGGGCCACGCCTTTCTCGTGGGCGCGGCGGCGCAACGCATCGACGTAGCCGGGGTGGCCGGCCGTTTCGTACCCGGCGACCGTCAGGGTGACCCCGTCCGGCAGCTGCGCCAGCGCATCGATCACGGCCAGCGGCAGGCGGGCCGGGACGATCGAGCCGTGATAGAGGACGCGCAGTCCGGGAGTGGCCGGCGGACGTGCCTGGGCCAGCGCCTCCGAACGCAGCGGGCAGTTCCAGACGGTCGCCACCGTCGCGTGCGGATGTTCGTGCGCAAACCGCGCCGAGCGCGGCTCACTCGGCAACACGCAGACCGCCGCCTGTGCCGCCGCGCGGCGGCGCGCCGCGAGCGCGGTACGCATGAAGATCGATGAGCCGGTGGTGTCGAGCGGCGAGTCGTGCTCGTGGTAAATCAGGGGCGCGTGCTGGGTGCCGGCGAGGACCAGCGACGCCGGGCACGCGAGCGGGTCCGAGGCGTAGATCCACCCCGGGGCGAATTGACGGGCGTGCCCGGATGCCCAGGCGGCGAATCGCAGGTAGTGGGCCTTCTGCCGCCATCCGCCGGCCACGTACGGCATCAGCGCCGACCGGATCCGGCCGTGGCGGGCGATGGTCAGCACATCGCTCAGGATGCCGGTGCCAAGCAGCAATACCTCCCAGCCTTCGTCGGCCAGCAGCCGCGCGCTGTGCTCGATGGGCGGATAGGCCGCGGGATTGGTGTACTGCACGTAGAGCACCCGGCGGGCCGGTCGCCGTGCGTGGTCAGCCACCAACTTCGACCCTGTCCGCGGCCGGCCGCAGGGACGCGTACAGCGCGCGCATGTCGGCCGCCACCGCGTCGATCGAACGCGTCGCGCGGATGCCGGCTTTGAGCCGGGCCCGGAGGCCGGCATCGGCGGCGCACGACCGGATCGCCTCGCTCCACGCTTCGACGCGGTTGAACGGACGGACCAGCAGCCCATCGCGTCCATCGGTCAGCTTGTCGGCGACTCCTCCAAGGTCGGATCCGAGGACCGGTACCCCGGCGGCGAAGGCTTCGAGCACGACCAGCGGCCCTGTTTCCATCCACTGCGACGGCACGGCGACGAGGTCGTACCCGGCGAGGGTTTCCACCACGCGATCGTGCGGCAGCGGCGGCAGGAACCGGATGCGAGCGTCCCCCGCCGCCAGCGCCTGGCACTGCGCCGCCAGTGCCGCCGCGGTCGGGCCCTGGACGACGCCGTAGATGTCGAGCTCGACGGCGACGTGCGGCACGGCTCGTACGGCTTCGATCAGCAGCGCGGTTCCCTTGACGGGATCGAGGCGGCCAAGGTGCGCGATGCGCGTCCGGCGAGAGACCGGGACCGTCCGCTTCGAAGCGGGAGGCAATCCGAGGCCGTGCGCGCAGCGGACCATTTTCCAATCCGGGACGCCATTCACCCTCAGGACACCGGCGACCCACGGCGTCAGCACGACGAATCGATCCACGGCGGCGACGAGGCCTGCGATCGCGCGGTGCTGGCGGCCAACCAGACTCGACATCCTGAGCGCGGTCCATGGGCCGCCCTGACGCCCCAGCCGCGCCAGCCAGTCGCCGCTGCTGGCGGGAACGGCGGCGAGCGCACGGCCGAGAATCGCGCCCGTACCCAGGCCCTCGAGACTGCACGCCGTGCACCGCGCGACGTCCAGGCGGCCGTCGCACGGCTCGGCGCCGCGGAGCAACAGCGTGCCTCGCTGGCAGGTCGCGGCCGGCGTGTGGTAGGTGAAGACCAGCGGCAGGCCGCGGCGTTTCACTTCCTCCGCCAGCAGGACGGAGCAGGCCGGCGAGATGGCGTGCTGGTGCACGAGGTCGGGGCGCTCGCGATCGAGGAGGCGCGCGAAGCTCGCGGCCGCCACCGGGTCGCCGTCGTAGAGCTGGCCCAAATCCGTGGGCGGGGCCGTGAGGAACCGGGCCACGCGCAGCCCGCGCACGTCGTAGGCGTGTTCGCGATGATCGGGCGCCGCCACGATCGCGTCCACGCCCTGGCGCACGAGGGCGCGGCAGAGATCGCCGACGTAGACCTCGGTGCCCCCCTGGGCGTCCGGGGGGAAGGAGTAACAGATGTGGAGGGTGCGAAGGCTCACGGGCAGGGATCCGGTGTGCGTGCCCGGACCAGTTGCGTCTTCGCTGCCTCGTACATCCGGCGGCTGATCAGGGACGCGCCGAGGCGCCGGGCGATGCCGCCGTCGAAGAGCAGGTCCGGGCGGTGTGCAATGGCGCGGATGTAGCAGCGCCGCGCTTCCTGGTCGAGACCACAGCCGAAGTACTTGTCGGCGTAGACGCGGTAGTGGCTGGCGAACACCCGCCGCCGCCACGCTGCCTTCTCGGCGCGGCGGCTCGGGTTGGCGAACAATCGGTCGAGGATCTGCTTGCTCGTCGCTTCACCCGTGCGGTCGCGCACCATGGCCACGTGCATGTTGCCGGCGTGGACCCGATAGTCGGCGAGCACCTCGTCCACGTAGCAGGTCCGCCAGCGCTCGGCGATGCCGGTGGTCAGGTACCAATCCAGGAACCGGAACCCTTGCGGCACCGGCAGCAGCGGCGCCAGCGCCGCCCGCCGTACCAGCGTGGCCGGGGCCGGGATGAAGTTCTCCAGCAGCAGCGGGAAGAACTCGTCGCCCGACGCCGGCCGATCGCCGCGATTGACGAGTCCGGCCGCACTGGTCACCTGCCCATGGCGGTCGATCGTGGCCACGTCGCCGTAGACCAGGCCCACGGCCGGATCCTCGGCCAGTCGCGGGATCGTCTTGCGCAGGAAGTCCGGCCGCAGCCGATCGTCGGAGTCCACCCGCACCACCGCGTCGCCGGTCACCGCGCCATAACCTTCGTTGGCGGTCGCGATGGCGCCGTGGTTGCGCGCGTGCTGGATGCAGCGAACGCGGCCGCGGCCGGCGCGTGCGATCTCGCGCGCGGTGCCGTCGGTCGAGGCGTCATCGATCGCCAGGACGTCGAAGGCGTACGGGCCGCGCTGGCTGAGGATGCTGTCGAGGCATTCGCCCACGAAGGCCTCGGTGTTGTACGCCTGCACGAAGAAACTGACACGCATGGCTATCGCGTCAGGATGTCGTCGTGCAGGGCGGCGCTGCCCTGCAGCCGGCGAGTGATCGCCGGACCGTTGGAAATGGCCAGCCGGATGATGTCACACAGGCGCCCGATCTGATCCTCGGTCACGGTCTGGCCGGTCGGCAGCACGAGCACGCGCGCCGCGACCTTCTCGGTCTCCGGCAGGAGGCGCGCGGCATCGGGATCGGTCGTGCGGTACGGCTCCATGCGATGGCAGCCGGGATAGAAATAGCGGCGTGCGATCACGTTTTCCGCCCACAGCACGTCGAGCAGCCGGTCCCGGGCGATCGGACAGCGGCCGTCGATCTCGACGACCACGTACTGGAAGTTCGAGCGCGCCGCGGCATCGTAGCTGAGGAGGCGGACACCCGGCAGGCCCGCGAGCTCCGCCGCATAACAGGCGTGGTTGCGGCGGTTGGCGGCCACGAACTCCGGCATCGACTCGAGCGAGGTCAGGCCCATCGCCGCGCTGAACTCGTTCATCTTGCCATTGGTGCCGATCCAGCCGACGTTGTCGTAGCCGAGGAAGCCGAAGTTCTTCATCAGCCGGATCTTGCGCGCCAGCTCGTCGTTGTTGGTGACGACGGCGCCGCCCTCCAGGGTGTTCACGAACTTGGTGGCGTGGAAGCTGAAGACCTCGAGCTCGCCGAAATTGCCCACGCGGGTCCCCTCGTGCGCACAGCCGAAGGCATGCGCGGCGTCGAAGAGCAGGCGCAGGCCGTGCCGGTCCGCCACCTGTTGCAGGGCGGGCACCGGGCAACACTGGCCCCACAGGTGGACGCCGAGGATGCCGGTCGTGCGCGGCGTGATCAGGCGCTCGACGCTGCCCGGATCGACCAGGTGGGTCGCCGGATCGATGTCGGCGAACACCGGTCTAATCTGCTGCCACTGCAGCGCGTGCGCGGTGGCGATGAACGTGAACGCCGGCACGATCACCTCGCCGGCGAGGTCGAGGGCGCGGACCGCGATCTCGAGCGCCACCGCGCCGTTGCAGGTCGCGATGCAGTGGCGGGCGCCGACCAGGTCGGCGACGCGACGCTCGAATTCCTGGACGTAAGTGCCGGCGTTGGTCAGCCAGCGGCGATCGAGGATGTCGTTGATCCGTCCGAGCAACTGCGCCCGATCGCCGATGTTCGGCCGGCCGACGTGCAGCTTCTCGGCGAACGCCGGCGCACCGCCGAACAGCGCCAGATCAGTACAGTGCCGCTTCAGCATGGGACACGGGCCGCACCACGCGGGCCGGATTGCCGTAGGCGACCATCGCCTCGGGAACGTCATCGACGACCACCGCACCCGCGCCGACGATGGCGCCAGCCCCGATCGTCGCGCGATCGCGGACGACGGCGCCGATGCCGATCCAGGCCGCACGCCCTACCGTGACCGAGCCACCGAGGCGCACGCCGGGGCCAAGGTGCACACCGTCGCCGATGGTGCACTCATGGTCGACGCTGGCCGCCGTGTTGACGATCACCTGATCACCCAGCACCGCGGCCGGCGCCACGATGCTGCCGGCGGCGAGCATCGTGCCGGCGCCGACCGCCGCATCCGCGGCGCAGACGGCGCTCGGGTGGCGCAGCACCGCCAGGGTGAAGCCCGCCGCGCGCGCCCGAAGCGCCAGGCGCAGGCGAGCCTCGTTCTGCCCGACCGCGACGAAGGCGTGGCGGACGCCCGCCTGCCACAACCGCTCGAGCTCGCGGCAATCGCCCACAATCGTCGACCCGCAGAACGACGACCCCATCCGCTCGGGATGGACGTCGTCCAGGAATGCGGCGATCACGAAGTGGTGCGCGCGAGTCGCCAGGTCGGCAGCGACGCGGGCATGGCCGCCGGCGCCAATGACGACGAGGGGCGGAGCCATGGTCATCGCCGGGCGCATCCGCTCACGCTCGTGGCTGGGCAAAGAGCACCGTCTCTTCGTCGTAGATCGTGAAGTGGTCGAGAAAGATGTCGTAGGCGACGCCGGAGTCACGGATGCACGCTGGGATGTCGATGAAATCGTCGTCGCGATGGTAGAGCGCCACGGCCAGCCTCGGCCGGCAACGCCCGATCGTCCCTCGCGCGCCGGCGAGCGCCCGCGCCTCGGATCCCTCGATGTCCATCTTGATGACATCGACCCGGTCGAGGCGATGGTCGCGGACAAAGTCGTCCACGGCCAGCGACGAGACGCGTGCGGTCTCGGATCCCTCGCCGATCACGCGACTCGAAGGGCCGCCGCCGATGAAGCGAATCGTCTCGCCCGAGACCGACCAGGCCGCCGCCGGCACCAGCGTGATGCGGCTGGCGAGCTCCGGGTTGAGCTCGAGGTTGCGGCGGAAGATGGCCTGGTTCTCCGGCATGCATTCGAAGCTGTAGACGCGGCCGGCGGGGCCGGCGTGGTGGGCGAAATACAAGGCCGTGTCGCCCCAGCCGCCGCCGAGATCGAGGACCACGTCGCCAGACCTCACGCCGACCGGCGGCTGCGTGTGCTGATAGCAATACTGCTCCAGCAGGAACGTGTTGACGACATGGGCTTCCTGCGCATGCAGCCGGAGCGCTGCGTAGCGTCCGCCGGGCTCGAACAGGTGCAGGGCGGCCCCGGCCACCGCAGCGGTGTTCGGGGTTCGCCGGCTGGCGCGGGCCTGCCGCCGGACATCCCAGTACTGCGGCGTGTTCAGCGGCAGCCTGACATGCCGTCCACCAAGGATCCGGTACGCGAGCACCCGCCCCAGGAGATCGCGCGACCGCTGGTCGGCGAGCGCGCCGTGCAGCCAGTCAAGCTCGGCGCGGTGGGCCAGGACGAACTCGACCTTCGCCAGGGCCTCCTCGACGCCGTATCCGCGTCGCTGCAGGCCGGCGCGGCCGACGGCCCCCCACGCACGCTCCAGCAGCTGGCGGCCCACCCGGGCGAGGCGGCCCGGCGGCAGCCGCCACGGATCGATGTTGCCGGGCTCGACGACGTGCAGGTCGCGCAGCACGCCGAGCACCAGATGATCCACGAAGCCGCTGCCGGCGCCCGGCATCGCGGCCGGGGCGGGGCGGGGCGCTGACGGCGCCCGCCAGGATGCGCTACTGGTCGCCGGCGGCAATCCGGGCAAAGACCTCGGTCCCGCGCGCGGAACGGTCCGCTTCGTCGAGCCGGCGAATGTGGATCGAATACGGCAGGTTCAGCATGCCGGCGTACTCATCGAGCTGGTGACCGAGCGGTGGCGTGACAATCCCCAGTTCCGGAATGAGGTCGCCGCCCTCGATGAACTGGCCCTGGTCGAAGACGCTGACCTGCCAGCGGTACGGCCCGGGACGCAAGGGCAACGTGAGCACGTAGGCGATCTCGTACAGACCGGGGCCGAGGCGGAGGTTGTCGGTGCCCGTCCCCCACATCACGCGGCCGTCGCGATCGAACAGCGCCACGCCGTGATGGCCGTTGACGATCGGGCGGCCGACGCGGAGAAAGAACCTGACCGTCTCGGGGCCGAAGTGGTCGAGCACGTAGTTCGACCGGCCGGTCGCGCCGATCGTCCAGCCGACGAACGACACCCCGCGCGTGCCGGCGGCTTCCGGCCCGGCGGCGTCGAGGGCCATGACACTGGCCTCGTAGCGCGTGAGAATGTCGCGGGTCTCGCCGAAGTCCACGACGCGCCCGCGATCGAGCCACAGGCATCGTCCGCACAACCGGCGCAGCTGGTTCATCTGGTGCGACACGAACAGCACGGTGCGGCCGTCGTGGCTCACGTCGTCGATCTTGCCGAGGCACTTCTTCTGGAACTCGAGATCGCCGACGGCGAGCACTTCGTCGACGAGCAGGATCTCGGGCTCGAGGTGGGCGGCGACCGCGAAGGCCAGGCGCATCTGCATGCCGCTCGAGTAGTGCTTCACCGGCGTGTCGATGAACTGCTCGACCTCGGCGAAGGCGACGATCTCGTCGAACTTGCGGGCGATCTCGGCCCGGCGCATGCCGAGGATGGCGCCGTTGAGGAAGACGTTCTCGCGGCCGGTGAGCTCGGGGTGGAAGCCGGTGCCGACCTCGAGCAGCGAGCCGACGCGGCCGCGGACCACCGCGTGTCCCGTCGTCGGCTCGGTGATGCGGGACAGGATCTTCAGCAGCGTGGACTTGCCCGATCCGTTGCGCCCGACGACCCCGACGACCTCGCCCGCGGGGATCGCGAACGAGACGTCGCGGAGCGCCCAGATCAGCTCGGGCGGTTCGACCGCGGCGGCATGCGCCGACGGGCGCCGCAGCCACGACAGGGGCGCCGCCGCGGCCCGCGACAACGATTCCCGCACGGTCCCGTACGCCTGCCGCGGCGCCAGCCGGTACTGCTTGCCCAACCCGTGTGCGTCAATGGCGACCGTCATCAGACCAGGTCCGCGAACAGCCGTTCCATCCGGCGGAAGTAGTAGAGGCCGCCGACGAGCAGGACCGAGACGGTGGCCACCGACACGAGTGCGGTCACCTGCGGCGCCTCGGCGTTGCCGAGCAGGGCCCAGCGGAAGCCGTCCACGACGCCCACCATCGGATTGAGGGCGTACACGGCGCGCCACGACTCGGGCACCAGCGACGTCGGGTAGGCCACCGGGGTCGCGAAGAGCCAGATCTGCATCAGGAACGGGACGGTGTAGCGCACGTCGCGATAGCGCACGTTCAACGCCGAGAGCCAGAGCCCGACCGCCAGCGCCGTCAGCACCGCGAGCATCGCCCACAGCGGCACCGTCAGGACCGCCAGCCCGGGCGTGATGCCGTAATAGGCGCACATCGCCGCCAGCACGGTGAAGGCGACGGTGAAATCGACCAGCCCGACGCCGATCGGCGCCATCGGCATCAACAGCCGCGGAAAGTACACCTTGGTGATCAGGCGCTGGTGCGCGACGACACTGTTGCTCGATTCACTCAGCGAGAACGCGAACAGCTGCCACGGCACGAGCGCACAGAATGCGAAGACCGGATACGGCACCCCGTCGGAGGGGACGTTGGCGAGGCGCCCGAAGAACACGCTGAACACCACCATCGTGAGAAACGGCTGGATCACCGCCCAGGCCATGCCGAGCGCGGTCTGCTTGTAGCGCACGGTGATCTCGCGCCACACGAGGGAGTAGAGCAGCTCGCGGAACGCCCACAGCTCGCCGAGGCGAAGCGGCGCCCAGGCGCGCGAGGGGGCGATGTGGATGACGGGGGACTGCACCAGCGCGGGAGTGGTCATGAACAGGGAGGGCCGGGGAGACGCCGCACGGCGCCCACCCGGCCCACGGGAGCGGCGGCGCTCAGGAGACCCGTGTGTAGGCCTGCACGTAGTCCTTGCGATAGTAGGTGGCGTAATAGTAGCCGTGGCGCTGGACGTTGGCGCGGTTGAGCACGGCGCCGATGAAATGCGCCTTGGCCGCCGCCAGTTGCTCGATGGCCACCGACGCATGGCGGCGCGACGTCATCTCGGCGCCGACGACGAACACCACGCCGGTCGCGTGGTTGCCGATCACCGCCGCGTCGGTCACCGCCATCACCGGCGGGGCATCGATGATGATCCAGTCGAAGTGGCTGCGCAGCTTGGCGATGAGCTCGCGGAACCGCGGCGACCCGAGCAGCTCCGCGGGGTTGGGCGGGATGTGGCCCGCCGACATGACGCTCAGGTTGGGGATCTCCGTGCGGCGCACCACCTCGGCGAGCTGCGAGGTTCCGACCAGCACGTTGGACACGCCCGGCTCCTGTGCGCCCCCGAACATCTCGTGAATGCGCGGGCGGCGCATGTCGCAGTCGATGATGAGCGTTCGCTGCTCCGCCTGCGCCAGCGCCACCGCCAGGTTGCTCGACACCAGCGTCTTCCCCTCGCCGGGCGCCGTGCT
Organism: uncultured Acidobacteriota bacterium; assembly: GCA_963707795.1. Classification (GTDB taxonomy): domain Bacteria; phylum Acidobacteriota; class Vicinamibacteria; order Vicinamibacterales; family UBA2999; genus JACCSI01. Next base: position 4,366,005 of record OY970174.1, on the reverse strand, counting down.
GGTCACCACGATGGACCGCGCCCCCTCGTCGGCCGACGAGAACACGACGGCGGTGCGGATGGCCTTGATCGCCTCGGCGAAATGCGGCGGCGCCGTCGGCGAGGACACCAGCACCGGCTCGCCGTCCTTGGACTCCACCGACGGCACCAGGCCGAGGAACGGCAGGCCGAGGTGGGCCTTGATCTCGTCCGGAGACTTGATGCGGCTGTCGAAGTACTCGAAGCCGATCACCAGACCCATCGCCAGCAACAGGCCCATCAACGACGCCACCATCAGGTCGCGCTGCACGTTGGGCAGCACCGGCCAGCCCGGCGTCTCGGCGGCGTCGACGATCTCCACGTTGCTGCTGCGGAACTGGCCGGAGACGCCGGTTTCCTTCGCCCGCTGCATCAGGTTCTCGTAGAGCTGGCGGTTGCCGGCGGCATCACGCTCGAGCGCGGCGTACTCGACCGATTTGCGATCGAGGCCCTGCGCCTCGCCCTTCTGCGCCTCCAGCGCGCCGACCAGGGCGTTCTCCTTGGCCTGCGCCGCGAGGTAGTCGTTGCGCACGGCGCCGACGACGGCGTCCATCTCGTGGGTCAGCCGCGCGCGGGCATTCTCGATGCTGCTCGCCAGCGTCACCATCGGCGGCCAGTTGGGTCCGTACTGCGCCGCCATCTGCGCCCGCTTCTCTTCCAGCCCGGCGATCTCGATGCGCAGCTTCTGCACGACTTCGTTGGCAAGGACGAGCGGCACGGTTTCGAGCGAGCCGCCGGTCTTGCGCACGCTCTCCAGCTGGTTGTAGACCGCCTGCTTGTCGAGCCGCTCGATCTTCGCCCGGGTGACCTGGGCGTTGAGCTCGGTCAGTTTCTGCACGACGATGTTCTGCCGATCGTCTACCGACGCGGCATTGTGGGTCTCGCGATAGCGCACCAATGCCGCCTCGCTCTCCGCCAGCTTCGTGCGCTGCTCCGCGAGCTGCTCGCTGAGGAAGTCATTGGCCTCCTTCGACGCCAGGGTGCGCGAGTCCAGGTTGCGCAGTCGGTACTGGTTGGCCAGCTCGTTCACGGCCCGCGCCGCGAACTCGGCGTCGGGCGACCGGAACGCGAGAATCGACGAGGCTGGAGTTGCGGACGCCGGTCACCGTCAGCTGCGCGAGGAACCGCCCGACCCGCGCCGACTGCGCCGCGGTCTCGACCGCCGTAGCCGCCTCCGCCTCCGAATCGGCCCGCGGCGCCGCCGGCGCCGGGCGCGTCGCCACCAGCCCGATGACCGTGGACAGGCCGCTGCCGACCAGACCGGTGAGGCTGAACGAGAAGCCGCTCGGCGCCGGCACTTTCTCCGGCTTGCCCTGCGCGTCGAGGGCCTCCACGGTGCGCAGCGCCATCGAACGGCTCTGGATGATCTTGTACTGGGTGAAGTAGAAGCCGTCGTCGTAGTAGCCGCCGCCCGGATCCTGCAGCGCGGCGTCAATCGATGTCGGACGCCGGCTGTCGCGCTCGATCAGCAGCTGCGTGCGCGCCTCGTAGATCGGCACCGCACGGATGGTCTCCAGCGCCCCCGAGACGAACACCAGCAGAAACGCCGGGATGGCCACCCACCGCCGCTTGTAGAGAATGCGCACATAGTCGGTGGGATGCCACCACGAATCCGATGCGTGTCGTTGCCGGGGACCTGAATAAGTCGCCATGATCGCTGTCCTAGAAGGGGCTCGCCTTGACGATGATCGTGTCGCCAGGCCGGACGACCGTGTCCTGCTTGACGTTCTTCAACTCTTTCTTGTCGCGGAGGATCTTGATGCCACGATAGGTGCCGCGGTCGCTCAGGCCGCCGGCGAGCGTGATCGCCTGCAGCACCGTGGCGCCGCTCGGCACGCTGTACGCGCCCGGGCTCCGCACCTGCCCGTTGATGAACACCTGCTGGGCGCGCGGCACGACGATGTGATCGCCATCGTGCAGCGTGACGTTGTCGGCGAAGCGCCCGCTCTGCAGCTCGGTCAGGCTGACCTCGATGACCTGCTCGCCTTCTTCGTCGCTCGCCGGCGCGCTCGCACCGCTCGCACCCGCGCCGCCCGCACTCGCGCCGGTGGCGCCGGCGCGCAGCACGATCACCAGGTCGCCGGCTTCCGGCGTTGTCGACCCGGCGAGCGCGAGCGCCTCGAACAGCGTGAGCTCGCCGCCGAAGGGCAGCTGGCCGGGCGAACGGACCGCGCCGGTCACGATGACCCGCTTGTTCGCCGTCTGCTCGAGCTCGACGGTCACTTGCGGGTTCACCAGATATCCCGCCTCCTTGAGGCTGCGGGTCAGGTGCGCCTCGACGTCCCGCGTCGTCTGCCCGGCGACCGCCACCGTGCCCAGGTGCGGGAACGTGATGGTGCCATCGGCGCCGACCGGATACTTGCCCGAGAGCGCGTCCACGCCGAAGACGGCGACCGTCAGCTGGTCGCGCGGCGCGATTCTCTGGGCGCCCTGCGCGGCCGCGGCGGCGCCGGCGGCCAGCAGCACCGCGATCGCAAGCCAGCGTCCCCTACCGTGTCTGTATGCCATAGCTGATAGAACCTCCGACCCTGTAACCCTCGTATTCGGATGACGCGTGCGTCGATCGGCGGCGGACGTAGTTCAGGTCGAAGCCGACCCGCAGATCCTGGCCGAGCCGCCGGCCGAGTCCGACGCCGCGCAGCTGCACGCGATCGCGGCGTGCCGACGTCACGGCGCCCACGTCCGGCACCGCCGGCAGGAAGTCGCGATAGTTCAGACGCGTTTCTCCGAGCCGCCCAACGACATACCAGTGCAGCCCGAGCGTCTGCAGCACCGAGAACGTGCCGCCGTTCTGCACGTAGTACGGCTGCTCGGTCTCGATCGAATAGACCACGTCGCGCTCGACGCGCAGATTGAGCTGCGTCGAGTCGCGCACGACGTGCTGGGCATCGACCTGGGCGACCAGTCCGGTGTAATCCGGGACCGTCGCATCGCGGGCGTCCAGGCGGCGCATGCCGACCATCACCAGTCCAGAGATGAGCGCCGATGGCTTGAGCTCGAAGCCGGGCATCACCAGCAGGCTGTCGTTGTCGCGGACCGGCGAGAACTCGAAACGGTCCTGCTGCAGCTCCGAGCGGACCAGGAACGTCGTCAGCGGAGTGAGGACGAACCGGCCGATCACGGTGGCGGCGTCCGAATCCCGGTTGAGCGCGCTGGCCACGACCGCGTCGCCATGCTCGCCTTCGCCGAACTCGAACTGCGTCCGGCGCCCTTCGAGGTCGAGCCGCAGCCGCGACCCGAGGTAGAGCCGCGTGCCGACACCGGCGTTGACCGTGTTCTGCTGCACCCGTTGGTCGATCTCGGGCGTCGGACGTTGACGCGTGCGCAGGTACGCGCCAAACGCATACGGCCGGATCCGGTTCAGCGTCAGTTCGGCGCGCGCTTCCTGGTTGAAGTTGAACGATCGCTCGCTGCTCGACTCGTTGTAGTAGAGCCACTCGACCGTGGTCTTGCCGCTCACCCGGCCACGGCCGACCCGGAGCGACGAATCGAGCCCGGGCTCGAGCGTGAACGTGAAATCCCGATCGTCCACCCCGGGCTGGTTGCGCGGGTTGGTGTCGAAGCCCACGTCCTTCAGCGCGATCCGCGGCGTCAGGCCAAGCGGGCCGAACAGGAACCGGTCGCGCGTCTCGTCCTCCACGACCTGGGCGCCCAGCGCCGCCGGGACGACGAGCGTCAGCAGGAAGGCGAGAAAGATGGATGTGAGTCGAAACACGTTGACGGACTGGGCTGCATGCGGCGCCGACGGCGGAGGCCGCGCGGCGCCGGATGGTCTGACGAGGCGATCGCCGACGGCAGGCGCCGTCAGCGAAGGGGGCCGGGCGAGATGCCCGTGCCCGACCGGATGAACGCTACTGGCTGTTGCTCTGGGTCGCCAGAGCCACGGTGGCGGCCACCCCGGCGGCGGCCGCGAGCAGCCACAGAGCCGGAGGCTTCCCGCAGTCGATGTCGACGTCGGTCCTGCTCAACATGTTCGGGGCGTTGATGGCGTAGGGCCCCTCGGTGCAGACCACCCGGTTCTCGCGGAGATGGTACAGCTGCACCAGGTAACGCTTGTCCGGCGCGACACCGGTGAAGCCGAACTGGCCCTGCGCGTCGAGCGGCACCGTCGCCGCGATCTGGTTGGTCGTGAGGTCCATCAACTGCACCGAGTAATCGGTGTAGGGCCGGCGAGCCTCGTCGTCGGCGCGGCCGCTGATGGTGCCCTGCTGGGCCAGCAGGAGCGGAGAAACGCCGATTGCGAGGACGGTCGCAAGGCCCGTTGCAATAACGCGTCGAATCATTGGCCTACTCCATGATGCGCAGGATGCTTCGAGACCTGCCCCGCGCAATTGCGCGAGAGTCGATCCTGGGGCAGCAGAGCTTGAGGTGTCAAGAGTCCTATCGAGTTCCTGTATCGACCTTGTGTCGCGCTTTTGATACATCGTCAGCGGCGGGCCGATAACAGGGAACGCGCTACGTTGAGCTGCCGAATCTTGCGGTAAAGATTGGTCCGCTGAATCCCGAGGGCCCTGGCTGCCTCGGGGACGCGGCCGTGGTGCCGGGCGAGTACTGCGCTGATACAGTCGCGCTCGAATCGCGCCTTGGCGTCGCGCAGCGTCGCTCCGGCATCGACCGGATCGGCGCCGCCGTCGAGCCTGGCGTGCTCGAGCAGATCTTCGAGGCGAATCACCGGCCCGTCCGCGGCCTGGACCAACGTGTCGATGAGTGCGCGCAGTTCCGTGGCGTTCCCGCTCCACGGCAGGGCGGTCAGGACCTGGATGACCGCCCGGCTGAGGGACTTGTCGGACACCCCCAGCGCGCGACACGACTGCTGCAGCATCTGCACCGCCAGCAGCGGAATGTCCTCGCGCCGCCGCCGCAACGCCGGCATGTCGATACGGACCTGGGCGACTTGCCGGAAGAGGTCGAGGCGCAGGCGGCCATCGGCCACGGCCCCGTCCACGCCGCTGTCCAGCGTGGCGACGGGCTGGATGTCGAGTTCGATCGACCCGCGCTTGCTGCCCGCCAGCGCCGCTTCGCGGTCGCGGAACACCCGGGCCAGCCGCGCCTGAAGACGGGCGGGCGCCTCGGCCAGGTTGCGCAGCAGCAGGGTGCCGCCGCGCGCGAGGTAGAGCGCGCCGCCGCGACCGACCGGCTCGGGGGCAGCCTTCCCCGGGCCGTTCGCGCCACTCACCGACGATCCGAAGAGCCGCCGCTCGAGTTCGTGTGGCGTGTCGCCGGCGCAATCCTCGGTGACGAACGGGCGGGTGCCGGCGTGGTTCCCCAACCCATGAATCACGCGGGCGACCAGCGTGCGGCCGGAGCCCGGTTCGCCGGAAATGCAGACGCCGGCGCGCCCGCCGGCGGCCTGCTTGATGAGCTCGGTGATGCGCCGCATGGCGGGCGACTGGGCGACCAGCGTGTCGCCGGTGGCCGGTCGCACGCTGCCGCCGCATTCGGCGACGGCGATCAAATCGCGCGCGTTGGCGATCAGGGTGCTCGCCTCACGCTCGTCGAACGGCCACGGCAGCAGGTCGATGGCGCCCGCATGCAGCGCCTCGGCGGCGCGCAGCGGGTTGGCGGCATCGAAGAGCCCGGCGACCGGCGTGTTGGCGTGCTGCGCGCGAATGGCGCGGATCGCGGCGAGCGGCGAGCGATCTGCGGCCAGGTCGACGAGACAGACCGGATAGCTGCGTGTCGCGAGCTGCTGCAAGGCCTGGGCGAGGTCATCGGCGAGGGTGACTCGCAAACCCGTCTGCCGCAGGCGATCGACCACGGCGGCCTGCCGCAGCGTCGCGTGCGCCAGGTACAGGATCGCCGTGGGTCCGATGTTGGGCTCGGACCAGAGTGCTCCCGCCGCGGCGGTCGACCGGCTCATCTGGTCGGGGGGGTGAATGGCTGCCAGGCGCCGCCACGCTCCGTGGCGACTTCGACCGCTTCGACCGTCCCGTCACGGCGATAGTGCATGCGGCGGTCGGGAAAGCCGCCGCCCTGCAGGTCGAGGTCGATCAACGTGAGCTGGCCGCGGTCGAAATGCTCCCACTTGTCGACACGGCCATCGCCGTCGGTGTCTTCTTCGACACGCAGCACGACGCCTCCCTGGTAGAACTCGCGGCGCGTCACCTGATCGTCTGGGCCGTTGGCTTCCTCGGCACGCTCGATCTCCACCGCCGCGCCTGGGCGTGCCGGCGCGTTGTAGTACTCCCACCGATCGGCCCGGCGGTCGCGGTTGCGATCGATCTCGATGCGCTCGAGGCGCGATCCGTCCATATAGGCGCGGGTATCAATGGCGCCGTCGCCGTTGCGGTCCGAGACGATCTGCTCGAGCCGCCCGGTGTCCTGCGCGTAGACAGGCGTGACCGTGGTGCCGGCTGGACCGGCCGCGGGGGCTCCGCAGCCGATCGGGATCAGGGCCACGAGCAGCGCGAGGCCCCTCGATTGTGTAGCCGTCATGGAGAAGTGGTTGATGCCAGGAGGCGAGAGGGCCCTTCGACCCATCCGTTACAGTCGAGCCGCACGAGCCTGGTACTCTGAGGTACCAGCAAATCCATTCACGACAGTATGGAACAGGAGAGTCGCCTATCCGTTCGGCCGCAAGACTTGGCTGGATTGGATTGGCGGACGCAGGTGATCGCCTGTAACTACAGCTTCGCCCTCTCACTTACAGTCACTCCTGCCCCCGCGGGAGGGAGACGGCTGTGAGTGTCGAGGGTGTCACTCGAGAGACTCTAAGCGACACAAAGTACCGTGACAAGGAGAATACGGCTGAGTACCCGTTTTGATACTCAGATTCCGTGTCGCAGTGTGCAGCTCCGGACCGGCGAAGACCGGCGGGTACTGTGGAGCGCCGGATGCGTGCGACCTATCTATCGGCTCAACGGGCTGGCGGAACACGGTTGGGGTAGGTGTCAGACGGCCCACGGGGGAGTGGCCAGGGGCGGGTACAAAGAAAAAGGCCCTGAGACTCGTTCGAGTCTCAGGGCCCGCAGAATAATCCCGGCAGCGACCTACTCTCCCACGCACCTACGCACGCAGTACCATCGGCGGTAGCAAGCTTAACTTCCGTGTTCGGAATGGGAACGGGTGTGACCCTGCTCCTATGACCACCGGGAAACCTGACGACGGCATCGGCGTGTGGCCGAAGCCGTCGAATTGGGTGTCTGGGGTCCCACCTTCGCTTGCTCGCGCAAGCGACGGCGGACAGGCCCATGCGCGGCGCTAGCGAGCCGCGGGCTTGTCCACCGAAGCGCCGTGAGGCGCGGAGGTGGATCGTCCCAGATCATCTTGTCAAAGAACCGGTCGCCGGAGGCGGATGCCTCTGGAGACCCGAACCGAATACCCCGCAAACCCATCGATAGTTGTTTGATCACACACCCACAGCAAGTAAGTGAATGGTCAAGCCTCACGGCTGATTAGTATTGGTCAGCTGAACGTGTTACCACGCTTACACACCCAACCTATATACCTGGTGGTCTACCAGGAGCCTTCAGGGATCCGAAGATCCAGGGAAATCTCATCTTGAGGAGGGTTTCACGCTTAGATGCATTCAGCGTTTCTCCCGTCCGGACTTAGCTACCCAGCGCTACCACTGGCGTGATAACTGGTACACTAGAGGTCCGTCCAACCCGGTCCTCTCGTACTAAGGTCAGACCCTCTCAAATTTCCTGCGCCCACCGTAGATAGAGACCGAACTGTCTCGCGACGTTCTAAACCCAGCTCACGTACCGCTTTAACCGGCGAACAGCCGGACCCTTGGAACCTGCTACAGCTCCAGGATGCGATGAGCCGACATCGAGGTGCCAAACCTGGGCGTCGATGTGAACTCTTGGCCCAGATCAGCCTGTTATCCCCGGCGTACCTTTTATCCGTTGAGCGATGGCCCTTCCATGCGGGACCACCGGATCACTAAGACCTGCTTTCGCATCTGCTCGACGTGTGTGTCTCGCAGTTAAGCTCGCTTATGCCTTTGCACTCTATGGCTGATTTCCAAACAGCCTGAGCGAACCTTCGTGCGCCTCCGTTACCGTTTAGGAGGCGACCGCCCCAGTCAAACTACCCGCCTAGCAGTGTCCCGAACCCGGATGACGGGTTGCGGTTAGAACGTCGGAGTCGTAAGGGTGGTATCTCACCGTTGGCTCCCCCAAGCCCGAAAGCCTGGGTTCAAAGCCTCCCACCTATCCTGCGCATACGACGCCAGCACTCACTACTAAGGTGCAGTAAAGGTGCACGGGGTCTTTTCGTCTTACGGCGGGCAACCGGCGTCTTCACCGGTACCACAAATTCGCAGTGTTCCACGTTGAGACAGCGCTCAAATCGTTACGCCATTCGTGCAGGTCGGAACTTACCCGACAAGGAATTTCGCTACCTTAGGACCGTTATAGTTACGGCCGCCGTTTACCGGGGCTTCAATTCAAGGCGTCGCCTTGCGGCTAACCTCTCCTTTTAACCTTCCGGCACCGGGCAGGCGTCAGACCCTATACGTCGTTTTCGACTTCGCAGAGCCCTG
>OY970174.1:0-4352500 GCA_963707795.1 uncultured Acidobacteriota bacterium | reverse complement strand
GGCCCGGCTCGTCTCGCCCGCTCCGTGCACCAGCGTCGTGACCTCGCGGGCCAGCGTGCGCTGCGCCGCGCGCTGCTCGGGTGCCGACGCCAGGTCGCGGGCGAGCCCCTCGATCGTGGCGCGATCGAGCCACGTGAACAGCTTGAGATAGCGCACCACGTCGGCGTCGTCGGTGGCCAGCCAGAACTGGTAGAAGCGGAACGGCGAGGTCAACCCGGCATCCAGCCACACGGTTCCCGCTTCCGTCTTCCCGAACTTCCCGCCGCTCGCCGTCGTCATCAGCGGCCAGACCAGCCCGTGCACGCGCGCCGCGCGGACCTTGCGGATCAGTTCGCAGCCCGCCGTGATGTTGCCCCATTGATCGGTGCCGCCCAACTGCAACGAACAGCGATCGCGGTCGTGCAGCACCAGGTAGTCATAGGCCTGCAGCAGCTGATAGCTGAACTCGGTGAAGCTGAGGCCGTCGGCGCCGTCCAGCCGGCGCTTCACCGACTCCTTCGACATCATGTAGTTGACGGTGAAGTGCTTGCCGACATCGCGCAGGAAATCGAGGAAGCCGACCGGACGCAGCCAGTCCACGTTGTTGCGCAGCAGCGCCGCGTTCGACAGCGCCGGCGAGAAATCGAGGAAGCGCTCGAGCTGACGGCGAATCCCCTGGGCATTGGCGTCAACCTGCTCGAACGTCAGCAGCACCCGCTCCTGGCTCTTGCCGCTGGGATCGCCGATGAGGCCGGTGCCGCCGCCGACCAGCGCGATCGGCCGGTGCCCGAAACGCTGCAGCCGCGCGAGGCCCATGAGCGTGAGCAGCGAGCCGACGTGCAGGCTCGGCGCGGTCGGGTCGAAGCCGATGTAGGCGGTGACTGGCGCCGCCGAGAGCGCATCGGCGAGGCCCTCGGTGAGATCGTGCACCATCCCGCGCCAGCCGAGCTCGTCCAGCAATGGCATCGCCCGCATTATGACGCGGGCCGCAGGCTGACACGTATACTGCTTGGCAGATGCGCATCACTCGCCGTGACGCGCTGCGTGCGGTCGTCGCCACCGGCGTCGGCCTGTTGGCAGGGCCAGTGGCCTACGGGGCGGCGTACGAGCGGCATCGACTCGTGCGTCTCGAGCAGGACGTCCCGGTGTCCGGCCTGCCTCCGGCGCTCGACGGCCTTCGACTCGGCCTCATCAGCGACATTCACCACAGCAACACCGTGGCGGCAGCACAGGTCGCCCGCGCCGTCGACCTGCTGCACGCGGCCCGTCCGGATCTCGTCGTCCTCGGCGGCGATTACGTCACGTTCGGGGATCGCGCCTTCGTCGAACCGGTGGCGGAGCTGCTCGCGCCGCTGGCGGCGGCGCCCTGCGGATCGTATGCCGTCCTCGGCAATCACGACGACGACCGCGACATGCCGGCGGCGCTGGCGCGACAGGGCTTCGCCGTGCTGAAGGATCAGCGCACCACCGTCTCGATCCGGCAGGAGCCCGTGGACCTGGTCGGCATCCGGTTCTGGACCCGCCGGATCCAGCACCTGACCCAGGTGCTGAAGGGCACCGGACCGACCACGATCCTGCTGGCGCACGACCCGCGGCGACTGGCGCAGGCCGCCCTGCTGGACGTGCCGCTGGTCCTGTCGGGGCACACCCACGGCGGGCAGATGCTGCTGCCCGGCGTCGGCGCCATTGCCGCGCGGGAGTTTCCGGTGCTCGCCGGATTCGCCCGCGAGCTCAATACCTCACTGTTCGTCACGCGCGGGGTGGGCACGGTCTATGTGCCCGTGCGCATCAACTGCCCCCCGGACGTCGCCGTCCTGACGCTGCGGACGACCTTTCCGCGCTAGCGGCGGGTCGCCTCAGGATGTCCGGGCGGATTCGGACGGGGCGATGAAGCGCCGGCCCTCGATGCGCCAGCCGCCGGCCAGCAGCAGCTGGATCGCGCGCGGGTACAGGCGATGTTCTTGTTCCAGCACGCGCGCCGCCAGCGTCTCGGCGGTGTCGGTGTCGAGAATCGGCACCGGCGCCTGCAGCACGATCGGCCCCGCGTCGAGGTCGGCCGTGACCAGATGGACCGTCGCGCCCGTCACCTTCGCGCCATGCTCGAGGGCCTGCCGCGTCGCGTCCACGCCGGGGAACGCCGGCAGCAGCGAGGGATGGACGTTGAGAATGCGGTTGGAGAACGCATCGACGAAGGCGGGCGACAGCAGGCGCATGAATCCGGCGAGGCACACCAGGTCGACCTGATGCTCGTGCAGGGCGGCGGCGAGGCGCTGGTCGAATGCCGCGCGGGTCGTCCCAGCGCCGGAGGGAATGACCCGCGCGTCGATGCCGGCCGCCCGCGCGCGATCCAGGCCGGCGGCGTGCGCGACGTTCGAGATCACGACGGCGATGCGCGCGCCCAGCCGCTGATCGGCGATGGCGTCGATGATCGCCTGCAAGTTCGACCCGCGCCCCGAGATCAGTACGCCCAGTCGTTTTTCCACAAAGGGGTCGGGTCTATTTGAAGAAACTGCCAGACACCGCCGCAGCCGTCGCGAAATTTGCGTGATTCACCAGCGTGGTGCACCCGGCATTCGCTTTGCTGCGGTGCCTCCATTATGCCCCGTCGACGACGCGCTGGAATGGCCGGATTCGTTTACCACGTCATGAATCGAAGCGCCCGGCGAGGGCCGCTCTTCGAAGGCCCCGCCGACTACGATGCCTTCGTTCAAGTCCTGCGCGAGGCGCTCGACCACCAACCAATACGATTGCTCAGTTTCTGCGCGATGCCCAATCACTTTCACCTGATCGCGCACCCGGAGACCGATGCGCAGCTTCCCCGCTTCATGAAGTGGCTCACCGGGACGCACGCGATCCGCTGGCGCATGGCTCACGACACGGTGGGTGAGGGCGTCGTTTATCAAGGACGCTACAAGGCCATTCCCGTGCACGCGGACGAACATTTCCTCACCGTTCTCCGCTACGTCGAGCGCAACCCGGTTCGGGCCAGGCTGGTCGGCGCCGCGCAGGACTGGCGATGGGGCAGTTTCTACCACCGCGATGTCGTGAAGAGCTCGCTGCCGCTGGCGGAATGGCCGGTCGAGCGGCCTCCCCAGTGGACGGCCTACGTCAACGAGCCACAATCCGCGGCGGAGATTGCCACCATCCGGCGGTGTGTGAACAACGGTTGCGCGCTGGGTAACGCGCGTTGGCAGGAGGAAGTCGCGAAAACCTTGGGAATTCCCGGGTTCTTCCGGTCCCGAGGCCGGCCCCGCCGCAACGGCGATTAGCGGATGGCAGTTTCTGCCAGGCGCGAGAGCGCGCGCGGCACTTTTTTCAAATAGACCCGACCCCTTTTTCGTAAACGACTGTGCGGGCGCCGGAGATGATGTCGCCGAGGATCACCGGCGACTCGTGGCGGGCGCGCAGGTCGTCGAGGACCGGATCGACCAGGGCCGGCGTGCAGACCAGCACCATCCCGATGCCCATGTTGAACGTCCGCACCATCTCCTCGTCGGCCACGTCCCCACACCGCTGCAGCCAGCGAAACAGCGGAGGCACCTCCCACGCCGCGCGATCGATGCGTGCCGCCGTGCCTTCCGGCAGCACGCGCGGGATGTTGTCGGTGAGGCCGCCGCCGGTGATGTGCGCCAGCCCCTTCACCGCACCTTTCGCGACGACGGGAAATACCGCCTGCAGATACGACCGGTGCGGTGTCAGCAGCACCGCGCCAATCGACTCGCCGCCCAGCTCCTCGACCACGGCGTCGACACCGAGACCCAGATGGTCGAAGACAATCCGACGGGCCAGGGAATAGCCATTCGTATGCAGCCCGCTCGACGGCAACCCGATCAACACGTCGCCGATGGCGATGCTGCGGCCGTCGACCAGCGTCTCCTTGTCCACCGCCCCGACGATGAAGCCGGCGAGATCGTATTCGCCGTCGGCGTAGAACCCGGGCATCTCGGCGGTCTCGCCCCCGAGCAGGGCGCAGCCGTTCTCGCGACACCCGCGCGCGAGGCCCTCGACGATCCGCTCCGCGACGTCCGGCTCGAGCCGGCCGGTCGCGAGGTAGTCGAGGAAGAACAGCGGCCGCGCCCCCTGCACCAGGATGTCGTTGACGCAGTGATTGACGAGGTCGAGCCCCACCGTCGCATGGGCATTGGCCAGGAACGCCACCTTCAGCTTGGTGCCGACGCCGTCGGCACTCGACACGAGGATGGGGTCCTTCCAGGCGGTCGGATCGATGCGGAACAGTCCGCCGAACGACCCGATCTCGGAGAGCACGCCGGCGGTGAACGTCGAGCGCGCCAGCTCCTTGATGCGGCGCACCGTCTCGGTGCCGGCCTCGATGTCCACGCCGGACGATTTGTAATCCATTGGCCCCCGGTCAGAAATCCAGCTTCGTGATCAGCTGCTCCGACAACTTGCGGGTGGCCGAGCCGTCGGGCGCCGCCCAGTAGCCGCGCCGCACGGCCACGAAGAACTGCTCCTCTTCGAGATCCTCCTCCAGCATGTCGAAGCCTTCCGCCAGCAGGCTGATCGCCCCGGCCTGATCGGCCTGCGTCTGCAGCACCTCGATCAGCAGCGGCGTGTTGCGCAGCGCCACCTTTGCCACCGCCAGCGCGAGCGGCGCGCGGATCGGGTCGCGCGACGGGATGCCGTCGGCGAGCAGCATGGTGAGCGCCTCGGCGTTGCCCTTGATGGCGATGGCGCCGAGGCCGGCCGCCGCCGCCCGCACCAGCTCCTGATAGCCGGGATTGTCGTCGGCGAAGCGCAGCACCTTCTGCAGGTAGCCAAGGTGGGAGGAGCAGTTGACGCCGAGCAGGCAGATCGCCGCTGCCACCGTCGGCTGCAGCGACCGCCCGCCGGCCCGCTGCAGCGCCGCCAGCGACGGCAGCGCCTGCTTGTCGCCGATCATGCCCAGGGCGATCACCGCGTCGTCCTGCAACGGGCCCTCGAGCTTTGCGACCTCGGTCAACTTCGGGATGGCGTAGGCGTGCTTGAAATCGCCCAGCGCCTCGATGACGGTGCTGCGGAAGTGATCGACGCCGCGGGTGACGTCGATGAGCAGGGCGTCGCGCACCTTCACGTCGTCGCCGATGGCCGCCAACGCGCGCACCAGCGACGGGCGCACGAACTCGCCGTCTTCCTTCTGCAGCGCCGCGAGGAAGCGGAGCGCCAGGGCGCGATTGGGATGACGCTCGAAGTAGCCGTAGGCCACTTCGCGCAGACGATCGTTGGGCGAATCGAGCGCCTCGATCATGGCGTCGGCGGCGCGCGGGTCGTTGAAGCCGGTCAACAGGACCAGGCTCTTGAAGCGGATATATCCGTCCGGGTGGTCGCGTACGGCGGCGAGCAGCGCCGGGACGGCCTGCGCCGCCGGCGCCCGGCGGACGACGCGGCCGGCCTTGGTGCGCGCGGCGTAGTCCACGTCGCCGAGCCGGGCGATTGCCGCGTTCAGCGCCGGCGCCGACGTCGCTTCCGGACCGCGCTCCTGGACATGGGCCGCGCCGGCCATGGCGCCGACGACACACGACAGCGACACCGCCAGCCCGATCCGCCGCCGCACGTCAGACGACGATTTCCGGTTCTTCTTCGGGCAGAGGGAGCTTTTTGCCATCCAGTTTCAGGGTGAGTTGCAGGTAGGCGTGTTCGTCGCGCGGGAACGCCACCGGGTACTGCCCTGTATAGCACGAGGTGCAGTAACTCTGTTGCCGCGGGCCGACCGCCTCGAGCAGTCCGTTCATGCTGAGGTAGCCCACGGTGTCGGCGCCCACGTACTTGCGGATCTCCTCGAGCGAATGCGTGGCGGCGATCAGCTCGCTGCGCCGCGGGGTGTCCACGCCATAGAAACAGGGCGACACCGTCGGCGGGCAACTGATGCGCAGGTGCACCTCGGTCGCGCCGGTCGCCCGCACCATCTTGACGATCTTCCGGCTCGTCGTGCCGCGCACGAGGGAATCGTCGATGAGCACGACGCGCTTGCCGGTGATGATGCTCTTCACCGGATTGAGCTTCACCTTCACGCCGAAATGACGGATGGCCTGCGCCGGCTCGATGAACGTGCGACCGACGTAGTGATTGCGGATCAGCCCGAAGCGCAGCGGCAGCTGCGCCTCCTCCGCGTAGCCGATGCCGGCACAGACGCCGGAGTCGGGGATGGGGACGACCACGTCGGCAGGCACCGCGGTCTCACGCGCGAGCAGGCGTCCGAGGTTGGTGCGCACCTCGTTGACGCTCTGACCGAAGACCTCGCTGTCCGGGCGCGCGAAGTAGACGTGCTCGAAGACGCAGTGCGACAGCCGCGCCGGCGGGAAGGCCCGCCGCGAGGTCAGGCCGTTGGGCGCCGATGACCACGACTTCGCCGGGTTCGACGTCGCGGACGTAGGTGGCGTTGATCAGATCGAGCGCGCAGGTCTCGGAGCACACGACCCAGGCTTCGCCGAGCCGGCCGATCGCGAGCGGCCGGAAGCCGTGCGGGTCGCGCGCCGCGAGCAGGTGATCCTTGGTCAGGACGGCGAAGGAAAATGCCCCCGACAACTGCGCGATCGACTCGACCAGCGCGTCGTCGAAGCCGCCGGCCACCGACTTCGCATACAGGTGCACCAGCACTTCGGTATCGCTGTTGGTCTGGAAGATCGACCCTTCTTTCACCAGGCGATCGCGAATCTCGTTGGCGTTGACGATATTGCCGTTGTGACAGACGGCGACCTGGCCGTGCACGCAGTCGATGACGATCGGCTGCGCGTTCGACAGCTTGCTCTCGCCGGCGGTCGAGTAGCGGGTATGGCCGATGGCGAGATGACCGGGCAGCGTCGCCAGGGTCTCGTGGTCGAAGATGTCGTTGACGTAGCCCATCTCGCGGACCGCGCGGATCCGTCCCCCGTCGGCGGTGGCGATCCCGGCGCTCTCCTGGCCGCGGTGCTGCAGCGCGTAGAGGCCGAGATACGCCATCTTGGCGGCCTCGCTGTGCCCGTAGATGCCGAAGACGCCGCACTCCTCGCGAAACTTGTCGAACATCGTGTGTGTTCCCGCCGTGCCTGCCGTTACCGAGCCGTGCTTCGCCTACCGATCCATTTTCTGCGCAATCGCGGTGCTCCAGATCGCGTCCGCCTCCGCGCGCGCGACGTCGACGGCGACGACGCCATCGACCGCGAGGCGAATGCGATCCGTGCCCACCCGCCCGATTACCGCCGCCGGCACTCCTGCCTCGCGGGCAGCGGCCAGGAGCGCCTCGAGCCTGCCTGTGTCCGCCGATACCACCACGCGCGTCGCCGATTCCCCGAACAGCGCCGCCGGCACCCGCCACGCGTCCGGCACGCTGCCGGCGGCGGCGACGTCGGCGACCACGCCGAAGGGGGTATCGAAACAGCACTCGGCAAGCGTGACCGCGAGGCCGCCCTCGGCGCAGTCGTGGGCCGATTCGACCAGCCCGTCGCGAATCGCGTTGACGACCAGACCCTGCAGCGCGCGTTCGGCCTCCAGGTCGAGCAGCGGCGGCGTCCCGGCGACCCGATCGTGCAGCACGGCCAGATACTCGCTGCCGCCGAGCTCCCCGCGGCTCTCCCCGAGCAGCACCACGTGCGCGCCGTCCCTGGTAAAGCGGCGCGACGTCGTCTTCGCGGCGTCCTCGAGCACGCCGACGACGCCCAGCACCGGCGTCGGGTAGATGGCCTCGCCCTCGGTCTCGTTGTACAGGCTGACATTGCCGCCGGTGATCGGGATGTCGAGCGCGCGGCAGGCATCACCGATGCCACGCACCGCCTCCACCAACTGCCACATGATCTCCGGCCGCTCGGGATTGCCGAAGTTGAGGTTGTTGGTCGCCCCCACGGGCTCCCCGCCCGCACAGGCGACGTTGCGCGAGGCCTCGGCCACCGCGAGCATCGCACCGCGATACGGGTCGAGGTAGCAGAACCGGCCGTTGCCATCGACCGACACGGCCAAGCCGCGGCGGCTGCCCTTGATCCGCACCACGGCCGCCGAGCTCCCTGGCCGGGCGATGGTATTGGTGCCAACCGTGTGATCGTACTGCCCGTACGCCCAGTGCTTGCTGGCGATGACCGGCGAGGCGAGGAGCGCGGCGAACGCCCGATCCGCGGGCACCGGGGTCAGTGGCTCGAGCGCGAGCGTTTGCACGGCGCGCTGCCACGCGGGCTCGCGGACCGGACGGCGGTAGAGCGGCGCTTCGTCGGTCAGCGCGCGCGTCGGCACATCGGCGACCAGCGTGCCGCGCTCGAAAATGCGCACGCGGCCGGTCGTGGTCACCGTGCCGATGGCGACGGCGTGCAGATCCCACTTCTCGAACACCGCTTCGACGTCCGCTTCGCGGCCGCGCTCCACGACCAGCAGCATGCGCTCCTGCGATTCCGAGAGCATGACCTCGTACGGCGTCATGCCGGTCTCCCGCTGCGGCACGCGGCTGACGTCCACGTCCATGCCGGTGCCGGCGCGCGAGCTCATCTCGCTGGTGGCGCAGGTCAGGCCGGCGGCGCCCATGTCCTGCAGCCCGACGACCGCACCGGTCCGCAGGACCTCGAGGCAGGCCTCCATCAGGAGCTTCTCCATGAACGGGTCGCCGACCTGCACCGCCGGCCGCTTGTCGGCGGACTGCTCGTCGAACTCCGCCGAGGCCATCGTCGCGCCGTGGATGCCGTCGCGTCCGGTCTTGGCCCCGACGTAGTACACCGGGTTGCCCTCGCCGTGCGCGGCGCCCTTGACGATCTCGTCGCGGCGGGCGAGGCCGAGGCAGAGGACGTTCACCAGCGGGTTGCCCGCGTAGGTGGGGTCGAAGTAGATTTCGCCGCCGATCGTGGGAATGCCGATGCTGTTGCCATAGCCGCCGACGCCGGCGACCACGCCGGCGAAGATGCGGCGGGCCAGCGCCGTGTCCAACGACCCGAAGCGCAGCGCGTTCAGCAGCCCGATCGGCCGCGCCCCCATGGTGAAGATGTCGCGGATGATGCCGCCGACGCCGGTGGCCGCGCCCTGGTAGGGCTCGATGAAGGACGGATGGTTGTGCGATTCAATCTTGAAGACCGCGCACAGACCGTCGCCGATGTCCACCGCGCCGGCGTTCTCCCCCGGTCCCTGCACCACCCGCGGCCCGGTCGTGGGCAGGGTCTTCAGGTGCACGCGCGAGCTCTTGTAGCTGCAGTGCTCGGACCACATCACCGAGAACAGCCCGAGCTCCACGAGGTTGGGCGCGCGCGACATCAGCTCGCAGATCCGCTCGAATTCGTCGGCCTTGAGGCCGTGCCGATCGAGCACGGAAGGGTCGATGAGATGGGTCTCAGGCATGCGCAAGACGCTCGGCGACAGTGTTGACCAGCGACTGCAGGATCGCGCGTCCGTCCGCGCTGCCCAGCGACGGCTCGCACGCCCGCTCCGGATGCGGCATCAGACCGACCACGTTGCGGCGGCGGTTGCAGATGCCGGCGACGTTGTGGATCGAGCCGTTCGGGTTGGCTGCCGGCGACGGCTCGCCCGCGGCCGTGGTGTAGCGGAAGATGACCTGGCGGCTGGCCTCGAGATCGTCGATCAGGGCCGGTTCGGCAAAGTAGTTGCCCTCCCCGTGCGCGATCGGCAGCTCGAGCACCTGTCCCGCCGCGCAGGCGCGCGTGGCCGCGGTGTCGGTGTGTTCGACGCGAACGTGGACATGCCGCGACAGGAACTTGATGCCGCGATTGCGCACCATCGCGCCCGGCAGCAAGCCCGCTTCGAGCAGGACCTGGAATCCGTTGCAGATGCCCAGCACCGGGCCGCCGCGCTCGGCGAAGCGCGAGACCGCCGCCATGATCGGAGAAAAGCGGGCGATGGCGCCGGTGCGCAGGTAGTCGCCGTGGGCGAACCCCCCGGGAAGGATCACGGCCTCCGCGCCGGCCAGGTCGGTGTCCTTGTGCCACACCAGCTCGGCGTGCTGGCCCAGCACCGTGCCGGCGGCGTAGCAGGCATCACGGTCGGAGTTCGAACCGGGAAAGACCACGACGGCGATTTTCATCAGAGGATCTCCACTCGGTAGCCCTCGATGACGGGATTGGCCAGGAGCCGGTCCGCCATCTCGGTGACCCGCGCCTTGGCCTGCGCCGGATCGCTGCCGTCGAGCTCGACCTCGAAGAACTTCCCCTGCCGCACGTCCTTCACGTCGTCGTAGCCCATGGACGAGAGGGCTTCGGCCACGACGCGGCCCTGGGGGTCGAAGACGGACGGCTTCAGGCTCACGTAGACGCGCGCGCGCATGCTGCTCCTTCGGCGGGTTCGGACGCCCGCTACTGAAACACCCGATCGAAAATCCGGTCCACGTTGCGCAGCTGCACCTCGAGGTCGAACGCGCGCTCGATCTCGACCGGCGGCAGCACCGCGGTGACCGCCGCGTCGGCGAGCAGCAGCGCCTTGAAGTCGGCGCCCTCCTCGAACGAACGCATGGCGCTGCGCTGCACCCACTCGTAGGCCTGCTCGCGCGACACACCGCGCCGCGCCAGCTCGAGCAGCACCTGGCCGGAGAAGATCACGCCGCGAGACCGCTCGAGGTTCGCGCGCATCCGCGCCGGATAGACCACCAGGCCGGCGACGATGCGGGTGAACCGCCGCACCATGTGATCGAGGGCGATGAAGCTGTCCGGCAGGATCACGCGCTCGACCGACGAGTGCGAGATGTCGCGTTCGTGCCACAGCGCCACGTTCTCCAACGCCGCTCCCAGGTTGCCGCGGATCAACCGGGCGAGCCCGACGATCTGCTCGCAGCCGATGGGATTGCGCTTGTGCGGCATGGCCGACGACCCTTTTTGCCCCTTGGCGAACGGCTCCTCGACCTCGCCAATCTCCGTTTTCTGCAACCCACGGATCTCGAGCGCGAACTTCTCCAGCGACGCGGCGGTGATGGCCAGCGCACTGAGCAGCTCGGCGTGGCGGTCGCGCTGGATGACCTGCGACGAGATCGCGGCCGGCTCCAGCCCGAGCCGCCGGCAGACGTCGGCTTCGATCGCAGGATCGAGGTGCGCGAACGTGCCGACGGCGCCCGAGATCTTGCCGACGCGAACCGCCTCGCGGGCGCGGCGGACGCGCCCGATCGCGCGCGCGACCTCGGCGTACCACAGCGCCAGCTTGAGCCCGAACGTCATCGGCTCGGCATGGACGCCGTGCGTGCGGCCGATCATCGGCGTCCGCCGGTGCTCCTGCGCCCGCGCCTGGATCGCGGTCTGCAGGCCGTCGAGGCCGGCGAGGATGACGTCGCACGCCTCGCGCATCTGCACCGCCTGCGCCGTGTCGACCACGTCGGACGAGGTGAGGCCGAAATGCAGCCAGCGCGCGGCCGGGCCGACACGCTCGGCCACCGCGGTGGTGAAGGCGATCACGTCGTGCTGCGTCACCCGCTCGATGGCTTCGATGCGCGCGATGTCGAACCCGCCCCTGGCGGCGATCTCCGCGGCCGCCTCGGCCGGCACGATGCCGGCGTCGGCCATCGCCTGCGCCGCCGCCACTTCCACCAGCAGCCAGGTCTCGTAGCGCCGCTGCTCGCTCCAGATGCGCCCCATGTCGGGGTGGGTGTAGCGCGCAATCATGGGTACGGTCGCCGGAACGCCGCCGCGGTGCGAACGCCGGGGGCCAGGCTGAACGCCGCGAGGCGGGATGCCCCGTCCGCGAGATGGTCCTGCTGCAGCGTGAACGGGCCGCTAGTCAACGCGCAACTGCTCCCGCGTCACGCGCAAGCCGTCGACGTTGCCGAGCACCGTGACGCCGAGCGCATCGGCGGTGAAGAACTCCCCCGCCAGCCGCTGCACATCGTCACACGACACCCGCTCGATGGCGGCCAGCATCTCGTCGAGCGAGTCGGCGCGGTCGCGGTAAATCTCCTGGCGCGCGTGATGCGACATCCGGCTGGACGTGCTCTCGAGGTTGAGCATCAACGAACCCTTGAGGTGATCCTTGGCCCGGCGCAGTTCGTCGGCGGGCACCGCGTCCTGCTTCAGGTGTCGAATCTCCGCGACGACCACGTCGATGAGCTCGCCGACGGCGTCGTTGCCGCAGCCGGCGTAGATGCTCAGCGAGCCGGCATCCTGGTACGCGCTCAACGACGAGAAGACCGCGTACGCCAGACCGCGCTTCTCGCGCACGTTCTGGAAGAGGCGGGAGCTCATCGAGCCGCCCAGCACCGTGTTCAGCGCGTAGGCCGCGTAGCGGTCGGGATGGTTCTGCGGCAGCCCGATGGTGCCGAGGCACACGTGACTCTGCTCCAGCTCCTTCTGGCGAATCTGCACCGCCGGCGCGACCACCGGCGGCAACTCGGCCGCGACGGTCGAAGCGGTCGGCGCCGCGACAAAGGCGCGCTCGACCAGCGTCCGCACCGCCTCGTGCTCGAGGTTGCCGACCGCCACGACGACGAAGTTGGCGGCGACGTAGGTCTCGTCGAAATAGCGGCGCAGCGTCTGGCTGTCGAGCGCCGACACGCTGGCCGGCGTCCCCAGAATCGACCGCCCGAGCGGATGGCCGCTCCAGAACATCTCCGCGAACATCTCGTGCACGAGATCGTCCGGCGTGTCCTCGACCATCTTGATCTCTTCGATGACGACCTTTTTCTCGCGGGCGATGTCGTCGGCGGCGAACACCGGGCGCGAAACCAGGTCGGTCAGGATGTCGGTGGCCAGCGGCAGGTGCTCGTCGAGCACTTTCACGTAGTAGCCGGCATACTCCTTCGAGGTAAAGGCGTCGAGCTGGCCGCCGATGGAATCGACCTGCTGCGCGATGTCCTCGGCCGATCGGGTGGCCGTTCCCTTGAACAGCATGTGCTCGACGAAATGGGCGATGCCGCTGTGCGCCGCCGGCTCATGCCGCGACCCGCGGGTGAGCCACACGCCAATCGAAACCGAGCGGACGTGCGGCATCGCTTCGGTCACGAGACGAAGACCGTTCGCGAGGGTCTCGCGGCGGATGCGGGGCTCGGTCACGCTGTTCAGGGAAACCGTCTAACTCGTTGTAATGAAAGGGATTAAAACAGGATGATATCATGGGGAAGTCATGGGCGCAAGGGCTGACGACCTCGCTGGCCTGGAGCTGGCCGAGCTCGAAGCGCTCTTCGACCAGCAGGGGATCCCGCGGTTCCATGCGCGCCAGGTCTTCCGCTGGATCTGGAAGCGCGGCGTTACCGACCCCGCGCGGATGACCGACCTCAGCCGCACGCTGCGGCAGCGCCTGGCCGAGACGTTCGTCATCACCTCCCCGACCGTGGCCCGGCACGACGTCTCCGCCGACGGCACCCGGAAGTTCGTGCTGACCCTCGGCGACTCCCGGCAGATCGAATCGGTGTTCATCCCGGACACGCCGGCACAGACGTTCTGCATCTCGTCGCAGGCAGGCTGTGCCATGGGCTGCGCGTTCTGCCTGACCGGCAAGATGGGGTTGATGCGGAACCTGACCGCCGGCGAAATCGCCGGCCAGGTGCGGGTGCTGGCCGGCGCCCTGGACCTGCGCGCGACGCCGTTCAACATCGTCCTGATGGGCATGGGCGAGCCGCTGCACAACTACGACGAGACGATGAAGGCGCTGCGGATCCTCAACGACGCGCAGGGCCTGGCGGTGGGCCCGCGACGGGTCACGCTGTCGACGGTCGGCCTGGTGCCGATGATCGACCGCCTGGCGCAGGAGGCGGTGATGCCGAACCTCGCCATCTCGCTGCACGCGCCGACCGACGAGCAGCGCGCAGCCATCGTGCCTCCGGCGCGCAAGTACTCGCTGCAGGCCATCCTCGATGCCTGCCGGCGGTTCCCGTTGTCGAAACGCGGGCGGATCACCTTCGAGTACGTGCTGCTCGACGGCGTCAACGACTCGGCGGCCGACGCGCGGCGGCTGGCGAAGCTGCTCGTGGGCATCCAGGCGAAGGTGAACCTGATCCCGCTCAACGCGGCGGCGGGCATCCCCTTCGAGCGGCCGTCCGATGCCCGCGTGAACGCGTTTGCGCGGATTCTGGCCGAGAAGGACGTCACCGTCTCCGTACGCCGGAGCCGCGGCCGCGACATCCGGGCCGCCTGCGGACAGTTGATTGTCGAAGGAGAGCGGCCGAGCACCGGGCAGCGACTCGCCGCCGCGCTCTCGTAGCCCGCACCGCCGGCTCCGCGCCGCCGCCGACGAGTGGACGGGCCCTAGAGCTCCACCACGACCCACGCGTTGCGCGCGTGTCCCGGCGGCAACGGCACGCGAAGGTAGTTGTCGGTCACCGCCACCGTGCCGTCCTCGATCGTCACGGCCGGCCGGCGCGTGCCCGCCTGCGACCGCCGAAACCGGTCCGCCAGCAGTCGCGAGATCTCACGCAGCCGGCGCGCGCGTGCCTTGACGACCTCGCCGTGCACGCGGTCCGGCAGTGCGGCCGCGGCCGTGCCGGGCCGTTCGGAATAGGGGAAGACATGCAGATGCGTCAGCGGTGAGCGCTCGAGAAACGCCGCCAGCGTCTCGAAATCGGCATCCGATTCGCCAGGAAAGCCCGCGATGAGGTCGGTCCCGATTGCGGCGTGCGGCAGCCGATGGCGGATCGTCTCGATCAACCGGCCGTAGAGCTCGATGGTGTACGGCCGCCGCATCGCCTCGAGCAGCCGGTTCGACGCGTGCTGCATCGGCAGATGGAAGTGCGGCGCGACCCGGAGATCGAGCAGGCCGAGCGGGAAGTCGTTCGGCTCGAGCGAGCTGAGGCGCAGCAGCGGCGCCTCGGCCGCCACGTCGCGCACCAGCTCGAGCAGGCTCGTCCGCGGAGTGAGATCGCGCCCGTACGACCCCAGGTGGACGCCGGTGACCACGATCTCCCGATATCCGGCCGCCGCGACGCGCGCGACCTCCTGACGGACGTCTTCGCCTGAACGGCTTCGGCTGCGGCCCCTGGTCGCCGGGATGATGCAGTAGCTGCACGATTGATCGCAGCCGGTCTGCACGCGCAGCGTCCACGCCGTGCGGCCCATCAAGCCTGGCGCGAGTGGGTGGCCGCACGGTCCCTCGTGCAACCCCGCCGGGAGGGCGTCCCGGCCGACCAGCGTGGCGACGAACGTGCGGGCATCCTTCTCGGCATTGGGGACTACGGCCGCTACCCCGGGCAGCGCCGAGACCTCGTCGGGACACCGGGTGGCGTAACAGCCGGTGGCCAGGATACGGGCCGAGGGGTTGTTCCGGGCGAGGCGGCGGATGGTCTGACGGGCGCCCTGATCGGCGCTCGCCGTGACCGAGCAGGTGTTGACCACGATCACGTCGGCCTGCTCGGCGGACGCCGGCTCGGCGCCCCGCGCCGCGAGTTCGGACTCGATGGCCAGCGAGTCGGCCTGGTTCACCCGGCAGCCAAACGTCACGACCGCGTACTTCATCGCGCGGCGCGCCCGATATCGCGCCGAAAATGCATCCCGTCGAACGCGACCCGCGACACGGCGTCATAGGCGCGGTCGATCGCCGTCGCCATGGTCGAGCCGTGGGCGACCACGGTCATGACCCGTCCCCCGGCGGTCACGAGCGCGTCGCCCGCGGCTTTCACGCCGGCGTGGAACACCTGCACGTCCGGGCATTCAACCGACAGCCGGTCGAGACCCTGGATCGCGGCTCCCGTCTGCACGTCACCGGGATAGCCGCGGGCCGCCAGCACGACGCCGACGTGCGGCTCGGCGCTGAGGCGGACGTCGGAGGCGCGCAGGACACCGGTGGCCGCGGCCCACAGCAGAGGCGTGATCGGCTCGGCGATCATCGGCAGGATCACCTGCGCTTCCGGGTCGCCGAATCGCACGTTGAACTCGATCACCTTGGGGCCATCAGCGGTGAGCATCAGCCCGCAATAGAGCACGCCGCGATACGGCGACCCTTCGGCGATGAGCCCGTGCAGCACCGGCCGCACCACGTCCTCGAGGATCCGTCCGCGCATGGCGGGATCCACGAGCGGGCTCGGGGCGAACGCCCCCATCCCTCCGGTGTTCGGTCCCCGGTCCTCGTCGAAGGCGCGCTTGTGATCCTGGGCGGCCAGCAGCGGTACCGCGTGTTCGCCGTCCGCGATTGCGAAGAAGGAGACCTCGGGACCCTCGAGCCGCTCTTCGACGACGAGGCGCGCGCCGGCGTCGCCGAACGCCCGATCGGTCATGATGGCGCGGACCGCGGCCGCCGCCTCGGCAGTGGTCTGCGGCACGATGACCCCCTTGCCTCCCGCGAGTCCGTCTGCCTTGATCACCGGCGCCGGTCCGAACGCGCCGGAGTGCACCGCCGCCAGCGCGCCGGCCGCATCGTCGCAGGTCCGATACCTGGCGGTCGGCACCCGGTGGCGGGTCATGAAGTCCTTGGCGAACGCCTTGCTGGTTTCGAGCCGGGCGGCGGCGCGGCGGGGACCGAAAATCGGGCGGCCGCGGGCCGCGAACAGGTCGGCGATGCCGCGGTCGAGCGGCGCTTCCGAGCCGACGACCGTCAAGTCGATACGCTCGGCTTCAGCCACCGCGAGGATGGACTCGGGATCACCCGGATCGACCGTCACCGTGCGGTGATGACGGGCGATCCCGTCGTTGCCAGGCGCGCAGATGACCTGGTCAACCCCGGGGTCGCGGGAAAGGGTCCAGCAGAGGGCGTGCTCGCGGGCGCCGCCCCCGACGACGAGGATTCGCATCTAAACGACTGAATTTAAAGGCGTTAGAGTCTCTGCCCGAAAGCCAAAAGGGTGTGATAGCCTAACATGTTTGCGGGGGGCGTGAAA
This sequence comes from uncultured Acidobacteriota bacterium, assembly GCA_963707795.1. Lineage (GTDB taxonomy): Bacteria > Acidobacteriota > Vicinamibacteria > Vicinamibacterales > UBA2999 > JACCSI01. Next base: position 4,335,843 of record OY970174.1, on the reverse strand, counting down.
TCGGCGGTCTGGCGCATCGTCCGCGTGCCGGCGCCGGCGTGAGCGCCCGCGCACCAGGAATCCATGAGGGAGGGGGTGATTGACTATGGCCGAGGTGAAGATTCAGGAAGGCGAATCGATTGAAAGCGCGCTTCGCCGCTTCAAGCGCAAGGTCCAGCAAGAGGACATCATCAAGGACATCAAGAAACACTCCTTCTATCTGAAGCCAGGGGACAAGCGCCGGGCGAAACAGGCGCTGGCCCGGAAGCGCAACCGCAAGAAGATGCGGCGCGAAGCCGAGTAGCGGTAGAATTCACCCCAACTTTCGAGGATAGCTTGCATGGATATCGCGGAACGCACGGTGAGTGATGTCACTGTGCTCGACTTGAAGGGCAAGATGACGCTCGGCGAAGGCGACGAGCTGTTGAAGGACAAGATCAACAGCCTGCTGGCGGGCGGCAAGAAGAAGCTCGTGCTCAACCTGGAGGGCGTGCCGTACATCGATTCGGCGGGCCTGGGTGAAATCGTCCGCACCTACACCACGGTCAGCCGGCAGGGCGGCAGCCTGAAGCTGCTGAACCTGACCAAGCGGATCGAGGATCTGCTGGCGATCACGAAGCTCCTGACCGTGTTCGAGACCTACGACACGGAGCAAGAGGCCGTGAAGAGTTTCAGCGGCTGAGCGTGGAGACGCGGTCGCTGGCATCGCCCGACGCGGCGCGCCGGGGGAGCTTTGCACTGACCGGCCTGCTGCGGTCGATGCGGCCGGAGCAGTGGACCAAGAACCTGATTGTCTTCGCGGCGCTCATTTTCGGGCACCGCCTGTTCGACCCGGCCGCCGTGGGACTCTCACTGGCGGCCTTTTTGATTTTCTGCGCCCTCTCCGGCGTCGTTTATCTCATCAACGACGTCGGCGATCGCCGTGCGGACCGGCTGCATCCGCTGAAGCGGCAGCGGCCGATCGCCGCCGGGGAGATCAGCCCGGCGACGGCGATCGGCGCGGCCGTAATCGTGGGGACCGGCGCGCTGGCGGCGGCATTCTGGCTGCGACCGTCGGTGGGCGTGATCGCCGCGACCTACGTCGCGCTGTTCGCGCTGTATTCGCGGCTGCTGAAGCATGTGGTGATTCTCGACGTTCTGACGATTGCCCTCGGCTTCGTCCTGCGCGCCGCCGGCGGCGCGGCGGCGATCCTGGTGCCGATGAGCCAATGGCTGCTCGTCTGCACCGTGCTGCTGGCATTGTTCCTCGGGTTGAGCAAGCGTCGGCACGAGCTGACGCTGCTGGCCAGCGGGGCGTCGGAGCACCGGCAGATTTTGAAGGAGTACAACCCGTATTTGCTCGATCAGATGATTGGCGTGGTCACGGCGTCGACGCTGATGGCCTACATCATCTACTGCACGAGCCCCGAGACGACCGAGAAGTTCGGCACCTCGCAACTGGTGCTGACGACCCCGTTTCCGATCTACGGCATCTTCCGCTACCTGTATCTCGTGCACCAGCGCGGATCGGGGAGCCCGTCCGAGGTGCTGCTGACGGATCGACCACTCGTCGCCTGTATCGCACTCTGGGGCCTGGCAGTCGTCGCCATCATCTATCGACCATTCGGGTTGTCGTGAACGCCTGACGGCACGACGCCCATCGCCCCGTCCTCGTGGACGGCGGGCTGGGGATTGGTTGATGATGTGACGCGCTCCAAGGTTGCGATTCTCAGAACGGCCCCGGCGACGGTCTTTCGCGACTACCACCGGGTGATGAACCTGGCCGGCTATCAGGATGTCCTCGCCAAGGACACCGATACCGCGCTCAAGGTCAACATCTCGTGGCATTTCTTCTTTCCCGGGTCGTCCACCACGCCCTGGCAGCTCGACGGCGTCATCCGCGCCATGACCCGCGACGGCTACGATCCGGCGCTGCTGCACGCCTGCCACAACCGCACGGTCGTCATCGACGCCCATCTCGGTGAGCGCGAGAACAAGCAGCTCCCCGTCGTCGAGGCGCACGGCCTGCGCAACATCCACCTCTACGAGGGCGACGAGCCGTGGATCAACGTCCGCGACGCGGTCGGCGATCTGGCGAAGAAGTTCCTGTGCCTGAACGAGGTCTATCCCGACGGCTTCATGATCCCGCGGCGGTTCATCGGCGAGAACATCCTGCACCTGCCGACGGTGAAGACGCACGTGTTCACGACCACGACCGGCGCGATGAAGAACGCGTTCGGCGGCCTGCTCAACGAGCGCCGGCACTGGACCCACCCGGTCATCCACGAGACGCTGGTCGATCTGCTGATGATCCAGAAGAAGATCCATCCCGGCATCTTCGCCGTGATGGACGGCACGTTCGCCGGCGACGGCCCCGGGCCGCGATGCATGATTCCGCACGCCAAGAACGTGATCCTGGCGAGCGCCGACCAGGTCGCGATCGACGCCGTCGCGGCCCGCCTCATGGGCTTCGATCCGCTGAGCATCAAGTTCATCCGCCTCGCCCATGACGCCGGACTGGGCTGCGGCGATCCGCGCGAGATCGAGGTTGTCGGCGACGCCGAGGCGGCGGCCGAGAACTGGCACTTCGTCGGACCGTTCAAGAAGATGACGTTTGCCTCCCGCATGCAGCACCTGATCTACTGGGGCCCGCTGCGCAAGCCGGTGGAGTGGTCGTTGAAGACAGTGCTCGCGCCGTGGGCGTACATCGCGAGCGTGATCTACCACGACAGCTTCTGGTATCCGTGGCACGCGGAGCGCACGACCAGGCAGGTGCTGCAGGGTCCATGGGGGCGGTTGTTCCGCAACTGGGAGCGGCTGACCCCGAATGCCGACGGGTTCCCCGATGTGGGCGCCGAACCGGCGGTGGCGCCGCGCGCCGGCCTGCGGGCGCTGGCGCAGTCGCTCGGCATCCTCGGCACCTGCATCAAGGAAGCGCCCGAGTTCGCCAGCCGGCGCCGCAGGGCGCGGCCGGCGCCGCACGAGGCAGCGTGAGGACAGTGAATGGCTGATTTCAACATCCGCTCCGAGTCCGTGGACGTCGAGCAGATCATGGGAGAGATCCGCGCCCGCATCCGCGAGAAGCGGGGCGTGGACTACACCGAAGACCAGATCCGCGAGCTGGCCACGGTGCGGCTGGAGACGTTTCTCGATCCGAAGAACCTGCGTTCCGATCTGCTGGACCAGTTCCGCCGCAGCAGGCCGGCCCTGCCCGCCGATCCCGCGCCGGTCGAACCGCCGTACGGGTTCGACGATCAAACCCTGTTTCAATCGCACCGCGGCGGCTTGCGGTTCGTGCGCCGGCTGCTGCGCCCGATCCTCAAGCTCTTCTTCAACCCCAACACGCTCAACCAGATCCTGCACGCCCAGGCGCAGTTCAACACCGACCTGCTCAAGCGCGAGCAGCGGCGCAAGATCGAGTTCGAGCAGTCGCGGGGGGAGTGGAACGCCCTGTACTACGAGGTGCTCCACAATCTCGTCCTGGAGACCACCCGCACCGGCATCGAGTTGAAGAACACGAAGATGCGGCTCGAGGCACTGGCGAGCCGGCTCGACTTCAGCGAGCGGCGCGTCCGCGCGCTGGAAGGCGTGGTGCAGTATCGCCCCGAGGCGGTGCGCCGCGATCGGGACCGCGATCGGGATCGGGACCGGGATCGGGACCGGGATCGGGACCGGGATCGGGATCGGGATAGAGATCGCGCGCGGGAACGGCCGACGCCGCGAGAAACCGGCACCGGCCCTGCCGAACCGGAAGTGGCGGCGTCAGCAGCGCCGGGCTCGAGCGACGGACTGCCAGCCGGCCCGGCTGGCGTGGCCGGTCCTGAGGGCACGGCCGCCTCCGCGGACGGCAGCCGGCGACGCCGCCGGCGACGCCGCGGCCGTCGAAGCCCGTCCCAGGGCTCGGGCGCCGGTGCCGTACCGCTCGCCGGCGAGGAGCCGCTCGCCGGCAGTCCTGGTGCGACCGCGGCACCTGACGACGCGTTCGGAGAGGACGACGAGGACGAGGCCGGATCGCTGCCCGCGCTCGATGAACCGCAGGGGGCCGACGCCGAGCCCGACGACCGTCGCCCGCTACCGCCGGATCCCGAACCGCAGTGAAGATCGCGGTCGTGGTCCAGCGCTACGGCGCCGCCATCAACGGCGGCGCCGAACTGCACGCCCGCTACGTCGCCGAGCATCTGGCCAGGCACGTCCAGGTGGACGTGCTGACGACCTGCGCGTCCGACTACATCACCTGGCGCAACGCGCTGCCACCCGGGCCCGAACAGGTGAACGGCATCACGGTGCGCCGTTTTCCGGTGCTCCGCGAGCGCGATCCAGCCCAGTTCGGCCGCCTCTCGCAGCAGGTCTTTCATACCCGGCACGCGCTGCGCGACGAGCTGGCATGGCTCGATGCCGAAGGACCGACGAGCCCGGAACTGGTCTCCTACATCCGCCAGCACGCGGATGATTTCGACTTCTTCGTGTTCTTCAGCTTCCGCTACTACCACGCGTATCACGGGGCGCGCGCGGTGGCGCACAAGGCGATCCTGGTGCCCACGGCCGAGCGCGACGCGGCGCTGGGACTGGCCGTCTTCGCGCCGATTTTCAGGGGCGTGCGCGCGTTCATGTACAACTCGCTGGAGGAGCGCGCGCTGATCCAGGCGGTTGCCGGGCACGGCGAAGTGCCGGGCGTCGTCGTGGGCATCGGCTCGGAGATCCCCGCGCACAGCAGCGCCGCCCGGTTCCGGCAGAAGTTCGACATCCGGGACCGCTTCGCCATCTACGTGGGACGGATCGACGAGAACAAGGGGTGCGCCGAGCTGTTCGCGTTCTTCCAGCGCTACAGCCGGATGCTCGCCGACGGTATGCACCTGGTGCTCATCGGCACCCCGGTGATCCCCATTCCTGACCATCCGAAGATCCATCATCTGGGATTCGTCAGCGACCAGGACAAGTTCGACGCCTTGTCGGCGGCCGAGCTGCTGCTGATGCCCTCGTACTTCGAGAGCCTGTCGATGGTGGCGCTCGAAGCGTGGGCCCTGGGCAAGCCGGTGCTGGCCAACGGCCGCTGCGACGTGCTCAAGGGCCAGTGCATCCGCAGCAACGGCGGGTTGTACTACGACAACTTCCAGGAGTTCATCGAGACGCTGCGGGCGATCGACTTCAACCGCGGGCTGGCCGCCGCGCTGGGCCGGAATGGGCGCGCGTACTTCAGCCGCCACTACGCGTGGCCGATCGTCGAACGCAAGTATCTCGACATGCTGGAGCGCCTCTCGCGCAGCGACGCCCGCGCCGCCATGGAGCCGCTGCCCGGCTGGTTCGCGCGGCGGCGCCAGGCGCTCCCGCCGGCGGCGGACGTCGTGGCGGGACTGCCCACGGGACCGGCGCGTGCCGACAGCCGCGACGAAGGGCCGGTGGCGACGGTGCCCGAGAGCCGTCCCCGCGTCGCCCCGGGACCGCCGTTGCGGCCGCTGCGGGCGGACGACGCGCCGGCTGCGCCTCGCCCGACCGCGCCCGCGTCACGGGCACCCGAGCCGGCGCGCGCGAACGGGCCGTCGAGCCATCCGTCGCCGCCGCGAACCGCGCCGGCGGAGCCGCCCGGCCAGCGGCGGCCCGGGTCGCGCCGCCCGCACGGGCATCACCGCCGGCCGGGCGGACGCCCGCGCCGGCACTCCGGCAACAGGTGAGCATGCCGGCCGTCCACCAGGTGCTCGCCACGCTCGGCTACGGCGACGCGATTGGCAACGAAGTGCTCGGCATTCAGCGCGTCCTGCGCCGGGCCGGCTACCAGTCGGAGATCTTCGTCGAGACGGCCGAGCACCGGCTCGAGGACATGACCGTCGACTACCGCGACCTGCCGGCCGCGAGCAGCCCGGACAACATCCTGATTCACCACTTCTCCATCGCCTCGCGGGCGTCGCGAATCGCCTATGCGCTGCCCGACCGGATGGTCCTCGTCTACCACAACATCACCCCGCCGGAATTCTTCATCGACGTCCATCCCATTCTCGTGCAGCAGTGTTTTCTCGGACGGCGGGAGCTGGGGTTCTACGCGGCGCGCTGCGATCTCGCGCTCGGCGACTCCGAGTACAACCGCCAGGAGCTGGTGGCGGCTGGCTTCCCGCGCACCGGCGTGCTGCCGGTGGTGCCCGGATTTTTCCATCTCGCCGGCCCGCGCGAACTACCTGCACGCCGGGGCGTTCGATGACGACTGGACCAACCTGCTGTTCGTCGGGCGGATGATTCCGAACAAGCGGATCGAAGACGTCATTCGCTGGTTTCACGCCTACCGGCGCTGGTACAACCCGCACTCGCGGCTGCTCCTGGTCGGCGCGCACAGCGGGTTCGAGCGGTATCTGGCGATGCTGCACCAGTTCGTGGCCGAGATCGGCGCCACCGACATCCACGTCCTCGGCCACGTCGCCAACGAAGAGCTCATCGCCTATTACGAGGTCGCCGACGTGTTCCTCTGCGCCAGTGAGCACGAGGGCTTCTGCGTCCCGCTGGTAGAGGCCTTCCATTTCGGCGTGCCGGTGATTGCCTACGCCGCCGCCGCGGTGCCGGCCACCATGGACGGCGGCGGCATCCTGGTGGCGGACAAGAACCCGCTCGCCGTGGCTGGCCTCATCGACCAGATCGTGAGCCGCCCCGCCTTGCAGGATCGGATTGTCCTGAGCCAGGACGCGGCCCTCGCCCGGCTCCAGGCACGCGACTTCGCCGGCACCCTGCTGCGCTTCGTGCACGAGGTCGAGCAGATGCCGCGGCACCAGCCGCCGGCGCCGGCCGGCGACTTCCGCCAGCAGATGGCCGTCGCCGACGAACTGGAGGCCCTCCGGACGTTCCGGCCGGCGGCGTTCCAGGCCCTGCCCAAGCCGCAGCCCCGGCCCGGCCAGGACGGCGAATGAGCGCCGGCCGAGCGTGCGCGGGGCGCCGATGACCATCAACCAGTGGGTCCCGGCCGCGCACAAGGGCGATGCCATCGGCGACAGCGCCCGCCGGGTGCGCGATCTGCTGCGCGCGCTCGGCCACGGGTCGGAGATCTTCGCGCTGACGGTGGACGAGGAGCTGCGCGGCGACGTGCGCGCCTTCGCCGATGCCGATGCGCAGCGCGGCGACGTCACCGTGTTCCACTACGCCCTGCCGTCGCCGATGACCGCGGCCTTCGCCCGCCTCGCCGGCGGACGGGTGCTGCAGTACCACAACGTGACCCCGGCGCACTTCTTCGCGCCCTACGACGCCGGCATCTTCCGGCTCGCGGCCATCGGCCGCGACGAGCTGCGGACGCTGGTCGGCCACACCGACGCCGCGCTGGGCGACTCGGAGTTCAACCGCCGCGAGCTGGACGCGCTCGGCTTCCGCAACACCGGCGTCTTCCCCATCGCCCTCGACCTCGACCGCTGGCGCGACGCGCCGCCGCGGCCGGCGCTGGAAGCGGTCCTCTCGGACGGACCGATGAACTTTCTCTTCGTCGGCCGCATCGCGCCGAACAAGAAGATCGAAGACCACATCCGGCTGGCCGAGCACTACAAGCGCTACGTCGACACCGAGTATCGCTTCATCTTCGTCGGCAAGACCGACGCCGTGCCGCGCTACTACGACGCCGTGCGCGCGCTCATCGCCGAGTACCAGATGCCGCCCGATCGCTTCATCTTCACCGGCGCGGTGCCGGTCGAGGATCTCGCGGCCTACTACCGCACGGCCGACGTCTACCTGTCCCTGTCGGAGCACGAAGGCTTCTGTGTCCCGCTCCTCGAGGCGATGGCCAGCGACGTGCCGGTGCTCGCCTACGCGTCGACCGCCGTCCCCGACACCCTGGGCGGCGCCGGCGTGCAGTTCGCGCCCAAGGACCTGGAATTCGCCGCCGAGCTGCTCGGCGAGCTGGCATTCAACGAGGACCTGCGCGCGCAGGTCCTCAGCGGGCAGCGGCGCCGCCTGCAGGATTTCGGAGAGGCGCGGATCCGCCAGGATCTGCAGCGGCTCCTGGCAATGGTGCACTGATGCGCATTGGCTTCGTAGTTCAACGATACGGCGCGGAGATCCTCGGCGGCTCGGAGTATCACTGCCGCCTCATCGCCGAGCGGCTCGCCGCCCGGCACGAAGTCGAGGTGCTGACGACATGCGCCCGCGACTACGTGACGTGGCAGAACGAGTACCCGGCCGGCCCGGATCGCATCCGCGGCGTCACCGTCCGGCGGTTCGCCAACGCCCGCGAGCGGGACATCCAGGCGTTCAATGAGTACTCGGACTGGATCTTCGCCAATCCGCATTCGCGCGACGACGAGATGCGCTGGCTGGAGATGCAGGGCCCCTGGTGTCCGGCCCTGGTCGACCACCTGGAGCAGCATCACCGGTCGTTCGACGCGCTGATTTTCTTCACCTACCTGTACGCGCCGACCGTCCTCGGGCTGCGGATCGACCCCGACCGCTCGATTCTCGTCCCCACCGCGCACGACGAGCCGGCCATCCACCTCGGGATCTACCGCGAGGTGTTTCAGGCCCCCGCCGCCGTCGCCTACAACACCGACTCGGAGAAGAACTTCCTGAAGATGACCTTCGACATCCGGGCGGTCGCCGAGGAGACCGTCGGCTGCGGCGTGGACCTGCTGCCCGACGGCGGTGACGCCGTCATCGCCGCCGACGAGGGCGACGGCGGCGAGGTCGACGTCTTCGCGCAGCTGAAGGCGCGCGGCGTCGCGTTCCGGCGGCGACACCGGCTGCAGGGGCAGTTCCTGCTCTACGGCGGGCGCATCGACGCCGGCAAGGGCTGCGAGGAGCTGCTCGAGTACTTCACCAGCTACAAGGAACTGGGCGGCGACGCGTCGCTGGTCCTCATGGGCGTCAAGCTGATGCAGATCCCCGAGGTGCCGTGGGTGCAGTTCGCCGGCCTGCTCTCGGAACGCGAGCGACTCAGCGCCCTCGAGGCGGCGACGGTGGTGGTCGTGCCGTCGCCGTTCGAGAGCCTGTCCCTGCTGGCGCTCGAAGCGATGGCGGTCGGCACGCCGGTGCTGTGCAACGCGCGCAGCGAGGTGCTGGTCGATCACTGCCTGCGCAGCAACGCCGGCCTGTTCTACGCCAACCGTGACGAGTTCATCGAGGCCGCCGCCCTCCTGCTCGGGGACGAGCGGTTGCGCCGGGGGATGGGGCGCAACGGCAAGGCGTACATCGCCAACCACTACCGCTGGGACGTGATTCTGGCGAAGTACGATCGCCTGATGGGCGCGCTGCGGCGCTAGTGCGGCGTCGCCTGCCGCTCCGGCGCGCCTACGGCTCGACGTCCGTGCCCACCGGCTCCAGTTCGTCGCCGTCGGCGGCGTCGGCGGCGGCGGCCTTCTTCCGCCGCGGCCGGATGTCGTAGCGCTTGATCATCTCGTTGAGCGTGGTCGGCTTGATCTTCAGCAGCTCGGCGGCGCGTTTCTGGACGCCGCCGGCGGCCTCGAGCGCCGACTCGATCCACTGCCGCTCGTAGGCGGCGGTCACTTCCTTCAGCGACACGCCGTCGGCGGGCATGACGATGTGCGGCATCTGGAAGCTGGGCGCACGGCGGACCTGCTCGGGAATGAGGTCGAGGCCGATGCGCGGTCCCTGGGTCAACACCGTGGCGCGCTCGATGACGTTTTCCAGCTCGCGGACGTTGCCCGGCCAGTCGTAGTCCATCAGCAGGTCGAGGGCCTCGGGTGCGAACTCCAGGTTGGGGCGCGCGTTCTCGATGCCGTACTTCTCGAGGAAGTGCTGCACCAGCAGCGGAATGTCCTCCTTGCGATCGCGCAGCGACGGCAAGTGGATGGCGATGACGTGCAGGCGGTAGAACAGGTCCTCGCGGAAGCGGCCGTCCTCCACCTCGTGCTTGAGGTCGACGTTGGTGGCGGCGATGATGCGGACGTCGACCTTGATCGTCTCCATCCCGCCGAGGCGCATGAACTCGCGCTCCTGCATCACGCGCAGCAGCTTGGCCTGTGTCTCCAGCGGGATGTTGCCGATCTCGTCGAAGAAGATGCTGCCCTTGTCGGCGAGGTCGAACAGCCCCTTCTTCGGATAGACCGCCCCGGTGAAGGCGCCCTTGACGTGGCCGAACAGCGTCGATTCGAGCAGGTCGGGCGGCAGGTTGCCGGAGTTGACGGTGACGAACGACTTGTCGGCGCGCGCCGAGTTGCTGTGGATGGCGCGTGCCACCAGCTCCTTGCCGGTGCCGCTCTCGCCGGTGATCAGGATCGTCGAGCGGCTCGGCGCCGCCTGGATGATCAGGTCGAACACCTGCTTCATCCGCGGGCTCTTGCCGATGATGCCGTCGAACTTGTGGTAGCGCGCCTGCAGGTTCTGCTTGAGGGTGACGTTCTCCGCCACCAGGCGCCGGCGCTCGATGGCGTTGCGCAGCACGACCAGCACTTCGTCGTTCTTGAACGGCTTGGTGATGTAGTCGAAGGCGCCGCGCTTCATCGCCGCGATCGCGTTCTCCATCGAGGCGAACGCCGTGATCATGATCACCGGCAGGTCGTCGTCGTGCTTGCGCAGCTCGTCGAGCACGCGCATGCCGTCGATGCCCGGCATCATCATGTCGACGATCACGGCGTCGAACGGCAGCGCGCGCGCCAGGTCGAGCCCGTCGCCGCCGCTGGCGGCGAGACGGACCGAGTAGCCCTCGCGCACGAGCAGCGTCTCGAGAATCTCGCGCATGATCTCCTCGTCGTCGATGACGAGGACGGAGGCATTGCGCCGCAGCATTACCGCGCCACCGCAGTGGGAAGGGCCGCCGCCATCCGGAAGCGCAGCGAGAAGCGGGTGCCCTGGCCGGGCGCGCTGTCGCAGTGGATGGTGCCGGCGTGCTCGCGGACGATGCCGTAGGTGATCGACAGCCCGAGGCCGGTGCCCTGGCCGGTGGCCTTGGTGGTGAAGAACGGATCGTAGATGCGGGCGAGGTGATCGGCGGGAATGCCGCTGCCGGTGTCGGAGACCTCGACCACCGCCTCGCCGTGGTCGAGCCGCGTGGCAATGGTCAGCCAGCCGCCGCTCGGCATCGCGTCGCGGGCGTTGAGCAGCAGGTTGAGGAACACCTGCTGCAGCTTGAATTCATAGCCCTCGATCACCACCGGACCGGTGGCCAGCTCGCGGCGGATCTTGATCCGGCCCTTGTCGAACTGATGCTCGAGCAGCGACAGCACGTCGCCGATCACCCGGTTGAGATCCACCGGCGTGCGCTCGGCGGCCTCGGCGGCGTTGGGCCGCGACAGCGTCAGCAGCCCGTTGACGATCCGTGCGGCGCGGAAGGTCTGCTTCTCGATCTTCTCGAGCAGCGGCGTGCGCGGGTCGCCGGGATCGGCTCCCTCGAGGAGCATCTGCGTATAGCTGGAGATGCCGGTGAGCGGGGTGTTGACCTCGTGCGCCACGCCGGCGGCGAGCAGCCCGAGCGACGCCATCTTTTCGGAGATGCGCAGCTGCTCCTCCAGCTCCGCCCGCTCGGTGATGTCCTCGACCAGGATGATGGTGCCGGCCTGGCCGGCGGCGCCGGCCATGGCCTGCAGCGGCACCATGGTGACGTTGACGAGCGCGCTGGCGCCGTCCGGCGTCCGGCGCGACGTCAGCGGGACCCGGAACAGCGTGGTGCCCGCCGGCGCCGCCGCGGCGGCGGTGCGGATCGCCTCGACGAACGCCGCATCGAACAGCCGGTCGAGCGGCTGGCCGAGGGCGTCGGCGCGGGTCACGCCATACAGGCGCTCGAGCGCCTGGTTCCAGCGAATCACGCGGTGGTCGAGCCCGACCACCAGCAGCCCGTCGTCGAGCGATTCGAGGATGTTCTCGTTGAAGGCGCGCAGCCGATCGAGCTCGGAGGCCTTGAGGTGCAGTTGCCGGTAGAGCCGGCCGTTCTCGATCGCCGTCGCCGCCTGGCCGGCGACCGCCGTCAGCAAATGCATGTCCTCGCTGGTCAGCGGCTCCCCGGTGTCGCGGCGCCCGAGGGCGAACACCGCGTTGACCCGCGCGTTCCAGACGCACGGAATCAGGTAGTAGACGCCGGCGTCGCGCCACAGCTCGACTTCCTCGGCGGTGAAGCGCCCGGCGGCGAGCGGGTCGTCGAGACGAACCGGATGGCCGCCGGCCAGCCGGCCGCCGATCCCGGACGCGATCGACAGCCGCGGCGGGACGGCCTCGAAGCCGTCGACCCGGAGCGGTTCGAACTCGTCGGCGTCGCTCGCCGACAGCAGCGCCATGCGGTCGACGAGGAAGGTCTCCTTGACCCGCGCCACCAGCCGCTCGGAGAGCCGGTTCAGGTCGAGGTCGGTGTTGAGATCGCGTGCGAACGCCACCAGCGCACGGCGGTAGTCGTAGCGATCGCGGTAGAACGCCCGATCGATCGCCGACTGCACCGCGTCCTTCACCGGCTTGGCGAGCAACACGACGATGACCGTGGCGAGGAAGGCGATGAGCCACCGGTGCTCGTCCTCGGTCTGGAAGAACAGCCCGCTCGACGTGCGCAGGATGACGAGGTAAATCCCGGCGATGGCGGCGACGACGGCGGTGTAGATCAGCAGCCGCTTCAGGATCACCTCGACATCCATCAGGCGGTAGCGGACGATCGCCGAGGCGAACGCGAGCGGAATGAACGCCAGCGGAATCGCCAGCAGCTCCATCGGCAGCGAGGGCTCCACGCCGAGGGCGAACGGCAGGGTGTAGAAGACCGCGAACGGCAGCACGCCGAACGCCGTGCCCCAGACGATCCATCGCAACTGGCGCGTCGAAGTCACCGAGCGCACGCGGCCCAGCGCCCGCACCAGCACCAGCAAGCCGGCGCCGAGGAAGGTCGTCAGGTGCACCAGCTCGAGGGTGTCGAGCAGGTCGATGAGGCGCACGAAGTAGTCCGGATCGACGCCGGCACGGGCGAGCGCGACCACCCGCGTCAGCCCCAGCACCGCCGCCGGCAGATAAATCGCCGGGAGCCACCGCGCCAGCATCGCCGTGTAGCCCCGCGAGTGCGGACGCTCGGGAAAGACCAGGGTGAAGTGCACGAACAACGGCGGCAGCAGCAGCAGCGCGACCACGTCGGCCCAGTAGAAGAACCAGTCCACGCGATCGAACCGGCCGGTGAAGGAGAAGGTGAACGTGCCGAAGAAGGCCACCGCCAGCCAGAAGAAATGCAGCGTCGCCTGATCGAACGGGCGGCGCGTCCGCACGGCCGCGCCGACCAGCAGGGTGAAGATCCCCACCGCGGCGAGGACGTAATACAGCCCGCCGGCGCCGCTCGGGATGGGCTCGAGCGACACCTCGGCCACCTCGCGGCTTCCCTGCCGGAGCAGGGTGTACGAATGGCGGTCACCGGCGCGCGCGTTCCACTGCAGCGCCAGCACCTGGGTCCGCCCGTCGACCGGGTCTCCGTCGAGCGCGAGCAGGATGTCGCCGGGCCGCACGCCGGCGCGCGCCGCCGCCGAGTCGCTCGCCACCTCCGCCGCCACGACACCGGCGCTGCGCTCGACCCACAACACCCCGTCCTCGACCTCGTCGGTCGCCGCCCGCTGCACGATGTTGGCGATACCCATCACCAGCAGCAGCAGCGCGGCGGCGATCGGCAGAATCGAGCGCGGCCACTCGCGCCAGGTGGGCGGCGCCGGGGACGAACGGGCGAGAGCGGGGGTTTCGAGCATCAACAGTCCGCGAAGTGGCAGAACTCAGCAAACGCCATACCACGCCGGCAGGAGCCCGGCGGTGCCTAAACCTCTGATACGGCGGCTTTTACCTGTCGGCCGCCATCCCCATCCCGCGACTATCCAATCGCGTAGACGTCGGGATCCAATAATCAGTATCGCCGGAACGAGAAGAGTCTGGAGCCAAACCGCCGGCAGGACCTCCACCCCGGGGACGGAGGAGGCGATCAGAACTTGACGGTAATGCCGCCGACCAGCCGCTTGGGCGGTCGGACCACGAGCAACTCGTCGTACACGGACGTTTCGGTGAACGCGTCGCGGAAGAGCGTGCGGACACCCATCAGCATTTCCCATTCGGCCCGGGTGAAACTCAGGAAGGGCAGCGCCTGGCTGACCTGCAGGTCCCAGCGTGCGGCGAGCCCGGGGTCCTGATCGGCGCGCGCGTAGGCGCTGTTCAGTTTGTACAGCATCACGATGCGGGTGAAGCTGCGCGGCAACTCGGTCTCCAGGGTGGCCGTCAGGTCGTGGATGTGCTCGCCGTCCGGGCGCAGCGCGCTGCGAACGCTCCTCGCCAGACGGAGGCGGTCACGCGAGGGCGAGTTGTCCCAGTCAGCGGCTGCCAGCGAGTAGCCCACCGAGCCGCGCACGTTGTTCACCAGCGCGTGCGAGTAAGTGACGCCGACGCCCATCACGTCCACGTCTCCGCTGCTGCCGACCGAGTAGTGGCCGAGCTCCGACCCGGCGGTTTCGAGCTCGCGCAGGCCGAAGACGGTGACCAGCTGGTCGTCGACGCTCTGGTAGAAGGCGCGGACGCCGACCGTGGCGCCGTCCATCACCTGCTCGAAGGCGAACTCGTAATGCCGCATGTCCTCGGGCAGGAAGCCCGCCGGCGTGAGCGGTGCGAACGTGCGCTGCGGCGGCAGCACGTGCGCGGCGCCGCTCGGCGGCAGGAACTCCTCGGCGCCGGGCGCCACGACGTGCCGGGCGGCGACGGCGCGCATCCGCGTGCGTTGACCCGGCTGCTGGAACGTGGCCGTCAGGCGCGGGCTGAAGTGCGCCGGGTCCCACAGGTAGTCGTAATGCGCGAAATGCGCGCCGTAGCCCACGGTGACGCCGGGGGTGACGCGCCATTCGTCGTGCGCATACACGGCGCCGACGTTGCGCGCCGCATCCGGCATCGCGGCCAGCGCCGCGGCGTTGCCGCCCTCGTAGCGCTGCAGGCCGTACGACATCCCGAACTGATAACGATGGCGGGCCGGCGCGCGGGTCACGTAGTCACCGGCCAGGATCCACGAGCTCAGGTCGCCATGATTGAGGGCGGCCTTGACTGCCCAGTCCCCATGCCCGCCGACCGGTGCGCCGACCGAGAAGAACGCCACGCCGCGCGTGCGCTGCCGATGGAGGAAGTCGCTCGGATCGTCGAACACACCCGTCGTCAGCAGGTTGACCTGCCCTTGCAGCGGCGCATGCGCGAACAACGCGCCGGCCATGCGCGCGGAATTCTCCACGGCGCGGCCCAGCAGCTGCAGCGAATCGGTGAGGAAGAAGTCGGAGTCGGCCGGCAACCCGGCGAAGGTGGTGGTGTCCTTGAGAATCGACCGCTTCAAGTGACGCAGCCGCCACGCCGTCTCGCTCTCGTCGCGGCCTGCGCCCGATTCCGGCACGGCGGCGACCTCGGTGACGGCGACGCCGGCGGTCGTGACGCGTGGAGCGTCCGCGCTGCCCGTCCGCCGAAGGGTGAACGTGGAAATCGTCTCGGACGAGGGCCGCACGTTGACCATGGTGTTGCGGGCCGGGAGATAGCCATCGAGGTGGGCGCGAACCAGGTAGGGTCCCGGGGTCAGCGACCGCAGGGTGAACTCGCCGCCACGTCCGCTCACCGCGAACGAGGTGCTGCCGCCCATGGCCGAGACCACGACCCCGTCGAGCGGCTGGCCGCGATCGTCGCGGACGATCCCGATGATGGCACCGGTCGTGGCGGCCGCGATGCGCGTGATCCGGGGCTCGGGAGCGGGCAGGGACTGGGCGGCGGCCACACCGACAGCCACTCCGCTCGATCCAATGAGTAACGCCGCGAGTACCAAACGGGTCCCGGAGACGACGGTCGTCCCGGAAGCCCTCAGGGGGGTGCCCATGGCTCAGGTGTCCGACGGCCCCCGGCATCGGGGGCTGGGGCGACCGAGGTGGTCACCCCTCCCATCTTACGCCGCTTTCACGGTAAAGTTCACGTCCCTGGTCACCGTTTTGCCGGAATTCTTGTCGATTATCTTGATTTCGAGGCGGTAATCGCCCTCCGGGAACGAGCTCAGGGGGACTTCGATGCCGCCCGGCACCGGGAACTTCGCCGGGTCGAAGGTCGGCGGCAGGTTGCTCGCATTGATGGTCTGGGGATTGGTCTTGTTGAAGAACTTCTCCGCGCCACCTTCCTTGCGGTGGAAGTTGTACTCCATCACCAGATTGGGCTTGCCCGCCGGATCGAGCGCGGCATTGTAGACCTGGAAGAAGGTCGCCAGCTGCTCGTTCTTCAGGAAGATCATGTCGTTGGCGGGGATCAGCTCCTGGGCGCCGAACACGAAGGGGCGCTCCCGCGCCTCATCGGCATCCGGGGCGGCCGTGAGGACGTTGACCTTGTCGGCGACGATGACGCTGCTGGTGACGAGTTCGCCGCTCCAGAAGTCCGGGACGGTGACCTGCGTCTTCAACACGCCCATCTTGGCCGTCTGGTTGCGCGGCGCCTTCTCCGGCAGCCGCTCCTTCATCGCCACGTAGACGTCGTAGGTGCCCGGCGTCGCCATGAAGACGCGGTTGAGACGGACATCGGTGCCGTTGAGCTGCGCGGCGGGGACGAAATGAATGTCGTCCCAGGGATACGGCATCTTCTTGGTCTTCTCGTCCGGCTTCGCCGCCGGATCGACGACCCGCACGTACATCGCCGCATCCGTCGCCGGGGCGCCCTGGACCGTGAGGGCGAACGGCACGAAGGTGCGCTGTTCCTGCGACTTCAGGAAGTACGGCGTGAGCGTCATCTGGATGTCACTCGGCGCGGGCTGGCCGGCCATGACGCCGTCGATCAACTTGACCAGCGTCTCGATTTCAGCTTCTTCCTGCTTGCTGCGCTTCGGTTCGTCCTTCTTCCCGCCCTGCTGCGCGTAGACGGCAGCCGATCCGGCCACCGCGACGGCGACCGCCGCGAGGAGCGCAATGACACGACGTCTGACCATGATCGAAATCTCCCTGAAAGCCGCAAAATACCCAGTCTGGAACGATCGATCATAAGAGTCGATTCCGGGGAAGTCAAACCGTGCAGCGGCGCCGCCGGTTGAGGTTGGCGCGGCCGGAACAGGCCCGCGAACGTGATATCGTTTGCCCCCGGCCTGGGTCCCACACCGGTGCCGCCACGGTCGCTCGCCGAGGCCCGCCGGCGCCGGCCCGGGTGCCGGGAACCCGAGCGATCCCCCGTCCCACATGGTCCACGACGACGTCCTCGTGATCGTCCTCGCCGGCGGAGTCGGCGAGCGTCTCTTTCCGCTGACCAGGGATCGCGCGAAGCCCGCGGTGTATTTCGGGGGTCCGTACCGGATCATCGATTTCGTCCTCAGCAACTGCCTCAATTCCGGCTTCCGCCGGATTTTCATCGCCACCCAGTACAAGTCGCTGTCGCTCAATCGCCACATCCGGCAGGGGTGGAGCATCGTCTCGGAGGAACTGGGCGAGTTCATCGAGATCATCCCGCCGCAGAAGCGCGTGGGCGAGCACTGGTATCAGGGCACGGCGGATGCCGTGTACCAGAACCTCTACTCCATCGCGCGCGAGAGTCCCCGCTACGTGATCGTGCTGGCCGGCGATCACATCTACAAGATGGACTACCGCAAGATGCTGCAGGCGCACATCGAACACAAGGCCGATGTCACGCTGGCCTCGATCGAAGTGCCGATCGCGGACGGACGGCGCTTCGGCATCGTCGCCGTGGACGACGCGCAGCGGGTGGTGGGATTCCAGGAAAAACCGGCGGCGCCGGCCTCGATTCCCGGCGTCCCCCACCTCGCGCTCGCGTCGATGGGCATCTACGTGTTCAACATGGATCTGCTGGTGGCCACGCTCGAGGAGGACGCGGCCAACCCCGACAGCCGGCACGACTTCGGCAAGAACATCATCCCGGCGCTGCTCGGCGGCGGCCGGGTGTTCTCGTACCAGTTCTACGACGAGAACAAGAAGGCGGCCAAGTACTGGCGCGACATCGGCACGCTCGACGCCTACTACGAGGCGAACATGGATCTCTGCCAGGTCAACCCCGAGTTCAACCTCTACGATCCGGAGTGGCCGCTTCGCACCTACCAGCCGCAGTCGCCGCCGGCGAAGTTCGTCTTTGCCGAGGAGGACCGCAAGGGCGAAGCGCTCGACTCGCTGATCTCGCCGGGCTGTATCGTGTCCGGCAGCCGCATCTGGGGCAGCATCCTGTGCCCCAACGTCCGCGTGCACAGCTTCTCGAACATCGAGCAGTCCATCCTGATGCCCGGCGTCCGGGTGGGCCGCCACGCGCGCATCCGGCGCGCCATCGTCGATCGCGACGTGCTGATTCCGCGCGGCGCGCTGATCGGCTACCACCCCGAGGAAGACCGGCGCCGCCACACGGTGACCGACGACGGCGTCGTGGTCGTCACCGTGGACGACGACCCGTTCATCGGCCCGATTCCGGACCATTCGCTCACGCGCGAAGCGGAAGCGGACCGCCGCGGGTGACGGGCGGCGCGACTCCACCCCGAATGACTGCGACAGCGAGGCCTGAGTGAGGATTCTGGAAGTTCGCGGCCGCGAGATTCTCGATTCGCGCGGCAATCCCACGGTGGAAGCCGACGTCGTCGTCGAGGGCGGCGCACGCGGGCGTGCGGCCGTGCCCTCCGGCGCGTCGACCGGCGAGCGGGAAGCGCTCGAGCTGCGCGACGGGGACGCCCGGCGGTACCTCGGCAAGGGCGTCCGCAAGGCCGTCGCCCACATCAACGAGGTGATCGCCCCGGCGCTCACCGGCACCGACCTGTCGCAGCGCGAGCTCGACGACACGCTGCGCGCGCTCGACGGGACCCCCAACAAAGGGCGGCTCGGCGCCAACGCCCTGCTCGGCGTGTCGATGGCCGCCCTCAAGGCCGACGCCCGCCGGTCGGCGCAGGGACTCTACGCGCACATCGCGCAGCTGTCGGGCAATACCCGCGGCTTCGTCCTGCCGGTGCCGATGATGAACATCCTCAACGGCGGCGCGCACGCCGACTCGAACGTGGACTTCCAGGAGTTCATGGTCATGCCGGCCGGCGCCGCCACCTTCGGCGACGGGCTGCGCACCGGCGTCGAGATCTTCCACGCGCTGCGCGCCATCCTGAAGAAGAGCGGACTAGGCACCGGCGTCGGCGACGAGGGCGGCTTCGCGCCGAATCTCCGCTCCAACCGCGAGGCGCTCGAAGTCGTGCTCGAGGCCGTCGGCAAGGCCGGGTTCCGCCCCGGCACCGATGTCTGGCTGGCGCTCGACGTGGCGTCGAGCGAGTTCCGCGTCGGCGAGCGCTACGAGTTCAAGAAGTCCGGCGAACAGGCCCGCAGCTCCGAGGACATGGTCGCGCTGTACGTCGAGTGGGCGCGCGAATACCCCATCATCTCCATCGAGGACGGCTGCGCCGAGGGCGACTGGCCGGGGTGGGCGCTGCTGACGCGCGAGCTCGGCTCGCGGGTCCAGCTCGTGGGCGACGACGTCTTCGTCACCAATCCCGAGATCCTCGAACGCGGGATCCGCGAGGGCATCGGCAACGCGCTGCTGGTGAAGCTCAATCAGATTGGAACCGTCACCGAGACGCTCGATGCCATCGCCATGGCGTCCGCGGCCGGGTACGCCAGCGTCATCTCGCACCGGTCCGGCGAGACGGAGGATTCGCTCATCGCCGACCTCGCCGTCGGCACCGGCGTCGGGCAAATCAAGACCGGCTCCGCCTCGCGCAGCGACCGGACGGCCAAGTACAACCAGCTCCTGCGAATCGAGGAGGAGCTGGGATCCGCCGCACGCTACGCCGGTCGAAGCGCCATCCGGCAACTGTCCGCCTAGCTCATGCCGACACTCGTCCTGCTTCGCCACGGCCAGTCCACCTGGAACCAGGAGAACCGCTTCACCGGCTGGACCGACGTCGACCTCACCGCCCAGGGACGCGCGGAAGCGGCCGAGGCCGGCCGGCTGATCAAGGCCGAAGGCCTCACCTTCGACGTCGCTTACACGTCGGTGCTCAAGCGCGCCATCCGCACCTTGTGGATGGCGCTCGACGAGCTCGACCTGATGTGGATTCCCGTCCACCGCAACTGGCGCCTCAACGAGCGTCATTACGGAGCGCTCCAGGGCCTGAACAAGGCCGAGACCGCCGCCAGGCATGGCGATGACCAGGTGAAGATCTGGCGCCGCAGCTATGACATCCCGCCGCCCGCGCTGAGCGGCGGCGATCCACGCCACCCGGCCAGCGACCCGCGCTATGCGCGCCTCGATCCCGCGGAGCTGCCGCTCACCGAATCGCTCAAGGACACGGTCGCGCGCTTCCTGCCGTACTGGGAGGAAACCATCGCCCCGGCGATCCGCTCCGGCACGCGGGTCCTGATTGCCGCCCACGGCAACTCCCTGCGCGCGCTCGTCAAGCACCTCGACGGCATCTCCGACGCCGACATCGTCGAGCTGAACATCCCGACGGGCATTCCCCTGGTGTACGAGCTGGACGAGCAGCTGCGGCCGCGCGGCCGGCGGTATCTGGGCGACGCGGAAGCGGCGAAAGCGGCGGCCGAGGCCGTGGCGCGCCAGGCAAAGGGTCGCTGAAACGACGAGGGCCGGCCTGCCGGCCGGCCCCCTGACTCAGCCACGCCGCGTCCTACGCCGGACGGTCGGTTTCCTCCACCTTGGTGTCGTCGGCAGCGATCCGGAGCGAACGGAGGAAGCGTCGATCGTTGGCCGTCATCTCGGCCGCCTTCCGCGGCACCAGCGCCTTGCTCGTGGACGCGACCTTGGCAGCCACGGCGGCACCCTTCTCCTTCTCTTTGTCCTGTCCGCGCGTCACGAAGCCGACGACGGCCTCGAGCGACACCTTCATCTCGTAACCCGCGGTGCGAGCGCGCTCGCGGCACGCCTCGACTTCGGGATTCTCGGCCACTGCGGCGGCAATGGCGTCGGCCAGCTCCTTTGCGAACCGGTTCACGACGTCATCCATGAAACTCCCTCCTGCTCGCCGCCGGGCCGGGTTTCCGGAGGCCGTGGGCCGACAGCGCTCCCAGTCCGGGCGGAAGGGATCGTCGGCGCAAAGTCTGCATTTGGTAGGACTTAGACGATGGGGACGGGGCCATTCTAAGAACCCCGGCCGAAGGTGTCAAGGAAAGAACGCTACCCCTAGGGGCAAGATACGCTGCCGTTCGTATATTTTGTGGCATCGCCTCTCGACCTCCGCGCCGGACTGCCCGTCGGCCAATCTATCGGACGGCAGGCGCCTGCCGTCCATCCTACAATCGCACCGTGCGCGCGCAGGACGAGTCACCCGGTTTCGCGTCTCCAACCGACTTGGGCGATTTCGCGCCCGAAACGGCGCTCGGCTTTCCGGGCACGTTTCCCTACACCCGCGGCATCCAGCCCACGATGTACCGGGGGCGGCTGTGGACCATGCGTCAGTACGCCGGCTTTGGCACGGCGGCCGAGTCCAACCAGCGGTATCGGTATCTGCTGTCGCAAGGAGTCAGCGGGTTGAGCGTCGCGTTCGATCTGCCGACGCAGATCGGCTACGACTCCGACCATCCGCTCGCCGCGGGCGAGGTCGGGCGTGTCGGCGTGGCCATCGATTCGCTCGACGACATGGCGACGCTCTTCGAGGGAATTCCGCTGGGCGAGGTCTCGACGTCGATGACCATCAACGCCACGGCGATCATGCTGCTGGCGCTGTACGTCGCGGTCGGCGAAGCGGCAGGGCGTGGCGCCCCGTGAGTTGTCCGGCACCCTGCAGAACGACGTCCTGAAGGAGTACATCGCCCGCGGCACCTACATCTACCCGCCCAAGGCGTCGCTGCGCATCATCACCGACGTGTTCGCCTACTGCGCGCGCGAGGTGCCGCAGTGGAACACCATCTCGATCAGCGGGTACCACATCCGCGAGGCCGGATCGACGGCGGTGCAGGAGATCGCGTTCACGTTCGCCAACGCGATCGCATACGTCGAGGCCGCCCGGGCCGCCGGCCTGGACGTCGATGCGTTCGGCCAGCGGATCTCCTTCTTCTTCAATGCCCACAACGACTTCCTCGAGGAGGTCGCCAAGTTCCGGGCGGCACGCCGGCTGTGGGCGCGGCTGATGCGCGACCGCTTCGGCGCCCGCAACCCGCGCGCGCAGCAGTTGCGCTTCCATACCCAGACGGCCGGCAGCACGCTGACCGCCCGGCAGCCGGACAACAACATCGTCCGGGTCGCCCTCCAGGCGCTGTCGGCGGTCCTCGGCGGGACCCAGTCGCTGCACACCAACGGCCGCGACGAGGCGCTGGCGCTGCCGACCGAGGAGTCGGCCCGCATCGCGCTGCGCACGCAGCAGATCATCGCGGCCGAAACCGGCGTCACCAACACCGTGGACCCGTTTGCCGGCGCCTACTACGTCGAACAGCTCACCAATGACCTCGAGCGCGGCGCCGAGGCGCTGCTCGAGCGGATCGACGCCCTGGGCGGCACCCTGGCGGCGATCGAAAGCGGCTATATCCAGCGCCAGATTCAGGACTCCGCCTACCGCGCCCAGGTGGCCGTCGATGCCGGCGACGCCGTCCTCGTCGGCGTCAACCGCTATACGTCGGACGAGGCGGAGCGCATCGAGGTCTTCACGCTCGATCCGGCGCTCGAGCAGGCGCAGGTGGCGCGGGTGCGGGCGCTACGCGCGCGCCGCGACGGATCGCGCTGGAGGGCGGGCGACTGGACGCGGTGGCGTCGGCCGCCGGATCGGGCGACAATCTCGTGCCTCCGATCGTGGCCGCGGTCGAAGCGGCTGCGACCGTCGGCGAGATCGCGGACACGCTGCGCGAGGTGTTCGGCGAGTACCGCGAAGTGGCGCTGGATTGACACCGGCGGAACGGCGACGTGCACCGGCATGAATGAGACGCTGCTCTCGGTCGAGAATCTGACGACGGTGTTCGAGGTGCGGCCGCGGCCGGTCGTGGCGGTGGACGACGTCTCGTTCGAGATCCGCCGCGGCGAAACGCTCGGCCTGGTCGGCGAGTCGGGCAGCGGCAAGTCGGTCACCGCGTTCTCGCTCGTGCAGCTGCTGCAGCCGCCCGGGCGCATCGCCGCGGGACGGATCGTGTTCCAGGGCCGCGACCTGCTGACCCTGCCCGAGCGCGAGATGCGGAAAGTCCGGGGCGCCGGCATCGGGCTGATCTTCCAGGAGCCGATGGCCGCGCTCAACCCGGTGATGCGCGTCGGCGTGCAAATTGCCGAGGGGCTGCGCGTGCACGGGCTCGCCGGCAAGCGCGACGCCCGTGCACGCGCCATCGACCTGCTGCGGGCCGTTCGCATCGCCGATCCCGACAAGCGCGTCGACGACTACCCGCATCAGCTCTCCGGCGGCATGCGCCAGCGGGTCATGATTGCCGTGGCCCTCGCCTGCCGGCCGCCGCTCATCGTCGCCGACGAGCCGACGACGGCGCTGGACGTGACGGTCCAGGCGCAGATCCTCGAACTGCTGCGCGACATGAAGGAGCAATTCGACCTGTCGCTGCTGCTCATCACCCACGACCTCGGCGTCATCGCCGAGACCGCGGACCGCGTGGCCGTGATGTATGCCGGCCGCATCGTCGAATCCGGCGCGGTGCGCGAGATCTTCCGCCGCCCGCTGCATCCCTACACGCAGGGGCTGCTGGCCTCGATCCCCGGCGTCGCCGGCCACGGCCGCCTGCAGGCCATCGAGGGGGTCGTGCCCAACATGGCGGCGCTGCCTCCCGGCTGCACCTTTGCGCCCCGGTGTCCGCATCGCATGGATCGCTGCACCACGGCGGTCCCGGCCCTGGTGCCCGGCGACGCCGGGCACGCCGTCCGCTGCTATCTCCACTCGGACACCGCCGAACCGCGCAGCGGACCGGCGCTCGGGAGCGCCAGGCTCGGGCCCCCCCGCGCCAGCGACGTGGCGTAGATGGCCCTGGTCGAAGTCCGCAATCTCGTCAAGCACTTCGAACGCGGCGGCGGGTTCCTGCGCGCGAAGACGGTGGTGCGCGCGGTGGACGGCGTGAGCTTCAGCATCGAGGAGGGGGAGACCTACGGGCTGGTCGGCGAGTCGGGCAGCGGCAAGAGCACGACGGGCCGCTGCATGCTGCGGCTGATCGAGCCGACATCGGGCGAGGTCCGCTTCCGCGGCGAGGATGTCCTGGCCTTCGACCGCGGCCGCATGCGCGCCGCACGCCGCGACATGCAGATGGTCTTCCAGGACCCCTACTCGTCGCTCAATCCGCGCATGCGGGCGCGCGAGATCGTCGAGGAACCGCTCGTCATCCACCGGCTGGGCTCGCGCGCCGAGCGCCGCGCGCAGGTGGCCGAACTGTTCGCGCTCGTCGGCCTCGACCCCGATCACCTCGAGCGCTACCCGCACGAGTTCAGTGGCGGGCAGCGGCAGCGGATCGGCCTGGCCCGGGCGCTGGCGCTGCGGCCGTCGTTCGTCATCGCCGACGAGCCGGTGTCGGCGCTGGACGTCTCGATCCAGGCGCAGGTGATCAACCTGCTGCTCGACCTGCAGCAACGGCTCAAGCTCACCTACCTGTTCGTCGCCCACGACCTCCGCCTCGTGCGCCACATCTGCACCCGGCTCTCGGTGATGTACCTCGGGCGCATCGTCGAGTCCGGCGAGACCGGCAGCATCTTTGCCAATCCCCGCCACGCCTACACGCGGGCGCTGCTGTCGGCGATCCCGGTCACCGACCCCGATGCGCCGCGGCAGCGGATCGAGCTCGATCCCGCCCTGGTCGATCGCGACGCCCCGCTGCGCGAGGTCGCAGCCGGCCATTTCGCGGCGGTGTAGGGCCGCGTCCGGCGACGCGCCGGTTGGACGGTTGGACGGGTGCGGCTCGCACGACTCGCGAACGGGCTGTTAGATCGACGCGCCGGCCGGCCGCGGCTGCACGGCGTCGCGCTCGACGCTGCCGTCGCGGATCGCGATCACACGGTGGGCGTGCATCGCGATGTCGGCTTCGTGGGTGACGAGGATGATGGTGTTGCCGGCCTGGTGCAGGCGATCGAACAGCGCCATGATCTCGACGCCGGTCTTCGAGTCGAGATTTCCGGTCGGCTCGTCGGCGAGCAGGATCGAGGGATTGTTGACGAGGGCGCGGGCGATGGCCACCCGCTGCCGCTGGCCGCCCGACAGCTCGTTGGGGCGATGGTGCATGCGCGGGGTCAGCTCGACCTTGTCGAGCGCGGCTTGCGCCCGCTCCAGCCGATCCCTCTTGTTCACCCCGGCATAGACCAGCGGCAGCTCGACGTTGTGCAGGGCGGTCGCCCGCGGCAGCAGGTTGAAGGTCTGGAAGACGAAGCCGATCTCCTCGTTGCGGATGCGCGCCAGCTCGTTGTCGTTCATCTGGCTCACCTCCTTGTCGTTGAGGAGGTAGGTGCCCTGCGACGGCGTGTCGAGGCAGCCGATGAGGTTCATCAGCGTCGATTTCCCCGACCCCGACGGTCCCATGATGGCGACGTATTCGCCGCGCTCGATGGCGATCGAGACGCCGCGCAGCGCGTGGATCTGCTCGTCGCCCATCTGATACGTCTTCCAGATGTCGCGGGTCTCGATTAACGCCATGTCACCACTCCCGCACGCCCGGCCGCATGCCCGCCCCGCCCGACCGCCGGGCACTGGGTTGGACGGCGCGGGAGACGGACCGGTTCCGGCTACGCCTGGTCCTCATCGTACTGGTCCTTCAGGCGCTGCACGACGGCGGGGTCGGCCAGCGTGGTGGTGTCGCCCAGCGTCTTGCCCTCGGCGATGTCGCGCAGCAGCCGGCGCATGATCTTGCCCGATCGCGTCTTCGGCAGGTCGGCGGTGAAGATCACGTCGTCGGGCCGCGCGATGGCGCCGATCTTGTGCACGACATGCTGCTTGAGCTCGTCGCCGAACGACGACGAGATGGGCACTCCCTCCTTGACCGTGACGAACGCGGAGATGGCCTGGCCCTTGAGCTCGTGGGCGCGGCCGACGACCGCGGCCTCGGCGACCTTCGGATGATCGACCAGCGCGCTCTCGACTTCCATCGTGCCGATGCGATGACCGGCGACGTTGATCACGTCGTCCACGCGGCCGAGCAGCCAGAAATAGCCGTCTTCGTCGCGCTTGGCGCCGTCGCCGGTGAAGTAGACGTCGTTGCGTCCAGCGGCTCCAGTACTGCGCGGCGTAGCGCTCGGGATCGCCGTAGATCCCGCGCAGCATCGACGGCCACGGCCGCGTCAGCGCCAGCAGCCCGCCGCCGACCGGCACCGGCTCACCCTTCTCGGTCAGCACCTCGGCGCGGATGCCCGGGAATGGCCGCGTCGCCGAGCCGGGTTTGGTGGCCGTGATCGCGGGAAGCGGCGTGATCATGATGGCGCCGGTCTCGGTCTGCCACCAGGTGTCGACCACGGGGCAGCGCTCGCCGCCGATGTGCAGGTGATACCAGACCCACGCCTCCGGGTTGATCGGCTCGCCCACCGACCCGAGGAGGCGCAGCGACGACAGGTCGTGCCGCTCCGGCCACTCCGTGCCCCAGCGCATGAACGCGCGAATCGCCGTCGGCGCGGTGTAGAAGACCGTCACGCCGTAGCGGGCGACGATCGACCAGAAGCGATCCTTCTGCGGCCAGTCCGGCGCGCCCTCGTACATCAGGACGGTGGCGCCATTGGCGAGCGGGCCGTAGACCACGTAGCTGTGCCCGGTCACCCAGCCGATGTCCGCGGTGCACCAGTAGACATCGTCGTCCTTGAGGTCGAAGACCCACTTGGTCGTGGCATAGGTGCCGACGAGATAGCCGCCGGTGGTGTGGACGATGCCCTTGGGCTTGCCGGTCGTCCCGGAGGTGTAGAGGATGTAGAGCATGTCCTCGGCGTCCATGGCGGCGGCCGGGCATCCGTAGGGCGCGGCGGCCATCAGGTCGTGATACCAGTGATCGCGGCCCTCGACCATCGTCACTGGAATGTCGGTCTGGCCGCGGCGCACGACGATCGCATGCTCGATCGACGGCGTGTCGGCCAGTGCCTCGTCGGCGACCTTCTTCAGCGGCACCACGCTGCCGCGGCGGAAGCCGCCGTCGCCGGTCACGAGCAGCCGCGCCTGCGCGTCGTTGATGCGGTCGCGGAGCGACTCGGCGGAGAACCCGCCGAAGACGACGGAGTGCACGGCGCCGATGCGCGCGCACGCCAGCATCGCGACGGCGAGCTCGGGAACGAGCGGCAGGTAAATGGCGACACGGTCCCCGCGCCGAATGCCGAGCGCGGTGAGGACGTTGGCGAACTGGCACACGTCGCGGTGCAGATCGAAATACGTCAGCGTCCGCCGGTCGCCGGGCTCGCCCTCCCAGATGATCGCCGCCTTGTTGCGGCGTCCCGACGTCAGGTGGCGATCGAGGCAGTTCACGCTGGCGTTGAGCTTGCCGCCGACGAACCATTTCGCGTGCGGCGGCTCCCACTCCAGGACCGTGCGCCACGGCTCCGACCACTCGAGCTCGCGAGCGAAGCGCTCCCAGAACGCCTCGGGGTCGCGCGCCGCCGCGTCGTAGACGCCGGGGTCGGAGACCACGGCGCGCTCACGAAACGCCGCGGGCGGGTCGAAACTGCGATGCTCCTTCAGGAGGGCGTCGATCTCGGGGGGCACGGCCGGTCGGTCGGGCATCCGGGCAGTATAACGACCAGGCGCCCTTCCTCGTAGCGCGGCGACCGGCGACGCGCCGGAGCGGGGGCGCTACGACACGCGGCGGCTGAACCAGCGAAACCGGCGCGGGGTTCCGCGCAGCAGCTCGAGCGACGAGGCGGCCGCGTCGATCATGGCCGGCCCGATCTTGTGCGTAGCCTCGCTCGCCGCCTCCTGCAGGGCGCGCTCGGCCAGCAGGTTGACGAGCCGCGGCACGCCGCCGGACAGCGCGTAGAGCATGTCGACGGCGCCCGCGCTGAAGCACGACGGCTGGTCGGCGCCCGCGATCGACAACCGGTGCGACAGGTACGCCGCGCACTCGTCGCGCGCCAACGGCGCCAGGCGCGCCCTCGTGGCCACGTGGTCGTTCAGTGCGCGGACACCGATGGAGCCGGGCTCGGCGAGCAGGGGCTGGCCGACGAGCACGAGCTGCAGCGGCGGCTCGTGCGGGTGATGCAGCGCCCCGAGCAGGAGCAGGTGCTCGACGACGCTCAACGGCAGCGTCTGCGCCTCGTCGATGATGACGACGGCGCCCGTGCCGGCCTGCCGTGAGCGCTCGAGCAACCCGACGAGCCGATCGCGCAGCTCGTGGGGCGAGGCGCCCGCCGGCGTGTCCGTCCGCCGCTCGCCGTCGGCGAGCGCGCCGAAGTCCTCCAGCAGCAGGCGGAAGAGCCCGCTCGGCGTGAGCAGCGGATTGGCGATGAAACCGACCAGGAGATGACGGCGCAGTGCGGGGACCAGCGTCCGGCACATCGCGGTCTTGCCGATCCCCAGGTCGCCGGTGACGAGCAGAAACCGCTCCCCGCGGCCCAGACCGGCCGTGAGCGCCTCGCGCGCCGCACCATGCGACCGGCTCTCGTAGAAGTACTTCGGATCCGGCGTGAGGCTGAACGGCCGCTCGTGCAGGCCGAAAAAGGATTCGTAGGCGCCGGTCAGCTTCATCGCACGGCCTTTTCGGCCGAACGCCAGCGGAACAATAGGCCCGCGCCGGCGACGGTCACTCGCCGGGCGGGGGCACGGGTGGCGCCGGCGGCGGCGGCGGAAGCGGCGGCGGCGGCGGCGGCGTGAAGGTCGGAGGCGTGAATCCACCAGACGTCGGCGCGGGTGGCGGCGGCAGCTCCTTGCGGAACATCACCGCCCCCAGCAGCCCGCCGACGAGCCCGAACAGCGAGTAGAAGAACAGCGTGAACAACAGGCTGAAGATGAACGCCGCGCCGAGCATCGCGCCGCCGGCCATGCCTCCGCGCATCTGCTCGAAGATGTCGCGGACCTCGGGAGGCATCTCGCGCGAGCCCTCCATGACCCGTTCCAGGATCTGGAGCTGGAACGGCCCCATGGCCATGCCGATCGGAATCGACAGCACCGCTCCCACGACCGCGCCGAACGCGCCAGCCATCAACCCGACCAGCGCCCCGTCCCCGGCACCGACCGGGGCCGGCGAGTTCTGCTGCATCAGATACGCGGCGAGCGCGCCGCCGAGCACCACCCAGGCACAGCAGCAGAAGTTCCCGAGATTGACGACCGGCAGCGCCGAGAGGACGCCAATGGCCAGGCCACCGAGCAGTGCGGGTTGAAGCTTCGCTGGATTCATGGGAAACCTTCCCTCGCCTCAGTCGTAGTACTCGCGGCCCAAGTGCGTGATCAAGTCCTCGCCCTTGAGGTAGCGCAGCGTGTTCTTCAGCTTCATCAACTGAATGAAGAGATCGTGCTCCGGATACAGGCCCGGGGCGTGCATCGGACTCTTGAAGTAGAACGAGAGCCACTCCTGGATGCCGGAGAGGCCGGCGCGCTTGGCGAGGTCGAGGAACAGGGCCGTGTCGAGCACGATGGGCGCCGCGAGAATGCTGTCGCGGCAGAGGAAATTGACCTTGAGCTGCATCGGGTAGCCGAGCCACCCGACGAGATCGATGTTGTCCCATCCCTCTTTGTTGTCGCCGCGCGGGGGGTAATAGTTGATGCGGACGACGTGGTGCAGCTTGTCGTAGAGGCCGGGGTAGAGGTGCGGCTGGAAGATGTAGTCGAGCACGGACTTCTTGCTCTCTTCCTTGGTCTTGAACGACTCGGGATCGTCCAGCACCTCGCCGTCCCGGTTGCCGAGGATGTTGGTCGAATACCAGCCGGCGACGCCGAGCAGGCGGGCCTTCAGCCCCGGCGCGATGATGGTCTTGATCAGCGTCTGGCCGGTCTTCAGATCCTTGCCGGCGAGCGGCGCCTTCGTGGCGTCCGCCAGTTCGAGGAGCGCCGGGATGTCGGCGCTCAGGTTGGGCGCCGCGTTGGCGTACGGGATACCCAGCTTGATCGCCGCATACGCGTAGATCATGCTCGACGGGATCAACGCATCGTCCTGCGCGAGACCGCGCTCGAGCGCCGCGACCGACTGATGCACGGCGGACTCGGTCAGGAAGACCTCGGTGCTGCCGCACCACACCAGCACCAGGCGGGCGCAGCCATGCCGCTCCTTGAACGCGCGCATGTCGTCCATCAGCTGCTCGGCCAGCTCCATCTTGTTGCGGCCGCGCTTGACGTTCGGTCCATCGAGCCGCTTCACGTAGCGCTGGTCGAAGACGGCGGACATCGGCCGGATCGCCTCGAGCTCGGGGCGGAGCTGATCGAGCAGCGCGGGCTCCAGGACACCGGCCGTTCGCGCCGCGGCGTAGCAGTCCTCCTCGAAGATGTCCCAACCGCCAAACACGACCTCGTCGAGCGCGGGCAGATCGAACAGCTCGCGGATGCGTGGTGATCGGCCCTCGGTGCGTTTGCCGAGGCGGATGGTGCCCAGCTCGGTCAGGGATCCAATGGGTGGCGCCAGCTTCCTGCGAATGGCATGGACGCCGGCAATGACGGTCGTGCTGACGGCGCCGAGGCCCACCAGCAGGATGCCCAGCTTGCCGGCCCCCGGCGCAATCGCGACGGATGAATTCACGGCTGGTGACTATATCAGGGGCCAGGGATCAGGGATCAGGGATCAGGGATCAAGGGATCAGGGGGCGATATGATCGGGCGATGCTGTTCCGATTCCGTCGGATGCGGGCGATGGATCCGCTGCAGGTCGCGATGACCGGCGTCCGGATGGGCGAGCGCTACGTGCAGGTGTTCTGCAGCGACGCCACCCTGACGCGGGGGCTGGCCACCAAGACCGGCTTGAGCGGTACGGCCGCGCTCGCGGCGCCCGACGAGACGCAGGCCGCGCGCGCACGGACCGCCGCCAGCAAGGCCGGGGTCCTGGTCGACGTGCAGGTCACCCCGCCCGCGACCCTGCCCTGGGACGCCGGCGGGTTCGACATGGTCGTCGTCGACGACACGGGCGGCAGCTTCTCGGCACTCACGCCGGCCGAACGGCGGGCCACGCTGCAGGCCGCGTTGAGGCTCCTACGCGCCGGAGGACGCACCGAAATCATCGAGCGCATCGGCGGCGGCGGCATGCTCAGCCGGTCCGCCGGCGCGGCCGGCGAGGCCGCAGGCAACAGCACCGAGGGCGCGATGCGTGACGCCGGCTTCAACCCGGTGCGCACGCTGGCGGAAAAGGACGGGTTCCGGTTCGTGGAAGGGTTGAAGGGATGATGGTGTTCACCAGCAAGATTGCCGTGGTCACTGGCGCGTCGAGCGGGATCGGGCGGGCCACGGCGTCGGCATTCGCCGCCGCGGGCGCGCGCGTCGTGGCGGTGGGCCGCGACGCGAATGCGCTCGCAGACTTCGTCGCCGAGTCCGCGGGAGACGGCGCCGAATCGATGGCGGTCGTCGCCGACGTGCTGGCCGACGAATCGGCTGCAGCCATCGTCGGCGCGGCGATCGAGCGCTTCGGCGGCATCGACATCGTCGTGAATGCCGCGGGCGCTCTCGCGTCGGCTGCCACCGAGGCGACGCCCGACGAGCTGTGGGATCGCCTGATGGCGCTCAACGTCCGTGCGCCGTTCCGCCTGATGCGCGAGGCGTTTCCGCAGCTGAAGGCGCGTCAGGGCGCCGTGGTCAACGTGTCCAGCGTCAACGGACGGCGGGTGTTCCCCGGCCTGGCCGCGTACAACACCAGCAAGGCCGCGCTCGATCAGCTGACCCGCTGCGCCGCCATCGACTGGGCGCCCCACGGCGTGCGCGTCAATGCCGTCAATCCCGGCGTGACCGTCACCAACCTCCATCGCCGCGGCGGGATGGCGGAGGAGGCCTATTCGGCGTTTCTCTCCCGGGCGCGCGAGACGCATCCGCTTGGCCGGCCCGGACAGCCGGAGGAGATCGCGGCGCTCATTCTGTTCCTCGCCTCCGCTCAGGCGGGCTGGATTACGGGCGAGACCATCGCCATCGACGGCGGCCGGCATCTGACCTGCGCCCGCTAGTGGTCCGTACACGCTGAAGCAGGACCAGATCGCGCGACGCGGCGCCCGGATCGCCAGGCGCGAGGAGTGAGCATATTGGCCATATGTGAGCGACGAGCAACGCCGCGAGGCGGGATGCCCCGTCCGCGAGATGGTCCTGCTTCAGCGTGAACGGGCCACTAGTGGTCCGTCCACGCTGAAACAGGACCGACCACAAGGGATCCGGCGGACTCAACGCGGCAGAATCCTCGGCGGCGGCAACGCGGGCAGCAGCCGAGGTTGCCGCGCCGCCGCGCGTCCGGGGGACACCGTCCGTCCCTCGCACAGGACGCCGGCCCGCGGCGCGCCGTGAATGATCACGGGAAACAGGCCTATAGTTGGCCCGAAGGGGCCTTCCCGTCCGGCAGGATTCTTGCCTTCCCGCGGGTAGCCGTCCCACGCCATGCAGGTATCCGGTCTCTCCGAGGTCTACACCGCCCGCGACATCGCGGCCGCGGCTGGCGTCCCCGAGTCCCACGTGCGGACCCTGGTCGCCCGGGGCGAGGTCCGCAGTGTGGCGGCGTGGATGCCCGGGATCGGCGATGCGCGATGGCGCGACTTCGTCCCGCACGACGAGGCGGTCCGAGCCGTCCGGGCCCTGCGAGACGGCGGTGTGCTGCTCGACTCGAAGACGCCGACGCTTCCCCGCTCGCTGCTCGCGCCCGCCCTGCACCAGCCGCGTCCGGCGACGGTGCCGCTGCTGGTTTCGACGTCGCTCCATGGGCTCGTCGCGATCGTGCTGCTCGTGCTCGGCAGCCTCGGCCTGACGTCCGCCGACGAACGGACGGATGTCATCGAGCCGGTCACGGCGCCCGTGCGCCTCGTGTTCCTCGCGCAGCCCGGTCCTGGCGGCGGCGGTGGCGGAGGCGGGATGAAGATGCGGACCCCGCCGCCGAAGGCGCAGCGCGCCGGCCCACAGAAGGTGAGCAGCCCGATCCCGGCGCGGCGGCTGCCGCCGGTACGGCCGGAGCCGCCGAAACCGGAGCCGCCTCCTCCTCCGCTCGAGGCGAAGATCCTCCCACCCGTGGTCGCACCGGTCGCGCCGATTGCGGCCGACGCGCGCGATCAGGAAGGGCAATTGAAGGAGGTCCCGAAGGAGGCGCCTCCCAGCCAGGGTTCGGGCGCCGGCGGAGGAACCGGCACGGGACAGGGCACGGGGATCGGCGAGGGCACCGGATCGGGGATTGGACCAGGTGAGGGTGGGGGCACGGGCGGGGGACCGTACCGGCCCGGAAGCGGCGTGTCGCCGCCACGGCTGCTGAAGGAAGTGCGAGCTGACTACACGGACGAAGCTCGCCGCGCCAATCTCGAAGGCGAGGTGGTGCTCGAGATCGTCGTCCGCCGCGACGGGTCGGTGGGCGACGTCCGCGTGCTGCAGCGGCTGGGATCCGGCCTCGAGCAGCGCGCCATCCAGGCCGTCCGGCAGTGGCGATTCTCCCCCGCGCGGCTCAAGGGCGCCGCCGTCGATGTCGTCGTCGAAGTGGCCGTCGAGTTCAGGTTGAGATAGCCATGGAAATCGTGATGCTCGGTGTCACCATCGCCTCGCTGCTCGTCGCGGTCGTCACCAGCGTGGTCGCCTGGCGGCTCTCCCGCGCCGAGCGGACCCGCGCCGCGGTGCGGGTCGCGGCGTTGACCGCCGCCGCAAGCGAACCGGACACGGTCGCCGACCGCGTCGCCGTTGGCGAGGCGTCGCCGGCGCCGTGGAGTCCTGCGCGGGTGTCGGCCTTCACCGCCTCGTCGCGGCCCGCGCCGCGGGCGGCACGGGTGGACAGCGCGGACACGCTGCGCTCCCTGGGCGACGGGTTTCTCGGCACTCCGGCCGCTGCAACTTCCGGCGGCAGCCGGCAGCGCGGCCTGGCAATGGCGGCGCTCGTCATGTTCCTCGTGGCACTGGGCGGGGGGTACTGGGTGGTGTTCGGGGACCGCACCGCCCGGCCCGCGGTGGGCGCCGCGAACGGCGCGGCGCCGCTCGAGCTCGTGTCGCTCACGCACGAGCGGCGCGGCACGCGCCTGGCGGTCACCGGCCTGGTCCGCAACCCGGTCGCCGGCGCCCCGATCGGCGGGCTCTCCGCGGTGGTGTTCCTCTTCGATGCGCAAGGCGGCTTCATCACCAGCGCACGGGCGCCGGTGGATTTCCTGACGCTCGGCGCCGGCGACGAGTCGCCGTTCGTCATCGACCTGCAGGCGCCGGCGAACGTCGCGCGCTACCGGGTCAGTTTCCGCACCGATGCCGGGGTCGTGTCGCACGTCGACCGCCGCGGACAGGACCCGGTCGGATCGTTGAGTGCAGTCGAGCCGGACGGGCGCCGTGCGCGCGCCGGCAGGAGCCAGCCATGAAGAAGACATCGCGCTGGATCAGCGCCGCCGGGGTCGTGGGTCTGGCGGCGCTCGCGGCCGCGGATCGTCCCGTCGCCGGCCAGGAAGGGTTCCGCTTCAAGAGCGGGGTCGAGCTCATCAACGTCACCGCAACGGTGACGGACCGCTCGGGGCGCTTCGCGTCCGGGCTGCGCAAGGAGGACTTCATCCTCTACGAGGACGACCAGCCGATGGAAGTGACGCACTTCAGCGCCGAGCGCACCCCGGTGAGCCTCGGGATCGTCATCGACACCAGCGGCAGCATGGCCGGTGACAAGTGGCTGTCGGCCCGCGACGCAATCGAACGTTTTCTCGATGCCCTGCCCGATCCGCAGGACGAGTTCTTCATGTATCGCTTCAGCGGCAATGCCGACCTGGTCCACGACTGGACGTTCGAGCGCCAGGACATCAAGCGCAGCCTCGGACGGGTGCATCCGGCTGGCGGCACCGCCATGTACGACGCCGTCGCCGAATCGGTGCCGATGGCGCAGGGTGGCCAGAATCGCAAGAAGGCGATCGTGCTGATTTCCGACGGCAACGACACCAACAGCCGCGTCGATATCGGCGAGGTCCGGCAACTGGTGCGCGAGACCGAAGTGCTGGTCTATGCCGTGGGCATCGACGGGCAGGCCGAGTCCACGTTCCCGTCGCGTCCGTCGCCACCCATCATGCGTCCGCCGCCGTCGCCGATTCCGTTTCCGCTGCCCGGGGGCCGCGGTCGGCCGCGCGGCTTGCCCTTCCCCATTCCGCCCCGCTCGGGCGGGGCGGGTGGCAGCGGCGCGCGCCGCGCGGTTGACGACCGGGTGAACATCGCCGCGCTGCGCGAGATCACCGACGACAGTGGCGGCCGGACCGAGCTGGTGCGCGACGCGCGGGACCTCGATCCGGCGACCGCCGGGATTGCCGACGAACTGAGCAAGCAGTACTACATCGGGTATCCGAGCCCCGGCCACCGGGACGGGCGCTGGCACTCCATCCGGCTCGAAGTCCGCGACGCCTCGTTGAAGGTCCGCGCCCGGCGCGGCTACGTCGCGACCCCGTAGCGTTCCGTCTCTGCTGACGCAGGACGGATCGCGCGGCCCGGTTCGCCGGTCCAGGACACCGCCGCGTCCGAGTACGAGCACAGTGCGAGAACGGCGCGATAAACACGCTGCCGATTCGCACACCCGGGTTGGCATGGCCGTCGCAGTGGCATCCTCCGTGCCTGGCTCACCTGCCTGGTGACGAAGGAGCTGATCATCATGTTGAGGAAGGCAGCCGCCCTGGCGGTGGTGCTGGGGCTGTTCGCGGCCACGGCGGCATCGGCGCAGGAGCGCAAGGATCTCCAGGTCTTTCGCGATATCTCGGACCAGGTGAACCGCTACACGCAGTTCACCATCTTCGACAACGTCGAGGCCTCGGTTCAGGACGGCCGGGTCACGTTGAGCGGGTCGGTGACGATGCCGTTCAAGAAGGACGACATCGAGCGGCGGGTGCGCGGTGTCGCCGGCGTCAGCACCGTGGACAATCGCCTCGTCGTCCTGCCCGTGTCGCAGTCCGACGACGAGCTGCGCTTTCGCATCGCGCGGGCGATTTACGGCAATTCCGCCTTCTGGAACTACGCCGCGATGCCCAACCCGCCGATTCACATCGTCGTCAGCCGCGGGCACGTCACGCTGGCGGGCGTCGTGCAGAGCAACGTCGAGCGCATGCTGGCACGATCGCTGGCAACCGGATTCGGATCGTTCGACGTGAAGAACGAGCTGAAGACGGACGAGGAAGCGCGGGCGGAGCTGGAGAAGCTCGGGTCGTAAGGGCGCGCGTCCGGCGGGCCGGTGGTCAGGGATCGGCCCGGCGGCTGGCTTCCGCGCCGGGGCCGGTGGGTTGCGGCTTCCGCCGCATCACCCACCAGATGGCGAGCACGAACGTCGCCACCGCCAACGCGGCGGTGACGGCGAAGAGCGTCAGCGTCCGCACCAGGATCGAGTCCGGCTCCATGTGCACTTCGATGGCGACCGGCTCCCCCGCGAGCCGGTCGGTCAGCGTCTGCTCCCAGGCGATGATGTTGCCGCGCTCGATGCCGCCGGGTGAGTTGTGAAACGGCACCCGGCTCGGCAGGTGCAGGCGGAACGCGACGCGCTCGCCGCCGGTCCAGCCGACGTTGCCCACAGCCTGTCCCGCCGCGGCGCCGACCCGTTGGCGAAAGCGCACCAGTCCGCCTTCCCCTCCCTCCTGCTCGAGTTCGTACTGCGACCAGGCGAAGGGCGCGACCTCGCCCAGGCGGCGGATGTCCGACACCTCCATCCGCAGGTGAACGTAACGGCGATTGTCGCGCCGCGATCCGGTGACGTTGAGGACGTCGGTGAGCGGTGACTGATAGATGGCCCGGACGTCGGCGAGGTCGAGCCGCGCCCGCGGATCGACGTCGAGCGGGACGCCGCGCAGCGCCACCAGCGCCGCCACCGACGCATTGACGTAGACGGTGGCGGACCCGTCGAGCAGGAGGTACACGTCCTCGTCGTACTCGTACTTGCGCGAGAGCATCGCGCGGCAGGACGCGGAGGCGACGGCGGCGAGGACAATCAGCACCACGACGCCGCGCGCGCGGCGCAGGCCCTGTCGGACGGGCGCAGGCATGGGGCAACGTCGATAATATACTGAACACTTGCCTTCCCGCCGCGACCCCGTGACTACACCCATGGCGGACGTTCCGACCCTGTTCCTGATCGACGGCAGCAACCAGATGTATCGCGCCTACCACGCGATCCGCGGGCTGACCGGACCGGACGGGCGATCGACCAACGCCGTCTATGGGTTCGTGACCATGTTGCGCAAGCTGATTGCCGACCATCAGCCGTCGTACATCGCCGCCGCGTTCGACGTGTCCGCCTCCACGTTCCGGTCGCAGATGGCGGCCGACTACAAGGCCAATCGCGCCGCGATGCCGGGGGACCTGGCCGAGCAGATCCCGTGGGTGCACGAGGCGTGTGCCGCGCTCGGCGTGCCGGTCTACACCGCCGAGGGCTTCGAGGCCGACGACGTGATCGGGACGCTGGCCCGGCGCGCCGCCGAGCGCGGGTTCCGGGTGGCGATCGTCACCGGCGACAAGGATTTCTTCCAGCTGGTCGGCGACGGCATCCGCGTCTACAACCCGCGCGACGAAGGGGCGTGGTTCGACGAAGCCGGGGTGACCGAGAAGTTCGGGGTGACCCCGGCGCAGGTCGTGGACGTCCTCGCCTTGATGGGCGATTCGATCGACAACGTGGCCGGGGTGCCAGGCATCGGCGAGAAGGGGGCCCGCGATCTGATCGCCAGCTTCGGGTCGCTCGACGCGCTGCTCGATCGCGCGGGCGAGGTGACGCAGAAGAAATACCGCGAAGGGCTGCTCGCGCACGCGGCGCAGGCGCGGCAGAGCCGCGACCTCGTGCGCATCGACACCGGGATGGACCTGTCGTTCGACCCCGACGTGTTCCGCTATCACGGGCCGTCGGCCGAGCGTTGCTACGCGCTGTTCTCGACGCTGGGGTTCCGCACCCTGGTCGCCGAGTTTGCGCCGACGGCGACCTCGGTCGAGACCGACTACGCCTCGGTGGCGAGCCTGCCGGAGCTGGAGGCCCTGGCCCGGTCGCTGACCGCCGCCGGCCGCGTGGCGCTGCGCATCGTCGCCGACGGACCGTCGTGCGTGCGCGCGTCGCTCGTCGGCCTCGTCTTCTCCACCGCTGCGCGCCAGGCGCGCTACGTGCCGCTCGGGCACGAGGGGTTCGGCGGCGGCTCGTCGCTCGATCGGCGTGCCGCGCTGGCGATCCTGCGCGGCGTCCTCGAGGACCCCACCGTGCAGAAGGTCGGCCACGACCTCAAGGCCGACGCCGTCGTCCTCGCCGGCCACGGCATCGCGCTCCGCGGCCTGGCGTTCGACACCATGCTCGCCAGCTATCTGATCGACGCCACCAAATCCAGCCAGGACCTCGAGCCGACCGTGCTCGAGCAGCTCGGCTACAAGGCCCTGACCCAGGAGCAGGTCTGCGGCAAGGGCGTCAAGGCACTGCCCTTCGCGCAGGTGCCGGTCGAGCGCATTCTCGACTTCGTCGGCGAGCGCGCCGATCTGGCGCTGCAGCTGGCGAACCACCTCGAGCCGATGCTCGCGGCCGCGGACCTCGACCGCGTCTACCACGACCTCGAGCTGCCGCTGGTCCCGATCCTCGCGGATCTGGAGCGGGTGGGAATCCGGGTCGATGCGCGCGCGCTGGCCGGCCAGGCCTCACTCGTCGATCGCGAGCTGGGCGACCGCAGCGCCTCGATCTTCGCCCTCGCCGGCGAGGAGTTCAACATCAACTCGCCGCGCCAGCTCGCCGAGGTGCTCTTCGACAAGCTGAAGCTCCCCGTCCTCAAGCGCACCGGCGCGACGCGCACGCCGTCCACGGCGGTCGACGTGCTCGAGGAGCTGGCGCTGGCACACGAGCTGCCGCGGCTGGTTCTCGAATGGCGGGCGCTGGCGAAGTTGAAGGGCACCTACATCGACGCGCTGCCACAGCTCATCAACCCGCAGACCGGACGCGTGCACACGTCGTTCAACCAGGCGGTGGCGGCGACCGGCCGGTTGTCGAGCAGCGATCCCAACCTGCAGAACATCCCGATCCGCAGCGAGGTCGGCCGCGAGATCCGGCGGGCGTTCATCGCCGAGCCCGGCTACCGGCTGATCTCGGCCGACTACTCGCAGATCGAGCTGCGGGTCCTGGCCCACCTGTCCGGCGACGAGACGTTGATCGCCGCCTTCCAGCGCGGCGAGGACATCCATGACCGCACCGCGCTGCAGGTGTTCGGCGCCCACAGCACGCTCGGCCCGCACGAGTTGCGCCGGCGGGCGAAGATCATCAACTACGCGCTCCTCTACGGCAAGACGGCGTTCACGCTGGCCAAGGACATCGGCGTGACGCAGCAGGCGGCGCAGGCGTTCATCGACGCCTACTTCGCCGGGTTCCCCCGCGTCCGCGGCTTCATCGATCGAACGCTCGAGGATGCGCGGCAGAGCGGCGTCGTCAAGACCATGTTCGGGCGGCGCCGGCCGGTGCTGGAGCTGTCGAGCAAGAACGGCCAGATCCGGGCGGCCGCCGAACGGGTGGCCGTGAACCTGCCGATTCAGGGCTCCGCCGCCGACATCCTCAAGCGGGCGATGATCGACGTGCACGCGCGCCCTGCAGGCGCGCTGTCCCGACGCGCGGATGATCCTGACCGTCCACGACGAGCTGTTGTTCGAGGCGCCGGTTGCGCAGACCGACGAGGTCGCGGCGCTGGTGCGGCAGACGATGGCGGGGGCGGTGCGCCTGAAGGTGCCGCTGGACGTGGACGTCGGCATCGGCGAGAACTGGAAGGACGCCAAACCGTAGCGTGGCGGCTCGCGCCGCCTACTTCCACTTCTCCTTGACCAGCTCCCAGTCCGCCTTGAGCTGTGATTCGGCCGGCCCGCGGGCGCTGGCCGCCAGGTGTCTGACCCGATCGGGGATGACGCCCTGCAAGACCAGCCGGTCGAGATCGGCGCGGAAGGCGGAGGCGCTCCCGCCCATCAGGCGTGCGCGCACCCAGCCCGCCACGGCGGCGTGCCAGGCGCCCTCCGGATGGCCGGCGCCGCGCAAGCCGGCCACCGTCCAGTAGCAGGCGGCGGCGGATGTCGGGTGCTGCGCCAGCTCGCGTCGCATGCGTGCGGCGAGCCGTTCGAACACCGCCATCCGGCCTTCGGTCGGCAGCGTGCTGGCGTACCGCTCGGTGGCACTCCCCCACCATTCGAGCAACGCATCGGCGAGCACCCGATCGGTCGCGGCCCGATCGAGCCCGCTCTCGAAAATCTCGGCCGCGGCGGCGAAATCGTCCTCCAGGAACAGCGACTCGCCGAACGCGAGCAGCAGCTCCACCTGATCGCGGTCGTCGAGACTGGCGGCGCGAACCTCGCTCAGCGCCTCGCGCGCGGCGCTGAGGTCGGCGGGATCGGCTCGCTCCCGGTACAGCTCGAGATGGGCGCGGGCGAGGACGATGGCCGCGGCATCGGCGGCGTCGGGGCTGCGTCGCGCGGCCGTGGCGGCCGTGATCGCCTCGTCGAACTGACGCTGGTTGTAATGGGCGCGCGCCCGGGCGAGGTCGCTCCCCGCCGGCTGCGCCAGCGCCGGGATCGTCACCGCGGCGCACGCCGCCAGCATCCAGGCGACGCAGGACCTGCGAGGAGACGGCCGCGGCATGGGGCGATGGTAGCACGCGGTACAATGCAGCCTGGATGCCAGACCCGGTGATCATCCCGCGCGCGGACCACCCCATCTCGCGCCGCGATATCGACGCTGATGCCCTCAAAGTCCTCTACCGGCTGCAGCAGTTCAACCACGCCGCCTATCTCGTGGGCGGCAGCGTGCGCGACCTGCTCCTGCAGCGGCGGCCCAAGGACTTCGACGTCGGCACCGATGCGCATCCGTACCAAATCAAGAAGCTGTTTCGCAATTGCTGGATCATCGGCCGCCGCTTCCGCCTCGCGCACGTCCGCTTCGGCAACAAGGCCATCGAGGTCGCCACGTTCCGCCGCCACGTGCTCCCCGGCACCGAGAACGAGCCGGCCACCGCGGACGGCCCGGCGCCGTCCGGCGACGACGCCCAGATCCGCCACGACAACACGTTTGGAACGCCGGAAGAGGACGCGTTCCGGCGCGACTTCACCATCAACGCGCTCTTCTACGACATCGCGACCTACTCGATCATCGATTACGTCGGGGGGCTCGACGACCTGCGGGCCGGCCTCATCCGCTCCATCGGCGATCCGCGTGATCGCTTCCAGGAAGATCCGGTGCGGATGTTCCGCGCCGTCGCATTCGCCGCGCGCCTCGGCTTCGAACTCGATCCGCCGGTGGTGGACGCGATGCGCGAGCACCGGCACCTCATCGCCAACGCCGCACCGGCGCGGCTGATCGAGGAGTACTACAAGGTGCTGCGCTCGGGCGCCGCCGAGAAGACGTTCCGGCTGCTCGCGCAGCACGGCCTGCTCGAGACGATCACCCCGGAACTGCACCGCGGCGCCTCGGAAGAAGCGCTCTGGCTCGCCCTCGGCGAGCTCGATCGCTACCGCGCCCGCTTCGAGTCGATGCCGGAGGGGCTGACCAATGCCGTGCTGCTCGGCACGCTGCTGGTGCCGCTCGGCCTGATGCCGCGCCGCGATCCCCGGAGCGCGAGTCCTGGAGCCAGGAGTCCGACGACGCACCGGATCCGGCCCCGGCCGCTGTCGCGCGCGGCCGCCGGCTTCGCAGGCCCCCGAAGGAACCGCCGATGCGCATCGGGATGCTGCCGGTCGCCAGGCGCGACACCGAGCGCCTGCGCCAGATGCTCTCCGTCCAGCGCCGGCTGTTCGACCTCGAATCGTCACCCCGCGCCAAGCGCGCGTTGATGCACCGGTCGCCGTTTCAGGAAGCGCTGACCTGGCTGGAGATCCACGGGCGAGCGCCGGAGGCCCTCGAACACTGGCGCGGCTTCATCGAGGCCCTGGGCGCGCTCCCGCCGCCGGCGGGAGCGCCGGCCGCGGAGGGCGAAGCGGATACCCCCCGACGCGGGCGCCGGCGACGCGGCCGGCGGCGGCGCCGCGGCTCCAACCGCGGGGGACCGGCCGAATGACGCGCCACGGCGCTCCTACCCGTGCTTCTTCTCGAACTCCCGCATGAACTGGACCAGCGCGTCGACGCCCGGCCTCGGGAAAGGCGTTGTAGATCGAGGCGCGCATGCCGCCCACCGAGCGGTGGCCCTTGAGGCCGTCCAGCCCCGCCGCCGTGGACTCCTTCACGAACCGCTTCTCGAGATCCTCGGTCGGCAGCCTGAAGGTGACGTTCATCAGCGACCGGGAGGCCGGCACGGCGGTCCCGCGGTAGAAGCCGGTGCGGTCGATCTCGGCATAGAGCGCCGCCGCCTTCCGCTCGTTGCGTGCGGCAATCGCCGCCAGACCGCCCTCCGCCAGCGCCCACTTCGCGACCAGCCCCATCAGGTAGATGCCGAAGCAGGGCGGCGTGTTGTACATCGAGCCGTTCTCCGCATGCACCGCGTAGCTGAGCATCGTCGGCAGCGGTCTTCGACGAGCGCGCGAGCAGATCCTCGCGGATCAGGACCAGCGTCACGCCGGAGGGCCCGAGGTTCTTCTGTGCGCCGGCGTAAATCAACCCGTGCTTGGACACGTCGATGGGACGGCTGAAGATGTCCGACGAGGCGTCGGCGACGAGCGGCACGCTGCCGACGGAGGGCTCCGACTTCCACTGCGTGCCGAACAGCGTGTTGTTGGTCGTGAAGTGCACGTAGGCGGCATCCGCGCGTCAGCTGCAGCTCGTCCTGCCGTCGGAATCCGCGCGAAATTCTCCGACTCGGTGGTGGCGGCGATGTTCACCGCACCCACCCGCTGCGCTTCCTTGACCGCCTTCTGCGCCCACCCGCCGGTCACGATGTAGTCGGCGGTGCCGCCGGCGGCCAGCAGGTTCATCGGCACCATCGAGAACTGCAGCGACGCGCCGCCCTGGAGGAACAGCACCTTGTGCGTGGCCGGCACGCCGGCCGAGCGCGCGAATGTCGGCCTCGGTCCGCAGCCAGAATCTGCTCGAACGTCGTCGAGCGGTGGCTGATCTCGAGCACCGACATGCCGACGCCGGGCAGAGCGACCAGGTCGCGCTGCGCCTCCTCGAGCACCGGTTGCGGCAGCACCGCCGGGCCGGCGGAGAAGTTGTAGATCCGATGGACGGTGGTCGTCATGACTGCCCCGGTACAGTTAACGCAGTTTCACGAGCTGCAGATTCAACATGTCGGCATTGCCAGCCTGAATCGCCTGCAT
Organism: uncultured Acidobacteriota bacterium; assembly: GCA_963707795.1. Taxonomy (GTDB): domain Bacteria; phylum Acidobacteriota; class Vicinamibacteria; order Vicinamibacterales; family UBA2999; genus JACCSI01. The sequence goes on along the minus strand of OY970174.1, from coordinate 4,292,876 downwards.
CGTTGCCGCCGTCCGGCGCGCCGTCGAGGTTGATCCGGGCGACCGCGGCATGGGCCCCGTCGAAGATGATGTTCTCGGTCTCCTGCACGTTGAGACGGGCGTCCCGGATGCGCTCGAACACGTGCGCCAGCACCCCCGGCCGATCGCGATGCCGCACCACGAGCATGTGCGTGGCCGGGGTCTTGACGGCCAGGTTGACGACGTTGGGGACGCGGCCGGTCTCGACGAACGTCTCGACGATGCGCACGGTCTCGGCGGCGATGGCCTCCTGCGCCTGCGCCGTGGACGCGCCGATGTGGTGCGTGCCGATGACGTTGGGCAGCGACACGATGGGGTCGTCGATCGAGCCTTCGGCCGCCGCCGGCTCGGTCGGCGTAGACGTCCAGGCCCACGCGCACGTCCTTCTCGCGGACCGCATCGGCGAGCGCCGTCGTAGTCGACCACCTCGGCGCGGGCGGTGTTGATGAGCATGGCGCCCGGCTTGACATGACCGAGCAGCTCACGGCCGACCAGGCCGCGTGTGTCCTTGGTCAGCGCGAGATGCACGCTGACGACGTCGGCCCGCGCGACGGCTTCCGCCGGGGTCGCCACCACCTCGATGTCGTGCTCCTGGGCGGCCCGTTGCCGGGTCGCCGCGTCCACGGCGAAGCGCCGGCTCCAGACGATCACCGGCATGCCGAACGCACGGGCGCGGTGCGCCACCTCCTGCCCGATGTTGCCGAAGCCGATGAGCCCGAGCGTCCGGCCGAAGAGGCCGCGCGCCTTGGAGAATGCCTTCTTGTTCCACACGCCGCGGCGCAGGTCGGCGACGTTGTCCGCGACGCGCCGGTCGAGCGCGAGCATCAGCGCGAACGCCAGCTCGGCCACCGCCACGGCGTTCTTGCCCGGGCAATTCGAGACGTAGATGCCGCGGCGCGACGCCGCCGCGACGTCGATCGTGTTGACGCCGGCACCGGCACGAACGATGAGCGACAGCTGACCGGCGTCGAGCATCGCCTCGGTGACGGGCGTCGACCGGACGATGAGGACCTGCGCCGCGCTCGCCGCCAGGGCGGCGGCGAGGGCCGCATCCTTGAGCTGCGGCTCGTAGGTGACCGTGCAGCCCGAGGGCCCGCAGCCCGGCGAGGCCGGACGCTTCGAACTTGTCCGCGATCAGCATGTTCATGTCGTTCGCGGCGGGTATGACCCGCGGCTCAAATGAGGTGGCTCAGCAGGCCGTCGCGCAGTTTCGGTTCGAACCAGGTGGACTTCGGCGGCATGATCCCGCCGCCGTCGGCGATCCGCATCAGGTCGCCGATCGATACCGGGTGCAGCACGAACGCCACCGCGGCATCGCCGGCGTCCACGCGGCGCGTCAACTCCTCGACCCCGCGGATGCCGCCGACGAAGTCGATCCGCGTGTCGGTCCGCACGTCGCTGGATGCCGAGGACCGGCGCCAGCACGCGGTCCTGCAGCCGGCTGACGTCGAGCGCGGCGGCCGCATCGCCGGGCCCGGCGTTCCCGGTGAGATCGAGCCGATACCACCGGCCGCCGAGGTACATCGCGCTGTGCCCGGCGCGGCGGCGGATCGGCCGAGCCGTCGCGCACGGGGACCTGCCGGGCGAGCGCCGCCACGAACTCGTCCGCTGTCATTCCCTGCAGGTCCTTCACCACCCGGTTGTAGGGAAGGATCTGCATCTGGTCGTCGGGAAAGGCCACCGCCAGGACGCGATCGTGTTCGCCCGGCCCGCGTCCCTCCAGCGCCCGGCGCGTGCGCGCGGCGCTCGCCGCGCGATGATGGCCGTCGGCGATATAGAGCGCGGGAATGGCGGCAAAGGCGGCGACGATGGCGTCGTGCTCGTCGGCGGCCACAGTCCAGATGACGTGCCGCACGCCGTCGGGCGCCGTGAAATCGAAGAGCGCCGGCCGCTGGGTGGTGCGCGCGACGATCGCGTCGATCGGCGCCGCCGCAGGATAGGTGAGAAAGACGGGCCCGGTCTGGGCGCCGATCTCCAGCATGTGCCGGGTGCGGTCGTCTTCCTTGTCGGGCCGCGTCTTCTCGTGCTTCTTGATCAGGTCGCGCTCGTACTCGTCGATCGAGAAGCAGGCTGCGATCCCGGTCTGCGTGTGCCCGCCCATGTGCAGGCGATAGACGTAGAACGCCGGCGCGTCCTCTTCGACGAGCGGCGCCCGCGCGCGCAGGTCGGCGAAGTTCTGCGCCGCGCGCTCGTACACCGCATCGGCATGCGGATCGGTCCCCGCCGGCAGATCGATCTCGGCGCGCGACACGTGCAGGAAGCTCAGCGGATTGCCGTGCGCCAGCGCCCGCGCCTCGTCCGTGCTGACGACGTCGTACGGGACGGCGGCGACCGGGGCGGCCGCCTGCGGAACGGGCCGCAGCGCGGCGAAGGGGAAAATCGACGCCATGTATCAGTTGACCGCGCGCACGCCGTCGTCCTGCAGCAGCCGCATCAGGCGGTCGCGCTCGATCGCGAAGCTGGCCAGATGCATGGCCGCGACCGGCTCGCCCGGGGGCATGTTCTGGTGCTCGCGGACCGGATTGACGTAGACGCCGTTGCGCCGCAGCCCGTAATGCAGGTGCGGCCCGGTCGCCAGTCCCGACGACCCGACGCGGCCGACCAGGTCACCCTGCGCCACCCGCGCCCCCGCGCGTACGCCGGCCGCGATCGACGACAGGTGGAGATACTCGCTCGCGTAGCCGGTCGCATGGCGGATGCGCACGGTCCGGCCGCCGCCGCCGCTCCAGCCGGCCAGGGTCACCACCCCGCTGGCGACCGCCGCCACCGGCGCCCCCGCCGGCGCCCGGTAATCCACGCCGTTGTGGGCGCGCGTGTAGTTGAGGATCGGATGCCGCCGCGCACGCGAGAACGACGAGGTCACCCGCGGCTCGAACTTCAGCGGCGACTTCAGGAAGAACCGGCGCAGCGACCGGCCGGCCGCGTCGAAGTAGCCAGGCTTGCCGTCCGGCGGCGTGTAGCGCACGGCCTGCAGCCGGGCGCCACTGCCGGCGTACTCGGCCGCCAGCACCGGCCCGTAGCCGCCGAATGCGCCGTCACTGCGGGTCGTGCGCTCGACCACCAGCCGGAAGGTGTCTCCTGGCTGCAAATCGCTGGTGAAGTCCACCTCGCCGGAGAAGATGTCGGCGAGCGCCAGCGCCAACTCCACCGTCTCCCCCGCCGCCGCGAGCGCCTCGATGAGCGACGGCGTCTCCGCGCTGATGGCGCCGGTCACGGTGACCTGCTCGCTGGTCTTGGGAATCGGGACGACTTCGGCGGCGAACCCGGGGCCGTCCGCTTCCTCGCGCCGCACCACGAGGCGCCGGTCCCGATCGATCTCGTACTCGAATTCGCGCAGGCGGCCGTCGAGGAAGCGATCGAGCCGATACGGCTGCCCGGCACGCACGCGGCGCAGATCGAACTTCTCCCGCATGCTGGCGATCACCGCCACGGTTTCGTCGGCCAGCAGCTGGTGGGTCTGCAGCAGCGCGCCCAGCGTCGTCCGCGGCGGGATCAGGGCGCGGCGAACATGCGAGTCACGCGCCAGGACGACGTCGGTGAGCCGCTTGAGAACGACCGGCGGCTCGGCGGCGGCCGGGCGGCAGGCGACGCCGGCTGCGACCGCCAGCGCGCACAGGAGGGCCGTGAACCAGCGGCCGCGCATGCCTAGTCCATCCCCGGCTTGCGCGTGGCGCGCTCGGTCGTGGGCGGCACGATTCCCTTCAGGCGCATCAGGATCACGGTCTGCCCGTACTCGTTCATGTTGTGGCTGACGACTCCGATCAGCAACTGCCCCCGCGGTACCTGATTCTGCCCGGCAGCGACCATCTCCGACAACGAGGCGTCGGTCTGCGCCGCGTAGACCGCGTCGCAATAGGCCTGCACCGCCTTGGCCGCCGCGACGAGCGTGGCCTTGCTCGTCACCTTCTCGAGGTCTTCCTTGTTCGGGTTCGCCTCGCCCTTGGCGCGCGAGCAGTTGTTGTAGGCCGAATTGATGGTATGGCCGATGAAGCCGGCAAACGTCCGCGTATCCTTCGTCGCCTGGAATCCGTACTCCGCGTCCGGCATCTTCTCCGCCGACTCCACGAGGTTGCGGAACGTGCCGGCGGCGCTGCGCGCCAGGGCCTCGGCGAGGGCTTTCTGCGCGAGCGCCGGTCCGGCGGCCGCCAGCACCATGACACCTGACATGAGCAGAATCCGTTTCATGGGTCCCTCCGTGAATCGGTCATCCTAGCACGCCTGTTTGCGAGGCGTTTCCGCCATTTCTTCCCCTCCCCGCGCAGGGTAGACTGCCGGCAGTCGAGGAGGTGAGGGTGACCACACGAACGCTGTCGATCCTGCCCGTGCTCGCGGGCCTGCTGCTGGCGAGCGTCTCCGGGCACGCCCAGCCGGCCGAACCCGTCGATCTCGACGCGATCACCCGCATCAAGGCCGAAGGACTGGAACGGTCGCAGGTGATGGACATTGCCTGGTGGCTCACCGAGGTTCATGGCCCGCGCCTGACCAACTCCCCGCAGCTGCGTGCCGCCGCGGACTGGACCGTCAAGACCATGACCGGTTGGGGGCTCGACAACGTCGCCCGTGAAGCCTGGGACGAGCCGTTCGGCCGCGGCTGGAGCAACCAGCGCACGCTCGTGCACGTGCTGCGGCCGTCGCCGTGGCCGGTGCTGGCGTACGCCCGCGCCTGGACCCCCGGCACCGGCGGCCCGGTGACGGCCGATGCCATCCTCGCGCCGCTGGCGAGCGAAGCCGACTTCGCCCGGCATCGCGGCACGCTGAAGGGCAAGATCGTGCTGTGGCAGTCCCCTCGCGAGGTCCCACCATTGTTCGACCCCCCGGCCCGGCGGTTGACCACGGCCAACCTCGAGGATCTCGAGGTGCAGCCGGTCGGACGCCCAGGCGGCCCGGGAGGACCGGGGCCGGCTCAACAGTTGGCGGCGAAGCGCAACGCCTTCCTCCTGGCCGAAGGCGTCGTCGCCGTGCTCGATCCGGGCAACGGGCGCGGCGACAGCGGCAGCGTGCTGGTCGGCAGCGGCGGCTCGCGCAACGCGGCCGACCCGCCCGTTCCGCCGCAACTGGCGGTGGCCACCGAGCACTACAACCGCATCGCCCGCCTGCTCGATCGCGGCCAGACCGTCACCCTGGAGATGGACCTGCGCAATACGTTTCATGACGACGACCTCGGCATGTTCAACATCGTCGGGGAGATTGCCGGGACGGACCGGGCGGACGAGGTGGTGATGCTCGGGGCGCACTTCGATTCGTGGCACGCCGGGACCGGCAGCGTGGACAACGCCGCCGGGTCGGCCGTGATGCTGGAGGCGATGCGGATCCTCAAGCAGTCGGGTGTGCGCCTGCGCCGGACCGTGCGGCTTGGGTTGTGGACCGGCGAGGAGCAGGGGCTGCTCGGGTCCCGCCAGTACGTCAAGCGGCATTTCGCCGACCCGGCGGACATGGCGCTCAAGCCCGAACACAGCCGCCTGGCCGCCTACTTCAACATGGACAACGGCACCGGCCAGTACCGCGGCGTCTACCTGCAGGGCAACGAGGCCCTGGCCCCCATCTTCCGCGCGTGGATGGCGCCCTTCGACAACCTCGGGATGACCCACCTGACCATCAGGAACACCGGCGGCACCGACCACCTCGCGTTCAACGCCGTCGGCCTCCCCGGATTTCAGTTCATCCAGGATCCGGTGCAGTACTCCAGCCGCACGCATCACTCGAACCTCGACCTCTACGACCAGCTGATCGCCGCGGACCTGATGAAGAACGCGGTGATCACGGCGTCGTTCGTCTACCACGCGGCGAACCGCGATCAGCTGCTGCCGCGCAAGCCGTTGCCGCCGGCGGCGGGGCCGCCGCCGCCGAGTGCGCCATGAGCGCGACGGGAACCGTGCTGTCGAGGCAGAATAGGGACACGAGCCGTGCCGGCCCCTGCCGCGGCTGTCTACCGCATTGATGAATCCTGATCTCGTGCTGCTCGCCATCGCCGTGCTCGCCTTCGCCGCCGGAGGCGCCGCCGGCTGGTTCCGGTCGCAGCGCGTACGCGAGGAGAACGTGCGGCTGCGCACCGAGCTGGCGCACCAGCGCGAGATGGTGCCGGCGCAGCTGGCCCTTCTCGAGCAGGCCCGCGGCGAGCTGACAAGCTCGTTCGAGGCGGTCGCGGGCGCGGCGCTGCGGGCGAGCACCAACGAGTTCCTCAAGCTCGCCGATCAGAAGCTCGGCAACGTGCAGCGGGACGCCGTCGGCGAGATCGGCAAGCGCCAGCAGGCGCTCGACGACCTGATGAAGCCCATTCGCGATGCGCTGCAGCAGGTCGACCGCAAGCTCGGTGAGAGCGATCGGACCCAGGTCGAGACGTCCGCGCTGTTGCGCGAGTTCAACCAGCAGCAGGAGCGGTTGCGCGGGGAGACGCAGAGCCTCGTGCGCGCGCTGCGGACGCCCAACGTCCGGGGCCGGTGGGGCGAGATGCAGCTGCGCCGCGTCGTCGAGCTCGCCGGCATGCTGTCGCACTGCGACTTCGAGGAGCAGCCGTCGTTGCTGGCGGACTCCGGGCGGCAGCGCCCGGACCTGATCGTCAAGCTGCCCGGGAAACGGACCATCGTCGTCGATGCCAAGGTGCCGCTCGAGGCGTATCTCGACGCGCAGGATGCAGCGGACGACCAGACCCGGGCGGCGCGGCTGGCGGACCATGCCCGCCAGGTGCGCGACCACATGACCAAGCTCGGCGGCAAGAGCTACTGGGAGCAGGTGCAGCCGTCGCCCGAGTTCGTGGTCATGTTCCTGCCCGGCGAGTCGTTGTTCCAGTCGGCGCTGCAGGCCGATGCCGGGCTGGTCGATTTCGGCGTGCGGCGCCAGGTATTTCTCGCCAGCCCGATCACCCTGATTGCCCTGCTGCAGGTGGTGGCGCACGGCTGGCGGCACGAGCGGCTGGCGCAGAACGCCGAGGAGATTCAGCTGCTCGGCAAGGAGCTCTACGCGCGGGTCTCGAAGATGACCGAGTATCTCGACACCCTGCGCACGCGGCTCGATGGTACGGTCCGGGCGTTCAACGACGCCGTGGGATCGTACGAGACGCGCGTGCTGGTGACGGCGCGCAAGTTCAAGGAGCTCGGTGCCACGTCGGGGACCGAGATCGAGCCGCTGCAGAGCCTCGACACGGTGCCGCGCATCCTGCACAGCGCCAACCTGCTCGGGCTGCCCGAGGAGGTCATCGACGCCGAAATGGTCGACCAGGAGCGCTGAGCGTCAGCGTGCACCAACAACCACGAGAGAGGACGAGGGGACACCGATGAGAGCCGCACTTGCTGTCGTTACGCTGGCCGTCGCCCTGGCGGCGCCGACCGCGCGGGCCCAGACGCCGGAAGCGACGTCGCTGCTGGGAAAGCCCCTGCACCGCATCGACCTGCCCAACCGGGCGAAGTTGGAAGCGGACCTGGCGCAGGCCGAGAAGGATCTCGCCGCGCGGCCGAACGACGCCGACGCGATCATCTGGGTCGGCCGCCGGCTCGGCTACCTGTGGCGGTACCAGGACGCCATCGCCATGTTCTCGAACGGCATCTCGCTGCATCCGTCCGATCCACGGATGTACCGGCATCGCGGCCATCGCTACATCACCACCCGGCAGTTCGACCGCGCCGTGGCCGACTTCGACAAGGCGGTCGCGCTCGTCAAGGGCGCGCCCGACCAGATCGAACCCGACGGCGCCCCCAACGCCGCCGGCAAGCCCCGCAGCACGCTGCAATTCAACATCTGGTACCACCTGGCGCTCGCGCACTACCTGCAGGGCCACTACGAACAGGCGCTGGCGGCGTGGAACGAGTGCATGAAGGTGTCGAACAACGACGACTCCGTCGTCGCCACCAGCGACTGGCTGTGGATGACGCTGATGCGGCTCGACCGCAAGGCGGAGGCGGCGAAGGTGCTCGAGCGCATCTCCCCGACGATGGACATCCTGGAGAACGGCTCCTACCATCGCCGGCTGCTGATGTACAAGGGCCTCGAAAAGCCGGAGGCGCTGCTCGACCCTGCCAACGCCGACGACCTGACGATTGCGACGCAGGGCTACGGCGTCGCCAACTGGTACTACGTGACAGGCAACAAGGCGCGCGCACGGGAGATCATGGAACAGGTGGTGGCCGGACGCTCGTGGTCGGCGTTCGGGTACATCGCCGCCGAGGCGGACCTGGCGCGGATGAAGTAGCCGCCCCATGCACGTCGAGGTGATCCATCCCGAGGCGCCGGGCGCCCTGCTCGCGCCCGCGGCGGTGCTGCGATGAAGGCCCGCGCGCGCGACCGGCGACGCGCCTACGCGCTCGCCGCCGCAGCCGTGGCTGTCGCCGCGGCGACGCGCTGGGCCCTCGACCCGTTCGTCGGCGACCGCCTGCCGTACGGGATCTTCCTGCTCGCCGTCGCCGTCGCGGCGCTGGTCGGACGCCTGAGCGCCGGACTCGGCGCGCTGGCCGTGTCGGCCATCGCCGCCAACTACCTGTTCGTCGCGCCGCGTTGGGCCCTGTCGGCCGGTGAGAATCCCAGCGGGGTCAGTGTCCTCGCCTTTCTCGCCATCGGCACCGTGGTGGCGCTCATGGCCGATTACGTGGGGCGGACCCGCGAGGGGTTGCGTGAGGCGACCGCGGCCCAGGCCAGGCAGGACCGGGAGGTCGGCGCCGAGCGAGCGCGGCTGCAGGCGATCATCGACAGCATCCCGGGCGTCGTCTGGGAAGCGTGGGGACAGCCCGATTCCTCGAAGCAGCAGATCAATTACGTCAGCGACCACGTTCACGCGATGCTCGGCTATTCGCCGGAGGAATGGACCTCGCAGCCCAATTTCTGGCTCCACTGCGTGCTGGAAGAGGACCGCGAGCGGGCGGCACGGAAGGCGGCCGAGACGTTCGCGTCCGGCCAGGCCGGCGAGAACGAGTTCCGCTGGCTGACCAAGGACGGCCGCGTCCTCTGGGTGATGGCGCGATCGTCCGTGATCAAGGACGCCAGCGGACGGCCGGTGGGGATGCGCGGCGTCACCTTCGACATCACCGATCGCAAGGAAGTCGAGCAACGGCTGGCGCTGCTGGCCGAGATCTCGACCACCGGGCTGGTCACGCCCTCGTTCCAGGACCTGGCCCGCGACATCGCCCGGCGCACGGCGTTCGTCGTCGGCGACTACTGCATCATCCGCATGCTGCGCGAGCACAAGCTGCAGGGCGTGGCCTACGCGCACGTCTCGCCCGACGCCGAGCCGCTGATCCGGCGCCTCACCGAGCAGCCGGACCTCGCGGCGCGCAGCCCCCTGTATGCCGAGATGGTGCGCAACCCGCGGACGTTCGTGGACAACGCGGTTCCGGAAACGGTGTTCGCGCACATCGACCGCACCGACCTGGCGGCCGAGTTCGAACGCTTTCGCGCCCGCCGCGGCATCATCTGTCCCCTGACCAGCCACGGCGAGCTGCTCGGCACGCTCTCGCTGGGCCGCGCCGCCGGGCCGCCGTACACGGCCGCCGACGTCCGGCTCGTCGAGGCCATCGCGTCGCAGGCGACCCTGGCGCTCGACAACGCCGCCCTGTTCGAGACCGCCCAGCGCGAAGCCGCCGAGGCGCAGGTCGCGCGGACGGTGGCGGAAGAAGCCGGCCGCGTCAAGGACGAGTTCCTGGCGACGCTGTCGCACGAGCTGCGCACGCCGCTCAACGCGATCCTCGGCTGGGCGCACATGCTGCGCGATCCGGCGCTCGCCGCGGCTCGGCGGCAGGCCGCCGTCGAAACCATCGTGCGCAACGCCCAGGCGCAGGAACAGCTCATCTCGGACATCCTCGACGTGCAGCGGATCATGGCGGGCAAGATCCGGTTGAACCTCGGCCACGTGGACCTCGGTGCGACCATCCGAGCCGCCGCCGAGACCGTGCAGCCGTCGGCCGCCGTCAAGAACATCCGCCTGCAGCTGCTCGTCGATCTCGACGTGCCGACCGTCTGGGGCGATCCCGACCGGATGCAGCAGGTGGTGTGGAACCTGCTGAGCAACGCCATCAAGTTCGCGCCGGCCGGCGGGCACGTCCAGGTCCGCCTGCTCAAGGACGAAGCCGCCTGCGAGCTCGTCGTCGAGGACGATGGGCCCGGCATCGATGCCGGCGTTCATGCCGCACATGTTCGAGCGCTTTCGCCAGGCGGACTCGTCCACCACCCGCACGCACAAGGGGCTCGGCCTGGGGCTCGCGATCGTCCGCAGTCTCGTCGAGCTGCACGGCGGGACGATTGCCGCGGAGAACGTGCCGCCGAACCGCGGCACCGGCGCCATCGTCACCATCCGGCTGCCGCGGCCGGACGCGCGCACGCCCGGTCCGACGGTCGAAGACGCCTCGCCGCTCGCCGATCTGGAAGAGTGGCTGGAGAACACCCCGGCGCTGGACGGCCTGCGCGTTCTGGTCGTCGAAGACGATGCGGATGCACGCGAGCTGATCGGGGCGATTCTCGAGCGGTCGGGCGCACGGGTCACGCTCGCCGCCTCCGCCGACGAGGGCTTCGCCGCGGCCACCCGCCAGCGTCCCGACGTCATCGTCAGCGACATCGAGATGCCGGCCGAGGACGGTTACAGCTTCATTCGCCGCATTCGCGCCCTCGCACCCGCGGAGGGCGGTGAGACGCCGGCGGCGGCCCTGACCGCGTACGCGAGCGCCTCCGACCGCATGAAAGTGCTCGGCGCGGGATTCAACATTCACGTGGCCAAGCCGGTGCAGCCGGCCGAACTGGCGACCGTGGTCGCGAGCCTCGCCGGCCGGCGCGCCTGAGCGGCGGGGCGGGCGGGACCGGCGGTGTGCCGCCGCCGCGCTATCGCCCCGCGGCGCGCGTCCAGCCGGCGAGCGCCTCGGCCCGGTCGCAGGCCTCGGCCACGTCGCCCAGCTCGTCGACGCGCCAGGGCAGCCGCCACGTCCAGTTGTGTTCGTCCACCTGCGCCGGCGTGTTGATGCGATCGCGCCAGCCGAACACGTCCTGGACAGGGATGATCGCCAGTCGCGACGGGGCGGCCAGCAGCGCGCGCAGCAGCGCGTCGAGAGCGGAGCCCGCCGTCGCGGACGTCTGGCGCAAGGTCGGCGTCTCCTGCAACCGGCCGCGATCGGCCTCGGACAGCGAGGTCCACCAGGTGGCGAGCGGCTCGGTGTCGTGCGTGCCCGTGGTCGCGACCGATGCCTCCGGGTAATCGAGGGGATCGATGAACGGCTGACCGGGCGCGTCCCACGCCCGCTCCCAGCGCAGGACCTTGAAGCCGGGGACGTCGAGGCGCTGCAGCGACGCGCGGACGAAGTCGGGCACGGTGCCGAGGTCCTCGGCGATCACCTCGGCCCCGGTGTCCTGGTAGATCCGGACGAGAGTCTCGCCCAGCCGGAGCTGCGCGGCCTCGTCGGCCGGACTGAAGAAGGGCGGGCAGGCGGCGTCGCGCGGCCGGATGTAGGTGCGGTACAAGCCGACCAGGTGGTCGAGACGGAAGCCGTCGAACAGGGTGGCGGTCCGGCGCGCCCTCTGCCGCATCCACACGAACTCGCGCGCGGCCATGACGTCCCAGCGCCACGGCGGCAGTCCCCAATCCTGGCCGGTCTCGCTGAAGGCATCGGGCGGCGCGCCGACGGTCGCGTCGAGCCGGAACTCGTCCTGCCGCGTCCACACGTCCGGGCTGTCGCCCGAGATCATGAACGGGACATCGCCGAAGAGCTGGACGGGCCGCGAGTGCGCGCGGGCCGCCGCCCACTGCTCGGCCGCCAGCCACTGCTCGTACTGGCGGAAGTCGATCTCGGTGCGGAGCAGGTCGCGCGCGCGTTCGAGCGCGGCCGGTTCGCGCCGCGCCAGCGGGGCCGGCCACTGCCACCACGGGCGCGACTGGTGCCAGCCGCGAATGGCCTGGAACAGGGCGTAGTCCTCGAGCCACCACGCCTCGTCGGCGACGAAGCGCGTGAACCGCCGTTCCCGGTCGCTGTCGCGGCCCCGCTCGCTTGCCGCGAACCGTGCGAACGCCCGGCGCAGGCAGCGCGACTTCAGCGGGCGAATGCGTTGGTGTTCGACGCGGCCCGACGTCCTCAACCCGGCCAGCGTGCGCCGATCGTCGTCGTCCAGGCGCGCTTCGCCGCCGAGGGCCTGGAAGTCCTCGACCGCAGGCAGCGAGATGTAGATCGGATCGAGGGCCATCGCGGTGAGGGCCGAGTACGGCGAGGTTTCGCGTGCCGGCACTTCGGTGATCGGCAGGATCTGGACGAATGCCTGTCCGGCGGCGGCGGCCCAGCGCGTGAAGTGCCGCAGGTCGCCGAAATCGCCCACTCCCCAGCTCTGACGTGAGGTCAGCGAGAAGAGCGGGACCAGCACGCCGCTGCGCCGGGCGCGCGTCACGAGGCCGCCCTCTCCCGGCAGGCGCGTGCGAAGACGCGCGCGGCGCCGGCGTCGAACACGCCAGGTTCGACGAGCAGACTGAGGACGAGGTACGCCTCGCGCTCGAAATCGAAGAAGTAGCCGGGGTGCACGAGGACACCGTCCTCGGTCAGCAACTCGAGCGTGAGCGCCTCCTCGCTCTGGTACGCGGGCACCTGAACGACGGCCGACCAGCCACCCTCGGTCCGCAGGACGGACGCCGCGGGATGCGCCGCGGCCACCGCTTGGAGCGCCTGCAGGTTGCGGGCCACGCGTTGCTGAATCTGCATGCGAACCGCGGCACCCGTCGACAGGAAGCTGGGCAGGGCCACCTGCGCGGGGGTCGACACCGACAGGTAGGTGTCGGCGACGACTTCGAAGGCGCGCATCGACTCCGCCACCCGCGCGGCAGGACCGCCGAATGCGATCCAGCCCACCTTGATCTGCGGCAGCCCGACGGACTTGGACAATCCGCCGAGGCTGCACGTCATCACGCGGCGTGCCGACGACACCGGCGCCGCGGCCGCTGCCGCCTCGAGCGGGAAATCGGCGAACACCTCGTCGCCGATGATCGCGAGGTCCCTGGCCGCGCACAGCTCCTCGATCGCCACGAGATCGTCGCGATGCAAGAACGAGCCCGTCGGGTTGTTCGGCGACACCACGAGCACCGCGCGCGTGTCGTCGGCTATCGACGCCGCGAGATGTTCGACGTCGATGCGCCAGGTGCCGTGGTATTCGAGCCGGTAGGGGCGCGCGACCACCGACTCGAGTACCGTCAGATGCTCGAACAGCGGGTAACTCGGGCGCGGCACGAGCACCGAGTCGCCCGCGTCGCACAGCAGCTTGAACAGCAGCGCATAGGCCTCGCTCGTGCTCGCGGTCAGGGCGATGCGGTCGGGCGGGACGGCCAGGCCGCGGCGGCCGAAGTCTTCCGCCACGGCCTCGCGCGCGGACCGGATGCCGAGCGGCTGTGGCTCGTAGACGAGCGCCCGCTCCGAGGCGAGGGGCGCCAGCAGGTCAGCCGGATACCGCAGGCCGACGCGAGTGGGATTGGATTCGGTCAGGTCGAGAATCGGCACGCCCTGCTGCCGCAGGCCGGCCAGCGTCTGCGCGGTGGTGTTGAGAGAGAGGTCGAACGGCAGGCGTGAGGCGGGGGTCACGACGGCGGCAGCAGCTCCACCCGCTCGATGACGTCGCCCTCGAGCAGGCTGTCCACGACATCCATCCCGGTCAGCACTTCGGCGAACACGGTGTAGGTATGGTCGAGCCGCGGCGAGTCGACGAGGTTGATGAAGATCTGGGCGTCCCCGGTATCGCGCCCCCGCGTCGAAATCCCGAGGGTGCCGCGTGCGTGCGGGACGAGGCCGACCTCGTCGCGCATGTACGGACCGTCGCCCATGTATTCGTTCGCCCCCGGGCTGCCGCCCTGGACGACGAAGTTCGGGGCCACGCGATGGAACGTCAAGCCGTTGTAGTAGCCCTCGCGCGCCCGGCCGGCGACGCGCAGCGACGACAGCGGCGCCTCGTCCATGAGCAGCCCCACGTCGAAGCTGCCACGGCCGCTCATCGTAAAGCGGAGACGCGATCCGCGCAGCGCGTCGACGGCGCTCTGCGTGATCGCGGACCGCGGCAGCGGACGCGGGGCGACCGGCGCGGACGGCAGCTGCCAGGCGCGCCGGATCTCGCCGGCGCGCGCGGCGATCGCCGGATCGAAATCGGCCAGGTACGGCCGCAGCACGTCCGCGCCGGGCCGCGACCCGACCGTCCCGTCCGCGCCCAGTTCGTGCAGCCGGGCGAGAATCGCCAGGCGCGCGTCGCGCGACGTGTCGCGGCGCTCGGCCGTGATGCGGGCGAGCGCGTCCACCAGCGCCGCGACCGCCTCGTCGCGGGCAGGCGGGCTGGTGAGGGCGCGCGCGGCGGTCATCACCAGCTGATAATCCGGACGGCGCAGCGCCAGCAAGGCCACCCGCATCGCTTCCGGGCGCTTCAGCGTGACCAGTTCGCCCAGCGCCGCCTCGCGCACGTTGTCGTGCGCGTCCTCGCCGAGCCGCTCCAGCACGTCGGCCGCGGCCAGCACGCCCGCCGCGCGTGCGGCATACATCCGAACCTGCCAGACCGGGTGGGCGGCGAAGCGCGGCAACCGCGCGGTCGCGTCGGTCGGCGAGATGCGCGCCAGCGCCACCAGCGCATGGGCCGGCGCATGCCAGGCGCTCCCCTGCGGGTCGAGCGCGTCGGCCAACGCCCGCAGTGGGGCCGGAGGTGACGACCCGGCGGGGCAGGCGGTGCCGAGCAGGTCGATGGCGAGCAGCGACACGTGCGGATCCGCGTCGGCCACAGCGGCGACGACCGGGGCGCACGAGGTGGCCGCCAGCTGCCGTCCCCACGTCTGCAGCGCTTCGTAGCGGACGCGCGACTGCGAATCCTTCAAGCCGGCGGCCAGGATCGTTTCGCGCCCCTCGACCGGCGACCGCGCGGCGATCATGGTCAGCCGCCGGACTTCCTCGTCGGCATCGGCCATGCCGGCGTCGAGTTGCGGGCGGGTGACGGCGCCCGAGGCGGTCAGCGCGGCCGTCGCGAGCCGACGAATGCGGGTGAGCTTGTCGGCATCCTGGGCACGGCCTTCGAGTTCGGCGGCGGCGCGCAGCCCGTTCACCGTCGTCGTGCTGAGCGTGCGAATCTTGCCGCTTTGCCGGGCCATCGCTTCGAGGCCCTCGACGGCGCCGAGCACCGCGTCGATCGAGAGCGCGGTGGTCGTGGGTGTCGGCAACACCTCGGCGATCGCGGCTTCCGCCCGCTGCACGTCGGCCGCTACGGTGTACGGCAACCGACCCAGGGTGGCGGCGACGACCGCCCAGACCCGCGGCTCCTTTTCCATGCGAGCACGCGCCAGCAGCCGCGACAAGGCGTCGGCAACGCCCTTCGGGCCGCGAGCGAGCTGGCCGACGGCGTTGGCCGCCTCGGCACGGACGTCGGCGTTCGGGTCGGCGAGGACGCGGGTCACGAGCGGGATTAGATCGGGACGCTCCAGCCGGCCGATGGCGCGAACCGCCTGCCGGCGCGTCTGCGCGTCGTGATGAGTGAGGCCCTGGCGCAGCGGCGCGAGCTCGGACGGCGTCTGCGCGCGGGCATCCTCGGCGAGCAGCATGCGCAGGCCAAGCGGCGGTTGCTGCGCCAGTGCCAGTGGCGGCGCCGCGAGCAGGACGAGCAGGGCAAGCGTTCTCATCGAATAGCCTCGCGCCGGGCGGCGGAAAACCCGAGCATCTGCCGGGTGAGATCGCACGGGTAGGAAATCTGGACGTCGGCGATCGCGCCCGATGCGTCGCGCACTGCCTCGAGCTCGGGCATCACGAAGCCGGTGTACGAAGGCAGCGACAACCGGTCGACGCGGCGGACGATCTCGTCGCGCAGCGCGGCATCGAAGTGCACGCCGTAGGTCTCGAACAGCTCGCGGGCGGCCGCGTAATCGCCCTCCGACTTGATCCGCTGCACCTCGGCCAGCATGCGCGCGACGCCGCGGTGGAACGCCGTCACGTCCGCGACGACGTAATAGGTCTTGCCTTCGCGCTCGCGGATCTCGATCGCCTCGGTGTGCGCCATCAGCCAGTTGACGATGGCCTGGCGGTTGCGCATGTGGTCTTCCTCCAGCTGCGTGCCCTCGCGGACCCGGCGGAGCTGGACCAGCGCGTTGCGCGCGTAGGACTCGTACTCGGCGCGCACGATCTCGGCCTGGTGCTCGCCCGGCACCAGTCCCAGGCTGACCAGGTGCGGGTCGGCCACGAAGTACAGCGCCACCAGATCGGCGCGCGACTCTTCCAGGGCCGAGTACCTGTTCCTTCAGCAGCTCCTGCGGCTGCCCGACCAGGCCGTCGGCCATCCGGCCCGACCCGTGCCCGAGGACCTCGTGGATCTCGGTGGTCAATTCGCTGGCGAACGCCGCCCAGCGCTTGCCGCGCTCGAGCTCCGCCTCGTCCCAGGCGAATTCCTGAGCGGAAGGTATCGAGCGTGGACTCCTCGTAGGCCTCGATGACATTCGACAGCGACACGGACTTGCTGCCGTACGCCTCGCGGATGCGCTGATCGTTCGGCAGGTTGACGCCGATCGGCGTCACCGGCCCCGAGTCGCCGGATTCGAAGACCACCTCGATCGCGCGCGCCGAGATGCCTTGCACCTGCGGCTTGCGGAACCTCGGTTCCACCGGCAGGTGATCCTCGAACCACTGTGCGTGCTCGGCGAGGCGCTGGATCTTGTCCGTCTTCTCGTGGTTGACGTAATAGACCACGCCTTCCCAGGAGCCCTTGGTGCCCCGGGCATCCATGTAGACCTCGATGAAGCCGTTCATCGTGTCCACCGCCGAGTCGCGATTGCGGACCCAGGCGATGTCGAACGCCTCGCGGTCCGCCTCCTCCCCGGTCTGGTACCAGCGAATCAGCGCCGTGAGCGCGGCGGCCAGCGACGCGGGCGCGAACGGCAGCGCATCGGTCAGGTGGCCCACGATCGCCCGGATCTCGGCGTCGTAGCGTCCACCGACGCGATAGACCTCCTCGACCAGCGTCCCATTGCGCCGGACGAGACGGGCGTTCAAGGGATGCCGTTCGCTGAACGCCTCGAGGTCCGCCATCGTGACGCCCTCGTAGAGGTTGTTCGCGCTCGCCTGCAGGATGTCGCGGCCCGCGCCCGGCGTCTTGCACGTGACCATCGGGTCGACGGCCGGATCGAGCAGCTGCGGAACGTAGCGGTCGATCAGCGCCGCCACCGCTTCGCCGCCGTCGCACCGGAAGCGTGCGCCATTGCCGGCGGCGGTTTCGGCGGCCGCGACCAGTTGCGGGCGGGTCAGGGTGAGCACGAATTTCCGGGCGGTGAGGTTGTTGTAGGGCCCGGTGTTGATCCAGAACAGCTTGGTGTAGCGGGTGAGCTCGGCGAGCACCGGCGCGGGAATTCCCGCCCCGTGCGTGAGGATCTCTTCCAGGATGTCGCGCAGCGCCAGGTTGTGGCGGTGACGCTGGTCGTAATAGATGTCGCGCCCGGCTCGCGCGGCAAGGTACAGGTGCCAGACCAGGATCTTCTCGTCACGGCTGAGAGCGGCGAACCCGTCCGCGTACAACTGCACGACCGCGGCATCGTCGATCTGCTCCAGGCGGTATGGACGGTCGGTCGCCGCCGGCGCTTCGGGGGTGGTCGCCGAGGTCACAACGGCACCTCGACCTTCTCGCCGTGCTGCGGCGTATGGACGGTCCAGCCGCCCCAGGCTTCGATCGCCGATTTCAACGCATCCTGCGCCACGGGTTCTCCATGCACGAGATAGGTTCGTTGGGGTGGCGTGCGAAATGTCGCCAGCCACTGCAGCAGCTCGCGCGAGTCGGCGTGCGCCGACATGCTGTCGACGTGCTCGATTCGCGCCGCCACCGGCACCATCTGTCCGTGAATCTTGACGGCTCTGGCGCCCTCGAGCAATGCCCGGCCGCGCGTGCCCTGCGCCTGGAACCCGACGAACAGCACCGTGTTGCGCGCGTCGGGCAGCATCGCGGTCAGATAGTGCAGGACCCGTCCGCCGGTGGCCATGCCGCTGGCCGAGATCACGATCGCCGGTTCCCGGGACGCGACCACGTCGCGGGATTCGCGCGGGGACGTGACCGGACGGAACCGCTTGGTCGCGTAGGCGCTGACGTCGCCGTTCCTGACCGCCGGGTCGAGCTCGAGCTCGTGACGAGCATAGAAGTTCAGGGCCGCGACTGCCATGGGACTGTCCAGATAGACGGGGAGCGGCGGCAGACGGCCGGCGTCCTCGAGCTGCTTCAGCCAGTAGAGGACCTCCTCGGTCCGCCCGACGGCGAAGGCGGGGATCAGCACGCGGCCGCCGCGGCGAACCGTCTCGGTGACGACCCGTTCGAGCAGGGCCGCTTCGTCCACGTCGGCATGGACACGATCGCCGTAGGTCGATTCGAGGAGCAGGGTTTCCGCCTCGACGGCTGGCGACGGATCGGGCAGGACCGGACGGCCGTAGCGGCCGAGATCCCCGCCGAACAGGATCCGCGACCCGCCGGCGCCCGCGCGCGCGACCCGCACGAACGCGGAGCCGAGCAGGTGGCCGGCATGGATGAACTCGGCCTCGACCCCGGGGGCCGGGGCAATCGGCCGGCCGAACGGCACCGCCTCGACGTGTGCCAGCGCCGCGTAGGCGTCGGCTTCGGTGAAGAGCGCCACCGCCGGCGAGTGGCGGGAGAACCGCCCGCGATTGGCGAGGCGGGCGTCCTCTTCCTGCAGGCGGCCGGCGTCGGGCAGCAGCAGCGAACACAGGTCGGCGGTGCCGTGGGTGCAGTAGATGCGGCCGTGAAACCCGTTGGCGACCAGTCGCGGGAGCAGCCCGGCGTGATCGATGTGCGCGTGGGTCAGGATCACGGCATGGATCGCGGACGGGTGGATCGGAAACGCACTCCAGTTGCGCCGCCGCAGCTCCTTGAGGCCCTGGAACTGACCGCAGTCGATGAGCACCCGCTGACCGCCCGCCTCGAGCAGGTACTTCGATCCGGTAACCGTCCGTGCGGCACCCAGAAACGTCAGCGTCGCCACCGGAACACTGTACTAGAATCAGCGAAGATGACTGCCCGGCTCTCCTGCCGTCTCGTCCTGCTGTTGCTGCCGCTGGTGGCGGCGCCGGCCGCGGCGCAGACCCGCGCCCTCACGCTCGACGATCTGTACGACCCCGCGCGCCGCGTCGATTTCTCCGGCAGCCCGCCGGAGGGCTTGACCTGGATCTCGGACACGCACTACACGTGGCCGCAGCCAGGGGAGAACGACCGCGTCGACTGGATGAAGGTCGAGGCGGCCACCGGCACCAGCGCGCCGTTGTTCGATGCGGCCAGGATGCGCACCGCTTTCGCAGCGCTGCCCGGGGTGCGCGCCGACGATGTCGCACGCCTGCCCCACGATCGCGGCCTGGAGATGAACGCGGCGCGCACGGCCGCGCTCGTGTTGCTTGGCGACGACCTCTACTACTACCCGTTCGGCAGCGAGCGCGCCTTCCGGCTCACGTTCGATCCCTACGCCGAAGAAGAGTTCTCGTTCAGCCCCGACGGGCGGCAGGCGGCGTTCGTGCGCCGCAACAACCTGTTCGTGGTCAACCTCGACCAGCAGCGGCAGGAAAAGCAGCTCACCACCAGCGGCGCGCCTCAGGTCCTCAACGGCAAGCTCGACTGGATCTACCAGGAGGAAATCTACGGGCGCGGCAACTTCCGCGCCTACTGGTGGAGTCCCGACTCGTCGCAGCTCGCCTTCCTCCAGGTGGATGACCGTCCGGTACCGGAGTTCGTCGTGGTGGATCACATCCCCGTCCGGCTCGCGGTCGAGGAGTGGGAGTATCCCAAGGCCGGCGATCCCAATCCGCTGGTCAAGCTCGGCGTCGTGGCCGCGGTGGGCGGTCACGTGCGCTGGGTCGATCTCACCCGGTACTCGGCCATCGAGTTCCTGATCGTGTCCGTCGGGTGGACGCCCGACAGCAGCCGCGTGGTGTACCAGGTCCAGAACCGCGAGCAGTCCTGGCTCGATCTCAACACCGTGCCCGCCTCGGGCGAGCAGCCGCAGACCCTGTTCCGCGAGACGACCCCGGCGTGGGTCGACGTCAACGGGCCGCCGGCGTGGCTCGCCGACGGCTCGTTCCTGTGGCTCAGCGACCGCTCGGGATGGAAGCAGCTGTATCGCTACGGCCCCGACGGGAAACTGCGTGGCGGGGTGACCGACGGGGCCTGGGACATCCGCCGCGTGCACGGCGTGGACGAGGCGGGCTGGGTGTACTTCTCGGCGGCCGAGCGCAGTCCGATCGGCGTGGATGTCTATCGCATCAAGCTCGATGGCGGCGGGTTGATTCGGCTCTCGGAGCGCGCCGGCACGCACCGGGCCTCGTTCAGTCCCGGCTTCGCCCGCTACCTCGACACCTGGAGCGACGTGAACACGCCGCCGCAGGTGCGCGTGCACGCCGCGGACGGGACCGAGATCCGCGCGATCCACCGGGGCGAGGTGCCGGCCCTCGCCGGGTTCCGCCGCTCGGCGCCAGAACTGCTGCAGGTCAAGGCGCGTGATGGATTCGTCCTCGAAGCGATGTTGATCAAGCCGCCCGGCTTCGACGCCTCGCGCACCTATCCGGTCATGCAGTTCACCTATGGCGGACCCGGGGCGTCATTGGTGGCCAACGCCTGGGGCGGCCAGACCGGCATGTACTACCAGTTGCTCGCCCAGCACGGCGTGGTCGTCTGGGTGTGCGACAACCGGCTGGCGAGCGGCAAGGGCGCGCAGTCGCAGTGGCCGAGCTACAAGAACTTCGGCGAGCTCGAGCTTCGCGACGTCGAGGACGGCCTCGCGTATCTGAAGAAGCAGCCCTGGGTCGATGCCGCGCGCATCGGCATCGACGGCTGGAGCTTCGGCGGCTTCATGGTCACCTACGCGCTGACCCACAGCCGCAGCTTCGCGATGGGCATCGCCGGCGGGAACGTCACCGACTGGCGCCTCTACGACAGCATCTACACCGAGCGCTTCATGCTGATGCCGCAGAACAACCCGGACGGCTACGCGCGCAGCTCGCCGCTGGCGGCCGCCGCCAACCTGCACGGGCGGGTGCTGCTGATTCACGGGGCGATCGACGAGAACGTGCACGCGCAGAACACGCTGAAGTTCGCCTACGAGCTGCAGAAGGCGGGCAAACCCTTCCAGCTGATGCTGTACGAGAAGTCCCGCCACGGCATCACCGATCCGGCGCTGGTCAAGCACATGCGCCAGATGATGTTCGACTTCACGCTGGAGACGCTCGACGTGCGCCCGGCGCGAAACGGGACCGGGTCTCAGAGGTAGACGAGCAGGTCGGCCAGCGCGCGGCCCAGCGTGACGACCAGGCGTCGCACCAGCGGGAACAGCGAGTCGCCCTCGGCGACCGCGCCGGCCAGGACGGGATCCGTGAGGAGCAGCCACAGCGCTACACCGGCCAGCGGCGCGGCGAGAAACGCCCCGAACGCGACGACGCTGAACGTCGTGCGAATCAGGCGTTCGCCTGTCCGCGGCCGTCGGCCGATGCCGCCTGGGAAGGGGTGAGGGGTGGCCATGGCTGCTGCTCGCGGCGAGGAATAGCGAGGACTGTACCAACTGCCGGTGACAGAGGTAAGTCATTGGCGCAACATCGGTTAGACGATTGCGGCCGCGGGCCAGTGGGGCCGGCGCTGTCCGCTCGTGGGACGCGGCGTCCCGCGTCGGGAAGCCGCATCAGAGGGGCTCGAAGACGCCGCTCTGGCGGTTCTTGCGGACCCGGTCCCACGCGAACGGGGTGCCGTTCATCGCGATGTATACGCCGGCGGGCAGGACCTGCGCGAACGACAGCGCGCTCCCCAGGTTGAACAGCCCGTCGGAGCTGCCGAAGGCGTAGGGCACCATCGCCCCGGTCAGCACGATCGTCTTCCCGGCGACGGCGCCGGCCAGGGCGGCGCCGGTCTCCACCATCGTGTCGGTGCCGTGCGTAATCACGATCCGGTCCTCGGCGGCGTCCTGGCAATGCCGCACGAGGGCGGCGCGATCGGCGTCGGTCATGTCCAGGCTGTCGATCATCATCAGCGTGCGGATCGCCACCGCGACGCGGGACCGGCCGAGCCGCAGCATCTCGGGGACATGGGTCTCCGCGAAGGACAGCCGCCCGGCGATCTCGTCGTAGCGCTTGTCGAACGTGCCGCCGCAGACGACGATCGCAATCATCGCGGCCTGCCCGTACAATTCCCGGTCATGTATGCCATCGCCCTCATCCGCTATCGCCGCCCGATCGAGGACGTCCTCGCGGTGCAGGAGCCGCATCGCGCCTACCTGCGCACCCTCCAGGATGCGGGCACGCTGCTGGCCGCCGGGCCGCAGGACCCCCGCTTCGGCGGCGTGCTGCTGCTGCGCGTGCCGGACGGAGACGCGCAGGCGGCCCTCGATGCGGTGCGCGATGCGGACCCGTACTACCAGGCCGGCGTCGTGCAGTATGAACTGATTCGCTGGAACGTGGTCATCGGCAAGGAGCGGCTCGACGCCATCTGACGCAGGCTGCCGACGCCGGTCACTTCCGCCGCTGCCGCAGGAACTCCCCGGCCGCCCACGACACGACCATCACCGCGATCACCAGCACGAGCGCGAACAGCAGCGGCCGGCCCATGTCAGCCGCTCGTGCGCGCCGTGGGCGTCAGCGCCGACACCACCACCCCGACGGTGAACACGGCCACCGCCCCGACCACGTTCAGCCACAGGAACTCGACGTCGGTGAAGGTCTCGATGTAGCCGACCGCCGCCATGCCGGCGAGCAGCCCGACGAACGCGCCGTGCCCGTTCGCCCGCCGCCAGCCGATGGCCAGGAGGAAGACGCCGAGGATGGTGCCGTAGAAGTACGAGCCGAACCGGTTGACCACCTCGATGAGCGATCCGAGCTCGACCGAGTAGATGGCGACGATCGACGCGAACACGCCCCAGAAGCCGGTCGCCACCCGCGACACGCGGACGAAGTGGCGATCGGTGGCGTGCGGCCGCACCCAGCGGCGATAGAAGTCGATGATGGTGGCGGTGGAGAGCGAGGCCAGCTCCGCCGCGATGGTGGACATCGCCGCCGCCAGGATGGCCGCCACGATCAGGCCGATGAGGCCGATCGGCAGCTGGGTGGTGACCCAGGTCGGGAACACGAAGTTGACGTCGTTGTACGAGGCGTCGCCCGTCACCCCCTTGACCAGGGCGACCGCCTCGCGGCGGACGTTGCTGACCTCGTCGTTCCAGCTGGTGAACCCGAGGTTGGCGAAGGCGAGGCCGGGCGATGCGCCGCCATCGCGCATGGTGGCGATCTGTTCGGCCGCCTGCCGGCGCTGCTCGATGGCGACGGCAAAGCGCTGCTCGAGCGCCGCGTACTCGCCGGCGCGGGCGCTCGCCCGCACCTGGCCGTCGTGCACGCCGTTGAACAGCATCGGCGGCGGGGTGAACAGGTAGAACACGAAGATCAGGACGCCGATGAGCAGGACCAGCGCCTGCAGCGGGATCTTCCAGTAGGCGCTCATCAGCAGCGAGACCCGTGCCTCGTCCACCGAGCGGGCGGTGAGGTAGCGCTGCACCTGGCTCTGGTCGGTGCCGAAGTACGACATGAACAGGAACAGCGCGGCGATGGTGCCGGACCAGAAGGTGTAGCGGTCGGTGAGGTCGAAGCGGAAGTCGAAGGTCTGCAGGCGGCCGGTCGAACCGGCGATGGTGAGCGCGTCGGCGATGCTCACCGTGTCCGGCAGGCGGGTCAACAGCACCGTCAGCGCCGCCAGCAGCCCGAACACGATGAGGAACATCTGCTTGACGTCGGTCCAGGTCACCGCCTGGACGCCGCCGAACATCGTGTACAGCGCCGTCGGCAGCCCGATCAGCAGGCAGGTGGTGGTGACGTCGATGCCCATGATCACCGACAGCACCACCGCCGGTGCCGAGATGACGGCGCCGCACGCCATCGCCCGCGAGATCAGGAACAGCAGCGCGGTGAACGAGCGCGTCTTGGCGTCGAAGCGGCGCTCGAGATACTCGTAGGCGGTGAACACGCGGGCGTTGTGGAAGAACGGCACCAGCGTGACCGACAGGATGATCATCGCCAGCGGCAGCGCGTAGTAGAACTGGATGAAGCGCATGCCGTCGGCGTAGCCCTGGCCGGTGGTGCCGATCATCGTGATCGCCGACAGCTGCGTCGCCATCACCGACAGGCCCACCGCCCACCACGGGATGCTGCGGCTGGCGAGGAAGTAGCCCTCCAGCTCGCCGGATTTCTTGGTCAGGCGCAGCCCGTCCCAGACAATCCACACGATGTAGCCGCCGAGGATGCTCCAGTCGATCCAGTGCATCAGCGGAAGTACTGCTGGAAGGCGTAGAGCGAGGCCAGTGTGACGGCCCACACGATGATCACGCGGAGGTAATGCCGGCGCGCGACGCTCACAGTGCCCGTACCCGCGCCTGCAGCCGCCGTTCGGCGTCGGCGACGTGATCGCGCCGCGCCTGCCAGGCGGCGTGGTCCTCCGCGAGCGCCCGGCGCGAGACGCCGACGGCGCGCGCCGTTTCCTCCGGCGCCGGCCCGCCGAGCGTCCGGCGGATCTCGACGAAGTAGCGCGGGCTCAGAATCTGGCGCAGCCGCTCCTCGGAATAGGCGATCGGCCGGCCGAGTACCGCCTGCGCGGCGTCGGCGAGGGCGCCGGCGAGCGGGGCCGTGGCATCGGCCGCCTGCGCGGCGAGCAGCCGCGCCACGATGCCGTGCGCGATGCGGAACGGCACGCCCTCGTCGCGTGCCAGCGTGTCGGCCAGCTCGGTCAGCGTCGTCCCGCCGGCGGCGGCCCGCGCCGCCAGCCGCGCGACGTCGAACTCGGCGTCGCGCATGGCGGCGGCGACCAGCGTGACGGTGCGGGTCGCGTCACGGAACATCGCGGCCACCAGCGGCTGCAGATCGTCCTCGGTGTCCACGATGTCGCCGAACGGCGTGTTGTGGACGGTGGTGAGGATCGCCTGCGCCTGGCCGACGCCCTTGCTGGCGATGGCGCGCGCGTGCTCGAGCGCGACCGGATTGCGCTTCTGCGGCATGATGCTGCTCGACTGCACGAAGCCCTCGCCGAGGCGGAGGTAGCCGAACTCCATCGTGCACCACAGCAGCAGGTCCTGCACGACCCGTCCGAGCCCGATCAGCAGCACGGCCGTGGCGGAGACGCTCTCCAGCAGGTAGTCCACGGTCGCGATGCTGCCGTAGGTGTTGCCGGTCGGCCCGCTGAACCCGAGCAGATCGCTGGTGCGGTGGCGATCGATGGGAAAGCCCGTGCCGGTGATGGCGCAGGCGCCGAGCGGATTGCGATTGGTGCTGTCGTAGGCGGCGGCGAGACGCGTGGTATCGCGCTCGAGCTGCTCGATCACGGCCAGCAGGTAATGGGCGATGGTCGTCGGCTGCGCCGGCTGCGTGTGCGTGTGCGCGCCGTAGACCGTGTCGCGGTGGCGGTCGGCGAGCTCGATCAGCGCCGCGCGCAGCTCCAGCACCCCGGCGGCCAGCCGCGCGATGAACTCGCGCTGCCGCATCCGGTACATCGTCATGTCGATGTCGTTGCGGCTGCGCGCCGTGTGCAGCCGCCCGGCAACCTCGTCGCCGCACTGTTCGCGGAGCAGACGCTCGATGTAGAAGAAGAGGTCCTCGCAGGAGCCATCGAAGGGGACGCGGCGGACCTCGTCGAGGGCGATGCCGTCGAGCGCGTGGCGCAGGACGCGGGCGTCGGCCGGCGCGGCGATGCCCTGATCCACCAGCATGACCAGGTGCGCGTAGTGAATGGCCATCAGCGGCGCGAGGAGCAGCTGCTTGGCGTCCTCGAAGTTGTCGGTGAGCACGCTGCTGACGTATTCCGGCGCGAACCGCATCAAAGCCAGTATATTCCGGAGGACATACGGCCGGCCGCGCCGCCGGCGCGGGCCGGCGTGGGAGGATTTCCATGACGCGGACATGGCTCGTCGGGTGCGTACTGGCGGCGGCGCTCCCGGCCGCCGGCGACCGTCTCGCCGCCCAGCCGGCGGCGGCGGCGACGCTGCAGGTGGCCGGCCTGACCCAGCCGGTCGAGATCATCCGCGACCGCTGGGGGATCAACCACATCTACGCACAGAACGAGGGCGACCTCTTCTTCGCGCAGGGCTATGCCGCGGCACGCGACCGGCTGTTCCAGTTCGAGCTGTGGCGGCGCCAGGCCACCGGCACGGTCGCCGAGATGCTCGGGCCGCGCGAGTTCACCCGCGACGTCGGCGCGCGCCTGCACATGTTCCGCGGCGACCTCGACGCGGAACTGAATCACTACCACCCGCGCGGCAAGGCGATCGTCGAAGCCTACGTCCGCGGCATCAACGCCTACATCGCCGAGACCGAACGACGGCCGGCGCTGCTGCCCCTCGAGTTCACGCTGCTCGGCATCACCCCCGGCCGCTGGACGCCGGCGGTCGTCGTCTCGCGCCATCAGGCGCTGACCTCGAACGTCGGCGCCGAGGTCGCCTACCTGCGGGCGATGAAAGCCGCCGGGCCTGACGCCGTGCGCGAGTTGATGTACTTCCAGGGCGGGGAGCCGGTGTTCACGCCGGACCCGGCGATCGACTTGAAGACGTTCCCGGACAACGTGCTCGACGTCTATTCGGCCTTCCGCGAGCCGGTGACGTTCGCGCCCGAGGATGTCCGGCCCGAGTTCCGGGCGGCGGCCGCCGCCGCGGCGGCGCCTGGCGGGACGGGCGACGAACAGGCCCCGCTCGCCGATGGTGCCGGGGCGATCGATCCGCGCGACATCGGCTCGAACAACTGGGTCGTCGCCGGGTCGCGGACCCAGAGCACCTATCCGATCCTGGCCAACGACCCGCATCGAACCATCGCCGCGCCGTCGCTGCGCTACTGGGTGCACCTCGTGGCCCCGGGCTGGAACGTCATCGGCGGCGGCGAACCGGTGCTGCCCGGCGTGTCCATCGGGCACAACGAGCACGGCGCCTGGGGACTGACCATCTTCGGCAACGACAACGAAGACCTGTACGTCTACGAGACGAACCCGGCGAATGCCGACCCAGTATCGCTACCAGGGGCAATGGGAGGCGATGCGGGTCGTGCACGAGACGATTCCCGTCGAGGGTGAAGCGCCGCGCCGGGTCGCGCTCAAGTTCACGCGCCACGGCCCGGTGGTCTTCGAGGACACGGCCCGCCGGCGCGCGTATGCCGTTCGCGCCGCGTGGATGGAGCCCGGCGGCGCGCCCTACCTGGCGAGCCTGCGCATGAACCAGGCGCGCACCTGGGCCGAGTTCCGCGAAGCGTGCGAGTACAACCTGCATGCCGGCGGAGAACATGGTGTGGGCCGACCGCAGCGGCACCATCGGCTGGCAGGCGGCGGGCATCCAGCCGCTGCGGCGCAACTGGAGCGGACTGCTGCCGGTGCCGGGCGACGGCCGCTACGAGTGGGACGGCTTCCTGCCCATTGCCGCGCTGCCGCACGAGGTCAATCCCGCCCGCGGCTTCATCGCCACCGCCAACCATTACCTCTTCCCCAACGACTACCCGGCGAAGGAGGCCGTGCACTTCACCTGGGCCGATCCCTACCGGGCGTCGCGCATCACCGAAGTGCTCGCGTCCGGACGGTTGTTCAGCGTCGCCGAGACGGCGCGGCTGCAGAACGACGACCTGTCGCTGCCGGCGCGCGCGCTGGTGCCGCTGCTGCGCGACCTGTCGCTGCCGAGCGGCCCGGCTGCGCGGGCGCGCGAGCGGCTGCTCGATTGGGACTTCGTGCTCGACAAGGAGTCGGTCGCCGCCGGCATCTATGTCATGTGGCAGCGCCGGCTCTTCGCCCGGACGCGGGAGCGGGTGCTGCCGGCCGCGCTCGGCGCCAGCGGCGCCAGCCTGATCGCGACCAAGCGGCTGATCGACTGGCTGCACGCGCCGGATGGCCGCTTCGGCGAGCATCCGACCGAAGCGCGTGACGCGCTGCTGGCGGCCAGCCTCGACGAAGCGGTGGCCGAGCTCACGAAACGGTTCGGGCCCGACATGGACGGGTGGCGCTACGGCCAGGACCGGTTCCACCATGCGCTCATCCGCCACCCGTTGAGCGCGGCGGTCAACGCGGAGACGCGGGCGAAGCTGTCGGTCGGCCCGCTGCCCCGCGGCGGCGACGGCTCGACCATCAGCGCCACCGGCAACGGCGACAACCAGACCAGTGGCGGCTCCTTCAAGATCATCGCCGACACCGAGGACTGGGACAACTCGATCGGGATCAACACCCCGGGACAGGGCGGCAATCCCGACGACCCGCACTACCGCGACCTGTTCGAGCTGTGGGCGCGCGGCCGCTATGTCACCATCGCCTACTCGCGGCCGAAAGTGGAATCGGTGCGGGAATCGACCACGCGGCTGGAGCCGCTCGGCGGCACCAGTCAGGAGCGCGGCCGGCCTCAGCGCCGCGACTGACGAACGAGCCCGCGCCGCCGGCGCGCTACACGGTCACGCCGTAGCGATCGCGCAGCACGTTCATGTGATGCGCGAAATGTCCGGCGATGATGAACACGAGGCCGCGCGGGGTGAACGCCGAGTCCTTGACGATGCCGCGGCGAGCGAGCGCCGCTTCGTCGAGCGAGCGGACCAGGGCCAGCGTCGCCGCCCGTACCGCCACCAGCTCCTGCACCAGGCTGCCGAGCTCGCGCCCGTCGGCCTGCGCCACCACCACGTAGGCGTTCTCGTCGAAGCCGGGCAGCGGCGTCTGATCGCCGCGGGCGATGCACAGCAGCCGGTAGGAGAGGACACGCTCGGTATCCGACAGGTGCCCGATCACCTCTTTGATGCTCCACTTGCCGTCGGCATACCGCCGGCTCGATTGCGCCGGAGTCAGCTGGTGC
Source organism: uncultured Acidobacteriota bacterium (assembly GCA_963707795.1). Lineage (GTDB taxonomy): Bacteria > Acidobacteriota > Vicinamibacteria > Vicinamibacterales > UBA2999 > JACCSI01. The sequence continues at coordinate 4,264,108 of OY970174.1, read as the reverse complement.
ATGTTTTCGATCGTCCACATCTGCCGCTCGAGCAGCGCCAGGCCATCGCGTTCGCTCTCGACCGCGGCGACGTAGCCGCGGTGGAAGTCGGAGTACTCATCGTGCTGGGGGGGGCCAATCCGGAGCTCCATCCGCGGATGGTAACCCACGTCGGGGCGAAACCGCCCGGGTCAGCGGAACAGGAGGCGGCTGATGCGGTCCAGCGCGTCGAGCCCGTAGACGTCGGACTCGAGCTGCGGCACGCGGATCAGCGTCTGCCCGGCAAACCGCCGCTCGATCTCCGCCAGGTAGACCGCCTCCTGGCGGCGGCGGGCGGCAAGGAAGTCGTCGGTCGTCGAGTCCGGCAGCACGCGATTGACGACGAGGGCGCCGACGCGCACGCCGGCGTCATCGAGCTGCGTCAGCGCGCGCGCCGACTCCTCGATGGGCAGCCGCTCCGGAATCAGGACCAGCACGAAGCCGGTCGTCCGCCCGGTGACCAGGCGGGCGCGCAGCTCGCGCAGCCGCTCCAGGCGCTGCGCCAGCGCCACCATGACCGGATCGGTCCGGTCGTCCTGCTCCACGCCCAGCATCGCCCGCCGCGAGCGTGACAGCGCCCTCACCCAGGCCTCCATCAGCTCGGGCATGCGAATCAGCCGCAAAGTGTGGCCGGTCGGCGCGGTGTCGAAGACGATGAGGTCGAAGCGCTCGTCCTCGCCGCGAATCAGGGCGCCCATCCGATCGAGCAGCGCCACCTCCTCCGCCCCGGGCATCGTCGCGGCCAAATCGATCTGGCGGTTGGCCTCTTTCAGGATTGCGTGGCCGAACACTCCGGCGATCTGCGTCTTGACCGTCGCGACGTACCGCGCGGCCTCGGTGGCGGCGTCGATCTCCATGGCGTGCAGCGACGGCGCGAGCGGCACCGGCTCGGGCCCAATCGGCCGCTCGAAGATGTCGGAGGTGGAGTGTGCCGGGTCGGTGGAGACCAGCAGCACGCGCCGCCCGGCGCGGCTGGCGGCCAGCGCCGTCGCCGCCGCACACGTGGTTTTCCCGACGCCGCCCTTGCCGCCGAAGAAGAGGATGGCGCGATCGAGGAGGCGACGCATCAGCCCACCCGCATCAGCAGCAGGGCAGGTTGCCGAGCGGCGACCGATCCATCCCCATGCGCCGGTGCCACAGGTGGAACTGGTCGAGCAGGTAAGGATAGACGTCGAGCAGATAGAGCGTGGCCGGATTGGGCAGCCCGACGATCTCCATGTAGCACAACAGCAGGAAGAGGTCGTTCAGCTGGTTGGCCTGCAGGCGCAGCTCGCGCTCGTAGCGCCCGTAGGCGACGCCGTGCAGGAAATCCCGGATGTTGTCGCCGAGAGGCACCCGGCGATCGTATCCCGATCTTCGGTCGGCCGCGACCCGGCCCCGGCCGCTACAGGTTGAGCCAGTACGAGAACTTCACCAGCACGACGTTGTGCGCCGGCGCCGAGAACACCCCGCCGAAATCGCGTCCGAACCGGAAGTCGCCCACGGCGCCGTCACCCGACCGCCCCTGCTGCCAGACGACGAACAGCGACGAGCCGGGTTTGTACTCCCAGCGCAGCACGTTCGTGGTGCGGAAGGACCGGATGTTGAAGTCGGCGTCGTCGGAATAGGCGTAGGGGGCGTAGCGGCGCTCGTACTCGGGTGCCCGCCCGTCCACGAGCTGCTTGTAGTGGGCGTACTCGCCGGCGGAGACGAAGGGTTCGGCGTAGGTCTGGATCGACAGCGTCGGGGTCAGCGTGTAGTTGACGCGGAAGGTGAACGCCGCCGTCCGCTGCCGCAGCCGGCCGAAGACGTAGCGGGTGGGCTGCCCGTCGCTCTCCTCGTTGGCCACCCACTGCGAATCGTCGTTGTTGATGTTGTAGCGGAACCCGGTGGACACCGAGGAGGCGCTGGTCGGCCGCCAGGTGACGGACGGCCCGATGTTGTGCCGCCGGGTGCCGTGTCCGTCCGCTTCGTGGTAGCCGTTGTAGTTGGCGGACAACGCTCGCCGGCTGTCGCTGCCCAAGTAGTACCAGGTGGACGCGTTGCGGTTGCCGAGCACCGCCGGACCGCCGCGGGTGATGCGGTCCCGCGTCGGGGCGCCGTTGTAATTGATGCCGAAGCCGGTGGTCGCGTAGTTCCGCCACGTCCAGTGCATGTTGACGTTCATGCCGCTCCACAACCGGTCGCCGGCGAAGTTCCAGCCCGCGTACTGGTTCAGGTTCCAGATGAACGAGCGCGTGAAGCGGCCCGGGACGTTGTCCCGCTTCTGGAACCAGTGGCTGACTGTCCGCTCGTCCGCCCGCCGCAGGAACCCGAGATCGTTCATGTCGAAGCCCGGGCTCTTGAAGCCGTAATGGGCATTGAAGCGGGTCTTCTCGCCGCCAATCTTGCCGAAGCTGATCGCCCCGGCCTGCCCGGAGAGCACCGAGTCGGCCTCGTCCACTTCGACGTGGTCCGCGTCGGGGCGCTGGAAGGCGTGCACGTTGTTGCGTTGCAGCCGGGTGATGGCCTCGGGCGTCCCCGAGACGCGCGAACCGGCCCAGAAGCCGGAAATGTTGAACCGCGGGCTCAGCCGCAGGTCGTAGTCCACGCCGCCGGTGTAGGCATCGTCGGGCAGGAAGCTCAGGGCATCGACGAGCCGGCGATTCGTCGCCGTCATCATGACGCCGACGTTCGACTGGTTCGCGAACTCGCGGCGCGCCCGGATGACGCTGTAGCCGGTCAGCGGCTCGATCGCCTGCGTCCGCCGGACGAGGCCGCTGGCAATCGTGGCCTCCTCGTCGGCGGTGGCCGCGCTCAACGCCCCAACCGAGAAGCGGCCGACGCGGCCCGTGACCTTGGCCGCGCCGATGATGGTGGCCGCCGACGGCGCCGCGGCGTGCTCCTCGTCCTCGATCGTCGCCGACCCCTGTGGCGCGCGGCCGATGCGCCGCGAGTAGAACAGCCCCGTGCACTGCCCGTCGTTGCAGTCCATGTTGAACTGGAACGTCCCCGATCCCTCGACGAAGAACGGTCGCCGCTCCTGGAAGAACGTCTCGAACGCGTCGAGGTTGACGACGGCCGGGTCGGCTTCGACTTGTCCGAAATCCGGGTTCGCCGTCGCGGTCAGTGTCAGCCCCGGCCGCAGGGCGTACTTCAGATCGACCCCGATCGAGCCCGTGGCGTCGGTGGGATTGGACAGCGGGTTGTCGCTGGGGGGATCGAGTGACACGCTGCCCACGGTGTACGGCAGCAGCTCGAGCTTCTTGGCCGTGCCGCCCATGCGCAGCCCGCGCACTTCGGCGAACTGCGAGACGAAGCCGTTCGCATTGCGCGACAGCAGCGGCCACGTCGAGGTCTCGGCCAGCCGGCCGACCTCGCGAATCACCGCGAAGCCGACCGACCCGCCGTCGCGCTTGTTGAACCGCAGCTGCGAAAACGGGATCCGGAACTCGGCGCTCCACCCGTCCGCGTCGCGCGCGATCTCGACGTCCCACACCGCATCCCAGCTGTCGTCGCTGGCGCCGTCGTTGAAGTAGTAGCGGTCGATCTTGACGCCGGCGGGGTTGACGGCGAACTCGTAGGCCGAGCGGCGGTCGAAGTAGCTGTCGACGACGACCTTGATCCAGTCCGACGGCGAGCGCTGGTCGCGGCGGGTCAGCATCCCGACGATGCGCGCGGCATCGGTGTCGGCGGCGCGGACGGCGACATAGAGATGGGTGTCGTCGTAGGCGATGCGGGCGTCGGTCTTCTGTGACGGCGGCGCGCCCTCGGCCGGCTCGCGCTGCACGAACTCGCTGATCGGCGCCGCGCTTTCCCAGACGGCATCGCTCAACAGCCCGTCAATCACGATGGGCGTGGCCGCCGGCACGGCGATCACGTCAATGACCGCCAGCCTCGCGGCCGGCGGATCGACCGCCGCCGCCACGGCCGCAGGGACGAACAGCATGACCGCCGCCGCGCCGAGGCAACCGCGCTGGAACGATTTCACTCAGTCTGTAGACGGCAGCCGCCGATTTTTGGTTGCTCGCGCGAGGCACCCTGGCGCCTGAAGCCTGAAGCCTGACGCCTGGGGCTTGGGGCCTGGGCCCTGCTGAAGCCTGAAGCCTGGGGCCTGGGGCCTGGGCCCTGCTGAAGCCTGAGGCCTGGGGCCTGGCCCCTGGGGCCTGGGGCCTGACTACTGCCCGATCCAGGAGATGAGCCGGTACTTCTGGGCGTCGGAGGCGTGGGGATCGACTTCCAGGCGCCACGGGCGGCCGGGCTCCGTGCCGAGCGTCACCTCGAGCCGGGTGAGCCGATCGCGGCGGCCGACCAGCAGCGAGACCCGCTGGCCCGGTTGATACTGCGCCAGCCGCCCGGCGAGCCCGTCGGGGCGGACACGCACCTCGTCGATAGCCAGGATCTCGTCGTCCACGTTGACGCCGGCGGCGTGGGCCGGCGTATCGCGCCGCACCGCCGAGACGAGCAGTCGTCCGCCATCGAGCCGCGTCGTGGCGCCCAGCCAGGCGCGCGCCGTGCGCGCGTCGAGCGGCCGGAAGCGCAGCCCGAACCAGTCGAGCGCCTCCTTGTAGTTCAGCTCCTCGGTGCTCTCGGCGGCGGTGGCGAAGAACACCCGCAGGTTCGTCCCGGCCGTGTCGCTCATCGTCTGGTAGAACTGGTCGATGGTGTAGCCCTTGGCGCCGGAGTAGCGCTCGTAGGCGAGCTGCATCGCCTCGTCCAGCGACTTGCCGCCGTTGCTGGCGCGGCGGATGCGCGCGTCGAGGAGAAACGCGATGACGGCGCCCTTCGGGTAGTAGTCGATGGTCGTGTTCGCCGTGTTCTCGTCCGGCCGGTACTGCTTGATCCAGGTGTCGAACGACGCCATGTCCACCGCCGTCACCAGCCGCCCGGGCGTGTTCTGCACCGCCTCGATCTGATCCGACAGCTCGTCGAGGTACTGCTCGATCGTCCACAGCCCGGCGCGCCTGACCAGCAGGCCGGCGTAGTAGTCCGTGAACCCCTCGCCGATCCACAGCGCCTTGGTCAGCACCTCGTTCTCGTAATCGAAGAACGGTCCCAGCTCGATCGGGCGCAGGCGCTTGATGTTCCAGTTGTGGAAGTACTCGTGCGCGACCAGGCTCAGCCACGAATCGTAGAGGCGCGGGTCCCGGGTGGTGAAGCGGCTCGACATCGTGAGGAAGCTGTTCTTGTGCTCGAGCCCGCCGCTGCGATCGTTGACGATGTTGAGCATGTAGTAGTGCGGGTAGTCGAAGCGGCCGCCCATCACCTTGCCGCCGGCGTCGACGATCTTCTGCACGTCGCCGGCCGCGCGATCGATATCGAAGAACTGCGGGTCCCCTTCCAGCACGAGGTGATGGCTTCTGCCGCCCACCTCGAACTGCCGCGAGACCGGGTTGCCGATGACGATCGGGCTGTCCACCAGCGTGTCGAAATCCTCGGCCCGGAACGTGTGCGGGTCCGACCCGGGCAGGAGCGCGGTGGCGGCGCTCTTCCACCCTGGCGCCAGTTCAATCGTGACCTCGTGCGGCAGCGCCGTCCCGCCGACCAGCGAGATGAACGTCGGCGCCCCGTTCAGCATCGCGAAGCCCGCCTCGATCCAGTTGTTGCGGACGGTCATCTCGCGGCCGTACACGCGATAGGTCACCGTCGCCGTACGCGCGCCTCCGGTCTGCACCACCCAGCGGTTCTTGCGGCTCTTGCGGACCTCCAGCACGCCGCCGCCATCGGTGCGCGCGACGAGGTGCTCGACGTGCCGTTGGTACTCGCGGATCAGGTAGGAGCCGGGCGTCCACACCGCCATGAACAGCTCGATCTGCGGACGCTCCCCGGTCGGGTACACGGCCTCGACCTCGACGTAGTGGGTGTGCGGCGCCGGAAACCGCAGCGTGTAGCGGATCGGGTCCACCGCTTGCGCAGCCCCGGGGCCGCTGGCCGCGAGCGCTGCAGCAATGGCGACGGCCAGCGCGGTGAGGGTCCTGCGACGAGCCATCCGGCTATTCTAAGGGCATGATCGGACGACGCCGCCGGCACGCTGGACGCTCACGTGTCTGATCACAAAACTGTCGGCCTGCTCTACGCCGCCGCCGCCACCGGGTTCCTGATCGTCGGGTTCCTGCTCATGATCCTGATGCGCTGGCAGCTGGCGTGGCCGACCGAGCCGCTGCCCCCGGCAATGGCTGCAATCGTCGGGGATGCCAACGCGCCGGGCGGCTACATGGTGCCCGAGTTCTACAACCAGCTCGTGGCCATGCACGGCACCGTCATGGTCTTCCTCGCGGTCGTGCCGCTGCTGACCGGGGCGTTTGGCAACTATCTCGTGCCGCTGCAGGTGGGCGCCAGCGACATGGCGTTTCCGCGGCTCAACGCCGCCAGCTTCTGGATCTTCCTCGCTGCCGGCCTGCTCATGCTGGCCGGCTTTTTCGTCGCCGGTGGCGCCGCCAACTCCGGTTGGACCTCGTACCCGCCGCTGTCGGTGCTGGCGACCCGCGGTCAGGACTTCTGGCTCGTCGGCATCGTGCTGCTCGCCCTGTCGTCGATGCTGAACGCGGTGAACGTCATCACCACCGTGGTGCAGCTGCGCGCGCCCGGGCTGACGTTCATGCGCCTGCCGTTCTTCGTCTGGGCCCAGCTGCTGGCGGCGCTGCTCCTGCTGCTGGCGTTTCCGCCGCTGCAAACGGCGGCCCTGTTCCAGCTCATGGACCGGGTCGCCGGCACCAGCTTCTTCCTGCCGAGCGGGCTGGTGGTCAACGGCATGGTCCTGCAGGGACCGGCCGGCGGCGGCAGCCCGATGCTGTGGCAGCACCTGTTCTGGTTCCTCGGCCATCCCGAGGTCTACGTGTTGATCCTCCCGGCCATCGGCATCGTCGCCGAGATCGTGGCGGCCAACACCCGGCGGCCGCTGTGGGGCTATCCCGCCATGGTCGCGTCGGTGATGTTCATCGGCGTGATGTCGCTCATCGTCTGGGCACATCACATGTTTCTCACCGGCATGGGCACGTCGCTCGGGCTGTTCTTCCAGGTCACGACGATGATCATCTCCATCCCGTCGGTCGTGCTGGTGACCGCGCTCATCCTGTCGCTGTGGGGCGGGTCGATCCGCTTCACCACGCCGATGCTGTTCGCCATCGCCTTTCTGCCCATGTTCGGCATCGGCGGGTTGTCCGGGTTGCCGCTCGGCCTGGCCGCCAGCGACGTCGCACTGCACGACACGTGGTACGTGGTCGGACACTTTCACTTCCTCGTCGCCCCGGGAACGGTGTTCGCGATCTTCGCCGGCGTCTACCACTGGTTTCCGAAGCTGACCGGACGCCGCCTGCACCACGGCCTCGGGGTCGTGCATTTCTGGGGGTCGTTCGCCGCGATGACGGCCATCTTCCTGCCGATGTTCTCGCTCGGCCTGCGCGGCGTGAACCGGCGGCTCTACGACGCCGGGATGCAGTACGCGCACGCGCGCGACACCCTGCCCATCCAGGAGCACATGACCTGGGCGGCCGTCGTGCTCGGCCTCGCCCAGCTCCCGTTCATCGTCAACCTGATATGGAGCGCGCGGCGCGAGGCGAGGGCCGGCGACAATCCATGGGAGGCGACGACGATCGAGTGGCAGGCCCCGTCGCCGCCGCCGGCGGGTAACTTCGCCACGCCCCCCATCGTCCATCGCGGGCCGTACCAGGTACAGCACGCCGGGACAGCGCCGGGACTTCACGCCGCAGACGGATCCGGCATGATCGCGCGGCTGCTGCCACTCGCCGCCTCGCAGCATGCGGCCGGTTTCGATGACGTGCTGACGTCGGTCCACGTCCATATCGCCGTGCAGGCGGCCGCATGGGGCGTGTTTCTCCTCGTCTGCCTGATCCGGTTCCGCCGCGGACGCCAGCCGCAGGCCAGGGCGGCCGGCGTGCGGCCGCTCTGGCCGGTCGTCGCCATTGCCGCCGTCATCGTCGGCGATGCGCTGCTGCTGGCGACGGCGGCCATCCCGGTCTGGCGCGATCGTGCCCGGCCGCCCGCCGAGCCGCCGCTGGAGGTCCGCGTGACCGCCGAACAGTTCGCCTGGAACATTCACTACCCGGGGCCGGATCTCGTCTTTGGCGCCACCAGCTCCGCGCTCATCAGCGCGGGCAATCCGCTCGGGATCGATCGCCGCGACCCGCGAGCGGCCGATGACATCGGCATCCTCAACGTCCTGACGCTGCCTGTCGGCCGTCCGGTTCTCGTCCATCTGACCAGCCGTGACGTGGTTCATTCGTTCACGCTGAACGAAATGCGCGTGAAGCAGGACGCGACGCCGGGGCTGCTCGTCCGCACCTGGTTTACTCCCACGCGCACGGGAACGTGGGACATCGCCTGCTCGCAGCTGTGCGGCCTGGGTCATTACCGCATGCGTGGCGAGTACACCGTCATCGCTCCGGAGGCGTGGGACGCCTGGCAGCGGTCCGAGCTGGCGCTGCTACCTGAGCGGTGACGCCGGCCGCGCGCGGCACGCATGAGCCGGCGCGAGCCGGCCGTCGCAATCGATGCCGGCTCGGGTACTCTTGGACACAGTGCGCGTCTCCCTGCGGGCACCGTCGTCAGGCAGCCGATTGCCGTGGTCGCCATGGCCGCGTTCGTTGCGGCTGCGACTCGCCGTCGCGGTCGCGCTCTCGGTCGGCATCGCCTGCATCGCCGCCGCAGGCTTCACGTGGTGGCAGGTCACGGCGGAGATGAACGGTGTGCGCGGGGCGGCGGGCCGCGCCGCCGAGCGCGCCGCCGACCGGCTGGCTCGTCTGCCGTCGCCGGCTTCGGATACCGCGATCGCGGCGACCCTGCACGGGCTCGATGACGCCTCGGAGATTGGACCGCTGACGTTCGTCCAGGAGAACGGCGACGGCCGGACGGTGATCAGCACGACCGCGACGCGCCCCGACGAGGTCGGACTCGCCACGCAGGCGATACGCGAGCGCCGGCTGGTGATCGCCGACGGCGCCGGCGAGGTGCTCGCGGCAACCGCGGTGTCGCGCGCGGGCGAGCCGCCGGCCGCCGTCGTCGCCCGGGCCGACGGCACCTCGGTCGCCGAGGCGCGGCGCCGCGCGTTCCTCGTCCTGCTCGGCATGACCGTCCTCTCGATGCTCGGGCTCGCCGCGCTCGTCGATCGCGCGGCGCGGCCGCGTTTGCAGGCGCCGCTCCGGCAGCTCCGCGAGACCATCGCCCGAGTGACCGCGGGCGACTTCAAGGCGCGGGTGGCGATCGCGCAGCGCGACGAGATCGGCGAGGTCGCGGCCGGCCTCAACGAGATGCTGGCGCGGCTCGAGCACTTCCACGACTCGCTGCAGGCACGTGTCGACGACGCCACCGTGGAGCTGCAGCAGCGCAACGAGGAACTGGTGGAGTCGTACCACCGGCTGTTCGGCCTGCGCGAGCAGCTCGCCAACGCCGAGCAACTCGCCTCGGTGGGACAGACGGCGGCCAACGTGGCGCACCAGGTGGGCACGCCGCTCAACCTGATCTCCGGCTACGTCCAGCTGCTCAAGGAGGAGCTCGGCGCCGACACCCTGCACGCCGCCCGGCTGGCCATCATCGAGGAGCAGATCGCCAAGGTCACCTCCACGGTGCGGACGCTCCTCGACCGCTCGCGTCAGATGGGGCGGAAGACCCGCACCGAGGCCGGCGTGCTCGTGCTCCGCGTCTGCGACGTCATGCGCCCCAACCTCGCCGCCGCCGGCATCACGCTGCAGGTCGAGACCCCGGGCGGGGACACGCCGATCCTGGTGGATGCGACCAATCTCGAGCTCGCCCTGCTCAACCTGATGACCAACGCGGTGGATGCGATGTCCCGCGGCGGCACGCTCGGCGTCGTGGTCGGGGATGCGCCAGGGCGGCGGCTGCACGTGTCGATTTCCGACACCGGGCACGGTATTCCCGACGATTTGCTGCCGCGGATCTTCGAGCCGTGGGTCAGCACCAAGAAGCCGGGGCGGGGGACCGGCCTGGGGCTGGCCATCGCCCGCGACGTCGTCGCGGCGCACGGCGGAACTATTTCCGTGGAATCGGTGGTGGGACGCGGGACCACGTTTACAATCGACTTGCCGTCCGATGCCGCCCGTGAGGCCGGACGCGCCGCCTCATGACGCACCGTTACGCCCGCGCGCATTCTGGTGCTCGACGACGACCCGGGGACCTGCCGCTTCATGCAGGAGCTGCTCAGCAACCCGGATCGCGAGATCGAGACGACCACCGACCCCGAGCAGGCGCTGGCGCGCTGCCGCGCCAAGCCGTTCGACCTCGTCATCAGCGACCTCAAGCTCAACGCCCGCCTCGACGGCATCGACGTGCTGCGGGCCGTGCGCGACGTCGCGCCGGCCACGCCGGTCATCATCGTGACCGGGTTCGGCGAGCTGGAGAAGGCGGTCGAAGCGGTGCGCGAGGGCGCCTTCGACTTCGTCAGCAAGCCGTTCAACATCACCGAGCTGAAGGGGCTGGTCGAGCGCGCGCTGCACAAGTCGCCGACCGCGCCGCCGCCGGCCGCGGTCCGCGACACCATGCCGCCGGCGCTGCTCGGGCGGACGCCGGGCATGATGACGGTCTACAAGCAGATCGCGCATGCCGCGTCCGCCGAGGCGCCGGTGCTGATCATCGGGGAAAGCGGGACCGGCAAGGAGCTGGTCGCGCGCGCGATTCACCAGCACGGCGATCGATCGGAACGGCCCTTCGTCCCGATCAACTGCGGAGCGCTGACCGAGACGCTGCTCGAATCCGAGCTGTTCGGCCACATCAAGGGTTCGTTCACCGGCGCGGTCGCCGACGCCAAGGGCGTCTTCCAGACGGCGCACACCGGGACCGTGTTCCTCGACGAAGTGGGCGAGATGTCGCCGGCGCTGCAGGTCAAGCTGCTCCGGGTGCTGCAGGAAGGCGAAGTGCGGGCGGTCGGCACCAGCCGGCCGGTGAAAGTGGACGTCCGCATCGTCGCGGCGACCAACGTGGACGTCGAGCGCGCGGTCACCGAGGGCAAGTTCCGGCAGGATTTGTTCTATCGCCTCGGCGTGGTGATCATCAACCTGCCGCCGCTGCGCGAGCGCCGCGAGGACATCCCGCTGCTCATCGAGCGCTTCCTCAAGGCCGCCCTGGCCAAGGCCGGCAAGCGGATCGAGCTGACCAGCGCCGCCATCGACGCGCTCGCCGCGCATCACTGGCCGGGCAACGTCCGCGAACTGGAGAACCTGATCGAGCGGCTGGTCGTCTTCAGCCGCGGCAGCCGGGTGGACGTCGGCGACCTGCCGGCGACCGTCACCCCGCGGGCGCCGGCGCTCGAGAAGCGCCTGTTCGAGGACCTGCCGACGCTCGACGAGATCGAACGCCGCTATCTCCTGCACGTCCTCGAACAGGTGGGCAACAACCGCACCCGCGCCGCGGAAGTCATGGGCATCGATCGCCGCACGTTGTACCGCATGGCCGAGCGCTTCGGCATCCCGCTCGGCGAGCAGCCGGACTGAGCGCGCCGGCCGCTACTTCACGACGCGTTCCCCCCGCGCCACCCACTCGTTGAAGCCGCCGAGCATCGTCTTCACGTTGCTGATTCCGAACGCGTTCATGTCCAGCGCCGCACGGGCGCTCGTGGATTCGGCCACTCACGCGCAATAGGTGACGAGCAGCCGCGACTCACGCTTCCACGCCTCGACGTGCTCGGGAATATGATCGAACGGCACGTTGATCGCACCCGGCATGTGGCCCTCGGCAAACGACTGCGGGTCGCGCACGTCGATCAGCAGCACCTGCCCTGTCTTCATCAGCGCCTTGACCTCGTCGATTGCGATCCGCGGCACGTTGCGCATCGCCTGCCCCGCCGCGGGCGCGAGCAGCAGCGGAAGCAGCAGGAACACCGTCAGCAACGACACAAGACGACGCGTCATGAGATGCAACCTCCCTACCAGTGTGGGCCGGCGCCGCCAGTCGCGGGCCGGGAACGACGCCGACGCCATCACGGCGTCTGGCGGCTGCCGAACCAGGCGTCGCGAAACTGCCGCTGGGCATCGATCAGCGTCCCGCCATTCTGCTCGATGGGCACGATCTCCTGGCGCGGATCGTCCTCGAGGACGAGCCGGCCGTTGACCGTCTCCCCGCTCCGCTGGACGAACCGGATCGCCACCTGGTCGCCGGGCTTGTGCCGGGCCAGGACCTCGTCGAGCGCCGCGCGCGAGGTGAGGCTCACGCTGTCGATGGAAACGATGAGATCGTCGCGCTCGACCCCGGCCTTGTACAGCCACGATTCGAACGCGACCGGCCCGGTCACACGCCCGCCGCCGGCGTCGAATGTGAGCTCGTCGCGGCCGGCGAACCACGCGGCGCCGGCATGGCGGCGCCGCAGCACCAGTCCGGCGCGGGCGAGCAGCGGCGCATAGTCGACGACGTCGTGGCCCTGGATGTAACTGGCGAAGAACGTGCGCGCGAAGGCCGCATCGCCGCTGACTTCACCCAGCACCGACCGCAGATCGTCCATCGTGTACGGCGTCGCCACGCGCCCCGGTTCCTGCTGGCCGGGCCGCCCGTGCTTCGCCCACAGCGCCTGCATGTAGGTGTCGAGCGTGGTGCGCCCGTTCGAGCGCTCGCGCAGCGACAGGTCGAGGCCCAGGCCAATCGCCGCGCCGAACGTGTAGTAGGAGATGAACGTGTTGTCCCACGCCGTGCGATCGATGGCGGCCGCCGCGTCCACGAACGGCGCCAGCCGGCTCATCTCTTCCGCCGACCGGAGCCGGCGGGCAGGGCTCAACGTGACCGTGTTGATCGCCCCGGCCAGGCTCGCCAGGGTCTGCTCCAGCGGGACCAGGCCGGTGCGCCGCAGGATCAGATCGTCGTAGTAGCTGGTGAAGCCCTCGCCGAGCCACAACTCGCCGCTCACGTCTGCCTGCTCGAAGTCGAATGGCTCGAGATCGCGGGCGCGGATCCGCTCCATGTTCCAGGCGTGAAAGAACTCGTGTGCCACCGTGCCCAGCAGGCCGGTGCGCTGGCTCGGGTTGCGCAGCGCGCCGGCGCTCGACAGCACGGTGCTGTTGCGATGCTCCATCCCGTCGCCGCTCGCCCACGGCAGGTAGTCGGCGAGAAAGGTGTAGGTGCCGCGCTCGAAGCGAGGAAATTCGCCGAAGATCGCCAGCGTTTCGCGCACGATGCGCTCGGTATCGGCGGCGTACGCGGCCGCTTCGGCTTCGGTGCCGTCGTGGTGCAGGGCGATGCGGAACGTCGGCGGTTCGCCGGCCGCCGCCGCACCCGCCACGCTGAAGGTCCGCACCGTGTGGGCGCTGAACTCGAACGGACTGTCCATCAGATAGTGGAAATTGGGCGCGGTGAAGGTCAGCGGGTCGCTGGTCGGATAGAGCTGCGTCGAGACGCGCCACTGGCGGCCGGCCGGCTGCTCGAACACGAGGCGCGCCGGACGGTTCTCGAAACCACGCGCCCACATCAACGCCGCCGGAGCATTGACGTGGGCGTGCGTGGCGTCGATGCTCAGGTAGGTGCCGTCCACACGATCCCCGAAGATGCGATAGGTGACGACGACGGTGCCGTCGTGCGTGGCGAAGTTCCACTGGTGGAGATCCGGACGGGTCGGCGTGAGCGGCGAGCCCTGGCCGTCGCGGCCACGGACCTCGAACACGTTCTTCGCGAACTCGTGCAGGGCGTAGCGTCCCGGCGACGTGCGGCTCATGCGCACCTGCAGCGGCCCCGCCGGAATCTCCGTGAACGTCACCTCCACCTGCATCCAGCGGTGTTCGGGCGCCGGAAACGACAGGCGATACTCGACTGGAGCTTGAGCGAACGCCGCGGCGGCTGACGCCAGGATGAGGACGACCGTCAGGGACAGACAGCGCAGTCGCATCCGCTGATTCTATCCGTCCTTCGGCGGCAGGCCGGCGGGCGGGAGGCTGATCAGGGCTCGTGCGTGCGCGCGACGCGAAAACCGAGGCTGTCGCCGCGGTCCTGCGGGCGATGCGTGTAGCGCAATGCGCACCGTGCGCTGTTGGCGTCGAAGCGCCAACTGCCGCCGCGGATGACCTTCAACGGTGCGGGGCAGGTGCCGATCGGGTCGGTGGCATCACCCGCGTACGGGCAGTACGGATCGTCCACCCATTCCCACACGTTGCCGTGCATGTCGTGCAGGCCCCACGCGTTGGGTGCGAACGAACCGGTACGGGTCGGCTGGCCGCGACGCGCGCCGGGCGGCTGCCCCGAGGCCGGGAAGCGGCCGTCGTAGTTCGCCTCGTCGGTGGTGAGCGTCGCGCCGGTGGCATAGGCGGTGACCGACCCGGCGCGGCAGGCGTACTCCCATTCCGCTTCCGTCGGCAGCCTGAAGCCGCCCGCGGTCAGGCGATTGAGCCTCTCGACGAAACCCTGCGCCTCGAACCAGCTGACGTTGACGACCGGCGCCTCGACGTCCTCGCTCGCCGCCCCGAGCGGAGGCAGCGGCATGACGGCGTCCCATTGGCGGCGGCTGACCTCGCGCGCCGACAGATCGAACGCGCGAGTCAGGCGCACCGTGTGGGGCAGTTCGTCGTCCTGCCGGCCGGGCTCGTCGCCGGGCGAGCCCATGACGAAGCTGCCGGCGGGAATGCGCACGAACTCGAGGCCGGTGGTCAGCTCGGTCCAGCGCGCCGGTGGCGCGGCGTCACACGCCGCGATCGCGATTGCGGCGAGCGTGCCCAGCGGCCAGGTGGCGCGGATCGAGCGAGAAACTCTAGGAACCAAGGCGCGCGAACTCGGCCCGCGCGGCGACCAGCAACGGCATGTCGTCGTCTGCCTGCTGCCATATCGTGAACGCGTCCGCGTAGGCCTCTCGGGCAGCGGCCCCGCGGCCCGCGCCCGCGTGCGCCCGCGCCGCCATCACCCGCGAGACCGGCACGAGCGGCGACAGCCCGAGCTTGCCGCGCTGTGAACCGACCCGGTCGAAGGCCGCGACCGCGTCGTCCCAGCGCTGCAGCCTCAACGCGGCCATGCCGGCGACAAAGGCGTGCTCCACCTGGGACGGATCGGCCGACACCGCGATCGCGTCGTCGTAGGCCTCCTGATGCCGCCCGGCGGCAAGCGCGGCGAGCGCCCGGATTCCCCGCGCGCTCAGCGCCGCGCGTTCCGGCAGCGCCACCCTCGTCACGTGTGCGATCGCGCGATCGAGGTAAGGTTTGCCCAGGGCCGCGTCGCCGAGCACTGCCGCGAGCGCCAGGACCTCGTCGGTCGCCCCTTCGCGGATCATGTCGTGGCGCTGGACGCGGGTGAACCAGGCGCGGGCGGCGTCCGGGTAGCCCAGAATGGCCTGGGCAAGGGCCAGACCGAGGAAGGCCTCGCCGAGCTGGGGCAGGCGGTTGGCGCCCTGGCCCAGGCGGAAGACCTCCTCCATCAGCCGCTCCGCTTCCTTCATCTGCCCACGGAATGCCGCCGCCTGCGCGCGGGTCGCGACCAGATCGCCTTCGTCGCGCTGTCCCTTGGCGGCGGCGATCTGCGAGTCGGCGAGCGACTGATCGCCGGTGAGCGTGGCGATGACGTAGAGCCCGCTGCGCGCGCCAACCGACTCCTGCAGCGTGAGCACCTCCTCGAACTGGCGCCGCGCCTCGTCGAATCGGCGCTCCGCGAGGTAGGCAGCGCCGAGGTTCGAGCGCCCGATCGGCTGGGCGGGCGCCAGCCGCACGGCCTCCTCGAGATGGGCCACCGCGTCCTTCTGGCTGCCGAGATCCCGGTAGATCGAGCCCAGGTTCGAGTGCGCCGCGTAGTCGTCCGGATAAGTGGCGAGCAGGAGCCGATAGGACTCCACTGCTTTCGCCAGCTCGCGTGTCACGGTGCTGTGGTAGCGGGCCTCGATGTACAGGCGCTCTCGCTCGCTCACTTTGTCGCGCAGCTCGAACGCGCGGGTAGCGGCGCGTTCGGCGTCGGCGCGCTCGCCGATGTTGGAGAGCACGGTGCCGAGCCGGCCGTGTGCCAGGGCGAACTCCGGATCGAGCTGGATCGCCCGGCGGAAGTAGGGCACCGACTCGAAGTCGCCTTGCGTGCGCCGCGTGGTCATCCCCTGGCTATACGCCTTCAACGCCTCCAGTGACGGCGTCGTCGCGGCCTCGATTGCCTGGTCGTAGCGTTGGACCATGGCCAGCGATTCGCCCAGCTCCTCGCGCAGCCGTGACGCCGCGGCGCCGAGGGCGGTCACGACACCTTCCTTGGCGTTCGCCTGGACCTGTTCCTCGACGAGAATCTCACCGGTCACGCAGTTCTGCGCCGACAAGGTCAGCACGTACGCGCTGCCGAGGCTGGCAATCGTGCCGCCGAGCATCGCCTTGGCGCCGGTGCGCTGGCACACCTCGCGTCCCAGTTCCGGCGTCAGCGGCTCGAGCGGCGGCCGTCCCATCAGTGCCAGCGTGGCCTGCACCTGCTGATCGGGCAGCAGATTGAGGAACGGCGACTGCCGCAGCTGGACCGCCAGCGCCTCGCTCAGCGTGTCGTCGAACACCGTGTCGCCGGTCCGGTTGCGGAAATCGGCGAGGACCACCGTGTCGCGGGAGGCGAGGGCCGGCGTGCGCTGCGACTGCCACAACAACAGGCCAGCCACGGCGGCAATGGTGACCAGCGGCGCGGCGACCAGGACGGCGCGCTTGGCGCCGGCGCGCGAGGGCGGCGGGCCGGCCGTGGGCGGAGCTGCCGCCGCGGTGACGGTATGGCTCCCGGTCGCGAGGCTGATGCCGCCCGACTCGGTCTCGCGACTGAGGCGCTTCAAATCGGCGCGGACTTCCGCGGCCGTCTGATAGCGCGTCTCGCGATCCTTCTCCAGCGCCTTGGCGATGATGCGGTCGAGCTCGGCCGGCACGTTGGCGTTCGCGTGCGAGGGCGGCTCCGGCGTCCTGGTGAGGATGCCCTCGAAGATGACCGCCGACGTGGCGCCGGTGAACGCCTGGCGGCCGCTGGCCATCTCGTAGAGCACCAGCCCCAGCGAAAACAGATCGCTGCGCGCGTCGATCTCCTGGCCGCGGGCCTGCTCCGGCGACATGTATGCGATCGTGCCCACCGCCGATCCGATCGTCGTCAGCTCGCTGGCGGCGATTGTCTGCGAGAGGTCGGCACGGCCGGCGGAATCGACGGTCGCGAGCTTGGCGACGCCGAAATCGAGGACCTTGGCATGTCCCCGGCGGGTGATGAAGAGATTGGCGGGCTTGATGTCGCGGTGGATGACGCCGGCGCTGTGCGCGGCGTCGAGCGCGTCGGCGACCTGGGTGCCGAGGTCGAGGACCTCGTGCAGCGTGAGCGGCCCGCGGGCGATGCGCGCGCGCAGCGACTCGCCCTCGAGCAGTTCCATCACCATGAACTGCTGGCCGTCGTGCTCGCCGATGTCGTGCAGCGTGCAGATGTGGGGATGGCTGAGCGACGAGATGATGCGCGCTTCGCGCAGGAACCGGTCCATCGCCTGCGGGTCGCAACAGGCCTCGATCGGCAGCAGCTTCAGCGCGACGTGGCGCCCGAGCCGGGTGTCCTCGGCTTCGTAGACGACGCCCATGCCGCCGCTGCCCAGCTCTGAAACGATGCGGTAGTGGGAAATCGTGCGTCCAATCACAGCTGCTCCGAACGATCAAGCCTAGCAGGCTCTCGCACTTTCTGCGTACATCGGGTGGCAAAAACGTTAAATAGACCCGACCCCTTTTTCCACCGGCAGCGGGCGGCCGGTGGCGTACCGGCGGAGGGTGACCTGCACCAGATCGGCCAGCAGGCCGACGAACCGCGGATCGTCGTTGGCCGCCGCCGCCCGCTCGAAGGCCAGGCCCAGCCCCCGCGCGACGTCCGCCGCCTCGCGGTCCAGATCGTAGAGCACCTCGATGTGATCGCAGACGAACCCGATCGGGCAGACGACGAGGGCGCCGACCCCCTCATCGTGCGCGGCGCGCAGGTAGTCGCAGATGTCCGGCCCCAGCCACGGATCCTCCGGGCGTCCGCTGCGGCTCTGATACACCAGCGCCCACTCCGCCGCGCCGACGCGCTCGGCCACCAGCCGCGACGACTCGTCGAGCTGTTCGCGATAGCGCGACTGCACCGCCATCCGCTCGGGAATGCTGTGCGCGGTGAACACGAGCCGGGCCGACGCACGCCGCGGCGGCGGCAGCCGCGCGAACGCGTCGCGCACGTGTGCGGCATTGGCCTCGATGAATCCCTCGTGCGCGTGCCACCCGGGCACGTAGGTCACCTCGATGTCCGCAAGGCCGGCCGCCCGCAGCGCCGCCCGCGCGTCACCGACGTTCTCGCGATACTGCTGGCAGCTGGAGTAGCTCGCCTGCGCCGCCATGATGATGCCGATCGCCCGGCGCACGCCGGCGCGCGACATCTCGGCCATCGTGTCGGCCAGAAAGGGATGCCAGTTGCGCATCCCGACGTACACCGGCAGCGGCGTCCCCGCGTCCGCCAGCCGCACCCGCAGCCCCTCGGCCTGCCGGCGCGTCAGCGCGGTGATCGGCGACACGCCGCCGAAGAGCTCGTAGTGGCGCGCGACCTCGTCGATTCGCGCCGGCGGCACGGGTCGGCCGCGCAGGACGTTGGCCAGGAACGGCCGCACGTCGTCCGGCCCCAGCGGCCCCCCGAACGAGATGAGCAGGACCGCGTCGAACGCCGGCCGCCGCTCGATCAATAGATCGAACCGTTCGCCTGCGTGGACGAGATCGCACCGCCGACGACGTCGAGCGTGTACGCGGTGCCGCCGGTCCCCAGCCACGCCGGCAGGTCGAAGGTGCTGCCCGGCTGCACGCGATAGACCGCGAGGTTGCGATAGGTCAGCGGCGTTTGCGCCTGGCAGACGTCGGGGGCGCCGCCGCGGATGAAATAGGCGTAGGGCGTCGCGTGACCCGCGTTGGCCACCACCGTGGCGTCGCCGCTCGCATCCACGAGCACGGCGGTTTCGCGATCGATGGCGACGCCCTTGCTCTCCGCGGCCCAGCCATCCTTGACGATGCGGGCCATGAAGGCGAGCGTCCGGCCCATGCGATCGCGCTCGATCAAATGCTGGTCGGTGATGACGCCGGCCATGAACGGCAGGTGCAGGAAATCGCGGTCGAGCGTGACGTCACGATGATACGGGTTGGCGAGCGCCACCGCCGACGTCACCGACTTGCCTTGCGCCGCGTAGAGGAACTCGCTGAGGATGGCGGTGCCCGCGCTCGTGCCCGCGATGGGAATTCCCCTGAGCGCCAGCTCGTGGATCGCATCCTCGACCGGCGTGCCCTTCCAGAAATTGACGTAGTTGGATTGATCGCCGCCGGCAATGAACAGCGCCTCGGCGTTCCGGATGGTCTGCACCACGAACGGATCGCTCGACACCGCGCGCGTGGGCAACACCAGGGTTTCGACGGAGTCGAAGCCGCCGAAGTCGTATACGTACTGGTTGTAGCCATCGGCGCCGGAGGCGCGGATCACGACGAAGTCGCCGCCGCCGGCGCGGGCGGCCATCCAGGTGAAGAGGGCGTCCACATCGGTCCCACCCCCCATCAGGCCGAGGCCGAACGTGGTCGTGCCGACGGCGTCGGCACCGTTTCCCGTCAGGTAGTAGGTGTACTTGGGCTTGGGGGCTCCGCTGGTGGCGGCGCTCAGGGCAACGGCGAGGACGGCGGCAAGCAGCAGGCGCGTCGAGGTCATCGGTCCTCCAGGAAGGGTCACCGTGGTGACGGGCGAATCGAGTCTACCCGAATCGCCGGCGCACCAGGCCCCACCCCAAACGTCTGGCCGCGGCTCACCATTGCGCCCCCTGCCGGTAACGGGCACAATTGCCGTCG
The DNA here is from genome assembly GCA_963707795.1 of uncultured Acidobacteriota bacterium. Taxonomy (GTDB): domain Bacteria; phylum Acidobacteriota; class Vicinamibacteria; order Vicinamibacterales; family UBA2999; genus JACCSI01. Next base: position 4,244,390 of record OY970174.1, on the reverse strand, counting down.
AGGTAGGCCATGCCATCGGCGCGCATCGTCGTTCTCCTGGTGTTGCTGGTGCCGTCGCTCGGGTACGGACAAGACCGAAGCGGCCGCATCGAGGGACGAGTTCTTCGCGCCACTGGCGAACCCATTGGCGGTGTCAGCGTCGTCCTCAACGAGACGTCGGCCACGGCGATTACCAGCGCCGACGGCCGCTTCACGTTTTCCGGCATCCCCGCCGGCCGCTACTCGCTGACCATCACGCTGGGCGAGAACCTGACGACGATCCCCGACGTCGAGGTCGTCGGCGGCGCCACGACGCCGCTCGAACGAACCGTCGACTGGGTGGTGGGTTTCACCGAAACGCTCGTCGTGAGCGCGCCCTCGCGGCAGGTCGAGCGCATCATCGACGCCCCCGGCGCGGTCAGCAGCATCCCGGCCATCGAGGTGGAGCAGCGCGCCGCGCACGCGCAACTGCCCAAGCTGCTCGAGTTCTCACCCGGCGTGCAGGTCACGCAGAGCGGGATCTACGATTACAACCTCAACACCCGCGGCTTCAACAGCTCGCTCAGCCGGCGCGTGGCCACGCTCATCGATGGCCGCGACCCGTCGATTCCGTTCCTCGGCTCCCAGGAATGGGCCGCGATTCCCTTTCCGCTGGACGACCTGGCCGGCGTCGAGCTGCTGCGCGGACCGAGCGCGGCGCTCTACGGCGCCAACGCCTCGAGCGGCGTCCTCAACCTGACGACCAAGGATCCCCGCAACAGCCTCGGCGGCGCGGTCCGGCTGACCGTCGGCCAGCTCGGGACCGCCAACGCTCGATTTTCGCTGGGCCCACGACCTGGGCGGCGGCTGGTACACCAAGCTCGTCGGCGGCATCCGCCACCACGACGACTTCACGGTGTCGCGCGTGGGCCGCGCCGAGTACTCGCGCCCGTGCGCGGCCGGCCAGGCCGGCAACTGCCTCCCGCAGGAGACGGTGCCGCTGGTGCGAGACGACGACCAGATCTTCGCCGGCGCCGCGCGCCTGGACAAGCACCTCGCCAACGGCATGCTGATCATCATGGAAGGCGGGATCGCCGATCTCGCGGGGCCGGTCTTCCAGACGGGCATCGGACGGGTGCAGTTCGTGGACGTCCAGCGGCCGTGGGCGCGCGCCGACCTCACCGCCGACCGCTTCAACCTCCTCGCGTCGTACACCGGGCGCCGTTCGTCCCGTCAGGCCGCGCTCGCCTCCGGCGCCAATCTCGCCGATTCGTCGCGGCGCTTCCAGTTCGAGGGGCAAACCAACTTTCGTGCCGCCCAGGGGCGCGTCCGTGTCGTCGTCGGCGGGTCCGCCGCCGCCGAGCGAATCGATACGCTGGACGAGGCCACCGGCCGTCACACCGTGCTCTTCGAGCCGGTGGAAGCCGACAAGGAAGCGGTCTTCGGCCAGGTGGACTGGAGCATCACCCGCCAGCTCAAGCTGGTGCTCGCCGGCCGCGGCGACCGCAGCACGCTGCATGACGCGCAGTTCTCTCCGAAGGGGTCGGTGGTGTACACGTTCGACGCGAACCACAGCCTCCGCTTCACCTACAACGAGGCCTTCCAGGTCCCGAACTATTCGGAGTTGTTCCTGCAGGCGGACGCCGCGCCGGTCGCCAACCTCGGGGCGTTGAACGCGCTGTGCACGCCGTTCGGCGTGAGTTGCGGATTCGAGCGGACCCGCGTGCTGGCGCTCGGCAATGCAGACCTCGAGGTCGAGCGAACCAAGGCGTGGGAGGTTGGTTACAAGGGGATTCTCGCGGGCCGCGCGTTCCTGACGCTGGATTTCTACCGCAGCAAGGCGTCGAACTTCGTCACCGATCTGATCCCCCAGCTCGGCACGCCCCTCGGCCGGGTGAATCCGAGCTTCGGGCCGTGGGAAGCTCCGTCGGCCGTGCCGGCCAGCGTGGCGCAGACGATCCGTTCCCTGGCGCCGCCGATCCTCTCCAATAACCTGGACGGATCGCCCATCCTCGCCGCCGTGTCCTACACCAACTTCGGCAACGTCGATACCCAGGGGATCGACCTCGGCCTCAACTACTACTTCCCCGCCGGCTGGCGCGCCTCGCTGGCGTATTCATGGTTCGACTTCGAGATCGAGAACCAGCTGCCGGGTTTCGCGACACTGTTGCTGCCCAACTCGCCCGAGCACAGCATGACCGTCGGCGTCATGTACGACCGCCCCCGCTTCAACGCCGCCGTTGATGCGCGCTGGGTGGACGACTTTCTCTGGGGCGTGGGTCCGTTCCAAGGCCCGGTCGCATCGTATGTGACGGTCGATCTGAACGCGAACTACGACGTCACCGATCGGGTGACCGTCGGCCTGCAGGTGGCCAATGCGTTCGACGATGTCCACTGGGAGTCCTTCGGGGGCGACCTGCTGCGACGCCGTGCGCTGACCAGCCTGCGCTATCGCTGGTAGCACGCGGTCCGCGCGCGGTTCGTGCAGACCGCCGGCCCGGTCGCTCTATAATTCGGCACGCGCATGAGCATGGCACCCGGGACCAGGCTGGGTCCATACGAAGTGATCGCTCGACTGGGGAGCGGCGGCATGGGCGTCGTCTACCGGGCTCGCGACCCGCGCCTGGGCCGCCAGGTCGCGCTCAAGGTGCTCTCCGCCGACACGACCCGCGACGAAATCGCCAAGCAGCGCTTCCTGCACGAGGCGCGGGCCGCCTCGGTGCTCGATCACGTCAACATCTGCACCATTCACGAGATCGACGAGACGCCGGACGGACAGCTCTACCTGGTGATGGCCTACTACGAGGGCCGGACGCTGGCGCAGCGCATCGACCAGGGCCCGATCCCGCTCGCCGACGCGCTCGATTACGTGATGCAGATCGGCCGCGGGCTCGCCGAGGCGCACGGGTCGGCCATCGTTCATCGCGACATCAAGCCGGCCAACATCCTGATCACCAATAGCGGCGTCGTGAAGATCCTCGACTTCGGCCTGGCCAAGCTCGCCGGAATGGGCGTCGCCACGCAGACCGGGATGATCTCGGGCACCGTCGCCTACATGTCGCCCGAGCAGGTGCAGGGACAGGAGCTCGATCACCGGACCGACATCTGGTCGGTCGGGGTCGTCCTCTACGAGATGCTGGCGGGCCGCCGCCCGTTCCAGGGCGACAACCTGTTGTCGCTCTCCCGGGCCATCGCGCAGACGCAGCCCGAGGTGCTCGGCGGCGCCCGCCCGGACCTGCCTCCCGAGGTCGCACGCATCGTCGTGCGGCTGCTGGAGAAGCGGCCCGCCGACCGCTATCAATCCCTGCAGGAGCTGCTGAGCGACCTGGCGGAGTACACCGGGATCCCGTCCGGCTCGGCGGCGCGCGCGCCCGCCTCCAGCACCCGGACCCGGGTCGCCCCGTCGATCGCCGTGCTCGCGTTCGCCGACATGAGCCCGGAGAAGGATCAGGACTACTTCTGCGAAGGCATGGCGGAAGAGCTGATCAACGCGCTGGCGGCCATCGAAGGCATGCACGTGGCGGCCCGGACCTCGTCGTTCCAGTTCAAGGGCCAGCGTGTGGACGTCAGCGAGATCGGGCGTCGCCTGAAGGTGGCGATCGTGCTCGAAGGCAGCGTGCGCAAGGCCGGGAGCCGCCTGCGCATCACCGCGCAGCTCATCAGCGCGGTCGACGGCTATCAGCTCTGGTCCGAACGCTACGACCGCGACATGGCCGATGTGTTCGCCGTGCAGGACGAGATCGCCCGCAGCGTCGTGTCCGAGCTGAGGGTCAAGGTCCTCGGGCGTACCGACAGCACGCCGCTGGTCAAGCGGCACACCGGCGACCTCGCCGCGTACCACGCCTTCCTCCGCGGACGCCATTGCCGCTTCAGCCTCTACGACCTGCGTGGCGCGATCGGGTTCTTCGAGCAGGCGGTGCAGCAGGATCCGTCGTATGCCCTGGCCCATGCCGCCATCGCCGACTGCTTCTGCATTCTCGGGCTCTATGCGGTGCTCGCGCCGCACGCCGCCGCGGCGAAGGCGCGCGCCGCCGGGCTGCGCGCGCGCGAGCTCGACGAGCAGCTGGCCGAGGCGCACGGGGCGCTGGGACAAATCGCGTTCCTCTTCGACTGGAACTGGGCGGAAGCCGAGCGCGCGCTGGCGCGTGCCTGCGAGCTGCGTCCGTCCAACGTCGAGACCTACTGCTGGTACGGCTATTTTCTTGCGACGATGGGGCGGCCCGATGACGGGCTGGCCGAGATCCGGCGGGCCGGCGAGCTCGATCCGCTGTCGGCCTACGTCCGCAGCTATGCCGCCGTTGTCCTCTACATCGCACGGCGCTTCGACCAGGCCATCGCGGAATGCGAGAGCGCGCTGGCGATTCAACCCGGCTTCGGGCTCGCCCTGAACAGCGCCGCGCTGAGCTCGTCCGCCGCCGGACGACACGACGCCGCGATCCAGTACGCCGAGCAGCTCGTGGCCAGCTCCGCTCGCTCGTCGCACAGCCTGGGCACCCTTGGCGCGCTCCTCGCCGCGGCGGGCCGGCGGGACGAGGCGCGCGCGGTGCTGAGTGAGCTCAGCGTCCGCGCCCAGGCCGGCTACGTGTCGCCGCTGCCGGCGGCGGGAGTGCTGGCCGGGCTGGGAGACATCGACGGGGCGTTCGCGCAGTTGGACAAGGCGTTGGCGGAGCGCACGCCCATGCTGCACAGCGTGCGGTTTCCCAATCACGACAGCTTGCGGGCCGACCCGCGATGGCTCGACCTGGTGCAGCGTCTCAACTTTCCGTGGCCGGCCGTCGGGCCGGCGCCGGAGCCGCAGTAGGAGGACCCATGCATCCGCCAGGCGCCGAACTCTGGGTCAACACCGTTCGCTACTCGGTCCCGGCGATGGTCGTGTTCGGCCTCGGCTGCATCCTCTGGCTGATCGCCTACGTCGCCATTCTCCAGGGCGTGCGCCGCAACAAGTTCGTCGAGATTCCCGCGGCCGCGGTCGTCGCCAACGTCTCCTGGGAGTGGATGTGGTCGTTCGTCTACGTCGGCGACACCGGGCGCCTGCTCGAGGTGGGGTATCGCGGCTGGGTGTTTCTCGACTTCGTGATCGTCTACTGGCTGTTCCGCTACGGCGAACGCCAGGTGATCAACCCTTCGCTGCGCGGCTGGTTCAAGCCGGCGGTGGCCTTTGGCATCGCGTCATGGAGCGTCGCGATCTACTACTTCGTCCGCAGCGGCTACGACATGTCGATGGGCGCCACCTCCGCCTACATCATCAACGTCATGATGTCGGCGGTGTACCTGACGCTGCTGCACAGCCATCCGGCCCGGAACTTCTCGCTCCTCGTCGGGTGGACCAAGGGGCTGGGCACGGCGTGCTTCAGCCTGTTCATGCTCATGGCGCCGCTCCATCGCTACCAGGACGACGCGCTGGCCGACAAGGGGTTCCTGCTGACGCTCTGCGCCATCACCCTGATCCTCGATGCCGTTTACGTTTTGGCGCTGTATCGACGGAAGCGCCAGCCCGTGGGTTGATCGTGCCGGAGTCCTCCGGTAGATTCGGGCAGTCGTGACTGCAGGACCGTCCCCGAGCCGCTGGTCCGACGACGCGTTTCTCGATCGCCTCCGTTCCGAGGGTGACCGCGAGGCGGACGACTGCCTGGCCGAGCTCGCCGACAGCGGGCAGAACTTCCGCGATCTCTTCCGCTTCCTGAGCTCCAACCACGCGCAGGTGCCCGTCGACGCGCCCGACGCGCTGCGGCGGTTCTTTGCCGACGCCATGCGCACGCCGGCGCCGGACCGACAGCCCGTCGATCGGGCCCGGCTCGCGCGCGGCGAGGACGTGTTCATGACGCACGCCTGCTGTTCCGCCTTGGCCTTGCTCGCCATGAGCCTGCCGGCGGGCTATGCCGCGCCGAATCTCGCCCGCGTGCTGGTGATGTCGGGCAATCTCAAGAACCACCCGTACACTCGGCTGCTCGGCGTGCTGCAGATGGTCGTCAACGTCACGGCGCGGGGTGGCTTCGAGACCAATGGCAAGGCGCTGGTGACCGCGGCCAAGCTGCGGCTGCTGCACGCGGGCGTCCGGCACCTCGTGCGCCAGCGTATTCCCTCCTACGAGCCCCAGTACGGCGTCCCCGTCAATCACGAGGACATGCTGGCCACCATCATGGGCTTCTCGCTGCTGGTCATCCGCGGGCTGCAGCGGATGGGCGTCGGCTTCGGCGAGCAGGAGGCGGAGGACTATTTCTACCTGTGGCGCACCTACGCGCTGGCGATGGGGATCCGCCCGCAAGGCGCCCGCGACAGCACCGAGTACCTGCCAGCCACGCTGGCCGACGCCGACGAGTTCTATGACGCGTACGCCCGGCGGCACTACCGCGCGGCGGAGGAGAACCCCGAGGGCGTCGAGCTGACGCGAGCCAGCCTGATGATGCTCGAGCACATGGTCTCCCTCACGCCGCTGCGCCGGCTCGGCGCCGGCCGGGTCCCGCGAATCTACATGCAGCAGATGCTCGGCGCCGACGGGCTGGTGCTGCGCGGGGTCCCGCCGGTCCGCTTCCACATGCTGACGTCACTGGTCCTGCTCGGGGGGCTGAAGCTGTGGACCGCGTTCGGCGCGTGGCTCGACCGCCGCACGGGCCACCACGTCCACGAGATGCTCAGTCAGGCGTTCTTCCAGGGCCTGATCGATCGCACGATGGACGGCGAAGTCTCGTTCCTGATCCCCGAACGGATGGCCAATCTGCGGGCGCTGGCCGACAAGGTCGTGCGGCCGCATGGCGAGCGCCGCCGCGCCGACCGCCGCGCGCGTGAGGTGGCGATCGATTTTCCCGAGCGGCGACGCCCGCGGCCGGAGCGCCGGCTGGCGTTCCGCCAGGCCTTCTGGGGCTACCAGGCCGGCTGAGGCCGGCGCGCGAAGCAGAGCGGCCCCAGCTCGACCGTAACTCCGCGTTGGGTGCCGACGCAGTACAGTAGGAGCGCGGCCTGCGGTCGAATCTGACGTGGAGCCGCTCACCCCGCATTCACACTATGCACGCCTTACTGCTCTCGCTCCTCGGTCTGCTGCTGGTGGCCACGACGCCGGCCCGGGTGGACGCCCAGGGGCGCCCGCGCGCAACGGTGACGCCGTTTGTGGAGGAGTCGGCGGTGCGGCCAGGCTCGCCGCACACGCGTCGCCCTGACGGTGTCGTTGCCGAAGGGCCTGCACGTGCAGTCGGACCAGCCGCGCGACCCGCTGCTCATCCCCACGGTGCTCACGATCGACGCCCCCGCCGGGGTGCGCGTCGCCAGCGTGATCTATCCGCACCCGTCCGATTTCAAGCTCGAGGGACAGGACGAACCGCTGGCGGTTTTCGATCACGAGTTCGTCGTCGGTGCGGAGCTGGAGATCGCCGGCACGGCGCCGATCGGTGACCTCGTCATCCCCGCGCGGCTGCGCTACCAGGCGTGCGACGACAAGGTCTGCTTTCAACCGACGACGGCCGCCACGGAGTGGACGCTGCAGGTCGTGAACACGGGGACCGCCGCGATGCCGGCCGCCCCGAGCATCTTCGAGGAGCTCGCGAAGGGCCGCCGCACCGATCCGCCGAGCGCGGCGGATCCGCAGCCGATGGTGCCCCCGGTCGCGCCGCCCCCCGCGGGATCGTCCACCGGCCTCGACAAGCTGGACGGCTTCGTGGTCCTCGCCTCGACCGGCGGCTACGTCGGCAGCGACGACTTCATGCAGTTCATTCGCGATGCCGAGCAGGGCACCGCGCCGAAGGGCTGGTTCGAGGGCCGCGGCCCGCTCGCCATCCTGCTGCTGATCCTGGTCGGCGGGCTGGCGCTCAACCTCACGCCGTGCGTGCTGCCGATGATCCCGATCAACCTGGCCATCATCGGCGCCGGCGCGCAGGCCGGCTCGCGCCGCCGCGGGTTCCTGCTCGGATCGACCTACGGCGCCGCGATGGCGGTGGTCTACGGCGTGCTCGGGCTGATCGTGATCCTCACCGCCGGCACCTTCGGCACGATCAACGCCTCGCCCTGGTTCAACGCCGGCATCGCCGCGCTGTTCGTCGTCCTCGGTCTGGCGATGTTCGACGTCTTCAACATCGACTTCTCGCGCTACTCGAGCAACCTGCAGAACCCGACCAAACGCGGCACGTTCGCCGTCGCCTTCACCATGGGCGCCGTCGCCGCGCTGCTCGCCGGCGCGTGCGTCGCCCCGGTCGTCATCCAGGTCGTGTTGTTCTCGAGCAGCCTGTACGCGAGCGGCACGACGCTGGCGCTGGCGCTGCCCTTCTTCCTCGGCCTCGGCATGGCGCTGCCATGGCCGATCGCCGGTGCCGGCCTGTCGGCGCTGCCCAAGCCCGGCGTGTGGATGGTCCGGGTCAAGCAGGCGTTCGGCGTCGTCATCCTCGGCACCGCCATCTACTACGGCTACGTCTGCGTACACGCTGTTCGCCAACCGGTGGGTGGACGCCTCGGAAGTCGCGGGCAGCGTGCAGGAGAAGCTCGAGGCGGGATGGACGAATTCGCTCGCCGCCGGCCTCGACCGTGCGACGCTGGAGCAGAAGCCGGTGCTCATCGACTTCTGGGCGACGTGGTGCAAGAACTGTCTGACGATGGACAAGACCACGCTGGAGGATGCGGCGGTCACGGCGGCGCTCGACGACTACGTGAAGATCAAGTTCCAGGCCGAAGACCCCGACGCCGAACCGGCGAAATCCGTGCTGGCGCGATTCAACGCCATCGGCCTTCCCACCTACGTGATTCTGCGCCCGAAAGGCGTGGCCGCTGCCGCGAACCTCGATGCGGCGGCGATGACTGGAGGCAGCCCGTGAGACGTGTCGTAGCGGTCGTGCTGGCGCTCGCCCTCGCGGCGGCGGCTCTCGTCACGGCGCAGGCGCCAGCGATCATCAAGGAGGTGCGAACGGCCATCGCGGCGAACGACTTCGCCGGCGCCGGCCGGACGCTCGCGGCGTATCGAGCCGCCAACGGCGTGACGCCGGAGATGCTCGAGGCCCTGTCGTGGATGGGACGCGGCGCGCTGGCCGCCAAGGACCTGAACAGCGCGGAAAAGTACGCGCGCGAGACCTATGAGCTGGCGACCGCGCAGCTCAAGGCCCGTCCGCTCGACCAGGAACCGCGGCTTCCCATCGCACTGGGCGCCGCCATCGAGGTCATCAGCCACGTCGATGCCGCACGCGGCGCGCGCACCGAGGCAGTGGCGTTCCTGGAGAACGAGCTGGACACCTACAAGGGCACGTCGATCGTCAAGCGCATCCAGAAGAACATCAACCTGCTGAGCCTCGAGGGCCGGCCCGTGCCGGCGATCGATACGACGGAGTACCTGGGACCCAAGCCGCCGTCGATGGCCGAACTCAAGGGCAAGGTCGTGCTCATGTTCTTCTGGGCGCACTGGTGCGCCGACTGCAAGACGCAGGGGCCCGTCCTCGCGGAGCTCGCCAAGAAGTACGGCGGACAGGGGCTGGTGATTTTCGCTCCGACCCAGCGCTTTGGCTACGTCGCCGGCGGCAAGCCGGCGTCGGCTGCCGACGAGCTGCGCTACATCGACGAGGTGCGCCAGACGTCGTATCCCGTGCTCGCCGGCCAGGCGGTGCCGGTGACCGAGGCCAACCACGTGCGTTTCGGGGTCAGCACGACGCCGACGCTGGTGCTCGTCGATCGCGCCGGGATCATCCGGCTCTACCACCCCGGCCGGATGCCGCTGGAGCAGTTGGAGCCTCGCGTGCGCGCGCTGCTCGACGCGTCGTAGCGCGCCGTCCGCTCAGCGCGCCGCCGGGCGATCGGCGCCCGGCATCTGCCAGAACTGCGCCTCGTAGCTCCACACGGTGAATGCCACTCGCTGCCCGTCCGGCGACCAGGCCGGCTGCGTCTTGTGCGACGGGTCGCTGGTGATCGCGCGCGGCGCGCCGCCGGCGAGCGGCAGCGCGAAGACCTGAAAAAACCCGTCCGCGGCTGGCGCGATGAACGCGACGTCACGGCCGTCGGGAGAGACGGCGAGCCCCGGCGCGTCGTGCTCGGTGGCGACGCGATGGATCGGGCGCGCCGCGCCGCCGTCCCGCGGCACGGTGAAGATCACGTGCCTCCCCGCTGCCTCCTTGGCAACCGCGACCACGTGCGCGCTGTCGGGCAGCCATTCCCCGTGGCTGATCTCCGCGTCGAGACCGGTGACAGGGACCACACGCGGCTGCTCGGTGACCTGCCCGGTCTCCTGATCGACGCCGATCACGAACAGCACCGAGCGCGTGGTCGTTGGATCGGCGCCATCGAACAGCAGCCAGCGCCCGTCGGGCGACCACCGCGGCCAGCCCGCTTCCGCGCCGCGTCCGAGAAAGCTGATGCGGCGGCCCGCCGCGCGGCCATCCGCCGGCCGCAGCCAGATATCGTCGGACTGCTGCTTGTGCGAGTGATAGGCGATCCACTTCCCGTTCGGCGACCAGCAGAGCGACTGATCCTCTGATTCCGAGGCGTCCACGACGGTCGTCACGGCGCCGGCCGGCCGTGTCGCATGCACCTCGATGATGCCCGCCTCCTGCGCGATATCCGGGTAATGCACATCGTCCACGACGCGGCGCCACGTGCCGTAGGTGATGCCGATGAGCCGACCGGTCGGGTCCCAGGACGGCGTCTCGCTCTGAAACGTCGTCAGTGGCGTGGACGGACCGCCCGACGCGGGGGCCATGGCGACGTGGGTGCGGTAGCTCTGGACCTTGAAGACGACGTGGCCGCCGGCGGCGACCGTGGGCGCGTAGCTGTCGCGGGCAAACCCCGTCAGCGGCCGCGCGAGGCCGGTCGGCACGGCGAGCGCCCAGAGATCCAGGGTCCCGCCGTCGTTCGGGACACCGGCGTAGACGGTGGCGCCGTCAGGAGCGAACGCGATCGGTCCATAGACGTCGCCGTCCGGGTTGGGCACGATCGGCGTCCCGTCGCAGGGGACCGTCACCCGTGGCCGCCCGTCGACCACCGATACGCAGGCCACCTCGCCACGCGGCGTCCACGCGGGATGGCTGGCCGCGTGCCGCAGCCGCGTCGCGGACGCAACGCGTGCCGTCGGCGCCGACAATCCACAACTCCGTGCCGTCGCGCCCGTTCACGAGGGCTGCCAGCGACCTTCCGTCCGGCGACCATGCCGGCTGGCGCAGCGCACGAACCGGGATCTCCGACTCCTTTCCTTCCGGCCGCACGGTGGCGCGGAGCGTTTGCCGTCCCGCGAAGAGCGGCTGCCGCGTCCGTGCCGTGCGGTCGTAGCGCACCCAGCCCGCGCCCACGGCATCGCCGTCGGCCAGCACCGAGCGACTGTCGGGATGCCAGGCGAGATGCCGGATCTGGCCGCTGCCCGGCGGCAGCTCCACGACCGCCCCGCCCTGGAGCGGACGCACCCGCAGGAACCGGCCCTCGCTGTAGGCGACGAACTGACCGTCGGGTGACACGGCGCCCACCGGATCGCGGTACCCGACCGGGCCGAGCTGCCGGGCCGTGGCCACCCATGCCAGCCGCGAGGCCGCGAAACGGTCGCCGCGCCACTGCGCCAGGAACACGACGCCGCTGCCGGCCACGACGAGCAGCGAGAGCAGGATGATACGGGCGTGGTCGTGACGCACGGGCGGATTCTAGATCGTCTGCTGGCTTGACGACCAAAGGCTGCGCGCGAAAGACCTTCCCGCGGGCGGAGTCGCGGATCTCCGCGCCGGATGGCGATTTTCCCAGGAGTGTTTCTTGCTTTGTTCCAGGCCCGCGCACGAGCAAGCGGCCCGTAGCTGAGATGCCTTCCCCATCTGTGCGCGACGCAATGACTCAGCAAACGGAGCCGCGAAAGGAAAGTGCATGAGTTCTCAGCAGCGTGTGCGCCGATTTGTGGCACTGTTCACCGTCCTGACCGCCGTCTCGGCCTGCAACAGCACGCCAACACGGCCGTCTGCCGTCTCGCCGGCCGCCGCGCTCGGCGGTGCCGCCTCGCTCGCCGTCGTCAACGGCGTCGCCGAGCTGGCGGAGTTCGAGGTGTGCAAGGAATACAGCGGTACGGCCGGACCTGCCGTCACCATCAACTACACCGTCGATTTCGATGGCAACGGCTCGATCGAGGTCGCCAGCTCCGTCTCGATCGCCGGCGGGCAGTGCGCCATCGTGCACACCTACCAGGAAGCCGGTTCGAACAACGGCACGCAGGTTCAGCGCGTGACCGTGACTGAGCAGGTGCCCAGCGGGTATACCGCGTCGTTCGTGAAAACAACGGTGACCAACACGGGATCGACCAGTGGTCCGGTCACGCCCGGGAACTCGACCTCGGGTGACATGCAGTCGAATCCGGACAACGGGTTCCTCGTCGTCTTCACCAACACGGCCGATCCGGTGGTCGAGGGCACCGGCCGCTTCACCGGCGGCGCCAACGTTCGTGCCGGCGAGGCGCGCATGAGCTCCGGCCTGACGGTTCACTGCGATCGCCTGCTGTCCAATAACCTCCAGGTCAACTGGCCCGGCAACCGCTTCCACATGACGGACCACCTGACGACGGTGTCCTGCACCGACGATCCGGCCATCGATCAGACGCCGCCGGCCGCGCCGCTGGATACCCTCGTCGGCACCGGCACGGGTCGGTACAACAACGTAGACGGCTATACGATCGAGTTCACGCTGGTCGACGCGGGTGAGCCGGGATCCAGCGACAAGATCGCGATCCGGATCTACCAGACCAGCAACCCGTCCAACGTCGTGTTCAACCAGCCGCTGCAGACGCTGTCGACAGGGAATCTGCAGGCCCACTTCGACCAGCCGCACCGGTAGGTCGAAGCATTCGCCGGGGTCATGGTTCACGGCAGTGCTCGCGCGGCACTGTCGTGAACCTCGCCTCGTTCCTCACCGCCGCACCGCCCCCACCAACTCCGCTTACCCCTCGTGAAGCATGTCCAAGTATCTCGTCACGCTCGGCGACTCGGTCCACTGGGGTCAGGGCCTGAGGCCGGCGAACAAGATCCACACGCGGGTCGGCGCCGTGCTGCGGAAGGCCCGGCCGGACCTGGTCGATCATCTCCTGGCGCATTCCGGCGCCACCATCGGCGTCGACGCCAGCGTCGCACCCGAGCGCGTGCACGGCGAGGTGCCGATCGCGTATCCGACGCTGTTTCAGCAGCTCGACGGCTTCGCCGGCGACCCCGACGAGGTCCTCGTCGCGCTGGTCAACGGCGGCATCAACGATGTCGACCTCCGGCGAATCCTGAGCATCCTCACCTCGCTCGATCACCTGTCCGACCTGACGAACAAGCACTGCCACCTCGACATGCGAGCCCTTCTCGCCCGTGTCGTGCCGCGCTTTCCGCAGGCGACGATCCTCGTCACCGGTTACTACCCCATCCTCAGCTATGAGAGCGCGCCCTTCGGGATCCCGCTCCTGCTCGCGCAGGAAGGGCTCAGCGTGTCGGCGGAGGTTGCCGAGCTGACGGCGGGGAGAAACGCCATCGTCGAACGCGCCCTTCATTTCTGGCGCGAGTCCCGGGCGGCCCTGCAGCGGGCCGTGGACGACGCCGCGAGCGCACGCGTGCTGTTCGTCGATCCCGGCTTCACCGAGGCGAACGCCGCGTTCGCGCCGGCGTCGCTGCTGTTCGGATTGAGGAACGACGGGCTGCTCTCGCCCGAGGACGAGGTGATCGCCGAGCGGCGCGGCGGCTGCAATGCCGCCATTCCACCGTTCGACGCCGGGCGGCGGTTCCAGTGCTACCGCGCGTCGGCCGGGCATCCCAATGCCCGGGGAGCGCGGCGGTACGCGGAGGCAATCGTCGCCGCGCTGGGTCTCACGCCGTAGCCGTCACGCGGTAGTGGAGGAAGCTCCCCGCGGGCGTTCTCGCCAGCCTGGCCCGCAGATCGAGGTGGTTCGTCGTCCTGCCGTCGAGCAGCTCGCCGGCGTGGACGACGAAGCCGAGGACGTCCTGCAGCGGGTTGCCGAGGTCGAGATCGAACTCGGCGTAGGTGTGCGCGAGATCGACCGGCGGCGGCAGGATCACCATCTGCAGCGACGGCGTGCCGGCCCGGCCCTCGGCGCGGAAGCTGAGTGGGGCCCCGAATCGTGCCTTGACCTCCGGCGGCTCGGGCATCAGCTCCTTCAGCCGCCCGTGGATCGGCGCCAGCGGCTCGCCTTCGCGATAGAACGGCCGCGCCGGATCCTGCACCAGCGCCTCGACGCGCGTCAGCAGCGCGCGATCGACGGTCATGTAGGCGCGGTCGTTGCAGGCCATGAACACGCCGTGCACCAGGCCGATCAGCGGCGCGGCGCTCGTCGGCCGCACGCGCAGCGTCGCCAGCAGGTTGAGCAGGCAGGCCTTGCGCGTGGGCCGGAAGGCAGGGTCGGCCAGCCAGGCCGGCGCGGGCTGGCCGTTCAGCGTCGATGCATCGAGCACGCGCCGGATCTCGCCGTCGCCGCCGGTCAGGTCCACCTCCACGTCGCGCTCGTCCGGGCGGATCTCGACGTCCAGGCGCGCCTGCCCATCGTGCGGCAGCCGCACGGCGGATGAGGCCTGCCGTGCCGTCACGTCTTCGACCCGGACGCGCAGCGTGTAGTCGCCCTCGGGCAGCGAGTCCGGATCGTCGCCGCGCAGGACGAGGCTGCCCGCCTCCACCGCGACCCGCAGCTTGAACGTGCCCGCCTCCCAGCCCTTGATCTGGGCGATGCGGCGCATGCGGTAGCGTGTGACCTCGCTGCGCCCGCGAATGCTGAACGCGACGGTGCGCTCGAGCGGGTCCGGCTCGTCGAACTCGATGCCGCCGGGGAGCTGCCGCGTGACGCGGAGCCGGGCGCCGTTGGGTTTGTGGAAGCGGACCTCGATGAACTCGTGCATGCCGCCCTCGGGGGCGGATGGTACACCTGCGGGGGCGTGGCGTGTGTTGGGCGCGCGGGTTGGTGGCAGGGGCCGATCGGCGATCCGTTCGGCCGAGAGTGTTACCTATGTCTTCGGAATGGACCCAGCGAAGGCTGGCGGTGAGGCAGGGATTCGAACCCTGGGTAGGACTTTAAAGGCCCTACAACGGTTTAGCAAACCGCCGCCTTCAGCCTCTCGGCCACCTCACCGCAGACTCTCAAGTATACGACGGTAGCGCTTGGCGCCACCTCGAGGGCCGTTCAGGCACGCCGCCCGAGGCGGCACGTGATCCGTCAAG
Organism: uncultured Acidobacteriota bacterium; assembly: GCA_963707795.1. GTDB lineage: Bacteria > Acidobacteriota > Vicinamibacteria > Vicinamibacterales > UBA2999 > JACCSI01. The sequence continues at coordinate 4,229,309 of OY970174.1, read as the reverse complement.
GCCCCTTCGAGTTTGAGTCAGCGCTCCCAATCGTCCGTCGAAGGCATGTCCGTCTGGTGAGTGGTCAGATAGGTGCGAATGGTCTCGGCGACCCCGCTGGCCACGTGCGGGCTCAGTCTCGTCCGAAGGGCGTGGTCCACGAAAGCGTCGATCGCCACGTAGGGATCGGCAATGGGCGACGCAACGCAGGCCTCCCGGGCCACCTCGGGCACGGCGTCGGGGCCTCGCAAGCGATAGCTCAACCCGACGTTCGAGGAGCAAACCAGGTGGGTGAGCAGCTCCGGATCGTCCAGGTGATCTTCGAGCCGGGGCAGGCACCCAATCAATGCCGCGAGATCGTCGCAATAGCCTGTGTAGTGCACCAGCGTCCGCGTCGCCTTCGAATTGGCGAACCACGCCTCCTCACGCGCGCAATCCTCGTCGATCACGCGCTGCATCTCGTCTCGTGCCGGCAACGCCCGCTCGCCGCTGCACAGCAGCGCGAAGTACCTGGCCAGCAGTTCGGACAGGATCGGAAGCCCTCCCTGCCGCGGTCGTGCCCACCCGAAGAACGCCACGCGCCTCCCCAGGTCCACGTGGAAGGCATGCTTGAACAACTGGCGAACATCGCGAGTCTCGACGCCCTTGATCCAGTGGCGGGGAATGGAGCTCTCCTGGTACCCCGTGGAGAACACGATGGCGTCCACCTCCACCGTTGACCGATCGTCGAAGGTGACCTGGTTGCCCTCGATGCGCACAGGCGCCGCCGGCGCACGCACCTGAATCCGGCCATCGATGATGTGGCCCACGAAGTCGTCGTTCTTCTGCAGGGCGCGACGGCCGCCGGATCGGCGATTCCATTCGTAGATCAACTGCTCGTGCTCGCTGAGCGGCCGCGCATTCCGGAACTGCCGTTTGAAGGCGTAGAACTCGGCGCGCTGCTCCAGCGATAACCAGTGAAAGAGCCGCGTCGAGTCGACGTCGGTGGTTCTGCGGTCGGGACCTCGGTATCGCTTGATGATTTCCGGAAAGCTCCGCATGCTGAGCGTGCAGCTCGCCGCCACTTCCGCAATCTGCTGGGTAATGTCGGCGCCCGTTTCGCCCATGCCGACACACAACACGCGCAGCCCCCTGAACGGCTCCGGGTCCTTGTAGCTTCCGCTGTGCACGACGCGTCCAGGAAAGCTCTCCAGGCCCTCGATGCTCGGCAGCCGCGGTGCGTCTGCGCGAAACGCCCCCTGACACAGCGCGACGGCGTCGAACGTTCGGGCGAACGTGTCGGCGCCCCGACGACCGGTGACCCGGACCTGGCCGCTCGAACAGCCCTCGATCCCCGTCACGTCGGTGCCAAAGTGAATGTGGCGAAACAGGTCGAATGTCTCGGCGAACTCATGCAGGTACTGCGAGTACCGGCTGCGTGTCCAGAGCTCGCGCTTCTCGCGCGGTGGTGCGGGCATCGACGTGAAGCACATGAAGTGCTGGGAGACGGTCAGCTGCATCGCGTCGTACGCGACGCCGGCTGGAAAATTGAACACGCCGCCTTCGCGACTCTCTTTCTCGAAGCAGGTGACGTCGTGTCCCTTGTCGAGCAGTTCCTTGAGAGCCACGAGGCCCGACATGCCGGCTCCGATTACACAGACCCGCTCGTTCCTGGCCATGGAGTCGTTTGCCCTTCAGTTCGGTGAAGCACAGAGGCCGCGCGCCTCTTCGTCCGGCCCGGCCACACCGCCGACGAGCGGCCGCACCATCATGACACCCGCGCCGCAGGGCCTCAAGGAACGAGCAGCCGGCCGCAATCGACGTCGATCCGGACCTCGTCGATCTTGGTCACGCCTGCGCAGCGCCGCGATGCCAGTGAGTGGGTTCGTGCCATGCCGGGTTTCGAGAACGCGAGATTGACGAAGCTCACCTCGTGAGCCCGGCGGTCGCACATCGGCGTGCCCACTCCGCCGCTAGGCGCGCGTCAGCGCCTCCTCGACCGCGGGGCGGATCTCGGCGCGCGCGATGACGAACAGGTGATCGCCGGGCTGGAGCGCCGTCGGACCGCGCGGCGTAATCAGCGTGCGGCCGCGGGTGACGAGCGCCAGAATCGCGCCGTCGGGCAGCTGGAGATCGCGCACGAGCCGGCCGGCCAGCGGCGAGGCGGGCGCCACCAGGTAATCGACGATCTCGGCCTGCACGTCCTCGAGCGCCATCAGCTCGAGGGAGACCGGCGGGCTCGGGGCGCGTGCTTCCTGCAGCCCCAGCGCCGACGCCACCAGCGGCAGCGACCACCCCTGCAGTGTCGCCGAGACGAGGACGACGAAGAACACGACGTTGAAGAGCAGCGCGCCGTCGGGCACGCCGAACATGAGCGGGAACGTCGCCAGCACGATCGGCACCGCGCCCTTCAAGCCCACCCAGGCGATCAGCAGCTGCTCGCGCCACCCGTACCCGCAGGCGAGCAGGATCGGCATCACCGCGAGCGGGCGGGCGAGGAAGATCAGCACGACTGAAATCAGCAGCGCCGGCCCGGCCACGTCCGCCACGTCGCTCGGCGTGCTCAGCAGGCCGAGCACGACGAACATCACGATCTGGCCCATCCACGCCAGGCCGTCCATGAACAGGAACGTGCCGCGCTGGAACACGATCCGGCTGTTGCCGAGGACGATGCCGGCCAGGTAGATGGCGAGAAAGCCGCTGCCGCCGAGCGTCGCGGCGAGACCGAAGGCGACGAGGCCGCAGGCGCCCACCAGTACCGGGTAGAGTCCCGCGGCGCCGAGGTTGATGCGGTTGATGACGCGCACCGCGAGCCAGCCGCTTCCCAGTCCCGCCAGCGCGCCGATCCCCATCTGCGCGGCGAAGAGCGTCAGCAGCCCGGCGCCGAGCTCCATGCGCCCGGTCAGCACCTCGACGAGCCCGATGGTCAGGAAGATCGCCATCGGGTCGTTGGATCCGCTTTCGACCTCCAGCGTCGCCGCCAGCCGCGGCCGCAAGTGGACGCCCTGCGAACGCAGCACCGAGAACACGGCGGCAGCATCGGTCGAGGCGGCGATGCTGCCGAGGAGCAGGCCGGCGAGGAGCGGAATATCCAGGATGAACGCGGCGGCGGCGCCGGTGATGGCGGCCGTGACGAGCACGCCGACCGTGGCCAGCGCGGCCGCCGGCTTCCAGCTCGCCGCGAGCGCCGCGGCGCGCGTCTGCAGGCCGCCGTCGAAGAGGATGATCGCCAGCGCCAACGTGCCGATGGCGTGCGCGGTGACGAAGTCGTCGAAGTCGATGCCGCCCGGGCCGTCCTCGCCGGCCAGCATGCCGACCGCCAGGAACAGCACGAGCACCGGCAGACCGAGACGCGTGGAGAGCTTGCTCGACACGATACCGATGACGAGCAGCACGCCGCCGAGCAGGATCAGTTGGTCGATGAGGAACATGGGCGGCCGCCAGGCCTGGCCGGCATTATCCGCCGCCCCGCGTGGCGTCCGCACACCCGACTCCGCCGCTGACGATGCGCGGAGACCGCTTCATGGACGAGGTGAACCGGCCGGAGCGCCGCGCCAGCCCGGCCGTCGTCTGCAGTATGCTGCTGACGTCGGGGGCTGATCATGATCGCCATGTGGCTGCTGGACACGGCTTACCAGAATGCGCGTTACGCCGCGCGGCTGCTGTGGCGGGCCAAGGCGTTCACCACCGCCGCCGTGTCCACGCTCGCGCTGGGCATCGCCGCGACGACGGTGATGTTCGCGCTGATCCAGGGTGTGCTGCTGCGGCCGCTGCCGGTGCAGGAGCAGGACCGGCTGGTCCTCGCGTGGCGCGAGGCGCGCACCGCGGGCTCCGCGCAATATCCCTTCGGCAACATCGAGATCGAGGCTATCGCCCGGGAGAGTCAGCTTCTCGAGAGCGCGGCCGGTGTCACGCGCAATGGCGTCCGCCGTTCGGTCGTGACCGACGGCAGCACCTCGTCGTATGCCAATGTCGGCCTGATTACCGGTGGGTTCTTCGAGGTGCTCGGGGCACAGGCTCTGCTGGGACGCGGGTTCACGCTCGCCGACGATCGCGCCGGTGCGGAGCCTGCCGCCGTCATCAGCCACGGCTACTGGCAGCGTCACTTCGGGGGCACGCCGGACGTCATCGGCCGTCGAATCGCGATCGGCGAACAGCCGTGCGTCATCGTCGGCGTGATGCCTCCCGATCTCGACTACCCGCGCGGCGTCGAGATCTGGAGGACGACGCGATCGGTTCCGACCGATGGTTCCTTCGGGATGGCGGCACAGCGCGAGGTCAATCTGATCGGCCGGCTGCGCGCCGGCGTGACCGTCGAGCAGGCCTCGAGCGAGCTCGCGGCGCTGGACCAGCAACTCGCCACCGATGCCCCTGCCGATTACCTCCGCCGTGGCTTCAACATCGTCGTTCGCCCCTTCGCCGAGGTGGTGATCGGCGATGTGCGGCGCACGATGATTGCGCTCTTCGGCGCTGTCGCGCTCGTGCTGCTGATCGCCGCTGCCAACGTCGCCAACCTGTTGCTGATGCGGGGCGAGAGCCGGCGCGGCGAGCTGGCGCTGCGGGCGGCGCTCGGCGCGGGTCATGGCCGCATCGCCGGCGAAGTGCTGGCGGAGAGCCTCGTGCTGTCGGTGATTGCGGGCATGGCAGGGTTCCTGCTGGCCTGGGTGGCGCTGCCGGTGCTCATCACCATCGTGCCCGACGGGTTGCCGCGAATCGAGTCCATCCGCATCGACGCGACGGTCGCCGCATTTTCTGTGGCGGTGGTCTTCGTCACCGCCCTGGTTGCCGGCATCGGCGCCGGGGCTGTTCTCGATGCGCGGCGATCTCGTATCACCCCTGCGAGGCAGCAGCGCGGCGATCGCCGGCATGTCGTCGCGCGGGCGTCGATTGCTCGTGGTGGGACAGGTTGCGCTGGCGGTGACGGTGCTCGCCGCCGCCGGCCTGCTGATTCGCAGCGTCCTCAATCTGCAGGCGATCGACTTGGGGCTGGCCGCCGAGCGCCTGGTGCTGGTCGATCTCCATCTGCCAGCCGCGGCCTACGCCGACCGCGAGCGCCGCGCGCAGTTTCTCGATCAGGTCGTCACGCAGCTCGAAGCGGTGCCTGGAATCCTGGCCGTCACGCCGGTCAACGTTGCGCCGTTCACCGATCGCGGATGGGACGTGCCACGCGTGACTGCGGAAGGACAGAGCAACGACGAGGCGGCGGGCAATCCATCGCTGAACCTGGAGTCGATTCACCCCAACTACTTTTCGACCATCGAAGCGCCGATCGTGCGCGGCCGGCCCTTTTCGGCGGCGGATCGCGCGGGTACGGTGGAGGTCGCGATCGTGAGCGACGACGTCGCGTCGCGGTTGTGGCCCGGGCAGAATCCGATCGGCCAGCGGCTGAAGATGGGCCGCGTGGAAGGGTCCGGACGCTGGCTCGCGGTCGTGGGCGTCGCGGCGCCGACACGGTATCGCACGGTGACCACACCTCGCCCGACGCTGTATCTGCCGGCGGCGCAGTTTCAGATGACGGCGACGATGCTGATCGTGCGCTCGACGGCGTCGCTCGAGTTGCTGATGTCGGTCGGGCGTGAGCGCATTCGCGCCATCGATCCCAACGTGATGGTGCTGTCAGCCGCTCCGTTTGCCGATTATCTCGATCGGCCGCTGGGCCGCCCGCGGTTCAACGCGTTTCTCATCGGCCTGTTCGGAATCGCCGCGCTGCTCCTGTCCACGCTCGGTCTGTACGCCGTGATGGCCGCGCACGTGCGGCAGCGCGATCGCGAGATCGCCGTTCGCCGGGCCCTGGGCGCGACCGGGGCGAGCGTGCGCCGGCTGGTGCTGGTGGAGGCCGGACGGCTCGCCGGCGTCGGCGCACTCGCTCGGCGTCGCGGGCGCGGTCGCTGGCACGCGCTTCCTGCGCGGCCTGTTGTTCGAGGTGCAGCCGATGGATCCGGTGTCGATCGGCGGCGCCGCCGTTCTGTTGATCACGGCTGCTGCGCTCGCGGCCTATGCACCGATGCGCCGCGCCGCACGCGCCGACGTGGTGAGCGTGCTGCGCAGTCAGTAAGCTCTCGGCTCTCGGCCGTTGCTCGCACGGCCTCATCGCCGTGAGCACGGAGCCGCGGCATTGAACCATCGGAGAGGCGCCCTTCCCGACCCTGAAGAAGCAAGAGAGTCGATTGCAACGCGCTTCGCTTCCGTGGTCTCGAACTGGATCCGAGTAGAAGGAGGCCGCATGCAGGACTTGAGACTCGCCACAATCTCGGGCTCGGCGATGGTGCTGCCGCAAGCCACGGTCCGCGATTTTCGCTCGCGCATTCGCGGTGACGTTCTGGCCAACGGCGAGGATGGCTACGACAGGGCGCGGGCGGTGTTCAATGCGATGATCGACCGGCACCCGGCTCTCATCGTGCGATGTGCGGGCCTCGAGGACGTGATCGCGGCCGTGGGGTTCGTCCGCGACTACAACCTGCTGGCCTCGATCCGTGGCGGCGGCCACGGCGTCACTGGGAACGCCGTCTGCGACGGAGGGCTGGTCATCGATCTCTCGCGGATGAAGAGCGTTCGGGTCGACCCGACGAAACGGACGGCCCGCGCGGACGGGGGAGCGACGTGGGGCGATTTCGACCGCGAGACCCAGACGGTCGGCCTGGCGTCGACCGGCGGGATCGTTCCCACCACCGGGATCGCTGGACTGACGCTTGGCGGGGGAATCGGGTACCTGAACCGCAAACACGGGCTGGCCTGTGACAACCTGATCTCAGCCGAGGTCGTGACCGCGGACGGCCGCGTTCTGACGGCGAGCGCCGATGACAATTCCGATCTCTTCTGGGCGCTTCGCGGCGGAGGGGGAAACTTCGGTGTCGTCACCGCACTCGAATATCGCATACACCCGGTCGGCCCGGTACTGGGTGGCGAGCTGATCTACCCGCTCGATCGTGCGAAGGAGACTCTGCGCTTCTACCGCGACTGGTCCCTCACGGCGGCGGATGAAGTGAGGGCCGATGCCACCCTGCTCTCGGGTCCCGAAGGCCCCGCGCTCGCCATCATCGTGTGCTATTGCGGGTCGATCGATGACGGCGAGGTCGTCTTGCGGCCCCTTCGGCGGTTCGGTCCTCCGGTCGCCGACACCATTTGTCCCTCGCCCTACGCCCGCATCCAAAACCTGCTGACCGAGGTCCTCGCGCCGGGCTTCTATCACTACTGGAAAAGCGGGTTCTTCCGCTCGTTCAGTGACGACGCGATCGAGAGGCTCGTAGATTTCTTCGCGGCCGATGTTCCATCGCCGTTCGCGGCGGTGGCGATCGAACACCTGGGTGGGGCGATCGGCCGGGTCGGTGAGCAGGCCACCGCCTTCAGCCATCGAAGCGCGCAGCACAGTTGCCTGGTTCTGCGGGCCTGGCGTGACCCGGCGGCGTCGGACGAGAACATCGCGTGGGGGCGATCCTGTCACAGCGCGGTGGAGCCGTTCCTGGAGCAGGGCGCCTATGTGAACTATCTGGGCGACGAGGGCGAGAGTCGGGTCAGGGCCGCTTATGGGGCCAACTACGAGCGACTGACTGCACTCAAGCAGCGGTTCGATCCGCGGAACTTCTTCCGGGGCAACCAGAACATCCAGCCACGGACCTGAGCGCCCAGCGGTCGGGAAGTGCTCCAGGGGTGCTCGCACGTCAGCTCGTGTCGGAAGGTGCGCGGCTCACGCTCATCGCGCGCAACGAGCACGAGTTGCGCAAGCTGCGCTACACCTGACCGCGATTGCCGCCGACCTGCTTTGGTTGGTGATCTACGCTTTCGGGAGTCGCCTGAGCGTCAGACGCATCGGAGTCGGGAAACGCGTGCTCATCCCTGGCGGGCCGGTTGCTGATCCCTTGTTTCGCACTGTCGCCATCCGCGTGGACAACCTCGCGGCTGGCTGAGGCGCTGCCCTCCTGGTCCTCTTCGTCCTGCCGTGGGGCTCTGCTCGGCTGGCCGACGTCGACGAAAGAAGAGCTGCCGCCGTCTTTTCTGCTTCGCTCCTGGTTGGTCGGGCTTTTCTCCATGCCGATAGGGAAGCAACGTTAGTGCCTGAATCTCCGACTCATTCGGCGACCGGAGCCCAAGCGACCACGTCCAGCCGCTTGGCAAAATGAAGCAGCGGCGGTCGTGCTGGAAGGGACAGACCGTTGGCGTCCGCCATCGTGTTGCTCGAGAGCTGAGCCTGAGCAGGCTGCAACGGCCAGGGGGGATGGTGAATGTCCAACCGATATGGCCGTCCACTGTGATCCCGGTTGTACAGGCAGTAGCGCTCGGTGAGGAAGTACGCCAACGAACCGTCAACGGCGGTGGATGGCGGCCCGGTTGGGCCATAGCTCCCGTTGAACACCGCTGCGGCGCCATCGCGACGCGCGCTCGCATACCTGACACCGGTTGCGATCGGTGTCACCGTCATCTCGGCCGCATGGTAGGGCAAGTTGAGCAGCGTTCGCGCCGTCGTGACCGCCACCGCACTCCCGGCATCGAGGCTGAAGAAGTAGATACCGGGTCGATGTCCGACACGCACGTATGTTCTGACATTGAGCTCCGGGAACGCCGACACCCAGGGGATCGACGGGACACCGCGGGGCGCGACGTTGGTCATGTGAAACGGGATCACACCAACCCACGCAGCGCCCTCGAACAGGTCGAGCTGGAACTCCGGGGGTACGAGCTTCTCGACCTCGCCCGGATCGACAGGCCAATGCGCAAACAGCAGGTCATGCCAGGTCTGCGTCATCACCCAGGGTGAACGTGGCAGCGGCCAGGGTCGATGCCTGGTCTGCTCCACAATCGACGCGTCGAAATCGCGAGGGCCCACAGGTGACTCCTGGAAAGACGCTTCGGTCGCCGGCCGACGATCGAGACTGAATGCGCCGCCACGGACATTCTCCCTTGTCGCCGCCACTCTCGTCGCTGCCGATGCCTTCCCCAGGCCACGCAATATTCGCCGCACCGGTGACCAGCAACCGCATGCCGCTATCGCAAACCGGGCCCGCGCATCCGCCCCGTCGTCGTCTGGAATGCCTTAGAATCTGGGCCAATGGCGCTGCCCGCAGGCACCCGGGTCGGTCCCTACGAGATCGTCGCGCAGATCGGCGTGGGTGGTATGGGCGAAGTGTATCGAGCCACCGACTCGAGCTTGAACCGCGACGTCGCCATCAAGGTGCTGCCGGAGGCGCTGGCCGAGGACGCCGAGCGGCTCGCGCGCTTCGAACGCGAGGCCAAGACCCTGGCCGCGTTGAACCATCCCGGCATTGCCATCATTCACGGGTTCGAGAAGACCGGCGCCACTCGCGCGCTGGTGATGGAGTTCATCGACGGTCCGACGCTCGCCGATCGGATCGCCGACGCGCCGTTGCCGCTCGAGGACGCCCTGCCCATCGCGCGGCAGATTGCCGACGCGCTTCAAGCGGCCCACGATCAAGGGATCGTGCACCGTGACCTGAAACCGGCCAACATCAAGGTGCGCCGTGATGGCACCGTCAAGGTGCTGGACTTCGGCTTGGCGAAGACGAACGACCCGGCGGCCACGTCGGCCGGCCAGACGTTGTCCCCGACCATCACGAGTCCCGCCATGACGCAGGCCGGCGTCATCCTCGGCACCGCCGCGTACATGTCGCCAGAACAAGCGAAAGGCCGCGGCGCCGACAAACGCAGCGATGTGTGGGCGCTCGGGTGCGTGTTGTACGAGATGCTCGCCGCCAAACGCGCGTTCGACGGCGAGGACATCAGCGAGACGATCGCCGCGATCCTGCGCAGTGAGCCCGATTGGAGCTTGCTGCCACCACACGTGCCGGCCCCGGTGCTGACGCTGCTCAAACGCTCGCTCGAGAAGGATCGGCGCCAGCGGGTCGCCGATGTGGCAGCCTTTTCGTTCGTCCTCGGCGACGTGGGCGGGCTCACGCACCCACCGGCCGCCGCCGGGCGCCGGCGCTCTCCCGCACTGGCGGCGGCCGCCGTGGTCGGCGCCGGCGCGCTCGCCGCAGCCGCGTGGTGGGCCGGCACGCCAGCCCGTGTCGACGATCCCGCGATCGTTTCGCGCTTGCTCGTACCACTCCGCGCCGAAGAACAGATCATCAGCCCGCTCTTCAACGCGCTGGCGGTATCGCCCGATGGCAGATACCTGGGCTACCTCGCCAACGGGCGGATCTATCTGCGTCCCCTCGACAGCCTCGTGGCCACCGTCGTCCAGGGATCAGACAGCAACGTCTCGACGGCAGGAGCCACCAGACGCCCCCAGTTCTCTCCCGACAGCAAGTGGATCGCATTCCTCAGGGACGGTGAGCTGCGCAAGGCGACCGTCGCGGGTGGGCCGCCGGTCGCGGTCGCCGCCGTGCCCAACACCGCTCTCTACGAATTCGAACCGGACGGCGCCGTGCTGTTTCTCCAGGACCAGACGTTGTTTCGTCTGCCCGCCGCCGGCGGCACGCCGGTGCCGGTGCTGCATGGGCTGACACGGCGCGTGCAACACTTCCAGATGCTGCCGGGCGGCCACTCGCGTGCTCCTGACCGAGTTTCCTGGCGGCACCATCGATCCATCCCGGTTCGAGGTCGTGCTGCGCTCGATCGCGGACGGCAGCGAACGGCTGGTGCTGCGCGGCGGCGTCCAGGCGCAATACGTGCCGACGGGCCATCTGGTCTACTTCTCGAATGGATCGCTGCTGAAGGTGGCGTTCGACCTGGACACACTGGCCACGAGCGGCGCGCCGGAGCCGGTGGCCGACCAGGTCTTGAGCGGCGGGGCGCCGGGGCTGCCGGTATCGGCGGCACATGTCGCGATCTCACCCGCCGGCACGCTCGCGTACATCAGGGGCGATGCGCGGGCGACCAATCTCCGGACACTACTCTGGGTCGATCGCACGGGACGCGAGGAGGCGGTGGGGCTGCGCGACGAGCCGTACGTCTATCCACGGCTCTCTCCCGACAACCGTCAGATCGGCGTCACCATGCGTCACGACGTGCGCGGCGACATCTGGATTCTCGACGTGCTCCGGCGGGCCGGCCGGCCCCTGACCACCGACCCGCTCGACGAACGCTATCTGACCTGGACGCCGGACGGGACCCGCGTGGCCTTCGGTGCGAATCGCGGCGACGATGCGGGGACGTGGTTGCAGGCCGCTGACGGCGGCGGCGCGCCCAGGCGGCTCGCCGGCTTTCCCCGATCGCGCTTCGCCAATTTCGTTCCGACCTCGATCACGCCGTCGGGTGATCGACTCGTCGTGACGGCGACGAGTTCGGGCGGCGCCGATATCTGGCTGGTGCCGGTGAGCGGCGGCGAGCCGTCGCCGCTCCTGCAGTCCGCGAACACCGAGCGCAACGGCGAGGTCTCGCCTGATGGCAAGTGGTTCGCGTATGAGGAGGTCGTCAACGGCCAGTCGTCCATCAACGTGCGGCCGTTTCCCGATGTGCACGCCGGAGTCTGGCGCGTGTCCGCCAGCGGCTCGCAACCGCTGTGGTCGCGCGATGCGACGGAACTCTTCTTCCTGGACGAGTTCGGCGTGGTGCACGGCGTGACGGTCGAGCGCGGGACGTCGTTCGTGTTCGGCACACCGGCGCGGATCCTGCCCCGCGCCTACATCGCGCTGATCCCGAATTTTGCCGGCCGCCAGTACGACATCTCACGCGACGGCACGCGCTTCCTGATGATGTCCGACGCCGGCCGTACGACCCGGGCGGACCCGCCGACGATCGCCGTGGTCCAGAACTGGTTCGAGGAACTGCGGCGCCGTTGACCGGCAGCCGCACCATTCTGCGGCCCCTTGAAACGCCGGTGACAACGGCCGACGCCGGTTCACCGCACCGGAACGCGGTAGATGTTGCGCTGCGTGGACACCTTGACGAAGGCATAGATCGACGGATTCGGACCTGGGACGGAACGCTCCTGTTCCGAGACCAGCCGTGCTCCCGGGAGCGCACCGACACCATCCGTCGACTGGATTCCGCCGGCGGGGATGGCCGGCATCCCTCGACCCGGCGGCAGCGGAATCGCGTAGGTCGCGTTCATGAAGTTCCAGTAGACGAACTCACCGTTGGGGGCCCAGCCGAAGTAGAACGGTTGCGGTTCGGTCCCCCAGGGCGGCGAGCACAGATCGCAGAGTCGCCGCGGAGAACCGGCGCCAGCCGGGTATACGACCAGCGCTCCCCAGGCGGTGGGGTCCTGGACCGCTATCCATTGCCCGTCCGGGGAGACAGCCAGCGGGAGGAGCGGTGTGGTGTTGACCTTCTGCAGTTCGCTGCCGTCTTCCTTGACGCGATACACGTAAAAGTCCTTCTGTCCGCCGAAGAGCAGTTCACCCGGCGCGCCGAAGAATGCGGCCGCCGCCTCCATGGTGCCGACCTGCCGCGGCGGCACGCTCGCGTTCAGCGACGCCAGCCACACCGGGTTTCGTCCCTGTTCGTCCACTGACACGAACACGATGCGCTCGCCATCCGCGGCGATGGAGTAGTGGATGATCTGAAACTCGGTGAGCAGCGGCTGGCGCCGTCCGGTCTCCAGATCGGCCACCCACAGTCCACCCTGATTCCAGCTCCTCGGGCCGTACGAGCGGACCAGGTAATAGAGTTTCCTGCCGTCGGCGGATAGTGACGGCATGAACACGTAGCCCTCGGACGTGACCTGCCGATCGCCGCGCGCGTCGTGGACCCACAGCGTGCTCTGGCTGGTGCCGATTGACGTCACGAACGATCGTCCGTCCGGGGCGAAATGGATGCCTTCTTCGGTGCTGGTGCCGAAGGTCACCTGCTCCGCTGGCCCGTCAGGAAAGCGTTGCCGCCAGATGTGTATTCCGTTGGCGGTCATCGCGGTGAAGAACATCCACGTTCCATCCGGCGACCAGGCGGCATCCGTGCATTGGGCGGGGACCGGACCGACCTGCTGTCCGGTCGAACCGCCATCGAACGGCACCAGCCGGCACGGCAGCCACGACTTTTCGTCCATCTCGACGACCAGGGCCCATTGCCCGTCAGGTGAGCGATACGAGCGATGCGCCATGCCGGCCGGCGCGGGCGGAACGTAGACGTTGGCCGGTTCGGTCCGGCGCTCCGTCGCCGACACGATCGACATCTGCCCGCCCAGGCCTGTCATCTCGGAGAACAGGACTCGCCGCTGATCGGCTCGATCGAGGAACCAGGTCAGACCCTCGGCATTGGCGAGGAGCCTCTGCGGGGGGCCACCATCGACAGGCACGACCCACGTGTCCATCGACGGACTCCCGGCGCCAATCCCCGTGGTGTAGGAAATCCCCACACCGTCGGGCAGGAACTGCGGTCCCATTTTGTCGATGGTGTCGTGGGTGAGCTGCACCGGCTCGCCATCGGGGAGTCGCTTGACGTAGACCTGCCCCGGACTGAAGAACGTCATCGGACCTCGGATGAACGTCATCAGGCGGCCATCAGCCGAGAGTGCCGGCGACGTGGCGGAGTCGGCGAAGTTCGTCAGTTGGATGTACTGCAAAGGGACTGGCATGGCCGCGGGTGGCCTACGCACGACGAGGGCCACGCTCACCGCCAGCGTGAGCAGCACCACCACCGCTGCCCACGCGAGCGTCTTCCGGTGCCGCTGCGCGGGCATCGGCGCGGTGCCCCCCGGCCACACGAGACCGCGCAGATCGGCCACGACCTCCCGCATGGCCTGCACACGTCCGGCCGGATCTTTACGCAGAGCGCGCTCGACCAGGTCGCGCAGCGCCGGCGGAATCGCTTCGGGCAGCCGATCGGCCGGTTGGTGCGCGATCGCGTGCAGGACGTCGAGGTCGGTGGCGCCCCGGAACGGGCGCCGACCGGCGAGCAGCTCGTACAACACCACGGCAAACGAGAACACATCGCTGCGCGCGTCGACCGGCTGCCCCGTGGCCTGCTCGGGCGACATGTATGCGACGGTGCCGACGATGGCACCCGGCCGGGTGCGCGTCTCGGTCGGTGCGTTGCCGACGCGCGCGGGCGATTCGTGGAGCTTGGCCAGACCGAAGTCGGCCAGCTTCGCGTAGCCGCTCTTCGTGATCAGGATGTTCTCGGGCTTGACGTCACGATGCAGGATGCCAGCCTCGTGCGCCGTGGCGAGACCGTCGGCCAGGCCGATGACGAGCTCGACGATGTCGTGCCACGACCGTGGGCTCGCTTTGACCCAGTCTCTGAGCGTGCCGCCGTCAACGAGTTCGCACACGAGGTACTGGCGCCCGTCCAGCTCGCCGGCGTCATGCACCGTGAGGATGTGCGGGTGATTGAGCGAGGACGCCAGCTGCGCTTCGCGCTGGAAGCGCCGCCGGGCCGACGCGTCGGCGAGGTCGGTGGAGAGAAACTTGATCGCGACGGCACGATTCAGCTTCGTGTCCGTCGCACGGTAGACCGTGCCCATCCCGCCCTCGCCAAGCTGCTGATCGAGGCGATATGTGCCGATCGTTGTGCCCGGCGCGAGCGGGCTCACGGCCCCACGATACCAAAACGGGAGGCGCGCCGCACTGAAGCGCGACGGCAACGCCAGGCGGCCAGCCGTTACGCCGGGTCGGGTACCCTGTCGTTCGCCTTCACTCGCTGCGCAGCGCAATCACCGGGTCGACGCGCGTGGCGCGGCGGGCGGGGAAGAACGACGCGCCCTCGGCGACCAGCAGCAGGGTCGCCGCGACCGCGGCTTGCCTGCTCCGCCTCGGGTGACGCGCGCCCTACGGCTCCGCCACCAGGCCGCTCTCGCCGATCAGCAGGCAGGCCTCGCGGAGCGCGGTCACCAGCCGGTTGCGCTCGCGCACGATCTGGGCGAGCAGGAACCCGCGCTCCGGGCGGCCGTCGAGGTCGGCCAGTGCCGCCGCCGCCTTCGACAGCGCGCTCAGCCGGTACTCCGCCTTCGCGCGCAGGACCGGCGTCCAGTCGGCCGGGTCGTGGTGGAAGCGGCCGCTGGCGCTGTAGATGGCCGGGTTGAGCACCCGCCCCAGCCGCAGCACGAGCGCGTTGAACCGCCGCCGCTGCTTTGCGTCGGCGGCAATCGCCGGACGCGCCGCCGCCAGCGCCTCGGCCAGCGTCGTCAGCCGCCGCGCCTCGGCGAGCGCCGGCGCGAGATCGAAGGCGCCGCCGACGCGCGCGGCCAGCGTGTCGAGCAGGCCGGCAACCTCGGCGCCGGTGGCGGCGTAGTCGAACGGCAGCAGCGGCACGGTCGAGAGCTGCATCATCGCCGTGATCACCAGCTTCGTGTCGGTGGCCAGAATGCCGACGTCGGCCTTGTCGAGCGTGTCCTCGTCGGTGTGCCACCAGTACGCGTTCCCCGACCCGCCCGTCCACGGCCGCCGGTCGGCGTGCCCCTCGGGGAGGAACGGGTAGGCGGAGAACGACGCCACGCCGTTGGCGAGGAACGACTGGTCGGCGGCGCGAGCCGGGC
Organism: uncultured Acidobacteriota bacterium; assembly: GCA_963707795.1. Taxonomy (GTDB): domain Bacteria; phylum Acidobacteriota; class Vicinamibacteria; order Vicinamibacterales; family UBA2999; genus JACCSI01. Next base: position 4,213,984 of record OY970174.1, on the reverse strand, counting down.
GGTGCACCGGGGCGTCGGCCTGCCCGGTCATCTCGGCGATGAGGCCGCGGCAGTAGGCCTCGAGCTCGCTGCAGGTGTGGCGCCCGACGTACCAGGTGGCGTTGCGCACGCCCGGCGAGTCCACGTTCTGGTAGGCGACGCAGCGCTCGGCGAGGTCCACGAAGAAGGTGTCGGCGTACCAGGTGGACCCGCTGTAACGGCCGTGCGAGTGCCCCGGCCACCAGCAGATCCGCACACTGCGCCCGAGGTCGCGGCGCGCCTGCCACAGGATGCGCGCCGCCTCGATCAGGCACGCGTCGCCGGTGGCGTTGTCGGTGACGCCGACGTCCCACGCGCAGTAGTGGCCGCCGAGGAGGATGAACGTCTCGGGATCGGCCGCGCCCGGGATGCGCACCTCCGGGAGCCGCGAACGGAACCACCCCGTTTTGACCTCGGTGGTCAGCGTCGCCCGCACCGTGCCGCGCGCCAGCGCCGCCTTCAGCGCGTCGCCCGAGCCGCGGTTCATCGAGGCCACCGGCACCGTCGGCAGCCGATCGAGCTGGTCGAGCCCCGGCGTGCCCCAGATCGTCGTGCCGATCATGTTGTGGATGACGCGGTCGTCGTTGGCGAACAGCAGGCCGGCGCAGCCGGCGCGGCTCGCCTGCAGGATGGTCACCGGCATCGCCAGGCCGTCCACGAGCGCGATGCGGCCCGCCGCCTCGCGCAGGCGGTCGGGTGTCACGTGCACGACCTCGGCCGACACGCCGTCCGGCGGTGTCGAGGCGGCGAACGAGTGCGTCAGCGCGGGGAAAGCGACGCCATCCGACTGCACGGCCGCGCGCACAGGGTAGCTGAGGAAGGCGTCGAACTCGTGCACGGTCACCGGCACGCCGGCCTCCGCCAACTGGTCGCGGATGTAGTCGGCGGCGGCGTCCTCGCCGGCGCCACCGGTATCGCGCCGCACGGCCGCGAACCACTCCAGGTGCTTCCGCAGGCGCGCGTCGTTCACCGCCTCGAGGGCGCCGGTGATGGTCGATGATGCGATGGTCATGGGTCAGGCTCGCTTCAGGTAGGTATCGAACCAGGCGACGAGGCGCCGGTACATGTCGAGCTGGCTCTTGCGCGAAAAGCCGTGCGCTTCGTCGGCGTACACCTGCTCCTCGAACGTCTTGCCGTGCCGCTTCAGCGCCTCGACCAGCAGCACGTGCTGCCGCGCCGGCGCGCGCACGTCGCGCCCGCCGTGCATCACCAGCAGCGGCGTCCTGATGGCGCCGACGCGCGCCAGCGACGACGAGCGCGCGTAGGCCGCCGGGTTCTCGGCCGGCGTGCCGCGGTGGCCGCGCTGCGTAAAGATCCTGCCGATGCGATCGGCCTCCTCCCACGCCGCCGCGAAATCGTAGATCCCGCGCATCGGCACGGCGGCGTCGAAGGTGTCGGGCGACTGCGTGATCGCCGCCAGCGTGGTGATGCCGCCGTACGAGCCGCCGTAGATCCCGACCTTGCCGTTCGAGAAGTCCTGCGCCTTGAGGAACTCGCCGGCGGCGGCGGCGTCGAGCGCCTGCCTGCCGCCCCAGTCCTCGATGGCGAGGTCCTGGAACGGCCGGCCGTAGCCGGCGCTGCCGCGGTAGTTGATCGCCAGCACCACGTAACCCTGCTGCGCCAGGAACTGCTCGATCGGGTTGAAGCCGTTCATCTGCACGTTGTGCCCGCCGCCGTGCACCTGTACGAGCGACGGGTACTTGCGGGCGGCCGGGAAGTCCGGCGGCTTGTAGAGGAACCCGTGGATGTAGAGACCGTCCGCGCTGCGGAAGCTGACGCCGACCGGCTCGACCATCCCGGTGAAGCGCGCGCCGACCTCGGCCACGGTCACCGGCTCGCCGCCCGCGGCCGGCAGCACGCGGACGGCGCCGCCGTAGGTGGGCGTCGAGTGCACGAACGCGAACCGGTTGCTCTTGCGCGAGAACGTCACGCTGTCGAGGTCGCCGGTGACGTCGGTCACCTGCGTCGCCACGCCGCCCGCCGCCGGCACCGCCCAGAGGTTGGCGTTCCCGCGCTCGAAGTAGGTGAAGTAGAGCGTCTCGCCGTCGGCCGACCAGAGCACCGGCGCGGCGCCCATGTTGTCGGAGGCGAGCGCGTTCGTCGCCACCTTGCGCACCGAGGCGGCGGCGACGTCGGCGACGTAGATGTCGGCCATGTCGCCGTAGCGGTAGATGTCGTGGGCGAGGCCGTTGAAGGCCAGGCGGCGGCCGTCGGGCGACCAATCGGGCTGCGACGTCACGTTGAGGCCGCGCGTGATCTGGCGCGGCGCGCCGCCCGCGGCCGGCGCCACCCAGAGCTCGTCGTGCTCCCAGCCGCCCGCGTTGGACACGTAGGCCAGCCAGGCGCCGTCGGGCGACCAGCTCACGCCGAAGCGGGTCATGTCGTGGTACATCGCCTTCGAGGTCACCTGCCGCGGCGCGCCGCCCTCGGCCGGCACCACCCAGACGTCCTGGAAGCCGGAGCGCGACGACATGAACGCGATCGCGCGGCCGTCGGGCGACCAGGCCAGCGACCGCTCGTCCTCGCGATCGTTGGTGATCCGCCGCTCGTTGCCGCCCGCGGCGTCCACCACCCAGATGTCGCCGCCGCGCAGCAGCGCCAGGCGCGCGCCGTCCGGCGACCAGGCGGGCGACGCGCCGTCGGCCACCGGTCGCAGCGCCTGCGTGCCGACCTCGAGGACCGCCACCTGCGACCCGGAGCCGCCGGCAATCGTAATTGCCAGCCGGGCGCCGTCGGGCGACCACGTCAGCTGCCGCGCCGAGCGGCTCGAGAACAGCAGGTTCTCGAGCGTCGGGGCCACCGCAACGCTCGCGGCGGCGGCGGCGGCCATGGTGACGACGCCCACCCAGGCGCCGAGGACTCGATCAATGCTGCTGCTCTGCACTGCTGCTCCTTCGACTCAGGACGCCACGCCCGGCTCCGGCACGCGGCGGCCGAACCGCGACCCGATCGCCAGCGCCGCCAGCGTCGCCGGCGTGGCAATCCAGAACGGATCGACGGCACGCGCATCGCCGAACGTCTGCCACGCCAGCACGGCGGAGGTGCCGACGACGATGCCGGCGGCGGCGCCGGTGGCGGTGGCGGCGCGCCAGTACAAGCCGACGATGACGATGATCGCCACCGGGGTCCGGATGAGGAACCCGAGGCGGATGTACTCGATGATCCCGGGCGACACCACCGCCAGCGTCAGCGCCGACACGCCGAGGACGACGCAGCCAACCTGCGACAGGCGGAGGTAGAAGCGGTCCGAGCGCCCGCGCAGCCAGTACGGCTTGAGGAGGTCGTTGACCACCAGCGCGGTGGCGGCGTTGACGCTGCTCTCGCCGCTCGACACCACGGCGGCGAGCACGGCGCTCATCATCAGCGCCCGGAAGCCGGTCGGGATCGCCTCCATCATCGTGCGCGAGAACGCCTCGTTCGGGTTCGCCAGGTTCGGGTAGAGCTCCAGCGCCGCCACCCCGATCAGCATCGTCAGCACGCCGAACGGCGCCGCCATCAGCCCGCCGGCAATGAAGCCGCGCCGGGCGGCGTCGGCCGAGCGGGCGGCGCGCGTGCGCTGATACCACTCCTGGCTGCCGAAGCGGGCGATCAGCACGGTGATCGACCAGGCGGCGATCGTGAAGACGCTCCAGCCGCCGGAGCCGCCGAACCACCAGCTGCGATGCGATTCCGGCAGCGAGCCGAGCATGCGCTCGATGCCGCCGCCGTTGGAGACGATGAGCGGCACGCCGACGGCGAAGCCGAGCACGATCACCGCCCACTGGTAGGTGTCGTTGTAGGTCACCGACGGCAGGCCGCCGAGCGCGGTATAGAGGATGAGCGCGGCGCCGACGGAGAAGAACGCCGTCGTGTAGTCGATGCCGATGAGCGACACGATGACGCTGGCGCCGCCGACGATCTGCGCCGGCAGGATGGCCATGGTGGCAAGGCCGAGCGCGCCGGCGGAGACCGGCCGCAGCCAGGGACGGTAGCGGTGCTCGAGGAACTCGGCGAGCGTCGTTTCCTGGAGCGGATAGATCTTCGGCACCGCCAGGTAGGCGAAGGGGATGAAGGCGAGCGCCTGCAGCGTGACGTACCAGAAGGCCGACGGCCCCTCGGTGTAGGCGAGCGTGACCGAGCCGATCGTGTTCGCCGCGCCGATGTTGGCCGAGGCGACGGCCAGGCTCACCAGCCACGCCCCCCACACGCGGCCGCCGTCGTAGTACTCGTCGAAACCCTGCACCCGGAAGTAGAAGTACAGGCCGAACCCGAGCATCACCGAGAGATGCAGGACGAGTATGGCGACGTCTACCGGGTGGACGCTCACGTCTGGGGCCAGGATCCGTGCCTAGGGCTGCGAGCGGCCGCCGCCCTTGAGGTGACGGTCGAGGAACGCCTCGAGCCGCCGGTACATGTCCACGCGGTTGGCCGGGTTGCGGAAGCCGTGCGGCTCGCCCGGGTAGCTCTTGCTCTCGAACGGCTTGCCGTGCCGCTTCAGCGCCTCGACCGCCAGCAGGTACTGGCGGTAGGGCGCGCGCACGTCCTCCTCGCCGTGCATCAGGAGCAGCGGCGTTTTGATGTTCTTCACCCGCGCCAGCGAGTCGCTGAGCGCGTAGACCTCGCGCCGCTCCTCGGGCGGGCCGCCGTGGCCGGTCATGGTGAAGATCTTCTGCAGGCGGTCGCCGGAGCTGTAGGCGTCGGCGAAGTCGTAGATGCCGGCCATCGGCACGGCGGCGTCGAACACGTCGGGATGGCGGGTGATGGCCGCCATCGACATGATGCCGCCGTAGCTGTAGCCGTAGATGCCGACCTTGCCGTTCGAGTACGGCAGCGTGCGCAGGAACTCGCCCGCCGCGGCGGCGTCGTGCGCCTGGTCGCTCGCCCAGCGGTTCACCGACAGGTCCTGGAACTCGCGGCCGAAGCCGGAGCCGCCGCGGTAGTTGATCGCCAGCACCACGTAGCCGCGCGAGGCGAGGTACTGCTCGTTCAGGTTCAGGCTCTGCAGGTAGGCGTTGGTGCCGCCGCCGTGCACGTTGACGAGCGCCGGGTACGTCGCGCCCGGCTGCATGTCGGGCGGCAGGAAGAGGAAGCCCTGGATGTAGAGGCCGTCGTAGCTGCGGTAGGCGATCTCCTGCGGCGGCCGCACCGACGCCCATTCGCCGGCGAACGCGGTGAGCCGGGTGAGCGGGCCGCCGGCAGCGGAGAGCGACACGACGTCGGGTCCGCGCACGGGCGTCGTGTAGATGAACGCGAAGCGGTCGGCGCGCGCGCTCGTCCGGACCGAGCGGATCACCCCCTCGAGGTTGGTGATCCGCGTCGCCACCCCGCCCGCCGCCGGCACCGCCCAGAGGTTGAAAATGCCGCGCTCGTGGTAGACGAAGACGATCTGCGCGCCGTCGGCGGACCAGAACACCGGCAGGCTGTGCAGCCAGTCCGTGCCGTAGACCTGCATCGTCACCGTGCGCTCGGCGCCGGTGGCGGCGTCGATGACGAAGATGTCGGCGAGGTCCTCGTACCAGTAGCCCTTCTTCGAGGTGCCGAGGAGCGCCAGCGACCGGCCGTCCGGCGACCAGACCGGCGTCGAGCTCGCCATCAGGCCGCGCGATAGCTGCCGACGCGCGCCGGTGGCCACCTCCACCGCCCACACGTCGTCGGCCCAGAAGTCGGCGGCGTTCGACACGTAGGCGATCGTCGAGCCGTCGGGCGACCAGGCGGGCTCGAAGCGGCCGTCGTCCAGCGTCATGGCGCCGGTGGTGAGCTGGCGTGCCGCGCCGCCCGCCGCCGGCACAATCCAGATGTCCTGGCTGCCGCTGCGGGTCGAGTAGAAGGCGATGGTGCGGCCGTCGGGCGCGATCGTCGCGCCGCGCTCGTCCTGCGGATCGTTCGTCACCCGCGCCGGCGATCCGCCGCGCAGCGGCGCACTCCACAGGTCGTTGTCGGCGGTGAAGAGGAGGCGGCTGCTGTCGGGGAACCAGACGGGCGAAGCGCCGCGCCGCCAGAACACCGGCGGCGCGCTGCCGTCGGCCGGCACCAGGAAGATGCCGTTCTCGCGCTCGCTCGCCGCGGTCACCGCCACCCAGCGGCCGTCGGGCGAGATCGACGCTCTGGCGCGCGCCGCGGGCGGCGGAGAAGATGTTCTCCCAGGTCAGCGGCGTGGGCGTGCCGGCGGCCGCGGCACGGGCGCCGGTGAGCGCGCCGGCGGCTACGGCCAGCGCGGCCGCCGCCGTGATACTTCGTACGAGGGACGCGATCATGCGGGCTCCTTCCCGGCGAGCCGGAACGGCTTGGTCGGCCGGGGATAGCTGCGGCGGCTGTGGCGCACGCCGAGGGAGACGAGCGCCTCGGCGGTGGCGAGCGCCACGCGCGCGGGGTTGAGCATCGGCACGCCGCAGCGCTCGCCGACGGCTTCGGCCATGCCGAGAAAGGCCATGCTCATGCAGCCGAGCACGAGCACGTCGGCGCCGCGGTCGCGGACCAGCGCGCGGCCGGCGTCGGCAATGGTGTCGGCCAGCGTGGGCGCATGCGCCGGGAGGTCGAGCACGCCGACGTTCACCCCGACGGCGCCGGCGTAGTTGGCCCCCTCGCCCATGCCGCGCACCAAGCGGTCGAGCACCGGCACCAGGCTGTCGAGCGCGGTCACCACGCCGACGCGGTGGCCGAGCTGGGCGCCGAGGTGGAGCGAGGCCTCGAACGGGCCGACCACCGGGCAGTCGAAAGCTTCGCGCAGCGCGGCCAGCCCGGGATCGCCGAAGCAGCCGACGATCATCGCGTCGGGCTCGGACGGGCGGCGCGCCAGCGCCGCCAGCATCGGCGGCACGCAGAGCGCCTCTTCCGCCGCGCCTTCGATCGAGAACGGGCCGCCGGGCGCGTCGGCGATCTCCACGGTCGTGCCGCGCCAGGCCCAGCCGGCAAGGATGCGGCGCCGCCGGTCGAGCTCCGCCGCGCCGAGCGGGCCGGCAGTCAGGTCGCCGGGGATCTGGTAGAGGATCGTCATGGCGTGAGCGCGATCTTGCCGAAGAAGGTCCGCGACTCGAGCAGGCGGAGGCCGTCGCGCAGGCGGTCGAGCGGCAGCGTCTCGTGCACGGTCGGCGCCAGGCGGCCGGCGACGAGCGCGCGGACCACCTGGCCGAACTCGCGGCGGCTGCCGAGCGGCGCGCCGAGGATCCGGCGGTGCGACTGGTAGATCTCGCGGATGCTGATGGCCGGCTGGTCGCCGGAGGTGGCGCCGCACACGACGAGCCGTCCGAACGGACGTAGCACGTTGATGCTGTCGCGCCAGGTGGCGGCGCCCACCGAGTCGAGCACGACGTCCACGCCGACGCCCGATGTCAGCTCGCGCACCGCCTCGCGCAGCGGCGTCTGGCTATAGTCGATCGCCTCGTCGGCGCCGCAGGCGAGGGCGCGGGCGCGCTTCGGCGCGCTGCCCACCGCGGCAACCACGCGGCAGCCGGCCAGGGCGGCAATGCGCAGGGCGCCGGTGCCGACGCCGCCCGAGGCGCCGAGCACGAGCACCGTCTCGCCGGCGCGGACCCGGGCCACGGTGATCAACGCGCGCCAGGCGGTGGTCCAGCTTCCGCCGGCGCAGGCGAGGCGCTCGACCGCCAGGTCGCGCGGCACGCGCTCGAGGTTGCGCGCCGGGACGGCCACGAACTCGGCGTGGGCGCCCCACGTCTGCTCGCCGATCACCCCGTAGCTGACGCAGGCGCTCGTCTCGCCGACAGCGCAGTACTCGCACCGGCCGCAGAAGAGGCCGCTGTAGACGACGACGGTCTCGCCTGCCGACCAGCCGTCAACACCCGGGCCGACCATCGCGATCTCGCCGGCCGCGTCGCCGCCGCCGACGTGCGGCAGCGGCGGGCGCGGGCGGATGCCCGGGCCGGAGAGGTTGGCGAGCGCGAACAGGTCCTTGCGGTTGAGCGTGGTGACGCGCACGCGCACCAGCACCTCGCCGTCGCGCGGCCGCGGCACCGCCACCTCCTGCACGCGCAGGCTGTCGTCGATCGATCCGTGCCCCGTCTGCACGACGGCACGCATCGTCGCCGTCGTGATCACGCCAGCTCCCGCCGGGCGGCGCGGATGATGGCGCGTACCTTGTTGCGCTCGCGGACCAGGCCGGTGCGCAGGAAGCCGCGCAGCGCCGGCGGCGCCGACGCCAGCCGCGCCGCGCCTTCCAGCCGCGGCACCGGGCCGAACTTCGTCGCCGGGTCGTGATCGAAGCGCTCGCCGCGGGCGTAGTTGAGCGGGATGAGATGGCGCGCCAGGCGGCGCAGCGTGCCGTTCACGCGCCGGCGCTCGTCGGCGCCGCCGCCCTGCACCCGCGCCGCCGCCTCCGCCCGCCAGGCGGTGTAGTCCCCCTCGAGCGCCTCGAGGTCGCGCACCACCGGCGACAGGTCCACCTCGCCGGCCGCCGCCTTGTGGTACTCGCGCACGGCGGAGGCGATCTCGCCAATCGTCGCCGCGTAGTCGAACGGGTAGATCGGCGCGTTGACCACGCGCAGCAGCGTGGTGAGGTAGACGCGCAGGTCGCGGCGGAGGATCTCGAGGTCGGCCACCGGCATCAGGTCGTGCGGCGTGTGCCAGGCGATGTTGCCGCCGCAGCCGCCGACGGCGTAGTAGCCGCGGCGCTTCTGCTCCTCGATCGGGATGTTCGAGAGCAGCATGTAGAAAGCGGTGGGACCGATCTGGTTGAAGGAGTAGTCGCCGGCCCGCAGCGGCCGCACCCCACGCGGGGGCACGCCGACGGCGTCGGCGATGGCGGTCGAACAGAGCGTGCCCGCCTCGGCCATCCACATCACTTCCTCATAGGCCGTGGCGCCGGCGCAGCCGGGCGAGTCGATGTTCACGTGCGCCACGCAGTGCTCGTCGAGCTCGTCGGCGAAGGTGTCGGCATACCAGGTGGAGCCGGCGTAGCGCCCGGTGGAGTGCCCGGGCCACCAGGCGATGCGCACCGTTCGCTTCAGCCGATCCCTCACGCCGTGCAGGATGCGCGCGAGCTCGAGCAGCGTGGCGTCGCCGGTGGCGTTGTCGCCGATGCCGACGTACCAGGAGTCGTAGTGGCCGTGCACGAGCACGAACTCGTCGGGATCCTCCTGGCCGCGGATCTCCACGACCGGCAGCAGGCAGGGCATCCAGCCTTCCTTCAGCCGGGTCTGTACGGTCACCCGCAGCGGGCCGGCCGCCGCCTCGGCGGCCAGCGCCTCCCCATCCGGGCGGCTGATGCAGATCACCGGCGTCCGCGGCTTGCGGCCGACCGACTCGCCGGTCGGCGCGCCCCAGATGGTGGTGCAGATGCCCTCGTGGATGTCGGCGCCGGGGTGGATGTAGATCTGCGCGATGGCGCCGCGCTGCTCGAACGCCTGCACCGGGCCGGGCATGGAGAACCCCTCGGTCAGCACGATGCGCCCGGCAACCGGGTCGGCGCCGGCGCCCGCCTCGGCCGCCTGCGGCGTGTCGAACAGCGAGCCGGTGCCGCCGGCGTAGCGCGACGGCACGTAGACGATCTCGCCGGCCACCTCGGCGCCCTCGGTGGAGAGCGAGAACGCCGGCGGGCGGGAGGCGATCGCCCGCGGTTGGCCGCCGCCGGTGACGCGCAGCGCGGCGTCGATCGGGATGCTCAGGTAGAGCTCCGGGTCGTGCACGGTCACCGGGATCCCGAGCGCCTTCAGCCGCTCGACGATGTAGGTGCCGGCGGCGCGCTCGTCGGCGCTGCCCGAGTCGCGCACGAGCGTCGAGAACCGTTCGAGCAGCTTCCCCGCCTCGACGACGTCGATCGCCTCCAGCGCGCGGCGCTCGAGCGCCGGATCCTTGAATGTCGCCGCTACCGATGCTTGCACGGACGTGCCTCCTGTTACTGACGGACTGCTGTGGACGGGGCGGGCGCGCCTGGGGCGCCGTCGGCCTCGTCGAAGAAGATGGCCAGGTTCTCGGCCGGCGTGCGCGGCGTCAGCCGGCTGACGACGACGAAGAGCAGCGCGCTCACTGCCACGCCGACCTCGACGGCGTCGATGCCGTGGCTGGCGAAGCTGCGCTGCAGCGTGAACGTCCAGCCGAGGCAGGCGGCGAACCCGCCCAGCATCGCCGCCACCGCGCCCTCTTTGGTGCCGCGCCGCCAGGTGAGGCCGAGCACCACCGGCACGAAGAAGAAGCTGGCGATGAACTTCGACTGCTCGACGACGATCGTCTGCACGTCGCCGTAGCGCTGCAGCGCGAAGTAGACGGGGACGACGCCGAGCGCGACGATGCCGATGCGGTTGACCGCCAGCAGCTGGCGCTGGGTCGCCGCCGGGTTGACCAGCCGGGCGTAGAGGTCGTGCGAGAGCGCGCCGCCGGTGACGATCAGGATCGAGTTGACGGTAGACATGATGGCCGACATCATCCCGACCAGGAAGAGCGCCCCGGCCAGCGGCGACATCACCACGGCGGCCAGGATGCTCGACGCCTGGTCCGGCGACGGCAGCACCGGGAAGATGCCGCGCATGCCGAGGCCGAGGATCATGATGCACGAGCCGATCACCGCCTGGATGCCGATGGAGATGCCGATGGCATAGCGCACGGTCTGGACGTCGCGCATCGAGTAGAAGCGCGTCATCTCGTAGGGCGCCGCGGCCAGCGTGAAGCCGAAGGCGATCGACACCGCCGCCACCTCGCGCCACGAGAACCACCAGCCGGTGATGCGCGGGTCCATCGAGCCCAGGTAGTCGCCGAGCGGCTGCAGCCCGCCGACGGTGTGCAGCACCACCGGCACCCCGAGCGCCAGGCCGGTCATCATCAGCACGGTCTGCAGGAAGTCCACGTAGGAGCTGGCGCGCACGCCGCCGAGCAGCGTGTAGAGCGCGGTGCTGGCGATGAGCGCCACCATGGCGTAGATCGGCTCGATGCCGAACACCGCCATCGAGATCTCGCCCGAGGCCTGGAACTGCGCCGTCAGGTAGATGGTGTAGGTGAGGATGATCAGCGTCGCCGCCAGCGTGCGCGCCGACTCGCTGTTGAAGCGCTTGCCGACGTAGTCGGCGACGGTGAGGGCGCCGAAGCGGCGCAGCTTGGGCGCCACCACCAGCGCCGACGTCAGCCAGCCGGCCCACAGCCCGAACCAGATCCAGATCCACGACACGCCGGTGAGGTAGTGGCGGCCGAGCGTGCCGACGAAGGTGCCGGCGCTGATCTGCGTGGCCGCCAGCACGGCGCCACCCACCCACGGCCCGATCGAGCGGCCGGCGGTGAGGAAGTCCTCGTGCGTGTCGGTGCGCAGGTAGCCCCAGATGCCGATGCCGATGACGAGCAGCACGTAGCCGGCGACGACGACGGTGAAGACGGCGGAGTCGCTGGTCACCGCTTGCCCCGGCGGTCGCGCGCCCCGGCGTACCAGGCCCAGGCGAAGTAGCCGGACAGCCAGAGGGCGGCGGCGAGGAAGAAACCGTAGAAGTTCCAGCCGAAGCCGTTCACCGTGCCCGCCTCCGCGACACCGACCAGACGATCGTCGCGCCCAGCAGCACCACGACGGCGGCCACGTCCATCGACCGCCGGATGTCGAACGACTCGAGCGCGCCGGCCGCCTCGCCCGCGGGGCGGTAGGACACGCTGGTGAAGGCGGGCAGGTGGCCGAGATCCACCGTGCCGCGGTTGCCGCTCCATGCCAGCGCCGGGAAGTCGCCCGGCAGGCGCGTGGCGCCGTCCGGAAGGGTGGTGTCGATGCGCACGACGCGGCCGAGGCCGTCGGTCGCCACCTCGGGCACCAGCAGGGCGCAGCGGGCGCGGCCGGCCGGCTGCGCGACGCGGTAGCGCGCTTCGTACTCGTTGCGGCCGGCGGCGAGCGAGACCGGCACGTGCAGCGCCCGCCCCGCCGTGCGCGTGGCGCCGCCCGGCGCGCCGCTCACCGCCACCGCGCCGACGCTCCCGGGATCGCCGAGCAGCAGCAGGTGCCCGGCGACGGCCGGCGCCTCGGCCTCGACCACGAACTGCATCCGGACGTCGCAGGCGCCGTCGGCGCCGACGGCGATCGTCGCCCGCGCCGAGGTCAGCGTGGCGGCGTCGGCCGCCGGCGCGGCGAGCGCCGCCGCGCAGGCGAGCGCGCGGACGAGGCTAGACACCGCCCACCTCGTGCAGCACGGCAATCGTCGTGCGGATGCCCTTGAAGAACGACCCGATCTCGAGGTTCTCGTTCGGCGAGTGGTTGTTCTCGTCGGGGTTGGCGTAGGGCACCATCAGGCTGGGCAGCCCGAGGATGCGCGTGAACACGTAGTCCGGCAGGCTGCCGCCGCTGAGCGGGTAGATGATCGGCGGCTCGCCGAAGCCGGCGTCCACGGCGCGGGCGATCGCCTGCGCGAACGGGTGGTCGGCCGGCGTCTTCGACGGCCACATCCGGTGCTGCGGCCGGTAGATCACGTCGCCGAAGCCGGCGCGCTCGAGAAAGGCGCGGATGCGCCCGTCGATGACGTCGGGGTCCTGGTCGGGCACCAGGCGCACGTCGAGGCGGGCGCGGGCGACCGACGGGATGATCGTCTTGCTGCCGGCGCCGACGTAGCCCGACCCGAGGCCGTTGATGTTGAGGGTCGGGTTGAAGAGCATGCGCTCGTAGTAGGAGAGGCCGGGCTCGCCGGCCAGCGCCGGCACGCCGAGGTCGCGGCAGATCGCCGCCTCGTCGAGCGGGATCAGCCGCACCAGGTCGCGCTCGACGGCGTTGGCCGGCCGCACCTCGTCGTAGAAGCCGGGGATGCGCACGCGCTCGTCCGGCCCCTTCATCGCCGCCAGCAGCTGCACCAGCCCCCACGCCGGGTTGGGGACGTTGCCGCCCCAGTTGCCGGAGTGCAGGTCGCGGTTGGCGCCGCGCACCTCCAGCTCGATGAACAGGATCCCGCGCACGCCGCAGCGGATGATCGGCCGCCAGGAGGGGTGGTAGGGGCCGTCGGAGGTGTAGACGTAGTCGGCGGCGAGCAGGTCGCGGTGCTCGCGGACGAACGCCGCCAGGTTCGGGCTCCCCTTCTCCTCCTCGCCGTCGAGCAGCACCTTGACGTTCACCGGCAGGTCGGGGGCGGTGGCGAGCACCGCCTCGATCGCCTTCAGGTGGGCGAAGTGCTGCCCCTTGTTGTCGCCGCTGCCGCGGGCGTAGATGCGGCCGTTGCGGATGGTCGGTTCGAACGGCGGCGACTCCCACTGGTCGAGCGGATCGACCGGCTGCACGTCGTAGTGGCCGTAGAGCAGCAGCGTGCGGCGGGCGCCGGGGACGCGCCGCTCGCCGAAGACGATCGGGCTGCCCGAGGTGGCGATGATGCGGGCGCTCAGGCCGACCGCCTCCATCTCGCCGCGCAGCAGCTCCGCGCACTCGTCGAGGCCGACGCCGAGGGTGCTGATGCTCGGCTGGCGCAGCAGCCGCATCAACCCGTCCAGGCAATGCTGCCGGTGCGCCTCGACGTAGCCGAAGGCGGAGTTCAGCATGCCGACAGCTCCGCGAACGACTCGCCGTTCTTGTACAGGCAGCCGCGGGCGGTGACGCAGCGGATGTCGTCGAAGGGGTTGCCGCGCACCGAGATGACGTCGGCGCGCTTGCCCGGCTCCAGCGTGCCGCGGCTGGCGGCCACGCCGATCGCCTCGGCGCCCCAGCCGGTGGCGGCGCGCAGCGCCTGCGCCGGCTCGGCGCCGAACGCCACCACCTGGAGGATCTCCTCCGGCAGGCGGCCGTGCATGCCGTCGGTGCCAAGCGCGTAGCGGACGCCGGAGTCGAGCACGCGGCGGAAGGTGCCGCTCAGCATCTCGCGGCCGCGCAGGATCTTGGCGCGGATCGACGGCACGTCGAAGTCGCGCTTGGCCAGCCCTTCGGGGTGGAAGAGGATGGTGTTGGTGAGCACCAGCCAGACGCCGCGCGCCTGCATCAGCGCCAGGTCCTCGGCACTGATGAACGCGCCGTGCTCGATGGTGCGCACGCCTTCCTCGATGCACAGGCGGACGCCGGGGCCGCCGTGCGCGTGCACCGCCACGCCGCGGCCGACGCGCGCCGCCTCCTCCACCGCGGTGCGGATCTCCTCGCGCGAGTAGCCGCAGTAGTCGGGGTCGGTGTCGCCGCTGCTGATGCCGCCGGTGACGAACAGCTTCACCCACTCAGCGCCCGCCTTGAAGTTCTCGCGCACGATGCGGCGGATGGCCTCGGGGCCGTCGGCGGCCACCGGCGAGGCGCCGTGGCCGTTGCTCGGCTTCAGCGCCCGCGCCGCGATCACCAGGTCGGGCCCGGGCACCAGGCCGCCTTCGATCGCGCGCCGGCAGGCGACGTCGTTGAACTCGCGCTCGCCGAGGATCCGCATCGTGGTCACGCCGCTCAGCAGATCGCGGCGGATGTTTCCCACCGAGCGCAGCATCAGCTCCACCGGACTGGCGGCCATCTGCTGCGCCTGGTTGCCGAGGCCGGGGATGAGCGCCAGGTGGGTGTGGGCGTCGATGAACCCGGGCATCAGGGTCTCGTCGCCGCGGTCGATGGCGACGGTTCCCTCTTGCTGCGGCGCGGCGGCCGCCGGCCCCACCCAGGCGATGCGGTCGCCCTCGAGGAGGACGGCGCCGTGGTCGAGCGGCCGCGGCGACGCGCCGTCGAACAGCCAGCGCGCGCGCAGCAGCGTCCGGCCGGCGCTCACGGGCGTGCCGCGAGGAAATCCGCGGCGAAGGCCGCGTAGACGCGCGCCACGTTGACGAGGTCCTCGACCGCCACCCACTCGTCGGGGCCGTGGCCGCGATCGTTGCCCGGGCCGTAGGCGACGACCGGCACCTGCAGCCGCTCGTGCACGAGGTTGGCGTCGGCGGTGCCGGTCTTGCCGAAGTAGGTGGCCGGCTTGCCGCTCACGCGGGCGACCGCCCGGCTCAGGGCGCGCACCAGCTCGCAGTCGGGATCGGTGAAGAGCGGCTCGGCGCGCAGCACGACCTGGCGCTCGACGCGCAGCTGCGGATGCGCGGCGCGCAGCGCGTCGAGCGCGGCATCCACCGCCGTCACCACCTCGGCACTCGACTGCCCCGACACGAGCCGGTAGTCGAGCGTGGCCCGGCACAGGTCGGGCACGATGTTCGGCGCCTCGCCGCCGGTCAGGGTCGCCAGGTTGACGCTCGGCCCGGGGATGGCCACCGGCGTGGCGTCGCCGCCCGGCAGCTCCAGCGCGCGCAGCGCCGGCAGCACCAGGTCCACCATCTGCTCGACGGCGTTGACGCCCGACGAGGGGCGGCTGCCGTGCGCCATCCGCCCGTGCGTGGTGATCTCGAGCCAGCACAGGCCGCGGTAGCCGAGCGCGATCTGCCGGGCGGTGGACCACTGCGTGCTGACGAAGGCGTCGCAGGCCACGCCGGCGTCGAGCAGGTGGCGAATGCCGACCCAGCCCTCCTCGTCGCCCATCACCGCCGTCAGCCGCAGGCAGCCGTGCAGCGGGATGGCGCTGCGCTGCAGCGCGATCGCCGCGTGGATCATCGCCGCCACGCCGCCCTTGCAGTCGGACGCGCCGCGCCCGTAGAGGCGCCCCTCGTGGATGTCGCCGCCGAACGGCTCGCGGCACCACGCCAGCCGGTTGCCGATCGGGACGGTGTCGAGGTGGCCGTTGAACCAGAGCACCGGGCCGTCGCCGTCGCCGAGCTCGACGATCAGATTGGGGCGCCCGGGCAGCACCTCTTCGACCCGGTACGGGATCCCCTCCCGCCGCAGCAGCGCGGTGATGGTGGCGACGGCCGCCGCCTCGCCGGCGCCGTTGACGGTCGGGATGCGGATGAGATCCGCAGCGAGGTCGAGGACCTGCTGCGGATCGACGGCGCTGGCGGGCAGCGCCCCGACGTGGGACTCGGTCACCGGCACGCTCCGGATCGTTAGAAGATGAGGCGGAACCCGAGCTGCGCCACCCGCGGATCGGCCGCCGTCAGCGGCTGGCCGAAGGTGGTGCGCGGCGTCGAGGTGGTGCCCCATGTGGTGTTCACCGACGTGAAGTAGGTCTGGTTGAACACGTTGAACATCTCGCCAATCAGCTCCAGCCGGCGGTCGCCCGGCATCGCCACACGATACGCGAGCCGGATGTCGGTGCGGTAGAGGGAGTCCATCCGGAACGAGTTCGGCTGGTCCTCGAAGCCGGGGGCGCGATCGTTGTTGACGCCGTCGCCGTTCAGGTCGGCGCCGGCGCTGGCGCTGTACGGCCGGCCGGTGTTGAAGCGGAAGATGCCGCCCAGGCTGAGCCCGGTGCGCGGCACCTGGTAGGTGCCGTTGACCACGAAGTTGTGGCGGACGTCGTCGGGCGCCGGGCCGTACTCCCACTGCCGGTTGTTCTCGTCCACGTAGCCGCTGCCGAAGTCGTTGGAGTCGGCCTTGGCGTGGCCGAGGGTGTAGCTGCCGTGCAGCTGCAGGCCGTCGGACAGCCGGCGCCGCAGCTCGATGCTGAGCGCGTTGTAGAGCGACACGCCGGACGGCTCGTAGACGCTGATCGTGCCGCGCGTCTGGTCGGGCCGGCGGCGGACGCCGTCGATCAGCTCGAGCCGGTTGCGGGTCAGGTTCACGTACTGGCGGGTCTGGTCGTTGCGCAGCACCGAGATGGTGGCCGCGGTGTCGGCGCCGAGCGCCACGTCGAGGCCGACGCTGCTCTGCCAGGCCTGCGGGATGGAGGCGTCCTCGACCATGATGCGGACGTTGCTCGACCCGAGCGCCGAGGCGTCGGGCTCGCTGGTCAGCACCGCCGGGTAGCGCGGCGCGCCGGCCGCGGCCGGGCCGAGGAAGCTGTAGGCGCGCGTGACCCCCTCGCCGCCGCGGAAGGTGTTGAGCGGGATGTTGCCGAAGTTCTTGTCGTAGAACAGGCCGGTTTCGGCGCGCAGCACCAGGCGGCCGTTGCCCTTCAGATCCCAGGCGAACCCGCCGCGCGGCCCGAAGTTGTTGCCGTCGCTCGGGTACTCGATGCCGTTCCAGGTCGGCTGCGACTCGTACTCGTAGCGCAGGCCGAGGTTGACGGTGACGTTCGATCGCAGCCGCCACGAGTCCTGCACGAAGCCGGCGTAGAAGGCGTGCGGCAGCGTGAACACGTTCTCGCCGAAGGTCTGCGAGTAGCTGATGTAGTTGCCGGTCTGGAACGCCGCCAGGCTGGCGAACGAGTAGGAGCCGAACTCGCCGCCCGGGAAGTAGATCTCGTAGTCCACCGGGTAGAAGTCGACGCCGACCTTGATGTCGTGCCGTCCCGCGGTCATGTGCAGGTGGTTGATGATCTGCCCCTGCCGCGTCGTCTGCTCGTTCGGGGAGTTGGTGGCGCGGCCCCAGGTGGCGACGCCGGAGATCGCCACGCGCGGGCCGACGCCCTGCGGGTCGACCCAGAAGTGGCGCGGGTTGTAGGAGGCGCGCAGCTCGTTCACCACCCGGCCGCCCGCGAAGACGCGCGTCCACTTGCCGGCCACCAGGTAGTCGTGGGCGCGCGTGCCGGTGCCGGCCGAGGGCGCGGTGAGGCCGCCGACGTTGGTCAGGTTGGCGCGGATGAAGCGGCTGTGGGCGAAAGTGTACTCGAGGAAGTCGTTGGCCGACGCGTTGTGCGTGACCTTGCTGAAGAAGGCGTTGTAGTCGTCGCGCTTCTGCTGCGCGCCGAGCTCGCTCGCGTCGAGGCCGACGAGCGACGCCGTCGCCGGCGCGATGGTGACCACAGTCGGGGCGCTGAAGTCCTGGCGCTCGAACGAGCCGAAGTAGAACAGCCGGTTGTGCTTGATCGGGCCGCCGGCCGTGCCGCCGGCCTGCCAGCGGCGGAAGCCGGCCTTTTCGCCCTGCTCGAAAGCGTTGCGCGCGTTCAGCGACTTGTCGCGGAAGTAGGTGAACAGCCGGCCCTCGAAGTTGTTGCTACCGCTCTTGGTGATGGCGTTGACGATGCCGCCGGTGGCGCGGCCGAACTCGGCGCCGAAGCCGAGCGTCAGCACTTGGAACTCCTGGATCGCCTCCTGACTGTAGATCAGCCGCGGCGAGGTGAAGCCATCGTCCAGGTTGTTGAAGCCGTCGACCAGCACGCTGCCGTTACGGCTGCGGGCGCCGGCGACGTTGGCGCCGATGCCGTTGATGGCCGTGCTCTGGTTAAGCACCACGCCCGGCGTCAGCGTGGCGAAGTCGAGGAAGTTGCGGCCGTTGATCGGCAGGTTGTCGATCTGCTGCGTGTCGACGACGCTGCTGAAGTCTGACTTCGAGGTCTCGATCAGCGGCGCGGCGCCGACCACCGTCACCTGCTCGGACACTGTGCCCACCTTCAGCGTCAGGTTGATCGACGTGGTCTGCCCGACCTGCAACGTCACGTTTTGCTGCAGCGCCGGCTGGAAGCCGGAGAGCTCGGCCCGCACCTCGTAGCTGCCCGGCGGCAGCCCGGGCACGACGTAGCGGCCGTCCGAATCGGTGACCACCTCGCGCACGAGGCCGGTGTCGGCGTTGCGCACCACCACGGTGACGCCTGGCAGCAGGCCGCCCGACTCGTCGGCGACCAGCCCCTCGACGCGCGAGCGCTCGAACGACTGCGCCAGGACGAGGGTGTCCGCGGCGACGGCGAACGCCGTCACCGCCAGCAGAACGAGCAAATTACGTTTCATGAGCACCTCACTGCTAAGTCTTTGCTTCGGGAAGGATGAGGACACCAATGTCAGCTTGCAGGCGTCCGCAGGTACTTGTTCATAAAGGTCTCGCACCGGACGTAGAGGTCGGCGCGGTTGGCCAGGCTGCGGAAGCCGTGCGGCTCGCCCGGATAAGTGTGCGCCTCCACCACCTTGCCGTGCTTCTTCAGCTCGGCCACCAGCAGGCCGTGCTGCTCGAACGGCGCGCGCACGTCGGCCTCGCCGTGCAGCGCCAGCACCGGTGCCTTCACCGTGGCGATGTGGCTCAGCGTGCGCGACTGGGCGTAGGCCTTCGGGTTGTCCTCCGGGCTGCCGCCGTGCCCGAGCTCGTAGAACAGCTTGCCGACGCGGTCGGCCGGCTTGTAGGCCATCGCGAAGTCGTAGATCCCGGCCATCGGCACCGCCGCGTCGAAGGCGTCCGGGAACCGCGCCGCCGCCGCCATCGTCGTGATGCCGCCGTAGCTGTAGCCGTAGATGCCGACCTTGCCGTTCGAGATCGGCAGCGAGCGCAGGTAGCGCGCCGCCTCGGCGGCATCCTCCGCCTGGCCGTTGCCCCAGTCGAGCGTGGAGAGATCCTGGAAGCCGCGGCCGTAGCTCGAGCTACCGCGGTAGTTGATGGCCAGCACCACGAACCCCTTCTGCGCGAACAGCTGCTCGATCGGGTTGAAGCCGTTGCGGTAGAGATTGGTGCCGCCGCCGTGCACCTGGATCAGGCTGGGGAACGTCGCCCCCGGCTTCTCCACGCCCGGCGGCAGGTAGAGGAAGCCCTGGATGTACTTGCCGTCGTACGAGCGGTAGGCCACCTTCCGCGGCGCGCGGAGGTCCCGCAGCGGCGGCGCGACGTCCACCAGCGGCTGCGCCGCGCCCCCCTGCGCCGGCATCAGCATCAGCGCCGTCGGCCGCACCGGCGAGCTGTGCAGGTAGGCGATCCACTGGCCGTCCGGCGAGTAGCCGTAGTCGCCGATCTGCCCCTCGACGTAGGTGAGCTGCGTCGCGTGCTGCGGCGCCTCGAGATCGACGCGCCAGAGATTGGTGTCGGCCCGGTCCACGACGCCGACGATGAGCTCCTTGCCGTCGGGCGACCAGGCCGGCTGGCCGGAGACGTAGGTCGGGAGCGGCAGCTTGCGCTCGCGGCGCGCGGCGACGTCCACGACGTAGAGGTCGGTCATGTCGCCGTAGGTGAACTCCTCGTGCCGGAACGCCTGCAGCGCGATCCGCGATCCGTCGGGCGACCAGACCGGCGTGAAGCGCGTGCGGATGGCGGTGGTCAGCCGCCGCGGCTCGCCGCCGGCCGCCGACACCAGCCACAGGTCGTCGCGGTCCCACGCCGCGCGGTTGGAGACGAACACGATCTGGTCGCCCTTCGGCGACGGCTCCGCCTCGAAGCGCACCTCGTCGGCGTCCATCGTCTTGGTGGTGAGCTGGCGCGGCGCGCCGCCCGCAGCGGGCACGGTCCAGACGTCCTGCGCGCCGGCGCGCGTGGAGACGAAGACCAGGTGCGAGCCGTCGGCCGACCAGGCGAGGCCGCGCTCGTTCTCCGGTCCCTCGGTGACGCGCGCCGGCGTGCCGCCGGAGGCGGGTACCGTCCAGACGTCGCCGCCGGCGAGGTAGGCGAGCGTGGAGCCGTCGGGCGACCAGGCGGGCCCCGAGCCGTCGGCGACGCGCGCGGGCGCCTTCCCGTCGAGCGCGTCAACGACGTAGATGCCCGACTTGCCTTGCTCGCTCGCGACGTAGGCGACGCGCGTGCCGGTGGGCGACCACTCGAAGGCGCTCACCGACGGCAGCGAAAGGTAGCGTTCCCAGGTCAGCGGCGCGTCGTCGGACGCCGGCGCCGCGGCCGACGGCACGGAGGCCGATTCCGAGGCGCCGCCACAGGCGGCGGCCGCGGCGAGCGCGGCGGCGGCGAGGCCGGCGCGCATCCCGCGCAGGATGAATGCCCTCATGTCGTGACTCCTCATCTCTTCAGGTGGCGGTCGAAGAACTCCACGAGCCGGCCGTACATGTCGATCTGGCTGGCGGGGCCGAAGCCGTGCGCCTCGTCCCCGTAGACGCGCTCCTCGAACACCTTGCCGTGCTGCTTCAGCGCGGCGACGAGGAGGCTGTGCTGACGCGCCGGCGCGCGGACGTCGCGGCCGCCGTGCATCACGAGGAGCGGGGTCTTGATGCGCGCCACCCGCGCCAGCGAGGACGAGCGGCGGTAGGACTCGGGGTTCTGCGCCGGCGTGCCGACGTGGCCCGCCTCGAAGAACAGCTTGCCGAGGCGGTCGGCCTCGTCCCAGGCGGGCGCGAAGTCGTAGATGCCGCGCATCGGCACCGCGGCGTCGAACGTGTCGGGCGCCAGCGTGATGGCCGCCATCGTGGTGATGCCGCCATACGAGCCGCCGTAGATGCCCACCTTGCCGCTGGAGTACGGCTGGGCGCGCAGGAAGTCGGCCGCCGACGCGGCGTCGCGCGCCTGACCGCCGCCCCAGTCGCCGGTGGCGATCTCCTGGAACGGCCGGCCGTAGCCCGAGCTGCCGCGGTAGTTGATCGCCAGCACCACGTAGCCGCGGCCGGCGAGGTACTGCTCCACCCCGTTGAACCCGTTCATCGTCAGGTTGTTGCCGCCGCCGTGCACCATGACGAGCGACGGGTACTTCCGGGCCGGGTCGAAGCCGGGCGGCCGGTAGAGAAAGCCCGGGATGTAGAGGCCGTCGAAGCTGCGGTACGAGATGGAGGCCGGCGGCTCGAGGTTGGCGAAGAGCGGGCCGATGGCGGCCAGCGCCCGCGGCTCGCCGCCGGCGGTGGACACTACCTTCAGGACGCCCGCGCGCGTCGGCGTGGAGTGCACGAAGGCGAACCGGCCGGCGGCCGGCGAGAACGCGATCCCCTGCATGTTGCCGCCGGCGTCGGTGATCTGCGTGGGCACGCCGCCCGCCGTCGGCACGGCCCAGAGGTTGGCCTCGCCGCGCTGCAGGAACACGAAGTAGGCGGTGGCGCCGTCGGCCGAGAGGAAGATCGGCTGGTTGCCGTTGCGGTCGGAGGCCTCGACCTGCATGCGGACCTTGCGCGCCTTGCCGGTGGCGACGTCGGCGACATAGATGTCGCTCATGTCGCCGTACCAGGTACTCGCCCTCGGCAACCGCGTTGAAGGCGATGGCGCGGCCGTCGGCGGCCCACACCGGCTGCGACATCACGCGCACGCCCTTCGTCAGCTGGCGCGCCGGCCCACCCTCGACCGGAACGATCCAGAGGTCGTCCTGCTCCCACTTCGCCCTGTTGGAGACGAAGGCGACGGCGCGGCCGTCGGGCGACCAGGTGGGGCCGAAGCGGAAGTCGTCGTGGTGCATCGCCCGGTCGGTGAGCTTGCGCACGGCGCCGCCCGCGGCCGGCACCACCCACACGTCCTGGTGCCCGGAGCGAGTTGACATAAACGCCAGGTGGCGGCCGTCGGGCGACCAGCGGAGCTGGCGCTCGTCCTCGGGCCCCGAGGTCACACGCTCCGGCGTCCCGCCGGCGGCCTCGACGGTCCAGATGTCGCCGCCGCGCAGGAACGCGAGCCGGCGGCCGTCGGGCGACCAGACCGCGCCGCTGCCCTCGGTGACCGGCGTGCGCGCGCCAGACACGACGTCGAAGAGCGTGACGCGCGCGGAGCCCTCGCCGGTGACGGTGCCCGCGA
This sequence comes from uncultured Acidobacteriota bacterium, assembly GCA_963707795.1. Taxonomy (GTDB): domain Bacteria; phylum Acidobacteriota; class Vicinamibacteria; order Vicinamibacterales; family UBA2999; genus JACCSI01. The sequence continues at coordinate 4,191,765 of OY970174.1, read as the reverse complement.
GGCGCGTGCCGTCGGGCGACCACGCGAGGTCGCGCACGGCGGGCCCGCCGAAGATGCGGTCGAGCGAAAGCGGGATGGCTTCCTGCGCGGACAGCGAGCCCGCGCCCCACAGGAACACGAAGAGCGCGACACCAGCGGCGTGGCGGATCATGTGCGGCATGCGTGACAACATCAGGGATGCGAGTGCGGCGTAGTGCAAAGGATGCGCCGCGGCGCAACGCTGGTGAAACGGGCGTGCGCGCGACCTGGCCGTTAAATTTGTTTAGGAACCGTAAAGGGACTTAAGCGAAAGGAACGGGCGCTCAGCGGCCGACGAGCTCGAAGCGGTACTTGCGGATCTTCTTGTACAGCGTGGGCACCGAGATCTGCAGCGCCCGCGCCGCCTGGGCGCGGTTGCCGCGGACGCTGGCGAGCACGCGCTCGATCTGCCGGCGTTCCGCTTCCTCGAGGCTGTCCTGCAGGCGCGCCGCGGCGTCGGGCTCCGGCAGCCGTGCCGGGACCAGTGCCGCCGCCGGGCCGGGGGCCGTGGGGGCCAGCGGCGCGGTGTCGGCCATCAGGGCGAGCTCGAGACCGAGGTCCTTCGGCGTGATGAGCGGCCCCGACGTGACGATCACCGCCCGCTCGACGATGTTGCGGAGCTCGCGGACGTTGCCGGGATAGGGATAGCCCATCAGCAGCGCCTGCGCCGTCGGCGAGAAGCCGCCGAGCGGCTTGCGCATCGCCGCCGAGAACCGGCCGAGAAAGTGCGTGGCCATCGGCATGATGTCCTCGCGGCGCTCGCGCACGGCCGGCGTGTGGATGGTGAAGACGGCCAGCCGGTGATAGAGGTCGAGGCGGAAGAGCCCCTGCTGCAGGGCGTCGAGCAGGTTGCGGTTGGTGCTGGCGACGACGCGGCAGTTGGAGTGGCGCTCGGCGACGCCGCCGAGGCGGCGGAAGGTGCCGGTCTCGAGCACGTGCAGCAGCTTGGCCTGCAGCGCCACGTTCAGCTCGCCGACCTCGTCGAGGAAGAGCGTGCCGCCGTGCGCCAGCTCCATCAGCCCGGCCTTGTCGCGGCCGGCGTTGGTGAAGGCGCCGCGCTCGAAGCCGAAGAGCTCGGCCTCGAGGAGGTCGGAGGGGATGGCGGCGCAGTTCAGGGCGACCAACGCGCGGTGCCGCCGGCTCGGCGTGAGCGCGTGCACCAGCCGCGCGAGCAGGTCCTTGCCGGTGCCGCTCTCACCCTGGATGAGCACGCTCGTGTCGGCGCTCGACGAGACCTGGCGCGCCAGCTCGATGGCCAGCTTCAGCGGCGGGCTCTCCCCCACCAGGCCGCCGTCGGGCTCGGCGACGGCGCCGGGGTCGGGCCGCCGATCGAGGTAGTGATCGCGGCGGGCGAGGCTGCGCACGATGGCGAGCGCCAAGTCGCCCGGCAGCGCCGGTAGGAGAATGACGTCGCTCAGGGCGTCGGCGAAGGGGTGCGCCAGGACGCGATCGAGGCGCTCGTGCGGCGCGAGGGACACCTGCGCCGGCGGCAGTGCGTGCGCCCAGGCGGCCGCTTCCGGAAGCGGCGCTTCGCCGGGCGTCCAGTCGCGGACGACGACGTCGGGGGTCTCGGGTGGGGCCGCGCGCACGACCTCGAGGCCGTGCGGCCGAAGCAGCTCCGCCAGCCGTCCGTCGGGATCACCCAGACGGCTCTGAATCCAGACAATGCGGGACACGATGGATGATCGTCACTCTAACGGAGAACCGCAGGTGGCGCAACGCGCTGGCGTCTCCGAACGTGAGCCGGTGCAACAGGTTCGCGCCGGGATCGACTCAGAGACGACTCGAAGACGACTCAGGGAAAACTCGGGATCGTCGCTGAGTCGTCTCTGAGTCGCCCTCGCAGGTTGCACGGCGGCTGCAAAAGCCACCGCTGGCCGGCGACCTCGGCGTGGGAGAATCTGCCGAGATCTACTCAGCGAGGAACGCCGCCTGGAACCGACGAAGCGGATGGTCTGGACCGGCGCCGCGATCTCAACCCTGGCCGCGCGCGATCGCGTGCGGGACGTCAGCCGTTACGCCGGGTCGGGTACCCTGCCGTTCGCCTTCACTCGCTGCGCAGCGCAATCACCGGGTCGACGCGCGTGGCGCGGCGGGCGGGGAAGAACGACGCGCCCTCGGCGACCAGCAACAGGGTGGCCGCGACCGCGAGGTAGACGAGCGGGTCCGCGGCATCGACCTCGAACAGCGCCTGCTGCATCAGCCGCGACACCGCGAGCGCCGCCGCGCCGCCGAGGACGATGCCGGCGAGCGTGAGCCGGCGGCTGTGGCCGAGCACCATCCGCATGACGGCGCCCGGCGACGCGCCGAGGGCCATGCGAATGCCAATCTCATTGGTGCGGTAGGCGACGAGGTTGGCCATCACGCTGTACACGCCGAGGCTGGCGAGGAGCAGCGCCAGCGCCGCGAAGCTCGCCAGCAGCAGCAGCGCCAGCCGGCGGGCGGCCATCGTCTCGGCGATGCGGGCCTCGAGCGTGTCCGGCTCGAGCAGCGGCAGGTTCGGATCCACCGCGCGCAGCGCCTCGCGCACCGCGGGCGCCATCGCCGCCGGGGCGATCGTCGTCCGCACCAGGATGTTGGTGAACGTCTCCGGCCGCTGCAGTGCCGGCAGGAAATAGTCGGCTTCGGGCGGCGTGTTCAGGCTGGTGCTGCGCACGTCGGCGACGAGGCCGACGATCTGCGACGGCATCTGCCCCATGCCGGTGATCAGCGTCCGGCCGATCGGATCCTCGCCCGGGAAGTGCTGCCGGGCGAAGGTTTCGTTCACGATCGAGACGTGCGGGACCCGCGCGCTGTCGCGCTCGTCGAAGTCGCGGCCGGCGCGAATCGGAATGCCCAGCGTGCTGAAGTAGCGCGGCGACACCAGGTGCCGGTTCGCCTGCGGGCGCTCGCTCATCGGCGGCACCGGCCGGCCGACGACGGCCACCGGCGCCGGGGTCTGCGCGCCGGTGAGCGGGACGCGATCGGTCAGCGCCGCCGACGTGGCGCCGGGCAGCGACGACAGGCGCTGGTACAGCTGTTCGTAGAACGCGACCAGGCTGTCTCCCTCGTAGCGCTGCGGCGACAGCGCCAGTTGCGCCGTGAAGACCCCGGCGGGCTCGAACCCGGGCTCGACGCGCTGCAGACGGGTGAAGCTGGTGAGCAGCAGTCCGGCCGCGATCAGCAGGACGAGCGACAGCGACACCTCGGCCACCAGCAGGCCGCCGCGCAGGCGCTGGCCGCCGCCGGTCGATCCGCGGCTGGCTTCCTTCAGCGTCTCGTTCACGTTCACGCGCGCCGCCTGCCACGCCGGGAGCAGGCCGATGGCCAGCCCGGTGACGAGCGTCACCACCCACGCGAAGCCGAGCGCCACCGGGTCGATGCCGATTTCCACCGCGCGCGGAATCAGGTCGGCGCCCAGCACGACGACCGCGCCGAGCGCCCACTGCGCCAGCAGCACGCCGACCGCGCCGCCGAGCACCGCCACGACCAGGCTCTCGGTCAGGAGCTGGCGCATCACGTCGGCCCGGCTCGCGCCGAGGGCGAAACGCGCGGCAATCTCCTTGCGGCGGCCGGCGAAGCGCGCCAGCATCAGGTTGGCGATGTTCGCGCACGCGATCAGCAGCACGCAGGCGACCGCGGCGAACAGCATCAGGTAACTCTGCCGCTCGTCGCCGACGGCATTGTCCAGGACCCGCCGGACTTCGATCGTCGACGGCGCGTCCACATTGGACGGGTGCGCCGTGCGATAGCCGGCCGCGATGACGTTCATCGCCTCGCGCGCCTGCTCGAGCGAGACGCCCGGACGGAGCCGCGCCACGACCTGGAACACATACGCGCCGTTGTCCAGTTGCGCGGGCACGAGATAGGGAACCTCGGCGGGACGCGGCACCCAGATCTGGAGCTGATTCAACGGAAACGCCGACGCCGCCTCGGGGAGGACGCCAATGATCGTGTACGGCGCTCCGTCGAGCGTGAGCGCCTGCCCGAGGATTGCCGCATCGCCATTGAAGCGCTGCTGCCACATCGCGTGGCTGACCAGCGCCACCCCTTCACCACCCGGCCGGTCCTCGTCGGCCGAGAAGTTGCGTCCCAGGGTCGGCTCGAGACCCAGCGTCGGCAGCAGGGCGGCCGACGCATGCAGCCCGAGCAGCTGCTCGGGATCGCCGCGTCCGGTCAGCGTGAACGCGTTGAAGGCCGACAGCCCGAGATCGCTGAACACCTCCTGCCGTTGCTGCACCTCGAGAAACCGGGGATACGAAAAACCCACGCGCAGCAGGTTCTGCGCCTCGTGCGTCGACGTCAGCGTGACCAGGCGGTCCGACTCCGGATACGGCAGCGGGCGGAGGAACACGGCGTTGACGACGCTGAACAGCGCCACCGTGGCGCCGATCCCGAGCGCGAGGCCGAGGATGGCGACGAGGGAAAACCCTGGCGACCTGAGAAGCTGGCGTACGGCGTAGCGAAGCTCGGATCGCATGGCGACCTCCGATTGGCGGTGCGAGTCTTCCTCATTCTGCCTCGACCGCACCGGCCGGGTCGAGGGCCGGCGGGCGCCGGCGAGAACGATGGGGGCCCGTAGAATGACGCCGGAGGTTCCCGTGCGCCATTCACTCCGCCGCCAGCTTCGATTCCTTCGAATCTACGCCCTCGTCAGTTCGCTCGTCCTCGTCGTGCTCGCCGTCGCGGCGTTCCGCCAGGCGCCGGCCGTACGCAATCTCGGCGAGGTCTCGGTCGAACGGCTCAACGTCGTGGACGCCGACGGCACGCTGCGCATGGTGATTGCCAACAAGGCGCGCATGCATCCCGGCGTGATGGACGGGGTGACGATCGACCGCCCGCGACCGGTCGCCGGCCTGTTGTTCTTCAACGACGAGGGGGACGAGGTCGGTGGCCTGACGTACGCGGGCACCCTGGTGGACGGCCGTGCGCGCGCCAGCGCGGGCCTGATGTTCGACCAGTTCAAGCAGGATCAGACCATCGGCCTGCGCTACACGGAATCGGCGGGGCGTCGTTCAGCAGGACTCGAGGTCTGGGATCGGTCCGACACGGTACGGCTGAGCGAGCTCATCGCCAGGCTGAACGAGGCCAACAAGCGGCCGGCCGGGCCCGATCGGGACGCGGCGATCGCGGCGGCGCGCGCCAGCGCCCCCGCCGGCCCGCAGCGGCTCTTCGTCGGCAAGAACCCCGACCAGGCGGCCAGCGTCGTGCTCTCCGACGCCGAGGGGCGGCCGCGCCTGACGCTCACCGTCGACGCCGGCGGCGACCCGCGCATCGAGTTCCGCGACCCGTCCGGCGCGGTGATCGCGCGGCTGCCGGAAGTCCGCCGCTAGTGGCCCGTTCACGCTGAAGCAGGACCATCTCGCGGACGGGGCATCCCGCCTCGCGGCGTTGCTCGTCGCTCACATATGGCCAATATGCTCACTCCTCGCGCCTGGCGATCCGGGCGCCGCGTCGCGCGATCTGGTCCTGCTTCAGCGTCCCAAGGGCGCGCCGCCCGACGACGCTCACGGCGCGGCGAGTGCCGCCGCCACGTCGAGCATGCTGTCCTGGCTGACGCGGATCAGCCCGCGCCGGGGACGATCGAGGTCGATGATCAGGAAGATCACCAGGACGATGAGCATTGCCATGGCGACGGTGGCAACCAGCGGCCGCGAGCCCATGAGGCCGCCGGCGTAGCCGAGGATGGCGCCGGCGATGACGAACACCGCGAACAACAGGATGAAGACCACCTGCGGCACGTGCTTCTGCAGCGCCGCGTGGCGGCGGCCGTAGGCGTCGATCAGGTCGTTCACCGCCTGGATGAACAGGCCGGTGGTCGTGGGACGCGGGTCGGCCTCGGAGGCGCGCAGCGCGATCGTCCACAGTTGCTGCTGGAGGCGGCCGGCCGCGGCATGCGCCTCGCGCCGCTGTTCCTGGTGCGCCAGGTCGACGTCCCCCGCCCGCAGCCTGAGGTCGACGTACTGCCCGAGGAGTGCGCGCGCCTGGCGCGCGAGGTCACCGGGCAACAACTCGCCGCGCAGCGCTGCGGTGCCGATGGCGTTGGCCTCCACGATCACTGCCTCGCTGCGCTGATCGAACCGTTGCAGCGCCATCGTGAACGTGAACCCCAGGAGCAGCGCCAGCAGACCGAGCATCGCCGCCTGAATGGCCGTGGTCTGCGACTTGCGGCCCTCGTCTGGCGGGCGCGACCCGCGGCCGAAGCGATATCCCGCTTCGTTGGCGGCAAGAATCAGGGCGAACAGGACGAGCGCGATCAGAACACTGTTCACGGTGTACACGAAGAGCATCGCCTCCCGCGCGCGCCGGCGTGCCCGTGATGACAGGCCGGCGACACGTCGCGCCGCTGTTATACAGGATGTGGCGCGCGTGCGATACCCGGTGACGCGTGCCTGCGAATTCTTCTGGTCACGTGGAGGCCCGCTGCGGCATCCTGTGAGGCGACGCGGGTGTCGCGGCCTTCGGACGGCGCCGCGCCCAGCGGCGCGTTCGCGACCCTCCGGCCAGCAGGAAGGGAGTGGCACCGTGGTCACGTTCAGGCACGTCCTGTGCCCCATCGATTTCTCCGACATGTCGGCGCGGGCGCTGACCTATGCGGCGGCATTCGCCGCGCGCTATGCGGCGCCCCTGACCGTTCTCCATGTCGCGCCCAGGTTCAACGAAGTCGTCCGGCCCGGCGACAGCGGACCCGTCCCACACCCCGGGTCGCGGGCCGACCTGCTGGCGAAGGTGGACCGTTCGATCGCGCACGCCGGTGCGGCCGCCCTCGATGTTCGGCCGCTGGTGCTGGCAGGCGGTGCCGCCGAACGCATCGTGGGCTGCGCCGCGGAGATGCGCGCGGACCTGTTGGTCCTGGGGACGCACGGCACCGGTGGCTTTCACCGCCTGCTCCTGGGCTCGGTCACGGAGAAGGTCGTTCGCACCGCAACCTGTCCGGTCCTCACGGTTCCACCGTCGGCACCGGCGATGACGTCGGGGTCGCTGGTGTTCGAGAAGATCCTCTGTCCAATCGACTATTCGCCGTCGGCGCTGAGCGCCCTCCACTACGCGCTCGACCTGGCGCGTCAGGCGGGAGGATGCATCACGGTCCTGTCCGCGCTCGAGTACCTGGAGCCGGAAGAGCCCTGCGAGCACGTCGACTCCGACATCCGCACGCGCCGGCAGCATTTCATCGACCATGCCCGCGAACGGCTGCACGACCAGTTGGCCGGCGAGCCGCGGACCGCGTGCGTGATTGAAGAGGTCGTGGCCCTCAATCGCGTCTACAAGGAAGTGCTGCAGCGCGCGGCGGCAGCGAAGGTCGACCTCATCGTGATGGGCACGCATGGCACCGGCGGGATCGAGCTGATGCTGTACGGGTCGAACACACAGCACGTGGTGCGCGCGGCGACCTGTCCCGTGCTCACCGTCCGCGCCTGAGACCGGCCCGCGATGGAAGAGAGGGCTTCCGCGGCCGGTGGGGTTCGCACGAACGGCCTGTCCGCCGCCGACGCCGCCGAACGCCTCGCGCGCAGCGGGCCGAACGCCCTGCCCGCGCGCGCGCGCGATCCGCTGTGGCGGCGGTTCGCGCGTCAGTTCCAGAGTCCGCTCATCTACATCCTGCTGTTCGCCCTCGCGTTCGACCTGGGCCTGTGGCTGTACGAAGAGGCGCACGCCTGGCCGATTGAAGCGACGGCCATCGCGCTGATTCTCCTGTTCAACGCCGCACTCGGCCTCTATCAGGAGCAGCGGTCGGAAGCCGCACTGGCTCATTTGCAGGCGCTGGCCGGCGCGAGGGCCTGGGTACTCCGCGACGGCGCGCTCGTCCACCTGCCGACGGCGGAGATCGTGCCGGGCGACTCGGTCCGCCTGGAAGCGGGCGACCGTGTGCCCGCGGACGGGACGCTGGTGGACACACACGGCGCCATGCTGGACGAGTCGCTCCTCACCGGCGAGTCCATCGCCGTCGACAAGGGCACCGGCGACGAGGCCTTCAGCGGCACCCTGCTGGTCCGCGGCAACGCCTATCTGGCCGTGTCGAGAACGGGCCGCTCCAGCGCAATGGGACGGCTGGCCACCATGCTGGGGGACATCGAGGCGGCGAGGACGCCGCTGGAGCGCCGCGTGGATCACCTGGGCCGGCAGATTGCGCGCTGGGTGCTCGCGCTCGCCGCCACGCTCGGGGCCGCCGGCACGATCGCCGAGGGGATCGGCCGCGCGCCCGAGATGATCATCTTCGCGGTGGCGCTGGCCGTGGCCGCCGTGCCCGAAGGGCTGCCGGCGGTGCTCACGGTGACCCTGGCGCTCGGTGTCGAGCGCATGGCCAGGGACCGGGCGGTGGTCCGCCGACTCTCCGCCGTGGAGGCACTCGGGTCGGTCACCGTGATTGCGACCGACAAGACGGGCACGCTGACCGAGAGCCGCATGGACGTGCGGACGCTCGACACGTTCGATCGGCCGCGCGCCCTCACGGCCACCGTGCTTGCGAACGATGCCGACCTGGCGACCGGCGCCGGCGATCCGCTCGAGCTCGGCCTGCTGCGGCATGCCGCGGCCAGTGGGGTGGACATCGTGCGCGTGCGGCGGGAACACGTGCCAGTGTCGGCACGGCCATTCGACAGCGCCTGGAAGTTCGCTCGCGTCACCGTCAGGGAAGAGGGCGCACCGGTGAGCTACCTCAAGGGCGCGCCAGAAGTGCTGCTGCGGCGCTGCGCGCTATCGGCCGACGACCGCCAGTCGTGGACGGCCAAGGCCGACGGCTACGCACACGAGGGGTTTCGCGTGCTCGCCGTGGCGTGGGGCCAGGGCGAGCGCGAAGACGACCTGTCGCTGCTCGGCCTCGTCCTGTTCTGGGACCCGCCGCGCCCGGAGGTCGCCGCGGCCGTGGCGACCGCACGGGCGGCCGGCGTCAGAGTCATCATGGTTACCGGCGATCATCCGGCGACCGCCCTGGCAATTGCGCGCTTGATCGGCATTCGTGACGCGCGCGTGCTCACCGGTGAGGACCTCGCCGAGTACCGGGGCGCCGCGCTCGTGGAGGCGCTCGCCGAGGTGGACGTCTTCGCCCGCGTGCGGCCGGAGCAGAAGCTGCAGCTCGTCGAACTGCTGCAGGCGCAGGGACAGATCGTCGCGATGACGGGGGACGGCGTCAATGATGCTCCCGCGCTGAAGCGGTCGGATGTCGGCGTGGCGATGGGTCAGCGCGGCTCCGATGTCAGCCGGGAGGTGGCGGATCTCGTCCTGCTCGACGACAACTTCGCCACCATCGTCAGCGCCGTCGAGGAAGGCCGCGGCATCTACGAGAACGTCCAGAAGTTCCTTCGCTTCCTGTTCTCGACCAATCTGTCGGAAGTGCTGCTGGTGGCGGCCGGCGCCCTCCTCGCGTTCGCGCTCGACCTGCGCGACGAGGCGGGGGCGCTGATGATGCCGCTGACGGCGGCGCAGATCCTCTGGATCAATCTCATGACCGACGGCGTCCCCGCGCTGGCGCTGGCGTTCGATCGCACGCCCGGCGTCATGCGGCAGCCGCCGCACCCGCCCGGTGCGCCACTGCTGGACAGGCCGTCGCTACGCTTCGTGGTCGGTGCGGGCACCATGAAGGCCCTGCTCGCGCTCGGCATACTCGGTCTCGTGCCGTGGCTGGGATACTCGCTCGAGGTTGGGCGCGCGGTAACCTTCCACTTCATGGCCGTCGGCCAGCTGCTGCTGACCTACCCGTCGCGTCATACCTGGCTGCGCCCGCGTCCCAATCCCTACCTGCATGCGGCGGTCGTCGCCGGCGTGGTCATCCAGGTCGTCGCCGCTTCGGTGCCGGTGGTCGCAGATCTCCTCGGGAATGCCCGCTTGCCCGTGGAACTGTGGGGGGTCGTCGGCGGCGGCGCCCTGCTGGCGTGGGCGCTGGCGGAGACGACTTCCCGTGTGGCGTGGCGTCACCACGAGTCCGCAGGCCAGCGACGATGATCTGGATCCAGTTCGCGGCGACTGCGCTCGTGATCGTCGTTGCCGGCGTGCGGTTGGCGCGCTATGGCGACGTGCTCGGGGAGAAATCCGGCCTCGGCCGGAGCTGGGTGGGTGTGGTGCTGCTGGCCGCGACCACCAGCCTGCCCGAGCTGTTCACCGGTTTCGGCGCGACGGCGCTGGCGGCGCTCCCCGATATCGCCGTCGGGGACGTCCTCGGCAGCTGCATGTTCAACCTGCTGATCCTCTCGCTCATGGACGCGGTCCAGCCCGAGCCCCTCAGCACGCGGGCCCACCAGGGACACGCGCTGTCGATTGGCTTCGGGCTGCTGCTCACCGGGATCGCCGGGCTCGGCCTGCTCGCCGGCGACGGGCTGCCCGTCATCGGCTGGGTCGGCCTCTACACGCCGGCACTCATGGTCGTGTACTTCGTAGCCATGCGCCTCATCTTCACGCACGAGCGACACCGGCGGGCGCGCGAGGTGCGCGAGGTGGCCGAGGAACTGCAGTACGAGCAGATCCGGCTGCGCACCGCGATCGTGCACTATGCGGTCGCGGCGGCGCTGGTGGTTGGCGCGGCGCTCTGGCTGCCTCGGCTGGGCGCCGACCTCGCGCGTCAGACCGGACTGGGAGAAGCGTTCGTGGGCAGCCTCTTCATCGCCATCACGACGTCGTTGCCGGAGATCGTCGTGTCGCTCGCCGCCGTGCGTCTCGGCGCCATCGACCTCGGCATCGGCAACGTGCTCGGGAGCAACCTGTTCAATCTGCTCATTCTCGGTCTCGACGATGTGTTCTACCGGCAGGGACCGCTGCTGACGGGGGCTGACCCGAGCCACGGGATTGCCATCCTCGCGGTGGTGATGATGTATGCGTTGTTTCTCGTCGGGCTGACCTACCGCGTGATCACCAAGCGATTCGCCGTCGCCTGGGACACCGGCGCGATCGCCGCGGTATATGTCACCGCCGTCGTGCTGGCCTACCTGCTGGTGCACCCCACATGAAGCTCGCCCTGTTCGATACGCATGGCTACGACCGCGAGGCGTTCGAGACCGCCAACGCACGCCACGCGCACGAGCTGATCTACCTGGAGCCGCGCCTGACGTCGGAGACGGCGACGTTGGCGGCCGGCTTCCCGGCCGTCTGCTCGTTCGTCAACGACCGCGTCGATGCCGCGGCGCTGGCCACGCTGCTGGCTGGCGGCACCCGGCTGATTGCGCTCCGCTCCGCCGGCTACAACCACGTGGACCTCGACCAGGCCAGCCGACTTGGGCTGGTCGTCGTGCGCGTGCCCGAGTACTCGCCGCACGCGGTGGCCGAGCACACCGTCGCGCTGGCGCTGTCGCTCAACCGGCGCATCCACCGCGCGCACAACCGGGTGCGGGAGGCCAATTTCTCGCTCGAAGGGCTCGTCGGGTTCGACATGTTCGACAAGACGTTTGCGATCGTCGGCACCGGACGGATCGGCGCGGTGGTCGCCCGGATCATGTCCGGGTTCGGCTGTCACGTGCTGGCATTCGACCTCGCCCCCAACCCGGCGCTGGCCGCCGAATGCGGTGTGCGCTACGCCGAATTGGCGGTCCTCTATCGGGAAGCTGACATCCTCTCCCTGCACGTGCCCCTCACCCCGGCAACCCACCATTTGATCGATGCCGACGCGCTGGCACAGATGAAGCGCGGCGTCATGCTGCTCAACACCGGGCGCGGCGCCCTCGTGGACAGCCGTGCGCTGATCAGCGCGCTCAAGCGCGGCCATGTCGGCGCCGCCGGACTCGACGTCTACGAGGAGGAAAGCGGCATCTTCTTTCGCAATCTCTCCGAGCAGGTCCTGCAGGACGACGTCCTGGCGCGTCTGCTGACCTTTCCCAACGTGCTCATCACCTCGCATCAGGCATTCCTCACGCGTGAAGCGCTGGCCAACATCGCCGGCACGACCCTGGCGAGCGTCAGCGCCTTCGAGCGAGGCGATGCCCTGTCGAACGAAGTCAGACCCGAGCAGGTGTTGCGGAGCCAGGCCGGAGGGAGCCCGGACGCTCCGGGCCGGTGACGGGACGGCCGCCCCCGAACGCCGCCCTTCATCGCGCACGGTCCCCTGTCGATCGTGGCCACGCCCGTTCGACGTCTAAAGAAAGGACGGATTCCGGGAAGGACACGCATGAATCTGCTGCTGTGGTCGTTGCAAGTACTGCTCGCGCTGGCGTTTCTGGCGCACGGCTGGATGTTCCTCTGGCCGCCCGCCTCGGTGGCCGAACAGATGAATGCGCTGCTGCCGCGCTGGTTCCAGCTCTTCCTCGGCGTCGCCGAGGTGCTGGCAGCCATCGGGCTCACGCTGCCGGGTCTCACCCGCATCCTGCCATGGCTGGTCACCTGGGCGGCCGTGGGCGTGATGATCGTGACGGTCTCCGCCACGGTGCTGCATCTGGCACGCAGCGAGTGGAGCTCCGCGGTCACGACCGCCATCTTGCTCCTCGTCGCATCGTTCGTGGCCTACGGGCGCTGGCGCGTTGCGCCCATCGCACCCCGGCGAGCGGCGTAGTTGACGGCATGGGTCGCGGCGGCGGGACGGATCGGGCCTATAATTCGGCACCCTCGGAGGTCATCGCATGCGCCTGGCCCGTCTGTCGTCCTTGTCGCTCGCGGCTCTTCTCGCGGTCGCCGGCATCTCGGCTCAAGCGCCGGCGCCGGGAGTGGCGCCGACGTCCACGGACCCGCGCTTCGATCGCGTCGCCGCGGCCGTACAGGAACAGATGCGGGCGCTCGACATCCCGGGCGTCGCGGTCGGCATCCTCGCCGACGGCCAGATGCACACCCGCGGGTTCGGGGTGACCAGCATCGATCACCCGCTGCCGGTGACCGACGACACGCTGTTCCAGATCGGCTCGATCAGCAAGACGTTCACCGGCACGGCCATCATGCGGCTGGTCGACCAGGGCGCGCTTCGCCTCGACGATCCGGTGCGCCAGCACCTGCCGGACTTCACGGTCAAGGACAGCGAGGCCGCCGCCCGGGTCACCGTGCGTGACACGCTCACGCACATGAGCGGCTGGGAGGGCGACTTCTTCGACGACCCGTCCGGCGGAGACGATGCGCTGGAGCGGATCGTCGGCCGCATGGCCACGCTCGAGCAGACGGCCCAGGTCGGCGAGATGTGGGGCTACAACAACTCCGGCTTCTACCTCGCCGGACGCATCATCGAGGTCGCGACGGGCAAGCCGTTCGAGCGCGCCGTGCGCGATCTCGTGCTCGACCCGATCGGCCTCGAGCACGCCTACTACTTCCCCGCCGAGGTCATGACCCGGCGCTTCGTCGTCGGCCATGCCACGAACAAGGGCGCGACCACGGTGCAGCGCCCCTGGCCGGTGCCGCGCGCGGCCAATGCCGCCGGCGGCATCACCACCACTGTCGGGACGCTGCTCCGCTATGCGGCGTTCCACATGGGCGACGGCGCCGCCAGCAGCGGCGCCCGCGTGCTGTCCGTCGAGTCGCTGCGCGCGATGCGGAGCCCGGTCGTCGCCAAGGCGGGCACCGACCAGCACATGGGATTGACCTGGCACCTGAGCCGCGCCGGCACGCTGACGGTGGCCGACCATGGCGGCGGCACGATCGGGCAGATCTCCACCCTTCGCCTCGTTCCCGAGCGCCAGTTCGCCCTCGCCATCGTGACCAATTCGGCGCGGGGCGGCACGCTCAACACGCAGGTCGGCCGCGTCGCGTTCGAGGCGTATCTGGCTGTCGCTCCGCCCCGTTACACGCGCATGGCGGTGGCGGCGGACGCGCTGCAGGAGTACGCGGGCACCTATCGTCGCCAGTACGCCGACGTCATCGTGACGGTGGAGGGTGATGCGCTGGAGGTGCAGGTGACGCCGAAGATGCCGGGCCTCGACGGCAAGACGCTGCCGCCGCCTCCGGCCCAGCGCATGGCCTTCCACGCCCGGGACCGACTCCTGCAACTGGACGGCCCGAACGCCGGCGAACCGGGCGGCGAGTTCGTCCGCGGCGGGGACGGCAGGGTCGCGTGGCTGCGCACCGGCCGCATCCACAGACGCATCGCCGCCGGCGCGACGAACTGATTCGCGCCGTGTCTCTCCGGCGGTAAGCTTGGCGCATGAGCCTGCGCACCTCGATTCGCGCGCTCGGACGTGAGCGCGCTTTCTCGATAGCGGTCACCCTCACGCTGGCGCTCGGGTTGGGCGGCTGCCTGGCCATCTTCACCATCGTCAACGGTGTGTTGCTCGCACCGTTGCCGTACCACGAGCCCGACCGGCTGGTCCTCGTCTGGATGACGAACCCGCAACAGGGCATCGATCGGGACGTCGTGTCCTATCCGATGTTTCGCGACTGGCGCGACCAGAGCCGCGACGTGTTCCGCTCGATGGCGACCTACAGCGACCGGTTTGCGAACCTCGTCACGGCGTCGGTGCCCCAGGAGGTGCGGATTGCGTCGGTGTCAGCGGAGTTCTTCGACACCGTCGGGGTACGGCCGCGGCTGGGCCGCGCCTTTGCGCCGGACGACTTCGTCGAAGGGTCCGCCCGGGTGGTGCTCGGGCACGGGCTGTGGCAGCGCGCCTTCGGCGGCCGCCCCGACATCGTCGGGAGCGACGCCTCGATCGACGGACGCCGCTACACCATCGTCGGCGTGCTGCCGCCGGCGGCCGAGTACCCAGCGGACGCCGAGTTGTGGGTGCCGCTGGTGCCGTCGCCGGAGTCGAACGCGTTGTTCGAGTCGCGCGGCTCCCTGTGGCTGCCGGTGATGGCGCGGCTGGCCGATGGCGTGCGGCTGGAAACGGCGCAGCAGCGGATGGCGCTCGTCCAGCACGCGCAGAACGCCGCGTATCCCGACAACGTGCCGGGCACCAGCGTGCTGGTCACGCGGCTGGGCGATGACCTGGTCGCCGGCGCCCGGCGGCCGTTGTGGCTGCTGCAGGGGGCAGTGGCGCTGGTGCTGCTCATCGCCTGCGCCAACGCGTCGAACCTGCTGCTGGCCCGCGCCACCGCCCGCGAGCGCGAGACGGCGACACGCATCGCCCTCGGCGCGGGCCGCCCCACGCTCGCCCGCGAGTGGCTGACCGAGACCATGCTGCTGACCGCCGCGGGCGCCGCGGCGGGGCTCCTGCTGGCGGCATGGGTGACCGACCTCGTCGTCCGCGCCGCGCCGGCACAGATTCCGCGGTTGGCGGCGGTCGCCATCGACTGGCCGGTGATTGCGGCGGGCGCGGGCCTGACGCTCGTCACCGGCCTCCTCGTGGGCATGGCGCCGATGATGCGGCTGGGACGCCTCGACATCGGCGCGACGCTCAAGGACGGCGGCCGGACGGTCGAGGAGAGCGGCGGCCGCGCGCGCGTGCGGCTGACCCTCGTGGCGGCGCAGTTGTCGCTCGCCCTCGTCCTGCTCGTCGGCGCCGGGCTGCTGCTGCGCAGCTTCGCCGCGGTGCTCGAGACGCCCAACGGCTTCGACACGCGCGGCGTGCTGACGGCGCGCGTGGCGCTGCCGGCCACCGGTACGCGGGACCGTGCCGCACGCCTGCAGTTCTGGGATCGGCTGCGGGCGGACATCGCCGCGCTGCCAACCGTGACCGGTGCCTCGGGCGTCACCGACATCCTCCTCAGCCGCCTGCCCAACTCGGCCCCCATCCTCGTCGAAGGTCGCCCGGATCTGCCCGAGGCCCTGAGCAACTGGCCCGTGGCCATCGACTCCGCCACGCCCGGCTATTTCGACACGGTGGGTATGCGGGTGCTCCGCGGTCGTGACGTGGCGGACGCCGATGACGCCTCGTCCCCGGGCGTGGTCGTGGTGAACGAGGCGCTGGCGATGGCCTACTTCGGGACCCCGGAGGTCGTCGGCCGGCGAATCGCGTTCGCATCGTCCAAGCCGACATGGCTGTCCATCGTGGGCGTCGTGTCCGACGCCCGGCGATCGGGTCCGGAGCTCGACGCGCGGCCGGAAACCTACATGCCGCTCGCGCAACGGGCCACCGGATCGTTGACGCTGGTGGTCCGGACGGAGGGCGACGTCGAGGCGCTGGTGCCCGCGATTCGCGAGATCGTGCGCCGCATCGATCCCGAGCAGGCGGTGTCGCGCGTCGGGCCGCTGGAGGCGCTGCTCGATTCACGTCTCGCCGAACGACGGCTGCTGCTCGCGCTCATCGCCGGCTTCGCCGGCGTGGCGCTGCTGCTCGCGGGCATCGGCATCTACGGCGTGATGGCGTACACCGTCGGCCGGCGGCGGCACGAGCTGGGCCTGCGTGCCGCACTCGGTGCGAGCCGTGCCGACCTGCTCCGCCTCGTGCTGCGACAGGGCGCGATCGTCACCGGCGCCGGAGTGCTGGGAGGGCTGGTCGGTGCGCTGGCGGCGGCGCGGCTGATGGAGCAGCTGCTCTACCGGGTCCAGCCCGTGGATCCGGTGGTCTTTGCCCTCGTCACCGTCGTGCTGGCCGCGTGTGCGCTGGTCGCGTGCTGGCTGCCCGCACGGCGCGCGGCGCGAATCGATCCGGTGCAGGAACTGCGCTGACGCGTGGCGGTCGCATGAATCGTCCGGAGCTCGTGACCGCCTCGACCGCATGAGCCTCGCGCCAGGCTCGCGGCCTGGTGTCGACGGCAGAGCGGCCATCGCCGCTGGTCAGGCGGACAACGGGGCCAGGCGGTCCAGGCCGCCGACCCGGTACCAGCGATAGCAGTACGGCGGCAGTTCGAGCACGTGGCGGCCGTTCTCCGCCGTGCTGTGACCCGAGGCGAGCATGTCCACGAGCAGCTCGGCGCCGACCTGGCGCGACTGGAGCGTGACCGCCCGGGGACGCTCGCCGAAGTTGTGGGCCGTCACCACCGCGCGGCCGTCGAACTCGTAGCGCATGACGAGCACGTCGTTGACGTCGCTGCCCAGCAGGGACCAGTCGCCCCAGCTGATTTCCGGGCACTCCTTCCGCAGCCGTATCGCGCGTCCCATCCAGTTGAGCAACGAGTCCGGGTCGCGACGCTGTTCGGCGACGTTGACGCGCCGGTAGCCGTAGATGGGATCGGCGATCACCGGACGCACCGGTTTCCCGGACACGGAAAAACCTCCGTTGACTTCATCCGACCACTGCATGGGCGTCCGGGCACATTCGCGCTCGGGGAGCGAGAGGTCGTCGCCCAGGCCGATCTCGTCGCCGTACTGGATCATCGGCGTGCCCGGCAACGTGAGGAGCAGGCTGAAGGCCAATTCGAGGCGGCGGCGGTCGTTGTTGAGCATCGGCGCCAGACGCCGCCGGATGCCGCGGTCGTAGAGCTGCATGCCGGGCTCGGGCGCAAACGCGTCGAAGGTCCGCTGCCGCTGGCGCTCGGTGAGGCGGCCCAGGTCCAGCTCATCGTGGCTGCGCAGGAAGTTGACCCACTGCGCGTGCCTGGGAATGGCACGGGTGTCCTCGAGCGCCCGCACCAGCGGGCGAAGATCGCCGGTGGCCAGCGCGTAGAACAGCCGCTGGTTGACCGGGAAGTTGAGCATCATCTGCAGCCGGTCGCCCTGCTCGCCGAAGTACTTCAGGCTTTCTCCCGGCGGCACGTTCGCCTCCGCCAGCAGCACGGCATCGCGGCAGCGCCACTGGAGAAAGTCGCGCATCTCGTGCAGCAGCTCGTAGTCCTTCGTCGGCGTGACGCCGGCGCCCTTGCGTTCGATCAGGAACGGCACGGCGTCCATGCGGAACCCGGAGACGCCGAGCTGCAGCCAGAACCCCATGATGCGCTGGATCTCCTCGCGCACGCCCGGGTGGTGCGTGTTCAGGTCGGGCTGGAAATCGTAGAAGCGGTGAAAGTAGTACGCCTTGGCGCGCGCGTCCAGCGTCCACGTGGTCTTCTGCACCCCCGGAAACACCATCCCCGTGTCGTGGTCCTTCGGCCGGCGCTTCGACCAGACGAACCAGTCGCGGTACGGAGACTCGGGCGAGCGGCGGGCATCCTGGAACCAGGGATGGCTGGACGAAGCGTGGTTCACGACGAGATCGACGATGACTCGAAGGCCGAGCTGGCCGGCGTAATTCATGAACTCGACGAACTTGCCGAGCGTGCCGTGCTTGGGGTGCACGTTGTAGTAGTCGCTGACGTCGTAGCCGTTGTCCTTGTTGGGCGACGGATAGAACGGCTGCAGCCACAGGCACGTGACGCCGAGCCCGACGAGATAGTCGAGCCGATCGGCGAGTCCTTCGAAGTCGCCGACGCCGTCTCCGTCGAAGTCGAGGTACTTCTCGACGTCGAGGCAATAGATGACGGCGTGCTTGTACCAGAGGTCGTGAATCAGCATCGACATCGCCGCTATCCGACCTGCTCCTGCCAATCCGCCGTCTTCACGATGCGGTATCGGTCGTCCGGCGGCGACGCGTGCGGGGGAGCCTGCTCGTAGACGAACGTCAGGCCGTTCCCATCGAAGTGCTCCAGCCATTCCTCCCAGGAGATCGGCCGGAAGCGGCCGAACCCCGGGAAGTTGAAGCGGATGCCGGCGCCGCCATCGCGCACGTCCAGCGTGGCCGGGCCGGAGCGGGTCGCCTCGCCGGTGGCGGGCTCTGCCTGATGGCGCGCGGCCCATTGGCGAATCACCTCGTGATCGCGCGTCGCCACCGGCCGGGCTGTGGTGACTTCGTCGGCGGTGTCACGGGTGATGTTCGGAAGGTGGTGCTGGTCGGTCAACAAGGGCTTCTGTGGATCCATCGTGTACTCCGGGATCGCGGATCGCCCTGTGCGCAGGGTCGTCCGCATCAGGGCAGGCAGCGGGTGGGCCGCGGCGCGATTCGCCAGGGCCGCTCAGCCTGGCGGCCTCTGGCGAGTGTGCGGGGCCATGCGAGGTTCGTCAAGCTCAGCGCGGTCGAGAGCCCTTTCGCACAATCGTGGTGCTCGCTAGAATCGGTCCACCGGCGTGCCAGCGACCACCCCCATCCCGCTCCTCATCGTCGGCGCTGGCCCGTTCGGCCTCGCCGTCGCCGCCTACGCCCGGCGCCACGGCATCGAGCACCTGGTCGTCGGGCAGCCGATGGGGTTCTGGAAGGCACACATGCCGGCCGGCATGCGCCTCCGCTCCGGCCCCGACTGGCACTACGACCCCTTCGACGAGGACACCCTCGAGGTCTACCTCCGGACGCACCCCGGCGCGCCCGGCGAAGACGATCCGCTCTCGCTCGAGCGCTATCTCGGGTACGCGGAGTGGTTCCAGCAGCGGAAGGACATCGACGTGCTCCCGGCGCACGTCGCGCGGCTCGATCGCGGCGGCGCGCCGTCCGGCTTCACCGCCACGCTCGGGGACGGCGACACGATCGCCGCCGATCACGTCGTGCTCGCGCTCGGGTTCCGCCATTTCGCGCACGTGCCGGCGCCGTACCCGGCGCTGTTTCCGCCCGATCGCACCGCCCACACCTGCGACCTGGTGGATTTCTCCGCGCTTGCCGGTCAGCGCGTGCTGATCGTCGGGGGCCGGCAGAGCGCGTTCGAGTGGGCGGCGCTGATTCGTGAACACGGGGCCGAGGCCGTGTCCCTCTCCTACCGGCATGCGACACCGTCGTTTGCCGTGTCGGACTGGACATGGGTCAGGCCGCTGGTGGACTCCATCGAGGGCGATCCGGGCTGGTTCCGGCGTCAGACGTCCGCGCAGCGTGAGGAGGTGTCACGCCGGCTGTGGGCCGAAGGCCGGCTCAAGCTGGAGCCGTGGCTGGCATCGCGCATCGCCCACGACCGAATCCGCCTGTTCCCGCGGACGCAGCCGACCCGATGCCGCCAACAGCCGGACGGCGGCCTCGCCGTCACGCTGAGCGACGGAACCACGTTGGCAGTCGATCAAGTCGTCATGGCGACGGGCTACAAGGTGGACGTCGGCCGGGTCCCCATGCTGGCCACCGGCAACCTCCTGTCGACGCTCGCCACGAGCGACGGCTGCCCCGTGCTCGACGACCACTTTCAGAGCAGCGTGCCCGGACTCTTCTTCACCAGCATGTGCGCGACGCGGGACTTCGGACCGTTCTTTGCCTTCACGGTCTCGGTGCGCGCCTCCGCGAGGTTGATCGGCGCCGCGCTGCGGGCGGGCCGCACGGCGACACCGCAGGTGTTCCGCCCACGCTGACGCAGGATCCCGATGCCGATCAAGAGCAAAGCACAGCGCCGGAAGTTCGCCGAACTGCTGATGAAGGGCGAGATCTCACCCGAAACTTTCGAGGAGTGGAACCGACAGGCCGGCCGTGCCGAGCTGCCCGAGCGTCTGCATCCGAAGAAACAGAAGAAGAAGACCACGACTACGAAGAAAACGACGAAGAAGAAGACGAAGACGAAGAAGACGAAGAAGAGAAAGACGGCGCGGAAGCGGCGGTGACGCACGCGCCGCCGGGGCGCAACCCGGTTACGGCACCCGCTCGGCCGGCGCGGCCGCCAGCATGCGCGCCGTCTCCGGCGCCAGCTCGCCGGTCAGCTCCCAGCGCAGGAGCGACATCGGGACGAGGCCGGCGGCATCGAGCGCGTCCACGAACTCCAGCATGCGGAAACGATCGCCGAGCTGCCGCTTGCGATCCGCCAGGAGCTTCTCGATCTCGATCTTGCCGATCACGTAGCTGATCCCGTAGCCGGGCTGCTGCAGGTAGAGGTGCTGCTCGAAGCGCACGAGGTTGCCGTCCAGGCGCAGCCAGCCGCGCGGCGTGTGCGCCGCGGTGAAGGCGGCCGTCGTCTCGATCGATGCCTGTTCGCCGTGCATGCGCAGGTCGCCGAGCGCCCGTGCCGCGCGCTGGGCGAGCAGGATGTAGATCAGCTCGCGCGAGCGCGGGCGCGCGTCGAACAGGCCGGCGTGCATCATCATCTCCTCCCAGCCGGTCGCCAGGCCCTCGGTGCGGGTGATGAAGATGTTGTAGAGCAGCGCACCACGGCGGATGGGGCTGGCGGGCGGCAGCTGGACCAGCCGCGCCTTGTCGAACCAGTGATAGCCGTGGGTACGCATCACGACCGGATCGCGGTAGTCCACCTCGGTGAAGAACTCGCGCGGTCCCGGTGAGAACCGGCCGACACGGGCGCGCAGTGCCGGCGCCATGTCGTCGCGCACCGTCATGATCCGGCGGTCGCGGAGGAACCCGATGTATTCGGACACCGCCCCGTCGAACCGGCGGCCGTGCTCGTCGGGCGACGCGATCGGCGTCTGCGGCGGCAGCGACGCGTTCCTGGTCTCTTCGATCGCCAGCGAACTGTAGGCCCGCGCCAGCTCACGCTCCATCACGGTCACCAGCTCACGCCAGGTGTACGGCACCAGCATGACGTGGCGCAGGTACCAGTCGTAGTGGTCGGCGCCGACGCCGGACGGTCCCGTCTTCGACGCCGCCTGCTGTTCGAGCCAGGCCGCGAACTCGTCGGTCGCCTGCCGGGCGCGCTCGACGTCCCCGCGCAGCGCCGTTGCGTCCTGAGGCAGCCGCCCTGCCAGCGCCTGCAGATCCGCGCTCTGCTGCCGGATGTCGCGGGCGCCATGCACCCACAAATCGCGGCCGTTCCCGACCAGGTTCGTCCGCGCCTGCGCCAGCAGGCCCGGGACGGCGCGCACGCCGGGGGCAATCGCCTCCGCATCCGCGGCCGCGAGCGGCTCGGCGTACTGCCACAGTTCCACGGCGCCGTACGCGAACGGCCCCTCCCGCGCCGGCTGGTCGCTCTCGCTGGGAAAGATGGTCACGTAGAACGCCGGATTGTTGGCCCACGGCTGCAGGACCCGGTGGTCGAAGTCGAGGCCGTGCATCTCCGCCCGGACGATGTGGTAATCGGCCTGTTGCGCGATCGGCCAGCCGCTCGGACCGATCGCGGCCAGGCGCGCCTGGTACCCGGCGAGCGCCCGGTGCTGGGCTGCCATCGCCGCCGCCGTGTAGTCCGGCACGCCGTTGGCCAGCGCGGGCCGCTGGAAGCCGCGCCAGTCGCCGAACAGCGCCACGAGATCCTCGTAGCGACCGCCCGTCTGGGCGGAGGCCGGCGCGGATTCAGGGGACGCGGTCCCCGGGCCCGCCGACGGCGTCTGGCTGCACCCCCAGGTCAGCATCGACGTTGCCACCAGCATCGTGACCGCCAGCGCGCTCGACCTGCCAGAGTGCGTCATGGCGGACATCTTGGTCGGGGCCGCGCGCCGTGGTCAACCGCGCGCCGCGGACCGGCGAAAAGGTGACTCATCTCCCGCGCAGATTCGCCGACTTCACCGGACGAACATGTCTTCCGGGTGAATGCCTAGGGCGTTTCAAGGCCCAGACGACACCGTGCGCCTCACTCAGCGGGGCCGGGCCGTCCCCTCCACACCGACCAGCGCGATCGGCTCGCCGACGCCGGGGTAGATTCCGTGCTCGGTCAGACCCTTGTGCAGGTCCGGCAGCGATTTCGTGATGATGGTGTTCACCTGCCCCACCAGCGTGGTGAGCTGTGTCTGCAGGGTGCCGACCAGCCCCATCTGCACCGCGGTCGGCAGCGATTGTGAGCCGATCACCTCGGTCTTCAGGCCGTTGATGCGATTGCGCAGCGGCTGGACGCCACCACCGCCGCCGCCCCCACCGCCCGGGCCGCCGCGTCCGGCGATCGCCGTCACCAGCTCGGTCACCTGCTTGGTCAAGGTCGCCACCGGTGCCGTGATCGCGGCCGGCGCCTTCGGATAGGCCGTCATCGTCTCCCCGATCTCCTTCATCCGCTCGTCCAGCTTGGTCACGGCGTCGGCCGCCGATCGCGCGCCCCGCTGCATGTCGGTGAGCGTGAGCAGCGTGCGGTACAGCGTCTGGCGATCGCCATCCGGCAGCTCGACGAGCGGATCGCCGTTCACCGTCACCGGCTTGCTCGTGGCCTGCCCGTCCACCGTGACCTCGACCCGATACTCGCCCGGCGGCACGAAGGGGCCCAGGTTGGTGAGCACGAACGCGCCGGCGAGCCCGGAGGTCGCGGCCGCGATGGGCTCGGCCCGCAAGTCCCACGCCACCCGGTGCAGGCCGGCCGTCTTCGGTCCTTCGAGCTTCCGCACCACGGTGCCTGAGGCGTCGCTGATCGAGATCGCGACCGGCGCCTTCGCGTCGGCGCGGAGGTGGTAGTTCACGAACGCGCCGAGCGCGCGGTTCGGGGCGCGGAACGAGCGCCCCCCGAGGAACCATCCGTTCTCGTTCGGGATGTACTGGACGGCCGGCGCGATGTCGAACACGTGGCTCGCCGCCCCCAACACCGCCGGCGTGAGCTGCTGCAAGGGCGAGATGTCGTCGAGCACGATGAAGCTGCGTCCGTGTGTGCCCAGGATCAGGTCGTTGTCGCGCGGGTGGACGACGAGGTCGTAGACGGCGACCGTCGGCAGGCCCTTCCACCGCGTCCAGTGCGCCCCGCGATCGATGGACACGAACAGGCCGAACTCGGTGCCGACGTAGAGGACGTCCTGGTTGCGCGGGTCTTCCTTGATCACGTAGACCGAACCGACCGGCAGATCGTTGCCGATCGACCGCCACGTCTCGCCGAAGTCGGTGCTGACGTAGACCCAGGGCTTGAAATCGTCGCTGCGATGGCCGTCGAAGGCCGCGTAGACCGTCCCCTCGGCGTGGGCCGACGGGGTCAGGCGGCTCACGTAGATCAACTTGGGGACGCCGGCGAACCGGCTGGTGCGGTTGCCCCAGCTCGCGCCGCCGTCGCGCGACACCTGCACGTTGCCGTCGTCGGTGCCCGCGTAGAGCAGACCGGCGCGGCGCGGGGACTCGGCCAGCGCGGTGATGTTGCCGAACGACGACATCCCGTCATTGCGGGCCACCGTGATGTCACGGCCGGACACGCCCATGATCACCAGTTCGTCGCGGTCGAGCGCGTTGGTCAGGTCGGGACTGACCACGCTCCACGTCTGCCCCCGGTCCGACGACTTGAACACCTTGTTGGCGGCGGTGAACAGCGTCCGTTTGTCGTGCGGCGACACGACGATCGGCGCGGTCCAGTTCCAGCGCAGCGGCGTCTCGCCGCTCTCGGGCTGCGGCATGATCATCTTGCGCTCGCCGGTCCGGCGGCTGTAGCGGACGATGCGGCCGTTCTGGCAGTTGGTGTAGATGGTATCGCCGTCGGAAGGATCGACGACGGTGAACATGCCGTCGCAGGACAGCATCTGGTACCAGTGCTCGTTGGCGATGCCTTGACGATCGCGCACCGAGCTGGGACCGCCCCACGAGGCGTTGTCCTGCATGCCGCCGTAGATGTGATACGGCTGCTGCATGTCCACGTCGACGTTGTAGAACTGGCCGATCGGGTAGTTGTTCAGGTGCTCCCAGGTGCGCGCGCGATCGCGGCTGACCCAGACGCCGCCGTCGTTGCCGTTGATGACGTGCCGCGAGTTGCGCGGATCGATCCACAGCGCGTGATGATCCGAGTGCACGCCGCGCGAGTCGTCGTCGGTGAAGGTCTTGCCGCCGTCGTCGGAGACGAACAGCGTGACGCCGTTGACGTAGATGCGCTGCGGTTCGTTCGGGTCGATGCGAATCTGGCTGAAATACATCGGCCGCGGGTTGAGGCTGTTGACCTTGCTCCAGGTCTCGCCCTTGTCCTCGGAGCGGAAGATGCCGCCCTCGCGGTGCTCGACGATGGCATAGACGATGTTCGAGTTACGGCGATAGATGTCGAGGCCGATGCGGCCGACATCACCGGTGGGCAGGCCGCCACCGATCCTGCGCCAGGTGCGGCCGGCATCGACGGTCTTGTAGAGGCCGGAGCCCGGGCCGCCGCCGTTGAACCCCCAGCCGGTCCGGCGCCGCTGATAGGCCGCGGCGAACAGCACCTTCGGATTGGCCGGATCCATGATCAAATCCACCGCGCCGGTGTGCTCGTCGATCGCCAGCGCGTGCTGCCAGGTGAGACCGCCGTCCGTGGTCTTGAAGACGCCGCGCTCCTTGTTGGCGCCCCACAACCGACCCACGGCGGCCACATACACGACATCGGTGTCGCGCGGGTCGATCACGATGCGGCCGATGTGGTTCGACTCGCGCAGACCACGGTGGGTCCAGGTCCGGCCGCCGTCGGTGGACTTGTAGATGCCGTCGCCCCAGGACGAGCTCTGGCGGTTGTTGGCTTCGCCGGTGCCAACCCAGACCACGTTCGGGTCGGTCGGGTTGATGGCGACGTCCCCGATCGACACCGTCGCCTGCGAATCGAACACGTTCTCCCAGGTCGCCCCGCCGTTGACCGTCTTCAGCAGGCCGCCCGACGCCGAGGCGGCGTAGAAGATCGACGGGTCATCCTCCGACACGGCGAGGTCCACCACTCGCCCGCTCATGATGGCGGGCCCGATCTCGCGCCGGCTGATGCCATCGAAGATGGCCTCCGGCACCTGGGCAACGGCGCTCGTTGCGGTGAGGACTGCACAGGCCATCAGGAGCACGACACGTCGAATGAACATCTCTAGTACCTCAGTCACGGGTGTGATTCGCCGGCGCACCACCATTGACGCGCGACGGACCGTGACAGATTATGGCGCGGCCCGCAGAGCTGGGTGCACGGGAAAGGTGCGGCCGGCCGCGGGCCTGCTACGACGGCCGGGGAGTGCAGGTCGCGCCCTCGCGTTCGAGGGTCCGGCGCGCTCGTTCGAGGAGCAGGGTGCGCTCCGCGACGTTCGCGGTCATCGCCGCCGCGCGCTCGAATTCGAGATCGCGCCTCGTCGAATCGACCGAGCTTCTCGAGCAGGTCGCCGCGAGCGCCGGGCAGGTAGTGATAGGACTGCAGCGCCGGCGAGGCAGCCACGGCGTCCATCAGGCGCAGCCCTTCCTCCGGACCGAACGCCATGCCCACTGCCACGGCACGATTCAGCTCGACGACCGGCGACGCGGTGAGCGCCGCCAGGGCGGCGTAGAGTTCGGCGATGCGATGCCAGTCGGTCTGATCCGCGGTGGCCGCGCGCGCATGGCAGGCTGCGATGGCGGCCTGGAGGGCGTATGGGCCGGTGGAGCCGCCGAGTTGCTCCGCACGCGCGAGCGCGGCCAGGCCGCGGCCGATGAGCACTCGATCCCACTGCCCCCGATTCTGGTCGAGCAGCAGGACAGGTTCACCCGTCGGACCGACGCGTGCGCCCAGCCGCGAGGCCTGCAGTTCCATCAGGGCGACCAGGCCGTGCGCTTCCGGGGCGTCCGGCGCCAGGCCCGCCAGCACGCGCCCGAGCCGGAGCGCTTCCTCACACAGGCTGGTCCGCACCCAGGCGTCGCCGGACGAGGCGGCAAACCCCTCGTTGAAGATCAGGTACACGACCTCGAGGACCGAACCCAACCGCGCGTCTCGCTCCGCGCCGCGAGGCACCTCGAACGGCAGCCCCGCCTTCGCGATCGCCTTCTTCGCCCGGACGATGCGCTGGGCAATCGTCGCTTCGGGCACGAGGAACGCGCGGGCGATCTCCGGGGTCGTGAGGCCGCCCAGCAGGCGCAGGGTCAGCGCGACGCGCGCCCCGCTCGACAGCGCCGGATGGCACGCCGTGAAGATCAGCCGCAGCACATCGTCGTCCACCTCCTCGTCCAGCGCCGCCTCGCGGTCAGGGATGCGCTGCTCGCGCGCCTGCACGTCGGCGCCCAGCTGTGAGAGCGTGCGCGTCAGCCGCGTGTTCCGCCGCATGCGGTCGATGGCGCGGTGTCTGGCCGTGGTCATCAGCCACGCCCCTGGGTTGCGCGGGATTCCGTCGGCCGGCCATTGTTCCAACGCGGCGACCAGCGCGTCGTGCGCCACGTCCTCGGCGGCTTCGAGATCGCGGAGGATGCGAGTCAAGGCACCGAGGATTCGCGGCGCTTCCATCCGCCAGATGGCGTCGATTGTCGCGGCGGCGTCCGCCCTCGTGCCCACCCCCCGATCGTAGGCGCACGCCGGTGCCCGGCGCCAGCGACCCAGCCGGGGGATGGCCGGGCTGGCCTGGAGCCGCGAGCGCGGGGACTACCCGAGCTTGATACCCTGCGCGCGCAAGCGCTCCTCTTGCTCCTTCACCTCACGAGGCAGGGCGTCGCCGAAATCCTCGGCCGCAAAGACCTGCCGTACCTCGAGCTCGGTGCCGCCGTCGAACGGCGCCCGCTTGACCCACTCGAGGACCTCCTCCAGCGACCGCACCTGCAGGAGCCAGAAGCCGGCGATGAGCTCCTTGGTCTCCGTGAACGGCCCGTCGATGACGGTTTGCTTGCCGCCCGAGAAACGGACCCTGGCGCCTTTCGAGCTGGGGTGCAGCCCCTCGCCCGCGAGCAGGACGCCGGCCTTGGCGAGCTCTTCGTTGTACTCGCCCATCCGCGTGAACACCTCGGGCGGCGGCATGATGCCGGCCTCGGATTCCTTCGTCGCCTTGACGATCACCATGAACTTCATTCGCTGTCTCCCTTCGCTATGAATGCCGCACGGGTGCCTCGCGGGGGTCACCCGTCCCCTAGGTCAATTGTCGCTTGGGGGCCATGACGGGCCCACGTGAGCCGCAGCGACGGCGCTGCCGGCAGCTCGACGGGCCCTTTCACGGCGTCCTGCTTACACGTCGAACGAGGTGCGACGGGATCGACATCCGCACGGGAGCACGACCTTGGACGGCGCGGTGCACCTCAGCAGGGCGAGCCATCGTCCGGGTCGTGGTCCGCCCGCCGGGAATGACGGCTCCTGCTGAAGAGACGGCGTGAGCCAGGCGCGTTATGGGACCGCGACCACCTGCACCGGCGTTGCTGCGCTGGCCCCGCAGCCGTTGGTGGCCGACACGCTGAGGCCGTAGACGCCGGCGCCGACGGCGCCGCTCAGCGAGCGCGCCGCGGTCGGGAAGGTCCCGACGAACGCGCCGGTCACGTGCAGCAGGTAGCCGGTCGGCGCCGGTCCGGTCGTGGGTGGGTCCCAGACCACGTAAATCGTGTTGCCGATCCGGTAGGCGAGCAGATTCGTGGGCGTCTCGGGCGCGCCCGAGCAGCCGCCGGGGAACGTCAGCGTGACCGCGTTCGACGGCGGACCGGCGATGCCCGTGGCGTTCACCGCGCGAACGGCAAACGTGTAGGTCCCGGCCGGAACGCCGGCGAAGGAAAACGTGTCGGTGAGGCCAAGGGGCAGCGTCAGCGAGGTCGTGCCGCTGACGTCCAGCACCAGCGAGGCCGGCGCCCCGCCGTCAAACGTGTTCCGCCAGGCCAGCGCCAGCGACGAGCCGTCCACCAGGCCGAGCAGGTCGGCGGGCGCCGATGGCGCGGCACCGGTGTTCACGTGAATCAGAATCTCGTTCGACGCCGCGCTGCGTCCACCGGGGCCGGTCGCGTGCAGGCGCACGTAGAACGACCCCGTCGGCGCCGCGAAGGTGAACGTCGTCGTGCCGCTGCCGGTCGGAATGCTGCCGAGCACCTGGCCGGGGCTGACCCCGCCCTCGAGGACGTAGCCGCTCGGCGCCGGTCCCGTCGCCGGCGGGGTCCAGCGCAGCGAGACGAGGTTGCCGACGATCGACGTGACGGCGAGGTTGGACGGCGCCTCGGGCGGCGGCGGCACCGCCTGCGGGATGGCGACGAAGATCGGGCTCCCCTCCGTCGCCGTGTCGAACGGGATCGTGGCCGCGATGCTGCTCGTGGCCGTGTCGAGGAGGTAGACGCGTTGGTCGGCGGCCACTACCCCCGTGGTGCTGTCGGGCGTGAAGTCGATCGCCCGCGGCAGGACGGCCGAAATGGTGCCGAGCGCGGTGTTGGTCGCGGTGCCGATGACGGTGATGGAGCTCTGCGACACCGCGTAGGCACGAGAGCCGTTGGGCAGGACGCGCATCCCGGTCGGCCTGGTGCCGGCGGGCACCGAGGCGACGACGGTGTTGGTGGCGGTGCTGATCGCGGCTGCCGCGTGCGCCTCCTGCACGGACACATACACGAACTGCCCATCGGGAGTGATGTCGATGCCGCGCGGCACCGTCGGCACCGGCACGGTGGCGATCACCGTGTTCGTCGCCAGATCGATGACTTTGACGTTGGAGCCGTTGAGCGCCTGGTTGGTGACATAGAGCCGCTTGCCGTCCGGGGCAATCGCCAGGCCGGACCCGCTCTGCGGCACGTTGAGCGGAATGGTCCCCACGGTCGCGCCGGTATCGGTGTCGAGCACCTGCACGAAATAGCCGGGGCTCGGAAAGATGGAGGCGTTGACGTACAGCCGGGTGCCGTCGGGACTGACGACGAGCGCCGAGGCCAACGGCACGCCGGTGAAGGTCTTGACCACACTCCGGGTCGCCAGGTCCACTACCGATACCGAGTTGTCCCAGAAGTTGGAGACGTAGACGCGAGTGCCGTCCGGCGATGCCGCCGCGCTCTCGCCGACGCACATGCATCCCTGGCCGAGGGGAATGACCGCCACCTTCGCGCGCGACGGAATGTCGATCACCGTCAGCTTCTGCTGCGCGCGGTTGCCCGCCCCAATCGGCACGCCGAGGACGTAGGCGAACGGCTGGGCGGCGGCCGGCGATGCGAAGACGAGCAGGCCGGCGATCACACGGCACAGCGAGGACACGAAACGGGCGCGAAGGGACGAGGTCATCGGAAGCTCCTGAACCCAAGGACGGTCACGCCGGCCAGAATCCGCCCTGGCGAGGTTCGACGGGAGCCGTCGGAACTCGACACCGCATTCCTTCGGCGCGGCTGCCGACAGCGTCGCGGGCATTGGCGTCGGTCGCTTTACGGGATGGCGAGCGTCTGCGGCGGACTGCCGGCGCTCGCGCCGCAGGCATTGGTGGCCTGGACGCTCAGGGTATAGCTGCCCGGCCCGGGGGCGCCGCTGATCGCCCGCGCGCTGGTGGGCAGCGCCCCGACGAACGAACCGGTCACGATCACCAGATACCCGGTCGGCGCGGGCCCGCCGGCTGGCGGCTCCCACACGAAGTGCAGCGTGCTGCCGACCTTGTAAGCAAGGGCATCGGTCGGGATCTGCGGCGGGCCGGAACAGTTGCCGGGGAACGAGAGGCCGATCGTCGTCGCGGGGAAGCTCGTCCCCGCGTCGTTGACGGCGCGCACGCTGAACGCGTACGTGCCCGGCGGCAGTCCGGCCAGCGTGTAGGTCTCGGTGAGCGGCAGTTGGACACTGCCGTTTGGCGGGCCCTGGATGTCGAGCACCAGGCTCGTGGGCGCGCCGCCGGCGAAGGTATTGCGCCACGCCAGCGAGACCGCGTCGCCATTCACGGTGGCGAGGAGGTTGTCCGGGGCCGACGGTGGCACCGGCACGTTGACGAAGATCCGAATCTCGTTCGACGCGGCGCTGCGCGCGGCGCCGTTCACGCCGTGCACGCGCACGTAGAACGCGCCCGCCGGCGCCGTGAACGTGAAGATCGGATCGGCGCTTCCAGTTGGTAGCGTGGCCAGCACCTCGCCCGGGTTCAGGCCCCCTTCGACGCTGAACTCGGTCGCCACGACGCCGGCCACCGGCGGTTCCCAGCGCAGGGTGACGATGTTCCCGATCATCGAGGAGACATAGAGACCCGTCGGCGGATAGAGCCTGGTGGGCTCGAAGACGGTGATCGTCACCGTCGCGACGTTCCCGGGTTCCACCGGGTTCGTCGCGCGGTAGGTGAAGGCGTCGATGCCTTCGAAGCTGGGGTTCGGTGTGTACGTGAACCCGCCATCGGGCGCCAGCACCAACACGCCGTGGCTGACCGTGCTCACGACCGCGACGCTCGCCCCCCCGGAGTCGTTCGCCAGCACACCCGGCGGAGCAATCGTCAGTGTGCCGTTCACCGGCACCGTGTAGGCATCGTCGGCGCTGGAGGGGGCGCGGTCGGCGGTGCGGAACACCCACCACTGGCCGCTATCGGCTTCGTTGCTGCCTAGCTCGTTGCGCGCCCGCACCTGCCAGTAGTAGTTCGTGCCGCCCGCCAACGACACGATCGCGCTGGTCGCGGGACCCGCCGGCACCCACGTGGTATCGCAGGTATCGTTGTGGACGGTATCGACGCAGTACTGATAGTCGATCGCGCCGCTGGCCGGGTACCATCCGATTTCGACCGTGCTTGGCTGCCCGAGCAGCCCGTTACCGGGCCTGTGCTTCCCGAACGGTCCCGGGCCCGGCGTGTTGGTGGCGAAGACCCACCATTGCCCGCCGTCGGCCTCCAGCGGTACATCCTGCTGCGCGCGCACCTGCCAGTAATACGTCGTCGCCGGAGTCACGCTCACCGCGGCGCTGGTGGCGGTGCCGGCCGAGATCCAGTTGGTGTCGCAGAGGTCGTTGTTGGTGGTGTCGACGCAGTATTCGTAGCCAGTCGCGCCGTGGCTGCCCGACCACTGGAGCGTCAGCGTGGAGGGTTGAGCGGCCGCGCCATTGAGCGGGCTGATCTTCCCGAACGCCTGCGCGCGTGCGGGGGCGGGCGCGCAGAGTGACAGCATCACGAAAGCAGATGCCACCCACGCGCGAGACATGCGCCGCATTGTCGCTTTCACGATGCGGGCCGGCAAGACTTTTCTGTCGCATCGGCTGAGCTAATCAGCGCGGGGAAGGGGCAGCTCGACAGCAGCGCCGACAGCGGCGACCATGCATGCACGGGCGGCAAACGGACTGACCTCAGCAGCAAGACCCGGGTGGTATGCTGCCGGGCCGGAGGGCTTCCCACGTGTCACACCGATGCACCGGCATCCTCATCGCGGTGATCATCGTCACGGGTGCGCCGTTGCCGGCCGCGGCACAGGGGCAACCGGCGGTGGCCGACGTGCTGCCGAACCTGTTCGGCAACACCATCGTGCTCGCACCGTCCTCGTCGCCGGAGTTCCCCAACCACGAGGCGCACTTCCGGCCCGGCGCCGCGCAGTTGCAGACGCCGCTGCAGTTCAACCAGCAGATCGTCACGCTGCTGGCGACTTTCCCGATCGGGTCCTCGTCGGGCGGGTTCACCTACACCTTCAATCCCTCGCTCGGCACCTTCAGCCGCAGCAGCGAGAGCTTCGGTCCGCTGTTCGCGGAGCGGGCGCTGACCATCGGCCGCGATCGCGGCAGCCTCGGCGTCGCCTTCCAGCGCTCGACCTACGACACCTTCGAGGGCAAGAACCTGCGGCCGCGGGAGATCGTCTTTCACCTGCAGCACACCGACTGCTGCGGCGCCACGTCGGGCGGTGCCCCGGCCGGCGACGGCACCCGGCTGAACCCGGCGTTCGAGGGCGACCTCATCGAGGCAGGCCTCGCCCTGCGCCTGACCACCGAAACCGTCGTCTTCAACGCGACCTACGGCCTGACCGACCGGCTCGATCTGGGTGTGGCGGTGCCGCTCGTCAGCATCGACATCGACGCCAGCGTCCTGGCGCGTATCGAGCGCCTGGCGACCGGGGCCAACCCCGATACGCACCAGTTCCAGGGAGACGACCCGAACGAACGCACGTTCGCGGCCGCCGCCAGCGCCACCGGCATCGGCGACATCGTGCTGCGCGCCAAGTACAACTTCCTGCGACGCGGAGCCGGCGGACTGGCCGCCGCGGTGGACCTGCGGACGCCGACCGGCGACGAGAGCAACCTCCTCGGAACGGGCGGCGTGCAGTCCAAGATCTACGCCATCGCCTCGTTCACCGCCGGCAAGTGGTCGCCGCACGTCAATGCCGGCTACACCATCTCCACGAAGGGCGCGCTGCCGGGCGCCAGCCTCAACGACGAAATCAACTACTCGGCCGGCGTCGACCTGGCCGTGTCGCCACGACTGACGCTCATCGCTGACGTCATCGGCCGCTCGATTCGCGATGCTGGCCGGCTGCGGGAGGGCGACAAGGTCTTCGAGTTCGTGGAGACGGGGACGGGTGGTAGCGGCGGTGGAGGTGGAGGTGGGGGCGGGGGCGGAGGCGGCGGGGGTGGCGGGGGCACCAGCACACCGATGGTCAGCCAGGTCACCCGACGCGAGTTCCGCTTCGAGCCGGGACACCTGAACCTCGCCGTCGGCAACGCCGGCGTCCGGTTCAATCCGCTGCGCACGCTGCTCGTTTCGGCGAGCCTGCTGTTCAACCTGACCCACGCAGGGCTGCGCGATCGAGTGACGCCGGTGATCAGCGTGGATTATGCGTTCTAGAACAGGTGCGACGGGTGCGACGGGTGCGCGTTTACCGTGACTCGACCTGGTCGATGCCCCAGGTCGCGCCCTGCTTGCGCAGGCGGAAGACCGTGGTGACGGTGTGGCCGCCGGCGACGCCGGTGCGGGTGACGAACGAACGGACGACTTCGCAGGTGACGGTCGCGGTCGGGCCGGCGAGCTGGATATTCTCACCCCTGATCGCCACCTCGTAGGTGCGGTAGTTGGAGAAGTCCCGCTCGAGGCTGCGGAGCTGGTCGGGGCTCAGCGAAGGAATCAGGCGGCCGACGGCGGCGCTGTCGCGGCTCTCGTAGGCGGCGACATATCGACGCAGCAGCTCCTTTACCGCCGCCGTGTCGGCCGCGCGGGTGTCGCCCGGCGTCTCGCGTGGCGCAGTGGGCGGCGGCGGCGCCGGCACACCGCTCGGGGCGATGGGCGCGGGAGGTGGAGGTATGGCGACGCGGCCAGGCTCGCGCGCGGGAATCGGCGTGGGCGTCACGGGAGTGGCCGGTGCCGGCGCCTGCGTCGGTGGCGGCGCCGCTGACGCAGGCGTGTCTCCCGATGAAGCACCCGCCGGTGCTCCGGCATCGACGCGCGCGGCGCGCGATGTCGCGCGATCGTAGAGCCCGGCCGCGGCCCAGAGCGTCTCGATGCCCTTCAGCGGCTCGCCGCCGCCCGCCAGACGTAGTCCGTCGCGCTCGCGCGACCGCGCCTCGCGAAAGGCAGCAGACCGATCGTCCACGCCGCGACGAAGCGCGGCCTGCCGCGCCTGCTCCGCGGTGCTTCCGGCACCGCGTCCCAGCTCGTCGACCAGCCGGTTGATCTCGGGATCGGCGGCGTCCAGCGTGAGTCCCTCCGCCAGGGTCGCCAACACCTGCTCGCGTCCGCCAGTCGCCATCTGCCGGCGCGCCGCGTCCCGCACCTCGCTCAGGCGATCGCCGGCCGGTGCCGGCGGTGTCGCCACCGGCGGCGGCTCGACGCGCGCCGTGTCAGCGGCCGTGTCCGGGGGAACAGCCGGCGCCGGACCGCCGCGCAGCATGAACACCCCCAGCAGGACGGCCGCCAGCAGCGCCGGCGCGGCGATCAGGATGACCGGGCTTCGCCGAGCCGGCGGCGCCGCGGGCGTGGCGACTCTCGCGCTGTGATGGAGCGCGCTCGACCGCGGTGGCGCCTGCGCCACGGTTCCCGACGCGGGTCGCACCGACGCCACGAGTGTTTCGGCATTCTCGTCGGCCAGGACGGCAACGTCCACGCCGAGCGCCACCAGGCGGTCGCGCACGCCGACGAGATCGTGGCGAAGCGCCTCGGCGTCCTCGTGGCGATCCTCGCGATCCTTCGCCATGGCGCGGTCGAGAACGGCGACGAGGTCGGGGTCGACATTCGGCACCAGCGACACGAGCGGCACGCGCTGCGACTCGAGAATCTTGAACAGTACGCCGGTCCCGACCGTGCCCGGGTACGCCATCTGCTGCGTGATCAGCTCGTAGGCGAGCACGCCGACGGCGTAGACGTCGGTCCGGTGGTCGACGTGCGCACCCGCGAGCTGCTCCGGCGACATGTAGTTCAACGTGCCGACCACCTGGCCGGCGGCCGTCATCGGGACGTGCTCCGCGCGGGCAATGCCGAAGTCGAGGATCTTCACCGTCCCGTCCGCGTCCACCATGACGTTGGCCGGCTTGATGTCGCGATGCACGACGCCCTGACCGTGCGCGTGATGCAGGCCGACGCAGAGCTGCTCGAGCAGGTTCAGCTTTTCGGTGATTCGCGTCGGGGCGCGCCGCCGGATCAGCTGCGCGACGGTTTCGCCAGGCACGTACTGCATGGCGATGAACGGCCGGCGATCGTGCTCGCCGACGTCGTAGACCGTGACGATGTTCGGGTGCTGGAGGCGGCCGGCCGCGCGCGACTCGCGGGCGAAACGCTCGCGCACTTCCGGATCGTCGAATCCCTCCTTGAGCAGCTTGATCGCCACCAGGCGGTCGATGGCCGGATCGCGCGCGAGAAACAGCGATCCCATGCCGCCGTGCGCGATGAGTCGCTCGACGCGGTACCGCCCGATCTCGGCTGGCGGCTGGTTCATCTCAGGCAAGACCCACGCTCACTGAACGGCCGTCCCGGCACCGCCGGGCGACGCATGTTCGCCCCAGACCCCGCAAGGCCCAATCGTACTAGACGATCCGCCGCGGCGGACGGCCCTCGCTCATCCCCCCGCGCGAAGCCCGGCGGGCGATCGTGCGAGAATACAGCGCGCCGGACACCGTGGCACCAACGGCACTCGACACCGTCCACGCGGCAGGCGCCGCCAGCCGCCCGGCACCGGCGGCCGCCAGGGCCCCGGCGCGTCCGGCCGCCGACCCTGCCCGACGGTTACGCTCCGTCGACGTGTTCCGCGGTCTCGCCATCGCCGCGATGGTCCTCGTCAACAATCCCGGCGACTGGAACACGGTCTACGCACCGCTGCTGCACGCGCCCTGGCACGGCGTCACCCCCACCGACCTCGTCTTCCCCTTCTTCCTGTTCATTGTCGGCGCAGCCATCACGCTGTCGGGCACGACCGCGCTTTCGTCTGGCCGCGTGCTCCGCCGCGGCGCGGTGATTTTCGGCCTCGGCCTCTTCCTCTCGGGGTTTCCGTTCTTCAACCTCGCCACGTGGCGGATTCCCGGCGTCCTGCAGCGCATCGCGCTCTGCTACGTCGCCGCCGTCACGGTGCTCCGCCTGGCGAGGCCGCACGAGGCGAACGCGCGAACCGGGATGGGCCGCGTCGCCCTCGTCGTGGCGGCGATCCTGGCCGGCTACGCCGCGTTGATGCTCTGGGTGCCGGTGCCCGGCGGACAGGCCGGTGACCTGACGCCGGACGGCAACCTCGCGGCCTGGCTCGACCGGACGGTGATGGGGGGGCACCTGTGGCGGCCCACCTGGGATCCGGAGGGGCTGCTGAGCACGCTGCCGGCCGTCGCGACCACGCTGCTGGGCGTCATCGCCGGACTCGGGCTGCGGCTCGCCGGGACCGTCGCCGCCTGGCGCCGCCTCCTGCTCCTCGCCGGGGCGGCCGGCCTGCTCCTCGGGGCACTGTGGCATCCGTGGTTCCCGATGAACAAGAATCTGTGGACGAGCTCGTACGTGCTCTTCACGGGCGGCGCCGCGGCGGCGCTGCTGGCGCTCTGCTCCTGGTGGGCGGACGAGACGACGGGAGCATGGCGCCGGCGCACGAGCGAGCCGCTGGTCGCGCTCGGGCGCAACGCGATCCTGCTGTTCGTGCTCTCCGGTCTGGCGGGACGGCTCCTCGGAGTCGTCATCGTGGACGAGTCGGCACGGCTCAGCCTGAAGGGGTGGATCTACAGCACGCTGTTCGTCCCTCTCTCGTCCCCGATGAACGCATCGCTGCTCTTTGCGCTCGCGAACCTGCTACTGTTCTACGCGCTGCTGGCGTGGCTGCATCGCCGGCGGCTGTATTGGAAGGTCTGAACGTCCGACCTTTCCCTGTTCTTGTTGAGGGGCTTCGTCATGACGACAGGTCGAAATCGCATCCGTATCGCATGGCCCGGCATGTTGCTCGGCGCGCTGCTCGGCGTGCTGCCGGTGTCCGCCGCCGCCCAGACCGGCACCGCCACAATCACGGGGCTGGTCACCGACGAGACCGGCGGGTCGCTGCCCGGGGTCACGGTCACCGCCACCAACCAGGCGACCAACGTGGCGCACGTGGCCGTCACCAACGAGGCCGGGAACTACACCATCACGCCGGTGACGGTGGGCGCGTACGTCATCCGGGCCGAACTCGCGGGGTTCCGCACCTCGACGACGGCGGCGGTGACGCTGGAGGCGCGGCAGGTGGCGCGTCTCGATTTCCGGATGGGCGTGGGGCCAATCGCCGAAACCATCCAGGTGGTCAGCGCCGCCCCGATTCTGCAGACCGAGACCACGGCGGTCGGCGAGGTGCTGTCGGGCAACACGGTGCAGTCGCTGCCGCTCAACGGCCGCAACACCGGTCAGCTGGCGCTGCTGCTGCCGGGCACGGTGACCTACAACCCGCGCGGGTTCACCAACATCGGCAGCATCAACATGAACCGCCCGTTCGTCAACGGCAACCGTGAACAGACCAACAACTTCACGGTGGACGGCCTCGACGTCAACGAGACCATCGACAACCGGGTGGCGTACCAGCCGAGCCCGGATGCGCTCGCCGAGATCAGCGTCGAGACCAACAACTATGCGGCCGACGTCGGCAACGTCGGCGGCGCCGTCATCAGCAGCGTCATCAAGTCGGGGACCAACCAGTTCCACGGCAACGCCTTCGAGTTCTACCGCAACAGCGACTTCGACGCCAACACCTGGGAGAACAACCGCTCGGGGGCGCCGAAGCAGGAGCGCACGCAGCACATCTTCGGCGGCACGTTCGGTGGCCGCATCGTGCCCAACACGCTGTTTTTCTTCGCCGACTACCAGGGCGCGCGACAGGATGCGCCCGGCTTCCTCACCGCGTCGGTGGCGCCTGAAGCGTGGCGGCGCGGCGACCTGTCGAGCGTCAGCGCGCAGATCCGCGATCCGATGACCAACGTCCCGTTTCCCGGCAACCAGATTCCCGCCGATCGCATCAGTGCGACGGCGCGGGCGCTGCTGAACGATCCCGGCAACTACCCGCTGCCGAACCGCACCGTGCCCGGCGGGGTCACCGGCAACTACGTCGGCGCGACGCTGCTCGCCATTCGCGCGCACCAGGGTGACGTCCGCGTCGACTGGAGCGCGTCGAACAACGACAAGTTCTTTGGCCGCTACTCGTTCGCGCTCTACGAGGACCAGCGCGACCAGCAGCCGTTCCCGCTGTTCCTCACCTCGCGCAACGACCAGCCGTTCCACAACGTCGGCTTCAACTGGAACCGGGTGTTCGGGTCGTCGCTCATCAACGAGCTGCTGGTCGGCTACAGCAGCACGACGGTGCTGGTCGCAGACGCTCGACTGGGCCGGCATCGGCGCCGGCAACTCGCGCTACGGCATCGCCGGCGGCCAGCCGATCAACGGCCTGAGCTCGATCGGCTGGGGCAGCGGCCTGACCGCCCCCGGCGCCATCGCGCCCGACTCGGACACACTGGCGCGGACCTATCAGCTCAACGAGAAGGCTGACCTGGATCAAGGGCCGCCACACGGTCAAGTTCGGCGGACAGTTGCTGCACTACAACCAGCGCCGCTTCTACGCCGGCAACAACGGCCTGCTCGGCTTCATCAACTTCAACGGCGCCTTCACCGGCTTCGCCTTCGCCGACTTCCTCCTCGACCAGGTGTCGAGCAAGGGGCGCGGCGGCGGCGATCCCAACGACCCGTGGACCCACCTGCAGGACCGCGTTTCGCTCTTCGTGCAGGACGACTTCAAGGTCCTGCGCAACCTGACGCTGAACCTGGGCCTGCGCTGGGCCTACACCTCGCCGCTGGTCGAGCAGGACAACCGGCAGTCGAACTTCGACCTCGCCACCGGGCGGCAGATCTTCGCCCAGGACGGCAGCATCGAAGATCGCGCCCTCTACCAGCCCTACTACAACGGCTACGAGCCGCGGGTGGGCGCGGCGTGGACGGTCACCGACCGCCTCGTCCTGCGCGGCGGCTACGGTGTGTCGCAGTTCATGGAAGGCACCGGCGCCAACCTGCGGCTGCCGCTCAACCCGCCGCTGTTCTTCGAGTCCGCCGTCACGTACGACACCACTACGGGGCCGGGCACGGCGCGGACGGGCTTCGCCGAGCTGGTGCCCGGGACGACGCCGAGCGGCAACGTGCGCGCGTACGATCCCGAACCTGCGGCCGCAGTTCACGCATCAGTGGAACGGCTTCGCCGAGTATCGCCTCACGTCGGCGATGTCGGCGCAGGTCGGCTACGTCGGGCACCACGCCAATCACCTGGTGACCCCGGTGGAGGGCAACCAGGCCGCTGCCCGGCGTCGGCGATCCGTCGACGTGGGCGCCGAAGAACACGCGCCGGCCGCTCTTCGCGGCGCAGCCGCTCGTCACCACCATCGCCACCACCGCGGCGCGCTCGGGCAGCAAGTACAACTCGATGCAGGCCAGCGTGCGGCAGCGGACGTCGCGCGGCGTCGAGTTCCTCGCCTCGTACACGCTCGCCAAGGGCACGACCAACAACCGTGGCTTCTACGGCGTGTTCGGCGGCACCGGGCTGCAGGGCGTCACCAGCGCGACCGAGGGCGCTTACTGGCAGAACACCTACGATCCGGAGGCCGAGTGGGGCCCGGCGTTCCACGACGTGCGCCACAACTTCGTTTTCTCCTCCACCTACGAACTGCCGTTCGGCCAGGGCCGTACCTATGGCGCCGGCTGGTCGGACGTGATGAATGCCTTGCTCGGCGGCTGGCGGGTCGGCGGGATCTTCCAGGCGCGCTCCGGCCTGCCGATCACGGTGTTCGACGGGCGTAATCGTTCGCTGCAGGGTGAGCGGGGCGCCGAGCGGCCCAACTGCGTCGGCGACCCGCACCCGGCGGACCAGAGCCTCGACCGCTGGCTCGACATCAATGCCTTTGCCGCAGCGCCCATGGGCACGTTCGGCAACTGCCCGGTCGGCGTGGCGCGCGCACCAGGCTACGTCAATCTCGACCTGATGCTGGCGAAGCGAATCGACGTCGGCGGCGCCCGCTACGCGGAGTTCCGCATCGAGGCCTTCAACGCGCTGAATCACCCCAGCTTCGGCCCGCCGGCCCGCGACATCTCGGTGCCGAACACGTTCGGGATCATCACCAACACGATCAGCTCGCCGCGCGTGATCGAGCTGGTCCTCAAGTTCTACTTCTAGGCCGATGCGGGTGGACACCAGCCGGCAGGCGTGATGCCCACCCGCTCGCGCTTTCCCAGGGCTCGTACGGCGCTCCTGCTGATCGACGTGATCAACCCGTTCGATTTCGAGGGGGGACGGCCGTTCGCCCGCAAGGCACTCCGGGTCGCGAGCCGCATCGCGCGGCTGCGCGACCGGGCGACGAGGGCCGGACTGCCGGTGATCTACGTGAACGACAATCTGGGCAAATGGCGATCGGACGTCTCCGCGCTCGTGGCCTTCTGCCGCCGGCCTGAAATGCCCGGGGCGCCGATCGTCGAGCGGCTGGCGCCGCGGACGGCCGACTACGTCGTGCTCAAATCGACGCTCTCCGGTTTCTACCAGACCCCGCTCGAGACGATGCTCCGGCTCGGCGGCGTCGAGACGCTCATCCTGACTGGGTTCGCCGCCGACAACTGTGTCCTGTTCACGGCGGCCGACGCCTACATGCGCGAGTTCCGGCTCGTGGTCCCGCGCGACTGCGTTGCCGCGCGCACGACCGGCGCGCACCGCCGCGCGCTGGCCACCATGCGTGACCTGCTGGGAGCGAAGACCGATCCGGCGCCGCGGGTACGCCTCGCGCGGCGCCGCTGAGGCCCGGGCGGCGTCACGGC
This sequence comes from uncultured Acidobacteriota bacterium, assembly GCA_963707795.1. Classification (GTDB taxonomy): domain Bacteria; phylum Acidobacteriota; class Vicinamibacteria; order Vicinamibacterales; family UBA2999; genus JACCSI01. Next base: position 4,151,477 of record OY970174.1, on the reverse strand, counting down.
CGCTCGGCCGGCAGCGCCCGAATGTGGATTTCGTCCTGGTGGAACCGGGCGGCCAGCTTCCGGCCATAGGATCGCCACCACGGGCGGTCGAACTCCGTGACCAGCACCTCCACCATCACCACTTCGTCACGCTCCACCTCTCCGTCCGGCGCGGTCCAGGCCCCGGCCGCCGGCGATCGCACGTAGGCCGTCACGCCCGCGAATGCCTCGATCAGCTCGGCCCGCGTGATGGCAAACGCCGGCTGGTCGCGTGAATCGTCCGTTCTGGGCAGCAGAATCTGGATCAGGTGCATCGCGTGGCGTCTGGTGCAAGGGTTTTGCCGCGGAACGCCGTCCGCGGCCGACGGCATGCGCCGACGCGACGTCAGTGAGGGGAGGGGGCGACGGCCGCGCCGTGGCGGATCTGGAGCAGCGCGCGAAGCTCGCGGGCCAGCTCGTCCGGCAGGCATGGCTTGGTCAGGAAGCGATCGCTGCCGGCGCTGAGGGCCTCGCTCGGGAGATCCCTCGTCACGCGCCCGGTCAGCGTGACAATGATCGCATCTTTCGTGCGGTCCTCGGCGCGCAGCCGGCGGGCCAGCTCCAGTCCCGACACGCCCGGCATGACGACATCGGCGACCACGAGGTCGGGTTGCAGCTCACAGGCGCGAGCAAAGGCCTCGTCGGCATCGGCCGCCATGACCGGCTGAAATCCCATGGCGAGCAGGCCGAAGGCATACATCGCGAGCGAATCCTCGTCGTCGTCGACGATCAACACCACTGGCGGATCGGATTGCATGGCCATCACCGTGCTGCTCGGAACAACACCACCATATCGCGTGTCGGAATCGAAAACTGTACGGTGGCAAACGAAACCGGGGGCCGCGGTGCACGGCGGCTTGCAGCAGCGGCGGGGCTGGTTCGCGGGATCGGTGCTGGTGGCCCGGCCGCGCCGGGAATGGTCTTCCTGGCCGCCCGTTCACGAACCCTAGAGATCGAGCCGGTCGAAGTGCGCCCGCACGGTGCCGTAGCATTCGCACGACGCCGCTTCGAGGCCCGGACGATCGAGGATGGTGATGCGGCCGTGCGTGTATTTGATGAGACCGCGCTTCTGCAGCGTTCCGGCCACGATGGTCACGGTGGGGCGCGTGGACCCGAGCATCATGGCCAGGAATTCGTGGCTGAGGTGAAAGTTCTCGCGATGGATGCGGTCGTGCGTCATCAGCAGCCACCGGCAGAAGCGCTCCTGGACCTGATGCAAGGCCATGCACGCCGTGGACTGCATCATCAGCAGCATCAGCGCCTCCGAGTAGCGCTGGATGCAGTCGCGGAAAGCGCCGCCGCGCGCGAGCTCCTGGCGGAAGTCCTCCGCCGTCATCGACTCGGCATCGGTATCCGGCACCTGCATCATCGTCTCGCCGCCCAGCGCGGCGGGCCCGAACATGGCATGGACGCCCACCATCCCCTCGTCGCCGACAGTGGCGATCTCGACAGTCGCGCCGTTGCTCATCACGGCGGTGATCGAGGCGACGCCGCCGTTGGGAAAGAACACGTCGCGTATCGGTTCGTTGAGGCGCTGGAAGACCTGCTTGGGCGCCGTCCGTACCGTGCGCAGCTTGGGGCGAAGGCGCTGGAAATCCGCGCGTGGCAGGCAGGCGAGGAGCTTGTTCTTCGGTCGGATATCGGTGGTGGGCGACCGGACGCTCTTCGTGCGCTTCGGCATCTGCGGCTCCAGACTCGAGAGGCCTCAATGAGTCTGGGTAGCCGGACCGGCACAATGCGGGCGGCAGGCTCAACAAGGAAGGATGATCGCGGAGTATGGCACATCCTGTGAGCGCCCGCTGACAGGTCGGATCGGCGTATCGTGGCATCTATGACCTTCGATCTCTCGCCGGCCATCGAGCGCGCACAGAGCGTGGTCAACGGCCTGATTGCCACCTTGCCCAGCCTCGCAGTGGCGGCGGTGGTGTTCGGGGTAGTCCTGCTCCTCGCCCGGCTGGTGAAGTCGGTCGTCGCGCGGCTGACGGAGACGCGGCTGCGCGCTCACCGCAACGCCGGGACCGCGGTCGGCCGCCTGGCCCAGGGGATCGTCATCTTCGTCGGCCTGCTGGTGTCGCTGTCGGTGGCGCTGCCCACCTTCCGGCCCGGCGACGTCATCCAGGTGCTGGGCATCAGCAGCGTCGCCATCGGGTTCGCCTTCCGCGACATCCTGCAGAACTTCCTCGCCGGCATCCTGCTGCTGGTGACGCAGCCGTTCCGGATCGGGGACCAGATCGTCGCCGGCGCTTTCGAGGGGACGGTCGAGGACATCCAGACCCGCGCCACGTTCATTCGCACCTACGACGGCCGGCGCGTGGTGATTCCCAACGCCGACCTGTTCACCGACACGGTCGTCGTCAACACCGCGTTTCCCCATCGCCGTCTCGAGTACGACGTCGGCATCGGCTACGGCGACGACATCGCGCGCGCGAAGCCGATCATCCTGGCCGCCGTCGCCGGGGTCGAGGGCGTGCTCGCGGACCCGGCACCTGATGTCCTGGTGATGGAGTTCGCACCCGCGTCGGTGCACCTGCGCGCGCGATGGTGGATGGCCCCGCCGAACCGGTCGGATGCGCTGGACTCGCGCGACAAGGTCCTGACCGCGATCAAGGCGGCGCTGGCGGCCGAGGGCATCGACCTGCCGTTCCCGACACAGCAGCTCCTCCTGCACGATCAGACCGACGAGACCGACGGCGACCGGGCACGGCAGCGCGAGGGATGGCCGGCCGGTACGGGGGCCGTGCCGGCACCTGCCGGCGTCGCGCACGGACTTCGACACCTGCTCGCGGCGCGGCGAGCGGCGGCGGCGGGAGATCCTCCGCGCGATGCGCCGGGGCGCGGCGACTGACGACCGCTGAACCTGCCGCAGTCAGCCGCGTGCGGCGACGGCAGGATGGACAGGAGCGCGGGCGATTCGCCATACTGCCGCGTCCCTTCATTTCACAGCCACACCTGACATGACCCCTGCCGACGAGGTGACCGCTCGCGATCCAGTCGCGCGCCGGCGCTGGTGGGCCGTACTGGCCCTGCTCTTCGCCCTGCTCGCCACGCCGGGGCCGCAGCGCACGCCGTTTTCCGGGCTGCCGTTCTCGTCGCAGACGCTCATCCTGTTCGTCCTCGCCGTCCTGCTGGCCGTGTTCAGCGCGTTCTTCCCCGCGCGGACCCGGGTCGCGGCCCGGTGGCTGGCGGCGTTGGCGGTCCTCGTGGCCGTCAAAGCGATGCTGTCGATGAGCCCGGTCGTGGAGGGCTGGCGCGGGTCGTACTGGACGTTCGGCGTGACGCAGCAATGGTCGCCGACGCGCTTCCAGGGGCGCTACTTCGCCATCGACGACCACCGGGTGGACGCCAGCCTCGACTTCGTGGGCGATCAGTTCGCGCTGCACTTCGTCAACGACTACGGTAGCCTGGGCGAGCGTACGAGCCTGCCGCGCGACGTCCATCGGCCGCTGCGCGTGCACTGGACCGGGCACGTGGAAGCGCCCGGCGAAGTACCGTTCGCCACGTCGATCACCGCCACCGGCACGGTGACCATCCGGGTGGACGACGGCGCGGCGACGGTGCTGCAGGATCCCGAACGGCAACCGTACTCGCAGGCCCTGACGCCCGGGCGGCACGTCATCGTCATCGCCTACGAGAAGCCGGCCGGCGTGGTCCCGCGCATCGAGGTCACCCGGCCGGAGCTCACCGTGACGCCGTCTCCCATCACGCGCGCGGCGTTGACGGGTTGGGCATGGCGCAGCCGCGTCGCCACCGCGGTGGGGCTGCTCGCGCTCCTGCTCATCGGCCGCCTGTTCCTGCAGGCGTACGCACCGGTCAGCGTCCTCCTGCTGCAGGACATCTGGCTCCAGCCCAAGAAACTCGCCGCCCTGGTGTTCTTCGCCTACTTCGCGGCGATCGGGCTGCAGACCGCCATCGGCCGCGGACAATCGACGGTCACCCTCACCGCGGGCGACGACTGGCTGGCGTACGAAGGCCAGGCCCGGCAGGTGGTGTTCAACAGCATCCTGATGACCGACGAGGAAGGCGTCGGCAAGACCTTCCATCACTACCCGCTCTACTCCTACATGCTCGCGGCCGCGCACATCGTGTTCGGCGAGGAATTCGCGAGCGTGATGATGTTCAACTACCTGTGCATCGGGGCGGTCGGGTTCACCATCTACTTCCTGCTGAAGCGCTACGTCCGCGGGACCGTCCTCGGGGTGATGCTGCTGCTCATCGCGGTGTACCTGCAGCTGCTGCAGCGTCCGTACGCCGACACCTCGTTGTCGGACAATCTCTACCTGATCGTCGTGATGGTCACGCTGGCGGTCGGCGCTGCCGCCTTCGAGCGGCCGCGGGTCTGGCTCACGGTCGTCACCGGCGTGCTGTCCGGGCTGGCGGCCGCGACGCGCCCGTCGTTCCTGCTCTTCCCGCCATTCTTCGTGCTCGCGGTCCTCGCGGACGCACATATGGGCAGCGTCGGCCGGCGGCTCGGCCACGTGATCGGCTACTGCACCGGGTTCCTCGGCGGCGTGGCGCCGTTCACGATTCGCAACTGGATCGTCGCGCACCGGTTCGTCCTCGTCGTGTCGTCGTTCATCATGCTTCCCTACTTCCTCTATCCGCCGGGCGAGCCGGTCCCGGTGGACCTGTTCGCCTCGGACAGCCTCGGCAAGTCGCTGGACGATTTCATCGCCGTGTGGCGGCAGGAGCCGGCACGAACGGCGTGGGTCGAGGTGCGGAAGGTCCTGTTCACGCTGGGCTTCGTCGGTTTCGGGCCGGAAGTCGGCATCGCGATGCCGCGGGCCTTGTGGGTGTGGCCGCTGCTGTTCGCCGGCGCCCTGTGGCGGCGGCGCATCCCGCGCCCGCTGCGGCGGCTGCTCGTCGTGTTCGCGCTGTCGCACGTCGCCGCCATGGTCGTCGGTGCGCCGTGGACCTACGGCTACAAGACCATCCTCCCGCTCCACCTCGCGTTCATTGTCGGGGCCGTGTTCCTGTGGCCGGACTGGGCGATGGAATGGTGGCGCGCCCGCCGGCCGGCACCCAAGCGGCCGCTGCCCGAGTCCTATACCGTCAGCGTCGTCCTGCCCACCTACAACGAGAAGGATTCGATCCGCCAGGTGATCGAGGATTTCTTCGCCACCGGCCTGGTCACCGAGGTCCTGGTGGTCAACAACAACGCCGTCGCCGGGACGTCCGAGGAGGTGGCCGGCACCGGCGCGCGCGAGATCATGGAACCGCGCCAGGGATACGGCGCCGCCATTCGCCGCGGACTGGCCGAGGCCCGCGGTGACGTGATCGTCATCTGCGAGCCGGACGGCACGTTCCTCGCCCGCGACATCCGCAAGCTCCTCGCCTTTGCCGACGACTTCGACGTCGTGTACGGCAGCCGCACCTCGCAGCAGTTCATCTGGCATGGCGCCAACATGGGGATGTTCCTGCGCTGGGGCAACTGGGCGGTGGCCAAGTACATGGAATTCCTGTACAACGCCACCAGCCTGACCGACGTGGGCTGCACCATGCGGCTCGTGCGCCGCGACGTCACCGACGCGCTGCGCGACCAGTTTCGCGTCGACGGCAGCCAGTTCGGCCCCGAGATGATGGTGCTGACGCTCACGAACCGCTTCCGTGTGATCCAGGTGCCGGTCAACTACCTGCCGCGAGTCGGCGATTCGGCGGTCACCGGCGACCTGGCGACGGCCTTCGCGCTCGGCTGTCAGATGATCTGGCTCATCACGACACGGCGGCTCGACGGCCTCGGCCGCCGCTGGTGGGGTCCGGCGCCGGCGACGATGCCCGAGGCCAGGCCGTGAGCGGCCCCGATCAGTACTTCAGGACGCGGCTGGTCGAGGACCGGCGGCGCGAGCAATTGTGGCGGCACCTCGTGCGCTACCTGTCGCCCTTCGTGCCCGCCAATGCCGACGTGCTCGAACTGGGGGCCGGCTACTGTTACTTCATCAACCAGATACCGGCCCGCCGGCGGGTGGCCGTGGATTTGTTCCCCGACCTGCCGCGGCACGCCGGGCCCGGCGTCGAGGCCAGAGTGGAAGACGCCCTGACGTTTCTCCGCGGCTGCGCGCCCGGGTCGTTCGACTTCGTCTTCGCCAGCAACTTCTTCGAGCACTTCGACTGGCCGGTGCTCGACGACATGCTGCCGCTCGTGGTCCGGGCGCTGCGGCCGCGCGGCCGGCTGGGCGTGGTACAGCCCAACTTCCGCACCGCACCGCGCCGCTATTTCGATGACTTCACCCATCGGGTCGTCTTCACCGACGTCTCGCTGGGCGACTGGCTGGCCGCCAACGGCCTGATCGTGCAGCACCTCGATCCCCGGTTCATGCCGCTGACCGTCAAGGGCCGCGGCGGAAGCCTCACCTTCCTGGTGCCGTGGTACCTCCGGCTGCCCATCCGGCCGTTTGCCGGCCAGATGCTGGCTATCGCCGAGCGCACCTGAGCTGGCGCCGACCCAAGGCTCCTGCCTGCGGGGACGGAGGGCTCACAAACAGGGGCCGAGCATCCGGCCGTCCGGCCTGATAATCAACGGAGCCGCGCTGAATCCTCCCGTGTCGTTCGCCGATCGCAGCGATGTCGCCGAACGACGTGGAGTGGCACGGCCAAAGGAGGGTGCGATGCGCATCCTGTTCCTGTGCGTCGCCAATTCCGCGCGCAGTCAGATGGCGGAAGGACTCGCGCGCGCGCTGCTCGGCGATCGCGTCGAGGTGATGAGCGCCGGGTCGGCGCCGTCACACGTCCATCCGCTCGCCATCCAGGCGCTCGGCGAGCTGGGCATCGACATCGCGCACCACCAGTCGAAGAACGTGGACACGGTCGATCCGGCGGGCGTGGACATGGTGATCACCCTGTGCGCGGACGAAGTCTGCCCGGTGTTTCTCGGGCGGGCCAAGCGGCTGCACTGGCCGATGCCCGATCCGGCCGCCGTGCCGGGCGAGGCGGCCCTGACCCAGTTCCGGGCGGTGCGGGACACGCTGCAGAAGCGCATCCTGCGACTGCGGGATAAACTCTAAGTCTCGCGTGACCACCCCTCGTCTCCGGTTCGCCCCTTCACCCACCGGCTACCTGCACGTCGGCGGCGCGCGCACGGCGCTGTTCAACTGGCTCTACGCACGACGCCACGGCGGCGTGTTCGTGCTGCGCATCGAGGACACCGACGTCGAACGCTCGTCGCCGGAGATGGTGACGGGCATCCTCGACGGGTTGCGCTGGCTCGGGCTCGATTGGGACGAGGGGCCTGACGTGGACGGCCCGCATGCCCCGTACTTTCAATCACAGCGGCTCGACACCTACCGGGGCGCGGCCGAGCGGCTCCTGGCCGGCGGCCATGCCTACCGCGACGAGGGCGCGATCCGGTTCAAGGTGCCACCCGGCCAGACGACGTTCACCGACCTCGTGCACGGGGCGATCGGCTTCGACAACGAGCACATCGAGAACTTCGTGGTCCTGCGTTCGGACGGCCACCCCACGTATCACCTCTCGGTCGTCGTCGATGACGTGGACATGGCCATCACGCACGTCATTCGCGGCGACGATCACATCTCCAACACGCCCAAGCAGGTGCTGCTCTACCAGGCCTTTGCCGCCGCCGTGCCCGCGTTCGCGCACGTGCCGCTCATCATGGGGCCGGACAAGAAGCGCCTGAGCAAGCGTCACGGCGCGACGTCGGTCATGGAGTACGAACGGCAGGGGTACATCCCGGAGGGTATGGTGAACTTTCTCGCGCTGCTCGGCTGGTCGCCGGGCAGCGACGAGGAGCTGTTCCTCACCGCGGAGCTGGTCGCGCGCTTCACGCTGGAGGGCATCAGCGGCGGCAACGCCGTCTTCAACACCGAGAAGCTCGACTGGTTCAACCATCAACACCTGCTGCGGCTGCCGGATGAAGAACTGCTGACACGCCTGGCGCCCCCACTCGAAGCGGCGGGGCTGTGGCGTCGCTCCCTGACGACGAGCGAGTTCGCGTGGGTGCGTCAGGTGCTGGCGCTGTTGAAGCCGCGGGCCAAGCGGTTGACCGAATACGTGGAGGGGCTGCGGCCGTTCCTGGCCGATCCCGTCGAGTACGAACCCGAGGCGGTCGCCCGGCACCTCGGCGCGCCGGGACTGGCCGAACACCTCGGGGCGCTCGTCGCGGCGTGGACGGCGGCGGGCTTCGACGAGGCCGCGCTCGAAGCCGCCCTTCGCCAGGTCGCGGACCAGCGGGGCATCAAAGCGGGGGCGCTGATTCACGCGACGCGGATCGCGATGACGGGGCGCATGGTGAGCCCCGGGCTGTTCGAGATGCTGGTGCTGCTCGGCCGTGACCGCGTCCTCGCCCGGCTAGAGGCCCTGCTCCGCCGGTTGTAAAAAAGGGGTCGGGTCTATTTATTTCTGCCATGGATCGACGCAATTTCTTCAAGGCGATTGGCGCGGCGGTCGCGGCCTCGACGGCCCGGCCCGGCGCCGCGACGCGGCAGGCCGACACCCGCGCCGCCCGCACACCCGACTTCGACTTCATCGTCGTCGGCGCCGGGTCGGCCGGCTGCGTCGTGGCGAGCCGCCTCTCGGCTGATCCCGACCACCGGGTGCTGCTGCTCGAGGCCGGTGGCGATCACAGCGACAATCCGGCCATCACCACGCCCGGACGCTGGGTGTCGCTCATCGGCTCGCCGTTCGACTGGGGATACTCGACCGGGCCCGAGCCGGGCTTGCTCGGGCGCAGCCTCACCTTCCCGCGCGGCAAGGTGGTCGGCGGCTCGAGCGCGATCAACGCGATGACCTTCATCCGCGGCCACCGGCTCGATTTCGACGGCTGGCGCGACGCCGGCAACCCCGGGTGGGGCTACGACGATGTGCTGCCGGCGTTCCGGCGGATCGAGGACAACTCGCGCGGCGCGTCCGAGTATCGCGGCGCCGGCGGACCGCTGCGGGTGTCCGACTGCCTCGATCCGCATCCGGGCCACGCGGCATTCCTCGATGCCGCACGCGAGCTCGGCTACCAGGCCAGCCCGACCTGGGACTTCAGCCTGCCCGTGCTGGAAGGGGGCGCTGGCTACTACCAGAAGAACATCAGGGACGGACGGCGTCACAGCGCCGCCGAAGCGTTCCTGGAACCGGCCCTCACCCGCGCCAACCTGCGGATGGTGACACGCGCGCAGGCGACGAGGCTGATCGTCGAGGGAACGCGCGTCGTCGGCATCGAATACGTCAGGGACGGCCGACGCGAGACGGCCCGCGCGGCGCGCGAGGTGCTGTTGTGCGGCGGCGTGATCGACTCGCCGCAGCTGTTGATGCTGTCCGGGATCGGACCGGGCGATCACCTGCGGGCGCTCGGCGTGCCGGTGGTCGCAGACCTGCCTGGCGTTGGAGCCAACCTGCAGGACCATCTGAAACTGTCGGTCCGCTGGCAGGGCCGCACCACCCTGCCGCCTTCGACGGTGACGGCGGGGCTGTTCGTCAGGTCACGGCCCGACGCCGACGCGGCCGCGCGCGCGCCGGACCTGCAGTTCTACGTCGGCCGCGGCGTCGATCAGCCGGATTCGTTCATCACCATCACGGTCTCGCTGGTGCGGCCGCGAAGCAGCGGCACGGTGCGGCTGCGTTCCGCCGATCCGCTGGCCGCGCCGGACATTCTCGGCAACTACCTGCAGGAGCCCGAGGATGTCCGCGCGCTCGTGGAAGGGGTGCGGCTGGCGCGGGCGTTCGCGGCCACCCCGGCGTACGCGCGGCTTCGCGGCGACGAAGTCGAGCCCGGCGTCGGAGTTGCGACAGCCGACGCGCTCGCCGGGTTCGCCCGTCGCGCGTCCGACACGATTTACCATCCCGCCGGCACCTGCCGGATGGGCAGCGACCCCCGCGCCGTCGTCGATGCACGGCTGAGGGTGCACGGCGTGCAGGGACTCCGGATCGCCGACGCCTCGGTGATGCCGGACGTCGTCAGCGCGACGACCAACGCGGCGTGCGTGATGATCGGGTCGCGGGTGGCGGACTTCCTGCTCGCGTAAGCGGGCGCGCTCGCGTCACGACGCCACCGCCGACGGTCCTCGAGGGAGCCCGTCATATCCGCATGCGCGGGCGTCCGACGCTGGCGACACTGCTGCCGACCCCCGGTCGGCACGAGGCGTCAAAAGGACGGAGCGATCGGCCGCCCGATCGGCACGGCTTGTGATCGCGGATTCGATATGCGCTACCTTTTGCTTGGTCTGTGTCTCGCGTTGATGACGGGGTGCGACGAATCGCTGACAGGACCGACGGTACCGTTGGACACCGAGTTCGTGCTGGCGCCCGGCAGCTCAGCCTTTGTGGAAGGGGCTGCGATGGCCATCCGGTTCAATGGCGTCACCGGCGACTCGCGCTGCCCGGCCGATGTCGTCTGCGTGCAGGGGGGCGACGCCATCGTCAGCCTCACCGTCACCTCGTCGCGCGGCACCCGCGAAGTGGAACTGCACACCGGCAGCATGGCGCCGGTGCAGCACGACGGCGTCACGATCTCGCTCGTGCAGTTATCTCCCTATCCGTTCAGCTCGGGCCCGATTGCGCCCGGCGACTACCGGGTCACCCTGAAAGTCGCACCCTGATCCAGGCCCCAGGGCTCAGGCCCCAGGCCCCAGGCGGCAGGGGTCAGGCTGCAGGGGTCAGGCTCCAGGCTCCAGGGATCAGGCTTCAGGGCTTCAGGGATCAGGCTTCAGGCAGGCTCCAGGCTCCAGGCGTCAGGCTCCACGGCATCCCTGGACCGCCCGGGGCCTGAGCCCTGGCGCCTGGCCCTGAGGCCTGCTGAAGCCTGGCCCCTGGGCCCTGGGGCCTGTTCAGTGGGCACTCTTGTAATGATCGCTGAGGATGTCGCGCCCGAAGTCGCCGTTGAAGTCGCGCCAGACCGAGTGAATGTGGTTGGCGTCGTTCTGCGTGTTGTCGTACTCGATGAGGAAGCTCGGACCCTGCACGCGGTAGTAGTGCGGGCCGCCCACCTCCATCACCCCCGCCCAGCCGAACGTGATCGCATCCATGCCGGCCTTGCGTACCGCTTCGAGGCGGGCCTGGGCGAGCTCCGGTGACACGCGGCCGAGGTAGACATCGAGGATCTTCTCCAGCAGCCGGCGCTGCGGCGGGGTCATCGCGGCGTAGGCGATCGGGCCCGGTTCGAGCGGTTTGGCTTCGCGGTTCTCCCCGGTGATCATCTCGCGCGGCGCGGTCACGTCGAAGATGGCTTTCGCGCGCTCGGCGTCGCTGAAGGCGGCCATCAGCGTCCGGCCGGCTTCTTCCTCGTCGCGGAGCGCCCGCGTGCCCTGCTTCGGACCGTCGCGCACCACCGCCGGGTTCGACCCGAAGAACGACGGCGCAAAGACGACGGGCTTGTCGTCCACGATGGTGAAGTTCACCGAGATGTGGTGGCCCTCGAACTTCCATCCCCACGGGCTGACGCCGGGCTCGCCGTAGATCGACACGAAGTACAGCTCCGGGTCGCGGACGAAGGCGTTGGGCCCGGTGCGCGGCGGCTCGATGGCGCGCAGGACGTTCTCGAGGTCGATGATGGTGGTGGCGGTGGCGTAGCCGCGCACGCTGAGCCCGGTCTTGAGCAGTGCGTGCGCCTTGGCGCGCTGCGCGTCGGTCATGTCCTTGAGCGGCAGCCCGGTGCGCGCGCGCGGGGTGAAGCGAAACTCGAAGCGCGAATCGTCGGCGAAGGGAAATGTGGCCTTCGAGCGCTGCTCGGCGTTGAGATCCGCGAGCAAGCCGGTGGCCGCGGCGCTCATTGCCCGGCCGGCGGCCGTGGGCGGCGCACTGCTGAGCGAAACCGGGATGACCAGCACCAGCAGCGCGAGCACGAAACCGGCGAGGATGTATCGCGTCATGGCCGCCTCCAGATGCGCGTAGTATAACGGGTTCATCCCATGAGCATCGCCGCGCCGTCCGCACTCTGCATCTCCGTGTTGCTGGCCTTCGCCCAGGCAGGATCGACGCTGAAGCCCGACGCGGCCATCGAGTGTTCCGATTGCCCCGCCTGGAACCGCCCGCAGGACCCGGTGCGGATCTTCGGCAACAGCTACTACGTCGGCACGGCCGGGCTGACGGCGGTGCTCATCAGCACGGATGCCGGACTGATCCTGCTCGACGGCGCGCTGCCGCAGTCGGCGCCGCTCATCGATCGCAACATTCGCCGACTCGGCTTTCGCATCGAGGACGTGCGCCTGATCGTCAACTCGCATGCCCACTACGACCATGCCGGCGGCATCGCGGCGCTGCAGCGCGCCAGCGGCGCCGTCGTGGCCGCCAGCGCGGGGGGGGCGCGGGCGCTGGAGAAGGGCGAGCCCACGCCGGACGATCCCCAGGCGGGTTTCGGCCGCGAGGAGAATGCCTTCCCGGCCGTGCCGGCGGTGCGTGCGGTGGCCGACGGCGAGGTGGTGCGCGTCGGCCAGGTCGGCGTGACCGCCCACCTGACGCCGGGACACACGCCGGGCAGCACGACGTGGACGTGGGAGTCGTGCGAGGGGACGCGCTGCCTGAACCTCGTCTATGCGGACAGCCTCAGCGCGGTGGCGGCGCCCGGCTTCCGCTTCACCGGCGGCGGCGGCACCTCGTCCCTCGTGGACACCTTCCTGCGCAGCATCGCGCGCGTCGAGCAGCTGCCGTGCGACATCTTCCTGACGACGCACCCGCCTCCGGACATGTTGCGCCGGCTCGCCGCGAGTCGCGGGGCGACGACCAACCCGTTCATCGACGGCGGCGGGTGCCGCGCCTACGCTCAGGGCGCCCGGACGCGGCTCGAGGCGCGGGTGGCGGAGGAGAAGAAGGGCGGGTTGTAGGCGGATCGCGCGGTCCGGTATAATCGAAAGTTCCTGCCCCGATCAGCAGCCAGCACTGGGAGGTCGTTCAACGGTAGGACACCGCGCTCTGGACGCGGTTATCGGGGTTCGAATCCCTGCCTCCCAGCCATCCGCCTTCGCTCGCGACGAGCCACCCGAGACTCCGGCGGATGGCTCACCCGACACGATGAGATCCGCCGTAGCGCGACGCGCCAAGGTGGACGAATCCCTGCCTCCCAGCCATCCGCCTTCGCTCGCGACGAGCCACCCGAGACTCCGGCGGATGGCTCACCGACTCGATGCGATCCGCCGGAGCGCAACGCGCGAAGGTGGACGAATCCCTGCCTCCCAGCCATCCGCCTTCGCTCGCGACGAGTCACCCGAGACTCCGGCGGATGGCTCACCGACTCGATGCGATCCGCCGGAGCGCAACGCGCGAAGGTGGACGAATCCCTGCCTCCCAGCCATCCGCCTTCGCTCGCGACGAGCCACCCGAGACTCCGGCGGATGGCTCACCGACTCGATGAGATCCGCCGGAGCCCAACGCGCGAAGGTGGACGAATCCCTGCCTCCCAGCCAGCTCAACCCGATCGTCGCAACATCCTCAGGCTCAGAGCCTTGCGCTTGTAATCCAGTTCGAATCCCATGTAGGTGTTGGCGGCACCGATGGCTCGGACGCGCAACCGTTGACTGGTGATCCATTCGAGGACGGCACGTCGGCGTGGATGCCGACGATTGCTGGCCAATGACTCGGCGCGTGGATAACTGGCGGGTGGGGCTGCATCATTGCGCCATCGGGTTCCTCGCCCGCTGCTTCACCGTTGTCAATCTCGATTCCGTGGCGCGGGGCTCTCCGAGCGCCGCATTTCAGGACTATCGCTCGACACCTTCGCCGAGGATCTCGACGCCGTGTTGGCTCAGCTCCGTCTCGAGCGGGTTGCGTTGCTCGCCATCGGACCCGCGACGTAGTGGCCGGTCATGTCGCCACTCCGTGGCCTCACGTGGCGAGCCTCGGTGTCATCGAAGGCGGCGGACAAGAGTCTGATGCTCCTCGCCTACGCCCGCATCGTCGTGGCGGCCATCGGACGCCTTCCCGGCGTGCTACCGCTCGGGCCAGCGGTCTTCTTCGGTCTCGCGTTTCTGGTCGTCTTGGCGGGCATCATTTACGACCGAGTGTCGCGAGCGCGCGTCCAAAGCCTGAACGCCGTTCGCCGCATTCGTTGGCGTGACGTAGTCTGAGCCGACGTCAGACTTGTTCGCTCGAATACCCAGCCGATCACTTCCTTGAAACCCTGTTTCCGAGGCACTGGTCTCGTGCTCGCGCCTGGTGTACCGTTCGGGCGTGTCAACCATGAACGTCAGGCCCCGGTGGTGTTCCGCGCTCGCGGTCGCCATTCTCATTGCTTCCGTTGCGACTTCCGCTCCCATCCGCGCACAGGATCCGGTGATCCCCACCGGCCGGCTGATGTTCCGCGCGGCGTCGCTCGAGTTCCGCCCCGACGGAACCTTTACGCTTCAGAGCGTTCTCGACGGCTTCGGAGAGGTGCATGTGGCCGGGACGTGGAAGCAGGCGTCCGGTCGCGTCGAGCTCTCCGGCTTCAAGGTCGTCTCGGGTCTCGAGTTGCTGCAAGCCGTGTCCGTTCCGTTCGACGGCTGCGAGAACGCCGGCCAGTATCGATTCGAGGTGAGCGGCAGCCAAGTCCGCCTCTCTGCGATCGCCGACGGCTGTGGCCCGCGCGGGATGTTCCTCGACAAGACCCGCTGGGCGCCTCCCGGAGCGCCGAATCCCGGCCCGCCCCGCACGGTGACACGAACCATCTTCAATGCGGCTGCCCGGCTGCCTCCAGCCGGCGAAGGGTCCGCTGGCTGGCCGTCGTTCCGCGGTCCACAGGCGGCAGGCAGCGCAGACGGGCAGCAGCTGCCCGACCGTTGGAATGTCGAGAACGGAGAGAACATCCTGTGGCGGACAAACATTCCCGGGCTTGCCCACTCGAGTCCGATCGTCTGGGGTAACCGGCTCTTCGTGACGAGCGCGATCAGCAGCCGCGGACGCGCAACCTTCAAGACAGGCGACTACGAAGGAGGCGATCCCTCAGAGGACACCTCTTCGCAGAAGTGGGTGCTGTATGCGCTCGATACCGTGAGCGGCCGCATCGCCTGGCAGAAGACTGCCCACGAAGGGCAACCACGCGACAAACGTCATGTGAAATCCACTTACGCGAGCGCGACACCCGCGACGGACGGACGGGTCGTCGTCGCCTGGTTCGGGTCGCAGGGCCTCCACGCCTACACCGTAGAAGGAACGCCGTTGTGGAAAGTCGACCTCGGGCGCATCAGCGTCGGGGCGGCGGGAGCCTCGTCGATCGAGTGGGGCCCCGCAAGCTCGCCGGTGATCTGGGACGGACTGGTGATCGTCCAGGTGGACACGCACGACGACTCGTTCCTTCTCGCGTTGTCGGCGGAGACCGGCGAGCAGGTATGGAAGTCGGAGCGCGACGAGATCCCTTCGTGGAGCACGCCCACCGTCGTCACCACGGCGAACGGCGCGGAGCTCGTCGTGAACGGAGGCACCTTCGGGCGCGGCTACGACCCGCGCACCGGGACGGAACGCTGGCGCGTGGCCACCGGGTCGGGAATGACGATGCCGACACCAATCGGGGCAGCGGGGCTGTCCATCGTCACCAGCGGCGGCATCGGGTCGGCGCGTCCGATCGTAGCAGTGCGACATGGCGGCGACGGGGTGCAGGCCTGGCAGCTGAAAGGTCGTGGGCCGTTCACGGTGACACCGCTCGCGTATCGAGGGCTTCTCTACGTGCTGGCGAACAACGGTGTGCTCGATGCCTACGATGTCCAGACCGGCGCCGAAGTCTATCGCGCGCGCGTGCCGGAGTCGGGCAGCGGGTTCAGCGCATCGCCCGTGGCGGCCGACGGAAAGCTATACCTGTCGAGCGAGGATGGCGCGATCGTCGTCGTCGCCGCGGATAGGACGTTCCGCCATGTCGCGACGAACCAGATGGGAGAGCCGATCATGGCCACGCCGGCCCTGTCGGGAGGCGCGATGTTCGTCCGCACGACCAATAGCGTCTTCGCGATTGGCCGCAAACGGTAGTCAGTAGCGGTCCGCGCGAAACGCAAGCCACGTCGCCGTGACCGCGCGCGCGGCCGATCAGCGGCATGCCGTCGGGTGTGCAGGGCCGCAGGCCGCGGCGGATCTTGCGAGGCCTGCGGTCTCCCCGATGTTGAGCATCGCCTTGGCGAGTTCGAATCCCAGACAGTATCAACCATCCACACACTTGCCAAATCTACGACGTCGGACTCGATTACCTCGTCCTCGAGCATCTCCAGGGCGAACCGCTCGGCGGTCCGGTGGCTCGAGACGAAGCCGTGCTGGCGAGCCAGATTGACGACGCACTGCACGCGGCGACGACCGGCATCCATCACCGCGAACCGCAAACAAGGTCGGTTTCATCGCTTGGTTTCCGCCTGGCGGCCGGCGAGGTGACGGCGCCGGCCAAGCTGGTCGGTCGAATTGCGAGGCGCATCGACGACGGGGAGTCAGATCGCTCTGGCATGGCTGCCGAAGGACGCTTCCCGTCCCGCGCCCTGAGATGCTTGGACACCGCGGACTCCGCTCATATCCCCACACTCTGAGGTCATCTCACCGTCTGGAAGCTTCGAACACGCGATGCTAGAATTCGCTTCCCATGAGGTAATCCATGAAGCGGACAAGCAGACGGCATCGAATCGTTCGTGCCTGTGCAACAGGCTGGATGGTCGTGTTCTTACCGTTAGCGGTTTTTCCTCAGTCCGAGCAAAAGACATCCGCTCCCAACACTCAAGTCGTATTACTGGGCACAGGAACGCCAAGTCCAGATCCGGAACGGTCCGGTCCCGCGACAGCAATTGTCGTCAACGGCACGCCTTACCTGATCGATTTCGGGCCAGGCGTCGTGCGGCGGATCGCCGCGGCTTCGCAGAAGGGCGTCACGGGACTTACGGTCGTCAATGTACGAGTCGCATTCCTTACGCACCTTCATTCGGATCACACCGCAGGTTATCCCGATCTGATTCTCACGCCCTGGTCAGTTGGTCGACGCCAGCCGCTCGAAGTGTACGGCCCGCAGGACTCAAGCACATGACCGACCACATCCTCGAGGCGTACCGGGAAGACATCGCGATTCGCCGGAAGGACAAGCAACTCCTCGGCGTACCGGAGCAGGCGGACGGCTACAAAGTTCAAGCGCATGAAGTCACCCCGGGTACTGTCTACAAAGATCAGAATGTGACGGTGAAAGGGTTTCTCGTCAATCACGGCGACGTGGCGCAGGCGTTCGGCTATCGCCTCGAGACGCCGGACCGCACGATCGTGATCTCAGGCGATGCCGCGCCGAGTCAAAGCGTCATTGACAGCTGCAATGGGTGTGACGTGTTGATCCACGAAGCCTACAGCATGATGACCTACAACGCAGTGTCGCCCGCCTATCAGGAATACCGCCGGAAACACCACACCTCATCACGTGAGGTGGCGGAGATCGCGAAGAAAGCGCGCCCCGGTCTGCTGATTCTCTATCACCGTGCGAACCCCGGCGGGGTAGGCCGGCCGAATCCGGAGCAGGTGCTGCTGGACGAGGTCCGGCAGCTCTATGGTGGAAAGGTGATGATCGGCCATGACCTGGACGTTTTCTGATCCGCTCGGGATGACCGACAGGAATCCGAATTCGTGCGTTCGCCCAGTTTCTGCTGTCCGAAATGTGTATACAAACTTCGGACATGCGCACCGCGAGTCGTCGGTCCGCAACATCGTCAACTGCGAAAAGCCCAGGAGAACTGAGCGAACCCGGAATTGGATGTGATTGACGCCGCGCTGATGAGCCAGTTGCGGAAATCGTCCCCTACACCCAGCCAAGCTCTACAGTGGTGAGGCAACGCGTGTCGTTCCAGTTTTACGGACGCTGCGCGGTTCGAAACCCAGCGCCTGCGTGACGTGTTTCCAGATCCAGGTGCAGTCGTCTGCACGCCTCACATCGTGGCCGATCATCGCCCTGGCCAATGCGGCCCTCATCACGGGTGGGATGGTAGTTTCGGGGCAGTCTTAACGGTGTTGCGACGAGATCGCCGGTGGGGATTGATGGGCACTCGCCCCATCGTGACTACTCCGGAGGGCCGATATCGTCGACGTCTTCAACGTGTTCAACGCGACTCCCCGAGCAGACGGCGGCGGCGGCGTGGTTCACAGCCCGTCAGCATCGCCGCTCCGAGGCCCATACGCATCGGGGGCGAAGCTGGAATGGTGACCAGACCTACTTCATGTGTTCCATTGGCGGTAGCCCGAGCCGCGTCCGCAGCTCGGCGACACGTGCATCTCCGTGCAGCACGGCCATCTCCGGGCGGACCATCCACGTCGCGGCTCGCCACCAGTTAATTTCGACGGTCCGCTCGAGCGCCTGGAACGCGCGGTCCTTGTCGCCAAGGCCAGCGTAGATCAGCATCCTGCGGGCCTCGGCGCTCGGGTGCTTGGCGGCGAGTGCTTCAGCCTCGGCACGCCGGCCAGTGACAGCGTAGAGGTAGCCTATGTACCCCCAGTTACCTTCCGAATCACTATTCTCGAAGAGAGCAAGCGCCTCATCCGGGTTCCCAGCGAATAGCAGAGCGCGGGCAAGGAACACTTCCGCATAGGGGAACTTTGGCTGGCGCGCGACGACCCACCTTCCGTTTTCAACGGCCTCCGCGTACAGACCGGCATTCACCTGTACTTGCGTCAGCACCCGACGTACATCGAGTGATAACGGGTCGACGCGACGAGCGGCCTCGAGCCGCTGCAGGGATTCGGTCGTCCTTCCCATCGGCATCAGCGTCGAGAGGACGTAGTCGGTGCACGTCGTCGTAAGACTCGGGTTCAGATCCAGTGAAGTCAGAAAGGCCTTTTGCGCGTTCGACCAATCCCGATTTCGCGCATACACGCTGCCCATCGCCGCATGCGCCTCGGCCAGAAGCGGATCGATCTGGATCGCCCTAAGCGCGGCGGGCTCCATTCGCGGATCTACTTCCGGCATCTCCTCGAGTGGTTGATGCCTCGTGGCGTCAGCTGCGGCGCTAGCCAATTCTGCCCAGGCAGGAGCGAAGCCCGGATCTCTGGTGGCGACCGCTTCGAATAGTGCGGCTGCCTTGGATGCGTCCTCGGGGCGGCGCATGGCTCGGAGGCCGCGCGCCTTGAGGAACTGGTAGTAGACATCGGGGTCTGTTTCATACCTGCGTTGACCTCGGCCGAGTTTCAGCCGCAGTGCGTTCACGATGGCCAGGGAGATCTCTCCGTGCATAACGAACACATCTCTGACTTCCCGGTCGAACGTGTTCGCCCAGACAGTGGTGTCGCCCTCGACTCGGGTCAGGCGTGGACTGACACGCAGCTTGTTGGCTGATGTGAAGATCGACCCTTCGAGCACGTAATCGACGTCGAGCTGTTGGTCGATATCAGCAAGGTCGCGCTGCTTGTTCTTGAACGTAAAAGAGGACGTTGCCGAGCGCAGGTCCAGTCCTTCGATCGCGGCGAGGTTGCGATGGATTTCGTAAGTCAATCCATCGGCGAACTCATCGCTCCCAGCTTCCTTGTTCAGATTCTCGAATGGCAGGACCGCAATCGCGGGCAGTCTCGCCGGCAATGTCGCATTGACGCGGCGACGATTGGATAGCGTCAGTCCGAGCGACGCCACGAGGAGGACAGCGACCGCGGCAGTGGCTGCGTACACGAGCGAGCGTGTCGATTGTCGTGCCAGCCGTGTCAGATCCGTGGCGAGCGCATCAGCATTCTGGTAGCGCCGTTCGGCGAGCTGATCCACTGCCCGATCGATGATGCGCACCAGGGAGCGAGGTGTGTCAGTTCGAATGGACTGCAGGCTGACCTGTTCGTTTCCCTCATGAGCGCGGCGGAGGTCCTTCGTCGTCGCCGCTTTAACGGGATAGGATCGCGACACGAGGTGAAAGAGAAGGACTCCTAGACTGTAAACATCGCTCTGAACTGTAGCGGGCTGACCGCGGAAGATCTCCGGCGCCAGATACAGCGGCGTTCCGGCGAGGTCGGCAGTCTCCCCATCCTCGACTTCCCTTCCTGTCCCGAAATCCATCAGGACGACGCGTCCATCGTCGGCGAGCATGACGTTGTGCGCCTTGATATCGCGGTGGAGCAGACCGGCGGCATGGACCGCCGAGACCGCACGACAGATTTCGATGCCGATGCGCGTTGTCTCCGCGGCGCTGAATGCTTGCCGTTCTTGCAGAACTTGTTCGAGCGTGCGCCCGCGCACGAATTCCATCCACATGCCGATGTGGCCATCGATCTGCTGGGCACCGTAAATCGTGACGACGTTGGGATGCCTGACGCGGGCGAGCAATCGTCCTTCGTGAATGATTGACGACCCAGCGCGATCCGCCGACGGACGAGCGGCCGGCAGGAGTTTCAGAGCGACTTCGCGATCGAGCCGAGTGTCCCAGGCGCGGTAGACCTCCCCAAAGGCGCCCCGTCCGATGCGCTCGAAGAGCCGGAGATGGCCCCAACGCCCGGACGCCGGCATTGTGTCGCTGCGATGAACGTCGGCGAGGGCGGCGATGACCTTGAGATGCTTCAAGTGCGCCGGAGGTGCGCCTTCGGACACTGACTCGGCGGCCCAGTCCACCGACGTCCCGTCGAGGATCGCCGCGGCCAGGTGCGCAAGGCGGGACTCATCCGTCATCCCGGTCCATCTCTTCCACTAGGCGCACCAGCGCCCGCTGCGCCGCCTTGCGTGCGGCATCCGCCGTTGGCTTTCCAAGCGCATCGGCCAGTTCCTCGAACGAGTAGCCCAATTCGATGCGGCCGATGATCACCTCCCGCTCTCCGTCCTTCAGACGGGCGAGGGCCCGCTCGTAACGGTCGATCGCCTCACTCCCAATCGCCTGCTCGAGCGGCGACAGGTTGCTGTCGGCTTCCAAACCGTCCAGGCCGGTAGCATCCGGCTGGCGGCCTTTCCGCCTCAATTCCTCGCGGATCGCGTTGAGAACCGCCTGCCGCAGATAGGCTTGCAGCGCGCCGACACCCCGAGGCTCGAAGTCTCCAATCCGCTTAAACGTACGAAGAAGGGTTTCCTGGACAAGATCGTCCGTGTCGGCAATGTCTCGCGCCCATTTCGGCAATCTTCCCGTCGCCCAACGGCGGAGCGGATCCGAATGGCGTGCGAACAACCGATCGAGCGCCTCCTGGTCGCCAGTTCGGGCGCGCTCGATCAGGCGAAACGTCGACTCGACCTCGGCCGGGCGGCCGCCGCAATGGTCTTCGGCCATAGTGAGGCTTCCGGTGACCGCAGCATCTTACCTCCAAGACGGGCAGATCGGCCCGGCCTGTCCGATCTTCTGCTGCATTCCATTTACCTAAGTCGAGCAGCATGTGTCGTCGAGCCGACCCGCGATGGATGGCTCAATGGCTTTGACGGACGACGGACGTATGTGGAGCCTGCGGCTTTGTTCTGTTTCGGGAGCCATCCAGTCGGATTGGCAGCGATGAGCGCCTTTGCTCCTCTTTGCTCGATGCGCTGGATGCTGATGGGCCAAAACCATCGTTCGCATTGAATCTGGATCGGAGGACAGTAATGCAAAGAACGATCACTGCACTGTACGCGGTAGTTCTAGTCTTGACGGCTTGTGCGATCGTCGCGTGGGCATCACCGGCCGTCGGGGTCACACCGACGCTGATCGGCCGCGCTACGTACGAGCCGTTCAAGGTCCAGACAGAGCCAGACTCGCTCGTGGATGTCCAGGTGAAGGCCAAGTCGCATGTGGATGTGGTGGTCCGGACGCACGACTACGCCGTGGGTGGTTCCACCGGCTGGCATACCCACCCGGGTCCCGTGTTCATCAACGTTCTGGAGGGTCAGGTCACGTTTTATGAAGCGGACGACCCAACCTGCACGCCGCATGTCGTCTCGGCAGGCCAGGGCTACGTGGACACGGGACGCGGGCACCTGGGTCGCAACGAGACGGGGCAACCCGGAAAGGACGTGACCGTCATCCTGGCGCCGGTGAATCTTCCGTTCCGCGGGGAGCTCCCCGCCCCGAATCCCAACTGCGGTTTTTAGCGGCCATGGCGTGACCGCGAACGTATCGCTTGCGACCGGGTGTCTGGGCGCGTGCGATGTTCCATCTGGCGCTGGACATCCTCGCGCTCACGCCCATCACGATCTTCGATGTGTCGATCCGCCAACGTTCCGGGTGGTGTCACTTTGTCTGCCCGGAACTGACGGCGGTCCTCCCCGTATCGTGATGCACCCGGCGTATCAATGCGGCGGCAGATCGAGCCCGAGGTTCGAGAGGTATCCGACGACGCGCAGGAGCCCACTCGACTGGCGGATTCGATGAGAAAGAGCGACCCGATGTTCAGAGTTCCGGACATGCGGGCGACCGTGCAGTGGTACCGGGCTATTGGCTTCACGGTCAGCGATGAATATGAAGATTCGGTGACCTCGTTTTTGCGAGGCTGTCATTCGGCAAGTGCGAGTTCACGCTGAGCCCAGGCGCGACCACCGGACCGCGGGACGTCAGGGTGTTGAGCAGGTATAAAGGCGACACGAAACCTCACGCCGCATGGACGAGGTAGTGGCGGACATCGTCCCTAACACCCAGCCATCCGCCTTCGCTCGCGACGAGCACCCGAGCCTCCGGCGGATGGGTCACCCGACACGATGAGATCCGCCGTCGCGCGACGCGCGAAGGTGGACACCCTGCCTCCCAGCCATCCGCCTTCGCTCGCGACGAGCCACCCGCGCCTCCGGCGGATGGGTCACCCGACACGATGAGATTGCTCTCGAACAATCGAGAGTGTAGATCTCGACAGCTACCTTTGCGGTCGGCCCGCGACCGGCGGCTGCCGAGCGAACTCCTGCAATGCCGTTCGCGGCACAGGGTGATTTCACTCTGGAACTCGCGCTTCGAATTGCAGCCTGAACCTCGTCAACGATGCGCCGTCGCGGACGTCGGTCTGATCGATCAGGGTAATGCCAACACGCCCGGCAACGCGTCCCCCAAGCGCTGTCGCGACGGCTGCCAGGACCCGTCTGCGTTAGGAGTGCTTCGAGCTCGTAGCGATCCTGACCCACGAGTTCCAGTCTCCGCACGTTCGCGTCCCTTCGCAGACCTCACGCCGATTTTCGGTTAGAATCCCGTTGGCCGATACGGGCGGCCCACGGTCCGCGTCAAGGGTCGAACCCACCCGCACATACGTGTCAACCGTCAGAGACCCTGACTTCCTGCCCGAGAGCTGCGGACACCGGGCGTGTATGGAAGGAAGGTGTCCATGCCCCTCAATCTGCCCGAACGCGCATCCTACGAGTTCCTCAAGAAGCTTGCGAAGGATCGGCTCGCCACGTTGCGCGCGACGAACCCCACGGCCAAATTGGCGACGGCACAGCTCGCTGTGGCACGAGAGTACGGATTCTCCAGCTGGCGCGCGTTGAAGATGGAGATCGACCGCCGCCGAATGCCGCACATCGCCGAGTTCCTACGTGCGTGCACAGCCGGTGATGTGAACGCGTTAGGGGAGCTGCTAAAGAAGGAACCCGGTCTTGCTCGTGAGCGCGTTGCGTCCGGCAGCAGCGGATTGCATCTTGCCGTGCGGCATCCGGACGCTCTTCGGCTGCTGCTCCAGCACGGTGCGGATCCGAATCTTCGCGACGACGGCGACAACGCCGGCCCACTGCATTTCGCAGCCGCGCATGGGAACATCGAGAGTGTCCGTCTTCTTCTGGACGCTGGTGCCGACGTCCATGGGGCCGGCGACCTGCATCAGGGCAACGTGATTGGGTGGGCGGCAAGGAAAGGGAACGAGGCCGTTGTGGATCTCTTGGTGGCGCGCGGCGCGCGGCACCATATCTTTTCGGCGATGGCGCTTGGCGACCACGGCCTAGTTGAGCGACTGGTCGAAGAGACTCCCGACTGCCTGGCGCGGCGGCGCTCCCGGTATGAGTGTGGGCACACGCCGCTGCATGCCGCGTTCGCACCACCCGACGGCCTTGGCGTTCTGACCGGCGAACCTGACTACACCTTACTCGCGTTGCTAATCGACCTTGGTGCGGATCTCGAGGCGAGAGACGACAAGGGACGAACACCTCTCGACGTGGCGCTGCTTCGCGGCGACGGCGAAGCGACGCGTCTCTTGAGAGCCGCGGGAGCAATTGAGCCCGAGGTTGGCGCGGGATCCGACGACGCGAAGGAACTCACTCGACTGGCGGATTCGGTGAGAAAGGGCGACCCCATGTTCAGAGTTCCGGACATGCGGGCGACCGTGCAGTGGTACCGGGCTATTGGCTTCACGGTCAGCGATGAATACGAAGATTCCGGTGACCTCGTTTTTGCGAGGCTGTCGTTCGGCAAGTGCGAGTTCACGCTGAGCCCAGGCGCGACCACCGGACCGCGGGACGTCAGCCTGTGGTTGTACACAGATCGGGTCGCGGAGTTATATCGACAACTCAAGACTCGTCAGATTCGGGCTGCGACCGGGGCGAACCCTCCGCTCGCCGACACACCTGAAGTTGCGTTCGAGGAAGACCTTTACACGCCCTTTTATGGGGGGCAGCAGTTCAGCATCCGAGACATCAACGGCCTGACACTGATCTTCTGGCACCCAGATTGGCTGCCGCCACGACCCGCAACTCAACCTTAGTCACACGTTGTACTGCCACCGGCAACCCTAGAGCTCCGACCCGCCAAGGGTGCGCCGATCACGCAGCCTCGGACAACAGCAGAACGCGGTGGGCAACGTACCCATTCAAATGACGCGGACCACAACTACGCCTCGGCCGAAGCTGGTGCATCAGTTCCTGGTCGTCCTCTCAGGGACGGACCCGCTCGTGTGGCGCCGTATTCAGGTGCCCGAGAAGTACTCGTTCTGGGATCTGCACGTCGCCATCCAGGACGCGATGGGCTGGCTGGATTACCACCTGCACGAGTTCCGGCTGCTCGACGCGGCGGAACGGCAGGTTGTGTCCATCGGCATTCCAACCGACGATGACCCGGAAGACCGACCCGTCGTGCCTGGGTGGCAGGTGCCCCTGTCGAAGTTCTTCGTCCAGCGGAGCTGGCACGCGCCACCGACGATGTACGCGTATGACTTCGGCGACGACTGGCAGCACGTTCTCGTGCATGAAGGCTGCGAGTCAGCCGAGGACGACCGTCAGTACCCGCGCTGTGTCGCCGGAGAAGGTCGGTGTCCGCCGGAGGACTGCGGTGGTGTCCACGGCTACGCCGAGTTCCTCCAGGTCATCGCCGATCCGGATCATGAGGAGCACGGGTCAACGCTTCGGTGGGCCGGAGGACAGTTCGACCCAGAGGCGTTCGATCCGGCCGCGGTGAAGTTCGACGATCCGAAGAAGCGCTGGAAGAAAGCGTTCGAGCGCCAGTCTTGAGACCTGTCCGAAGTCTGTAGACATATTTCGGACGGCCTCTCCTGGCAGCGTTGATCTGAGCGCCTGAACCGCCTGACTGTGAAGTGATTGCGGCAGTGGCCGTCCCCGCCCCTCGACGCCCAGTGGACTAGCCGATCCTTCGGGCTGTGCGGTCGCAGAGCGGCAGCCACCTGTCCCGCGGCTTCCATTCCCAGACGATCGTCTGCGTCCGTCCGTCCTCACTGAACTCGATCTGAGCGCGCTCGGTGGCGCCCCGAATCGACCACACACGGTCGTCGACGGTGACGTCATACTTCCTGTAGAAGCCGTGGTTCTCGAAGTTCCTGGCGAAGTACTCACCGCTGTCGACATCGACGCCCATCACCGTCAGCGTGTCGAACGTCTCGCCTCCTGGCAGTGCTTTTTCATCCTGAATGAGAAAGAATCGGCCGGTATGCCAGTAGCACCGATGAGTGCTGGTCCACGGCACGCCATTACTTCTCGGGTTGTCGCCTGACTGGTCCGTTCCGCCGTACGAGATTCCCTCCGCCTTCCAGTCGCCCAGAAAGACATCGAGGGCGTCGTGCTTGGAACCACGGACTGGCGTTGTCTGTGCGTGTTCATTCGTCATCTCGACACCAATTCCTCCATGCGGTGCAGCACTTGTCGCCTCCGCTGCGAACCAAGCGCGCCTCCGGTCGCGACGGCCGTATGTCGTCTACGCGCCGGGCGCCATGGGCCGATCGTGGAGGATCATCCAGTTCAGGCCAAACCTGTCCCTCAGCTGGCCGAATCGCGTCGCGAAGAACGTCTCGTTCATCGGCATGAAGATTTCGCCACCATCCGAGAGCGCCGAAAAGATGCGTTCCGCCTCGGCATCGCTATCGACATTCAGCGTCAGATAGGCGCTGCGCATCGGCTGGGCGTTCGGGATGTCCGCGCCAATCAGCTCGGTACCGCCGATGGAGATGCGCGCGTGCAGGATCGCGTCCTTCCAGTCCGGCTTGACCTGGCTCTGAATTGGCGCCTGCCCGTGCGTCATCATCATCCCAATCTGCCCGCCCAGATGCTGCTCGTAGAAACGGAACGCGTCCGCGCACGTGCCGGCGAAGTTCACATACGTGAGCATTTTCATTGCTGCTGATCTCCCGTTCACCACGTGTCGGGCGAACACTCCCGATGCTGACGCGCCAGCACAACAGTGCCCCGCTCTGAAGTGCTCGGAAGCCCCAAGCCTTTCAAGGCTATCTCAGGCTTTTCGACCTGCGTGATCAGATCTTCGCGACGACCGGATACAGATCGGCCGCACGGTCCACTCTGTCAGCGGGAGGACGGTGTGGGGCGTAATGGTGTCAGGGCCGTACTCCGAGGCGTTCATCACCCATGCGATGCAGCACGCTACCATGATGGGCGTCCAC
The DNA here is from genome assembly GCA_963707795.1 of uncultured Acidobacteriota bacterium. Classification (GTDB taxonomy): domain Bacteria; phylum Acidobacteriota; class Vicinamibacteria; order Vicinamibacterales; family UBA2999; genus JACCSI01. Next base: position 4,124,879 of record OY970174.1, on the reverse strand, counting down.
GTCAGGTCCGCCACCCTAGGCTGCACGGATGAGCCAGCTGCGGAAATCGTCCCTGACACCATCGTCTTGTGCACTGCGGCATGGCCGTCCTCGATCGCGCCCCTGCCTTTCCAGACCTCACCGGTCCATAGCACCCACACACCATCGTCGTGAACAAGGATGCGAGGCGGTCATGTTGTGGGTATTCCACGCTCTCTCCCACTGCCCGGGGGATGGCGGTAATCTGCTCGCGACCCTCATCGCACGTTTCCATCTGCCGTTTCAGCGGCCGTGATGTCGCGCGATCGTCGGAGCGTCGAGACGCAGAAAGCGCGCGGCGTTGTCATAGAGGATGCCACTGCGCTGAGACGCGGTCAGCCAACCGATCCCCTCGAGCCGGCGCACGGCGGGCCCGGCCCGCCCCTTCCGCTGGTCGCTGTCACGTCGCCCCTCCAACGGAGACTGCTCTGGGTTAGCAGCGGCTGTAGAGCTCAGAGCCATTATCGAGGCGGATGTGATTCCACGTGATCGCCAGGCCAAACCCAAAGGCCAAGTGGACAACACCCCACAGGATCGACACTGCCGCGACACCGGCGAGCGAGGGGAAGAACGCGATCCCCATGCCGATCGCGAGGGCCACGTTCTGGAAGGCCACTTCGATGGCCACAGCGCGACGGTCCGCGGCCACGAGTCCGGTCAGACGCGCGAGCCCCCAACCTAACACGACGGCGGTCACAAAGGTGAAGAGGACGGGGAGGAGTGCGACGCTGGCAAAGAGAGCAAGGGAATTGATGTTGCCGCCGACGATCATCGCCACCACCACGGCGAATACTATTCCCGCGATGCGACGTGTCCACACGCGGATCTTGTCGGCGGTGCCGGAACTTTTGGCGCGAAGGAGCATGCCTACGGTGACCGGGACGATCAGCATGATCAGCAACGTCATGACCATCTGCTTTGGATCCATCTGGATGTCCTGGAGTACTGCTTGCGTGGCAGGGTTCATGGAAGCCCACAACACGAACAAAAGCGGCGTGAGGACGAGACTGAACAGCGTAGAGACGGTTGTCATGCTTATGGATGTCGCCACATCGCCCCTGGCTACTCCGGTGAGATAGTTCGACAAAGCTCCGCCCGGGCAGCACGTGACCAGCAAAAGCCCAAGTGCGACGCTGGGTACGTCGGTCAGATACACGCCCGCTCCGAAGGCAACGGCGGGCAGGATGCCAAACTGAGCGAGAAGCCCGATGGCGGGCGCCTTGGGACTCTTGAGAACCCGCCGTAGCTGTTCCCAGGTCAAATCGAGGGCAACCGCGAACACCAAGAAACCAACCATGATCCCAACGATCAAGCCGATTCTCGGATCGAAGTTGAACGGCACCTGATCGATGGCTTCCACAGTACCCCCACCTTAGTTGGTTGCCGGCTTGCGCCCCAGCATGCAATAGGACCCGAACCGCACTGTATCGTTGCGTTCGGTCCGGGGCTCGATGAACCCCGCATCGCGGAATGCTGCTTCGAGATCGGCAAGCTCGTGGAGGTAAAACCCCTCCGTCCCGGTCGGCTTGAAGCGCATAAATTTTTCGCGGACAGGGAACGTGACAGCCGCCAGCCCGTCGGGCTTGAGGACTCGGTGCATTTCCCTGAACACCGCGCCCGGATCTGCAATCACGTATACCGTGGCGACCGTACACGCCTTGTCGAACGTGCCATCGTCAAACGGCAGCGCCCCGCCCGCGGCGTGATGCAGTTTCACTCGGCCTTCCGAAATGGCTTTGGCGTTTGTCTTCGACGCCATCTCGATCGCCGTCTCTGAGATTTCGGCTCCTGTAACGTAGCCCTTGGAGGCCCGTCGTGCCAGAAGCCCAATGTTCGCGCCATTTCCGAAGCCGACCTCCAGAACGTGGTCATCTGGCCGCACGTCCATCAGGTCTGCCGTCCAACGAGCATGCGCGATCGTGGTCCTCGTCATCCACCTAAACAACGCCTTGCCAAAAAGCCCTCTGGGATGCTGCAGCTGTTTACCAGTCGCACTTAACAAACCCATAGATCTCCCGTTCTCCTTGCTTGGCCTAGCCTCGTCTTGGAGCGCACATCACGGCACATCTATTTATCGCCAGTTTTGGAACGGGGCGCAACGGGGAGCGGAATGGAAGAGCGCACCCAACCGAGCGGCGTCTGGATGGTCAGCAGAGATGCACTCGATTGTCGAAGGGGCAATCCGAGCTTCAGGCCGTCAGCATCTCCGCCATCCGCATGACACTCCGGTCGCTCCCGTCTCGTGGCACGACCCGGCGCCGGGGATGCACGATCTCTCCGCGACACGCTCGCTGTGCGCCGGACATATACTCCGCCCATGACAGCACCGCGGATGGCGATGCGGCTGGCGGCAACGGTGCTCGCCGCCTCGACGACGATGGCGGCGCAACACGGGGCGCCGGCGGGAGACTGGCCCACCTACGGCGGCGACCTTGGTCACACCCGCTACGCGCCACTCGACCAGATCACCGCCGCCAACTTCGCCGACCTCGAGGTGGCGTGGCGGTTCAAGACCGACAACCTCGGGCCGCGGCCCGAGTTCAACCTGCAGTCCACGCCGCTCATGGTCAAGGGCCGGCTCTACTCGACGGGCGGCACGCGGCGCGCCGTGGTGTCGCTCGACGCCGGCACGGGCGAGCTGAAGTGGGTGCACTCCCTCGACGAAGGCGCGCGCGGCCGTCAGGCGCCGCGCCAGCTCTCGGGACGCGGGCTGGCGTACTGGACCGACGGCAACGAGGAACGGATCCTCTACGTGACGCCCGGCTACCGGCTGGTCGCGCTCGACGCGACGACGGGGCGGCCGGTGTCGAGTTTCGGCCAGCAGGGCATCGTCGATTTGAAGCAGAACTTCGATCAGACCCTCGACCTCGAGAAGGCCGCGGTCGGCCTGCACGCCACTCCCATGGTAGCCGGCAACGTCGTCATCGTCGGCGCGGCGTTCGAGACCGGCGCCAACCCGCGGAGCAAGATCAACGCGAAGGGCTACGTGCGCGGCTTCGACGCCCGCACCGGCAAGCGGCTGTGGGTCTTCCGCACCATCCCCGGCCCCGGCGACTTCGGCAACGACACCTGGCGCAGGGACTCGTGGGCCTACACCGGCAACACCGGCGTGTGGGCGCAAATCTCGGTGGACGCCGAACTGGGCCTGGCCTATCTGCCGGTGGAACTGCCGACGCACGACTACTACGGCGGTCACCGGCCCGGCGACAACCTGTTCGCCGAGAGCCTCGTCGCGGTTGACCTGCAGACCGGCGAGCGCAAGTGGCACTTCCAACTCGTGCACCACGGCGTATGGGATATGGACATCCCCTGCGCGCCGATTCTCGCGGACGTCATGATCGACGGCCGGCTGCGCAAGATTGTCGCGCAGCCAACGAAGCAGGCGTTCCTGTACGTGTTCGACCGTGTCACCGGCGAGCCGATCTGGCCGATCGACGAGCAGCCGGTGCCGACGGGCGACGTCCCCGGCGAGCACTACTCGCCCACACAGCCGATTCCCAGCAAGCCGCCGGCCTACGATCGTCAGGGCTTCGCGCTCGACGACCTCATCGACTTCACGCCGGAACTGCGCAAGGAGGGCGAGGCGGCGATCGCGCGCTACCGCATCGGCCCGATCTTCACGCCGCCGTCGCTCAGCCGTAAGGAGGGCCCGATCGCCACGCTCGCGATGGCGGCGCAGGGCGCCGCCACCAACTGGCCCGGCGGCTCGTTCGATCCCGAGACCGGCCTGCTCTACGTGGCGTCGGAAAGCTCGCCCCGTGCGCTCGGGCTCGTGCCGCCGCCGCCCGGCGTGTCTGACCTGCCCTACTACCAGGGCACCGTCGTCTCCGGCGCGCGGCGATCCGGCGGCACCGGCTCGGCGACGGCCGAAGGCGGCGGCGCCAACCCCGCGCTCACCATCCAGGGACTGCCGCTCGTGAAGCCGCCTTACAGCCGCATCAGTGCCATCGACCTCACCACGGGAGAAATCCGCTGGCAGGTTCCGCACGGTGCGACGCCCGACCTCGTGAAGAATCACCCCGCCCTGAAGGGACTCGACCTGCCGCCCACCGGACGCCCCGGCAACAACGTGGGCACGCTGGTCACCAGGACCCTGCTCATTGCCGGCGAGGGTAACTACGGGCCGACGCCGTCAGGCACGCGTGGCGCGATGCTGCGCGCGTACGACAAGGCCAGTGGCACGGAGGTGGCGGCGTATCAACTGCCCGCGCCGCAGACCGGCTCGCCGATGACCTACTTGCTCGACGGCCGGCAGTATCTGGTGATCGCCATCAGCGGCCCCGGCTACAGCGGCGAGCTGCTCGCGCTTCGTGCGCCTCAGGCGGCCCGATGAACACTACGACTTTCACACCGCCGGGAACAAGACGCCTGACGCGAAACTGGGGACTCACCGCGCTCCTGTGTGTCGTGCTCGTGGGGCAGAGCGTCAGCCCTGTCGGGAGTGATGCCGCGCAGGATCGTCTTCCCGCGGCCGGCGGCGATCTCGTCATCACGCCGCTGATTCATTCCAGCGTGCAGATCGAGCACGCGGGAAAAGTGATCCAGATCGACCCGTGGAGTCGGGCCGGGTTGTCGCGGATGAAACCGGCCGATCTCATCGTCATCACGGACGATGTGGCGCATCACCTCGACGCCAGGGCCATCGCCGCCGTGCGCAAGCCGGGTGCCCCGGTGGTCACAGCCGCGAACGGACAGAAGATCGTCCCCGATGGCATCGTGATGGCCAACGGCGACGTGCGGGAGGTGGCCGGGGTGCACATCGAGGCGGTCGGGGCGTACGACGTTACGCCCGGTGAGTCGTTTCACCCCAAAGGCGAAGCCAACGGCTACGTCCTCACCGTGGGCGGGAAGCGGATTTATGTCGCCGGCGTCACCGAGTGCGTGCCCGACGTGCGCGGAGTGCGCAACGTGGACGTGGTGTTCTTCCCGATGAACGTCCCGGCGGCGCGGATGGAGCCGGACGAGGCGGTCGAGTGCCTGAAGACGATCCGTCCCAGAATCGTCTACCCCTATCACTACGATCAGGACTGGGTGCGGCGCCTCGACAAGGACGGCGTGCGGCAGGCGCCGACGAGGCGCGGGCTGCAGACGCTGAAGGACGGCCTGGCGCCGTTGGGAATCGACGTGCGGGTTGCGCAGTGGTATCCACCGCGCTAGTGCCGCGTGGACGGGCCACCAGGTGAATCGACCTGGAGCTACTCCTGCTGAAGCACCACGAGGGGCGGGATGGCGGCCGCTCGCAGCGCGGGAAGAAGGGTGGCCAGCACGGCCGCGCTGCCGAGCACCGCGATGGTCCCCAGGTAGGCGCTGAGATCCCACGGGCTGATCTCATAGAGGAGCCCCGTCAGCAGCCGTGCCAGGACGAGCGCCGCCGCCAGTCCGAGCCCGAGACCGGTCGCGACCAACGCCAGCCCCTGACGCACGACGAGGCGGATGACATCAGCCGTCCCGGCGCCGAGCGCCCTCCGGACCGCGAGCTCCCGTGTCCGTTGCCCCACCAGGTATGCGAGCACACTGCACAGGCCGACGGCAGCCAGAAGAGCCGCCACCGCCGCAAACAGCCCGATCACCTGCGTGCGAAACCTGGGATAGGCCAGCGTGGAATCGACCAACGCGTCCATGGTCTCGAACTTGACGGGCACCGTCGGATCGGCCTCGCGCAGGATGGCGCGTAGCGCGCTGGCGACCGACAATTCATCGTCCGCGGTGCGAGCCAGGATGGCCAGCGAGTTGCCAAAGCCCTGCGCCGCTGCGGCGTAGATCACCGGCCGCGTGGGTTGACTCGGGTCCTGCCATCGGGTGTCGCCGACCACCGCGACGACCTCCATCCAGGGCGCCCGGGGATTCGTCCGAATCCGCTGCCCAATGGGCGACTGGTTCGGAAACGCCGTGCTCGCCAGCGTCTCGTTGACGATGACGACAGGCGGGCGCTCGGCGGTGTCGGCCAGGTCGAAATCGCGGCCGGACCGAATCGGGATCTCGAGCGTCCTGAAGTAGTCCGCCGTCACGGCATGGACCTCGGCTTGCGGCCGTTCTCCGGGGGCGCCGTCCTGTCGGCCGTGAATGTAAAAGTCCCGAGGCGACCTGGGCTCCCGTCCCATCCCGAGGAAGGCCACGCCCGATGCCGCCCTGACCCCAGGGACCACACGCAGACGCGCGAGCACATCGGCATAGAACCGGCTTCGAGTCCGGAGGTCCTCCGCGACGCCGTCCCTGACCGCATACTCGGTATACGCCACGAGCACACGGCTCTTGGTGAACCCCAGATCGACGTGCTGCAGCGTCTGGAACGATCGCAGGAGGAGTCCTGCGGCAATCAGCAGGACCACCGACAGCGCCACCTCAGCGACGACCAGCGCCGAGCGAAACCCTGCGCTGGCCCTCGTGGCGGTCGTCTTGGAGCCACCCTGCTTCAACACACCGGACAGGTCGAGCCGGGCGGCATGCAGGCTCGGGACGAGGCCGAACAGCACGGTCGACAACACCGAGAGCCCGAGCGCGAAGAGAAGCACAGACCTGTCCATTCGCACCTCGTCGAGGCGGGGCAGGCCGTCGGGCGACAGCGCCGTGAGTGCTTGCAGCAGCATCGACGCCAGCACGAGACCGGCCAGCCCGGCGACCACCGCAAGCACACTGCTCTCGGTCAACAGCTGCCGCACGACACGGCCCCTGCCGGCGCCGAGCGCGGCGCGGAGTGCGATCTCGCGCGTCCTGGCCGCGGCCCGCGCCAGCAAGAGGCTCGCGATGTTGGCGCACCCGATGAGCCACACGATGGCCACGGCACTCATCAGCACCCAGAGCGTCGCTTCGAGGTTACCCGTGAGCCGCTCGTGCAGCGGAATCACCGCCACGCTCTTGAAACGGTTTTCGGGATACTGCCGCGCGAGCGCGTCGCCAAGCATCCGCATCTGCGCCTGCGCGCGCGTCACGTCCACGCCCGCCTCGAGCTTCCCCACGGCCTGATACGGGTGGTCGCTGCGATTCGGGGGGTGATTGCTCGGGCGCATGGGCGCCCAGAGGTCCGTGGCCCCGGGATAGCGGAATCCCGGCGGCATGACGCCGACGATCTCGGTGGCGTGACCGTAGATCGCGATCATCTTGCCGACCGCGGCCTCATGGCTGCCAAACTGCGCCACCGCCCAGTGAGAGGCGACGACGGCGACAGACGCCGCCGAGTCGTCCGCGGGAGCGTCGCGCTCGGTCGGCAGGCGCCCGGCCGCCGGGGTTTGGCCGAAAACCGCGAAGAAATCGGCCGAGACGAATCCAGTGTTCGCGAACACGGCACGGTCGCCCACGACAACGGACTCGTCGGTGGTGCTGTGCAAGACCGCCATCGTTTCGAACACGTCACTCTGCGCGTGCCAGTCGAGAAAGTCGGGGCCTGACACGTCCGGGCTGGCGCGTCCGGTGCTGGTCCATAGCGTCTCGAGGGACACGAGGCGCGCGGCGTCCCGGTACGGGAGCGGCTGCAGCAGCACCGTGTTGACCACGGAGAAGATGGCGATGTTTGCCGCGATCGTCAGGGCGAGCACGGCGCCGGCTCCCGCGGTGAAGCCCCAGTTCCTGGACAGGCTGCGTATCGCGACGCGCACGTCGCGCGTGAGATCATCGAGGGGGCGCCAGATCCACGTGTCCCGCACAGCTTCTTGCACCTGCGGCAGGCCTCCCAGCTCGAGATTCGCCCGCCTCCTGGCTTCGGGCTCGCCCAGTCCGTCCTTCATCAGATCGTCGACCCGGCGCTGTACGTGATCCTGCAACTCGCGTTCGAGGTCCTGTTCCAGTCGCTCGCGCCGGCGGCGGAAGAGATTGAGCGGCCGCATCACGCGTCGTTGAAGATCAAGCGGACGGCTGCCGTCAGCTGCTTCCAACTGGCCTTCTCACGCGCCAGCTGCCGGTGGCCCGCCCGCGTGAGCGCGTAGAACTTGGCGTCGCGACCTGTGTCCGACTGGCGCCATTCCGACTTCAGCCACCCCTTCTGTTCGAGGCGGTGCAGCGCCGGATACAGGGAGCCATGATTGAGTCGCACCTGGTTACGCGAGGTCTGCTGCACGCGTTGCGCGATGGCGTAGCCGTGCGCCGGCTCGAGCGAGAGCACCTGCAGGATCAACATGTCCAGCGTGCCCTGGGGAATCGGAAAGCGAGCGGACGACATCAATGCATCAACCTTCGTTATATCAACCTTCGATGCATAGACTAGCGGGCGGGCACGACCCGAGTCAAGCCGCACAGTCGGGCGCGTCGGCGCGGCGGTCGAAATCCGACCCACTCCTTGGTGGACGTCGGTCTTCAAGTAGAATCCCGCCCAACCATACGCCGCCTGTGAACCCGCCGCGTCTGGCATCGACCGCGCTGCCGGTCTGGAGTCAATCTTGAGCACAGGAATTTCCCGTCGCACCTTCGTGGCCGCCCTCGGCGTCCTGGGCTCTGCGATCCCCGCCGCGGCCTCTCGGACCCACTCACAGAACTCCCGCGTGCCGCGAATCGGAATCGCCATCGGCGACGATTCCGAGGGCGGCGTCGCGGCGTTCCGGACCACCCTGCGCGAGCGGGGTCTGGTCGAGGGGCGGGACATTGTGATCGAAGGCCGCACTTCCCAAGGCGCGCCTCCGGGCACGAACGTCGCGGCTGATCTGGCACGCATGAACCTCGCGCTCGTGGTCGTCCACTCGCTGCCGTTGGCGCTGGCCGCGCGCGCCGCGAATCCCGCCATGACCATGGTGGTCGTGACCACGCCCGGAATGGTCAGCAACGGATTCGCCGCATCGATGGAGCGTCCGGGCGGCAACGTCACGGGCATCGACGAACTCCCGCCCGGGGTCACCGGCCGGCGTCTCGAACTCTTGAAGAGTGCCGCGCCGGCCGTCACCCGCGTCGCCCTGCTGTCCACCACGCCTGGGAGTGGCGGGCACGAGCAACAGTTCGCCGACGCGCAGGAGGCCGGCGCCAGGCTCGGGGTGGCGGTGAAGGCCTACCGCGCGGCATCGGTGGCGGAACTGGAGCAGGCGCTGGCGGCGATTGCGGCGGAGCACATGCACGGTCTGTTGAACTTTCAAGGCGGACTGTCGTACGTCAACCGGCAGCTCATCGTCGACTTTGCCGCGAAGCACCGCATCCCGGCGATCTATCAAGCCACGGCCTTCGCCGCCGCCGGAGGACTGATGGCGTGGGCGCCAAATCTGGTCGAGCAATGGCGGATGGCGGCGGGATATGTCGACCAGATTCTCAAGGGCGCCCGGGCGGGCGACCTCCCGGTCCGTCATCCTCCACGCTACTTCCTCACCGTCAACAACACGGCGGCACGCAATCTGGGGTTGGTCTTGCCACCGTCGCTGCTATCAGCCGCGGACCGTCTTCTCCCGTGAGCCGCCGGACGCGGCAGGAGTCGAGCGGGCGAGTCTGCCACCATCGCTGCGGATAACGTCCGACGAGGTTCACGCTTCCCCGAGTGCTTCGATATCGCCAAGGTCTCGCGCGCGCCCGGTGGCGCGCTTGTTCCTGATGAACGCCTCGCGACCGATGACGTCCGCCACCACCGGCCCAAAGGCCGCCTGGGTTCGACCGGACCAGGCCTCACTGAACGTCAGGCCCGTGAGCTCTGTCAGCACGTCAATGCGCACCGGCGGAAGACCCATCTGGAAGACGCTGCCAGGCCGGCTGAAATCCTCCGCGCGCACCTGCGCGGTCGGGGCGCCAAACTGCTCGAGCGCCGACATGACCTTCGCGGCATTCTCCGGTGTGGCATCCACCCACACGTCCAGGTCGCCGGTCGCCCGCGGTCGCCCATGGACCGCGAGTGCGTAGGCACCGACGATGAGGAAGCGGACGTTACGGTCGATGAACGCGCGCAGTAGATCGAGGAAGTCCTGATGCATCGGGGAACTCGCCGCGAAGACGCCACTGGGCTTCGCTCAACTTCCAGACCTGGAGAACGCGCTCCTCGACCGGCAGGGCCGCCCAGAATCGGGCATCGTCCTGGTCATGAGCCGCCAGGGATGGATACAGGCGCACCTGCATACGGTTCCGGCGCTCGCTGACAGGGTCCATCGCTCAATTATCGCAGGTCCGGCTGCGCGGCGTGGCTTCCTCCATCCGGGCCCCGGTGGTAGGCAGATCCAGGTCGGGAATCCAACTGAGTGTGTTCGAGCCGTCTCGCCAGGCAACGGCAGAGCGCGCGCGAGGCATGTGCGCCTGGCGCCACCGCTTTCGCGGTTGCTTGCCACGTTGACGTTGGTTGGACGGCTTCTCAACAGCGAGCCAGCGTTCCGTTGCCAGACGAGACGACAATGCATAGATTGGACACATGGCGCTCAAACGGATGGACAACGTCGGAATCGTCGTCGATGACCTCGCAGCGACGATTGATTTCTTTCGTCGAGCTCGGCCTCGAGCTCGAAGGGCGGGCCACGATCGAAGGAGAATGGGCCGGACGTGTCACTGGACTGGGCGATCAGCGCGTCGAGATTGCCATGATGCGCACGCCGGACGGCCACAGCCGGCTCGAGCTCTCCCGCTTTCTCACGCCGCCTGCCGTCGCGGATCACCGAAACGCCCCGGTGAACGCCCTGGGCTACCTGCGCGTCATGTTCGCCGTGGACGACATCGACGAGACGCTCGAGAGGCTCCGCAAGCGCGGCGCGCAGCTCGTAGGCGAAGTCGTCCAGTATCAAGACGCGTATCGGCTCTGCTACATCCGCGGGCCTGAAGGGCTTCTCATCGGACTCGCCCAGGAACTCAGCTGACCCCCGCATACGCGGACATCAGTAGTCATCGAGCGCCAGGCAACGCGCGCGTGTGGTGGAACGTGAACTCCCCGAGCAGGCGCTCGGTGCCGGCGTCGTCCACCGCCAGCAGGCGCGCGATCTGCGTCGCGGTCGGCGACGCCTTCATCAACGTGATCGGCTCCTGCAGGACGACGCCGGCCGCGTCGGCGCGAAACGGGATGTCCGGCAGCCGCGTCCGTTCGACACCATCCGCGTCGCACCAGCAGAGATCAATGCGCCTGGCACCGCTCAGATTTGCACCCAGTCGTCCGATCAGCAAGTCATCGTTCTCGGTCACGGTACACTGGACGCTGCCGCCTGACTGAGGGCGTACTCGCGAACACGCAGGCCGTCCTCCGCCGCACGCTGGAGGAACGCGTCGCTGACCACGATCCGCAGATCCCCCTCGCGCGCCAGACGGCGGACTCCCTCGGCCAGAGCCATGACATCGCGGAGCCGCGCCTCGCACCCGTTGCACTCGAAGAGATGCTCCTCGACGGACTCTTCGGCAGGGCCTGCCATGGCCCCGAGCCAATAATCGGCGAGGACAGCTGCGTCGATGGGATGCGAGAAGTTCATGTAGCAAACCCCATGCACGCGCGCAAGTGATGGATCGCCCGGTGGCGAATCACTCGTACGTTCGCCTCAGATACCCCGAGAAACCCGGCGACATCGGCGCCGGTCCGCTCGTCGTAGAACGTCATGACGACGACCGTTCGTTCCCGTTCGTTGAGCGCCTGCAGGCAGCGGGTGAGCTGCTCATGGTCGAGCTCGGGCGGGGACGTCTCCGCCGGCGCGAAATGATCCACGCCATACTGCTCGAGCAGGCGCGCGCGGCGTTGGGCGCCTCGACGAAGATCGAGCACCGTCATCCGGCAGGTGCCCAGCACGAACGAGGCGAGCTTCTCCGGTTCGCGCAGCCGGCCGGCGCGCAGCGCTTCGATCGTCGTAATCAGCACCTGTTGGGTGAGGTCATCCGCCGCGTGTCCGTTCCGCAGATGACGCAACCCGTACAGCCGCACCCGCGGCGCCATCCGGCGACAGAGCTCGCCCTCGGCCTCCCGATCGTGTCCGGTGCCGATGCGGCGCACCACGTCCGCATCGCTCAGGGCGACAGTCACCGTCACGTATTCTACGTGTAACGTCTCGGGGGGTCGTTACACGTCCGGCCATTCTCCCGCCCCGCCGCGTATCTGAGCTCTGTAACGAAACCCGTGCTCGTGCCACATCCGGAAGTCAATTCCACGGCGCGGGGCGCGATCATCCCGGTCCGCCCGGCCGACGCCAAGAGGGGCTGCCGTTGGGTTCCACAGAAGTCACAACCGTAGCAGACGTCCTGGTCGCGGACGTCGGACGCGAGCTGGCAACGACGCTGCGCGTCCACGGGGCCGTGCTGGACAAGCGCCTCGGCCACCCGGACCGACTGCCGACACACCGTGCTAGCGAACAAACAGCCGGAGGTACACGTCATGCTCACTTCGTACACCGCGGCGCCTGATATCGAAGTCCTCACGTCGAACTTCCCCATCCCCGGGTACGGTTTCGTGCCCATCAACGCGTTCGTGATCAAGGGCGCGGAGCCCATCCTGGTCGAAACAGGCGCCGCCATCGAGAGCGCGGACTTCATGCAGGCGCTGCGAGCCGTCATCGATCCAGCCGACCTCAGATGGATTTGGCTCAGCCACACGGACTTCGATCACATCGGCAGCCTGAATCAGCTGCTTGCCGACAACCCCCACCTGCGGGTGGTTACAACGTTCCTCGGCATGGGCATCATGGGGTTGACGACTCCGCTGCCGATGGACCGGGTCCGTTTCGTCAATCCCGGCGAGACGGTCACGCTGGGCAACCGCACGCTGACTGCCGTCAAGCCACCGGTCTTCGACAATCCGTGCACGACCGGCTTCTACGACAGCACATCCGGCGTGCTCTTCAGCTCGGACTGCTTCGGGGCCCTGCTCCAAGCGGTGCCGCAAAACGCCGCCGATCTCTCCGAGAGCGACCTACGTGACGGGCAGATCGTCTGGGCGACAATCGACTCGCCGTGGCTTCACAAGGTGGACAAGGATGCGTTCGGCCGCGAACTGGACGACATCCGCAAGATCGCGCCCAAGCTGATCCTCAGCAACCACCTGCCGCCGGCACCGGGCCATTTGATAGAGCGGTTTCTAGGTTCACTGGCGGCGGCGCCCGGAGCGCACCCGTTCGTCGGGCCGAATCAGGCCGCCTTTGAGCAGATGTTGAAGCAGATGGCGGCGCCTGCATGACCAGCCGCTAGGCCACGGGTCGTAGCGCTGGTGTTTCAACCGGCGAACGGCAATCGATCACCTGTCCGAGATTCGTCTACGGATCTCGGACCGGGCGCGCGCTTGCCGACGAGGAGTCGCTTTCCTAACCCACCCCTGGCTGAAACGTCGTTTGGCAGCGCAAGGTGAAGCCGCACGGCGCGCGCAGCCCGTGATATTGTCCGGAATCCTGTTGCGCACCCCTTGATGACTGGGGCTGTGATGATGCGAATATTCGTCGCGCTCGTCGTCGTCACGACGCTGCTGCAAGCCGGTCAGGCGAGCCGTGCCCAGCCTCGCTCGCCGCTCGACAGGAGATCGTTGGCATGACGGAGACGCGCAGGCCTTTTGAGCATTCAACCCCCGAGCTCTATAACCGCTACATGGGGCCGTTGCTGTTCGAGCCTTATGCGAAGGTCGTCGCCGAGCGAGCAGCACTGCTCCAGCCGGAGCGAATTCTCGAGACCGCGGCAGGTACCGGCATCGTGACGCGCGCGCTCCATGACGCAGTCGCGCAGGCGCTGATCGTCGCCACGGACGTGAACCCGGCAATGCTCGAGATGGCGGCGCAGCGGCTCGGCTCTCATCGCGTGTCGTTCCAGCCGGCTGACGCACAGGATCTGCCATTCGACGATGAGAGCTTCGACCTTGTCGTCTGCCAGTTCGGCGCGATGTTTTTCCCGGAACGAGTCCGCGCCCACGAGGAAGCACGGCGAGTGCTTCGCACCAACGGCCACTACCTGCTCGTCAGCTTCGACCGGCTCGAACTCAACCCCGTTCCACGTGCGGCGGGCAGCGCCGTCGCCGCGCTGTTTCCCGACGATCCCCCTGCGTACATGGAACACGGCCCCTTCAGCTATGCCGATCCGGCGATCATCGAGCACGACCTGCTCGCGGCCGGCTTTACGCGGGTCCGGCTGGAGACGATGGCGGTGACAACCCCCGTCAACGCAGGTGAGGCCGCACACGGCTTGGTGCTTGGCTCGCCCTTCCGCTCGGAAATCGTCCGGCGCGACCCTTCTGCCCTTGATCGGGCGCTCAACGCCGTGACGGCGGCACTGGCGCAATGGGACGGGCACGACGCGCCAATGTCAGCGCACCTCGTCACCGCGATCAAATGAGCGGGACCGGCCCGTGCGTCCGACGGTCGCGCCGCGTGGCTCTCCTGGCTGCCGATGGTCTGGGGCGATTACTGGATCATCGGTTTGGCCCCGGACTACTCGTGGGCCGTCGGCGGCGATCCAGAGCGGGAGTACTCGTGGATTCTCGCCCGGACACGGCATCTGAACGACGACGCCGTCGCCGCCGCGCGGGCGGCCGCGCGGGGCAGCGGGTACGACGTCGAACGTCTCGTGCGGACACCGCAGTCCGGTTGAGGGGCTAGTGGCCCGTTCACGGACCGCTAGGGTATCGGGTCCAGGAACGGCGTGTCCGGGTCGCTCACATAGAAGGCCACCAGCCGCAACGGGCCGGTACCGCTGCGGTTGTACCCCGTCATCCGCACCTGCGGCGGCATCATCATCGACTGCCCGGCGTTGACCGTCACCGTCCCGCGCCCTTCCATCTCCATGGTGAACGCCCCTTCCAGGACATAGACCGTCACCGGGAAGCGGTGTGTATGGAACAGCGTCTTCTCCCCCGGCTGGAAGTTGACCGCGAGGACGCGCATTTCCTGCCGCTCGCCCGTGGGCATGCCGTGGACGATCTCGCGCAGGATCAACTGCGGCTTGACGACGCCCGGTTGCTGCGCCAGCCCCGTCAAACCGCACAGCAGGACCGCGAACGCGAGGTAGAGGGCTCTCCGCGTCTTCATCGATTCTCCTTCACCCCATGGGCGCATCCACGACCGACATCGTAGCCGCTTTCGGCGGACGTGTACGGGATCGCCGCCACACGCTGTTCGACCGGCCCGTCGGCGCCAGGTCGCCTGGCGAAGGGGTAGACGCCCCCGTCTCACTCCGGTTCGGGCAGCGGCGTTTCGGCCGGCCCGGAGATCACCTCGCCGGTCGGCGTGAATCGTGAGCCGTGACACGGGCAATCCCAGGTCCGTTCCGCCGTGTTCCAGGCCACGGTGCAGCCCATGTGGGTGCAGATCGCTGAGCGAAGCGTGACCGTGCCAGCGGCATCGCGATAGGCCGCGACCTCGGCGCCGTTTCGTTCGATGACGGCTCCCTGCCCGCGCTCGATGGCGCGCAGCGGCTTCGCCTCGGCGCCGGCAAAGCGGTCGCGAATCAGGTAGTACGGGTAGTCGACGTTCTCCCTGAGGTAATCCCACAAACCGCGGGACAGCGCCTTTCTTCCGGGATCGAACAGCTCACTCCAGGGATTCGACCGCTGCACGATCGCATCCGCGATCATGACACCAGCCAGGGTGCCGAACGTCAGACCATTGCCGGCGAATCCGGTCGCCGAGTGCTGATGCTCCGCACTCTGTCCAATGTACGGCAGGCCGTCGGGCGTTTCGATCACCTGACCCGACCAGCGGTGCAGCAGTTCGCTGCCCGGCGCGATGTCGCGGAGCTGTGTCTCCAGCCGGCGATAACGCGCTTCCGTGTCGGCCTCCTGCCCGGTCTTGTGATCTTCTCCGCCGACGATCACGATGTCATGGTCCCGGTGCGGCTGGACGCGAACGAACCGATACGGATCAGCCGTGTCCCACCAGAGCGCGTCGGGTATCACCCCACGGGCGACACGTGCCGCCACCACGTAGCTGGTGTACAGCGCCAGCTTCGTCTGGAACAGCGTGGCGCCAGCCACGCTGCGGAAGCCGACCAGGGGATTGTGCGTGGCGATGACGACGTCCTCGCACGTCACCGCGTGTCCGTTGGCCTTGACGCGACGCGGGTGGTCGCAGAACTCTTCGACTTCGGACTGTTCGTGGATGCGGCCGCCGAGGGCCACGAGCGCCGTCGCCACGCCGGCGAGATACTTTCGCGGATGGATGCGAGCCTGGTTCGCAAAGCGCACCCCCGGCTGCTTGAAGAGCGGGACCGATTCCACAAACTCGGCGTCGAAGCCAAGCTCGCTCGCCAGTGCCGCATCCGCGCGCAAGGTGTCGGCGTCGTCACGCGCGGAACCACCACGAGGCGCGTGCAGGTAGCCGTCAACCCACGCGAAATCCGCGTCGATGGCGTGCGCACGGACGATGCCGTCGATCGTGGCGAGCGCCGCGAGCCCGGCGTCCCAGACCGCCTGGGCGTGCGGGCGGCCGAACCGTGTCACGAGCTCGCCAAGACGCGCGTCGGTCACCATCGTCAAATGGGCACTGGTGTGCCCTGTGTCCGTCGCGGCGCAGCGACGGCGTTCGAGCACGACGACCCGTTTGCCCTCCTGCGCGAGGAGATAGGCGGCGGTGAGCCCCGTGATGCCGCCGCCGACGACCACGACGTCGGCGTCGGCGTTCCCGGCCAGCTTGGCAAACGACGGAAACGTCGTCCCCGCCGACCAGTACGGAATCGTGTCCTGCTTTGTCGTAGCCATCGTCCCCTCTCAACGCTCCGGAAGGTTGTCACGTGTCGTTCGCAGGCGAGCGCTAGGCCCCGGCTCGGAGCGGGCGGCGCGACGGACGTCGAGGCCGCGCCCGGCGCCGGTTGGCAGACCGCTTCGGCCGGGCACTCCGCTGCGCCCGCGTCGACGCTTCATGCCGCCCGGCGGCGGCGACGTCGCGGTCCTGTTTCTCCAGGTCGGCGATGATGCCTCGCAGGAACGTGATCATGCGCTTGCGCTGAGGCTTCGTCGGCTTGGGCGATCGGGCCATGTGTCCCCTCGTGTTTCGGGGCACACTGTTGCAAAGCCGGGGCCGGGCGCTACGGACGAGCCATGGGTGCCCAGCACCATGTCGGTGCCCGGTAGCTCGTCAGTCAGGCTGATGCCGGAAGGCAGCGGCGGAGGAGACAGATGCAAGTCCGACCAGAACGCCCGGCTGACGTAGCGGGAGTTCGCCACGTGAATCGAACTGCATTCGACACGACCGTGGAGGCGGACCTCGTCGACACCTTGCGCCAGCGAGCGGACCCGATCGTTTCCCTGGTCGCGGTCACGAGAGAGGCCATCGTGGGACACATCTTCTTTTCGCCCGTGACGCTGTCGTCACCGTCAGACATTCAGATCATGGGACTGGCGCCGATGGCGGTGCTGCCGGAACGGCAGCGGCAAGGGATCGGATCGGCGCTCGTGCGCGCCGGCCTCGAGGAGTGTCGTCGGCGTGGGGTCGCCGCAATCGTCGTGCTCGGCCACGCCGGCTACTATCCTCGGTTCGGATTCGTGCCCGCATCGACCTTCGGCCTGACGTCCGAGTACGACGTTCCGGACGAGGTATTCATGGCGCTCGAGCTCGCTGCTGATGCGCTACGGCAGCGGGCCGGCGTGATTCGCTACCATCCCGCATTCGCCGCCGCATAAAACACCTGGGCCGTTGCGAACCTGGGCACCGATGTTGGACCCTGCCGTCTGGGGGGCACTCCGGTCCTCGCGGTGAAGCGGGCGCCAGCGTCCTTATAATGGCGCGCATGCGCACAACCGTCCTGGCAACCGTCGCCCTGGTGCTGGCGACCGTGACGCTCCGTCCGGCCACCGCGCAGCAGCACCGGTACCTCGGCGCCGACGGGCGCGTGCGCGTCGCCCTGAGCCAGCAGCCGCTGTCACCCAACGGCCCCTCGAAGGGACCGGCGACGATGGCCGCGGGTGGGATTCAGCAGATCCTCGCGGATTCGGGCGCGACCGTCCGCGTCGAGGCAGCACAGCTCAGCGCCGAGGAGCAGAAGGAGTACGGGGGCTGGAAGAAGCTGGGCCTGTCGCTCGGCCACTTCGCGGACCTGGTCGCGACGAACGAGCGCGACGGCTACTTCACGGTCGGCCTGCTGGCAACGTGCCCGTCGATGCCGGGCCTCGTCGCCGGCTTGCAGCGATCGGGACCGACGCTCGAGCCGCTGCGGATCGGCATGCTCTGGCTCGACGCCCATCCCGACTTCAACACGCCGGAGACCACGCGCAGCGGGTCGCTGGGCGGCATGCCGGTCGCGGTGGCGACCGGACGGGCGCTGCAGGTCATGCGGCTCGATGCCACGCTCGACCCGCCGCTGTCGGACCTGCACGTCGTCATGGGCGGGGTCCGGTTGACCGACCCGCTGGAGCAGCGGCTGCTCGACGATTCGCGGATCGAGCAGCTCAGCGTCGAGGACCTGCAGCAGATGACGCCCGCCGTCTGGGCGCAGCTCGATCGCCTGAACCGCATCTCGGACAAGCTCTACGTTCACATCGACATGGACGTGCTCGATCCACGCGAGGTCATGGCGCACGGCAACAAGGTGCCGGGCGGTCCGTCGAGCGAGGAGCTGGCGCGACTCTTCGAGGACATCTTCAAGCGGTACCCGAAAGCCTCGGCCATCGGGTTTGCGACGATTCCGCCGACCGACGAAGGCGGCCTGTCGATTTCGGCCGTCAATCGCATGATCGCGGCGGCCGTGCGCGGGGTACGGGCCCGACGGTAGCGCTTCCTCAGGCGGACGAGAGAAACCTGGCCGTATCCGCTGCGCGTCGGACGCCCGCCGGCCGGTGGGACGCCCCGCGACCCAACGAAACCGCTCCCCGTAGCGTCTAAGGGGAACGATGCCCGTTTCCCCACTGCCGTTGCTGCAGGGCACGCTCGACCTCCTTGTCCTCAGGTGCCTGTCGGCGGGGCCCCGCCACGGCTACGCCATTGCTTCGCTGGTGCGCGAGCACACGCGCGGAGACCTGTCGGTGGAAGACGCGGCCCTCTACCAGTCGCTGCACCGCCTGCTGCGGCAGGATCTCGTCGACGCCGAGTGGGCGCCGTCGGAGAACAACCGGCGCGCCCGCTACTACACGCTGACGGCCGCCGGACGAAAGCGGCTGCGCGAAGACACCGCGAACTGGCGGCGGTACGTGCGGGCGATCGACGCGGTGCTGCAGGGAGCGTGAAATGAACCGGCCACGGGCGTTCTGGTACCTGCGCCGCCGCACCGTCCGGTCGGACGTGGACGAGGAGCTCGAGCTGCATCTCGAGATGCGAACCGCCGCGCTGGTCGACGAGGGGCTGTCGCGCGAGGAGGCGCGGCGCCGGGCGCTCCGTGAGTTCGGCGACCTCGAGGGGACGCGCCGCTATTGCCGGCAACTGGACCAAGACAGGGAGGACGTGATGCAACGGGCGCTGCTGTTCCAGGATCTGTGGCACGACCTGCGCATCGGCGTCCGCGGTCTGCTGCGGGCGCCGGCCCTCGCTCTGACCATCATCGGGACGGTCGGTCTTGGCCTCGGCGCCACGGCCACCATTTTCAGCGCGGTGAACACGGCGCTGCTCCGGCCGCTCCCATACGCCGAGCCGGAGCGGCTGGTGCGCATCTATACCGACACGCCGCCGTTCAAGTTCCGCTTCTCTGCCGTCGACTACCTGGCGTTCACCGAACAGCAGACGCGCTTCGAGCGGAGCGCCACCTACACCGACCGCACCGTCAGTTTCCTCAACGGCGACAGCGCCGAACTGCTGCAGGCGCGGGTCGTGTCCTGGGAGTTCTTCTCGGTGCTCGGCGCCTCCCCGCTGCTCGGCCGCGATTTCACCGAGCAGGACGGCCGTGCCGGCAGCCCTGCGGTGGCGCTGGCCAGCCGCGCCTTCTGGCAACGGCGCCTCGGCGGCCGCGCGGATGCGATCGGCCAGCCGGTGCGGCTCGACGGCGCCGAGTACACGCTGGTCGGGGTGCTCCCGGCGGAGGGACCGCTCGAGCGGCGGTTCGACCTGTTCCTGATCCAGCAGTTCACGCCGCCGCCACGCAAGGGACCGTTTCTCTTCTCCGTGATCGCGCGGCTGCCCCGAGACGCCGACCGGGCGCTCGCCGTGAGCGAGCTGCAGGCGATCAACCGTGCGCTCTTTCCCCTCTGGCGATCCTCGTATCAGGACGACAAGTCCACGTGGAACATGGAGGACCTCAAGGCCAACCTCGTCGGCGACGTCGGCACGCTGGCCGGGCTCGCGCTGGCTGCCGTCGGCCTCGTCTGGCTGATTGCCTGCGCCAACGCGTCGAACCTGCTGATCGCGCGCGTCAGCAGCCGTCGCTCGGAGATCTCGGTCCGGGCGGCGCTCGGCGCCTCGCGCGGGCGGCTGTTGCGCGGCCTGCTGGCGGAGAGCGTCCTGCTCGCCTCGGCAGCCGCGGCGCTCGGCGCGGGCGTGGCGTGGGCTGGCATGCGGCTGCTGCAGGCGCAGGGCGCGGCCTACTTCCCCCGCACCCAGGAGATCGAAATGGACGCGGCGCTGATCTGGTTCATCATCGGCCTGGCACTCTCGAGCGCGGCGATCTTCGGCCTCGTGCCGGCCCTGCACGCCACTCGCGGATCGGCGGACACCGCGCTGCGGTCCGATCGCACCATGACCGGCGGCCGCCGCGTGCGCCGCCTCCGCCGCGCACTGGTCGCGGCACAGTTCGCCGTCGTCACGCCGCTGCTCATCACCGCCTCGCTGCTGTTCGCGAGCCTGGATCGGCTGAAGCAGGTCGACCTCGGCTTCGACGCCGGCCACGTCCTGACCGGCTCGATCCGCCTGCCGCGAGCCCAGTATGGCGACAATGGCCGCGTCAACCTGTTTTGGGATGAGCTGCGGCGAAGGACCGAAGCGCTGCCCGGCGTCGCGTCGGTGGCATACGCCGACGGGCTGCCACCGAACCGGGTCGGCAACTTGAACAACTTCGATCTCGAGCAGTACCCCACGCCGGCCGGCGTGTCACAGCCGATCACGCCGTGGCTGTCCGTCACGCCCGAGTACATCCGCACGCTCGGCCTGACGCTGGTCGAGGGACGGTTGCTCGACGAGCGCGACGCCACCCAGGATGCCGTGCTCTCGATCATGGTCGATCGGGCCTGGGCGCGCCGCTTCTTCCCGCAGGAGAGCGCCGTCGGCAAGCGGCTGCGCGAAGGCGGGTGCACGACCTGTCCCTGGACCACGGTCGTCGGCATCGTCAGCGACGTGAAGTACGCCGGCCTCGACCGGCCGGACAACGGCACCGTCTACATGCCGCTCGCCGCATCGCTGTCCCGGTTCATCGTCGTCAGGACGCACGGCGACCCCGGCACGATGGCCGCGTCGCTGCAGCAGGTGGTGCGCGCGCTCGAGCCGGCAGCCCCGCTCTCGAGCGTGGCGACGATGGATGCGCTGGTGGCGCAATCGCTGTTGCGCCCGCAGTCGCTCTCCCTGCTCGTCACCGGCTTCGCGGTCGTAGCCCTGCTGTTGTCGGTAGTCGGCGTCTACGGGGTGATGGGCTACTACGTCCAGCAGCAGCGCAAGGAGATCAGCATCCGCGTGGCGCTGGGCGGAAGCCGTGCCGATGTGGCGCGCCTGGTGATCGGCCAGGGCATGTCGGTCGTCGCGTGGGGAATTGTCGTCGGTCTGGTCCTGGCCCTGGCGACGACGCGCCTGACGGCGAGCCTGCTGTTCGGCGTCGGCGCGTCGGATCCGCTGGCTTATGCCGCCGCCGGAACGCTGCTGCTCGTCGTCTCGGCGCTGGCCTGCACGGTGCCGGCATATCGGGCACTGCGCCTGCAGCCGGCGAGTGTGCTCAGGGCCGAGTAGTGAGGCCGGTCTCGCCCCCGCTCAGTGCACGAACCATTGCAGCGCGCGGCGTGCCGCGGCCTCGGTCACCCAGTGCGGTCCGTCGAACTCGAAGTACGTCACGTCGTACCCGGCCTCGGTCAGCCGCGGCACGATGGTGCGGCGGCTGCCGGCCGCACTGTAGACATTGTCGCGAGTGCCGTGCGCGACCAGGATCCGCGGCCGGCCGGTCGGCGGCGCCGGAGGCGCGAAGAACCCGGGCGCCACCGCCACCAGGTGCGTGAACAGATCGCCGTTCACCAGCCCGAGCGACAGCGAGTAGGCGCCGCCGTCCGAGAGCCCGCCGAGCGCAATCTTCCCCGGATCAATCGCGATGCGCTCGAAGGTGTAGCGCAGGGCCTGGTCGATGAACCGGACGTCAGGTCCGAACACGCTGTCGATGCCATCCCAGGTGTTGTGACGCGAGTCGAGGGCGAGCATGGCGACGCCGAACTCGTCCGCCAGCGGAAACATGGAGCGGAAATCCTCGGCTCGGCCCCCGCCGCCGTGCAGCAGCACGATCAACGGCAACGGATTTTCGTTCGCGGCCTGCCTGGGCACGTAGAGCGTGCCATCGCGGGTGGCCGCGTCTCGCAGCCGGAGGGTACCCATGCCGAGCGGATGCTCGCCGGGAGCGATCGTCAGCGCCGGCGCCGCGGGCCTGGCGTGGACGCGCGTTACCGGCGGACCGCCACGGCCGCAGCCGAGGACCATGACGACGAGTGCCAGCCCCAGGGCTGGGGCGGCGGCACGACGTGTCCGTGCGAGAGGGGAATGCTCGAAAGAACACACCCGCGGGATCGCCGTACCTGCGCGCATCTGTTGGATTACCTCCGCGGGTGGCGCCGGACGGACGCGCCAGGGACGAGCCCATCACTCGGATCCACGCGCCAGTATCGTCGATTGTCGTGGTGCCGGTGCTTGCCGGAGGGTTGCGTGGGCGCTTCGCGGGCCGGTCCGCATTTCGTCGGCTATTCCGGCTTCGTGGGCTCCATCGTCGGGCCCCGCTCGTCCCCGCTCCCGGTGTAGAGTGCCCCCATGCCGAACCACACCTCGTCCTCGCGCCGGACTTTCCTTGCGGCCTCGGCCGTGGCGGCGGCGCACGTCTGGGTCCCCCGGCCGGTCAAGGGCTACTCGGCCGGCGAGGTTGCCGCCCGGCTCGCCGGGGCTGCCGGCGCCGTCGGCATGTCCAAGTGGGACCTCGATACGCCGGCGCTCTGCGTGGATCTCGGATCGACTCGAGGGCAACATTCGCACGTTGCAGGCGGCGGTGAAGCAGTTTGGCATCGCGGCGCGGCCGCACGCCAAGACCCACAAGAGCGCCGACATCGCCAAGATGCAGCTCGCCGCCGGCGCCATCGGCGTGTGCACCGCCAAGCTGGGTGAAGCCGAGGCGTTCATGGCGGAGGGCGTGGACCGGATCGTGATGACGACGGCCAATCTCTCGCCGGCCAAGATCCGGCGCGCCATGCAGTTGCGCAAGCAGTCCGCTCACTTCGTGCAGGCGGTGGACGCCGAAGCGAACGCGCGCGACCTGTCGGCCGCGGCGCGCGACGCCGGTGTCACCGCTGACATCGTCATCGACGTGGCCGTGGGCACCCGCAGCGGCATCCCGCCGGGAGGCGATGCGGTCGCCCTGGCGAAGCTGGTGGACACGCTGCCGAACCTGACGCTCAGGGGGATGCTGTCCTACGACGGCGGCGTGCAGCACGCCACCGGGTTCGCGGAGCGGAAGGCGCGGGCGCTGTCGAACCTCGAGCCCAACGTCGAGGTGTTCGAGGCGATGAAGAAGGCCGGCCTGAGCACGGAGATCTTCAGCGGCGGCGGCACCGGCACCTACAACGTCCAGCATCTGGTGCCCGGCTTCACCGACGTGCAGGTCGGCAGCTACGTCTTCATGGACATGCAGTACCTGGCGATCGGCGGCGAGGACGGGCCGGTCTACAGCGACTTCGACCCCTCGCTCACGGTGGTGGCCACCGTCCTCAACAACCGCTTCCCGCCGCGCCTCACGACCGATGCCGGCGCCAAGGCGCTGACGCTCAACACGCCGCGTGCGGGCGTCATCGGCGAACCGGGAGCCGACTACAACGCCGGCTCCGACGAGTTCGGCGTGATCACGTTCGCGGGCGCGCTCGTCGAAGAGCTACCAGATGGGGGATCGCATCGAGATGACCGTCCCGCACTGCGACCCGGTGGTGAACCTGTACGACGTCATGTACGGCATCCGCAAGGATCGCGTGGAACGCATCATTCCCGTCACCGCCCGCGGTCGTTCGCAATAGGCGGGCGCGGCGAGCGCGATCTCCGGTGGCGGCCGCGTCCCCTTGCCATACGTCAGTTGACAACCTGTCGAATGCAGACATATAACGGCCGGCATGCTGGCCGCCGAACTGCGCAAGGGCAGCGCCGAACTGCTCGTCCTCGGAGTGCTGCAGGAACGTGCCCGCCACGGCTACGACATCGGCCAGGCTCAATCTCGTGCGCGGTGCGGCGCGTCAGGCGGAATGGTCGGTGCGCGCCGCCCTCGGCGGCAGCATGCTGCGCCTGCGCCGCCAGGCGCTCACCGAGCACCTGTTCGTCACGGCCTGCGGGGCCCTCGGCGGGCTGATCCTGGGGCGGGCGCTGGTCGTGCGGCTGCTCGCCCACGATGCGGCGAACCTGCCTCGACCCGACGCGGTGCGATTCGACGCGCCGGTCTGGGGGGTCGCCGCGGCGATCGCGCTGCTCATCGCCGGCGTCCTCGCCGCGCAGCCCATCGCCACCGACCCGAGTGCGCTGCGCACCGGGTCGCGCGCCGCCGGCGGCGCCGGCCGCCGGACGCGCCAGTGGCTCGCGGCCGGCGAGGTTGCGCTGGCGGTTACGCTCGCGACCGCCGGCGCCCTGCTCGGCTTGAGCCTCGTCCGGCTGCTGCACGTGGACATCGGCTTCGTGCCCTCGGCCGCCGCCGCCGTGCGGATGTCCGCCTACGACGTCGAGTATCCAGGCAAGCCGGACGTCGTCCGGTGGTTCGACGAGGTGCTGTCGCGTGTGCGCGAGGTTCCCGACGTGCAGGCCGCCGGCGCCGGATCGAGCCTGCCGTTGAGCGGGCTGTCGACCGGCAGCAGTGTTGTCGCGGAAGGCCACGTGGTCGACCCGGCCCACCGCCTCACCGCCGGCTGGCAGTTCGTCACGCCCGGATATTTCGCGGCGACCGGAATGCGGCTTGCTGCCGGCCGCGACTTCGCCGCATCGGATCGCGCCCGCAGCGCGCACGTCACGGTGATCAACGAGGCGCTGGCGCGCGTCTTGTTCGCGGGCCGCAATCCGCTCGGCCAGCGCATCGGCGTCGGTGGCGACGATGCGTCGGGTGACTGGCACGAGGTGATCGGGGTGGTCGCCGACGTGCGCTACCAGGCGCTGGCAGCGCCACCGGAGCCGCGCGTGTACGATTTGTTCGGCCAGCACTGGGGCCGCACGCTGTATGTCATCGCCAGGTCACGCACCGGCGAGGCGGCACCGCTCCTGTCGATCATACGTGCGGCCGGCCACGCGCTGAATCCCGACGTGCCGGTCTTCGAACCCGCCACCCTGCAGTCGCTGGTCGACCGCTCGGCCGCTCCGCAACGGCTGGCGTCGCGGGCCGCCTCGGGCCTGGCCGCCGCGGCCCTGCTGCTGGCGGTGCTCGGCGTCTACGCCGTGACGGCGACCGCCGTCGCCGAGCGCACGCGCGAGATTGGCGTGCGCGCGGCGCTCGGAGCCGCGCCGTCCGACCTGTTCCGCCTGATCGCCGGCGAGGGCGCGCGCACGATTGCGCTTGGCGGCGTCATCGGTGCGCTGGGTGCGCTGCTGGCGGGGCGGCTCCTCGCCGGTCAGCTCTTCGACGTGCGCGCGGCAGATGCCGCGTGGCTCATCGGGCTGGCCGCGCTGGGGGTGATGCTGGCGGCACTGGGCGCAGCCGTGCCGCCGGGTCGCCGCGCCGCCACCGCCGACCCGGTCGAAGCGATGCGCGGCGACTGACGCGGCCCGCCTGCGCCGCGCCTTCAGTGGCCCGCGGATGCCGAGGCCGGCACGATGACGCGGTGCGTCCGAGCGGTCCCTGTACCCGTCCCCGGTGGAGATCGTCCGATGGGCGGCGCACGGGACAACGGTCTGCTAGGCTCCGGTGCCATGCTGCTCGTGCTCGTCCTGCTCACCCTCGCGCTGGCACAGTCGGTGGCGAGCCACCCGCCGCCGCCGGCCGCGCATGAGATCGCGCCGGACACCTTCCTCGTGCCGGGCGCCATGCTCCCGGACCGTGGCCCGGACGGCAACACCGTGATCATCGCGGCGCCCGACGGCCTGATCGTGATCGACACCGGCCGCCATCCGTGGCACAGCGACGGCATCCTCGCCTTCGCCCGCAGCCGCTCCCAGCCGGTAACCGTCATCGTCAACACGCACTGGCACCTCGATCACTCCAGTGGCAACGGACGGGTGAAGGCGGCATACCCGACTGCCAGGACCCACACGACGAGCGCCGTGTCGCGGGCGCTGGCGCCCGGCGGCTTCCTCGCCCGCAACCATGCCGCGGCACTCGAGCGGGCGCCCGACCCGAAAGCGTCCGCGGTGCGGCGTGAAGAGACGGCGCTGTTCCTGGCGACCATGGCGGCCGCCGATGCCCTGCGTCCGGACGTGCCGGTGGAGGCGTCGGGCAGAATCACGCTGGCCGGGCGGCCGCTGTCGGTCCGCATCGCGGAGACCGCCGTGACCGACGCCGATCTGTGGCTGTACGACGAGACGACCGGGGTCGCGGTCATCGGCGACCTCGTCACCGTGCCGGTCCCGTTCTTCGAGACCGCGTGTCCGGCGCGCTGGAAGGCGGCGCTCGACGAAGTCTGGGCGACCCCGTTCCGGCTCGCCGTCCCCGGCCACGGCACGCCGATGGCGCGCGCGGCGTTCGACGCCTACCGGCGCGCGTTCGGCGCGTTTCTCGCGTGCGCCGGCAGCCGCCGTGACCCGGCCGCCTGTGCCGAGGGCTGGACGCAGGACGCCGGGCCGCTGATCCGGAGCGACGCCGATCGTCGACAGGCGACCGAGTACGCCACGTATTACGTGGACTTCCTGCGCAAGAACGGCGGCGCAAGTCCGGACTGCCAGGCGCCGTGACCGCGCGCGGCGAGGTGGCCGCGGTCGGAATCAGGCGTGGATCGCCAGCGACGCGACCAGCGCGCCGAGTTCGTCCGGGTTCACTGGCTTGGCCAGGTGCGCCTGGTATCCGGCGTCGATCGCATGCTGCCGATCGGCCGCGCTGGCGTAGGCGGTGATCGCGGCCGCCGCCAGCCGCTGCAGGTCCGGACGCGGCGACGTGCGGATGGCGCGAATCAGCGAGATGCCATCGGAGCCGGGCATGCCGATGTCGCTGACCAGCACGTCCGGGACTTCGGCATCGAGCGCGGCCAGCGCCTCCGCCGCCGACGATGCGGTCGTGACGCGCGCGCCGAACCCGGTCAGGACCACTTCGAGCAACGACAGCGCTTCGGCGTTGTCATCGACCGCAAGGACGTGGATGCCGGCGAGTTCCGGCCGGCCCGGACGCATCGCGCCCGGCCGCGTTGGCACGTGCGCGGGGAGCAGCGGCAAGGTCACCGTGAACGTCGCGCCCTGTCCCACGCCGTCGCTGGCGGCGGTGACATCGCCACCATGAAGCCGCACGAGGTGCTTGACGATGGTCAACCCGAGCCCGAGCCCGCCCTGCTGGCGCGTGAATCCGGAATCCGCCTGGCGAAAGCGCTCGAACACGTGCGGCAGGAAGGCGGGGTCGAGGCCGATGCCGCTGTCGCGCACGGTGAGCGTGGCGTGCGTCCCCGTCGCGGTGACGGTGACGGTCACCGAGCCCTCGTCGGGGGTGAACTTGATCGCGTTGGAGAGGAGGTTGGACACGATCTGGTGCAGCCGCGCCGGATCGCCCATGATCTGGCACGCCTGGTCGGGCACTGCGGACTGCAGGCGCAGCGATTTCGCCGCGGCTTGCGGCCGGAGCGATTCCAGGACGCTGTCCACGGTCGCCCGCAGGTCTGCCGGTTCGAGGTCGAGCCGCACCTTGCCGGTGGTCACGCGCGAGATGTCGAGCAGGTCCTCGATCAGGCGCGCCAGCGCCCAGGCATTGCGCTCGATGGTCTGACTCGCGCGCGTCGCCGTGCTGGCGTCGAGGGTGCCGCCGGCCAGCAGTCGGGCCCAGCCGAGGATGGCGTTGAGCGGCGTGCGCAGCTCGTGCGACAGCATCGCCAGGAACTCGTCCTTGGCATGGTTGGCGGACTGCGCTTCCTCGCGGGCCGCCTGCTCCCGCGCCAGCAGGGCCCGCCGATCCTCCTCGGCCTGCGCCATCGCCAGGGCGTGGCGGAGACTGAGCGCAAGCCGCTCCGGCGTCAGCGCGGACTTGGAGACGTAATCGGCGGCGCCGGCGCGCATCATCTCGGCAGCGAGCTGTTCGTCGCCCTGACCGGTCAGCGCGATGAACGGCGTCCGGATGCCGAGCGCGCGGGCCCGGCGCAGGAGATCGAGCCCGTCGCCCTTCGGCAACCGATAGTCGAGCAGGACGCAATCCACCTGGTGCTCGCGGAGCCGGGCGATTGCCGCGTCCAGGTCGTCCACCTCGTGAACGGAGGCGTCCAACCCGGCCGCCTGGATCGCCCGCTTCACGGCAGCCCGATCGACGAGGTCGTCGTCCACGAGCAGCAGGTGGAGCATCAGGGCAGCTCGACCAGCGTCCAGTACTTGTTCAGCGCCGCCATCACCTCGACGAAGTTGGTGAACGTGACCGGCTTGAGCAGATAGCCGGCGACGTTCAGGTTGTACGCGTCCACGCGGTCGCGTTCGTCGTTCGACGTGGTGAGCACGATGACGGGCGAGGGGGCCAGCGCGGGATCGGCGCGCAGGGCACGCAGGAACTCGATGCCGTTCATGCGCGGCATGTTGAGGTCGAGCAGGATGATGCGGCGCTCGGCGGGTACCCGACCGTTGCGCAGCATCTCGAGCGCCTCGATGCCGTCGCCGGCCAGGTACAGGGGATTGAGGATCTTGTTGCGTTCGAACGCGCGCTGGACGTTCATCACGTCGACCTGATCGTCCTCAATCAACAGAATGTTCAGCATCCGCTCCGCCATGCTCTCTCCTACTGGGCGCGTGCTGCCGGCCACGTGAACCCGAACGTGGCACCGCGCCCGATGTCGGACTCCACCCACACCCGGCCGCCGCGGGCTTCCACCGTCTTCTTCACCAGCGCCAGGCCGATGCCCGTGCCCTCGATCTTGTCGCGCGCTTCCAGTGTTTGAAAAATGCCCCAGATCCGGTCGTGGAACTCCGGCGCGATGCCGGGGCCGGCATCCGCGACGCGGAACTCGAAGCCCCCGTCAACCGCCTCGGCGCTGAGCCGCACCTCGCCCGGCCGTCCGCGGCTGTGCTTGAACGCGTTGCCCAGCAGGTTCTGCAGCACCTGCTGCAGTGGCACGCGGTCGGTCATCAGGGTGGGCAAGTCGGGCGCGAGCACGACCCGCACGCCGGGCGGAACGGGCAGCAGATCGACGATGTCGCGCGCCAGCTGCTGGACATCGACGCGTTCGGCCTCGGCGCTGACCCGGCCGGCACGCGAGTATTCCAGGATGCCGTCGATCAGCGCCTCCATCCGGTGCACCCGGCCGCGCAGCAGGTCGAGGTGCTGCCGGGTCGAGTCGGCCACGCGATCACCGAGGTCCTCCTCGATCCATTGCGCGAGGTTGGCGATCCCGCGCAGCGGCGCCTTCAGGTCGTGCGAGGCGACGTAGGCGAACTGGTCGAGCTCACGATTGGAACGCTCGAGCGCGAGCGCGAGGCGCGCCAGCTGCGCGGCGCGCTCGTGCAGGGTCTCCACGCCGCGCTGCCGCGCGATGCCGACGGCGATACCCTGCGCCACCGTCGCCAGCCCCTCGAAATCGGTGTCGCTGAGCGGCCGGCGGCTGAACATCGCCAGCACGCCTACGATCTCGTCGTCAATCATCAAGGGGTAGCCGGCGAAGGCCACCATGCCCTCCCGCTTCGCCCATTCCTGGTCGCCGACCCGCGGGTCGCCGATGACGTGATTGGTCAGGTGCGGCTGCCGTTCTGCCGCAATCAGGCCGATCTTGAACTTGCCCACGGGCACGCGTCCATGCGGACCGTCGAGGTGCGTGTAGATGCCGGCGCTGGCCCGCAGTTCCAGCACCTGCTGCCCCGCGTCGAGCGTCCAGATGCGGGCGAATACCGCGTCCAGGCGCCCCACGACCGCCTGCGCACAGGCTTGCAGCATCTCGGTGAGGGTATCGGTGCGGGTCAGCGCGGTGCCGACGTCCGCCGCCAGCGACGCCAGCCGGGCCCGATCGAGCAGCGACTGCTCGCTGGCCCGCTGCAGGGCGATGTCGCGCAGGTACCCGGCAAACACCGGCGGCGCCTCGCCGGCGCGGGCGATCGTCAGCTCGACCGGGAACTCGGTGCCGTCCGCCCGGCAGGCAATCATCTCCAGCCGCCGGCCGAACAGCGTCCCCGTCCCCGTCTCCACCGCCCGTTGCAGGCCCTTGCGGTGGTCCTCGCGAAACCGGATCGGGATGATGACGGCGGCCATCTCGCGCCCGAGCACCTCTCGGCGCTCGTAGCCGAACGTGCGCTCGGCCGCCTGGTTGAACTCGAGGATGGCGCCGGCGCCGTCGATGACCACGATCGGATCGAGCGCGGATTCGAGAATCGCCGTCTGGATTGCCGGCGCTGACGTCGGGTTCGTGCCGGCGCCGGATGGCGGCGGTTGGTCAGGTGCAGAGCGGTCTGCGGTCATGGGTGTCCACAGCGAATCCAACGCGCCCGGCGCGACCGCGCCGGGGAGCCCGCACCAGGACGCGAGCGGCTGGCGCCGCGCACCGGTCGCCGGCTCATCCGGCCGGGAACTTCGCCCGACCATTCAAGAACCGCTTCGCCAGCAGAAATGATAGCGCGGGCGGGCCGGCCCGGGTTCGGCGCGCCGGTCCACGTGGCGGATCTGGTCCAATCTGACAGGGTCGGAGCCTCCAGTCTCGCCGACTGATATCGCCCGTGACCATCTCGCGCAGCACTGGCGCGAGTCCTCGCTTCCTCCGGCGGCTCACGACCAACCCGAGACGCGCTACCCTCGTCCAATCGGACCAGGAGTGCCCGCCATGCCCGCCGTGCTGCAAAACGATATTCGTGCCGCGCTCCGTCACGCACGGCGTCGTCCGGTCTTGGCGTTCGCCGTCACCGCCACCCTGGCAATCGTCATCGGCGCGGCGACCACGGCGATCGGACTCGCGTCCGCCGTGCTCTGGCGTCCGTTGCCGTTCGCCGACGCGACGCGTCTCGTCTTCGTCTGGGAGGAAACCGGCGCGGACGGCGCCGAGGCGCAGCCGGCGCGGGTCACCGGCTCGCGCTATGCCGCCTGGCGCGACGCCGCCCCCGGCGCGTTCGCGTCACTCGCGCTGTTCGGGGCCGCGGGGTTCTCCCTCGACACGCCGGCCGGCGCCGTGTCGGTGCGCGGAGTTCGCGTCTCCGCCAACTACTTCGACACCCTTGGCATTGACGCCGTCCTCGGCCGGACGTTCGTGCCCGACGATGAGAGGCCCGGCCGCGATCGCGTGGTGCTGCTGTCGGACGCGTTGTGGCGCGAACAGTTCGGCGGCGACGGCTCGGCGATCGGCCGCGAACTGACGCTCAGCGGGGAGCGGTACGCGGTCATCGGCGTCATGCCTCCCGCGCTCTATCCCGGCTGGCCGGTCAATCCGGCGACCGTCACCATCGACCCCGAGGCGCGGCGCTTCTGGGTACCCATCCCGCGCACACCCCAGCTCGATCAGAGCAGCCGGGCGCACGTGTTCGGCGTCGTCGGCCGTCTCGCCACCGGCGTCACCGCCACGCAGGCGCAAGACCTGTTGAAGCGGACGACCGACTCGTCGGCGCCCGACGCGCACGGCGCCCGGCTCGCGCCCCTCCGGGAACAGTTCGTCCGCGATGCGCGCACGCCGCTGCTGGCGCTGGCAGGGGCGACGCTGGCCATTCTGCTCATCGCGTGCGCCAATCTCGCCGCGCTCTACGTCACGTCCTTCGAAGCTCGCCGTGTCGAGTTCGCGGTGCGGGCGGCGATCGGGGGCAGTCTCGGTCAGCTGGTGCGACAGGTCTCGCTCGAAGCGCTGCTCTTGTCGCTGGCCGGCGGCCTCGCCGGGATCGCCGCCGCGCGCCTCGCGCTGGCCGAGCTGCCCGGACAGCTGCCGGGCACGGTGCCGTTCCTCACGGCGCCCGCGCTCGACCTGCGCGCGTCGGCCGTCGCAATCGCGCTCACCGTCGGCGCCGGCATCATGATGACGGCGTGGCCGATCCGGAGGCTGCTCTCATCCGCGCCGGCTCCGCGTGGCACGCCCGACAAGGCCCGGAGCACCGTCTACCGCGCGCTCGTGGTCTCGCAGATCGCCGTCGCGGTTGCACTGATTACCGTCGCCGGACTGCTGGCGCAGTCGCTCGAATCCGTGCGCGGGCAGGACCCGGGGTTCGCCATCGACCAGCTGTTCGTGGCCGACGTGGGACTGCCTGCCCCCACGCCGGCCGATCCGCGGCGCGTCGCCAACAGCGAGCAGGCGCTGCTCGCCGAGGTGGCCCGTATCCCGGGCGTGCGCGCGGTCGCGGCCGCCTACGACCATCCGCTCGAGGCCAACTGGAGCGAATCGCCGACCCTCGTCGGCGACACGGCGGCGCCCGACACACGGCGGCAGGCCGAGCTTCGCATCGTGAGTCCCGGTTATTTCGAGGCCCTCGGAGTCGAGATTCTGGAGGGACGACCGCTGCGGATCGAAGACGACCTCGACGCGCCGGGCGCCGTGGTGGTGAACGAAGCGTTTGCTCGCGAGGTCGGCGGCCGCCTCGTCGGCCGGCGAGTGCGAACGGGAACGCCGCGCCTCCAGTTCGCCGACGCGCCCGCCGAGTTCCTGATCGTGGCTGTCGCACGCAACGAGCGCTTCCGCGGCCTCGAGGAGCCCGCACAGCCCGCCTTCTATCTCTCCACCCGCCAATTCCCGCAGACAGGGTTCTCGATCCTGGCACGCACCGCGGGCGATCCGATCGACGCGGCGTCCGGCATCCGGTCAGCGGTCCGTGCCGTCGACCCGGCGATCACGTTCGATCGCGCCACCAGCCTGACGCGCATCCTGGGTGAACAGCTCGTGACGCGCCGCATGACGACGAGCGTGATCGGCGGCGTGGCCGGCGCGGCGCTGGTGCTGGCTGCCCTCGGGCTCTACGGACTGCTCGCGGTCCTGGTGGCGAGCCGGACGCGGGAGACCGGCGTCCGGCTGGCGCTGGGGGCATCGCCGCGCCAGGTCGGACGCCGCGTTGTGCGCGAAAGCCTGCTCAACGCCGCCGCCGGCGCGGCCATTGGCGTGGTGCTGGCCGTGGTGGCCGGACGCCTGGTGCAGAGCCTGCTCGTCGGCGTATCGCCGACAGATCCCTGGACGATCGGGGCCGTGGCGGGCGGCCTGCTCGGGGTCGCGGCGCTGGCCGCACTGGGGCCGGCGTTGCGGGCGGCGCGAATCGACCCGGTCGAGGCCCTGCGCGCGGAGTAACCCGCACCAGACCTGCGCTGACCGATTGGCCGCCTCAGCAGGCATCAGGACCTGCGAGCCCGGGTCAGTGGCGAGCCGTTCGTCGCGCCCGCGTACCTCCGGTTTCAGTCCGTGCGCAGCGCCACCACGGGGTCGAGCGTGATCGCCCGCCGCGCGGGAATGGCCGCCGCGGCTCCGGCCACGACGGTCAGAATCGCCAGCGCCGCGGCGCCGCTCCACGGCTGCGCATGCTCCACGTTCGGCAGCGCCGCGAGCAGGGCCATCACGGCCGGCACGGCCAGGAAGACGCCCGCGCTCAGGCCGCCGAGCACGGCCCCGAGAGCCTGCCAGACCACCAGACGCGCGATCCCGCGCGAGGAAGCCCCGAGCGCGAGCCGCAGGCCGAGCTCGCGGGTGCGCTCGCCAACCGCACGGCTGGTGACGCCGTAAATGCCGACCGCCGCCAGCGCCAGGCCGATGACACCGAGCACGAGCAGCAGCGTGCTGCGAAACCGCTGCGGCCCGAGCGAATCGGCGAGAAACTGCTCGAGGGTCGTCACGTGGTCGAGCGGCTGCGCCGGATCCACGTCGAGCACCGCCGCTCGTACGGCGCCGGCCAGCGCCGCCGGGTCGCCCGCCGTGCGCACGACGAGCGACACGGGGGTGATGGCGACGTTGTTCTGCGTGAAGGGCAGGTAGAAGGTCGGCGCCGGCGCTTGCAGCAGGCCGACGTCGGCGACGTCCTCGACGACACCGATGACCGTGTGCAGCCGTCGCGCCGAACCGCGGCGAACACCACGACCGACCGGATCCTCGCCCGGCCAGTAGCGCTCGGCAAACGTCCGGCTGACGATCGCGACCGCCTGGCTGTCCAGCGCATCGCGGCCGTCGAAGTCGCGGCCGCGAATCTGCGCGATGCGCATCGTCCGGAAGTAGTCGGGGCTGACGCGCCGAAACTGCACCGTGTGCCCGCGCCCGTCCGGCGTCGGCTGGCCCTCGATGTCGACGAGCGTGACGAAGGCAAAGCCGGGCGTGAAGGCGTTGAGCGTCGTCGCCGCGCCTTCGACGCCGGGCACGGCCCGCAGGCGATCGAGCACCCGCGTGATCACCTCGGCCCGGCGCGCCTCGGTGGGATACGCGGACGCCGACAGGCGCATCTGCGCCCCGAGGACGTTGGCCGGGTCGAAGCCCGGGTTGATGCGCGCCGTCCGCTCGAAGGCGCTGAGCAGCACCGCGCCGCACGCCAGGAGGACGACCGCCAGGGCGCATTCGCCGGCCACGAGCCACTGGCCCGTCCGCACGTCGCGACGCGACCCCACGGTGCGGCCGCTGCCGGCGGTCAGGCTGCCGGCGACATCGCCGCGGAGCTCGCGCGCCAACGGCAACACGGTCGACATCAGCACCACCACCGCGGCCAGCCCGGCCATGGCGAGCTGCACGCTCCGATCGACGGTGACATCACCCAGGATCCGTGCCGTGGTCGGGTCGAGCGCGAGGATCGCCGGCAGGGCCCAGGCCCCGAGCACGAGGCCGGCGGCGCCGCCGACGAGCGCCAGCAGCGCCGCTTCGGCGAGGTGCAGCCGCAGGATGGCGGCGCGCCCGCCGCCGAGGGCCAGGCGGAGCGCGGTCTCGGCTCGCCGGGCAGCGACCTGCGCGAGCGTCAGGTTGGCGAGGTTGGCAGCGGCGAGCAGCGCCAGCGCCAGCACCGCGCCGACCAGCGCCAGCAGGCTCGTCCGCTGGACGCCGAACTGCGCCTCGCGCAGCGGCGCCGCCAGCGGCGACCAGCCGGTGAGGGCCCGCGGTGCTTCCTGGATCACCTCCGGCAGCCGCGCCGCGAGCTCCGCTCGCAGCTGTGTCACGGTGGCGCCAGGCGCCAGGCGCGCGTAGGTGAGGATGAACGTGGCGAAGACGTTGAACCCCGCTTCGGAGGCGTGCAGCGGCGTCCAGATCTCGGTCGGGGTGTACGCCATCCTGAACGACGGCGGCATGACCCCGATGATTACGTGCGGCTCGCGGTCGATGGTGATCGTTCGACCAATGACCGCGGCGTCGCCGCCGAAGCGGCGCTGCCAGACACCGTGCCCGAGCACCGCCACCCGCGCATCGTCGCGATCCTCGTCCACCGTGAACGTGCGGCCGAGATGCGGCTCGCCGCCAAAGAGCGCGAACGCTCCCGGCGACACGCTGCCGGCGGTCACGCTTTCCGGCTCCGCATCGTCGGTGCCGATGGCGCGATCGCGGGCCCAGATGCCCTCGACCCGATCGACGAGAAGCAGCCGATCGCGAAAGCGGACGAACGTGCGGAAGTCGAGCGGGTTGCGATCGGTCACCGCCGAGAGTCCCGGCGGCATCAGAAACAGCTGCACCAGCCGGTCGTCATGCGGGAAGGGTAGGGGCCGCACCATGGTGGCGTTGACCACCGCGACCACGGCGCTGGCCGCGCCGATCACCAGGGCCAGCGTGGCCACGACCACCGCCGCGTACGTCGGTCGCCGCCGCAGCCCGCGCACGGCGTGCCGAAGGTCTCGAGTGAGGGTGTCGAACACGTGGCCTCCAGGCGGGAGCGATGCCGGCGAGGCGGCACTTCCCGCAATGGGGCCACGTTACGACCGCGTCACAAATGAATCAATCTCATTCGTTGCATCGAAATGATTAACCGTCCTCATGTCAGGGACGAAGCGCACGGGGCCTGGGACATGCGGCGACGGGCGTTGGCGTCAGGCGAACGGGATCGCGAACGCCGCTCATCGGGCGTCGGCGGTCCCCTTCGGCGAGCCGCGTTGGGCCAGATCCCAGCTCACCTGGTGCACCAGTCGCGCGATGCGTTCCATCTTCTCGTAGTTGATCTTCTCCGCCCGGTCGTTGGCCGTGTGGTAGTCGGGATGCAAACCGGTATGGAACCACACCGCCGGCACGCCGCGCTGGAGGAACGGCCACTGGTCGCTGCGCCGCAGCAGGTTGGAGGCGTTGTTGTCGAGGTCGGTCTTCAGTGTCAGCTTGAACCGGCGGTTGGCCTGTTCGACCACGCCATGCAGCGCCGGGTGGCGTGAGTGGCCGATGATGTTGACGCTGTTGTTGTTCGACTCGGCGCTCTGCACCGGCAGGCCGTTGAATCGCCGGCCGCCGCCGACCGGCACCTCCATGTTGCGGCCGATCATGTCCATGTTCAGCACGGCGACCGTCTTGTCGAGCGGGCGCAGGGGATGTTCGGTATAGGCCCACGAGCCGAGCAGCGGGCCGCGCTCCTCGGATCCGAACACGGCGAACAGGATCGAGCGGCTGGGACGCTGCCCCGCCTGCGCCGCGAGCACGTAGGCCTCGGCGATGTCCATGACCGCGACCGTCCCCGAAACGTTGTCATCGGCGCCGCTGAAGATCTGCGTGCCGTCGGTGCCTTCGTGATCGTGATGCGCCGAGATGATCACGACCTCGTCCTTGTGCGCCGGATCCGACCCCTCGAGCAGCCCGACGATGCTGCGATCGGGGACGATGTGGCGGCCGACGTCGAGGGTGAGGTCGAGTTCGGCGCCGGGCAGGGCGACGGCGGTCAGGCCGGCGCTCGTCTCGGACGCCCGCGCCAGGTCCTCGAGGCTGCGCCCGGTGCCGCGCACCAGCATCGCCGCCAGGGCGGGCGAAATCTGCGCCGCGGGAATGGTGATCCGGTCGAGATACTCGGCGAGGAAGAACCGGTCGATGCGCGGCGGCGTCGCCGGCCAGTAGGCCCGGGCCGCCGCTTCGAAATTCTGCTCGCCCGGGTGATTGTGCACATCGGTCACGAACAGCACGGCGGTCGCGCCCGCGGCCTGGGCCGCCAGCGCCTTGCGAAACGGCACCGCGGGTTCGGCGCTCACCACGCCGTCGAACCGGCTCGCCGGGTCCTGCTCGCCCGGCTCGTGGTCGAGGATCAGCGCGATCCTGCCTTTGACGGCGTCGGCACGATAGTCGTCATAGCCGAGCGCCGGCGCCGTGATGCCGAATCCGGCGAACACGACACCCCCTTGCACGCGCCCGCTGCGGCCGAAGCGATGCGGGTAGAAGTCCTGACCCGGGTGCAGCCGCACCGCGGCGCCGCCGCCGGTGCCGACCTCGAGGCGGTTGTCGCCGCCCAGCGTGGCGACCATCAGATTGAAGGTCTGGAAGTACGAGCGATCCGCGCCGGCCGGCACGAGGCCGAGCCGCTCGAACCGCGCGGCGACGAACTCCGCGGCCAGCGCGTTCCCCCGCGTACCCACCAGCCGCCCCTCGGTCAGATCGTGCGCGAGATAGAACAGGTCGGCCCGCATGTCCGCCTGGCGAATCGACTCGTTCTGCGGCGCCGCGTCCTGGGCGCCGAGCGACGCGACGAGCAGGAGGGCGATGATCGATCCGGCCCGCGCCTTCATCGCGCCCCTCCCGGGCGGGTCGTCGCCGGCGGCGGCAGCGCACGGTCCGCCGCGTCGAAATCCCGGATCGCCGTCACCTCGGCGGTGGACAGGCGGTTCACCATCTCGACCACCAGCCGCACGGTGTTGTCGAAATCCGCGCGGTCGATCACGCCCGACTGGCTGTGACCGTATCGTGTCGGCACGCCGATGTTGATCGCGGGGATGCCCGCCGCGGCCTTCTGCAGTGCCGCCGCGTCCTCCCCGTAGCCGGACACCGATTCGAACTGCAGCGGGATGCTGCGCTCCTTCGCCACCTTGATGATCCAGTCCACGAAGTTGTTGTTGGGGATCATGCTGGTGTCGAAGACGAAGACCGACGGGCCCTTGCCGAGCGTTTCCTGCGACAGGCGCGGCGAGGTCAGCAGGGGAAAATCGCTGGCGATCCCGATCTCGAGGTTGATGACGATGTCCGGGTTCGTGCTCGCGTGCACCACCGACGCCCCGCGCA
The DNA here is from genome assembly GCA_963707795.1 of uncultured Acidobacteriota bacterium. Taxonomy (GTDB): domain Bacteria; phylum Acidobacteriota; class Vicinamibacteria; order Vicinamibacterales; family UBA2999; genus JACCSI01. Next base: position 4,086,787 of record OY970174.1, on the reverse strand, counting down.
GGCCGACCTCTTCCTGTACGGTCGCGGCGACAAGGACGGTATTCGGGTGGCTGCCCGTCTGTTTCAACTGCTTCAACGCCTCGGTGATGACCGCCAGGCCGACGCGATCGTCCCACGCCTTGGCCAGGTAGCGGCTGGTGCCGTTGAGCACTTCGAACTCGGTGTGGTACACGATCGGCAGTCCGGGCCGCACGCCCATCGCCGTCGCCTCGTCGCGGGTGCGCGCGCCGATGTCGATGAACATGTCCTCGATGGGCACCATCTGCGTCCGCTCGTTCGGCCGCAGGATGTGGCCCGACTTCATGCCGGTGTACCCGACGACGAGGCCCTTCGGCGTCAGGATGGCCAGTCGCTGCGTCAGCACGCTCTGATCGAAGTAGCCGCCGACGCCGTGGAAGTACACGAAGCCGTCCTCGTCCACGTGCCGGACGAGGAAGCCGACCTCGTCCAGGTGCGCCATGATCAGCACGCGAGGGCCGGGCGTGCGGCCGGCCAGTGTGCCGAGGAGGTTGCCGAGGCCGTCGGTCTTGAGGTCGGTGACCAGCCCCTGCCACTCGCGGCGGAGGATGTTGCGCACCGGTCCCTCGAAGCCCGGAGCGCCGTGCGCGTTGGTCAGCTCGGCGAGCAGGCGGACGACGCCGTCGGCCTGTGCCGGCGGCGCGGTGGTCTGGGCGAACGGCACGGCGATGGCGAGCGCGGCGGTGAGCAGGCCAAGGCGGCCGGCGAGTGCCGGCCGCCCGGGGCGATGCAATCGGGTCATCACGGGTCTCCTCTCGACAGCGCGGGGCATCAGAAGGTGAACTTGACGCCGACCTGATACTCGCGCGAATCGGTCGCGGTGCTCCCGATGCGGCCGAAGGCGCCGGATGCGATGTTCAGATTGGGCACGCCGAGATTCACGCGATTGAAGGCATTGAAAACCTCGAGGCGCAGCTCGAGGTTCATGCCCTGCCGCACGCGATCGAGGAAGACCCGCTTGATCAGGGCGATGTCGGTGTTGGCGAGGCCGGGGCCGCGGAACGAGTTGCGCGGCGCGCTGCCGAACTGCCCGGGCGCAGTGCGCTGGTAGGCCGCGACGTTGAACCACTGCGCCGCCGTCTTCGGGCCGGCATCCGGATCGCCGACCAGGTTGGGCCGGCACGAGGCAGTGTAGCCGCCGGCGCGCAGACACGGATCGGCGCCGTCGAACACGTTGTAGGGGAACCCGCTCTGGAACGTCCACAGGCTGGTCACCGTCCAGCCGCCGACCACGTGCGCCAGGGCGCCTTCCTGCAGCCAGCGGCGCTTGGGTCCGAACGGGAGCTCCCACACCTGCGACGCCGTGAAGCGATGCCGGGCGTCGAAGTCGGACGGCGCGTACTCGGCCTCGGGGTTGTCGCTGTCCTGCGGCTTGAGCAGATACAGGGTACTGGTGGCACCGGAATGGAAGCCGGACATCAGGTCGTGTGAGCTCGACAGCGTGTAGGCGGCGCCAAAGCCGAGTCCGCCCGAGAACCGCCGCTGCAGGCTCATCTCCAGGCCCTTGTAGTCGGAGTGGCCCCAGTTGGTCGACCGCAGCACCGAGCTGAACCCGCTGTACGGGCGGAACAGGTCCTTGTTGGCCGCCGTGGTCTGGCCGGGCACGTAGATCGGCTGGTTCATCTCCTCGAACTGCAGCAGGTCGTAGCCGTCGTTCTTGACCACCGCGACCTCGGCGACCATGTTGCCCATGAACTGCCACTGCGCGCCGACGCTGTAGGCCACGGTATAGGGCACGACGATGTCCGGATCGGTCGAATAGAGCTGGCCGATGATCGGGTTGCCGACCGTTGGCTTGATCGGATTCTCCAGCGTCGTGTCGCGGTAGACCGGCTGCTCCTGGAAGGGGTACGACAGGATGTGCTGCAGCGCCAGGTTGTTGCGCAGCTGATTGTGGAAGACGCCGGCGCCGCCGCGCAGCGCCAGGCGGCCGTCGCCGAAGATGTCCCACGCGAACCCGACGCGCGGCTGCACGTTGTTCTTGTCGGGAAAATAGGTCGAGTTGGTCGGCAGGCCGTTGGTCCCGGCGATGATCACCTCGGCGACGCCGCTCTGCGGAGCGCCGGTATGGGGCTGGCGGACGACGAAGGTGGAGGTCTGGCCGAGCGCGTCGGTGATCGGACTGTAGTAGTCGTAGCGCACGCCCAGGTTCAACGTCAGGTTGTCGAGCATCTGGAAGTCGTCCTGGAAAAAGGCGCCGTAGTTCTTGTTGCGCATCTCCAGCTTGGTGCGACCCTTGGCGTGGTTGAACTCGACCGCCCGCCCGAGCAGGAAATCGGCGAACGCGTCGCCGGTATACGTCCCGTTGAACACGTAGCGGCCGACGAAGAAGAACCCGAGGTCGAAGTCGTCCGTGCCGCGGCGCAGTTCACCGCCCATCTTCAGGTAGTGCCGGCCCACGGTCTTCGACAGCACGTTCGAGATCTGCCACTCGGCGGCGGGATTGGTCGATGGGCCCTGGATGGTATTGCCGATCCCGGACAGGCCGTTGATCGTGATGTCGGGCAACCCGAGGCCGCCGGCGGCGTCCTGCGGACGGTTGTAGTTGATCCCGAAGTCGAGCGGATTGAGCAGCGGCAGGTTCACGCTGATGCTCGAATTGCTGGCAAAACCGATGCGAAGCTCGTTGAGCGTGGACGGCGACAACGTCGCGGTGAGGGCGAGGGTGCCGTGCTGGGTGCGCGACTCGCTCTGGTTGGGAAACCCGAGATAGCCGGCCGGCCCCGACCCCTGGAACGGATTGAACGCGGTGTTGTCCTGCAGGAAGTGCCGGTAGAAGACGTTCCACTTGTCCGCGATCTTGTGGTCGACGCGCAGCATGTACTGGTCGAACGTCTGATCGAGCGACGGTGACGAGGAGAAGTTGTTCTGCCGCGGCGGGACGCCGGTGATGTTCGGCAGCGGCATCAGCTCGAGCAGCCGCGTCGCCACCGGGCTGATCCGGTCCGACGGAATGACGTTGCCGGGAAACGGCAGGCCGGTCTGCGGATCGAGGATGGGCCGGGAGAGAAAGCTGAAATCCCCCGCGCGTTCCTGCGCCGTGGCGACCACGGTCTGGCGCGTGAGGCCGCGGGTGAGGCGGAAGCCCTCGAACGAGCCGAAGACGAAGGTGCGGTTGCGGCCGGAGTAGACGCCCGGCACCGTCAAGGGCCCGCCGTAGGTTCCGCCATACTGGTTCTGCTCGAGCGGCGGCGGATCGGACGTCGCAAAGAAGTTCCGGGTCTGGAACTTGTCGTTGCGGTGGAATTCCCAGACGCTGCCGCTCGGGGTGTTGGTGCCGGACTTGGTGACCACCTGCACGACCGAACCCGAGTTGCGGCCGAACTCCGACGAGAAATTGCTCGTCTGGATCTTGAACTCCTGCACCGCGTCTACGTTCGGGCGCGCCTGGACGGTGTTGCCGCCGAGCGACACGTTGGCGACGCCGTCGAGCTGGAAGTTGTTGCTGTCCTGGCGCTGCCCGTGGACGACGTAGGACGCGTCGGTGGTGGACTGGCCTCGCGTCGTCACGCCGGGCGTCAATAGGCCGAGGCTGGTGAAGTTGCGCCCGCTCAGCGGCAGCTCCAGGATCTGCTTCTCCTCCACCACCTTGCCGAGCGACGAGGTCGTCGTCTGCACGATGATCCCCTCGGCGGCCACGGTGATGGTCTCGCTCAGCTCCCCGACCTGGAGCGTCGCATCGACGCGCGTGTCCTGGTTCACCTGGACGGTGACCGGGCCGCGCACGTACCGGCGAAAGCCGGGCAGCTCGGCCTCGACCTGGTATTGGCCGGGCTGCAGCGCGGCCACTTCATACTGGCCGCGATCGTTGGTCACCGTCTCCCGCGCGATGCCGGTCGCGACATTGCGCACCACGATGGTGACACCGGGCAGGATGCCGGCGGAACTGTCCTCGGCCACCCCGAGAATCCGGCCACCGCTGGTCTGCGCCGCGAGCAGCGGCGGGACGCACAGCAGCGCGGTCAGGAATACGAACGTCCGGGAAATCTTGCTCATACGGTCCCCCTCAATCCAGGCACACCAATCGGCAACGGCTTGCAAGGCACACGCGGTCACGGCCGCTCGCGCGCAGTCGGCTCGCCCGGCCCGTGCGCGGCATCGAAACGCGGCCGGGTCTTCCCATCGGCGAGGTCGCGGGCGGCCCGGTAGACCAGCCGCACGATCTTTTCCATCTTCGGATAGTTGATGCGGTCCCACGTGTCGTTGGCGGTGTGGTAGTCGGGATGCTCACCGGTGTTGAACAGCACCATCGGCACGCCCTTGATGGCGAACGGGAAATGATCGCTGCGTGAGAACCAGCCTTCGCGGTCGTCACGGTCCGTCTTGTAGTCCAGCGACAGCCCGATCGTCTTGTTCTGGCGCTCGATGACGCCACGCAGGTCGGGACTGTAGAGCGTGCCGATCACGTTCACCGAGTTGCCGCTCTCCGCCGCCGTGATCTTCCACGTCGCCGACTCCTCGTCCCGTCCGATCATGTCCATGTTGAGCACGGCCACGGTGCGATCGAGCGGGACCAGCGGATGATTCACGTAGTGGAAGGCGCCCTGCAGGAAGTCCTCCTCGGCCTCGAAGACCAGGAACATGACGCTGCGCCGCGGCGGGTGTTTCCTGAACGCCTCGGCGATCTCGATCACCGCTGCGGTGGCGGTGGCATTGTCGTCAGCGCCGTGGAACACGAAGGGCGGCTTCTGGCCGACGTGATCGTAATGTCCGGTCACCAGCACGTATTCGTCCTTCAGCGCGGGATCGGACCCTTCGATGACCCCGACCACGTTGCGGGTCTGCACCGTGCGGCGCTCGCTCACGGCCCGACGCATCTCGACCGTGACCCCGGGCAGCGGTGACGATTGCGGGGCGCCGGATTTGTCGATCGCCGCCTGCAGGTCGGCCACGGTCTTGCCCGAGCCCGCGAGCAATTCGTTGGCGACCCGGGCATCGATGTTGAACACCGGCAAATCCCAGAACGGGCCGGTCAGCGAGTGATTGGGCCGATCGGTCCGAATCTGACCGTTGGTCGGTCCGCTGGGCACGCGCGCCGGCCGGCGCGGCGGCCCCTGGACGATGAGGACGCCGGCGGCGCCGTGGCGCCGGGCGACCTCGGGCTTCCACGCCGGATAGGCGTGGAAGGTGTCCCACGTGCCCTTGAACGGGCTGCGCGGGTCGGTGGCTTGCGGCTCGCGCGCCAGCACCAGCACCACCTTGCCGGCGACGTCGAGACCGGCGTAGTCGTTGTAGCCGTATTCGGGGGCCTCGATCCCGTAACCGGCGAAGACCAGCGGCGCCTTCACGTCGACGTCGGTCCCGCCCTGGCGCGCGAAGCCGAGATCGGCGGGGAGCAGGTACTCGCGCGTGGTGGCGGCGCCGCCCTTGTCCGTCACCGTCGCCCGCAGCCGCGTCCGCCCGCGGTCGATGGCCGCCTCGGTCATGGGGAAGTTCTGGAAATAGGTCCGGCCATCGCCGACCGGCGTCAGGCCCATCCGGTAGAAGAAGCCGGCGATGTAGTTGGCCGCGATGCGGCCTTCGAGGCTGAGCGAGTCGCGGCCGCCCATTTCGGGCGCGGCCAGGAAGAAGACGTGGCCACGAAGGGCGTCGGCGCGAATGCTCTCGACGTCAGCATCGTTGGCCGCCTGGGCGGCGGCCATCGCACCCGCCACGCTCAAGAGACACGCCGTGGTCACGACAGCACGACGGCTGAGCAGAATCCGCATGAATACCTCCAGGACAATGACCCACCGCCCGGGACGGTCCACGATCGGACGACGACGCGACGAGCGCCGGGATGCGTGGACGCGCGCGGGCGAAGCATCGAATGGCCGATCGCAAACGCGCCTGCGATCGTTCCATCAGCAATCGAGATGATCTCGAACACCGCGACGCGGGGGATTGGTCCGTGGGCGAGATCTGCGGCATCCTACACCGAGCGATCGTCGGGCGCGGCAAGATTCGGACGTCGGGTGCGCGGAGCACGCGCCGGCGATCGCTATTTCGCGCCGGGGGGCGTCGGCGCCAGGGTGGGCATCTTGCCCTGGGCGCTGACGACGCGCTGCGCGATGTGGTTCACGACCACCGCGTCGGAGCGAATCGCGCCGAGGTAGGCGGTGCGCAGCAGTTCGGTCCGGCGCGCGCGCAGCACGCCGCTGATGCGCTCGCGCACCTCGGGCATGCTCGGGTCGCGCTGGCCGGCGGCTTCCCGCGCCAGGAGCAGCACGATGGTGTGACCGCCGCCGCTGCTGACCACTTGCACGGTGCCCGGTTCCGACTTCACGATCGCGTCGCGCAGCGCCGCCGGCGCCTGGCGCAGCGCCGAGATCGGCACGAACCCGAGATCCCCGCCGCGCTGCGCCGAGTCCGGGTCCTCCGAGAACGCCGCCGCCAACTCGCCGAAATCGGCGCCACCCTTCAGCCGCTCCATCAGCATCTGCACCTTGGCCGCCGCTTCCTGCGGCGTCGCGGCGTCGTTGCCGCTGCGATTGACCGGCTGCCGCTCGCGCCCCGGGGTGACGACGATCTGCGCGATGCGGTAGGCCTCCTCGGTGCGGTTGAACTCCGCCCGGTTGGCATTGAAGAAGTCGGCGATGTCCTGGTCGCTCACCGACACCTTGGATTCGACCTCGCGCTCGAGCACCTTCTGCGTGAGCAGCTCGCGCCGCAGTCCCTCGCGCATGTCGGCCGCCGTCAGGCTCCGCCGGCCGAGCTCCTGCTGGAATTGCTCCTCGGGAATGTTCTTCCGCGCCTCCGCGTACGCGGTGTCCAGTTCGGCATCGGTGAGCGCGATCTTCAGCGCGCCGGCCTTGGCGAGCAGGATGTCCTGCACGATGATCTCGTCGAGCAGGGCGAGCTTCGCGATCAGCGCTTCGTCCTCGGATGAGGTCTGCGTCGGCTGCCTGGCGCGCCGGTACGCCCGCTCCACATCGTCGCGCCGGATCTCGCGGCCGTCCACGACCGCCCACGTGTCCGCGGAGACGGGAGCCGCGCCTGCAGGACGGGAGCCGCCGGCGCCGGAACAGCCGGCGGTGAGTGCGAGCAGCAGGAGAACGCATGAGCCGCGAGCGAAACTCATCATTGACCTTATTGTATGGCGGCCCGTCCGCGTCCGCTGCGCGAGCGGGCCGGCGCCGAACGCGGGCGGTACCCGGCTGCCGCCCGTGACATCGCGGTTGCGTTGACACCACCCGTGCTTTCAGACCTAATCGAACGATCTGGTCAGTGGACCAACCATCGCTGGAACGGGTCTTGGCCAACTGGCTCAAGGAGGGTGAATGAGGTATCTGACTCTGGGAACAATCGTGTGGGTGTCGCTCGGCGGCGTCGCCGCCGCGCAAGCGCCGGACGCCCAGGTGATGGCGCCGATCCAGAAGTTCATCGACAGCTTCAACAAGGGCGACGCGGCCGGCGCCGCGGCCACACATGCCGCGGGCGAGGACCTGACCATCATCGACGAGGTCCCGCCCTACCTCTGGCGCGGGCCGAAAGCGTTGCAGACCTGGAGTGCCGACCTCGAGAGCGACGCCAAGAAACAGGGCATGACCGAGCCGGCCGTCGCCATCAGCGCGGCGACCCGGACCGAAACCAACGGCGACATGGCCTACGTCATCGTGCCGGCGGTGTTCACCTTCAAGCAGAACGGGAAGCCCATGCGCGAAGCGTCGCAGATGACCTTCGTGCTGAAGAAGGGCGCCGGCGGCTGGTTGATTCACGCCTGGTCGTGGACCGGCCCGCGACCCTCGGCGGCGCCGGCCAAGCCGTAGCACGACGGTCCGGCGGTCGGCGTTACGGCGCCGACCGCACCGTTGGCTCGCGGTCGAAGAACCGCTTCGCCGCGGCCTTGACGAATGCCTTGTCGCCAAGAGCCACGACCCCCTCGTCGGCTACGGCCCCGGCCTTGTCGAGCAGCGCCTTCGCCCCGGGCGAGTGACCGATGGCCTTGAGATGCCCGAAGGCATCCATGACGAACTGCACGGCGGCGGCTTCGCCGGCCAGGGCCGACGCCGCGTCCGGCGAGAGCACGAGCGCCACGGCATCGAACAGCACAGACGGTGAGCCGGCGAGCTGGGCGTCCGCAACACGCTTCGCCCCGCCCTTGAGCACGGCGCCTCCCACTTTCGGGGCGATCACCAGAGGCATGCCGCCCGCATCGGCGACGGCCTTGATCACGCTGTCCAGCATTCTGCCGTCGGAGCCGTCGGCGATGAGGATCCCGACCTTGCGCCCCTGCAGCGTGTCCTTCATCCGCCCGACGATGCGCACGGCGGGCGACGGGTCGAGGTCGATGACGGGAGCCGCCGGCCGGCTCGCCGCGGGCAACGCCATGCCGAGGCCGGACGCGACACGGGCGGCCAGCGTCTCGTCCACGTTGCGCAGGTTGGCCATCATGCGCGTGCGCACGTGCGGCAGGGCCACCTTCGACAGCTCGAACACGAGCGCCGAGGCGACGTGATCCTGCTCCGGGGCCTCGAGCGAGCGGAAGAACATCCGCGCCTGGCTGTAGTGGTCCGCGAAGCTCTCCGGACGAATCCGCAGGTTCGCGCCCTCGGGCGGAGCCGGGAACGACGTGAAGCCCAGCGCCGGGTTCTCGCGCGGGCCGGACGGCTCACCCGCCTCCGCGAGGCTGTTCGGCTCGTAGTTCGCCCGGCCTGTGCCGGCAAACGTCGACACCTGCATGTGGCCGTCGCGCTGGAAGTTGTGAAACGGACATTGCTTGGGCGCGTTCACCGGGATCTGGTGGAAGTTGGGCCCGCCGAGCCGCTTGAGCTGCGTGTCGAGATAGCTGAACAAGCGACCCTGGAGCAGCGGGTCGTTGGTGAAGTCAATCCCCGGCGGCACGTTGGCGGGACAGTAGGCCACCTGTTCCGTCTCGGCGAAGAAGTTGTCCGGGTTGCGATCGAGCACGATGCGGCCGACGATGCGGACCGGCAGCACTTCCTCGGGAATGATCTTCGTGGGATCGAGGACGTCGTACGGCAGGCGGGCGGCGAACTTCTCGTCGAACAACTGCAGCCCGAGCTCCCATTCGGGATACGCGCCGCTGGCAATGCTCTCGAAGAGGTCGCGGCGGTGGTAGTCGGGATCGGCGCCGGCGATCTTCACCGCTTCGTCCCACACCGTGGACTGCACGCCCAGCTTCGGCTTCCAGTGGAACTTCACGAACGTGGACTTGCCGGCCTCGTTGATCAGCCGGAAGGTGTGGATGCCGAAGCCTTCCATCGTCCGCAGCGAGCGCGGGATGGTCCGGTCCGACATCGCCCACATGATCATGTGGGTGGACTCCGGCATCAGCGAGATGAAGTCCCAGAACGTGTCGTGCGCGGTGGCGGACTGCGGGTAGCCGCGGTCGGCTTCCATCTTCACCGCGTGCACCAGGTCGGGAAACTTGATCGAGTCCTGGATGAAGAAGACGGGGATGTTGTTGCCGACGAGGTCCCAGTTGCCCTGCCGGGTGTAGAACTTCACGGCGAAGCCGCGGACGTCGCGCGGCGTATCGACCGAGCCGGCGCCCCCGGCCACCGTCGAGAAGCGCACGAAGACCGGCGTCCGCTCGCGCTTGCGCTGGAACAGGTCGGCCCTGGTGATGTCGGCCAGCGACTCGTAGAGCTCGAAGAACCCGTGCGCCGCCGAGCCGCGCGCGTGCACGATCCGCTCCGGAATCCGCTCGTGGTCGAAGTGAAAGACCTTTTCGCGGAAGACGAAGTCCTGCAGCAGGACCGGACCGCGAGGGCCGGCCTTCAACTGGTTCTGGTTGTCGGCGATCGGGATGCCCTGGTTGGTGGTCAGCGTCTCCGCCAGCGCGGCGGCCGTCTGATGCGTCTCGCCGCCTGCGCCGGCGTTCGCGGTACCGGCGGCGCTCGCGCGGCCTGGCTTCGTCACGGGAGCCTTCTTCTTCCGGGTGTCTTTCGGCATTGGTGTCTCTTGGAGAATCGCGGTTGTTCGCGGCGCTGTCGGCGTAGTGGGTCACGCTGGCGCGGATGACGGGACGACCCATGAGCGTGGCGACGCATCATGGACGGGCGCGCCCAACGCACCGCCGACCACTGATATCAGGTGTCGGCGGTTTGCTCAAGCAGAGCCGAAGAAGAATTCGTCGCGTGCGGCCGGTTCAGCTGGCGATCGCCGCCGTGAAGCTCAGCCGGCGACTGGCGTGACGTTCCGGTTGGTGCGGAACACGTTGTCCGGATCCCATGTCGCCTTGACGGCTCCGAGCCGTCCACGACTCGGGCCGAGCGCGGCCTCGATGCGATCGGAGCCTTCGTCGGCCGTCAGGAAATTGATGTAGTTGCCGCCGGTCGAGAACGATCGCATGTCGCGCCACGCCGATCGCGCCCACTCGATGTGCATCTCGTCTTCGGCCGCCTGCTCCCACGCCCCGGCGATGTTGAGCACGAAGCGCGCGTCGCGGTTGCCCACGGGCGAGTGGTCGAGCGGGAGGCGATTCAATGCGCCGCCGATCTGGAACAGGATTACCCCGGAGTGCGGCGAGCGGATGCGCGCGGCGTGCGCGATGGCCTGTTCACACAGCGCCGGTTCGATGCGCGGGAGGTATTCGCTCTTCCAGTAGTAACGCCGGCCTTTCGGCTGCGTCGCGTCGAGCAGCGACTGCATCTGCACGTAGGGGCGCCTGGTAATGATGTCGCCGACCGGCGACCCCAATCGCTTGAGCGGCGCGACCAAAGCGTCGCCATCCGAAGGATCGCCGCTGAAGCACGCCAGGACGGCCACGATCGGCTGGCCGTGAACCTCCTTCGGCAGCCACGGGGCCGGCGGCGCCCGCCGCATGAGCGCGACGAGCGTCAGCTCCGGAGGAGCCGACTCGGCGAGCGTCCGGTACATCTCGAGCACGCGCGGCGCCTCTGCCGCGGGCCAGGCGACAACGCCGCCCAACACCTGGGGGCCCAGGGGCTGCACGCCATAGTCGATGCCGGTGACCACGCCGAAATTCCAGCCGCCGCCCCGAAGTCCCCAGAACAACTCGGCGTTCTCGGTCTCGGTGGCGCGGACCAGCCGGCCCTCCGCGGTGACCAGGTCCATCCCGACGACCGTGTCCGACGTCCAGCCCCAGCGGCGGGTCAGGTAACCGAAGCCGCCGCCGAGCGTCAGTCCCGCGATCCCGGTCAGCGAGACGAAGCCCATCGCCGTGGCCAGCCCGTGGACCTGGGTGGCGCGATCGACGTCGCCGAGCAGGCAGCCGGCCTGCGCGTGCGCCACCTGCGCGCGCGGGTCGACCCATACCCCGTGCATCGGCGACATGTCCAGCATCAGCGCGCCGTCGGCGGTGGCCAGCCCCGCGATGTTGTGCCCACCACCCTTGATGCACAACAGCAGCCGGTGCTCGCGGGCGAAGCGTACCGCCTCGACGACGTCGGCGACGCCGGCCACGCGTGCGACCAGCGCGGGGCGCCGGTCGATCATCGCGTTCCAGACGGTGCGTGAGGCCTCGTAGCCATCCTCGCCGGGAGCGACGACGGTGCCGCGCAGGCGCGAACGCAAGCCGCGGACGGCCTCGTCGCTCAGATCGATGTCGCGATCGTCAATGGTGGTGATTCGCATGGATCCTCATCCTGGCGGGAGCCGCCACAGATCGCCCTTCGTCGCAATCGTCTCGAAAGTGAAGCCGGCGGTGCTGATCGCGTTGCCGAACGAGCTGCTGACACCGCCCGCCGACGAGATCTGCGCGCCGTGAAAGTGCCGGACCGCTGTCGGCGTGCCGACCGGGCGCCCGGTGCGCGGGTGCACGCGCTGGGCCCAGAGGCACCGGAAGCCACCGGTGTCGAGCAGCAGGTAGACGACCGTGCTGTCGAGGGACCAGCCGGCAGGCCGGCCGGTGCTGGTCGGTTCGTCGATCGGCGCCCGAGCTCCTCGGCGCCGGACGCCCTGGCGTCAACGGGACCAGGTAGCTGCGGCTGGCGGCATTCATATTCACGTGGCGCATCAGCCGCAGGTCCTGGGCGCGGTAGACCTCGCCCATCCCGCCGCGCCCGATCAGGGCTTGGATCTCGTAGTGGCCGAACCGGGTTCCTGGTGTGAGCACGTGCACCGGCGTCCGGGGAAAGTGCTGGATTATAGCAACCGCGACCGGTGCCGGGCACGTGGCGCCTGCGCCGGCGCCAGTCGCGGCCGGCCGTGTTAGATTGCTCCCTCCACGCCCCCCTCATCGACAAGGAGTCCACCCTGATGAATCCGCAACAGGCGCACGCTGTCTCGGCATTTCTCCTCGGCACGCTCGAAATGGAGATCCCGATCACGCTGTCCGTGTTCCGAGCCGTTCCCGCCGAGCAGCTGACCTACCGACCCGACCCCGTGTCGAAGACCGCGCTGGCGCTGCTCCGCCACATCACCCTCGAGGACGAGTGGCTGCTCAACGGGGTGGCCGACGGCGCGTTCGCGCCGCTCCCCGACGACTCCGACGCCTGCGGGCTGATGACGCCGGACGATGCGATCGCGCGCTACCGCGAGCGCATGCCGGCGGCCCTGGCCCGGGTTCGCGAGGTGTCGGGCGAGTCGCTGATCAAGGACGTGGACCTCATGGGGATGTTCCAGATGCCGGCCATCCAGTTCCTGTCGATGATGGTCCGCCACTCCGCGCATCACCGCGGCCAGCTCACCGCCTACCTGCGCGCGATGGGCGGCAAGGTGCCGGCCATCTACGGGCCGAGCGCCGACAGCGCCGCCGCCGCCGAGGCCGCGACGGCGTAGTCGGGACCCGCCGGAACAAGTGGTAGACGGTCTACGTCCAAGCCTGTAGACCGTCTACCACCATGGCCAAATCGCCCGACGACCGCCGCCTGGAGCTGCTCCAGGGCACCCTCGACATGCTGATCCTGCGGACCCTGCAATGGGGGCCGCAGCACGGCCACGGCATCGGCCAGGCCATCCGCACGCAGTCCGACGACCTGCTTCAGGTCGAGACCGGCTCGCTCTATCCCGCCCTGCACCGGCTCGAGAAGCGCGGCTGGCTGAAGTCGGACTGGGACGTGAGCGAAGCCAACCAGCGGGCCAAGTACTATCGGCTCACCGCCGCCGGCAAGGCGCAGCTGCTCGCGCGAGCGGGACCGCTGGTCGCAGATGGTCGAGGCGATCGGCCGCATCATGAACCCGGCGCCGGCCGTCGAGGAGTAGCGCATGCGACCCGACGAGCGCGACCTCGACGACGAGATCCGCGGCCATCTCGCCCTCAGCATCCAGCGAACGAATCGACCGCGGCGAGGATCCCGAGGCCGCCCGCCTCGCCGCGCTGCGCGAGTTCGGCTACGTGCCGGCCATGCGCGACTCGATGCGGCGGGTCTGGTACAGCCGCTGGTTCGACGCGGTCGCCGCGCTCGGCCAGGACATGCGGGTCGGCTTGCGCTCGCTGCGGCGCGCCAAGGGCCTCGCCGCCACCGTGGTGGTCACGCTCGCGCTCGGCATCGGCGCCAACACGGCAATCTTCAGCGTCGTCCGCGGCGTGCTGCTGCGCCCGCTGGTCAACCGCGACGAGACCCGCCTGATCTACATCCGGCAGAGCGCGACCGGGCTCGGCGCGCGAGAACATGACGTTCTCGGTGCCGGAGATCCAGGACTTCCAGGCGCGCGTCACCACCATCGCGCGCCTTCGGCGATTTCTCCACCATCGACTTCACGCTGGTCGGTCTCGGCGAGCCGCGCATGGTCCACGCCGGCGTGGTCGTCCGGCTCGTTCTTCGAGGTGATGGGCCTGCGTCCCGTGCTCGGCCGCCTGCTCGACGCCGGCGACGACGGGCCGGAGGCGGCGGGCGCGGCGGTGCTGACCCATCGCTTCTGGACGACCGCGCTCGACAGCGACCCGACGGTGATCGGCCGGGCCATCGGCCTCGGACCCCGCACCGCCACCGTGGTCGGCGTGCTCGAGCCCTCGGTCCCGTATCCCGCCGACACCGAGATCATCGCCAACGTGGTCACCAGCCCGCACCATCTCGGGGCGACGATGGTCACGGGCCGCACGCACCGGATGACGGAGCTGTTCGGACGCCTCGCGCCGGGTGCCACGCTCGACGAGGCCCGCGCCGAGCTGACCGCGGTGCACGCGGCGATGATCGGCGAGCATCCCGACGCGTACTCGGCAACCGCGGACATGCGGCTCAGCGTCACCCCGCTGCGCGAGCAGATCGCGGCGCCGGCGCGAACCGTCCTGCTCCTGCTGCTGGCCGCGGCGGGCGTGGTGTTCGTGATCGCGTGCTCGAACGTCGCCAACCTGATCCTCGCGCGCTCGGTGCGGCGCGAAGGCGAACTGGCCGTGCGCGCCGCACTGGGCGCCGGCCGCGGCGCGCTCCGCCGGACGCTGCTCGCCGAGAGCCTGGTCCTCTGCGGTGCCGGCGCCGTGCTCGGCGTGACTGCTGGCACGCCCGCTGGTGACGATCGTCGCTCGCTACGCCTCGCAGTTCTCCGTGCGCGCCCTCGAGGTGACGGTGGACGGCAGCGTCCTCTGGGTCGGCGCCGGCCTGGCGATGGCCGCGGCCGTGCTGCTCGCGTTCGTCCCGCGCCTGCCCTCCGCACACGCGCCGACCGGGTTCGGGCTGGCCAGCGCCGCCGTCCGGCTGACGCCGGCCACCAGTCGCCGGCTGCAGATGTTCGCGACGGCGCAGATCGCCCTGTCGTTCGTCCTGCTCGCCGGCGCCGGCATGCTGGTCGCCGCGCTCCTCGCCCTGCAGACCGCCGCCACCGGCTATGACACGCGGCAGGTGCTGGCGCTCGACGTTCCGGCGGCCGTCGGCGACAGGAGCGCGGAGACGATCGCGTTCTACCAGGAGGTGACCCGGCGGGTGCGGCAACTGCCCGGCGTGGACGCCGTCGCCGTCGGCACCTTCGTCCCGTGGCGCGACGCCGGCAGCTTCGGGCCCGGCCAGCCGTTCGTCGTCGAGGGTTACACGCCGGCGGACGGCGAAGAGAATCCGCACGGTCGGCTGCGCATCGTCTCGCCCGAGTTCTTCGTGGTGGTCGGCGTGCCGCTGGTCGCCGGGCGCGACTTCACCGACGAGGACCGCCGCGGCGCGGAACCGGTCGTGACTCGTCAGCCAGAGCCTGGCGCAGCGCCTGTTCCCCGACGGCGATGCGCTGAACCGCCGCCTGACCTGGACCGATCCGATGTTCGGCAAGCGGCCGCGCCGCATCGTGGGCGTGGTGGCGGACGTGGACGACGAGAACGTCGTCCAGGGCCCGGCGCTCACCGTCTACCACGCCTTCGCACAGATGGGCGTGGCCGGCCGCCTGTTCGTGCGTGCGTCGGGCGATCCCTATGCCCTGGTGGCCCCCGTGCGGCGGATCGTCCGCGAACTGGTTCCGACGCAGCCGGTCGAGCGGGCGGCAACGCTCGAAGACGTGCGCGCAGCCGTGATGGCGCCGGACCGGCTGAACGCCGCGGTGATTTCGGGGTTCGCCGGGGTGGCGCTGCTCATCGCCGTCGTCGGCGTGGCAGGCGTGCTCGCGTTCTCGGTGAGCGCGCGGGTGCGCGAGTTCGGCGTCCGCCTCGCGGTGGGCTCGACCCCGCGCAACCTGTTGCTGGGCGTGCTGGCGGAAGGGGCGGCAATCGTGGCGCTCGGCGTCGCCGCCGGCGCCGCGGCCGGCTATGCGTTCGCAGCGATCGCGGCCGGGTATCTCGACACCGTCCGCGTCCCGGGTGGGCTGCCGTTTCTCGGTGCAGCCGCAATCCTCGTCGGCGGTGCCCTGCTGGCGTCGCTGTGGCCGGCAGCACGCGCGTCGCGCGTGGACGTGCTGCAGGCGTTGAAATCCGAGTAACGAAGCAGGTTGTCATGTACACGATGGGCATCTTCGCTGCAGCCACACTGCCCGTGCACATCCTGGCCGGCGGGCTCGCGCTCGCGGCCGGTTATGTCGCGCTTTCTGCCACGAAGGGCGCCGCACTCCATCGCCGGAGCGGGCTGCTCTTCGTCGGCGCGATGGTCGTGATGTCGGTCACCGGCATGGTCCTGGCCGCCGTCGAGGGCGAGGCGCCGGCGATCAACATCCCGGCCGCCGCGCTGGCGCTCTACCTGGTGGTCACGTCCCTGACGACCGTGCGGCCGCCAGGCCCGGGGTCGCGGCCTGTTGATGTCGCCAGCATGCTGCTGGCCTTCGGGCTCGGACTGGCCTGCACCGTCCTCGCCGTCGCGGCGATCGCCGGCGGCGGCCGCCGCGCGGGGATGGCCTACCCGCTCGTCATGTTCGCCGCCATCGGCTTGCTGGGCGGAACCGGCGACTGGCGCATGCTGCGCGCGGGCGGCCTGCGCGGCGCGGCGCGCCTTCGACGCCATCTGTGGCGCATGTGCCTGGCGCTGACCCTGGCGGCGATGGCGTTCTTTCTCGGCCAGGCCGACGAGTTTCCCAGGGCGCTCCGCATCATGCCGGTGCTGGCGCTGCCGGTGCTGGCCGTACTCGCCACGATGTTCGCCTGGCTGTGGCGCATCCGCGGCCAGCGAAAGGTTCCGGTGATCACCGGGGGCAGCGCGCCCCGGCCAGCTGCGATGGACGCGCGGGTATTCCAATGACCATGACACACGACCACTCTTTCTCTCCTCGGCCGCTCCGGTTGTGGCCCGGCGTCGCCATCGCAGTGACGATGCTGCTGCTGCGGTTCGTCGTGCCGCTCGCCCTGCCCGAGGTGGAAATCTTCGGGGTGGATCTCGGGATCGTCGGACTGCTGGGCACGGTCGTCGGTGCGCTGGCGATCCTGGTGTGGTGGCTGTTCTTCAGCCGCGCACTCTGGTTCGACCGGCTTGGCGCCCTCGTCCTGATGGCCGTCGCGCTCGCCATGCTGCCACCGCTCGCGCACGAATCCATGGCCGGGGCAGGCAGGGGTGTCCTCCTCTACGTGATGGCCATTCCGGTGATGACGCTCGCGCTGGTGGCAGGCGCGGCGGCGGGCCGCCGCCTCTCCGCCGGCGGGCGGCGCGCAACCGTGGCGATCGCCATCCTGATCGCCGGCGGACTGTTCACGATCGTGCGGACTGGCGGCGTCACCAGCGACATCATCGGCTCGGAGCTCCACTGGCGATGGACACCGACTGCCGAGGAGCGCCTCCTGGCCCAGGCCGCGAACGATCCGGTCGCCGTCTCCGCGCCTCCGCCAACGGAAGCGCCTGCCGCTGCGGTGCCGGCCGAACCTGCGAAGGAGCGCCCTGCTCCGACGGCGGCCGGCGAGCCCGCCATCGCGCCGGCCGTTCCGGCGGCCGCTGACGATGAACCGGCCGCGCCGGCGCGTGTGGCGGCGGCGGAGTGGCCCGGCTTTCGCGGGCCCGCACGCGACGGCGTGGTGCGCGGCGTGCGCATCGGGACCGAGTGGTCCGCCGCGCCGCCCGTCGAGTTGTGGCGCCGGCCGATCGGGCCGGGCTGGTCGTCGTTCGCCGTCCGCGGCGACCTGCTCTACACGCAGGAACAGCGCGGCGACGACGAGCTCGTGTCGTGCTACCGGGTGTCTACCGGCGAGCCGGTGTGGCAGCATCGCGACGCAGTGCGGTTCTGGGAATCGAACGGCGGCGCCGGTCCGCGTGCGACGCCGACCATCCACGGCAATCTCGTTTACGCGTTCGGCGCGACCGGCATCCTCAACGCGCTCGACGCGCGACGCGGCACGGTCGTGTGGACGCGTGACGTCGCGAACGACAGCGGCCGGAAGGTGCCGGAATGGGGGTTCGCCAGCTCACCGCTCGTCGTCGACGACATCGTCGTGATCGCGGCCGCCGGCACGCTGGTCGCCTACGACCTGCAGACCGGCGAGCGGCGCTGGTCGGGCCCGTCCTACGGCGGAAGCTACAGCTCGCCGCATCGCGCGACCATCGACGGCGTGCCCCAGATTCTGCTGCTCGGCGGGCCCGGCGCCATCAGCGTCGCGCCCGCCGACGGCGCCGTCCTGTGGCAGCACGCGTGGTCTCCGGGGCCGATCGTGCAGCCGGCCTTGACCGAGGACGGCGACGTGCTGGTCAACGCGATCACCGGAACGGGAGGCATCGGGACGCGGCGCCTCGACGTCGCCCGCGCCGGCGGCGAGTGGACGGTGCAGGAGCAGTGGACCTCGAACGGCTTGAAACCGTACTTCAACGACTTCGTCGTGCACGAAGGTCACGCCTTCGGCTTCGACGGCAGCATCCTCGCGTGCATCGACCTCGCCGATGGCAACCGCAAGTGGAAGGGCGGCCGTTACGGCAACGGCCAGCTCGTCCTCCTGCCGGATCAGGACGTGCTGCTGGTGTTGTCCGAGGACGGTGAGCTGGCGCTGGTCTCGGCGGCGCCGGACGGGTTCCGCGAAATCGCGAGATTCCAGGCGCTCGAGGCCAAGACGTGGAATCACCCGGTGCTGATCGGCGACCTCCTGCTGGTGCGCAACGGCGAGGAGATGGCGGCGTTCCAACTGCCGCCCGCGACCCGCTGACCGGCGGTGGGCGGGTCGCTTCCGCGGCTGGCTGACAGGGCACCGGCCAGCGGCCCGACGCCGAGCGCGAGGAGAACACGAGCGAGAAGTCTCGTGTACACGCCGATGCGCACGTGAGTCACCACTTTGGCGGGCAGGGTCCTGTCAGGGGCGGAACAGCTTCTCGTAGAAGCCGCTCACTTTCACCGTCACCGTCACCGGATCGTCGTTGAGGTTCTGCCAGAACCACCCGTGGTTGCCGGCGGCCGGCGCCTCGAACGCGCCGTGCCCGCTGGTCTGGAACTCGTCGGTCCAGTAGCTGGTCGCGTCGCCCTCCCGGGCGCCAGTGAACTCGGAGTGCATGTCCACGTCCACGCCGCCGCCGGTGCTGGTCCAGGAAAACACGATGCGCTCGCCCTGGCGCATGGCGGCCTTGATCTCGGCGCCTTCACCGGGGCTCAGCGTGACCGTGAGCTCGTCGGTGCGAAACGGCGCCGGGCTCTTCAGCAACGATCCCGACGAGACGGCGGCTGATTCGGGCAGTGCGCCGGACGCCGATGCATCCGCCGGCGGGCGAAACAGGCCGAGGGCGCGGCCGGCGCCGGTGGGATCGAGCCCGTACTCGGCCGGCAGCACGATGGTCACCAGGACGAGGGCGGCCACCGCAATCGCCAGCAGCGTCGCGCGCGCGAGCTGCCGGGACGAAGGCTGATCTGTTGAGGGGGCGGGCATGATCGGGCCGGCTACTCGAGAAAGTATCCGGTGAGCTGATAGCCGACGAGCACGAAACCGCACGCCATGATCGCGACGTTGCCGGCAAACGCCTGCCGGCCGAACGCCGCCGTGCGCCGCCAGTAGGCCATCGCGATCAGGATGCCGGCCAGCGCCAGGAACTGCCCGGCCTCGACCCCGACGTTGAACGCCACGATCTTCGCGACCAGCCCCGCGCGGGGCAGCGCGAAGTCCTGCAGTTTGGTCGCGAGGCCGAACCCGTGGACGAAGCCGAAGAGCAGGACCGCCGCGCGGGTGTCGGGCTGCACGCCGAGCCACCGCCGGAACGCGCCGAGGTTGTCGAGCGCCTTGTAGACCACCGAGACGCCGATGACGGCGTCCACCAGATAGGCGTTCACGTGGATCCCGCCGAGCACGCCGGCGAGCAGCGTGACGCTGTGGCCGACGGCGAACAGCGTCACGTAGGTGGCGACGTCGCGCAGCCGGTAGAGGAAGAAGATGACGCCCAGCAGGAACAGCAGATGGTCGTAGCCGGTGACCATGTGCTTCGCGCCGAGGTAGAGGAAGGCGACCAGCCCGCCCTGCTCCATGAACGCGCGGTCGCTGGCCGACACGCCGTGCGCCGCCAGTGTGCCGGCGGCGGCAAAGGCCAGGATCAAGACAAGGCCGCCGGTGCGGCCGGCCGGGCCGCCGGCGAAGCGCCGCGTCACGCTACTTCGTCGCAGGCGCTGCGCCGAGCTCGATCGTCGTGGCGTTCAGCCGTTCGACGTCGTTCAGCTTCACGGTGACCGCGGTGATCACCGCACGCATCCCGCTCTGGATGTCCTCCACCTTCGCCGGCTTCTTGTCCTTGAGCACCTTGGTCTCGCCGGTGATGTGCACGGTCACCTCCTTGCCGGCCTTGTCCTTCAGCATGACGTGATCGGCGGCGGCCATGGTGATGGTGCCGAGCACCTTGTGCCCGTGGCCGGGATGGGCGAGCGCGGGCACGGCCGCCAGCGCGAACGCGAACAGGACAAGCATCAGGTGGCGGACCATTGGCGACATCTCCTTGAACCGCCATGGTGGCACGAATCGACGCCGCTGTCGAAGGCGGGCGGCGGCCGATTCAGCGTCTGGCGGCCGAGCCCCGGCGAGGCGCCTTTCGGGCGGCGCCCCTCGCCTTCGCGCTGAGCAGGTCCGACTGCTCGTACGCCTCGCGCATCCAGTCGGTGATCGGGGCCTCCACTTCGTCGCGGTGCCGGACGTGCACGCAGTGCGCGACCTTCGCCTTCGACGCCCGGTCCACCCGCCGCACCTGCGGCGCCTTGACGACGCGGCCGAGGAAGACGTAGAGCTCGAGGTAGCTGCGCCTCGGGCGCACGAAGCAGTAGCAGGCCGTGCGCGCGAACATGATCGAATGGTGCGAGGCGTAGATGCGCTGCTCGCCGAAGGACACGGCCGTCTCCCGCAGCCGCTCCCACGCGTCCCGCAGATCCTCGGAAAGCTCGCGCGTGAGCGCGGCCTCGGTCGTCGTCCAGCAGTCGTGCGGCTCGCCTGGCTCGATCCACTGCTTGCAGTGGTGGCAGGTGCGTCCGGTGCGACCTGGCATGACGAGGATTGTAGCGAGGGGGCGGCGGAGACGATACTCGTGGCGACGCACCGATAGACGACCGCGGACCGCGCCATGCCGAACATCATTCGACTCGGCAGTGGGGCGGGATGGAGGATGTGAATGATCGGATTCCACGTCCAGGTCAACGACGAGGCCCCCATCCGCGTGGGCGACGCGGCAATCAGTGTGCTCACGGCGATCGTCTCGTACGCCGTCTCGAAGGGCGAAGTTGCCCTCAGCATTGGCGGCCTGGTCGCTCCGCCTGCATCCGCCAGAGAGCATGTGGACTGGTTGCAGCGCCAGCTCGAGATCGGGGATCGGATCGTCGTGAGCGTCGTGGATGCCGGTGAGCTGGACCCACCGGTTCGACGCACTCCCGAAGATCCCGAACTGTCCGAGCAGCAGGAACGCCGGTATTACGAGAGGCTCAAGGCTCGATTCGAGCGAAGCTGACCTGGCTGCGTTCGATTTCTTGCAACCGTTCAAGCTCCGCTTGAGCCTGGCGCCGCTCGCTGGCGAGCCACGCCGGACGGCCGCGTCGATCACCCGCCCGCGGGGCTCATCACGCGCGGATAATCTCGTACTCGAGCCCGACGGTTCCCGTCTTTTCGAACACCCGGTGCGACTTCAGCGCGAGTCTCGCGCGATCGGCCGGCGACGGCAGCAACGGAATGCCGCCGCCGAGCAGCACCGGGACGACGTGGAAGTGCAGCTCATCGACGAGGCCGGCAGCGAGCAGGCTGCGAAACAACTCCCCACCACCGAACAGTGCGATGTCCTTGCCCGGCTGCACACGGAGCTCGGCCACCAGCCCCTCGGCATCATCGCTGAGAGTCGCCTGCGGGCAATCCTCCTGGCGAAGCGTTCGCGAGAAGACGACGTTCCGGATCCCGGGTGCCGGCGGCGCGGCGTTGCCCATCTTCTGCATCACCTCGAACGTCTTGCGGCCGATCAGGAATGTATCGAACCGGCCCATCAGTCCGCCGAAATCGATGTCCGGATCCATGACGATCCAGTCGTATTCGCCGCCGGGCCCGGCGATGCAGCCGTCGAGACTCATCGCACCGCCATAGATCACTTTCCGCATAGCGGCCTCCCCGGCCGGACCTGCCGTCTCACTCGCAGCAGGTGCGTCCCGCGCCGTGCGCGCACGCCTGCCGCGTCACCGCAGTACGGTCAGGGCCCAGCCCCGACTGCGTGCACGAGCACCAGTAGGCGGTGGCCTCGTAGGGATCGTAGAAGGTGAACTCGTCGGGATCCGGCGCCGACAGCACGTACATGCCCTTGTGCCGCAGGTGTCCGCAATGATGCGCATCGACGAGCGGCGATGCCGGTTTCGGATGGTCCATCGTCTCTCCCTCGTCTACCCGGCGGACGCCGCCTTCACGATCGCGCGCTTCACCGCCGTCCGCGCGATCTGGATCTTGTAGGCGTTGCCGCTGAGCGCCTTCGCACCCGCCAGTGCCGCGGCCGCGGCTTCGGCGGCGACCGCATCGGTGACGACCTTGCCCACCAGCGCCTGCTCCGCCGCCGGCACCCGCCACGGCACCGGCGCCACCGCGCCCAGCACCACGCGCGCCGCCCGCACCGTCTCGCCCTCCATCGTCAGGTTGACCGAGGCCAGTGCCAGCGGCCAGTCGTGCGACTGCTTGAAGCGCACCTCGTAGCTGGCGCTGCGCTGGCCCGGCGGCGGCAGGATGACGTGGGTGACGATCTCGTTGGGCTGCAGGACCGTCTCGCCATAGAGGTTGACGTTCGGCATCTGGTAGAACTCGCCGGCGTCGATCTCGCGCACGCCACCGGGACCGGCCACGCGCAGGCGGCCGCCGTAGGCGATGATCGGCACCGCCAGGCTCGACGGATGGACGATGTGGCACGGCCCGTCGCCGAAGATGGCGTGATACTGGTTCTCGCCCTCGACGGCGTAGCAGCGCGAGCCGCCCTTCTTCAGGCAGTGGAACTCTTCGTTGCGGAAATACCAGCAGCGCGGCCGCTGCATCAGGTTGCCGCCGACGGTCCCCATGTTGCGGATCTGCGGGGTGCCCACTTCCTCCGCCGCCGTGGTCAACGCGGGATACAACGCGCGGGCGCCGGCGTGCTCGGCCAGGTCGGCCACCTTCGCCGCCGCGCCGATGCGCAGGCCGCCGCGACCCGCCGCCGGCGCCGTGGCGTCGCCGGCGACGATCGTGCCGTCGAGGTTCTTCAGGTTCACCAGCCGCTCGGGCGAGAGGATGAAGTCCTTCATCAACCCGAGCAGATCCATCCCGCCGGCGATCGGCAGCACCCGCCCGCGCTCCGGCGCCAGGGCCGCGACCGCGTCCTTCTCGTTGGCCGCATTGACGTAGGCGAACGCCTTCAATTCGTGCCTCCCGCCCGCTCGAGCTCGCCGAGCAGCTTGTCCGGCGTGATCGGGATGCTCCGGATCGTCACGCCGGTGGCATTGCGCACGGCGTTGGCGATCGCCGCCGCCGTGGCCACCGCCGGCGGCTCGCCGATGCCGATGACGCCGCGCTCCGGCTGGTCGACCAGGACGACGTCGATGTCCGGGATGTCGGACTGGCCGGCGATGAGGTAGAACTCCATGTTCGGGTTCACCATGTTCGCCGTGTTGCGGTCGAGGATGCGCTCCTCGAGCACGGCGTAATTGAGCCCGCTGATGATCCCGCCGTAGCACTGCGTCTCGGCCGTCTTGAGGTCGACGATCAACCCGCAGTCCTGGACGCAGACGATCTTGCGGACGCGCGTCACGCCCGTCTCGATGTCCACCTCGACGTCGGCGAACTGCACGCCGGTGGTGCCGCTGGCCGACAGGCCGCGCTCCCACTGGCCGTCCACCGACACCGGCTGCGCGCCGAGCAGCTTGCAGGCGTCGCGCCACGAAATCGTCCGCGCGGCCGCGCCGGCGCGGGCGACCGTGACGCGTCCCACCCCGAGCTCGAGCTGATCGGCAGTGGTCTTCAACGCCGGGGCGATCCGCTCGAACAGCTGATCGCGCGCCATGCCGGCGGTGATGCGAATCGCCGGCGACACCGACGCGGCCGTCGTCGAACCGCCGCTGCCGCCGCTGAACGGGTGGTTGCTGTCGCCGAGCTCGACGCGGATCTGGTCCACGGCGAGGCCGAGCGTCTCCGCCGTGACGATCGCCATCAGCGTCCGCGTGGCGGTGCCGATGTCCTGCGTGCCCGAACGGATCAACACGCTGCCATCGGGGTTGATCTCGCAGTGCGCGCGCGTCCCCTGGCCGGCGCCGCCCCACCGGTTGGCCGAGCAGCCGAGGCCGCGCTTGATCGGTCCCGGCGCCGGGTCGCCCGTGGGATGCCGGCTGCTCCACCCGATGCGCTCGGCGCCCATCGGGAAGTAGCGCCGCCACATCGCGTTCGGCGCCAGCGGGGGCAGGTTCTTCAACCGGAACTCGACCGGGTCCATGCGCACGGCATCGGCAAGCTCGTCCATCACGACTTCGGTGACGAAGCACCCCTGCGGATGACCGGGGGCCCGCATCGCGCGCTGCAGGCCGGCATTGATGTAGACGTCGGTGTGCACCCGGCGCCGGTTGGGGAACACGTAGATGTACGGAAGCGGATAACCGGAGCCCGCACCCGCGCCGCCGGTGCCCCACGAGCGCGCGTCGAACGCCGTGAGCGTCCCGTCCGCCGCCACGCCGGCCTTCACGGCGGCAAATGCCGACGGCCGGTTCCCCGTGGCGAGATGCTCCTCCTTGCGATCGAGCATCAGCGTGACCGGCGCCGCGGCCGCCCTGGCCAGCCGGGCACAAATCAGGCCCTGCGCGTCGGGCGCGAACTTGCTGCCGAACCCGCCGCCCATGTACTCGGTGATCACGCGCACGTTGGCTTGCGGAATCTTCAGGCCGCTGGCAAACCCCTCGCGCGTGCCGTGCACGGCCTGCGTCGAGACCCAGGCGGTGAGGTTGTCGCCGCTCCACTCGCACACGCACCCGTGCGTCTCGAGGGACGTGTGCGTCTGCACCTGCGTCGAGTAGGTGCCTTCGACGACATGCGCGGCGCCGGCCAGGCCGGCGGCGATGTCACCGTGCTCCTCGCCGGTGCCCTGACGCGTGTTGCCCGGCTCGAAGACCTTCGGCGCTTCGGGCCGCATCGCTTGTTCGACGGTCGCCAGGTGCGGGAGAACCTCCCAGTCCACCTTGATCAGACGTACGGCGTCTTCGGCCTGCTGCTCGGTCGCCGCGGCGACGGCGGCAATTTCCTCGCCGGCGTACATGACCTTCTGCCCGGGCTCGATCGTCGCCAGCACCGCCCGGACGCCCGGCGCCTTGCGCGCCGCCGCCAGGTCGAGGCCCTTGACCCGCGCGTGCGCGTGCGGCGAACGCAGGATCTTCCCGTAGAGCATCCCCGGACGAGTGATGTCGTAGGAGTACTTCGCCCGCCCGGTCGTCTTCGGCGGGCCGTCGACGCGGCTGATGCGGGTGCCGAGCAGCCGCGATTGCTCCGGCCAGGGATACTTGTCGTGCCCCGCCGGCCGGGCCGGAGCCTGCACGTCGGGGACCTGATCGGGGACGCGCACCGCACCGCTGGCGCGCTCAGCCACGGGTGACCCCCTTCGTCTTCAGCGCCGCGGCGAGCACGCCGACATTGGTGCCGCAGCGGCAGATGTTGCCGTCGAGCGCACGCCGCGCCTGCTCGACGCTCGGAACGGGTGTGCGTTCGAGCAACGCCACCGTCGCCATGACGAAGCCCGGCGTGCAGAAGCCGCACATCAGGGCGTCGTGATCGCAGAACGCCTGCTGGACGGGGTGCAGGGTGTTGCCCTGCGCGAGCCCCTCCACGGTCCTGATGTTGCGGCCCTGTGATTCGATCGCCAGCAGCGAACAGGCGTAGAACGTCCGGCCGTCGATGATGACCGTGCACGCCCCGCACGACCCGCGGTCGCACACGCGCTTCGATCCGGTGAGGTCGAGGCGGGTACGCAGCGCGTCGAGGAGCGTCACGCGCGGCTCGACGGACAACTGGTGCCGCTGGCCGTTGATCGTCAGCGTGATGGGGACGGCCCCTGGCCCGACCGCCGCTGGCCCTTGTGCCTGAGCTTCGCCGGCCTCCACGACTGCGACCGCCACGCCGCCCACGCCGACGGTCTTGAGGAAATCGCGGCGGGACACGTCCGCCTCGCGGGCCGCCCGCGACGGCGTGCCGCGACCTCCATCTGGTCCGTCCGTCTTTCGATGACGCGCCATCCGCGACTGTCCTCCGTGGAAGGGAAAGTACGAGGATACACCCGCAATACGGCGCGGGACGCAGCCAATATCTGTGGCAGAATCGCGCTCTCGCCTTATATGCCGCTTTCCCGGCGGACCCTGTCGCCGCCCCAGCTCCTGGCCATCTCCATCGCAGGCTTGATCCTGGTCGGGACACTGCTGCTGCTGCTGCCGCCGGCCGCGGCCGCCGGACACCGGATCAGCTTCGTCGACGCGCTGTTCACCGCCACGTCCGCCGTCTGCGTCACCGGCCTCATCGTCCGCGACACGCCCGTGGAGTTCTCCACCTTCGGCCACGTGGTCATCCTGCTGCTGATTCAGCTTGGCGGCCTCGGCTACATGACCGTCTCCTCGGTCCTGGCCGCGGCGCTGGGACGGTCGGTCACACTCCAGGAACGGCTCACGCTGCAGGAGGGGCTGAACGCGCAGGATCTGGAGGGCCTGATCCGGTTCGCCGGGGTGGTGCTCAAGCTGACGCTGACCTTCGAGCTCACCGGGGCGGCCATTCTCGCCATCCGCTGGTGGTCCGAGCTCGGGCCGACGGCGCTGTGGTACGGCCTCTTCCACTCCATCTCGGCGTTCAACAACGCCGGCTTCTCCCTGTGGAGCGACAGCCTCGTGCGCTGGCGCGGCGACCTGACCGTCAACGCCGTGATCACGGTCTTGATCATCTGCGGCGGCCTCGGGTTCTTCGTGCTCAGCGAGCTGTCGTCGCGGCGCACGCGGATGATCCGGGTGTCGCTGCACACCAAGCTGGTGCTGGCGGCCACCGCGGTCCTGCTGGCCGGCGGCACGCTCGCCTTCCTGGCGCTGGAGTGGTCGAATCCGCGGACGCTCGGCGCCGGTCTGCCCCTTGGCGAGCGCGTGCTGGCGGCCTGGTTCCAGTCGGTCGCGGCGCGCACCGCCGGGTTCAACACGATCGACATCGCCGGGATGACCGAGGCGGGCCTGTTCATGATGATGGCGCTCATGTTCATCGGCGCCTCGCCCGGCAGCACCGGCGGCGGCGTCAAGACGACGACCTTCGCCATTACCGTCGCGGCGCTGTGGGCCACGGTGCGCGGCGATCAGGAAACGACCATCTTTCGCCGGCGGCTGCCGGCGGAGATGGTGGCCAAGGCGTTCTTCGTTTCCCTCATCGCCTTTCTCGGGCTCAACCTCGTCGCCGGCGTGGTGCTGGTCAGCGAGGGCCGCAGCCTGCTGCCGACGCTGTTCGAGACGACGTCGGCCTTCGGGACGGTGGGGCTGTCGATGGGCGAGGACGGGTCGGTCGTCAGCCTGTCCGGGGCGCTCAGCGAGTTCGGCCGGCTGCTGATTGCTGGCATGATGTTCATGGGCCGGGTCGGGCCGCTGACGCTGGCGCTCGCGCTGGCGCGCCGCACGGAGATCAAGGGCAAGGTGCGATACCCCGAAGGAAAGGTGCTGATCGGTTAACGATATGGCGAAAAGAAGCTTCGCCGTGATCGGCCTGGGGCGATTCGGGTCGGCCATGGCCACGACGCTCGCCGGCTTGGGTCACGACGTCATCGGGATCGACAGCGACGAGGACAAGGTCCGCGGGCTCGCCGACCTCGTCTCGCTGGCCGTGGAGCTCGACGCCACCGACGAGAAGGCCCTGCGCGCGTCTGGCATCAAGGACGTGGACGTCGCCGTCGTGTCCATCGGCGAGCGCATGGAATCGTCCCTCCTCGTCGTCACGCTGCTGCGCGAGATCGGCATCAAGAACATCGTCGCCAAGGCGGTCACGTCCCTGCATGGCCGCATTCTGGAGAAGCTCGGTGTCACCCGGGTCGTGTTTCCCGAGCGGGAAATGGCCGTGCGCATCGCGCACAGCCTCGTCGTCCCCAACGTGCTCGACTACATCGAGCTGTCCAAGGACTTCTCCATCGTCGAAGTGCCGGCACCGGCCGAGTTCGTCGGCAAAACCCTGCGCGACATCGGCCTGCGGGCGCGCTTCGGCCTGACGACCATCGCCATCCGCCATGCGACCCGGCAGGGCGAGGCCGAGGCGAGCAACATCGCGCCGGGTCCGGACGACATCATTCAGAACGGCGACGTGCTGGCACTGCTCGGCAGCAACGAACGGCTGGGCCAGCTCGACCGGATGCTCAAGAAGGCCGGCGAGTGATGCCGCTTACGCCGCGCGTAAGCACTTTCATCGAACGTAATGTCGGATGCCGACGAGGGGGCTTCGCGCCCCCAAACTGCTCGCAGATCCGCGCCGTGTCGCCGTGGCGCGGTTCCTGCTAGGCGCACTCCGCGCCGTACTTCCAGTTCTCTTACCGGCGAGAAGGAGCCAGCGATGCGACGTGTGATGTTGATGGTGGTGGCCGCGGGATTCATGTTGGGAACGGCTGGGGCTGCCCAGGCCCAGGTCGTCAAGCTGACGGCCCACTTGTCGGGCAACCAGGAAACCCCGGCGCCGGGCGTGTTGACCGGAGCGTTCGGATCCGCAACGGTGACGATGGACCTGGGGACGGGTACGTTGAGCTGGAACATCGACGTGTTCAACATGCCGAGCGGCACCAACAATGCCCACTTTCATGTTGGGGGTCCGGGTGTGGCCGGGCCGACGGTGGTCAACGTGGCCTTCCCGGCGCAGATCTCGAACGACTTCAATCTCACGGGAACAGCCACGGCCGCCAACCTGATCCCGCGCGGGGACCAGGGCATCCGCTCGTGGGACGACTTCATCCAGTCGCTTTTGGGCGGGCAGATGTATCTGAACATTCACAGCAACGTGAATGCCGGCGGCGAGATTCGCGGACAGGTCGTCCGGGTGCCCTGACGGCGGCTGTCGTTTCGAGTTTCGGAGAGGTGCAAGGCGCAGATCTCTCCGAGAAGTCCGGCGTCGCAGGTCCCCGCGACGCCGGATTACCTTGCCCACCACATTTGGTCTCTCCTCATCTCTCCGCCGGCCCCGGCGGGTAGTCCTGTAAGATTCCCCGGTGCGCCTCTCGATCGTGATGCCCTGCTACAACGAGCGGGCACTGTTCGCGAGATTGTCTCTCGCGTCCTCGCCGTGGACATTCCGGGCGTGGACAAAGAGATCGTGATCGTGGACGACGGGTCGCGTGACGGGACGCGCGACATCCTGGCGGAGCTGGACGGGCGGGATGGCGTGCGGGTCCTGCTGCAGGCTGAGAACCAGGGCAAGGGGGCGGCGGTCGCACGCGGCATTCGCGAGTCGACCGGCGACGTGCTGGTCATCCAGGACGCCGACCTCGAGTACGACCCGCGCGAGTTTCCGCTGCTGCTGCAACCGATCCTCGAGGGCCGTGCCGACGTCGTCTACGGCTCGCGCTTTCTCGGTTCGCCGCGCGGCCACCGCGTGCTGTATTTCTGGCATTCGATCGGCAACAAGGCGCTCACCCTCCTGTCCAACGCGTTCACCGATCTGAACCTGACGGACATGGAGACCTGCTACAAGATGTTCGTCCGCGACATCGCCGACCGGCTGGACCTGCAGTCCAGGGATTTCGGCATCGAGCCCGAGATCACCTGCAAGGTCGCGCGCCTGCGCGCGCGGGTGTACGAGGTCCCGATCTCCTATCACGGGCGCACCTACGAAGAAGGGAAGAAGATCGGGATCCGCGACGCGTTCAAGGCGGTCTGGGTGCTGTTGAAGTACGCGCGCTGGGAGGCGCCGGAAAGCGACGTCGGCGCGATCACGCTGCGGCGGATGGCGACGCTGTCGCCCTACAATCGATGGCTGCACGAGCGCTTCGAGCACTACCTCGGCAGCCGCATTCTCGAGGTCGGCTCCGGCGTCGGCAACCAGACCAGGTTCTTCGTCGACGACCGCGAGCTGGTCGTCGCCTCGGACATCGAGCCGCATTACGTGCGCGAGCTGACCGGCCGCTTCAGCGAGCGGCCGAACGTGCGGATTGCCTCCTACAGCTTCCCGCTGTCGAGCCGTGATCGGGACGAGCTGCGCGACTCGCGCGTCAACACCATCGTGTGCATGAACGTGCTCGAGCACATCGAGGACCATCACGCCACCCTGGGCGACTTCGCCGGTGTCCTCCCGTCGGGCGGGCACCTCGTCCTGCTGGTGCCGGCGATGAAGGCGCTCTACGGCACGCTCGACAAGCACCTGCACCACTTCCGCCGGTATGCGCCCGACGAGCTTCGCAGCGCCGTCACCGCGGCCGGGTTCGAGATCGAGACGCTGCGGTTCCTGAACCGGCCGGCGGTCGCCGGCTGGTGGCTGAGCTCACGGGTGTTGAAGCGGCGCGTGATGCCGAAGGGACAGCTCCGCGTGTTCCGCTGGATCATGCCGCTGCTGCGGCTGGAGGAGACGCGCGAGCCCGGGTTCGGCTTGTCGCTGCTCGTCCTGGCGCGCCGAATCTGAGCCGTCGTGGCCTTCCGTTCAGCTGTTCGAACGGGCGCCGGGGCCGCGCTCCTGCTGGCCGCCCTCACCCTGGTCGTCACCTGGCCGCTCGCGTCCCGACTCGGTACAAGCCTGCCGGGCGACTACGGCGACCCGGTGTTCGTGTCGTGGGCGATGGGGTGGGTGGCGGGCACGCTCAACGACGCTCCCGGCAACCCGGCGGCACTCGCCGCGCTGTGGAACGCGAACATCTTCCATCCCGAACCGCAGGCCCTGGCCCTCTCGGAGCATTTCGTCGGCGCAGACGCTCATGGTCTGGCCGATCCACGCCGCGACCGGCAACTTGCTGGCCACCTACAACGCCGCATTTCTCGCCAGCTTCGTCCTCACCGCCTGGGGCACCTTTCTGCTCGCGCGGGCGCTCACGGGGAGCTTCGCCGCCGGGCTGGTGGCGGCCGTCGTCGCCGCCTTCAACGAGTATCGCCTCGTCTACGAGATCGCGCACCTGCACGTGCTCTCGATTCACTGGTTTCCGTTCACGCTCTACGCGCTGCACCGGTATTTCCAGACGGATGCACGCCGCTATCTGATCCTGGCCGCCGCGGCGCTCGTCGCCCTGAACCTGTCGTCGATCTACTACATGGCGTACTGCGCGCCGTTCGTCGCGGTCTTCGCGCTGGGCGAGATGGTGCGCTGGCGGCGCTGGCGGACGGCGCGCGTCTGGGTCGAGCTGTGGGCGGCGGCGGCGCTGGTCGTGCTCGTGACCGCGCCGTTCCTGCTGCCGTACGCCGAGGTGCAGCAGCGCCTGGGCGTCGTGCGGGCGCTGCCCGAGGTGATCGGCTATTCGGCCACGCTCGATCACTACCGCACGGCGCTGCCCGGCATGGCGACCGCGGTCGTCCTCGGCCTCGTCGCCCTGGTGGGAGCGATCATCCAGCGCGATGCGCCGGCGCGCTGGGTTACCGCGATGTCGGTGCTGCTGCTGGCGCTCGCGTTCTGGCTGTCGCTCGGCCCCGTGCCGCAGGCGGGCGGCCGCGCGATCGGGATTCCCGGCTTGTACGCGTGGCTCTACGAATACGTGCCGGGCTACCAGGGCCTGCGCGTGCCCTCGCGCTTCGCCGCGCTCGTGTTCGTGTTCCTCGGCCTGCTCGCCGCGTCCGGAATCCGCGTGATCGAACGGCGGACGAGGGCAGGCGCCGCCGCCGTCGCGCTCGTCGCGATCGTGCTCTTCATCGGCATCGCGCGCCCGCCGGCGTTTCCGCTCGATCACGCGCTGCCGTCCGCCGGTCTGGCGCCGCCGCCGGCGTATTTGACGCCGGCGGGCGGGCTGCCCGCCATCTACGCGGCCGTCGACTCGCTGCCGCCCGGCACGGTCGTGGTGGAGTTTCCCTTCGGCGACCCGTGGTACGACCTGCGCTACATGTTCTTCGCCGCGACCCATCGCCATCGGCTGCTGAACGGCTACAGCGGCGTCTTCCCGCCGTCGTACCTCGCCCGGCAGCGGGTGCTGGCGCGCCCGACGCTGGATCCGGCGCGCGCGGCCGCGGCGGTAGCGGCCGCCTCGCACGCGGTGGTGCATCCCCAGGCGTGGACCGACGACACCGGCGCGGTAATCGCGGCGTGGCTGGTCTCGCTGGGGGCGCAGGCAATCGCCGAGGCCGACGGCGCCGCGCTCTACCAGATGCCGGTGCGGGAGGCGCTGGCGGAGGGCACCGTGAAAGGGACGGTACAGCAAAACACGGCGACCGAGAGACGCTGAGGGCGTCCTCGATCGCCGTGGTGGTGCGACGGGGCTCGCGTGTTTACGCGAGGACCTTGATGACGACGCGGCGGTTCTGCGCGCGGCCGTCACGAGTCTTGTTGTCGGTCGCCGGCTTGTCTTCGCCGTAGCTGATCACGTTGATCTTGTGCAGCGGCACCTGGTGCTGCTCGTAGAGATACCGCTTCACCGTCTCGGCGCGCTCGAGCCCGAGCTGCTCGTTATAGAGCTTGTTGCCGACGTTGTCCGTGTGGCCCTCGATCTCGATCCACACCGACGACTTCTGCGACTTGATGTTGTTGACCATCTGGTCGATGGCCGACTTGGCTTCGTCGGGCAGCTCGGTCTTGCCGAACCTGAACTTGCCCTGGTCCTCGCTGAGCACGACCTCGAAGAGGATCTTGCGGCTCGCGGCCTCGATGGCCTCCGCACGGGTGTTCACGGCGCTGGCCGCGTCGTTGGCGGCCGAAGCCGACTGCTGCGCCTGGGTCGCCGAGTTCTGGGCCGCCGCCGCCTTGCCGTCGACCTCGGTGATCTTGCCTTCCGCCTGGCGCACGCGCTCCTGCGTCTGCTCCAGCGACGTGCCCAGGGTGCCGACCTTCTCGTTCACCTGGCCGACTTCGGTGCGCACGAACTTCTTGGTGGCGCACGCGGGCGCAACCGCGAGCGTCAGGGCGAACAAACTCACTACGAATACCGGTTTCCGCATGGCTCCTCCTAATACACCGGCACGGCGGGTGCCGTGCCGTCTACCTGTCCACGCGGCCCGGCCATATAACCGCTCCGCGCACGTACGATGTAGTCCTTGTCCCGAGTCCGAATCTCGAGCGGCCGCCAGCCGCTGGGGCCGGCGGGCTCGAACGCGATGACGTACTGCTGCCTCAGCTCTTCCAATACCCGACGGGCGGCGGCGCTGGTGTCCGCCGGCGTGCTGGCGAAGAAGAACCCACCGCCGGTCCAGATCGCCAAGTGCTCGACATTCCCGTAATCGCCCACCGGCTCGGGCTTCGCCAGCGAACCCTCGCGGCCGGGGTGATCGATGGGCAGCACGGTGGCAATGATGTAGACCGGCACATCGATCACGCTGGCGATGGCCGACACCTCGCTGGGCTTGAGCCCGCTCGCCGTGTCGATCCCATCGGTCACGACCACCACCGCCCGCCGCCGGCCGTTGCGCGCGCCCGCGCGCTTGGCGGCTTCGGCAATCGCATCGTGCAGAGAAGTGGCCCCGAACGGATCGACCTCCCCCAGCGCGCCCTGTAGGGCGCGCGTATCGACCGTGAACGGGGCCACCTCGTGCAACCGGCTGTCAAAGGTCAACAGCGCGGCTTCGTCGCGGCCCGGCTCCAACCAGGAGAGCACGTGATGGGCCGCAAACCGGGCGGCATGCATGCGGTCGGCAACCCGCAT
Source organism: uncultured Acidobacteriota bacterium (assembly GCA_963707795.1). Lineage (GTDB taxonomy): Bacteria > Acidobacteriota > Vicinamibacteria > Vicinamibacterales > UBA2999 > JACCSI01. The sequence goes on along the minus strand of OY970174.1, from coordinate 4,053,362 downwards.
GGATCCGCTGATGTCGAACAGAATCGCGAGACTGATCGGCGAGGGCTCGGCGCCGAAATCCGTAATCGGGCGGCGCTGGCCGTTGTCCAGCACCTCGAAATCCGCCGCAGCCAGCCCACTCACCAAACGACCCTTCCGGTCGCGCACCGTCGCCGTCACGGTCACGCGCTCCACCCCGGCCCGAAAGCTCGGTGCTTGCGGAGGCTGCGGCGTCTGACCTGAGGTCAGCGCCGACGGCACCGCCAGCGAGGCGAGGAGGAGGAGGAGGCCCCGTCCCATGGCCCCTGCAATAACAATCTGCTTGCCAGATCGATAAATGATTGACGTCAAAGTACTTACCCCTTTGGCTCGGGGGGAGCGCTGGTGGTAAATGTGGGTAGCGGTGTAATTCTTACATCCAAACGCTGCTCGGCGGCTGGTTCCGGCTCTGCAATAGCCTGCGGCGGCGGACGGCCCGAACCTCCGGTAAGATCCCGGTCGATGTCAGTTGCGACCGTCCCCATCCGTACGGCGCGCCGGGTCGATCGGTTCACCTACGCCATCCGGAATATCGTCACCGAAGCGAAGAAAGTGGAGGGGGCCGGGACGCCGGTCCGCTATCTGAACATCGGCGACCCCGTGCAGTTCGGCTTCGTGACGCCGCCGCATCTCGTCGAGGCGGTGGCGCGGGCGATGCGCGACGGACACAACAACTACACGGCGTCGGCGGGGATTGCCGAGGCGCGCGAAGCGGTGGCGGCGGATTTTGCGGCGCGTGGAATCGAGCTGTCGCCCGATCGCGTCCTCATCACGGCGGGCACGTCGGAAGGGCTGGAGCTGGCGCTGACGGCGATCGTCAACGAGGACGAGGCGGTGCTCGTTCCCTCGCCGACCTATCCCCTGTACACCGCGATCCTGGCGAAGATCGGCGCCGAGGCGCAGTACTACCGCACGGATCCGGCCAACCACTGGCTTCCCGACCTCGACGACATCCGGCGTCGCATCACGGCGGCCACGCGCGTGCTCGTGGTGATCGACCCGAACAATCCCACCGGCGCCCTCTATCCGGACGACACGCGGCGGGCGCTCATCGCCCTCGCCGAGGAGCACGGGCTGGTGATTCTCGCCGACGAGGTCTACGGCGACCTCGCGTACGACGGGCCGGTGCCGCCGATGGCGACGCTGGCGCCCGAGGCGCCGATCATTTCCTACTCGAGCCTGTCGAAGGCGTACCTGGCGCCGGGATGGCGGGCGGGCTGGATGGCGGTCGGCGCCACACCCCGGCTCGATGCGGCGCTGGCGGCGATCAAGAAGCTGGCGGACGGACGGCTGTGCAGCAGCGGGCCGATGCAGTACGGGGTGATCGCGGCGCTCACCGGCGACCGATCGCACCAGGTCGCGTTCCGGCAGGCGCTGCGCGAGCGGGCCGCGCTGACGACCGATCGGCTCAACGCGATCGACGGCATCACCTGCGTCGCCCCGCGCGGGGCCTTCTATGCCATGCCGCAGGTCGCGCTGCCCGACGGCCGCACCGATGCCGATTACGTGCTCGCGCTGCTGCGCGCCACCGGGGTGCTCTGCGTGTACGGGTCCGGCTTCGGCACGGCGCCCACAGACGGCTTCTTCCGCATCGTGTTCCTGGCGTCGCCGGCCGAGCTCGGCGGCATCTACGACGACATCGCCGCGTTCACGCGCGACTACCTCGGCGCGTGACCAGCCCGCGCGCGACGCCGCCCGGCGACCGTGAGGCGCGGAGGAACGACCCCCGGCGCCTGATCGTCTTCGCCATCGTCACCGCGATCGTGGCGCTGCTGATCGTGTGGATCCTGTACATCGTGCGCAGCATGCTGATCACGATCTACATCAGCGCGCTGCTGGCGATGGGCATCTCGCCGCTGGTGCGGATGATCGAGCGCCAGCGCGCGATCCCGATCGGAACGCGGATCCCGCGGTGGCTCGCCATCCTGGTGATTTACGCCGCGCTCATCGGCACCATCGTCGCGGTGGGCATGGTGGTCATCCCGCCGCTCGCCGATCAGGCCGAGGAACTGTGGCGCACGCTGCCCGAGCGCATCGCCGAGGCGCAGCAGGTGCTGCTGCGTTTCGGCATCCTGCGCGAGCCGATTACGCTCGGCGACGCCGTGCGCCAGACGCCGGCGAGCGGCGGGGCGACCGCCTTCTCCACCATCTTCGGCGCGCTGCGCAACGTGCTCGGCGGCCTGTTCGGCTTCGTCACCGTGCTGCTGCTGACGTTCTACATGCTGGTCGAAGCGCGCGAGATTCGCACGTTCGTGGCGCGGCTGTTTCCCGGCCGCGAGGGCGCCCGGGTGGCGGCGATCAGCGCCACCGTCACCAACAAGGTCAGCGCCTGGCTCGGCGGCCAGCTGCTGCTGTCGCTCATCATCGGCCTGACGTCGGCGCTCGGCCTGTGGCTCATGGGGGTCCCGTATTTCTACGTCCTCGCGCTGATCTCGGCGGTCGGCGAGATGATCCCGATGGTGGGGCCGATCCTCGCGGCGGTGCCGGCCATCCTCGTCGCCGCGACGGTGTCGCCGGGGCTGGCCATCGGGGTGACCATCTTCTTCATCGCCCAGCAGCAGCTGGAGAACACGATCCTGGTCCCCAAGATCATGGGACGCCAGGTGGGACTCAGTGCGGTCAGCGTGATCATCGCCCTCGGCATCGGCGGGCAGCTGCTCGGCGTGGTGGGCGCCATCCTGTCGGTCCCGACCGCGGCCATCGTGCAGGTGCTGTTTGACGAGCTCGTCGCGCGCGACGATTAGCTACCTCGTGCTCACGCTGGTCATGTGCTGGCCGCTCACCGGCGGGCTGGCGCGCGACGTCCCCGGCGATCTCGGCGACGCCCTCCTGAACATGTGGATCCTCGGGTGGGGCGCCGCGCACCTGCCCGACGTGCTCACCGGCCGGATGACGCCCGGTGCGTTCGCCAACGCCAACATCTTCCACCCCGAACCGCTGGCGCTGTCGTTCTCCGAACATCTCTTCGGCCAGGTGCTGCAGATCCTGCCCGTGTATCACCTGACGGGCAATCTCATCCTCTCCTACAACCTCCTGTTCCTGTCGTCGTTCGTGCTGTCCGGTCTCGGCCTGTACCTGCTGGTGCGCGACCTGCTCGGCGATCGTCCGTACGCCCGCGAGGCGGCGTTCGTCGCCGGCGTGATCTACGCCTTCGTCCCGCTGCGAATCGCGCAGGTCGCGCACATCCAGTCCGTCAGCTCGCAGTGGATGCCCTTCGCCCTGTACGGCTTCCGGCGCTATCTCGTCGGCGGGCGGCCGCGCGCACTGGCCGGCGGCACCGCGGCGCTGCTGATGCAGAACTGGTCGTGCGGCTACTACCTCATCTTCTTCGCGCCCTTCGTCCTGCTCTTCGTCGTGCACCAGGTTGTGTCGCGCGGGCGGGCACGGGAACCGCGCGTGTGGGCGGCGCTGGCCGCCGCGGCCGCGGTCGTGGCGCTCGGCACGCTCCCCGTCGCACTGCTGTACGCCGAGGGACAGCGCCTGCATGGGATCGAGCGATCCACGGGCGAGGTGATCCGGTATTCCGCCGATGTCTTCAGCTATCTCACCGCGCCGGAAGCGCTGCGACTCTGGGGGCCGATCGTGCAGGCCTACCCCAAGCCGGAAGGCGAGCTGTTCCTCGGCTTCGTCCCGGTCGGGCTCCTCGTCCTCGGAGTGCTCGGCGGACTGCGCGCACGGTGGAGGCGGGGCCCGGCGGGTGGCGCGGCCACGCCGCTGCTCCGCGCGGCCGGATGGCTGCTGACCCTGCTCATTGCCGTTCAATTGCTCGCGCTGGCGGCGTTGCTCGTCACCGGCGGATTCGTCACCACGGTCATGGGCATCCCGATCCGCGCGACCAACCCGGTGCGGCTCGCGGCGGGCCTCGCGCTGCTGGGCACGCTCCTGATCGCGGTGTTCCCGCGCGCCCGGCGCGAACTGTGGCACGCCGCGAGGTCGCCGCTGGCGCTGGCGGTGTGCCTGGCGGCCCTCGCCGCGTGGCTGTCGCTCGGACCGGTGCCACAATCCGGCGGGCGCGCGCTGCCGGGGCTCGGCCTCTACGGCCTGCTCTACGACCACGTGCCGGGCTTCGACGGCCTGCGCGTGCCCGCGCGCTACGCGATGGTCGCCGCCGTCTTCCTCGCGATGGCGGCGGCCTACGGAGCCGCGATCGTCATCCGCCGCACATCGCGCCCCCGGTTGACGGCGGTCGCGCTGACGGGACTCGTGCTCATCGAATCCGCGTTCGCGCCGATGTCCGTGAACCAGACCTGGGGCGACGGCGAGGTCACCCCGCCCGCCCGCGTCGAACCGGGCTTCGCCGCGCCCGCCGTCTACCGCGCGCTCGCTACGCTGCCCGACGCGGAGGTCGTCGCCGAATTTCCCTTCGGCGATCCGGCCTGGGAGTTGCGCGCGGTGTATTACGCAACCGTGCACTGGAAGCGGCTCGTCAACGGCTACAGCGGCGCATTCCCGCAAGGCTACAAGGTGCGCGTCGCCCACCTGCAGCGGGTGGCGGAGGCGCCCGACGCCGCCTGGGACGCGCTGCGCTCGGCGGGCACGACCCACGTCATCGTCCATCGCGCCGCGTACCGGAACGGAGCGGAGGACACCATCATCCGCTGGCTCGCCGAGCGCCACGCCCACGAAGTCGGCCGCTTCGGCGACGACATCCTGTACGCACTTTCTCAGGGCCCAGGGCCCAGGCTTCAGGCTTCAGGCGCCAGGTTCCAGGCTTCAGGCTTCAGGCTTCAGGGCCGGCTTCAGGGGCCAGGCTTCAGGTTCCAGGCTCCAGACCCTCAGGCCCTGATCCCTGATCCCTGAAGCCTGACGTCTGATTCTGACGCCTGGAGCCTGGGGGCCTGATACCTGGAGCGTGGAGCCTGGAGCCTGGGGCCTGATACCTGGAGCCTGAGCCCTGGGCCCTGATTGCTATACTCCGCGCATGCGCGCCGATCCGCTCCAGTTCCTGGCCGACGAGCTGCAGGCGCTCGACCAGCAGGGCCTGTATCGCAAGCTTCGCGTGCTCGAGAGCGAGCAGGCGGCGCATGCCACCTTCGACCACAAATCAGTCGTCAATCTGTCCTCGAACAATTATCTCGGCCTGACCACGCACCCGCGGCTGCGCGAGGCCGCGCTGCAGGCCGTGCGCGAGTACGGCGCCGGCTCGGGATCGGTGCGGACGATCGCCGGCACCATGGCCATTCACATGGAGCTGGAGCGCCGCCTGGCCGCCTTCAAGAACGTGGAGGCGGTCGTCGTCTTTCAGAGCGGCTTCGCCGCCAATGCGGGGACGGTCTCGGCCATCCTGACCAAAGACGATGTGGTGGTGTCCGACGAGCTGAACCACGCGAGCATCATCGACGGCTGCCGGCTGAGTCGGGCCACGATCAAGGTGTTCCCGCACAAGGACGCCGACGCGGCCCGGGCGATTCTGCGCGCCCTGCCCGCCGGGCAGCGCAAGCTGCTCATCACCGACGGCGTGTTCTCGATGGACGGCGACCTCGGCGCCCTGCCGGCGCTCTGCGACGCCGCCGAGGAGTACGGCGCGATCATGATGGTGGACGATGCGCATGCCAGCGGCGTGTTCGGACGCCAGGGCCGCGGCACCATCGACCACTTCGAGTGTCACGGCCGCGTCGATATCCAGGTCGGCACGCTGTCGAAGGCGATGGGCGTCCTCGGCGGGTACGTCGCGGGCACCCAGGCGTTCATCGAGTTCCTCTACCACCGCGCCCGTCCCTTCCTGTTCTCCACGTCGCACCCGCCGGCGGTGGCCGCCGCGTGCATTGCCGCGATCGACGTGCTCGAGAGCGAGCCGCAGTGGATGGAGCAGCTCTGGGACAATGCGCGGTTCTTCAAGGCCGGTCTGCAGGGCCTGGGCTTCAACACCGGGCGCAGCGAGAGCCCGATCACGCCCGTGATCGTCGGCGAGGCGCCGGAAGCGATGGCGATGTCCGACAAGCTCTTTCAGGCCGGCGTGTTCGCACAAGGCATCGGCTTTCCCACCGTGCCCCGCGGGCAGGCGCGCCTGCGCACCATCGTCACCGCCACCCATACCCGAGACGACTTGCAGTTCGCCCTCGACATGTTCGGAAAAGTCGGCAAGGAACTGGGGGTGATCTGAATTCGTCCCTTATGGTTTGAGCAATCGCCGCTCAGGTGTGCCTAATGCAGTCCTCCCCCCGCGCGTTCTTCCAGGCCTATACCAAGGACTTCACGAAAGAGGACCTCGGCAAGCTGTTCACGTACGAAACCCCGGAGGCCTACCGGTTCTTCGCGCGCGGGATCAACACCGCCGAGCTCGAGGGACTGCCCTGGCACCGGCGCGCCGTCAAGTACCTGCAGGGATTCTTCCTCGCGTTCACGATGCGGCTGTCGCCGGCGCGGCGGATCATCTATGGTCTGGCGCTGGTGACCTCGGTCGTCGGCCTCCTGCAACTGTTCGGTGGCTTCGGGGTCATCACGGTGCGGATGCCGTTTCCGCTGAACTTCGTGCGCATCGGCGTGCCCGGGCCCATCTTCGCGGACGGCACGGTCTGGCTGCTCATCGGGTTCCTGCTCATGAACCTGCTGGTGCTGCTCGAGGTGGCAGACCGGCTGTCGCTGAAGCGCGATCTGGAAGTGGCGCGGGAGATCCAGCAGGCGATGCTGCCCGACGGCATGTGGTCGGGACCGGGCGTCGAGGCGTTCGGGCTGACCCGGCCTGCCAACACCGTGGGCGGCGACTTCTACGACATCCTGCCGCGGCCCGACGGCCGTGTCATCGTGGCGCTCGGCGACGTCTCCGGGAAAGCGAGTCCGGCGGCGCTGCTGATGGCGCTGCTGCTGGCGATGCTGCGCACGCTGGTGGACGAGGGGCTGGGGCTGGCGGACCTCGTGGCGCGGTTGAACGTGCAGATCGCGCGCCAGGCGCCGGCGTCGCGGTTCATCACGCTGTTCGTCGCGCTCTACTCGCCGCGCACCGGGGCGCTGGAGTTCGTCAACGCCGGGCAGACACCTCCACTGCTCCGGCGGCAAACGGGTACGATCGAACGCCTGATGACGGGCGGCATCGCGCTGGGCATGTTCGAGGGCTCGGTCTACGAATCGGGCCACGCGCAGCTCGAGCCGGGCGACTCGGTGGTGATGTACAGCGACGGCATCACCGAGGCGGAGGATCCGCTCGGCCAGCCGTTCGACGAGGCCGGGCTGGAGCGCACCCTGGCGCTCTATCCGGGGGCGTTTCCCGAGGCGACCGCGGCCAGCGTCGGCGAGGCGATCTTCGACGCGGTCGAGCGGCACCGGCGGGATTCGCGGCTGACCGACGACCTCTCGGTTCTCGTGTTAAGCCGGTTGAGAAACGGGTAGTCTAGGCAGTACGTGGGTCGCCGGGTCCTTAGGCCCTCCCACGGCGTCGTGCAGCGTCTTCCCGACGTCACCGACGGGTTCCCCCACACGATCGCCGAACCCCCGGTCAGACGGCGAAGAACGCCGGATTGGGACTATTTGTTTTGAACCGCCTCTGTCTGCTTTTCCTGCTCGTGTGCAGCGCGCCGGCGCTGGACGCCCGGCAGCCGTCCGGCGGCCCGGGCGACGAAGAGCTGTCCGTGCAGGCATTCGCGCAGGCGGTCGAGCAGATCGTCGTGACGAATGACCGCGTCGCGTGGGCGGCGCTGCTGTCGGCCACTGCCGACCCGGCGCCGGCGGCGGCGTTCGTGGACGCGATTCCGGAGGCGGTGACGCGGGCGGTGGTACGGGTCCGCGATCGCGCGCCGCTGCTCGGCGCGCTGCCCGGCGAGGGGTTCGCGCTGCTCGTGGACGTCTTCACCGAGGCCGGGGCGCGCGGCCGCATTGCCACCTGGCGGCTGGACGTGCGGCGGCCGCGTGAGACGACCGAGCTTCAGCCGTGGCGGCTGGTCGGCGTGGAGCAGTTGTCGGCGATCGAGGGTCTGCATCGGCTCGAACTGAGCAGCGAGAAACAGTTCGCGGCGCGCGACCTGGTCATCGCCTCGGTCGATCTCGTGCTCCGGCTGCCGGCGGGCGACGTCTTCGCGGCGGAAACCGCCGACGGCGTGACCGCGCTCGTCCTGATCGGCAACGGCACCATGTCGTTCACGCCGAGTCCGCTGGAGGAGCGCGGACAGGTGCGGCTGTTCGCCGGCGCCGAGACGATCGAGACGGCGTTCACGGCCGCGTACATCCGCCTCAATCCGGTGGCATTCGAGCAGCTCGATCGCGAGACGCTGGTGCCCGCCTCGCACGACGCCCGCGCGATGCGCCGCGCCCAGTCCATCTTCGCCGACGAGGTCGGCAAGTCGTTCAGCCTCGACCTCCAGGATCTCAGCCGCGAGAACTGGTCGCTGCTGCCGCAGAGCGGCGACTTCCTCGCCGAAGTGCGTACGCGGCGGTTCGATACGTTGACCTACGCCCGCTCGCTGGGCGAGGCCGAGGACGTAAGCCTGTTTCACCGCGCGCGCAGCCGGAACATCGCCGCCTATGCCTCGGAGATGAAGCTGAGCGCCCGCGGCCGTTTCTTCAACGAGGACGACCTGGTCGAGTATGACGTCCTCGACTACACGATCGACGCCACCTTCACGCCCGAGCGGCTGTGGCTGGACGGGCGCACCCGGCTCCAGGTCCGGGTCAAGGCGTACGCCCTCGCGGCCCTGACCATCCGGCTCGCCGAGGAGCTGACGGTGCACTCGATTACCAGCGAGGAGTTCGGGCGGTTGATGTTCCTGCGGGTGAAGAACCAGAACAACCTGGTGATCAACCTGCCGTCAGCGGTCACCCGGGATTTCGTGCTGACGCTGCACATCGTCTACGGCGGCCCGGTGCGCTCGCAGGCGATCGAACAGGAATCGATCCAGAACGAAGGACGCGGGCAGCGGGCCGAGGACATGCCGTACATCCCGCCGGAGCCCAACTGGCTGTTCAGCAACCGCAGCAACTGGTATCCGCAGAATCAGGTGACCGATTACGCTAGCGCCACCATCCGGTTGACCGTCCCGGACGACCACGCCGTCGTCGCGACCGGCACGCTGGCGCCGGGGTCGCCCACGGCGGCGCCGCCGGCCGCCCCCGGGCAGGCCGGGCGCGCGACGTACACATTCGTGGCCACCCAGCCGGTCCGCTATCTGGGTGCCGTCGTCAGCAAGTTCTATCGCGCGGACGCCACCACCGTGGCGCTCGAGATCGCGCCGGCCGAAGACGCGCCGGCGGGGAACGGCGGGCCCCCGGTCATCGGCGCACGCAACACCGTGGCGCTGGCCGTCGAGGCCAACCGCCGGCAGCAGGACCGCGGCCGCGAGGTCGTCGACACCGCGGCCGAGATCCTGCGGCTCTATGCCGCGCTGATCGGGGATTCCCCGTACGAGTCGATGACGCTGGCGATGGTCGAACACGAGCGGCCGGGCGGGCATGCCCCCGCGTATTTCGCCGTGCTCAACAACCCGCTCCCGGTCACGCCCTTCATGTTTCGCAACGACCCGGCCATGTTCAGCAACTTCCCGGAGTTCTACCTCGCGCATGAAATCGCGCACCAGTGGTGGGGCCAGGCGGTGGGCTGGAAGAACTACCACGAACAGTGGTTGAGCGAGGGCTTCGCGCAGTACCTTCGCCGCCCTCTATGCCCGGCAACGGCGCGGCGAGGGCACGTTCCGCGACGTGCTCCGGCAGTTCCGCCGCTGGGCCATGGATCAATCCGACCAGGGCGCGGTCTACCTCGGCTACCGCCTCGGCCACATCAAGGGCGACAGCCGCGTCTTTCGCGCGCTGGTCTACAACAAGGGCGCCGCGGTGCTGCACATGCTGCGGCGGTGGCTGGGCGACGAGGTGTTCTTTCGCGGGCTGCGGCGCTACTACGCCGACAATCGCTACCAGAAGGCCGGCACCGCGGATCTGCAACGCGCGATGGAAGCGGAGAGCCAGCAGTCGCTGGAGCGGTTCTTCGAGCGATGGATCTATCAATCGTCGCTGCCACGGGTGCGCTATGCCACCAGCACGAGCGGCCAGGAGGTCGTGGTGCGCTTCGAGCAGATCGGCGAGGTCTTCGATCTCCCGGTGACCGTGACCATCACGACCAGCGATTCGGTGCTCGAGGAGGTCGTGCCGATCGCCGAGGCGGTGGTGGAACGACGGTTTGCCGTCAGCGGGGCCGTGCGAACGGTCGAGGTCAACGCCGATCACGGCGCGCTGGGCACGTTCGACAAGCGCTAGTGGGCCGCGGAGGGACGTGGGGGGGCGCCGGGGCGGCGCAATCAGGGCAGGTAGACGCCGGCCACGCGGACCGGGCCCTCGCGCTGCAGGCGCTCGCACACGACATAGAACCGGGTGCCGTCCACCAGGTAGGCGCGCGTGTGTCGCTCGCCGAACTCGCCGCGGCTCACATGCGCCGGCCCTTCGGCCACCGAGTCCGGCAGCAGCGTGTCGAGCCGGGTGTGCAGGTCGCCGGCGCGAATCTCGCGGCCGTCGAGCAGGATCATGACCGGCACGGCGGTCGCGCCGGCGGGCAGCCCGGGCGGCAGGCTGGAGGGGACGTCCACCGGTGCGGCGTCCACCCGGGGGCCGAGGACCCGCTGGACCGGGACCGAGAGGACCCAGATGAGCGCCAGCACGCCGGCGGCGGCCACCAGCCACTCGAAGACGAACGATCCGACGCGGACGCGACGCTCGTTCACGGGCCCAGTGTAACCGTTTTGATATGATCCCACGTTGACTATGGAGACCGTCACGCTCACCATCGACGGCCGGCAGGTGACCGTGCCCAAGGGCACGCCGGTCCTGCGCGCGGCCATCGAGGCCGGCATCCAGGTGCCCTTCTACTGCTACCACCCTGGCCTGGGCATCGACGCGTCCTGCCGCGTCTGTCTCGTGAAGATCGAGAAGATGGCCAAGCTGCAGACCTCGTGCTCGACGCCGGTCGCCGAGGGGATGGTCGTGCACACCACCGACGCAGAGTCGGTCGAGGGCCGCGCCGGCGTCTTCGAGTTCCTGCTCATCAACCACCCGCTCGACTGCCCGGTCTGCGACAAGGGTGGGGAGTGTCCGCTGCAGGATTTCTCCTATCGGTTCGGCAACGCCGAGAGCCGCATGGACTTCCCGCGCCGGGTGTTCGACGGCGAGGGCGTCCGCGCCGACGTCGACTTCGGCCCGACGCTGATGCTCAACCGCAACCGCTGCATCCTCTGCACCCGCTGCACCCGGTTCATGCGCGAGGTGGACGGTGACGCCCAGATCGGCATCGTCGATCGCGGCAATGGCAGCGAGATCGCCACCTTCAACGAGCAGGGCGTGCATTCGCTGCTCTCCGGCAACCTGATGGACGTGTGTCCGGTGGGCGCCATCACCACGCGGCAGTACCGGTTCCGCTCGCGGCCGTGGGACAACCCGCACGCGGTCGACACCATCTGCACGCTGTGCTCGAAGGGCTGCAACACCACTGCCTGGATCAAGGCCAAGCCGGAATGGGCCAAGGGATCGCAGCTCATCCGCGTCACCCCGCGCTACAACCCGGACGTGAACCAGTTCTGGATGTGCGATATCGGCCGCTTCCACTACACGTGGGTGGAGGGCGGCGAGCGGCTGCGCCGGCCGCTGCTCGCCGGCAAGGATCACGCGCAGCAGGCGACGACCTGGAAGGACGCGCTGGCCCGCGTGCGTGACCTCGTGGACGAGGCCGGCCAGCGGGATGCGGCCTCGGTGCGCTTCCTCACCTCCGCGCATGCCTCGCACGAGGAACTGTTCCTGCTCAAGCAGATGGCCGAGGGCATGAAGGGCGAGGGCGGCGGCAGTCACGTGCACGTGACATGGACGCGGTCCGAGAAACACCAGCCCGCCGACACCGCGTTCAAGGTCCCTGCCACGGACGCGCCGAACGTCGCGGGTGCCCAGGCGTTCGGGCTCGCCGGCGACACGCCCGATCTCGGCGGGCTGCGCGAGGCCTGCGAGCAGGGTCGGGTGTCCGTGCTGTATGTCGTCGATCCCGGGCCGGACGGCTCGCTCGGCGACGTCGCGTGGATCGTCGACGCCAAGGCGGCGGGGCGCCTCGCGGTCCTGATTTACCAGGGCGTCCAGGCGACGGCGCTCGCCAAGGCGGCTGACGTGGTCCTGCCCGGTGCGGCGTGGGTGGAGAAGGACGCGACCTACGCCAACAATCAGGGTCTGCTGCAGGCGGCCTCGAAGGTCATCAACCCGCCGGGAGACGCCGTCGAGGACTGGCAGATCCTGACCAGCGTGGCGGCCGCCCTCGGCCTGCCCTTCGCCTACAAGGCGTCGCAGGACATTCGTGCCGCCCTCGCGGCGAGCGCGGCGTTCGCGGGTCTGGCGCAGACCACGTTCAACCGGCCGCTGCCGCTGCGCCACTGGCTGCATGCGAGCAATCCGATGGAACGCTGGAAGTGGAACGCCATGTTCCAGGATCTGCCGCCCGTGAAGGGGCACAACGTGCAGATGGAATCCGCGCCGCAGCCGTCGGTGATTCCGTTGACGCTGGTGAACGGCGAGAGCGCGCGCGACTAGATCGAGCCGCGCCGCGCCGCGCCGCACATCTGTTATTCTGTCGAGCGTGTCGAACCGCTGGTTTCGGTTCGTAATTGCGCTGCTTGCCATCGGCGCGGCTGCCGCCGCCAGCTATCGCATCGTTCACCACGAACAATACCTGGCCGGCGCCGCGGCCGCGACGCGCGCGGGCGAACACGCCGCCGACGCGGCCCTCGTCTCCGTCGCCGAGATCCGGGCCGCGCTGCACGCCTACGTCGCCCCCGGACAAGATCAGGATTTCTGGACCGCGCGGACGAGCATGCTCTTCGGCAGGCTTCGCGGATCGCTGGCCGAGCTCGACCGCGCGGCGGCGGTCGAGGGCGTCGGCCGGGACGGCGAAGACGACTGGGCCGAGCGGCTGGCCGCCGTCGACAAGCGCGCCCGCGCGCACGTGACCGGCGGACGGCTCCTGCTCGCCGGTGAAGCGATCTTCACGGAGGCCCGCGACGTGCTCGACGCAGTGCGCCTCAGCGTGGCGGCCACGCGCGACGCGCTCGTCAGCAACGCCACCCGGCGCCAGGCCGAGATCCGACGCGAGCAAACCCTGCTGGCACTGGGCGCCGCCGCGGTGCTGATCCTCGCCGTGCTGGTGCTCGTGCCGCCCGGCCGCCAGAACGCACCAGCCACGAGTCAGCTCGCACCCACCGCACCTGTCGCACCTGTCGCACCTGTCGCACCTGTCGCACCTGTCGCACCTGCCGCACCCGCCGCACCTGTGTCCGTCGCACCCGTGCACCGCACCGCACCCGCCGCACCCGCCGCACCTGTCGCACCTGTCGCACCTGTCGCACCTGTCGCACCTGTCGCACCTGTATCCATGTCCGCCGCCGCCGCCATCTGCACCGACATGGGGCGCGTGTCGCAGGGCAACGAACTGACGGGCTTGCTCGAACGCGCGGCCGGCGTCCTCCACGCATCGGGTGTCATCGTGTGGATCGCGTCGGACAACAAGGACCTGTTGTTTCCCGCCGCCTCGGCCGGGTACGACCCGCGTCTCTTCCAGCGCCTCGGGCCGCTGCGGCGCGACGCCGCAAACCTGACGGCGGCGGCGTTTCGCGGCGGTACCGGGCGGAGCAGCGCGGGCACCGACGGGTCACCCGCCGCGCTCGCCGTGCCGCTCCTGACCCCGCAGGGGCCGGTGGGCATCCTGTCGGCGGAGTTTCGCGACGTGCCGGTCGTCGACGCCGACCGCCAGGCGCTGGCCGCGATCTTCGCGGCGCAGCTCGCGAATCTGCTCGGCGCCATCAATGCCGACAGCGGCATCGTCGAGCCCCGGGCGCAGAACGCCTGAGGCGGCCGATCACCCTGCCGCCGCCTACGCGGGCCGGCGCCGCGCCGGGCGCGGCGTGGACTCGATGGTCGCCGTGACCGTCGATGCCTTCTTGTCGCGCACGATGCCCAGCGCGACCTCTCCACCCGACGTGTCGCGCAGCTCATCCACCAGGTCGTCGGCCGCGCGGACGCGATCGCCGTTCACCGACACAATCACATCACCGGCCTTCAGTCCGGCCTTGGCCGCGGCCGAGTTCTCGGTGATGCTCGCCACCAGCACCCCCCCGTCCGTGACGCCGAAGAATTCGGCCAGCTGCGGGGTCAGCTCGCGGACCTGCACGCCCAGGCGGCCGCGCGGACTTCCCAGGTCCGGCGCGAGATCGAGGTCGAACCGCAGCGGCCCGTCGAAGTGGAACTCGTTCATCCGCGGTTCGAGCCCGCGCAGCATCGGTTCCAGCTCACGCAGCCGCGGCTCGACGAGACGCAGACTCCGTTCGACGTCGCGGCCGATGCGATCGCGGTCGAAGCCGAATGCCTCGGCGCGCGACTCGGGCGTCACGTGCACCGTCTGCCGCTGGCCGTCGCGAACGATGCCGAGGGCGACCGCGCGCCCGTCCGGGGTCTCCTGGATCACCCGGGCGAACTGCCGGGCGCTGCGCACGCGTTCGCCGTCCACCTCGACGACGATGTCGCCGTCGCGAAGGCCCGCTCGCGCCGCCGGGCCCTGCTGATCGACGTCCCCGATACGTACGCCGCTGGCCGCACCCGCGGCCTCGAGGGCCCTGGCATCGAGGTCCTCGACCATGACCCCCAGTTGCCCGCCGCGGCCATCGAGCGTGACGAGCCGGCGCTCGCCTTGCGCCGATGGCGCCGCCGGTCCCTGCGCCATCAGCCCCGCGACCGCGACCCCGACGCCGCCCAGCAGGAGCAGCGCGAAGACCGACCATTTCGCCGTGTTCATGGAAATTCCTCCGTCCAGATTCTCAGACGCCGGTGCACGGGGAACGGTTGGGAGAACCGCCGCTGGCTCTCATGTCACAATCTCCCCCGTGGCCGACCTCCGCAACGACATCCTGCAGCGCGCCGAGCGGGAGCGCGTCCGCTTCATGCGCCTGCAGTTCACCGACATCCTCGGCGCCATCAAGAACGTCGAGGTTCCCGACGGACAGTTCGGCGAAGCGCTCGACGGCCGCATCATGTTCGACGGCTCGTCCATCGAGGGCTTCGTGCGCATCGAGGAGTCGGACATGTACCTCAAGCCCGACCTCGCCACCTTCCAGGTGTTCCCGTGGACCGACCCGCCTGCCGCAACCGGCAGTGCCGGCGGCGCGCGCGTGGGCCGGATCATCTGCGACATCGCCAACCCGGACGGCACGCCGTTCGCCGGCTGTCCGCGGACGACATTGAAGCGGGTGATCGCGATGGCCGCCGAACGCGGCTTCACCATGAAAGCCGGCCCGGAGGCCGAGTTCTTCCTGTTCCAGCGCCGCCACGGCAAGCCGACCACCGACACGCACGACGCCGCCGGCTACTTCGACCTCGCCCCCATCGACCTCGGCGAGGACGTGCGTCGCGAAATCGTCCTCGCGCTCGAGCAGATGGGGTTCCACGTCGAAGCCGCGCACCACGAAGTCGCGCCGGGACAGCACGAGATCGATTTCCGCTACGACGATGTCCTCGCCACCGCCGACAACGTCAGCACCTTCCGCTTCGTCGTGAAGAACGTCGCGCTGCGCAACGACCTGCATGCCACCTTCATGCCCAAGCCGATCTTCGGCTTGAACGGCTCGGGGATGCACACGCACCAGTCGCTGTTCCGGGGCCAGGCCAACGCCTTTCACGACGACGCCGCACAGTGGCAGCTGAGCGAGACCTGCCTGCAGTACATCGGCGGCCTGTTGCGCCACGCGAAGGGGTTCTGCGCCATCACCAACCCGCTGGTCAACTCGTACAAGCGCCTGGTGCCCGGCTACGAGGCGCCGACCGCCATCGCCTGGTCGGAGAAGAACCGCAGTCCGCTCGTCCGGGTGCCCGCCGCACGCGGTACCGCGACGCGCATCGAGCTGCGGATGCCGGATCCGTCCTGCAACCCGTACCTGGCCCTGGCCGTCATGCTGCGCGCCGGCCTCGACGGCATCGAACAGGCGATCGATCCGGGTCCGCCGGTGAGCAAGAACATCTACAAGATGAGCCACCGCGAGCGGCGGCACCTGCGCATCGACGACCTGCCCGCCAACCTCAGCGACGCGCTCGACGAACTGGAGAAGAACGAGCTCATTCGCGAGACGCTCGGCGAGCACATCGTCCAGCACTTCCTCGAAGCCAAGCGTGAGGAGTGGGACGACTACGTGCGCCACGTCTCGTCGTGGGAGACCGACCGCTACCTGCGCGTCTATTGAGCCGCCGCGCCGGAGGACACTCGCGTCCCCGCGACTGGACGTCCGGCCGGCGCGCGTCTCGCCAGATTCCGGCATTTTTACGGGAGTTTCCGGCGTTTTGCCGATGGCACGCCTGTTGAACTAGCACCGGGTGGTCGCGGCAGATCACCGGAGTGCGCAAACTACAGGCAGGCGCTGGCATTGCCGCATTCCGGATGCACCATTCACGATCTGTCGCGGCCACATCGCGTGGCGCTGCCCTTGCGCGCCGCCACGCAAGGAGACAGGGCCATGGTCCGCGCTTCACGCTTCCTCGCCGCCGCCGCGTTCGCCGTCTTCACCGCCGCGTGCGCCTCGGGCGCGTCGATCGGCCAGTTGAAGACCAATCCCGGCCGCTACGTGGACAAGAACGTCACGGTCCGTGGCACGGTCACCTCGTCGTGGGGCATCCCGCTGGTGCCGCTCAAGATGTATCAGGTGGACGACGGCACCGGAGAAATCCTCGTGGTGTCGGAGGACAACCGCATCCCCGGCCGCGGCGCGCGGGTCCGGGTGACGGGCAAGGTGGGCGAGTTCGCGGTGCTGGGCGGCCGCTCCATCGGCCTGCACCTCAGGGCGCGCGATCTCGACTACGACGGACGCTGACGACTCGCTTCCTCCACGCGCTCCGGCACGGTGGATGCCGTGCGGAGCGCCCGTAGGCCGCCGTGCAAACGGCGGCCTTTTTTTGTACCGGCGGGGGCGGCTTCCTGTATCCGCCACGGGGGCTCCGCCGGCTGCGCCGGAGTCAGGGTCCGGATTCCCGTTTCCTTGTGAAAAGAGGTACAATCGCCGGTTGTGGAAGCCCTAGAACACCCCTCTCCACTGGTCGAGGCCGTCAACGCGCTGCTGGGTCCGCTGGGCCTGCACGTCCCCGATTACCTGGTTTTCTGCGCCCTCATCGTGCTCATCGTGCTGGCCCTCGGGCTGGCCGTTCGCTCCCGGCTGAGCATCGACAACCCGAGCCGGCTGCAGATCGTGCTCGAGGACATCACCACGTTCATCGTGGCCCAGCTCGAAGCGGCCATCGGCGAGGGCAAGGGGCGGAAGTACATCGCCATCTGCGGCGGCGTCTTCGTCTTCATCCTCATCGGCAACCTGATGGGGCAAGTACCGGGCCTCGGCGCACCAACCAGCAACATCAACGTGCCGTTCGGCTGCGCGATCACGGTGTGGCTGTATTACCACTGGCAGGGGATCAAGACGCAGGGCATCGGATCGTACCTGCTGCACTTCGCGTTCCCGCCGGGGGTGCCCAAGGCGATGGCGCCGCTGATGCTGCCGATCGAGCTCATCAGCCACTTCTCGCGTGTGCTCTCGCTCACCCTCCGGTTGTTCGGCAACATCTTCGGCGAGCACCTGGTGGTGCTCATCATCGCCAGCATCGTGCCGTTCATCGCCCCGCTGCCCATCCAGATGCTGGGGCTGATCGTCGGTCCGCTGCAGGCGTTCATCTTCATGGTGTTGACCGGGATCTACCTCAGCGCCGCGGTCGCGGTCGAGGAACATCACTAAGAAGAACGGGTGCGACAGGTGCGACGGGTGCGGCGGGTGCGACAGGTGCGGTGCGGTGCGCGGGTGCGGTGCACGAGTGCGGTGCACGGGTGCGGTGCACGGGTGCGGTGCTAGCCGGGAGTGCGGCGGCCGTAGGCGCCGCCCGACGCTAGCCGGTCGAAGTAGCTGAAGACTGCGTCGGCGGCGTCGCCGATGGCGCGGTCGCCGTCGGGGCCGTGACGCAGGTAGGTCGTCATCACGGCGAGGGCGAAGGGGCGGTTGCGGAGGTCGACGACAGCCGCCTCGGCGCGCACGCCGTCGAGCGTGCCGGTCTTGCTGGCCACGGTGATCGCGTCGGGCACGGCGCGCCGAATCGAACCGGCCACCTGGCTCAGCATCGCGACCGCGGTGTCGCGCCGGGCCTGACTCAACCCCTCGCCACGCCACAGCAGGGCGACGGTCCTGGCGAGCGACACCGGGGACGCCACGTTTTCCTCCCCGCGGCTGGCCGCCGCGCCGTCCATCATCCGGCGGCGGAGCCGCACGTCGGCGAGCCCCAGTCCCTTCATCCGCGCGGTGACCCGTTCCATGCCGACCGCGTCGATCACCACGTTGGTGGCCGTGTTGTCGCTCAAGACGATCATCAGCGTGGCATGGTCGCGCAGCGAGAGCACGGGATTCGACAGGTGCTGCAGGATGCCGCTGCCCGCGACCACCTGCGACCGTTCGAGTGACGAAGGCTGGTCGAGTGCGAGCGCACCCTCGTCGCCCTGCTTCATCAACTCGTACAGGATCGCCAGCTTGATGGTCGACGCAGTCGGAAACGCCTCGTGCTCGTGGCGCGCGGCGACGACCGCGCCGGATGTCAGATCGATGACGGCGAGCCCGAGCACGCCGTCGAGGCGGCGGGCGACCTCGTCGAGGCGTGACTGCAACTGGGCGTGCAGGGCGTCCGGAATCGGGCCGCGCTGGGCGCCGGCCGCGCCGATCGACAGCGCGCCTGCCAGGGCGATCGCCACGCACACGCGTCCCGGCCGTACCATCGTCCTAGGCCGTCACCTTCACCACGACCACGGTCTGGTCGTCGGTTTGCGGCGCCCCGCCGCGAAACGCCTGCATGGCGCCGAAAATCGCCGCGACGATGTCCTTCGCCGGCTTGTCGCGTTCGGTGCGGACGACGTCGATGATGCGCGAGGAGCCGAACTCCTCGCCAGCGGCGTCGAAGGTTTCGGAGATCCCGTCGGAACAGAACACGTAGACGTCGCCGTTCGACAGCTCGCGGCTGACCTCGTCATAGGTCGACGCGCCGAACGATCCGAGCGGCAGGCCGGGCAGGCTGATCTGCTCGGCGACGTCTCCGGACACGCGCACCGGAAAGGGCAGGCCGGAGTTGGCCATGGTCACCGTGCGGCGTTTGAGATCGAAGACGCTGTAGCAGAGCGTGCAGTAGTACTCCTCGAGGTGCCGTTCGTGCAGGATGCGGTTGACCGACGTCAGCATGGCGGCCGGGCTGCCCAGCTCCGGCGTGAACCGCCGCCGGAACGTGCGCCCGCGCACGACCTCGCCGACGAACGAGCTGTAGAGCGCGGCCGGCACGCCCTTGCCGGACACGTCGCCGACGGCGACGACCAGCATGTTGGGCTCGGGCGAGAGGAACTCGTAGAGGTCGCCGCCCAGCTCGCGCGCCGGATCGAAGTGCCACGCCACGTCCACGCCCTTCAGCTTCTTGGGCAGCGCCTGCGGCAGCAGCGCCATCTGCACCCGCTGCGCGAACCGCACTTCGTTCTCGAGTCGCACCTCGGTGTCGCGCAGGGCCTCGTAGAGGCGGGCGTTCTCGATCGCGATCGCCGCCTGCGAGGCGAGCAGCGTCAGCAGCTCCACGTGCCTCTTCGAGAACGCGTCGAGCTCCGGGCTCTCGAGGTCGAACACCCCGATGCACCGGTCCTTGACCAGCAGCGGGATGACCAGCTCCGAGCGCACGTCGCTGACCGCGTTGATGTAGCGCGAGTCGCGCGACACGTCGGGCACCAGGACCGCTTCCTTGTGCAGCGCGGCGTAGCCGATCAGGCCCTCGCCCAGCTTCACCGGGGCGGTGGCCTGCGCGTCGCCGTAGCTGATGGCGATCTTCAGCTCGAGCTGGTCGCTGCCCTCGTCGATGAGCGCGATGCCGAAGGTGCGGTAGGCGATGAGGCGCTTGACCAGGTGCGCGACCCGGGTGAGCAGCTCGTCCAGATCGAGAATGGCGCTCATCTCCCGGCCGATCTCGGCCAGGGTCTCGAGGGTGGCGCCGTACTCCTTTTCCGACTCGAACAGCCGCGCGTTGACGATCGCCTGCGCCACGTGCGCACCGAACTGCCGCAGCATCGCCTCGTCGCGCTCGCTGAAGGCGCCTGTCCGATCGGACAGGAGGTTGAGGGCGCCGATCACCTTGCTCTTGTGGCGCAGGGGGACCGCCAGGATCGAGCGCACGTTCTCGACCACGCCGAGGTAGCGCTGGTCGGCGGATACGTCGTTGATCAGGATCGGCCGCTGCTCGGCGACCGCCGCGCCGACCACGCCCTGGCCGATCTCGAGGCGGAAGTTCTCCACCACCTCGGCCGGATAGCCGACCGCGTAGGCGATGCGCAGGTCGCCGCGGCGTTCGTCGAGCAGGTAGACGGAGAACACCGTGAACGGCGTCAGCCGCGCGATGAGCTGCGGGATGCGCTCGAGCAGCTGGTCGAGGTCGAGCACCGCGGTGACCTCGCGCCCGAGCTCGAAGAGCGTCGCGAGCAGCGCGGTGTCCGAGCTGGCGTTGCTGCCGGCGGCTGCGCTCGCCGGTGAAGCGGGCGGCGGGCCCTCGCCGCCGCCGGCAGTCGATGACGTCATCGGGTCGTGGTCTTTGCCGGGCCGACCGTGTAGCGCGTGATCCAGTCGTGAATGCGCGTCAGCCGATCCTTGAGATGGTGGTACTCCGCGATGCCGTGGCCCTCGCGCGGATAGAACACCAGCTCGGTCGTCTTGCCGCGATCCTTGAGCCCGCGGAACAGCTCGTAGGCCTGCCCGGTGGGCACGCGCTCGTCGCTGGCGCCGTGCAGGATCAGCGTCGGGGTGGTCACGTTGTCGATGAAGGTCATCGCCGAGCGGCCGGCGTACAGCGGCATCGTCTGCTTGCCGGGGATGCCGCCGAAATAGGTGACGAGGACGTTGGGGATGTCGTTGGTGCCGTACATGCTGGCCATGTTGGTGAGGCCGGCGCCGACCATGGCGGCCTTGAACCGCGGCGTCTGCGTCACCACCCAGGCGGTCATGTAGCCGCCGTAGCTCCAGCCGATGTGCGCCAGGCGATCGGGGTCAGCAACGCCGCGCGCGATGAGCGCATCCACCCCGGTCATGATGTCGCGATAATCGCCGCCGCCCCAGTCGTTGATGTTGGCGCGCTGGAACTGCTCGCCGTAGTTCGTGCTGCCGCGCGGGTTGGGGTAGAAGACGGCCCAGCCCTGTCCGGCCCACAACTGGCCGCCCTCGAGCCCGCCGACGCGGTAGCCGTTGGTGAACGCGCCCGAGGGGCCGCCATGCGCCACGACCAGCAGCGGATAGCGGCGCGACGGGTCGAAGCCGACGGGCTTGAGCAGGATGCCTTCGACCTCCATCCCGTCGCTGCTCTTCCAGGTGACGATCTCGCTCTCGCCGAGGGCGAACGCCGACGCCTGGGGGTTGGTGTCGGTGAGCCGGCGGAAGCTCGCAAACGAGGGGTCGGTCACGTAAACCTCGGCCGGCGTCGCCGGCGCGTCCATCGCCACGACGACCACCTGGCCGTCGGCGCTGCGCGATCCGTACTGCAGCGTCTTCTGGCGCGACAGCTGGGTGTAGACGCCGGTGGCGGGCTCGACGCTGAACGCCTCGACGTAGGCGCGCGTGCCGGCGGTGAACACGAGGCGGCGGCTGTCGGCGCTCCAGTGCGGGGTGCCGATGTCGACGTCGAACTCGCGGCTCCACAGGTCGCGGGCACGGCGGGCAGCGACGTCGTAGACGATGAGGTGGCCGTGACCGATGTACGAGGGCAGCGTCCCGTCGCCGATCGCGCCGGCCGTGGTCGGCTCGCTCACCCACGCGATGCGGGTCCCGTCGGGTGACCACTGCGGCTGCACGTCGGGGCCGGGATTGGTGCTGATCTTCTCGATCGCGCCGCTCGCGAGATCGGCGACGTACACGTCCGACCGGTAATCGCGCAGCATCGTCGTCGGCTTGGCGCTGAACACGAGGCGGCGGCTGTCGGCGGACCACGACGGCGCGCCCATGACCGTGTACTCGCGGCCCTGGGTGACGCGGGCGATCGCCTTGCTGTCCACGTGCGCGGTCCACAGCTGCTGCAGGCGGAAATCGCCCTCGAAGACCCGTTCGTCGTCGCGCCGGCGCATCGCCGCTTCGTCCTCGCTCGAGCGCGGCTCGGTGCTGACCAGGGCGATGCGGGTGCTGTCGGGCGCCCAGGCGTAGGCGGCGACGTTCTCCGCGAGATCGGTGAGCCGCACCGCCTCGCCGCCGTCGCTGCGCATCAGGTACACCTGTGCGCGTGGCGCGTCCTCGCCGGTGCCGGTGCCACGCGACGATACGAAGCTGATGTAGCGGCCGTCGGGCGACCACTGCGGCTGGGTCTCCCCGCGTTCGCCGAAGGTGATCTGCCGCGGGCTGCCGCCGGTCACGGCGACCTTCCAGATGTGTGTCCGCGATTCGGTGCGATCGCGCTCGCGCTCCCAGTCGCGCACGGTGTACAGCACCTGGGTGCCGTCCGGCGACACCGCCGGCGAGCCGACGGCCTTCAGCGCCAGGATGTCGTCGATCGTCACCGGACGCTGCTCGGCGGCGGCGACGGGCGCCAGCAGCAGGACCCAGAGGGCTGCTCCGATAATCCTGTTCATACGCGAAGTATACTGAGCTTTCGCCCATGATTGATGGTCTCGCCCTGCCGCTGGACTACGCGGCCATCGAGCGCATTCTGCCGCATCGCTATCCGTTCCTGCTGGTCGATCGCGTCGTCGAATTCCAGCCCGACAAGCGGATCGTCGGCCTGAAGAACGTCTCGATCAACGAGCGCTACCTGTCGCCCGGCGTCGACGGCGGCCGCCCGGTGCTGCCGCCCACCATCCTCACCGAGGCGGTGGCACAGGTGGGCGCCATCCTGATCCTGTCGAAGCCGGAGAACCGCGATCGCCTGATCTACTTCATGGGCATCGAACGGGTCCGCTACCGCGGGTGCGTCTATCCCGGCGACGTGGTCGAGATCGAGGCGCTGGTCAAGCGGCTGCGCAGCCGCATGGGCGTGCTGAGCGGCCATGCCCGCGTGCGCGGCCGTGTGGTCGCGCATGGCACGATGACCTTCGCGCTCGGCCCGCGTCCCACGCCGTGACCGGCCTCCCGCCGACCGGCGTTGCGGCCGCCCTCGCGGCATGAATCGCCTCCCTCGCCTCCAGCGCCTCACGCCCGACGCCGAGGGCTGGGGCTACTTCCTGTGCACCGACAAGGAGCTGCGCCCCATTCGCAGCGGCGAGATCCTGCTCTTCGGGCTGCAGGATGCCAGCGGCCAGGTCGCCGCCAAGCTGTTCGACGACATCCCGCGCTTCAAGGACGAGTTCGAGGCCGGCGAGTTCGTGCGCGTCGAAGGGCGCGGCACGACCTTCCAGGGGCAGCTGCAGCTGACCGTCACGCACATCCGGCGGGTCCATGCCGAGCAGGATCGCCTGCACGGGTTCCGCGCCGAGGACTGCGTGCTGTCGGCGCCGCGCTCGATCGACGAGATGTGGAACGAGCTGGCAGCGCACGTGGCGGCCGTCCGCGATCCGCACGTGCGGGTGCTGCTCCACCGCATCACCGCCGATCACGAGGCGGAGCTGCGCGAGTGGCCGGCGGCGCAGAGCATCCATCACGCCTATCGCGGCGGGCTGCTCGAGCACACCCTGCAGATGGCCGACGTGGCCCGCTACCTGGCCCGCGCCTACGGCGCCAACGAGGACGTCGTGCTCGCCGGGGTCGTCCTGCACGACATCGGCAAGCTCCAGGAGCTGCACTACGAGCCGGGCGGCGCCGGCTACACGCGCGACGGCAACCTCGTCGGGCACATCGGGCTCGGGCTGATCATGGTCCGCGACGCGATTCGCGGGATCGCCGGGTTCCCTGACGATCTGCGCGCGCAGATCGAGCACCTGGTCGTCTCGCATCACGGCCGGCGCGAGCACGGCTCGCCGGTGGAGCCGCGGACGATCGAGGGCTTCATCCTGGCGATGGTGGACGAGCTCGACACCCGCATCCATCAGGTGCGCCGCGCCATCCGGGACGATCCCGGCAGCGAGGAGTTCACCGCCTGGCACAAGCGGCTCGGCCGCGTCTTCTACAAGGGCAGCGGCTGACCTACGCCGCCGCCTTGTGCGCCGGCACCGGCGGCGCCTTCGCCACCGGCGCCGAGCGGACCACGGCGATCCCGGCGAACACCAGCGCCGAGGCGAGCACGATGCGCACCGAGAACGGCTCCGCGAGCAGCAGCGTCCCCAGGATCACCGCGATGATCGGGTTCAGGTACGCGTAGAGCGAGACCGTCGAGATCGGCAGATACTTCAGCGCATACACGTACGCCGAGTAGCCGACGATCGATCCGACGAGCACCAGGTAGGTCATCGCGCCCAACGTGCGCGGTGTGAAGGTCAGCCGGCCCCACTCGCCGGCGACGGTGCCGATGGCGAGCAGCATGACGCCGCTCAGCAGCATCTGCATCGCCGACGCCGACAACGGACTGGCGTACTGCGCCGTGCGCTTGGTGTACGACGTCCCCAACGCCCAGCCGAGACAGGCGACCTGCAGCGAGATGACGCCGGCGATGAAGAGCCGGCCCTCCTGCCCGCCCGCGGTCAGCTCCGGCCAGACGAGGACGACAATTCCGAGGAACCCGACGGCCAGCCCGAACAGGCTCCGTATCGTCGGCCGCTCGCCGCGCGGGAGGACCGATTCCACCAGCACCGCCCAGAACGGAACGGTCGCCACGATGACGGCGGCCAGGCCGCTGGCGACGTACTGTTCGGCCCAGACCACGCCGCCGTTGCCGATGACCGCCATCAGGAAGCCGGCGAGCGCGATGCGGCCCCAGGTGCGTGGGGGCGGGAGACGCTCGCCCACCATCGGCAGCGCGCCCGCGAGCAGGACGCCCGCCGCCGTCCAGCGCAGTCCCGCGAGCAGCGCCACCGGCACGGTTTCGAGGGCCACGCGGATCGCGAGATACGTCGTGCCCCACACCAGGCAGACCGTGAGCCACGCGACCCAGGCGAGGCGGCGCTCGTGACGACTCATGACGCCTCCTGCAGGCGCTCCTTCGACCGGCCGATCACGATCGGAATCCGCGAGGTCTCCTTGACCGTCTCCAGCACGATGGTGGTGCGCGTGGACGTGACGCCCGGCAGCACCGCGATGTGCTGGCGCAGCAGCTGCCCCAGGTGCTCGGCATCCTTCGCCCGCACCTTGAGGAAATAGCAGTCCTCGCCGGCGACGTGATGGACCTCGAGCACTTCGGGGATCCGGGCCAGGGCGTGCGCCGACGGCTGCTCGGGACCGGACTCGTTGGTGCGCACGGACACGAACGCCAGCAGGGCGCGATTGGCGACGTGGGGGTCGACGGCGGCGACGTATTCCCGGATCGCGCCACGCGATTCGAGCTTGCGGATGCGCTCGAGCACGGCCGAGGGCGCGAGACCCACCGTCCGCGCAATCTCTGATTGGGTGGTGCGCGCGTTTTCCTGAAGAATCTCCAGAATCCGGGCGTCCATGGCGTCTAACGTTCTGTCCATACGAATTTTGAGAGAATTATATGCTGATTTTGCAACTTTGGCTGGTGAAAATTCTGCAAGAGCAGGATGAAACCGAATCATCATCGCTTGAGCGCAGCTCAACCATTGGGGTAAAGCTCAGCTGGCTGGTGCCGATGAAACGCATATGTTCATCAGCGAAACGGCCGTCACGGGCCTAACGCTCATTCTCGCGCTGATCCTGTTCACGCTGTACATGATGCGGCGGCGGAGCCGCCAGGGCCTGCGCACACCGAAGTTCTAAAACCGGGCGGCGGCCCCGTGGTCCCGTCACCAGAGGAAAGCCATGTTCATCAGTTCGACCAGCATCATGTTCGCGACGCTTGCCTTGGCCGGCGTCCTGCTCACGCTTTACATCATGCGGCGCCGGGTTCGCCTGGGCCGTCGTACCCCGAAGTTCTGATCGCGGCACGTCCTGACGCGCATCGGCGTGGCCGGCGATAATCGCCGGCACGCCGACTGCCCCGTGCTACAACCTCACCACCATGTTGGGGTTCTGGCACGCGGCGTCTCCTGAGGCCCGTCGCGCCCTCGTCGCCGCATCGCTCGGCTGGCTGCTCGATGCGTTCGACGTGATGCTCTACGCCCTGGTCCTGGCATCGCTGATGTCGGACCTCGGCATGGACCGCACCACGGGCGGCCTGCTCGGCTCGCTGACGCTCGCGGCGTCGGCGGCCGGCGGCATTCTCTTCGGCATCCTCGCCGACCGCTGGGGCCGCACCCGTGCCCTCTCGCTCAGCATCCTGATCTACTCGGTGTTCACCGCGGCGTGCGGCCTGGCTCAGAACGTCACGCAGCTGGCGGTGTTCCGCCTGTTCCTCGGGCTCGGCATGGGCGGTGAATGGGCCAGCGGGGCCGCGCTGGTGTCGGAGACGTGGCCCGCCGAGCACCGCGGCAAGGCGCTCGGCCTGATGCAGTCGTGCTGGGCCATCGGCTACGGCGCCGCGGCGATCGTCACGGCACTGGTCCTGCCGCGCTACGGCTGGCGTGCGGTGTTCTTCGTGGGTGTGCTGCCCGCCCTCTTCACACTCTGGATTCGGCGCCGGGTCGCCGAGCCGGCGCTGTGGCAACAGGCGCGCGCGCGCGCCACGGCGACGCGCCCGGGCCTCGGCGACGCCTTTCGCGGCGGCCTCGCGTTTCTCACCATCGCCCTGACGCTGATGAATGCCGCCACGATGTTCGCGTGGTGGGGCCTCAACCTGTGGATCCCGGCGTATCTCTCGCTGCCGGTGGCCGAGGGTGGGGTTGGCCTCTCGGCGGTCGTGATGTCGAGCTTCGTGGTCGCGATGCAGGTGGGCATGTGGTTCGGCTACGTCACCTTCGGCTTCGTCAGCGACCGCTTCGGGCGCAAGACGACCTACATGGTCTACCTGATCGCGGCGTCGGTGCTGGTGATGCTGTACAGCCTCGTCGACAGCCCGGCGGCGTTGCTGGTACTCGGTCCGTTCGTGGCGTTCTTCGGCACTGGCTACTTCAGCGGCTTCGGCGCCATCACCGCCGAGATCTTCCCGACGTCGATTCGCGCCACCGCGCAGGGGTTCACCTACAATCTCGGCCGGCTGGCGAGCGCGGTCGCCCCCTTCGTGGTCGGGGCCATGGCCCAGGAGCGCGGCTTCGGCGCGGCGTTCATGATGACGTCGGTGGCCTTCCTGATCGCCGCGGGCTTCTGGCTGGTGATTCCGGAGACGCGCGGCCGCGAGCTCGCCTGACGGCGCCCGGGCACCCGCCGCGCTTACCCGGCGACGCTCGGTTTGCGCTGCTCGGAGATCAGCGCCAGCGTCTCGGCGCCGATCCGGACGCAGTTGCGGCCGTCTTCCTTGGCGCGGTACAGCGCCGCGTCGGCGCGGGCGATCATCGCCTGGATGCCGGTTTCGCCGGGCAGGGCCTGGGTGACGCCGAAGCTCGCGGTGAAGGTGATCGTCTGCCCCGCCCACAGGATGGGGCGGTCGGCGATCTCGCGGCGCAGCGTTTCGGCCACCCGGCGCGCGCCGCTCATCGGCGTCTCGGGCAGGAGCACGAGGAATTCCTCGCCGCCGTACCGGCATTTCAGGTCCGACCCGCGCAGCACTTCGCGCATGCACCGGCCCACGGCCGCGAGCACGGCATCGCCGCACAGGTGACCGAAGCGATCGTTGATCTGCTTGAAGTGATCGAGGTCGAAGAGGATCAGCGACACCGGCAGGTGGCTGCGGCGGGCGCGGCGCAGTTCGCCGTCCACGATCTCGGCGGCATGCGCGCGCAGCAGGCAGCCGGTCAGCGGATCGCGCATCCGGTTCTCGCGCACCTCGCGGGCCAGCTGGGCCGTCTTCAGCGACACCGCGAGCATCGACGCGGCGGCCTCGATCGCCCGGTAGCGCGTCGATTCGAGCGCGCCACTCGCCGGCGTGACCCCGAGGACGCCAATCGGCGTGCCGCCCGCGACCAGCGGAAACGCGATGCCGCCGCTGGGATCGTTGGCCAGCGGCCGGCCCTCGAGCAGGCGGTCGGCGAGCGCTTCGCGGCCGACCAGCTCCTCCGCCCCGCGCGTGTCGCCGGCCAGCGCTTCCCACGATCCCTCGCGCCGCAGCATCACCCAGATATGCTCGGTGCCGGCCAGCCGGGGCAGGTGCTCGGTGACCGCGATGCGAATCGCGTCCTGATCGACCGCGCGCGCGAGCGCCTGACCGAGCACGACCAGCCGCTCGAGATCCTGCACGCGGTCCTCGGCCGCCGACTGCGCCGCCAGCGTTGCCGCCGCATGCGCCTGGCGCTCCAGCTCGCGGCGCAGCAGGTGGAACACGAAGACCGCGACGAGCACACCCAGGCCGGGCAGCAATGCCAGGCCGCGTTCACGCTCGATCTCCCACGCAACGTCGAGCAGGCGCGTGATCGCGGGCGTGAAGATGACGATGATGGCGACCGTCAGGCCGGTCAGCAGCAGGGCGTCGTGTCGCTGGAAGAGACGCATAACGCCCCGGGGGAGGGCGGTACACCTTAACAAAGTTACGAGGTCAAAGGAACGGGCTTGAAGCCCCGCAATGGTCGAAATTGCCTGCGAGTTCACTCGCAATGGAATGCGAGACCGCGGATGGTCGAGCGCAGGAGTGACATGTGCGCGGCGCCTCGGCTCCGCGCGGGCCGCCCGCGCAACGACGCGGCGCTCCGGCACCGGAGGCCCACCACCGCGCGCACCGGAACCGTCTGGTGACGCGCGCGCGCATACTGCTAAAATGCTGGGGATGCGACGATTAACTGTCTTCGCCGTCGCGGCCGTGCTGGCCGCCGGCACCAGCTACGCCCTGGCGCAGGCTCCGGCCGCGAAACCCGCGCCGGCGGCACGCCAGACGCCCGCCCAGGTGCGGATGCCGCCCATCCCGAACCCCGGATTTGCTCCCGGGCGGCCGGTGGACGTGACCCGCGCCGTCTACGAGTTCGCGGCCCAGCATCCAGAGGTACTGAAGTACGTCCCCTGCTACTGCGGCTGCGAATCCAGCGGCCACCCTCACAACGAGTCGTGCTTCGTGCGGACGCGCGACGCCCAGGGCAACGTCACGGCCTGGGATACGCACGGTTATGGATGACAGGTCTGTATCGATGTCGCGCGTGACGCGATGCTGATGCACAGGTCCGGGGCCGATCCGGTTGCCATCCGCTCTTCGATCGAGAAGAAGTGGACCCCCCAATTCCGCACCAAGACGCCAACGCCTCACCCGCCGCCGACGCGCAAGAAGTAGGCGCCGGCGAGCGCGGCGCCGCGTTCGCGCGCTTCTTCCAGGCGGTTCACGAAGGCGTGTACATCGGGACGCTGGGGACCGATGGCACGCGCACGGTGGCCGCCAACCCGCACCTGAAGCTGGTCTTCGGCTTCCCGCCCGAGGCCGCGGACGTCGACGTCCGCCCGTTCGACGAAGCGCGGTTCGGCGATCTGCAGGCGCGGGCGACGTTCCTCGACCGCCTGCGCACCGACGGCTCGGTGAACGACTACCTGCTGCGGCTGCGCAAGAACGACGGCGCGCTGGTCTGGATCGAGGTGACCGCCAGCGCCGAGACGGCCGCCGAGGGGACGCGCATCGAGGCGCTCATCCGCGACGTCAGCGATCGCAAGAAGCTCGAGGACCAGTCGCGGGACCTCTACCACCAGCTGCTGCAGGCCGAGCGCATGGCCGCCCTCGGCCAGACCATCTCCGGTGTCGCGCACGAACTGAACAACCCGCTGGCGACCATCCTGTCGTGGGCCGAGCGGCTGGCCGAAGCGCCCGCCGACGACAAGTCGCGGCGCGGCCTGGACGTCATCCTCGGCGAGGCGGAACGGGCCGCCCGCATCGTGCGCAACCTCCTCACCTTCGCCCGCAAGCGGCAGAGCACCCGGATGATGGTGAGCGTCAACGACGTCGTTCGCGAGACGCTCGGGCTGCGGGCGTACGAGCAACGGGTCACCAACATCGAAGTGATTCCCGCGCTGGCGACCGGCGTGCCCGAGGTCTTCGCCGATGCGCACCAGATCAAGCAGGTCGTTCTCAATCTGATCCTCAACGCGGAACAGGCCATGCTCGCGGCCAACGGCCACGGCACGCTGGTGGTGCGCACCTGGCAGGACGCGGAGCGTGACTCCGTCGTGCTCGAGGTCAATGACGATGGACCGGGGATTGCCGAGGAGTCGCAGGGCAAGGTGTTCGACCCGTTCTTCACCACCAAGGAGGTGGGCAAGGGCACCGGGCTCGGCCTCAGCGTGGCCTACGCGATCGTGCAGGAGCACGGCGGCCGCATCTGGCTCGCGTCGCGCGCGGGCGGCGGCACGTCGTTCTTCGTCGAGTTGCCGGTGGCGGGACAGTCGCTGCAGCCGCGCAAGCCGCCGCCGGCGCCGATCGCGCTCGAGGCGTTCAAGGGACTCAAGGTCCTGGTCGTCGAGGACGAACCGGCGCTGGCCGCCGCCGTGTCGGAGGCGCTCGGCGACGCCGGATTCGTCGTGGATCGGGCGGGTGACGGCGAGGAAGGGCTGACCCGTCTGACCCAGGGCACCTACGATCTGATCGTCTGCGATCTCAAGATGCCCCGGATCGACGGCATGCAGTTCTACCGCGCGATGGCGGCGGCGACGCCGGCGCTCGCCCGGCGCGTCATCTTCGTCACCGGCGCGGTGGCCGGGACCGACGCCGAACGGTTCCTCGAGGAAACCGGCTGCCGCTGGCTCGCCAAGCCGTTCCGCCTGGGCGACTTGCTGCGCGCGGCCCGCGACGCGCTGGCGTAGTCGACAACGACCGCGCGGCGCTCGGCGGCGGCGACCATCGTGTTCGACAGCGGAACCCGTGCCGCGGCCCCATCGGCCGCGAGGCCGGCCTTGGCCATCTTCGGACGA
Source organism: uncultured Acidobacteriota bacterium (assembly GCA_963707795.1). Classification (GTDB taxonomy): domain Bacteria; phylum Acidobacteriota; class Vicinamibacteria; order Vicinamibacterales; family UBA2999; genus JACCSI01. The sequence continues at coordinate 4,022,502 of OY970174.1, read as the reverse complement.
GCGGCAAACGCCAGCACCGCGGTGCGCAGCGTCGTGACCACCGCCGACGGCGCCATGTCCGGACCCATCGCGTCGCGCAGCCGGCGCAGCGCGCGCGCGTGAAGCTGCGACACCCGCGACTCGTTCACGCCGAGCTCGGCGCCAATCTCCTTCATCGTCACTTCTTCGTAGTAGTAGAGGCAGATGACCCGCCGCTCCCGGACCGGGAGCGTCTCGATGGCGGCGCGCACGCGATTCTTGACCTCGCTGCGCTCGAACGCGTGGTCCGGACGCTCGGGCTCGGCCGGCACGAACACCGCCGGCAGCTGCGCTTCGTCCACGTGGTCGCCGCACGACAGCGGCGAGGTCGACTCGATGGTGTTGATGCGAACGATGGTCTTGCCGAGACGCTTTTCGTCGGAGCCCACCGCCTTGGCCAGGTCGGCCAGCGACGGCTCGTGCCCCAGCGACAGCCGCAGCTTCTCGCGCGCCGCCTCGAGCTCGCGACGCACCCGGCGGACCCCACGCGGCCACGCGTCCTTGCGCAGCGCATCGATCATGGCGCCGCGCACCCGGCGCTCGGCAAAGGTTTCGAACTTGATGCCACGCGTTTCGTCGAAGCGCTCGGCGGCATCGATCAGGCCAATAACGCCATCCTGGACGAGATCGCTCAGGTCAATCGAGTGCGGCATCGTCGATGCCATCCGCCGCGCCAGGGCTTCCACGAAGGGAAGGCCGGCTTCGACGCGGGGGTGAGTCGGTGCTGCGGTCTGTTGGGCGCTCATCGGTCTTGGTCTCCTCCAGCCATCTCAATCGAGGCGGCGTGCCTGCCCTAATGGCAACGGGAGTGCCATGTTGAGCCGGCTGGCGGACACTACGTGCAAATTTGTCGATGAGCTTTCGTAACAGCTTGTATTTCAGGTAGTTAACTTGATATGCCACGGCCGGCGGTCGCACGGTTTGGCGCTCGAGCTGGGGCAAAAACGCCAACACCTTGACTATTGCGCCGCAGCCGTCGCCAAGGCCTTGACGATGCGATCACAATTTTTGTTTGCCGCTAACAGATTTGTAAGGACCGCTGAACTGTCTCTGGCGCGCGCCCCCAGGGCGGGGGCTTCCGGCTGCGAGACCGTTAGTCGTCGGACGTAATCTGATCGCGCAGGACGCGCGTGACGGCCATCGCTTCGAGGGTGGCTCCGACGACGTGCGAGGCACGGGCGCGATGCGCATCGTCCGGAGACTTGGCTTCGAGCAGCTCGGCGTGCGCGAGGATCACGCCCAGCTGGTTGTTCAGGCGGTGAAAGAGGGCGCGAAGATCGCCGAGGTCGCGCGGATGCAGACGATCTTCGATCATTTCCACGGCTTAGGCCGCCGACGTGGGGGCCGAGGTCCGCACGCCGTCCGGCTGTCGCCACAGCGAATCGGTGAAGATCCGGATGCTGCCTCCGGCCGTCCTCACATACTCGACTTTCCCCGCTGCAATCCAGTTGTAGATGGTCCGGCGGCTGACGCCTACCATCTCGCACGCCTTCATGATGCTGACCGTCTGGCGCTCCATCGTGTCGTTTCCCTCCAGCAGTGGTATCGGACCCAGACGGACGCGGATTAGGCCAATCGATGCAGTCTCACGAACGCACACCTCGCCGGGCCGCGCCAAACCTGTAATCGCGCTTTGCGCTTGACCATCGAACGGTTGAGCGCCAATATTCTGGCACCTCCCTAAATGGCTGACCCCCAACCACATCTCCTGCTCGTCGACGACGAGCCGGCGCTCCGATCCGTGGTCGCCGAGCGGCTGCGCGACTACTTCGAGGTCGTGGAGGCGGAATCCGGCGAGCAGGCGGTCGAACGCCTCAGCGATTTCGCCTTCGACGTCGTCATCACCGACCTGCGGCTGCCCGGCATCGACGGCCGCGCCGTGATCGCCGAGGCCCTGCGCCGGTATCCGGGCATCATCGCGATCGTCGTCACCGGCTTCGGGACGGTGAAGGACGCCGTGGACGCGATCAAGCAGGGCGCCACCGATTTCGTCGCCAAGCCGTTCCAGTTCGAAGAGCTGATGCACACGCTGCGGACGGCGCTGGAGCAGCGTCGGCTGCGCAACGAGAACGCCTACCTGCGCGAGCAGCTCGACGAGCGGTTCGGGCTCGGGGCGATGATCGGCCGCAGCCCGCGGATGCGCGCGCTGTTCCAGACCATCGAAACCGTGTCGCCGACCGGTACGACGATCCTGATCAGCGGCGAGACCGGGACGGGCAAGGAGATGGTCGCGCGCGCCATTCACCAGTCCAGCCCGCGCCGGGATCAGCGCTTCGTGGCGCTCAGCTGCAGCGCCATTCCCGAAGGGCTGCTCGAAGCGGAGCTGTTCGGCCACGTTCGCGGCGCCTTCACCGGCGCCATCGGGAATCGCCAGGGGCGCCTCGAGCAGGCGCATCGCGGCACGCTGTTCCTCGACGAGGTCGGCACCATGCCGACCGCGCTGCAGATGAAGCTGCTCCGGGTGCTGCAGGAACGTGAGTTCGAACGGGTCGGCGACGGCAAGCCGATCAAGGTGGACGTGCGCGTGGTCGCCGCCACCAACACCGACCTCGCGCGCATGGTGAAGGACGGGACGTTTCGCGAGGACCTCTATTACCGGCTCAACGTGATTCAGATCGAACTGCCGCCACTGCGCGACCGCCGCGAGGACATCCCGCTGCTGGTCCAACACTTCGTGCACAAGTTCACGCAACCGGCCGACGCGCCGGCGGACGGCGCCGCATCGGCCGCACCGGTCAGCGGCCCATGGCCGCCGGCGCAGATGGTGTCGCAAGAGGCGATGCGGCGGATGATGGCCTACGTCTGGCCCGGCAACGTGCGCCAGCTGGAAAACGCCATCGAGCGGGCCATGGCGCTGCTGAGCGGCCGCAGCACCATCGACATCGCCGATCTTCCGCCGGAGATCCAGGCGGCGCCCGTGTCGATCGTGCCGGCGGTGGACTTCCCCGAGACCGGCGTGGACCTGCCTACGCTGATCGAGCAGATGGAGCGCGACCTCATCGGCCGCGCGCTCTCACGCACGGGCGGCAACAAGGCCGCCGCGGCGGGGCTGCTCAACCTCAAGCGCACGACCCTGGTCGAAAAACTCCGCCGGCTCCCCGACATCGCTCACTGAGGGCCGACCGACGAGCGGCCCTCCCGCAGCGGCTGATCGGTGAAGATCGTGACGTCGGATCCCTGCGCGGCGACGAGCTCGAGCGGCGTCGCGAGCTGCTGACGGTCCACAGCCCGCTGGAGGATCGGCGCCTTGCGCGGGCCGACGGCGACGATCCAGGTTCGGCGCGAGGCCAGCACGTAGGGCAGCGTCAGCGTCATGCGCCGCCGCGGCGGCTTCGGTGAATCATCGATCGCGGTTACACGATCGTCCCTGGTCGTCAGGGCCCGATGCCCCGGGAACAGCGAGCACACGTGCCCGTCGTCTCCCACACCGAGAATCAGGAGATCGAGCGCCGGGGGCAGCTCGGCCGCGTGTGCGCGAGCCGCGGCCGCGAGGTTCGCCTGATCCGCGGGCATGCGCCTGGCATTCGGCGCCCGGGCGCCCAGGGGCGTCAGCAGGAGCCGTTCCGCGAGACCGAAGTTGGAATCCGGGTGGTCGGGCGGCACCGCCCGCTCGTCGCCCCAGTAGAGCGTGATGCGCGACCAGTCCACGGCGGCGTCACGCAACGCCCCGAGAAAGATGAGGGCGGTGGCGCCGCCAGTCAGCCCGCAGGCGAACCCCTCCGGCCGATCGGCCGCGGCGGCGCCGCGGTCGAGAGTGGCGCCGACCACGTCCTCGAACAGGTGCGTGATCCGCGCTCGCAGCTCGACGATGGGAGCGACGACGAGTTCCATGCGCACAAGGATATGGCGGCTTTCAATTAACATATCGTCATGCCTCCGCGCCATGCCTACTGGACGATTCTCGTGGACGATCAGCCGACGGCGTTCCGCGCGCACGACCCGGAGGAGCTGCTGGCGACGCTGAACCGGCTGAAGGACAAGCATCCCTCGGCGGTGATGAAGTGGTTCGAGCGCGGCAAGCTCTGGGAGTCGCGCGACGCCGCGCGCGAGGCCGGACTGGGGCAGGGAGAACGCCGGTGGGAAGGCCCGCGGCCCGACCGGACCGGCGAACCAGCCCGCGAGAAGCGCGATCGCACGTGGCGGCCGGGGGGCGAGCACCGCGACCCGCGACAGAAGTACAAGGACGCCAAGAAGGCCAAGTGGGACCGCTTCAAGCAGAACATCCACGATCGGACGGCACGAAAAGCGGCTGCCACCGATCCGCGGAAGTTCTCGCCGCCGCATGGGGATCCACTCCGCGATCAGATCGACGCGCCGGAAAAGCCGCACGCCCCGAAGGCCCGCGGCCCGCAGCCTGATCCGAGGGACCGTCCGCGTCGCGAGCCAACGGGGCGCGCCCCGGCAGCGGCCGAGCGGCGTCCGGAGGGAGCGACTCGTTCGACGCGGCCGCCCGCGGGCCCCGCCGGATGGAAACCCGGGCGGGAATCGCGCGAGCCCGGCGGCTGGAAGAGCACACCGGAGACTCGTGGACCGGGTGGATGGAAACCCAAACCGCAATCGCGTGGTCCTGGTGGATGGAAGCCGAAGCCTGACGCACGCGGGCCCGGCGGCTGGAAGTCCAAGCCCGAGTCCCGGGAGCCCGGCGGCTGGAAGAGCACACCGGAGGCTCGTGGACCGGGTGGATGGAAACCCAAACCGCAATCGCGTGGACCTGGTGGATGGAAGCCGAAGCCTGACGCACGCGGGCCCGGTGGCTGGAAATCCAAGCCCGACACACGGGGGCCCGGTGCGTGGAAGCCGAAACCTGACCGGCGAGGCGACCGGGACACCCGCCCCGCGGGGGATCGAGATCGCAGTCGAGATCGGGATGGCGATCGGGATCGCGAGGCCACGGCGTGGCGCAAGAAGCCTGGCGGCGCAACTGGGACTCGTAAACCGTGGGGCGCGAAACCAGCTGCCCGCGGCGCGAAGAAGCCATGGGGCGGCAAGCCGAGAGGTCCGCGCAAACCGCGAGGCGAGGAGTGATCGCGCACCTCGTCCTGTTTCGTCCCAAGCCGTCGCTCAGCCGTGAGGAGCGCGGCGCGTTGCTCGACGCGCTGGAGAACGCCCTCGCCGACATTCCCGAGATCCGCCGGGCGCACGTCGGTCGCCGGGTGTTCGCCGGGCGTCCGTACGACGAGCAGAACACGGAGCAATTTCCTTTCGCGGCGATCCTCGAGTTCGACAGTGAACAGGACCTGCGCCGCTACCTCGACCACCCGGCGCACGAGGAATTGGGGCGCCAGTTCTACCTGGCGTCGGAGCGGGCGCTCGTCTTCGACTTCGATCTCGCGAGCGACGCGCGGGCGCTACTTGCGTAGGAAGAAATCGCCCAGCGCCAGAACGTCGAGGCCGGTGCCGTAGAAGACGCGGATGGCGTCGCGGGGCGAGCACACCAGCGGCTCGTGAAATCCGTTGAACGACGTGTTGACCAGGACCGGCGTGCCGGTCTTGCCGCCCCACATCTCCAACAGCCGCAAGAACCTCGGCTCGGTGTCGTCCACGGTATGCACGCGCAGCGTTTCGACGCCGGGCGGCAGGATGGTGCGGAACTTCTCCGGATCGCGGGGTCGAAACTCGAACTGCATGAAGGGCGACGCGCCCGGTGCCGCGGTGTGGAACAAGGTCTCGAGCTGGGTGCGCGGCACGCTGACGCCATAACTCCGGTAGAGCGGCCGGCGCTTCAGGAAGCCATTCAGGTTTTCCAGGACGTGCGGTGCGAACGGATCGGCGAGGACCGACCGGTGGCCGAGCGCCCGCGGTCCCCACTCGAGCCGCCCGTGGAACCATCCGCACAGCCGGCCGCGCGCCAGCGCCGTGATGACCGCCTCGTTGAGCCGATCGCCAGCGACGAAATCGTACGACAGCTTGCAGTTGTCGAGCGCCTCCTTGATCTGCGCGTCGCCGTAGCCCGGGCCCAGGTACGGCGAGCCGATGGCCAGGGGGCCCAGGGTGCGCGGCGCGCCGACCTGCAGCGCCGCGCCGAGCGCGGTGCCGTTCCGGCCGGGATGCGGAGGGACGAAAACGTCGCTGAAGATGCCGGCCGTGGCGGCGGCGGTCGTGAAGAACGTATTGAAGAACAGACCGCCGCCGAGGCACAGCCTGCCGGCGCCGCGGGGTCCCGGCGACACCGCCGCCAGCCCCTGCAGCAGGTGCACCAGGCACTCGCCGAGGCGACGCTGCACCGACGCGGCGATGTCGCGCCGGGCGCGGTCGGCATCCGGGGACGCGAGCGCCGCCTGGATCTCGGCCTCGAATCGTTCCTCGACCCGGATCCCGTCGTCGGTGATCGTGATGAGGTCGGCGAGGGCGGAGTAGGTGTCGGCGCCGGTGCGCGCCAGGGCCTCGACCAGGTGCTCGTCGCGCATCGGCTCCAGGGCGAGCGCACGGGTGAGCCGCCCGTAGAGATGGGCGAGCGGATAAGGACCGAGGTCCCCGCCGACCTGCCGTGGGGACGGATCCCCGGCGCGGAAGGCCCACGCCGACCAGCCGCGTGCCTCGTGGACTTCGCTGACCAGCGCCAGTCCGTCGCTGAACCCGGAGGCGTGGAAGGCGTAGAGGGCGTGCGCCTCGTGCGCGTCCACGCCCACGGGCCCCGAGCCGTCCTCGCCGGCCGGCGCGCCCTCGTCGTGCACCGCACCGACCCGTGAAATGTCGGCCGGTGTCCGATTGAGGAAGGCCAGGAGCTCGGCCAGCGCCAGCGCGGGAGGTCCGCTGACCGGGGCGTTGCGCGCGCGGGTCAGGCGGTTCTCCTCGCACGCCGCCACGGCCTTGCGTTCGACGTCGATCACCGCCGCCGCCGGTCCGACCCGTGCCCGCGCCACCCCGAGATACACGTCCGCCACGTCGCTAACAGTATGTCGCAGGTCGGGCCGGGTTCAGTGTGCGGCGGCTGCGGCCATGCCGCGGGCCTGGTCCTTGTGACGGAGGAACCACTCGTAGGTGGCGGCGATCCCCGCGCGTAGATCGGTGCGATGCCGCCAGCCGAGATCGTGGAGACGCGAGACATCGAGCAGCTTCTTCGGCGTACCATCCGGCTTGGACGCGTCGAAGACGATCGTCGCCGCCGGGTAGACCACGTCGCGCACCATCTGCGCCAGCTCCGCGATCGACTGATCCTCACCGGTGCCGACATTGATGTGGTCGATGGCGCTGTAGCGCTGCATCAGGAACACGCAGGCGTCGGCGAGGTCGTCCACGTGCAGGAACTCGCGCCGCGGATGCCCGCTCCCCCAGACGACGACCTCGCTGCGCTTCTCGAGGCGCGCGTCGTGGAACTTGCGCATCAGCGCCGGCAGCACGTGCGAGCTGGCCAGGTCGAAGTTGTCGTTGGGTCCGTACAGGTTGGTCGGCATCGCCGAGATGAAGTCGGCGCCGTACTGCCGGCGATACGCCTGGCACAGCTTGATGCCCGCGATCTTCGCGATGGCGTACGGTTCGTTGGTCGGCTCGAGCTCGCCGCGGAGCAGCATGTCCTCGGTCATCGGCTGCGGACAGTCGCGCGGGTAGATGCACGAGCTTCCCAGGTAGAGCAGCTTGCGGACGCCGTACACGTGCGCGGCATGGACCACCGCCGCGTGGATCATCATGTTGTCGTAGATGAACTCAGCCGGCCGCGTCGAATTGGCGAGAATGCCGCCGACGGTGCCGGCGACGAGGAACACGTGATCGGGGCGGTTCGCCTTGAACCAGTAGTTCACCGCCGCCTGGTCGCGCAGATCGAGCTGGTCGCGGCTGGCGGTGAGCACGGTGCGGAACCCGCTGCCCGCCAGACGCCGGACCAGCGCCGACCCGACCAGCCCGCCATGCCCGGCCACGTAGACTCGTGACGTTTCCGTGAAAGCCATCGCGGACTACTTATCGGCCCGTCGCGGGCCAAACCTCACGCGCTGGCGGACAGCGAAACCGGCGACGTCTCGGGGTGCGGGAGCAGGAAGAAATCCTCGATGAGCGCGCGCAGCTCGGCGAGCGATCCGGCGGCGTTCACAGAAGTGCGCAGATGCGAGCCGTCGTCGAGCCCTTTCGTGTACCAGGAACACAGCGCGCGGAGCTTGTTGATCACCCAGCGATCGTGGCGCGGCTGCGCCGCCGGCGAGCCGGCGACGTGCCGGAAGCCGGGGTCCTCGTGGACCCGCTCGCTCAGCAGCAGCGTGATGTAGTCGAGGAGGAACCGGCCGCGCAGCTCGAGGGACACCGGCCGTGCCGGCCGGCCCGAGAGCAGGTCCTGGGCCTGGGCCAGGATCCACGGATTGCGCAGCACGCCGCGGCCGACGAACACGCCACTGACGCCGTGACGCAGCCGCTCGACGATGTGCTCCGGCTCGAGGCAGTCGCCCGAACCGAACACCGGGACCGCGATCGATTCGGCGACACCGGCGACGAACTCCCAGTCGGCCGCGCCCGAGTACGACTGCCGGGCGGTGCGGCCGTGAATCGTGATCGCCGCCGCGCCGGCGTCCGCCACGCGCGCCGCCACCTCGCGCGCGTTGACCTCCTCGTCGTCCCAGCCTTTGCGCATCTTGACCGTCACCGGAATGTCCACGGCCTTGACCATGGCCCCGATGATGCGGGCGGCGTGCTCGGGCTCGCGCATCAGGCGGCAGCCGGCATTGTGCTTGGAGATCTTCGGCACCGGGCAGCCCATGTTGACGTCGACGATGTCGGCGCCCATGCCTTCGACGATGCGTGCCGCCTCGGCCATCCGGCCCGGATCGCCGCCGAAGATCTGGATCGACACCGGCCGCTCCTCCTCGGTGTACTCGGCGTACTCGAGCGTGCGGTCGATGCCGCGCACCAGACCCTCGCTGCTCACCATCTCGGTGACGACCAGCCCGCACCCGCCGTGACGTTTGACCAGGCGGCGGAAGGCGCTGTCGGTCATCCCCGCCATGGGGGCGATGACCAGCGGCGACGTGAGCGGAACGGGGCCGATATGCATGGGATTACGCCAGCGCTCAGTATGGCTTCACGTCCGCCGCGTCCACTTCGACGCTGACGGCCTGGCCAATCAAATCCACCGACAGGACCAGGCGGGCGTGCGCGCCCTTGCGCATCAGCCGCCCGACCACGCCCTTGAGCGGCCCACCGGTGACCTCGACCAGCATCCCTTCCTTGATCAACGGGCAGGGATCGAACGAGAGCTCGCTGGCCAGCAGCTGGCGGATGCTCTCGATCTCGATGGCCGGAATCGGGGCCGGCACCCCGGTCGTGCCGACAATCGTGACCACGCCGTCACACTTGAGCACGGCCAGCCGGTCGTCGCTCTCGAAGCGCGCGAAACAATAGCCGGGAAACAGCGGCCAATCGACTTTCTTCTTGCGATCCTTCCACCGGCTCCACTTGGTGATGGTGGGCAGGAATACCTCGACGCGGCGTTCGGCGAGCTGATCGCGCACGAGCTTTTCGTGCCGCGACCGCGTCCACACCGCGAACCACTGGGGGCCAGGGCCGCTGGTCACTGCGTCGGGGCGGTTTCGGCCTGCTTCTTCACGCCGACCTCGAAGGCGTTCTTCACTTCCTCGTTCTTCCAGTCGAGGATGGCCTGCGCGCGCAGCTGCTGCAGGTACTCGTGCATCTGGCCGCGATGCTTGGTGGCGGCAATCCGGTCGGCAATGGCAGCACGCGCCTCGTCGATGGTCTGAACCTTGGTGGCGGTGGCCGCCTCCAGCTTCACGATCTGGTAGCCGCGCGAAGAACGCAGCACGCCGGTGATCTCGCCGACCTTGAGCGGCTCGATCGCCTTGAGGAGGTCGGGGGCCACATCCGACCGGCTGATCGGGCCGATGAGGCCGCCGTTGGCCTTGGAGGGCGAATCCGACAGCTCCGACGCAAGCGTGGCGAAGGGCTCGCCAGCAAGCAGCCGCTTGCGAATGTCCTCGGCCTTGGCCTTCGCCGCGTCGTCTTCGGCGACGTTGACCCCCTTCTCGCTGGTCGGGACGACCACCAGAATCTCGCGCAGCGTGAGCTGCGGCTGGGTCGTGAAGCTGTCGGGTGACGCCTCGTAGAACTGCTTCACTTCCTCTTCCGATACCGCGATCTTGCCCTGCACCTCGATCTGCTGGACGCGGCTGACCAGCATCTGCCGCTCGAGCTGCAGGCGCAGGTCCTCCATGGTCAGGCCCTCCTGCTTGAGCGCCTCCTGGAAGGCCTCCTCGGTCTCGAGCTTGTTCTCCTTCTTGATGTTCTCGACGATGTTGCGGAACTGCTCGGCACCCAGGCCATAGCCCAGCTCGCGGCCACGCTGCACCAGCAGCAGTTCGTCGACCGCATTCACGATCACTTCCGGGGTGACCTCGGACAGCGCCTGCCGCAATTCCGCGTCGCTGCCGGGACGGAAGTTGGGGTTCGCCTGCCGCAGCGCCGCGATCTGGCGCTGCTCGAGGTCGGTCTTGGTGATGATGTCGCCGTTCACCTTGACCAGAATCTGCTCGAGGATGTCACCCCGCGCGGCGGCCAGGGCGGGAAGGAGGCAGAGCAGGACGGCGGCGCCGAGCAGATGTCGTCTCATGGGCAAGTACCTGAACACATTAGTTTACCAGCGATCCGGGGCCCGGCCGGACCAGGCCGCCCGGTCCGGGCCGGCTCCCGGACGGCAGGAGCCGGCGTGGGGGCCAGCAGGGCCCCGACACTGGATCAGACGCTACTGCGTGGCGGCCGGCTTCGCGCCCAGGTACTGCGCCCACCAGTTGAGCTCCTGCTGATACCGGTGGACCGTGTTCCAGGCCGACCAGCCGCCGTGGTACATGTCCGGATAACGGACGAAGCGGGCCGGAACCTTGCGCTTCTTCAGGGCCACGTACATCTGCTCGGCCTGCTCGATCGGCACCCGGAGATCGGCCTCGCCGTGGATGAACAGCGTGGGCGTCGTGACCTGCTTCGCGTAGATCACCGGGGATTGCTTCAGCAGCAGGTCGAGGCTGGCCGGTTCCCACGGCGGACCGTTGAATTCGCTCTCCTTGGTCCGTGGAATGTCGGCGGTGCCGTAATCGCTGATCCAGTTGGAGATGCCCGCGCCGACCACGGCGGCGGCGAACCGCGGCGTGTGGGTGATGACCCAGTTGGTGAGGAACCCACCGTAGGAATAGCCGGTCGCTCCCAGGCGCCGCTCATCGATCGGAAAGCGCGTCAGCGCGCGATCGACCACCGCCATGACGTCCTCGTAGTCGCGGTTGCCCCAGCCACCCCACGTTCCCCAGAGAAACTTCTCGCCGTAGCCGGTTGAGCCGCGCGGGTTCGTGTACAGCACGCCGTACCCTTGCGCAGCCCACAACTGGAACTGAAACGCGAAGCTGTTGCCATAGGCGCCGTGCGGGCCGCCGTGCATGGCCAGGATCATCGGCCAGCGTGCGCCCGACGCCGGGCGTGCCGGCGCGAGCAGCCAGCCTTCCACCTCGGTGCCGTCCTGACTCGTCGCCGGTACCCTCGCTGACTCCGCCACCTGGACCTCCGCCATCAGCGCGTCATTGAAGGAGGTGAGGCGACGCTCGTCCGCGAGTTCGACGCTCCCCGCGGCCGTGAAGATCTCCGCTGGATGCTGCACGTCGGTGGCGGTGTAGACCCAGCGCTCCCCGGTCCGCGAGGCCGTGAAGGCGCCGAGCTGGCGATCGCCTGTCGTGACCTGGCGGACACTGCCTCCGGCGCTGGCCACGCGGAAGAGGTGATCGTTGCCCGCGACGCCGGCCTGGAAGAACACCGTCCGCCCGTCGGGACTCGGCAGCGGCCGCCCCGGGAGGAGGTCCCAGTCGGCGGTCAGGTTCTGCAGCGGCGGGGCGGCGGAGGGCCGGCCCGACTGATCGCGCGCGATCGAGGGTTCGATCGCGGCCCGGACGATGTCCACCGGCGCCCCCTGCTGCTGCCGGGCGGCGATCACCAGGTCGAGCCCCATTTGCCGGCGGAAGTACAGCGCGCCGCCGTCCGGGGCCCACGCGACCGCATCGTGATCGTAGCCGTCGTCCGTGAGGCGGCGCGGCGACAGGCTGCCGTCGAGCCACGTCACCCAGACGTCGGCACGGTCGTAGACGTACTCGTCGCGCTGCAGCGCGTTGGCGATGAAGGCAATCGCCCGGCTGTCGGGGCGCCACGCCAGCTCCTGGACGTCGACGTCCATCGACGTCACGCGCCGCGGCGTCCCACCTTCGCGGGGCACGATGTAGATCTCGCGGGAGGGGGTCGATTCGCCGTCGCGCGGATCGGGAAGGTAGCCGCGGCCGTCGAAGCGGTAGTTCATCCAGTCGACGATGCGGCCCTTGAACCGCTCGTCGATGGTCCGCTCGAACTCGGTGGCGGCCTTCGGCCTCGGCGCCGGCTGCAGCGCACGCGCGTAGGCGATCCACTGGTTGTCCGGGCTGAACACCGGCACGCCCTCGACGCCGGGGATCTGGAACGCCTCACCGCCCGGCCGGTCCATTCGCAGGAACCAGGTCGTCGACGCGCGCTCGTCGGCGCCGGGGACACGGCGGCGCGAGGAAAAGGCCAGCAGTGAGCCGTCCGGACTCCAGCGCGGCGCGGAGGCGCTGAACGCGGCGCTCGTAAGCCGGGTGGGCGGCGCGGAGCCGTCCGCAGGCGCCATCCAGATCTCGGTGTGGCGCAGGTTGTCGGCCTCGATGACGACGCCGCGGACGAAAGCGACCTGACGGCCGTCGGGTGAGATCTGCGGGTCGCTGACAGCCACCAGCCGGTAGTAATCGGCGAGCGACAGCGGCCGCTTCTCCTGCGCGGAGGTGGACGCGCCACCGAGAACCGCGCCGGTGACCAGGACGAGTGCCGCGACCTGCCGCATCACACACCTCCGCCTTTGATGGCGACCTCGGTGGGTCGCTGCCCCGCCCGCGGGATTCGGTTCTACCCGCGCAAATCCTCCAGCAGTTCCGTCACCCGGTCAAGGATCCCGCCCGGCGCGCGCGGATCTTCCTCCCGGGGCCTGAGAATCTCGGCCTTCGAGAAACCGGCCGTGACCTGGCCGGCGGTGGCGCGGGCGGTCCACCACGCCGGCTCGGGACGGGGGCGGCGGCCCGCGGGTCGCGACGGGCCCGGGCCGGACGGGCGCTGCGACAGGCGGGCCTGGTGCGCCTCCTTGAGGGCGGCGGCCGGGCCGGCAGGCCCGGCGCTGACCTTCATGTCCATCTTCAGCGTGACCGGCGGCATCAGCCTGAGATCCGCTCGCTCGCGCACCAGGTCCATCACGCGCATGGGTTCGACCTTGGCCTTCTCGCGGAACCGCACCGCGATGACCGACCCTTCACGCTCGACGCTCTCGATGCCGAGCGCGTCGGCAAGGACGCGGATGCGGCCGTAGTCCGCGAGGTTCAGCACCGGCACGGGTGGGGGGCCGTAGCGGTCGTGCAGTTCCTCCATGATGCGGGCCAGCTCCTCTTCGGTGCGGGCGGCGGCGATGCGGCGGTAGATCATGAGGCGCTGGTTCATGTCGGGCACGTACGCCTCGTCGATGCGGAAGTCGATCCGCAGGTTGACCGTCGCGCGCAGGTCGTCCTCGAGGTCCTCGCCCTTGAGCTCGCGAATCGTCTCCTCCAGCAGCTTCATGTACATCTCGAAGCCGACCGCGTCGATCTGCCCGCTCTGTTCGCCGCCGAGGAGGTTGCCGGCGCCGCGGATCTCGAGGTCGAGCGCGGCGATGCGGAACCCGCTGCCGAGGTCGCTGAACTCGCGGATGGCGGCCAGCCGCTTGCGCGCAACCGGCGACAGCGCTTCCTCCGGCGGAATCAGCAGGTAGGCGTAGGCCGGCCGATCACTGCGTCCGACGCGGCCGCGCAACTGGTAGAGCTGCGACAGCCCGTAGCGGTCGGCCCGGTTGATGATGATGCTGTTGGCGTTGGGGATGTCGATGCCGTTCTCGATGATGGTCGTGGACAGCAGTACGTCGGCCTTGTGCGACATGAAGTCGAGCATCGCCTTCTCGAGCGTGTGCTCCCCCATCTGGCCGTGTCCGACGACGATGCGGGCTTCCGGAACCAGCCGCTGGATCAGGTTGCCCATCGAGAAGATCGACTCGATGCGGTTGTGCACGAAGAACACCTGGCCGGCGCGCGCCAGCTCGGTGCGAATCGCACGCCCGATCACCTGGGCGTCGAACTTGACCACGTTGGTCTGAATCGCCAGCCGATCCTTGGGCGGCGTCTCGATCACCGACATGTCGCGGATGCCGACGAGCGACATGTTCAGCGTCCGCGGGATCGGGGTGGCGGTCATGGTCAGGACGTCCACCTTCTTGCGCATCTGCTTGATGCGCTCCTTGTGCGCCACCCCGAAGCGCTGCTCCTCGTCCACGATCAGCAGCCCGAGGTCCTTGAACTGGACGTCCTTGGACAGCAGCCGGTGCGTCCCCACCAGCACATCGAGCCGCCCCGCCTGGACGTGATCGAGGATGGTCTTCACTTCCTGCGCGGAGCGAAAGCGGTTGACCACGTCCACCCGCACCGGAAACGCGGCAAAGCGGTGCTTCAACGTTTCCACGTGCTGGAAGGCCAGCACGGTGGTCGGCGCGAGCAGCGCGACCTGCTTGCCGTCCATCACCGCCTTGAACGCCGCCCGCATCGCCACTTCCGTCTTGCCATAGCCGACGTCGCCGCACAGGAGGCGGTCCATCGGGGTCGGCGACTCCATGTCCCGCTTGATGTCGGCGATGGCGGTGGCCTGGTCCGGCGTCAGGTCCCACTCGAACGCGTCCTCGAACTCCTGCTGCCAGTGGGTGTCGGCGGCGAACGCGTGCCCGGGCATCGCCCGCCGCGCGGCATAGAGCTTGAGCAGCTCCTCGGCCATGTCGCGCATGGCCTTCTTGACCTTCTTCTTCGCCTTCTCCCAGGACGTGCCGCCCAGCCGATCGAGCGCGGGACTTCCGGCGCCGGTGTACTTCTGGACCAGGTCGAGGCGCTCGACCGGCACGAACAGCTTGTCGTCGCCGTGATAGCGCAGCTCGAGAAACTCCTGCACCAGATCGCCGTGTCCGACGGAAATCTGCTTCAGGCCGACGAACTGCCCGATGCCGTTGTCCACGTGGACGATGAAGTCGCCGACCTTGAGGTCGCGCAGGTCGGACAGGAAGGTCGCCGCCAGCGAGCGGCGGCGGCTGGTGGTGCTGCGGCGCCGCTCCTCCTCGAAGATGTCGGTCTCGGCGTAGATCTGCAGCGCGGCGGCGGGGAGTCGGAAGCCCCGCGACAGCAGGCCTTCCGCGACCAGCACCGCGCCCTCGACCCGCTCGTCCGCTTGCGCCGCCGGCAGGGCGCGAATCTCGTATTCGCGCAGCAGCTCCACGGTGCGCTCGGCGCGGCCGTGGGTGCTGGCCACGAACAAGACCGTTTCTCCGCGATCGCGCGCCTGCCGGACGTCGGCCACCCAGTCGGCGATCCGCCCGCGGAACTCCTGGGCCGGCTGGCTGGCGACGTGCCGGCGTGCGCGGCCGGCCGCCGTGCCGCCCGCGCCGTCGTCGGCGCCGTCATCGCCGACGGCCAGCGCCTCGAGCGCGGTGGCGTCGGCCAGCGCCGGCTCGACGTCCGCCCATCCGAGCACGATCTCGCCCGGTGAACGCCGCTCGCCGCCCGGCGCCGCCTTGTCGCCGGACCGGTCCTCGAACGAGGCCTCCAGCTGCTGACTCCACTTCGCCACCTGCGCCCGGACATCGTCGGGCTCGCTGACCACGAGCCGCATCGCCCGCGAGGCGCGCAGGTAATCGAACAGCGTCGAGGGCAGCGGTCCCGGCGCGCGGTCGGCGGACGCCTCCCGGACCGGCACGATCTGGTACTGGTCCAGCGTCTCGATCGATCGCTGCGTCCCCGGATCGAACCGGCGGATCGACTCCACCGAGTCGCCGATGAACTCGATCCGCACCGGCGTTTCCTCGCCGGCGGGATAGACGTCGAGGATGCCGCCGCGCAGGCAGAACTCGCCGTGCTCGTCGACCGGGTCCTGCCGTTCGTAGCCGCCGTCGACGAGGATCTCCGCGAGCGCATGCGGGTCGATCTCGACCCCGGGCCGCACGTCGAAGGAGGTGGCGAGCACCGATTCGGGAGGCGGCAGACGCGGCAGCAGCGCCTGCGCGGATGCGACGACGACCCGCGCCGTCCCGAGAGCCGCCGCGTGCAAGGCACGCGCCCGTGCAGAGGTGACGCGGAAGTGCGGCGCCAGGCCGCGATAGGGATCGACCTGCTGCGACGGCAGCGGCAGGACCAGCCGATCGACGATGGCCTCCGGCATCGCCTCGAGCACGCCGAGGAAGAAGCGGACGTCGCAAACCGCCTGATCGAGATCGGGATCGGCGGGGACGACCCACAGCAGAACGGCGTCACGGCTGGCGTGCGACGCGGCCGCCACCGCCAGCGCCGCCCCGGCGGGCGTCAGGCCGGTGATGACACGCGGTCTGCCGCCGAGGCCGGCCCGGGCGATCGCGTGGTTGAGCAGCGCACGAACGGACAGTGACGTCGCGGTAGACAGGTTTCTATTGTAAGGGTCTAGTGGCCGTCCACTAGTGTCCGCGAATCTTGTCGATGAGGTTCGTGGTCGAGTAGCCCGCGGCCAGGTCGATGCGAACGACCGATCCGCCGCGGGCTTCGACGAGGTCGGCGCCGACGATCGTGCCCGGCGCCCAGTCCGCGCCCTTGACCAGCACATCTGGCCGCAGCGCCGCCACGATGGCCAGCGGCGTGTCCTCGTCGAAGATGACCGTCGCATCGACCGCACGCCAGCGCGGCCACGATCTCCGCCCGCTCGGCGTCGCGATTGATGGGCCGATCGGCCCCCTTGGCCAGCGCGCGCGCCGATCGGTCGGAGTTGATGGCGACGACGAGCGCATCGCCGAGCCGGCGGGCGGCCTGCAGGTAGCGGACGTGGCCGGGATGGAGCAGGTCGAACACGCCGTTGGTGAGGACGATCCGCTTGCCTTCACGCCGACGTGCGTCGACCCAGGCGCCGGCGCGCCGGGCGGCCTCGGCGAAATCGCCGGACGGCCCAGGTCCGATCATGACGGCTGGACCGGCTTGAAGCGGATGTTCGGGGTGAACTCCCAGCGGTGGCTCGGACGGTAGATGCCGACGTCCTTGCTGCGCGACTTGACCCGGAAGGTGTAGAGCAGGCGGTGATAGTCGTAGGGGTAGCCGTCGAGCTTGTGCGCCGCGACATCGACCTTGTAGGTGCCGTCGACGAGGTCGAGGCTGGCGATGTGGAACGTGAGCTCGCCCTCACCGCTGATCTCGGCGGGCTCCAGCTCCTCGATATTGGTGTTGGTGCCGTAGCAGCAGATGCCCTCGGCGTTGAACAGCCCGATGCCGAAGACGAAGTCCCGCGTCGGCTGGTGCACCCGGGTGCGCACGCGCACGGC
The DNA here is from genome assembly GCA_963707795.1 of uncultured Acidobacteriota bacterium. GTDB lineage: Bacteria > Acidobacteriota > Vicinamibacteria > Vicinamibacterales > UBA2999 > JACCSI01. The sequence continues at coordinate 4,005,119 of OY970174.1, read as the reverse complement.
GAGCGGCTCCCCCGCCTGGAAGACGTGTCCCGGCGTGCCGTCGGGGCCGACCAGCGTCACGTCGGTGATCTCCACCTCGCGCGATCCCCAGCGGCCCTCGGTGGCCTGGAACATGTTCGCCGGCGTGGTCACGACATCGGCCGGCTGGCGCGGATCGGGTGCCGCCGCTGGCGCGGCGTGCAGGGCGCTGACGGCGTCTTCCTCTTTCGCCAGCTGCCGCTCCTCCGACTTCTCGACGTCGATCAGGTACGAGGCCACCACCCGCTTCGGTTCACCCTCGGCGAGCGTCTTGCCCTTGTCCAGCCATAGCGCCCGGTCGCAGAACCGCTCGACCAGGTCGAGCGAGTGCGTCACCAGGAGGATGGTCTTGTTGCGGCGGCGGAACTCGGCGAACTTGTCCAGGCACTTGGCGGTGAACGACTGGTCGCCGACCGCCAGCACCTCGTCGATCAGCAGCACGTCGGGGTCGACGTGCACCGCCACCGCGAAGCCGAGCCGCATGTACATGCCCGAGGAATAGGTCTTGACCGGGGCGTCGATGAAGTCCTTCAGCTCGGCGAACTCGACGATCTCGTCGAAGCGCCGCTGGATCTCGCGCTTGGTCAGGCCGAGCATGATGCCGTTGATGAACACGTTCTCGCGGCCGGAGATCTCGGGATGAAAGCCGGCGCCGAGTTCGATCAGCGCCGAGATCCGGCCGTCCACCCGGACCACGCCGTCGTTGGGGCGGGTGATGCCGGCGACGCACTTGAGCAGCGTGGACTTGCCCGATCCGTTGCGCCCGATGATCCCGTAGGTGCAGCCCTTGGGAACGCTGAACGAGACGCCGCGCAGCGCCGGGAACGTCTCGTCGGGCTGCAGGTCGCGGATCAGGCTGCCGGTCAGCAGCGCCGACTTGAGCGTGGCGAACTGCTTCTTCCGCGCGTAGCGGCGGTAGACCTTGGTGACGTTGACGGCTTCGATCGCGGGGGTCATGACGCACCGTCAGACTTCCTCGGCGAAGCTGTCGCGCAGCCGATCGAAGACGAAGTACCCGGCCAGGAACGTGAGCAGCGAACCGGCGAGCAGCGCCATCAGCCACTTCCAGTGGCCGTGCGGGCCGATGTAGAAGAGCACTTCCTGGTACGAGATCGCCAGGTGCGTCATCGGGTTGAGGTTGAGCGCCCAGCGATAGTCGGGCGGCGCCATCTGCATCGAGTAGATGATCGGCGTCGAGAAGAACCACAACGTCAGCAGGTTGCCGAGAATGTCCTTGATGTCGCGGAAGTGGACGGTGAGCGCCGCCAGCAGCAGCGCCAGGCCGATGGTGAAGATCAGCTGCACCAGGACGATGACCGGAAACCACAACAGCTCCACCGGATTCGAGCGGGCGGTGGAAGTAGATCAGGAACGCGACCAGGATCGGCAGCCCGAGGAAGAAGTGCATCATGTTCGCCAGCACGGTGACGATGGGCAGCACCTCCGCCGGGAACAGCACTTTCTTGATCAGGTTGCCGCCGGAAATGAGGACGTTCGCCGATTCGGTGAGGGAGGACGAGAACCAGGTCCACGGCAGGATGCCGCAGAAGAAGAACAGCGCGTAGGGACGGATGTCCGCCGGGTGCTGCGTCGGCATCACCACCGTGAAGACGAAGGTGTAGACCGCGAGCAGCAGCAGCGGGTTGACGAACGACCAGAAGAAGCCGAGGACCGATCCGCGGTAGCGGGCCTTGAGGTCGCGGGCGACCAGGGTCTGGATCAGCCCGCGGTAGCGGAGGAGGGCGCGGAGGTTATGCAGCATGTCCGGTCCAGCGATCAGGGCCTGCCCCCGTGCGCGGCGGCCCGGGCATGGCGCCGACGCCGCCGCCGGCCCTCAGCGGGCAGACCGCGCCGGGCGCCAGCGCTGGCGCCCCACGTTAGTGGGTGCCCCCGCGCCGCGTCTCGGCCCGCAGCTGCTGCAGGGTCTTGAGCAGCGACAGCCGCGCGCGCTCGAAGTCCATTTCCGCCGGCACGTGCTGCAGCATTTCCTCGGCGCGGGCCATGCCCGCCTGGGCGCGGGCCTCGTCGAGATCCTCGGCGCGCTCGGCCACCTGGGCGAGGACCGTGACCCGATCGGGCAGGACCTCGGCGAATCCCACGGACACGGCGAGGAAGTGCTTCTCGCCGCCCTGACGGTACCACATCGTCCCGGTGCGCAGCCCGGCGAAGAGCGGGGTATGGCCGGGCAGCACCCCGAAATCGCCCTCCTGGCCGGGCATCGCGACCTCGTCCACCTCGTAGGAGAGCGACTGGTCGGGGGTGACGATCTTCAGTTCCAGCTTGGTTGGCAGCGCCACGGTTCTCCCCTGCGGCTCATTGCTTCATCGCCTTCGCGTTCTCGAGCACTTCCTCGATCGTGCCCTGCAGGTAGAACGCCTGCTCGGGTACGCCGTCGTGGGTGCCGTCGGCGATTTCCTTGAAGCCCTTGATGGTGTCGGCGATCGACACGTACTTGCCCTCGCGGCCGGTGAACTGCGAGGCGACGAAGAACGGCTGCGACAGGAAGCGCTGGATCTTGCGCGCGCGCGACACCGCGAGCTTGTCCTCTTCCGACAGCTCGTCGATGCCGAGAATGGCGATGATGTCCTGCAGGTCCTTGTAGCGCTGCAGGATCTGCTTCACCTGGCGGGCGACGTTGTAGTGCTCGTCGCCGAGCACGCGCGGGTCGAGGATGCGCGACGTCGAGGCCAGCGGATCGACGGCCGGGTAGATGCCGAGCTCGGCGATCTGGCGCGACAGGTTGGTGGTCGCGTCGAGGTGCGCGAACGTGGTCGCCGGCGCCGGGTCGGTGTAGTCGTCGGCGGGCACGTAGATCGCCTGCACCGACGTGATTGACCCCTTCTTGGTCGAGGTGATGCGCTCCTGCAGCTCGCCCATTTCGGTGAGCAGGGTCGGCTGGTAGCCGACCGCGCTCGGCATGCGGCCGAGCAGCGCCGACACCTCGGAGCCCGCCTGCGTGAAGCGGAAGATGTTGTCGATGAACAGCAGCACGTCCTTGCCTTCCGCATCGCGGAAGTACTCGGCCACGGTCAGCGCCGAGAGGCCGACGCGCTGGCGGGCACCGGGCGGCTCGGTCATCTGGCCGTAGACCAGCGCCGCGCGCGACTTCGACGGGTCCTTCACGTCGATGACTCCCGACTCCTGGAACTCGAGCCAGAGATCGTTGCCCTCGCGCGTGCGCTCGCCGACTCCGCCGAATACCGACACACCGCCGTGCTTCAGCGCGATGTTGTGGATCAGCTCCATGATGATGACGGTCTTGCCGACGCCGGCGCCGCCGAACAGCCCGATCTTGCCGCCGGTCAGGTACGGCTCGAGCAGGTCGATGACCTTGATGCCGGTCTCGAACATCTTCAGCTCGGTGGACTGGTCGATCAGTGCCGGCGCCGGCCGGTGAATCGGCCAGCGCTCGGTCGCCTCGACCGGCCGATCGGGAAAGTCGACCGGCTCGCCGAGCACGTTGAGGACTCGGCCCAGAGTGGCCGCGCCCACCGGCACCGAGATCGGCGCGCCGGTGTCGGCGACGTCCATGCCGCGCTGCAGGCCGTCGGTCGGCTTCATCGCGACGGCGCGAATGCGGCCCTCGCCGAGGTGCTGCTGGACCTCGCAGACGATGTCCACCGCGTCCGCGCCGGCGGTGCCGGTGATGCGGATCGCGTTGTAGATCTTCGGCAGGTGGCCGGCCTCGAACTCGACGTCGACCACGGGGCCGATGACCTGGATGACCTTGCCTGTTTTCGCTTCGCTCGCTGTTCTCATGTCTCGCTCGTTGATCAGGTATCAGGTTTCAGGGGTCAGGTTTCAGGGCTCAGGATTGTCGCGTCTGTCTGCTCCCTGACCCCTGATCCCTGACTAGACCGACCCCGCCCCCGCCACGATCTCGATGATCTCGCGCGTGATCGCCGCCTGCCGTACCTTGTTCATGTACAGCGTCAGCCGATCGACCATCTCGCGCGCGTTGCGGGTGGCGCTGTCCATCGCCGTCATCCGCGCCGCGTGTTCGGCCGCCGACGATTCGAGCAGCGCCCGGTTGACCTGCACCGCGACGTGAAAGGGCAGGAACGTGCCGAGCAGCTCCTCCGGAGTCGGCTCGAAGAGGTAATCCACGTCGGCGGACGGGGCGCGCAGCACCGTGCCGTCGGCGTGCTCGGTACCGCCGAGGTTCGCGATCGGCAGCAGGCGCTCGAGCGCCACCCGCTGGACCATCACCGAGCGGAACTCGTTGTAGACCAGGTAGACGGCGCTGACGCCGCCCTGCGTGAACTCGGTGATCGCGGTATTGGCGATCGCCTGCGCGTGGCTCCACTTGACGTTCTGGAACAGCCCCACTTCCTCGTAGCGGACGTCGAAGCCGCGGCGCAGGAAGAAGTCCCGGCCCTTGCGCCCGACCAGGGCGAGGGCGAGGTCGCGGCCGGCGTCGCGCGGCTGCTGGGCGATGAACTCGGCAGCGCCCTTGATGACGTTGGCGTTGAAGCTGCCGGCCAGCCCGCGGTCGGCGGTGATGACGATGAGCAGCGTCCGCCCGCCCGGCTTCTCCTGCAGCAGCGGATGGCGCTGGGCCTCGGTCCGCGCCGCCAGGTTGTTGAACACGCGCAGCATCTCCTGCGCGTACGGCCGGCTGCGCAGGATGCGCTCCTGCGCGCGGCGCAGCTTCGACGACGAGACCATCTTCATGGCCTTCGTGATCTGCTGCGTCGATTTCACCGCGCGAACGCGGCGTCGGATGTCGATTAGTGACGGCATGGCTGTGGCGTCCGGCCGCGGCCGGCGGGCATCATGCCGGCGCCCCGGCGGCGCGCGCGGCGAGGAACTGCTCGTTGAACTCCTTCACCGCCGCCGCCAGCGCGCCCTTGATCTCGTCGTCCAGGTTCTTCTTCTCGCGAATCGACTGCAGGACGTTGCCGAAGCGGCTCTCGAGGAAGCGGTGGAACTCCTCCTCGTAGGCGCGCACGTCGGGCACCGCCACCTGGTCGAGCAGCCCCTGCGTCCCGGCGTAGAGGATCGCCACCTGCTTCTCCACCGCCAGCGGCTGGTACTGCGGCTGCTTCAGCAGTTCGACCAGGCGCGCGCCGCGGTTGAGCTGCTGCTGGGTCGCCTTGTCGAGATCGCTCGACCCGAACTGCGCAAACGCCGCCAGCTCGCGGTACTGCGCGAGGTCGAGGCGCAGCGTGCCGGCGACCTGGCGCATCGCCTTGATCTGGGCCGACCCGCCGACGCGCGACACCGAGTTGCCGACGTTGATCGCCGGCCGCACGCCCTGGTTGAACAGGTCCGACTCGAGGAAGATCTGGCCGTCGGTGATCGAGATGACGTTGGTCGGGATGTAGGCCGAGAGGTCGCCGGCCTGGGTCTCGATGATCGGCAGCGAGGTCAGCGAGCCGCCGCCGTTCTCGTCGTTGAGCTTGGCGGCACGCTCGAGCAGCCGCGAGTGCAGGTAGAAGACGTCGCCGGGATAGGCCTCGCGGCCCGGCGGACGGCGCAGCAGCAGCGAGATCTCGCGGTAGGCCTGAGCGTGCTTGGACAGGTCGTCGTAGACGAGCAGCGCGTGGCGCCCGCTGTCGCGGAAGTACTCGCCCATCGCCGTGGCCGCGTACGGGCTGATGTAGAGCATCGGCGCCGGATCGGAGGCGGCGGCCGCCACCACGATGCTGTAGCGCAGCGCGTCGTTCTCTTCCAGGATCCGCACCAGCTGCGCGATGGTCGACTGCTTCTGCCCGATGGCGTTGTAGATGCAGATGACGCCGGTGTCCTTCTGGTTCAGGATCGTGTCGAGCGCCACCGCGGTCTTCCCGGTCTGCCGGTCGCCGATGATCAGCTCGCGCTGGCCGCGGCCGATCGGCACCATGCCGTCGATCGCCTTGAGCCCGGTCTGCATCGGCTCGCGCACCGGCTGGCGGGCGACGACGCCCGGCGCCAGACGCTCGATCGGCGAGAACTGCGTGGTCAGGATCGGGCCCTTGCCGTCGAGCGGCTGCCCGAGGGCGTTCACCACCCGGCCGAGCATCTCCTCGCCGACCGGGACCGAGATGATGCGGCCGGTGCGCTTGACCGGATCGCCCTCCTGAATCTCGCGGTACTCCCCGAGCAGCACGCAGCCAATGGCGTCCTCCTCGAGGTTCAGGGCAATGCCGAACACGTCGTGCGGGAACTCGAGCATCTCGCCCGCCATGGCGCGCTCGCAGCCGTGCAGCCGCGCGATGCCGTCGCCGAGCGAGGTGACCGTGCCCACCTCGGCCACGTCCACGTCGACGGCAAAGCTGCCGATTTGTTCGCGAATGATCTTGGAGATGTCGTCGGCTTTCAGGTTCATCGCTCTCGTCCGCTGATGGGTTCGGGTGCTTCCGGTTACCGGGCCAGGCTCAGGCGCCCTTCACGAGCTGCTGCTTCATCTTCTCCAACTGCGTGCGCACGCTGCCGTCGTACACCGTGCTGCCGATCGCGGTGACGATGCCGCCGATGAGCGAGGGATCGACGGTCACCTCGAGCTGCATCTGCTTGCCGGTCACGGCCCCGAGCTGGCGCGATAGCGCCGCCACCGTCTCGGCCGACAGCGGCACCGCCGAGCGCACCGTCGCCGGCACGATGTTGCGGTGCGCGAGCAGCCGCGCGCGGTAGACGGCGAGCAGCTCGGGCACCAGATCGAAGCGGCCCCTGGCCGCGAGCATCGCCAGCAGCTTCGCCGCCGGCGGCTGCGCGCCGATGCGATCGGTCAGCGCCCGGACCACGTTCATCCGCACCCCCTGCGGCACCGCCGGGCTCAACAGCGCGCGCCGCAGGTCGGCGTGCGACGCCATGGCGTCGACGACCGTCGCCACGTCCGCTTCGATCTGCACGGGGTCCGATTCCTTGATGGCGACGTCGAGCAGCGCCTTGGCGTACCGAGTGGCGGACGTGCGTACGGACATGGTCGTCAGCTCGTCCTGTCGCGGCGCGCGACCTGGTCGAGATACCGGTCGACCAGCCGCTGCTGATCGTCACCGCTGATCTGCTGCTGCAGCCGGGTGCCGGCCAGCTGCACCGCCAGCGTGGCGGTGTGCTCGACCAGCTCGTGCTTCGCGAGCCGCAGCTGCACCTCGATCTCCCGGCGCGTCTGCTCGAGCAGGCGCTCCCGCTCGGCCGCGGTGAGCGCCGAGATGCGCTGCTCCTCGGCGGCGATTTCCTCCGCGCCGCGCGTACGCAGCGCCGCAATCTCCCCGGGTAGGGCCTGCAGCTTGCGATCGATCTCGGCGAGCTGCTCGGCCGCGGCGGCCTTGATGCCGGCGGCCTCCACCAGCTCCTGGCGAATCGAGGTATGACGGTCGCGCAGGTAGCTGGCGAGCGGATCCTTCAGCAGCCACCACAGCCCGCCGGCGAGGATGGCGAAGTTGACCGTCGGCCACAGCAGGCCGGCGAGCATGCCGTGCTCTTCGTCGGCCCCGTGCGCCGCGTCGTCACCCGGCTCCTGATGCGCGTCCGCCGCCGCGGTGCCGTCGTGGCCGCCTGCCGGTGCCGGCGCGGGATGCTGCGCCCGCAGCGTCGCGGGGCCGAGCAGGACGAGCACGGTGAGGAGGAGCAGGACCTTGTTCATTAATTCACAAGCGCCTGGTGGCCGGTGCGGTGAGGGTAAGTGCGTGTCGTCATGTGGATCGCTGTGAACGGGCGCCAGGGTTTACGACGCACGCCCGAGAACGCGCGAGACGATCGACCCGGCCAGGGCGTCGGCTTCGCGATCGAGCGAGGCACGGGCCTCGCCGGTCTGCTGCTGCAGCCGCGCGGTCGCCTCCGCCAGCTCGCGCTCCGCGGCGGCCCGGGTCTCGCCGACCAGCGCCGCGCGCGACTCGAGCGCCGACCGGCGCTTGTCGTCCATCTGGCGGTAGACCTCGGTCCGGGCGGCATTGAGCGTCTGCGAATACTCGGTCATCGCCGCCGATGCTCGGTCGGACGCCGTCTGCGCCAAGGCCCGCGCGTCGGCCACGGCCTGCAGCCGCGCTTCCATCACGCGCAGAATCGGCTGGAAGACGAGCGTGTTCACCAGATAGGTGCACGTGAGCAGTGCCGCGATGACCCAGAGGGCGGAGAGATCAGGAATCACAGTGGACAGGCCGACTTCGATCGACCAAACAGTTGTTTATACCACAGCGGCGCGGGGATCCTTATCGCGCCGGACCGGAACGCGATCCAGGTCATCCGGACGGCCGCTCGCCGAATTAGGGGGTTTCACCTAACAACCAGGTGACGCGCCCCGGGCGGCGCCACGCTGCCGATTCGCGCCGCCGCCACGCCCGCGTCCGTCAGCACCTTCAACGCCAGGTCGGCCTGCAACTGATCGAGGGCGATCAGGAGCCCACCGGACGTCTGTGGATCGAAGAGCAGATCCTGCCACGGCTCGGGCACGTCCGGCCCCATGTCCACGTCGCCGGCGAAGTGCTCGCGATTGCTCGTCATCCCGCCCGATCGATTCTTCCGCGCCAGCTCGAGCACTCCCTCGAACAGCGGGACTTCGTCGGCGCGGATGTTGAGCGTGGCTCCGCTGGCCACGGCCATCTCCCGTGCGTGGCCAATGAGGCCGAACCCGGTGATGTCCGTGCAGGCGTGAACGCCGTCGATGCCCGACAGGGCCTCGGCGGCGGCGCGGTTGAGGGTGCGCATCGAGGTGACGGCGGCCTCGACGATCGCCGGCCGCGCGCGATCGAACTTGATCGCGGTGCCGACGACGCCAGTGCCGAGCGGCTTGGTCAGGATCAGCGCGTCGCCGGGGCGCGCGCCGCCGTTGGTCAGCATCTTCGCGGGGTCCACCGCGCCGGTCACGGCGTAGCCGAACTTGATCTCTTCGTCCTTCACGGTGTGGCCGCCGAGCAGGGCCACCCCGGCTTCGCGCAGCTTGTCGAACCCGCCGCGAAAGATCGCCGCAATCGCCTCGTGCTCGAGACCGCTGGCGGGAAAGCCGGCGATGGCGAGCGCGGTGAGCGGGCGACCGCCCATGGCGTACACGTCGCTCAGCGCATTGGCGGCGGCGATCTGCCCGTAGGTGTAGGGGTCGTCCACGATGGGCGTGAAAAAGTCCACCGTCTGCACCAGCGCCGGTCCCCCCTCCCACACGTACACACCGGCATCGTCGTGGGTCCTGAAATCGACCAGGACCCGCGGATCATCCGGCGGCGGAAGGGTGCTCAGGACCTGAGCGAGCTCGCCCGGGGCGAGTTTGCTCGCTCAACCAGCGCAGCTGACCATCTCGGTCAGCCGGCGCTTCGATGCAAACAGGGACATGCGGTTGATTGTAGTCGCAGCGCCGCCCCGCGGCTCTCGCGGATCGCAGGCCGGCGCGACGCCGTTGCCGGTCAGCGGCGCTCGGTGAGGTACTCGTAGATTCGCTGCAGCTCGTTCTCGTCCGCAAACCGGATCGCGACGACACCACCCTTGCCGCGACGCGTGATTTCGACGCGGGTGCCAAGGGCGAGATGGAGCTGTTCCTCGGCGGCGCGGGTATGCACGTCCTTGGCCCCTGCGGCGGGCCTGGTCCGGCTGCCGCCGGGCGACGCGGCGAGATCGCGCACCACCGCTTCGGTCTCGCGCACGGACAATTCGCGCGCCAGGACGTCGCGAGCCACGCGGCGCTGCGCCTCCTCGCCGGGCAGCGACACGATGGCCCGCGCGTGGCCCATCGACAGCCGGCCGGTCGCGACCTCGGCGCGGACCTCGTCCGGCAGCTTCAACAGCCGCAGCGTGTTGGCGACCGACGATCGATCCTTGCCGACCTCGGTGGCGACCTCTTCCTGCCGCATGCCGAACTCGCCGACCAGCCGCTGATACGCCTGCGCCTCTTCGATCGGGTTCAGGTTCTCGCGCTGGATGTTCTCGATGAGCGCCATCTCGAGCCGGCGCCTGGTCTCGCCGGCGGCGACGTCCTTGACGACGACCGGCACGCGGTGCAGGCCGGCGAGCTGCGCGGCGCGCCAGCGCCGCTCGCCGGCGATGATCTGGAAACGCGGGGCGCCGCTCGCGCCCGGCTCGATGCGGCGCGCGACGATCGGCTGGATGATGCCGTGGGCCTTGATCGATTGCGCCAGCTCGTCGAGCGCCTCGGCGTCGATCGCCCGGCGCGGCTGATGGTCGTTGGGTTCGAGGCGGTCGATGTCGACCTCGAGGGCCGCCTCCGCCGCGCCTGTCGCCGCGGGGGCATCCGGGATGAGCGCGCTGAGTCCCTTGCCCAGCGCCGGTCTGCGGTCAGCCATGCTTTGCCTTTCGTCCGCCACGTCTCGCCGGCGTCACGCGCGCGACGGGTGCAGCTCGTTGCGCGCCAGCAGCTCGCGCGCCAGCGCGGCATACGCTTCCGCGCCGCGCGACCTCGGATCGTAGGTCATCACCGGCACGCCGTGACTGGGCGCTTCGGCCAGACGCACGTTGCGCGGGATGACGGTGCGGTACACCTTGTCCTTGAAGAAGTCGCGAACGTCGCGCGCGACCTGCTGTCCGAGGTTGGTGCGCTCGTCGTTCATGGTGAGCAGCACGCCCTCGATGTCGAGGCCGGGATTGAGCGCGGCGCGCACACGGCGGAGCGTGGCCACCAGATCCGCGAGCCCCTCGAGGGCGAAGAACTCGCAGTGCAGCGGGATGAGGATCGAGTCGGCGGCGACCAGCGCGTTCAGCGTGAGCAAGCCGAGCGAGGGTGGCGAGTCGATGACGATGAAGCGGAAGCGCGGGCGGAGCGGATCGATGAAGCTGCGGAGGCGCCGGTCGCGCGCGTCGAGGCCGATCAGCTCGATCTCGGCGCCGGCGAGATCGCGCGTGGCGGGCACGAGGTGGAGTCCGTCGATGGAGGTGGCGAGCACGAAGTCGGCGGAGGCCGCGGTCGGGGACATCAAGGCCTGATAGATCGTGCCGCCGGGTCCGGACTGGCCCTTGAGGCCCAGCCCGCTGGTGGCGTTGCCTTGCGGATCGACGTCGATGACCAGCGTCGGGGCGCCGGTGATGGCGAGGGCCGCGGCCAGGTTGATGGCCGTGGTGGTCTTGCCGACGCCGCCCTTCTGGTTGGTGACGGCGATGACTTTGGCGTGGTTGGTGGGGGCGGCATCGGGGGGGCGACGCGGGGACGCCTCGAGTTCTGGCGGCTGCATTAGGTTGTTCGACCTATAACAAACTCTAGTGGTGGCGAAAGTGTGAAGAGCTTACGCCTTCGCCTCTCTTCCTGCAACCTCATGTGAATTCGCGCCGTGTTCCACGTGGAACGAGGCATGGGCACCGGTACTCCGTTCGCAGCACGATGAAATGGGGAGTGGTCTCGACCCGGCCCGCTTGCCCAGCCTTGTCGATCAGGTCCGGCCGATCGCTCGCTTTTCGAGCACCACCAGCCGGGATCGCAACGACTCGACCAACGGGTACGTAGCCAGCCAGCGCAGGGGCGGCGTGACGGATTCGGCGATCTCGAGGCCTCCAGGCCCGCGAAACAGCAGCAACTGGCCGCCGGGACGCAGAAACGCCTGCAGGCTCATGAGCGTGCGTGGCTCGACGCGAACGGCCCGGATGGTCACGAGATCCACGCCCTCGTGCAGCTCAGGGCGCGCCAGGAGCTCCTCGAATCTCGAGGTTTCCACCGTGTTCCGGGCGAGGTCGAGGGTCCGAAGGGCCTCGCGCAGAAAGACCGCCTTCCGGGTCTTCGACTCCACCAGCGTCATCGCCAGGTGCGGAACCGCCAGCGACAGCGGGATTGCCGGCGACCCGCCCCCAGAGCCGATGTCCAGCCCGCGCATCGCAGTGGCGGCCACGTGCCTGGCGGCGGCCAGCGGCTCGATGAGCAGGCGGTCGAGATCGGTGTCGGTCGCCGAGGGCTCGAGTCGCGAGGTGAGATTGATCCGCTCGTTCCACTTCGACAGCAGCTCGTAGTACCGCTCGAGCGACGTGAGCAGCTCCGGGGACGGGCTCACACCGGCGCGCCCGGCCCGCCGTCGGAGCCGGTTCCGAAATTCACGAGCGCTCACCCCGCGCCACCCGCCGGAGACGTGGGTGGATTCGACCATTGCCGGAGGTAGGCCGAAACGACCGCGACAGCGGCGGGGGTAGCGCCCGGAATTCGCAGCGCCTGTCCCAACGTCGCAGGACGGACCTGGCTGAACCGCTGGACGAGCTCCCTGGACAGCCCGGGAATCTCCTGGAATGGGAATTCGTCGGGAATCCTCGTGTGCTCGTGCCGGCGCGTCCGTTCGACGGATTCGGCCTGGCGGCGCAGATATCCCTCGTATTTGCAGGTGGTTTCCACGGAGATCAGGTCCAGCTCGCGATCGCGCTCCTCGAGGCGGAGCGCAATCTCGCCGGCGGCGTGGAGCGACTCCAGCCGCACTTCCGGTCGCCGCAACGCCTTGGAGGCGGCCATCCGCGACTCCCCTACCTGAATCGAGGTCCGATCCAGCGCAGCCAGGTTCTCGCGGTAACGGCCGAGGCGAGCCTCGAACCTGTCCCACTGCTCATCTCCCACCACGCCGGCGGCCCGTCCTCGCGCGGTGAGACGGAGGTCGGCGTTGTCGATACGCAGGAGCAAACGGTGCTCGGCGCGGGATGTGAACATCCGATACGGCTCGAGGCAGCCCTTGGTCACCAGGTCGTCGACCATGATCCCGATGTACGCTTCGTCGCGGCCCAGGACGAAGTCCGATTCCCCCCGCGCCCGCCGGCCGGCGTTGATGCCGGCAACGATTCCCTGACCTGCGGCTTCCTCGTAGCCCGACGTCCCGTTGATCTGGCCGGCCAGGTACAAACCCGCAACGCGGTGCATTTCGAGCGTCGGACGCAACTCGGTGGGCTGGATGAAGTCGTATTCCACCGCGTAACCGGGGCGCAGGACACGCGCACGCTCCAGTCCCGGCAGCGCGTGCACGAGCCGCTCCTGGAGCTCGCCGGGAAGACTCATGGAGAACCCGTTGACGTAGATTTCGTCCACGTCCAGGCCCTCCGGCTCCAGGAACAACTGGTGACGGTCCCGCTGCGGAAATCGCATCACTTTGTCCTCGAGGGACGGGCAGTAGCGGGGGCCGACGCCGGAAATCTGGCCGTTGAAGAGCGGGGATTCGTCGATCGAGGCGCGAACGAGCTGGTGAACGGCATCGGTCGTGTGCAGCAGGTGGCAGACGACCTGATTGCGCGGACGGGCCGACGCGACGTGGGAAAACGGCGTCGGGACTTCGTCGCCATGTTCCACGTGAAACACACCTGCCGCGACCGCGCTCGGGAAGTCGATCGATTGCCGGGAGAGGCGAGGCGGCGTGCCGGTCTTCAGCCGGCCCCACGCCACACCCAGCCCCTTGAGGGAATCGGCCAGATCGCGCGACGGCGGCTCCCCCGCGCGGCCCGCCGGCCGCTGCTCGCGCCCAACATGGATCAGCCCGTTCAGGAACGTCCCGGTTGTGATGATCAACGACGAGCACGCAAACTCCGGCCCGTCCTCGAGAGCCAGGCCCGTCACCCGGCCGCCCGCCGTCAGAATCCTTCCCGCCCGGCCGAGAATCCACTGGATGCGTGGCTCCGCGTCCAGCGTCTCTCGCACCCACTCGCTGTACCGGCGCTTGTCGGCCTGCGCGCGGGGCGACCACACCGCCGGGCCGCGGCTCCGATTCAGCACCTTGAACTGGATCCCGGTCGCATCGATGGCTCGGGCCATCAGCCCGCCAAGCGCGTCTATCTCCTTGACCAGATGACCTTTAGCCGTTCCGCCCACCGCCGGGTTGCACGGCATCAACGACACCGTCCCGGTCGACAGCGTGCACAGTCCCACGGCGCATCCCTGCCGCGCGGCCGCCCACGCGGCCTCGACGCCAGCATGCCCGGCACCAACCACAATCACATCGAATTTGATCATTTAAACTGCTGTTGCTATCTCTGTTTGTAATGCATTATCCGGCGCGACGGCATGCGGCCCTGTGCTGGCCCCTCGTCGATCCCGTGCGTCGAGTCCACACATAGCACAGCGGACCCGGGCACGAAAGACCGTCACTTGCCGATGCAGAACCTGGCGAAGATGTGTCGCAGCAGATCGTCCGTCGTCCGCCGCCCGGTAATCTCCTGCAGGCTGGCCGAGGCCGCCTGCAGGTCGGACAACACGAACTCCTCGGACACGGCCGCCGGCCCCTCGAGGCCGCGGCAGGCCTCATCGAGGCTCCGTTGCGCGTTCTGCAGCAGCGCCGCATGCCGGACGTTGGTGACCACGGGAGTATCGCGGGAGTCGCCGGTCGCACCCAGACGTGCCGCGATCTGGTCGATCAGGGCCGCCACTCCCTCGCCGGTCGTCGCCGAGACGCGGATGACATCCCCAACGACGTCGGCGTCCCAGGCGGAGGGTCGGTCGATCTTGTTCGCCACGAGCAGGCGCGGGCGTGACGCGGTGGCGCCCAGCACGTCGCGATCGTCCCCGCCGAGCGGGCGCGAGCGATCGAGCACGACCAGTGTCAAGTCGGCGATGGCCGCAGCGTGTCGCGCGCGTGCGATGCCCTCACGCTCGATCGCATCGGTGGACTCGCGCACTCCCGCCGTGTCCACCAGGCCGACGGGGATCCCGCACACGTCCGCCCGTTCGGTGACCAGATCGCGGGTCGTCCCTGGAATGGCGGTCACGATTGCGCGCTCGGCGTTGAGCAGCGCGTTGAACAGGCTCGACTTCCCCACGTTCGGGCTGCCCACGATGGCGATCTGGGCGCCGTCGCGCAGCAGCCGGCCGCGCGCGGACTCCGTGACGAGACCAGACACCCGCTCGCGAATCAGCCGCAGCTCCGCGATGGCCTGGTCCGGCGCGACGAAGTGATACCCCTCGTCGGGAAAGTCCAGCGACGCCTCCAGCCGGGCGATCAGGTCGAACAGGTCGGCCTCGATGCCGCCAATCGCGCCCGTCAGCGTTCCCTCGAGTTGATCGAAGGCGGCGCGCGCCTGCGCGGGGGTCACGGCGTCGATGAGGTCGGCCACCGCTTCGGCCTGAATCAGGTCGAGGCGCCCGTTCAGGTACGCGCGGAACGTGAACTCGCCGGGCTCTGCCAGCCTGGCGCCCGCTGCCAGCGCGGCGCGCAGGATGCTCTGGAGGACGAGGGGGCTGCCGTGGGCGCTGATCTCGGCGACGTCCTGGCCGGTGTAGGACTGCGGCCCGGGAAAGACGGTCACCACGACCTGGTCCTGGATGCCGCCGGCGGAGAGCCGCGCGAACGTAGCGTGCCGCGGCGCGAACGGTTCCGGACGGGCGGTGAGCGCAGCGGCGATGGCGCCCGCGGCGGGCCCGCTGAGCCGCACCACGCCGAGGCCGGCCCGCCCCTGCGGGGTCGCGATGGCGACGATGGTGTCGTCTGGCGTGAACATCGCTGGCGCGCGCGGCCGCCGGCCGGGGGCCTCCCGCGATTCCTCCGGCGCCGCCGGCGGGTCGCTACTTGTCGATCGAGATGATCACGGTCTTCTCGAACGCGTCGCCGATGCTCTCCGAGGAGACCGACTCGACCTCGCCGACGGCCAGGTGCACGATGCGCCGCTCGTACGGGTTGAGAGGGCCGATCTCCTGGGCCAGACCGGTATCGCGCGCCTTCTGGGCGAGGAAGGTGGCCATCTGCTTGAGCTCGGCGTCCTTGCCCTTGCGGTATCCCAGGCAGTCGACGATGAGGCGGCGGCGTTCCTCCGTCTCCGGGCGGAAGACCGCGGCGACGACGTGCTGCAGCGCGGCCAGCGCCTCGCCCTGCCGGCGAATCAGCAGCGAGCCGTCCTCGCCGGTGAGGTTGATGCGCAGTCCGTCGTCCATCTCCTCGGGCTCGGCCGTGAGGGTGAGCCCCATGGCCGCGACCACTCGTTCCACGAACGCGCCGATGTCAGCAGGTGTCGCCATAGTCTTGTCGTCCCGACGCCGTCACTTCTTCTTCGCCACCCGGGTTTCGGCGGGTGGACGCGTGGGCGCGGTCTTCGGCGGGCCGAGGACCGCGATGGTGAAGTACTGTTGCCCGATCGTCCAGATGTTGCTGACCAGCCAGTAGATCACCAGGCCGGCCGGCGCGAACAGCATGGTGACGCTGATCATGATGGGCATGAACATCATGATCTTCTGCTGCGTCGGATCGGCCGTGCTCGGCGTGATCCGCATCTGCCAGAACATCGACACCCCCATCAGCACCGGGGTGACGTAGTAGGGATCGGCGCGGGACAGGTCGGGGATCCATCCGAGGAAGTCCTGCCCGCGGATCTCGATGGCCTGACCCAGCATCGCATAGAACGCGAACAGGAACGGCATGGTGAGCAGCATCGGCACGCAGCCGCTGGCGGGATTGACGCCACGGCTGCTTGTACAGCTCCATCACCTCGGTGTTCATCTTCTGCCGCTCGGGATCGGTGATCTTGTACTTGGCGTAGCGCTCCTGGATCGCCTTCATGTGCGGCTGCAGTTCCTGCATCCGCCGCATCGACACCACGCTCTTGTGGCGGAGGGGCGCCATCGCCATGTTGATGAGGATGGTCAGCACGATGATCGACCAGCCCCAGTTGCCGACGTAGCCGTGCACCCAGCGCAGGGCGTCGAGCAGCGGCGCCGCCAGCCACGCGAACATCCCGAAGTAAATCGCGCGCGTGAACTCGGGGTCGATGCTGCGCATGACGTCGAGCTGTTTCGGCCCGATGTAGAAGCGCACGCCGTCGGGGGGCGCCGGAAAGCGCACGCCGTAGCCGACGTACTGTCCGGTCACCGGCGGCACCGCCATCGTCGGGATGGTCACCGGCTGGTATTCGATGCGCGTCGGCGGCGGCGGCTGCAGCACGGCGCTGATGAAGTAGTGGTCGTCGACGCCGACCCAGCGGAACGCGCCTTCGCGGACCGCGCCGGTGCCGAGCTCGGCGGCGGCCTCGCGCGTGACGTCGCCGTCCTGATGGTAGATGGCCTGCGCCAGGTAGACGTAATTGAGGCGACAGGAACGAGCCGGGCTTGGTGCGGGCGATGTCGTCGCCGATCCCCGGACCCCAGTCGATGATCGGATTCACCGCCACGGCGTTCTGCTCCACCGCGGCGCTGAACGTCACGACGAAGGTCTCCGGTTCGATGCGGAAGGTCTTGCGGGCGCGAATGCCGTCGGCGGTCTCGAGCTCGAAGGTGAGCGTGGCGGCCTCCGTCGTGGCGTCGACGCGGTCCCCGCCGGCGCCAGACAGGCGGTACAGCGAATCGTTGAAGCGCGCGGTCGTGGACGCATCGTCCACGCGCAGCGAGAACGGCAGCGGCGTCCCGGCCGGCAGCAACTCGGGCACCAGGTCGAGGGCCTGCCGGCGTCGTTCTTGAACTCCTTCAGCACCCAGTGCCGCACGCGTCCGCCGCGGTTGGTGAACACGGCACGGACCTTCTGCGGTCTCGACCACGATCTCACGCTCGTCGGTGGCGCCGACCACCAGCGGCTCGGGCGCGGGCGCCAGGATGGGCGCGGCCGTGGTTTCGCTGCCGGGCGGCACGAGGCCGGCGAGCGGCGGCGCCGTGGCCGCGGGCGGCGCCGACTGGTTGCCTGGCGGCGGCTGCGGCGGGACGAAGAAGCGCCTGGAACGACGAACAGGACCAGCGAACGAGAGCGAAATGGCGAGAAGGACGCGACGTTCCATTTAGCGGGTCAGCGGAGTGCGGGAACTGGCGCCGGGGACCGGGTCGAGGCCCGATCCGCCGAAGGGATGGCAGCGGCTCAATCGCCGGGCGCCCAGCCACCCGCCGCGCAGGAGCCCCTGCCGTGCGATGGCTTCGGCCGTGTAATCGGCGCAGGTCGGCACGAACCGGCACGTGCCGGTGAACCAGGGTGAGAGCACGTATTTATACCCGCGAATCACCGCGAGGCTCGCGCGGGCCGCGAGCCCGGGGGCGGGATCGATCGGGGCCGGCGCGGAGCGCACGTTCGAGGAGCGTCGCGTATTCACGCTCGAGCTGGGTGTATGGGGCATCGAGAAATTCGCGGCGCGGGATGACGACGAGGTCGAGCCCCGCCGCTGGCTTCTGCCACCGGAACAACTCCCGGACCCGGCGCTTGGCGCGGTTGCGTACGACCGCGCCGCCAATCTTGCGCGTGGCGGCAATCCCGAGTCGAGCATGGCCACAGGTGTTGCGCCTCGACGAACAGGGTCATCGGTCGGGCCGCTGACCCTGGCGCCGGACTCGTAAGCCGCTTCGAAGTCGGCGCGACGCCGGATGTGCTCGTGCCGGTCGAAAGTTCGCCATGGCGGCGTCGGGCCCGCAGGCCGATCCAGGCCCTGGAGCGGACGTTACCGCTCGTCGGAAACAGTCAGTCGCTTCCGGCCCTTGGCGCGCCGGCGCTTCAGCACCTGCTGGCCGTCCTTGGTCGCCATGCGGACGAGGAAGCCGTGGGTGCGCTTGCGACGCGCGGTTGTTTGGTTGAAACGTACGCTTACCCTTCGCCATTGATGAGCCCTCGGGAAACCACTGATTGTATACTCAACGACCGGGGGCGGGTTGATACGGTCGAGCTGGACAGGTATCGGGGCGTGCCCGCGCGCGTGAAGGGGCGCGCGTGCGTGCTAGGATCGCCCCTTCGCCTCCAGGAAGTTTTCCACAACTGTGGAAAAAGTTGTGGAAAAACCCGAGCAAACTCGGCGGGACGGACGGGAAACGCCCGATTTCATGGCCTTTCCACGAGGCGAAACGCCTGAAAGCCGCCTCAGGGCGTGCTTTTCACGGGGCTCATGCGTGCGACACCCGTGTAACCCCTCTGGCGGGCGAAGGCGAAAGTCCGAAGCGGGCCATCCAGCGGGCGTTTCGGGCCCGGCAGCAGTGTGAACGTCTCTCGAAGGTCCGGGCCACGACCATGTCTTCGTCCCGCCTCTCTCTGGGAACTCGTGCTGGGTCGCATCGAGGCCAAAGTCGGTCAACACAGCTTCCACACCTGGTTCAAGCCCACCTCGCTGCTGGTCGGACGACGGGACGCGGGTCGTCGGTGCGGGTGCCCAATCCCTGTTCAGCGAGTGGCTGCCCAAGCACTACTCGGTGGTGCTGGCCGAGGCGCTCAAGGACGTGGGGCGCCCCGATACGGAGCTGGTGTTCGTGCCGGGGACGCGGGCCGCTCGCGCGATCCGACGGCCGCCGCCGCCGAGCCGACACCCTCGTCCACGTTCAGGGCCTGAATCCGCGCTACACCTTCGACACCTTCATCGTCGGTCCCTCCAACCAGTTCGCGCAACGCGGCCTGCCGGGCGGTGGCGGAGGCGCCGTCCCGGTCGTACAACCCGCTGTTCATCTACGGCGGGCGTCGGTCTCGGCAAGACCCATTTGATGCACGCCGTCGGGCATTACGTGCTGGAGCACAGCGCGGCCTCAAGCTGACCTACATCTCGTCCGAGCGGTTCATGAACGAGATGATCAACGCCGTGCGCTTCGACCGCATCATCGACTTTCGCGAGCGCTATCGCAGCGTGGACGTGCTGCTGGTGGACGACATCCAGTTCGTCTCCGGCAAGGAGGGGACGCAGAACGAGTTCTTCCACACCTTCAACGCCCTGCACGACGCGCAGAAGCAGATCGTGATCAGCAGCGATCGGCCGCCGCACGAGATTCCTGCGCTCGAGGAGCGGCTGCGGTCCCGGTTCGAATGGGGACTGATTGCCGACATCCAGCCGCCCGACATCGAGACCAAGGTGGCCATCCTGAAGAAGAAGGCCGAAACCGAGGCGATTCCGCTGCCCGACGCGGTGGCGCTGTACATCGCCAGCCGGATCAAGTCGAACATCCGCGAGCTCGAGGGATCGCTGATTCGCCTGATCGCCTACGCGTCGCTGACCGGACGCGGCCGCTGACGCTCGAACTGGCGCAGGAAGTGCTTCGCAACGTGATCGACCTCGACGACAAGGCCGTCACCATCGAGCAGATCCAGAAGTTCGTGGCCGACTACTACCAGTTGAAGCTCGCCGACCTGAAGTCGCGGAACAACTCGAAGTCGATCGCGATGCCGCGCCAGGTCGCGATGTATCTGTGCAAGTCGCTGACGCACGCGTCACTGCCCGAGATCGGCCGCAGCTTCGGCGGCAAGCACCACTCGACGGTCATCCACTCGATCAAGAAGGTCGAGGAACTGCGCAAGAAGCGACGAGGATTTCAACAGCCTGCATCAACAACCTGCTGGAGATCGTTCAAGTAGCGGCCTGTTCGGTCGTCCGGTTGTCGTTTTCCACAACCTCGACTGTTGATGAGTCTGTGGACGGCGCGCACGAGGCCGCCGCCGGGCGCGGAACCGCGGGTTTTTCCCGCCGTCGTACCACAGAAAAATCCACAATTTAAGTTATTGAAAGCAAAGTGGTTACAGGCATGGTTAATTTCCTAACAGGACCTTATTTCCTGTATACTTTATAGACTTCTCTCTTTACCCAACTTGAGTCTGTACACAGGGGTCTGACAAGCCCGTCCACCCGAGGACAACCTCACCATGGAACTGGTCGCCAGGAAAGCCGATCTTGTGCGGGAACTGCAATTCTTCCAGCAGATCGTCGAGCGCAAGAACACGATTCCCGATCCTGGCGAACGTGTTGATCGAATCCAACGGCAACGAACTCACGCTGCTGGCGACCGATCTCGAAGTCGCGCTGCGCAGCCGCTGCGACGCGGCCGTCGATCAAGCCGGCGCCGTCACGCTGCCGGCGAAGAAGCTGTACGAGATCGTGCGCGCGTTGCCGGAGGCGGACGTCAAGCTCGCGACCGAAAAGGACGGCACCGGCGTCAAGGTGTCGGCGGAGCGTTTCGAGTCGCGGATGCCGACGCTGCCGCGCGAGGACTTTCCCAGCCTGCCGGAGTCGGGCGGGGCGGCGCGCTCGACGATCCAGGGCAAGGTGCTGCGCGAGATGGTGGCAAAGACGCAGTTTGCGATCACCGGCGAGGACACGCGGTATTACCTCAACGGTGCGCTGTTCGTGCTGCGCGGCGACTCGATGACCCTGGTGGCGACCGATGGCCATCGCCTGGCGCTGGTGAACGCCCGCCGCGAGCCGGCGGTGCAGGGCGCCGACGAGATCAAGGCGATCCTGCCGCGCAAGACGCTCGCCGAACTGGCGCGGCTGCTGAGCGACGACACCGAGGTGCAGTACGAGCGCGGCGAGAACCATTTGTTCTTCGAGATCGGGCCGCGGCTGCTGATCTCGCGGATGATCGACGGCCAGTTCCCGGCCTACGAGAAGGTGATTCCGAAGGCAAACGACAAGCGCATCGAGTTCGATCGCGATCGCCTGACCAACGCCGTGCGCCGGGTCTCGATTCTGTCCAACGAGCGCTCGCGCGCGGTCAAGTTCGTGATCGACGGCGGCAAGGTCGAGGTCACGTCGAGCAGTCCCGAGTTCGGCGAAGCGCGTGAGCCGCTGGCGGTGGACTACAGCGGCCCGGCGCTGACCATCTGCTTCAACGCGCAGTACGTGCAGGACTTTCTCAGCGTGGTGGACAGCGACGTCGTCGCCCTCGAGTTGAAGGACGAAGTCAGCCAGGCGGTGATGAAGCCGGTCGGCGTCGACGGGTACGACTACACCTACGTGATCATGCCGATGCGGGTGTGACGACCGACGGCTCGGGCGGCGCCGACGTGGCGGGCCCGACCCGGTCAATTGGAACAACGTGGATCAGACAGAAGAGCACGATCAGCAACGGCGCGACGTGACGAATACGGCGCGGAGAGCATCAAGGTCCTCGAGGGACTCGAGGCGGTGCGCAAGCGGCCGGCGATGTACATCGGCACGACCGGGCCGTCCGGGCTGCACCATCTCGTCTACGAGATCGTCGACAACTCCATCGACGAGGCGCTGGCCGGGTTTGCCACCGAGATTCAACGTCACCATCCATATCGACAACTCGGTGACCGTGATCGACAACGGCCGCGGCATTCCGACCGACCTGCACGAGAGTGGCCGCTCGGCGGCCGAGGTCGTGCTGACGGTGCTGCACGCCGGCGGCAAGTTCGACAACAACAGCTACAAGGTCTCCGGCGGGCTGCACGGTGTCGGCGTCTCGGTGGTCAACGCGCTCTCGGAGCGCCTCGAACTCGAGATCTGGCGCAACGACCAGGTGTTCCAGCAGACCTACGAGCGCGGCGCGCCGCAGGGGGACCTGGTGGTGACCGGCACCACCAAGAAGCGCGGCACCAAGGTCACCTTCAAGCCCGACTCCGCAGATCTTCGAGGCCATCGAGTTCAGCTTCGACACGCTGGCGCAGCGCCTGCGCGAGCTCGCCTTCCTCAACGGCGGCGTCACCGTCACGCTCGACGACGAGCGCGACGGCAAGAGCCACAACTTCCACTACGACGGCGGCATCGTCTCGTTCGTCGAGCACCTGAACAAGAACAAGGGACTGGTCAACGAGAAGGCGATCTACATGCGCGGCGACCGCGACGGCATCGACGCCGAGATCGCGCTGCAGTGGAACGACGGCTACAACCCGCAGGAGTTCTCGTTCGCCAACAACATCAACACGCACGAGGGCGGCACCCACCTGTCCGGCTTCCGCTCGGCGCTGACGCGCACGGTCAACTACTACGCGCAGCACAACAACCTGACCAAGGATCTGAAGGACGCCACGATCAGCGGCGACGACATCCGCGAGGGGATGACGGCGGTGATCAGCGTGAAGATTCCGCGGCCGCAGTTCGAGGGCCAGACCAAGACCAAGCTCGGCAACACCGAGGTCAAGGGCATCGTCGAGTCGATCGTCAACGACCGGCTCGGCGCCTATCTCGAGGAGAATCCGACGGTCGCCAAGCGGGTGCTGATGAAGGCGATCGACGCCGCCCGCGCGCGCGAGGCGGCGCGCAAGGCGCGCGACCTGGTGCGGCGCAAGGGGGCGCTCGACGGCAGCTCGCTGCCCGGCAAGCTCGCCGACTGCCAGGAGCGCGACCCGGCGCAGGCGGAGATCTACATCGTCGAGGGCGAGTCGGCCGGCGGCTCGGCCAAGCAGGGCCGCGATCGCCGCTTTCAGGCGATCCTGCCGATCAAGGGCAAGATTCTCA
The DNA here is from genome assembly GCA_963707795.1 of uncultured Acidobacteriota bacterium. GTDB lineage: Bacteria > Acidobacteriota > Vicinamibacteria > Vicinamibacterales > UBA2999 > JACCSI01. Next base: position 3,982,163 of record OY970174.1, on the reverse strand, counting down.
ACGTCGAGAAGGCGCGCATCGACAAGATGCTGAGCTCCGACGAGATCAAGACCATCATCGCCGCCATCGGCTGCGGCATCGGCACCGAGGACTTCGACATCGGCAAGCTGCGCTACCACCGCATCATCATCATGACCGACGCCGACGTCGACGGCTCGCACATCCGCACCCTGCTGCTGACGTTCTTCTACCGCCAGATGACCGCGCTCATCGAGAACGGGCACGTCTTCATCGCCCAGCCGCCGCTGTTCCGCGCCAAGCGCGGGCGGCAGGAGACCTTCATCAAGGACGAGCGGGCGCTGGAGAACTACCTGGTGCATCGCGCGGTCGAGTCGCGGCACGTCACCCTCGCCGACGGGTCGGAGCTGTTCGGCGAGGGGCTGGAGCGGCTGCTGCACGGCGTCATCGGCTACCGCCGGGTGATGCAGGCGGTCGAGCGCCGCGGCCACTTCCGCGACGTGGTCGAGGCGCTGCTCGACCGCGACGTGCGCGACGGCGGCTTCTTCGCCGACGAGGCGGCGCTCGCCAACCTGGCGCTGCAGCTGACCACGCCGGTGCGCGACGTCTCGGTGGTGCGTGACGACGAGCACAATGCCTGGCAGCTGCGCATCGCCGACCGCTCGTTCGGCTACCCGCGCGTGCACTGCATCGGCGTGGACTTCATCGCCGCCGGCGAATACCGGACGCTGGCCGCCAGCTACGCCGACATCCGCGACGTCGTGCGGGCGATGCGGCAGGGCCACGTCGAGATCCGCACCGTGGCCGGGGCCCGTGACGAGGAACCGGTGGACGAGGCCGGCGAGATGATCGCCGTCGAGCGCACCGCGGCGGAACAGAGCGCGCTCGAGGAGCTGGGCGTCGAGGGCACGGCGCCGCCGCCGCCGGCGGGCGTGGCCAAGGCGGCGAAGAAGGACTCCGGCCCGCTGCACCTCAGGTCGCTCGACGAGTTCGTCGAGCATTTCATCGCCCTCGGCCGCAAGGGCATCGCCGTCAACCGCTACAAGGGGCTCGGCGAGATGAACCCCGACACGCTGTGGGCGACGACGATGAACCCGGAGACGCGGACGCTGCTGTCGGTGAAGGCCGACGACCACACCGAAGCGGACCAGATGTTCACCACCCTGATGGGCGATCAAGTCGAGCCGCGCCGCAAGTTCATCGAAGAACACGCCCTCGATGTCCGCAACCTCGACATCTGACCCGCGCCGCACGCGGCCGCGGCCGTGCCGGCCCGGCGCCTGACCCGATCACCGACGCATGAACACAGAGTCACGAATCCCGGTCAACATCGAAGACGAGATGCGCCGCTCGTACCTCGATTACGCGATGAGCGTGATCATCGGGCGGGCGCTCCCCGACGTGCGCGACGGCCTCAAGCCGGCGCACCGCCGGGTGCTCTACGCGATGCGGCAGATGGGCCTGGCGTCGAACCGCGCCTATCGCAAGTGCGCCAAGATCGTCGGCGAGGTCATCGGCAACTATCACCCGCACGGCGACGCCCCGGCCTACGACACGCTGGTGCGGCTGGCGCAGGACTTCAACATGCGCTACACCCTGGTCGACGGCCAGGGCAACTTCGGGTCGGTGGACGGCGACCCGCCGGCGGCCTATCGCTACACCGAGGCCCGACTCGAGGCGGTCGCCGAGTCGATGATGGCCGATCTCGACAAGGACACGGTCGACTTCGTCCCCAACTTCGACGAGACGACGCACGAGCCCACCGTCCTGCCGACGCCCTTCCCCAGCCTGCTGGTGAACGGCTCGTCCGGCATCGCCGTCGGGATGGCGACCAACGTGCCGCCGCACAACCTGCGCGAGGTGATCGAGGGCACCATCTGGCTGATCGAGACGACACTGCTGGCCCCGGACGGCGCCGCCGCGCTCACCCGCGAGCAGAAGCTGCGCGGGCTGGTCGAGCGCATCCCGGGCCCCGACTTCCCCACCGGCGGCCTGATCGTCGGCCGCACCGGCATTCGCGAGGCCTACCTGACCGGCCGCGGCGGCATCCAGATGCGCGCCCGCGCCGAGGTCGAGCCGATGCGCAAGGGCGACCGGGTGCAGATCGTGATCACCGAGATCCCCTATCAGGTGAACAAGGCGCGGCTGCTCGAGCGGATCGCCGACCTGGTGCGCGAGAAGACGATCGAGGGGATCTCCGACATCCGCGACGAATCCGACCGCGACGGCATGCGCGTCGTCATCGAGCTGAAGCGCGGCGAGGTCGGCGAGGTCATCCTCAACAACCTCTACAAGCACACGCAGCTGCAGCAGACCTTCGGCATCATCATGCTGGCCATCGTCGCGGGCCGGCCGCGGGTGCTGACGCTGCTCGACATCATCGACGAGTTCGTCCAGTTCCGCCGCGAGGTGGTGCGGCGGCGGATCCAGTTCGAGCTGCGCAAGGCGGAGGCGCGCGCGCACATCCTCGAAGGCCTGCGCATCGCTCTCGACAACCTCGACGCGGTGATCACCCTGATTCGCGGCGCCCGCAACCCGCTCGAGGCCAAGGGCGGCCTGATCACGCAGTTCGGCCTCAGCGAGCTGCAGGCGCAGGCCATCCTCGACATGCAGCTGCAGCGCCTGACCGGCCTGGAGCGGCAGAAGATCCTCGACGAGCTGGCCGAGCTGGTCGCGGTCATCAGCCGCCTGCGCGAGATCCTCGCCAGCGAACGGCTGCTGCTGCAGATCGTCATCGACGAGCTGCGCGCGGTGCAGGGCAAGTTCGGCGACGATCGGCGCACCCAGATCCTCGACCAGGAAGGGGAACTGAGCATCGAGGACCTGATCGCCGACGAGGACGTCGCCATCACCGTGACCGACACCGGCTACATCAAGCGCACGCCGATCTCGACCTACCGGAACCAGCGCCGCGGCGGCAAGGGGCGCATCGGCATGCGCACGCGCGAGGAGGACGTGGTCAACCACCTGTTCGTCGCCTCGACCCACGCCTACATGATGGTGTTCTCCGACCGCGGCCGCGCCTACTGGCTGAAGGTGCACGAGATCCCGGACGTCGGCCCGGACGGCCGCGGCAAGGCCATCGCCAACCTGGTGCAGATGCAGCCGGGCGAGAAGACGGCGGCGATGCTGCCGGTGCAGGAGTTCGACGAGCGGCATTTCGTCGTCATGGGGACGCGCAAGGGGGCGATCAAGAAGACCGAGCTCGCCTCGTTCAGCAACCCGCGCGCCGGCGGCATCATCGCCATGGGCGTCGAGACCGACGACGAGGTGATGGCGGTGCGGTTGTCGGACGGCGACAGCCAGATCTTCATCGGCAGCCAGCAGGGCATGGCCATCCGCTTCAGCGAGAGCGACGTGCGCAGCATGGGCCGGACCGCCTACGGCGTCCGCGGCATCCAGCTGCGCACCGGCGACGAAGTCGTGGCGATGGAGGTGGTCAAGCCCGGCGGCACGCTGCTGACGGTGACGCAGAAGGGCTACGCCAAGCGCACCGATCTCGAGGAGTACCGGGTGCAGAGCCGCGGCGGCCTCGGCCTGAAGAACCTCGAGATCACCGACAAGAACGGCCTCGTCGTCGGCATCGCACAAGTGCACGAGAACGAGGAGCTGCTGGTCATCACCGAACAGGGCAAGATCCTGCGCACCCCCGCCGGCGCCATCCGGACCATCGGCCGCGCGACACAGGGCGTTCGGGTGATGGATCTGGGCGAGGAAGACAGCGTGGTCTCGGTCGCCCTTGTCGAGCGGGACGAAGAAGTAGTAGTTTCTCCGCCAGAGGAGGGCTAGATGTCAGAATCGAAGGTCCGCGCGACGGTCGCGATCGCTCTCGTGATGGCTCCACTCGCGCTGCTGGCGACGGCCTGCTCGCGTCCTCCGGAGCAGCAGTTCCTCAACCAGTTCTTCCGCGCCGCCCGCGCCCGCGACAACGCGACGCTGGCGATGATGTCGGCGGTCGAGTTCAGCCCGCGCGAGCAGGGCGAAGTCACCGACTTCGAGATCGCCGCCGTCTCGGAGGAACGGCGGACGCCGCTCGACTTCCAGACGCTGATTGCCGCCGAGCAGAAAGCCGTCGCCGAGGAAGCGGACTTCCGCAAGCGCAAGCTCGACTACCAGAACGCCAACCTCCCGGCCCTGGAGCAGATCGTCAAGCTCGAACGCGATCCGGCGGCGAAGATGACGCCCGCCCAGCTGCAGATGAAAGGCGAATGGGACAAGTGGCGGGCCGACACGACCATGTATCAGAAGGCCACCGCCGCCGCCCGCTCGGCCGTCAGTGCCCAGACCGGCACCGCCGAGGCGTCGCTGACCCAGCCCGGGCAGCCGGCGTTCAGCGCCGAGAAGTTCCAGGGCGAGCTCATCTCCAAGGACGTGACCGTCAACGCCCAGGTGCGCGCACGGACGGCGAGGTGGCGGCCAAGACGCTGATCGTCACCATCCAGCGCGTGGCTGGCACCATGGACGGGACCCGGCGCGAGGGGCGGTCGATCATCACGCGGATCCAGGGCGCCTGACCCGGGGCGCCGCGTCGCGCGATCTGGTCCTGCTTCAGCGGGGACGGACTGCTAGGCGAGCTCGAGCTTGGCGTACCGGGCCCGCAGGGTCTTGGTCCCCACCGACGCGAAACGCACCACCAGTTTCATGTCGTCGTCGAGCTCCTCGACGCTGACCACGGTGCCCAGCCCGAAGTGCCCGTGCCGGACCTTCCGGCCGGGCGCCAGGGCGCCGGTGTCCGACTGGTCTTCCTGCGCGTCGTCGAAGATCGTCGCCTCTTCGCGTGCCCGCGGCGTGCGTGAGCGCCCGCCGCCGCGTCCGTAGGGATTGGCCTTGTATTCCCAGCCCCCCCGCGTGCCCGCGTAGGGCGAGGTATGCGCCGCGAACTCCTGCTCGACCAGGTCGGCCGGGATCTCGTCGAGGAACCGTGACGGCTGGGTGCCCTGGTAGTCGCCGAACACGCGCCGGCGCGCCGCGCTGGTCAGCACCAGGCGCGACCGCGCCCGCGTCAGCCCGACGTAGCACAGCCGCCGCTCCTCTTCCAGCTCCGCCTCGTCCTCGGCGGCGCGCGAGTGCGGGAACAGGCCCTCCTCGAGCCCGGCGATGACGACCACCGGGAACTCCAGCCCCTTGGCCGAGTGCAGGGTCATCAACAGCACGCGGGCGTCGCGGCCGCCCTGTTCCTTGTCCACGTCCGAGAGGAGCGACAACCGATCGACGAACCCGCCGAGCGACGGATCCGGTTCCCGGGTTTCGTACTCGCGCGCGGCGGAGACCAGCTCCATCAGGTTCTCGATCCGGCCCTGGGCCTCCTCGCTGCGATCCTCGCGCAGGTCGCGGAGGTAGCCGGACTGGTCGAGGACCTTGCCGAGCGCGATCGACACCGACTCGCGGCGGACCACGTCGGCGAGCGACACGATGAGGTCGCGGAACGCCGCCAGCGCCGCCACCTGGCGCGGATTGAGCCGCCGCTCGTCCACGGCCGTGACCAGCCGGTTCCACAACGACCGCGCGACCGGCGCGGTCTGCAGGCCGGCGAGCAGCGGCGGCATGTCGCCGGGCGCCTCGTCGAGCGCGACCTGTTCGAGCGCGTCCATCACGCCCTTGCCGATGCCGCGCGGCGGCACGTTGATCACCCGGCGCAGCGCCACGTCGTCGGACGGGTTGAGCACGAGCTTGAGGTAGGACAACGCGTCCTTGATCTCCTTGCGCTCGTAGAAGCCGACGCCGCCGAGGACCAGGTACGGGATGTTCGCCTGGCGCAGCCCGTCCTCGACCGATCGCGACTGGGCGTTGGTGCGATAGAGCACCGCCATGGTGTGCTCGATGTTCTCGCCCAGCGTGTGCCGCGCCACCCGGGTGATGTAGTCGGCTTCCTCGAGCTCGTCGGCGCCGCGGAAGTAGACGATCTTCGCCCCGCCCTTGCGCTCGGTCCACAGCGTCTTCTCCTTGCGATTGCGGTTGTTGGCAATCACGGCGGAGGCGGCGTCGAGAATGACCTGGGTGGAGCGGTAGTTGCGTTCGAGGCGGACGATTTCGGTCTCCGGGAAAGTCGCTCTCGAAGTCGAGGATGTTGCGCAGGTCGGCGCCGCGCCACTTGTAGATCGACTGGTCCGGGTCGCCGACCACGGCCAGGTTGCGGTGCACGCCGGCGAGCTGCTTGATCAACAGGTACTGCGGCCGGTTGGTGTCCTGATACTCGTCCACCATCACGTACTGGAACTTCCGGGCATAGCGCTCGCGCACGGCGGGCACGCGCTCGAACAGGTCCACCGTCTTCAGCAGCAGGTCGTCGAAGTCGAGCGCGCTCGCCTCGGTGAGCGCACGCTGGTAGCCGGCGTAGATCCGCCCGGTTTCGCGATCGCGCGGGTTCCAGCTGGTGTCGAAGGTCTCCGGGCCCTCCATGCGGTTCTTGGCATGGCTGATGCGGCTCAGCACCGCGCGCGGCTGGTAGGAGTTGTCGTCGAGGCCGTACTCCTTCAGCAGCATCTTGACCACCGACTGCTGGTCGGCCGAGTCGTAGATGACGAAGTCGCGCGACAGGCCGATGTCCGGCGCCTCGCGTCGCAGCAGGCGCGCGCACAGCGCGTGGAACGTCGAGATCCACATCGCCCGGCAGTTGGTGCCGAGCAGGCTCTCCACCCGCGTGCGCATCTCCTCCGCCGCCTTGTTGGTGAAGGTGACCGCCAGCACGCCATCGGTGGGGACGCGCTGCTCGGCGACGAGATAGGCGATGCGATGGGCGATGACGCGGGTCTTGCCCGATCCGGCGCCGGCCAGGATGAGCAGCGGCCCGCGCGTGTGGCGCACGGCGTCCTGTTGTTCAGGGTTCAGCGAGGAGAGCAGATCCATGTGTCGGGGGCCAGGGCCCTGCGGCCGGACCGTGCGGTCCGGCCCCCGATCCCTGATCCCTTATTCTACCGTGACCGACTTCGCCAGGTTCCTCGGTTGATCGACGTCGCAGCCGCGGCGCACCGCGATGTGATACGCGATGAGCTGCAGCGGCACCACGGTGACGATCGGCGCCAGCTCCGGCGGCGTGGCAGGAACGGCGATGATCGAGTCGCGGCTGGGGTCGAGCAGGCGTTCAGAGCATGCGGTCGCCTTCGGTCGCGATGGCGATGACGGTGCCGCCGCGCGCCTTGGCCTCCTGGATGTTGCTCAACATCTTCTCGTAGACGTGATCGTTCGTGGCCAGCGCGACGATCGGCATCTGTTCGTCGATGAGGGCAATGGGGCCGTGCTTCATCTCCCCTGCCGGATAGCCCTCGGCATGGATGTAGGAGATTTCCTTGAGCTTGAGCGCCCCCTCGAGCGCGATCGGATAGTGGATGCCGCGCCCGAGGAAGAGGAAATCGGCACGGGTGTGAAAGCGCGCGGCGATCTCCTCGATCTGGGCGCTGGTGTGCAGCACCGTCTCCAGCAGCTTGGGCAGGGTCGAGCAGGTCCTCGATCAGCGCATGCCGGCGCGCTTCGGTGAGCGTGCCGCGCACCTGGCCGAGGTACATCGCCAGCAGATGGAGCGCGACCAGCTGGCAGGTGAACGCCTTGGTCGAGGCGACGCCGATCTCGGGTCCGGCGTGGGTGTAGAGGGTGCCTTCGGCCTCCCGCGTCGCCATGCTGCCGACGACGTTGCAGATGGCGAGGCTGCGGGCGCCGCGCGCCTTGGCCTCGCGCAGGGCGGCCAGCGTGTCGGCCGTCTCCCCCGACTGGGTAATCACCACCGCCAGCGTTCGCCGGGTCACGATCGGCCGCCGATACCGGAACTCCGACCCGTAGTCCACCTCGGTCGGCACGCCGGCGAGCTGCTCGATCAGGAACTTCCCGACCAGTGCCGCGTGCCATGACGTGCCGCAGGCGACCAGCAGCACCTTGTCGATGGCGCCGAAGTCCTCGTCGGTCAGCGCCATCTCGTCGAGGAACACCAGCCCGGTGTCGCGGGAGACGCGGCCGAGAATCGTCTCCCGGACCGCGGTCGGCTGCTCGAAGATCTCCTTGAGCATGAAGTGCTTGTAGCCGGCCTTCTCCGCCTGGACGGGATCCCAGGTGACCCGCTGCGGCCGCTTGTCGAGGGGGCGCCCCGCGAGGTCGCAGAAACGGGCGCCGGCGCGGGTGACGACCGCCATCTCGCCATCGTCGAGAAAGGCGACGTCGCGCGTGTGCTGCAGGATGGCGGGAATGTCGGAGGCGACGAACCATTCGTCGTCGCCGAGCCCGACCACCACCGGCGGGCCGTTGCGGACGGCGACGATCTTCTCCGGGTCGTCCGCCGAAATCAGCACGATGGCGAACAGCCCGCGCAGCCGCACCATGGCCCGCAGCACCGCCTGCTCCAGCCCGTCACCCCGCCCCTCCGCCTCGACCAGGTGCGCCACCACCTCGGTGTCCGTTTCGGTGACGAAGGCGTGGCCCTGGCCCTGCAGCTCCTGCTTCAGCTCGAGATAGTTCTCGATGATGCCGTTGTGCACGACGACGATGCGGCCGGTGCAGTCGCGGTGCGGGTGGGCGTTTTCCTCGGTCGGACGGCCATGAGTGGCCCAGCGGGTGTGCCCGAGCCCGTAGATGCCCGCGATTGGCGTCTCGACGATGGCCTGCTCGAGGTTGGCCAGCTTGCCGGCGCTGCGCCGCACGTCGATGCCGTGGCCGTTGACGACAGCGACCCCGGCCGAGTCGTAGCCGCGGTACTCGAGCTTGCGCAACCCGTCGATCAGGACGGGCACGACGGGCTTGGGGCCGATGTAGCCGATGATGCCGCACATAGCGCTGTGATCTTGTCAGGTTTCGAGGCGGGCCCGCCAGTTCACAGAACTACACCTCCTCCACGCCCGTCGCGGCGTCAGCCGGTCCCGGATCGGCAGGCGTCCGGCGCCGCGCGCGTGCCTGCACCCAGCCGTCGCGATTGTCCTGCCGCGCCCGAGCAATGCCGAGCGCGCCGGCCGGTACGTCGGAGGTGATGGCCGAGCCCGCGGCGACGTAGGCGCCGCGACCGATGGTGACCGGCGCGATCAGCGTCGAGTCGCTGCCGACGAATGCCTCGTCCGCGATGACCGTCTGGTGCTTCGCCATGCCGTCGTAATTGCAGGTGATCGTGCCGGCGCCGATGTTGACGTGCGCGCCGATCGTGGCGTCGCCGAGATACGAGAGGTGATTCGCCTTGCTGCCGTCGCCCAGCGTCGTGTTCTTGAGCTCGACGAAGTTCCCGACGCGGGCGTTGGCGCCGACGCGGGCGCCGGGCCGCAAGTGCGCGAAGGGGCCGACCGCCGCGCCGGCGGCGATCGTGGCGTCGGCGATCACGCTGTGATTGCGGATCACCGCGTGGTCCCCAATCGTGGAGTTGACGATGCGGCTGCCGGCGTGGATCTCGCAGGCGGCGCCGATCCTGGTGCCGCGCTCGAGGAAGACGCACGGGTGGACGACCGTATCGGCGCCGATCTCCACGTCGGTGTCCACGTAGGTGGTCGCCGGGTCGATGAGCGTCACGCCCGCCGCCATCAATTCCTCGTTCTTCTGCTGTCGCACCATGGCACTGACCTCTGCGAGCTCTGTTCGACTGTTGATGCCGCGAATCTCGGCGGCGTTGGCGAGGGTGTGCGTGCCGACCACGCGGCGCCGCCGGCGGTAGATGGCTACCAGATCGGGCAGGTAGTACTCGCCCTGCACGTTCTCGGCGGCGATCTTTTCGAGCGACGGAAAGAGCGGCTCGAGCGCGAACGCGTAGATGCCCGAATTGATCTCACGGATCTCACGCTGCGCCGGCGAGGCGTCACGCTCTTCGACGATGCGCGTGATGCGCCCGCCGGACCGCACCACGCGGCCGTAGCCATACGGCCGATCCAGCACCGCCGTCAGCACCGTGGCCGCCGCGTTCGCCTCCTGGTGCGCCGCCACGAGGCCGTGCAGCGCCTGCGGCGTCAGCAGCGGCACGTCGCCCGACAGCAGCACGACGGTCCCCGAGCGGCCGCGCAGCACCGGCGCGGCCTGCAACAGGGCGTGTCCGGTTCCCAACTGCGGTTCCTGGACGACGAACTGCAGGGCGGCGCGGGACCCGAGGTGCGCCTGCACCTGGTCGGCGCCATGGCCGACCACGAGCGTCTCGGTCGCGGGCTTCAGCGTGTCGGCGACGTCGAGGACGCGCTCGATGAGCGACTTCCCCGCCACCCGGTGAAGCACCTTGGGCATGGCGGACTTCATCCGCGTTCCCTTGCCGGCGGCGAGGATGACGATGTGGAGGTCGGGTGACATTGGCTGCGAAAGACCTGCGAGCTCTTTAGGGTACCTGAGTTCTCGGGCCTCGGGAGGAGCCGCGGTTGGGAGTTCTCGCTGGCAATTCGGTCATTCAACAGAATGCTTGGCGCGTTCGATGGCGGCGTACACTGACCTGGCCGAAATTCCGAGTTGTCTCGAGGCTTTCTGGATAGCGTCCCGACGACTGCCACCGCCAGAATCTGTTATTTGCCCAAAAACAGAGAGGATCTCGGAGTCGTCCGCTGTCCTGGGTTCGTCCTTGGCGCCGACGTTCGGCGGAATGATGAGGACGAACTCGCCCCGCGGCGCAGGATGAGCCTCCGCGAGGTCCGCAGCGGACCCTTCCAACCACTCTTCGTGAACCTTGGTCAACTCTCGGACGGCAATAATAGGCTGATTGCCCAAAATAGTGGCGAGGTCTGCCAGTGTCCTCTGCAGGCGATGCGGCGCTTCGAAGGCGAGCACGGGGCCACCTTGCGATTTGACCCAGTCGAACCATTCTTTCCTGGCCTTGGACCTGGCAGGGGGGAAACCGCCGAAACAGAAGCGGTCGAACTCCAGCCCCGCGGCGCTGAGCGCGGCCGTCACCGCGCTGGGGCCCGGAACGGGCTCGACCCGCACGCCCGCGTCGCGGGCGGCGCGCACCAGGCGCGCACCCGGATCGGAGATCCCCGGGGTGCCCGCGTCGCTGACGAGCGCCACCGACTCCCCCGCCGCCAGGCGAGGCAGGAGCCTGGCCACGCGCGCGTGTTCGTTGTGCTCGTGCAGGCTCAGCAGGCGGGTCGCTATCCCGTAGTGCCGCAGCAGGTTACCCGTCCGCCGGGTATCTTCGGCGGCCACCAGCGCCACCTCGCGCAGGACTCGCAGCGCGCGCAGGGTGATGTCTTCGAGGTTGCCGATCGGCGTGGCGACGACGAACAGCGTCCCCGACACCGGGCCGTCCATCCCGCGGATTTTATTGTACGATTGGGAGTTCACCCAACGCCGGTCGAGCCGGCAGGTCTCCCGGACCGCGTTCCATCGAAGGGTCAATGCACGCCGCCGAACCTTTCCCGCACTTTGTCGACGATTACCTCAATCATCTCTACGAGGTCGAGCCTAGCCGCGCCACGTTGGACGGGGTTCACCTGCACGACGACCTGCTGGAGGACTTTCGCCGCCCGGCCATCGACACCCACCTGAGCGCCCTGGCCGGTTTCGCCCGGCGCCTCGACGCCATCCCGGTCGCCGGCCTGCCGGAAACCGAGCAGACCGAGCACGCGATCATCGCCGCCAACATCCGGGCCCGCCAGTTCGACCTCGAAACGACCCGGTCGTGGGAAAGGAACCCGTACGTCTACGGCGCGACCATCGCCTCGAGTCTCATGCCGCAGGCGATTTTCGACTACGCGCCGGAGTCTGAGCGGGCCCGCCGGGTGCTGTCCAAGCTGCGGCAGATTCCCCGGCTGATTCAGGCCGCGCGCGACAACGTCAAGGAACCGCCGGCGATCTTCATCAAGGTCGGCGTCGACACGCTTCGCGGCGTGATGTCGTTCATCGACGGCGACGTGCCGCGCGCGTTCCGCGGCGTGGACGATCTCCACCTGCTCGCCGATCTCGCCGACGCCTCCAGCGAAGCGGTGCACGCGGTCGGCGCCTACGTCGAGCATCTCGAGACCGAGCAGCGGCCCAGGGCGAAGTCGTCGTTCCGCCTGGGCCGCGAGGCCTTCGAGCAGAAGCTGCGGCTCGACGAGGGGATCTCGCTGCCGATCGACCGCCTGCTGGCGATTGCCGAACGCGAGCTGCGAACCACGCAGGAAGAGTTCCGCACGCTGGCCGGTCGCCTCAACGGCGGCGACCCGATCGAGTCCTGGCGCAAGGCGAAACAGCGGACGCATCCGCAGCCCGGCCAGCTGCTCGCCACCGCCCGCGAGCAGGTCGCCGAGCTGCAGACGTTCCTGCAGCGCAATTCGATCGTGACCCTGCCGGCCGAGGCCGCCGTCGACGTCGGACCGACGCCGGAGTTCATGCGCTGGGCGTCAGCCAGCCTGTGGACGCCCGGGCCGTTCGAGACCCGGACCACGCGGGCGATGTACTACCTGACCGACGCCGATCCGTCGTGGCCGCGCGATCGGCAGCTCGAGCACCTGCGCGACTTCAACATCCCGGCGCTCTGGAACATCTCGATTCACGAGGTCTTCCCCGGCCACTATCTCCACGTCCAGCACCTGCGCAAGATGGAGTCGAAGGTCCGGCGCTCGACCCTGTTCGCGCCGGCGTCGTACATCGAGGGGTGGGCGCACTACTGCGAGCACATGATGATCGAGGCCGGCTTCGGCGGGCGCGACTACACGCTGAAGCTCGGCCAGCTCGCCAAGTCGCTCGTCCGCCTCGCCCGCTTCGTCGTCGGCATCCGGCTGCACACCGACGACTGGTCGGTGGAGCAGGGCATGCGGTTCTTCCGCGACGAGGCGTTCCTGGAGGAGTCGACCGCCCGCTCGGAGGCCGAACGCGGGACGTTCGACCCGACGTATCTCGTCTACAGCGTCGGCAAGCTCGGACTGCTCAAGCTGCGGCGCGAGTGGCAGGAGCAGCAGCCGGGCAAGCCCTCGCTGCGCGCCTTTCACGACTCGCTGCTCGCCTGTGGCTCGGCGCCGTTGTGGGCGCTCAGGCGGCTGATGCTCGGCAGCACGAACGACGGCCACAGCGCCCGGCCGGCAGACGCGGTCCTGGAGTAACGATCGCCCGCGCGGACACCACCCTTATGCCGCTGTACGAATATCAGTGTGAAGCCTGCGAGCACCGCTTCGAGGTGATCCAGAAGTACACCGACCCGCCGATCGCCGCCTGTCCCAAGTGCGGCAGCGCCGTCGCCAAGCTGCCGTCGTCTCCGGCGATCCAGTTCAAGGGCTCGGGCTTCTACATCACCGACTACGCGCGGGCAGGGAAGTCCGACGGATCCGCGGACGGCGCCAAGGATGGTGCCGGCGCCAAGGATGGTGCCAAGGAGGGCGGTGCCGGAAAGCCGGCGGCGGCCGCGAGCAAGAGCGAAGGCACCGGCGGATCGAGTACCTCCGACACGTCGAGCGCGGCGAAGCCGGAGACCCCGGCGCCGAAGCCCGCCGCGAGCGAGAGCACGTCGCGCTCGTCCAAGACCAGCGACTGAGTCGCACGCTCACGCGGCGCAGCGGGGCGGCGTCCCGTCTCGCCGAAGCCGCCTTACCGGTCCGGCGCGATCAGCGCTCCGACGCCGGGTACATCGTCGTGCCGCCCACCACGGTCCGCACGATCTTGATGTCCTTGATGGTGTCCGGATCGCCGTCGTGCGGGTCGCGCTCGAGCATCACGAAATCCGCCAGCTTGCCGGCCGTGATCGATCCCTTGTGCTGCTCCTCGTGCGACGCGTAGGCGCCGTTGATGGTCGCGATGGTCAGCGCTTCGTCCACCGAGACCTTCTGCCGCGGCCCCCAGACATTTCCGGCGTAGTCCTTGCGCGTGACCATGCTCTGGATGGCCATCAGCGGCTCGAACGGCCCCGGCCCGTAATCCGAGGCGCCCGGCACGGGGATGCCCGAGTCGAGAAACGACTTGTGCGCGAACATCCACTGCATCTTCTCGGCGCCGTACTCCTTCCACTTCTCGCCGTGATAGTGGGCGTAGGTCCAGAACGGCGTCGGGATGGCGCCGATGGCCTTGATGCGGCGCAGCAGATCCGGGTTGACCAGCGAGCAGTGCTCGATGCGGTGCCGGGTATCGGGACGCGGATGCCGGGCCAGCACCTTCTCGTACGCCTGCAGCACCATGTCGATGGTGACGTCGCCGTTGGCGTGGACCGCGACCCGGAAGTTGTGGCGATGCGCGTCCTCGACCGCCTCGTCGATCTCCTGCTGCGTCATCGTCAGGATGCCGTAGTCGCTGGTGCCGACATAGGGCGTGCTCATCCGCATCGTGCGCTCCGACGCCGAGCCGTCGGCGCCGTACTTCACGCCGCCGACGCGGATCCACTCGTCGCCGAACCCGTAGTGGATGCCCGCGGCCTTGAAGCCGGCGAACGTCGCGGCGCCGCGCACCAGGAAGCCGGCGCGATGGCGCAGCTCGCCGTGCGCCCGCGCGTCCTCGTACGCGAGGATGCGGTCGCGGTCGGCGCCGGCGTCGTGCACCGAGGTCAGTCCCGCCGCGGTGAGGAGCTGCGAGATGTGCCGCATCCCGCTGCGCCCCCGCTCACGTTGCTGTTCCGGGGTGAAGGTCTCCCGCGTGCCCACCGTGGCGAAGACATTGCGCGCCAGCTCCGCGACCCGGCCCGTCAGCTCGCCGCTGGCGTCGCGGAAGAAGCGTCCGTGATCGGGATCGGGCGTGCTGCGCGTGACGCCGGCCAGCTCGAAGGCCTTGCTGTTGTACCAGCTGGTATGGCCGCCGCGATGGCCGACGACGATCGGGTGTGCGGTCGAGACTTCGTCCAGGTGCTGGCGGGTGAGCGGGACGTCGAGCTTGGTGTCGTCGAACATGAAGGCGCTGATCCACTGGCCCGGCGGCGTCTTGTCGGCCTTCTGCCGCAGGTTGCCGAGCAGCTCGCGGACGCGACGCACGTTGGCGTCGACGCCGTAGAGCTCGTTGACCCCGCTGACGTGGCAGTGCGTGTCGATGAACCCGGGCGTCACCGTCGCCTGAGCCGCGTCGAGCACGCGGGTGCGGGCCGTGGCCAGGTTGCGGACGTCCGCGGAGGACCCGACCGCGACGAAGCGCCCGTTCGTGACGGCGAAGGCCTCGGCCCGCGGCAGGGCGGGATCGACGGTGTAGACGCGGGCGTTGACGACCACCAGATCGGGCTCGAGCGCGGCGGCCGGTCCCGGCGCGGGCGCCTGCGCCAGCGCCCCGAGCCCGCCGGCCGACGCCACGGCGCCGCCCGCCCCTGCCAGAGCCGCCCCGAATCCCAGGAACTCACCGCGCGTGATGCGTCGCATAAGCTGACCTTTCGAACGGGTGAACCGCGGATGCGCCAGTCGCGATTGCCGGGATCGTCGATCTAGCGCTTGACCGGTGACGCCAGGTCGAGCCCCTGCAGGTACTCGCGAAACGGCTCGGCGAGGTCCGGCCGGCGGAGCGCGAAGTAGACCATCGCTTTCAGGTAGCCCAGCTTGTTGCCGGTATCGTGGCGCACGCCCGCGATCTCGCAGGTGTAAATCGGCCGGGTCTGCAGCAGCCGCCGCAGGCCGTTGGTGAGCTGGATCTCGCCGCCCGAGTCCTGCGCCGTCGCGTCGAGCGCGGGGAAGATGTCGGGCGTCAGGATGTAGCGTCCGATGATCGCCAGGTTCGACGGCGCGTCCATGCGCGGCGGCTTCTCCACGAGATCGCGCACGCGATGGACGGCCGGGCCCAGCGACTCCGCCGGATCGATATCGACGATGCCGTAGCTCGACACGTCGGCTTCGGGGACGCGTTCGACGGCGATGACCGGCCCGTCGAGCCGATTGTAGACGTCGATCATCTGCCGCAGTGCCGGCGGATCGGCGTCGATCACGTCGTCGCCGAGGACGACCGCGAAGGGTTCGTCGCCGACGAGCGCCTTGGTGACGAGCACCGCGTGGCCGAGGCCCAGCGGCTCGCCCTGGCGGACGTAACTGACGTTGATCAGGTTCGAGATGCGCCGGATCTCCTCGAGCTGATCCTGCTTGCCGCGTCGTTCGAGCAGCGCCTCGAGCTCGGACGACACGTCGAAATGGTCTTCGATGGCGTTCTTGCCGCGACCGGTGACCAGGATCAGGTTCGCCACCCCGGACGCCACCGCCTCTTCGACCCCGTACTGGATCGTCGGCTTGTCGACGAGCGGGAGCATCTCCTTCGGCTGTGCCTTGGTCGCGGGGAGGAAACGCGTGCCGAGCCCGGCGGCCGGGAACACGGCTTTGCGGATGGGAGCGGGCATTCGCTATAGGATATCTGAACCACTCCGCCAGGTCCGTCGCTGCCGCCCTCCCGCCTTGTGCGGAGAACCGACCGCGGCGCAGGCCCGCGGAGGCCCGACCATGCTCGACCCAGCGCTGTTTCGCGATCATCCTGACACCGTCCGCACGCGGATGGCCGCCCGCGGCATCGACGTGAGCGCCGAGCTGGAGCACCTGGCGACGCTCGACGCGCAGCGGCGCCGCGCCATCCCGGCACTCGAGGGTCTCAAGCGCGAGCAGAACACCTCCGGCGACGAGGTGGCGCGGGCCAAGCGGCAGGGCCTCGACGCGGCGCCCATCTTCGAGGCGAACAAGCAGCGGGCGCAGAAGATCAAGCAGCTCGAGATCGAGCTCAACGCCGTGGAGCAGCAGCGGTCGCGGCTCCTCGCCACCGTTCCCAACCTCCCGCACGAGAGCGTCCCGGTCGGCCGGGGCGCCGCCGACAACCTCGTCGTCCGCAGCTGGGGCGAGCCGCGTGCGTTCGAGTTCGAACCCAAGCCGCACTGGGACCTCGGGCCCGCGCTCGGCATCCTCGACTTCCAGCGCGCGACCCGGATGTCCGGTGCGCGTTTCGCCATCCTCATGGGCGCCGGCGCGCAACTCGAACGCGCGCTGATCAACTTCATGCTCGGCCTGCACGGCAGCGCGCACGGCTACACCGAGATCGCGCCGCCGTTCCTCGTGTCGAGCAGCACTTTGTACGGGACCGGGCAGCTGCCGAAGTTCGAGCAGGACCTGTTCAAGATTGCCGGCGACTGGGATCTCTACCTCATTCCAACCGCCGAGGTCCCGGTCACGAACCTCTATCGCAGCGAGATCCTCGACGGCCGTCTCCTGCCGTTGAAGTACACGTCGTACACGCCCTGCTTTCGCAGCGAGGCCGGATCGTACGGGGCCGACGTGCGCGGGCTCATCCGCCAGCACCAGTTCGACAAGGTGGAGCTGGTGAAGTTCAGCGCGCCGGAGACGTCGTACGACGAACTGGAAGGCCTGACCGCCGACGCCGAGAAGATTCTGCAGCTGCTCGGCCTGCCGTATCGGACCGTGCTGCTGTGTACCGGCGACATGGGGTTTGCCGCCGCCAAGACCTACGACATCGAGGTCTGGCTGCCCAGCCAACAGACCTATCGCGAGATTTCCTCGTGCTCGAACTGCGAGGCGTTCCAGGCGCGCCGCGCCGGCATCCGCTATCGGCCCAACGGGACCGGGAAGGCGGAGTTCGTGCACACGCTGAACGGGTCGGGGCTCGCCGTCGGCCGCACCTGGATTGCCATCCTCGAGAACTACCAGCAGGCGGACGGCAGCGTGCTGATCCCGGAGGTCCTGCGGCCGTTCATGAACGGCCGGACGGTGATCGAGCCGACAGCCTGCCGCGTCGAGCCGGTCTGACGCGCGCGCCAGGCTCGACGGGCGGGCGGCGTTACTGCACCACGATTTCGGCGGAGGGGCCGCTCACACCGCAGGCGTTGACGGCGGCGACGCGCGCGAAGGCGGTGAACCCGGTGGCGACCGGTGCCGATACCGCCGTGGCGGCGCCGACCGGCCCCTGAAACAGGTCGCCGAGACCGGGCGCCGTCCCGACCTGAATCAGATACGAGGTCGCGCCCGGGGCTGGATTCCACGACAGGTTCGCGATGCCGCCGCTCACGCCGCCGGTCAGGCCGGTCGGGGTCGGCGGCGGGCCCTGGCACCCCCCGACGGACGCGATCACCTCGTTCGACAGCACGAAGGTCTCTGCCAGCGTCCGCCCGCGCAGCCGCACGTAGTAGATGCCCGGTCCAACGGTGGCGCTGATCGACGTGTTCTGTCCCGCCGATCCCGCGAACAGATCCACCTCACCGCTCGCCCGGCCGACTTCGAGCAGGTACTCGGCGATGGGCGGTCCGGCGTTGCTCCAATCGAGCCGCACCGTGGAATCCTGCACCGTCGGGCGGCTGCAGGACGATCGTCGTCGGGGCGCCGGGAATGACCGTCGAGATCGGCAGCGAGGGCGCACCGGCGATCGCCGGTGTCGTCTCGTACGACGCGACCGCGAAGTAGTAGCGCTCCCCGAGGATGCCCTTCGGATATACGAAGGAGGTTCGCGTGCCGACGTCGTAGGACTCGCCGTAGATCTGCGGGTGGGTGCCGACGTAGACGACGTAGCCGGCGACGAGGTCGGTGCTTGGATCCCATTCGAGCGTGACCGTGCGCGTCTGCGCGCCGGCCCCCGCGGGCAGTCCGAACACGACGACGAGGAGGGAGCAAGCGGCAAACCAACGAGTCATGCGGAGTACTCCTGCGCCTCTTGGGGGAACGAGCGACGCACAGGAACGGGATTGCGGAACAACCGTGCGGCCGGGTGGCAGGAGGGCCAATCAGGCGGAGCGCGGACAGGCGCGTACGGCGCATGCGCGTCGAGTCAACACGGACACATCGATCACGTCAGGGTGTGGGTGAGAGCAGCGGGCGGTACTCAGTCGTGCAGCGACACGCGCCGAATCACGAGCGAGCGCATGAGCAACGCGCGTGCCGGCGCTGGTGCGCGTCAGTGTTGGCGGATTTGCTGGGAGTTTTCACGGGATTCCGTGCGAGGTGCAGGCAGGTGTGATCGGCGAGCGCGTCAGAATTGCACACTGATGTAGAAAAGTGCGCGCGTTGGCACGGGTCGCGCATGCCGCGCGCGTGTGTGCCCCGTGCGCAGCCACGTGCCCTGGTCAGACGGGACGCGTGGCATAGAGAGCGAGCGCGCGCGGCGCGAGATGCCCGTCGAGCTCGACCTGTCGGATAACGGGCGACGATGGCGCGGCGGGGGGAAGTCGCCGGTGATCGAGCAGGAATAGACCCGTTGCTACTGGCGGAGGGAGAGGGATTCGAACCCCCGATACCCTTTCGGGTACAGCGGTTTTCAAGACCGCCGCCATCAACCACTCGGCCATCCCTCCGCACGAGAGCGGCGCCGGGTCGATCGATCGATTATCGCATCGACCGAATACCCAGGGCCTTGATCCGCGAGGCGAGCGTCGTGGGTTTCATGGCGAGCAGGGCCGCCGCGCCACGCGGGCCGAAGACGCGCCCGCGCGTCTCGGTCAGGGCCGCCTCGATGGTGTGCCGTTCCAACGCTCGCAGCTCCGCCCGGGTGACGATCGCCGGGGCCGCGGGTGGGGCAGTGGGTGCCGCGGGTTCCGGCACCATGGGTGCCGGCGGCAGCGCCGATACCTCGGGCTCGAGCGCGGCGCGCGCCTGGAGATCGTGCACACGAGCGGCGGCGAAGTCGGCGATGAACCCGACCTCGGCAAGGGTCGCCTCGTTCGGCGCCGACCGGTCGAACACGGCGAGCAGGCCCAGGATCTCGTCCTGCGCGATCAGTGGAAATCTCAGAAACGAACGGACGCCCTGCCGCGCGATCCAGCCTGGGTTCGCCAGCCATGATTCGTCGCCTCGGATCGATCGCACGAGGAGGGGAGTGCGGCTGAGGGCGAGATGCCCGGGCGGTTCGCGACGGCTGGCAATGCGGCCAAACGTCCCATCCAGACGCGCGTAGCTGCCTCCACCAGCGGGGAAGCCCGCACTGCCGGTCAATTGGAGGCAGTCATCGTCCATCAGCCAGACCCTGGCCAAGACGACCGTCGGCCGGCAGAGACAGGTGGCGATGCTGTTGCCGAGCGCGGAAAGGGTCGCGGCGCGCGCGGAGTCGAGAAGGCTGGCGGCGAGTCCGGGCCGCATGTTGCGGTTGAATCTACGAGATTAAGTAGTGATTGTCAACGATATTTCGTAGTCATAGAGCAGACCCTGCCTCCACTGCGCCAACAATCTCTAGCCAACTTCGATGTTACGAGATTACGTAGTTTCCAGCCGTGAGTGGAGGGTAAGCTCACCGTCCGACCCCGATCCCCTTTTCGCGACATCGTCCTTCTCACTCGTGTTAGTTTGGGGCCGTGCATCGATACCTGATTATTCTGTTCGGCCTGACCACCGCGCTCGCACTGTCGGCGGGGTGTGGCGGTGACCGAAACGCTCCGAACTCCACCGAGGAAGGGCAGCCAGCCGCCATGGCCGATTCTGGAATCACGACCCTGCAGAGAAACGACGTCACCCCGGGCACCGGCCCCGAGGCACGGTCAGGCATGACGGTGCGCGTGCATTACACCGGCTGGCTCTACGACCCGAGCGCCGCCGATCACAAGGGGCGCAAGTTCGACAGCTCCAAGGACCGGAACGAGCCATTCGAGTTCCGACTGGGCGCTCAGGACGTCATCACGGGCTGGGACGAGGGGGTCGCGGGGATGAAGGTCGGCGGCACGCGCGTGCTGACGATCCCCCCGGGCATGGGATACGGGGCGCAGGGGGCTGGGGGAGTGATCCCGCCGAACGCCACGCTGCTGTTCGAAGTCGAACTGCTCGGCGTACGGTAGGCAGATTCTGCGCCCCGGCGCTTCGCGGTACGCAGTTTCGTAAAAGAGACCCGACCCCTTTGTGGAAAAGTGCAGGCATTTTGGGGTGTGTGGGGGATGTGACTGGCAGCACCTCGCATACCCCGAACAGCTCGCGCGCAAACAGGCGCGGCTGACCGAACTGCTCCGCGCGTCACTCGGACACGACGCGCCGCACGTCGAGCCGCCCATCGGCATGGCCGTTGACGACAGCGGCGCGCCCTGGCAGTTTCGACAGAAAGCCGCGTTCGTCTTCGGCGACGGCCCCGACCGCCGCACGCCCGTCATCGGTCATCTCGCCGCCGGCTCCCGCCGTGTCGTCGCCATCGACGAATGCCCCGTGCACGCCGACCGCGCCAACCGCCTGGCGCTGGCGCTGCACGCTCACCTGGCACGCGCACGGATCCCGGCCGCCGGCCCGTCGCTTCGCGGCATCCTCCGCCATCTGATCGTGCGCACCACGCGCGACGGGCGCGAGGCCGCGGCCATGCTCGTCGTGACGCGCAACGACAAGGCCCTGCGCCGCCCGCTGCGAGCCTTTCTCGACACCGAAGACGCGCCCGACGGCTTCTATCTGAACGTGCACGACAAGCCGGGCCCGTTCATGGTCGGCCCTGACACGATGCGCCTCGCTGGCCGCAGCCACGTCCGCGAGCGGGTTGGCGGCGTGTCGTTTCTCCTCTCGCCGACGACGTTCTTCCAGACGAACATCGAAGCCGCGGAGATCCTGGTGCGGATCGCCCTCGAGACGATCCCGGCAACCCCCGCCGGACACATCCTGGATCTCTATGCCGGCAGCGGTCTGTTCACGCTCGCGCTCGCCGCGCGTGGTCACCGCGTGACGGCCGTCGAGGAAGACGCGCAGGCGATGAAGGACGCGGACAGCAACCGGCGGCTCAACCGGATCGCCCCCGGCCACGTGCGGCTCGTGACCGCGACGGCGGAAGCCGCCCTGCAGCGGTTGGGGCAGGAGCCGTTCGACCAGGCGATTCTCGACCCGCCGCGATCCGGATGCTCGGCGCGGGTCCTGCGCGCGCTCTTCACCGAACGGCGGCCCGCGCGCGTGCTCTACGTGTCGTGCAACCCCGACGCGCTGGCCGGCGAGCTGCCGGCGATCCTCCACGCCGGCTACCGCGTCGCGCGCGTCCAGCCCGTGGACATGTTTCCGCACACGACGCACATCGAGACGCTGGTCACCCTCGATCGGCCCGCCCGCCGCGCGCCTCGGCCCCGCCCGCTAACGCGATCGGCCGAGCGTCGCCTCCAGGTACTCGCGGATCCCGGCCGTGACCTCCGGGCTGCGCCAGGCCTCGGCGACGGCTTCGTTGAGCGGCGCGGCGGCGCGGACGCGCGCCAGCAGCGCGTCGGTGAACGCCCGCTTGGTGAGCGCGAACGTGGCGGCCGGAATCCGCGCCATCTGGCCGGCAACCTCCTGGGCACGCTGCAGCAGCGCGTCGGGTCCGACGACCTCGTCGATGAGCCCGGCGCCGGCGGCATCCGCCGGCAGCAGCATGCGGCCGCTGATCACGAGCTGGCGGAAGACGTGCCGCCCGACCCGGGCGGCGACGATCTCGAATGGAAGCGGCGGAAACGGCACCCCGACGATGAGCTCGGGCACGCCGATGCGGCCGGCGCCGGACGCCATCACGCGATGGTCGCAGGCCGCGGCGATGACGCAGCCGCCAGCGACTGCATGCCCGTTGACGGCGGCCACGACGGGCTTGGGGAAGGCGACCAGCGCGTGGAGCAACGAGTCCAGCGAAGGCAGAAACTCGGCCAGATAGGCAGGACCGCCGTCCAGCACGCGGAACAGATCGACGCCGGCGGAGAACGTCGACCCGGTGCCGGTCACCACCAGCGCCCGAGCGGGACCGCGCGCGACCTCGTCCAGCGTCGCGACCATCGCGTCGCAGAACTCACGGTCGAGCGCGCTCACCTTGCCGTGCGCCATGCGGACGACGGCGACCGTGCCCGAATCCTCGCGGCTGATCACGCGTAGACGATATCCTGTACCGATGTCTGTGGCCATCCCCCGCCCAGCCGCGACGGTCGTCGTCGTGCGGCCGGCACCGGCGCCGGCCGGCTTCGAAGTGCTCATGGTGCGTCGCAGCGATCAGGTCGCGTTCATGGGCGGGGCCTACGTGTTTCCGGGCGGACGCGTGGACGAGGCCGACGCCGCCGGGTCGCGACGGGCGACGGTTCCGCCGGACGCTGGTACCAAACCGCGGTCGCGCTTCGCCGACCTCACCATCGAACAGGAGATGGTCTATCGCACCGCCGCCGCGCGCGAGCTATCGGAGGAAGCAGGCGTACGTGTCAGCATCGACCCCCTGGTGCCGTTCGCGCACTGGGTCACGCCCGAGAGCGAAGCCCGCCGCTACGACACGCGTTTCTTCATCGTCGAGATGCCGCCGGATCAACAGGCGGCCCATGACGAGGGCGAGACGACCGAGCTGGTCTGGCTGGCGCCCGCGGACGCGATCGCCCGCTGCCTGGACGATACCCTGCTGCTCCCGCCGCCGACGTGGACCACGCTGAGGCGGCTGTCGCGGTTCAGCGCCCCGGACGATGCGCTGGCGTGGGCGCGGGCCACGCCCATCGTCACCATTCAGCCGCAGTTGGTGCGCGACGCCGAGAGCGCGCTGCTCACGCTCCCCGGAGATCCTGCGTATCCCACGATTGACGGCTGGGAGGTGCCGGCGGAAACGAGATTCCACTTGCAGGACGGGCGATGGCGGCCAGCCCGGACCTGATCGCCCGCCTCGACGAGCTGATCGACCTGTTCAACCGCCGCAGTCTCGATCTGCCCGACGGACTGTTCACGCGCCAGTCGCAGTTCGTGCTGAACGGCATCCCGTTCGAGGCGCGCCTCGGGCGATCGGCGATGGACCCGCTGGTGCTGATGCTCGCGCGCGGAGCGGCCGGGTATCGCTTCGTCACCAAGGCCCTGCAGCACGCCGTCCCCGATGCGACGTTGCAGCGGGGCAAGCTCGAACGGCGCGAGGAGACGGCGCACGTCGTGGTGACCGGGCAATGCTGGCTCGCCGGCCACCTGCGCGGCAGCGGCGAGCCGGCGGAGATCCTGTGCGACATCACGGTGCAGTTCGCCGGGGCCTGCGTCCGGCAGATGGCGGCCGACGTGGAGGAGCAGGCGCTCGTCCGGCTGCAGCAGGCACGCCTGTCCCCTGATTGACAGGCGATCCCTGGCTGACACGCGCTGGCCGGGCCGCACGCCGAACCCGCGCGCGCACCAGCGGAGCCACGTGGCGCCGGTTCAGTCGGGATTGATGAAGCGGTAGAGCACCCGGATCAGGCGGTAGGCCTCGGGCATCGTGTCGCGGCTGAACGCGATGGTGTCGGGAGCGACGAGCTCGATCTCGCGGAACGCCGTGGCGACTTCCGGAAAGGAGAAGTTCCGGTACTGCAGCCGGACGTCGTAGCGCGCCTGGCGCACGGGCGCCGGCTTCTTCGCCTCCCGGACGCCGTCGCGTGCGGCATCCTGGATGTCGCGCCGCGCCAGCGCGAGCGGCCGCAGCTCGACGGCGCGGATGTTGATCGCGCGCTTGACCGCCACGCCGCGGATTCCGGGCACCGCGGTCGTCACCTCCGCGATCGCCACATCGTCGCCGCTCACCGCGACGACGGGGACGCCGAACCAGGCGGCGAGCGCGGCATTCATGCCGCCCTCGCCCACGGACTGTCCGTTGATCTGGAGATCGCGAACGACGCCGGACCCGGTGTGGGCGAAGAGCCCGCGCGGCGCGTCCGCCTTGGCGTGGTAACCGACGAAGATCACGGCGTCGAACGACTCGTCGAGCCCTTCCATCATCCCGTGACGCTTGAAGCTGTGGCTGATCAGCCGCGCGCGCGGGTCGAGGTCCTCCGGCAGCAGATTGCGCTGGCTGCCGTGCGAGTCGTTGACGAGCACGTCGGTGGCGCCGCCGTCGAAGGCGCCGCGGATCGCCGCGTTGGCGTCCTCGGCCATCAGCTTGCGGGCACGGCCGTACTCGGGTTGGCCGGCGGCGGTCTGGTCGTCGCCATTGACCCCGCTGATGCCCTCCATGTCCACCGAGATGTAGACCTTCTTGCCCTGGCGCGCCTCCGCGGCCGACCCGCCGAGGACGACACAGAGCACGCACACCACTGCACGGAGCGCCGCTTGGCTGTTCACACGATCCTCCCTGGCTGCCGGCGGGACGAGTCTAGATCACTCGGCGGCCGCCGACGCATCGGGCAGGCCCAGCGCGGCGCGGACGAACATCTCTTCCGGCAGCGCGCCCATGATCTCCACCGTGTCGTTGACGATGGTCTTGGGGACGCCGGTGACGCGGAACCGGCGCGACAGATCCATGAACTCCGTCGCCTCGATGGCGGCCGCCGTGATGTGCGGGTTGGCCGAGGCCATCTTGAACGCCAGGACGACCGCCCTGGGACAGTGCGGTCAGGTCGGGGTGCTGAATACCTGGATGCTCGTCGGTTCGGCGACGGCGTCGACCAGCGTCCGGGTCTCGTCCTCCAACTCCACGATGCCGGTGCCGGCGATCAGGATCGCCTCGACCAGGCCGACGAACTCGTAGCCCGTGGGCGCGCCGAACAGGCGCATCCGCGTGTCCTCGCCGTTCGCCAGAATCACGATGGCGGGCGACTTGTCGACGCCGTAGGCCGCGCGATCGTCGACGTCGAGGACGAAGTTCTTCTCGACCACGGTGACGTGATCGCTCAACCGCGCGATCTCGTCCAGCACCTGCCTGGCGACGGGCCCGCTCTCGGAACCCCCGATGGTTTGCGTGAAGAGCAGCAGCGTCACCGGCCGGTCGATGCCGGAGAGATGCTGCCGCAGCATCTGTTCGTCCTGCGCGGAGAGGAGGGCCATCGATCGATTATGACCGACCGCGCAGCTCAGAACTTGAACAGGTCGTCGAAAGCCTTCTTCGCCCCTGACGGCTCAGATGGCTTGTGGCTGGCGGCGGATGAGGTTTCGCGCTCCCACGAGGTGCGCGGCGAGTAGAAGGTGCAGTCGTTGGCGACGTCCTTGGGCGTGATTCGCGCGGTGAGGGGCTGCGTGCACTCGAAACGGGCGCCGGGATCGAAGTGGACGCACTGCACGCACGATTGCAGGTCCTGGCTGCACTTGCCGCACTTGCTGCGCGAGAAAATCTGCGCATCCACGAGCGTGCCGCAGCGCGCGCAGCGTGCGACCTCGCGAAAGCCCGGCATGTTCGGATTGCGGGCGCCCTCTGACGAGATGCGCCGCGCGCCCGCCGGCGCGCCGGGTGCCCGCTCCGGACGCGGCGGCCCGGCGCCGGATCCATCGCTGCGAGGTGGACGCCGCTCCCGGTCGTCGTCCTGGTAGCCGCGCTGCTTGTACTTGCGGTCGCTCATGGGATGGGGCCTGACGGCCCGCGGTGGCGGCTCAAGCGTAGGCTGTACCTTGCCAGAAGGCAAGGGCCGAGCGGCCCGGCGTCATGGCGACGGCGGCCGCGGCGAGGGCATGGCGGCGGGGTCATGGCCGGGCGCTCGTCGGACCGCGTGGCAGATCCGCGTAGCCGATGCCGTCGCGAACGGTGATGGTGGTGCCCATGGCGCCAGACAGCCTTGTGAGGTCGCCCAGGATCTTCTCGCCGAGCGCGCCTCCGGCGTAGAGCGGACGCCCGCGGACGCTGCGCGGCGCGCCGAACCCAAGCGTGATCGGATGGAAGGCGAGCGCGGTCAGCTGCTCGCCGCGAAACGTCGGCACCGCGACCACGGCCTCCCAGATCAGGCGGTCGGCGGGGAATCCGCTCTTGTCCGAGTCGTAGCGCGCGTCGTTGAAATCGTTGACGTGCGCGTCGGCGGGCAGATTGTAGGGCTCGTAGTTCTCGCTCGGCAGGCGAAGCAGGGTCTCGTTCTGGAAGATGAAGTCGCCGAGGCTGTAGAGAATCGGCTTGCCCTTGTAGATCTCCACGCCGCGCAGCACGTGCGGTCCGTGCCCGGCGAAGAGGTCCGCGCCCGCGTCGATCATCGCCCGCGCGAAGGTGACGAGGAAGTCGGCGGGCACGAGGCGGTCGCGTCCGCCCTCGTGCGCGTGGACGGTCACTAGCGTGTAGTCGGCCAGGCCGGACGCGCTCCTGACCACGGCGGCGATCTCCTCGAGGTCCTGCGGGTTGGGCGTCGTGCGGATGCCCGGCGTCGCGCCGGCGGTGAAGCGGCGGCCGAAGAAGCTGAGGGTCGTGCCTTCGGCGGGCAGGCCGGCCTCGTCCGGCGCCTGCGTGCGGGGCCGTCCGGTCACCTCGTCGGCAATCGCGCGCAGCGCGGCGAGCCGCTCGGGGGTGACGGTGGTGACGGTGTCGAAGCGGAGGGGATTGAGCCCCGGCCGCGCCGGCATGTCCCCGCGGGTGCGGCCCGCGCGCGAATGATCGGGAAAGGTGGAGGCGACCGAGATCAGCGCCACGCGGCCCTTCGGCGTCTCGAGGAACTTCGCCTCCCGCGCTTCCGCCAGGCTCTGTCCGACCCCGGCCTGGACCAACCCGGCCTCGGCGACGTACTTCGTGGTCAGGTTCATGCCGAGCACGCCGTAATCGCCGCTGTGATTGTTGGCGCGCGCCACCAGATCGAAGCCGGCCCAGACGAGGTCCTTGACCAGGCTCGGCTCGGCGCGCATGTAGGTGCCGCCGCTCGCGCTCATCGCGTAGGGCTCGTAGTCGTGGAACAGCATCTCGAGGTTGGTGAACGCGGCGTCGGCGCCGCGGACGAGCGCGATCACCCGGGTGAAGGCCGGCTCGTCATAGACGGCCAGCCGGCGGGTGATGATCGAATCCCCGGTCAGCGCGAACGAGAATTCCTCTGCCGGCTGCGCCGCGACCGGCGCGAGCAGTGCCGCGGCCGCCAGCCATACGAGAAGGGTGCGTCTCCTCATCGTGTTCCTCGGACGCGACCGTCAGGCGGGACCGCGGAACGGGCCACGGGCCGGCCACGGCGGGCCGGCCCGTGCGCGAACGCCGTGCCCGCCACCGGGCTCAGAAGCGGAACACCGCCGTGGCCTGGAAGCCGCGGGCGGGCTGCTGGTTGCGCATCTGGAGATAGTTCGGGTTGAACTGCTCGTTCGCGCCGCTGTAGTTGTACTGCGAGTAGTTGCCGTCGTTCAGCAGGTTGAACAGGTTGCCGGCGAGTTCGACCTCGCGCGAGCCGCCCAGCTTCACCGACTTGCCGAGCTTCAGGCCGAACGTCTTGATGGCCGGCGCCTGCACCTGGCCCTCGCCGCGCGTCGGGTAGACGAACCGCATCCGCGTGGACAGCGGATTGCTGGCATTGGTCCCGTTCGCCAGCCGGAACGTGGCCGGGCCGTAGACGGCCAGGGCCGGGTCGCCTTCCGGCAGCTGCGTCACGATCGGTCCCGACCACGGGCCGGCCAGGATGGTGTAGCTCAGCGCCGCGATCACGCCGAAGGGCGCGTGATACGTGCCCCCGAACCGCAGCGAGTACTTCTGCCACGTCGGACCGTAGGTGTGTACCGTCGTGCCGGTCGTAATCGGCAGGCTGTTCTCCTCGTTGTTGCCGCGAGGCATGTAGAGCAGCGTGTCGCTCGGGAACGTGTCCGGCTGGATGAATCGCGCCGGGTCGGTCGGGTTCCAGGTGCCGCCGAACTCCTGCCACTGCCGGTTGATCCCGATCAGGGCCTGGAAATTGTTCGACAGGTTCTTGGCGACGGTCAGTTCCAGAGCCTGCCACTCGAGCGTGCTCCACGAGTTGTTGGTCTGCTGGAAGACCACGCCGCGATTGGGATCGACCAGCCCGAAGCCGCCGAACGGCTGGCCGGGACCGCTCGGATAGATGCCGTTGACGTCGATGCGGGCGTAGGTGTCCTGGTAGCTGCGCTTCATCCACGACACGTCGGCGCTCCACTGTCCGGGGAACTGCTTGCGGAAGCCGACGATGAACTCGTCCACGAACGGCTGGTGCATGTTGGGGTCGAACTCGTAGGAGGCCAGTGTCGTGGTCCGCGCCACCGTGGTCTGCGACGTTTCGAACGTGCCGTTGCCATCCAGATCGTACTCGTCCCGGGTGGCGGCCGCGCCGTCCGCGCCGAAGGTCGTGATCGCGTCGCGGCCCATCATCTGCTCGTGCAGACGCACGTAGCTGCCGCGAAGGATGTTCTTGGCGTCGCCGGTCAGCATGTAGGAGAAGCCAATCCGCGGCCCCACCTGCCAGCTGTTCTGCCGCTCGATGTCGAAGACGTTGTCCTCGCGTTGGACCCAGTCGAAGCGGACCCCGGCGTTGAGGACGAGACGGTTGCCCGGCCGCCAGCTGTCCTGCACGTAGAAGCCGACGTTCCGATCGACGGCGGCCCGCGTCTGCAGCGTGAGCGGCTCGCGATAGACACGGTGGAACGGCACGAAGCCGGCCGCCGGGTTGGCCACGTCCGCCAGCCGCCGCTCCTCGAGCACGAAGCCGTCGTTCACATACTCGGTGACCTGATCGTAGGTGCTCCGCGGCGCCATGAAGAACCCGGTCTGGAACTCGTGGCTGCCGCGCCACCCGTCGCGGAAGTAGGTGAGGTCGCCGCGCAGCATGATCTGCGACGCCGGCTGGAACGAGTACGACTGGAGGTTGCCGCCCTCGAGGATGCGCCCGCTGCCCACCGCGCGGCCGCTGCCGACCGTCGCGCGTTCGTGCAGGATGATCTGCGGGCCCGACAGGCCGAGGCTCTCGAAGGTGCTGATGTCGTTGCCGCCCTTGTTGTTGTACGACCCGACGAACGTCGTCGTGACCCGGTCGCCCCAGACCGACGTCAGCTTGCCGCCGTAAAGCGAGCCGCCGGTGGACTGCGCCTGAATCTGCTCGTAGTTGTACTCGCGGTTGCCCTCGAGGATGAGCCGGTCGCGCTGATACAGCGCCGAGGCGTCGTGGTTCGGTGCCAGCTTGCCCGAGACCTTGAGGTACGGCTGCCAGCTCTCGCTCGCGTTGTCGAACAGCGGCGTGCCCGGGAAGAACGTGCGCAGCCGGTCCACCTCGAGCGACGTGCGGCTGATACCGGCCGCCGACACGGCCCGCCGCAGCGAGCCGAAGAACCACACCGCGTCGCGCCGCAGCGGCCCGCCCAGCGACCCGTCGAACTGCCGCACGTACGCGGTCGTCGGGGTGCCCGTCGCGCTCTTGTTGCAGGTCACGAACGTCGTGCAGTTCGCCACGTTGTTGCCGTTCCAGTTGAACGGTTGATACGCGTAGCCGGCATTGCCGCTGAACCGGTTGCCGCCGCTCTTGGTCAGGACGTTCAGCACCATCCCGACGCCCATCGGCGACGAGGCGTCGACCCCGCCGGTCTTGACCTGCACGTCGCTGACGATGTCGGTGCCCATCGCCACGTAGGTGACCTGGGCGTCGTGATAGTTCGACGCGATCATCCCCTCGAGCTGGATCACGTGGGCGAAGTGCTCGGTGGAATGGCCGAAGTACACCTGCCGGCCGCTGCCGTCATCGAAGCCGCGCGAGATCACGCCCGGGGTCAGCTCCAGGAAATCGCTCCAGTTCCGCCGCGCCTGGATCGGCATGTTGCGCTGGAAGTCGCCGTCGATGTTGAGGACGTTGCCGGGCCGCAGCACTTCGACCATCGGCGAATCCCCGGACACCGTGACGCTCTCCTGCAGCGTGCCGAGCGCGAGCTCGACGTCCACGGCGAACGTGGCGCCCGCCCGGAGCAGGATGCCTTCGCGCTTGAAGGCGGAAAACCCGGCCAGCTCGGCCGCGAGGGCATAGGTGCCGGGCGGCAGGTTGATGAGGCGGTAATAGCCCTCGTCATTGGTCACCGCCGTGACCGGCCGCAGGAGTTCCGGACTGGTTGCGGTCACGGTAACACCGGGCAGCGCCCCGCCCTGCGAGTCACGGACGTACCCGCGCAGGCTGCCCTGCCCGGTCTGTGCGATCGCGCTGTGGGGAAGCGCGGCAGAGAGCATGACGAACAACACGACGACGGCACGGAACATAGACCCTCCTGACGTCGCGTCCTGGACGCGCCGAAAATCAACTGTGGTGGCGAATGCCGCTGTTATGCGCGTATCGGCACGGGTAGTCAAGAGGGAATGCGGGCGCGGTGGCATCATCCGGTCGCGGGGAAGGGCGGCGGATTCAGCCGCCGCCCTCCGCCCGGTCAGAAGTCCACGCGTACGCCGAGCTGGACTTGCCGGGTGCTCTCGCCGCCGCTCGGCCGGCCGAAGCTCGCCGACCGCTGGTTGCCGTCGAAATTGGTCCAGTTCTTCTCGTTCGTCAGGTTGAACGCTTCGCCGATGACCTCGATGCGCTGCCCGCCGATCTGGAACGGCCGGGTCACGCGCAGGTCGGCCTGCACCAGCGTGGCGCCGCGCCCGGCATTCCGGCCGACGCCGGCCGGTCGGTCGTTGGTCTGGGTATCACGGTTGTCGTCCGCGCCGGTCGTGATGTTGTACGGCAGCTTCGACCGCAGCGCCAGCAGCGTGCCGAGCTGCACGCCGCCGGGCAGCACGACGTTGAGCGACGCCGACAGCCGGTGCCGCGCGTCGTTGGTCGCCGGCCCGCGCTCGGCCGCGTAGTCGCGATTGTCCATCGGGAAGAAGTTGAAGTCCTCGGTGTCGCGCTCCGTCTCGCCGAGCGTGTAGGCGAGGCTGTAGGCGTGGCGGGCGGCGAGGCGCTTCTCGATGCCCATCTGCAGCCCCGTGTACCACGAACGGCCGAGCGTCTCGACCACGGTCACCCGCTGGAAGGCCGGATCCGGACGGCGGCGGAGCGGGTCGTCGAGATCCGGATAGTTCAGGTCGGACGAGCGCAGCAGGTTGCGCCCCCGTGACGACACCAGGTCGGCCGCCACCGAGAAGTTCCGTCCGATCTGCTGCTGGAACCCGACCGTGACCTGCTGGGTGAAGGGCGTCCGATTGTCGTCGGCGAACCGCACGGTGCTCGGCGTCGGAAGGATCGGCCCGCCCGTCCGGTTGGGATTCGGTCCCAGCGGGTCCGGGTATCCCGGGTTGGTGATGAGCGTGGTCACGAACTTCTTGGCGTTCTCGGCGTTCAAGGGGATGTTCAGGAACACCTGGTCGTAGTAGATGCCGCCGCCGGCGCGCAGCACGCTCCGGCCGGTGCCGAACAGGTCCCACGCCAGCCCCAGCCGCGGCGCGAAGTTGTCGCGATCGTGGGCGATGCCGACCACGTCCTCGTAGTCCCAGCGCAGGCCGTAGTTGAATGTCACCCGGTTGCTCAGCTTCCACTGGTCCTGGAAGAACACCGCGTAGATGTTGTTGTTGAGCACCACCTCCGGGTCGCCGACGTTCTGCGTGAACTGGGTCGGATAGGTGGCGGCCACCGCGGCATTGAATGGCTGCGTGGTCGTGAACGTGAACGTGCCGTCGAGATTGTTGTGGAACACCGAGTAGAGCTCGATGAAGCTGGCGTCGATGCCGACCTTGAACGAATGGTCGCCCCAGCGATCGGGGACGATCCAGCTGAAGGCGTTGACCAGCTGCAGGCGCTCCTCAGTGCGTCCCTGCGGCATGTTGCTCGCCTTGCCGAGCCCGAGCCCCGGGCGGTTCACCGTCGGGCAGCGCGGGCAATAGGGCTCGACGTCCCAGTTGAAGTAGCGGCGGGCGAACTGCATCCGGAACTCGTTCAGCCCGCGCCCGCCGACGATGTGATTGTCGTGCACGGCGAGGTCCTGATCGTTGCGCACGCGATTCTGGCCCCGCTCGCGCGTCGCCGTCCCGCCGATGCCCGTGCCCTCGAGCGTGTCGCGATCGATGCGGTAGCGCACCGCCAGCACGTTGACCGGCGTGAGGTTGGCGTCCACCTTGCCGATGAACTGCGGGTTCTTGAACGGCTGCGGAAAGACCACCGGGTCGTTGGGCAGGAACACCGGCGCGGTCGGCGCCGTCACCAGGTTCTCGGTCAGGCGATCGGTGTACTCCACCGAGGCGAAGTAGAAGACCCGGTTGCGCCGGATCGGACCGCCGTGGAACCCGCCGACGATCTTCTGCTCCAATTTCGACTTCGGCGGTGCCGGCGTCACCAGCTTGGACGCCGCGGTTGCCGCGTCCCACGAATCGTCGCGGTGGTAATAGAACGCGCGGCCGAGCGGCGAGTTCGTCCCCGACCGCGTGAGCACGCTGATGATCGCGCCCGAGGCCTGGCCGTACTCGGCGCTGAAGCTGTTCGACACGACGACGAACTCCTTGATCGCATCGATCGAGAACCCGCCGCGCTGGCCGGCCACCGAGTCGTCGTCATTGCTCAACCCGTCGATCAGGAACGTGTTGTTGCGCGTGAGCTGGCCGGCGGAGGAGATGCCGCCGCCGCCGGTGCTGGTGATGCCGGGCGTCAGCTGCGCCAGCGTCGAGAAGTTGCGCCCGGCGATGGGCAGTTCCTCGATCTGTCGCGTCGTGATCGTGGTGCCCAGCGACGATTTCGTCGTCTCCACGATCGGCGTCTCGGCCGTGACGGTTACCGCCTCCTGCAGCCCGGCGAGGGTGAGGGTCGGGCTGAGCGTCACCTCCTGTGCGATGTTGAGGACGAGCTCGGTCTGCACGCTGCGGGTGAAGCCCGACAGCTCCGCGACCAGTTCGTAGCGCCCCGGCGTGAGGCCGACGAGCCGGTAGTTCCCGGTGGCGTCGGCGGTCGTGGTGCGCACCTGGCCGGTCTCGAGGTTGCGCAGGCTCACGGTGGCGCCGGGAAGGGCGGATTTCTGCTCGTCGAGCACGGAGCCGGAGACGGTGGCCGCGGTGGACTGTGCCGCGGCGAGCCGGGGTGAGACGACCGAGAACGCGACGGCCAGGGACACGACGGTGAGCGCCGACCTGCAGGGGCTCATGGGATCCTCCTTGGAGCCATGTGGGGCGACCGCGGACGCCCCGGTTATCTGCCTGTCGCTGGTCCCTGTCAAGCGTCGGTTGGCGGCGGGTAACTGGCGTTCGTCCCAGAGTCCCAATTTTGGTTGTTTGCCCAATTCAACGGACGGGAAGGTGGGGCGTGCCCGAGTTGGGGGGCGGTTTTGTTGATGGGAACGGGGCGATCTGATATAAGTCGCTTGAGAAATTTTTCACAACGTAGCTGCGCGGGATGGAACCGGGGTAGAGTGCTCCGGTTTTATCCACTCGGAGTGTGCTGAGCCCATGCCGCAGGTTTTCCCGAAGAGCGCCAATCAGTGGTCGCGCGCCAGTCTCATCGGCGGTCTGTTTCTGATCGTCGGCCTCGGGTGGATCGTCGCCATGCTGCAACGGTCGGATTTCGTCACCGCGGCCAACACCTTCCGCGAGCAGCCGGTGCAGTTCTCGCACCAGCATCACGTCGGCGGCATCGGCATCGACTGCCGCTACTGCCACACCTCGGTCGAAGTCTCCTCGTCCGCCGGCATTCCCCCGACCAAGACCTGCATCAACTGCCACTCGCAGATCTGGTCGACGAGTCCGTACCTCGAGCCGGTGCGGGCGAGCTTCCGCGACGACCAGCCGCTGCGCTGGATCCGCGTGCACGACCTGCCGGACTTCGTCTACTTCAACCACAGCATCCATGTCCGGAAAGGCGTCGGCTGTGAGACGTGCCATGGCCGCGTCGATCGGATGCCGCTGATGCTGCAGCAGTCGTCATTGCAGATGGAGTGGTGCCTCGACTGTCACCGCGACCCGGCCCAGTACGTGCGCCCGCGCGAGGAAGTGTTCACGATGGGCTACCGCCCGGTGGGCGATCAGCGTGAGATTGGCGCCGCGCTGGTCAACGAGTACCGCATTGCCGGCGCGCAGGCGCTGACCAACTGTTCGGTCTGTCACCGATGAGCGCAGCGGACATCGCGGGCAGACGGCAAAGGCACGAGAGCACAATGGAGAAGGCCGGGACACCTGACCTGACTGAGATCCGCGCCCGCGTGCGCGGCACGGGCGGCAAGCAGTACTGGCGCAGCCTGGAGGCGCTGGCCGAGACGCCGGAGTTCCAGCAGTACCTCCATCGCGAGTTTCCGGAGAACGCCACCGAGTGGATCGACCCGGTGGGCCGCCGCTCGTTCCTCAAGCTGATGAGCGCGTCGCTGGCGCTGGCCGGCGTCAGCGCCGCCTGCACGGTGCAGCCCGACGAACTGATCGTCCCCTATGTCCGCCAGCCCGAAGAGCTGATTCCGGGCCGCCCGCTCTTCTACGCGACGGCGATGACCCTGGGCGGCGTGGCGACCGGCCTGCTGGTGGAGAGCCACGAGGGCCGGCCGACCAAGGTCGAGGGCAATCCTGATCATCCGGGCAGCCTCGGGGCCACGGATCTCTACGCGCAGGCGTCGCTGCTCACCCTGTACGACCCGGATCGGTCGCAATCGATCGTGCAGCTGGGCGAGATTCGGCCGTGGAGCGCGTTCATCGCGTCGATGCGCGCCGGGTTGTCCGCACAGGCCGCCAGCCAGGGCGCCGGGCTGCGCATCCTCACCGAGACGGTCGCGTCGCCCACGCTCGCCTCCCAGCTGCAGCAGGTGCTGGCCGCCCACCCGGCCGCGAAGTGGATTCAATGGGAGCCGGTCCCGGCCGCCGACAACGCGCGCGCCGGCGCGCGCCTGGCGCTCGGCCAGTACCGCCAGCCGGTCTACGACTTCACCCGCGCCGACATCGTGGTCTCGCTCGACGCCGATTTCCTCGCCTCGGAGGGCGCCGCCAACCTGCGCTACGCGCGCCAGTTCTCCTCGCGCCGGCGCCTCGACGCGCAGCCCGAGCGGCTCAATCGCCTGTATGTCGCCGAGCCGACGCCGTCGGTCACCGGCAGCAACGCCGATCATCGGATTCCGCTGAAGGCGAGCGCCGTGGACGGCTTCGCGCGCGCCATCGCCGCCCGCGTGGGGGTGTCGGGGATGGACGTCTCCGGCGTCGCGCCCGCGGGCACCGACCCGTATGTCACCGCCATCGCCGAGGACCTGTTCGCCCATCGCGGGACGTCGCTGGTGCTGGCCGGAGAAGCGCAGCCGCCGGCCGTGCACGCGCTCGCGCACGCGATGAACCAGGCGCTCGGCAACGTCGGCGCGACGGTCACCTATCAACCGACCCCCGAGATCGTGCCGAGCGATCAGCATGCGGCACTGCGCGAGCTGGTGTCGGACATGAACGCCGGCCGCGTGCAGATGCTCCTCATCATCGGCGAGTCCAACCCGGTGCAGACGGCGCCGGCCGACCTGCGCTTCGCCGACGCCATCAGCAAGGTGCAGACCCGGTTCCACTCGGGCCTGTTCCTCGACGAGACCGCGACGCTGTGCCACTGGCACGTCCCCGCGGCGCACTATCTCGAGGCCTGGAGCGACGCCCGCACCATCGACGGCACCGTCTCCATCGTCCAGCCGCTGATCCAGCCGATGTACGGCGGCAAGTCGGTGCACGAGATCGTCGCGACCCTGTCGGACAGGCCCGAGCGCCTGGGCTACGACCTGGTGCGCGAGTACTGGGGACAGCAGCCGCACGGCGGCGTCGAAAGCGCCGTTGCGTCGC
Organism: uncultured Acidobacteriota bacterium; assembly: GCA_963707795.1. Taxonomy (GTDB): domain Bacteria; phylum Acidobacteriota; class Vicinamibacteria; order Vicinamibacterales; family UBA2999; genus JACCSI01. Next base: position 3,946,193 of record OY970174.1, on the reverse strand, counting down.
CGGCCGCCCAGGGCGCCGGTTCGACGGCGACACTCCCGGCGCGTCAGGCGCCGGCCCGCCAGGCGACCCCGACGGTCGCGCCGACGGCCCCGCCGCGGCAGCAGGCGGGTGCCGGCCAGGGTCGGCAGCCGTCGGAGCAGGCCGTCGCCGCGACCGTGGCCGCACAAACGGCACCGCCGCCGCCGACTCCGGAGCAGCGCGCCGCGGCGACGTTCGAGAAGAACTGGCGGCGGTGGCTGCACGACGGCTTCATTCCGGGCACGTCGTTTACCGCCGGCGCGACTCCGGCCGCGGCCGGTTCGCCCGGGTCGGTCCCGTCCGCCGGCGGTGCTGGCGCCGCGCCCACCGCCAACACGCCGCCCGGCAGTGCGTCGGCGCAAGGCGCCGCGGCCGCGCCCGCGGCGGCGCGCACCGCGCCCATCGACGGCGTCGAGGTCAACTTCCGCCGCGACCCGACGATTTACGACGGGCGATTCGCCAACAACGGCTGGCTGCAGGAGCTGCCCAAGCCGGTCACCAAGCTGACCTGGGACAACGCCGCGCTGATCGCGCCCTCCACCGCCGGGCGGCTCGACCTGCACAGCGGCGACATCATCCAGGTGACGCACGAGGGGCGGCAGCTCCGCATCCCGGTGTGGATCAACCCGGGGCACGCGCTCGACGCCATCACCATTCACGTCGGCTACGGCCGCACGCGCGCGGGCCGCGTCGGCAACGCCACCGGCTTCGACGCCTACGTGCTGCGCGGCAGCCGCTCGCCGTGGTTCGGCGCCGCCGAGATCACCGCCACCGGCGACCACTACGATCTGGTCTGCACGCAGGACCACTGGGCGATCGAAGGGCGCAACATCGTCCGCTCCGCTCCGCTGGCCGAATACCAGGCGATGCCCGGGTTCGCGAAGGAGATGGAGCACATGAAGCTCGACAAGCCCATCTCGCTCTATCCGGCGCGCGAGTACACCGGGACGCAGTGGGGCATGGCCATCGACCTCAACACCTGCACGGGCTGCGGCACGTGCGTGGTCGCCTGCCAGGCCGAGAACAACATCCCGGTCGTCGGCAAGGAGCAGGTGTCGCGCAACCGCGAGATGCACTGGCTGCGCGTCGACCGCTATTACACCGGTCCGCTCGACACCCCCGACACGTTCATGCAGCCGATGCCGTGCCAGCAGTGCGAGAACGCCCCGTGCGAGGTGGTGTGTCCGGTCGCGGCGACGGTGCACAGCGAGGAGGGCCTGAACGACATGGTCTACAACCGCTGTGTCGGCACGCGCTACTGCTCGAACAACTGTCCGTGGAAGGTGCGCCGCTTCAACTTCCTGCTCTATCAGGACTGGAACACCTCCACGATCAAGCTGCAGCGCAACCCCGACGTCACCGTGCGCAGCCGCGGCGTGATGGAGAAGTGCACCTACTGCGTGCAGCGCATCAACAGCGCCCGGATCCAGGCGAAGCGCGAAGATCGCGAGATTCGCGACGGCGAGGTCCTCACCGCCTGCCAGGCGTCGTGCCCGACCGACGCCATCGTCTTCGGCAACATCAACGACCCGTCCAGCCGCGTGGCGCAGCTCAAGGCGAGCCCGCGCAACTATGCGACGCTCGAGGAGCTGAACACGCGGCCGCGCACCACCTACCTCGCGGCGGTGCGCAACCCGCATCCGTCGCTGCCGACGCACGTGAGTGTCGGGGGCCACGACGGGGCGACCCACACCGGCGCGAGCGAGCAGCACTGATGGCGAACAACGTTCACATGCACGGCGGTTCGGCGGGGGTCCTCGACGTCCCGGTCATCGCGCCCGGGCACGATCTCGAGACGGTCACCGAGACCGTCGCCCAGATCCCGCTGTCCAAGCGCACGCCGCTCGGCTGGGTCTTCGGCTTCCTCATCGGCTTCACGCTGCTGATGGGCCTGACCACGGCGCTGTCGTGGCTGCTGCTGCGCGGCATCGGCATCTGGGGCAACAACATCCCCGTCGCCTGGGCCTTCGACATCATCAACTTCGTCTGGTGGATCGGCATCGGTCACGCCGGCACGCTGATCTCGGCCATCCTGCTGCTGTTCAAGCAGCAGTGGCGCATGTCGATCAGCCGCTTCGCCGAGGCGATGACCATCTTCGCGGTCATGTGCGCGGCGATCTTCCCGATCTTCCACACCGGCCGTCCCTGGGTCGCCGCCTACTGGCTGTTCCCGTACCCGAACACCATGGGGTTGTGGCCGCAGTTCCGCAGCCCGCTGATCTGGGACGTGTTCGCGGTCTCGACCTACGCCACCGTGTCGATCGTCTTCTGGTACGTCGGCCTCATTCCCGACCTGGCGACGATGCGCGATCGCGCCGTGTCGAAGGTGAAGCAGGTCGTCTTCGGCATGCTGTCGCTGGGCTGGCGCGGGTCGGCCCGCCACTGGCACCGCTACGAGGTGGCGTCGCTGATCCTCGCCGGGCTGTCGACGCCGCTGGTGCTCTCGGTGCACACGGTGGTGAGCTTCGACTTCGCCGTGTCGGTGCTGCCCGGCTGGCACGCCACGATCTTCCCGCCCTACTTCGTCGCCGGCGCCATCTACTCCGGGTTCGCCATGGTGCTGTCGCTGGCCATCCCCATCCGCGCCGCCTACGGGCTCGAGGATTTCATCACCATGCGGCACATCGACAACATGGCGAAGGTCATGCTGGCGACGGGGCTGATGGTCGGCTACGGCTACACCATGGAGGCGTTCTTCGCCTGGTACAGCGCCAGCTTCTACGAGCGGGCGATGATGTGGAACCGGATGTTCGGGCCCTACGGGTGGTCGTACTGGGCGCTGATCTCGGTGAACATCGGCGTGGTGCAGCTGCTGTGGTTCAAGCGCGTGCGCCAGCATCTCAAGCTGCTGTTCGTCATTTCGCTGCTGGTCAACTTCGGCATGTGGCTCGAGCGCTTCGTGATCATCGTGACCACGCTGGCGCGCGACTTCGCGCCCTCCTCGTGGGGGATGTACTACCCGACGCGGTGGGACTTCATCACCTACTTCGGGACCATCGGCCTGTTCCTGACGCTGTTCTTCCTGTTCATCCGGTTCGTCCCGATGATTTCGATCTTCGAGGTGCGCACGCTGCTGCCGCAGGCGAAGGTCCAGCCCGAGCACGGCCACGGCGCGGCGCACGGCGCCGCCCCCGGCCCGCGCGGGTCCGAGGCGCACTGAGGCCCATCATGCACGCAGCCGAACCCACCCGCGCGACCTACGGCGTCATGGCCGAGTTCGATTCCGCGCAGACGCTGCTCGACGCGGCGCGCCGCGTCATGGCCGAGGGCTTCGCCAAGGTCGAGGCGTATTCGCCGGTGCCGGTCGAGGAACTGAACGACGTCATCCACCGCAAGCGCACGATCCTGCCGAAGCTGTCGCTGGCCGGCGGCATCGCCGGCATGCTGACCGGGTTCGCGCTGCAGTACTGGGCGTCGGCCATCGAGTACCCGATGAACGTCGGCGGCCGGCCGCTGGCGAGCTGGCCCGCCTTCGTCATCCCGTCGTACGAGCTGACCATCCTGTTCTCGGCGCTGGCCACGGCCGGCGGGATGATCGCCCTCAATGGCCTGCCGCAGCCGTACCACCCGGTGTTCAATGCCCCGCGCTTCTCGCTGGCCAGCTCCGACAAGTTCTTCCTCGTCATCGAGGCGGACGATCCGAAGTTCGATCTGGTGGCGTCGTCGCGGTTCCTCGAGACCATCGGGGCGAAGGGAGTCTATGAAGTTCCGGCATAGCCTGCCCGCGGTGCTCCGCGCCGCGGCCGTCGGCCTCGTGCTGCTGCCCGGCCTCGGCTGCCGCCAGGACATGCACGATGCCCCGCGCTACGAGGCCTACGAGGCGAGCTCGTCGTTCGCCGACGGCCGCGCCTCACGCAATCCGCCGCCGGGCACGGTGGCGCGCGGCTGGCTGCGCGAGGACGAAGCGCTGCACACGGGCAAGGTCAACGGCCAGACCGTGGCCACGGTCCCGTTCGCGCTCAGCCACGCCGACCTCGAGCGCGGACAGGAGCGCTTCAACATCTACTGTTCGCCCTGCCACGGCCGGCTCGGCGACGGCCAGGGCATGGTCGTGCAGCGCGGCCTGCGCCAGGCGGCGAGCTATCACCAGGATCGGCTGCGCGAGGAGCGCATCGGCTATTTCTTCGACGTCATCACCAACGGCTTCGGCGCGATGCAGGGCTACGCCGAGCAGGTCCCGGTCCGCGACCGCTGGCTGATCGCGTCGTACGTGCGGGCGCTGCAGTTGAGCCAGAACGCCACCATCGACGACGTCCCGGCCGAGCGCCGCGGCGAGCTCGCCGGCGGCCATTGATCGGGCGGTCCCGGGGAACGAGGCGAAAGCGGGTCCATGACGACTGAAACGTATCAACCACCGGAGAGCGTCGCCGGCTTGCAGCGGCTGGGCATGGGGGCCGGACTCGTCGGGGTCGTGCTGACCATCGTCGGCTTCGTCCTCGCCGGGCCGGAGCGCTTCTTCCAGGCGTATCTGGTCGCCTACGCGTTCTGGATTGGCGTCGTGCTCGGCAGCATGGCGCTGCTGATGATCTATCACCTGACGGGCGGCGCCTGGGGCCTGGTCATCCGCCGGCCGCTCGAGGCCGCGGTACGGACGCTGCCGTTCATGGCCGCGCTGTTCCTGCCCATCGTCTTCGGCATGGGGCACCTCTATCACTGGACGCACGCCGACGTCGTGGCGGCAGACCCGATCCTGCTGCAGAAGGAGGCGTACCTGAACAGCGGCTTCTTCATCGTCCGCCAGGCGCTCTACTTCCTGATCTGGATGACGATGGGATCGCTGCTGACGAAGTGGTCGGCGGAGCAGGACCGGACCGGCGACCCCGCGCTGGTCCGCAAGCTGTCGATCCTCTCCGGCGGCGGCCTCGTCGTCTACAGCCTGACGGTGACCTTCGCCCTCATCGACTGGACGATGTCGGTCAACCCGCACTGGTTCTCCACCATGTGGGGCCCGCTGAACATGGTCGGGCAGGGCCTGTCGGCGCTGAGCTTCGCCATCGTCATCCTGATCATGCTGGCGCAGAGCGCCCCGCTGCAGGGGGTGGTTACCAGCGCGCACCTGCACGATCTCGGCAAGCTGCTGTTCGCGTTCCTGATGCTGTGGGCCTACCTCACGTTCTCGCAGTACCTGATCATCTGGTCGGCGAACGTGGTCGAGGAGATCCCGCACTATCTGGCGCGCTGGGACAATGGCTATCAATGGGTGAGCGCGTTCATGGTGCTGCTGCATTTCGCGCTGCCCTATGCGCTGCTGCTGTCGCGTGACATCAAGCGCGACTGGAAGCGGCTGCGCCTGGTCGCCACCTGGGTGCTGGCGGCGCGCGTCGTCGACTACTACTGGCACGTGGCGCCGGAGTTCCATACCGGCGGTGTCAGCATCGGACTGCTCGACGTGGCGGTGCCGATCGCCATCGGCGGGATTTTCCTGGCGCTGTTTGCGGCGAATCTGAAAACGCGGGCCCTGCTGCCGGTCAACGATCCCGGCCTGGCCAAGGCGCTCGCGCACCACGTGCACTGAGCACGAACGGGCCGCCCGCGTGCGGCCGGGGCAAAGACATGGCGATGAACGAAGCCGATCTCGAATACGGGCCGACGCCGGAAGGCGCCGAGTACGAGCACACCGACATCGAGCCGTCGATTGCGAGCAAGTTCGCGGTCTGGCTGGCGATCGCGATGGTGCTGTCGGCGGGCATCGTCTACGGCACGTTCTGGCTGTTCGAGGGCCAGGAGTCGAGCGCCAACCAGGCGGCGCAGGTGTTCCCGCTGGCGGTCGGACAGACCAGGGAGCCGCCGGGACCGCGCCTGCAGACGCAGCCGTTCAAGGACGTGTACCAGCTGCGCGCCGGCGAACGGGACCAGCTGACCACCTACGGCTGGGTGGACCAGGGCGCCGGCGTGGTGCGCATCCCGATCGACGAGGCGCTGCGGATCACGGCCGAGCGGATGGGTGCGTCCGGCGCGGCACAGACGCCCGCGGATCTCAATCAGGTGGTCCAGGACTCGTCGTCGGGCCGGACCACGGCGCCGCGGTACTGAGAGCACGAAGCGGTCGAGGAGCCATGAAGACATCCATCACTGCCGCACTGGTGCTGCTGCTCGCGGCGGCGTCCGCGGCGGCGCAGTCCGACGTGCCCGGCGTGAACCCGAAGGCCGGGGTGCCCTCGAGCCAGATGCCGGCCGTTCTCTCGCAGGTGTCGTACGAGCAGCGTCTCGACCAGCGGCTGCCGCTCGACCTGCCGTTCACCGACGAGGATGGGCGGGCGGTGAAGCTCGGGGACTACTTCGGCACCAAGCCGGTGGTGCTCGCCTTCGTGTACTACGAGTGCCCGATGTTGTGCACGCAGGTGCTGAACGGGCTGACCACGTCGCTGAGCGTGCTCGAGCAGACCGTGGGGCGCGAGTTCGACGTCATTGCGATCAGCTTCGATCCGCGCGAGACACCGGCCCTGGCCAGCGGGAAGAAGAAGTCGCACCTCGACCGCTATGGCCGTCCGCAGTCGGCGCCGGGCTGGCACTTCCTGACCGGCGACGAGGCGTCGATTCGCGCCGTGACGGCGGCGGCCGGGTTCCGCTACGTGTGGGACGATGCGACGCAGCAATTCGCCCATCCCAGCGGCATCATCGTCGCCACGCCCGACGGGCGGCTGGCGCGGTACTTCTTCGGCATCGAGTATGCGCCGCGCGACGTCAAGTTCGCGCTGATGGAATCCTCGGAGGGGCGCATCGGGAGCGCCATCGACCAGCTGCTGCTCTACTGCTACCACTACGACCCGGCGACCGGGTCGTACGGGTTCGTGGCGATGGGCGCGGTGCGGGTCGGCGGCGCCGTCACGCTGGCGGCGCTTCTCGGGTTCGTGGTGATGTCGATTCGGCGCGAGAGCCGCGCCGGGCAGTAGCTTATGTCCTTATTCGGAATCCCGATCTTCCCCGAACAGGCGTCCTCGTTCGCGATGGACGTGGACGCGCTGTACTTCTTCGTCACCGCGGTGTCGGCGTTCTTCGCCCTGCTCATCGCCGTGCTGGTCATCGCCTTCGGGGTCAAGTTCCACCGCCGGCATGCCGGCGAGGTGGGGGCGCGGATCGAGGGCAACCTCCCGATGGAGCTGCTGTGGAGCGTCATCCCGACCGTGATCGCGATGGTGATGTTCGGCTGGGGCGCGTCGGTCTTCTACCACCTGCGGCGCCCGCCCGAGGAGGCGATGCACATCTACGCCGTCGGCAAGCAGTGGATGTGGAAGTTCCAGCACCTGGAAGGCCAGCGCGAGATCAACGAGCTGCACGTGCCGGTCGGCCGGCCGATCAAGGTGACGGTCACCTCCGAGGACGTGCTGCACAGCCTGTACTTCCCGGCCTTCCGCACCAAGATTGACGCCATCCCCGGGCGCTACATGGAGCTGTGGTTCGAGGCGACCAAGCCGGGCACCTACCACATGTTCTGCGCCGAGTACCTGCGGCACGCAGCACTCGCGGATGATCGGCTCGGTGACGGTCCTGGAGCCGGCGGCCTACCAGAACTGGCTGGCCGGGGGCGGTGAGGGCTCGCTCGCCGACCGCGGCGCGGCGCTGTTCCAGCAGCTGGCGTGCAACACCTGCCACCTCGACACCGGCCAGGGCCGTGGCCCGTCGCTGAAGGACATCTTCGGCAAGCCGGTCGAGCTCGCCGACGGGTCGAGCGTCGTGGTGGACGAGGTCTACCTGCGCGAGTCGATCCTCAATTCGCAGGCGAAGATCGTCCGCGGCTTTCAGCCGCTGATGCCGACGTTCCAGGGACTCATCAGCGAGGAGGGCCTGGTCGCTCTCATCGAACACGTCAAGTCGATGTCGCCCAACGCCACGGCGACGGGGGGGCCGGCGGCGCCGCCGGCGCCGGGTGCGGCGGGAACGGGCGGGAGCGGTGCCGCCCCGCCGGCGCGGCCGCCAGGATCGGGTCGGTAAGGAATCATGGACGCCACACGCACATTGCCCGCACTGCACTACCTGAACAACGGCCACGGCCTGGCGTCGTGGCTGTTGACCAAGGACCACAAGCGGATCGCGATCATGTACCTGATCACGATCTCTGTGTTCTTCTTCCTCGGCGGTCTCATGGCCGTGGGCATCCGCCTCGAGCTGGCGACGCCGGCGGGGGACTTCGTCCAGGCCGACACCTACAACAAGTTCTTCACGCTGCACGGCGTGATCATGGTGTTCTTCTTCCTGGTGCCGTCGATTCCGGCGACGCTCGGCAACTTCCTGATCCCGCCGATGATCGGCGCCAAGGACCTGGCGTTTCCGCGCATCAACCTGATCAGCTGGTACCTGCTGGTGTTCGGCGGCCTGTTCACGCTCTACGCCATGTTCACCGGCGGCGTGGACACCGGCTGGACCTTCTACACGCCGTATTCGTCCGCGGCGTCGAACACCAACGTCATCCCGACGGCGCTCGGCGTGTTCATCGCCGGCTTCTCCTCGATTCTCACCGGGCTCAACTTCATCGTCACCATCCACCGCATGCGCGCCCCGGGGATGACCTGGTTCCGCCTGCCGCTGTTCGTCTGGGCGCACTACGCCACCAGCCTGATCCAGGTGCTGGGCACGCCGGTGATCGCGATCACGCTGCTGATGGTCTTCGTCGAGCGCGCGTTCGGCTTCGGCATCTTCGACCCGGCGCGCGGCGGCGATCCGGTGCTGTTCCAGCACCTGTTCTGGTTCTACTCGCATCCCGGCCGTCTACATCATGATCGTGCCGGCGCTGGGGGTGCAGAGCGAGCTCATCGCCAACTTCGCCAAGAAGAAGATCTTCGGCTACAGCTTCGTCGCCTTCTCCAGCCTGGCCATCGCCGTGTTCGGGTTCATCGTCTGGGCGCACCACATGTTCGTCTCCGGCATCTCGGTCTACGCGGCGATGGTGTTCTCGTTCCTCAGCTTCTCGGTGGCCATCCCCTCGGCGGTGAAGGTGTTCAACTGGACCGCGACGCTGTACAAGGGCGCCATCTCGTTCGAGACCCCGATGCTCTATGCCTACGGCTTCATGGGGCTGTTCACCATCGGCGGCCTCACCGGGCTGTTCCTGGCGACGCTGGGCACCGACATCCACATGCACGACACCTATTTCGTCGTCGCGCACTTCCACTACATCATGGTCGGCGGATCGATCATGGGCTATCTCGGCGGGCTGCACTACTGGTGGCCGAAGATGGTCGGGCGGATGTATTCCGAGTTCCTCTCGCGCATCGCCGCCATCCTGGTCTTCGTCGGGTTCAACCTCACGTTCTTCCCGCAGTTCATCGTCGGCTACCTCGGCATGCCGCGGCGCTACCACGCCTACCCCGAGGAGTTCCAGGTGCTCAACGTGATGTCGTCGGCCGGGGCGACCGTGCTCGGGCTCGGCTACCTGCTGCCGGTGCTCTACCTGCTCTACTCGCTCAAGCGCGGTGCGGTGGCCGGTCCCAACCCGTGGGGGGCGTCCGGGCTGGAATGGCAGATGGCATCCCCGCCGCCGACCGAGAACTTCGCGGTCGCGCCGCGGGTGACGAGCGAGCCCTACGAGTTCACGCCGCACGTCGCCAGGGAGATGAAGAGTGTCTGACGCAGCCGCGCACGCCGACGTCCACGGCCACGGCGCCCATCATCCGGCGCTGCAGCATCAGTTCGACACGATGGGGCAGCAGAAGGAGGCGGCGGTCCTCGGCATGTGGGCGTTCCTGCTCACCGAGATCCTCTTCTTCGGTGGGCTGTTCATGGCCTACATGCTCTACCGCATCTGGTACCACGACGCCTTCGTCGCCGCCAGCACGTCCATCGACCTGCGATGGGGCGCGCTCAACACCGTCGTCCTCATCGGCAGCTCGCTGACGATGGCGCTGGGGGTACGGGCGGCGCAGACCAACAACCGGCGCTGGACCGTCAACTGGCTGATTCTCACCATGATCCTCGGGTGCGTCTTCCTCGGGGTCAAGGTCATCGAATACGCCGACAAGTTCGAGCACCACCATGTCCCGGGCGCCAACTACGTCTGGGCCGAGCCCGGTCACGCGCCGGCCGCCGGCGCCGGCGACGCCGACCACGCGGTCACCGCCGTCGAAGCCGCCAACCTGCAGAACCACACCCAGATCTTCTTCAGCCTCTACTTCACGATGACCGGGCTGCACGCCCTGCACATGATCATCGGTGTCGGCCTGATGCTGGTGATCACCTGGATGGCGTGGCAGGGCAAGTTCTCGAGCGAGTACTACACGCCGGTGGAGATGAGCGGCCTCTACTGGCACTTCGTCGACATCGTGTGGATCTTACCTGTTCCCGCTCCTCTATCTCGATCGACAGGTCCTAGACATGTCCGGACACGTTTCGCCGCTCAAGATCTACTACGCCGTGTTCGGCGCACTGATGGTGCTGACCATGGTCACCGTGCTGGTGGCCTACGTGGACCTCGGCGAGTTCAACAAGGTGGTGGCGCTCGGCATCGCCAGCTTCAAGGCGACGCTGGTCGTGCTCTATTTCATGCACGTCAAGTACGCCAGCCGGCTGACCAAGCTCGTCGTCGTGTCCGGCTTTTTCTTCCTCGCGATCCTCTTGTCCCTGACGATGGTGGACTACGGTTCGCGGATGTGGGTCAACCCGCCGGCCATCCTGCAGTAGTTTCCCGGTCACCCGGCGCGCCGCCCGAGGCGCGCCATGACGCGTGCCCGGCCGCCGCCGCTCCCTCTACTCGTCGCGGATGGCCGCCATCGGATCGATGCGCACGGCCCGGACGGCGGGCCACAGGCAGCCACCGAGCGTCATCACGAGCGCGAGGATCACCGCGCCAGCGAAGACCGGCACGTCGGTGGGACTGACACCCGCCAGCACGCTCTGCAGCGCACGCCCGGTCGCCGCCGCGATCGCCACGCCGCAGGCGACACCAATCAGCGCCAGCCACAGCCCGCGCCTGAGGACCATGCCGACGATCGCGTGCCCGCGCGCGCCGAAGGCCATGCGCAGGCCGATCTCCCGCGTCCGGCTGGTCACCGCGAAGGCGAGCAGACCGTGAAGGCCGATGCCGGCCAGCAGGAACGCGAGCGCCGCGAAACCCGCGAGGACGCGGACCTGCACCCGCCGGGCCCCGATGTCGGCCTCGACCACCTCGGCGAGCATCCGCACGTCGGACACCGGCTGCTCCGGATCGGCGCGGGCGATGATCTGGCGGATGGCCGGGACGAGCGTCGCCGGCGGCACCGCGGCATGCACGGCGAGATCTTTCGGCATGTAGCCGACCAGGCTGTCGTCGGGCATTTGCCGCGACGGCAGGTACACCTGCGGCTCGCTCTCACGCTCGAGCCCGCGCACCCGGACGTCGCCCACCACGCCGACGACGGTCCGTTCGCGAAACGCCATGAAGAACTGCCGTCCCAGGGGGTCCTGTCCCGGCCAATTCTGGTCGACGAACGACTGGCTGACCACGGCCACCCAGGGTGAGTCGAAGGTGTCGGCGTCGCTCAGCCCGCGGCCGCGCAGCACGGGAATGCCGAGGGTGGCGAAGAAGTGGGCGGTGGTGAACCGGAGGCTGGCGACCCGGGTCTCGGTCGGGTCCGGCGCCCAGTTCGTTCGCGCTTCCGCGCTGAGCCGTCCGGGATCGAGGATCACCGGCCAGATGCCGCCGCGCATGGTCATCGGCAGGTAGCTGATATACGCGGCGGACGAGACGCCGGGCAGGGCTTCGATCTCGCCGATCACGCGGTCGAGGAACTGCTGCCGCCGCTCGGTCGGCCCATACTTCTGCGGCGACAGCGCCGTGCGCAGGGTCAGCACATCGTCGGTGCGGAAGCCGGGATCGATCTGCTGCACGCTCGACAAGGCGCGAATGAGCAGCCCGGAGGTGACCAGCAGGACGACCGAGGCGGCGACGGCGGCGACGACCAGCGCCGCGCGTACGCGCTCGGTGCGACGCCCGGTGCCGGTGCGGCTGCTTTCGCGCAACGCGGCGGCGTCCGCGCCCTGCGCGGTCCGCAGCGCTGGCAGGAGACCGAACACGATGCCGGTGGTCAGCGTGACCAGCGCGGCCAGCGCCAGCATGCGCATGTCGACGCCCGGCGTCTCGGCAATCGGCATGGTGTGCGGCACCAGGCGCGAGACCACGGGGGTGGCCGAGACGGCCAGCAGCACCCCGAACGCGCCGCCGAACCCGGCCAGCACCAGGCTTTCGGTCAACGTCTGGCGGAGCAGCCGCTGGCGGCCCGCTCCGATCGCGGCCCGCACCGCGATCTCCTTCTGGCGGGCCAGACCGCGCGCGAGCAGCAGGTTGGCGAGGTTGGTGCACCCGATGAGGAGCATGCACAGGGCGGCGCCGACCAGCGCGATCAGGAGCGTCCGCGCTTGCCCCGACACCTGGTCGCGCAGCCAGTGCACCGTCGCGCTCGTCTGGGCGTTCTCCTTGGGAAACGCCCGTTCCAGCTGCGCCGCGACGAGGCGCATCTCCGCGCGCGCCTGGTCCAGCGACACGCCGTCGGCCACGCGGCCGACGACGTTGAGATACGTATCGCTGCGGTCGGTCAGGGCCTCTTCGGTGAAGCGGAACGGCACCCAGAATTCGACGTCGCGTGCCGGGAAGCCGAAGCGGGCTGGCATCACGCCGACGACCACATGGGGATCGCCGTTGAGCACGACCGTGCGTCCGAGGACGTTGCCGTCGCCGCCGAACTTCGCCCGCCAGAGAGCGTCGCTGAGCACGACCGCGCGTTCGGTCGCGGCGAGGTCGTCCACGCTCGTCAGCGTCCGGCCGAGCGCGGCCTGGACCCGCAGCACCGAGAACAGGTCGGCGCTGACCATCGCACCCTCGAGGCGCGAGGGCGGGCCTTCGCCGACGAGATTGACCGACCAGGTGGTGTACGCGGCCAGGCCCGTGAACGACCGCGCCAGCCGCTTCCAGTCGAGGAAGTTGCTCGGCGACAGCTCCATGCGCGGGTAGCCGCGAAACGTCTGGTCCTGCCACAGCCGCACCAGCCGATGGGGCTCGGGAAAGGGCAGCGGCCGGAGCAGCACGTGGTCGGCCACCGCGAACGCGGCGGTGGTGGCGCCGATGCCGAGCGCGGCGACGAGGATCGCGGTGATCGAGAACCCACGAGCGCGCGACAGCGAGCGCAGGGCATCGCGAAGGTCCTGGCGCAGGATCTCCCAGTGCAGCACCGGCGCGTTGTGCGCGACGTCGGCGACCGCCTCGAGCCAGACCAGGGCGGCGGCGGTGGCGTCGGGCGCGTCGGCGCGGCGGCGCGCGAAGAGCGCCGCCATCTCCGCCCCGTAGGTGGCGCGGAACGACGCGGGATAGACGTGGAGCAGGGCGCGGTACAGTCGCATCACGCCCTCCGCGGTACGAAGCCGCGGGCGCGCGCGAGCCTCACCAGCGCCGACAGGCGCTGCGCCTCGGCGCCGGCGACGGCCTCGCCAAACGGCGTAATCCGGTAATAGCGGCGCCGCTCGTCGTCGTCGGCCGGATCGGGACGCTGGCTGAGCTCGACGATGAGATCCTGGTCGAGCATGCGCTGAATCGTCCGGTACAGGGTCCCCGCGCTCAGGCGGACCTCGCCCCCGGTGCGCGCGGCCACGTCCTGGATGATGGCGTAGCCATGCCGGTCGTCATCGGCCAGTGACAGCAGGATGTGAAACATGGCGGGCTGCAGCGGCAGCAGCGCCTCGGGACGCAGGTCGTCGTCGGTCACCCGTCAACTATATGCGTTGTGGATATATTGTCAACGCATACAGACGGCGGCGGCTACGCGCTCTTCGACAGCGTGCTCTGCCGCAGCTCGGCGAGGACGGCCTCGACCATCTTGCGCGCGTCGCCGAACAGCATGCGGGTGTTGTCCTTGTAGAACAGCGGGTTCTCGACGCCGGCGTAGCCGCTGGCCATGCCGCGCTTGAGCACGATGCAGGTCTTGGCCTTCCACACTTCGAGGATGGGCATGCCGTAGATCGGGCTCGACGGGTCGTCGAGCGCCCCGGGGTTGACGATGTCGTTGGCGCCGATGACGATGGCGACGTCGGTGCCGGGGAAGTCGTGGTTGATCTCCTCCATCTCGATCACGATGTCGTAGGGCACGCGCGCTTCCGCCAGCAGGACGTTCATGTGGCCGGGGAGACGCCCGGCCACGGGGTGGATGGCGAACCGCACGTCGATGCCCCGCTCGCGCAGGAGCGTCGTCACGTCGAACACCGGATACTGGGCCTGGGCCACGGCCATGCCGTATCCGGGAATGATGATCACCCGCTTGGCGTCGAGCAGCAGCTGCGCGGTCTCCACCGCGGTGATGCTCTGCACCTCGCCGGCCGGGGCTGCGCCGCGACGGCGCCGCGCCCTCTTCGGCGCCGAAGCCGCCGAGAATCACGCTGAGGAACGACCGATTCATGGCCGCGCACATGATGTAGCTGAGAATCGCACCGCTCGAGCCGACCAGTGCGCCGGTGATGATCAGCAGATCGTTCGACAGCATGAAGCCGGCCGCCGCCGCGGCCCAGCCGGAATAGCTGTTGAGCATCGAGACCACGACCGGCATGTCGGCGCCGCCGATGGCCATGACCAGGTGGATGCCGACCAGCGCGGCGATCACGCTCGCGAGCAGCAGCGGCCACAACGGCGCGCCCATCGCCGACGAACAGCACCCCGAGCACCAGCGCACGAGGTCACGGCCGCGAGGTTCAGCGCGTGCCGGCCGGGCAGCAGCAGCGGCTTGCTGCGGATCATCCCCTGCAGCTTGCCGAACGCGACGACGGACCCGGTGAAAGTCACCGCGCCGACGAACACCCCGACGAACGTCTCCACGTGATGGATCAGCGCGTCGGTCCCGGCGAGCTGCAATGTCGGGATCGAGCGTGATGGCGAAGCCGACGAGGACGGCCGCGGCGCCGACGAAGCTGTGCAGGATGGCGACCAGCTGCGGCATCGCCGTCATCTGCACCCGTGCCGCCACCGCGGCGCCAATCAACCCGCCGATCGCGAGCATGGCGAGCAGCGTGCCGTAGCTGGAGACGCCCGGGCCGAGCATCGTGGCGAGGACCGCGATCGCCATCCCGGCAATCCCGAACTGGTTGCCGCGCCGGGCCGATTCCTGCGCCGACAGTCCGCCCAGGCTGAGGATGAACAGCAACCCGGCAACGATGTACGCGACGGTGACGACAGTCTCTGGCATGGGGGATCGAGTCAGCGCCGGAACATGCGCAGCATCCGCTGCGTGACGAGAAAGCCGCCGGCGATGTTGATGGAGGCGAGCAGGATGGCGATGGCACCGAGGATGACCGGCGCGGACGTGGACGGGCCGCTGACGGTCAGCATCCCGCCGACGACGATGATGCCGCTGATCGCGTTGGTCACGCTCATCAGCGGCGTGTGCAGGGCCGGCGTCACGTTCCACACCACCTGCCAGCCGACGATGCAGGCGAGGACGAAGACCGTGAGGTGCGACAGGAACGCGGGCGGCGCCACCAGTCCGAGCGCCGAGCAGCGCGCACGCGGTGAGCACCCAGCGCCAGCGGTCGGTCCCGATCCGCCGTGAGCGCGGCGCCGGCTTGGCCGCCACCGGCGGCGCGGGCGCGGTGGGCGGCGCCGGCGCGGGCTTGGCCTCCGGCGGCGGTGGCGGCCAGACCACCGTCGCCGTCGTGCACGACCAGCGCGTTGCGCACGACTTCGTCGTCGCAGGTCGATGTGGAAGTTGGCCGCGCCGCCCAGGTCGTCCAGCAGGTAGGCGAGGTTGTTGCCGTAGAGGACGCTGGCGGTCGGCGCCAGCCGGCTCGGCAGGTCGATGTAGCCGATGATGTGCACGCCGTGCCGCTCGACCACCGAGCCCGGTTCGGTGAGCGCGCAGTTGCCGCCGTTCTCCGCCGCCAGGTCGACGATCACCGACCCCTTCTTCATGCTCGCGGACCATGTCCTCGGTGATCAGCACCGGTGCTGGCCGGTTCGGGATGAGCGCGGTGGTGATGATGATGTCCACCTCGCGGGCCTGGGCGGCGAACAGCGCCATCTCCGCGGCGATGAAGGCCGGGCTCATCTCCCTGGCGTAGCCGCCCCCGCCCTCGCCCTCCTCGGCGAGCGTCACCTCGAGGAACTCGGCGCCCATGCTCTTGACCTGGTCGCGGACCGCGGCGCGGGTGTCGAACGCGCGCACGATCGCGCCCAGCCCGCGGGCGGCGCCGATGGCCGCCAACCCGGCGACGCCGGCGCCGATCACCAGCACCTTTGCCGGCGGCACGCGGCCGGCCGCCGTCATCTGCCCGGTGAAGAACCGTCCGTAGAAGCTGGCCGCCTCGATGACCGCGCGTAGCCGGCGATGTTGGCCATCGACGACAGCGCGTCCATCTTCTGCGCGCGGGTGATGCGCGGCACCTGATCGATCGCGATCGCGTTCACACGCCGCGCGGCCAGCCGGTCCACCAGCGCCTTGTTCTTGCCCGGCCACAGGAAGCTGACGAGCGTGGCGCCCGGGCGCAGCAGATCGACTTCGTGCACCCCGAGCGTCGCGTGCGGCTCCGGCGGCTGGACCTTGAGCAGGATGTCCGCGTCGTGCCACACCTGCCGGGTGTCGGCGACCACCGTCGCCCCGGCCGTCTGGTAATCGTCGTCGGAGAACGACGCGCCGGCGCCGGCGTGCGCCTCGACGAGCACCTCGAAGCCGAGCTTCTTCAGCCGGCCGATCGACTCCGGCGTCGCGGCGACGCGCCGTTCGCCGGGGCGGCTCTCCTTGGGAATCCCGACCGTCATCAGCGGCGCCGCCCCGTCGCGGCCGCGCGCGTCGTTCTCGTCATGCGTGGTCCTCAGCGTTCCCCGAACCGCACGAGCCTACCAGAAAAAATGTTGCCCGCCCCGGGTGGCGCCTCCGTTGGGGCGCCCGCCTGCTCGAGGACTCCGGGGCGCGGCCAGCGCGACCGTGGAAACGACGGTCGATGCCCCTGCGCGGGCGGGACGCGGTCCAGGCAGCCATGCGGCATTATATGGAGCAGGAGCGGGCGTGCCGACACTCGGAGTGATGATTGCCAGCGTGCGCGAAGGCCGCGCCGGATTACCGGTCGCGACCTGGTTCCTCGATCAGGCGCGCGCGCACGGCGCCTTCGCGGTCGAGACCCTCGACCTGAAGGACGTCAACCTGCCGCTGCTGAGCGAGCGGAACCACCCGCGGCTGCAGAAGTACGAGCAGGAGACGACCAAGGCGTGGTCGCGCGCGATCGCCGGGGTCGATGCCCTGACCATCGTGACCCCCGAGTACAACTACGGCGCACCGCCGGCGCTGGTGAACGCGCTGGACCATCTCTATGTCGAGTGGCACTACAAGGCGGTCGGCTTCGTGAGCTACGGCGGCCTGTCGGGGGGAACGCGCTCCGTCCAGATGACCAAGCAGATCGTGACCACCCTCAAGATGGTGCCGCTGGCCGAGGCCGTCCATATTCCCTACATCACGAGGCTGGTGCGCGACGGGGTGTTCCAGGGCGACGACAAGCATGCGGCGGCCGCGACCGCCATGCTCGACGAGCTGGTGCGCTGGACGGGCGCGCTGGCCGTGCTGCGCCAGCCGCCGGACAGGTCGTAGCGGTCAGGGAATTCCCGTGACGGGCGCAGCCACGGCGTGGTTAGTCCTGGGCGGCGGCGGTGACCTGGCCGAATGCGCCCATGACGGGTAACCCCACCCACGCTGCCGGACGATCGACCCCGAGAAGGTAGAGCAGGGTCGACGCCGTGTCCATGGTGCGGACCGGCGACGCCAGCGCACCGGGGGTGACCCCTCGCCCCCACGCGATCCACGGAATGGTCACGTCGAGGTCGTGATCGCTCCCGTGGTCGCGGTCGCGGCCGCCATGATCGGCCGTGACGATGACCGTATAGCGGCCCACGCCGTAGGCGGCGTCCGCCGCCTCCAGGAGGCGGGCGACCGCGGCATCCGCCGTCGCGACGCCGCGCCCGTAGCGGGCGCTCATCCAGCCGGCGGCGTGGCCGGCGGTGTCGGGATCGGAGAGGTGCACGAACAGCAGGTTCGGCGGCGAGGTCCGCAGCAGCGTCTCCACATCGCCCATCGTCCGGGCGGCGCTCCAGCGCCCGAACCAGCCGCCGGGCGCCTGGGAGTAGTCGAGGCTGCCCGGCACCTGCAGGTGGGAGAACTTCGACTTGCTGAAGAACGCCGCGGTCGAATAGCCGCGTGCACGTGCCAGGCTGAACACGGTGGGAATCTCGAGCGTGCCCGGCGCGTCTTCGATGGCCGTGTTCCACAGCACACCGTGGCGGTCGGGCGGCTCGCCGGTCAACATCGACGTGTGCGAGGGCAGGGTCTTGCTCGGCAGGGTGGTGCGGGCGGCGAGCGTGTAGCTGCCCTCGGTGACCAGTCGCTGGAGGGTGGGTGCCGCGAAGGCCGCAATGGCATCGGGACGGAGGCCGTCGATCGAGATCAGGACGGCATGCTCGGTGAGCCGCGTCTCCGGCAGGTCGACCGACGCGGGACGGGCCGGGGCGACGACCAGATGCGGCCGCGCGCACGACACCGTGACCAGCAAGACCGCCATGACGGCGGCGACCAGCGCGTTGTTCATGTCAGGACTCGCTACTCGGGCCTTCCGGTTCCAGCGGCGTATGGAAGCGCGCCCGGGCTCTCTAGTATCCGACGAATGCAGCCCCTCCAGGGTTTGACGGTGGCTGGCCGGCGGGCGGCTGGAGGGCCTTACCGGCCCAATTCCGGTTGGTAGTGGTGCGCGGTGTGGCCGGCGACGTGTTTCGCCTTTGCAAACACCTTGATCAGGACGACGCCCGCGACGAAGCCGCCGATATGGGCCCAGAACGCCACTCCACCGCCGCCCGTGTCGCTGGCGCTCTGCAGCATCCCGCTCCCGATCTGGATCACGATCCAGTAGATCAGCATGACCCAGGCGGGCAGGGCCACCGTGGAGATGAAAAAGCCGAGGATCACCAGCGTGAAGACGCGCACGCGCGGATACAGCACGAGGTAGCCGCCCATCACGCCGCTGATGGCGCCCGACGCCCCGACCATCGGGATGATCGAGTCGGGCTCGGCGATCACCTGGGCCAGCGCCGCGGCGACGCCGCACACCAGGTAGAACACCAGGTAGCGCGGCCGGGTCATCGAGTCTTCGATGTTGTTGCCGAACAGCCAGAGGAACCACATGTTGCCAATGAGGTGCATCCAGCCGCCGTGCAGGAACATCGAGGTGAAGATGTTGGAGTACCTGACGTCCGGGATCGGTGAGGCAGACCAGCCCGTCGCCCATCTCGAACCCGACCCCGGCGCGGAGCATCCCGGTCAGCTCGCCCGGGATCAGGCCGAGATTGCACACAGCGGTGGCGAGCGCGACGTCGGTGCCGGCGCCTTGCACGAACAGCCAGGCGACGACGCAGAGCGCGATCAGGGCCATCGTGACGAGGGCCGTACGCTGCGTCTCGTTTTCGTCGTGATACGGGATCACAACCCGATTGTAGTGGTTAACCGCCGCAGCGTCGCGCGGGCGTCGTCCAGGGTCCGGACGTCGGTCCCCTCGAGGGCGCCGGCCTCGTGCAGGCGCTCCAGAATGGCAACCGCCTCGGTGTAGTCACGGGCCGCATCGGACGGGAGCCGGAAGCGGACCAGGCTGTCGGCGCGGCCGATCAGGGCGAGCGCGACGGCCACCTGCAGCTCGACGTTGTCGGCGTTGGCGGCCTGCAGCTCGCGGCTGAGGCTGATCGCCCGCGCGTGGCTCGACAGCGACCGGGCACGGTCGCCGTGCTTGGCCAGCGCCGTGGCGAGACCGCCGAAATCGGACGCGATCTCCTGTTTGTTGCCGTCGTTGGCCGGATCCGAGGCGGCGAGCGTCTGGTGGATGGCGAGGGCCCGCTGGTGCGCGGCCACGGCCTCGGCGAAGCGCCCGCTCACCTCCAGCAGCTGGCCGATCTTCGACAGGCTGATGGCCACGTCGTTGGGGGCGAACCTGTTGGCCGGGTCGGCGTCGGCCAGCGCCTGGAATTCGGCCAGCGCCCGCTGCTGCCGGACCAGCGCCTCGGCCGGCCGGTCGAGCGCGGTGAGCAGGTCCGCGGTATTGCTGTCGATGACGGCGGCGTTGCGGCGAAACGCCGCGTTGTGCGGGAACAGGTCCGCGGCGCGCCGAAACACCTCGCCGGAGCGCTCGAGCTGCTGCAGCGCGCCATGATGATCGCCGACGTTCGGATAGTTGGGATTGCCCAGGGTGTTGCCGAGCTTCTGATACGCGATGCCGAGCTGTCGCAGGTTGTCGGCCTGATCGGGCGCGAGTGCGGCGAGCGCTTCCATCGTCTCCACCGCCACGCGGCGCGCGGCGAGCGCACCCTGGGTGTCGCCGGTGGCCGACAGCAGGTCGCCGACCAGGCTGTGCGCCATCACGAGATCGCGGCGCACATCCGCGTCCCGCGCGGCGTCGCCCGGGATTTCGCGCAGCGCGGTCAGGCCCTGCCGCGCCGCGGCCAGTGCCTGTGCGCTGTCGCCGGTCGCCGACCGGATCGCACTCATCCGCAGATGGGCCGTGGCGATGGCGCGGCGCAACCCCGGGTCGGGCGAACGGGCGGCGTCCAGCGATTCGAAGAGTGTGAGTGCCTTCTGATAGCTCGCCGCCGCGCCCGCGGTGTCGCCCAGATTGGGCACGAGCGGGCGGCCCTGGACGTCGCCGACGCGCACGTAGGCGTGGGCGATTTCGCCGCGGAGGTCGGCGCGGTTGCCGGTGTCGGCGGCGAGCTTGTCGAGGTACTCCAGCCCGCGCGAGACCAGGAGCCGGCGCGCCTCGGTGGACCCCGGGAGATCGCGGATGGCGTCGTGCACCTCGAACAGGAACGCGTTCGCCAGTTGCCGCACATCCTCGAATCGCTGCTCCGCGCGCGCCCGCTCGCGCGAGGCGACGCGGGCCTGCGACGTGGCCACCACCACGGCCGCGACCAGCGTCACGAACACCAGCGCGGCCGCCACTGCCGCCCGGCGATGGCGGAGCACGAACTTCGCGGCACGATAGCGCACCGTGTCCTTGCGCGCGAGCACTGGCAGCCCGTTCAGGTGCCGATGGATATCCTCCGAGAGCTGGTCCACGGAGACGTATCGCCGCTCCGGCTCCTTGCTGAGCGCCTTGAGCACGATGTTGTCGAGGTCGCCGCTCAACCGCCGCCGGAGGCGATCGATCCGGTCCGGCGTGCGACGCAGCGGCAGCGGCCGGCGGACGCCTGACGCGATCTCCTCCGCCCCCGCCGCGCCGGTCGTCTCGTCGCCGCCGGCCGGTTGGACCACCGCGGTGCTCGGCGCCAGCGGGACGGCGTGCGCGACGATGCGGGCGACATCGGCGGGCGCGCGGCTGGTGAGCATGTACGGCTGGCGTCCCGTCAGCAGCTCGTAGAGCAGCACGCCGAGCGAATACACGTCGGTGGCGGTCGTCACCGCCTCGCCGCGGACCTGTTCGGGGCTGGCGTACTCCGGCGTCATCAGCTGCAGTCCGGCGGCCGTGGGCGCCAGCGTCGTGCCGCCCATCTCGGGATTGAGCAGCTTGGCGATGCCGAAGTCGAGCAGCTTCGGGCTGCCGTCGGCGGTGACCAGCACGTTCGCCGGCTTGATGTCGCGGTGGATGACGAGATTCTGATGCGCGTGCTGGACCGCGGTGCACACCTTGCGGAACAACTCCAGCCGGGCCGAAATGGTGAGGTTGCGCGCGTCGCAGTAGGCGCCGATCGGCTGGCCCTCGATGTACTCCATCGCGAAGTAGGGCAGACCATCGTCGGTGGTGCCGCCGTCGAGCAGGCTGCCGATATAGGGGTGCTGGAGGCTGGCCAGGATCTGGCGTTCGCGGCGGAAGCGGCGGACGATGGCCTCCGAGTCCATGCCGCGGCGCAACACCTTGATCGCCACGCGCTTCTGAAACTGGTCGTCGTTGCGGACGGCGAGGTACACGGTCCCCATGCCGCCGCGGCCCAGCTCGCGCACCAGCCGGTACGGTCCGATGCGGTCGCCGCCGACGAGTGCCTTGCTCTGGGTCGGCGTCAGCCGCGTGAGTTCCTCGTCGCCGGTCACCGGATCGATTTTATCGTGCGTCCCGTCAGAACGTTCGCCGCGCGATCCACTCGCGGTACAGCGAGTCGCTGAGCACGTAGCGGGGGCCCTCGCGCAGGAGCACGTCGTGCCGCGCCAGCGCGGCGAGTGCGGACTGGACGCTCGAGGGGCCGGGCAGGCGATGGCGCGTCCGCACGTCCGCGGAGAGGATCTCGATCCCGTTCTCCAGTACCACCGCCCGCAGCACCGCGCGCTGGGCGAGGGTCAACCGCTGCCAGGCCTCCTCGAAGATCGTGTCCTGTTCGCCGAGCAGCCGCGTCAGGGTCAGATGCAGGTCGTCGAGGCCGGCCCGCGTCCGCCGGCCGGCCCGGACCTCGTCCCACAGCTCGTGCGCGAGACGCTGCACGTCGTAGGGCACATTGCCGCCCAGTTCGACGACGGCCTGGCCGAGGTCGGTGTCGGTGGCAATGCCGCTGCCGGCGAAGCGCTCCTCGATGAACCGGGCGAACGCGACGTCGTCGATCTTCTCGAGCCGGATCACCGGCCCGGCCTTGTAGAACGGCCGGCGCGGGCCGAGCATCCGCTCCATCAGCGACGGTTCCGACCCGGCGAACACGTAGCCCACCTGGCGCTGGTCCTGCACCGCCGCGCGCAGGGCATGCTCGACGCTGCCGCCGTCGAAGCTGGCGATGGCCTGGAATTCGTCGAGGGCAATCGCCAGCCGGCGCCGCCGCGCCGCCGCGATCCGTCCGGGCAGGGCGAACACCTCGTCGGCCAGCCGGGCGATCTCGCGCGCCGTGCGGACGGCGGGGAAGCCGAGGGAGAAGCGCGCCTCCCCGGAGGCGTCGGTGTCGAAGCGCAGCTCCGGCCGGACCCCGTGCAGCAGCTCGCCGGCCCACCGGCGCAGGCGCGCGGCCGGCGTGTCGGCGGCGACCAGCGCCCGGGCATAGGCCTCGAGGAACCCGACATACGAGCTCGACGCGGCGACCGTGACTTCCACCGTCAGGATGCGCTGACGCGCGAGGGTCCGCATGACGTCGCGAATCAGCGACGACTTGCCGTAGCGGCGCGGGGAGATCAGGAAGACTTTCTGGCCCGCGGCCAGGTCGGCGCGGAGCCGCGCGCGCTCGTCGTCGCGATCGGCGAAGGCGCCGGCGGTGACGATCTCGCCGTAGACGAACGGGTTCTCCCGCATTACGTAGCCTCGCGTAACGATTACCCAGAATAACGTAGTTTCCGCCTCGCGGACCGGAGCCCGGCCGGCGACTCCATCCCGGATGACTGACCTCTCGTCGCGGTCGAGTGGCCTCGATAAGGGACCATACCCAGCCGCGATCCCCGTGAATACGGCGTGATTCGCGTTGGCATCCGTCCTGCAATATTCGCCGACAAGAGACAGGAGTTGCTGTGATGACTCGATTGATGCCAACCGCACTGGTCATGGTCGTATTCGCGACGCTGGCGATGGCCGTCCCCGCGGACGCGCAGGGCCGCAGCCAGCAGAACCGCCGGGACCGGCAGGATCGCCAATGGGCCGCGCGCGAGCAGGGCGTCCCGCCCGGCCAGATGCCGCCGGCCAACCTGTGCCGGGTGTGGTACGACAACCGTTCCAACGGCCGTCAGCCGTCGGCCACCAGCTGTCGGCAGGCGGAGATCGTGGCTGCCCGCGATCGCAACGCGCGCGTCGTCTACGGCGAGAACGTCTACGACGAGTACCGCTATCGCGACAACCGCGACGGGCGCCCCGGGGACTGGGAGCGGGATGACGACGACCGCGGGGTGTACCGCGTGCCGGGCCGCAATCGCGCCCCGCAGGGCAGCGTCGATCGCTACGACCCCGACGGCCGCGGCCGCTACACCACCCCGGCGTTCCAGAACGGGTACCGTGACGGCCTGAACAAGGGTCGTGAAGACGCCGACGACAACGACCGCTACGACGCCTCGCGTCACAGTTGGTACCGCTCGGCCACCCGTGGCTACGAGGACGAATACGGGCCGCGCGCCACGTACCAGGCGCGCTACCGCGAGGGGTTCCAGGCGGGCTACGACGAAGGCTACCGCGCGTATCGCCGATAAATCGACTCGTCCCGGGGCCGGGCCCAGGGCCCGGCCTCGGCTCGCCCGCGCCGGTCACGCCGGTAAATTCAGAGCCACACCCCCACCGTATATACTCCGCGAGGGGTTAGTGTCCCGAATCAGTGGTTCGTGTAATAAGTCCCGGAGCGGCGCCCGGATGGCAAGGCGCGACGACCGAGAATACTTGGCGTATTCGAGGGAGGAGCAACGCCGCCAGCCGGGATGCCCCGCCCGGGAATTGTTGCGCGAATCACTGATTCGGAACACTAGCAGGAGGGGTTGTGCGAATTCGTCTGATGGTCGCGGTGGCGGGCGTGGCCGTGCTGGCATCCTTGGTCGCGGCGCAGCCCGCGTCAGGTCCGCGGCTCAATCCCGTGATCGACCTGCTGGTCCGGAAACAGGCCGTCTTCGGCCTCTACGCGCCGAGCAACCGCCGCCCCGGTCGGCCGGGGGCGCCGGCCGGCGAGGCAGCACCCGAGAAAGCTCCCGCCGAGCTCGCCCGTGAGGCCGTCGCGTACAAGGGCGCCGATTTCATCTTCGACGGCAGCATGGAGGGCGGGCTGCCGCGCGCGTTACCGGCGTTCACCGCGCTCGTGCATGGCCTGCGAGCCGCGGGCGTGCTCAGTGAGTCGCCGCGCCGCCTGACTCACCCCCTCATCGTCAAGACACCAGAGCTCGACGAGCCGACGATCCATGCCGACATCGCGCGGCAGCTCAATCTGGGGGTCAGCGGGCTGATGCTACCGACGGCGGAGAGCGCGGCACAGGTGCGCGCCGCGATCGCCGCGATGCGGTTCCCGGCCAACGGCGGCACCCGGCCCGCGGAGGTCGGCGAGGCCCCGGCGTACTGGGGCATGAGCGAGGCGGAGTACCGGCGTGCCGCCGACGTGTGGCCGTTGAATCCCGAGGGCGAGCTGATCAACTGGACGATTGTGGAGAGCAAGGAGGGGCTCGCCAAGGTCCGCGAGATCGCCGCCGTGAAGGGCATCGGCGTCCTGTGGCCGGGCGCCGGCACCCTGCGCGGCGTGTTCACCACCACGAATGCGGCAGGCGAGCGGGTGTTCGACGAACAGGCCTGGGAGGGCGCCATCCAGCAGGTGCTCGACGCGTGCCGCGAGTTCGGCGTCGCCTGCGGGTTCCCGGCCAGCGCCCACGACATCGAGCGGCGCATGAAGCAGGGCTTCAGCGTCTTCGTCATGAATTGGGGTGACGCCGGGTTCAAGACCATCGACGTCGGCCGCAAGGCCGCCAACCGGCCGCAGACGCACGAATGACCCGGCGGCGTACCCACGAGACCCCAGCCACGGATCCCATCCCCCGGCCGTGAGCGCACGCTGAACCACTGACTACCTTCTGGAGCTCACATCAATGAATGCACGCTGCGTCCGCTCGCTCGTTCTGTCGGGATTCATCGCGTTCTCTGCGACATCGGCGTTTGCCCAGGCCGAGGCACAGACGCCGGCCAAACCGTACGAGCCGCAGGTCGGTCAGGCGGGGAAGGACGTCGTGTGGGTGCCGACGCCGCAGGTGCTGGTGGACAAGATGCTCGCCATGGCCCAGGTCACGCCGCAGGATTTCGTCATGGACCTCGGCTCCGGTGATGGCCGGACGGTGATCAGCGCGGCGAAACTGGGCGCGCGCGCCATGGGCATCGAATACAACCCGGACATGGTGGAGCTCGCCCGGCGCAACGCTGCCGCCGCCAACGTGAGCGATCGGGCGACGTTCGAGAAGGCGGACTTGTTCGAAACCGACCTGTCGAAGGCGCAGGTCATCACCATGTTCCTGCTGCCGTCGATCAACATGAAGCTGCGCCCGCAGATTCTCGATCTGCGTCCGGGCACGCGCATCGTCACCAACTCCTTCACCATGGAGGACTGGCAGGCCGACCAGTCGGAGACGGTCACCGACGACTGCAGCAGCTGGTGCACGGCGCACCTGTGGATCGTTCCCGCCAAGGTCGACGGAACCTGGCAGTCGCCTCAGGGCGCCCTCACGCTCACCCAGCAGTTCCAGATGATTTCCGGGACGCTCGGCGGGACGGCCATCACCGAGGGACGTTTGCGCGGCGACCAGATCGAGTTCACCGCCGGCGGCGTGAAGTACGCCGGGCGGGTGGATGGCAAGACCATCCGGGGAACGAGCGGCGGCGCCCCGTGGACGGCGACCCGCCGTTAGGCAGCGCGGTACTCAGCGCGGCATCGGGGCGAGCCGCGCGTAGCGCCAGTGCATCAGCTGGAAGATCCCGAAGCAGACCAACCCCGCGGCGGCGACGCCGAGCAGCGCGACGCCGTAGGGTTGGGACATCAGCGTCCACATCGATTCGGCCAGGCCCCCGGCCTCGGACGGCCGCTGCTGCAGCCCGGCCCGCGTGAGCAGCAGACCCATGACGGCGAGAATGACACCGCGGGCCCCGGTGCCGGCCCGTCCGACCGCCAGCGCCCACGCGCCGGCCTCCCGCTTCATCCGCTGCTCGTCCACGTCGTCGTCGAACTCGCCCTTCCAGGCCTTGACGATCTGCATGATCCCGTAGACGCCGACGCCGATGCCGACCAGCGCGAAGAACCAGTGGCCGAACGGCACCCGCATCACGTCCCGGGCGTAATCGTCGGCCGACTGCGACCCGCTGCGATGGCCAAGCACGAGCTGCAGGGCTTCCCACCCGACGGCGCCGTACACGGCGCCTTTGATGACGGTCAGGCCGCGATCCATCCAGGCCCTGGCGCTCGAGCCCTTGCGCCGCGTGTCCATGATGCCTTCGAGAATCTGCCAGCCGGCATAGGCGAGGATGCCGACGGCAATCGCGCCCATGAGCAGCAGTCCGAGCGGCTGGTTCATGACGACCCGCAGCGCGCCGCTGGCGTCGGTGACGCGTCCGCCGTCGAAACCAAGCGCCAGACGAACGGCCAGCATTCCAATCAGGAGGTAGATGAGGCCCTTGGCGGCATAGCCGAACCGGACCATCGAGGCCACCCAGGGCTGCAGATCCGATACACCAACGCGGGTTCCGGTCAACGTCGCCATGCCCCCGGCCTTGCAGGTTCCATTCCAGCGTCGGGGTGCGGGTGACGATGTACATTGTGGGCGGAATGAAGTACCTGCCGAGCCAGCTGGCCCTGCTCGTGACCGATCGCGAGCAGCGCGCCAACCTGCGCGCCCTGCTGGCCTACCTGGCCTTTCTCGCGGCGCTGGTCACCACCTACGCCGTGCTGTTCCACGTCATCAAGTTCAACATCGAGGGCGAGGAGCACTCGTGGATCACCGGCTTCTACTGGACGCTGGTGGTGATGTCCACGCTCGGCTTCGGCGACATCATCTTCACCAGCGATGTCGGCCGCTTTTTCAGCATCATCGTGCTCTTGTCGGGCGTCGTCTTCCTGCTGGTGATGCTGCCGTTCCTGTTCATCCGCCTGTTTTATGCCCCCTGGCTCGAGGCGCGCGTGCGGACGCGGGCGCCGCGCGAAGTGCCGGCAGGCATCGCCGGCCACGTCATCATCGTGGAATACGACGCCATCGCCGCGGGCCTGATCGACCGGTTGCGCAGTGCGGAGATCCCCTACTTCGTCATCGAACCGGACGTCGCGCGGGCGGCGCGGCTGGTCGGGGAAGACGTCCGGGTGATCGCGGGGGAAAGTGATGGCCGGCTCACCTACGAGCGGCTGCGCGCGGGCGCGGCCCGGCTCCTGCTGGCCAACTGCGCCGACACGACCAACACCAACATCACCCTGACGGCGCGAGAAGTCGCGCCGACGGTACCGATCGTCGCCATCGCGGAGGAGGAGGACTCGATCGACATCCTCAAGCTGAGCGGGGCGACGACGGTGCTGCCGTTGAAGTCGCAGCTGGGCGAGTACCTGGCCAACCGGGTGGCGGCGGGGCGTGCCGAAGCGCACGTGGTCGGGGGCGTGCGCGAACTGCGCATTGCCGAGCTGCCCGCCCGGGACACGCCGTTTGCCGGCACGACGGTGCGTGACACGCACCTCCGGCAGCGCACCGGGCTGAGCATCGTCGGTTTCTGGGAGCGGGGTCAGCTGCGGCCGGCGTTTCCCCATTCGCCGATCGACGGCGACGGGGTGATCGTGGTGGCGGGCACCAGCGAACAGATCGTGGCGCTCAACAGCCAGCTCGGTCCGGGGGCCGGCGCATCATCCCTCGTGCTGGTCATCGGCGCGGGCAAGGTGGGGCAGGCCGCCGCCCGTGCCTTGCAGCGCAAGGGGCTGACGGTACACGCCATCGATCGCGATGATGCGGCGCTCAAGCCGCTGATGGCATTCTCCGACGCGGTGTTCGCTGGCGACGCCGCCGATCGGGAGCTGCTCGATCGCGCCGGCATCGACCGCGCGGCGTCGGTGCTGCTGACGACCAACGACGACGCGATGAACATCTATCTGGCGGTGTATTGCCGGCGGTTGAATCCCAACCTGCGCATCGTCAGCCGGATCACCCACGAGCGCAACGTCGAGGCAATTCACCGGGCGGGGGCGGACTTCGTCCTCAGCTACACCACGCTCGGCATCGAAGCGGTGATGTCGCTCCTGCACGGACACGAACCGGTGCTGCTGGGGGAAGGGGTGGGATTGTTCGCCATCCCGGTGCCGGCGCCGCTGGCGGGCAAGCCGCTGCGTGAGACGGGGATCGGGTCACGAACCGGCCTGAGCGTGCTCGCGCTGCGTCATGGCGAACACCTGGCGACGCGGCTGACCGCCGAAACCGTCCTGGCCGCTGGCGCGGAGCTGCTGGTGCTGGGCAGCCGCGAACAACGGCGCGTATTCGCGGAGACGTTCGAGGCCCGGCACTGAGCGGGCGGCTTCGGCCACCTGCGACGACTGTTCAGGGAAGCAGTGGAGTCGCAGGCGGTCGTGAGCAGTACCGGGACAAACCAGGACAGCAGAACCGAACGTGAGCCGCGCTCTGCTGCCTTGGTCCGGCGATGTTACGCCGGCTGGACGTTCTCCGCGCGAGGTCCTTTCGGGCCCTGGCCCTTCTGGAAAGTGACCGCCTGACCTTCGCGAAGCGAGTCGAAGGACACGCCGTTGCAGGCTGACTGATGGAAGAAGTACTCGCTGCCGTCGTCGGCGGCCACGAATCCGAATCCCTTGTCGTGAATCAGCCGCTTGATCGTGCCGTTGGTTGTTGCTGCCATTGTGAACCGTTCCTCTGTTGGTGTGATCGATGAGTCCGCATGGGGGATCTGATGTGTTCCGAAGGACGGGGACTCTGACCCCGACTTCTCACCCAGAGCTACACGTTGATGGTTGATCGCTAGTGGAAGGGATCGAACTACGCGGTGCGATGCTGGTCAGACCTGACCTGGGACGGACTCTCCAAACATCTAGTCTGCCATAAACAGCCGCCGGTCCGCAAAAAATCGGCTGATGGCCGGGCTGGCGGAGGCCGGCGTCGCTGGATCGGCGCCACCCAGGCCGACCGCAACTCCTTGCCGCCCATGGAGATACGCCGCAATCGCTGGTGCGCGGGCGGCCGCGCCCGGCCGGCTCGTGTAACATGTCGTCCGTGCGTCGTTGGTCGTTGCGCACGAAAATCCTCCTGGCGTCGGCCGCCACCCTCCTGGCCCTGATTGGCGCGACCCTGGCGTACGTCAGCGTGCAGGCCGACGACTTCGTCGGACGACGGATGGCGGACGACCTCGAGCGCAGCGCCGAGCTGATTGCGGCGGCCGAATCCGAGCGCTTCGCCACCCTGCAGCTGACCGCCCAGGTGCTGGCGTCGGTCCCGCAGTTGCGGGCGCTGCTGGAGAACACCGACGCCGCCACCATCCGTGACGTGCTGCAGGACAACCTGCAGCACGCCGACCTGCTCATCGTCCTGGCGCCGACCGGCCAGACACTCGCGCGCAGCGATGCGCCCAGCCCGCTCGACCTGCGCGACGTGCAGGCGCGATGGATCGATCCGCTGCTCGCCGGGCGACGCCCGACTGGCGTCATCACCACCCCGGGCGGCGTCTATCACGCGGCGGCGGAAGCGGCCGTCGCCGCCGGCACCGTGTTCGGATTCCTCCTCGCCGGGGCGCGGGTGGACGACGGGTTCGCGCAGCGGCTGCGCAACGCGACCGGCGAAGACATCGTGGTGGCGTCGCCGGATCAGTTGCTCGGCTCGACGATTCCGCCGGCGCAGCTGCCGTGGAAGACCGCGGCCGAATGGCAGGGTGCCGTGCGCGATCGGACCAGCCCGCTGCCGATCGAGATCGCCGGGGAGGAGTACGCCGCCAGCATGCGGCCGGGCGCCGCGGCCGGGATCACCTACGTCATGCTGCAATCGCGCGACCGCGCGCTGGCGCCCTACCGGCGGATCCAGGGCGGCCTGCTGGCGCTCGGCGCCGTGGCCGTCGCGATCGGGCTCGGCGCCAGCGCGTTGCTTGCCCGCACCGTGACCGCGCCGGTGGCACGGCTGGTGGAAGGAACCGAGCAGGTTGCCGCCGGCAACTTCGATTTCCAGCTCGATGTCCGCACCGGGGACGAGCTCGGCGCCCTGGCGGCTTCGTTCAACACCATGACGCGAGGGTTGCGCGAGCGCGCGGACATGCAGAAGTTCGTCTCGCACTCGACCATGGAGATGATCCGGTCGCCGGCGCGGGCCTCCGCGGGCGAACGCCGCCGGCTGACGATTCTGTTCTCCGACGTCCGCGGGTTCAGCCGGTTCGCCGAGCAGCGCCCGCCCGAGCACGCGGTCGAGTCGCTGAACCGCTGCTTGGGACTGCAGGCCGACCTGGTGCGCAAGCACCATGGCGACGTGGACAAATTCGTGGGCGATGCCGTCTTCGCGCTGTTCGGCGGCGACGACATGGCGTTCGACGCCGTCCGCTGCGCCGTGGAGATCCAGCGCCAGATGGACACGCTGGCGATGCCGGACGGCGAGCGGCTGGCGCTCGGGATCGGGGTGGTGACCGGCGAGGTCATCCTCGGCAGCATCGGCAGCCGCGATCGGCTCGATTTCACCGCCATCGGCACGCAGGTCAACCTGTGCTCGCGCCTCTGTGCGATGGCCGGACCGCGCGAAATCCTGCTCGCCGAGTCCACGTATACGCTGGTGCGCGACCTGGTCAGCGCGGAGCGACGCGAAGCGGTCAGCATCCGCGGGATGACGCAGCCGGTGAACGTCTACCGCATGGCGATCGGCGATCCCGGCTAACTTCCCCCTTTCTTCTCGTACGCGCTCGCCGGATAGTCCTGCCCGAACTTGTTCTTGTGCCGCACCACGACGTGTTGCGACTCGTCGAGCGTGAGCTCGGGCACGGTTTCGGTGCCGCTGCGCACCGTGACCTCGACGCTCACCGGCGCGGCCCGATCGGAGCGCGCCGTCACGCGGTAGGCGCCCGGGGGCAGGTCGAGGGTGTAGCGCCCGTCGCCGGCCGCCACCGCCAGATGCGGCGTCGGCGCCACGAAGATGAACGCGCTCATCTGCGGGTGGATGTTGCAGAACACCCGGTAGCCGCCCGGCCGTGCGAACTGCCGCGTGCGCGTGGCGCCGGCGCGATAGAGGCCGAGGTCGAACGGCGCCGGCGGCGACAGCGAGAAGACGTTGTGAAAGATCGCGTCCTGGTTGGGGAAGTCCACCGTCGAGCCCACCGGCACCGCGAGGACGGCGGGAACGAAGGTCTTCTCCTTCTGCAGCAGGCGGGCGGTGACCGGCCGCGACGGTGCCGGCCGATCGAGCGGTTCGGCGTACACGATGGTCGGCGCCGGCGCGATGCCCGGCGACGTGCGCACCGCGACGCGTCCGGTGACGTCGGCCGCGGCCGCGGCGGGGCTCGCGAGCGGCGCCGCCACGAGCAGCAGCGCCGCGAGACGAGTGGCGCCGCCGCTGTGGCGATCCTGCCTCGGCGCGGTCGGCCCCCTAGAATCCATCTCTAGAATCCATAGGTCACCGCCCAGTTGAAGTGGTTGTTGCGCCGCCGTACCGGCCCCGCCGATGTCTCGAGCCAGCGATACTCGAACGACGTGGCGATCTCGGGCGTGGCACGAAACGTCAGGCTGCTGTACGCCGACTCGTTGCGCGTCAGCGGTGTCCCGCCGCGCGGTCGATCCGTGCCCACGCCCACGACGGCCTCCCAGCGCGGCTGCGGGCGCACGCGCGCTTCGACGAACCCGCCGGCGGCGCGCGATGTCTGGCCGAGGGCGCCACCGAACGCATCGATGTTCTCGCCGACGAAGACCTCGCCGCCCACACCCACGCGCGATCCCTGCCAGTTGAAGTCCACCGCGGCGGCGTGGCTGGTGAGCAAATCGTCTACCGGCCGCTCGCGGCTGTAATGCCCCGACACACCGAGCGAGGCGCCGCGGTCGTCATCACCCCGCTGCCACGCCAGACGCGCCTGCACGCCCGGACGGCGCGATCGCTCGCCGCCGAGCGCCGGAGGCACGAATGTGTACGCGGTGGAGCGGAAGTCGCCGCCAACCGGCGCCACGATGCCAGCGGCCACTCGTATCTCGCCGCCCCCGCCCGCGGCCAGTCGCTGTTCGATCCGCGCCTGCGGCAGGCGCAGGTAGAGGTTGCCCGACCGGAACAGCAAGGGAAACGCCAGCGCCGCCAGCGAGGTCGGGTTGCGCGGCGCCAGCATCATCTCGTCCTGGCCGACCTGCAGCGCGGTGCCGTTGCGCTGCAAACGGGTGAACGCGTACACCAGGCGCGGGAGCCACATCGCCTGCCCCGTCTGGAACGCCGGGATGCCGCCGAAGAAGTCGAGCACCACCGCACCGCTGCCTTGCCAGGAGCCGAGCGCCAGGCCATCGGCGCGAATGCCCACACGCGTCTGACGCATCGTGGCGGTGAACGAGCCGCCCGGCGTCGGCGGCGGCGCGGCCACCAGGTTGGGATTGTCCAGCCAGTTCGCCTCGCCGCTGTTCCCCGCTACCGCGGAGTGGATGGTGCCAAAGATCGTCACCGGCAGCCGAGACCCGGACGCCACTTTCGTCTGCGCATGCTCGGCGACCTGCGCCCGCAGCATCTCGACCTCCGCTGGCAGCGGCGTCACACCCTCGGGCGGCGCGGGCGGGGCCGGGGTGAGCCGATCGAGGTCGGCCCGCAGCTTTCGCAACTCCGCTCGCGCCTCGTCGAGTTCGGAGCGGAGCTGGCGCAGTTCGGCGACGATGTCCGCCTGGCCCGAGCCGGTCGCTTGCGCGGCCGCGGCCGCAGGCAGACAGGCGAAGGCGGTGACCACCAGGAATAGTGAATGTCGCATGGCGGCGATCATACGCGCCGATCCGGCCGCGGGGGTGAGGTACAACTAGAGGGTCATGGCCAACCTGATCGAGGCGCTCGCCATCAAGCGCAAGTCGTACTTCGAGCACGAGGATGCGCCCTACGTGTGCCTCGACGTCGAGGTGTCGAAGCCGACCGCCCGGGGCGGCCAGACGCTGGTGCGCCTGAAGATACGCAACCTGCTGACGCGCGCGGTCTTCGACAAGACCTTCAAGGCCGCCGACAAGTTCAAGGAGCCCGATCTCGCGGTCGTGTCAGCCACGTTCCTCTACGCGGACGCCGGTGGCCATCACTTCATGGACCAGACGACCTTCGAGACGCTCAGCCTGGGCGCGGATCTGGTCGGCGATCAGCGGCTGCTGCTGGCCGACAATCTCCCCGTCCAGATTCAAAAGTTCAACGGACAGCCCATCGGGCTCGAATTTCCACCCCATGTCGAGCTCACCGTCGCCTCCACCGAGCCCGCCGTGAGGGGCGACACCGCCAGCGGGGGCGCGACCAAACCCGCGGTCCTCGAAACCGGCCTCGAGATCCGTGTGCCGCTCTTCATCCGGGAAGGGGAAAAGGTACGAGTGCACACGGAGACGCGCGCTTTCGCGGGTCGGGCCTGAGTTGCCCGCGACGGCGTTACCATTCGTCACTGTCCTAAAGTGTCGTCAAGACGGCGTCATTGTCCTATTGTTGAACTTTCAGCTAAACCGTTGATATAAAACGAGTTAGCGCCATCAACCGCCTGCCGATGTCGAAGACTGGCACACCCCGGCAGGTTTGATGGCGGGATTGACGCCAGCAAGTCATTGAAAATAAACGGTTTATAAACGACACGGCTGTGGCACCCGGCTTGCCATAGAGCCGTCCGATGATCTCTGCCTTCGTGCGTTCCTCGGCGGCGCGACTGTCGCTGGTCGTAGCGTTACTCGTTGCGGCCGGTCCATCCGCGTCCGGGACAACGCTTCCCCTCCTTCGCTCGGTCGACGAGGCGTTGTCGACAATCCTGGGGGGCGTCCAGCCGTCGCCCTCGCGCATGCGCGTGATCGTCTCCGCGCGACCCGGGCAGTTCGGCGGCCTGCTGCTCGCCCTGAGGCTGGGACGCTGGACGATCCTTTCCGAGCATCCCTTGATCGAGGCCGTCACGCTCGACGTCCCGCGGTTGTTACTGCCCGCGTTGACGCTCTTGAGCCCGGTGCAGTCGCTGTCGCTCGACGCGCCCACCCGGGCGCTCTGGAGTGAGGCCGACCCGACGCCCGGCGGCCAGCTGCGCGGCACGCTGGGACTGACCGACTCGGCGTACACCGGTGCGGGGGTGGGCGTGGCGGTCGTGGATTCCGGCATTGCGCCGGCCCCCGCGTTCGGCTCCCGAATCGCGGCGTTCTACGATTTCACGGCGACCGGGCGCGCGGTGGCGCGCGCCCCGTATGACGATTACGGCCACGGCACGCATGTCGCCGGATTGATCGGCGGCAGCGGCGCACCGTCCGGTGACGCCTACGCGGGCGTCGCGCCCGGCGTGCGGCTGATTGGCCTCAAGGTCCTCGACGGCACCGGCGCCGGCTTCACGAGCGACGTGATCAGCGCCGTGGAGTTCGCGGTGAAGCACAGCGCCTCGCTCGGCATCGACGTGCTGAACCTGTCGCTCGGCCATCCGATTTACGAGCGCGCCGCGACCGACCCGCTGGTCCGGGTCGTGGAAGCGGCCGTGCGCCGCGGGCTGGTGGTCGTGGTCTCGGCCGGCAACTACGGCGTCAACTCGGCGACCGGGCAGCCGGCGCACGCCGGCATCACCTCCCCCGGCAACGCGCCGTCGGCCATCACGGTCGGGGCGGTCGATACCCGGCAGACGGTCGCCCGCGCCGACGATGTGATCGCGCCGTACAGTTCGCGCGGTCCGACGTGGTACGACGGCTACAGCAAGCCGGACCTGGCGGCGCCCGGTCACGCGCTCACGGCGGCTGTCGGGGCGACGAGCCGGCTGTGGGCAAGCCATCCCACGCTGCGCGCCACGCCGGCGGGTCCGGGGGAGTACATGCGGCTGAGCGGCACCAGCATGGCCGCGGCCGTGGCCAGCGGGGTCGCCGCCCTGGCGCTGGATGCGCACCGGCGCAGCGAGCCCTCGAACCAGCCGAAGCTCACCCCCAATGCCGTCAAGGCAATCCTGCAGTTCACCGCGCTCCCGGTCGGGGCGGACGCGCCGGGCGATGCGGCGGCGGCGCTTGCCGCCGGCGCCGGGGGCGTCAACGCGGCTGGTGCCGTCGACCTGGCGGCGCGCATCGACACGCGCACGCCGAGCGGGCGCTGGTGGCTGACGACCGGCGTCGAACCGCGCACCGTGATCGACGGCCTGTCGCTGGCGTGGGGGCAGCACCTGGTCTGGGGCGATCACCTCGTCTGGGGCGACGTGGTCTACAGCAATCACGCCGCCTTCGCGCGCAATGTCGCCTGGGGCAGCCATCTGGTCTGGGGCGACCACCTCGTGTGGGGCGACGTCACCTGGGCCCCCGAACGCGCCTGGACCAGCCATATCGTCTGGGGCGATACCTGGATCGGGCGCTCGACGGGCGAGCACATCGTGTGGGGCGACACCACCTTCACCGAGCAAAGCGTCGCGTGGGGCAACCTCGCCTCGAGCCCATCGGCGCCGGCCGACACGCTCGCGGGGTGGCCGCAGCCATGAGCGGCGCCACCGCACTGACCGCCGCGCGCGTGTACTCGGCGGTCGTCATCAGCGTCGGCGCGGCGCTGCTCGTGCTGCGCGTCCCGGCGATGACGTTCGATCACCCGTGGCTGTTCCTGGCGCTGCTGACCGGCTCGTCCGCCATGTCGGCGCTGAAGGTGCATCTGCCGTTGCCGCGCGGCGCCGCGACGCTGTCGATGTCCTACTTCACCGACTTCCTCGCGCTGATCCTGCTCGGGGCCGACGAGGCCATGGTCGTGGCGGGCGTCAGCGGCGCGGCCCAATGCCTGCTGCTGACCCGCGGCCGGCCGTCGGTGCGCCGCACGCTGTTCAGCGCGGCAACGCTCATGATCGCCCTGCAAGTGACCGCCCTGGCCGCGCTGATGCTCGGCGGCTTCGGCGCCGGCTCGCCGCTGCTGGTGCTCAGCCGGGTCACGCTGGCGTCGGCGGCGGTGTTCTTTCTGGTCAACAGCGGCCTCATCGCGATCGTGGTCGCCTTGTCCCGCGGCGCACCGATTGCCCGCACCTGGCACCAGGACTTCCTGTGGACGGCCCCGGCCTGTTTGATCGGTGCCGTCGCCGCCGTCCTGCTGACCCGCGCCTCGGGCGCGCAAGTGGTGGTGCTGGCGATGGCCGCCGGCGCACTCTACGTGACGTTCCAGGCGTACCGCATCTATCTCGGCCGGGTGGAGGAACAGCAGCAGCACCTCAAGGAGATCTCGGACCTGCACCTCGCCAGCGTCGAAG
Source organism: uncultured Acidobacteriota bacterium (assembly GCA_963707795.1). Taxonomy (GTDB): domain Bacteria; phylum Acidobacteriota; class Vicinamibacteria; order Vicinamibacterales; family UBA2999; genus JACCSI01. Next base: position 3,909,491 of record OY970174.1, on the reverse strand, counting down.
CGCTGGCGCGTGCCATCGACGCGCGCGACCAGACGATCGATCACGCGCGCGCCGGAGAAAACCACATCCGCCGGCTGCAGGCGTGGGCGGTGGCCCTCGCCGAGGCCGCCGGCATGCGGCACGAGGAGATCGAGGCGGTCAAGGTGGCGGCGCTGCTGCACGACATCGGCAAGCTCGCCGTGCCCGAGCACATCCTCACCAAGCCGGGACCGCTGACGCCGAAGGAATTCGCGCGCGTGCGCGTGCATCCCATCGTCGGCGCCGAGATCATCAAGGCGGTGCCGTTCCCGTATCCGGTCGCGCCGCTGATCCGCAGCCATCACGAGCGATGGGACGGCCAGGGGTATCCGGATGGCCTGCGCGGCGAGGCCACGCCGCTTGGCGCCCGGGTCCTGGCGGTGGTCGACTGCTTCGATGCCATCAGCTCGACGCGGCCCTACCATGGGCCGGCTCGCGTCGAGGACGCCATTGCCACCTTGCGCGAGGAGGCGGGTCGAACGCTCGACCCCACCCTGGTCGAACTGTTCCTGGCCATCCTGCCGACGCTCCCCGCCGCGAGCCCGGCCCCGTCGCTGCGGCCGGACGCGCCGGCGGCCGCCGCCGGTCACGCCCCCGCCGCCCTGGCCCCCGCCGGCCCCGGCCGCTCGGCGCCGGCCTGGGTGTTCCACGACATCGCCCTCGCGACGCAGGAGATGCGGGCGCTGCACGACATCGCGCAGACCCTCGGCACCCGTCTCAGCGTCGACGACACGATGGCCTTGCTCACGGCCAAGCTCAGTCGGCTGATCCCGGGGTCGTGCTGGGTGCTGTTCCTGCACGATCGGGTCGACGACCAGCTGCGCTGCCGATTCGCCACCGGGCTGTCGCCGGAGATGACGTCGCGCCTCGCGATCCCGTTCGGCGAAGGCGCCAGCGGCTGGGCGGCGCGCCAACGGACGCCGATTCTGAACGCCGATGCCTCGCGTGACTTTCTCGCCGCCGGCATCCCGCCCCTGGGCCCGCCGTTCGAATCGGCCCTGGCCTATCCGCTGGTGGACGGCGACGACCTGATCGGGACCTTGACGGTCTACCACGCCGAGCGTGAGGCGTTCCGCGACGAGCACCGCCAGGTGCTCGAGCACATCTCGGCGCAGGTCGCCTCGGTGCTGCGCAACGCCGTCGCCTACGAGCGGATGCGCGACGTCTCGTTCACCGATCCTCTCACCGAGCTGCCGAACTCCCGCGCGCTCGCCGACTACCTGCGGCGGCGGGTGGTCGACACCCCGGGGGCGCCGGTGCCGAGCGCGCTCATCATGATCGACCTCGACGACTTCAAGGCGGTCAACGACGGGCATGGCCACCAGAAGGGTGACGCGGCGCTCTATGCCGTGGCTTCGGCCATCCGCAATCACGTGCGCGGCTCGGATTTCTGCGCCCGCTATGGCGGCGACGAGTTCGTCGCCGTGCTCTCGGGCTGCGACCGCGCGGAGGCGGAGCAACGAGCCCGCGACCTGCAGTCCGCCGTCGGACAGATCGAAGTGGACTCCCCGCACGGTCGCCTTCACCTCGGCATCAGCGTCGGCGTCAGCGTGTTTCCCGACGATGGCGCGACGATCGACGCGCTGATTACCGCCGCCGACCGCCGCATGTACCTCGACAAGTCGGCGCGGCGCATGATGAGCGACCACGGGTTCCTCAGCGCCTGACCCCGCCGCCGCACGCCCGCCGGTCCGACCGGCGGCAGTAGAATTCATCGACGATGACGCCTGGTCAGCACCTCGGGCGCCGGCTCGCCAATCAGGGCCTGACCACGCCGGCGCCGGCCGTTCCCGAGGATGTCGTGCGCTGCCTGGGCGCCATGCAGGCGCAGGAGTTCGCCGCCGCGCGCTGGAGTATCGGGTTGCGCAGCGCGGGCCTCACCGACCAGGCGGTCGCAAAGGCCTTCGACGAGGGCCGCATCCTGCGCACCCACCTGCTGCGTCCGACCTGGCACTTCGTCACCGCCGGCGATCTCCGCTGGCTGCTGGCGCTCACCGCGCCCCGCGTCCACGCCGCCAACGCGTACTGGTACCGCACGAACGAGCTCGACCGGGACCTCTTCCGCCGCGTGCGCCGGGTGCTGATGCGAGCGCTGGCGGGGCGTCGCCATCTGACGCGCGGCGAGATCGGTGACGCGCTGCGCGCGCGCCGCATCCAGGCCGAGGGAGTGCGCCTGGCCGCACTGCTGATGCACGCCGAGCTGGAGGCCGTCATCTGCAGCGGCCCACGGCGCGGCGCCGGGCTCACCTACGCGCTGGTCGAGGAGCGCGTCGCGCCGGCACCGGCGTTGTCGCGAGAGGAAGCGCTCGCCACCCTGGTGCGGCGCTACTTTGCCAGTCATGGACCGGCGACGGCACGCGACTTCGCCTGGTGGTCCGGCTTGAGCGCCCGCGACGTCAAGGCAGGCATCGCCATGTCGGTGCCCCGGCTCGAACCGCGCGTGCGCGATGGCCTGACCTACTGGGCCGACCCCTCGACCCCACCGCCGCCCGCCGCCCGCCGCCGGGTGGCGCATTTGCTCCCGATGTACGACGAATATCTGATCGCCTACAAGGATCGCGCCGAGGTGCTCGACGCCGCGAAGGCGCGCAGCGTGTTCGCGCGTGGCGCCGGCGAACTCGGCAGCCATCTCGTGATCGGCGGCCGGCGGGCCGGCAGCTGGCGCCGGGTGATGCGGCCGGATTCCGTGCAGCTCGACGTCGCCCTGTACGCCCCCCTCTCAGCGGGAGACGCCGGCGCCGTTCGCGCCGCGGCGCGCCGCTACGGCGAATTTCTCGGCGTGGCGGTGACGATGACAGAATCGAGGAGCCACCGTGACGGTTGACCTGCTGGTGTTCGGTCCACATCCCGACGACATCGAGATCGGCCTCGGCGGTACGGTCGCACGCCACGCCAGCGAGGGCCATCGAGTCGGTCTCTGCGATCTCACGCGGGGCGAACTGTCGAGCAACGGCACGCCCGAGCAGCGCCAGGGGGAAGCGGCCGAGGCGGCACGCGTGCTCGGCGCCGCGTGGCGGGAGAACCTCGGCTGGCCCGATGGCGGCATCGCCGCGACGCCCGCGTTGATCAGGTCGGCGGTAGACCTCATTCGCCGGGCGCGGCCGCGGGCGATTGCGATTCCGTACTGGGACGATCGACATCCCGATCACGTGGCGGCCAGCCACACGCTGCGCACCGCCGTGTTCACCAGCGGCCTGCGCCGCTACGCTGCAGACGCGGACGCCTGGCGGCCCGAGTGGGTCTGCTACTACTTCATCAACGACGCCGCGCCGGCGAGCTTCGCCGTCGACGTGACCGCGACGTACGCACGCAAGCGCGACGCCCTGGCGTGCTACCGCAGCCAGTTCGTGGAGCGCGGCGGCGATGCCGTCCCGACACGGCTCACCGCGCCGACGTTCCGGCAACTGATCGAGAGCCGCGACGCGCACCTGGGGGCGCTGGCGGGTGTGGGGTTCGCCGAGGGCATCGTGGTGCGCGAGCCGCTGCTGCGGTCGGGCCTCTTCAAAGACCTCCCATGAGAATCGGGATGGTGTGCTACGCGTCGGTCGGTGGCAGCGGCGTGGTCGCGACCGAGCTGGCGCACGCACTGGCCGATCGCGGCCACCACCTGCACCTGATCAGCAGCGAGCCGCCCTTCCGATGGCGCCGCGGCACCGCCAGGCTGGCATTCGAGCAGGTGACGGTCCCGGCCTACCCGCTGTTCCGCGAGCCGCAGTACCTGCTGGCGCTGGCCACGACCATCGCCCGGGTAGCGGCCGAGCAGCAGCTCGACATCGTGCACGCCCACTACGCGGTGCCGCACGCGACCGCCGCCTACCTCGCGGACCAGATGCTGTCGGGCGCACGCACCCGGCCGCGCACGGTGACCACCCTGCACGGCACCGACATCACCCTTGTCGGGAGCGACCCGTCATACGCCGGCGTGGTCGCGTTCTCGATCGCGCGATCGCACCTGGTGACCGCGGTCTCCGAGAGCCTGAAGGCCGACACCTACCCGGCGCTCGGGGTCCGGCGCGACATTCAGGTCATCCCGAATTTCCTCGATTGCGAGGCGTACCAACGCCGTCCCGACCCGGCACGCCGGGCCGAGGTGTGCCCCCCTGACCAGTACGACGCGCTGGTCGTGCACATCTCGAACTTCCGCCCGGTGAAGCGGGTCGATCGGGCGTTCCACGTGTTCCGGCGGCTGCGACAGGACGTGCGCGCGCGCTTTCTGCTGCTCGGCGACGGGCCCGCACGCGGCGACATCGAGCGCCTGGCCGCCGCCCACGGCCTGTCGCAGCACGTGCTCTTCGTCGGTGAGCAGCACGACCCCGTCCCCTGGCTGTCGATCGCCGACCTCTTCCTGCTCCCCTCGGCCCAGGAGAGCTTCGGGCTCGCCGCCCTCGAAGCCATGGCCTGTGAAGTCCCGGTCATCGCGTCGAACGTCGGCGGCCTTCCCGAGATCATCGACGATGGCGCCACGGGTGTCCTGTGTCCGCCGGATGCCGTCGCGACAATGGCGGAGCGGGCCATCGAGCTGCTGCGGGACCATGGGCGCCGTGCGGCCATGGGACGCGCGGCCGCGGAGGTCGTCCGGACCCGCTACTGTACCGACCGCGTCGTGCCGCTCTACGAGGCGGCCTACCGGGCGGTCCTCGAAGGCTCCTAGTGGTCCACGGTCTTGTCTTCTTCAGCGCGGTCCACGTTCGTTGACCTCGGGCTCGCGCGCCGACGTCAGTGCTGACACGAGCGACAGCGGATTGACCGTCGTCCCGCGCAGCCGGACCGCCCAGTGCAGATGCGGTCCGCTCACGCGCCCAGTCGAGCCAGCCGCCCCGACGATCTGGTCGCGCGCGACCGCGTCGCCGACGTCGACGTCCATGCGCGACAGGTGCGCGAGCAGTGAGTACAGCCCGGAGCCGTGGTCGATCACGACGGTGTTGCCGGCCAGGTAGAGCGCGTCGGCGAGCACGACCTCGCCGGCGTTGGGGGCGCCGACCGGCGTGCCTTCGGCCGCGCGGAGATCGGTGCCCTGGTGCCGGCCACGCGGCGTGCCGTTGAGGACGGTGCGGCGCCCGAACCCGCTCGTCGCCGCGCCCGGCACGGGCAGACTGAACGGCCCGCGCCACAGCCGCCCGGGACGGGATCGGCCCAGGATCTCCGCCAGGCGTTCGGCCTCGGCGGCGATACGTGCGGCGGCGGATGCGGGCGGGTTGGCGAACCGTGGATTGACGTTGACGCGGCGGGTCCCGAAGGTGCCGCGCCGCACCCGCAGGCCGACGCGACCGTGCAGCGTGCCGCCGTCGGCATCGAGTCCCCGCAGCACCGCCGTCGAGGCCAGGGGCGGGGCGTCGAGGGGCACGCCCACGAGCGCATGCCAGTCGCCGCCCGCGCCGGCGGCCCAGGTCGCGATCGATCCTCCGAACACCTCGCCCTCGAGCGCGACGAGTCGCCGTGGCGCCGTCACCGTGAGGAGCGTCACGTCGCCCTGGTGCAGCACGGCTGGCGTCGCGGTCACGTCCAGCAGCGCGGAGGACTGCCGCGGCCTCGCGCCGGTCGGACCGACTACCACGAGCACCGCGACGATCGGCAACGCCCACCGTGTGAACGATCCGCGCATCGATTCGACCATCGGGTATGCGTCCGGCGCTTGTCAAGCGCAGTCCTGCTTCGGCTGCATGGGCCGGCGGCGGCTCCTTGCGGGCGCGGGCGGTCCGGCTAGGGTGCGTAGTTCCGGCGGATCCGATCGGCGCGGGCGCGCAGCTGCCGCGCCTCGACGGCCTGGCCGCGCTGCTCGAGGACCTCTGCGTAACTCTCGAACACCGGGATCAGGTTTGGGACGTACTCCCACCCGCGCATGCCGTCGGCGAAGCCGACCATCACCAGCAACAGCTGCGCCGCGCCGTCGACGTCGCCGCGCAGCCGGCGCAGTTCGGCGAGCTCGACATAGATCGGGAAGGCGTCCGGATCGGTCCTGGTGGGGGCGGTGCCGCGCATCGTTTGTGCGCGTTGGATCAACCGCTCGGCGTCAGCCACTTTGCCCGACAGCCGTCGCGCCCGCGCCAGGTCGGCGTAGAAAGGGCCGAGCGGGCTCTGCGGTCCTTGCATCACCGGTTCCCACGCGGCTGCGGCGCGGGTGAGCAGCATGTCCGCTTCCGCGGCGAGGCCGCGGTCGAGGTATCGCCGGCTCACGCGCTGCACGTCCCCGACCTGGCCGATCCGGAGCTGCGGAGCCAGCGCCTCGAAGGCCGACAGCACCACGGCCGCCAGGCGCCGGGCTTCCTGCGTGTCGCGTTTCGCCAGGGCCGCCAGGGCCGGACCGAGCGCCCCTTCGTGAAAGCGCTCCACGCCTTCGAGCCCGCCGGGCGGAGCAGCCGTCTGCGGCCGCCCGGCGGCGGCCGCGAGTTCGCTCAGGATCGCCTCGACCTCGGCCCCGTGGCGGCGGACGAAGGCGATGTTCTCGGCGGCCACGTCCGTGGCGGCGGCCATCGGCCTCGCCGCCTGGCCGCCGGCGACCGCGGGATAGGCGAGCAGCAGCGTGATCTGCGTCAGGACGTAGTCGGCGCTGGTGAGGCCGGCGTCGCGAATGGCCGCGTGCAGGTCGGCGTGGCCGGTTTCGATGGTTCGCACCATGTCGCTGACGGTGCGGTCACGGAACGGCTCGTTGTACGCCAGCGACATCGAGAGCACGACGAACACGGCGGCGTCGGCGCGCGGGCGCTCCGGCGACGGCACATGACCCCGCGCCAGGGTGCCCGCCACGCGGCGAAGGCCCACGAGGTGGCTTTCAGCGAGCCGGAACGCGCGAACGGTCTGGGCGTCCGGGGCTACGCGAGGCGGCTGAGCCGCCGGCACGGGAGCGACAAGGACGAACGCGAGGGCGAGAGCGACGGCGACGGCGGGGGGACGTTGCAGCGGGTGCACGGGCCTCCTCCTGACAGCGCGATGCCGACGATGACCGGAGCGTGGCGGCGCCGTCCGTCGATGCGCCGCGGGGACGCGTCCGCTGACATCTATCGGGCGACCTGTCCTGTCCCTTGAGGGGGCGCCTCGCACGGCCGGCCCAGGTCCGCGCCGGGCGCGCCCGCACCGCCCCCCCGTACCGGGTCGCGATTACAATGTCTTTCGTGCTGCGAAGGCTGATTCCAATCGTCGCGCTCGTGGGGGCCAGCGCCTGCGCGGCCAATCCGCTGACCGTCTCGACGATTCAGCTCGGCCGTTCACTCAATCCCGACAACAGTGTGGCCAGCCACACGACCGCGTTCAAGACCGACGAGACGATCTATGTCTCGATCCTCACTCCGGCATCGGGGGCGGGGACGTTTCGCGCGCGCTGGACCTATGCCGGCCGGCTGATCGACGAGCCGACCAAGACGGTGTCGTACAAGGGCGAGGCGGCGACGGAGTTTCACCTCCAGGGCGCCGGGGGGATTCCCCCCGGCGACTACAACGTCGAGATCTTCCTGGACGACGTCTCCGTCGGCAGCCGCGCGTTTCGCGTCGAGTAGTAGCCTCCCTAGTGGCCCGCCCACGCTGAAGCCGGACCATCTCGCGGACGGGGCATCCCGCCTCGCGGCGTTGCTTGTCGCTCGCATATGGCCAATATGCTCACTCCTCGCGCCTGGCGATCCGGGCGCCGCGTCGCGCGATCTGGTCCTGCTTCAGCGTGGACGGACCACTAGAACAGCACCTTCACCGACAGCTGGACTTGCCGCGGGTCGCCGGCGCCGGTGCGCAGGAACCCGTCGAAGTTGAACAGCGCCGGTGTGCTCAGCGGGTTGATGTTGTTGGCGTTGTTGAAGGTGTTGAACATTTCGATCGTCGGCAGCAGCTCGATCCCGCCGGCGAGCTGGACGGCGCGCGTCAGCCGCCAGTCGAAGCTGAAATACTCGTTGTCCTTGCGCGCCGTGTTGCGCCCGCGATCGACGCCGTTCAGCGACCGCGGGTTCGGCGTGATCGGCTGCGCGCCGCGCGCCTGGACGCGCGTGTTCAGGCGGACGCTCCACGGCAGCTCGTAGTAGCCGAACAGGTTGAACTTGTGCCGGATGTCGCGATCGGAGAGCGCGTAATCGGCGTCGAGGTCGAAGAAGTTGAAGCTGCGATCGGTGAACGGGTCGCGCTCGTTGGAGTCGTCATCCCGGTCGCGCGACAGCACGTAGTTGACCTCGAACTGGTAGCCGGCCGAGAGCCGCTTGCGCACACCCAGCGTCACGCCGTTGTACTGCGAACGTCCCAGGCTCGTGGTCACCATCACCTCGCCGAGCTGCGGACCGAGCGGCGCGCCGTCGTAGGCATAGGCATTGCCGGTTCCCGGCCCGTCCGCGCAGCAGCGCGGGTTGCTGCGGTTGTAGTTGAGGAACCGGGTCAGGTTGCGGCCGCGCGCCCAGGTGTAGTCCGCGTACGCCGACCAGTCGGGCATGAACTCCTGCTCGTAGCCGACGTTGAACGTGTAGGTCCGCGGGTTCTTGTAATCGCGATGGAAGACACGCACGCCGGAGAAGTCCGGGAACTGCCCGGGCGGCAGCGCCGTCGGCGTCAGCACGCCCGGCCAGGTCGGCACCGGGAGACCGAACAGGCGCTGCAACGTGGAATCGACGTAGATCGTCTGCTGCTGCAGGCCGTTGGTGGTCACCGAGCCGACCTGGCTCAGCATGTTCTGGCGCGCGAAGTAGACCCCGAAGCTGGTGCGCAGCACCGACTTCCCGTCGTTGCGCGTATCCCAGGTCGCGCCCACACGCGGCTGCCACTGGCTCCACTGGTCCGGGATGGTTCCGTCCGACGGGAACGCGGGATTGCCGAGCGCGAACGCGAACGCCGTCGAGCGCGGATCGGCCGTCTCCGGCATCAACTGCGCGTCCCAGCGCACGCCGTAGTTGACGGTGACGTTCGGTCGCGCCTGCCACTGATCCTGGACGTACAGCGACAGCTCGTCGTTGGTGATTCGCGACGCGCCGGCGGCGTCGGTGGCCAGCCCCGTCGGCCCGGCGCCCTGCAGATAGAGGAGCATCGGCCCTCCGGTGGGCGTGGTCCCCGTCGGACACGACGAGGGGGCGGTGACATACGCACCATTGCTGCAGCCGACCGTGCGCGGGCCGAACCCGCCGGCCGCGGCCGGCGCGGCATAGCGGAGGAAGCCGACAACGCTGTCGAACAGGTAGCGCCCGGTGAAGAAGCCGCGGAACACCTGGTCGTTCAGCGTGTGCATCCACTCGCCGCCCATCTTCACCGTGTGCGGCCCGAGCACCATGGAGAAGTTGTTCTTGATCTGGGCCCGCCAGAGCAGTTCGTCCACGCCCGACTGCAGGAAGAAGGGGTTGCCGAAGCGGAACGTCGGGCCGAAGCCCATGCCCGTGTCAGCGGCCAGGCTGGAATCCACCGCGCGGCGCGGACGCGACTCGCGGCCGTAGGTGAAATGCAGCTCGTTGAGCATGTTCGAGGCCAGCGTCGTGAACAGGTTGGCGTTGACGACGTTGATCCGGGACGGATCGCCCTCGATGCCGTTGGCCGAGTTGCCGTAGGTGGCGACATCGAACGTCTCGTTCTCCTTCCGCGAGTGGTTGAAGTTGTACGACATCGCGAGGCGGTTGGCGGTGTTGATGTTGGTGTCGGACTTGAGCAGGAACGCGAGTGTCCGGATCGGGTGCTCGACCGGGTTGCCCTCCTCCTGGCCCAGCCGGGTGCGGAAGAAGTTCAGGAGCGCCACCCGCTGGCAGTCCGGCTCCGCCCCGATCAGCGCCTCGTTCGCGGGCACCGTCGGCGCCGCGACCGGACACGGCGTCCCCAGCGGCACGCTGAGGTTCGGCCGCGAGAAGTTGCCGGTGATGCCCTCCAGCGCGCCAAAGAAGAACGTGCGATCCTGGCGAATCGGACCACCGAAGGTGCCGCCGAACTGCTCGCGATGGAAATCCTCGAGTGAGGTGCCGTCGGAGAGCGTGCTGCTCAACGACTCCATCCGCTGGTAGTAGAAGAGGCTGCCGCTCGGCGTGTTCGTGCCCGACTTGGTGACCACGTTCACCACGCCGCCAGCCGTGCGCCCGTACTCCGCCGGGGCGCCGGTGGCGATGACCTGGAACTCCTTCACGGCGTCGAGCGTGATGTCGATGGCGGCGCGCTGGCCGCCGACCTGTTCGCCGAAGAACCCGTTGTTGTAATCGCCGCCATCGAGGCTGATGTTGTTGGAGATGCCACGCTGTCCCGCGAAGGTGATCGAGTCGCCGTCCGGCCCCTGCACGACGCTGACGCCGGGCGTGAGGGTCAGCAGGTCCTCGAACTTGCGCCCGAGAATGGGCGTGGTCTCGACCGTCGTCTGGTTGAGCGTCGTCGCGACGCCGGCGCGCGCCGTTTCGACGGTGGGCGTGCCGCGGACGGTGATGGTCTCCTCCACCGTCGAGACCGACATCCGCGGATTGAGGTTGAGCGATTGTCCCACCGTCAGGACCACTTCCTCCTGCACGATGGTGGCGAAACCGGTGAGGCCGAAGGTCACGCGGTAGCGTCCGGGTGGGAGCTGCAGCACGACGAAGCGGCCGCCGCTGTCGGTCGTGCGGCTCTGCACCAGGTTGGTGTCGAGGTTCTGCACTTCCACGGTCACGCCGGGGAGCACGCCCCCGGTGGCGTCCTGAACGGCGCCCTGGATGACGCCGGTCGTGATCTGCTGGGCGACCAGTGCCAGCGGGAATGCGAGCGCGAGGGCAACGACGAGGAGCAACGGGTGACGGCGCACACAAGCCTCCTTGACGGGGACGAATCAGCCGCGATCGGGACGTGCAAGAGCCGGGAAACGCCCGGAGCGTAGCGCGCGCGGCCGTTGCGAATCAAGCGCTATACTGCTCGTTCTGCTTGGCCGGGCCATGGCGCAGCCCTTCGATTTCATCGCGTTCGACGGCGACGACACGCTCTGGCACAACGAGCGGAGCTACCGGGAGGGTCGGCGGCGGTTCCAGCGGTTGTTGGCCGACGCCGGCGTCGGCCTCGACGACCGGCAGATTGACGAGGCCGTCGCGCGCACCGAGATCGCCAACCTGTCCCTCTTCGGCTACGGCGTCTCCAGCTTCGCGCTCTCCCTGATCGAAACCGCGGTCGACCTCACCGGCGGCCGCGTGCCCGGCGCCGACCTCAAGCGTGTGATCGCGATCGCCCGCGACATGCTGAGCGAGCAGATCGAGGTGTTCGCCGACGCGCGCGACAGTCTGGTCGCGTTGTCCACGACCTACCCGCTGATGCTCGTGACCAAGGGCGACCTGCTGCACCAGACGTCCAAGCTCGACCGGTCGGGCCTGCGCGAGTACTTCCACCACGTCGAGGTCGTCAGCCACAAGACCGCCGATGTCTACGCGGCCATCCTTCGCCGTTACGGCATCGACCCGGCACGCTTCCTCATGGTCGGCAATTCCGTGCGCTCCGACGTGCTGCCGGTCGTGGAGGTCGGGGGATGGGCGGTGCACGTGCCGGCCGCGCTCACATGGGCGCACGAGGACGGCGACGCGCCAGCCGGCGCGCAGGGCCGGTTCTTCTCGATCCCGGCGCTGTCGGCGCTGGCGCCGCTCGTGGCCAGGATCGAGCAGCAGGTCCTGCAACCGGGGTCGTGACCGCACGACGATGGTCACGCACCGGGCGTGACGGCCGCCCGGTCGGCCGGCTAGGGGGCGGACCGCGTCCGCATCAGTTCATACGGACCGAACCGCGGACCGGGCTCGTAGTGCTGTGCGATCCATTGATCCATCGCGCGGGATCCAATCGGCACCCGGATCATGTCCTCTTTCACGTCGTCGAGGACGTCGTCCGCGAACCGATACTCGCGCACCACCACCGGCAGCGGACCGGCCTGCGCCCTCGTCAGCATGTCGCGGTGGCCGGTCGGCGTATCCGTGATGCCCGGGTGCAGCTCGTGGTGACGCGTGGCCGGCGGCCGGGCGGACAGCCAGAACGGCGTCGGCTCGACGAACACGTGCACGTCGTTCCGGTTGCTGAGCAATAGCAGCGGCCGGTTCGGGTCCGCCTCGCCCAGCGCGGCCGCCAGTTGGCGCATCCACGCCGCCGTGCCGGCCGAGGCGCGGATGCCGCTCAAGCGCGGCAGGCCGAGCCACTGGTCGGCAACCGGCCGGGTCACCGTGAGATACGTGCGCTCGGCGACGAGCAGCAGGCCCCACGCCAGGACGATTGACGATGCGGCGAGCCGCAGGCCGGGGCGCCGGCCGATGTCCATCGAGCGCAGGCCCGCGCCCGCGACGAGCGTGCCCCAGGCCGTGAGGCTGATCGCGTGGGTGTTGATCTGAACGTGCGCCGCCGCCCAGTGCAGCCAGAACAGCGTGAAGCCGGCGACGCCGACGAACAGCACGCTGTCATCGAGGGCCCGACGCCTGGGGATGAGCGCGGCGGTCCCCGCCGCGAGCGCCAGCAGCGGCAGATTGCACGTGCCCCACAGGACCAGCTCCCGGATGGTGTCGATGGACAGCCCCTTCAGGTTCGGCACGATGGGGAAGTACTCCGGCCGCACGTGCCGGAAGTCCGTCAGCGGAAACACCACGAGATCGCGCCACAGGTCCGGACCGGCACCTGCGGCCGCCAGCACCGCCGCCGCGGCGGCGACCATTGCCGCTGGCACCAGACCGAGGACGAGAACCGGACTGACGATCGGCCCCTGCCGCGCGCGCGCGCGGACGATGACGAGCGCGATGACGAACGCGATGACGGCATATGCGGCGACGTCGTGCTTGAACAGGGCGGCGCCGCCGAGGAGCGCCGCCGGCAGGATGACGCGCGCCGGCCGGGGATCGCGGCACGCCACCGTCAGGCGATCCGCCGCCGCCAGAATCAGCAGGAACGCCGGCGGGTAGCTGCCGAAACCGCCGGAGTAGCCGCTGCCAAAGAACGCCGCCGCGACCAGCGCGGCGGCGACCATGGCCGCGGTCGTTCCCGCGGCGCGGCGCGCGAGACGGTAGAACATCGCCACCGCCGTCGCCGACGTGAGGATGCCGAGCAGGTTCGACACGATCAGCTCGCGGCCGAACAGCGCGAAGGCCATCGCCAGCGCGGTGAACGATCCCGGCGCGTACATCGTCCAGAAGTCGCGATAGGGTACCTCGCCCTCCAGGACGCGGAGCGCCGAGATGTCGGTGACGCGCGCGGCGAAGTCGGACACACCGGTGCCGAACAGCAGCAGCGCTGCCACCAAAACGACAACCGTATCGCGGCGAGGAACGAGTCGGGTCAAGCGTCGGTTACGGAAGGGCCCCGGTCCGGCCGCGTCGCGGCGGAGGATTCTTGAGCAGCTTGTACTGGTTCAGCGCCGCGTTGACCTTGAACGCGATGCCCATGCGGCCGATCTCGGCGGTGGCCTTCATCGGGTCGCCCGAGACGCCCGCGTCCGCCGGTCCGCCCCAGGGTTTGAGCTGGTCGGTGCGGATGCCTGCCGGCCGCACGTGGAGCATCTGAGAGGTGTCGCTGATGCCGGCATGGCTGCCGATGATGGCCTCGTCGTAGCCGAAGGCCGCCTCCATCCACGCCCGGTAATGAACGCGGCCGTCCTCGTAGTAGCCGGTCAGGGCATAGGCGGCCGCGCCGGCTCCCTCCCACTCCTTGGTCAGCGCCGCCGCGACCGTGGTCATGCCGGCTTGATTGCCGCCGCTGTCGCCGATGAACAGGATGTCGGTGAACCCGTGTGCCTTCAGGCTGCGCGCGGCGGCGTCGAGGAGCAGGTCGTAGGCGGGCGACGGCAGCGAGATGACGCCCGCCGCGGCGCGATCGGGATCGCCCTCCGGCACGTACTGGATGGTCGGCGCGACCAGTGCGTTGCCGAGCCGTCGCGCCATGAGGTCGGCGGCGTGCGTGACGATGTAATTGTGCTTGCCGAGAATCATGTGATAGCCGTTCTTCTCGGTGCCGCCCGTGGGCACGATCACGGTCGTCTTGCCGGCCTTGATCGCGTCGCGGGTTTCTTCCCACGTCAGTTCGTCGATGAAGACCGTGTCCGGCGCCTGCGACGGCGACCTGCCGGCGGGCGCCGTCATCGCCGTGGGCGGCGGCGGGCCGGCCGGCGCAGGTGCGACGTCGGCGGCGGGGCGGCCGCGGCCGCCCCCGGGCTCGGCGGCCGGCGGCGAAACGGTGCCCGCCATCAGGCTCTTGATCTGCGCCAGCGCGTTGTCGATCTTGATCTGGAGGAAGACCTTGCCCAGCGCCGGCGTCGCCAGCGTGGGGTCACCGCTCACGCCGCTGTTCTCGTAGCCGCCGCCGGGCGCGATCTTGTTGCGGCGCACGTGGCGGGGATTGACGAACAGCATCTCCGAGGTGTCGAGCACGTTGGCGTGTCCGCCGATCTTGTCGGCCGGAACACCCAGCTCCCGGGTGACGTACGCGTTCTGCTCGGTGTGGGACTTGGTGTAGTAGTCGTCGATCCAGAACGCCCGCGCCGCGCCGCGCCAGAGCTCGTTGAGCGTCGCGGCGGCCGTCTGCATCCCGGTGCGGTTGCCGCCCGATTCACCCACCAGCAGGATGGTCGTGAAGCCGCCCGATTTCAGGCTGCGGCCGGCGTGGACCAGCAGCTCGACGAACCGGTCCTCGGGCAGTGTGATCGTGCCCGGCTTGCTCATGTGGCCGCTGACCCGTTCCCAGCTGCCCTCCGGCACGTAGGTGATGATCGGCGCGACCAGGGTGCGGCCGAGGGCGCGCGCGATCTTGTCGGCGGTGTACTCGAGCACGAACCGGTGCTCGCCGTCCACCATGTGCGGGCCCTTCTGCTCGGTGCCGGCCGTCCCGATGATGACCGTGGTGGTGCCGGCGGCGACCAGATCGCGCACTTCGGCCCACGTGAGGTCCTCGAGGAATACCGTGTCCGGCGGCGTGCCCGCCGGACCGGTCTTCGGCGCGTCGGCCGGGCGCTGGGCAGAGAGCGGCCCGACCAACGGGAGCAGGAGCACGAGCGGCAGCAGCATCAGGGTTCGTTTCATGGCGATCTCGGCGGTATTCTACGCGCATGACTACCCGCCGCGTGACCCGCCGGCACGTCCTGCGCCAGATGAGCGCGGTCGTCGCCGCCACGGCGCTGCCGGGCGGCGCCTCTGCCGGCGCGCAGCCGGCCGGCGCGGCCGGCGCGTCGGACAGCCCCTTCTTCCCCGGCTTCCGGCGGCTGTCGCTGACGGTTTCGGGCGCGACGATCAACGGCGTCATGGCGGGGCAGGGTCCGCCGCTGCTGCTCCTGCACGGCGCGCCGCAATCGCACATCTCGTGGCGGCTGGCGGCGCCGGCGCTCGCCCGGCATCACACCGTCGTCGTCACCGACCTGCGCGGCTACGGCGACAGCAGCAAACCGGCGGACGAGGATAACCACGCGAGCTACTCGAAACGGGCGATGGCCCTCGATCAGGTGGAGGTGATGCGGCAGCTCGGGTTCGAGCGATTCGCGGTCGCCGGTCACGATCGCGGCGGCCGCGTGGCCCACCGGATGGCGCTCGACCATCCCGATCGCGTCACCCGCCTGGCGGTGCTCGACATCGTCCCGACCTACTACCTGTACACACACGTGACGCTGCCGTTCGTCCAGGCCTACTTTCACTGGTTCAACTACCTGCGTCCGGCGCCGGCGCCGGAGAACCAGATCCGTGACGACCTCGAGCGCCTGGCGCCGCGGATGACGTCGGACGCGGAGCGGGAATACCTGCGCGTGCGTCGCGATCCGGCCAACATCCACGGGATGTGCGAGGACTACCGCGCCTCGGCGTCGATCGATCTCGAGCACGACAAGGCCGACCTCGATCGCAAGATCGCGTGTCCGGTGCTCGCGCTGTGGGGTGCCAAGGCGCCGATGGGACGGCTCTACGACGTGCTGGCGATCTGGCGCGAGCGCGCCGCGACGGTGACCGGCCGGTCGCTGGCGACCGGCCACAACCTGCAGGAAGACGCGCCGGATCTGGTCGTGGCCGAGCTGCGCGCGTTCCTCGACGGACGGCCGTCGCCGCTCGCGCGCGTCCGGCGGCGGCGGCTGTCGCGGCGATCAGGGCTTGGTCGCGAGGACGACTTCGGCGCCTAGCTCCAGCGCGAACCGTCCCCGGCCGCGCGACACGATCCGGATGTCCGCGCTTTTCTGCTCGAGGCGCCGCCGCAGCAGCAGCAATCGACTCTCCAGGTTGTCGCGGAACTCGGGCAGGTTCAGCGACTTGTCCAGGCGCAGCTCGCGATTGGTGAACTCGAGACGGCCAGTCTGCTCGTGCACCGTCAGCAGGCGCCACAGAATGCGGGCCGGCAGGCTTCGGATCAGGTACTCGTTGTCGAGGAGGATGCACTCGTCGGCGCGGTAGAACACCAGCTCATGGCGCTCGGCGCCGCCGGACGGCTGGGCGGCCGCGGCCGCGGCGGGCGCGGCGGCGGACTCCATCGCGTCCGCGGTTCGCTCGAGGAGCTGCATGTTCTGCATGGCGATGGCGAGATAGCCGCCGAGCAGTTCGATCGACGCCTTGTCCTCTTCGTGAAAGCGGTACGGCACCTCGCTCTCGAGCACGAGCACGCCTACCAGCTCGCCGCGGACCAGCAGCGGGACGCCGAGCTGGCTTTCCGGGCTGGCCAGACCGGGCAGCGGGATCTGCGGCCGCGGCTCGGTGCGGTCGCCCGACTGCCGGTGCATCGCGTAGGCGTACAGCATCCCGCGCATGACGCCGGAGATGCGAATGGGCTTGCGTGCCTCGGCGACCATCCCGCCAATGCCCTCGCCGAATCGCACTTCGGCGCCGGCGCCGTTGTGCGCGTAGCCGCGCGTGGCCACGGTCACCAGGACGCCCTCTTCTTCGGTCGGCACGAGCACCATGGAGTAGCGAAAGCCGAAGCTGTCCTCCAGCGCCGCGAGCATGGCGTCGACGAGCGTCTCGACGGAGTCGGCCGCATGGATGCGGGCTGCGAGGTCCTGCATGGCCTTGACGGTGAAGACCGGGTCCGGCGTGCGTGCCGGCCGCGGCGGGCTGCTTGCCGGTGCCGCCGCGCCCTCTTCCGGTGACGCGTCGATGGCCAGCACCGCGTAGATGTCGGCCGCGCGCAGGCGGAAGATCCCCTTCAGGCCGCAGTACGAGGCGATCGCTTCGATGCGCAGTGCCATCCGCTCGAACAGCGGTCCCTCGGTTTCCGAGCGGGTGTAGCGGAGCCGCAGCTGCCATCCCGCGCCGGTGTCGGGATCGATCACGATCACCAGCGCGTGCGGGTTCTCGGCGACGTTGCGCCGGCTCTTGTTGAAGAACTGGAACGACAGCGCGACGTGCGCGGGGTCGACGTACTCGACGTGGCTCAAATAGGCGGCGTTGGGCACGCCGTCGCGCGAACAGGTGAAGAGCAGCGCCGGCAGCAGACCCTGAAAACAGGTGGCCAGCGACTCCAGCGGCACGCTCATCGCAGCGGCGCACCCGCATCGGGGCCCGGCGTTTGTTCGAAAATCGCCGTCGCGCGCAACCGGATGGCGAGCGCCGGCCAGAACACCCAGCCGGCGAGGACGGCGCGCGGCACGCCGATGTGCTCCATGTTGTCGAGAAACAGGTCCCACTGCGCCGCCACCATCGGACGCTCGTCGGCGTCGGCGGTTCGGACGCCGGTCAGGACCCCCTTGACCTGGCAGGCGCGATCGTCGATGGGCCGTCCGAACACGACGGCCGCCTGGCCGTGGGACTCGAGATCCGGCAGCACGCGGCGCGCGGCGACTTCCGGGACGTAGACGACCAGGTGCATGCCGTCCTCGTCCACGCGCGCCGCGGCGGCGCGGGCGCCGTTGGGCTCGAGCCGATCGTTGCGCGTGCCGATGTGAATGCCGACACCGCCGTGCAGGAATGCGGCCAGCTGCGCGTCAATCATCGCAAGCTCGAAAGTATAGCGTCGTTAAGAAAATCTTAAGGTCGATCGGCCGCCGCGGCGGCCGGCGTTAAGGAAGGTTTAGGGTTCGCCGGCGCCGGCCCTCGCGTCCAATGACAGAGACGAGGTGATGGGCATGAGGCGATATCCGAGAACGACACTGGTATTCATCTGCGCGCTGACCGCGCTGTCCGGCGCCATGGCGCGGGCGGTGGGGCCGGCCCCTCCGGCGTCGGCCGCGACGCCGCCGGCGGACGTCGAGCGCGGCGCCTACCTGGTGCGCACGATGGGCTGCCACGACTGCCATACGCCGTGGAAGATGGGCCCGCGCGGGCCGGAGCCGGACATGACGCGCGCGCTCACCGGACATCCCGCCGACCTGGTGATTACAGAGGCGCCGCCGCCGCCGCCCGAGCCGTGGTCGTGGACGGCCGCGGCCACCAGTACCGCCTTCGCCGGCCCCTGGGGCGTCAGCTTCACTGCCAACCTGACGCCCGATCCTGAAACGGGGCTCGGCAAGTGGACCGAAGAGATGTTCATCGGCACGATGCGCACGGGCCGTCACGAAGGAAAAGGCCGCCCGGTGTTGCCGCCGATGCCGGTGAACGTCGTGGCGCAACTGAACGACCACGACATCCGCTCCCTGTTCGCGTACCTGCAGTCGCTGCCGCCGGTGCGCAACAAGGTGCCGGCGCCGATCGATCCCCCGGAGGGATCCCGCTGATGCGCGGCTGGCTGCGGGCGATCGGGATCGCGCTCGCGGTCATGTGGGTGGCCGCCGCCGAGGACGCCGTCCGTCGCGCGCAGGCGGCACCCCACGACGAGGCGCTGCGCGCCCCGGCACGGCTCGCCGAGACGGGCCTGTACGAGGCCGCGCGTCCGGGCGTCATCGATCCGCGCAACCGGCCGTTCGCGCCGCAGTATGCGCTGTGGTCGGACGGCGCGCTGAAGCGGCGGTGGGTCTACCTGCCGCCGCACTCGACGATTGACGCTTCGGCCGCCGACGAGTGGGAATTTCCCGTCGGCACCCGCTTCTGGAAGGAGTTCAGTTTCGCCGGACGGAAGGTCGAGACGCGGCTGATGTGGCGGGCCTCATCGTCGCGCTGGGTGTTCGCCAGCTACCGGTGGAACCCCGATCAGACCGAGGCCGTCCTCGCCCACGAACTGGGCGAGCCGGGTGTGGCCCCTGTCGCACCCGGCCGGTCACATGGCATTCCGGCGGTGGCCGACTGCCTCGTCTGTCACGGTGAGAAACGGCCGACCGCGCTGGGGTTCAACGCCCTGCAATTGTCGCCGGATCGCGATCCGCTCGCGATTCACGGCGAGGCGCTGACCGCGGACATGGTGACGCTGGCGACGCTCAGGGCCGAGCGGCGTCTTTCGCCGGACCCGACGGCCCTGGCAGCCGCGCCGCCGCGCATCCGCAGCGCCAGCCCCGACACGCGGGCGGCACTCGGATACCTCGCCGCCAACTGCGGCAGCTGTCACAATGGCCGGGGCGAGATTGCGGCCCTTGGTCCCACGCTGACCACCCGCGATCTCGTGACCGACGGCGACGCGGTGGCCCGTGCGCTGGTGGGTCAACTGACGAAGTGGCAGGTCCCGGGACGGCCCGACGGAACCAGCATGCTGATCGATCCCGACAGCCCCGAACAGAGCGCGATCCTGGTGCGCATGCGATCACGTCAGCCCTCGTCGCAAATGCCCCCGCTCGGCACCGTGCTGCGCGACCAGGCGGCGCTCGACCGGCTCGCGCGCTGGGTAGCCAGCCAGGCGCGGGACCGGCGATGATCCGGCGTCCGCACGGCGACGCGCAGCTGCTCATCACGCAGCCGGATCACGCGGCGCTGGCGGCCGACATCATGCGGCAGTGGCGCCGCGACGGGCTGGCGGAATCGCCGCGGCGCGACGCGATCCTGCTCGCGGTCGCCGAGCACGACAGCGGATGGCGCGAAGTCGATGCCGCCCCGGTCGTCGACGAGGCCAGC
Source organism: uncultured Acidobacteriota bacterium (assembly GCA_963707795.1). Taxonomy (GTDB): domain Bacteria; phylum Acidobacteriota; class Vicinamibacteria; order Vicinamibacterales; family UBA2999; genus JACCSI01. The sequence continues at coordinate 3,889,683 of OY970174.1, read as the reverse complement.
GGGCACATCCAGGACTTCGTCGAGATCCCCGACGCGCTGCGGCGTGGAGTCTGGCCGCGCAGCGTCGATCGGCTGGCCTGGTCACCCTATGCCGCCGCCCTCGTCGCGCATCATGCGGTGTACGTGCTGCGGCGCTACCGCGACGATGCGGAGTGGAAGGCTTTTTTTGCCGACCTCGAGGCGCGGCGCGACGGCCACCTCACCGCGGCGCGCGTGTCGTTCGAGGATCTGCTCAACGATTACCGGTTCGTTCGCGCCGGCGATCTGGCATCGCTCGCGTTCTGCGCCAGCTGGAGCGACGAGCAGAACGACGGCACCGGCTACGCCATCCGGATGGCCGGCGAGCGGCTCGTCGTGACGCCGGACCCCTTCGACGGCGAATCCCTGCCCATCCAGGTCGCCGCCCGCGCGCTTCCGCAACGTGCCTTCGCGAGCGCGGCCGCCGCCGCACAGGCCTATGCGTCCGCGCCGGTGATCACCGTCTCGGGCGTGGTGGCTGGCGGCTCCTGAACGCCGCCCCCCACGTCGGCGTCAGCCTCGCCGCAGGATGACGACCGGGTCGATGCGCGTGGCGCGCCACGAGGGCACCAGCGCCGCCAGCAGACCCACCCCGCCGAGCAGTGCCACCGACAGGGCGACAACCGCCGGATCCGTCGGCTGCACGCCGAAGAGCAGTCCCGACAGGACGCCGGTGAGGGTCCAGGCGCCGAGCAGACCGCCGGCGATGCCCACGGCGAGCATCCGGGCGCCGCCGGTGGCGACCCAGCCGACCACCTGTGTGCGGCTGGCGCCCATGGCGACGCGGATGCCAATCTCGCGCGAGCGCTCGCGCACGCGCTGCGCGAGGACGCCGTAGACGCTGATCACGGAGAGCCCGACCGTCGCGACGGCGAACACCAGCAGCGTCAGCATCGCCTGCCGATCGCGAACGATCGTCGCATCGATGAGATCGGTGAGCGGATAAACGCCGTGCGCCGGCTTGTGCGGATCGAGCTCCTTCAGCACCTGGCGGACCGCCGGGATCAGCGGGCGCGGGTCGCCCGCGGACCGCATCGCGACGTTGAGGATGAGATACGACCGCTGCGCATGCGCCAGATAGATCTCGGCGAGCGGCGCACTCCGCGGTCCGGCGAACTTGACGTCGCGGAGGACGCCGACCACCTCATGTGAGTAAATGCCGGCCGTGCTGTAGTCCACCACCAGACGCTGGCCGACCGCGCGCGTGCCTGGCCACAGACGCTTCGCCAGCGTCTCGCTCACCATCACCACGCGCGGGGCGTCGGGCCGGTCGTCCTGGTCGAACGTCCGGCCGTCCAGCAGACCCAGACCCACGGCCGCAAAGTAGCCGGGCGTGGCCATCCGCACCGATGCCTGGACCTGCTCCACCTCGGGGTCGGCCGCCTCCTGCCTCCAGACCGGCCGCTCGAAGTCGGGGCCGAGCGGGCTCGTCGGCACCGCCGTCGCGCCACCCACCGCCGTGACGCCAGGCAGCGCGGCGAGCCGCTCGAACAGGGAGGCGTAGTAGGCGCGCACGCGGTCGCCGCTGCCGTATCCCTCCATGTCGAGGAAGATCGGCAGGACGAGCACGTTGTCGGGGTCGAAGCCCGGCTCGATCGCGCGCAGGTGGATGAAGCTGCGCAGCAGCAGGCCCGAGCCCGCCAGCAGCACCAGCGACAGCGCCACCTGGACGACGACGATGGCGTCGCGCCAGAGGTGACGCCGCGGATGGCCCGTCCCGCGCATCGCCTCGTTCGCCAGGCTGGCCAGGGGTACCGTCCGCGTACGCTGCCAGGCCGGCGGCACACCCGACACGACCGCGGCCACCGCCGTTACCGCGATGACGAACAGCAGCACGCGAGCGTCGAGCGTGACCTCGCTCAGCCGCGGCAGATCCGCGGCCACCTGCGGCAGCACGCGCAGCCCGGCTATCGCGACGAGCGTACCGAACGCGCCGCCGAGGACCGCGAGCAGCGACGACTCGATGAGATACTCGCGCAGCAGCCGCGCCGACGAGGCGCCGAGCGCCAGCCGCACGGCGCTCTGCCCGGCCCGATCCATGCCGCGCAGCAGCGACAGCAGCGCCACGTTGGCGCACGCGACCAGCAGCACCAGCCCCACCGCAGCCAGCAGCACCCACAGGACCCGCGCCGTCTCGCCGACCGTCTCGGCATGCAGCGAGCTCAGGCGCACGCTCCAGTCGGCGTTGGTCGCCGGATACTCGCGCGCGAGCTCGCCGGCGACGAGATTCAGGTCGCGCTCCGCCTCGGCCATGGCGACCCCCGGCTTCACGCGCCCGATCGCCACCAGATAGTGCTGGTCGCGCGGCCGGTTGCGTGACAGATCCCACGCAATCCAGACTGCGACCTCGGTGTCGGGCACGGCGAAGTGCGCCGGCATGACGCCGATCACGCGGAACGGCCGGCGTTCGAGCATCACGCTGCGGCCGACGATCGCGGGGTCGCCGCCGAACTGCCGCTGCCAGAGCCGGAACGACAGGACGGCTACGGGATCCGCCCCGACCGGTGCGGCCGCATTGTTGAACTCTCCCCGCCGTGTCTCGTCGGCGCTGAAGGTGCGGCCGAGGAGCGGCGGCGTTTTGAACAGCGGGAAGAAGTCCTCGCTGACCTGCGCTGTCATCACCACCTCGGCGCTCCCCGCGTCGCTCAACGTCCGCCCGACCGTGTAGAAGCCGGTAATGCCGTCGAAACGCGTGCTGCGGCGCCGCCAGTCGTCGATGTTGCCGCTGGCCGCGCCGGCGCGCGGGATCCCCGCACGGGGGTTGCTGTCGAAGATCCGAACCAGCTGCTCGGGCTGCGGGTAGGGAAGAGGCCGCAGCAGGATGCCGCTGACCAGCGCGAAGAGCACGGCGCTGGCGCCGATCCCGATCCCCATGGTGACGATCGACAGCAGGGCGCCCGCCGGCTCGCGGCGCAGGCTCCGCAGCGCGTAATGCAGCTCGCGCCAGCACTGCTCGACGAGAAATCCGGCACGGCCCTCGGCGAGCCGTTCGCGCGCGTGCTCCACGTTCCCGATCTCGATGCGCGCTTGCCGACGCGCTTCGGCCTCGTCGAGCCCCGCCTCGCGCTTGGCCGTCACCAGCGACTCGAGGTGATAGGCGAGCTCCTCCGCCGATTCGCGATCGAGCTGCCGCCCGCGCACCAGCTCGTGGAGACGACGCCACAGCGCCTGCATGGCCCCTCCTTCCCTTCTTACGGAAGCCCGTCGGCGTCGGCGTTGAGCACGCGCAGCATGGCCGCCGCGGCACGCTCCCATGCCTGTTGCTGCGACGTCAGCCGCCGCCGGCCCGCCGCGGTCAGCGTGTAATAGCGGGCCCGGCGGTGGTTCTCGGTCATCGACCACTCCGCCTTGACCAGGCCAGCCCGTTCCAGCCGCTGCAGCGCCGGGTAGAGCGCCCCGAGCGTGACGCGGAAGACGCCGTCCGACATCTGCTCGATGCGCTGGCCGATGCCGTAGCCATGGCGCGGGCCGAGCCCGAGGGTCTTGAGGATGAGCAGGTCGAGGCGTTCGCTGGCCACGGTGACGCTCCTATCGAATTCGATAGGAGCCTATCCGATCCGGCTGTGCTTGTCCACCCGCCTCCGCCGGCGCAATGACCTATAGTTTGTAGAGTCGTCGAGTCGGCGTTCACGTCTTACCCGTGCGGCCAATCCCGCCGCGCCAGCCCGTCAATAGGAGAATTCAGGACGATGCCCCCAATCTCCCCATTGGCACGAACCACCGCCCGCGTGCGCGCCCAACGGGCGGCGCGCCACCCGTACGAGCAGGTCGTCATCGAGAACATCGAGCCCTCGGTGGACGGCGGCAAGCATCCCGTGAAGGCCATCGTCGGCGAGACCTTCACGCTGGAGGCCACCGTCTTCCGCCACGGGCACGACCGCCTGCGGGCGGCCGTCGAGTGGCGGGCGCCGGGCGAGACCACCGTGCGCGAGTTGCCGATGACCCTGGTCAACTCCGGGCTCGATCGCTGGCGGGTGGAGCTGCCATTGACGACGATCGGGCGGCATGTGGTGACGGTGATCGGGTGGACCGATCACTACGCGTCCTGGGTGGAGGAGCTGGGCAAGCGGGTGCGGGCGCGGCAGCCGGACGTCGCGGCCGAAATTGCCGAAGGGCTGGCCATCGTCGAGCGCGTCGCCAAGACGCTTCGCGGCGCCGATCAGCGCGAGGTGCAGGGACTGCTGGACAAGCTGCGGGCGGCCGCGGGGGATCCGGCACGGCTGATGGCCCTGGCCGCCGGCGAGAGCGCGCTCGGCCTGATGGCCCGGCTCGGGTCGCGCGAGGACGAGGCGCGGTACCTTCCGGATCTGGCGATCGTGGTCGATCGCGAACGCGCGCGCTTCGGCGCGTGGTACGAATTGTTCATCCGCTCACAGACCGGCGAGCCGGGCACGAGCGGGACCTTCCGCAGCGCCGAGGGCCGTCTCGACGAGATTCGCCGCCTCGGATTCGACGTCATCTACCTCGCCCCCATCCATCCGATCGGCCACGCCAATCGGAAGGGCCCGAACAATCGCGTGGGTGCCGGCCCCGACGATCCGGGCAGTCCGTGGGCCATCGGCAGCGAGCATGGTGGGCACATGGCGATCGAACCGGCGCTGGGGACGCTGGAGGATTTCGAGCGGTTCGTCGGCGCCGTCACGGCGCGCGGCATGGAGGTGGCGCTCGACCTCGCCATTCAGTGTTCGCCGGACCACCCCTGGGCCACCGAGCATCCGGAGTGGTTCTACCGGCGGCCGGACGGCAGCATCCGCTATGCGGAGAACCCGCCCAAGAAGTACGAGGACATCTATCCCGTCAACTTCGACACCGAGGACTGGAAAGCGTTGTGGGAGGCGCTGCGGGAAGTCGTGCTCTTCTGGGTGGCGCGCGGCGTGAAGATCTTTCGCGTCGACAACCCGCACACCAAGCCGATCGGGTTCTGGGCGTGGCTCATCGCCTCGGTGCAGGACAGCCATCCCGAGGTGCTGTTCCTGGCCGAAGCGTTCACCCGGCCGCCGATGACGCGCGCCCTGGCCAAGCGCGGCTTCACGCAGTCCTACACGTACTTCACGTGGCGCAACACCAAGCGGGAGCTGACGGACTATCTGACCGAGCTGACCACGGAGACGGCGTTGTATTTCCGTCCCAACTTCTTCGCCAACACGCCCGATATCCTCCCCCCGGTGTTGCAGCAGGGCGGCCGTCCGGCGTTCAAGTCGCGCCTGGTGCTGGCGGCGACGCTGTCGCCCACCTACGGCATCTACAGCGGCTTCGAGCTGTGCGAGAACGCCGCCATTCCCGGCCGGGAGGAGTACCTGGACTCGGAGAAGTACCAGATCAAGATCCGCGACTGGAACGCCCCGGGCAACATCAACGAGTTCGTGGTCCTGGTCAACCAGGCGCGCCGGGACAACCCGGCGCTGCAGCGGCTGGCCAACGTGACTTTTCTCGAGACCGACAACGAGCAGGTCATCGCCTACGCCAAGGCGATCACCGATCCGGCCAACGTGCTGATCGTGGTGGTCAACCTCAATCCGTTCAGCCCGCAGGAAGCCACCATTCAGGTTCCGCCGGCGGCGCTGGGCATGTCCGGGGACACGTTTGCCGTCCAGGACCTGCTCACCGGGCAGCGCTGGGTGTGGGGCGCGTCGAACTGGGTGCGTCTGGATCCGCTCACGGGCGAACCCGCGCACATCTTGCGGGTGGAGCTCGCGGTTTGAGCGGCCGCAGCGCGACGCGCGTCTGACCCATGCATGCGCCTGCCCCCGCGCGCCTGCCCGTCAGTACCTATCGCCTGCAGCTGAGCGCCGGCTTCACCTTCGCCGACGCCGCCGCGCTCGCGCCCTATCTGTCGGCGCTCGGCGTCGGAACCTGCTATTGCTCGCCGATTCTCGCGGCGCGGCACGGCACCGCGCACGGGTACGACGTCACCGACCATTCGCGCATCAATCCGGAGCTGGGCGGCGAGGACCAGTTGCGCGCGTTCGCCGCCGCCTTGCACGAGCACGGCCTGGGGCTGCTGGTCGATCTGGTGCCCAATCACATGAGCACGGATCCGGCGGCCAACCACTGGTGGCGGAGCGTGCTCGAGAACGGCCCCTCGTCGCCGTTCGCCCGGTATTTCGACATCGACTGGGCGCCGGTCAAGGACGAGCTGCTCGGCAAGGTGCTCCTGCCCGTGCTCGGCGACCAGTACGGCGTCACCCTCGATCGTGGCGAGCTGCAGGTGGAGCTGCGCGACGGCGCGTTCGCGCTCCGCTACCACGACCTCGACCTGCCCCTCAATCCGCGATCGCTGCGGCCGCTGCTGCAGCACAACCTCGATGCCCTGGCCGAGGCGCTCGGCCCCAATCATCCGCAGCTGGTCGAGTTCCAGAGCGTGCTGTTCCATCTCGAGCACCTGCCGCTCTACACCGACACCCGCGACGCGATGATGGCGCTGCGGCAGCGCGAGAAGGAGGTTGCCAAGCATCGTCTGGCGGAGCTCTTCCGCTCGAGCGCGGCGGTCCGCCAGCACGTCGAAGCGAACGTGCGGCTGTTCAACGGCACGCCGGGGGACAGCGACTCGTTCGACCTGCTGCACGCCGTCCTGGAGCGGCAGGCCTACCGCCTGTCATCGTGGCGCACGGCGATGCACGAGATCAACTACCGCCGCTTTTTCGACGTCAACGAGCTGGCCGGCATCCGGGTCGAGGATCCGGCGGTGTTCGACGGCGTGCATGCGGTGATCCGGGCGCTCGCCGCCGAAGGTGTGATCGATGGCGTGCGGCTGGATCACGTGGACGGCCTGTTCGACCCATCCGGCTACTTCGAGCAGCTGGTCGCCAGCACGTCGGCGCGGCCGATCTACATCGTCGCCGAGAAGATCCTGTCGGCCGGCGAGCCGCTGCGCGCGGACTGGGCGATCCACGGGACCACCGGCTACGACTTCGCCAACGACGTCAACGGCCTGTTCGTGGACGGACGCCGCGCCGGTGAGATGCAGCGGCTGTACGAGCGCTTCACCGGCCGCCAGGAGCGGTTCGCCGACGTCGTCTACGAGAGCAAGAAGCTGGTGATTGCCACCTCGATGTCGAGCGAGCTGAACGTGCTCGCGCACGAGCTGAATCGGATTTCCGAAAGCCACCGCAGCTTTCGCGACTTCACGCAGGACAGCCTGAAGGAGGCGATGCGGGAGGTGGTGGCCTGCTTCCCGGTCTATCGCACCTATGTCAGTCCGGCCGGGTGGAGCGCCTTCGGCGAGACCAGCGTCGATACCGCCGTCGCCGAGGCGCTCGCGCGCAACCCGGCGACCGAGCCCTCGATCTTCCGCTTCATCCGCCAGATGCTGCTGCCGGTCCAGGAGCCGGGCGTGCCGGTGGATGAGCATCGCCGCCGGGTCCGCTTCGCGATGACGTTCCAGCAGTACACGGGGCCGGTGCAGGCGAAGGGCGTCGAGGACACGGCGTTCTACCGCTATGCGCCGCTGCTGTCGCTGAACGAGGTCGGCGGCGACCCGGCCCGCTTCGGCGCCGCGCCGGAAGTGTTCCACCGCGCCAACCTGCACCGGCTCCGCCACTGGCCGCTGACGATGCTGGCCTCGTCCACGCACGACAGCAAGCGCGGCGAGGACGCGCGCGCCCGCATCAACCTGCTCTCGGAGATTCCCGGCGAATGGCGCACGGCGGTGTCGCGCTGGGCGCACGCCAACGCGTCGGCGAAGACGCTGGTGCGTGGCCGCCCGGCGCCGTCCCGAGCCGACGAGTATTTCTTCTACCAGACCCTGGTCGGCGTCTGGCCGGCGGAGGCGACCACTCCGGTGGACGAGACCTTCGTCGGGCGCCTGCGCGGCTACATGGAGAAGGCGGTCAAGGAAGCGAAGCGCCACACCAGCTGGATCAATCCGGCGCCCGAGTACGACGAGGCCATGGCGCGCTTCGTCGAGCGCGTGCTCACCGGCGCCAACGCGCGCGCCTTCCTCCGCCGCGTCGTGCCGTTCGTCGAGCGCCTCGCCGCGCTCGGCGCGGTCAACGCGCTGGCGCAACTCGTCCTTCGCGTCGGCTCCCCCGGCGTGCCCGACGTCTACCGCGGCAGCGAGCTGTGGGACCTGGCGCTGGTCGATCCCGACAATCGTGGACCGGTCGACTTCGAGCGGCGCCGCGCCTGGCTCGAGGCGATGCTGCCGTTGCTGGACGGGACCGCGAGCGCCGCCGCGCGCCGCGACGCCGTGGCGGACATGGTCGTCAACTGGCGCGACGGGCGCATCAAGCTGTACACGACCGCTGCCGCCCTGCGCCTCCGCCGCCGATGGCCCGACCTGTTCGTGCACGGCGACTACGAGCCGCTCGGCGCCGCCGGTCCCGCCGCCGATCACCTCGTCGGCTTCGTCCGGCGGCTGGAGGGGCGGACCGTGCTGGTGCTGGCGCCGCGGCTGGTGGCGACGCTGGCCGGCGGGCAGCAGGGCACGCTGGTCGCCGGCGCCGACGCGTGGAAGGACACCGTCATTCGACTGCCGGACGCGTCGCGCGCGCTGGCCTACACGGACGCGCTCACCGGCGAACGCGTGCCACTACACGACAGCGACGGCGGACCGGCGCTGGCCGCCGCCGACGTCTTCCGTATCATGCCGGTCAGCCTGCTCGTCGGCGACCGCCGGGAGGGACACGAGTCATGAAACGACCGGGGAGCGTGACCGATCCGCTCTGGTACAAGGACGCGATCATCTACGAGCTGCACGTCAAGGCCTTCTGCGACAGCAACAACGACGGCATCGGCGATCTGCGCGGCCTGGTCCAGAAGCTCGACTACCTGCAGGATCTCGGGGTCACCTGCCTCTGGCTGCTGCCGTTCTTCCCCTCGCCGCTGCGCGACGACGGCTACGACATCGTCGGACTACCTGAACATCCATCCCGACTACGGGACAATGGACGATTTCCGGCTGATGCTCGACTCGGCACACGAGCGCGGCCTGCAGGTGATGATCGAGCTGGTCGTGAATCACACCTCCGACCAGCACGCGTGGTTCCAGGCGGCGCGCCACGCGCCCCCGGGGTCGCCCGAGCGCGACTTCTATGTCTGGAGCGACACCGACCAGAAGTATCGCGATGCCCGGATCATCTTCACCGACACCGAGAAATCGAACTGGACCTGGGACCCCGTTGCCAAGGCCTACTACTGGCACCGCTTCTTCTCACATCAGCCGGACCTGAACTTCGACAATCCAGCGGTGGTCGAGGAGGTGCTCGCGGCGATGCGCTATCTGGCTCGACCTCGGGGTGGACGGGCTGCGCCTCGACGCGATTCCCTACCTGGTCGAACGCGACGGCACCAATTGCGAGAACCTGCCGGAAACGCACGTCCTGATCAAGCGCGTGCGCGCCGAGATGGATGCCGGCTACGCCAACCGCGTCATCCTCGCGGAAGCCAACCAGTGGCCGAGCGACGTGCGGCCGTACTTCGGCGACGGCGACGAATGCCACATGGCCTTCCACTTCCCGCTGATGCCGCGCATCTTCATGGCGCTGCGGCTCGAGGATCGGCTGCCGATCACCGACATCATGGGGCAGACGCCGGAGATACCGGAGAGCTGCCAGTGGGGCCTCTTCCTGCGCAACCACGACGAGCTGACGCTCGAGATGGTCAGCGAAGAAGAGCGCGACTACATGTACCTCGCCTACAGCGCCGATCCGCGCATGCGCATCAACATCGGCATCCGCCGCCGCCTGGCGCCGCTGATGGACAACAACCGCCGCCGCATCGAGCTGCTGAACAGCCTGCTGTTCTCGTTTCCGGGAACGCCGATTCTCTACTACGGCGACGAGATCGGGATGGGCGACAACATCTACCTCGGCGACCGCAACGGCGTGCGCACGCCGATGCAGTGGAATGGCGACCGCAACGCCGGCTTCTCGCGGGTCACGCCGGCGAAGCTCTACAGCCCGCTGATCATGGATCCGGTCTACGGCTACGAAGCGGTGAACGTCGAGGCGGAGCAGAGCGACTCCTCCTCGCTGCTGCACTGGATGCGCAACATGATTGCGCTGCGCAAGCTGTTCCACGTCTTCGGCCGCGGGACGCTCGAGTTCCTGCCCTCGTCCAACCGCAAGGTGCTCGCCTACGTCCGCCGCTACGAGGGCGAACAGGTCCTCTGCGTCGCCAACCTCTCGCGGTTCGCGCAGGCCGTCGAGCTCGATCTCTCGGCCTTCGACGGCTTGCGTCCGGTGGAGATGCTCGGCTACGTCCAGTTCCCCACCATCGGCCGGCGGCCGTACACGCTCACGCCGGGTCCGTACGGCTTCCTGTGGTTCGAGCTGCAACGCCCGCCCGAGCCGGAAACAGCGATGGCCGATCTCGACCGGCTGCCGGTCGGCGCCGGGTGGGAGGAGCTGCTCGCCGGGCCGGGCCGCGGACGCCTCGAGTCGGCGCTGCTGCCGGCGTTTCTCGCCAAGCAGCGCTGGTTCGGCGCCAAGTCGCGGCGGATCGTGTCCACCGGGATCGCCGATTGGGGCGAGCTCCCGGGGTCGGGCGCCGCCATCGTGCTGGTCGACGTGCGCTACGAGGACGGGGGTACGGACACCTACCTGCTGCCGCTCGCCCTCACCGTGGCCGAGGAGCCCGAGATTCCCGCCGCCGCCGTCGTCTGCCCGGTGACCACGCCATCGGGAAACGGGGTACTGCACGACGCCGCCTTCGACGGCGAGACCCGTGATGCGCTGCTGACGTTCATCGAGCGCGGCGCCCGCCTCGAGACGCGCCTCGGCGCGGTCGTGGGGAACCCGAGCGAGACGCTGGACCGGCTGCGCGGCGGGGCGGAGGCCCCGCTGACCGCGGCGCGCGCATCGGCCGAACAGAGCAACACGTCGATCATCTACGGCAAGCGGCTGATCCTGAAGCTGTTCCGCCGCCAGGAGCCGGGCGTGAACCCGGACTGCGAGGTGGGCCGCTACCTCACGGATGTCCGGCACTTCGCGCACGTGCCGGCATTCGCCGGCACCATCGACTACCACCGCGACGGCGTGCCCTATGGGACCTTGGCGATGCTGCAGGCGCTGGTGCCCCACCAGGGCGACGGCTGGACGCGGACGCTGGAACGCCTCGACCGCTTCTTCGAGGAGTGCGGACCGTCGCCGTATCCCGCCGCCGAGGCCGATGTGCGGGTGTGGGATCTGGTCGAGCTGTCCGAACAGCCCGAGCCCGCGATCGCCCGCGAGCTGCTCGGGATCTCGCTCGACGACGCGATGCAGCTCGGGCAGCGCACGGCGGAGATGCACCTGGCGCTGGCGGCGCCGACCGACGATCCGGCGTTCGCGCCCGAACCGCTGACCGACGCCGAGGTGCGGGCGCTCGGGCAGGAGTTCTTCGAACACGGCGGGCGCGTGTTCGACGATCTCAAGGAGGGGTTGTCGGCGCTGCCCGACGAAGTGGTCGAGGTCGCCGGTCTCGTGCTCAGTCGGCGCCGCGCGATCCTCGACCGGTTCCGGCAGATCGGCGGCGATGGAGGGCTGCGGACCCGGATTCACGGCGACTATCATCTCGGGCAGGTGGTCGCGGTGAAGAACGACTACGTCATCCTCGACTTCGAGGGTGAACCATCGCGCTCGCTCGCCGAGCGCCGCGCCAGGCATTCGCCGCTCAAGGACGTGGCCGGGATGCTGCGGTCGTACAGCTATGCCGCCTGGTCCGCGCTGTCCGCGTACGCGGCGCGGCGGCCCGAGTCGTTGGCACGGCTCGAGCCGTGGGCGATACTGTGGCAGCGCTCGGTGTCGGGTGCGTTCCTGCGCGCCTACCGGGCCACCGCGGGCTCCGCCCCGTTCCTGCCCGCCAGCCGCGACGGGCTGCGAACCGTCCTGGCGGCCTACGTGCTCGACAAGGCGTTGTACGAGGTGCGCTACGAGTTGAACAATCGTCCCGACTGGGTGCGGATTCCGCTGCGCGGCGTCCTCGAGCTGCGGTAACAGGTGCCGACCGTGTCACAAGATACCGTTCCCGCCGACGTCAAGCGACACCTCGACCAGATCGGCGCCGCCGATCTCGTGATTGGTGTGCCCGGGCCGGCCGTGAGCGGCGCCTGGGAGCCCGTCGTCCGCACCGTGCGCACGGCGGTCGAGTCGCTGTCGCCGTCGGTGAAGACCATCGTGCTGCTGCCGGCGGAGGATGCGGGCGCCGACCCCGCGGCAGCGAGCGCGGCCGCGGACGGCCGCCTGTCGGTGGTGGCCTGCGCCATGCCGCCGGTCCACCGGTTTCCGCTCACGTCACGCGAGGCGCCGCGGACGCTGTCCCTCCTGCGGGCCGTGTGTACGGGCGTCGGGGCACGCGCGTGCGGGATTATCGGTTCGAACCCGGAGACGGTCCACGCCGACGCGCTGCGTCTCCTCGTCGAGCCGGTGCTCGGCGCCGACTACGATCTCGTCGTGCCGCGCTACGCCGCGCACACGCTCGACGGCCTGATCAACACCGGCATCGTGTATCCGTTCACGCGCGCGCTGTACGGCAAGCGGGTGCGCGGGCAGATCGGCGTGGACTTCGGGTTTTCCGCCCGTTTTCTCGAGCGCGCGGCGGAGCCGGACAGCGGGCGGCGGCCCTTGTGGTTCGCCACCCACGCGGTCACGGCCGGCCTGCGGGTCTGCCAGGCCAACCTCGGCATCCGGCTGCCGCCGGCGAGCGAGGCCATGGACCTCAGCACCACCCTGTCGCAGGTCATGGCGTCGCTCTTCCTCGATGTGGAGCGCACCGCACAGTTCTGGCAGCGGGTCCGCCGCTCGGAGGGGGTCGAGAGCGTCGGCGCGCCGGCGCCGGTCGTGCCCGAGAGCGATCCGGTGGACGTGCGCGCCATGATCGAGTCGTTCCTGCTCGGCTACCGCAACCTGCGCGAGGTGTGGGGCCTGATTCTGCCCCCCGCGACGCTGGTGGAGCTGGGGCGGCTGGCGCGCGCCGCGCCGGAGCAGTTCCGGCTGCCCGACGCGCTCTGGGCGCGGATCGTCTTCGACTTTGCCCTCGGCCACCGGCTGCGGACTATCAGTCGCGACCACCTGCTGCGGGCGATGACGCCGGTGTACCTCGCGTGGGTCGCGTCGTTCGTGCCACAGCTCGCCGCGGCCTCGCCGGCGGCCTTCGAGGAGCGGCTGGAGCGGCTGTGCACGGCCTACGAATCCGAGAAGACGTATCTGCTCTCACGCTGGCGATGGCCGGATCGCTTCCAGCCCTGACCGGTCGAGGAGGACCACGCTATGTTGGAGCAAGTTGACCTGGCGCTGCGGCGATCAGCGACCCGAATTCTCACCGGGCTGGTGGAACTGCTGCCCGGCGTGCTCGCGCTGCTGATCGCGGTGCTGGTGGCCGCCGTGGTTGGCTGGCTGGTGGCCGTCCTGCTGCGCCGCCTGCTTCGTGGCCTCGACGTCGACCAGCGCCTGGCGGAATGGGGGTGGGCGGACCTGCCGGCGTGGTGGGCGGAACGCAGCCCCACGGCACTACTGGTGGCGCTCACCCGGTGGGCGATCATCGTGCTCGGCTTCGTGATTGGGCTCGCCGCGTTCGACCCGACGCTGACCTCGCGCGTCGTGACGCAGCTGTTCGGCTCGGTCATCGACCTGCTGGCGGCGGTCATCCTGCTGATCGTCGGCACCATCCTCGCCCGCTTCCTGGCGCGCGGGGTCCTCATCAGCCTGGTCAACCTCAACATCGAGCACGCCCGCCTCGTCAGTCTCGGCGTGCGCTGGCTGCTGTTGATCTTCACCGCCGCCATGGCGCTCAACCAGCTCGGCGTCGGCGGCCGCATCGTCGACCTCGCGTTCGGCATCCTCTTCGGCGGCATCGTGCTGGCGCTGGCGCTGGCGGTCGGGCTGCGGCGCACGGATCTGGCGGCATGGTCGGGATCACCGCCGGCGGATGCGCCGCCGCCGGCCGGCGACGACCCGCTCCGGCACGTCTGAGGCCGGCAGCCCGGCGCCGTGCGCGATCAGCCGAGATCGGCCGCGACGACCGCACGGTCGCCCGGATCGGCGGTGAAGAACTCGGCGCGGGCGAAACCAAAGGCGCGGGCGATCAGGATGCCGGGGATGGTTTCGACCTTGATGTTGTAGGTTTCGACGGCGCCGTTGTAGTAGTTGCGCGCGTAGGCAATCTTGTTCTCGGTATCGGCCAGGTCGGCCTGCAGCTGGGCGAACCGCTCGTTGGCTTTCAGATCCGGGTACGCTTCAGCCACCGCGAAGAACGTCTGCAGCGCACCGCTGAGGCTCGCATCGGCGCGCGCCGCCGCCTGCGGCCCGCCCGCGATGCCGAGCGCACCGCGAGCCGCGACGAGCGAGGCCAGCGTGCCGCGCTCGTAGCCGGCGTAGCCCTTGACGCTCTCGACGAGGTTGGGGACGAGCGACGACCGGCGCTGGAGCTGGACGTCGATGGCGCTCCACCCCTCGCGTACGCGCTGGCGCGCCCGAACCAGGCCGTTGTAGAACGCCGCGATGATGCTCACCAGCGCGAGGATGCCGGCAAACAGCGCCACGCCTCCCGCGGACAGGCCGTTCATCACCAGCTGCCGCCTCCGCCGCCACCACCGCCGCCGCCCGACGACCCGCCGCTGAACCCGCTGCCGCCGGATCCGCCAGGGGTGGAGGCGAGGCTGCTCGAGACCGAGCGGGAAAAGCTGGCGAGGTTCGACGAGAAGGTGTTGGCCTCGAACGACGACCCGCCCGCGTACCAGCCGGCCGTCGCCGCCCGCATGTCGATGTCGCGGAAGGCCGACGCCCATTTCTCGACGGCCTTGAAGGCGATCGCGTAGGGCAGATAACGAGTGAAGAGATTCGCGCGCTCGGCGAATGCCTGCTGATGGGTCTCCGCCGTCTTGATGTAGCGCATGAATCCAAGCGTGCGGCGCAGGGCTTCGCGGCCGGCCGCGGTCCGCCTCGGCATCAGACCGGAGGTGACGGCGAGGAGCAGGCCACCGGCGACGATCGGAAGTCCGAGCAGGCCGGCGCCCCATCGGCGCCCGAGCCAGACGATGAGCACGATGCCCGCCGCGGTCGTCAGGAACGCCGCCCAGCGCGCCGCCGTGCGGGTGGCGTTTGGCCGCCGGGGAAACCACTTCCGCGAGACCGCGTCCTCGTACAACGCGGATTTGGCCTTGGCGAGCTCGACGTAAAAGGTGTTCTTGAGGTCCGACAGCTTGCGGCTGGTGGCGGACTTGAACAGCCCGTTGAAGACGATGCGCTCGTACTCGAGCAGATCCGTGCCGGACTTCAGCGACGTCAACTTCCAGTCGGTCTTGCTGAACCACCCGGTCGCGGGAATCTCGGTGATCGAGAGATAGCCGCGCACCGCCAGGTCGACGATGGTCGCCGTCACGTCGAGCGTGTCGGCCCGCTCGTCGAGCAACAGGCCCATCTGGCCTGGCCGGATGTCGTCGGGGGGCTCGAACTCGACCACGATCGGGTCCGATCCGAACAGCGGTACGGTCTCTTCGGCCTGCGTATTCGACAGATAGTGCAGCGATACGTACCTGCGGTCCCGGCCCTGCTTCCACCAGAGCGCCCCGACGCCGCCGACGGCGAGTACCAGACCGGCGGCCAGACCTGCGATCAGCCCGGGGGTGCGGTCGAACCAGCGGAACGCCGTGCGTGGCCGGTTGACGAGCCGCGGCTGCGGGGCGGGCACGACGCCCTTACGCAGCCCGACGACGATCGTCAGCTGCTCGCCGGCCGCGAGCGGGCGCGTGGCACCGAACGCCGCGGTGCCGCCCGTGTACCGCCCGGCACAGCGATCGGTGGATCCCGACAGGCCCTGGAAACACTCCACGCGCTCGATCGCGTCGCCGGGCGCCCGGACCTCGATGGTCGCCGACTCGATCGGCACGGGCCAGGTCCCGGACGCGTTCCAGTACAGCTCGTCGTGATCGGCGAACCCGTTCAGGGCGTCGGTGATGCGGTAGCGGATCCGGTAGGTCTGTTTGCCGCTGATCGTCCGATCGGGGTCGCCGATGCGGAAGCGGCGCAGCGGGCCCTCGTCGAGCTCGGCGACCTCGTGCGACCGCCCGGCGGCGTCGGTCACGCCGTGGAGGTCGATGCCATATTCGCGATCGCGCGCCTCGTCGAATTCCTGGCGATAGGCGACGTCGCGATAGATGCCGTGCCGCTCCAGTCCCTGGAAGTCCACGTCCAGCGCGTCGTGCGCGGTGATCGAGCCGTCGTCGTGAATCTCGAGCTGGATGGCGAAACGCTCGATGACCCAGCCCTCGTCCGTGGCGGCGGCGAGCGAGGCGAGGACGACCGCCAGCAGGAGGGTGCCGGTCAGGGGCAGGATCGATCCGTGGCGCGACGCGGGACGCATGGCCTGTCGCGCGCATTATAGCGACCTCATCCGTCGCGTGCGCGGCCGGCGCACCATGGGGCGGCGCTACAATCGCGGGAGCCATGGCAGCTGACGTGAAGCGACAGGCCGGCGCCGGGTCCGTCCCGAGGTGGAGCGCGGTCGTTGTGCTCGTGTCGGCGGCCGCCCTGGGTGCCGACCAGGCGTCGTTCGGCGAGGTCATGCGACGTGCGCATGCATACGTGGTCGTCTACGAGGACCATGAGCTGTCCACCGTCATCGCGCGCGAGCACTATCACCAGCGGCTCGTCGACCCGGCCACGAAGCACGTCAGCGAGCGCACACTGCTGTCCGACTACCTCCTCATCCAGCTGCCGCCGGAGGAGGACTGGTTCGCTCTGCGTGACGTCTACGCGGTGGACGGCGAGACGGTAGGCGACCGCGCCGCGCGGTTGCGGGCGCTGCTGGCGGCGCCGCGGGCGCAGGCGGGCGAACGGGCGCTGGCGATCGCCGACGAGAGCGCGCGCTTCAACCTCGGGCGGGTCCCGCGCACGATCAACGTGCCGACCTTCGCGCTCCGCTTTCTCCGTCCGGCGAGCCGCCGCCGCTTCACGTTCGAGAAGGAAGGCGAGGCGGTGATCGAGGGCGACGCGGCGTGGATCGTCGGCTATCGCGAGACCCGGAATCCGACCTTCAGCGCCACCCTCGACGGTCGCGACGTGCCCGCGCGCGGCCGCTTCTGGATCGAGCCGCGGACCGGCGCCATTGTCCGGTCGGAGATGATCCTCGGCGGAACCCGGCCGGTGCCCACGCGGGCGACGGTGACGGTCACCTACCGGTTCGAGCCGGCGCTCGGTTTCCGCGTGCCGGTGGAGATGCGCGAGCGCTACGACAACCCACGCCGCCGGGACGACGAGGTCATCGACGCCGTCGCGACCTATACCGACTTCCGTCCCTTCGACGTGCGGACGCTCGTCCCCCCGGGGACATAGCGCCGGGCGCCGCGACGCCGCCCGCTACTGCGCGCGCCGCGCCGCAATCCGCTCGACCAGCTCGCCGACGTTCTTGAGCGAGGCGATCTCACCGGTCCGCAGGCGAATGTCGAACGCCCTCTCGACGGCGACGACAATCTGGATGTTGGCGACCGAGTCCCAGCCATCGATGTCGGCGGCGGTCATCGCCGGTGCGAGCGACAGGCCGTCCGCGCCGACGACGTCGGCGACGATCGAGGACACGCGGGCGAGGATCTGTTGGTGTGTCATGCAATCGGCTGGACGTCGCTGGTCGCGATCGGCGGTTCGAACCGGCTCGCCTCCGCCACGTCGAGCATCCATTCCTCGACGCCGGCGGCGTCGCCGGCGCGGTGAAATCCGAGCTTCAGGTAGTGGTCCTTGACCAGCATGTTGCGATCGGTCGGCCGGTAACGGCCGACGATCTCCCGCAGGCCGAGGTCGATGGCGGCGGCGAGCACCTCGTTGAACAGCAGTTGTTCGACGCCGCGACCGAGCACCCGACAGCTCATCAGCCAGGCGTCGAGGCGCAGCCGGGTGCCATCGATGTGCCCGTAGAGCACGCTGATGAGGCCGTGGTCAGCAAAGCGATCGCGCAGCCGCACCGTGCGGGTGAAGGCGCGCGGGTCGGCTGCCAGGCGCTCGATGTCTCCGGGTACCACGCGCATCGTGGTCAGGTTGAACTGGTTCGTCTTGTTCACCAGCTGGGTGATGCGCTCGAACGCGATCCGCTCGAACGGCCGGATGACGGCCTGCATCTCGAGCGACGCCAGGTAGGCGCCGATGTCGGTCGCCTCCGCCAGGCCCGCCATGGCGTCGCGCCGCGCGTGATAGGTCGTCGTCCGCTGCAGGTCCTCGCCGGTCAGCGTCGTGCTTTCGAACAGCCGTTCGCGCTCGAGGGCGCGGATGAAGCCGGCCGGGTCGCCCGGCAGCTCCGGGACCGCCACCTCGGGCAGCGCTTGCGCGATCTCCTCCCGCTCCGCCGGGTTGTCGTCGACGAAGGCGAGCGCCGACAGCGGCAGATCGAGCTCGCGCGCGATCGCCCGGATGCTCTCCGACTTCGGCTCCCAGTTCGCCTTGAAGACAATGAAGTCGTCGAGCCCGAGGACCATGTCGGGATGGTCGGTGAACGGCAGCCGCGCGATGCCATCGTCGTTCTTGCTCGACACCGCCAGCAGCACGCCGCGATCCTTCAGCCCGCGCAGGTAACGCTGGAACGCCGCGAACGCCTCGCCGTCCGGGCTGCCCTCGCCGAGCTGAATCCCGCCCAGCCCGTCGTCGCCGATGACGCCGCCCCACAGCGTGTTGTCGAGATCGAGCACCAGACATTTCCGGCTGCGCCCGAGAATGGCGCCGATCACGGCGGCCAGGCTGCGGCCGTAGTCACCGACGCAGGCGAAGGACACGGGCTGCCGGGCGAGGTACCAATAGCGCTCGTCGAACCACGTCTCGAGGCCGTGCGACTCGGCCAGGGACGCCACGTCGTGCACGTGCACGAAACGCGGGGCGCGATCCCCCAGCGCCAGGTTGACGCGGCGGACGAAGGTCGTGGGATCGCCCGGCAGTCTGGCGCCGAGGTTGCCGGCGGGCCGCGCCGGCAGCGGATGGAAATTGTCGAGCACGATGTCCGAGCCGGTGCGCTCGTGAAACGTGGCGCACGGTCCGAGCAGCGACGCGCAGACCTCGTCTACGCGGCGCTCGACCTCGGGCAGCGTGGCGGTGAGGGCCGGCCAACCGGGCAGATGGGGCGTGGCTTGGAGTACCAGGGTGATTTGTGGGGCGAACTCGATGAGCGGCCCGCTGTCGTCGAGCAGGCTTTGCGTCGTCTGGCCGTACGGGGTCGGGTGCAGGAACGGCCGTACGCCCGCGTAGTAGAGCGCCCCCGCGAGAATCGGCAGCAGGAAATCGACCGTGGCACTGCTCAGAATTGCCACGCGAACCGGCGTCAACGTGCGGCCGATCTCGTCCGCCGCGGCGAGCGTCCCTGCCCGGCGGCCGAGCTTGACCAGCGCGGAGTAATCGTCGGCGCCGGCCCAGTCGCGTCGAAATGACCGCCACGCTTCGACCACTTCGGGTCCGGACGAGAGCCGAGCCGAATCGGATTTCGCCGTCATCGGGCGGCCTCCGTGGCGGCGCCGGGCAACGCCGAGCCCTGCCGCAACTGCTCGGCCACCGCGCCGGCGACGACGGCGTGGCCCGCCGGGCTCCAATGGACGTCGTCGGGCAGGTATACCGAGGTGCCCGCCGCCACGGCGCGCCGGAGCGGGACCGTCGAATCGAGGAAGGAGACGCCGTGCGCACGACACCAGTCCGCGACGACATCCGGCAGGTCGTTCATCTGCCACGTGTGCGCGGCGGTGCCGGGCTCGGCCTGCAAAAACCCCTGATAGACGCGGAGCTTGCGCGGGATGTAGACGACCAGGAGCTCGGCGCCGATCCGCCGGGTAATCTCGTGTGCGCGTCCGAGCACCTGCGAGGTCGCCTCCCACTGCCGCGGCTCCCAGGGTTCCTCCTCGGCATCCAGGTAGATCACTTCGGGCGCCCCTGACGCGTTCACGAACGTGGCCGCGTGGTGGCGGGCGGTCGGAGACGCAACCCGGCGAACCGGCGTGGTCACGCGGGCCACCGCCCGCAGCGCGTTGCGCGAGAAGGACCGCTCGCTGAGCGGTGGCGGCGCCAGCAACTGGTCGAGGTGCGCGCGTTCCCACTCGTAGCGTTCGATGTCGGCCAGATCGTTGCCGCCGAAGAGGAACCAGACCACCGCCTTGGGCGCCAGCGGCACTCCGTAGCGTTCGAGAACCGCGAGCTCCTGCTGCGGGCCGTAGTTGCTCTGGCCGAGGTTGGCCACAGGTCGGCCGAGCCGCTCGGCAAGCTGTGCCGCGGCCGTTTGCGGCAGCGGCACCTCGGCGCCTTCGACGAACGAGTCTCCGATGGCCACGACGTCGGCGGACGTGTAGTCCACGTCGTTGCGAAAGCCATTGTGGTCGTAGGCGACATCGACGTGATAGGGCGCCGGCGACGGAATGCCCAGCCGCACCAGATTACCCACGACCGCACCGCGATACCGCGTATGCGGCTGGTGCACGTGAATCAACGTCTCGTCGCGACGGTTGACACTGGTCGACAGCTGCAGCCAGGTGTCGTTGGATCGGGTGCCGAAGGTGCGGCCGTAGTCGTGCCCGGCCAGCGTGGGCAGCTCGAGCGCGGCGAGGGTGATGCCGGCGCCGAACATCACCAGCATGGTGCGTCCGAGCCGGGCGGCGACCCCCGCGGGCGCGCTGAACACATAACCGGCCGCCAGCAGTGCGGCCGTGACGGCGACATTGAGCGCAGCGCTCCCGGCGCTGTATCGCCGCCACAGCGCGTGCTCGGCGTCCTGGCCCGCGGTCACGTACCAGAGCGCCGCGACGGCGGCGAGCACGAGCACGGCGACGGCCGCCGGCCGCCGCGCGCGGCGGGCCCCGATCATCGCCGGCCTCCGGCCTTGACGTCGGAACGGTGTGCGCTGATGAAGGCGCCCACGTGCCGCGACAACCGGATGCCGGCCCGCCAATTGGGATGCGCGTCGTCGAAGTACTCGTCGTCGCGCAGAAAGGTTCGAAGGTCGAGAAACGGCGTCGGTCCCAGCGCCTCGCGCACGATGTCGAGGTAGGCCTCGTAGCGTCCCGGCTGGTACAGGTCGCGGTTCCACGACAGCTCCGGCAGGTTCACGACCACGAGGTCGATGTTGTGCCGCGAGGTGAAATCGCGGAGCAGGCCGATCTCGCGCACGATGCGCTCGCGGTCGCGCATTGGGTCCCAGGCGTGCACCGATGCCCAGAAGCTGCCGGGCTCGACCAGCCAGGCCTTCGTGTCCTCGGCGGGCCAGGGCGCGCCGGAGAGGTATTTCGCGGGAGAGATCGGCATCCACGTTCGCGTGTCCTCCGCCAGCGAGGGCACGGCTGCCGTGGCGGCGCGGCTGGCGATGGCAAACAGTCCGCGCCGATACCGGTCCGGCGCCAGCGACAGCAGCGCCCAACGGGCTCGCGCCGATTCGAGCACCGACTTCGCTGCGAGCCGGGGCGGATGCTCGCCGGGCACGACCTTGAAATGCGGGCTGTACTTGTCGATTCCCTCGAACAGCGGTGATGGCCGGCTGCGGATGTTCGCGACGAACCGGGTGCTGATGCCGAGGAGAATCGCATCGGGAATGGCGGACGCGCCGTAAGCGCGCTCGATGTAGTCGACGACGACGAGGCCGTCCTCCAGCGTACCGATGCTCTGCGCGTTCTGGTACGGCGCCACCGTTGGCACCGCCTGCGCAATCTCCTCGGGCAACAGCCCTTCACGTGCCTCCGACGGTCCGTAGATGAGGAGGCGGCCGCGGCCGCGGCCAAGGTGATTGGCCGGCGAGAACAGGCGCAGGTAGTCCTGTTCCTTCCACAGGTAGGCGCCGAGATAGCGCTCGGAGAACCGGGCGGCTCCCTCGAAGGCCAGATGCGTCGCGCCGAACATCACGACCAGGCCGAGCAGCAGCAGCACCCGATTGACAACGCCGGCCCTAGAATCCCTGGTAGATGAAGTCATACCGAACCTGACCGAGCAGCACGATCGACGCCATCAGCGTCGCCATCCACAGCAGTTTCCACACGATGCGCCATCCGCCGGTCATGGGATGGCGATGCCCGTGAGCCGTCCCATGACCCGGGCGCTCTCCTCGAGGTCGAGCACGAAGAACACGTAGGCCAGTGAGGTGAAGTTGTAGGTGAGGAAGATCGCCGCCACCGTCACCATCGGGGCCTCGGTGAACTGCCGGAACCGCGCCCGGCCCATCCACCGCACCATCACCTGCTCGTAGCCGCGCACGGCGACCAGCGCCACGCCGTGGACGAGGCCAAAGACGACGAAGTTCGCCGTCGTGCCATGCCAGGCCCCGGCCACCAGCATGGTGACGAGCAGGCTGATCGCCAGGACCGCGAAGGCATGGCGGCCGACGAGCCGCCATCCGAGCGCCGCGCGGTAGAGCGGCGTGAACACGTAGTCGGTGAGCCACAACGTCAGCGAACGATGCACGCGGAGCCAGTACGCGCTGACGTCGCGGGCCAGGAACGGGAAGCGGAAGTTCTCCGGGGGCCGGATGCCCATCAGGCTGCCGACGCCGATGACGATGTCGCAGTAGCCGGAGAAATCGAGATAGAGGAAGACGTAGAACCCGTAGATGCGGAAGAGGAGCTCGGTGGTGCTCACGCCATCGAGCGGCAGGCCTGAACGGAGGACGTAGGGCGCGAGGGCCGGCGCCAGGACGAACGCCTTCAGCAGCCCGCGCAGCACGCGGTTCGCGGCATCGAGATGCGCCTCGAAGCTGGCCGGCGTGCTGGCGCCGCGGTCGTCCCACTGCGAGGAAAAGTCCTGATAGCGCTGGATCGGACCCATCAGCACGGTCGTGAAGCTCAGGCAGTAGTTCAGGTAGCGGTCGATCGGCATCGCCGCGACGGTGCCCGCCGCCGCGTCCACCACTACGTGGACCATCTTGAAGAAGAGGAAGCTCAGGCCGGCGAAGGCGATGACGCCGGCGGCCCGCGGCGGACCGGCGGCGCCGCCGTCGGCGAACGTGTAGCCGCGCAGGTAGACGAACGCGGCCGTCAGGGTGAGCAGGCTGAGGACGAGCGCCACCGGTCCGCGCCCGCGGACCAATCGCGCACTGGCGTAGCCGGCGAGGCAGAAGGCGAGCGCCACCGGCGTTGCCGCGGCGCCCCAGTAGCTCCAGACGAACACGAAGTTCAGCGTCAGGAACAGGGCGACGCGCGGCCATCCCCGCGCCGCCGGGAGCAGCAGCACTGCGCAGGCCGCGAGCACGAAGAACGCCACCGAGTTCAGTGCCATCGCCCCACGGTCCCCGTCCGTTCCCCTCGCGCCGGCATTAGAACAGCGTGTAGATGAAGGGTGCCGCCGCCGTTCCGCCAAGGATCAGCAGCACGCTGGCCATCAGCAGCAGCACGACGATGGGGGTGAGCCACCACTTCTTGTTCTGCAGCACGAACTGCGTGAGCTCCTGAAGGGTCGACGCGTGCGGCTGCTGCGCCTGGCTGGCGAAGTCGCCGCGTGGCCGTTCGTCACCGGACACGTTCTTCCTGGTTGTCACTGTGCCTCTTCCCGGCGCGCGATCACAACGCGCGCCCACTCAAAACTGTTTGAAGTACCGCTCCACGTCGTCGGGAGGCTCCCGTTCGATCCAGTAGGTGGGGGCCGACGGCTCGAACCGCCGCTGCAGCGGGTCGTGGCTGATCAGCCTGACGAGCAGGCCGATCGGCGTGAGGACCCCGTAGAAGATCACGGCGAGCAGCAGGTGCGAGACGACCCACCCGATGGGGAATGCCGCGTACATCCATCCCATGTACAGCGCGCGCTGCCACGCCGCCGGCACCAGGTAATAGACGGCGGCCACGGCGCCCCCCGCCCCCCACACGATGGTGGCCGCCCGCGGCCAGTCGAACTTCCAGAAGAGGAGGGTGCCTGCGAGCGCCGCCGCGATCAGCAGCAGCAGCCCGAACCATTTCAGGTCGCTCGCGCGCGGCGGCCGGATGTCAATCATCGCCATCGGGTGCTCGTTTCGATGCCCATCGCTAGTCGAGTGCGAACTCGGCGAGGTACGCCGCCGGGTCGAGCGTGCTCGCGGGCTGCTCGTCCTTGAGCAGGACCGTGCGCTCGAGCACCAGGACGTCCATCTTCGTCGCCAGGAAGCAGCGGTACGCCTCCTGCGGCAGACAGACGATGGGCTCGCCGCGGATGTTGAAGCTGGTGTTGATGATGACCGGACAGCCGGTGCGCTGGGCGAACGCCTGCAGCAGCCGGTGATAGCGGCCATGCCGTTCCGCGTCGACGGTCTGCACGCGGGCGGAATAATCGACGTGCGTCACCGCCGGCAGCGTCGAGCGCGGGGCCTTGAGCTTGTCGATGCCCCACAGACCCGCCTCCTGGCCGTTCAACGGGATGCGCGTGGAGGCATGCACCGGGGCGACCAGCAGCATGTACGGGCTCGGTTCGCCGGGCCGCATGTCGAAGTACTCGTGCACGTGGTCCTGCAGCACCGAGGGCGCGAACGGGCGGAACGATTCGCGGAACTTGATCTTCAGGTTCATGACCGACTGCATGTCGGCGCGCCGGCTGTCGCCGATGATGCTGCGCGAGCCGAGCGCCCGCGGCCCGAACTCCATGCGTCCCTGGAACCAGCCGACGACCTTGCCGCCGGCCATCTGCTCGGCGACGAATCCGCACAGGGCCTCGTCGCTGTCGAAGCGGCGGGCGACGGCGCCGGCGGACTGGAGGAAGCCCGCGATGCCGTCGTCGTCGAAGCGCGGCCCGAGGAGCGACCCGTGCTGGGCATCGCCCGGGGCCGGTGTCCGTGGCCGGTCGAGCAGCTGATGCCAGATGAACAGGGCGACCCCGAGCGCGCCGCCGGCGTCGCCCGCCGCCGGCTGGATCCAGATCTCGTCGAACGGTCCCTCACGCAGGATGCGCCCATTGCCCACGCAGTTGAGCGCCACGCCGCCGGCCAGGCACAGCTGCTTCATGCCGGTCACCGCGTGCGCGTGACGCGCACAGCGCAGCATGATCTCCTCGGTCACCTGCTGAATCGACGCCGCAATGTCCATCTCGCGCTGGGTGATGGGCGATTCCGGCGGGCGCGGCGGACCGCCGAACAGCGCGTGGAACCGCGCCGACGTCATCGTCAGTCCGGCGCAGTAGTTGAAATAGCGCATGTCCATCCGGAACGACCCGTCTTCCTTGAGGTCGAGCAGATGGTTGCGGATGGCATCGACGTACTTCGGCTCGCCGTACGGGGCGAGGCCCATGAGCTTGTACTCGCCGGAGTTCACCCGGAACCCGGTGTAGTAGGTGAAGGCCGAGTAGAGCAAGCCGAGCGAATGGGGAAACCGCATCTCGTGCGTCAGCCCGATGCGATTGCCCCGTCCCCAGCCGCACGTGGACGTCGCCCATTCGCCGACGCCGTCGAGCGTGAGGATCGCCGCCTCGGCGAACGGCGACGGGAAGAAGGCGCTGGCCGCGTGCGACTCGTGGTGCTCGGTGAGGATGATGCGGTTGCGCAGGCGGTGCCCCAGGCCCTTCCGGATCTCGCGCGGCAGGTAGAGCTTTTCCTTCAGCCACTGCGGCATGGCCTGCAGGAACGACTTGAAGCCGGCCGGTGCGGTGGCGAGGTAGGTCTCGAGCAGCCGCTCGAACTTCAGGAAGGGCTTGTCGTAGAACCCGACGTAGTCGATGTCCGCCGCCGTCAGCCCGCGCTCCTCCAGGCAATAGCGGATGGCGTGCACGGGAAAGCCGGCATCATGCTTCTTGCGCGTAAAGCGCTCTTCCTGTGCCGCCGCCACGATCTCGCCGTCGACGACGAGGGCTGCCGCGGAGTCGTGGTAGAAGGCGGAGATGCCGAGGATGACTGCCATGTGAGCTGAGCCGGATCCCTTCAGCAATAACCCTGCCCGGCTGCCCCGGCGACAGGCCCTGCCGACGCCCAGCCCCAGGTGGGCAGGGTCGAGGGGGGAGGCCGGGGCCGATCCCGTGAATTCCACGCAATCGGCGGCAAAGACGTACAGCCGGGGAAGGCTGGCGCGCCGCCAGTTCGGTCAGTGGCGATTCGTGTTCACGAGCGAGAGTCCCCGGAATGGAGACTTGAGTCTACAAGTCAGCCTCGACGCGGCTGTGTCGATTCGTGAACCGGGCGGCGCACGCAAATTATACCGTGCCGAATACCGGCCCCTCTGGCGCCAGGCGCGGCCCGCCGCGGTGCCGGCGGCGGGCCCGTCCGTGGTGTCAGCGGGTCAGCTCCCCGTGCGGCCCGCCGATCGCCCCGCGCTCATCACGGCCGCGCGCCACAGCAGGAGCGCGGCGTACGCGCGCCATGGCCGCCACGCCTCGGCGCGACGCTCGAGCGCACGCGCGGTGGCGTCGCCGGCCACGCGTCGCAGCACGAGGTCGCCGCTCGGGAACGCGTCGGCGTCGCCAAGCGCCCGCATGGCGATGTACTCGGCCGTCCACGCCCCGATACCCGGCAGCCGTTCGAGGGCGGCGACGGTGCGCCGCGCATCGCGGCCTCGCGCCAGTACGAGCGATCCGCTGGCCACCTGCTGCGCGAGCGCGCGGATCGTGCGCGCCCGCGCCGGCATGACGCCCACGTTCTCGAGCGGCGCCTCCGCCAGTTCCCACGGCGCCGGAAACAGCCGCGACAACCCGCCGGGGTCCGCCACCGGCGTCCCGAAGCCGGCCGCCAGCCGTCCGGCCAGCGTCGTCGCGGCGCGCACCGACACCTGTTGCCCGAGCACCGCGCGCACCGCGAGCTCGAACCCGTCCCAGGCGCCTGGCACTCGCATCCCCGGGTGCCGTGCGATGAGCGGCGCCAGCAGCGGGTCGCCGGCGAAGCGCGCGCCGATGCGGTGCGGATCGGCAGCTACGTCGAAGACCGCGCCGACACGCGTCACGATCTCGGCTGTCGTGCGGCGATCGGAGCCCGGCACGGTGACGTGCAGGAACACCGCCCCGTCGGGACGTGACACGGCGATGACGCCGGTGCGGCCACGGACCGAGACCGTCCGGCGGTAGCCGGCGGCGGAAACGCTCTCGACGCCGGGCGTCGCCCGGGCGGCGAGGAACCCGAGAATGCCATCCCAATCGTACGGCAGCCGCACCGCGAGCGGAATCGGGTCGCGCGGCCGGGTCGTCGACGCGTCGCCGGCGGTCCGCCTCACCTGACGAGGATAACGCGCGCCACCCGCGGGCGCGCCGGCCAGGGCCTTGGTTATCATGCTCGAGAGGTTTACGCGGTGATCGCCGAGCCCACGTCCGTCCCGTTCCCGCCGTGGCTCGACCGCGAGGCGTACCCGTTTCGTTCGCGCCGCGTGCCGCTGACCGCGGGCACGATGCACTACGTGGACGAGGGAAGCGGCGAGGCGCTGCTCTTCGTGCACGGCACGCCGACCTGGTCGTTCGAGTTCAGGCATCTCATCCGGGCGCTGGCGCCGCGCGTGCGCTGCATCGCACCCGATCACCTGGGCTTCGGCCTCTCGGAGCGGCCGCGTGAGTTCGCCTATACGCCGGAAGCGCATGCCGCAGTCCTGGCCGAGTTCGTCGCGCGCCTGCGCCTCGACCGCTTCACGCTCGTCGTGCACGACTTCGGCGGCCCGATCGGTCTGCCGCTGGCGCTGCAGCCCGCGACCCCGGTGGCGCGGCTGGTGGTGATGAACACCTGGATGTGGCCGTTCGACGACGATCCGGGGATGCTGCGCGGGGCGAAGCTGGCGGGCGGCGCCGTCGGGCGGTGGTTGTACACGTATGCCAACGCGTCGCTGCGGCTGGTGACGCCATCGGCGTACGGCGACCGCAGGAAACTGACGCCGGC
Source organism: uncultured Acidobacteriota bacterium (assembly GCA_963707795.1). Classification (GTDB taxonomy): domain Bacteria; phylum Acidobacteriota; class Vicinamibacteria; order Vicinamibacterales; family UBA2999; genus JACCSI01. The sequence goes on along the minus strand of OY970174.1, from coordinate 3,862,011 downwards.
CATTCACCGGCACTACCTCGAGGTGTTTCGCGACCGCGACGCGCGCGCCCGCGTGCTGCACGCGCTGGCGAAAGCGCTGATCGGATCGCGCGCCCACTACGCCGACCTGCTCGCGCGCGCCCATCGATTGCACGACCTGCCGGCGCTCATCGTCTGGGGGATGCGGGACACGGCGTTCCGCGTGCACCAGCTGGCGCGGTGGCAGCAGGTGCTGCCCCAGGCCCACGTCTGCCGCATCGAGTCGGCGGGGCACTGGCCGCACGAGGAGGAACCGGAGCGCGTGCTGGCCGCGATCCAGGCGTTCCTCGACGACCCGGCGACCGGCAGCGGTTCGGGCACGCCCTCGCAGCGGGCGTGATGATACTGTGCGCTTGGGACGGCGGCAGGCCACGGCGATGGGAGGGACGGGCATGTCCGACGGCGGGAACGGTTCCACCGCGTCCGAAGTCGATCGAGCGAAGGCGGAGGCGTTCGCCGGTCGCCTGCTCAGTGCGCTCAACGACGGCGCGCTGTGTCTCATGGTGTCCATCGGTCATCGCATCGGCCTCTTCGATGCGATGCGCGATCAGGCGCCGGAGACGTCGCAGGAGATTGCCGCGCGGGCGACGCTCGACGAGCGCTATGTGCGCGAATGGCTGGGAGCCATGGTCACCTCCGGCGTCGTCCGCGTGGATGAACAAGGACTGCGCTATCACCTGCCGCCGGAGCACGCCGCCTACCTGACGCGCGCGGCCGGAGCGGACAACTTCGGCGTGTTCGCACAGTACCTGCCGCTCCTCGGCAACGTCGAGGACGACATCATCGAGTGCTTCAAGCATGGCGGCGGGGTCCCGTATGACCGCTTCCCCCGGTTCCACGCCGTGATGGCCGAGGACAGTGGTCAGTCCGTCCTCTCGTCACTCGAATCTCATATCCTCCCGCTCGTGCCGGACCTGGCCGACCACCTGGCGCGCGGCCTGCGGGCGCTCGATGCCGGGTGCGGGCGCGGTCGCATCGTGAACCGCCTGGCCGGACTGTTCCCCAAGAGCGTGTTCGTGGGCATGGACCTGTCCGAGGAAGCGATTCGGGCCGCAGGCGCGGAGGCGTCGGCGCAAGGCCTCAGCAACGTTCAGTTCGCAGCGGCCGATCTCAGCCAGTTCGACCAGACCGCCGAACCCGAGTCGTTCGAGTTCATCACGACGTTCGATGCCGTCCACGATCAGGGCCAGCCGCTGAACGTCTTGAAGGGCATACACCGCGCGCTCACACGCGACGGCGTCTACCTGATGCAGGACATCAAGGGGTCGAGCTTCGTCGCCAACAACATCGGTCATCCGCTCGGGACGTTTCTCTATACCGTGTCCTGCCTCCACTGCATGACGGTGTCGCTGGCGCAGGGAGGCGAGGGGCTGGGCGCCATGTGGGGCGAGGAGAAGACGCGGGAGTATCTCCGGCGCGCGGGCTTCGGTTCCGTCGAGAAGCACGAGCTCTCGCACGACATCCAGAACAACTGGTACGTCGTCCGGAAGTGACCATGGACCGGCAAGAATCTTCGCCGTTGTCACGCTCGCCGAGCCACCGCGGGGAGCATAGGCGAAACGGCGCATGAAGACCCAGTACTACACCGCGACCAGCCTCGACGGGTTCATCGCCACCGAAGACGACTCGCTGGACTGGCTGTTTCCGCTGGGAGACCTGAACGAGACGAGCTATCCCGCGTTCTTCGCCGACGTCGGTGCGCTGGCCATGGGCGCCGCCACCTATGAGTGGATGCTGCGCCACGCCGAGAAGGTCGCCGCCGGAACCGGGTCGCCGTGGCCGTACACGCAGCCGGTCTGGGTCTTCTCCCATCGGGTGCTGCCTTCGATCGACGGCGCCGATACCCGTTTCGTCAGCGGTGATGTGCGGCCCGTGCACGCGGCGATGCGCACGGCGGCGGGCGGCAGCAACATCTGGATCGTCGGCGGCGGCGACCTGGCCGGCCAGTTCTTCGACGCCGGCCTGCTGGATGAGGTCATCGTCCAGATCGGTTCCGTGACTCTGGGAAAGGGCAAACCGTTGTTCCCGCGGCGCGTCACCAGTCCCCCGTTTCGCCTCGTGTCGGTTCGGCAGGTCGGCACCGGCTTCGCGGAGCTGCACTACGACGTACGCCTCAGTGGCGAGGGGAATCGAGCCGCTGGTAGGGAATCTCGCGAAACATCGGCAACCCGGCCGCGGTGATGATCGCCACCAGGCCGCTGCGCTCGTGAAACTCCATCCCGTCGCGATCGATGACGACGGTGTCGGCGTAGCGGGGCGCGAGGCGGCGGAACTCGCGATCGATCAGCCGGAAGCGCCGCACCATGTTGTCGGGATCCTCGTGCGGCCGGTTGCGCAGCCGGATGTGCTTCTCGATGGTGTCGGTGCTCGAGGTCAGGACGATGACCCGGTCGGGACTCCAGGCGTCGCCCAGGGCGACCACCTGGCGGAGATCGGCGTGTGTCTCGGCCGGATACTCCGCCATGTGCGCCTCCAGCGTGATGCGCGCGCCCTCGAAGAAGATCACCTTGCCCGGACCGTCGTGCGACCGGGCGTCGCGGTAGTTGGCGTCGTACAGGGCCGCGAAGTACGCGGTCACTCCCACCGGATTGCGCCCGGTCTCCAGGTCCTCGAGCACGCGCGGATCCCAGACGCCCTTCTCGCCTTCCCCGTACGAGCCGTTGTGATACAGGTCGGCGAGCTGCCGGACGAGCGTGCTCTTCCCGATGCCCGGGCCCCCGACGATGGCGACGCGCATCAGTCGGGGATCGAGGCCGGCGCGGCGATCGCGCCGCCGCTGGCGCCCCTGGTCCGCGCGACCAGGTAGACGAGGGTGCCGGCGAGGAGGCACACACCGAAGCCGAGCCACTCGTCGCGGGTCAGACCGGTGAGCAGCCAGATGATGACCGCGCAGGCGAGCCAGGGTACCGCCCCGCCGAACGGCACCCGGAAGCCGAGGCCGCCCGGCGCGGTGACGGCCCGCGACCGCAGCCGCCACGCGGCCAGCGCACAGCCGAGATACAGCACCAGGGCCGCCACGTTGGCGAGGATGGCGAGCCGCTCGAACGTTCCGGTGACGGCGAGGGCGAGCGTCAGCGCCGACTGGAGGACAATCGCCGCCTGCGGCGTGCGAAACCGCGGATGCACCGTGCCCAGGCGCCGCGGCAGGAAGCCGTCGCGAGCGAACGCGTACAGCATGCGTGGCATCGACAGCGTCATGCCGCCGAGATAGCCGAACATCGAGATCGTCGCTCCCACCAGCAGCAGGGTCCGCGCCCACGGGCCCATCGCGGCGCCCGCCGTCTCCGCCAGCGGCGAGATGGTGGCGCCGGCAAGCCCGTCGCCGAGCACGCCTTGCGCGACGACCTGCAGCGCGATGTACAACGCCGTGATCCCCAGCATCGCGGCGGCGATGGCGCGCGGGACGGTTCGCGCGGTGTCACGCACCTCGCCACTCGGCACCAGCGCCACCTCGATGCCGGCGAACGCGAAGATCAGCAACAGAGAGGTGCGCGCCACGTCGGCCGCTGCCGGCGTCGTCGCCCATTCGAGGTTGGCCGGCTCGATGAAGAACGCGCCCCCGACCGCCACCAGCAGCAGCGGCAGCAGCTTGGCCACGGTGGCCAGCGAGTTGAGGCGCACGCCGAGCCCCACGCCGCGAAGGTTGACGATCGACCAGAAGCCCAGGGTCACCAGCAGGATCATCGACTCCATGGCCCGGCCGGCGAGCCGCGGGGTGAGCAGTCCCACTCCCGACGCGAACACCGTCGAGACCGCCGCCGCCGCGAACGTCCCCAGCATCCACAGCAGCAGGCCGGAGATGAAGCCGGCATAGGGGCCGAACGCCGTGCCGACATAGGCGTAGGGTCCGCCGGTCAATGACACCCGGCTGCCGGCGTCCGCGATGCACAGCACGATGAGGCCCATGGCCACGGCGCAGACCAGGTAGGCGACCGGCGCGGCCGCGCCCAGCGATCCGGCCACGTTGGCCGGGAGCCGGAAGATGCCGCCGCCGATGGTGATGTTGATGATGGCCGCCGCCAGGCCGAACGTGCCCATGACACGCACGAGGGACTCGTCGGCGCGGAGGGCGGACGCGGTGGAGGCGTGTGGCGGAAGCGGCATATTGGCGCCTGGCTGGTGGCCCTCCCACGCTGAGGCAGGACGGGCCACTAGCCTAACACCGGCTCGCCGAAGCGATCAGAACGCCTGTCCGAGCGAGAAGTACCAGCGCCCGAACGGCTCGCGGGCGCGGCGAGTGAGCGGCATGCCGTAGTCGATGCGGGCGAGGCCGAAGGGGGTGGCGATGCGCAGCCCGCCGCCGGCACCGACCTCGAGGTCGAACAGCCTGAGGTCGCGCGCCCGCGCGAACACATTGCCGGCGTCGAGAAACGCCACGCCGCGCACCCAGCGGTAGAGCGGGAAGCGCACTTCCTGGTTGAGGAGGAGCGAACCGGCGCCGCCGACGGGATCGCCGAGGAAGTCGGTCGCCCCCAGCCCGTCCTCGGCGAACCCGCGCACGCTGGTGCCGCCGCCGGCGAAGAACCGCTCGCTGGAAATCAGGTCCTCGCCGAACCCCTGCGCCGCACCGGCGCGGACCGCCGAAGCCAGGATCACGTGGTCGCCGATGGGGCGGAAATAGAATTGCTGTGCGATGTACTTGACGAAGCGGAGGTCGGATCCGAGGCGGCTGCCGGCGTACTCGATGCCCGACGAGTGCAGCCAGCCGCGGCGCGCGTCGAACGGGTCGTCGCGCGTATCCCACGCGAAGGTGCTGGTGAGGCGCGCCACGTGGACCTCGATGTCGAACGCGGGCTCGCCGGTCGGCGGCGACGGGTCGAACGCGCGCGTGCGCTTGAACCGATAGTCGTACGACACCGCCATGTTCGCGCGGGGCCGGAAGCGCTGCTCCGCCGTGATCTCCGATCCGTCCTCCACGAACGGGTTGAATCCGTCGGGTGCGAAGTCCTGGCGCGATTGCGTCAGGTAGAGGCTGGAGGTGACCGGGAGGCCGAAGAACTGGGGGGTCGAGACGATGGCCCGGGCGAGCCGGCGATCGGCCTCGACCTGTCCCGCGACGCCGGCCGAGATCGCGCGCCCAAACAGGTTGCGCCGCAGCAGGTCCACCACGAAACCCGGACGGAACTCGCGATTCGCCTCGAGCGGCCCGGTATCGTCGGTCAGCCGGACACCGTAGCGCAGCCGATACGGTGCCACCTCGGCGAGCGAGATCACGGCCCGCACCGGCTGCTCGCCCGTACTCTGCACCGTGCCCATCGGCTCGAGCTCGACGTCGGCGCGGCGGAACACGCCGGTGTCGTACAGACGCTTCTGCGCCCGGTAGGTGTCGCTGACGTCGGCCGGCGCGCCGAGCTCGAGATCGAGCGCCCGCCGCACCGTTCCCGGGGTCGTGATGTCGGCGCCCTGCACCGCGACATCGGCCAGCACCTGCTGCGGGCCTTCCTCCACGTCGAGCCGGACGTGCGCGGAGGGGCGCTTCGGATCGGAGATGCTGCTCACCGACACGCGCACGTCGTTGAAGCCGTCGCGCAGGTAGCCGATTTCGACCTCGCGCCGTGCCCGCTCCAGCTCCGCCGGGACGAACGGCGTGCCCTCGTCGATGGCGAACGCCTGCCGGACCTCGGCCTCCGGGCGCGCCGTGGCGCCCGTGACCTCGACGCTCGCCACCGTGAACCGCGGCCCTTCGTCCACGAGGATCGGGAGGGTCGCGGTCGCGTCGGCGAAGACCGGTGTGCCGACGGAGACCGCCGCCGACTGGTAGCCGAGCGCGCGATAGTGGGCGGCCAGCGCCGCCTCGACCTCCGCCGGGTGCAGCCACGCGGTGAGCGTCAACTGCCGCGCCTCCACGACCGCCTCGAGGTCGCTCGCCGACAGCGCCTGCTGCCCGCTGAAATCCAGGCGCCGGTCCGCCGAGCGGACACCGGGGTCGAGGCGCACCACGACCCGCTTGGTGCCGGCAGCCTCGCCGGCGTCGATCGCGATCTGGACTGCTGGCCGCAGATACCCCTCGCGCGCCAGGGCGCGCGTCGCTAGCTCCTCGAGATCGGCGCGCAGGAAGCCGTCGAAGACAGCGCGGGCCCACGCCTCGCGCATGTCGTCCACCACCGATCCGGACAGCGTCGCGCCCTCGACGACGAGCGTGGTGGCGGGCCCGCGCACGATGTCGTAGCGCAGGGCGACCGTGGCGACGCCGTCAGGGCCCGACACCGCCTCGCGCGTCGGGCGAACCCGCGCCTCGAGGAACCCGCGGTCGCGGTAGAAGTCGTCCAGGCGGTCGCGATCACGCTGCCAGCGATAGAAGTCGAACCGGTCGCCCTCGTCGAGCGAGATCCGGTCGCGCAGCGTCGGCTCGTCGAAGCCGGGCGAGCCGGTCCACTCGACCGCCGACACACGGGGCGCCGGCTCGCGTGCGCTCGCGCGCGCCTCGCGGCCGCCGCCGAAGTTGAGCTCGTTCTTGAACTCGTACGCCCGCGCGTTGTTGTCGCGGGTCGTCGCGCGCAGCTCGATGGCGCGCAGCGGCCGGTAGATCGCAATCCAGGTCAGGTCGTTGTTGTCGCGCAGGCTCTGCGAGAACACGATCTCGACGTCGCGGCCCAGCTGCTTGCCGATCGTGAGCCGTGCGCTCGGGTCGGTATCGGCCGCGATGAGGTCGAAGTCCGAGGCCGCCCCGCCGAGGCCGCGGCTCACCTGCGCCGAGTCGAGCCCGACGGCGCGCCCGGCGAAGCCGAGCAGCTCACCCGAGAGCAGCAGCAGCAGCTGGCCGCGCGCGATGTCGGTCTGTGCCAGCGTCGACTCGTCGGCCGGCTGCCCGGTCAGCAACAGCGACACCGCGTCGGCCTGGCTCAGGCCGTCGGACGAGGACAGGTTGGCTTCCAGCGTGTCCGGGGTCCCGCTCACCGAGAGCCGCACCTCGTACCGCTGCACCCGCGTCGTCAGCGCGAGGTCGAGGACGGGCTCGATGCGGGTCGCGTTGGTGAAATCCACCGTGCCGCGCTCCAGCGTCCAGGTCTGGCCGGCGAGGAACACCACGCCGCCCTCGCTCAGCGTCAGCCGCCCGGCCAGCGCCGGCTGCGCCAGCGTGCCGACGACTTTCAGGTCGCTGGCAATCTCCAGTCGGCCGTAGTTGTTGTCGAGGGTCACGCCCTCTTCGGAGACGACGTTCACCGACAGCCGCAGACGATCCAGCACCCCCGGCTCGGCCGGCACCGCGGCTTCGATCTGCACGCCGGACAGCAGCGCGGTGGCGAGGCTGAGGGGCTCGCGGTACGAACCGCGCAGGATGGTCACGGTGCCGGTGAGCGCCGGCGCCGTCTCCGACACCGTGAGCGTGAGATCGACGTCCACCTCGCTGCGCAGGTCTTCCGGCACTTCGAGCGCCAGGCCGCGTCCCCGGATCGCGATCGACCCGTCGGTCGGCGCGAACCCTTTCACGCCCAGATCGCCGGATACCTCGAGCGTGCCGCCGTTGGCGCTGGCGCGGAGATCGGCGATGCGCAGGCGCTCGGGTGTGATCGAGATGGTGCCCTGCAGGCCGGTCAGCCCGATGCGCGGCTCGCGGACCGACATCTCGCCGTCCCGCACGGTGATCGTGCCGTCGACCGCGGGTGCCGCGAGTGGGCCCTCGGCGCGCACGTCGAAATCGGCGCGGCCGGCCGCCGCGACATCGGACGAGACGGCGCCGAGCATCCGCAGGTCGAGGCTGCCCCTCACGGCCGCCTGCAGTGAAGGGTTCTCCGCTGCAAGCGCGGCGCCGCCCTCGACGGTCAGACTGTTGCCACCGCCGCTCCACGCCCACTCGATCACGTCGACGCGTCCGTCAGCCAGGCTGAGCTTCGTCGGCCGATCCTGCGCCAGCGGCACGCCGGCCAGCGTCAGTTGCGCGCGGTCGAGCGTCAGGTCTGCATCGACCGACTCGAGGTCGAGTGCGGTGGCTTCGATGATGACCGTGGCCGCGACGTCGGCGCTGAGCCTGGCCAGGGTTTCCGCGTCCACGAACGGCGCGGCCGCGGCGGCGCTCACCCGGTCGAGCCGAATCTCCGCGCGCGCGCGATCGGGGAGCGCGGGCAGCGACGATCGATAGGCGGGCGGCAGCCGATCGCCGGCGATCGTCACCGGCACCGATGCCGTGCCGTGAAGCGTGGCGCCCTGCCACTCGGCGCCGAGTTCGCTCACCGTCAGCAGACCGTCCTGCAGGCCGGCACGCACGCGGAGCCCGGTCACCGCCGGGATGTCTGCGGTCGCGAGCGACACGTCGGCCACCGAGAGCGCCGCGGTGACCCGCGGCACCTCGAGCGTCCCGGTGGCCTGCAGCGAGAGATCCACGCGGCCGCCGGCCTCGACTCCCTCGAAGCCGGGCGCCAGGGCCGCGAAGGGAAGGAAGTCGGCCACCGCGCCGTTCACGCGCATCGTGAGACCGGAGGCGTCAGTGGGATCGCCAAGGCGGCCGTCGGCGGTGAGCACGGTCGCCGCCCCGATGCGCAGCGTCAGATCGTCCGCCGCAATCAGCCCGGCGTCGTATCGCAGCCGCGCGGGACGCTCGAGGCGGAGGGGCGCGCCCTGGACGGTCACGTCGATCAGGCTGAGCGTGAGATCGGCCTGTCCATCCCGCAGCCGATCGAGGTTGGCGGACGCGGTGGCCGTGGCCGTGATGGCGCCGGTCAGCGCGACGCGATCCCCCGGGTCCTCGGCCGTCGCCTCGCGCGATCCGGCCAGGCGGCGCACGGAGTCCAGCTCGAGCCTGTCGACGGCCATCGTCGCCGACACCCGGCGCGGCGTGCTCAGACCGACCTGTGCATCGAGGCTCGCGCGCAGCGACGGGATGGCGGCATCGACGCGAACCACGCGATTCTCGAGCGTGGCCTTGGCCCGCACCGTCCCCACCGCATAGCCGTCCCATTCCAGATCGCTGACCGTCACGGTTCCCGACCCGCGCGGGTCGTCGAGGGTCCCCTCGCCGCGCAGGTCGAGGTCGAGCGTCGCACGGAGCGGCATCGGCCCGTCGGCGGCGGCGATCGGCCGCACGACCAGGGCTCGCCCCACGGCGGTCGCGGCGAATCGGCTGGAATCGAGCGCGTAGCGGCCGGTCACCGCCAACTCTCCGCCGAGCTGTGCCACGCGCAGGCGATCGACGACGACGACCCTGTCCCGCATGCGGGCCTCGAGGTCCACGTCCTCGAACCGCTGGCCGGCCACCTCGAGCGTCGTCATTGCCGCGGTCACATCCACGCGCGGATTGTCGACCGTGCCGCCGATGGTCGCCTGGAGCGTTGCGGCGCCGTGCGGCCGTGTCTCCGGCGGCAGCATCGCGGCGAGCGGCGCGACGCGAGGCAGGTCTGCCGCAATGTCCCCCCGCACGGCGCGCGTCGCGAGATCGATGGCCATGCGCCCGCTCGCCGTGTTCGGTCCGATCGCTGCGCGAAACGATTCGACGAGGAGCCGAGTGGTGTCGGCCAGGAAGGATGCGGTGAGCGTGCCGGCGTCGAGATCGGGAACCGCGAGATCGGCGGCGGCGATACGACCGGCCGCGGCCGGTGCACCGACCGTCCCCGAGAGCGTGGCCTCCACCGTCGCGTGTCCGCGGGTCAGCGGGAGCTCGGGCAGCGGCAGGCCCGCAGCCTGCAGGGCGGCCGTCAGCCCGGGCAGGTCATCCACCGTCGCCGTCACGCGTCCGCCGAGCGTCGCGGACATCGGGTCGCCGCCTACCAGCCGCCCGCCCGCCTGGCCGCTGACGTCCAGTGTCCCGGCTCGCACCTGCTCCAGTGCCAGCGTCCATTGACCGCTGTCGAGCGACGCCGACACGCGTCCGCCGATCCCGATCGCATTGGGTGGGGGGCGGCCCGGGCTCAACGAGGTGTCAATCCGCGCCGTCGCCGTGTCGAGGCCGGCACCGGTCCACTGGAGGCTCGCCTGCCCGTCGGCTCTCGCCGCGACGCGGGGCTCGACGCCGGCACTGCGGGCGATCGATCCGATATCCACCGCTGACCAGCGCAGCCGCGCCGACGACGGGGCGTCGGCAGCGAGACCGAGCCGCGCGCGGCCGTCGATGGTGCCGGCGCCGAGCGTGAGCCGGACCCGTTCGATCTCGGCGGCGGCCGCCGAGACATGACCCTGGAGCTCGAGCCCGACGCCCTGCTGATCGCCCCAGGCCAGGTCATTACCGGTGAGGGTGAGCGCGACGAGCGGCGCATCGAGCTGTCCGGACACCGTGCCGGCGATGCGGACCGGGCCGGACAGCGGTTGGCCCGGTGCAATCCACGGCGCGAGCCGGTCGAGGAGGACGAGTCCCTCATACCGGGCCGCGAGGTCCGAGCCGCCGCCGAGCAGGTCCGCGCGTCCGTCGAGGCGCAGCTCGACCTCCGGCGCTTCGACCGTCAGTTCGTGCACGGTGAGCGCGCGGCCGTCGAACGCGAGTTGGCCGTCGAGACGTGAAATGCGCGTTTGCCGGTCGCCGAACTCGATCACGGCGCCCTCGTCCAGCGACAGCCGTCCCGTCGTTCCCGCCGGACCCGAACGCGCCAGCTCCAGCCGCAGCGATCGTCCGTCGATGGAGAAACCAGCCGGGCGATCGGCGTAGCCGAGATGCAGATCGTTCACGACCAGGCGGCCGATCTCGATCGGGTTGAACGGTTCGGACTCGACATCCGTGTCGGCACTCTCCGGCAGGTTGAGCCTCCCGTCTGCACCCCGCACGACGGTCAGCGTCGGCCGCTCGACGGCCAGCGACTCGACGGCGAGACGGCCGGTGACGATGGACCAGGGGAGGTCGAGGTCGAGGCGCTCGACGGTGAGGAACGGCGGCTCCCGATCGATCGCCGCCAGCGTCGTGCGCCCGAGCGAGGCGCGCAGCGTGAGCAGGTTGTAGTCGAGCCGTTCGACCTCGGCGCGGATTCCCGCGGCCCGCAACTGCCCAACGGCCCATGCCAGCACCGGCGCCCGGACGAAGGGCGCGTGCACGACCACGACCAGGATCACGAGCAGGGCAAGGGGGAGGCCGGCCAGAGTCAGCCAGCGATGCTCCGTCCACAGGCGCGTGATCCAGACCCTCATCGTTTCGTGAGCTCGAACGTCCCGGCCAGGCCGCGGGGGCCAGCGCTGGAGTGTTCGCTACCAGACTATCTGATGCGGGTCGGCACCGCGCACGAAACGGCGCTGCGGAGGAGCAGCGGGGCCGCTTGGATATGATGGGGCCATGTTCGAGCCCGTGCGCTTTTCAAGCAGTCGTCTCTGGGTGCTGGCGGCGGTCGTGCTGCTGGCCCACGGTGTATCGGCCCGTCAATCCGCGCCGCCCTCGTCGCCGGCGAAGGTGAGCGGGCCGGCAATCGAGAAGTACGGCGCGACATTCGAGGTGCCAGGGGCGGTCCTCGTGCCGTCGCCGGAGGTCGAGTACAAGGTCAAGTTCGACGTGGCGTCCGCCGCCGGTGACGCGTCGGCAGTCAATCCGGCATTGGACACCGTCGCGCGGTTCGTCAACATGCACGTCCGCGCCGGTGTCCCGCATGACCGGGTCAAGGCGGCCGTCATCCTGCACGGGGGAGCCGCCCGCGACGCGCTCGGCGATGCCGGCTACCGTGCCCGCCACGGTGCGGCGAATCCGAACCTGCCGCTCCTCGAGGCGCTCGATCGTGCCGGCGTCCGCGTTTACGTGTGCGGGCAGTCGGTGGCGAGCCAGGGGTTCACGTGGGACGAGCTGGCGCCGGTGGCGAAGCTGGCGTTGTCGGCGATGACCGCCCACGCGGTGCTGGAGCGAGAGGGTTACACGACCAATCCGTTCTGAACGCGCCGACAAGGGGTCGGCGCGCGGCTTCGGGGTGTGCGGATGATATCCACCAGGGACGAGTGCCTGGCGCTCGACGCCGCCGATCCGCTCGGGCCGCTGCGCGGCCGCTTTGCGCTCCGCGAGGCGGACCGCCGCGGATCGATCTATCTCGACGGCAACTCGCTGGGCGCGCTGCCCGCGGCGACGGCGCGCCGCTATGCGGCAGGTGGTCGAGGACGAGTGGGGCGACGGCCTGATACGCAGCTGGAACGCCGCCGGCTGGATCGACCTGGCGCAGCGGATCGGCGACAAGATCGCGCGGCTGGTCGGCGCCGGACCGGGCGAGATGGCGGTCGGCGACTCGACGTCGGTCAACCTGTTCAAGGTGCTCAGTGCCGCCGTCGCCATCGCCGGAGCCGGCCCCCCACGCCGGCGCCGCATCGTGTCGGAGCGCAGCAGCTTTCCCAGTGACCTGTACATCGCCGAGACCGTCGCCCGCGCGCACGGTTTCGAATTGGTGCTGGCCGCAACCGACGACCTGGCGGCGTACCTCGACGATCGGCTGGCGGTGCTGCTGCTGACCCACGTCAACTATCGCACCGGCCGCCTGCACGCGATGAACGACCTCACGCGCCGGGCGCGGCAGGCGGGCGCGCTCACCGTGTGGGACCTGGCGCATTCCGCCGGCGTCGTGCCGATTCGGCTCCACGGCGACCACTCGCCCGAGGAGGCGGCCGACTTCGCTGTTGGTTGCGGCTACAAGTACCTCAACGGCGGTCCCGGAGCGCCCGCCTTTCTCTGGGTGCACCCGGCCCACACCGCGCAGATGGATCGCGAACAATGGCGACAGCCGCTCTCGGGGTGGTTCGGACACGCGGCCCCCTTCGAGTTCGCGTCCGGGTATCGGCCGGCGCCGGGCGTGGGGCGATTCCTCTGCGGCACCCCGCCGATCCTGTCGCTCGCCGCCCTCGAATGCGGGGTGGACGAAGTGCTGGCCGCGGAGCCGTACGGCGGCCTCACCGCGCTGCGGCACAAGTCCATGGCGCTGACCGCCCTGTTCATCGATCTGGTGGAGGCGCGATGCGCGGGACACGGGCTCGACCTGATCACGCCTCGCGCGGCCGATTCGCGCGGCAGCCAGGTGGCGTTCGCGCACGGGCGCGGCGGCTATGCCATGGTCCAGGCGCTCGCTGCCCGGCACGTGATCGCCGATTTCCGCGCGCCGGACATCCTCCGCTTCGGATTCTCCCCGCTCTACACGCGCTACCGTGATGTCTGGGACGCCGTGGACCGGCTGTCCGCCGTGCTCGCAAGCGGGGAATGGCAGGATCCGCGGTTTGCCGTCCGCGCCGCCGTGACCTGATCGGCCGATCGGCGCCGCCACGAGCGGCCGGGCCGCAAAAAAGAAGGGCACCCCAGTATCTGGAATGCCCTTCTTTCGCGCATGCGTTCGTGCATGAGCCTCGTGTTGAATTGTCAGACCGCCGGTCCACGGTCGCCGAGCACTCCCAGGCAGGTGACGGCATCCCGCGCGATTCGCAGGATCGGACGCTGGTCCTCCAGAGTGCTGATCGGGTGAGCGATCAGCCAGCCGACGCGAGTCGAATCGAGGTCCGCGTCAGGGAGTCCTGCGCGCAGGAACGTCAGTGCTCGAGCACCCCGGCCGCTCCGGCGGTCGTGTCGAGCCCGGTGGATCACCGCCGGCGACTACGTCCGTCATCGTTGCGACCTCCTTTCCAACCGGGCCTGCAAGCCGCTCCGATTGATCGGGCCGATCCGTCGGGCCCCACGCCTGACGGCGTTCGACGGATCTGCCTGCACCTTACGACTCGAAGCCGCCGCTGTCAATCGCCGATTCGTGCGGGTCGCGCGCAGCTCGTCCACGGCTTGTGACGCGGTCCTGGCCTCAGCGATAATCGCCCCGCCGCCGAGCTGAGCCGGCGCGCCCGGAGGAATCGAAGATGATCACGCCGAAATCGCGGCTCGCGCTGATCGCGCTGCTGTGCCTGTTGCTGATCGACATCACGGCGCGCGACCTGCGCGCCCAGGCCCCGCCGCGCGGCGAGCGCGTGGCCGATCACGCCGACGTCCAGGGCGCCCGGCGCCTCTTCACCGCCTGGCTCGACGGCCAGATGCTCCACCGCCATCTCCCCGGGGTCGTCGTCGGCGTGGTCGCCGACCAGGAGCTGGTGTGGGCCGCGGCCTTCGGGATGGCCGATACCGGGCGCCGCACCGCCATGACGACGGGCACGAGATTTCGCATGGCCTCGCACAGCAAGCTGTTCACCGCCACCGCCGTGATGCAGCTGCGCGAGCAGGGCAAGCTGCGGCTCGACGACCCGGTGTCGAACTACCTGCCGTGGTTCCAGGTGAAGTCCGCCGAGGCCGAGGATCCGCCGATCACGATCGAGGAGTTGCTCACGCACAGCTCGGGCCTGCCGCGCGAAGCCGGCTCGCACTGGACGACGTTCGAGTTTCCGACCGGCGAGCAGCTGCGCGGGCTGATGACCGAGCGGCAGGCGCCGTTTTCGCCCGACGTGCGCTGGAAGTACTCGAACCTCGCCTACGCGATCGCCGGCCAGGTCATCGAGACGGTCAGCGGCCAGACGTGGGCGGATTACGTCGAGCAGCACATCTACAAGCCGCTCGGGATGAGCGCGTCGAGCGTCGACCGCAACGTGCCCGAACTGGCGACTGGCTACGGCCGCCTGATGCCCGATGGTTCGCGCGCGGTCAACCCGTTCATCGACGCCCGCGGCCTCGCCGCCGCGACCGGCATCACGTCCACGGTGGAGGACATGGCGAAGTTCGTCTCGGCGCAGTTCCGCAAGGGACGCATGGGCGGCCGCCAGATCCTCAGCACGGGTTCGCTGCGCGAGATGCATCGCGTGCGCGTCCTCGAAAGCAACTGGACCCAGGGCAACGCGATCGGGTTTGCCGTCCGCCGCGAGCGCGACAAGGTGTTCGTCTCACACGGCGGCAGCTATCCCGGCTACCAGACCAACACCCTGCTGAACCTGGAGAGCAAGGTCGGCGTGATCGTCCTGACCAACGCCGACGATGCGAACCCCGGCGCGATGGCGACGCAGGTGATGAACACCGTGGGGGAGGCGGTGGCCAAGGCCGCGGCGCCGCCGGAGACGCCGACCACCTGGGATCCGGCCTGGTCTCGCTTTGCCGGGCTCTATCGCGGGCGCGGTGGCGAATCGCACGTCGTCGAGCTGAACCAGCGCCTGGTCATCATCTCGCCGAACGCCGCCACGCTCGACAACCCGATCCGTCTCGAGCCGATCGGCAACGGCCAGTTCCGCTACGTCGCGCCCACCGGCGGCGGACCGGTGGGGGAGATCGTCCGCTTCGTGGAGGAGGACGGCCGGGTGGTGCGCATGATCACGGGCGACAGCTACGTCGAGCGGGTGCGCTAGCGGAAAAAGAGACCCGACCCTTGTTCCTTGTGTTCCTGCCGCTTGAACACAGTGCCGCCCTTCATCACGAACTGCACGCGTTCGAGCGCGGAAATGTCGGCGAGGGGGTCGTTGGCGACGGCGATCAGGTCGGCGTAGCGTCCGGCCTCCAGGGTCCCGACGCGATCGGCCCAGCCCATGGCTTCCGCCGCGATGCGGGTGGCGCTTTCGATCGCGGCCATCGGCGACTGCCCGAGCCCGACGCGGATCGTGAACTCGCGGGCGTTGTCGCCGTGCGGGAAGACCCCGGCGTCGGTGGCGAAGGCGATCGGCAGGCCGCGGGCGAGGGCCAGCTTGAACGCCCGTTCCTGCGTCCCCTGAATGGCGCGCTCGCGCTCGACCTGGTGGGCGGGGATGTTGAGCGCGGCATTGTCGTGCAGGATGGTGTGGCCGACATACAGCGTCGGCGCGAAGTACGCGCCCTTCTGCTCGAGCAGCGTGGCGCCTTCCTCGTCCATCATGCTGCCGTGGTCGATGGTACGGACGCCGGCGCGAAGCGCCGCCTTGATCCCGCCGGCTCCGTGCGCGTGCGCGGCGACGAACCGTCCCCAGCGGTCCGCTTCTTCGACGGCGACCGCGAGCTCGGCGTCGGAATACTGCTGCGCGCCGGGCGGGATGCCCTTCGACATCACCGCGCCGGTGGCGAGGATCTTGACGAAGTCGGCGCCGTGCTTGAAGTTGGTGCGCACCGCCTGCCGCACCTGATCGACGCCGTCGGCCAGGTTCCGCACGATCGGCACGTCCACGAAGATGGAGAACTGGCGGGCGTCGCCGGCCCCGCCGGTGGCGGAGACGTAGTTCCCGGCGACCTGCAGGCGCGGGCCCGGCACCGACCCCTTGTCGATCGCATAACGCAGGTCGATGTCGACGTACGGCCACGTCGGTCCCATGTCGCGGCAGGTGGTGAAGCCGGCGAGCAGCGTGGCGCGGGCGTTGACCGCGCCGTAGAGCGCGGCGCGCCCGGGTGTGGTCGTGAGCAGCGCCGACTCCCAGTTGGTGCCGACCTCGTCGGTGAGGTGGGTGTGCAGGTCGATGAGACCGGGCAGCACCGTGGCGCCGCCGAGGTCGATCACTTCGTCGGCCTGCATGCCCGCCGCCGGGCCGACGCGCTCGATCCGCTCGCCGCGGATCAGCACGCCGCCGTTGACCAGCGGCGGACCGCCGCGGCCGTCGATGATCCGGGCGGCGCGGACGAGCATGGTGCGGGGCGGCGCTGCGGGTTGCGCGGCGGCCACGAGCGTAGCCGCCGCACACACGCACGCGACGGGGAGCAGGAGGCGGTGCGCCGATCTCCGAGACGCGCGATCTGCGGCCATGGTGCGGTCACACTACCACGGCCCACGCGGCGCCCGGCGCCGGGTTACTGGCCGATCGTGGCCGCCTTGATGTAGTCGAGCCGGGGAAACGATTTCATCAGGTAGGCGTTGCCCTCCGCCTGCACGCGCCCCTGCTCCGGGCCCGACCCGCGCGGCGCGCCCTCGCCGTACCCCGTGTAGATCTTGTCCACGACTTCCATGCCGCTGGTCACCTGGCCGAAGGGCGCGAAGCCCATACCATCGAGGTTGGTGTTGTCGCGGAAATTGATGAAGACCTGCGTCGTCCGTGTGTCCGGCGAGCCGCCCATCGCGTAGGTCACGAAGCCGCGCCGATTGCCCTGCACGACCTTGTCCACCGGCAGGCGCGCGTTGCGCCAGGCGGCGGCGACGGCGGGCGTGCCGTGAATGCCAAACTGCACCATGAAGTTGGGAATGGCGCGGAAGAACCGGACTTCGCTGAAGAAGCCGTTCTTGACGAGGTTGTAGAAGCGGTCCGCCCCGTGCGGTGCCCACGCGCGGGTGACGGTGATGGTGAAGGCGCCGGCGCTGGTGTCGAACTGCGCCGTGTAGGTGGCCGGCGCCGTCTCCTTGAGCGCAGCGGGGTTGGCGAGGGCGGCCGGAGGCTTGTCCTGCTCGGCGATGGTCGGATGTGCCGCCAGCCCGGCGGCGGCGATGAGCGCGAGGCCGGCCAGCGATCGACGGATGATCGTGCGTGTGTGCATGACGCGACGATACGCGATGCGGCGCACGGGTTCAACCGCGGGACGCGGGCACCAGGAGCAGTGTTGACTGCCCCTGGTGCGTGTGGCGCCGCTACTTGCGGTAGCTGGACACGGGCGGGAGATAGGCGCCGGTGCCCGGCGTCGGCGGCTCGCCAGCCACGACCGGCAGGTTCAGTGTCCCGATCCCCTCGATGCTGGCGACGATCTTGTCGCCCGGCTTGAGAAAGCGTTCCTTGCCGCGGTAGGCCGTGCCCATGCCGGTGCCGCCCGAGGTGCCGTTGTTGATCACGTCACCGGGGAACAGCGTGATGATCGACGACCCGTACTCGATCAGTTCGTAGATCGAGTGGATCATGTCGCCGGGCCCGGCCTCCTGCATCGTTTCGCCGCCGACGGACAGGGTCTGGCGCAGGCGCTTCATCGGATCGCCGTAGAACTCCTTGGGCACGATCCACGGGCCCATCGGCGCGAAGGTGTCGTGACCTTTGCCGACCAGCCAGTCGGAGCCGGAGCCGAAGCCTCCGGGGGGCCGGCCGCCACGGTCCGAGATGTCGAGGGTGACCATGTAGCCGAAGATGTGGTCGGCGGCTTTGTTGGCGGGCACGTACTTCGCGGCGCGGCCGATGACGATGCCCAGTTCGACTTCCCAGTCGATGCGGTCGCGGCCGTGCGGGATGACCACCGCGTCGCCGTCGCCGATGACGGCGCCCTCGGTGGGCTTGAGGAACAGGTACGGCACGCCCCGC
The DNA here is from genome assembly GCA_963707795.1 of uncultured Acidobacteriota bacterium. GTDB lineage: Bacteria > Acidobacteriota > Vicinamibacteria > Vicinamibacterales > UBA2999 > JACCSI01. The sequence goes on along the minus strand of OY970174.1, from coordinate 3,843,990 downwards.
TTCGCCTTGCGCTCCGCGGCGGCTTTCTTCTGTTCTTCCGGTGTGCCGGTCTCGCCGACGTGGCTGTAGAAGTTCACCGCCGCATTGAGCATCTTGCCCGGCATCAGCGGCGCCAGCGTGCGCACTTTGCCGACGTCGTGCACGAACGCGGGACGCGACGTCCCGCTCAGCCGCTTGCTGGCGACGAGATCGTTGACGATCTCGTAAAGGCGGTACTTGAGGCCGTATTCGTAGCGGGCGATGAGATCCCTCATCTCGCCGGGCAGCGGGATGGTCGGGTAGCCCGGGTCACGCTCGAGCGCCCGGTTGGCGGCCGCGAGATCGACGACCAGCTTGTCCTCGAGGACCAGGCCGATGCGCGGCTCGCCCTCGATCTCGAAGGTCCCCACTTTGAACGGCTGGGCGCTCTTGACGTCGGGGCCGGCTTGCGCCGCGAGCCCGGCCGGCGCCGCCACGGACAGGCACGCAATCACAATGGCGAGATGCTTCATGTTGTTTTGTTCTCCGCTGAAAAGTTCCTCGCGCAGTGTGGTTTCGCCGCCGGAGGCTGTCAAGGCGAGTAGGCAAACTTTTACATTTCGCAGACGGACGCCGATCCTGACGCGGCCGCCGGGACCGGCGGCGGGCGAGCGGCGGGGGGCGCTTGATACGATAGCCGGATGCGCAGGCTCCTCGTGGCGGCCGTCCTCGCGCTCGCGGTCGGGGCCACCTGGTTCGGGTGGCAGCGCGGCTGGGCCAGGCTCGCCGGATCGCCGCCGCCGTCGATCCTGCTGGTCAGCGTCGATACGCTGCGCGCCGATCGACTCGGCAGTTACGGCCATGGCCCGGCGGCGACGCCAGTGCTCGACCGCCTCGCCGCGCGCGGCCTGCGCTTCGAGCAGGCGGCCACCGTCGCGCCCCTGACCCTGCCGGCGCACGCGTCGCTGCTCTCCGGCACCTTTCCCGCCTTTCACGGCGTCCGCGACAACGGCGGCTTCTATCTCAACGACGATGTCACCACGCTCGCGGAAGTGTTCCGCCAGGGCGGCTACCGCACCGCCGGCTTCGTCGGCGCCTTCGTCCTCGACCGGCGCTGGGGTATTGCCCAGGGGTTCGAGCACTACTTCGACGACTTCGACCTGTCGCGCTACGACATGGCGGCCGGCCTCGACGCCGCGCAGCGGCCCGGCAGTGAGGTGGTGGATCGGGCGCTCGCCTGGATCGGCGACCGCGGCGACGAGCCGTTCCTCGCCTGGGTGCACCTCTACGATCCGCACAACCCGTACACGCCGCCCGAGCCGTACCGGTCGCGTTTTCCGGCGACGCTGCAGGGCGCTTACGACGGCGAGGTGGCGGCGACCGACGCCCAGATCGGGCGGCTGCTGCAGTCGCTCGACGACCGCGGCCGGCTCGACGACACCATCGTCGTCGTGGTCGGCGACCACGGCGAATCGCTGGGCGAGCACGGCGAACAGCAGCACGGGTTCTTCGTCTACGAGTCGGTGGTGCGAATCCCGCTCATCCTTGCCGGACCGCAGGTGCCGGTCCGCGTCGTCCCCGAACAAGTCCGCATCGTCGACGTGATGCCCACGATCCTGGAACTGGCCGGGCTCGCGGCGCCACCCGCCGTGCAGGGCGTGAGCCTGCTTCCGCTCGCCCGCGGGGAGCCGCTCGAGCTCCTGGCATTCAGCGAAACCTGGTATCCGCGCTATCACTACGGCTGGAGCGAGCTGAGCGCCGTGCGCGACGGCCGTTACAAGTTCATTGCCGCGCCGCGGCGGGAGCTGTACGACACCGAGGCCGATCCGGGCGAGCTGCACGATCTGTCGGCGTCCAACGTCCGTCTCGCCGATGCCCTCGACAGCGCCTTGCGCGAGATGGCCGCGCGCATCGCCGTCGCCGCGACGCCGCAGGCGCCGCGCACGGTCGATCCGGAGGTCGAGGAACGGCTGCGGGCGCTCGGCTACGTCGGCGCCACGGTGAGCCGGGCGGCACTGGCGGACCGGCCACGCGGTGATCCGAAGGACACGATCGGCCTGTACAATCTGCTGAAGCTGGCCGGGCGCGACTCGGTGGACGGCGATCTCGAGGCCGCGATCGCCAAGGTGCGGCAGGTCCTCGCGGCCGACCCCGAGGTGATCGAAGCGCACACGATGCTCGGCAACATGCACGGAAAGGCGGGCCGTTCGCGCGAGGCGATCGCCGCCTACCGCGCGGCGCTGGCCATCGACCCCGAGCACGAGGGCGCGACCTGGAGCCTGGCACTGGCCTACCGCCAGGCGGGCCTGAGCGACGAAGCCCGGGCCGGCTTCGAGCGCGTGCTCGTCCTCAACCCGCGTGCGAGCAAGGCCCTCTATCAGCTGGCCGACCTGGCCATGCATCGTGGAGAGTTCGCGCGGGCGGCCGAGACGCTGGAGCGCGGGATCGGCCAGGACGCCGACCGCGCGGCGTTTCTCGTCAAGCTCGGCGAAGCCCGCATCGAGCTGGAGCAGTTCGACGCGGCCGAGACCGCACTCATCGAAGCGATCGCGGCCAGGCGCGAGCAGCCGATGGCACACTACAACCTGGCCCTGGTCCACGAAGCGCGTGGCCGCTGGGACGCCGCCGTTGCGGCGTACGAGGCGGAGATCGCCATCAGCCCCAAGCTCTATCAGCCGCACTTCAACCTGGCGAAGCTGCACACCCGCGGCGGCCGTCCGGCGCCGGCCGTCACCCACTTCCGGGCGGCGGTCGCGAAGAACCCGGCGTTCGGATCCGGGTTTCTCTACCTCGCGAAGGCGTTGATGGATGCCGGCGATCTCGCGGGGGCGGAACAGGCGGCGACGCAGGGCCTGGCGTCCACGCCCGATCCGGGCACCATCCCGCTCGGCCACTACGTGCTCGCCGACGTGTACTCGCGCCAGGGACGCGAGGCGGAGTCGGCTCGGCATGCGGCGGCCGGCCGGCGCGCCGAGCGCAACCTGGCCGGCGCGGTGGTGCGGTGACGCGCCTGCTCGCGGCGGCGCTCGTCGTGCTCGGCGCGGCGTGCGCACGCGAGGCCGCGCCGCCGGCGCCGGCCGCGGCCCGCCACGTGGTGCTGGTCACCATCGACACGCTGCGCGCCGACCGTCTCGGCGCCTACGGGAGCACGACGGTGGCGACGCCGCACATGGATCGGGTGGCGCGCGAGGGCGCGATCGCGCTGCGCGCCGCGGCGCACGTGCCCCTGACCCGCCCGTCGCACGTGTCGCTGTTCACCGGACTCTACCCGGCCGCGCACGGCATTCGCGACAACGTGTCGCCCCCGCTTCGAGCGGAGGTCCCGCTGCTTGCCGACCTCCTGCAGCAGCGCGGCTTTGACACGGCCGCGTTCGTGTCGTCGATCGTCCTGTCGAAGCAGTCGGGCCTCGCGCGCGGGTTCGGCCACTATTCCGATCGGTTCGAGATCGGCGAAGACGATGCCCGCTTTTTGAACACGATTCAGAAGCGCGGCGATGCGGTCGTGGAGGAAGCGACGGCCTGGCTCGCGGCGTCCGGCGCGGAGCGGCGCTTTGCCTGGGTGCACCTCTACGATCCGCACGACCCGTACGAGCCGCCCGAGCCGTACGCGTCGCGCTACGCCGGGCGCCCGTACGACGGCGAAGTCGCGTGGTCGGACGAACTGGTCGGCCGGCTCGATGCCGCGCTGGCGGCGGCCGGGTTGCGCGAGGACACGCTGCTGATCGTGACGTCGGATCACGGCGAGGGACTGGACGAGCACGACGAGGCCGTGCACGGGTTCTTCGTCTACGAAACCACCTTGCACGTCCCCTTCCTCGTTCGCGGCCCGCGCGTCGTGCCGGGCACGCGGGTGACCACCGTCACACGGCTGGTGGACGTGATGCCCACGGTCCTCGACCTGCTGGACCTGGGCGACCTGACGCCGGCCGTGGCGGGACGGGTGCTGACCCCTGCCCTGCAGGGCGCCTCACTGGCCGATGAGCCCAGCTTCGCCGAGTCGCTCACCCCGCTGGTGCACTACGGCTGGAGCGATCTGCGCGCGCTGCGCGACGGGCGCTGGAAATACATCCTGGCGCCCCGCCCCGAGCTGTACGACCTCGAGCAGGATCCCGGCGAGCGGCGCAACCTCGCCGACCAGGAGCCGGCGCGCGCACGCGCACTCCGTGCCGGGCTCGAGCAGCACCTGCGCGAGGAACAGTCGCAACTGCGCGGGCAGAAGCCGGAGACCGCCTCGGTGCCGGCGGATCTGCTGGAGAAGCTGGGTGCACTCGGGTACGTCAGCCCCGGTGGTGGCGCAGCGAGCACGCTGGCCGCGGGGGCGGATCCCAAGGACAAGATCGAGGAGTACCAGGTCCTCAATACGCTCATGCGTGAGGGGCTGATCGCGCTGCGCGAAGAACGCTTCGCCGACAGCCTGGCGCGCTTCCGCGGGCTGTTTGGCCGCGGCGTGGACAGCTTCGAGGCCCACTACTACGCGGCACGGGCACTGGTCGGCCTCGAGCGGTGGCGTGAGGCGGTGGTGCACTACGAGGGCGCGGTCGAGAAGCTGCCGGCATACGCAGCCGCCTATCTCGGCATGGCCGACGCCCACCTCGCCGACGGTCAGGTCGATCGTGCCCTGGCGGCCGTGCGCCGCGGGCAGAAAACCTCCCCGGAGGATCCGCGATTGATCGAGCGCGAGGGCGACATCGCACGCAGGCTGCGCGATCCGGCCCTGGCGGTCCGCGCCTACGAGCGCGTGGCCGCCATGGCGCCGCGCGACGCACTGGTCCGGGTCAAGCTCGGTGAGCTGTATCGCGATCTGGGGCGTACCGAAGACGCCGTCCGCTTGCTGCGCGAGGCGACCCAGCTCGATCCGGCGCCGGCCTCGTACTGGAACGCGCTCGGGATGACCCTCGGCGGCAGCGGCGACCTCGCCGGCGGGGAGGCGGCGTTCCGCGAGGCCACCACCCGCGATCGCGACAACGCCCAGTACGCTTACAACCTCGGGCTGGCGCTTGCCCGGCAGAACAAGCACGCCGAGGCGGCGGCGCAGTTTCGACGCACGCTCGAGCTCGACCCGCGGTTCACCGCGGCCCGACAGCGCTTGTCGGAGATCCGCTAGCGATTCGCGCCCGTTGGTTTCTGCGTCACGGTTATAAGATCGCGTCGGTAGCATGTCCCTGCCCGCCGGCACGCGTTTCGGCTCCTACGAAATCCTCGCGCCGTTGGGTGCAGGCGGGATGGGCGAAGTCGAGGAGGCGGAACGTGTCGGCGCCCTCGCCACGGTCCGCGGACGATCCTCGGTACTGTTTCGCCGACCGGTAGACGGTCCTGGCGCCGACGAAGACGCCGAGATCGCGTCCCGCGACGGCCAGCGCTTCCTGGTCCTCGAGGACAGCTCGCCACCGAGTGGCGACGAAGTGGAGCGAGCCAGCATGGTCGTCGTGCAGAACTGGTTCACGGAGCTGACGGCCAGGCTGTCGTCGGTGCGGTAGCCGGCTGCTCGCCGCCCGGCCGGGATCTCATGCGCCATTCGAGCCAGACGAGCCGACCTTTCGGGCACGCGCTCAGGGCAACCGTGCTGATCGCGGGGGTGCTCTGGAGCTACGCGCCCGCCCGTTCGTTTGCCTTCTTGAACTGGGACGACCAGGCAGTCCTCCTGCGCAACACGTCCCTCGATTTTCCCGGCGTCCTGAGGTGGGCGTTCACCACCACTCACATGGAGCACTACCAGCCATTCAGCTGGCTGGCATGGGCGGCGATCAAGCGTGGGTTCGGGCTCGACCCCCAGGCGTACCATGTCGCCAACATCGCCGCGCACCTGGTGTGCGTGTTGTTGCTGTGGGTCGTGGCGCAGGAGATCCTGCGGCGCGGCTGGCCATCGATGACGGGCCGGTGGCGCGATGCGGCGAGCGCGGCCGCGGCGCTGCTGTTCGGGCTGCATCCGCTGCGCGTCGAGGTCGTGGCCTGGATCAGCGCGTTGCCGTACGCGCTGGCGCTGGCCCTGATGCTGGCCTCGCTCCTCGCCCACCTGCGTGCGGCGCCGCCCCGCGTGCGCCGCTGGCGATTCGCGGCGCTGGCACTGTATTGCGGCTCCCTGCTCGCGCGACCGGTGGCGCTCGGCTTTCCGGCCGTGCTGGTCATCGTCGACGTGCTGCTGCTCAAGCGAAGCGCGCGCGCCAGCGCAGCGGCGGCCACGCCCTTCGCCGTCGTCGCCGTCGCGGCAGCGGCCGGCGAGGCGATCGCTCGCGTGCCGGGACTGGCTGAAACGCCGTGGCTCTACCGCGCCCAGTCAGCCGCGATCGCACCGTTCGTCTACCTGTGGCACACGATCGCTCCAATCTCACTCACCCCGCTCGATGTGCTGCCACTCGATCCGGCCGTCAGCCCGGCAGTGATGATCGCCGCCTGTCTCGCGCTGGCGGCATCGATCGCGGCGTCGTGGGTGTGGCGACGCCGGCAGCCAGCGTTGTCCGCGGCCTGGTTCGCCTACCTGGCGCTCCTCGCGCCCGCCGCGGGGTTGCTACCCAGTGGTCTGCAGGCGACCGCCGATCGCTATGCCTACGTGCCCGGCGTCGTCATCGCGCTGGCGGCGGCGCTGGGCCTCGCGCGGTGGGCGCACGCCCGACCCGGGCGCGCCCGGGTCGTCGCGGCGGCGGGCACCCTGGTGCTCGTGGTGTCCGCGGTTGCGGCCCGGCAGGCCTTGGCGCCGTGGTCGGATTCCGTCGCGCTGTGGACGCGGGTGATCGCGCTGGATCCCGATCACGACGTTGGCCTCTACAATCTCGCGACCGCGCTGGCCGCCGATGGACGACACGCGGACGCGGCGGCCCGGTATCGTGACCTGCTCCGGCTGCACCCGGCGCACCCGGAAGCGGCAGCCAATCTCGCGCGCCTCGACGCGGCCCGGCTGGAGCGCGAGGCCAACGACCTCGCGGCCGCTGGCGACCTCGCGGCGGCGGCCGAGCGGTATCGCCAGGCGGTGACTCTCGACCCGGCGCGCACGCATTCGCACGCCGCGCGCGGGATGGCGCTGGCCACCCTCGGCCGCGACGACGAAGCAGTGCCGGCGCTGCGCGAGGCCATGCGCCAGGGGAGTGGGGACGCCGCAGTTCCCAACGCGCTGGGCCTCTTGTTGCTGCAATCAGGCGCAGTTCAGGACGCGCGCGCGACCTTCGAGGCCGCGCTGGTGACCCACCCCGGCGATACCAGCCTGGCGCACAACCTCGCACGTCTGCTGGCGAGCAGCCCGGACCGCACAGGCGCCGATGCCGAACGCGCGCTCCAACTCGCGGGCCGCGCCGTGCAGGCCACCGGCGGCCGCGATCCACTCGCACTCGAGACGCTGGCGCTGGCGCTGGCGGCCAACGATCGATTCGCGGACGCGCGCACGACGAATGCCCGTGCCGCGGCGCTTGCTGCCGCGCAGGGAAATACCGGCCTGGCTGAAGAGATCGCGGCGAGGGGTCGCGCGTATTCGAAGCCATGACGTGCGGGCGATGCGGCCCTACCAGAAGTCAGGCCACCGACCCCAGGTGCCCGCCTCGGCCACTACGAGATCCGTGAATCTTTTGGCGCGGGTGGAGGCGATCGAGTTCGCCGTCAGATCGCCGATGCGCTCGACGCCGCCCGTGCCTCGGGGGTCATCCATCGCGATCTCAAGCCCTTGAACATCATGATCACCCGCGAGGGGCTGGTGAAGGTTCTCGATGCGGTCTCGCCAAAGCGTTCGCCCCGGACGGCTCTGGGGCACGGCTCGGCCGATCGGATGACGGGATGAGACACGACGGGCCGGTGGACGACCCACCGGCCCGTTTAGACCGACACGTTGACGAATGGCCTTTCCGTATCAGAATCTGACCTTCGCTCCGATCATCAACCGCCGCGGCAGGACGAAGCGCGAGGCGACCAGGTAGTTGGGGTTGCCGAGGCGCCGGTCGAGCACGCTCTCGTTGGCGTCGCTGTTGAACAGATTCAGGAAGTCGCCGAACACGGCCACCTCGGTCGTGCCGCCGAGCCCGAACGCCTTCTCCACACGCGCGTCGAGCGTCTGCCACAGCTCGGTGCGAATCTCGCCGTCGATCTCGGTGGCGACGACGCGGGTCGTGCCCGGGATGCGGGTGACGCTGGAGGGCACGCGAATCTCGGGATAGATCGGCTTGCCGCTCTGGCTCTGGAAGTTGAACGACGAGGTGATGTTGTAGGGCAGTTGATACATGAACTGCGCCTTGAACACGACCGGCCGGTCGCCGACCAGCCGTCCGTCGGTGAAGATGAAGTCGTTCGGGTTCTGCCCGAAAATCCCGGCCGTGCTGATCTGCGAGGAGAGCGGCGTGGAACGCGCCGAGCTCGAGCCCTGGCGGCCGGTGGATTCCGACAACGTGAGGCCGACGTTGGCCTGCCAGCGATTCGACAGGCGCTTCTTCAACTCAAACGCCACGCCGTTGTAGCGGGAAAACATCCGGTCGTCGTTGCGCAGCTGGAACAGGCGGGATTCGGCGCCGCTGGTGAGCTGGTACACCTGGGTCACGTCCGAGCCCGGTGAGGTGTAGGGGACGAGGGTGTAACTGCCGCCGATGTCCGGGAACGCCGTCTGGTTCTCGCTCCGCTTGTGCACGTAATTGATCGAGAAGCCAATGCCGGGCCCGAGCTGCTGTTCCCACGCGAGGATGAACTGGTCGGTGTACGGGTTCTCGAGGTCCGGGTCCACGCTGAGCGTGGAGTTGTCGGACACCAGCTCGAGGTCCTGTGGGTTGCCGGCCGCGTCATAGAGGCCGGAGAACAGATACGTGGGCGTGATCGACGGCGTCGTGTTGTCGAACTCGCCGGTCACGATGCCGCGGTAGTAGCGTCCGTAGTGGGCCTTCAGCAGCGCCGACCCGCTGTCGTTGAGTTTGAGGTTGAGACCGAGCCGCGGCGAGAGCGCCCGCCAGCGGAACACCTCGTCCACGGCCGGCGATGTCGCCCCGGTGGGGTTGCCGTCCCGGTCGAGGATGTCGAGCGCGCGGAAATAGGCCTTGCTGTCGTCGTAGCGCAGGCCGAGATTGAGCGTCGCGCGCCCAATCTGGAAGGTGTCGTCGACGAACACGCCGAACGCCTTCAGCCGGCCGCCCTGGTAGTACGGCAGCTGGGTATAGCCGTACGCCGGCACGCTGCCATACGTGTAGATGTAGTCGTTGGGCCCGTAAGCGTACTCCCCCAGCCCGCTGTTGTATTGCACACCGAGCTTGAGGTCGTGGCTGCCGCCCATGAAGGAATCGGCATACTTGGTGACCTTGCCGGAGAACGCCGTCTTCGCGCTCTTGCCGTCGTACCAGGAATAGATGCCTCCGGTGATCTGGCCGGTGTCGAGGTCCTGGAACCGGCGGGCCACGCGTGGGCCGCCGTTGAGCGGATCGCCGTGATCCACGCCGTAGAAGCCCGAGTAGCGCGCCTCGAACACCGTGGACTGGTTGATGACCGATGACCACAGCAGGCCGGGCGAGGGGTTGTGGCCGGTTTCCACGCTGATCGAGCTCGGCGCGTCGTTCGCCGTCGCCCGCTGCGGGATGCGGTAGAAGTCGTCGTGCATCTGGAACTGCAGGCGGTTGTTCTGGTTCGCCTGGTAGTTGACCTTGTAGAAGTAACGCTTGGCCGACGAGCGCGCCGGGAAGGCGGGATCGGTGCCGGGCTGCGAGTCGGCGTCCTTCTGGTACTGGAACGACCCGAAGAACCACAGCCGGTCCCGGACCACCGGGCCGCCCAACTGCATCGTCCCGTCCCTGAACTCGTCGCGGTTGTAGGGCAGGCCGTCATCCTGCGAGTCTTCGGTATTGCGGCCGGTCAGATCCTGCGACTGGAAGTAAAAGTTGGCGTCGCCGTGGAAGGAGTTGGTCCCCTGCCGCGTGACGACGTTGAAGACGGCGCCGGCCAGATTGCCGTAGTCGGCCGGCGCGCCGAGCGACAGCACCTGCACTTCCTCGATGGCGTCGGTGTTCGGCCACGGCCACGCGGCGCCGGTGAGCGGCGCGGTGAAGTCGGTGCCGTCGAGCAGATACATGTTCTCGTTGGTCGCCGACCCGAATGACTGCGACCGTGAGCTGGTGGAGGTCGACGGGCTCACGCCCGGCGCGGCGTTGATCAGGTCGAAGAACGTGAAGCGGCGCACCGGCGCGTTCTCGACCCACTCGCGCGTGTAGTTGGTCGCGACCTGCGTGGTGGTCGAATCGACGACCGGCGACTCGGCCACGACGGTGACCGTCTCGGACTGCGTGCTCAGCTTCAACTGGACGTTGATTTCGGCGGTGCCACCGAGCGCCACCGGAATCGCGGTCTGCGTGCTGATGGTGAACCCGGCGAGCTCGGCGGTGATGTCGTAGGAGCCGGGCGGCAGGTTGGGGAACCGGTACACGCCCAATTCGTTGGAGACCGTGGTCGGCGCTCCGGCGACGTTGCGGCCGCGGAGTGTCAAGGTCACGCCCGGCAGGACCGCACCGGATTCGTCGGTGACGACGCCCCGGATATCCCCGGTCGTGCGCTGTGCCAGCGCGCTCGCGGGCAAGGCGAACAGGATCGCCGCAGTGCAAACCAACACAAGGCAACGCCGCATTCGGGACCTCCTCGGGTCAATCCGTGCCCGACGCCGGCGCGGAAAGAGACAGACCTCCCGCGACCAGAGCCATCCGGCTGCCGGATTATCCGGCTCGGGTCGTCGGGGTGTCAATGTCCATTTCATCCCTCGATTCATCCCGTCGGCGACGCCAGGCACCCGTACCCGCGTCGATCGCATTCACCCGTCGCGCGCGTTGACAGCCGGAAGAGCGCACGCTAACGTCCGGTCCGCATGCGCGCCCCCGTTCTCACGCCGATTCCAGCCTGTCGGGTCATCGCCTGTGCGGTTGTCGGCGTCGTGGCGGTCCTGTCCGGCGGCCGGCCGCTGGCGGCGCTGCAATCCAGCCCAGCCGGCCCCGGAATCCGGGTCGAGAAGAACGTCCCGGCCCGGATGAGGGACGGGATTGTGCTGCGGGCCGACGTGTATCGGCCCGCCGCGCCCGGCCGCTACCCGGCGCTGCTCCAGCGCACGCCGTACTCGAAGAACGACCCCGACGCAGCACAGCGGTTCCGAGCGATCGCCTCCCGCGGGTTCGTCGTCGTCGTGCAGGACACGCGCGGCCGCTACGCGTCCGACGGCACGGCCACCCCACACGATGAAGGGGACGACGGCTACGACTCGGTTCAGTGGGCCGCATCACTGCCCGAGGTGAACGGGCGGGTCGGCATGTTCGGCGGCAGCTACCTCGCGACCACCCAGCTCCAAGCCGCAATCCGACAGCCTTCGGCGCTGGTCGCGCTGTTTCCGGCCTCCTCGTACAGCCGCCGCCACGACATGGTCTTCCAGGGCGGCGCCTTCTACCTCAGCGACGGCCTGGGCTGGAACCTCGGGCAGGCGATGGACGTGCGCCGCCGCACGCTGACGCCCGCAGTGGACCGCGACGGCCCGATCGGCCTTTCGCCGGAGCATGCCGTGCTGCTCCGCTCGAAGTGGGTGTGGCACCTGCCCCTGCGCTCGTTCGACGAGCTGGAGCTGGATCGCTTCGCCCCGGAGTACCGGCAGATGCTCGCGCATCCCGACCAGGAAGGCTTTTGGGAGCCAGGCGATATCGAAGCCAATCACGATCGCATTCAGGTGCCGGCCTTTCACCTGACCGGCTGGTACGACACGCTGCTGACCGGCACGCTGCGCAACTTCGCCGGGCTGCGCGCGCGCGCGGCCAACGACGTCGCCCGGCGGCACCAGCGCCTGGTCGTCGGGCCGTGGACGCACGCCCGGCCGACCAACGCCAGCACTGCGATTGGCGACGTGAGTTTCGGTCCCGAGGCCGGCTTCGACGCGGACGGCGCCATGCTTGGCTGGTTCCAGCACTGGCTGCAGGGAGGCAGTCCATCGGCCGTGACCACGGCGCCGGTCCGGCTGTTCGTGATGGGCGAGAACCGGTGGCGCGACGAGCAGGAGTGGCCGCTCGCACGCGCCCGGCCGACCGCGTTTTACCTGCGCAGTAGCGGACGTGCCGCCACGCTGGCAGGCGATGGCCGGCTCGACCTCGGGCCCCCGTCCCGAGAATCACCGGATCGATATACCTACGATCCCGCCGATCCCGTACCCACGGGCCGGAGCGGCGGCTACTCGCGGGCGCCCATCGACCGGCGATCGGTGGAGCAGCGGTCCGACGTGCTCGTGTATACGAGCGCGCCGCTCACCGAGGCGGTCGAGGTCACCGGCCCGCTCTCGTTGACGCTGTGGATCGCGTCCAGCGCCCGCGACACCGACTTCACCGGCACGCTGGTCGACGTGTTTCCCGACGGGACGTCGCGCGCGCTCGCCGACGGCATCGTGCGCGCCCGCTATCGGGCGGGCAAACGGACGCCGGCGCTGCTGACCCCCGGGGCGCCCACCGAGATCACGATCGATCTCGGGGCCACCTCGAACCTGTTTCGCCCCGGGCACCGCATCCGCCTCGAGGTCTCGAGCAGCAACTTCCCGCGCTTCGACCGCAACCCGAACACCGGCGGCCGATTTGGCGAGGACAGCCGGCTGCAGACCGCCGAGCAGACGGTCTTCCACGACGAGACTCGTCCCTCGCGCCTGATTCTCCCGGTTGTGCCGCCGCGGCAGACGAGCGGGACGGCGACCGCCCCCGCGCCTGTGAGTGCAGGGCCCGACCGCACGCCGATCGGCTCGTCGCCGGCGACGGCCGCTGCGACTCGGGCGTACGAGCAGCAGTTCCTGGACGGCGTCTCCACCGAATCGATCTCCGCCATCCATCGGCAGGTGACCGAGCATCCGCACATCGCCGGGTCGGTGCGCTCGATGGAGGTGGCCGATCGCCTGCGGCGAGCGCTCGACCAGGCGGGTCTGCAGACCGAGGTGCGCGAGTACTCCGTCTACCTGTCCACCCCGCAATCGGTGCAGGTAGACATCGTCTCGCCCCGCGCGGAGTCGCTGAGCGTCCGCGAGCCGGCACACCCGGACGACCCGGCCGGCGCGCATCCCGAGCTGGGCCCGGCCTTCGTCGCCTACTCCGCCTCCGGCACGGTGACGGCGCCGGTCGTCTACGTCAACTACGGGCTGCCCCCCGACTACGCGCGGCTCGCCGCCGCGGGCGTGGCCGTGCATGGCGCCATCGTGATCGCGCGTTATGCGCGCAGCCATCGCGCCGTGAAGATTCACACCGCGGAACAGGCTGGCGCGGCGGGCATCATCATCTACTCCGATCCCGCGGACGACGGATATGCGCGCGGACTGACGTGGCCCGAGGGCCCATGGCGCGCGGAGTTCCAGACGCAGAGCGGCAACGGCAAGTACAGCTGGTTCTGGCACGGCGATCCGCTGACGCCGGGCGTCGGCGCCACCGCGGCCGCGCCGGCGCTCGATCCGTCGGCTGCGCCCACGCTCCCGAAGATTCCCGCGGTCGTCCTGTCGTCGCGTGAAGCGTCGAAGATCCTGTCGCGGCTGACAGGTCCGCCCGTGCCGACGGGCGCGGGCTTTCAGGGCGGCCTGCCGTTCACCTACCGCGTCGGTCCCGGGCCGGTGACCGTGCGGCTCGACGTCCGGATGGACGCCGGCCGGCGGCCGATCCGCAACGTCCTCGGCACGATCAAGGGACGCGACCCCGACCGCTGGGTCCTGCTCGGGACGCACCACGACGCCTGGAGCTTCGGCGGGATGGACCCGGGCACCGGCCTCAGCCCGGTATTCGAAACCGCGCGCGGCCTCGCGGCGCTGGCGCGCGCGGGCTGGACTCCGGAACGGTCCATCGTCTTTGCGTTCTGGGATGCGGAAGAGTTCGGGCTGATCGGCTCGACCGAATACGCCGAAGCGATGCAGGCGGAGCTGCGCGAGAAGGCCGTCGTCTACGTCAACACCGACCTCTCGATGCGGGGCCGCTTCGACGGCGGCGGCACCCCGTCGCTGCGCGACTTCCTGGTGCAGGTCGCGCGCGAGGTGCCGCACCATGACGGTGGCGGCTCGGTCTACGACCGCTGGCGTGCGGAGCAGTGGCAGCGTCAGCCGGTCGAACGCCGGCGCCGCGGTCCCGCCGGATTCGAAGTGGAACTGGGCGCGCTCGGCAGCGGCGCCGATTTCGTCGCCTTCCAGGACTTCCTCGGCCTGCCGACGCTGCAGATGGAATTCGACTTCGAAGGGAGCTACGGTCCGTATCACTCCGGCTACGACAGCCGGCGCTTCGTCGAACGGCATACCGATCCGGGCTTCCAGGTCAGCCAGACCCTGGCGCGACTCCTCGGTCTCACCGTGCTGCGCCTGTCGTCCTCGGACCTCCTGCCCTTCCGCTACTCGCATTACGCGCGCTCCATCGGCGCGTTTCTCGACAGCGCGGAAGAATGGGCTCTCGACGACACGGGCGTCCGTCGTGTCGTCGTCGACCTGGCGGGGGCGCGCCGTCTCGCCGCCGCCGCCGCGACGATGGCCACCGCGCTCGAGGCCCGCCTCGATCGGCGGCTTGCGGACGAAGCACTCGATGCCGCAGCGGCCCGCCGGATCAACGACGGTCTGGCCCGGCTCGAGCAGTCGTTGCTGGACGAGTCGGAGCCGCCGGCGACGCGCTGGTATCGCCACGTGATCTACGGCTGGAACATCTACTCGCTGTACGACGGGCAGCCGCTGCCGGGACTGGCCGAGGCGATCCGCGTCGCCGACCCGGCATCCGTCGCCCGCGAAACCGCCCGCATCGAGGGCGCCCTCACCCGTTTCGTCGCCGCCCTCGAGGAGCTTGCCCGCCTTGCCGATACCCGTGACGCCCGCTAGAACGACAGCCGACCGCCTTCGGCGCCGCGCATCGGTGGCCGTGGCCCTCGCCCTGTGCATCCTGGCCGCGCCACACGCGCACCCGGCCACCGCACCGCACCCGTCGCACCCCTCGCACCTGCCGCACCCGTGCACCGCACCGCACCTGTCGCACCCGTCGCACCCGTCGCACCCGTCGCACCTGCCGCACCCGTCGCACCCATCGCACCTGTTGTCTGTGCAACTCCCATCCTTCCTCATCACGAACGCCCGCATCGTGGACGGCACCGGTACGCCGGCGCGGCCGGGCTCGGTCCGGGTCGCCGACGGTCGCATCGCGCAGATAGGCGAGTTGCGCGCGGCCGAAGGCGAGACGGTCATCGACGCGCACGGCCTGGTGCTCGCGCCCGGGTTCATCGACATCCACAATCATTCGACGGACGGGTTGCTGCGCGGGGCGCCTGCGGGCGGCGGCGCGGAGTCCACCACGCTGGCCGTCAGCCAGGTCTCACAGGGCATCACCACGGTGGTCGTCGGCCAGGACGGCAGCTCGCCCTGGCCCATCGCCGAGTACCTGGCGCGGCTGCGCCGCGAGCCGCCGCCGGTCAACGTGCTCACGGCCGTTGGTCATGCCACGGTGCGGCGACTGGTCATGGGCGACGACTTCGCGCGTGCCGCCGACGCTGGCGAAGTGGCGCGTATGGAGGCGCTGGTCGAGCAGGCAATGCGGGAGGGCGCGGTGGCGCTGTCAACCGGTCTGGAGTACGAGGTCGGCAGCGACGCCACGACGGCCGAGGTCGTCGCGCTGGCGCGCGTCGCCGGGCGCCTCGGCGGGTTCTACATCTCGCACATCCGCGACGAAGCCGACAAGGCGTTCGAGGCGATGCGCGAGGTGATTACCATCGCCGAGCAGGCGAAGGTGCCGGTGCAGAACACGCACATCAAGCTGGGCACGGTCGGCGTCTGGGGTCGCGCCGACGAGGCCCTCGCATTGTTCGACGCGGCCCGCAGCCGTGGGCTCGACGTCACCGCCGACGCCTACCCGTACAACGCCTGGTCGTCCACCATCACCGTCCTCGTTCCCAGCCGGCGCTTTGACGATCCGGCGGCGGTCGCGAAAGGGCTGGCTGACGTCGGCGGCGCGGCCAACGTCCTCATCACGCGCCACGCCGCGAACCCGGCCTACGAGTTCAGGACGCTGGACGAGGTCGCGACCGCGCAGGGCACGACGCCGGTCGCGCTCTTCATGCAGATCGTGAAGGCCGGCGGCGCCTCGGTCGTCTGCACGTCGATGGTGGACGAAGACATCCGCGCGTTCTACCGCTGGCCGTGGACGATGATCGCCAGCGACGGCGGGATCGGGATGCGGCACCCGCGTGGCGCCGGCACCTTCCCGCGCGTGCTCGGGCGGTTCGTGCGCGAGCGAGGGTGGCTGACCCTGGAGGAGGCGATTCGCAAGATGACGGCGCTGCCAGCCGCGCGCCTGAAGCTCGACGATCGCGGTCTGATCCGCGCCGGCGCGCGGGCCGACCTGGTGCTGTTCGATCCGGCCACCGTGATCGACAACAGCACGTTCTCCGATCCGTCGACGCTCTCGACCGGCATCCACCGCGTCTGGGTCAATGGGACGCTGGTCTGGGACGCGCCCCGTGCGACTGGCGCCACGCCGGGAATGGTGCTGGGGACGAGAAACTGAGGACGACGACCGAGCCCGACTACGACCGCGTCGCCAGCCGTTGCCTCCGGCTCCGCCAGAACAGCCAGAGACCGAGCACGATCGGGCCGCCCACGCCGGCGAGCATCTTCAGTTCGAACACCAGGACGCTGGTGACGTCGTCTCCAGGGAGGAATGCGGCGGCGATCCCGCCCGCTGTGACCATGGCGCCGACGGCGCCGGCGAGGCGCGCGACGGGGTGTGCGCCATCGAGCGTGAGCAGGGCGAGGAACGTGTAGACGAACGGGACGAGGTTGATGACGATCGACGCCCGCAGCAGGACCTGGTAGGCCTCGGCGACGGTGGAGCCGGCCAGTGACAGCGCGGTCAGGCCGGCGGAGATCAGTGCGCAGGTGATGAGGGCGACGTGCGGAGAGCCCCACCGGGGATGCACTCGCCCGAGCGCCGCGGGCAGCACGTGGTCCAGCCCGGCGACGAACGGGACGCGGGCCGGGCCGGCGAACCAGGCCGAGGCCGCGCCGCCGATCGACAGCGCCATGACCACGGCGATGGGCGCCACCAGCCAGCCGGCGCCGATGGTGGCCGCGCCGCTGTGAATCGCCTGCATCACGCCCTGGATCGCCCCCAGTTCCCCCGACGGGACCAGCGCCAGCAGCGCATCGGTGACCAGCAGGTACGAGCCGAGCGCGATGATCCCGGTGATCACGATCGCGCGCGGCACGTCTCGCTCGGGATGGCGAATCTCGTCGGCCATCGTCGAGGCCAGCTCGATGCCGATGAAGGCGAAGCACATCACGCCGAGGCCGCTCGCCATGTCGGCCGCGGTGCCCTCGATCGGCGCCGGCGTAATCGCCTGGCCCTGCCAGCGCGCGACCCCGGCGGCAGCGACGACGAGCAGCACCGTGACGGCGCTGCCGATCCCGCCGACGTTGTTGATCCACTTGCCGACGCCCATCCCGCGGACGTTGGCGGCGGTGATCACGGCCAGCCAGCCAAAGGCGATCGTACCGACGAACCACTTCTCGTCCACCAGCGCCGCCGTACGCTCGCCGCCGGCGAACGCGGCGACGCCGGCGAGGTAGACCAGGAGCACGGGCACGTAGAGCAGGTTGTTGGTCCAGTAACACCACCCGGAGAGGAAGCCGTGGAACTCGCCGAAGTGGCGCCGCGCCCACAGGTAGACGCCGCCCTCGCCCGGATAGCGCCGCGACAAGGCGAGCACCGCGATCGCTTCCGGCACGAAGAAGGCCAACGCGGCGACCAGCCACATCACCAGCGTGAACCGGCCGAACAGGGCGACCGGCGGCACGGTGTTGACGTTGACGATGGCGACGGTGCCGAGGAGGACGAGGTCGGTCAGGCCGAGCGTGCGCGGGATGGCGGGCGTCATGCCGGCACTGGCGTGCGACACGTCGGACACGTGCGCCCAGTGGTCCGCCCACGCTTCAGCGCGGACGGGTGGCTAGTCCGCAAGCAGGTCCTGGACGGCGCGATGCCCGTGATCGATGGCGGCATCCGTATAGGCGTACGCACCCGCGTCGGCGTTGGCGATGGCGATGCGGCCGTGCGGCCGGCGCGCCACGGCGCAGGGCTGCTCGCCGCCGTTCAGCCAGAAGTCGTCGGCGAGCGAGTTGTACTGGTAGGCATAGCCGTGCGGCCAGCGGTTGACCGTGATGCCGAGAATGTCGGCCGCCGGGTCGAACCCCCCGACGCCGAGCGCGCGTCCGAGCTGGTCGCGGATGCTCCGCTCGATCGTCTCGAACGAGGTGGCGAGCAGCTCGCGCCGGCCCGCGCGGTGCTGCTCGCGCGCGGGCAGACCCGGCTGACAGGCGGACTTGGTCAGGTGAAGGACGATCGGCTCCGCCGGGCTGGCCGAATGCTTGTAAGCGCCCAGGCTGACCGGAAAATCCAGGTTCACCGACGTGTGCCACATGCTCGGCATCGAGATCCGCTGCACGCCCAGCTTCTGGAACGCGGTCCACGAGCGGATGAACACGTTGGTGTAGACGAGCGGGACCTTGATCGCGTACTCCATGGCCGCCTTCTGCGCGGCGGGCAGCTCCGGGCAGATGGCCGGGATCACGGTGTGCCAGCAGGCGAGCACCACGGCGCCGCCGCTGACGGTCTTGAGCGTCCCGTTCTGCACGTAGGCGACTTCGACCCGGCCGCTGCCGCCCGTCGATCCGTTCTGGCGCACGCGCATCACCGAGCTGCTCAGCCGCAGTCGCACCGGCGCACCGGGGAGATCGAGCTTGCCGTAATCCGCACGGGCCGTCACCACCTCGTCCAAGGACGAGCCGGGGATGGCGGCGGGGACGAGCCGCTGCACGAGCAGCCGCGCGACCGACGCGTTGCCGTCGGGGGCGTGGAAGTAATAGTTCGCGGCCTCTTCGTGGTGGATGGTGTCGTAGTTCTGTCCGGGGCCGGCTCCCGCATCGAGCCCCATCCCGGCAAAGCCGGGGTAGCCGAGGCCGAAGGCGTCCTGCGCCGGCACCGCGTCGACGCCGACGCCGAACAGCCCGTGCGGCCGGGTCTGGTAGACCCACAGCACGCCGGGGTCGAGCTTCCACAGGTTGACGACGAAGTCCCGGTAGCTCATGCGCGCCAGGCGAGCCTTCTTCTCGGCCGAGCTGAGACCGGGCATCGGGTCGAACGTTTCGGTGAGCAGCCGGGCGAGATCGCTGCGCACGCGGTCGCTGAAGGGCGCCGCGGCGCGGAATGCCTCCTCGCGCGGGTCGCCGACGACCAGCCGATCGGCGCCGAACGTGTCCTTGTCGAAGAACGTGGCCGGGCGCAGGCCGAGCGATTTGTAGAGGCCGGCGTCGAGGACCTTGGGATAGCGCGCGACGTCGATGCCGAGGTCGGCGATGAGCGCCCGGGCCACGGCACTGTACGGCGCCGGGCTGTCGATCGACTGCGTGCCGCCGTAGCCGATGAACGTGCGGCCGTTGTGCGTGAACTCGTTGCGCTTGGCGTGGCCGCCGAAATCGTCGTGGTTGTCGAGGACGAGGACTCGGGCGTTGGGTCGCGCCTGGCGGAAGAAGTGGGCGGCGGCGAGGCCGCTGATGCCTCCGCCGACGACCACGAGGTCGTAATCCTCGCTCGTGGCCTGCGGCGCCGGGGCCGTCTTCCAGTACCCGCCGTCGCGCATGCCGTGCAGTGCTTCGAACGACCCGACGTGCGACCCGCGCAGCCCGGTCAGCGCGGGCGGGTAGGGAGCGGCAGCGCCCTGGGCGACGAGCGCGTCGAGGCTGGTCGAGGAACGGCCGGCCGCCAGTGCGCCGCCGATGCCGACCGCCACCCCGTTGAGGAAGTCCCGCCGGGTGATCGGCGCGCCCATGCCCAGGTCGCGGTCGTGTCTCGTCATGATGAGCGCATTGTAGCCGCCGCCGGCACCGCGAAGAAGTGGCGCGAAAATTCAGCAACGCATTTCGGATTCGGGACACTAGGATCGCCGGTATGGTTCAAGCGCAAACGCTGATCGAATCGCTGGAACGGACGTGGCAGGTCTTCGTCGCGTTCGTGCCGGCACTCCTCATGGCCGTGCTCCTGCTCTCGGCGGGGTGGCTGGTGGCCAAGCTCGTGCGCCGGCTGACCGTCCGCGTGCTGCACCGCTTGCGGCTCGACGAGGCCGCCGAGCGGGCCGGGATCGACGACTTCCTGGTGCAGGGCGGCGTCAAGTTCACCACGGTCACGCTGGTGGCCGCGGCCATCTACTGGATGATCCTGCTTGGCGTCTTCGTCGCCGTGCTCGAAGGGCTGGGCGTCCGCGGCGCCGGGGACATGCTGCGGCGCATGTTCAACTACCTGCCCAACCTCGTTCTCGCCCTCGGCGTGCTCGTGTTCGGCACGCTGTTCTCGCGCGTGCTCGGGGGAATCGTGTACACCTATCTGAGCAACCTGGGCAGCGAGGCGGCCGGCCCGATCGCCGCCGTGGCGCGCTACGCGGTGCTGGTCTTCGTCCTGTTCATGGCCGCGGAGCAGCTCGCCGTGCAGAGCGCGATCCTGGTGTCCGCGTTCCAGATCGCGTTCGGCGCCTTCTGCCTCGCCCTGGCCCTGGCGTTCGGCCTCGGCGGACGGGACTGGGCGGCGAGCCTGCTCGCCCGCCACACCCGCAAGTAAGACCCGTAGAGATGCGCGCATGATCATCGACTGTCACACGCACCTGAACAACTATCACGACGAGAGCACGGATGCGCTCGGGGAGTGCCTGGCCAAGCTGCGCGCGGCCATGCGGCGCAACCGCGTGGACGTCGCGCTGGTGCTGACCTCGTACAAAGACGTGCCGGGACGGCCATCCACGCGCCGTGTCATCGACGCCGTCCACGCGCAGCCCGGCCTCTATGTCGTCGCCGGGATCTCGTATGCCGAGTTCAGCGAGCAGACAGTGGAAGAGCTGCGCGGCTTCCTCAGCCGCGGCGAGATCCGCGGCCTGAAGCTCTATCCCGGCTACGAGCCGTTCTATCCGCTGGACCCAAAGCTGGCGCCCGCCTACCAGCTCGCCGAGGAGTTCGACGTCCCGGTGATGATCCACACCGGTGATACGTATTCGCCCCAAGGCAAGGTGAAGTACTCCCATCCGCTCAACGTCGACGAGCTCGCGGTGGATTATCCGGGGGTCAAGTTCGTGATCTGCCACCTCGGCAACCCCTGGCTGCGCGACTGCATGGAGGTGATCTACAAGAACGCCAACGTGTGGGCGGACATCTCCGGCCTGGTGCTCGGCGACTTCAGCGACCGCTTCGAGAGCTACATGCGCAAGCAGCTGCAGGAGATGATGATCTGGGGCGTCAACCCGCGCAAGGTGCTGTTCGGCACCGACTGGCCGATCTCGACGATGGAGTCCTATCTCGAGTTCATGGAGCAGCTGGTGCTGCCTCCGGCGGATCGCCGCCGGATCATGTGCGACAACGCGGCGGAGCTGTTCAAGATCCCGGTGACCGGCACGGCCACGGATCTGTCGTCCCTCTTCTCGCGATTCTGATTCGGGCGGCCTCGCTCACGCCTCGTACGCCAGCCGGCCGCCGACCCACGTCTGCACGACGCGCAGGGTGTCGAGCGCCTCGGGCGGCGTCTCCCACGGGTTGCCCGAGAGGACCACGAGGTCCGCGTGCATGCCGGCGGCGAGCGTCCCGCGAGTGCCGTCGTCGCCGGTGGCGGCCGCGCCTCCCCGGGTATAGCCGGCGAACGCCTCGTCGAGCGTGATGGCCTGGTCGGCTGCGATCGCATGGCCCTCGGCATCCCGCCGCAGGATCGCCGCCTGCACGCCCGCGAGCGGCGAGTCGTTCTCGACGACGGGGGCGTCCGATGACAGGGCGACGGTCAGTCCGGCGTCGAGCATCGCGCGCACCGGGTAGGCGCGCGCGAGCAGGACGTCGGGCAGGTACTGCCGGAAGTTGCGTCCCAGCGCGTGGACGAACACCGTCTGCGGCACCGCGATCACCCCCAGCCGCGCCGCGCGCGCCAGGTGGCCGGCGTCGGGCAGCCCGAAATGCTCGATGCGGTGTCCGGGGCGTCGCGGGCCGAGCGTCTCGAACCCGCGCAGCACCTGCTCGATAGCCGCGTCACCGATGGCGTGCACCGCGAGACGCCACCCGGCGGCATCGACTTCCCGAAAGCGCGCCACCAGTTCATCGTCGGCGAAGCGCAGGACGCCGCGGATGTCGGCGTGACGGTAGGGCAGGCTGAGCGCGGCGGTCGCGCCGCTCAGGCCGCCGTCGGCGAAGAACTTCACCGTGTCGAGGCGCAGCCGGTCCGAGTCCACCCGCGCGGCGGGGAGCGGGAACGTCCCACCGCCATCCATCACGCGCAACGCCATCACGTTGATCCGCGCCGTCAGCCGCCGTTCGGCGTCCAGGGAACGATACGCATCGAGCAGAGGCGGCGCCACGCCGGCATCGGTCGTGCTGGTGATGCCCAGAGACAACTGGCGCCCGAGCGCGGCGGCGATCATCGCCGCGTACTCGTCGCGGGTCGGGTCCGGGACGTGGCGCAGCACCAGGCCCATCGCGGTCTCGCGCAGCACGCCGCTCGGCTCGCCATCGTCCCGGCGATCGATCTCGCCGCCCGGCGGCGCCGGCGTGTCGCGGCCGATGCCCGCACGCTCGAGCGCGAGCGAGTTGCAGGCGACGATGTGCCCGCACGTGCGCATCAGGACGACGGGCCGATCACCGGCGACGGCGTCCAGGTCGACCCTGCGTCGGCCCGCGTCCCTCGGCGAAGCGCGCCTCGTTGTAGCCGCGCGCCTGCAGCCAGGCGCCGGCCGGGAGGCGGTGGTGCTGCGCCTGCAGCCGGGAACTGAGAGCGGCGAGGCTGTCGCTGCCGCGGACGTCGAGCAGCGTCGTGAGCAGGTGGCCGATCTTCCAGATGTGCGCGTGCGCGTCGGTGAATCCGGGGAGCAGCGTGCCGCCGGCAAGGTCGACGACCCGGGTGTGACGGGTGCGCAGGCCCTGCACGTCGCCATCGTCTCCGACGGCGACCACACGGCCGCGGGCGACGGCGAGCGATGCCGGTCGCGGCGGGCCCCCCTGGCCGGCCCACACGAGACCGTTGTGGAACAGCGTGTCGGCCGCGTCCGGCGCCATCGGCGGAGCAGGTCTCAGGCGGAGGCCGCGGGCTGGAGGCGGGCCGACTCAACCTGGCTCAGCGCCTGCTCGATCACGTCGAGCCCTTCCCGCAGCTGGTCGTCGGTGATCACCAGCGGCGGCAGGAAGCGGATGCCGTTGGCGAACAGGCCGGCGCGCATCGCGATCACGCCCTTCTGGCACGCGGCCTTGAGGACGGTCAGGGTCTCGTCGGGCGCCGGCTCCTTGCTGGCGCGATCCCTGACCAGCTCGATGAGCAGCATCGAACCGAGGCCGCGGACGTCGCCGATCAGGGGATGGCGGCTCTTCCAGCCGTCGAGCGTGGTCCGCAGCGTGGCGCCGATCTGTTCGGCACGCGCCAGAAACGCCGGCTGGCGCATGATCTCGATGGCTGCGATGGCGGCCGCACAGGTCACCGGGTTGCCGCCATAGGTGCCGCCCATGCCGCCGACGTGGGTGGCGTCCATGATCTCGGCGCGGCCGGTGATGGCGCTGATCGGCATGCCGGCGCCCAGCGACTTGCCGGTGACGATGATGTCGGCCGCCAGGCCGTAGTGCTCGAGCGCGAACAGCCTGCCGGTGCGCGCGAAGCCGCACTGCACCTCGTCGGCGATCATCACGATGCCGTGCGCATCGCACAGCTCGCGGATGCGGCGTAGGAACGGCGCCGGCACCGGCACGAAACCGCCCTCGCCCTGGACCGGCTCGATGATGATGGCGGCGACGTCGGCGGGGTCCACCTGCGCGGTGAAGGCGAGCTCGAGCTGCCGGATGCCCCACTGGACGCACTGGTCCGGGCTCATCCCCTCCTGCGCCCGGTACACGTTCGGCATCGGCAGCCGGATGATCTCCGGCGCGAACGGCCCCATGCCCTTCTTGAACAGGCTGTACTTGCTGGTCAGGCTCAGGGTCAGCAGCGTGCGGCCGTGATAGCCGCCCTCGAAGCAGATCACCGCCGGCCGCCTGGTATAGGCGCGCGCCGCCTTGACCGCGTTCTCCACCGCCTCGGCGCCGCTGTTCGAGAGCAGCGTCTTCTTGGCGAAGCTGCCCGGCGTCACCTCGTTGAGCAACTCGCACAACCGCACGTACGACTCGTACGTCGCCGACCAGCGAGCACATGTGCACGAGGTTCTGCGCTTCCTCGTGCATGGCCTGCACCACCGCCGGCGGGCAGTGACCGACGGCGAGCGCGCCGATGCCGCCGACGAAGTCGATGAGCGTGTTGCCGTCCACGTCGTGCACCAGCGCGCCCTCGGCGCGGTCGACGACCACGTCGGTGGCCTTGCCCAGCCCGGTGGGCACCGCGGCGGCGCGCCGCGCCAGCAACGCCCGGCTGCGTGGACCGGGCACGTCGGTAACGAGATGAATCGATGCCATCGCAGAATCCTTATTCGATCGGCGCGCTCACCGGCCGGACCGCGCCGCGCACGTCCTTGGCCGCGTCGAGCACGATCAGCACGCCGTAATTGTCACAGATCGGGTCGCGCAGGTAGTTCTCGAGCAGCCCGCGGAGCTCGAAACCGACACGCTGCTGCATCGACAACGTCGGGTCGTTGACGCGCCCGGCCACCAGCTCCTGGTAATAGGCCTCGGCGCTCATCCGATGCTTGACGGCGCCGTAGCCGCTCATCATTCCCGCCGTCACCTGCCCCTCGAGGCCGAGCGCCCACACCAGTTCCTGCCGTGCCGCGTACAGCGCCTGCGCCAGCCCGCGCCCGCGATAGTCGGGGTGGACGCCGATGTCGGCGCCGTACAGCCAGGCGCCATCGGGCTGGTGCGAGGTCAGCCATCCGCCCTGGATGATATCGGCGAACGTGTGGCCGCCACGCGCGAAATCGAAATCCAGACGAATCGTGGCCGTCGCCGCCACCACGCGGTCGCCGTCGAGCCCCACGAACTGGCCCGCCGGGAACAGCTCGAGGTGCTTGCGGTAGTGCGCCGCCTTGAAACGCTCCTCGTCGGCCAGCGTGGGAAACACCACACGCTGCAGCGCCTCGAGCGCGGCCGCATGCTCGGGCCGGGCCGATGCGATGACCAGGCCGTCCGGCAGGACCCGCCGGTAGGGAGGCATGGGGCCATTATGCGGGAACGAAGAACGAAGGACGAAGGACGAAGAACTAGAACGGGGGAACGTGGAACGAAGAACGGAACGAAGAACGGAACGAAGAACGGCGCAGGCCGGTGGGCGTATACTGCGCGCCGTGTTGAAAACTGGCACGGACGGTCGGCGTCGGCGGTGGGCGGGTGTGGGTGCCGGGATGCTCGGCATCCTCCTGGCGTGTGGTGCGGCGTGCGAGACGTCGCCGGTGGTGACCGAGGCGCCGGCGGATCTGCTCGTGATCAACGGCCGCGTCTTTACCGGTGACGACCAGGGGACGATTGCGGACGCGGTCGCGGTCACCGGCCATACCATCCGCCGCGTCGGCACCAGCGCGGAGCTGGCGGCCATGCGCGGGCCGCGGACTCGGGTCGTGGATGCTCGCGGCGGGACGGTGGTGGCGGGCTTCAATGACTCGCACGTCCATTTCCTGAGCGGCGGTCAGACCCTCGGGCACGTCGACCTGGCCGGCCTCACCGCGCTCACCGACGTCCAGGACGCCATCCGCCGGTTCGCCGCCGCCGATCCCGGCGCGGCGTGGGTCCAGGGCCGCGGCTGGCTGTATTCGCCGTTCCCGAACGGGACGCCGACGCGCGCCCAGCTCGACGCGGCGGTCGCCGATCGGCCGGCGGTGATGACCTGCTACGACGGCCACAGCATCTGGGTGAACTCGAAGGCGCTCGCGCTCGCGGGCATCACGCGGGACACCCGCAATCCCGCCAACGGCGAGGTGGTGAAGGACCCGGTTACCGGCGAGCCCACTGGACACCTGAAGGAATCGGCCGCCGATCTGGTGACGAAGGTCATGCCGCAGCCGAGCGCTGCCGACCGGCGGGCCGCGGTCGCCGCCGCGGTGTCTCACGCCCACCGCGTCGGAGTGACCAGCGTGCAGAACGCCGGCGGGTCGCTCGACGACCTGGCGCTGTATGAGGACATGAAGGGCGCCGGCGACCTCAAGGTGCGGATGTACCTGGCGCTCTCGGTGGACGGCGAGACCACCGCGGCCGACGCGGATCGCATGGACGCCGCCTGGCGGCGGACGGGGGATGACCCGCTGCTCAAGACCGGCGCGGTGAAGATCTACGCCGACGGGGTCATCGAAAGCCGCACCGCCGCGATGCTCGCGCCGTACACCACCGGCCAGGGCTCCGGCGCGCTCAACCTGTCGCCCGCCGAGCTCGATCGCGTGGTGACGATGATGGACGGGCGCGGCTGGCAGATCCAGATCCACGCGATCGGCGATCGGGCCATCCGCACGGCCCTCGATGCGCTCGAACACGCCGCGTCGGCCAGCGCCGCGCCGGCTCGCGGCCGCCGCCACCGGCTGGAACACATCGAAACGATCGACGCGGCGGACATCCCGCGTTTCGCGCGTCTGGGCATCATCGCCTCGCAGCAGCCGATGCACGTGCCGCTGGGCGACATGAACACGGCGCGCCCGACCGGCCCGTGGCCCGACAACATCGGCCCCGATCGCGCGTCGCGTGCATGGTCGTGGAAGAGCATCCACGACGCCGGCGGCCGGCTGGCATTCGGCAGCGACTGGCCGGTGGCCACGCTCGACCCCGGCCAGGGAATCTGGCTGGCGACGACGCGGCGGCGTCCGGACGGTGCGCCCGCTCAATCGTTGCCGATGGCCGACGTCGTCCGCGCCTACACGGTGTGGCCCGCGTACGCCTCGTTCGAAGAACAGCGCAAGGGAACGCTGGCGCCCGGCATGCTGGCGGACATCGTCATCCTGTCGGCGGACGTCCTGTCGCGGCCGCCGGCCGAGGCCGGTGACGTGGTGGTCGCGGCGACGATTTTCGACGGCGCGGTGGTCTACGAGCGCCAGCCGTAGCGGCGACGGCCCGGCGGCGGCTCAGCGCCGGGGGCGCGCCCAGTAGTAGTAGAACGGCAGGCCGAGGGCGACGAGACCGAGGCCCGCGACCGACGCAACCGGCCGCTCCATCAGCGTGTTCCACACCAGCGCGAACGAGCCGAGCACGTACAGCGCCGGGATGAGCGGGTAGCCGAGCGCGCGGTACGGTCGCGGCGCCTCGGGGCGACGGGCGCGCAGGACGAAGATGGCGGCGCCGCCAAGGGTGCCGAAGAGCACCGACGCGAAGGTCACGTAGGTGAAGAGCGCCTCGTAGCCGCCGGTGAGGGTGAGGAACGCCGACCACGCGCTGGTGAGGAGCAACGCGATGTGAGGCGTGCGATAGACGGGATGGACGCGCGCCGCCGGCGGGAAGAACCGGCCGTCGGCGGCCATGGCGAAGCAGGTGCGCGACGAGGCGATGACGCCGGCGACGTTGCACCCGAAAGTGGAGATGACCACCGTGCCGGCGACGAATGCGGCCCCGGCCGGACCGACCAGCGCGGTCACCACCTTCTCGGCGATGCGGGTGACCCCGGACATCTCCTCGAGGGTGAGGGTATAGAAGTAGGCGAGATTGACGCTGACGTAGAGGGCGGTGAGCGCCAGCGTGCCGTAGATCAGCGCCCGCGGGACATTGCGCCGCGCGTCGCGGATCTCTCCCGCGGCGAACGCCACGTAATACCAGCCCTCGTAGGTCCACATCACGGCAATCATGATGATGCCGAACGAGGCCAGCGGCCGCAGCGCGGCGGCGGGCACGACCGGCTGCCA
The DNA here is from genome assembly GCA_963707795.1 of uncultured Acidobacteriota bacterium. GTDB lineage: Bacteria > Acidobacteriota > Vicinamibacteria > Vicinamibacterales > UBA2999 > JACCSI01. The sequence continues at coordinate 3,816,279 of OY970174.1, read as the reverse complement.
CGCCGGTTCGACACGCAGGTAGACGACGGCGAGCAGCAGGACGGCGACGAGCGCGCTCACCTTGGCGGCGGTGAGCACCGTGTTCGCCAGGTTGCCGCTGCGCACGCCGACGTAATTGATGGCAGTGATGACGGCGATGGAGCCGGCGGCGACCAGTTGCCCGGCGCTGATGTCCCACGCCCCCCACGGCATGGCGAGCGACAGCAGCCGGCGATCCGTGCCCAGCGCCGGCACGAAGTAGCTGAAGTACTCGGCGAAGCCGACGGCGACGGTGGCGACGCTGCCGGTGAGGATGACGAGCAGGCAGGCCCAGCCGAAGAGGAAGCCCCATACCGGCCCGTAGGCTTCGCTGAGGAATACATACAGCCCGCCCGATCGCGGGAACATCGATCCCATCTCGGCGTAGGTGAGACCGCCCGCCATGGCCAGCAGGCCGCCGGCCAGCCACGCCGCCAGCACCAGCGTCGTCGACGGCAGCTCCTGCACCATGATGCCGGTGGTGAGGAAGATGCCCGAGCCGACCACGCTGCCGACCACCAGCAGCGTGGCGCCACGCAGGCCGATGGCGCGCACGAGCTGCGCGTCCGCATCGGGCGCGGAGGCCGTCGTCGCGGGGGGAGGGGTGAGCAGATCAGACACCGGGCCGGGCTCGATACACGACGGCGCCGCGGAGCAGCGTCAGCTCGCAGCGCATGTCCTTCAGGCCCGCCGTCGGCACCTCGTAGGGGTTGCGATCCCAGACCGCCAGGTCCGCGTCCTTGCCGGCCTCGATCGACCCGATGCGATCGTCGAGGAACATCGTCCGCGCCGCCCATCGGGTGTACGAACGCAGCGCCGCCCGGATGTCGACCGACTCGTCCGTCCCGAACGGCGTGGCGCCGTAGGTGCCATTCAGCGTCTGGCGAGCGACCGACGCCCACAGGCCATACCGCGCGGGGAAGGGCGTCACCGGATAGTCCGATCCGCCGGCCCACGCGATCCCCTTGCGGACGTAGCTGCGGAACGGCGACAGCCGCCTGTTGCGCAGCGGTCCGAGGTTGCCGGCATAGTTGTCGCCGATCCACCACATGAACGTGGACGAGGACTCTGGATAGGCGGCGTCGTACTCGCGCTGCAGGCGCGCCATCACGTCGATGGCGCGATCGGTCGGGGTATTGCCGTGGATGATGCCGTGGCGCAGGCCGCGCGTCGGTGTGGCGGCGAGCGCGCGATCGTACGTGTCCACCACCCAGTCGATGGCGCGGTCGCCGATGGCGTGGGTGCTGACATGGATCCCGGCGTCGTGCAGCTCGGTGACGATCTGGCGGTAGGCCTCGGGCGGCAGCGACGGGTAGCCGGTGTTGCCGGCGTCGACGCCGGTCAGGGCCTTGTTCCAGTCGTCGTACATCCAGGCCGTGCGCGCGCCACCGCTGCCGTCCATGAACATCTTGACCCCGCCGGCGATCAGCCGGCCGTCGCCGAGGCCGGCCTGCCGCGGGATGGCCTGGGCGCGCTTCAGCACCGCCGTCCGATCCTCGAGCGTGCGCGCGCCCGACCACAGCGCGAACACCCGCACGGTGAGGCCACCCTCGCGCAGCAGCTCCTGGTACAGCTCCCACTTCGCCTCGCCGATCCCGGGGTCCTTGGCGCCGGTCATCCCCTCCTTGTTGAAGTCCGCGATGATGCGCACCAGCCCCTGTTTCAACTGGTCGCGGGTCAGGGGTGGTACGAGGCGGCTGACTAGCCCCATCGCCGTTTCCTTCATCACGCCGGTCGGCGCGCCCTGCGCATCGCGATCGATGGTGCCGGCGGGCGGGTCCTTGGTGTCGGCGCGCACCTCGGCCATCTTCAACGCGTAACTGTTGGCGACGCCGTAGTGGCCGGTCGTGTGCGTGAGCCACACCGGATTGTTCGGCGCGACCGCGTCGAGGTCGGCGGCGGTGACGTAGCGCTTCTCCGTGTACTTGCCTTCGTCCCAGCCGCGTCCGCGCACCCATTCGCCGGGCTTCAGCCGCGCCACCTGCTGGGCGACGCGGGCGGTGACATCCGCGATCGAGTCCACGGCCGGGTCGCCGAGATCGACGGTGAACAAGGCGTCGGCAGCGGAGAAATGGACGTGGGCGTCGATGAGCCCGGGCGTGACGGTGCGCCCGGCGAGGTCGATGACCTCGGTGGCGCTGCCGATGCGGCGCTTGATCTCGTCGCTGGTGCCGACGGCGGTGATGGTGCCGCCGGTAATGGCGATCGCCTGGGCGATCGAGTCGCGGTCGTCAACCGTCAGCACGGTGCCGTTGACGAGGACGAGGTCGGCAGCGGCCTGGGCCTGCGGGCTGCGCCCGTGCGGCCACAGCGCCACCGCGCAGAGCGCGGCGGCCAGGCCGCGTCGATTGAGGAGGATCGGCAACAGGACGCTCGCTTACCGTCGCAGACCCGCGCGCGTGGCCGCGGGTGCCGTCGTGTCGAACACCGGCGGCGCCTGCGGCACCGCCGCGCCGTCGTGGCGCGGCTCGGAGGCGCCGAAGTGCACCCCGCCGGGCGCGCTCATCACGGCCTGGCCGTAGCCGAACGTCCCGGTGCGCGGCCCGACGACACGGAGCTCGTGCCCGCGCGCGGTCAGCTGCGCGCGCGCCGCCTCGGGCACCAGCGACTCGATCGAGACGTCGCAGCCCTCGAAGCTGCCCTTGGTGAAGCGCCCGGCCTCGAGCGCCTGCTGAATGGTCATCCCGTAGTCGGCGATGTTCGAGACGAACTGCGCGTGCGCCTGGCCCTGGTTCCAGCCGCCCATGATTCCGAAGCCGATCCGCTGCTCGCCCTTCTCCATGAAGGCCGGGAATGATCGTGTGCAGCGGCCGCTTGCGCGGCGCCAGCGTGTTGGGCTGGCCCGGCTCGAGGGTGAACAGGCCGCCGCGATTGTGCAGCATGAAGCCGGCGCCCGGCGGCACCAGGCCGGAGCCGAAGCCGCTGTAGTTGCTCTGGATGAGCGAGACGATGTTGCCGTCCTTGTCGATCACGGACAGGTAGATCGTGTCGGCCCCCTCGGCATCGGTGACGCCGGCCAGGGTGTCGGGCTGGACGCGGCAGGCCGCCCGGGCCGCGTCGATCAGCCGGGCGCGCGCGGCGGCGCGTGGCTTGTTCAGCAGCGCCTCGACGGGGATGCGCGAGAACGCCGGATCGCCGACGTAGCGCAGCATGTCGGCATAGGCCAGCTTCTTGGCCTCGATCATCACGTGCAGCGCGTCCGGGCTGTGGAAGCCGTACTCCGCCATCGGATACTGCTCCATCAGGTTCAGCATCATCAGCGCCGAGATGCCCTGCGTGTTCGGCCCGATCTCGTGGACGGTCCAGCCGCGATAGCTCGTCGTGATCGGCGTCACCCACTCGGGCTGGAACTCGGTCAGGTCGGCCGCGGTCATCGTGCCGCCCTGCTCACGCGAGATGGCGAGAATCGCCTCGGCGGTCTTGCCCGTGTAGTAGCCGTCGCGCCCGTGCGCCGCGATCAGCCGCAGCGACCCGGCCAGGTCGGGATTGCGGAAGATCTCGCCGGCGGCCGGCGCCCTGACGCCGTCGACCAGATAGGTCTTGCGTGAATTGGGATGCTCGCTGTGCATCTTCACCGAGTTCCCCCACCCGCGCGCGATCGTTTCGGACAGCGGGAACCCATGCTCGGCGTAGTAGATCGCCGGCGCCAGCAGCTCGGCGAACGGCTTGCTGCCGAACTTGCTGCGCATGGCGTCCCAGCCGGCGACCACGCCCGGTACCGTCACCGAGTGGATGCCGCGCTGCGGCATCGCCGTGATCCCCTTGGCCGCGAGGTGCTCGACGGTCAGGCCGCTCGGCGCCCAGCCGCTCGCGTTGAGCCCGTGGACGGTGCCGGTCTTCGCCTCGTAGTAGATGATGAACAGATCGCCGCCGATGCCGTTGCCGGTCGGCTCCATCAGGCCGATGGTCGCGTTGGCGGCGATCGCCGCGTCGATGGCGTTGCCGCCGCGTTCGAGGATCTGCACGCCGGCGCGGGCGGCGAGCGGCTGGCTCGCCGCGACGATCCCGAACGTGGTCGCCACCATCGATCGGCCCACGACCGGACGGTGTGGTCCGGCGCCATCCCGGTCCTGGGCGGCGCCGCCGGCGCCGAGGAGCGCGAGCAGCACGATCGACGCGGCGTGGTGTCGGCGGTTCATGAAGGCCTCCAGAGGCGGATTCTACATCCTTGTCCCACACCGCCACGCCGGGGAATCGTCAGCGTCGCGGCCGCCTCGTGCCCGCGACGCGCCGGGAGGGCGCCGGGGCCGCCGCCAGGTCGTGGGCATCGCGCAGCCGCTCGGCCACCGCGTCCCAGTCCGGCGTCGCGTCGAGGTAGATGCCCACCCAGCCACTCGGGCCGACGTAGGGCGGCACGAAATAGCGCTCCGGCGATTGCGAGGTCAGGAGGTCCTGGGTCAGCGAGGTCGCCTTGCACCACACCGCGTGGCGGCCTGCCCCGTGGTGGTTTCCCGCATCGGCGAAGCTGGCGAACATCTTCTGCCCGACCCAGAAGGTCGGCTCGCCGTGCGACATTTTTTCCCACGCGCCGGGCAGCGCCAGGCACAGGCGACGCAGCCGCTGGAGGGGGCTACGCGGCACGTCGCCTCACGATCGCCGGCCCCGCGCCTGTGCCGCGAGCCGGCGCGCGACGACCGGGCCGGTCAGTTCCTTCAGCGCCTCCCGACCGATCGCTCGTGCCGCGGGTTCGGAGGCCAGGCTGAGACGCCTGGCCACCGCCACGGCCCTGCCGTTGAGTGCGCGGTTGCGCCGGCCGATCAACCGCAGCGCCCAGCTCACCCCCTTGCCGACGTAGTGCCGCTCGTCCCCAGAGGCTTCCTCGACCAGCCGCAGCCCGATGACGAATTGCGCGTCGCCGGCGACTCGATTGTGCAGCGCCAGGCTGGCGAGGAGCGCAAACGCCGCGCGACGGACGAACTCGCCCCGCGCGCGGCTCCATTGCTCGACTTTGTCCCACGCATGCGGCGTCCGGTCGAAGAGGTGGAAGCACACCGTGTCGCAGATGCCCCAATTGTCGAAGTCGCGGCACCAGCGGTCCATCTGCGGCCGGGTGACCCGGGCGGGCTCGTCGACGAACGATGCCAGCAGACGAGCCTCGTAGCAGCCGGTGTCCCACAACGCTCCGGCCAGTTCGTGGCTGCGCCCCATCCGCCGCGCCAGCACCTGGATGTTGGCGATCGAGACGCCGAGGGCCCGGCTGGCGGTGATGCCGAATCGGGCCAGGTTCTCGCGGTCACGCCGGGTGCTCTTGCGCTCCAGCCACGACAGCGCCGCCGCGACTTCGTCGGGGATGTTCCGCGCCGGTGCCGCGTGCGTGTGCGCGGGCGGCACGGTTCGTCGCGGGCGGCGAGCCCGCTGGACGTCTCGAGGCTCGGCCATCGTGTGCTTTATACGCTGGATTGCGCCGCGCGGTCGGCGGCACCCGGGCGCGTCAGTAGTCGATCCGGTAGAGCAGCCACTCCCGCATCCACGTCGCGGCATGGCGGCGGTAGAACTCGCGAGCGCCGGTATTCCAGTCGAGGACCTGCCACTCCATGCGTCCGCACCCGCGCGCCGCGCCGAGCGCGCGCACGTGCTCGAAGAGCGTCGTCCCCGCCCCCGAACGGCGCGCGTCCTCACGTACGAACAGGTCCTCGAGGTACATCGTGGGCGTTGCCCGGAAACTCGAGTAGGTCTCGAACCAGATCGCGTACCCCACCGAGCGGCCGTCCTCGTCCACCGCGAGTGCCGCCTCGAAGCGCGGCCGCGGCCCGAACGCATCGGCGCGCAGGCGGTCCGTGGCCGCAGGCTCCGGCCGCGCCAGCTTCTCGAAATCGGCGAGGGCGTGGATCAGGCCGACGAAATCATCGAACCGGGCCGGTGAGAGCGGTGCAATGGTCATGCGGGCGGTCCTCGAACTGTCCGGACAAATCACAGGCGGTCATCGGCGGTCGGACCGTACGATCCGGGAACCGGAACGTCGAGCAGCCGGAGGTAGACCGACAGCTGTCCGCGGTGGTGGATCAAGTGGCTCAACGCGAAATCCCGCAGGGCGGAGGCCTTTGGCCGTTCGAGCCGTACGCGGCCGCCGACCGTGAGCCGCCACGGCTGCTGCAGCTCCGCGTCGGTGACGGCCGCGAGCGCGCGCCGGCCGAGCTCCGCCTTCTCGTCGAGCGCGGCGAGCAGGTGCGCCACTGATTCGGCGCGGAACGGCGTGAACCCCCGCGGATCGACGTCGAAGGCGTCACGCGTGAGAATGAGCTCGGCCCATCCGGCGCACTCGACGACATGGGAGGCCAGGTCGCGCAGCGTGAAGGACTTCGCGTGCGGCCGCCAATCCAGGTGCTGCTCCGGCAGGCGCTCGAAATGCCGGCGCGTGACCCGCGCTTCGTGGTCGAACTCCTCGCCGAGCGATTGATGGGCATTCATCGTGACGGCTCCCGGATTGGACGGACGCGGTTGCCCGTGTCGTACGGGACGCGTATGCTGTGGCGCGAGAGGCTGCCAATGGCTGCGTTCACTCGAAGTGTCGTCATGATCGCGGCCGCGCTCGCGGTCTCGGCCACTGTCCGCGGCGCCGTCGACAGCCGAACGGGCCAGGGTGCCGGCCCCGCCCAGACGGTAGTCTTCGTGTGCGAGCACGGCGCCGTCAAGAGCGTTGTCGCGGCGGCGCTGTTCAACGAGATCGCCGCGGCGCGCGGTCTCGCGGTCCGCGCCATCGCACGCGGCACCGATCCCGACGCCGAGGTGCCCGCACCCGTGCGTGCCGGCCTGGCGTCCGAGAAGCTCGGCGTGGATCCGCTGTTCACCCCGACGCGCGTCGCATCCGCCGACGTCACGATGGCCGCGCGCGTCGTGGTGTTCGACGTCCCGGCGCCGGCTGGCGCGGAGGACCGGACGATTCGCTGGGACAAGCTGCCGGCGTTCAGCGACGGCTACGGTCCGGCGAGCGCCGCGATGCGCGCCCGGGTCGAGCAGCTGGTGCGCGACCTCGCGGAGCGCCGCTGAGCGCGGACGCGACGAGGCCGAGCCGCGAGCGCGCCTGGCTCGAGGACTGGGGCTTGGAACCAAGAGCGCGTGATGGATCACCGGATGGTCGGTGAGGACGGGCGGGAGACCGCGGCCCTCAGCCGCGCTTGCTGGTCGCCGGACAGCGGTAGATGCTCATTCCCTTCAGCACCACCGGTGCCGCGGTCCGGCCCGACCGGCAGGACAGGGCCGTTTTCGAGGTCGGCTCGTTTTCGCTCAGGGCGACCGCGCCGCCGAGAACGAACAGCGAGATCAGCACGCTCAAGACGTATTCAAGGCGCATCATCGGCCTCCGAAACCCTGCGATCGGCGTGAGCCGGTCGTCCCGCTTCTGCCATGTGACGATTCCGTCCCCAGGAAGGTTGGGTCGAGCCGTTCCCGATTGGCGCCCGGCCATCGGACCACATGCGTTGGTACCAGCGGTAGAGCAATGCGCGTTCCCGGGCCCGCGATCGCGTAACCCGTTGTTCGTAAAGGCCTTGCGATGAAGCCGGCCTTCTGCCTTTGTCCGAATCCGGGACGCGGGGGTCCACCCGGGGACAGATCGCCGCGAAGGACCGACGACGTCGGGGACCCGCCAGAACGCTGTTATCCTGCGTACATCATGAAGATTGCCCTTGCCGCAGCAGCTGTCCTCGCGCTGGGCGCGTCGACGATGTCGGCGGACGAACGCGTGCGCGTCACCGGGGACTACGTGGAAGCACGGACGGCCGAGGTGTTCGCTGGCGGCTGCATCATGAACAGCGAGGCCGAGACCGCGGGCCGGCAGGCCGTGATGGCCTGGCGCGTCGCACGCGGCAGTCTCGACGGCGTGACGCTCGACGGCCTGGTCGTGGCCGCGGCGGTGGCCGCCGATCGCAACCTGGGCATGCGTGAGATGGGCGGCGAGGCGCCGCACCAGGTGCGTTCGATCGTGACGGTGGACGACCGCGCCACCGCCGCGCAGCGCGACGCGCTTGTCCGGATGGCGCGGACGCTGTCCGGCGGACTGCTGACCGACATCGTCCGCGTGGACGTCGCGCCGGTGCGGTTCGCGGTGAGCGCCACGCACATCGATGTGGCCGCCGCCGACGCGCTGCGATTGACGGTGACCAAGGAGATGGTCCACGACCCCAGTTGCGGGGCGATGCAATGGTTCACCCCCTTCTCGTCGCAGCTCGTCTCCTCGGCGATGGGCACGGCCGACGCGCACGCCTACGCCGGCGCCGGGCTGGGCAGCAAGTGGAGCGCGCCGCACAAGCGGTCGGCGTTCTGGGGCACGTTCGCGTATTGACGACCCGGTCGGCCGGCCTGCCATCTGCCTCCCGGCGCTCGATGTTCCGCGGTGCCGTCATCGGGTCGTCGCTCACGATCGGCGCGCTGACCATCGCTGCGCTGACCCTCGGCGCGCCGGCCATCGTGTCCGTCCTCGCCTCATCGGCGGCATCGGCGCAGTTGAGCGCCGAGCCCTTCACCGCGTCGCCTCCCGCTGACGTGGCGGCGCCACTGCGGGCGCGGCTCTCGCCCAACGGACACGGGGTGACCGGCAGCCCGGCGACGTTGGAGTTCTGGTGGGTGGCGGCGCTACCGGTCGAGGGTGGTGCGGCATTGGCGTGGGGCCAGGTCGCGGAAGGGGCACTGGTCGGAGTGGTTCGCGTCGCCGGCCCGTTCAAGGAGATTCGCGGCAAGACGGTGAACCCGGGCGTGTACACGCTGCGCCTCGGTCTGCAGCCGCAGAACGGCGATCATCTGGGCGCCTCGCCGCATCGCGAGTACTTGTTGCTGAGCCCCGCTGCCGCCGACACCGATCCGAATCCACTCGGGTTCGACGGCGCGGTGGCGCTCGCCAAGCAGACGACTGGCACATCGCATCCTGGCGCGCTCAGCCTCGACCCGCCGGTCTCGACCGCTGCGGTCCTGTCCGCATACACCACCGAACCCGAGCTCCAGGGGGTGACCTTCGAGGTGGCGACCGTGGCCAAGGGGTCACTGCGCTTCGGGCTCATCCTGGTCGGTCTCATCGAGCACTGAGCACGGGCGCGCGCGGCGGCGGCCGCGCGCATGAGAAAGGCGTTCATGGACCTCACAGGCAAGGTGGCGCTGCTGACCGGCGCCAAACGCATCGGCTCGGCGGTCGCCGAGGCGCTGGCCCGCGCCGGCGCCGACGTGGCCCTCGTCTACAACAGCTCCGCGCACGAGGCCGAGGCCACCGTGGGCCGCGTGCGGTCGCTCGGCCGGCGTGGCCTCGCCCTGCAAGCCGACCTGGCCACGCCCGCCGACTGCCGTCGCGTCGTCGAGACGACCCTCGACGATCTGGGACGCATCGATGTCTGCGTCGCCATGGCGGGTCTGTATCGCGCGACGCCGTTCGCCGAGCTCACCGTGGACGCGTGGAACGCGCAGATGGACGTGGAGCTGCGCTCCGCGTTTCTCTGTGCGCACGCCGCGGTGCCGTCGATGAAGCAGCACGGCGGCGGCCGCATCATCCTGTTCAGCGATTGGCTGCCGGCGAGCGGCCGGCCGCGGTATCCGGGGTACCTGACCTATTACGTCGCCAAGGCCGGGCTCAAGGCGCTCGTCGAGGCGATGGCGCTCGAACTGGCGCCCGACCGGATCCTGGTGAACGCCATCGCTCCCGGCCCCATCCTCGCGCCGCCGGGCACGTCGGATCGGGAGGCCGAGGCGGTCGCCGAGTCCACGCCGCTCGGCCGCTGGGGCGGCGCCGAGGAGATCGTGCGCACCGTCCTGTTCCTCATCGACAGCGACTTCGTCACCGGCGAGACCATCCGCGTCGACGGCGGCCGTCACCTCAAGTAGCCGCGCGTCGGGATCAGGCACTATCCTAGGGCGTGTTCCGCGGCAGGGACGTCTCCCGGATCGAGGGCTTCAGCGACGCCGTGTTCGGGTTCACCCTCACGCTGCTCGTCGTCTCGCTCGAAGTGCCGGAGAACTTCGCCGATCTCGAGCGCATCCTCGCCGGCTTTCCCGCCTTCGCCGTCACGTTCACCGTCATCGGCTGGGTCTGGTTCGAGCACTACCTGCTGTTCCGGCGCTACGACCTGGAGGACGGCCTCACCGTCGCCGTCAACAGCGCGCTGCTGTTCATCGTCGTGTTCTACGCCTACCCGATGAAGTTCATGTTCACGCGCCTGATCACCGGGAGCATGCTCGGCCTGGGTCCCGGCATCGCCGATGGCATGACGGTGGCGAACGCACGGCTGCTGATGGCCGTCTACAGCGGCGGCTTCGTGGCGCTGTTCGCGGCGTTCATGCTCTTGTACTGGAACGCGCTGCGCCAGCGCGCGCGGTTGGGACTCGATGCCCTGGGGGTGTTCGATGCCCGCGCCAGCGTCCGCCGCCATTCCATCAGCGTGATCATCGGCACCGTCTCGGTGGCGATAGCGCTCCTGCTGCCGATTGACTACCTGCGCTTTGGCGGCCTCATCTTCTTCCTGATGGCGCCCGCGCACGGCGTCTTCGGCTATCTCAATGGCCGCGCCCGCGGGCGGCTGCAGGCGACGCACTCGCCATCGTCCGGGACCCCGCCGCCCGAGACACAATCTGCCGGCGCGTCGAACGGCTGACGGCCAGGCGCTCGCCGTTCCGGCGCTGGCCGATCACGCGCTAATGGTGTCTGTCCTGCCGCGGCCGCCGGGGCGCCGCCGGGATCAGCGATCGGCGCGCAGGGCCTGGTGTTCGGGCGCGAGCACTCGGGTCATCGACGCCAGCGCCCCGTCCAGTTCGCGCCGCTCGCGGCCGAAGCAGAAGCGCAGGTAGCCTTCCGACCCGGCGCCGAAGTCCACGCCGGGGACGCAGCCGATGCGGCCGTGCGTGATCAGGTGTTCGGCCATCGCCCAGGACACCGATGGTCCCGTCAGCCCCGCGTCCCTGGCCCAGTCGGCGTTGATCCGGACGAAGGCGTAGAACGTGCCGTCCGGCGGGTCGCCGCTGAGGATGCCGGGCGCCGCCGCGGCGAGGCCGGCGTAGAACAGGTCACGGCGGGCCTGCAGCTCGGTGCGGAACTGCTCGATGCAGTCCTGCGATCCTTCCAGCGCGCCGATGCCGCCGAACTGCACCACCGAGTTCACGTTGCTGGTGGTGTAGGCGACCACCTTGATTGCGCGCGCGCGCAGGACCGGGTCGGGAATCGCGGCGTAGCCCAGCCGCAGGCCGGTCATCGCGTACGACTTGCTGAAGGTGTAGATCGGGATGGTGCGCGCGTACATGCCGGGGAAGGAGGCGATGCTGACATGCTCGCCGCTGAAGAGGACGTCTTCGTAGGCTTCATCGGACAGCACCCAGAGGTCGCGCTCGGCGGCGAGGGCGGCGATGCGCTCGAGGTCGGCGCGCGGCAGGACACCGCCGCTCGGGTTGTTCGGCGAGTTCACGTAGATGGCCTTGGTCCGCGGCGTGATCGCGCGCTCGAGCTCGTCCAGATCCCAGCGCCACCCCAGCCCCTCGTGCAGCGGCACCGCGACCGGCACCGCGCGCGCCGCGATCGCGATGGCCATCGTCGGCGGCCACTCCGGATCGGCGACGATGACCTCGTCGCCCGGCTCGAACAAGGCGTGGAACACCGCCCAGATCGCGTGCGTGCCGCCGTTGGTCGGCAGGATCTCTTCGTCGCTGCCGACGGGAATGCCGTTCTTGCGGCGGAGCTTGTCGGCCAGCAGTTGCCGCAGCCGGGGGACGCCGGTGGTGGGCAGGTAGTGCGTCCGGTTGTCGGCCACCGCCTGCACCATCGCCTGCTTGACCGACGCCGGCGCGTCGAACGACACGTCGCCCTGATCGAGTCGGAACGGATCGGCGAGCGTGTGCATCAGATCGCGAATCCGGATGATGGCGGAAACCGGGACGGTGTCGAGAAACGTCGCCATGTGCGTGCCCCTGGGCGGGAAAGCGGAACCGGATCAATGCGCCGCGAAGACGCCGGCCTTCTCGAGGATGGCCTGCAGCGTCTGCGCGGTGCGGCGCAGCGGAAGATTGCTGAGATAGAAGTGCTTCACGCCGAGGTCGAGCATGGTCCTGATCGTGCGCGCGCAGACGTCGACCGGCGTCGCCCCGGCGGCGAATTCGGCGGTGAGCGCCGCGGCCGGGACCGGCAGGAAGCGAGCGAGCGCCTCCAGTGTCGCGGCGTTGGCGCTGCGATAGAAGAACACGCCGAACACGCCGGGGACGGTCAGGCCGCGGCGGCCGGCCTCGGCGAGGAACGCCTCGACGTGGCCGGGCTGATGATGCGACACCACCTGGGTGAGGTAGAAATCGGCGCTGGCATTGTCGTCGAGCAGGTACTCCACCTGGCCGGCGGGCGACGCCGCCGGGTTCGCCCAGCCGCCCAGCTCGAGGTCCGGGTGCCGGGCGCGGATCTGCTGGCGCAGCTGCCACGCATGCGGCAGGCAGCGCTGCCGTCCGACGTGCTTGTCCCCGCCCAGCACGACGATCGAGCCGAAGCGGTGGTGCGCGGCCTGGTCGGCGTAGCCGAGGCAGTAGTCGAGCGAGTGCTTGCTGGTCAGGAACGGCACCACGTGGGCCCGCGCCACGTCGGCGCCGAGGTTGGCCACGAGGTGCCGCAGGTTGTTCTCCTCCTGCGCACCCACCGCACTGTCGGTGATCATGACGCGCACGTTCTGGCGCGCGAGCGAGCGGATGGCGTGGTAGGTGTCGATCCAGGCGTCGATGCCGGCCGCCGATTCCAGCTCGGCGCGCGGCGGGCGGAGCTCCACCGTCACCACCGGAGTGTCGGACGCGCGCAAGGAGTGTGAGGAAGGAGCTCACCGGGCCGGGGACGCTACTTCTTCGAATTCAGCTTGTACCCGGCCGGCGGTGCGAACAGCTCGTCGGCGAGCGGCCCGGTCTGCACGTCTTCGACCGTGGTGGTGATCTGCATGTTGCCGAGCTTGGCGAACAGCCCGCCGAGCGGGTTGCCGGCGCCGCCGCCGCCCATGCCCATCTTGATCTGCATCTCGGTCTCGTAGGCGATGCCGCCGATCTCGGCGAACTGCTTGTACATCTCCGCCATCGCCTTGGCCTGGCCGGGCTGGCCCTTGGCGGCGCGCGGGTCGCTGAAGATCCAGCCCTTCTCCGCGGCGGTCAGGTAGAAGCGGTTGTACTCGGCCGCGCCCGGGGCGTCCTTGACGATCCACACCGGGCCGGTGAGCGTGATGGTCATCTGCTGGTCCTTGTTGCCGCCCATCGCCGCCGGCACCGTCACGTCCATGTCGTAGCCCGCCGCCTGCCGCGCGCCGAACTCCTTGCTCTGCCCGTTCGGCGTGATCGATGCCTTCATGTTCGCGGTGTCGATGCTCTGGCCGATCTCGGCGCCGAACGCCGCCATGTCCCACACGTCGGCTTCCTTCTTCTTCGAATCGAAGACGTACATCTTCTGCGCGTCGAGGTCGAAGATCGTGCTCTGGACCTTGTCCCCCATCTGCAGGTCGGTGCGCATCTTGTTGCCCTTGAGGTAGGTAGTGCCGGACGCCTTGCCCGAGATGCCCATGCCCTTGCCGCCCGTGGTCATCTTCAGGGTGACGTCGGCCGCGGCCGGAAGCGCCAGGCCGAGGGCCAGGAAGAGTGCGAGAACCGTTCGTGGCATGCGATTGTTCCTCCGGGGGGAAGACCGTGTGTGACCCGGAAATTATACAGTACGGGTGCGCGGTCCCCGGTCGCGCGCGGCTGCGGCACGCGCGGCCGCGCTCCCGTTCCGTACCGCTACCCGCCGTTGCGCGTTATCGCTGCGGCGACGTCGTGGCCGGGCGCGGCTTCGCGTTCTTGGCGAACTCGTCCGCCCAGGCCAGCATCTCGGCAATCGTGTGCAGGACCGATTCGCGCGCGGCGTAGCCATGCGCCTCGTAGGGCAGCGTGACATACCGCACCGTGGCGCCGTGGCCCTTGAGCGCCATGTAGAAGCGCTCCGACTGCACCGGGAAAGTGCCGCTGTTGTCGTCGGCCTCGCCGTGAATCAGCAGCACCGGCTCGTTGACCTTGTGCGCATGGTAGAAGGGCGACATATTGCCGTAGATGTCCGGCACCTCCCAGAACGTGCGCTGTTCGTTCTGGAACCCGAACGGCGTCAGGGTCCGGTTGTAGGCGCCGCTGCGCGCCAGGCCGGCGCGGAAGATGTCGGAGTGGGCGAGCAGGTTGGCGGTCATGAACCCGCCGTAGCTGTGTCCGCCGACCACGACGCGACTGCGATCGGTGACCCCCATCGCGACCGCCTTGTCCACGGCCGCCTGCGCGCTGGCCACGAGCTGCTGCACGTAGGTGTCGTTGGCGGTTTCGCCCGGCCCCACGATCGGCATCGTCGGGTCGTCGATGATGGCGTAGCCCTGCGTGAGGAACAGCAGGTGTGACGCGCCGCTGATCGACGTGTAGCGATCGGCCGAGGTCGTGACCTGCCCGGCGGCGTTCGGATCGGTGAACTCGCGCGGATACGCCCACAACAACGTCGGCAGCGGTCCCTTCGCCGGCGTCCAGCCCGGCGGCGTGATCACGGTCGCCGACAGCTCGACGCCGTCGGCGCGCTTGTAGGTGACCAGCTGCTTCTGCAGCCCCTTGAGCGCCGGCGCCGGCTCGGCAGACGTGGTCACCGCGCGCCGGCCGTCGGACTTGAGGTCGCGGACGTAGAGGTTGGGCGGGTCGTTCCGCGTCTCGTGCCGCGTGAGGATGGTCGACCCATCGTCGGAGAGCACGCTCACGACGGTCTCGAAGCTGCGGCCGCTGGTGTGGAACAGCCGCTCGGTCTTCAGCGTCGTCAGGTCGAGGCGATCGAGGAACGGGCGGGCGCCCTCCGGCGCCGCGCCGAGGCCGGCGAGGAAGATGGCATTGCCGGCCTGACGAATCGTCGACGTGCCGGACGGCCCGCCGCGGCGCAGCGGTGTCCCGGGATGGCCGTAGGCATCCTCCTGGCTGCGATCCCACAGCTTGCGTGGCGGCGCGCCGGCCTCGTCGAGCAGCCAGGTGCGCGTCCAGCGCCGCGCCCGGTCGCTCTCGGTCAGCAGCGCCGTGCCCGTCTCGGTCCACGCCAGCCCGGCATAGCGATACTCCGTTCGCGCCAGCTCGGACGGTGTCGCCGTGAACGGCGCTGCCAGCGACATGACCCGATCGCGATGCGCCACCTTGGCTTTCGGATCGCCGTTGTCGAGCGCCTCGGCCCACACCACGGTCGCCGGAGCGAGGGCCTGCCACTGATAGCTCCGCGGCCCCGGCAGCACGCCGCCGTTGGGCACGGTGTCGGCGAGCGGCAGATCGGCAACCCGGGTCACCATCGCGCCGCCGCGATCCCAGATCTCCACCGCGGTCGGGAACAGGCTGAACGGCACGAGCCACGAATACGGACGGTGGACGAGGCCGACCAGGAGATAGCGCCCATCCGGCGACGGCAGGGCGGTCTCGAACACCGCCGGCGCGCCGACGTGGGTGCGCTGTCCGGTGGCGGTGTCGACGTAGGCGAGCTGACTGGTGGCGTAGTGGTCGAACAGCGCCTCGTCGTGGGCGCTGGTCAGCAGGTCCTGATAGGTGCGGACCGGCGCGGTCTTGCCGCGGTTCTCCTGCACGTTGGGCCCGCTCGGCACCAGCGGCGCCGCGGGCGCGGGACCGCGGTCGGCCGGCACCAGCGCGCAGAGCAGCGAACCGCCATCGCCGGCCCACTCACACGGCGTGCCGAGCGCGGCGTTCAGCGCGGCCCCCGGGATCGCGTTCGCGTCGCCAGTCGCGGTGGTGCCGAGCCACAGCTCGATGCCATCGCTGCGCGTGTGGGTGAAGGCGAAGCGGCGGCCGTCGGGCGAGAAGCCCATCCACGACAACCTGGCGTCGGTGGGGACCGTCACCCGCTTCTCGGTGCCGTCCACGATCGACTTGAGCGCGATCGCGCGCGAGAGCTGCGCGCGGTGCGGACCGTTCGTGCGCGGGTTGATGCGGCGGCCGGCGATGCGCAGCACCGGCTGCGCGAGCTCGGCGATCGACGGCATGCTCGCACGTTCGATGATCGCGATCACGTCGCGCGTCGGGCTCAACTCCGTTGCCGGCGGCGGGGCGGCGTCGAGGATATCGACGATCACCTGCGGTGGCAGGCGATAGCCGCCAGCCGAAGGGCTGGTCTGCGCCTGTGCCGCGAGCGGCGCCGTCAGCATGGCGAGGGTCAGCGCGACGCGACGAGTTCGGCGCATGGTTTGGGCTCCTGGTAGTGAGACGGGCTCATTCTCCGGGCAAAATGGTCACTGGGACAAGTAAAACCACCGCGACGCCGGCCGCGGCCGGACGGCGGTTACTACAGGTCCGCCGCCGACCCCGCGCGGGCGGCGCCGAGCCCCGCCAGGCGTCCGCTTCCCCAGGCCCACACGAAATTGTGCCCGCCAATCGGCCCGAACGCGTCGAGCATTTCCCCGCACAGGAACAGGCCGCGGTGGCGGCGGCTTTCGAGCGTCGTCGGCTCGACCTCGTCGAGGGCGACGCCGCCACCCGTGACCTCGGCCTTCCGGAAGCCCTCGTCGCCCGTCCACGGCAGCGCATAGGCGACCAGCCGCTCGACCAGCGCCACCCGCTCGACGCGCCGCAGCTCCGCGGCCCGGCGGTCCGCGGGCACGCCCGCCTCGGTGATCAGCTGCACGGCCAGCCGCTGCGGCAAGTGCATCGCGAGCGCGGTGGCCACCAGTCCGCCAGCCGACGCCAGGTGCGCCTCCCACGCGCCCGCGTCGAGCCCGGCCCAGCGGACGCGCACCACCGCGCGCTCGGCGCCGCGACGGCTGCTGCGGACGGCGACATGCGAGATGTCGAGGACGGCCGGTCCGCTGTAGCCGCGATGCGTGAAGAGAAATCCGCCCTCGGCGTCGACCGCCTCGCGCCCGGACCGGGCGCGCAGGCGCGCGCCCAGCGAGACGCCGCTCAGCCCGCCATGCACCGGCGGATCGGCGGTGAGCGGGGTCAGCGCCGGGTAGGGCTCGTGCACACGGTGGCCGAGCGACGCGGCGAGCCGCAGGCCGACGCCATCGCTGCCCGTCGCCGGCACGGACAGTCCGCCGGTCGCGAGCACCACGCACCGTGCGACGAACTGTTCGCCGCCGGTGTGCACGCGCCACCGCCCGCCCGCCGGCTCCAGTCCGGTGAGCGCGAGGCCGAAGCGCAGCGAGACGCCGAGCCGCCGCGCGTGCGCGACCAGCCCGTCGCGCACGTCGCGCGCGCGATTGGAGGCGGGGAACCACTTGCCGGTCTCGGCTTCGAGGCAGAGCGGCTGCCCGAGGTCGCGCTCGAAGAACGCACGCTGTTCGCCGAGCGGCCACGAACGCAGCAGGCGCCGCATCAGGTGCCGCGGCGAGTCGGTGACGAAGCGCTCGGGCGCCAGCGCCGACGGCAGGATGTTGCAGCGGCCGCCGCCGCTGATCAGGATCTTCCGCCCGCCGTCCGTGGTGCGCTCGAGCAGTACGACCGGGTCGCCGCCCGTGGTGGCGAAGATCGCGGCCATCAGACCGGCTGCGCCCGCTCCGACGACGACGATCATGCCGGCCCCGCCGCGCCCGTCACTCGGGGAGGAGCGAGGAACCGCGAGCGTCGTCGCACGCCTGTCCGCCCATCTACATCGGTCCGAAGACGTCGTCCACGGTCAGGAACTCGATCGGCGCGAGGTCCAGCGCCCGCACCCCCGCTTCGATGACCGTGCGATCGCCGACGATGACGACGGCGAACTTGTCGGGCTGGATGTAGCGGGTCGCCGCCTGCTCGACGCCGGGCGCCGATACCTGCAGGACCGATCGAATGTAGCTGGGGAAATACTCGTCCGGCAGGCCATGCACGACCTGCTCCTCCATCTTCGCGGCGAGCTGTCCGCTGCTCTCGAACTCGGCCGGGAATCCGAGGGCGACGTAATTCCGGGCTTTGGCCAGCTCGTCGCCGGGAATCGGCCGGAGGATCCCGGTGAATTCGTTGAAGAACTCCTTGAGCGCTTCGCGCGGTCTTGTCGGTCTGCACGCCGGCCCGCGCCGAGAACGTGCCGGCCGACAGCCGTTCTTCGAAGCCGGAGAACGCGCCGTACGAGTAACCGTGCGTCTCACGCAGGTTGGTGTTGAGGCGCGAGGTGAACGACCCGCCGAGGATGGTGTTGAGCACCTGCAGCGTCGGGTACTCGGGGGTCGAGCGCGGCACGCCGACCCAGCCGATCCGGATCTGGGACTGAGCCGCCCCGGGCTTGTCCACGATGTAGATGCGCCGCGCGGTCAGCTGCGGCGCGGCGGGCACGGTGGGCATCGCGGGCGCCGCGCCCTGGCCGGCCCACGCCCCGAAGGCCTTCTCCAGCAGCGGCAGCACCGCGGCCGCCGTGATGTCACCGACGACCAGCAGCGTGGCGAGCTCGGGCCGGTAATACGTGCGGTGAAACGCCCGCACCTGGTCGAGGGTCATGGCCGTGACGTCGGCCGCAGTACCGCCGGCGGGGCTGCCATAGCGATGATCGGCGCCGAAGACGAGGCGCGGAAACGCGACCTCGATGATCGCTGCCGGATCGTCCCGTGCCTGCAGCAGACGCGTCAGGCGCTCCTTGCGCAGGCGCTCGAGCTCGGCGGCGGGGAACGACGGGGCGAGCGCGACCGAGGCCATCAACGGCAGCGCGTCGGGCAGCCGCGCCACGGGCGTGGACAGGCGGACGGCCGAATAGTCGAAGGTGCTGGTCGTGCTGAGCTCGGCGCCGAGGAACTCCACCGCATCCGACAGTTCGAGGGCCGACTTGCCGCCGGCACCCTCGTCGAGCATGTTGGCCGTCATGCTCGCGACCCCGCGGCTGCCCGCCGGATCGGCGGCGCTGCCGCCCTTGACGATCAGGTTGACCTGCGCGACCGGGACCTCGTGCTGCTCGATGATCCAGACGGCGAGCCCGTTCGACAGCGTCTGCTTCTGAATCGGCGGCAGCGTCAGCGCCGGCGGCGGGCCGGGCTTGGGTGGGGTGGTGCGATCGGGCGGCTGCGCCAGCGCGCTGGCAGCAGCGCCCAGCAGCACGACGAGCGCAACGATCGACGCGGGCCGGCGACACAGACTCATCCCACACCATGTTCCTGCGGCGCGGACGCCCGTCCGCACCGGACCGCCAGCGGTCTAGGGTTTCGCGTCGGGCACGACGGAGAGCTCGACTCGCCGGCCCGCGGGAAGATAGTGCGCGACCGCCGAGGTGATGTCGGCGGCGCTCAACGTCCGATAGCGTCCGAGGTCTTCGGCAAAGTAATCGGGCATGCCCGTGCGCGTGTAGTACGCGTTCAACTGGTCGGCCTTGCCGGAGAACCCGCCGACCCGCTCCATCTGCCGGAAGAAGTTCGCTTCGATCTGATTGCGCGCGCGCGCCAGCTCGCGCTCCGTGGCCGGCGTCGAGCGCAGCGTGTCGAGCTCCTCGTCGATGACCTCCTTGAGGCGCGCCAGCGTCTGGCCCGGCCGCGCCGTGGCGACGATCAGAAACACCGAGCCGAGCGCCTGCGACTGCTGGAACGCGTTGACATCCTGCGCAATCTGCAGGTCGTACACCAGCCGGCGGTAGAGTCGGGAGTTCTTGCCGTTGGCCAGCAGGCTGGCCGTGATGTCCATCGCCGCGTCGCCGGGCGCGTACAGCGCGGGCGTGTGCCACGCGAGGTAGAGCCGGGGCAGCTGCACGCGGTCGGTCATCGAGTGGGTCTTCACTCCGTCCAGGACCACGGCGGGCGGGATGATGGGCGGGACGGCGGGGCCGCGCGGGATCTCGCTGAACCATTTCTCGACCAGCCGCCGCGTCGCCGCCAGATCGAGATCGCCGGCGATCACCAGGCTGGCGTTGTTCGGCGCGTAGTAGGTCTTGAAGAACGCGACGACGTCGTCGTGGCTGGCCGCGGTCAGATCTTCCATCGAGCCGATGACCGGCCAGCTGTACGGGTGGGTCTTCGGATACAGCAGCGTCCCCAGCTCCAGGAACGCGCGCCCGTACGGCGCATTCTCGTAGCTCTGACGCCGCTCGTTCTTGACGACGTCACGCTGGCCGTCGACGCGCGCCGGCGTCATCGGCTCGAGCAGGTGCGCCATCCGATCGGATTCGAGGAACAGCGCGAGCTCGAGCGCGTTGGACGGCACGTCGATCACGTAGTTGGTGCGGTCGGGGTTGGTCGAGCCGTTGTTGTTGCCCCCGGCGGCCTCGAGCCAGTTGTCGAACGCCCCCTCGGGCACGTGCGTGGAGCCCTCGAACATCAAGTGCTCGAAGAGATGGGCGAACCCGGTCCGCCCCGGACGCTCGTTCGCCGAGCCGACGTGATACCAGACGTTGATCGCGACGACCGGCACGCTGGTATCGCGGTGCAGGATGACGTGGAGGCCGTTGGCCAGCGTGAACTCGGTGTAGGCCACGCGCAGATCCGGTGGCGCCGCCGCGGCCGGGGGCGCCGATTGTCCGCGGAGAGAGACGGCGCCGGCCATCATCAGCACGGCCATCGCCGTGCACCGAAAGAATCGCCGCATGCCGGCATTCTAACCTTCGCGTGAGCCGATCCCGGCCGCGATCGCACCTTACACGTCGTGGACGCACGACACGCTCTCGAGCCCAGCCGTCACACGGTTCGTCCCGGGCCCATCCGTCGCACCAGTCGTGCGGCGGCGGTCGGCGCGCTGGCGCTGGCCGGCCTCGCTCTGTGGCCGCACCTGAGCGCCGCGCAGGGCGTGCCGCCGGATCCGCCGCCCTGGGATGCCACGGTGATGACCGGCCTGCTGGCCGGAGGTCCTGACGTGCCGGAGACGTTCGACAGCCTGCATCACGACGAGTGGTACCGCACCGCCCAGGTAGCGGTGGTCGTTGGCCGTCGCTGGTCGACCCACGTCAAGACCGAGCTCGAGATCTCGGCCAGCGGCGAGGGACGCCAGTTCGGAGGGTACGTCGTGGCCGTGCCGAACGTGGCCTATCCCGTGCCGGTGTACTCGGAGCGCTTCACCGCCCTGCGGCAGGTGTCCGGCTCATTCGTCTGGCAGTTCTTCGACAACGAGTGGGTGCATCCATTCGTGCAGGCCGGTGTGGGTGTCGATTTCGAACGCGTCCGTACCGTGACGCCGGAGCAGTACCTCCTCGGACCGAGGGGGTTGCTCGCGGAGGAACGGCGGGAAGGGCCGGACACGACCGCCAGGGCGGCCGTCGTGCTGGGCACGGGCGTCAAGCTCTACGCCACCCCGCGCCTCTTCGTCCGCAGCGATGCCCGGTTCGGCGGCACCCGACGCGGGCTGCACGCCGCCTTTCGCGTCGGCCTCGGCGTGGATTTCTAACGGAGGACAAACATGCGCATGCTGATCGCACTGCTCATCGTCGGATTGACGGGCGCCGGACCGACCGCCGCCGTCGTGGCGCAACGCGATGTGACCGCGGGAGAGGAGATCGCGGCCTTGCAGCGGATGGCGGCCGCGATCCCGCCGGGGGCGCGCGTGCGGGTGCACCTCGCCAACGGCCGGCGGATGACGGCGACGCTGATGAGCGTCAGCGACGAGGGTGTCGTGGTGAAGCGGCACTCGCGCGTGCCCGAGCCGGCGCTGGCGATTCGCTTCGACGAACTGGCGCGGCTGCAGCGCGACGACCGCGGCGGCGGCTTCAGCCTCGGCAAGGCCGTCGGCGTTGGCCTGGCGGCGGGCGCCGGCGCGATTCTGACGATGTTCGCCATCGCCCTGTCGCTCGACGACTGACCCGTCGTGCAGACTGGTCGTCGTCGTGCTTCGATCGTCTTCTCCGGCGACGCACCGCGCCATCCGAGGCGAAGCTCGCCGCGCCGCCGCCGCTCGGCGCTGCCAGCGTGCCGCGCGCGTTTCACGGCGGGACCGCTTCGCGCAGGCGACCCGGACGCGGCTGCGGATCGTCTTCGAGCCGTCGTCTGCGAAATGACCCGTGCGTCCGCGTTCTTTGACGCCGACTGTCATGACACCATCAGCTGCTTGCCGATGGTCCGCCTTCCTGAGGAACCTGACGACCATGCCCTGTCGTCCCTCAGGCATCGTCCCAGGTCAGCCGTCGTCGCGTAATAGTCGTGTTGGCCACGCAACCGCATCGATCCGCGGCGGGACGCTTCAATGCCGCGCGGAAAAATGAAAACGGTAGTCCGTCCACGTCTTGCTCATCTCCTCCGGACTGAGTTGCCTCAGTCCACCCTTCCCATCAGGGCGATAGGTTTCACCCAGCTCCAGGTCGACAATGCCGGCTGACCCGGCGGGGATCGCTCGTCCGGGGACGAAGACGTCAAGAACGATTGGTGCTTCGGACTGCGGGGCAGGCGCGTGCCGTCGAAATCTTGAGCCGTACTCAGTGGCGAAAAATTCACCGGCGCCGTGGATGATGATCAAGGGAGCGAAGGGTTTTCGCGACTGGGCATTGGTCACCGCATTGTATGGTTGGCGTCCGAGTAGGATCCGAACCTCACCGAGTGCCGGAGGCAACGGCGCGCCCGGACGATTCTCGACGAGGAAGGCGAAGCGAAACCCGCCCCCCTCCCACGACGCGGCCTCAGGTTTGCGAGCCTCACGATACTCCTCGAACGACATCGGCCGGGCCTCGAGCAGCGTCACGCGAATTTCATTCACTGAAACGGAGTTGCCGGACCCTGGCTGAGGCGTCCCCGACGCGCAGAACAGTAACAGCGCAATCAGACTCAACATTGCCTGCACTCCCATGCCATCGCGGCGGACGCGGCTGCTGTTCTCGGCGTAACACCCTTTCGGCCGTATCTATTGAGACTCGGAGCGAGGCGCCGACCAGATTGACCGTGAGCCGGGGTCATCGAGATGGGTTCGCCGCAATGGGTCAGTCCAAATACCACCCGGAAATGACGTCCACCACTTTGCTCTGCGAAAGGCGGATCACCCGCTCCCGATAGTGAGTGTCCCCAGGGCTCTCACTGTAGATCCAATACTCCTCATCCGGCGCCCCAAGTATCCGCGCTACATCATCACCCGACTGCCCCATGCGGATACCCAAGGTTGCGCACCGATTGAAAACCCAGGGTTGCACTCGTCCATCTTTGAGGTGGATCAACACACACCCTTGGTGGCGGGACACGGTATAAGTCCAGGACAGCTTCAGAGGCTCCCCAAGCCGCTCACGCACCTCCTTCAGGGTCATCCCGATTTGAATCGATCTGAATCTCTCATCCGAATAGCCATCGGCATACGCCGTGTCGTGATTCAGGAAGGTCAGGGCGACCCCGGCGAGGCCGTCAAGCGACCATCTCTGGAACCAGACCGCGACACACGCCACGAGCAGCACGAGGCTGACGAGCCCGAACCCAAGTCGATGTGACCCACTCATTTGTCGAAGGTCGGTCGCCCGAAGTCCCCGCACCATCCGTACCCAGGAAACACCAGGACAAGCCCGGCCACCTCATAGACGGTATACCTGTGGGGAAAAATCCCCGGAAAGTTAGGTTATGACATTCCCGTCTGGCCTGTCACAACTCCGGTCCCTTCAGGGTTCTTGTATACCTGATCCGGACGAGCCTGTCTGGTATCGCGATACCGTCGATGAGGCGGGGATCGGAGGAGCCGGGCGGTAGGCAGAGGGGATCACTGGAACTCCGGATTACCCCTCGGGGATAAGGGCCTCGATTCCAAATCTGCAGACCGAGAACGTCAGTGAATCGCGTTGGCATATCGCGAACGCGATCATGCACGCGCACGCACCGATAGAAATCCAGTGCGCTCGTCTCCAGCCGCTCATCGTCCCACGTTTTCCTGTCCAGAAAGCTCGTCGGTCGTGCCGCCAATCGTCTCCCCCGCCTACAGGTCGCGACGCTGCCGGCGCTGGCGATTCGCTTCGACGAACTGGCGCGGCTGCAGCGGGACGACCGCGGCGGCGGCTTCAGCCTCGGCAATGCCGTCGGCGTTGGCCTGGCGGCGGGCGCCGGCGCGATTCTGACATGTTCGCCATCGCCCTGTCGCTCGACGACTGACCCGGGCCGCCGCCACGGGGTTTCTGCTAGACTTCCCCTTTTGTCCGCGAGCTGGGGGGAGACGCAGAGATGGCAGGCACACCTATCACCGTCGCGCACGGCGACGGCATTGGCCCGGAGATCATGGACGCGACGCTCGGCATCCTCACCGAGGCGGGCGCGCGCCTGGCCATCGACACCATCGAGATGGGCGAGAAGGTCTACCAGCGCGGGATCAGCGTCGGCATCGAGCCCAGCGCCTGGGAATCGCTGCGCCGGACGCGCGTGTTCCTGAAGGCGCCCATCACCACGCCGCAGGGCGGCGGCTTCAAGAGCCTGAACGTCACCACCCGCAAGACGCTGGGCCTCTACGCCAACATCCGTCCGTGCGTCTCCTACCACCCGTACGTGGACACCAAGCACCCGCGCATGGACCTGGTGATCGTGCGGGAGAACGAAGAGGACCTCTACGCCGGCATCGAGCACCAGCAGACGCACGACGTGGTGCAGTGTCTGAAGCTCATCTCGCGGCCGGGGTCGGAGAAGATCGTCCGCTACGCGTTCGAGTACGCGCGCCGCAACAATCGCCGCAAGGTCACCTGCTTCACCAAAGACAACATCATGAAGCAGACCGACGGGCTCTTCCACAAGGTGTTCGACGAGATCGGCGCCCTCTATCCCGATCTGGAACAGGAGCACTGGATCGTGGACATCGGCGCCGCGAAGATGGCCGACACGCCGGAGGCGTTCGACGTCATCGTCCTGCCCAACCTGTACGGCGATATCCTCTCCGACGTCGCCGCGCAGATCGCCGGCTCGGTCGGGCTGGCCGGGTCGGCCAACATCGGCGACCAGTGCGCGATGTTCGAGGCGATTCACGGGTCGGCGCCGCGGCGTGCCGGGCAGAACCTGGCCAACCCGTCCGGGCTGCTGCTGGGGGCGGTGCTGATGCTCGTCCACATCGACCAGGCGGACGTCGCCGAGAAGGTGCACAACGCGTGGCTGCGGACGCTCGAGGACGGCGTGCACACCTACGACATCTACAAGGACGGGGTGTCGAAGCAGAAGGTCGGGACACGCGAGTTCGCGCAGGCCGTCGTCAGCCGTCTCGGCCAGCTGCCGGAGAAGCTCAAGGCGGTGCGCTACGCAGGCGCGGCCGCGGCCGACACCGCGGCGCCGCCCCTGCCGGCACGGACGCGTGCGACCAAGGAATACGTCGGGCTCGACGTGTTCCTCGACTGGAGCGGAGGGGCGGCGAGCGACCTCGGACCACAGCTGCTGCGGCTGGCCGGCGATCTGACGCTGCAGTCGATCTCCAACCGCGGCGTCAAGGTGTTCCCCGGCGACCTGCCCGGCTTCGTGTATTCCGATCTCTGGAACTGCCGGTTCCTGGCCGGGCAGGGCCGGTCGGCGGTGACGCACGCGGAGACGGTCGCGCTGCAGCAGCGGATCACCGGGGCCGGCTTCGACGTGGTCAAGACCGAGGGGCTGTACACGTTCGACGGGCAGCGGGGGTATTCGCTCGGACAGGGCGAATGACGAACCCGCGGCGGTGACGTATGCCTGAGGCTGCGCTGGTTGCGGTAATCATGGGCTCGACGTCGGACTGGGACACCATGTCCCACGCCGCCGCCACGCTCGAGCGGTTTGCCGTGCCGTTCGAGAAGCACGTCGTCTCGGCGCATCGCACGCCGGTGTGGATGGCGGAGTTCGCGCAGGGCGCCGAGTCGCGCGGCATCGAGGTGATCATCGCCGGCGCCGGCGGCGCGGCGCACCTGCCGGGGATGACCGCGGCGCACACCTGGCTGCCGGTGCTCGGCGTGCCGGTGTCCACCGCCGCGCTCAACGGCCTCGATTCGCTGCTGTCGATCGTGCAGATGCCCGGCGGGGTGCCGGTGGGGACGCTCGCCATCGGCAAGGCCGGGGCGGTGAACGCCGCGCTGCTCGCGATTGCGATTCTCGCCACGTCGCGCCCCGGCCTGCGCGACCAGCTCCGCGCCTTTCGCGCCGAGCAGACCGCGAAAGTCCGCGAGGATCAACTCCCGTGAGCCGCGTGGTGCTGCCCGGGGCGACCATCGGGGTGCTCGGCAGCGGACAGCTCGGGCGCATGCTGGCGCTCGCTGCGCGCCGCATGGGCTACCGCGTGCACACGCTGTCGCCGGGGGAAGACACGCCGACCGGCCAGGTCGCGGACCTCGAGATCACCGCCGACTTCGAGGACCTCGACGCGATTCGCGCCTTCGCCAAGGGCGTGCACGTGGTGACCTTCGAGTTCGAGAACGTGCCGACCGAGGCGGCGGCGGCGGCGGCGGAGCTGGTGCCGGTACGGCCGAGCGGCGCGGCCCTGCACATCACCCAGCAGCGCGCGCGCGAAAAGGCATTTCTCGCCGATCGGGGATTTCCCACCACGCCGTGCGCGGCGGTGCACACGCTCGACGAACTCGCCGTGGCGCTCGGCCGCATCGGCGGGCCGGCCATCATCAAGACCGCGGCGTTCGGCTACGACGGCAAGGGCCAGCACCGGATCTCGTCGATCGAGGACGCCGAGCGTGTGTGGGGGCTCATCGGCCACCAGGAGGCGGTGGTCGAGCACGTCGTGGAGTTCACGCACGAGCTGTCGGTGATCGCGGCGCGCGGCCTCGACGGGGCCTTTGCGCACTTCGGCGCGATCGAGAACACGCACCGCAACCACATCCTCGACGTCTCGGTGTCGCCGGCGCGCGTCCCGCCGCGCGCGGCCGCGGAGGCGGTCAGCCTGACCCGCGCGATCATGGACGAGCTGTCGTACGTGGGCGTGCTGTGCGTGGAGTTCTTCCTGACCACCGACGGCCGGCTGCTGGTCAACGAGATTGCCCCGCGGCCGCACAATTCCGGCCACCTCACGTTCGACGCCTGCGTGACCAGCCAGTTCGAGCAGCAGGTGCGCGCCGTCTGCGGACTGCCGCTCGGGTCGACGACGCAACTGAAGCCGGCGGCGATGGTGAACCTGCTCGGCGACTTGTGGGCGGACGGCGAGCCCGACTGGAGCGGCGCCCTTGCCCTGCCCGACGTGAAGCTGCACCTGTACGGCAAGGCGGAGCCGCGCGTGGGCCGCAAGATGGGCCACCTCACCGCGATGGCGGAATCGGCCGAGGAAGCCGTGGAGAAGGCGCTGACCGCGCGCGAACTGCTGACATAGTGTTGCCAGCCGCGACGAGCCGCGGCCGAGCCATGCCCATCCTGCGCTTCCCGCCGTTCCGCCTCGACCCGCAGCGTCACGTGCTGACGCGCGACGGCGAGGACCTGGCGCTGTCGCCGCACCTGGTCGACATCCTGCACCACCTGATCGAGCGCGGCGGCGAGCTGGTCAGCAAGGACGCGCTGCTCGACCGCTTCTGGCCCGGCGTGCACGTGACCGAGAACACGCTGACGCGCGCCATCGCGGACATCCGCAAGGCGCTGGGCGACACGGCCGCGGCGCCACGTTTCATCCAGACGGTCGCCCGGCGGGGATATCGCTTCATCACGATCGCCACCGCTGAGCCGTCGGCGGCGTCGCTGCGGACTGCGGCGGACGAGGCCGCCGCCAGCCGCGCCGTCGTGGACGATCCGTTTCGAGACTGGGTGCGCGGCCGCTGGTCGCTCGAGGCGCTCGACGCGTCGAAGCTGCCGGAGGCCGTGGCCGCGTTCGAGCGGGCGGTCGCGGCCGCGCCCGAGTACGCGCCCGCTCACGCCGGGCTGGCCAACGCCTGCTTCCTGCAGTTCGAATGCACGCGCGCCGAGAACGCGCCCGAGCGCGGGCCACTGCTTCGCGCCGTGGCCCACGCCCGCCGCGCCTGCGAGCTGGATCAGGCGTTCGGCGAGGCCTGGGCCACGCTGGGCTTCGTGCTCGCCGCCGCCGGACACGTGGAGGAAGCGCGCGCTGCGGCGCGGCGCGCGGCCGCGCTCGAACCCACCAGTTGGCGGCATCACTTCCGGCTCGCCGTCGCGTCGTGGGGCGAGGAGCGCCTGCGCGGCGTCGATCGCACGCTCGCCTTGCTCCCGGGGTTCGCGCCGGCGCGGTTTCTCGCCGCCATGGTGTTCACCGCGCGGCAGGCCTACGGGCCGGCCGCGGAGGCGGCGGCTCTGGGCGCCAGCGCGCAGGCCCGGGAAGCCACGAGCGAGCCGTCGCCGTTCCCGGCCGTCGGCCTGCAGTGGCTGCACGGCCTGCTCCTGCTTCGCCGCGGTGACATCGGTCCGGCGATCGCGGCGTTCGCGGCCGAGATCGATCGCTCGCACGCCGGCCAGATCTACTCCCGCGAGTTTCGCGTCAACGCCCAGGTGGCGGCGGGCTTCGCGCATCTCGCGGCGGGCGATCCTGCGGGCGCGACCGACGCGTTTCGATCGGCGCTCGAGACGCTGCCGCGCAACGGCCGCGCCCTGATCGGCCTCTACCAGGCATTCACCCACACCAGCCTGGCCGGCGAGGCCGAGGCGTTGCTGGCGGAAGTGGAAGCGGTGGTGTCGGCGCTGGCGGCGGCGGGCCGCGTCGGCGAGGCGGCCCTCGTTGGCGCGGCGGCGCATGCCGCGCGCGGCGCACCGGACGCGGCGTGCCAGACGCTCGAGCGGCTGCTCGACACGGCCACGCCCGGTCAGACCGGCTGGATCATCCCGGTCGATCCCGCGCTCGCCTCGCTGCGATCCTCGTCGGCGTTCGATCGCCTGCTGGCGCGGCTGGCCTCGCGCGCCGCGTAAGGCCGCTCCGCCGCTGTGGCCGCCTCGTGCGACGAACGCCCCCGGACCGCGCCGCGTCAGCGGATGTCCGGGTCCGGCGTTCGCGGGGTGAGCTGCAGCACCGATACCGCGG
Source organism: uncultured Acidobacteriota bacterium (assembly GCA_963707795.1). Taxonomy (GTDB): domain Bacteria; phylum Acidobacteriota; class Vicinamibacteria; order Vicinamibacterales; family UBA2999; genus JACCSI01. The sequence continues at coordinate 3,787,563 of OY970174.1, read as the reverse complement.
GCCCGGGCAGCAGCGGCACGGCCTCGCCCGCCACCCAGGCCGGATGCTGGTCGCCATAGTGCGGCGACAGCGGGTGGCCGCTCTGCCCGGTCGGCATGTGCAGAATGCCCTCGTGCTCGCGGCCCGGCGACACCGCCATCCGCTGCGAGGGCCCGGCGCGCGGCGAATGCGCGCGCGGTGTGAACACGTCACCGGGCAGCGGCACGACCGGCATGTTGAGCCAGCGGCCGACGACCGGCAGACTTCCCCCCAGCGGGTGCGTGACGATGGCGCGGTTGTAGTCGCCCCACGACCGATCGGCGAGCTGATGGCCCGATGCCGTCAGCTCCGCGATGGCGCCGTCGACCGCGTCGAGCAGCTGCGCGTCCCACGAGGGGTGGCGGCGATCGAGCAGGTGCAGTGGCCGCTCGGTCACGAGTTGCCACAGCGGTCCCTCCGAGCGGAGCGCGCGGCCGTAGTCGAAGTCGGGGTCGGCCTGCGCCGCCGGCGCGGTCAACACCGCGAACACGCGGCGCGCCAGCTCCTGGCGGAACGTCCGCACCAGGCGATAGGCCACCGACGCCGGGTCGGCCCGGCCCGTCCACGTAGTGTCGACCAGCCGGCGGAACTCGGCCCGCCGCGGATCGGGTTGAATGGCGGCGGGCGTCAGCACGTCGAGCACCAGCGTCCGCCACCGCTCGTGAAACAGCGCGCCGTCGTCCAGTTGAATCGCCAGCATGTCCGCCGGGGTCGCGCGCGCGAGCGGCAGCAGGCGGTCGCGGATCATGCGCGCCCGAATGCCGTCCGCGTACCCGCCCTCGCCAATCGCCGCCAGCATCTCGCCCTCGACGACGGGTGCGTTCGCGGTCCACAGCCGGCCGGCGGGCGGATCGACGAGACGTGGGAACGCCGGCGCATCCGGCGGCAGATACCCGTCCCAGCGGCGCGTGCCGTCGGCCCACGACGTCGGGCGCGAGCCGTCGAAGCCGACGCGGCGTGGAATCGGTCCGGCGATCGTCCACCCGATCCGGCCCGCCGCATCGGCGGCGACGAAGTTCTGTGCCGGGATGCCGAGCCCGGCGGCGGCCGCCAGCGCCTCGTCGATCGTGCGCGCGCGCTCCGGCGCCGTGATGTCGGCGGCCAGCACCGCGGCGTCGTGCGCCACCCAGCGCTGCGCGAGATCGCGGCCGCGATGGTCGCGCCGCACGATCGGCCCCCAGATCGTCCACCGCGCGACGAATGGTTCCGGACCTTCCGGCGTCGCAATCGGGTCGTCGAACTGCTCGAACGCGCGCGGACCCGACGGAGTCAGGTACTGCCCCGGCTGCCCATCCGGCTCGATGACGACGAGGTCGCTCCAGTCGCCACCGGTGTTGGTGAAGCCCCATGCGACGTGCCCGTTGCTGCCCACGACCAGGCTCGGCAGGCCGGGCAGGGTCACGCCGGTGAGCCGCATCGTCTGGCCGGGGACTCGGGGATTGGGGACCACCATCGAGGCGCGGTACCAGATGTTGGGGACGCCGATCGCCAGGTGCATGTCGTTGGCGACCAGGCCGGCGCCGGTCGCCGTGTGCGCCCCGGCCACCGCCCAGTTGTTGCTGCCGAGGCCCGCCGCCTCGTCCGGCGGGAGACACGCGGCCTGTACGCCGACGAGCGCACAGAGTTCCGGCGTCGCGTTCTGGGCCGCCACGGGATTCCGAGGACCGATTGGGCGGTCTCGTATCCCCGCCACCGCGGCGTCGTTCCCGCGCCGCACGTCGGCGACATCGGCGGGCGGAATCGGGGGGCGGGCGAAACGTCCACCCGTCACCGGCGCATCCCACTCGGAGCCGCGCGCGGTGAGAAAGTCGTACATCGCCGGCGGCATGGTGTCGGCCAGGGTGCCGAACGTGGCTTCGAACAGGCTCTGCCGGCCCTGCAGGGTGTTGAACATCGTCAGACCGGTGAGGATCGTGTCCTCGACCTGCCAGCGCTCGGGGTCGCGGCGAAGCAAAACGTATTCGACGGGCGGCGCGCCGAGCGCCGCGAGGCCGTCGTTGACGCCGCCGGCGTAGGCCTCGACGATGGCGCGATAGGCGGGGGCGAGGCGGGTGATGGTGTCGCGGCTGGTGGCGCGGAAGCGATGCACGCGCGCGGCGCGATCGATCGGCAGCGCGCGACGGCCGACCAGCATGCTCAATTCGCCCGCGGCCTGCCGCCGCTGGAGGTCCATCTGGAAGAACCGGTCCTGGGCGTGCAGGAATCCGAGGGCGCGGGCCGCATCGGCGCGGGAGCGGGCGGTGATCGTCGGCACGCCGAGTGCGTCGCGCTCGATGCGCACCTCGGCCGCAAGGCCGGCGATGGCGAGCGACCCATTCGTCGCAGGCAGGCTGGCGTGCAGCAGGCGCCGCGCGTACCAGCCGCTCGCGGCGACGGTGACGAGGATCAGCACCGCCAGGGCGACGGTCAGCGAGACAATGCGGTGGCGCAGCGGCAAATCCCCTGGGTCAATTGTACGAGCCCAACGCCGCGCGGGGCGGCCAGGCTTTCTCGACGCGGGCGCCGCACAACCAGCGCAAACGGCGGATCGCGCGACCGGCGGCCGGCGGCTAATCTGGGTGCATGATGCATGAGGAAGCGATCCCGCACGGGCAGACTGCCGATATGAGCCATCGCACACGAACGCCGACTGCCACGCTCTCCGAGGCCGAGCGCTGGGACGCCGTGGCCCGGCGCGATGCCGCGCATGATGGCGAGTTCGTCTACGCCGTGACGAGCACCGGGGTGTTTTGCCGGCCCGGCTGTCCCAGCCGGCGGCCGCGCCGGGATCGCGTGCGCTTCTTCGACACCGCGGCCGCGGCCGGGCAGGCCGGCTTTCGCGCGTGCCGCCGCTGCCGCCCGACGAGCGCCACGACCACGACGCCGACCACCGACGCCATCGGCCGCGCGTCGCAGTACCTCCATGAGCACGCCGAGCGCACGGTGTCGCTCAGCCAGCTCGCTCGGGTGGCGCGTCTGAGCCCGTCGTACCTGCACCGCGAGTTCAAGCGCGCCCTCGGCGTCTCGCCGCGCGAATATCAGGCCGCCTGCCGCGCCGCCCGGTTTCGTCATCACCTGCAGTCCGGCCACGGCGTGACCACGGCGATGTACGAGGCCGGGTACGGGTCGCCGAGCCGGATCTACGAATCGACGCCCACCGGCCGCGGGATGCCCCCGGCCACCTATCGCCGCGGTGGCGCCGGCGCCGAAGTCGGGTTCGTCACGGTCCCGTGTCCCCTCGGCTGGCTGCTCGTGGCCGCGACGGACAAAGGCGTGTGCGCGGTCAAGCTGGGCGCGTCCGCCGCGGCGCTCGAGGCGGATCTGCGCCGCGAATTTTCCGCCGCCGTGATTACGCCGGATCGCCTGGTTCGCCGCGAGTGGGTCGCGGCGCTGGTGGCGCGACTCCGCGGCGCCACGCGCGATGTCACGCTGCCGCTCGACGTCCGCGGCACCGCGTTCCAGTGGCTGGTGTGGCGCGCGCTGCAGCGCATCCCGGCGGGCGAGACCCGCTCGTACAGCGACGTCGCGCGTGCGGTGGGCAAGCCCGCGGCGGTTCGTGCCGTCGCGGCGGCCTGCGCGCGCAATCCGGTCTGTGTCGTGGTGCCCTGCCATCGGGTCGTGGCCAAGCACGGCGGGCTCGGCGGCTATCGCTGGGGTGCCGCGCGCAAGGAGCGGCTCCTGGCCGGCGAGGCGCGCGCGCCCGGCCGGCGGCTCGAACGCGCCGGAAAGTCGAAGTAAGATCGCGGGTCTGCATGACCCGCACGCGCTACGGTGTGTCGCCGTGGATCGACCAGTCCCCCAAGTCACGGCGCCCGGAGTTTCCGCGCGTCCGGGGCGAGCAGGCGTACACGGCGGTGATCGTCGGGGGCGGTCTCGCCGGGGCGATGACCGCCTACGCCTTTGCCTCCGCGGGCATCAAGGTGGCGCTCCTCGAGGCGGGGCGTGTCGGCTGGCACGCGTCGGGCCGTGCCCCTGGCGTGCTGCAGGGCGAGGCCGCGGCGTCGTATCGCGAGGTCGAGAGCCGGCACGGCCGCAAGGCGGCTCGCGCCATGTTCGCCGCGTCCCGTCGCGCCGTGCTCGACCTGGCCACGACCGTGCGTCGTCTCGGAGTCACACCCGGGGTGGATGTGCTGCCGGCGGTACGGGTGCTCGCCTCGTATGCCGGCGACGAGAAGGCGCTCGCCCGCGAGATTGCCCTGCGCCGTGAGGCCGGCCTCGATGCCCTCGGGCTCACGGCGGCTGCCGCAGCCCGCGAATCGGGTGTGGAAGCCGCGCGTGCCGCCATGCGGCTCCGTGACTGGGGACACGCCAACCCGTATCAGCTCGTGACGACGTTCTGCGCGGCCGCCGCGAAGCGCGGTGCGGCGCTGTTCGAGCAGTCGCCGGTGCGCCGCGTCCGTGCGCGCGCGAAGGACGTGGAGATCCAGGTCCAGGGCGCCGTCCTCACCGCCGAGACCGCGATCATCTGCACCGGCGAGCCGACCGACCTGTTCCGGCCGCTGAAGCGTCACGTGCGTTTCGACGACCGCTACGTCGCGCTCACGGACCGGGTCCCGGCCGCCATCCGGCGGCAGGCGGCGGCACGGGCGCGTGTGCTGACCGACACGGAGACGCCGCCGCACCTGGTGCGCTGGGTCGGGGACGGCACGATCGTGGTCGCCGGGGCCGACCAGGCGCGGCGCCCGGCGCCGGGCAAGGAAAAGATCATCGTCCAGCGCACCGGACAGCTGATGTACGAGCTGTCGCGGATGTACCCGGAGATCTCCGGCATCCAGCCCGCCTACGGGTGGGACGTGCCGGTGGCGACCGCGGTGGACGGGGCCATGTACGCGGGGCCGCATCGCAATTACCCTCGCCACCTGTTCGCGTGGGCGACCCGGCACGACCCGGCGCAGGCGTTCCTCGCCAGCCGCATCCTGCTGCGTCATCATCTCGGCCGGGCCGAGGCCGCGGACGCCTTTTTCGCCTTCACCCGGGGCTGACGCCGGGGCCGCGTAACCGCGGCGCCCCGCCGGCGCAGACGTTCTATACTGGGCTGATACCTCGAATTCCATTGAGTCAGGGCTGGCGGCCCTGTGTCTACCCCCACCCGGAGCGTGTCGCATGTTTCGCATCTGCATGAGTTTGGCTCTCGCGCTGGCACTGGCCGTCCCGTCGGGCGCCGCCGCGCAGGCCATCAACGGGACGATTGAAGGCACCATTCACGACGACCAGGGCGCGGTGCTCCCCGGCGTCACCGTCACGGTGAGCAACGTGGACACCGGCGACGTCCGCTCGGTCGTCACCAACGAGAGCGGCCTCTACCGCGCGGCGCTGCTGCCGCTCGGCAGCTACCGCGTGGCCGCGGAGCTGCAGGGGTTCAAGAAGTTCGAGCAGACCGGGGTCACCCTGCGCGCCGGCCAGACGGCGGTCATCAACGTCACGCTGTCGGTGGGCGCGGTGGCGGAAACGATCACGGTCACCGCCGACTCCCCGCTGGTCGACCTGGCCAAGATCGAGCAGGGCCGGACGTTGACCGAGGCGGAGATCAAGACCCTGCCGCTGACCTCGCGCAATCCCTACAACTTCGCGCTGCTGCAGCCGGGGGTCGTCGGCTTCGAGACCAACGAGTTCGGCGTGCCGCGGCTGACCGCCAACGGGGCGCTGCTGCGGGTGAACTACCAGGTGGACGGCAGCAACAACACGCAGAAGGACCGTGCCGGCCTGCGCCAGATGCCGATGTCCGAGGTGATGATTCGCGAGGTCAAGGTCGTCACCAGCGGCTACGCCCCCGAGTTCGGCCAGACCATGGGCCTGGTCTACAACGCGATCACGCCGTCGGGGACCAACGTGTTCAAGGGGCAGGGCAGCTACCGGATGCAGCGCAAGCCGATGGTCGCCTTCCCGTTCTTCACCGTCGGCGAGCGCACCTCCGATCGCAAGCCGCCGACCGACGTCAACGTCTACACCGTCGATCTCGGCGGTCCGATCGTGCGCGACAAGACGCATTTCTTCGGCGGCTACGAGCACACCGAGCGCGACCTCTCGGGGCTGAGCGTGATCACGATCTCGCCGGCCAACCAGGCGGCGCTGGGCCTGAGCGAGCCCGCCTACCAGCCGCGGGGCTTGAACACGGAGTTCGCCATCGGCAAGGTCGAGCACCAGATCAACCAGGCGAACCGGCTCTCGGTCCGCTACATGCTGTTCGACAACTACATCACCGCCAACATCGGCGGGACGACGGCAAACGTGCCGAACTCGGTTCAGCAGGCCACCGACTTTGCCGATCGCCAGCACTCGACGGGCGCGCAGCTGGTGTCCACGATCGGGGGCAGCATGCTCAACGAGCTGCGCGTCCAGTACGCGACCCGTGCGCAGTCACGCGTCGCCTCGCAGACGGCGGGAACGGGCCCGGCGGTGCGCATTCCGGGCGTGGCCAATCTCGGCGGCCCGGTTGCGGGCACGGCCGACGCCGGCTTCGGGTTCAGCCAGGACGTCCTGCAAATCAACAACAGCACCACCCTGATGCGCGGCAATCATGCCTTCAAGGCCGGGCTCGACATCCAACGCGTCGCCGACACGCGGCGGTCGGCGCCGGCGGCGCTGTACACCTTCCCCACGGTGGCCGCCTATCTGGCGGCGCAGAACGGCACCAACCGGCTCGGCTACACGAGCTTCACCCAGTACTTCGGCCTGCCCGGGCTGGAGTACGACAGCGGGCAGTACGGCGTCTTCGTGCAGGACGATTGGCGGGTCACGCCGGACCTGAAGCTGCTCTACGGCGTCCGCTACGACCTCTACGGCGTCCCCGACGGCAACCCGGACGCGCCGGTGGCTTCGTCGCGCGAGTTCCCGGTGTCGAAGGGCAACTTCGCGCCGCGGCTGGGGGCGGTGTGGACGCTCGGCGGCTCGCGTGACTCGGTCATCCGCGCCAACACCGGCCTGATGTACGACCAGACGCTGAACGCGATCTACGAGCAGGCGCTGCAGAACGACGGGACCAATGCCCGCGCCTCGGCGACGCTGACGCCGACGCAGGCCGGCGCCCCGGCGTTCCCGGCCATCCTCAGCACCGGATCGGGGGCGGCGCCGAACACCGTGTGGACGGTGGATCCCGACTTCACGGTGGCACGGTCGTGGCAGAACAACGTCCAGTTCGAGCACGCGCTCAGCGATCGCTACTCGGTCAGCGTCGGGGCGTCCTACGTGCGCGGTTACGACCTGCCGGTCGTGACCAACATCAACCTGATCAACCCGATTGGGACGCTGCCCGACGGCTTGCCGATCTTCAGCGCGCCCGTCAGTGCCGCGACCCGGCTCGATCCGCGTTACAGCGTGATCAACGCCACCCAGTCGATCGGCGAGTCCACCTACAAGAACATGACGCTGCAGTTCACGCGGCGCAACGCCAATGGCATCGGCTTCGACTTCGCCTATACGCTGGGGAAGAGCGAGGACAACGCGCCGATCACCAACGTGCTCTCGGTGCAGGGCGACGCCGGCCGCACCGATCCGACCGATCTGGAGCGCGACCGCGGCCCCAACATCCTCGACCAGCGCCACACCTTCTCGGGCAGCATCGTGGCCATGCCGCGCGTCGACCGCGAGGGCGTCGCCGGTGCGCTGCTGAACGACAACGTCTTCGGCGTCGCGATGCAGTTCGCCAGCGGCATTCCGGTGAACCTGCGCAGCAGCGCGGAACGCAACAACGACGGCACCGCGAGCGATCGCCCGGTTGGCGTGACCCGCAACTCGCTGAACCTGCCCAGCCGCTACAACGTCGACGCCCGCTACTCCCGGCGCCTCGGCATCCGCGGCGCCATGGCAGCGGAAGTGATCGCCGAGATCAAGAACGTGTTCAACACGGTGCAGATCAGCGGCGTCAATGCCAGCATCCTGACCAACGCGCAGGGGGTCCCGATCAACACGCTGCCGACGAGCGTCGATCAGCTGACGCCCAACGGCGGCTACGAGCAGCGGCAGTTCCAGCTCGGATTCAAGTTCATCTTCTGATGGATGCTCGCCGCGACCACGACACGGGCGATCCCGCACCGACCGGCGACCTGGCGCGGTTCTTCGGCGCGCTCGAGGTCCGGGTGCTCGAGTCGCTGTGGCAGCGGGCGGCGCCGCAGAGCGTGCGCGCGCTGCAGCCGGCGTTCCCCGGCATCGCCTATACGACGTTGATGACCACGCTCGATCGGCTGCACCGCAAGGGCGTGCTCGATCGCGACAAGGCGGGGCGCGCCTTCGTCTATCGCCCGCGCTACTCGCGCGCGGCGCTGCTCTCCGGGCTTGCCGGCGAGGCGCTGGAGGCGGTGTTCGGTGCGCGGGCCGCCGGGCTGGCGCCCATCCTGTCGTTTTTCGTCGACGCGGTCAGCCGCGAGGATCAGGAATCGCTGGCCGCGCTCGAGCGCCTCGTGCGCGATCGCCGCCGGGCGGCGGGGGAGGACGTCCCGTGACCTCGCCGACGATTCTCGCCGTGCTGCTCGCACTCGCCGCCGTGGCCGTGGCCGCCGCCGCCGGCTGGCTCGCCGCCGGCCTTTTCGCGCGCTGGCTGCCGCGTGCCTCCTCGCTGTCCGCGCCCGCCCGGGCGGCGCTCGCCGCGCAGGCGCGGCTGCTCCCGCTCGCACTGATCGCCGTGCTCGTGCCTGCCCAGATCGCCGGCTTCGCCCGCTTCGAGGCGGGAGGACCCGAGTCCGCCGGGCCGCTCCTGCTCGCCCTGGCGCTGTGCGGGCTGGTTCTCCTCGGCGACGCGGTCCGCTCCGGCGCCAGAGCCTGGCGGCAGACCCGTGCCGTCGTCCGATCGTGGCGGCCGCTCGCGCAACCGCTGGCGCTGCCGGGCTGGACGCGCCGCGCGTGGCGGATAGCACCCCGCTATCCGGTCGTCGCCGTGGTCGGCGTCAGCCGGCCGCAGTTGTTCGTGGCCAGGCAGGTCGCCGAGCACTGCACGCCGCCTGAACTGGCCGCGATCGTCGCGCACGAGGCCGCGCACGTGGCCGCGCGCGACAACCTGCTGCGGCTGCTCTTCCAGGTGACTCCCGGCGCCGGGCTCGCCGCCGCGATCGGGCGTCCGCTCGAGCAGGCGTGGATGGCGGCGGCCGAAGAAGCCGCCGACGCGCGCGCGCGCGCCGCGACGTCGGGTCTCGACCTGGCTTCGGCGCTGACCAAGGTGGCGCGGCTGGCGGTCAGCCGCGAGTGCGAAGAGCTGCCCGCCAGTACACTGCCCGCCAGTACGCTGATCGGCGGCCACGATCTCCAGTCCCGCGTCCGGCAATTGCTCGAACCGCCCGCGCCGGCCTGCCGCGCCGCGGTCCGGTGGGCGCCTGCCGCGCTGCTGGGCCTGGTCGCCGCCGTCATGCACGCCACGCCCGCGCTGGCGGGACTGCACGAGGTGTTCGAGCTGCTCGTCCGCAGGTGATCCGGTCAAAACGTCCGCTGGTAGTAGTTCCCGCCCGCTCGTAGTCTGGGAACGTACGATCATGCGGATTGCGGCGGCGACGGTCGCGCTCCTTGTCCTGTGCAGCAACGCGGCCCTCGCCTTCGAGGGGCGCGTGGTCACCGCGCTCGGCGATCCGGTCGCCGGGGCCGAGGTGACCGTGCTCGGGCGCACCGGCACCGCGCGAACCGATGCCGACGGGCGATTCACGTGGGCGCCCAATCCCTCGCCGCCGTTCGAGATCCTGGTGATCGCCCCGGGCGGCGTGTACATGAAGCCGGTCCTCGTCGAGCGTCTCGACGCCGGGCCGCTCCAAGTCACCGTCGAGCCGATCGTCAACGAGGTCGTCACCGTGTCGGGATCCGCCGGCAGCATCGAGACGACGCCCGCGGCGGCCACCGCGACGCTGACCTCCGCCGAGATCCAGACCCGCACGCCCGCCAACCTGATGCAGGCGCTCGAGAACGTGCCCGGTGTGACCCAGGTCTCCGAGGGGCAGGCGGCGGTGCCGGCCGTTCGCGGCCTGGCGCGGGGCCGCACGCTCATCCTGGTCGACGGCGCGCGCGTGTCCTCGGAGCGGCGCGTCGGGCCGAGCGCCACCTACCTCGACCCCGACATCATCGAGGGCGTCGAGGTGGCGCGCGGTCCCGGCTCGGTCGCCTACGGCTCCGACGCCTTCGGCGGGGTCATCTCCGTCCGCACCAAGAGCGTCGCGCCGCACGCCCCGCTGGCCCTGCGGGTGTCGAGCACCGTGGGCGCCGGCATCCCCGACCGTCGCGCGGCGACGGAGGTGTCGAAGGGCTTCGCCCGCGGCGGCATCCTCTTCGCGGCGCACGTGCGCGACGTCGAGGACTACGACGGTCCGGACGGCCCGGTCTTCAATTCCGGGTACGCGGATCGGGGCTTCCTGGGCCGCGTGACGTATCGGCTCGGCGACGGGCTGCTCAGCGCCGGCTGGCAGAGCGACTTCGGCCGCGACATCGAACGGCCGCGCAACAATTCGCAGAGCGTCCGGTTCTTCTATCCAACCGAGGATTCGCACCGCTTCACCCTCGGCTACGAACTGCGCGAGCTGGCCGGCTTCTCGCGGGTGATGCTCACCGCGTTTGCCGGCCGCTACGCGCAGGTCACCGACCAGGAGCGGCGCCCGACCGCGACGACGCCGCGGAGCATCGAGCGCGCCGACATCAGCGCCAACGACTTCCAGGTGCGCGGGTCGGCGGAACGCACGATCGGGCCCGGCCGATTCGAGGCGGGCATCGACGTCAACGGCCGCCACGGGCTGCGGGCGCTGGATATTTTCGAATCGTTCGACCTGACCGGCGCGCTCACCGATCGCTCGACCAACGTCTCCGTGGCCGCGGCCCGCCGCGTCGACACCGGCGCCTACGCCAGCCTGGAGACACCGATCACGCCGCTGCTGGCCCTCGCCGGCGGGCTGCGCGGCGACTACGTGATCACGCGCAACCGGGCGGGGTTCTTCGGCGATCGCTCGACGGCGCACGGCGCCGGCTCGGGATTCGCGTCGCTGACGGCGGGCAGCTTCCGCGGCGTCAGCGCCACGCTGCAGCTCGCGCGCGGGTTCCGCGACCCGGTGCTGTCGGATCGCTACTTCCGCGGCCCCTCGGGCCGCGGCTTCATCACCGGCAACCCGGATCTGTCGCCGGAGTCGAGCCTCCAGATCGATGCGGCGGTGCGCTACACCGCCCCGCGACTGCGCGCCGCGATGTACGCCTATCACTACCGCATCGACGAGCTCATCGAACGCTACGCGATCGACGCGGATTCGTTCCTCTTCCGCAACCGCGGCCGGGCGCGCCTGCGCGGTTTCGAATTCGAGCTGCAGAGCAATCTCGGAGGGGGCGTGTCGCTCGAGTCCGCTTTCCAGGTAGCGCGCGGCTCCGCCCTCGACGATGCGACGCCGCTCGACGACGTGTCGCCGGAGACGGTGTCGATACAGCTGCGCAAGAGCGCCCGCGCCCGCGGCCTGTTCGCCCAGGTGCGCACGGCGTGGTTCGCCGACGATTCGCGGCCCGGTCCCACCGAGCAGGTGGCGCCCGGTTACACGCTTCTCGACGCGGGTGCCGGAGTGACCGTGATCGAGGGCCTCGACCTGCGCCTCTCCGCCCGCAACCTCCTGAACCAGACGTACCTCGCCAGTCAGGACGTTCGCGCCGTCGTCGCGCCCGGCCGTTCGCTCGCGCTGTCCGCAGTCGTGCGGGTCGGCCGCCGCTGACGGTCCGCCGCGACGTTTCCAGCTTTCCCCCGGCCGTCGCGGCGAGCTACGCTGAAGCATGCGTTCGTCCCCGCGATCGATACTCGCCTTCCTGTTGTTCGTGGCAACCGGTTTTTCCGGCGTGCCGCACGCCCAGCATCGCCTCCAGCCCGTCACCACCATGCGCGGCGAGCCCGCGCTCGAGCTCCAGCTCCGCAAGCTCGATACGGTGGGGACCTTCATGATGACGACGGCGCACCCCGACGACGAGAACAACGGGATGCTGGCGTATTACGCGCACGGCATGGGCTTCCGCACCGCGCTGGTGGCGGCGACACGCGGCGAGGGCGGCCAGAACGAGATCGGTCCCGAGCTGTTCGAAGCGCTGGCGGTGCTGCGGACCGAGGAGCTGCTGGCGGCGCATCGCTTCGACGGCGCCGAGCAGTACTTCACCCGCGCGGTGGACTTCGGCTACTCGTTCAGCGTCGACGAGACCCTCGAGAAGTGGGGCAAGCAGGAGATTCTCGGCGACTACGTGCGCATGATCCGGACCATACGTCCCGACGTGATCGTCGGCTTCGTCTTCGACGGCGGCGGCGGCGGGCAGCATCACCAGGCTTCGTCCCGGCTCACCGCCGAGGCGTTCCGCGCCGCGGCCGACGCCAGCGCCTTCCCCGAGCAGATCCGCGAGGATGGGCTACGGCCGTGGCAGGCCAAGAAGTTCTATTACACCGCCGGCTTCGGCCCTGCGCAGGCCGCGGCCGGGGCGGGGGGCGCCGACGGCGCCGCGCGCCTGCTGCCGTTCACGGAGGGCGAGGCGTTCGACCCGCTGCTCGGGCGCACCTTCAACGAAGTCGGCGCCGAAGCGCGCAGCATGCACAAGTGCCAGGGCATGTCGCAGCTGCTGCCGCTGCCAGCGAGCGTGGGCCCGCAAGGGTTCTTCGGTCCGCGCGGTTATCGCCTGCACGACACCGTGCTGCTCGGCGGCGTGGCCCGTGAGGACCGCGACCCGTTCGACGGCGTGGACACCAGCCTCGCCAGCCTCGCGGGCTATGCCGGGCCGGAGGCGCCGGCGGCGCTCGGCGCCGGTCTCGACCGCGTGCGGACAGCGGTGGCCGAGGCGCGCAAGGCGCTGGAGGCGGGCGGGCCCGCGGCCGCGGTGTCCTCGCTGGTCCGCGGCCTGTCAGCCGTGCGCGAGCTGCGCAACGGACTGGCCGCCATGCCGCTGTCGGCCGACGCCCGATACGAGATCGCGCATCGGCTGTCGCTGAAGGACGCCCAGTTCGCCGAGGCGCTGCGGCTGGCGGCGGGCGTGCAGCTCGACGCCGTGGCCCGTGACGGACTCGTGGTGCGCGGCCAGGACGTGGCGGTCGATCTCCTGATCGCCAACCGCAGCGGCACCATTCCCGTCATGATTTCGCGCCGGACGCTGGCCGGCTTCGATCTGCCGGCAGAACTGTGCAAGGACGACGTCCTGCTGCGCGGCCCGGAAAGCCGGTCCGCCTGCACGGTCACGGCGAAGGTGCCGGCGGATGCCAGGCTCACCGCCGCACACTTCCGCTACGCCCCGGACGCCGCGCGCTTTCTCGTCGACCCCGACGTTCCGCCGGGGCTCCCGTTCCGGCCGTCGCCGTTCACTGCCACGTTCGTGCTGAACATCGCGGGCGCCGACGTCACGACCACGCTGCCGGTCCAGTTCCGGTCCGAGGGAAACCTGTTCAGCGGCGAGAAGCGCGCCGAGCTGCACGTCGTGCCCAGGTTCGCGGTGACGGCCGCACCGCAGATCGCCGTCGTGCCGCTGGGTCTCACCCCGGCCACCGCGCGGGGCACCGAGCGTGAGGTGCTGGTGACGGTGACCAACCACGGCCTGGCGGCCGCCGAGGCCACGGTGAACCTCGAGCTGCCGCCGCGGTGGACCGCGACGCCGGCGTCGGCGCCGGTCCGATTCACCCGCCAGGACGAAACCATGACCGTGCGGTTCCGGCTGCTGGCGCCGCCGGGGCCCATGCTGGCGCCGTCCGATCTCGCCGTCCGCGCCTCGGTCGTCGAGGCAGGCGTGCGGTACGCCGACGGCTATCAGGTCGTCGAATACCCGCACACCTCGAGGCGGCACGTGCTGCGTGCGCCGGAAGTGGCCGTCAACGTCCTCGACGTCAAGGTGGCGCCGGGAGTGACCGTCGGCTACGTCATGGGCGTCGGCGACGAGATTCCGCCGGCGCTCGAACAGCTGGGCGCGCGCGTGGAGCTCCTCGACGCGGCCGATCTGGCATGGGGCGACCTCGATCGCTTCGATGTGATCATGACCGGCGTGCGTGCCTACGAACGGCGCCCCGACCTGCGCGCGAACAACCAGCGACTCATCGAGTACGCGCGCGCCGGGGGCATCGTCGTCGTGCACTACAACAAGTTCGAGTTCAACGACGCGCAATTCGGCCCCTACCCGGGCAAGGTCGGCCGCGAGCGGGTGACCGACGAGAACTCGACCGTTCGCGTGCTGCAGCCGGAGCACCCGGTGTTCACCTCGCCGAACCGCATCACCGAGGCCGACTGGCAGGGTTGGCGACAGGAGCGCGGGCTGTATTTCCTCGACACCGAGGATCGCGATCCGCAGCTGGTCGACCTGGTCGAGCTCGAGGATCCGTTCCCGAACAACCCGGGCGCCAAGCGCGGGGCGCTGGTCGAGGCGAAAGTGGGGCAGGGCCGCTGGATCTACCTCGGCCTCGGGCTGTGGCGGCAGCTGCCCGCCGGCACCGACGGTGCCTTCCGGCTCATGGCCAACATCATCAGTCTCGGGTCCCGCCCTTAAACCCCCGTCCGTCGAACCGGTCTAAACAAGGGAGCCGCGCCGCCTGCATGGGACTGCGCGCGGCTTCGACCGCCGCTTTACTCGACGCCGCGCCGGGGCTAGTATCGTCCGTCCAACTCACGAGGAGCGCCATGCCCAGGGGTGATCGCCTGCTCGAACACGTGCTCCGGCGGGTTGGCTTCGGCGCCAGTGCCGCCGACCTCGCGCGCTATTCCGGCCAGTCCGTCGGCTCGGTCATCGAGACGCTCCTCAACTACGACCAGGTGCCCGATGAGGTCGATGACCAAATCGGGAAGGCGGACTACATCGCCGTCACCACGCGCGGGCAGTTCTCGCCCAACACCGTCATCAACGATGCGCGCCAGCGCGAGCTGTTCCGCATGGTGCACGGCACGCGACCGCTGCAGGAGAAGATGGCGCTGTTCTGGCACAACCATTTCGCGACCGCCTACAGCAAGGTGGCGGGCACCTACGGCTCGGTGCACGCGACCAAGATGATGGCCGGCCGACCCGACCAGGTCGCGGGCGCGCAGCGCGGTCAGTACCAGTTGTTCCGCGACTTTGCCACCGGCAACTTTCGCGAGCTGCTGGTCGAAGTGGCGCGCGATCCGGCCATGCTGGTCTGGCTCGACGGGCGGCTCAATACCCGCACGCGGCCGCAGGAGAACTTCGCGCGCGAGATCATGGAGCTGTTCACCACCGGTCTGGGGACCTTCACCGAGCCGGACGTCTACGCGGCGGCGCGCGTCTTCACCGGCTGGGGCCTCCGGTTGGCGGGCGATCGGGCGACGCCGGAGGCGTCGTACTACGAGTTCATCTTCAACGAAGGCCAGCACGACGTCGCGGCCAAGGAATTCTCCTTTGCCATCTACCCGGGCGGCAGCCGTACCATCCCGGCCCGGGCGGCCGGCCAGGGCATGCAGGACGGCTTCGACCTGATCGGCGCGCTGGCCCGTCACCCGGCCACGGCGCATCGAATGGCGCAGAAGCTGTACCGGTTCTTCATCAGCGAGGTCGCCACTCCCGACGACGCGACGATCAGCGCGATTGCGAACGCCTACATGCAGAACGACGGCAACATGAAGGCGGTCCTGCGCGTGCTGTTCACCAGCGAGGCCTTCCTCGCCTCGGAGTTCGGGCGCTATGCCTGGCCGGTCGAGTTCGTCGTCCGCTCGATCAAGGAGACCGGGTGGAACGGCCTGTCGGTTGACGCGGCGATGACCCCGCTCGTGAACATGGGCCAGAGCCTGTACGAACCGCCGGACGTGAACGGCTGGGCGCTCGGCGCCGAGTGGTTCTCGACCTCGTCGATGCTGTCGCGGATGAACTTCGCCGCCACCCTGATGTCGAACCAGAAGTTCAACCTCGGCCGCGAGCTGGCGCCGTACCGGCAGTCGCCCGATCGCGTGCTCGACTACATCCTGAACCACTTCACCTACGCGCCGCTGACGCCGGACGTCTACAACGCGCTGCTGGAGTACGCGCGCGGCGGCGGCGCCTGGAGCGGCAGTGACGCGCAGCTGCGGGACAAGAGCGCCGGCGTGGCGCGGCTGATCGTCGCTTCGTCCGAGTATCAGTTCAATTAGAGGCGCCATGACATTCACACGACGGCAGTTCGTGAAAGGCGGCGTCTCGGCGTTCACCGTCGGCTTCGCCGCGCCGCAGTTCCTCACCGATCTCGCGCTGGCGCAGGCGGTGCCGTCGCGCACCCTGGTGGTGCTGTATCTGAGCGGCGGCAACGACGCACTGAGCACCCTGGTGCCGTACCGCGATGGCGCCTACTACTCGCGTCGCCCGACGCTGGCCATCCCGGCCGGCAACGTCCTCCAGATCGGCACCGACTCGTCCGGGGTCGAGCTCGGCCTGCATCCGCGGCTGACCGACCTGAGGGCGATGTTCGACCAGGGCCGCCTTGCCATCGTGCAGCGGACCGGCTATCCGAACTCGAGCCGCTCGCACTTTCAGGGGTTCGACATCTGGGGCACGGCCAACCCGGGCAACCCGCAGGGACCGGGGTGGCTCGGCCGCTATCTCGATACGCTGCCGTCGCCGGTCGACGCGCTCACCGCCTGGAACACGACCCGGGAAACCCCGCGCGCACTGGTGGCGCGGACGGTGGGCGTCCCCGCGATCACCAACCCGGCGACCTACAGCTTCTCCAGCCCCAACAGCGGTTCCGAGGCGGTGCTCGAGCGCGCGGCGGCGACGAAGATCTCCTCGCACCTGCCGGTCGATCGCCCGCATCTCGCGTTCGTCAACTCCACGGCGCAGGCCGCCCTCGGGACCCTCGATCAGGTGGCGCGTGTCGCGGCGTATCAGCCCACGCTCGAGTACCCGAACAACGGGCTGGCACAGGCACTGCGAGCGGTGGCGGGCGCGATGAACAAGCGCATCGGCACCCGCGTCTTCTGGGTGCAGACCGGCGGCTTCGACACCCACTCCGGGCAGGGTGCGAACGCCGGCTCGTACGTGAACCTCATGGGCACGGTGAACGACAGCCTGCGCTCGTTCTACGTCGACCTCAGCAACCAGGGACTGCTCGATTCGACGCTGGTGATTGTCTTCTCCGAGTTCGGCCGCCGCATCAGCGAGAACGGCAGCGCGGGCACCGATCACGGCGCCGCCGGCGTGATGATGGCGCTTGGCGCCCAGGTGCGCGGCGGCATCTACGGCACGTCGGCCGACCTGCGCCAGGACGCCGGCAACCCCACGCTCGAGAACAACGCCGCGGACGTGAAGTACGAGACCGACTTCCGCTCCGTCTACGCGACGGTCATCGACAAGTGGCTGGGGTCGAATTCGATCGGCATCCTGGGCGCGGACTTCAGGGCAGGGGCGCCGAATTTCCTCTAACGGGCACTGAGGGCCGTATCGACGAGCCGGCCCTCACGTGAAACGCTTCCCGGCATGGCGCCGTATACGAACCATGCCTGCAATCTTCCCTCGCCTTTGCCCACATGCCGCGGCGCCAGCTTCGCGGCCGCGTCTCCGGCCGTCAGTGGCGATTCGCCTCGGCCATGTCCTGCTGCTGCTCCCCGTGCTCGGCGTGTGGCTGGCGGCCGACGACTGGCCGGCGTGGCGCGGGCCCGCCGGCACGGGCGTCAGCGCGGAAACGGGCCTGCCGGAACGATGGGACGACACGACCGGCGTTGCCTGGCGTATCCGCCTGTCCGGCGCCGGCGTCTCGACGCCCATCGTCGCCGGCCCGCACGTGTTCGTCACGAGCCAGATCGGCAGCGGCGCGCGGCGGCCCGGCAACCATCCGTCCCTCGTGCAGGGCGCTGACGCCGCGTCGGCGGGCGAGCGCAACCTGGAGGCCAGCGCGGCGGCGGCCGGCAGCGTCAGCTTCGCCCTGACCGCGTATCGCTGGAGCGACGGCGCCAGAGTGTGGCAGCACGAGACGCGCGCGGAAGGTCCGCTGCCAGGTGTTCACGACAAGCACAACCTGTCGACCGCCAGCCCGGTGACCGACGGCCGCGTCGTCATCGCGTGGTTCGGGACCGGGCAGGTGGTCGCGCTCGACGCCGCCACCGGCAAGCCGCTCTGGGACAGGCACCTCGGCAAGGAGTACGGCCCCTTCCAGATCAACTGGGGGCACGCCAGCTCCGCGGTGCTGCACGGCGATCTCGCGATCTTCCCCTGCTATCACGAGACCGGTGCGTATCTGCTGGCGCTCGATGCGCGCACCGGTGCGCTGCGGTGGAAGCAGGACCGGCCGCAGCCGGCGCACTCCTACAGCACGCCGCTCGTGGTGACGCACAACGGCGAGACCACGCTCGTCCTCAATTCGTCCCGTGGCGTCGAGGCCTTCGATCCGGCCACGGGCGCGCCGCGCTGGCAGGTGCTCGAAGAGAATCGCTTCCCGATTCCGATGCCGGTCCATCACCAGGGGGTGCTGTACCTCAGCCGCGGCTATCGCAGCAGTCCGTATCTGGCAATCCGACTCGGCGGAACGGGCGATGTGTCCGCCAGTCATGTGTTGTGGAAGACGCCCACCGGGGCGCCGTACGTTTCGTCACTCGTGCACACCGGCTCGCTGCTCTACATGGCGACGGAGATGGGAATCGTGAGCGCCATCGATCCGGCGACCGGCCAATCGGTGTGGCGCGAGCGGATCGGCGGTGTGTTCACCGCCTCGCCCGTCGCCGGTGACGGCAAGGTCTACCTTGCCAGCGAGACCGGCGAGACCGTCGTCCTGCGCGCGGGCCGCACGCCGGAGGTGCTGGCGCGCAACAAGCTCGATCTTCACGTCGTGGCCTCGCCGGCGATTGCGCGCGGGCGCATCTTCCTGCGCGGCGACGAAGAACTGGTGGCGATCGGAAAGTAGCCGCGGCGCGGCGCGATCACTCCCCGAGTAGATCGGCCAGCGCGGCGTCGAGTGCGGGGAAGCGGAACCGGAACCCCAGCGCGTCCGCCCGTGCCGGCACCGCGCGCTGGCCGGTGAGGAGCGAATCCGCCAGCTCGCCGAGCAGCGCTCGCAGGGCGAATCCCGGCATCGGCATGATGGTCGGGCGGTTCAGCGCCTCGCCCAGGGCGCGGGTGAATGCCGCATTGGTCACCGGCTGCGGCGCGGTGACATTGAAGGCGCCGCGCGCCCGGTCGTCGCCGATGAGCGATTCCACCAGGCCGGTCCAGTCGTCCAGGTGAATCCACGGCATGTACTGAGTGCCCGAGCCGAGGCGCCCACCCACGCCCAGTCGAAACGGCAGCAGCATGGCGGCCAACGCTCCGCCGTCGGGGTGCAGCGCCGGCGCGGTGCGCAGGATGACGAGGCGGGTGAGCGACGAGGCCGGTTCGGCCTCGCGCTCCCAGTCGACGCAGAGCGCAGCGAGGAAGCCCGCTCCCGGCGGCTCCGTCTCGGCGATGACCTCGTCGCCGCGGGCGCCGTAGTAGCCGACGGCGGAGCCGGCGACGAACACCGCGGGCGGCGCGGACAGCGTCGAGATGGCCGCGACCAGGCTGCGGGTCGAGAGGATGCGGCTCGAGATCAGTTCCTGTTTGCGCGCCGCGGTCCAGCGCTGGTCGGCGATTCCGGCGCCGGAGAGATTGACGATGGCGTCGGCGCCTTCGAGGCTGCGCGCCCAGGGTCCGGCGGAGCCGTCGGGCGTCCAGGCGATGTCGTCGGCGACCCCGGGCCGCGGCTGCCGGGTCAGCACGGCGACCGAGGCACCGCTATCGCGAAGGCGGCGTTGCAGGGCGCGGCCGAGGAATCCGGACCCGCCGGCAAGGATGACGCGCACGCTCAGGGCGCCGCTTTCGTGAAGAGGTCTTTGGCGGTGTTGTAGTTCTGCGCGCCCTTGAGCGTGTAGCCGTGCTCGACCTGCACGATGCGCTCGACCTGCATCTCGCGGCCGTCCAGGGCGAGGGCGCGGACCTCGCGCGTGGTGACGGTCTGGCCCTGGATGTTCTGGGCGGTTTCGGTGACCAGGCGGTCGCCGTCCCAGTAGCCGCGGTACGAGGGCACGCCGCCGGCGGCGATGCCGGTGGGAGGCTTGTCGTAGAGCGTGTAGGTGAGGGTCATCGTCCTGGGACCGCGGGTGATGTCGACGATCATTTCGCGGGCGGACTGGCGGATGACCCATCGGACCGGTCCGACGAAGCCTTCGTGGGTGGGCGACTCGCTGCGGGCCTCGTCGAGGGTCCAGGTGCCGGAGAAGTCCGGGGGCGATTGGGCGGTGCCGGCGGCGGCGAGGGTGGCCAGGGCGGCGATCGCGGCAAGCAGGCGGTTCATGGGGATCCTCCTTCGCCTGGCGCAGGGGAGGCCTGCGTGCGGACGGTGTAGCGGCACCAGCATACGGCAAGCGCTTGACAGCGGCGCACGCCTTAACTAACTATTTAGTTAATGGCACGCCGCCGCCCCGCCGCCGCCCGCACTCCGCGTCCGCCACGGCCCCGCCCCCGGCCGCCCGCCGCCGCCGGCGCGCCAGTCCGCACCACGCGGCGCGGCGGTCCGCGCCCCGGCGTCGATGCCGGCGCGCCGCCCGCACCACGCGGCGCGGCGGTCCGCGCCCCGGCGTCGATGCCGGCGCGACCCGCACCGCCGTCGTCGCCGCGGCCGCCGACGCGTTCTCCCGCCACGGCTTCGACGGCGTCGTGGTGGACGACATCGCCCGCGCCGCCGGCGTCAACAAGGCGATGATCTACTACCACTTCGCCGACAAGCTCGACCTCTACCGCTTCATCGTCTGCGACATGCTGCGTGAGGTCGGCGCCCAGGTCGCCGCCATCGCCGACCGCGAGGAGGAACCGGCGGCGAAGATCACCCGCTTCATCGAAACCTTCGTCGCGCTCACCGACAGCCGCCCGTACTTCCCGACGCTGATGATGCGCGAGATCGCCGAGGGGGCGCCGCACCTCGATCCGGCGACGTTGACGCTCATCCGCACGGTCTTCGTGACGTTCGGTCGCATCGTGGCGGAGGGCCAGCAGCGCGGCGCGTTCCGCCCGGTGCACCCCGTGCTCGCGTACATGAGCATCCTCGGCCCGCTCATGCTCAACGCGGCCCGCGAGCGCGCGGCCGCCGCCCCCGGCCGCGACCAGCTGCCGATGTTCGTCCCGGTGTCGCACGCCGACCTCACCCGCCACATGCAGCACGTGGCGCTGCGAATGCTGAAGAAGGACTGACCCATGCGACGCGCGATCCTGCTCCTGCTTCCCGCCCTCGCCGCCTGCACTCCGGAGCCGCCCGCGAACGAGATCCGCGTGTCCGGCCACGTCGAGGCGACCGACGTCCGTCTCGCGCCGGAGGTCGGCGGACGGATCCTGCTGCTGGCGGTCAAAGAGGGCGATCGGGTCGAGCCCGGCACGGTCATCGTGCGCCTCGACAGCCGCGATCACGAGCTGGCGCTGCAGCGCGCGACCGCCGACCAGCGCCACGCGGAGGCAGGGCTGCAGTTGCTGCTCGCGGGGTCGCGCCGCGAGGACATCGGCCAGGCACAGGCCCAGGCGCAGGCGGCCCGTGACGAGGCGGCGGCGGCGCGCGCCGAACTGGCGGCCGCCGAAACCGACCTGCAGCGGTTCGAATCGCTGCTGCAGGCCAACGCCGGCTCACGCAAGCAGCGCGACGATGCCGCCACCCGCCGCGACGTCGCGCGCGAGCGGGTGCAGGCGACCGAGAGCCGCGTGCGCGCCGCCGAGCAGTCGACGGCCCGTCTCCGCGCCGGTGCGCGTCCCGAGGAGATCGCCGCGGCCCGGGCGCGCCTGGCGGCGGCCGCCGCGCAAGTGGCGGCCGCAACCAAGGCGGTGGACGACACGTCGCTGCAATCGCCCATCGCCGGCGTGGTGACCGAGAAGCTCGCCGAGGTGGGCGAGGTCATTCCGCCGCGCACGCCGGTCGTCGTGATCAGCGACCTCCTCAACGTCTGGGCAGACGTCTTCGTGCCCGAGCCCGCCGTCCCGCGCCTGCGCCTCGGCCAGGCGGCGACGGTGTTCACCGATGCCGGCGGCGCCGGACTGGCCGGGACCCTCAGCTACCTGTCGCCGAAGGCCGAGTTCACGCCGCGCAACGTGCAGACCGCGGACGAGCGCTCGAAGCTGGTGTATCGGGTGCGCGTGTCGGTGAACAACGCCGACGGCGTCCTCAAGCAGGGCATGCCGGTCGAGGCGGTCATGTCCCTGGAGACGGTGCCATGACCGGCGTGCCGGCATCGAACGCCACCCCGGTCCTCAGCTTCGATCGCGTCAGCCGGCGCTACGGCCGCACCGTGGCGGTCGACGCCCTGTCGTTCACCGTCGAGCGCGGCGAGATGTTCGGTCTGATCGGGCCCGACGGGGCCGGCAAGACCACGTCGATCCGGATGCTCTGCGGCCTGCTCCGCGCCGACGCCGGCGCCGTGCGCGTCGCCGGCCTCGACCCGGTGGCCGACCATCGCGCCATCACCGACCGGATCGGCTATCTCTCGCAGCGGTTCAGTCTCTACGGCGATCTGACCGTTGACGAGAACGTGTCGTTTTTTGCCGAGATTCACGGCGTGGCCGATTACCAGCGCCGCCGCGACGCGCTGCTCGACATCACCCAGCTCACGAGATTTCGCGCCCGCCTGGCCGACCAGCTCTCCGGCGGCATGAAGCAGAAGCTCGCCCTCGCCTGCACGCTGGTGCACGAACCCGAGATCATCCTGCTCGACGAGCCGACGACCGGCGTCGATCCGGTGTCGCGGCGCGAGTTCTGGAAGCTGCTGTCGCGATTCCGCGCCGAGGGCATCACGATCGTGATGTCCACGCCGTATCTCGACGAGGCCGAGCGCTGCAGCCGTGTCGCGCTCCTCGACGGCGGCCGCCTGCTCGCGCTCGACGAACCGGGGCGGCTGCGCGCCAGCCTGCCGGGCACGCTGCTCGAGGTGGTCGTCGCCGCGCCGCGGGACGCGCAGGCGGCGCTGGCGCCGGCGGGCATCGACGCGCAGGTGTTCGGCGATCGCCTGCACGTCTGGCTCGAGGCGGACAGCGACGCCGCCATCGACGACTTCCGGCAGGGCGCAGCGCGATCGCTGGCTCCGACCAGCATCCGTCGCATCACGCCGTCGCTCGAGGACGTCTACATCGCGCGGTTGTCGGCAGCCGCGAGCGAACGGAGGCCTGCGGCCACCGCCGCGGGTGATCGACGATGACCATCAGGTGCACCCTCCCATTCCTGCTGCTGGCGGTTGCGGCCGCCCCTGTGCGCGCCCAGGGGCCGCTGCCGCTGACGCTCGACGAGGCGGTCCGGCGCGCCCTCGACGTCAGTCATCGCCTCGCCGAGGCGGATGCCCGCGAAGCCGGTGCCGCGGCGTCGGTTCGTGTCCAGGAGGCCGCGACGCGCCCGGCCATCGTCGCCAGCGCCGGCTACACGCGCACCAATCACGTGGAGGAGTTCGGGGTGGCGATACCCGGCGGCGGCACCCGCGTGATCTATCCCGACATTCCGGACAACGTGTTCTCGCGCCTGTCGCTGCAATGGCCGATCTACTCGGGCGGTCGTCCCGATGCCTTGCGCCGTGCCGCCGAGGCCGAGGCCCGGGCGGCTGGGGCCGACGCGCAGGCCGCCCGCGCGGACCTGCGGCTCGAGGTGGTGCGTGCCTACTGGGCGCTCGCCACCGCCACCGAATCGGTCCGCGTCCTCACGGCCGCCGTGGCGCAGGCCGAGGCGCACGTCGCCCAGGTGCGCAGCCGCTTCGACAATGGCCTGATTCCTCCGAACGAGGTCGCCAGCGCCGAGAGCCAGCGGTCGCGCCAGCAGCTGCTCGCAATCGAGGCCCGCAACCTGCGCGCCGGCGCGCTCGAAGAACTACGCCGCCTGACCGGCCTGGCGGGCGACGTCGAGCCGGCCGACGCGCTCGAGCCCGCACCGGCGGAACCGATGGCGCCGACCCCGGCGGCCTCGCGACCCGAGATCGCGGCGTTGACCCATCGCGTGGAGGCGGCTGACGAGCGCCGGCGGGCGGCGGAATCGGCCCGTCGCCCGACGGTCAGCGTGACCGGCGCGGTCGATTACGCGAATCCGAACCCGCACATCTTCCCGCGGCGGGGCGCCTGGCGCGAATCGTGGGAGGTCGGTGTGGCAGCGAGCTGGACGCTCTGGGATGGGGGCCGCGTATCAGCGGCCGCCGCGGAAGCGGCAGCCGGCGTGGCCGCCAGCCGCGCCCGGCTGGCGGAGCTCGATTCGCAGATCGCGCTCGACATCCGGCAGCGGATGCTGGATGCCGAATCCGCGCGCGCGGCGTTGCCCGCCGCCGCCGACACCGTCCGCAGCGCCGCGGAAGCCCGCCGGGTGGTCGGCGAGCGCTTCGCCGTGGGTGTCGCCACCAGTACCGACGTGCTCGATGCCCAGATTGTCCTGCTGCAGGCCGAGCTCGATCGCACGCGCGCGCTGGCGAACGTCCGGCTGGCCGACGCGCGACTGCAGCGCGCCCTGGGTCGGTGACCATGGCCGCGATCGACGTCCGGTCGCTCACCCGCACCTTCGGCGCGTTCACCGCCGTGGACCAGCTGTCGTTCAGCGTCGAGGCGGGCGAGATCTTCGGGTTCCTCGGGGCCAACGGCGCCGGCAAGTCCACCACCATCCGCATGCTGTGCGGCCTGCTGCGCCCTTCGTCGGGCACCGCCATCGTCGGCGGTGTCGACGTCGCGGCCGACCCGGAGGCGGTCAAGCGGCGCATCGGCTACATGTCGCAGCGCTTCTCGTTGTACGAGCAATTGACCGTCGACCAGAACATCCGGTTCTTCGGCGGCATCTACGGCCTGCGCGGCGACGAGCTGGAGGCGCGCCGCCGTTTCGTGATCGACATGGCCGGGCTCGACGGACGCGAGCAGACGCGGACGAGCGAGCTCGCCGGCGGCTGGCGGCAGCGCCTGGCGCTCGGCTGTGCGATTCTGCATCGCCCGCCCATCGTGTTCCTCGACGAGCCCACCGGCGGCGTCGATCCGCTGTCGCGGCGGCGATTCTGGGATCTGATCGGCACCCTGTCCCGCGACGGGGTCACGGTGCTGGTCACGACGCACTACCTGGACGAGGCCGAGCACTGCCACCGCATCGCCATCATCCACGCCGGCCGGCTGGCGGCGCTCGGCACGGCATCGGCGCTCAAGGAACGGTTTGCCGATCGGCCGATCGTCGAGGTGCAGGCGGACGATCCCGTGGCCGCCGCCGCCGCGCTCGAGGCGCTGCCCGAGGTCGAGAAAACGAGCCTGTTCGGCACCGGGGTGCACGCGGTCCTGCGCCCGGATGCCACGGGCATCGCCGCCCTGACCGACGCGCTGGCGCGCGGCGGCCTGACCGTGCGCGCCGCGACGCGGGTGAGCCCCTCGCTCGAGGACGTGTTCCTCGACGTGGTCGAGGAGCAGGCGGACGCGCGATGAGGAAGATTCTCGCCGTGGCGACGAAGGAGCTGCGGCAGATCCGGCGCGATCGCCGCACGCTGATGATCCTGATGTTCGTGCCGGCGCTGTTCCTCCTCCTCTACGGCTATGCCCTGAACTTCGACATTCGCAACGTCCACCTGGCGGTGGACGATCGCGACCGCAGCCGGGAGAGCCGCGCCCTGGTGTCGGCGTTCACCAATTCCGGCTACTTCGACCTCGTCGCCGACGTGACCTCGGCTGCGGCCCTCGAGCGGCTGATCGACCGCAACGAGGCCCGCGCCGCGCTGGTCATCCCCGCCGGCTATGGCCGCGACGTCGTCGCGCGGCGGCCGGTGCACGTGCAGGTCATCGTCGATGGCGACAACTCCAACACCGCGACGACGGTGATGGGCTACGCGCAGGCGATCGTGGCCGAAGTCTCGACCGCCGTCAGCCCGGTGTCGGCGCCGCCGCCGATCGTGCTCGAGCCCCGGGTCTGGTACAACCCGCAGCTGCGCAGCACGCTGTTCCTGGTGCCCGGCCTCATCGCCTACATCTCGATGATTACCGCCGTCATCTCGACCGCGCTCTCGGTCGTGCGCGAGAAGGAGCGCGGGACGATGGAGCAGGTGCGGATGTCGCCGATCGGGCCGGCGACCTACGTGCTGGGGAAGACGGTCCCGTACCTCGTCCTGTCGTTCGTGGCGGCGCTGCTCATCATCATCGTCGCGATGGCGCTGTTCGACCTGCCGATGCGTGGGTCCTGGCTGCTGCTGAGCGTGGCCATCGCCCTGTTCCTGGTCGGGGCGCAGGCCCAGGGGCTGGTCATCTCGAGCGTGTCGCCGACGCAGCAGGTGGCGTTCCAGCTGGCGCTGCTGTCGTCGTTCCTGCCCACGTTCATCCTGTCCGGGTTCATCTTTCCGATCACGAGCATGCCGGCGGCCGTGCAGGTGATCACCTACGCGATCCCGGCGCGGTATTTCCTCGTCGCCTTGCGCGCGGTCGTGTTGAAGGGCGCCGAGCTGGCGTCGTTCTGGACCGATCTGGTGGCGCTGGCAGTCTTCGCGCTGGTGATGCTGGCCCTGGCGTCGGCGCGGCTGTCGCGCGAATGGAGGGTCGGTGGGTAACGCCCGCGTCGCGCACCTCATTCGCAAGGAGCTGCTCGAGCTACGCCGCGATCCGCGGCTGTTCGGCATCGTCATCGTCGCCCCGATCCTGCAGCTCACCGTCCTCGGCTATGCGGCGACCACCGACGTCAAGGACGTGCCCATCGTCGTCGTCGACGCCGACCGGTCGCCGGCGAGCCGCGATCTGCTGACCCGCTTCGAGGCGTCGGAGAATTTCACCATCGTCGGGCTGGTCGGCTCGACCGCCGACGTCGACCGGTGGCTGGAGCGCGGCGACGCCTGGATGGCATTGAGCATCCCGCCGGACTACGGCCGGCGCGTGGCGCAGGGGCTGACCAGCACCATCCAGATCGTCGCGGATGGCACCGATTCGAACTCGACCACCGTGGCCCTTGGCTATGCCCGCGTGCTGATTGCCGGGTACGCGGGCGACCTCGCGGCCCGCGCCGGCGTGCGCATGCCGGCGCCCCCGGTCACCGCCGACGTCCGCGTCTGGTTCAACCCGGACCTCGAGAGCCGTGACTTCATGATTCCGGGGATCGTCGCCCTGCTGCTCCTCGTGATCACGACCAACCTGTCGGCGATGGCGATCGTCCGGGAGAAGGAGCTGGGCACGCTGGAACAGCTGAACGTGACCCCGCTGGCGCGTTGGGAGCTGATCGTCGGCAAGCTCCTGCCGTACGCCGGCATCGGCATGCTCGACGTCGTGCTGGTGCTGGCCGTGGCCATCGCCTGGTTCGAGGTGCCCATGCGCGGGAGCCTGCCGCTGCTCTTCGCCATGAGCCTGGTCTACCTGCTGTCCACGCTCGGGCTCGGGTTGTTCATCTCGACCATTTCGGCGACGCAGCAGCAGGCGATGATGACGACGACGTTCTTCTTCCTGACCCCGATGATCTACCTGTCGGGCTTCATCTTTCCCATCGAGAACATGCCGGAGTGGATTCAACCGGTGACGTTCCTGATCCCGCTGCGCTACTTCCTGGTCATCCTGCGCGGCATCTTCCTGAAGGGGGTCGGCCTCGAGACGTTCTGGCCGCAGGCGGTGGCGCTGCTGGCCTGGGGAATCGCGGTCCTGTTCCTGGCGACGATGCGCTCGAGCAAGCGGCTGGCCTGACCCGGGCCTGCGGCGCGGGCCGCTCGGGTGGCGGTAGAATGCGCCTCATGCGCCGCCTGCCGACCTTCGTGCTGCTCGTCTCGATGGGCGTTGCGGCTGGTGGCGGCTCCGCCGCGGCCGCCCATCTCGGCGGCTGGCAGGCGCCGGACGCCGAGGACCTCGTCCGGCGCGGGCGCACGCTGATGACGCTGGGCAAGCACGACGAAGCGGAGCGGCTGTACCGCCAGGCGCTCGGGCTCAGCCCACGGTCCTTCGACGCATCGCTGGCGATCGGTATTCTCCTCAATCTGAAGGGGCAGTATCCCGAGGCGCAGACGCATCTGCAGCGGGCGGTGCAACTGGCGCCGGCCCCCACGGTCCGCCATCAGGCGATGAGCGCGCTCGCGCTCTCGTATGCGTTCGAGGGCAAGCTCGCCGAGGTCGAACGGCAGTACGACGCGGTGCGGCGGCAACAGCAGATCGACGGCGATGCTGCCGGCGCGGCCGCGTCGGCCCGGTCGATTGGACGGATTCTCCTCGAGGGCGGCGACACGGCCGGCGGACGCAAGTGGTACGAGCTCGGCTACCGCGAATGGAAGCCGCAGCCCAGCCAGCCGGCGAGTGAGCACATGCTCTGGGAGCTGCGCTGGCGCCACATGCAGGCGCGAATCGCGGCGCGCGAGCAGAAGCTCGACGAGGCGCGGCGCCTGGTCGGCGAGTTCGACTCCATCATGCAGCAGCGCGGCAAGCTGGCCGAGGACAACGACATCTACCACTGGATCGCGGGCTACGTGGCCTACTACGGCAAGGACTACGACCGCGCCATCGGCGAACTGACGCGGGGCAACCTCGCCGACCCGTTCATCCTCGACCTGATCGGGCGCGCCTACGAAGCCAAGGGCGACCTGGCGAACGCCCGCCAGTACTACCGGCGAACCCTGGAGTCGAACGTCCACAACCTGCAGGCGGCAATTGCCCGGCCGCATGCGCGGGCGAGACTCGCCGGCGGCTCGCAGTAGCGCGCCTCACGCCTGCGCCGCCAGCTCACCGGCCCGCTCGTCCACCATCGACAGCAGCACTGCTCCGGCGGCGAAGAACACGACGATGAACAGGATCGCGCTGCGGCTGGAGCCGGTGAGCGCCACGCTCACGGTGAACACGAGCGGGCCCAGCACCGTGGCGAAGCGCTCGGCGACGGCATAGAAGCCGAAGAACTCCGACGCCTTCTTCGCCGGTATCAGACGCGCGAACAGCGCCCGGCTGAGCGCCTGACTGCCACCCTGGACCGTCGCCACCAGTCCGGCGAGGATGAAAAAGTGGGTGACCGTGGTCATGAAGTAGCCGATGACCGCGGTGAGCGTGTACACCGCCAGCGCGATGAAGAGGGCGCGCTTGGTGCCGATGCGGGCGCCGAGCGCGCCGAAGAGGAACGCGAACGGGATGCCGAGGAACTGCACCATGACGAACGCGGCAATCTGCGCGTTGATGGCGATGCCGATCTCGGCGCCGAAGATCGACGCCATGCGGATGATGGTCTGGATGCCATCCTGGTAGAGGAGCATCGCGGTGAACAGCAGGAAGGCGTGCCGGTACCGGCGCATCTCGCGGAAGGTGCGGCCGAGGCGGCCGAACGCCGCCTGCAGCACCGCCGTGTGCGCGCCCTCGCCGGCCTCGAGCTGCGCGGCCGGCTCGGGGACCGTCCGCAGCAGCGGGATCGAGAACAGCAGCCACCACACCGCCACGCTCACGAACGTGGCCTTGGTCGCCATGGCGGTGTCGGTGAAGCCGAAGGCGGCCGGCTGCAGGATCCATGCGAGGTTGAGCAGCAGCAGCAGGCCGCCGCCGAGGTAGCCGAGCGCATATCCCGCCGACGACACGCGGTCGGTCTGATCGGGCCGCGCGACGTGCGGCAGCAGCGAGTCGTAGAACACCGTCGAGCCCGACACGCCGATGTTGCCGACGACGAACAGCGTGGAGGCGAGGACCCAGTCGCCCTGCCCGATGAACGCCATCGCGGCGGCCGCCGAGACGCCGATGAGCATGAACCCGGCCAGCAGGCGCTTGCGAATGCCGCTGAAGTCGGCGACGGCACCGAGAACGGGCGAGACGACGGCGATCAGTGCGATCGACGCGGTCGTGATTGCACCAAAGCGGGCCGTCGCCTGCGCCGGCTCGAGGCCCGCCGCAGCGTAGGTCGCGTAGAAGGACGGAAACACCGCGGTGACGATGGTGGTGAAGTAGGCGGAGTTCGCCCAGTCGTACCACGCCCAGGCTCGCTGCTCCGGCGTGACGAGCCCGATCCGGTTCCACCACCGATTCACGCCGGCAAGGATACTTTACCGGCGGATGGTCACGTCGCCGCTGAACGTCTTCAGCCGCAGGTCGCTGCCGCCGCCGCCATTCAGCGCGCCACGGAAGTTGCGGCGGCTGCTCGACGACAACGTGACCGGCAGGTCGCTGTTGAAATGGCCGCTGAAGCTGTCGAAGGTCACGTCGCCGCGCGCGGACTCCGGAAGACGCAGCGTCACGTCGCCGCTGAAGGTGTTGACCTGGACGTGATCGCCGTCCGTCCAGTCGCGGGCGTGCACGTCGACGCCGCCGCTGAACGTCTTGACCCGCAGCGGGCCGGCGACGTCGCTCAGGCGGACCTCGCTCGAGAACCCGTCCACGGCAATCTCCCCGGTGACGGCGCTCACCGTGACCGGCGCGCTGAACGTGCGCAGGTCCAGCGTGACCGCGGCCGGCACCTGGATCTCGAAGTCGGTCTCGACGACGTTCTCGTTCCGACGCTCGACCAGCCGATGGTTGGCGTCGATGTCGATGACGTTGCCGCTCTGGGTGATCTCCAGCTTGATCTCGTCGAGCCGCTCCCGCGACGCGCGGCGCACCGCCTTGATCACCACCTCGGCAGGCGCCGCCGGTGATGGCGACGCGGCCGGAGAAGGTCTTGAGCCGGACCGTGCCGCCCGGCGCGAGGCTCAGCGTCCGCTCGACGGTTTCGGTCTCGCGCGGGCCCCGATCGCGATCCTGATCTCGATCGCGGTCGCGATTCCGCTGCGCGGCAGCCGGTGCCGCGATGCCGACGAGCAGGCACAGGGTGACAATGGACGAGAAGCGGCGCATCATGGGATACCCTCGCGAAAGGCCGCCGGCGGAACGTAACCGCGGCCGGACATGGGATGTAGACGGGTTCCCGCCGGACAAGGTTTACGGTAGAATCATCACGGCTGAGCTGCTCTACAGTTTCCACCCCCGCCGACCGAAAATTCCTTCACGCCGTGTTCAGAGACATGACCGAGCATCACCCGACGTACTTCATGGCCGCCATCGTGGCGATCCTGGCTGCCGTCACCTTGCGCCTGGTCGGCACGCCGGCGCCGTGGCCGCCGGCGATTTCCCTGTATGTCTATGGCGTGGTGGCGTGGCCGGTGCTGCGGCACAAGATGCCCACGGTGCCGCCCGCGATGTACGCGATGATCTGGCTCGGGGCGGCGCTCGTGCTGGTCGTCTACGAAACCCTCGGCACCGCCGCCAACCTGTCCTGAACCGCGGGGGCCGGTCAGTTCTTCTCGGGCAACCCGAACGCCAGCAGGACGTTGCCCGGCTTGCCCCGCCACTGCCCGTAGCCCGAATTCGACAGCAGCAGGCCGCCGGCGACGACCGGTCCCGCGGCGTCGATGGACCCGCCGTTGCCCGCGACGCCGTTGACGGTCTCGAACGCGCGCATCGTGTCGAAATCCCAGATGATGGCGCCGTCCCGGGTGGAATACGCCCGCAGATGGCCATCCACCGAGCCCGAGAACACGACGCCCGGAATGACGGTCGTCGGCGCCGACTGGGCGCCGGTACAGCCGCGGCCGGCGGTGCAGTTCAGCACCGGCGCGGGCACGCTCCACGCCCTGTCACCGGTGGCCAGTCGGATGGCGTGCAGGCCGCCCGCCTCCGCGGGGGGATGGAGCACGTCCGACACCGGCACGTAGACGTGCTCCTCGTCGGCTGAGGACCCCCATTCGATCCCCCCCAGTTCGCCGCCCTTGCCGACCCGCACTTGCCAGAGGAGCTTCCCCCCGGCATCCGGGTCGAGGCCGTAGACCACACCGGATTTCTGGCCCAGGGTGAGGATGCGGCGGCCCCCGGCCAGCGTCCGCAGGATCGGCGCGTTGCCGAAATCGAAATCCGGGCCGACCTTGTCCGGGCAGTTCTCGACCCCCGGCTTGCACCCGATGACATACACGTCGCCCGGTGTGACCTGCTGCACCCATTGAATCGCGCCGTCGCTCACGCGCAGCGCGACGACGGCGTCGCTGGTCGGGGCAGCCGGGCTGGTGTAGGCGTTGCCCGTGGCGACGTAGATCATGTTCGCGGCGAGATCGACCGTCGGCGAGGTCCAGATGGCGACGCCGGCGGAGCGCCATTGTGGCGTGCCAGCCGAGTTCTTGCCGACGATCTGCGGCGGGTCGGGAATCATGTAGCTCTTCCAGAGCTGGACGCCAGTGGCGGCGTCGAGCGCCACCACGCTGCCGCGGAAGGTGCAGCAGGCGTAGTTCGGCCGCGCCCCGGCAACTTCCTCCACCGACGACACCGGCACGTACAGCCGGCCGTTGGCGAACGTCGGGGCACCGGTGATGCGCGCGAACGCATGGTCGTCGGCCTTCATCTTCCACAGCGGCGCGCCATTCTGCGCATCGACGCCGTAGACGTTGGCCTGCGTGTCACCGAACATCGCGGCGTAGCGGCGATCGCCGATCCGTGCGACGGTAATGGCCGTGCGGACGCCGGCGTCGGCCTTGAACGACCAGTAGGTGCAGCCCGACTTCGCGTCGAGCGCGTAGACGAAGCCGTTGCTGTTGCCGACGAAGACCCGTCCCGCCACCAGCGAGGGCTGCCCGGATGCCGCGGTCGCGCCGGGGAACGCGAACGCCCACTTCAGGGTGAGCGCCGGCACCTGCGCCGCGGTCAATCCGGCGGCGGCCGCCGGCTGGAAGCGTGTGTTGGCGAGGTCGTTGCCCCACCCGTTCCACATCGGCAGCGATGCCGGATCGGGCATGGCCGCGGCGGCCAGCGACGGCGTACAGACGCCCGCCGACGGGTCGCGCGAGGCTACGGCCGCCGGTCCCGCGGCGCCGGACGGCGGCACCGGTGTCCCCTCGGCCGCCGGCATCGCGGACAGGAACGTGGCGACGGCCCCCTTCTCCGCCGCCGAGAGCGGCTGCCCGTGCGCGGCCATGACGCCGCCGGGCTCGAGCGCGGCGAGGATCTCGCGCGGCGCACGCGCGCCGAGATTGGCGCGCGAGGGCGAGCGCGACACGTCCGGCGCGTCGTGGCAGCTCGCGCACCGTTCCGCATACACCCGTGCCCCGAGCGCCCGCGCATCGCCCGTGGGAGTCTGCGCCGCCACGGCCCCACCCGCGCCGAGCCCCGCCATGACCGTGGCGCCACAAGTCAGGGACAGGGCGCGGCTGACGGTGCGGCGTCTCATTTGGTGCGCTTCCCGGTGAAGGTGCCGGACCCGACGCCGCCGAGATCGACCGTGCCTTTGATCGAGGTGTTGTTCTCCACCTCGCCCTGGTAGACGATCGTGATGGGCGTGCCCTGGGCGTCGGCATTGAACGTAAACTTCACCGCCGTTCCGGTCACCGTGCCGGTCAGGTCGGCCTCGCCGAACGTGCCCTTGTACTTGCCGGTGAGCTTCTCGCCGGCCTGGGTGAACACGAACGACGGCGATCCCGAACCGGCTTCGGTCTGCACGTCGAACACCCATTCGCCGGTGAGATCGGTCTTGGCTTGCGCGGCAACGCCCGGCGCGGCGATCGCGACCGCGGCCACCAGCAGCATCCCCCCAAACAGTCTGGTCATGGCAGCTCCCACGAGTTCGCTGACGATTGAATGGTCCGGCACGGCGGTCCGGGGTGATATGCCGTCCACGACGGTCCGGTTTCCGCGCGCGTCGATTATCCGCCCGAACGATGTCGAACGCACGCCACACCCGTGCCAGCCGCTACCGGCGCACGCGCCGGGCGTCCGCCAGTTCCGCCAGGTCCGCGTCCGCTCCCTTCCAGCCGGCGACGGCGAGGGCAAACTCGCGCGCCGCCGTCACGGCGTCGCCGTCGTGTTCGGCGACGAGGGCCATGGCGTAATGCGACCCGGCGTACGCAGGGTCGTGTTCGATCATCTGTGCGGCCATCCGGGCGGCGAACTCCCAGTCGCCCACCGCGCGGGCGGCGCGGGCGATGGCTTCGAGCTCGAACAGCGTCTGGCTCCAGGCATCGGGACCGGCCAGGGCCCGCATGCGCTGCGCGGCCTCGGCCAGGGTCGCCCGGCCCTTGGCGCGGTCGGCGGTGCGCAGGTTGAACTCGCCTTGCAGGGCCAGCAGCGCAGGAGCGGCGATCGCGCCGCCGGGCGCCGCACGCAGCAGCCGCAGCGCGGCGTTGGACTGCTCCGCCGCCTCCCCCCAGCGCGACTGCGCCAGCAGCGCGAACCCCGCCTCGATGTGTCCAGTAGCCCGGATTACCGGATGCGAATCCTCGATCAGCGTCCGCGCCGCCGCCTCGGCCTCACGGTAGCGTCCGCGGCCGCGCAGAAACATCGGCCAGTCGCGCTTGTTGTAGGCCTGCACCAGCAGGCTGGTCGGCAGGGCGAACGCCGCCTTCAGCAGCGCCTCCGCACGCTGCATCTGGCCGACGTACCGGAGCGAGGTTGCCAGCAGCCCGAGGTTGTGCGCGAAATGCCAGTCGTACGCGGCGGCGATCTTTTCCTGTGCCGCGTATGCGCGGTGGAGACGGTCGGCCGTCTCGAACTCGGCGATCGCTTCGGTGATGCGGCCGGCTCGGCGCAGGCCGTGACCGTGCATGTGGCGCGCGTGAGGGGCGGCCGGCGCCCGCGCGGCCAGCGCGGCGGCATGGGTCAGGGCTTCGGGGTGCCGTCCCGCATTCTCGTACGCGTGCGCGAGGTAATGGTGCGCGGCGAGGTGCCCCGGTGCGCGGGCGAGCGCACGCTCGTAATAGGGCGCCGCACCGGCGCCGCTGCCCTGGCCGCGGTCGGCCGGGTCGGGGGACTCGGCCATCCCGCGAAGCAGCAGGAATTCGACGTCGGCGGGGAACTCGGCGATCGCGGCATCGAGCGCGCGCCGATAGCTCGCCAGGCGCGCCGCGTCCGCGGGCGCCTCCTCGGCACGCATCTGCAGGGCGCGCACCTCGATGTGCCGCCGGTCGTGCGCCGGCAGCGCGGCGGCGGCATCCTGCGCCAGCGCCAGCATGCGCCGCGCGTCGGCGTCCCGCCCCAGCTCGGCATAGGCGACACTCAGCCCGACCCGGGCCAGCGCCAGGCCGGGGTCGATGCGCAGCGCCGCATTGAACGATCGCGCGGCGTCGATCCAGTCGTAGACGTGCAGCTGCGCCAGCCCACGCTCGAAGAGCGCCTGCGCGTCCTTCGACGCCGTCGCCGCGGCGTGCGCCAGCGACGGGCCGCCGCCCGCGGGCAGCGGCCGCTCGAGGACGTCCAGCGGAATCGGGTCGAGTCGGTGGGGCGGGTGTGATGCCTGCGCCAGGACGGGCGCCGGCGCGGACGCACAGATCAGCGAGACGAGCCAGACACGGCAGCTACGCGCGCGCACGGGAGTCGGGCTCATTATCGAGCCCGACCCCCGCCAGGCCCTAGAACGATATCTGCCCGCCCAGCTTGAAGAAGCGGCTCTGCAGGACGTTGGTCGGCCGCTGCCAGGTGCTGGTGGACGCCGTCGAGTAGGCCGCGTTGACCGTGTACGGCCAGCTGCTGTTGAAGACGTTGTAGACGTCGAAGTCCACCCGCAGGCGGTATTGACCCATGTCGAACCGCTTGCCCACCCGCAGATCGAGCTGGCTCAGGTTGTGATCGCCGTAGAACTGCCCCTCCTGAATCAGCTGCACGGTCCGCGACCCGACGCCGGTCCACGTCCGTGCCCCCACGCTTGGCGCCAGGGCGCTCGGGATCGCCCATGAGGCGGCGATGGTCGGCCCAGCTCCGCCGGTTTGGACACCGCGACTGAACTGGTAGGTTCCCGCAAGCTGAATGCTCCAGGGCAGCAAGTACGAGCCCGACAGCTTCATATCGGGCCGATACGGATACTCGCGATGGCACTGCCGACCGCCGTCGGGGTAGGTCTCCGAGCCTTGCGTTGACACGGTAGCGGCGGTGACTGCCGTCACCGTCGTGGCATCGATGCCGGCCTGCAGCAGGTTGCAGTTGTCGAAGGTCCGCGAGGTCGCGCCGATCCCGGCCTTGAGGAACGCGCCGTTGCGGAACCGGCCCTCGATATTGATGTCGTACCCCTGATAGATGTTCGTTTCTCCGCCGAAGTCGTCCGAGAAACGGATGAGTGTGCTCGCCGGGCGCTGCTGGGCGAAGACGGCGGGTTTCAGGTCCTGTACGCCGCAGACCTGATATCCCCCGCCGCCGGGCAGCCGCGGATCCACCGGCGCCTGGATGCAGAACGAGTCGTAGTCGTTGGCGTCGAACCGTACGTCGTCCTCGAAGGTCTGGTTGCCGAATGTGCGCCGGTAGTAGCCGCCGTTGAGCGAGACGCGGCTCGCCAGCTGATGCTGCGCGGCGATGGTGTACTCCATGTTGTACGGCCGCTTGCCCCACCCGTTGAGCACGTCTGGATCGTAGCTCGTCGTCGAGACGTTGCGGCCGAAGGTCGGCGTGGCGGTCGAGTTCGACAGTTCGTTGAACTGGATGTTGCCGTTGGCGTCGAGCGGCAGCCCGTTGCCGTCGAGATCGGTCCACGGCCGTGTGTCCGACAGGCTGAGGGCGGTCACCGGGTTGACCTGGTTGGCCACCGCGATTTGCTGGCCCGCCACGTAGCGGGCGACGCTGGCCTTGACCGCGGTGCGGCCGTCGCCGAAGAGATCCATCGCGAAGCCGACCCGCGGCGAGATGTCCTTCCAGTCCTGGACCGTTCCCGCGCACCCGGGCGCCGCCTTGCCGTCCGAACACTTGCCGTAGGTCGTGCCCGGACCGAAGCGGCTGGGCAGGACTTCGCTCTCTCGCGTCTCGCCGATGAACCAGTCGTAGCGCAGGCCGAGGTTCCACGTCACGCGGCCCATCGACCAGCGATCCTGCACAAACAGGCCCGTGTCGGCCTTGATGCCGTTGCGGCGGTCGGAGGGCAGCCGCAGCGTCACCTGAACCGGCCGCCCGGCGTTGTAGGTGATCGGCTGGACGTCGCCGGTCCACGCCGTGAGCAGCCGCCAGTCGCCGTTGGTCAGCGTCGCACCGAAGCGGAAGTTGTGAGAGCCGGTCACGTACGAGGCCGCGCCCATGAACGTCCGCAGCACCGAGAAGTGGTCGGCGGGGTTGGGCCACGCATTCGCCTGCCGGTTGTTCGACTGATCGACGACGTTGTAGACCCGTGAATTCCGGATGGCCTCGAGGTCCCAGACCTTGTCGGCGAGCCCGGTGACGCTCGGCTGGTACAGCTCGGTGTACTCCTGGTTGTAGATGCCGACGCCGCCTTCGAGCAGCAGTCGGTTGGTCTGGGTCCGCGTCCACTTGGTCACGTTGACGAAGCTGGTCGGCGTCACCTGCACCCCGGCCGCCTCGGGCGGAATCAGCGCCGAGATCCCCCAGTGGTTCCGGTACTTCCGCTGGTTGTCGTGGTAGACGGAGACCTTGTCCTGGCCGGTCGCCGCCCACGACACCCGGATCGCATTGCTGACGATGTGGCCATCGTCGATGCCGGGGCGATTGAAGTCGGGCACGTAGACGAAGGGCGAGTCGTTGGCGTCGAAGTAGCTGTCCGCCTTGGTCTTCTCCGAGCCCCAGTGCCGGAAGGTGTAGTGGAACCAGAGCCGGTCACGTTTGATCGGGCCGCCGATCGACGGGTTGACGTCCCAGATCTTCTGGATCTCGTCGACGTTGGTCAGCCGGTTGTTGGCGTTGAACGTCGTGCTGCCAGCGAGGTTCGAGCGGGTGCACGGCTGCAGCACGCCGTTGACGAACCCCGGCGACCCGCAGTTGTCGGACGTCCACGACTCGGCGGCGAAGTTGCCGAACATCTGGCCGCGAAACTGGTTGCCGCCGTCGCGCGGCACCATGTTGACGCGCATCCCGCCCTGTCCCATCTCGGCGGAATCCGCGCCGGTGACGTAGCTGAGCTCCTCGAAGCTGGCATCGTTCCAGTACACGCCGCTGTAGGCGCCCTGGGCACAGAGATTGTTCAGCCGCAGCCCTTCCACCGTCTGCACCGTGTCGCCGGACCCGCGATACTGGAGCGGCGACTGCTGCAGGTTGCCCGACCCGCCGACGTCGCGCGACAGCGCGCCGCCGCCGCCGAGCGCCAGGCTGGTGCCGGGGATCATGATCCCGACCGCCTGGATGTTGCGGCCGGTGGGCAGGACATCGAGCACGTCGCGGGTCATGACGTGCCGCTGCGTCACCGCCTGCGTGTCGACGATCGGCGATTCGCCGGTGACGGTGATCGTCTCCTCGAGCGTGCCGACCTTGAGGTCGGCGTTGACGTTGGCGGTGAAGTCCGAGGTGAGCTCGATGCCTTCCTGCTTGACCACGCCGAAGCCAGGCAGGGTGAAGGTCACCGTGTAGGTGCCGGGGCGCAGCTGCACGATCGTGTACCGGCCCTCGGCATTGGTGACGGCCGTGCGCGCCTTCTCGATCAGCGCCGGGCTGGCGGCCTCGACCGTGACCCCGGGCAGCACGGCGCCCGAGTCATCCCTGACGACCCCCGAGATGCCGCTCGTCTGCGCTGCCGCCGCCGACGGCATCGCCAGGCACGAAATGACGACAAGAGATTGCAACCAGGACCTGCGCATCACCAGCCCCCTTCCAGCCTGAACACGCCCGCGCGGGCGGCAGGCACCACACTGGTTAGTACTCACGGTCTGACAAAGGGCTCGCGACACGAGTATCGCGGGCGCCGTGCATGCAACGATCGGGACGACGTCGAGGGTCCAACGTTCATCACCCCTGGTCGGGGTCTCGGGCACCGCGCCGCCGGACCTGTCGGCGCCGGTGCCACCTGCGTTGCCGACTCCACGACGAGGCGCACGTCGGGGAGCATTCGTATGTGGTCTCGCTAGTGAGCGTTCGAGATGCAGCCGGATTCGATCCTGCCGCCCATCCCCGGCGGATGCGCGACACCGAACCAGACCCCTGCCAGCCCGGGCGGCCCCGCAGCCTTCCTCATGAAGGGGCGGGAGAAGACGCCGTGCACAACCTTGCGCGACTGCTTTCGCATGGGCGGCCGGCTTCCGTATAGCGCAACCGCGTAGCTGCCGTCAACGCCCGGGGGGACCTTCGGCCAGCCGGGTCAGCTCGGCCGGACGGCCAACGGGCGCCCTGACCTGCCCTTGGTGGGGACGAACCGACGGGTCTTTACGGAATGACGACGTAGCGCTTGAGGCGCTGCACTTCCTTCTGATCGACGTACTTCCCGATTTCCTTGTCGAACTGTGCTCCGGTCTTCCAGGGCCGGTACTCCTTGAACTCGTGCAGCATGCGCTGGCCGACGCCCGGGATCGTGAGGATGTCCGCGTCGGTCGCGGTGTTCAAGTTGAGGGGGATGAAGCCGTACTGGGCCAGGCGCGCCGTCTCCTGGGCCCCGACGTACTTGCCGATTTCCTTGTCGAACTGTGCCCAGGTGCGCCACGGGCGGTATTCCTCGAACTCGTGCGCCATGCGCTTGCCGGCGCGGGGGATCAGGAGGATCTCCTCCGCCGTGGCCGTATTCAGGTTGATGTGCACGAAAGCCTTCTCGTAGAACGCGGTCGCCTGCGCCGGGGAGATGTTGTGCGCGAGGAGCACCTTGTTGAGGTCGATCACGCTGCCGAACGGACGCGCGGCAATGATGGCCTTCACGGTCGCGGGCGTCATGTGCGGCGCCTTGAGCAGGTCCGCTTCGCTCGCCGTGTTGACGTCCATCAGTCCCTGCGACTTGCCAACCTGTGCACTCGTCGGAGCGCCCATCAGCAGGACGCCCACCGCCAGTACCACCGTGCCGAATCTCATGCCTGACTCCCGGTGCCGCCCGGCGCGGGTTCGCGCAGGGCGGGATGCTTGTAGGTATACACCAGTCCGAGCAGGCCCAGCTGAACCATGAGCCCGGGCGACAGCGCCGGCGGCGCGGTCGCTTCGCTGACTTTCCAAAACAGCTCGCGGCCGGAGATGGCCGGATCGATCTCGCGCTGGAACTCGGCGTTGGCCTGGAAGTGGAGCGAGATGCCGATCAGTCCGGTGCCAATGAAGCAGAGCATCACGAACTGCAGCACGCGCAGGCCGGCCAGCGTCGGGCGGAGGGCGGCCCACACGACGCTGGCCATCCCGGCGCCGCCGACGACCAGCGGGATGAGCTGATTGGTGTCCTCGACGTGGCCAATCAGGAGCAGGTCGGCCGCCATGGCCAGGATCCCCGCCGCGAGGAGCAGCAGCAGCAGCCGGCGCAGCACGGACAGCACGGGAGACTCGGCGTCCATGCCCCGGAGTTTACGTGTTTTGCCGCTTGCGTTTCCGCGGCGGCCCTCTACACTGGGCCTGTGCTCTTCCGGGCCGCGTGCGGATTGCTGGTCGTGGCGCTGGCTGCCGCGTCGAGCGATGCGCTGGCGCAGCGGCGCGGCCGCTTCGCGCCGTCGGTGCGTCTCGCGTCGCCGGCGGACGCCGATGGCGCCTACCACTTCTGCCGGGTGGCGTACCGCAGCGGGCGTGGCGACGGCGGCGGATGGGGCGTGGACTATCCCCAAGCCGACGTCAATCTTTCGATCCGGCTCTCCGAGCTCACGCGTACGCGTGTCAGCTTCGATGGCGCGCGCGACCCGAATCACCTCGTGGTGCGGCTCACCGACGAGGCGCTGTTCCAGTGCCCGTTCGTGATGATGACCGAGGTCGGCGCGGCCTACTTCGACGACGAGGATGTCGCGCAGCTGCGCGCCTACCTGCTGAAGGGCGGGTTCCTCTGGGCAGACGACTTCTGGGGCAGCTACGCCTGGCAGTCGTGGGAGCGGCAGCTGCGCCAGGTGTTTCCCGCCGGGCAGTATCCGATCGTCGAGCTGCCGCCCGATCATCCGCTCTTCCGCACGCATTTCGTCGTCCG
Source organism: uncultured Acidobacteriota bacterium (assembly GCA_963707795.1). Taxonomy (GTDB): domain Bacteria; phylum Acidobacteriota; class Vicinamibacteria; order Vicinamibacterales; family UBA2999; genus JACCSI01. Next base: position 3,747,017 of record OY970174.1, on the reverse strand, counting down.
GCGGGTGCCGCAGATTCCGTCGATCAACTATTGGATGGGCAGCGGCGGCGACACCTCCGAGCGCGGCGCCGACAGCGCCACGCCGACGGCCCGCGCCATCGTCGATGGCAGCGGCCGGGTGATGGTGCTGATGACGCACAACACCGACATCGGCGATTCGTGGGAACGCGAGGGGGATGATCCGAATTACTTCTACCACTTCGCGATCGACGGCTACGCGCTGGGCATCAACGTCGTTCTCTACGCGCTGACGCATTGACCGCACCGCGCGCGCCGCGGTCGCAGACCGGAGGGGCTGTGCTTCGAATCCTGGCCGTCGCGCTGCTGTGCAGTGTCGTGCTCGGGGCCGGCCGTCCAGCCGTCGCACAGGCGCCCCCGCCGGCCGCGGCGGCGGCCGCGCAGCCGTCCAACGACTACCGCCGCGGAGAGGCGTGGCTGTGCCGTCCGGGCTCGAGCGACGATGCCTGCGCCATCGACCTGACGACGTCGGTGGTGGCGGCCGACGGGGCAATTACGCGCGAGGCGTGGTCGGCCAATCCGGCGGCGCCCATCGACTGCTTCTACGTCTACCCGACGGTGTCCGCCGATCCGGCGCCGACCAGCGACATGACCGCGGGCGACGAAGAACGCAACGTCATTCGCCAGCAGTTCGCGCGCTTCGCCTCGCACTGCCGGCCGTTCGCGCCGCTCTATCGGCAGGTCACGCTGAGCGGGTTGCGCGCCGCGATGGCCGGCGGCAGCCGGCTCGCGCTCGACGAGGGGCCCGGATACCGGGACGTGCTCGACGCCTGGAACCACTACCTGGCGCGCGACAACGATGGTCGTGGTGTCGTGCTGATCGGCCATTCGCAGGGAGCGATGGTGCTGACCCGGCTGATCGCGGACGCGATCGACGGCACGCCCGTGCAGTCGCGCCTGGTGTCAGCCATCCTCCTCGGCACCAGCGTGCCGGTGCCCCGGGGCAAGGACGTCGGAGGCGCCTTCAAGCACATCCCGCTCTGCCGTTCCCCGTCACAAACCGGGTGCCTCGTTTCCTTCGCCGCGTACCGATCGACCCTCCCGCCGCCTGCCAACACGCTGTTCGGCCGGGTGGCGGGCGAGGGCATGGAAGCCGCCTGCACCAATCCGGCGGCGCTCGAGGGCGGAAGCGGGCCCCTGCGCGCGTATCTCACCGGCGCCGGAAGCCTGATTGCCAGCAACACGCCGCAGAAGCACCAATGGGTGGCCGGCGCACCCTTGATCGAGACGCCATTCGTCAGCGTGCCCGGGCTGCTGTCGGCTCAGTGCGCGACCAACGAGCACGGTCGCTTTCTGCAGGTGTCCGTGCACGGCGACCCAGCCGATCCGCGTGCGGACGACATCCCCGGCGATCTGGGCGCGGTGGGCAAGGTGCAGGCGAACTGGGGCTTGCATCTCATCGACGTCAACCTCGCGATGGGCAATCTGGTGGAGCTCGTGGAACGGCAGGCGGCCGCGTTCCTCTCCCGAAAACGCTAGGGCCAAATCATGGTGCGACGACTTTTCGCCGGCGCGATGTTCCTGGCAGGCGTTGCGGCCACGCCGTTCGCACAGGCCCCCGGCCAGCCGGCCGCCGCGGGCAACGACTACAGCAAACCCGCGACGTGGCTGTGTCGTCCGGGACTGGCGCCGGCCGAGGACGCGTGCGCGGTCGATCTGACCACCACGGTGATTGCGGAGGACGGCCGGCTGTCGCGCGAGGAGTGGGCGGCGAACCCCCGCCCCGCCTTCGATTGTTTCTACGTCTACCCGACGGTCTCTCTCGACCGCACCGCCAACAGTGACATGACCCCGGGTGCGGAGGAGCGCAACGTCATCCGCGCCCAGTTCGCCCGCTTTGCGTCCGAGTGCCGTCCGTTCGCGCCGCTGTACCGCCAGTTCACGCTCACCGCGCTGCGCGCCAACACCGCCGGCTCGCCCATGAGCGCCGATCGCGCGCTCGCCTACCGCGACGTCCGCGACGCGTGGCGGCACTACCTGGCGACGGACAACAAGGGACGCGGCGTCGTGCTCATCGGCCACTCGCAGGGTGCGGGCGTACTCACGCAACTCATCCGCGAGGAGATCGACGGTACGCCGACGCAGGCACGGATCATCTCCGCGCTCCTGCTCGGCACGAACGTAGCCGTCCCGCGCGGCCAGCCGGTAGGGGGCGCGTTCAAACACATGCCGTTGTGCCGCAGGGCCGATCAGACCGGCTGCATCGTGGCCTACGTGAGCTTCCGCTCGGACGTGCCTCCGCCGGCCGAGTCGCGATTCGGCCGCGTCGCGGGCGAAGGGATGGAGGCCGCCTGCACCAATCCCGCGGCGCTCGCGGGCGGCGCCGGGGCCCTGCACGCGTACTTGAGCGCGCCGGGCCGCGAGTGGACCACACCCGCGGTGGCGGTGAACACGCCATTCGTGAGCGTGCCTGGTCTGCTCAGCGGCCGCTGCGTCGTCAACGCGCAGGGCTCGTATCTCGAAGTCACCGTCAACGGTGATCCCCACGACCCGCGGGCCGACGATATCGGCGGCGACGTGCTCAGTAATGGCAAGGTCGTCGCTGCCTGGGGCCTCCATCTGATCGACGTGCACGTGGCCATGGGCAACCTGGTCGATATCGTCGGGCGCCAGGGTCGGGCATACCTGGCGAAGAGCGCGCCACAATAGCTCTTCTGGCACCCGGTTTGCTCGCTCGGCCTGCAGTTGTCGTCCATTGATGAGCTGAATAGACAGGACGGAGGAGATCCATGCGAGGTGCCCAGAGAGCGTTGTTGGTAGCCCTGTGTGTCGTGTTCGCCGTCGGTCCCGTCCGGGCCCAGCAGGCCCACGTCGTCGAGTCGCAGGGAATGGATCAGGCGCTGGCTGCGCGAGCGGCGACGACCGAGGCCAAGCGGCAGACCGTACGCACCGCGCTGCAGCAGCCCGACGTGCAGCGGGTCGCCGAACGGCTCGGCCTCGATGTCGCTCGGGCGCAGGCGGCGGTCGCCACCCTCGACGGCGGTGAGCTCGATCGGGCGGCGGCCCAGGCGCAGACGGTCAACGACGAGATCGCAGGTGGACAGACCGTTCGCCTGAACCTGTTGTGGATCATCATCGGGCTACTCGTGATCATCCTAATCATCGTCGCCTGAGACAGCGGCGATGCCGATTCGCACGCTGGCGATCGCGTGCCTGCTCACGATCGTGCCGGCCCACGGCCGTGCCGCGGGGACGCCGCTGCTCGACGTGCCGTTCGTGCCGCAGAGCGAAGCGCTCTGCGGCGGCGCCGCGGCCGCGATGGTGCTGCGCTACTGGCATGCGACCGGGGTCCACGCCGAGGATTTCGCGGCCCTGGTCAGCGACACCGCGGCGGGGATCACGCTCGGCGACCTGACGCGCGCCATCCGCGACCGGGGGTGGCGCGCGTGGCCGTCGGCCGGGTCGGCGTCCGACGTGCGCGGACACCTCGCGCGCGGCCGCCCGGTGATCGCCCTCATCGAAGATCGCCCCGGCCGCAACCATTACGTCGTCGTCGTCGCGTGGGCGGAGTCGGGCGTCGTGTTCCACGACCCGGCCCGCGGCCCGTTCCGGGTCGCGGACGCGACGACCTTCGATCGCGCCTGGACCGCCACCGGACGGACGACGCTGCTCGTCGTTCCCGCAGACGAGAACGCGGCGCTCGCGGGGCCGCGTGACGCTCCTGATCGCGCCCCCCTGCCGCCCGCGGGCCAGGCTGGCGCGTGCCGCGAACCGCTCGCGCGCGGGATCGCGCTGGCGCGCGCGGGCGATGTGGCCGGCGGCGAAACGCTGTTGTCGGTGGTCCGCGAGTCGTGCGCGACGCTCAGCGCGGGGCCGCGGGAGTTGGCAGGCATCCGGTTCCTGCAGGAGCGCTGGATGGACGCCGCGGCGCTGGCGGAAGAAGCCGTGTCGCGCGAGCCAACGGACCTGCACGCCTGGCAACTGCTGGCCACGGCCCGGTTCCTGGCCGAGGATCCGGCCGGCGCGCTCACGGCATGGAACCGCCGGAACGAGCCGCGCGTGGACCTGACCCGCATCGACGGGCTCACGCGCACGCAGTACGACGTGGTGGCGGGGCTGGTGAACCTGCCGCCGCGGACCGTGTTGACGGCCAGTCACCTGGCGCGAGCGGCACGACGGGTCGCGGCACTCCCCGCCGTTGGCGGGTCGCGAGTGAGCTACACTCCCACCGCGAACGGCCTGGCGACCGTGGATGTCGCGGTCGTCGAGCATCCGCTCGTCGCCACTTCACGCGCCCGCCTGCTCGCCGCCGCGCTCGGTGCGGCGACCACCCGCGAGGCGAGCCTCGACGTGGCGAGCCCGACCGGAAATGGCGAACTGTGGACGATGACCGGGCGATGGTGGGAGGGCCGGCCGCGCGTGGCGTTCAGCCTGGCCGCACCTCGCCTGGGGCCCTGGAGCGGGCTCTGGCGGCTCGACGGGTCGTGGGAGCGGCAGACCTATCGTGCACCCGACGCCGATCGCCTGGCGAGCGATCGCCGGCGCGCCGCGATCGCCTTTGCCGACTGGGGCTCGGGCGCGTTTCGCTGGGAGGTGGGCGGCGCCCTCGATCACTGGGCCGATCGCGGCAACCTCGTGTCGGCGACCGCCGCCGTCGAAGGCCGGCTGTGGATCGACCGCCTTGCGCTCCGCGTGGACGGCAGCGCGTGGCCGCGGCGTCGCGGCGCCGCCGGATTCGGAAGCGGGTCGCTGTCGGCGGCGGCGCGCAGCACGCGGGAGGCGGGACCGCGCTGGACGGGGCAGGCAGGGTTGCACCTCGTCAGTGCCGCGGCGCCGCTCGACCTCTGGCCGGGTGCCGGCACGGGCGTCGCGCGGGCGCCGCTGCTGCGGGCCCACCCGCTGCTCGCGGACGGTGCCGTGCGCGCCGAGCGGCTGGGGCAGATTCTCATGCACGCGACACTCGAGCACCGGCGCCCGGTCGTCAGCCGCGGGCTGGCGCAGTTCGACGTCGCGGCCTTTGCGGATGTCGCCCGGCTCGGCTTCGCGCGTGGAATCGCCGGCCCGCGCACGGACGTCGACCTGGGTGTGGGGGTCAGAGTCGGGATTGCCGGGGCGCCCGGCGGCCTGCGCCTCGACCTGGCACGCGGCCTGCGGGACGGCGGGATGGCAGTATCGGCCGCCTGGCTGCGGGCGTGGCCAGGGTGGTGACCATCGGGTGAATGGTTATGGATGGAAACCGGGAGCGGTATGAGCATTTTGTTCTGGTGTTCCACCCTCGTCCCTGGCTTGGCGCTGATTCGCCTCTGGTTCCCCAGGGACTTTCGCTACGGCGTGCTGGGCACGCTCGTCTGGGCGTTCGTGCTCACGTCGTCGGCGCTGACGCCGCTCACGATCGTCGCGTTCTGGGCTGGACTCAGTGCACGCACGGCCGCACTCGGCTATCTGCTGACGGTCGCGGCGGCGCTCCCGGTCTTGCTGTGGCGCCTGCCGAACCAATCTGCCCTCCGCCCCCTGCGCGTCTCGCTGGCCTCGCGGCCGATGTGGGTCGCGCTCGCGGTCGTGGCGGCGACGCTGTGGCTGCCGGGGTCGGCGCGATTCGACGCCGAGATGCATGCGGCCAAGATCGTTGAGATCCAGCACGTCGGATTCACCCTGCAGGATCCGCACTCGCCGCTTGCGGTGATCAATTCGGCGTTTCACGTCAACGTGATTCACCTGTTGCACGTCGCCGGGTCGTGGCTCACCGGCGCGCCGCCGCTGGAGTTCTGGCACGAATCGGCCTGGTTCTTCCGGCTGCTCTGTTTTGGCGGGGTGGAACTGCTCGCGCTCAGAGTCTTTCGCCGCCGCTGGCTCAGCGCGCTGGCGGTGTTGGGGTCGGCGGGAATGCTGGGCCTCGCGTCCGACCACGCGGTGCCGTCTGTGATTACCAGCTACCTGGTCCTGCCGCTGCTCCTGGTGCAGCTCTGGGACGCGCTCGCCCGACCATCCGCCCGTGGGTACGGCGCCCTCGCCGTGTCGGGTACGGCTCTGGGCGTCATGCATGTCGGGCACTGGGCGCTGTTTCTGCTGGCGATCGCTCCCGTCCTCGGCGGGTGGATGGCCTGGCGACTCTATCAAGGGCGCCGGTGGATGCACGGCGCCACGGCCCTGCTCGCCGCGTTCATGCCGGGGGTCCCGTTCTTCCTGATCTCCGTGCTTCAGCCCAACTACGGGATGGCGGCGATGAGCCAGGAGTTGCGGTGGGAGCTGTCCACGAACCGTCTGTTCGGCATCACCATCCAGAACCTGAGCGTCACCAGTTCGCTGTGGATCTTCCCAACGGCGGCGATGACGGTGCTGCTCATCGTGCTGATGCGACGCCGCCGTTTTCCGCTGGCGTTTCTCGGCGCGATGTTCGCGGTCGGCGTGAACTACATGTACAACCCGGTGGTGTTCGCGGTCGTGTCGCGCGTCGTGCCGTTCTGGATGCTGCGGCGCCTGATGGCCGTGGCCGTCCTTCTCGCCGCCCTGACCTTGGTGGCCGGCGTCGGGTGGCTGGCGCGGCAGACGCTGCGTGGCGAGCGACGACGGCTGGCGTTCTCGCTGGTAGTGCTGGTCGCCGGGCTGGTGCTGTACCGCGAGAACATCGCGGCGCGATTCGCCCGCGCGGCCGCCGATCGCGCGGCGCTGGCGCAAGCGGCCGAGATTCGCGCGCTGCTCCACGGAGTGGCGGGAAGGCCCATGGTCGTCGCCGACCGGGAGCTGAGCCTGCTCATTCCGTCGGCCCGGCCGGCTGCCGTCATGGCCCAGAGCTTCGGGAACCTGAACCCGGCCGATCCGGGCCTGATCGAGCGAGCGGCCGCGGCGGACGAGTTCCTGGCTCCGGGGACCGCGCCCGCCCGCCGACAGGCGCTGGCGGCCCAGTACGATATCGACTACGCCATTACCCGCGGCGCCGACCACCACCTGCAACTCACGGTGATCGACCACGATCAGTAACCGCGAACCGCGCCCCTCGAGCCGGGTACCCCCGCGTCACTTCCGGTGACGCCGCGGCCGCATCGGCTGCCGGCGATCGGCGGAGAGGGCGCCACATGCTAGGATGCCGCTGCCCGACCGTCGGCCACCTCGCACCGGGAGGAGTTGCCATGTCGATGCATCCGTTGAAAACGCTGCGGGCGTGCGCCATGGTCCTTGTGGTGATGGCCACCGTCACCAGCGCCTGGGCGCAGGCGCTGCCCAACCTCAACTCGCTCCGCGTCCGCTACAACACGCAGAAGAGCACGGTCAAGCCCGAGGGCGCCGTCAAAGCAGAGATCGACGGCATCGACCGGCAACTCGCCGAGGCGATGGCCAGCGGACGCAGCGGCGACGTGCGGCGGCTGTTCGCCAAGGGCCTGGCCGTACTGGCCGGACGACCGTGGACGGACACGGAGGAGTTCCAAAGCTCGCTGGTGCTGCGTGCGCCGGCGGTGGTGGTCGATTCGGCGCGTCCCCACATCGTGCGCCTGGAGCAGATCTTCGCTCCCGCCATCACGCTGTCGCAGCCGCTCACCGCGACCGCGTCGATTCGCCCGCTGGCGGCGCAGGCGCCTGCGGGGCCGACCGCTCCCGCGGCGCCCGCCGTCCCGGCCACACCGTTGGGACGCTTCGACTACGTCGCACGCGACCTGCGCGAGTCGCCGTTCCCGATGGATCTCGACCTCTCGCGCTTCGACGACGGCGTCCACGTTCTCGAGGTGAGCGTGGCGGACGGCGAGCGGCCGCTCGGCACGGTGAGCCTGCGCCTGTCGCTCCTGAAGGGCATCGACCAGCGTCTGGAACGATTGGAAGCGCAGGCGGCGGCTGCCGCGGCCGGCGTCGGCGACGACCTGCGCTACCCGGGCGATTACATCCGCAAGGTCAACCGCGGCGTCGTCGAGCTGGGCTCGTTCAACGTCGCCGCGGAACTGGCGGCGGCCGAGGCCATCGCCGCGGATGCGGCCGGCGGGCGTGATCCGTTCGCCGGACGGACCGGGGGATTCGAGCGGCATTACCTGCTCGCCGCCGCCGGCGAGATCATGCCCTACCGGGTCTACGTGCCGACCCGGTATGACCGTTCGCGCCGCTACCCGCTGGTCGTCGCGCTGCACGGCCTCGGCGCCAACGAAGACTCGTTCATGGACTCGTACGGCCGGACGGTCCCGACGCTGGCGGAGCAGCGTGGCTACATCGTCGTCACGCCGCTCGGCTTCCGCAGTGACGGCTTCTACGGGTTCCGCCTGGCGACGGATGCGTCCCCGGCCGACCGCCGGCGCGTCGAGCTGAGCGAGCAGGATGTCATGGAGGTCCTGGCGCGGGTGCGGCGCGACTACGCCATCGACGAGGCGCGCATCTATTTGATGGGACACTCGATGGGCGCGATCGGGACGTGGGCGATCGCCGCGAAGCACCCGGCGATCTGGGCGGCGCTGGCGCCGTTCTCAGGCCTCGGCAACCCGGCGTCGATCGAATCGTTCCGCCACATTCCCCAGATCGTGATTCACGGGGACGCCGATCCCACCGTCAACGTCTCCGGATCGCGAACCATGGTGACGGCGATGAAAGCGCTCGGCGTCGATCACGTGTACATCGAGGTGCCCGGCGGCAACCATGTGGACGTGGTCGTCCCCAATCTCGCGCGGGTCTTCGACTTCTTCGACGGCAAGCGCAAGCCGGGGGGCCAGACGCAGCAGCGGCAGCGCCGCGACTGAGCCTGCGCGCCAGGCCGCGTCGCCCTACGGCGCGTAGAGGGAGATCACCGCGTCGATCGCCTGCCGGCACACGGCGCAGAACGACGGGCTGCGCGTGAACATGATGCAGTCGACCTCGGGGCGGAAGTAGCCGCGGGCTTCGTAGTTCGCGCCCTCGAACGCACCGACCTTGCTCGCGTACTTCTCCGTCGCAAAGAGCGCGACCTCGGCGGCGCGCGATTCGCGAAAGAGCGCCTCCATCTCCTCCTCCGGCCGCTTCTCGGCGCGGATGCGCGCCCGGCGCTCCTGGTAGCGGCGCGCGGCCGTCTCGAACGCGTCCTTCTGCCACGGCGTCGGGAGCGGCGTCCCCGGCTCCACGAGATCGCGCCACTTCAGGGCTGCCGGGTCGAGGAGCGCCGTGACGTTGGGCTCCCACGGTTCGACCCTGCCCGTCGCCGGCGCCGGTGCGTAGGCGACCGGCGAGGTGTAGTACTCGTCGGCGAGCGCGGCGAAATGGTGGGCGAACTCGTGGACGAACACGTACGGCGCCTGCTCGCTGTCTGCGGCCACGGTTCCGTAGAGCCCGAAGATGCCGCCGCCGCCGTAGGTTCTCGTATTGGTCAGGATCTCGACGAACTCGTACGGCGCGAATGCCGCGACCTCGCGCATGGCACGGTTGTCGAAAGTGAGGACGTAGCGCTCGGAGCCGAACGCGTCGTAGGTCGTACCGAGCGGCGAGGCGAGGTGCACGCCCGTGGACGGACGCGAGATGCCGGAATCCGTCGAGGCGGGCACCAGCGCCCAGACGTTGAAGTCGCGCCGCCGCTCCCGGAACGGCGACGTCGCGAACAGGATCTCGACCATTCGCCTGGCATCGCGCTCGAACTTGCCGCGCTCGGCCGCCGTGTAGCCGTCGCCGAGCAGCAGGAAGTCGACCTTGGCCGCCGGGTCGCCGTTGCGTTCGATCTCGATCAGCGGACCCGGCGACGGCGGGGTCGAGGTGTCCACGAACATATCGCGCGGGTCCACGGTCGTCGTCCACGCATCCTGGAACTCGTTGCTGGCATCGCGCTTGCGGATGACCACGCGCACCGGCTGCGCGGGTTCCGGGAACCGGACCGATTCGTGAAAGGTGCGGTTCATCCGTCCCGCTTCTTCGGTCGTCTCCCACTCGCCGTAGATCGAGGCAAAGCCGCGCGAGTAGAGCACGCGGCCGCTTCCCGGGTCGCGGACCTCGACGAGGTACTTCCCGAGGTTGGTGCGGTCGATCGTCCGATCGGGATGGCCCGGCCACTCCAGCGGCTCGACGACGAGACGGTCGACGCTGAACAGCTCCTGGCTGGCACTGCCGGTGTGGTAGTAGTCGAGGCGCATCGTGCGCGGCCCGGCGAGCGCGTCGCCGGCGGTCAGCCAGGCAAGCGCCGCACCGATGGCGGCGGTTCGGAGGGACGTGGTCATGTCAGCAGCAGCTCGTAGTAGATGAGCGGGGTCTCGCGGTAGACGATGCGCGCCACCGGCCGGAACCCGCACTTTTCGTAGAACCCGCCGGCTCCGGCGGGAGCGTCGTAGGCGTCGAGACGGACGGCGTCGGCGGTCTTGTCGCGTGCGACCTGCAGCGCCGCCGCCATGCACGCGCGCCCGATGCCCCGGCGCTGCCGGTCGGGGTTGACCGCCATGCTGGTGAGGTAGAGCGGGGCCTGGCTCGCGGCGAAGTAGGCCGGATCGATCGCCCACGGCTTCTTCGCCGCCAGCCGCAGCGTTGCGACCAGCCCGACCTCGTCGCGGACGACGAACAGGCCCGGCGTTGCCAGGTCGCGCACCACCCCGCTCTCCGTGCCGCCCGACGACCAGTGACCGCGCCCGAAGGTGCGCGTCAGGTGTTCGGCCACGGCCTGGCGCAGCGCCGCGATCCCGGGAATGTCCTGCGCGTGGGCTTTCTCCAGCGTGACCTGCACCCGATCCATTCTCCCCCAAGGCGGCCCGGCCCGGACTTGTGCCCCCCCGATCGCCTGGACGTCGGCGGCCGTCCCCGGGGCGACGATGAGTTGACCCGCGCGGCCTCTCGGATAATAGTGTCGTCCCAGAGGTGACGTGTGCGAGCACTATCGTTGACGACGGCCAGCGTGCTGGCTCTCCTGTTGGTTGCCTGCTCGGCCCCCCCGGCGCGCGAGTTCGGGAAACCCGACATCGACGCCATCAACCAGATGATGCAGGAGTTCATCACCGTCTACAACGCGAAGGACGCGACCAAGCTGGTCACGCTCTTCACGCCGGGCGGCGTGGTCCTGCCCCCGAACGCCTCGACGCTGCGCGGGACGGAGAACGTCCGCGAGTACTACGTGCGGCGCTTCGCGCGTGGTGCGTCGGACCTGAAGCTGGAGCCGCGTGACGTCGCCGGCTCGGGGTCCCTGGCGTTCGCCAATGGCGACTACTCGCTGAACATGGCGCCGCCAGACGGCGCCGTGCGCCGCGACCGCGGCAAGTTCCTGTTCGTGCTGCGCAATTTCAACGGCCGGTGGCTGATGGACCAGCTGATGTTCAGCAGCGACTTCGCGCCCGACGACGCCCCGGGCACGTAGGCGGTGCGGCGCCGAGCACCCGCTAGCGGTCCGGCGCCGGACTATCCGCGGCCGGTGTGAGGTACTTGACGAAGACGACCTCGTTGCGTTTCTCGTTGTAGAGCAGCTCGTCCACGCTCTCGCGGACCATCAGCAGTCCGAAGCCTCCCGGGCGAATCCCTTTCTCCTCGCGCACCTGCATATGCGCAATCGGGTCGCCCGGCGCCTGCCCGATCGCCGCGTGCGGCAGATTCTCGATGTCGAATCCCGGTCCCGGATCGGCGATCCGGTACATCAGCATCCGGCGGGTGCGCAGGCACGCGATGCGTACCTTGCGATCGGGATCGAGCCGGCCGCCCCATTCGATGGCGTTGGTGAGCAGTTCTCGAAACGCATAGCCGAGCGAGTCGCGCAGCGCCGGCTCGAGGTTGGTGCCGAGGTGGGCCATGACGCTGTGAATCCGCTCCGCCGCCTCGTGCGTGCACGGCACCACCAGCTCCACCCAGTCGGGCCGCGCCGAAACGACCTCGATCGGCGCCGGCTCCGGCGCCGCCAGGGCCCCGCGCACCGTGTCGACGAGCGTCGCCGGCGCGATCGGCTTGTGCAGGTACATGTACGCCTGGTCGCGGACCGCGCTCAGCAGCGTCTCCGGGGTGTCGTCGGAGGTCATGATCACGACCCGCGGGCGCGTCTTGCGCGTGCGCAGGCGGGCCAGCAGATCGAGGCCGGACATCCGCGGCATCCACACGTCGAGCAGCAGCAGGTCGACGTGCCGGCGCCGCAGCGCCTCCAGGGCCGCCACGCCGTCCTTGGCGACCGTGACCGAGTAGCCGGCGGTGGTCAGGACCTTGCGCAGCACGTGCCGGCTGACGCGGTCGTCGTCGACGACGAGAATCTTGTTCATGACGGCCGTCGCTTCCTCGCTGCCGCGGCGAGACCGGCCGCGGCGAACGCTCGTTCGAGCCGGGCCAGGAGCCGGCGCAGGCCGGCATAGGCGTCCTCGGCGCCGGCGAAGTCGCCCTGTCTTCCCATCTGTTCCAGCGCCAGCGCCGCCTGCTGGCCGGCCGGCGACCCCACCGTCGCGATGGAGCCCTTGAGCCCGTGCGCGGCCAGGCGCAGCGCCTCGCCGTCGCGCCGGGTGATGGCGCGGCGCATGCGGCGGAGGGCGGCGGGGTAGTCGGTCCGGAACATGGCGACGATCTCGCGCAGCAGCTCGCGGTCGTCACCGGTATGCGCCAGCGCCGCGCGCTCGTCGAACACGACGGGTGCGGCGGCTGGGACGGGAGGCGGTGCCGCGGCCCGTGGAGTCGCGGCGCCCAGCCGCTCGACCGTGGCCAGCAGCTGGTTGACGTCGATCGGCTTGGCCAGGTAGTCGTCCATGCCGGCGGCGAGACAGCGCTCGCGATCGCCCTGCATCGCATGCGCGGTCAGGGCGACGATCGGCACCGGGGCCGCGCCGGCGGCCTCCGCGGCGCGAATCTCCTGGGTCGCTTCGAACCCGCCCATCTCCGGCATCTGCACGTCCATGAGCACCACGTCGACGCGATCGCGGCGGGCCCCGTGCAGCGCCGCGACGGCTTCGCGACCGTTCTCCACGGCATGCACCGTGTGCCCGCGCTTCTTCAGCAGCGTCGTCACCAGTTTGCGGTTGACGGGATTGTCCTCCGCGACCAGGACGTGCAGCGGGCGCGACGGCGCCGGCGAGGGCGCACCAGGATCGCCCGCTTCGGCTGCCACGGCGCTACCCGGCGCGCCGCCGCTGCGCTGCATCGAGACGCCGGCGACCAGCGCCAGCGTCTCCAGCAGGTCGGAATGCTTCACCGGCTTGGTCAGGCAGGCTTCGGCGCCGATGCGCCGGCAGCGGATCGAATCCTCCGGGCGCCCGACCGACGACAGCATCACGATCGGCGTCGCATGCAGACGCTGATCGGCCTTGATCCGGCGCGCCAGGGCGAACCCGTCCACGTTGGGCATCTCACAGTCGGTGATCACGATGCGGAACGGTTCGTCCGCCGCCTCCCGCAGCGCCGCCAGCGCGCTCTTCGAGTCGCTGACCGCCGTCGGCCGCAGGTGCCAGCTCGCCAGCATCTCCTGCAGGATGCGGCGGTTGGTCTCGTTGTCGTCGACGACCAGGACGCGCAGGCCCTCGAGCGCCGCCGGCCGTTCGAACGCCGGCAGCGACGCCCGCGCCGGCCGATCGAAGATCGCGGTGAAATGGAAGGTGCTGCCCTGCCCGACGACGCTCTCGACCCACAAGGCGCCGCCCATCAGCTCGACCAGCCGGCGGGCGATGGCGAGTCCGAGCCCCGTCCCGCCGTAGCGCCGTGTCGTCGAGCTGTCGGCCTGCGTGAAGGCGAGGAAGATCTGCGACTGCTGCTCCGGCGCGATCCCGATGCCGGTGTCGCGAATGGCGAAATGCAGCGTCGCCTGCGCCGCGGTCGCCGAGCCGAGCGACACGGTGAGGATGACTTCGCCACGGGCCGTGAACTTGACCGCGTTCCCGAGCACGTTGAGCAGCACCTGGCGCAGGCGGCCGGCGTCGCCGACGAGCGCCTCCGGCACGTCCGCCGCGACGTCGAACGCCAGTTCGAGCCCCTTCTCGCCGGCGCGCAGCGCCAGCATGCGCGCCGCGTCGCCGACCGTCTCGCGCAGCTCGAACTCGCTGTGGTCGAGATCCAGCCGCCGCGCCTCGATCTTCGAGAAGTCGAGGATGTCGTTGATGATCGCCAGCAGCGATTCCCCCGACGACTTGACCGTCGCCAGGTAGTCCTGCTGCTCGGCCGTCAGCCGCGTCCGCAGCGCCAGCGTCGTCATGCCGAGGATGGCATTGAGCGGCGTCCGGATCTCGTGGCTCATGTTGGCGAGAAACGCGCTCTTGGTCAGCGTGGCATCCTCGGCCTTGCGCCGCGACAGCTCGAGCTCCTTGACCAGCTGCGCCAGCTCGTGATGGGAAATCTCGAGGTCGTGCGCGTAGCGCGCCATGGTCTCTTCCGCCGCCTTGCGCTCGGTGATGTCACGGGCGGCCGCGTAGACGACCTGCTGCGCCGGGTACGGCGCCGCCGCCCACAACAGCCACCGCGTCGTCCCGTCCTTGTGGAAGTAGCGGTTCTCGAAGTAGATGACCTTGGCGCCCTCCGCCAGCTTCTGCGCCTCGGCCATGGTGGCGGCCCGATCGTCGGGATGCACCAGTTCCATGTACGGCTGCGCGCGCAACTCTTCGTCGGTGTAGCCGAGCACGCGCTGCCACGCCGGATTGACGCGTTTGAAGTAGCCGTCGAACCCGGCCACCGCCAGCATGTCGAGCGACAGGTCGAAGAAGCGGCTCAGTTCCTCCTGCGCCCGCCGGCGATCGATGAACAGTCCGATCTGATGGCCGACGGTGGCCAGCATCGACAGCAGGTCGCCGTCGGGCTCGCGGATCTCACGGCTGAAGAACTCCATCACCCCCAGCACTTCGCCGTGCAGCAGCACCGGCACGGCGAAGGCGGCGTGGAGCCCCTCGCGCGCGGCGATGGCGGCGCGCGGGAAGTTGCTGTCGCGGACCACGTCGGGAATCCAGGCCGGCGCCGCCGTGGCCCAGGTGCGGCCGGGCAGGCCGATGCCGCGGCGGAAGGTGAGACGGCGGCTGATGGCGTGGAACTCGCCGAGCGCATCCGGGCGATCGGTCCACATGACGTCGCAGCGGAGCGTGTCGGTCTCGCGATCGACCATCCACAGTGCTCCGTGCTCCCACCCCAGCGTCGTGCAGATCGCCTGGAGAATCTTCGGCGCCGCTTCGTCGAAGGACGTGGCGTCGATGAGCACGCGCGCGGCGACGTACTCCGCCGTGAGTCGCCGCTCCGGCGTGCCGCCAGGACTGGCCGCTCGCGCGTCTGGGGCCATGGGCTCTGAGGGCATGATACCCGGGGATGCGGCGCCTCGCCCCGGCGCGTGGTCCGGCCCTATTCCTTCATCCGCTCGTAGGTGGCGAACGTGACGTTGGTCGTCTTGCCGGCCCCGTCGTCGCGCATGTAGACGACCGCGATGGTATCGCCGTCGGGGGAGAGCACGTTGGTCAGCACCTGGGTGACCTTGCCGTTGTTCTTGTTGATGATCTCATTGACCCGGCTGTCGACGACCCGGACCGACGAGTGGGTCTGGTTGCGGTTGCCGGTGACCGGCATGTCCTTGCCGTCGAAGTCGGTGGTGTACCACCACTGCGTCTTTTCGCCCTTGGCATTCACGGCGTCGATGGTCACCTTCATGCCCTTGGCGCCGAACGGCTCGTAGGTCATGACGTTGCTGGCCGGGGGTGGGGCGTCAGACTTCAGCTTCCACTTGCCGAACCGCGGGTTCTGGTTCTGCGCGGACGGATATCCCACGCAGACGGCCACCAGGGCCCCGACACACACGATCGCAATCCTCGCTCGCTTGGACATCGCACGCCTCCGGCGCGTTCGCCTGAACACCGGGCGCCCACGACCACCGAGGCCGGCGCCCTAACAGTCGTCCCCGTTCCCGGGCCGTGCCGCGTCGTGCCGGCCCGCGGGAACGTCCCGACGGTGACGGGCACGTTACCACACGCGTCCCCTCCCCGGCGTCCGCCACGCTCGCGGGTGCCGGCGACGGACCGCCGAGCTCCGGATCGCTGACGATCTCGTGTCCGACGTCCCATTTGACCGATACTGTCTCCAGCCGTAGGCTCTGTGGATCAGCTCCTGGATCGAGGTTTTCCGATGGCTCACGCGACCGGACGAATTGCGGCAGCTTTCTGCATGATGGTCATCGGCTCGGCGGCTGTCGCGTCCGCACAGGCGCCCGCCGAGGCCGCGTCAGGGGAGCCGGCGCCGACCTTCACCAAAGACGTGGCGCCCCTGCTGTTCAAGCACTGCACGACCTGTCATCGCCCGGGCGAGATCGCCCCGATGTCGCTGCTGACGTACCGGGATGCGCGCCCGTGGGCCCGCGCCATTCGCGACCACGTGGTGACCGGGACCATGCCGCCATGGCACGCCGACCCGGCGCACGGCACGTGGAAGAACGATCGCCGCCTCGCGGCCGCGGAAAAGGACGTCATCACGCGCTGGGTTGCCGCTGGCGCGCCTGAGGGTGCCGCCAGGGATCTCCCGCCGGCGCCGGTGTACGCCGACGGGTGGAGCATCGGGCAGCCGGACGCCATCCTCAGTATGGAGACGCCGTATCAGCTTCCGCCGCGGGGCGAGATTCCCTATCAATATTTCGAGGTGCCCACCAACTTCGCCGAGGACAAGTGGGTGCAGGCGCTCGAGATTCGGCCGGGCGATCGCTCGGTGGTGCACCACGTGCTGGTCTACGCGCGCGCGCCGGGCATGCCCCCCCGCTCGCCGGTGTTCCGGCCGGCCAATCCGCCGGGCGGTCCGGCGCCGCCGCCGCCCGCCGCGGCGAACCGCGGGTCTCAGCCCTCAGCGGTCCGCCGAGGACCGTTGTTCGCCCAGACTGCACCGGGCACGCCGGCGACGATCCTCGAGCCCGGCAGCGCAATGCTGGTCAAAGCGGGGACCGTGCTGACCTTCCAGATCCACTACACCACGAACGGCCGGGATGCGGTCGACCGGACGCGCATCGGTTTCCGGTTCGCCCAGCAGCCGCCGGTCTACGAGGTTCGCGCCACCGCGATGATGAACCCGCGCTTCATGATTCCCGCCGGCGCCGGCAACCATCCGGTCGAATCGGGGATGGAGTTCCTCGAGGACGTCACGATCTACGGCCTCGTGCCGCACACGCACTTGCGCGGCAAGAGCTGGGAATACCGGCTCGAGTACCCGGACGGCCGTTCGGAGGTGTTGCTCGCCGTCCCCACCTACGATTTCAACTGGCAGACCGAGTACATCTTCGCGACACCGCTTCGCGTCCCCAAGGGCTCGACGCTCCGTGCCGTCGCCCACTACGACAACTCGCCGCTCAACGAGGCCAATCCCGACCCGGCACAAGACGTCTATTGGGGCGACCAGACCTGGGAGGAGATGCAGTACACGGGCATCAATTACAGTGTCGACAAGGAACGGCTGAGCACCATGGCGCCAGCCCGGGAGCGCTGACCTGCATCCGGTCGCCGCACCGGCGGCGCCGCACCGTCGTCGGGTCGGTAGAATGAACTGATGGCCCCGCGAATCCCAATCGCGATGGCACTGGCGGCGGCGGCACTGGTGGCCGCGGTGCTGGGTCTGCCGGCGCCCGCCTATCCGCACAAGCCGATCACCACCAACATCCTCTTCAAGAACGAGGTCGCGCAGATCTTCCAGCGCAAGTGCTTCCAGTGTCACACCGAGGACAACCTCGGCATGGCGCTGACGACCTACACGGATGCCAGACCGTGGGCCCGCGCGATTCGCGAGGAGATTCTCGATCGCCGGATGCCGCCGTGGACCGCCGTTCCCGGCTTCGGACACTTTGCCAACGACATCAGCCTGAGTGTCCGCGAGACGGAGATCATCCTCTCGTGGACCGATGGCGGCGCGCCGAGCGGCGTCCTCAAGGTGGACGAGTCGATTCCGCCCGTGTACGTGCCGCCGGCGCCCGAATGGGCGCTGGGCGAGCCCGATCAGGTGCTGGGCGTCGGCCGTGGGCACCGTGTCGAGGCCGGCGCCGCGCTCGCGTCGAGCCGTTTCGTCGTGGCCACGGGGCTGACGAGGCCGCGACGGCTGCGCGCGTTGGCTCTCAAGCAGGGCGACCGCCGCGTCGTGCGCTACGCGGCGTTCTACGAGCGCGCCACCGGCCGGTGGCTGGGATCGTGGACGCCGTGGCAGACGGCGGCCACGCTGCCTGACGGCGCGGCTCATCGCCTGCCCGCTCGCGCCGAGATCGTGGTGGAGATCGGTTACGTGGGAACCGTCGAAGAGGTGACCGATGCCAGCGAGCTGGGCCTGTACTGGGCGGCCGCCGCGGGGCCGACCGCCGAGGCGGTGCGGTTGCGCGCGCCCGACGCGCCGCTGGCCGCCGGCGCCGCGGGCCACCGCGTGCGCGCCGAGATCTCGCTGAAGGCGCCGGCCACCGTGACGGCGTTGTGGCCGGATCCCGGCGCCGGCGCCCGCTCGATCGAGATCACCGCCGTCAGCCCGGACGGAGTCGCGACGCCGCTGCTGTGGATCAAGGACTACCGGCCGGAATGGCGCTCGCCCTACATCCTGTCCGATGCGACGCCGCTGGTGCGCGGGACGCGCGTCCTGCTGACGGCGTACTTCGACAACCCGTCACCCGCCGCGACCCTCGCGCGCGCCGAGGCGTGGCTGTCCGTCATCAGCCGTTGACGGATCCGCGGGCTACGGCAGCGTCTCGCCCGGCCGTGGCGCGGCGAAGGTGAACGACACCGTGGTGAGCCGATCGCCGCGTTGAAACTGCAGCCAGGCGCGATAGCGTCCGGGCTTGGGCAGCAGCGCGTCGAAGATCACCTCCGGCCCACCCGTCGGCCCGGCATCCAGATCCGGCTGCGTCTCCTCCCGCGGGTGCGCGTGCACGTACTCGGTGAGGTCCTCGCTGAGAATCAACAGGTGACCCCAGGCGCCGAGATAGCGCTGCAGGTCGGTGACCGGCGCGTCGGTGGCGGCGTCGGAGAACCGGAACACGAGGTCGATCTCCTCGCCGCCGAGGAACTCCGCCGGCTCGTTGACGAGATTGATGGTGACGCCATCCGCCGTGCGTACCCACGGCGGGTCGGGGGTGAGCGTCGCCAGCGACGCCACGAGGTCGGTGTCGACCCCGGCGGTGACGAGCGGGGTCGCCACGATCTGGCTGCCGCCGCCGGCGGCGAGGAAGTCCGCGAAGAGCATGTAGTGACCAGGCGTGGGCAGGGTATGCGTGATGGCGAACGAGCCGTCCGACTGCTGCTCGGGATGAATGTGGGCGAACTCCTGCAGGTCGCGGCTGATGACGAACAGGTGAAAGAGCTTGTCGTGGATGGTCGCGAAGCTCGTCGCCTGCACGCCGCTCAGCGGGTGGTGGACGGAGAAGTGGAACTTCGTCGGCTGGCCGGCGCGCAGCACCCGCGGGGTCGTGTCGACCCGCAGCCGGAAATCGGGCATCGCAATCGGACTGCCGCCGACGAGATCCATGTTGCAGCGCGGGCAGGTGCCGGGGGTGGCCGACATGACGTCGGGGTGCATCGGGCAGACGTAGGCGCTGGCGGGCGCCGGAGCCAGTTCCCGGTTGCAGCGCGGACATCGGCCCGGCGCGACCGACATGACGTCGGGATGCACCGGGCACGCGAACACCGCGGCGTCCTGGCCCGCCGGTGCGGGGGCCTGCGCAGGCGTCGGAGGCGCCTGGGCGCTCATTGCCACGCCGACGAGGAGGGCGAGCAGCAGGACGCGCACGAATTCATCTTAGCGTAGCGCCGCCGCCGAGTCCGACCGACCGGCTGCATCAGCGCGGCCGTCGGACTTCCACCTCGACGACTTCGGCCGCCCCGCCGACCGCCTGCAGGCGATGCCGCGTGCCGGCGTCGATCCACGCGAAGGCGCCAGGGACGTCGAGCGTCGCCGGCGCGCCACCGGGAACCGTCGCGCGCCCCGAGACGAGCACCACCGCAACCGGATTGTCGTGGCGATGCTCGGCGGCGGCAGCGCCCAGCGCGTGCCGGTAGCCGCGAAACCAGGGATTGGTGAGCTCGGGCGCGGTGTCGAATCCGACGCCGGCCGTTGCGCCCGCGTCGCCGGCCGACGCGTTGGTGATGCCAATGAGCCGGAACAGCGTGCTGCCGGTGTTGTTGACGCGGTGGGTCAGCGGTTGCCTGGCGTAGCTCGTCGTGCTCATCAACCGTCCGAACGCGGGCCGGGCAGGTGGCCCGCCGGCCGCCGCCGGCGGCGGCTGCGACGCATCGCCGCCCGTCCACTCGCCGCCCAGCGTCTGGCTGCGCGTCCGCGACGCGCTCATCGTCACGTAGAGAATCGGGTCGGTGTGCGTGTGGAACAGCGTCGTATCGCCTGGAGGCACCTGGACGTCGAGAATGCGGGTGCCCGGCGTGTCGAAGACCAGGTGATGCCGCGGCTCCTGATGGACCGGGACGACGGGGCCGTCCGGCTGTCCGGCGAGCGATGCCGGAGCGAGTGCAGCGGCGACGAGGACGACGGCAGCGAGTGCAACACGGTGCATGTGGTGATCCTCGAAGGATGCGAACGTGGCGCTCATCGCCTGTCAGCCGGGATGCGGATCTCGTAAACCCGGTTGCGCCACTCATCCAGGTCGATGGCCAGCGTCGTGGCCACCAGCTCACGGCCGGGGCGACGAACACGGGTCTGCAGGAAGACGCGGGTCACGTCGTTGACGGCGAAGTGGAGTGGCATCTCGTTCTGCGCGTTGTAGCCGGAACCGGCGTCCACCAGCCGGGTGCCCAGCGTCACGCCCACGCCGTTTAGCCACAGGCTGACTTCAGCGCCGGCCAGCGTGGCCCGTCCGGCATCGTCGAGCACCCTGACGAGGAGCGGCCGTCGCGTGGCGGACGCGGAGGTGACGTTGCGGAGCAGCCAGTGCATGCCGTCCTTCTGCATGCCGGTCAGCGCGAGGTCTGGGTCGCCATCCGCATCGAAATCGGCCCACTGCGCGCTGTGATCGCCGTTGGGCGACCCGACCTCGGGAGGGGTGACGTCCTCGAATGCGCGGCCGGTGTTGCGGAAGAGGTAATCGCGGTACTGCTGGCCGCCGGTCACGGTGCCGTTGACGTAGAGATCGAGGTCGCCGTCGTTGTCCATGTCGGCGAACGCGCAGGTGTCGTAACGAGCGTCGATGGCGATGCCCCATGCCGCCGAGACGTCCTCGAAGCGGCCCTTGCCGCGATTCAGGAACAGCCCGTTCGCGCCGTAGTTGGCAAAGAACAGGTCGAGGTGGCCGTCATTGTCGACATCGGCCGCGCACGGACGGACCGTGCCGTTCGCCTTGTCCCCGGGCGTGCGGCCGCCCCACGCGACGCCGGCGGTGTCCGCCACGTCGGTGAAGCGGCCGTCGCGGTAACTGAACAGGCCGTTGGCATCGCCGTCCATGTTGCCGGTGATCAGGTCGAGGTCGCCGTCCTCGTCGTGATCGAACCACACCGCCCCGACGGTGCGGCGCGGATCGGCGAGCCCGACATCGGCCGCGACGTCCACGAAGCGCGGGCCGTCGTTGCGAAAGAGCATGTTGGGACGGTCGCGAAACGCCACGAAGAGGTCCAGGTCGCGGTCGCCGTCGAAGTCCACCCACACCGGTTGGCGCACGGCGCCGGCGGGCACGGCCAGGCCTGACGCCGCCGTATCATCGGTGAACGTGCCCCCCGCATTGCGGTACAGGCGGAGGACCGACTGTCCGGCGGTGGGCGCGAATCCGACGAGCAGGTCGGGATCGCCATCGGCGTCGGCATCGCCCCAGGCCGCGGCGCGCGTCGGACGGGCGTCGGCGACACCGGCGGCCGCGCCGGCCTCGACAAAGACGCCCCGGTCGTTGCGATACAGCCGGTTGGCGGCGCCGTCGAAGCCGACGAACAAGTCGAGGTCGCCATCCCGGTCCACGTCGGCCCAGGCGTTGACGAACGCGCCGCCGGCCGCGAACAACTCCGCCTGCACCCGTTCGAACCGCACGGCCTGCGCGGCGGCGCGGCTGTGCGCGGGATCCAGGCTCGCGGCCAGGAGCGAAAGCGCGAGCACGACGGCGGCGGTTCGTGTCCTCATCCAGCCTCGCAGGATCGTAGAATTCGCACCGTGAAGCGTCCGATTCTACTGCTCCTCCTGCTGGCCGCCCCCGCGATTCCCGCGGCACGCCAGAACGCGCCCTTCCGTGTCGAGGAAGCCACCATCGCCGAGATCCAGGACGCGCTCTCCGCCAGGCGGGTGACGTGCCGGGCGCTGGTGGACGCCTACCTCCGCCGCATCGAGGCGTACGACAAGAATGGCCCGGCAGTGAACGCCATCGTGGTCACCAATCCGCAGGCGCTGGCGGAAGCCGACGAACGCGACCGCCGCGCCGCCGCGGCACGCGGGCCCCTCCACTGCGTGCCCATGGTGGTGAAGGACAATTTCGAAACCATCGGGCTGCAGAGCGCCAATGGGTCGCTGGCGCTCGCCGGCTTTGTCGCCACGAAGGACGCGTTTCAGGTGGCTCGAATCAAGGAGGCGGGCGCAATCGTGCTCGCCAAGACGAACATGGCCGAGTGGGCGTTCACGCCCTACGAAACGGTCAGCTCGATCCTGCCCGGGTACACGAAGAACCCGTACGCACTCGACCGCGTCACCGCCGGCTCGAGCGGCGGAACCGCGGCGGCGGTCGCCGCCAGCTTTGCGGCGGCCGGCCTCGGTTCCGATACGGGCAATTCGATCAGAGGCCCCTCGTCGCACCAGGCGCTGGTCGGCATCCGCTCGACGATGGGCCTGACCAGCCGGGCGGGCGTCATGCCGCTGAACCTCCTTGCCGACATCGCCGGTCCGATGGCCCGGACCGTGGCCGACGCGGTCGCCGTGTTCCAGGTCGTGGTCGGCGCGGATCCCGCGGATCCCGCGACGGCTGTCTCCCGCGGACGGGCGCGGGAGGACTACGCGGCGGCGCTGGTTGGCGACGGGCTGAGTGGCGCCCGGATTGGCGTCCTGCGGCAGGCGTACGAACGCGACACGACCGATCCGGAGATCGTCCAGGTCTTCCAGCGCGCCGTCGAGGACCTGCGCCACGCGGGCGCCGTGATCGTCGACCCGGCGCGCATCGACGACCTCGAGGCCATCCGGCGGACGCCGGGCGTCGGGCCATGCATGGGCTTCAAGTACGACATCAACCGCTACCTCGCGGCGCACGGCGATCGCGTCCCCGTGAAATCGCTGGCCGAGATCGTGAAATCGGGCCGGTTCCATCCAAGCGTGCAGCGCCGCCTGGAGCAGGCGAACGATGCCGTCGAGAACGGGCCAGAGTCGCCGGCCTGCGTCGCCGAGCGTGAGTACCGCGATCGCGTGCGCCGCGCGGTGCTGGCGCTGATGGAGGCGCACCGCCTGGATGCCCTCGTCTATCCGACCTGGAGCAATCCGCCGCGGCTCATCGGCGACCTCAACACGCCGCACGGCGACAACAGCCAGTTCTTCTCGCCGACCACGGGGTTTCCGTCGCTGCAGGTGCCGATGGGTTACACGCGCGGGCTGTTGCCGGCAGGGATCACGTTTTTCGGCCGGCCGTGGGCGGAAGGCACGCTGATCAAGCTCGCGTATGCCTACGAAGCTGTCACGGGGCATCGCCGGCCGCCGCCGTCGACTCCACCGTTGCGCTGAGGTCCGACGCCCTGCGGCCCGCGGTGCCGTCGCGACGCGCGATCAGAGAGGTGAGGCCGCGGACGTCACGCGCCGTGCTCCAGGAGATGACCGGGCGTCTGCAGGGCCGGCGAGCCGCCGGCCGAGCGTTGCAGGCCATGGAGCAGGGTCGCCTGCAGGGCGGCCGTCGCCGCCAGCAGCGCGACCAGCACCGCCGCCGCGGTGTGCGGGACCAGCAGGGGAAGCGCCAGCGGCGCCAGCGCGCACCATCCGACCTGTCGCAGCGGACGCCGGCGCTCGTCGCGCAGGCGCCAGTGCGCGGTCGCCGCCAGCACCGTCAACGCCGCCATGGCCGTCGCCGCGGCGCCGCACAGCAGCCAGGCTTCCCCGCCGTGCAGCGGCGCGCCGCCGCCGCTCCTGACGATGTGCTCGATGCCGACGCCGACGAGGGCGAGGCCGAGATACAGCGGCAGGTGGGCGTAGTTCCAAATCTCGTAGCGGCGCACGTCGCCGGCCGACCGGATCGGGCGGTGCGCCGCCGCTGCCGCCCCCTCGAAGTACAGCCACCAGAACGCCACGACGAGCCCGATCCCCAGCATCGCCGACGTCGCGGCCGGCGCCGTCCAGTCCGGCTGCGCCTGGATGCCCTTCATGATCGAGACGATCGACTCGCCGAGCAGGATGAGCGTGAACAACCCGAAACGCTCGGGCAGGTGCGCCGCATGCGGCGGCACCGTCCGCGTGTGGCGGCCGGCGACCAGCGCGGTGCCGACGTCGATGGCCATGGCCACGGCCCACCACCCGTAGCGCGCCGGTGCGGCGACGAGAGACGACGCCAGCCACACGCATGCCGCCAACCCGAATCCGATGGCGTACTCGCGCGCCAGCCGCTGCCGTCCGGGCTGCGCGGACGAGCGCACGTACTGCGCGACGAGCACGAGGCGCATCACGGCGTAGGCGGCGGCGAAGCCCGCCGATGACACGCTGTCGAGCCCGCCTTCCGCGTTGGCGGCCATGAAGATCACCGAGACCATCTGCACGACCGTCATCGCCCGGTGCGTCGCGTCGTCCGACTCGAAGCGGGTGGCGTAGAGGGCGTAGCCGTTCCACGCCCACCAGATCAGCAGCAGGAGGAACGCGTAGCGCCCCAGGCCGTGCCAGGAGTAGTCGGCCGCGAGCGGCGCGCCGACCTGCGACACGGCGGCGACGAAGACCAGGTCGAAGAACAGCTCGACCCAGGTGACGCGGCGTTCAGGCGCCATGTGCGAGGTCCGTCGCCGACCGCTCCGCGTGCTGCGCGCCGCAGCCCGGGCATTGATGTACGGCGATCAGCGCCCCGCCATCGGCGCCGACCTGCAGCTTGTCGGCATGGTGCGCCATCTCACCGCCGCAGGCCGCGCACACGACGCGCGCGGCCGCTTCCTCGTCGATCGTAACCTGCTCGCGACCCTCGCGCAGCACCTTGGCCATCCAGATCAACTCACGAATGAACTTGTCCGAGCGCCGGACGAACGCCTCGTCCAGCAGCCGGCCATCGCCGGCGAAGACCTTGGCGACGTTGCCGATGTTGACATCCCAGAAGATCGTGACCAGCCCGAGCTCGCGCAGCACCGGGAGGAGGCTCTGCACGACGCGAATGCCGGCAAAAGGCCCGGCGGACACACCGACGATGCCGGCGGCCTTGTGGATGTACTCGCTCAGGCAGCTGTCGAGGACGTGCTTCAGCAGGCCGGGAAAGCTGTGGTTGTATTCGGGCGCGACGATGACCAGGCCGTCCGCCGCGGTCATCGCCGCCGCGAACTCCGGATCCTTGATCGCTTCGCCGGCGTCGTTCACCGGCATCGGCACGCGTGCGATGTCGATGACCGTACTGACCACACCCGTCCGCTCATTGAGGAGCCGGGCGAGCAGATGGGCCGCGTGTTCGCTGGCCCGGCCCTGGCGCGTGGTACCGAGGACGACCGGAATATTCAAGGGACGCATGGTTACAGCTCGTTGAACCGGCAATGAAAGATGCAGCGGACGCCGCCGCGGTGATTGAGCTTGCCGCAGAAGACACGATGGAGCCCGGCCGTCCGGACGTACAGCTCGGCACCGAGCAGCATCCCGAGCGGCGGCGCCAGGAAGTAGATCCACAGCGACTGCACGTCGCCGGCGAGAATCGCCGGGCCCAGCGATCGCGCCGGGTTCATGCTCATCCCCGATACGGGATCCTCGACGGTGATGTAGGTGGCGACCATCAGACCGACGCACAGGCCGGTGTAGCGGCTGAGCCGCGGATGGTTGGAGACGTGCAGGACGGCGGTCATCAGCAGGAAGGTCATCGCCGCTTCCGCGGCGAAGGCAGCGGCCTGTCCCCACATGCCGGGCACGGTGGCCACGTAGTTTACGGCCGGGGCGGCGATCCACGGCGCGAGCAGCAGTGCGGCCAGCATGATGCCGAGGAGCCCGCCGGCGAACTGGGCCAGGACGTAGCCGGCGGCATCGGCCGGGTGCACGCGTCCCAGGCGCAGGAACGCCAGTGTGGTCGCCGGGTTGATGTGAGCGCCGGAACGCGCGCCGAGCGGCGAGTAGATGAGCGCGATCGCCGTCGTCCCCATCGCCGCACCCATCAGCAGCCGCCGGACCAGCGGGTTCTCGACCGCCTGCCGCACCGGCGAGGCGGGATGATGAATCAACGAGGCGAACGATGCCGCCGCGATCATGAAGATACCGAGCCCCATGGCCTCTATCGCGTACTCCGGCCAGTGCCGGCGAACCCGTGCCCACATGCCCCCTTTGATGTGGGCGGACGCCGAAGGTGTCAGGGCTCGCCGCGTCCGCCGCCGCCGGGTGATCCCTGGGGCCTCGTTCACGGCCGATCTCGGTGCGGACGAGCTCGCGCTGGTGGAGCTGGTGATGGCGTACGAGCGCGTCTTCCGCGTGTCGATTCCCGACGCCGATGCCGATCGATTCACGCGGGTTCAGGACGTGATCGCCTACCTGCAGCGCCGCGACGTGCTGCGGTAGCCGGGAGGGCGCCGGCTGCGCGCGGTCGTGGCCGGCGGCTACGGCTTGCCGACGATGAGGCTCGGCACCAGACCGACGAATCCGACGTTGAAGCCACGCATGTTCGGTCCCGTGCGCACCACGCCGGCGCCATCAGGATTCACGCCGGCCTCGACCATGGTGGCCCCTGTTCCATCGGTGAGCTGCATCAGTCCCGCGCCTGTACTCGTGCCCGCGACGAACAACGCCACGGTCTGCTTCTCGTTGTTCCACACGGCGAGGTTGCCAGCCCCCTTGTTCACGGACATCTCCACCTTGGTATAGCCCGCCGTGTCCGCCACCCCGGCGAATCCGGAGCCGTCGCGTGCCTGCCCGAGGTACGCGACGTTCTTGCCCTGGGTGTTCTTGACCATCAGGCCATAGCGGTTGTCCGGCAGAAGACCGAGGTGGACTCTTTCCTGACGCTTGTCCTCGAATCTCAGATGCCCCGCATGGAGCTGCGCCGTGCTGCCACCATCCGGCGTCCGCGTGTGCAGGCTGCCGCCGAACGTGTCGGTGGTGACGATTGACACGACGTTCTTGCCGTCGCGGTTGTAGAAGTCCGCTTCCCAATCGTCAATCTCGAGCAAGGTCGCGCCTCTGTCGGTGATGACCTTGAAAGGCGCGTTGACGCGGCGTTTGCCGCCGAAGCTGCGACGTTCGAGATCCCGCAGTCGCTGCTCGAGCGTGTCGAGTCGTGCGTTGTCCGTCTTGCACTCCGGGTCGTCCTGGCCCGGAACGTGAATCCGGACCCGCCGCTCATCCGGCCGGCATGGCACGCCCGCCTCGGTCACTCGGAGCAGGCCATCCGCCGCGGCGCAGGTGTGGACCGTCAGGCTGCCCGACGCGGCGAGGACGTCCTGCCGGGAGCCGATCGCCACGAGCGCGACGAATGCGCCGCAGGCAAATGCGGAGAGGCACGCGAACAATCTGGTGCGGGTCATTCCTTACTGCCTTCGATGAAGCTGGCCGGCAGGCCGACGAATCCGATCCCGTGCCGGAACGCCCCCGGTCCGGCGCGCACCGTGCCGATGCCGGTCTTGTACATGCCGGCCTCCACCATCACGACGTCCGCGTCGTTTCTGAGCTGCAGCAACCCGGAACCGGCGGGGCCCGTGGCCGACAAGGCGGCGACGGTCTTGCCAGCCCCATCGATGATGCGCGCGATGCCCGGTCCCGTCGGGTCGGTGGGATGCAATGACACGCGCGTGTTGCCGTCAGTGTCGTTGACCATCGCCAGACCGGAGCCCACCGACGACTCGCCGAACGCGGCGACTGGGATTCCTTTCCGTGACACAGCCAGGGCATAGGTTCCGTCACGCCTCCCGAGCGTGAGCGGCGTCGTCGTGCCGACCAGGACGTCCAGCCCGGAACGATCGGTGAAGGAGAAGAGTGACGATTGGACGCGGGGTGTCTCGGCCGAGAACGCTCCCGGGCGGAGCACGCCAGAGAGAACGCTGACATCGCCACCGACCGGGGAGGCTCCGATTCGTGCCACCGGCGCACCGATCGCGTTGGCGATCGTCGTGGTCGCGGCGTCCGAACCATTCGCCTCGACCGAGAAGACATTGATGCCGGCTTCGTTCACGACATGGAACGGGGCGATCGCCGTGCGATCGAGCAGGTGCTCGTCCTGCCGTCCCTCGAGTGCCTCCAGCCGACGCCCGAACGCGGCGAGGTCCGGCAGGAGTTCCCGCTCGCAAGGCCGCTCGTACTTCGGCGGCTTGAGGACGACTCTGCGTTCACCCGTCGGACACGCGGCCGACGTGCCCACTTGGCGCATCACCCCCTCGCCGTTGACGCAGACGACGACGGCATCGTCCTCGGCCTGCGCGGCCACATCGACGAACATCGTGTGCGTTGCGGCCACCGTCGTCACGCCCAGAGCGAAGGCCCACAGCGATTCTTTGACCATCATCATCGACTCCAGCCTGGCGGCTGCCGCATCAGGGGACGTTGGGCACACATGCCGGCGGTGCCTGACTGCCGCAGCCCATGAAGTAGCTGCCCGGCAATGCTGACTTCGGAACCAGCGGAAGTCCGAGCGTCGGGCCGGCGGCCACGATGCCATAGCGGTTGGAGACGCCGCCCATCTTGACGGCGGCCATCCCCGCCGCGTTGTCGATCTCGAACATCCCCCCGCCGTTGGACTGCTCGAGCAGCGACACGCCGGCGCCCTTCTCGTCTCGTTGCACGCGGAGGATGCCGCGTCCACCCGGGACCGTCAGCGACGCCTTGAGGCGACCGCCGAGGTCGCCGACCAGCAGCGCGCCAGGACCGGCCTGCGATGTGCCAATCCCAGCGATCAGGCCGTTTGCGGAAGGAAAGCGGAGCGATGCCGACTGCTGATCTTCCTTGGCCAGAAGGCTCGCGCGGACCTGACCAGCCTCGGTAACCAGCAAGCCCGACGTCGTTCCCATTGCTCCCAATGACGATTCCCGCGCTCCGCCGCTCGAGCTGGCGGTGAAATGGCCGCCGTACTCCGAGGTCCTGAAGGCGGCGACGACCGAACCGCTCTCGTTGAACAGGCTGACGCCGTCAGGGCCCACGCGAAACATCGGCCGTTCCTTATCGTCGACGACTTCGAAGTACGGGGCGCTCTCAAGGGCATGAAGGCGGCGCTCGAGCGCATTCAATGCCTCGTTGTCCCGGTTCCCCAACGGCGGCGGGTCATCGAATGGCGGGCACACTTCACACGGCTCCTCGAGTTCGAGGCTCACTTCACGCTGACCGGATGCACAACCACCCTCTGGCCGTGGCGCGTGAAGCACGGCGTCGGCAGCCACGCAGACAATGACGACGTCATCGTCACCCGTTGGCGGTTTCGCCGGTCCTGCGGCAGGGCCAGCACCCATCTCCGCAACGCCGCCTTGCGAGGCCATCGCGAGCCAGATGGCCGCGGCGCCTCCCGCGGCCGTCGCACCCATGCCCACGAACAGCGTCCGGAATGCCATACACCCAAGTTATCTCGGCAGTTGATGGATCAACACCTGCCTGTACAGGTAGGTGCCGGTGTGCTCACCGTTACCGCGCAGCGACGTCACCATGCGCCGGGCGAGCGCCGCGAGAGCCGCCTTCACCGCTGCTTCACTCTCCACGGGTGGTGCGATTCACCCAGACTGCGGCCATGCAATCCCCGACTCTGAACTCGAGTCGGTCTCCTTGCCGTTACGCCCCGAAACCAATGCATGTCCCTCACGGCATGCGCGAACGGTGACGCTGGCTCGGACCGACGGGTACGGACGGGGCCACTGGACGCGGAGTACCGACCGTGGCTCGTGGCCGGGCGGCCCGCTACCGGGAACGCGAGGCCCGGCGCGGCGGGCCGCCGACGAGCCGCCAGAACTGCTCTTCGCCGAGCAGCGTGATGCGATGTCCCTTCTCGCGCAGCCGCTTGATTTCCATCAGCTTCAGGCCGGCATCGCGGCCCGCCGCCTGCAGCTTGTTCGGCCGGCCGCGGACGACGACAGTGGTCCGCGCCGAGGGGCCGCTGTGCACGATGGCGCCGGCGCGGCGGGCGGCCTGGCTCGCCTCGCTGCGGGTCGTCGACAGAATGCCGGTGAACGAGAGGTGCACGCCCTTGAGGGTGCGGAGCACCCCCGTCTTGAGCGCCGCCGGCGGCGCGGTCAGCGCCTCGATCAGCTCCGCCGCGCTCTCGTAGCGCTTGCGGCGCTCGCCGATGCAGCGGTGCACGATTTCCTTGAGGTGATCGCTGCACGCCAGGGCCCGCACCTCGTGCGTACGGATACGCGTTCGCGCGTCGCCCTTCACCAGCATGCCGACGAGCTGGCCCACCTGGTAGACATCGTCGCGCGCCTGCCACTTCGGCGCGGCGCCGTCGAAGATATCGCTCGGCGCCATGTGCGGGTTGAGCGTGCGCGCCGTCACGCCGCGGTGGTCGCTCTGCGACCGGACGATGCCGAAGTCGCCGAGCTTGAGGCGAGTGCCGTCGCAGACGAAGACATTGAGCGGCGTCAGGTCGCGATGGAGCATCTGCCCGCGGTGGAGCTTGCCGAGGACCTGCAGGATGCCGGCGATCTCGCGGCGCACGGTGGTTTCCGGCCAGCGCTTCGTGGTCCGGTGCAGGAACGCGCTGAGGTCGCCCTGGCGCGCGTACTCGAGCGCCAGGCAGTAGAGCACCCGGCCGTCGGGCGCCGCCAGCGGGAACGTGTCGAACACGCGGATCGCCCGCGGGTGCTCGCCGAGCAGCTGGCCGAAGTAGGCCTCGCGCAGCCAGCCGTCGATGCGCTCGCTCACCTTGATGCACACGGTGGCCGGCACCGTGGCCGAGCGCCCGAGGCGGGTGGCGAGGTAGACCTGCCCGAAGCCGCCCTGCCCGAGCAGCCGGCCGACGCGATACCGCAGTCCGCTCTCCGGGCTGACCACCGTACCGCCCGAGGTCAACAGCGGCTCGTGGCGGTGGCGGCGCGGCGCGCTGAGCGCCCGCGTGCGCGTCGTGGCGGCGCTGTCGACGGTCGGCATCGGTCACCCAGCATAGCTGAGCGTGCGGGCCTCGATCTATCGCCTGAGCGCGTCGCGATTCGCGCGGGCGCCGGGATGCGTCGGGTCGATCGCGAGCGCCCGCTCGAACTGCCCGAGCGCGCCGGCGACGTCGCCCTGACGCGCCAGCGCGACACCGAGATTCACGTAGGCGTCGGCGTGCCGCGCGTCCGCGGCGATCGCCTGCCGCGCGGCGCCAGCGGCGTCCTCCACTTCGCCGCGCGCGAGGTGCACCGCGGCAAGGTTGGTGTAGGCGTCGGGCGACCCGGGATCGAGGCGGATCGACTCCCGCAGGTGGCCGGCCGCGTCGGCGGTGCGCCCGCGGCGCGCGAGCAGCGAGCCAAGATTGTTGTGCGCGCTCGCCAGGCCTGGGTTGACGGCAATCGCCCGGCGGTAATGCGACTCGGCCTCGCCGTCTCTGCCGCGCTGCTCGAGGACGAGCCCGAGGTTGTAGAAGCCGACCGCATCGTCACCCTCCGCCAGTGACCGGCGGAGCGCGGTTTCGGCCTCGTCCAGCCGTCCGAGATCGGTGTACACCTTGCCAAGTTGCACCAGGGTCTGTGCCTCGCCGCCGGTCAACGCGAGGTGTTGCACGAAGTACGGCAGCGCATCGGCGGGGCGGCGAAGTTGCTGGAGCAGCAATCCCATCTCGTAGACGACATCCGGGTTGTCGGGGTCGGATGCCAGTGCCTGACGCACCGCTCGCTCCCGCCGGACGCCGTCGCGCGTCAGGTCGAGAGAGGCGGCGTAGCGGAGGAGGAACACCGGGCTGCGCGAGACGGCGGCGAGCTCCTCGACCAGCGGGTCGTGCGGAGCGGTGTACGCGCGCAGCGCCGCGGCGCGGGCGGCGTGCGCGTCGGCGTCGGCGGCACGGCCCAGGGCACGCATGGTGTCGGCCATGACGCGGTGTGCCGGGCCGAACCGCGGGTCGGCGGCGATGACGCCGGCGAGCGTGCGCTCCGCACCCACTGCGTCGCCGCGGTGAAGCGCGGTGCGCGCCCGTCCGGTCCGCGCGTACGCGGCAACGTCGGCGGCGGCAGGACCGGTCGTGGCCGCGCCCTCCGCCCTCACGAAGGCGGCATCGGCCTCGTCGTAGTCTGCCTGCTTGAACGCAGCCTCGCCAAGGCGCCACCATCCGAGCGCGAACCCGGGCCGCGCGCCGACCACGACGCGCAGGTCCTCGACGGCGCGCGCCGCCTGTCCGCGCTCGAGCTCCAGGAGCGCGCGGTAGTACGTCCAGCGCCAGTCGGCGGCGTCGAGGGCAGCGGCCCGCGTGTAGGCGGCCGCCGCGTGATCGTAGAAGAGGTCGGCGTGGTAGGCCATGCCCAGTGCGCCCACCGCCGCCGCATCGGCTGGTGCCCGCCGCGCGGCGCGATCGGCATCGGTGACGTGATGGACCAGCGCGTCCGGCAAGCCGGCGGTTGGCGGCGGATCAGGCAGCAGGCTCGCGGCGCGGTCGCGCGACCACCAGCGCGCGCCGGTCAGCGCCGCGACGGTTACTGCGAGACCGGCCACGACGATCAGCGCCCGCCGGGACAGTCCTCGCCGCCGCGGCCGCTCAGCGGGTGGCCGTCGTCGGGGCATGTCGCCACAGCGTGATGCGAGACAACCGATCGAAGGGGCGGTTCATGTGCAGCCCGCCGGTGACGAGCTCCATGCGGCCGTCACCGCTCACGTCGGACACGGCGAGCGTGATGAGGTGGGTCGGCGCGCCGGCGATCGGCCGGAGCGTGAACCCCTGCCGGCCGTCGTTCTCGAGCCACACCAGGCTCTGGCTGGCCGCGTCGTCCCAGTCGTTGTACGCACTGACCACGGCGATGTCGAGGTCGCCGTCGCCGTCGAGGTCCGCGGCCTGCGGGCTGGCGGCGCCGGAGAAATCGGCGAGGCGATGGACGTCGAAGCGCAGCTGCCCCTGGTTCTCGATCCATTGCACGCCGTGCCACGGCCGGCCCCCGCCGGTGGCGTAATCGAACCCGTCGCCATTGCTGTAGAGGAAGTCCACGTCGCCGTCCTGGTCGAGGTCGGCGGCGGTCAGCCAGCTGGAGCCGAAGTCGTCGTTGGTCGAGCCCCAGATCAGCCTCGACTGGAAGCGCCCGCGCCCGTCGTTGACGTAAGCATAGACTTCCTCCCATTCCTGGCTCACCAGCGACGCGATGTCGAGGTCGCCGTCGCCGTCGAGATCGCGCACCTCGACGTTGATCGGGCCTGACAGGTTCTGCAGGATCGTGCTGGTGAAGCGCCAGCCGCCGTCGTTGCGCATCCACCGCGTCTGGCCGTCGCTGTAGCCGAACTGCGCGACCGCGAGGTCGAGGTCGCCGTCGCCGTCGAGGTCGCCGGCCCGGACATCGGACACGCGCGCGATGTCGCGCGCGAGCACGCGCGTGGCGAAACGCGCGGCGCCCAGGTTCTCGAGCACGACGACCGCGCCGATCTTCGCGTTGCTGGGAAACAGCACGCCGAGGCTGGCCACCAGGACGTCGAGATCGCCGTCGCGGTCGATGTCCACGGCCTCGGCGTGGGCGGGGGCGAGCACCGTGTCGCCGATGGCCTGCTCGGTGAACGTGCCGCGCGGCGCCTGGCGAATCCAGACCACGCGATGCAGCAGCAGGTCGCACGCGAGGACGTCGACGAGGCCGTCGCGGTCGAGGTCGACCGCGCTCACGTGCGCGATCTGCGGACGCTCGCGCGCGC
The DNA here is from genome assembly GCA_963707795.1 of uncultured Acidobacteriota bacterium. Classification (GTDB taxonomy): domain Bacteria; phylum Acidobacteriota; class Vicinamibacteria; order Vicinamibacterales; family UBA2999; genus JACCSI01. The sequence continues at coordinate 3,713,387 of OY970174.1, read as the reverse complement.
CGATGGCGGCGCCGATCGGCTGTCCGGTGAACGCCAGTGCCGGCGGCAGGACGGTGGCCGGCGCCGATGCCGGTGCCGGCCGCGACTCGCACCCGCCTGCGACGAGGCAAAGGGCGACGAGGGCCGCGCACGGCCACACCGGCGACGTCCTAGCGATCGACGCGGGCAACCGTGGTGATGGTGATGGGCGGCGTCAGGCGCTGCGCCTCGGTGTTGGTGGTGCGGTTGTCGGAGGACGGCGCCATCTGGATTTTGCGCACGACCTCCATGCCCGACACGACGCGGCCGAATGCGGCGAATCCCTGTCCGTCCGGATTGCGCTTGCCGCCGAAGTCGAGGGACGGCTGGTCGTTGATGCAGATGAACCACCCCGACGTCGCGCTGTCCGGCGTGCTGCGCGCCATCGAGACGACGCCGTCCTTGTGCGAGAGGCCGGTGACGCTCGTGCGTTCGAGGGCGATTGGCGGGAATCCGCTCTTCGCCTGCGCCGGATTGACGCCAGCCTGGATCACCTCGATCTTGATCGGGCTCTCCGGCTGGTTGTCCATCCGCACCGTGCGATGGAACGTACCGCCGTCGTAGTGGCCGGCGTCCACGTACTTCAGGAAGTTGGCGGCGGTGACCGGGGCCCGCGCCCGATCGACCTCGATGACGATGTCGCCGAGCGCGGTCTGCACGCGGACGCGCACGGGCGCCTCCTGCGCGGTCGCGGGCGGGGTCAGCCACACCGCGCAGGCGACGGCGGCGACGGCAACGAGGGCGCGATGGCTCATGGGTTTTCTCTCGCACGCCCCGGGGCGCCGGCCGCGAGGGTCTCGTCCCCGCGGCCCGCGCACCGGCACGTGTCTCACTGGTCAGAACCGATAGGTCGTTGCGAACTGGAACTGCCGCCCGGGGAAGACGTTGGACCCTCCCGAGTGCTGCCCGAACCTCGGGTTCCCGACGAAGGCGATGTAGCCGCCGGCGAGCAGGTTCTGGTTGTTGAAGGCGTTGAACATGTCGGCGCGGATCTCGATCTTGTCGGGCCCGACCGAGAACGTGCGGGCGAGCGTGACGTCGGCGTAGTTGATGAACTTGCCGCGCTCGGTGTTGCGGCCGCCCGGCTGGCTCGACTGGCAGCCGCGATTGCTGCAGCCGCCGGTCAGGCCGCCACCGGTCGGGTCGCCCGCGTAGCGGATGGTGTACGGGGCGCCGCTCTGGTGATGCGACACCGAACTGAGGCGCCAGCCGCTCAGCAGCGGCCCGCTGCCGGGCACGTTCCAGGTGATGCTGGTCACCAGATTGTGCGGGGTGTCGGCGCCCGTCGGGCCGCGGTCGAGCTCAGGGTCGGCACTGTTCTCGGGCGAGAACCAGTGATTCAACCGATCCTCGGACTTCGAGCGGGTGTAGGACGCGGTCAGCACCAGCGGCGTCGTGCGATGCTGGACGGCCACGCGCACCCCCTGATACCAGGACCGGCCCTCGTTGGTCAGCAGGTCCATCCGCCGGAAGCCGTTCGGCCCCGGCAGGATGGGACGGGTCGCGTCGGCCTGCGCCTGCGTGCGGATGGTCGCGGTCGGGTTGCTGGCGAGCGCGGCATTCAGCACGTCCTTCGGAATCGGCTGCGCCTGGTTCATGTCCAGGAAGCCGTGCTTCACACCCCGATTGAGGTTGGCGTCCACCGCGAGACTGGTCCGCGCACCGAGCTGCCGCTGGAACCCGAGGCTGGCGGTCCACGCGTGCTCGTTCTCGAGGTCGGGCGAGATCTCCTGGATGTCGCGCGGCGGCAGCACCGCCCCCTGCGGGAACGCCGGCAGGGCGTTCGGGAACGTCGGGAACAGCGGGTCGGTCGGCGCGAGCGACAGGGTCACCTGGCCGTTGCGGCCGCCGACGCCGCCCTTGACGATGGTGAAGATGGCGTACTGCTGGGTGAACCGGCCGAAGCCGCCGCGTACCGACCACTTCTGGTCGCCCTTCGGATCCCAGGCGAATCCGACCCGCGGGTCGACGTTGTTCATGTCGGTGCCCGCCGGCCAGTCGGGAATGCCCTTGACGATCTCGACGTCGTAGCGGAGGCCGAGGTTGAGCGTCAGGTTGTTGCGCACCCGCCAGTCGTCCTGGAAGAACCCGGCGAGCACGTACGCCTTCGGGAACATCAGCGCCGCTTCCGGGACCAGGGCGAACGACTGCCGGAACGCGAATGGATTCGGCGCGGCGCTGGGCGACCCGGTGAACAGGTAGACGCCGTTCTGCAGCGGCTGGTAGAGCTGCTCGGTGACGTCGTAGGTGAACGACGCACCGGTCTTCATCGAGTGGTTGCCCATCCACAGCGACAGGGTGTTCGAGATGTCGTAGGTCTCTTCGGGCAGGACGCCCCACGTCCCGAAGTCGTAGCCGCCGGTCGTGGAGTAGCCGGAGCGCTGAATCGACACGCAGTCGCACTTGGCGGCGCGGCGGTCGGTGTAGCGCGAATACTGGCCGCGGACCTCGTTGAGGAAGCGATCCGAGACGACCGTCAGGAAGGTGCCGTGCACGGTGTCGACGTTGTTGTCCCAGTTGAAGCCGGTGCCGGGCAGGTTGAAGCCGCCGCTCTCGTTGTCCTTCTTCCACCGCACCATGTTGTAGCGGACGCCGAGCGAGTTCTTCTCGGAGAAGCGGATGTCGCCCTTGAAGTGCCCCTGGTGCTCGTCGGCCGGCGTCGGCACGACCAGGCCGAACGCTTCCTGCGAGGTGACCACCACCTGGCTGCGCTCGCGCCGGCGCTCGTAGCTGCCGAAGTAGAACACCTTGTCCCGAATCAGCGGGCCGCCGACGGTACCGCCGAACTGCTGCTGGTTGTACGGCGCCTTGACCGGCGTCAGCGGCGGCCGCGCGTCCCAGTCGCCGGGACGGACCATCACGAACGCCGAGCCGTTCAGCTCGTTGGTGCCGCTCTTGGTGATCATGCTCGCCACGCCGGCGGAATGGCCGCCGAACTCGGCCGAGAACTGGTTGGTGATGAGCTGCACCTCCTTCACCGTCTCGATGGCGAAGCCGCTCGAGCCGAGCTGCGGCGCGCGCTGCAGCGTCAGCCACTTGGAGTGGTTGTTGGTGCCGTCGACGTAGGTGCCGAAGTTCCAGACCTCGCCGCCACCGACGTTGACCGCGTTCGAGCCGGTCCCCGCCGCGACCACGTTGGAGTCGAGCGTCAGCAGCCGGAAGTAATTCCGCTCCTTCACCGGCAGGTTCTCGAACGCCGTCCGGTCGATGGTGCTGGTCACCTCCGAGGAGGTGGTCTGGACCATTGGCGCGTCACCGGCGACGGTGATCGTCTCCTGCACCGTCGACAGCTTCAGCGCGAAGTTCAGCACGACGTTCTGCCCGGCGTTGAACGCCAGGCCTTCGCGCACCTCGGTCGCGAAGCCGGGCATCTCCACCCGGACACTGTAGCGGCCCTCGGGCGGCAGCGCCCGCACGACGAAGCGGCCGCCCTCGTCGGTGGTCACCGTCCGGGTCAGGCCGGTGGACGTGTTGTTGATGGTCACCGAGGCGCCGGGCAGCACCGCCTGCTGCGCGTCGATGACCACGCCCTCGAGGGCGAAGGTAGGATTCTGCGCGGCTGCCGGCCGCGCGCCGCCGAGCACGACGACCGCCGCAATCACCGCAAGCCCGTTCCGCCAAGTCAATGCATCACGCATAACGCGCCTCCGTGGCACGCCGCGGGCAGCGGCTGGGCGCCGCCACCAGTCGGCCGGCGTGATGCTATCAGATTGCCGCCCCGCCGGGGGGCGCCGACCCGCACCCTCGGCGGAGTCGGCGGGACGAACGATGGGGACGAGCCGCGGCTAGAAGGTCATCTTCGCGCCGAGCTGAATCTGTCGGGACGTCGTCACCGTCGAGGTGATGCGGCCCCAGGTCGGCGCCACCACGGGGGAGCCGTCCGCCGCGACCCCGGTAAACGCGATCCGCCCGGAGGGAATCGCGAAGTTGGCCCGGTTGGGGAGGTTGAAGGCCTCGACGCGGACCTGCAGCGTGCGGCGGCCGCCGAGGGCGAACGACTTCACCAGCGACGCGTCGATGGAAACCAGCCCGGGGCCGATCAGCGTGTTGCGCCCGAGGTTGCCGCGGGTGTTCACCGCGGGCAGCTGGAAGCAGGTGACGTCCCAGTAGCGATCGGGGCCGCCGAGCACGGGATTCGACGAGCATCCGTCCTTCAGGTCGGGCCGCTCGTGACGGGAGAAGCCGGTGGTGTTGAGATTGCCGGAGCGGTTGAATCCCAGTTCCACGGTGAACGGGTGCCCCGAGCGCAGCGTCGCGATCCCGTTCACCTGCCAGCCGCCGAGGACCGCGCCGGCCACACCCGTTCGTCCGCGCCCCCAGGGCAGCTCCCAGCTGGCGTTGGCGGTGAAGTTGTGCCGGGCGTGAAACGCGGACAGGCCGCGGTCGCGCTCGAGGTCGTACCAGTCGGAGCCGTACTGCACGACGTTGCTGAAGTCCTGCGAGTTGATGCCGCTCGAGTCGTCGATGGACTCCGACAACGTGTACGACACCTGCGCGCGCCAGCCGTCCGCGTACTTCCGGTTCACCGAGAGCTGCAGCGAGTCGTAGAACGACTGGGCGTCGGTCATCCGCTGCCAGATGCCGGCGAAGTTGGGATTGCGGCGGCCGAGCTGCGGCTGGTAGGTCTTGACGCCGTTGACGATGGTCTCCGGCGCCAGGTTGGCGTCGCCGAGCCGGAGGAGGTTGCGTCCGCGCGACCCGACGTACCCGGCCATCACGTCCCAGGCGCCGCCGAGCGCCTGTTGCACACTGGCGTTGAACTGCATGATGTACGGCGTCTGCAGGTCGAAGTTCACCGTCTGCAGCTGCGCCCGGATGTACGCGTCGGAATCGAAGTTGGCGATCACGTTCGGGAACGGCGGATTGACGAGCGAGGTGCGGGTGGTGAACGGCGGGTTGAGGCTGCCGGAGAAGAAGTAGTACTTGGGCAGGATCTCGTCGTGGAACACGCCGAAGCCGGTGCGGACCGATGTCCGACCGTGGCCCACCGGGTCCCACACCAGGCCGGCGCGCGGGGCGAAGTTCTTGAGCGACGGGTTGTCGTGCCACGGGTCGCCGACCGTCAGCGTCGGGTCGCTGACGGCGCGCAGGTTCGAGATCTTGCCGTCCACCTCGGTCGGGACGCTCACCACCTCGTAACGCAGGCCGAGATTGGCCGACAGCCGATCGGTCAGCCGCACGTCGTCCTGCAGGAAACCGGCGACCAGCCACTGCCGGTACCGCCGATCCGGGTCGATCTTGCCCGGCACCGCAAAGTCGACGTTCGACGGCCGGCCGGTGAGGAACAGCTCCAGGCTGTTGAAGGTGACGATGCCGCCGGCCTGGCTGGTCGTGTTCTGGTTGAACTGCAGGTACTGCGCCTGCGCCCCGATCTTGATCAGGTGCCGGCCGCGCGTCCAGATCAGCATGTCGCTGATCTGCCAGTTGTTGAGACGGTCGTTGCGCGGCAGCCGGAAGTCGCCGGCCATCTCGGTGACCAGGCCCTGGATGGTCAGGTAGCCGAACTGCTCGCCCGGCAGCCAGGCCATGTCGGCCGGGATGTCGATGGTGCGGCGATTGTCGGCCAGCGATTCCGATCGGTTGAGGCCGACGCGCAGCTGGTTGAGCATCGACGGCGACAGCGTGCGCTGGTATTCGCCGGTGACATAGGTGTTGCGCGTCTGCTCGTCGATGACCGAGATCGGCGGTTTGTTGGCGGGGATCCGCTCGACGTCAGCGCGGTCGTGGGTCACCCGCACGAACACGCTGTTGGCGGCCGAGGGCCGATGATCGACCCGCAGCTGGTAGAAGTGCTCGTCGGTCGGCTGCGTGTCCGAGAACAGGTACTCGGCGCCGCCGTTGCCCAGCGCCCGTCCGTTGGCGCGCGGGAACAGCGTGTCGAGATAGCGCGGAATCGACGGGTGCAGTGCGATCGGCCGGCCGGCGAGTATCCCGCGCCGCGCATCGTCGTCGGGAACGGCGGTGACGCCGGTGACGCCGAGGCGCTCGACCAGGCCTTCGTAGGCGGCGAAGAAGAACGTGCGGTCGCGCCGGAGCGGTCCGCCGGCGACGGCGCCGAACTGGTGACGGGTGAAGTCGGGCTTGGGCTGCGACGGCGGATCGAAGAAGTTGCGGGCGTCGAGCGCGGAGTTGCGGTGGAACTCGAAGATCGATCCGGTGTACTGGTTCGCGCCGGAGCGGGTCACGGCGTTGAAGATGCCGCCGGCCGACCGGCCGAACTCCGCCGAGTAGGCATTGGTGAGGACCTGGAACTCGAGCACGGCTTCGACGCCGAGGAGCACGCCCGCGGCCGATCCCGGCGTCTTGTTGTAGACGTTGTTGATGTCGGTGCCGTCGAGCAGGAAGCTGTTCTGCTCGGGCCGGGCGCCGTTGATCGAGATCTTCGGCGTGCGGCCGCCCACCACGTCGTTGCCGGCGGCCAGCGCCGCCTGGACGCCGGGCTGGAGCAGCGCCAGCTGCTGGAACGACCGGCCGTTGAGCGGCAGGTCGCGGATCTCGCGCTCGCCGACGAGCCCGCTCACCGCGCCGGATGTCAGATTGACCGCCACCGCGTCGGCGCGGACCTCGACGGCCTCGGCGACCTGTCCGAGTTCGAGCGTGGCTTCGACGACCGCCACCTGCCCGACGGTCAGGCGGATGCCGCGATTGACCAGCGGGCGGAACCCGGATAGCGAGACGTGCACTTCGTACTCGCCCGGGGGCAGCGCCGGCACTTGAAAGCGCCCCTGCGCGTCGGTGGTGTGCTCGTACGCGGCGCCGGTGCGGACGTTGCGGACCGAGACGGTGGCGCCGGGCAGCACCGCGCCCTGGGCATCGCGGATGGTGCCCTGGACGCCGGCACCGACGACTTGTCCGGCCGCGGCGGCGGACGCGGCGACCGTGAGCATCGCCGAGACGACGAGGGTGGACGCGAGGCGCACCGGTAGCGTCATGGTCTCCTCCGCAGGCGTGAAAAAGGGCCGGCGATGAGGCCGGCCCCTGGCAGGTGACGGCGCGGAGCGCCGGCAGGCGACGAACGAGCGCTAGCCGCGACTGGCCGTGGTCGTCGTGGCGCCCATGATCTTCTTGAACGCCACCATGAAGCGATCCATCTCTTCCGGCAAACCGACGGAGACGCGCAGGTGCTGCGTCATTGGCGGGAATGGCCGCCCGACCAGCACGCCCTCGTCCCGGAACGCCTGGATGACCGGCTGGACCTCGCGGCGCAGGCCGACCATGAAGAAGTTGGTCTGCGAGGGAATGACCTCGTAGCCGAGCGCCTTCAGGTCCCGCGCCGCCTTCTCGCGCAGCGCGATGGTCTTGCGCTTGGCGTCGGCCATCGCCGCCGTGTCCTTGAGCGCCGCGGTGGCGCCGTAGCGGGCGAGCACGTTGACGCTGCCGGTGGCGAACGGCCGCATCTTCTGCACGATCTCCGGCGTCGCGACGGCGTAGCCGACGCGCAGCGCCGCCATCGCCGCGATCTTCGAGAACGTGCGGGCGACGATGACCGGCCGGCCCTCGGTGACGTACGGCATCGACGTCGCGTAGTTCGGGTCGTCGACGTAGTGGTGGTAGGCCTCGTCGATGAGCACCGGCATGCCCGGCGGCAGGCCGTCGAGCAGCTGCTTGATCTCCTGCCTGGTCACGATGGCGCCGGTGGGGTTGTTCGGGTTGCACATGTAGACGAACCCGATCTCGCTCGCGTGCTTCTTCGCCGCGTCGAGGAGCATGCCGATGTCCTGGCGATAATCGCTGGTCAGCGGCAGCTTGATCGCCTCCGACTTGATATTCGTGGCGTGCTGATAGACCGAGTTGTACGAGGGCTCGACGCCGAGCACCTTCTTGCCGCCGAGAAGGAAGGTCGTGCCGACTACCTGCAGCACCTCGCCCGAGCCCGCCGTGAGCATGACGTTCTCCGGCTTGACGCCGTCGTACTCCGCGATCGCCTGAATGATTCCAGGATCGGGATAGCCATAGCGGCCGGCATACTTCCACGCGCCTTCCATCGACTTCATGACCGAGTCGGGAATGCCCCAGTTGTTCTCGTTGTTGGCGAGCTTGGCGAGCGCGTCGTACTCAGCGGGAGTCTGCGGGCGTGGCGCCGCAGCCGGCCGGCCCTGCCCGGCGGCGCCCTGGGCGAAGACGTTCAGACCTGCCCCCGAGCCGACGTAGCCGAGCGCTGCCGCCATTCCGCCGACGAATTTGCGGCGGGAAACCGCGTCCTTGACCTTCATGCAGTCCTCCGGTTGATGAGCCGACCCGCGGATTCTACCGCGTTCGGGCCACGCGCGCCGTGGCAATCCGCTGGTCCGGGGTCGTGCGCGCCACCCAGGTCGCCGATGGGGGCAGCGGCAGCTCGTCGGCGACTTCTTGCCGGCCTCGGCCAAGCCGTGCTTCAGATAGCGACCGTCAGGGGACGATGCGGAACGGCACGTGCTGCTCGACCAGTTGGTCGGCGGTCCTGGCGCGCACCCGCAGCACGTAGACCGCCGGGGCCAGGCTCTGCAGCGGAATCTCCACCCGCGACGTGTTGCCCTCGGCTGCCGGAACCGGCAGTGTCACCAGCGAGTCGCCCTGCTGGTTGAGCAGCTCGCTCTGCAGCTCGGGCGCCGGGCCGCCGCCAGCGTACGTACTCGATCTCCACCAGCAGCCGGTCGGTCTTGCGCAGCCGGCGCGACGCGGCGGGTGCCGTCTCGGCCGACGATTGCAGCGCGCGCAGCTCGAACGGGGAGCGGGCGACCAGGAATCGCGGCGTGGCGAGCGCGAGGGTATCGGTGCCCACCTCCGGCACCACGATGTCCTCGGGCCAGCGGTCGAGCACCTCGTCCTCGGCGTCGTAGCTGGTGAAGCGCAGGATCGACGGCCCCGGGTTGAGCTCGAAGTGCGCGGTCGCCCGCTCTGTCGCCGTCTCGCGGCGCGGGATGGATTGCGCCGTCCCGCGCGGCGTGCCGTCCGGGTTCAGGTGTTCGACCTCGACCCGCGTCGCCGCCCCCGGACCGCTGCGGGTGGTGGGGTCCCAGGTGACCGTGACGTCGGTTTTCGTCGCGTCGCCGCGCGTGTAGCCCACCCAGACGTCCGCCGTGCGCCCGGTCTTCGGTTCGACCAGCGTCGTGAGGGCCTCCCTCACTTCCGTCGCCACCGGCGTGACGACGCGGGCGGTCAGGTCCTCCAGCCGCGGCGCGTAATAGCCGCGGCGGGCGACGACGCGCAGGCCGCGACGCTTCACGTCCACGTCGATCTTGTGGAACTTGCCGTCCGCCATCTCGCGCGGCGGTGCATACCCCAGCAGGTAGTAGGCGCTGGCGTCGGTGAACACCTCGTCGAGATGCCCGGCGTGATCGTTGGTGTTGTGAATGGCGCGACCGCCCGTCTCGTCGGAGAAGCGGCGCAGCACCATGTTGCCGCCGAACTCGCTGCTGCCGAGCGGGCGCGGGTCGAGGGTGTGAATGGTGACGTTGCCGCGGTTGGCCGACTCGACGACCTCCTCGAGACGCGGCCAGTTGATGCTGCGCAGGCTGACCGGCGGCCCCTGGCTGACGAAGAGGATGGACTTGCGCCCTTCGCGCAAGCCGCCGAGGTGGGTGGCCACCGCGTTCACCGCATCGAGCGTGACGCCCGCCCGCAGCTCCCACACATTGCGCTGCGCATGCTGCGCTTCCTCGGCGGCGCTGCGCACGGGGAAGAGCTCGCCGCGCCGGCCCTCGAACTTCTGCACCTTCTCCATCAGTTCGTTGCGGTCGCGCGTGAACTCGATGTGCGTCAGCGGGGTCAGCGGGTCCACGACCGCGACCAGGTCGTAGGGCCCGAGCTTGTCGACGAACGCCTTCAGCGTCCGCCGCAGCGGCACCATGACCTGCGGCGTGCTTGTCGACGTGGTAGTCGTCGAGGAACAGCACGAACAGGCGCACGTCGTCGCGCGCGGCTTCGACGCGGGCGTGCGCCGGCGAGCGGATGTCGATCGACTCGCGCAGATCGGATGGAGGCTGGCCGCTGAGGCGGATGAACTGCGCGGTTTCGACGGTCTGCAGGACCCCGTCCTCCTTGACCTGGAAGTCCGAGGCCTGCAGGTCGTTCACCGGCTCGCCGTCGCGATCCGTGACCGAGACGTCGACGCGCACGAGGTTGATCTTGGCGCGGAAGATGGGCTGCTGCTCGGCCGGGTCGGCGGGCTTCTGCGGATCCTGCGGCGTCTGGGCGCGCACCCCCGCCGCGACCAGCGCACCGAGTGCGACGGTGCAGAGCACGACGAGCGGCGCGCGAACGGCTCGGGTCATGGTCTATGTCATATCGGCAGGCGCTTCCCATTGTACCTGCTGCCGCGCCGCGGCCAGCCATCCCGCTACCCGGCGGCCGGATCGGCCAGTGTCGCGAGATCGTCGCTGCCGGTGAACGCCAGCGACTCGGAATTCACGCAGTAGCGGAGCCCGGTCGGCCGCGGCCCGTCCTCGAACACGTGCCCGAGGTGCGCGTCGCAGCGGGGGCACAGGATCTCGACGCGTCGCATGCCGTAGCTGCGGTCGTCGTCGTTGACGACGTTCTCGGCGGCGATCGGCTGGAAGAAGCTCGGCCAGCCGGTGCCCGAGTGGAACTTCGCATCCGAGGTGAACAGCGGCAGCCCGCAGCAGACGCAGGCGTACACGCCGCGCAGCTTGTTGTCGAGGAGCGTGCCGCAGAAGGGCCGCTCGGTGCCCTTGCCGCGCGCGACCTCGTACTGCTCGCGGGTGAGCTGCGCGCGCCACTCGGCGTCGCTCTTCTCGACGCGTGCCACCTCGAGGGGGCCGACCAGCTGACCCGATGTGTCGAAAACCTTGACGCGAATGCTCACGGGCGGATGCCTCCCCAGCGTGCGTGTCGTTCGTCCCAGCAAAATGAGCGGTGGCGGCCGGCGCTTCCGCTCAGAACAGGCCCACCCGGCCGCTGACCGAGGCGATCAACTTCGCCGGGTCGAAGCCGATCCCCTGCCGGAAGACCAACTCGACCTGGCGCATGTCCGCGACCGTGACGGAGGGATCGCCGCGCACGACGACGAGGTCCGCCTGTTTGCCCGCTTCGATCGTTCCGATGCGGCGATCGTGCCCGAGGTAGCGGGCACCGTTCAGCGTGGCGATGCGAATCGCCTCCAGCGGCGTGAAGCCGGCCTCCACCAGCAGTTCGACCTGCCGCTGGTTGGCGAAGCCGGGGACGACCCCGCCCGCGCCCGTCGGGTCGGTGCCGGCGATGAGCAGTCCGCCGGCGTCCACGAACGCGCGCTCGAGGGCCATCGCCTTGGGCAGCAGCGTGCGGTAGATCGACTCGCTGTTTCCGGCCACCCGCGCGTACGCCTGCTCGAACACCTGCCGCAGCTGTGGCGTGAGGACGTCGAGCCCCGGCGGGACGGGCCGGCCCGGCGTGAAGGTCTCGAAGACGGTCAGGGTCGAGGTCAGGGCGACGCGCCGATCGACCAGCGTCTTGACCAGGGCGCGGAACGGCTCGCCCGCCGCGTCGATCGCCGCGACCGACTGCTGCCCGCGCGACTGCCCGGGGCACGTGTCCAGCTGCTTGTCGGCGACGAAATCGGTCGCCGCCAGAAAGCCGTGCTCGAGGTTGTCGATGCCGAGGGCGGCGGCCTCCGCGTAGGTGACCGAGCAGAGATGGCCCGTGACCTTCAACCCGCGCGCGTGCGCTTCCTCGATCGCCGCGCCGAGCGCGGCGCGCGAGATCTGCATATAGGCCTTGAGCGAGGTGGCGCCCCGATCGGCCCAGTAGGCCACGTGACGGCGCGCCTCGTCGGCGGTGGTGACCGCCGTCATCTGCTGAAAGGCGTTCGGCCCGTTGACGTACGGGGCGGTCGCATCGATGGCGGGCCCCGGCTTGCGTCCCTCCTCGATCGCGCGCTTCAGGTTGAGGTCCATGAACCCGTTCATGTTCCCGCCCGTGCGCAGCGTGGTCACGCCGCCGGCGAGATACAGGCGGGTGAAGCTCTCGCCGAGCTGGCCGTACACACCCGGCCCGGTCGGGTAATAGAGATGCTCGTGCACCATCACCAGTCCGGGGACAACGCTGTGGCCGGTGAGGTCGATCGTCTCGGCGCCGGCCGGAACCGCGAGGCGCGCGCTGTCGCCGGTTTCGGCGATGAGCCCGTCGCGCAGCACGATCGTCTGGCGCTCGCGCGCGGCCGCGCCGGTGCCATCGATGACCCGGACGTTGGTCAGCGCGACGATGGGCGCGCGTACGCGAACGAAGGCGAGCACGCTGTCGGCGGGCGCCGGCGGCTGCGCCGCCGCCAGTGCGAGCGCGGCGCCGGCGAACGCAACCACCAGCCAAGGCACGACGGCTCGCACCGCACGGGTCCTGGCGGCCTCGCGTGGGTTCGGCATCGTCGTCTCGTTACGTGCCCTGGCCCATCTGGGCGGCCATGCGCCGGGAGATCTCTTCCGGCGACAGATCCTCGACGTGCGTCGCGATGGTCCACTGGTGACCGAACGGATCCGTGAGAGTGCCGGAGCGGTCGCCGTAGAACTGATCCTTGAGCGGGCGCACTGCGGTCGCGCCGGCGCCCAGCGCGCGCGTGAAGACGCTGTCGCAGTCGGCGACGTAAATCATGAGGTGCACCGGCGAGCCGCCGTAGCTCTCCGGGCTCCTGGCGCCCGCTTCCGGGTGCTCGTCGGCGAGCATGACCATGGAGTCGCCGATGCGCATCTCGGCGTGTCCGATGAGGCCGCCGGGGGCATCGAGACGCAGCGTCTCGGTGGCGCCGAAGGCCTGGCTGTAGAAGTCGATCGCCCGCGTGCCGCCGCGAACGATGAGATACGGGGTGACGGTGTGATATCCGTCCGGCTGCGCCTTGACTGCCATGTGCGGCTCCTTTGCGAGACTGTCGGGAGTCCTCCAGTCTACGCCACGACGCGCGAGCCGCGCCGGGCGGAGCCGGCGACCAGCAGCAGCCGCCCCGGCCCGGTGAGTCCGCCCGGGCACATCCGGGCGGACTCGCGGCGGGCGCGCGCGGCTAGCGGCAGGAAAGCGCCTGGCGAATCCGTGCGGCCGCCGCTGACAGCTGCGCGGCCTGTGCGTCGGTCAGCGACGCGCCGGTTTGCGCCCGGACTTCGTTCATGAACGCCCGCATCCGGTTGCACGCCGATGTCGTGCGACCCTGACTCGTGTCGTCGAGGGCCAGCAACGCGTTCTGCAGCTTGGCGTCGAAGCTGTTCGAAATGCCCTGCGAGAGGTTCAGCGTCTGGACGAAGGTGGCGAGGCTCGCAATCAGTCCGGTCACCGACGCGCACTTGCCGGCCGACCCGGCGGCGTACAGCGCCGCAATCTCCGAACCATCCAGTGCCCGGTTGTAGATCGACGCCTCGTCGACGATGCCGTGCAGCTTGCCGTCGAACACCGTTTCGCCCGACGTGCCGAGGAAGACAGGCCGCGTCCCGTAGTCGACCGTGAGTGTCACGCTCGACTGCCCCTCCAGAATGCCGTCGACGTAGAGCGACACCGTCGTCCCGTCGTAGGTGCCGACGACGTGGTAGAACTGGCCCACGCTGACGGCTGCGGCGCCGAGGGCGACGCTGGTGCCGCCCAGGCCGTTCACGTCCGCCACGCTGAACGCCAGCCGATCGACGCCGTTCTCTCGCTGCTTCCTCAGTGCGTATCCCTCGAAGTTGAACAGACGAGTGTTCTTCTTGAACACGATGTACTGGAGGCCTGGAGCCCCGAACTGCGAGACGATCGGCGTATCGAGGCTGTCGAAGCGAACCCAGGCCTCGACACTCAGGTGCGCGGGCTTCAGCGCCGCGGCATCCGGGATTTCGACGTAGTCGCCGAAGCCGTCCAGCAGGAAACCTGGTCCGACGATGCCCGGCGCGAACGTCGCATTCCCGGCGAGCTGGCCGTCGTTGCCGGCAACGGCGTCCTGTGCGGTTCCGTTGCCGTGCCACCAGCCGACGAGCCCGGACGGGGTTGGGGTGCAGGTCTGGCCTTCCGCCAGGGACGTCGCGCCGCCCAGCAGCATCACGGCCGCCGCAATCGATGGAAGTGCCCGCATGGAGATCATGTTCCGCTCCTTGGTTGGTCGCGACCCGCACCCGCCGCCGGGTTCCAGGCCGGTCGTGTCACCAAGACGGACCGAGGCCGCGAATTCCGTCGGTGACGTGCAACCTTCCGTGCCAGGCTGCAGAGCCTGGCCCAGCATCGGCGACATCAACGCAGGTCCAGCGCGCCGGTATAGATCGCCATGCCGACGACGGCATCCACGCCCATCGCGTGCAGGGCATCAATTTCCGCGCGCGTGGTGATGCCGCCGGCGGCGGTGACCCGCCGCGCGGTCGCGTCCTTGACCGCGCGGATCGCCTCGATGTCGGTGCCCTGCATCAGTCCTTCCTTGTCCACGTGCGTGTAGAGGAACTCCCCGCAGTACGGGTCGAGCGCGCGCACCGCGTCGACGGCGGACAGCGGCAGCGCGGTGCGCCAGCCGTGGATGACGACGCGCCCGCCTCGCGAGTCCACGGCGCCGATCACGCGCTCGACACCGACTGCATCGCGCAGGGCCTGGGCGAAATCGAGCTTGACCACGCTGCCGCCCTCGGCCGCGCGCCGCAGGTCGAAGAACGCCGAGCCGACGATGACCGCGGTCGCGCCGGCGGCGAGCAGGTCCTCGGCGCGGCCCACCGATCGCACGCCGCCGCCGACGCGGCAGGGCAGCCGCGCCGCCACCTCGCGCACCAGCGCGTCATTGGTGCCGAGGCCCAGTGCCGCGTCGAGGTCGATCAACTGCACGGCGGGGAAGCCGGCGAAGCGGCCGATCCAGCCGTCGACGTCGGTGGACTCGAGGGCCAGAGCCTCTCCTTGCACGAGCTGGACGATCTTGCCGCCCTTGAGGTCGATTGACGGAATCAGCATGATGAAGAACCGGGCGACGGAAGGTTACCAGGGCATCGGTTCGACGGGCCGAACCGGAATGTGGCGCCGCGACAGAAACGCCTTGAGCTCGCCGACGTGCTGCTCGTTGAAGTGAAAGATCGACGCCGCCAGCGCGGCATCGGCGCGGCCGGCGGTGAAGACCTCGGCGAAGTGTTCGAAGCGCCCGGCGCCGCCCGAAGCGATGACTGGAATCGGCACCGCCAGCGAGACGCGCGCGGTCAGCGTGCACTCGAAGCCCGCCTTGGTGCCGTCACGATCGATCGACGTGAGCAGGATCTCGCCGGCGCCCCGGTCGGCGGCCTCGCGCGCCCACTCCACCGCATCGCGCGTAGTTTGATCGGTGCCGCTGCGGCCGTAGACGGTATACCCGTCGCCCTGCCGCCTGGCATCGATGGCGACGATCACCGCCTGGCTGCCGTAGCGGGCGGCCAGGCGGGTGACCAGGGACGGGTCGCTCAAGGCGGCCGTGTTCAGGCTCACCTTGTCGGCGCCGGCGTCGATCGCCGCCGCCGCATCCGACTCGCTGCGAATGCCGCCGCCGACGCAGAGGGGCAGGAACACCTCGCGCGCCACCGCCTGGATGGTCTGCGCCCGGGCGCGGCGCGCTTCGATCGTTGCCGCGACGTCGAGAATGACGATCTCGTCGATGCCGTCGCGGTTGTAGCGGGCGGCGAGCTCGGCCGGATCGCCGGCGTCGCGGAGTCCGGCGAAGTGCACGCCCTTGACCACCTTGCCGTCGCGGACGTCGAGGCAGGCGATGATGCGCTTAGACAGCATCGAGCCAGTTGCGGAGGATGCGCAGGCCCACGTCGCCGGATTTCTCGGGGTGGAACTGGACGCCGGCGACCCGGCCGCGCTCGATGGCGGAGGTGAAGGTGACGCCGTAGGTCGTGGTGGCGGCGGATTCGGCCACGAGTGGCGCCGCGTAGGAGTGGGTGAAGTAGACCTGCGCCTCTTGCGGCACCCCGGCGAGCAGGGCGGTGGGCTGCGGCTGCCGCAGACTGTTCCAGCCAACATGCGGCACTTTCTGCGATCCGGAAAAAGGGGTCGGGTCTATTTGCAGAATCTGCGATCCCGAAAAAGGGGTCGGGTCTATTGGCAGATCCTGCGATCCGCGCTCCGGCAGGCGCTGACAGAGTCCCGGGAACAATCCCAGGCCCGCGACCGCCGGCGCCTCGCTGCTGCCCTCGAACAGCCACTGCATGCCGAGGCAGATGCCGAACAGCGCGGCCCCTCGCTCCAGCGCCGCCTCGATCGCCTGCCGCCACTCGCCGCCGATGGCCCGCGTCGCCTCGAAATGTCCGACCCCGGGCACGATCAACCCGCGCGCGGCGGAGATGTCCGCCTGCGTCCGTACCGTCACCACACCGGCCCCCAGTGCCGCCAGCGCCTTGCGCACCGACGTCAGGTTCCCGGCGCCGTAGTCGATGAGCGCGATCACAGCAGTCCCTTCGTGCTCGGCAGCTGCTTCGCCAGCCGTCGATCCCGGGCGCAGGCGACGCGCAGCGCCCGTGCGAACGCCTTGAAACACGCTTCGATCTTGTGGTGGTTCGACCGCCCGTACATCACCTTGACGTGCACGTTCGCGCGCGCGCCCATCGCAAACCCTTCGAAGAAGTCGTGGACCAGCTCTGCCTGGAGATCGCCGACGAGCCGCACCTTCACCTTCGTCTCGACGACCGTGTGCGCGCGGCCGCCGAGGTCGAGGGCGACGACGGCGAGCGTCTCGTCCATCGGCATGACGAAGTAGCCGGCGCGGTTGATCCCGCGGCGAGTGCCGAGCGCCTTCGACACTGCCTCGCCCAGCGCGATGCCCACGTCCTCGACCGTGTGATGCTGATCCACGTCGAGGTCTCCCCGCGCCGCCACCGCGAGATCGAAGCCGCCGTGCCGGGCGACGAGATCCAGCATGTGATCGAGAAAGCGGATGCCGGTGCGGTTCTCGAAACGCCCGGTGCCGTCGAGGTTGAGGGCCAGACGGATGGCCGTTTCCGTCGTCGCCCGTTGGATCACCGCCTTGCGCACAGGGCCTCCAGCGCCGCCACGGCCATCGTCGTGTGCTCGACCGGCCCCGCGGTGATGCGGAAACAGTTGCGACAGGCGGGGTCGCGCGTGCGATCGCGCACCAGCACCCCGCGCGCGATCATGCCGGCGACCAGCGCGGCGGCGCCCGCGCCGCCGTCGACGAGCACGAAGTTCGCGGCGCTCGGCCAGTAGCGAAGCCCGACCCGTTCGCAGACCTCGTAGAGCATGCGCTTCGATGCGGTCGCCTGCGCCACCGACCAGGGCATGAAATCACGGTCGGTCAGCGCGGCGCGCAGCGCGGCGACGGCAACGACGTTCAGGTTGAAGAGCGGCAGGACCGCCCGGATTGGCTCGAGGACGGCTGGCGGCGCGACCAGCGCGCCCACACGCATTCCGGCGAGACCGTGCGCCTTGGAGAAGGTGCGGCCGATCAGCACGTTGGGATACCCCCGCGCTTCCTCGAGGAAATTTTCGCCGAGGAAGTCGTGATAGGCCTCGTCGACGAAGACGAGCGCGTGCGGGGCCGCGCGCGCCAGTTCGTGGATGGCCGCCTGCGGCACCGGCTGCCCGGTCGGGTTGTTCGGGTTGTTGACGTAGACCAGCCGCGTGTCGGGGGTGATCGCGGCCCGCATGGCGGCGCCGGGGAACGCGAAATCAGGACCGGGCGGGACCGACACGATGCGCGCGCCGACCGCTTTCGCGGTGCTGACGTAGGTCTCGAAGGCGGGCAGCGCCATCAGCACCTCGGGCGTCGCGCCGGCGGCGCCGGCCCCTCCGCCCGTTGCGCGCACGGCGCCGCCCATCGGGCCGAGATAGGCCAGCGCGGTCAGCAGCACCCCTTCGTCGAGGCCGTTGGTCAGCACCAGCCACTCGGGATCGACGCCGAGGAACGCCGCGGTTTCGATGACGGCGGCGCGGTAGTCGGGATACGTGGCGAGCCGCCGCGCGTCGAACGCGCGGACGGCCTCGACCACGCGCGGCGAGCAGCCGCCGGTGTTCTCGTTCAGATGCAGCCGGAGGCCGGGGCCGAGATCGGGAATGCCTTGAATGCGGGGCGTGGTCACGGCTTCATCATCCTCATGTCGATCGATCGCGCGTGCGCGTCCAGCCCCTCGGCCCGGGCCAGTGTGGTCACCGTCGGCGCCAGGCGCGCGAGTCCGGCGCGGGTCAGGCGCTGCACCGAGACGAGGCGCACGAAGTCCGCCGCGTGCAGCCCGCCGCGAAACCGCGCCGCCCCGGATGTCGGCAGCACGTGATTGGAGCCGATGGCATAGTCGCCGGCCACCTGCGCCGTCCAGCGTCCGACGAACACCGCGCCCGCGGCGCGAACCTGCCGGGCGAGCGCCTCGGTCTCGACCACCAGGTGCTCCGCCGCCGCGTCGTTGGCGAGTCGCATCGCCTCCGCCAGCGACCGGGTGACGATGATGCCGCCATGCCGGGCGAGCGAGGCGCGCGCCGGGCCATCGGACGGCGCGAGCCGTTCGACGTCGCGCACCACCTGCTGCGCCAGCCTGCGGCTCGGCGTGATCAACACCGCGCGCGCGTCGGGGTCGTGCTCGGCCTGGGCGATCAGATCGGCGGCAACCCAGTCGGATGGGCCGCGCTCGGCAACGATGACGATCTCCGTCGGGCCGGCGTAGAAGTCGATGGCGCAGTCGCGGCTGACCAGCGCCTTCGCCGCTGACACCCAGCGGTTGCCGGGGCCGACGATCTTGTCCACGCGCGGCACCCGCGCGGTACCGTAGGCGAGCGCGGCCACGGCTTGTGCGCCGCCGACCTGCAGCAGCCGATCGACCCCTGCCTCGATCGCCGCTGCCAGCACCGCGGGGTGCGGCCGCGGACACACCGCCACGATCTCGCGCACGCCCGCGACGCGTGCCGGAATGGCGGTCATCAGCAGCGACGAGGGCAGCGGGTAAAGGCCGCCGGGGACGTAGCAGCCCACACGGTCGAGCGGGATCACGCGCTGTTCGACGACGACCCCCGGTGCGACCGTGGTGCGGAACGGGCGCGGCAGTTGCGCCCGCGCGACGCGGCGGATATGACGGGCGGCGCGCGTCAGCGCCGTACGGACCGACTGCGGCAGCGTCGCGGCGGCGCGCTCCCACTCGCGGCGCGGAACCTCGATCGGCCCGCTCATGCCGTCCAGCTCCCGGGCGTAGCGGCGCAGGGCCGCATCGCCCTCGTGCCGCACGTCGTGGACGATGCGTGCCGCGCGGCGCTCGGTGGCCGCGTCACGCACCCCGGTGGCCGACAGCAGCGCGTCCACGGCCCGCCGCTCGCGCCACGACACGACTCGAATCACCACACCTCCTCGCCATCCATGCTCGACTCCCGGCCGCCCCGTGGATCAGACCACGATCTTGTTCAACGGATACTCGACGATGCCCTGCCCGCCGGCGGCCTTCAGCCGCGGAATCAAGTCGCGCACGGTCTTTTCCTCGATGATCGTGTTCACCGCCACCCACTCCGGGTCGCTCAGCGACGAGATGGTCGGCCGCTGCAGCGCCGGCAGCAGGCCGAGCACCGAGGGCAGGTCGGCCTGGCGCACGTTGAGCATCAGGCCGACGCGGCCCTGCGCCTCGATGGCCGCCGACAGCAGCAGCGCGATGTTCTCCAGCTTGGTCCGCTTCCACGGGTCGGCCAGCGCGCCCTCGTTGGCGATGAGCTGCGTGTTCGACTCGGTGACGGTATCGATGATGCGCAGCCGGTTCGCGCGCAGCGTCGATCCGGTCTCGGTCGCCTCGACGATCGCATCGGCGAGGACCGGCGGCTTGACTTCGGTGGCGCCCCACGAGAACTCGACGTCCACGGTCAGCCCGCGCGTCGCGAAGTAGTGCCGCGTCACCCGCACCAGCTCGGTGGCGATGCGCTTGCCGTCGAGGTCGGCCGCGGTCTGGAACGGCGAGTCGTCGGGCGCCGCCAGCACCCAGCGGATCTTGCCGAAACTCTGCTTCGCGTAGATCAGGTCGGCGAGCGGCACCAGCGGCCGCTGTTCGGGGTGGCCGAGCTCGTGTTCCGCGATCCAGTCCATCCCGGTCAGCCCGGCATCGAGGACGCCGTCGGCGACATAGCGCGCCATCTCCTGGGCGCGAATCAGCATGCACTGGATCTCCGGATCGTCGATGGTGGGAAAGTAGGACCGCGTACTGACCAGGATGTTGAAGCCCGCGCGCTGGAACAGCTGCACGGTGGCGGCTTCGAGAGATCCCTTGGGAATGCCGAGCCGCAGCGTCATCGCGGAAGCTCCGTCGAGAAGCAGGTGCGCGCGCCGGTGTGGCAGACGTTGCCGTCGCCTTCGCGGTTGGCCTTGATGAGCAGCGTGTCGTCGTCGCAGTCGACGAAGACCTGCACCACCGCCAGGCGGTTGCCCGACGTCTCGCCCTTGGTCCACAGCGTGTTGCGGGTGCGGCTGAAGAACGTGACGTAGCCGGTCTCGCGCGTGATCTCCCATGCCCGGTCGTTCATGAAGCCCACCATCAGCACCTCGCTCGTGGATGCATCCTGCACCACGGCGGGCACCAGTCCATCCAGCTTCGAAAAATCCATGCCTGCCTCCGAAAATCCGCGTGCCGCGCGCCGTGCCGGATGCGACAGGCGTAAAAACAAAAAGCCCGCCGGATTCCGGCGGGCCCTGCGTGCTCACGAAGCGGTGAGTGCGATTTACACGCGCAGTCCAGCCGTTGCGTCGCCGCAGCGGTGATGATGGACGTGGTGCACGTGGAACACGAACATGTCTGCTGCCGAGCGTACCCGAAAAGACGGCCCAGCGTCAAAGGTCACGCGCCGTCGCGAGCGTCCAGCGCCGGCGAACGGACACTACGGCGTCGCCGGCGTCGGCAGTGCCTTGCGCGGCACTTTCTCCGGCCAGTTGGCCGTATACCAGGCGAACACGGCCGCGACCGCGGCCTGCTGGACGAGGTCCTCGCGCTGCACCCGATCGACGAAATCCATGTTCGAGTGGTGGGTCCGCGAGTTGTACTCGAGCCGCTCCTGGATGAACTGGAAGCCGGGCAGGCCGGCCGCGTCGAACGGCGCGTGATCGGTGGAGCCAACCGAGCGCGGGCCGATGATGTCGACACCGAGGTCACGAACCGCGTCCATCCACTGATCGAACAGCGCCATCGCGCCGAGGTTGGCCTGCGCCCAGATGCCGCGGATACGGCCGGTGCCGTTGTCGAGGTTGAAGTACGCCGCGAGTGAGGCGTGCGCCGGCTTGCGAGCGGCGTCGGTACCGTAATGTTCGGCGACGTACGCACGCGACCCGAGGAGCCCCTGCTCTTCGCCGCCCCAGAGCGCGATCCGGATGGTCCGTCGCGGCTGCAGCCCCAGTGCCTTGATGACCCGAACCGCCTCCATCATCGCGGCGGCCCCGGTGGCGTTGTCGGTGGCGCCGGTGGCGCCGGGCGTCGTGTCCAGGTGCGCGCCGAGGATGACCACCTCGCCGGCGAGGTCACCGCCCGGGATCTCGGCGATGGTATTGATGCCATTGCCCGTGCCCGCCGCCTCGGGGTAGAAGGTCGTGGCGATGTCGAGCTCGACGCGGACCGGGATCTGCTTCTCGAGCACCCGCACCATCCGGTTGTAATGCTCGACCGCAATGGTCGCCGATGGCACCTGCGGCGCCGCCGCCGGGTCGCGGCTGCCGCCGGAGCCCGGGAAGACGGTGCCGCCGTCGAC
Source organism: uncultured Acidobacteriota bacterium (assembly GCA_963707795.1). Classification (GTDB taxonomy): domain Bacteria; phylum Acidobacteriota; class Vicinamibacteria; order Vicinamibacterales; family UBA2999; genus JACCSI01. The sequence goes on along the minus strand of OY970174.1, from coordinate 3,691,790 downwards.
GCGCTGCGTCTGCCACGACAGGTCGCTGCCGCCCGCGGACCGGTCGTTGTCCGACCCGCGCTCGAGCAGCGCCGCCACGCCCTCGGCGACGAAGAACTGCGCCGTCTGCTCGGCGAGCGACGGTCGCGGCGGTCCGCCCTGGCCCGGCCGGCGCCGCCGCCGGGGGAATCGGCGTCGTCAGCGCCTCGGCGATGTCGTCCTCGTTCATGCGCAGAACCAGACGATCCTCGAGCATGCGCACCGGCCGTGCCGGTTGCGGCAGGACGATCTTGTCCTTGAGCGTGCCGCGGTACTTGGCGAAGTCGGCGTCGCTCCGAATGTCCACCCGCACGACGTCGCCGACGATGGTGCCCGTGGTCGAGGGCGAGTAGGTGCGTGGGAATCCGATGATCGGCTGCGGCTCGGGCGCCAGGATGTGCGCCGAGAAGCGCTCGACGCGCCAGCCCTGCCCGAAGGCGAAGCGCTCCTGGTGCACGTTCGCCAGGCCCCATCCCTTCAGCCGGCCCATCGCCCACTCGCTGGCGCGCTGCAGGTTCGGCGTGCCGGTCACCCGCGGGCCGTGCACGTCGCTGAGCCAGCTGACGTGGTCCATCGCCTGCGACCGGCTGATCGCCTCCTGCTTGATGCGGGAGACCACGCCGGGATCGACCGGCGCCTGCGCCGCGCCCGCCGCCGAGACGCCGGCGACGGCCACGGCGGCGAGCAGCATCCTCGTCATCGTTCGCACCTCGCTGGGCTGCCGCCGGCTAGCGCTCCTGCGCCGTCGTCGTCGCCGCCGGCGTGCGCTTGTGCTTCTCGAACCAGTAGCGCAGGTAGAGCTGCGTGCGCATGAAGTTCGACGGCCGCGACGTGGTGCCGTGCCATTCCTCGTTGAAGCGCACCATGGCGGTCGGCACCTTGAGCAGCTTGAGCGCGCTGTAGAACTGCTCGGTCTGCGGCATCGGCGTGCGCAGGTCCTGCACGCCAGTCATCAACATCGTCGGGGTCTTGACGTTGCCGACGTAGGTGAGGGGGGAGCGGCGGATGTGCTCCGAGGGGTCTTCCCACGGCAGCTTCTCGAAGTTGTAGTACCAGTTCGCGCTGTCGGTGGTGCCGACGAAGCTGAGCCAGTCGACGACCGGGCAGTTCGACGAGGCGGCGGCGAAGCGGTCGGTGTGGCCGACGACCCACGCGGTCAGCACCCCGCCGCCGCTGCAGCCGGTGACGAACATGTTGCGCGCGTCGACGAAGCCCTTCTTCAGCAGTTCATCGACGCCGGCCATCAGGTCGTCGTAGTCCTTGCTCGGGTACGCGCGCATGATCTGGTTGCCGAACGAGCTGCCATAGCCCGTGCTTCCGCGCGGGTTCGTGTAGAGGATGACGTAGTCCCGGGCGGCGTGTTCCTGCCACCCGAAGTTGAAGCCGACCCCGTACATGCTGTGCGGCCCGCCGTGGATGTGCAGCTGCATCGGATACTGCTTCTTCGGGTCGAAGTCGGGCGGGGTGATGTACCAGCCCTGGACCTTGAGCCCGTCGGGCGCGGTGTACCACATCTCGGTGACGTCGCCGAGCTTCCGGCCGGCGAGGATGTCCTCGTTGACGTGCGTCAGCTGCTTGACCTGCGACGGGTTGGCGACGTCGTAGCTGACGATGTCGGGCGGCGCCTTCGGCGAAGTCAGCACGGCGACGGCCTTGCCCTTGGCGATGCTCGCCGTGGTCAGCATGTGCGTGCCGCGGGTCACCGGCTGCACCTCGTCCGGGCGGCTGCCGGCGAGTGGCAGCAGGTAGAGGTTCTGCGACCCCTGATCCTGCGCGGTGAAGTAGATGCCGTTGCCGTCGTCCTTCCAGGTGAGGTTCTGCGGCGAGCGGTCCCACGGGCCGGAGACGATCTTCGGGTCGCTGCCGTCGATGTTCATGACATAGAGCTTGCTGTCCTGCCAGGTGTCCTTCGTCCAGTCGAAGCCCGTGTAGGCGACGCGCTTGCCGTCGGGGGAGATGCTCGGATTGCTGTCGGGTCCCTTGCGCGTGGTGAGCTGCTTGATGGCGCCGGTGTCCACGGTGACGGCGTAGATGTCGGAGTCGCGCCATTGATACTCGGCGTCGGGGGTGCGCAAGCCGGTGAACAGGATCTGCTTGCTGTCGGGGGTCCACTCGACGCCGCTGTGGTTCCACGTGCCGTCGGTCAGCTGGCGGGGCGTGCCGCCGGTCGCCGGCACCACGAACAGGTGGCGGTAGGCATCGTCGTCGAAGCCGGTGCCGTCGGAGCGGTAATCGAGGCGCTCGACGATCCGCGGCGTCTCCACCCACTTGGCGCCCTCCGGCGCGTGCGGCATCTTGATCGGCCAGGCGACCTTGGCCTCGACGTTCATCAGGAACCCGATGCGCGTGCCGTCGGGCGACCATGCGATTGCGGTCGGCGCTTTCTCCACGCGGGTGATCTGCGAGGTCGCGCCCTCCGCGTCCATGTAGCGGACGAAGATCTGCGTGCCGCGCGGCTCCCCCTGCGCGGTGTAGGCGATGCGGTCGCCGGACGGCGACCAGCGGGCACTGCTGCCGCGCGCCAGGAAGCGGTTCCTGCTCCCGTCCGCGTTCATCACCCACAACGAGGTCTCGCGGCGATCGGCCTGTTTGTCCACCCAGCCGCGGGTGTAGATGATCTGCGACCCGTCCGGCGCGATCTGCGGATCGGAAACGGTCTCGTATTCGAGGTAGAGGTCGAGGCTGATGCGGTCCGAGGCCGGCGCCTGAGCCGCCAGCATCGTCGGCACCGCCGCCAGCGCGAACGCCCACACGAGTCGCTTCATAAGCCCTCCCTGTTGCGGTCGGGGATTGTACTGCGGAATGGGGGGGCGAGTGCGGACTGGGGAGGGACCAATGGCGGCGGCTGTCGGATGGGCCTGGCGCTCAGCGCGCGGCACGCCGGGTCGCAGCCTGGCGAGTGCGCCGTGCCGGCGAGCCCGCGGTAGCGGCCTGCTCGCGGCCGATCATGACCTCGGTCGACTTGACGATGGCCACGGCCTGATCGCCGCGCCGCAGCTTCAGCTCTCGCGCCGCGTCGCGCGTGATGACCGCGGTCAAGGTCTGATCGCCGATGCGCAGGCGCACCTGCGCCAGCAGGCCGTCGACGCGAATCTCGTCCACCACGCCGCGCAGCTGGTTGCGTCCGCTGAGCGCCACCAGCACTCCGACACTTTCCCTCGCGCTGGCCCGGGGCGCGGGCATCGGTCCCCGCGCCGACAGCAGCCGCTCGACCTCCTCGGCCGGGACGCGATGGTGCCCGCCGTCGGTCTGCACGGTGCGCACGACGCCGCGGTGAATCCAGCGCTTGAGCGTGGAGTAGGTCACGCCGAGCTCGCGGGCGGCGTCCCGCACGGGCAACAGGGGCATCGTGGACCGGTCAGAATCGTATCGAACGGCTTATTGAAACGACCTAAATCATACTAAACTGTGGCAACGATGTCGATCGGCCAACGCGCCCTGACGGCGTTGATACTCGCGGGCCTTTCGACGGCCCTGGTTGCCGGTGCGCCAGCCCCGCCGTCTGCGTCCCGCGGCCTGCTGGTTGCGGCCGCCGCCAGCCTCGGCATGGTTGCCCTCGACCTGCAGCAGCGGTACCGCGCCGGGACCGGCGCCGACGTGCGGTTCACGTTCGGCGGGTCGAACACGCTGGCGCGCCAGATCGTCGAGGGGGCCGGCATCGATGTGTTCATCAGCGCCGACGCGGCACAGATGGACGTGGTCGAGCGCGCGGGTCGGCTGGCATCCGGCACCCGCTTCGATCTGCTGGGCAACCGTCTCGTGATCATCGTGCCGGCCGGGACCGCTGCCACGGCGGCGTGGCCCGACCACCTGACCGCTCCCGAGGTGCGGCGCATCGCGATGGGAGATCCCGAGGCCGTGCCCGCCGGTGTCTACGGACGCCGATGGCTCGAGACCATCCGGGTGTGGAGCGGCGTCGCCGCGAAAGTCGTGCCGCTGCCCTCGAGCCCGGCGGCACTTGCCGCGGTCCGAGAAGGCCGGGCCCAGGCGGGGATTGTCTACGTGACGGATGCCGGCCGCCAGCCAGGCGTATCGGTCGCCTACCACGTGCCCGACGACGAAGCGCCGGTCATCGCCTACCCGGCGGCTGCGGTCCGCGGCGGACGCGAGGACGAGGCGCGCCGGTTTCTCGCCTTCCTCCGCGGCCCGGTGGCCGGGCGCGTGTTCGCGGCGGCTGGCTTCCGGTTTCTCCCCCGCTGACCGCCGTGCCTGACCAGGCGATGACGATTGCGGGTTTCAGCGCGGCGATGGCCGTGGCCGCCACCGTGGCGGTACTGCCACCCGGCGTCGTACTCGGCTGGATTCTCGCGCGCCACCGCTTTCCCGGCCGGTCGCTGGTCGAAACCCTTGCGATGCTGCCGATGGTGATGCCGCCGGTGGCGACCGGGCTACTGCTGCTGCGGCTCTTCGGGCGGCGCAGCCCGGTGGGCCGCGCCCTCGATGCCGTGGGCTTCGACCTGGTGTTCACCTGGAAGGCGGTGGTCATCGCGATGGCGGTGATGAGCCTGCCCATTGTCGTCCTCACCGCCAAGGCGGGCTTCGAGCAGCTCAACCCGCGCTTCGAGCAGATGGCGGCGACGCTCGGGGCCACGCCGGTGCGGATTTTCCTGACCATCAGCCTGCCGCTCGCCGGTCGCAGCGTGCTCGCGGCGGCGCTGCTCGGCTTCGCGCGCGCGCTGGGCGAGTTCGGCGCCACGATCATGGTCGCGGGGGGCATTCCCGGCGAGACCGAAACGCTGTCGGTGGCGATCTACCGCTTCACCGAGGTGGGCCGCGAAGACGAGGCCATGGGCCTGCTCGTGCTGTCGGTACTGCTCGCCTTCGTCTCGCTGCTCGTCTCCAACCACGTGCTGCGCCTGCGCCGGACGGGGAGCTAGGTCGTGATCGACCTCGCGTTCGACGTGCAGGTCGAGGCCGGCGAGTTCTCGCTCCATGCCGCCGACCGGTCCCGCGTCGAGGTGCTGGGCCTGTTCGGCCCGTCCGGCGCCGGCAAAACGACGCTGCTCGAGACCCTCGCGGGGATCCGCCGCCCGCGGCGCGGCGCCATCGTCGTGGACGGGCGAACGCTGTTCTCCTCCGCCACAAGCGTGGACGTCCCGCCGCGCGGCCGCCACATCGGCTATGTGCCGCAGGAGGGGCTGCTGTTCCCGCACATGAGCGTGCGCGGCAACCTGTTGTTCGGCGCGCGGGCGAGGCCCGCCGCGGCGGCGCCGGCGCCAGCCGCCCGGATGCAGCTGGACGAGGTCGCCGCGATGCTGGAGATCGGGCCGCTGCTCGATCGGCGGGTGCACGGGCTCTCGGGCGGGGAGCGCCAGCGCATTGCCCTCGGCCGGGCGCTGATGACCCATCCGGCGCTGCTGCTGCTCGACGAGCCGCTGGCCGCGGTGGACCGTGCGCGCCGCGAGCGCATCCTGCCCTACCTGCTGCGCATTCGCCGCGAGCTGCACGTGCCGCTCGTCTACGTGACCCACGACGCGGCGGAACTGACGCAGATTGCCGATCGGGTGCTGGTGATCGAGGGCGGCCGGATTGTCCGTGCCGGCGCGCCGGGGGTCACCGTGGGCGGCGGCTGATCGCGCAGGTACCGTCCCGCCGATCAGGGGGTGTCGCTCACCAGTCCCGCCGAGGCGCCCACCCAGCGCAGCCCCTTGTTGTGATCGACGCCCATCATCGTGCCGCGGCCCATGCGCACCAGCGGCAACACCGCGCGCGGCCGATCGCTCCACACGTACATCATCCGGATCTCCGCCTGGGTCGGCCCGTGTGGCGTCTCGATCACCGGCTCGAACGCCAACCGCTCCTGCAGGATGTACTGGCTGCGCTGGTCCGGCGGGATCGCCGCCAGCTCGGCGTCGCCCGGCGCGAAGACGATGCCGCCGCCGGCGAACGAGAACAGCGGCTTCAACAGCAGGCGCTCGCGCGCGTCGGGCAGTGCGTCGACCTCGTGCAGGAACCACGTCCGCGGCACCGTCGGATGCACGAGCCAGGGAATGGAGAACTTGCTGATCCGGAAGTACCACGCGGGATGTCCCGCCCACTCGACGTCGAGGTCGTCGCGGTAATCGAACGGCAGCGCGATCCCCTTCCGCATCAGCTCGTCGGGAATGACGCGGTTGTAGATGCGGCGGATGCGGGTGAGGCGTCCGTCGCGCCGGTAGAAGAGGTGCCGTCCCGACCTGGTCACCGCCGCGGTGTCCACGGCGCGCACGCCCCAGAGCTGCTCGGTCATCGCGAAGTCCGGGCGCGTCTTCTGCCGCTCGGGCTCGATCTCCATGAGGACGACCTCGGCGGGATCGTGCCCGGCCACGATGGCGTCGCCGACGACGGTGGCGTACCCGGCCGCATCGAGGCCGCCGAGGTAGGTGTCGAGCCCCTCGGGCAGGGCGAACGCCTGGCGGTAGGCGTCGGCGAGCGCCACCTGAAAGCCGTACAGCGACGGGAACGCCTGCAGCTCGACGAGCCGGGGCGACAGCCGGCCGTCGGGCCCGCGCACCAGGCCGAAGTCCACCTGCAGGAATGTCGGCGTGTCTTCGCCGCCCGGTCCGCGGAAGCGCTCCGGCACCACGCGCTCGGCGGCGCGAGCGGCCTCGCCCTGCAGCGACTGGCGGACGAGCGCCTCGCCGGCGGCGGCCAGTTCGTCGAGGAGCGCGCGCGGAAAGAAGCACGGCGTCTCGGCGATCGGGAACCCGACGCCGACACCGACGCGTGCCCCGAGGATGGCGAGGAAGTCCTGGTAGCGCTCCTCGCGCCACGCGTCGTTAAAGGCGCGGCGCAGGCGGGGAATCATCGGGCAGCCGGCGCAACTGGCGGTACATCGCGAACGCCTCGGTGATGATGCCGAGCGCCTGGTCCGGGCCGAGCAGGTCCTCGACGATCACCTGCTTGTGCTCGAGCACCTTGTAGTCCTGGAAGAATCGCTTGACCTCGCGCACGACGTGCGCCGGCAGCTGCGCCGCGTCGTGGTAATCGCTGAACGCGGGGTCGCGGATGCTGACCGCCAGGATCTTGTCGTCGATCCCCTTGTCGTCGCGCATCCGCATCACGCCGATCGCGCGCGCCTCGACGATGGTCAGCGGCACCACCGGTTCCTGGCCGAGCACCAGCGCGTCCAGCGCGTCGCCGTCGTCGCAGTAGGTCCGCGGGATGAAGCCGTAGTCCGCCGGGTAGTGCACCGCGCTGTAGAGCACGCGGTCGAGCCGCAGCAGCCCGGTGTCCTTGTCGAGCTCGTACTTGTTCTTGCTGCCCTTGGGAATCTCGATGATCACCGGGAACGACGCGGCGATGGCGGCTTCGTCGACCGCGGTGTCGTGCCAGGGATGCATGGGCGCCTCGTCGCGATGCCGCAGCCGGTCGCCCGCTCACGCCGCGATGAGGAAGCGCCCGTCGCGCATGATCTGCTGCTCGTCCACCCAGATGTCGAAGCGGGTCCCGACGACGTCGATGTGGGTCGAGGAATACCAGTCGGCGCCGGTGTGGGCGCCGTACGGGTTGCCGAACGCGATGTGGATGCCGGGGAACTTCTCGTCCTGCAGGATGTGGCCGATGACGTGGGTCAGCTCGATGTTGGTGCCGATGGCGAACTCGCCGACGCGGTCGCTGTTCTCGTCGGTGTGCGTGTAGGCCCAGAACGCCGCTTCCAGCTCGCGGTTCTCCGAGTACGCCTCGACCAGCACGTTCTCCTTCACCCGCACCGTCAGCGGCGTCGCTTCGAGGCTGCCGAAGCGGTCGCACAGGTAGTCGCCGACGACGCCGTCGATGACGAACGTCCCGTTGACCTCGCCCGGGGTGGTGAACACTTCGCCGCCGGGCAGGTTGCCCCACTTGTCGGGGCTGATCAGCCCGCTCGTCTTCACCCAGCGGTAGGCGGGATTGAGCGCGGCGCGGAAGTCGCTGCCCGCCGGGGTGGTGGCGCGTATCTCGCGCGCCGACTGCACCAGCCGCAGGACCTTGCTGCTCAGCCGATCGACCTTGTGATAATCGGCGCGCATCCCCTCGAGCATGATCTGGCGGTTGATGTTCACCATGTGCGCATGGCGCATGCGCCGGCGATTGACGATGTCGGTCATCTCCATGCGCGAGCGCAGTTCGTTGGCCTGGACCTGGACCGCGAAGATGCTGACCTGGCTGCGCTCCATCTCGTCGGCGATGACCGCCGGCAGCGCCGTGAGCGGCCGCGCCGCCACCTCTTCGAGCACGAACGCGCGGTGCGGCGCTCCCACCTGCTCGATCTCGTGCACCAGGCTGGCGGCGATCGCCGCGCACGCTCGATCGGTGATGACCGTGACGCGCTCGTCCGGCTGGACGGCGAGGCACACGCGGATCGCGTTGCGCGCGCCAGGCAGCAGCTCGGGGTCGATCGCCACCATGCCCGTTACAGTCCCACCTCGGTCTCGTCCACCATGTATTGCACCACTTTCTTCAGGTCGTTGGTCTCGGCGAAGACCCGCAGCTGGCGGTCGGCGCCGGTGCCGCGGTCGAGGATGGTCTGGATGTACTCGACCTCGCTCCGGCACTCCAGTTCGTCGAGCACGTCGTCCACGAAGTCGAGGTACTCGAGAATCAGCTCGCGCTCGGGCAGCTCCTTCTCGCGGCCGAAGTCGATCATCATGCCATCGAGCCCGTAGCGGGCAGCCCGCCACTTGTTCTCCATGATCAGCGGCGCGGCTGTAGAGGCGGAAGCCCTGGTTGCGCGAGTGCAGCTTGTAGAGCTTGGCCACGGTGGCCTGGATGAGCGCGGCGATGGCCAGCGTCTCGTCCACCCGCATCGGCAGGTCGCAGATGCGCACCTCCAGCGTCGAGAACAACGGGTGCGGGCGGATGTCCCACCAGATGCGCTTGGCGTTGTCGATGCAGTTGGTGCGGATGAGCAGGTTGACCAGTTGCTCGAAGTCGGCCCAGCCGGTGAACGTGTCCGGGATGTTGGTGCGCGGGAACTTGTCGAAGACCTTGCACCGGTACGACTTCAGTCCGGTGTTCATGCCCAGCCAGAACGGCGAGTTGGTGGACAGCGCGAGCAGGTGCGGCAGGAAGTAGCGCATCTGGTTCATCAGGTGGATGCTCGCCTCGCGGTCCTCGACCCCGACGTGCACGTGCAGCCCGAAGATCAGGTTCGACCGTGCCACCGTCTGCATGTCCTCGACCACCTGCAGGTAGCGCTCGTCGGGATAGATGTCCTGCACCCGCCAGTCGGCGAACGGATGGGTGGCGCCTGCGGCCAGCAGCAGCCCGTGCTCGCGCGCCAGCCGGATCGTCTGGCGGCGCAGGTCGGCGACGTCGGAGCGGGCTTCGCCGATGGTGCGGCAAATTCCGGTGCCGACCTCGATCACCGACTGGTGCATCTCGGCCTTGACCTTCTCCTTGAGCCGCATCTTGCCCTGCGCGATGAGCTCGGTATTGATGTGCGAGCGCAGGTCGAGCGTCTCCGGGTCGATGGTCTGGTATTCCTCCTCGATGCCGAGCGTGAACGACGGCTTCATGGCGTGCCGATCGCGGATGGCGGGCGGGCGGGCGGCATGCTACCCGGCGAGGAACCGGTTCCAGCGCAGCTCCACCGGCTGGCGCGGCGCCATTGCCTTGTGCACGGCCAGCTCGGCGACGCTTGCCCACGATCCAGTCGAAGTTCGCCGGCCCGACGGAATGCACGTCGGCGTCCGGCGCCGGGTTCATGAAGTCGATGGCGTACGGCATGCCGTCCTCGACGGCAAACTCCACCGTGTTGAGGTCGTAGCCGAGCGCGCGGCACAGCAGCTGGGCATCGTGCTCCACCCGCGCCAGCAGGGCCGGGTCGTAGGCGGGCGGGTGCTTGATGTAGCGCTCGTGAAACGGCTGCCGCGGATCGTACGGCATGATCAGCACGTCCTGCTGGCCGACGACGTAGCAGCGGAAGTACTCGCGGAAGTTCACCGCCGTCTGCAGCGTCATGCACAGCGTGCGCGTCTGGTCGTAGGCGGCGAACAGCTCGTCCGGGGTGTTGACCTTGTGCACGTCGCGCCAGCCGCCGCCGTCGAACGGCTTGAGGAACGCGGGGAAGCCGACGTAGTCGAAGATCGACGGCCCAGTCGAGCGGGTACTGCAGATTGCGCATCGAGCGGTCGGTGGTGCCCGCCGGATGCTCCTTGTGCGGCAGGATGACCGTGCGCGGGATGGCCACGCCGAGCCGCGTCGCCAGGGCGTAGTTGAAGAACTTGTCGTCGGCGCTCCACCAGAACGGATTGTTGATGATGTAGGTGCCGTCGAGGGCCGCGTTCTTCAGGTAGGCGCGGTAGAACGGCACGTCGTGCGAGATGCGATCGACGATCACCGAGTAGCGGCTCGGCTCGGCCATGCGCACGCCGCCCAACTGGACGAACTCCGCCGTCACCTCCGGCATCTCGAAGCTGTTGATCCGCTCGACCAGGGCCTGCGGAAACGTGTTCTCCATCCCGAACAGAATGCCGATGCGCTTCATCAGGGTGTCAAGGCTCCGGGGGCCGGGGTCACGGTCAGGGAATCATACACGTCCCGCTCAGGGGACGTAGGCGGCCACCATCGGCCGCCAGTCCGGCCAGTCGTGCTTCGAGCCGTGCTGCCACACGTGCAGGCTGTGCGGGATGCCCTTGTGGTGCAGCAGCCCGGAGAACACTTCGTTCGCCGACCGGCAGATGTCATGTTCGCCGGTGGCCAGCACCCACTTGTTGCGGCGGTACTGGTCCAGGTAATAGCCGTCCGACAGGTTGGGCAGGAACCCGGGCGGGTTGAGGAAATAGCAGTCCTCGTCGTAATAGCCGTCGAGGAACTGGCCGATGTCGTAGGCCCCGCCCATGGTCACGCACCACGTGAACACGTACGGCTGGCGCAGCGCCAGCACCATGGCGTGGTAGGCGCCGAAACTGCAGCCGGTGACGCCGATCGTCGGCGAGTGGTTGACGTGATGGATCAGCGGAACGACTTCCCCGAGCAGGTAATCCTCGTACTGCAGGTGGCGGCGGATGCGGTTGCGCGGGTGGGTCCGGCGGTTGTACCAGCTCTCGCTGTCCACCGACGAGACGCAGAACAGCTGCAGCGCGCCGTGTTCGAGCTTGGGCGCCAGCGTCTCCACCATCCCGCGGTCCTCGTACTCGAAGAACGCGCCCATCGACGAGGGAAACACGATCATGGGCGGCCCGGCATGGCCGAAGATGAGCATCTCCATGTCGCGGCCGAGTCCGCGCGCGTGCCACTTGTGGTGCGTTCTCTGCATCTGCTGTCCGGATGGCTGGCGAGGGTGCGGCTCGCCGCCCCGATACCGCCGACACGCCCTCGTAAGCCTATACTGAACGGGCGTGGCCGCTCCGACGTTGAGCCTGCTCAAACATCCGCGATTTCACTCGCGCTTTCTCACCGATGACCGCGACGTCACCGTCTACCTGCCGCCGGGCTACGACGACGACCGCAGCCGGCGCTATCCGGTGCTGTTTCTGCACGACGGGCAGAACCTGTTCGACCCGGCGGAGGCGTACAAGAAGGGCGAGCACTGGCGCGTCGGGGAAACGGCGACGGCGTTGATCGAGGCCGCCCGCATCCCGCCGATGATCATCGTCGGCATCGCCAATACCGGGCCGCGGCGCCTGCACGAATATACCGCGACCCACGACCGGCGGCGGGGCGGCGGCGAGGCCGAACTGTACGGGCGGCTGCTGGTCGAAGAGCTGAAGCCGTTCATCGATGCCACCTACCGGACGCGGCCAGGGCCCGAGGACACGGGCCTCGGCGGCTCATCGCTCGGGGGGCTGGTCACCCTGTATCTCGGGCTGAAGTACCCCGACGTCTTCACCCGGCTCGCGGTGATGTCGCCCTCGGTATGGTGGGATCGCCGTGCCATCCTGCGCAACGTCCGCGAGGCGCGGCCGAAACCGCGGCTGCGGATCTGGCTCGACATCGGCACTCGTGAGGGCCGGCATCATGTCGCCAACGCCGACCTGCTCCATGCCGGCCTGATCAAGGCGGGCTGGATCGAGGGTGAGGATCTGCACTACGAGCAGGTCAGCGGCGGCACGCACAGCGAAGCGTCGTGGGCGGCGCGGTTCGACCGCGTCCTCGAGTGGCTGTTCGCGCCGAGGCGCTGACGCGCACTCCCCACGCTCATTTGATCGCCGGTAAGATCGGGTCCTGGTCATGCGTCTCGGCACCGGCATCATCGTCGTCCTCATGGGCGTGCTGGCCGTCCGCCCGGCCGCCGGCCAGGCGGGAGGCGTGGACGAGATCCCGTTCGACATCCGCACCATCGACCCCGAAACGCTTCCGCGCACTGGCGCTGCGCATTCCCGACGGCCTGGCGCCGAAGATCGACGGCCACCTGACCGACGAGATCTGGAGCCGCTGCCGAGGTGTCGGGCGGCTTCGTGCAGCGTGAGCCGCAGTACGGCCGGCCGGCGACCGAGCAGACCGAGTTCCGCATCCTTTACGACGATCGCAAGATCTACTTCGGCGTGTGGCTGTGGGACAGCAATGCCGCCGGCATCCTGGGCAACGAGATGAAGCGCGATTCCGGGCTGCGCCGCGGCGACCAGCTCAAGATCGTGATCGATCCGCTGCACGATCACCGGACGGGGTTCTATTTCAGCACCAATCCGCTGGCGGCGCTGAAGGACGCCAACATGGTGGAGAACGGCCGCACCATCAACTACGACTGGAACATCGTCTGGGAGAACGAGACGTCGGTGGACGACAAGGGGTGGTACGTCGAGCTCGCCATTCCCCTGAGCCAGCTGCCGTTCCGCGCCGGAATCGGGGAGACGACGTGGGGCCTCAACCTGTGCCGCATCATCATGCGCAAGAACGAGGAAACCTACTGGGTGCCGTTTCCGCGCGAGTGGAACGCCAACGGCTTCGCCCGTGTCTCCAATGCCGGCGTGATCGCCGGGCTGCGCGACCTGCGCGCGCGGCGGCGGCTCGAACTGCTGCCCTACGTGTCGCCGCGGGTGCAGCGCGACTGGGCCGACGCGGCGCGGGGCACTGAAACCGACCTCAACATCGGCGGCGATCTCAAGATCGGGCTGAGCGACGATCTCACGGCCGACTTCACGTACAACACCGACTTCGCCCACGTCGAGGCCGATCAGGAAGTGGTCAACCTCACGCGCTTCAGCCTGTTCTTCCCCGAGAAGCGGCAGTTCTTCACCGAGAGCCTGGGCATCTTCGACTACGGCAAGAGCGCGTCGAGCCCCGGCGGCGATGCGGCAGGCGCCGATCCCGGCCTCCTGCCGCTCTTCTACAGCCGGCGCATCGGTCTGGACGAGGGCCAGGAGGTGCCGCTCATCGGCGGCGGCAAGCTCACCGGCCGCGTCGGTCCCTATGCCGTCGGCATCATGAACATCACCACCGACGACGCGGATGTCCGCTCCGGCGCCGACCTGCGGCGCACCGGACGCGCCAACTTCACCGCCGTCCGCGTCAAGCGCAACATCCTGTCGAAATCGTCGGTCGGCGCCATCCTGCTCAACCGCGAGGGCGGGCTCACCGACTTCAACCGCTCGGTCGGCCTCGACGTGGGCTTCATGTTCGGGCAGTCGGTGACGCTGATCGGCCTGGTGGCCAAGACGCAGTCGCCCGAGGCCGCGCTCGCGGGCGGGCAGGGCAGCGATGTCGCGGCGGTGGCGGATCTCGGCTACAAGACCGACCGGTTCACGACCGCCCTGCAGTACGCCGACATCGGCCGGCGCTTCAATCCGGAGATGGGATTCGTCACGCGGACCGACGTTCGTGCCTCGAAGGCGCGGGCGGCGTGGACGCCGCGGCCGCGCTGGCGCGGCGTGCGGCAGGCGTTCGTCGAGGGCGCGCTCGACTACTACGAGAACCACGCCGGCGCGGTCGAGTCGCGCAGCGCCCAGGTGGAAGTGCGGGTGCAGAGGCAGGATTCGTCGAACATCTTCGTCGGCGCGGCCCGCGAGTTCGACCGCTTGACGGTGCCATTTGCGACCGCCGGCACGCGGCTGCCGGTCGGCGCCTACCGCTGGACCAGCTACACGATGGGCTACTCCTCGAACCAGGCCCGGCGCATCTACGGCGGCCTGAGCGGGGACGCGGGCGGCTACTACAACGGCGACCGCCAGTCGGTGCGCGCGTCGGTGAACTTCCAGATCGGCCGGACCCTGCTGCTCGAGCCGAACTACACCCGTAACTGGATCACGCTGCCCGACCGCCCGACCTATGTCACCAACACGCTGAACTTCCGCGCCAGCCAGTCGTTTTCGCCCGACCTCTTCGTCAAGGCGTTCGTGCAATACAACGACGAACGGCGCTCGGCCAGTCTCAACGTGCTGTTCTGGTACATCTACAAGCCGGGCAGCGACCTCTACGTCGTCTACAACGAGGGTCGCGAGACGGACGTGCCCGATCGCTGGAGCCTGCCCCGCAACCGCTCGCTGGCGGTGAAGATGACCTACCGGCTGGCGCGATAGGGGACGGGAGCCGAACTCTGGCACCCGCGCGTGCGGGCAGGGCGCGGGCATGCGCGGCGCGGCGGCAAGCGCCGGTGGGGATGCCGTGACGAAGTCAGCGCACGGCGCGCGGCGGGTGCTCCACGTCGTAAAGTATCTGGGCGACCACGGGCGCGGGCCGCGAGCCGCGGGCGAGCACGACGAAGACGGCGATCATCGACAGCGCGAACAGACCGACCTCGAGAAGGATCATGGGCTGACCTCGCCACCAGCCTACCAGGCCCGCACCGCCCCGGCTGTTCCCCCTTGGACAGGCGGCGCCACTTGCCGGTAGAGTCGCGAGGGATGGCCCGGTCACGCCGCGCGTCGCCGCGATCCGCGAAATCCGCCCCGTTCGACGCCGAACGCTTCCTCAACTCGTGCGGCGTGCCGCGGCGGGTCGCGCACTACGAGCCCGGCGCGGTGATCTACGCGCAGGGCGCCCCGGCCACCTCGGTGATGTACATGCAGGAGGGCCGAGCCAAGCTCTCGGTGGTGTCGCGGTCCGGCAAGGAAGCGGTGGTGACGCTGCTCGGTCCCGGCGACTTCTTCGGCGAGGGCTGTCTCGCCGGCCAGACGGTGCGCATGAGCACGGCGACGACGATGGATGCGAGCCGGGTGCTGGCCATCGATCGCCGCCGCATGCAGCGGCTGCTGCATCGCCAGCCGGCGCTGTCCAGCCGTTTCATCACCTACATCCTCAGCAGGACGATCCGGGCCGAGGAAGACCTGATCGATCGCCTGTTCAACTCGGTGGAAAAGCGGTTTGCCCGCGCGCTGCTGCTGATGGCCCGCTACGGGCGTGTCGAGGGGGAGGACTGGATTCTGCCGAAGGTGTCGCAGGAGACCCTCGCCGAGATGATCGGAACCACGCGTCCGCGGATCAATTTCTTCATGAACAAGTTCCGCACGCTCGGGCTCATCGACTACAACGGACGGCTGGTCGTGCGGACGGCGCTGCTCGCGGTCGTGCTGCACGACTAGCGCGTTGACGCCGCGCCGGTTCCGCGCTCAGCGATCGGGATCGCTATCCTTGCGCAGCCGCTGCTCGGCCATCCACTGGTCGCTCAGGACGCCCATGTCGCTCGAGCGCGCCCGCCGCTGCCACGACACGATCGCCCACAGGGCACCGGCGCCGGTCAGACCGGCGATGACCCACCAGATCAGCATCAGCCGCTCGCCCCCGTCGCGTCGTCGGCCCGGGTCCCGAGCACGGTGGAGATGGCGGTCAGCGTCCGCCGGAGCATCTTCGCGATCTCGCCGCCGGGCAGACGGTGCAGGTCGTCCTCGATCAGCCGGATCCACCCCCACTCGTCGGTGCCCGCCGCGACCGCCGTGCTCAGTGCACGCCCGTGCGCACGCAGCGCCAACGAGTTCCGGTCGCTGGGCAGCCAGCCGGCGTGCCGCTCCAGCGCTTCCAGCAGGGGCAGGAGAGCGGCGGCCCGCGTCGCCACTGCGTCCGGTCGGGGTGGATCCGTCACAGCCCTCCGAGCGTGCCGAGAATGAGCCTGGCCAGCACAGCCAGTGGTATGCCGACCGCCAGGATGAGCGCCGGGAATAGCAGGACGAGCGCCCCGGCGCCCAGGCCATCGGCGATGAAGGTGAGGACGGACATGCCGAGAGCGTGACACCGGGACGCCGCTGGCGCTGTCCATTGGAGGACACCCGGCGCGCCGGAAGCCAGCGGCCGCGGCCGGCGTCACGGGGTGACGGTGACCGTGAGGTCGCCGTCCGCGAACAGGGCGCCGTCGTCGGCGCGGGCGCGCAGCACGTAGCTGCCCGGTGCCGCGAACGTCACCCGCGATTCATGACGGCCGTCCGTCGGCACGGCCGGCGGGACCCAGAGCGGCGCCCACGGCGAGTTGGCGCCGGTGCGGGTTTCTTCCCACACCTTGACCTGCGCCGGATCGAACCGCACGGTGCCGTCGCCGCGGTACACGAACCACGACAGGTGAAGGCCGACCCGCTTGCCGACGGTGACCCGCGACGGAGGCGAGAGGGCGGGGTTGCGTGGCGCGGGCGCCGTCGCGTTGCCGGGCCGGGCCGGCCGAACCGCCGAACCGACGCTGCCACGGGGCTTCGGGATCCCATCGTCGGTGACCCAGGCGACGAGCGTCAGCGGGTCGCCGACGGTGGCCCGGCGTGACGACTCGCCCTCGATCCGGACGCTCGGCCGCTTGTTCGCCCGGACTTCCGGACTGCTGGTGCCGGCCCCGAGCGCGCCGGTCTCGGAGGCGATCACGACGTCGTCGATGAAGTAGTCCGCGCGCAGCGTGGCGAACGCTTTCTCGGTCTTTCCTTTCGTCGTCAGCGTCCAGATCAGCTCCTGCTGTCCCCAATCCGCCGGTACGCGGACGCGGAAGACGAAGCGGTTGCGCCGCGGCAGCAAGCGGGTCGGCTGGCCCTGGTCAGGACCGCCGGGCTCGATGTTGTTGTCGGGGCCGACCGGGACGTAGATCTCTTCGTCCCAGTTGCGGTTCATGTAGCCGAACAGGAAGTTGAACGAGCCGTCGGCGTTCTGTTCCCAGCCCTCGTAGCCTGGCGACGCGTTCTGGCCGCGCGAGTAGGTCTGGCCGGAGAGCGAGGCGCCGGCGAGGAGGCCGGCGGCGACGCAGAGAGAGAGGGTGGGGCCCCAGCATCGCAGCATGCGCATCACGTCATCTCGCGGCGTCATTCGCCCATCCGGCTCCCGGCCGTCACCGGCCCGGCGGCCGAACGCCCGCGGCCGGCGTCGCGGACGGCGTGGGCGTCGGCACGGGTGCTGGCGTGCGCGGCGGCACGTTGCACAGCGGGCAGCCGATGAGCACGTCCTGCTGGGTCAGCCGCATCTTCTCGCGCCGCTTCGCCATCTCCTCCTGGAACTGCTCGTCGGTGAGCTGCAGGCCCATGCCCAGGTCGATGAACATGTTGGCGACCGAGCGGTTGCCGGAGCCCTGCCAGTTGCGCGGGTCGGGCACGTTCTTGTTCGCCGGCGAATTGTCCATGTAGCCGATGATGTGCAGGATGGTGCCCTTGGGCAGGAGCGGCGCCGACTCGTCGGTGTAATCGTAGCCGCGGACCCAGTTGTGGTCGTAGCCGGCGCAGCTGAGCGTCTGGATGTTGAACCCCCAGATCGCCTCGAGGCACATGCGCGCGCCGGGTGCGTGCAGGTGCGGTTCGAACGACGTGATCTTGGTGTGCTCCTGCAGCACGGTGTAGGCGTGCAGCTGCTGGCCGGCTTCCATCGGCCGGATGTCGATATCGAGGCCGTTGCCGAGCTGCCGGCTCGTGGACCGCTTGAGCGTCGGCTTGTAGCCGCGCGGGTGGAACTTGAACCCGATCTCGAGGCGCGCCTTCGTGTCGCGCCCGTTCGAGTGCAGGTGGACCGAATCGGAGACGATGCTCGACCCGGCCTTGAGCAGCCGTCCCGAGCGCTCGTCGAACACGTCGGGATTGCGGCCGACCTCGTGCACCGGCCACGGGGTGACGGCGTCGGGGTTGTTCTGCACCAGTTCGAGCGTCAGCTCGGCGTTCTCCGACACCTCGTCGAGGTTGCGGGTGCTCCAGATCATGTGATGGACGACGTAGCGGCCGCCCACCGTCTCGCGGCCGGTGCCGCTGCGCGGGACGTCGTTGACCTCGCGGATCTCGACCGCCGACGACGTACCGATCTTCGGTCAGGCCGGTGGGAATGCTCTCGATCTCGCCCCACCAGTCGGGGGCGTTGCCCTTGACGAGCAATTCGCGGCTCGACACCACGAGGTCGGGCTTGCCAATCCGCCAGTCGTGGCCGTCGGCGAACACGCGTGCCGGCGGCATGTCGGCGGGGTTGCCGCGCGCGGCGCCGGTGTCGGCCCAGCGCGCGACCAGGGCGATCTCCTCGTCGCTCAGCGACGGGTCATCCTTGTACTCCTGGATGCCGATGTTCTTCTCGATGTACCAGGGCGGCATGACGCCCGCGCGGGGGCCGATCCCGGTGCGCTGCTTGATCGCGCGCGCCCACGGCCGCACCTCTTCGTAGGTCACGAGCGACATCGGCGCAACCCCGTCGGGCCGATGGCAGGTCTGGCAGCTGCGCTGGAGGATGGGCGCGATATGCCTGGCGAAGGTGACCGTTTCGGCGGCGGCCGCCGGCGGCGTTTGTGCCGCGGCCGGACTAGCGGCGACGAGCAACGGTGTCAGCCACGCGAACCCGACCATCCAGCCGGCGTTGATTCGAGCCGCCATCGCGTTAGACTCCTTGCGTGATGTGGGGGCCCATTGTAGCCCAGGGTCGCGGACCTTCCGGCGGCTGCTCGCGGGGCGGCCCGACGGGGCGGACCCGGCAGGACCAGCGCGTGGCGATGGCGCTCGTCGCCGGCTTCCTGCTCGCCGTCGCAGGTGCGGCGCCCCACTCCGCGGCGCAGGCCGTGCCGCCGCAGGACCCGCAGGCGACCCGCCAACCCGACCTGGTGGAACTGGTCGCTCTCGATCCCACGATCGCGCTCGACATCCGCTACGCCGGCAGCAACAACTTCGTCGGCAAGCCGGTCTATCGCGAGGCGCGCGCGTTCCTGCAGCGGCCCGCCGCCGAGGCGCTCGTTGCCGCGCACCGCGAGCTGGCGGCGGACGGCTACGGGCTCCTCATCCACGACGGCTACCGCCCCTGGGCGGTCACGAAGCTGTTCTGGGAGGTGACGCCGCCGGCGCTGCGCGAGTTCGTCGCCGACCCGGCCACCGGCTCCAAGCACAATCGCGGCGCCGCGGTGGACCTGTCGATGTTCGACCGCGCGCTCGGCACTGCGGTGGTCATGCCGAGCGTGTACGACGAGTTCAGTCACCGTGCGTATCCCGACTACCGGGGCGGGCCGCCGGACGCGCGCGGGCGGCGCGACTTGCTGCGCCGGGTGATGGAGCGCCATGGGTTCACGGTCGAGCCCAACGAGTGGTGGCACTTCAACTACCGGGACTGGCAGCAGTACCCGATCCTCGACATCCCGTTCAGCGCGATTCGCTGACGCGCGAGCACGCCGCCGTCTTCGTCACTGCCCGCGACGCGTAGCGGGTGTGGGCGGAAGGTCGAGGTTGACCGGCTGTCCGTCGACGAAGACGTGGCGGATCGTCATCTTCTCGTCGAACAGGTCGCCTTCGGTGACCAGGACGTTGGCCATCTTGCCCACGTCGAGCGAGCCGAGACGGTCGGCGGCACCGGCAATCGTGGCCGCCTGCAGGGTCAGCGCTCTCAGCGCGGCGTCGGGCGCCAGACCGTGCTGGACGGCCCTGGCGGCGTTCTTCACGAAGTCCTTCGGATCGGTCAACCCCGCCGATTCGAACGCGAAGGTGACGCCGGCCGCCTGGAGGGCGGCGGGGACCTTGGCGGCGTTGGCGCGGGTGCGCAGCGTGCGCAGGGGTTCGTCGGCGTCGGGGGCGAGAGCCGGCGGACGGGTGGGGAAGTTCAGGCTGACCAGCACGCGCGCGTTGGCGGCCTTGAGGTCGGCGGCGACCTGATCGGCCTCGAGCCCGTCGGTGATGATGGGATCGAGCTTGAAGCTGCGCGCCATCTCCAGCGCGCGGCGGATCTCGCGCGCCGATTGCGCGCGGAACGCGACCGGCAGGCGGCCGGCGACTGCCGGCTGCATGGCGTCCAGCGCCGGCGCGTAGGCGCGGCTGGCCGCCATCTGATGGTGCTGCGCATCGAGGAACGCCTGGCGGACGAACGCGATGACCCCCATGAGCGAGTTGGGGTACGCCGGGCCGCCTCCCGGCTGCGCGGCGAACGACACGTGCAGGGCGACCGGCGCACGAATCACCAGCGCCCGGCGCCGCTCGTCGGCGACGCTGCCGATCTGCGGTTCGTCGGCCGCGAGCGCCGTCTGCACGAGCGCGCTCTGGCCGCGAATCGCGTCGCCCGACGGCGTCGCCAGGACCGACGTGACCCCGGCTGCGGCCAGCCGCGCCAGCGCCGGCGCGGTCGGGTTGACGTAATCGGCGGCACGGAACTGCGCGCGCAGGAGATAGTCGGCCTTGACCCGTTCCAGGTCCTCGGTCGTGCGCGCGTTCTCGGCCCGCGGCACCGGCGGCAGGTCGAGGCCGGTCGTGCTGCCCATGTCGATGAGGCCGGGGTAGACGGTCAGCCCCTTGCCCGCGATGATGAGCGCGCCCGCGGGGACGGCGACGTCGCCGCCGACCGCCACGATGATCCCGTCGCGCAGCACGACCGTGCCGGCGTCGATGACCGCGCCGGAGACCGGGACGATGCGTGCGCCCTGGATTGCGTAGATCGAGGACGCCTGCGCCCCCAGCGAGACCAGTCCCAGCCCGGCGACCAATCCCACGAGCCACGTCACCTGTCGCATCACGGTCCTCCTAACGGGCGCGCGGGAGCGCGGTCCCGGTCGATGTGACGGGCCGCGGCCGGTTCAGCCAGCGCTCGTACAACTGCGTGTGCTTGCTGTCCGGACCGACCTCGCGTCCGGCGATGAAGACGCGCGGCACCGGGGTCCGCAGCTCCAGCGGGTCGCCGTTCCAGATCACGAGATTGGCCGCCTTGCCCGGCTCCAGGCTGCCGACACGGTCGGCGACGCCGAGGATGGTGGCCGCGTCGATGGTGAGGGCGCGCAGCGCCCGGTCGCGCGGCAGGCCCCAGGCGACCGAGATCGCGGCTTCATAGGGCAGCAGCCGCGGATTCTGGTAACTGCCGGTGCCGAAGGCGAACGCGACGCCGGCCTCGGCCAGCTCGCCGGCCGCGCGATAGGTGGCGGCGTGGTGGAAGTCCTCGCGCGTGGGCAGGGTCAGGACCGAACCGAGGATGACCGGGATGTTCTTCTCCTTGAGCAATGGGGCCACCAGCGGCGCTTCGAGGCCGCCGGTGATGACGATCTTCACGCCCGCCCGCTCGGCCAGCGCGATGGCGTCGCGAATCTGTTGCTCGTTGCCGGCCTGCACGAACAGCGGCTGCCGCCCCTCGACCACGGGGATCATCGCTTCCAGGTTCCAGTCGACGCGCCGGTCGGCCGCCGGGATCTGGGCATAGGCCCTGGCGCGGGTGATCAGGTCTTCGATCGTCCTGACCCGCGCGTCGAGCTCGCGCTTCAGGTCTTCGTAGCGGCGCGTGAGATCGGGCGCCTGGCCGAAGCCACCCCCGCTGCCGCCCAAGGTTGGGAAACTGCACGGTCACGCCCACAACCGGCCGCAGGGTGGCTTCCTCCCACGTCCAGCCGTCGAGGTTCATGACGGCCGCCTGGCCGCCGACGAGACCGCCCGCCGGCATCACGCCCACGGTGGTGACGCCGTTGACGCGGGCGACCGGAATCGCATCGCCGTCGGCGTGATAGGACGACTGCGCGCGCACGGCGGCGTTGACGTCCAGCATCTCCTGCGCGTCCTCGAACCCGCGCGCACCCGGCTCGACCAGCCCCAGCGTCGTGCGCGCGTCGATGAACCCGGGATAGACGTCCGCGCCCTTGGCATCGATCACCTGGGCTCCGGCCGGCGCCGCGCCCCCGGCTTCGATCGATGCGATGACGCCGTCGCGGATCACGATCGTGCCCGTTGTCGACCGGCGGCCCGGTGATCGGGTGGATGCGGGCGTGGGTGATGGCCACGGTCGGGCCGGCGGCGGCCGCACCTGGCTGCGCGCGCGCGGTGGCTGGCGCCGGCGCGGGCGCGGCAGGCCGGACGGCGGGCGCGGCGCGGACGGCGGGGGTCACCGGGGACTCGTCCGCGGAGTTCGGCCCGGATGCCGCCGCGCTGGCCCGCTCGCTGGCCGCCGATTTCAGGTCGGCGGCCAGGCGCGACTTTTCGGCGCGCGCGTCGGTCAGCCGCCGTTCGTCGGCCACGCGGTCGTAGTAGACCTGGCCGTCGATGTAGACGCGATCGGCGATCGCATAGGTGCTGAGCGGGTGCTTGTTCCAGATCACCACGTCGGCATCCTTGCCGGCCTCGAGCGACCCGACGCGGTTGTCCACCCGCAACTGCCGGGCGGGGTTGATGGTGACGAAGGCCAGGGCCTCGTCCTCGGAGATGCCGCCCCAGTGGATGCTCTTGGCCGCTTCGGTGTTCAGGCGCCGCGCGTGCTCGGCGCTGTCGGAGTTGATCGAGACCAGCACGCCGCGCTTGTGCATGATGGCGGCGTTGTGGGGAATGGCGTCCTCGGCTTCGACCTTGTACGCCCACCAGTCGGAGAACGTCGAGGCGCCGGCGCCGTGCGCAGCGATCTCGTCGGCCACCTTGTACCCCTCGAGCACGTGCTGGAAGGTCGCGATCTTGAAGCCCATTTCGTCCGCGAGTCGAATCAGCATCAGGATCTCGTCGGCGCGATAGCTGTGCGCGTGCACGAGCCGCCGCCCTTCGAGGATCTCGACCAGCGGCTCGAGCTGCAGGTCGCGGCGCGGGGCGACGGGGGCCGGCGCCGCCGCCGGCGCCGCCTTGCGCCGCCGCTCGTAGTCCTGCCATTCGCGCTGGTAGGCCTTGGCGCGGGTGAACGCGTCGCGGATCACGAACTCCACGCCCGGACGAGTCGCGGGATAGCGGCGCGGCACCTGGGACGGGCCGCCGCGGCTGCCGAAGCGCATGTCCTTCGGGTTCTCGCCGAGCGCGAACTTGATGCCGGGCAGGGCGCCCTCGAACAGCAGCTCGCTGGCCCGCGTCTTCCCCCAGCGCAGCTTGATCACCGCATTGGTGCCGCCGATTGGATTGGCGCTGCCGTGCAGCACGTTGGCGACGGTCAGCCCGCCGGCGAGATCGCGGAACACGTTGACGTCGGTCGGATCGAGCACGTCCTCGATCCCGGTCATCGAGCTGACCGTGGTGCCGCCTTCGTTGATCGAGTCGGCGGCGATGTGCGAGTGCGCGTCGATGATGCCGGGCGTCACGAACCGGCCGCTGGCGTCGACGACCTCGGCGCCGGGCGGCACCGGCGTCTCGGCGCCGCCGACGGCGGCGAGCTTGCCGTCGCGGATGACGACCACGCCGTTGGCGATGGTGCCGCGCGTCACCGTGAGGACGGTGCCACCGCGAATCGCGACGGTGGCGGCGCTTTGAGCCGCCGGCGCGCCGAGCGCCAGCGCCAGGGCGGCGATGACGGTCCATCCGATGCGGTGAATCATGGTGCGTCTCCTGGCACGTCGGTGCCGCTCCGGCAAGCCTGACTGTCGAGTCGCGCGTCCCAGCGTCATTGCGCGGTGCCGCCCGGCGGCCACAGGTAGGTGTTGAACCAGTCGAAGTTCTGCTGCATCGCCGCCCGATTTGCCTTCGGCTTGTTGAGCGGGTGGCCGAATCCCTTGAACAGCACCAGCCGCACCGGCACCTGCTGATCGCGCAGACCCTGATAGAGCTCGAACGCGTTCGGCACCGGCACCCGTTGATCCTGATCGCCGTGCTGGATCAGGGTCGGCGTCTTCGCGCGCTTGATGTAGGTCATCGGCGACGTGTCGGCATAGATCGCCGGATCGTCCCACGGCGTCGCCTTGAGGTACTGCCGCGTGAACGGGTGGATGTCGGTGTTGACGTAATAGGTCATCCAGTTCGAGATGCCGGCGCCCACCGAGACCGCCTTGAACCGCTCGGCGTGCCGCGTCGTGAGAAAGGCCGAGATGTACCCGCCCTGGCTCCAGCCCATGGCGCCGACGCGATCGCGATCGACGAGGCCGGCGGCGACGAGATGATCGATGCCCGCGATGACGTCCCACGCGTCGCCGATGCCCAGGTTGCGCACGTTGAGCGATCGAAACCGCTCGCCGTAGCCGGCGCTGCCGCGATAGTTGGGCTCCAGCACCAGCGCGCCGCGGGCGAGCCACAGATCGATCGGATAGTAGCCGGCGCCGTTGCTGTACGGCTGCGGACGCGAGACGCCCGTGGGCCCGCCGTGAATCACCACCAGCAGCGGCGCGCGGCGGCCGGGCTGGAACTCCGCCGGCTTGTGCAGCACGCCCTCGATCTCGGCGCCGTCCTCGCTCGTCCAGCGGACCACCTCGCGCGCGTGCCGGGGCCAGCCGGCAATCTGCGCCGCCGCCGCGCTGACACGGCGCGCGTCCAGCGCCGGGGCCACCGGCGCGACGTAGACCTCGGCGAAATCCGACGGCCCCGAGCCGACGAACGCCACCGAGCGGCCATCCGGCGTCAGCGAGAAGCTGCCGCCGATCCACTGGTCGCCCACCGCATGGCGGGTCACCTGCTTCGACTGCGGATCCAGCCCGAACAGGTACGCCCAGGTGCGCTGCGACGCGGAGAAGAAGATGCCCGCCGCCGTCCACGCCGCCAGATTCGGATCCTCGTCGAACGTGTCGCTCAAGGTGTCGATCGCGGGCCGGCCCGGCGTCACCACGGCGATGACGCTGTTCTGGTAGTAGAAGAACGGCTTCGCCATCGACGACACGAAGGCGATGCGGGCGCCGTCCGGCGACCAGCGCGGGTTCGAGTCGGGGCCCGCCTGCGACACGACCGTCGCCTGCTCCCCGGTCTCGAGCGCGATGACGGAGATGTCGGCGGAGGCGCCGTCGGCCGGGTCGCTGGAGGTGCGGTGATCGAACGCGATCGCGCGCCCGTCCGGCGACCAGTCGAAGCTGCCGACGACGAGCAACCCGCGCGTGAGCTGCCGGGCGGCCGGCGCGGCGGAGGCGCCGGGTGCCGGCACCTCGAGCACATAGAGGTGCGCCATCCGGCGATCCTCGTCTTCGATCCGCAGCTCGCCGAACTGCTGCTCCCGTTCCTTGACCTGCGCCGACACCGCGTCGGTCATCGTGTAGGCGATGCGCCGGCCGTCCGGCGACCACGCGAAGGCGTTCACGCCTTCGTCGGCCCGGGTCAGGCGCTCGGCTTCGCCGCCGTCGGTGGCAATGCGGTAGACCTGGCGCTTGCCGTCGCGGTCCGACACGAACGCGATCCACGCGCCGTCGGGCGACCACGCCGGCTGCAGGCTGGACTTGGCTCCCGTCGTCAGCCGCCGCGGCGGCGCCGACCCGTCGCCGACCCAGATCTCGGTTTCGTACTCGTTCGCCTCCCAGTTGGTCTCGCGGAGGGTATAGGCGACGCGGCGGCCGTCGGGCGCGATCGACGGGCTGCCGACGCGCTGCAGGTTGAGCAGCGCATCGATGTCCGGCGCCGGTGCCTGCGACGCCCTGGGCAGGCCGGCCGCCAAGACCATGACCGCCATCACGAGGCCGAGGGTGTGTCGCATGGTCGAGAACCTCAAGGAAGGGAGCGACGAGTGGCGCCACGGTAACACAGCCGGCACGCTTCGCCGCCTGTTCGCTGCCGGGATCCCTGTAACCGGTCGTCGCGTCCCAGGGCAGTAAGGTACGACACACGACACTTCTTTGTCCTGCACAGCTTGACACCCGGCTCATGCGGGGCTACAAGTGATGGGCTTAGCCAAGCCTCAGACAATTTTTCAAGGAGCTCCGGAGATGCGGAAGATTTTTGCGTTGGTGGCGAGTGCGGCATTCGTCGGCGCTCTGGCCTCGCCGCTGTTCGCTCAGGCGACGACGGTGACCGGCGAGGTGGTGGACATCGCGTGCGCGACCAAGAAGGCGCCGGGCGGCAAGGGCGATGACCACGCCGGCTGCGCGATGGCCTGCGCCAAGAAGGGCATGCCGGCGGGCATCATGACCGAGGATGCCATCTACACCATCACGGGCGACTACGCGGCGAACAGCAACGCCAAGCTGCTCGAGTTCGTGGCCAAGAAAGTCCAGGTGACGGGCACCGTCACCGAGAAGGACGGCCAGAAGATGATCGCGGTGACGTCGATCAAGCCGGCCAACTAGCCTCGAGCGATCTCGAGATCGCACGCACGAGAAGCCCTGTGCGGCCTGGCCGCCAGGGCTTTTTTGCGTGTCGTGGTGTCTAACCTGGATAGCTGACGACATCGGCCGATCGTCGCGAGCCCGTCAACCCGCAGCCGTGAGCACGCCTCACGCAGGAGTGGCCCATGCCTCGCGATCTCTTCGGCGATGTCACCGATCCGCACCCGTCGCTCGGCAGCCGGAAGTGGTACACGGTTCCGCTGTCGCTCGCCGCTCACGCGCTCATCCTGCTCGCGCTGGTGGTCGCGCCGCTGGTCGCGACAGGCGCCTTGCCCCTGCCGGCAAGCCGCATCGTGTTCGTGCCGGCCGTCGCGCCCGAGCTGCCCCCGGCACCGGCGGTGCGGTCCGTCGAGTCTGCCGTTTCGCCGCCCGGCGCCGCGGCCCCGATGGACGCGCCGGATGCGATTGCGCCCGAGCCGGCCGTGGCGTGGTTCGACCTCGGTGTCGAAGGCGGCATCGGCGTCGAGGCACTGGGCGTCCGTGCCGGCGCCGATGTGCTCGCGCCGCCCCCGCCCTTGCCACCGCCTCCGCCGGCCCGGACCGTGCGTTCGGGCGGCGAGATCCAGCCGCCGCGCAAGATCGTGGACGTCGCGCCGGTCTATCCTCCGCTCGCGCAGTCCGTCGGGATCGAGGGTCTCGTGGTGATCGAGGCGACCATTGCCGTCGACGGCCGGGTGCAGGATGCGCGCGTGCTTCGATCGGCCCCGCTCCTCGACGCCGCCGCGCTGGCGGCCGTGCGCCAGTGGATCTACACGCCGACGAGGCTGAACGGCGAACCGGTCTCGGTGATCATGACGGTGACCGTCAACTTCCAATTGCACTGAGGCCGTCCGGCGGTGCCGGGGGCGCTCGCTGGGGTCGCGCGCCGCTCGATCGTGCGGATGCGGACGCAGCGGACGGTGGCGGGATGGCGGGAAGAGGATGCGGGGTGCGGGGCGGGCGATCGTGCCGCGCCCCGCGGTCCCGGATGCGGCGTTACTTTGCCGCCACGGCCACCGGTTCCTCCCACGGGAGGCCGGTGCGGCCGAAGTGGCCGTAGTTGGTCGTCGAGCGATAGATGGGACGCAGCAGGTTGAGCGTCTCGATGATCGCCCGCGGCCGGAAGTCGAAGTTGTCCATCACGTAGTTGGCCGCCTGGGCCTCGTCGCCGGTACCGAAGGTCTCGACCTTCACCGAGACCGGCTTGGCCATGCCGATGGCGTAGCCGACCTGAATCTCGGCCTTCTTCGCCAGGCCGCTGGTGACGATCTGGCGCGCGACGTAGCGGCAGAAGTACGCGGAGCTGCGATCGACCTTGGACGGGTCCTTGCCGCTGAACGCGCCGCCGCCGTGGCGGCCCCAGCCGCCGTAGGTGTCGACGATGATCTTGCGGCCGGTCACGCCGGCGTCGGCCGACGGGCCGCCATGCGTGAAGCTGCCGGTGGGGTTCACGAACAGCTGCACGTCGGGGCGCCACCAGGCGCCGAGCACGCGCGGGCCGAGATCCTCGCGCACGTATTCGGTGATGCGCTTCTGATCGGCCGCCGGCGTGTGCTGTGTCGACACCACCACGCAGGAGACGTGCATCGGCGTATTGCCGTCGTAGACGACCGAGACCTGCGACTTGCTGTCGGGACGGAGGAAGTCGACCTTGTTGGCCTTGCGATCGACCGAGAGACCGTAGGTGAGCTTGTGGGCGAGCAGGATCGGCAGCGGCATCAGCTCGTCGGACTCGCTGGTGGCGTAGCCGAACATGATGCCCTGGTCGCCGGCGCCCTGGTCGCCGCTCTGGCTGGTGGCCACCGTCACGCCCTGGGAGATTTCGTTCGACTGCTTGGTGATGAGGGAGAGGACCTTCAGCGTCGTGTCGCAGAACGGCTCGGCGGTGTCGGTGTAGCCGATTTCCTTGACCGCCTGGCGGACGATCTTGTCGTAATCGAGCTTGGCGTCGGTGGTGATTTCGCCGGCGAGGACGACATGATCGCTCTTGACGAGCGTCTCGCAGGCGACGCGGCTGCGCGGGTCCTGCTCGAAGCACGCGTCGAGGATCGAGTCGGAGATGTAATCGCACACCTTGTCAGGGTGCCCCTCGGAGACCGACTCGGACGAGAACGTGAACTGCGACATAACGCTCCTTGAGTACGTGGGCCTGAAACGACAAAACCCGCGACGTTTTGTCGCGGGTTGCGCGACTTAGATAGGTTTCCGTCGCCCCATGCGGAGCGAACGTGCGCGGCCCATCAAGTCGGTGGAAATCGCCGCGCCAAAAACGACTCTACAGTATCCTCCTGTCCCTCGAACCTGTCAACCGCCACGCCCGGTTTCGCGGCGTTGCCCGCTACTTCGCATGCGTCTTGATGTACTGCAGGGCGAACTGCTCCAGCGGGGCGCTGCGCAGCCCGATGAGCCGCGCTTCCTCGGTGGCTTTCTCCACGCTCCACTTGTCCTGCAGCACGCGCTTGATCAGCCAGACCGCGCCGACGCGGTTGGCCGAGCCGCAATGGATGTAGACCGGCTGGTTCGCCGTGTTGCCGACGGCGGCGAGGAAGTCGTCCACGGTCCCGGGCTCGGGCGTCTGGGCGTTGAAGGGGATGTGGAGGTAGGTGAGCCCGAGGGCCCTGGCGCGCGCGGCGTTCGCCTCGATGTCGGCACCGCGCTCGCTCGCCAGGCGCAGGTTGATGACGGACTTGAACCCGTCCCGCTGCAGTCCCTCCAGCGCCGCGGTGTCGGTCGCGCCGCCGCAGGCGACGACCGCATCCACCCGGGTGTAGTTGGTGATGCCGGGGCGCTCCATCTTCTGCTGTGCACCGGCCGCGACGGCCGCGGCGAGGACGAGGATGAGTACAAACGAAAGGCGCATGATCGAACCCTCCTGAGGTGATCCGATCATACGCCTCGCCGGTCGACGCCCGGCGCTACTTCTCGACCGTGACGGTGACCGGCTGCTGCACGCGCACCGAGACGGTGGTCCCGGCGGGGAGCACGGCCGGATTGCGTCCGCCCGCCATGGTCGCGGCCGTGCCGCCGGCGGCCCCGACGCTGCCGCCGATGACCGCGCCCTTCCCGCCGCCGAGGATGGCTCCGAGGATGGCCCCGCCGACCGCCGCCCCGCCGATCTTCGCGGCGCTCTCGTTGGCCGGGGACGCACCCTCGCGCACGACCGAATCGGTCCTGATGTTCAACCGCGAACCGTCGGCGAGCACGATGGTGTGGAACCGGATGCCGAGCTTCGCCCGCTCCTTCACCTTGCCGCCGCGCTCGACCTCCATGACCGAGCCCTGGACGATCGATCCGGCGGGAATGGCGACGCGATCGCCGACGCGGACGTCACGGGTGACGCGCGCCTCGACGCGATCCTCGACGCGGGCCACTTCGCTCGTCACGGTCCGTTCGATCTGCAGACCGAGTACGGCGTCGGCGGGCACGACCAGGTCGAGCATCTCCGGCGCGGCCGGCTCGGGCGCCGGTTCCGGCTCGACGCGCAGCGGCGCCCGGTCGGGCTCGACGGCGGGACGCGCTTCCCACATGCTGCCGCTCGACGCCGGGCGCGACGCCGGCGGATTATCCGCGGCGACCGGTGGCGGGGCGTCGGCGCGCGCGCTGCGCGGCGCCGGCGTGGCGGCCCGACGCTCGGGCGCCGCCGCCGCACGGGTTGCGCTCGTGCGCGGCGCGGATTCACGGCGCGGCGCCGTCGCCCGCGGTTCGACCGCCGCGGGCGCCTCGGTTGCCGGAACCGTCTCGGGCGCAATCACACCTTCGGACTCGGTGACCGGCTGTCCGGGCGCGGGCGAAGGCGCGGCCAGCGCGACCTCCGCCTCCGGCTGACTGCGCGGACCTGCCGCGAGGTACCCCCCCGCGGCCGCAGCCCCGAGGCAGCCCAACGCCAGGCCGGCGAACACGATCTTGTTCAGTTCCATGGTGTTTGGCGGGTGTTAGGGCCGTTCGGACTCGGCCGAGGACATCCCGCCCTCCGTTGCCTCAGACGTAGCAAGGCGTGTACCGTGGCTCGAAGGACACTAACCCTTTTCAATTCAACCAGTTGACCTTCAACGCGAGGCATCTGGAAGTGTCCGGATCACAGGAGGATTGTCCCCCGTGGCACCTGCACACCCAAGCGACCGTAACCCCCGCCGGGGAGCCCTGTCAACGCGCGACGCGACGCCGCGCTCCTGCGCGGGCGCCGCGTCAGCGCGCCAGCGTCGCGGCGTGGTACCCCGCCCACACGGCGAGCAGGCCGCCGGCGACGTGCGCCGCGACGTTCGCGAGCGCCAGCCCCACCGACTGCGTCCGGGCGAGGAGGAACGTCTCGAGGCCGAAGGTCGAGTAGGTGGTAAAGCCCCCCAGGAGTCCGACGAAGATGAACTCCCGCCAGTGCAGCGGCAGCGCCAGCCGTTCGGAGGCGACCAGCCCCGCCAGCACGCCGATGGCGAAGCACCCGGTGATGTTGACGGCCACGGTTCCCGCCGGGAACCGTGTCGACAACCCGTACGTGTGCACGACGTGATTCATCGCGTGGCGGGCGAGCGATCCCAACGCGCCGCCGGCCGCGATCGCCAGCCAGTTCACGCGGCGGATGATATCAATTCGCGACCCGTGACCCGGCGTCACGGCGGGCGGGGTATCCTCGGTTTGGACGTTCACGCGTGGCTTCGACACTCCGTTTCGTCAGCGCGGCTTCCGCCGAGGGGCGCATCGACGCGGCGCGCGCGCGGCTCGCACAGGTGCGGCCCGGCCACCGCGCCCTGATTGTCGGGGCGACGCGCTCGGCCGCGGACGAACTGGCATTCGCCGTCGCGCGGGAACGGGGCGGACTGTTCGGCGTCACGCGTATGAGCTTCGCCGAGCTGGCCACGCGCCTGGCCCTGCCGGCGCTCGCCCGCGACCGTTCGAGCCCGACCGGCGGCTTCGGCGCCGAAGCGATCGCGGCCCGCGCCGCGTTTGCCGCGTCGGCGGCGGGCCGCCTCACGTACTTCGCGCCGGTCGGACATCTTCCCGGGTTTCCGCGCGCGCTGTCGCAGACGCTCGCCGAGCTTCGACTCGCCGGTGTCGCTCCCGCCGACCTGCTGTCGGTCGAACAAGCCGGCGCCGACCTCGCGGACCTGCTGACCCGCGTCGGCGAGGAATTCCGACGGGCCGGCGCCGCCGACCGCGCCTCGGTGCTGGCCACGGCCGCCGCCGTCCTCGAACGCGATCCGTCGGCCCTGCGGGATACGACCGTCGTCCTGTTCGACGTGCCGATCGCGAACGACGCGGAGCGCCGGTTCGTGAGCGTGCTGGCGCGGTCCTCCCACTCCATCCTCGCGACGGTTCCCGAGGGCGACCTGCGGACGTCCGACGCGCTGCAGGCACTCGGTTTCGCCGGCGGCGAGGCGGCGCGCGGCGGCGACGATGCCCTCGCCCGCCTTCAGCGGCACCTGTTTTCGCGCGAGGCCGTGCCGCAGGGGACCCCGGACGAGTCGGTCGTCCTCTTCTCGGCGCCGGGCGAAGGGCGCGAATGCGTGGAGATTGCGCGGCGCATCATGGCGGAGGCCGCGGGCGGCGTGCCGTTCGATCAGATGGCCGTCGTGCTCCGCGCGCCGCACACCTACCTCGGGCTGCTCGAACACGCGCTGCAGCGCGCCGGGATTCCCGCCTGGTTCGATCGCGGCACGCGCCGCCCCGATCCGGCGGGACGGGCGTTTCTCGCGCTGCTGGCCTGCGCGGACGAGGAGCTGTCGGCCCGGCGGTTCGCCGAGTACCTGTCGCTGGCGCAGGTGCCGCCCGGCGGTGAGCCTGCGGCGGACCGCTGGTCCGCGCCGACCGACGAGATCGCGGGTGCGGTGCTGCCGCCGGCCGATCGCCCGGTCGATCCGCAGCCGGAGGACGAGGCTCGGGCGGCGGCGACCGAACGCGAGCGCGGCGGCGTGGTGGCGGGCACGCTGCGCGCGCCCTGGCGGTGGGAGGAGCTGCTCGTCGAATCGGCGGTGATCGGCCATCAGGATCGGTGGGAACGGCGGCTCGGCGGCCTGCGCGAGGAGTACAAGCGGCGGCTCGACGAGCTGGCGTCGGACGAACCGGAATCGCCGCGCATCCCGGCCATCGAGCGCGACCTCGAGCAGCTCGATCACCTCCGCGCGTTCGCGCTCCCGTTCGTCCGCGAAATGGGCGCGTGGCCACGGCTCGCGGACGCGGGATGGCGGTGGGGCGAGTGGCTGCGGGTGCTCGGCGATCTGGCGCCGCGGGTGCTGCGGCAACCTGCGCGCGTCCTGCGCATCCTGCAGGAGCTCGGGCCGCTGGCCGAGGTCGGCCCGGTCTCGCTCCGGGAAGTGCGCGAGGTGCTGACGCCGCGGCTGCTCACGCTGACGCACGAGCCGCCGCGCCGGCGGCACGGACGCGTGTTCGTCGGCACCCCGGCCTCCGTGCGCGGGCGGTCGTTCCTCGTCGTCTTCGTGCCCGGCCTCGCCGAACGGGTGTTCCCGCAGCGGCTCCGCGAGGACGCGCTGCTGCTCGACGAGCGCCGCAACCTGCTGGCGGCGCCGCTGCCGATGCAGAAGCAGCGCGCCGACGAGGAGCGGCTGCAGCTCCGGCTCGCGGTCGGCGCGGCGGCGCGGCGTGCGTATCTCTCGTGGCCGCGCGTCGAGCTGCAGGAGTCGCGCCAGCGGGTGCCGTCCTTTTACGTGCTCGACGTCGCGCGCGCGATCGAGGGACGGATTCCCGCCTACGCGACGCTCCGCGATCGCGCGTTCGCCGCCGGCGGCGCGACGCTGGCCTGGCCGGCGCCCGACGACCCGACCCACGCGATCGACGGGTTCGAGCACGACCTCTCGATGCTGTACCAACTCATTCGCGAGCCCGACCGGGCTCGGGCGCGTGGGCGCGCGCGCTATCTGTACGAGCTGAGCCCGCACCTGCAGCGGTCGCTCACCGGGCGCTGGGCGCGATGGCAGCGCCGCTGGCACGTGTCCGACGGGCTCATCCAGACCACGGCCGGGACCGCGCCGGGGCTCGCGCGGCAGCGGCTCGGCGCGCGCCCGTACTCGCTGTCGGCGTTGCAGCGTTTCGCCGACTGTCCGTACCAGTTTCAGCTCTCGGCGATCTACCGGCTCGCGCCGCTCGAGCAGCCGGCGCCGCTGCAGCGCCTCGATCCGCTGACGCGGGGCAGCCTGTTCCATCAGATCCAGGCGGAGTTCTTTCGCGAGCTGGAGCGCAACGGCCTGCTCCCGATCCCGGAGCGGCGGGTCGATGCCGCGCGCAAGATGCTCGACTGGGCGATCACGGCGGTGTCCACGCAGGCCCGCGACGACCTCGCCCCCGCCATCGACCGCGTCTGGGACGACGAGCTGGCGTCGATTGCCCGCGACCTGCGCGGCTGGCTCGAAGGGCTCGCCGCGGACAGCCGCCAGTGGCGCCCCGAGCGCTTCGAGTATTCCTTCGGCTTGCCCGGCGACCTCAATCGCGATCCGCGGTCGGTCCCCGCGCCGGCGCACGTGGACGGCCGCTTCTTCCTCCGCGGGTCCATCGATCTGGTCGAGCGGCGGCTCGATCAACCCCTGCTCCGCGTGACCGATCACAAGACCGGCCGCAATCGCACGACGCTGGCCACGATGGTCGACGGCGGGCGCGTCCTGCAGCCGATCCTGTACGGCATGGCGCTCGAGGCCGTCACCGGGGAACGGGTGGAAGCCGGCCGGTTGTCGTACTGCACCGCCGCCGGCGGATTCACCGTCCATGCGATTGCGCTCGACGACACGAGCCGTCGCCGCGCGCTCGAAGTCCTCGAGGTCGTCGATCGGGCGATCGAGCACGGGACGCTGGCCGCGCGGCCGGCCGAAGGCGCCTGCCGCTGGTGCGACTTCCTCGCCGTCTGCGGTGCCGACGAAGAGCGGCGCACCGGCCGCAAGCCGGCGGCCCTGTTCGCCGACCTCGACGCGCTGCGGCGGCTGCCATGACCCGCCGCGCCGCCCCGCCCGCCGACGATCGCGACCTGATCCGCACCGCCCTCGACGAGACCCTGCTGGTCGAAGCGGCCGCCGGCACCGGCAAGACGACTCAGCTCGTCGCGCGCATCGTCCGGCTGATCCAGACCGGCCGCGCGCGCGTCACCGGGATCGTCGCCGTGACCTTCAGCGAGAAAGCGGCCGGCGAGCTGAAGCTGCGCCTGCGCGAAGAGCTGGAGCGGGCGCGAGTCGACCCGGGAACGGGAGCGGACGAGAGCCGGCGGCTGGACGATGCGGTCCTCGAGTTCGAGGAAGCGCACATCAGCACCATCCACGGATTCTGTGCCGAGCTGCTGCGCGAGCGGCCGGTCGAAGCCCGCATCGACCCGGCATTCGCGGTGCTCACCGAAGGGGAGAGTGTGCGGTTGTTCGACGAAGCGTTTGCCGGGTGGCTGGAGGCCGCCTTGCAGGAGCCGGGGGAAGGTGTCCGCCGCGCGCTGCGTCGCCCGCGCGCGCCCACGTGGTGGCGGGACGCCGACGAGGAGGATGGCCCGACCGCACGCCTGCGCCGGGCGGGACTCGAGCTGCTGCAGTGGCGCGATCATCCGGCGCCGTGGAAGCGCCCCGACTGGGACCGGCCCGCCACCATCGACCGCGTCGTCGAGTCGGTGCTCGACGTCGCCGCGATGACCGAGACCCCCATCTCGACCCGCGACGTGCTCTTCCTCGACACGACGTCGCTACGCCGCCAGGCCGGCGAGATCGCGCGCGCCGCCCGGCAGTCGCCGCGCGACTACGACGGCCTCGAAGCGCTGGTGACGACGCTCGCCGGCGAGCGTGACCTGGCGAAGACGCGCAAGGGCAGCGGCGCGATGTACTCGACCACGCGCGCCCGCCAGACCATCCTGGACGCGCGGGCTGCGCTGCTCGCGGCGCTGAAGACCTTCCGCGACGTCGCCAACGCCGATCTGGCGGCGCTGGTGCACGCCGAGCTGCAGGACTGCGTGCGCCGCTACGAGGACCGCAAGCAGCGGGCGGGGAAGGTCGATTTCCTCGACCTGCTGATCCGTGCCCGCGACCTCGTGCGCGACTGCCCGCCCGTGCGCGCCGCGTTCTGCCAGCGCTTCACGTTCATCCTGGTGGACGAGTTTCAGGACACCGACCCGGTGCAGGCGGAGCTGCTGATGCTGCTGGCGAGCGACGCGCCGCCGGCATCGTCGCTGGCGGGTGCGCAGGCGACGACGGCCGCCCGCACCCGGACGCGTCCCGGCGCCCTCTTCGTGGTCGGTGACCCGAAACAGTCGATCTATCGCTTCCGCCGCGCCGACATCGGCATGTACCAGCGCATCTGTGACGAGCTGACCGGGCAGCGCGCCCGGCGCGTGGTCCTGAAGCAATCGTTCCGCAGCGTGCCCAACCTCCAGCGCTTCGTGAACGCGGCCTTTCGCGACGCCATGGCCCGCGATGACGCCGCGCTGCAGCCGGGGTACGTCGAGCTGGTGCAGCACCGGCCCGACACCCCGGAGCAGCCGTCGCTCATCGCCCTCCCCGTCCCGCGTCCGTACGGCCGCTATCAGATCGCCAAGAGCAGCATCGAACGATCGCTCCCCGATGCGATCGGCGAGTTCGTGCGCTGGCTCGTGCGCGCCAGCGGTTGGGTCGTGACCACCGCGGGGCAGCCGCCCAGGCCGGTCCGCGCCAGCGATGTGTGCCTGCTGTTCCGGCGCTTCATCGCCTATCAGGACGACATCACCCGCAAGTACGTCGAGGCGCTCGAATCGCGCGGCGTGCCGCACCTGCTCGTCGGCGGCAAGACGTTCCACGAGCGGGAGGAGGTCGACGCCATGCGGACGGCGCTGTCCGCGATCGAGTGGCCCGAGGACGAGTTGTCGGTCTTCGCCACCTTGCGTGGTCCGCTGTTCGCGCTCGGCGAGGAGGAGCTGTTCGAGTACCACGCCCGGGCCCGCGAGCGGTCGCCGGGCGGCCATGCCTTCCACCCCTACCACCCGCTCGACGCCCTGCCGCCCCACCTGGCCCCGATCGGCGAGGCGCTCGACACGCTGCGCGGGCTGCACGCGGGCCGCAACTACCGGCCGGTGGCGGACACGATCGGCCGGCTCATCGACGCGACGCGCGCGCATGCCGGGTTCATGCTGTGGCAGGGCGGCGAGCAGGTGCTGGCCAACGTCCTGCACATCGCCGAACTGGCGCGCCAGTACGAGAGCGAGGGCGGCTTGTCCTTCCGCGGCTTCGTCGACACGCTGCGCGCCGCCGCCGATCAGGCACAGGCGCCCGAGGCCCCCATCCTGGAAGAGGGGAGCGAGGGTGTCCGCCTGATGACCGTGCACAAGGCGAAGGGCCTCGAGTTTCCGGTCGTCATCCTCGCCGACATCACCTGCGGGTTGAGCCGCGCCGACGCGCAACGCTACCTCGACTCGTCGCGTGGGCTGTGCGCGATCCGCCTCGCCGGGTGGGCGCCGCTCGATCTCATCGAGCACAACGACCTCGAGGCGCGCCGCGACGCCGCCGAGGGGGTCCGGCTCGCCTACGTCGCCGCGACACGCGCGCGCGACATGCTCGTCGTTCCCGCGGTCGGCGACGGGCCGTTCAACGATGGCTGGGTCAGCCCGCTGAATGCCGCGCTCTACCCGCCGGTCTCCGAGCGAAGCACGCCGCCGCCCGCGGCCGGCACGCCGCCCTTCGCCGGGAAGGACACCGTGCTCGAGCGACCTGATGGCGCATTGCCGTCGAACGCCACCGTCCGGCCGGGGCAGTACGCTGATCGCCGACCCGGCCGCCGGCTCGAATTTCACCGTCGTCTGGTGGGACCCGGCCCTGCTCGACCGGCCGGGCGACGACGGGCGGGGGGTGCGGCGCGACGATCTGATCGCGAAGGACGCGCGGCCCATGGACGTGGCGGCCGATCGCGCTCGTGTCGAGGCGTGGGCCGCCGCCCGCGCCGGCGTCCTGGCGCAGGCAGCGAGACCCTCCCTGGACGTGGTCACCGCGACGGAATGGGTGGGCCGCGACGCCACGCCGGGGGCGGCGGTGACCATCGAGGACTGCTCGATCCCCGGCCCGCGGCCGTCGGGGCGCCGCTTCGGCGTCCTCGTCCACGCGCTCCTCGCGGCGGTTCCCATCGACGCGACCGACGACCAGGTCCGCGAGCTGGCCGTCCTCGAGGCGCGGGTGCTCGGGGCGAGCGAGCCCGAGCGAGACGCGGCTGCGTCCACGGTGGTGAGAACACTGGCGCACCGGTTGCTGGACGAGGCGCGATCGGCCGTCGCCGCGGGACGGTTGTGCCACCGCGAGGCGCCCGTCTCGCTCGTGCGCGACGGTGCGTTGATCGACGGCCAGGTGGACCTGGCTTTCGACAGCGCCGACGGATGGCAGGTCGTCGATTTCAAGACCGACGCCGAGCTGGGTGCCTCGGAGGACCTCTATCGCCGCCAGGTGGCGCTGTATGCCGAGGCCATCGCCGCGATTACCGGGCGGCCTGCAACGGCGACGATCCTTCGCGTGTGACGATCGCCGGTTCGATGGACCGCACGGCGTCCTCCACCGCGCGCTCGAAGCGGGCCATCACCTCTCGACGATGGCTGCTGGTGTGCAGCTTGAGGCACTCGGCCGAGAGCCGCACCTGATCCCGCGACCGCCACGTCGATGCACGCCGGCGGAGATGACGCCCGTAGACGAACCGGCAGGCGCGTTCGCCGGCCGCGGCGACGGTCCAGTCGAGGACGAGCTCCACGACGCGCCGCCACCGGTCTCGCCCGGTCCCCGGCGCAGCGGGCAGCGGCCGCGCGTCGAAGTTCGGATAGAACCGCGCGACGAAGCGGTTGGCGTCGAGAAACGCGGTGTACGTCGCGGCGCCGCAGATCGGCCGGAGGTGAAGGATCTGGTTGGCGGTGAACAGGTCGGCGGGGCTCACCATCATCGCTGCCTCGGACACGACGTAGTTGAGGCACAGGCGCTGCCGCCAGCCCAGGAGCCGCGCCAGGATCAGCGCCGTCAGCGTGACGCTCCACACCCGGCCGGGCCGGGTGATCACGAACAGGTCGAGGTCGGCCCGCTCGTCGGCGTTCAGGTGCGCGAGGCTCCCGGAGAGCGCCACCATCCGCACGAACGGCAGGCGGGTCATGAGCGAGAGCGGTCCGGACAGCTCCTGCAGCAGGCGCCGGCTCGCTGACTCGCGCTGCCGCCTGATGGCGACGAGATCGCACCGGCCGCGAGGGAAATACCAGCCCTCCGCATGCGCCACGCGCGCCTGCAGCCATTCGCTCCTGGCGTAGCAGCGCGCCAGCGCATGCTCGCTCGCCTCGACCCCCAGCAGGCAGTCACGGAGTTGTCCCAGCGACAGCGGGTAATCGAACAGCGCCGCATATGTCACCGACTCGAGAAAGGCGCGTTCGAGGGCGGTCATGATCACAGGGCCCGGTCGGCGTGACGAGCGTGCGCCAGCGGGCGCCGCATGGAGGCCGGACGTCGCAGTGCGGCGATCGAGCCAGCCGTCACCACCAGTTCGGTCACGACGGTCGACACCGCGGCCCCCGGCATCCCGCCGGAAGGAATTAGCAGCGCATTGAGCACGACGTTGGCCGCCAGGGCCGCCGTCACGGTCGCCAGGTAGGCGCGCTGACCATCCCACGCGATCACCTGGTGGGTGAGGGCGTAGTTGACGAAGAACAGCGGAACCGCCATCGCCAGGATGCCGAGCGCCGGCGCCGCGGCGATGAATCGCGCCCCGTATAGCAGGCCCAGGATCGCCGGCGCCGCGGCGTAGACGCCGATCGCCGCCGCCGTGCCGATGCCGGCGAGCGCCAGGCCGATGCGTACAATCCGGCGCGCGTCGGAGGCCGCGCACAGCAGCGGAAAGGCCACGGCCAACAACGCCGCCGGAATCAGGCGCAGCGCCTCGACGATGCGGAACGCCGCGTTGTAGACCCCGGCGACCTCCAGGCCGTGCCAGCGTTCGACGAAATAGACGTCGCATCGGAAGTACAGCGCCGACAGCACGATCCCGGCGCCGAGCGGCGCGACGTCGCGCGCAAACCGCGGCCACGACAGGCGTGGGTCGTCCGGGCCGGCGGGCCCGGCGAAGAACCGCCGCGCCAGCCGCTGCGACACCAGCAGGGCAACGGCCGGCGGCACGGCCAGGGCCATGGCCAGCCCTGACAACGAGGGGTGGACCACGACGACGACGGCCGCGGCGACCGCGGTCGCGACGCGCTGCGCGAACTGGATGGCGGACTCGACGTCGCTGCGCCCGGCGCCGCGGTAGGCGTGCGAGAGCGTGTCAAGGACCGCGTTCAGGATTTGCGCGACGACGATCGCGAGGAACGCCAGCGCCCGGCCGTCCGGGGCGAGCGCCAGCGCCACCATCAGGCCGGCGAGCCCGGCCGCACCCGCCGACCACGCACGCAGGCGCATCACCGTGGTGACGGCGGCGAGCGCCGGCGGCGCGTCGGCGGCCATCTGGCGCGCGATTCGCCGCGCCAGATACAGCGGCAATCCCGCATCGCTCGCGACGCCCAGCAGCCATCCCGTGGTCAGGGCGAGGGCGAGCACGCCGAAGTCGGCGGCCGGGAGGACGCGCGCGGCGGCGACGGTGATCAGGAGGGTGACCGCCTTGCTCGCCGTGTCCGCCGCCGCCCGGTACGCGACGTGCGTGAGCAGGGTCCGCGATCCGGCGCGAGGCGCACGCAAGTCCGGTCTTACGAATCGCGTAAAGGTTTTCACCGTTGGTAATCGATCGCACGCGCGGGTCCTCGGAGATCACGTCCGATCCCGGCGCGCCGCCGCGCACGGCCGCGCGATGCAGCACTCGTGCCCGTGCGTGCGGGCTCGTGGCCAGTCATGGAATACCGATTGCACCGTGACCTCGTCACCGCACCGCGTGCGCCAAACTCCGTGGCAGGCCTCGCTGAAACCCTGGCTCCCGATCGGATGCACCTCGTCGTGCGCAGCGCTGCCCTCGCGCGTGCCAGAGCGCGGGCCGCGCTCGCGGCGCTGGCGATGATCGTGGTCGTCGCGCCGTTCGAATGGGAGCTGGTCACGATTGCGGGTGCGATGACGGTAACCACCGTCGAAGCGGCGCTCGTTGTCGCTCTCGCGGCCATCGCCGTCGCCGAGTCGGGGCGTACGCCGTGGCCTCGCCGCGGCGTGGGCTGGGCAGCCCATCGCCGATCGATGCCCGGCGCCCGGCGCCGCGATCCGTTGTTGCTGCCCGGTGCGGTGTGGCTGGCGGTCCTGCTGGCGGCGGCGGTGGCCGTCGCAGTCGATCGCGAT
The DNA here is from genome assembly GCA_963707795.1 of uncultured Acidobacteriota bacterium. GTDB lineage: Bacteria > Acidobacteriota > Vicinamibacteria > Vicinamibacterales > UBA2999 > JACCSI01. Next base: position 3,651,392 of record OY970174.1, on the reverse strand, counting down.
CATGCGTTGCGCTTCACGGCCCGGATGGGGATGGCGGCGTTGACCTACCTCGCCTGCGTGCGCGTCGCCCGCAGCGAGCGCCGCGCCCGCGCGACTGTCTGGCTGCTGCTGGCGGTCGCGACGGCGGTCGCCGCAATAGCCGTGCTCGAGGCGGCACAGGTGCCCGCGGTGATGAATGCGCTGACGTGGTTCCGTCCCGGCTTCCACGTGGTCGGCGGGCAGTTGCGTGCGACCAGCACACTGGTCTACCCGACGATCACCTCGATGTACCTGGAGATCGCGTTCGCGTTTGGCCTGTGGGTCCTGCTCGAGCCGGGCCGGGAGCGTCCGGCCGCCAGCCGCCGCCTCGCGTTCGGCGCGCTGATGGTCATCGGCGCCGGCATCGCAGTGACGCTGACACGATCGGGGCTGCTGGCACTGGGCGCCTGCCTGGCGCTGCTCGCCGCGGTGACGCTGGCCCGCGCGCCGCGCCAGGGCGCGCACCTCGTGGCCCTCGGCGCGCTGACCGCGGTGCTGGCGGTCGTGGTCGTGCTGGCGCAGTCGCCGGAGTTCCTCGCAACCCGGTTACGGACCGAGGGCTCACAGGCATGGTACGGCGCCCGCTACGACGTGCCGGCGACGCTGCGACTCGACACTGGCCGGACGCACCTCGTCCCGATCACCATCACCAACACCGGACGGCTGACGTGGGACTCCGGCCGGGAGCCCGCCTTCACGATGTCGTATCACTGGCTGCGCGACGGGTCTGCGGCCGTGATCCAGTTCGAGGGCGATCGCACCCCCTTTCCCGCGCCGGTGCGCCCCGGCATGCGCCTGACGCTCCCCGTCGCGGTGACGGCGCCTGCGGTGCCGGGCACGTACACGCTGGCGTGGGACGCGGTGCACGAGACGCGTGCCTGGCTGAGCACCGAAGGCGTGCCGTCGGCGTTGACCACCGCGCTCGTCGAGGGCGAGGCGACCGGAGTGGTGGTCACCCGGATGTCGCGGCTGCCGGGTGTCACCGTGCGACCGGCGCGGCCCGCGCTGTGGCGCGCCGCGCTCGGGGTCGCGGCCGATCATCCCTGGCTGGGCGTCGGCCCCGACAATTTCCGCCACGTGTACGGCCGCTATGCCGGCGTGACGCAGTGGGACACCCGCGTCCACGCCAACAACATGTATCTCGAGATGCTGACGGGCGCGGGGGTCCCGGGGCTGCTGTCGTTCCTGTGGCTGATTGGCGCCGCCGGATGGGCGCTCGGGCGCCGCTGCTGGTCCGCACCGCGCGACCGCCTCGTCGCCGCCACCGCGGCGCTCGCGGCATGGATGGTCGTGGTCGGACATGGTCTGGTGGATTCGTTCCTGAGTTTCACCACGACCTACGTGACGTTCGCCATCGCCGCCGGCCTCGCGTTCTCGCCGCGGACGCCGTCGAGCGAGGCAGAGGGGCAGATCAGCCCCGCCACCCGCGCCGGTGATGACGATGCGAATTGCGTTTGACGGCACGACGCTGACGCCGGGCCGGACCGGTGTCGGTTACTACACCGAGCACCTGCTCCTCCACCTCGCGCAGGCGGTGGAGGAGAGCGGCGACGAACTGATTGTCATCTCGAATCAGCCCGTCGACACGGCGCGCCCGCTGCCGCGGCACGTGCGGGTGCACGCGCGCGGCTATTTTCCGGTGCGCATCGCCTGGATGCAGTTCTGCGCTGCGCGGGTGCTCGAGTCGCTGCGCGTGGACGTCGCCCACTTCACCAACGGCATGATCCCGCTCGGCACCGGCGCGGCCCGCGTCGTCACCATCCACGACATGAGCCTGCGGTTGTTCCCACGCTGCCATCCCATGCGCCGGCGCGTGATCAACCGCCCGCTGCTCGGCGTCGCCGCGCGCGTGGCCGACGAGGTGGTGACGGTTTCGCATAGCGCTCGCCGCGACCTGATGCAGTTCCATCGCATCCCGGCCGAGCGGGTGAGCGTGGTGCACGAGGCCGCCGGACCGGGGTTCGAGCCCATCGCCGATCGAGCGTGGCAGGCTCGGATACGCCGGCGTTACGCCCTGCCCGACCGGTTCGTGCTGTACGTGGGTGCGATCGAGCCGCGCAAGAACCTGCCGCGACTGATGCAGGCGTTCGCGTCGGCACGCGCCCGCGGCCTGCCGCACGAGCTGGTCTGTGTCGGCCCGTACGGCTGGTCGTCGCACGATCTGTACGCCTCGGTCGATCGTCTCGGCCTGCGCCGGTCGGTTCATTTCACCGGCTATGTGCCGGTCGAGGATCTCCCGGTCATCTACAACCTTGGCGAGATCTTCGTGTTTCCATCCCTCTACGAGGGCTTCGGGCTTCCCGTCATCGAAGCGATGGCCTGCGGCACGCCAGTCGTCACCGCCAACACGTCCTCGCTCGAGGAGATCGCCGGCGGTGCGGCGGAGACCGTGGACCCGCGAGACGTGGACGCCCTGGCGGAGGCCCTGATGGCGCTGGGAATCGACGAAGCGCGCCGCCAGGACCTGCGCGCTCGCGGCCTGGCGCGCGCGCGCGAGTTTTCGTGGGCGCGTGCGGCCCGCGACATGCTGGCGGTGTACGGCCGTGCGGCCGGCGTCACGGCGCCGCGCGCGGCAACCGCGCCGTCGCCGTCGCCGGCGCTGCCGCGCGACTGCGCGGGCACGGCGAAATCGGTGTCGCCGGGGGCCGTGTCATGACGCCGCCCGCGGCTCCGCGCCCCGCCGCCACGCTGGCGTTCGACCGCCTGGCGCCCGAGTACGACGCGCTGGCGGGCGGCGAGATCTTCCGCCTGCTGCGCCGCCGCACGCACGACGCGTTCGCGCGCTGTTTTCCTCGCGGATCGCGCGTGCTCGAGGTCGGCTGCGGGACCGGCCTCGATACTGCGTTTCTGGCCGGACGCGGGGTCGAGGTCGTCGCCTGCGATCCATCGGAGGAGATGGTCAGCCGTTCGCTGCGCCGCCTGGCTCACGCCGGGCACGCGGCGCGTGCGACGGTGTTGCCCTGCGGCCTGCAGGACCTCGCCGCCTACCTCGAGGCGCTCGCGGTGCCCGACGGCGGCGCGCCGGCGCGCTTCGACGGCATCATCTCCAACTTCGGTGCGCTCAACTGCGTCGAGTGCCTGGCGCCGCTCGGCGGCGTCGTGCGGCGCTACTTGAAGCCCGCGGGCCTCGTCCTGCTCGGGTTGATGAGCCCGGTATGTGCCGTCGAACGGCTGTACTTCGCCGCCACCGGGAGGGCGCACCTCGCGTCGCGACGACGCCCGGGCGGGCCGGTGGCGGTGCCGGTCGCCGGCATCGACGTGCCCACGTTCTATCACCGCATCGCCGAGGTCCGCGCGGCCGTCCGGCCCGATCTGCGGCTGACGCGCATCCACGGCATCGGCGTGGTGCTGCCCCCGCCCTATCTCGAGGCGCGATGGACGCGCCTGTCGCCGCTGGTGCGCGGGGTCGTGGCGCGCCTGGACGCGGTGCTGGCGCCGTGGCCGCCCTTCAACCGCATCGGCGACCACGTCCTGCTGCAGTTCGTCAACGCGGAGGCTGCCGATGCCTGACGTCCTGCTCGGCCAGGCGTACTACCTGCGCTTCGACCGCAAGCTGTGGCGGGCGCGCCAGCCCTACGCGCCGCTGGGGACGCTGTACGCGGCCTCGCTCCTGCGACGCGCCGGGCAGTCGGTGGCGCTCTTCGACGCGATGCTGGCACGCGACGAGCGCGACTGGGCTGCTGCGCTGGATCGAACCCGGCCAGGCCTCGCAGTCATCTACGAGGACAGCTTCAACTACCTCACCAAGATGTGCCTGCTGCGGATGCGCCAGGCGGCGCTGACGATGATCGGCATGGCGGGCCGGCGCGGCTGCCCGGTGGTCGTCTCCGGATCCGATCCCACCGATCGTCCGGAGCTCTACCTCCGGGCGGGCGCCACCGCGGTGGTGCTCGGTGAAGGCGACGTCACGATCACCGAGCTGGCTGCCGCGATCGTCGCCGGCCGGCCGGTGGCGGATGTTCCCGGCATCGCCTACCTCGACGCCGCGGGCGTGGTGCGGCGGTCGCCGGCGCGCCCGTTCGTACGCGACCTCGATGCGCTGCCGCGCCCGGCCTGGGACCTCGTCGACGTCGAGGCCTACCGCCGCATCTGGCAGCGGCGCCACGGCGGCTACGCAATGAACCTTGCCACCACCCGCGGCTGCCCGTTCCATTGCAACTGGTGCGCGAAACCGATCTACGGACAACGCTACGCGGTGCGCAGCCCGGCGAACGTCGTGGATGAGATCGCGTGGCTCAGGCGCGAATTCCAACCCGACTCGCTCGCCATCGTGGACGACGTGTTTGCCCTCCAGCCCGGCTGGCTGTCGCGGTTCGCCGGCCTCGTGCAGGCGTCGCGCCTGCGCGTGCCGTATCGATGCCTGATGCGTGCCGATCAGATCGACGCGGACACGGTGCCGGCGCTGGTCGCGTCGGGCTGCCGGATGGTGTGGATGGGCGCCGAGTCCGGGTCGCAGCGCATTCTCGATGCGATGGAGAAGGGCGTCCGCGTCGAGCAGATCCGCGACGCGGCGCGCCGGCTGCAGGCGGCCGGGGTGGGCGTAGGGCTGTTTCTCCAGTTCGGCTATCCGGGTGAGCGCTGGGACGACATCGAAGCGACGCTGCGACTGGTGCACGACCTCGCCCCCCGCGATATCGGCGTGTCGGTCTCCTACCCGCTTCCGGGCACGAAGTTTCACGAGCGGGTCCGGACCCAACTGGGTGGCAAGCAGAACTGGTTCGATTCCGACGACCTCGCGATGATGTATCGCGCGACCTTCGCGCCCGCGTTCTATCGCGTGCTGCACCACGTCGTGCATCACGACTTCCGCGCCCGGCAGCACGAGGCGCACCTGCGCTCGGCATGGCGGCAACAGCGGCCGCGTGTCGCCGCTGACCTCCGGCGCCTTGCCGCATGGGCGTACCATCGCGCCGCCCTGCCCGCCGCGTGGCGCCACCTTCGCCGGCTGGGCCGGCAGCCGCAGGCGTCGGCCACATCCGGCCTGGCGCCGTCGCTGACGAGGGTCGCCGCATCGCGGCCGTCGCGCCAGGACGACCACGGTGCCCCTGTGGCGACGACCGAGCCGCAGCCGGCGGGGACGACATGAGCCGCCGTCCACGGGTGGTGCTCTACAACCCACGGGCGGTCTTCTACACGATGCCGCTGGCGCTGGTGGCGCTCGCCTCGGCGCTCGATCGCGCCCGGGTGGACGTGACCATCATCGACGGGCGGCTCGAGTCCGACCCGGTCGGGCGCGTGCTGGAGGCGGCAGAACACGCAGTGTGCGTGGGCATCAGCGTGCTCACCGGGGCGCCGATCTCCGATGCGCTCCTCGTGTCGCGGGCGGTCAAGAGCCGGCATCCGGCGTGTCCCGTGGTCTGGGGCGGGTGGCATCCCTCGCTCTTCGCCGCCGATTGCGTCGAGGACCCGGCCGTGGACGTGGCGGTCATCGGTCAAGGCGAGGAGACGTTCGCCGAGATCGTGGCGCGCCTGGCGGCGGGGGCGCCGCTCGACGGCTGCGCCGGGGCTCTTGGCCGCGGGGCGACAGGGTCCCCGCGCCCGCTGCGGGATCTGAACGAACTGCCGGCGCACGACTACTCGCTGATTCCCGTCGGCCGTTACTTCGCGCTGAAGGGCCGCCGGCAGCTCGACTACATCTCGTCGCAGGGCTGCCGTTTCCGCTGCGCCTTCTGCGCCGATCCCGCCGTCTACGCGCGCGCCTGGAGCGGGCTGGCGCCGGAACGGGTGGGCGAGGAGATCGCCTCGCTGACACGCCGCTACGCGCTGGCCGAGGTCGCCTTCCAGGACGAGACGTTCTTCACGCACCCGTCGCGCATCGACGCGCTGGCCGACGACCTGCTGCGCCGCGCCGTCGGCGTGGCGTGGACCGCGACCCTCCGCGCCGACCAGGCGTCGCGGATGGGCGAGCCGCTGTTCGTGAAGGCGGTCCGCGCCGGGCTGCGCCGCGTGATGATCGGCGTCGAGTCCGGATCGCAGGCCACCCTGGATTGGCTGCGCAAGGACGTACGCCTGGAGCAGGTGCTCGACGCCGCTGACCTCTGTGCCCGCCACGACGTCGGCGTCATCTTCAACTTCATCGTCGGGTTCCCCGGCGAATCCGACGACAGCATCGGTCAGACGCTGGCGCTGGCCAAGCGACTGCGCCGGATGCACCCGCGCTTCGAGACGCCGATCTTTTCCTACCGGCCCTATCCCGGCAACCCGCTCGCCGCCGCCGCCGAGGCCTCCGGACATTCGCTGCCGCGCGGCCTCGAGGCGTGGGCGTCGTTCGACTACGTCGGCCGCCGCGGCCCGTGGCTGAGCCGCGAGCGATGGCGGCAGATCGAGCGCTTCCAGTTCTACGCGCGCCACGCCTGGCGGCCCGGCGCCTGGCGCTGGCCGCTGCGCGCGGCCTCGCGCTGGCGCTGCGAGCGTGACTGCTACGCGTTCCCGGTCGAGAAGGTGCTGGTGGACTGGATCCGCCAGCCGGAGCAGGTGTCGTGACGGACGTGTTGCTCGCGCACGGCTACTTCCTCGCGGCCGACGCCGAGGAACGGCGCATCATGCGGCCGCACCCGCCGCTCGGGTTGCTCTACCTGTCGTCGCACCTGAAAAGGCGCGGCATCGCGGTCGGCGTGTTCGACGGCACGTTCAAGCGCCTCCAGGACTTCGAGGACCGGCTGCGCCGCGACCGTCCGGCGGTCGTCGGCATCGCCGTCAACCTGATGACCAAGCGACACGCCCTGCGCATGATGGCGATGGCGCGTGCCCACGGCGCCCGCATCGTGGTCGGTGGCCCCGACCCGCCCTACCATGCCGCCGAGTACCTCGCCGCCGGCGCCGATGTCGTCGTCATCGGCGAGGGCGAGGAAACGCTCGCGGAGCTCGTCCCGGTGCTCTCGGATGGGGTGCGCCCCGATCGGCTGTACGCGGTTTGCGGGATCGCGTTTCGCGACGAAGGACGCGTGGTCCGCACGGCACCGCGGCCGCTGCTGGCCTCGCTCGACGAGCAACCCTTTCCCGATCGCGAGGCCCTCGTCATCGACGACTATCTTGCCGCGTGGCGCACACGTCATGGTTTCGCGGCGGTCTCGCTGATCACCGCGCGCGGGTGTCCGTACACCTGCACGTGGTGCAGCCGCTCGGTCTTCGGCGCGACCCATCGCCGCCGCTCGCCGGCGAACGTGGCCGACGAGGTCGAGCTCATCGCCGCCCGTTACCGCCCCGAGCGGCTGTGGTACGCGGACGACGTGTTCGCCATTCACCGCGGATGGACGCTCGCCTACGCGGACGAGCTTGGGCGGCGTCGCCTGCGCTTCCCGTTCGAGTGCATCTCACGCGCGGAGCGGATTGATGACGAGGTGGCGGACGCCCTCCGCGAGCTCGGGTGCTGGCGCGTCTGGATTGGCGCCGAGAGCGGGTCGCAGCGCGTCCTCGACGCCATGCGGCGGCGCGTCTCGCTCGACCAGGTGGCGACGGCGACGGTGCGGCTGCGCCGGCGCGGCATCCAGGTCGGCATGTTCATCATGCTCGGCTACGACGGCGAGCAGACCGCGGACATCCGCGCGACGGTGGATCACCTGAAGCGAACGGCGCCCGACGTCTTCCTGACCACGGTCTCGTATCCGATCGCGGGCACGCCCTATTACGACGCCGTGGCGGGGCGCATCATCGCCGACCGCCCGTGGGCCGAGCGATCCGACCGCGACCTGGTGATTCGAGGGCGGCCGTCGCGCCGCTACTACGCGTTTGCGCGGCGCTGGATCGCCGGCGAGGTGGCGCGTCATGAGCACTGGCGCCAGGGCCGGTACGCGCGGGCGCTGCGGGCGGCGTCGTCGGCGGCGGTGGGGCGCCTCGGGATGTCGCTGACCGCGCAGGTGAGGACGTCATGATCGTCCTGCTCAACCCGTGGAGCACGCCCTCGGCAAAGAAGCCGCTGCCGATGTCCCTGCTCACCCTCGCCGCCATGCTCGAGGGCGAGTACGAGTACTGCATCGTGGACGGCAACCTCGAGGCCGACGTCGTCTCCTGCATTGCGGCGATTGGCGAACGGTCGGCGCTCGGCGCGATTGCGGTCACGGTGATGCCCGGGCCGCAACTGAAACATGCCGTGCGCGTCACGCGCGCCCTCAAAGTCAGATTCCCCGGGGTGCCGGTGATCTGGGGCGGCTACTTTCCGTCACAGCACGCCGACGTCTGCCTGCAGGACGCCGCCGTGGACTACTGCGTGCGCGGCCAGGGTGAGCAGACGTTCGTGCGGCTGCTGCGCGCGCTGCGCGACGGCGGCTCGACGCACATTCCCGGCGTGAGCACGCGGGTGAATGGGTCGGTGCAGCACGCACCGGCGGCGCCGCTCGTGCCGCTCGACGATCTGCCGCGCTGGCCGTACGCGCGCGTGCCGATGGAGCGATATCTTCACCGCCATTACCTGGGCCGCCGCGTCGCGACCCACCATTCGTCGTTCGGGTGTCCTTACGCCTGCAGCTTCTGCGCGGTCGTGGCGATGGCGGGCCGCCGCTGGGTGGCCGAGTCGCCAGAGCGGGTCGGGCAGGTGCTCGAGGAGCTGGCGCACACGTATCGCGCCGATGCGGTGCAGTTCCACGACATGGACTTCTTCATCTCCGAGCGGCGCACCGTCGCCATCGCCGAGCGGCTGCAGGCGCTCGGGCTGACCTGGTGGGCGCTGGGGCGAGTGGACGAGCTGATGCGCTATCGCGCGGCGACGTGGGAGACGCTCCGGCGCAGCGGGCTGAAGATGGTGTTCTGCGGCGCCGAGTCCGGGTCCACCGACACCCTGATCCGGATGAACAAGGGCGGCACCGCCGCGGCGCCGCTGACGATCGACCTGGCGCGGCGGATGCGCAGCTACGGCATCGTGCCCGAGTTCTCGTTCCTCGTCGGCAACCCGCCCGATCCCGAGGCCGATCTGCAGCAGACGCTGGCGTTCATCCGCCAGCTGAAGCGAGTCAATCCGGCCACCGAGATCATCCTCTACGTCTACTCGCCGGTGACCGGGTCGGGCCCCAGCCTGGACTTTGCGTTTCCGGGCAGCCTCGACGAGTGGACGAGCGACCGCTGGCAGTCGTTCGCGCTGCGCCGCGACCCGCGCACGCCGTGGTCGCCGGTGTCGATCCGCCGGCGGGTGCGCACCTTCGAGACCGTGCTCAACGCCTATTACCCGACCGTGACCGACCCGCGGCTGACGCCGCTGCGCCGGCGGGTGCTCCGTGCGGCGTCGGCGTGGCGTTACCGGACCGGCGCGACGTCGAGGCCCTTCGAGCTCGATCTGCTACAGCGGATCTTTCACTACCAGCGGCCGGAGACGGCCGGGTTCTGAGGGCGGACGGGTGGATTGAGGTGTGGTGATGACGAGCGGAGCCGATCCCTACGAGTCGTGGTCGGAGGCGTATCCCGCGCGCGCACACAACCCGCTGATGGAAGCGGAGCAGTCGGCCATGCTGCAACTGATGCCGCCGGTGGCGGGGCTGACCGTGCTCGATGCCGGCTGTGGCACCGGCCGCTACACCGCCATGCTCGCCGCAGCCGGCGCGGCGCGGGTGATCGGGGTCGACCGGTCGCCATCGATGTTGCGCGCCGCGGCGCGACGGTCGTCCCTGGTGTGTGCCGATTTCTCGCGCCTGCCGCTCCGCGCCGGGTGCGTCGACCTGGTGGTCTCCGGCCTCGCGCTGCCGGATGCCGTGCAGCTGGAACCCGTCCTGCGCGAATGGGCGCGTGTCCTCTGCCCGGGGGGCGCCATCGTCTGCTCCATGCTGCACCCCATCGGCCGCGCCCTCGGCTGGACGCGAACCTGTGCCGGGTCCCCGAATGCGGCGGCGCTCGACGCCCACTGGCACACGCTGGAGGACTGGGACCGCGGCTGTCGTACCGCCGGCCTCGTCGTCGACCTCGTCGCCGAGCCGCGCCTCGGTCCGCGCCTGCTGCGCTGGTCGCAGCCGCCGGTGGCGCTGGTCGTGCGCGCGCGGCGCCTGGGGCGGCCGTGAGCTGGGGCTGGAACGCCGTCACCTTCGTCAACGCGGCCGTCCTGGCCGCGGACGGGCACATCGCCGCGTCGCTGCGCGTGCGCGGCAGCGTCGTCGATCGCCTCGGCGGACCGCCCGAGGGCGGCGATCTGGTGGTCGATCTCGAGGAGTCGGTGGTGGTGCCGGGCCTGATCAACGCGCACGATCACCTGGACCTCAACTCGTTCGGCCGGCTGAAATGGCGGGCGCACTACGGCAATGTGCGCGGCTGGATCGCGGACTTCCAGCCGGGCTTTCACTCGGATCCGGCAATGGCCGCGGCCCGGCGGGACACGCTGACCGACCGCGTCTGGGTCGGCGGCCTCAAGAACCTGTTGTCGGGCGTGACGACCGTCTGCCACCACGATCCGCGGCATCGGGTCCTGAACGCGCGGTTCCCGGTGCGCGTGGTGACGCGCATGGGCATGAGCCATTCGCTGCAGATCGACGGCGCGCGTGTGGCGGCCGCGTACCGCCGCACGCCGCCGACATGGCCGTGGATCGTTCACGCCGCGGAAGGGATCGATGCCGAGGCCGCGACCGAGGTTGAGACCCTCGACGCGATGGGGTGCCTCGGCGGCAACACCGTGCTGGTGCACGGCGTCGCCATCGCCGGCGGGGCCGACCGGGTACTCGCCCGCGGCGCCGCGCTGGTCTGGTGCCCCTCGTCCAATCAGTTCCTCTTCGGCTGCACCGCGGCGGTCGAGCGGTTTGCCGCGAGGGGACGACTGGCGATCGGAACCGATTCCCGCCTCAGCGGTGAGGGCGACCTGCTCGACGAGGCGCGCGCCGCCCGCGCGACCGGGCAGCTGGGCGCGGAGTCGATCGTTTGCGCGCTCACCCGGCAGGCGGCCGACATCCTTCGCCTCTCTCGCGCCGGGCGCCTGGCGCCGGGGCTGCCGGCGGACGTGGCGGTGTTTCGGCGTCTGGCATCGGATCCGTGGGAGTCGGTGGTGCGGGCGAAACGCACGGACCTGCGCCTGACGATGCGCGACGGCGTCCCGCTCGTCGGCGACGCCGCGCTCACGCCGGTGTTCCGCTTCGCGCGCGTGCCGTTCGCGACGGTACGGGTCGATGGACATCCGCGCCTGCTGGCGCGCTGGATTGCCGGCCGCGCCGCACGGCTGCGCGTGCACGAGCCCGGCCTCGAGGTCGGCGAGTCGTGATCGCCGTCGCCGAAGCCGGCCGCCGGACGTGGTCGCGGTGGAGCGGACAACTGCGTTCGCTTCCCATCCTCGCGTTGTCCGTGCACAGCGCCTGCAACTGTCGCTGCGTGATGTGCGATATCTGGCGGGCGAACGCCAATCGCCGGGAGATGAGCGTGCAGGAACTGGCGGGGCATCGTGACGCCCTGCGCCGGCTCCGGGTGCGTCGCGTCATGCTGACCGGCGGCGAGCCGCTGCTGCACCGGAACCTGTGGGCGCTCTGCGACCTGCTGCGCGCCGAGCGGATCCGCATCACGCTGGTGACGACCGGCCTGCTGATCGAACGGCACGCGGCGGCGATCGCGCGTGCCGTCGACGACCTGGTGATCTCGCTCGACGGCCCGCGTGAGGTCCACGACGCGGTGCGGCGCGTCCCCGGCGGCTTCGATCGCATCGCCGCCGGCATGAACCGGCTGGCAGGATGTGTCACCGTCCCGCGGACGACCGCGCGATCGGTCGTCCAGCGGGCCAACCATGCGTTCGTGGCCGCCACGATCGCGGCGTCGCGCGAGATCGGCTTCGATCGGGTCTCGTTTCTCGCGGCCGACGTCAGCTCGACCGCCTTCAACCGGGACGAGCCGTGGACCGAGTCCCGCCGGGCCGAGATCACGGTGTCGGCCGACTGCCTGCCGCGTTTGGCGGAGGCAATCCGACAGGTCGAGGAGGCGCGCGCCGCCGACCTCGCCGATGGCTTCGTCGCAGGCGGCATCGACAGCCTGTGGCGGATCCATCGCTACTACCGCGCCCTCGCCGGCCTCGACGAGTTCCCGCGCGTCCGCTGCAACGCACCGTGGGTGTCGGCGGTGCTCGAACCCGGCGGCCGGCTGCGCCCGTGCTTCTTTCACGATCCCTATCCCGCAGCCGGCCAGGCCTCCCTGCGCGACGCGCTCAATGCACCCGCGGCGCGCGCGTTCCGTTGCGGACTCGACGTCTCGGCGAACGAGACCTGCCGGCGCTGTGTCTGCTCCCTGTCGCTCCCCCTGTTCGCCCAGCCGTGAGCGTGGCAGCGGGCTGCCGCCGGACCGCCGCCAGCGCCCGTCAACCACTACGAGCCGGCTCGGTCCGCGGCGAGAGAGTCGTACAGCTCCAGCAGGGCGTGCGACGAGCGGTCGGCATCGTGCGTCACGGCAAACTCGTGCGCGACGCGAGCCAGGGCCGCCCGATGGTCCGGTCGCTCTAGCAGCGTCACGATGGCCGATGCCAGCGCGACGGCGGCGCCTGGCGGGACGGCGGCGGCACCCAGAGGGGCGAGGTCACTCAGGTGCCCGACCCGGGTCCCGACGATCGGGATGCCGGCCGCGGCCGCTTCGAGCACGGCCATGCCACCCGCCTCGTGGCGCGACGACTGCACGTAGAGGTGCGCGCGGTGGTGCAGCGGCGCCAGCGCGTCGTGGGGGAGAAACCCGTGGAAGGTGACCGACGAGCCGAGGCCGAGCCTGGCGGCCTCGTCCTGGAGCCGACCGCCCAGCGTATCCTCGCCGACGAGATCGAGACGGACGTCGAGCGTGGCCCGCGCACGCGCGAGTGCCGCGAGCAGCGTGCGCTGATCCTTGACCGCGTTCAGGCTCGCCACCTGGAGCAGCCGCCACGGCGGACCCTCGAGCCTCGGCGCCGGCGTGGCGAGGCGGTCGACGGCCACCCCGATCGGGATGCGAACCACCCGCGTGGCGAAACGGCGCGCCGCGGCCTCCATGAATGCGGTCGTGACGTGCACGCGCGTCGCATAGCGGCAGACGATGCGCACAGCCGCTCGGCCGCGCGCGTGGTGCTGCAGGCCGTACCCGATGTCGGGCAGCGCCACGAACTCGCCGCTGTCACAGGTGACCACGCTGGGGATGTGCAGGCGGCGGGCCGCCACCGCGGCCAGCGCGCCGCTTGGATCGGCCCACCAGCCATGCACCAGGTCGAACGGGCCGTCGGCCGCGAGCGCCTGGCCGAGCGCCCGCCACTGCCGCCACGGGCCGCGCGGGCGTCCGAGGTCGTGGATCGCGGCGCCGACAAGCGGGTACGTCCTCGCCTGCGGCAGATGCCGCACGGCGAACACGTGCACGTCATGGCGCCGCGCCAGCCGCTCGACGAGCCAGAGCAGCGCGGGTACGACTTCCTCGCGGCGGCTCGGATGGAACCCTCCGGTGACGACCAGCGCGATCCTCATCGCGCGCCGGCCGCTGCCCCTCGACGCGCGGCGATCCCGCGATAGGCGGCGAGAGTGCGTCGCCCCACCTCGTCCCAGCTGAGCGCCTCGTCGAAGCGCTGCCGCACGCGCTCGCGGGATTCCCGGACGTTGCCGTGCGCGAGGGTGACGAGGGCGCGCGCACAGGCCGCGGCGTCGCCGGGCGCCCAGCGCGCGCCGGACGGCCCGAGCAGCGCGCGGAATGCCGGGATGTCGGTCACGCAGGGCACGACGCCGCAGGCCATCGCCTCGAGGAGCGCGTAGCCGCTCCCTTCATGGTGGCTGCCGCTGACGAAGATGTCCGCGGCGCTGTAGTACGACGCCAGGCGATCGTGCGCGACCGCGCCGACCAGCGTCACGCGCTCGCGCAGGAGCGGAGAGCGATCGATGCGACGACGCACGCCGCGTGCGTCGGCGCTGTCGGGGTAAACCATCCAGCAGCGCGCCCGTGGCAGGAGCGGAAACGCCGCGTCGAGCGCGTCGAGGACCGTGAGCGGGTCCTTGTTGGCATCGAGCCGGCCGACCCAGAGCAGCGCCGGATCGGCCGCGATCCCGGTGGCACGCGCGGCCTCGGCGCGGGGTAGCGGGCGCAGCTCGGTGCTGGCTTCCGGGATCTCCAGGACGGGCATGTCCGGCGGCAGCCCGACCGCGTGCCACGGTGCGGCCAGGACGGCGGCGGTGAACGTGCAGGCATCGGCGTCGCGAAATGCCGCGGCCCACCGCGCGCTCGTCCGTCTGTTCAACGGCCAGACCGGCACGCGCGGGCGCCACCCCGAGTGATCCTGGAGCACGATCGCCGCCCTCGGCAGCGCCGCCCGCAGCGCACGGACCATGCCGGGAAACATCAGGCCGTTGACGTGCACGAGGACGGGCGCCGCGCGGCGGACGGCATCGAGCACGCGGACGAACTCCTCCCATGGGCCCGGCCTGCCCGGTGGGCCGTCGCCGACGAGCATGTAGCCGACGCCATCGGCGTCGACGATGTCGTCGGCCGCGAAGCGCTGGACCACCTGCACCGAGGCGCCGGCGCGCGTCATCGCCCGGCTCCACCCGGCGAGCGTGAGATAGCGCCGCAGCAGCGCGGCGGCGCTGGCGACTTCCGCGTCGTAGGCGAGGTTGACCGCGACGACGCGAAGCGAGTCGGGCGCGTGCGCGATCTCCGGCATCCGCCGCCGATGATAGCGATTCCGCGACGCCGCAGGTATGCTTCGCAGATGTTCTCCCGGGCTTTGCTCGCCAGCCTGTTCCGGCACATGGAGTGGGCCGACGCGACCGTGTGGAACGCGGTCCCGGCCGACAGCGCCGACGATCGCCTGCGGCTCTGGCTCGTCCACATCCACGTCGTCCAGCGCGCGTTCCTGCAGGTCTGGACCGAGGGGCCGATCGAGAAGGCGTTCCGGCGGCCGGACGACTTCGCCACGATGACCGACATCCGCGAATGGGCGCGCCCGTACTATCGCGAAGTCGAGGCATTCATCGACGGGGTCCCGGAGGATCGCCTCGACCGCCTCGTGGCGCTGCCGTGGGCCGGCGAAGTGGCGACACACCTGGGACGCGAGCCGGGACCATCGACGCTCGGCGACACCTGCTTCCAGGTGACCAGCCACTCGACCTACCACCGCGGACAGGTGAACGCCCGCCTGCGGGAGATCGGCGCGGAACCCCCGCTGGTGGACTACATCGGCTGGCTCTGGCTCTCCAGGCCGCAGCCTCCCTGGCCCGCATGACCGCCCGGACGCGCGCGTGATCGCCGAGCCCGGCTACCAGTCGCTCGACCCGCGGTTCGTGCCGCTGCAGCGCGAGGTTGGAGGCATTGTCGCCGCCGCCCTCTCGCTGGCGCTGCTCGGAGGACTGTTCACCGCGCTGACGTCGCGGCGGTGGATGTGGGTGCTCGGTGTGTGGCTGCTCGGCACCGCGGCGCTGGCGTGGTGGTCGCAGTGGTGGCCGGCGGTGGAGTACCGTCACACCGCCTACCGGGTGGACGAGGAGGGGATCGAGATTCGGACCGGCGTCTACTGGCGCCGGGTGATGAACGTCCCGCGCTCGCGGGTGCAGCACACCGACGTGGTGCAGGGCCCGCTCGAGCGGCGGCACGGTCTCGGACGCCTGGTCATCTACACGGCCGGTACCGCCCATTCCCGGGTCGATCTGCCCGGGCTGGAGCACCAGGCGGCGCTGGGGCTGCGCGATCACCTGCTTCCCCGCGAGGTCGGAGATGCCGTCTGAGCATCGCCTGCACCCGTACTCGATCCTGTTCGCCTTCCTGACCCAGTTGCGGGCCTTCGTGCTGCCCGGCATCTTCGTGATGGTCGGCGCCAGCTCGCGCGGCGGCGACTGGTGGCAGCCGTGGATGATGCTGCTCGTCGTCCCCAACGCCATCGTCGCGGCCCTGCGCTACATGTTCTACGGCTATCGCTACGACGCGCACGAGCTGGTCATCCGCAGCGGCCTCGTCGTGCGCAAGGAACGCCACATTCCCTATGCGCGGATTCAGAACATCGATGCCGTGCAGCACCTGTTGCATCGCCTGTTGAACGTGGTCGAGGTGCGGGTCGAGACCGGCGGCAGCCAGAGCGCCGAGGCCACCATGAGCGTGCTGCCGCTCGCCGCCTTCCACGAGATGCGCGCGCGGGTGTTCGCCGAGCGCTCCGCGCAGGTGGCTGCCGAGGCGGCGGCCGGCGCGGCCGATGCGCCGCCGGCGCCGGCACCGGCGCAGGAGCTGCTGCGGCTCGACACGCGCGAGCTGCTGCTCTGCGGCTTCCTCGAGAATCGCGGCGCGGTGATGATCGCCGCCGGCTTCGGCGTGGTCTGGGAACTGGGCCTGTTCGACCGCCTGATGGGCCGCGCCTTCGGCAGCCAGGCGTCGGGGCGGCGCGTGGTGCGTGACCTGCTGCGCGACGTTCCCGGCAACGTGGACATCGCGATCGATCGGATCGCCCTGACCGTGCTCGCGTTCGTCGGGCTGTTGCTGTTCGTCCGCGCGCTGTCGATGGCCTGGGCGGTGGTCCGGCTGCACGGTTTCCGGCTCACGCTGGCGCACGACGACCTGCGCAGCGAGTACGGCTTGTTCACCCGCGTCGCGGCGACCATCCCGCTGCGCCGGGTGCAGACGCTGTCCATCTACGAGGGCCCGCTGCACCGGGGCGCGCGCCGGGTCGCGGTGCGAGCCTACTCCGCGGGCGCGCGGCCGAACGAGGGCGGCCAGTCCGAGCGCGAGTCGCTGGCGCCGATCCTCAGGCGCCACGCCGTGGCCGGATTCGTGTCGCAGGTGCTCGATCGCGCCGACGTCGCCGCGGTCGCCTGGCAGCGCGTGGCCCCCGGCGCCTTCCGCCGCGAGGTCAAGGGCTGGCTGGCGATCGCCCTGGTGCTCTCCGCGGCGGCCGCGTGGCTGCTGCGCTGGTGGTCGGCGCCGGTCGTGCTGCTGCTCCTGGTATGGGCCATCGTCGCGGCACGACAGACCGTCCACCACCTCGGATGGGCGCTGAGCGACGAGGCCGTGTTCTTCCGCACCGGCTGGCTGTGGCGCCGGATCAACATCGTCCGCTTCGCCAAGATCCAGACCGTCACGCTCGTCGCCAGCCCGTTCGACCGGCGCACGGCGATGGCGCGCGTCTACGTCGACACGGCTGGTGCGTCGGAGGCCAGCCGCATCAACATCCCGTACCTGCCGCGTGAGGCCGCGGTCGCGCTGCACCGCAGGCTGGCGCGGGAAGCGGCGGAGCGCCAGTTCAAGTGGTAGCGCCGATCGCCATTCGCCGCGCCGCCGCGGCGGACGCGCCGGCGCTCGCGGCGTTGGCCGAGCGCACGTTCCGCGATGCCTTCGCCGCCGACAACACGCCCGCCGACATGGCGGCGCACTGCGCGCGCTCGTACGCGCCGGCGATCCAGGCGCGCGAGCTCGCCGACCCCGGCATCGACACCCTGGTCGGCGCAGACGCCGAGGGCCAGCTCGTGGCCTACGCGCAACTGCGGCCCGGGAGCCCGCCGGTCGCCATCGGTCCGTCGCCGCTCGAGCTGTGGCGCTTCTACGTCGATCGTGCGTATCACGGCCGCGGCGTCGCGCAGCAGTTGATGGCCAGCGTCCTCGAGACGGCGCGCGCGCGCTCGGCGCGGACGGTGTGGCTGGGCGTGTGGGAACGGAATCCGCGCGCGCAGGCCTTCTATCGCAAGTTCGGATTCGTGCCCGTCGGCACGCAGCAGTTCGTCGTCGGCGCGGACGTGCAGACCGACCAGGTCATGGCGCTCAGCCTGGGCGGAGACCGATGACGCGACGAGGGCAGCGCCGCCGGAGGCGCTCTCCGGAGTGCGTTATCGGCGTTCGAATGGCGGACGGCTCACCGACACGATGAGATCCGCCGTCGCGCGGGACGCGCGAAGGGGGACGAAGCCCTGCCTCCCAGCCAAGCTCATCTGCAAGACCCGACGAACAGCCGGCGTCTCAGCGCGCGCCGAGCCGTTCTGGCGTGCGCGGTGACGGTCATCGGTCGTTCTCCGCTTCACCTCGTCGAGGAAGTGCACCACCGGCCAACGGCGGCAAACGGATCCGCCAGAATTCTGACTCCCACTCTAACCCTGTCCGATGGTCGTGCAGCAGCTAGCTGGCGATCACTTGCGGGCGAGCGTCTCCATGATGCGAAGGCCGACCGCGATCATGGCCTCGCGCGGCACCGGCTGAATGGTCGTCTCGATCTGCACCTCGTGGTTGCCCACGCGGCCAATGAAGGCGGGAAGAATGGCCTCGAAATACGCTTCGCCGGCCGCAGTGGCCACTTTCTCCGCCCCTTTGTGGCCCTGCGCCGAAGCGCTCTTCGCGTGTCGAAGGATGGTGCCTTCCGGTCCTGTCTCGACTTTCACCACGACGAGGCCGCCTTCGGTACCGCGGTACTCGCAGACATTGGCGAGTGTCGAGCTCTTCACCGGACGCCCGAATGCCTTCCCCATTTCCTGAGCGGTGAAGTAGCGACAGGGGTCTTCGCTCGTGCGCTGCGCGACGTCGGCACGGGCGGCCGGCACCGGTGCGTTGGCCTCGTTAGCACTGGACGCGCTACAACCGGCCGCCACTGCAATGATCGTCGCCGCCTGCAACGCTCCGCACTTAAAACTCCTAGCTCGAAGCCATGTTCCGTTTATGCCCATGGCGCCCTCCCTCGAGAACCGTGCACCAACTGCTTTCGACGGCACAGTCTACAAAGAGTAACGCACGAGAGCTCGCCAACTCCCCTCACGTCGAGGGCGTAGCACGATAAGTGTGCTATAGCGCGACTTCGAAATCCTGGCGCTGGCCGACGACGCGACCCGGGACGTCTCGAACGGTGTCAATACGCACGCGGCTCGCCGGATCCCGAAGACGCACCCTGGTGAGATGCTCCTGAAGGAGTTCCTCGACTGGGGCCGTCGTGGCGTCGAGCGGCATCGACTTCGGATGCGGCGCGACGCCCGCCTTCTAACGGGCCGCCGACGATGTTGGGCTGACCGACCACCGGTCGGGCCGGCCGGGTTCCGTAGACACGATTTCGACGTACCCCTCCGTTCCGTTCACGCGGATCCGCTGCCCATCGCGAATCAGCCGAGTGGCATGCTCCACCCCGACGACGGCGGGCAAGCCGTACTCCCGTGCGATGACCGCGCCGTGGGTCATCAGGCCCCCGACCTCCGTCACCAGACCCGCGATCGCAACGAACAAGGGCGTCCAGCTGGGATCCGTGAAGGCCGTGACGAGGATGTCACCCGGTTCGAGATCAGCCTCCGCTAGTCCCAGGATGACGCGGGCGCGCCCCTCGATGGTCCCGGTGGACACGGGCAAGCCGACGAGCGCGCCCGCCGGGGCACCGTCGCGCCGATACGAACCGGCGATGGCCTCGCCATCCGACGTGAGCACCCGGGGTGGCGAAAGCGCTTCATACGACTTGAACGCGTCCTTGCGTTCGGCGATGAGTTGCTGATCCACCTGGTTCGTGCGCACCACCTCCTGCAGCTCCTGAAGCCTCAGATAGAAGACGTCCGCTCTGTCGCGAAGCACCCCGGCCTGCACGAGTCGATCGGCCTCTTCAAGCAAGGCCTGCTTGTAAACGAAGTAGCGGCTGACCATGTTGTACTTCGGATATTCACGGTACCCGGCGAACGTCCGGACCCGATCGATCATGCGCCTGGTCTCCTGGGCCTTCGCCTCCCCGTCAGGCAAGGCGCGCAAGCGCGTCAGGATTTCATCTTCCTTCGTTCGTGCCTCCTGCAGTCCCTGCTCGAAGCGGTGCGCGGCGGCGCCCGGACCGAAATTCTGGATGTGGCCGAGGAGGATGGGTACGAGCATGGTGGGGCGTTCGCTCCAACGCGGCCTCGTGATGTCGATCTCGCCGACGCCACGCATGCCGTACTTGTCGAGCCAGGCCCGGATGGCGTCTCGCGCTTCAGTACCGCCTGCGAGCCGGGGCAGCTCGTCCAGGAACTCGTCGTCTTTGACCTGCTGCAGAAACGCCACCACCTCCGGATGCGCGCGGATCGCGTCCGCGACGTCCAGCAGTGCCAGGCCCATCTCCGACGTGACGTTGTGAGGCACGGACTGCGTGAGCGTGTCCGCGACGTTCTTTTCTCCCAGCCACGCTTGCAGCTTGTCGTTGAGCCACCAGCTGGCCTCCATCCCCGCCATGATCACCTGCATGCTTTGCGGATCGGCATTGATCCGCTGCATCTCCCGGATATGCGCCACGATGAAGTCGAGCAGCGCCAATCCGGACTTCGTCCGGATGTCGTGCTTCAAGTCGGCGAGCGAGGCCTGACGGCGTGCCATCAGCTCGGTCACGATGGCCGGGTCGGTGTGGATCGCAGCCGACCCTCCACCAGGTGGCGCCCAGGCGGGTTCTTCGTCCGGGGGCGATGGGATGAAGTTGCCTCGGTCGAGGACGGTCTCGAGCGCGTCCCGGATGAGCGGATCGGATTTCCCCAGCGTCCCGAGGAGACTGTCGCGGGTCGCCGGTGAAGCCAGCATCGGAGTGACGTCGACGAACAGCCTGCCACCGGCCTCACCCATGGGCCGAGGGGTCGTCAGCTGCCACACGGAGAGCCCGAGGGGCTTGATCGGGTCGGTCATCATCTGCTGATGCCCAACGGAGACGTAGACGTGATTGTCGCGATCGTCGGCCGCTGGGATGGGGAACAGCGTGGTGATGGGCCGACTCTGGACGATCTGGAAGTCGTCGTCGACCAGGCACCATTCGATGTCCTGGGGGCGGCCGAAATGCGCTTCGATCCGCCGCCCCACCTGCACGAGCCGGACAACCTGGGGCTCAGTCAGTGCGGGCTCGTTCTGCTGCTCCGGCTCGATCGCGTGTTGGCGCGTCCCTCCCGCAGGCGAGGCCAGGATGGCGAGCCGCTTGGTGCCAACGGCTTTCTCGACGACCCGCCCATCTCGCACCTTGTAGACGTCCGCGTTCACTAACCCTGAGACCAGGGCCTCGCCAAGGCCGAAGCTGGCCTCAATGGACGCGATCTTCCGGTTGCCCGTGACCGGATCGGCCGTGAAGAGGATGCCGGCCGCCCGTGGAACGACCATCTGCTGCACGACGACCGCCATGCCGACCTTCCGGTGGTCCACGCCCTTCCGCATGCGGTAGATCACGGCGCGCTCGGTGAATAGCGAGGCCCAGCACCGGCTGACGTGCTGGACGATCGCCACGGCCCCCACGACGTTGAGGTACGTGTCCTGCTGGCCCGCGAAGGAGGCGGTCGGCGAGTCCTCAGCCGTCGCACTGGATCGAACGGCGTACGCAGCTTCCTGGCCGAGCCGGGCGATCGGGCCGGTGATCGCCGCCGCCAGATCGTCGGGGATGGCAATCCCCTCGAGGGTTCGGCGGATCTCCGCGCTGAGCGCGCGGATCGCCTCCTGGTCGTCCGGTTTCAGGAGCGACAGCCGATCGAGCCAGTCGTCGATCGACGGCGCTTCCGCTCTGATCCGCTGGAACGCGTCCGTCGTCACGCAGAAGCCAGCCGGGACGCGGATGCCTTCGATTCGCGAAAGCTCGCCCAGATGCGCGCCCTTGCCGCCAACGAGCGCGACCTGCGTCTGGTCGATGTCCTGAAAACCCAGTACGTACCGATGACTTGTCATTCTTGTCATGGCGATGACTGTGCGGCACGGCCGGGGTCTTGTCGCAAGCCCCCCGGTGCCTCATAATATGGAGGTGGGGGAGCGTCTCTCCTCCGTCCATTCCTCGTCCGTCGTGGACGGGCATCGGCCATCCTTTCTCGGATTGTTCGCGCTCTCCTTGCTAACCTCGAGTCATGCTTCTGCGTCGCCGTCGCGTTTTCGGAAGGCGGCTTCTCCAGCGTCGGATATCTCGACCCACTTCGCGTCCGGCGAGGCCTCGGCGTCATAGTTGTCGTGCCAGTTCCACCACTTGTACGGATCCGTCTGCGGGTAACCCTCCGGCGAGTCTTCCCATTTCTCCTGGCGCCCGAGCGCTGTCATGTCGAGATAACTCCACGTGGTTCCCATCGCCTCGTCGCCGCGACTGTTGATGAAATAGGTGCGGAACACCTTGTCGCCGTCGCGGATGAACGCGTTGTGACCGTGCCACTCGTCCACCCCGAAGTCCTTGTCGAAGCTATCCGTGATCGTGTACCACGGCATGTCCCAACCCATGCGTGCCTTCAGGCGATCGATGTCCGCCTGCGGCGCTGGCGATGCGTACACCAGGCTGGTATCGCGAGCGTGCAAGTGAGCCAGGTGGGACACCTGGTCGGCTCCGAGGGAGCAGCCGCGACAGGCATGATCCGGCCAGCCGAACACGCCGGGCTCGAAGAAGGCGCGATAGACAATCAGTTGACGGCGCCCTTCGAAGAGGTCGAGCAGGGTCACCGTGCCGTTGGGGCCATCAAACGCGTACGGTCGCTCTACCGCCATCCAGGGCATTCGCCGGCGCTCGGCAGCCAGCGCGTCACGGGCGCGCATCACCGTTTTCTCCTTGACCAGGAGCCGCTGGCGCGCGGCTTCCCAGTCTTGCGGCGACGCGAGCGCCGGTCTATTCATGGGGAGTTCGCGGTCTCTCGTCTGGTTCTTCTGCATGTCTGCCTCCTTGTCTCGTGGCCCGATCGCACCCGCGCACGATCGTGTCTCTCACAGCGAAGCCGCCAGGATGTCGGTGGTCGTCCCGGTCATCCACGAAGACGCGTCGCTGAGCAGATACAGGACCGCTTCGGCAGGCACCGCGATGACGTTGCCGTCCTGGTTTCTGATGTCCGTCCAGCGCGCTCGAGCGCCCTCATTGCCGAGGGTATTCCAGCTGCATCGCGACCACAGTGGCCGTGCCCGTTCCGTAGCGGCTCTCGATGCCCCGAAGGGCGTCGTCCAGCGCCCGTGCCGGTTGCCGGTCTCCGATCGCCGGTAGCAACTGCTCTGCTGGCCAACCAGCGGCCACCCGATCGGGCACAATGCGAATCCCTCCGGCGGTCTCGAGCGCGCCGGGCTGGGTGGCGAACGTCACCGCGCGTGATCGGTAGGTCCGCGACCAGGCGTCCGCGACGAGGGCAAGCGCCACTTCGTCGATGCCGGGGGTGAGCGCAATGCCGAGTTGTTCCCGCCTCCAGAAGGCGACCGTGTTGCCGAGCACCGTCAGCGCAAACGGGCGCGTCAACGTGAACGCATCACTGGCGTGCCGCGCGTCCCAGTGCGTCAGGCCGAGATCGCGGCCGACCTCGTGCGCTTTCTCGCGACCCGCGATCGCTTCGATCAGCGTCAGCGACATCGGCATCGACGCGGTGATCCCCGTGGTCGTTGCGACGCCTTGGTCAACCACGAAGCGCCGATCGTCGACATAGCGCATTCCGGGAACCATCTCGCGCAGCTGGCTCAAGTAGTACCAATGGGTCGTTGCGCGCTTATTGTCGAGCAGCCGGGCAGCGCCGACCACCTTGGCGCCGGCGCACACGCCGATGATGCGCGCGCCCGTCGCCGCCTGCTTCTGGATCCAGCGCAGGGCCACCGGGTCGTCATCCCGGCTCATGGCGGGAACGATCACGTAGTCCGCCCCGTCGGGATGCCGCGCATCGAACTCGGCGGTCGTCGCGTCTGCCTCGACCGTCAGCGCCGGATAGAGCGCCACCGGTCCGGGCCCGGTGGAAAGCGCCACCACATCGGCGACGCCGGCGCGCCGCAGGATGCCGTAGGGCATGAGGTAGTCGGTGGTCTCGGTCGCGTCATTGATGCCGACGATCGCGACCAGTGGCCGCGCGCGTTTCGGCGGCCTGAGCGCCGCGAGCGTTGCCTCGGTCTCCGCCGGCGCGATCGGCGGCGCCGGCCTTGACGGCGGCGTTGGCGGCAGCAAGCCTATCCAACCCGCACCGATCGTGAAGGCCAGGACGCCGGCCCCGAAGCCGCTCCACAAGAGGTGCCGTCGCTTGATGGTCACTGGGTCCGTCCCTTCCTGGTTCAGCGGCGGACGCGGTAGCGGATGTGTGTGGCCTTCGGCGTGTCGATCACCCGAATGATCTCGAGTTCGATGCGCGACGGCAACACCTCGAACAACCGGCGGCCGGCGCCAAAGAGCACCGGTATCAGGTCGATTTGCAGCTCGTCGAGCACGCCTTCCTCGAGCGCCCGTTGCGCCGTGTATGCACCGTGCACCATCACGTCGCGGCCGCCAGCGGCGGCCTTGGCCTGTGCGATCGCGCTGGCGATCCCTTCGCTCACATACGTCACAAGCGGATACTTCGCGAGCGACGAATCGGGCGGCCGGTGACTGAGCACGAAGATCGGGACGCCGTGAACATCGCCGCGCCAGTGGCCGGCCTGCTCCGCGGTACGCCGGCCGGTCACCAACGCCCCGACCGACATCATTTCGTCGAACAACTCTCCGGCGGGCCCTGATGGCCTGACGAATTTCCCCCCGCCCGGGGCGAACCACTCGTGCAGGCGGTCGAAACCGTCGCCGCCAGGATTGCCAGGTTCGTCGTCGGGGCCGGCGATATATCCGTCGAGTGACATTGAAAAGTTGAGTACTGATGTAGACACCTTGACCCCCTGTGATTTTCGGAGCTACCGCGAACCGGCTTCGGCCGACCCGGCGGTGTAGCGGAGCAAGACGATGCCACCACCGAGTGGCTTGCATTCGGTCAGCTGAAGCTGGGAGGCGACGCCGTTCGGGTAGAGACGCTTGCCCGCGCCCAGGATGGTCGGGTAGACCATCAGCCGGTACTCGTCGATGAGATTGGCGGCGGCCAGTTGATGCACAACGGAGGCGCTGCCGTAGATCAGCGCCTCGCCGGGGCCCTCGGCCTTGAGCGCTTGGGCCGTGCAGACAATGTCGTCGTTCCAGATGGTGCTGTCGCCCCAGGTTCCCCGCTTCAGCGTCCTGGACGCGACGTACTTCGGCAGGCTGTTCATTCGATCGGCCAGACCGGTCTCGTCCTTCACCTGCGGCCACGACGCGGCGAAGGCGTCGTAGGTGATACGGCCGAAAATCAGGCAGTCGGCGGCGAGCAGTTCGTCAAGTTTGAACCGGTCGCCTTCGGGGCCGCGGCGGAAAGGGCCCGTCCAGTTCCCCAGGCCGGACTCTTCCATACCGACGGGATCTTCAATCACGCCGTCCAGGGAAATGTACTCGGTCACCACGAACCTCTTCCTCATGTCGTTCTCCAGTGAAGCCAGCGGCAATCCGGGCCGGCGGGACCCAGACTGGGCGGGTCGGATCCGGTCGTCCGGCCACAGTCTGGCGACCTTGGACAAGCCTACAGTCGCAATTTTCTGGCTGAAATGACATAATTCGGGCGAATACTGCCATGACCAGACAGGTTGCCGTTGTCATTCACCCGGGGTTCCAACTGCTAGATGTGGCGGGGCCGACCACCGCGTTCGAGATCGCGGAGCGGTACCGCGCCGGAAGCTACGATGTGACGCTGTTGGCGCCCGGCGGAGGGCCGGTGGAGAGCTCGTCGGGTCTCAGCCTGTCGGCGCATCCTCTTCGCGACGGTCTCTTCGACACGGTGATCGTGTCGGGTGGCGAAATCGTCCGCTCGATGGAGGCGCTGGAAGCGATCGTCGGGTGGTTGAAACGTACGAACGCGCGTCGGACCGCCAGCGTCTGCTCGGGCGCGTTTCTCCTCGCCGAGGCGGGGCTGCTCGACGGCCGCTGCGCAACGACCCATTGGGACAGCACCGACCACTTCGCCCGCCGCTACCCCAAGGTCAAGCTGGACGCGGAGCGCATTTTCATCAGGGATGGCGATGTCTGGACCTCGGCCGGCATTTCCGCCGGCATCGACCTGGCTCTCGCGCTCATCGAGGATGACCTCGGCCCGGAGGTGGCCCGTCGCACGGCGCAGCAACTCGTTGTCCACCAGCGTCGACCTGGTGGCCAGTCGCAGTTCTCGGCGCTCGTGGAGCTGGGCGGGCGGACGGGCCGTTTCGTGGCACTGATCGATTGGATGCGTGCGCATCTTGCCGAGCCGCTCACCGTCGAGCGACTGGCCGACCAGGCCGCCATGAGCCCACGCAACTTCGCTCGTGCCTTTACGGCGGAGACCGGGGCGACTCCGGCAAAGGCCGTGGAGCGCCTGCGCCTGGAAACCGCTCGGACGGCGGTCGAGGCCGGCCACGCCCCCCTCGACCGCATCGCCGAGGTCGCGGGCTTCGGCGAACCCGGCCGCATGCGCCGCGCCTTCCTGCGCAGCTTCGGCCAGCCGCCGCAGGCGCTGCGGCGTGCGGCTCGGACATAGGACGTGGCCACCCGCGTTGGTGTAGCGACGGGAAGTATGCGGTAGGCGACTGCTCAGCGATGAGTCGGTCCGATAGTCGTATAGATTGTCGGACGGGCCTATCCGTGCGTGGCGTCCGAGATGTATCGTCCCCGACACCTAGCACTCGTAGGTGACGCATAGCTGGCCGCCGGGCACGCCACGGACCTGCTGCACCGTGCCGCACGCGTCGCGCTGGATCGAGTCGTACCCCTTGTCGTGCCGTCCAATCAGCTCGCAGCGATCGATGCGGATGCTGCCATTCGGGACGAAGCTCTGACAGGCAATCAGCGACAACACGAGGACGGGCCACTACTGTGGCGAGTTCACGGTTACAGCTCGCGCAGCGCCGACGGGATTGGCAGCCGCGCCGCCCGAATCGCCGGGAACAGACCGCCGACCAGGCCCATCATCAGCGAATACACCAGGCCCATCACCAGCAGTTGCGGCGTCACCCGGAAGGCGAACGCCACCTGGCTGAAGGTCTGGAAGTTCATCGTCGAGGTCTGGTAGCCGTTGAACGCGAGGTAGGCGCCGAGCCCGCCGATGAGGCCGCCGATGGCGCCGAGGGCCAGCGACTCGGCGAGCACCGAGACGACGACCGAGGTGGCATTGAAGCCGAGCGCCCGCAGCGTCGCGATCTCGCGCGCGCGGGAGGAGACCGCGGTGTACATCGTCAGGATGGCGCCGAACACCGCGCCGATGCCCATGAGCGCGGCGATGCCGAACCCGACGCCCTGGATCAGGCTGCTCAACGCCCGTGACTGCTGCGCGTAGTACTCCGTCTCGCGCCGCACCTGCACGTTGAGCTGTGGGTTCGACGTGAGCCAGTCGCGGAACATGTCGAAGGTCTCGCTCGAGTCGAGCCGGACCAGCACCGTCTGGAACGTGCTGCCGCGCCGGTAGGCGCCCTGCAGCACCCGTGCGTCGCACCAGATTTCGGTCTCCGCCACGCCGCCGTCCGCCTCGAACACGCCGACCACCGTCCACACGCTCTGTCCGGAACGCAGCTGGCTGCCGGTGGTCAGGCCAGCGAACTGGCCGCTGGCGCCGCGCCCGACGATGATCTCGTTGGTGCCGAACTGGAACATCCGCCCTTCGATGAGCGAGATCTCGTCGCGCACCTGCACGGCGGATTCCTCGACGCCGCGCATCGGCACGTTGGCCGACGTGTTGGTGGAGATCTTCGGCACGTCGATGATGACGAACAGCTCGGCCGAGGCGAGCGGCAACTGCCCGGTGCGCCGGATGCCGGGGGCCTGCTTGATGATGTCCACCTCGGTCCGGCCGAGGCCGCTCGTCATCTCGCTGTCGGCGCCGCTGCGCATGACCAGGGCGCGCGAGTCGGAGCCCGAGCCGCGCATCGCGGCGGTGAAACCGGCGGCAATCGACAGCACCGAGACGAAGACGACGACGACGCCGGCGATGCCAATGATGGCGACGGCCGTCGAACTCAGGCGCCGCGGGATGGTGCGCAGGTTGAGCGCCGTCACCGCCACCGTCTGACCAATCCAGTTGAACACGTCCGGCCCCCTTACACTCGCCGCAAGGCGTCGGTGATCCTGAGCTGCATCGCGGTCAGCGCCGGCCACAGGCCGGCGACGATCCCGAGCAGGCCGATCAGGGCGACGCCGACCAGGACGTCGCGCGCCGGCAGGACGAAGATCGGCAGCATCCCGTTGGTCGGATCGCCCTGCTGCACGAACAGCCAGGCCACCAGCAGTCCGAGCCCGCCGCCAATGACGGCAATCAGCACCGACTCGGCCAGCACCAGCATCAGGATGGTGGTGCTCGAGAAGCCGAGCGTCTTCAGCACCCCGACCTCGCTCGTCCGCTCGCGCACCGACTGTGCCATCGTGTTCGCCGCCACCAGCATCATCGTGAACAGCACCGCCACGAGAATCGCGATCATGATCGCGCCGATGTCGCCGACCTGCTTGGCGAAGCCCTCCACGAACCCCTTCTCGGTCGTCGTTTTCGTCTCCGCCGACGAGTTCGCGAACATGTCGTCGAACCGGGCGCCCATCGCCTGCGCCTGCGAGCCGTCCGCGATCTTCACGACGTACCACCCGACCAGTCCCTCGCCGCGGACGCGGTTCTCATCGAGATAGTCGTAGCGGAAGAAGAACTGCATCTTGTCCACGCCCTGCTCGCCGTCGTACATCCCGACGATGTTGAACTCCCACACCTGGCCCTGCTTCGGCTGCCAGATGGTGCCCTGGATCGGGACGCGATCGCCGAGCTTCCACCCGAACCGTCGTGCCAGGTCCACCCCGACGATGGCGCCCTGGCGATCGGCCAGCCAGGCCGCGTACTGATCGGCGGGCAGCTTGTACTCCGGGTAGAGGGTCATGAACGGCTCGGGATCGACGACGATCTGGGCGAAGAAGTTCGCCGGGTCCTGGTAGACGCCGCCGAACCAGGTGTTGTGCGTCGCCAGCACCACACCCGGCGTCGACTGCAGCCGGTTCTGGTACGAGATCGGCAGCGGGATGATCAGGCTGACCTTGTGGATCAGCACCAGCCGATCGAGCCCGGCGATGTCCACGCCGAACGAGAACGCCGTCCGGATCGTCATCAGCAGCCCGAACAGCACGAAGGCGACGAACACCGACAGCAGCGTGAAAATCGTTCGCACCTTCTTCCGCCACAGGTTGCGCCAGAGCAGCGGCAGGAATTTCATGCCGCCGCTCCCATGAGCAGCCCCTTGTCGAGGTGCAGGGTGCGCTTGGCGCGCTCGGCCGCGTGCGGATCGTGGGTGACCATCACGATGGTCTTGCCGTGATCGCGGTTGAGCGCCTGCAGCAGGTCGAGGATCTCGTCGCCGGCCTTCCGATCGAGGTCGCCGGTCGGCTCGTCGCACAGCAGCAGCGTCGGGTCGGTCACGATGGCGCGCGCGATGCCGACCCGCTGCTCCTGTCCACCGGAGAGCTGGCGGGGGAAGTGCTTGGCACGCTCGGACAAGCCGACCACCTTCAGCGCGATCGCCACCCGCTTGCGCCGCTCCGCCTTGGAGAGCCTGGTGAGCAGCAGCGGCAGGTCCACGTTGCGCTCGGCGGTGAGCACCGGCAGCAGGTTGTAGAGCTGGAAGACGAAGCCGATGTGCTCCGCCCGCCAGCGTGACAGCCGGCCGCCGGACAGCGACGAGATGGTCGCACCGGCCACGTCAATCGAACCGGTCGAGGGCTGGTCGAGTCCGCCCACCAGGTTGAGCAGCGTCGTCTTGCCGGACCCGGACGGACCCATCAGGGCGAGGAAGTCGCCCTGCGGGATGTCGAGGTTGACGCCCTGCAGCACGTCGATGCGCTCGCTGCCGCGGGTGAAGTATTTGTGCACGTCGCGAATCCGGACCAGTGGGTTCATGAGGGTCTATCCCTTGATGGTGATGGCCACGCCATCGGCGAGCTCCGGCGGCGGTGCGACGACGACGCGGTCGCCGGCGGTCAGGCCGGCGAGGACTTCGACGCGGTCGCCGTCGGCGCCGCCGGTCTGGATCGCCCGCCGCTCGACCGTCTCCTGGCGCACGAGGAAGACGTAGCTCTTGTCGTTCTCGGCGCGCACCGCGCCGCGCGGAATCAGCGCCACCGCCCGCGCCGCCGGCGCCGCCTGATCGGCGGCGTCGCGCAGGAAGGTGACCTTGACGCCCATGTCCGGCAGGATGCGCGGATCGCCGAGCTCCTCGAAGCCGATGCGCACCAGCACCGTCGCCTTCTGCCGATCGGCCGTCGGCACGGTGGTGATCACCCGCGCCGGAATCTCCCAGTCGGGATAGGCGTCGAGCACCGCCGTCACGTGCTGCTCCGGCCGCACGCGGTTGATGTAGCTCTCGTTGACGTCGACCTCGATCTCCAGCGACTGCATGTCGACGATCGTCGAGATGCCGGTGCGGGTGAAGCCGCCGCCCGCCGAGACGGGCGACACCATTTCGCCCGGCTGCGCGTCCTTGGAGATCGCCACGCCGCTGAACGGCGCCCGGATCACCGTGTTGTCGAGATCGGTGCGCTGCAGCGCGGCCTGGCTCTCGGCGACCCGGACCTGCTCGCGCGCCGTAGCGAGACGCGCCTCGAGCGAGTCGACCTCCGCCTCCGACTGATCGAAGTCGGCCTGGGGCAGCAGGCCGTCCTTCATGAGCTGCGTGCTCCGGTCGTGCGTGCGCCGCGCCTCGGCGAGGCGCACCGACGTCTCCCGCACCGCGCTCTGCGCCGCCACCACCTGCGATTCGGCCAGTGCCAGCGCGGCCTGGGCCATGGCATCGTCCAGCCGCGCCAGCACCTGCCCCTCGCGCACCGCCATGCCCTCGTCCACGTTCACCTCGACGACCTTGCCGGTGATCTTCGACGACACCGTCGCGCGGCGCCGGGCGGTGACGTAGCCGGACGCGTTCAGCACCGCCGCCTGCGTACCCGCGGCTCGCTCGGTCACCGTGGCGACCTCGACCTCGACCGGCCGCGGCCGGGTGAACCAGAACCAGGCGCCGGCGCCCCCGCCGCCGACGAGCAGGAACAGCACGACCCACTTGGCCCAGCCTCGTCCTTCGGGACGCATCGGCTGGCGCTCGATGCGCAGCGCGGACAGATCGTCTGTCGCCTCACTCACTTCTGTGGTCCTCGGGAATGCGGGCGCGGAACGCGCGCGGTGCGGGCCGTCCGGCCCGGTCCGCAGCGGTGGCCGACTTTAGCGCGAATGGAAGGCGAAAATCAAATCTCGTCCCTGTGATCTTCGACGTGTCAACGCTCCGCTGAGTTCTGCCGGCCCCTGCCCTCACCCCAGCGCTGACGCCAGCGCAAGAAATTTCAGGTCCGCCGTTCTACGGATGTCCGAGAGACGGAGGCCACCATGGTGAAGAACTCGCTGCTCCTCGTCGCGTTCCTTCTGCAAGTGATCGAGCCCGCTGCGGCCGATCGGGGTGCGGTCGCGGGACGGGTGATCGACCTCGCCGGCAGCCCGCTGGCCGGTGTGTCGATCACCCTCGCCGGGCCGGAAACCCGGCGCGCCCTGACCGACCCGCGGGGAGAGTACGCGTTCGCGTCGCTCCGGCCGGGGCAATACCAGCTCAGGTTTGCGCGTGCGGGGTTCACCGCGGCCACCGCGGCCGCCGTCGTGCGGGCCGGCGCGACCGCGCAACTCGAGACGCGCATGGCCAAGCTGCCGTCGGCGTCGGCACCGCCGGTTTCAACGGCGATGGAAAGCTCGGTGAAGCGGGAGTCGATCTCCATCGCCGTGGGACGCTCCGCCGCCGCGCCCCCGCCGGCCCCGATCGACCCGGTGATCCAGCGCGGACCGCCGTTCAACACCGAGGCTTACGATCACCTCGAGGAGAATCCCTTTCGCCGGGTCGCGATCGACCCGCTCTCGACCTTCTCCATCGACGTCGACACCGCGTCCTACGCCAACGTCCGCCGCTTCCTCAACGACCGGCGTGCTGCCGCCGGCCGGACGCGGTCCGCATCGAGGAGATGATCAACTACTTCCGGTTCGCCTACCCGCAGCCCGCCGGCGACGCGCCCGTTCTCGGTCACGACCGAGCTGGCCGAGTGTCCGTGGAACCCGCGTCACCGCCTCGCGCTGGTCGGCCTGCAGGGCCGGGCCATGGCCGATGACCGCCTGCCCGATCGCAACCTCGTGTTCCTGCTCGACGTGTCGGGCTCGATGAAGTCGCCCGACAAGCTGCCGCTGGTGAAGCACGGCGATGCGGATGCTGGCCGACGCGCTCGGCCCGCGCGACCGGGTGGCCATCGTCGTCTACGCCGGAGCGACTGGCCTGGTGCTGCCCTCGACGCCCGGCGATCGCAAGACGGCCATTCGCCAGGCGATCGACGGGCTCGAGGCCGGCGGCTCGACCAACGGCGGCGCCGGCATCCAGCTCGCCTACCGCGTGGCGCGCGAGCAGTTCATCCGCGGCGGCATCAACCGCGTCATCCTCGCCACCGACGGCGACTTCAACGTCGGCGTCACCAGCCAGGACGAGCTGATGCGCCTGATCGAGCAGAAGCGCGGCGAGCGGCGTCTTCCTGTCCGTGCTCGGCTTCGGCACCGGCAACCTCAAGGACTCGACGATGGAGAAGCTCGCCGACAAGGGCAACGGCAACTACGCGTACCTCGACTCGCTCGCACGAGGCGCGCAAGGTGCTGGTCGAGCGAGGCCGGCGGCACGCTCGTCACCATCGCCAAGGACGTGAAGATCCAGGTCGAGTTCAACCCGCAGCGCGGTCGCCGGCTACCGCCTGATCGGCTACGAGAACCGCGTGCTGGCGGCACGAGGACTTCAACGACGACGGCAAGGACGCCGGCGAGATCGGCGCCGGGCACTCGGTCACCGCGCTCTACGAGATCGTGCCGGCGGGGGTCGAGCTGCCGGGACCGACGCTGGACCCGCTGAAGTACCAGTCGCCGGGCCAGACGACCGCGGCCGCGTCGGCCGGCGAGCTGCTGACGGTGAAGCTGCGCTACAAGGCACCGGATGGCGACGTCAGCCGGCTCATCGCGCGCACGATGACAAGCCGCCCGCAACCGCTGACCGCAAATCTCGGATTCGCCTCCGCTGTCGCCGAGGTGGGGATGCTCCTGCGCCAGTCGAAACTGGCGCCCGCCGCCGGTTACGAGTCGGCGATCGCCCGCGCCCGCCGCTTCCGCCAGGACGATGCGGACGGCTATCGCGCGGAGTTCATCAAGCTGGCGGAACTGGCGGCCGGCCTGGGACGAATGGCGGGCGCGCGGTGACGCGGCGCGAGCCATGCGCACCGGCGGGACGGGTCGCGCGGCTGGTCTACTCGAGCGCGCGGTCCGTATCCGTCAGTCCGCGATCGATGATCGCGAATGCCTCGCGCAGCTCCGCCTCGGTGATGCACAGCGGCGGGTTGGTGAAGAAGGTGTTCCAGCGCACGAAGGTGTACAGCCCCTCGGCGCGGAAGAACCGGCCGAGCGCCTGCATCTCCGCCGAGGTCCCGTTGAACGGCGCCAGCGGCTCCATGGTCTCGCGGTTGCGCACGAGCTCGACGATCCCGAACAGGCCGATCGAACGCGCGGCGCCGACCGAGGGGTGGCGCGCGGCGAGATCGGCGAGCAGGTCCTTCATCAGCAGCCCGGTCTGCTGCGCGCGCGCGATCAGGTCGTCCTCCTCGTACACGGCGATCGTCGCCAGCGCCGCGGCGCACGCCAGCGTGTGGCTGTTGTAGGTGAGCCCGCCGAAGAACACGTTGTCGCGGAAATGATCGGCGATCGGCTGGCGCATGCCGACGGCGCCAAGCTGCACGTAGGCGCTGGTCAGTCCCTTGGCCATCGTGATCAAATCGGGCACGACGTTCCAGTGATCGACCGAGAACCACTTGCCGGTGCGGCCGAAGCCGGCCATCACCTCGTCGGCGATCATGACGATGCCGTACTTGTCGCAGAGCGCGCGCAGGCCCTGCAGGTAGCCGTCGGGCGGAACCAGGATGCCGTTGGTGCCGACGACGGGCTCGAAGATGAGGCCGGCGATGGTGCCGGCGCCTTCCAGCTGGATCGTCTCCTCGAGATAGGCGAGCGCGTCCTCGGTGCGGTCCCAGCCGCGCTGGATCCCGTGGTACGGGTTGAGCACGTGGATGACACCGGGAATGGACGGCTCCGCCGCCCACCGCCGCGGGTCGCCGGTGAGGCTGATCGCGCCGGCGGTGCCGCCATGGTAGGAGCGATAGAAGGCGAGGATCTTCTGCCGCCCGGTGTACCAGCGGGCGATCTTGATCGCGTTCTCGTTGGCCTCGGCGCCGCCGTTGGTGAAGAAGAAGACGTCGATGTCGCCAGGGCTGATCTCGGCCAGCTTGGCGCCCAGCCGCGCCCGCGGCTCGCTCGCCATGAACGGGTTGGCGTACGGCAGCACCGCCGCCTGCTCCTGGATGGCGCGCACCACGCGTTGGTCGCCGTGGCCGATGTTGACGCACATCAACTGGCTGTTGAAGTCGATGTAGCGCTTGCCTTCCGGCGTCCAGAAGTAGATCCCCCTGGCCCGCGCCACCGGAATGGGATCGACCTTCGACTGTGCCGACCACTCGAAGATCGTGTGTTGTTTGCACAGGGCGACGATCTCGTCGCCGGTCATGGCCGTGGCCGTGTCGCTGATGGTCATGGATGCTCTTTCGAATCGCGGAGAGGGGCGCTCATCGCGGCGCGCGCTTGAGGAACGACCCGCGCCCGGCCCGCCCGACGAAGGCGCCCTTGTCGATGATCACCTCGCCGCGGGAGATCACTGTCTCGCTCACGCCGGTGACCTCCCGTCCCTCGTACGGGTTGTAGTCCACCTTCATGTGCAGGGTCTTCGCCGACAACCTGGTCTTCCGCTCCGGGTCGAACACGACGATGTCGGCGTCCGACCCCGGCGCGATCGTGCCCTTGCGCGGGAACAGGCCGAAGATCTTCGCCGGCGACGTCGACGTGAGCTCGACCCACCGGTTCAGCGAGATGCGGCCCTGGCGCACGCCGCCGTCGTAGACCAGGCTCATCCGCGTCTCGATCCCCGGGGCGCCGTTGGGAATCTTGGAGAAGTCGTCACGGCCGAGCACCTTCTGCTCCTTCATGCAGAACGGGCAGTGGTCGGTCGAGATCGCCTGCAGGTCGTTGAACGCGAGTCCCCGCCACAACTTGTCCTGCGTTTCCTTCGGGCGCAGCGGCGGGCTCATCACGTACTTCGCGCCCTCGAACCCCGCCTCCTCGTAGTTGTCGTAGGAGAGAAAGAGGTACTGCGGGCAGGTCTCGGCGTAGGCCGGCAGGCCGCGGTCCCGCGCCTCGGTCACCATGTCCAGCGCCTCGGCGGCGGAGAGATGGACGATGTAGACCGGCACGTCGGCCATCTCCGCCAGCGCGATCGCGCGATGGGTGGCCTCGCCCTCGGCCCGCGTCGGGCGCGTCAGCGCATGGTACTTCGGCGCCGTCTTACCCTCGGCCAGCGCCTTCTTGACCAGCACGTCGATGACGCCGCCGTTTTCCGCGTGCATGCAGATCGTCCCGCCGTTCTTCCCGGTCCGCAGCATCGCCCGGAAGATCGACGCGTCGTCGAGCATGAACACGCCGGGATAGGCCATGAACAGCTTGAACGACGTGACCCCTTCGCCGACCAGCGTATCCATCTCCGCCTCCACCTGATCGGTCAGCTCGGTGATGATCATGTGGAAGCCGTAGTCGATGACCGCCTTGCCCTCGGCCTTCTGCCGCCAGGCGTCGAGAGCCTCGCGCAGCGTCTGTCCGCGATACTGAATCGCGAAATCGACGATCGAGGTCGTGCCGCCGAAGGCGGCGGCGATGGTCCCCGACTCGAAGTCGTCGGCCGACGTGGTGCCGCCGAACGGCATGTCGAGGTGGGTATGGCAGTCGATGCCCCCGGGCAGGACGTAGCGGCCGGTGGCGTCGATGGTGACGTCGGCCGCCATCGTCAGGTTGCTGCCGATGGTCGTGACCAGGTCGCGCTCGACGAAGACGTCGCCGCGGTAGAGGTCGCTGGCGTTGACGATGGTGCCGTTCTTGATCAGCAGGCTCATGACACGCGTCCCGTGCGCCGCCGCCGAAGAAGCCGTGGCGGACCGATTCCATGAGGCAAACGCGCGGCGTCTTCGGTCATGATCAGCTCACTATATACGCGCGGCACGCGCGGAGGTCCAGCGGGCCGGGCGTCTCAGGCGCGCGGGCGGTCAGGAGCGGACATGTCACGAGTGGCAATCCTCATGGCGCTGGCAATCGGGCCACCGTTGGCCGTCGCGCAGCAGCCGATCGAGGTCAAGGTGGTGGTCGTCACCATGTTCGAGCGCGGCGCGGACACGGGCGATCAGCCCGGCGAGCTCCAGTACTGGGTCGAGCGGGAGCGGCTCGACCGCACCTATGCCTTCGCCGGGTGGCGCAATCTGCGCATGAACGCCGACGGCGTGCTGGCGCTGTGCACCGGCATCGGCACCGCCAAGGCTGCCGGCTCGGTGATGGCCCTGGGGCTCGACCCGCGGTTCGATCTCCGGCAGGCCTATTGGGTCGTGGCCGGGATCGCCGGGATCGACCCCGCCGACGGCTCGACCGGCTCGGCGGTGTGGGCCGACTGGATCGTGGACGGCGACCTCGCACACGAGATCGATGCGCGCGAGATTCCGGACGACTGGACGACCGGGTACATCCCGCTGCGCAAGACCACGCCGTACGAGCTGCCCCGGCGCGAGCCCGACGAGGGCGAGGCGTACCGCCTGGAACCGGCGCTGGTGCAGTGGGCATTTGGCCTGACCCGGCAGGTGGCGCTCGACGACACGCCGGCGATGCGCGAACAGCGCGATCGCTACGCCAGCCACGCCGCAGCGCGCACGGCGCCGCGCGTGCTGACCGGCAGCACCCTGTCGAGCGGCACGTTCTGGCACGGCCGCCGGATGAGCGAGTGGGCCAATGCCTGGGTGCGCTATCACACCAACGGAGCCGGGAACTACGTGACGACGGCGATGGAGGACACCGGCACGATGCAGTCGCTCACGTTCCTCGATGCCGCCGGGCGGGTGGACAAGCGCCGCGTGCTCGTGCTGCGGACGGCGAGCAACTTCGATCAGCAGCGGGACGGCATCAGCGCGCCGGCGAGCCTGGCCGAGACCCGCATCGGCAGTTACGTGGCCTACCTCCCCGCCCTCGACGCGGCACACCGCGTCGCCAGCGTGGTCGTGAGGCATCTGGTGCGCGGGTGGAAAGACTATCGCGACACGCCGCCACGGTAGCGAGGTGGCGGTGATGCGCGGTTTCGAATGGATAACCCTTCGCCGCTTGCCGCACTTCGCGGCAGGACTCCTCGCGACAATAGCGATCGCCGGCTGGGTCGCGGCGGCTGGATGCGTGCTGCTGCCGGCCGGCACGCGTGCGGCCAACGTCCTGAAGAACCGGACCGCCCTCCCCGGCCCAGGCGAGGTCGATCGCGCGGTGACGCTCGAGGCGCTGCTGCAGCCCGGCGACGACACGCACCGCTGGTCCGCGTCCCGCGCCGCCGTCGTCACCGGCTACGCGATCGTGGTCAAGCCGGCGGGTCTCGAGTCAGCCAACCGCTTCGTGCCCGGCCGCCGCGACACGCACATCGAGATCGGCGCACGCCCCGACGCGCCGCCGGCCGCGCGCGTGATCCTCGAAGTCACGCCGCCCATGCGCGCGTGGGCCGCGGCGCGCGGCCTCGACTGGTCCACGGCCGCGTTGCAGCAGGCGCTGGTCGGGCGGCGGTGCCGGTTCGAGGGCTGGCTCTTCTTCGACGCCGCGCATGCCGGCGAATCGGAGAACACCAGCCCGGGCCGTCGCGGCAACTGGCGGGCGACGGCATGGGAGCTGCACCCCGTCACCGCCGTGCACGTCGTGGAGTGATCGCCGTTCGGCCGCCCGCGCTTGTCGTCCACGCCCGGGTAGCGTAGGCTCGCGCGACCGGGTACTCGCCGGATCCGGACACGTGCACGGGGCCAGGCCCCCTCTTCACAGGAGACATCATGGCGCGCGCGAAACGAGCGGTGGTTCTGACGGCGGCGGTTGCGGCGTGTGTGCTCGTCGTCCCCTACGCGGTTCCGGCACGGGCGCAGGCGCCCGCCGCGGGCCACTTCGCGGTCGAGTACTACTACAAGGTGAAGTGGGGCTACTTCGACGAGTTCATGGAGCTGTACAAGCGCAACCACTACCCGGTGCTGCAGCGCCAGCAGAAGCTCGGGCGCATCGTCCGCATGAACGCCGCGTTCCCGATCAATCATGCCGGCGAAGCGAATCGCTGGGACATGCGCTACACGATCGTCTGGAAGGATGCGGCGACCGCGCACGACGACTTCGACAGCTCCACCATCACCAAGGAGCTGTATCCCGATCAGGCCAAGTTCAGGAAGGAAGAGCAGCGCCGCTTCGAGCTGCTGGTCGAGCACATGGACATCCCGGTCGCGATCGACGACCTGGCTGGCTGGGGACG
This sequence comes from uncultured Acidobacteriota bacterium, assembly GCA_963707795.1. Lineage (GTDB taxonomy): Bacteria > Acidobacteriota > Vicinamibacteria > Vicinamibacterales > UBA2999 > JACCSI01. The sequence continues at coordinate 3,613,358 of OY970174.1, read as the reverse complement.
GTGAGTCGTCGCCGACTCCAGGCCGCCGTCCTGCTGACAGCCGTGCTCGGGCTGTCCGCCGGGACTGATTCGCGGGCGCGCGCGGATGCGGGTGCCGCCGGCCAGGCCGCGTCGCCGGCGATGCCCTCCACACCCGTGACGTTCGGGGTGTTCACCGCGCACTTCGACGGTGACGGCCGCTTCGCGCTGGAGGGACCCGGATGGCCGGCGTTCATTGGCACCTGGAAGGTGGCAAGCGACGAGCTCCAACTCGCGACCAGCGGCGGGGGCGAGGCGTGCGCCAATCCCGGGCGCTATCGCGTCCGTCGCGACGGACGAGCGGTGCTGCTCGCCCTGGTGGAGGACGGGTGCACGCCGCGACGAATGATTCTCGACGGCAGCCGCTGGCTGCCGCAGGGAGAGAGCGAACCGGCGCCCTCACGGACCATCGTCCGTACGGCGGCGACGCCGCCGCCCGCGTTGCCGGCCGCCGCGTCTCCCACCGGCAGCTGGCCGGCGTTCCGCGGCGTGCACGCCGCGGGCGTCGCCGACGGCCAGCACCTCCCGGACCAGTGGGACGTCGCCAGCGGGCGTCACATCCTGTGGCGTACGCCGGTGCCGGGGCTGGCGCACTCGAGCCCGATCGTCTGGGGCGATCGCATCTTCGTGACCAGCGCGGTCAGCCGCGATCCGCGCGCGAGCTTCCGGCCCGGTCTCTACGGCGATGGCGACGCCTCCGCTGACCGATCGCCGCAGCGCTGGACGATCTACGCGATCGACAAGCGCAGCGGCCGGCTGCTCTGGGAACGGATCGCGCACGAGGGCGAGCCTGTCGACAAGCGGCACATCAAGTCCACCTACGCCAGCGCCACGCCCGCCACCGATGGCCGCGTGGTCGTTGCCTGGTTCGGATCGCACGGCCTGCACGCCTACACCGTTGACGGCGCCTGGCTGTGGAAGGTCGACCTGGGGCGGCTGAACTTCGGCGCCTATGACATCCCCACGTTCGAGTGGGGCCCCGCGAGCTCGCCGATCATCTGGAACGGCCTGGTGATCGTCCAGTGCGATACGCAAGCCGATTCGTTTCTCCTGGCGCTCAGCGTCGAAACCGGGGAAGTGGTGTGGAAGACCGAGCGCGACGAGCTGCCGTCGTGGGGCACGCCGACGGTGGCGGCGACCGCGGAGGGCCCGGTGCTCGTCACCAACGCCTCGAACTTCGTCCGTGCGAACGACCCGCGTACCGGCCGCGAGCTGTGGCGCGTCGGGCGCAGCTCGAAGATCACCGCGCCGACGCCGGTCTTCGCCGACGGCCTGTTCATCGTCGCCAGCGGGCGTGCGCCCGAGCGCCCCATTTTTGCCGTCCGCGCCGGCGCCCGCGGCGACCTGACACTGGCGGACGGCGCGTCGGCCAGCGAGGCGATTGCCTGGAGCCGGACCGGACGCGGATCGTACATGCCGACGCCGTTGATCTACCAGGGCCTCGTCTACGTGCTCGCCAACAACGGGGTGTTCGACGCGTACGAGCTGGCGAGCGGGGCCGAAGTGTATCGTCAGCGGCTCCCCGACGTCGGCAATGGCTTCAGCGCCTCCCCCGTGGCCGCCGACGGCAAGATTTACCTGTCGAGCGAAGACGGCGACGTCCTCGTGATTGCGGCGGGCCGGCAGTTCACCCATCTGGCGACCAACACGACCGGCGAACCGCTGATGGCCACGCCCGCGCTGTCGGACGGCGTGATGTACCTGCGCACCTCGTCGAACCTTCTCGCCGTCGGGAATGGCCGCGCGAAAACCAGTCCGGCGCCAGCGGCGCGGTGAGATACGCTGGAGGTCGTATGGCCGTACGGTTGCACTTGCGCCCCACCCCGCGCGGTCCAGACGCGCCGGCCGGGGACCTCGACCTCGATGCCAAGCGGCTGATCGAAGAGCTGGTCTATGGCCGCATCCGCTGTCCGCTGTGCGGCTGGCAGCCGTCGGCGCACAGCCTCTGGACCTGCGAGAGTTTCTCCACGCCGGAGCCGTATTTCGGCGGCTGCGGCGCGATGTGGAACACCTTCGAGACCCGCGGCGTCTGTCCGGGCTGCTCGCACCCGTGGCAGTGGACGTCGTGCCACCGCTGCAGCGGCTGGTCGCGGCACGACGAGTGGTACGTGCGCGATGACTCCGACGGCGCATAGGCGCCCCGGTCCGGCCGTTGCCGCTGTCGCCATGCTGCTGCTGCTGTCCGCGGTGGCCGATCCGCCCGCCGCCCGGGTGCTGATGCACGATCTCGGATCGGTTCCCGGCGAATGCTTCCTGTTCCGCCCGCTCGACGGCAGCGAGCTGCACCGTGCCAACGCGCTCGAGTGCCGCCTCGCCAGCGCGCCGGCCTCCACCTTCAAGATCCCGCACGCGCTGATCGCCCTGGAGACGGGGGTGGTAAACGCGGGCGGTGCGGCCACGCCCTGGGATGGCAACCCGCAGCCGTTCCCGTCGTGGCAGCACGCTCACTCGCTCGAGTCGGCCATCCGCTCCTCGGTCGTGTGGTACTTCCGGCGAACGGCGGGGCTCATCGGCCCGGATGCGATGCACCGCTGGCTGCAGTCGATCGGCTACGGCGTCGATACGTTCGACGGCGACGTGACGTCGTTCTGGCTGAATGGCGACCTGGTCATCGCGCCGGACGCGCAGCTCGATTTTCTGGCCCGGATGTTCCGCTACGAGCTGCCGGTGAGCCGCGGATCGGTGGACGCGGTACGCCGTGCGATGACCATGCCGGCCGGACAGCTGACCAATGCGTCCGGCACGCACCGGTTCGTCACCGGCTGGCCCGCCGGCACGCTCGTCCGTGCCAAAACCGGCAACGCGCGGGTCGGCGGCGATCACCTCAGTTGGCTGGTGGGCCAGATCGAATCGCGCGGCCGGCAATTCGTGTTCGTGGCGCGGGCGCGATCGGCGCAGCCGCGCGGCTCCACGGCCGGCGCCGGCGTGGCCGAGCGGTACCTCCGCCGATTAGTGCCGCGATCGTAAATTCGTTATAGTGCGGCCATGGCCAACCGACTGCACGTGACCTTCACGGGTTTGCAGTTCGCCAACCCGTTCCTGCTCTCGTCGGCGCCGCCGACCGAATCCGACGCCAACATCATGCGCGCCTTCGACGCCGGGTGGGGCGGGGTCGTCACCAAGACCATCGGGTTGCACCCGGTGGTCAACGTCGATGGACCGAAGACCAAGTTCCTGCGCGCCGCGCCGGACGGCCAGCTCTCGATGCAGAAGCGCCCCGGCACCGCGCTGCACTCGTCGTGGAACTGGGAGCTCATCTCCGACAAGCCGCTGGACTGGTGGATCCCGCGGATCTCGCGCATCAAGAAGGCGCATCCGGACCGCATCCTGGTCGCGTCGATCATGGCCGGCTCCGGCAGCGACCGCGAGCTCGGCCACTGGCAGACGCTGGCCAAGGCCTGTCAGGACGAGGGCGCCGATGCCTTCGAGCTGAATCTGTCGTGCCCGCACATGGACCGCCAGGACATGGGGTCGAACATCGGCAAGGACCAGGCGCAGATCTCCATCGTCACGCAGGTGGTGAAGGAGGTGGCGCGGGTCCCGGTGTGGGCAAAGCTGACCCCGTCGACGACCGACATCGTCGTCGAGGCGCGCGGCGCCTTCCTCGGCGGCGCCGATGCCATCGTGTCGTCGAACACCTTCCCGTCGATCCCCTTGATCGATGCTGACACGCTCGAGTTCGAGATGAATGTGGACGGGCTGGTGTCGAGCGGCGGCCTCGGCGGTCCCGCGATCCTGCCGCAGTCGCTGGCCAAGATGGCGCAGCTGACGCAGGCGTTTCCCGACCGCGCCTTCTCCGGCATCGGCGGCATCGCCACCTTCGCGCACGCGCTCAATTACCTCCTGCTCGGCTGCGGCACGGTGCAGGTGTGCACGGCCGCGATGCTCGACCATGCCATCGGGCCGAACATCATCAAGGACCTGATCCGGGGGATGGAGGAGTTCCTCGACCGGCACGCCGACAAGGGATGGACGAGCCTCGAAAGCTTCCGCGGTGCGCGCCGCGATCGCGTGGTATCGCACTCGCAGATTCGCCGTCCGGTCAGCAAGGAGTACCACGGCGGCCACGAGGCGGAAGGCTACGCCGTCCCCAGCCGAACCGCTGCTGAGCGCTGATGGCGACCCGCGGGCGGCATCCCTCGGCGGCGACGGCGCTGTCCGCCAGCCCGCTGTGGAATCCCGACCTCGCACCGACCACGCCGGCCCAGCGCACGTGGAGCACCTACAACATCGCGGCGCTGTGGATCGGCATGAGCGTCGTGATCACCACCTACACCCTCGCCTCCGGCATCATGCAGCAGGGCATGCGCTGGTGGCAGGCGATGATCACCATCCTGCTCGGCAACGCCATCGTGCTGGTGCCGATGATCCTCAACGCCCACGCCGGCACGAAGTACGGCGTGTCGTTCCCCGTCCTCTGCCGCGCCGCATTCGGCGTCCGGGGCGCCAACGTCCCGGCGATGCTGCGCGCGATCGTCGCCTGCGGCTGGTTCGGGATTCAAACCTGGATCGGCGGCCTCGCCCTCCACCAGTTGATGACGGCGGCGTGGACCGGGTGGGCGGCGGTGCCGGGGAACCTGTGGATGGCGTTTCTCGCCTTCTGGCTGGTGCAGGTCGCGATCATCCTGCGCGGTCTCGAGGGAATCCGGATTCTCGAAAGCCTGTCGGCGCCGCTGCTCCTCGCCGGCGGCGCCGCGCTGTTGTGGTGGGCCGTGGACGCCGGCGGCGGCCTCGGCCGGGTGCTCGACCAGTCGCAGAAGCTGCAGCAGGCGCAGACGCCGTTCTGGACGTTGTTTCCCGCCGCGCTGACCGCCAACGTCGGCTACTGGGCGACGCTCAGCCTCAACATCCCCGACTTCACCCGCTATGCGAAGAACCAGCGCTCGCAAGCGCTCGGGCAGGCGCTTGGGCTGCCGACGACGATGACCGCGTTCGCGTTCATCGGGGTGGCGGTGACCAGCGCGACGATCGTGGTGTTCGGCGAGGCGATCTGGGATCCGATCGTCCTCATCGCGCGCATCGGGACGCCCGCCGTGATCATCGTCAGCGCGCTCATCGTCATGGCCGCGCAGCTCACGACCAACATGGCGGCCAATGTGGTCTCGCCGGCCAACGATTTCTCCAGCCTCGCCCCGCGCCGCATCAGCTACGTCACCGGTGGCCTGATCACGGCCGTGCTCGGCATCCTGATGATGCCGTGGAAGCTGTATGCCGACGCGGCCGCGTACATCTTCACCTGGCTCATCGGCTATTCGAGCCTGATGGGTGCGATCGGCGGCATCCTGATCGCCGACTACTGGCTGCTGCGGCGCCGCGAGCTGTCACTGCCGGACCTCTTTTCGCTGGACGGACGCTACAGCTACCGCAACGGCGTCAACGGCCGCGCCATGGTCGCGCTCGTCGCCGCCATCCTCCCGGTGACGCCGGGGTTCATCCGCGCGGCGACCACCCCGGGAGGACAGGTCGCCGATCCAACCATGCTCGACACGTTGTACACCTACGCCTGGTTCGTGACCTTCAGCCTGAGCGCCGCGATCTACCTCGCGCTGATGAAGGGGCGGGTAAGCGAACCGGCGTCAGGCGACGCCCCGCTCTAGTCGGATCGCCGTGATCTTGGCTTGTTCCTCCGCGGCGACGCCGAGCTCGCGCGCCGGCTCGTTCTGCAGCCGCTCGCGCAGCAGGGCGAGCATCTCGCTGGCGCTCTTGCCGGTCGCACACACGATGAAGGTGTGGCCGAAGCGCTCTTCGTAGGCGCCGTTGGCGGCGGCGAGGGCGTCGAGCACGGAGGCCGGCGCCTCGTCCACGCCCGCCTGCTCACGGGCGGAGAGGGCGTGCGTGGTGGGGAAGCGGGCGGCGAGGGCGTGGCGATCGCCGATGCGCGGATGCTGGGTGAACGCCTCCCGCCAGTCGCGCGGCTCGAGGGCGAACCATTCCTCGCGCGCGGCGGTCAGCAGGTCGATGCGGCTGCGGAAGGGGCGTCGGGCGAGCATCCGCTCGACCCAGCGCGTGGAGCCGCAGCACGCCGCGAGTTGCCGGCGCGCCTCGTCGGCGTCTGCGCGATCAAGCCGTCGCCACGGTTCCATGGATGCGCAGGCGGCTGATGCCGCCGTCGGGGAAGATGTTGAGGCGGACGTGCGAGACGGGACCGACGTCGCGCAGCTGGCGCGTGAAGAAGTGCCGGCGATGGGCGCCGAGCGTCGTCCGTGGGAGCAGCTCCGTCCACGGCGCCGTGGCCAGCGCCTCGACCGGCGCGCCGGGGGCGAGGCACGCCTCGAGCGACGCGCTCTCCGGGTAATTGCCCTTGTAGTGGTTGGTGTCGATTTCGACGCGCGAGACGCGGCCGGGTGTGCCCAGCCGTACGATCGCCCAGTCGAAGCCGGGCCCGCGCCGGCGCCGGGTTTCCCAGCCGTCGGCCATCGTGCGCGCCCGGCCCGGCATGATCATGTTGTCGCGCGCGCCGAAGTGCATGTCGCTGGCGGCGAGCACCAGGCCGCCGTGGAGGATGGAGGCGAGGTCGATCGGTCGGCCGGCGGCGGCGATGCGCGGCCAGTCGATCGCGGCCTCGCCGTAGACGCGGAGGCGAGCCACGCCGCCGTCGGGGAAGATGTTGAGGCGCACGTGGGTCCACGGGTGGCGGTCGGCGACGGCGAACAGGTTGTCGCTATCGCCGCGCAGCGCCACCTGCGGCAGGATGGTGGTCCAGGCGAAAAAGGGGTCGGGTCTATTGCAAAAATCTGCGTACGCAGATTTTTGCAATAGACCCGACCCCTTTTTCGCATCCGCGGCGTCCAGCGAGCAGTGGGCGGGATGGTTGCCGGTGAAGAAGCGCGTGTCGACGTTGACCCCGTGCACGATCCCGCGCGTACCCAGCGCCACGACGCACCAGTCGTGACCCGGCGTCCGCCGCCGACGTGACTCCCAGCCGTCCATCCACTTGCCGCGCGCCGTGTACTTGCCGGGGATGAAGATCGCCGGCGCCGCCTTCACCAGGTTCGACTTTGCCGCGAAGAACTCGTCGTTCGCCGCCACCGCGCGGCCCCCTACCCGCGACGAGGCGAGATCGGCCTGCGCCGTGAAGTCGGCGGTGCTATGATCGGCGCCCACGACCCTCCGCATCCCTTCTCCGGAGCTCCGCATGCTGGCTGACTCGTCCTACGGCAAATCGCGGATTCGGCTGGTCCAGGTGCGGCGAGGCGGCGATCGGCACACGCTGTCCGACCTGACCGTGGCCGTCCGCTTCAGCGGTGACTACGACGCGTCGTACCTCGACGGCGACAACCGCGAAGTCCTGCCGACCGACACGATGAAGAACACGGTGTACGCCCTTGCCGCCGCCGCGCCGGTCGGCGAGCCCGAAGCCTTCGGCGTCCGCCTGGCGGAACATTTTCTCGGCCGCAACCCGCGCCTGGACGAGGTCCGCATCGATCTCGTCGAGCACCCGTGGCGGCCCATCGACATCGGCGGCCGCCCGCACGGCCAGGCCTTCATGCAGCGCGGGCCGGAAGCGCGCACCGCGGCCATCAGCGCCACGCGCGCGCGCACGCGCATCGGCGCCGGCATCGCGGATCTCACCATCCTCAAGTCGGCGCGGTCGGCCTTCGCCGGCTTCCCGTGCGACGAGTTCACGACGCTGCCCGAGACCACCGATCGCCTGCTCGCCACCGCCCTCACCGCCACCTGGCATTACGCCGGCGTGGACGCGGCGTTCGGCCCGCGCTGGGCGGCGGTGCGGCAGACGCTGCTCGAGAGTTTCGCCGAGCACGACAGCCGATCGGTACAGCACACGCTGCACGCCATGGGACAAGCCGTGCTCGACGCCGCCCCCGACGTCGATGCCATCCGCCTGCTCATGCCGAACAAACACCATGTCCCGTTCGACCTCACTCCACTCGGCCTCGCCAACCGCAACGAGATTTTCGTCGCCACCGCCGAGCCCTACGGTGTCATCGAGGCGACCGTCGTTCGCCGGTAGCACCATAGCATGAGCGCCTCCGTCGTCCGCAGCGAGCGCGTGCTGCTCCCCGACGGCCTCCGTCCGGCCACCATCCGCATCGACGAGGGACGCATCGCCGGCATCGGGCCCTACGCCGATCGGCCGGCGGGGGTGCGGACGCGGGACGTCGGCGCCCTCGTGGTCCTGCCCGGCCTGGTGGACACCCACGTGCACATCAACGAGCCGGGCCGCACCGACTGGGAGGGATTCGCCAGCGCGACGCGCGCCGCGGCGGCCGGCGGGATCACCACGCTCGTGGACATGCCGCTCAACAGCATTCCGGCGACCACGACCGCGCGCGCCCTCGATGCCAAGCGCGCGGCCGCCGCCGGCCAGTGCCACGTGGATGTCGGCTTCTGGGGCGGCGTCGTGCCCGGCAACACCGGGGACCTTGCCGCGCTCGCCGACGCCGGGGTGCTCGGCTTCAAGTGCTTCCTCGCGCCGTCCGGCGTGGACGAGTTCGCCCACGTGGGCGAGACCGACCTGCGCGCGGCGCTGCCGCAGCTCGCGCGCCGGGGGCTGCCGCTCCTCGCGCACGCCGAGTGGCCGGCGTTGCTCCGCGATCCGCTCGACGCGGGCGCACTCCGCGACGTAGATCCGCGCCGCTATGCGACCTGGCTGGACAGCCGTCCGCCGGCCAGCGAGCACGCGGCGATCGACCTGCTCGTTCGGCTCGCACGCGAGTACGACGCCCACGTGCACATCGTCCATCTCGCGTCGGCCGGGGCATTGCCGGCGTTGTCCGCCGCTCGCCGTGACGGCGTGGCCGTGACGGTGGAGACGTGTCCGCATTACCTGACCTTTGCCGCCGAGGACATTCCCGACGGCGCGGTCGCCTTCAAATGCGCGCCGCCGATTCGCCAGCGCGCACACGCCGACGGTCTGTGGCACGGGTTGGCCGACGGCGTCATCGACCTCATCGCGACCGATCACTCGCCGGCGCCGCCGGCGCTGAAGTGCCTCGCGGACGGCGATTTCGTGCGCGCCTGGGGCGGCATTGCCTCACTGCAGCTGGGGCTCGCCGCGGTGTGGACCGGGATGGCGGCGCGTGGCCTGCCGATCGATCGCATCGGCACCTGGATGGCGCATGCGCCGGCGGTGCTGGCAGGGCTCGCGGCGAAGGGCGCGATCCGCGTCGGTGGCGACGCCGATCTCGTGATCTGGGATCCCGACGGGACGACCACGATCGGTGCGGACACGTTGTACCATCGCCATCCGGTGACGCCGTACATGGGAATGACGCTCGGCGGGCGTGTCCTCGCCACGCTGCTCGGCGGCCGGGTGATCTTCGAAGAGGGAGAATGCCGCGGCGCGCCCACCGGCCGGTTGCTGCGGCGCGATGCTGCGCGGCGGGCCGGCGCGGTGTTGCCCGTGGACGAGGCGGGGGCGGACTCATGATCACCACGCACGTGCTCGACCTCGCACGCGGCCGGCCCGCGGCCGGCATGACGGTGTCGCTCGAGCGCAGCGTCGGATCAGCAGAATGGCAGACCGTCGGCCAGGGCGTCACCGACGGGGACGGACGGCTGCGCAGCCTGACGGCCGGCGACACGGCGCTTCCGGCGGGCGTCTATCGCCTCGTGTTCGAGACCGGACGCTACTTCCACGATCGCGACGTCGCAACGTTCTACCCGCGCGTCGTCATTCTGTTCGAAACGGCGGCGGGTGACGGGCATTACCACGTGCCGCTGCTCGTGAGTCCGTACGGCTACAGCACCTACCGTGGCTCCTGACCGCCCCTCGCTCACCGCGCGCGACCTCGCGGCCATCGTCACTCCGCTGCGGCGTGCCAACGTCGCGCTCGCCGGCGCCTGTCCCGGCGAGGCCGGCGACCGCCAGCCCGTACACACCGTCTACGGCGGCGCGCACCTCTTCAAGTCGGACACGGCGCCGAGGCTGGGCGCGCTCGCGCTGCGCACGCTCGAAGAGTACGCGCCCGATCCCGCCACCCTCGACCAGGCGCTGGGCCTCGGCGGTGCCGACGCCGCCGCGGCGATTTACACGCGGGTCGTGGACAAGCTTGGCCGCGAGCCGGTCGAGGACCTGCGCATCGACTTCGAGGATGGGTACGGAACGCGGCCCGACGCGGAAGAGGACGGCCATGCCGCATCGGCGGCCGAGGAGGTCGCCCGCGGCATGTCCGCCGGCACCTTGCCGCCGTTCATCGGGATTCGCATCAAGCCGATGTCCGCCGAGCTGCATCGCCGCAGCCTGCGGACGCTGGACATCTTCGTGACGACGCTGGCGGCGCGCGCCGGCGGCGCGCTGCCGCCCGGCTTCGCCGTCACGATTCCCAAGGTGATGACGCCGGCGCACGTGCAGGCGGTCGCGCGGGCGGCGACCGTGCTGGAGCAGCGCCTCCGGCTGACGCCGCGGTCCATCACGCTCGAGATCATGATCGAAACCCCGCAGTCGATCATCGGCGTCGATGGCTCGTCGGCGCTGCGCGGGCTGGTGGCCGCCGGCGGCGGCCGCGTCACCGGCGCGCACTTCGGGACCTACGACTACACCGCGCTCTCCGGCATCACCGCGGCGTGGCAGCACATGCGCCACGGCGCCTGCGACTTCGCCCGCCACATGATGCAGGTGGCGCTGGCGCAGACCGGCGTGCGCCTGTCGGACGGCGGGACCAACATCATGCCGGTCCCGATTCATCGCGCCGCCGCCGACCACCGACTCACCCCGGCCCAGCAGCGCGAGAACCGTGACGCCGTGCATCGCGCGTGGAAAGTGCACTTCGACGACGTGACGCACTCGCTGGTGCACGGCTACTATCAGGGGTGGGACCTGCACCCGGCGCAGTTGCCGAGCCGGTTCGCGGCTGTCTATGCCTTCTACCTGTCCGCCCGCCCCGCCGCCACGGCGCGCCTGCGCGCGTTCATCGACAAGGCCGCGCAGGCGACGCTGGTCGGGGACGTGTTCGACGATGCCGCCACCGGACAGGGACTCTTGAACTTCTTCGTGCGTGGCCTGAGCTCGGGGGCGCTGACCGAGGCCGAAGCCGGTGAGACCGGACTGAGCCGGGACGAGCTGCACGAACGCTCGTTCGTGAAAATGGTCGAGCGGCGAAGCAAAGGGGCGAGGTGAACCGATGGCGATCGTTGGTGCGCACATGCTGCTCTACACGCCGGAGCCGGAGGCGCTGCGCGCCACGCTGCGCGACGTCTTCGGCTGGCGCCACGTGGATGCCGGCGACGGATGGCTGATCTTCGCCCTGCCGCCCGCGGAGCTGGGCGTGCACCCGGCGGAAGGTCCAACCTTCGAGGCCGGCACCCGGCATCAGCTGTCGCTGATGTGCGACGACATCCACGCGACGATCCGCGATTTGCGCGCGAAGGGCATCGACGTGCAGGGCGAGCCGCAGGACGAAGGCTACGGCATCACCGTCATGCTCGGCCTGCCCGGTGGCGTCCAGGTCATGCTCTACGAGCCGCGGCACACGGTGGCCATCACCCCGGCGCCTTCGTCCTGATCCGGGCCGCAGGAAGCATCGCGTGCAGCTGTGCGTGTTCTGCGGCTCCAGCCCGGGCCGCAACCCGGACTTCGCCGACGCCGCGCGCACGCTCGGCGTCGCGCTCGCCGCGCGTGACATCGGCGTCGTCTACGGTGGCGGCAACGTCGGCCTCATGGGGGTGGTGGCCGATGCGACGCTGGCCGCCGGCGGCCGTGTCACCGGCGTCATTCCGCACGCCCTGGTCACGCGCGAGCTGGCGCATCGGGGGCTGACCCGCCTGCACGTCGTCAACTCCATGCACGAACGCAAGGCGCTGATGGCCCGCCTCTCTGATGGATTCATCGCGCTGCCGGGCGGCTTCGGGACGCTGGAGGAATTCTGCGAGGCGGTGACCTGGACCCAGCTCGGGGTGCACGCCAAGCCGTGCGGGCTGCTCAACGTCGCCGGCTTCTACGACGGCCTGCTCACCTTCGTCGAGCACGCGATGCAGGAAGCGTTCCTGCGTCCGACGCACCGGCAGATCATCGTCGCGGAGGCCACCCCGGCGGCGCTGATCGATCGCATGCTCGGATGGGAAGCGCCGGCCGTCGCCCGCTGGATCGACCAGTCGGAGTCGTGATCGACGCGCCGGTCAGGCGAACTCGGCGGCGAGCTTCTCGAAGAAGCGGTCCATCATGCGTCGTGCGGCGACCTCGATCAGGCGCGAGCCGACCGCGACGATGGCGCCGCCCACCTGCACGTCGGCGTTGCAGGTGACGTCGGTGGCGCCGTTGTCGTCGCCGAGCGTCATTCGCGCGACGCCGTTGACGAAGCCGGCGGCGCCGCGCCCGTTCACCCGCAGCGTGTACGACGCCGGCGGCTGCACGTCCTCGATGCGCGCCTCGCCTGCATAGGCCCCCTTGATGCTGCCGAGCCCGACTTTCAGGCGCGCCTCGTAGACGCCGTCGGGACGCTGCGTGAACGATTCGCAGCCGTCGATCAGCCGCTGCAGGACCGCCGGATCGTTCAGCGCCGCGAACACCCGGGCGCGATTGGCGGGAATGCGATAGGTGGCGGTGAGCGTCATCGGCCGCCCCGTCGCACCGGCGCCCGCCCGCGTGCAGGGCAGCCCGTCCAGCTCATTTGGGCAGCCCCTGCACCGCGGCGCGCAGCGCCCGCGCGGTGTTGACCTGGGCGAGGTGCGCGCGGAAGTCGCTCGACGCATGGATGTCGCTCAGCGGGTCGACCGCCTCCGCAGCGTGGCGCGCCGCGTCGGCGATCGTCTCGTCGGTGATATCGCGGCCGTCCAGCGCCTGCTCCACCGCGGTGGCACGATAGGCCACCGGCGCCACGCCGGTGATCGCCACGCGGACCCGCTTCGCCGTGCGGTCCACGGTCGCGGCCACCCCGCAGAGTGCGAAGCCGCTGGCCTTCTGCTCGGTCTTCACGTACGCCACGTGCCGGTCGGTCGGCGCGACATGGACGAAGCAGAGAATCTCGCCGCCGGCGAGGCTGGTCTGCAGCACATCGACGAAGAAATCCGCGGCGGCGATCGTGCGCCGGCCTGACGGCCCGGCGACCTCCAGCTCGGCCTCGAGCGCCAGGACGACGGCAGGCCAGTCCGCCGCCGGGTCGGCGTGCGCGAGGCTGCCGCCGATGGTGCCGAGATTACGCACCTGGGTGTCGCCGATGTGGTGCGCGGCCGCCGGCAGCAGCGGGCACCGCGAAGCGAGCAGCGGCGAGGCGAGAATCGCCGCGTGGGTGGCCATGGCTCCGATGGCCAGCCGCGTACCGCGCTCGCCGATCTCGCGCAGCTCGGCGATGGCGCCGAGATCGACCAGCGCCGCCGGCTGCGCCAGCCGCAGCTTCATCGCCGGGATCAGGCTGTGTCCGCCGGCGATCACCCGCCCCTCGTCGCCCAGCGAGGCGAGCGTGGCGAGGGCGGCGTCGATCGTTGCCGGGCGGTGATACTCGAATGACGCTGGAACCACGACGGCCTCCTTGTACCTAGACGTTGCCGACTTCGAGCGCGCCGTCGCCGACATCGTCGCTGGTATAGCGCGCGGACGCGGGCACGGGGGCGCCCGGCGGCGGCACGCTGGCCGGCTGCGTGCCGTGCGCCATGGCGCGCCACAGCCGCTCCGGCGTCATCGGCAAATCGAGGTGCCTGATGCCGAGCGGGTGCAGCGCGTCCATGATCGCGTTGGCCAGCGCCGGCGTCGCCCCGATGGTCCCCGCCTCGCCGACGCCCTTGATGCCGAGCGGGTTGCTCGGCGACGGCGTCTCCGTGCGGCCGAGGATGTATTCGGGCACGTCCTCCGCCCGTGGAATCGGATAGTCCATGAACTCGCCGGTGAGCAGCTGTCCCGAGTCGTCGTACAGCGTCTGCTCGAACAGCACCTGGCCGAGGGAGTGCGCGATGCCTCCCTGCACCTGCCCCTCGACGAGCAGGGGATTGATCTGCGGTCCGCAATCGTCCACCGCGACGTACTTCACGATCGTGACCTGGCCGGTCTCGCGATCGACCTCGACGGCGACGATGTGGGCGCCGAACGGGAACGTGAAGTTCTTCGGTTCGAAGAACGTGGAGGCCTCGAGGCCCGGCTCGAAGTCGGCGGGGAGGTTCTTGGCCACGTACGCTTCGGAGGCCACCTCGGTCCAGCCGACCGAGGCGGAGCCGGCGGAGAACCGCCCGTCGGCGAACGTGACCTTGCCCGGGTCCACCTGCAGCAGGTGGGCGGCGAGCCGGCTGGCCTTGGCGAGGATCTTGTCCACGCACAGCACGATCGCCGTGCCGCCGAGGACGGTGGTCCGGCTGCCGTAGGTGTCGCGCCCGTAGTGCGCCACGCTGGTATCGCCGCGCAGCACCACGACGTCCTCCATCGGGACCCCGAGCCGGTCGCCGACGATCTGGGCGAAACTGGTTTCCTGCCCTTGCCCGTGCGGCGTCGCGCCGGTAATGACGGTTACCTTGCCGGAGAACTCCATCCGCACGCAGCCCCATTCCCAGCCGCCGGCGGATACCGCGCTGGACGGGCCGATCGCGCAGATCTCGACGTAGGTCGAGACGCCGATGCCGGCCAGCCGGCCGGCGCGGCGCGCCTTGTCGCGGGCGCGCAGCAGGTCGTTCCAGCTGGCGAGCGACTTGGCCTTCTTCAGCGCGCCGGCATAGTCGCCGCTGTCGTAGTCGAGGCCGGCGGCGGTGTGATACGGGAACTCGGAGGGCTTGGGGAAGTTGGCGAGCCGGAGGGCGATCGGGTCCGCCTGCAGCTCGTCGGCGACGCGGTCGATCATCCGCTCGATGGCATAGGTGGCCTCGGGGCGACCGGCGCCGCGGTAGGCATCGGTGGACATCTTGTGCGTGTACACCGCGGTGACGTCCATGCGCAGGGCGGCGAACTTGTAGCAGCCGGGCAGCATCAGGCCGGTCAGCGTCGGGATGGCCGGCGTCAGCAGCTGCAGGTACGAGCCGAGGTCGGAAATCGAACGCGTCTTGATGGCCAGCAGCCGGCCGTCGTTCTTGACCGCGATCTCGTAATAGGCGATCTGGTCGCGGCCGTGAATGGTGGCGGCCGCGTTCTCGCGCCGGCTCTCGATCCACTTGATCGGCGCGTTGAGCCGCATCGACAGGTGCGAGCACAGCGCTTCCTCGACGTAGAGATTCAGCTTCGAGCCGAACCCGCCGCCGACTTCCGGCGCGACGATGCGCATGCGGTGCTCGGGCACGCCGATCATGCCCGGCAAGAGCGTCCGCACCAGGTGCGGAATCTGGGTCGAGGTCCACAGCGTCAGCGCCTGGTCCGCCCGGCTGTACGACGCCACCAGGCCACGCGGCTCCATCGCCATCGGCGTCAGGCGCTGGTGCACGATGCGCTGCGACACGACGCGATCGGCGGCCGCGAACAGCTTGTCCAGCTCGCCATCGTCGCCGGTCGTCAGCGACCAGGTGAACGCGACGTTGGTGCCCAGGTCGGGATGCGTCAGCGGCGCGCCGGGCTCGAGTGCGCGCTCGGGGTCGGTGACCACCGGCAGCGGGTCGTAGTCCACCTCGATGAGATCGAGCGCGTCGACCGCCGTGTAGCGGTCGCGCGCGACGACGACCGCGACCGGATGCCCGACGAAATACACGCGATCGCCGGCGAGCACGGTGTGCGCCGGGCTCTTCATGCCCGGAATGGACGAGGCGCACGGCACGGTGCCGCATTTGGCGTTGACGTCGGCCCCGGTGAGCACGGCGACGACGCCGGGGAGCGCGCGCGCCCGGTCGGTGACGATGCGGCCGACCCGGGCGTGCGCGTACGGGCTGCGCAGCAGCGCCGCGTGCAGCAGCCCCGCCGGCCGCAGGTCGTCCACGTAGGTCGCGATCCCCTGGATGAGCCGCGGATCCTCGACGCGCTTGAGCGAGCGCCCGACGTAGGGAGTGGCGCTCATCGCGAGGCCTCGGCGTGGCCGGGGTGCTGGCCGGCGGCGTGATGGACCGCGTCGATGATGTGGCTGTAGCCGGTGCATCGGCACAGGTTGCCTTTGAGGCCGTGCGCGATCTGCTCGCGCGTCGGCGCCGGATGCTGCTCGAGGACCTGCACCGCCGTCATCATCATGCCCGGGGTGCAGAATCCGCATTGCAGTCCATGGCATTCCCAGAAGCCCTGCTGCACCTGGTGCAGACGATCGCCGTCGGCGAGCCCTTCGACGGTGGTCACCGCGCGGCCATCCGCCTGGACGGCGAAGATCGTGCACGACTTGACGGCCATGCCGTCGAGCAGCACGGTGCAGGCGCCGCACAGGCTGGTTTCACAGCCGACATGCGTGCCCGTGAGCCCGCACCCGTCGCGCAGGAAGTGCACCAGCAGATGGCGTGGCTGCACGGGGTGTTGCTGGTCGATGCCGTTCACCCGGATGGTGACGGTCTGAACTGAGGCCATGACGCTTCCTTTCCGGAAGCGGCGACTATATCAGCAGCGAGGCCGCGGCGAGACGGCCCTCAGCCGGCGAACTTGTAGCCGAGGCCGTGCACGGTGAGGATGTACTGCGGGGCGCGCGGGTTCGGCTCGAGTTTCTGCCGCAGCCAGGCGACATGCACGTCCACGGTCCGCGTGGACGGCATCGACTGGTAGCCCCAGACCTGCTGCAGCAGTTCCTCCCGCGACAGCGTGGCCCCGCGGTGTGCACGAAATAACACAGCAGATGGAACTCCTTCGCCGACAGCTCGACCGGCGCGCCGGCGCGGGTCACCTCTGCCTTGCGCGTGTCCACCAGGACGTCGCCGAACTGGAACCGCTCGACGGCGCCGCGGTCGAGGGCCGGCGACCGCCTCAGCAGCGCCTCCAGTCGCGCCAGCAGCTCGATCATCTCGAACGGCTTGGTCAGGTAATCGTCGGCGCCGAGCTTGAGGCCGACCACGCGATCGACCACCTCGGCGCGGGCGGTGAGCATCAGGATCGGCGTCTGCACGCCGTGCTGGCGCACCGTCCGCGCAACGTCGAACCCGTCGCGTCCCGGGAGCATGACGTCGAGGACGATGAGGTCGAACGGCTCGGCGGTGGCGCGTGCCACGGCGGTGTCGCCGTCGGCGGCCGTCTCCACCCGATAGCCCTCTGACGTGAGCCGGTCGCTCAGCGCCAGCTGCAGGCCGGGCTCGTCTTCAACGAGAAGGAGTCGTGCTGAGGGCAAGGGAGGGGGTGACGGCGCCGGCGCTGGCGACCGGCAGCTCCATGATGAACGTGCTGCCGCGGCCCGGGTCGCTGCGCACCGACACCTTGCCGCCGTGCGCCTCGACGATGCGGCGCACCAGGTGCAGGCCGAGCCCGCTGCCCTGAATCTGGCGCGAGACCGCCTCGCGACCCCGATAGAACGGCTCGAAGATGTGCTTCCGATCCTCGGCGCCGATGCCGAGGCCGTGGTCCTCGACGGTGATGCGCAGGTGGTCGCCGCCCTCGGCCGCGACCCGCACCCAGCGCGCATCGCCGGCGTACTTCACGGCGTTGCCAATCAGGTTCTGCAAGCGCCGAGCGCAGGGCGATGGCATCGCCGGCCACGGCGGGGAGGGTCTCCGGCAGGTCGCGATCGACGGTGATCCCCGCCGTTTCGATGTCGTGCCGCACCGCGCTGAGGGCGTCGTTGATCAGGGTGTGGCCCGAGATCACGGCCGGCGGCGCCGACCGCATCGCCGCGCGATGCCGGCCAGCTGCAGCACGCGCTCCACGGTCTCGGCCAGCCGGCGCGCTTCGGTCTGAATCGTCGCGCCGTACTTCTTCACCCGCCCCGGCTCCTCCGACGACGCCGTCGGCCAGATTGCCGGCGGCGGCGCCGATCACCGACACCGGCGTGCGCAGCTCGTGCGACACGGCGGCCACGAACTCGAGCTGCTGGCGCGCGAGCCGGTCGGCGCGCCGCGCCGACACGACGATCAGGCCGATGGCCGTCGGCGAGCAGCAGCAGGATGCCGGAGCTCAGCAGAAAATTGCGGGTCCGCGCGCTCGCGACCGCCGCCTCGAGCGACCCGGACCGGTGCGTGGCCACGAGCTGCCAGTGCGCCTCGCCGGCGCCGAACGCCCGCGTCTGGCCGTCGCCGCCGCGCCGCTCTTCGATCACGTCGACGACCACTCGCGGCTCGGTGTCGGCCGGGGGCGGCGCCATCGGCGGCGGCTCGCGGTACACCAGCGCGCCGGGGTCACGGCCGGGGCCCGGCGGTCCGCCGCGGCGTCCGTCCCGCGTCATGAGAAACAGCGATCCGACACGGGGGCCGAGCAGGGGAGTGGACAGATCGGGCGCGGCCGCCGCAATCCGCGCGGCGCCCTCCTCCGACTCGAACACGACCTGCGGCGGATTGTCCCGCGACAGCACCGCGACGAGAAAATCGCTCTCGCCCTGGTCGTCGTACAAGTGCCGCCGCACCAGTTGCGGGAGCAGCTGGCGCCCGAGCGTCCCCAGATCGAGCCGGATGATGGTGAAGCCCAGGAGCCTCACCTTCGGCGTCGAGGGACCGGCGTCGCCCGGCGACGGATCGGCGGTGACCCGCATCACGGGCAGGACGATGGACTGTGGATCGCCGGCGGTCGGCGGCGGCAGGATCATCCGCTGCGGCGGCCCGGCCGCGTTCGCCGCGACGGGGCGTGGCCACCTGCCAGTCCACCATCCGCCGCGCGTCGTGCTGGAACCGCTGCCGGATGGACGCGAGCTCCGCGGGCCACGGCGTGGCCACGAACTCGTGTCCGGTCGGGCTCCAGATCCGCAGTACCGGCTCCGCTCCGCTGTGGCGATCGTCGTCCGCTTCGACGAAGTACACCGCCTGGACGATCTCGGGCGTGAGGGCGCCGTCCAGCCACCGTTGATGGCGTTCGGCGTAGGCCAGCCAGTTCTGCTGCTCGACCGATGGCCGGATCGAGCTGCAGGTTGAAGACCGCCTTGCCGACCTCGGCATCGAGATCCTGGGCGAGCCGTGAGGCCGCGGTCTGCAGCGACCGCGCGCGGCGCTCGCGGTCGGCGTCGGCGATCTGATCCAGCCACGAGTACCTGCAGCCAGGCGAGTGCCGGCAGGAGGACGAGCACGGCGCCAGCCAGTGCGGTCACGCCCGAGAACCGGGGCCGCGTGGTCATTGCTGAACGGAGTCTAGCATGCGAAAAACGGCGGAAAATCGGCCACAAATCCGTTTTTACATCCTTTAACAACCTCTTTGCCGACACTTAACGTCCGCGCCCCGCCCGCGCTCGTAATCTATGGTGGGCACGGACGATACACAGGCCCGCACCCGGCCGGCAGGCGGGGGCGTGGCAAGGAGCCGAGTATGAAACGCGTGATGTGTGCGGTGGCTGCGATGGCGGCGCTGACGATGCCGGTGGCGGCGCAGGACAAGGCGCGCCGAGGTGATGGCAGCGATGCGTCAGGCGCTTGGCGGCGCCAAGCTCGACCGAGGTGAAGAGCCTCGCTCGAAGGGCCCGTTCGGCCGCGAGATGGGCCAGCGCCAGGTGCAGGGCACGCTCGCGCTCACGCTGCAGCTGCCCGATCGCATGCACCGCAGCGAAGACACCGAGATGATGGGCGGCATGTCGATCGAGCGCGTGTCGGCGCTCGCGGGCGACACGGCGTGGGAAGACATGCAGAACCGCGGCGGCATGGGCGGCGGCGGCATGCAGATCGTGCTGCGCAACGGGCCTCCAGGGCAGGAGCTCAACGCCGAGCAGCTCGAGCAGGCGCGGCTGCGCCGCCTGCGCACCGAATTCAACCGCTACCTGCTGGCGTTTCTCGGCGGCGGCAGCCTGCAGCCCACCTACGTCGCGGTTGCGGAAGCGCCCGAGGGCAAGGCCGACGTGCTCGAGGTGAAGAACGAGAACGGCCAGGCCGTGCGGATCTTCGTCGACCAGGCGACCCACCTGCCGCTGATGCTGCAGTACCAGGAGATGCGGCCGCGGATCGACGATGCGCGGCGGCCCGGGCGGCCCCGGGGGACGTCGCGGCGGTCCCGGCGGCGGACCTGCTGCCGGCGCCCGCGACGGCGCCCCGCCTCCGCCCCCGGCCGGCGGTGACGGGCAGCGTCCGAGCCCGGAGGAGATTCGCCGCCGCATGGAATCGATGCCGCCGCCGACCCCGAGCGCGGTCACGTTGTATCTCGGCGACTTCAAGACGGTGGACGGCGTCATGCTGCCGCATCGTCTGACCCAGGCCGTCGACGGCAAGACGGTCGAGGATTGGACCATCGAGAAGGTCAAGGTCAATCCCGCCGGTGAAGGCCGATCTGTTCGAGAAGAAGTAGCCATGAAGACGACTGCGGCCAGGCGGTGGTCGCGGGGGCCCGCGTTCTGCGGCCCTGTGCGCTCGTGTTGTGCGGATGCGTGCTGCTGCCGTTGTCGGCCGCCGCGCAGGGCCAGTCGACCCTGCAGGTCACGGTGCGTGACGAAACCGAAGCGGCGCTCATCCACGCCGTCGTCACGGTGACTGACGCCGCCGGTGTCGAGCGGCAGGAGCTGGTGGACGACACCGGGGTCGCGTCGTTCACCGGCCTGCTGCCGGGCAGCTACCAGATCGCGGTCGAAGCCGAGGGGTTCCAGGGCTTCACCGCGCCATTCGCCGTCAAGCGCGGCAACAACACCGCCATGGCCACGCTGCCGTCGCCATTCGCGAGGACATCGTGGTCAGCGAGGAGCAGCGCGGCGACGCGGCGCGACAACGGGTTCACCACCACGCTGACCGCCGACGACATCGACGGCGCTGTCGGACGACCCCGACGAGATGGCGGAGCAGCTGCGCGCAGATGGCGGGTCCCGGCGCGCAGATCTTCATCGACGGCTTTCGCGGCGGCCGGCTGCCGCCGAAGGACCAGATCCAGCAGATGCGCTTCAACACCAACTCGTATTCCGCCGAGTATCACGAGGCCGGCATGGTGCGGGTCGAGGTGATCACCAGGCCGGGCATGGGCGACCTGGCGCGGGAACATGAACTTCGGCTTCCGCGACGAGTCGCTGAACGCCACGCAACACGTTTGCCACCGGTGCGCGGGCCCGAGCAGCAGAAGCGCTTCATGGTCAACGTCCAGGGCCCGCTGGCCAAGGGCACGACCGGGCTGTCCATCGCCATGGACGGCAACATGGCCTACGACGCCCGCACCATCGTCGCGCGGACGCCGACCGGCGAGGTCAACGATCAGATGCGGCGTCCGGTCGGACGCCGTCAACGTCAACGTCCGGCTCGAGCACGCTCTGAGCCCCACGAGCAGCCTGCGCGCCGAGTACGCGCGGCGCGAGGACACGCGGCAGCAACCTCGGCGTCGGCGACTTCGACCTGCTGGACCGGGCGTACAGCAGCGACTACGGTCACCGACCTGCTGCGCGTGCGCAACACCCGCACCATCGGCACGAAGGTGTTCAGCGAGCTGCGGTTCGAGCTGACGCAGTCGCAGACGCTGTTCACGTCGGCGTCGGATGCGCCGACGATCCGCGTGCTCGATGCCTTCACGCCGGCGGCGCCGGGCAATCGGGCGCGCGCGACGGCCGGCAGTTGACGGTGGCGCAGAACTTCGATTTCAGCGTCGCCAAGCACATGCTGCGCGCCGGCGTGCTGGTCGAGGGCGGCTGGTGGGACAGCACGCAGCAGACCAACGCCAACGGGACGTTCACCTTCTCGAGCCTGCGACGAGTTACCTCGCCGGGCGGCCGCGCACCTATACGCGGCGGGTCGGCGATCCCGAGGTGAGTTACGCCGCAGTTCGAAGCCGGCTGGTACATCCAGGACGATTTCCGCGTGAGCAAGAACCTCAACGTCAGCCTCGGCCTGCGCCAGGAAGTGCAGACGCACACGGACGACGCGTGGAACCTGGCGCCGCGGGCGGCGTTCACCTAGGCGCTGCGCAAGGGCAACATGCGCGGCGGCTACGGCATGTTCTACGACTGGCTCGAGGCCAACGTCTACGAGCAGACCGTGCGCGTCGACGGCACGCAGCAGATCGACGAGGTCATCGTCAATCCCTCGTATCCCGACGCCGGCACCGGCGCCGGCACGGCGCTGGCCGCCAGCCGCATTCAACTCGGGCCGCAGCTGACGCAGCCGACGATTCACCAGGCGTCGATCGGCTACGAGCGGCCGTTCGGGCAGTGGGGCACGTTCCGCACCGACTACATGATGACGCGGGCGACCGACACCCTGCGCTCGGTCAACGTCAACGCGCCGATCGACGGCGTCCGTCCGGACCCGGCGGCGGGCAACATCACCGCAGATCGAATCGACGGGCCGGCGGGCCGTCGGATCGCGTCAGCGTCGGGATGATGATGCGCGTGCCCAGCCGCCGGATCATGAGCAACGTGACCTACCAGTTCGCGAACGCCCGCAACCACGCCGATTCGCCGCTCGCGCTGCCGTCGAACAGCCTCGATCCGGACGCCGACTGGGGCCCGTCGTCGATGGACATCCGCCATCGCGTGTTCCTGATGGTCAACACGCCGCTGCCGTTCGGCCTGCGCGGCCAACGCGCAGGCGCAGTTCTCGTCGGCGCCGCCGTACACGCTGACCACCGGCACCGACGACAACGGCGACACGGTGTTCAACGATCGGCCGGCGGGCGTCGGGCGCAACAGCGAGCGCGGCGCGTCGCAGTGGAACGTCAACCTGCGCCTGAGCCGCTCGTTCAACCTCGGCGGCATGCTCGGCGACACGGTCCGATGATGATCGGCGGCGCCGCCGCCGCCACCGTCGTCGGCGAACGCGCAGCGCGGTCCTGGCGGCCCGGCGCCGGCGCGGGCGACGGCGGCCCGGTCCGATGATGGTCACGATGGAGGCAACGACGCCGCTACCGCATGGACCTCTACGTGCAGGTGTTCAACCTGTTCAACGCCACCAACCTAAACGGGTTCGTCGGCAACCTGCTCTCGCCGTACTTCGGCACCGCCACCTCCGCGGCGCCACCGCGCCGGATTGAGATCGGCGCGTCGATCAGCTTCTGACGACACCGCGGATCGCAGTATCCTGAGCCAGTGGATGCGTTCCGCCGTAGTTCTTCGTCCTTCGTCCTTCGTTCTTAGTTCCCTCCCGTGCGTACCTGACGTCGTCATCGTCGGCGCCGGGGTCATTGGCTGTGCCTGTGCCTACGAGCTGGCCGCGGACGGCGCCCGCGTCGCGGTGTTCGACGTGCGCGGCCTGGGTGCGGGGGCGTCGCAGGCGTCGGCAGGGGTGCTGGCGCCGTTCATCGAGGGCCACGAGCCGGGCCCGCTGCGCGACGCTCGGGCGCCGCAGCCTCGACCTCTACGAGACGTTCGTGCGCCGGGTGACCGCCGACAGCACCCTGCCGATCCAATACGCGCGCAGCGGCACGCTCGAGGTGGCCCTGGACGAGGAGGCAGCCGAGCGGTTGCGCGATGGCGCGGCGCGACTGGCCGACGAGGGCATCGAGACGCGCTGGCTGGACGGCGACGGCATCCGGGCGTCCGAGCCGCTGGCCGCGACCGGTGTGCGCGGCGGGTTGCTCATCGAACAGCACGCCTTCGTCGGCGTGCCCGACCTGACCAGCGCGCTGGCCGCCGCCGCCATGCGCAACCGCGCCACGTTTGCGCTCGACACCCGCGTCGTCTCGATCGCGCCGGCGCCCGGCGGTGGTGTGTCCGTGGCGACCGAGAACGGCGCGTCGAACTTCGATCGGGTGATCCTCGCCGCCGGCAGCTGGTCCGGGCAGGTGCGCGTGGACGGGGTCACGCCGGTCGCCGTCAGGCCCGTGCGCGGACAGCTCCTGCATCTGTCCTGGCCGACGGCGCAGCCGCTGCGCCACGTGCTGTGGGGGCCCGAGTGCTATCTCGTGCCCTGGCTGAACGGGCGCGTGCTGGTCGGCGCCACGGTCGAGGACGCCGGGTTCGACGAGCGGGCGACCGCGGCCGGAGTACGCGACCTGCTCGAAGCCGCCTGCTCGCTGGTCCCGCACTTGTGGCAAGCTTCGTTCACCGAGGTCCGCGTCGGGCTGCGGCCCGCGTCGCCCGACGGCCTGCCCATCGTCGGGCGCTCGTCGGTCATCCCCGGGTTGATCTACGCGACGGGGCATTATCGGAACGGCGTGCTGCTGGCGCCGCTCACCGCGGCGCTGGTCAAGGGCCTCGTGCGCGGCGACGCTGACGATCCGGCGGCGGCGGCCTTGTCGCCGTCGCGGCTCGGCGCGCTCTGAGTGGCACGCGGCACGACACCAGGGGTGAAGACGATGGCGACACTGAGTCGAGAAGAGGCCGAGACGCGCGCGCGCGCGTTGCCCGGCTGGACGGTCGAGGGCGACGCCATCCGCAAGCAGTTCGTCCTGCGCGGCTTTCCCGAGGCGATTGATTTCGTCTCGCGGCTCGTGCCGGGCGCCGAGGCTGCGGATCACCATCCCGACATCCTGATCAATTACAAGCGGGTGACGCTGACCTATTCGACCCACTCCGCGGGCGGCCTGACCGAGAAGGACTTCGAGGGCGCGGCGATGGCCGAACGCGTGTTCGCCGGGTAGCGGGCGGCCCGCGTGCGCCTCAAGAAGCTGTACACCTCGCGCGAAGTGGCGGCGCTGACCGGGCTCAGCGCCCGGCAACTGCAGTGGTGGCACGCCCGCCGGCTGTTCGTGCCAGCCGTGCCGCCGCACAAGACCGAGGCGGGCGGCTTCACCGAGCGCCGCTATACGCCGGTCGAGCTGCTGGAGCTGATGGTCCTCGCCGACCTGCGCCGCCGCGGGTTCACCGTCGCCAGCCTGCGCCGCCTGATCGACGTCCTGCGCACCCGGTTCCGGGTCCGCCTGTTCGAAGCCATCGAGGGCGGCGGACCGATTACGCTGTTCATCGACGGCCAGCAGATCTTCGCGCGCACCGAGGCCGGCGAGCTGTACAACGTGCTCGAGAATCCCCGGCAGCCGCTGCTGATGGTGGGGGAGGGGCTGAAGCTCCGGCAGCTCGTGGCGCGGGAGCAGAAGCAGCCGGCCAAGGGGGCGAAAGCGCGCGCTACTTCTTCGGGCGGATCGGAAAGATCTTCTCGAGGTCGTCGCCCGGCCGCGGAATGACGTGCACGCCGACCAGCTCGCCGACCCGCCGCGCCGCGGCGGCGCCGGCATCGGTCGCCGCCTTCACCGAACCCACGTCGCCGCGCACGATGGCGGTGACCAGGCCGGCGTCCACCTTCTGCCAGCCGACGAACACGACGTTGGCGGTCTTGACCATGGCGTCGGCGGCCTCGATCATGCCGACGAGCCCGCGGGTCTCGACCAGCCCGAGCGCTTCGCCGACGTCGGCGCGCTCGTCGGTCGTGTCAACTGACGGTGTCTTGGCCATGCACTATTCCAGCGTCCGCGGCGATCGTCTGCAGGATGATTCCCGCCCGGCGCGACGCGGCGTCCGCGGCGCTCAGGTGATGCGCCCGCGCGCGGCGATCGCGAGCGGCTCGAGCACCGATTCGCCGTCGGTGACCCACGCCTGATCCACCAGGTTCGAGACGACGCACGAGTGATTCGGCACGACCCGGACGCGGTTGCCGGGTTCGAGCGGGTCGGTCCGCCGCCCACGCGCACGGTGGCATGTTCCTCCGAGAGGCGCTCGATAATCAAGTCGTCGTCGGGCCGCGAGCCGCGCGCCATGGCCAGATCGCGGAAGACGGCGCCGTGTCCGGGCAGCGGCGAAAAGCCGCGTGCGCCGTCGGCGGCCAGCGTTTTGCTGCCGCAGTCGAGGATGAGGCGATCCGCGGCCGGCGTGGAGACGACGGTGGCCAGGACGGTCAGCGCGCAGTCGTCCAGTGTCGCCGCGCCCAGCCCGACCTGCGTGCGATCGAAGTAGACGTAGTTGCCGGCCCGATACTCCGTGAGGCCGTCCTGCTCGAGCGAGAAGCGCGCCGTCGGCGTGGCGCCGGCGCTGAGTTCCTCGATGCCGATGCCGCGGCCCTGCGCCGCTTCGGCCAGCGTGCGCAGGATGCGCGCCTCCGTCGTCGGCAATCGCCCGCAGCGCGTCGGCACGCGGCGCGTGATAGGCGTGGCCGGCGTGCGACGAGCAGCCCGTGCAGCCGCAGTCCCGGCAGCGCCGGCACCGCGGCGACGAAGTCCACCGCGGTCCGCGGGTCGGGCGCGATGCCGCAGCGATGGAAGCCGACGTCCACCTTGACCAGCACGTCCACGGTGCGGCCGGCGGCGGCAATCGCCGCGGACCAGCCGCGCGCCACCCCGAGATGATCGACGATGAACGACAGGTCGGTGCGTTCGAGCAGCGCCAGCACGCGTGGCGCGTTGACCGGGCTGAGCGGGTAGGGCAGCGCGGATGTCGGTGAACCCGGCGGCGGCGAACACCTCCGCCTCGCCCAGCTTGGCGCAGCAGATGCCGATGGCGCCGCGGTCGATCTGCCAGCGGGCGACGGTGGGGCTCTTGTGGGTCTTCGCGTGCGGCCGCATGCGAATGCCGCGGCGATCGGCGGCGCTCCTGCATGCGATCGATGTTCGCCAGGGCACGCGCACGATCGACGAGGACGGAGGGGGTCGCGCAGGTCGGCCAGGGTCACGCCGGCGATCATGTCACGACCGCGGCCAGGCGCTCACGCGCGGATCAGGTTGCGGAACGCGTGCGGCTTGACGCCGTAGCCCGGGAACACCTGCGCCGCCGAGTCCGCCGCGGCGCCGAGATGGCGCATCACGACCTCGCCAAAAACGTCGCGGAAGTCCGTGGTGATGGCCAGGTCGCGCCCTTCGAAGCGCTCGCCCGCGGTGAGGCCGGGCCACGTCGCCGTACACCTCGCCGCCCTTGACGTTGCCGCCGATCAGCAGCATCGCGTTGCCATGGCCGTGATCGGTGCCGCGGTTGCCGTTCTCGGCGACCGTCCGCCCGAACTCGGACATCGTCAGGATGATGGTATCGGCCATGCGGTCGCCGAGATCGCTGCGCCAGCGCCGCCAGCCCGTCGGCGAAGTCGCCGAGCCGATTGGCGATCTGCCCGGTCGCCCCGCCTTCGTTGACGTGATGGTCCCACTGCGTGCTCTCGGCGAAGGCGATCTCCAACCCGACGTCGGCCTTGGCGAGCCGGGCGATCTCCTGCAGCGACTGGCCGAACGGCGTGCGCGGATAGACGGCGCCGTCGGCCGGGCCGGTACTGCCGTGGTCCGGTGCCGGCGGACGACAGCGTCCGCATCGCATCGAAGGCGTCGTCGCGCCGTGCCTTTCAGCGCCTGGTCGGCCGCAGAAGCGTAGGCGGCCTCGAACGAGTCGCGCGCGTCCATCGCGCCGCGCACGCCGAACTCGCCGACGCTGCCCATCGACAGTGACGGGGCCGGGCCCTGCAGCGCGCGCGGCATCTGCCGCGTCATCGCCACGGCCGTCAGCGGCGCTCTCCGCCTCGCGCGCGACCTGCAGGTAGCGGTTCAGCCATCCGTCGCGCGTGCTCTTGACGCCGGGGGTGGCCGATTCCATGTAGTCCTGCGCGTCGAAGTGCGACCGGGTGCTGTCCGGCGACCCGCAGGCGTGCACGATGGCCAGGGCGCGGTCGTTCCAGAGCGGCTCGCAGCGCCGCCATCCGCGGATGCAGCCCGAAGAAGCCGTTCAAATCGACGGCGCCGCCATCCTGACCGGGCCGGGCGATGGCGATCGAGGGTCGGGCGCGGTAGTACTCGGCCTCGCCGAACGGCACGACCATGTTGAGTCCGTCCACCGCGCCGCGCTGGAAGACGGCGATCAGCAGCTTGCGCCGTGCGCCGGCCGCGTTGACCGTCCGCGCCAGGAACGACGGGGCGAAGCCGAGCGTGACCATCGCCAGCCCGCTCGATTTGAGGAAGACGCGCCGCGTCACCATGTTCGTGCCCTCCGCCTGCCGACCCGTTCGCGACGGCGAACCGGCCTCACTGCCGTTGAAACTCCGGCGATCCGAGCGCCAGTGCGAGCGCCTGTTCCGCGGTGCCGGCCCTGGCCATCGTGTCGCGCGTCGCCGTGGACACGTCGCCCGCCAGCGCCTCGGCGAGGACGACCTGTTGCGCCTGGTCACGGCCGCGCGTTGCGCCAAGCTCCACGCCGCGCATCTGCCCGCCCGCGACGGCGAGCGCGAAGTTGAGGCGGTTGACCAACGCCCCCGACGACACCCAGGTCTCTGCCGTTTCCTCGTAGCCGGTGGGTGGCTGACAGAGGTAGAGCGGCATGCCCAACGCCGCCAGCGACCGCACCACCGCCTGGCCCGACCGGATCTCGGCGCCGGTGGCGCGCAGCGCGCTGGCGACGAACTCGAACGGCGTTTTCACCTTCGCGCGATAGGCGGCGGGCGCGAAGAACTCCGGGGCGGTGACGATGGTGCGCACGACCGCGCGCAGGTCGCCACTGGGTAGCGGTGAAGGTGCGCGCCGCCGCGTCCACCACCGACGCCGGCGGCGTATCGCTCACCAGGCGCTGCGCCAGCTTGAGGGCGATGTGCCGCGCCGTCGCCGGATGGGAGGCCAGCAGATCGAGCACGCGCTCGCCATCCTCGATCCCGCCGCCGGCCGCGATGCCGTGGCCGAGGACGGTCTTCGCGCCGCGGTCGTGCATCATCGGCGCGAAGCGGAAGCCGGGTTCGGCGGGGCGGCCGACCGTCCACCCGGTGAACGCTCGCGCCACCTCGACGACGTCCTGCTGTGTGTAGCCGCCATCGACGCCCAGCGTGTGCAGCTCGAGCAGCTCGCGCGCGTAGTTCTCGTTGAGCCCGCGCATCATGCGCGCCTGCGGCCGCTGGCCAGCACGCGGCGCCGCCTCCCCCCGCGCCTGACGCGGCAACCCGCGCCGCGGCGGCTGCCGCTGCACGCGTGACGCGGCGTCCGGGTCCGCGCTCATCCAGTTGTCGAGATAGACCAGCATCGCCGGACTCTTCGCCGTCGCGCCGAGCAGATCGCGGAAGCGGCCGAGCACGTGCGGGCGAATCGCCTCGCGCTCGTACTGGCCGAGATAGATGCCGACCTGCCCCTTGCGCGCGAAGACGTTGAAATGGTTGAACCAGAAATCGACGAGCACTTCTTCGAGCTGGCGCTCGCTGTAGACGGCGCGTAGCAGCTTCGCTTCCGCCAGATCGGCGATCACCTGCCGTTCGCGCACGAGGTCGGGATCCATCGCCATCGGCGTGCCCGGCGCCGGCGCGGGTGCGGACGATGGGCGCCCGGCGGACGGCGCGGACGGCGCGCCGCTGCTGCCGGCCTCCTGCTGGCGGCGCCGCCGCTCCTGGCGCGCCGCCAGGAAGTCGCGGCCGAGCGTCGCCGGATCGACGTCGAGCGTCGTCAGCCGCGCGAGGCGGGCGTCGAGGCTCGTGTCGGGCACGCGATCGGGCTGCAGCTGCTGTTCGATCCAGCGCGCCAGCGTCATGTCCGCCACGCGGGCCACCTCACCGGGCCGGGCGCCGAACGCCAGACGGTTGAGGGCGTGGACAATGGCGCGCGTGTCGTTGGGGATGGTGGCGCGAGCGTCGCTGGCGGTGGGCGACTGGAGCACTGCCACTGCCACGGCCGCGGCGGCCAGCGTGCGGGTTGTCGTATGGAAGAACCTCGTCATGCGTTAGCCTCTACTGTCCCGGATGCCGCCGATCGCGCCGCCACCGTCCCCGATGCCATGTTGGACTGTTTCGCCCGTCCCCGGGTTTAACGCGTGACCGAGCAGCTCATCCCGGCCACCGGCCAGCACCTCGACCAGATCCTCCGCGAGTCCTACCCCCTGTGGGGCGACGGGCTCGGCCCGCGGCAGTACGCGCGGTTCTGGGAAGCGCAGCGGCGGACCGCCTGGGGACGGACGCACCTCGACCGGGTGGCGCTGGTCGAACACGGATCGGTGACGTCGAGCGCCAAGCGCTACGACCTCAGCGCGCGCATCGAGGGCCGCATCCGCCGCGTGCTCGGAATCGGCGCGGTCTTCACCGCGCCCTCGCGGCGGGGCCGTGGCGGCGCGCGGCGGTTGATGCGTATGCTCCTCGACGCGGCCGAGGCCGAGGGCTACGAGTACGCGATGCTCTTTTCCGAGATCAATCCGGCGTTCTACGAGGATCTCGACTTCGTGCCGGTGCCGTTGATGGAATCCCGGCTGCAGGTCGCGCGTCGTGCCGGTGCGCCCGCGGTCCTGCTTCGTGCCGGCGATGACCGCGACCTGCCCGCGATTGCCGAGATGTCCGCCGCCCGCGCGCAGGGTGCGCGACTCGCCCTCGATCGCAGTGACGAGTGGATTCAGTACGGGCTCAGCAAGCGGCGCCTGCTCGCCGGTCTTGGCCCGGCGGGACTGCGAAGCACGGAGTTCCAGGTGACCGAAGAGGGTCACCAGGCCGCCGCCTACGTCATCGT
This sequence comes from uncultured Acidobacteriota bacterium, assembly GCA_963707795.1. Classification (GTDB taxonomy): domain Bacteria; phylum Acidobacteriota; class Vicinamibacteria; order Vicinamibacterales; family UBA2999; genus JACCSI01. Next base: position 3,583,174 of record OY970174.1, on the reverse strand, counting down.
GACCGTCCACCAGGGCCGATGGTTCATCGAGGACGCGGGCGACCGCGACCCGACGGGGGCGCGCGTCGGCGCCATGCTGCAGGCGATGATCGCGCGGACGCCGCACCTCGATCCGCCCGAGATCCGCGCCTGGCTGCCGCACGGCTTCACGCCGCCGCAGGTGTCCCGCGTCGAGACCCACGCGATCGCCGAGGTGCTGATGATTCGCCCGCTCGCGTCGGGCACGCTGCCGCTGCCGCCGCTCGACGCCAGCCAGGTGACCTACTGCCGGGCGGACTACTTCTGACCCGCGGCGGCCGTCACCGCGGCGTCGCGACCCGCAGGTCCTGCACCCGCGTTTCCGCCTCCGCCAGCGACACGCGCACCGCCTGATCGCGCACGCTCTCCAGGAAGTCGGGATCCTGCCACTGCCCGGGCTCGACCTCGCGCACGGCGACCACGAGGTAGTCGTGTGGCGGCATGCCGCGCAGCGAGTAGCGCCCGTCCTGATTGGGCCGCGCGATCCGGACGAAGCGGGACGCATGGGTCCAGCGCGTCCGATCCTCGGGGAAGACGATCACCGTCGCATCCGTCTCCGGCTCGCCCCGATCGCCGGTGACGCTCCCGGAGAGGTCGGTCATCTTCATGGTGAAGACGATGTGCAGCCCCTCGACCGTCTTGCCGCCGGAAAAATCGATGGGCACGTCGGTGACGTCGCGGCCGTCCATGTACACGCCTTTCACCGTCCAGTCCTGGCCGCTGTTGAAACCCGCGAAGATCGAACGCGGCTCGAACAGCCCCGTGATCTCGAAGGTCCCGTCGTCGTTGACCTTCGATTCGCCGCCCATCGGCATGCCCATGTTCGGCTCGACCGGCCGGGCGAAGACGTTGACATCGGTTGGACGTCCGGGCAGCGGCGTGCCGTCGTCGGTGCCGATCGTCCCGCGCGCGATCCCGCCGCGCGAGGCAACCAGCAACAGGCTCTCGACATCCTCGAGGCCGACGGTCACGCGAAGGACGGCGAACTCGCCTTTCGAATCCGGCATGTTGCGCGGCCGGAGCACGAGGTCGTAGGTGCCCGGTGCGATGCCGGTGACCTGGAACGTGCCATCCGCCTGCGTCATCGCGCCGCCCATCCCCATCATCCCGCCGCCCAGGCGGTCGGCGGGGGTCACCGAGACGAAGGCCTGTGCCACTGGCTCACCGGCCATGGTCACGGCCCGTCCCGTCAATCGCACGAGGCGGGTCGGCGTCAACGAGAACGAGACGTCGGACGTGTCCCGTGCCGCGCGCACGGTGACACGGCGAGCCTCGCTCACGTTCGGCGTGCCGGGAAAGAAGGTGGCCGCGTAGCCGTCGAGGTTGACCGAGACCGTGCCTCGCATGCTCATCATCGGCTGCATCCGCACGCCCGCTGACACGTAGTACTCCCCGGGCGTGAGGCCGTAGATGCGGAACACGCCGCGGTCGTCGGTCTGCTCGCCGCCGGTCGGCGACAGGCGCCGTCCGCCCTCCATGTAGCGGAAGCGCATGGCGCTGACCTGCGCCCCCGCCACCGGATCGCCGAACTCGTCGGTCACGTAGCCGGTGATCACGCCGCCACGTTGCAGCGAGATCGCGATTCGCTCGACGGTCTGGCCCTCACGAATCTCGAGCGGCGTGCCGCCCTGCTCGGGCCGCCGCTGGCCGTGCTGCGCGGTGACGTACCCGCTCTTCGACGCGCCAACGGTGTAGCGGCCGGCGGGCAGGTTGCCGATCTCCCACCGCCCCTCGGCATCGGTCGTGGCGGCGCCCCCGCCCTGGCCTCTCTGCGCCCGCACCTGGACCATGGCTCGCCGCACCGGGTCCCCCGTGTCGCCGGCGACGACGTAGCCGCGCAGCGTCGCGGTGCCTTTCTGTGGAGTCTCGCCAGGACGAACGTCGCGGGCAGGCGTTCGTTGCTGTGGCGGCGACGGCGCGCCGGGAGCCTGGGCGCCTGGAGACGACGCCTGCGCCGCCGCCGCGAGATTGTGAGAGGAAAGGCTCCCGATGATGGAGCCGCCGGCCAGCGCTGCGAGCACGAGAAGTCCGGGTCTCATGAACGGCCTCCCGCCCTGCCAGGGGCGATGGTGTCGCCCCAGATTAGACCTGAACCTGGTGTATTTGGCCGGGCCGTGGGCGGGAGATTCACTTCAGGGCGCGGAGCACCTCCCGCGCGGCGTTCGCGCCCGATCCGCCGGTCAGCCCGGTTCCCGGATGGGTCCCCGAGCCGCCGAGATACAGATCCGCGATTGGCGTGCGGTATTGTCCCCAGCCGAGCAGCGGACGCATGGTGAGGAGCTGGTCGAGCGCCAGCTCGCCGTGGAAGATGTGCCCGCCGGTCAGCCCCCAGGTGCGCTCGAGGTCGAGCGGCGTGATGACCTGCTGCGCGAGGATGAGCGATCGCAGCCCCGGCGCGCGCCGCTCGATCGCATCGATCGCCACGCGGGCCAGCGCATCACCCTCGGTATCCCAGCTCCGGTCGCGAAGGGTGAAGGGCGCGAACTGCACGTACGCCGAGAGGACGTGCTTGCCCGCTGGGGCCAGGCCGGGGTCGAGGAGGGACGGGATGGTCAGCTCGACGTACGGCTCCGGCGAATAGCGGCCGTACTTCGAGTGGTCGAACGCACGTTCGAGGTAATCGACGTCGGGGCAGATCCGGACGCGTCCGGACAGCATCGCCCGGTCCAGCCCCGTAAACGCGGGGAGCCCGTCGAGGGCCAGATTCAGCTTGGCCACCGTCCCGAACGCCCGGTAGTTGCGCAGGCGCCACAGGAACGCGGGCGCGAGGTCGAGCGGGTCGCAGAGCCGCAGGAACGTCTGCTTCGGATCGACGGCGGAGACGACCGCGCGCGCGGCGATCTCGGCCCCGTCCTCGAGCACGACGCCGCGGGCCCGTTCGTCCGTGACCAGCACCCGTGCGACGCGCGCCCCGGTGCGGATCTCGCCGCCCGACTGGCGCAGCGCCGCCGCCAGCGCACCGGCAATCGCCCCCGGCCCGCCGCGAACGAACCAGGTGTCGGCCGGCGCCAGCGCTTCGTTGGCCGCGCGCAGCAGGAAGACCAGGCCGCTGCCGGCCGACCATGGTCCGAGGCGGGTGCCGAAGATGCCGTCGGCGGCGATCGCAGCCCGCAACCGCTCGCCCTCGAACGACTCGGCGACCAGATCGGCCACCGCCATGGGTCCCCAGCGCAACAGGCGATACGCCTCCTGCCGGGGCAGCGATCGAAAGGCGCGCAGCGTGCGCAGCAGCGCCCACAGGTCGCGGCCGGAAGGCGCGTCCACCGGCGCCGGCGTGGCGGCGAACAGCGTGGCGATGACACGACCGAGGCCGGTGACCGAGGCGTGGAAGCCGGACCACGCGGCGGCGTCGGCCGGCGACCACTCGCGCAGGGCGTGTGCGGTGCGGCCGGGGTCCTCGTAGACGACCAGGGGCCGCGCCTCGTCGCCGAGCGCCACCACGCGGACGTCGCTGGCCGCAAACTGGAGGCCGTGCGCGGCCAGTTCGAGATCGCGGACGACATCCCCGCGCAGCGGCCCGGCGGCGTGCGCGAGGATCGGAGCCTCGAACCCCGGTGCGATCTCGCTCGGTTTGCGCGCTGCCGCCGACGTCGGCCCGCGCCTCGAGGACGAGCGGGCGCACGCCGGCCCTGGCGAGATACGCGGCACAGGTCAGTCCGTTGATGCCGCCGCCGACGATGACGACCGGCAGGTCTGTCATCGGTCGATCTCTTTGAGGACCTTCACCGCGGCGTTGCGGCCCGGCGCGCCCATGATGCCGCCGCCGGGATGGGTGGCCGATCCGCACAGGTAGAGGCGATCGACGGGGGTCGCGTACTGCGCCCAGCCAGGCACGGGACGGAGGAAGAACAACTGCTCCAGCGTCAGCTCGCCCTGGAAGATGTTTCCCTCGGTCAGCCCGAACTCGCGCTCGATGTCGAGCGGCGTCAGCACCTGCCGGTGGCGGATGATGTTCCTGATGTTGGGCGCGTACTCGGCGATGGTGTCGATGACGGTATCGCCGAAGGCCTCCCGCTGGTCGTCCCAGGTGCCGTCCTTGAGGTGGTAGGGGGCGTACTGCACGAAGCACGACATCACGTGCTGCCCGGGGGCGCCACGCTCGGATCGGTCAGCGACGGAATGACGATGTCGATGTACGGCCGCCGCGAAAAGCGGCCGTACTTCGCGTCGTCGTAGGCCTGCTCCATGTAGTCCACTGACGGCGAGATCGACATCGCGCCGCGCAGGTGCGGGCCGGCGCCGGGCAGGCAGGTGAACTCCGGCAGCGCGTCGAGCGCGAGGTTGACCTTGCCCGACGAGCCGCGGAACTTGTAGCGGCGGACGCGGTCCACGAACTCGCCGGGCAGCTCGGCCGGATCCATGAAGCGCAGGAAGGTCAGGTGCGGATCGACGCTGGAGACGACGACCTTGGCCGACAGCTCGTCGCCGTTGTCGAGCGCGACGCCGGTGGCCGTGCCGTTGCGGGTCAGGATGCGGGCGACGGGCGCCTCGGTGCGAATCTCGGCGCCGAAGCCGCGCGCCGCCGAGGCGATGGCGTTGGACACCGCGCCGGTGCCGCCGCGCGAGAACCCCCACGAGCGGAACGAGCCGTCGATCTCGCCCATGTAGTGATGCAGCAGCACGTAGGCGGTACCGGGCGAGCGTACGCCGAGAAACGTGCCGATGATCCCGGACGCGGCCATCGTCGCCTTCAGCACGTCGGTCTCGAACCACTGGTCGAGGAAATCGATCGCGCTCATCGTCAGCAGCTGCACCTGGTTGATGCGATCCTGCGTGCGCATGGCGCGGAAGCGCTTGCCGATGGCCAGCAGCTCGAGCAGCCCGCGCGGGTCGAGCGAGGTCGGATCGGGCGGCGTGAGGCCGAGGATGGGCTTGGCGAACCGCCCCATCTCGATCATCGCCTTGCCGTACTCCTCGTAGGCTTCGGCGTCGAGGCGCGAATGACGAGCGATCTCGCGCCGGGTCTGGTAGTGATCGTTGACCCGCCACAGGTAGTCGCCGTTGGCCATCGGCGTGAACGTGCCGTCGAGCGGCAGCAGCTCCATGCCGTGGCTGGGCAGGTCGAGGTCGCGGATGATCTCCGGCCGCAGCAGCGAGACGACGTAGGAACAGACGGAGAACTTGAAGCCGGGAAAGACCTCCTCGGTGACCGCCGCGCCGCCGAGCACGTGCCGCCGCTCGAGCACCAGCACCTTCCGCCCGGCGCGCGCGAGGTACGCCGCGCAGGTCAGCCCGTTGTGCCCGCCACCGATGACGATCGCGTCATAGCGCACCGCAGGATTGTATGGGATGTGACGGATCCAACCTACGCTTGCGTTTCGTCCGCCGATGCGGGCTGCACGCGGAGATGTGGGAGCAGGATCGATGTTGCCGCGTCGACCACTGCCGAGATCGGCGGCATCGTCTCGAGCTTGGTTGCCGGGAGATTGCGGTAAACGTCGAATCGCATCCGGATCACCGCTTCCTCTCGTTCGGCGGATCGGCAGAACGGACGGTCCCGCTGACGACGAACGGTCTCGGCCACGCAGACCTCCAGGTCGAGCGACGGCAGCAATACCAACGTCGTCTCACTCGCGGCGATCTCGTGACGGACAGGGGCGAAAGCAGGGTGTACGTCGATGGCATAGGTCATGAAGCCCGACGACAGGGCCAGCACGGCCGGACTGGCCGCCGCCGCGACGACCTCGAGATAGCTCTGGACGTTCTGCCTGGCGTATTGCCGGTACCCGTGGACGTTCAGGTACTCGGAAATGTCACCGTGTCTCGAGGCAAACCGCGCGTCGAGATCGACGAAGGCCAGCCCCAGCCGCCGGGCGAGCAGCAATCCCGTTGTCGTCTTGCCCGCCCCTCCGGGACCCACGAGCCGAATCACGCCGGTATCTTTGATCGGTTGTGGGCAGAGCCCGGTGAGATGGACCGGCCGTGCATCACCCACTGCCGACCACACCGATCAGCTCCGTAGCTTCGTCGTTCCGCCGTTCGTGCGTTCTAGTTCTTCGTCCATCGTTCTTCGTTCTTCGTTCGCATAGAATTTCCCCATGCCCGTGGCCTCGGCGTTTCACGAGCGGACGCGCGTGCTGTGCGACAGCCTCAACTATCGTGACTGGGCCGGCTACTACGCCGTCAGCGCGTACGAGACCCATCACGAGCACGAGTACAACGCCATCCGCAACGCGTGCGCGCTGATCGACGTGTCGCCGCTGTTCAAGTACCGCGTCTCCGGCCCAGACGCCGGCCGTCTCGTCGATCGCGTCATCACGCGCGACGCCGCCAAGCTGGCGATCGGCCGCGTCTACTACACGCCGTGGTGCGACGAGGACGGCAAGGTGATCGACGACGGTACGGTCACCCGGGTGGCCGAGCAGGTCTACCGCTGGACCGCCGCCGATCCCAACCTGCGCTGGCTGACCGAGAATGCCGCCGGGCTCGAGGTGCGCGTCGAGGACATCACCGAACAGGTGGCGGCGCTCGCCCTCCAGGGGCCGACCTCGGCGCAGCTGCTGCGTCAGGTGAGCACCGCGGCCATCGATACCCTGGCCTACTTCCGCGCCACGTCTGGCACCATCGCCGGCGTGCCCGTGGACATCACCCGCACCGGCTACACCGGCGACCTCGGCTACGAGGTATGGATGCCGTGGGACGCGGCGCTGCCGGTGTGGGACGCGCTGGCCGCGGCCGGGCCGGCGTTCGACCTGCACCCCACCGGCATGCTCGCGCTCGACGTCGCACGCATCGAGGCCGGGCTGCTGCTCATCGACGTCGACTTCCACGGCAGCCGCACGGCGATGATCGAGGCGCAGAAGTACTCACCGCTCGAGCTCGGCATGGGCCGGCTGGTGGACGCCGGGAAGGGGCCGTTCGTCGGCCGTGCCGCGCTCGCCGCGGAGCGCCGCCGCGGACCGCGCCGCATGATCGTGGGGCTGGAGGTGGACTGGCCGGAGGTCGAGCGCCTGTACGAAGCGGTGGGCCTGCCGCCGACCGCACCGGCCGCGGCGTCGCGCGTCGCGGTGCCGGTCTACAGGCAGGGCCGGCAGGTGGGCCGGGCAACATCCACGACCTGGTCGCCCACCTTGAAGAAGCTCATCGCACTGGCGACGATCGACGCTCCGCACTTTTCGGTCGGGAGCCGGCTGCAGATGGAGATCACGGTCGAAGCCGAGCGCCACCGCGCCGCCGCGACCGTCGTCAAGACGCCGTTTTTCAATCCGATCCGGAAGACCGCCACGCCGCCGGTGTAAAGACAAACAAACACCAAGGCGCCAGCGGAGGGATGGCACCGCTGGGTTCTCGGCGGCTTGAGCGAAGCTTGGCTGGCCGTCCGCTCCGTCAGCCGCGCGCCTTGCGTGCGTCGATGAACGACTTGACCCCGAACAGCACGTAGACGAGCAGGATCGCGATCATCACGAGCTGCGCGATCACCGCCGGCCGGCCCACGTCGCCCGCTCGCACGGCGGCGAGCACCCGCGGCGCCGCCCCGATGACGCCGAGCAGCGCCAGCGCGACCGCGGCGTGCATGGCGTGCCGCCTCGCCTCGGCGCTGCGCGCAATGAGCGCCAGGACCAGGAAGATGGCGCCCACCATGGCAGGGATGAGCGCGGTCACGCTGGCGGCGCCGGTGGCCACGTAGCCGACGATGCCGAGCAGGATCAGGAGGAAGCCGACCGTACGGGTGAGCGCGGGCATTGCCATGGCGTTACCGGCGGCCCTCTGCCGCGTCAGCCTGCGCGGGACTGCCGGGCATGGCGATGGGCTCGTTCGTGCACACCGACGCGTCGCCGGCCTTCATCGCCACACCCGCTCCGCGAGCCGGGAGTTTTCGCATAGCCATCCTCCGTATCGCCGCCCATAATACTCGTGACCGCTCATGCGCCGCACCCTCACGGCGACCGTCGCGCTGGCGATGGCCGCGACCCTGCACGCCCAACCCGCGTTTCGCGCCAGCGTGGACCTGGTTACGGTCCCGGTCGCGGTCACCGCGCGCGACCAGGCGTGGCGGGTCGGCGAGCTCGGCCCCACCGACTTCCGCCTCTTCGAGGACGGCGTGCCGCAGCAGCTGTCGGTCGTCAGCCACGAGCCGCGGGCGCTGAGCCTGTGCATCCTGCTCGACTCGAGCCCGAGCATGGCCTCGGGCCGCCAGCGGCTGGCCATTCGCACCATCGACACGCTGCTCGGCGCCCTGTCGCCGGACGACGAGGCGGCGCTGCTGTTCTTCGCCTCCGACGTGCGCGTCGCGGTTCCGTGGACGCCGGCCTCGGCGCTGGCGCCGGTGTCGTGGATCGAGTGGCGCCTGTCGCTGGGCACGGCGCTCCTCGATTCGATGAAGGCGGCGCTCGGCCTCATCGAGGAGGCGCGCAACCCGCTGCCGGTGATCGTCATCGTGTCCGACGGCGGCGAGAACGCGAGCGGGACCTCGCTGCCGTCGCTGGTGGCCACGCGCCGGCAGAGCGAAGCGCTGATCTACGCGATGCACACCGACCTGCCGCCCTCGCGCTACGCCCCGCCGCTCAATCGCGCCTTCAGCAACTTCCTCCCCACCCTCGTCGGCGATTCCGGCGGCACCATCTACCGGATCCGCACGCCGGAAGGGGGCGAGGCCGCGGCGCACGCGTTCCTCGAGGAGCTGCGCTCGCAGTACACGCTCGGCTACGTCCCGGCGCGGCCCGCCGACGGGACCTACCGGACGGTGAAAGTGGAATCCACCAACCGCAACGTCGTCGTGCGGCATCGCGCGGGATATCTCGCGGCCGTCGCACGCCCGTGAAAGGCCGTCGATGCACATCGCCCTGATTCAGCAGCACGCCACCCGGGACAAGGCGGACAACGTGGCCCGCGGCCTCGCCAGCCTCGAGCGCGCCGCGCGTGCCGGGGCCGAACTGGCCTGCTACGCCGAGCTGGCGTTCGAGTGGTTCCATCCGCAGCGGCCGGCGGCGGGCGATGTCGGCGCCCTGGCCGAGCCGCTCGACGGCCCACTGGTCAGCGCCTTCCAGCGCCGGGCCCGTGAGCTGGGAATCGTCGTCGTGCTCAACCTGTTCGAGCGCGACGCGGCGGGCCGCACCTTCGATGCCTCGCCGGTGATCGACGCCGATGGATCCGTCCTCGGCGTGACGCGGATGGTGCACATCACCGAGTACGCCTGCTTCCACGAGCAGGGGTACTACACGCCCGGCGATCAGGGCGCGCCGGTGTATCGCACCCGGGCGGGGACGGTGGGCGTGGCGATCTGCTACGACCGGCACTTCCCGGAGTACATGCGCGCGCTCGCCGTCGATGGCGCCGACCTGGTCGTGGTGCCGCAGGCGGGGGCGGCCGGGGAATGGCCGGAGGGGCTGTACGAAGCCGAGATGCGCGTCGCCGCGTTCCAGAACGGCTACTTCGTCGCCCTGTGCAATCGGGTCGGCCGCGAGGATCAGCTCGACTTCGCCGGCGAGTCGTTCGTGTGCGCGCCCAACGGCGCCGTGATCGCCCGTGCCCGCCAGGGGACGGACGAGATTCTCCACGCCGACCTCGACCTGCCCGCCGTGGCGCGGTCGCACGCCCGGCAGCTGTTCATGAAGCACCGCCGGCCCGAGTTGTACGGATCCTGGTTGTCGCGCTGACGCCGCGGGTCAGCCGCTGGTGGTGCGCGCCAGGACGAACCGGTCGAATTCCCACAGCTGCCGCTCGCGGTTGGAATACGGGCCTGGCGTGTAGCCGCGCGAGGCGATGCCCTGCTGCGATCGTTCCGAGATGGCCCAGTCCTCGCGGTTGGTGACGTCCCAGAACTCGATCGCGTCCTCGAAGACGAAGCCGGGGCGCGCGATCTCGTCGGGATGGAAATGCCATTCACCGATCAACCGCGTGCGGTCCGGCGCCTGCGGCCAGATGGTGATCGTCAGCATGTAGTCGGGATGCAGCGTCAGCAGCAGGTTCGGGTAGATGGCGAAGTAGTTGACGATCGCGCGCTCTTGCGGCCCCAGACCGGGGAGGACCGCGCGGCGGCGCCGGCCGTCGACGCTGAGCGTCTCGATGCCGTCGCGGAACCCCATCGCCCCGCCGCAGTAGGTGTCGGTCGACGGGACGTTCGATGCGTCGAGGTAGTGATGCATCCGGTTGAGCAGCGGATGGATGATCGGGCAGTGCAGGCACTCGTTGTAGTTCTGGACGATCAGCTTCCAGTTGGCGCGGACGTCGTACTCCTGGCGGCGGACCATCCGCAGCTCGCCCATGCGCCACGGCGCGAAGCGCGCGGGCAGTTCCCCGAGCTGCTCGCCGAGCGGCGCCCGGCGTCGCCGCCAGGTTGATGAAGACATGGCCGTCCCAGGCCGCGCACGCCACCGGATGCAGCGGATAGTCGTCGCGGACGAAGCCGTCCACCTCGTCCATCTGCGGCGCCCCGATCAGCCGGCCATGCAGGTCGTAGGTCCAGCCGTGGTACGGGCACTGGATGCTGCCGGCGAGCGCACCCGAATCGACCGCGCACAGGCGGGTGCCGCGGTGCCGGCAGACGTTGTGGAAGGCGCGGGCGCCGCCCTGTCCATCGCCGATGACGACGACGCTCGCGCCCGCCACGTCGCGGGTGATGAACGCGCCGCGGGACGGCAGCTGATCGATCCGGCACGCGCACAGCCACATGCCGGCGAAGATGCGTTCCATCTCCGTGGCGAACCAGGCGGCGTCGGTGTAGACGCGGGCCGGCAACGTCGTTCGCGCCGGGGTTTCCATGACTCGGTGTTAAGGTAGCACCCTCGCACCGTGCCTCGCACCGCGCTCGACGCGCCGCCCCCTGCCGCCGCTCCTGGCCCGCTGCGCCGCGAGCTCGGACGCTGGGACCTGACCGCCATCGGCGTCAACCAGGTCATCGGCAGCGCGATCTTCCTGCTGCCGGCGGACATCGCCCGCCACCTCGGCGCCTGGGGCCCGGTCGCCTTCTTCGCCGTCGGCCTCGCCTCGATGCTCATCGCGCTGTGCTTCGCCGAAGTCGGCAGCCGCTTCGATCGGACCGGCGGTCCGTATCTGCCGGCGCGGGTGGCGTATGGCCGCTTCGTCGGCTTCGAGGTCGGCTGGATGATGTGGTTCACGCGCGTGTCGAGCCAGGCCTCGGTGGCCAACGGCCTCGCCCTGGCGCTGGCGCTCTACTGGCCGGTGCTCGGCCAGCAGTACCCGATCGGCGCCGGGATCACCCTGCCCGGCGTGGAACGCGGGCTGCTCATCACGCTGCTGACGGTCGTCCTGGCGTGGGTCAACGTGCGCGGCATCAAGCAGTCGTCCTGGGTGGTGAACACGCTGACGGTCGGTAAGCTGGCGCCGCTGGTGCTGTTCATCCTCGCCGGCATCTGGTTCATCGACCCGGCGCGCTTCTCGCCGCTGCCGGGTGTGACCGCGGACCAGGCGGGCACCGCGGCCCTGCTCCTGATCTTCGCCTACGGCGGCTACGAGGTGACGGGCATCCCGGCCGGCGAGGCGGCGCGGCCGCGGCGCGACGTGCCGTTCGCATTCGTGATGACCCTGCTCACGGTCACCGTCGTGATGACGCTGACCTCGATCGTCGCGACCGGCCTGCTGTCCGACCTCGGCGCCACCCGGACGCCGCTCGCCGACGGCGCCGCCATCGTGATGGGTGCGGCGGGTGCGCTGATCGTGACGGTGGGATCGGCGATCTCGATGACCGGCAACAACATGGGCCAGGTGCTGACCGGGTCGCGCACGATCTTTGCGCTGGCCGAGAACGGCGACCTGCCGCGATGGTTCGCCCGCGTCCATCCCGAGCGGCGCACGCCGGTGAACGCCATCCTGTTCACCGCGGTCATCGCCCTGGCGCTGGCGCTGACCGGATCGTTCGTGCAGCTGGCGGCCGTGAGCGCGGTGGCCCGGCTGGTGATGTACCTCGCCGTCTGCACGGCGACGCTGAAGTTGCGCCGCCGGGCGCCGGACGCCCTCATGGGACCGGCGCAGTTCCGGGCGCCGCTCGGCCCGGTAGTGCCCGTGCTGGCGACCGTCGTCTCGCTGAGCATTCTCGCCGGCGCCACGACCCAGCAGCTGCTCGCCGGGGTCGTGGCCCTCGCCGCCGGCGGCGTGCTGTTCCTGATCGCTGCCTACGGACCGCACGCGCACCGGCCGGCCGGCGAGTGACGCGCCGCCGCTGACGACGCCGCCCCGCCTCTTCTCGCTACAATCCGGCCATGTCGATCGTCGCGCCTCTCCCGCTCGTGCGGCCGTCCGTGTGGCTCGCCGTCCTGCTCGTGCTCGGGCCGGCAGCGGGCGCGCTGGCGCAGCCGGTGTTGCCGCCGGTGTCGCCGCCCGCGCTGGCGGCGTGGTGGGACGGCCATCACGTCGACCTGCCGCTGCCGCCTCTCATCGAGCATCAACACGTCGAGCAGCGGCTGCAGGCGATCGCCCGGTCCGACCCGGCGTTCTTCGCGCTCGAGACGCTGGGGACGTCGGTGGAAGGGCGCGCCATCCGCCACCTCTCGTTCGGGCGCGGCCCGCGCCGCGTCCTGCTGTGGTCGCAGATGCACGGCGACGAGCCGACGGCCACGCGCGCGCTCTTCGACGTCGTCGCCTACGTCCACGCCCACCGCCAGGAGCCGGCCGTCGCGCGCATGCTGTCGTCGCTCACGGTGCACATGGTCCCGATGCTCAACCCCGATGGCGCCGCCCGGTTCCAGCGCCGCAACGCGCAGGGCATCGACATCAACCGCGACGCCCTGATGCTCCAGACCCCGGAAGGCCGCATGCTCAAGGCGCTGCGCGACCGGCTGCAACCCGAGATCGGGTTCAACCTGCACAACCAGAACTGGCGCACGTCGGTGGGGAAGAGCGGCCGCCCGGCATCCATCAGCCTGCTCGCCGTGGCCTTCGACGAGGCGCGCAGCGACAATCCGGGCCGCGTGCTGGCCAAGAAGATTGCCGGCATCGTCCGCGATACGGTGGAAGTGTTTGCCCCCGGCCAGGTGGCGAAATACGACGACGAGTTCGAACCGCGAGCGTTCGGGGACAACATCACCCGCTGGGGCACGCCCGTCGTGCTGATCGAAACCGGCGCCTATCCAGGGTCCGGCCCCGACACGCCGCTGGTCCGGCTGAACTTCACCGCCATCGTCACCGCGCTCGACGCCCTGGCCAGCGGCGGCGGCGCCGCGGCCTCGACGGAGCGCTACGAGTCGCTGCCGTTCAACGAGTCGCTGGTCCTCTATCAGCTCGTGCGCCGGGCGCGCGTGCTCATGGGCAACGGCGTGCCGCCCTTCCTGAGCGACATCGGCATCACCGGCAACCGCGCGGTGCGCGACTCGCCGGACGGCCGCGGCGTCGTCGTCGTCAAACGCATCGAGGAATGGGGCGATCTCAGCGTGTTCGGCGCCCTGGAGGTGATCGACGGCGCCGGCCTGACGGCGGCGCCCATCTGGGACGCGGGGCTCGCGGCCGGCGACGAAGTGACGCTCCCGGCGGATGGGGACCGTCTGCCGGGTCCGCCGCTCGGGCCCGGCCAGCCCGCCAACCTGGTGCTGCTGCGGCCCACCGCGGGCGGGCGTTACCGGGTCGAACGCGTCATCACGGCAGAAGAACCGATGAAGTGAGCCGGGTCGCGCTGTGCGCGCGCGAGCAGCGGCTCGTTGAGGAAGCGGCAGAGCGGCACGAACCCGGTGAACGTGGCGAGGAGCTGACGGTAGAAATCCGGGCGCGTCGCGAACGCGGCCGGCTCCTCCCGCACGCCGAGGAACTGGCGGTGCAAGAGGTGAGTTGCGGCCGGATGGTCCTTGTCGAACCCGCGCGGCACCCGGGTCAGCCGTTCGCCCTGCAGCCCGCCCAGCTTCGTGAAGCTGCCAGCGAAGACGATGGCCTCGAACGCCTCGTGCGCGCCCGCGATGTGCTCGCGGATCGCCTGCAGCTCGGGGCCGTCGGGCGCATAGATGCCACCGCCCATCCACACCCAGCCCGGTGCCACCTCGAAGTACAGCCCAGCGCCGCGCTGGCGGCCGAGCGTGCGGTGCGGAAACACCGCCGCGATGCTGGTCTTGAGCGGCGCCTTGTTCGCGCTGAAGCGCGTGTCACGCCACGGGCGGAACAGCGAGACTTTGGCGTCGGCGGCAAACTCGGGCGCGACGCGGCGGAAGTCTTCCGCCAGCCGCTCGATGACCTCGAGCATCGGCTGCCGCACGTGCGCGTCGTACTGGTCGCGGCGCGCGTGGAACCAGGCGCGGTCGTTGTTGCGCTTGAGCGAGCGGAGGAAGGACAGGGTCTTGGGCGTGAATCCGCGATGCGTCATATCGAGTGGTGAACGCGGCCGGGGTGCGCCGCTCACCAGAGATACCTGTTTCGATCGCGCCTGACAATCGAAAACTCCGACACTCCGCCGGTATCATCGAGTGAGGATGGGGATGTTGCGTGCCGCCGGGATCGCCGTGGCCATCGCGCTCGTCGCCGCGGCTGGATGCGCGACGCCGCCGGCCAGTCCGCCAGTCGTCCGGCCCAACGTGCTGCTGGTGACGATCGACACCTGGCGCGCGGACCGGCTGGGTCCGGCGGTGACGCCCGTGCTCGACGCCGTCGCCGCGCGGGGCCTGCGCTTCACCGCGGCGCGCACCGTGGCCCCGCTGACGTTGCCGGCACACGCCTCGATCCTGACCGGGCTGCTGCCACCAGCGCACGGGGTGCGCCTGAACGGAATGACCGCGGACCCGGGCGCGAGGGCCGTCGCCGAACGCCTGCGCGCCGGCGGCTACCGCACCGCCGCGGTCGTCGGCGCGTTCGTCCTCGACCGCCGCTTCGGCCTCGCCCACGGCTTCGAGACCTACGACGACGAGATCCGCCGCGATCCGGCGGCGGTGGATCGGCTGGAAGCGGAGCGGCCCGCCAACGTCGTGGTCGATCGCGCCGTGGCACTGCTGGCTGGCCTGGAGCGGTCGCGTCCCTGGTTCGTGTGGGTCCATCTCTACGATCCGCACGCTCCGTATGCGGCGCCGGGGGATGTGGCTGCCGGCGGATCGCCGTACGATGCCGAAGTGCGCTTTGCCGACGCCCAGATCGGGCGGCTGCTCGCCGCGATCGACCAGCGCGGTGACACCTCGCGAACCGCGATCGTCGTGGCTGGCGATCATGGTGAAGGACTCGGCGAGCATGGCGAGACGACCCACGGCATGCTGCTCTTCGATGCGACCCTGCGCGTGCCGCTCGTCGTGGCGGCGCCGGGCATCGCGCCGGCTGTTCGCCAGACGCCGGTCAGCCTCGTCGACATCGCGCCGACCATCTACGCGCTCGCGCACCTGCCTCCCGAGCCGTCGCTGCCGGGCCGGAACCTGCTCGCGTCCAGCGACGAGGAGGCCGAAGTCTATGCCGAGACCAACTATCCATCGGCCGCCGGCTGGCATCCCGCCCGGGCGCTGATCCAGGGTCGATTCAAGGTGGTCTCGTCGGCCCGCCCGCGGCTGTTCGACGTGTTGGCCGATCCCGCGGAGCAGCACGATCTCGCCGCCGCGCGGCCGCAGATGGCCACGGCGATGACGGCGCGGGTCGAGACGCTCGGCCAGCCGCCGGCCTCGGCGCGTCCGGCGTCCAGCCTCCGCGACAGCGAGACCGTTGATCGTCTTCGCGCGCTTGGCTACGCCGCGGCCGGCCCGGTGGCCGCGGATTCCTCGACCACTGGGAAGGATGCCGCCGACCACACCGCGGCGTGGACGTCGTTCGAACAGGCCCTGACGGCACGGGCGGCCGGCCAGGGTCGCGCGGCGCTGGCGTCGCTGGCCGACCTCGTCCGGGCGTACCCCGGTGCGAGGGTGTTCCAGACAACGTACGCGCAGGCGCTCGCCGATGCCGGCCGGGCCGGCGACGCCCTCCGGGTGCTGCGCGAGATGGTGCGGCAGTGGCCGGAGGACGCGACGCTGTTTCACGAGCTGGCGGTGGTGGCGCTCGCGACCGGCAACCGCGACGAGGCGACGCGCGCCGAGCGTGCGGCGCTCACCCTGGATCCCGAACTGCCGGCGGCGCACAACGGCCTCGGCCTCGTCCTTGCCGAGCAGGGCGACCATCACGGCGCCGCGGCCGCATTCGAACAGGCGAGCCGCCGCGATCCGTCGAACGGCTCGTACCTGGCCAACCTCGGCAATGCTCGTCGCGCATTGGGTGACCTCGATTCCGCGCGGGCCGCGTACGAGAAGGCGCTCGAGCGCGACCGCGGACTCGCCGACGCGGCCAACGGCCTCGGGGTCGTCCTCGTGCAGCAGGGCCATGCCGCCGACGCGGTGCCCTGGTTCGAGCGGGCGCTGGCGACCGACGAAGGGTTCGTCGAGGCGCACCTGAACCTGGGCATCGCCCTGCAGGAGAGCGGCCACCGCGATCGCGCGCTGGCTCAGTACCGGCGGGCAGAGGGTCTGGCGCCGGCCGGCACGCGCGAGCGCGCGGCGGCCCGTGCCCTCCGGCTGCAACTGGAGGGCCGATGAGCCACGGGCTCACGCTTTCGCGCGCCGTGCGCGCAAGGCGCCTGCTGCTCCCGGCGCTGGCGGTGATGCCCGCCCTTCTCGCGGCAGCCGGCTGTCGCGGTGGGGAGGGAAGCGCGCCGGCTCCGGTGACGGCGGCGCAGGCACGGCATCTCGTCCTGATCACCATCGATACCCTGCGTGCCGATCGCGTCGGTGCCTACGGCCACGCCGCGGCGCGGACTCCCGCGATGGATCGGCTGGCGCGCGAGGGTGCCCGATTCACTCACGCCTTCACCACCGCGCCCATTACCCTGCCCGCGCACGCCAGCCTGCTGACCGGACGATACCCGCCCGGTCATAACGCCCGGCACAACGGCCTCGCCATGCCTGCCACCGTTCCTACCCTGGCCACGACCCTCGGAGGTGCGGGATTTCGCACCGCGGCGTTCGTGTCGGCATTTCCCCTCGATCGACGGTTCGGGTTGACGTCCGGCTTCGACGTCTACGACGACGAGCTGCCGCGCGGCGCCGATCGGCGGCCGCTGAACGAGCGTCCGGGCGCGGAGACCGTGCGCAGGGCCGCCGCATGGCTCGCCGCGCAGGATGCGCAGCGGCTGTTCCTGTGGCTGCACCTGTTCGAACCTCATGCCCCGTACGGCGACGCCACCGATCGGCGCCCGGTCTCCGTGCGCTACGACGAGGAGATCGCCACGGCCGATCAAGCCGTCGCGCGCCTGGTCGAGGCCCTCGGCGAGCGCGCCGCGTCCACCCTGATCGTGCTCACCTCCGATCACGGAGAGGCCTTTGGCGAGCACGGCGAGATCGGACACAGCATCTTCGTCTACGACACGACCCTGCGCGTCCCGCTGATCCTGCGCGGTCCCGGCGTGGCGGCGGGTACCACGGTCGACGCTCCCACGGCGCTGGTCGACGTGGCGCCGACCGTCCTCGCGCTGCTCGGGCTGCCGCCGATCGACGCCGACGGGATCTCGCTCGGCCCGGCGCTCGCCGGCGGCGCGTCCAGCGACCGTGTCCTCTACGCCGAGTCATTCGCGCCGCTGCTCGACTTCGGGTGGAGCCCGCTGCGCAGCGTCCGCGACGGGTCCTGGAAGTACATCGCTGCCCCTCGCGCCGAGCTGTACCAGGTCGATCAGGATCCTGGCGAGACGGCCAATCTCGCCGCCGCCGATCCGCAGCGTGCCGCGCGGCTGCTCCCGCGGGTGGATGCATTCGGCAGCGCCGAGCCGCCGGCCGCGTCCGCCGACCGTGAAGCGGAGAACCGCCTGCGGGCGCTGGGCTACGTGGGAAGCGGGTCCGGCCAGCGCCCGGCGACGCGTGCCGATCCGAAGGACCGCATCGCAATCGCATCGCGGCTGGCCGAGGTGACGTCCGGCGAGGTCCGCGGCGACGCCCTGCGCAGCACGCTGGCCGCCATCCTGAAGGATGACCCTGGGAATCCCCAGGCGCACCTGCGATTGGGCTACGCGGAGGCGGAGCGCGGCCGCTGCGATCGCGCGGAACCGCATCTGCGGGCGGCGCTGGCGGCCCGCCTGCCGTCGGCCGATGCCGGCCTGGCCCTGGCGGACTGCCGCAGCCGTGCCAACGACGCGAAGGGAGCCGGTCAGGCCCTCGAGGCGGCGCGCGCCCTCGAACCGGGCAATCCGGTCGTCGAAGCGAATCTCGGCCTGCTGGCGCTGTCGGCGAACGACACGGCGGCAGCCATTCGCTGGCTGCAGGCCGCGCTTGCCACCGATCCGACCCTGCTCGAAGCGCGCTTCGCGCTGGCCCGCGCGCTCGGGCGCGCCGGCCGGCGCGCCGAAGCGATCACCGAAGCGCGCACGCTGCTCGATCAGCTGCCGCCTGACGCGCCCCAGCGCCGCGAAGTGCAGCGCCTCCTCGACGCTCTCCGGTAGCCCCGCCCGCCACGGCGAGAGGTGCGCGTCAGGGCCCCTCGGACCCTCCAATGTGCCGAACTGCACGAAATGTGTGACCGCTCGCAGCCGTTCGTCACTGACAACTTGAGGGCGAATCCCCTGATTCGCGATAACCCTCGGGCAGTCAGCGAGTTACACGGCGTGACGAAACTTGACAGATTTCCGCTAACCTGTTGAAATAACTCGGTTTAGCTTGTTACAGATCCCCACCAAGGAGGGACCGACGATGCGGAAGATGCGGCGCGCCGCGATTCTGCTGGTTCTGTCGGCGCTCGTTACGACCAGTGCCTTCGCCCAGCAGACGACAGGAAACATCATAGGACGTGTTCTCGACGCGCAGGGAGCGGCCGTGCCCGGCGCGACCGTGACTGCCCGTCAGCCAACCACCGGCTTCACGCGCACCGTGACCAGCGACGAGGGCGGCGTGTACCGCCTCCAGGCGCTGCCGGTTGGCGTGTACGACATCGTCGCCGAGCTCTCCGGGTTCTCGACCGTGGAGCAGAAGGCGATTGTCATCAACGTCGGGCAGACGCTCTCGATCGACTTTGAATTGAAAGTGGCGGCGGTCGCCGAGACCGTCACCGTAACCGGGCAATCTCCCCTCATCGAGGCAACAGGATCATCGGTCGGCGGCGTGGTGGACATCGGGCGCATCGAGAGCATGCCGCTCAACGGGCGCCAGTTCGCGAACCTGGCGGCGACCATTCCGGGCGTCGGTCTCGGGTTCCACTCGGACCCGACCAAGAGCACGCAGTACTCGCCGCAGATCAACGGCGGCAACGGCCGCAACGTCAACTACCAGATTGACGGCGGCGACAACAACGACGACACGGTCGGCGGCCTGCTACAGCTGTTTCCGCTCGAGGCGATCCAGGAGTTCAACATGATCACGTCGCGCTCCAAGGCCGAGTACGGCCGGAGCAATGGCGGGGTGATGAACATCGTGACCAAGAGCGGCACCAACAGCCCGAGCGGCAGTTTCTTCACGTTCTTCCGCGACACGGCGATGAATGCCATCACCGAGACCGAGCAGCTGGGCGACGCCGAGAAGCAGGACTACCGGCGCTACCAGTTCGGCGGCTCGTTCGGCGGCCCCATCGTGCAGGATCGGGCGCACTACTTCGCCGCGGTCGAGCGGACGCAGCAGGACACGTTCCAGCTGGTGGACACGCAGGGGCTGTTCCCGGAGCTGGACGGCGTCTTCGCCACCCCGTACCGGGAGAACCTGGTGACCGGCAAGGTGACGGCGACGTTGTCGGCGGCGCAGTACCTGTCGGTGCGCTACGGCCGCAACACCAACGCGCAGCCGTACGGCGCCGACCCGAACACGCCGCAGAACGGCTGGGGCACCAGCTCCAACTCGTTCAACTCCATCAACCTCAATCACAACTGGGTGCTGGGGACGCGGCTGAACGAGTTCATCTTCCAGTACGCGGACTTCCGCAACCACATCGGCGCCAACAGCCAGGATCCGTACGAGCTGTTCCCCAACGGCGTCAGCCGCGGGCAGAGCCCGAACACGCCGCAGACCACCGAGCAGAAGAAGTGGCAGTTCCGCGACGACTTCTCCTGGTCGGTGAGCGGGATGGGCGGCATCGGCCACGACTTCAAGGCCGGCGTCAACTTCATCAACGAGCCGCGGCTGTTCATCACCTTCAACTCGGGCAAGGGCGTGCTGCAGCACACCCATCTGACCGACGACGTCAACGGGCCGATCTCGGTGGTCACGCTCAACGACGGCGACGCGTCGGCCAACATCCCGTTGAAGCAGTACGCGATCTACTTCCAGGACGACTGGCGGGCGACCGATCGGCTGACCATCAACGCCGGCCTGCGCTGGGACTACATCACCGGCTACCAGTTCGATCAGGCGCTGAACCCGAACTTCGTCAAGATCCAGGCCGCCGGCGCGGCCGGGCTGCTGCAGGGCATCAAGGGCCTGGAGAACGCGGGCCTCGAGCCGCAGGAAGACAAGGACAACGTCCAGCCGCGCATCGGCTTCGCCTACGACATCAAGGGTGACGGCCGCAGCGTGCTGCGCGGCGGCTGGGGCATCTACATGGACATGGGCTACACCAACTCGAACGCCCTGTTCGCCGCCAGCGACGCCACCGGCCGCGGCTTCGGCGCCGTGCTGCGGGTGGACAATCAGCAGGGCATCCGCAATCCCGACGGCAGCTTCTACCGCGTCGGGCAGCCGGTGTCGAACATCCAGAGCCAGAACGAGGCCGTGGTCGGGGAGTTCCCGCTGTTCGGCCAGTGGACCGACCCGCGCCTGGAGCAGCCGTACACGCGCCAGGCCTCGGTCGGCTGGTCGCACGAGGTGCTGCCGAGCACGGTCATCACCCTCGACGCGGTGCGGGCGGACGGCCGCGATCTGAACACGCGTCCGCGCATCAACGTGCGCATCGAGAACGTCGCCGGCTCGCCGCGCCGGCTGGCCTTCCTCGGCCTCAACCCGAACGCCCTCGGCACCCGTCCGGGGATCAGCCGCGGCCGGAGCGAGTACACCGCGCTCATCACCGGCATCAAGCGCCGGATGCTGAACGGCTTCGACTTCGCCGCCACCTATACGCTGGCCGAGGCGAACAGCACCATCGGCACCGCGGCCGACGAGCTGAACTCGAACAACCTGCAGGACGCGACGCTGCTCTATGACGACCCGCGCGTCTTCGGCCCGACGTCGCGCACCGACGCGCGGCACTCGGGCTCGGTCTCGGCGGTGGTGATGGTGAAGGGATTCACCATCTCGCCGATCTTCCTCTACCGCTCGCGCCTGCCGGTGTCGATCACCGAGGGCGTGGACGTCAACCTGAACAGCGAGAACAACGACCTGCCGGAGCGCGCGTGGCAGTTCGACGGCGTCGGCAACGCGCCGAAGGACATCGGGCCGTGCGAGACCTGGAACTGCGGCCGCGGCGCGTGGCGGACGCAGATGAACCTGCGCCTGTCGCGCAGCTTCAACCTGACCGGACGGGCGCGGATCGAAGCCATCGGCGAGATCTTCAACATGTTCAACGCCGCCAACCCGTCGGCGTTCGTCACCAATCGCCAGAGCGCGCGGTTCATGCAGCCGAACGAGTTCGCCGGCGACTTCCAGAACCCGGAACAGCGGGTCGGGCAGATCGGGTTCCGCTTCTCCTTCTAAGGGACGCGCACCCGGACCTCACCACGGGCGCGGGGCTTCGGCCTCGCGCCCTTTTTCTTTCGCTACAATCAACCTCCATGGCCACGCTGCCCGCGGAACGCACGGCCGCGATCGACTCGTTGCGCGCCCTGCTCGGCGAGCGGTTGTCCACCGCCGCGGCCGTGCGCGACCATCACAGCCACGGCGAGTCGTGGCACGATCCGGCGGCGCCCGACGCCGTGGCGTTTCCGGAGACGACGGGGGAAGTCGCCGCGGTGGTGACCGCCTGCGCGCGGGCGCGGATGCCGGTGATCGCCTACGGCATGGGCAGCTCGCTCGAGGGCCACGTGCACGCCTTCGCCGGCGGCGTCACGATCGATCTCACCCGCATGACCCGGGTCCTGCACCTGTCGCCCGACGACCTCGACGTCTCGGTCGAAGCCGGCCTGACGCACCGCCGGCTGAACGAGCACCTGCGCAACACCGGCCTGATGTTCCCCATCGATCCCGGGGCGGACGCGACGATCGGCGGCATGGCCGCCACGCGCGCCTCGGGGACCACCGCCGTCCGCTACGGCACGATGCGCGACAACGTCCTCGGGCTGACCGTGGTCCTCGCCGACGGGCGGGTCATCAGGACCGGCGGCCGCGCCCGCAAGTCGTCGTCGGGCTACGACCTGACGCGGCTGTTCGTTGGCTCCGAGGGCACGCTCGGGGTGATCACCGAAGTCACGCTGCGCCTGTTCGGAAGGCCCGAGGCGGTGTCGGCGGCGGTGTGCCCGTTCGCGTCGATGCAGGGCGCGACCGAGACCGTCATCACCACGATTCAGCTCGGGATTCCGGTGGCGCGGATGGAGATCATCGACGAGCGCCAGCTCGACATCGTCAACCGCTACTCGCGCACCAGTTATCCGCTGGCGCCCACCCTGTTCTTCGAGTTCCACGGCATCAGCCAGGCGTCGGTGGACGAGCAGGCGCGGGCGGTGGAGGAGATTGCCGGCGAGCACGGCGCCCTCGGCTTCCGCCACGCCTCGACGCCGGAGGAGCGGGCCACGCTGTGGCAGGCCCGGCACAACGTGCTCTACGCCACCATCGCCTCGCGGCCTGGCGCGCGGCCGTGGACCTCGGACGTCTGCGTGCCGATCTCGCGGCTGTCGGAGTGCATCCTGCAGACGCAGGAGGACCTGCGGCTGTCGAATCTCGTCGCGCCGCTGGTCGGGCACGCCGGGGACGGCAACTTTCACCTGATCTTCATGGTCGACCCCGGCGATGCGGCGGAGCTCGCCGCCGTCAAGGCCGCCAACGCGCGACTGGTCGAGCGGGCGCAGCGCCTCGGCGGGACGTGCACCGGCGAGCATGGCATCGGCATCGGCAAGCTCGGGTACCTCGCCGCCGAGCACGGCGACGCGCTCGACGCGATGCGCGCCATCAAGCGCGCGCTCGATCCGCACGGCGTGATGAATCCGGGCAAGCTCGTGCCCGATGCCTGATCGGGCGCGCGGCGTCTCTCTGATACCCTGAGCGATTGATGGCGAAGCGAAAGCCCGAACCCTCCTTGTTCGACCTGCCGCCCGATCCTGCTGACGACGCCGCCCCGCCCGTCCCGCCCGTGCCCGGCGGCGCCGGCGGCGGCTTTCTCGACGGCGGCCGCGTCACGCTGCACGAGGCGGCGCAGACGCGCTACCTCAATTACGCGCTCTCGGTCATCACCGCGCGGGCGCTGCCCGACGTGCGCGACGGGCTCAAGCCGGTGCAGCGCCGCATCCTCTACACGATGTGGCAGCAGAACCTGACCGCCGACGCCAAGCATCGCAAGTGCGCGAAGGTGGTCGGCGACGTCATGGGCAACTACCATCCGCACGGCGACGCGGCGATCTACGAGACGCTGGTGCGGATGGCGCAGCCGTTCTCGCTGCGCGTCCCGCTCATCGACGGCTCGGGGAACTTCGGCTCGCTCGACGGCGACGCCGCCGCCGCGATGCGCTACACCGAGTGCCGGCTCGCCCGCGTCTCCGACGAACTGCTGCAGGAGATCGAGCAGCAGACGGTGCCGTTCCGCCCCAATTACGACGGCACCCGCAGCGAGCCCGTCGTGCTCCCCGCGCGCATCCCCAACCTGCTGGTCAACGGCGCCACCGGCATCGCCGTCGGCATGGCCACCAACATCCCGCCGCACAACCTCGGCGAGGTGTGCACCGCCCTGATCAAGTTCCTGGCCAATCGCGAGCTGACCAGCGCGCAATTGTGCCGCTACATCAAGGGCCCCGACTTTCCCACCGGCGGCCACATCCTGAACTCGCCGGCGGAACTGAAGGAGATCTACCAGACCGGCCAGGGCACCGTCCGCATGCGGGCCACCTGGGAGAACGGACCCGCCTCGCGCGGCAGCAAGATCGTCTACATCACCAGCGTGCCCTACGCGGTCAACAAGGCGCAGCTGGTCGAGCGCATCGGCGACGTCGTGCTCAGCCGCAAGATGCCGCACCTGGTCGACGTGCGCGACCTGTCCACCGACGACGTGCGCATCGAGCTGGAGCTGAAGGCGGGCGCCGACGAGCACCTGGTCATGGCCTACCTGTGCAAGCACACGCCGCTGCAGACCACCTTTGCCGTCAACCTGACCTGCCTCATTCCCACCGAGAACGAGCAGGTCGGCCAGCCCAAGCGACTCGAGCTGCACGAGGTGCTGTGGTGGTTCCTCGAGTTCCGCCTGCAGGTGGTGACCAGCCGCCTGGAGCACGAGCTGGCGAACCTGCGCCGCCGCATTCACATCCTCGAGGGCTTCGAGAAGATCTTCGATGCTCTCGACGAGATCATCCGCCTGATTAGGAAATCGGACGGCAAGGCCGACGCCGCCGACAAGATCAGCAAGCGCTTCGCGCTCGACGCGGAGCAGACCGACGCCATCCTCGAGCTCAAGCTGTACCGGCTGGCGCGGCTGGAAGTGCTGGTCATCCAGAACGAGCTTGCCGACCGGCGCAAGCGCGCCCGCCAGATCACGGCCGTGCTCAAGGACGAGGAGGCGCGCTGGACGCTGGTGCGCGACGAGCTGGCGGCGGTGCAGAAGCAGTACGGCGAGCCGCGGCGGACCCGGATCGAGGAGGCCGAGGAGGTCGAGTACTCGGCCGACGCCTTCATCGTCGACGAAGACAACGTCGTCATTGTTTCGCGCGACGGGTGGGTGAAGCGGCAGAAGGAGGTCAAGGACCTGTCCACCACGCGGCTGCGCGAGGGCGACGCGGTGCTGGCCGCGGTCGCCGGCAGCACGCGGGCGACCGTCGTTTTGTTCAGCAACTTCGGCGTGGCCTATACGGCCCGCATCGCGGACATCCCGGCGTCCACCGGGTACGGCGAGCCGATCCAGAAGCTGTTCAAGCTCAAGGACGGCGAGCGCGTGATCGCCGGGTTGAGCCTCGACCCGCGCGTGTCGGGGGCGATAACGGCGGCGAAGGCCGACGCCGAGCCGCCGGTGCACGCGATCGCGGTGACCAGCGACGGCTACGCGCTGCGCTTCTCGCTCGAGCCGTTCCTCGAGCCGAGCACGCGCGCCGGACGTCGCTACGCGCGTGCCGCAGCCGGGGCGGAGGTCGTGGCGCTCGATCGGACGACCGGCGGCGAAGTGGTGATTGCGGCCACGGCCGGCGCACGGGCCCTGCTGTGCCGCGCCGACGAGGTCAACTTCCTCTCCGGACCCGGGCGCGGCGTCATCCTGATCAAGCTCAGTTTTCCCGACGACCGTGTCATCGGCGCGCAGGTGTCCACCGGCGATCGCGACCTGATGACCGTGGAGACCAGCCGCGGCGCCGAGCAGACGATCAGCACCGCGAAGTACGAGGTGACCGGCCGCGGCGGCAAGGGCCGCGAACTGCTGCAACGCGGCCAGTTCGTGCGCGTGCTGCCCGGCGAGGTCGCGGCGCCAGAACTGTGACGAACGAAGAACGAATCGTTCTTCGTTCTACTTCTTGTCCACCCTCAGTTCGGCCAGCCTGGCGGCGACGTCGGCGCCGGCGGTGCTCGTCTTCACCGCCTTGTCGATGTGCAGGATAGTGCCGTCGGCGGCGATGTAGAACGTCCAGCGGCTGGCGAGCCCCATGCGGCCGAGGACGCCGTAGGCGTTGGCCGTCTCCTTCGCGGGATCCGCGAGGATCGGGTAGTCGGCTTCGACGTGCTCGGCGAACTTCCGGTTCGTCTCCGCATCGTCGACGCTGATCGCGAAGTAGGCGACATTGAACTGACGGATGGCCTCGCCGCTCTCACGGAGCGACTTGCATTCGGCCGTTCACCCGCCGGTGAAGGCTTTCGGAAACCAGGCGAGCACCACCGCGCTCTTGCCGCGGTAATCGGCCAGCCGGTGGGTCCTGCCGTCGGAGCCGGGCAGGTTGAAGGCGGGCGCGTCGTCGCCGGCCTTGAGTTCGACGCCCGCCTGTCCGGAACCGGTGAGCGACGCAGCGAACGCCAGCGCCACGCCGGCGGCGAGCTTGAACGCGGAGACGAGAGTCATCGCCGCGCATCGTATCAGACTCAGCTGCAGCGCTGCGGTTGAGCCGCCGCCTTTCCGCTTTCCGGTCGCTGGCGCATCACCAACCTCACTCCGGCTGCGCGATTTGGCCCATGGCACCTCATGCGCGGCGCTGGCAAGGCGCTTGCTCAGGGAGGGTCGGGAGTAGACGCAATTCATATCTCCGGAGGGCATCATGCGTAAGGTTCTCTGTCTGGCGCTCGTGATTGCGGCGTCGACGCTATCGGGCGGCTGCTACGTCATGCGCGACGCCGGCGGCCAGTGGTGGGCGTGCGAGGAATACCAGACGCCCAATGGTCCGGCGACGGCGTGCGCGCCGATGCAGGCGCCGTTCTAGTCGAGGCGCGCCGGCCGTGCCGAGGTGTCCCCTGCACCCCCGGCACGGCCGCGCCGCCGTGGCCCTCACCGGCTAAGATCGGATGGTGCGTCGTCGCGTCATGCGCGGGTTGGCCATCGCCGCTCTCACGCTGGGCCTCCTGCTCATCGCCGGCCTGCTCGTCCTGCACACCAACCCCGTCCAGTCCCGTATCCTCGGCTGGTCCATCGATCAGCTCGAACGTCGCTTCGACCTCGAGCTGACCGCCGACGACCTCCACTACAACATCGCGCTGCGCCGCGTCGAGCTGACCAACGTGCGGCTCGCGGCCGTCGGCCATGCCGGGGAGCCGTTCTTCACCGCCGCCGTGGTCAGCGTCAGGCTCCCCTGGGCCGCGTACCTCGGAACCGTCCGCTTCAACGACGTCGGGGTCGAGCGCGGCCTGGTGACGATTACCCGCAGCGCCGACGACATCTCCAACCTGCCGCCGGGACGCGGGCGCCGCGATCCGAATGCGCCCGCCCGGACGATCGACGTGCGCGGGCTCACCGTGCACGACCTCAGGTTCGTGTACCGCGATCTCCGCCGTGACGTCGAGATTCGCGCCGACGGCGTCCGGACGGCGCTGTCCTACCAGCCCGGCGCCGGCGCGGCCGGGCCCTTTGCCATCACCGGCGGCGTGGGTGTCCGCGTCCGGGAGCGCCGTGTCGGCATCGAGCCGCTCCAGGGGCAGATGGTGTTCGATGGTTCCGGCGTGTCGCTCGCCGATGTCGGGCTGACGACGAGCGAAGGCACGTTCACGATGAACGGATCGATCGATCGCGCACTCGATCGCCCGACGCTGAACCTGCGCTTCGCCGGCACCACCGACCTGGCCACCGCCAACAAGTGGACGACGCCGCCGGTGCCGGTGGCCGGCGCGGCCGCGATCGACGCGACGATGACGGGTGCGCCCAGCACGTTCGTGCTCGACGCGCGCGTGACCACCGGGGAGGCCGCGATCGGCCGCGAGCGATCGGTGTCGATCGATGCCCAGGCGCGGCTCACCCCGAATGGGCTGAGCGTCTCGCGTGCGGCCATCACGCCAGCGACCGGCGGCCAGATCCAGGCGACCGCGGACGTGGGGTTCGGCGAGGGGGCGCCGTGGTGGGCGGAGGCTCAGTGGCGCGGGCTCGATGCCGCATCCGGCTTCCGGCTCGCCAACGTGGCGCCGCTGCCGTTCGGCGCGGCGCTCGCTGGCACGGCGCGGATCGAGAGAGCGAGGGGCGAGCCGTTCGGCTTCGAGATCCACAACGTATCGACACCACGGCAGGGCCGCGGGCTCGCGCCCCTCGAGGGCGAGGTCGACTTCGTCGTCGCCGGCAGCCGCTGGCGCGCCAGCCAGCGGCACCGCATGGGATCGACCCTCGTCGAGGGGGCGATTGGCGGGCAGTGGAATCGCCAGGCCGCCACCCGCTCGACGTTCGCGGGCGACCTCGCGGTGCGGACCGGGGATGTCGCCGAGGCCGCCGGCTACGCCGCGCTCTTCGGGCTCGACAGCCCGGCGGTCGTGCACGAGACGCACGGTCCGATGGAGGCGGCCGTCAGCCTCGGGGGGATTTTCGTCGAGCCGCGCTTCACCGGCGCCGCACGCAGCGACGGGGTGGAGATCCCGTTTCTCGGCCGCACGGCCGTCAGCGCCGATTTCGACGTGTCGGCGCGCGCGCTGGCGTTCACCCGGATCGACGCCACGACCGGCGCCGCCCATGTCACCGGTGACGTCACCGCCGATCTGATCTCGCGCCGCCTCAACGGCTCGCTGGTCGTCGACGCGCCGTCGGCGGCCGACCTGCTCACGGCCTTGCCCGCCGAGCTGCGTCTGCAGGGACCCCTGTCCGCCAGCGCGGCGATCGGCGGAACGGTCGATGCGCCCGAGGTGACGGCGGAGGTCACCGGCCGCGACCTGACGCTCGCCGGCCAGCCGGTCGATTCGGTGACGGCCAAGGCCCGCGTCCTGGGCGACACCGTGCACGTCGAATCGCTGGAGCTTCGCCAGGGCGCGGGGTCGCTGCGCGCGACCGGGCAGTATGCCTGGGACGCCGGCACGTATTCCGTGGAGCTGAACGGCGAGGACCTGATCTGGCGCGGCCGCCTCGCTCGCCTGGGTGACGCCGAGGCGCAGTTCGGTCTGAAGTTTGCCGGCAGCGGCCACATCGATCGTCCGACGGGTGAAGGCGTGGTCGAGTTCGCCATCCGCGGCGGTGTCGCCGGCGAGCTGATCGACAAGGGCCTCGGCACGGTGCGGCTGAACGGCACGACCGCGCTCGTGACCGGCCACGTGCCGTCGCTCGGTGCGTTCCTCAGCGCGACCGTG
This sequence comes from uncultured Acidobacteriota bacterium, assembly GCA_963707795.1. Lineage (GTDB taxonomy): Bacteria > Acidobacteriota > Vicinamibacteria > Vicinamibacterales > UBA2999 > JACCSI01. The sequence continues at coordinate 3,554,516 of OY970174.1, read as the reverse complement.
ACGCCGCGCCCGCCGTTCGCCTACGAGGCGATCCTCGTCATGAACCGGATCGACCTGGCGCCGCTGGCGTCGCTGGCCGGCGTGTCACAGGATCCGATCACGGGAGTCATGAGCCTGAGCGCGTCGGCGCAGGGCACGCTGTCGGAGGCGGCCGCGTCTCGAGTGTTCATCAACCTGCAGGACATCGAGGCCGATGCGGCGGGGGTCCCGGTCCGCCTGGCATTGCCGTCACGGTTGTCGTGGGACGGAGCGGCGTTGACCATCGACGCGCTCGACGTGTCAGTGGGCGGCGGGACCCTGCACGCATCCGGCCGGCTCGGCGAGGGGGGCCTGGAAACGGCGCGCTGGAAGAGCGCCTTCACCGGCGAGCTCGGGGACCTGTTGACGATCGGCCGGCCGTTCGGCGTCCCCGAGGAGCTGGCAGGGTTCGGTCCGGTCGCGATCGCCTGGGAATCGGCGGGTGGGTTCGACCGCTCCACCGCCACGCTGGGACTGGCGGGCGGAAGCCTCGCGTGGGGGGCGCTGCCCGCCATCCGCGAGCTGACGGTGGACGCGGTGCTCGGCGAGCGCACGCTGGAGGTGACCCGGCTGACCGGCCTCTGGCAGGACGGCAGCATCGAGGGGTCGGCCTCGTTGCCGCGTGCGCTGCTCACCGCGTCGGCGTCCCCCAATCCCTTGCTGCCGCCCGGGCAGGAGGGGTTTGCCAAGCTGCGCGTCGTCGGCCTCAGCGAATCGGCGCTGGCGCCGTGGCTGGGTGCGTCTGCGCTGGCCAACATCGACGGCAGTGTGTCGGGCACGCTCGACGCGCGCATCGGCCGCGCCTCGCTCGACGGTGTGAGCGGGACGCTAATACTCGACGAGGCCGATTTCACCCTCGCCGGCGTCAAGGTGGCGCAGGTCCGACCCATCGCGCTCGCGGTGGCCGGCGGTCTGGTCACCATGAAAGACGTCTCGTTCACGGCCGGCGGCAGCCCGCTCACGCTCACCGGTTCCGCGCGCATCGCGCCGGAAGGGAAGCGCCAGCTCAATCTCGAGCTGCAGGGCACCGCCGACCTGCGCATCCTCTCCGCGTTCACGCCGACGGTGGCGACCGACGGGGAGGCGAAGGTGAACGTCGGCATCGGCGGGCCGCTGGCGGCGCCGGTGTTCAACGGCCGGATCGACGTGGCCGCCGCCGAGGTCGCGATCCGCGAGCCGCGCATTCTCATCTCCGACCTCGAAGGCACCATCGCCCTCGACGGCAGTCGCGTCCTGTTCGACAGCCTGCGCGGCAGCGCCAACGGCGGGCGCCTGTCCCTCGACGGCGGGTTCCTGCTCGACGGCTTCACGCCCGCGAGCGGCGGGCTGACGATCGTGATCGAGGGCGCCGCGCTGGAGTACCCGGCCGGCCTGCAGAGCGAGGCGAACGCGCTGGTCACACTCCGGCCCGCGCCGACCGGCTGGAGCCTGACCGGCGACGTCAACGTCGTCCGCAGCGCCTACAACGACACCCTCAGTCTGCCGGCGCTGCTGGCCGCGCAGCGGGCGCGCCCGCCCGCGGTGGGCGGCGCCGAGAGCTGGGGCGAGCTGCTGCGACTCAACCTGCTGGTGACGACCCAGCAGGACCTGAGCATCGACAACAACTATGGCCGCCTCGAGGCCGGCGCCGCGTTGCGCGTGACGGGGCGGGTCGGCGAGCCGGTCCTGTCGGGGCGGGTGACGCTGCGTGAGGGCAGCGAGGTCTACCTGGCCGGCAACACCTTCCACCTGTCGCGTGGCAGCATCTCCTTCACCAATCCCAACCGCATCGTGCCGGAGTTCGACATCGAGCTCCGCGCGCTGGTGTCGGGCACCGAGATCATCCTCACGCTCGAGGGCCCGCTCGATCGGTTGACGACCGACGTGCGCTCGACCGATCCCACGGTGGATTCGCGGGAGGCGATCGCGATGTTGTTCGGCGGGTTCCGCGGCGAGGACGCGGTGACCCTGCTCTCGGCCGAACTGCTCGGCGTCACCGGACGGGCCATCGGCCTCGACACCCTGCGCGTGCAGCGCGGCTTCGAGACCGACGAGTTCCGCGCCGACCCGGGATTGATCGCGACCGAGACCGACCCGTCCACGCGGCTGACGCTGTCCAAGCGCTTGCGCCCCGACGTCGAGCTCATCCTGTCGCAGAGCCTGCGCGAGAGCGGCGGACTGTCGGCCATTGTCAGCTACAAGCCGCGCCGGAACATCGAGCTGCGCGCCGTCTCGCGCGACAACCTCGATCGGTCGCTCGCCCTTCGCCACGAGCTCACCTTCGGCGGCGGCGCGGCGGCGGCCGGGCAGGTCGCGCCCGAGCAGCCCGACGTGTCCGCGGTCACCATCTCCGGCGAACCCGGCCGCCCGGCCGCCGAGCTGACCGCCCTCTTGAACCTCGAACCCGGCGAGACCTTCGACTTCTACGCGTGGCAGCAGGACCTGGACACGCTGCGTCAGGCCTACCACGCGCAGAACCATTACGAGGCCCGGGTTCGCGGCACCCGCCAGGTCAGCGACGATGGCAAGTCAGTGGCGCTCGACTACCGCATCGAGCCGGGGCCGGTCGCCGAGCTGGTGCTCGAGGGGCATCCGCTCGAACCCGAACTGGAGGAGGACATCCGCGAGGCGTGGATGCGCACGATCTTCGATCGCTTCCTGCTCGAGGACATCCGCAGCCGCATCCTCCGCCACCTGCTGGAAGAGGGCATGGTCGACAGCCGCGTCGAGGCGACGGTCGCGATTGCCACTCCGGAGCGCAAGCAGATTCGCGTCACGGTCACGGCCGGCCCGCAGGTGCGACAACGCGCGGTGGTGTATCGCGGCAACACCGCCTTCGACGCCGATCGGCTCGATGCCGCCATCGCCGATGCCGGGCTCGACGTGGACGGCTGGTTGGATCCGCGACAGATTGCCGCCCTCATCGAAGCCTTCTATCGCAGCCAGGGCTATTTGTCGGCCACGGTCAGCGCCGAGGAGCCGGCGGTCCGCGGCGGCGAGGACGGCCAGCCCCAGGCAACCCTGGCCGTGGCGATCGACGAAGGGCCGCGCTTCGTCGCCGGCTCGCTGACGTTCCCCGGGGTCAGTCCCGGCCGGCTCGCGGACGTCGCCGCCGCCGTCCGCCTCGATTCGGGCATTCCCTACGTCGCCGAGGAGATCGCCGCGGCACGGGAGCGGGTCGAGGACCTCTACGCGCGCGCGGGCTTCAATACGGTCCAGATCGAGGTGAACGCCGAACCGGACGAGCAGGCCGGCACGGTCGCGATCGAATTCGCCATCCTCGAGGGCGTGCAGCAGGTCCTGCGCGAGGTGACGACGGAGGGGGCGGCGCTGACGCGGGACGGCGTCATCCGCCGGGCGCTCCGGCTGCGCATGGGCGAGCCGGTGAACCTCGCCGCCTGGTCGCAGGCGCGCAAGCGCATGTACGACACCAACGTCTTCCGTCAGGTGGACATCGAGCCGGTTCCCCTCGAGCCGACGGTCGAGGAATCGGCGGCAGGGATTCAGCCGGTGCGCGCGGTCGTGCGCGTGATCGAGTATCCGGTCTGGCGGTTCCGCTACGGCGCGCAGTTCAACGACGAGCAGCGCGAGGCCGCCGATCTCGACGGCGATACCCGCATCCAGAGCCTGGGCATCCTCGCCGACCTGCAGAACCAGAACCTGTTCGGCCGCGCCATCACCGCCGGTCTGGCCGGCCGCTACGAGCGCGATCGCCAGGCGGGGAGCCTGTTCACCTCGAACGGCTCGTTCTTCGGCCTGCCGATCCGCTCGAGCGGCTTCGTGTTCCGCTCGCGCCAGCGCTTCGTGGTCGACACCGATCTGGTGACCATCGACGAGCGGGTCGGCATCACTGCCGAGCAGCGCTGGCGCCCGTTCCGGCTGTCGGAGCTGATCTGGAGCTACCGCTTCGTCCGCAGCCACGCCTTCGACCCCGATGCCGGCCCCGACGATCTCCAGTTCGATCCGGTGCACGTGGCCAGGGTCAACGCGGCGGTGGTGCTCGACCGGCGTGATGATCCGTCGGACCCGACGAAGGGATGGTTCACCGCGGCCAACCTCGAACAGGCGGTGCGGGTCCTCGGCTCCGATTACGGCAACGCCAAGCTGCTGGTGCAGCAGTCGCTCTACCGTGCCGTCGGCGCGATTGTCCTGGCGGGTCGTGCCCAGCTCGGCACCGCGTACGGCGAGCAGGCGCTGATTCGGTCGGAGCGGTTCCTGCTGGGTGGCGCGACCACGGTGCGCGGCTACGGCGAGAACACGCTCGGGCCGCGCGACAATCTCGATCTGCCCGCCGGGGGGGACGCGCTGCTCGCGCTCAACGCCGAGATGCGCTTTCCGGTGCGCGGCTGGGTGCAGGGCGTGACGTTCGTCGATGCCGGGAACGTGTTCGCCCGGCGCAGCGACCTCTCGTTCCGCGGCCTGGCGATCGGCTACGGCATCGGCTTGCGCCTCGTGTCACCGTTTGCCATGCTGCGCGTGGATTTCGGGATCCCGGCGAAGACCCTGAGCGCGGATCGGCCGGCCAACCAGTTCAAGAGCGGCCGCTGGTACTTCGGCATCGGTCACATTTTCTGATCAGGCCCAGCGCCAGGCCCCAGGCGCCAGGCGCCAGGCGCCAGGGACAGGGTTCAGGCGCCGGCTCAGGCCCCAGGCTTCAGGGATCAGGCTTCAGGCGCCAGGCGCCAGGCTCCAGGTCCCAAGACTCAGACCTCAATATTCAGCGGCCCGGAAGCCCGGCTTGAAGGCTGGGGCCTGGAGCCTGCGCCTGGCCCTGGCCCCGCCCCTGGTGAGCTATCCGCGCAAGGTCCGCAGAATGGCCGCCACCATTGCCCGCTCGGGGGCCTTGGGCGCCAGGCGCATGAACATCTCCAGGTGCTCGGACATCTTGGCGATCTGCTTGATCTTCTGGTACGCGATGCCGGCGTAGTAGTGGCCGTAGGCGAGATCCGGTTTGAGCTCGACGCTGCGCTCGAATGCGCTGGCGCTCAGCTCGAAGTTGTTTTGCCGGCTGGCGACCAGGCCCCGCTGATAGTGCGCGTAGGGGTGGTCGCCGCTGGCTTCGACGGCGCGGTTTGCCGCCGCCATCGCCGCGTCGGCATTGCCGGCCAGCAACTCTGCACCCGATTCGCCGATGGCCTTCCACGCCTCGTCGCCCGACTCGCGGAGGCGCCCGTATTCCTCGGCCGCGCGGCCGCTGTTTTCCGCTTTGACGAGCGCCTGCGCGGCGAGATAGGTAGACTCTGGGTTGTCGCGCTCGCCCTCGGCCCGCTGCACGGCCTCGTCGAGCGCGCCGCGCTCGAGCAGCTTCTGCACCGACGCCTCCTGCGCGGCGACGACGGCGGCGCCGACCGCGGCGACGGCCAGCGCGACCGCGACACGAACTGACCTCCGGATGAGACGGTTGGCGGACATGGTGACGCTCCTCACCTCCACTCTGCAACGAATGTGCCTCGCATGGAAAGCGAAGAGATCGTCCATCTGATCGAGCGCGTGATGACCGGCGACCCATGGCATGGGCCGAGCCTGGCCGGCATCCTGGCCGGCGTCACCCCGGACCTCGCAGCGCGGCGTCCCCCGGGCGGCGCGCACGGGATCTGGGACCTGGTCCGCCACATGACCGGCTGGGCGCGGGAGGTGACGGCGCGCCTGGGTGGCCGTCCCGCGCAGGAGCCGGACGAAGGCGATTGGCCGGCCATCGGGACGCTGACGCCCGAGGCCTGGCGGGCCGCGCAGGACGCGCTCTTTGCCGCCCACGTCGCGCTGATGGCCGCCATCCGGCAGGCCGGCCCGGCGGTCCTGTCGCGGCCGGTCGTCGATTTTCGCGAGAACGCGCTCGGCACCGGCCTGTCCGGCTACCTGACGCTGCACGGCATCATCCACCACACGGTGTACCACGCCGGCCAGATCGCGCTGCTCAAGCGCATGCTGGCGTGACCTGCCGCCGGGTCCCCCTCGAGCCCGGGCCGAGCACCAGACTGTTGGATGAGATACAATGAATATCCACTCACACCCCGGTCTTACCGTAGATGCCGGCCTTGATGGCCGGCCGGCCGAGGAACGATTCGAAAGTACACTCCGAAATTCCTGAGAAATGTCCGATCAACGTCTGAAGATTGCTGTCTTCATCGATTTCGACAACGTCGAGATCGGTGTCAAAACCACCCTGGGCCGCCAGTTCGATGTCGGCGCCGTGCTCGAAGCGATCAAGGAGCGCGGCGAGATCATCACCAAGATTGCGTATGGCGACTGGAAGCGGGCGGGCGATTACGGCCGCACCATGTCGCAGCACGCGGTGCGCCTGGTCCAGCGCGTGATGACGCCCGGCGGCGACAAGAACGGCGCCGATATCAACCTCGCGCTCGACGCGCTCGAGATGGCGTTCACCCACGCGCACATCAATGCCTTCGTCATCGTCGGCGGCGACAGTGACTTCATCACCCTCGTCGAGAAGCTGAAGCAGTACGACCGCAAGGTGTTCGTCGTCGGTGGGCGCGCCTTCAGCAGCCAGGTGATGCAGAAGAACTGCACCGAGTTCATCGCCTACGAGAACATCGCCGGCGCCAGCGGATCGCTGCCCGGCCGCCCGAGCAGTGGCGCGCGTGTCGAGCGCGGGCGCGGCACCGGCGCCGCCTCGCTCGACCAGGCCCTGCCGCTCGTGAAGCGGGCGCTGAAGGTCCTGAACGAGCGCGAGGTGTCGCCGCAGCTTGGATTGCTCAAGAGCACGCTGCTGCAGCTCGATTCGTCGTTCTCCGAGCGCGACTACGGCTCCGGCACGTTCCGCGACTTCGCCGAGAAGCTCGAGCAGCGCGGCTTTGTCACGCTCAAGCACTCGGGGCGGACTACGGTGGTCGAGCTCACCGACGCCGGCAGCAGCGCCGAGGAACCCGTCACGCCGGCCGCGGAGGTCATGCCACGGCCTGCCGATGCCGAGCCGATGGCCGCGACCGCCGAGATGCCGGCCTCGACGCCGGCGCCGGAATTTTCGCTGGCCGATGGCGTCGCCCTGGTGCGAGCCGTCCTCGCCGAAGCCGCCACGCCGCCGCGCTGGCCGATGTACCTCCGCCAGATGAAACAGTTCATCCGCACCGCGCGGCCGGACTTCGACGAGCGCCGATACGGGTCGCTGCCCGAACTGCTGCGTGCGTGCCAGAAGGACGGCCTGCTCCGGCTCGAGCGGGACCGCCAGGGCGGGTTGCGCGCGTTTGCCGGCAGCGTCAAGCCGTCGAACCTGCCGCACGGTTGGGGCAGCGTCGGATCGGCGGAGGGCGGTGACGAATTCAATCTGCAGCCACCCGCCGACGCATCGGCGTCCAATGGCGATCAACCGGTGGACGAGGTGCCCGGGCCGATGGCGGCCGCGCCGGATGCGGATGCCGCCGAACAGGACGACCAGCTCGCGATGTTCGGCGTCGTGTCGCCAACCGATCCCGATCCCAAGCCGCGCCCGCGCCGGTCGGGAAGCGGCGCCGCGGCCAAGACCGCCCGCACCCGCACCAGTCGAACCGGGACCGACGAGCGGCGTGCCAAGACCGGCACCCGGGAGCGCCGCGTCAAGAGCGCAGCCGAGCCGCGCCCGCGGGCGAAGAGCCGCGCGAAGAAAACGCCGGCCGGCGACTAGCGCCGGTTCGCCCCCGACGAGGGAGAACGGTTCTGGGCGCTGCCCTGGGGTTCGTAGCGTGTTTCGACGTACCCCAGGGCGCGCGTCCATTGCACGCGGCGCGGCGCCACGGCGTCGGGCCTGCCGGGCCGATGGAAGTAGAGCAGCACCTCCGCGTACTGGTCCTGCACCGGCGCGACCACCTGCTGGGCGATGGCGACTGCCTCGCCGAGATGATCCGTTTCGACATGCGCGATCAGCACCCGATGCGCCGAGAGATGCTCGGTCACCGACCAGCGGGCCCACGGGTTGTGGTGCTGGCGGGCGGGCAGCCGTTCGATGGCCATCGGCTGCGCGGGCGTGCGGCGTGAACGCGCCAGCTCGTAGCCGATGAAGCCGACCACTGCCGTCATGCCTGCGGCCGCCAGCCAGATCGCGACGAGGAACACGCGGGCCATCGTGTTCATTGTCGTCGCATTGTCATGAGCGCGCGCCTGCACCTCACAAACGGCAGCTCCGTCATCCCCCTGCTCCGCGAGGCGGGGATTGGCGATCCGATTGTGCCGTGGGACGACGTGCTGCACGACGGGCCGGTGCCGGCGGGGCTGGGGCCGGCCGCGCTGGCCGAACGGCGCGCCGAGTTCCTCGCCGCATGCGGGTGGGACACCTACGACCACATCCTCCGCCACTTGCGCGAGCGTGACGCGGCGCTGCAGCAGGCCCTGCCATCGGGCGACCGTGCCGGCCAGCACGCCGCGCCGCCCATCGACGAGATCGTCCTCTGGTTCGAGCACGATCTCTACGATCAGCTCCAGTTGCTGCAGATCCTCGACCGGATGCCGCTCGATGGTTCGCCGCGTCTCACCGCCGTGCCGGACGAGGAGTACCTCGGCAGGCTGCCGGCGGCGCGGATGCAGGGGTTGTACGCCGCGCGCCGCGAGGTCACATCGTCCGCACGCCTCGCCGCCCGCGACGCCTGGGACGCCTTCCGTTCGCCCGATCCGCGGGCGGTCGTGGACGCGGTGCCGCGCGTCGGCGCGATGCCGCGCCTCGGGCCGGCGCTGGTGCGGCACCTCGAGCAGTTCCCGTCCATGGCGAATGGCCTCTCCCGTACCGAGCAACAGGCGCTCGAGGCGGTGGACCGCGGCATCCACCGCGTCGCCGATGTCTACCGCGCCGCTCATCACGATCGCGAGGCGGCCCTCTTCATGGGCGACGCGCCATTCCTCATCCACATCGGCGCCCTGCTCGCCACGTCGCGTCCGCTGCTCGCGCGCGCCGGTGCACAGGTTCCTCATGACGGCCACCCAAACCCCGGCGAGCAGGCCGCTCTCTCGCTCGACGACGAGATCGTGCTGACCGACGACGGCCGTCGCGTGCTGGCGGGCGATCTGGATCGCGTCCGGACCTGCGGCATCGCGCGCTGGCTGGGTGGTGTCGAACTGGCCGGCCGCGGACCGGTCTGGCGCTGGGACGGCGACCGCGGCACGGTGCGGCGGGCGTAGACCAGCACCGCACCTGTCGCACCTGTCGCACCCGTCGCACCTCGACCCTATAATCATCACGCCGTGTCCTCTTATACCGCCAAAGACATCACCGTTCTCGAGGGCCTCGATCCGGTCCGCAAGCGCCCTGGCATGTACATCGGCGGCGTCGGCGCCGCCGGGCTGCATCACCTGGTGTGGGAGATCCTCGACAACGCCATCGACGAGGCGATGAACGGCTACGCCTCGACCATCCGGGTCACGCTGCACGAGGACGGCTCGTCGATCACCGTCGAAGACGACGGCCGCGGCATCCCGGTGGACGTGCACCCCAAGACGAAGAAGACGGCGCTCGAGGTGATCTTCACGGTGCTCCACGCCGGCGGCAAGTTCGAGTCCGGCAGCTACAAGACGGCGGGCGGCCTGCACGGCGTCGGCGCCAGCGTCGTCAACGCGCTCTCGCGCGACCTCGTCGCCACCGTGAAACGCGACGGCCACCAGTGGGAGATGCGGTTCAAGCAGGGCCGGCCGGCCGGCGGCCTGAAGAAGGTGGGGACGGCGCGCGGGTCGGGGACGACCGTGTACTTCCACCCCGACCCGACCATCTTTCCGAAGATCGAGTTCGATGCGGCGACGATCCGCGATCGGCTCGACGTGGCCGGCTACCTCCATCGCGGCGTCAAGATCGTGTTCGACGACGAGACGTCGGGCCAGAAGGTCGTGTTCCAGCACGACGAGGGGCTGGTGGATTATCTGCGCGCCATTGTCGGCCAGCGTGGATCGAAGCCGGTGCACGAGGCGCCGTTCGTCCTGCACAAGGACAATGGTTTCAAGGCGGAGCTGGTGCTGCAGTGGACGGAGTCCACCGACGAGCATTTGCGCAGCTACGTCAACGGGATTCCGACCGGGTCCGGCGGCACGCACGAGAACGGCTTTCGTGCCGGGCTGGGCAAGGCGGTGCGCAACTACATCGAGACGCATGCGCTGACGCCGAAGGGCGTGACCCTCACCGCCGAAGACATCCGCGAAGGCCTGACCGGCGTGCTGTCCATCTTCATCCAGGAGCCGCAGTTCCAGGGTCAGACCAAGGATCGCCTGAACAATCCCGAGATGCTGTCGGCGGTGGACGGGCTGGTGCGGCCTGCGCTCGAGCACTGGCTCAATCACAACCAGTCGATCGCCGAGGCGATCGTCGCGCGCATCATCCTGGCGGCGCGCGCGCGCGAGGCCAGCCGGGCGGCGCAGCAGGAAGTGGTGCGCAAGGGGCCCACCTCCGGGCGGGTGACGCTGCCGGGCAAGCTCTCCGACTGCACCAACCCCGGATCGATCACCAGCGAGCTGTTCGTGGTCGAGGGCGATTCGGCCGGCGGATCGGCCAAGCAGGGGCGCGACCGGGCGCGGCAGGCCATCCTGCCGCTGCGCGGCAAGGTGATGAACACCGAGGGCATGGCCACCGGCAAGGTGCTGGAGAACAAGGAACTGGCCGACCTGGTCACCGCGCTCGGCTGCGGCGTGGGCAAGGGCTTCGACCCGTCGCGGCTGCGCTACGGCAAGGTCATCATCCTCGCCGACGCCGATTCCGACGGCCATCACATCGCCACCCTGCTGCTGACGTTCCTCTACCGCCACCTGCCGCAGCTGGTCGCCAGCGGCAAGGTCTACCTGGCGCAGCCGCCGCTCTATCGCATCGACATCGGCAAGGAGACCTTCTGGGCGCTGGACGAGGCGCAGAAGGAGCAGATCCTGAAGCAGAAAACCGGGCGGGCGACGCCCGAGATCACCCGCTTCAAGGGACTGGGCGAGATGATGCCGAAGGTGCTGTGGGAGACGACGCTCAACCCGCGCACCCGGCGGCTGCTGCGGGTGGAGGTGTCGGACCAGCTGGTTACCGACCGGGTGATCAACGAGCTGATGGGCAAGGACGCGTCGGCGCGCTTTCGCTTCATCATGGAACGGGCGGAAGAGGCGCAGGCGCTGGATGTGTGAAGAGACGGGTGCGACAGGGCACAGGTGCGACAGGTGCGACGGGTGCGACGGGTGCGACAGGTGCGGTGCGGTGCACAGGTGCGGTGCGGTGCACAGGTGCGACAGGTGCGGCGCGGTGCACAGGTGCGGTGGGTCGGGGCACGGTTCACGGTTGTCCAGGGTTGTTCGATTGAGGCCGGTCGAGCTGATTGACGGCGACCGATGTGGCGGTTACCGGGGCCTGCCCGGGGTGGCAACGACTTGGCGACCTGGGGGGCGGGTGCTGGGGCGTGATGGACAGTAGGGCATCGCGCGGAAGGGTGGGTGAATGACGGCCGCGCTCGTCGTCTATGTCATCGGCGTAGCGGTGGGGCTCGGCGTGATGCCGGACCCGTGGCCGACGCGTGTGGGGACGGCGCTGGTGTGGCCGTTGGGACCAGTGGCGTTCCTGATGGTGCTCGCGATTTTGCTCGTCACCGCGGTCCTGCTCTGGCCCGCCCTTGCCCTCGCGGCGGCGGCCCTCGCCGGGGCCGGCGCCTGGCTGCTGTTCTAGCCCGATCGGCTCACCGCCCGGCGTCCCAAGGCCGGGAGTCCAAACACCGCGAGGAAACCACCACCGCGTGGCCGGCCTGCGTTTCGCGCGCGGCGAGTATCGATGTGCGGGCCCCCTCCAGTCCTCACTTCGCCCGCCCGCGCGCGCCACGGCATAACAACGGGCCCGGGGGGAGCCCGGAGAGCACTGCTAGAATCAACTGTTCATGTCGGATGCGGTGCCGGCCCGGAAGCACTCCCCGTTCGATCGTTCGCTCGTCGAAGGCCCCATCAGCCCTGCGGTGTGGAAGCTGGCCTGGCCCACGATGGTGCAGAACCTCGTCGCCGGGCTGCAGGGCGTAATCGATCACATCCTGGTCGGGCAGCTCCTCGGCTACACCGCCAACGCCGCCATCGGCGTCAGCTGGCAGATCTTTCTCGTCGTCATCGTCTTCATGGCGTCGCTGTTCACGGGCCAGGCGGTGCTCGTCGCCCGGTTCGCCGGCGCCGGCGACGCCGATCGCGTCAATCGCGTCGTCCAGCAGGCGTTTCTGACCTCGCTCGGCATGTACGCCGTGATGGGCGCGGTGGGGTACTTCTTGGCGCCGACGCTGCTCGACCTGGTCAATGCCGCACCCGAGGTCAAGCTGCAGGCGCTCCCGTTCCTGCGCATCAGCTTCATCGGCAGCATCGGGATGCTGATTTTCTTCATGTTGTCGGCGGCGCTGCGTGCCGCCGGCGACGCGCGCACGCCGCTGCGGCTCGGCGTGAGCATGACCGTCCTCAACATCGTGCTCAACATCATCCTCATCCGCGGGCTCGGCCCGATTCCCGCGCTCGGCACCGCCGGCTCGGCGCTGGGCACGTCGATCGCCTCGGCGACCGTGAGCATTTACGCCTTGTGGCACCTGTTTCGCGGCGACACCGTCATCCGGCTGTCCCGCGGGATGAACTGGACGCTCGACTGGAGCATCATCCGGGCGCTGTTCCGCTTCGGCCTGCCCACCGGCGTGCAGGGCATTGCGATGAACATCGGCGGCGTGCTGCTGCTGCGCTTCATCGGCTCGCTCGAGCAGAGCGCGGCGGCGCAGGCCGCCTTCGCCATCGGCTACACCGAGCTGTTTTCGATGATCACCTGGACGTCGGTCGGCCTGATGGGCGCGGCGGCGACGATTGCCGGGCAGAACCTCGGCGCCGGTCATCCCGAGCGCGCCATCGCCGGCGTCCACCACGCCTCGCGCATCGGCCTCTCGGTGGCGGCGGTCGTGGGGCTGGCGTTCGTGGCGATTCCGCACGCGCTGCTCGGCTTGTTCGGCGCCACCGAACCCGACGTCGCGACGCTCGGCGAGAGCCTGCTGATGTACCTGGCGGTGTCCGGCTTCTTCATTACCACCGCGCTGGTGTATACCGGCGGGTTACAGGGCACCGGCGACACGCGCAGCCCGCTGTACATCACGCTGGCCTCGCAGGTCGCCATCCCTATCGGCATGTGCACCATCATCCAGTCGATCCGCCCGCTGCAATCGTCGGACATCTGGCAGGCGATCGTCCTCGGCCATTTCACCCGCTGCGTCCTCAGCGTCCTGCGCTTCCGGCAGGGCAAGTGGCGCCACATCAAGGTGGAAGTCGAGGGGGCGCGGGCGTGAGGCGGTGTGTTAGCGTGGCCCATCGAGGCTGCTGAGGAGCGACCATGTCTTCGTTTTCCGGAGTGCGCCGCATTCCTGCGCCGCAGAACGACCCCAACCTGTCCTACGCGCCCGGCTCGCCCGAGCGTGCGGAGATCAAGGAGCGGCTGGCGGCGATGGCCGGCGAGCGCATCGAGATCCCGGTGGTCATCGGCGGCAAGGCCATTCGCACCGGCAAGACCGCCCAGGCGGTCATGCCGCACAAGCACGCGCACGTGCTCGCCGACTGGCACAAGGCCGGCGCCAGGGAAGTCGAACAGGCGATCGCCGCCGCCGCCGAGGCCCGCCGGGAGTGGGCGAACTGGCCGTGGGAAGATCGCGCCGCCGTCTTCCTGCGCGCGGCCGAACTGCTGACCACGACGTGGCGTCAGACGCTCAACGCCGCGACGATGCTCGGGCAGTCGAAGACGGTGTTCCAGGCCGAGATCGACGCGGCCTCGGAGCTGGTCGACTTCTGGCGCTTCAACGTGGCGTTCGCCGAAGAGCTGTACCGCGAGCAGCCGCTCAGCTCGCACGGCGTCTGGAACCAGACCGACTATCGCGGGCTGGAGGGCTTCGTCTACGCCGTGACGCCGTTCAACTTCACGGCCATCGGCGGCAACCTGCCGACCGCGCCGGCGCTGATGGGCTGCACGGTGATCTGGAAGCCGGCGTCGAGCGCCATGCTGAGCGCGCACTACATCATGAAGCTCCTCGAGGCCGCCGGTCTGCCGCCCGGGGTCGTCAACTTCGTTCCCGGCGACGCCGCCGACATCTCGAACCAGTTGCTGGATCATCCCGACTTCGCCGGGGTGCACTTCACCGGCTCGACCGACGTCTTCAACAGCATCGGCAAGCGGGTGGGGCAGAACCTGGGCACCTACCGCTCCTACCCGCGGGTGGTCGGCGAAACCGGCGGCAAGGATTTCGTCGTCGTGCACCCCTCCGCCGACCCGCAGGAGGTGGCGGTGGCGCTGGTGCGCGGCGCCTTCGAGTACCAGGGCCAGAAGTGCTCCGCCGCCAGCCGCGCCTACGTGCCGCACTCGCTGGCGGGCTCGATCAAGGAGCGGATGGCGTCGATGATCGCCGAGATCTCGGTCGGCGACGTGCGCGACTTCCGCAACTTCATGGGCGCGGTCATCGACGAGAAGTCGTTCAAGAAGATCGCCGGCTACATCGACGACGCGAAGAAGAACGCGACGATTGTCAACGGCGGCACGTGTCGCGGGGACGAGGGCTATTTCGTCGAGCCGACGGTGGTCGAAGCGAAGACGCCGGATTACCGGCTGATGTGCGAGGAGATTTTCGGCCCGGTCCTGACCACGTACACCTACAAGGACAAGGACTGGCCGCAGATGTTGACGATCGTGGACGGGACCTCGCCGTACGCGCTGACCGGGGCGGTGTTCGCCACCGACCGCGCGGCGGTGCGCGAGGCGTCGCTGGCCCTGCGCAACGCGGCCGGCAACTTCTATATCAACGACAAGCCGACCGGGGCGGTGGTCGGGCAGCAGCCGTTCGGCGGCGCGCGGGCGTCGGGCACGAACGACAAGGCCGGGTCGAAGATGAACCTGCTGCGGTGGGTGAGCGCCCGCAGCGTCAAGGAGACCTTCGCCCCCCCGCGCGACTTCAAATACCCCTTCATGGCGGCTGAGTAAAAAAAAGGGGTCGGGTCTCTTTTAGAATTCTGCCATCCGGCCGACGGGGCGATTATGCAGAAACCGATCGATGCGCGCAGGTTTCGCGAGCCGCGACACCCGTGGCGCCGAGCGCCCCGCTATAATCAGCAGCTGACATGACCCCGACCCCGTCCAGCGAAACGGCCCGCGAGGTGCTCCGCCGCGAGCACGACGTCCATCCCGTGACCCCGGCGCAGGAGGGTTTTGCCGCCGAGCAACTGCCCGCCGGCGTCTACGGCTTCACCAGCTCGCCGGCGCTCGCCTCGCCGCTGTTCTCGGTCCGACACTATCGCAACTTCGAGATTCATCGCCTGGCGAACGGCACCACGGCGGTGATCGGCTTCGTGTCCCCGGCCGAGGCCGCGCAGCTCGCCCGGCCCGACCGCGCCGAGCCGGCGACCGTCCTGCTCCACCCCGATGCCGACGGCGATGCGACCGCGATCGTCTCGGTCCCCTACGACCGCGTCGTCCATCATCGCCAGGTACTCGGTCCGCAACGCCGCCGCCATTGCCCTGCAAGTCGGTCCGTCCGGTCAGACGCTGTCGGTCTGACGACGTGGACGCCACGGCGGCCGACGTGCGAGCGCCGTTCCGGTCGAGACTTAGGTAGAATCGGCGACGTGCGAACCTCCCGGCGACTCCTCCTCGTCGGCCTGCTCGCCGTCGTCACGCCTGCGCTCCCCGCCGCCCTGAGCGCGCCATCGTCGTCCGCTCAACAGGCCGCGTCGCCGCCCGAACAAACGGCCGCCGCGCTCACCGCCGAACAGAAGCGCGCGTTCCTCCTCACCGCCAAGGTCATCCGCACCCGCGCCGCAGGCAAGGGCATCACGGGATCGCTGCGCCTCACGCTGAGCGACGGGACCATTACCCACGACGCCGGCTACCAGTCGATCGACGACCGCACGTCCGTGGCCGATCGCATGCGCGGCCGCAAGCGCGCCGGCGAGCTCGACTTCGTCGACTCCTACAAGTACAACATCGCGGCCTACGAGATCGCGCGCCTCCTGGACCTCGACGACATGATGCCGGTCACCGTCGAGCGTGTCATCCAGGGCCACCCCGGCTCCCTCTCGTGGTGGGTGGACGACGTGCTGATGGACGAGCTGCAGCGGGAGCAGAGCAACACGCGCCCGCCCGATTCGGTGGCCTACTCGCGGCAGCGGCAGCGCATGGTGATTTTCGCGGAGCTGGTGCGCGACACCGACCGCAACAAGGGCAACATCCTCTACACCAAGGACTGGCGCCTGATCATGATCGATTTCTCACGCGCCTTCCGCCTGCAAGGCGAGCTGCGGTTTCCGGAGACGCTGCAGAACTGCGGGCGCGCCCTCTATGCCGCGCTCCGCGCGCTGAGCGAGGACGACCTCCGTCGCGTGGCGGGCGAGTACCTCACGCGGCGTGAGATCAGCGCTATCCTCGAACGCCGGGCGTTGATCGTCGAGCGATTCGACCGGCTCATCCGTGACCGCGGCGAAGCGGTCGTCCTCAATTCCCCCGGTATATAGCTTGCAGGACCCCCGACACATGTCAAACAACGGCCCGGCCTTCGACACCCCTCTGCGCGACCGACTGGAGAAACTGGCCAACTTCGAGCCCGTCGACCTGCCCGTCGTCAGCCTGTATCTGAACCTGACCCCCGATCAGCACGGCCGGGACAACTACGAGACGTTTCTGCGCAAGGCGTTCGCGGAGCGGTTGAAGGCCTTCGAGGACAAGCCGGCGGCGCGCGAGAGCCTCGAGCGCGATGCGGCACGGATCCAGTCGTACCTGGAGGACGAGGTCCATCGGTCATCCAACGGCCTGGCGATCTTCGCCGCCGCCGGGGTCGGCGAGTTCTTCGACGCGGTGCAGCTCGACGCGCCGCTCGACGAGCACTGGCTCTTCCTCGGCCCGGTCCCGCACCTCTATCCGCTGGCGCGGCTCTTCGATCAGTATCCGCGCTACGCCTCCGTTGTCCTCGACACCAACCAGGCACGCATCTTCGTGTTCGGCCTGGGCTCGGTGGAGAAGCGCGAGGAGGTGACCGGGACCAAGACGCGGCGCAGCTCGATGGGCGGCTGGTCGCAGGCCCGCTACCAGCGGCGGGCGGAGAACTTCCACCTCCATCACGTCAAGGAAGTCGTCGAGACGCTCGAGCGGATCGTGCGCGACGAGGAGATTCAGCACGTGGTCGTCGCGGGGGATGACGTGGTCGTGCCGCTGCTCAAAGAGGAGCTGCCAGCGCACCTGCGCGAGAAACTGGTGGACGTCGTGAAGATCGAACGCAGCGCCGGCGAGGACGAGATCGTCCAGGCCACGCTCGAGGCGCTGCGGCAGAAAGACGCCGAGACCGACAGCGAGCGGGTGGGAGAACTGCTGGGCGCGTGGCAGAGCAACGGCCTTGGCGTCGTCGGCCCCGAGTCCACGCTGCGCGCCTTGCAGATGGGCCAGGTGGACGAACTGCTGATCAGCGCGACGCCGCAGGACCTGAAGGCGGTGCAGAAGTTTCCCGAAGACTCGCCCACCGGCGACGTCGTCGTGGCGACGTCCGCGGCGGCGCCGGCGGAGGAGAATCAGCTGAAGCTGTCGGACGAGCTGGTGACCCGTGCACAGCAGACCGGCGCGCGCATCCGCATCATCGAGGACCCGGCATTGCTGAAGGAGTTCGGCGGGGTCGGCGCGTTTCTCCGATTCCGCATCTAGTCTGGTGCGTCCCGGCATGGTGCCGGTCATTCTTCTTACTGTCCCAGGAGTCAGCGTGAGCCGTCAGAACAAGGTCAACCCCGATCACTACACCACCGCCGGCCGCTTGTCGCCGGACGACCTCGCGCGCGAGCGGTGGAAACAGCAGGACCAGAGTCCCGGAGGCCGCCGCGGCCGCCATCAGAAAGCGTTACCCCCGTGGATGACCCATCCGGAAGGTGGCGCGACACCGGAGCAGGAGCCGGTCGCCGGGGCCGAGCGAGGGAGCGGTGAGCAGGGCCAGTCTGCTGGGGCGCCCGCGCGCACCGCGAAGAAGCCGTCGCGCGCCACGACCGCGAAGCGCACGGCAGGATCGGCACCGCGCAAACCGGCGACTGCAAAGCGCGCGGCCGCAGCAGCGACGAAGCGCGCGGCCGCAAGCAAGGCGACGAAGCGTCCGGCTACCAGGGCTGCACAGCGCCCGGCTGCGAAGTCCGCGCGGAAGCGTGTTGCGAAGGCCGCGCCGGCACGCGGGAAGCAGGCCGCGAAGAAGTCTTCGGCGCGGACGCGGCGGCCCGCGGTGGCGCGAAAGCGGCGGGCGGGAGCGAAGGCGGCGAAGAAGCGGTAGGGGCGGCGCGGCGCGCAGCGTGCGTGCTATGGTCGCGCGCATGAGTGCAGCGACGGTCGGGTTCATCGGACTGGGCGTCATGGGCCGCCCCATGGCGCGCAACCTCCTGCGGCGTGGCTTTCGCCTCGTCGTCCACAGCCGCAGCCGCGCGCCGGTCGACGAGATCGTGGCCGCCGGCGCGGTGGGCGCGGACTCGCCAGCCGGGGTCGCGCGGCAGGCGACGCGCATCGTCACCATGCTGCCCGACGGGCCCGATGTCGAGCGCGTGCTGACAGGCCCCGATGGCGTCCTGTCCGCGATCCAGCCGGGCACCATCCTCATCGACATGAGCACCATCGCGCCGGCCACGGCGCGGGCGCTCGCCACCGCCGCCGCGGCCCGCGGCGCGTCGATGCTCGACGCTCCCGTCAGCGGCGGGGAGATCGGCGCCATCGACGGAACGTTGTCGATCATGGTGGGCGGCGATGCCGCCGCGCTCGGCGAGGTGCGCCCGATCCTCGAGGCGATGGGCAACCCGGAACGGATCGTCCATCTCGGTGAGTCCGGGTCGGGCCAGATCTGCAAGGCCTGCAATCAGCTGGTCATCGGCGGCACCCTGGCGGCGGTGGGGGAGGCGTTCGCGCTGGCCCGCAAGTCGGGCGTCGATCCGGGCAAGGTCCGTGCGGCGCTGCTCGGCGGCTTCGCGGCGAGCCGCGTCCTCGACGTCCACGGCGAGCGTCTGCTGCAGAAGAACTTCAAGCCCGGGTTTCCCGTGCGCCTCTACCGCAAGGACCTGCGCATCGTCATGGACGCGCTGAACGAGGCGCGTACGCCGGCGCCGGTGACCGCGGTGGTGCAGCAACTGCTGGCGGTGCTGCTCGCCGATGGCCGGGACGACACCGACTACTCGGCGCTCGGCACGGTGGCGGAGACGATGGCGCGCGTGGACGCGTAGATATCGTCCACCAGCCGTTGCAGGTCGGCCGGAATCGGAGCGGTCACCTCCACGCGCGCGGCGCTGACCGGGTGCGTGAACGCGAGACGCCAGGCATGCAGCGCCTGACGGTGCAGCGTCGGCTCCGCCGGGTCGGGCGGCGGCGCGAGCGAACGCCGCGTGTGCCCCCGGTACACCGGATCGCCGACAATCGGCCACCCTTTTGCCGCCAGGTGCACGCGAATCTGGTGCATCCGGCCGGTGACCAGCCGGCAGCGGACGAGTGACCGCCATCGCCCGGGAGCAATCTGGGCGGCCTGCAGGCGCTCGAAGCGCGTCACGCTCGGCACACCTCCGCGGTCTCGCACGGTGACGCGCCGTCGATCCCACGGATCGCGATCCAGGGCGAGGTCGATGGACCCGCGTCCGGGCGGGCGGCCGGCGACGATCGCCAGATAGTCCTTCTCGATCTCGTTCCGTTCTCCGGATCGTTGCAGCGCCGTCTGCGCCGCCTTGCTCTTGGCCACGAGCACGAGCCCCGAGGTGCCCTTGTCCAGGCGGCTGAGCAGGGCGGGCGTCCACCGGCCGCCGGCGTGCGCCAGCAGGGCGTTGAGCAGCGTTCCGGTCGTATGTCGAAACGCCGGGTGGGCCACCTGGCCAGCCGGTTTGTCGACGACGAGCAGGTGCTCGTCCTCGTAGAGGATGGCGAGCGGCAGCGGTTCGGCGGCCGGCGTCGCGCGCGGGCGGCGCGCCGGCAAAGTGACGGTGAGCACGTCGCCGGCGGCCACGCGGGTCGAGGGGCGCGACACGATCCGCCCGTTGATCTGCACGGCGCCGCTGCCGATCAGTCGCTGCAGCCGGTTGCGGCTCACGCCGGGGGTGTGCCCGAGGTGCCGCAGCAGCACCCGGTCCACCCGGACGCCCAGGTCGCCGCGATCGACCGTGATGGCCACGGCCATATGCGAGAGCTACGGCGCCTTGTGCGCGATGAGCTCGATGTCGAACACCAGCATGCCACGCGGCGCGCTGCCCTGCCCCTTGTAGGCGAGTCGCTCGGGGATCCAGAAGCGCGTGCGTTCGCCCTCGACCATCAACTGCACGCCTTCGGTCCAGCCGTCGATCACTTCGTCGAGCCCGAAGGATGCGGGCGTGCCGCGCGCGACCGAGCTGTCGAACATCTTGCCGTCGGTCGTCCAGCCGGTGTAGTGCACGGTGACGCGGCTGCGGCGCTCGGGATGCGATCCCTTGCCTTCGCGCAGCACCTTGTAGGCGAGTCCCGACGGCGTCTTCTTCGCGTCCGCCGGCGGTGCGGCGACGTCGGGCGGCGCCACCGTCGGCGACGCCGTGATCTCCAGCAGCTCGACGTCGAAGACGAGCATCCCCTGCGGCCGCTTCGGCTGCCCCTTGTAGGCGAGTTCTTCGGGGATCCACAGCCGGCGTTTTTCGCCGACCACCATGAGCTGAAGCCCTTCGCTGAAGCCCTTGATCAGGGCGCCGGCGCGAAACCTGTTGGGCGTGCCGCGCGCGACCGAGCTGTCGAACATCTTGCCGTCCGTGGTCCAGCCCGTATAGTGCACGGTCACCATCTCCTCGGTGGCGGGATGCGCGTCGCCGGTGCCCTTCTGCAGCACCTTGTACGCCAGCCCCGATGCGGTTCGCGTCGCATCGGCTGGCGGCGCCGCGACGTCGGGTGGGGCGGGAACGGCGGTGACCGTGGCTGCCGGTTGCGGCTGCCGCGCGGCGGCCGTGGGCTCGGCGAGCCCGAGCGGCAGTGCGAGCACGAGAAACAGGGCGAGAAGCCGATGAACCATGCGATATCGTCCACCGGACCGTCCGCCCGCGCAAGCTCAGGCCCCAGGCCTCAGGCCTCAGGCGTCAGGGGCCAGGCTTCAGGCCTCCAGGGCCCAGGCCCCAGGCTCCAGGCTCCAGGCTCCAGGCCTCGGGCCCAGGCGCCAGGCGCCAGGCTTCAGGCCTCAGGCGCCAGGCGCCAGGCCCCAGGGGCCAGGCTTCAGGCCCCAGGCCCCGGGCGTCAGGGGCCGGGCATCAGGGACTGGGACCTTCTGGCACCTGGCACCTGGCACCTGGAGCCTGTCTGGCGCCTGGCACCTGAAACCTGGCACCTGTCTGGCGCCTGGCGCCTGCCACCTGACACCTGTCTCGCACTTGGCACGTGTCTGGCGCCTGGCACCTGAAACCTGGCACCTGTCTGGCGCCTGGCGCCTGGCACCTGAAACCTGGCACCTGTCTGGGGCCTGGGGCCTGAGGCCTGGGGCCTGAAACCAAGGGCCCTGCTATCATCCGACGTCGCATGTCAGTGTTTCCTCCGCGGGCCGACGCGCGCGAGCTCGTGCTGTCGCCGCAGGAGCACCTCGTGGCCGGCGGTCCCGCCGAGCAGCTCGAGCAGCTGATCCAAACCAGCTTCAAGCAGGGCGTGCATCGTCTCTTCGTCGACCTGCGGGCCGTGCCGGTCATCGACAGCGCCGGCGTCCGCGCGCTGGTGCGCGGGCACACCACCGCCGAGCGCCTGGGGCGGCAGTTCTGCCTGGTCGCGGCGAACGCCCGCGTGCGCGAGCGTCCTGCGCCTGTCGAATCTGGAGCAGGTCTTCACCATCCGCGATTCGGTGACCGTAGCCCGCGATCGGCCGTGGCCGTGGCCGCGCATCCTCACCGCCGTGATGGTCGCGGGGGTCGGCGCCGGCCCTCGTGGCGACGCGCTACGTCTGGCCGGACATGGTCGGGATGGAGTCCAGCGGCCAGTACCCGCTCGGTGTCCCGGGCGGCCCGTCGCCGGCCACCAGTCCGGCGCCGCTGTTCGAGCTGGCCAAGCTGGTGGTGGCGGCGGTGATCGGGATGATGGTGACGATCGTGCAGCGCCACTACCGCTCGGATCGGGCGCCCAACCCGACGATCGAGCAGGCCCAGGTGCTGCTCTGCGTGTCCGGGGCGCTGATGATGATCATCATCGGCAGTTCGCTGGTGCGGGCATTCGGCATCGCCGGCGCCGCCAGCATCATCCGCTTCCGCACGCCAGTCGACGACGCGCGCGACATCACGGTGCTGTTCCTGCTGATGGGGCTGGGCATGGCGGCCGGGCTCGGCGGGTTCGCGGTCGCCGGCCTGGGCACGGTGTTCCTGTGCGCGATGTTCCCGATCCTCAACCTGTTCGCGTCGGATCGGCCGCGGCAGATGCTGGTCGAGATCGTGGCCGAGGGACGGGATTTCCCCATGCATCACATCCAGAAGGTCTTCGCGGTCAACCACATCGTGTTCGAGCCGCGCGAAGTGGAGCAGGGCGACGAGGCGACCGTCCGCTACCTGGCGACGCTGGCGCCGCACGATTCGCTCGAGGACCTGAGCAGTCAGCTCATGGATGACGGCAGGGCCGGCATCAAGAACGTCTCCTGGTCTCCGCCCAAACGTGTCTGACGTGGCCGGCGAACGCATCTTCATCACCCCGGAGGCGCGCCGGCAGGCGCTGCTCGACGTCATCGCCGGCGCCCACCAGCGGCTGGCGCTCTCGCTCTTCCGCTGCAACGACTACGCGGTCCTCGACGCCCTGGCCGCGGCGCTCGAGCGCGGCGTCAAGGTGGACGCCATCCTCACCAAGCGCGCGAAAGGCGGCCGCAAGACCCTGCGCAAGCTGTGGCGGACGCTCGAAGAGATGGGCGCGACCGTCCACCACTACCGCGATCCGGTCGTGAAGTACCACGCCAAGTACCTGATCGCGGACGGCACCACCGCCCTCGTCGCCACGCTCAACCCGACCCGGAAGTGCTTCGCGCGCACCTGGGACTTCGTCCTGGCCACCGACGAGCGCAGCGTGGTGCGATCGCTGGCGACGCTGTTCGCCCTCGACGCCGCCGGCCGCCGGGTGCTGCCGCGCCACCGACTCAGCCCGCGGCTGATCGTCGGACCGGAAGGGGCGCGGGCACGCATGCGCGCGTTGCTGGCGGGGGCACGCCGCAGCATCCGCGTCCTCGATCACAAGCTGTCGGATCCGGATGTGGTCGCGCTGCTGCGGCAACGGCGCGAGGAAGGCATTGCCGTCTCGCTCATCGGGCGGCAGCCCATCGGGACGCTGGTCCCGCACGGCAAGCTGCTGATCATCGACGAGAGTCGCGTGCTGCTCGGCAGCATGGCGATGTCGGCGCTCAGTCTCGATTTCCGCCGCGAGGTGTCGCTCGTCAGCGAGACGCCAGCCGTGGTGAAGGCGCTGAACCGGTTCTATCTGGAGCTGAGCGCCAGGGCGGGAAAATCGGTCACCGTGCTGCCCGGCGACCGCGCGGCGTGAGCGGGGGGCCGCG
The DNA here is from genome assembly GCA_963707795.1 of uncultured Acidobacteriota bacterium. GTDB lineage: Bacteria > Acidobacteriota > Vicinamibacteria > Vicinamibacterales > UBA2999 > JACCSI01. The sequence goes on along the minus strand of OY970174.1, from coordinate 3,531,093 downwards.
CAGGCGTCTCAGGCGTCGGGCGGCATCACGACGGGCGGCTGCGAGCGGGCGGTGACGATCGCCACCGCCACCGCCGCCAGTTCCTTGCGGCGGACGAGGCCGCCGTGCCGTTCGGCGGCGTCGGCGAGTCCTTCCGACATCGTCCGCCGTGTCTTCTTGCGTCCGAACGCCGGCGGCGCGCCGTCGAGCAGCGTGGCGGCGAGCTCGCCCAGGCCGCGATCGGGTTGCCGTTTCCACACCCGGTCCGGGCGCCGGTCGCGCAGCACCACCGTGCGCGCGGGCGCCGGCGCGAAGCGAAACAGCGTCTGCAACCAGTCGGCGGGCAGGCCGGCGGCGACGCCGAAGGCCGTCGCCGTCTCCACGTACGGGGCGACGATCACGATGAGCCCGCTTTCCAGGGCCGGCGCGATCTCCCAGCGCAGCCGGAACGCGAGGTCGGCGGCGTAAAGCAGCATCAGCGTGCGGGGTGAGACGTCGCGCGCGGCCGCCGCCGCGGCGGCGACGTCGCCGAACAGTCCCGAGGCATCCCAGCGGCTGATGCCCGAGGTGACCTGCGCCGCGGTGAGCTCGTGCGCGAGGATGGACGCGGCCTCGGCGACATCCGGGCCATGCACGCCCTCGACCGCGACGAGCCCCGTCACCGGGCTCGCTCCCGCCGGCGCGGTGCCGCTCCTGCGCGACCGCCGCTCAGTCATCGCCAGCCTCGGCCAGAGAGCCTGGCGTCCGGCGCAGCCATTCGCGGACGGCGTCCGCGCTGTACTCGGGCCACGGGCGTCGCGCCGCGGCCGCCACCAGCCGCCGCACATGCTGATGCTGCCGGTAGACGGCCTGCTCCGCGTCCACCCGCACGAACTTGAAGATCGTGTCGAGGTTGTCGTACTCGCGTATCACGCGATCGATGAAGCCGCGGTAGCTGACCAGCGGATCCTCGACCCCGGTCACGTCCTGCCCGGACTCGTAGAACCGCGGCTGGCGGGTGGACGCCACGCGCCGGCTCGAGCTCTGCGACGGCATCGAGAAGTAGACGACCAGGTCGGGCCACAGCAGCGGGGCATAGGCGTGCAGCAGCCAGTCGAAGTCCAGCCCGCGCGCCGCGTCGCGGGCCAGCGCCGCGAACAGGTAGCGATCGGCGAGCACGGTCTTGCCCGCCCACAAGGCCGGCAGGATCTCGCTGTCGAGCCGGTGGCGGAAATCGATGGCATGCAGCAGCGAGAACTCGAGCGGCGACAGCGCCCGGATCTTCTTGCGCACCCGGATGAGCGGCTTGACCAGCGGCGACGATGCCCAGCGCGTGGACACCACCGGATGTCCCTGCGACCGCAGCCATTTGTGCAGCAACTTGCGCTGCGTGGTCTTGCCCGAGCCGTCGGGACCCTCGAACGCAATCAGCAACCCGCGCGATCGGTCGCGCTGCGCCATCACCCGATCGAGCGCGATCCGCTTGCCGCTCAATGACAGCGATCGCCCCCGGCGTCGGCGATTGCGCCGGCGACGTCGAGAAAGGCCCAGTCGTAGGCCGAGCGCTGCAAGGTCAGGCGCAGCACGCCATGCGCGGCGACGCGGGCCTGCGAGTTGGCCGCCATGCGCTGGAATCCGTACAGCCGCGCACCGCCGGTGCCGACGATGAACTGGCGAATGCCGGCGGCGTCGGAACGCCCGTCGGCGTCCTGCTTGCCGTAGCGCTCGTAGAGGTGATCGTGCGCCGCGACGACGACGTCGACGCCCTCGCGGTGGAGCAGGCTCCACAGATCGCGCATGAAGGCGTTGGGTCCGTTCGGTCCGGACGAGAACAGCGGATGGTGCCACACGGCCATGGCGCACTCGACGCGGTGCGACGCCAGTTCCGCCCGCGCGAACTCGTACTGCGCCGAACCGGCACGGACGTCGATGTTCGAGTTGAGCATCAGCACCAGCCAGGGCCCGGCGCGAAACGCATAGTAGCCCACCCCTGCCGCTTCGCCGAAGTACTGGAAGTAGCCGGCGGCCGACGGGGTTTCGTACTCGTGGTTGCCCGGCACCGGCCGCCACCGGCGGCGGTTGGCCCCCCACTCCGGATCGAAGCACTCGATGAAGTTACGCATCGAGCCGTGTGAGTAGGCGAGGTCGCCCGCCAGCAACAGCGGTCCGTCGATCGCCTCCGCCAGGCGCGCCGTCTGGCCGACCGCGGGCGAGCCGCATTCGCCGATGTCGCCGACCGCGATCACCGTCGCCGTTTCGGGAACCGGGCCGATGGGCGGCGGCGACGGTCCGGACGGGGTGCGCGGGCCGTCGCTGCACGCGGCGGCAACGGCCAGCGCGACGCCGATACACGCGGTCCAACGGCTGCTCACGGATGCAATCCTATCGCCCCTGTCCGGCGGGCTCGCCACCCGTATCGGCTGGAGCCTCCAGTTACAATGCACGCCATGTCAGGCATGCCTGGTGGCGCCGCGCGCGCAGTTCTCATCGCCGTGCTCCTCGCTGTCCCGGCCACGGCGGCGGGGCAGGACAAAGAGGGCCCGCGGACCGGAGTCTACTGGCGCAACCGCCCGTCGATCCAGCTCGGCGAACACGTCCGCCTCGACCTGCGGCTCAAGCTGCAATGGGACGGCCGCGGCTTCGACCCGGACATCGGCGAGGACGAGTTCGACTTCCGGGTGCGCCGCTGGGGGGTGAACGGCGAGATTGGCAACCACCTCGAGTTCCAGATCGAGCGCGATTTCCCGCGCGACGGCCGGTGGCGCGACGTGTTTGCCAATTGGCGCACCTTCCGGCAACTCGAAGTCATGGCCGGGCGGTTCAAGGTGCCGTTCGGCCACGAGCAGCTGACTGGCATCACCGACGTCGACTTCGTCTACCGGACGCTCGCCTCCACCGCCATTCCGCCGGCCCGCGACAAGGGCGTGATGGCCCACGGGCGCTTTCTCCAGCGTGGCTTCACCTACCAGATCGGCCTGTTCAAAGACGATGGTGACAACGGGCGGCTGCAGGAACCGCAGTTCGTGCTGAGCGGGGACATTCCCGAGCTGGGTCCGTCTATTGCAGGGAGGGTGACCGCGACGCCGCTGCGTCCCCTGGCGGAGACATTCGAGAACCTTCGTGTGGGGTTCGCCCTGGGCGTCGTCGATGTACCGGAAGGCCTCAATAGTTTGCGCGGGGAAACGGTTTACGGAACCGAGGAGTTCTTCGAACCCGTCTATGTCAAAGGAAGGCGCACGCGGGTGGGCACCGAACTGCACTATACGCCCGGTCCTGTCGGCCTCACGGCCGAATGGATGCAGGCGCGTGAGGAGCGGCGCAACCAGGGCCTGGGTGACGTCGATTTGTCGGACGTCATCACGACCGGCTGGTACGCGAGCGCGACCTGGCTGGTCACCGGCGAGGACAAGGCCGGCTTCAACCGGCCCCGCCGGCCGCTGTTCCGCGGGGGTCCCGGCGCGATCGAAGTGGGAGTGCGCTACGACACCCTCGGCTTCGAGAGCGCCGAGAAGGTCGGGCCGGCGTTCAGCAACCCGCGCGCCGCGCACATTCTGCCCAACAGCGACTCGGTGTGGACCGTCGGGGTCAACTGGTTCCCCAATCGCTGGGTGCGCCTGGCGGCCAACGCCATCCGCGAGGAGTTCGACGATCCGCCGCGCACGCCGCAGTCCGGAACGACCACGTTCTGGTCCGGTGTCGGACGGCTGCAACTGGTTTTCTGAAGAGGTGATGTCATGACTTCGACGAGGGCACGGTGGCGGACGGTCGCCTGTGCCGCGGTGCTGCTTGCCGCCACGGCGCCCGCCGCTCTGGCGCAGACGTCGGCGGACCTGTTCAACCCCGACGTGCTCCAGCGCATCGACCTGCGGCTGCACACGACCGACTGGGAGAAGCTGAAGGCGAACTTCCAGGAGAACACGTACTATCCCGCCGACTTCGTGTGGAACGGCCAGACCATCCACAATACCGGCATCCGCTCGCGCGGGCTCGGGTCGCGCAGCGGCGTCAAGCCCGGCCTGCGCGTGGACTTCGACCGCTACGCACTCGACAAGACCTTCCTCGGGTTGAAGTCGCTCGTGCTCGACAACCTGACGCAGGATCCGTCGGGTATCCGCGAGACGGTGACCATGCGCCTGTTCGCACGCATCGGCATTCCCACCCCGCGCGAGACCCACACGCGGCTCTACGTCAACGACCACTACGTCGGCGTCTACGCCCTCGTCGAGTCGATCGACAAGAACTTCCTGGCGCGCATCTTCGGCGCCATCGAGGACGACACGCAGAACGACGGCTATCTCTACGAGTTCGATTACCTCGATCCGTGGACCTTCAGCTATCTCGGGTCCGACCTGGCCGCGTATGCCGCGCGCTTCGATCCGAAGACGCACGAGAACAAGAGCGCCGCCGAGAAGTTCGGCCCGATCGAGAACCTGGTTCGCCTGGCCAACGAACTACCCTCGTCGCAGTTCCTCTCGGCACTCGGCGAGCACCTCGATCTGCAGGCGTTCGTCCGCTACATGGCCGGACAGAACTTCGTCGGGCAGAACGACGGCTTCCTCGGCTACGCGGGGATGAACAACTTCTACTTCTATCGTCTGGAGAATTCCTCGCGGCACGTCTTCCTGCCGTGGGACGAGGACAACGCGTTCTGGGGGATCGAGTTCCCGATCCACATGCGGCACGAGGAAAACGTCCTGATGCGCAAGGCGATGGAAGTGCCCGAGCTGAGCGCGCTCTATCACGCCGTGCTGGCCGAAGCCGTGGCGTCGGCGAGCGAGCCGACCGGAGCGGAGGAGCTGCCGTGGTTCGAGTACGAGGTTCGCCGGCAGACCGACCTGATCTACGACGCCCTGCGCGACGACCCGGTCAAGCCGTACTCGCTGGAGGAGCACGATACGGCGCGAAACCACGTAATCGGCGTGGCCCGCAACCGCGCCTCCTACGTCAGCCAGGAGCTCGGCGCGATGCAGACGCTCCGCCGGCGCTGAGCGCCGGCGCGGCGCCTACGCGATCGCCATCCACGCGGGATCCTCGATGTAGTCCTTGATCCGCACCAGGAACTGCACCGCCTCGCGGCCATCGACGATGCGGTGGTCGTAGCTGAGCGCCAGGTACATCATCGGGCGGACCACCACCTGGCCGTCGACGGCGACCGCGCGGTCCTGGATCTTGTGCAGGCCGAGAATCCCCACTTGCGGCGGGTTGAGGATCGGCGTGCTCATCAGCGAGCCGAAGACCCCGCCGTTGGTGATGGTGAACGTGCCGCCCTTGAGGTCGTCGAGCGTCAGCGAGCCATCCTGCGCCCGCGTGGCGAAATCGCGGATCGCGCTCTCGACCTCGGCGAAGCTCCGGCCATCGGCATCGCGAATCACCGGCACGACCAGCCCGCCCTCGGCGCCCACGGCGATGCCGATGTCGTAGTAGCGCTTGAGGACGATCTCGTCGCCCTGAATCTCGGCGTTCAGTTGCGGCATGGCCTTCAGCGCGCCGACGGCGGCGCGGACGAAGAACGAAACGATCCCGAGCCCGACGCCGTACTGCTTGGTGAACGCCTCCTTGCGCCGCGCGCGCAGCCCCATGACCGCGCTCATGTCCACCTCGTTGAAAGTGGTGAGCATGGCCGCGTTGTGTTGCGCCTCGACCAGGCGGCGCGCGATCGTGGCCCGCCGCTTCGACATGCGGACCCGTTCCTCCGGGCGCGCCCCCGCGGCTGGCGCCGCCGCGGCGGTTCGACCGGCCGGCACCTTGGCGCGCAGCACGTCGTGCTTCATCACCCGGCCGCCCGGCCCGCTCGGCGCCACCGACTCGAGCTTGACGCCCTCTCCGCGTGCGACGTTGCGGGCGGTGGGAGTGGAACGGACAGGTGCGTCAGGTGCGGCAGGTGCGGCGGGTGCGGCAGGTGCGCGGTGCGGCAGGTGCGGCAGGTGCGGCGGGTGCGACAGGTGCGGGGCTCGCGGTCGCGGCGTCGAGCACCGCCAGGACCTCGCCGACCTTGACGTCGGCGCCGGCCGCGTGTTTGATGGAGCGCAGGACGCCGGGGCGATCGGCGCTCACCTCGAGGTCGATCTTCTCGGTTTCGAGCTCGACCAGCGGGTCGCCGGTTTCGACGCGGTCGCCCTCCTGCTTCAGCCACTTGGCGACGCGCGCTTCGACGATCGATTCGCCGAGCTCGGGGACGATGATGTTGGTCATATGGAGGTAGCTATACCTGTTTGGACAGGACGCGGTCGGCGTCCCTGGTCGCCGACTTGTCCTCGAACACCTGCTTCACGATAGCGCGCTGGTTGAGCGCGTGCCACGCAGCGGAGCCTTCCGAGGGGCTCGAATTGCGCACGCGGCCGATATAGCGCAGCGGCCACCGTCCGTCGATCACGTGCTCGAGGGCCGGGCGCGCGAACTCCCACGCCCCCATGTTCTCCGGCTCTTCCTGCACCCAGCAGACCTCGCGGAGCTTCGGGTAGCCGGCGAGCGCGCTCGCCAGCTGGTCGGCCGGGAACGGATAGAGCTGCTCGACGCGGATCACGGCGACGCTGCCGGCGTTGCGTCGCTGTTCGCTGGTGACCAGGTCGACGAAGATCTTGCCGCTGCACAGCACCACGCGCCGGATCGATCCGGCGCGCCGCTGCGCGTCGGCATCGTCGATGACCAGCTGGAAGCGGCCCTGCGCCAGCTCGCGCGCCGGCGAGGCGGTGGCCGCGTGGCGCAGCAGGCTCTTCGGCGTCAGCACCACGAGCGGCAGCGGGTCGGTGTCGAGCAGCAACGCCTGCCGCCGCAGCAGGTGGAAGTACTGCGCGGCGGTGGTGCAGTTGGCGACGCGGATGTTGGTGTCGGCCGCCGCCTGCAGGAAACGCTCGACCCGCGCGCTCGAGTGATCCGGCCCCTGCCCCTCGTAGGCGTGCGGCAGCAGCAGGACGAGCGAGGGCGACAGCCCCCATTTCGCCCGGCCGGACGTGACGTACTCGTCCAGGACCACCTGCGCGCCGTTGATGAAGTCGCCGTACTGCGCCTCCCACACGACCAGGCGGCGCGGTTCCTGGATGTTGTAGCCGAGCTCGAAGCCGATGGCGGCATTCTCCGACAGCGGGCTGTTGTGGACCTCGAAGGCGGCGCGCGCCTGCGTCAGCGCCGCCAGCGGCACGTGCTCGTCGCCGGTGACCGCATCGTGCAGGACGCTGTGGCGCTGGCTGAACGTCCCGCGTTCGACGTCCTCGCCGGTCAGCCGGATCGCGATGCCGTCCTCGAGGATCGACGCGAAGGCGAGCTCCTCGGCCGAGGCCCAGTCCACCGACGGCTCGTCGGGCTGGTCGAGCAGCGTGCGCCGCCGCTCGCGCGCCCGTTCCAGCTTGCGGTGCACCGAGAAGCCGTCGGGCACCTGCAGCAGGCCGGTGTTGAGCGCGGTCAGCCGCTCGAGCGGCACGGCGGTCTGGACGCGGCCGGCGGCGCCGCTCGGCGGCACGTCCGGCAGCGGCGGCAGGTAGTCCTCTTCCGGCTTGAGCGCGGCGTAGGCGTCCTCGAGCACGCGCATGTGCTTCTTCACGAGCGCCTCGGCGTCCTCGGCCGGCACCGCGCCGTCCGCCCCGAGCTGGCGGGCGTAGCGATCGCGCACGGTCGGGTGGCCGGCGACGATCTGATAGATCTCCGGCTGCGTGAACGCCGGCTCGTCGCCCTCGTTGTGCCCGTAGCGCCGGTAGCCCACGAGATCGATCAGGAAGTCGAGGCGGAAGCGATGCCGGTACGCCCACGCCAGCCGCGCCGCCTCGATGCAGGCGACCGCATCGTCGGCGTTGACGTGCACGATGGGGATCTTGAAGCCGCGCGCCAGGCCGCTGGCGTAGCTGGTGCTGTACGACTCCTTCGGGCCGGCGGTGAATCCGAGCTGGTTGTTGGCGATGAGGTGGATGATGCCGCCCACTTCATAGCCGGCGAGCCGTGACAGGTTGAGCGTCTCGGCGACGACCCCCTGCCCGGGGAACGCGGCGTCGCCGTGGATCAGAATCCCCAAAACCTTCTCGGTGCTGAGCACCGGCGCGCCCGGCCGGTCGACGGCGGACGCCGCCGCGCGCGCCATGCCGGCGAGCACCGGATCGACCGCCTCGAGGTGGCTCGGGTTGGGCGGCATGCTGATGATGAGCGACTGCGGCCGGCCGTCGCCGTCGACCTCGTAGCGGGCGCCGGCGTGATACTTGACGTCGCCCATCCAGCCGAGGTCGATGCGGCCGGAGCGCGCGAAGAGCGGATCCTTGAACTCGGCCAGCACCTGCGCGTACGGCTTCTGCAGCACGTGGGCGAGCACGTTGAGCCGGCCGCGATGGGCCATCGCGATCATGACGTGCTTGACGCCGGCGGCGGCGGCATCGCCGATGATCTCGTCGAGGATTGGGATCATCAGGTCGAGGCCTTCGATCGAGAAGCGCGTCTTGCCCGGGAAGGTGCGGTGCAGGAACTTTTCGAAGGTCTCGACCTGGGTGATGCGATCGAGCAGCTCGCGGGCGTTGATCGGGTCGCGCGGCGGGCGGAACTGGCCCGTTTCCACGGCCTGGCGCAGCCACACCCGCTCTTCCGGCACGAAGACGTGGTTGTAGTCGTGCCCGGTGGTGGCGCAGTAGATGGCGCCGAGCCGGGCGATGGCCTCGGCCGCGTGCGCCGCGCCCTCCGCCGCCGGACCGCCGACGATCGAGGCGGGGAGCCGGGCGAGGGTATCGCCGGTGAGGCCGTGCGACTGCGGGTGCAGCGACGGGTCCCCCACCGGATCGGCAAAGCCGAGCGGGTCCAGGCGTGCGGCGAGGTGGCCGAAGCGGCGGATCGATTCCGCCAGGTTGAAGGCGGCAATGGCGGCGGCGGTGTCGCTGGGGCGGACGCCCTCGGCGGCGCCCGGCTGGCTCTCGATTTGCGGCGACCAGTCGGCGAACAGCGCCCGGGTGGCCGCGTCCACCGAGCCCGGGTCGCGCTGGAAGCGCTCGTAGAGCTCGTGCACGTAACCGGCGTTGATGCCGGTGAACTGGTCCCACGGGTTCATACGCTCCTAGTGTACAGGGAGCGCCGTGGCGGTTTCCGCACCCGGGGGGCCGGCCTGTGGGACCTCCGGCGGCGAAGGCCCGTGGCGAAGATCGGGGTGGCTGCACGCCGTCTGTTCGGAAGCGACCGTTACGACGTTTGATGAAGTACGAGGCCAACCATCCGTGCCTGAATCGTCGGTGCTCGCTCTTCGGCAGAACGCCTTGCAATTTACCGGCGGGTCGGCCAATACTCCGCTCGAATCTGCGCCCGATCTGGCATACCTGATGCCGCGGCGAGCATTGCCTGCCCATTCCGAGCCGACTACGTCGCCGCTGGAGTCCACCGCCGACCTCCTGGTCCGCGTACGGTCCGGCGACGAGGACGCGCTCAATCGATTGTTCGAGCGCTATCTGCAGCCCTTGACGCGCTGGGCCCGCGGCCGCCTCCCGCGGTGGGCGCGCGACCTGCGTGAAACCGACGATCTCGTCCAGGATGCGCTCACCCAGACCCTCAAGCACGTCAATGGATTCGACTCGCGCGGGTCGGGGGCGCTTCTGGCCTACCTTCGGCAGGCGGTCCTCAATCGGCTGCGCGACGAGGTGCGGCGGATTGGCGACAGGCGCCTGGATTCGATCGACGATCATCAGAATCTCGCCGCCGGGGGGCCGTCGCCCCTGGAGGAAGTCCTGGGCAAGGATCTGCTCGACGCCTACGATCAGTCGCTCGACCGGCTGACGCCAATCGATCGCGAGGCCGTGGTCGCGCGGATCGAGATGGGCGCGTCCTATGCGGAGATCGCCGACCTGACGGGGCGCCCCAGTGCGGACGCGGCGCGGATGGCGGTCAGCCGCGCGCTGCTGAAACTGGCCGGGGAGATCGCCGATGCGCGGCGGTAGTCGCCTGCTCCCGATCGCCGAGTCGGTGGCGGACGGTACCCCGCTCGACTGGGCCGCCTTGCGTGCGACGGTCGAACCGGCGGACCTCGAGCAGCTCGACGCCCTGCGAGCCGTCTCGGTGCTCGCCGGCATCCATCGCAGCCTCACCGCGGTCGACGACCTCGCGCTGACCACGTCGAATCCCCGGCCTGCGGCAGGGGTCCAGTCGGAGCTGGGCGGGTTCCTCCTGATGGAGCGTCTCGGCGCCGGTTCGCAGGGACAGGTCTATCGCGCGTTCGATACCCGCCTGGAGCGCGACGTCGCCTTGAAGCTGCGCCGCCTGCCAGGTCCCGGCGTCGATCTGGCGCACGTTCTGCGTGAAGGGCGCCTGCTGGCGAAGGTGCGCCACAAGCACATCGTCACGGTGTACGGGATCGAGGTGGTCGGGGATCACGTCGGCATCTCGATGGAGCTGGTGGCGGGGGAGACGCTGGACGCGGTGGTGCGGCGCCAGGGGGCGATGTCACCCTCTGTGGTCGCCCGAATTGCGCTCGAGCTGAGCGACGCTGTCGCCGCCGTTCACGACGCCGGCTTGATCCACCGCGACATCAAGGCGCAGAACGTGGTGCTCGAACGGGGTGGCCGCGTCGTCCTGATGGACTTCGGCACCGGAACGCTGCAACGCGACGCTGGAAGCGAGGGCCGCGGCGGGACGCCGCTGTATCTCGCCCCGGAGCTGATGCACGGCGGCCCCGCGTCGGTGTCGTCCGATATCTACGCGATCGGCATCCTGCTCTACTTGCTCCTGACCGGCCGCTTTCCGTTCGAGGCCCGGACACTGGACGAGCTGCGCGGCCAGCTGGCCAGCCCGGCGCGCCCGGTGCGGGAGGCCCGCGCGCAGCTCCCCATCGAACTGGCGCGGATCGTCGACCGGTGCCTGGAGCGGGACCCGGCCGTCCGCTTCCCGTCTGCGCGGGCGCTCGGCGCGGCGTTGACCCCGATTGTGGGGGACAGCGGTTCGTCGACGGTCCACGGCCCCGGGCAGGGGCGACCGTCGATGCGGGCGCTCAGGCGCGTCACCATTGCGGCCCTCGCCGTCGGCCTGCTCTCGGCCGGGTTCGTCATGCGCAACCGCGCCATGCCCGCTCCCAGCCCGGTGGTCGCCGTCCAGGCGTTCCACGATCTCAGTGGAGCCGACAACGGCAACACAGCTGGCGGACGGGCTTTCCGATTCGCTCGCGGCGGAGCTCGGGAGGATCAAATCACTCCGGGTGGTGACGGGCCGCGCGGTACGCGACGCCGACCGGGCCGGCCGACTCTCCGACGTGGTACAGCAAGCCGGGGTCACCGTCCTCATCGGCGGTACCGTCGACGTGTCGGAGACACACGCGAACGTTCACGTCCGCGCCATCGACGCCGTCAGCCAGACGCAGCTCTGGGAGACGCGCCTGGAGGGCAATCGTGAGAGCCTGCTCCGCCTGCAGGACGAGGCCGTGCGAGAAATCGCACGGCGTCTGGGTGTGGAACTGACGGCTGCGCATCGTGCCCTGGTCGGCCGGCGGCAATCGATCAGTCCGGAGGCGCTCGACGCCTACTTCCGCGGATGGGCCGAGTTCTACCGCTTGACACGCACCGGACACGAAGAGGCCGAGCGGTCGTTCCGGCGGGCGGTGGCGCTCGCGCCCGAGTACGCGCCCGCACGATCGGCACTCGCCTATGCCATCTTCACGCTGGGCAGCTCGTACCGGGTGCTGACGCCCGAGCTCGCACAGGCCGAGGCGCTGTCGGAGGCCAACCTCGCCGTGTCGCTGGATCCGAGCTGGGCGCATGGCCATGCCGTCCTGGGCCTTCTGGCGTTCACCGTCGATTGGGACTGGGCCCGGGCAGAGCAGCATTTTCTCGATGCCATCGACGCCAATCCGAGTGACGCCAACGTCCGCGCGCTCTACGCCCAACTGCTGATGCTGCAGAACAGGCTGGGCGCGGCCCTGGCCGAGTCGCGCCTCGCCCTGCGCCTGGACCCGCTCACCGCGAACCGGAGGAGCGCGGTGTCCGCGGCCCTCTATTACGCCCGCCGCACCCAGGACGCGATCGACGAGCTCGAGGCGCTGCAGCGCGACGACCCGAATTCCTCGGTCGCGCATTTCGGTCTCGCGCGCTACTACTCGGCGGCCGGCCGCTTCGACGACGCCCTGCGCCAGCTGGAGACCGCGCCGTACAAGGACGAAGCGCCGCCGAAAGCGGAGTACGCGCGCATTCTGGCGGCGGCCGGCCGCCTCGACGAGGCCCGCGACCGGCTGCCCGCGCTGATCGAGTCCTACGAAAACGGCGCGCTGGCCCCGGATTACCTGGCCTACGTGCACCTCGCACTGGGCGATCGCGCCCGGTCGCTCAGCTTGCTCGAGGAAGCCGTGCAGCGCCGATCGCCCTCGGTGGTGTGGGCGCACGTCGATCCGCGCTTCGATGGATTGCGTCTGGAGCCCGAGTTTCGGACGTTGATGAACCGGTTGGGTTTTGCGCAGTAGATGCCAACAGACCAGAGGAGGCGTGCAAATGGCGAAGCGACGCAGGAGCGGGGCGAAAGGCGCCACGAAGGGAGTTGTCGTCTCATGGGCGCTTCACAAGGTGCGTGACCTCATCCAGGAGTTTCTGAAGGACGCGGCGACGCTCAAGAAGCAGGCCGCGGAGGAGGACGACCGCAAGTTCGTCCAGGGGGCGGAGCGGATTCTGATGACCATGCAGGCCGCCAGGAAAACGCTGATACTGTGCCCGCAGAACCAGTTTCGCCAGATCGAACTGAAGTCCGGCGCGAAAGCCAGCGGAGTCAAGTTTGCCAAGATTGCCAAGAAGAAGGCGGCCCGGCGGCCGCGCTGACGGCGTCTGGTCGACCTGGGGGCTCGAGGCCACGCTCTTTCACTTCGGCACCAAGGACGTGGCGTGGTCGCTGGATTTCGCCGGCGGCGAACGACGGCTGCGGGAGAAGGCCGCCACCTCGCCCCCGCCGGCGCCGGTAAAGCGCTTCCGCGGGGCGCGCGAACGGGTCGTCCTGCCGGCGATTGCGCCGGGGAGCGAGCTGGATCTGACGCTCGCGGCGCGTCGCACCTGGAGGCAGTTCGGGCAGGCGGCGGTCCCGATGAACGCGCTCGCCGAGTTGCTGGACCGGAGCTTTGGCGTCATGCATGAAGGGGAGGCGCCCGGACAGGGCCGCGTAGTCCTGAAAACCTCCCCCTCAGGTGGCGCCTGTCACCCGATCGAAGCGTACGTGCTGGCGCGGCGGATCGCCGGGCTGGCGCCGGGGTTATACCACTTCGAATCCGACCGGCGCGGGCTGGCGCTGATTCGTCCCGGCGGCACGTCACAGGACATCGCACGGTTCCTGCCTGGCCAGCCATGGTTCAGGGGAGCCGCCGCCGTGGTGTTCATGACGGCCGTGTTCGCCCGCTCCGCCTGGCGGTACCCGACGCCGCGCGCCTATCGGGCCATCCTGATAGAGGCGGGGCACCTGTGCCAGACGTTCCTGCTGGTCGCGACCCGGCTTGGGCTGGCGCCATTCTGTACGCAGGCGCTTGCGGACTCGGCCATCGAAAAAGCCCTCACGCTCGACCCCCTCGAGGAGGGCGTCCTGTATGCGGCAGGCGTCGGCACGCGCCCACGTTCGCCACACGCCGTCGGTCTGCCTGCGCGCTTTCGCAAGGAGCTCCGCTGACCACCCTCGTGGTTCGCCAGTCGACGCACCCCGGCCTGCCCAACCCGGAGTGGCGGCTGGACGCCGCCGAATACCTGCGCCTGCTCGGTGAGCTACCGCAATCGGACGACGCGGATCTCTGCTGCGACAGCGAATCGCTCATCGTCCATGTCGTGAAGGACGAGGTGGTGATCGGACGGCAGGTCATCGGCGAGAGGGTCGTCCTGTCGTTGAGCGAAGGGCAGCCGCGCATCCTCCGGCTCGGAGACGCCCGTCGACTCACTGGCCTCGTCACGTCAGTGACCACCCGGCAGGCGCCGGCCGTGGTGACAACCTCCGCCTGCGCCCGCAGTTGTCGCGCCTCGCGCCGTTGGAGTGGCCGAACTGCGAGTGTGGTGCTGTCCCGCGAGCGCTCCGCAAATGGGCGCGCGCTCCCCTGGTTAATCTCAACTGCTACAGCTTCGCCGTGAACTGCACCGAGCCTTCCAAGGTCGGCGTGGCACAACCGGGCCGCCGGTCGCTGGGAAAGTGCGACGAGTCCTGGCAATGTCCGGCCGATCGGCTGATCGAGGGTGCCGTCGACGACGGCCTGCGGCTGGTCCGGTGCATCGAGTGGCCGCCACCGTCGGGACACCATTTCGCCGCCTTGCTGATCGACGAGACCGAGCCCTCGGATTTCCACTGGCTTCGCCTGGAACCCACTCGGGTCTGGGCGCACAAGTGGGGCGAGTGTGCGCCGCATCTCTGCGACGACAAGGGCGCGCTCGTGAAGTTCGATTCGCGATCGAGGAGTTATCGCCGCGACGGTGGCATCCCGCGCGGCGATTTCGGGCGGTTCACCTTTCGCGCCATGTTCCGCGTGCCGCCGAACCAGATCGTCTGCTGACAGGTTCGTGACACCCGGCATCCGACCGGCCGGACCCGCCACGACGTGTACCGCCTGCCCTCTTCCCCCGCCTGCGCCAAAACAGCCGCTGATGTCGTGGCACCGTGAGCGTCGAGCCGGCGCCGCGCCAACCCCCGGCCTCCTCCCCCTGGAAGTGGTATCGTGTCGCCCGTGACACCGCGCCCGTCCTACGACGATGCCAACCTGATTTTGCGGCTGTACGAGCTGCGGCGCGAGGAGCGCCTGCGCCGGGCACGTGCCTGGTTCACGGCGAGCTTCAACGCCAAGTCGTGGGACGAGCTGCAGCGGCTGGCGCCCGGCGGCTCCGACGAGAACGCCTCGTACCGGATGGTCGTCACCTACTGGGACATGGTGGCGTCGTTCATCACCAGCGGCGTCCTGCACCGGGAGCTGTTCTTCCAGAGCGGCCGCGAACTGCTGCTGGTGTGGGAGCGCCTCAAGCTCGTGCTGCCCGAGGTGCGTGCGCAGTACCGGGATCCGCACCTGTGGGCCCATCTCGAGACCGTCGGCAACGAGTTCGCCGCCCACTTCCAGTCGCGTGGCGCCGACGGCTACGAAGCGTTCCTGAAGCGGATCGCGCGCTAGACGAGTCGATCAGACGAGTTGATCAAGCTCCTCGCCATCGACGTGGATGGCACGCTCCTCGACAGCCACGGCGTGATCCCGGCCGCGAACCTGGCGGCGCTGCACGAGGCGGCCGCCCGCGGGATCACGCTCGCCATCGTCACCGGCCGCAGCTTTCACTTCGCGCTGCCAGCGGTGGCGCCCCTGCCCGACCCGCTCACGCTGATCGTGCACAACGGCGCCATCGCCCGGACGCGCGCCGGCGAGACGCTCGTGCGGCGCCTGCTGCCGCGCGACACCGCCCGCGACGTGCTGGCGGCGACCGCGGCGTGGCGCGACTGCGCCGCCGTGCTCTTCGACCGCCCGCGGCACGGCCAGATGGTCTACGACCGGATGGACTGGACGCATCCCAACCGCGTGCGGTTCCGCGAGCGGAACCTCGAGATCATCCAGGAAGTGGCTGCACTCGAGGACGCCCTGACCGAAGATCCGATCCAGCTCGCCTACAACGGCAGCGTCGCGGCGATGCGCGATGTCGTCGACGCCGTGCGCGCACACCCCGCCGCCGACCGTCTCGCCCTGTCGCTCACGGAGTACCCGGTCCGCGACTTCTCGCTCGTCGACATCTGCAGCGCCGCGACGACCAAGGGCACGACGCTGGCGGCGCTGGCCGCGCGGCTCGGCATCGAGCGCACCGAGGTGATGGCCGTGGGCGACAACTACAACGACGGCGACATGCTCGACTGGGCGGGTATCGGCGTGATCATGGGCAACGCGGCCGAGCCGCTGAAGGCGCGCGGCCACGAGGTGACCGGCACCAACGACGAGGCGGGGCTGGCGCAGGCGATCCGGCGCTTGGCGCTGTGACCGCCACGGGCAGCGCGTGGCCGGTGCTCAGAAGCTGGCGCCGAGCGAGAAGTGCCAGCGTGGCCCGCCCGCCCCGTGGCGCGGCCACGCCACGTCGAGGCCGGCGCGCACGACCGGCGCGGTGACGAAGACGCCGGCGCCGACGCCGCGATCGAACCGTTGTCCGCGGAGCCGGTCGCTCGCGCCGTACACCGTCCCGGCGTCGACGAAGCCCTTGACGCCGAACCGCCCCCATCCGAGCGGCGAGGTCACCGGCACCAGGACCTCGGCCGACAGCGCCGCCAGGCTGTCGCCGGCCCGGTATCCGAAGCGGTAGCCGCGGAGCATCGACGTGCCGCCGAGCAGCGCCTGCTCGTACCGCGGCAAGGCGTCAGTGGCGCGGATCGACACGGCGCGCACGGCGAGGACGCTCGATCTGACAAGCCCGAGGTAGCCACGCGCATCGGCCGTCCATCGGGTCACGTTCGGGCCGGCGTCGAAGCGCAGCTGCTCGACTCCGCTCGTGGCGTGCACCGCGTTGCGCGGGAACACCGGATCGATCCGGGTGTCGACCACCACGTCGAGGTCCGGGGCGACGTGGCGCTGCTCGACACCACCGAACCGGACGTGGGTCGCGCGCACGCCTCCGCCGACGCGAAGCCACGCGGCGAACGCCCGCTCGGCGCGCACGCGCACCTGCTCGCGTCGATCGGCGAGCGCGAAGTGCGGGTTCTCGCGGCGCGTGATCGACAGCGCCCCCTGCACGCGGCTGAACGGGCCGCGCGACAGGACGCGGTCGGCCTCGACCGCCGCCTGACGCTCGCCGCCCCACGTGAGCGGCACGGAGATCCGGCTGCGCGGGCCGAGCGTGTCCACGAAGCTGACCCGAGCGCCGTAGGTCAGGCCATACCCGTCGGCGTAGTCGACGATCGGCAGCCACATGCCGAGACTGCGGATGCGCTTCAACGGCCCGGGCATGAGATCGCCGGCGGTGGTGGCCGGGTGCTCGTCGACGAGAAGGATGACCAGGATGTCCGCCGGGTTGTCGATGGATCGGTAACGCTTGCGCACCTCGACGTCGGCGAAGCGGCCGCTGCCGCGCAGCCGCTCGGCCGCGCGATCGATCTCAGCGTCGGTGACGGCCGCGCCGACGTGCAATCCGGCCAGCGCCACCACGTCTTCGTCCGGCGTCGTATGGTTCCCATGGACCCGGACCTCGCCCAGCGTCTCGCCGGCCTGCGCCACGGCGCGGCCACCCGACGCGACGCACGACACGACCACGATCGCTGTCGCCACTCGCGCCCGGCCGCTCATGGCTTGATCCTGGTCGTGACCTCGGCCAGGCGGTAGTCGCGGTACTCGACGTCGTAGCGCGCGTCGAGGGACCCGGCCGCCGTGGTCAGGAGGAACCGCATGTCGATCGTCGCCGGCAGCCACACCCCGGGGAAGGGCTCGCGCATGGCCATCGACGCGGTCAGCTCGTCCACCCGCACCAGCGTGCGGCCGGGAAGGAAGTCCATGTCCATGTTGGCGAAGGTGTACCTGAGAATCTGGTGCGCCGCCGGGTCGATCCACATCGTGACCAGCGACACCTTGTTCATCTTGTCCTCGATCTCTTCGTCGCGGTCGCGCGCCCGCTTGTTCGGCCGCGTGCGCCCCTCGGTGAAGAGCTTCGACGGGTAGTACTCGATGCGCAACACGCCGCGATCGGCCAGCCGCTCGCGGCCGGCCAGCGCGTAATGGCCGGGGTCGAACTTGAAGCGCAGGAAGTACGCCGCCGACACGAAACGCGGTTCGAGCGACTGCCGGAGGACGTCTTCGCCGGTCGGAGCCGTGTCCTCGGCGCCAGGTGGGGTGGGTGGTGCGGAAGGTGCCTGCCGCGCTTCCGCCGCGGACTCGCCGTTCGAGCCGCTCGGCGCCTGCTCGTCGCGCGCTCGCGCGCGTTGCTCGCGCCGGCGCTCGCGGGCGATCCATTCCTGTTCCTCGCGCGCCCGCTCGTCCTCGCCAATGGTCACGCCGTCGAACCGGACCGGACTGCGGATGAAGTAGCCCTGGCGGATGAACCAGGTGTGCTCGCGGTGGAACCCGTACAGCGGAACACCGCCGGGGCCGAGCAGCTGAAAGCGCTCGCCCTCGTCCAGGACGTACTGCTGCATCTTCTTCCAGTTCTCGTCGCGCCGTTCGAGCACGCGGCTCATGAACAGGTCGAGGTCGGTCTGAAAAACAGGTGCGACAGAAACAGGTGCGACAGGTGCGGCGGGTGCGACAGGTGCGACGGGTGCGACGGGTGCGACAGGTGCGAGCAGCGCGGCGACGAAAATCGCGCGAAGGTTCACGGCGGTGTCCTTCTCAGGTCGGGCAGGTGGCGGGCCTTCAGGCAGTGAGACGAACCGGGGCGTGGAAAGGTTCGGGCGCGTCAGTTGTCGCTGGCGATCGGACGCTGGTAGACCACGCGGCCGTCGAAAATCGTGACCGCGACGCCGGTCTCGGCCAGGCGGCCGGCGGGCAGGTCGAAGATGTCCCGGGTCAGGACCACGATGTCGGCCAGCATGTCGCGTTCGAGCGTGCCCTTGCGATGCTCGTCGAATGACGCCCAGGCGGCGCCGCGGGTATAGGCATCGATGGCCTGCTCCAGCGTCAGCCGTTCAGTCGCCGGGGAACCGCCCGCCGGCTTGCCGGCGAGGTTCGTGCGCGTCACCGCGACGTGCAGGCCGACCATCGGGTTCAGGGTCACGACGGGCCAGTCGCTGCCGAAGGCGAGGACCCCTTTCTGCTCCGCGATGCTGCGGAACACCCAGCCCCGGTCCGCGCGGTCGTCGCCGATGTTCGCCCGCCACACCGTGACCTGTCCCGGCGCGGGCTGGGCGTGGAACGGCTGCATCGACGCGATCACGCCGAGCCGGCCGAAGCGGGCAACGTCCGCCGGGTCGATGGTCTCGATGTGCTCGATGCGATGGCGCCGCCCGCGCGGCGGCGCCGGTTTGTCCGCGACGCGCGCGAATGCATCGAGTGCCATGCGAATGGCGCCGTCGCCGATCGCATGGATCATCACCTGCCAGCCGCGGGCGTCGAGCTCGCCGACCAGCCGTTCCAGCTCCGCGCCGGTCATCCGCGGCTCGCCGCGCGTGGACGGCCGGTTGCTGTACGGCGCCAGCATCGCCGCCGTGTACGACTCGACGACGCCGTCGGCCATCAGCTTGACCGCGCCCGCCTTGAACACCGGGTCGTCGGGATACGACTCGCGCAGCTGGTCGAGTGCATCCAGCTCGGCGGCGGAGACATCGGGCTGCACCGACACCGCGCCATAGATGCGCAGGTCGAGCGCGCGGCGCTCGCGCAGGTCGTGGTAGAGCGCGAGCTCGTCGGCCGATCCGCTCGCGGTGTGAACGCTGGTCACGCCGACGCGGTGCGCCTCGTCCGCGGCGGCCTCAATCGCCGCCATCCGTTCCGCGCGGGTCGGCTGCGGCAGCACCGGCGCCATCAGGCCCATGGCCGTCTCTTTCAGGATGCCGGTGGGCTCGCCAGTCCGGGCGTCCTTCACGATGACGCCACGGGCGGGATTGGCGGTGCGGCGCGTGATGCCGGCCAGCTTCAGCGCGCGCGAGTTGGCCCAGCCGGTATGGCCGTCGTACGACGTGAGATAGGCGGGCCGATCGGGTACGAGCGAATCGAGCAGCTGCCGCGTCGGCAACCCGCCCGCGAACGGTTCGTAGTACCAGCCGCGCCCCGTCACCCACGTACGGTCGGGGTTCGCCGCCGCCCAGCCCCGCACCAGTTCTTCGATCTCGATCTGTGTCCGCGCCTCGAGCAGGTCGATCTGCGTCAGCGCCAGCCCGCCGCTGAGCAGGTGCAGGTGGGAGTCGTTGAAGCCGGGGAGCACGGCGCCGCCGCGGGCATCCACCACCACGGTCTGCGGCCGGCGGAGACGCTGCACCTCGCGGCTGCTCCCGACCTCGACGATCTTGTTGCCCTGCACGGCCACCGCCTCGGCCATCGTCCCGTTCCCGTCGGCGGTGTAGACGCGGCCGTTGAGCACGATCAGATCGACCGGACCCTGATCATCCCGCTGCGCGCCCACGATCAGGCCGGCGATGAGCGTGGTCCCGACGATGAGGGCGACGAGATAGGCCGTGAGGCGGGCCGCCATGCCCGGGATTCTACCAAACGCCCGCGCCGACGAAACAACCACCGGCACGAGCCGACGCGAGTCCCGGAGCCCGGGCCCGCGCCGACCGGCGTTCGGCGCGGCATCCGGTATGCTGTGGCTCCATGCGGGTCGCGATCGTCGGTTCCGGCGCCGTTGGCGGCTACTTCGGCGCGAAGCTCGCGCGCAACGGCGAGGATGTGACCTTCATCGCCCGCGGCGCACATCTCGACGCCATCCGCACGAACGGCCTTCGCGTCCTCAGCCCGAAACTCGGTGATTTCGTCGTCCAGGCGCGGGCCGAGAGCGACACCGCCACGGTCGGGCCGGTGGACGTCGTGCTGTTCACGGTCAAGGCATACGACAACGCCGCGGCACTGGCGTTGCTGCCGCCGCTGGTCGGTCCGGAGACGGTCGTGCTCACGCTGCAGAACGGCGTGGACAGCGTCGATCACCTCGCCGCCGCGGTCGGGCCGTCGCACGTGCTCGGCGGCACGACGTACGTCGCCACGGCGCTCGAATCGCCCGGTGTCATCGCGCAGACCGGCGTGCACCGCTCGATCATCTTCGGCGAAGTGTTCGAGCCCGGCACCGGGATCTCGCCGCGGGTGCAGGCCATCGCCGACGTGATGGCGCCGGCGGACATCCACGTGACGCCCGTCGCCGACGGCCGCATCCCGATCTGGGACAAGTTCGTCTATCTGGCGCCATTCTCCGCCTTCACCGGCGCCGCCCGGCTGCCGATCGGCGGCATCTGGCACGACCCGCAGGTGCGCGAGATGTTCTACGCCGCGGCGCACGAAGTGGCGGCGCTGGCCGCCGCGGAAGGCGTGCCGATTTCGGCGGACCGGTTCGATCGGCTGCGCGAGTACATGGACACCATCCCGCCGAGCACGCGCTCGTCGCTGCTGATCGATCTCGAGATGGGGAAGCGGATCGAGGTCGAAGCGCTGCAGGGCGCGGCCGTCAGGCGCGCCGCCGGACACGGCCTGCCGATGCCGATCATCGCCGCGCTCTATGCCGTGCTGAAGCCGTGGGCGGACGGCCGCCCCGTCGCCCGCTGGTAGTCCTCGACCAGCGCCCGGCGCATCGCGCCCGGGAGCAACGGAAAGCTCTCCACGACGTGGGCATACTGATCGGCCGTGAGGCCGTACAGATCGCGCGGCGAGGGTGTTCACGCGGACGTAGGCGTCGGCCGACGCGTCGGCGCCGGCCCGTTCCAGCCGGCTGGCGAGTCGCCCCAGCTCGCGAAACGCCGGCGCGTCCGCGGGTGGGCGCGGCACCGGTAGTCTCGCCAGCGCCGCCGCGCTCACGTGCGTGGTGACGTGCAGCCGCACCAGGTAGTTCGCAACCAGGCTGTTGAGGAGCGCCAGCAGGCACCGCTGGTCGGCCTCGCGCATCCTCGTCTTGAGGCAGAGGATGGTGTGCGTGGAGACCGTGCCGGCCGGCAGCCGCGCGGCGATCAGCGTCAGGCGATTGCTGGCGCTCGCCACCTCCCGGCAGGCGAGCCGGCGCCGGCGGAACGTGCGCGCCGGGTCGAGCAGGCGCGCGGCGTCGCGCCGGCGGATGGCGTGCCGGGACGAGGCGCGCAGGACGCGAAACGGCTCCAGGCTCTTGCCCTCGATCACCGGCAGCAGCCGCGCCGACGTGCCGGGGCCGATGGCGACGAAGTGCGGCCGGTCCTCGGTCGCGTTCAACTCGCGCCCGAACACCGCGCCCCAGCCGCGCGCCGCCGCGAGCGCCGGCGCCGCGGCGTGTGCCGTGACCAGCACATCGAGGTCGGCGGCGCTGCGCGCCCACGGCAGCGTCAGGGTCTCGCGGTCGCAGCTTTCGATCAGCGACCGGGTCAGCACGATGCTCCTCGCCTCGGGAGGATCGTCGCGGCAGTCGTCCGGCAACTGGTCGAGCCACTCGGCGCGCGTGCGGCCGAATGCCCCGGCGATCCGCTGGCTGCCCGATCCCGTCGTCCCGGTCAGCAGCAGGAACCGGGCGTCGCGGTGAATGGGAAAGATCGCGTGGCGGTTCTCGAAACCGAAGAGCCGATCCACGGCGACGGTGTCGAGCACGACGCGGCGCAGCGGCGCGCTGCCGCGGTCGGTGGCAAACCCCGCGGGCAGCACGAGCCCGATGCGGCCGCCGCGGCGGGCCAGTTGCAGCGCGCGCTCGAGGAACAGCTGGTAGCGGTTGGCGTGCCCGTGACCCTGGTGCTGGTACGCGCCGGCATCGCGGAAGAACCGCAGGTGCTGGCGCTGGGCCGCGCGCGTGCGATCGCGCTCGTCGGCGGCGCCGCTGTCGGCGCGCAGCGCGTCCCACGGCGGGTTGCCGACGACCGCGTCGAAGCCGCCGGTGCCGGCCGCGTGGCCCTGCGAGTCGAAGAACACTTCGGGGAACGCCAGCTCCCAGTGGAAGAAGCGATGCGCGCGTGCCAGACCCGCCGCCGTGTCGAGCAGCCCGGCGCGGTCGCGCCCGGTGAGCGACGCGTGCCGCGCGAAGAGCGCGGCGACGAGGTCGCCATAGACGCCGCTGGACAGTCCCTCGTCGGGCCAGAACCAGCCGGCGCACCAGAGGTCGGCAGCCAGGCGCCAGCGTCCGAGCGGCGCGTCGGGCGAGGTCAGCGCCGCCAGCGCGCGTTCCTTGTCGCGGACGACGGCGGCGCTGTCGTCAGGTGCGCGGGCGAGTTGCAGTCGCTCGGGCAGGATCGCTGTCGCCAGCGGGCCGGCGGTGTCCGGCGCAAACAGCGGCAGCGGGCGCGCTCGCCGTGCCGCCGCCGAGCGGCGCGGACAGCGGCCGAGATCGGCGAGCCGGGCGCCGACCAGGCTGTCACCGGTCGCGAGATGGTGATCGAGGAATGTCAGCGGCCAATCGCTCGTGAGCGTGGTCAGCCACAGCGACAGGCGGGCGAGCTGGACCGCCATCGGATTGCGGTCGACGCCGTACAAGCAGCGTTGCGCCACCAGGCGGCGCAGCGCGCTCCGCCGCGCCCGGGTGTCGTCGTCGCGATGCCACGCGCCCTCGGCGATCTGCGCCCGCTCGACGGCCGCCGCCAGGTAGCGGCAGGCTGCGACCAGGAACGCGCCGCTTCCCATCGCCGGGTCGACCACCCGGAGGTTCAGGATCTCCTCCGACGATCGGCCGGCGACGAGAGGCTGCAGCGTGCGTCGCACGAGAAACTCCGTCATCGGCCGTGGCGTGTAGAAGCTGCCGGTCGCCTTGCGCTCGAGCGACGTGCGCGACAGCCGCAGCACGCCGCCGGCGCGCAGGGGCTCGTACTCCAGCACGCGCTCGTACACCGCTCCGAGCTGCTCGACGCCCAGGTCGGCGTAGGCGATGGGTTGCCGCCCATGGGCGGTTGGCGTGGTCGCGACCGCGACGATCGCCTGGCGGACGTGCGCCTCCGACACCCGGGGACGCTCGGCGAGCGGGGTCTGCTCGGGAGAGAACAGCCGCCCGTTGAAGGCGGTCACCGACAGCCCGCTGGCCTCGCACCCGGCATGGGCCAGTCGCGAGATTGCCTGCAGCGCCGCCCACACTCCGGGCGCCCGGCGGCGTTCGAGGCTGCGACGACAAAGATGGTCCACCGTGTAGGCCTCGCGATACACGGGATGCCAGGTCGGCAGCAGATGCCGCGCTTCCGCAAACAGGAGAAACAGCAGCCGATACACGATGGTCAGCGACTGTTGAAGGACCTCCGCGCCAGCCACGTGAGGGTTGCGCCGGGAACGTTCGCGGCCCAGGGCGGTGACGAGCGCAGTCAGCGCCTCGAGTACCCCGTCGCCCAAGGCCGAGCACACCGTGTCGCCATAGCGATCGGACTCGTCCACGATGCGCGAGAGCCATCCCCGGCCGTGCGAATCGTCCATCGCGTCGCAGGATCCGAGCGCACACAGGATGAGGCCGCTGCGAGCGTCGGCGGTGGCGAGCTCGAGGTCGAACTCCAGCGCCCGCCGCGACCAGGTGCGCTTCCCGTCCACGAGCCGGAGGCGACGGCCGTTGAACACCAGGCCCCAGCGGGTGTGCGCCGTGTGGGTCGCGCGTACGGTGTCGCGCCATGCGTCTTCCAGGTCTCCGTCCCAGGTGGTGGCGCGCAGCACGGCCCGCGCCCGCTCATTTCGACCGAGCAGCCCCACGAACCCCTCGCCCCTGGGCTCGCCGTGCAGCAGGTCGAAGCCGAGCAGCCCCGCGAGCGGCAGGGCCCCGAGGTCGAGCAGGGCGCGCATGCCCGACGCCGGCCCCAGCGTCCGATCGAGCCGGCGCCACCAGCGGTGCAACGCCCGCGTGCGCGCGGGTGCCGGCGCGTGGCCGGACGTGTCCAGTTCCTGCAGCAGGACGCGCTCGAGAAACGCGCTGCCGACGAGCGAGCCGGAGATGCCCGGGAGCATGGTCTCAGTCCGCCAGCCATGCGGCAATCAGCCGCGGCTGGGACAGCCGCAGCGACCGCAGCCCGCGGGCGGTCGCGAGCCGCTGCGCGAAGTGGCGGCGCCAGGACGAGAGGCTCGCAGCCTGCGCCAGGAACCGGCGCTCGTTGCGATGGTCGAACAGCGAGCCCTGGAAGGCGATCGAACCGGCGCGGCGCTCGAGGTCGGCCTCGAGATCGCGGACACGTTGCTCGAGTGCCCGCGCCATCGGTGCGGTCTGCACGCCGACCCTCTCGAACTGCCGCTGCAACTCGCTGTCAACCAGGGCGCTCACCGCGGGATGCCGCATCAGGGTTCGGACAACCGCGTTCGACAAGCGTCGTCGCGGCGTCGGCGGCTGCACGCCAACCGGGACGAGCAGACGCTGTACCAGTCGCCCCGACGCATCGGCTACGTCGGCGCCGAACAGCATGACGATCCGACCGCCGCCATTCGACCGGTGTCTACCGCGCGCGACCACCGGCGCCGCCGTCGTTTCCGGATGGTCCTCGACACCCAGTTCGCGAAGCCGGCGTTCGCGCTCGAGGTCGGCGAGCGCGCCGCGCGGCTCCGTATCCGCCGTCTCGGACGCAGCGCGCGCCCGCCGGCGTTCGAGGTGAGCGAGCACGACGTCCTCGAACGACCCGCGATGGAACAGGTGCAGGGCGTGCACCCGCCGCTTTTGGCCCAGCCGATCGACTCGGCCCACCCGCTGTTCGAGGCGCACCGGACTCCACGGCAGCTCCAGATTGACGACGAGCCGGCAGCGCGCCTGGAGGTTGATCCCCTCGCCCGCGGCGTCGGTGGTGACGAGCACCCGGGTCCGGCCATCGGTAAAGGCCCGGATCAAGTCGGCGCGGGCGCTCGCGGCCACCGCCCCGTGGATCGAGGCCACCGATGCCAGGTCGGCCACCTGTCGCGCCACTTCCTCGACGACATCGCGATACTCGCTGAACACGAGCACCGGTTCGGCCGTGCGGCGCAGCAGGCGCCGCACGACTTCGATCTTCGACGACACGGGAGCGGCCCGGCCGGCCAGGTCCACCAGCGTCGCGAGCCACGCGACTTCGTCCGGGCGGCTGGCGAGGCCGGGTTCGGCAAGGCTGCCATCCGCGAGGTCGTCATCGTCGTCCTCGTCCCAGGGCAGTGGCGGCTGGGCCGCCGGCGCTGCCGAACCGGCGAGCAGCGACCGCCGGCGCGCGAGCGTGCGTGCCGCCGCCACCGCCGACGAGGCCGAGCGGCGCGCGATGACCGATGCGACGAGGCGGATGGCGGGCTGCGCGCCCGCCGCCGCTGACAGCGCGCGGCAGTAGGCGGCGATCGCATCGAGGAACGTGCGTTCCTCCGAAGTCGGCGTGACGCCGAGCAGGCGCGTCCGCCGCCGGCCGGCCGGTGCCCGGCACGGCGCAGTCCGCCGAAAGGTGAGGAGTGAATCCGTCGGGTCGGTCGCGCCGAGTGATCGCAGGTAGCGGGAGGCCGCCTCGTCGCCGGAATGGGGCGTGGCTGTCGCCAGCACGACCCACGGCGCGCGTCCCGCCAGGTCGGCGACCAGCGCCCCCCGATCGCTCCCCGGGGTCAGGTGGTGCGCTTCGTCGACGATCAGCAGGTCGAGCGGCGCCTCGTCCAGCGCGCTTCGCACCTCCGGCCGCTTGGCCAGATCGATCGAGGAGATGACGATGGGCGCGGTCAGCCAGGGGTTGACGCCGACGGGCAGCGTGGCGGTCATGGCGGCGAGCGAGGCATGGTCGAAGATCGATGCGGTGATGCGGAACTTGCCGCCAAGCTCCGCCGCCCACTGCGCACGCAGCGTCGCCGGCGTGAGGATCAACGCTCGCTCCACCAGTCCGCGTGCGAGCAGTTCCGACAGGATGAGTCCGGCCTGGATGGTCTTGCCCAGCCCGACGGCATCCGCCAGCAGGACGCGCGTGGCGCCGCCGAGCACGCGACGCGCCGGCTCGACCTGCCAGGCGCGCAGGTCGATGCGAGCCCGCGCCGCCGTCCAGCAGTCCTCCCACACGGGCGCGGACGCGATCGCCGCCGCCGCCCGCCGCAGCACGCGTCGCCGCGAGGCGCGGCAAGGCGTCGTGCGCCGCGGGATCGGCCGGACGAGGTCGAAGGGCGTGAGCAGCCGCCTCGTCGTGCCGCGATTGTCCTCGCCGACACCCTGCAGCGTGACGAGCGTCACCCGCCCGCACGGCTCGGCGGCCGCCACGACCCACGGTTCGCCGCGCGCTTCGACCTCCTGGCCGGGGACGAGGGCGGTACGAGAATCCTGCACAGGGGACTCGGCGGGCGGCGCGCAGCAACTGCGACGAGCAGCGGGATCCGCGGGTCGCCGGCCGCGGATGAGGCAAGGGCCGTGCCGGTGCTGGAGACGCGGCGCCAGCCGGGCGCGGGGCTCAACAACAAAACCCGCGGTACGCTTACAGATATGTCACGTTTCTGACGCGCGAAACACGGCGGTTTCCCAGCAAAAACGCATTCTTCGTCGGTTCCGCCCCATGGCATACGGGTTGCGATTGGGCTGCCCAGATGATCCTGACGTTCCTGGGCACCAAGGGCGGAACCGGCACGACGACGATGGCCGTCAATTGTGCGGCGGACATTCGTCGCATTTCCGACCGGCCGACGCTGCTCGCCGACGTCAAGCAGGCGGGTGATGTGGCCGTCTTCCTCGGACTCCGCCCACGCTTCACCCTCGGTGACGTGCTCGATCAGGTGGCGTGGGGTGATCGCGACCTGGCGCCCCGGTTCGTGACCGAGCACGACTGCGGCCTCAGTGTCCTGGCTGCCTGCGAGGGATTCGGACGGCCCAACGCCCGCGACGCCGAAGGCGTCGAGGAGACGCTCCGCTGCTACGGCGACCTCTACGACTACCTCGTCGTCGACGCCGGCAGTACGCTGACGGAGTCCACGGTGGCGGCGCTGATCGTGTCGGACCTGGTGATGCTCGTGGCCAACCCCGACCTGCCGTGCCTGCGCAACCTGCAGCGGCTGACCGACACCATTCGGCTGGACGGGGTCGGGCCCGAACGGATGCGCATCGTGCTGAACCGGACCGCGGACACCGGCGTCATGCCGGTCGGGCAGATCGAAGACGCGCTCAGCCGCAAGATCGACTTTCGCGTGACCAGCGACTACCGGACCGTCGCCACGGCGGTCAACACCGGCGTGCCGGTGTCGTCGCTGCGCACCAGCGACCTCCACCTGCACGTCGATTCGATGGCGCGCACGCTGATCGGGTCCAACCTCACCGCCGTCGCGTCCTGAGCGGCTCCGCCGGTCTGCTCACTGCCCCGGGTCCCCCACGCGCCGCAGCTTGACCACGGTTGCGCCGAGGTGTGATTCCGCCGCGTCCCAGAACCCGTCCACGAGCTCGTGGCCGCGCAGCAGGCGCTGGATGGCCGCGCGCTGCACGCCCTTGCCGCGGCCGTGAATGAGCCTGACTTCACGGAACCCGGCGCCATGGGCGCTGCGCAGGTACTCGTCGACCACCGACACGACATCCGCGGGCGCGAACGCATGCAGGTCGATCGCGTCCTCGAGCGGCAGCCGGACGGCGTCCTCATCCATGAGCGCTCCGCGCGGACGGCGCCATCGGCCGGGCGCTCACGGCCCGGCGAACTCCGCCGTCACCCGCGTCGTGATTCCGCCGCGCGCGGTGAAGTCGCCCACCACCGTCATCCGCCGCGGCGCGCACGCGGCGACCAGGTCGTCGAGGATCTGGTTGGTCGCCGCCTCGTAAAAGATGCCTTGACTTCGATACGTCAGCAGATAGTACTTGAGAGCCTTGAGCTCGATGCACAGCTGGTCGGGCACGTAGCGGATCCGGATGGTGCCGAAGTCGGGCAAGCCTGTCTTGGGGCACATCGACGTGAACTCGGGACAGTCGATGGCGATCTCGAAGTCGCGATCGGGGCGCGGATTCGGGAACGTCTCGAGCGTGTCGCGCGTGGACATCGGAAAATTGTACAAGGGAACCCACGGCGCGGCGGACCTCCGTTGGCGCACGCGGCCGGTCCAGCCGTACGAGGCATTCGGCGGTTTGACAGCCTCACCGGTGCGCGTTAGCATTACGGGCGTTTTTCCGCCATTTTCCGCGTTCGGCCGCACGCGCGCGCGGCCGGCTCGCGGTAGTCTTCGCAGACCGGCGCGCGGCACAGACCAGGGGGACTCGATATGGCAGAAGCCCGCAGGATGGGCAAGTCGGAATTGTTTTCTCATTTCGCCGAGCGGTTCGAGACCAAGCGCACGCAGTCGCGCGAGTTCTTTGACGAGCTGGCACAACTGTGCGAGAAGGAACTGAAGCGCTCGGGCGAATTCGTCCTGCCCGGGATGGTGAAGCTCGTCGTGCAGAAGCGCAAGGCCCGGATGGGCCGCAACCCGGCCACTGGCGAACCCATCAAGATTCCCGCCAAGACCGTCGTCAAGGCCCGCATCGTCAAGCAGCTGAAAGACGCCGTACTGCCGCGCAAGTAGCGATCGACCTGTCCCCCGGTTCGAGAAACGAGACGCCGCTCCGGCGGCGTCTCCTTCTCCAGCCTCTCCCCGCTCTCAACCAGGCCCGCGGGCGGCCCGCCCGTCATCCCCCCTTCAGCCGCTTCTGCAGCTCGCGGATCCCGGAGCGCTCGATCTTGAACTTGAGCGTCGACAGCGGGACGCCGAGGTAGCGCGCGGTCTGCGTGACGTTCCACCCCTGCTTCTCCAGCGCCCGGATGATGTAGTTGCGCTCGAAGGTCGCCAGCGCCCGGTCGAGCAGGCTCTGGTCGTCAGCCTGGTGATCGAGCTCGGCGACGTGAAAGTCGAAGGGCAGGTCGTCGTCGGTGATCCACTCGCCGTCGCAGGTGGCGACGACGCGTTCGATGAGGTTCTCGAGCTCGCGGACGTTGCCGGGCCACCAGTAGTGGCTGAGCATGCGCAGCGTGGACTCGGCGACGCCCTTGATCTGCTTGTGGAAGCGCGCGTTGTAGCGGCGGAGGAAGAACTCGGTCAGTTCCGGCAGGTCGTCGAGCCGGTCGCGCAGCGGCGGCAGCTTCACCGGAATCACGTTGAGGCGGAAGAAGAGATCGCCGCGGAACGTGCCCTCCTTGACCGCCCGCTCCAGGTCGACGTTGGTCGCGGCGATCAACCGGAACGATGTCTTGATCGGCTTGGAGCCGCCGACCCGTTCGATCTCGCCCTCCTGGATCGCGCGCAGGAGCTTGGCCTGCAGCTCCAGCCGCAGGTCGCCGATCTCGTCGAGGAAGAGCGAGCCGCCGGTGGCGAGCTCGAACTTGCCGATGCGCTGCTGCACGGCGCCGGTGAACGCGCCGCGCTCGTGGCCGAACAGCGTGCTCTCGACCAGGTCGCGGGGGATGGCGGCGAGGTTGACGGCGATGAACGGGCGGTCGGCCGATTCGGCCGTCCCGCTGTCGGCGAGCGAGGCGCGGTGGATCATCCGCGCGAGCAACTCCTTGCCGGTGCCGCTCTCGCCGAGGATGAGCACGGTGGCCGACAGGGGGCCGACCTTGTGCACGACCTCGAGCACGTCGCTGCATGGCGCGGCTGGGACCGATGACGAACTCGCGTTCGCCGATGTCCTGCACTTCGTCGCGCAGGGTGATCACCGGCGGTTCAGATCCTGGCGCTCGGCGGCGTGCGCCACCGTCGTCCGCAGCAGATCGGGGTCGGTGTCCAGGCTCAGGTAGTGATAGGCGCCGTGCTTGATGGCCTGCACGGCGCCCTCCAGGTCGGAGCCCTCGGCGACGAGAATGGTCTCGGCCAGGGGATAGTTGGCGCGCACGATCTGCAGCAGCTCGAGGCCGGTGATGCCGGGCAGCTGGACGTGGGCGATCACCAGGTCCACTTCCTCGCGCTCCATGAAGCCGAGCGCCGCCTCGCCCGAGGCCGCGCGCAGCACGCGATAGTCGCGCTTCAGCGGCGTGGCGAGCCGCTCGCGCGAATCGCCGAGCGACGCCACCGCCAGGACCGTCTTGCGCCGTCCGCTCATCCGACGGGGAGTATAGTCGTTGACATATGGAATGGTCGTGGCTCGTCAGCGCCGGCAGCGGCCTGCTGGCGCTCGCCGCCCTCGCGGCGGCACGCCGATTGTCCCGCCGCCTGGGCCACCTGACCGAGCAGTACTGGGAGCTGAAGTACGAACACGGCGAGCTGAAGTCGCGCCTCCGCGCGCTGGCGCCGACGGCCGAGGAAGTGGCGCGATCGCAGCCGCCAGTGCAGCAGACGTTCGTGCCGCTGACCAGCATGCGGACGACGAAGGACCAGCCTTGACGCCGTTCGCCGATCCAAGGGACAGTGAGAGGTTGGAGGAGCGACTGTGGCGAACGAGTACGACGTCGTCGTCATTGGTGCGGGCACCGGCGGGTATGTCGCGGCGATTCGCGCCGCCCAGCTCGGTCTCAAGATGGCGGTCGTCGAGAAGCAGAAGACGCTCGGCGGCACCTGCCTGATCTGGGGATGCATTCCGACCAAGGCCCTCCTCGAGCACGCGCACGCGCTCAAGATCGCCAAGGCCGCCAAGGAATGGGGCCTGGCCGGCATCGATGCCGCCGCGGTGCGCATCGACATGCCGGCCGTGCACGCGCGCAAGGACAAGATGATCGCCGGGCTCACCGGCGGCATCGAGATGCTGTTCAAGAAGAACAAGATCGACTGGATCAAGGGCACGGCGCGGCTGACCGGCGGCCGCACTGTCGAGGTCACCCGGCCCGACGGCGCCACGCAGGCGCTGTCGGCGCGCCAGGAGGTGATCGTCGCCACGGGCTCGGCGGCGCGCAGCGTTCCCGGCATCACCCATGACGGCACCAAGATCATCTTCAGCGACGAGGCCATCCACCTGCCCGAGGTGCCGAAGACGATCGCGGTCATGGGCAGCGGCGCGGTCGGCGTCGAGTTCGCCTCGATCTTCCGCAGCTACGGCAGCGAGGTCACCATCATCGAGCTGCTGCCGCGACTGGTGCCGGGCGAGGACGAGGCGGTGTCCGCCGAGCTGGAGAAGACCTTCAAGCGGCGCGGCATCAAGTCGCTGACCGGGGCGAAGGTGACCGCCGCCACCGCCGGCGCCAAGGGCGTGTCGGTCGAGGTGAGCGCCGCCGAGGGGAAAGCGCAGACGCTACAGGTGGACCTGCTCCTCGTCGCCACCGGCCGCGGGCCGGTGACCGAGGGCCTCGGCATCGAGGCGCTCGGGCTGAAGACCGATCGCGGCTTCATCGTCGTCGACGAGCAGTTCCGCACCAGCGTGGCGGGCATCTCGGCCATCGGCGACGTGATCACGCTGGGCGGCCCGCACTACCAGCTCGCGCACGTGTCGTCGATGGAGGGGGTGGTGCTGGCGGAGCGGATTGCCGGCCAGGCCGTCCGCCCCATCAACTACGATCACGTGCCGCGCTGCACCTATTGCGAGCCGGAGATCAGCAGCGTCGGCCTCACCGAGGCGCAGGCCCGGGAGAAGGGCTACGACGTGCGCATCGGGACGTTCCCGTTCAAGGCGCTCGCGCGCGCGCGGATGGCCGGCGAGACCGACGGCTTCGTCAAGATCGTCGCCGACAAGGCCTACGACGAGGTGCTCGGCGTGCACATCATCGGGCCGCGGGCGACCGAGCTCATCGCCGAAGCGGTCGTGGCGCTGCGGCTGGAATGCACGGTCGAGGAGCTGGTGAAGACGATCCACGCCCATCCGACGATGAGCGAGGCGGTGGGTGAAGCGGCGCACGCCGCGCACGGCGCGGCGATTCACATCTAGGCGGAGAGCCGAGGATTCGATCATGGCGACACCAGTCGTAATGCCGCAGATGGGCGAGTCGATCGCCGAGGGCACGATCGTCCGCTGGATCAAGAAGGTCGGCGACAGCGTCGATCGCGACGAGCCGCTGTTCGAGATTTCCACCGACAAGGTGGACGCCGAGATTCCGGCGCCGGCGGCGGGCACGCTGCTCGAGATCAGCGTCCAGGAAGGCGAAACGGTCCCGGTCAACAGCGTCGTCGCCACGATTGGCGCGGCGGGCGAGCAGCCGGCCGCGGCGGCGCCGGCCTCGCCGTCTGCCGAGGCCGCTCCGGCGTCGGGCAAGACCGCGCCACCCGCGGCGCAGGCGGACGGTACGCCGGCCGCGACGCCAAGTGCGCCGAGCGCCCCCGCCGCTCCCGCCGCAGCGCCGGCGCCGCGCGCGCCGTCTTCCGAGGTACCCGCGCCCCGGGCTGCCACCGCCGCGCGCGCCGAATCGGCGCCCGCCGGTGAGGGTGGCGATCTGCGCCAGAAATCGTCGCCGCTGGTCCGCCGGATCGCCAAGGAGCACGGCGTGGACCTGCGCGAGATCACCGGTACCGGCATCTCCGGCCGCGTCACCAAGCACGACATTCTCGGCTTCCTCGATCAGCGCGCGCCGTCGGCGCCCGGCGGCACGCCGGCCGGTGCGCCGCCGCCGGCACCGCCAGCCGCCCGCGACGGCGAGGCCGGGGCGCCGGAGATCGTGCCGATGTCGGTCATGCGCCGCAAGATCGCCGAGCACATGATCCTCAGCCGGCGCACCTCGGCACACGTGTACTCCGTGTTCGAGGTCAACTACAGCGCCGTCGACCAGATTCGCACGGGCCCATCGCGCCGCCTACGAGCAGCGCAGCGTCAAGCTGACGTTCACGTCGTTCATCGCCAAGGTCGCCATCGACTGCCTGCGCCGGCACAAGGTGATCAACGCCTCCATCGACGGCGACAATATCGTCTACAAGCGCGAGATCAACCTGGGCGTCGCCGTGGCGCTGGAGAACGGGCTGATCGTGCCGGTGGTCAAGGGGGCCGACGAATTGAACCTCCTCGGCCTGTCACGAGCCATTGCCGACGTGGCCGATCGGGCGCGGGCCAAGAAGCTCAGCCCCGACGAAGTCCACGGCGGCACGTTCACCATCACCAACCCCGGCAACTTCGGCGCGCAGTTCGGGTTGCCGATCATCAACCAGCCGCAGGTGGCCATCCTCGGCGTCGGCACCATCGAGAAGCGGGCGGTCGTGATCGACGACCTGATCGGCATCCGGCTCATGGGCTACCTCACGCTCGGCTACGACCATCGACTCGTGGACGGCGCGGTGGCCGATCAGTTCATGGCCGACGTCAAGAAGGGCCTCGAGTCGTTCGACCCGTCGCAGGTGTGATGTGACCCGACCCGGCCCGGCGCTGCACGTCCGCCGCCTCGGCCGGGTGGGCTACCGCGAGGCCCTCGAGCTGCAGGCGCAGCTGGTCGAGGAGCGGCGCGCGGCGCGCATTCCCGACACCCTGCTGCTGCTGGAGCACCCGCACGTGCTGACCCTGGGCGTGCGCCGCGGCGGCGGCCGGTCGAACATCCTCGCCACGCCCGATCGCCTGGCGGCACTCGGCGTGGAGGTGTGCGGAAGCGGGCCGCGGCGGCGACGTCACCTATCACGGACCAGGGCAGATCGTCGGGTATCCGATCCTGGATCTGCGGCCCGACCGGCAGGATGTCCACCGCTACGTTCGCGATCTCGAGGAGGTCCTGATCCAGACGTGCGGCGAGTTCGGCGTCCGCGCCGGACGATTGCCCGGCCTGACCGGGGCCTGGGTCGATGACCCGGCACGCGGGATGGAGAAGGTCGCCGCGATCGGCGTGAGAATCTCGCGCTGGATCACCAGCCACGGGTTCGCTCTCAACGTCAACACCGACCTGGACTTCTTCGACCTGATCGTGCCGTGCGGCATCGCGGATCGCGGCGTGACCTCTCTGGCCCGTCTCGCCGGCCACCCGGTCGAGATCGCGCGGGTCGAGGAGGTCCTGGTGGACCGGTTCGCGCGGATCTTCGCGCGGCCGTCTGCGGACGAGGTTGGTGGCGGCGGCTCGTCAGGACGCCGAGCGATGCAGGCTGAGGCCCTCGGCGAAATCTGACAACTCGAGGCGGAGCAGCCGCCGGCCACGATGCAGGCGCGACTTCAGCGTCCGATCGTTGACCTGCAGGGCGCTGCTGGCCTCCTCGGTCGAAAACCCGCGGAGATCGCGCAGGATGACCGGGTCGCGATAGATGGCCGGCAGCGATCGCACGGCCCGCGCCAGGCGCCGGCGCATCTGCGAGCGAAGCGCGGCTTCGTCGGCCATGGCCGACCAGTCGGCGATTTCCGGCCCGGACCGGCCCTCGTCGGGCGCGTCCCCTTCGGCGGCGGCGTCGGCCGTGCGCGTCGGTCGGAGCTGCCGCAGCCGCGACATCGCGGCGTTGAAGGTCACCCGGTGGAGCCACGACGACAACGCTGAATCGCCGCGGAAGTCCGAGACCCGGGTCACCGTCTTGAGCAGGACGTCCTGCGTGACCTCCTCGGCGTCTTCGCGGTTGCGGAGATAGCGCAGTGCCTGCTGCCGGATCCGCGGGCCGTAATCGCGCGCGAGATCCGCCACCGCCCCGTCATCCCCGGCACAGAGCCGTCGAATGAGCTCGCCATCCGCCGCCGATCGCTGCATGCCCAGCTGTCCCATCGCGATCAGCAAGAACCCCGGCGAGGCGGCGTTATTCCAGCCAATCGAGCAACCTCAGCCGCCGCGGCCGCATCGATTCGATCCCGGTCGTCGCTCGGGCGATGCACGCGCGGGCAGGGTGTGCGAGCTGGTGTTCGCTCGGTGGAAGCCAACCGCTACCGATGCAGCGCACCCTCGAAGCGGACACGGTCGCGGGCCGACAACGACGGCATCAGGACGCGCACGACGCCCTGTCGATCGAGCAGGACCGGGACCATGCCGGCCAGGCCGGCGCCCCCCTCGTCGCGTGACACGGCCACGAAAACGCTCAGCGCTTCCGGCCGGCGGCGCGCCGCGGCCGTGAGCAGCCGCGACGCCGCAGCGGCCAGCGTCAGCGGGCCGGGTGGCCACAACCGCGGCAGGCGGTCGTCGAGTCGAGTGATGGCCGGCGGGCCGAGCACGCCGGCGGCCCGTCGCCCCGTGATCGCCGCCTCGTCCCACGGCACGATGATCTGCGACGGTGGTCTGCCGATCACGCTGAGGCTGATTTCGGACGGCGTGCACCCTGCCTCGAGCGCCGTCATCGACACGACAGCTGCCCGCAGCGCCTCTGGCGCCGACCCGATCAGACGCCGTCGCGGAATGCCGAGCTCGCGCACGCCCCGCTCCACCATGCTCATCTGCCCGGCGCCGGCGCAGATCAGGAGCGCCTCCTGGTTGAGGTACGACAGGCGCCGGACCAGGGCGAGACCCTGGTCCCCGTGCCATTCGCCGCCGCCCGCGCCATGACGGTCGGCGACGAGGATGGCACTGGCGCCGATGACGGCGGATTCGTCGCCGCTGCCCGTCACCGCTGTCGTGTAGCCATCGATCGGTGCGGCCTGGCGGATGTCCAGCGCCTTGCCCTCGGCGGCCGACGCCGCCTCGTCGACGAGGATCACCCGGCCGGCGATGTCCGCGGCCGCGAGCTGCCGCGCCAGAGCGCCGCCCAGCTCGCCCGCGCCGACGATGACAATCGACCGCACGGCGCTATTGTATAGGTCATGAAACGCGTCTCTCTCGTCACCGGCGGAACGCGAGGCATCGGCCTGGCAGTGGCGCGTGCCCTGCTCGAACACGGCGACCACGTGGCCATTACCGGCACGTCGGCCGACGGGGTGCAGCGAGCGGCCGCCGGTCTCGGCACGGAGGTCCTCGCGCTCGAGTGCGACGTTCGCCACGCGGCATCGGTCGAGGCCGCGTTCCATGCGGTCGAGGAGCGCTTTGGCGGCCTCGACGTCCTGATCAACAACGCCGGGGTCGGTGTGGGTGTGCCGGTCGCGGACCTGTCGCACGAGGAATGGGACCGCATCATCGGCACCAACCTCACCGGCGTGTTTCACTGCTGCAAGGCGGCGATCCCGCGCATGCGCCGGCGGGGCGGCGGGTGGATCATCAGCGTCAGCAGCCTGGCGAGCAAGAACCCGTTCGTCGGCGGCGCCGCCTACTCCGCCTCGAAGGCCGGCCTCAACGCCTTCTGCGAGGCGCTGATGCAGGAGGTGCGCTACGACAACATCCGCGTGAGCTACGTGCTGCCCGGATCGGTGGCGACCGGCTTCTCCGGCCGCGCCGCCGGCGACGGCGACGACTGGAAGCTGCTGCCCGAGGACGTCGCCGCGGTCATCGTCGACCTGCTGGCCCACCCGGCGCGGAGCCTGCCGAGCCGGGTCGAGATCAGGCCGTCGCGGCCACGGAAATGAACCGCGCCAGGTCGATGTTGGCGCCGGTCAGCATCACCACGGCCCGCTGACCGGGCTCCACGGCGAGTCGCGCCAGCACCGCCGCGGCCGCGGCCGCGCCGGCGCCCTCCGCCAGCAGGTGGTCGTGCGCGGCGAGGCCGTGGACGGCCTGGGCCAGCGCGGTTTCGCTGACGCTGACCACCCGATCCACGTGGCGGCGCACGAGGTCGAAGGTCATCGTCCCGGCCTGCAGATTGCCGGTCAGGCCGTCGGCGAGGGACGGTTCCGGCACGATCGCCGTGATCGCGCCCTGCGCGAGGCTGGTGGAGAACGCCGGTGACGCCGCCGCCTCCACGCCGACGATCGTGATGCGCGGCGCCGCGGCTTTGAGTGCGATGGCCATCCCGCTGGCCAGCCCGCCCCCGCCGAGTGGGACGACGACAAGGTCCACGTCCGGCAGCGCGTCGATGATCTCGAGCGCGGTGGTGCCGGCGCCGGCGATCACGTCCGGATGATTGTATGGCGACAGGTACACGGCCTGGTGTGCGGCCGCGTAAGCCTGGGCCTGGGTTTCGGCGTCGTCGTAGGTCGGCGCGGTGTCGCGCAGATCGGCCCCGTGCCGGCGGATCGCGTCCTTCTTCGCATCGGGCGCGTCGGTGGGGGTGAAGACGACAGCCGTGAAGCCCAGTCGCTCGGCTGCCAGCGACATCGCCGCGCCGTGGTTGCCCGCCGACGCGGTGACGATGGCCGGCCGCGCGGCGCCGGTGAGCCGCGCCTGCTCCGCGGCCACCAGCAGGGCATTGAGCGCGCCGCGGATCTTGAACGCGCTGGTCGGCAGCATCGACTCGACCTTGATCTGCACCGGGGCGCGCGCGACGGCCGACAACCAGTCGGAGGGCCGCAGCGGCGTCGGCCGCAGGTACGGCGCCAGGCGGCGCCGCGCCGCGAAGACGTCGAGCAGCGTCGGCGTCTCCGCCATCGTTACCGATCCACCGCCGGCGATGCGTGCGGCGCCAGGATCTCGGGCAGCCGCGTGACGAACGCGCTGCGCGCCAGGACACTGCCAATCCCGAGCGCCCGTGCCTGGTCGACCAGGTGCGCATGCACGTGCGAGACGAACCCGAGCGTGGGCAGGTCGCGCAACGACGGATCGGCCGCCAGTTGCCGCAGCACCTCGAAGGGCTGCGGACGCCCGCCGTCGAGGTCGAGCAGGATCAGCGTCGGCCGATCTTCCCGCGCGCGCGCCAGCGCCGCCTCCGGCGTGGTCGCAGCGCGGACGACGACGCCGGCCGCCTTGGCGGCGGTGGAGATCTTCGAACGGAAGAGCAGGTCGTCGGCGACGACCAGGATCATCGCTGTATCCTACACGGATGATTCTCGAATCGGCCGCGGTCGCGCCGTTCTTCAAGAATGGTTTCGTGATCGGGTG
Organism: uncultured Acidobacteriota bacterium; assembly: GCA_963707795.1. Lineage (GTDB taxonomy): Bacteria > Acidobacteriota > Vicinamibacteria > Vicinamibacterales > UBA2999 > JACCSI01. Next base: position 3,493,131 of record OY970174.1, on the reverse strand, counting down.
CGAGCGCACGCGCGCGGCGATGCTCATCGATCCGGGCGACGAGATCGACCAGTTGCTGCGCTTCGTCGAAGCCGAGGCCCTGCGGGTCGGCGCCATCCTGCTGACCCACGCGCACGTCGACCACGTGTCCGGCGTCGCCCGCGCCAGGCGCGCGCTGGCGGTGCCGATTCACCTGCATCGCGACGACCTGTTCCTCTACGACGACGCGGCGGCGCATGGCCGGCTCTTCGGCCTCGAGGTCGAGCAGCCGCCCCCGGTGGACGTCTTCTACGAGGGCGCCGCGCCGATCGCGTTCGGCGACTACGACGTGTTCGTCCATCACACGCCCGGCCACTGCCCCGGCGGCGTGTGCCTCCAGGTGGGCCGCCGCGGCGAAGCGGCGCTCGACCTGTTCGTCGGCGACACGCTCTTTGCCGGTTCCATCGGCCGCACCGACCTGCCCGGCGGCGACTACGACACGCTGATGGCGTCGATCACCGGCGTGCTCTACCGCTTCGGGGACGAGGCGCGCGTGTTTCCCGGACACGGACCGGCAACGACGATCGGCGAGGAGCGCCGGAGCAATCCGTTCCTGCAGGACCACTAGTGGTCCGTCGGCGCTGAAGCCGGACCCGCGAATCTGGTCCAGCGTCATTCGCCGTCGGCCCTGACCACGAACTCGACGCGGCCGATCTTGAGGGTATCGCCCGCGACCAGCGGCGCGCGCCGCACCTTGCGGCCGTTGACCCACGTGCCGTTGGTGCTGTCCAGGTCCTCGACGTCGAGGTGGTCGCGGGCGTCGAGGCTGAGGCGGCACTGCAGCCGCGAGACGAGCGGCGCATCGACGATGAAATCGGCCCGCGCGGCGCGGCCCATGGTCTTGATCGATCCGGGCATGATGCGGAAGAGCAGCGCCGGATCGGTTGACTCCAGAATCCACATGCGGCGTCTAGTGTAGCTGCTCGCGTAAGATCGCGACGTGACGGTGCGCGAGGCGATCGAGGCGGTCTATTGCCGCTCGACGTTCGTGCAGGAGATCTGTGTCCTGCGACGGCCGCCAGCCGCGCCGGGCCGCAACGGCCTCTTCGCCGTCGTCGTGCCCAACCTCGAGCTGCTGCGGGCGCGCCGGGTCGTCAACGTCGGCGACCTCCTGCGCTTCGAGCTGGAGGGCCAGTCGATCGACCTGCCGGCGGAGCGGCGCATCGACGGCCACGAGATCTGGCTCGATCCGCTGCCGCGTATGGCGACCGGCCAGGTCGATCGGCGCCAGGTCGCGCGCCGTGTGCGCGCGCGCCGCGCGGCGGCGAAGGAGCGCGCGAACCAGTTTGCGGCCGGCTGGTGGCACGGCGATCCCGTTGCCAGCGCCGTCGTGGCGGCCCTCACCGCCCGCGCCCGCGGCCTGCCGATCGCGCCGGACGCCAACCTCGAGCTCGATCTCGGGCTCGATTCGATGGCGCGCGTGGAGCTGCTGTCGGAGGTGGAGCAGGCGTTCGGCCTGCGTATCGCGGAGTCCGTCGCGTGCACCGTGGCCACGGTCGGGCAGTTGATCGAGGTCGTTCGTGGGGGGGCGAGCGAGTTCACGCCCGCGCCGACTAAGGATGCGTGGGCGCTGTTGCTGCATGACGCGGCGACGGCTGAGGATCCGGCGCTTCGCGCCCTGCTGCAGCCACGGCCGCTGGCCCGTCGGCTGTTCTTCCTCGCGCCGCGACTGGTCCGGCTCGTGCTGCCGCGAGTGCAGGTGCTCGGGTTGGACAACCTGCCGCGCGATGGCCCCTGCATCATCGCGCCCAACCACCAGGGGTACCTCGATTCCTTCCTCGTCTGCGGCGCGCTGCCGTACCGCCTGTTCGAGCGGCTGATCTTCGTCGGCGCGGTCGAGTACTTCGAGACGCCGGTCATGGCGCGCGTCGCCAGGGCCGGCAACTGCGTGCCGGTCGACCCCGACGCGAAGCTGGTCGAGGCGATGCGCGCCGGCGCCTTCGCACTGGCCCACGGCCGCTCGCTGCTGCTGTTTCCCGAAGGCGAACGGTCGATCGACGGGACGGTGAAACGGTTCAAGAAGGGCGCCGCCATGCTCGCACGGCGGCTGCGCGTGCCGGTCGTGCCGGTCGCGATTCGCGGATCCTACGACGTGTGGCCGCGCAACCGGCCGGTCAACTGGCGCAGGCTGTGGCCGTGGAGCGGGCATCGCGTCCGGGTCGTGTTCGGACCGCCGATGGCGCTGGATCGGTATGCCGACGATGCGGCGGCCGCTGCCGCGGTGCAGTCCGCAGTCGAAGCGATGTGGGCGTCGCTCTGAGCCGCCCGCCGTCCCTGGTCTACTTGAGGGTCCTGGTCATCCAGGAGGTGATTGCCGCCGCCACGGCAGGCGCGACCGATTTCCCGGGCAGCATCGCGTACTCGTCCACTTCACCCGTCTGCGCCGGCACCAGCAGGTGATTCACGCCGGGCACCTTCGCCACCTCGACGTCGGCTTCCCGCCGCCGTGCCCGCGCCAGCTCCGCGAGCCGATCGGCGTGATGCGGCAGGACCTGACGGTCCAGCTCGCCGTGCACGATCAGCACCGGCGCCCGCACGTCCTTCATGACCCGCGCCGGATCGAAGGCGAGGAAGCTCCGGAACCACGGGCTGTCGGCGGCCTGGCGCAGCTCGGGGGCGATGCCGTCCCAGCCCGAACCCTCGAGGACCGCCGCGTTGATTTGCTTCTGCAGCGCGATCTTCGCCTCCCTGTCGGCTTCCGGGGCCGTTCCCCGTTCGAGCAGGCGGCGCTGCTGTTCGAGCACCAGTTCGCTGCCCGTGGCCGAAGCGCCCGCGACGAGCGTCACCGCCGCGACCCGCCTGTCGCGCGCGGCCGTGAGCAACGCCACCCAGGCGCCCTCGCTGTGTCCCACCAGGGCGATGCGCCTCTTGTCCACGTCCTTGCCACGCTTGTCCAGCCACGCGACGATCGCGCGAACGTCCTCGGCGGCGTCGGCGATCGTGGTCGTCTCGGCCCGCCCGCCGCTCTGTCCCACGCCGCGCTTGTCGAAGCGCACGACGAGGAACCCGGCGTCGACCAGCGCACCGGCCAGCTGGCCGAGGACCGGGATGCCGGCGACGAACCCGTCGCGATCGATTGGCCCCGAGCCGCCGATCAGGATCACGGCGGGCAGGGGACCGGCCGCCCCGCTCGGCTTCGTCACGCTGGCGGCAATGCCGAAACCCGCCGCCGGAATCCGCACCGTCTCGTCGCCGGGCAGGGAGAACGACGTCGTTCGTGTTGCGACCGACGCGATGTCCTCGCGCGCCAGGTCGAGCATCTGCGCCGGCACGCTCATGCGCAGCAGCCCGCCCGCCGCATCGGCCCACAGACTCAGCTGCAGGTCGCCGCCGGGCGGCGGATTCGACACGACGAGGGCATACCGGGTGGCGGCAATCGCCTCGGTCGCCGTCTCGATGCGCTCCGCGAAAACCCCGTCGAGGCGCATCGCGACCTCGGCTTGCGGCACGATATAACCGCGGAACGTCGCGCCCGCCGACTGGCCCACGAGCCGGCGCGCCAGCGCCGCGTACGACCCGAGGAACGTGTTGGGAAGGACGATGGTGTCGGCCGCGACGGCATCGGTCTCGGCGGACGGCGTCCCGGCCACCATGATCTCGTTGACCGCCTCACCGCCCGCGAACGTGGTCTTCAGCGAGACGTCCTGACCGCGCGTCGTGCCCGTCAGCAGCATGCGCGTTGGCCGCCACTGGCCGTCGTAGTGCACTTCGGCCGTTCGCGTGACCACGTCGAGGGGCGGGCCGAGGCGGTTCGAACCGCGAATCAGCCATCCGTCACCCTGCGCGACGACGGCAACCGTCTCCTGCCCGATCGCCCGCGATCGCAGGAACACCGTGTACGTGTGGCCGCCGTCATCGGCGACGGGGGCCGGCGCTTGCGCGCCGAGGAGCGCCGGTGTTGCCACGCAGAGCAGCGCCAGGGCCAGCCGGCTAGTGGACGGGCCACTAGAATGGTACAGATTCATTCGCAAGGGACCAGCTTACCGATGTTTTCAGCCGACGGCTACCAGGCATTACGGCACGGCGCGGGGGTCGTCGCTCGCGGGGACCGCGGCGTCCTCACGGTCACGGGCGGCGATCGACTGACCTGGCTGCAGGGCCTGCTCACCAACGATGTCGTGGCACTGCCGGTGGGCGGCGTCTGCGATGCGGCCTACCTGACGCCGCAGGGGCGGATGATCAGCGATATGCGGGTCGTCAACCTGCCGGACCGCGTGCTGCTCGACGTGCCCGGCAGCCTTGCGGAGCCGCTGCAGGCGAGGCTGAGCGGACTGCTGTTCGCCGAGGACGCCGAGATCGCGAACGCGTCCGCGGCGCTCTCCCAGATCGACGTGCACGGACCTGACGCGCCGGGACTCGTCGGCCTGGTCGTACCGGAAGGCACCGCCGGCATCGTCGTCGTCGCCGATTCGCCGTTCTACGTCCCCGGCTTCACCCTCTTCGTGGACGCCTCGGCGGTGGACGCCATGCTGGGTCTCGCGGCCGCCAGTGGCGGCGTGGTGACCTCACTCGAGACGCTGGAGGTACTCCGCGTCGAGGCTGGGCGGCCGGCGTTCCTGATTGACATGGACGAGCACACCATCCCGCTCGAGGCCGGCATCGAAGGGCGCGCGATCTCCTTCACCAAAGGCTGCTACGTCGGGCAGGAGGTCATCGTCCGCGTGATGCACCGCGGCCAGGGCCGGGTCGCGAAGAAGCTCGTCGGGCTCACGCTGGCGACGAGCGAGGTCCCAAAGTCCGGCGCGCCAATTCTCGCGGCCGGCCGGGAAGTGGGAAAGGTGACGAGCGCGGCGTGGTCGCCATCGCTGGAGCGGGCGCTGGCCCTCGGCTACGTCCACCGGGATTACGTCGAGGGGGGCACGATGCTGCTGGTGCAGGGAGCGGAGGCGCCAATCGAGGCAACTGTGTCCACTCTCCCGTTCATCAATGGATGAGCTCGTGCTGATGGGCTTGTCTATGACGCGACCCGCTCAGCCGAGTTGGCGTCCCCTTTGCAATGCCTCAGCACATGGTTAGAAAGCTCATATTCTCCCTCGTACTGGGCGCGCTGGCTGTTCCAGCATTTGCGCTCGCAAGCCAGCATGAGCATCGGGCAACCGTTCTCATGCGCAACGGCGACAAGGTCGCCGGCCAACTCGAGGACGTCGAGAACGGCCTCGTCTACGTGCGGGTCAGCCTGCACGATCAGCGCAGGTTGCCGATTGGCGACGTCGCGCTCATCGACCTGGTGGGGGGCGCCTCCGGGCTGCCCGAAACCGAACTGAACGAGGCTCGCGGCGCGAGCCACGTCGTCGTCCTGCGTGATGGCTCGAGTGTGAAGGGCCAGTTCATCGACGTGCGCGGCGGCGAAGAAGGCGCTGCGCCGAACGAGAACCACGCGCTTCACTTCCGCACCGCGAGTGGTGAGGAGCGGCGCATCACCCTCGACAACGTCGGCCGCATCTACCTGGGCAACTACCCGGGCGCGGCGACGACGACCACGACCCCGACCAGCAGCGATCCGGTTCCGGCTGGAGCGACTCGGGTGCCTGCCAACCAGACATGGGTCGCGACGCCCCTGAAGGTGCGCCGCGGCGACATGGTCACCTTCAACGTGACCGGCCAGATCCAGTTGTCTCAGGACGGCGAGGACGTGGCGATTGCCGCGGGCTCGCTGCGCCAGCGGAAGGCCCCGGGCTCTCCGTTGCCGGCGAACCTCGCCGGTGCGCTGATTGCCAAGGTCGGCAACTCGGCGCCGTTCCCGATTGGCAACACCACCTCTCCCGTCACGATGCCCGCCGACGGCCAGCTCTATCTGGGCATCAATGACGATGAGGTGAGCGATAATCGGGGCGAGTTCATCGTCACGACCCAGCGCACGACGCGGCGCTGACGACCCGCCTTCGCGGGCGGTCAGAGCAAATCCAGCGGTCCCGACGTGAACCATGGTTCGCGCGGGACCGCTCACTTTTTCAGCTACGTTCACCCGTCTTGCCCAATCCTCACACCGTCGTCGTTGCAGCCGTGATCGAGCGCGACGGCGAGTTCCTGCTCACGCTGCGCCCCGCCGGCGTCCATCTCGCGGGTCACTGGGAGTTTCCCGGCGGCAAATGCCACCCTTCCGAGACGCACGTGGAGGCGCTGCGCCGGGAGCTCTACGAGGAGCTGGACATCGTCGGGCGCGTCGGGGAGTTGGTCTACAGCGTCACGCACACGTATCCCGACCGGACGATTGCGCTGCACTTCTACCGCTGCGGCTACGACGGGGAGCCCAAGCCGATGATTGGGCAGCGGGTGGAATGGGTGCCGCGGGCGCGGCTCCGCGAGCTGCGCTTTCCCGAGGCCGACGCCGCGCTCATCGAGCGGCTTTCGCCTTCCGTCTGACCGGGCGGCCGGGCGCCTGGCGCGGCCGCCTCGGCGTGGCCGGCGCAAATCCTGCCAGCATCGCTTCCAGTGTCCGGCGGAACTCGCGTGCGGAAACGCTGCGCCCGCCGCCGGATTTGGCGAGGGTGCGATCGCGGAGCATCGCTTCGGCGGCGCCCATCAGGGCCGAGGCGACGGCGCCGGGCTCCAGCGCCGGGTCGATCTCGCCGGCCCCCTGTGCCCGCCGGACGATGGTCCGGATGCGATCGGCGAAGGCGAGCGAGCCGCTGGCGACGAAGATCCGCGGGCGGCCGCCACGCAGTCGCCGGCTCTCGAACAGGAACAGTGCGGCGAGGTCGGGGTCGCGCGCGAGCGCGTCGGTTACCACCACGAGCATGTCGAGGAGGGTGGCCGCAGTGGGTCCGCCGGCGGCGGCGCGCTGGACGTGGCGGTCGAGGTCGGCCCAGGCGGCATCGAAGAGCGCGTGCAGCAGGCCGACCTTGCCGCCGAAGTAGCGCATGAGCTGCGATTCGGACGTGTGGGCCTCGCGCGCGATGGCCGAGGTGGCAGTCTGTTCGTAGCCCCGCGCGGCAAAGAGCCGCTTGGCGGCGCGCAGGAGGCGATCGCGGGACGGGGGTCCGCCCGGTGGTTGAGGTTGCATCACAAACCCAACGGCGGGATGGTAGTGATACTACCATTTACGCCGGCGCGCCGGCTCGGCCGTGCGCGTGGTCCCGCTTCGGCGCGGACGGGCCACTAGGTCGGCCGTTTCCGCCGCTCCGGGGTCCACGGGTAGGCGCGGCACATCCGTCGCAGGGGGCAGCGCCGGCACAGCGGCTGGCGCGCCGTGCACACCGTTGCGCCGAAATCCATCAGGCCCTGGTTGAAGTCGAACACGTGGCGATGCGGTACCAGGGCTGCCGACAGTTGCCAGAGCCGCTGGCGGGTGCGGTGCTGCCGGGCGTCGCCGCTCCCGACGAAGACCCGCAGCAGCACGCGTGCGACGTTGGTGTCGAGGATCGCGGCCCGCTGGCCAAAGGCGAAGCTGCGGATTGCCCCCGCGGTGTAGGCGCCGATGCCCTTGAACGAGCGCAGGGTCGCCTCGTCGGACGGCAGCGCGCCGCCGAAGCGGTCCACGGCTTCCCGCGCGATCGACTGCAGGCGCCGCGGGCGCACGTTGTAGCCGAGCGGGTACCACGTGCGGGTGACCTCGGCCGCGGGCGCCGACGCCAGCGATTCGAAGGACGGGTACTTCTCCAGCCACTCCAGGTACTTGGGCAGCACCCGGGCGACCTGCGTCTGCTGGAGCATGATCTCCGACACGAGGATGTGGTACGGATTGTCGGTCTTCCGCCACGGCAGGTCGCGGCCGTGGCTGCGGTACCAGGCCAGCAGTTGTCGGCGGAACCGCTGGCGGAGCCGCGGATCGGGCAATGGGTTCGTCGCGGCTCGCGGCAATGGGCTGGCTCGGCGCACCTATAATCAGGGTCGGTGAAAATCTACACAAAAACAGGCGACGGTGGCGAGACCAGCCTGTTCGACGGCACGCGCGTGGCCAAGACCGACCCGCGCGTGGCGGCCTACGGCGACGTGGACGAGCTGCAGGCGGCGGTCGGCGTGGCCGCCGCGGCGGGCGTCGACCCGGAGCTTGCGGCGCTGCTGGTGTCGGTGCAGCGCGACCTGTTCGCCCTCGGCGCGCGCCTGGCCGACCCGTCGCACCGCATCGCGGCGCGGGTTGCCAAGGTCGTGATTTCCGAGGGGAGCGTGTCGCAGCTCGAGGGCGCCATCGATCGCTTCGAAGCGGAGCTGACGCCGCTGCGGCACTTCATCCTCTCCGGCGGCTCCCCGGCCGGCGCGGCGCTGCACCTGGCTCGCACCGTGTGCCGCCGAGCCGAACGCGCGGTGTTGTCGCTCGGACCAGGGGCGGCCGACGAAATCGCCATCGTCTATCTCAATCGCCTGTCCGATCTGCTGTTCGTGCTCGCGCGCGTGGCCAACCACCGTGCCGGGGCGCCTGAAACGGAGTGGTAGCCGACGCCTATGCGGCGTGCCTCGAGATCGCGGCCGGCCACTACGAGAACTTTCCGGTCGCGTCGCGCCTGCTCCCGAAATCGATGCGCCCGCACGTGGCCGCCATCTATGCCTTCGCGCGCGGCGCCGACGACATCGCCGACGAGCCGGGGCCGTCCCCCGGCGAACGGCTCGTCCTGCTCGACGAATGGCAGGCGCGGCTGCACGCGCCGCCTCGTGACGCGGTGTTCACCGCGCTGGCCGACACCCGTGAGAAGTTCGACCTGCCGGTCGAGCTCTTCGAGGATCTGCTGAGCGCGTTTCGCCAGGACGTCACCACCCCGCGTTACGCGACGTGGACGGCCCTGATGGATTACTGCCGGCGGTCGGCGAACCCGGTCGGACGGCTCGTCCTGCGCATCGCCGGCTACCGGCGCCAGGATCTCGACGAGTGTTCCGACGCCGTGTGCACGGCGCTGCAGCTGACCAACTTCTGGCAGGACCTGGCGGGCGACTGGGAGCGCGGGCGGCTGTACGTTCCCGCCGAGCTCTGGCAGGCGTCCGGCGCGAGCCTGGCCGACCTCGATCGCGGCCAGCTGACGCCCGCCTGGCGCGCGGCGCTGGGCGAAGCGACCGCGGCGACCCGCCGTCTGTTCGACGCGGGCCGCCCAATAGGCCACCTCGTCGACGGGCGGCTACGTTACGAGCTGCGGGCGACGCTGCTCGGCGGCCTGCGCATCCTCGACCGCATCGAGCGGGCGGACTTCGACGTCTTCCGGCGGCGGCCGACCCTGACCGCGGCCGACGCAATGGTGATAGGGTGGGGAGCCCTGATCCGGTGGCACGCGACACATCGTTCTACTACGCGTTCCTGATGCTTCCACCGGCGAAGCGCACGGCCATCGTCGCCGTGTGGGACTTCTGCCGCGCGGTGGACGACGCCGTGGACGAGATCGCGCCCGGGCAGGCGTGGCCGCTCGGGCCCGAGGACCGCGCCGAAGCCAAACGACAGCTCGACGGCTGGCGCGACGAGCTTCACCGGTGCTTTGCCGCGGACGCGGACCCGCCGCAAACGCGCCAGGGGCGCAGCCTTCAGCCCTGGGTCGCCGCCTTCAACCTGCCTCGCCAGCCGTTCGAGGACCTGATTGACGGCGTGGCGATGGACCTCGACCACGATCGCTACGAGTCGATCGACGACCTGCTGGAATACTGCCGCCGCGTCGCTTCCGCCGTGGGCCTGGTGTGCATCGAGATCTTCGGCTGCCGCGACCGCGGAGCACGCCTCTATGCCATCGAGCTGGGGATTGCGCTGCAGCTCACCAACATCGTTCGCGACGTGGCGGTCGACCTGGCCCGCGGCCGCGTCTACCTGCCGCAGGAAGACCTGCGCCGCTTCGGCTGCACCGAGGCGGATCTGCGCGCCGGCGTGGTGACCCCGCCGGTCGCCGCCCTGCTGGCGTTCGAAAGCGCGCGCGCGCGCGAGTATTTCCGGCGGGCGGCTGCCGCCCTGCCGCGCGCCGAGGCCCGGCGGCTCGTGGCCGCGGAGATCATGGGCGCCATCTATCAGGAGATGCTGCGCCGCATCGAACGCAGCCGCTACGACGTGTTCTCGCGCGTCATTCGTGTGCCACGGCCGGCGCGGATCCGCGTCGCGCTCCGGACGTGGGCGCGCACGGTGGCCGGCGGCTGGCTGCCGCTGTCGCAGATGGATTCGAAGCCTTCGTAGTGTCACACCCCCTCGTTCCGATCGCCGCCGCCGCGGGGGCGGCGTGAGCGCCGCCGACGTAGTCGTGATCGGCGCCGGCTTCGCCGGACTGTCGGCCGCGACCGCGATGGCCGCCGCCGGCGCCCGCGTGCTCGTCGTCGAGGCCCGTCCCGGCCTCGGCGGCCGCGCCACTACCTTTCGCGAACCGGTAACGGGAGAGCGAATCGACAACGGTCACCATGCGTTGGCCGGGTGTTACGACGAGACGCTCGCCTTCCTCCGACGGATCGGCACCGCCGGCAGGCTGCATCGGCCGTCCGCGCTGCGGGTGCCGATGATCGACGAGCGCGGCCACGCGAGCGTGCTGGCGCTGCCGCCGCTGCCCTCGCCGCTGCATCTCGCGGCCGGCGTGCTCGCCTGGGACGGGCTGGGTTGGTCGGATCGCCTGTCGCTCGTTCGCTTGGTCCGCGCCCTCGATCCCCGCGCCGTCCCCGACGAGCGGCTCACCGTGCGCGACTGGCTGGAGCGGCACGGGCAATCGCCGCGGCTGTGCCGGATGCTGTGGGAACCGCTTGCGCTGGCCGCCTTGAACCAGTCCGTCGACCAGGCGGCCGCCCGCCCGTTTCACGCGGTCGTCACGCGGATGTTCGGACCCGGCCCGGAGGCGTCGGCGCTGTGGATGTCGGCGGTGCCGCTCGACGAGCTGTGGGCCGAGCCCGCCCGCGCCTTCCTGATGGCGGCACACTCGGCGGTGACGGTCAACGCCCGCGCCCGCATCGTGGTGGCCGGCGATCGCGTGGTTGGTGTCCGCGTGCGCGACGAAGTGATCGATGCGGCCACCGTCGTCTCGGCTGTTCCCTGGTTCGCGTTCGCGGACGTCTTCGACGGGCAACCTCCCGCGGCGCTTGCCGACCTGGTCGCCGCCGCGACGGCGCTCGCCAGCCTGCCGATCGTCACCGTCAATGTCTGGTTCGCCGGCGCGGAGCTCGGCGAGGCGATGATCGGGCTGCCCGGCCGGACGTTTCAATGGGTGTTCGACAAGCGGCGCCTGGTCGGGCCGTCGCAGTCGCACCTGTCGCTGGTCGCCAGCGGCGCCGACGCGGTGTGCGCCGCCAGCAACGACGTCGTGATTGCCCTCGCACTCGACGAATTGCGTGCCGCGCTCCCGGCGTTCAGGACCGCCGCGGTGCGGCACGCCGCGGTCGTGCGCGAGCGCCGGGCCACCTTCTCGCTCGCTCCAGGGGGACCGCCGCGGCCGTCCACCCTGACGCCGGTGCGCGGGCTCGTCCTCGCCGGCGACTGGATCGCAACCGGCCTGCCCGCTACGATTGAGGGCGCGGTGGTCGCGGGGCACCGGGCGGCGGAGGCCGTGCTCCACGAGCGGGGGTGACGGGTCGGCGATGCGTCGCACACACACCAATCTCATGCCCTCAGTCATCGCGCACTACCAGGAGATCGCGCTGAAGGGGAAGAACCGTCCCTGGTTCCTGCAGCGGCTGCTGCAGAACCTGCGCACGGTGCTCGCCGGCCTCGACGTGCCGGCGATACGGACCCCGATGGGACGCATCGAGATCGTGCTGGCGCGGGAATCGGACTGGCCCGAGGTGCGCGAGCGGCTGAGCCGCACGTGCGGGCTCGCCAACTTCGCGCTCGCCCGCCGCGCGCCGCTCGACGACGTCGAGGCGCTCGCCGCGGCCATCGTCGAGCATCTCCCGCCCGACCCGGTGCCGAACTTTCGTGTCGCGGTGCGGCGTGCCGACAAGCGCTTTCCGGTCTCGTCGCCCGACCTCGAGCGGCTCATCGGCCGCCGGGTGCAGGAGGCGCGCGGGTGGCCGGTCGACCTCTCGCACCCGGCATTCGTGATCGGCGTCGAGATCGTCCCCGGGGATGCGTTCTATTACTACGGCAAGATTCCCGGTCCCGGTGGCCTGCCGGTCGGCACCGCCGGCCGCGTGGCGGTGCTGCTCTCGGGCGGCATCGACTCGCCGGTCGCCGCCTGGCGCATGATGAAGCGCGGCTGCGCCGCGACGCTGGTGCACTTTCACGGCTACCCATTCGTGTCCCGCACCTCGCAGGAGAAGGCCCGCGAGCTGGCGCGGCTCCTGACGCGCTTCCAGCTGCGCTCGCGTCTCCACCTGATTCCGTTCGGCGAGCTGCAGCGGCAGATCACGCTCAGCGTGCCCGGCGCGCTGCGCGTGGTGGTCTATCGCCGGCTGATGTTCCGCATCGCCGAGCGGATCGCCGCCGCCGCCCGGGCGCAGGCGCTGGTCACCGGCGAGGTGGTGGGACAGGTCGCCTCGCAGACGGTGGAGAACATCTCGGTGATCGACGCGGCGACGACCCTGCCGGTGTTTCGGCCGCTGATCGGCATGGACAAGGACGAGATCACGGCCGCCGCGATGCGGCTGGGCACCTATCCCATCTCGATCGTGCCCGACGAGGACTGCTGCACGCTGTTCACGCCGCGTCATCCCGTCACCCGCGCGCGCCTCGCGCGCGTCGAGGAGGCGGAGCGTACGCTGCCCATCGCCGCGATGGTCGAGCAGGCGACCGGCGACGCCCGCGTGGAGGAGTTCGCCTATCCGGCGGCGATGGTACAATCGACGGTTTGACGCGAGGCGAGGGACCCATGGTGTTTGCGACAGTTCGCGAGATGACCGACGCGCTGCACGCGACCGCGGCCGTGGACGGCGATCGGATCACGGTGTCGGGTGCGCCGGCGGCCGCGCTGATCGACCGGCTGGCGCACACCGCGGCGTTCGGCGCCGACGCCGAGGTGAAGGGCGTGGCGCGGTGGGTCATCCAGCACCTCGCCGCCGCCGCCGGCATCCGCTGCGCCTCGATTCACGACCTGTACATGGCGATGGGACGCGGCGACGCCGGCGGATTTACCGTCCCCGCCATCAACGTCCGTGCGCTCGCCTACGACAGCGGCCGGGCGGTGTTTCGCGCCGCCAGGGCGCTCGATGCCGGCGCCTTCATCCTCGAAATCGCCCGGTCGGAGATCGGCTACACGGAACAGCGCCCGCACGAGTACGCGGCCGTCATGATGGCGGCCGCGATCCGCGAGGGCTTCCGCGGGCCGCTGTTCCTGCAGGGCGATCACGTCCAGGTGGCGCTGAAGAAGTACGCCAGCGCCGACAAGGACAAGGAGCTGGAGGCGCTGCGCGCGCTCATCCGCGAGGAGATGGCCGCCGGCTTCTACAACATCGACATCGATACCTCGACGCTCGTCGATCTGGAGAAGGCGACGCTCGACGAGCAGCAGGCGGTCAACTGCGAGCTCGCCGCCGACTTCACCGCCTTCATCCGCGCCCATCAGCCCGCCGGCGTGACCGTGTCGGTCGGCGGCGAGATTGGCGAGGTCGGCGGCAAGAACTCCGACGTCCACGAGCTGCATGCGTTTATGCGCGGCTACATTGCCGCCCTCGACCGCCGCGGCGGCCCAGCGCTGGTCGGAATCAGCAAGATCAGCGTGCAGACCGGCACCGCGCACGGCGGCTTCATCGGTCCCGACGGCAAGCCGCTGACCAACGTGAAGATCGACCTCGCCGCGCTCGAGGAGCTGTCCCGGGTCGCGCGCGAGGACTACGGCCTGGCCGGCGCCGTGCAGCACGGCGCCTCGACGCTTCCCCCCGACGCGTTCGACGCCTTCCCGCGCGTCGGCGCGTGCGAGATCCACCTCGCCACCAACTTCCAGAACATGGTCTACGACCATCCCGCGTTCCCCGCGTCGCTGCGCGACGAGATGTACGACTGGATCCGCGAGCACGCGCAGGAAGAGAAGAAAGCGAAGGACACCGACGAGCAGTTTCTCTACAAGGCGCGCAAGAAGGCGATCGGGCCGTTCAAGAAGCGGTTGTGGACCCTCCCCGCCGACGTGCGGGCCACGCTCGGCGGCGCGCTCGAGGAGCAGTTCGCGTTCCTCATGTCGAAGCTCAAGATCGGGGGCACCAGCGCCCTCGTCCGCCGCCACGTCACGCCGACCGAAACGCTCTCCTCGCGCGCCAGCGCCGTGCACGCCGCCGGCGGCACCATCACCGCCGCCGAGCGCAAGGCGGAAGGGCTCGCCGACTGACGCCGTGAGCCGGCGGCGCGACGCTCACGCGTGCCGCGCCTCGAGATAATCGCGCAGCGCCTCGTGCGTGCTGCGAAACGCCAGCTCGTCCCACGGAATGGCCCCGGGCTCGAACGCCCGCGCCTCGAGGCCCTCGTCGTCCACCGCCAGCGCTCCCCCCACCGACGTCGCCGCATAGACGACGACGATCGGCGTGCGGCCGGCGTAGGAGTAGATGTTGATCAAGTGGTCGAGCCGCACCTCGAGGCCCGACTCCTCGCGCGCTTCGCGGATCGCCGCCAGCCGGATCTCCTCGCCGCGGTCGACGTAGCCGCCCGGGAACACCCACTTGCCGTAGCCCGGCTCGATTGCGCGGCGCACCAGCACGATGCCCCCGTCCTCCATGCGGATCACCGTGCCGACCGCGATCTTGGGATCGAGGTAGAAGACGAAGCCGCAGCGCGGACCGACGCAGACCAGGCGCATCGGTTCGGTGACCTTGAGCACGCGCGGTTCGAGCGGCTGGCCGCACACCGGGCAGAAGCGGTACGGCGGCGTCAGGTCGTGTGAATGCATGGGCCGGGCGCCGGCGCCTCGGCACCGGCATCGTCAGTATAAGATTTCCGGGTATGTCGATTCTGAAGGTCGCCCGCATGGGGCACCCGGTCCTGCGCCAGAAAGCGCGGGCGGTGGAGAAGCAGGAGCTGAAGGCGGCAGCCGTGCAGCAGCTCATCGACGACATGATCGACACGATGCACGAGTATGCCGGCATCGGGCTGGCGGCGCCGCAGGTGCACGAGAGCCTCCGCATCTTCGTCGCCCACCTCGACCCCGACGGCCGCGGCGACGGCGAGGCGATGGCAGTGGTCAACCCGCGCATCGAGGTCGTCGGCGACGAGATCGCGGAGGGCTGGGAGGGGTGCCTCAGCATCCCCGACATCCGCGGCCGCGTGCCGCGGGCGGCCGCCATCAAGGTGCACGCGCTCGACCGCCACGGCGGCCGCGTCGAGATCACCGCCCGCGACTTTCCCGCCCGCGTCATCCAGCACGAAGCCGACCATCTCGACGGCGTGTTGTTCCTCGATCGCATGCGCTCGTTCGAGTCGCTCACCTACATGGACGAGTTTTCCCGTCACCATGCGCGCAAGGAGCGAGACGATGACGACGACGACGAGGGCGAGGACGAGGAGGACGTTGAGGGGGCCCGCTAGGGGCGCGCGGCTGTTGCCTGTCCCTGCCATGACGGGCCGGGTGTGAGCGCGTGATTGCCCGCGTCATCGATCGGCGGCGCCGTGGCCGCACGGGCAGGCGGACCGTGGGCGGATGACCCCCTGGCTGGCGCACCTCTACACCGGGCTTGGCGCCGTGGCGGCGCTGGCGGCCATGCTGGCGGTGATCCGGGGTGACTATCGCGGCGCGTTCATCTGGCTCGGCGTCCAGCTCGTCATCGATGCCACCGACGGGCTGCTCGCCCGCGCGCTGCGTGTGAAGGAGCGGCTGCCGCACTTCGACGGCGCCCGGCTCGACGACATCATCGACTACCTGACCTACGTGTTCGTCCCCGTGCTGCTGCTGCTCCACGCCGGCCTGCTGCCGCCGGTCGCCGGTGTCTGGGTCGCGGCGCTGGTCCTGCTGGCGAGCGGCTACGGGTTCAGCCACAGCGCGGCGAAGGTCGAGGCAGACGACCACTTCTTCACCGGCTTCCCGTCGTACTGGAACCTGGTCGCGTTCTACATCTACCTGTGCCGGCTGCCGCCGGCCGTGAACGCCGCGATCCTCGTCGTCCTCGCGGTGATGGTGTTCGTGCCGCTGCGCTACGTCTACCCGTCCCGCACCCGGAGCCTCAGCGGCGTGACCAACGGCCTCGGCGCCGCCTGGGCGGTGCTGCTGGCGTGGCTGGTCTGGCGGCTGCCGGACACCGATCGCTGGGCGATCGGCCTGTCGTTCGTGTTCCCGGTGTATTACCTGGTCCTCTCGCTCGTGCTCGACCGGCGGTCGCGCCGCGCTGCGGCGCCGGCAATCTGACGACCAGGCCACGTTCCTTTCTCGCGTCCATCCACCCCCAGCCTGGTTGCCGCCGTGCCCGTCTCGCCGCTGGTCATCATCTTCGTCACCGTCTTCATCGACCTGCTCGGCTTCGGCATCATCATCCCGCTGCTGCCGTTCTACGCCGAGTCGTATGGCGCCAGCGCGCTGATGGTCGGCCTGCTCGGCAGCGTGTACTCGCTGATGCAGTTCCTGGTGGCGCCGCTCGCCGGCCGCTGGTCGGATCGCCTCGGGCGCCGCCCGATCATTCTCGCCGGGCTGCTCGGCTCGTGTGTGGCCTATGTCGCGCTCGCGCTCGCCGATTCGCTGGCGCTCATCTTCGCGGCGCGGATCGTGGCCGGCATCGCCGGCGGCAACATCCCGACCGCGCAGGCGTACATCGCCGACATCACCACGCCGGAGAACCGCGCCAGGGGCATGGGGCTCATCGGCGCTGCGTTCGGGCTCGGCTTCATCTTCGGACCGGCCATCGGCGGCATCCTCACGCGCTTTGGGCCGGCGATGCCGATGTGGTGCGCCGCCGCCCTCTGCCTGGCGAACTTCGCCGCCGCCCTGGCGCTGCTGCCGGAATCGCGCCACGGGCAGCCCGCCCGCGCATCGCTCGGGCGGCTCGACCTGCTGCAGCGCGCCCGGCGGCATCCCGGGCTGGTCGCGCTGCTCGCCGTGTTCTTCTTCGTCTCCACGGCATTCTCCGGCTTCGAAGCCACGTTCGCGCTCTTCACCGAGCGCCGCTTCGGCTTCACCGCCGAGACGATCGGCTACGTCTTCGCCTTCATCGGCGTCATCCTCGCCACCATCAACGGCGTCGCCGTCGGGCGCGTGGTGCCGCGGCTGGGCGAGCGGCGGGTCGTGCCGATGGCCATCGGCCTCATCGCCCTCGGCCTGGCGCTGGTGCCGGCGGCGCAGTCGGTGCCCCTGCTCTTCGCGGTGTGCGGTCTCATCGCCGTGGGCATGGGCTTCAACAACCCGGCGCTGTCGTCGGCCGTCTCGCGGCTGGCGGACGCCGACGAACAGGGCGGCATGCTCGGCCTCGCGCAGTCGCTCGGCGCGCTGGGGCGGATTGCCGGGCCGACCTGGGGCGGCTTCCTCTTCGACAACGCCGGCCTGGCGCTGCCGTTCCTCAGCGCCGCCGCCATCATGATGGCGGCGCTGCTGCTGGCCGTCGCCGGCATGCGGCGGGCCCGGCTGGCATAAACCCGCCGGCCGGCGTACCCTGTCGGCATGGCAGACGAGATCATCATCTACGGCAAGGACACCTGACCCTACACCACAGCCGCCCGTGAGGAGTACGAACAGCGGCAGGTTCCGTTTCGCTACGTCAACGTCCGCAAGGATCCCGCAGGCTTCGAGCGCATGCTCGCCGCGACCGGCGGTCAGCGTCAGGTCCCGGTCATCATCGAGGACGGTCGCGTCACCATCGGGTTTGGCGGGACCTGAGTGGTCTGACGGATCCCGTCGGGATCCCACGGCCGAGGCGGCGGGCGCGCCTTGCGCCTTTGTGAAATGCTTCACATAATCGGGATCAGTGATCCCCGGCGCCGCCCTCGTCATCGCATGCCTCCTCACCGTCGCCGCGCTCGCGTCGCCGGCCGCCGCGCCTCCCTCCGTCCAGCCGCCGGCTGAGTCGGCAGCCGACGTCGCCCGCCTGATCGACCAGCGCGACACCGGCCGCGACTCGCGGCTCGAGATGACCATGCGCCTGTTCGACCGCCAGGGACGTGTCCGCGCAGCGCTCCCTGGTCGTCACGACGCTGCGCGAGAGCGGCGACCGCGGCGACCGCATCCTCGTCCGGTTCACCGCCCCCGGCGACATCAAGGGCACCGGCCTGCTGGTCTGGGAGCATCCCGCGGCGGAGGACGAGCGCTTCCTCTATCTGCCCGCGCTCAGCCGCGTGCGGCGGATTGCCGGGGCCGAGAAACAGGAGAGCTTCGTCGGCAGCGACCTGTCGTACGAGGACATCGGCGGCCGCGCCCTCGACGACTACACCTACGCGTTCGTCCAGCGCGATGCCGCGTGGACCGGCCCCGACGGCACCCGCCATCCGGCGTGGCAATTGGCGTCAACCGCCGTCGACCCGCGCGCGGCCTATCCACGCACGGTGTCGCTGGTCCGCAAGGACAACTTCGTCGTGGTCGCGGCCGAGGTCTTCAACCGCCGCGACGAACGGCAGAAGCGCTACGGCGTGCGCCGCCTGGAACGGGTCGGGGGCATCTGGACGGTGCTGGACGCGGTCATGGCCAACGAACTGGAGCGGACCCGCACCGAGCTCGTGATCGATCGGGCGCGCTACAACGTCGGCCTCACCGCCGCCGACTTCACGCGCCGGACGCTCGAGCAGGACGCGCGGTGAACGCTCCGGCCGGCCTCGCCGATTTCCTCTACCGGTTCCGCCTGCCGCTGTCCGGGCTGGTCCTCGTCGGCGCGCTCCTCTTCGTCCCGCACGTCAACCTCACCGGCATCGACAACGACCTGAGCGCGTGGATCTCGCGAGACGATCCGGCTTATCAGGACTACGAGCGCTTTCGCGAGGAGTTCGGCGGCACCCGCAGCCTGATCGTGGCGCTGCACAGCGACCGGCTGTTCACCGCCGAGGGGCTCGGTTACCTCGATCGGGTCACCCGCGACCTCGAGCGCGTCGATCGCGTCGCGCGGGTGCAGAGCCTGGCGACGGCGAACATCGTCAAGACGCTGCCGCCGACCGAGGACGACGATGGCGGGGTCGAGGTGACGCCGCTCCTCGACCGGCGCCTGGCCAGCGACGAGGGCGCCGCGGCGGTCCGCCGCGATGCGCTCGACGATCCGCTGATGCGCGGCGACCTGGTGTCCGAGGACGGCACGGTAGCCGCCGTCGTCGTCACCTTCGACGAGGATCGGATCGACGAGGTCCGCGGCCAGGTGCTGGCCGACATCCGGACCATCGTCTCGCGCGACATGCCGCCGGGGTTTGCCGCCTACTACAACGGCAGCCTCGAGATCAGCGAGGCCTACAACCAGGTCACGGTGTCGAACACGCTGTCGCTGACGCCGCCCATCCTCGCCATCACGCTGGCCGCCCTGTACTGGATGTTCCGCTCGATCCGGCGCACGCTGCTCATCGCGCTCGCCATCGGCGCCAGCGTGGTGTGGACGCTCGGGCTCTACGCGGCCATGGGCTTCTCGTTCAACGTCCTCACCAGCATGCTGACGCCGCTGGTCGTCGTCCTGGCCATCGCCGACGACGTGCACATCGTGCAGCATTTCGATCAGCAGCTGCGCGCGACGGGCAGCACCGAGCAGGCGTTCAAGTCGTCGATCACGCACCTGTTCACGCCGCTGCTCGGCGCCAGCGGCACCACCGCCCTCGGCATGCTGTCGCTGGCGACCAGCGACGTCGTCGCCGTCCGCACCTTCGGGATCGGCGCCGCCACCGGGGTGATGGTGGATTTCGTGCTGTCGCTGGTCCTGATGCCCACGCTGCTGAGCCTGGTCCGGGCCGAGCCGGCGCCGCCGCCGCAGGAGCGATGGCTGCTCGGGCCGCTGCAGCGGATCGGACGCTTCGCGTTCTCGCACGCGGCGGTCGTGCTGTGGGTGGTCGGCGCGGTCACCGTGGTGGCGGCGGCCGGGATCACCCGGCTGCGCGTGGACACCAACCACATCAACTTCTTCGCCGCGGAGCATCCGCTGGCGCGGTCGGCGGATATCGTCGACCGCCAGTTGTCCGGGATCTACAGCTTCAACATCCTGCTCGAGGGCCCGCCCGATTCGGTCAGCGAGCCCGACGCCCTGCGGCGCATCGAGGCGTTGTCGGCCGAGCTCGCCCGCTTGCCCTACGTGCGCAAGGTCACCTCCGTCGCGGATTACGTGAAGCGGGTGAACCAGCAGCTCTCGGGCGGGGCGGCCGCGGCGCATCGGCTGCCGGCCACCCGCGAAGCGATCGCGCAGGAGCTGTTCGTCTTCGGCCTCTCGGAGGAGGGCCGGACCGAGCTGTCGCGAATGGTGGCCAGCGATTATTCGCGCGCGCACATCGCGGTCAAGCTCGCGTCGATGAGCTCGGACCTGGTCTTCGAGCAGATCCAGCAGGCGGAGACGCTGGCTGCCGCCGCCTTTGCCGGCAGCCCGATCCGGCCGACCGTCACCGGGTCGGGCCGCCTGTTCTCGACGCTCGATCACTACCTGGTGATGTCGCAGCTGAGCAGCTTCGCCACGGCGTTCGTCACCGTGTTCGCCGTCATCTTCCTGGTCTTTCGTTCGGCCCGGTTCGGCCTGCTCGGGATCGCGGCGAACGTGTTCCCCGTCATCGCCGTGCTCGGGATCATGGGCTGGCTCGGCATCTCGCTGAACGTGGCGACCGTGATGGTGGCGAGCGTGGCGCTGGGGATCGTGGACGACGACACGATCCACTTCATCAATCGATATCGTCGCGAGGTAGCGGCCGGGGCGGGCACGCTGGCGTCGATCGAGCTGGCGTCGATGCACGAAGGGCGCGCGGCGCTCACCACCACCATCATCAACGCGCTCGGCTATACCGTGCTGATGGCATCGGACTACCGCCCGACGGCATGGTTCGGATCGCTGCTGGCGGTCACGATGCTCCTCGCCTTCCTCGCCGAGGTGTTCCTCGTCCCGGCGGTCATCGGGATGTGGCCGCGCGTCTTCGGCGCCCCGGTGGTGGCGGAGCGACTGCGGGCCTCGGCATGATGCGGTGGTTCGCCGGCGCACGCGGCGTCGCCGTGACCGTGCTGGTTCTCGCCGCGGGCGGCCGGCTGTCGGCGCAGGGCGTGGACGGATACGTGTCGATCATGGGCGACGTCCTTCCCGTGGTCATGGTGCAGGGCACGGAGCGCGGCGTCGCGGAGCTGAGGACACGACTCTTTGCCGAGCGGCGCGTGGACGTCGGGGACCGGTTCCGGCTCACCGCCGCCGGGTTCGCCGAGGGCCTGATCGCGGATCGGCAGCAGGGGGAGGTGACCACCGGTGGCATCATCCGCCCGCAGGAGCTGCACCTCGAGGCGGTGTGGGCGAAGGCCGACCTGCGCGTCGGCATGAGCCGTGTCGTGTGGGGCCGTCTCGACGAGTTCCTGCCCACCGACGTGGTCAATCCGCAGGACCTGGCGCGGTTCTTCCTCGAGGGGCGATCCGAAGGCCGGATGCCGGTGGGCATGGTGCGGGCCCGCCTGCTGCCGTCCGACCGCTTTGCCGTCGAGGCCATCTACGTGCCCGTCTTCCGCCGCGGAAGGTTCGACCAGCTCGACGAGGACACCTCGCCGTTCAACGTGTCGCCGCTGACGCCCCTCGTCACGCATCGACCGCCGGTGGGGTGGCGCGGCGCCCAGGGCGGCGCACGCGCCAGCGTCACCAGCGGGCGAGTGGACTGGTCGGTCAGCGCCTATCGCGGCTTCGAGCCGCTGCCGGTGTACGACGGCGTGCACGAGCGGTTCCCGCGCTACACGATGCTGGGCGGCGATTTCGAGACCGTCCGCGGTGCCTGGGGGGTCCGCGGCGAGATCGCGGCCTTCGTCGATCGCACGCTGCAGGCGATCGCGGCGCCGGTGACCGCCCGCGGCCATGCCGTCGAAGGCGGCCTCGGCGTGGACCGCAAGGCGGGGAGCCTGCGGGTCAGCGGCAACGTGGTGCTCGCCAGGCGCGCCGCCGGCAATGCGGCGATCGATCGGACCGATGTCACGATCGTGGGCGCCGTCGACCGCGCGTTCGCGCGGGAAACACGCACCCTTCGCGCGCTCGCCGTATACAATCCGCGCGAGGACAGTGCCTTCGTGCGACTGATTGCCACCTTCAGCCTCAGGGACAACCTGTCGCTCGAGTCGTCTGGCGGATGGTTTGCCGGTGACGGCGTCGATGCGCTCAGCCGGCTGGCGACGCGAGACTTCCTCTACGCGCGGCTCAAGGTGTTCTTTTGATCGTCCCGCTGCACGCCGCCAACCCGGGGCCGATGACCGGGGCGGGCAACTGGACGTACTTCTTCCCCGGGCGCGTGCCGGTCCTGATCGATGCGGGCACGGGCGAGCCGGCGCATCTGGCGGCCCTGGCAGCCGCCTGTCCCGAGGGGCCCGCGCACGTGCTGGTCAGCCACGCGCACGGCGATCACGTGTCGGGCGCCGCCGCACTGGCGGCGCGGTGGCCCGGCGCCCGATTCTCGAAGTTTCCATGGCCCGATCGCGACGGGCGGTATCCCGTGTCCTGGCAGCCGCTCGCGGACGGCGAGGTCGTGCCCGCCGGCGACACCGAGCTGCAGGTGCTGCACACGCCAGGCCATTCGCCCGATCACGTCGTGTTCTGGCACGAGCCGACGCGGACCGTGCTGTCCGCCGATCTCGTCGTGCCCAACACCACCGTCGTGATCCTGGCTTCGTCGGGCGGCCGGCTCGCGGACTACCTGCACTCGCTCAAGCGCGTGCTGGCGCTGGCGCCGGCGCGCCTGCTGCCGGCGCACGGCGCGCCGATCGACGATCCGGCGGGCATCATCCGCCGCTACATCGAGCACCGCCGCCGGCGGGAGCTGCAGGTCCTGTCGGCCCTCGAGGCGGGCGTTCGCACCGTGGACGGCATCGTCGCGAAGATCTACGCCGGCCTCGCCGATCCGCTGGTGCCGATGGCACGCGAGAGCGTGCTCGCCCACCTGATCAAGCTGGCAGACGAGGGGCTGGCCACGCGGGACGGCGAGGAGTGGACCGCGTAGACCGGGTGAAGCGCATAGGCCGAGTGGAGCGCATCGATCATGGCCCCGATTGCCGGGGCGCCGGCGTGTGCGGCTGAGGTCGCCCGCGCCGGCTGAGCGTGCCGATTCATCGTTGGCCCGAAATCGGCCCATAATCGGCCAGAGTCTGCCATGGACAACATCGTCGATTTCATCAACGTCAACCGCGACCGTTACGTCGAGGAGCTGACGCAGTACCTGGCCATTCCGAGCATCAGCGCACTGCCCGAGCACGCGGCCGACGTCAGGCGCGGCGCCGAGTGGACCGCGGAGGAGATGCGCCGCATCGGCCTGCAGTCGGTGCGGCTGGAGGAAACGCCTGGCCATCCCCTCGTCTACGGCGAGTGGCTGGGGGCGGAGGGTGCGCCGACCATCCTGTTCTACGGCCACTACGACGTGCAGCCGGTGGACCCGTTGAACCTGTGGACGTCGCCGCCGTTCGAGGCGACGGTGCGCGACGGGGAGATCTACGCGCGCGGCTCGGCGGACGACAAGGGCCAGGTGTTCATGCACTTCAAGGCCGTCGAGGCGCACCTCAAGCAGCAGGGGCGCCTGCCGGTCAACATGAAGTTCCTGATCGAGGGTGAGGAAGAGGTCGGCAGCGCCAACCTCGACAACTTCATCAACGCCCACAAGGAGCAGCTCACGGCCGATGTCGTCGTCATCAGCGACTCGCCGATGTTCGACCGCGGCATCCCGTCGATCTGCTACGGCCTGCGCGGCCTCGCGTATTTCCAGATCGACTTGCGCGGATCGAAGTCCGACCTCCACTCGGGCTCGTTCGGCGGTGCCCTCGCCAACCCGGCGATGGTCCTGGCCCAGGTCCTGGCGCAGATGAAGGATCGCGGCGGGCGGATCAAGATTCCCGGGTTCTACGACGAGGTCGTGCGCGCTGCGGCCCGAGGAGCGCGAGGAGTTCGCGCGGCTGCCGTTCAACGAGAAGAAGTACCGGCAGGAGCTCGGCGCGCCGAAGCTGTTCGGCGAGACCGGCTATACGACGCTCGAGCGGATCTGGGCGCGGCCGACCTTCGAGGTCAACGGGCTGCTCTCCGGCTTCACCGGCGAGGGCGCCAAGACGGTGCTGCCGGCCGTCGCCATGGCGAAGGTGAGCATGCGCCTGGTGCCGAACCAGGATCCCGGCCGCATCGGCGACCTGTTCGAGGCCTACGTGAAGAAGGTGACGCCGAAGACGGTGGAGCTGAAGGTCACGCGCATGCACGGCGGCAAGCCGTGGATGACCGATTTCGACAACCCCTTCGTCCAGGCCGCCGGGCGGGCCATCGAGAAGGGGTTCGGGCAGCGCCCGGTCTTCAACCGCGAGGGCGGATCGATCCCGGTCGTGGCCACCTTCCAGGACGTGCTCGGGCTGCCGTGCGTCCTGTTCGGCGTCGGCCTGCCGGACGAGAACGCGCACGCGCCGGACGAGAAGCTCGACCTCGGCAACTTCCACAACGGCGTGATCGCCTCGGCGTTCCTGTACGGCGAGATCGGCGCCCTGCCGCGCGCCTGAGGCCAGACGATTCGGTATGAGCCTGGCCAACGGTTCGCGACTGGGGCCATACGAGGTGCTCGGTGCCCTCGGCGCCGGCGGCATGGGCGAGGTTTATCGCGCGCGCGACCCGCGTCTCGGCCGCGAGCTCGCGCTCAAGGTGCTGCCCGCGCCGTTGTCGCGCGATCAAGAGCGCCTGGCGAGATTCGAGCGTGAAGCGCGCGCGGCCTCGGCGCTGAGCCATCCCAACATCGTGACGATCTACGAGGTGGCTGCGGTCGAGGGCGTCACCTACATCGCCATGGAGCTGGTGCTGGGCCGGACGCTGCGCGAACTGCTCGCGGAGGGCGCGCTGCCGATCAAGCGTCTCTCGGCGCTGGCCGCACAGATCGCCGACGGCCTGGCGGCCGCCCACCAGGCGGGCATCGTGCACCGCGATCTGAAACCCGACAACGTAATGATCACGCGCGAGGGTCACGTCAAGATCCTCGACTTCGGCCTTGCCAAGCTGACGCTGGCTGCCCCTGAGGTCTCGCAGGCGGCCACCGTCATCGACGACACCAGTCCCGGCCTCGTCCTGGGCACCGTCGGCTACATGTCCCCCGAGCAGGCGGCGGGCAAGGCGGTGGATTTTCGCGCCGACCAGTTCGCGCTGGGTGCCATGCTCTACGAGATGGCTGCCGGCACGCGTCCGTTCGCGCGGCCGACGGCGGCCGAAACCCTGGCGGCGGTCATCCGCGAGGAGGCGCCGCCGCTGCGCACGCTGGCGCCGCAGACGCCGCTGCCCCTGCAGTGGGTAATCGATCGCTGTCTCGCCAAGGATCCCGACGAGCGCTACGGCTCGACGCGCGATCTCGCGCGCGACCTCGTGAACCTGCGCGATCACCTGTCGGACGGTTCGGCTGGATCTCCGGCACCATCGCTGGCACAGACGCCGCGCCGCTGGCGCATGGCGGTGCCTGTAGGCGTTGCCCTGTTACTGGCGCTCGCCGCCGCCACGGCGGGCTGGTTACGTGCCCGCCCGGTGGCCGAGGCGCCGCCGGTGCGATTCGCCGTCGGGTACCCCGCGGTGCCACCTATGCGCCGTTAGAAACCTCCCGTGGTGTCGCGATCTCTCCCGACGGCACCCGTCTCAGCATCGAAGCCTACGCGAAGGGACGCCGGCAACTGTTCCTGCGCCGGCTCGATGCCGACGAGTCCGTCCCCATTGAAGGTTCCGCCGACGCCACCGGCCATTTCTGGTCTCCCGATAGCCGCTTCATCGCCTTCTACGCAAACGGCAAGCTGAAAAAGGTGCCAGCGGAGGGCGGCACGGCGCAAGATCTCTGCGCCGCGACCTTCGGCACCGTCGGATCGTGGAATCGTGATGGGACGATTCTGTTTGCTCAGCTCAACCCCGCCGGCATCTTCCAGGTCTCCGACCAGGGCGGAGAACCCACGCGCGTGACGTCACCCGAGCCCTCTCGTCCAGGGCTCAGCCACTGGTGGCCGCATTTTCTGCCCGACGGCCGGCGATTCCTCTACCTGGCGCTGGAGTGGACGGAGAATGGCGACCGGATCCGAAATCTCTACCTCGGGTCGCTCGACGGCGCGGCGAGTGCCCTCGTGGCACAGCTCGACTCACGCGTCGAATTCGTCGCGCCGGACCGCTTGCTGTTCGTGCGCGAGGGCACCCTGTTCGCCCAACCGTTCGACGCCGTGGCAGCCCGCCTGACGGGCGGGCCGGCTGTGGTGACACCCGCCGTCAACTTTTTCTACGGGCCCGCGAATGCCTCGTTCTCGGCGTCGCAGACCGGGGTCATGGCCTACGAAGCTGCCCCGGCGGCGTCGCGACTGCTCTGGCTCGACCGGATCGGGCGTGCCGCGGGTGCGCTCGGTCCGCCGTCGGTGCTGGACGGATTCCGCATTTCCCCCGACGGGCGCTCGGTCGCCGTGAGCAGGGTCGAGCCGACGACAGGCACCGGCGACATCTGGATGTTCGACTTGTCGCTGGGCGTCTCCGATCGAATCCATGACGATGCGGTGGACGAAGTCCATCCCGTCTGGTGGCCCGACGGGTCGAAGTTGCTGTTTCGATCCGACGGGCAGGGGCCACCCGATATCCATGAGATGTCCATGGGCGTACCCGGAAGCGATCGCCTGTTGTTCCGGGACGAGATGGTGCAGCAGGCCGAGGACGTCTCGCCTGACGCGCGCCTGCTGGTGTACCTGAACGACCCCCAGGCCACTGCCGACATCCTTCTGCTGCGGCTCGATGGTGACCACAAGCCCACCCCATGGCTCCAGACCCGTTTCGACGAGAGGAGCCCGCGCTTCTCCCCGGAGGGGCAGTGGATTGCCTATCAGTCGGACGAATCCGGGGACGCGGAAATCTACATGGCCCGCACGCAGGGCGTGCGCGACAAGAAGCGGATCTCTCCGGCCGGCGGGTCCAGCCCGCGGTGGCGGCGTGATGGCCGCGAGCTCTATTACCTGGCGCCGGGCGGAGCCATGATGATGGTCCCGGTCACCCCCGGTCTGGGCACCCTCGCAGTGGGCGCTCCGCAGACGTTGTTCAGCGCCGCGACCGAGATCTTCGACTACGACGTCACGCCCGACGGCCGACGTTTCCTGGCCAGTGTGCCGGTGGATGCGGAACGGGAATCGCCGATCCGCGTGATCCTCAATTGGCAGCGCGGACTGGGACCGCCGCGTTGATGGCGACGGCCCGCTGCCAAGACAGCCATTAGTTGAGCGACGCGACCCGCCGGCGCAGCGCCTTCACGTGCTCCCACACCTGCGCGTGCTCCTTGCGCTGCTCCTCATCCCCCGCCCCGCCCCTGGCCGCCTTCAGGTACTCCTCCAGGTCGCGCAGCGCGGCGGGAAAATCGTTCATGTGATAGGCGAGCAGCCCGCGGTCGCGCAGCTCGGTGACCGCCGACGGCGACAGGGTCAACAGCAGGTCGGACACCGCGCGCGCCTGCGGGAACGAACGCCACTTCACGTACAGCCGCTTCAGGTTGAGGAGCATCCGCACCAGGATCTGCCGCCGCGTCGCGCGCGCCAGCAGCGCCGGATCCCACTCCGCCTCGTCGCCGCCCTGCTGGCCGAGCAGCCGGCGGCAATCCAGCTCGTCGAGGATGGCGCCGCCGTCGAACGGATCCACGATCAGCCCCTCGTCCGGATCGTCGGTGTGCAGATCGGGGAGGACGCGGACGAGGAAGTGGCCGGGGAAGTTGACGCCCTCGGTACGGACGCCCGCCCGCCGCGCGACCTCGATGAACACCAGCGACAGGGTGATCGGGATGCCGGTGCGGCGATCGAGGACGTCGTTCAGGCAGCTGTTGCGAGGGTCGTCGTAGCGGTCGCGATTGCCGGCAAAGCCCAGCTCGCTGAACAGATACCGATTGAGCGCGTCGATGCGCGCCGGCAGCGGCGCGTCGTGCCCGGGGTCGGCGGCGATCCGCTGCAGGGCGATGTCGCCCATGCCTTCCAGCCGATCGAGATAGGGACCCGGATCGAGACCCGGGTACTCCAGCCGCGCGATGAGAAACGCCGGCGCCGCCAGGTCCGGCCCGGGACGATCGGCGGCATCGGCAAGCTGCGCGGCCAGGGTCCGGGGCGCCGTCATCGCGCGCACAGCTCGTCGAGCGCGGCCAGCGTGAGCGCTCCCAGATCGGCGACGACCAGCTCGGCATGCGGCGCAAGCTCGTCCGCCGGATAGGTGTTGGCCACCGCCACGCGGCGCAAGCCGGCGGCGCCCGCCGATTCGAGCCCCCAGCGCGAATCCTCGATGGCCACGGTTCGCGACGGGACGATCCCGCCGCCGCTGGCGCCGGCGAGGCGGGCGAACGCCTCCAGGTACGGGTCCGGCGACGGCTTGCTGCGCTCGGTCTGGTCGGCGCCGACGATCGCCCCGAACAGCCCGAGCAGTCCCGCCCGCTCCAGGATCTCCTCGATCTCGTGCGTCAAGGCCCCCGACGCCACCGCGATGGGGACGACGGCGGCGGCCGCGGCGATGAAGGCCGCGGCACCGGGGAACAGCATCTCGCCGTGCGCGCACAGCTCCTCGTAGCGGCGGGTCTTGGCGGCGATCCACCGCGCCACCTCGTCTTCGTCCCACGCGATGCCGTGATTGGCGGCGTAGTGGCGAAAGACCCCGCGGTCGTCGTAGCCGAGATACTCGCCGAAGTACTCCTCGTCGGGAAGCTGCATCTGCAGCGGCGCCAGCACGTCGCGATAGGCGCGCAGGTGCAGGCGCTC
The DNA here is from genome assembly GCA_963707795.1 of uncultured Acidobacteriota bacterium. Lineage (GTDB taxonomy): Bacteria > Acidobacteriota > Vicinamibacteria > Vicinamibacterales > UBA2999 > JACCSI01. The sequence continues at coordinate 3,464,527 of OY970174.1, read as the reverse complement.
GCTGTCGGCGATGACGCCGTCGAAGTCGAAGACGATGGCGTGCAGCGCGCGGCTCATCGGCTGACGGTGGTCTCCGCCGCACGCAGACGCTCGCCGGCGCGGATCGGCACCGGCAGGCGGTTCTCGGCCGGCGGCAACGGGCAGTCGAAGGTCTCGTTGTAGTAGCAGTACGGGTGATAGGCGACGTTGAAGTCCACGATGTAGATGCCGGTGGGCGTCGGGTCGAGGTTCATGTAGCGCCCGGCCTGGTAGGTCTCGGTCCCGCTCGTCAGGTCGGAGAAGGGCACGAACAGGCGGCGCGATCCGTCCTCGAGAAACGCCGTCAGCTTGAGCGGCTGGCCGCGGAAGCTGAACTCGAGCGTGCCGATGCGCGTCGTGTCGCGCAGCTTGCCGGTGGACGTGGGCATCTGCAGCCGGACCTGCTCCGCCGCCGGACGCAGCTGCGCCGGCACGGCGTAGGACTCGTCGATGGGGAAGTAGGAGAGCGGCACGAAGGTCGGGATGTCGGCGGGCAGGACCGGCGAGTCGTCGCCGCCCGTGCGGAACATCTCGTCCTTGCGCGCCCGCTCGGCGGCAATCCGTGCGCCGTAGTCCTCGGGCGGGGGCGTGCACGCCGTTACGAGGACCAGGCTGATGACGAGCGTCGGGACCGCGGCGAGCCGCATGCTGCCAATATGCCACGAACCCGGCCGGTGCTGTGGCGGAGGCCGCGGGCATCAATAGAACAGATAGCCGCGTGCCTCCACCGCGGCGTCGGCCAGCCGCCGCCGCAGCACGACGGTGTTGGCCGGCAGCAGCTTCAGCAGCCGCCGCAGCGCCGCCAGCTGCGTGCGCAGGACGTCGCCCTCGGCCATCGCCGCCAGGCCGTAGCGCGCCGACAGCTCGATGCGGCCGGCCGCCTCGTGCACGCACACGCGGGCGGCGTCGGCCTGCAGCGCCGCCGTGCTCACGGTCGTCGCGGCGGCGCGCCGCGCGCGCAGCACGGCGCTCTCCGCGGCGTAGGTGTCGATCAGGATGTCGGCGAGACAGGTGAGCACTTCCTGCTCGTCCTGCAGCCTGTCGCCGTAGCGCTGCATCGCCGCGCCGGCCAGCAGCAGCACCACCTTCTTGAACGCCGTGACCGCCCGCTGCTCCTCGCCGAGGACGCCGACGCCATCGTCGGTGGCCGGCAGGGACGGGCTCATGATCTCGTCCTGCAGCTGCCGCGCGGCGGCGGCCAGCGGCAGCTGGCCCTTGAGCGCCTTCTTCATCAGCATCCCCGGGATCAGCAGGCGATTGATCTCGTTGGTGCCCTCGAAGATGCGGTTGACGCGCGCGTCGCGGTAATGGCCCTCGGCCGGGTAATCGCGGACGTAGCCATTGCCGCCATGGATCTGGACGTTCTCGTCGAGCACGTAGTCGAGCACCTCGCTGCCCAGCACCTTGGCGATCGACGCTTCGACCGAGAACTCCTCGAGCGCCTTCAGCATCGGCGCCTCGTGCGCCGCGCCCTCGGGGGTGGCCTGGACGGCGGCATCGATCAGCCCCGCCGTCCGGTACATCATGCTCTCGAGCGCGTACTGCCGCGCGATCATCTCGCCCAGCTTGTGCTTGATGGCGCCAAAGCTCGCGATCGGGACCCCGAACTGCTTGCGGGTCGCCGCATAGCGCGCCGCCTCGCCAATCGCCGTGCGCGCCCCGCCCGAGCACATCGCGCCGAGCTTGAAGCGGCCGAAGTTGAGGACGTTGAAGGCGACCTTGTGCCCCTTGCCGACCTCGCCGAGCACGGCGTCGGCGGGAACGGGCACGTCCTGCAGGATCACCGGCGTCGTGGACGAGCCGTGCAGGCCCATCTTGTGCTCTTCCTTGCCGCTGGTCACGCCGGGCCACGCCCGTTCGACGATGAAGGCGGTGAACTGTTCGCCGTCCACCTTGGCGAACACGACGTAGACGTCGGCGAAGCCGCCGTTGGTGATCCACATCTTCTCGCCGGACAGCACGTAGCTGCCGTCGGGCTGCCGTGCCGCGCGCGTCCTGGCGCCCAGCGAGTCCGAGCCGGAGCCGGACTCGCTCAGGCAGTAGGCGCCGACCAGCTCACCCGACACCAGCCGCGGCAGGTACTTCGTCTTCTGCGCCGCGGTGCCGAACAGGGAGATCGGCAGCACCGTCAGGTTCGCCTGCGCGCCGAAGGTCGCCCCGAACGACGAGTGCCGCGCGATGTGCTCCGACACGACGAGCGTCGCGATCTTGTCCAGATCGACGCCGCCGTATTCCTCGGCCACGTTCGTGCCGAGCAGGCCGAGCGCACCGCACTTGACGAGGAGGCCGCGATTGACGGCCCAGTCCTTCTCCTCCAGCCGGGCGGCGACGGGCAGGACCTCCTGCTCGACGAACTCGGCCGCCGTCTGCCCGATCAGCCGGTGCTCCTCGCTCAACTGCTCGGGCGACATCACCGTCTCGGGGTCGGTCTCACCGAGCAGCCATGCGCCGCCTTTGACGGTCTCAATCAGGGTAGCCATGCGGTCCTTTCGCCAATCGTCCAGTCAGCACCGAGGGAGACACTGCGAGCTACGACGAACATCTCTCGAACACGCCGGCCGCACCCATGCCGCCGCCGACGCACATCGTGACCAGGCCGTAGCGGCTGCCGCGTCGGTGCATCTCGTGCACCAGCGTGGCGGTCAGCTTCGCGCCGGTGCAGCCGAGCGGGTGCCCGAGCGCGATCGCGCCGCCGTTGACGTTGAGCCGCGCCGGGTCGATGGGCAGCTCGCGCAGGCAGGCGAGCACCTGCGCCGCGAACGCCTCGTTCAGCTCGACGAGGTCGATCTGGTCGAGCGTCAGGCCCGCGATCTGGAGCACCTTGCGGATGGCCGGGACCGGGCCGATGCCGAACAGTTCGGGCGGCACGCCGGCGGTCGCGAACGCGACGAAGCGCGCCAGCGGGGTCAGGCCGTGCGCCCGCGCATAGTCGGCGGACGTGACGACGACGGCGGCGGCGCCGTCGCTCATCTGCGACGCGTTGCCGGCGGTCACCGTGCCGTCCGCGTGAAAGGCGGGCCGCAGCTTGGCCAGCGCTTCACGGGAGGTGTCGCGGCGCGGCCCCTCGTCGGTGTCCACGCTGCGCGTGCCGAGGACGCCGTCGCTGACCAGCGCGACGTCGAGCGGCACGATCTCGTCGCGGAAGCGGCCGGCGTCGATGGCCGCGACCGCGCGCTGATGGCTCTGCAGGGCGAAGCTGTCCTGCTCGTCGCGCGAGATGCCCGACTGCCGCGCGTGGTTTTCCGCCACCAGGCCGGTGCTGAGGTACACGTCCGGATAGCTTTCCACCAGGCCCGGGTTGGGCGACACCTTGTTGCCGCCCATCGGCACCATGCTCATCGACTCGGTGCCGCCAGCGATGACCACCTGCGCATGGCCGAGCATGATGCGCTCGGCGCCGTAGGCAATCGCCTGCAGCCCCGACGAACAGAAGCGGTTGACGGTGACGGCCGACGCGCCAATCGGGATCCCCGCGCGCAGGCTGGCGACGCGGGCGACGTTCAGGCCCTGTTCGCCCTCCGGCATCGCGCAGCCCACGATCACGTCGTCCACGTCCGCCGGGTCGGCCCCGGGGGCGCGATCGAGGGCGGCGCGAATTACCGTCGCCGCCATGTCGTCGGGCCGCAGCGTGCTCAGCACGCCGCGCGGGGCTTTCCCGACGGCGGTCCGGGCGGTGGCCACGATCACTGCGTCCTGCAGGGCCATGGGCGTGTCCTCCGTCAGCGGCCGGCCGCAGCCGGCGGCTCGGGAAAGTCGCGGAGCAGGTCCTCGACGGCCTCGCCCAGCGCCAGCGTCTTGCCGGTGAACAGGTGATCGGCCGCGTCGATGACCACCAGATCCTTCGGCTCGGGCAGCTCGCTGTAGAACTTCTTGACCGCCTTGACCGGGATCAGCTCGTCGAACTCGCCGTGGATCAGGAACGTCGGCTTGGCGCTCTGCCTGACCTCCGCGAAGTCGTAGCGATCGACGGCAGCGCCGATGGCGAGCAGCAACTGGACGCGCGGGTCGGTGGCGCCGACGGTGAGGGCGACCCACGATCCGAACGAGAACCCGGCGGCCCAGAGCGGCAGTCCAGGATACCTGTCGCCCATGAAGTCGAGCGCGCCGCGGAAGTCCTCCATCTCGCCCGGACCCGCATCGTGCGTGCCGTCGCTGGCGCCGACGCCGCGAAAATTGAAGCGCAGCACCGCCACCCCGGTCCGTGCCAGCGCCTTCGCGGCCTGGTAGACCGCCTTGGTGTGCATCGTCCCGCCGTGCAGCGGGTGCGGGTGCGCGAACACGGCCGCCGCGCGCGGTTCGCCGTCCGGCAGGTCGAGAAGCGCTTCGAGCGTCCCGGCCGGGCCGGGAATCTCACGCAGAAAATCGTCGGGCATGGTCCTCAATCTCGTCGGCGAAGCGGTTGACGATCTCCGCGAACTCCCGCGGCTTGGTCAGATATCCGAGGTGCCCGGTGCCCGGCAGCACCGCCGCCTGCGCCGACGGCAGCGAGTCCAGGTAGCGCCGGGTCTGGCCGGGCGGCACGACACGATCGAGACCATCCTCGCCGGTGACGATCAACGCCGGCGCCGTGATTCCCTCGAGGTCGGCGAACTGGTGGCCTTCCAGCCATTCGATCCGCCGGGCCATCCGCGCCGGCGACATGAACGCACGCAGCACGCGCTGCAGGCTGGCGGCGCTGAAGCGCAGGCGCTCGGGCAGCGTGGGCAGGGCGCTCTTCAGCTCCGGTGCCATGCGCCGCGGCGACGCGAGGCAGAACAGCGGGCTCAACAGCCGCGGCGCGCGGAGGTAGAAGCGGGCGCGCCGATCCGGTTTCCACCCGAACGGCAGGGCCGACACGAGGACCAGGCCGCGCACGCGTGCGGGGTATCGCGCCGCGAACTCGGCGGCGATCGGCCCGCCGTAGGAGACCCCGACCACCAGCGCATCGGCCAGGCCGGCGCGGCCCAGGGCTTCGTCGATCTGGACGAGATAGTTGTCCAGCCCGCGCGCCGGGTCGCAGCCGAAGCCGCTCGACGGCTCGTCGCACAGCGAAAAGGTCAGCACGCGGCAGCGCTCGGCCAACGCGTCCACCGCAGGCGCCATCCACTCCCACCGGCCCTGGATGCCGGGCACCAGCACCACCGGCACTCCCGATCCGCGATCGATCACTGGTCAGTTCCTCAATGCCTTGCCGGTCTTGAGCATGTGCTGGATGCGGTCCAGCGTCCTGCGCTCGCCGAGCAGGCTCAGAAACGCCGCCCGCTCGAGATCGAGCAGGTGTTGTTCGCTCACCCTCGTCGCATGCGGCAGGTCCCCGCCGGCGAAGATCCCGGCCAGCGCCCGCCCGATCCGCGCGTCGTGGTCGGACGCGCGCCCGGCGCGCCACGCCAGGTGCACGCCGAGCTTCAACGCGGCGCCCAGCGAGGCGCCCCCGACCGGAATCGCCGTCCGTGGCGCCGGCTTCACATATCCGTCCTTCACGCGGCGGAGCGCCGTGGCTTTCGCGTCGGCGATGAGCCGTTCGCGATTCATCGTGATGCCATCGGTGGCCGCGAGATAGCCCAGGCGGCGGGCTTCGGCGCCGCTCCCCGACACCTTCGCGAGCGCCACCGTCTCGAACGCCTGCTGCACGAACGGCAGCGGATCGCTCTGCGGCGTCGGCACCGCGCTCATCGCGCGGCGCAGCATCTCCTTGGTGCCGCCGCCGGCCGGCACCAGGCCGACCCCGACTTCGACGAGACCCATGTAGGTCTCCGCCGCCGCCTGCACCCGATCGGCGTGCAGCGCAATCTCCGTGCCGCCGCCCAGCGTCAGGCCGGCGGGTGCGACGACGACCGGCACGTCGCTGTAGTACAACGCCTGGGTCGCCTGCTGGAAACTCCGCACCATGAGGTCGATGTCGTCCCAGTTGCCCTCCTGCGCCTCGAGCAGGACGAGCATGAGGTTGGCCCCGGCCGAGAAGTTCGCGGCGTCGTTGCCGACGACGAGCGCCACGCCGTTTCGCGCCGCCTCGGTCAGGCCGGCGTGGAGCATCTGGACGGTGTCGGCGCCAATCGCGTTCATCTTCGAGTGGAACTCGACGCAGAACACGCCGTCGCCCAGGTCGACCACGCTGGCGCCGGCATTGGTCCGGACGAGGCGCTGGCGTTCGCGTGCGGCGCGCAGGATGAGGAGGTCGGGCGCCGACGGCGGCACCAGGCCAGTGCGGAACGCGTTGCGGCCGGCGTCCAGGACCTCCTGCACGAGCGGCGGCACGCCGCGCCCGATCGCGTCGCCGCCCGTCTCCTCGGCGGCGGCCAGCACTTCGCGCACGCCGATGGCGTCGAACAGCTCGAACGGGCCCAGCTCCCAGCCAAACCCCCACCGCATCACGCGGTCGACGTCATCGATGGAGTGTGCGATGTCGGGCGCGATCCGCGCCGCGTAGACGAGCGTTGGCGCGAGCGTCTCGCGCAGGAAGCGCCCGGCGCTGTCCGGCGCCTGGAACAGCAGGCGCACGCGCTCGCCCGCCGACTCCACCGATCGCGCGGCGTCCAGCGACGAGATCGCGGCCGGCCGTCGAGGGCGGTACTCGAGCGTGTCGAGATCGAGCGTGAGGATCTCCGTCTCGCCGGCTGGAGACGTGCGGCGCTGGTAGAAGCCGCGGCCCGCCTTTTCGCCGAGGGCGCCGCGATCGATCATCTGCTGCAGCAGCGGCGGCGCGGCGAACCTCGCGCGATCCCGTTCGTCGGGCAGCCGCTCGTGCAGGTTGCGCGCGACGTGCGCCAGCACGTCGACGCCGGCGATGTCCACGGTGCGGAACGTGGCGCTGGCGGGCCGCCCGAGCGGGACACCCGTGATCGCATCGACCTCCTCGATCGTGTAGCGGCCGCCGGCCACCGCTTCCAGCGTGCGCACGACCCCGTCGAGCGCGATGTGGTTGCCGATGAAGTTGGGGGTGTCCTTCGCCACGACCACGCCCTTGCCCAGGTGGCGATCGGCGAACGTCCGCACCGTCTCGACGACGGCGGGGTCGGTGTCCGGCGTCGGGACGACCTCGAGCAGCCGCAAATAGCGCGGAGGATTGAAGAAGTGCGTGCCGAGCCAGTGGCGGCGGAAGTCGTCGCTGCGGCCGTCGGCGAGCGCGGCGATGGGGATGCCGGAGGTGTTCGAGCTGACGATCGACCCGGGGCGGCGTGCGGCGTCCACGCGTGCGAGCAGCGCCTGCTTGGCGTCCAGCCGCTCGACCACCGCCTCGATGATCCAGTCGGCCTCGGCCAGGCGCGCGAGGCCCTCGTCGAAGCCGGCGGTGCTGACCAGGGCGGCAGACTCGGGGAGAAACAGCGGATTCGGCTTCAGGCGCCGCGCCTTCTCGAGCCCCTCGCGCGCGGCCGCGGCGGTCAGGTCGAGCAGCAGCGACGGGACGCCGGCATTGGCGCAGTGCAGGGCGATCTGCGCGCCCATCGTCCCGGCGCCGAGGACGGCCACGGCATGAATGGTCATGCGCGCCGCGCCTTCGCGCGGGCGGCGGGCCGGGCGCCCACGCCGCCGACGAACAGGTCGACGAGGGCCTCGGCTTCGGCGACGAGCGAGTAGCGCCGCCGGCTCAGCACCCAGTTGGTGGCCATCTCGTCGAGGCCGCCGAAGAACACCTTGGCGGCGATGGTGGGGTTGATGTCCGGGCGAAACGCGCCGGCTGCCTGGCCGGCGACGATGGTCTCGCGGATCAGGCCGAGGTAATCGCGCAGGTAGGTGGACGACAGGCGCTCCATGAACTTCGTGGACTGTCGCAGCTCGACCTGGAAGACGACGGCCAGATCGCGGTCGCTGCCCAGGCGCTGGAAGTGCAGCCGCGCGATCCGGGTCAGGCGCTCACCCGGGTCGGCGACGCCGGCGAGCGCCGCGCGGCCGGCGGCCAGTGCCTCGCGCATCGTGCGCTCGAAGAGCGACACCAGCAGGTCGTCCTTGCTGCGGAAATAGAGGTAGACGGTGCCGGCGGCGATGCCGGCGGCGCGCGCCACGTCTGCGACCTGGGCCTGGAAGAAGCCGCGGCGCGCGAACACCTCGGTGGCGGCGCGGAGGATGGCGTCGCGCTTGTCGGCCGCGGCGGGGGCGGCGGCGCGGATGGGCGAGGAGCGTCGCGCGGTCGCGACGGGCATGGGGTGCGTCCTCCTAATGAATGAACGTTCATTCATTCTCCCGCCGGCGGCGCGCCGGTGTCAATCACGCCGCCCAGGCCAGCCCCGGCGGGGCCGCTACTTCCAGCGCATCAGGATGCGTTCGCGGTCGAAGACGGCGATGCCCATCCACAACAGTCCGGCGGCCAGCACGGCCAGCGCCGCGCTGCCGACGGCCAGACCGCGCACGCCGACCAGGAACTGGCCGACGATCTGCCCGACGAACACCAGCGTGATCGGCAGCACCACCAGCGCGCCCAGCTGCTGCGCCGATCGCGGGTCGTTGACCCGCGACGAGATGATCACCGCCAGCAGCAATGCCACCAGCGTGACCGCCGGGCCGAGCAGGCCGAACAGCAGCAGCGTCCGCGGCCCGAGCAGCGTCGGCCAGACACCCGGCTCGGCGACCGCGGCCACGCCCCAGACATACACGGCCAGCGTCCCCCACAGCAGCGCCAGCGAGAAGGCGAGCGGGGTCAGGGTCTTGGCCGCGAGCAGCTCGCCCGTCGACAGCGGCGTCGCCAGCAGCGGCTCCATCGTCCGCGCCAGCTTCTCGCCGATGACGGCGTGCGACGCGATCGCCATCGACCCGACCACCGGCACCATCAGGATGAGCAGCCCGAACTGATGAAAGATGAAGCCCTGGACCAGCGCATCGCCCTCGAGCGCGGCCAGCTCCGGGACGATCGCGATCGCCAGCGCCGCGCCCTCCGTGAATTCCTTCGATTCGGCGAGCGTTTCCCCGGCGAAGAGCGGCGCCACCACCGCGACGAGAAAGCCGGGTACGAGCGACGCGATCGCCATCGACACGGCCGGGACGAGCACGCCCGGGTGCCGCCACAGCTCGGCGGTGTCCTTGCGGGCGAGCGCCAGGATTCGCGTCAGGGCCCCCGACCTCATGCGCGGTCCGCCGTCTCGCCGACCAGCGACAGGTACACTTCCTCGAGCGTGCGCCCGCTCGGGCTGACCCGCCGGATGCGAGCGCCGGCCCCGGCCAGCGCGGCGACGAGGTCGGGCGTGCGCCCCGGGTCGGCGAGGATCGCGCGCAGCACGCCGGCCGCCGCCGTCATCGACTCGCCCGCCCCCAGGCTCACGACCGCGAGCCAGGGATCGGCCGGCCCCTCGACTTCGATCTCGACGCGCGTGCCGGTCAGGCGCTGGCGGAGCCTCGCCGGCGGGTCGTCGGCCAGCAGCGTCGTGTTCAGCACGGCGATCCGATCGGCCAGCTCCTCGGCTTCGGCGAGATTGTGCGTCGACACGAGCAGCGCCCGTCCGCGCCGCCGCAGGTCCGTGATCAGGTCGCGCACCTGCCGGGCGCTGGCCGGGTCGAGTCCCGAGGTCGGCTCGTCGAGCAGGACGATCGGCGGGTCGTGCATGAGCGCCCGGGCCAGCGCCAGCCGCTGGCGCAGCCCCTTCGACAGTGTGCCCGCCGCGTCTCGCGCGCGTTCGGCCAGCCCGACCAGCGCCAGCGCCGCGTCCACCGCCGCGTGCGGCTTGGGCAGGTTGTAGAGGCGAGCGTAGGTGTCGAGGTTCCGGCGGACCGACAACCGGTCCCACAGGCCGGGCGCCTCGGTGAGCAGGCCGACGTGCCGCCGCAGGGCATCGGACGACCGGCGCGTGAGAGCGGTCCCGTGCAGCTCGACCTGCCCGGTGGTCGGGCTGATGAGCCCGGCGAGCATGCGCAGCGTCGTCGTCTTGCCGGCGCCGTTGGGGCCGAGCAGCGCGACGATTTCGCCGGCGTCGAGCGCGATCGACAGGTTGCTCACCGCCACGCGCGTGCCGAAGGTGCGAGTGAGAGCGGTGGCACGCACGAGCTGACCGGGCATCTCCCGTCAGCCTAGCGCACTTCGAGATTGGCCCGAATCGCCTCGAGCATGGTGTCGGAGATCTTCTGGTATCCCAGTTCGGTCGGGTGCAGCCCGTCGAGGCCGATGAAGCGCGTGACGTCGGCCGAGAGCGCCGCGTACAGGTCCACGAGCACGGCGCCCTCGCCGGCGGCCGTGGTGCGGATGCGATCGTTGAGGGCGACGAGCTGCTGCGGGGGAATCGTGTTCTTGCCGCCGGGCCGGGACGGCGTCAGCGTGGCGATGAACACGCGGGCGCCGCGGCCGCGGCCTTCCTTGGCCATCGAGTCGATCGCGGCCCAGGCGCGGGCGACCCCCGCCTGCCCATAGAGGGACAGCTCGTTGACACCCTCCAGGAGCAGCAGCACCTCCGGTCGCGTGTTCGCCATGACGGCGGGCAGGCGCCTGGCGCCGTCCTCGGCCAGCTCGCCCGGCCAGCCCGCGTTGGTCACCGTCAGGGCGGTCGTCTGCGCCGTGTAGCGCGCGCGCAGCTGCGAGGTGAGCAGCGTCGGGTACGACGCCGAGGGGACGACGATCAGCGTGAAATTCGGGACCCGCTCCGAGGCAGAACTGGCGGTGGGGTTGGTAATCTCGCCGGCGGTGAAGCTGTCGCCGAACGCCAGGAACTTCGTGCGCGACAGGCGCGGGACCGCAGTCACGGTGACGGTGAACGAGCACGACGAGGTCAACGTCAGGGCGTCGGTCGCGGTGCACTGCACGCTGGTGGCGCCGACCGGAAAGAGCGAGCCCGACTGGCGGTTGCAGCTCACCTGGACGGGCGCCCGCCCGCCGCTCGCCACCGGCGCGGTGAAGGCCACGGCCACCGGCTCGCCGGTGAGCGAGCTGGTCGTGCTCGAGGCCGGACACGAGATCGTGAGCGCCGGGCTGGAATCGGGCGGCAAATTGCCGGTCGGCGGCGGCGTGCTGGGCGCGGTCGGCGATGAGCACCCGGCCAGCGCCACCGCGAGCGCGAATGCCGTCGCTGTCGGCGACCCCGTCAGCGTCCTGGTCAGGATGCGCAGTGTTGTGCTCCCACGCGAACGCTACATTTTACTACCGGTCGCGCTGCCCGCCGGCCCGATCGGCCGGCCCCCCGGTGCCGGGCCAGCCGCCTCGACCACGAACTCGTAACACCCAGGGGTGACCAGCAGACGGCCCTGCCGGGTGAAGAAGAGACTCGACGGCGTGAGGACGCCGGCGCCGCGGAACTCCACGGTCCGGATTTCTCCCCCTCCGAATCGAACACGTACGAGAACGGGAGGACGAACGACACCCAGAGATTGCCGCGGGCATCCACCGCGGCGGTTCGGACCGTCGGGGCGACAAACGGCACTTCGCTGCCATCGACCGTGCGTCGCGGCCAGGTGGTCGGCATCTGCTGCAGCGTCGGGTCGAGCCCCCGCCCCTGCATGACCCGCTCGAACAGCAGCCCGCCGTCGGCGCCGTAGCGACGGAACACCGGAGCGCCGGAGTAGAACACGAAGTAGTAGCCGCCGCCCGGGTGGGGGATGGGGATGCCGGTGTTCATCGCCAGGTGCAGCTGCCGGTCGGCCTCGTGGCCGGTCGCACGCAGCACGCCGACATTGCGCAGCGGCGCGCCGGCCAGGCTGTACTCGGTGATGAGGGCGCCGGTTTCCGGCTGGTTCAGCGCCACGCGCTGACCGAGCAGCGCGACGGTGCTGACGCCGCCCAGCGCCAGGCCGTTGAAGGTGATCCGGGTCTGGGCGCGGCCCGGCAGCGTGAAGCCGTTCAGCCAGGTGCCGGCGAAGTCGAACAGCTGCAGCCGCTCGCGCCCGCGCGGCGCGTCGGCGACGACGAAGGTGCCGTCGGGCGCCAGGTCGAAGGCGGTGGGCTCGAGCAGCCGGCCGCCCTCGCCGCCGATCTCCACCACCTTGCGCACGCCGCGCGCCTCCGGGTCGATGCTGTAGACGGCGTGTCCGCGGCGGTCGAAGACGTAGTAGACGCCCGATGCGGTCTGCTGCAGGCCCAGCGGTTCGCGGAAGACGTTGCAGATGGCCGGCGGCAGTCCACCGGCGGCGCGGAGGGTTTCGAGCCGCCACGGCGCGGGTACCACGGACGGTGCGGCAGTCGGGGCCTGCGCGGAGGCGCCGGGCGACCCCAGGCCCAGCAGGCTTGCTGTGATCGCCACGATCGGGCCGAGCGTCACGCGCATGGGATGACTGTGGGCGCTCAGTCGAGCCGCGCGCACGGCCCCGGGCGGGCGCCGTCCGCCCCGACTCAGGTACTCGGCGAGCTCCCGGATGGCGTGCAGCACGTCGCTCGATTGCGGCAGGATGACCTCCTCGAGGCCCGGGCTGTACGCGACCGGGCAGTCCATCGCCGCCACGCGCCGGATCGGCGCGTCGAGGTGGTCGAACAGCTCGTCGCTGATGCGGGCGGCGATTTCCGCGCCGAACCCGCAGGTGAGCTGGTCCTCGTGGACGATGAGGACGCGATTGGTCTTGCGCACCAGGTCGGCGATGCCGTCCCAGTCGTAGGGGATGATGGTCCGCAAGTCGAACACCGCGACGCTGATCCCGTCCTTTTCGGCCTGCTGCGCCGCGAGCAGCGAGCGCTGCGTCAGCGCCCCCCACGTCAGCACCACCAGGTCCGTGCCCTCGCGCCGCAGCGCGCCCCTGCCGAACGGGATCATCGCGTCGGCACCGGGGTAGACGCCCTTGTTGTAGGTCTGCCGGTAGAGGTGCTTGTGCTCGAGGAAGAGCACCGGGTCGGCGCAGCGGATCGACGTCCGCAGCAGCCCGGCCGCGTCGACGGCATTGGACGGGAACACGATGCGGATGCCCGGACAGTGCGCGAAGATGCTGACGCCGGACTGGCTGTGATACGGCGCGCCGCCGCGCAGGTAGCCGCCGATGGGGACGCGCACGACCATCGGGCAGGAGAAGTTGTTCGACGAGCGATAGCGCAGCATCGACATCTCGTCCTTGAGCTGCATCATCGCCGGCCAGATGTAGTCGAAGAACTGGATCTCGACGACCGGCTTCAGGCCGCGCGTCGCCATGCCGACCGCGCGCCCGATGATGTTGGCCTCGGCCAGCGGCGAATTGAACACGCGGTCCGAGCCGAACTGCCGCTGCAGGCCGTGCGTGACCTTGAACACGCCGCCCTTGCCCGGCACGTGCGCCATCGACGCCGACTTGCTCACGTCGGCGACGTCTTCGCCGAAGACGACGATGCGAGGGTTGGCGGCCATCTCGTCCTTCATCGTGCGGTTGATGGCGGCGACCATGGTGTCGGGCTTGCCCTCGGTGGCGCCCGGCACATCGAACGCGGCCGACGTCGGGTCGACGTCGGGCGAGAAGACGAACCAGGCCGCGGTCTCGGGCGCCGGCTTGGCGGCGGCCAGGGCGGTGGTCGTCGCCTCGGCGATCTCGCGATCCACGTCGGCGGCGATCGCGTCGATCTCGCCCTGGTCGGCGATCGACTCGGCGAGCAGGAACTGGCGCATCCGCGTGATCGGATCGCGGCGCGACTCGGCCTCCCGCTCCTCCGCCGTCTTGTACAGCCGCTCGTCGTCCGAGAGCGAGTGCGAGTACGGCCGAATGACCTTGGCGTGCACGAACGCCGGCTTGCGCTCGCGGCGGATGTGGCTGACCGCCTCGCCCATCGTGCGGTAGCTGGCGAGGAAGTCGGTGCCGTCGCAGCGCAGGACCTTCAGGCCGGGAAACGACTCGACCAGGCGGGAGACGTCGCCGCCGGGCGTCTGCACTTCGACCGGGACGGAGATGGCGTAGCCGTTGTCCTCGACGAGGTAGAGCACGGGTACGCTGCGCGTGCACGCCGTGTTGAGCGACTCCCAGAACTCTCCCTCGCTGGTCGCGCCCTCGCCGATCGAGAGGTAGGTCACCTCGTCGGCGTGGAAGCGCTCGGTGCGATCCGGGATGTCGGCGATGCGCTCGTACAGCTGCCCCGCCTCGCCGCAGCCGATCGCCTGCAGGCACTGCGTGCCGGTGGGGCTGCCCTGGGACGGGATGTTGAGCGCGGCGTGACCCCAGTGCGACGGCATCTGCCGCCCGCCGGAGTTCGGGTCGTCCTTGGCGCCGACCGCGGCGAGCAGCATCTCGAGCGGCGTCATGCCCAGCGTCAGGCACAGCGCGCGGTCGCGGTAGTAGGGGTAGAACCAGTCGTAGCCGGCGCGCAGGTGCATGCCGGCGGCGGTGAGGATCCCCTCGTGGCCGGCGCCGCTGATCTGGAAGTAGATCAGGCTCTGGTTCTTGAGCTGAATCTCCTTGTCGTCCAGACGCCGCGACAGCAGCATCGTGCGGTAGGCGCGAACCAGATCGTCCCGTGTCAGACCGTCCCACGCCTGGTCGCGCGTCGAAACGGCCGCCGCCGATCCCGCGCGGGTGCCCGAGCTGGTGGCCAGCGTCGATCCCTTCATGGTGGGCGGAATTATACCATCCGGACCGGATGGTATACTTCGCGCCAACTCTCAGTCGGCCCGATAGTTACGAGCGATGACACGGGTGCGCCGCACCCTTTCCGGAACAGACTCCCGCATGGATACCCCGAGCGTACGGCTGCACCGTTGGGACGAGATCGCCCTCGACAAGGTCACCGAGATGATCTCGCGCAAGATCGTCACCGGCGAGCGCGAGATGGTCGCGCAGATCTACCTCAAGCGCGGCGCGCTGGTGCCGATGCACTCGCACGAGAGCGAGCAGATGACCTACATCCTGCAGGGCGCGCTCAAGTTCCTGATCGGCGGCGAGGAGATCACCGTGCGCGAGGGCGAGGTGCTGCACATCCCGTCGTGGGTGCCGCACCAGGCCGAGGCGCTCGAAGACACGTTCGAGCTCGACCTCTTCAGCCCCATCCGCCAGGACTGGCTCGACGGCACCGATTCGTATTTCCAGGAGCGCACGCGCGTCGACGGCTAGTGTCCCGGCCGCGTAATTCGTGGCGTAAATGCCGGAGCGCGGCGCCCCGATGGCAAGGCGCGACGAGTGAGAATATTGAGCATATTTGAGCGAGGAGCAACGCCGCCAGCGGGGATGCCCCGCCTGGCAGTTATGCCGCGAATCACGCGGCCGGGGCACTAGCTCGGGCCTCGTCGGCCCTCCCGCAAGGAGCCTGCACATGACCGTGATCATCACCCTGCTCATCGTCGCCGCGGTCGGGTTCTGGGCGCTCGCCACCTACAACCGGCTGATCGGGCTGCGCAACCAGGTGCAGAACGGCTGGCGCCAGATCGACGTGCAGTTGAAGCGCCGGCACGACCTCATTCCCAACCTGGTCAGCACCGTGCGCGGGGCGATGGAGTTCGAGCGCGACACGCTGGAAGCGGTCGTCGCCGCGCGCAACCAGGCGGCCACGGCGACCGGGCCGGCCGATGCCGCCGCCAAGGAGGGCGTGCTGACGCAGGCGCTGGGGCGGCTGTTCGCCCTGGTCGAGGCCTACCCGCAGCTGACCGCGAACCAGAACGTGCGGGCGCTGCAGGAAGAGCTCACCGCGACGGAGAACAAGGTCGGCTTCGCGCGGCAGTTCTACAACGACATCGCGACGCAGTACAACACCGCGACGCAGGTCGTCCCGGCGAACTTCATCGCCGGGCTCGGCAACTTTCCGCCGGCGGAGCTCTTCGAGATCAAGGACGAGGCGGAGCGCGCCGTGCCGGCGGTGGACCTGTCGATGAAAAAATGACCGCCCGGCCTTGAACATCTACCAGCAGCAATCGCTGAACCGCCGCCGCACCGTCTACGTGCTGCTGCTGTTCGTGGGCTTCCTCCTCTTTCTTGGCCTCGGGTTCGACTACGTTTACTTCTCCTCGGGGGCGGCGGTGGTGCCGGTGCCGGTGGGGACCAGCATTGCGCTGCTCTACGGCGGCGGCGCCGCGAGCTACAGCTACTTCCGCGGCGATCGCGCCGTGCTCGCCTCGGCGGCCGCGGTCAGCGTCCCGGAGATCCTCGCCCGCGCCGGCGCGGCCACCGACCGCCTCGATCCGGCGCAGCTGGCCAACGTGGCGCAGTTCCGGCAGTTCCAGAACGTCGTCGAGGAGATGGCGATCGCCGCCGGCCTGCCGGTCCCGGCGACCTACGTCGTGCCCGATCGCGATCCGAATGCGTTCGCCACCGGCCGCAACCCGGAGACGGCCTCCATCGCCGTGACCCAGGGCCTGCTGGCGATGCTCAGCCGCGAGCAGCTGCAGGGCGTGGTGGCGCACGAGATGGCGCACATCCGGAACTACGACATCCGGGTGATGACCGTGGTGGCGGCGCTGGTCGGGGCCATCGCGCTGCTGTCCGACTGGGGGGCGCGCTCGATGCGGTTTGGGGGCGGCGGCTCGGCGAGCCGGGGCCGCTCGCGCGGCAGGAAGGATGGCGGCGGCGCCTTGCTGGCGGTGGTCATGGTCGTCTGGGTCATCGCCATCGTCCTGGCGCCGATCGTGGCGCGGCTGCTCGCCACGATGGTGTCGCGGCGGCGCGAGTATCTGGCCGACGCCACCGGGGCCGAGCTGACCCGCAACCCGCTGGCGCTGGCCGCGGCGCTGGAGCGGATCGAGGGCGAGGCGGGGGCGACGCGGTCGATCAAGCAGGGGAGCGCGCACCTGTGCATCGCCGATCCGCTCGAGCGGCGAGTCAACGAACGCGAAGGACGGTTCGCGGATCTCTTCGCGACGCACCCGCCGATGCACAAGCGGATCGAGGCGCTGCGGGCGATGGCCTACCAGGGGTCGTGAGGCGCGGGCGGCGGCGCGCCATCGAGTGCGCCTCGCTGGCGCTGAGCCATGGCGGCGAGTGATTCGTCCTAGGCCACGCGAAGGCGCGCCGCGGCGCTAGTCTAGTGAATGTGCTTCTTCCAGTCGCTCTTCCAGCTGTCGTCGTCGCGCCCGCCCTGGTAGACGTCGAAGCGGCCGCGCGAGCGGTTCATCCGCCACCGCAGCCAGCGGTATTTGAGCTCGTCGAGCGGGGCGCCCGCGCAGCCCCTTGAGATACAGGTAGCCGACCGCCAGCCCGCCGAGATGCGCCGTGTGCGCCACGCCGCTGCCGCCGCTGCCGACCGACGAGAGGAAGGCGATGGCGCCCATGATCATCACGAAGTAGCGGGCCGGGATCGGAAAGACGAAGTACATGTAGATCGGCCGATGCGGAAAGTACAACCCGTAGGCGAGCAGCACGCCGTACACCGCACCCGACGCGCCGATCATCACGCTGTCGTACATCGAGGCGGCGAATGGCAGCGGGCTGATCGACCACACCATCGAGGTCAGCGCCGCGCCCACACCGGTGACGAAGTAGTACTTGGTGAAGAACCGCGTGCCCCACGTCCGTTCCAGCTCGGTGCCGAACATCCACAGCAGCAGCATGTTGAACAGGATGTGGAAGATGTCCCCGTGCAGGAACATGTAGGTGACCGGCTGCCAGATCGCCAGCTGCTCGAACACCTGCCGCGGCACGACGCCGAGCCGGAAGATGACGTCGGGAACGATCAGGGTGAGCAGGAAGGCGCCGATGTTGACGAAGATCAGCAGCTTGATCGCCGGCGAGGGAGGTCCCGGGCCAAGCGCGTAGGACACGTCTCGATAGGGCGGCCGAGCCATGTGGTGCAGGGTACTACACGTCAGCCTTCCGGCTCCGGCGTGAGCGGCGCCGGTTCGGCCGGGACCGGCGCGACCATCCGCGGCAGAGGTACCGCGACCGCGGCGGCCAGCAGCGGGACGACGGCGGTGATGGACAGGGCCACCGACAGTCCCAGCGCATCGCCGATGATCCCGACGACCGGGGCCAGCAGCGATCCCACGCCCCACGCGAAGCCCATCATGAGCGACGACACGGTGGCGGCGCTGACCGGCGCGATCTGCTGCCCGAAGGTGACGTTCACCGGCAGCGTGGACTGCAGCAGGAAGCCACCCATCGCGACCAGCGCCGTCAGCGTCCAGCCGCTGGTCAGTTGCCCGAGCAGCAGGAAGGGCACCGACGCGACCAGCGTCCAGATGATCACGCGGCGGGCGCCGAAGGCATCGGACAGCGGTCCGCCGAGGAAGCCGCCCACGGTGCTGACACCGAGATAGAGCGAGACCGCGGCGCTGGCCTGGCTGACGCCCATGCCCTGCGAGGTCAGCAGCACCGGCAGGAAGACCGACAGGCTGTTGGCGGTCAGCGTGCGGAGCACGACGATCACGTAGAGCAGGCCGAGCGGCCTCGCGTACGGCCGCAGGTCGCGCCAGCGCTGCCCCTGGCTCTTCGCCGGAATCGGCACGCGACGCATCAGGCGCAGCGTGTAGGACAACGCCAGCAGGCCGGGCAGCGCGACAATCCACGCCCACGGCCGGCCCAGCGCCACCACGGCAGGCGCGAAGACCAGCGGCGCCAGCGCGAAGCCGAGCGAGCCGCCCGAGATGTGCGTGGACATCGCCAGCCCCTTGCGGCCCGTCGAAACGGCGTAGACCAGCGCGGCGGCCGGCGGATGAAACGCCGCGCCGCCGAGCCCACCGACCAGGAGGATCGCGGCGAGCATGCCGACGCTGGTCGCGGTGCCGATGGTGCTCAGCACGACGACCGACAGGACCGGCCCGGCCATCAGCAGCACCCGCGGTCGCCAGCGATCGGCCAGCGTGCCGAACCCGAGCTGCGACACCGAGCTCGCCAGCTGGAAGCACATCGCCAGCAGGCCGACGGTCTTCAGCGACAGCCCCAGCTGCGGAATCAGCAGCGGCAGCAGCGGCGCGAACATGTTGCCGTAGGCGTCGACGACGAAGTGGGTCGACGCCGTGGCCCAGATCGCCGGGTGCAGGCCGAGCCGCTTCAACGCGTCAACCTGCGGAAGCGGCCGAGCACGAGGTCGCGCGCCTCGTGGAACTCCCGGAGCCCGAGCGCCGACGCCGCGCCCGCGAGCACGACGAGGGCAGCGCCAATGGCCATCGCCACGCGCGCCCCCTGCATCAGCGGCGACGGCCCCGGGAAGATGGCCTGCGCCAGCACGTCCGCGTACCAGGCGGCGCCGCCCATCGCCACGGCCGCGAGCAGGACCTTGAACAGCGTGACCGCCAGCTGCCGCCCCTCGATGCCGCCGAGATGGCGCCGCAACAGGAACAACTGCAGGCCGGCATTGACGATGGCCGCGATCGACGTGCCGAGCGCCAGCCCGGCATAGCCCATCACGCGAACCAGCACGATGTTCAACCCGATGTTGACGACGACCGACAGGACACTTGCCGTGACCGGGATGCGGCTGCGGTGCATGGCGTAGAACGCCGGCGACACGATGCGGACGACGGAGTACGCCGACCAGGCCGATGGCGTAGAACTGCAGCGCCCGCGCCGTGGCCTCGGTGTCGGCCGCAGTGAAGCGGCCGTGCTCGAAGATGAGCGCCACGATCGGCGCGGCCAGGACCATCAGCCCCACCGTGGCGGGAACGTTCAGCACCAGCATCAGCCCGATCGCCGAGGCAACCGTCGACCGCATGCGCGCGACGTCGCCCCCGGCGGCCAGCCGTGCCAGTGCCGGGGTGGACGCCGCGGCAATCGACACGCCGAACAAGCCGATAGGCAGGTACATCACGCGGAAGGCATAGTCCAGCCACGAGACGGCGCCGGTGCCCTCGCCGGCGGCGAACTGCGTGTTCACCAGGATGTTGATCTGCGTGGCGGCCATGCCGATGGTGCCCGGGCCCATGAGCAGCAGCACGCGCCGCAGTGCGGGGTCGCTACGGTCGATCCGCGGCTGGTAGACGAAGCCCTCCCGCCGCAGCGGGGGCCACTGGATGGCGAGCTGGGCAAGGCCGCCAATCAGCGTCGCGACCGCGACCACGACGATCGGGGCCACCCCCAGGGCCGGTGCCAGCGGGACGAACACGACGACAATGCCGATCGTCGCCAGGTTGAACATCGCCGGCGACAGCGCCGGCACGAAAAAGTGGCCGAGCGCGTTCAGCATCCCCATCAACACCGCCGCCAGCGCGACGAGGGTGAGGAACGGGACCATGATCCGTGCGAGCCGGATGGTGAGCTCGAGCTTGCCGGGGACCTCGACGAAGTCGGCGAGCGAACAGCCGCACCAGCGGATCGGCGAAGACGGCGGCGCCGACGACCAGCACGCCGGTGATCAGGACCAGGGCGGTGAGGACGGAACTGGCCAGCACCCAGGCGCGCGGCTTGCCGCCGGTCGTCAGCTCATGTGCGAAGGTGGGCACGAACGCCGCGCTCATCGCACCTTCGGCGAACAGGTCGCGGACGAGGTTGGGGACGCGGAAGGCCACGCGGAACGCGTCCATCGCGTCGCCGGCGCCGAAGTAGAACGCCAGCACTTGATCGCGGACCAGGCCCAGGATGCGGCTGGCCATGGTCGCCAGACCGAACAGTCCGGCCGAGCGGGCCAGGCGCGGAGCGGCGTCGGGATGCAAAGCGGTGCCTCAGCGTAGCACGCCGCTTCCGGCCCCAAAAACAAAGGGGCCTCCGCCAGGCGGCGGAGGCCCTAAAGGAGGATGGTGAGAGGCTGACTAGGCCTTTCAGGTGTATAGACGGCGGGACCGGACGAAATGTTTGACCGCGGTTCCGGCGCCGGCAGAATTCGGGTGACGGACGGCGTGACGAGCTCAGCCGAGGGCGGCCCGGACCAGCTCGTTCAGTTTCTTGCCGTCCACCGTCTTCCCGGCCAGCAGCGCCATCGCCGCCTTCATCACCTTGCCCATGTCCTTGGGCCCGGTGGCGCCGGTCTCGGCGACAGCCCGGGAGACGGCGCCGGCAAGCTCCTCCCCGGTTGCCACCGGCGGCATGAATGTCTCCAGGACGACAATCTCGGCCCGTTCCTTGTCGGCCAGGTCCTGCCGTCCGCCGGCCGTGAACTGCTCGATCGAATCGCGGCGCTGCTTGACGAGGCTGGCGACGACCTGGAGCTCCTCGGCCGGATCGAGCGCGCGATTCTTCTCCACGCTCTTGTTCATGAGCGCGGCCTTCAGCATGCGCAGCGTGCTCAATCGCGCGGCATCGCGCGACTTCATGGCGGTGGCAATGTCGGTGGTCAGTGTTTGTTCGAGCGACATGGTGGTCGGTATCCCCGCTTGGTGTTGGAACGCCTGAATGATGGCCCGCCTCGTCACGCCGGCCGAGCGTCAGTGATCGAGATCGCCGTCTCCCCACGTGAAATGCCAACCGTCCGGGTCGTCGTAGAAATCCGGCGGCACCTGCACCGCGTTGACGTTCGCGCTCAGGGGCACGCTCGACTTGACGACGAAATAACCCGATCGGCGCAGCACGCGCCGGAACTTCGCGTGCTGGACGTAACAGCGAATCTTGTCGGAATCCTCGGCGCGCGCTTCGCGGTCCACCCAGCGCAGGAGCGTCTTCAACCCGCGCTCGTCGGCCGGATCGACGAGAAAGTCCACGATCTGCGTCACCCGGCCCTGCGGCTCCCGCAAGTGCCGGTAGACCGCGTAGCCGTGCGGCTCGCCGTCGCGCCGCAGCACGGCGACCGAGTAGCGGACGTGCGGCGCCTCGGCGAATTTCCAGTTCAGGTACGCCGCGTCGCGGCGCACGGCGAGGTCGAGCTGCGGCGCCACCCGCTCCCACAGCCGATCCATGTCGCGATCGAACCGCCGGACCACCTCGACCTCTTCCCGCATCGGCCGGGCGCGCGCGACGACGCGCACGAACGGCAGCGCCAGCGCCGACACCAGGCGGTTGATCGGCCGCGGCCAGCTCGGCCGCCGCAGCGCGCGGCGGCTCAAGGGCTTCACCACGCACGGCAGGATCGCCGGCTTCGACCAGCGCAGCTTCTCCAGCAGGTAGCGCGTGCCGTCCGACAGGCCGGCGGCCAGAGCGACCCCGGACTGACGATCCCAGGCGCGCAGCAGCGACTCTCCCAGCCCCTGCCGCTGCCGCTCCGCCACGACCAGCGGATCGCCCGACCAGGCGCCCTCGGCCTCGAGCCCCCGGATGCTCACGCGGACCGGCAGCAGCGGGCAGGCCGCGATGACCGTCGGGCCCTCGCGGACAATCAGATACGGCGCGTCACCGGTGGCGTTGGCTGGATTGCGGCGGGCCCAGTCCCAGCGCAGGCGTATCGAATCGGCGGCCTGGGTGCCAAACGTGCGGCGATACAGCTGCTCGACGCCCCGGCGATCGTCGGGACGATAGGACTCGATCTCTGCCATGGATGACTGACGCGGCCGCGCCAGTCATTATTATCTGCTTACTGCTGTCCGGGCGGACGCGGCGGCGCTGGCGCAGGCTGTTGAATCATCCCCGGTGTCGGAGACCCGACCACGCCAAACCCAGTGGTCGGCGCCATCTGCGGAGCGGACCCGTCGGGATTGGGGACGAAGTTGTAGATCGTCGGCTGCCCGTTGGCGTTGGGCTGCAGCGTGATCACCGGCGGGGCAATCGCTCCCGGCTGAGTGCTGCCGAAGACCGGGGCGTTCCCGGTATTCATGGGGACGAAGACCGGAGGGTTCCCCGCGGGCGCGCCTCCCGGTGCCGGGAAGGTGAACACCGGCGCCGTGTTGGCGGTCTGCTCCTGCTGATCCGTCTCGCTCTGGACCTCGGCCTCGGCCTCGGCCTCGCCCTCGGCGGGCGCCGCCATGTTCGGCGGACGCGGCGGCACGCGCCGCTGGGTCCCAGCCATGTTGGCGGGGTTCGCCGGCTGGCCATTGCGGCCGTTCGACGCCGTCTGCGCGGGCGCGCTGCTGGTCGCGAGGATGAAAATGCGGTCGTAGGTCGAGGCGCCTGGGGCGGCGGAAACCTGCCGCTCTGCCGCCATGAAGCCGGCCACGTTGCCGAGGATGATGTCGAGCGCCTGCCGCTCGGGCATGTTCACCAGCTTGAGGGTGACCGGCCCGCCGGTGATTTTCTCCGCGCCGACGACCTTGGTGCCGCCGATGCGCGCCCATTCCGCCAGGATGCGCGAGGCGGGTACCCCGGCGGCGTCGAGCGTCACGCGTCCGTCCTGGATCTGCAGGGACAATTGCTGCGCCGCCGCCGACCACGGCAGAGCCAGCACCAATGCGAATACGTAAAGCAGGCGTTTCATCGTCGGTTGTCCAGGGAGACCCCGGAATTATACCCCTATTGACCTGAGACGCCAGCGCGCTCCCGAAAGTCTGCGACGACCCGCTCGATAATCTCGGTCAGGCCCACTTTGGGCTCGTAGCCGATGAGCGCCCGGATCTTCCCGAGGTCCGGCACCCGCCGCGGCATGTCCTCGAAGCCGGCCTCGTAGGCCTGATCGTAGGGAATGGTCACGATCCGCGAGTTGCTGCCGGTCAGGTCCTTGATCCGGGTGGCCAGCCCGGTGATGGTGACCTCCTCGGGGTTCCCGACGTTGTACACCTGGCCGATGGCTTTCGGTTCCACCATCAGCTTGAGCAGCGCGCCGACGACATCGCCGACGTAGGTGAAGCTGCGCGACTGGGTGCCGTCGCCGAAGACGGTGATGTCCTCGCCGGCCAGCGCCTGGCGCACGAACGTGGGGACGACCATGCCGTACTGTCCGGTCTGCCGCGGCCCGACCGTGTTGAAGAAGCGCACGACGATGACCGGCAGGCGCTTCTGCTTGCCGTAGGCGAGGGCGAGGAACTCGTCGAGCGCCTTGCTGCAGGCGTACGCCCAGCGATGGCGGGTGGTCGCCCCCATGACCAGGTCCGCGTCCTCGCGGAACGGCACCGACACGCTCTTGCCGTACACCTCGGAGGTCGAGGCGATGAACACCAGCTTCTTCTTCTTCGCCGCGTGCCGCAGGATGACCTCGGTGCCGTGCACGTTGGTCTCGATCGTGTGCACCGGTTCCTGCACGATCAGCTTGACCCCGACCGCCGCCGCCAGGTGAAAGACGACGTCGGCGCGGTCCACCATCTCGGCGACCAGCGAATCGTTGAAGACCGTGTCGATGGTGTAGTGGAACTTGGACCGGCCCTTCAGGTGGGCGATGTTGTCGATGGATCCGGTCGAGAGGTCGTCGAGGACGAAGACTTCGTGGCCCGCCTCGAGCAGCGCCTCGGACAGATGAGAACCGATGAATCCGGCGCCGCCGGTAATTAAAATTCGCATGGGGTCAAAGTGTGAAGGCGGACTGACGTCCCCTGGTTTCAAGCAAAGTCCCGCACGGCGTCAATCACGTGCGAGACGGCGTCGCCGGTCAACGAAGGATATATCGGCAGCGAGAGCACTTCGGCCGAGATCCGGTCTGCGATCGGGCACATCGCGGGGTTGGCCGAGGCCAGCGCCGGCTGCCGCGGGATCGGAACCGGGTAATGAATCAGGGTCTCGATCCCGGCGGCGCTCAGGTGCGCCTGCAGCGCGTCGCGCGCCGGGGTCAGGACCGGGAAGAGATGATAGACATGGCCGGGATCGTGCTCGCCGGGGACGCCGACGCGCGGCCCGCCGACCGCGGGCCGATACTGTGCGGCGATCTCGCGGCGGCGCGCCGTCCAGCCCTGAAGAAACGGCAGGCGGGCGCGCAGGATGGCGGCCTGCAACTCGTCGAGGCGGCTGTTGGCGCCGGCCTCGGCGTGGTGGTAGCGGGCAGTCTGCCCGCCGTTGCGCAGCCGCTTGATGCGGTCGGCCAGCGCGCGATCGCCCGTGAGCACCGCGCCGCCGTCGCCGAGTGCCCCGAGGTTCTTGGTCGGGTAGAAGCTGAAGGCGCCGGCGATGCCGACGGTGCCGACCGGGCGGCCGCCGGCGGTCGCCAGGTGCGCCTGGCAGGCGTCCTCGACGATCGCCAGCTGGTGCCGGGCGGCGACGCGCCCGAGGCCCGCCATGTCCGCGGCCTGGCCGTAGAGGTGCACCGGCACGATGGCGCGCGTGCGCGGCGTCACGGCCGCCGCCGCGGCGTCGGGGTCGAGCGTGAGCCGATCGGGATCGATGTCGGCGAACACCGGCCGCGCCCCGCTCATCATGATGGCCAGCGCCGAGTAGGCCGCCGACAGGGGCGACGTGATGACCTCGTCGCCGGCGCCGATGTCGAGGGCGCGCAGCGCGAGGGTGATCGCGTCGGTGCCGGTGCCCACGCCGACGGCGTGCCCGGCGCCGCAGGCGGCGGCGAATTCCTCTTCGAAGGCCTCGACCTCGGGGCCGAGCACGAACCAGCCGCTGGCGACGACCCGGTCGATGGCGGCGCGGACGGCGGCCGCGTCCTCGCCGGGCGCCAGGGCGTTGAAGCGGACGGTCATGCCGGCGGTCCGGGATCGCCGGCGTCGAGATAGTGCGGCAGGTGCTGGCGGTAGAAGTCGAGCGTGCGGCCCAGCCCCTCGCGCAAGGGCACCGCCGGCCGCCACCCGGTGGTGCGCGAGAACAGGCTCGAGTCGGCGTAGAAGCTGCCGATGTCGATCGCCTTCTTGTCCGGCGGCCACTCGACGAACCGGTAGCGGCCGCTGCCGGCGACCTCCACCAGCAGCTGCACCAGCTCGCGATGGGCGAGGTGCTCGTCGCCGCCGACGTTGAACACCTCGCCGTTGCACGCCTCGCTCATGCCGGCGGCGAGAAACGCCGCCACCGCATCGTCGACGTAGACGAAGTCGCGCACCTGCGACCCGTCGCCGTACACCTGGATCTCGCGGTCCTCGAGGGCGAGGCGGATGAACCAGGCGATGAACCCCTGCCGGTTGTGCTTGACCAGCTGCCGCGGGCCGTAGACGTTGGTCAGGCGCAGGGCGCAGGCGCGCACGCCGAAGACGTTGTTGTAGACGAGGTGGTAGTACTCGCCGGCGGCCTTGTTGATGCCGTTGACGTCGGTCGGCCGCACCAGGTGCTGCTCGGTGACCGGCAGGAAGGCCGGCTTGCCGTAGATCTGCCGCGTGCTGGCGTAGATCACCTTGGCGGCCGGGTTGTGCCGGCGGCACGCCTCGAGCAGCGTGAGCTGGCTGCGGCAGTTGATCTCGAGGTCGGTGTGCGGGTCGCGCATGCTGTCGACGTGGCTCACCTGGCCGGCGAGGTTGAAGATGATCTCGCGGTCCTGCACCAGGTAGTTCATCGTGCTCGCCTGGCGGACGTCGGCGACGTTGATGCGCACCTGCGGCTCGATGCCGGCGACGTTGAACAGGTTGCCGCCGTAGTCGGGGATGAGCGAGTCGACGAGCAGGATGTCGGCGCCGAGGCCGGCGAGCTGCCGCGCCAGGTTGCTGCCGATGAAGCCGAGGCCGCCCGTGATCATCACGCGGCGCCCGCGGTAGAACTCGGCCGGGCTCACGCGGTGACGGTCTCCCGGCGCCCCTTCAGGTGCTCCTTGCGCACGACCAGACTCCACCACAGCCGCAGCACGTCGACGCCGGTGCGGAAGATGCGCGGCACGTTGAAGAACTGCGATCGCCCGTAGGCGCGGTGGAAATGGTGCACCGGCACCTCGGCCACACGCAGCCGGGCGTCGTGGAACTTCTTCATCATCTCCAGGCAGATGACGCCGCTGTCCTTCTCCAGGCGCACGACCTCGAACACGCGCCGCCGGATCAGCCGGAAGTCGCAGTCCACGTCGCGCACGGTGAAGCCGAACAGGAGCTTGACCACGTGATGGTAGACACGGCCGATGACGATGCGATGCGCCGGGTCGGAGCGGCTGATCTTGTAGCCGTTGACCCAGTCCACCTCCGGCGCCATGTGCGCCCACAGGTCGGCCATCTCGGCGGGGTCGTACTGGGCATCGCCGTCGGTGTAGAAGACGAGGTCCTTGGTGGCGGCGGCGAAGCCGCTGCGCAGGGCGCCGCCGTAGCCGCGGTTGCGCTGGTGATGGACGATGCGGACGACGCCGGGATAGATGGCGGCGAGCTCGTCCAGGATCTGCGGCGTCGCGTCGCTGCTGCCGTCGTTGACGACGATCACCTCGAAGTCCGGCGTCAGCCTGCCGGCGACCTGCACCGCGCGGATCACCAGGCTGGCAATGGTGCCGCTGTCGTTGTACGCCGGGAAGAACACGCTCAGGCCGACCGGACCGTCAGCCGGTGCGGCGGCGGACGAGCGGGGGGTGGCGCGGGGGGTGGCAGTCATGCGCGCGCTGGTCATTCTACTTCGGTGCCGCGGCCGATGCGCCCGCGCGTGGCGGCGAGCCGCCACGGCGTGATCAGCGATTCGACCAGCACCGACGAGGACAGCTTCGACGCGCCCAGGCGCCGCTCGACGAAGACGATGGGGACCTCGGCGATCGACACGCCGGCGCGCGCGGCGTGGAAGGTCACCTCGACGAGGAAGGAGTAGCCGTCCGACGCGATGGCGTCGAGCGGCACCCGTGCCAGCGCTTCCCGGCGCCAGCAGCGGTAGCCGCTGGTGCAGTCGCGCACGCGCAGGCCGGTGACCGCGCGGATGTAGCTGTTGGCGAACGCGCTCAGCATCTTGCGGTGCAGCGGCCAGTTCTCCACCCGCCCGCCGGCGCGGTAGCGCGAGCCAATCACCAGGCCGGCGCCGGCGCCGGCCGCCGCCATCATCGCCGGCAGGAACTGCGGATCGTGCGACAGGTCCGCGTCCATCTGGCAGACCAGGTCCGCCCGGGTCTGCAGCGCCGCGCGGAAACCGTCGAGATAGGAGCGGCCGAGGCCGCGCGCGCCGCTGCGGTGCATGACCGAGACGCGGCCGGCGTGCTCGCGCGCCAGGCCGTCGGCGACCGCGCCGGTGCCGTCCGGCGACCCGTCGTCGATCACCAGCACCTCGGTGCCGGCGTGCGCGAGCACGCCGCGGACGATGTGCGGCAGGTTCTCCCGTTCGTTGTAGGTCGGGATGAGCACGAGCGCTGTCATAGGGTCACCGTCCCCGCACCTCAGTCGCGTCGCGACTGCTGGAAGCGCAGCGTCGCGATCTGTTCCGAGACCAGGCCGACGAGGAACACCATGGCGGCGAACATCAGCAGCAGGACGGCGCCGTTGGGGATCCGCGAATCCTGCACCACCGTCCACACGCCGTAGACGACCCCGAGGGCGAACGCCGCCGCGCTGATGGGCACGAAGATCTTCAGCGGGCTGAAGATGGTGATGACCTTGAGCAGGATGAGGAAGAAAGTGGCGCCGTCGCGGGCGAAGCGGATCTTCGAGGCGCCCGACCGCGGCCGCGCGTCCACCGGCTCGAAGCGCACGTTGTAGCCGGCGCGGAGGAACGCCAGGGTCGTGGTGGTGGGGGTGGAGAAGCCGTTGGGCAGCAGGTGGATGAACTCCAGCAGGTACGCGCGCCGCGCCGCGCGGAAGCCCGAGGTCAGATCGGGGATCTCGCGCGCGGCCAGGTAGCCGGCGAGGGCATTGAGCGCATCGTTGCCCAGCCGCCGCGGCAGCGTGGCCTGCGTCGCCGCCGACCGCGCCCCGACCACCAGATCATAGTCGCCCAGCCCGGCGACCAGGCGGGCCGCGTCGCCGGCCGCGTGCTGGCCGTCGCCGTCGATGATGACGATCCACTCGCCGGTCGCCTCGCGGATCCCGGTCTTCACCGCGGCGCCGTTGCCCTTGTTGTACGGATGGCGGACCACGCGCGCCCCCGCCGCCGCCGCACTCGCTCCGGTCTGATCGGTGGACCCGTCGTCCACGACGATGATCTCGAGCCACGGCGCCGACTGGCGCAGCGCGGCGACCAGGTCGGCGATTGCCGCCCCCTCGTCGAACGCCGGCACGATGACCGAGGTCGCCGACGGATCAGCCATGGCTGAGCAGCCGTTCCACCACCGCGTCCCAGGAAATCGTCCGCGCGCGCTCGCGCCCGGCCTCGCCGAGGGCAGCGGCCAGCGCGCGATCGCCGTCGACGCGGGCGACGGCGGCCGCGATCGCCGCCGGCTGCGGCGCGACGACGAAGCCGTTGCCGCCGTCGTGCACGAACTCCAGCGTGCCGCCCGAGTCGGTGGCGGTGATGACCGGCTTGGCGGCGAGAAACGCCTCGAGGGTGGCGAGCCCGTAATCCTCGTCGAACGGCGCATAGACGAGGCACAACGCGTCGCGGTAGAGCGCCACCAGATCGCGGTCGGCCACGGCCCCGGCGAACGTGACCCGGCGGCCGAGATCCAGCTCCTCGACCATCGCCTCGAGGGCGCGGCGATGGCTGCCCTCGCCGACGACGATCAGGCGCAGGGCGGGCGGCAGGTGAACCATCGCGCGCACGGCGAGGTCGACGCGCTTGTTCTTCTCCAGGCGCGCGACCGACAGCACGTACGATCGCGTAGTCGCCCGGCGCCAGCTGCGGCGCCAGCAGCGGCGGGTGGTAGAGCGGCGTCGACGCCAGGCCGTTGTAGGTGGCCAGCCGCCGCGAGACCGTGTGCGAGATGGTGTAGAGGCCGCGGCACTCGCCCAGCATCGCTTCGTCGAGGGCGAACAGCCGCTCGCGCAGGCCGACGTCGAGCTCCTCGTCGGCGAAGTCGCTGAACTCGGTGCCGCACAGCTCGTAGGCGGCGCGATGCTGGTGCACCAGCCAGCACACCTTGTTCGGATGGCGCGCGAAGTAGGTGGGGAACTTGGTGGCGATGACCAGGTCGATGGCGCGGCCGTTGCTCTCGCTGAGGTCGAGCAGCCGCCAGGCGGCCGCGTGCGGCAGGATCTCGTCCTTCGGGTACCACTTGAAGGGCAGCGAGACGCGATCGACGGCGAGGCCGCGCGTGCGCAGCTCGCCGACCAGCTGCTCGACGAGCAGCTCCGCACCGCCGCGCACCAGCGGCACCTGCGTCTCGCACACCAGGACGGTGCGGACCGGCACGGTCAGCGCCGCCCTGCCGCGCCGGGCGCGCGCGCGGGACACCGCGGCGGAATCCGGAGCCATGCTGCGTGGGGCATCGTGTCGCGCCGCCGTCAGGTGGCGTGGCGGAAGTTGATGATGTCGCCGTCCTGCACCGGGTACTCCTTGCCTTCGAGCCGCACCTCGCCGTGCTCCTTGCACGCCGCCATCGAGCCGCGCGCAATCAGCGCATCGTATGCCACCACCTCGGCGCGGATGAAGCCGCGGGCGATGTCGCTGTGAATCTCGCCCGCCGCGTCCTGCGCGTGCGTGCCGCGCGGGATCGACCACGCCCGGCATTCGTCCTCGCCGACGGTGAAGAAGGAGATGTAGCCGAGCAGATCGTAGCTGCCGCGAATCACCCGGTCGAGGCCTGATTCGCGCAGGCCGAGATCGGCGAGGAACGCCTGCGCGTCGGCGGCCTCGAGGGTCGCGATCTCGAGCTCGATCTTGGCGCAGACGGGGACGGCGCCGGTGTCGGCGCGCGGTGAGGAATGCGGTCAGCCCGGTGCGCGCCGCGGCGTCGTCCACGCTGGCGGCGGCGGCCGACGTCCGCTTCGTCGAGGTTGATCACCAGCAGGAGCGGCTTCGCCGACAGGAACTGGAAGCCGCGCAGGCGGCGGCGGTCGTCGCCGGCGAGGCCCAGCGCGCGCAGCGGCTGGCCGTTCTCGAGCGCGGTGCGGCAGCGCACGATGAGCTCGCGCTCCCGCTCGACCTCGGCCGTTTTCGTCTTCTTCAGATCCTTGTCGAGACGTTCGAGCCGCCGCTCGACGAGCCCGAGGTCGGCGAGGATCAGCTCGTCCTCCATCGCCTGCGCGTCGCGCGCCGGATCGACCGAGCCGGACGCCGGCGGCACCGACTCGTCGCGAAACGCGCGCACGACGTGCACGAGCGCGTCAGCGTTCTTGTAGCCGGCGACGTCCACCAGGGCGGCAGCGCCGCCGCGACCCGGCGCGACGATGTCGGTGAATTCGATCGTGGCCGGCACCCGCTTGCGCGGGTTGTACATCGCGGTCAGCCGGTCCAGGCGCGCGTCGGGCACGCGCGAGATGCCGACCGCGGTCTCGGTTTTTCCGTGGCCGCGGGGCGCGTCCTTCGCGCTCGTCATCAACTGGAACAGGGTGGATTTGCCGGAGGACGGAAAGCCGATGACAGCGGCGTGCAGCACAAACTCGCGATCCTAGCACGTGGTTGCACGGAGCACGGCGCCGCGTCCGGCTGCTCTCATTCGTCAAATTACTGACGCAAAAATTATCTGGCGAAGCAAAGACGTAACCCACGCCAGGAGAACGAGTTGTCAGGCGTTTCACGTTGACAAGCTTCGCCGCGTCTTCTACTATCCCGGTGGACTTTTCTGGAGCGAAGTGGAGCAAGAGGGTGCTGCGGGGAAACGCACCGGCAAAAATCGATGACCGGGGCCGGCTGAAGGTTCCGTCCGCCTTTCGCGCCGTGATCCAGGAGGAGCACGGCCGCGAACTGTTCGTGACCAGCCTCAGCGGGGAATCGGTGCGCATCTACCCGATGCCGGTCTGGCTCGTTGATCGAGGGCCGCCTCGCGCAGATGCCCTCGACCCACCCGGCGCGCATGAAGTTCCTCGACCGGGTGAATTTCTTCGGTCAGGTGAACGAGCTCGATCCGCAGGGGCGCGTGCTCATCCAGCCGCACCTGCGCGAGAGCGCCCAGATGTCGGGCGAGGTCGACGTCCTGGGGCAGCAGGATTTTCTCGAGGTGTGGAACCACGAGCGGTTCATCGCCCGGCTCGCGAGTCGCCCGTTCACCGACGACGACGCGAAGGCGCTGGCCGACTTTGGGATCTGATCGGGCACGGCAGGGGACACAACACAGCAATCGCGGCCGACGCGGCGCACAGCGGAACGCGGCAGGGGACTCGTGCACATCGCGGTGATGGCGGGCGAGGTCGTGGAGCTGCTGCGGCCCGAGCGAGGGGGCGTCTTCGTGGACTGCACCGTGGGCTACGGCGGGCACGCGCGCCTGCTGCTCGAGCGCGGCGCCACGCGGGTGATCGGGCTCGATCGCGATCCGGCCGCCATTGCCGCCGCCGGCGGGGTCCTGGCGCCCTGGGTGGATCGGGTGGAGCTGGTGCACGCGGACTACCGCGATCTCGACGCGGTGATGCGGGCGCGCGGGGTGGACAGGGCCGACGGCATGCTCGCCGACCTCGGGGTGTCGTCGATGCAGCTCGACGGCGAAGGGCGCGGGATTCAGTTTTCGGCGCGACGAGCCGTTGGACATGCGGATGGATACGACGCGCGGCGAGACCGCGGCCGACCTGCTGGCGCGGGTCGAGGAGAGCGAGCTGGCCAACGTCATCTACGAGTGGGGCGAAGAGCGCGACTCGCGGCGGATCGCGCGGGCGCTGGTGCGGGCACGTGCCGCGCAGCCGCTGGTCACGACCGCACAGGTGGCCGACATCGTGCGCCGGGCCAGCCGGTCGCGGCGGCGGGTGTGGCAGCGGATCGACCCGGCGACGCGCACGTTCCAGGCGCTGCGCATCTGGGTCAACCGCGAGCTCGACGGGCTGGACGAGTTTCTCGAGACCGCGGCGACGCGGCTCTCGCTGGGTGCGCGGCTGGCGGTGATCACCTTCCACTCGCTGGAGGATCGCATCGTGAAGCACACGTTTCGCCAGTTGCAGCAGCGCGAACCGGCGCTCGCCCGGGTGCTCACCAAACGCCCGCTGGTGCCGCGCGACGAGGAAGTGACGGAGAACCCGCGCGCGCGCAGCGCCAAGCTGCGCGCGGTGGAGCGTGCGTGATGGACAAGCCCGAGACGTTTGAATACGCGATCCGCAAGGACGTCCGCAACAACCCGATCGTCCGCGAGGTCGACGAACGGCGGCAGAAGGAGCTGTGGCAGTCGCTCGCCATCGGCACCGTGCTGGTGCTGGTGGTGATGTTCTCGGCGTGGCAGCACTTCGAGCTGCTGCGCCACGGCTACCGGCTCGAGCAGATGCAGCGCGAGCGTGCGACCGAGGAGGAGATCAGCCGGCACCTGCGGCTGGAGATCGAGACCCTGCGGGCCCCGCAGCGCATCGAGAAGCTGGCGACCGATCGGCTGGGCATGGTGGCGCCGGGCGTCGAGCAGGCCATCGTGCTGGAGCGCGTGACCCAGCCGAAACCGCCCGCGCGATCGCTCGTGGCCGGCCGCTAGATGTTTCCGGGGGACGAACGTGGCTGAACTGCCCTTCAACTGGCGACCGACGGTGACACGGCGGCTGCTCGTGGCCGCCGCGGTGTTCGCCGCGTGGACCGTGGGCATCGAAGCGCGGCTGATCTACCTGCAGGTGATCAGCCACGCCGAGCTGACCAGCCGCGCCGAACGGCAGCAGCAGCGCACCATCCCGTCCCCGGCCAAGCGCGGCGAGATTCTCGATCGCCACGGCCGGCTGCTCGCCTACAGCGTGGACACCGACACCATCTACGCGGTCCCCTACGAAATCGACGATAAGGCCGCGACCGCCGCCCGGCTGTGCCGCGTGCTCGAGGGCTGCGACCGGGCGTCGCTGACCGAGCGGCTGTCGCGCTCGCGGCCGTTCATCTACGTCAAGCGCCGGGTCACGCCGCACGAGGCGCGCAAGGTCGCGGCGCTGCAGCTCGGCGGCATCGGGTTCATGAGCGAGAGCCGCCGCTTCTATCCGAATCGCGAGCTCGGCGCCCACCTGCTCGGCTACGTCGGGCTCGACAACGTCGGCCTCAGCGGGCTGGAAGCGTCCTACGACAAGACGGTCCGCGGCCGCGAAGGCACGCTGCTCATCACCACCGACGCCAAGCGGCACGCCTTCAGCCGCCTCGAGCGCAGCCCGACCGTCGGGGCGTCGCTCGAGCTGACCATCGACCAGCAGCTCCAGCACATCGTCGAGCGCGAGCTGCGGGCCGGGGTCGAGGAGAAGCGGGCGCGACGGCGGCAGCGCCGTGGTCATGGATCCGCGCACCGGCGAGATGCTGGCCATTGCCAGCTGGCCGACGTTCAACCCCAACGTCTACAACGCCGCGAGCGAGCTGGCGCGGCGCAACCGCGCGGTGCAGGACATCTACGAGCCGGGATCGACCTTCAAGGTGGTGACCGTGGCGGCGGCCCTCGAGGAGCGGGTGATGCCGGTCGATTCGTACATCGACACCAACCCCGGCGTGATCCGCTTCGGCTCGAGCGTCGTCGACGAGTACGGCGGCCGGAACTACGGCGTCCTGTCGTTCACCAACGTCATCGTCAAGTCCAGCAACGTCGGCGCCATCAAGATCGGCCTCAAGGTCGGGCCCGAGCGCATGGGGCTGTACATGAACCGGTTCGGGTTCGGCCGGCCGACGTCGCAGGACTTCCCCAGCGAGAGCCCGGGCATCGTATGGAGCCCGGAGAAGCTGAACGACAGGGCGCTCGCGTCGGTGTCGATGGGGTATCAGGTGGCGGTGACGCCGCTGCAGATGGCGGCGGCGATGAGCGCGGTCGCCAACGGCGGCACCTGGATCGAGCCGCGGGTGGTGCGTGCCGAGATCGAGAACGGCGTGCGCACGCCGGTGGGCCCGACCGCCACGCGCCGCGTCATCAGCGCCGGCACGGCGGCCGAACTGCTGCCCATTCTCGAGGCCGTCGTCGCCGACGGGACGGGCAAGCTGGCGCAGGTGCCCGGATTCACGACCGCCGGCAAGACCGGGACCGCCGACAAGATCGTCAACGGCCGCTATTCCGGGTCGCAGCAGAACGTGTCGTTCGTCGGCTTCGTGCCGTCGCGCTCGCCGGCGCTCACGGTGATCGTGATGGTCGATACGCCGCGCGTCGGCTCCGATACCGGCGGGCAGGTCGCGGCGCCGATCTTCCGGCGGATTGCGGAAGCGAGCCTGCGCCATCTCGGCATCGCGCCGACGGTGGACGCGCCGCCGCCGGTGGTGGTGGCCGCCGCCGAACGCCAGCCGGTGGCCCCGGCATCCGGCGCCGCCTGGCTGCGCACCATCGTCCCGCTGGCGCCGGGCGGGGGTGCCGCCTCGCTGGTGCCCGACCTGCGCGGCATGAGCGCGCGCGAGGCGCTGCGCACGCTGGCCGGGCTCGGCCTCGGCGCGCGGATTAGCGGCACCGGCGTCGTGATCGAGCAGACGCCCGAAGCCGGCACGCCGCTCGAGCGCGGCGTAACCGGCACGCTCGTCCTGGCGCGCGAGCTGCCGCGCCGATCCGTGGAGCCTGGAGCGCAGCCGTGACCGCCGCCGACGCCTTCGCGACGCTCGGTCCGATCGCGGCCGCCGGCCCGACGCTCGCCGGACTGGCGGGGACGGCCGACGTGTCCGCGATCGTGTACGACTCGCGCCGCGTCGTGCCGGGCTCGATCTTCGTCGCGCTGCGCGGACTCAAGGCCGACGGGACCGCCTTCGTGCCGCAGGCGGTGGAGCGCGGCGCGGCCCTGATCGTCGCCGAAGGTCCCCGCCCGGAGTCGATCGCCGTGCCCTGGCTGCAGGTGCACGACGCCCGGCTGGCGCTGGCGCTGCTCGCCGACGACTTCTACGAGCATCCCAGCCAGCGCATGCCCGTCGTCGGCGTGACCGGGACCAACGGCAAGACGACGACGGCGTATCTGCTGTCGTCGATGCTCGACGCGACCGGCATGAAGGCTGGCCTGCTCGGGACCGTGGCGTACCGGCTCGGCGGCGAGGAACGCGAAGCGTCGCGGACGACGCCGGAGGCGCCGGACCTGCAGCAGCTGCTGGCCGAGATGATCCGGCAGGGCTGCCGTTCGGCGGTCATGGAAGTGTCCTCGCACGCGCTGGCGCTGAAGCGGGTGGACGGCATGCGCTTCGCCGCCGGCGTCTTCACCAACCTGACCCGCGATCACCTCGACTTTCACGAGGACATGGAGACCTACTTCCAGGCGAAGCGGCGGCTGTTCGAGATGCTGCCCGACGAGGCGCCCGGCGTCATCAACCTCGACGACCCGCGCGGCGCCGCGCTGGTCGAGGTGTGCCGCCGGCCCGTGACCTTCGCCCTCACCCGGCCCGCCGACGTCACGCCGGGACCGCTCGAGATCGCGCTCGGCGGGCTGTCGTTCGACATCCGCACCCCGCGCGGCGTGGTGCCGGTGCAGTCGCCGCTGGTCGGCCGCCCCAACGTGTCCAACATCCTCGCCGCCGCCGCGACCGTCACCGCGCTGGACCTGCCGCTCGACGCCATTGCCGACGGCGTGCGCCGGCTGCCCGGGGTGCCGGGCCGGTTCGAGGTCGTGTCGGAGGCCGGCGACGAGGTCACCGTCATCGTCGACTACGCGCACACCGACGATGCGCTGCGCAACCTGCTGGAGACCGCCCGCCCGCTGGCGTCGCGGCGGCTGATCACCGTGTTCGGGTGCGGCGGCGATCGCGATCGCACCAAGCGGCCGCTGATGGGCATGGTGGCCGCCCGTCTCAGCGACGTCGTCGTCATCACCTCCGACAATCCGCGCAGCGAGGACCCGCAGCGCATCATCGACGAGATCAAGCGCGGCATTCCCGGCGGCACGCAGCCGGGCGGGCGCTCGCCGGACGATCCACGCCACCGTCGATCGCCGGGAGGCGATCGAGCAGGCCATCCAGCGCGCGCAGCCGGGCGACCTGGTCCTCATCGCCGGCAAGGGCCACGAGCGCTATCAGCAGATCGGCGATCGCGTGCTGCCGTTCGACGATGTCGCCGTCGCGCGCGAGGCGCTCGTCCGGCGCCGGCAGCGGCCGACGAAGGCGGTTAGGTGACGGCTGCCGTGATGGTGCTGACGGCGGCGATGATCGCGGCGGCGACCGGCGGGCGGCTGGCCGGCGGCCAGCCCGACCAGGCGATCGACGGCTTCTCGATCGATACCCGCACGCTCCAGCGCGGCGACCTGTTCTTCGCCATCGTCGCCGAGCGCGACGGCCACGCGTTCGTGGCCGAGGCGCTCGCGCGCGGCGCCGCCGGCGTGGTGGTCCGCACCGGCGCCGTGGCCGCGCCCGGCGTCACGCCCGGCGTCGCGTCCTCGGATCGCCAGGCGCCCGTCGTGATCGAGGTGGCGGAGACGACCCTCGCGCTGCAGGATCTGGCGCGCGTCGTCCGCGAGCAGTCGCCGGCCACCGTGGTCGCGATCACCGGCAGCGCCGGCAAGACGACGACCAAGGACACCATCGCCGCGTTCCTGTCGGGGCGGTACCGGGTGACGAAGAACCAGGGCAACCTGAACAACCACCTCGGCCTGCCGCTGTCGCTGCTCGCGCTGCGGCAGCGGCGCCGATGTCGCCGTGATGGAACTGGGCATGAACCACGCCGGCGAGATCAGCCGCCTCGTGTCCATCGCCGGCCCGACATCCGCGTGTGGATCAACGTCGGCGACGCGCATCTCGGCCACTTCGCCTCCCCCGACGCCATCGCCGATGCCAAGGCCGAGATCCTCGAGCGGCGCCTCCGCCTCCGACCTGCTGGTCTGCAACGCCGACGATCCGCTGGTCATGGCGCGGGTGACGACCTTCGCCGGCCGCACCGTCACCTTCGGCATGTCGCCCGCCGCCGACGTGCGCGCGGACGAGATCGTCGATCGCGGCATCGACGGCAGCACGCTGCGGCTGACCACCGCCGCCGGCGCCGTCCGTCTCGAGATCCCGCTGCTCGGTCGTGGCAACGTGTCCAACGTGCTGGCGGCAGCGGCGGTGGCCGCCGCGCTGGACGTGCCGCTGGCCGACATCGCGGCGCGAGGTCGCGACCTGCGCCCGGCCGCGCACCGCGGCGCCGTCCTGCGGCTGCCCGGCGAGCGTCGTCGTCATCGACGACTCCTACAACTCGAGTCCGGCCGCGCTGCAACGGGCGCTCGAGGTCATCGCGGGCGAGCGGCGCGCGGCGCGTCGAGCCGCGGTGCTGGGCGAGATGCTCGAGCTCGGCGACCATGCCCGGCGCCTGCACGAGGCGTGCGGCCGCGCCGCGGCGGCCGCCGGGCTCGATCGCCTCGTCGTCGTCGGCGGCGAGGCCGCGCAGGCGCTCGCCGATGCCGCGGTCGCCGCCGGTCTGGACGCCGGCGCCGTGTCGTGGACGCGGACCAGCGCCGAGGCCGCCGATCGCATCCTGCGCGTGGCTCCGCCGCCGGCGATCTCGTGCTGGTCAAGGGCTCGCGCGGCGTGCGCACCGACACGGTCGTGGACCGCATCACGGCGGAGTTCGGCTGATGCTGTTCCACCTCCTGCTTCTCGTTCTACCCGCATCGCCGCTGCTGAACGTCGTCGTTACATCACGTTCCGGACCGCGGCCGCCAGCATCACGGCGCTGTTCATCAGCCTCGTGCTCGGGCCGTGGCTGATCCGGCGGCTGCGCGCGTTCCAGATCGGGCAGGTGATCCGGCAGGAGGGCCCGCAGAGCCACCAGACCAAGGCCGGGACGCCGACGATGGGAGGCCTGTTGATCCTGGCGGCGTCGCTCGATCCCGACGCTGCTCTGGGTCGACCTGACCAACGTCTACGTCTGGATCGCGGTGCTGGCCACCGCCGCGTTCGGCGCCATCGGGTTTCTCGACGACTACCTCAAGATCACGCGCCGCTCGTCCGGCGGGCTGCTCGCGCGCCAGAAGATGGGGCTGCAGATCGTGGTGGCGCTGCTGGTCGGCCTGGCGCTGATGTGGCTGGCGGCGAACAACCTGTACAACACGCGGCTCATCTTCCCGTTCTTCAAGCAGCTGATTCCCGACCTCGGCTGGTTCTACGTGCCGTTTGCGGCATTCGTGCTGGTCGGCGCCAGCAATGCCGTCAACCTCACCGACGGGCTCGACGGACTCGCGATCAGCACGTTCGCCATCGCCGCCGCCGCGTTCACCGCGCTGGCCTACGTCACCGGTCACGCGGTGCTGGCCTCGTACCTGCTGCTCGTGCACTTCGGCGCCGGTCGGCGAGCTGACGATCTTCTGCGGCGCCCTGGTCGGCGCCAGCCTCGGCTTCCTCTGGTACAACGCGCACCCGGCCGAGATCTTCATGGGCGACGTCGGGTCGCTGGCGCTCGGCGGGGCGCTCGGCACCGTCGCCATCCTGATCAAGCAGGAGCTGCTGCTGGTGTTCGTCGGCGGCGTCTTCGTGCTCGAGGCGCTGTCGGTGATCGTGCAGGTCGGCATCGTTCAAGCTGACCGGCAAGCGGGTGCTGCGCATGGCGCCGCTGCACCACCACTTCGAGCTCATCGGCTGGGAAGAGCCGAAGGTCATCGCCCGCTTCGTGATCATGGCGATCATCTTCGCGCTGTTCAGTCTGACCACGTTGAAGCTGCGCTGATGCCGATGGCACCTGTCTTCGACGTCAACGGCGCGCGGGTCGTGGTGATGGGAGCGGCACGCAGCGGCCTCGCCGCCGCGGAGCTGCTGCTGCGCCGCGGCGCGCGCGTGACGATCTCCGACCTCAGGCCCGACATCGGCGACCAGCGCCGCCTGCACGACCGCGGCGTCGCGCTCAGCCTCGGGTCGCACGACGCCGGACTGCTCGCACACGCGGACCTGGTGGTCCTCAGTCCGGGCGTGCCGCTCGAGCTGCCGGCGCTGGCGGCGGCGCGCGCGCCGAGGCGTGCCGGTCATCGGCGAGACTGGAGCTGGCGTCGCGCTGGCTGCGCGGGCGCGTGGTCGCCATCACCGGCACCAAGGGCAAGTCGACGACGACCACGCTGGTCGGCCGCATGCTGGCCGCGGCGGGCCGGCGGGTGCTCGTCGGCGGCAACATCGGCATCCCGTTGAGCGCGCAGGTGGACGACTCGACCGCCGACGCCATCCACGTCGTCGAGGCGAGCAGCTTCCAGCTCGAGGCGACCGACACCTTCCATCCGTGGATTGCGGCGCTGCTCAACCTGTCGGCGGACCACCTCGATCGGCACCCGAGCGAGGAGGCGTATGCCGCTGCCAAGGCCCGGGTGTTCGCCAACCAGACGCGCGACGACTGGGCGGTCGTCAATGCCGACAGCCCGGCGGCGCTGGCCCTGTCGGCCGGCGCGCGGGCGCGGCGGCTGACCTACGGCGTCGACGTCGCGGACGCCGACATCTACGTCGAGCGCGATTTCATCTGGCAGCGGACGTCGGAGGGGCCGACGCCGCTGGTGCCGCTGGCGTCGATCCGGCTGCCGGGGCGCCACATGCTGAGCAACGTCGCCG
Organism: uncultured Acidobacteriota bacterium; assembly: GCA_963707795.1. Taxonomy (GTDB): domain Bacteria; phylum Acidobacteriota; class Vicinamibacteria; order Vicinamibacterales; family UBA2999; genus JACCSI01. The sequence goes on along the minus strand of OY970174.1, from coordinate 3,424,804 downwards.
CCGCCACCGCGGTGGCGCAGGCCGCGGGGGCCAGCGGCGAGTCGATGTCGCGCGCGCTCGAGGGCTTCACCGGGCTCGAGCACGTGATGGAGCCGGTCGCCACCATCGGCGGCGTCCGCTTCGTGAACGACTCGAAGGCCACCAACATCGATGCCGCCGGCCGCTCGATCGAGAGCTTCGACCACGTGGTCGCGATCCTCGGCGGGCGCTACAAGGGCGGGGCGTTCGACGACCTCGCCGGCCCGCTCGCCGCCCGCGGCCGCGGCGTGGTGGCGATCGGCGAGGCGCGGCCGCTGGTGCGCCAGGCGCTGGCCCACGTCGTGCCGGTGGTCGAGGCGGACTCGATGCGCGACGCGGTCGCCGCCGCGCACGCGCATGGCCCGGCCGGACGGCGTGGTGCTGCTGGCGCCGGGCTGTTCCAGCTTCGACATGTTTACCGACTACGCGCAGCGCGGCCGGGTGTTCAAGGAGGAGGTGACGAGGCGGGCGAACGAAGACCGAAGCACGACGGCCGAAGGTCGGTGAGCCGTGAGCAGTCGTCAGATCGAGAGGGCGCGAGTGGGAGCCGGTCGCTGGGAACGCAGGCTACCCCGGCCTGCGAGACAGGTGTCCCAGTCCCCTGATCGTCTGACGACTGCTGACGGTTCGACCGCCGAGCCTAGTTTCGGGTCGAACTGGCCCAACTTTAGGGCGGAGAAGTATGGCGCGCAAGCTGCAATCTGACAAGTGGCTGTTCCTGGCGACGCTGGCGCTCGTCTGCGTGAGCGTGGTCATGGTCTACAGCGCCTCGGCGGTGCTGGCGCTGGAGCATTTCCAGCAGCCTTACCTGTTCGTCACCAAGCAGGTGATGTGGGCGCTGCTCGGCGTGGCGGTGATGTCGATCGTGATGCGCATCGACTACCGCACCTATCGCAACGAGCGGGTGATCTGGGCCCTGCTCGGCCTCGTCGCGGTGCTGCTGATCGCGGTGCTGTTCTCGCGCCCGGTCAACGGGACGCGGCGCTGGTTCGCCGTCGGCGGCCTCGGCATCCAGCCGTCGGAGCTGGCCAAGATCGCCCTCATCCTGTTCACCGCCCTGATGCTCGAGCGCCGCATGCACCGGGTGAACGAGATCGGCTATTCGCTGCTCCCGATCGGCATCATCACCGGCGTGCTCGTCGGCCTCATCCTGCTCGAGCCCGATTTCGGCACCGCCGTCTCGCTGCTCGCCGTCACCGGCCTGATGGTCTTCGCCGCCGGGCTCAGTTACCGCTATCTGATCGGCAGCGCGCTGCTCTCGCTGCCCGCGCTCTATGTGATCCTGATGTCGGCCGACTACCGCCGTCGCCGGCTGGTCTCCTTCATCGACCCGTGGTCCGATCCGCTCGGCGACGGCTTCCAGATCATCCAGTCGCTCATCGCCGTCGGCACCGGCGGCGTCTTCGGACGCGGGCTGATGGCCGGGGTGCAGAAGCTCTTCTACCTGCCCGAGCCGCACACCGATTTCATCTACGCGGTGATCGGCGAGGAGCTCGGCCTCGTCGGCGCCAGCGTCGTGCTCGTCTGCTTCTGCGTCATCGCCTGGCGCGGGCTGCGGGCGTCGATGCTCGCCCCGGACGGCTTCGGCGCCTTCCTCGCGCTCGGCCTCACGCTGATGATCGTCCTGCAGGCCTTCGTCAACATGAGCGTCGTCCTCGGCCTGCTGCCGACCAAGGGCATCACGCTGCCGCTGGTGAGCAACGGCGGGTCGTCGCTGCTGGTCAACCTCCTGGCACTCGGCGTGCTGCTCAACATCTCGCAGCACGCCACCGCGGCGGCCGGGTCGGCGAGTCCGGCGGCGCCGCCGCGCCGGCGCGTGGGAGCCGCGTGACCGTTGCGCATGCTCATTGCCGGGGGCGGCACGGGCGGGCACCTCTATCCGGGGATTGCCTTGGCGCGCGAGGTCCGGCGCCGGGCGCCGGACGCGGTCATCGCCTTCGTCGGCACCATCGCCGGCGTCGAGGCGAAGGTCGTCCCGCGCGAGGGGTTCCCGCTCGAGCTGATTCGGGTAACGGGACTCAAGGGCAAGTCGCGCGCCGCCCGCGTGCGTGGGTTCGCGCTGCTGCCGCTCGCCGCGCTCGACGCCTGGCGGGTGGTGTCTCGCCGCCAGCCGGACGTGGTCGTCGGGGTTGGCGGTTTCGCGTCGGGGCCGGTCCTGCTGATCGCGGCGCTGCGCCGCTATCCAACGATGCTGCTCGAGCAGAACGCATTGCCCGGCATCACCAACCGCCTGCTGGCGCGCGTCGTGCGCGCCGCGGCGGTCACGTTCGAGGAATCGCTGCGCTGGTTTCCCGGTACCGGCTTCGTCACCGGGAACCCGGTGCGGCCGGAGTTCTTTCACGATCGGAAGGAGGCCGATGACCGGCTCGACTCGCCGCCGCTGGCGGCACGGGTGCTGATCTTTGGCGGCTCTCAGGGCGCACACCCGATCAACATGGCCATGGTGGCGGCAGCGTCGCGGCTGGCAGCCGCCGGGACTCGGCTGGCGATCACCCACCAAACCGGCGAGCGCGATGTGGAGCTGGTGCGGACTGCGTACCGGAACGCCGGGCTGGAAGCCCGCGTCGAGGCCTTCCTGTTCGAGATGGATCACGCGATGAAGGCCGCCGACATCGTCGTCTGCCGCGCCGGTGCGACGACGTTGTCGGAGCTGGCGGCGGCGGGACGGCCGGCCATCCTCGTGCCCCTGCCGACGGCCACCGACGATCACCAGCGCAAGAACGCCGAGGTGGTCGCGCGGACCGGCGGCGCCGAGGTGATTGACGAGCGCGACTTGTCCGGCGAGCGGCTGGCCGATGCCATCGCCGGCCTGGCGGCGAACGGCGATCGCCGAAGGCGCATGGCCGCGGCGATTCGCACGCTGGCCCGGCCGGATGCCGCCGCACGAATCGCCGACCGGGCGTGGCAACTGGCCGGCGTCGCGGCGAGCGGGCCAGCACAGGGCGGAGCCAGCAACGTGGAGAAGGGACGGGCGTGAACGTGCTCGGGAAGACCCGCCGGATTCACTTCGTCGGCGTCGGCGGGATCGGGATGAGCGGCATCGCCGAGCTCCTCGCCAACCTCGGCTACGAGGTGAGCGGGTCGGACGTGCGCCGCAGCGAGGCGACCGACCATCTGACCGCGCTCGGTGCGACGGTGGCAATCGGCCACCGGGCCGAGAGCGTGGCTGGGGCGGACGTCGTCGTCTACACGTCGGCCGTGCGCGAGGACAACCCGGAACTGGTCGCGGCGCGGTCGCGGGGCATCCCGACCATCCCGCGGGCGGAGCTGCTCGGCGAGCTGATGCGGCTGCGCTTCGGCATCGCGGTGGCCGGCGCCCACGGCAAGACGAGCACGACCTCGATGATCGCGCTGGTGCTCGAGCGTGCCGGGCTCGATCCGACGGCGGTGATTGGCGGCCGGCTGCGCGCGTTCGGCGGCAACGCCCGGCTCGGCCGCGGCGCCTACATGGTGGCGGAGGCCGACGAAAGCGACCGGTCGTTCCTGAAGCTGTTCCCGGCCATCGCGGTGGTGACCAATATCGATCGCGAGCACATGGAGGCGTACGGCACCGTCGAGCGCCTGCACGACGCGTTCGTCGAGTTCGCGAACAAGGTGCCGTTCTACGGCGCCATCGTCGCCTGCGCCGACGACCCGGCGCTGGTCGGGTTGCGGCCGCGGCTGACGCGGCGGCTGATCAGCTATGGCCTGACCCGCGAGGACGCGGACATCGGCGCCGCCGACGTGCGGCTGGCGGGGTTCGGCAGCGAGTCCACGATCGTGCGCCGCCGCCCGTCGGCCGGGCCGCCCGAGACGCTCGGCCGCCTCCGGCTCCAGGTGCCGGGCCGGCATTCGGTCCAGAACGCGCTGGCGACGATTGCCGTCTGCCTCGAGCTCGACGTGCCGTTCGACGTTATCGCCGCGGCGCTGGCGGATTTCCAGGGCGTCGAACGCCGCTTCGAGCATCTCGGCGTCGTCGGCGGGGTGACCGTCATCGACGACTACGGTCACCACCCGACGGAGATTGCCGCGGTGCTGGCGGCCGCCCGCGCGGCGGCGCCGTCGCGGATCGTGGTGGCCTTCCAGCCGCACCGCTACTCGCGCACCCGCGACCTGATGCGCGAGTTCGGGCTGGCGCTGGCCGCGGCCGACGAGGTCGTGCTCACCGACATCTACGCGGCGAGCGAGGACCCGATCCCCGGCGTCACCGTCGAGGCGCTGGCGGCCGCCGTCAACACCAGCCGCACGCATCCGGTGCAGGTCGTGGCCGCGCTGGACCAGGTGGCGCCGGCGCTGGCCGCGCTGGCGCGGCCGGGTGACTGGTGATCACGCTGGGAGCGGGATCGATTGGCGGCGTGGCTGCCCGCGTGGTCGGCGAGCTCGAGCGGCGGCTGGCGACCGAGGGGGCCCGCTGATGCGCGCGATCGCGGCCCCCGCCGACAAGCGTTTTCGCCGCGCGCACGTGAAGCCCGCGCGCCGGCGGCGCGTGAGCGGCTGGCAGGTCTGGCGGGTGGCGCGGGTGGCCGGCCTGTTGGCCCTCGCCATCTACGGCGGCTGGCGCGGCACGGCGCTGCTGATCGGGGCGCCGGCGCTGACGGTGACGCGGGTGAGCGTGCAGGGCAACGCACGGCTCTCGACCGGCGAGGTGCTGGCGATTCTCGACGGGCTGCCGGGGAGCAACATCCTGACGGTGGCGATCGACGACTGGCAGCAGCGGCTGCTCGCCTCGCCGTGGGTCGAGGCGGCGACGCTGCGGCGCACGCTGCCGTCGCGGATCGACGTGCTCATCACCGAGCGGCGGCCGATCGGCATCGCCCGGCTCGGACGCGCGCTCTACCTGGTGGACGCGCACGGGATCGTCATCGACGAGTTCGGGCCGACCTACGCGGACCTACGACCTGCCGATCATCGACGGGCTGGCCGGCCGTCCGCGCGAGAGCGTGAGCGCCGTCGACGAGCGGCGGGCCGGCTGGCGGCGCGGGTCATCGCGTCGCTGGCGACGCGAGCCCGGGCTGGCCGAGCTGGTGTCGCAGATCGACGTCTCGGACGCGCACGATGCGGTGGTGATGCTCGCAGGGCGAGACCGTCATGCTGCGGCTCGGCGACGAGGATTTCGCCGAGCGCATTCAGGGCTACCGCGACCTGGCGCCGGCGCTGCGCGAGCGGGTGGCGGAGATCGATTACGTGGACTTGCGCTTCGGCGATCGGCTGTACGTCAGGCCGGTGAAGAAGTAGGACGAAGGCGGGCCGGCGGCAGCTGCCGGGCCGAACGGAGGATGCGTGGCACGACACGAACGCTACGTGGTGGGGCTCGACATCGGGACCTCGAAGGTGTGCACCGTCGTCGGCGAATTGCGCGACGAGGGCGGCGTCGACGTCATCGGTCTCGGCGTGGCGGAATCGAAGGGGCTGAAGCGCGGCGTCGTGGTCAACCTCGATGCCGCGGTCGAGTCGATCAAGCGGTCGATCGAGGAAGCCGAGCTGATGGCCGGCGTCGAGGTCGGCGTCGTGCACCTCGGCGTCAGCGGCCCGCACATCAAGGGCTTCAACAGCCGCGGCGTGGTGGCGATCGCGGGCAAGAACCGCGAGGTGACCCGCGACGACGTGCGGCGGGCGATCGACGCGGCGAGCGCGGTGTCGCTGCCGACCGGCCGCGAGATCCTGCACGTGCTGCCGCAGGACTTCGTCGTCGACGAGCAGGAGGGGATCGGCGCGCCGGTGGGCCTCACCGGCGCCCGCCTCGAGGTCAACGTCCACATCATCACCGGCAGCGCGCACCGCGACGCAGAACCTGATTTCCTGCGTCAACCGGCCGGCGTCGAGGTCGCCGACACGGTGATCGGGCAGCTGTCGGCGGCGAGGCGGTGCTGACGCCGGACGAGAAGGAGCTCGGCGTGGCGCTGCTCGACATCGGCGGCGGCACCGCCGACCTCGCCATCTTCGAGCGCGGCAGCATCTGGCACACGGCGGTGATCGCCGTCGGCGGCGACCATTTCACCAACGACATCGCCGTCGGCCTGCGCACGCCGATTCCGGAGGCGGAGAAGATCAAGCGCCGCAGCGGCTGCGCGCTGTGCTCGATGGTCGGCGACGACGAGACCATCGAGGTGGCCAGCGTCGGCGGCCGCCGCCCGCGGGTGATGTCGCGGCGCATCCTCAGCGACATCCTGCAGCCGCGCGCCGAGGAGATCTTCCACCTGCGTGTGGGACGAGATCAGCAAGGCCGGGCTACGAGAAGTCGCTCAATTCCGGCCTCGTGCTCACCGGCGGCGGGGCCATTCTCGACGGCATGTCGGAGATCGCGGAGCAGATCTTCGACCTGCCGATCCGCCGCGGCTCGCCCGGCGGCGTGGGCGGCCTCGCCGACCACGTCGCCAATCCGGCCTACGCGACGGCGGTCGGCCTGGTGCTCTACGCCGAGCGGCACCGTGCGCCGGAGCACGCGCGTGCCGGCGGCGGCGCCCTGACGCGGATGGTGCGCGGGCTGCGCACGGTGTTCAAGGAATTTTTCTGAGACGGACGAAGGAGGCTCGATGGCGGATCAGCATGGCATCACGGGCGACGATCTGATCGACCGGCTGCGGCTCACGATGGACGAAGAGGCTCGCACCGGCGCGCGGATCAAGGTGATCGGCGTCGGCGGCGGCGGCGGCAACGCCGTCGCGCGCATGGTGCAGCGCGGGCTGAGCGGCGTCGAGTTCATGGTCGCCAACACCGACTCGCAGGCGCTGAAGAACAGCCCGGCGCCGATGAAGATTCAGATCGGCAGCAAGCTGACCAAGGGGCTCGGCGCCGGCGCCGATCCCAACGTCGGGCGCCAGGCCGCGCTGGAGGACACCGACAGCCTCATCCACGCGCTGTCGGGCGCCGACATGGTGTTCGTCACCACCGGCCTGGGCGGCGGCACCGGCACCGGCGCCGCGCCGGTCATCGCCAGCCTCGCCACCGAGCTCGGCGCGCTCACCATCGCCGTCGTCACCAAGCCGTTCCGCTTCGAGGGCAAGAAGCGCTTCGCGCAGGCCGAAGCCGGCCTCGACGCGCTGCGCGAATGCGTCGACACGGTCATCACCATCCCGAACGAGCGGCTGCTGTCCGTGATCGACCGCAGCACCTCGATGCTCGACGCCTTCTCCACCGCGGACGACGTGCTGCGGCAGGCGATCCAGGGCATCTCCGACCTGATCCTGGTGCCCGGCATGATCAACCTCGACTTCGCCGACGTGAAGACCATCATGTCGGGCATGGGCGTGGCGATGATGGGCACGGCCATGGCCGAAGGGTCGACGCGCGCGCTGGAGGCGGCGCAGCGCGCCATCTCGAGCCCGCTGCTCGAGGACGCCTCGGTGAACGGCGCGCGCGGCGTGATCATCAACGTCACCGGCGGCCCCGACATGTCGCTGATGGAGGTCAACGAAGCGCTGACGGTCATCCACGAAGCGGCGCACGAGGATGCCAACATCATCTTCGGCGCGGTCGTCGATCCCGATCTGGCGGGGCGGGTGAAGATCACCGTGATCGCCACCGGCTTCGACCACGCGCCGTCGATGCACAGCGCCGGCGGCACCGCGCCGATGCAGACGCCCGTCGACCTGCACAGCTACACGGCGCAGGTGCCGGCGCGGCCGCCGGCCGTGGCCAGCGACCGCCGACACCGCCTCGTCGCGCCTGACCATCGCGCGCCGGGCGCCGCTCGATCTGCCGCTGGCGGTGCGGCCGCCGATGGCGCTCGCCGCCGATGGCACCACCGGCGGCAGCGTCGGTGACGGGGACCTCGACCTGAACCTCGAGCTCGAGGTGCCGGCGTTCCTGCGCCGCAGCGAAGGCTGAGCCGACGCGCGGGACCGGCGAGGCAGGTAGGTAGATCCAGGAGTGCGCGCCGGCACGCAGTCGCGACCGTGATCCCGGACGCGCGCGAGCGACGCCTGTACCAGGTCGCAGCTCGCGCACGCCGGCCGCCGCCAGTTCCATGAAAGCCATCTCCCAGCGCGAAGCCGCCCGCGACGTCCTGTCCCGCGAAGTGGGCTTCGTGCAAAAACCGCACGCCGGCCGGCTGCGCGTCGCCCTCGCGTTCCCCAACACCTACTTCGTCGGCATGTCCAACCTCGGCTTCCAGACGATGTACCGGCTGTTCAACGAGCAGCCGGAGATCGTCTGCGAGCGGGTGTTCCTGCCGCCGAAGCAGCAGCTCGCCAGCCTGCTCGAGTCGGGCACGCCGCCTGGTGACGCTCGAATCGCAGACGGCGGTCGAGCGACTTCGACGTCTTCGCGTTCTCCGTGTCGTTCGAGTGGGACTACACCAACGTCCTGACGCTGCTGCGCCTGGCCGGCCTCCCGCTGCGCGCGGCGGACCGCACCACGGACCACCCGCTCATCGTCATTGGCGGCGCCGTCACCTTCGTCAACCCCGAGCCGCTGGCGCTCTTCGCCGACGTGATCGCCGCCGGCGAAGGCGAGGCGCTGGTCCCCGGCGCTGGTCGAGGCCGTCGCCGCCTCCGCGTCGAGCGCCGAGCTGCTCCGCCGCCTGGCCGCGACCCGCGGCTTCTACATCCCGTCGTTCTACGACGTCGACTACACGCCGGAGCGGGACGATCGCGCAGATGACGCCGAAGCCCGGCACCGGCGCGCCGCCGGTCGTGCGCAAGGCGGCGGTGAAGACCACCGAGGCGCTCGACCCGCCGTCGACCACGATCTTCACGCCCGACACCGAGTTCGGCTCGCGCTTCCTGATCGAGGTGGTGCGCGGCTGCGCCAACCTGTGCCGCTTCTGCTGGGCGGGCTACAACTACCTGCCGGTTCGTCCGTTTCCCACCGAGCGGATCCTCGAGCTGGCCCGCGCCGCGCGCGCCCACTCGTCGCGCGTCGGCCTGGTGTCGATCGCCCTGTGCGACCACCCGGACATCGAGCACATCCTGCGCGGTCTGACGGACATGGGCTACTCGATCAGCCCGGCCTCGCTGCGGCTCGACGACCTGACGCCGACGATTGTCACGCTGCTCAAGGAGAGCGGCGAGCGCACGCTGACCATCGCGCCGGAAACCGGGTCCGATCGCCTGCGCCGCGTCATCAACAAGACCGTCACCAACGACGAGATCCTCGACCGCGCCGAGCTGATCTTCGCCAGCGGCATCGAGAACCTGAAGCTCTACTACATGATCGGCCTCCCGTCAGAGAAAGACGACGACCTGGTCGCCATCCGCGACCTGACGCTGCAGCTGCGCGAGATCATGATGCGGCACGCCCGGCCGCGCGGGCGCGTCGGCCGCATCGTGGCGAGCGTCAACCCGCTGGTGCCCAAACCCGGCACCGCCTACCAGTGGCTGCCGATGGCGCCCTCGGCGGTCATCGAGCAGAAGATGAAGCGCCTGCGATCGCTGGTCGCCGGCATCGACAACGTCTACTTCAACATCAAGAGCGAGCGGCATTCGTATTACCAGGCGCTCCTGTCGCTGGGCGACCGGCGCGTGGCCCCGGCGATCGAAGCGGCCGAGCGCAACGGCGGCCAGTGGCGGCAGGCCGTGCGCGAGACCGGCGTCGATGCGCGACTTCTTCATCTTCCGCGACCGCTCCGCCGACGCGGTGCTGCCGTGGGACATCATCGACGGCGGCATGAAGGACGCGTTCTTCCGCGCCGAACTGGACAAGAGCGAGCGCGCCGAGTGGACCCTGCCGCCGAAGCGGGCCAAGGAGAACGCGCACCTCCTGCCCGTGCTCTCCTGAGCGTGCGCCCCGTCCCCGATCGATTAGCGGCACGAGAGCAGTCCCCGCCGCCGCTGCCGCCGTGCCAGTCAACTGGCCACCGCCACCTGCGCCTGGAACTCGTCGAACGCCTGCAGGATGAGATCGCGCACCCGGTCCTGCGCCTGCGCGTCGGCGACCGGGCGGAGGAGCGCGAAGCTGCGCCGCTCGCCGTTGACGGAGTACTGGCGCGCCGGGAACGTGACATTGCGGCCCGCGCCGCTGCGGCGCTCCCAGACCGTGAAGCCAATCATCTTCAGCCCCTCGAGCGGCCCCTCGGTGAAGTGCAGCTCGGCGTCCGCCAGCTTGCCCGGCGGGTTTCCCTTGTCGTTCGGCGTAATCTTGATCACCATGCGCGTCCCCCGTGTCGCAGACCAACAGCTTCAAGGGTGATGCCAGCGGGAATCGCCGCCAACGGCCGCGTGCCGGCGGCCCGGGGCGTGCGGCGGGTAACGCCGGTTGCGGCGCGCGGGAAGAGGCGCCGATGACGCGGCCCGACCCGGATCCCGCATTTCGTTGGAGCGTCGAGCCTTGGGGCTACGCGCTGCGCTGCCGGCCGCTGGAGGAGGTGGCGCAACATCTGTTTACGACCCGGCAACTGCCGTTGCGGACCGATCCGCGCGCGTGGGCCGACGCGGCGGCGTCGCTGGGTGCAACGGCCGGCCAGATCAGGAGCGTGTCGCAAGTGCACGGCGCCGGCGTGCGGGTGCTGCGCCGGGCGAGCCCGGCGCCGGAGGATGCGGCCGATCCGCCGCGCGCCGACGCCCTGGTGACCGACGATGCCCGGCTGGTCCTGGCGGTTCGGGTGGCGGACTGCGTGCCGATCGTGATGGGCGACGGGCGCACCGGCGCCGTGGCCGCCGTGCATGCGGGATGGCGCGGGACGGCGGCCGGCGTGTCTCGCCACGCCATCGACGCGATGACACGCGAGTTCGGCACCGATCCCGCGGATCTCACGGCGGCGCTCGGACCCAGCATCGGCCCGTGCTGCTACGAGGTCGGCCCCGAGCTGATCGATGCCTTCCGCGCGGCGGGCGTCGACGAGCCGGCGATCGCGCGCTGGTTCACGCGGCTGGCGTCAGGATCGCTGCGGCTGGATGTCGGCGCCGCGAACGTCGATCAGATCGCGGCCGCCGGCGTACCGCGCGCGCGGATCCACGCCGCGAATCTCTGTACCCGGACACATGTGGACACGTTTGACTCTTTCCGGGCGGACGGTGCGCGCGCGGGCCGAATGGCCGCGCTCGTGAAGTGCCGGGCGTGACAGACCCACGTGTGGAAAGACGCGGTGGTATTCCCTTGACCGCCATATCGCACTGGGGCGGAACTTTTCACGGCACCACGATTTGCACTTCGTTGCTCCTCCCGATGACGAAGCAGCCGACCTCGAGCCGCACGTAATAGGTACCCGGCGGCGCCGCGATCGAGAAGGTCGTGGCGAATGCTGGCGCTGTCAGCGTGCCAATGTCGCTGCCACCCGGCACGCTGCCGGCGACGATCCGTGGCGGCGCTTCGGATCCATCCGCGGGGGGATCCCATGTGAGCGTCACGACGCGATTCGACACGGTCGCGGCCAGGTTGAGCGGCGGCGACGAGCGGCACGACTGTCGTGGCACGAGGTCGACCACTGCCTCGGCGCTCGGCGCCGATCGCCCGGCTTCGTTCACGGCCACGATCCGAGTCCAGTAGGTGCCGGCCGGGAGGGTTAGCGTCACACTGGTCGCTCCGCCAGCGACCGCCAGCGCGCCGATGTCGCGCTGCCCGCGGGCGGTGCCCGCCTCCAAATCGTACTGCGGCGGCGCGCCGGTGCTGGGCGGGTTCCAGGCAAAGGTGACACGGGCGCCGTCGCGTCTCGCCGTGAGATCGAGCGGGGCGCCTGGCACGCCGGGCGGGCCAACGGCGAAGGACACGTCCGGCGTCGTCAGACTGGTGGCCGGGCCGGCCAGCGCCCGAACCCGCGCCACGTAACGCCCCGGCGGCGCGGCCGCAGTGAACGAAGCTTGATCCGCCGGCAGGTCGAGAGCGAGGAGGTCGGCGCGGTTCTCGACCGTGCCTACTTCGAGTCGCACGCCGGTCCGGGCCGGCGTCACCGGCAAGGTCCACGTGATGGTCACGGCGTGATCCACGACCGAGACCTGCACGTTCGCCGGCGATGGCACAGCCTCGACCAGACAACCGCTCGGCGCGACGGCGCAATCGGGCGTGAGTGCGACGAGCCCGGTCACGGCCGGGCGCCACGGCAACCGGCTGCCGCTCGCCGTCGAGTAGACGAGGACGAGCGGCGTGAGCTGCCCCGCGGCGACGCCGCGGGCCCACGTATCGGAGACGAGCGACGGGCCGAGCCAGGCGTAGAGATATCCGTCGCTTGCGATCTCCACTCGATGCACTCCCCCGAACGTCGAACCTCCGCTCAGCACGCCACCTACGTCAGGATTCCACGGGAGCGGCGCGCCAGTCGCCGGGTCGACCTCGGCGAGTCCGTGGCGAGATTGCCCGCCGACGCGTGTGAACACGCCTGCCAGCCACACGCGGCCGCCGGCCGTGCGGACGATGCCGCCGTCGGCGTTGGTCGCGGGCTGCCACGACTGCACCGCTCCCGTCACGCGGTGCACGGCCGCGAACCCGCGTCGCATCTCGCCGTTGACGGTGGAGAACCCGCCACCGAAGTACACCGTGTCATCGGTCGCGTCGAGGCTTGCCACGACTCCGTCGATCGTCACTGGCAACGCGGTGAACGACCAGTCGGCAATGGTGATGGCGCCGAGCTGGCCAGCATTGGTGTAGGGCTTGTGCGTCGACACGAGCAACTGGCTGCCGGCCACGCGCATCCGCGTCACCACGGAGGGGAAGGAGCGCTCGCCGGCCACGGCGCCCGTCGCGGGATCGATCTTGACGATGCGCGCGTCGCGGCCGCCCAAGTCGCCTTCGGTCAGGGCGAACAGCCAGACGCCGTCGGTTGCCAGCTCTGCGATCGCGGCCCGCGCCGGCCAGAACGCTATCGCCGCGGTCCACGGGTCGATCGCGTAGGTGTCGAGGTCGATCGACGCCAGGCCGCCGCGATCCACGCCGCCGCTCGCCGCGAAGCTGCCGCCGAGCACGACACCTTCGGGCGCCGAAGCCACCGTCGCGACCCCACCGACGACGTCAAGCTGAAAGGGCAGTCTCGCGGCGGTTTCGCTGTGGAACGCGTACAACCAACTGCCGGTTCCCAACCAATGAATGAACGACGCCCCGATGGCCGGTCCAACCCGAACGAGCGCCACCACGAACGAAGGCGCGGGCGGACTCGGGCGCCATCCGACCGCGCCGCCGCTGGCCGCCTGCACGGCGGCCAGCGACCAGTGCCCTTCGGCGGTGTGGAAGAAGCCGCCGATGTAGAGCCGATCGCCGTCGAGCAACAGCGCCGTCACGCGCGTGCCGTCCAGGTCGTAGGTCACCGGGAGGTACTGAAACGTCAGGTCCGTGGCCCAGTCGAGATCGGTGCCAGTGAGCGGATCCACCGCCCAGACGGGACGCGCGTAGCCGCCGCCGCCGAGATACACGCGGTCGCTCGCGGCCGCGATCGCGGAGACGAACCCCGGCCGGTCGAACAGTACGCGGCCGGTGCCGGCCTCGAGCCCCCACAGCCGGCCGCCGCCGTCACCACCGGACACGTACACCGCGATCGACGAGGCCGCCAATTCGCGGACGGCGCCCCGTCCGTCGAACCCGGCGCCCCACGATGTGAGCTGCCCGGTGGCGGCGTCGAAAGCGGCCAGCCCTCGGCGCCGGACGCCGTTGATGGCCGTGAACGCGCCAGCGAGGTAGACCCGCCCGTGAGCGATTGCCAGCCGCATGATCGCGGCATCGGCAATCACGCGGAACCGCGCATCCACAGTGCGATCCGCGTTGACTCGCGCGAAGCCGCTCGACGGCTCCCCGTTCACGCTGCGGAAGTCGCCGACGACCAGCCAGCCGCCGGTGCCGTCGGGCAGGATCTGGCTGACGGTCCCGTCGAAGAACGGAAAGGCGCCGGGCACGCGAGTGCCGAGCACGGTCGTCACCACCGCCCCGCCGGTGGGTTCGGCCAGACGCGTGAAGGGTCCCGCCAGGAACAGCCGCCGCCCGATCTGGGTCGCGGCCGTGAACCCGCCGAAGCTGGCATGGTCGAAGAAGCGCGAGACCGGTACTGGCAGCGGCCGTAAGATTTCGGCGTATTGCGCGCCGGCCGGTGCGGGCGTGACCAGCGCGATGACGAGGAGCGCAGCGGCCAGAGTCCGGCGGATCGACTCCATGCGAGCCTCCTGAAGGTGAGAGCGCGGAGTGTGACACCCGAACCATGACAGGTCAACATCAGGGCGCGACCGCCCTGCCACTACAATCGCACCCATGGAAGTCGCCCTCACGCCGCTGGACTTTCTCCGCCGCGCGCGCAAGCTCTACGCCGATCGCGAAGCCGTCGTCGACGGCGCACACGCGTCTGACCTACGCCGAGTTCGGCGATCGCATCGACCGCTGGTCGGCCGCGCTGCAGGCGCCTGGGCGTCGCCGCCGGCGACCGCGTCGCCTACATCGCGCCCAACACCCACGCCAACCTCGAGGGCTATTACGCCGTCCCGCAGATCGGCGCGGTCATCGTGCCCGATGCAACTACCGCCTGACGCCAGACGACTTCGCCTACCTGATCACGCACAGCGGCGCGCGGGTGGTCTGCGCGCACGCCGACTACCTCGACGCGGTCGATGCGCATCCGCGACCGCCTGCCCGCGTCGACCCGCCTGCGTCGCGCTCGAGGGCGCGCGCGACGGCTGGCTCGACTACGAGGCGCTGCTCGCCGGCGCCGCGGCGCCGCCGCGCCTGCCGCCGATCGACGAGCGCGACCTGCTGTCGATCAACTACACCAGCGGCACGACGTCGCGGCCCAAGGGCGTGATGATCACCCATCGCAACGCCTACATGAACGCGGTCGGGACGCTCATGCACCTGCCGATGACGGTCGGCGACCGCTACCTGTGGACGCTGCCGATGTTCCACGCCAACGGCTGGACCTTCACCTGGATCGTCACCGCGGTGGGCGGCACGCACGTCTGCCTGCGCAAGGTCGAGCCGTCGCAGGTCTATCGAGCTGATCGCCGCCGAGCGGATCGACCATGCTGTGCGCGGCGCCGACGGTGCTGATCGCGCTGGCCAACGCCGATCCGGCGCTGCGCGCCAGCGCCCCGCGCGGCGTGCGCGTGGTCACGGCCGGCGCGCCGCCGGCGGCGGCGACGATTCGCACGCGTCGAGGAGGAGCTGGGCTGGACGGTGACGCACGTCTACGGCCTGACCGAGACCGCGCCGTTCATCACGATCTGCGAGCCGCGCGCCCGAGCACGACGTGCCTGGCGGCCGCCGAACGGGCGCGCGATCAAGGCGCGCCAGGGCGTCGAGCTGATCACGTCCGGCGAGCTGCGCGTCGTGACGACGGACGGCGCCGACGTGCCGCGCGACGGCGCGGACGCTGGGCGAGATCGTCGCGCGCGGCAACGTCGTCATGGCGGGGTACTACGACGACCCGGAGGCCACGGCGTCGGCGATCCGCGACGGCTGGTTCCACAGCGGCGACGCGGCAGTCGTCCACCCGGACGGCTACGTCGAGATCCGCGACCGCATCAAGGACGTGATCATCAGCGGCGGCGAGAACATCTCGTCGGTCGAGGTCGAAGCGGCGCTGGTGCGCGCACCCGGCGGTGCATGGAGGCCGGCGGTGGTCGGAGTGCCGCACGAGAAGTGGGGCGAGGCGCCGCACGCGTTCGTCGTGCTCAAGCCGGGCGCGTCGGCGACCGGCGACGAGCTGCGCGAGTTCTGCCGTTCGCGGCTCGCGCACTTCAAGGTGCCGCACGCGTTCACCTTCGTGCGCCGAACTGCCGCGAACGGCCACGGGGAAGATTCAGAAGTACGTGCTGCGCAACAACCGGCCGAACATCACGGCGCAGTAGGCGCGGCGCTACCCGGCCGTCCCGGGGTCGATGACCGCGATCACTTCCTCGATCCGGTCGGCGGCAAAGCCGCCGCGGCGGGCGTGCTCGCGGACAATCTCCGCGTTGGTGGCGGTGTAGACGCAGTAGAGCTTGTCCCCGGTGACGTAGCTGCGCTCCCACGTGATGCCGGGCGCCAGCCCGTCGATGATGCCGTTCGACGTCCGCGCCAGCTCCTGCAGCTGCTCCGCGGACAGCTGTCCGGCGCCGGGCAGGTCGCGCTCGATCACGTATTGCGGCACGGTCAGTCCTTCTTCTTCTGCGGATCGTCGCTGGGGTTCACGTAGTTGATGACGAACGGCCCCTGGCCGTGCAGCTGGATGATGGTCTCACCCTTGGCGCGGGCGAAGTGCGCCGTTTTCGCCGGCATCTTGAGATACGCCCCGACGGCGTAGCTGCCGGCGGCGGCAAAGTCGGCCTTCTCGCCCATGCCTAGCGTGATCTCGCCCTGCACCACCGTCACGTGCTCGTCGGTGGGATGGGTATGCGGCGCGATGGTGTAGCCGTCGGGAAACTTCGCACGGATGGTGAACATCCCGGCGGCCTCGGGATTGCCGTCGAGCACCGCCATCTGCGCGCCGGGCGGCAGCGCCGGCGGCGCCGGTCCCCACTTGACGTCGGCCGGACGGGTCATGACGTGAGTCGCGGCCGCGGGCGCCTGGGACGCCCGGGCCTGGATGGCCAGCGACAGCGCCGCCACCCCGAGCAGACACGCAAACGCACTGGAAAACAGGAAACGATGACGCATAGCCGACCTCCTGGACAGGTTCCGGGTTGACGCCTTCGGGCGCGGATTCTATCTCAGGCCGGCGGGTTCTGGTCCATCCCGAGATTCGACAGGCGATCGGCGTCACGGTTGAGCTCGCGGCGAACGTGCTCGAAGGTGACGTGGCCGACGCGGGCCATGAGGTGCCGCGCCTGGCGGTAGAGCGGGAGCAGTCCGGCGTGCTTGACGCGGTAGTTGCCGAGCATCTGCTGCACGACGAGCAGCGAATCGGACTTGACGTGCAGCCGCGTGTGGCCGTGCGCGGCCGCCCACTCGAGGGCGGCGATCAGGCCGCGATACTCGGCGACGTTGTTGGTGGAGATGCCGATGCCTTCGTAGAGCTCGGCCAGCACCTCGCCGCTGTCGCCGGTGATCACCGCGCCGTACCCGGCCGGACCGGGATTGCCGCGGGCGCCGCCGTCCACGTGCGCCGTGATCATGCCGCGCCGCTCACGGCGCGCCGTCGTGATCGATCTGGCGCGAATGCGCCGCGTCCACGGCGGCGTGGCCGGCCGCGGAACGCTGGTGCACCCCCGAATAGTAGAGCACGCGCTGGCAGTGGTCGCACTGCACGATGTCGTCGTTGCGCAGGATGGTGTTGTAGACCTGCGGGCGCAGGCGGACGTGGCAGATGGAGCAGTGGCCGTCGATGGCCTCGGCCACGGCGATGCCCTGCCGCGCTTTCATCACCCGTTCGAACATCTCGTAGTGCGCGCGGCCGATCTCGGGGACCAGCGCCGCGCGCTCGGCCACCGACTCGGCGAGGACGCGCTGCTTGTCGGCGGCGTCGGCCTCGATGGCGGCGCGCGAAGTGGCGACCTCGCTCTCGGCGGACTTCAGCGCCGTCTCCGCCGCCTTGATTCTCGCCGTCTGGTCGTCGGCGTCCAGCATGTTGACCAGGATCTGCTCCTCGAACCGGGCGACCTCGCCGTTGGCCGCCTCGATCTGGTGCTGCATCGCGTGGTATTCCGGGTTGGTCTTGACCTCCATCAGCTGCTCTTTGTACTTGCCGAGCCGCTGCTGGACGACCGCCAGGTCCTTCTCGATCGTGCGGCGGGCGGTCTGGTTGTCGGCCAGCGCCTGCTTGCGCCGCCGCGAGCGCGTCGCGCGCCGCGGTGAGCCGGGCGTCGAGCGCGGCGATGGCCGCCGGGGTCTCGGCGATGCGCTTGCGCGCCTCGGCGGCGCGGGTGTCGATGTCCTGGAGGCGGATGAGGCGTTCGAGGTCTGGGAGCATGAGACGTCAGGCGCCGACCGCCGGCGCGATTGGCGCGGGGGTCCGGCCGGAGTCGGGAATGGGCCCACCTGGATTCGAACCAGGGACCAACCGATTATGAGCCGGCCGCTCTAACCGCTGAGCTATGGGCCCGAGGGAGATTGTATGCGGAGCGCGGCGGCAACCGGCGACCCACGGCGAGACGTCCTCGGTCGGCTGCGAACGGTGAGGAAGGGCCGGCCGCAGACCGAGGACCATGACGATCAGCTCCGGCCTTCGAGAAAGGCCCGGAGCTTGCGGCTCCGCGACGGATGGCGCAGCTTGCGCAGCGCCTTCGCCTCGATCTGGCGGATGCGCTCGCGGGTGACGGCGAAGTTCTGGCCGACTTCCTCGAGCGTGTGCTCGCTGCCGTCGCCGACCCCGAACCGCATCTTGATGACCTTCTCCTCGCGCGGCGTCAGCGTCTTCAGCACCGACTCGGTCTGTTCCTTGAGGTCGAGGTTGATGACCGCCTCCGACGGCGACACCGCCGAGCGATCCTCGATGAAGTCGCCGAGGTGCGAATCCTCCTCCTCGCCGATCGGCGTCTCGAGCGAGATCGGCTCCTGGGCGATCTTCAGCACCTTGCGCACCTTGGCGACCGGGATGTCCATGCGCCGGGCGATCTCCTCGGAGGTCGGCTCGCGGCCGAGCTCCTGCACCAGCGCGCGCGAGGTGCGGATCAGCTTGTTGATCGTCTCGATCATGTGCACCGGGATGCGGATGGTGCGCGCCTGGTCGGCGATCGCCCGGGTGATCGCCTGGCGGATCCACCACGTGGCGTAGGTCGAGAACTTGTAGCCGCGCCGGTACTCGAACTTGTCCACCGCCTTCATCAGGCCGATGTTGCCCTCCTGGATGAGGTCGAGGAACTGCAGCCCGCGGTTGGTGTACTTCTTGGCGATCGAGACGACGAGCCGGAGGTTGGCCTCGACCAGCTCCTTCTTCGCCTGCTCGGCCTTCGCCTCGCCGGTGTAGATCGTCTCCAGCGTGTGGCGGAGGTGCTCGGGGCTCTCCTCGAGATCCTCGGTGCGCCGCTTGATCTCGGCGCGCAGGTCCTTCTGCCGCCGGAGCAGGTTCTTGCGCTCCTCGTCCTTCAGCTTCGGCCGCCGCGTCTTGGCGTTGAGCGTCTTGTTCACCGACTCCAGCTCGCGCTGCACGCGCAGCACGTCGTCGACGATGTCCTTGACCTCGTCGATGAGCTTGCGCTTGACGACCTCGGTGAACTCGATCTTGCGAATCAGCTTGGAGGTCGCCACCTGCGCCCGCATCACCTTCCAGATGGCGCGGCGATACTTGCGCTTGTCCTTCTTGGCGATGGTGTCGAGCTTCTCGTCGAACTTCTCCACCAGCAGCCGCGCCTTGCGGACGTTCTCCACCTGCTTGAGGAACTGCTGCGCCCGCTCCTCGATGCGGTCGTCGGTGATTTCTTCGTCGTTGAAGATGACCAGCTCGCGGATGGTGCGGTCGCCGGCCTTGAGCGCGTCGCCCATGCGGATGACGGCCTTGGTGATCGCCGGCATGCGCGAGATCGACTTGATGACCGAGAGCTTGCCCTGCTCGATGCGCTTGGCGATCGCGACCTCGCCCTCGCGCGTGAGCAGCGGCACGGTGCCCATCTCGCGCAGGTACATCCGCACCGGGTCGTTGGTCTTGTCCAGCGCCCCCGGCGTCAGGTCGAGCTCCGGACCCTCGCCGTCCTCGCGCTCCAGCCCGTCGCGCTCGCGATAGGACTTCTCCGAGTCCACCAGGTCGATGCCGGCGGCGCCGAACGCGGCGAACAGCTCCTCGAGGTCCTCCGGCGACGCCGTGAGGTCGGCGGGCAGCAGGTCGCTCACCTCGTCGTACAGCAGGTAGCCCTTCTCCTTGCCGACGATGATCAGCTGCCGTACTTCGTCGAACTTGTCTTCAATCGACAAGCCCGGATCTTTCTTCACCATATGCTTTTCGACGGCTGTAATTTTCACGCGTGCTTGCCCCGCCACCGAGTGCCGACCGACCAGTCCCGAGTCCTGTACCACGGTCCCCGCGCGCCGTGGTCCAGATGGTCGCAATCGTGACGAGAGGGGAAGCTATCTATTATACCCGTCCCGCGGGCCCCGGCGCGCATGCTCCAACTGGCTGCGCAGGTCGTTCTTCTGCCGCAACAGGCGCGTCAGCTCGTCGGACGCCTGGTCGTCCCGCCCCCCGCGATCGATCTTCTGCTGGATCGCCAGCAGTTGACGCTCCACCCGGCTGAACCGGAGCATCTGCACGCAACTGTCGAGGTTGAGGACCGGGGATTCGCGCTCCGTCGCAATTCGCGACAGCAGCTGCGCTTCCTGATCCATTAGACGCTCCATCAGGGCACTTGGAAACTCGTCGGGCCCGCTCGCCTGCAGGGCCCACGCCTTTTCGAGCAGGTTTTGCGACCGAAGTCCTTCAAAATCAGATAATTCCAGCTTTCCCAGCACCTCGATCGCCTCGCCGGGCGTGTGCACGATCGCCCAGATCAGCGCCCGCTCCACATCCCGCAGCGGGCCCGACAACGACCGCGCCCGCTCGGCGGGCAGGTCGGTCCGGCGGCCCGCCGCGGCGCGGCGGATTTCCGTGCGCACCACCTCCTCGGTCACGCGGGCCTTGTGCGCCAGCCGGTCGGCGAACTGGTCGCGGGCGGCGGGGTCGGGGATGCGGGCGGCGACCCCCAGCATCTTCTTGAGAAACTCCCGCTTGCCGTCGTCGCGGCCGAGGTCGTGCTCGGCGCCGGCTCGGTCGAGCAGGAAGTCGAGGTAGGGCTTGGAGAGCTTGAGCAGCGCCAGATACGCGTCGCGGCCGCGCGTCTGCACGAAGGTGTCCGGGTCCAGTCCCGCGGGCAGCAGGGCCACGTTGACGTCGAATCCCTCGCCGACCAGCAGCTCGCAGCTGCGCTCGGCGGCCCCCTGTCCGGCGGCATCCGGGTCGTAACAGAGGACCGCCTTGGCCGCGAAGCGGCGCAGCAGTTGCGCCTGCGCGTTGGTGAGCGCGGTGCCGCAGGTGGCGACGACCGGCACGCCGCCCGCCTGGAACACCTGCGCGAAGTCGAAATAGCCCTCGACGACGACCGCGAAGCCGGCCTGGCGCAGGTCTGCCCGGGTCAGGCTGAGGCCGTAGAGCGTGCGGCTCTTGGAATAGATCGGCGTCTCCGGCGAATTCAGGTACTTGGGGACCTGATCCTTGTCGAGCGCGCGGCCGCCGAACGCGATCACCGATCCGGTGTCGCGCGTGATCGGAATCATCAGGCGGTTGCGGAACCGGTCCACCTCGCTGCCGTCGTCACGCCGAGTCACCAGCCCGCTGCGGATGGTCGTCGCCGGCGTAAACCCCTGCTTCAGCAGGCGCTGGCGCAGGCCGTCGCGCGCCGCCGGGGCGTAACCGAGGCCGAGCGTGCCGATCGTGTCGGCGGTCAGGCCCCGATCGGCGAGCAGGTACTGCCGGATGCGCTCGCCGGCCGGCGTTTCGAGCTGCTCGCGAAAATACGCGGCGGCGACCTCGTGGACGCGGAGCAGCGCTTCGCGTTCGGCCGCGGTCTCGCGGCCCTCCTCGGTCGTGTCCAGCTCCGGGATGGGGAGGCCGAACTTGTGGGCGAGCTGGCGGACGGCGTCGGTGAAGCCGACTTTCTCCTGCAGCTCGACGAACTTGAACACGTCGCCGCCGGCGCCGCAGCCGAAGCAGTGGAAGAAGCCGCGGTCGCGGTTGACGTTGAACGACGGGGTCTTCTCGGCATGGAACGGGCACAGGCCCTTGAACGTCGCGCCGGCCTTGCGCAGCGACACGTAGTCGGAGACCACGGTCACGATGTCGGCCGCCGCCCGCACGTCGTCGATGAACTGCTGCGGAAAGCGCGCCATCCGGTGGCCTGCCCCTCAGTCCTTCAGTTCCACGATGGTCGCGCCGCCGCCGCCCTGGTTGGGCGGCGCCGGGTAGGACTTTGCCACCAGCGGGTGGTCCTTGAGGAACGCGGCGATGCCCCGGCGCAGCTGCCCCGTGCCGTGGCCGTGCACGATGCGGATTTCCTGCTGGTCGGTGATCATCGTCTCGTCGAGGAACCGCCCCACGCGCTCGACGGCTTCGTCCACGGTACAGCCCGATCACGTTGAGCTCGCTCAGCAGCCCCTCGCGCGGCCGCAGGTCCAGGGTGACGCGAACTTTCGGCGCCGCGGCCATCGCGCCGCCTGCCGGCGCCAGGACGCGCAGGTCCTTCAGCGTCGATCGCAGCCGCTTGCCGCGGACGTCGATCTCGGCCTGCTGGCCGCGGATGCTGACGATGGTGCCTTCCATGCCGAGGCCGCCGACGGCCACCCGAACGCCCACCGTGGGGGCGGGCAACCCCGCGGCGGGCCGCGTGTCGCCCTCTGGGGCCTCGCCGCTCCCGGCCTTGAGCGCCTCGACGATGCGCTCGACCGCCTCGCGCGCCTGGGCGCGGGCGGCGCCGGTGTCGCCGGTCGACAGGCCGGCCGCGCCTGCGTGCGCCGACACCTGCTCGATGAGCGACTCGGACCGCTCCTTGAGCTGATCGATGACCTGATCGATGTCGCGGCGCGCCTGGCGCACGCGATCGTCGAGTTTCTCGTTCAGGCGCCGCGCGAACCGCCCCTCGCGCTCGGCCAGATCCCGTTCCCGGGCCTGCAGCGCGGCGGCGGCTTCGTCGGCCGCGCGCCGATCGCGCTGGAGCCGCGAGCGCTCCGACTCGAGCGCGCGCGCCTGCGCGTCCACCCGGGCGAGGTGGGCGGCCAGCTTCTTCTGATCGTCGCTCAGGAACCCGCGCGCGGCGGCGACGACGGGCAGCGGCATTCCCAGCCGCTGCGCGATCTCGATGGCCAGGCTGCGGCCGGGCGCGCCGTAGATCAGCCGATAGGTCGGCGCGAACGTCTGTGGGTCGAAGGCGAACGCCGCCGTGATGACGCCGTCGGTGGCCGTGCCCCAGGTCTTCAACGCGTCGTAATGGGTGGTGGCGATGACCAGCGCGCCGCGGTTCCGGAAATGGTTGACGATGGCCGTGGCCAGCGCCCCGCCCTCGTTCGGGTCGGTGCCGGTGCCCACTTCGTCCAGCAGCACCAGCGCCGGCAACGCCAGCTCGCGCTCCATCGACACGATGTTGGCGATGTGCCCGGAGAACGTGCTCAGGCTCGCCGCGATCGACTGCTCGTCGCCGATGTCGGCAAAGACCGAGCGGAACACCGGCAGCGTCGCCGCCGCCGCCGGCACGTGCAGCCCCGCCTGCGCCATCAGTGCCAGCAGGCCCGCGGTCTTGATCGCCACGGTCTTGCCGCCGGTGTTGGGCCCGGTGATCAGCAGGACGCGCGTCGGCGGATCGATCACGATGTCGGTCGGCACGACGTCGGCCGGGCCGGCCGCGAAGTCGCCGCCGTCCGCCTCGTCGAGCCGTTCCCGGACCGCCCGGATCAGCAGCGGGTGCCGCGCGGCGCGCAGCTCGAGGCGGCCGTCGATCGCGACGTCCGGCGCCACGCCGTTGACCAGCGACCCGAAACGCGACTTCGCCTGCAGCGTGTCGAGGTCGATGGCGACGCCGAGCGAGGCGTCGACATCGTCCGGCCGGGCGCGGAACGCGTCGGTCAACGCCAGCAGGATGCGCCGGACTTCCTCGCGCTCCCGCTCCTCCATCTCGACGATGTCGTTGTTGATCTCGACGGTCGCCGACGGTTCCAGGAACAGGCTGGCGCCGCTCGCCGATCCGCCATGGACGATGCCCGGGACGTTGCCGCGGTGCTCGGTGCGCACCATCAGCACGTAGCGCCCATTGCGCTCGGTGATCACCTGCTCCTGCAGGTACTTGGCGGTGTCGCGGCCGCGCACGAACTGCTCGAGGGTGGCGCGCAGGCGCTGCCGTTTCTGGCGGAGCCCCTCGCGGATGCGGCGCAGCTCCGGGCTGGCCTCGTCGACCACGTCGCCAGCCGGATCGATGGCCCGGCGGACCGCGGCGACTTCGCTGGTGAAGTTCGCGGCACGCGCCACCGTGCGCAGGAGGATCGGGAACGCGCCGGTCGCCTGGCGCACCGTCGCGGCCGCGTTGCCGACCGAGTCGAGCAGGTCGGCGACGCCGCGCAGGGCGAGCGGGTCGAGCACCTGGCCGTGGACGCGCAGGCCGGCCAGCGACTCTCCAATCCCGGCGCCCGCCCGCAGCGGGAACAGCGGATTGCTCTCCAGGAACGTGGCCGTCTCGCCGGTGGCGCGCAGCGACTCGGCCACCGCGGCGGGGTCGGTCAGCGGCTCGAGCGCCGACAGCGCCGCCTCGCCCATGGGCGTCAGCGCCAGGCCGGCGACGACCTCCACGATGCGATCGAATTCCAGCGTACGAAGTGCGAGGGCCATGTCAGGTGGACGCGCGCCGGCGGACGCCGTCCGCGGTCTTACAGATGATTGATCATGCTGGCAATGCAGCCCGCGCCGTAGCCGTTGTCGATGTTGACCACGGCCACGCCGTTGGCGCAGGAGTTGAGCATGCCGAGCAGGGCGGCGATGCCCCCGAAGCTGGCCCCGTAGCCGATGCTGGTGGGCACGGCGATGACCGGCACGCTCACCATGCCGGCGACGACGCTGGGCAGCGCGCCTTCCATCCCGGCCACCACGATGATGACGCGCGCGGCGGCGAGACGGCCATGCTCGCTCAGCACGCGATGAATGCCCGCCACCCCGACGTCGAAGATGCGCTCGATCTGGTTGCCCATCAGGTCCGCCGTGACGGCGGCTTCCTCGGCCACCGGCAGGTCCGACGTGCCGGCCGACGCAATGGCCACCACGCCCTTGCCCGGTGCCACCTCCCGCTTCAGCGTGATGGCGCGCGCGGTCGGGTGAAAGCGCGCCTCGGGAATGCGGGCCTGCAAATGGTGGTATGCCAGCTCATCGGCACGGGTCACCAGCAGCGGGTGACCCCGTTCGACGATCCGGCCGGCGATTGCGGTAATCTGCTCGGGCGTCTTGCCGAGGCCGAGGATGACCTCGGGAAAACCCTGGCGGATCGCGCGGTGATGGTCCACGCGGGCGAACCCCAGGTCCTCGAACGGCTGCCCGCGCATCTCGGCGAGGACGCGGGCGTGGGCGTGGTCGGCGGTCACCGCGCCGGTCCCCACGGCCTCGAGCAGGGTGCGAAGCTCGACCGGTGTCATGGCGCTATCACCCCTGTTTCGTTGACTTTACCGGGTGCGGACATATAATCGATGGTTGTGCTTTACGCGGGGGAGACTGACCGTACATGACGTTCGCTGAGACCTTGATCCTCGCCGCGTACTTTTTCGTCCTCGTCATCCTCGCGATTTACGGCTGGCATCGCTACTACCTTGTGTATTTGTACATGAGACACAAGGACCAGCAACCGGTGCCGCGCGGCCAGTTCGAGACGCTTCCGGTCGTCACCATCCAGCTTCCTTTGTACAACGAGATGTACGTCGTGGACCGGCTCGTGGAGTCGGTCTGCCGCATCGAGTACCCGCGCGACCTCCTGGAAATCCAGGTGCTCGACGATTCCATCGACGAAACCCGCGAGATCGCCGAACTGGCGGTGCGGCGGTTCGCCGCGCAGGGCATCGACATCAAGTACGTGCACCGCACGGATCGGACCGGCTACAAGGCCGGGGCCCTCGAGGCCGGCCTGCAGGTCGCCCGCGGGGAGTTCATCGCGATTTTCGACGCCGACTTCATCCCCCAGCCCGACTTCCTGACGCGGACCATCCAGTATTTCACCGACCCCAAGGTGGCGATGATCCAGACCCGGTGGGGGCACGTCAACGAAGATTACTCGCTGTTGACCAAGATTCAGGCGCTGCTGCTCGACGCGCACTTCGTCCTCGAGCACGGCAGCCGGAACCGGGGTGGGTGCTTCTTCAACTTCAACGGCACCGCCGGCATCTGGCGGCGCGACGCGATTACCGACGCCGGCGGCTGGCAGCACGATACCCTGACCGAGGATCTGGACCTGAGCTACCGCGCCCAGTTGCGCGGCTGGCAGTTCATCTTCCTTCCCGACCACGTGGCGCCGGCGGAGCTGCCGGTCGAGATGAACGCCTTCAAGTCGCAGCAGCACCGCTGGGCGAAGGGGTCGATCCAGACGTTCCTGAAGCTGATGCCGCTCATCCTGCAGTCGAAGCAGCCGTTCAGGGTCAAGGCCGAGGCGTTCTTCCACCTCTCGGCCAACTTCAACTACCCGCTGATGTGCGTGCTCGCGGTGCTCATGGGACCGTCCATGATCATCCGCTACAACATGGGCTGGTACGAGATGCTGCTGATCGACATTCCGCTGTTCGTCGCGGCGACGGCGTCGGTGGCAAACTTCTACATGGTCTGCCAGCGCGAGCTCTACCCGCAGACGTGGACCGAGCGGCTGAAGCTACCTGCCCTACGTGATGGCGATCGGCATCGGGCTGGCCGTCAACAACACCAAGGCGGTGTTCGAGGCCCTGGTGCGCAAGCCCAGCGAGTTCGCGCGCACGCCCAAGTACCACATCGAGGGCGGCAGCGACGAGTGGATTGGCAAGAAGTACCGGCAGTCGGTGGCGATCCAGCCGCTGATCGAGATGGCGCTCGGCCTGTATTTCACCGCCACCCTCTTCTACGCGCTGGCCAACGGCATTTACGGCACGGTCCCGTTCCTGATGCTGTTCCAGGTGGGCTTCCTGTATACCGGGATGCTGTCGCTCCTGCAGCAGTACGCCGGCGACACGGTTGTCGGCGTGCAGTCGAACGAGGCGTAGGCCGCACTCCCGTTTTCCCTGCAGTCATGGGCCCCTGCTAAGATGCAGGGCGTGTCCACCGACGTAAAAGGCAAGGCCGGCCTCGAGGACGTGGTTGCGACCTCGTCCTCGATCTGTTTCATCGACGGGGATCGCGGCGTGCTGTCGTATCGCGGCTACGACATCCACGACCTCGCGCGCTTCGCGACCTTCGAGGAAACCTGTTACCTGCTCTGGCACGGGCGCCTGCCCAATCGCGCCGAGCTCGGCGACCTGCAGTCGCAGCTCGCGGCGGCGCGGCCGCTGCCCGAATCCATCGTCCGCTTGATGCGCATGCTGCCGCCCTCGCCGGGCGAGGGCATGGATGCGCTCAGGACGCTCACCTCCGCGCTCAGCCACTACGACGCCGACGCCGCCGACCACTCGCCGCAGGCCTCGTACCGCAAGTCGGTGCGCCTCACGGGGCAGCTGGCCAGCCTGGTGGCGACGTGGGGGCGGATGCAGCAGGGCGGCCACCCGATCGCCCCCGATCCGGCCATGGGACACGCGGCGAGCTTTCTCTACATGCTGACCGGCGAGCGGCCGACGCCGGTGGCCGTCCGCGCGATGGACATCGCGCTGACGCTGCATGCCGACCACGAGCTCAATGCCTCGACGTTCGCCGCCCGGGTGGCGGCGGCGACCCTGACCGACGTGCATTCCGCGGTGGTGGCGGGCATCGGCACCTTGAAGGGCCCGCTGCACGGCGGCGCCAACGCCGAGGTCATGAAGATGCTGCTCGAGATCGGGCCCGACGCGCCCGCCGAGCGAATCGACGCGTACGTGCGCGGCAAGCTGGCGCGCAAGGAGAAGATCCCGGGGTTCGGGCACCGCGTTTACCACACTGAGGACCCGCGGGCCACGCACCTGCGCCGGATGTCGAAGGAACTGGGCGAGAAGGCCGGCGACAGCGGCTGGTTCGAGATGTCCGAGCGCATCGAGGCCATCGTCCGGGGCGAGAAGAAGCTCTACCCGAACGTCGATTTCTACTCCGCGTCCACCTACTACACGATGGGCATCGCCATCGACCTCTACACCCCGATTTTCGCCGTCAGCCGCATCTCCGGATGGACGGCGCACGTGCTCGAGCAGTACGCCAACAACCGGCTCATTCGCCCGCGCGCCGACTACACCGGCCCCGCCTATCCGCAAACCTGGCTGCCGCTCGAGCAGCGCTAGCCCGTCGAGTCGGGCGCGTCGGCGGCGACGAGGCGGACGCCGCTCAGTTCTCCGGGGTCAGCAAACGTAACTCGGAGACGGCCCACGGATGTGTCGAGGCGCCGGTCTGCGTCAGGCGCACGAAACGCGCCTGCCGGACGGGGAAGGACACGACGGTGGTGACGTCGCGCGGGTCGGCGATCGCCGCCGCGACGCTCGCCGCTGCCATGTCACCGCGCCAGACGTCGATCCAGCCGCCATCTCCGGCGGAAACCTCGACCCGCAGGCCGCGTGGAAACGCCGTCATGCTGCGGCCCAGCGAAAGGGTGACGCCGGCAATCGGGATGACGTCTCCCGCGTCCGCGACCAGCTGCTCGCCGCCCGCCTGCGGCTCCGGCGTAACCCACGTCGACTGCCGCTCGCCGTCGTTCAGCAGCGAAAGGTGTTCGGGGTTGTCGAGCGAGGCGATGGACGCCGCGCGTATCGATCGCAGCCCCGGAGGCACCGCCGCGTCGCGCGGCGTGGTGCGGTCGACGAGGAGCACCTCGTGCCTGTCGGTGACGGCCACCGATTCCGCCCCGGCGTCCCGCCGGATCAGCGCAGCCAGTCGCACCCCCGCTTCGTCGCGCGGCACGAAAATCGCCAGGTCGGCGTGGCCCGCGAACACCGACAGCGCCTCGGTCCGGCCTTCCTCGAGCGAGAGACGCAGGATCGGGTAATGGGGTGGCTCGTATCCGCTCATCCCGTTCAGCAGGCGGCGATGGTGCGTCATCGAGTGGTACATCGTTTCCGCGTCTTCGAACACGCCGACGGGCAGCTGGAGTACCACGGCATCCGCGGGAACCGCGCTCGGCATGGTCAGCGGGGCGGGCGCGGCGACGACCCGAAAGGGAGCGATCCAGCTGTCCACGACGATGCCGGCGACGATGATGGCGAAGGCGGTCGCCTGGGCCGTCCAGCCGCGTCGCTGGACGAGGTGCCAGAACGCAATAGCGGCGGCGATGCTGAGCGTGACCGCCGCGAGCATCGCGAAACGGGCCGGCGCGCGGAAGCCGTCGCGAAATCCCGGCAGGACCATCAGCCACGAGTACGGCGGCTTGTAGAGCACCCGTTCCCCGAGCAGCCGTGCCGTGGGCCCGAAGGCAAACAGCCACATCGCCAGCGTCGCCAGCACGTAGAAGGGGAAGGCCGTGCCCTGCCGCCACGCCTGGCGCAGCCGCGCCGAGGTCAGCAGCCACGCAATGAACAGCACGGTCGCCGTCGAGAACGGCTTGTACGAGTTGCTGACCGAGACGCGCAGCCCGGCGAACTCGAGCGCGGACGGGCCGCGCACGATCGGCAGCGCGGCCGCGGCAAGGCCGACGACGACGCCGGCCAGGAGCACGCGTCGGCCGACGATCCACACCCGGGAGCTGGACGGCGCCGGGTCGCGTCGGGACAGCACGACGGCGATGCCGACCAGGAGCACCGCGGTCAGGCCTGGAAACAGCGATCCCTCGGGGCCGCGCCACGAGTCCGGGGCGGTCCAGAACGCCAGCGGCTCCGGCGCCGTGAGCAGCCCGATCGCGTCGGCACTGAGCTGCTCGATCTCGGTGATCGATCGGGCGAGCCCCATCCGCTGATGGACGTGCCGGTACTCGGCGAGGACGGGTGCGATCAGGAGGAGCGGGACGATCAGCGCCGCGGCGAGCGTCGTGTAGCGGCGGACCGGCAGGCCGCGCGGCGTGAACCACAGCAGCCAGAGTCCCAGCAGCGGCGCGAAATAGACGAAGTAATAGCCGCACGTCAGCGCCTGCATGGTCAGCGCGACGGCGAGCAGCACCGGCCAGCGCCTCCGTGGAGAGTCGGCCCAGCGATGCAGCGCCAGGAGGATGATCGGCAGCCAGTAGGCGGCGAGCAGCTCGAGGTGAGGGAGGTGCTCGGCGCGAAACGGGTGGAACCCGAAGGCCAGGCCGCCAACGAAGCTGGCGGCGCGATTCCCCGTCAGCGTGAACGCCAGGGCGTAGGCCGCCAGCGCCGACAGCAGGTAGGTGGCGGCGAAGGTGACGTTGTACGCGAGGACCGGAGAACCGCCAAGCCAGAGGATGGGCGTGGCGATCAGCCCCAGGCCGACGCGGTGGTCGGACAAGGCGAGTGTGCCGGCGGCGGGGAAGAACGCCAGGCCGTCCCACCAGCCGGCCGAGAACGGCACCTCGCGGGCGTTCCACCACAACGTCCACGTCGAGAGCAGGGGGTCGCCGAGGTCCGACGGGACCACCCGGTCGATCGCGACGACCATCGGCCACAGCTGCACGAGCGTCAGCAGGGCGTAGGCGACCACGGCGGGCAGATGCGCCGCCACGATGCCACGAGGCGTCAGTACCGGCGCGGTCGTCTCGGACACGGCGTCAGCGGCGCAGCGGCTTGTCGAGGACGTCCCACCCGTATGCCGCTGCGACCCGTTGCCGCAGTTCCGCGATCAGCCGTCCGCCGGAATCGCTGTTGGCCATCGCCACGAAGCCGTAGCCCTTCAGCTTGTGGACGACGAACAGGCACTGAAATCCCCAGTTGGAGCCGCCGTGCTCGAGATACCAGCCCTCCCCGTCCTTGTGGACCGCGATGCCCAGGCCGTAGGGCCCGACGCCGACGGGCGTCGCCATTTCCATCGCCATGGCGCGCGTGAGCACGCGATTCGAACGGCCGCGCAGCGCCTGCTGCAGTTCGATGCCGAAGCGCGCGAGGTCGGCGGCCGTGGTCCACAGGCCGGCGGCCGCCAACTCCGGATAGACGTGCCACTTGACGCTGCGAGCGGCGCCGGCGCGGTCGTGGCCGCGGGCCGCCTGCCCATCGCGGACCGGCGAGAGCGGCTGTTCGTAGCGGCTCGCGTTCATGCCGATCGGCGCCAGCACCCAGTCGTCCATCAGTTGCGGGAAGGGGCGCCCGATCGCGTCGGTCAGGAGCAGTTGCGCGAGCGTAATGCCGCCGCCCGAATACTTGAACGCGGTCAGCGGCGGACGCGCGAGCCGGACCGCTCCGACGTTGGAGGGCGGTCCCCCGTTCAGAATCTGGACCGCCGTGGGCAGCGCTGTTCCCGGATCGTAGCCGGGGAACCCGAAGCCATCGTCGGTGCCGGAGGTGTGGCTCAGCAGCCCGCGCAGGGTGACCGGCTGCCGCGCCGTGTGTGGGGAGCCCGGCACCTGCCAGGATGTGAGGCGGGTGTTCACATCCTCGTCCAGGGAGAGTCGCTGGTCCTGAACGGCCTTGAGGATCGCCATCGCGGCGACCGGCTTGCTGATGGACGCCGCCTGGAAAATCGTGTCCGGTGTGACCGCCGTGCCGGCGGTGACGTCGGCGATGCCATAGCCGCGCGTCCAGTGGATCTCGAAGTCGCGGATCACCGCCACGCTCAGTCCAGGGACGCCCGACTTCGTCATCGCCTCGGCCAGTCCCAGCGCGCCCAGCTCGCGGGCGCCGCCGGTTTGCGGGCCCTCGATGAGGGCGATCAGCCGGGCGCGATCGTCCTGCGCGGACACCGCGACCGCGCACAGGATGGCGGCGGCGAGGACGAATGGACGCATGGTGCCTTTCGCTGCGGGGAACCTTCGTGGTTGCTCAGTGTAGCAGCGCCGGCTGCCGCCAAGTTCTGCTAGTCTCCTGTCGATGGCACAGGCGGCGGCGATCGGCGCGTGGTCCAAACGGGTGTAGCCGATGTCCCCGGTCTCGACGGCGCATTCCCGGCTGGTGTACGACGCGCTGAAGGCCTGCGGCATCCGCCTGATGTCGGCGCTGCCGGAAACCTGGCTGGTTCACCTGATCCGGTTTGCCGAGGACGATCCGGAGATGACCCTGGTCCGCCTGGCCAAGGAGGAGGAGGGGGTCGGCATTTCGGCCGGCGCGCACCTGGCCGGCGTGAAGTCGGCGATGTTGATGCAGAACCACGGGTTCCTGGCGTCGATCAACGGCATTGTCTCGTGCGCGCAGCTCTACCGCATTCCGCTCCTCATGCTCATCAGTTATCGCGGCGAGTTCGGTGAACGCGATCCCTGGCAGACCGAGGGGGGCGTGGTGACCGAGGATCTCCTGCGCGCCCTGCGGATTCCGTACTCCTTCCTCGACCACCCGGGCCATGTGACGCACCGCATCGCCAAGGCGCACACGCTCGCCACGTCCGCCAACCGCCCGGTCGCGCTGCTGCTGTGCCGCGACCTGATGTGGGAGGACTGACGTGCGCCGGCTCGACGCCCTCACCGCTGTCTATCCCCTACTCGCCGATCGCGTCGTGGTCACCATCATGGGCGCCGTCGCCGCGGAGCTGCAGTCGATCGGCCATCGGCCGAATTTCTTCTACCTGCAGCACGCGATGGGGCTCGCCTCGTCGATGGGACTGGGCATCGCGCTGGCGCGGCCGGAGCTCCCGGTGGTGGTCCTCGACGGCGACGGGTCGGTCCTCATGAATCTCGGCGGGTTGACGACGCTCGCGCGCTACCGGCCGCGCAACCTGATTCACGTGGTGTTCGACAACGAAAGTCTCCTGTCCGTGGGTGGCTTCCCGACGGCGACGTCCACGGGCAGCGACCTGGCGGCCATTGCCGCGGCCGCGGGCGTGCCGCGGACCGCCACCGTCCGTACGGTCGAGGCCTTTGCCGAGGCATTCGACGCGGCGACCGCGGCCGGCGACCTGACCTCGATCGTCGCGAAGGTCGAAGCCGTGGGTCCGGCGGCCTACGTCACCGATCTGTCGCTGCTCGAGAATCGCTTTGCGTTCCAGCGCTTCCTGCGCAGCGGGGGCGCCTCGTGAGCGGGGTCCTGCAGCAGCTGGTGGACGGACTCGCGCGCGGCGCGCTGCGCGTCGTCGACTTGACCCAACCGCTCGGTCCGGCGACGCCCGTCATCGGGCTGCCGCCGATGTTTGCGGCATCGCCGGGCGTCACCATCGACGTGCTGTCGCGCTACGACGATCGCGGGCCGGGCTGGTACTGGAACGCCCTCAGCTTCGGCGAGCACACCGGCACCCACTTCGACGCCCCGGTGCACTGGATCACCGGCAAGGACCGGCCCGACAACGCGTGCGACACCATTCCCGTGCGGCGCTTCGTCGGTCCCGCGTGCGTCATCGACGTCGTGGCCGACGTCCGCGCCGACCCCGATTTCCTCCTGACGCCGGAGCGCATCGTGTCGTGGGAAGGCGAGCATGGCCGCATCCCCGCCGGCGCCTGGGTGCTCCTGCGCACGGATTGGAGCCTGCGCACGGATCCGGCGGCGTTCCTCAACGTCTCGGCCGACGGGCCGCACAGCCCGGGGCTCGATGCGCGGGCCTCGGCCCTGCTCGCGAGCGAGCGCGACATCCTCGGCGTCGGCGTGGAGACGATCGGCACCGACGCGGGCCAGGCGGGCACGTTCGACCCGCCATTCCCCAACCACGCGCTCATGCACGGCGCCGGCAAGTTCGGTCTCGCGAGCCTGTGCAACCTCGATCAGCTGCCGCCGACCGGGGCGGTCGTCATTGCCGCCCCGCTCAAGATCGTGGGCGGCAGTGGCAGCCCGCTGCGCGTGATCGCGCTCGCGCCCGCATAACGGGTATCCTGCGGACATGATGATCCGGTTGCCGATCAGGGCCGCGCTCGCGGCGCTCATCGCCGTCGGCTGCCTGAGCGGCCGCGCTCACCTCAGCGCCCAGGTGACCGACACGGCCGCCATCGAGGCGGAAACGCTCGAGCACTTCCAGGCGCTGCTCCGGCTCGACACCAGCAATCCTCCCGGCAACGAGGCGCGAGCGGTGGACTACCTGAAGGCGGTGCTCGACACGGCCGGGATCCCGAACCAGGTGTTCGCCACCGATCCGACGCGCCCGAATCTCGTGGCCCGCCTCAAGGGCAACGGCCGCAAGCGGCCCATCCTGATCATGGGCCATACCGACGTCGTCACCGTGGACCCGAAGAAGTGGACGCACCCGCCCTTCGGCGCCGCGCGCGAGGGCGGCTACGTCTACGGGCGCGGGGCGGTGGACGACAAGGACAATCTCGTGGCCAGCCTGATGCTGATGCTGATGCTCGACCGGGCGAAAGTCGCGCTCGACCGCGACGTGATCTTCCTCGCCGAGGCCGGCGAGGAAGGGCACGCCGCAGGTCGGCGCGCAGTTCATGATCGACCAGCACTTCGACGCCATCGACGCCGAGTTCTGCCTCGCCGAAGGCGGCGGCGTGGTGCGCACCGGCGGCGAGATGCGTGCGCGCCAACGTCGGGACGACGGAGAAGGAGCCGCGGGCGGTCGAGCTCGTGGCCCGCGGTCCGGCCGGTCACGGCTCGGTGCCGCAGCGGGCCAACGCGGTCACGGTGCTGACGGCGGCGGTCGGCAAGGTGGCGGAGTGGACGCCGCCGCTGCGCGTCAACGAGACCACCGGCTCGTATTTCCGCACGCTGGCGACGATGACGGCCGCCCGACGTCGCGCCGCGCTACCGCGACGTGCTCAGCCCCGACCCGAAGGTGTCGGGGCCGGCGGCGGAGTGGCTGCTCGAGCACGAGCCGCAGCACTGGTCGATGCTGCACACCTCGCTGGTGCCGACCATTCTCGACGCCGGCTACCGCTACAACGTGATCCCGTCGGAGGCGGTCGCGACCATCGACGTGCGCCTGCACCCCGACGAGGACCAGGCCGGCTTCCTCGATCGGTGCGCGCGGTCATCAACGACCCGCGCGTCGAAGTCCGGTGGGCACGCGACCGCTATCGCCCGGCCGGCGCGTCGAGCCTCACCACCGAGGCCTTCGCCGTGCTGCAGGCGGAAGTGAAGAAGCACTACAACACCGTGGTGCTGCCGACGATGAGCACCGGGGCGAGCGACATGGCGCAGATCCGGTCGAAGGGCATCCAGTGCTACGGCATCGGCCCGGCGCTCGACACCGAGGATCCGACCGAAGGGCTTCGGTGCGCACAGCGACCAGGAGCGCATTCTCGAGCGCGAGCTGCACCGCTTCGTCCGCTTCCAGTACGACGTCGTGATCGCCCTGGCGGCCGCCCGGTAGGGAACGGGACGCAAGGCGGTGCATAATACGAAGACGCTCCGGGCCGCGGTCACACCGGGCTTCGACTGACAGTCCTGCCGCTCAATGGATCAGCGCTTCATACGGAATTTCTCGATCATCGCCCACATCGATCACGGCAAGTCGACGCTGGCCGACCGGTTCCTCGAGATCACGGGCGCGCTCGCAGATGCGGGAAATGGAGGCGCAGGTCCTCGACAGCATGGACCTCGAGCGCGAGCGCGGCATCACCATCAAGGCGCATCCCGTCCGGCTGAACTACACGGCGGCGGACGGCGGGCAGTACGTCCTCAACCTGATCGACACTCCCGGGCACGTGGACTTCAGCTACGAGGTGACCCGCTCGCTCGCCGCCTGCGAAGGCGCGCTGCTGCTGGTGGACGCCTCGCAGGGCGTCGAGGCGCAGACGCTGGCCAACGCCTACCTCGCCGTCGAGCACAACCTCGAGATCATCCCGGTGGTGAACAAGATCGACCTGCCGAGCGCCCAGCCCGACGAGGCGCGGCGGCAGCTCGAGGAGATCATCGGCCTCGACGGTGACAGCGCGATTCTGGCGAGCGCCAAGGAGGGCCGCGGGGTCAAGGAGATCCTCGAGGCCGTGGTCGCGCGCGTGCATCCGCCCGCCGGCGACCCCGAGGCGTCGCTCAAGGCTCTCATCTTCGATTCCTGGTACGACGCCTACCGCGGCGTCGTCATCGTCGTCCGCGTGATCGAGGGCACGGTGCGCCCGCACATGAAGGTGCGCCTGATGGCGACCCTGCAGGACTCACGAGGTGGACGAGATCGGGGTGTTCACGCCGAAGCCGGTGCTGGTGGACGGGCTCGGACCCGGCGAGGTGGGCTTTCTCGCCTGCGGCATCAAGGTGGTCGGCGACGCGCAGATTGGCGACACCGTCACCGAAGCGAACCGGCCGACCGCCGAGCCGTATCCCGGCTTCAAGCCGCTCAAGCCGATGGTCTTCGCCGGCCTCTACCCGGTCGAAGGCCACCGCTATTCGGAGCTGCGCGAGGCGCTGGAGAAGCTGCGGCTCAACGACTCGGCGTTCTTCTTCGAGCCCGAGACGTCGGTGGCGCTCGGCTTCGGCTTCCGCTGCGGCTTTCTCGGGCTGCTGCACATGGAGATCGTCCAGGAGCGGCTCGAGCGCGAGTTCGACATGGACCTCGTCACCACCGCGCCGGGGGTGCTCTACCGCGTGACGACGACCGATGGCGAGGTGACCGAGATCGACAGCCCGGCCAAGCTGCCCGAACCGGGCACGATCGCGGCCATCGAGGAACCGGTGATCACCGCCATGATCCTGACCCCGGCCGAGTACGTCGGCGGGATCCTGCAGTTGTGCCAGGACAAGCGCGGCGTGCAGAAGGCGCTGGAGTACAAGGCCTCGGATCGCGTGCTGGTCAGCTACGAGCTGCCATTCAACGAGGTGGTCCTCGACTTCTACGATCGGTTGAAGACGATTTCGCGCGGCTACGCCTCGCTCGACTACCATGTCACCGGCTACTGGGAGTCGCCGCTGGTCAAGCTCGACATCATGGTCAACGGCGAACCCGTGGACGCGCTGTCGATCATCGTCCATCGCGATCGCGCCTACGATCGGGGCCGCGCCCTGGCGTCGAAGATGCGCGAGCTCATCCCGCGCCAGATGTTCGAGGTCGCGATCCAGGCGGCGATCGGCGCCCGCATCATCGCGCGCGAGAGCGTCAAGGCGCTGCGCAAGAACGTGCTCGCCAAGTGCTACGGCGGCGACATCAGCCGCAAGCGCAAGCTGCTCGAGAAGCAGAAGGAAGGCAAGAAGCGGATGAAGCGGGTCGGCCAGGTGGACATCCCACAAGAGGCGTTCCTGGCCGTGCTGAAGGTCGGAGAGTAGTCAGGCGTCAGGCGTCAGGCGTCAGGGGTCAGTGATCAGGCGTCAGGGATCAGGCATCAGGGGCCTGAGGCCTGGGGCCTGGGGCCTGTAATCAGGGGTCAAGGGCATGGCGACG
Organism: uncultured Acidobacteriota bacterium; assembly: GCA_963707795.1. GTDB lineage: Bacteria > Acidobacteriota > Vicinamibacteria > Vicinamibacterales > UBA2999 > JACCSI01. The sequence continues at coordinate 3,388,158 of OY970174.1, read as the reverse complement.
GAGACGTTCCAGAAGTCCACGGCACGCGAGTACTTCGAGTCGATCGTGGTCGCGGTCATCCTCGCGCTGTTCATCCGCACGTTCGCCGTCCAGGCCTTCAAGATCCCGACCGGGTCGATGGAACCGAACCTGCTGGTCGGCGATCACCTGCTGGTCAACAAGTTCGTGTTTGCGCCCACGCTCAACCCGGTCGAGCGCGCCGTGCTCCCGATGCGCGCCATCCGCCGCGGCGACGTGGTCGTGTTCAAGTTTCCCGAGGAACCCGACCGCGACTTCATCAAGCGGGTGATCGGCCTGCCCGGGGACACGGTCGAACTGCGCGGCCGTCAGATCTTCATCAACGGCAGCGCCATCGACGAGCCCTATGCCCACTACCTGTTCCCGGCCGGCGACGCAGGGGAGTCGCCGTCGTTCGACGTGCGGGAGCGGTACGGCCCGGTGACGGTCCCGGATCGCCACTACTTCATGATGGGCGACAACCGCGACAATTCCCAGGACAGCCGCTATTGGGGATTCCTGCCGCAGGAGTACGTGAAGGGCCGCGCGCTGACCATCTACTGGTCGTACGAAGAACCGCCAGGCGAACGCCCCGAAGGCCTCGCCGGCGTTGTCCGCGGACTCACCAGCCTCGTCACCGGCACCCGCTGGAGCCGCATCCTGCATCAGATTCATTGACCAGGGATCAGGGATCAGGCCTCAGGCCCCACTCCAGGGCTCAGGCCCCAGGCCCCAGCGCGCCTGAAACCTGAAGCCTGAACCCTGGAGCCTGAAGCCTGAATCCTGGCACCTGATCATCCGTGTGTCCCCAGAGCGGCGCGCGCCGCGGCGGCATCTTCGGTCATCTTGTTCGTCCGATCGAGGACGTCGGACGCCGCCTTCGTCCTGAACGCCTCGTCGTCCAGGCCCGCCAGATTGGTTTCGACGTTGGCGGCCGCGCCGGCGGCGGCTGCCTCCAGCAGCTCGAGGGCCACGCGGACGTCGCTGGCCGCCGACCGGTTGCCGTGCTCGGCGACGGTCCGCGCGTGCCGTGCCGCTTCGGCGACGGTGCGCAGGGTTTCGAGCGGCGCGTCCGTGGCGGCGCGCATGCCGCGGTGCACGGCTCGCGTGCGCGCCTGCTGCTCCTCGTCGGTTGCCTTCGGCAGGCGGTAGGCGGCCATCACCTGATCGAATGCCTCGGCATCGGTGTCGGCCAGCGCCAGCAGCCGATCGCGGGCACTGACCAGCGCTGCTCCGGCTTCCGCCAGCGCCACACGCTCGGGTTCGCTGCCGGTGCGCGACTTGCGCAGCCCGGCGACCATCGACAGGAGCGCGACGCCCATGGCGCCGGCCACGGCCGCGGCGGTGCCGCCGCCCGGCGTCGGATCGGGGCTGGCCAGCGCCTCGAGAAATCGGGCCACCGTGAGGTCGGCGAAGCGGGACATCCGGCGATTGTACCCAGTTGCACGCCGCGGCGGCGTCAGCTCACGACCGCGCCGCGCTTGACGACGTGGCGGACGACCGGTGTGCCGATACGGACGAGGTCGGCGAGCGCGCCGTCGATGACGACGAGATCGGCCTGTTTGCCGGGCTCGAGGCTGCCGACGCGGTCGGCGCGATCGAGCGCCGCGGCGGCGTTGAGGGTGGCGCCCACCAGCGCTTCCTCCAGCGTCATCGACATGGCAAAGCAGGCCAGCGTCATCACGAACGGCATCGACGGAGAAAAGCCGCCGCCGGGATTGATGTCCGAAGCGAGCGCCACCGGGACGCCCTGTTCGATCAGCATGCGCGCCGGCGCGTAGCGGCCGAGCTTGAGGAAGAACGCGGCCGTCGGCAGCAGCGTCGCGATCACGCCCGCCGCGGCCATCGCTCGCGCGTGCGCTTCGTCGACGAAGATCAGGTGATCCGCCGAGCGGGCGCCGGTCGCCACCGCCACCGCCGCCCCGCCGCTGGCGGCCAGCTCGTCGGCATGGATGCGCGGCGCCAGGCCGTGCGCCACGCCGGCCTCCAGGACCGCGCGCGACTCCTCGGGCGTGAACACGCCGCGCTCGCAGAAGACGTCGCACCACTCGGCGAGGCCTTCCGCCGCGACCGCGGGCAGCATGTCTTCGATGACGGTGTGCACGTAGGCCTCGCGGCGATTGCGGTACTCGACCGGGACCTCGTGCGCGCCGAGAAACGTCGCCGACAGCTCGATCGGCTGCAGGCCGCCGAGCGCGCGAATGGCCCGCAGCATGCGCAGCTCCGCGCCGGTCTCGAGGCCGTAGCCGCTCTTCACCTCGGCGGTGGTGGTGCCGCACGCCAGCATCGCCCGCAGGCGGGGCAGCGCCGCGGCCACCAGCGCGTCCTCCGACGCGGCGCGCGTCGCCGCCACCGTCGAGACAATCCCGCCGCCGGCCTCGGCGATGTCCTCGTAGCGCGCGCCGGCGAGCCGGCGCTGCAGCTCGGCGCGGCGATCGCCGGCGTAGACCAGGTGCGTATGCGGATCGACGAAGCCGGGCACGACCGTGCACCCGGCCCCGTCGAGCACGGTGGCCCAGGGCACGAGCTCGACGTCGCGCTGCACGACGTCGGCCGGCCCGACGGCGATGATCTGTCCGTGGCGGGCGGCGAGGGAGGCACCGGCGATGGCGCCGGCCTCACGCTGCCGGGCGCCGGCGCGCGGGGCCGGACCGGCGCACGTGTACACCCAGTCAGCGTGGTCGATGAGGAGGTCGGCGTCCAGAGCCACCGATCATGCGCGATCCGGCGGATTCGCGCTACGGGCGATTCGCGCTACGGCGCGGATTCGCGCTACGGCGCGGATTCGCGCTACGGCCGGGCCGGCTGGCTGGCGGCCGCGACCAGCGCGTTGGACGGCGACGGTGGGTGCGGATCGCGGGCGGCGGCCGACGGTGCGGCGGCCGGCCGGTGGTCGCGCAGCTGCGCGTCGTGATCGCGCACGCTCTCGATGGTCTTGTTGAGCGTGGTGATGATCCCCTCGAGGCTCGCTTCGACCTCACGCCGCTTGGCGCGCAGGTTGTCGATCTCGCGCTGGACTTCGGCCAGCCGTGCCTGCGATTTCTCCACCGTCATGGCGGCGCGCCCTTCGGCCTCGGAGATGATCTTGGCCGCTTCCTGCTGCGCCTTGTCGCGGATGTCGTCGGCGAGCCGCTGCGCGGTGAGCAGCGTGTTGCTCAGGTGCTTCTCCTGGCCGCGGTGCTCGTTGAGCACGGCCTCGAACTTGCCGAGCTCCTGGCGCAGGCGCTCGTTCTCGAGCAGCGTCGCCTCGTAGTCGTCCGCCGCGTGGGCCAGTATCGTATTCACCTCCGCGCGATCGTAGCCGCGCATCACGGTGGCGAACTGGCGCTGCCGAAGCTCGAGAGGAGTGACCTTCATTGTGATCCTCGTCCGTGGAACCGCCTACACTCGTGACCCGAAAATGGCCGACCCGACCCGAACCATCGTCGCGCCCTCCTCGACCGCCACCTCGAAGTCGTGGCTCATGCCCATCGACAGTTCGCCGAGGTAGCGCGCCGGCGCCCCCTGGTCCAGCAGGCGATCGCGCGCTTCACGCAGCCGGCGGAACCATGCCCGCGCGTCTTCGGGATTTTCGGCCAGTGGCGGCAGCAGCATCAGCCCCACCAGCCGCGCGGCCGTGCACCCGGCGGCGGCCGCGACGATCTCCGGCAGCCGGTCGAGCCCGGCGCCGTGCTTGGCGGACTCGCGCGCGAGGTCGGCCTGGATCAGCACCGCGGGCGATTGCCCCGCCGCGGCTGCCGCCTGATCGACCCGGCGCAGCAAATCGGCACTGTCAATCGAGTGAATAACCGCGCAGGATTCGGCAGCCTTGCGCGCCTTGTTCGATTGCAGGTGGCCGACGAGGTGCCACTGCACGGCCATATCGGCCGATCCGGCGATCTTCTCCAGCGCTTCCTGCACCCGGTTCTCGCCGAACTCCCGCTGACCCGCCGCATACGCCTCGCGGACGGCGTCGATCGGGAAGGTCTTCGACACGGCGATGAGCCGGATGTCCGCCGCCGGCCGGCCGGCCCGCGCGGCGGCCTCGCCGATGCGCACCCGCACCTCGGACAGCCGAGAGGCGATGGAGCCGGGTGTCGTCACGGTGCCCAACGGGCGCCGTCTCCTACTTCTTCAACTGCGCCAGCATCGCCTTCGCCTGCTCGGCGAACTGCCCGTCCGGCGCCAGCGACAGATACTTCTCGAACGAGGCAACCGCCTCGGGCATCTTGCCCTCGTTGAGCAGCGCCATCCCGAGCTGGTAGTGGGACTCCGGATGGTTCGGGTTGGCGGCCAGCGCCTCCTCGAACTTGACCTTCGCCTCGGCGATTTTCCCCTGGTTCCACAAAATGATGCCCTGGTTGTAGACCGCGTCGGCGCTGCCGCCCGAGGCGCCGCCGGCGGCCGCCGCCTTGGCCCCCATCGCCGCCGCTTCGTCGAAGCGCTTCTGGTTGTTGTAGAGCGTGGCCAGGGCGTTCAGCGCCTCGGCATAATCGGCCTTGATCTCCAGCGCCTTCATCCACGCCGCCTCGGCCGCCTTCTCGTCCTTCTTCTGCAGCTGGGCGTAGCCGATGTTGTAGTGGCAGTCGTAGCAGGTCGGCATCAACCCCGCCGCCTCGGTGAACTTCGCGATCGCCGCGTCGTGATCGTTCGCCTTGCTCGCGGCGACGCCGTCCTCGAAGATCTTCTTCAGCTCGGCCGCCTTGGCGATGTCCGCCGCGCTCGGACCGGAGGCGCCGGGCGTGAAGGCGAAGTTCGCCTCGACCGGCTTCGAGATGTTGACCCGCACCTTGGCGGTCTGCGAGCCGAGTTTTTCGTGCGTGGCAGTGACTTCGTAGTTGCCCGGGGCGAGGCCAATCTGGATGTACTCGCCGCGACGGTCGGTCTTGACCTCGAACTTCCGCGTGACGCCGTCCGCGAACTCGATGGCGATTACCACGCCCGGTGCGGGCTTGCCCTCGGCGTCGACGACCTTGCCCCTGATCATGCCGGTCTGTGCGGCCGCCGGACCGGCCGCCAGCACGACGGCAACCGCGATCGCGGGCGCGAACCACTTGCTCAACATAGATGGACTCCTGAACGGCGCCTGGTTAGCGGCAAGCCCTGACGGGGCCGCCTGTAGTCATAGTGTACCGAAAAACCGGCCGATCTCGACGACGTCGTGGGTCACCGGGGACGGCGGGAACGACTCCAGGAACCGGCGGCCGTAGCCCATCGTCCGGAGCCGGGGGTCGAGGACGGCCAGCACCCCGCGGTCCTGGCGGTGGCGAATGAGGCGACCCAGCCCCTGCAGCAGGGTGAGGATGGCCAGCGGCACCTGATAGTCGTTGAAGGCATCGCCCCCGTCGGCGGCAATGGCCTCGATGCGCGCCGCCGTGATCGGGTCCGCCGGCGAGGCGAAGGGCAGCTTGTCGATGACGACGCAGCTCAGTTGCTCGCCGACGACGTCCACCCCCTGCCAGAAGGACGAGGTCGCCAGGAGGACCGCGTGCGGGGTCAGGCGGAACTGCTGCAGCAGCGCCGTCCGCGGCGCGGTGCCCTGCACCAGCAGCGGGAAGGAGGTCGCCCCCATGATCGCCTCGTGGACGGCGTGCATCATCGCGTAGCTGGTGAACAGCACGAACGCCCGTCCCTGGGTGCCCTGCAGGATCGACCGTACCTGGTGCGCGACGGCGTCGGCGAAATCCGGCGAACGGGGCGGAGGCATGCGCCGGGGAAGGTAGAGGAGACTCTGGGTTGCGAAGTCGAATTCCGACGGGACTCGCAGCTCGGCCGCCTCGTCGATGCCCAGCCGCCGCCTGACATAGTCGAACGAGCCGCCGACGGCGAGCGTCGCCGAGGTGAGGACGGTGGCGCGCATGCGGTCGAGCAGCTGGGCGCGGACGATCGCCGACACGTCGATAGGCGCGGCGCGCAGGAACACGCCGCGGCCGCGAGTCTCGAGAAAATAGACGAACGCCGCGTCGCTGGCCGCGAGCATGAACTGGAGATCGTCGCGCAGCTCGCCGGCGCGGCGGGCGATCGTCAGCGCATCCTCGTTGGCGTCCTGCGCGCCCGCGGCGCTCCCGCCGGCGAGCGCCATGCCGGCCTCGAGGCCGTCGAGCGCCGTCGCCAGCGCCACGCCCTCGTCCACGATGTCGCCGAACCAGTCGGGGCCGATGCGCAGCCGCTCTTCACCGTAGCGCCCGCGCTGCCGCCGCGCCATCGCCAGGCCGCCGAAGAACCCGCGGCCGTGGTCCGCCACCCGGCCCACCGCCCGCTGCAGGCCGCCATCGCGGTCGGCGACGACCGCGGCCGCGAGCAGCCGCTCCCCGTCGCGCACCAGGTCCTCGACGCGGTAGTTGCTCACCGCCAGGCCGAAGTACTGGGTGGCGACATCCTCGAGCTGATGGGCCTCGTCGATGACCAGTTGCCGGCAATCGGGGATCACTTCGCCGTACGAGCTCTGCCGCACCGCGGCGTCGGCGCAGAGCAGGTGGTGATTGACGATCACGACGTCGGACTCGGCGGCCCGCTGCCGCATGCGCGTGACGAAACACTGCTGGTACTGCGGGCACTCGCTGCCCAGGCAGGTGTCCGCGGTGGCAGAGATCTCCGCCCACAGGCCGCTGTCGTCGGGCAGGTCCTCCAGCTCCGCGCGATCGCCGGTCTGGGTCGTCTCGGCCCACCCGGCGATCGCGTCGAGCAGTCCGTCGCCGGCGCGCGCGCGCGCCTGATCGAGCCGATGGAGGCACAGGTAGTTGGCGCGCCCTTTCATGCAGGTGGCGCGGAACGACACCGGCAGCGCGTCGGCGAGCGCCGGCAGGTCCTTGAAGAAGATCTGTTCCTGGAGGTTCTTGGTGCCGGTCGAGATCAGGACCCGGTGGCCGCTGAGGATGGCCGGCACCAGGTAGGCCATGGTCTTGCCGGTCCCAGTGCCCGCTTCGGCGATCAGGGTGCCGCCGTCGGCCAGCACCCGCGCGACCGCGTCGGCCATCCGCCGCTGCCCGGCCCGCGGCTCGAACTGCACGACCGTCCGCGCCAGTGGACCGTCGTCGGCAAAGGCGTCGGCGACCGAGGTCAGGCCAGGCGCTCGGGGTACAGGGGGAACTTCTTGCACAACTGCCTGACTTCGGCCCGCACCATCCCGTGGACGCGATCGTCGTCGGGCGCCGCCAGCACCCGGGCGATGTATTCGGCGATCAGATCCATCTCCGCTTCGCCCATGCCGCGGGTGGTGACGGCGGGGGTGCCCAGGCGGATGCCGCTGGCCACCATCGGCGGGTTCTGATCGAATGGAATCGCGTTCTTGTTGACCGTGATCCCGGCGTGGTCGAGGGCGGCTTCCGCCGCCTTGCCGGTCACGCCCTTCGAGAACACGTCGACGAGCAGCAAATGGTTGTCGGTGCCGCCGCTGACGAGGCGGAAGCCGGCGGATCCGAGAGTGCCGGCCAGCCGCTGCGCGTTGGCGACGACCTGGCGCTGGTAGGCGGCGAACTCGGGCGCCGCCGCTTCCTTGAAGCACACGGCCTTGGCCGCGATGATGTGCATCAGCGGCCCGCCCTGGATGCCGGGGAACACCGTCCGATCGAGATCCTTGGCGAAGCTCTGACGGCACAGGACCAGGCCGCCACGCGGCCCGCGCAGCGTCTTGTGCGTCGTCGTCGTGACGAACTCGGCGTGCGGAACCGGGCTGGGGTGCACGCCGGCGGCGACCAGGCCGGCGATGTGCGCCATGTCCACGACCATCGGCGCGCCGACGCGCCGGGCGACCTCGGCAATCTGCGCGAAGTCGATGACCCGCGAGTAGGCGCTGGCGCCGACGATGATCATCTTCGGCTGGTGCTCGTCGGCGAGCCGCGACAGTTCGGCGTAGTCGATGCGCTCGTCATCCCGCCGCACGCCGTAGGGGACGATGGTGAAGAGCTTGCCGGAGAAGTTCAACGGGTGGCCGTGGGTGAGATGGCCGCCGTGCGCCAGGTTCATGCCGAGGACGGTGTCGCCCGGCTGCAGCAGCGTCAGGTAGACGCTCATGTTCGCCTGCGCGCCGGAGTGCGGCTGCACGTTGGCGTGCTCGGCGCCGAACAGGCTCTTCGCCCGGCTGATGGCCAGCGATTCGGCGACGTCGACGAACTCGCAGCCGCCGTAGTAGCGCCGGCCGGGATAGCCTTCCGCGTACTTGTTGGTCAGCACCGAGCCGGCGGCTTCGAGCACGGCGGCGCTGACGAAGTTCTCCGAAGCAATCAGTTCGAGGCCGGATTGCTGGCGCGCGGTTTCCTGCCGGATCGCGTCCGCGATCTCCGGATCGGCCACCTCGAGGGCGCGTTGCATGAGCGTCAGAGGGGTCATCGCCAATCGAGTATAAATGGTCGTCGTGGAGGTCGCCATGAGAGTTGCGCTCGTCGCCGTCGCCGTCCTCGCCGTCTGGTCACCAGGCCCGGCCGCCGCGCAGGCACCCGCCGCGGCCGGCAATCCCCTCAGCCAGGCCGTCCGTGCCGGATGGAACGCTGCCAGGCAGAACCTGTCGGGCTCGGCCAAGGTGATGCCCGAGGCCAGGTTCGCCTTCAAACCGGTGGAGACCGTGCGCGGCTTCGGCGCAATTCTCGCGCACGTGGCCGGCGCCAACTACGTGTTCTGTGCCGCCGCCAGGGGCGAGAAGCCGCCGCACGCCGAGGACGCCTTCGAGAAGAGCGCCACGACGCGGGACGTGATCATCAAGGCGCTGGACGAGTCGTTCACGTACTGCGACGCCGCCTATGCCGCCCTTACCGATGCCACGATGGCCGAGATGGTGGCGGCGCCGTTCGGCGAAGGCAAGACTGCGCGCGCCCAGGTGCTGATGGGCAACACCGGCCACCTGCAGGAGCACTATGGCAACCTGGTGACCTACCTGCGCATCAACGGGCTGGTGCCGCCGTCGTCGACGCAGTAGACGGCCCGGGCAGCCGCTCCATCGCGCGAATCTTCTCGAGCCGGGCGGCGTGGCGTCCGCCGTCGAACCCCGTCTCGAGGAACGCGCGCACGATGCCGGCGGCCTCGGCGGCCGGGGTGAGGCGGGCGCCGAGCGCCAGGACGTTCGCGTCGTTGTGCTGCCGCGACAGCCGCGCCGCGTCCACGTCGGAGACGACCGCCGCCCGCACGCCCGCGACCTTGTTGGCGGCGATCGACATGCCGATGCCGCTGCCGCAGACGAGGATCCCGCGTTCGCAGCGTCCGTTCGCCACCGCCTCGGCCACGGCCTTGGCGAGATCGGGGTAGTCCACCGAGGCCGCGCTGCTGGTGCCGAAGTCGAGATACGGGTGGCCGATCTCGTCGAGCACGGTCTTGAGGACGTCTTTCAGCTCGTAGCCGGCGTGATCGGCGCCCAGCGCGATCGGCATGGGCGTCATTCTACCCGACGGCGGCGCGGCGCGGGGCACGACAGCGTGCCGCGGAGGCGATAAGATCATTCGGTCTTGATACCGACCGCCGTCATCTCGGCTCGTGGCGAGGAACGCATTCGCCGCGGGCACCCCTGGATCTACCGAACCGACGTCGTCGACGTGGCCGCCGAGCCGGGAGGAGTCGTCGAGGTCCTCGGACCGCGGCAGCGCTTCCTCGGGCGCGCGATGTACAACGACCAGTCGCAGATCACGCTGCGCATGGTCACCCGCGGCGAGGAGGAGGTGGACGAGGCCTTCTGGCGCGCGCGCATCGACGCCGCCATTGCGTTTCGCGCCGCGCTGGCCATCGACGCCACCGCCTACCGGCTGATCCACGCCGAGGCGGACCAGCTGCCCTCGCTCATCGTCGATCGGTATGCCGACGTCCTGGTGGTGCAGGCGCTGTCGCAGGCGATGGACCGCCTGCTGCCGGCGCTGGTGCCGATGCTCGTGGACGCGACGCGGGCGACCGGGATTCTCGCCCGCAACGATCCGCGGGTGCGGCTGCTCGAGGGGCTGGAGCAGCGGGTGGAAGTCCTCTACGGCGACGTCCCCGACCGCATTGCCGTGCGCGACGGCCCCATCGAGTACGACGTCGATCCGCGGCACGGCCAGAAGACCGGGTTGTTCCTCGATCAACGCGAGAACCGCACGGCGGCGGCGCAGTACGCGCACGGCCGCGTCCTCGACGGCTTCAGCTATCACGGCGGGTTCGCCCTTCGCCTCGCCCGGCACAGCGAGCGGGTGGAGGCCGTGGACATTTCCGCCGAGGCGGTGGCGCGGATCGGCGAGCACGCGGCCCGTAATGGCCTTGGCAACGTCGCCGCGCGCGAGGCCAACGTCTTCGACGAGCTGCGGCGCCTGGAAAAGGCGGGCGAGCGCTACGACACGATCGTCCTCGACCCGCCGGCGTTCGCCAAGAACAAGGCATCGGTGCCGAATGCGCTGGCCGGCTACAAGGACATCAACCTGCGCGCGCTCCGCCTGCTCAATCCGGGCGGCTACCTGGTGACCTGCAGCTGCTCGTACAACGTCGACGAGGCCACCTTCGCCGAAGTGGTCTACGAAGCGTCGGTGGACAGCCGCGTGCCGGTGACGGTGGTCGAGAAGCGCATGCAGGGGCGCGACCACCCCGTGCTGCTCGGCGTGCCGGAGACGTACTACCTGAAGTGCCTGATCCTGCGGACGCTCTAGCGCAGCGCTGCGAGCTTCCGTTCGGCTTCCGCCACGCGCGGTCGATCGAGATCGCCGTCCTTCCAGTAGCCTACGAACCGCCCGTAGGCGTCGCGCGCCCGCGCCGCGTCGCCCAGGCGCTCGTGGATGGTGCCGAGAAAGTAGAAGCTGCGGACGTATTCGAGCGGGAACGCGGCACGCTCGTAGCTGCCGTCGGCGATTCGCTGAAAGGATTGCGCCGCCTCGCGCAGGCGGCCGGCCGCGAGATAGGCCTCGCCGAGCGCCGACCAGATCATCACGTGCGGGTTGAGCAGGGGCGGCGCGGTGCCGCGCGGCGGCAGCGAGCGTTGCGCCCGTTCCAGCGCGGGGATCGCCGTCGCGGCGTCGCCGGCCGCCAGCGCGGCCACGCCGCGGGCGTACTGCACGCGGCGGTCGTCGCGCTCCTCGGCAAGCGGGGAGGACAGGGCGGTCAGCTCGGCGAGGGTGGCGTCCAGCTCCGCGCGCTTGCCCATCCGCGCCAGGATCACCGCCGCCGTCGTGAGGATGGCCGCTTCCTGCAGCGTGTTGCGTGCCTCCGCCCGGGCCCTGGTCGCCTCGGCGTGCGCGGCATCGAGCTGCGAGCGGGCCAGCAGGATGACGGCGCGCGCGCGGCGCGACACGGCGCTGCGCGCGCCCGCGACCGGGTACGCACGCACTCCCTGTTCCGCAGCCGCCAGCGCGTCGGCGCTGCGCCCCCGATACAGGAAGTACGCCGTCTGCAGCTGGCTGCCGAACCATCGTCTCGTCGGTTCGGGCCCGCCGAGCATCGCCTGCGCCTCTTCGGCGGCCGCCTCCCAGCGCTCCGCCAGGATCTTCGCCAATCCACGGGAGAGCGGCGTAAACATCTCGCTCGGATCGAGCAGCACGGCGCGGTCGTAGGTGGCAATCGCCTCGTCGAGCCGGCCGGCGAAGAGCAGGCTGAGGCCGCGACTCTCGTGCGCCGCCGAACTCTCCGGGTGGCGATTGAGGAACTCGCCGGTCACGCTGAGGGCGCGATCGATCTGGCCCAGCGACAGGTAGACCGACGCCAGGTTCTCGATCGAGGTCGCGGTCGTCGTCCCGCGGCGCGCCAGCTCCTCGTAGTGGACGGCGGCTTCCGCGAAGCGCTCCAGTTGGATGAAATGCAGCCCGAGATTGTGCCGGCAGGCCTGATAACCGGGGTCCAGCTCGAGGCACTTCTGGTACGCGTCGATGGAGCGCCCGACCGCATCCGGGCGGTTCCCATAGGCGAAGCCCTCGATGTAGTAGCGCTCCCGCGGCGTCAGCCGGTCGGCATGCTTCAGGGCGAGCGCACCGTAGCGGTCGCGATCCCCGAAGTTGCCCATGTTGTGGTGCACGACCGCCAGCTTGATGTAGGCCATGGCGAATACCGGGTCGATCCGGATCGCCTGCTCGAAACGCTGCGCCGCGTCCTTTTCGAGATGACGTTCGTGCAGGGTGATGCCTTCCGCATAGTGCCGGTAGGCCTCGATCGAGGCGGTGGTGACGTCGCCGAGCCCGCGGTCGACGCCCGGGGGCGTGGTCCCGGGCTCGACCAGCAGCGTCCCGGCCGCCACATCACGGCGCAGGCCGCGGAACCTGGTGAGCAGGCGGCGCGACAGGTCGTCCACCATCGCGAAGAGGCTCGATTCGTTCGGACCCTCCACCCGCTCCGAGGACACGATGCGGCCGGTCTGCGCGTCCTGCAGCCGGACGTTGATGCGGATGGCGTCACCCGCCTTGACGTAGCTGCCGACGATCACGTTGCTGACGCCGGTGCGCTGAGCGACCGCGCGAATGACGTCGGGCGAGGTCACGCGATCGTCGGACCGCTTGAGCTCCGCCATGATGTCGTAGAGCTGGTCGGTGGCCACCACCTCGAGATCCTGCGACTGCGACAGGTCGGTCACCACCATCTCGGTGATCCCCGTCCGCAGCCAGTCCAGCTCCGGCTCGCCGGTGGTGTTGTCGAAGTAGAGCACCGCGACGCTCGGGCGCGCCGGGCTGCCGGCCACGGCCGCTGCCGCTGCCTGCGGCGGTGACGGCTCGCGGTCGCGCAGGAGCAGCAGCGCGGCGATGGCCCCGAGAGCAATCGCCGCGGCGGCGGCCCACATCCACCACGGCCGGCCCGCCCGCGGCGCCATTGTGCTCGCGTGCGTCGTGGACTCCAGGCGCCGCCGCGCGGCCCGCAGATCGACGACGATGTCTTTCATGCCCTGGTAGCGATCCGCCGGGTCCTTGGCCAGGCACTTGTCGACGATGCGCTGGATTTCAGCGGCCGCGTCGGCGAGGACCGCGGGGCCGAGCGCGGGCAGCCGGGGCGCCGGCTGGTGCAGGATCGCGCTGGCGGTCTCCAGGCCGCTGCGGCCCTGGAACGGCGGCTGCCCGGAGAGCATCTCGTGCAGCACGATGCCGAACGAGAAGATGTCGCTGCGGTGATCCACGATCTCCGCGCGCGCCTGCTCGGGGGACATGTACGCGGCGGTGCCCATCACCACGCCCGGCGCGGTGTCGTCGCGCTCCACGGTCGGCGCGTTGGTCACCGCCGGCGCCGGCTCCAGCAGCTTGGCGATGCCGAAGTCGATGATCTTGGCGTGGCCCTCGTCGGTGACCATCACGTTGGCCGGCTTGAGGTCGCGGTGGACGATGCCCTTCTCGTGGGCCCGGGCGAGGCCGGACGCGATCTCCGTGGCGAGCTCGAGCGCATGCGCGACCGGCAGGTGCTGGCGCGCCATCGCGTCGCTGAGCTTGTGCCCGCGAATCAGCTCCATCGCGATGAACGTGAAGCCGTCGGCCTCGTCCACGTCGTGGATGACCGCGATGTGCGGGTGCTCGAGGGCGGAGGCGGCTTGCGCCTCCTGGATGAAGCGGCGCTTGCGGTCGGCGTCGTGGGTCAGATCCTCGGGCAGGACCTTGAGCGCCACCTCGCGGTTCAGCCGCGTGTCGGTGGCGCGATAGACGACGCCCATGCCGCCGCGGCTGATCTCCTCGCCGACCCGGTAATGCGACAGCGTGCGGTTGGTCATGCCCAGGAACGTGTCGAGGAAGGCGGCCGAATCTTACCATGCGTGGGACCGTGCCAGCCCGCCCGGCCCGGTGGGCCATGACATAAGATGAACCTATTCACCGCCAGGGGCATCCGGGGCCGCGGCCAGGGAATTCGCCCTGCGCCACGCGCCGGATTGAGAGCGAACCCTTGGAACCTGACCCGGTTGACACCGGCGGAGGGAGAGCGGAGATGAAGAGCGTCCCGTCACCAGCCAGCGCCGATTACGGCACGGCATTTCCCGGTTCAGCCAAGGTCCACACGGAGAAGGCGCTGTCGCCCGACGTGACGATTCGCGTTCCCATGCGCGAGGTCACGCTCTCGGGCGGCGAGCCGCCGGTGCGGCTCTACGACACCAGCGGCCCGCAGGGCCACGACGTCCGCGCCGGCCTGCCCCGACTCCGCGAGCCCTGGGTCGCCACGCGGCGCGGCCAGCCGGCGGTGACGCAGCTCCACTATGCGCGTCGCGGCGAGCTGACGCCGGAGATGGAGTTCGTGGCGCTGCGCGAGGGACTGCCGCCGGAATTCGTGCGCGACGAGGTGGCGCGCGGGCGGGCGATCATCCCCGCCAACATCAATCACCCCGAGCTCGAGCCGATGATCATCGGCCGCAACTTCCTCGTCAAGATCAACGCCAACATCGGCAACTCCGCCGTCTCGTCGTCGATCGACGAGGAAGTGGAGAAGCTGCGCTGGTCCACGCTGTGGGGCGCAGATACGGTGATGGACCTGTCCACGGGCAGGAACATCCACGAGACGCGCGAGTGGATCATCCGCAACTCGCCGGTGCCGATCGGCACGGTGCCGATCTACCAGGCGCTGGAGAAGGCCGGCGGCCGGCCGGAAGATCTCACCTGGGAGCTGTATCGCGACACCATCATCGAGCAGTGCGAGCAGGGCGTGGACTACGTCACCGTCCATGCCGGCGTGCTGCTGCGCTACATCCCGCTCACCGCGCGCCGTGTCACCGGCATCGTCTCGCGCGGCGGCTCGATCCTGGCCAAGTGGTGCCTCGCCCACCACCAGGAGAACTTCCTCTACACCCACTTCCGCGAGCTGTGCGAGATCATGCGCGCCTATGACGTGTCGTTCTCGCTCGGCGACGGCCTGCGTCCGGGCTCGATCGCCGACGCCAACGACGAGCCGCAGTTCGCCGAGCTGCAGACGCAGGGCGAGCTGACCCGGATCGCGTGGGAGTACGACGTGCAGGTCATGAACGAAGGGCCGGGCCACGTGCCCATGCACCTGATTCGCGAGAACATGGAGAAGCAGCTGGCGTGGTGCGACGAGGCGCCCTTCTACACCCTGGGCCCGCTCACCACCGACGTCGCGCCCGGCTACGACCACATCACGTCCGCCATCGGCGCGGCGATGATCGGGCTGGTACGGCACGGCCATGCTCTGCTACGTCACGCCGAAGGAGCACCTCGGCCTGCCCAATCGCGACGACGTGAAGGCCGGGGTAATTGCCTACAAGATTGCCGCCCACGCCGCCGACCTGGCCAAGGGCCACCCGCGGGCGCGGCAGTGGGACGATGCGCTGTCGAAGGCCCGGTTCGAGTTCCGCTGGCAGGATCAGTTCAACCTGGCGATGGACCCGGTGACCGCGCGCGCCTATCACGACGAGACGCTGCCGGCCGACGGCGCCAAGGTGGCGCACTTCTGCTCGATGTGCGGGCCCAAGTTCTGCAGCATGGAACTCACCCAGCAGGTGCGGCAGATGGCACAGCAGGGGATGGACGAGAAGTCGGCCGAGTTCCGCAAGGCCGGCGAGATCTACGTCAAGCAGTGACGGGCGCGGCGATCAGTCCTGCGTCCCGGACGGCGCCGCGACGATCTGGATGACGGTCGCGAAGTGCAGCGGCTCGGCGCCGCGTCTCGGGTTGGGATAGCCCGGCGACCCGCCCCACGTGTAGTCCTTCACCGTGACGCTCGGCGGAAAGGCCATGACGTCGTCGCGGAAGCGCGCAGTGTCGAACTGGTGCGTCGGCGGCGACTCGAAGAGTACGTCGCCGCGCTGCTTCAGCGCCGCGCGGTAGTAGTTGACCATGTCGCCGAACGGCGCCGCGGTGCCGAACAGGTAGAAGCGCTGCCCGCGGCCGGCGTCGTACGAGGTGAGATACTGCGCGCCGGGGTAGACCGGGGCGCCGAGCGTGGCCTCGGTCGGCGCCTCGACGGCCGGAGCGGGCGCGACGCCGCGCGGCGGCGGCTGCGGCAGCGGCGCGGGGCTTTGCGGCGCCGGCGTCTCCGGCGCCCGCGGGCTCGGCTTCGGGAAGGGCGGCGGCGCCTGCGCCGAGGCCGTCGCGTACGCGGCCGACAGCACCAGCGCGAGCCGAAACGCGCGTCTGACCATCATTGCTGGCTATTATAAAACCCGCGCCATGACCGCCGCGCATCGACTTGCCGAGTTCTGCCGGGACCAGCAACCCTGGCTGCTGGAGACCATCGAGGCGCTGGTCCTCCGCGAATCGCCCACCGACGACAAGGCCGCCGTCGATGACTGCGGCGTCGAGCTCGCGACGCGGCTCGCCGCGCTCGGGGCCGCCGTGCGTCCCATCGCGGCCTCGGCCGCCGGCAACCACGTCCGGGCCGAGTTCTTCACCGGCTCGCGCCAAATCCTCCTGCTCGGGCACTTCGACACCGTGTGGCCCCTCGGCCAGCTCCAGCACATGCCGTACGGTCGCCGCGGGGACCGCCTCGAGGGCCCGGGCGTGCTCGACATGAAGGCCGGCATCGCCCTCGGCATGCTCGCGGCCCGCGCGCTCACCGACCTGGCGCCGCTGCCGGATACCCGGCTGGTGATGCTGTGGACGACCGACGAAGAGACCGGCAGTCACACCTCCCGGGCGCTGGTGGAAACCGAAGCGCGCGCGAGCGCTGCCGTGCTCGTCCTCGAACCGGCGCTGCCGGGCGGCGTGCTGAAGACCGCGCGCAAGGGCTGCGGCGAGTACGAGATCGTGATCCGCGGTGAGGCGGCGCACGCCGGTGTCGATCCCGGCAAGGGTGTCAGCGCCATCCGCGAGCTCGCCCGCCAGATCCTGGCCCTGGAGACGCTGAGCGACCCGGCCGGCGGCGTGACCATCAACGTGGGGGTGATCGACGGCGGCTCGCGGCCCAATGTCGTCCCCGCCGCCGCGCGCGCCGTGGTGGACGTACGCGCGCCGTCGATGGCCGAGGCGGCGCGCATCGACACGGCGATCCGTGCTTTGTCGCCCCACCTGCCCGGCGCCACCATCGAGATTCACGGCGGTTTCGGCCGCCCGCCGATGGAGCGGACGCCGGGTGTGGCACGGCTCTATGCGACGGCACAGGCGGCGGCGGCCGATCTCGGTCAGGCCATCGACGAAGGCGCCACCGGCGGCGGCTCGGACGGCAACTTCTGCGCGGCGATCGGCGTACCGACGCTCGACGGCCTGGGCGCCCTCGGGGACGGGGCGCATGCCCTGCACGAACATGTCCTCGTGGACGCGCTCGCCCCGCGCGCGGCGCTGCTCACGCGCCTCATCGAACGGCTCGCGACCACGCCGTAGCCGGCTGGAACGCGGCGCGGCCATCGGTCCGCTCCTTCAGCCGGGACTCCGCAACACGATCGGTGGTCTTTCCGCGCCCGTCCGCCACCCCGCCTCGACGCTGAGGCGCGGTGTCCCCGGACTGAGGCAGGACGGCAAGTCTCTGGGAAAATCCCTTTATTTTTCAGCAGGTTGCGCGCGGCCGGGCTGGCCCCGGAATTGCTCTGAGCAGGGGTGAACCCGGGCAGGGTCTCCTGTGAGTCCCGCGTCATCCCCGGGGCGTGAGGCAGCGTTGGAAGATCTCGACCTCGATCTCACCAAGCTCACCGACGGCGCCCAGCGCGTGATCGCGCGGGCCGAGGACGAAGCCCGCCGGCGCGGGCAGGAACTGCTCACCAGCGAGCACCTGTTCCTGGCGTTCGCGCAGGCCGAGTGGCATCTCTACTCGCGCGTCATGCGCGATCTGCACATCAGCCCGGACGACCTGCTCACGGCGGTCGCCTCGGCGGTCGAATCGGTGCCCGTCGCGGCGGGCCGGCAGCTCCGGGTGACCGAGCTCACGCAGGAACTGCTTCGCCGCGCCATCCAGCGCGCCGTGGCCACCGGGCGCGAGCAGGCCGAGTCGTTCGACCTCTTCGCCGCCATCCTGGAGGAGAGCCAGAGCGGGCCGAGCCTCATCCTCCGCCGGTTCGGCACCGACGGCGACGCCGTCATCACCCGGCTCACCACCATCGTCCACGACGTCGAGCTGCGGGACGAGAAGCTGCGCAAGCGGTACGAGCTGCCGCCGTTCCTCAAGCAGTTTGCCGTCAACCTGAACCTGCTCGCCCGCCAGGACAAGCTGCCGCCGGTGTTCGGGCGCGACACCGAACTGGGCCAGGTCATCGAGATTCTGTGCCACCGCGAGCGCGCCAACTCGGTGATGCTCGTCGGCGAACCCGGGGTCGGCAAGACGGCGATGGCCGAGGCGCTGGCGCGGCGCATCGAGATGGAGCCGCAGTCGGTGCCGGCGCAGCTTCGCGACTGCCAGGTGCTGAACCTGCAGATGAATTCCCTGGTTGCCGGGACGATGCTCCGCGGCATGTTCGAGGATCGCATCCAGAACGTGCTGCGGGAAGTCCGCGAGCGGCCCAACTACCTCCTGTTCATCGACGAGGCGCACACGATGGTCGGCGCCGGCTCGGCGCTCGGCGCGCCGTCCGACGCGGCCAACGTGTTCAAGTCGGTCCTCGCCCGCGGCGAGGTGCGCGTCATCGGCGCCACCACGCTCAGCGAGTACAAGCAGCACGTCGCCGAGGACGAAGCGCTCGCCCGGCGTTTCCGGCTGGTCACCATCCCCGAGCCGTCGCTGGACGAAGCGCGGGCGATTCTCGAGCACCTGCGGCCGCGCTTCGAGCACAACTACTCGGTCCGGATCCTCGGCGAGGCGATCGACGCCGCGCTGACGCTCTCCGGCCGCTACCAGCGGCACCTGCGCCTGCCCGACAAGGCCATCGGCTGGCTCGATACGGCGGCGGTGCGCGCCGAGCTGCGCCGCGCCACCGAGGTGACGGCCGCCGATGTCGCCGCGGTGGTGGCCGACGATGCGCGGATCCCGTTGGACATGGTGTTCCGCGACGTCGGCGGGCGGTTCGCCGAGCTCGAGTCGGTGCTGGCGCGCCGCGTCGTCGGCCAGCGCGAGGCCATTCGCGCGCTGGCACGGCGGCTGGTGCTCAACAAGGGCCCGCTCAAGGACGGCTTCGACCGCCCCGACGGCGTGCTGCTGTTCCTCGGGCCGACCGGCGTCGGCAAGACCGAACTGGCCAAGGCGCTCGCCGAGTTCCTGTTCGGCGACGACAAGAAGATGATCCGCGTCGACATGTCGGAGTTCCAGGAGGGCACCGCGGGCGTCGACAAGCTGATTGGCTCGCCGCGCGGCATCGTCGGATCGGAACGCGGCGGCGTGTTCACCAACCAGCTCCGCGACAATCCGTACTCGGTCGTGCTGCTCGACGAGATCGAAAAGGCGAGCCCGGCGCTGCTCAACCTGTTCCTGCAGGCGTTCGACGAGGGGTGGATCACCGACGGGCGCGGGCGCCGCGTCTACCTGAGCGATGCCGTCGTGATCATGACCTCGAACCTCGGCGCCGAGCACTTCCGCAAGATCGAGAACCCGCTGGGGTTCCGCCACGCCGAGGCCGGGATCGTCGACGTGCAGGGCGAGGTGATGCGCGAGCTCGAGCGGCGGCTGTCGCCGGAATTCCGCAACCGTCTCGACGAGGTGATCGTCTTCGCGCCGCTGACCCGCGACGAAGCGGCTGCCGTCGCCCGCATCCAGCTCGATCGCGTCATCGCCACCGCCATCGCGCGTGGCAAGGAAGTCACGGTCACGCCGGAGGCGCTCGACGAGATCGTCCGCCAGGGACACAGCCTCGCCTACGGCGCGCGCTTCCTGAAGCGCGTCATCGACGACCGGGTCAAGATTCCGCTCAGCCAGATGTGGGGCGCCGCCAATCGCTTCCGCGTCGTCGTGTCCGGCGGCGAGGTCGTGGTCGAGGCCAGCGAGCTCACCTCCGACGCCCGCTCGGCGTCCCTGCTGTCGTAGCCGTCCAGTCGAATCCTCCCTGCACTGCTTCCGCGATCGGCTCCGGCTCGGGAGCGCGCGCCGCGGGCCGCCGGTCGGCGAGGCCGTAGCGCGCCTTGAGCATCCCCAGCGTGCGGCGGACCTGGGTGGCGTACGCCTTCGGTGCGTGCTTGGCTGCGTACAGCCGGTCGTAGTCCCCGACGAGCGCGGGAAACTGGTCGGCGAGGAACCGCATGAAGTGGTCGCGGGTCCCGCCCTCGAGGAAGAGGACGTTGGCGCCGACAAAGCGCGCCCCATGATCGGCGATGGCCTTGACGGTGGCCTCCATCTTCGCCGGGGCGGTGGAGAACCCCGGCACCAGCGGCGCCATCAGCACGCCGACGTCGATGCCGGCGTCGGCGAGGACGCGCACCGCTTTCAGCCGCTGCAACGGATGCGCGGTGCCGGGTTCCAGCGTCCGCCACGCTTCCTCGTCGGTCGTCGGGACGCTGAGGTAGACGGTGGCCCCGGCGGCGCGCGCCAGGTCCTGCAGGACGTCCGCGTCGCGGACGACCATCGGACCCTTGGTGACCAGGCCGACCGGCGTCCGGCCCGCGGCGAGCGCCGCCAGCGTCCCGCGCGAGAGTTTGTACTGGCCTTCGATCGGCTGATACGGATCGGTGGCCGTGCCGAGTGCGGCCAGCTCGCGCTGCCAGGCGTGATGGTCCAGTTCGCGGCGCAGGACCTCCACGAAGTTGGTCTTGACGAAGATCAGCGACGAGAACTCGTCGCCGGCCCCGAGCTCGAGCTGCGTCTGATAGCGCCGGGCGAAACAGTAGTGGCAGGCGTGGGTGCAGCCGCGGTACGGGTTGAGCGTCCAGCGGAAGGGCATGCCCTCGACGCGGTTGAGGGCGGAACGGCAGTGAATTTCCTGGTAGCGGGCCGCGTCGGCGCGGCGCTCGGCCTCGGTGAGGGCCGCGGCGCCTCCAGCCTTGACCACCCTCGCGACGTCGCGCGTCGTCAGTGGCCGGGGACCGAGGTCGAAAAGCAGTGGAGATCCGTCCATGAAAATGGCCCGGTCTCATTGTTTCGCTTTTTGTTCGCTGGCGTCAACCCCCCGAGGATTCCTGCGGGACAGGGTACGCGGCCGTGGCGCCGACGCGTTACAGGACGTAGGCCAGCGCGAAGCCGACCTGGGCCACGAACATCATGCGATACATGTGCGCCCAGGAGACGTGGTTCTCTTCGACGGCGAGTTCCTCGGGCCGGCGCAGCATCAGGTAGCAGACATACAGCCCGTACGCGGTCATCAGCACGCCGAGCCCGTGCAGCAGCACCGGATTGCCGGTGAGGATGCCGAGCGCCGAGCCGACGTTGATCAGCAGGAACGGGAGCACGAACGCGGGCGAGATCATCCACGCCGCGCGCCGCACGCCGAACTGGATCGGCAGGGTCCGGCAGCCGCCGAGGCGGTCGCCTTCCATGTCGGCGAAGTCCTTGGTGGTGGTCGCACCGAGGAGGAACAGCCCGAAGATCGCCCCGATGTACCACGGCTCGACCCCGGCAATGGTCTTCACTGCCGACCAGCCCGCCACCTTGAGCAGGACCCCGCGCGGGATGGCGATGGTGATGTTCGCCCAGATGCCGAGCCGCTTGGTGCGCAGCGGCGGCATCGAGTAGATGAAGGTGCAGACCACCGCGACCAGCACGAGCCAGAAGCATTCGTGGCGGCCGCCGGGGGCCACGAGCCAGGCGAGCACGAGCGCCAGCACGTAGGTCACCACGGTGAAGGCCCAGGCGTCCGCCACCGACAGGCGGCCGCTCGGCAACGGGCGCTTCGGCTTGTTGATGCGATCGATGGCGAGGTCGTAGATCTGGTTGAGCGCGTTGTTGCCGGCGTTGAGGACGGCCGCCATCAGCGAGCCAATCGCCGGGTAGACGATCAGGGCCGGCGACCACGGCTCCTGCGGCGCCGCACCGATGGCGGTGACCGCCCCCGAGAGAAAGCCCAGCGCCGGCGCGAGCAGGGTGAACGGCCGTCCGAGCTCGAGATAGACGGCCCAGCGCTTCGTCACGCCAGCCGCTCGGAGATCCCCGCGCACCACCACACGGCCAGCGCGGTCGCGGCCGCGGTGTTGAGGAAGTTCAGGGTGTTGTTGTCGAGGATGCCGCCCGCTTCGAGGGAGGTGGACAACGCGCTCTCGACGAACGCGCCGGCGGTGCAGGCCAGGACGATGGGGATCACGAACGTGGACGGAATGAGCCACAGCAGCGCGGCCGGGGCGACCATCAGCAACGCCGCCATCATACCGGCGATGGTGCCGGCGACACTCACCGCGCCGGGCGTCCCTGGTGCCGCGCGCCGCCACGAAGGGAACGATCGCGGCGGCCCTCCCCAGGCCTTGCCGATCTCGCTCGCCACCGTGTCGCTGGCGCCGGCCGCAATACCGGCCACGAACCAGACGGCGGCCAGTTCGGCGCCCCACTCGAGCGACCACAGCGCCAGCGCCGCGCCGGCCGTGCCGACCAGGCAGTTGGCGACGATGTTCCCCACCCCGCGTCGTTCGCGCGCCTCCTCCGCGCCGTCGGCCGCGAGGCGGGCGCGCCCGGCGCGCGTGCTCAGCACCGTGAAGGCCAGGGCCATCGCCAGCACCGCGAGCCCGGCGAGGTAGAGGCCGGCGTAGATGACGCCCGCGAACAGCGTGCCGACGAGCGCCGCCCCGCCCGTCAGGCTCCCGGTTCTCCACGCCGCGAACGCCAGCGGCAGGCTCACGGCCAGGCCGATCGCCAGGTCGATGGCGACGGCGTCGATCGGCGGCCTCACCGTGAGCTGCGCGAGAAACCACAGGACGGCGCCGGCGGTGGCCGGCACGGTGAGGTTGTCGTCGAGCCGGATCGGCAGCGTTTCGACCAGTCCGGCGGCGATCGCCGCCAGCACGGGCGCGCCGACGGTGAAGAGCAGCGACGGCGGCGGCGTCACCGCCGGGGCCACCCACGCGCTCAGCGCCACGCCGCCGATCGCGCCGGCGACGATGAAGGCGGCGAGCCCGCTCAGGTGCTTGTCGGCATGCCACGGCACACGCCGTCCGCGGAGCGCCCGGCCCGCCAGCGTCGCGAACCCGTCGCCGCACGCCATCACGCCCCACGCGGCGGCGGCGATGTCGAGGCGCGTGCGGAACAGGAGAATCAGGACGAGCACCGCGAGCGGGTAGTACAGCAGGCCGGCGCGCGCCCCGCCCCGATCGGTCTCGCGGACGATGCCGGGTGCGATCCGCGCCAGCAGCAGCGCGTTGAAGGCGAGCGCGGCCACGGCCATCCCCGCCGCCTGCTCCCACGTCAGGTCGCGCAGCAGCAGCGCGAAGCCGGCCATCGCGACGTGCAGGACCTGGCGGCGGGTCTCGGAGTAGCCGGTCACCGCGAGTCACGCCCGCCGCCGGCGGTGCCGGCCAGCAGCGCCGCCATCCCCTCGGCGAGCGGGCGCACGCGGTAGCCGAGGTCACGCTGTGCCGCGCTGCTGTCGAGCGGCCAGTCGTGCTTGAAAATCTGGACCGCGCCGCGGGTGACGAGGGGCGCCGACCCGAACAGCCGCGCGCGGACTTCCTCCACCGCGCCGATCGCCGTGGCCAGGCCCGATGGAATCTCGCGCGGCGGGGCGGTGCCGGTGACGGACTGCACCGCGTCGAACACGCGCCGCAGCGGCAGGTTCTCGCCGCCGAGCGCATACCTGCTACCCGCGGCGGCGCGCTCGGCGGCCCGCACGTGCGCGTCCGCCACATCGTCCACCCAGGCGCACGACCAGATGCGGTCAGCGCCGACGATCCCGGGCAGCCGCCTGGCGAGATGGTCCGCGACCAGACGGCCGATGAGGTTGCCCTCCGACGCGATCCCCGGGCCGTAAATGACGCCGGGATAAAGCCGCACCACGTCCGCGCCGTGCGCCGCGGCGGCGGCCGACTCGCGCTCGGCGAGCACCTTGGTCCGCTGGTAGTCGTTGGCCTGAATCGGCGCCGGCCAGCCCGCCGGGGGCAGGGCGAGAAACGACGAGGTGTGGATCACGCGCAGCCGCTTCCGTGCGCCGATGGCGAGCACGTTGCGCAAGCCGCCGACGTTGATCTCGTCGAACTCCGCCGACCGGACCCGCCAGAGGGCGACGAGCGCGGCGAGATGGCAGATGGCGTCACAGCCGTCGGCGGCGGACTCGACGGCCGCGGCATCGCGGATATCGGCGTCGATGGTGCGGGCAGCGACGCCGCTCCGCCGCGCGCCGCGGGCGAGCACGACCGGCTCGTGCGCCGCGGCGATCAACGCCTTCACCACCGCGCGCCCGAGATATCCCGTTCCCCCGGTCACGAGGACGCGCATCACGCCTCGTGAATCCGCTGTCTCCAGTAGTCGAGCAGGTCGTCCACCGTCTGGCCGAACGGAATCTGTGGCGTCCAGCCGGTGTCCGCCGTGACGCGCTGGTGATCGCCGACCAGCAGCGGAACGTCGTTGGGACGGAAGCGTGTGGGATCCTGCGAGATCGTCACCGGCACGCGGGCGCGATGCACGAACTCCTGCACCAGCGCATCGATGGACACGCCGTAGCCGGAGCACACGTTGTAGGGCACGCCCGGCGTCGCCGCCGCCATCATCGCCGCGTAGGCGCGCACCGTGTCGCGCACGTCCGTGAGGTCCCGCCGCGGCGCCAGGTTGCCCACCGACAGCACCGGCGCCTGCCGGCCCGCCTCGATGAGCGCGATCTGGCGGGCGATGCCAGCCGCCACGAAGGAGGGCTCCTGCCGCGCGCCGACGTGGTTGAAGGAGCGGGCGATCATGGTCGGCAGGCCGTCGGTGTCCCAGGCGCGGCGCGCCAGCATCTCCTGCGCCAGCTTGCTGGTGGCGTACGGGCTCATCGGCTCGAGGACATCGTCTTCGCGGATCGGCCGGTCCTGCGGGCGGTAGACCATGGCCGACCCGGGCACGAGCACGCGCGGCCGCAGGCCGGCGGCGCGCAGTCCTTCGAAGAGGTGATGCGTGGCGAGGACGTTGCCCTGATAGGTCTCCACCGGCCGCGCCCAGGACTCGGCGACGTGCGCCGCGCCCGCCAGGTGGTAGACCGCGTCCGGGCGCACCTCGGCGAGGGCGCCGGCGACCGCCTCGCGATCGAGCAGCTCCATCGCCGCCCAGGTCACCGCCGGTCGGGGACGGAGCGGGGTCGCGTCGGGACGGTACCAGCCGACGATCTCGCACGGCGAGCCGGCGAGCAGGTCGAGCAGATGGCCGCCGACGAAACCGGCCGCCCCGGTCACGAGAATCGGTGCCGGCATATCGTCAGCTCAGGATCGGCGGTCGTACTGCGCGGCGTAGTAGGCCTTGTAGGCGGGGTCGCCCTCCTTGATCGGGCGCCACCACCACTCGTTGGTCCGGTACCACTCCACCGTCTCGCGCAGGCCATCGTCGAACGCCACCTGCGGCGCCCAGCCGAGCGCGCGCAGCTTGCTGGTGTCGAGCGCGTAGCGGCGATCGTGCCCGGGCCGGTCGGCGACCGGCTTGATGAGCGAGGCCGGCTTGCCCATCAGCTCGAGCAGCCGGTGGGTCAGATCGAGATTGCGCACTTCGTTGCCGCCGCCGATGTTGTAGACCTCGCCGTTCGCGCCCGCTTCGATCAGGTGGTCGACGGCGCGGCAATGGTCGAGCACGTGCAGCCAGTCGCGGACGTTGCCGCCGTCGCCGTAGAGCGGGACCGGCCGGTCGTCGACCAGGTTGGTGACGAACAGCGGCAGCACCTTCTCCGGGAACTGGTAGGGGCCGTAGTTGTTCGACGCGCGGGTGACGATCACCGGCACGTCGTAGGTGGCGAAGTAACTGTAGGCGAGCCGGTCGGCGCCGGCCTTGCTCGCCGAGTAGGGATTGCGCGGCCGCAGCTCGTCGCGCTCGGTGCTGGCGCCGTGCGGCACGCTGCCGTAGACCTCGTCGGTCGAGATCTGCACGAATCGCCGCAGCGCCGGCGCCCGCCGCGCCGCCTCGAGCAGCACGAACGTCCCCTCGACGTCGGTGCGGATGAAGTCGCCGGCCGACATGATCGAGCGGTCGACGTGCGTCTCCGCCGCGAAATGGACCACGATGTGGGCGCGCTCGACCAGCGGCGCGGCGGTGGCGGCATCGCAGATGTCGCCGTGCACGAAGGTGTGCCGCGGGTCGTCGAGGACGTCGTGCAGGTTCTCGCGCCGGCCGGCGTAGGTCAGCTTGTCGAGGGTCGTGACCTGCCAGTCGGGATGGCTGGCCAGCGCGTGGCGCACGAAGTTGCTGCCGATGAACCCCGCGCCGCCGGTGACGAGCACTTCAACCATCTTTGCGCGTCCAGTCGTAGGGCAGCGTGTTGTGCGGGTCGAGCCGGTATTCGTCCGGCTCGGCATAGTGGTACGGTTCGGTCGGCAGGTTGAGGACCAGCGACATCTCCGTGCTGATGCACTTCCAGCCGTGATACACCAGCGGCGGAATCTGCACCAGCGTCCGGTTCTCGGTGCCGAGGAAGAACTCGTTCACGGCGCCCGCGGTCGGCGATCCGTCGCGCGTGTCGACCAGGACCAGCTTGATCATGCCGGCGACGCAGGCGAAGTTGTCGGTCTGCACCCGGTGGTAGTGCCAGGCCTTGACCACGCCGGGGTAGGTGGCCGAGATGTAGGCCTGGCCGAACTTCACGAACAGCTCGGCCTCGTCGGCGCGCAGCACCTCCATCAGCCACCCGCGCTCGTCGGGAACCACGCGCAGCGGCTTGACCTTGACGCCCTCGATGCGCGGCGGGCGCGCGGCCGCCGCCGGATAGCGCGTCGGGGTGCTGCTCACGTCGGCTCCTTCATCAGCGGATCCACACTTCCGAGTTGTCGCCGAGCATGAACCGGTACGCCGACGGCTTGACCGGCACGCGCGTGATGCGGACATTCTTGCCGATCAGGCTGTCCGCCACCCGCGTCCCGATGTCGTGCAGGCGCGAGCCCTCGAGCACGATGCTGTGCTCGATCTCGGAGTTGCGGATCTCGACGTCGTTCATGATCGAGGTGAAGGGGCCGACGTAGGCGTCGGTCACCCGCGTCCGGGCGCCGATGATCGCCGGCCCGCGGATCACCGTCCGCTCGATCACCGCGCCGGCCTCGATGACCACCTTGCCCTCGATCCGCGACTCGCCGTCGCACTGCCCGGCCAGCGTGCGCTCGAACGTGTCGAGGATGAGGCGGTTGGCCTCGAGCATGTCCTCGAGCTTGCCGGTGTCCTTCCACCACCCGTCCACCAGATGCGGCGTGACCGTCAGGCCGCGGTCGATCAGGTCCTGAATCGCATCGGTGATCTCGAGCTCGTTGCGGAAGCTCGGCGCGATGCGCTTGACCGACTCGAAGATCGCCGCGCCGAACATGTACACCCCGACCAGCGCCAGGTTGCTCTTCGGCGCCTGCGGCTTCTCCACCAGCCGGATCACCTTGCCGCCCTCGAGCTCGGCGACCCCGAACATCTGCGGGTCCGGCACCGGGGTGAGCAGGATCTGCGCCGCCGGCTGCAGCCGCGAGAACTGCTCGACGAAGGGGACGATGCCCTTGTTCAGCAGGTTGTCGCCCAGATACATCACGAACGGCTCCTGGGCGAGGAACGGTTCGCTGATGAGGACCGCGTGCGCCAGTCCGCGCGGCGCGTCCTGCTCGATGAACGTCGTCTTGATGCCCCAGCGCGAGCCGTCGCCCACCGCCGCCCGGATCTCGGCCTGCGTCTCGCCGACGACGATGCCGATGTCGCGGATGCCGGCCTCGACGAGCGCCTCGATGCCGTAGAAGAGCACCGGCTTGTTGGCGACCGGGACGAGCTGCTTGGCGCTGGTGTAGGTCAGCGGCCGCAGGCGCGTCCCCTTGCCGCCGCTCAGAATCAACCCCTTCATGTGCGGCCGTCGATCTTACTTCACCCGCCGCCGCCGGCGCGGCGCCGCCGCCCGCCGCGGCCTCAATACCGTCCGCCGCCGCCGCCAAAGGCGCCGAAGAAGTTCGAGAAGGTGCCGATCCCGGCCAGGGTGAACGAGAGGTTGAACCGCCGATCCTTGGGAATCGGGAAGCCGATGGACGGAAAGTTGTACTCCTGGTACTCGACGGCGAGGCCGCAGCACTGCGCGTTGTAGAAGCCGACCCAGCGCTGCTGAATGACGTACTTGCGCCCGATGTCCCAGTTGAGGAAGAAGCTGCCGCCGGTGGTGCCGTTGAGGAACTGCAGCGTCGTGGACGCGTTCAGCGCGTTGTTGCGCGAGGTCGCGTCGATGCGGCTCGTGCTCCAGCCGACCGAGGTCTGCGCCGCCCGGTAGGTGGTGCTGCCGGTGGCATTGAGCCCCTGCAGGACGCCAAGCCGGGCGTCGTACTCGAGGCGCAGCGTCCCGGTGCTGAACGCCGTGGGTGCGGCGCGGACCGTCAGGGCGATCGGCGAGAAGCTGTTCGCCGGCCGGTAGCCATAGCTGGACTGGTAGGTCAGGTCGAAGCGGCTGGCGAGCGGGTCGGTGTAATAGCTCTGGGTGACGCCGATGCTGAGCAGCTCGCGCGGGGCCGCCGAGGCCGAGGCCGCCGCCGGATCCGCCGGCGCCTTGCGCACGAGAATCCGGTTGGTCAGCCCGTAGTTCACCCGGGTCACGCCGGCGACGATGAAGTCATACGACCCGGCGATGGCCGGCACCAGATCCTGGTTGTCGAAGTCGGTGACGCGCTGGAAATTGACGTTCGGCTCGACGACGTGCTTCAGGCGGTCGGCCAGCGCATTGTTCGGAGTGAAGACGCGGCTGAACACCGGCCCGGTCAGGTCGGCGCGCAGATCGAAGTAGCGGCGCGTGAGCGCCACCGGCACCTGCACGCCGTTGCCGTCCTGGCTCTCGGAGAAGTAGGTGTGGCGATAGGTGGCCGTGCCGTTGACGCTCAGGAACGGCCAGGTCGTCAGGGCGGCGCGCACGGTCGGGGCCACGTCCACCCGGCCCAGGCTCTTGTCGGTTTCTCCAGCCGAGGCGCGCTCGAGATACAGGATCCGGCTCGCCTCGCTGTTGACCGCCACGTAGACCGGCAACCGGCCGAGCCGCTTGCTCGACAGCCCGGCGGTAATCGACGGCGTGTAGCCGTTGACGATCGAGTCGGTCTCCGACGAGAACAACTCGCTGCGGCGGAAGTTGCTGGTGACGCTGACGCCCGACCACGAGCCGGTGACGCTGCCCTCGATCGTCCGCTGGCGCAGCGACGCTTCGTAGATGTTGGTGTTGTACAGCTGCTGGGTCGTCAGGTCGGAGAAGTAGTCCACCCGGGTGCGTGCGCGCAGCCCGGCGGGCAGCGGCTGCGAGGCGCCGCCGCGGATTTCGTAGCTGCGCCGCGCCGGGGTGGTCGTGACGGCGCCGCCGCTGGTGAACGAGGCCTCGTGCTCGTTCAGCCAGTAGCCGCGGAGGAAGCCGTCGGCGCCGGGCGCCGCCGCGTAGCGATACTCGGCGCCGGAGCCCTGGCCGGTCTTGGTGAACCAGTCGTGCATCAGCGTCAGGTCCTGGCTGCGATTGATCGCCCAGAAGAAGGCGTTGCTCAGCGACTGGCCGCGATAGGTCGAGCGGCCGTAGGTCGGCAGCAGGAACCCGGTCGCTCGATCGTCGCTCTGGATCGGGTAGTACATGATCGGGAGGTAGAAGACCGGGACGTCCTTGACCCGCACCACCGCGTTGCGAAGGATGGCGTAGTCCTCGAGGTTGATCGTGGTGCTGCCGCTGACGATCTCCCAGCGCGGCGTCGGCTGCACGCAGGTGGTGAAGCCGCCCTTGGAGACCCGATAGCGATCCTCGCCCGTTTTCTCGATCGTCTGCCCGTAGAAATAGATGTCCGGCTCCAACGTGCCGAACATGCTCTTGTCCTGGGCGGCGCGCTCGCCGAGCGACGCCAGGCCGGACGCGGCGTAGAAGGTCCCGAGGCCCGTGCGGGTGTTGAACACCACCCGCTCCGACGCCATCCGCGCCGTCGGCGAGACCAACAGGACGTTGCCGCTCGCCTCGAACTCGCCGGTGGTGAGATTCCAGATCAGCTCGTCGGCGAAGATCTGCTGGCCGGCGTTGGCGCCGACGCCGTTGATCTCGACCTCGCGCATCAGTCGGATGCGATCGGCGTCGATCTGCTCGAACGAGAACTGCTTGGTGTCCCAGCCAGGGATGAGCTGCGCTGCCGCCGGAGCGGCGCTGGCCGCCAGCACGAGCGGGATGAGCAGGGCGCGGACAACGGGACGAGGCATCAAGAAGCACGGGGCGAGCCACCGGGTCGCCCGACTACGGAAGAATATCAGAAGGGTTTTGCCGCCGGTGTGGCGCCGCGCGCGAGCAGCCGCGCGCGGGCCGGCCCGACGAGAAAGATCGAGCCGGCGATGAGCGCACGCCGCGCGCCGGCGAACGCGCGCGCGATGGCGGCATCGGCGTCCGCCTCGGTGCCGACCGGCGCCGAGGGACAGGCGCGGGCGATGCGCGCGGCGAGGTCGGCGGCCGGCGTCGCGCGCTCCGACGCGACCTCGGTCGCGATGAACGCGGAGACGACCGGCGCCAGCGCCCGCACGATGGCCTCGACGTCCTTGTCCTGCATGACGGCGAGGACGCAGGGAAGGGGCGCCACCGCCGCGTCCCGCAGGTAATCGGCCAGCGCCCGCTGCGCCGGCGGGATTGTGCGCGGCGTCGATGAGAAGGTGGCGATCCGGTTCCAGGCACAGCCACTCCAGCCGCCCCGGCCAGTCCACGCCGGACAGGGCGGTGACGATGTCGGCCGGCCCGGCGGCGAGGCCGCGCTCGCGGCCGATCTCGAGCGTGCGGGCGGCGACGACCGCGTTGGCGACCTGATGGCCGCCGTTGAGGCCCAGCGTGATCGGCGGATACGCGGCCACCGGCGTACCCAGCGTCACGGTGGCGCGGCCGCGGTCGAGCACCGAGGCGGCGACCAGGTCCGGCCCGGCGTTGACCAGCGGCGCGCCGGCCTCACCCGCGGCGGCGGCGACGACCGCGTGCGCGGCCGCCGGCAGGTCGCCGACGACGACCGGGACCGCGGGCTTGATGATGCCGGCCTTCTCGCCGGCGATGGCCGCCAGCGTCGCGCCCAGATGCCGCTCGTGGTCGAGCGCGATCGACGTGATCGCCGTGACGTCCGGCGTGAGCACGTTGGTGGCGTCGAAGCGCCCGCCCAGCCCCACTTCGACGACGGCCACGTCCACGCCGGCGCGGCGGAACGCCTCGAACGCCATCGCCGTGGTGACCTCGAAGAACGTGGGCCACGCCGGCAGCGCGCCGCTCGCGCGCAGGCGATCGACGACCGCCAGCACGTCGGCGGCCAGCTCGTCGAAGCGGGCGGCGTCGATGGCCGCGCCGTCGACGGCAATCCGCTCCTCGATCCGGTCCAGATGCGGCGACGTGTAGCGGCCGGTGCGATGCCCGGCGGCGCGCAGGCCGCGCTCCACCATGGCGGTCACCGAGCCCTTGCCGTTGGTGCCGGCGACGTGGACGGCCCGCCACGCGGTGTGCGGCCGGTCGAGGGCGTCGAGCAGCTGGCGGATGGGGTCGAGGCCGAGCTTGACGCCGAAGCGCTCGAGCGCGAACAGCCGCGCGCGGGCGGTCATGGCACCGGCATCATGAACCGCAGCGCGCGGGCGAGCGCCGGCTTCAGCTCGCGGCGATCGATCACCATGTCGAGCATGCCGCGCTCGATCAGGAACTCGCTGCGCTGGAATCCCTCGGGCAGCTTCTGCCGGATCGTCTGCTCGATGACGCGCGGGCCGGCGAACCCGATGAGGGCCTTGGGCTCGGCGATGATGAGGTCGCCGAGCATGGCAAAGCTCGCGGTGACGCCGCCGGTGGTGGGATCGGTGAGCACCGAGATGAACGGGATGCGCGCCCGGTCGAGCCGCGCCAGCGCGGCGGAGACCTTGGCCATCTGCATCAGCGACAGCGCCCCCTCCATCATGCGCGCGCCGCCGGAGCACGACACGATAATCAGCGGCAGGCGGCGCTCGAGGGCGGTCTCGGCGGCGCGGACCAGCTTCTCGCCCATCACCACGCCCATGCTGCCGCCGATGAAGGCGTACTCCATCGCGGCCACGACCGCCTCGAGGCCGTCGATCCGCCCGACGCCGACGATGATGGCGTCGGCCAGGCCGGTGGCGGCGCGGCTCGCCGTCAGCCGGTCGCGATAGGGCTTGGTATCGGTAAAGGTCAGCGGATCGTTCGAGCGCAAGGCCGCGTCCTGCTCGACCCAGTGCTCGCCGTCGAACAGCGACAGCAGGCGCTCGCGCGCCGTCAGGCGGAAGTGATGCCCGCACTTGGTACAGACGCTCAGACTCTTGGCGAGGTCGCGGGTGTAGATGATGGCGTCGCACTGGGGACACTTCACCCACAGCCCCTCGGGCACGCGGCTGGCCTTGTCGGGCGCGGCAATCGGCTTGCGCGCTTTCTTGAACCACGCCATGGGGGGAGCTTAGCAGAAGGGAGGCGTGCTAGGTCTTCGTCCTGCGTTCTTCTTTCTTCGTTCCCGCGGTTCGCGGCACGTAATACTGCGTGCCGCGGCCCATGCCGTCGATCTGCCGCACCAGGTCGTCCACGGCCTGGTCGCTCGTCTCCGGATCGAACTGCGAGGTTTCGACGACCAGCAGCGGCGTCGCGGTGTAGTGGAAGAAGAAGTGCTGATAGGCCTCGTTCAGCTCGCGCAGGTACTCGGCCTCCGGACGCGGCCGCGGGTGGTCGGGATCGGCCGGCGCGTCCTTGAGGCGGCGGAGCAGGACGTCGGTAGGCGCCTGCAGGTAGATCACGAGATCGGGCGCCGGGATGTCGCGCGCCAGCAGGTCGTACAGCCGCTGGTAGATGAACAGCTCGTTGTCGTCGAGGTTGAGGTAGGCGAAGATCTTGTCGCGGTCGAACAGGTAATCGCACACCACCGTGTGCTGGAACAGGTCGGCCTGGCGGAGCGCGGTCAGCTGGCGGTGGCGGTTCAGCAGGTAGAACAACTGCGCCTGCAGCGCCGCGCCCGGGCGTTCGTTGTAGAAGTCGGTGAGGAAGGGGTTGTCGGCCTCTTCGAGCACCGTGCTGCCATCGATGCGGCTCGCCAGCCGCTCGGCCAGCCGCGTCTTGCCGACGCCGATCGGCCCTTCGATGGCGAGGTAGCGAAACGGCACGGGCAGCTGGAGTATATAAACCGGTGGCAAACCGGCGCAAGCGCGCGTGATATCGTGTCCGCAGCCGGCGCTCCCGCCGACCAGAGGCCTCAGTGCGCATCGATCGACTCGACCTGCGGCTCTGCCGCCTTCCCCTCGTGAGCTTCTTCGAAACCAGCTTCGGCCGCAGCTACGATCGCTCGTTCCTGCTCGTCCGCCTCGCCGGCGAGGGCGAGGAGGGCTGGGGCGAGGCGGTCGCCGAGGCCAACCCCTATTACAGCAGCGAGACCACCGAGACCGCCTGGCACATCATCACCGAGTTCCTCGCGCCGCGCCTGCTTGGCGCCAGCGTCGCGCACCCGCGCGAGGTGTTCGACCGGCTGCGGCCGGTACGCGGCCATCACATGGCCAAGGCCGCCGTGGAGATGGCGGCGTGGGATCTCTACGCCCGGGTGCAGGGTCAGCCGCTCAGCCGCGTGCTCGGCGGCACCCGCACGCGCATCGCGTCCGGCGTGTCGATCGGGATCCAGGATTCGCTCGACGACCTGCGCGGCCGCATCGAGCGTGAGCTCGCCGCCGGCTACCAGCGCATCAAGATCAAGATCAAGCCCGGCTGGGACATCGCCGCGGTGGAGATGGTGCGCGCCACCTTCGGCGAGGTGCCGTTAATGGTCGATGCCAACGCGGCCTACAGCCTGGCCGACGCCGCCCACCTGGCGCGCCTCGACGCGCACGCGCTGATGATGATCGAGCAGCCGCTCGACTACGACGACGTCAGCGACCATGCGACGCTGCAGGCGGCGCTGGCGACGCCGATTTGCCTGGACGAGTCGATCCACTCGGTGCGCATCGCCCGCGACGCCATTGCCGCCGGCGCCTGCCGCATCATCAACATCAAGCCCGGGCGGGTCGGCGGGCACCGCGAGTCGATCCGCCTCCACGATCTGTGCGCCGAGCACGGCATCCCGGTGTGGCACGGCGGCATGCTGGAAACCGGCATCGGCCGGGCGCACAACATTCACCTCGCCAGCTTGCCCAATTTCTCGCTGCCGGGCGACATCGCTGCCAGCAAGCGGTACTATGAACCCGACCTGATCGATCCACCGGTCGACGTGGCCGCCGACGGCACGATCGCCGTGCCCGAGGGCCCCGGCATCGGCGTGCGGATCGTCGCCGATCGGGTCGAGCGCGCCACCTTGCGGATGGTCTCGCTCGACCACTCGAGTCTCGCCACCGCATGACCGCGCATTCCCCGATTCGTCTCGCGGCCGGGAGCGTGGCGCTGGCCCTGCTCGCGGCCTGTGCCTCGGCCCCCGTCGCGCCGCCATCCCGCTTCGCGCCGCTGACTTTCGCGGACAAGATGGGCTGGATCCTGCGGCTCGAGGAGGATCGCCTCCTCGCGCTGACACCGCCGCCCGCGCCGCCGCCAGCCCCAGCGCCGGCGGGCCGGCGCGGCGCGCCGATCGCGGCCCCGGCCGCGCCGCCGCACCCGGACCTGGTTGCGCTACTCGCCGACGGGGAAGCGCGCGTCCGCCGCCGTGCGGCCCTGGCAATCGGACGCGTCGGTCTCGCCGCCGGCGTGGCGCCGCTGCGGCCGGTGCTGGCCAGCGACGACGATCCAGAAGTGCGGCAGATGGCCGCCTTTGCGATGGGCCTCATCGGCGACGCCTCGGCGGCCGACGCGCTGCAGGCGGCGCTCGCCGATCCGGATCCGCTGGTCCACGGGCGCGCCGCCGAGGCGCTCGGCCTGCTCGCGCACCAGCCGGCCGCCGACGCCGTGGCCGCCATGATGCAGGGGCACGTGAAAGCCGGCGCGCTCGCCGGCATCGCCCCCGACGACCTGGAGTATCCGCATCCGCCCGCGGTCGAGGCGGTTCGCCTCGGCATCTACGCGCTGGTGCGCCTGCACGCCTACGATCAGCTCGCGGCGGTGCTGCTCGACGGGGCCGGGCAGCCGATCAGCCAGTGGTGGCCGGTCGCCTATGCCTTTCGCCGCATCGCCGATCCGCGGGCCGGTCCGGTGCTGCTCGCGCTGCTGCAATCGCCCGGCTCGATGACCCGCGCGTTTGCGGCCCGGGGGCTCGGCATCGTCAAGGAGGCGCGCGCCGTCGCGCCGCTGGTGGCCATCGTCGGCAACGAGCGCGAGGTGAGCAACGTCCGCATCGAGGCCGTGCGCGCGCTGGCCGATCTCGCGGCCCCGGACGCGGTGGCGGCCCTGAGCACGGTCATTCGTACGCCTCAACTGGATGCCAACCTGCGTCACGAGGCCCTCGTCGCGCTGGGTCAGCTCGCCGCCCCGGCGACCACCGATCTGTTCGTCGACGTGTTGACCGATGCGTGGCCGGCGATGCGGGCGGCCGCCTTCACCGCCCTGGCGCGCACCGACCGCGACATGTTCCTCACCGTGCTGTCGGGCATCGAACCCGACGCGCACTGGACCGTGCGGGCGGCGGTGGCCGCGGCGCTGGGCACGCTCGATGCCGAGCGGGCTCGTCCGCGCCTCGACATCATGCTGAAGGATGCCGACCAGCGGGTGATTCCGGCGGTGCTGGGCGCGCTGGTCGCGGCCGCAGCGGCCGACGCCGAGTCCGTCCTGATCGCGCGCCTCGCGGCCGAGGATCCGGTCGTGCGCATGGCCGCGGCGGCCGGCCTGGCGCGGTTGAAGTCACGGCCGGCGGTCCCGGCGCTGGTGCAGTCGTACGAGACGGCCGACAAGGACCCGACCTACGTAGCGCGCGCGGCGATCCTGGCGGCGCTGGTCGAGCTCGACCCGGCGGCGGCGCGGCCGCTGCTCGACCGCGCGCTCGGCGATCGCGACTGGGCGCTGCGCGTGCGGGCGGCGGCGCTGCTCGGCAAGCTCGATCCGGCGGCCGAAGTGGCGGCGGCGATCCGCCCGGCGCCGGCGTCGGGGCCACCCGAGCTGAACGACCTGCCGTCGCTCATCGAGCCGCCGGTGTCGCCGATGGCCTACATCGAGACCGACAAGGGGATGATTCAGATCGAGCTGGCGGTCCTCGATGCGCCGCGGACGGTGGCCAATTTCGTGGCGTTGGCGCGCAAGAATTTTCTCGGCGGCACGCCGGTGCATCGCGTGGTCGCCAACTTCGTGATCCAGGACGGCGACCCGCGCGGCGACGGCGAAGGCGGCCCGGGCTACACGATCCGCGACGAGCTCAACCAGCGGCCGTTTCTGCGCGGCACGGTGGGCATGGCCCTGGACTGGGAGGACACGGGAGGCAGCCAGTTCTTCATCACCCACACGCCGCAGCCGCACCTCGACGCGCGCTACACCGTGTTCGGGCGGGTGGTCGCCGGCATGGACGTGGTCGATCGCGTGCAGCAGTGGGATCAGATCCGGACGGTGCGGGTCTGGGACGGGGTGGCCTGGATCGGCCAGCAGTGACGGGGCCGGAAGACCGGGTCGCGCCGGAGGCGGTACAAAAAAGGGGGCGACCCGTTGGCCACCCCCCTTGATCTCTAGATCGGCGATGCGTGGTTAGCGCTTCTTCGCCTTCTTGGCCTTCTTGGCCGCCTTCTTTGCTTTCTTCGCCATTGGTCTAATCCCCCCCTTCAGGTTGGGTTGATGCGGAAGGTGATGCCGCGCCACCGCGGTCGCCTCTGCCGCCTGGCACTCAGCCCGCGCGTGCCGGCTCCTTCACGCTCTGTCGCGCGCTTGCGGTCGCGCGCTATACGTGCCCTCTGGCATGGGCTCAGGGCAGAAGAAAAGGTGGGGCAGTGCTCAGAAGAGACCGCCCCATTTCAGAGCGGCCAGTCTTACTTCTTCTTCGCCTTCTTGGCCTTCTTGGCCGCCTTCTTTGCTTTCTTCGCCATTGGTCCTCCTGAAGGGGTTCGGCTCGCGCCAACTGGCGACAGCGGTTGTGGGGATGAGACTCCGCAACTGGAGTCTCAGAGGTTCACAAGCCGTTGTCTGAGCGTTCCACCCTCATACCAGATGTAGATTATGGGCGAGAAAATTGTGATGTCAAGCACAAAGCGTCATCGCTTGTCAAAACTTTGGCTCGATCGTCGCGTCCGGACCACGCCCAAACGATGTCGTCGAGTCAACTCCGCCTCGTGCCTGTCGTCTCACACTCCCCCACGAGCCCGCACGACGCGCGCCACGATCGCGCGCGCGCCGCTCACTGGGAAATGTCGGATGAAAGTGTGCACGGCGATAGGCGGGGAACGAAGGCGATAGGCGGGGAACGAGGAACGAAGAACGAAGGACGAAGAGCTAGAACGACGGAACGACGAACGATGGAACGAAGGGAGGACGCGAACGACAGAACGACGCGAACGCAGAACGACGCGACCGACAGAACGACGCGACCCGCGAAAGAGAGCGACCGATCGAACTGAACCACTTCGTGCTCCGTTCCTTAGTTCCTCCGTTCCTCCGTTCTAGTTCTTCGTCCTTCGTCCTTCGTTCTTAGTTCCCCCAGTTCCCCCAGCTCTCCCCAGTTCCTCCCGCTTTTCCCTGGCACGCGACAGGGCCCCGTGCGGGCGGGCCGGGCGTTCGGCGATCAGCGTCGTCAGCAGCGAGCGGGCGCGGTCGGTTTCGCCGAGCTGGCCGAGCTGATCCGCCATGTTGAGGCGGGCGTACACCGACGCCAGCCCCGGGTCGTGGACCTCGCGCCGGTCGGCCAGGCTCAGCAGGCGCGCCGAGGCGGCGTAGCTGGCGGCGGGGTCGTGAAAGTACACGTCGTGGATCTCGGCTTCGAGGTGATGGAACAGCGGGTTGCCGGGGTAGCGGGCCTGCAGGCCGCGGACCAGGGCAAGGGCGTCGTGGGGCCGATCCTCGTACCACAGATAAATCAGGTGCAGCTGAAAGTCGGCCTCGCCGCGGACGAGCACCCCATGCTCGCGTGCCTCGGTCATCTGCAGCAGCCCGGCCTGGCGATCGCCGCCGGGGAGCAGCAGCAGCCACCGCAGCATGCGCAGGGCGGCCGGGGCGACCGCCGCGTAATAGCGGTACATGCCGATGCCGAACGCGGCATCGTCGAGCGCGGGGTCGAGCGCCTGCGCCTGTTCGAGCGCCTCCTTGATCCGCTTGCCGTCCCGCGCGGCAGCGAGCCGCTCGCGGCGCAGGACGCGCCACTGCGCGCGCGCGCCGTAGGCGGCCCCGAGGTAGAACCACGCCTCGGCCCGACGCGGCTCGCGCTCGGCCCACGCGGCGCACGCCGCAATCGCCTCCGCGACGGCCCCGGTGAACCGGGCGTCGTGCACGCGGCTCTCCGGATCGAGCTGGATCTCCCACAGCACCGAGACGGCCGCCAGCACCAGGCACGCCTCATCGGGCGCCGCGCCGCAGGCTTCCTGCAAGCGGACCGGGACGTTCAGGAAGTCGGCGTCGAGGATGGCGTCGTAGGCGCGGGCGACCGCGGGGACGTTGGTCAAGCCGCGCACCGGCGGGCCGGGCTGTGCGGCGACAGCGGTGCCGCACAGGAGGGCCGTCAGCACGGCCAACCGCTTCACATCAGGCTCGTGCGCAGCCGCTGCTTCTCGGCATGGCGCGCCAGGGCCAGCTCGATCAGTCGATCGATGAGCGCCGGGTAGGGCAGGCCGCTCGCCTCCCACATCTTGGCGTACATGCTGATCGTGGTGAATCCCGGGATGGTGTTGATCTCGTTGACGTAGAGCGCGCCGCTGGCGCGCGAGAGCAGGAAGTCCACCCGCGACATGCCGGCGGCGTCCACCGCCTTGAACGCGACGACGGCCAGCCGCTGGACCTCTGCCGACTGGTCGCCGGGCAGATCCGCGGGGACGATGGTGCGCGACGCGCCGTCGAGATACTTCGCCTCGTAGTCGTAGAACTCGCGCGCGGGAATCACTTCCCCGGGCAGCGACGCCAGCGGGTCGTCGTTGCCGAGCACGGCACACTCGATCTCGCGCGCGTCGACCACGGCCGCCTCGATGACCACCTTGCGGTCGAAGTCGAAGGCGCGGTCCACGGCCGCCGCCAGCTCGCCGGGCGCGGTCACCTTCGAGATGCCGACGCTCGAACCGAGGTTGGCGGGCTTCACGAACAGCGGCAGCCCGAGGGCCACGGCGCTGTCGGTCATCCGCGCCGGATCGGCGAGCCAGTCGCGGCGGAGGAACGTGATCCAGGCGGCCACCGGCAGGCCGCGAGCCTCGAACATGATGCGCATGGCGGACTTGTCCATGCCGATCGCCGACGCCATGACTCCGGCCCCCACGTACGGCACGTTGGCCAGCTCGAGCAGTCCCTGCACGGTCCCGTCCTCGCCGTAGGGCCCGTGCAGCACGGGAAAAACGACGTCCAGCCCGAGCCCGGTCACGATCGCCTGATCGACGTCGGCACTGTCGTGCCCGGGACGCCGCTCGATGGTGAGCAGCGTGTCCTCGCTCGGGTGCGCGACGAGCACGGTGGCGCGCCCGGCGCGTGGCGCGCGCGGCGCCAGGGTACGGGCCTGCTCGATGACCTCGGCGGCGGAGATCGCGGTCGGCGCCCGATCGGCGATGGTCCAGCGCCCGTCCTTCTCGATGCGGATCGGCACCGGCTCGAAGCGCGTGCGGTCGAGGTGCTTGAAGACCGAGGCGGCCGACGCGACCGAGACTTCGTGCTCCCCGGAGCGCCCACCGTAAATCACCCCCACCCGCAGCTTCTTCACGATCGGATAATAGCAAGTTGCGGCGCGCCGCTGGCGCGTTCCACACGCATGTTTTCGTTCACCGTGACCCATCGCGACGGACTGGCACGCCGCGGCGTGCTGACGACCCCGCATGGCGCGGTCGAGACGCCGGTGTTCATGCCCGTCGGCACGCAGGGCACGGTCAAGGCGATGACCGCCCGCGACCTCGAGGACGTCGGCGCGGCGATCATCCTCGGCAACACCTACCACCTCACCCTGCGACCCGGCGACGCCGTCATTGCCCGGCTCGGCGGACTGCACCGCTTCATGGGGTGGTCGCGCCCGATCCTGACCGACAGCGGCGGCTATCAGGTGTTCAGCCTTGCCGCCCGGCGCACGCTGACCGAGGAGGGGGTGTCGTTTCGCTCGCACCTCGACGGCAGCCCGTACGAGCTGACGCCGGAGCGCGCCGTGGACATCCAGGCCCAGCTCGGCTCCGACATCGCCATGGTGCTCGACGAATGCCCGGCGCTGCCCGCCACCGACGACGCCTTGCAGACGTCGGTCGACTTGACCGGGCGCTGGGCGGCGCGCGGCCGCCGGCGCCTGCTCGAGTTGCGCGCGGGCGCCCGGGCCGGCGTCACGGTCACCAACCCCGGTCAGGCGCAGTTCGGCATCGTCCAGGGTGGCACTTCGCCGCATCTTCGCGCCCGCAGCGCCGCGACGATCGTCGGCGTCGGTTTCGAGGGCTATGCGATTGGCGGGTTGAGCGTCGGCGAGACGCCGGACGAGATGTACCGGACCGTGGCGGCCACGACCCCGCTCCTGCCGGCCGACCACCCACGCTATCTCATGGGGGTCGGTACGCCGGTGGACCTCGTCGAGGCGGTGGCCCGCGGCGTGGACATGTTCGACTGCGTCATGCCGACCCGGAATGCGCGCAACGGGCAGCTCTTCACCAGCACCGGGACGCTCAACATCAAGAACACCCGCCATGCCGAGGACCCGGACCCGCCGGATCCGGCCTGCGGCTGCTACACTTGCCGGCACTTCTCACGTGCCTATCTGCGGCACCTTTTCCTCGCCGGCGAGATCATCGCAAACACGCTTAACACGTTGCATAATCTGTACTTTTACCTTGACACCATGAGGGGGATTAGGGACGCTATAGCGTTTGGCTCGTTCGAAAAGTTCCGACAGGATTTCCTCCGGAGCTTTTCCCGCCGCGCGCTGATTCCATGATGTCGAGGGAAGTGCTCGAAGCCGGATTCGTGCTGGCTCTGTCCGCGCCGCCTGGGCAGGCGACCAATCCGCTGATCCAGCTGGTGCCGTTCGCGCTGGTCCTCGCCATTTTCTACTTCGTCATCCTCCTGCCGATGAAGAAGCGGCAGAAGAAGGTGCAGGAGTTCTTGAGCGCGCTGAAGGTGGGCGACCGGGTCATCACGTCCGGCGGCATCTACGGGGCCATTACCAAGGTCGGCGAGCAGTCGATTCACCTCCAGGTGGCGCAGAACGTGCGCCTGGAAGTGGCGCGCACGGCCATCGTCGGGTATCAGGGGCAGGAACCGGTGGTCCAGACGACGCCGGGCGGGAACTAACATGGCGAAAAACCTGCGCTGGAAGCTGCTCATCATCGTCGGCGTCCTGGCGCTGTCGGTCTTTGCGTTCTATCCGCCCGAAGAAAAGGTGCGGCTCGGGCTCGACCTCAAGGGGGGCGTACACCTGGTCATGCGGGTGCAGACCGACGACGCGGTCCGCCTGGAGACGGAGACGACGGCCGATCGGCTGCGCGAGCTGATGAAGGCGCAGAACCTGCCCGGGACGGTGACCTTCGTCAGCCCGACCGAGTTCCGTGTCGACGGCATCCCGCCCGAGCAGGACGCGACGTTTCGCCAGCAGCTGACCGACATCGAGCTCACCTACAACCGGGCGCCGGGCGCCGGGACGCACACCTTCACGATGCGGCCGAACCTGGCCAATCAGCTGCGCGAAGAGGCGGTGGTGCAGGCCCTGCAGACGATCGATCGCCGCGTCAACGAGCTCGGCGTGGCCGAGCCGATCATCGCGCGGCACAGCGCCAACGACCAGATCCTGGTGCAGCTGCCGGGGGTGACCGACGTCGCGCGCGCCAAGCAGATCATCCGCTCGACGGCGCTGCTCGAGCTCAAGCTGGTCGAGCAGGGGCCGTTCAGCGACGAGGCGCAGGCCCGCCAGGCGTACAACAACAACCTGCCGCCCGATCTGCAGATT
The DNA here is from genome assembly GCA_963707795.1 of uncultured Acidobacteriota bacterium. Lineage (GTDB taxonomy): Bacteria > Acidobacteriota > Vicinamibacteria > Vicinamibacterales > UBA2999 > JACCSI01. The sequence continues at coordinate 3,346,507 of OY970174.1, read as the reverse complement.
CTCCCCGGCGTCAGCGAGGGCGGGCAGCAGGGCGACCGGCCGACGACGGTGTACTACGTGTTGCGCCGGGTGCCGGCGGTGTCCGGCCGCGACCTGCGCAACTCGCGTCCGTCGCTGGACGAGAACAGCCGGCCGGCGGTGGGTTTCTCGCTGAACAGCGAGGGCGCGCGCAAGTTCGGCAACTTCACGGCCGCCAACATCAATCGCCAGCTGGCAGTGGTCCTCGACAACCGGGTGTACTCGGCGCCGACGATCAACAGCCGCATCGACAACGAGGGCATCATCCAGGGCAGCTTCACGCAGCAGGAAGCGGCCGACCTGTCGCTGGTGCTGCGCTCCGGTGCGCTGCCCGCGTCGCTGACCTATCTCGAGGAACGCACGGTCGGCCCGACGCTCGGGCGCGAGTCGATTCGCTCCGGGGTCACGGCGGCGACCGGCGGGCTGCTGTTCGTCATGCTGTTCATGCTGGTCTACTACAAGTTCTCCGGCATCAACGCCGTCACTGCCATCGTCATCAACCTGGTCATCCTGCTCGGGTTGATGTCCTACCTCGGGGCGACGATGACGCTGCCGGGCATTGCCGGCTTCATCCTGACCATCGGCATGGGCGTCGATTCCAACGTGCTCATCTTCGAACGCATCAAGGAGGAGCTGCAGACGGCCAAGGGCGTCAGGCAGGCGGTGGCCGCGGGCTTCGACCGCGTCTTCCTCACCATTCTCGATACCCACGTCGCCTCGCTCATCGCCGCGGCGTTCCTGTTCCAGTTCGGGACCGGACCGATTCGCGGCTTCGCCACGACGTTGACCATCGGCTTGCTGTCCAACGTGTTCACGGCGGTCTTCGTGTCACGCGCCCTCTTCGAGCTGGTGCTGTCGCGGCGCGGCGTCGCCAAGCTGAGCATCTAGCGCATGGACATCCTCTCCAATCCCAATTTCAACTTCATCCGCTGGCGCTGGCACGCGCTGGCGCTCTCCGCCGTGGTCATCCTCGCCGGCGCCGGCGTGATCGTCGTCGCGCGGCCTGCCGCTCGGCATCGACTTCTCCGGCGGCACGCTGCTGGTGGTCAAGTTCGAGCAGGCGGTGGCCGAGGACGCCGTGCGTGGCGCGCTCGAGGGCGTCCCGGGCGACAAGGTCATCCAGCCGTACGGGGATGCGGCGGAGCACGAGTGGCTGATCCGCCTGCCGCAGGCCGGCGAAGAGGACGGCGCCGGGCTGGAGCAGGGCGCGCAGGCCGTGCTCGGCGGACTGCAGGCGGCCAACCTCGGCAGCGTCGAGGTGCTGTCGCAGGAGATCGTCGGCCCGGTCATCGGCCGCGACCTGCAGCTGAAGGGGATCTACGCGACGCTCGCCTCGATCATCGGGATCACGATCTACATCGGCCTGCGTTTCCGCTTCGCCTTTGCCATCGGCGCCATCGCCGCGACCTTTCACGACATCCTGGTCACGGTGGCGTTTCTCGTCTTTTTTGGCTACGACCTGTCGCTCAACATCGTCGCCGCGCTGTTGACCATCACCGGCTACTCGGTGAACGACACCATCGTGATCTTCGATCGCGTACGGGAGAACCTGCGCACCACCAGGCGCGAGCCGCTGGAGCAGGTCGTCAACCGCAGCGTCAACCAGACCCTGAGCCGCACCATCATCACCGCCGGGACCACGTTCCTGTCGGTGATGGCGCTGTATCTCTTCGGTGGGGAAGTGCTCAAAGGCTTTGCCTTCACGATGCTGGTCGGCATCGTCAGCGGCACCTATTCGACCGTGTTCATCGCCGCCGCGATTGCCATCATCCTGAGCGGCAAGCAGGCCAGGGGCCGCGCGGCGACGCCGGCGCGCCCGGCATCGGGCGGGCGTAAGGCATCGTAGGCGAGCCGCGGTTGGATCTGCTGGCGGCGGCGCTGCTGGGGGTCGTGCAGGGACTCACCGAGTTCCTGCCCGTCTCGAGTTCCGGGCACCTGATTCTCGCGCGCGCGTTCTTCGGCTGGGACGCGGACCGCTTCGGGCTGGCGTTCGACGTCGCCTGCCACGTGGGGACGCTCCTGGCGGTCGTGCTGTACTTTCGCCGCGACGTGATCGCGCTGCTGCGGGCGGTGCCGGGGGCGCTGGCCGGCGGCGGCAGCGGCCACGAGCGGCTGCTGCGCCTCATCGTCGCCGGCACGGTGCCGATCGTGGTGATCGGCCTGTTGTTCGCCGACTGGTTCGAGGGGATTCGCTCCCCGGCCGTCGTCGCCGCCACGCTGGCGATTGGCGGGGTCGGCCTGATCGTCGCCGAGCGCGTGGGCGCGCATCGGCGCGACGAGACGACGGTGGGCTACGGCGAAGCGATGGCGATTGGATTGGCGCAGGCCGCGGCGCTGGTGCCGGGCGTGTCCCGCTCGGGTGCGACGCTGACGGTGGCGCTGCTCCTCGGGTTGCAGCGGGCGCCGGCGGCGCGGCTAGTGTTCCTGCTCAGCCTGCCGGCGGTGCTGGCGGCGGCGGCGCGGGAAGGGTGGAAGCTGCGGGAGGTGGGGATCGAGGCGGTGCCGGTGACGCTGTTCGCCGTCGGACTGGTCGTGTCCGCGGTCGTCGGCTACCTCACCATCAAGTTCTTCCTGCGCTACCTGGCCGACCACACCCTGGTGGTGTTCGCGTACTACCGCCTGGCGCTCGCGGCGGTGACTGTCGCATGGCTGGCAATGCGGTGATACATGTCGTGGCTTCGGCGCAGCTTCATCACGGGATTCTTCGTCACGGTGCCGCTCATCATCAGCGTCGCGGCGCTGGTGTGGATCTTCCAGGTCGTGGACGGGATCAGCGAGCCGATCTCGGTGCGCGTCCTCGGCCGCGCGGTGCCCGGGCTGGGCGTGCTGATCACGGTGGCCATCATCCTCGTGGTCGGGGCGCTGGCGACCAACGTGATTGGCAAGCGCGTGCTGCAGCGGACCGAGTACTACCTGCTGCATGTGCCGGTGTTCAAGACGATTTACGCCCCGGTCAAGCAGCTGGTGGCGGCGTTTTCGCCGGACAACGAGGCCGGCTTCAAGAAAGTGGTGATTGTCGAGGACCCGCGGCGCGGGTTGATTCTCGGGTTCCTGACGCGCGAGTTCACGCTCGACCGCGGTCGCGGCGCCGAACCGGTGATCGCCGTCTACGTCCCGACCAATCACCTCTACCTGGGAGACGTGCTCGTGTATCCGCGTGAACTGGCGAGCTTCCCCGACCTGACCGTCGAGGAAGGCGTCCGCATCTTTCTCACCGGCGGGATGGCGCTGCCAGGGCGGCTGCGCACCGAGCCGAGCGAACAGACCAAGCTATGACTACAGACATGACGCAACCGATAGATGGAAATCCGGCCGGCGCGCAGCCGCGCCGACACCGGGTCGCCGGCGCGACGGCCACCCTCGCGGTGATGCTGGGGCTGCTGCTCGCCGCGCCGCTCGCGGCACTGGCGCAGCCGGGGGCGCCGCCGGCACCAGCCGAGGCGCCGGCACCGCACATGCCCGGCGGCGAGGTGAACATCCACCTCCCCGATCTCAACCAGGGCGACTTCCTGGGAATGACCGGGCACCAGATCCTGCTCTCCGGACTGGTCGTCTGCGTCCTCGGCCTGCTGTTCGGGGCGTGGACGTATGCCGGCGTGAAGCGGATGCCGGTGCACCGCTCGATGGCCGAGATCTCCGAGCTGATCTACGAGACGTGCAAGGCCTACCTGATTCAGCAGGGCAAGTTCCTGCTCATCCTCGAGCTCTTCATCGGGACGATCATCGTCGCCTACTTCGCGATGATCGGGTTCCCGGCCTCGCGCATCGCCATCATCCTGCTCTTCAGCCTGATCGGCATCGGCGGCAGCTACGGCGTGGCGTGGTACGGCATCCGCATCAACACCCTGGCCAACTCGCGCACGGCGTTCGCCAGCCTGCGCGGCAAGGCGTTCCCGGTCTGCGACATCCCGCTGCAGGCGGGCATGAGCGTCGGCATGATGCTGATTTCGGTCGAGCTGCTGTTCATGCTCGCCATCCTGCTGTTCATCCCCGGCGAATATGCCGGCGTCTGCTTCCTCGGCTTCGCCATCGGCGAGTCGCTCGGCGCCGCGGCGCTGCGCATCGCCGGCGGCATCTTCACCAAGATCGCCGACATCGGCTCCGACCTGATGAAGGTCGTCTTCAAGATCAAGGAAGACGACGCCCGCAACCCGGGCGTGATCGCCGACTGCACCGGCGACAACGCCGGCGACTCAGTCGGTCCCACCGCCGACGGCTTCGAGACCTACGGCGTCACCGGCGTCGCGCTCATCTCCTTCATCATGCTGGCGGTGACCGACGTGCAGGTGCAGGTGCAGCTGCTGGTCTGGATCTTCATGATGCGGGTGATGATGGTGCTCGCCTCGGCGGGGTCGTACCTGGTCAACAACGCCGTCGCCCGCAGCCGCTACGGCAGCCTGGCGAAGATGAACTTCGAGGCGCCGCTGACGTCGCTGGTGTGGCTGACCTCGATCGTCTCGGTGGTGCTCACTTACCTGCTGTCCTACCTGCTGATTCCGTCGCTCGGCGGCAGCAGCGACCTGTGGTGGCAGCTGTCGAGCGTCATCACCTGCGGCACGCTCGCCGGCGCCATCATCCCCGAGTTCGTCAAGGTGTTCACCTCGGTGCACTCCGGCCACGTGCGCGAGGTCGTGACCTCGTCGCGCGAGGGCGGCGCCTCGCTCAACATCCTGTCCGGCCTGGTCGCCGGCAACTTCAGCGCCTTCTGGCTCGGGCTGACGATCATGGGCCTGATGACCATCGCCTACCTGGTCTCGAGCCTGGGCCTCGGCGCCGTCATGCAGGCGCCGGCGATCTTCGCCTTCGGCCTGGTCGCCTTCGGGTTCCTCGGCATGGGGCCGGTGACCATCGCCGTCGATTCCTACGGCCCGGTGACCGACAACGCCCAGTCGGTCTACGAACTGTCGCAGATCGAGTCGATCCCCGGCATCGAAGGGGAAGTGCAGCGCGACTTCGGGTTCGCGGTGGATTTCGGCGTCGCCAAGGACCTGCTGGAGGAGAACGACGGCGCCGGCAACACCTTCAAGGCGACCGCCAAGCCGGTCCTCATCGGCACCGCCGTGGTCGGGGCGACGACGATGATCTTCGCCATCATCATGGGGCTGACGCAGGGGCTGACGACGGGCATGGAGAAGCTCTCCATCCTGCACCCGCCGTTCCTGCTCGGGCTGCTCGCCGGCGGGTCGATGATCTACTGGTTCACCGGGGCCTCGATCCAGGCGGTCACCACCGGCGCGTACCGCGCGGTGGAGTTCATCAAGGCGAACATCCGCCTCGAGGGGGTGACCAAGGCGTCGGTCGAAGACAGCCGCAAGGTGGTCGAGATTTGCACGAAGTACGCGCAGAAGGGGATGTTCAACATCTTCCTCGCCGTCTTCTTCGGCACCCTGGCGTTTGCGTTCATCGAGCCGTTCTTCTTCATCGGCTATCTCATCTCGATCGCGCTGTTCGGCCTGTTCCAGGCGATTTTCATGGCCAACGCCGGCGGCGCCTGGGACAACGCGAAGAAGATCGTCGAAACCGAGCTGAAGATGAAGGGCACCGACCTGCACGCGGCCTCGATCGTCGGCGACACGGTGGGCGACCCGTACAAGGACACCTCGTCGGTGGCGATGAACCCGGTGATCAAGTTCACGACGCTGTTCGGCGTGCTGGCGGTCGAGCTGGGCATCTTCCTGGCGGGGGGCACCGAGGGCTCGACCCTGACGATGATGCTCTCTGGGGTGTTTGCCCTCGCTTGCCTGACCTTCGTGTGGCGTTCGTTTTACGCGATGCGGATCGAGTCCTGAGACCCGGACTCGGCGGCTGTTCGAACCCCGCCGGGGGCCGGCCGTTCGCCCCGGTGTCCTAATACTGGGCTGCGGCAGGGAAACGGGACCCGAGCGCTCAGCCTGTCGGGCCGGGCTGGCGGGGCGGCGGGTGGTCTCGGCCCGGAGCTGCCGCGGCGTGTGCGGGTTGGATGGGCTGGCCGGGCGGGGGCTCGGCGCACCGACGGAAATTGTGACGCCGGCGCGGGAGCAAACTCCCGGAGGCGGTGTCTAAATCGGTACCGGTTGGTGTCGGTCCGGTTCGGTGCCGGATCGATTCGTTGACACTATTTTCACGCGGTCGCTATAATCGGCGGTCTTGCGCCGTCACTTCATGCCGGCCGGGAGGAGTGCTCGTGCCACGCGACATGTTCGGCGATGTCGTCGATCCCTCGATCAAGATGGGTAGCAAGGCGTGGTACACCGTGCCGCTGACCATGCTGATCGAGGCCATTGCTGTTGCAGCGATAGTCATCGTCCCGCTGATGGCGGCTGACGTGCTGCCGACGCCGCCGTCGATGATGGCGTTCGTGGCCGCGGCGCCGCCGCCGCCCCCGCCGCCGCCACCGCCGCCGCCGCCGCCGAGCGCCGCGCCGCCGCCGAAGGTGGAAGTGAACCCGGCCGCCGCCCCGGTGGAGGCGCCGTCGGAAATCAAGCCAGAGACTGGGATCGAAGCCGGCTTCGAGAGCAACGTCGGTGGCGTCGAGGGCGGGATTCCAGGTGGGGTGGTTGGCGGGATCACCGGTGGCATCCCCGAGGCGCCGCCGCCGCCGCCGCCGGCGCAGCCGGTGCGCGTGGGCGGCAACATCAAGACCCCGACCAAGGTCAAGGATGTCAAGCCGGTCTATCCCCCGATTGCGCAGTCGGCGCGCGTCCAGGGCGTTGTCATCATCGAGGCGACGATCGGCGCCGACGGCAGCGTGCAGAACGCCCGCGTGCTGCGCTCGATTCCGCTGCTCGACGCGGCGGCCCTCGACGCCGTCAAGCAGTGGCAGTTCACGCCGACCCTGCTCAATGGTGTGCCGGTGCCGGTGATCATGACGGTCACCGTCCAGTTCACGCTCCAGTAACGGGGCGGGGCGGCGGCCATGCCGCCCCGGTCCAGCCACGAATCTCGTCGATCACTTTCAGGCGGTAACACGAACTTTTTCGGGAGGCATGCGATGGAACGTCGGAAGCTGGGTCACATCGGGCGGGTGGCAGGCGCGGGGCTCGGAATCGTGCTGCTGAGCACGCCGGCGTTTGCGCAGGAGGCGTCGGCCGGCCTCGACCTCGTGGAAATGTTCGAGCAGATGGGACCGACGGCAATGGCCATTGCCGCCGTCCTGTTCATCATGTCGTTCTGGTCGGTCGGGGTGGCGATCGAGCGCTTCTACACCTTCCGCCAGGCGACGCAGCAGTCGAAGATGTACGCGCCGCTGGTCGCCAAGCATCTCAAGGACGGCCGCCTGAAGGAGGCCATCGCCCTCTCGTCGGCGAAGGAGTACCGCTACAGCCACCTCGCCAAGGTCGTGCTCGCCGGGCTGCAGGAGTACCAGTTCCAGCAGGAGACCGGTTCCAACCTGTCGCGCGAAGACCTGCTCGACACCGTGCGGCGCTCGATTCAGCGCGCCACCGCGCTGACCTCGAACGACCTGAAGAAGGGCGTGTCCGGGCTGGCGACCATCGGCGCCACCGCCCCGTTCGTCGGACTGCTCGGCACGGTCGTCGGCGTCATCAACGCGTTTGTCGGCATCGCGGCCACCGGCTCGGGCGGCATCGGCGCGGTCTCGGCCGGTATCGCCGAGGCGCTGGTCGAAACCGCGCTCGGGTTGTTCGTCGCCATCCCGGCGGTCTGGTTCTACAACTACCTGTCGGGCCGGCTCGAGTATTTCAACGTCGAGATGGACAACTCGTCGTCGGAAATGGTCGACTACTTCATCAAGAAGACGGCGTAACGAGGGTTCGCGGCAGTTTTGCGTGGGGCCGGCGCCGCCGCCGGCCCTACCGGGAGAGATACCATGGCAATGGATGTCGGCGGTGCCAAAGGTGGCATAAAGTCGGACATCAACGTGACGCCCCTGGTGGACGTCATGCTCGTCCTGCTGATTATCATGATGATCGTCGCGCCGCTGTTGCAGAAGGGCGCGCCGGTCCGGCTGCCGACGGCGTCCAACAGCGCCGACAAGCCGGAGACGCAGGACCAGACGGTGGTCGCGGTCACCGCCAACGGCGAGTACTACGTCAACGGCGTGCCCATTCCCGACACCGACCTGCGGCGGCGCGTCGAGTCGATCCTCGAGGACAAGACCGAGAAGATCGTCCTGATCAAGGCCGACGAGGACGCGTCGTACGGCAAGATCATGGAGGCGATGGACGAGCTGCGCGCGGCCGGCATCGAGGACATGGGCCTCATCACCGAGCGGCGCGTGCGACCCGGCCAGGCCGGAGGGGGGAACTGACATGGCCCACGCCCACCAGCACTTCGGCGCCGACAAGGTCGTCACCGCGAAGAAGCTCGAAGTCACCGGCGACATGAACATCACGCCGATGATCGACGTGCTGCTCGTGCTCCTGGTCATCTTCATGGCGGCGCTGCCGCTGTCGCAGCGCGGCCTCGACGTCAACCTTCCGGCCGAGACCAAGACGCCGAACGAGCCAGAAGTCCGAGGTGTCGCAGATCGTCCTCGAGTATTCGGCCGACCGGCGCATCTCGGTGAACAAGCAGGACGTCACCGTGCAGGACCTCGAGGAGCGGCTGCGGACGATCTTCGAGCAGCGCAAGGACAAGACGATGTTCATCAACGGCGCCGCCAGCCTGCGCTACGGCGACATCGTCGAGGTCATCGACGCCGCCAAGGGCGCCGGCGTGGAGAAAGTCGGCATCGTCACGGAAGGCATGCGCCGCGAAGCGGGCGCCACCGCTTCGCCCGGCACGCAGTAGCCGCGCCGTCGCGCTCGCACCAACCCGAAGGGCCGCCATCCGGCGGCCCTTCTGCTGTACGACCCGCGCCGGCCGCCGGTAAGATGGCGGCCATGCCCGCCATGCCCATCTCCCTCGTTGGCGTACCGTGGGACGCCTCCTCGTCATTCCTGCGCGGCGCCGCGGAGGCGCCCCCGGCCATCCGCCGCGCGCTGTGGTCGCCGTCGAGCAACGCCTGCAACGAGGCCGGCGACGACCTGGCGGCGCCAGGCGTCCTCGAGGACGCCGGCGATCTGCCATTGCCGGCCGATGGCGAGGCGGCGCGGTCCGCGATCGAAGCGCATGTTCGCGGCCTGGTGCAGCGTGGCGCGCGCCCGCTCGTGCTTGGCGGCGACCATTCCATCACCTATCCCGTGCTGCGCGGCCTGGCCGCGCGCGGCGACCCGCCCGCCGTCGCTCCACCTCGACGCGCACGGCGACCTGTACGACGAGTTCAACGGCGATCGCTACTCGCACGCCTGCCCGTTCGCGCGGGTCATGGAGGAACGGCTGGCCAGCCGGCTGGTGCAGGTCGGCCTGCGCACGTTGACCGCCCACCAGCGCGCGCAGGCGTCGAAGTTCGGCACCGAGGTGCTCGGCGCGGGCCGCTGGCGCGACGCGATTCCGCAGCTGGCGCGGTTGAAGGGACCGCTCTACGTCTCGCTCGACCTCGACGTCCTCGACCCGGCGTTCGCGCCGGGCCTGTCGCACCCGGAGCCGGGCGGGCTGTCGGTCCGCGACGTCCTCGAATTGTTCGCGGCCATCCGCGGCCCGGTCATCGGCGCGGACATCGTCGAGTACAACCCGCACCAGGACGTGCGCGACCTGACCGCACGGGTCGCCGCGAAGTTCGTCCGGGAGCTGGTCGGCGTGATGCGGCGGTGAGGGCAGGCTGGGGGTTGCCGGAGGGCGGGCGCAGTCGGGAGACGGCGCCGGCGGCGCCGCCTCCCCGAGGTCTGCGGTCTAGTTGAAGCGGTAGCGCACGCTGATCATGAAGCTGTAGACGTCGGTCAGGAACGTCGTGGTCTCCAGTGACTGCGTCAGCAGCTCGTTGTTGACCACCGCCAGGCGATAGGTCGCGCGGCCCTGCGCGTCCGCGCCGGGGTTGGTCAGGATCTGGTTCCGGATCAGCCGTTGACTGACGCCCCATTTGCTGTTCAGCAGGTTGCCGAAGTTCAGGAAGTCGGCGCGCAGCTGCAGGCCGTTGCGGCGGCCGCGGATGTCGGTGAACAGGTCCTGCGTGATGCTCAGGTCGAGCCGGCGGACGAACGGCAGGAACACCGCGCCGCGCTCCGCGTATTCGCCGCGGTGCTTGCGCAGGTAGTCGTCCTGCTGGATGTAGGTCTCCCATGCCGCCGCCTGCTCGGCAGCGGTGAACACGCGGCCGTTGGTGTGGGTGAACTGCGAGAAGTTCATCTCCGACATGTCGCGGTGGATGTAGATCAGGTCGCTGTTGGTGGCGCCGTCGCCGTTCATGTCGCCGCCGAACACGTAGCTGGCATTGCCGATGGTGCGGCCCTCCCAGAACGCCGAGATGCTGGTGGCGCCGAAGCTGAAGTACTCGCGGCTGTACGACACCAGCGCGAAGACGCGGTGTCCGGGCGAGTTCGCCGAGTAGCCGACCCCCGGATTGTTGGGATCGCTCGAGTGTGCGTTGTTGGCCCAGCTGCCGAAGGCGATCGACCCCGGGTCCACGGTGTTGCGCGCCTCACCGTAGGCTGTACGCGCTCTTGATCGACAGGCCGCGCACGTCGGTCTTCGACAGCGAGGTCGCGATATTCCAGGAGGTCCCGACGTCCTGGTTCTTCAGCACGATGGCGTTGGAGATCTGCCCGCTCGCGGTGCTGTTGTGGATCCGGTTCACGCACGGACCGGCGGTCGGGGCCGTGCACGACGTCCCCGTCCAGCGCGGCCGGTTGTCGGCGCCGACAAACGCCGACTGCGCCGCCGGCAGGTTGGCGTTGATGTAGTAGATGCCGTTGACGTCACGGTTGTAGAGCAGTTCCGCGGTGCCGACCACGCCCCACGGCAGGCGGTGATCGACGGCGAGGTTGCTGCGCCAGATCTGCGGGAAGCGGAAGTCCGAATTGGTCAGCGCCAGCTCGTAGCTGCTGGCGGCGAGGCCGGTCGCCGCCGGCTTGTAGCGATCCGGATCCGGATTGAACGGCCGCGACGTCGTGTTGTCCTCGCTGATGAAGCCGGTCAGCACGCCGGTGTTGCCGATCTGGTTCGAGATCCAGACGTACGCCGGCCGGCCGGTGAACACCCCGGTGCCGCCGCGCAGCTGCGTCCGCAGGTTGCCGCTGACGTCCCAGTTGAAGCCGACGCGCGGCGACCACAGGACCTTCGGGTCGGGCAGGCTGCCGGTGGAGTAGGTCGCCGGCGCGCCGGTCTCGTCCCGGAACGTCAGCGCGTCGGCCGTCGCGTTGGTGTAGGCCGTGTCGCCGAAATACGGGATGTCCAGCCGCACGCCGGCGGTGACCGTCAGGTTGGACGCCGGCCGCCATTCGTCCTGCGCGTACCCGCCCCCGTACCAGACCTGGAGCGGCTGAATCGGGACGTCCTGGCCGGGGATGTTGCTGTAGCGGACCTGGAAGCGCCGCAGCGTGATCGGCGACACCGTCCGGTTGGGATTGGCGGCGTAGTCGTTGATGTCGGTGTAGAAGTCCGCCAGCGAGTTGTAGACGTAGGCGCTCTGCTTGCCGGGGAAGAAGATGTTCTCGGACTCGTAACGCTCGAGGCTCACCCCGAAGGTCAGCGAGTGCTTGTTGCCGAACCTGGTGAAGTTGTCCTGGAGCTGGAAGGTCTTGTAGCGCAGCTCGTTGTTCGGCGTGAACGGCTCGGAGCCGAGCGCGGTGTAGGTCTGGGTGCCCTCGAGGATATCGATGAACGGGAACAGCGCGATGTCGCCCCGGCTCTCGTCCTGGGTCGTGTAGCCAACGATCAGGCTGTTCGACATGCTGGTGCCGATGATCGAGTTCCACTCGCCGATGCCCGAACGGATGTTCTCGAGAATCTGGTAGTTCGAGTTCTTGAACCCGAGAAAGCTCGTATTCGTCTGCCGACCGAAGCCGAGCGACGAGGAGGTGGAGAGCGGCGCGTCGCTGCGCGAGTCGAGGTGGTTGTACTTGAAGAAGACCTTGTGCGAGTTGCTCAAGTTGAGGTCGGTGCGGAGCAGGAACCGCTTCGCCGGCGTTTCATCGTCGATGACATCGCCGTAGGGGCCGGTTTCGTAGCCGAACCGCTGCTGCACCAGGCTGCTGATCGTGTTCAGATCGGAGGCCAGGACCCGGGTCGTGCTGCCTGCCGCGGGTTCGCCGCCGCTGTTGGCGCGGAAGGTGGTAATGGGCCGCAGGTCCTTCTCGTCCTCGTAGTTGCCGAACAGGAACAGCCGGTTGGGCACGACCGGGCCCGCCGCCCAGCCGCCGGTATTGCGGTAGGTGAACGTGCCCGGATTGACCGTCAGGCCCTGCGCCTCGGTCCCGACGAAGTCCTGGTTGCGGAAGCGGTGATAGAAGGAGCCGGTCAGCCGGTTGGTGCCGCTTCTGGTCACGGTGTTGACGCCGGCGCCGACGAAGTTGCCCTGGCGCACGTCGAAAGGCGCCACGCTGACCTGGACCTGCTCGATCGCCTCGAGCGAGATCGGGGCGACGCCGGAGGTATCGCCCGGCGCGTTGCGCAGGCCGAACGAATTGTTGAAATAGGCCCCGTCCACGGTGATGTTGTTCATCCGCGTGTCCTGGCCGGCGAACGACGACCCCGAGGCCTGCGGCGTCAGGCGGGTGAGATCGCCCAGCCGTCCGGATACCGTCGGCAGCGTTGCCAGTTCCTCACGGCCGATGGCGGTGGCCGCGCCGGTGCGCGCCGAGCTGAACACCGTGTCGGACTGCGCCGTGACCGTCACCGTCTCGGTCACCGAGATCGGCCGGACGGTCAATGGCAGGTCGGTGGCCACCCCCAGGTTGACGACGATGTCCGACTGGGTCGCGGGCTCGAACGCGGCGCTGCCGCTGCCGGTGTAGGCCACCGTGATCGTGTACGGCCCGCCCACGCGCATGTTGGGGATGAAAAAGCGCCCATCCGGGCGGGTGGTGGTCTCGTAGCTGGTGCCCGAGGGTTCGTGAATCGCGATCACGCTCGCCCCCGCTACCGGCTGCTTCTGGGCGTCGGTCACGACGCCGGCAATCTGTCCTGTGGTGACTCCCTGTCCCGCCGCGCTCGCGGCCGGCGCCAGCAACGCACAAAGTGCAAGCAGCGCCAGGCACCGCCTGACGCCGTCAAAACCGCGGGCGCCCCGTCCCGCGTTGGTCCTCGTTCTCATCGCATCTCCTCCGTGCCACAACCGCACATGCCAGCCGCCTGGAAATGGTCTTCCGCGCCCCGAAGATACCACCGGGGCGTGACGCAGCGGTAAATGAAAAAGGGCCGCTTCGCGGGTGCGAAACGGCCCTCGTCAGACTGCCCCTGGAGGGCGTCTACTCGCTGGTCCCAGCCGACTTCTGCTTGCGCAACTGCTCGGCCCGATCGCGGAGCTGGTCGGCCTCACGCAGCAGCGCCTGCTGCTTCTTGGGGTCCTTCTCCAGATTGGCCTGCAGGCGGAGCAGCAGGTTCTTGTAGGCGACCGCCTCCATGTAGTCGCTCCGGATCTCGATGGCCTTGTCGACGGCCTTGAGACCCTCGAGGACGTACTGCAGCTTCTGGCTGTCGTTCAGCCGGAAGTCGCGATACGCCTTGTCCCAGTAGTAGGTCGCCAGCGTCTGGTAGGCCTCGGGATTGTTCGGCTCCACCCGGGTCCGTTCGTTCACGGCAGCGATGGTTTTATCAAAATCGCCCTGGCTGTTGTAGAAGCCGGCGAGCTGCATGTAGACGGTGGGGTCGTTGGGCCGCACTTCCTTGGCCTTGAGATAGGTCTCCTCGGCGAGCTCGTACTCGCCGGAATCCGCGTAGATTTTCGCCAGCACGAAGTAATTGCTCGGTTCCTGCGGCTCCATCTCGATCATCGCCTTGACCACCGGCTCGGCCTGGGTCGGGTCGTTCAGGCGGTCGGAACCGAACGCGTTGACCAGATACTGCAGCGACCGCTCCTTGACCACCGGGGTCGTCGCCCGCTCGGCCCCGAGGCGGTAATTGACGATGGCTTTCTCGAGGTAGCCGTCGTTGTTCGGCTCGCCCCGGCGCGTCGGCCGATACATGTTGTCGTAGGCATTGCCCAGGTAGAAGTACATGTCCCCGTTGTCGGGGTTGAGCTCGATGGCTTCGGCGTACTTTTCCGCCGCGGCGCGCCAATCGTTCTTGGCGTAGAGCTCATGGGCGTCCCGGGACGCCTTTTTGGCGCGGATTTCGTTGACATAGTTGCAGCCGGCCAACGAGACCGCCAGCCCGAGCACGAGCGCCGTGGCACCCAGACCCGGCCGCCGCGCCGGGGATCCCGCCAGGCGGGCTGCTGAAGACCCGAATTTCATCGTCTCCCCCCAAACATTCAGACTGTGATTGGCCCCAAAAGGGCCGTCGGACCGCGCGCAAAGAGGCCGAGTATAGACCCGTTGCTTGACCCCCCGCAACCCCGCCCCTATCATTGACCCAAGGCAGAAGGCGAAGGCATCGCGTCACGGTTTGCCTGGGGCCCCTGCCTGAGCCTTCCTCTACGGAATTAGACACCAAATCGCATGATTCGCTTCGAGGACCTGCTCGAAAAGGTCCGGGCCTACAGCCCAGACGCGGACCTCGAGCTCCTTCGCCGGGCCTACGTGTTCTCGGCCCTGGAGCACAAGGGGCAGGTCCGCCATTCCGGCGAGCCCTACCTCGTCCATCCCCTCGAGGTCGCCGACGTCCTGGCCGACATGAAGCTGGACGTGGTCTGCGTCGCCGCCGGCCTGCTCCACGACGTCGTCGAGGACACCCTCACCTCCATCGAGCGAATCCGCGAGACCTTCGGCGACGACGTGGCGCACATCGTCGAGGGGGTCACGAAGATCAGCGCCATCTCGTTCTCCTCGAGCGAGGAGCGCCAGGTCGAGAACTTCCGCAAGATGCTGCTGGCGATGGTGGACGACATCCGGGTCATCCTGGTGAAGCTGGCCGACCGGCTGCACAACATGCGGACGCTGCAGTTCATGTCCGACGAGCGCCGCGTCCGCACGGCGCAGGAAACCCTCGACATCTACGCCCCGATCGCCAACCGGCTGGGCATGGCCAAGGTCAAGAACGAGCTCGAGGAACTGGCGTTCAAATACCTGGAGCCGACCAGCTACGAATCACTGCGCTCCCGCGTCGAGGGCAAGCGGCGGCCGACCGAGGGCGTCATCGAGAACCTGCTCACCGAGATCCGGACCAAGCTGCAGGACGCGCAGGTCCCGGTGATTCGCATCGACGGCCGCATCAAGCGGCTGTACAGCATCTGGCTGAAGCTCAAGCGCCAGAAGATCGACCTCGATCAGGTCTATGACTTCGTCGCCCTCCGCATCGTCACGCAGAGCGTGAAGGACTGCTATGCGGCGCTCGGGATCATCCACCAGACCTGGTCGCCGGTGCCGGGGCGGATCAAGGACCTCATCGCCATGCCGCGGCCCAACGGCTACCAGTCGCTGCACACCTCGGTCATCAGCGACCAGGGATTTCCGTTCGAGGTGCAGATCCGCACCGAGGAAATGGACCGGCGGGCCGAGGAGGGCATCGCGGCGCACTGGAAGTACAAGGAGGGCCGCGTCGGCGCCGGCCGCGACGAGCAGTACTTCCACTGGCTGCGGCAGCTGCTCGAGTGGCAGCAGGAGGTGCGCGACCCGCAGGAGTTCCTCACCAACCTGAAGATCGACCTCTATCCCGAGGAGGTCTACACCTTCACGCCACGCGGGCAGGTGAAGGTGCTGCCCAAGGGATCGACGCCGGTGGACTTCGCCTACGGCATTCACACCGACGTCGGCCATCAGTGCGTGGGCGCCCGGGTCAACGGCCGCATCGTCCCGCTGCGCACGCGCCTGAAGAACGGCGACATCGTCGAGATCCTGACCACGGCCGGACACAAGCCCAGCCGGGACTGGCTGAACTTCGTCACCACCTCGCGCGCGCGCAGCAAGATCAAGCACCTGATCCAGGGCGAGGAAAAGGAGCGTGCCATCGACCTCGGCCGCAAGGTGCTGGAGAAAGAGGGGCGGCGCTACGACGTCAACGTCAACAAGCTGCTCGATGGCGAGCGCCTGGCGAAAGCCGCCAGCGAGCTCGGCTTCCAGCAGGACGAATTGTTCGCGCAGATCGGTTACGGCAAGGTAGCGCCCAAGAGCGTTCTCGACAAGCTGGTGCCGCAGGGTGAGCTGAAGGAAAAGGCGCCGGAGCACCCGGTGGTGTCCGCCGTCAAGCGGGTCCTCAAGCCCGGCACCGCCACCACCGACCGGATTGTCGTCCGCGGCGTGGACGACCTGATGGTGTTCCGCGCGCGCTGCTGCAGCCCGATTCGCGGCGAGAAGATCGTCGGCTACATCACCCGCGGCAAGGGCGTCTCGGTGCACTCGGCCAACTGCCCGAACGTCGTGAACCTGCAATACGACCCCGAGCGGCGCATCGAGGTCGAGTGGGACAAGGGAACCGACGTCGCGCCTTACACCGTGCGTCTGACCATGCAGGTGGAAGATCGCAAGGGCATGATCGCCGAGCTCAGCTCACGCATCGCGAATATCAACACCAACATCATCAACCTCGAAGCCTCGGCTCGTTCCGAGGAGCGGCAGGCGCGCATCGACATGACGGTCGAGATCAAGGACGTGAAGCACCTGGAGAAGGTGATCAAGTCGATCCGCGGCGTCGAGGGGGTCCTCGGCGTCGAACGCTCGGCCACCCGGTGACCGGCCCGCGCCGAGCCGACGCGTCAGACGACGGCGATGGCGTCGATTTCCACGCGCACGTCGCGCGGGAGCCTGGCCACCTGGACGGTGGCACGCGCCGGATACGGCTCCGAGAAGAAGGTCGCGTAGACTTCGTTCACCGCGGCGAAATCGGCCATGTCGGCGAGGAAGATCGTCGTGCGGACGACGTGGGCGAAGTCGGCGCCGCCAGCCTTCAGCAGCTCGCCGACGTTCTGCAGGACCCGCGTGGTCTGGGCGCGGATGTCCCCGTCCACGGTCTGGCCTGTGGCCGGGTCCAGCGGAATCTGTCCGGAGAGGAACAGGAGATTGCCGACGCGGATGGCCGGCGAGTAGGGGCCGATGGCCGGGGCCGCACTCGGCGCGCTGATGGCGCGTCGGCCCGCGGAGGGGTCCGCGGCCATGTCAGGCGGCCTTGACGATCTTCCGCGAGCGGATGCAGCGGGTGCAGACTTTCATCCGTTTGACGCCGCCGTTGACGACGGCCCGCACGCTCTGCAGGTTGGGCTCGAAGCGCCGGGGTCGCACGTTGTGCGCGTGGGAGACGCGCCGGCCCACCACCGGGCCCTTGTCGCAGATGTCGCAGCGATTCGCCATAACTTGAACGTCCTGAATGGATTCCGGCCCGTGCGGGAAACCTCAAGTCTAGCATAAGCTGGTGCGATGGTCTGCCCGCTCTGCCGGACGCGCAAGGCCCGGCGTGCCTGTCCGGCACTCGGCCAGCAGATCTGCCCGATCTGCTGCGCGACCAAGCGGCTGGTAGAGATTGCCTGCCCGGCGGATTGCCCGTACCTCGACGCCGCTCAGCGGCACCCGGCGGCGGTCGTCCGCAGGCAGCAGGAACGGGATCTGGCGGTCGTCATGAGCACCCTCGGCCAGGTTTCCGAGAGGCAGTTGCAGCTGTTTTTCCTGCTCCACACCGTCATCGCGCGCGTCCGTCCGGCGGCCGCGGCGCGGCTGATCGACACGGACGTCGCCGAGGCGGTGGGAGCGCTCGCCGCCAGCTTCGAGACGGCCCGGCGCGGGGTCCTTTACGAGCATCAGGCGGCATCGGTCCCGGCGGAGGAGTTGCGGCGGCAATTGAAGACGGTGCTGGCCGAGGCGGGCCGCGATTTGGGCAGCCGCTTCGAGGTGGAGGCGGCCGAGGTCCTGCGTGCCATCGAGCGAGGGGCGCGGCACGACGGCCAGGATGCTGACGCCGCTGCGGATGCCTACCTCGCGCTCGTCGCCCGACTCCTGAACGAACGCCCACCTGACCGGACCGAGCGGTCGTCTCTCATCCTTCCCTGATCCCTTCCCGGTACACGACGATTTCGCCGGCCTGCGGCTGGCCACACTGTCGGGAATTGTCACCTGGGTAGGCCGTGTGCTACCCTCCTTCGGTTTGTAGGTGTCCAGAACGGGCGACAGTCACCACAAGAACCCAATTTCGAGGTGCGGCGTCTAATGCAATGAACGGATGTTCGAATCGATCGCCAGGGCGCGAAACATAGACTTCTAACGCGTTTATTTATAGCAGTTTGCAGTCGTAAGACCCGGGAAGCTGGTGCCGGGCATCATACCTCCGAGCTGACGGCACTGTTCTCCCCCCGGCGATTCTGGACGATGGTGTTGGGAGTGGGCCAAGCGGTTCGGATTCGGGACGGCGGATTCATAGGCATTGTCCTTGCATACACGGCGGGCAATCATGCGGCCTCTGGTGGGACAACCGGGGGCATGGGAAGGAGCGGTTGGAATCATGGCGAAGGCATCGAAGCGCACCACGGCAGTCGCAGCAACACCCGACACTCGCAACGCCGAGCTCAAGCGGATGCTCGAAGAGCGTCAGCGGGATCTCGTGGCCGAAGTGCAGGGTAAGATCCGCGGCGTCCGGGCGGATGGCGCCGAGAAGCCGCACGAAGTCATGGATCAGGGCGAGACCTCCGAGGTGGATATCCAGGAGGACATCGAGCTGGCCCTCATCCAGATGAAGGCGGAGACGCTGAACAAGATCAACGAAGCGCTGGCGCGCCTGGAAGATGGGCGCTACGGCCTGTGCTTCGAGTGCGGCGAGGAGATCGCGGAGGCGCGTCTGCGCGCCCTGCCCTTCGCCGTCCGCTGCAAGGACTGCGAGGAAGCGCGGGAGATTGCGGCGCAGCGCGAGCGTTCCCTGTCGCAGCGCCGCGGTTCGTCCAGCCTCTTCTACGATCTGCAGGGTTAAGCAGCGATCCGCTTGCGGGGGCGGCTCGTCCGCCCCCGCGTCTCTTCCGTTCCGGCCCCGCTTCGAGGGCTTGTTTCCATGAGCAGCGATGAACACGACCACGCCGAGGATCGTTCCACCTCGGTGAGCATCGACGAGTCGTCGGCGGCGGAGAGTCCGGCATTCCGGCTCCCTCCCGAGCTGGCCGTGCTGCCGCTGCGCGACACGGTCCTGTTTCCGAACTCGTTCATGCCGCTGGCCGTCGCTCGTGAGAGCTCGGTGCGGCTGATCGACGAGGCGGTGTCGAGCGGCAGTCTGATCGCGGTGTTCACCCAGCGCGAGGCGAGCGAGGACGAGCCGCTGCAGGACGATCTCTACGCCGTCGGGACGGCCAGCCACATTCACAAGATGTTCAAGCTGCCCGACGGCAGCCTGCGCATCATCGTGCAGGGCCTGGCGCGCGTGCGGCTGACGCGCATGGTGAACGTGCGCCCGTACCTGCGCGCCGGCGTCGAGGAAGCCCTCGAGGTGCTCGGCGACAAGGATCGGCTCGAGATCGACGCGCTGCAGCGCAACATCAAGACCAATTTCCAGCAGATCGTCTCGCTGTCGCCGCTGATGTCCGACGACCTGCAGACGCTGGCGACCAACATCTCCGAACCCGGACGCCTGGCTGATTTCATCGCCTCCAGCCTCGGGTCGATCTCGACCGAGACGCGGCAGGAGGTGCTGGAGACGCTCGACGTCCGCCAGCGGCTCGACCTGCTGAACCGCCTCCTCATCAAGGAGCTCGAAGTCCTGGAACTGGGGTCGAAGATCCAGTCCCAGGTGCAGTCGGAGGTGGGCAAGAACCAGCGCGACTACTTCCTGCGCGAGCAGTTGAAGGCGATCCAGCGCGAGCTGGGCGAGGGCGACGACCAGACCAAGGAAATCGAGGAGCTGCGCACCAAGATCGAGTCCGTGGGAATGCCCGACACGGTGAAGAAAGAGGCGCTGCGCGAGCTCGATCGGCTCTCCAGGATGCCGCCGGCCGCCGCGGAGTACACCGTCTCACGGACCTATCTCGACTGGCTGACCACGCTCCCCTGGGCGGCGCGCACCGAGGAGGTGATCGACCTCCCCAAGACCCTCGCCATCCTCGATCAGGACCACTCCGGCCTGGAGAAGGTGAAGGACCGGATCCTCGAATACCTGGCCGTGCGCAAGCTCAACCCGGCGATGAAGGGGCCGATCCTGTGCTTCGTCGGGCCGCCCGGCGTCGGCAAGACGTCGCTGGCGCGGTCGATTGCCACGTCGCTGGGGCGCAAGTTCGTCCGCGTGTCCCTCGGCGGCATGCGCGACGAGGCGGAAATCCGCGGCCACCGGCGCACCTACATCGGCGCCCTCCCCGGCCAGATCATCCAGGGCCTGCGCCGGGCGGAATCCAAGAACCCGCTGTTCATCCTCGACGAGATCGACAAGCTGGGCGCGGATTTCCGCGGCGACCCGGCCTCGGCGCTGCTCGAGGTCCTCGACCCCGAGCAGAACTCCACCTTCCGCGACCACTACCTCGACGTGCCGTTCGATCTCTCGGAGGTGCTGTTCATCACCACCGCCAACGTGCTCGATCCGGTGCCGCCGCCGCTGCGCGACCGCATGGAAGTGCTGGAGCTGGCCGGCTACACCGAGGAGGAGAAGCTCGCCATCGCGCGCGAACACCTGGTCGAGCGCCAGATCAAGAACCACGGCCTCACCGACAAGCAGATCGTCTTCACCGATCCCGGCCTGCGGGCGGTGATTCGCGGCTACACGCGGGAAGCGGGCGTGCGCAACCTCGAGCGCGAGATCGGCGCGCTCTGCCGCAAGGTCGCGCGCCGTCGCGCGGAAGGGCAGACCACCAAGGTGCGGGTGACGCCGGACCTGGTCCACACGTTCCTCGGCGCGCCACGCTTCCTCGACGAGGAGATGGAAGAGCGGACCAAGAATCCCGGCGTCGCGATTGGCCTGGCGTGGACGCCGGTCGGCGGCGAGGTGCTGCTCGTCGAAGCGTCGCGCATGGCCGGCACCGGATCGCTCACTCTCACCGGGCAGCTCGGCGAGGTGATGAAGGAATCGGCGCGCGCCGGGCTGTCCTGGGTCCGCGCCCATGCCACCGAGTGGGGGATCGATCCGGAATTCTTCAAGGGCTCGGAGATCCACATGCACGTGCCGTCCGGGGCCATTCCGAAGGACGGGCCGTCGGCGGGCGTGACGATGATCACCGCGCTGGTGTCGGAGCTGGCCCGCCGGCCGGTCCGCGGCGACGTCGCCATGACCGGCGAGATTACGCTGTCGGGGCGAGTCCTCCCGGTGGGCGGCATCAAGGAGAAGGTCCTGGCCGCCAAGCGGCTCGGCATCAAGGAGATCATCCTCCCGCGGCAGAATGCCAAGAACGTGAACGAGGACCTGAACGACGAGCTCCGCCGCGGGCTGACGATTCATCTCGTCAACACCATCGACGAAGTGCTGCTGCTGGCACTGCTGCCCGCGGGGCGAGCGCCGCACGCGCGCAAGCAGGGCAAGCGTACGCAGCACGCCGCGATGCAGTGAAGGTCGTCTACTCGGCCGCCTACGCCATCGACATCGGCACGCACGTTTTTCCGACCCGCAAGTACCAGCTTCTCTACGAGCGGCTGCGCGATGCCGCCCTGCCGCTCGACTTCATCGAACCGGCGCCGGCCGCGTGGTCCGACCTCGCCCGTGTCCACACCGCGGACTATCTGCAGAAGATCCGCACCGGTGGCTTCGCCGGCGGCGAGCTGTCGCAGCTCGAGATTCCGTGGTCAGCGGGCGTGGTCGAAGGTTTCCGTCTGATGACGGGCGGCACGATCCTGGCCGCCGCCACGGCAATGGCCGAGCAGGCCCGCGTCGTCTGCCACGTCGGCGGCGGCTTCCACCACGCGTTCGCCGATCACGGTGAGGGCTTCTGCCTGTTCAACGACGTGGCCGTCGCCCTCCGGCTGCTGCTCGACCGTGGCGCCATCCGGCGCGCCGCCGTCGTCGATCTGGACGTGCACCACGGCAATGGCACGGCGCGCATCTTCGATGCCGAGCCGGCGGTGTTCACCTTCTCGATGCACCAGGAGCACAACTACCCGGCGTTCAAGCCGCGCGGATCGCTCGACATCGGGCTGCCCGATGGGGCGGGCGACGGCCTGTATCTCGAGCGGCTGCGGCCGGCGCTCGACCAGGTGCTCGCGCACGACCCGCAGCTCGTGTGCTACCTGGCCGGGGCCGATCCCTACGAGGACGACCAGCTCGGTGGCCTGGCGCTGAGCAAGGCGGGGCTGCGCGAGCGCGACCGCGCGGTCCTGGACGCCTGCGCCCGCCGCGGCATCCCCCTCGTCGTCGTGCTCGCCGGCGGCTATGCCCGGGCGATCGCCGACACGGTCGACATCCACGCCGCGACCCTCAGCGAAGCAGCGCGAGTCCAGCCGCCGTCTTGAGGTCCACGATCGCGCCGGTGTCGACGAGCCGCCGCGCCTCGGCGAGCGTGAACGTCCGCGGTTCGAGCTCCTCGTCCTCGTCTTTCCGCACCGTCGAGTCCGCCGCCGGTGCCGTCAGCTCGGTGCAGCGGAAGAAGATCATCTGCTCGTCGCAGAACCCGGGCGTGGGGTAGAGCGCGCCGAGGCGCTCCACGCGGCCGGGGACCAGCGCGATCTCCTCCTCGCACTCGCGTGCGGCGCCCGCCGCCGGATCCTCGCCCGGCTTCAGCGTGCCGGCGGGCAGCTCCCAGATCCAGCGATCGATGGTGTAGCGATACTGCCGGATCAGGATGACGGCGTCCGCCGCCGGCATCGGGAGCAGCACCACCGAGCCGGGATGACGGACGACGTCCATGACGACGGTGTGCCCTGTGGGCAGCCGGACGCGATCCACTTCGACGCGGAAGATCCGGCCGTCGTGCACGATCGTGCGCGCTTCAAGCCTCGGCGGTGTCGGTGTCATCCTCTGGCTCCGTGCCATCGAGCATGTTGAGCCACGCGGGCTCGAGGGCCGCCAACACGTGCCGCAGGTCGTCGGGCAGCGGCACCCTGAACTCGAGCGGCTCGCCCGTTCGCGGCTGGACGAACGCCAGCCGCTCGGCGTGCAGGAACGGCCGTGTCAGGCTCTGCACCGGCCGCAGCTGCTGCGGCACGCGGCGGTGCATGCCGCCGTAGAGCGCGTCGCCCACGACCGGGTGGCCGATGGCGTTGAGGTGCACCCGGATCTGGTGCGTCCGGCCGGTGGCAATGGCGATGCGCAGCAGCGACAGTCCGGGGACGTGTCGCGCCCACGTCACGCGGGTGACCGCCGCGCGGGCGCGGCGTGCGCGGGTGGAGATCTTCTCCCGGTGAACGGGGTCGCGCCCGATCGGCAGGTCGATGCGCTTGCGCTGCTGCACCAGCCCCCAGACCAGCGTCACGTACTCCTTCTCCACCTCGCGGTCGTGGAACTGGCGGGCGAGCTCCTGGTGGGCGGCGTCGTGCTTGGCGACGACCATGACCCCGGAGGTCCCCTTGTCGAGCCGGTGCACGATGCCGGGCCGCAGCTCGCCGCCGACGCCGCTCAGGTCGGACACGTGGTGCAGCAGCGCGTTCACCAGCGTGCCGCCGGCGTGCCCCGCGCCGGGATGCACGACCATGCCGGCCGGCTTGTTGACCACGATCACGTCCGCGTCCTGGTAGAGCACCTCGAGCGGGATGGCCTCGGCGGCGGGCGTGGCCGCGACCGGCGCCGGCAGCTCCACCGTGATGACGTCGCCCTCGCGCAGCGCCGTGCTCGCCGCCGCCACCTTCACGCGCGGCAACGTGACGTGCCCCTCGGCGATGAGCCGCTGGACCTGCGATCGGGAATACCCGGCGATCTCGCTGGCGAGGACGCGATCGAGGCGCAGCCCCGCGTGCTCGGCGGCGACGGCGATCTCGAGCCGGTTCACGCGAAGCGCGGCTTGCGCGGCCGCGCCGGCGTTTCCGCGGCCGGCGGGCGCGCCGGGCGGCTCAGGTACCACAGCATGAGCAGGCTGAGCGGCGCCAGCAGCAGCGAGATGAACTGCGAGGTGGACAGCAGCCCGAAGACGAAGCCGCGGTCGTCGCCGCGGAAGAACTCGATCACGAACCGCGACACCGCGTAGAGGAGGACGAAGAGCCAGAAGGTGCGTCCCGGGAATCCGCGGCCGCGGCGCTCGAGCGCCAGCAGCGTGATCAGGATGGCGAACCCGGCGAACGACTCGTAGAGCTGGGTCGGGTGGAGGGCGACGTTGAGCGGCGTGCCGACGTTCAGGTTGGCGACCGGATCGGTGAAGGTGATGGCCCAGGCGACGTCGGTCGGCCGGCCGTAGCAGCACCCCGCCGCCAGACAGCCGAGGCGCCCCACCATGTAGCCGAGCGCGATGCCGGGCGCGAACAGGTCGCCGGAGGTCCACAGCGGCAGGCGGTGCTTGCGCAGCTGGTAGATGCACACGACGACCGCGGCGATGAGGCCGCCGTAGAACACGCCCCCCGACCGCAACAGCGTCGTGAACGCCTGCCAGCTGCTCGTGAAGTGGTCGAAGTCGACGATGAACAGCAGCGCCTTGGCGCCGACCAGGGCGGCGATGATCACCCAGATGCCGAGGTCGAGGACGCGGTTGGCATCGAGCCCGGCGTGGCGCGCGCGCCGCGCCGCCATCCACAGCCCGAGCAAATAGGCCGCGGCCAGCAGGACGCCGTAGGAGTAGATCGTGACCGGCCCGAGTTCAAACAGGATTGGATGCACGGCGTCCCAGCCCCAGGAGATCGAGAATCAAGAAAACCACGCCGACGGTGATGGCCGCGTCGGCGATGTTGAAAGCCCAGAAGTGCCACCCCTGCCACGACGCATCGACGAAATCGAGCACGTAGCCGGCCGCCGCGCGGTCGATCAGGTTGCCGATCGCGCCCCCCAGAATACACGCGACACCGACCCGGGCGAGCCGGTCGGTCCGCGGCACGGAGAGGGCGTACCACGCCACCCCCGCCAGCGCCACTGACGCGACCAGCGTCAACGCCAGCGTCTTGTACGGAAAATCGATCGAGTTGAACATGCCGAACGCGGCGCCGGTGTTGTGCACCCGCGTCAGCGCGAGCAGGTCGGGGACCACCGGAATGCTCTCGTGCAGCGCCATCGACTGGCGCACCAGGGCCTTGGTGATCTGGTCGGCGATGACGATGACCGAGACGATGGCGATCTCGAGGCGGCGCCCCCCCGTGGCCGTGATCACGAGGCCATACCGACGCTGGGCTCGCCCAGGGCCCCGACGCAGCGTTCGCACAGTCCCGCGAAGTCGGGCTCCTCGCTCAGCGCGGGCACGAACCGCCAGCACCGCCCGCATTTCACCCCGTCCGCCCTGGTGACGGCCGCGCGCAGGCGCAGCGGGTCGGCCGGGCCGGCTGCCGGATCCTCGCGCAGCGCGACGGTGGAAACGCCGAAGAGCGTGGGCAGGAAGTCGCGGTATGCGGCCAGGGCCGGCGCCACCTCCGCCGCCGCGTCCAGCGTGACGTGCGCGGAGAGGTTCGACGTGATCTCCTTGCGCTGGCGGGCGCCCTCCAGCTCGAGGTTCACCACGTCTCGCACCGCGCGCAACTGCTCCCAGCGGGCGAGCAGCTCCTCGTCCTCCCACTGGGCCAGGCGGTCGGGAAAGCTCGCCAGGTGGACCGACGCCTCCCGCCGGTGCGGCAGGTGGAGCCAGACTTCGTCCATGGTGAAGGGCAGCAGCGGGGCGAGCAGCCGCGCCAGCCCGTCGGCGATCACGTACATCGCCGTCTGCCCCGAGCGCCGTGCCTCGGACGAGGCGCCGAAGGTGTACATGCGGTCCTTGGTGACATCCACGTAGAAGGCGCTGAGGTCGACGGTGATGAACGCGTTGACCGCCTGGTGAATCGCCGGATAGTCGTAGTCCTCGTAGGCGCGGATCACCTTCGCGGCGACCGACCCGTAGCGCGCGAGCACCCACCGGTCGATCTCGAGCATTCGTTCCGGCGCGACCTGATCGGCCGCCGGATCGAAATCGTAGAGATTCGCCAAGAGCACGCGCAGGACGTTGCGGAACTTGCGGTAGGCCTCGACGACGCGGGCCAGGATCTCCTTGCCGAGGCGGATATCCTCGCGGTAGTCGACCATCGACACCCACAGCCGCAGCACGTCGGCGCCGCTCTGCTTCATCACGTCCTGCGGGGCGATGGTGTTGCCGAGCGACTTCGACATCTTGCGGCCCTGCTCGTCGACGACGAAGCCGTGCGTGAGCACCTGGTCGAAGGGGGCGCGGCCGCGCGTGCCGATGCCGACCAGCAGCGAGCTGTGGAACCAGCCGCGATGCTGATCCGAGCCCTCGAGGTAGAGATCCGCCGGCCAGCGCAGCCCCGCGCGCTGCGGCAGCACGGCTTCGTGGCTCGACCCGGAATCGAACCAGACGTCGAGGATGTTCTGTTCGCGCTCGAACGACTGGCTGCCGCACGCGCTGCACGACAGGCCCTCAGGGACGAACTCGGCGAGCGGACGCTCGTACCAGGCGTCGGCGCCGTGCACCTCGAAGACCGCGGCGGCGCGGTCGGTCAGCTCACGCGTCAGCAGCGGCTGCCCGCAGCCCGTGCAGTCGAGCGCCGGGATCGGCACGCCCCAGGTGCGTTGCCGCGAGATGCACCAGTCGGGGCGGTTGGCGATCATGTTGAAGATGCGGTCGCGGCCCCACGCCGGGATCCACCGCGTCGCGTCGATGGCGCCGAGGGCACGCGTCCGCAGGTTCTCGGCCTCCATGGCGATGAACCACTGCGAGGTCGCCAGGAAGATGACCGGATTGTGGCAGCGCCAGCAGTGCGGGTAGGAATGGTCGTAGTCCTCGCGGTGCCACAGCCGGCCGCGCTCGCCGAGCGCCGCCTCGATCCGCGGGTTGGCGTCGAGCACCTGCAGCCCGCCGAACAGCTCCACCGTGTCCAGGAAATGGCCGCCGGCGTCGAGAGGGCCGTAGATCTCGAGCCCGTACTTCACCCCCGTGAGATAGTCGTCGGCGCCATGGCCCGGCGCGGTGTGCACCACGCCCGTGCCGGCCTCGAGCGTGACGTAGTCGCCGAGGACCGCCAGCGAGTCCCGCGCGTACAGCGGATGGCGGAATACCAGCCGCTCCAGCGTCCGGCCCGAAAACGTGGCCAGCGCCGGTCCGAAGGTGCGCCCCGTGCGGGCCGCCACCGCGTCGGCCAGGTCGCGCGCGACGATCACGACCGGCGCTTGCCCGTCCCCGCGCGACGCCGGGGCGGAGCCGCCGGCTGCCGCCGACACCTCGTAAGCGCCGTACTCGAAGTCCGGGTGGAAGGCGACGGCGAGATTCGATGGAATGGTCCACGGCGTGGTCGTCCAGATCAGCACCGCGACCTCGCGACCCGCCAGGGCCGGGACACGGCGGGCCAACTCGGGCGCGCTCGCCGGCGACAGCGGGAACTCGACGTAGATCGACGGGGAGGTGTGCGGCTCGTACTCCACCTCGGCCTCGGCCAGCGCGGTCCGGCAGTGCATGCACCAGTGCACCGGCTTCTTCCCCTTGTAGACCATCCCCTGCTCGACGAAGCGCCCGAGCGCCCGCACGATGGCGGCCTGGTACGCCGGGTTCATGGTCAGGTACGGTTCGTCCCACGTCCCGAAGACGCCCAGCCGCTTGAAGTCCTCGCGCATGATGCCGACGTACTTGGCCGCGTAGGCGCGGCACTCGCGGCGAAAGTCCGCGATCGACATCTCGCGCTTGCGCGGGCCGAGCTGGCGATCGACCTTGAGCTCGATCGGCAGGCCGTGGCAGTCCCACCCGGGCACGTAGGGGGCGTCGAACCCCGCCATGCGTCGCGACTTCACGACGAAGTCCTTGAGGACCTTGTTGAGGGCGGTCCCGATGTGAATCTCGCCGTTGGCGTACGGCGGGCCGTCGTGCAGCAGGAACGTGGGCGCGCCGGCTCGCCCCTGGCGGAGCTGGCCGTCGAGGTCCAGGCCCTGCCAGCGCGCCAGTGCGGCCGGCTCAGCCGTTTGCAGATTGGCCTTCATCGAGAAGCCGGTCCGCGGCAGGTTGCACGTGTCCTTCCAGTCGGGCATGGGTATCTGTCTATTGTAATAATGGCTGTATGGCCGTGTCGCGCCCCGAAGCTGTCCTTCCCGCCGTCCGCGAGTCGGTCCTCGACAACGGCCTGAAGGTGCTCGTCCAGGAGGTCCACACCGCCCCGCTGGCCTCGGTCTGGTGCTGGTACCGGGTCGGATCGAAGAACGAGGGCCCGGGGCTGACCGGCGTCTCGCACTGGGTCGAGCACATGAATTTCAAGGGGACCCGGAACATCCCGCGCGAGCAGGTCAAGGGGATCATCGAGCAGTTTGGCGGCACCTGGAACGGCTACACCTGGATCGACCAGACGACCTATCTCGAAACGGCCTCACGCGACGCGCTCGACCGGATGCTGTTCATCGAGGCCGAGCGAATGAGCGCGTGCCTGTACGCGCCGGAAGACTGTGAGGCCGAGCGCACGGTCATCATTTCCGAGCTGAAGGGCGGCGAGAACGACCCGGAACAGCTCCTCGACATCGAGTTGACCGCCGCCGCCTTCCAGTCGCACCCCTACCGCCACCCGACGATCGGCTGGCAGCGCGACCTCGAGACGATGACCCGCGACGACTTGTACGGGCATTACCGGCGCTACTACGTCCCCGACAACGCCACCCTGGTCATCGTCGGCGACATCGACACCGACGAAGTCCTGCGCCGCGTGAACCACCACTTCGGGCCGATCGCGCGCGGCGACGAGCGGCCGCGGGTGACGGCCCAGGAGCCGCCACAGCGCGAGGAGCGCCGCGTCCACCTGCGCAAGGTCGGGACGACCGCCTACTGGCGCGCCGGGTTCCATGCCCCGGCGGTGGGCGATGCCGATTTCTTCCCGATGCTGTTCGTGGACGCCGCCCTGACGGGCGCGTCGGGGCTGAACCTGTGGTCCGGCCACCGCGTGCCCACGCCGCAGCGCAGCGCCCGGCTGTACCGCGCGCTGGTGGACAGCGGCCTGGCCTCCGCGGTCGGCGGCGCGCTGATGCCGACCGAGCATCCGTTCCTCTACTACATCGGGGCCACGATCGCCGATGGCCAGACGCTGCAGCAGGTCGAGGACGTGACCCTCAGCGAGATCGACCGCTTCCTGCGCGAGGGGATCAGCGACGCGGAGCTGGCCAAGGTACGGGGGCAGCTGCGCGCACGGTTCGTCTACGACAGCGACAGCGTGACCGACATCGCGCACCAGCTCGGCTATTTTGAGACCATCGCGACCTGGCAGACCTACTACGAGCTGATCCCCCGGCTCTCCACGATCACCGCCGATCAGGTGAACGCGGCGGCGCGTCGCTACCTGACGGCTGACAACCGGACCGTCGGGTGGTTCGAGCCGGAAACGGCGGCCACCGAGGTGACGGTGCCGGGGAGGGGCATTGCGTGACCGGCCGCACCATGTCGGCTGAGGCGCTGGCGCGCCAGCGAGGGTGCGGATGGCGCTAGACCCGCTCCGCCGCGTCCTGCCCAACGGCGTGGCCGTGCTTGCCAAGGAGAGCCGGACCACGCCGGCGGTGACGATCCTCGTCGGGGTGCGCGCCGGGGCGTACTACGACCCTGACGGCGCCGAGGGCACGGCTGCGCTGCTCGGCCGCGTGCTCGATCGCGGAACCGAGTCCCGGTCGGCGGCGGACATTGCCGACGAGCTCGACGGCGCCGGGGCATCGCTGTCGGTCATGGCCGGCCGCCACCAGGTGACCGTGAGTGCGACCTGCCTGACGGAGGATTTCGTCCGCACGTTCCGATTGGTCGCCGACGTCATCCGCCGCCCGCTGCTCGATCCGCAGGAAGTCGAGACCAGGCGCGCCGAGTTGCTGACGGCCATCCTGCAGGACGAAGACGACCCCGGGGCGGTGGCCGTGGACGTGGTCATGGGGCGCCTCTATCCGCACCATCCCTACGGCCGGCGTCCGCGCGGGACGGTCACGACCGTGCCACGCATCAGCCGCGCCGACCTGGTGGCGTTCCACCGCGCCTGGTTCACGCCCGAGGGGACGACCGTCGTGGTCGTCGGCGACGTCGATCCGGAGGAGGTGTTCCACGCCAGCGTGGACCAGTTCGGGGGGTGGTCGGCGAGTCGCGAGCGCGAGCCGGCGCTGGCGGGCATCGGCCCGGCGCCGCGGCGCGATCTGGCGGTCGTGCCGATGATGACCAAGGCCCAGGCGGACATTGCCTGCGCGTTCATCGGCATTCGCCGCTCCGACCCGTCCTATTACGCCGCCTGGGTGATGAACAACGCCCTCGGCCAGTATGCGCTGGGCGGCCGGCTCGGCGACAGCATCCGCGAGAAGCAGGGCATGGCGTACTACGTCTACAGCAGCCTGGATGCCACGCTCGCCGAGGGTCCGTTGATGGTCCGCGCCGGGGTCGGCGGGCCCGACGTCGTGCGCACGCTCGCGTCGATCGATCGCGAGCTGCTGCTGGTGTGCGGGGAGGGGTTCACCGTCAAGGAAGTGGACGAGTCGAAGCGTTATCTGATCGGCTCGATCCCGCGGCAGCTGGAGACCAACGCCGGCATCGCCGGCTTCCTGCTGAGCGCCGAGCTGCATCGGCTCGGCCCCGATCACGACCGGCGGCTGCCCGACCACCTCGAACGGGTCTCGCTCGACGAGGTGAACGCCGTCGCGAGACGCCTCCTCGATCCGGCCCGGGCCGTGATCGTGGTCGCCGGTCCGTGGGACGCCCCGGCCAGCAGTGAGGCCGTGGTCATGAGCGCCGCGGAAGCCTCCGCCGCCGATCTCCTCGCCCGCTCGCACACGCCGCGATGAACGCGTCGCGCCTGCCGCCGCTGCCGGCGCGGGCCGTCTTCTTCGACGTCGATTTCACGCTCATCTTTCCCGGCCCGACGTTCCAGGGCGAGGGCTACGTGCGATTCTGTGCCGAGCAGGGCGTCACCGTGGACGGGGCCCGGTTCGACGACGCGGTGGCCGCCGCTTCGTTCATCCTCGACGAGGTGGAGGAGCCGATCTACGATGCGGCCCTGTTCGTGCACTACACCGCCACGATCATCGAGCACATGGGCGGGCGCGGTCCGTCGGTGGTGCCGGCGGCCGAGCGCATCTACGAGCAATGGGCGGGCAACCATCATTTCGAGATGTATGACGACGTGGCGCCGGTGCTGACTGCGCTCGCCGCCCGCGGCGTGGTGCTGGGGGTGATTTCCAATTCCCACCGCAGCCTCGATGCCTTCCGCGCGCACTTCCAGCTCGAGTCGCTGATCACGACCGCCGTCTCGTCGGCGATGCACGGCTACATGAAGCCGCACCGCAGCATCTTCGACACCGCCCTGGCGCAGGCGGGGGTCCCCGCCGGGCACGCCGTCATGGTCGGCGACAGCCTGAAGGCCGACATCGAGGGTGCCGTCGCCGCCGGGATGCACGCCATCCTGCTGCGCCGTTCGGGCGACGTGCCGCCGGCGCTGCCCGCCGGCGTCCGCGTCATTCACACGTTGACCGAACTGCTGGACCACGTCGATGCGGCCTGAGTCGGGCGGCGAGACTGCGCCGCCGGAGTCCCCGATCACCATTCGCGATCTGCGCGGCCTGCGCGACTATCAGGCCGTGGTCGATCTCGAGCGCGCGATCTGGGGCTACACGGACAGCACCGACCTGGTGACGGTGCCGGTCTTCATCATCACCGTCAAGCGCGGCGGCATCCTCGTCGGGGCCTTCGATGGAGCCGACCGCATGGTCGGCTTCGCCTTCTCCATCGTCGGGTTCAAGGACGGCCGCGCCATGCAGTGGTCGCACATGATGGGGGTCGTGCCCGAGCACCGGCGCGGCGGGCTCGGACGGCGGCTGAAGCTGGCGCAGCGCGACCGCGCCATGGCCGCCGGGTTCGACCTGATGGAATGGACGTTCGATCCGCTGCAGGCGCTCAACGCCCACCTCAACTTCGCCAGGCTCGGCGTCACCTGCGACGAGTACGTGCAGAACCTCTACGGCGACTCGACCAGCGCGCTGCACCGCGGAACGCCCACCGACCGGTTCGTGGTGCAGTGGCGCCTGCGCGATCCGCACGTCGAGCGGCGCCTGGCCGCGTCGGCCGGCCTGCTCGTGCGCGCGCACGAGGCGGGCGGGGCCCCGGTGGTCAACGAGACGGTGGCGGCGGGTCCGTTTCGCGCCAGCGCGCCCGGCGACCTGTCCCACGACGGCGCCAGGGTTTGGGTCGAGGTCCCGATGGGATTCACCGAAATGCAGCAGGAACGGCCGCAGCTGGCCCTCGAGTGGCGGCTGCGAACGCGCGAGATCTTCGAATCGTATTTCGCCCGCGGCTTTCGCGCCGTGGACTTCGCCCTCGAGCGCGAACACGGCCGCGGCCGCTACCTGCTGGCTCGCCCCTGACCGCGGCGAATCAGCCGGGCGGCCAGGAGAACCGTCGGCCGCCGAGCACGTGCAGGTGGATGTGGAACACGGTCTGCCCGGCATCGGCCTGGCAGTTGAACACCGTCCGGTAGCCGCGCGCGCCGTAGCCGCGATCGGCGGCGATCGCGGCTGCCCGCCGCACCATCTCCCCGACCAGCCCATCGTCGGCCGAGGCGAGATCGCCGAGGGTGGCGATGTGGCGTTTGGGGACGACCAGCACGTGCATCGGCGCCTGCGGATTGATGTCCTCGAAGGCGATCAGGCGATCGTCATCGTGCACGAGCGTCGCCGGGATCTCGCCCGTCGACAATGCGGCAGAACAGGCACGACATGGCGCCGAGTATAGCGCGCGAACGGGACCGGTTCGGCCCGTCGCCGCGGCCGGCGGAGAGTCGTCAGCTGCCGGGGCGGCGGCGGATGACGGCGACGCGCGGGATGCCCTGCAGATCGGCGCACATCTCGTCGAGGGTCAGCTCGGGCACGGTAGCGATCGCCGCTTCCACTCGTTCGTCCTGGCCGTAGCCAATCTCCATGATCAGCCGGCCGTCCGGCGCCAGCGCACCGTGGGCGCGATCGAGGATGGCCTTGATGTGATCGAGGCCGTCGTGGCCGCCGAACAGGGCAATGGACGGTTCGTGCTCCTCGACTTCCGGCGCCAGGCCGGGCCGGTCCGTGCCGGCGACGTAGGGCGGGTTGGTGACGAGCAAGTCGACAGGCAGCGGCACGTCGGCAAGGTAGGCGCCGTGCACGAACCGGATGCCGGTGGCGCCCAGCCGTGCGGCGTTATCGCGGGCGATGGCGAGTGCATCGGCGGAAATGTCGGTGGCATACACGACGGCCGACGGATGCTCGAGCGCCAGGGTGATGGCGATGCACCCGCTGCCAGTGCCGAGATCCACGATCGAGGCATCGGGCCGCTGGCGCAGGAACCGGTCGGCGGTTTCGATGGTCAGCTCGGTTTCGGCGCGCGGAATGAGGACCGCCGGCGTGACCTGGAACTCGCGACCCCAGAATTCCTGCACGCCGCGGATGTAGGCAACCGGCTCGCGGGCCGTGCGGCGGGCGATCAGTGCCGCGAAGTCGCCGCTGAAGGGCTCGCCGGCGACCTCGGTGCGGCGGGTGAGCCAGGTGGCGCGGTCCCAGTGCAGGACGTGGCGCGCGAGCAGCTCGGCGTCGAGCGCGGCCGTGGCCGTGGACACGCCCGCCCCTTCGAGGTCGTGCTTCGCCTGTCGGACGAGATCGAGCAGCGTCATGGCGCCGGGCTTCGCGCCGGGGCGAGACCGGGCTCGGCCGCCGCGGCGTCGGGGTCGGCCTCCGTCGCGTCCTTGAGCAGCTGCGCCGTGTAGAACGTCGTCAGGGCGTCGATCAGCTCCTCGAGGCTGCCGTCGAGCACGGGGTGGAGTTGATGGGTGGTGAAGTTGATGCGGTGATCGGTGATGCGGCTCTGCGGAAAGTTGTAGGTGCGGATCTTCTCCGATCGCTCGCCCGTGCCGACCTGGCCACGGCGCTCCTTGGCGATGGCTTCCTGCTGCTTGCGCATCTCGATTTCGTACAGGCGCGAGCGCAGCACTTTCAGGGCCTTCGCGCGGTTCTTGATCTGCGACTTCTCGTCCTGCTGCGAGACCACCAGGCCGGTGGGGATGTGTGTGACCCGCACCGCCGAGTACGTGGTGTTCACGCTCTGTCCGCCCGGCCCGCTCGAGCAGAAGGTGTCGATGCGCAGATCCTTGGCGTCGATCTGGACGTCGATCTCGTCCGCTTCGGGGAGCACTGCCACCGTGGCCGTGGAGGTATGGATGCGGCCGCTGGCCTCGGTGTCGGGCACGCGCTGGACCCGATGCACGCCGCTCTCGTACTTCAAGCGGCTGTAGACGCCCTTCCCCTCGATGGTGACGATGAGCTTCCTTCAACCCGCCCTGGCCGGCTTCGCTGAGCGACATGACCTCGAGCTTCCAACCCTGGCGTTCGGCGTAGCGGCTGTACATCCGGTATAGATCGCTGGCGAACAGGGCCGCCTCTTCGCCGCCGGTCCCGGCGCGAATCTCGACGATGACGTTCTTGTCGTCGTTGGGGTCCCTGGGCAGCAGCAGCACCTTGAGCTCGCCGCTCACCTGGTCGCGGCGGGCCGTCAGGCCGGCGAGTTCCTCTTCGGCGAGCGCACGCATCTCGGCGTCGGCGCCGGCGGCCAGATCCTGCGCCTGGGCGATCTCATGGGCGATCGCCTTGTACTCGCGGTATTTCTCGACCAACGGCTCGATCTCGGCGAGCGCCTTGGCCTGCTTGCGATACTCCGCCTGGTCGTTCTGCACCGTGGAGGTGCCGAGCGTTCCCATCAGCTCTTCGTAGCGGCTTTCGACGGAGGCGAGCTTGTCGAACATACCTTCACATTCTAGATGACCCGTCGCGGGGAACGCCGGCGCTCGGTCATCAGGGGCGTCAGCCCCCGGACACGGGCGGCAGGAACGCCACTTCGTCGCCCGCGCTGACCGGCGCGGTCATGCGCGCATATTCGGCGTTGACCGCGCACGAGATGGATTCGGCGTACGGCGCCACGCCGGGATACTCCGCGGCGAGCGCGTCCCAGACCGCCTGCACGGTGGCGCCCGCCGGGATCTCGCGTTGCAGCTCGCCGGCGCCGACGAGCTCGCGGAGCCGCGCGAACAGCCGGATCGTCACGTGCATGCGATCCTCATGGCCGCCGCGCGCGCCCCCTCGTCGTCGGGATCGGCCGTGGCGCCTTCGATCCAGACGTCGCCACCCTCGAAGTACTCGTGCTTCCAGATCGGCACGATCTGCTTGACCCGCTCGATGGCGTAGCGGCAGGCGGCGAACGCGTCGGCGCGATGTGGCGATGCCGCCGCGATCGCCACGCTGGCATCGCCGATCTCCAGCCGCCCCGTCCGGTGGTGCACGGCGAGGGCGACACCGGGCCACCGCTCGGCCGCTTCGGCCACGATGTGCCGCAGCGCCCGCTCCGCGAGCGGCTCGTACGCCTCGTACACCAGATGGAGGACGCGGCGGCCCTGGTTGTGGTCGCGCACCACGCCGATGAACGTCGCTACCGCGCCGATGCCGGCTGCCTCGACGGCGCGCACCACCGCCAGCGGGTCGAGCACCGCGGAGGTGATGGCGGTTGCCGGGACGCTCACGTCGGTATTCTAAGTGGACGGCGTGCAGCCGCTGTTCGAGGTCGGTGAGCGTCGCGGAGGTCCAGGCCGGGCGGATGGCGGCCGGTCATGGCGTCTGCCAGAAGTGCCCGAGCGGTTGATGCCCTCCGCCGACGGCGACGCCGTGCCGCATTGCGCCCGTCACGTAGTCCTTCGCCGCCCGGGCAGCGGCGTCGACCGCGAGTCCGAGCGCGAGCTGTGCCGTTAGCGCGGCGGCAAAAGTGCACCCCGTTCCATGCGTGTGCGGGCCGGTCAGTCGCGGCGCCGTCAGCAGCGATTCCTGGCCGGCCTGCACCAGCACGTCCACAGAATCCGGCCCGGCCAGGTGTCCGCCCTTGACCACGACCGCCCGGCATCCCGTTCGCAGGATCCGACGCCCCGCCTCCCGCATGTCGTCCACGTTTCGAATCTGCAGGTCGGCCAGGGTCTCGGCTTCCGGAATGTTGGGGGTGACCACTCGCGCCAGCCGCAGCAGAGAAGCGCGAACGGCGTGGACGGCGTCGGCGTCGAGCAGCCGGTCGCCGCCCTTGGCGACCATCACGGGGTCCACGACGAGGTTGGGCAGCTCGAGGGCTTCGACGGCGGCGGCCACCGCCTCGACGATGGCCGACGTGGCCAGCATCCCCGTCTTCACGGCGTCGCAGCCGATGTCGGCGACGACGGTTTCGATCTGCAGCGTCACGAACTCGGCAGGAAGGACGTGGACGCCGGCCACCCCGAGGGTGTTCTGGGCGGTCACGGCGGTGATTGCCGACGTGCCGTACACCCCGTGGGCGGCAAACGTCTTGAGGTCGGCCTGGATGCCGGCCCCCGCCCCCGAATCGCTCCCCGCAATTGTCAGCGCTCGTTTCATTTGGCTACACTCGCCCGCTATGTCGTCCACCCGCGTCCCGTTCGTCACCTACGATTCGACCCTGCTCGATCACGTCAGCGTCGGTGCCGCTTCGTCTGCCGCGTGGACCAGCCTGCGACTCGGCTCGGTGCTGTTCCTCACTGCCCTGACGGCGGCGGCGTCGCAGTTCACCGTCCATCTGCCGTTCACGCCGGTCCCGCTGACCCTCCAGCCGATGGTTGTGTTGGTCGGGGCGGCGGCCCTGGGCTCCCGCCTGGGTGCGGCCAGCCAGATTCTATATCTGCTCCTGGGCATCGCGGGGCTGCCGGTCTTCGCCGCGTCGGCGCTGCTGCCGCACGGGCTCGGCCGGATCCTCGGCCCGACCGGGGGCTACCTGCTCGCCTACCCGTTCGCGGCGTTCGTGACCGGCTGGCTCGCCGAGCACGGCTTCGACCGGCGTTACTTCACGTCGGTGCTGGCGATGCTCGTCGGGCTGTCGATTCTCTTTATCGGCGGCGTCGCCTGGCTGGCGTGGGTCGCCACCGTCGGCGCCGGTCCCGTTGGCCTGGGCCCGGCCCTGGCGAGCGGGTTGTATCCCTTCGTCGTGGCCGACCTCGTGAAGGTCTGCCTGGCGAGCGCGATCCTGCCGGGACTGTGGACGCTGCTCGGTCGCTCGCGCTACAAGGGCTGACGCCGGCGCGCGCGCGGGTTCGTCGGCTCCCGGACGGCGTCCGCGCTGGATCGAGGCCGAAGACCAGGAAGTACTGATACGGCAGGAACGTCTCCTGCGACAGCAGGCGCAAGCCCGCGCGCGCCGCATCCTGCACGACGACCTCGGGCGGGACACGCTCCTCCATCGGAGGCCCCGGGCCGCCGCCTTCCAGCTTGAAGTTCACCACGCCGATCCGGCCGCCCGGGCGCAGCGACGTCGCCAGATTGCGGAGCACCGTGATCGCGATCCTCGATCTCGTGATAGGCGTCCACCAGCAGCGCCGCATCGAGGGCGGAGACTGGCAGCAGCGGATCGTGACCCCTTGCCGAGGCGCGGTCTGACATTGAGCAGACCCTCGGCGTTGACCCGGCGTGAGATGGCCGTGATCGCCTCGGGCTGCACGTCCTCGGCGTAGACGATGCCGTTGGGCCCGACCCGTCGCGCCAGGCGAATGGTGAACCAGCCGCTGCCGGCGCCGATGTCCGCGACCACCGCCCCTTCGGCGATGCCGAGCGTGTCCATGATCTGGTCCGGATGCTGCCAGATGTCGCGATCGGGCGCTTCGAGCAGCCCGAGGTCCTGCGGCGGGAACAGCCGTCCGTGCGGTTTCGGACGTGGCTGGGCCTGGACGAGCAGCTCCGCCGATTGGCCGGCGATGTCCCCGGCGGGCAGCATCGCCATCACGACGGTGGCCGCGAGCCACCGGCGTCCGGGCCTCATCGGCGGCTCCGCTTGCTGCCGCCACCCCTGGCTGAGCCAGCCTTTTTCCGGCCGGGTGCCGCGCGTCCGGCCGTGGTGCGGCGCGCCGCTGACCGGGCCGTGCGGCCGCCGCTCGGGGGGCGCCGGTCACCGTGCGACCGCCGCCGGCAATCCCGGGCTGCGTCATCGCCTCGGCACTGAGCACGCGATCGAGATCGGAGGCCGCCATCAGCCCGCGGTCGAGGACCTGCGTCGCGAATCGAACGGCCGCTGGCGACCGACGCCTTGGCGATCTCGGCCGTCGCCGCGTAGCCGATGTACGGACTGAGCGCCGTCGCCATCGCGGTGCTGCGCTCGAGCAGCTCGCGGCAGCGCGCGCGGTCGGCCTCGATGCCGGCGACCGTACGCTCGTCGAGCGCCTCCATGGCGGTGGTGAGAATGCGCTGGGCGTGCAGCGCATTCCAGGCGATGACCGGCATCATCACGTTCAGCTCGAGTTGTCCCGCATCGCCCGCCATCGTGACGGTGGTGTCGCAGCCATACACCTGGTAGCACACCTGGTTGACCATTTCGGGAATCGAGGGGTTGACCTTGCCCGGCATGATCGACGATCCGGGCTGGACGGCGGGAAGCCTGATCTCCGCGATGCCCGCGCGCGGGCCCATCGACAGCAGGCGCAGGTCGCTGGCGATCTTGCCCAGCTCCACCGCCAATCGGCGCAGTGCGCCGGAGTAGGCGACGATGTCGCCCATGCTCTGGGTGACGCGGAAGCGGTTGCGCGCCGGCCGCAGCGGCAGCCCGGTGAGGCGGGCCAGTGCCGCGATGGCGCGCGGCCGTGTAGTCGTCGCCGGCATTGAGACCGGTGCCGACGGCGGTGGCGCCGAGGTTGAGCTCGTGCAGCGCCAGCGCGGCGGCATCGACGGCGTCGGCGGCCGCCACCAGGCACGCCGCATAGCCGCCGAACTCCTGGCCGAGCGTGATCGGCACCGCGTCCTGCAGGTGGGTCCGGCCGACCTTGAGCACATCGGCAAACTCGCCGGCCTTGTCGTCGAAGCGCGCGGCCAGGCGGCGGCAGGCCGTCGACAGGCGCGCATGATCGAGCGACAGCGCCAGCCGCGTCGCGGTCGGGATCACGTCGTTGGTGGACTGTCCCATGTTGACGTGATCGTTGGGGTGCACCTCGGTGTAGGCGCCGCGCACGCCGCCGAGCATTTCCGCGGCACGATTCGCCAGCACCTCGTTGGCGTTCATGTTGTGCGATGTCCCGGCGCCGGCCTGGTAGACGTCGATCACGAACTGGTCGCGCAGATGACCGCCGAGCACCTCGTCGGCGGCGGCCATGATCGCATCGGCGATGCGGCCGTCGAGACGGCGTAGCGCGCGATTGGCTTCCGCCGCCGCACGCTTGACCAGCACGGTCGCGCGGACGAACGTGTCCGGGGCGGTCAGCGTGCTGATCGGGAAGTTGGCGCGGGCTCGTGCCGTCTGCACGCCGTAATAGGCGTCGGCGGGTACCTGAAAGTCGCCGAGAGGATCACGCTCGACGCGGTACGTCACTCACCGATTATACGGGCGGCGCCGGCCCGACCGCCTCGTCCCTCACAGCCCGCGCAGGGCCAGCGCCGGATCGACGCGTGTCGCACGGCGCGCGGGCAGCCACGTCGCCAGCAGCGCGATGGCGCCGAGACCGGCCACGCTGGCGGCATAGGTGAGCGGATCGAGCGGACTCACGCCGAAGAGGAGCGACGCCAGCAGGCGCGTCACCGCGACCGCGGCCAGCGCGCCGATCGCCAGCCCCACGCCGATGACCGCGAGACCGTGGATCACGAACAGCCGTTGCACTTCCGCGCCGGCGGCCCCGAGCGCCATGCGAATGCCCACCTCGCGCCGCCGCTGCGCCACGACGTAGGCGATGACGCCGTAGATGCCGACCACGCCGAGCAGCAGCGTGACGCCGGCGGCGATGCCCAGGATCACCAGCGTGAACGAGGTCTGCGCCATCGAATCGTCCGCGATCTCGCTCAGGGTGCGCACGCGGGCGAGCGGCAGGTTGGGATTCACCGACCACACCGCCTGTTGCACCTCGGCCATGAAACCCGGCGAGCGCAGCCGCGAGGTGCGAATCGTGAAGGCCATCGAGCGGATGACGAAG
This sequence comes from uncultured Acidobacteriota bacterium, assembly GCA_963707795.1. Classification (GTDB taxonomy): domain Bacteria; phylum Acidobacteriota; class Vicinamibacteria; order Vicinamibacterales; family UBA2999; genus JACCSI01. The sequence continues at coordinate 3,306,707 of OY970174.1, read as the reverse complement.
GTCTTCGCGTCCCAGAAGTCACGCAGCAGCATCGGCCAGTACACCATCGGCGGCGCCGGCCTTGTCACCCCGTCCTGCCGCTCGTCGCCGACCACGCCCACGATCTCGCGCCACGGGTTGCTCGGCGTGTTGCGAATGCGCCGCCCGATCGCCCGGGCCGGTTCCTTCCAGTACTCGCGCGCCAGCCCGTCGCTGATCACGACCACCGGCGCCGCACCGTAGACGTCGGCCCAGGTGAGCGAGCGGCCGGCGATGACCGGATTACCCATGGTCTCGAAATAGCCGGCAGCCATCCACTTGAAGCGGCGCAGCGGCGGCACCTGGCCCTCGGGCTGCGGAAAGTCCTCGACGAAGATCGGATCGTTGCTGCTGCTCCCGTCCATGGTCACCGACGTCGCCAGGCCCACCGACTGGACACCGCCGATGGCCTCGAGGCGGCGCACGATCTGCTCGTACGTGCGCGCGACCTGTTCCTGGTTCTCGACGACCGCGCTCGGGATCGAGATGCGCAGGGTCAGCACCTCCTCGGGGCGGACGAATCCGGGCGAGACTTCCCGCATCGCGACGAACGTCCGCACCATCAGGCCGGAGGCGACCAGCAGCACGACGGCCAGCGCCACCTGCGCCACCACCAGCGCGTTACGGGCGCGATGGCGCTCGCGCCCGTCACTCGACCCACGCCCGTTCTCCTTGAGCGCGTCCGCCAGCCGCGGCCGCGCGTACTTCAGCACCGGGATGAGCCCGAACAGCAGTCCCGCCGCCAGCGAGATGGCGAGCGTGAACAGCAGCACGATCGGATCGAGCGTGATCTCGGAGAGCCGCGGCAGGCGCGCCGGCTGGAGGTAGACGAGCAGCCGGATGCCCGCGTAAGCGAGACCGATCCCGGCGATGCCGGCCAGGAGCCCGAGCAGCACCGATTCACCGAGCAGCTCGCGCGCGACGCGGCGCGTCCCGGCGCCGAGCGCCATCCGCACCGCCAGCTCCTGCTGACGACCCTCCGCCCGCACCAGGAACAGGTTCGCGACGTTGGCGCAGGCCACCAGCAGCACGATCCCCACCGTGCCGAGCAGGACCCACAGCATGCCGCCGATGTCGCCGACGACATCGACCGTGAGGGGCCGCACCAGCGGTCCCAGGCGCACCGCGTCGAACATCTCGCGGGTGAACCCCGGCGGCAGCCGGAACCGATCGACCATGGTCGGGATCAGGCGCGCCACATCCGCGTTGGCCTGTTCGATCGTCACGCCCGGCTTCAGGCGGGCCACGCCCTGGTAGCTGAAATTCCCCAGCATCACCTCGGCACGATTGAACCGGAACGGCAGGACGACGAGTGGGTTGTAGCGGAGGAAGCGGAAGTTCTCGGGCAGCACGCCGATGATTTCGCGCGGCGTGCCGTTGACGATCAGCGACTGCCCGACCGCCGCCGGGTTGCCGTTGAAAAGCCGCAGCCAGTAGGCATGGCTCAGCATCACCGTGTCAGCCGGACCTGGCGCATCGTCTTGCCTCGTGAACGTGCGCCCCAGGGATGGCCGGACGCCGAGCAGCGGCAGCGTCCCGTCGGTGACCATCAGGGACTCGACCTGCTCGGGCTCGCCGCGGCCGGTGACGGTGACACCGGTGTCGTCCCACAGGCCGATGTCCTGAAACACCTGACCGTCCTCGCGGTACGTGAAATAGGTGGACGGCGCCTGGTTCATCGGCCCGGGTGCAATCCCCGGCGCGACGTGCCAGACGCCCACCAGCCGCCCGGGATCCGCGAAGGGCAGCGGCTTGAGCAGCACGCCGTTGACGACGCTGAAAATCAGGGCGTTGGCGCCAATGGCGACGGCCAGGGTCACGGCCGCGGTCAGCGTGAACGCGGGGTTGGACGCGAGGCGACGGATCGCGTGGCGCATTCTCCATGAGACGGGGGCGGGGGAGCGTTTGTTGCGCCGGCGCTGGGCCCGTCCTGGCCCGGTGGGACGGCTGCCACTAAACTACGAGGATGCTGCCCGGTTTCTTCGATTCCGTGCTCGACCTCGTCATCAAGACCTCGACCGACCTGCCGCCCGACGTGCGGGCGGCGATGCGCGTCGCGACCGGGGAAGAGCCGGAAGGCTCCCGGGCGGCCCAGGCCCTGACGATCATCGGGCAGAACATCGACCAGGCCGCCGCGGGCGAGGGCGCCATCTGCCAGGACACCGGCATGCCCACCTTCGAGGTCAAGACCCCCGTCGGCGCCAACCAGATCTGGATGCGGGCGCAGATCCGCAACGCCGTGGCGGCAGCGACCGCGCGCGGCAAGCTGCGCCCCAACTCCGTGGACTCGCTGACCGGCGAGAACAGCGGCAACAACCTCGGCCCGGGCACGCCCATCGTCCACTTCGAGCAGTGGGAGCAGGACGCGATCGAGATCAAGCTGATCTTGAAGGGCGGCGGCTGCGAGAACATGAACGCGCAGTACTCGGTGCCCACCGAGCTGCCCCACCTCGGGCGCGCCGATCGGACGCTCGAGGGCGTGCGCAAGTGCATCCTGCACGCGGTCTGGCAGGCACAGGGCAAGGGCTGCGCCCCGGGCGCGATCGGCGTGTGCATCGGGGGCGATCGCACGTCCGGCTACGTCCACGCCAAGGAGCAGCTCTTCCGGACCCTCGACGACGTCAACCCGGATCCGCAACTCGCCGAGCTCGAGGCCGAGATCATGCGGACCGTCAACACGCTCGGCGTCGGGACGATGGGATTCGGCGGACGGGTGTCGCTCATCGGCTGCAAGGTCGGGGTCCTCAACCGCCTGCCGGCAAGCTTCTTCGTCTCGGTCGCCTACGACTGCTGGGCGTTCCGTCGCCTCGGCGTCGTGCTCGACGCCGAGCGCGGCACCATCACCCGGTGGCTGTATCGCGATCCCGCCGTGCCGACCGTGCCGATGATGGATCAGGCGGGGTTCCGCCGGACCGGCCGCGAGGTCGCACTGACCACGCCGCTCGACGAGGCGGCCGTGCGGTCGCTGAAGGTCGGCGATGTCGTCCTGTTGAGCGGCCGCGTCTACACCGGGCGCGACGCGGTCCACCATCATCTCGTCAGCCACGCTCCGCCGGTCGATCTCGGCGGCAGCGTGATCTACCACTGCGGGCCGGTCGTGGTGCAGGAGGGCGACACCTGGCGGGTGACCGCCGCCGGCCCGACCACCAGCATCCGCGAGGAGCCGTACCAGGGCGACATCATCCGGAAGTACGGGGTCCGCGCGGTAATGGGCAAGGGGGGCATGGGGGCGAAGACGCTCGCCGCGCTCGAAGAGGCCGGGGCCGTGTATCTGAACGCCATCGGCGGGGCGGCGCAGTTCTATGCCCGGTGCATCGATCGTGTCGAGGACGTGTCGCTGCTCGAGTTCGGCACGCCGGAGGCGATGTGGCACCTCCAGCTCAAGGATTTTCCGGCCATCGTGACAATGGACGCGCACGGGCACAGCCTGCACCGGTCCGTGGAGGTGGAGTCGGGAGACCAGCTGGAAAACCTTGCTGGTGCAAGGTTTTAGGGAGTGTGGTAAAATACGACCAAAAGAGTCCTGTTTAAGTTCGATATACTCGCATGAGGCGCTCGAGGCGAAGCGCCGGGGACATTCACGACGGGGACATCCACGATGCAGACCGAGACAACCACACAGACTCCGACCCCGATGCCGGCGACGCCGAGCTTCATCACCGTGACCGAGGCGGCCTCCTCGAAGATCAAGGAGCTGCTGGCGGAGGAGAGCAAGGCGGACAGCGGCCTGCGTGTCTTCGTGCAGGGCGGCGGGTGCTCCGGCTTCCAGTACGGCTTGATGATCGAAGAGAACGGCGGCGTGGGGGACCAGACCTACGACTCGAACGGGATCCGGCTGTATGTGGATCCGGTGAGCCTGAGCTATCTGAAGGGCGCCGAGGTGGACTTCGTCGACACCATCACCGGCGGCGGCTTCACGATCAAGAACCCGAACGCCACGTCGACGTGCGGCTGCGGCTCGTCGTTCAACGTCTGAGGCGTTCGCCGCTTCACCTCTGAGGTTCGAGGACCCGAACCGTCATGCCCAACGTCCTGCCGGACATCGAGCAACTGAGGCCGGCTGGCACCAAGCGCTCCAGCAAGCGCGATCTGATCGTCAACGTGTTCCTCCGCCAGGAGGGACACCTGAGTGCCGACGATCTGGTTGACCTCATCCGGAGCGAGGACCACCGCATCAGCCGCGCGACCGTCTACCGCACCCTGCAGTGGATGGTCGACGCGGGCATTGCGCGCAAGGTGGACTTCGGCGAGGGCCGTTTTCGCTTCGAGCACTCCTACCGGCACCCGCGGCATTTTCACCTCATCTGCAAGGGCTGCAACCGTTCCTACGAGTTCCTGAGCTCGGACATCGAGTCGCTGGTGGAGGAAGTGGCCGCGGCGCGCAGTTTCACCGCCCGGCAGAGCGTGGTGCAGATCTATGGCACCTGCGAGTCGTGCCGGACGGGTCGTCCACCCGCGGAGGAGGGCGCGACGAGCGAGCTGCTGTTCGCGCGCGATGCCCTGCGCATCGCGATCGCGACCGAGCGCAGCGGTCTCGAGTTCTACACGCGGGCGGCGCGGGTGACCAAGGATCCGCGCGGGCGTGGGGTGTTCCAGCGCCTGGCGGAGGAGGAGAAGCACCACCTCAGCACGCTCGAGAAGCGCTACCAGAAGCTGCTCGATCAGGATCCGCAGCTCGAATCGCGGCCGACGTTCCTGTTCTTCAAGGGCGCGGCCAACGGCCTGTTCGCCCGTGGGGCCGACGAGCTGATGATGGACGGCGTGAACGATCGCGAGGCCTACAAGATCGGCATCCGCTGCGAGCGCGGCTCGCACCGCTTCTTCAAGCGGTATGGCGAGCGATTCGAGGACTCGGAGGGCAAGCAGATCTTCCTGGAGTTCGCCGAGGAGGAACGCGAGCATCTCGAGATGCTGATTCGCGAGTACCGTGCGCTGCTTCGCCGCCAGGGCCGGCCCAAGGTGAAGCGACGCGCTGCCGTCTCCAGCCGCGCCGCCTCGTGAGCGGCGCCGGCCGCCGCCGGCGCCGGCCGTCCCTTTCTCCCGCCCGCCCGCATCCCGCGACCAGGCCCGCCCGATGATCGACCTGCACATGCACACCACGGCATCGGATGGCCGCCTGTCGCCAGCCGAGCTCGTGCGCCGCGTGGCCGCGGCGGGCATTCGGACGATGAGCGTGACCGATCACGACACGCTGGCCGGCCTGCCCGACGTGCGGTCGGCGGCCGAGGCTGCCGGCATCGATCTGGTGGACGGCATCGAGATCACCTCGGTGCACGACGGCCGCGACGTCCACATCCTCGGGTACTTCCTCGACGTGTCGGGCGCGCCGCTCGCCGGCTTCCTGCACGCTCAGCGCATGCGTCGGGTCGAGCGCGTCCGCGAGATCGCGGCGCGACTGGCCGCCCTGGGTGCGCCGCTCGACGTGACGGCGCTGCTGGCCGCGGCCCAGACACGGCCGGGCACGTCGGTGGGACGTCCGGTGATTGCCCGCGCCCTGGTCGCGTCCGGCCACGCCGCGTCGGTGCAGGACGCGTTCGACCGCTTTCTCGCGCACGGACGGCCGGCCTTCGTGGCCCGCGTCGGCCCGACGCCGGTCGAAGTCCTGCAGGTCATTCACACCGCTGGCGGGCTGGCGTCGATGGCGCATCCGGGCGTCACCAATCAGCCGGAGGTGATGCGGACCCTCGCTCGCGCCGGGCTGGACGCGATCGAAGTGCACCACTCCGATCATTCCCCGGCGCGACGCGCCGAGCTCCATGCCTACGCGCGGCGGCACGATCTCCTCGAAACGGGGGGATCGGATTTCCACGGCGACGAGGACCGCGCGCGCCCCCTCGGCGGGGCGGCGCTGCCGGCCGAGGACTACGCGCGGCTCGTGGAGGCGGCGCGCGTCCGCCGCGGGTAGCGCATGGCCACGGCCGGTCCGCTCGTCAGCGTGCGCGATCTGGTCAAGGAGTACCAGGCGCTCCGTCCGCTCCGGGTCGAAGCGCTCACCGTCGGGCCGGGGGACGTGGTGTCGATCATGGGGCTCGACGCGGCGGCGGCGGAGATGCTGGTCGGGCTGCTGACCGGCGCGGTGCTGCCCGACCGCGGAGAGGTCCGATTGTTCGGCCGCCCGACGAGCGACGTCACGGACAGCGACGCATGGCTGGCGCTCCTCGATGGAGTCGGCATCGTGACGGATCGCGCCGTGCTCATCGCCCAGTTCACGGTGGAGCAGAACATCGCGATGCCCTACACGCTCGCGATCGACCCGGTGGCGGAGGACGTGCGGCCGCGGGTGGCCGCCCTCGCCGACCTCGTCGGCATTCCCCCGGGGGGCCTGTCGACGCGCGTGGCCGAGGCCGCGCCCGCGGTACAGGCGCGCGTGCGCCTGGCTCGGGCGCTGGCCCTGGAACCGTCGCTCCTGCTGGTCGAGCACCCCTCGGCGAGCCTGCCGCGCGAGTCGGTCGGTCCATTCGCCGCGGACCTCGCGCGGGTAGCCCGGGTGCGGGAACTGGCGGTGCTGGCCATCTCTGCCGACGAGGCGTTCGTCCGCGGCCTCGGAGGCGGGGTGCTGCTGCACCAGCCGGCGACCGGTGCGCTGCGGGAGCCCGCCGGCTGGCGTAAACTGCTTGGACGCTACTCGTAGCTCGCCCGCGCGGGCGATCGCGGGTCGTTTGCGTCCCGCACGAACATCGCGAGCATCGGTATGCCCTACGGACAGATCACCCGGCTGGAACCGGCCTACGGATACGGATTTCTGGTGGACGACGCCGGGATGGACTGGTTTTTCGTGCGCGACGGCGTGCGCGGGTCGGGGTTCGATGCCCTGTGGATCGAGGAGCGCGTCGGATTCTCGCCGGAATGGACGCGCCACGGGCCGCGCGCGAACGACATCCACTTCGAACAGGAAGATTGAGCCTCGTCCTCTTCGACATCGACGGCACGCTGCTGCTCAGCGGCGGCGCCGGCGTCCGGGCGATGACGCGCGCGTTTGCCAGCGCGTTCAATGTGCCGGATGCGTTCGAGGGCATCCCGGTGGCCGGCCATACGGACAGCTTCCTGCTGTCACGGGCGCTCGCGCGGACCGGGCTCGCCGATACGCCGGCGGTGCACGAGCGGTTTCGTGCGGTTTACCTGCCGCTGCTCGTGGAAGAGATCGCTCGTCCCGGATCAGGACGCCGCGGCGTGATGCCGGGCGTGACGGCGCTGCTCGCGGCGCTCGCCGCGGAGCGGTCGTTCCATCCGGCGCTGCTCACGGGGAATTACGAGGAGGCGGCGCGCATCAAGCTGTCGCATTTCGGCCTGGCGGCGTATTTCGGGTGGGGCGCGTTCGGCGAGGAGTCTCCCGACCGCAACGAGTTGGGGCGTCGCGCGCTGGCACGGGCGCGGGAGCGGCTGGTCCCGGCGGAGGCGTGTGCCCGCGCCGTCGTCGTGGGTGACACGCCGCATGACGTCGCGTGTGCACGGGCGGCGGGTGCGCGGGCGATCGCGGTGGCGACCGGGCCGTATTCGCGTCACGAGCTCGACGCGGCGGGCGCCGACGAGGTGTTGGCGGACCTGAGCGACACCCCGCGGGTGCTGGCGCTGCTGCGCTGAAAAAGGGGTCGGGTCTAATGTCAATTTCTGCGACCCGGCCAGGGGCCGTTACGCAGAAATTGACATTAGACCCGACCCCTTTTCCTTGTGGCGGAAGCGCCTGGGAGTCGAACCCAGCCTGCCCCCGAAGGGGCAGCAACCGATTTTGAAGACCGGGAGGGCCACCGGGCCCCGTTCGCTTCCACTGCCGATCATAACCGCCCGCGTCATTCGCGCCCGGACGGTGAAGGTGGGTCCGTCAGTCCGCGACGCCCAACCAGTAGAGCACGAGCTTCTGCGCTTCGAAGATCGCGAAGCGAACGTCCGCCCTCCGCGCCCACCATCGATCGAGGTCCGCCCTGTCGTACCGGCTGGCTCGCACGATGATCTCGACGCCGGTTCCCGCGAAGTGCCGTCGCAGCACGAGCGCGGCACGTGCGGTGTGCAGTTTCGACGTCACCACGATGACACGCGTCCAGCCCTCGGTTGCCGCCCGGCCGCGAAGGTCCCGGCTCTCGCTGGCCGTCGACGCCTGCTCGTCACCCACGACGTCGATGGCTCGTGCCGGCACGCCCATCTGAATCAACGCCTGGCGCTGGACGTCGGACACCGAGGGGATTGCCAGGCCGCGCGCGGCAAGGGCGGCCTCGGCACCGTCCGACATCGGCCGCGAGAGCAGGATCCGCGGCGCCCACCCCTCGTGAAAAAGATCACCGGCCTCGGCGGCGCGCTCCAGATGCGTCCCGCCGAGCACGAAGATCACATCCGCCGGCGCCAGGGCATCTTCGTGATGGAGCCGCGAGCCCAGCGTCCGCAGCGCCCAGGCCGCGGCGAGCAGCAGCACCACGAAAACGACCAGCGTGAGACGAAGGAATCGGCCGCCGGGGCGGGAACGAGCGGGCGGCATCGAGAACGAGCCCGGCCCCGTTAAAGACAGGGCCGGGAGGGGAAGTGCAAGATCAACTAACTTTCAATCAACCGAACGTCGCCTGCGCGAGGTCCCTTTCCGGATTCCTCGGTGGTGAACTCGACCCGCTGCCCTTCACGGAGCAGCTCGAACACCGCGTTTCGCACCGCGCTGCGGTGAAAAAAGTGTTCGATGCCGGATTCGTCCCGAATGAACCCGAAGCCTTTATCGATCAGCAAGCGTGCGATCGTTCCCGTCGACATTTCCGTGTCCTCCGATCGACCTAACCCCCAGAGCCGTCCCGGGAGGCTGCCCCACAACGAAATTGAGTATGCGTATGAGGCCGTCGAACCGTTGTGCCGGGGGGCAGCGTCGGAGGCCCGAAAACGCGCCAGTTTAGGCAAGATTTCAGCGGGAAGTCAAGTTACGTCGGCCACGGTGCCATCGTTTACCACGTTGCACACTGCGCATGCCACGGGGCTGTGGGATCATGGGATGCGTGGTGCGCGGAATCATCCTCGCGGCCGGCGCGTCGCGCCGGATGGGCCTGGCCAAGGCCGCACTGCCCCTGGCGCACCGGGCCGACACCTTCCTCGCCCGCATCATCCGGACCCTGTTCGCCGCCGGCCTTCCCGAGTTAGTCATCGTCAGCGGCCCCTCGCCCGAGATGGTGCGCCACGCCGCCGGGCTGGTCGATCAGCGTGTCACGTTCGTCTCCAACCCGCGGTGGCAGGAGGGCCAGCTGTCGTCGCTGCTCGCCGGACTGGGCGACGCGCCGATCGAGGCCGCGCTGGTCACGCTGGTGGATGTGCCGTTCGTGACCCCGGCGACCGTCGCCTGCCTCTTGCGCGAGTGGCGGCAGTCCGGCGCACCGATCGTTCGCCCCGCCAGCGGCGATCGGCATGGGCATCCCGTGGTCTTCGACCGGGCGGTCTTCCCGCTGCTGCGCCGTGCCGACCCCGCCGCCGGGGCCAAGACCGTCGTACGAGCATTGGCCGACCGGGTGCGCAACGTTCCCATCGACGACCCGGGAGCTTTTCTCGACGTGGACACCCCTGACGAGTACCGCGCGGCCCTTCGTTCTGGCTGTTAGCCGAGCGCATCGGAGAGGTTGAGCCGCTCGACGCTACCCGTCGGGGGCGCGTCGAACTCCAGCGTCTGGTGCCGCCGCCGGCGCCAGCGGAGTACGCGGATCGTCAGAATCACAGTCGCGCCCACTGCCACATAGGCAACCAGCGCCGGTCGGGACGTCAGGGCGGCAAACTGCCAGTCGGCGATCTTGAAGGCGTAGAGATACGTCGCCAGCAGATAGGCCGGCCACCACGCCTTGAGCACGTCCGGCGAGGGGGCGTGGACACACGCGAACGGCACCTGTGCCCAGCGGAACAACGCGAGCTCCGCCAGCAGCCATCCGGCCATCAGCTGCAGCGTCACGATCGTGGCGACATCGGCCAACGGCCATCGTGGTGCGATCACAAGAGCCGCCATCATCGTGATCGGGACGACGGCAACGGTGAGCATGACCAGGATCGCGGCATTGCGGCAGGCGGAGACGGACGGCGGCGCGAGGCGGAGTGGCCAGTTGGCGTCGATCTCGGTGGGAACGCGAAAACTGGCTCGCACACCGAGGACGGCGAAGAACATGAAGACCAGGGGCAGCGCGAGCACCCAGGCCGCGGGGGCTGCCAGCTTGGCGCTGCCCCGCACCTCGATGAGCAGGACGCTGGCCACCGAAATTGCAATCGCGACGCCGAGGTAGCCGGCAAGCACGATCACATGCCGCCGGCTGCGCACCAGGCTCGCCAGCGCGAACTGGTAGACGCTGCGCACGGGCGGCGTCGCCGCGGCGGCCCACGACACCGCCGCGCCAATCGTGGCGATGACCGCCGTCTGCCCGGCTGCACGTCGCTCCAACGCCCGGCGGCCCAGCCAGCCTGCCGGCAGCAAGTACACCGGCACCACGACGACCAGGGTCGCGCCGCAGGTGGCGATTCCGGTGAGTGCGCCTGAGGCAATCACCGCGGAGCGTTCCCCAGCCAGCCAGGCGTGGAGGGCCGCGAACCAGACCGGGGGAAACAGCACCGCCGCCGGGTCGCCGCGGGTCACGCCGCGCACGATCGCGTTCAGCACGCCCGGCAGGAAGAAGAACACCTCGAACATCAGCACGATGGTGGTCAGCTGGAGCGTCACACCCAGCCATGTGCTCAAACGCCCCCCGAGCATCACGGCGGCGATGCCCCGTGCCGTCAGCAGCGACACGAACACCAGGAGCGACCCCAGCAGGGCGGCGGCGACGTGTCCGGCGAGGAGGCCGATGATGCTGCCGAAGGCCGGGTGCCCGGCACAGAACGCGCTGTAGAGCACCGCCGCGGGCACGCTGACTGCCGCCGAGAAGATCACGCACAACTGCAGGGCTGCTGCCAGCCGCGCGGCGGCGAACACCGACGGGCGCACCGGCAGCACGCCCACGATCTCCTGGTCACGTCCGTCGGGGAACACCGAGTCCCAGGTGAGCGCCGCCAGCAGTGCCGCCGCGAGCATTCCGTAGGTGACGAAGAAGAGCCGGTGGCCGAGAGCGACCTGACGCACGAGTTCGAGCGGGGCATTGACGAGCGCGGTGTAGGTCAGGACCTGGCGGGCGGCGAAGAACGCCGGCGGTGTCGCGATGAGCGCGAGCATCCAGAGTGCGAACTCCATGGGGTCCGCGTCGCGCGACAGCAGCGCCGTGTCGATCAGCTGGCGGACCCCGTCGCGGGACAACAGCCGGAACTGTCGCCAGTCGCGGGCGAGCGATCCGCCCGCTCCTCGCCTCACGACGCCCCCACCAGCGCCAGCTCGCGGCCGATCTCCTCGACGTTCTGGTCAACGGCGAGCGCCGCGAACACCTGTTCGAGCGACGCGGCACGCGCCAACTCGCGCAATCGGGTCACCGAGTCGTGCGCGACCACGTGGCTCTTGTGCAGGATGAGCACCGTCTGACAGACCTTCTCCACCGCGTCGAGGACGTGCGAGCTGTAGATGATCGTCTTGCCGCGCTCGGCCAGCGAGCGCACCAGCGTGCGCAGGATGAGGGTGGACGCGACGTCGAGGCCGGAGTTCGGCTCGTCGAGCACGAGCAGCGCGGGGTCGTGCATCAGCGCCGCGGCGATCAGCACCTTCTGCCGCATCCCCTTGGAGAATGCCGACAGCGGCGTGTAGCGATCGGTCGCCAGTCCGAACAGCTCGAGATACCGCTCGATGCGGCGCGTCAGGGTAACGCGGTCAATGTGTCGGAGCCCGCCGACCAACTCGAGGTATTCGACCGCGGTCAGATAGCTGTACAGCTTCGGCTCCTCCGGCACGTAGCCCACCGTGGACTGATAGGCAAGCAGCTGGTCATGGATGTCGGTCCCGTGCCAGCGGATCTCTCCCCGCGTCGGACGGAGCAGCCCGACGATCATCTTGACCGTCGTGCTCTTGCCCGAGCCGTTGGGGCCGAGCAGGCCGATGACCTGGCCGGGAGCCGCGCTGAGGGTGACCGCGCGGACGGCCGGGACCCCGTGATAGCTCTTCGAGGCGTTGCGGACTTCGAGGACGGGATCCATACACGCTTGGACACCGGTTTTCGTCCCTCAGCCGCCGGCGAGATTTCCGCAAAGGGGTCGGGTCTCCTCAACAATTCCGCGTACGCAGAATTGTTGAGGAGACCCGACCCCTTTTTTCGACCCCCCGTTTCCAACGGTCGCCGGGCGGGCCGCATCTAACCGGGGATGGCCATCCACAGCCTCGCCGGCGATGCCCGCCATGCCGCTCGCCTGCTGCGACAATCCCCCGGCTTCACGCTGGCCGCCATCGTCACCCTGGGACTGGGCATCGGTGCCAATACCGCCATCTTCAGCCTGATCAAGACCGTTCTCTGGCACCCCCTGCCCTATGCCGATACGGACCGGATCGTCATGATCTGGAAACCCGCGGCTCGCCAGGAGACGACCTGGCTCTCCCTCCGCGAGGTCCTCAGCTACCGGGACGACACCAACGGCTTCGCGAACCTCGCCGCGTACTCGGAGACGAACGCCAACCTGACGGGTGGCACCGAGCCCGAACGCGTCCGCGCCGCCACGGTGACGGCCAACCTCTTCGACACGCTGGGCGTCCCGGCCAGGCTCGGCCGCGGGTTCACCGTCGCCGACGCCGCCCCCGGCGCCGAACCAACCGTGATCCTCGGGTATGGACTCTGGCAGCGCCGCTTCGGCGGCGCGCCCGACCTCGTGGGCCGGACCATCGAGGTGAACGGAAGCCCGCGCCTCGTCGTCGGGATCATGCCGCCGTCGTTTCGCCTGCCGCTCGACTACCGCGCGAATCGTACGAGCGAGCTCTGGCTGCCGGTCGTCGTCGACCCCGCCCGCCTCGGTCAGTGGGGCAACCGGTCGTACTTCGGCGTCGCCCGACTCGCGCCCGGCGTCGCCCCAGCCGCTGCCTCCGGCGAACTGAAGGTGATCAGCGATCGATGGATCCGTGCCGGCTTCGTGCAGGACAACGGCGACGGCACGCTGATCCGCTCGGCCATCCCGATGCAGGAGTTCATCGTCGGCGACCTCAGGCGCCCGCTGCTCATCCTGCTCGGCGCCGTCGGCGTCGTCCTGCTGGTCGCGTGTGCCAACGTCATGAACCTCCTGCTCGCGCGCGCGGATGCCAGACGCCGTGAGGTGGCCGTGCGCGTCGCCCTCGGCGCGGGCCAGCGCCATCTCGTGCGCCAGCTGCTCACCGAGGCAGTGCTGCTGTCAGGACTGGGCGCTCTCGCGGGAATCGGCGTGGCCGTGGCGACGCTCCGCGGCCTGGCGCTCCTCGGTCCCGCCGGGTTGCCGCGGGTCGACGAGGTCGGAATCGATTCCACGGCGCTGCTGTTCACGGCTGGCCTGGCGAGCATCACCGCGCTCGTCTTCGGCCTGTTGCCGGCATGGCAGCTGTCGCGCCAGCACGTGTCGGCGACGCTCAACGAGAGCGGTCGCGGGGGGGCGCCGGGGAAGGTCCGTCTCGCCGTGCGGCGAGGCCTGGTCGTCGCGCAACTCGCGTGCTCGGTCGTGCTCGTCGTCGGCGCGGGACTGCTGCTGCGGAGCCTGGTCGAGCTCAATCGCATCGATCTGGGTTTCGATCCGCGGGGCGTGCTGACGGCGCAGCTGCAACTGCCGACGACCAGCTATCCGGATGCCGAGCGCGTGACGAGTCTCTTTCGTCAGCTGGATGAACGTCTCCGCGCCCTGCCGGGCGTCAGCGCCGCGGGCGCCGTACGCGTGCTGCCGCTGGCCCGCACGATCGGCGACTGGTCGATCACCATCGAGGGGAGGCCGCTGGCGTCGCCGACCGAGAACCCGAATGCCGACTACCAGGCGGTGACCCCCGGCTACTTCGACGTCATGCGCTCGACGCTGATGCGCGGCCGCCTGCTGACGGCAGCCGACCGGGAGAACGCGCCGCTGGTCGCGGTCATCAATGACACCATGGCCGCGCGCTATTGGCCGGGCCAGGACGCGATTGGCCGTCGTTTCCAGATGGGCGGCAGCGGGACGGTGCTGCCGCCGCTCACCGTCGTCGGCATCGTCCGCACCGCGCGCCACGACGCTGTCGTCGAGGAGGCGCGGGTCGAGATGTACCTGGCGCACGCCCAGCTGCCGGAGGCGGTCGGCGGACCCGGACGCAGTATGGCTCTCGTCATTCGCTCGGCCGCCGACCCACTCTCCCTGACCGCGCCCGTGCGCGCGGCTGTGCGCGCGCTGGATCCGAACCTGCCTCTCGCGGACGTCCGGACCATGGAGGAGGTGACGGCGACCGCGTTGGCCGGCCCGCGGTTCGCCGCCTGGCTGCTCGGCGTGTTTGCCGTGCTGGCGCTGACCCTGGCCGCGATCGGCACCTATGCGACCATCGCGCTGCTCGTGAGCGAGCGGGCGCACGAGATCGGGGTTCGCATGGCGCTCGGCGCCGATCGCCGGACCATTCTGGGCGGCATTCTCGGGGAGGGCGCGACGCTGGCCGCCGGCGCGATGGTCCTCGGGATGGCGGGAGCGGCGCTGCTGACACGGGCGCTCGAGTCGCTACTCTACGGCATCCACCGGCTGGATCCGGTGACCTTCGTTGCCGTCCCGGCCCTGCTCGTCGCGGTGGCGCTCGCCGCTGCGTGGACACCGGCGCGGCGCGCCTCGTCGGTCGATCCGGCGGCCGCGCTCCGACAAGGCTGATCCGCCCGGACACGGCTTTCGTGACAGGATCTCGGCCGGGCGCGCCGTACACACCTTGTGGGTGGACGTTGAAGAGAGTCAGGGAAGGATCCGCCATGACCTGTCGATCGACGATTACTCGAGCGTGCACGACCATGGGTGCATGTCTGCTCGCCGCCGGGCTCGCGGCGCAGCCACTGCCCGTGCCGGAGGGATGGAAGTGGGTGACCGACGCCCCGGCCACGCACGTGGCCACCCGCGACCCGGGCCCGGGGACATGGTTGTTTGCGACGATGGCTCCCGGATGGCACGTCACGACCCGTCCGGGCGTGCTGCTGTTCGAGCCGTCGCACACCGCCCGCGGGAGATTCGTGCTGGAGTCGGAGACCTTCCTGTTCCCGGACAGCGGGGAGTCCGGATTCGGGTTGTTCGTCGGCGGCGCCGACCTGGACGGCACCCCGCGCTATGTCGCATTTCTCGTTCGCGGCGACGGCAGCGCCGCGGTCGAAGCGATGGCCGGGGGGCGCGCGCGGGCGCTGAAGGGCTGGACGAAGGCGGCGTCGATCAAGCCCGTGGTCAAAGGAGGAGCGCCGGTCGGCAACGCCTTGCGGATCGAGGCCGAGGCGGCGGGCGTCAGCTTCCTGGTCAATGGCGACCTCGTCGCGGAGATCGCACGTGACGCGGCGCCGCTCGACGGGGTGGTCGGCCTCCGCATCGGGCCCGATCTCAACCTGCACGTCAGCAGCCTCGACCTGACGCACCGGCTGGCGCTGCCCCGGCCGAAGCCGCCGGCCGCACGATAGTCCGGCCTGGGCCGAGGCCGTCTTCAGGGCGTGCGGGCCGTCGCGGCGCGTGCCCGTTGCAGCCGCGGCCCGAGCACGCGCGCGGTGAGCTGCTGCGTGGCCAGCGAGAACAGGCAGTAGGCGGCGAACCAGTAGAAGCCGGGGCCGAAGTCGGCGGTGAAGGCCACCAGGGCGGGCCCGGCATTCGGATCGTTGGCCGCGGTCTGGCTCGCCTGCGCCGCAAGGTAGGCGATGAACAACGCGACGACGAACACGTCGGCCATCGACCACTTGGCGATCAGCTCGACCACCGCGAGCGTCCGCCGGCGCGCGGCCTCGCCGACGAACATCGCCGCCGCGACCATCGCGCCCTTGGCCAGCGGCACGATGACGCTGAAGAGCAGGATGAGCGTCGCCGGGATCGGGCTGCCCACTTCGTAGAGGCGCTGGATCGACGACACGATGCTGCGCGTCTGCTGGTAGACCTCGACCTCCCCGACATTGGCCTGGAGCGCCGCCGTGAGCTGCGGCGTGAGCTTGTCGATCAGCATCTTGCGCACGTCACCGCCCAGCGCTTCCACCATGCTGACCATCGAGGGATTCAGCAGCGACTTGAGCGTGTTCACGGTGTCGTCGTCCAAGCCGCGCTCGAGCATCATCGGCGCCATGTGAGCAATGCCGTCGCGGGTGAGGACGCCGCGGATGGTCAGAACGGGCGCCAGCAGTCCGGGGATCAACAGGGCGAGGGACACGGCCAGCAGTCCGAAGACCGCCAGCCGTGCCGACGGGGTGCGTGCCACGCCATTACTTTAGCCCGCGCGAGCGCCGCTCACGCGAAGGGATTTTCGTCCGCGCTCGGCCCGTAGATCGAAGGCAGCGGCACTCCCAGCTGGCGCAAATAGACCGAGAGCTGGCCGCGATGGTGGTACCAATGATTCAACATGATCGTGCGCAGCAGCGCGCCGCGGGGGATCGCCATCACTTCGCGATTGCCGTTGACCAGCCGCCACGTCGCCGCCATCGCCTCGTCGTCCATCCCGCAGAGCAGCTCCCTCGCGCGCGCGACACTGGCGTCGAGCGCCGGCAGCAGCTCGGCGGCGTCCGCCGCGCTGGGCTGGTTGAACTCGGGGGCCGGATACGGCGACTGGACCGAGATCTCCGCCACGGTCCCGGGCACCGTCGCCACGTGTAGCGCCAGCTGGCCGAGCGACATGGATTTGGCATGCGGCTTCCACGCCAGATGCTCGCCTGGCACGCGCTCGAGCACCCGCCGCGTCGTCTGTGCCTCCTGTTCGAGCTCCTGCAGCAGACCGCCGATGATCGTCATGGGACAACTCCTTTCATCTTTCCGGTGACCGTTCGCTACGCGGCTTCCGCGCGCCGCCGGACGCGCTCGAGCAGCGGCGTCCATCCCTGTGACAGGCCCTGCCGGTGCTCGTCCTCGATGAAGCCCAAGGCCGTGTGGCGCAGGACGAGCAGCGTGCCGCCCTCGACTTCGCTGAGGCGGTACTGCAGGTTCGACACCACGGGATACGACATGAACAGCGGGCCGGCGATCTCGAGCAACGTCGGCCGCTTGATCGACTGCACGACACCCCAGAAGTGTCCGTTGTCGCCGCCGAGGTCGCGATACCATCGGCCGCCCGGCCGCGGTTCGAGCACCATCGGCAGCGGCTTGCCATCGGGCGTCTCGTTGGCCGGGCCCATCTGCTCGAGCAGCGCGGCGAACGTGGCGGTGAGCGACGACCGCACGTGAATCTCCTGGGTCAGGCTGAGCGTGAGGTTCTCCACGGTGGGAGCAGTGCTGATCATCGGTCCCTCCTGCAATGACGGTTGCGTGCGCCGCTACGCGCCGGTCTGCTCGGCGCGCTCCTTGATGCGCGCCAGCTGGAGCCGCCAGTAGCGTTCGAACTTGCCGGCCCACTCGTGAACCGGCCGGATGGCCTCGGGATTGGTGCGGTAGAGAATCTGCCGTCCGCGGCGCCGGGCGTGCACCAGGCCGACATCGCGAAGCACGCGCAAGTGCTTGGACACCGACGGCTGCTCCAGGCCGAGGGCCACGACGATGTCCCCGACCGGCCGCTCGCGCGCCGCCAGATAGTCGAGAATATCGCGGCGGCGGGGCTCGGCGACGGCGTTGAACGGGTCGGAGGTCGTCGCGGCGCGAGGCACGGATCAATCATATTCCTATAAAGGAATATGTCAACCGGCGTCCACGGTCCGCCGATCCTTCAGCGCGCCGGTTAACCGGGCAGGCGTTCGAACCCGACCAGTTGCCATCCACCCGCCGCGCGGCGGAAGTAGGCGTGCACCGGCTTCGCCCAGGCGGGATCGGCGCCGTCGGCGCTGATGTCCACGCGGACGAAGCCCCCTGGTGCGGCGGGAAGCGTCCCTGGTGCGGATGCCCGTGGCGCGGCGACGGTCATAGCCTCGCCGATTGGCGTAGCCGTACGGGCGGCGTTGTCGAAGGCGTGCCAGGCGACCCGGTAGGCGGCGGGCGCCGGGGCGACGCCGGCGTTGACGGCGGCGTTGCCGAACGTCAGCGTGCCGTCGGCGGCGAGCGCCGGATCGACGACCGGGTTCACATCGGTGAGCCAGGCGCGGACCACCGCGTCGCGGCGGGCGATGAGGGTGTCGGCGATGTACTGCTCGGCGGCGGGGTCCGAGTACTGGCCGGTCTTCACCGCCGCCCGAATCATCTCGTCGGAGAACGCCGCGACGCGGCGCGCCGCCCAGAACGTGTCGTCGGGTCGCGCGCGCCGGAACGCGGGGTTGGGGACCCGTGGCTTCCACGCCGCTGGCTCGAATCGGTCGGCGGAGAAGTGTCCCACCGCAGGGAAGGTTCGATAGTTCACCAGGTGGAACGACGGGATGTACAAGCCGAAGCCGAAGATGCCCTTCAGCGTGCTGCCGGGGTCGAAGATGTACTCGAAGCCCTCGTCGTAATCACGCGCCTTGATCGACGCGCTCCCCATCGTCGATCCGAAGTCGATCAGGTGATGGCGGACGAAGGTCCGCCCGTTCTCGGTGACCAGGGTGTCGAGCGTGTTGATCGCCTTGGTGTCAACGTGATTGGTCCACGCCGCGAAGACGCGCAAGCCGCGCAGCTCGCGCCGGTGCTCGTGCGGCACGATGTCGTTCGCATCGTCTGGCCGGGTGCCCTCGTAGAGGAACGGCCCCACCGGGCGGCCCGCCAGCGCCTTGCTGGCGACGACGCGATAGGAACCGTCGGACTCGCGCGCGGCCATGCGCAGCAGCCGGTCGACGTCGGTGGTCGTCAACTGGCGCTCGCCGCCGTCGCTGGCCGTGATGCGGGAGCGCTCGTTCACGACGAGGTTCTCGCGCGACAGCCGGGTGACGTAGTTCTCCGGCACGTGGTAGCCGAGCGCATGAAAGAGCTTGGTCACCACGACCTCCGCGCCGCTGGCCATCTCGCGCCACTTCGGCGGGTCGAACTTGATGAACCAGCGATCGCCGGCGGCATCGAGGATGGTGAACCCGGGAGTGATGCCGTCGCTCTTGCCCGAGGCCAGCGTCCACGGCCCGGGGGCGGGCCCGCTGCTGCGATCCGGCCCGGTGGCCACCTCCGCCGCCGTCAGCGTCCGGGTGCCGATCCGGTTGGTGAACCAGCTCGAGTCCGGCACTTCGTCGATGGTGTTGACGTTGCCGGCGCGCGTGTCCATGTCCGGATCGCCGGGGTTGCCGAACAGGTTGCGGCTCTCGTCGTAGACGAGGTTCACCGCCTTGGCCCGGACCATCGAGGCATCCTCGGTTTCCGGTTCGCGGGCGATGGGATCGTCGGGATAGAACCGCGGCGTCTGTCCGCCGAGTGCGGTCGACAGCGCCGCACTTCCGGCGAGCAGGACGAACAGGCGCAGGCTGGCACGTGTGAGAGCTCGCATGATGGCCTCGCAGGAGTCAGAAGGCGACGCCGCCGGTCAGGTGCACGCGGAACCCTTCGTCGCCGCGTGCCACGTCGATGCGCAGCGGCGTGACGAACGGACCGTGCAGGCGTCCGCCGATGCCGTAGCCGGTCTTGAGGCTCGACAGGTCGAGGTCCCGGCGCTGGCCCGCCACCGTGCCGGCGTCGACGAACAGTGCCATGTCGAGAATGCGCGAGGGCAGCCAGCGATACTCGGCGCTGAGCAGGAGCAGGTGCCGATCGCGGAAGCGAAAGTCGGAATACGCCCGGTGCGCCTGGTTGCCCCCGAGCGAAGGCAGCAGGTGATAGGGGATGTCCTGCCCGGCATCGACGTCGGTCGTCTGCAGGAGTCCGCGCAGGCCGATGACCCATTGCTCCTTCAGGAGCGGGACGAACTGCCGCAGATCGACGTCGGTCCGGCGGAAGCTGTATCGATCGTCGCGGTCGGCGAAGCTGTTCCACGCCACCGCATACAAGCCGCCGGTCCGCGTGTAGCCGGGCGATTCGCGCCAGTCGATCGCCGCGAACGCACCCGTCTGCGCATAGCGGATCGTGGTGAACAGCCCCGCCGCGGTTTCCGGCGTATGACGCTCTTCGATTGAGGGCGTTCGGCCGACGCCCGCCCGGTCCTCGATTCGCCGGGCGTCGATGCCGCCGCCGACGCGAAACCAGCGCACCGGCTTCAGCGTCAGGCTGCCGCCGAGCTCCGTCGAACGCTCGCCGAAGTTGACGCGATCGTCCCGGCGCGTCTCCGCCCCGGTCCCGTAGAAGGGCACCTGCGTCGCGTCCAGCCACCGGGCATGGCCCTCGACCTCGAGCTTGTTGTTGGCCAGTTCGGGGAATCGCAGGCTCGAGTGCGCCAGCTTGTAGTTCTTGAGCGACCAGGCGCCGCCGATGTTGATCCGCGCGTGCCCCGCGGCGCGGCGCCACGCAATCCCCGGGGCGAGGCCGGCGGACGGATAGATCCCGCCGAAGGTCACGTACACCGTGTTCGGGTCGGTGAAGTGGTGCTCGAACCACTCGAGCACCCGCTCCGCGCGTCCCGGCTCGTTCGGGGACAGCCGCGTGCTCTTCTCCGCCTGCTGCGCGGCGATGGCTTCCGCCCGCGAGTCCTGGGCGAAGGCCGGTCCGTGCAGCCCGAGCAGGACGATGGCGGCGATGGCGATGACGTCAGGTCTGTGGTGTGCCCTCATGCGGTCGCTCCAACGCTGGACGATTCCAGCCCCCAAGTCGCGCGCCCTGTTCGTAGGTGGTGTCGATGAACTGCCGGATCACCCCCGCGGGATCCGGCGACCGGCGCACGACCGCGTATGGCAGCACGAACTCTCCGAGGTCGCCGTGATAGTACGCCGCCTCGGGCGCCACCGTGGCGGCGCGGAACCCATCCGGCTCCGGCACGGCGTACGCATAGAATACGGCCTCCGGCAACTGCTCGTTCCCCGGCCAGAAGCCGTGGCTGATGACTTCGTGCGAGTACGCCTCGCGCATGAACGCCGGCCCCTCGCGCGGCGGTGCCGGCGCGCCGGAGAATCGCGTCACCGCCAGGTCGAACGCGCCCCAGAAGAAATGCACCGGGCTGCTCTTGCCGACGAAGCGCGCGCGGCTCTCGTCCATCACCTGACTCACCCGGCGCAGCACCTGCCAGGCGCGGTGCGCCGCCCCCGCGTCGTACGACTGGTGCACCGTGTCCTGCTCGAACGGGATCGGCGCCGCGATCTCCACCGGCATGGTCCGGATCGTCACCGGCAACTCCAGCGCGGCGAGCGCCTCCATGACCGCACCGTAGAAATCCGCCACCGTCATCGGCGCCAGCGGCACCGACCCTTCGCGGCCCTCCGAGGTGCGGATGGTCAGGCGATGATCGAAAAAGTCGAACTCCAGGACGAACGAGCGAGAGCCATACGGGAGGGTCCGCGTCGACAGCCCCCGCGGGGTCACCTGCATCGCGATGCCCCAGGAATGATTCAGCGGCGGCGCCTGCGCCAGGGCGACTTTGCCCACGACCTGTGACCACATGTGCAGGGTGGCGTAGGTGTCCTTCCACCGGTCGAATTCGAGCGGGGGCCATGCGGAGTCGGGCATCGGCACATCATATCGTCGGCCCAGCCGCCGAACCGCCCCGGGATCTAACCGGACCTTAACCGCTCTCTGACGACTTCACACCCGGGTGCCTGCGAAACTCGCCGGCACAGAGGGAGAGTCATGCACGACACGAAGTCCGGAAGTCATGCGGTGGTCGTCGGCGCCAGCATTGCCGGTCTGCTGGCGGCGCGCGTGCTCAGCCGCCGGTTCGATCTGGTCACGCTCGTCGACCGGGATGCGCTGCCCGTCCGCGGCCACCGCCGCGGCGTGCCGCAGGGGCACCACGGCCACGGCCTGCTGGCCAGCGGCCTCGGAGCGCTCAAAACCCTGTTCCCGAACCTCGAGTCCGCGCTTCGCGACGCCGGCGCCGTTCCCGGCGACGTCATCGGCGACATCCGCTGGTTCCAGCAGGGCTACTACAAGGCAAAGTTCCACGGCGGCTTCCCCGGACTCCTGTTGAGCCGGCCGCTGCTCGAGGGCACGCTGCGGGACCAGGTGCACCAGATTGCCAACGTCAGGGTGCGGGAGGAGACCCACGTCCGCGGGCTCCTGACCGACGCCCAGCGGCGCCGGGTCACGGGGGTGCGGGTCCAGCGCGCCCACGCCGCCGCGGAGGACCTGGCGGCGACGCTCGTCGTCGACACCGGCGGACGCGCGGCGCGCTCCCCGGAGTGGCTCGAGGCGCTCGGCTATCCCGTGCCCGCGGCGGAGTCCGTCGATATCGGGCTCGGCTATACGACGCGCACGTTCCGGCGGCGACCGCAGGATCTCGGCGGGGACATCGGCGCGATCATCGCCCCCAGACCGCCGCACCAGACCCGCGTCGGCTTTGCGCTGGCGATGGAGGGTGACCGCTGGATCGTCACCCTCGGCGGCTGGCTCGGCGATCACGCGCCGGCCGATCCCGCGGGATATCTCGCGTTCGCGCAGTCGTTGTCGCGGCCCGACATCTACGATCTGGTCAAGGCCGCCGAGCCGCTCACCGAGGCGGTGACCTACGCGTTTCCCGCCAACCTGCGGCGCCGCTACGAGCGGCTGTCGCGATTCCCGGAACGCTACCTCGTGATGGGTGATGCGCTGTGCAGCTTCAACCCGTTCTACGGACAAGGCATGAGCGTGGCCGCGCTCGAAGCGCTGGCGCTCGAGGCGTGCCTCGCCAAACGGCCGGCGCTCGATGCGCTGTGGCGGCCATTTTTCAAGCACGCGAGTCGCATCATCGACACGCCGTGGATGATCGCGTGCGGCAGCGACTTCGCGTTTCACGGCGTAACCGGCCCGAAGCCGGCGGCCACCGACGCGGTCAACTGGTATCTCGACCACGTCCACCGCACGGCAGCCACCGACCGCGTGGTGTGCCGTGCCTTCTTCGACGTGGCGAACCTGCTCAAGCCTTCGGGTACGCTCTTCCGGCCCGGCGTGGCCGCGCGCGTTCTGAAGGGGTGTTTCAGGCCGCCGGCACCGGCCGGGGCCAGCCGGCCCACCTGGGAGATCCCCGCCTCAGGCGACGGACCTGCCAGGTTCGAGCGATCCGCCCGGGCGTAGCGGCCCGGGCGGTGGGCCTCACGGCATGCGCTGCGAGGCGTCGAAGCTGACGGCGACCCGCGTCGCCGGTCCGGGCACGACCGGATCGGGCACCCCGGGCTGCGAACCGTAGAAGGCAATCGGCGACCCGGAAGGCGGCGGCGCGCTGCCGGTGAACCCGCCCTTCTCGTCGTACGCGACGGCCACCCACACCTTGGCGGCGGTCACCTGCGCGAACGTGACCGGCGCGCCGTTGGCGTCGGCCGACATCTCCGCGATCGGCATCGAGCCGGGACCGATGTCGGGAGTGTCGAACAGCCAGATCCAGATCCGGTGCGTGGCATTCACCTCATCGGCGCCGGTGTAGGTGGCCGTGACCACCACGCGTTGGTCGCCGGGCTGGTCCAGGATGGCGGCCGCGAGGCGAGGGCCCGCGGCCGAGAACGATGCGATGGTGGCCGATGCGACGAGCACGGCGGCAAGAGATGCAGTGGGGCGGGTGTGTGTCGTCATGACTCCGTTGGACGCTGGGAAGCAGGCACGGTTCACGCCGCCGGCACGAACGGTCGATTTCGCGCCGGCAGCGGTTGAACCGCGGGGTCGAGGGGCGGTCTGACGTACGCCCGTCGCGTCAGGTCGTCACGGCCAGTTGCACCACCCGGGTGACGCGAGCCAGTGCTGTCCGAAGTCGCCGATGGGCGCGCCCGGCGGGGCGGGCGGCGCGGGCAGCAGTCGTGCGACCTCGGCCGGCCGCTCGAGGAACCGCTTGATGTCGGCGGCCAGCAGCGTGTGCTGGGCACGGTCGTCGTCGCTCTTGCCGGCGACCACCCGCAGGCGTTCGGCGAGGCGCTGCAGCTTCATCGACGCAATCGCCCGCACCTGCCCGTTCGGCGCTGCGGCCGCGAGCCACGTCACGCGGTCGACCAGGACCCGCTCGGCGGCACGCCGCACCCCGGTCTCGTAGGGCGTGGCGGTCACGGCGTCGAAGGTGGCCCGGGTCAGCCGGTCGATCACGTTGCCCAAGCCGGGCAGCGCGGGATCGACCGCGTGCTGCGCCACCATCCGCGCCGCCCGATCGTGCTGGAGCACGAAGCCAATCGTCACGTCGGCCGCGATCGTGCCCGGGGCCAGCGGGTCGAACGCTTCGCCCGTCGTGCGCGGGAAGAGCTCGCGGTGCACGCCAAATCCGGGGGGGCGCGGCGGAATCAGCTCGAGCAGCGGCCGCGGCACCGTCAGCTCCGACGGCTTCAGGGTCGCCGCCAGGGCCTCGAGCGCCTGGCGCTGGTTCGCGGCCGATTCCCACCGCGTCGGCGTCCGGCCGTCACCGCGCATGGCATAGACGAAGTCCTGGCCGCCAATCATCGATGCCGCGCTCTCGACCGCATAGCGGTGGTACATGAAGATCGGGACCAGCGGCTCCTCGATCGTCGTCATCGGCGCACCGGCCTTGATCGTGCGGGCGCCGATGCGGTCGAGTGCCGCGCGGCGCACCTGCATCATCCGGTTCAGCTCCTCGGCCTGGTTGGTCCCGTTCGACCACTGGTCCGAGCGCGGGTGCACGTCGGTGTCCTGGTTGGTCAGGTAGCGCAGGTCCTGGGCCCACGCATCCTCGAGGATCCTGGCCAGCGCGGCGGCCTCGTTGGTGCCCTGTGGGAACACCCGATACCCGTAGTCGATGGTGACCTTGTCCCAGTCGCCGATCCGCGCCGCGTAGGCCTCGGACAGGTCGATCGTGCCGTCGTCGTTCAGCTTCTCCAGCGGGTGCGGGTAGTCCATCACCGAGATCCAGCCCTTGCCGCTGCTGTAGTAGTTGTGGCCGAGGCCGAGCGTGTGGCCGACTTCGTGCGCGGACAACTGGCGGATGCGGGCGAGGGCGGTCTCGTAGAGCACCGCCGGGGTTTCCTCGCCGGTGGCGTAGGGCGACAGCAGCCCCTCGAAGATCATGTAGTCCTGGCGGTCGCGCAGTGAGCCCAGGGTGACGGTGGCCTTGATGATCTCGCCGGTCCGCGGATCGGTGACCGTGCCGCCGGAGCTCCAGCCGCGCGTCGAGCGGTGCACCCAGTTGATCATGTTGTAGCGGATGTCCATCGGGTCGGCGTTGTCGGGCAGCTCGGCCACGGTGAAGGCATTGCGGAACCCGGCCGCTTCGAATGCCTGGTTCCACCAGCTCGCACCTTCGATGAGCGCCTTCTTCACGTCCGCGGGCGCTCCCGGGTCCACCCAGTACTGAATCGGCTTCACCGGCTCGCTCATCGCCGCTGCCGGATCCTTCTTCTGCAGCCGGTGACGCCGCAGATACCTGATTTGGATCGGCGACGTGATTGGCGCGCTGTAATCGAGGAACGTGATGCCGCCGTAGCCGGCGCGTGGGTCGTCGAGCCGCGGCTCGTAGTTGGCGTCGGGCAGCTCGACCAGCGACGCGTGCTGGCGCAGCGTCACCGCGTCGGCGCTCGGCGTCACGCTGCCGACGCTGCCGGAGAAAAGGCCACCGCCGAAGCCGCCGCCCCCGCCGCCGCCGGTCGCACCAATCGCCTGCGGTCCCTGTGCCGGCCCGCCCCCGCCGCCGCCCCCGGCGGCCGGTTCGTTGACGAACGTCAGGGTCACGTCCACCTCGGTGTTGCTCGGGAAGTTGCGGGTGTTGGGCAGGTGAAACGCGCTCCGCGACCGGTCCACGCGATAGTTTCCCGGGCGCAGCGACGTGCCGGCATTGTTGAGGTCCCGGAGGAAGAACTCGGAGGCATCCACCAGCACGCGGTCGCCCGTCTCGGCGGCGGCGGCAAAGCCCCACAGCACCGACGTCGCAAACGAGTCCTCGACCGACTTGCGCTCGAGCGGATTGGCGCTGCTCGAGCGGAACGACTGGTTCGGCTGCACCAGCAGCACGCGCGGGCCGACGCGCTGGAAGCGAACGATGCGGGCGGCGCCGCCGCGGCCGCGGTCGAGGCCGATGTCGTTCGAACCGAGGCCGGCCGACAACCCGGTGGTGAACAGGACGTCGCTGTCGAAGCGCGCCACCTCCAGGAACAGCGCGCCGCTCCGTTCGTCCCAGTAGAGCGGGAAGTAGCCATCGAGCTTCTTCATGCCGCTGGTGCGCTCGTCGATCGAGGGGAGCGGCCCCGGACGCGGCGCCGGCTGCTGCGCGTGCGCGCCCAGGCTCGCGGCCACGACCATCATGATCCCGATCATCGGGACACGTTGCTTCATCATCGTCAATTCCTCGTGCGGATGGGTGACAGCACCACGGCGCGGCCGGAGCCCGGCGGCGCGGCTGTCGTGGAGCTGATAGTACACTCAGGGCCGCACCAGCGGCCGCGCCGTCGCGTGACGCGCGTTCGCCCATGCCCGCACCGGAGCCTGCCGATGAGCGAAACCGTCGAGCAATACATCGCCCGCATCACCGGAATGGTGGCCGACAAGGATCCGGCGTTGGTCCTCGCCGGGACGCCCGCACGCCTGCGATCGCTCGTCGAGTCCGCGACCGCTGCCGAGCTCGCATGGACCTCATCGCCGGCCCGCTGGTCGGTCGCGCAGATCCTGGCGCATCTCGCCGACTCGGAGATTGTCGGCGCCTGGCGCATCCGCTCGGTGCTCGCGCGGGATGGCTGCACGCTGCAAGCCTACGACCAGAACGAATGGGCCGCCGCCTTCGGCTACGCCGCGGTGGACCCGGCCGAGGCGCTTGCCGTCTTCACCGCGCTGCGGGCGTCGACGCTGGCGCTGCTCGGCCGCGTCGATGCGGCACGCCTCGAGCACGCCGGGCACCACCAGGAGCGCGGCGGCGAGCCGATTCGCCACATCATGACGATGTATGCGGGGCACGACCTGAATCACCTCGCCCAGATCGTCCGCCTGCTCGACGAGGCCCGGCGCTCAGCCTGACCTGGCCCGCTCCGGGTGCTCGCGCCGCTCCAGCCAGTTGGCGATCAGCACGTCGGTGGAGGAGTGGGCGATGATCGATCCGGCGATCACCAGCGCTGCCAGGTGCAGGATCTGGTCCGCCCGCCCGATGCCGGCATTGACGATCCACAGCGTGTAGAGCACCGAGGCGAATCCCTTCGGCCCGAACCACGCGGCCGCCAGCCGCTGCGGCCAGGGAAACGACGTGCCCGCCAGGCTCACCAGCATCGCGACGGCCCGCGCCACGAACAGCGCGAGCACGGCGAACAGGTATCCCGACACCGGAATCTCGCGGAGGAACTGCACCGAGAGCAGCGCGCCGAAGACCAGGATGGCCGCGAGCTGGAGCACCTCGGTGAGCAATTCGCCGAACTGGTGGAAGGTCTCTTTCACCCAGTCGCTGAGGGTCGCCACGGTGATGCCGGCGGCGAATGCCGCCAGGAACGTGTTGGCGTGGGCCAGCCCGGCCACTGCGTACACCAGCAGCCCGATCGAGAACGCGGCGAGCGGCTCGTACGCCTTCGAGGCCTCGAACAGGCGGGTGTCCTCCAGCCGGATTGCCACCCACGGGATGGCGACGCCGACGAGGACGCCGAGCACGATCTCGAGCGCCAGGTCGCCGACGTGCGCGTCGCTCCCGCTGGCCACGGCGATCAGCACGATCACCACCGGCAGGGCCAGGCCGTCGTTGAAGCCACTCTCGATGTTCAAGAGGCGGCGCAGCTGCTGCGGAATCTTCTTGCTGCCGACGATGGCCGACACCAGCACCGGGTCGGTCGGGCTCAGTGCGGCGCCGATCAGGAACGATTCGACCCACGGCAGCCCCGCCACATAGTGCGCGAGCAATGCCGTGATCAGCAGCGTAATCGGCATGCCGAGCACGAGCGCGCGGCCGGGCAGGTGCCAGCTCGCCCGCAGCTCGCGGAAGCTCAGTTTCATGCCGTCGACGAACAGCACCGCGAACAGCGCCACCTCGGCGAGGCGCGCCACGAACGCGTCGTACTGGTCGATGTCGAGCAGCCCGAGCGTGTCGTGGCCGGCCACGAACCCGGCGGCGAGGAACAGCACCGCGGTCGAGAGAATGCTGCGCTGGGCGAGCGCGGACACCAGGACTGCGAGCAGCAGGGTGACGGCGAACACGAGCACGGCGATCATGCTGCTATCCTTGCCGCGCCCCCGCCGCCACGTCGAGGGCCGCGCGCGCGGCCCGGGCCCGCGCCTCGAGCATCGCGCGGTCCGCCGCGTCGAACGGTGCATCGGTCGGACTGTCGGCGATCAGGGTGGCATGCCGCAGCAGGGCAAGGCGGTCGTCCTCGCGCCGCACGCAGGCGCCGAGGGACGCCACCGCCTCGAGCAGGCGGGCGCGCACCGAGACACTGGATCGACCGTGGCGCCGGATCTCGTCGAACGCACTGTCGGCGATGCCGGCAAACGTGACCGCGGGCAGGACCAGACGCAGCGCGCCAGCCGTGTCGTGGTGGCGCTCGTCCGGCAGCCGCCGCCCGGCGAGCAGGCAGAGCGCCTCCTCCAGGCGATCGACGCAGGTACGGGCGGTTCCCGGATCGTTCACCCCCGGCGACAGCGCCCGCACGGCGAGCTCGACCAGCTGGCCGATGAAGAAACCGATGTCCTGGGTGGGCGTGCGCGTGGGGCCGAGGATGAAGGCGTCGCGGACGCGCGATTCCCCAGTGGTGTTCACCCGGGTCGGCGGCCATGCCGACAGCAGACAGGTGCCGCGACGGACGAACGCCCCCGGCGCCGCCTCGACGCGGAGCGTGAGGTCGAGCTCCGATGCGAGCGCCCGCAGCCCCTCCACGTCGATGGCACGCACGTAGCCGCTGGCCTGCGACCGGACGGCGTCGCCGTCCTGGTCGGGCACTCCGGCCCCTGAGCCGGACCGCCACTGCTCATCGACCGGTTCGGGAAACAGCCGATCGATCGTCGCCTCCAAATCGCCGGCCACGTTGGCGATGATGTGCGACGCCTGAATCGACGCCGAGACGTGGTGGATGAAGAAGATGAGGACCCCGAGGCTCAGCAGCGCCAGCACGACGCCGGTCGTCACCGCCAGGTGCGGCACGAACGTCGCGTCGTCGGTGCCGCGCACCGTGCGCAGCACCAGCAGGCAATACGTGAACGTGGCGACGAAGGTGCCGAGGACGATCTGGTTGCCGAGATCGCGGAGAAACGTGCGCAGCAGGCGCGGCCCGAACTGCTGTGACGCCAGGGTCAGCGCGACGATGGTGATCGAGAAGGTGACGCCGGCGACGGTGATCATCGAGCCGGCGATGGTCGAGAGGACCGCGCGGGCACCCTCGGCGCCGCCGGCGTACACCCATGGCAGCGTGCCCAGCCGCTGCTCGGTGACGATTTCATCCAGCCAGATCATCCCGATCGACAACCCGATCGCGGCAAGCGTCATCAGCGAGGGCAGCGCCCAGTAGGTGGTGCGGATGGATTCCCAGAGCGCGAGCACACGAGGCATCGGCGGGTGGACCTCCCTGGCAGTATCCCTCAAGGCCGCAGAATGGACGGTGATCGAAGCGAGAGCTCATCCGCGCCGCGATTGCACACAAACATGGCCCGGGGCGCAGCCGGTCCCCGTAATTAACGGCCTCTTTACGATCGGTGGTCCTCGAGGGCGCGCCGCTTGCACGCCGGGAGCCGTTTCCCCTCGCGACCCTCGATCATGATGCCTGCAGGTGACGATCGACGGCCTCAGACGATGACAGGTGCGGGCATTCCCGCCGCCGATCGTCCGTCGCTGGTCCTCGACAGCCCCGCCGAGCCACGTCTCGTTGAGCGGCCGGTGGTTCGTGCACGTGCCACCGCCGAAATTGCGTCGTGGCCGGTGCCGCGTGGCTCTGCGGCATTCTCGTCGGCGGCTGGCTCGCGACGGCCGCGCCGGTCGGCCCGCTGCTGTCCATGGCCGGCCTCTTCGTCGCAATCTTCTGCGCGGTGCGCCTGGACCAGCCTCATTCGCGGCGCGAGGGTTACCGGCGCGGCTATGCCGACGGCGCCCACGCCGCCGCGACGTCGACGGTCGGGCAGGAACAGTACGGCCCGGGCAAGGGCCCGCTTCAGCACTGACGGCGCACGCCATCCCGCCTCGCCGCGTTGCTCCTCCCTCACATATGCCGAATATGCTCGGTCGTTACGCCCTGCGATCCGGTCGCCTCGCGCCGGGACTTATGCAAGTCATTACGTTTTCAGGGGACTAGGGCGTTCGCACGTAGGCGTCGACCGCTGCGGCCGCCGCCCGTCCGTCGGCGATCGCCCACACAATCAGCGACTGCCCGCGCTGCATGTCGCCGGCGACGAAGACGCCGGGGACGCTGGTCATCCACCCTTCGTCGCGCCAGACGGTGCCCCGGTCGCCGAAGCGCACCCCGAGGTCGTCGAGCAGGCGGCTCCGTGCCGGCCCGGTGAATCCCATCGCCAGCAGCACGAGGTCGGCCGGCATCGCGAAGGCGCTGTCGGGCACCGGCATGAACGAGACCTGCTCGCCGGTCGTCACGCGGTCCACGCGGTGGCCGTGCAGTGCGCGGACGCGGCCGGCCGCGTCGCCGGAAAAGGCGGTCGTCGTCACCGCGTAGCGGCGGTCCCCGCCTTCCTCGTGCGCCGACGAGGTGCGGAAGATGTTGGGCCACAGCGGCCAGGGATTGCCCGCGGCCCTGTCGGCCGGCGGCGCCGGCAGCAGCTCGAACTGGCAGACCGACGCGGCGCCCTGTCGATGCACCGTGCCCAGGCAGTCGGCGCCGGTATCGCCGCCGCCGATGATGACGACGTGCCTGCCCTGTGCCGAGATCGAGTCCGCGGCGGGCACCTCACAGCCCTGGCCGCGCCGATTCTGCTGCGCGAGATAGTCCATCGCGAAGTGAACCCCGCCGAGCGCGCGCCCCGGGACCTGGAGGTCGCGCGGCCTTCCGGCGCCGCCCGCGAGCAGCACCGCATCGAAATCGCGGCGCAGGTCATCAGCGGCCACATCGACGCCCGCATGGACGCCGGGGCGGAAGACGACCCCTTCCGCGGTGAGGATGTCCAGCCGCCGATCGAGCACCCGCTTCTCCAGCTTGAAGTCGGGAATGCCGTAGCGGAGCAGGCCGCCGATGCGATCCGCCTTTTCGAACACTGTCACGCTGTGGCCGGCGCGATTGAGCTGCGCCGCCGCCGCGAGGCCAGCCGGTCCGGACCCGACGATGGCGACTTTCTTCCACGTCCGTGTCGCCGGCGGCTCCGGCGCGATCCATCCTTCGTCGAACGCGCGATCGACGATCGCCAGCTCGATCGCCTTGATCGTGACCGGCTCCCTGTTGATGCCGAGCACGCACGACCCCTCGCACGGCGCCGGGCAGAGCAGGCCGGTGAACTCGGGGAAGTTGTTGGTGTGATGGAGGCGATCGATCGCGGCCCGCCAGGCGTCACGATAGACGAGGTCGTTCCAGTCGGGAATGAGATTGCCGAGCGGGCAGCCCTGGTGGCAGAACGGCACACCGCAGTCCATGCACCGCGCGCTCTGCCGCGTCAGCTCCTCGACAGGATAGGCCCTGTACACGTGGCGGTAGTCGCCAATGCGCTCGGCGATCGGCCGCGCCGGCGGCTTGACCCGCGGGTAATCGAGAAAGCCGGTCGCCTTGCTCATCTCACGCCCCGACCAGGTCACTGAACGCGGGCAGACGGGATTCGGCCCGCGCCCGCGCTTCGACCGCGAGCACGCGCTTGAAATCCCGCGGCATGACGGCGACCAGCCGCGGGTGCATCGCCGGCCACTGATCCAGCACCCGCGCGCCGATGGCACTGCCGGTGAGCAGGGTGTGCCGCGCGATGAGCTCGTGCACCAACCCCATTTCGACGTCGTTCTCGAGACGCTCGAGGTCGACCATCTGAAGGTTGCAGTTGCGGGCGAACCCGCCGTCGAGATCGAGCACGTAGGCGGCGCCGCCGCTCATCCCGGCGGCGAAGTTCCGTCCGGTCCGTCCGAGGACGACGACGCGGCCGCCGGTCATGTACTCGCAGCCGTGATCGCCGACGCCCTCGACGACCGCCTGCGCGCCGCTGTTGCGTACCGCGAAGCGCTCGCCCGCCACGCCGCGCACGAACGCCTCGCCGCTGGTCGCGCCGTACAACGACACGTTGCCGACGATGACGTTGTCCTCGGCGGCGAACGTGGCGGTGCGCGGCGGCCGCACCACGATGCGGCCGCCCGAGAGGCCCTTGCCCACGAAGTCGTTGGCCTCGCCCTCGAGCGACAGCGTCACCCCGCGTGGCAGGAAGGCGCCGAAGCTCTGTCCGGCGGCGCCGGTGAAGCTGACGCGGATGGTGTCGTCGGGCAGCCCCGTGCCGCCGTAGCGCCGGGTAATCTCGTACCCGAGCAGCGTACCGGTCGTGCGGTCGGTGTTGCGGATCGGCAGGGCGATCTCGACCGGCGTCTGCCGCGTCAGCGCCGCCTCCGCCCGCGCGATCAGCGTGTGGTCGAGCACGTGCGCCAGCCCCGGCTCCTGGCCGCGCACGGCGCGCCGCGCCGCTGCCGGCTGCGCCGGCTGGTGCAGCAGCGGCGACAGGTCGAGTCCGTTCGCCTTCCAGTGATCCGCGGCGGGCGCGACGTCGAGGCACTCCGACCGCCCGATCATCGCGTCGAGGGTGCGGAAGCCGAGGCCGGCCATCAGCTCGCGTACCTCCTCGGCGATGAAGCGGAAGAACGTCTGGACGAGTTCCGGCGTGCCGGTGAACGTCTTGCGCAGCTCCGGGTCCTGGGTCGCAATCCCGACCGGGCAGGTATTGAGGTGGCAGACCCGCATCATCACGCAGCCCATGACGACCAGCGGCGCGCTGGCGAACCCGAACTCCTCGGCGCCAAGCAGCGCCGCGACCACCACGTCGCGGCCGGTCTTCAGCTGACCGTCCACCTGCACGACGATGCGATCGCGGAGGTCGTTGAGGAGCAGGACCTGCTGCGTCTCGGCGAGGCCGAGCTCCCACGGGACGCCCGCGTGCTTCAGGCTGGTGAGCGGCGAGGCGCCCGTCCCGCCGTCGTGCCCGGAGATGAGCACGACGTCGGCGTGCGCCTTGGAGACGCCGGCGGCGACGGTGCCGACGCCCGATTCGGCGACGAGCTTGACGTGCACGCGCGCGCGGGGATTGGCGTTCTTCAGGTCGAAGATGAGCTGCGCGAGATCCTCGATCGAGTAGATGTCGTGATGCGGCGGCGGCGAGATCAGGCCGACGCCCGGCGTCGAGTGCCGGACTTTCGCGATCCACGGATAGACCTTGGCGCCCGGGAGCTGGCCGCCCTCGCCCGGCTTGGCGCCCTGCGCCATCTTGATCTGCAGGTCGTCGGCGTTGACCAGGTATTCGCTGGTGACGCCGAACCGGCCCGAGGCGACCTGCTTGATCGCGCTGCGTCGCGAGTCGCCGCCCGCGTCCGGTTGGTAGCGGTCGGGATCCTCGCCGCCCTCGCCGGTGTTGGATTTGGCCCCCATCCGGTTCATCGCAATCGCCAGCGTCTCGTGTGCTTCCTGGCTGATCGATCCGTACGACATGGCGCCGGTCGAGAAACGCGGCAGGATCGCCTCGACCGGTTCGACGTCCGCGAGCGGCACCGGCGCGCCGGCCGGCTTGAATCGGAACAGGCCGCGCAGCGTGGCGCGGCGCGCGCTCTGGTCGTCCACCAGCCGCGTGTACTCCTGGAAGACGGTGTATTGCCCGGTCCGGGTCGCGTGCTGCAGCCGGAACACCGTCTCCGGGTTGAACAGGTGCAGTTCGCCGTCGCGCCGCCACTGGTATTCGCCGCCGCTGTCGAGCTCGGCCGGGCCGGTCCGCGAGCCTCCGAATGCGCGCGCGTGCCGGCGCCGCACCTCCTCCGAGACCGTCGCCAGGCCGATTCCGCCGATGCGGGACGCGGTGGACGTGAAGTAGCGCTCCACGAACGCGCGGTCGAGGCCGACCGCTTCGAAGATCTGCGCGCCGCAGTAGCTTTGCAGCGTCGAGATCCCCATCTTCGACATCACTTTCAGCACGCCCTTGTTGAGCGCCTTCACGTAGCAGGCCACCGCTTGATCGTGGGTGATGCCGGGCAGCAGGCCCTGGCGGATGAGGTCGTGCAGCGTCTCGAAGGCCAGGTACGGGTTGACGGCGCCGGCGCCGTAGCCGAGCAGCAGCGCCACGTGGTGCACCTCGCGCGCGTCCCCCGACTCCACCAGCAGTCCGCACCGCGTGCGCGTGCCTTCGCGGACCAGATGGTGGTGCACGCCGGCGGTCGCCAGCAGGCTGGGAATCGGCGCGTGCGTCGCGTCCACGCCGCGGTCCGAGAGGATCAGGATGCCGTAGCCGGCGGCCACCGCCTGGCTTGCCCGGCGGCACAGGTCGGCCATCGCGCGCTCGAGCCCGGGGCCGTCCTCCGCCGGGTCGTAGAGCAGCGGCAGCGTCGTCGATCGAAACGGCGAGCCCGGCGGCAGGTGGCGCAGCTTGGCGACCTGGTCGTTGTGCAGGATCGGGTACTCGATGCGAATCTGCCGGCAGGCCTCCGGCTCCGCCTCGAGCAGGTTTCGTTCCGGCCCGATGGTCGAGGCCATCGACGTGACCAGCTCCTCGCGGATGGCGTCGAGCGGCGGGTTGGTCACCTGCGCGAACAGCTGCGTGAAGTAGTCGTAGAGCAGGCGAGGCCGCTCGGACAGCACGGCGAGCGCGGTGTCGGAGCCCATCGATCCGATCGGCTCCTCTCCGGCCAGCGCCATGGGCGCCAGCAGGAGCCGGAGGTCTTCCTGGGTGTAGCCGAACGCCTGCTGGCGGCGCTGCACCGTCTGGTGGTCGGGGCGCTCGGCGCTGGCGCCGGGCAGGTCCTCGATGTCCACGAGGTGCCGCGCGATCCACTCGCCATACGGACGTTCGGCCGCCAGCGTCTGCTTGATCTCGTCGTCGCTGACGATCCGGCCCTGGCCGGTGTCGATGAGCAGCATCTTCCCGGGGCGCAGCCGATCCTTGCGCACGATGCGGTCCGCCGGGATGTCGAGCACGCCCACTTCGGAGGCCAGGATCACGACATCGTCGGTGGTGATGCAGTAGCGCGATGGACGCAGGCCGTTGCGATCGAGGACGGCGCCGATGACGGTGCCATCGGTGAACGCCATCGACGCCGGGCCGTCCCACGGTTCCATCAGCGACGAGTGGTACTCGTAGAAGGCGCGCACCGCCGGATCCATGGCCGGGTTGCCGCCCCACGGCTCGGGAATCATCATCAGCATGGCGTGCGGCAGGGATCGGCCGGCCATGACCAGGAATTCGAGGACGTTGTCGAAGCTCGCGGTGTCGCTGCCGCCGGGACGGATGACCGGCAGCACCTTGCCGAGGTCGTCGCCGAACGCGCACGAGCGCAGCAGGCCCTCGCGCGCCCGCATCCAGTTGATGTTGCCGCGCAGGGTGTTGATCTCGCCGTTGTGCGCGACGTACCGGTAGGGGTGGGCGAGCGGCCACGACGGGAACGTGTTGGTCGAGAAGCGCTGATGCACGAGCGCCAGCGCCGACTCCACCGCGGGGTCGGTGAGGTCGGGAAACAGGCGCGCAATCTGCGAGGCGGTGAGCATGCCCTTGTAAATCAGGGTCCGCGACGACAGGCTGACGACGTAGAACGACCGCCGGGCGGCGTCGGGGAGCTCGAGGTGCTCGACCGCGTGCTCGATGCGCTTGCGGATGACGTAGAGGGCACGCTCGAACCGCGCGGCGTCGTCGCCGGCTGGCGCCGCTGCCGGACCGTTGCCGCGACCGCGTCCGACGAACACCTGCTCGAACGCGGGGGCGACCGCGGCCGCGCTGCGGCCGGCCGCGCCGAGGTTGACCGGCACCGTCCGCCAGCCCAGCACGGTGTGCCCCTCGTCGAGAATGATTTGCTCGATCAGCGTCTGCAGCGTCGCGCCGGCACGCGCGTCGCGGGGCAGGAAGACGAGGCCGGCGCCGTACGAGCCGGCGGCGGGCAGCGGAAACGCGACTGTCCCGCGCAGGAAGCGGTCGGGCATCTGGAGGAGGATGCCGGCGCCATCGCCGGTCTCGGGGTCGGCGCCGCAGGCGCCGCGATGCTCGAGATTGACCAGCAGGTCGAGCGCCTGGCGGACGATGGCGTGCGATCGCCGGCCCTTGATGTCGGCGACGAAGCCGACGCCACAGGCGTCGTGCTCGTCGCTGGCCCGGTAGAGGCCGCCCGCGCCGGGCGCGGAACCGGGCCCGGTGCCATCAGACGTTCGCTGGTCGCCGGGGTCTTCGGCGTCGCTTCGGTCCATACGTTCTCCCCCTGCCCGGCTTCATTAGAGAGAACTTCCAGCCATTATTAAAGCGCAATGTATCTATAAAATGGATACGCAAATGAGATGGAGAGACGATCAGGGCGCGGCCGTCACCGGCGTCACCGCGTCCTGGTCCTGTTCGCCGGTGCGGATGCGGTAGATCTTCTCGATTGGCAGCACCATGATCTTTCCGTCGCCGACCTCGCCGGTGCGCGCCGCCGCGAGAATGGCGTCCACGGTCGGCTGCACGAAGTGGTTGGAGACGCCGATCTCGATGCGCACCTTCTCCGCCAGCGCCATCTTGACCGTGGTGCCGCGGTAGTTCTCCACGTGCTCCATCTCGCCGCCGTGTCCCTGGACGCGGCTGATGGTCAGGCCGCGCACCTCGCTGTGGAACAGCGCCTCGAGTACCTCGCTCAACTGTTCCGGCCGGACGATGGCGACGATGAGTTTCACAGGCGTCCTCCGTGGCCGATCGCCAGCGCCTCGGCGGCGCGCCGGGCGATCGCCGGATCGCCGGGCGACACCAGGATGGCGCCGTCGCCGGCGGTGTAGGCCTCTTCTCCGTGCTCGGTCACGTCGAGCCCGACGCCCTCGACCCGCCCGCTGATCCGGAGCGGCATCACCAGCCCGAGCAGCTTGAGGATGACGAAGGTGCCCGCGGCGCTGTAGGCGATGACGACCAGCACACCCGACAACTGCACCAGCACTTGCGCGCCGTTGCCGGCGAGCAGGCCGTTGGCGCTGCCGCCCCAGGCCGCGTCGGCGAACACGCCGGTGAGGATGGCGCCGGTCGCGCCGCCGACGCCGTGCGCCGCCACCACGTCCAGCGAGTCATCGAGCTTGGTCCGGGCCCGGTAGATCAGCGCGACGTAGCTGGGCACGGCGCCGAGCGCCCCGAGCGCCAGCGCCGAGGCCGGCCCGACGTAGCCGGCGGCCGGCGTCACCACCACCAGCCCGACGACGATCGCGGTCGCCGCGCCGATGGCGGTGACCCGACCCCCGCGCGCCAGGTCGATCAGCGTCCACGCGGCCAGCGAGGCCGCCGGCGCCAGCAGGGTGTTGGCGAACGCCAGCGCGGCAATCGGGCTCGCGGCCAGCGCGCTGCCGGCGTTGAAGCCGAACCAGCCGAACCACAGCAGCCCGGCGCCGAGCAGCGTGAACGGGACGTTGTGCGGCAGCATCGCATGGCGGCCGTAATCCTTGCGCGGCCCGACGACCAGCGCCGCCACCAGCGCCGCCGCGGCGGCGTTGACGTGGACGACGGCTCCGCCGGCGAAATCGAGGGCCCCGGCGGTGGCGAGGAACCCGCCGCCCCAGACCCAGTGCGCCACCGGCGCGTACACGGCGACCACCCAGATCACGATGAAGGCCAGGTAGGGACCGAAGCGCAGGCGCTCGACGATCGCGCCGGAGATGAGCGCCGCCGCGATGATGGCGAAGGTGCCCTGGTAGACCATGAACAACAGGTGCGGAATCGCGCCCTGCGCCTCGAGCCCGACGCCGCGCAAGCCGGCGAACGCCAGCGACCCGAGCAGGGGTCCGCCTGGCGCGAACGCCAGCGAATAGCCCAGCAGCGCCCAGACCACCGCGACCGGGCCGAGCGCCGCGAAACTCATCATCAGGGTGTTGAGCGCGTTCTTCGAGCGCACCATGCCGCCGTAGAAGAAGCCCAGGGCGGGCGTCATCAGCAGCACCAGCGCGGTGGCCACCAGCATCCACGCGGTATCCGCGTTGTTCATGCCGACATTGAATCGAAAGGCCCTCGTCCATGTCCAATAGGAGAATCTGGTGATATCCATCGGGAATGGTCGATGACGCCGGCGCATGGGATCCACCATCGGGACGAGGGCGTGGCGCGCCGCTCCGGCATCCGGCGATGGCCGGGCGGATAGAATCCGCAGCCAGGAGGCTTCGAGTGACGCACCGCCCTGGCATCGCGACTGGTGTTCTCCGACTCTGTGCGGCGGTGCTCGTGCTCGGCAGCGCCTCGCTCGCCGCCGCGCAGCCGTTCGCCTACGTGGTCGGGACGCGCGACGACCCGGCGCCGGGCAACAGCGGCATCCAGGTGCTGACCGTCATCGACACCGCGACCAACAGCAAGGTCGCCAACGTCCCGCTGGGACTCAGCTGCCTGTGCGTGTTCAGCGAGTTCATGGACCTGCTGCCCGACGGCTCACGCCTGTTCGTGGCGAATTCGGTGTCCAACACCGTCTCCGTGCTCGACACCGCCACCAACGCCATCGTCAACACCGTCAGCGTCGGGGCTTCTCCGGGGGCGTTGCGCGTCGGTCCTGGCGGGACGCGGCTGTACGTCCTCGACGGGTATCCGTCATTCAATCTCTCGATCTTCGACGCGGCGTCGCTGACCAAGGTCGGCTCGATCGCCGTCGGCGCCGTGCAGGCCTACGGCCTGGCGATTTCGCCCGACAGCACGCGCGCCTACGTCTCCACCTATGGAGGGGACGCGGTGAAGGTCATCGACCTCGCGATGGGAGCGGTCGTTGCAGCGATTCCGGTCGGACGCCTTCCGATCGGCGTTGACGTGACTCCCGATGGCCAGTACGTCTACGTCGCCAACTACCTGGGACGAACGGTCTCCATCATCAGCACGGCGACCAGCACCGTCGTGGCGACGCTCACCGTCGGCGGCTCGGCCAATGCGATCGCCAACAGCGTCCGGGTGACGGCGAGCGGCGACCGCGCGTACG
This sequence comes from uncultured Acidobacteriota bacterium, assembly GCA_963707795.1. Lineage (GTDB taxonomy): Bacteria > Acidobacteriota > Vicinamibacteria > Vicinamibacterales > UBA2999 > JACCSI01. Next base: position 3,267,844 of record OY970174.1, on the reverse strand, counting down.
TGGCGTCGTTTCCGGCCGCTGTCGTCAACACCCAGACGCGCACCATCAGCGCCACGCTGCAGGCCGGCGGACGGGCGGTGGCCTTCACGCCGGACGAGTCGCGCGCCTATTTCGCGGCGTCAGGACTGGTGTCGGTGGTCAGCATGGCGAGCAACGCCACCATCGCGACCATTCCATTCAGTGCCGCCACGGAAGGACAGGCGAGTGCGGTGGTGATTGCGCCGCCGCAGCCGGTCGACCCGCCGGACCAGCTCGAGGTGGTGTCGATCGCGGGCAATCTCGTGACCCTGCGTTGGGTGCCCCCCGCGGCCGGTGCGCGTCCCACGCGCTACGCGCTCGAGGGCGGGCTCGGCGCCGGACAGGTCCTGGCGAGCCTGCCGACCGCAGGTCCGGACCCGACCATCACGTTCGCCGCGCCCTCGGGCTCCTTCTACGTGCGTGTGCACGCGTTGAACGGGACTCGCCGCAGCACGGCCTCGAACGAGATCCAGATCCACGTCAACGTGCCGATCGCGCCGTCGCCACCCGCGAACCTGATCGCCGGCGTCGACGGCACGGCACTGACGCTCACCTGGCGTAATACCTTTGCCGGCGGCGCGCCGCTGGATCTGCTGCTCGACGTGAGCGGTTCGACGGTCGCGTCGCTGTCGCTGGGCGTCACCGACGTCTTCACGTTCGCCGGGGTGCCGCCCGGCACCTACACGTTGTCGCTGCGCGCGGCCAACGCGTCCGGCAGCAGTGTTGCGTCGAATCCCGTCACGGTCACCGTACCCGGCACGTGCCCGGGCCCCCCGGAGGCTCCGGCCACCGTCGTGGCGTACCGGGTGGGAGCGACGATTTTCGTGCGGTGGTCGCCGCCCGCGGCGGGGCCGGCGCCGAGCAGTTACGTCCTCGCGGTCACCGGAGCGTTCACCGGCAGCTTTGGCACCTCGGGGCGCTCGCTGAGCGGCGCCGTGGGACCGGGCAGTTACGGCCTCACCGTCACGGCCTTCAATCCCTGTGGCGCCGGAGTACCGGGGCCGACGCGGACGGTCGTCGTGCCGTGACGGCGAAGAGGCCCCGCGACGGCAGGCGGCCTCGCGCTCGATCGCGACATCGGCGACCGCATCGCCGTTCGGTCGATCGGCGGCGCGCCTGCGGGCGTCACGGGCTCGCGATCCCTTCGCCGCCCGCCAAGAGCCGGTACACGCCACGCGAGGGCATCGCCGCATAGCCTTCCGCCGTCAGCGCGCGGTTGCCGCGGCCGGCCTCGGGCCGCGACAGGCCGGTCACGCGCGCCAGCTCGCCGGGGATCGTCATCCCCGCGCCGGCGAGGAAGCAGCGCGCGATCTCCCGCAAGGCGAGCTCCCGGTTCACCCGCCGGCGCAGCGCGTCGGGAAACCTGCCGACGGCGAGCGTCCAGATGTAGGTGAACTTCGGCAGGTAGACCACCTCGCTCGGCACGACGATCATCGCCGCCTGCAGCTCGTCGATGGCTTTGCTGAACGCCGTGCGATCGCGGATGCCCGCCTCGTCGCGCAAGTCGCCGGTGCTCATCTCCCATTCCCGGCGCAGCACCCGCAGGATGGCTTGCGCGTGCCGGCCCAGCCGCTGGCGTTCCTCCGCCCGGCGGATGCCCCAGACGGCGTGGAAGTACGGCACCATCCGGGGGGCGAGGAACATCGCCTTGGCGCGCCCGAGCTTGCCGTAATAGACCTTGCCGCGCCGCACGATCTCGTCCTTCAACAGCCAGGTCAGCGACGCCTCGTGGTCCTTCTGCACGGTGCGCGGCATCACCGCGTCCCGGCGCCCGCAGACGGCGACGTAGAGCGACGGGCCGGGCCGCCGGGAATCGGTCAGGCAGGCGGCGAAGCCGACCTGCTCGATGAAGCGCTCCGCCTCGAGCGCCGTATCGACCTGCCGCGTCGCTTCGCGCCGCCAGCGCGCGTCACGGTAGTCTTCAACCTCCGCCGGGATCTCGGGTCTGGGTGGCATGCGCCGGTCGGGGAATCGTAACGCGTGTGCCCGGGAGCGTCGCGCGCTGATCTGGTAGGATGCAGCACCTTTTGATGTCAGCGTGGTGAGACCGGCTCCGCGTCGCTTCACGGCTGCGTGGGTATTCGCCACGCTGCTGGCGAGTGCCTCGCCCGCGAGTGCGCTCGATCCCTCGCAACGCCTCGACCATTACGTCCACCGCTCCTGGACCACCGACGACGGCCTGCCGCAAAGCTCGATCTACGCGGTCGTGCAGGCCAGCGACGGGTACCTGTGGCTCGGCACCGACGAGGGGCTGGTCCGCTTCGACGGGCTGCGCTTCGTCATCTTCGACCGGCTGAACACCGAGGCGCTTCGCGACCAGTTCGTGTTTTCGCTCTTGGAAGGACGCGACGGGAGCTTGTGGATCGGCACCGACCGCGGCGGGCTGACCCGCCTCAAAAACGGCCGCTTCTCCCACTACGGGCCGGCGGACGGCCTGCCGGCCGGACGGATCCAGGCCATCGCGGAAGATGCCGAGGGCGTGCTCTGGGTGGGCCTGCGCGGCGCCGGCCTCGCCCGCCTCGAGGGCGGTCGCGTTCAGGTCTACACCATGCGCGACGGCCTCTCGAGCGACGAGGTGCTGGCCCTCCGCGTGGACGGCCAGGGAACGCTGTGGGTGGGGACGGCCGCCGGCCTCGATCGCTTCGCGCGCGGCCGCCTGTCCGCGGTCAGCCGCGTGGACGGCGTCCCGCCGGGCGGCGTGCGGGCGATCTACGAGGATCGATCGGGGCGCCTGTGGGCCGGGGAAATCCGCGGTCAGCTCAACACCCGTCTGACCGGCGGCGGATTGAGCCTGGTCACCGAACGCGGACTGGAGCCAGTGCCACTGGGCCCGGCGCTGGCGCGGGCCGGCGTCACGGCGATCCTCGAGGATCGCGATGGCAGCCTGTGGATCGGGACCAACGGCTTGGGCATCGCACGTCTGCGGGACGGTCGGGTCGAGAGCTGGGCGCTCACCGACCTGCCGGCCGACGACATGGTCTTCGCGTTGGCCGAGGACGCCGAGGGGAGCCTCTGGCTCGGCACCACGCCGGGCGGACTGCATCGGCTCAAGAGCAATCCGTTCCTCACGCTGACCGCGCGCGACGGGCTGCCCGACGAAGTCGTGGAGTCGCTGTACGAGGACCGGAGCGGGGCCATGTGGATTGGCACCCATGCCGGCGGCGTCTGCCGTCGCGCCGGCGACGCGATGACGTGCCGGTCACGGGCGAACGGCCTGCCGCACGACCGGGTGAACGCGATCCTCGAGGACGAAGACGGCAGCGTCTGGCTCGGCACCGAGGGCGGGCTCGCCCGGCTGCGCGGCACGCAGGTCACGATCTACACGACCAGCGACGGCCTGCCCGCGAATCACGTGAACGCCCTCGTGCGCGACCGGTCGGGCGGGCTCTGGGTCGGCACCTGGGGCGGCGGCGTGGCCCGGATCGTGGACGGGCGCGTGCACGTGTTGCCCGGCGAGGCCGCACCGGGGCGTTTCGTCAACGTGCTCTACGAGGACCGATCGAGCCAGGTCTGGATTGGCACGACCGAGGGCCTTGGCATCTGGGCGAATGGCCGCATGACCGACGCCACGCGATCGCGCGGCATGCCCGTCGCGGTCGAGGCGGTGTACGAGGATGCGGACGGGTTGGTGTGGATCGGGACCCGGCGGGACGGGTTGTTCCTGTCGCGCGGCGGCTCGCTCACCCAGTTCACCGTTCGCCAGGGCCTGTTCGACAATCTGGTCGGGACCCTGGTCGAAGATGCGGCAGGGTTCTTCTGGATCTCCTGTAACAAGGGTCTTTTCCGCGTCTCGCGGCAGCAACTGCTGGAGGTCGCCGAGGGCCGTCGCGCCACCGTCGATGTGCGCACGTTCGACACCGTGGACGGCATGAAGGCGCGTGAAGCGAACTTCGGCCAGGGGCGGTGGAAGACCCGGGACGGCAAGCTCTGGTTCGCCACCGTCGGCGGCGTCGTGGTCGCCGACCTCCGGCGCCTGAAGCGAAACGAGGTGCCTCCGACCGTGCACGTCGAGGAAATCCTCGTCGACGGCGAGCCCAGCGACCCGGCGCAACCGGTGGTGATGCTGGCTGGCCGGCGCCGACTCGAGTTTCGCTTCGTCGGCTTGAGCCTGACCGCGCCCGCGCGCGTGCGCTACCGCTACATGCTCGACGGCTTCGATGCCGGCTGGACCGACGGCGCCGACACGAGGACCGCCCACTATACGAATGTCACGCCGGGCGCGTATCGCTTCCGCGTAATGGCCGCCAACGGCGACGGGGTGTGGAGCCCGGACGCCGCGACGATCGCGCTGACGGTGGAGAGCCCGTGGTGGGGACGGCCCGAGTTCGCGGCGGCCAGCGCGGTCGCGGCAGGATCGCTTCTGCTGGTGGGGACGCGCCGGCGCCGCGCGCGGCTCGCGCAGCGACGGAACCAGGAGGCCGAGTTCTCCCGCGAGCTGATCCGGGCGCAGGAAACCGAGCGGCGCCGGCTGGCCGCCGACCTGCACGACGGGATCGGCCAGCACCTGCTCGTGATCAACAACTGGGCGCAGCTCGCCATCGGTCAGCTCGGTGATCCCGCCCGCGCCCGGTCATCGCTCGAGGTCATCGCCGAGACTGCGAGCCAGTCGGTGCAGGAGGTGCGGACGGTCACGCGCCAGCTGCAGCCCTACGAGATCGATCACGTCGGACTCGCCGAGACCATCCGGGCGATGCTCGCCACGGTGAGCGACTCGTCGGGCATCGCGTTCGTCGCCGACATCGGGGCGCTCGAACGACCGCTGCCCGCCGACGCCGCCGTCCACCTGTTCCGCATCGTCCAGGAAGCCAGCAACAACATCGTCAAGCACTCGCAGGCGACGGAGGCGCGGGTGATGATGCGCGAGACGCCGGCGGCGCTGGAAGTGCGCGTGTGGGACAACGGGCGTGGCTTCTCGGCGGCCGCCTCCACGCAGTTTGGCTTCGGCCTCCGCAGCCTGGACACGCGGGCGCGCATGCTGGGCGGCAGCTGCCGCGTGCACTCGGTGCCCGGGCAGGGCACGACGGTGGCCGTGGACGTGCCCGCCTGAGGGGAGCGAGGTTGCCGTGACCGGACCGATTCGCCTGGTGGTGGCCGACGATCACCCGATCTTTCGCAAGGGGCTGCGGCAGGTCCTCGACGGCGAAGCCGACATGCGCGTGGTGGGGGAGGTCGCCGATGGCCAGGCCGCCCTCGACGCGATTGCCCGCGAGGCGCCCGATGTCGCCGTGCTGGACGTGCAGATGCCGGGCCTGAGCGGGTTCGAGGTGCTCCAGCGGATTTCCCAGGCGCTCCCGCGGCCGGCGATCGTGTTCCTCACCATGCACCGCGAGCCGGCCATGCTCGACCGTGCCATGGCGCTGGGCGCCGTCGGCTACGTGCTCAAAGACGCGGCCCTCGCCGAGATTGCGCAGGCGGTTCGCGCGGCGGCGGCCGGTCGCACCTTCGTCAGCGCGTCGCTCTCCGACTACCTCGTCGGCCGCGCCTACAGCGGCCGGCGCCCGGCGCGGGCGGCATCCCCGACACTCGATGGCCTGACCGAGCGGGAGCGGCAGATCCTCCGGCTCATTGCGGAATCGCGAACGAGCAAGGAAATCGCCGAGGTGCTGGGAATCCACTACCGCACCGTCGAGAACCACCGCACGGCGATGAGCCAGAAGCTGGGCCTGCAGGGCAGCCACGCCCTGGTCAAGTTCGCCTTCGACCACAAGACAGGACTGTAAGGCGCGGCGTATCCGCGTGCGTGAACGCACGAACAGGCGTGCGGACGCCCGCTGCCCGGAGTGCGTTCGCCACGCTGGTTGCCCCGGCGCCGACCCGGGATCATGAGCCATGCGACAAGCAACCGCCGTCGTCATCGCCATTTTCCTGGGCGCCCCGTATGCCGTCACGTTCACCGCATTCGCGCAGGGCACGGACCCCATCACGCCGCGCTGGGGACACACGGTCACGGAACTGGCGAACGGCCACCTGTTCATCGCCGGTGGAGAGGACGGCAGCAGCCTGGTCGCCGCCGTGGAAATTTACGATCCCGTCGCCGGCACCTCAGAACCGGCCGGCAGCCTGTCGTCGCCGCGGCGGCGGCACACGGCCCTGCGCCTCAACGATGGTCGCGTGCTGCTCGCCGGCGGAGAAGGCGCGAACGGGATCCTGAGCACTGCCGAGGTGTTCAACCCGGCGACGAAGACGTTATCCGAAGTTTCCATCGCAGGCCCGCGAGCGGATCACACGGCGACGCGGCTGCCTGACGGCACCGTGCTCCTCGCCGGCGGCCACGACGGCACGAGCACACTGGGAACGCTGCAGATCTTCGACCCCGTAACCAACGCCGTCACTGCCGGCGCCGACCTGGCCGCGCCCCGACGGCAGCACACCGCGACCGTGCTGGACGACGGTCGCGTGCTGCTCGTCGGCGGACGCGACGACCTGACGATCCTCGCGACGACCGAGTACTGGAACCAGACAACGGACACGGTGACCAATGGGCCCACGCTCACCACCGCACGGTTCGGCCACACGGCCACGCGGATCCCGCCACTGGACGTGGCAATCGTCGGCGGCACCGGCGCGATCGGGGAGCTCAAAACGACCGAAGTGTTCCGGTCCTCGGATGGCGCCTTCTATCCCGCAGGCTCGCTTGCCAACGTTCGGACCGGTCACGCCGCCGTCGTCCTTCCGGAGAACGGCCACCTGATGATCCTGGGCGGACTCAGCGAGGGCGTTGCGACCGCCGCGGTGGAGCTCATGCACCCGTACGACCGAAGCTTCCTGACGCTGGCCGAGCTCGACCGGCCGCGCAGCGACCTTGCCGCGGCGATCGTCGGACCCAACGTCGTCGTGCCCGGCGGCAAGTCGGCAGTAGGCACGGCACTGGGGTCCATTGCTGCAGTGCCGTTCGCGACCCTGACGTCGGATCTCCCGAGTTATCTGCCGAACGCGACCGTGACGCTGGCGGGGGAGTTCTGGCAGCCAAATGAGGACGTTACGCTTGCGATTGTCACCTCGGATGCGGTGATCACCACGGCGGCGGTCGCCGACGCGGCGGGGAAGTTCTTCAACACGGACTTCTCCACCGGCGATAACGCCGGCAAGGTCTTCTTCGTAACGGCGGTCGGCGCCGTATCCGGCAAGCGGGCCGCGCTGGACTTCACCGTGCTCTTCCCTGCACCGGCCGGCGCAGGGAGCCTCAGCCCGTCTCAAATCACCCAGACGATCAGCCCCGTCCCTCTCGTCATCCTGGGTGGATTTTATCCAGCGGCCACGCTGTTACACACCAGTTCCCACTGCGAGACGCGTATGTTCGGAATTTGCGTGGAAACTCATGTCATCACTACTTTCGTTCAGACGCAACAAGTACGAGTGAAAGGCACGCGCGCCGACACCAACGTCGACGTGCTGCTGGTGCCAGCGTCGATCACTGCGAGCAGGATCGATGTCCCGCTGCCTCCCGCGGTGACATCGAACGCCGATAGCTATGGTGTCGCGGTTCGGGAGCGCGTGAAAGTCATCGAGACCTGCACTGCCATCGGGTTCATCCCCTGTGGGATCGAGATAACTAGTTACGAGCGCGACATCGCAATCCCTGGCGCTCTCTCCGTGCTGCCGGCGGACGTCACTCCGCCCGCGATTGTCCTCACGATAGGCGGTTCACCCGACGCCACCGGGTGGTACACGGGCGACGTGTCAATCGACTGGTCCGTCACCGATCCGGAATCGGCGATCTCATCGACCACCGGGTGCTCCAGCGTGGCCGCGGTCGCCGACACCGCCGGCACGACCTTCACCTGCTCGGCCACGAGCGGCGGAGGGAGCAGCACGGAAAGCGTCACCATCAAGCGGGACGCGAGCCCGCCGGACGCGGCTCTCTCGGTGGTCAACGGGACCCTGGGCTCGAACGGCTGGTATGTGAGCCCTGTCACCGTCCGGACGACGGGCGCCGACACTGTCAGCACGCCGGTCACCTGCACCGCGGATCAGGTCCAGAACACGGATACCGGCGGCGCGCAGTTCTCGGGGTCGTGCACCAATGCCGCCGGTCTCGCAGACAACGGCCTTGCCGCTGACGCTCAAGCTCGACCAGACGGTGCCGACGATCAGCGCCGCCGCGACGCCGGCCGCCAACGCCGCCGGATGGCATCACGGCGATGTGACCATCGGCTTCAGCTGTGCGGACGCGCTGTCGGGCATTACCACCTGCCCGGCCAGCCAGACCCTCAGCGCCACCGGGTCCTCGACGTCGCAGGTCGCCACCGATGCAGCCGGCAACACGAGCGCACCGAGCAACGTCATCGCGGTCAAGATCGACAAGACGCCGCCGCAAGTGGCGCTCAACGGTGGACCGGCCCACGGCAGCGACTTCTACTTCGGCGAGGTCCCGGCGGCGCCCAGCTGCTCGGGGTCGGACGGCGTGTCAGGGCTCGCCAGCTGCATCGTCTCGGGCTACGGGACCGGCGTGGGAACGCACACCGTCATCGCGACGGCCACCGACGTCGCGGGCAACGTGAGCGTGGCATCGGCGACCTACACGGTGCTCGCGTGGACGTTCGCCGGCTTCTACCACCCGGTCGACATGGACGGCGTCGTGAACACCGTCAAGGGCGGGGCCGACGGTTCCGCTCAGGTTCGAGGCCTTCGCCGGTCCGACCGAACTGGTGGACACGGCGGCGGTCAAGCAGCCGCTCATCGCCACGCAGTCTGTCTGCGGCAGCGCCGAGACGAGCGACATCGAACTGCTGGCCACCGGTGACACCAGCCTGCGCTACGATGCCGCGACGGGACAGTTCGTCTACAACTGGAAGACGCCCAGGTTGGCGGGGTACTGCTACGTGGTGACGGTGACGTTGACAGGACGGGACGTCCCGCAGCGCGTTGTTCAGGCTCAAGTAGCCCGGCGTCGACCGGATGAATTCGCCTCATCGACGTAACGAAAACGCCGATACGTCACTCGCCGGTGAGCTGATCTAGACTCGTTCTACGGCGGCGAATGACCGGCCGGCAGGGGGCGCCCCGCGTCACGAGCGGCCGCCCGCCATGCCGGGCGTGTCCTGCGTCCTCGCCAGGAGGGCGAAGCCGACTGAGACAGGATCAGACAGCCATGCTTGCCACCCTGCACGTCACCAAGACCACCCACTCCAGGCTGACTCCCGAACTGCGCGACAACGCTCCGTTCGGCGGCGTGCTCAGTGACCACATGCTGATCGCCGACTATGCCGACGGCCAGTGGAGCGAGCCGCGCATCGTCCCGTACGGCGCGCAGACGCTGGCGGCGGCGCCGGCGGTGGCGCATTACGGCCAGGGCATCTTCGAGGGGTTCAAGGCGTTCCCGCGGCCGCATGGCGGCGCCGTGCTGTTCCGCCCGCAGGCCAACCACGCGCGCATGAACCAGACCTGCCAGCGCATGGTGATGCCGGAGATTCCGGCCGATCTGTTCATCGACGGGGCGCGGGCGCTGGTGGCGCTCGATCGCGGCTGGTTTCCCGAGCGGCCCGGCAGCGCGCTCTACGTCCGCCCGGTGATGTTCGCGACCGGCGAACAGCTCGGCGTGCGCCCCTCGGAGACGTTTCGCTTCGTCATCGAGACCTGCCCCGGCGCCTCGTATTTTTCCGGCGCCGTCGACCTCCTGGTGGAGAGCGAGTTCGTGCGCGCGTTTCCCGGCGGCACCGGCGCGGCCAAGTGCGGCGGCAACTACGCCGGCGGCATGCTGGCGGCGCGCCGCGCGCAGCAAGCCGGCTTCCACAACGTCCTCTGGCTGGACGGCATCGAACGCACCTACGTCGAAGAGGCCGGGATGATGAACGTGGTGTTCGTCATCGACGGCGCCGTCGTGACCCCGCCGCTCGGCGGCACCATCCTGCCGGGCATCACCCGCGACAGCCTGCTGACACTCTTGCGCGCGATGCAGGTCACGGTCGAAGAGCGGCGCATCAGCATCGACGAGGTGTTCGACGCGCACGGCAGCGGCCGGCTGCAGGGGGCCGCCGGCGTCGGCACCGCGGCGGTGATCGCACCGATCGGCCGCCTGCGGCATCGCGATCGCGAGATCACCGTGCCGGCGCTGACGCCCGACAACCCGCTGGCGCGAGCCGGCGCGGAGCTCGAGGCGATTCGCGCCGGCGCGGTCGCGGACCGCCACGGATGGCTGGTGTCGATCTGAACGTGATTCGAGGCGCGCGCGCCCGGACCCGACGAGCGGCCGGATGAAGTCGTCGAGTGCACGCATCGAGCGAGCGCGAGCGGCCGAGCCCGTGGCCGATCGACGCTATTCCGCACGCAACACCAGCGCCGGATCGACCCGTGCCGCTCGATACGCCGGCACGGCTGAGGCCACGGCCACGATCGCCAGGACTCCCAGCCCCGCCGCTACGAAGCTGGTTCCATCAAGGGGCGCGATGTCGAACAGGATCCCCTGCAGATAGCGTGTCGACAGCGACGCCGCGACCAGGCCGATCGCCGCGCCGATGATGCCCAGCACCGAGCTGGCCCGCAGGGTGGCAACGAAAATCTGCCGCGGACTGGCGCCGACGGCAGAGCGGATGGCCAGCTCACGTCCGCGATGTGTAACCTCGTAAGCGAACACCGCGAAGACGCCGATCGCCGCGACGACGATTGCCAGGGATGCGAACAGGGTCGCCACCAGCATGGCGGTTCGCGGCCGCGCCATCCCGTCCGCGAGCAACTGTGCCATCATGTCGGCGGAATGCACGGCCACGCCCGGTTCCGCGGCCTGGATCGCCCGCCGGACATCCGCCAGACGTGATGTCACGTCTGCTGTTGCCGTTCGCACCACCAGCGCGCTCGGCGCGAAAAAGAAGAACTGTTTGGCGGGGAAGTAAACCGTGAGCCAGTCGCGCGTCAGTTCGCGGTAGCGCGTATCGGCGGCGACGCCGACCACGGTGGTCCACGGGAACTGGGGCGTGAACTGGAGGCGCCGTCCGATGGGGTTCTGCCGCGGCCAATAGCGCCGCGCGACCGACTCGCTCACGATCGCGACCGGTGCCGCGCCACCGTTGTCCGACGAGGGCCGGATCGCCGCCACTCACGCGCTGCCAGAAGCGCTCGCTGACCTCCGCCGCCACCTCGGTGGTGTTGCCTTCGTCTGCGGCAGTGAACCAGCGCCCGAGCAGCGGCGCTCCGCCATGCAGCACCGGAAAAAAGTCGGCGGACACGGGTGCGACGGTGACCGGGACGGTATCGGTCCCGATCAGCACGGCCGCCTTGGCGGTGTCGGCGTAGAAGATGGCGGCGAGCGACCGAACCGTGCGCGCCCCGTCGCGCCACAGGGCCAGCTCGGGATAGGTGAGGGGGTAGCGTCCGACGTTCCCGCTGGCGTCGCGCTTCCAGACACGGACGACCGTGTCGCCATGCGCGGCCAGAGGCGTCAGTAGCACGGCCTGGACGATGGCGAAGAGCCCAGTGACGAGGCCAATCCCCAGGCCCAGCGTGGTGGCAGCGGCGACGGTGAAGAGCACGTCACGCCGCAACGTGCGGACCGCGTGGCGGACATCGAAGATGAAATCGTCCACACTTGCCCCTGTGGTTCGACCTTCCTGCGCGCAGTCACCCGTTGGCGTCCGATTGCCGGTCACCTCATCTCCGATTTTCGCCGCGCCGTGCGGCATAAGCCGGACTGCGCGCCGGCTCTTCAGGACGCCGCCGTCATCAGCTCGGGCCAGCATCCTTGGCTCGGGTGTGCGCGGGCGTTGCGTAGCCGACACTGTCACTGGCGTCTGGCGCCATCCGGCTGCGCTACCAGCACCGAGATACCAGGCTCGAGTCCCGCGTGCGTGCCGTGACGCCGGCCGCGGACGGGGAGTAGCATCAAGGCGGGCGGTGGATTGCCGGTCGGGGAGGACCATCATGGCGCGTATCGATTTGAACTGTGACATGGGGGAATCGTTCGGCGCCTGGCGGATGGGGCACGACGAAGCCGTGATGGACAGCGTCACCTCGGCGAACGTGGCGTGCGGATTCCACGGTGGTGACCCGGAGGTGATGCGGCGAACCGTGCGCCTCGCGAAGCAGCAGGGGGTCGCCGTCGGCGCCCACCCCGGGCTGCCCGACCTCGTCGGCTTCGGCCGGCGCGAAATGAAGGTGGCGCCGGGCGAGCTCGAGGACATGATGCTGTACCAGGTGGGCGCCCTTGCCGCCATCGCTGCCGCCGAGGGCGTGCGGCTGCAGCACGTCAAGCCGCACGGCGCGCTCTACAACATGACCGCGCGCGACCCCGACCTGGCCGCCGCGATCGCCCGCGCCGTCGCAGCCCTCGACAAGACGCTGATCCTGCTTGGCCTCCCGAACTCCGAGCTCGTTCGCGCCGGCGAGCGCGCCGGCCTGCGCACCGCCGCCGAGGCCTTTGCCGATCGCGCCTACGAACCGGACGGCTCGCTGGCGTCGCGGCGCAAGCCGGGATCGGTCATCCACGATCCCGACACAGTCGTCGCTCGCGTCGTTCGCATGGTGGACGAGGGCGGTGTCGTGGCGATCGACGGATCCTGGGTATCGCTGCCCGTCGAAACCATCTGCACGCACGGCGACACGCGCGGCGCCGACGAACTGGTGCGGCGGCTGCGCGCGGCGCTCGAGACACGGGGCGTGGTGGTGGCGCCCATAGGTGCCATTCCCTGAGGATCGACAGCCGCAACACTCTGTTGCAAGGCTTTGTTCCATGGCGTCCTCGCGGCCCTGGCGCCGGCGTCCGCCCTGTCCGGAATCGTGCCCCATCCCGCGGTGAAGGTGCGATCCCGTCTCGGAACGCCAATTGCACAACCACACGACCGTTCCCAGGAGCACACCACATGCGACAGCGAGTCCTCATCCAGGCCGTCGTCATCACGCTGCTTGTCTTTGGCGCGGGCCCGCGGACCGAGCAGGCGCCGCCGGCCTCACCCGACCTCGCCACGGCGTTTCAGGTGGGTGGTCTTTTCAGCGACAGCAATGACGATGACGTCGTGGACCGTGTGGACGCCCGTCTCATCCTCGGCGAGACACCCACGATCGGCGAGGTGGTGGCCGCCGCCGACGTCGCCGCACGCCTCGGCTTCGAGACGTCCGCGATGACGCTACCGCTTGGCGACGAAGGACAGCCGATTGTGATCGGGAACAGCGGCATGGCTCGCGCCGGTCTCACCCTGGCGGCAGTCGGCGCCGGCAGCCTCCGGGCCGGCGAAGGCCTGGTGACGGTCGCCGAGATCGCCGGAAGCCCGGGCATCGTGATCGCTGGAGCGGACGACGCCGGTACGCAGGCAGCGGCCGCGCTCTTTGCCGGACGGCTTCCGCGGGTCTGGGATCCGAATGGGATGACGATCACGGCAGCGGCCGAGGAAGTCCGCACGTTCCTGGCGAAGGGGGGCGTGGGGGTAACCGGCGTCGCGGTGCCGACGGTCTACGCCTCGGCTGGCGGCGCAGGCGTCGAGCGCCTCGTCGTGACGACTCGGCTCGCCTCGCCAGCCGACGTTCCGAAGGCGCAGGCGGCACTGAAGGCACTCACCGCGGCGCCGGCGGTGCAGCGGACGGCAGTGGCCGCCGGCGCCGACCCGGCGCCGCCGCGGCCGCTGTCCTTCGCGAACGTACGGATCGTCCGCGTGCAACTCGAGACCGCCGGCGCACGGACGGCGGTCGTGGACGTCGCCACGAACGCGCCCCCGCCGGCTCCCCGTCCGCTCGGACGGCGGCCTGGTGCGTCGGCCAAGGACAGCCTCGATCTGTCCAATGTCTTCGCGTCGGACGGACTGCTCGGAGACTCGGACGACAACCTGATCCCGGATCGCGTGGACGCGCTCCTGGTGCCGACTGCCGACGCCGGCGGCGTCGCCGATCTCGCCGCACGTCTCGGCCTCGAATCGGCCGGCATCTCCATCCCCATCGCCGCCCGCCCCGACGCGATTGCCGAGCCGGGCGAGGAGCCGACACTGGTACTCATCGGCCGCGAGCATCCGCTGATCCAGCGGCTGATCGAGGAGAACAAGCTCGAGCCGGTCACGCTGCAGCCTGGCCAGGGGCTCATTCGCGTGGTCAAGAAGGCCTTCGGCGACAAGCCGGCACTGGTCGTCACCGGCGGCGACGCCCGCGGCGTGGCACGGGCCGTCCGGCAAGTGGCCGAGCGCTTCCCGCATATCTGGGCGCGAGGCAAGGACCGCACGACGCTCGACGATGTCGAGGAGGACATGCGGACACTGCTGAGCGGGCGCTCGCCCGCCGGGCAAGCCGCCACCGCGCTCTACAAGCTCGACAAGATCGCCGCCGAGCTCTCGGACAAGGAGCTGGAATGGGCGAAGGTTCTGATCTCGCTGGAGAAGCCTCCCGACGGCTTTGCCGACTTCGTGCGCACGGAGGCGAGCGGGAAGATCCGCGCCGGCACGATGGAGGTCACGATCGACAATCGCGACGTCCAGAAGGCCACCAACATCTTCACCGACGAGTTCGACATCGCGTCCGAAGTGGACGAGTTCTGGCAGGTGCTGCGCAGCCGCGTCGTGCCGGCGGTGCGCCGCAGGCAGGCGGTGGCGCTCGAGGTCCGCCTGAGCGAACCGCCCGAAATCCGCGCCCAGCTCGAGCGGGACGCGCGGGCCGAGCTCCTCAAGGCCGGCGCTGCCGAAGCCACGACTGTTCGCGTGCTCTCCGCGTACAAGCAGGGTTACAGCTGGCTCTACGACGCCGTTCGCCCGGCGCTCGACGGCAAGCCGATCGAATCAATCATCATCCGCTTCGCGGAGCTGGGACCGCCGGACGAATGGAAGCAGCAGGCGATGTACTCGCCGACGCGGTGGCTGCTCGAACTGTTCCCGATCGACGAGATCCTGGCGCGCGAGCTGAAGCTCGACTTGACGCGCATCACGTTCGAGAAGCGGCCGATTGGGTCGCCCACCTACGAGGTGATCGCGACCGCTCCGGGCGGCGCCGAAGTGCTGCGCCAGACCTTCGAGCCGAAGTACGTCCTGCGGCCCTTCTTCGACCGGTTCGCCGACTATGAAAAGGTCCGCGTCACCACCGGCTGGATCCACGCGACGGTGGCCGGCAAGGCGGTGGTCGATCAGCGGATTGTGACCGACGTCGAGCGCTTCTGGGACCACTTCCAGGCGCAGACGCTGGCCGGCGTCTACGACCATCTCATGGCGGTCACCGACGGCAAGCCGCGGCGCGAGGACGCGCCCCACTTCGGCGAGCTGGTCGTGGACCTGACGCTGAGCGAGCCGGACTATCAGATTGGGCTCGACAAGGAGCAGATTTCGTCGATGGAAGCGATGCACGAGGAGATCTATTTCCACACGCTGCATTTCGTCGACGTCATCGGGCGCAACAGCCGCGGCGAGGGCCTCGACTACATCGGCCGCGTCATCCCGATCGTGCGCCCGAAGAAGGATGGCAAGCCGGGGCGCGCCACGATCACGCTTTCCGGCTTCGCGGCGAGCCGCCCCGCGGTCATCGTGCGCTACCGCGAGCGCGGTGGTGCCGAGGGTGAGGTGCGCATGGACATCGCCAAGGTGGCGCTGACGCGTCCGACGGCGTTGGCCGCCTGGGTGCAGGACGGCCAGGACGGCCTCGAGCGCCTGGCGCTTCGCGTGCCGGTGGACTCGCAGGCGGACAATCGACCGGCACTGATCAAGCGCGCCCGGGCCGAGCAGGTGGACCGGCAGATCCTCTCGGCCGAGCAGGTGACGGGGGTCCTCGACAACCTGACGCGGCTGCGGTCGGCCGGCCTGTATCGCGAGGCGCTGGCGTACCACCACCTCGGACGGATCGACCTGACCGCCTCTTGGGCGTACGAGCCGGACCCGCGCACCGAGCAGGTGCTGTCGCTGCAGGCCAACGGCACGCCGGCGCCCTTTCCCGATATCTCGAAGCTCCTGCCGGCCGGCTACAAATACGCGGGCGGCGAGATCGTCCAGTGGGACACCCCCATTCCGCCGCCCGAGGCCGCCGA
The DNA here is from genome assembly GCA_963707795.1 of uncultured Acidobacteriota bacterium. GTDB lineage: Bacteria > Acidobacteriota > Vicinamibacteria > Vicinamibacterales > UBA2999 > JACCSI01. The sequence goes on along the minus strand of OY970174.1, from coordinate 3,251,910 downwards.
GCTGCTCGCGAAGATGTCCACGTTCGAGCAGGCGACCGTCTACCAGGTCGGCCACAGCTACCTCGGCAAGGACGTCTGGGCGATGGACCTGATGCCCCCGGTTGCAGCCACTCACTGGTCACACGCCAAGATGACCACGCTCAAGCCCACCATCGTCTACTCCGGCCGGCAGGATGCGAACGAGGTGTCGTCGACCAGCCATATCCTGAAGCTCGCCGAGCTGCTGCTGACCGACGCCGAGTTCCAGGCCAAGCTGAAGAAGGTCAACGTGGTGATCCACCCGATCACGAACGCCGACGGGGCGCAGCTCGCCTACGACCTCTACAAGATCACCCCCGATCACATGCTGCACGCGGGCTATCTGGGCCCGCTCGGTGTCAGCCTGGTCTCGCGCTGGGACAGCGACCCCATCTATCCCGAGTCGAAGATCCGCCCCATGCTGTGGCGCCGGTGGCTGCCGGACATCTTCCTGAACCCGCACGGGTACCCGTCGCACGAATGGGTGCAGCTCTTCTCGGAGTACGCTGCCTGGGTTCGCAATCGGGTGACCGAGGCGCGCGACTGGCAGCAGATGCGCGGCTGGTTCATCCCCGGCTTCAACTATCTCGACGACCCCAAGTATCCGCACCACAAGGCGGCGGCCTTCAAGATCCGGGAGATGATAGCCAGGAACATCAACGCGGTGCCGGAGATCCGTGCGCTCAATCGCCGCGCCTACGATCGCTACCGCCGCTACGGACACGAGCACGATCCGCAGAACTTCCGCATGGACTTCACGGACGGGGTGCTGGTCTACACGGCCATCAAGGGCGACAAGGCCGATCCCGGTACGCGCAACATGACCGGAGACGACTACATCGTACGCAATCCCAAGGTAACCATTTTCTTCGGCAGCACCGAGGCGCCGGACGAGACCGCCTACGGCGACTGGATGAAGCTGGTGGCGACGATGGGGCTGCAGTGGGACAAGGCCAACCTCGACTACCTGGTCGAGGGCGCACACGTGATCGAACGGAAGGGAGCGCCGTTCTTCGGCGGCGTCAGCCTGTCGGTGAGCCGCCCGCGCCCGGCGAAGCCGGCTGCCGCCACGACGACCGACAGCGGCACGAAGCGCTGACGGGCGCCCAGGGGTGAGGTGGCGGCGATTGCTCCCCGCGGTGTCGTCACGTCCGGAGAGCACGTGGCGGAGGCGGCGGTCGTCACCCGCCGTCGCGGGCTCAGTAGTGTTTGCGCAGGTCCATGCCGGCGTACAGGCTGGCGACCTGGTCGCCGTAGCCGTTGAACATCAGCGTCTGTCGCCGGAACAGCTCGCCGATCCGGCGCTCGCGCGACTGGTCCCAGCGCCGATGATCGACCTCCGGGTTCACGTTGGAATAGAACCCGTACTCCCGCGGGGCGCGATCGTTCCACGCGGTGCGCGGCTGTTTCTCGACGAAGCGGATGCGAACGATCGACTTGATGCTCTTGAACCCGTACTTCCAGGGCACCACCAGCCGGATCGGCGCACCATTCTGATTCAGCAGCGTTTTGCCGTACAAGCCGACCGCGAGGATGGTCAGCGGGTGCAGGGCTTCGTCGAGTCGCAACCCCTCGGTGTACGGCCACCGCAGTTCGTCGCCGCGCTGCCCCGGCATTTCGGACGGTCGTAGCAGCGTCGTGAACTCGACGAACATGGCCTTCGACGTCGGTTCGAATCGTTTGAGCACGTCGCCGAGCGGGATACCCACCCAGGGAATCACCATCGACCACGCCTCGACGCAGCGCAGGCGGTAGACCCGCTCCTCGAGCTGGTGCGGCCGGATGAGGTCCTCGATCTGGTACTCGGCCGGCTTGCCACAATGGCCATCGACGGTCACCGTCCACGGACTGGTCTGGAGCGTCCGGGAGTAGCGCATCGGGTCCAACTTGTCGGACCCGAACTCGTAGAAATTGTTGTAGCTGACGATGTGATCGAAGGAGTTCTGTGCCTCGTCCGTTCCGAACGGGCCCTTCCGGACGTCAGCGAGCGGCGTCTGGGCGGCGAGCGGCGGAGCGGCGATGCCGGCTGCGCTACCCGCTGCGACGCCGCCGATCACGCCCGCACCGAGACGCAGGAAGTCGCGCCGCTGCAGGTAGAGGCGCTCGTCGGTGATCTCGGAGCCGCGCACCCGCGCACCCTGTTGAATGAGCATGTCGCCACCACTCGACGACGTCGTTGCGAATACGGACGGGCCCGAGAGGAGAGGGGCATCCCCATTCCGCTCGGTGCCCGTCGCGAAGCTGACTGACGCCCCTCCCGGGCGGCGGCGTCAGAACTGGTAGCGAATCGCGAACTCCGCCTGCCGCGACGGTGCGTTGATGTTCGGCTGCAGCGTCGTGCTCACGCCAAACACGCCCGACGTCAGGTTGGACGTGGGGCTGTTGTAGTTCGCGGTGTTGAAGATGTTGAACAGCTGCGCGATGAACTCGAAGCGATGCGCGCCGCGAATGACGAACGACTTCGACATGCGCAGGTCCAGGTTCCGGAAGCCCGGGCACTGCACGTCGGTGACCGGCGCCAGGTTCCGCGAGGCGCGGAAGGCGTTCACGGCGGCGATGTCGAGGTCGCGGCAGCCGCTGCCGACGGAGCACGCCGGTCGGCAGGTCGCCGGTGTAGCCATCGCTGTCCAGGTCCAGCGATGTGGACGGGTTGAATGGCAGGCTCGACCGGAGGTCGAGGATGGCCGAGACCATCACGTTTCCCGGCAGCTGCACGATGCCGCTGGTAACCAGCCGGTTGCGACGATCCGCCGAGCCGTAACGCTCGACCTTGGCGTATCCGTAGACGTCCGGCGCCGTGTTCGTAAAGCCGTTGTCCTTCGCCTCGCTGAGGGTGTACGAGACCAGGAACTGGTAGCGGTTGCTCAACCGCTTTTCCAGTTTCAAGAGCAGGGCGCGGTAGGTGTTGTCGGCCGACCACTCCCAGAAGCTGACACGATTGAACTGCGGATACGGCCGCTGCCGGGTCACCTGATCGGGCAGGTTGATGTCGATGGTGTCGCGATCCGAGAAGCGGTTGACATAGGTCACGTCGGCGGTGAGCGCGATCTCGCGCGTCAGCATCTGGCTCATTCCGACGTTGAACTGATGCGCGTAGGCGTTGACCGCGTCGTGCGAGCCGACCGTGATGTTCGGCGGCGCCGTGGACAGGAACTCGTCGCGCGAGCGGCCCTGGAACGGATCCGGGAAATTCGGCCGCTGGATGACAATCGACTGGTTCTGCGGCCAGGTGAGCTCGCCGAAGTTCGTCAGCGTGCGGACGTTCTCGTAGAACATTCCGTAGCCGCCGTGGATGTTGGTGGCGCCGCTCGCCCTCGGGTCCCACGCAAAGCCGATGCGCGGCCCGAAGTTGTTCTTGTCCCCGCGCCGTTCGGAGCCGTCGTGGAATGGGATCGGAAGCGGGAAGCTGCCGTCACGTCCCAGCTTGTCCTCGATCCGCCCGAGCAACTCGGGCAGGTTCTCGTTGAACACGCCCGTCTGCAGGTCGTAGCGCAGCCCGAGGTTGAACGTCACGTTCGCTTTCGGCTGCCAGTCGTCCTGCAGGTAAGTGGAGAAGTGGTGCACGGGAATGTCGGCGTAAGTCGGGAGCCCGGACGCGAACTGCGTGGGGAAGGTGCTGGCATCGTTCGGGTTGTACGGGACATCGCGCGGGAACGTCCAGGTGCCGAGGGGATTGAAGCTGCCGTCGGCCTGGAACGTCACGTAGTTGTAGTCGACGCCGGTCTTCAACTGGTGCGTGCCGCCCCAGCTGGGCATGAAGTAGGAGAAGTCGTCCTTCAGCTGCCACCGGCCCTCGGGGCCCATCTGCGTATTGCCGCAGCCGCCGATCTGCACCGATGGGTAGGAGAACACCGGCGTGCAGTAGCCCAGACGATCGGCGCCGAAGTCGCCGGGATCCCACGAGCCGTGGCTATAGGGCGGGGCTACTTCATACTTGGAGAACGCGTTCTGAAACCGGAAGTCGTTGAGCGCGCGGTCGGTCATCACCCAGGTGTGCGCGACCACCGTCGAATGGCGGGGCACGGCGAAGTCGAAGCTCGCGCTCGGCGTCGTGCGGCCGCCGGCGGTAATGATGGGCCGGTACTCGTTCTCCTGCGCCCAGCGCAGGAAGACGGTCTGCCCGTCTCTGAGCTGATGGTCGAGCTTGGCGGTGTAGGTCCAGCGATCCTGCTGGCTCTTGAACGTGCCGTCCTGGTCCGGCCACAGGCCGCCGGTGTTCACGGTCATGAACTGGCTCTCCTTCGTCCCCTCGTAGGCGAAGAAGAAATGGGTCTTGTCCTTGATGATCGGCCCGCCGAGCGTCGCGCCGTACTGGTAGCGCCGGAACGGCGGCCGCTCCGCCTCGAAGACCGTCTTCGCGGTGAGCGCCTCGTCCCGGAAGAAGAGCAGTCCGGAGCCGTTCAGCACATTGGTGCCGGATTTCGAGACCACGGTCACCAGGCCACCGGTGGCGAGCCCGTACTCCGCCTTGTAATTCGACGTCGACACCTTGAACTCGCGGATGGAGTCCATCGCGAAGTTCTGTCGCGGCTCGCCCATTTCCGCCCAGGTATTGTTGACGCCGTCCACGACGAAGCCGTTGGAGTACTCGCGCCCGCCGGCGCCGACGTTGACGTTGCCGCGATAGAACTGGCCGCGGATGTTGTCCTGCGAGGTGCCGGGGGTCAGCATGGCGAGGTCGATCCAGCGCCGCGAGGCGACCGGCAGATCCTGAATCTGTTCGTTCGACACGCTGGTGGCGACGGTCGACGCCGTCGTGTCGACAATCGGCGACTCGCCGCTGACGGTCACGGTCTCCTGCAGCGCCGCTGGCCGCAGCGTGATCGCGATGGTAGCCGTCTGGTCGATCACGAGCGTGATGCCTGGCCGGCTTTCGATGCTGAAGCCGACGAGCTCCGCCGAGAGGGTGTAGGTGCCGGGCGGGAGTGCGGGCAGCCGGTAATCGCCGTTCCCCTCCGACACGGCCAGGCGCGTGAGGCCAGTCGCCTCGTTCCTCGCGGTGACCGTCACCCCCGGCACGACCCCGCCGGTGTCGTCCTTGATGGTGCCCACGATTTGTGCGTTCTGCGCGTGCGCCGCGTCGGCCAGCGCCAAGAACGCCGCCAGAAACGCGACGCCCACGAGCCACTTCCGCATGGTCTCCTCCTTCATCCTCTTCACTCCTACCGCGGATAGTTTACTGACCTGCGGTCTTCGAGGTCTGCCGTGCCACCGCCTCAGGCATGACCGGCCGCACGCGCAGCAGCGTCAGGCTGACCGCGTCGCGCTGCCCTTCCTCCTCGATGCGCTCCACCCTGTACTGCCCATCCCGCAAATACGTGAGGTGCGCCATCAGGTAGGAGAAGCCCGGCTTGGTGACGAGGTTCAGCCACTCGCCCTGGGCGGTTTCGTCCGGTGCTTCCGTCCCGCCCGACACGAACGTCACCTGTGGCCACGCGCTCATCGACGAACGACCGCCGCCGCCGCCGCCGCCGCGCGACGCGCCCGCGCGCCGGCTGCCGCGTGGCTCGCCGGTCTCGGGGTCGGTGTAGTAGATCGCCGTGTCCTTGTAGATCTCCTGGTTGAACACGTACGGCGCGAATCCGAATGCCCAGCGGCGGTAGCGCGCCTGATGCCGCAGGTTCATCGCCTTGACGTCGGCGTTGGTGTTGATCTCGCGGACGATGGCGTCGCGCAGCGCTTCCACCGCCTCGACGTGACCGGGATAGCGCGGATCGCGCAGCCCGCCGACCCCGGTATACCAGCCGCGCGACGACCAGTAACTGCGGAAGCCTGGCGGCACGTAGCCGGCGAATTGCTGTACCCACTCGTGCGACGGGTAGCCGTGCGGGTTCAGGTAGATATCCGGCAGCCACTCCTGCCAGACGCGCCCGCGCACGCGCGATTCCGGCAGCAGCGGGTCCGCCATGCCCACCTGCGACGCCACGTCCATGCCGAGCGCGCTGTAGCGGCCGGCGTGCAGCATGTGCGTGGGCGTGAGCTTCTGCAGGTCGTACGCCATCTGCGCGCCGTCGGGGTTCTCGACTGGGTGGAGCACGACGTTGACCCGCTTCAGGATCGACGTGTACGGGGTCAGTGACCAGCAGCTCGCCCAGCCTCAGGATGTGGCTGGTCGACGAGACCTCGTTGGCATGCTGGCGGCCGGTGATGAAGATGGTCGGTTTCAGCGTCGTCAGCTTGGCGAGCGACACCAGCTCGCTCGCCGTCGGCAGCGTGATCTCCATCACCGAGATGTCGCGTCCGCGGTAGGAGCGGCCGGCCTTGTAGGCCTTGATCTCCGGGTAGGCGGAGAGCTTGCCGACGATCTCCTCCGATTCGTCCGGGCTGATGACGTGGTCCCAGGTCACCACCGGCGTCGGCGGCCGGGCCCCGGCGGTGAGGACGTTGGAAGGGGCCGCGCTCCCGGTATGCGCGACGACGCGTCGGGTCCGCGCCTCCTTGAGCACGATGCTCACGGCCACCCGGTCGACGTGCGCGTACGACAGCGACGTGCGGTAGAGGCCGGCGGCGTGCAGGCGGCCGAGTGCGTCGAGGGCGTCCACCGCCCGCGTCGCCTGGGCATCGTCCTTCGCCTCGACTTGCAGTTCCAGCGCCCGCACGCCGTCGTCGCGCACCACCGCGCGGACGACCGCCGGCGGCGTGCTATCGACTTTTGCCAGGTCGCGGGCGATCCGGCCCGGCCGCTCGACGCCTTCCTCGCGGTAGCTGACCTCCAGCCGTGACTGCGTGGCGGCGTTTCCCGCGTACAGCACCCGGACCGTCCCGGGCTGGCCGCGCCGCTCGGGGTGCACGATGGGAAAGATCTTTCCCGGCCCCGCCAGCCGCTGCCGCGTGGTCGTGCGACCGAGCGCGCTGAAGAAATCGAGCGTGACGAAGTACAGGTCCTCGTGCAGCGACTCCAGCGACGAGACGAGCTCTTCGTCGACGCCAATCCGGAAGTCCGGCTCGCTCATGCGGATCTCGATGTCGAGGTCGCGGTGGAATGGTTGCTTGGCCGGCGTCGGCTTGTTGTCGGTGACCTTCATCACGTGGTCGTAGATGCGCGGCAGCATCTTCGACTGGTACTGGTCCCAGAAGCGCTCCGGGTCGGTGGCGATGCGGACGTCGGCGACGGTGGCTCCGTCCACCGAAGCGAGCAGCCAGCCGGTCGTCACTTCGACGCGCGCCCAGCCGGGGAACTTGTCGAGGTACTCGCGCTCGACGAACTTGGGGCTGAAGGTCAGCCGCTGCACGATCTGGCCGCCGGCGTCGAGCGCCTCCACCGTGTAGATGTCCGTGGCCTCATCCACCAGCTCGAGCTGGAAGGCGTCGCTGCCGCCGCCGAGCTCACGTGCGAAGAACTCGTCAACGGGGTACAGCTCCTTCAGCCAGCGGCTCGGTACCTGGTGAAACTTGTAGTCCTTCGTGAGATCCGGCTTGTGCGCCAGCACCTTGATGCGGACCGACGTCACGCCCTTGCCTTTGAGCTGCGGGATCACCTGTTCGGTCAGCCACAGGAAGCCCTGCTTGTAGGCCGACAGAATCCGCACCCGCGGCTGCGCCGCGCCCGCGGTCGTGAGCTCGGCGCGGACCTGGTCGGCCACGGTGCGCCGATACTCCGGCGATTCGCTCAGTCGCGCTTCCACGTCCACCGATACGCCGGGCCGGACGCGCGGCAGGACGTCCGCCCGGAACCTGGTCCAGAACTCCTCGACTTCCCACGGCACCTCGATGGTCTCGTCGAACACCGGGACCGGGTCGGTGATGCCCTGTGTCGTCACGGTCACCGTGGTGTTGGCGAGCTGTTCCTTCAGCCGGCTCGCCAGGTAGGTCTCGAGGGCTCGGTCGCCGGCCTCGAGATAAAGCTTGACCTCCGCCGACTGCAGCTTTTTGTCCTTGAGTTCCTTGGCGATGGCATCGAGCTCGCCCATGGCCAGCGACGCCTGCCCGGCGCCACTGCGCGCGGACAGGAACCGCGACAAATCGGTCGCGACGTCACTCGTCGTGAGCGAGCCGCGGGCGGTCTCCCAGACATAGGGCACCCGGCGTGCCAGGTACATCGCCGCCGCCTCCGATCCCGCCGCGTCCGCCCCGGCGACCACGGTGGCGGTGGCGTTGCCGAAGGCGCGGGGAACAATGTGGATCGCACCCTCGCCGGGTTGCAGATCGTCGAGCCGGGTCTTGCCGATCTTGATGAGATCCGCGACCAGTGGGTTGGCGCGGCCAACGAGAATCGGGTTCGGCTCGCGCGCGGCATCCCGCACCTTGCTGGCCGGGCGCGCAATCGGCAGCGTCACGCCGGTGGACTCGAGGCCCAGTCGCGCGGCGATGTGCACGGCTCCGAACGAGTCGGTGGCGTCTCCCAGGAGAACGGCTGTCTCGGTACGGTCCGGGATGAGATCGGTGTAGGCATCCCCGAACCAGCCGCTGATGGAGTAGACGTCGGTCAGGTCGAACGATTTCGAGGGCTCGCGCTCGGGCGTGTCGGCCGGTCGCCCCCGGTCACCGGGGGAGTCGGGGGCCAGCTCATCGGGATCGATCGGCGGCGTCAGCGTGCGCGCATTCAGCCCCGACCGCCGCACCGACGCCCGGGCGGCGGACCGGTCGCCGGTGCGCAGGTCGACGGTCGTTTCCGCGACGTCGGAGTAGTTGAGCGTCCGCGGCTCCAGCCCGCGCCGGTGGGCCAGGTCGAGGTCGGCGAGAGCGCGCTCCGCTCGTGCGGCGTCACCGGCGGGCACCTGCACGCGAACGGTTACGTTCGCCAGACCGCGCCGGTCGCTGTCGACGAGGATCGACGACACGCTCGCCGCGCCCGCGGCGATCCCCCGCGACTTCAGGAACCCCGTGGTCTGCTCGTCCACCAGCCGCAGCGTCACGCCGCTCATGCCCCAGAGACGCGGCAGGCGCGAGGCCAGGTGATTGGCGGCGGCCAGCGTGCCGGCGCCGTCACCGCCGGCAACCAGGAGGCCGTCGGGCCCGCCGAGCGGCGCCTGCACCACGGCGATCAGTCCCTGTCCCGGCTTCAGGCTCTTCAGGTCGAACCCCTCCGCGGCCGCCACTTTGACGACGAGCGGGTTTTCCCGGCCCACCAGAATCGGCAGGTCCACCGCCGCCGGCCGGGTCACGTCCGGCACGCGAACGACGATGGGCAGCGACAGCGCGGACGTCTCGAAGGCCAACCGCGCCGCCAGGTTGGCGGCGCCCTCGATCTCCTCGGCGGTGGGCGTTTGCGGCAGGATCACACGGGCGGCGACCAGGTCGGCCAGGCCATCACCATTGGTGTCGCGCACCGCACGGGCGACCATGCCATCGAGCGACGCAGGACCCCGCGGTGCCGGCCGCTGGGCCATCACGCCGGCGGCGGGCCAGCCCGATAGCAGCAACGTCAGGCAGAGACTGGCACCAAGCAGGATCCGGGTCATGGGAAACGACGCCTCCGGCGCCAACACTTTGCAGAACAGGTGGCCTGCGAGAATGGGCGGACCGCAGCAATTGTTGTTCCGGAATGCGGCTGGCAGAATGCGCGAGCCCTGAACGGATCGCGCGTTGAGGACGGTCGCGCCGACGAGCGACGCAACACATTGTTGTAACACATTGATGCTTGTGACCGGTTCCTCCGATCCAACCATCCGAACAGATCGCCGGCAGATTGAATCACGGCCGCGGTCGCACGGTCGGCCGGGCCCCTCCGCGGGTCCGCGAGAGGACGGGTGTGGCCGGCAACGCCTCGCGGTCCACGATGAGCCCCTCTTTTATCACCAGCGAGATGCGGCGGATGTTGGCGAGGTCCGCCAGCGGATCGGCGTCCAGCACCACGAGGTCCGCCAGCTTGCCCCGCTCGAGGGTCCCGAACCGATCCAGCTTCTTGTACGCCGCGGCGACGTTGCGGGTGGCGGCCAGGATGGCGTCCATGGGCTTCATCCCTTTCTCCGCCACCGCCGCGAACCACCGGAAGTGGGCCTCGCCCAGCTCCGTCGGCCGGTCGATTTGCGCGCGCGCCGACATCGTCGCCAGTCGGTCCGGATCGGCCATCCCGGCGTCAGTGGCGAGGAGCAGGGGCGCACCCGCCTTAATCAGGTTCACGTCATTGACGTGAACGGTCCGCACCTTCTCACTGCGGCGGCTGCTGGGCGGCCCGCCCTCTGCCTGCTCGAGGGCGATCTGGATGCGCGTGTTGGTAAACGGCTGGATCGCGCAGTAGATGTTGCGGTCGATCATCATCCGGATGGTCTCGTCCGGTATGGGAGTGGGCCCGGTCCAGTCGCCGTGCTGCACCATGTCGACGCCCTGCTCGAGCACGAGACGCAGACCCTCCACGTTCGTGGTGTGCGTCTGCACCGGGACTCCTGCCCTGCGTGTTTCCTCGACGATGACCCGCTGCGCCGCGGGAGAAAACATCAGGACGTACTCCTCGCGGTGGCCGGTCGCACCGTATTTCAGGAAGTCGATGCCGCGTGCGAGGTACCTGCGGATCTCAACCCGCAGCGCCTCAGGCGCGAGGTACATGAGGTCCGAACCGGTGTTCTCCTCCCACAGGGCGTTGATGCGCCGAACGAGCGCTGGCGTGGCGGTCGTCTCGGCAGCACCGTTGAAGTCGTGGCCGAACGGGCCGGTAAAGCCCACGATGTTGCCGGCCACGAACATCCGGCTGCCGATCGTCTCCCCGCGGTTGATCCGGTCGCGCACGTTCAGCAGCGGCTGCAGCGGTCCCCAGGAATCGAAGACCGTCGTCAGGCCGTTCTTCAGCGAGACCTGTGCCGCCTCCTCGATCAGATCCTCGTAGCGGCCTTCGTAGCGGACGATGAACTCGATGGCCGATCCGAGGATCAGGTGGACGTTGGCGTCCATCAGTCCCGGAATGATGTGCTTACCGGCGGCGTCGATGACGCGTGCGCCGGCGGGGACGCGGACGGACGCCCGCGGACCGACCGCCGAGATCCTGCCGCCTTCGATGACGATGACGCCGTCGCGGATCGGATTGGCGCCGGTGCCGTCGATGATCGTGCCGCCCGTGATCGCGGTCGTCTGCTGCGCGGCGGCGGCGCCGCCGCCGGCGAGGGAGCAGGCGATCACGACCAGCAGGGTTGGCAGTCGTTGAGTCCGGGGAGGAGCCTGCATGGGAGGCCGTGCCGCAAGGTTCGTTCCGGCCGCCGCGGCCGGGAGCGAGCGCCTGATTTCGCGCCGTCCGACGCCGGTGCCGGCACACACGAAACACTCGGTTGAAACACTCTGTTACGGACGGCCCCCGCGGTGGGCGCGCCGAGGCGACGCCACGACCCGTCAGACGGGATCACTGGCCGCCCTCGATGGGGAATGCCAATTGCACGACCATAGCACCGTCCGGCAACGAGCTGGCTTCGTCACACTGAACGCGCACTCATTGACCGGGAGCTCCATGGATCCGAAACCGCGCCTGACATCCCTGCGATGGCTCCTGGTCGCGGTGCTCGCCGGAGGGTCGGCGCCGTCACGCGCTGTCACGCAGGCGCCCGCGCCGGCAGCGTCGCCGCTGTCGCTCGATGTGCTCTTCGACCCGGTCGCATCCTGCACGACCGAAACGGGGACGGGGTCGTCGACCACGTCAGCGCGGCACTCGTGCATGCCGCCGGGGCGGGCGCGGGAGAGCTGGCGGCGGTGGCCGACGTTGCCGCCAGACTGGCGTTCGAGACGTCCGCGATCACCCTCCCGCTCACGCGCGATGCCCAGGCGACGGACGTGGTCGTCGGCGCGACGGCGCTGCAGCGGCAAGACGCGTCGTTCAACATCGGTGCGGCGGCGCTCGTCCCCGGGCAGGGTGTGATTGCCGCCGGGGAAGCCGGAGGGCGCGCCACCGTCATTCTCGCGGGAGGCGACGAGGACGGAACGCGCGCGGCTGCGGCCGCCTTCGCGGGACGCCTGCCGCAGGCCTGGGGCCCGGATGACCCGACGCTCGCGGACGTGGCTCGGCACGTCCGGGACGTCCTGACGGAGGCCGGCGTGTCGGTCGAGGGTGTCTCGGTGCCGGCCGTCTACGTCCAGGCCGGCGACGACAGTCTGCAGCGCCTCGTGGTGCTGGCGCGCCTCCCTGCGCCGCGCGACGTCAATCGGGCGCGGGCGGCCCTGACCGCCGTGCGCGGCGGCGCGGCCGCCGCAGGAGCCGGTGCACGCCCGGCGCCACTCTCGTATGCCGGCATCGAGAGCGTGCGCGTCCGGCTGGTGGCGCCGGGGGTTCGTGCCGTGGACGTGGACCTGCCTCGCCGCACCGCCCGAGTCGCGGCCCCCGTCCCCCGCCGCCCCGGCGGCGCCAACAAGGAGACGCTCGATCTCTCCACGCTCTACGGCATCGAAGGCCTGCTGGGCGACGCCGACAACAACCTGATTCCCGATCGCCTGGACGCCATGCTCAGCCCGGGCGGCGAGGGCGCAGAAGGCATCGCTGCGCTGGCGTCGCGCATCGGCCTCGAATCGACTGGCTTGTCGTTTCCGCTGGCGCGGCCCCCCGCCTCGCTCAGCAAGCCCGCGGAGGAGCCGCCGCTCGTGCTCGTCGGCGCCGGTCACCCGCTGGTGCTCGACCTGGCCAAGGCCGGCAAGCTCGTGCTGCCGGCGGACCCGGGAGAAGGGTCGATTCAGGTGGTGAAGCGCGCCTTCGGAAACAAGACCGCCATTGTCGTGACCGGCGCCGATGCCAGGGGGGCGGCGCGAGCCGTGCAACAGATGGCGGAGCGGTTGCCGCACGTGTGGGATCGTGGCAAGGACCGCACGACCATCGACGACGTCGAGGAGGATGTTCGCCGCTTCCTTTCAGGCCGTTCGCCAGCCGGCCAGGCGGCGACGGCACTCTACAAGCTCGATTGGCTCGCCGCCGAACTCGCCGGCAAGGACCTCGAGTGGGTGTCGGCCACGGTCTCGGTCGAGAAGGCGGCGGACGGGCTCGACCGGGTCGTCCGCGACTCGCTGGCGGGCGCCGTGCGTGCCGGGCGTATCGACGTAACGGTCGAGAATCGCGACGTCCAGAAGGCGCGGACGATCTTCACCGACGAGCGTGACATTCCGTCAGAAGTGGACGACTTCTGGCGCCTCTTCCGCACGCGCGTGCTGCCCGCGGTCAGGAAGCGCCAGTCGGCGGTCGTCGAGGCGCGTCTGAGCGAACCGCCTGAAGTGCGTGCGGCCATCCAGCAGGCCGCGCGCGCCGAACTGCTCAGAGCCGGCGCGTCCGAGGCCGACACGTCGGTCACCGTGCTCTCGGCGTACAAGCAGGGATTCAGCTGGCTGACGACGTGGTGCGCCCGGCGCTCACACAGAAGCCGGTCGACCGGCTGACGATCCGGTTCGCGGAGCTGGGCGCCCCGGAGGGGTGGCCGCACCAGGCGCTCTACGCCCCGACCCGCTGGCTGCTGGAGATCTTTCCGATCGACGAATTGCTGGCTCGAGACCTCGATCTCGACGTGAAGCAGATTCGCTTCGAGAAGATGCCGGTCGGGTCGCCGGCCTACGAGGTGATTGCCAGCAGCAGCAACGGCGACGAAGTGCTGCGCCAGACGTTCGAGCCGAAGTGGGTGCTGCGGCCCTACCTCGACCAGTTCCCCAACTACGAGCACGTGCGCGTGACGACCGGGTGGTTGCGCGCCGACGTCGCGGGCACGATCGCCGTTGACGAGCGGATCGCCACCGATCCGGAGCGCTTCTGGGATCACTACCAGTCGAAAACGCTGAAGGACGTCTACGAGCACGTGATGCGGGTGCACGAGGGGAAGCCGCGCGCCCAGACGCGCCGTTCTTCGGCGAGCTGACCGTCGACCTCACGCTCAGCGAGCCCGACTACGAGGTCGGCATCGACAAGGAACAAATGATGTCGATGGAGACCGTGCACGAAGACATCTACTTCACCACCCTGTCGTTCTTCGACGTCCTCGGCCGCTACACGCGCAACGCCAATCTCGAGTATCCCGGCCGGATCATTCCGATCATGCGGCCGAAGGCCGATGGCCGGGCCGGCCGGGCGACGATCACGTTCACCGCGTTCGACGCGCCGCGCCCGATGGTGGCCCTCAAGTACCGGGAACGCGGTGGGCGCGAGGGCGTGCTGCGGCTCGACATCCCGAAAGTCGATCTCGAGCGGCCATCGGCACTGGGAGCCATCGTCCACGACGGCCGCAGCGGCATCGACCGTCTGGACGTGCGCGTGAAGGTCGACGGCGAGCGCGACGGCCGCGCCGATCTGGTGCGGCGCGCGGCCGAGCGGCAAGTCGATGCCCGCATCATCTCGGCGGAGCAGGTGCAGGCGCTGCTGCAGGGGCTGCAGCGCCTGCGGGCGGCGGGACTCTACGCCGATGCGCTGGCCTACCACGAGCTGCGCGAGCTCCGCATCACCGCCGGCTGGTCGCATGACGTCGACCCCAGCCTGGCGATCGTCGCACGCTGCCGCCGAACGGCCGGCCGGCGCCGTTTCCGGATATTCGCTCGCGGCTGGCCGCCGACTACCGCACGGCGGGCCGCTCGTGCAATGGGACACGCCGATTCCGCCGGCCGAGGCCTACGACCTGCTGGCCGAAGATGTCAACGTTCCCCGAGCACGCGTCTACAAGGTGGGCCAGAGCTACCTCGGCCAGGACATCTGGGCGATGGATCTGACGACGCCCGTAGACGCGACCCACGCGTCCCAGGCCAAGGCCACGGTGTTCAAGCCGACCGTGGTGTTTACCGCCCGTCAGCATGCGAACGAGGTGTCCTCCACGAGCCACGTGCTGAAGCTCGCGGAGCTGCTGCTGACCGATTCGGCGTTCCGGCAGAAGCTCGACAAGGTGAACGTGGTGGTGCACCCGATCACCAACCCGGACGGCGCCCAGCTCGCCTACGACCTGTACCGGATCACGCCCGACTACTCGCTGCACGCCGGCTATCTGGCGTCGCTCGGGGCCGATGCGACTGCCGGGGCGAACGATCCGAATGCGATCTATCCCGAGTCGCAGGTGCGGCCCCGGCTCTGGCGGACGTGGCTGCCGGATTTGTTCCTGAACCCGCACGGCTACCCGCACCACATGTGGATCCAGCCGTTCTCGGAGTTCATCGGACCGGTGCGCAACGGTCGCGTGAGCGAGGAGCGGCACTGGGGCATCATCCGCGGCTGGTTCATGCCCGGGTTCAGCCATCTCGACGACCCGCGCTATCCGCGGCATCGCGAGGCGGTGTTCCAGCTGCGCGACCGGATCCGCGCCTACGTCTGGCAAGGCCGCAAGATGATGGCGATGAACGCGCGGCGCCACGACCGCTACGTGCGCTACGGCATCGCCTTCGACAACGACGCTTCAAGGACGAGGACTTCTCGCAGGGCGCGCTGATCTACACCGCCATCAAGGGCGCGCGCCGGTCAGGGCCCCGGGCGACGGCGCGGCGGTGGCGGCGGCGGCGACAACTACATGACGCGCTACCCGAACGTCACGATCTGGACCGGCACCACGGAGGCACCGGACGAAACCGCTCATGGCCCGTGGCTGCACATGGTGGCGGAGGCCGGCCTGCAGTGGGACAAGGCGTCGCTCGACTTCCTCTACGAGGGCCAGCACGTCATCGAGCGCAAGCTGGAGCCGTTTGCCGGCGGCATCAGCCTGAGCGTCCATCGGCCGCGGCCGCCGCGGCCACCAAGGGCTCGCGGCGACCGCCCGAGCCCCCAGGACCGATCCGTGGCAGGCGGCGAGGCGTGTCTCAGGGTGGGACGGACAGGAGGAGGGAGTGAGTGGACATGGGAGGGCAGCCGTGCGGCCGGTACGCATCGGGGTCGACATCGGCGGCACCTTCACCGACCTGCTGCTCGTCAACGACGCGACCGGCGCGATCGTCGTCGGCAAGACGCTCACGACGCCGCAGGATCCGTCGCAGGCCGTCGCCGACGGAGACGCGGGAGGCCTCGCCGAGGCCGGACGCCGGCCGCCGACGTGCGGACGGTCATCCACGGCACGACGCTCGTCACCAACGCCATCATCGAGCGCAAGGGCGCGACGACCGCGCTGCATCGACGACCCGCGGGTTTCGCGACGCGCTCGAGATCCGCCGCGAGCACCGCTACGACATGTACGACATCTTCATCGAGCTGCCGCAGCCGCTCGTGCCGCGCTGGCTGCGCCTCGAGGTGCGACGAGCGCATCCTCGCCGACGGCTCCGTCCTGCAGCCGCTGACGTTCGCGCGAGGTCGAACGCTCGCCGCTGAGCTCGCGCGAAGGGCGTCACGGCGGTCGCCGTCTCGCTCCTGCACTCCTACCGCAACCCGGAGCACGAGCGGCTGATCGCGCGACGTGCTCGCCGAGGTCGCGCCAGAGCTGGAGCGCTCGTTCTCGTCCGAGGTCGTCCCCGAGATGCGCGAGTACGAGCGGACCTCGACGACCGTCTGCAACGTCTACGTCGCGCCTGGTCGACCGCTATCTGGCGCGAGCTGGAGCGCCGGCTGGCGCGGCTGGGCATCGACGGCGAGCTCTGTGTCATGCTCTCCTCCGGCGGCATGGCGACGGTCGAGACGGCCGTCGCTTCCCGATGCGCCTGATCGAGTCGGGCCCGGCCGGCGGGGCGCTGGCGGCGCGCACCTCGGGGCGAGCGCGGGCGATCCCGACCTGCTCTCCTTCGACATGGGCGGCACGACCGCCAAGGCGTGCCTCATCGATGGCGGCCAGCCGCTCACCAGCGCCCAGTTCGAGGTGGCGCGCGTCTACCGCTTCAAGAAGGGCTCCGGCCTGCCGGTGCGGATCCCGGTGATCGAGATGATCGAGATCGGCGCGGGCGGCGGCTCGATCGCGCGCGTCGACAGCCTCGGGCTGCTGAAGGTCGGCCCGGATAGCGCCGGGGCGGAGCCCGGCCGGCCTGCTACGGGCGCGGCGGGACGAGCCCACCGTCACCGACGCCGACCTCGTGCTCGGCTACCTCGACCCCGACTTCTTCCTCGGCGGGAAGATGGCGCTCGACCTCGCTGCCGCGCGAGCGGCGATTCAGCGACTCGCGGACCCGCTGGGGATGAGCGTCACGCGGCGGCCTGGGGCATCCACCAGATCGTCAACGAGAACATGGCGAACGCGGCCCGCATCCACGCGGTCGAGCGCGGCAAGGATCCGCGGCGTTTCCGCTCTTCGCGTTCGGTGGCGCCGGGCCGGTCCACGCCTTCCGCGTCGCCACCATCCTGCGCGCCCGGCGAGTGATCGTGCCGCTCGGCGCTGGCGTCGGGTCGACGATCGGCTTCCTGGCGCGCCGCTGGCCTTCGACTTCGTGCGCAGCTCATCGCGCCGGTCGACGACGCTCGACTGGGCGCGCGTCAACGCGCGGTTCGCCGAGATGGAGGACGAAGGGGACGGCGCTGCTCACGCGTCGGGGCTGCGGACCGGCGAGATCTGGTCGCGCGCGCCGCCGACCTGCGCTACGTCGGGCAGGGGCACGAGGTTCGAGTGCCGCTGCCGAACGGGCCACTCGGTCGGCGTCCGCCGCCGTTGGTGGGGAGCTTCGACGCCGTCTACCGGCGGCTCTACGGGCGCGTCGCCGACGGGTGCCGCTCGAGACCGTCAACTGGCGCGTCGTTGTGCGCGGCCCGAAGCCGACCCTCGACCTGCGCGCGCGCGCGCGGGCCTTGACCGGCGACGCGCGGACGGCGCTGAAGGGCAGCCGTCCCGTCTACTTCCGCAGGTCGGCGAGCATCGCCAGACGCCGGTCTACGACCGCTATCAGCTCGGTCCGGGCGCGTCGTTCGACGGTCCGGCCATCGTCGAGGAACGCGAGTCCACCGTCGTGGTCGGCCCCGGCGCCCGCGCCACCGTCGACGAGTCCCTCAACCTCATCGTCAGGTACCAGCATGCTCGTTGACGGCGGCCGACGCACCGATCCGATCCTGCTCGAGGTGTTCTGGAATCGCCTGGTCTCGGTGTGCAACGAGCAGGCGGCCGCGCTGATGCGGACCTCGTTCACGACCATCGTGC
Source organism: uncultured Acidobacteriota bacterium (assembly GCA_963707795.1). GTDB lineage: Bacteria > Acidobacteriota > Vicinamibacteria > Vicinamibacterales > UBA2999 > JACCSI01. The sequence continues at coordinate 3,233,986 of OY970174.1, read as the reverse complement.
GCGAGTCAGAAGACCTGTCGGCGGGCGTCTTCGACCGCCGCGGGCACATGATCGCGCAATCGGTCACCGGCACGCCAGGGCACATCAACTCGATGGCGACGTCGATGCGGCATTTCCTGAACCGCTACGACCTCGCCGCGCTGGAGCCCGGCGACGTCCTCATCACCAACGACCCCTGGTACACCTCCGGCCAGCTCCACGACCTGACCATCGTGACGCCCGCATTCAGCGACGGCCGCGTCGTGGCCTTCTTCGCTAACACCTGCCACGCTGCCGATATCGGCGGGCGGGGGCTGTGCGCGGACGGCCGCGAGATCTACGAGGAAGGACTCTACATTCCGATCGTCAAGCTCCATCGGCGCGGGGTGCCGAACGAGGACCTCTTCGACATCATCCGCGGCAACGTCCGGTCGCCGGAGATGGTGCTGGGCGACATCCGCGCGCAGGTGGCGTGCAACGAGGTCGGTTGTCGCCGACTGCTCGAGTTCCTCCACGAGTTCGGCTTCGACAGCCTCGAGCCGCTCGCGGACGAGATCATCGCCGTGTCGGAGCGGGCGATGCGCGCGGCGATCCTGCGACTTCCCGACGGCACCTACGCCAGCGAGACCTGGAGCGACGGCTTCGCGCACGACGAGCCCATCCGCATTGCCTGCGCGATCACCGTCAAGGGCAGTGACCTGCTCGTGGACTACACCGGCTCCTCGCCGCAGAACCGTCTGGGCGTCAACGTGGTGCTGAACTACACGACCGCCTACACCACGTTCGGGATCAAGGCATCCATCAGCCCGGAGGTGCCGAACAACGAGGGATCGTTCCGCCCCGTGACGGTGACGGCGCCACCGGGATGCATCCTCAACGCAGTGCGGCCCGCGCCGCTCGCGGCCCGGCACATCGTCGGCCACCTGGCGCCGATCGCCCTCTTCGGCGCGCTCGCGCAGGTCATCCCCGACCGGGTGATGGCGGAAGGCTCGGCGGCGATTTGGATCACGCAGACGCGCGGGGTCGATCGCAATGGACGGTCGTTCACCTTCTTCCAGACCTCGGCGGGCGGCACCGGCGCCCGCCCTGGTCAGGACGGGCTCGACAACACGAGCTTCCCGAGCGGAGTCGCCGGCGTACCCGTGGAAGTGATCGAGAGCCTGACTCCGCTGGTGGTGCACGAGCGCGCCCTTCGTCCCGATTCGGCCGGTGCCGGACGGTTCCGCGGCGGCCTTGGCCAGTCGATGCGCATCGGCATCCGATCGGACCAGCCCTGGACCATCGCTGCCCTGTTCGACCGCATTCGATTCGCACCCGCGGGCTACCGCGGCGGCAAGGCCGGGGCACGCGGTGAGTTCGTGCTTTCCGATGGATCGCGGCCGGACCCGAAGATTCAGCAGACCCTGCAGCCCGGCATCGAAGTAGGCATGCTGCTGCCGGGGGGAGGCGGATTCTGGTCGCCGCTCGACCGCAGTCCCGATGCCGTGCTGCGCGACGTCCAGGAGGGCAAGGTGTCGATCGCGGCGGCCGAGCGGGAATATGGCGTGGTGATCACCTGCCGGACACCGGCTGAAGACGTCATCCGTCTTCCCGGCGACTACGACCTGGACCGAGCGGCGACGGTGACCTTGCGCCGCAACACGGCCGCGGCGAGTGAGCTCATTGTCCCGGTGGGGTTGCCGTAGCAGGTGTGACGCGGAAGGAGATGATGATGATGCGCCGAGCGTTGACCGTTCACGTGGCCGCCCTGACGGCGGCGCTGGCCGCCTGCACCTCGCCGCCGGCCGCGCCCGCCGCCGTCGAGGGGCATCGGATCACCATCGAAGAGATCCTGGCGATTCGCCAGGCCGGGCCTCCGGCCTGGTCCCCCGACGGCCAGCGGATCGCGTTCGTGTGGGGCCCGGGCACCGACCGCGATCTCTGGGTGGTGGACGCAGACGCTGCCGGTGCGGCCTCCCCCGGCGATCCCTCCATCCGTCAGGCGGCGCCGCTGGTGTCCCGGCAGGGAGCGACCGTGTCCCCCGACTGGAGCCGCGTGGCGTTCGTGGCCAAGCAGCACATCTGGGTGTTGCCGCTCGAGGGGGGCCGGCCGCAGCGCGTGACGACGAAGGAAGGAAAGTACACCGGGCTCAACTGGTCGCCCGATTCCAGCCGCATTGCGTTCGTGGTGACGGAGAAGGACCAGGACGACATCGGAGTCGCTTCGGCGGCCGGTGGCACCGTGACCATGATTGCGACGCGCCCGGTGGACGAAGACTCCCCGATCTGGGCACCGTCGAGCGACCGGCTCGCCTTCATTCGCCGCCTCGATTCCTGGCAGGGGTACGAAATCTGGCTGAGCTCGCCCGACGGCACCGGCGCACGGTCGATCGTGCAGGAGGCATACGAGCGTGGGGTCGAGGAGTTCACGTTCGACGGTAACGCGCACTGGTCCCCGGACGGCCGACGGATCGCCTACCTGTCGAGCCGGACCGGATACAACCACGTCTGGACCGTTGACGTCGAGGGTGGCGAACCGATCGAGCTCACGCGTGGGCCGTGGGTGGACTACAGCCCGCGCTGGTCCCCCACGGGCGATCGCATCGCCTTCGTCAGCAGCCGCGTACAAGATCTGGAGGATCGGCACATCTGGATCGTCGCCGCTGTCGGCGGCGAGCCGGAGCGCCTCTCGCGTGATGGCTTCTGCAGCGACCCGGCGTGGTCGCCGGACTCGACCCGCATCGCCTACCTGCGCTCCACCGCCACCGAGCCGCCCGACGTGACCGTCCAACAGGCGACCGCCGGGGCCGCCGCGGCGCGGCTGACGGAGTCGCGGCCGGACACGACGGTGACCTCGGGCTTCGTCGAGCCGATGGCGGTGCAATGGCCCAGCAAGGACGGCACCAAGGTGCCCGGCATCCTGCTGACGGGCCGAAGCGACGCCATCGCGCGTCCGGCGTTGATGTACTTCCATGGCAAGGGCGGCATCAATCTCAAGGGCTGGGGCGGTCTGCCCAATTACGCCTTCCATCAGTACCTGGCGCAGCAGGGCTACGCGATCCTGTTTGTGAACTGGCGCGGCACCCACGTCGGGTATGGGTCGGAGTTCGAGCGCGCCAATCACGCGGACTATGGCGGCGGAGAGCTCGACGACGTGGTGAGCGGCGCGGACTACCTGGTGCGCCATGCAGGTGCCGACCCCCGTCGCATCGCGTGTTGGGGCGGGAGCTACGGCGGCTACATGACGATGCTCGCCATTACCAAGGCGCCCGGCGTCTGCCGCGCCGGCATCTCGCTCTACGGCGTCTCCGACTGGACGATATTCGTCAAGCAGAGTCAGCGCAAGTTGTGGCGGATGCGGCTGATCGCGAAGCTGGGCGAGCCGACCGCGCACCCCGAGCGCTACGCGCGGGCGGCCGCCATCAACTATGCAGCCGATGCCAGCTCACCGCTGCTGATCCTGCAGGGCTCGGACGACGACGGCGTGGTGCCGGCGCAGGGGGAAAGCCTGCACGACGCGATGCGGCAGGCGGGCAAGACGGTCGACTACGCGATCTACTGGGGCGAGGGCCACGGTTTCCGGCATACCGGATCGCTGCGCGATCTCTACACCCGGACGGCGGCGTTCCTGGCCCGGCACAACGTGGCGGCGGCGCTGCCGACCAACTGATCCCGCCGCTGCTACTGTTCGATGCGCAGTTCCCGGAGCTTGCGCCAGAGCGTCGTGCGGCTGATGCCGAGGCTGGCGGCCGCACGGCTCTGATTCCAGTGGCACTGGTCGAGGGTCATGAGCAACCGTTCGCGCTCCGAGGCGTCGGCCGCCGCAACCTTCGCCGCCGGCAGCGGCGCCTTGACGGTAATGGTGGCCGGCAGGTCGGCTTCCGTGATCGTCTCGCCGGACGCCATATTGAGCGCGCGCTCGATGGTGTTCTTGAGCTCTCGGATGTTGCCCGGCCACGGGTAGACGGTCAGCAGTTCGAGGGCCTCGGGCGTGAACCCCCTGACGCTGCGCCGCAGCCGCGCCGCCAGTCGCGGCAGAAAAGTACTGGACGAGCGGCGGGATGTCGTCGGGCCGCTCGCGCAGCGGCGGGATGTGGACCGTGACGACGTTGATGCGGTAGTAGAAATCCTGCCGGAAGCGGCCCTCCGCCACATCATCCACGAGGTTGCGATGGGTGGCCAGGATCAGGCGCACGTCGACGCGGCGTGTGTTGGTGTCGCCTATCCGGCGCACCTCGCCGGCCTGCAGGAACCGGAGCAGCCGCACCTGCATCATCAGCGGCATCTCTCCGATCTCGTCGAGGAACAGCACCCCGTTGTGCGCCTCCTCGAACAGCCCTTTCTTGTCGCTGATGGCGCCGGTGAACGCGCCCTTGCGATGCCCGAACAGCTCGCTCTCCAGGATGGTCTCGGTGATCCCGCCGCAGTTGATCGGGACGAATTTGGCGTTCTTACGCGGGCTCTGTGCGTGCAGCGCCGCCGCGACCAGGTCCTTGCCGACGCCGCTTTCCCCGGTCATCAGGACCGTGCTGTCGGTCTCGGCCAGTTTGGCCACGGTGCGCAGCACGGACTGCATCGCCGCGCTCGCGGCAATGATGCGTTCGCTGCCTCCAACCTGCGCCCGCAGTTCGGTGATCTCACGGGCGAGCGCGCGCCGTTCGGCCGCGCGCCGGACGGTAATGAGGAGCCGGCCGGGATCGAGCGGTTTGGTCAGGTAGTCGTAGGCTCCGGTCTTCATCGCGTCGACCGCGTCGGCGATCGTGCCGAAGGCGGTCACGATGATGACCTCGGTGTCGGCGTGCTGCGTCTTCACCGACTTGAGCAGTGCCGCCCCATCGTGGTCTCCCTCCATGCGCACGTCGGTGATGACGACATCGATATCGGTCGACGCCAATACCGACATCGCCGCCGATCGACTGGCTGCTTCGTGCACGACATGCCCGTCCTGCTGCAGCACGATCGACGTCGAGCGCCGCATGTTGACCTGATCGTCGACGAGGAGGATGTTCATGGGCGGAACGGTCCGATCTGCTCTCCGGCCTCGGCCAGCGTCGCCGCCGGGCAAGGCCCGTGGCGGCCGTCGTCGGCCGCCGGTGGTGTCACCGGGAGGCCGACGGTGAACCGCGCGCCGCGGCCCGGCACGTTGTCCACCCTGACAAAACCGCCGTGGTCGCGGACGATGCGGGCGACGACCGCCAGGCCGAGACCGGTGCCCTGCAGCTTGGTGGTGTAGAAGGGCTCGAACACCGCTTCGGCATCGCTGACGCCAGGTCCCTGGTCGATGACGCTGATGGTCACCGTTCTGCCGTCGTCCGAGGTGCACGCCTCGATGTCGACGCGCTGCGGCACCGACGTCGCCTCGACGGCGTTGACGAGGAGGTTCCAGAGCACCTGGCGCATCTGGTTCGGATCGGCGGGCACGGCGGGCAGCGCTGGCGCGCAGCGAATGTGCACATCGAGGTTGTCACGCCTCTTCCCGCCGTGGCTGAACAGGATCACGGTGCTGTCGAGCAGCTCAGCGATGTCGCACGGGACCGGCACATGCGCGGGCGGCCGCGCGAACATCAGGAAATCGGTGATGATGGCGTTCAGGCGGTCCGCTTCCTCGGACACGATGTCGAGCAACTGCGTATCCATGGTGGCGTTGGGCAGGCGCAGCATGTTCACCGAGTTCACGATGGCGCCGAGCGGGTTGCGAATCTCGTGCGCGATGTTGGTCGCCATCCGGCCGAGGTGCGCGAGCCGTTCCGCCGCCGCCACCTGCTCCTGCATCGCGCGCCGGTCGGTGACGTCGTGCGCGACGCATTGCATGCCGGCCACGTGGCCCGACTCGTCGCGCAGCGGCACGTTGGTCTGCGAAAACCAGCGGAAGCGGCGGCCGTCGGCGTGCATCATCCGGAACTCGACCGACCGCAGGACGCGTCCGACCAGCATCTGCGGAAGCATCGACCGCAGGGTGGCGACATCCTCCGGATGCACGAGCGAGAGCACGGTGCGGCCGGCGGCGTACACTTCGTCCGGCTCGTACCCGAGCAGCCGTTCGAGCGCGGGGTTGGCGTAGACCACGCGACCGTCGCCGTTGGTGAGGTAGATGAGATCTTCCGCGTTCTCCACCAGTCCGCGGAAGCGCCGCTCCGACGCCTGCAGGTCGAGGTAGAGCCGGGCGTTGGCCACCGCCAATCCGATCTGCGACGCCATCGAGGTGAGGAGCTGCAGCTCTTCCTCGGAGAAGAGGCGCTCGACCCGCGTATGGATGTTCAGCGTGCCGTAGGTCTTGAAGTTCGAGCGTAGCGGCACCGCGGCGAATCCGCGGAACCCCTCGGCGGCCGCGATATGGCGCGTGACCCGCGGGTCATCGTGCAGGCTGCGGATGATGATCGGCTCGCCGGTCACGGTCACGTGCCCGGACAGACCTTCTCCAGCTTCAACCGATCGAGGTCGCGCGTGATCCGCTCCGAGAGTCCACGATGGACCACGAGGTCGAGCTCCTGCCGTTCCTCGTCCAGCAGGTAGACCCCCCCCGCTTCGGCCTGCACCACTTCGAGGACCTTGCCGAGGGCGTACGACAGCATCTCGTGGAGGCTGGAGAAACGGCCGATCGCCAGGGCCACGGAATTGATCGCCGCGAGGGGGTTTGCGCCGAGGTGCATGGGCCTAATGGGCTGACGCCGCGCGTCCCGCAGCTGCAGAAAGGGAAGGATGTCCGACCACTGACGACCTGTCAAGCGGCTCCACGCGCATGGTGCGGCGGTGGAACAGGAATTGCGAAGGTCGATGGCGCGGTTCGCGCACATCGCTGTGGAGGTCGCTCGGTGCGGCGAGTGTTGATAGTCGACGACCATCGCAATACCCGCGAGTCGCTGGCCCTCGGGTTTCCCCTGTATGGCTGCCAGGCTGACACCGCTGCCAATGCCGAAGAAGCGCTCCGCTGGCTGGAGGCCGGCGCTTACGACTGTGTCGTGAGCGACGTCCGCATGCCGGGCACAACCGGCGTGGAACTGGCCGGCATTCTGCGCGACCGGTTTCCGGGGGTCAGGATCATTCTGATGTCCGCGTACGAGTTGACGGCGGAGGAGACGGCGACGGCCGCGGCCCACGACGTCTTGCTGCTCATCAAGCCGGTCACGGCCGAAGCGCTGGCTGGCTATTTGGTCCGGTCCTCATCGGCCGACGCGGCGCCCAGCTGGAACAGTCTGTTGCAACGAATGGTTCCGCGGCCCTGAAACGCGCGTGTGCGGCCTGTGACCCTCGATTCCAGCCGCGTGTGCGGGGTCCTGACCGGAGCCCTGCTGCTCGCTGCGCCGGCGTCTGCCGCCGACGGGATCGCCGTTTCCGCCGCCCGCCTCGAGGGCGTGCTGGTGCTCGACGGGGCGCCGGATGAACGATGCTGGGACAACGCCGTCCCCTTCAGCGAGTTCGTGCAGCAGGTGCCGAAGCCGGGCGCTCCGGCGACCGATCGCACGGAGGTGCGCGTGCTGTTCGACGACGACGCCATCTACTTTGGCGTGCGCGCGTTCCAGTCGGGCGCGCCGATTGTCGCCAACGAGCTGCGGCGCGACGCCGGCCGTCTGCACGTTCGCAACGACACGTTCACGGTGGCGCTCGACACCTTCGGGGATCGCCGCAACGGCTACATCTTCATCTTCAATCCCCTCGGCGCGATTGCCGACTGGGCGGCCTGGGACGAAGGCCGCGTGTTCCTGCAGGAGTGGGACACGGTATGGGAGGTGCAGACGACGATCCAGACTTGGGGCTGGAGTGCCGAGATGCGGCTGCCGTTCCGCAGCCTCCGATTCAACGACACCGGCGAACAGCGCTGGGGGGTGATGTTTCGCCGCATCGTGCTGGCGCGCAACGAGTGGAGCTACGCTACCGTCGTGCCGCCGGAGTGGAGCACGATGGGCATCGCCAAATTCTCGTCGGCCGCCCGGCTGCAGGGCGTCACCATCGGCCGGCGCACCATGAATCTCGAACTGACGCCGTACGTCCTCGGCGGGGCGATGCAGGCAGGCTGCGACGGCTGCGCCGTCGCCGGCACGCGCGCCGCCGGCATCGATGCCAAGTACGGCGTGACTTCGAACCTCACGCTGGATCTCACCTACAACACCGACTTCTCGCAGGTCGAAGCCGACGAGCAGCAGATCAACTTCACCCGCTTCAGCCTGTTCTTTCCCGAGAAACGCCAGTTCTTCCTGGAAGGGAAGGGCATCTTCGACTTTGGGATCACCGCCGGCGACTATCGTCTACTGCCGTTCTTCAGCCGGCGCATCGGGCTGGAAGGGAGCGACGCCGTGCCCATCGCAGGCGGGGCGCGGCTGACCGGAAAGGCGGGGCCGTACTCGGTCGGCGTGCTCGGGATTGGCACCGAGTCCGCCACCGCGGCGCCGGGATCGAACTTCGGTGTGGTGCGAGTGAAGCGAGACGTCCTCCAGCGATCCAGCATCGGGATGATCGCGACGGATCGCCGCGGCGATGGGCAGCGGAACGAGGCGTGGGGTGTGGACGCGCACCTGGCGTTCGCGCAGAACGCCCGGGTGGAGAGCTTCGTGACGCGGGCCTGGACGGCCGGCCGCGCCAATGACAGCTGGGCGGGACGCGTGCGGGCGATCAACGACGGCGACCTCTGGCTGGCCGAGGTCGACTACGTTCGCGTGGGGCGCAACTACGACCCGCAGATCGGCTTCGTGCGCCGGCGTGACGTTGATCGCTGGTTCGGCCGCGCGCAGGTGAGCCCGCGCCCGCGCCGCGGGCCGGTACGCAAGGTCTTCGGGGCCGCCAGCCTCGACTACGCCCGCGACGGGGCCGGGCGGCTGGAGACGCGGGAGCTGGAGGGACTGGTGAAGCTGGAATTCCATTCCGCCGACCTCGTCCAGGTCATGGCGTCGCGTCGTTTCGACGCGCCGGCGGTCTCGTTCAACGTCGCCGCCGAGCTGACGGTACCGGCGGGCCGCTACCGCTTCACGGACTATGCGGCGTCCTGGACCATGGCGCCGAGCCGGCGCGGGAGCGGCGTGCTCAGCTACAGCGCCGGCGGCTACTACGGCGGCACCCGGCGCGAGTTCGCCGCCAGCTCCGTGATCCTCAAGACCGACCGTCACGTCTCCGCCGATCTGAACTATCAGGTCGCGGAGGTATCCCTGCCCACTGCCGGCGCGGTGACACAGCTCTTCGGCGCCCGCCTGAACTACTCGGCGAACACCCGGGTCTTCCACTCGACGCTGCTGCAGTGGAACAACAGCACGCGCGAGTTCAGCGCCAACGTGCGGTGGCACTGGATCTACCGGCCCGGCAGCAATTTCTATGTCGTGTACGGCCGGACCGAAGCCATCCTCGGATCACCGATCGGCGTTCCACACCAAAGCGTGGTCGTCAAGCTCACGCGCCTCCTGCAGTTCTGAGCCGCGACCTCATTCGTGGCGCGCCCCGGTGTGCGCCCGCATGTCCTCGATGAAGGCGACGCCGTTGTTCACGACCGCGTCCCACAGCGCCTGCCCCTTGTCCGCGGTCGCCGCCCGGGGATCGCCCACGTGTCCCCTCGGCGTGACCGCCAGTTGATCCTGCCAGCCCGTGATCCACAACACCTTGTCGCCGCCGGCGAGGTGGTCGGTGTGAACGAAGCGCGAGTCGATGTACACGCCATGGCTGAGCTCGGCCAGGTCGATGCGCACCAGCTCCGGCCGCTTGAACAGCATGTGCGAAGTCTCGAACTCGCCGCCGTGCACGCCGCGGTCGGGCGCCGTGCGGATGCGGCGGTGCGCCTCGAGGGCGATCACCAGCGGATCGAAGCAGGCGAACAGCACGTGCGGATGCTCGGCCTTCGCTTCCTTGGCCGCGATCTGGATCACGGGAAGGTTCGCCAGGCGGTGGCCGTTGAAGGTGACGATGCGGGTGAAGCCGTGGTGGACGAGCGAGCCGTACACGTCCCGCAGGAGGTCGATCACCGTCCGGGACCTGAGCGAGATCGTACCGGGGCGTCCCATGTGATGCGGCGAGTCGCCGAACCAGATCGGCGGCGCGCACAGCACCCCGGCCTTCCGGGCGATCGCCTCGGAATAGTCGATCGCTTCGTAGGTGTCGGTGCCGAGCGGCAGGTGTGGCCCGTGGGTCTCGGTCGCGCCGATCGGCACGAGGATGGTCGTTTCGCGCGTCAGGTACTCCTCGACATCATCCGACGTCAACTCCTGCAGCCACACGCTGGTCATCGAGCTCTCCTGGTGAACATCGTGCTGAAGACGGCGACGAGCGCGCGGCAGCAAGCGGCATGCCCGGCGCGCTCGTCGCCGGCGCCAGGTGCCCGGGGTCGTCGGGACAGGAACGCCGATTGCTGCCGCCGCCGCCAACCCCGCGCCCCGCGACGCGGCCCGGCGCGCAAACGTGAACGATTTCGTCTCCGGCCCCGCGTCCGCCGGCGGCTGAAACGATCCGTTGCAACGGAATGTTGCGTGTGGCGAGATCAGCGGCGAGTCCGAGTCCGAGTAAATTGGAGAACACCGTGCCCAACATCCAGAAGCCGAAGAGGAACCGCCAATGACGATGTCGTCCCAGGCCGTCACGGTGCCCGGCGGGCTGTTCGGCTGGTGGCACGGGGCCACGCCGGTTGCGCGGCGCGCGCTCGTCGCAGCGTCGCTCGGATGGATGCTCGATTCCTTCGACGTGATGCTGTACTCGCTGGTGCTGGCGTACCTGATGGCCGACCTCGCGATGTCCACCACCACGGCCGGCCTGCTCGGCTCGTTGACGCTGCTGGCGTCGGCGGCCGGCGGCATGATCTTCGGTGTTGTGGCGGATCGATATGGCCGCACGCGCGCGCTGATGGGCAGCATCCTGATCTATTCCATCTTTACGTTCGCCTGCGGTCTGGCGCAGTCGATCACCCAGCTCGCGGTGTTCCGGGTGCTGCTCGGCATCGGCATGGGCGGTGAGTGGGCGAGCGGCGCCGCGCTCGTGTCGGAGACGTGGCCGGCGGAGCACCGCGGCAAGGCACTCGGCTTCATGCAGAGCAGCTGGGCGGTCGGTTACGCGGCGGCGGCGGCGGTGACGGCCATCGTGCTGCCCATCTGGGGATGGCGCGCCGTGTTCTTCGTCGGCGTACTGCCCGCCCTGTTCACGATCTGGGTTCGGCGCCAGGTGGAGGAGCCCGAGATCTGGCGCGAGTCGCGGGCGTCGCAGAGCGCCGAGCGGGTCGAGGCTTCGGCGACATTTTCCGCGGCCGTCTGCTGCCGCTGACAGTGGCGATCACGCTGATGAACGCCTGCACGATGTTCGCGTGGTGGGGCTTCAACCTGTGGATTCCCGCCTACCTGTCGCTGTCGCCCGATCAGGGGGGCGTCGGCCTGAGCGCCTACGCGATGTCCGGCATGGTGATCGCGATGCAGGTCGGCATGTGGTTCGGCTACGTCACGTTCGGGTTCGTCGGCGACACCGTCGGCCGGAAGACGCACGTATGTCGTCTATGTGACGGCTGCCGCGGCGCTGATCCTGGCGTATGCCTCGACCCGGAACCCGCTGGTCCTGCTCGTGCTCGGTCCCTTCGTCGCCTTCTTCGGCACCGGCTACTTCAGCGGCTTCGGGGCCATCACCGCGGAGATCTACCCGACCCGCATCCGCGCCACTGCGCAGGGATTCACCTACAACATCGGCCGCGTCGCCAGCGCCGCCGCGCCGTTCGCTGTCGGCTCGCTTGCCGCCACGCAGGGCTTCCGGGTCGCGCTCTCCATCACGGCCGTCGCGTTCCTGCTTGCCGGCGTCGCGTGGATCTGGATTCCCGAAACCAAGGGACGGCAGCTCACCTAGTGGTCCTCCTTCAGGGTAATTCGGGACACTAGCGGGCGAGCAGAGGCGTGAGCAGGCGAACGTCGGCGAGCTCCTCGAGGTGGTGCAGGACGTCCAGCGCTTCGTCGATCGACCGGTCAGCGCAGGTCCGGCTGGCACAGGCCCTGAACTTCGCATCCAGCTCCTCGGCTGAGGCGGGCTGCTTCGGATAGCCGCGCGCGCCGTCGGCGCGGGCGGTCAGCACGCGGCCGCCCGACAGTCGCACGGTGACGACCGCCTGCGTCAGCGACGGCGCCTCGCGGCCGAGCGTGTCGTCCACCCGCATCACCGTGCGCGCCGCCGAATCGCGGACTGCGGGATCGGCGAGCTGCGCCTCCTCGAACGTGTCGATGCCCACGCGGCCGAACGTCGCCGCGGCCGCGACGCAGAACGGCAGGCTGAACTTCGCTTCCAGGGCGGTCCTGGGCTCCGGGTAGATCAGCACCGAGGGCGTCACCGCATCGACGGCCACATCGATCGACTCGACGTCGCGCGGCCCGAAGCCATGCTGTCGCCGCAGGGCGAGCAACGCATCGAGCGGGGGGTGAGTCGCGGCGCACGAGGGATACAGCTTCACCGTAATGCCGGTCTCGAGAATCTCCCAGCGCGAGCCGAGGCCCGCCAGCAGCGCCGTCACGTCGCGCGCCTCGGCGCTCATGGCGGCGATGAAGCCCTGCGGACCGTCGATGGCGGCGGTGGACGCCGTGAACTCGTTCGCCGCCAGCAACGCCGCCAGCACGCCGTTGCGGGCCGCCAGCCCGGCATGCAGCGGCTTGACCATCGTCCCGAAGTTCTCCTTCAGGCCGGAGGCCTCGGACGCAGCGATTGAAAGTGCCTGGGCCGTCTGCCCGGGATCGAGCCGCAACAGGCGCGCCGCCGCCGCCGCGGCGCCCACCGAGCCGAGAGTGGACGTGCAGTGCCAGCCACGCGCGTAATGCGACGGGTTCACGGCGCGACCGAGTGCGCACTCGATTTCGAAGCCAATGGCGTACGCATCGAGCAGATCCCGGCCGGATGCTCCGGTCAGCTCGCCCGCGGCGAGCGCCGCCGACACCAGGGGCGCGCTCGGTGGGCGAGCGACACCAAGCACATGTCGTCGTAGTCGAGCGCATGCGCCGCGGTGCCGTTGGCCAGCGCCGCCGCGCCCGCTGCGGTGGTCAGGGGCGTGCCGAGCACGCGACAGCGTGCCCGGCCTCCCTCCGCGGCGCAGACCCTCTGCACGAGCCGGGCTGGTTGCTCGGCCAATCCCGCGAGCGTGACGCCAATCGTATCGAGCCAGGCGGTTCTCGCCACGCGACGGGCCTCGGGTGGGACGACCGCGCCGGTGGCAAAGCGGGCAAACAGCGCGGCCGCGCCGGGAGCGCTGCTCATGCCGCCGCCTCATCGTCGTTGACCACCGAATCGTCCAGGGCGAATCCGATCGCCTCGGCCGCGGACGGCCGTGCGCCGTCGACGAGCCACGGACCTGTGCCGGGCACGAACAGGAAGCGGCGCGCGCACCGGTCGGTCATCCCACGCCGCCCTGCGTCGCGCGCTCGGCCGCTCCCAGCGCCGTCATGAATCGCTGCTTCAGGAAGACGCAGTCGAGCGGGGGCTTCGTCGCCGGGTGCGACTCGGAGACCCTGGCGACGATGAGGGTCGGGCCCGGGTCGGCGCCCGACCGGTCGATGGCCGACGCCAGCTCACTGGCAGTGCGCGTGGTCGTGACGACTGGAATGCCGAGCGCGGCCGCCACGCCACCCAGGTCGGCGCCGAACGCCGTTGCCGACGGCTGCCCGCCGGTGGTGCCGTACTCGCCGTTGTCCCAGACGACGATCGTGAGATTCGGCGGGCGGCTCACCGCGATCGTCGCGAGCGCGCCCAGGTTCATCAGCAGGGAGCCGTCGCCGTCGCAGACGACGACACCTCGCTCCGGTCGCGCGAGGGCGACCCCCAGCCCGATGGACGACGCCATGCCCATGCTGCCCCACGTGTAGAAATGAGTCGGCCGGTCGCCGGCCGCGAACAGGTCGTAGGCGGATGGCCGAGCGTCGCGATCACCGCTTCGTCCCGGAGCCGCGAGACCAGCAGGCGCGTCGCTGCGAGCCTGTCCATGGCCGCCCGGCCGGCTGGTGGCGGCGCCTCGCCCGGACGATCGCGCTCGCGGCGGGTCGCCGTTGCGCCACTCGCGCGTGCCGGCACCCGCGCCGCCCGCCGCCCGGTGGCGGTCAGCGACCGCGTCAACAGGCACGCGGCCGGCTGCCGCGTGCCGAAGGCCAGCTCGCCGGCAAGGCCCACGGCGCGCTCGGCGGTGTCGAGCGTATCGGCGGTCGTGTGCTGGATGCCGAGCGCATCGAGGAACAGCGGCGACGCCCGCCCCACCGGCACCTGCGCCTCGTTCCACTCGCCCGGGCCGCCGCGCATGCTGATGACGATAAGCGCCGGGATGCGTAGGCGATCAACAGCGAGCCGGCACGTTGCGGGACTTGCAGCCGCTCGACTGCAGCATCACGGCGCTCCTGTCGCCGCCGAGGTACAGGCCGGCGGCGATGCCGAAAGCCTCCTCTTCGCGCGTCGCCACCGCCTTCCGATATGCCGCCTGACGGCGGGCCCGCAGCACGTGCGCCAGCGGGTTGTCAGGACGTCGACGATGAATTGGCAGCGGCGGCTCGCATCCCCGCGCAGACCTTCTCGCCCAGGCCACGGCCCCGGCCGGCGACGCGTCATCGGTGTCAGTTGTCTCGGATGCACACGTTCTTGACCTGGGTGTAGCTGGCCAGCGATTCGAGCCCCTTCTCGCGGCCGTATCCGCTCTTCTTGTAGCCGCCGAAGGGGAGCTCGACGCCGCCGCCGGCACCGTAAGTGTTGATGTAGACCTGGCCGGCCTTGATCCGCGACGCGACGGTCATCGCCTTGTTGATGTCGCGCGTCCAGACGCCTGCGACCAGGCCGTACTGGCTGCGATTGGCGATCGCGATCGCTTCTTCGACGTCGTCGAAGGTGATGATCGCCAGGACCGGTCCGAAGATCTCTTCCTGCGCCACGCGCATCTCCGGCGACACGCCGTCGAGCAGCGTCGGCTGGAAGAAGAACCCGCGGCCGAGGTCCGGACCGGTGGGACGGCCGCCCACCCGCGGCGACGCGCGCGCCTTCACGCTGCCCGATCGTCACGTAGCCTTCGATCATCTCGAGCTGCTTCGCTGCGAGATGATCGGCCCCATGTCGGGATCGCTCACGCCGGGGCCGACGCGCATCGCCGCCGCGCGCTCGGTGAGCCGCGCGACGAGCCCGGCGTGGGCCTGCCGCTCGACCAGCAGGCGCGATCCCGCCGAGCAGGTCTGGCCGGCGTTCTGGAAGATCGCGTTGGCCACTCCCTGGACCGTGAGGTCGAGGTCGGCGTCGGCGAACACGATGTTCGGCGACTTGCCGCCGAGCTCCATCACGACCGGCACCACGTTGCTCGGCGGCCATCTTCGCGACCGCGATGCCGACCGGGACCGACCCGGTGAAGGTGAGCTGATTGATGTCGGGATGGCCCGCCAGCGCGGCGCCGGCCTCCGGCCCCGGTCCCGGGCACGACGTTGACGACGCCCGCCGGCAGTCCGCACTCGAGCGCGATCTCGCCGAGACGGATCGCCGTCATCGGCGCGTCCTCGGCCGGCTTCAGCACGACGGTGCATCCGGCGGCGATCGCCGGCGCGACGCCGCGCGCGCCGATCTGCATCGGGTAGTTCCATGGGACGATCTGGGCCGACACGCCGATCGGTTCGCGCACCGTGTAGTCGAGGAAGCCGGGGCCGAGCGGGATCGTGTTGCCCATGATCTTGTCGGCGATGCCGGCGAAGAACTCGAAGTAGCGGGCGGCCACCTGACGTCGGCGCGCGCCTGGCGCAGCGGCTTGCCGTTGTCGCGGCTCTCGAGCGTGGCCAGTTCCTCGGCCCGGTCGCGCAGCTCTGGGCGATGCGGATCATGACCCGGCCGCGCTCGGCCGGCGGCGCGCCGCCCCAGGCCTTCGACTCGAGCGCCGCCTGCGCGGCCGTGACGGCGCGATCGACATCCGCCGTCGTCGCCTTCGCGACCGTGGCGAGCGGCTCGCCCGACGACGGGTCGCAGACCTCGAACGTGCCGCCATCGGACGCGCCGACGCGCTGCCGTCGATGATGAGCTGTTCGACCTGTTGTCCTGCTGTGGCGGTCCGCTCTCCCATGCTTCTACCGCGTCTACGCGCGCGCCGGCGCCCGGCCCGCACGTGTCCGCGCCGGTACACCATCATCGTCCGCCGGAACTCGATCACCACGATCCCGTCCTGATTGAAACCGATGGACTTGACCGTGATGATGCCGACGTTGTGCCGCGACTTCGACGCGCGCTTTTCCAGGACTTCGCTCTGTGAATAGATCGTATCGCCCTCGAAGACGGGGTGGGGCAGGCGAATCTCGTCCCATCCCAGATTCGCCATGACGTTCTGCGAGACGTCGGTGACCGATTGCCCCGTCACCAGCGACAGCGTGAAGCACGAGTTCACCAGCGGCCGCTTGAACTCGGTGCGCGACGCGTACAGGTGGTCGACGTGGATCGGGTTGCTATTCTGCGTCACCAGCGTGAACCACGCGTTGTCGGTCGGAAGGATCGTGCGCCCGAGCGGGTGGGCATACACATCGCCGATTTCGAAATCCTCGAACACGCGCCCGGTCCACCCTGGTTTGTTCGCCACTCTCATCTCCTCGCTGCCGGCGTCAGAGGATGCCGCGGGAACGCCACTCAGCCATGGTCTCGACATCGATGCCCAGCTCGCCGAGGATGGCAGCGGTGTGCTCGCCCAGCGCCGGCACCGGGCCCATGTGCGGCGCCACGTCGTGCAGACCGACCGGCGGCAGTAGCATCTGCAGGGGGCCAACAGGGCTGCCGACGCTGGTCCATCGACCGCGCTCGACGTGCTGGGCGTGAGCGACGAATTCCTGCATCGTGTTCATGCGCGCGCACGCGATGCCGGCGCCCTCCAGCCGTTCGATGACCTGCGCCGACGGCAGGCTGGCGAGGATGTCGTTCACGATGTGTTCGAGCTCGTCGTGGTGGGCGACCCGGCTGGAATTGCTGTCGAAGCGTCGATCCGATGCCAACTCCGGCCGCACGAGCACGTCGCGACGAAGCGCGCCCACTCGCGCTCGTTCTGGATGCCGATGAACACCGGCCGGCCATCGGCCGTCGCGAACGGCCCGTACGGCGCGATGGACGCGTGGCGCGCGCCGCAGCGAGACGGCGCGTGGCCGCCGTAGGCGGTGAAATAGGCCGGCTGGCTCATCCATTCGCCGAGCGCGTCGAACATCGACACGTCCACCGTCGTCCCCTCGCCGGTGCGCGAGCGCTGGAGCAGCGCCGTGAGCACGCCGGTGAAGGCGTACATGCCGGCTGCAATGTCGGCCACTGAGATCGCGACCTTGGCGGGCTCCGCGGCGCCGCCGGTGATCGACACGAGCCCGGCCTCGCTCTGCACGAGCAGATCGTATGCCTTCTTGTGCTGGTACGGTCCCGAGGCGCCGTAGCCAGTCACGTTGCACATGATCAGG
Organism: uncultured Acidobacteriota bacterium; assembly: GCA_963707795.1. Taxonomy (GTDB): domain Bacteria; phylum Acidobacteriota; class Vicinamibacteria; order Vicinamibacterales; family UBA2999; genus JACCSI01. The sequence goes on along the minus strand of OY970174.1, from coordinate 3,216,671 downwards.
CGGGGATGCGCGGCCCGCATGGCCGCCGGCCCCAGCCCCAGACGCGCCGCGGCCCCTGGCGCCAGGTTCTGGACGACGACGTCGGCGCGCCCGATCAGGGCCTCGAGGACGCCGCGCCCTTCCGGCTGCTTGAGGTCGAGCGCCAGCGATTCCTTCGACCGGTTGAGCCACACGAAGTAGCTCGACAGACCGCGGACCGTGCCGTCGTACTGGCGGGCGAAATCGCCGACGCCCGGCCGTTCGACCTTGATCACCCGCGCGCCGAGATCGGCAAGCTGGCGCGTAGCGAACGGCGCGGCGACCGCCTGTTCGAGTCCGACCACGAGGAGTCCTTCCAGCGGTGGCGGTGGCACAGTAGTGGGTGGCGTCAGTACGACCGCGGCAGCCCCAGCACGTGCTCGGCGATGTAGGAGAGCATCAGGTTGGTCGAGATCGGCGCGACCTGGTAGAGCCGGGTCTCGCGCAACTTGCGCTCGATGTCGTAGTCGTCGGCGAAGCCGAAGCCGCCGTGGGTCTGCAGGGCGACGTTGGCCGCCTCCCACGACGCCTCGGCCGCGAGCTGCTTCGCCATGTTCGCCTCGGCGCCGCAGGGCTGGCCGGCGTCGAACAGCTCTGCCGCGCGGTCGCGCATCAGGTCGGCGGCCTCGATCGTCGATGTGCGCCTGGCGATGGGGAACTGCACGCCCTGGTTCTGGCCGATCGGGCGCCCGAAGACCACGCGCTCGTTGCGCGTAGCGCACGGCGCGCTCGATGAACCAGCGGCCGTCGCCGACGCACTCGGCGGCGATGAGGATGCGCTCGGCGTTCATGCCGTCCAGGATGTAGCGGAAGCCCCTGCCCTTCTTCGCCGACCAGGGCGTCGGCCGGAATGCGAGGTTGTCGAAGAACACCTCGCTCGGTGGTGTGATTGATCATCGTCTTGATCGGGCGGATGGTGAGGCCGTTCTCGCGCGCGTAATCGAGATCGATCAGGAACACCGAGAGGCCCTGCGTGCGCTTCTCCACCTGGTCAGCGGCGTGGTCCGGGCCAGCAGCAGCAGCAGGTCCGAGTGGGGCACGCGCGAGATGCAGACCTTCTGCCCGTTGATGACGTAGTGGTCGCCGTCGCGGACGGCGGTCGTCTTGATGCTGCGTGGTGTCCGTGCCGGCGTCGGTTCGGTGACGCCGAAGGCCTGCAGGCGCAGCTCGCCGCTGGCGATTCGCGGCAGGTACTCGCGCTTCTGCGCCTCGGAGCCGTGCCGCAGCAGCGTGCCCATGATGTACATCTGCGCGTGGCAGGCGCCCGCGTTGCCGCCGGAGCGGTTGACCTCCTCCAGGATGACGGACGTCTCGGCGAGGCCGAGGCCCGAGCCGCCGTACTCCTCCGGGATGAGCGCCGCCAGTACCCGGCCGTGGTCAGCGCCTCGACGAACGTCGTCGGGTACTCGCGACGGGCGTCGAGGTCGCGCCAGTAGGCGTCGGGAAACCGCGAACAGAGATCGCGCACGGCCCGCCGCAGATCGCCGTGAAGGTCCGTGGTGGGAGTCGGCATGTGTGTCCTGCGCCTCAGCCCCGAAGTCCGCGGAGCATCTGGCCGTATCCGCCCGGGTCGATGATGGCCTCGACCAGCGCCGGCCCGTCGCCGGCCATCGCCTCGGCCAGGTGGCGCCGGAGGCCCACTTCGTCGCGTGCGCGGAACGACCGTAGACCGAGGGCGGCGGCGACCCCCGGCCAGTCCATGTCGCCAATGCTGACCCCGACGGCCTCGAGGGCGCGGCGGTCCTGTTTGATCCGGATCAGGCTCAGGGCCCCGTCCGCGCAGACGACGACCACGACGCGCAGGCCCTCGCGCGCGGCGGTGCGCAGTTCGCCGAGGCACATCAGCAGCCCCGCATCCCCGGTGATCGCCACGACGGCCTCGCCCGGGGCGAGCAGTGCCGCGCCAATGGCCGCCGGCAGAGCGTACCCCATCGTCGACAGCCCGTTCGAGATCAGAATTCGGCCGGGGACGCCGGCCGGCAACAGCGCCATCGCCGGGAACATGTGGGCGCCCGCGTCGACCGTCATGTGCCGCGCTGACGCCGTGGCCTCGGCGACGACGCCCATCGCTCGCCCCGGGGTGAAGCCAGTCCCGGGCGTCATCACGGCCGCGACCTGGCGCTCACGGTGGAGGGCAAGGGTCTGGGCGTCCCAGCCCGTCGGGCGCGACAGGCACTCGTCGACGTCCTGCAGGATGCAGGGAAGATCGCCGATGATGGTCTCGCCCGCCGGCATCTGGTCGGTCCCCGCCGGCCAGCGTGCGCAGTGAACGATCGGGTGCGCCCACGGCCAGGCGCGGGGCAGCAACTCTACCGGATCCAGTCCGATCGTCAACAGCAGATCGGCCGATTCGACGATCGGGCGCTCGACCTCGCCGAGCGTGAAGAGGCCCGCGTACTGCGGGTGATGATCGCCGACGACCCCCTTGGCCTTGTACGTCGTCAGGACCGGGAGCAATCGTCGCTCGCACAGGGCGCGCACTGCGGCCGCATCGCCGGAGGCGCGTGCGCCAAGCCCCACCACCGCCAGCGGCCGGGTCGCGGACTGCAGCAGCCGTCGCGCCGTAGCCGTGAGAGCGACGCCGGCCGCGCGGGCGCCGGTTCGTGAGTCGAGTGGCCCCGGCTCACGCGGTGCGGGTGTGGCGGTGAAGTCGCAGTCGATGTGCACCGGGCCTGGTGGCGGACCCAGCGAGCAGGCGATGAGTGCGTCGACGGCGTCGTCGGTCGAACCCGGCGTCAGTTCCGCCGTCAGCCGGGTGATCGGTCCGAGGAGCGCCGCATGCGGCAGGTTCTGGTGCTCGAACCGGCGTCGTGCGTCTGGCGCCATGACGTCGGTGAGCACCACGAGCGGCACGCGATCGAGCCAGGCGTGCGCGACGCCGTTGACGAGGGACGATACGCCCGGTCCAAGCGTGGACAGACAGACGCCGGGCGCGCCGGTGATCTCCGCCTGCGCCGCCGCCATGATGGCGCCGGCGGTCTCGGTGTGCGAGAGATACGAAGCGGAGTCCGTGGCTGCGCGCGGCCTCGATGATGTCGAGATTGCTGCCGCCCCCTGGCATGCCGAAGACGAAGCGGGCCCCAGCGTGCTTCAGTCGCGCGACGAGACGTTCGGCGCCGTTCACGGTGGATTGCGGCCGTGCCGCCGTGTCTCCTGGTGCATTGGATGGCTGTGCGGGGCAAGACCTATACCAGCACGGTCACGCCCGTGCGTTCTTGGCGGTTGGAGAACGGAGCGGATCAGCCGATCATGCCCCGCAACGATTCGTTGCAACGAACTGTTCCAGGAGCGCCGCGGAATGATGCGCACCGCGCGCGTTGGGGGCGATTGTGACCCGCGCGCCGCACATGCGGTGCCGGAATGCCTCTTGCTACCCGCGGGTCGCACCTCGCGCGCGTGCACGCGGCGCGGCTCAGCAACGTAACGTCGAGCGTCAGGCCCTTCAGGGCGCCGAGGTGGAGACCTGTAATGGTGATCAGCCTGCTTCTTGCCGCGATCCTCGCCGCTGCCGCCCTCGAGTCTGCCCCCTTCGGCGCGGGCGAGCCTGCTCCCTTCGGCGCGGGCGAGCCCGCCCGCTCCGGCGACGGCGACTGGTCGCGGTTCCGCGGCCCCAATGGCGCTGGCGTGGCCGAGGAGGCGGCGCTGCCGACGGAGTTCGGTCCCGAGCAGAACGTGATCTGGAAGACAGCGCTGCCGCCCGGACACTCGTCGCCGATCCTGTCGCGCGATCGCCTCTTCGTGACGGCCTTCGAGGGCGACGGCCTGGTCACGATCGCGCTCGAGCGCGACTCCGGCCGCATCGCCTGGCGCAGCGAGGTGCCACGGCAACACATGCTGGCCGTCGACAAGCGGAATCATCCGGCGTCGCCTTCGCCAGCCACCGACGGCGACAACGTCTACGTCTTCTTCCAGGACTTCGGCGTCGTCTCGGACGATCGCCAGGGCCGCGAGCGATGGCGGATCCCGCTCGGTCCGTTCAACAACGCCTACGGCATGGCGGCGTCGCCGATCGTCGCCGACGGCCTGGTCGTGCTCGTCTGCGACCAGAACTCGGACTCCTTCATGATCGCCGTCGAGAAGGACACCGGGCGTCTGCGCTGGCGCATCGAGCGCCCCGAAGCCAAGACCGGCCACTCGACGCCAATCCTGCTCCAGCCGCCTGGTGCACCGGCGCAGTTGCTGGTGCCCGGGTCGTTCTACCTGACCGCCTACGCGCTGGCGACCGGAGAGAAGTTGTGGTGGGTGCAGGGTCTGGCATTCGAGATGAAGGCGACGCCAGTCGTCCAGGACGGGATGGTCTACATCCACGGCACGAGTAGCTCCGGGTTCACGGATGGCTTCGATCGCAAGATCCCGTCGTTCGCCGATCTGACCAGTGCGCACGACAAGGACCTCGATGGCCGGTTCTCGCCGGAGGAGGTGCCTGACCCGCTCGCGAAGCGCTGGTTCAAGCTGATGGATCTCAACGCCGACGGCTTCCTGGGGCGGGACGAGTGGGCTTACTACCAGGCCGCCCGGCGATCGCAGGGCGGGATGTGGGCGTTCCGCCTCGGCGGCCGTGGCGACATGACCGAAGCCAGCACGGTGTGGCATTACGATCGCGCCGTCCCGCAGCTGCCCTCGCCGCTGCTCTACGGCGGTGTGCTCTACATGGTCAACGACGGCGGCATCATGACGGCGCTCGATCCGCAGACGGGCAAAGCGCTGTCGCAGGCGCGCCTCCGCGGCGCCGTTGACGCCTACTATGCGTCCCCGGTGGCGGGCGACGGCAAGATTCTGGTGGTGAGCGAATCGGGCAAGGTCGCCGTGGTCAAGGCGGACGGAGCGCTCACCGTGCTGGCGATCAACGATCTGGACGATCTCTGCTATGCGACCCCCGCCATCGCCGACGGCCGGGTCTACATCCGCACGCGCAGCACCATGTACGCGTTCGGCCTCGCGCGTAGTGCAGACGCCGGGCGCTGAAGGGCGACCACCAGAATCGCAACTCAGGTCACCCTCGCTCCGGCATCCCGCGACAGCGTCGCGCCTCGATACAGCAGCCACAGAGCGCCTGCCTGGATGACGTGGAACAGATCGTTGTGGTTGAAAAAACGGTGCGGCGCCCAGCCGCCCTGCTGCACGACTGCCGCCGCCACCGAGACGGCCACGCCGGTTAGGAGCCAGGCGGACGCCGGCGTCCGCTGCGTCCACCAGCGGCGGGACTCGACCAGGGCGACGCCGAGCAGCGACACGCCATAGGCGGCGATGGCCACGGCGAACACCGGGCGGGCCGGCACCCACGCCGCATAGGCGATGACCGCGAGCACCAGTGACCAGGTCACGACCCCGCGGGTACGGGGCGTCATCGGCGTAACCGCGAGCGTCGCCATCGCGACGGCCAGCCCCGACCCGACGAGCAGCTCCAACGTCAGCAGCCACAGCCCGGCCGTCACCGCAGGCGGCAGCACCCGCACGAACCCGTGCACGGTTCCGCCGCAGATGCCGGCCAGCGCCGTCGCGGCCAGCGCCGCCGCCCACCAGCGCTGGGGGATGCCGCCCGACCGCAGCCGCCACGAGAGCACCGCGGCAAACGCCGCGAGCAGGTAGTCGGTGACGAGCGTCGCCGGTTCAGTGATGACGTCCATGCCGGCCGTGCGATCGCGCGAAGTCTTCCGAACTGCCCGTCACGCCGGTCCAAGCGCGTCGGAAAACATCCGGGCGTAGTGCCGGTACCAATCGCTCTGGAACCGGAGGTCCGGGTCGTACCGCCGCTTGCGGCGCAGGAATTCCGCCAGCGCCGGGTGACAGGCCTCGACTTGTTCGCGGCGCGCGTGCCGGTGGTAGGTGAGGAAGTAGCTGCCGCCGCGGCGAATCGCCATGTCGATCAGCGTGCGGAACGCGTCTGCAGACCGCTCGCTGCCGGCCGGTGTGTGTTCGACGTGCAGGTTGAAGATGGTGCAGGCCCACGGCTCTCGCGCCCACGGCAGGAACGTGTCCGCGTCGCGTTCGATGAGGCGCACGGTGCCGTACACGATCTCGGCGCCGTTGCTCCGGAACGTCTCACGCACTTCGCCGAAGAAATCCGCCAGCGCGGGACGAGGGACGTAGATTTCGGTGATCATCTCGGTGCCGCGGGCACGCGACAGCCGCCCGTCGAGGGCCAGGTGATAGTCGTCCAGGTAGGTGCTGAGCTGATGAAGGTCGGACCAGTACACCTGCCCGCTCGTGGAGAGGTAGTAGGCGGAGTAGCGCGTGAACGCTTCGCTCTTGTTTTGATGCGCGAGCTGCAACAGGGCGGTCCAGTCGCTGTCCCCCAATTCCCGCTGCGCCGGATCGATCGGCGTGGCGTCCGGCACCGGCCGGTAGCAGGAGAAGACACCGCGTCTCATGAAGTCGGCCGACCCGGGATCGATGTCGTACTGGAAATCGCCGTAGAGAAACCCGTCACCGATGCGCTGGTCGAACGCGTCCATCAGCCCGTCGACGGTGCGTATCTCGACCACCCGTTCGAGCTTGCGGCGCGGCGTGAGCCGCAGCGTCACGGCGGACACGATGCCGAACAGGCCATAGCCGCCGATCGCCAGGCGGAACAGGTCCGGCTCGCTGGTCCGGCTGCAGGTGCGCCGGCGGCCGGCCGCGTCGACGATTTCGAAGGCCTCGATGTCGCCCACCAGCGGCGCCATGCGCAGGCCGCGTCCATGCGCGTTCGCCGCCAGCGCCCCGCCAATCGTCAGGCGATCGGCGCCGGTCTGCTTCTGTGCGATGCCCCATTGGCGCGCCGCCCCGGCCTGGCGCTCGACCAGGTACTGCACCAGCGCCGGCCACTGGATGCCTGCCTCGACTTCGACCAGTCCACGGGCACGATCGAAGCTGCGGACCTGGTCGAGCCCACGCATGTCGACCAGCGTCGTGCCGTCGCCGAACTGCTGGCCGCCCATCGCGTGCCGCCCGCCGGCAATCGACAGCGCCTCGCCACGCCCGGCGCTCTCCCGAACGATCCGCACGACATCGCCGATCGCTGTGGGCCTGACGATGCGGCGGACCCTGGTCGGGTTGAGCTGCGAGTGGATGTCGTTGACGAGGGTGCCGCCATCGTCCCGCTGGACAGCCGGCAGCAGCAGCGCGCCGGTCGCGCCGAGAAATTCCCGCCGCGTCGGTGAGAGGCGAGGCATTTGCATGTCGTCGCGCGACCTCGGGCGCATTCTCCCATGGAACCGCCCGATGGTCGATCGGGTAGACTCCGCCATGGCGCGCGATCTCGGATCGGCAACACGCTTCCAGCGCCGGCGTTCGCCGGGCAGGAATGTTCGTTCTGTAGACCCACGAACAATCACGAGGAGGCAGGAACATGCAGGCGGCTGAGGTGAGCCAGAGCTTGACCCGGTTGTTCTCCGAGCTCGTCGATGGTGTGCGAGCCGGAGACGACGCGTTCATCCTGAACTCCGGCGACGTGGGCCTCCTGCAATCGCTCGACGCGATGTCGGCGGCCGAGGCCTCCCGCCGCGCGCACGAGGGCGCGACCGTTGCCGCGCACGCGCAGCACCTGCGCTACGGCCTGTCATTGATGAACCGCTGGGCCGCCGACGGCGGCAATCCGTTCGCCGACGCGAAGTGGGACGAGGCGTGGAGGACCGCGGAGGTCGACGCGCGGCAGTGGGACGACATTCGCGGCGGACTGCGCGCCGAAGCGCACCGTTGGCTCGAGGCTTTGACATCTCCCCGTGAGGTCAGCGATGTCGAGCTCACCGGGATGGTGGCGAGCATCGCCCACCTCGCGTACCACCTCGGCGCGATCCGCCAGATCGACAAGCGGTCGCGCGGTCCGAAAGAGGGCACGTTCGTGCCGCGGTGACCGGCGGCGAAGGCAGAGGATTCTGTCGGCAGACGTCCGCTGGCGGCCCGCCGCTCTCGACCCCCGAGTTCGGCTACCATTCACGGGAAGAGCGATGACCAGATTCGCGGTCCTGACCAGCATCACCGGCGCCATGCTCTGCATCATCGGTATGCAGGCCACCGAGCGGCGGCAGGCACCGGCACCGCGTCCCCGGCCGGCGGCCGAACTGCTGCGGCTCTCGCTGGCCGCGGAGAAGGAAGGCCTTGCCGCCCCCTTCCGGGGCATCACCGCGAAGGGCGAGATCGAGCCGAACCTGTTTCCGCTCCGCGCGACCGGCGTGAGCACCGGACCGGTTCGCGCCGCGGCCGATGCGTTCCTGGCCAGCCTCACCGGTGAGCAGCGCACCGCGACCGTGTTTCCCGTGGACGCGGACGAGTGGCGGAAGTGGATGAACCAGAGCTTCTATGTCCGCCAGGGCGTCAGCTTCGCGGACATGACCGAGGTCCAGCGCGACGCGGCGTTTGCGCTGCTCGGCGCCGGCCTGAGCGCGAAGGGATTGACGCTCACCCGCGACATCATGCGCCTCAACCACACGCTCGCCGAACTCAACGACGGCAACTTCGAGGAGTATGGGGAGTGGCTGTACCACCTCACCGTCATGGGTTCGCCCTCCGCCACCGAGCCATGGGGGTGGCAGTTCGACGGCCACCACGCGATCATCAATTATTTCGTGCTCGGCGACCAGGTCGTGATGACGCCGTTCTTCACCGGCTCGGAGCCGGCGACGGCGACGGCAGGCAAGTACAAGGGCACCACGATCCTGCGGCAGGAGCAGGGTCAGGCGCTCGCGTTCGTGAATGGCCTGTCGGCCGAACAACGGGCCAAGGCCGTCCTGAAGGTATCGAAGACCGGCAACGACATCCTGACGGAGGCGTGGCGCGACAACGTCGTCCTCGACTACGCCGGACTCCGGGCCACCGAGCTCACCGAGCCGCAACGGCGGCAGCTCCTCGACCTCGCCGCGCTGTACATCGACAACATGGCCGAGGGTCACGCGCGCGTCCGCCTGGCGGAAGTGCGCCAGCACCTCGACCGCACCTGGTTCGCCTGGATCGGCAAGACGGATGCGGACAGCGTCTTCTACTACCGCATTCACAGTCCGGTCGTGCTGATCGAGTTCGACCACAACCGCCCCGCGAACCTGCGTCACCTGGCGGCCGATCCGCAGCAGCCGAACGTCGAGCACATCCACACGATCGTGCGCACGCCGAACGGCAACGATTACGGCAAGGACCTGCTGCGGCAGCACTACCTGCGTCATCCGCACTAGTGGTCCGTGCGCGGGCCGCTGGGCCTGTCGCCTTGACTCCCGGCGGCCGTCTGCCAATAATCGCCACGCGCGATGCCGGCCGCGTGCCCGGCGAACCCGAGGAAGTTCCCCGACATTCAGTCCTCGAACCTATGTTCCGCGCCGGCGTGTCGCTGGCGCTCGCCCAGATAGGATGTAGCCATGCCCTCGTGCCGCCCGCTCGCCCTTTCGCTGACCCTTGTCCTCCTGGCAGCCGCGCCGGGCACCGCGCGCCAGGCCGCGCCGGCCGCATCTGGCGTCGGTGAGGGCCTGTTCACGTGGCGGCACATCGGACCGGCCGCCTTCGGCGGCCGCATCGACGACGTGGAAGCCGTCGCCGGACGTCCGGGAACGATGTTCGTCGGCACCGCCTCGGGCGGCATCTTCAAGACGCTCAACCATGGGGTGACCTGGAAGCCGGTGTTCGACGAGGAGGGCGGGTCGTTGTCGATCGGCGACCTCGCCATCGCGCCGTCGGACCCGAACGTCGTCTGGGCGGGCACCGGCGAACCGAACAACCGCCAGAGCTCGTCGTGGGGGGATGGCGTCTACAAGTCGCTGGACGGCGGCGAGCGCTGGATGCACATGGGCCTGCGCGACACCCATCACATCGGCCGCATCGTCGTGCACCCCACCAACCCCGACGTGGTCTACGTCGCCGCGCTCGGCCGCCTGTGGGGGCCGAACGAGGAGCGCGGCCTCTACAAGACGACCGACGGCGGCCGGACCTGGCGCAAGGTGCTCGGCATCAATGCGGACACCGGCGTCGTGGACGTGGCGCTCGACGCGGACGGCCGCACCCTGTTCGCGGCGGCCTACCAGCGGCGGCGCCGTGCGTGGGGATTCGTCGGCGGCGGCCCGCACGGCGGCCTGCACCGCTCGCTCGACGGCGGCGAGACCTGGGAGAAGCTCGCCGGCGGCTTGCCGGCCGGCGACGTCGGCCGCATCGGCGTCGAGATCTCGCGAAGCCACCCGGACATCGTCTATGCAATCTACGAGTCGAAGGCCGGCGGCGTATTCCGGTCCGAGGATCGGGGCTCGACGTGGACGCGGATGAGCCCCACCAACCCGCGTCCCAGCTACTACAGCCAGATTCGCATCGACCCGCGAAACCCCAACAAGGTGTGGGTGCTCGGCGGATCGCTCGGCCTGTCGATTGACGGCGGCAAGACGTTCGAGAGCGAGGCGACGCAGCGGCTGATCCATGTCGATCACCACGCACTGTGGATCGATCCCGCCGACCCCGATCACCTGGTGCTCGGCAACGACGGCGGGCTCTACATCTCGTACGACGGCAGCCGGAACTGGGACTTTATCGACAACCTGCCGATCGGGCAGTACTACGACATCGGCCTCGATACGCGTGAGCCGTACTGGGTCTACGGCGGCACGCAGGACAACGGCACCTGGGCCATCCCCAGCCGCACCGCGAGCCAGCTCGGCATCACCAATGCGGACGTCGTCAACATCGCCTACGGCGACGGCTTCTACACCCAGCCCGACCCGACCGATCCCCGCGTGATCTACGCCAACTCCCAGAGCGGGCGCACCTACCAGGTGGACCTCGAGACGCGGGAAGAACGTGGGATCCGGCCGGTGCCCGCCGACGCCAAGGAAACCTACCGCTTCAACTGGAGCACACCGCTCCTGGTGTCGCCGCACGACGCGAAGGTCGTGTACTACGGCGGCAACCGGCTGTTCCGCACCATCGACCGCGGCCAGAGCTGGCAGGTGATCAGCCCCGACCTGACTCTCAATCAGGAGTGGAAGAAGCTGCCGATCATGGGTCCCGAGCGCAGCGCCGACACGCTGTCGCGCGACGACGGCGTCAGCGACTTCGGGACCATCACCTCGATCGCGGAGTCGCCGGTCGAGGCGGGCGTACTCTACGTGGGAACCGACGACGGGCAGGTCCAGATGACGCGTGACGGGGGCAAGACCTGGCAGAACCAGACCAGCCGGTTCACGCTGCCTGGTGCGCGGTGGGTCAGCCGCGTTCTCGCGTCGCGCCAGGCCGCGGGCACCGCGTACGTGACCTTCGACGGCCACAACGACGATGACTTCACCCCGTATATCTTCCGCACCGCCGATTTCGGCGCTACCTGGACCCCGATCGCCGGCGACCTGCCGGCGGGCACGGTGGTGAACGCGCTCGCCGAACACTGGCGCACCCCCCGGCTGCTCTTCGCCGGCACCGAGTTCGGGCTCTTCGTGACGACCGACGGCGGAGCGCACTGGTTCCGCGCCGGCGGCAACCTGCCGCGCGTCCCGGTGGACGACGTGGTGATCGAAGAACGCAGCAACGATCTGGTGCTCGGCACGCACGGGCGCAGCATCATCGTCCTCGACGACATCGCCGCGCTCGAATCCCTCGACGCGGCCGCGCGCACCGACGCGTTTCTGTTCCCGGTCAGGACGGCCACGCAGTACTACGAAGCGCGCATGCTGCCGGTCCCCGGGGCGTCGGAATATTCCGGTCCCAATCCCCCGTACGGCGCGCTCATCACCTACTACTTGAAGGCCGACGCGGCGATTCCGGAGGAGAGCGGGACCACAGGCACGAAAGACAGCGGCACGAAGGAGAGCGGCACGAAGGAGAGCGGCACGAAGGAGAGCGGCGCGAAGGAGAGCGGGGCGAAGGCGCCGACGGTGAAGATTCGCGTGCAGGACAGCGGGGGCCGGACGATTCGCGAGATCGACGCGCCGGGGCGCAAGGGGATCAGCCGCGTCGCCTGGGATCTCCGCGACCCGCTGTCGGTCGAGAGCACTGCGGGCAGCGACGGCTGGTTCGGGGCGCCGAAGGGCCCGTTCGTGGTGCCCGGAGAGTACACCGTCACGCTCGTCGCGGGCGGCCGCGAGCAGTCGCAGAAGTTCGAGGTGCGGGTCGATCCGCGGACGCGGACCTCGCCCGACGCGCTGCGCGCGCGGCAGACCGCAAGCGCCGCGCTCAACGACATGCTGCGCGCGTTCGACGAGGCGGCGAAGGCGCTGCAGGGCGTGGACCGCGAGATCGAGGTGCTGGAGAAACTGGCGGCGGCGCCCGGCGATCAGCAGGCGCCGGTGCGCGACGCGCTGGCCGCGCTGATCAAGAAGGTGCAGCCGCTGCGCGACCGCTTCCGCGGCACCGGGTTCGGCGGTCCGCGATTCGAAATCACCGATCTCGCCGGCCAGCTCCAGGCGTTCACCGGCCCGCCCACCGAGGCACAGGCGCGGAGCGTCGAGCGGCTGCGCACGACGCTGACCGAGCACATCGCGAACCTCAACACGGTCATCAGCACCGACCTGCCGGCAATTCACGCGCTGACGCGGGCGGGCGGGGCGACGCCGTCGCTCGTGAAACCGGTGCGGCCGCCGGGCTGAGGCGCCCGCCCCGCGCGCTATCTGGGGCAGTCGGTCGTCGGCTTCCAGTCCGTGGCGATCGTCATCCACGGCTCGGACGGATCGTGCAGGACGAGCACGAGCGCGCGACGCACCTCCGGACCGATGCTGGTCAGCATCATCGGCGGGCCGGCCGGGACGACGCCGCCGTGGCCCGCCCGGATCACCGTGGTGCTCTCGGGGGTGCGCAGGCATTGCGCGCCGCCGACGACGTACCAGGCCTCCGGCCCGGAGTGACGATGCACCGCGGTTTGCATGGTTTGCGTAGAGGGGAAGACGGCCTCCATGTAGCGGGCGGTGTAGCGGCGTCCCGCGGCGGCGGGCAGCGGCCCGATTGTCGCGACCCGCTCACCCGTGGCGGGCGTCCACCCGGCACCGGCGATGGTGAACAGCCACACCTTGCCGAGCGATTCGACGACGGTGCTGGCCGGCCCCTGCGCCGCCGCCTGCGCCGCGGCGCGGGTCGGATACGTGTCGAGGTGCCAGAAGATCGGCGCCGCCGGCAACGCCTCGATCGCCTGCGTCGCCGTCAGGTAGCACCCGAACTCGCCAGAGCGCTCGCTGACGGGGACGTCGCAGCCGCCGGGCACGCGGCTGCCGGGCAGCTGCGCCGCGAGCATCTCACTCGCCACAACCAAGGCCATCAGCACGACGCCCCACGCGGCGCCGTCAACCCTGCACCTGTTCTGCTTCACAATCCCTCCTCGCAATAGCCCGTGTTCGTCCTCGCGGCGCACCGTTGGCGGAAGCTGACGCCCTGGCCCCCAGCCTGCGCCCTCGACGCGGTTCGTCCGCCGCCCAGGCCGGCGGCGCTGGAGCGTTGGCTATGTTACCGTCCCGGCATGCGTGGCGGTGACGCGCCTCCAGCGAGCGTTGCGAAGCCTCGGGCGCGCGGCGGCATCGATGCCCTCGCCATCTTCGTGGTGATCGCTGCGGTCGCCAAGATTCTCGCGTCCGCCGCGCTGGTCCTGGCGTACCGGGACTGGCTGCAGCCGAGCACCTTCCCCGACATCGTCCCGGTCGCCCACGTCGCGGTATTCGCCGGCGCGTCCGTGTTCCTGGCCACGGCCGGCTCGCGCGACCGGCGTGCCCTGCATCTCGGCATCTTCTTCCTGCTCGTGGCGGTGTCGTTTGCCAACGGGCTGGTGACGCGGCTGGCGGACCTGCCGGGCGGCGCCCATCAGGTCCGCCAGGCGCTGCTCGCGCTGCACCCGGACGCTTTTCTTCCGCTGTATCTGTGGCTCTTTGTCACGGAGTTCCCCCGCTTGCGCCGGTTCGATCGCGGCGAGGGGGTGGAGCGGGTGATGGTCGGCGCCGGCATCGCGGCGGGGGCGGCCTGTTTCCTGGCGACGGCGCTCTGGCAGGCGCCGGCCGGCCCGCGATTCGCCGTCCTCTCGGCGATCGCCTGGGGAGCACCGGGCACGTGGTTCGATGCCGTGCTGTTCGGGCTCGCGTTCCCGGCCCTGCCGTTCGGCTTGTGGAAGGCACGGCGTGCCGAGGTGCGCGAGCGCCGGCGCTACCGCCTCTTCGTGGCCGGCCTGGCCATCGGCTTCCTGCCGATGGCCGCGCAGGTGCTCGCCGAGGCGATGGTGCCGGCGTACGGCGCCTTCATGGACGTGCCGCCCCGCCGCCTCATCGTCGGCTCGATCCTCTATCCGCTTCTGCTGTCGATTCCGGTGAGCACGACCTACGCGGTCGTCGTGCACCGCGTCCTCGACGTGAGGCTGATCGTCAGGAAGGCGGTCCAGTACGCGCTGGCCCGCTACACCATGGTGACGCTCGCCGCCATTCCCGGCGCGGCGCTCGTCGCGGCGCTGGTGCGGCAGCGGCACGAGCCGCTCGGCGCGCTGGTGACCACGCCGAGCGCCGTGCCGATTGTCGTGCCGCTGGCGATCCTGCTCGTCGCGATCGCGGTGCGTCGGCCGCTGCTCGGCGCCATCGACCGGTCGTTCTTCCGCGAGGCGCTCGACACCAGACGGCTCCTCGAGGAGCTGGCGGCGACGAGCGTGACCGGCGACGATTCGCTGGCCGCGGCCTGCCGCGCCTTCGGTCGCCGCCTGCAGTCCAGCCTGCATGTGACGCAGGCCGACATCCTGGTGGCCGACTGGGAGGCCGGGACGCTGGCCTCGCCGGCCGGCGGGGTGCGTTCGCTGCCGCTCGACCGCCCGCTGGCCACGATGTTGAGCGAGCGGACCGATGGCCTGGTCGTCGAGCTCGAGCACCCCGACCCGCAGGTGCGCGATCTGCCTACCGACGATCTGCAGTGGCTCGCGGACGGAGGCGCCCACCTGCTGCTGCCGCTCCGGTCGGGAGGCGAGTTCATCGGCGTGATCGTGCTCGGCGAGAAGCTGAACGACCTGCCGTTCTCGCGCGAGGACCAGCGGCTGCTCGCCCCGGTCGCCGCCTCGCTGGCCTTGAAGGTCGACAACCTCCGCCTGCGGGACATCTCGGCCGCCGCGCCCGCGGCGCTGGCGCCCGCCGACGACGGGCCGGCCCTGGTGTGCGCGGATTGTTCGTTCGTCGCGGCGGGCAGTGAGGACCGGTGCGGCCGGTGCGGCGGTGCGCTGGCCGCCACCCAGCTGCCGCTGCTGCTTGCCGGCAAGTTCAAGCTGGAACGGCGGCTGGGCCGCGGCGGCATGGGCGTCGTCTATCTGGCGACCGACACCTCGCTCGAGCGCCGGGTCGCGATCAAGACACTGCCGCGCGTGTCAGTGGGGGAGTCGGTGCGCCTGCGCCGCGAAGCGCGCGCGATGGCGGCGTTCGCGCACCCGCACCTGGCGCTGATCTTCGGCATCGAGAGCTGGCGCGGCGCCCCGGCCCTGGTGATGGAGTACCTCGAGGGCGGCACGCTGGCCGACCGCCTGCGGCGCGGTCCCCTGACACCCGCCGAGACCATTGTGCTGGCGGGCGAGCTCGCGGGTGCCCTCGAGCTGATTCACGATGCGGGACTGCTGCACCGCGACGTCAAGCCGAGCAACATCGCATTCACGCTGGCCGGTCGCGCCAAGCTGCTCGACTTCGGCCTGGCGCAGATGCTGGTGGACGAGGCGCCGGTGCGCGGCCCGCGGGTGCCCGCGCTGGCCGCGTCCTGGGCCGCCGGCGCCGATCTCACGACGGTGGAGCGGGGCGGAATCGCCGGAACGCCTGCCTACATGGCGCCCGAAGCCCGCGCCGGGCAGGCACTGGATGGCGGGACCGACTTGTGGAGCTTCGGGGTCGTGCTGTTCGAGTGCCTGATGGGCGAACGGCCGACCGCCGGTCTCGACGACGTGGAGGCGCGCCGTTTCTTGCGGACGCGCGTTTCGGACTGCCCGGACGTACTGTGCGAGCTCGTGGGCGACCTCCTCGCCCTCGACCGGCGGAGGCGCCCGCGGTCGGCGCGCGCCGTGTCCGTGCGCCTACGCGAGAGTGGTATTCTGCGCGTCGCCTGAGCGTCACGGGCGGACCGAATCCGTCAGCAGCAAATGGGAGGTTGAAATGGCAGACACTCCGCATGGCGACCCTGCAACCAAGGAGGACATCGAGGACGTCATGGGCATGTTCCTGCTCACGTACGGGCAGGGCGTCAACCCGCTGCACGTGCACCTGACAGTGATCCGGGCCATCAGGGCTCGGCTCATTCCCTCGATCACGCGGGCGCTCAAGGACCCGAACTGGCGTCGGCACTGGAAGGCCGACGCGGCCACGGTGCTCGGCTGGATGGCGGCGGTCGGCAAGCTCTCGGCGCAGATTGCCATGGAGCCCAAGGATCGGCGCACCGTCGTCGATCCCTCGGACTTCAAGACCGCGATGGACGTGGTGGCCAGCGAGCACGGCGTGCTGGCGGCCAAGGGGCAAGAGCTCGACACCCTCGGGAAGTGGTGCATGTAGACTGGCAGGCTACGGGCGATCGGTGGCGGGGCTGGCGTCATCGCGGCGCCGCGATTCGCGTGACGCGCGCGGTCACCGCCTGCCCGGGATCGAAGCCGCCGATCGTCCACCAGCGCCCGCCCAGGCGGGCCAGCCCGCGGTGATCCATCGTCGGGTGAGGCAGGGACGGGCCGGCGATCCACGAGTCCGAATCGACGTCGTAGATCCAGCCGGCCGCGTCCGGTTCGGCGGGCTGCCCGTCGTAGCCGATCCCATCGTAGTTGTACGGGTTCGCCGTGCCGCCCATGAACAGCACGCCGCGCGTCCGGCCTTCCGGCACGGGCGCGGCGGCGCTGCGGTAGCGGGCGGGGCCCGGGTGATGCGCGATCGCCCGCCACGCCACGCGCGAGGGATCGGCCGCGTCGAGGTCGCCGCGGTGGCACTCGCGGGCGGGCACGTACTTCGGCACGAGGGGCGCCTGCATCCTGGCCCCGTCGCAGTAGACGATCACGTCGCCGACGAGAGAGCCGGCGTGCCCGAACACCGGCGTGCCGGGAATCGGTGTCGCCGCCACCCATCGATCGCCGACGGTGTCGTAGACCTGGACGTCGGCGACGTTGCGCGAGGTGGACCAGCCGCCGACCAGGACGATGTAGCGCTCGCGCCAGAGGCCGGAGACGCTGTCGTCCACCGGAACCGGTATGTCGGCGCCGCGGGTGTAGCGGCGCGTGCGGATGTCGTAGACGTCCACGGCCGCGCTGGTCGTCTCGGTGCCGTCGGCGGCCACCGCGTAACCGCCGAAGATGTACACCCGGCCGCCCACCGCCTGGGCCGTGGCCGCGAGGCGCCCGACCGGTCCGGGCACGTCGGGCAGGCGCTCCCAGCGGCCCGCCTGCACGTCGAGCGCGTACGCGCGGGTCGTGATCGCCCGGTAGTCCTTCCCCGGGCCCAGTCCGAGGAACGTGAACAGCCATTCCCGGCCGTCGAGCGACGCGGACGCGACAGCGTTGTTGGCGAGCGCTTCCGGCAGGCTGGGCGCGGCCTCGACGGTCCAGCGGGTCGGGTCGCTGGCGGCGCCGTCGGCCACCGCCGCCGCCGGAGCCGAGGTGGGGGCGGGGGCGTTGGGCGAGCAGCCGGCGCCCGGCACGGCGGCCAGCAGGACGCCGATCGCGGCGAAACGACTCAGGGGCACGGCGTGACGGTAACATGAGGCGCACCATGCGTCACTGGACCCTCTGCCTGTTGTTGCTCGGCCTCGCCGCGCCCGCCGCGGCGCAGGCCGCGGACCCGAAGGACGCGGCCGACGTGAAAGCGACGCTCATCGCCATGTGGGACGCGATCGAGAAGGGTGACGTGGACCGCTACGCCAGCTACGTCCATCCCGACTTCACGTCGTTCGGCGAGAACGACGTCTATCTCACCGCGGGGAAGGAGGCGGAGGTCCGCAGCTACCGCGACTACCTGCGGCGGGCCACCGGCGTGCACACCGAGATGCACCAGCCGGCGGTGACCGTGCGCGGCGACACGGCGTGGATCACCTACTACTGGACCGACGCCGGGATGATCGAGAGCAAGCGGTTCACCTCGCGCGGCAAGTCCACCCGTATCTTCGTACGCGAGGCGGGACGCTGGCTGTGCATTCACGGCCACTACACGGCGGTGCCGTAGGCGATGCCCGGCCGGCCTTCGTCCGCGTGGACCGCCCGCTAGTGTTTCCGAAACGCTAGCAGATGGCGCTCACCGCCACCGTCTACAACGTCGACGTCGAGCTCACCGATGCCGACCGGCGCGTGTACGAGTCGCTGTCGGTGCGCGCCGCGCGGCATCCCTCGGAGTCGGAGGAGTACCTGGTGGCGCGCATCCTGGCCTATCTGCTCGAGTACGCGCCGGGCATCGCATTTTCACGCGGTGTGTCCGAGCCGGGAGAGCCGGCCATCGCGGTGCGGGAGGCGAGCGGCGCGATCGCCAGCTGGATCGACATCGGCACGCCCGACGCCGGCCGCCTGCACAAGGCGTCGAAGGCCGTCCCCCGGGTCGCCGTCTACACGCACAAGAATCCGGACCGGTGGCTCGAGCAACTGGCCGGCGCGAGAATCCATCGCGCCGACGCGCTGGAGTTGTACGCGCTCGATCGCGCCCTCGTGGGCGCGCTGGTCGCGCGCCTGGAGCGGCGCGTGGCGTTCAGCCTGTCGGTGACCGACCGCGAGCTGTACTTGTCAATCGGCAGCGACAATCTCGCCGGTCGGGTCGATCGCCTGCGACTCGCGGGCTGAGCGCCGGCGACGGCGATGCGCGCCGCGGCGCCCCAGTCGATCGTCCGCCGGGTGCCGCCGAACCGCACGCGGCCGCCCCCGCCGGCAGCAGCTACCCGCAGGCCAGCCCGTCACCGCGCGCGGCCGGGGGCCGACGATCGAGTCAACTCGCTGCGACCGAACTCCCGATACTGCCCGTCAGGCATGCGGACGAAGTCGGTGACCTCGAGCGTCCCCGCGGGCGTCAGTCGATAGACGGTGCGGCCGCGTTCGGTCGTCGCATCACCCCAGTCGCTCGTGAGCGCGTCGGGGCTGAGCGCCATCACCACGGGAAGGATGAAGCCGCGCGAGTCAATCCAGGTGCCGGTTCCCGCCACCGCGGTGGCCGACGCCGCACGGTAATAGCCGCGGCCCTCGAAGACGGCGGCCGGCCGGCCGCCGCCTTCGGCCATCTCGTTACGAAAGCGCAAGTGCACGAACGCGTCACCCACGTCGCGGGACCAGCTGAGGGTCAGCGCCGATGCGCGGCCGGTGATGACGCCGCTGCCGCGCCAGTCGCCAAGCAGACGCGTCATGAGCTCGGGAAGCGCCGGCTGGCGCATTTCACGCGATGACGCTGCCACCGGTGCGCTGAGGGCCACGGCCAGGGAGAGCAGACAGAGGTGCTTCATGGGGTTCTCCGGGAAGCGTACGGTGGCATGCCGGAATGGTAGTCGACTCGCATTGCTCATCACATCACCGATTGACCAGGGTGCCGTTTCCGTGTTTGGCAGGATGTACGTCTCGTGTGACGCTGCCGGCGGCATCGAACTAGAATCCACATGCTGACGGACGCGCGGCTTCGCGATGCCATCGGCCTGCGACAGCTCGTGTGCGCATGGCGCGGCGCTTCGAGCCGGACCGGACGCGAGCGACGTCGTCAAGGTTCGAGAGCGGGATCTGAAGAGCACGACAACCACGAAACCATGCACCAAGGAGGAAGGATGCGGTCAATGCACAAACGGATTGTCGGCCTGCTGGCTCTCGGGGCGCTCGTGGTCACGACGCCGGGGCTGGCCCCTGCCGCCGGCAACGAATCACACCAGGACAGCCAGGAGGACGCCAAACGCGCCATCTCGGCGGTGCTGCAAGCGCACGAAGAGCATTGGAATCGGCACGACATGGCGGCGTGGGCCGACGCAATCCTGCATGAAGACTCCGACTGGGTGAACTGGCGCGGCGGATACTGGCATGGCAAGGCGGCGATCAGGGCGGGGCACGAAGAAATCCACAAGGCCCACTACAAGAACAGTCGGCTCAGCCGCCAGCGAATCGAAGACCTGACGTTCATCACCCCCGACATCGCCATCGCCCACGTCCGCAGTGAGCTGAGCGGAGACGAACGTGCTCCGGGTCAGACGTTCCCGTACCGGAAGACCATTCTGTTCAGCAAGCAGAAGGGTCTCTGGCGCATCCGTGCGCTCCACAATACCCGGCTTCTGGATGTGGAGCGGCCATAGGCAGGGACCCCATGTCGAGCGCATGATGTGGCCAACCAGCCGTGTCTGGCCACCGGGCGCGCGCCACCGGACGCTGCGTGACGATGCGCCAGGTAATCGACGGCCGCGAAGGGATCGGCCTGGCGGACACGGGCGGCGAGCGACGCCATGTCGGCGAGCCAGCGCGTGTTGGGCCTACTGTGCCGGTTTCGGTCTCGCGACGAACGCCGCCGCCCGCGCCGGCCTGCCCCAGGCCGTGTAGAGATCGGCAAACCTCTTGCGCGTCGTCTGCGCCATGCTGCTCTCCTCGCCGAGAGCCGTGACGAGAATGTCGAGGGCGCTCTGCAGGGTCGCTTCGGCCTCGGCGAACTTGCCTTGCCGACGCAGGACGTCGCCGAGGCCCGAGAGCGCGTGGCCGACGCTGGGATGCTCGGGCCCGAGCTTGCGGCGAAACCGGTCCACGGCCTCGCGGTACGTCACGCTCGGCGGCCTGAATGTTCCCCGCCTCTCGGTACACGGCGGCCATGTTCGACAGCGTCCGCGCGACCGGTTCCGAGTCGTCGCCGAGCGCCTTGCGGCGCATCGCCAGCACCAGCTCGAGGCTTTGCGCCGTCTGGTTCAGCTTCCCGGCGCGGAAAAAGACGTTGCCCAGATTCTCCCGTGCGCTCGCGACCTCCGGGTGATCGCCTCCGAGCAGGGCGATGCGCATGTCGATGACCTCGAGATACGAGCGCTCGGCGCCGGCCAGGTCGCCCGTGTACATCTGGGCCAGTGCGAAGTCGCTGAGCGCGGTTGCGACCTCCGGATGGCGGTCGCCGTAGCGGGCCTTCACCAGCGCCAGCCGCTCGCGGCCGAGCGCGTCCATGCGCGCGGAGTCGCCCTGATCGAGCGCGATCTGGGACAGCGACTTGAGCGCGTCGATCTCGACTTTCCCGGCATCGAGGTTCGCCGCGCCCATGCGGGCGCGCGCGGTGGGCTGCACCCGGGCGATCCGCAACGCCTCTTCGGCGAGCGCGCGCGACTCCGGAAGCCGCCCCGCCCCGGCAACGGCCACGGCGAGATCGTTCATCGCCGCCGCGGCGGCCAGGGTCTCGGCCCCGGCGAGCGCGTGCGTGATCGTGAGAGTCTCGCGGGCATACTTCTCCGCTTCGTCGAACTTCCGCCATTCCGCATACATCAGCGCCAGGGCTCCGAGCGCGTCCGCCGCTTCGTGACTCCGCGGGCCTGCCGCCGCGACGCGCAGGTCGAGCGCCTCGCGCAGCGCCTTTTCGGCCTCGGCATACTCGGCCAGGTTCGCGAACGTGACGCCGATCGTCCGCAGCACCGAGGCCTCGACGAGCGGCTGACTGCCGAAGGCGGCGCGCGTCTTCGACTGGGCCTGGGACAGCGCGTCGAGGAGCGTGACGTTGCGCGACCCTCTCGACCAGGGATCGGCCGCGCCCAGCGCGTCGAGCAGGAAGTCGTTGATGGCGCCCGCCTTGGCGGCTTCGGCAGTGGCTCGGTCGCGCTCGCTGCGGACGCGCTCGGCCTGAACGACCATGGTGAGCGCCAGCGCGAGGAGCGACGCGGCGATGCCGCCGGCCGCGGCGACGGCGAGCTTGTGTCGTGCGACCAGTTTGCGCAGCTGATAGATCCGGCTCGGCGGGTGCGCGAGAATCGGTTGGTTGTCGAGGAAGCGCTCCACGTCCTCGGCGAGCGCCGCCGCGCTCTGGTAGCGGCGGTCGGGCTGTTTCTCGAGCGCCTTGGCGGCGATCGTCTGCAGGTCGACGTCGATCGACGCGCCACCGGGCGTGTCCCGGAGCAGCCGCGGCGGCTCCTCGCAGATGGTGGTGATGGCCCGGACGAGCGAGCTGGTCTGGGTATCGTAGGGATACAGGCCCGCCAGCAGCTCGTAGAGGATCACGCCCAGCGCGTAGACGTCCGACCGCAGGTCGATGTCGCGGCTGTCCCCGCTCGTCTGCTCGGGGCTCATGTACGGGAGCGTCCCCTTGATCGATCCGACTTCGCTCAAAAGGGTGCCGTCGGCGACGTCCGCGTCAGTGACGCGCGCCAGCCCGAAGTCGAGGATCTTCACCTCGCCCGTTTCCGTGACGGCGATGTTCGACGGCTTCAGATCGCGGTGGATGACGCCGCGTTGGTGCGCGTGGCTCACCGCCCGGCAGATGGTGATGAAGAGCCGCAGCCGCTCGCGACGCTGGGCGGGCGACGGGCGATCGCCGCCCATCCGCTGCCGCACGAAGGCGGTCAGCGTCTGGCCCGGGACCAGCTCCATGGTGAAGAAGTGCTGCCCGCCTTCGGTGCGGCCGGCCTCGTAGATGGCGGCGATGTTCGGGTGGGCGAGCCGGGCCAGCGTTTCGGTCTCGCGGCGGAACATCCGGAGCGACAGCTCGTCGACGAACTGGCCGCCGCGGACGACCTTCAGCGCGACCCGTCGGCGCGGGCTCTGCTGCTCGGCCTCGTAGACGATGCCCATTCCGCCTTCGCCGAGCTTGCGGAAGATGCGGAAGCCGCCGATCTCGCCGAGAGGCGGTTCCGGTGCGCGCGATCCGAGCCGCGCGGTGGGATCCAGCGTGGGAAGCCCGCTGATCGAGTCGGCGTCGTCGTTCTGTCCGGTCACGATGCGAGTCTCCGGGTCCGCTGACGGACCCCCCACTCGTTCCCGCCGCGCGCGCCTGGGACCGGAGGCGCCAGCCAGTGCCACGGACCCGAGCCACCGGCATTGTAGCGCCGCCGTATGGCAGGTGCGCCAGCCCTCGACGCCGGAGGGAGCCACGCCGGCACCCGCACAACAGCTGAGCGACCGCGGGGAGTCCTCGGCGTGGAACCCTGCCGTTCCGAAGGCTCCTGGTGGTCCGTGGACGGGCCACCAGCCAGCTGGTCAGTTACCGTCGTTCTGGCAGTCGCTGACAGCCGACCGGATCACCCTCGTTGATCGCCCGTTCACCGCGGCGACGAGAATCTGGTGGTTCGTGTCCGTGACGTGCTCTGGCATCAGGCACGATCTTTCGGCGCAATGCACGTTCAGTGCGCGAGCGATGGAGCCAGGCCGGATGATTCGTCCGTCTTCGGCTTCGGCACTGGAGTGGTGCTCACCGCGTTCGTCCGGATCAGAGGACGCGGCACTGGCATCGCCATCGCGGCAGCCTCGGGCTCGTCATCATCATCGGGCGCCGCTTGGTAGTACGCCTCCGCGATAGCTGCGAGCCTGTCGGCGTTGGCGGTCCGGCCTCGTAGACGGTGGTACTCAGCGAGATCGGAATAGCGGTCGTAGAAGAAGAGGTGAGAGTCGAGGATGCCGCCGTTCGGATCAACCGCCCAGGTAAACAGTTGCCCGATAATCCACACGAACACCCTCATCGACGCGATGTCGAGAACGATGAGCGTGTGTGACCAGATTGACGACATTTTATCGGCAAGTATCTCACCTTCAGTTCGGGCAGCCAACTCCAGTCAGGATTCAAGAACTGCCAGACGGCAGGCGCGATTTGCATCGGATGTTCACGACACCCGTTCGTTACGAACGCTGCTCCGGGCTTTCCGACAATCGGGCCGCCTCTGCGAGCCGATACCTGTTCACCCATCGAACCACTTGTTTGTCCGCAATGACGTGCGGCGCGCCGCCGCCTGATACGATCCGGGTAAGCAACATGAGCAAATCGTTTGCGGCGCCGCGCAGAATTCCTCGGGTAGCCGCCCGCCGGGTGTTCAAGGCGCCCAGTGGCAAGCCTGTCGTCGTTACGTTTGGCGTGCCTCAGGCGGTTCCCGGTTCGGACTGGGGCTGCGCGCTGCAGATTACCGGCCTGAACTCGTTTTGGCGCAGACCGCAATACGTGTTCGGCATTGACGGACTTCAAGCACTTCACCTCGCCATGAAAATTGCAGACGCGGTGCTCCAATCCGCGAAGCTGAAGCTAGAGTGGTTGGGACAGACTGAGGACCTGGGTATGCCCAAGTTCCTGCCAGCGTTACCGAAGCCACACCAAGATCGCCTCGAAGCGTTGGTCGAGCGCGAGGCAACCAAGTTCTGGCGGAGTGTCGAGCGCGCTCACAAGGCAAAGGCTGCGCGACATGCGAAGGGTGGCAAACGTAAGAATGCCGCCGACAAGCCCTGAGCAAAGACGTTTCCGTCCTCAAACGGCTCGGGCGTGTCATTCATTGCTTCGATTGTGACCGTCACCAGTCCCTTCCCACCATGGGCCGTCGTTGTCTCTGTCTCGGCCGGTCCGACCGTTGGGCCCAGCGGAGATTCCGACCCTGAGCGACCAAAAGATGTCACCGCATCCGCGATCGTCGAACCCGCAGATGACAGGTCGGAATCGATCTCGATCGCGCGTTGTCGGGAACCTTGCGACCGATCGACACTGGGAATGAAAATTTGGTGGACCAGAACAGCGTCAGTTGGAACCCACTGATCAGCTGGTTGCATACGGTCGACGGCTTGCGGGGTGTTGCGTAAGTTTCCGTCTCCGCGGTTCACCCCACGTGTCGCGGACATCGAGGCTCGGTCAGTAATTGTCCGGTGTGCCTCTACATTCTTTTCGTGCGATCGATTCCTTGGCTGCCGCGAGGATGTCCGCGTTGTCGGTCATTTTCCAGTCGCCACGCGAATGCTCGGCGACATCCACGATGCGTCCGACTACCAGAATGACGTAGTGGGGATCAGGAGCGACGGGACCACCCATAGGCCAATGAGTGGCTGGATGCCAGCACGATCTACCTGTGAGGTTGGCAACGCTCCGACCATTGCGGTCCTTCACGTAGATGGTCACATTGTCCACGTCGGCTATCGGCGTCCAGTACCACAGTTCAACGTCGACTTCGTTACGTTCAACTCCCGCCGGGAGGTCTAGCCAGGACGGCAAACGTGAATCAGCCTCCAAGTGGAACTGCGACTCGCTACATCCACGTGTGGGGTGACATGCGGCCACGAGGCACGTCAGAAGTAGCGCCAGGCGAAGTCGCCGAGGCGTGCTCGGAAGTGGATCGCTAAGTTTCCGAGCGTGCGTGATGAGCACGACGTCGGAGCATGGGAACTTGTAGCGCATACGCTAGCGCTTCGCTGCGAGCTACGAGTGGCGGATGCTCTGTCGGATGTCAGACCCACGTAGTAGCGCGGAGTGCCCTCACTGTTCTTCAAGACGTAGACGATGTGCTTGTTGGTGAGCATGCGGTCGATTCGAGCAATCAGGGTGCCCTGAGCAATCCGGCCTGAACACACCGGAATTTTTGCACGAAAGGATCGGCGTCTCGGTTCTTGCAATGCCAGCGCGGGACATCGATCGCAATTGTGAAGACACCGGCAGTACTGGCGACCCGCTCTAAATGCGCCGCAAACAGAATTCAGGGTTTACCGAGCCGTAGCTCGTTCAGAGACATCAGGAGGCCCGCCTCCGCGTTGCGAAGCAACGCTACGGCGCGGCATCCCTCGCCTGCAATCATGAGCGAAGGATGAAGACACCGGCAGTACTGGCGACCCGCTCTAAATGCGCCGCAAACAGAAGTTCAGGGTTTACCGAGCCGTAGCTCGTTCACGAGACATCAGGAGGCCCGCCTCCGCGTTGCGAAGCAACGCTACGGCGCGGCATCCTTCGCCTGCAATCATGAGCGAAGGATGGTGGACCAGGCCGGGATCGAACCGGCGACCTCATGAATGCCATTCATGCGCGCTCCCAACTGCGCTACTGGCCCACACGGAGAGATCCCTATCGTAGCGCGGCGCGCACCCGCGAGGCAATCGGCACCATCGGCCCTCTGGCACTTCACGCCCGGCCGGGCCCGCCGTCAGCCGATTGGCCTGACCGCCTGACAGTCCGGCAGGCCCGCGGCGTTGGGCGCCGTCAGCTCCATCGCGCTCGGCGGCGGCGCGGCCGGATCGGCCACGCCGAGCCGCTTGTTCACGAACAGCACCTCGTACGCCCACGCCGGGAACGGCTCGATGCCCGGCGTGCAACTGAAGTTGTTGAAGTGGACGTGGGCCACGTGGAAGAAGCGCTTGAGCCGCTGGACGACGGTGACGAACTTCTTGTCGTCCACGAAGTGCAGCTCGATCACCAGCTGATCGATGCGCTGCAGCGTCTCGTCCGCGGCATGCAGGAGCGAGTCCCACTCCGCGCCCTCGACGTCCATCTTCACCACCACTCTCTTCCCGGCGTCGCCATTGCTCCCGAACTGGTGCTGCATCGTGTCGAACAGGCGGCCGTCCTCCTGCCGGGCGGCGTCGCCGACGCACTCGGCGTGAAACATCGTGTCGCCACCCGGACACGCCGGCTGATTCGTGTTGAAGCAGTCGTACTGATGCACGCGCACGCGCAGCCGGGTGGCCACGTCGCAGCCCCACTGGTCGTAGCCGGAGATGCCGTAGGAGTAGCCGGCGGCGACCCCGTCCAGCAGGTTGCCGCACAGCAGGTAGCCGCCGTCGTGCGGCTCGCCGAACCGTTGCAGCCGGCAGTTGGCGAGCGCGACGGGCTGCAGCTCGTCGAAGAGCGCCCGCCGGATGGCCGGGTCGCTGGCCTGCATCCGCTGGCCCACGCTCCCGAGCGTCTGCAGACGCGCCGTGGAATCGACCACCAGCGCCGCCGCCACCGCCGCCACGAGCGCACAGACGATACGAACGATCACGCGGGGACTCCGGGGCGATCCTCTCACAAGCCGCCGCCTCGGTATACTCCGATCGGCGGCACATGTGGACGTCCATCTGATCGACGGCACCTACGAGCTCTTCCGCCACTTCTACGCCGTCCCCTCGGCTCGCGATCGTGACGGCCGCGAGGTGGCCGCCGTCCGCGGCGTGGTTGCCTCCGTCTTCGCCATGCATCGCGCCGGCGCCACGCACCTCGCCGTTGCCACCGATCACGTGATCGAGTCGTTTCGCAACCGGCTCTGGCCCGGCTACAAGACCAGCGCCGGCATCGACCCCGCCCTGCTGGCGCAGTTTCCCCTGCTCGAGGACGCGTTGACCGCGTTCGGGTTCGCCGTCTGGCCGATGGTCGAGTTCGAGGCGGACGATGCGCTGGCGGCGGGCGCGGCGGCGGCCGCCCGCGATCCACGCGTGGAACGCGTGATCATCTGCACGCCGGACAAGGACCTGGCGCAGTGCGTGCGCGGCACCCGCGTCGTGCAGTTCGACCGCCGTGCGCGCACGATGCGCGACGAAGCCGGGGTCATCGCGAAGTTCGGCGTGCCGCCGGCCTCGATTCCCGATTACCTGGCGCTCGTCGGTGATGCAGCGGACGGATTTCCCGGCCTGCGCGGCTGGGGAGCGAAGTCGTCGGCGGCCGTGCTGGCGCGCTTCGGCCACCTCGAATCGATCCCGGACGACTGGCGCGAGTGGCGGGTGAACGCGGCCAACGCATCTGCCCTGGCCAGAACGCTCGCCGCCGAGCGGGAGCACGCGTTCCTGTTTCGCGATCTGGCGACGCTGCGGACCGACATTCCGCTGTTCGAATCGGTCGACGCCCTGCGCTGGCAGGGTCCGCTGGCGGCCGGCGCGGCGTTCGCGGCACGATTCGACGCCGCCGTGACGTCGCCGGGCGGGCAGGGTGAGGCACCGACGCGAGCCCGCTCAAAAATCCCGGAGCGGTAGCCGTGCGGTCAGTGTGCGGCCCGGTCGCGGTGTCCGCCGCGCGCGCTCCGGAACACCATCAGTACTCGCTGAAGATCCGCTGGATCTCGGCGCGGTCGCTGGTGGTCGCCAGCGCCAGCATCAGCAGGACGCGGGCCTTGAGCGGCGCGTGATCCTCGGCCGCCACGGTGAACTGCCGGCGCCGCTGCTGCGCGGGGCTCGGCGTGCGATCACGCGCTGGGGCATCCGGGTCGCGGGCGGCCGATTCGTCGCTATCGGGCTCGCCGCCACCACCGCCGCCCGGTCCGCCGCGGGTTTGGCCGCCGGCGCCGCCGCCGGATCGGATCGGCGCGATGCGGCCCGACCCGGTCCGCGTACTGTTGACGACGAACACGCCCTTGCGAGCGGCGTAGTCGAGCCCATCGCCCTGGGTCCCGCTCGTCGCACCCGCGCCGGCGGTCGCGATCACGATGCCCTTGGCGCCGGCATCGACGGCCGCCTTGATCAGGTCGCCGGGCGCGCCCTGGTAGACCATCAGGACGTCCACGCGCGGCAGCGCGCGCAGCCGGTCGACGTCGAACTCGCTGCGCGAGGTGTGCCGCTGCAGCGGCTGCCGGAAGAACACCACGCGATCGCGATCGACGACGCCGAGCTGTCCGTATTCGCGGCTGCGGAAGGTGTGCAGCCGCAAGGCGTCGGTCTTGGTGACGTCGCGCGCCGAGTTGATCTCGTCGTTGAGGACCACCAGCGTGCCTTTGTCGCGCGCCGTCGGCTCGGCCGCCACGCGGACGCCCTCCAGCAGGTTGGCCGCCCCCTCGTAGCCCAGCGTGCTGGGGTTGCGCATCGAACCGACGACCACGACGGGCCTGGGATCGCGGATGGTCAGGTGGAGGAAGAACGCGGTCTCTTCGAGCGTGTCGGTGCCGCTGGTGACGACGATCCCGGCCAGCGAGTCGTCGCTGTCGAAGAGCTGGTTGACGCGCCGTGACAGCGCCAGCCATTGGTCGATGGTCAACTGGCTGCTGGCGACGTTGGAGAACTGCTCGAAGGTGAGGCGCGCGTGCCGCTCCAGGCCGGGCATCGACTTGGCCAGGTCCTCGGCGGTCAGGCGGCCGCCGTCCCGGTTCGAGATCGTGCCGCCGGTGGCGACGAGGTGGACGTGCGGCACCGTCTGCGCCGCCGCGGCCGTCGTCCAACAGACGAGGAGGGCCACGAGCGGCGCGCGGCGAATTCGATGGGTGAGGGAGAAGTGCTGCAGGCGCCGCGGCATCATTGCTTGGTGCCGTTATACACCAGCGCGAGCCAGCGGCTGAGCTCATCGGCGGCCTGCTCAGGCGTGCTCCCGTAGAACGGCATCATCGACGTCGGCAGGCCGGGGAGGCGCGCGATCTGCGCTCGCCATCGGCTGGCCGAGACCGCCCGGACCTCGATGTGGTACGTGCGTCCGGCGATGAGTTGTTCGTAGCGATGAACGGTCACGGCGTTGGGCGTCAGGGGCAGCAGTGTCGGGGGGGACGGTCGGCCACCAGCGTCGACAGACTGTCGCACGCATGTCATGTCGAAACAAGCGAAGGGAGGATCGAAGCTGGCACGCGGGGTGGCTGGGTCGCAGAAATTCGGCCTGACACGGCGCATATTTTTTTTTCATGTCGTCGCATCCACAGCGTTTCCACCATCCGTCCACAGGATTTCCACATCCACGTCGTTTGCGGCTCGTTTTGGTGACCGGATCGCAGTTTTTTAAATGAGACCCGACCCCTTTGCGGAAAAGTCGGCTGGCTGTTTTTCGTGTAGGCTGGCAGAACATCCCTCCATGCGGGCGTGCTGCATTCTCGCGGCGGCCGTTCTCTGCCTGTCGGGCTCTCCCGCGCAGGCCCAGGACGCCCAGCCGCTCTATCGCGTCTTTCTCACCGACGGCACGGCCCTCGCCAGCTTCGGCGAGTGGGTCCAGGTCGGCGATCGCCTCGTCTTCTCGATGCCGGTCACCGCCGACCCGGTCACCCCCGACCTGCACCTGGTCTCCATCCCCCTCGACCGCATCGATCTCGCCCGGTCCACCCGCTACGCGGACGCGGTCCGCGCCGCCCAGTATGCGAGGACCCGCGGCGAGGCCGACTTCGCCCGCCTGAGCAATGACATTGCCGACGTGCTGAACCGCGTCGCCCTCACCAGCGACCCTGCCGTGCGGTTGGACGCCGCCGAACGGGCCCGCCGTTCGCTCACCGAATGGTCGGCGGCCCATCACGGGTACCGCGCGGCCGAGGTCCGCGAGATCGTCGGCGTGCTCGACGGCGTCATCTCGGGCCTGAAATCGTCCAGCGGGGCGGCCGACAGTCCAGGCCGGTTCGACCTGGCGCTCTCCGCCACGACCGATCCGGAACCGGAACCGCTGCAGGCCGCACCCGACGCGGTCGAGGTCGTCGAACAACTCGTCGCGGCGTCGAACGCCGTGACCACTGGCGCGGAGAAAGTCTCGTTGCTCCAGTCGGTGCTGCTCATGCTCGATCGGGCGGTCGGGCTGCTCCCGGAGTCGTTCGCCACGCGCATCCGGGCGGTGGCGGGAACCGGCATCGCGGAGGAACTGCACCTCGACGGGGAGTACGAGCGGTTGCGGGCGGCCATCCTGACCGAGGCCGCGCAGTATGCCGAGCGCGCTGACGCGCGCCGGCTCGAGGGGCTGCGCCAGCGGCTGCGCACCGAGGACGACCGGCTCGGCGCCCGACGACCCAATGAAACCGCAGCCATCCTGGCGGCGATCGACGCGCACCTGGAAGCCTCGCGCCGTCTGCGTCTGGCTCGCGACCAGTGGCTCCTGCGGCGTGACGGGCTGCGCGCGTACCAGCGCGCCGCGACGTCGCCGATCCGCACGCTGTCACAAGCGTCGGCGAGCCTCGACGACATCCGGCTGCAGGCCGGCCCGCCCCCGCAGACGCTGCGCCAGCTCGCTCGCCGTCTGTCCGGTGTCGCCCGGCGGCTGGCCGCCGTGACACCGCCCGCGGAACTGCTCGCCGCGCACGCCATCTTCCGCAGCGCCTGCGAGCTGGCGGAGAGCGCCGTGCGCCTGCGTCTCGACGCGGTCGCCGCCGCCGACGCGGCCATCGCCGCCCAGGCCTCGGCCGCGGCGTCGGGCGCGTTGATGCTGCTCGGGCGCGGGCGCGCGGACCTCGAGGCGATCCGGCGCGCGCCGAGCCTGGACGACCTCGTGCCGCAGCCGTGATTACCCCGCGCCGCACCACCCTCCTCCGCGTTCCCGACCTCGCCCGGTTCCGCACGACGATCACCACCTGGATCCTGGATCTCGACCCCGGCGAGGCGCGTGACGCGGTCGTCATCGTGCCGACGCGCGCCGCGGCGGAACAGCTCCGCCGCACCGTCGAAGATCGCGCCGCGGGCGGCTCGCGCCAGGCGTTCGTCTGGCCGGTCGTGGGCACGCGCGGGGATGCGTATCTGGAGCTGGCGTCACGCCTGCCATCACCCGCTCCCCGGTTGTCAGAGTTCGAGCGCGAGGTCATCATCGGGGCGGTCGCGCGTGAGGTGGCCGACACGGGCATCCTCCCGCCCTTTCAGCTGCGGCCCAGGCTCATCGCCGAGATGGTGGCGCTGTACGATCACGTGCGCCGCCTCGGGCGGACTGTGGACGACTTCGCGCGCAACGTCCAGGCCGAGCTCGAACGCGAACAGGATGTCGATCGCGGGGCCGAACGCCTGCTCCAGCAGACCCGGTTCCTCGTGGCGGTCTTTCGCGGGTACGAGTCGCGGCTGACCGACAGCGGCCGGTCGGACGAGCACGGCCTCCGCCGGGAGCTGCTCGATGGCGCACCGCTGCGGCCCGTGCGACGCGTCCTCGTCACGGTGGCCGACCGGCTGGCGGATGCTGACGGCCTGTGGCCTGCGGATCTGGACCTCCTGACCAGGCTCCCCGGGCTCGATCGGCTCGATCTGTTGTGTACCGAGGCGTCGCTCGGGGCCGGCTACCTCGAACGTCTGCATGCGGCCCTGCCCGAGCTCGACGAACACCGCTCGCCCGCGTCACCACGCGCGGTCCCGATGCTGGTGACCTACGCGTCGGCTGAGGTCGGCAGTGCCGACGCGATCGTGTCCTCGCATCGTGATCGCGAGGACGAGCTGGCAGCGGTCGCCCGCCGATTGAAGCTGGCGCATCGTGCGCCCACTCCTACGCCGCTGCATCGGTCGGCCCTCGTCGTGCGCCGGCCGCTGCCGTATCTCTATCTGGCGCGCGACGTGTTCGCCGACGCCGGGATCCCGTTCGAGACGCTGGACACGCTGCCGCTGGCGGCGGAGCCCTACGCCGCCGCGGTTGACGTCGTGCTGGAAGCGGTCGCCGCTGATTTCACCCGCGGATCGCTGCTGGCGCTGTTGCGATCGCCGCACTTCAGGCTCGGCGAGACCCGCGCCGACCGTGAGCCCGCCGCGGAGGCAGACCAGGAGACGGCCGCGGAGGCAGACCAGGAGACGGACAAGGAGACGGACAGGGAGACGGACAAGGACACGGACAAGGAAACGGCCCCGCTGGCGGCGCCAGGCCCTCCGGCTGCGCCGCGGTCACGGGCCCTCGACGAAGCAGCCATCGCGGCCTGCGACTTCGCCTTGGCCGACGCGCGGTATCTGGGCGGCCTCGACCGGCTGCACGTGCTCGTCGCGCAGTGGTCCTCGCTTGGCCCCGCCGCCTCGCGGCGCGAGCGGCGTCAGCAGGCGTCGCTTCCCGCCGCGCGTGCCGCGCTGGCGGCGGCACGCGCGCTGCAGCCGCTGGCCGACTCGCGTCCGATCGTGGATCAGATCGCGACGCTCGGCGACTGGCTCCGCCGCTTCGACCGCGCCGATGGCGCTCCCGCGCCGGTTCGCGCGCGCCGGCAGCGTGTGCGCGCGGCCGTGCTGGGCGCGCTCGCGGCGCTGGCCGACGCGCACGCGCGACACGATCCCGGCGCGTGCGCGGACGTCACGGCGCTTTCCGCCACCCTGCGACGCTGGCTCGGCGCCCAGACGTTCGCCACGCGGTCGGGCGTCGCCGGACTGCAGATCGTCGACACGCAGGCGGCCCGCTACGGCGACTTCGACGATGTGCAGATCGTCGGGCTGATCGAGGGTGAGTGGCCCGACCGCGTGCGCCGCAACGTGCTCTATCCCTCGTCGCTCATGGCGTTGCTCGAGCCGCTGCCGGCGCTGGCCGATCCCGCTCGCCGCGATCGCGATCTGCTGCAAAGCGCGCGCGCCGCCTTCCGGGATTTGGTCTTGTCAGCCGCCACGCGCGTTCGCCTGTCCACCGTCGCGCTCGAGAACGACGCGGTCGTGGCGCCGTCCGTGCTGCTCGACGAGGTGGCTGGCTTCGGCCTGCCGGCCGAGCGGTGCTCGTCTCCGCCGATCCGGGTGTCGTTTGCGGAAGCGCTCGCCCTGTCGCCCCCTCGGATCGAGGTCCTGCCGCCGCCGGCAGCCGCCTGGGCGGCGCTGCGGGTGCCGGCCGACGACCGCGAGGCCAGCCAGTTCCGCGGCGACGCGGGGGCGTGGCGCCTGCCGCGCGTGTCGGTCAGCCGCCTCGAGCGCTACCTCGACTGTCCGTTCCGCTTCTATGCCTCGGAAGTGTTGCGGATCGAGGAGCAGCCCGAGGACGAGGACACGCGCACGCCTCTCGAACGCGGCCGTTTCCTGCACGAGCTCTGGGAGCGATTCTTCGCCGCCTGGCAGGCACGCGGGTACGGGCGCGTCGAACCGGAACAGCTGGCCGAGGCACGCGCCCTGTTCGAGCGCATCTGCGAGGAGGCGCTGGGCACGCTCCCGCCAGTCGAGGCCGTCCTCGAGCGCAGCCGCCTGCTCGGCTCGGCCTTGAGCCCCGGCATCGCGCACCGCGTCTTCGCGATGGAAGCCGAGCGTCCCGGGGCAATCTCACGGCGCCTGCTCGAGTACCCGCTGCAGGGAGACTTCGCCTTCCGTGCCCGCGACGGCCGCGCCCGAGTGGTCACGGTGAGCGCCAAGACCGATCGCATCGACGTGCTGGCTGACGGCACGCTGCGCGTCATCGACTACAAGTCGAAGCAGACGCCGGACCTGAAAGTGGCGCTGCAGCTGCCAATCTACAGTGTCTGCGCGCGTGAATCGCTGCGCGCCAGCACGGGGCGCAGCTGGGAAATCGGGGAGGCGATGTACCTCTCGTTCGAGGGCGACAAGGCGGTCGTGCCGCTGCGTGCGAAGGGTCGCACGATCGACGACCTGCTGGCCGACGCGCAGGATCGGCTGCTGGCGGCGCTCGACGGGATCGCCGCCGGCCATTTCCCGCCGCAGCCGGCGCGCAAAGCGCTCTGCGGCCCATGCCCGTATCGCGCGGTGTGCCGGCTGGAGATCGTCGAGGCCGTCGTCGAGGCCGTCGCGGAGTCGCCCGCCGTGGCCGGGCCGGACACGGTCGCCGGCGGGGCGACGGAGACCGACCCGGGCACCGCTGATGAGTGACGCGCAGGCACGCCTGGACTTCGAAGCCGGCGATCCGCTCGAGGCGCGCGACGCGGAGGCGCGCGTGCTCGCGATCGACCCGCGGCGCAATGTCGCCCTCGAAGCGTCGGCCGGCACCGGCAAGACCAGGGTCCTCGTCGACCGCTATGTCGCGCTGCTCGCCGCCGGCGTGACGCCCCGTCACATCCTCGCCATCACCTTCACTCGCAAGGCCGCGGCCGAGATGCGCCAGCGCATCCTCGTGGAGGTGGCAGCGCGTCACCGCGCGGGCACGCTGTCCGGCGAGGTGTGGCGCGAGATTCGCGACAGCGTGACCGACATCTCGATCTCCACCATCGACGCCTTCTGCCTGGCGTTGCTGCGCGAGTTCCCGCTCGAAGCCGAGGTCGACCCGGGCTTCGAGCTGGCCGACGAGACCGAGACGCCGCGGCTCGTCAACGAGGCGCTGGACCGCACCCTGCGCATCGGCCGTGGCCTGGCCGCCGACCATCCCGAGGTCGCGCTGCTCTTCGCCGACCTGGGCGAGTTCCGCCTGCGCGAGGGGCTGGCGCGGCTCATCGATCGGCGGCTCGTCGCGGGACCGGCGCTGGCGCAGTTCCTGCGCCACGCCGGCGACATCACGGTGGACAAAGCGTTGGCCAGGCTCCTGTCGCGCCTGCGCGCCGCCTTCGACGCGGTGCCCGGCGGCGTGGCCGGCCTGCTCGACAGCGGCCCCGCGCACCCCGGCTTCGCCTTGTTTGCGCGGGACCTGCGGCAGCTCGTCGCCGACCCGGCACCGTCGGCGGCGTCGGCGCAGGCCCTGCTCGAGCGCGTCCGTGCGCACCTGCTCACCCAGGGCGGCGAGCCCCGGCGGCGGCTCGCGTACAAGAAGACCGATTTTCGCCAGCCGGCCGACTACGCCCGACACGTTGCCGCGGTGGCGGCGCTCGGCCCCTACCTGGTGGACGCGCTGCGGGCCTATCGCCAGGACGTCAACTTCGTGCTGGCCGGCGCCGTGCGCCAGCTCTTCGCCATCGCGTTGGAGCAGTACCGTCGAACGCTGGGCAAGCACGGCGTGCTCGACTTTTCGGACGTGCTCGAGCGGACGCTGGCGCTGCTCGGCCAGATGGAGGAGTTCTCGCGCAGCCGCTTCAAGCTCGAGGCGCGTTACCAGCACGTGCTCGTGGACGAGTTCCAGGACACCAGCCGCGCGCAGTGGGAACTGGTGGAGCTGCTGGTGCGCTCGTGGGGCTCCGGCCTCGGGCTCAGCGGCGGCGATCTGGAGCCGTCGATCTTCATCGTCGGTGACCGCAAGCAGTCGATCTACGGTTTTCGCGACGCCGAGGTCGCGGTGCTCGACGAAGCCTCCCGATACATCGAGGCGTTGCGGCCGATCGGGCAGGTCCGTACGGCGATCTCGCGCAGCTTCCGGTCGGTTCGGCGAACTGCTGGCGTTCGTCAACGATCTGTTTGCGGCCATCGACAAGGTGGAGCACCGCCCCGACGCCTTCCGCTATTCGGAGGCCGACGTGTTTCCCCTCGGCTCGGTCGAGAGCAGCGAACCGTCGGCCCTCGGGCTGGCCGCGGCGGCCTCGGACGCGCAGCAGGCCGCGATCGTCGCCGACGAGATCGCGTCGCTGCTGGCCGCGGGCACACCGGTCCGCGACCGGGACTCCGGCGTGCGGCGTCCGGTGCGGCCGGGCGACATCGCCATCCTGTTCCGCGCGCGGGAAGGGCACCGCCTGTTCGAGGACGCGCTGGCGGAGCGCCGGGTGCCGTTCTACGTCTACAAGGGGCTGGGGTTCTTCGACGCCGACGAGATCAAGGACGTGCTGGCGCTGATGGCGTTCCTGGCGCGCCCGCAGTCGGAGCTGCACGCGGCGGCCTTTCTCCGCTCGCGCTTCCTGCGCCTGTCGGATGCGGCCCTCAAGGAGCTGGCGCCGGGGCTGTCGGCGGCGCTGATCGCGCCCGACCCACCGCCGGCGACCGGCATCCTGCACCCGCGCGATCGGGCGCGCCTGTTACAAGCGCGGTCGAGCCTGGCGGCCTGGCTGCCGCTGGTCGATCGGCTCCCGCCCGCCGAGCTCATCGATCTGGTCATCGCCGAGTCGGCGTTCGCGGCGGAACTGGCGGGGCCCTCGTATCGGCAGGCGCGCGAGAACCTGAAGAAGATTCGCGCCCTCGTCCGGCGGATTCAGAACCGCGGTTATGCCACGCTCGCGCGCATCGTCGATCAACTCGCGGAGCTGGTGGCCGGCGGCGACGAGTCCAACGCCATCATCGACGCCATCGATGCGGTCAACCTGATGACGACCCACGCCGCCAAGGGGCTCGAGTTCCCAGTGGTCTTCCTCGTCAACCTCCAGCGCGGCAGCGGCGGCGGTGGCGACGCCATCCGCGTGCGTGCCGTCGTTCATCGCCGGTGGTGACCGCCCCGAGCCGTCGGTGGCGATTGGCGATCACGAGAGCGATGCCGACCGCGACCTCGAGGCCCGAGACGCCGAGGAAAGCAAGCGCCTGCTCTACGTGTCGCTGACCCGCGCGCGCGATCGCCTCTATCTCGCGGCGACCCTGACGCCCGACGGGCGCTTCGTGCCGTTCAAGGGAGGGCTGGGGCGGACGCTGCCGCCGTCCCTGGCGGCGCTGATCAGCGCCGCCGGCATGAGCAGCGCTGCGACCGTCGCGTGGCAGGGCGCCTCCGCGCCACACGAGTTTCGCGTGCTGCGAGCATCCGCAGCACCGGCACTCGCGCCACCCACCAGCGAGGACGTGGCAGAGCGGCTGGACGACTTCTCCACGCTGGCCGCCAGCGGCAGCGCGCGGATTGCTGCCACCGGCGACGCCGACGTCTCGGGGCCCGCGACGAAGGCGGTTCTCGCCGGGTCGGGGCACGGCGATCCGACAGCGGCGGCGGCGAACCGCGCGCTGGGCCGCCTGGTGCACCGGGCGCTGCAGGGTGGGCTCGCCGGCCGCCCGCTCGAGCAGGACGCCGCACGACTGCACACGCTGCTGCCGGACGAGGAGCGCGTCCTCATCGAAAACGTACCGGCGCTCGTCGCGCGCGCCTCGTCGATCCTGGCCCGCCTGCGCGACCGGCCGGATCTCGCCGGGGTCGTCGATGAGGCGTCGGCGGGCGTCCGGTGGCGCCGGCACGAACTGCCGTTCTCGCTCCGTCGTCCCGACGGGACCATCGTCCGGGGCAGCATCGACTGCGTGCTGCAATACACGGATGGGCGGATGGAAGTTCTCGAGTTCAAGACCGGACAGCGTGCGCCGCAGCATCGCGACCAACTCGACATCTATGTCGCCGCGGCGCGTGCGCTCTTTCCCGATGCGCGTGTGGCCGGCCGGCTGGTGTACGTGGATGAGCCGTGAGCAACTTTCCGGCGGCTCCGGCGTCTAACTTAGTACCAGCCCAGCCTGCCTCCGCCGCGTCTCGTGACGCGCCGGCTTCGACGAGGGGGACACGCCCATGCGCCGCGCCGCCGAGACTCGCGCTCGTCATTCGCCCCAGTACGCGCTCGACGCCCTGCACGCGCTGCCGTGTGGCTGCGTCGCTGCGGTCTACAAGACGCATCCGTGGGACGTGGAGCTCGTGTCGCTCGAGGCGCGAGGCCCGCACTGCCTGTTCTCGCAGCACCAGGCCGGACGGCTGCTCGGCCTCGGCAACCCGGAACCCGACCGGCTCAGCCGCTGAGTGCGAAAGGGCGGGAATCGTTCCGCGATCGCGCCAGAGGAGAAATAAACACGTAAATTTGCGTGTTTTTGGGCGTTTCGCGTTGCGCTCGCCTGTTGGCATCTCATACAATGCCCTTTCGTACACTCGACCGATGGCGCGCTTCTTGCGGCCAGGCTCGGCCGGGATGTTTGAGAGAGGAGCTCGAGGCGTGGCATTGACCTGCCCGAACTGTGGGAACGCGACGAACTTTCAGGTGAAGACCCTTCAGATGCACGTCGTGCACCTGGACGATGGGCGCGTGGAGGTCGCGGAAGAGAGCCGGCCGGCCGTCTTCGAGGTGTTGTGCGACGAGTGCGAAACCGCACTCGACTTTGCACAGGTCGAGGATACCCTGCGTCGCGAGGTTCTGCTCACCATCGGCGCGCGCTAGCGTGCCTTCGTGATCGCTCGCCCCCATCACGTCCGGCCGCCCGCGCATCCCGTCCCCCCGCAGTCCTGACCGACCGTCCTGCTGGTCGCCCACCCTGCTTGTCGGGATCCGGGTCGCCGCTGGCGCACCCCGTCGCGCGGTCGCGGGCGGGCACGATCCATCGATCCATGCAAGCGATTTGATTCTGTTGACAAGGATCGAGCGCCCTCCTACGCTACGGACAAGCGTGTGAAGAACTACTGGCGCGTGGATGACAGTCGCATCGCCGTCGAACGATCGCCCGCGGGCGATCGCGAGATCGAGCGCACCTTCGCCGACGAAGTCGCGATCGACTTCCCGGCGGTGTGCGACAAGGTCGAGCGGATGCGCCATGCCTTCGTCGAGGCCGATGTCGGCAGCGATCGGATGCGTGCCGAGATCGCGCTGTCCCGCCGCCAGGCGGGCACGGGCGCGGCGGTTCCGCTCGAGGTGCCGGTGCGCTC
Organism: uncultured Acidobacteriota bacterium; assembly: GCA_963707795.1. Taxonomy (GTDB): domain Bacteria; phylum Acidobacteriota; class Vicinamibacteria; order Vicinamibacterales; family UBA2999; genus JACCSI01. The sequence continues at coordinate 3,177,942 of OY970174.1, read as the reverse complement.
GACGTGCCGCGGGTGCGGCGGTCGCGGCGAGGTCTGGGGCGACGCCTGCCCCGATTGTCAGGGCTCGGGGCATATCTTCCATCGCCAGACATTGACCGTGTCGGTGCCCGCCGGCGTCGCCGACGGCGCCCGCTTCACCTTCAGCGTCTCCCGCCCGCGCGGCCCACGGACACGTGTCGAGGTCCGTGTCGCGGTGACATGAGCGCCCGCGCGCGCCGTGCACGCGCGCCGGGGACCCCGCCGTGAGGCGGCACGCTGATTTCCTGGGACTGCTCTATCTGGCGTGGGGGGCGATCTTCGCCCTGGTCGGCGTCGCCTGCGCGGCGCTCGCCGCCGGCGCTCTCGTGATCGCCCGCGATGGCGCGCCGGTTCGCGCGGCCTCCGACCTCGCCGCCGGCCTCACCGCCGCGACGCTCGCCGTGCTGGCGATCCTGGCGCTGTTGTGGGGCGGCCTGCATTTGTGGCTCGGCGCCGCCCTGCGCCGCTACCGCTACTGGGCGCGCCTCATCGCCCTCGGCCTGGCCTTCGTCAACCTGGTGATGTTCCCCTTCGGCACGGCGCTGGGCGCCTATGCGTGCTGGGTGCTGCTCAACGAGGAAGCACGGGCGCTGTTCCCGCACGCGTGAGGCACGGCCTCACGACACGAGCCGTGCGGGGGGAGGGTCCACCGTGCCCATCGGGGTCCACGGTCCGCAGCGCAGCACCCGCCGCGCCGCCATCCAGCCCCCGCGCACCGCCCCGAAGCGGCGGAGGCACGCCTCGCCGTAGTGGCTGCAGGTCGGGTCGAAGCGGCAGCGCACGCCCATCCGCTGGTAGAGGCGTGACAACGTCGCCTGGTATCCATGGATCGCGGCGATCGCCGCCCGCGTGGCCACCTGCTCCGACGGGTCGCGCCGCAGATCGGCGGCGCCGAGCAGCAGGATCAAGGCGAGGCCTGCGAAGAGCGTTCGGCGCACCGTTGCTCCACCGTGCCCCGGCATCGGGACCTTCGTGCCGGCGCCTGCCGCACGAGAAGCCCGGACGCCGGGTCGAGGTCCTCAGAACCGATCGGCGTACTGGCTGACGCCCGGGATGATCAGGCGCTTGCCGTTGATGCCCTTCATGATGGCCATGATGTGCAGGATCAGGAACGCCAGCCCGATGATCGGCGCGAAGATCGCGACGATGCAGCCGATGACGGAGCCGAGGACGAGGGTCACGACCTGGAACGCCACCCAGAACACGAGCTCCGCAACCGTCAGGACCAGGCCGTGCTTGGCGTGCCATTGCACTTCCCGATCCTCTTTCTCCACCACCAGCGGGATCAGGGCCAGCAGCCAAAGGTAGGACAGGACGATCATCACGTTGCGATTGCTCGAAGGTGCCCCGGTGCCTGGGGTTGCGTCAGCCATGCAGTCCTCTCTTGTGCGGTCGGGAAGCTGAGTTTGGCGCGCAGTCTACAGGCAAAGGGCTGCCTTGTCACCCCCCGGCAAAGCCGGTAAGCTGGCTGTTTGAGCGTGTCTATCGAAGCACTGCGTCGCGCCCTGGCCCCGATCGTCGACCCCGATCTCGGCAACGACATCGTGAGCCTCGGGCTGGTCAAGCACCTCGAGATCGCCGACGGGCGCGTCGCGGTGACGGTGGAATTGCTGCGGCATGGAGCGTCCGCGCAGCATGCGCTGGGCGAACAGGTCCGCGCCGCGCTGCTCGGCGTGGAGGGCGTCGAGGCGGTGGATGTCGAGATCACGGTGCGGGTCCGCTCGGCCACCGCTCCCGAACATGGCCGCCCGCCGCTGCCCGGGGTCAAGAACGTCATTGCCGTCGGCGCCGGCAAGGGCGGCGTCGGAAAGACGACCGTGTCGGTGAACCTGGCCCTGGCGCTGGCCAAGGCCGGCGCGCGCGTCGGGATCCTCGACGGCGACATCTACGGGCCGAACGTGCCGCTGATGCTCGGCCTGCAGGCCGAGATCGTCAGCGATGGCCAGCGCATCCGCCCGGCCGAGAAGTTCGGCTTGCAGGTCATGTCGATCGGGTTCATGACCGGCGACGACCAGGCGGTCATCTGGCGCGGCCCGATGGTGCACAGCGCCATCCAGCAGTTCTTCCGTGACGTCGGGTGGAAGGATCTCGACTACCTGATCATCGACATGCCGCCCGGCACCGGCGACGTGGCGCTGAGCCTGAGTCAGACGGTCCCCGTCGCCGGCGCGATCGTAGTGACGACCCCGCAGCAGGTGTCGCTCGCCGACAGCCGGCGGGCGGTGCGGATGTACCAGAAGCTCAACATCCCGCCGCTCGGCATCGTCGAGAACATGAGCTATTACGCCTGCCCGAATTGCCACCACGAGAGCGACATCTTCGGCTTCGGCGGCGGCGAGCAGATCGCCACTGCGCTCGGCGTGCCGTTCCTCGGACGGCTGCCGGTCTACCAGCCAATCAGCCTGGGCAGCGATCGGGGGATCCCGCTGGTGATCGCCGAGCCGGACGCGGCGGCGACGCGATCGTTCACGCAGGTGGCGGAGCGCACGGCATCGCAAGTAGCCATCGCCGCGCATCGCAATGCCCTCGCGCACAAGGGCAAGATTCCCCTGATCCCGGTGCGCTAGCCCGGCGAGCGAAGGAGACGACACGCATGGTACTCAAACTGGTTGTTCCCGTCACCGCGGCGTTGCTGGTGACTGCCGGTCCGGCGGCGGCGGCCGAGCTGCCGGCGGCGCTCGTCGACCCGTACCTGCAGGTGCACGCGGCGCTGGCGGGCGACCAGGTGGCCGGCGTCGCCGCGCCGGCCAGGGCGATCGAGACCGCCGCGACGGCGCTCGGCACGCCGGCGGCGGCGCTGGCGGCGGCCGCCCGCAGCCTGGCGGCGGCGACCGACCTCGCCGCTGCCCGCACCGCCTTCGGCGATCTGAGCACCGCGCTCGCGGCGTACGCCGACGCCACGAAATCGACCTTCGGCCCCAACGTCCGTCTGGCCTACTGCCCCATGGTCAACAAGCCGTGGCTGCAGAAGGACAAGGAGATTCGCAATCCTTACTACGGGGCGGCGATGCTGGGGTGTGGAACCTTTCGGAACTAAGAACGAAGAACGAAGAACTAGGACGAAGAACGAAGAACGGTGGGACGCGGGGTGCTGGCAGAAACCGCGCGTGATGGGGCTGGCGAAGGGAGCCGTTTCTGGGTACCGGGGCAGGCGGACGGGCGGTGCAGGGTCCGAACGCGGAGTGATCGTCGATGGCATGCGTGGTGTGACGGGGCCCACAGCCGGCGGGACTTCATTCACAAGTTCCAAATCTCCCTCAAAGAAGCCCGCGAGAGCCATCAGCTCCTGCGCCTGCTGCACGCCGCCCGCCCCGACCGGTCCGCCGCGCTCGGCGCCGGGTTGCACCGCTGCAACGAGATCATCGCCATCCTCGTCGCCAGCCTCAAACCGCCAAACGCCGCGAAGCCGCCCCACCCCCCTAGTTCTTCGTCCTTCGTCCTTCGTTCTTCGTTCCCCTGAGTCCTCCCATCGCCACCACCCCCAGCAGCGGCCCCGGCACCAGCAGCAGCGAGGCCCAGCGCCAGCCCACGGCGTCAGCCACGCGTGGGAGCAGCTCGATCGTCACCAGGGTGAGCAGGAATCCGAGACAGGTCTGCAGCGTGAGCGCGGTGCCGACGTAATCGGCCGGGGAGTACTCGCTGACCAGCGCCGAGAACTGCGCCGAGTCGGCGACGACCGCGAACCCCCAGACCATGACGAGGACGAAGAACCAGATCGGCGAGGCGCCGAACACGATGGTGGTAGCGGCCGCGCAGGCGGCGCTGGTCCACAGCGCCCAGATCGCCACGCGCGCGCGTCCCACGCGGTCGGCGATCCACCCCGCCAGCACGCAGCCGGCCGTGCCGCTTCCGATGGCGAGAAACGCGGCCAGCGATCCGGCAGCCTCCGGCGCCGCCATCCCGGACGCGGCGAAGCTCGCCGCGGCGAGCACGGCGATCCACGTCCACATCGCGTAGAGCTCCCACATATGTCCGAGATACCCGAGCGTCGCCAGCCGCGCGCCGCGGCTCTGCAGGATCCGGCGCACCGCCTGCGGATCGAAGGGTGACGATGCCGTCACGTATGGCCCGTCGCGCACGACGACCGCGACCAGCAGGCCGCCGGCGAGGGCGAGGGCCGAGGCGAGCAGCATCGGTGCCCGCCACGCGCTGCCGTAGAGCGCCGTCAGCAGGTGCGGAAACGCCTTGCCCATCGTCAAGGCGCCGATGAGGATGCCGAGCGCAAAGCCGCGGCGGTCGCGAAACCAGCCGGCGGCCAGCTTCATCCCCGGGGGGTAGACGCACGCCAGCGCCATGCCGGTCAAGAAGCGCAGGCCGATCACCACCTCGCCGGTCGGCGCCACCAGCACCGCGGCGTTGGCCGCCGCGCCGGCGGCGGCGCCGAGCAGCATCAGGATGCGGGCCGGCATGATGTCGGCGAGGTTGAGGACGGCGCTGCCGAGCGTCCCGATCACGAACCCCAGCTGGACCGCCATGGTCAGCCACGCCGCGCCTGCCGGCGGCATGGCGAACTCGCTGACGAGCAGCGGGGTGACCGCCGTCGCCGAGAACCACAGGGTCATGCCCAGGAACTCGGCCATCGCGAGCGCGGCCAGCATCCGCCACGCCGTCCCGCGCGGCGCGCGCGGTTTACCGCCCTCGTCAATCACGATAGGATCGTCGGCGACTGGCCCGCCCACCCATGGACATACCGTACACCAAGCGTACGCTCGCCAACGGCCTCGATGTGGTCGTGCACGAGCACCGGCAGCTGCCCATGGTGGCGGTCAACGTCTGGTACCACGTCGGATCGAAGAACGAGATCCCGGGGCGCACCGGCTTCGCGCACCTGTTCGAGCACTTGATGTTCGAAGGCTCGGCGCACCACGACCACGGATACTTTCAGCCCCTGCAGCAGGCGGGCGGGCTGCTGAACGGATCGACGAACACCGATCGCACGAACTACTGGGAAGTGGTGCCCACCGGCGCGCTCGAGCTCGCGCTGTGGATGGAATCCGATCGCATGGGCTACCTGCTGCCGGCGCTGACGCGGGAGAAGTTCGAGAACCAGCGTGACGTCGTGCTCAACGAGCGGCGCCAGAACTACGAGAACCGGCCGTACGGTCTGGCCGGCATCGCCCTGGCGGCGGCGCTGTTTCCGCCCGATCATCCGTATCACTGGCTGACGATCGGCTCCGCCGACGACCTGCGCGCGGCGTCGCTCGACCAGGTGCGCGAGTTCTTCCTCACCTATTACCATCCGGCGAACGCGTCGCTGGTGCTGGCCGGCGATCTCACGCCCGAGCACGGACTGGCGCTGGCGGAACGGTACTTCGGCGAGCTGCCCGCCGGGCCACGGCCGGCCGCGGTGACGGCCAAGGGATCGCTGGCCGCCGACGTGCGCCTGGTGCTCGAGGATCGGGTGGAGCTGCCGCGCCTGTACCTGGCGTGGCACTCGCCGGCGATGTTCGCCGCCGGCGATGCCGATCTCGATCTGGCCGCCGATTTGATCGCCCACGGCAAGACCTCGCGTCTCTATCGATCGCTGGTCTACGAGCGGCAGATTGCCGCCGACGTGGTGGCGTACCAGCACTCGCGCGAGATCTCGGGGGTGTTCCAGATCGCCACCACCGCGGCGCCCGGCGTGGCGCTGGCCGACCTCGAGCGGACGATCACCGAGACGCTGCACGAGGTCGCCCGCGATGGGCCGACCGCCGCCGAGATCGAGCGTGCCCGGGCGCAGACCGATGCGCAGTTCGTGTACCGGGTGCAGACGATCGGCGGTTTCGGCGGCAAGTCCGATCAGCTGAACGCCTACAACGTGTTTCGCGGCGATCCCGGGTACTTCGCCGCCGATCGATCGCGGTACGACGAGGCGACCGCCGAGTCGATCCGTCAGGCGGTGGCCGGCTGGCTGATCGGCCGCCCGCGGGTGGCGCTGAGCGTCGTGCCGTCCGGCGCCGGCACCGTGGCGCTGCCCGAATCGACCGAGGTCGCCGTCGCATGAGCCGCGTCGATCGGACGACGCTGCCGACGCCCGGCCCCAGCCCACCGTTTCGCTTTCCCGCGATCCATCGCCGCCAGTTGCCCAATGGCGTGGCCGTGCGCCTCATTGCCCATCGCCACGTGCCCGTCGTCTGCGCGGTGCTGCTCGTCCCGGCCGGCACCGCCGCCGATCCTGCCGGGCGGTTCGGCCTCGCCGCGTTCACCGCCGACCTGCTCGACGAGGGCAGTGCCGGGCGCTCGGCGCTGGAGGTGTCGGACGCGCTGGCGCGCTACGGCGCCGACCTCGACGTCGACGTCGGCCCCGACGCGGTGGTGCTGGGCCTGACCACCCTGTCCCGGTTCATGCGCCCGGCGATCGGGCTGCTCGCCGAGATGGCGACACGGCCGAACCTCGCGGACGCGGACATCGAGCGCGTGCGCAAGCTGCGGCTCGAGCGCCTGCGCCAGCTGCGCGACCACGCCCCGGCCGTGGCCGAGCGGGCGCTGATGCGCCTGCTCTATCGCGATCACCCGTACGGCCACCTCAGTCTCGGCACCGAGACGTCGCTGGCAGCGACGACGGCCGAGGAGTTGCGCGCCTTTCATGCGGCGGCGTTCGTGCCCGGCGGTGCGACCCTGGTGATCGCCGGCGATGCTCCCGTCGAGATGCTCGAGGAGGTCGCCGCCGAGGCGTTCGGCGGGTGGCAATCGCCGGCGGCGGCCGGCGCCATCGACCGCGATGCCGGCCTGCGCCCGCCGCCGCTGGTCCCGCACGGACGCCTGGCCATCGTGCCGCGGCCGGGGGCGGCACAGTCCGAGCTGCGCATCGGCCACGTCTGCGCCTCGCGCGACACGCCCGATTACCACGCCCTGGTGCTGCTCAACATGGTGCTCGGCGGACAGTTCGTCAGCCGCGTCAACCTCAACCTGCGGCAGGACAAGGGCTACACCTACGGGGTGCGCACGGGGTTCGACCTGCGCCGCGGGCTGGGGCCGTTCTCCCTCGCCACCAGCGTGCAGACCGAGGTCACCGCCGACGCCATTCGCGAGGCGCGGCGCGAGATCGAAGACATCCGCGGCACCCGCCCGGCGACCGCCGACGAGATCGCCACGGCGCGGTCGGCGGTGACCCTCGGCTATCCGCGCGGTTTCGAGACGGCGCAGCACGTGGCGCGCAGCGTCGCCCAGCTCGCGCTGCACGGGCTGCCCGATTCGTACTTCGAGGAGTTCGTGCCGCGGGTGGCGGCGGTGACCCTGGACGACGTCACCCGCGTCGCACGCGAATATCTCGATACCGCGCGCATGGTCACGCTCGCCGTCGGCGACCACGATCGCATCGCCGCGTCGCTGGCGTCGCTCAATCTCGGCGAGCCGTTCGTCCTGAGCGCCTGATCAGCGGGGGAGTGGCCGTGGACCGCACGCGAGGAGCGCCATGAAGGCAGTCAGATTTCACCAGCACGGCGGCGCCGACGTGCTCCGCTACGAGGAGGCGCCCGATCCGCAGGCGCGCGCCGGCGAGGCGCTGGTCCGCGTGCGCGCGTGCGCGCTCAATCACCTCGACATCTGGAACCGCCGCGGCGTGTCGCGGGCGCCGATGCCGCACATCCTCGGCGCCGACGTTGCCGGCGAGGTCGTGCAGTCGTCGGCGCAGGACTGGCCGCCGGGCCGGCGGGTGCTGGTGCAGCCTGGGCTGTCGTGCGGCCGCTGCGACGCCTGCCTCGACGGGCACGACAACCTGTGCCCGGAGTACGACGTCCTCGGCTCGCAGAGCGACGGCGGCTACGCGGAGCTCGTGGCCGTCCCGGTGCAGAACCTGGTGCCGATTCCGGACGCCATCGGGTTCGTCGAGGCCGCGGCGTTCCCGCTCACCTTCCTCACCGCCTGGCACATGCTGGTCGCGCGCGCCCGGGTCCGGCCCGGTGAGGACGTCCTCGTCGTCGCTGGCGGCAGCGGCGTCGGCCAGGCGGCCATCCAGATCGCGTGGCTGCATGGCGCGCGGGTGTTCGCCACCGCCGGCACTGACGAGAAGCTGGCGCGCGCGCGCGAGCTCGGCGCCTACGAGGTGGTGAATCACCACACCCAGGACGTGCCCGCCGAGATTCGCCGCCTCACCGGGAACCGCGGCGTGCAGGTGGTGATCGAGCATGTCGGGGAAGCGACCTGGGATCGCAGCCTGAAATGCCTGGCCCGCGGCGGGCGCCTGGTCACGTGCGGCGCCACCACCGGCTACCGCGCGAGCGTCGACCTCCGCTTCCTCTTTTCGCGGCAGTATTCGCTGATGGGGTCGTACATGGGCACGAAGGCGGAGCTGCTGCGGGTGGCCCAGTTCTTCTTCTCCGGCCAGGTCAAGCCGGTCGTCGACCGCACGTTCCCGCTGGCCGAGGCCGCGGCGGCACACGCGTACCTCGAGCAGGGCGGACCGTTCGGAAAAGTCGTGCTCGAGGTGTGACTAGAGGAACCTGAGCAACCCGCGCAGCGCTTCGTAGATGGCGCCGGCGAGCGAGCGCACCAGCGGCGACACCTCGCCCGCATCCACCGACTCGGCGACGGTCACCGGATCGGTGAGCAGCAGCCAGATCGTGGCGCCAGCCATCACCACCGCCAGAATTCCGACGATGCCGACGAGGCTGACGCTGAGGCTGCCGAGCGAGCTCTGGCGAGAGATGCGGGCGTCCATGACAGGCCCCGGGGCGGATTCTACACCCCAGCCGTGTGCGACCGGTTTTGTCGCTCCCCGTTTGGACGGCGGCGGCGCCCTATAAGTTCCTGCGCAGGAAGCGCGCCAGATAATACGCGTCGAGAAACTTGTACGGCGCTTCGCCGGTGCTGTAGTGGCCGCACGGCAGCACCGCCACGTCGGTCGGGATCCCGAGGCGTGCGAATTCGTCCACGAGCTGACGCGACAGGTCGACGGGGAATGTCAGGTCGTACTTCGCATACACGAGCAGGGTCCGGCGGCCGCGCGATCGCTCGAGGTACGACCAGGGGCTGATCGGCCGCCACAGCTCGCGCAGCAGGTCGAGCTCGACGTGGCCATCGAGACCGGCGCGGACGTGCGAGGTCGACAGGCCGCGCCAGACCACGTCGGCGAAGAACGGCGAGACATGGTTGAGCGCCTGGGCGCGGACCAGCGGTTCGTGCGAGGCGGTGAGCATCGCCAGGCACGACCCCAGGCTGGTGCCGAGCAGGCCGAGGCTCTCGTAGCCCTGATCGCGCAGCCACCACAAGGCCCGCCGCGCGTCGAGCACCGCCTGGCGGCAGACCTGCACCGTGCGCGCGACGTTGGCGCTGACGATGAAATCGGCGCGGGACAGTTCCGGCGGCATGCGCCGGTCGTGGTAGGGAAGGCTCATGCGCAGCGCGCTGATGCCCAGCCGTGCCAGCAGCCGCGACAGGCCGGCGTGACCGTCGGCGTCGGAGTTCCATTGCGGCAGCACCACCACGGCGCGCCGCCGGTCGCGCGCCGGAAAGAACCGGGCGTGGACGGTGTTGTTCGACTCGTGCGGCGTGGTCAGGGCGCTGGGGAAGCGCAGCGTGCCCGCTTCGCCCCCGCGCGCCACCGCCGGAGCCGCCGGCGCGAAGTCGTACTCGGTCGTCGGCGACGGCGTGAAGAACGCGTCGGTGTCGGCCATCACCTCGTCGATCCACGCGCGCAGCCGATGCTCGGGCGCCGTCTCCGGCCCGTGTCCGTTCGTCGGGATCCAGTCGAGTCCCCACTCGAACGGCCGGACGACGCGCGCCGTGCGCGTGCCGGCCGCGAGCCGCGCTTCCCAGTGGTGAAACAGCCGCGTCAGCATCAGCGCGTCAACAGCGAGTGCTCGACGGCACGGGCGACGCGGAGCAGGTCCGGCGTCCGTCCGGCATGGCCCACCAGCTGCAGCCCGATCGGCAGCCCCGTCCGCGTCGTCCCGCACGGCAGTGCGATCGCGGGATGGCCGGTGATGTTGAACAGCTGCGTGCAGCGGAGCATGGCGCTGCGAACCGGCTCGCTGCCGCCCTTGACCGGCACGCTCGCGGCGCCGAGGGGTGGCGCCTCGATTGACAGCGCCGGCAGCACCAGCGCGTCGACGCCGTGCAGCGCCTGGTCCACCTCGCGCTGGAGCACCACGCGCCCGCGCAGCGCGCGGCGATAGTCTTCGGCGAGGATGGCGCGGCCCATTTCGAGGCGGATGCGGACGTTGTGCGTGTATGCGTGCGGCCGCTGGTCGAGCGACGAGGCGTGATACGCCGCCGCATCGGCGAGGACGAGATGCAGGTAGACCGCGGCGATGTCGTGGGCATGCGCCACCGACTGTTCGCCGACCTTCATGCCGTCGCGGCGCAAGCCGTCGATCGCCGCCGCGATGCCGGCCTCGACGTCGTCGCCGAGGCGGTCCATGAAGTAGCCGCCGAGCAGGCCCAGCGTCAGGCTGCGCGCCTCCGGCGCCGGCACCAGGTGCTCCCGCGGCGGCAGCCCGCGCAGCACGTCGAAGAGCAGCGCCGCGTCCGCCACGTTTCGCGTCAGCGGCCCGACATGATCGAGCTGCCGGCTGAGCGGCACGACGCCCACGGCGGCCACTTCCGACCACCCGGGCTTCAGCCCGACGACGCCGCACGCCGCGGCGGGGATCCGGATCGATCCGCCGGTGTCGGTACCGACGCTCGCCACCGACATGCCGGTGCGCACCGCCGCCGCCGATCCCCCGCTCGATCCACCCGGCGAGCGGCGGTCGTCGAGCGGGTGGCGGACCGGGCCGAACGCCGAGTCCTCACTCGTGGTGCCGAACGCGAACTCGTGCAGGTTGGTCTTGCCGACGAACACGGCGCCGGCCTCGCGCAGGTGCGTCACCAGCGGCGCGTCCTGCACGGCGCGCCGGCCTTCGCGCAGCTTCGACGCCGCCGTCGTCGGCAGCCCGGCGACGTCGATCAGGTCCTTGAGCGACAGCGGCATCCCGTGCAGCGGCCCGCGGTAGCGCCCGCCGGCGATCTCCCGATCGGCATGGCGCGCGCCGGCGAGCGCGTCGTCGGCGGTCACCGTGATGAACGCGTTGAGCCGCGGGTTGAGCGCGGCGATCCGGCTCAGGGCGTCCTCGGCGAGCCGCTCGGCGTGCAGCTCGCCGCTGGCGACGCGCGGGGCGAGCGCGACGATGGGCTCGACCTCGCCGGTCATGCCGGTGGTTCTCCACTCGACCGAGACCCGGGTTCCGCGTGCGTCTCGCCGGCGGCATCGTCGTTCCAGTCCGCCGCGCGCAGCGCGGTGGTCGCGACGGCGAGTCCTTCCAGCAGGTCCGCCAGCTCCGGCAGCTTGCGGCGATAGGCGTCGGCCTTCGCGTCCTCGAGCCACTGTGCAATGGTCATGCGGCGGTCCTCAGCGCTTGATCGCCAACGCGGCGCCGTCGCCGACGGGGAGAAACGTGGTGTAGAGGCGCGGGTCGTCCATCAGCCTTCGATTGTAGGCGGCAATGGCTGCCGTGTCGCCGGCGTCGTGCCGCGGCTCGACGTAGCCGGGGATCACTTCGCCGCCCCACAGGATGTTGTCGGTGACGAGCGCCCCCCCGGGTCCGAGGAGGTCGACGAGCCGGTCGAGCATCGGCCCGTACGCGGTCTTGTCGCCGTCCTGGAAGATGAGATCGAAGGGCCCGGCCACTTTGTGCAGATAGCGGCTGGCATCGCCGACCATGACCGACACCTTCTCGGCGACGCCGGCCGCGGCAAAATGCTCGCGCGCCCGCGCCGCGCGGGCCGCGTCTCGCTCGAGTGTCAGCAGCTGGCCGCCGGCGGGCAGCGCCGTCGCCATCCACAGGCCGGAGTAGCCGATCGCCGTGCCGATCTCGAGGACCCGCGTCGCTCGCACCGCCCGGGTGAGCGCATGCAGCAGCGCGCCCGTCTGCGGGTGGACGATCGGCAGGCCAGTGGCGGCGCCTTCCGCGGCGATCGCATCCAGCACCGGATGCGGCGTGCGGGAGAGGGCGCGGAGGTAGTCGTCCACGGGAGCCGGCGTAATCGCACTCATCGACGTTCAAATGTACCCTGTAGCGGTGAGGCACACCAAGATCATCGCGACGATCGGGCCGGCGTCGAGCGACCCCGCCACCATCGCCGCCTTGATGTCCGGCGGCGTGGACGTCTTCCGCCTGAACTTCTCGCATGGCAGCTACGCCAGCCATGGTGCCGTCGTCACGGCGATTCGCGAGGCGTCCAGAATCCAGGCGAGGGAAGTGGCGATCCTGCAGGACCTGAGCGGTCCGAAGATCCGGACCGGGTTGCTCGAGGATCACCGCCCGCTGCTGCTGGCGCGCAACGAGCCGCTGGAGATCCGGATCGGCGATGCGATTGGCCGCCCGGGGGTGATTTCGACGAGCTATGCGCCGTTGGCGCTCGCGGTACGGCCGGGCGACCGCCTGCTGCTGGACGACGGGCGCATCGAGCTGGTGGTCGAGGCCACGGCGGCGACCTCGATCGCGACGCGCGTCGTGGACGGCGGCGCGCTCGGCGAGAACAAGGGCATCAACGCACCCAGCGTGCCGCTGCCCGAGGTCGGCGTCACCGCCAAGGACGAGGCCGATCTGCGATTCGGCCTCGCCGCCGGGATCGACCTGGCCGCGCTCAGCTTCGTGCAGAGTCCCGGTGACATCGCGCGCGCCCGCGCCATCGCCGCCGAGGCCGGGCGGCCGCATCTGCCGATCGTCGCCAAGCTCGAGCGGCCGGAGGCGATTCGCCGCTTGCCGGAAATCGTCGACGCCGCCGATGCGGTGATGGTGGCGCGCGGCGATCTCGGCCTCGAGATGCCGCTCGAACAGGTGCCGCAGGTGCAGAAACAGGTCCTCCACCTCGCCCGCGATCGCGGCGTGCCGGTGATCGTCGCGACGCAAGTTCTCGAGTCGATGCGCACCGAGACCCGGCCGACGCGTGCCGAGGTGTCGGACGCGGCCGGCGCCGTCGACGCGGGTGCCGACGCGATCATGCTGTCGGGCGAAACCGCGATCGGCGCCTATCCCGTCCGCTCGGCCCAGATGCTCGACACCATCATCCGCAATGCCGAGTCGGTCCCGCCGCTGTGGGCGCTGCCCAACCCGGCGCCGGAACGGCCCGATCATCTCCCGCCGCTGTGCGATGCGGCCGTGACCCTGGCGACGCGCGCCGGCGCCGACGCGATTCTCGCCCTCACCCACGAGGGCCGTACCGCCCGGCTGCTCTCGGCCCGCCGCCCCCCGGCCGGCATCTTCGCGATCACCGGGACCACGGACGTCGCGCGCCGCCTCGCACTGTGGTGGGGCGTCGTGCCCGTCGTGGATCCGGCGTTCGAGGACGAGGACGCCGCCGCGGTGCGGGTCGTGGCGTCGCTGCAGCAGCAGCGACTGCTTCCCTCGCCCGCCCGCGTGGTCGTCGTCGGCGGCAGCCCGGAGCTCACCGGCAATGCCGCCAACTTCCTTCGCGTGCGCCAGCTCTAGCTGAACCCCCTGGCTCGAATGCCGCGTCCTACCTCCGCGGACCGGATCGCCGTCGTCTGAACGGTTGAGCTGCGTGTTCCGAGGAGGTTTCGTTGATGCGCGTAGTGGGTCATCTTTGTCGGTCGAACGCTGTCGTCTGTGCGTTCGTGGTTGCCGGGCTCGTGCTGATGTCGGCCGGCCCGGCGCGCGCGCAGGGCGATGGCGCGTTGCTCCTGGGCGTGACACCGTCCAATCGCCTGATTGCGTTCTCGGCCGCGAACCCCTCGCAGCTGCTGCACGACGTGCCGATTTCGAACCTCGGGCCCGGCGAATCGATTCTCGGCATCGATGTGCGGCCGGCCACGCGCCAGCTCTACGCGCTGGGCAGCACCAGCCAGCTGTACGTGATCAACTACCTGACCGGAGCGGCCGCGCGCGTCGGCACCCCGTTCACACCCGCGCTCGCGGGCACGGACTTCGGCTTCGATTTCAATCCGACGGTGGACCGCATCCGCGTGGTCAGCGACACGGGACAGAATCTGCGGCTACACCCCGACACCGGCGTGGTGGCGTTCGTGGACGGAACGCTGGCCTACGCGCCCGGCGACCCGAACGCGGGGCGCACGCCGCAGGTGACGGCCGCCGCGTACACCAACCCCGACACCGATCCCGCAACGGGCACGCTGCTGGTGGACATCGACGCCGCGCTCGACATCGCGGCGACGCAGAATCCGCCGAACGAGGGACGCTTGAACACCCTCCTCGCGCTCGGTCTCGACGTCGCGCGCGCCGGGTTCGACATCGGCCTGACCGACGCGTTCATCGCCGTGCAGGCCCCCGGCTCGACCACCTCGTCGCTGCTGCAGTTCAGCGGCGGCCCGCTGCGCAATGCCGGCAGCATCGGCGGCGGCGAGCCGGTGCCGAGTCTGGCCGTCTTCTTCGGCCTGCCGGCCACGCCGGCGGCGGAAGTTGTCTTTGCCACCAACGCGGCGAACGAGCTCATCAGCTTTGCCGCCGGCCAGCCGGGCACCATCCTTTCTCGCCTGGCCATCGGCCCGCTCAACACCGGCGAGTCGATCGTCGGCATCGATTTCCGGCCGGCGACCAACCAGCTCTATGGCATGGGTAGCACCGGTCAGCTCTATGTCATCAACACGCAAACCGGGTCGGCGACGCGTATCGGCCCGACGTTGTCCACGGCGCTGGCCGGCAACGAGTTCGGCTTCGACTTCAACCCGACCGTCGATCGCATTCGCCTGGTCAGCGATACCGGGCAGAACCTCCGCCTGCATCCCGACACCGGCGCCGTGGCGGCGGTCGACGGCATGCTCGCCTACGCGCCGGCCGATGCCAACGCCGGGCAGACGCCTCGCGTGGGCGGGGCGGCGTATACCAACCCCGATACCAATCCCGCCACCGGCACCACGCTGTTCGTGATCGACACCGGCCTCGACATCGCGGCACGGCAGGATCCGCCGAACGCGGGGACGCTGAACACGGTGTTGCCGCTGGGCGGCGATGCCGGCGACGTGCTCGGCTTCGACATCAGCCTGCGGCAGATCCTGCTCGTCACGGCGCCCGGCGGCACCGGCCAGTCACTGCTGGTCGATTTCACCGGCGGTGGCGCGCGCGTGATCGGAGCGATCGGCAACGGCGAGATCGTCAGGGGCCTCGCCATCTCACTGGGACAGTAGCCGGCACGGGCAGCACCCGGCACGGGCACGCTGCGACGGTCAGATGGTCGCGGCGTCGTGCACCAGGGCCCCGCGCGCGAAGCGGTCGGGGGCGAAGATCGAGATGTCGAACGTCTCGCTTCGCCCCGTCCGCACCAGTTCCGAGACCATGCGGCCGGTGGCCGGCGACATCATCAGGCCGTGGCCGCTGAAGCCGTTGGCGAAAATGAACCCGCGCAGCGCGGGATGCTCGCCGAGCACCGGATTGTGGTCCGGCGTCATCTCGTACAGACCCGCCCATCCGGTCACATCACCGAGCGCGGCAAACGCCGGCAGCCGTCGCGTCAGCGCGGGCAGGAACTCGGCCGCCCAGCGCCCGGTGTCGGGCGCGAAGTTCTCGCCGAGGGCCTCGCCCCACTTCGTCAACGCGACCACGATGCGATCGGGCTCGGCGTCGGAGCGCGCATCGGCATGGCGCCAGTGCACGCCTCCCGGATCGATGACCATCGGGAACCGCGTCGGCCATCGCCGCGGCAGCGTGGCGCGGAACAGCATCTGCCGCATCGGCTGCACCGGGACGTCCAGTCCGGCGAGCGCGGCGACGCGCCCCGCCCACGGGCCGGCGGCGTTGACGACGATCGCTGCGGCGACGGCGGCTCCGGACGCAAGGGTCACCCCGGCCACGGCGCCGTTGCTGACCGTCACGCCGACGACCTCGTCGTCCAGGTACTCGACGCCGGCCGCGGCGGCCGCGCGCTGGAATCCCGTCAAGACTTCCCGCGGCTCGGCGTAGCCGTCCTCGGGACCGAACACGCCGAACACGATGTCGTCCAGGGCGAGGTCGGGTACGAGCGCACGGATGTCGTCGGGCGACAGCAACTGCACCACGGCACCGGCGCGCCGCTCCTGCTCGTAGCGCCGCATCAGCGCCGCGGACCGCTGCTTGTCGGCGAGGAACAGGTAGCCGCGCTGTCGAAAGCGCGCCGCGGGCACGTGCGACGGCAAGGCGAGCCGGCGGTCGAAGGTCTTCCACAGCCCGACGCTGTACTGGACCATCTGGACCGTCGTGGGCGTGCAGAACTGCTGCCGGATTCCCCCCATCGCCAGCGTCGCCGACGCGCGGCGATACGAGCGGTCGCGCTCGACGACCAGCACGCGGCCGCGGAAGCCGTCCTGGCGCAGGTGCCAGGCCGCGCTCGAGCCGACGACCGAGCCGCCCACGATCACGACGTCGGCCGTGGACGACACCGCTACCTCGTGCGCGCGGCGCGGCGCCGCGCGAAGGCGTAGAAACCGAAGCCGATCACCACCAGCAGGATCGATTGTCCGGCGAGGTTGACCTCGTAGTTGAGGACGTTGGTCGTGTCGGGCGGCGGCACGAACACCAGGCCGATGGCGATGAGCGTGGCGAGAAAGCCGCACGAGGCCGTCAGCCACACCGTGGCCCACCCCCCGGGGAGGGTGACGGCGTCGCCATCGGGGCCCGCGGCCGGTTCCGCCCGGCGCAGCGCGATCCACGCCGCGAACAGGTAGAGGTAGGGGACGAAATACATCAGGATCGTCAGGTTGACCATGATGTCGTACGACTCCTGGACGGTCGTCCGCTCGCCGCCGAGCGACACGAACACGCTGGCGAGGAACAGGACCGTTGCGGCCAGCCCCTGGACGACCAACGCCACGTGCGGCGTGCGGTAGCGCGGGTGCAGGCGGGCGAACGACGCCGGCAGCACCGCATCGACCCCGGCCGCGAACGGCACGCGTGCCGCCCCCGCCACCCACGAGTTCGTCCCGCCGATCGACCCGACGACGAGGAGCAGTCCCGTCAGCGCGCCCATGCCCGCGAGTCCGAGCCGGCCGGTCGTGAGATCGACCGCGTCGGCGATGCCGCTGCGTTCCGCCAGTTCGCTCGCCGGCACCGCGACCAGCACCGAGGCCGAGCTCAGGATGTAAATGCCGGTCACCGCGACGCCCGCGACGAGCACGCCGAGCGGGATGGTCCGCCGCGGATTCTTCACCTCCTGCCCGACCATGGACGCAATCTCGAAGCCCGAGAACGCGAAGCACATCGACGACCACAGGCTCATCGTCGTCAGGATGTCGTCGCGCGGCACCAGCTCGGCCGGCGCAAACGACGTGGCCGATCCGAAGACGGCGAACGCGATGGCCCCGCACACGACGAGCAGCGCCGGCGGAATCCAGGTGGCGGTGCTGCCGACGTGCTGGACCCACTTGCCGGCCGCCAGTCCGATGATGTTGATCCCGGTGCAGAACCACAGGAAGCCGAGAACGAAGAGCACGGAATACAGGCGGTTGTCCGCCAGGCCGTCACCGGCCGGACCGAGCACCAGCGCGAAGTTCGCGGCCGCGAACAGCAGCAGCGACGGGAAGTAGAACAGGTTGTTCACCCACATGCACCAGCCGCAGACGAACCCGTGCAGCGGCCCGAAGGCGCGGCGCACCCAGGCGTAGATGCCGCCCTGTTCCGGGTGGCGGCTCGACAACTCGATCAGCGCGAGCGCGAGCGGCACGAAGAAGACCAGGCACGCGAGCAGCCACAGCGAGACCGACGGCGCGCCGAGGCGGGCGCTGCGCGCGATCCAGCGCAGCCCGACCACCGCGACGATGTTCATCGCGATGACGTCCCACAGCCCGAGCGCCTTGATGAAGACCGGTTGATCGGGCCGCGTCATCCGCGGCTCCTCGACGCCGTGTCCTCGAGGTACGTCTTCAGGTCGGCGAGCGCCACCTGCCACCCGCTGGCAACGATGTGGAAGTAGCGCTGCCAGCGCGGCCCTTCGTCCTCGCCGCTCTGCCGGACCTTGACCTCGGTGACGTGCGGGCCCCCGGCCGCGGCGCAGGTCACCTCCAGCGCCATCGGGCCGATCGGTTCACCGTCCGGCGGGTTCCAGTACGCGTCGGCGAGGAAGAACCCGGCGCCGGCACGAAAGTCCATCACCGTGCCGTGAAAGGTCCCGCCGAGCCGTCCCAGCAGCTCGTCGCCGTAGTCCTGGTCGGCCCACTCGATCGCATACGGCCCCAGCGGACGCGCGACGGTGACCGACCGCGCCGCGCGCCACCACGCCGCCAGGGCGTGCGGATCGAAGAAGGCCGCGAGCACGCGCCCGGCCGTCGCTTCGACCGTGACCGCGCGTTCGATGACGAGTCCGGGTGGAGGCATCGGTCAGTCGTAGAGGAAGAATCGCTGCTGCAGGGCGCGGAAGGCCGCGACCGATGCGGTCGTGCGTGCCACGATCTGCTCGGCACGCTCGCCGGCGTCGATGGCGGCGCGGAACGAGGGCGACCCGGCGATGACGTCCATCGGCTGCTTGTCCGGCTCATACTCGTACGGCGGCGGCTTCCACGCGAAGCTCGCCGGGTCGGCGGCGCGCAGCTCGTCGATCACCGCCATCCCGGTGAGCACCGGCCGGAACGACCGCCGATCGAGGACGTGGATCTGGCAGCCGCCGCACGCCACGCGCGCGTGCTTCTGGAACGTCGGCTCGAACACGACCGGACGGAAGTAGACGCCGGGCAGGCCGCGGTTGTTGAGCGCCGCGGCGAAGCGTTCGGCCCGGACCCACGGCGCCCCGACCAGCTCGAACGGCCGCGTCGTGCCCCGGCCCTCCGACGCGGTCGTCCCCTCGACGTGCACGGTGCCGGGAAACGCAATGGCGCTGTCGAGCGTCGGGATGTTCGGCGACGGCATCACCCACGGCAGGCCGGTCTCGTCCGCGAACATCGTCCGCCGCCAGCCCGCCATCGGGATCACCTCGAGGTCGGCGCCGATGCCGAAGTGCTCGTTGAACAGCCGTGCCAGCTCGCCGATGGTCATGCCGTGCCGCGTCGGAATCGCGTACTGCCCGACGAACGATTCACAACCGGCTTCGAGCGTGATGCCCTCGACCTCGACTCCGCCGATGGGATTCGGGCGGTCGCACACCACCACCGAGAGGCCGTGCCGGCGCGCCGCCCGCATGCAGTTGGCCATGGTGTACATGTAGGTGTAGATGCGCGTGCCGATGTCCTGCAGGTCGATGACCAGCGTGTCGAGATCCCGCAGCATGTCCGGCGGTCGGCTCGCGGGTGTCGCTGTAGAGCGAGAACACCGGGACGCGGCGGGCGCCGGCGTCGAGCTCGCCGTGCGGGGTCTCGATCATGTTGTCCTGCACGTCGGACCGAAACCCGTGCTGCGGCCCGAACAGCGCGACGACCTCGACGCGGCGGTCCGCGAGCAGCAGATCGACGCTGTGGCGGAGCGAGCCGTCCACCGAGGCAGGGTTGGTGACGAGGCCGACACGACGGCCGCGCAGGCGGCCGGCGGCGAGCAGCTGGGTCGATCCGAGGCTGACAGGCACGCCAGGATTATGGCTGCATCGCCGTCGAAATGCGCAGCTCGGCCGCGGTATCCTGTGGTCCTGCTGCTGGCACTGCCCACAGCCGGGCAGCGTCCGCGCCCGTCCAGCGGTTCCGCGCAAGCGCCGGATCGCGTCGGAACGCGGGGACTGACAGACTGACGTCATGAAGTACCGCACGCTCGACAGCCCGATCGGCCCGCTGCTCGCCGCCGGCGACGAGGACGGGCTGCGCTTCCTCCTCTTCGCGCACGGCCGCAAGGCCGTGACCCCGGACCCGCGCTGGGAACCGGACGACCAGAGTCTCGCCGAACCGGCGGCGCAGCTCGCCGCGTACTTTGCCGGCCGGCTGCGCGAGTTCGCGCTGCCGGTGGCGCCGGCAGGAACCGCGTTCCAGCGCGCGGTGTGGAGCGAACTGCAGCGGATCCCGTACGGGGAGACCATCAGCTACGGCGAGCTGGCGCGCCGGCTCGGCAATCCGCGGGCGGTGCGCGCAGTCGGCCTCGCCAACGGCGCCAATCCCATCTCCATCGTCATCCCCTGCCACCGCGTCATCGGCAGCAACGGCTCGCTCGTCGGCTACGGGGGAGGCCTGCCGGTCAAACAGGCGCTGCTCGCGCTCGAGCGCGGACAGCGGTCCCTGCCCGGCACGGCGCCGGCGGGCGTCATGGACCTCCAGGACGCCTGATCGATGCCGCCGCGTCGCTTCAGCAGGCGCGACTTCATGGCCGCCGGCGCGGTCGTGGTGGGTTCGGCGCCGTTCATCGGCGTCGAGCGCATCTTCGCCCGCCAGGGCAGTCCGGCCGTGTTCCGGCACGGCGTGGCAAGCGGCGATCCGCAGCGCGACCGTGTCGTCCTGTGGACCCGGGTCACCCCCGGCGCTCCCGGCGAGACCGTGGACGTGGAGTGGATGCTCGCCCGCGATGCGCGGATGTCGCGCGCGATCGCGCGCGGGTCGATGCGCACCTCCGCCGCGCGCGACTACACGGTGAAGATCGACCCGGTCGGCCTCGAGCCAGGCAGCACCTATTACTACCGCTTTGCCGCGCGCGGCGCGCGCTCGCCAATCGGGCGTACGCGCACGCTGCCGGCCCGTCCCACCCGCCGCGTCCGCGTCGCCGTGGCCTCGTGTTCGAACCTGCCGTTCGGATACTTCAATGCCTACGCGCGCATCGCCGCGCGCGCCGACCTCGACGCCGTCCTGCACCTCGGCGACTACATCTACGAGTACGCGAACAACCGCTACGGCAATCGCGAGGGCGCCGGCGATGGCACCCCGTTCGGCCGCGTGCCGAGGCCCGACCGCGAGATCGTCTCGCTGGAGGACTATCGCCAGCGCTACGCGCAGTATCGCGAGGATGCGGACCTGCAGGCGGCGCACCGGCAGCATCCGTTCATCGTCGCCTGGGACGATCACGAGACCGCGAACAACTCGTGGAGCGACGGCGCGGAGAACCACAATCCGGGGGAAGGGGAGTGGCCGGCACGCCGGGCGGCGGCGATTCGCGCGTGGCGCGAGTGGATGCCGGTGCGCGAGTCGCCGGACGGCACCTACCGGTTGTACCGCCAGTTCGCCTTCGGCGACCTCGCGGATCTGCTGATGCTCGATACCCGGCTGGCGGGCCGCGAGCAGCAGGCGGCGCGTGAAGACGTCGCCACGATCGAGCGTGCGTCGCGGCAGTTGCTCGGCGCGACGCAGGAGGACTGGCTGTTCGAGGGACTGCGCGATTCGCGCGCCGCGGGCCGGCCGTGGCAGGTGCTCGGGCAGCAGGTGATGTTCGCCCCGCAGGCGCCGGCGGGCGCCGCCGCCGGCAATGCCGACTCGTGGGACGGCTACCGGGCCGCGCGCGGCCGCGTCTTCGATGCCGCCGCACAGGCGGGGGTGCGACACCTGGTCGTGCTCACCGGCGACGTGCACAGCTCGTGGGCCTACGACCTGGCGCGCGACCCGTTCGCCGCCGCCTACGACCCCTCGACCGGGAAGGGTGGCATCGGCAGCGAGATCGTGACGCCGGCGGTGACCTCGCCCGGAGGCCCGGCCGCCGACCGTATTCCGGCGCTGTACGCCAGCCGTCCGCACCTGAAGTTCGTCGCCGGCGAGGGGCAGCGCGGCTACGTCGTGCTCGAGCTGACGCCCGAGCGCCTGCAGGCCGACTGGTGGTTCGTGCCGACCGTGGTCCAGCAAACCGCATCGGAGCGATTCGCAAAAGGCATGGTTTCCGACGCGTTGCGGCCGCATCTTGCCGACGCCAGCGCGCCGATGGCGCCCGTGCCGGCCCCCGATCCGGCGCCGGATCTCCTATAGAATTCCCTCATAGGCACCCGGCATCCCCGGCGGCACACGTGTTCCAGGGCACGCGGCCCCGCCTGTCACCGACATGACACGTACTGATACCAACGACCCGAACTACTACCACCGTGTTGTCGATTGCCAGTGGGCCTGCCCGGCACATACCAACGTGCCCGAGTACATCCGCCTCATCGCCCAGGGCCGGTTCACCGATGCCTACATGGTCAATCGGGAATCGAACGTCTTTCCCGGCATCCTCGGGCGGACGTGCGACCGGCCGTGCGAGCCGGCGTGCCGCCGGACACGGGTGGACGGCAAGCCCGTCGCCATCTGCCGCCTCAAGCGGGTGGCCGCCGATCAGAAGGACGAGGTGCGCCATCTCCTCCCCACGGCGCCGGCGACCAGGAACGGCAAGAAGGTCGCCCTGATCGGGGCGGGCCCGGCGTCGCTGACGGTCGCCAACGACCTGATGCCGCTCGGGTACGCGGTGACGATCTTCGAGAAGCTTCCCCGCCCGGGGGGCTTGATGCGGATCAACATTCCCGCGTTCCGGCTGCCGGAGGAAGTGCTCGACGAGGAGATCGGCTACATCGTCGACATGGGCGTCGAGGTGCGCTACGACTCGCCGGTGGAGAGTCTGCAGGCGCTGCTCGACCGCCGCGAGTTCGACGCCGTCTTCGTCGGGACGGGCGCGCCGAAGGGCAAGGAGCTGGAGATTCCAGGACGCCGCGAGGCGAAGCCGGAGTCGATCGTCATCGGCATCGAGTGGCTGGAGTCGATTCATTTCGGGCACGTCGAGTCGGTCGGCCAGCGCGTGCTCATCATCGGCGTCGGCAACACGGCGATGGATTGCTGCCGGTCGGCGAAGCGGCTCGGCGCCACCGACGTCAAGGTCATCGCCCGCAAGACGCGCAAGTACTTCAAGGCGTCGCCGTGGGAGCTGGAGGACGCCGAGGAAGAGGGCGTCGAGATTCTCGAGAACCTGCAGCCGGTCCGCTTCATCGTCGAGAACGGCACGCTGACCGGGATGGAGTTCGAGCAGTTCAGGTCGACCGAGGTCGGCGGGCGGCTGCAGCAGGAAGTCGTCGGGCGCATCGTCATCGGCTGCGACACCGTGGTGCTGGCCATCGGGCAGGACAACGCGTTTCCGTGGATCGAGCGTGACATCGGGCTGACCTTCGACGCCAAGTGGGACATGCCGGTGGTGGACAAGCAGACGTTCATGTCCACCCGGCCGGGCGTGTTCTTCGGCGGTGACGCGGCGTTCGGGCCGGCGAACATCATCTGGGCCGTCGAGCACGGCCACCAGGCGGCGATCTCCATCCACAACTACTGCCGCGGTGTGGCGGTGGACGAGCGGCCGCCGCATCGCATGGCGCTGACCAGCACCAAGATGGGCCTGCACGAGTGGTCGTACAGCAACAACTACGACCCGTCGCAGCGCGTGAAGATGCGGCACGTGCAGATGCCGCAGCGCTTCAAGAACATGACCATCGAGGTCGAAGAGGGCTTTACCCCCGAGCAGACCCGGGTCGAGGTCGAGCGCTGCCTCAATTGCGACATCGAGACGCACTTCACCGACTCGTTGTGCATCGAATGCGACGCCTGCGTCGACATCTGCCCGACCGATTGCCTGACCATCACCGCCAACGGAGACGAGGCGTCGCTGGCCGCCCGCCTCACCGCGCCGCGAACGCATCCCGACCAGCCGCTGTTCACGTCGGAGGCGCTGAAGCAGACCGGCCGCATCATGGTCAAGGACGAGAACGTCTGCGTCCATTGCGGCCTGTGCGCCGAGCGCTGTCCGACCTACGCCTGGGACATGCGCAAGTTCGTCGTGCACGTCCCCGTCGCCGGCCAGGACACGCGCGAGGCGGTGCTGACCGGGGTGTAGCGGGGCGGCGGCGTTCGGCAGAGCAGAACGGAGCAGGCCAGGCCGAGGCGGAGCAGAGACGCCGCCGGGCACGGCCGCAGGAACACGGCAGCAGGGCAACCGCGACACGAAGGATTCGACAATCCATGGATCGGGTGAACGACTTCGCTTTCAAGATCGCCACGGCCAACGGGACCGGCTCGGCCTCGGCCAACGGCCTGATCATGCAGGCCATTTTCCGGATGGGCGTACCGGTGACCGGCAAGAACGTGTTTCCGTCGAACATCCAGGGCCTGCCGACGTGGTACGAGATCCGGGTCAACAAGCACGGCTACACCGCGCGCACGCCGGAGTTCGACCTGATGGTGGCGCTCAATCCGGCCACCTACGCCAGGGACGTGGCCGAGGTCCGCGCCAACGGGTGGCTGCTCTACGACTCGTCGTGGCCGCTCGACGCCAGCCTGCACCGTCCGGATCTGACCTACCTCGGAGTGCCGCTGGCCGCGATGTGCAACGCCACGTTCAAGGGCGTCCGCGAGCGCATCCTGATGAAGAACATCGCCTATGCCGGGGCGCTGGCGGCGCTGCTCGACCTCGACACCGAGATCATCCGCGCCCTGCTCGACGAGAAGTACGGCGCCAAGAAGGCGATGATGGAGTCGAACCAGCGCGCCATGGACCTCGGCTTCGACTACGCGCGCGAGCATTTCTCCTGCCCGCTGCCGATGCACCTGGCGCCGATGACCGCGACCACCGACGCCATCCTGATCGACGGCAACACGTCGGCGGCGCTCGGCTGCCTCTACGCCGGCGCCACGGTCGGCGCCTGGTATCCCATTACGCCGGCGACGTCGCTGATGGAGGCGTTCCGCGGCTTCTGCAAGCGCTATCGCCGCGATCCGGAGACGAAGCAGAACCTCGCCTGCATCCTGCAGGCGGAAGACGAGCTCGCCGCGATCGGCATGGTGATCGGCGCCGCCTGGGCCGGCGCGCGGGCGTTCACCCCCACCGCCGGCCCGGGCATCTCGCTGATGACCGAGTTCATCGGCCTGGCCTATTACGCCGAGGTGCCGGCGGTGATCTTCGACGTCCAGCGCACCGGTCCATCGACCGGGATGCCGACGCGCACGCAGCAGGGCGACCTGCTGATGTGCGCCTACGCCTCGCACGGCGACACCCGCCACATCTGCCTGTATCCCGCCGACCCGCATGAGGCGTTCACGCTCGCCGCGCAGGCCTTCGACCTCGCCGATCGCTTCCAGACGCCGGTCTTCGTGTTGAGCGATCTGGACATCGGCATGAACGACTGGATGGTGCCGGCGTTGACCTGGGATGACAGCTACCGCCCGGACCGCGGCAAGGTGCTGTCGGCCGAGGAGCTGGCCAAGGTCACCCAGTTCCACCGCTACCTCGACTCCGACGGCGACGGCGTGACCTACCGCACCTACCCGGGCACGCATCCGACCGGCGCCTACTTCACGCGCGGCTCCGGGCACAACCGCTTCGGCGGCTACACCGAGGACGACCGCGAGTACACCGAGGTGCTCGATCGCATCGGCCGCAAGATCCAGAGCGCCAGCCGCGCCGTCCCCGCGCCCATCGTCCGGCAGGCGCCGGGCGCGACCATGGGGATCGTGACCGTGGGCGGCTGCCACGCGGCGTGCGTCGAGGCGATGGACCTGCTGGCGCGCGACGGCATCGCCCTCGATTACCTGCGCGTCCGCGGGTTTCCCTTCGCCGACGAGGTGCGGACGTTCCTCGAGGGCCACGACGTCAACTTCGTCGTCGAGCAGAATCGCGACGGGCAGCTGCGCAGCCTGCTGATGCTGGAAACCGGCGTGCCGGTGGAGAAGCTCGAGTCGGTGCGCTACTACGGGGGCTTCCCGATGAGCGCGCACCACGTGATCTCGGGGGTCAAGGCCAAGCTGGAGCGGGCGGCGTGATTGCCGCCGGCGCGCGGAGAGTCGAGTCATGACCTATATCGCCAAACCCAGGGTGTTCCATCCGTCGCTGCCGAAGAACGAGCTCGGCCTGACGCGCCGCGATTACGAAGGCGCCATCACCACGCTGTGCGCCGGCTGCGGCCACGATTCGATCACCGCCGCCATCATCCAGGCGTTCTGGGAGCTGTCGATCGCGCCGCACCGCGTCGCCAAGCTCTCGGGCATCGGCTGCTCGTCGAAGACGCCGGCCTACTTCCTGCGCGAAGCGCACGGGTTCAACAGCGTGCACGGCCGCATGCCCGCCGTCGCCACCGGCGCCAACGCCGCCAACGGCGAGTTGACCTACATCGGCGTGTCCGGCGACGGCGACTCGCTGTCGATCGGGATCGGCCAGTTGTGCCATGCCATCCGCCGCAACGTGAACCTGCTCTACGTGCTCGAGAACAACGGCGTCTACGGGCTGACCAAGGGCCAGTTCTCGGCCTCGGCGGACCGGGGTTCGACCGCCAAGAAGGGCGAGGCGAACACGATGGAGGCCATCGACAGCGTGCTGCTGGCGCTGACCCTGGGCGCCACCTTCGTGGCGCGCAGCTTCTCCGGCGACAAGGCGCAGCTGGTGCCGATCGTCAAGGCCGGCATCGCGCACAAGGGCTTTGCGTTCATCGACGTGATCTCGCCCTGCGTCACCTTCAACGACCACGAGGGCTCGACCAAGAGCTACGCCTATACCCGCGAGCACGCGGTGACCGTCGTCCAGGCCGACTTCGTGCCCCCGGCCGACGAGATCACGGCCGACTATGGCCCCGGGACCGTGCAGAACGTGATGCTGCACGACGGCGGGTGGGTGCGGCTGCGCAAGGTGGCCGCCGACTACGACCCCACCGATCGCGATGCCGCCTACGCCTACATCCGCGAGCGGCAGGCGGCGGGCGAGGTTTTGACCGGCCTGCTGCACATCTCGCCCGACTCGCAGGACATGCACGCGCAGAGCGGCACCGTGCCCGGCGCGCTCGTCGCGCTGCCGCACGAGCGGCTCTGCCCGGGCAACGCCGAACTGCAGAAGCTGCAGAAAAGCTTCCGCTGAGCGCCGATCGCGCCTTCGGCGCCTGCGTGGCGCCGGCCGTCGTGAGGGAGGTCGCCGTGGGCATCGACTTTTCGGACGTGCGGGTGGTGGACCTGGCGCCGCTGCGCCAGAGCGCCGACCCGTCACGGGTCGCCGCCGACATCGCCCGCGCCTGCCGCGAATGCGGCTTCTTCTATGTCGTCGGGCACGGCGTGGACGAGGCGCTGCAGGCGCGCCTGGACGCCGCCGCGCGCCGCTTCTTCGCCCGGCCGGCGGCGGTGAAGATGGACATCGCCATGGCCCGCGGCGGGCGCGCATGGCGGGGCTACTTCCCGGTCGGCGGCGAGCTGACGTCGGGCAAGCCCGATCTGAAAGAGGGCCTCTACTTCGGCCGCGAGCTCGGCGCCGACGATCCGCGCGTGCGGGCCGGCGTGCCGCTGCATGGCGCGAACCTGTTTCCCGACGACATGCCCGACCTGCGCGACGCGGTGCTCGCGTACCTCGACGCCATGACCGCGCTCGGGCACACGTTGATGGCAGCCATTGCCCTCAGTCTCGGCCTCCCGCGCGGCTACTTCGCCGATCGCTATACCGCCGATCCGCTGGTGCTCTTCCGCATCTTCAGCTATCCGCCGGACCATGGCGTCGAGGCCGCTGACGCCCAGGGCGGAGCACCGCGCTGGGGGGTCGGCGAGCACACCGACTACGGCCTGCTCACGATCCTGAAGCAGGACGATGCCGGGGGGCTGGAGGTGAAGTCGCGGACCGGGTGGGTGCCGGCGCCGCCGCTGCCGGGGTCCTTCGTCTGCAACATCGGGGACATGCTCGATCGCATGACCGGCGGGCACTACCGTTCGACCCCGCACCGGGTGCGCAACCTGGCTCGCCGCGCCCGGCTGTCGTTCCCGTTCTTCTTCGACCCGGCGTTCGACGCCCGTATCCAGCCGATCGAGATGCCCGACGCGGCAGCCATCGCACGCGATCGCGACGCGCGGTGGGACCACGCCAGCGTGCACGAGTTCGCCGGCACGTATGGGGACTACGTGTTGGGGAAGGTGTCGAAGGTCTTTCCCCAGCTGCGCCGGGAGGTCGGGGAGGGGAGTTGAGGGGATGACGTCGTGCGGGTGAATGACCAGGGTGCGGGCGCGGCTGGTCTGCGCCTGTCGCCCTCGGATCTGTCCGGGTTCCTCGCCTGCCGCCATCGCACCGGGCTCGACCTCGCGGTGGCGCACGGCGCGCTGGCCAGGCCGGCCTGGAACGACCCGATGGCGCAGGCGCTGCGCGATCGCGGCGCCGAGCACGAGCGCGCGTATGTCACGGCTCTGCGCGCCCGGGGACTGGCGGTCACGGAGATCGCGGACGGAGCCGACAGCGCGGCGCGGGCGAGCGCGACCCTCGAGGCCATGCGGGCCGGAGCCGGCGTGATCGTCCAGGCCGCGCTCGCCAGCGACGGATGGATGGGCTACGCCGACATCCTGTGCCGTGTGGAGATGCCCAGTGCGCTGGGCGGCTGGTCGTACGAACCCTACGACACGAAGCTCGCGCGCGAGACCCGCGGCGGCACCATCCTGCAACTGGCCACCTACGTCGAACTGCTGGCGGCGCTTCAGGGCGCACGGCCGGAGCGTTTCCATGTGGTGACGCCGGCGGCGGTCCACACCTATCGCTTCGCCGACTTCGCCGCCTATTACCGTCTCGTTCGCCGCCAGCTCGCCGACGTCCTGTCACTCGGCCACGACACCGTGCTCGCCCGGCACTACCCCGAGCCGGTGGACGACTGCGAGGTCTGCCGCTGGTGGCTGCGCTGCAATGCCCGCCGCCGGCAGGACGATCACCTGTCCTTCATCGCCGGCCTCACGCGCCTCCATCGTCAGGAGCTGACCGGGCAGGGGCACGCGACCCTGACCGCCGTCGCCGCGATGCCGCTGCCGATCGCCTTCCAGCCCACGCGCGGATCGCGCGAGGTCTACACGCGCGTCCGCGAACAAGCGCGCCTGCAGCACGAGCAGCGGACCGGCGGCCGGCCTGTCCACGAGCTGCTCCCCGTCGCCGCCGAACAGGGTCTCGCCCGGCTGCCGGAGCCTGCTCCCGGCGACCTGTTCCTCGATCTCGAGGGCGCCCGCTTCGCGCGCGACGGCGGCCGTGAGTATCTGTTCGGGCTCTGGCGGCGCGGCGAGGGCGAGCCCTCGCGTCCGCGGTATACCGGCGCGTGGGCGTTCACGGATGCCGAGGAGCGCGCTGCATTCGAGGCAGCGATCGACCGCATCATGCAGGCGTGGGCCGCCGATCCCGGCATGCACGTCTATCATTTCGGCCACTACGAGCCCACGGCCATGAAGCGGTTGATGGGTCGCTACGCGACGCGCGGCGAGGCGGTCGATCGCCTGCTGCGCGGCGCCCGCTTCGTCGATCTCCACGCCATCGTGCGGCAGGCCCTGCGTGCCGGGGTCGAAAGCTATTCGATCAAGCAGCTGGAGCCGTTCTATCGCTTCGTCCGCGAGGTGCCCCTGCGCGACGCACGCGCGCACCTGCAGGCCGTCGAGCTCGCGCTCGAAGGGCATGCGCCGGCGGCGATCCCGGAGGACGTCCGCACGGCGGTGCAGGGATACAACCGCGACGACTGCCGCTCGACCGAAGCGCTGCGTGACTGGCTGGAAGACCGCCGTGCCGCGCTGGTGGCGGGCGGGAGAGACGTGGCGCGTCCGTCGCCGGAGGAGGACTCCGCCAGCGAGCAGGTGAGCGACCTCGAGATACGCCAGCAGACGGCGCGCACACGGCTTCTGAGTGGCATTCCGGCCGAGGCGAGCGCACCCGATCATGCGCAGCATCAGGTGTGGCAGTTCGCCTATCTGCTGGACTGGCACCGGCGCGAGGACAAGTCGGCGTGGTGGGAGTTCTTTCGGTTGCGCGATCTGCCGGAGCAGGACCTGTTCGACGAACCGGCGGCGATCGCCGGGCTGGTGAAGATCGAGCGCGTCGAGGAGACACGTTACAAGAATGGCAGCGTGAAGTCGGCGGTGGACCGCTACGGCTATCCCCTGCAGGAAACCGAGATCCACCGCGGCTCGAGGCTCCGCACCATCGGCGCGGACCCGGTCGGCGTCGTCACGGCGCACGATCGCGCCGGGCGGACGCTCGACATCGCGAAGGGGCGAGCCGCCGCAGATCGTCACCTCACGGCGGTCTTCGAGGCCGAGGTCATCCCGACGTCGGTCCAGCAGGAAGCCTTGCTTCGTTTTTCCGACACGCTCGATCGGGCTGCCTGCGGCACCGACCTGCTGTTCCGCCGGCCGCCGCGCCTGCACTCAGGCGATTTCCGGCCGCACGATGGTGAACGCGCGGCGGACTTCGCCGTGCGCCTGGCACCGAATCTCGATCGCACGACCCTGGCGGTGCAGGGTCCGCCGGGTTCCGGCAAGACCTATGTGGGCGCGCAGATGATCCGCGCGCTCGTCGCCGCCGGCAGGAGAGTCGGCGTCACCGCGGTCAGCCACAAGGTCATTCGCAACCTGCTCGACGCCGTCCATGAGCAGAACAGACGCCACGCGAGCGTCGCCGGGCAGTCTCCGCCTCGCGTCGGCATGGGTCACCGGTGCGGGCTGGATGAGGATTCCATCCCGGTCGACGACCCCGCGGTGCGGGTCTTCGGCGAGAACGACTCCGCGCTCGCCGCCCTCGCGGACGGTGGCGTGAGGGTGCTCGGCGGCACCTCGTGGCTCTGGTCGCTGCCGGAGGCGGCCGGTGCGGTGGACGTTTTGTTCGTGGACGAGGCCGGGCAGATGTCGTTGGCCAATGCGCTGGCGGTCTCGGCGGCGGCGCGGAGCCTCGTCCTGCTTGGCGATCCGCAGCAGCTCGAGCAGCCGCAGCGCGGGTCGCATCCGGATGGCGTCGGCGTTTCGGCGCTGGAGCACGTCCTCGGCGGCGCTTCGACGATGCCTCCGGAGCGCGGGCTGTTCCTGCCGACCACGTGGCGGTTGCATCCGTCGATCTGTGCCTTCACGTCGGAAGTGTTCTACGAGGGAAAGCTCGACGCGAAGCCCGGCCTGGAGCGCCAGCGCCTGACCGGCACGGGCGACTTCGATGGCGCTGGCCTGTGGTGGGTGCCGGTCGCGCATGACGGCAATCAGAACAGCTCGAGCGAGGAAGTCGACCGGGTCGCGCGCCTGGTGGAGCAGCTGCTGGCGCCCGGTGCCATGTGGGTCGACGAGCACGGTGTCCCGCACCAGCTCGTGGGGCCGAACCTGCGCATCGTCGCGCCCTTCAACGCGCAGGTCAACCGCCTCGCCGAACGCCTCGCCGGCCGCGAGGTGCCCGTCGGCACGGTGGACAGGTTCCAGGGGCAGGAGGCGCCGGTCGTGATCTACTCGATGGCGACGTCGCGCGCCGAGGACGCGCCGCGGGGCATGGAGTTTCTCTACAGCCTCAACCGGCTCAATGTCGCCACGTCACGCGCGCGGTGCGCCGCCTTCATCGTCGCGTCGCCGCAATTGTGCGAGCCGGTGTGCCGGACGCCGAGGCAGATGGTGTTGGCCAATGCGCTGTGCCGGTTCACGGAACTGGCACGACCGTGCCAGGAGGCTGGATCGGCGTAGCGGGGGACGACGGGTTCGGCGTGCCCGGCGTCATCGGACGACGAGGACACCGCGCGCGGGCCGTCCCGTCGATGACGCCTGCGATAATGAAATCGCTGATGCCGCGACTCACCGATCTCACTCGTGTCCGTGCCCTGCTCGACCGCGACCGCGCCTGGTCGGCCTACGCCATCGGCGATCTCAGCCCCGAGCTCGCGCCGCACTGCACCTGGTTCGCGCCCGCCGATGGCTCGCCGGCGCTCGTGCTCGTGTATCGAGGGTTCACGCCGCCCATTGTCTTTGCCATCGGCGACGCGGACGCCCTCGCCCCGCTCTTCCGCGAAATCGATGAGCCGATCGTGGGGCTGCACCTCCGGCCGGACGCGCTGGCGGCCATGGCGCCGGCCTACCGCGCGACCGAGCCGCTCGCGAACTGGCGCATGGCGGTCACGCCCGCGTCGTTTCGTCCCGTGCCGGCCGACGACGTCGTGCCGGTGCACGAATCGGATCTCGAGGCCGTGCTGGCGCTCTACGAGGATGGACGCGGCCATCACGAGGAGCCGCTCTTCTTTCATCCATGGATGCTGCGCCATGGCACGTTTCGCGGGATCCGTGAGGGCACTGATCTGGTGGCCGTCGCCGGCACGCATCTGTTCTCTCCCGAGATGGGGGTGTGCGCGGTCGGCAACGTCTATACCCGGCGCGAGCGCCGGCGGCAGGGCCTCGGGGCGCGCGTGACCAGCGCGGTCGTGGCGCACGCGATCGCCCAGGGGGTCTCGACGATCGTCTTGAACGTCAGCCAGGACAAGAGGGGCGCACGCCGCGTCTACGAGCATCTCGGGTTTCACTGCCACTGCGAATTCCTCGAAGGCGAGGCGCACGCGAATCCCGGCCACCGCCGGTCCGTCCTATAATCCCGCCGACGTGCCGAGTTTCGCGCTGCGTGCCGCTCACCTCGTGCTGTCGCTGGCGCTGGCGGCCCTGGCGGCCGCCTGCGTCCGATCGTCCGCACCCGGCGACGGCGGCGCGCCCCGCGACACGCTGATCTTCGCCGCCCCCGCCGACGCCACCACCCTCGATCCGCACAACACCACGGACACCGAATCGGACCAGGTCATCCAGATGGTCTTCGAAGGCCTCCTCGGCTTCGACGAGAAGATGCAGATCGTCGGCCGGCTGGCCGAGCGCTGGGACGTCGCGCCCGACGGCGTGACGTGGACGTTCTACCTGCGGCGCGGCCTCACCTTTCACGACGGCGCACCCTTCGATGCCGACGCCGTGCAGCGCAACTTCGCGCGTGTGCTCGATCCGGCGCAGAAGCACAAGCGGCTGCCGCTCTTCGTCATGCTCGACCGCGTCGAGGTGGCGGACGCGTATACCGTCCGCATTGTCACGAAATACCCGTTCGGCGCCTTCGAGCCGACCATGGCGCACGTGTCCGCGGCCATCATCAGCCCGGCGGTTGCCGCACAGTACGGCACCGACTTCGGACGATCCGCGCCCGCGACCTCCGGGACCGGCCCCTACCGGGTGGTGAGCTGGAAGAAGGATCAGGAGATCGTGCTCGACCGTGTCGATGCCCACTGGCGCGGAACGGCGCCGACGCGCCGGCTCGTTTACCGGCCCATCCCGGAAGGCGCGGCGCGCGTCCTGGCGCTCGAGGCCGGCGACGTGGACGTGATCTCTCGCGTGCCGCCCCCGGACCTGCGGCGCCTCGAGGCGGCCGGAGGCGTGACGGTGATTCGCACCGCCAGCATCGGCGCGCAGCAGTTCCGCTTCAACGTGACGAAGAAGCCGCTGGACGACGTCCGCGTCCGCCAGGCCATCTCCTACGCCATCGACCGCCGCGCCATCGTCGATCAGCTCATGACCGGGGGTGCCACGCCTTCGACGAGCGCGCTCACGCCCATCATGCGCGGCTACAGCAACCTCGGGCAGATTCCGTACGACCCCGACAAAGCCAGAGCGTTGCTGCGCGACGCCGGGCTGGCGAACGGATTCCGGACCAGGATCGCGACGACGCCGCGATACCCGATGGGCGTGGAGCTGGCGGAGGCCGTGTCGGCGCAGCTGAAAGCGGTCGGCATCGACGCCGCCATCCAGGTCTACGACTGGGGGACGATGGTCCAGTTCTGGGCCGGGCTGCCGCCGGAGAAGAACCCGCAGGAGATCTTCATCATGGGCGCCGGCGCGTCCACCGCCGACGCCGACTGGGGCCTGCGGCCGATCTTCCAGACCGCGCCGACCAACGAGAACAACTACGGCTACTACTCGAACGCCGAGTTCGATCGCGTCATCGAGGCCGCGATGCGCGAGACCAACGCCGACGCCCGCCAGGCGCTCTACCGGCGTGCCCAGCAGATCGTGTATCTCGAGGACCCCGGTGCCGTCTGGCTCTTCGACAACTTCTACATCGTGGTCACGCGCTCGTCGGTCACCGGCGTCACGCCGTGGCCCCTCGGGATCGTGACCTTCGAACGCGCGGTGGTCTACTGATCCTGCGGACGCTTCGTGCCATGCTCAGCCGTACCCTGCCCGTGCTGCTGGGCGTGTCGCTGCTCGTGTTCCTGATCGTCCATGCCATTCCCGGCGATCCGGCGGTCATTGCCGCCGGCCTCGAAGCGAGCCCCGAAACCGTCGATCAGATTCGCCGCGACCTGGGGCTCGATCGGCCGCTGCCCGAGCAGTTCGCGACGTTCCTCGGCAACGCCCTACAAGGCGAGCTGGGCACGTCGATTCGGACCGGGAGTCCGGTCGCACAGGAGATCGCCGAGCGACTGCCGTTCACGATCCAGCTCGCCGCGTGGAGTGTGCTCGTGGCGGTGCTGATCGGCGTTGCCGCCGGCGGCGTGGCCGCGGTCTATCACAACCGGCCGGTCGATCACCTGGTGATGGGCGCGACGCTCTTCGCTGTCTCGACGCCGTCGTATTGGCTGGCGCTGATGCTGATGCTGGCCTTCTCGTTGTGGCTGGGCCTGCTGCCATCGATCGGGGTCGGGACGCCGGCGCACTTCGTGCTGCCGGTGGCGACCCTCGGCTGGCAGTCGGCCGGCGTGGTGGCCCGCATGACCCGAGCGGCGATGCTCGACGTGCTCGGCGACGAGTACCTGCGCGCGGCCCGCGCCAGGGGTGTCGCCGAGCTGCGCGTCCTGGTCAGGCATGCGCTGGCCAACGCGCTGCTCCCGATCACCAGCATCGTCGGCCTGCGCTTCGGTGGGCTGCTGGCGGGCACGGTCCTGGTGGAGAGCGTGTTCGCGATTCCTGGCGTGGGCCGGATGATGGTGGATGCGGTCATCGCGCGCGACTTCCCGATGATCCAGGGCGGCGTGCTGGTCGTGGCGACGCTGTACGTGTGCGTCAACGCACTCACCGATGCGCTGGCGCCGGTGCTCGATCCGAGGCTGCGGCCGTGAGGAGGACGGCGCGCGCGCGCTTCGTGGCCAACCGGTCGGCCGTGGCCGGCGCGTGCCTGCTCGCCCTCGCCGCCGCGGCCGCGGTCGGCGCCCCGTGGCTGGCGCCGCACGACCCGTTCGCCATCGATCTGGCGAGCAACTTCCAGGGAGCCTCGTGGGCGCACCCGCTCGGCACCGATCATCTCGGCCGCGACACGTTCAGCCGCCTGCTCTACGGCGCCCGCGTGTCGCTCGTCCTGAGCCTCGTCGCCGTCGGCAGCGCGCTGGTCGTCGGCGTGTCGTCCGGGCTCGCGGCGGCGTGGTACCGCGGCGTCGCGGACGCCGCGTTTCTGCGCGTGATGGACGTGCTGCTGGCGTTTCCCGAGATGCTGATGGCCATCGCCGTGATCGCCGTGCTCGGCCCCGGCGATGTGAGCACCATCATTGCGGTGGCCGTGTATGCCGTTCCGCAGTTTGCCCGCCTGACCCGCACCGCCGCGCTGACGGCGGTGTCGCGCGACTGCATCCTCGCCTCCCGTGCCGCCGGCGCGTCGAATACCTGGATGCTGACGCGGCACGTGCTGCCGATGTGCGTGTCGCCGATCGTCGCGCAGGCCACGGTGATGCTGGGGACGGCGATCCTGCTCGCGTCGGGCTTGTCGTTCCTCGGGCTCGGGGTGCAGCCGCCGGCGCCGGAATGGGGCGCCATGCTCAGCCGCGGCCGCGATCTCCTGCGCACCGCGCCGCTCGGTGCGTTCGCGCCGGGCATCGCGATCACGCTGGTCGTGCTCAGCTTCTCGCTGGCCGGAGATGGCTTGCGCGATGCGCTGGACCCGCGAGAGGGAGCGGGCCACTGAGAACGACGGGCGCCGCGGGCGTTACGCGGTCGTGGTGACGCTGTCGGGCGTCGCGCCCGGCTGCGTCCAGACCTGCTCGAACAGGCGCAGGTAGTTGTGGCCGAGAATGCCGTGGACTTGTGCGTCGGTGTAGCCGCGACCGAGCAGGGTGTTGGCCACGTTGACGATCTCGGGATAGTCGGAGAACCCGTCGAGCGAGCGGCGCGGTGATCGAATGTCCGGGGTCACGTGCCGCCCGTACTCCTCGGCGATGCCGATGTACGCGGGCTCGCCCCACGGGTCGGTTTCGTGCGGCGGGTAGCTGCCGAGCGACATGTCGGTGCCGATGCCGATGTGGGCGCTGTCGCCGGCGAGCTGGGCGACGTAGTCGATGCAGGCCACGAACTCGTCCACGGTCGGCCAGTGCGACGTCCCCTTCCGCATCACCAGCGGGCCCCACGCGACGCAGCCGACGATGCCGCCGCGACGGGTGCAGGCGACGATCTGCTCGTCGCTGATGTTGCGCGGGTTGTCAGCCACGGCCCGCGGATTCGAGTGGCTGAAGATGGTGGGCGCGGTGCTGCGCTCGATGATCTCGAGGCTCGATCGATGCCCGAGGTGCGTGCAGTCGAGCACCATCCCGAGGCGGTTGCATTCGTCGACGACCGCCGCGCCGAAGCGGCTGAGGCCGCCGTCGGTTCGATCGAGCAGCCCGTCGCAGAGATGGTTCGTCCGGTTGTAGGCCGGGATCATCACGCGCAGGCCGAGGCGATAGAGCGCCTCGATGCGGTGCAGCTTCCAGCCGATCCAGTCACCCCCCTGGGCGAAGCAGAGCAGTCCGGCGCGCCCGGCACGCTTGCCGCTGTGGATGTCGTCCACCCGGTGCACGACGTAGAGGTTCGGATGGCGGCGCGCCATCAGGTGCCAGAACATCAGCCCCTCGACGGCCTGGTCGAAGGTGTCGTGCGGCATGAACGCGGTCACGCCATAGGCCGTCACCCCGTGCCGATGCGCCGCCGCGAAGTCGGCGTCGGGCCAGATCTGCATGCAGGAGTCGAGAAAGATGTAGGGGTGATCCGTGTCGAGCGTGGAATGAAAGCCGCCGTGGCGGCGCGGGGCCGAGGTGCTCATGGAGGGGGGATTGTAGTGCAGCGCGGGAGAAAAAGGGGTCGGGTCTAATTCAGATTTCTGCGTACTCGGATGGCGAATCGTGAAATAGTTCGGGTCGCAGAAATCTGAATTAGACCCGACCCCTTTTTCCCGGGTGGCAGAAACTTCAATGAGACCCGACCCCTTTTTCTCCGTCGTTGCCGGCCTGTGCGTGGCGGCGAGTCTGCACGCGCAGACGCCCGCCGCCGTCACCGCGATTCGCGCCGGCCGCCTGGTCGATCCCGAGACCGCACAGGTGCTCACCAATCAGGTGATCCTCATCGACGGCACCCGCATCCGCGAGGTCGGGCCGGCGCTGGCCATTCCACCCGGCGCGCAGGTCATCGACCTGTCCGCGCTGACGGTGCTCCCCGGGCTCGTCGAGGCGCACAACCACCTGGCGCTGACCTACAAGCCGGTGCCCGAGAGCAACATCTACTACTACACCTACGTCCAGGAATCGACGGCGCTGCGCGCGATCCAGGCCGCGTCCAACGGCATCCAGATGCTGGCCTCGGGATTCACCATCGTCCGGGACATGGGCAACAACGGCAACTACGCCGACACCGCGCTGCGGCAGGCGATCGAGCAGGGATGGATTCCCGGCCCGACCATCGTCAACTCGGGCATCATCATCGGCGGCATGGGCGGGCAGTTCTACCCGACGCCCGAAATGGCCAGGGACCACAACATCGTCTATCCCGAGTACCTCGACGCCGACACGCCGGACGAGATCGTCAAGGCGGTGCGCCAGAACATCCTCTTCGGCGCCCGGGTCATCAAGATCTGCGTGGACTGCAAGCCCTACGGCTATACCGCCGACGAGATCCGGCTGTTCATCCGCGAGGCGGCGAAGGCCGGCCTCAAGGTCGAAGGGCACGTGCAGACACTCAACGGCGCGCGCCAGGCCATCGACGCCGGCATCTGGTCGATCGCCCACTCCGGCGCCCTCACCGACGAGATGCACAAGTTGATGGCGCAGAAGGGCATCTGGCGCGCCGGCACGGAGACCCCCGAGGGGCTGGCCGGACACCCGGTGTCGAAGGAGGCGTACCAGCGGACGGTCGCCGGCCTGAGAAACGCCTATGACAACAAAGTACCGCTGACCTTCTCGACCGACGCCGACTACTGGGTCGAGGGCAAGACGCGCGGCGAGCTGTGCATGGAGTTCCTGAAGACGTGGCAGGACGCCGGCATTCCCAATGCCGACACGCTGCGCGCGATGACCGTGAACGGCTACAAGGTCAGCGGCACCGAGACGACGCGCGGCCCGATCAAGGCGGGCTTCATGGCCGATCTCATCGCCGTCGCCGGCAACCCGCTGGACGACCTGAACGCGCTGAAGCAGGTGCAGTTCGTGATGAAGGACGGGCAGGTGTTCAAGAAGGACGGCGTCATGACGCCGGCCGCCTTCTTCCACGCCGGGCCCGTGAACGGCTGGCGCATCCGGTGAGTGGACAGGCGGGGGCCCTCGTTACTTCCGCGCCGGTCCGAACACCGGCGTGCCTGGCCGCTCGGCGGTGATCGTCCCGTCGCGCACCACGGCGCGGCCGTTGACGAAGACGTGCCGCACCCCGGTCGAGTACCGGTTCGGCGTCTCGAAGGTGGCTTCGTCCTTCACCGTCGCCGGGTCGAAGACCGTGATGTCGGCGAACATGCCGCTGCGCAGCAGCCCGCGGTCGAGGATGCCGACGCGGGCGGCCGCCTGCGACGTCATCTTGCGAATTGCTTCCTCCAACGGCAGCAGCTGCTCGTCGCGCACGTAGTGTCCGAGGACGCGGGTGAAGGTCCCCCACGCGCGCGGGTGCGACTTCGATTCGGATAGCGGACCGTCTTCGGCGCGGGCGCCCGAGTCGGTGTCGAAGGACACGACCGGATGCCGCATCGCCGCGCGAACGTCGTCTTCGTGCATGA
The DNA here is from genome assembly GCA_963707795.1 of uncultured Acidobacteriota bacterium. Taxonomy (GTDB): domain Bacteria; phylum Acidobacteriota; class Vicinamibacteria; order Vicinamibacterales; family UBA2999; genus JACCSI01. Next base: position 3,139,495 of record OY970174.1, on the reverse strand, counting down.
TCGAGATGATCACCGACGATTCGGCCTTGTCGGCAATCACCAGATCCATCGCCGCGTCGCGCGGATCCCTGCCCATCGCCTTGCCGATCTCGACGAAGTTGAGGCCCTCGTACTTGCGCAGCTCGGGGTTGAGCACCGAGCTGAGCATGACGCCGGCCGGCCCGCCCGATCCGTACCACTGGTTCTCGAACGGCGCGTCGGGATCGTCCATGTCCCGCTTGATCCGCTCGCGCGTCGCCGGGTCCTGCAGCCGCTGCAGCAGCGCCTCGGTGCCGCCTTCCCGCGCCCAGATCGGCAGGCAGGCGTCGAGCCCGTTCGAGGCGCGGTTGTACGGGTAGACGTTCGCCGACACGCGCAGCCCGCGGGCGCGCGCGGCGTCGATCCGGCGCAGCACCTCCGGCATCTTGCCCCAGTTGGCCTTGTACGCCGTCTTCAGGTGCCAGATCTCGGCCGCCACGTCCGCCTGCGCGGCGATGGTGAACACCTCCTCCAGCGACTCGAACACCTTGTTCCCCTCCGACCGCTGGTGCGTGATGTAGATCCCGCCGTGCGCCGCGGCCACGCGCGCGAGCTCGACGAGCTCGGCGGTGGTCGCGAAGCGGTTGGGCACGTACTGCAGCGACGAACTGACGCCGAGCGCGCCGTCCTCCATCGCCTGCGCCACCAGCCGCTTCATCTCCGCCAGTTCGGCCGGGGTGGCCGGCCGATCCTCCGTGCCGACGACGTAATTGCGAAGACCGCCGGAGCCGACGAAGGTGCCGATGTTGACGGCGGACTTCGACCGCGCCAGCCGGTCGAAGTACTCCCGCAGCGTCCGCCAGTCGTGCGTCACCTGGAAGTGGTCGTACGAGGCCCGCCCCTCGGCGACCATGCGGTCGTTGACCGGCGCAATCGAGCTGCCCTCGCCGGTGATTTCGGTGGTGATGCCCTGCGTGATCTTGCTGGCGACGCGGTTGTCGACGAGGACATTGAACTCGGACTGGCCGAGCAGGTCGATGAAGCCGGGCGCCACCACCAGCCCGCGGGCGTCGAGGCGGTCCTTCGCCTGCGCCTCGGCGAGGTTGCCGATCGCGGCGATCCGGTCGCCGGCCACGGCCAGGTCGGCGCGGAACCACGGGGCGCCAGTGCCGTCCACGATGCGGCCGCCGGCGATGATCAGGTCGTAGACGGGCGGGCCCGGCGCGGTCGCCGGCTGGGAACCGGGTGCGCCGACGCGGCTGCATCCGGCGGCGAGCGCCGCGAGCGCCAGCAACACGGCGAGACGGGTGGTGATCATGCCCAGCAATGCTATGTGAAACCGGCGGCCGGCGGGAGAAACTGTCGGGCGCGGCCGCGCCGACCCGCCGCGGTCTATTCGAGGTGGCTGCGCAGCATCCACGCGTTCTTCTGGTGAACGTCGAGGCGCCGGGTCGCGAGGTCGGCCGTGGCCTGGTCCTCGACGGCGTCGGCGGCGTCGAACAGGTCGTGCGCGATCTTGTCGATCGCCCCCTGATCGGCCACCAGCTTGCGAATCATCTTGTCCGCCGTCGGCTGACCGGTCTCCTCCTTCACCGGGCTGAGCTTCGCGAACGCCGAGAAACTGCCCGGCGCCTTCGCGTCGAGCGCGCGAATGCGCTCGGCGATCTCGTCGATCGCCGCCGCCAGCTCGGTGTACTGCGTCTCGAACAAGGTATGCAGGGTCGTGAACATCGGGCCGGTCACGTTCCAGTGGTAGTTCTGCGTCTTGAGATACAGGGTGTAACTGGCGGCGAGCAGCTTCGACAACTGCTCGACGACGGCCGGGTTTGAGGGACTCATCGGTGTGTGCTCCGCAAAAACAATGTGGACGCGAGATCGGTGACGACGGGGCTCCCTCATGATGGCACGGCCGGCTACCTCAGCCGGCGCCCCATCAGCCGCCGCTCGGCACGATGGCGATCGCCCGCAGCGGTGCGCCGCTGCCATCGCGAATCTTCATCGGCAGGGCGACGATCCAGGCACCGCGCGGCGGCAGGCGCTCCAGCGCGTTGAGGTTCTCGAATGCGGGGATGTTCCGATCGTAGAGCGCACGGTGCGACTCGTACGTCGTCGATTGCCCGAAATCGATGCTCGCCGTGTCGATGCCAATCGCCTTCACCGGACGCTCGGCGACGATCCACCGCGCGGCCTCGGGGTGCAGCCCGGGAAAGTGCAGCTTCGGCACCGCGGCCTCTCCGCGTTCGGCGGTGCCGAGGTAGGACGCGGCATCCGGCCAGCGCTGCGAGAAGCCGGTGCGCAGCAGCAGGATCGACGCCGCCTCGATGCGCCCGTGCTGTTGCTCCCAGCGCAGCAGGTCGTCGCGCGTCACCTGATAATCGGCGTCGCGGCCCGACGCCTCGGTCACGTCGATCACCAGCGCCTCGCCGACGAGCCGGTCCAGCGGGATCTGGTCGACCGATTGCCGGCCCTCCGCGAAGTGCAGCGGCGCGTCGATGTGCGTGCCGCCATGCTCCGAGCTGAAGAAGTCGTTGGACGCGTAGTAGTAGCCGCCGGGCGTCAGGCCGTCGGCCACCTTGTCGTGCCGGAACGGCGCCGCGGTCGGCCAGAAGATGGCGTCCGCGTCGTAGGTGTGCGAGAGGTCGACGAGCTCGCCAGCCGGGAAGCCCGCGGCCGCCGGCGCGGGCGGCGTCGGCGTCGAACACGCCGCCGACAGCAAGCCGGTGGCCGCGACCAGGAGCGCGAATCGGTTCATGGAGTATCCCGCCATCGGTTTTGCGAGGTTCGCCCGTGAGTCTACTGCGGTTCAGGGAGCCGGGACGGGCGGCGGCATCGTGCCCGACCGGGCACGCTGCAGGAGCGGGCGCAGCGCCGCGTCAGCGCAGCTGCCAGAACGGTCCGGCGAAGCCGAGCGAGGCGAACAGCGCCTCGACGGTTTCCACTGGCGGCCGTCGCCATTCCGGCGCGCCGCGGTCAGCCGAGAACCACGCGCGCGCGAGCCGGCTCGCCTGATCCATGGAGAGCACGGCCCCGCGGGCCATCGACCACTGCCGGCACCACCGGTCCACATGCTCTTCGGACCTGAAGAGCAGCATCGTCTTTCACGTGAAGACCATGTCCTGCCACCAGCGCGCGGCGGGGACGGCAAAGTGGACGAGGGCGTCGGAGGCGGGGGTTGTGTCCGGCGGCGCCGTCAGGTCGATCGCGTCACCGCAGCAGCCGCAGCCGGCTGCCACCCGTGCGGGTGCGCGAAGCATGGCCGGAACGCCCAGCGCATCCCAGGCGCAGTTGGCGTAGAGACGGCGTCCGCTGATTTCGACCAGGAACGGCGTCGGGATGGCGGAGTACGGCGGCGCCATCAGGATCTCTCCGCTCGGCTGCAGGACGACGATCCGTCCGGCGGCGAGGCGGGTGAGCGCCGCTCGCACCTCGTCGGCCCCGACCGCGGCGGCGGTGGCCAGCTCGGCGATCGTGGGCGGCCGCCCGATCTTGGACGCCGTGAGGTACACCTGCTGCCGGATTCGTGTGTCGAGATCCACGCGCCGTGAGTCTACCGGGTTTTCCGGAGCCGGGCAGGACTACGACGCATCGTACGCCTGCTTCAGCCACGCGACGAGCTCGGTATCGACGTCCCCCTCCCGCTCGACGCGGACGCGATGGCTGACCATCGCGTTGAAGCTGCCCGAGGGCTCGAGCCGGCCCTGCGCGGGCACGCCCTTGAGATTCAGGCCGACGTCGAGCCGCGATGCGGTGGACGGCTGCAGAATGGCGAACTGCTTCGATCGCCTGACGCTGACGTAGGCCTTCTTGGGTGAGACGTCCACGTCCGGACCGAACGCCTCGATCCGGGCGATCAGGCGATCGTAGATGGGCCGCAAGCCGGCTTTCGCGCCGGCGTACTGCGCCTCGACCAGGTCGGTGCCGCCGGCGGCCACGGACCCGGCGTCGCTCTCGAGGGCGCTGTGCGCGATCAGATTCGCATAGCCGTGCGTGACACCGTGCTCGGACTTGAGCCACGCGACGATCTCCCCGTGCTTCACCTTCCCGCTCGTGCCCACGAGCGCCACCCACTGCTCGAGGGTCTTGCCGGTCTTCTCTCTCAGCGAGGCGACCATCGTCGCCATCGCGGCTTCCGGGCTCGTTGCCATGCTGTTCTCCAGCCGATCCGCGGCTGCCCATCATATTCAACGCCGCCGGCCGGTTCTGTACGACCGGGGTCCCACGCACGCGGGGCAGGCGCGTGCTCCCTGCTACTCGGCCCGGAGGCCGTCCACCGGATTCACCCGCATGGCGCGCAGCGCCGGCGGCACGCACGCCACGAGGGCGGCGGCGAGGAGCACCAGGCTGGCCATCACCGTTGCGCTGACGTCGCCGGGTGACACCTCGAACAATACCCGGGTGAGCACGCCCTCGGCGGCGCGGACGACGACGATGCCGATGGCCAGGCCGGCGAGCACGAGCAGGACGCTCTGCCGTACGACGAGACCGCCCACGGTCACCGGCCGGGCGCCGAGGGTCAGCCGGATTGCCAGCTCCCGTGTGCGCAGGGCCACCGACCACGAGAACAGGCCGTAGACCCCCAGCGCGGCGAGGAAGCCGGCCAGCCCGCCGAAGAACACGAGGATCGTCATCAGCAGCCGCGGCTCCGCCGTGCGGGCGCCAAAGCGCTCGCCCCAGGTCTGCACCGTGGCCATCGGGACGTTGGGCGCCGCGTTCTTCAGGCCGTTGCGGATCGCCGCGACGGCGGTGCCGGTGTCGGCGGCCCGCACGGTGAGAAACATCTCGCGGAAGGGGAACTGCCGGGTCGAGAAGTAGATCGCGGGCTCGACCGTCTGCCCCAGCGGCACGTTGCGCACATCCTTCACGACGCCCACCACCTCGTAACGGGTCGGGGGCAGGGGAGGCAGCCGCTCTCCGGGCGGCGGGGCCGGGCGGGAGCGAATCAGGTTGAGTCCGAGCGGTCCGATTCCGGTGGTCGATGAGGTGATCACCTTGCCGACCGCGGAGGCGCCGCCGAGGTATCGCCTGGCGAACGTGTCGTTGACGACCACCACCGGCGCGGCGCCGGGGATGTCGAACGTGTTGAAGGGTCTGCCGGCCGCCATCTGCGCATCGAGCGATTCGAAGAACCCCTCGCTGACGCTGTGATACTGCGCCTGCGGCGCGTCCTCCGGCCGTGCCGGCGGCGGCTCGCCGTCGATGCCGAAGGGGCCGCGCCAGCCGACTTCGAGCGGCAGGAAGTTTGCGCCGCCGGCGGCGATGACGCCGGGCTGCTGGCGTACCTGCTTCGATGATCGCCGCGTGCGTGTCGCCGGTCACGCGCCACGACGTGTACGCGCTCCCCGACAACTGCACCCTCGTCGTCACCACGCCGTCGGCGTTCACGCCGGTCGGCGTCTCCGTCATGCGGGCCACGGTGCGGACGAGCAGCGCCGAGCTGACGAGCAGCGCACAGGCGAGGGCCACCTCCCCCGCGACGAGCACGGAATAGATGCGCCGCGCGCCGCGCGAACTGCCGCGTTCGCCCGACTTGAGGTCCGCGGTCAACTGGCTGCGGAGCAACAGCAGCGCCGGCACGAGACCAAAGAACAGGGTAGTCACAATCACCACGCCGAGGCCGAGGCCGAGCGCGCGCAGGTTGACGCTGGCCTCGTCGAGCCGCGGGATGTCGAGCGGAGTCAGGCTGAGGATGATCGGCAAGGCGGCAAGGGTCGCGACGATGCCGATGCCCGCGCCGACCATCGACAGCACCAGGCTCTCGGCCAGCAGCTGCGTGACCAGTTGCCGCGGCGCGGCGCCCATCGCGATGCGCACGGCGATCTCGCGCTCGCGCGACAGCGCGCGGGTCAGCAGCAGTGACGCCACGTTGAGGCAGCCGATCACCAGCAGCAGGCCGACGGCGCCGAAGAGCACCATCAGCGCCGGACGGTAGTAACCGAGTTGCTCGTCGAGCAGCGGGATGAGGCGGGTGGCCCAGCCCTTGTTGGTCTGCGGGAACTCGCCCTGCATGCGCAGGGCGAGCGTCTCCACCGCGGCCTGCGCCTCGTCGAAGGTCGTCCCGTCCGACAGCCGCCCGACGGCTTCCATGAAGTGCGCCGCCCGGCTGTGCTGGGTGAGATCCCAGCGCAGGCGCTGCCAGACGTCGACGTCATCGGGGTAGTGGAACTTCGGCGGCATCACGCCGACGACGGTGTAGGCCGTGCCATTGAGATCGAGCGGCCGGCCGATGATCGAGGGGTCGCCGCCGTAGCGCGTGCGCCACAGCCGGTCGCTGATCACCGCCACCAGCTCGTTCTGGACGAACATCGGGCCGTCGACCGGGAAGCCGGCGCCGATCTGCGGCCGGACCCCGAGCACGTCGAACACGTTGCCGCCCACCTCGATGGTGTTCACGCGAACCGGGTCGAGGCCCGGATCGACGAGGTTCACCCCCGGACGCCACCACGCCGCGGCATCGTCGAAGACCGGCAGCGCGCGGTAGTCCATGAAGTTGACCGGCGAAATCGGATCGTGGGCCAGCCCCTGCTCGGCATTGGTGTCCCAGAAGGTGACGAGACGATCGGGGCTCGCGTACGGGAGCGGCCGCAATACGACGGCGTCGACGATGGTGAAGACGGTCGTCGCGGCGCCGGTGCCCAGTCCGAGGACGAAGACGGTGACCAGGGCGAACGTCGGGTGCTGGCGGAACTGGCGAAACGCCATGCGGATGGCACTGAGCACGGACAAACTCCTTCTCTGGGGGGTGTGGGCGTCGGCATCGGCGCCGCGACGGCGCTGGTGCCGGGCATCCCGGGCCGCGTGCGGGCGCAGGACGGCGAGCGCGGACTCCTCGAGCGCGCCGTGCGCGCGTGCCTGCGCGTCGACGTCGGACAGTCCTTCCGCGCGGGCGGCGGTGTACAGGTCGTCGAGATGGAGCGCGATCTCGTCCACGGTGGCCGGCGGCAAGTCGATGGCCGCGCGTGTCGCGTGCTCACGAACGAGTGCCGGCCAATCCGGCCGGTCGGGTCGAGTAGCCATCGTCGGGCACCCCTCAGGCGGGTTTCAGTCCCGCGACCTGTGACAGGGCGAGGATGAAGCGGCTCCACTCCTCGCGCTGCGCGGCGAGCACCGTGCGGCCGCTGTCGGTGATCCGGTAATAGCGGCGGCGGCGCTGGCCGGCCCGCTCCACCCAGCGGCCGCGAATCCAGCCGCGATCCTCGAGGCGATAGAGCGTGGCGTAGAGCGACGCGAGCGTGAACTGCAGCGTGCCCGCCGATCGCGCCTCGATGTGCCTCGCGATGTCGTAGCCGTGCAGGGCCTGCTCGTCGATGAGCGCGAGGATGAGCAGGTCGGCACTGCCTTTCTTGGCCGAGTCGATGGCGGTGCGGTCGGGCGGTCGGGTCACCATGGCGAGCAGCACCCTACCACGTTCATATATAGGAAAGCATCATATAGGAGAGCAGCACCTCAGACCTGTTGGACGGTCCGTCCCGGCCGAAGGTTGCGCCGACCGCCGGTCAGTCGAGATGGCGCTCGAGCTTGGCGACGAGGTAGAGGATGACCCAGGCGAAGGCGACGCCGATCGCCGCGAGCCCGACCCGGCCCATGCCGGCGGTCAGGCCAACGGCCGCGGTCATCCAGATCCCGGCGGCGGTGGTCAGCCCACGCACCTGGCGTTCGTCGCTGACCTTCAGGATCGCTCCGGCGCCGATGAAGCCGATGCCGGCGGCCACTCCCTGGATCACCCGCGCGACATCGGTCGCCGCCATGCCCGCTTCGAGCGGACCGAGGACGAACAGCGCCGAGCTGAGCGACACCATCATGTGCGTGCGCAAGCCGGCGGCCTTGCCCGTCCTCTCCCGCTCGTAGCCGAGGACCGCGCCGAGCACGGTCGCGGCCAGCAGCCGGACGAGGATCCGCATGGCCTGCACGCCATCGGGAAGGCCCGCCAACAGCTCGTCGATCAGTGGCGTCATGGGTCGTCACCGGTCCCCGGAGCGGCCTGTATCGGCGCCGGGCGGGGGCCGCCAGTGAGGACTGTACTCCGCCCCGCGACTGGCGCAAACCTCGGCGCCCTGAAACTCGTCACATCCACCATGCCCAACTTTCGCCTGGCGGTGCGCACCCTGTTCCGGACGCCCTTCGTGACGCTGGTCGCCATCGTGTCGCTGGCCCTCGGCATCGGCGCGAACGCGGCGATGTTCTCGCTGTTCGAGCAGATGCTGCTGCGCGCGCTGCCAGTCCACGAGCCGGATCGGCTGGTCAACCTCGGCGCGCCGGCGCCGAAGCCGGGCATGAATTCGTGCAGCAACCAGGGGCCGTGCAGCGAGGTGTTCAGCTACCCGATGTTCAGGGACCTGGAGCGGCTGCAGACCAGCTTCGATGGCCTCGCGGCGCATCGCGAGTTCGACGCGAGCCTGTCCTATAGAGGGCAGACGCTCAGCGGCCAGGGCATGACCGTCTCGGGCAGCTACTTCCCCCTGCTCGGCGTCCGGCCGGTGCTCGGCCGTCTGTTCACGCCCGACGACGACCGGACGGTGGGCGGGCACTTCGTCGTTGTCCTGAGCGAGGCGTACTGGCGGACGCGCTTCGATTCCAGCCCGGCCGTCCTCGACGAGACGCTCATCGTCAACGGGCAGGCGATGACCGTGATCGGGGTGGCGGCGCGCGGCTTCGAAGGCACCAGCCTCGGCTCGCGCCCGCACGTCTACGTGCCGATCACGATGCGCGCCCAGGTGCAGCCGGGCTTCGTGCGGGCGACGGCGAACGGCAACGGCTTCGAGAACCGCCGCGCCTACTGGGTCTACGTGTTCGGGCGCCTGAAGCCGGGGGTCACGCTGGAACAGGCGCGGACCGCTCTCAACGTGCCCTACCGCGCCCTGCTCGCCGACGTGGAGAGCCCGCTGCAGCAGGGGATGAGCGACCAGACGATGGCGCGGTTCAAGGCCCGCGAGTTGACGATGGTTGAGGGGCGACGCGGGCAGAGCTCGGTGCACGAGGAGGCGCAGACCCCGCTCCTGCTGCTGCTCGGCGTCACCGGCTTCGTCCTGCTGATTGCCTGCGCCAACATCGCCAACCTGCTGCTCGCCCGCGCCGCCGGCCGGGCCGGCGAGATGGCCGTGCGCCTGTCGATCGGCGCGAACCGGCGGCAGCTCGTCACCCAGCTGCTCGGCGAGTCGCTGGTGCTGGCGACGATGGGCGCGCTCCTCGGCCTGCTCGTCGCGCGCTGGACGCTCGACCTGATGGGTTCGCTGCTGCCGTCCGAGGCCGTCGGCACCATCGACCTCACGCTCAACGCGACCGCCGTGCTGTGGTCCGGGGTCCTCGCCCTGGGGACCGGGCTCGTCTTCGGCCTGTTCCCGGCGTTTCACAGCACCCGTCCGGATCTGGTGTCCACGCTCAAGGACCAGGCGGGCCAGAAGGGCGTGTCGAAGTCCGCGGCCCGCTTCCGCACGACGCTGGCCACCGCGCAGATCGCCCTGTCGATGACGCTGCTGGTGGCCGCGGGGCTGTTCACGCGCAGCCTGGTCAACGTCAGCCGAGTGGACCTCGGCATCCGCACCGACAACGTGGTCACCTTCTCGGTGTCGCCGCAGCTGATCGGCTACACGCCGGAGCGGACCGTCGCCTTCTTCGAGCGGCTCGAGGACGAGCTCGCCGCCGTTCCGGGAGTGACCGGCGTGACCGCGTCCACGGTGCCGGTCGTGGCCGGGAGCAACTGGGGCAACAACGTGTCGGTGCAGGGGTTCGAGGCGGGCCCCGACACGGACGTCAATTCCAACTTCACCCTGGTCGGCCCCGGGTACTTCCGCGCGCTCGGTGTGCCGCTCGTCGCCGGGCGCGAGTTCACCCGCGCCGACGGCAGCGGAGCGCCGAAGGTGGCCATTGTCAACGAGGCCTTCGCCAAGAAGTTCAATCTCGGCGCGGATGTGGTCGGTACGCGCATGGCGACTCGAACGGCGCCCGGGACGCCACTCGACATCGAGATCGTCGGCCTGGCGCGCAACGCCAAGTACAGCGAGGTCAAGGGCGCGATTCCCCCGGTCTACTTCCTGCCCTACCGGCAGAACGAGGCGATGGGGTTTGCCACCTTCTACGTGCGGACCGGCGGCGACCCGCAGGCCGTCTTCGCCGGCATCACTGCGGTCGTCGCCCGTCTCGACGCCAATCTGCCGGTGGACAACCTCAAGACCCTGGTCCGCCAGGTGCAGGAGAACGTCTTCCTCGACCGGATGATCAGCACCTTCGCCGCCGCATTCGCCATCCTGGCGACGCTGCTGGCGGCCGTCGGGCTCTACGGCGTCCTCGCCTACACGGTGACGCAGCGCACGCGCGAGATCGGGCTGCGGATGGCGCTCGGCGCCGACGGCGCGCGCGTGCGCGGCATGGTGCTCGGGCAGGTGGGGCTGATGACGATCGTGGGCGGGGTCATCGGGCTCGCCGCGGCCGTCGGCCTCGGCCAGCTCGCGGAGTCGATGCTCTACGAGCTGCAGGGACACGACCCTGCGGTCCTGTCCGGATCGATCATCGTGCTGGTCGCCGTGGCGCTCGGCGCCGGGCTGGTGCCGGCGCTGCGCGCCTCACGCATCGATCCGATGGTGGCGCTGCGCTACGAATGACGGCGTCGCGCCGCTGATTCCACGGCGCCCGGCCGCCGCCGCTGTCCGCAACCGGACAGCCGAATCGCCGGCTGCGGACGCCCGGCCGTGCCGCCGCCGGGCAAACAGGCACGATGTCCCGGGTACATGCCTTGCAGCCGCCGCCGGCGCGAGGTGAGCCGGTGCGATCAGACCTGCGCTACGCGTGGCGGGCACTGTGGCGGAGCAAGACGACGACGGTGGGGGCGCTGCTGGCGCTGGCGCTCGGCCTCGGCGCGACCACGGTGATCTTCGGCCTGCTCAACGCCGTGCTCCTGCGGCCGCTGCCGTTCCCGCATCCCGACCGCCTGGTCGAGATCTTCGGTACCGTGCAGCGGGAGCGGGTCGAGCGGCGCGGCGCCTCGTTCCCTGATTATTTCGACTGGCGCGATCAGGCGCGCGCCTACGACGGAATGGCCGCCTGGGTGGTGACCCGGCCCATCCTCTACGGCGCGGGCGAGGCGGAGCAGGTCGACGCCGAGATGGTGGACGGGCCGTATTTCGAGCTCCTCGGCGTCGGCCCGGTCGCCGGGCGCATTTTCCAGTCCTCTGATCACCAGCCCGGCGCGGCGCCGGTGGCGGTCGTCGGCGAACGCTTCTGGGAGGAGCGATTCGGCCGGGCCGCCGATGTCGTGGGGCGGTCACTGCAACTCGATGCCCGCGTGTTCACGGTCGTCGGCGTGGTGCCGGCCGGTTTCCGCGGCCGCTCCGACCAGGCGGCGGTCTGGACGCCGGTCCGCTCGTCGAACTCCGCGCCGGCGCTCGCGCAGCGCGGCAACCGCAGCTTCCCGGTGCTGGCTCGCCTCCGGGAGGACGTCAGCCTCGCCGCGGCCCAGGCCGAGATGACCGCGATCAACGCGCAGCTCGAACGCGCGTACTTCGCGACCAACGAAAAGCGATCGGCCGAGGTCTCGCCGCTCGCCGCCGAGGTCTTCCAGGACGTACGCCCCGCCGTGTCACTGCTCTTCGGCGCGGTGGCCCTCGTGTTCCTGATTGCCTGCGCCAACGTAGCCAGCCTCCTGCTGGCACGAGGCGAGGCCCGCCGTCGCGAAATGTCCCTGCGCCGGGCGATTGGCGCCGACGATCGGCAGCTGGTGCGGTTGCTGCTCATCGAGAGCGCCCTGCTGGTGGTGCTCGGCGGCGGCGGCGGCTGGCTGCTGGCCCAGTGGACCAGCGATGCGCTCCTCGCCCTGAGCCCGATCCAGCTCCCCAGCTTCGCGGTGCCGGCGACCGACTGGCGGACCGTCGCCTTCGTCATGGCCGTCGGCGTGCTGACCACCGTCGGCATCGGCCTGACACCGCTGGGCAGCCTCGGCCGAACGTCGCTGGCCCAGTCGTTGCGCGAGGGGGCGGTGGCCGCGCGCGGCGCTGGCCGCCTCTCCACGCTGCGTCTCATCGTCGTCGGGGAGGTGGCGGTGGCGGTGGCGCTGCTCGTCGGAGCGGCGCTGCTCGGCCGGAGTTTCTCCGCGCTGCTCGACTTCGATCCCGGATTCGACCCCGCGCGTGTGCTGTCGATGCGAGTGCAGCTGCCGGTGCCGCCAGGCAGCGCCGACGGATCGCCGGCGCCGGACAGCGGCGCCCTGGCCCTGGTCGAATCACTGCAGGGGATCGCCGGGGTCCGCGGTGCAAGCCTGACGACCTCGGTGCCGCTGGCGGACTCGTCGGCAATCTTTTATGCGGCGGACGGCATGACCAGCGTGGACGCCACCAACCGGCCACGGGCGTACGTGCACCGCGTGACGCCTGGTTACTTCGCGACGCTCGGGATTCCGCTGCTCGAGGGACGCGACTTCACGCTGGCGGACATGGCCGCCGACAGCGCGGGGGTGATCGTCAGCCGCAAGGTGGTCGAGCGGTTCTGGCCCGGGGGGAGCGCGGTGGGCCGGCGGATCAAGCGAGGGGACCTGGCGTCGGACTCGCCGTGGCTGACCATCGTCGGTGTGGTGGGAGACGCCAACCTCCGCGGCATCCCGCGCAACCCCACCGACGATCCGGATCTGTATTTTCCGTTCAGCCAGCGCAGCCGCGGGTTTGCGGTGCTGCTGCGGACCGACGGCGACCCGACGGCGGTGGCCGGTCCGGCACGGGCCGTCCTGCAGCAGGCGTCGCCGGGACTGGCGATCTTCGGCGTGCGGCCGCTGGCCGCGCTCGTGGACACGCAGCTGTCGGCAGCGCGGTTTCTCAGCTGGCTGACCGGAGCGTTCGCGGCGATCGCCCTGACGCTCGCGGTCATCGGAATCTACGGGACGCTGTCCTACTGGGTGCGCCGCCGGACTGCCGAAATCGGGATACGGGCGGCACTCGGCGCCGATCGGACGCGCCTGCTCTCGCTCGTGGTCGGCCAGGCGCTCGGCCTGGCGGGCATCGGCGTCGTTGCCGGTGCCGCGCTGGCCGCCGGGCTGACGCGCTTCATCGAGGCCCAGCTTTTCGCCGTGCAGCCGATGGACTGGATCTCGTTCGCCGCCACCGCCGCCGTCATGCTGGTGGCCGCGGCGGCGGCGAGCATCGCCCCCGCCCTCCGTGCGCTGCGCCTCGATCCGATTGCCGCCCTGCGCTCGTCCTCGGCCTAGACTCGCCGGGCCCGGGTCCGAATCAGAACCCGGCGCCGGGTGGCTTGGGTGCGTCCGGCGCGTGCTGGGGATGCTGCGCGCCGCGGTGACACGTGAAGCAGGTCACTTGATAGCCCTTTGCGGCCGCGTCGGGCACGGCCTTGCTGATCCGGGCGTTGATCTCGCCGGTCATCCGCATCATCATCCGCGCCGTTTCCTTGGTCGGCCGGGTGTCGGCGGCGAAGTCGAACTGGGTCAGCGGCATGCCCGGCTCGCCCACGTGGCAGAACTCGCACCGCACGTCCAGGTCGCGGGTGAAGTTCTTCATGGCGTTGACGAGGACCGCCGGCGTCGTGTCCTTGGGGAAGACCTGCAGGTTCACGAGCGCCTCGGGGGGAAATTTCTGTTGCGCCGACGCCGACGCGGCGGCGCCGATGATCAGGATCGCGGCCGCCGACCACACTGCCTGTCGTCTCATGCGCATCCTCCGCGCACGAATGTACACTAACCGGACGTGCCCTTCCGGTTCCTGCTCCTCCTCTTCTTCCTCTCGGGCGTGTGCGGTCTGACCTATCAGGTCCTGTGGCTGCGCCTGCTGTCGCTGGTGTTCGGCGTCACCGTGTACGCGGCCAGCACGGTGCTCGCCGCGTTCATGGCCGGGCTCGCCCTCGGCAGCGTTCTGGCCGGGCGGCTGGTGGCACGCACCCGGCGGCCGCTGGTCCTGTTCGGCGTCGCGGAGATGCTCATCGGGATCTCGGCGCTGGCCACCCCGCTGGCGCTCGACGCGGCCTCGTCGGTGTATCGCCTTCTGTACGACGCCGGTCCCGAATCGCTCGCCGTCCTGACGATGGCGCGCCTGGTCACCAGCTTCGTCGTCTTGCTGGTGCCGACGATGCTGATGGGATTGACGCTGCCGGTGCTGAGCGCGTCCGAGCCCGTGCAGGGTCCCCGGTTCGGGGCGCGGGTGGGGGCGCTCTATGCCGTCAATACCGCCGGCGCCGTCACCGGCGCCGTCCTCACCGGCTTCTACCTGATCGGGGCCATCGGCCTCTCGCGGTCGTTCTGGCTGGCGGCCGCGGTGAACGTCGCCGTCGGGATCGCGGCGGTCGGCCTGGCCTGGCAGACGGGTTCACGCGAGACCGCGCCGAGTGAGCCGACGCCGCTCGCGCCGGCGGAATCACCCGCGCGACCCGCAGGGTCGACCGCCATCGTGATGGTCGTGTTCATCTCCGGGCTGGTCGCGCTGGCGCTCGAGATCGTCTGGTTCCGCACGCTGGTCCAGTACCTCGCGGCCACCACCTACGCCTTCACGACGATGCTCGCCACCGTGCTGGCCGGCATCGCGGTGGGCGGCGCCGTGGCGGCGCGGCTGCTCCGCCGGCAACGCGACTGGATCGCCGTGCTGGTGTGGATTCAGATCGCGACTGCCTGCATCACGCTCGCCTCGGCGATCTTCCTGGGGTGGAGCTACGGCGAGGGTTGGCGCACCGCCGGCGAGCTGCAGGCGAGCGTGGCCGCGATCTTTCCGGTGACGCTGTTGATGGGCCTGAGCTTCCCGATCGCGCTGCGGATTGGCGCTGCGCCCCTGCCCGGCGACCGCGCCGCCGCCAGTGCCCGGCGCGTGGGTCGGCTGTACGCGGTGAACGTCATCGGCGCGATCGTGGGCGCGCTGCTCGGCGGCTTCTGGCTGCTGCCGCTGCTCGGCACGCGGTGGGCTCTCGTGGTCATGGCCGCGCTCTACGGCGCCACCGCGGCGCTGCTGCTGGCCGCGCACCCGCGCCGCGGGCCCCTGGTCGGCGCGCTCGCCGCCGGCGCCGTCGCGTTCCTCCTCCTCGCGCCCCGCGTTCCCGATCCCTTCGCCGCCGCCTACGCCCGCCGCTACGGGGCGGAGCTGCGCGAATTCTGGCGCGAGGAGGGCGTGCAGACGGCGGTCAGCGTGCATGCCAGTGAGTTCCGCCGCTCGCTGTACCTCGACGGGCTGCACCAGGCCAACGATTCGCCGCCGATGGTGCACCTGCACCGCACGATCGGGCACCTGCCGATGGTGTTGCACCCGGCCCCGGCCGATGCGCTGGTCATCGGCCTCGGCGGCGGTGCCACCAGCGGCGCGGTGAGCCAGCACGACGCCCGGGTCCAGATCGTGGAGCTGTCCGAGAGCGTGCGGCGCGCGGCCGGCCTGTTCGCGCACGTGAACTACGACGTGCTCAACCAGCCCAACGTGCGGGTGCGGGTGGATGATGGGCGCAACTTCCTGCTGCTGTCCGGGGAGAAGTTCGACGTCATCACGGCCGACATCATCCAGCCCATTCACGCCGGCGCCGGCAACCTGTACTCGCGCGAGTACTTCGCCCTGGTGCGCGGCGCCCTCAAGGAGGGTGGACTCGCGCTGCAGTGGATCGGCCATCGCCCCCCCTCGCAGTACGGCCTCATCATGCGGACCTTCCTCGACGTCTTTCCGCACGCGACGCTATGGCTCGACGGCAACCTGATGGTCGGCTCGCTCGACCCGCTGCGGCTCGACCCCGCCATCATGGCCGCCAAGCGGGCCGATCCGCGCACCGCGTCCGCCCTGGACGACATCGGCCTCACCTCGTTCGACGTGCTGACCTCGTGGTACACCGCCGGAGCGCCGGAGATGCGCCGTTTCGTCGGCGACGGGCTCCTGCTCACCGACGATCGACCGCTGCTCGAGTACCATCGCTCGCTGCCGGCGGACGACCGGCCGCTCGACCTCAGCGGCCTGCACGGCGACGTCGCGCGGATCATGCGGTGAGCGGCGACGCGCTGCCTCTGCAGACGCTGTTTCTCGACGCCGGCGGCGTGCTGTGCCACCCGGCGTGGCCGCGAGTCAGCGCGGCCCTGGCAGCCGAGGGCGTGCACGTCGCGGCCGAGGCGCTGGCGCTGGCAGAACCGCTGGCCAAGCGCGACATCGATCGCGCGTCGGTCATCGCCGCGACGACCGACGCGGGGCGCGGCTGGCTGTACTTCGACAAGGTGCTGGCGCACGCCGGCGTGCCGCCGTCGCGCGCCACCGACGCCGCCCTGGCGGTGCTGCGCGAGTACCATCGCGGCGAGAACCTCTGGGAAGCGGTCCCCGCCGACGTCGCGCCCGCGCTCGCCCGGTTGCGCGCGCTCGGGCTGACCCTGGTCGTCGTGTCCAACGCCAATGGCCGGCTGCGTCATCTCCTCGATCGACTGGCGCTGACCCGGTATTTCGACGTCGTTCTCGATTCCCACGAGTGGGCGGTCGAGAAGCCCGATCCGCGGCTGTTCCAGATCGCGCTGGAGCAGTCGCACGGCGCCCCGGAATCCACCGCCCACGTCGGCGACCTCTACCACATCGACGTCGTCGGCGCCCGCAACGCCGGTCTGCGCGAGGGCATCCTGCTCGATCCGCTCGACCTCTATCCGGAGGCGGACTGCCGGCGGGTCAAGTCGCTGTCGGAACTGGTCACGCTGATTCGGCCTGTACGGAACCAGTAAGGTCCCGCGGCTGGCACGCACCTTGATTGATCCTCTGCAATATCTCGAGGAGGACATCGTGGCTCGACCCATCTGGCGCGGCAGTCTCTCGTTCGGGCTCGTCGCCATTCCGGTTCAGCTGCATACCGCCGTTCGCGAGAACCGCGCGCGGTTCCGGCTGCTGCACGCCAAGGACAAATCGCCCATCAAGTACGAGCGCGTGTGCCAGCGCGACGGGACGCCGGTCGCCTGGGAAGATCTCGTCAAGGGCTACGAATATCAGCGCGGGCGCTATGTCGTGCTCACGAAGGAGGACTTCAAGACCGCGGCGCTCGAGAAGGATCGGCGGGTCCAGGTCAGCGACTTCGTGCCCAGCGAGTCGATCGACGACCGCTTCTTCGACCAGCCCTACTACCTGCTGCCGGACAAGGGCGGCGAACATGCCTACGCCGTGTTTCGCGATGCGCTGCGCGCCGCCGGGCGCAGCGGCATCGGCAAGGTCGTGCTCCGCGATCGACAGCACCTGGTGGCAGTCGAGTCACTGGGCGACCACCTGATGCTGACGATGCTGCGGTTTGCCGGTGAGATGGTCGAGGCGCCGGCGATGCCCGACGTCGACCGCGTCAAGGTTCCCGCCCGCGAGTTGAAACTGGCCACCGATCTCATCGCGGCGCTGGCAGCCGAGTGGAAGCCGGAACAGTACACCGACGACTACCAGCAGAACCTGCAGGACGTCATCAAGGGCAAGCTAAAGGGCGAAACCGTGGTGCTCGAGGACGAGGAGCGGCCGGTAGGCGCCGAGGTCGTCGACCTGGCCGAGCGCCTCAAGGCCAGCCTGCGCGCGGCCGGCAGCCGGCGCAAGCCAGCCGCCGGGTCCGCCGCGCGGACGCGCACCCGTGCCTCCGCCGCCAAAGGCAAGCGCAAGCGGGCGGCCTAGCGGACGGTATCGGAAAGCCCAACCATGGCAACCCCGTGCCCGCTGGGAAGGCCCCGGGCACGGAATCGTCCTGCTGGCTGCCCATCGCTGCGTGTTCCCTGGCTGGCACGACTGTTGAGTCTGGAGCGTCATGGCCCAACCGGCCGCGAGCCGTGATCTGCGCCCTGTCGGCACCGACAAGCCCGGCGCGGAACCAGTCAGCCTGCCGCCCACGCCGGTGCGCCCCGCTGCGCGGACCAAGATGGTCGGCATGCAGGCGTACGCGCTGGTCGCGGTCGCCATCATCGTGCTGATCGGCGGGCTCAAGGCGGCACAAGGGTTCTTCGTGCCCATCCTCATCGGGCTGGTCCTGGCGCTGGCGCTGGCGCCGGTGGTCCGGCGACTCGAGCGGCTGATGCCGCGATGGGTCGCGTCGGCCGTCGTGGTGTCGCTCTTCGTCGGCCAGCTGGGCTTCATGGCCTACAGCCTGAGCGACGAGGCCACGCAGGCGATCTCCGGCCTGCCGCAGGCGACGAGGACGCTGCGCCAGACGTTTCGCGGCTTGCTCCGCCGCGGCGACGGCGCCATCTCGCAGCTGCAAAAGGCGGCGACCGAGCTGCAGAAGACGGCCACCGAGTCCTCCGAGCGGCCGAGCACGCCGTCCGGCGTGACCCCGGTGCAGGTCGTTGCCCCGCCGGTGGACTTTACCAACTTCGTCTGGCTCGGCTCGCAGGGCGTGCTCACGTTTGCCGGCAGCGCGGCACTGGTGGCGTTCCTGCTGTATTTCCTGCTCGCCTCGGGCGACTTGTTCAAGCGCAAGCTGGTGAAAATGAGCGGCGACCGCTTGTCGCAGCGCAAGGTCACCGTGCAGGTGATCGATCAAATCGGCGAGCGCGTCGCCAAGTCGATGCTGCACCTGATCCTCGCCAGCGTCGTCGTCGGGCTGAGCACCTGGGGCTTGCTGTTCCTGCTCGAGGTCCAGTACGCGGGCCTTTGGGGGCTGGCCGCGGCGCTGCTGAATATCGTGCCGTACCTCGGCCCGGCAGTGGTCGCCGGAGGCCTGTTCTTTGCCGGCCTGCTGCAGTTTGGCGACCTGACGACGGCGGCGATGGTCGCCAGCGTGTCGCTCGTCGTGACCGCGCTCGAGGGGTTCCTGTTCACGCCGATCGTCTTCGGCCGCTCGGTGCAGCTGAACCCCGTCGCCATCTTCGTCTCGTTCCTGTTCTGGGGCTGGCTGTGGGGCATCGCCGGCATGCTGCTCGCGCTGCCGCTGCTGATGATCATCAAGACCATCGCCGAGTCGATCGACGATCTGGCGCCGCTGTCGGAACTGCTGTCCGACTAGCAACCTCCGGCGCGCCGATCGTGCGGTTGCCATGGGGAGTGTTCGAGGAGGTCCAGCCGCCGTGAGCGTATTACCCGCGAAGCTGAGTCGGTATACCGCGGTGGCGGCGCTGCTGCTCAAGTACGGCCGCACGCCGCTTGCCTCCGACGATCCGCTGGCCGAGGCGGGCGATCCGGAGGCGGCGGCCGATCCGGCGCCCGACGCCCTGGCGGCCGACCTCGAACGGCTCGGGCCGACCTTCGTGAAGCTCGGGCAGCTGCTCTCCTCGCGAGCCGACCTCCTGCCGCCGGCCTACCTCGAGGCGCTGGCGCGCCTGCAGGACGACGTGGAGCCGTTTCCATTCGCCGATGTCCAGCGCACCATCGAAACCGAGCTGCAGGTCCGGATGTCGAAGGCGTTCTCCGAGTTCGCCGAGGAACCTGTTGCGGCCGCCTCGCTGGGGCAGGTGCACCGCGCGGCGCTGCGTGACGGGCATCCCGTGGCGGTGAAAGTCCAGCGCCCCGACATCACCGAACAGGTCCGCGGCGATCTCGAGGCGCTCACCGAAGTCGCGGCGTTCCTCGATCGGCACAGCGATGCCGGGCGGCGGTACAACGTCACCGGGGTGGTGGCCGAGTTCCGCGAGGCGCTCGTCGCCGAGCTCGACTACCGGCGTGAAGCGGACAACCTGCGCGTCATCGGGCGCAACCTCGCCGAGTTCCCTGACATCATCGTCCCGGCGCCGGTCGACGGCTACACCACCGCGAAGGTGCTGACGATGGACTACGTGCCGGGCACGAAGGTCACCGCGCTCAGTCCGCTGACGCGGCTCGACCTCGACGGGGAGGCTCTGGCCACGACCCTGATTCGCGCCTACCTGAAGCAGATCATCCTCGACGGCGTGTTCCACGCCGACCCGCACCCCGGCAACGTGCTGATCACCGACGGCGGGCGCATCGCCCTGCTCGACCTGGGCATGATCGGGCGCATCGGCCCGGCGGTGCAGGAGCGGCTGCTGAAGCTGCTGCTGGCGATCACGGCGGGGCGGGGCGATGAGGCCGCCGAGATCACGGCGGCGCTGGGCGAGAAGGGAAGCGACTTCGACGAGGCGGCGTTCCGGCGCGAGATTGCCGTCATGGTGGGACGCTACGGACACGGATCGCTCGCCACGCTGAAGGTCGGACGAGTGTTCCTCGAGCTGCAGCGAACCTGCGCGGCGCACGGCCTGCGCGCGCCCGCCGAGCTCACCCTGCTCGGCAAGACCCTGCTCAACCTCGACCAGATCGCCCGCGCACTGCATCCGGAACTCGACGTCAACGTCACGATCGAGGACAACGCCGCCGAGCTGATGACCCGGCGCATGCAGAAGAGCGCGGCGTCAGGCGTGTTCTCCGCCGTCCTCGAGGCGAAGGAGTTCGCCGAGCGGCTGCCGCGCCGCGTCAACCGCGTGCTCGACGCGCTGGCGACCAGCGAGCTGAAACTGAAGGTCGAGATGATCGACGAAGGGGCGGTGATGGACGGCCTGCAGAAGGTCGCCAACCGCATTGCCCTCGGCCTGATTCTGGCGGCGCTGATCGTCGGCGCCGCGATGATGATGCGCGTCGACGACCAGTTTCCGGCTGTTCGGGTATCCCGGGCTGGCGATGGTGCTGTTCCTGCTCGCCGCCGGCGGCGGGGCGTGGCTGGCGTTCGACATCGTGAGCCACGACCGCGCATCGAAGCGACGTTCCTAGCCGCGCGCGGCCCGCCAGGGGAGTTCAGGCGACGGCGTCGTCCTTGGCGTCCTTGCCTTTCTTGTCCTTGTCGTCCTTGCTCTTCTTGTCCTCTTTCTTGTCGTCTTTCTTCTCCGCTTTCTCGGCCTTCTCCAGTTCCTTTTCCTCTTCCTTGCGCATCTCCTTGGTCGCCGATTCCGTCCAGTCCTGCTCGAAGATCTGCATCAGCTTGCGGGTGACCGTCGGATTGCTGATGAGGACGCCGACCTCGCGGCGGCTGTCCAGCTCCTCCTTGCGCAGGCTCTGGCTGCCGACGAACGCGCGGGTCCCGTCGCGGATGATGGCGCGGACGTGCAGGCGGGCCCCCTTCAGCTCGCGGCTGTCGATGGCGCCATTGTCCTTCTTCACGTTGCCGATCACACGCACGCGGACGCCCTTGGCGACCTGCTCCTTGAGCAGCTTGACGATCGCCGGGTCGTGGACCTTGATGTCGTAGATCGCCAGCTCCTTGCGCGCGCCCTTGAGGAACGCCGTCAGCATCGCGCGCGCCGAGTCGGGGCTGACCACCAGGTGTGACGACGCCGGGCTGTAGGTCTGGCGGGTCACATCGGCCTCGAACAGCTTGAGCGCCTCGACCACGGCGCGCCGGTCACGGGTCGCGACCGAGAAGCTGCGGCTCTTCAGGATGTCGAGCTTGGTGAAGTTGAAGCCGAAGACGTGCAGCATGTCGTCGGCGACCATGTACTTGGCGTGGTAGCGGAGCAGGTCGTCGGCGGTGCGCGACACGGTCACTCCGGCCGCGAGCAGCCGCTGCTCGAGCTTGCGCAGGCGGTTCTCACCGCCGCGATTGGTGTGGGCGATGAGCGCGCGCACCCGCACCCCGCGCTGCACCGCCGCGGCCAGCGCCCGCTCGATCTCGTCGACGTCGAAGCGGAAGATGCAGACGTCGATCGTCTTCTTGGCCCGCCGGATGGCCTGGACGACCGGGACGACGCCGGCGTCGGGTTGCACGATGAGCTTCACGGGACCTCGCGCCTACTTCTTGCCTTTGGTCGGGGACTTCTCTTCCCACTCCACCGCGCCCTTGCCGGTGGCGACCAGCGCGGTGATGGCGTTGGAGACGCGATCGGTGTGCAGTTCGATGGGCGCCGTGACCATGTACGACACTTCCTCCTCCGACTGCCCGCGCAGTTCGTACTCCGCCTTGAAGCGCCGCAGCACCGCCTCGACGCGCGGCCGCAGCGCCGCCGTGCGGTCGCCGAGCTTGACCGAGAGCTCGAAGACGCGCGAGTGCGGCTGGAAGCCCTCGATGACCCACAGCGCGGCGAACAGGAACAGCGTGCCGAAGATCGACAGGCCGTACAGCCCGACCCCCGCGGCCAGTCCGACCGAGAGCGCGCACAGCATCACCACGGCGTCCTTCGGATCGTCGATCTTCGATCGATAGCGAATCAGGTTGGCGGCGCCGACGATGCCGAAGGCGCGCGCCAGGCTGGAGCCGACCACCAGCATGATGAGCGCGCCGACCACCGCCAGCACGATCTGGGTCTGCACCACCGCCGGCTGCCGCACCGGCGTCCCGCGCCGCCGCGGGCGCAGCGCCAGGATCGCGCCGAGACCGGCCGCAATCGGAAGCCGCACCACGGCCGCCAGCACTTCTTCCTGCAGGTTGTCCATCACGCCCGGCTGGTCGACGTCAGGCAGCGTCGCGGGCTGGGGCGGAATCTGCTGCTGGGCGGCGACCACCCCCAGCGTCGCACCGGCCAGCACGAAAATGGCGGCGGCGGCGAGCGCACGACTCCGGACCGCGCGAACGAGGAAGCGTAGTGTCATGGACGGCTGCCTGCAGCTCGCGCCTCGAGGGCGAGCCCCTCCTGAATCTTGGTTTTCAACTTGCCGATATAGCGCTGCGCCGTGGGTGCCGGATAGGCGGCGGCACGAAACGCGTCGTGCCATTGCTCGTCGCTGAGGCGAACCAGGAGCCGGCTCGTCCACACGACGTCCGCCGGGGTGAGGGCGTTGAAGAGTTCGTCGTGCCGCCCATGGTAGTCAAAATCGACGAGGCCGTCACGCACGCCGTCGATCAGACGCTGGCTCTCGAAGGCGGCGACGTTGTTGCGATTGCCCGTGGGCCATCCCGTCTTCCCCAGCGACGCGCCGAGGTCCTGCACCACGAAGCGGCGTGCCGGGCGTGCCGCAGCGTCGCTCACCAGGTAGATGCGGTTGTTGCTGGTCTTCAGGTCCCAGTTGTTCAGGATCAGATTGGCCACCAGCAGCCCCCGGTAGGCCGGCACCCCGACGTACGGGTTCTGCTGCCACGACCACTGGCCTTCGGTCCGGTAGCCTTCCTCCAGGCGCAGCCGGGCCGTCCGGCCCTGATCTTCGGGCTTCCCGCCCGACAGGCGCAGCCCGCTGATCACGGAGGTCGGCGGCTGATGAAAGCCGATCGCCCAGAGGACGCGCGAGGCCACCGCCTCCGCCTGCGCTTCGTCGCCCAGTTTCACTTTCCACTTCCGGCCGTCCGGCCCGACGACGTCGTAGCCGGCGCTGTAGCCGGTTCGATCGAGGGCGGTCACCGTATAGGTGGCATCGGGGTCCGCGCGGCCGTCCCGGCCGCCGGGGCCGTGAAACAAATCCCGCGCCGCGACATCCTCGGGCTCGATCCACAGTTCCGCGATCTGCGCGGCGGTCAGCGGCGCCTGCGCGGTGCTCCGCACGGCCGGCGCGCACGCCGCGGCCAGCATCGCCACCCCCAACGCGATCGGCGTGAGCGCCAGGCGTGTCGCCCGACTTCGCGTCGATTCCGACCCGGGCCGGGACCGATTCATGGCGACTGGGTGGTGGCGGGAGCCGGATGCGGCAGCGAACCGGAGTCCACACGCTTGCCCGAGCGCGACAGCGTCTGGAAATGCATGACGTCGCCGGCAATCTCGATCAGCACGTACGAGTAATCGGAGTCGAACCCGAAATCGGTCATGCCCGTTTTCTGGATGTTGCCCGCACGCAGCTTCGCGGAGCCGCCGACCGTGAAGTAGTAGATGCCCTTCTGCGGCTTCAGCCGCTCGTAGAAATGCTCGTGGCCCTGGAACACGACGTTGACGCCATGCTTCATGAACAACGGCTCGAGCTGCGTGCGCAGGTCGACCTCCGAGCCGTGCCGGCCGCCCGACGAGTACAGCGGGTGGTGAAAAAACGCGATCTTCCAGCGCGAGTCGGAGTTGGCGAGCTCTTTCTCCAGCCACTTCAACTGGTCCGGGGTCATGTAGTTGCTGTCGAGCGCGTAGAAGCGGACCCCCGGGTTGCCTTTCTTGAACGTGTAGAACCGCTCCCCGTTCATGTTGAACGGCTTGTAGAAGCGCTGGTTCGGATCGTCGTGATTGCCGAGCGAGGCGTAGAACGGAATATTGGCGTCGAGAATCGGCTTGTACGGCAGTTCGAACTTGCGCACGTAATCCTGCGGCCGCTCGGAGCCGTACATGTTGTCGCCCATCATGATCACGAACTCGAACGGAAAGGTGGTGCGCGACTTGGCCAGCTGCTGGCCGACGTCGTACTGGGCCCGCTCGCCGGTCCCGGTATCGCCGATGGCGGCGAAGCGCACGGAGTCGTCCGCCACCGGCGCGGTGGTGCCGGTCGCGGTCGCCGCGGTGCGGCCGCTCGCCGGCTGCGCAACGACACCGGGCGCGGTGTAGTCCGGCGCCGCCGACTGGGTCGTGGCCGCGCACGCGAGCGCGAACACCGCGACCAGCGCCTGGACCGTCACGCCGCGAACTCGCCTCATCCTGCTTGCCATAATCGACCTCGCACGACCGGACTACCGGGGAATCGGAAAGACTTCCCGCATTATGTCCACGACCACGTTGCCTTTCACATCCCGAAGCAGGAGGTCCCGCCCGACGATGCGGTATTCGAGCTCGGGGGGCAACTCGGGCAGCTGCTGCAGCAGGTTCCCCGGAAGTGTCGCCAGCGGCAGGACGGTCGGGTAGACCTCATTGACGGCAATCCGCACCCCTTTGGGCAGCTCGACCACCAGCGCCTTGCGGTCGGCCAGCGGTCGCTTCGCGAAGTCGTCCCGGACAATCTGCATCAGGTACGGCTGGTATTCCTTGATGAAGAAGTCCCCCGGTTTTGCCTCGGGCCGGGACTTGATCAACGCCTCGCCGAGTGCCTTCTCCCGGGCGGAGATCTTCGCCGGGTCCGCCGTTTCGGCGAGGGGCGGCACCATCTTCTCGACGTTGTGATGGAATGTCACGTATTCCTTGAGGCGGTCCAGGAACGCCTTCGTCGCGCTGCCTTTGGCGTTGACCGTCGCCTGTGGTGGGCCGGCCAGCCCAACGACAGTCGAGCCGGCGGAGCCATGGAGGCGGGGGAGTGCCAGGACTGTCAGCGTGAGCGCCGTGATCAACGTGATCAGCTTCATGATGGGTCTCGCCCCCCAGCGTTTCAAGGTCTGTGCCAGGCACGCGGACCAGCTGGCTCGATGGTGGGACACCGACCCGTCCGCGGCGCCGGAGGAGTCGTCGGTCGGCCTATGCGGTAAGCATCCTGCATCCGCTGTCAACCTCGTGGGATTGTCGCGACGGCTCATCAGGTTCTCGCTCGTGGCGATCGTGGCCTTCGCCGCGTCCGGCTGCCGCGAGGGGACGCTGCCGGCGCCCAATGCGACCGCCGGGGGTCCGGCGGTGCGGGCGCTGGCGCCCGCGGGCGGCGAAACCGGCACGCTCCGGCTGCCGTCCGCGTTCACGTCGGTGAAGTTCGCGGTGATTGGCGATAGCGGCCGCGGTACCAGGGAGCAGCACGAGGTCGCGGCCCAGATGCTGCGCTTTCGCGCCAGCTTCCCCTTCGCCTTCGTGCTGATGCTGGGCGACAACATCTACGAGGGACCGGCGACGGCCGACGATTACCGCCGCAAGTTCGAGGAGCCGTACCAGGCGCTGCTCGACGCCGGCGTCCGCTTCTATGCCACGCTCGGCAATCACGACGACCCGCGGCAAGTGGCGTACGCGCCGTTCAACATGAACGGGGAGCGGTACTACAGTTTTGCGCCGCCGGTCGACGTCGCGACCAAGCTCGGCACCAGCGTCGAGTTCTTCGCGCTCGACTCGAGCAACATGGATCGGCAGCAGGTCGTGTGGCTCGACGAGCGGCTCGGCGCCTCGAGAGCGGGCTGGAAAATCGTGTTCCTCCACCATCCGCTGTACACGTCCGGCCGCTACAACCGGTCGTCGCGCGCGCATCGCTGGGCCTTGGAGCCGGTGCTCGTCCGCCGTGGAGTGGACGTCGTGTTCTCCGGGCACGAGCACATCTATCAGCGGGTCACGCTGCAGAGCGGCATCCAGTATTTCGTCAGCGGCGCCGCCGGGTCGCTGCGGAGCGGCGACGGCGTGCCCGCGCCCTTCATCGCGAGCACCTACGACCGCGACTACCATTTCATGCTGATCGAGATCGACGGTGGCGAGCTGCACTTCCAGGCGATCTCGCGCCGCGGCGACACGATCGATGCCGGCACCCTGTTTCAGGATGGCGACGAGGCCTCGGCGGCCGGGGCCGCGGTCACGCCGGGCACGGCGGTCCGTCGGTGATCTGCCGCACCTTCTGGCGGAACACCCGCACCCACTCCGCGACCGGATGGGCCGCGCCGAACAATCCGCGCTTCTGATCGAAGCGGGCTCCGGTGAAGAGATCGGTGAGCTGCTGGTCGGTCAGCTCTGACAACAGCCGGCCCAGGTGCTGACGCCCCGCCTCGGTGACCTGGGCCTTGCTGAAGGTGGCGCCGTTGTACGGGAGCTCCTGCATCGAGACCGTGCAGCTCGCGCGGTCATGCCACATCGGCACGCGCTCCCACGCCTCCAGGTCCACCTTCGTCGGGCCAAAGGTGGCCCCGACGTCCTGCAGCATCAGGAACGGCTCCTTGCAGGGCGTGTCCTCCGGCCAGGTCTCGCCCAGGCACACCAGCCGCTGATTCTCGGACTTGTTGTCCCAGTGCGACAGGAACAGCGCCATCAGGCGCAGCGCGTCGACGTGCGACCGTGGCGCGCCGTCGCGCGCGGCACCCACCTTGTCGAGCTCGAAGAAGGCCCAGCCTTCGAGCCGCTCGGTTTCGATCGGACGTGCGGCGACCTTGCGCTCGCGCGCGACCCAGTCGAAGTCTTCGAAGCTGTCGTAATCCACCACCCGCCGATAGAGCGGCGCCGCCCTGGTCAGTTCCACGGCCTTCATCGTCGAGAACGGCTCGTTGGGGCAGCCGTAGCACCGCAGCCGCTCGACGAGGCTGACCTCGTCGGCGAAGAACCCCAGCGCGCGCAGCAGCCGCGTCGCGGCGGCCTCGGCCGGGATCTCCGGACCCTTGCCGTACTTGATACGAATCTCCTCGCCGCTGGGCAGATCGCAATCGAACTTGGGTGTGGTGCCACCCAGGTCGGTGATCTTGAACTTGCACTCGAGGGTCCGGAGCGTCTCGCCCGCCAGCGACGCCTTCGCGACCGGCGTCGGCGGCGTCCGCCACACCTGGGCGCGCGCCAGCGCATCGTCGCGCTCCGCGTCGGATACCTTGCGGGTGTCGTCGTGCAGCGGCGTGACCTCCTGCGCCGCGCTGCCGGCGCCGGATTCCTGACCGTACACCGCCCAGAGACCCACGAGGAGAGCAGCCAACCCCCCCGAGGTGACAGAAGCTCGACGGCGGCTCGTCATGGCGCCAGTTGATTGCAAGGGCTTTGCCGAGGCGAAGAAATGGAATGTGTCTTGCTCGACCTGTCGCATGCGCCGTATGATTCTCTTCGCCGTCATCTTCAGTTTCGTCCTTGTACCGGGCTCGATCGCGCTGCCAGCTCAACAGCCGCGCGAGGCAGCTCAACCACCAACGCCTTCCAATGCTGAGCCGGCGGTTGCCACGCTCGACGAGGAAACCACGAGAGTGCTGGCCATTCAGGTGGCCCTCGACCGGGTCGGGTTCTCGCCCGGAGAGATCGATGGCGCCGCCGGCGACAACACCAGCCGCGCCCTGCGCGCGTTCCAGGAGCGGCACGGGCTGGCGGCCACGGGAGAGCCTGACACCACGACCCTCGCGCGCCTCGGCGACGAGGTCAAGAGCCCGGTGCAGCGCTACACGATCACCGCCGAAGACGCCGCGGGCCCGTTCGTGCCGGCGATTCCCGCGGACATGATGGAGAAGGCGCAGTTGCCGTCACTCGGCTACGTCTCTCTCCTCGAGCTCCTGGCCGAGCGGTTTCACGCCAGTCCGAAGCTGCTGCAGCGGCTCAACCCGGGCGCGGCCTTCGCGAGCGGCGAAGACATCGCGGTGCCCAACGTCGAGGCCTTTCACGTGCCGGCGGCGAAGCCCGCGGAGTCGGACGAACCGGACGCTGCGCGGGCCAAGGCCCCGGGTTCGGCGCCGGCGGCCGGCGACGCGGCGCGCGCGGGCGGGGTCAAGCCGGCGGCCTCGACCGCCACCAACGTCGTCATCGTCACCGACAAGACCAAGACGCTCACCGTCGAGAACGCGGCCGGCGAGACGATCTTCTTCGCGCCCGTCACCGTGGGAAGCGAGAACGATCCACTGCCGGTCGGCGAGTGGAAGGTCAACGGCGTGAGCCTCAATCCCACCTTCAACTACAACCCCGATTTGTTCTGGGATGCGGACCCGTCGCACGCCAAGGCGAAGATTCCCGGCGGGCCGAACAACCCGGTCGGCGTCGTGTGGATCGACCTGAGCAAGGAGCACTACGGGATTCACGGGACGCCGGAGCCGGGGCGCATCGGGTACACCGAATCGCACGGCTGCATTCGGCTGAGCAACTGGAATGCGGCGCGTCTCGCCGGGCTGGTGGCGCCGGGCACGAAGGTCGTTCTGCAATGAAACGCCGCCGCCGCTGGTTGCGGGACGAAGTGCTCGCGCCGTGGCTCACGGTCGGCGTGATTGTCGGTCTCTGGTGGCTGGGCGCCAGCGTCGTGAGTCCCGAGATGGTGCGGCCGTCCGCGGCCCCGGCATCACCCTCGCGTGCAGCCGAGGGGTCTGCTGCCGCCTGGGTCGAACGGAGTCGCGCCACCGACACGGCCGAGGACGGGAGTGCGGTGGCGCGGGCGGCGGCAACCGCGGACGGCGACGTGGCCAACCTCACCGCGCGGCGGTTGCTCGTCCCCGTTTCGGGGGTGGACTCGTCGACCCTGCGCTCGACCTTTGGCGAGGCGCGCGGCCAGGGCCGTCGTCACGAAGCCATGGACATCCTCGCGCCGCGCGGCACACCGGTCGTGGCCACGGTCGATGGCCGGATCGCGAAACTGTTCACGAGCGCCGCCGGCGGTCTGACGATCTACCAGTACGACGAGGACGAGGCGTTCTGCTACTACTACGCCCACTTGGACAGCTACGCTCCGGAGCTCACCGAGGGGCATCAGGTCCGTCGCGGCGAAACGATCGGGTATGTCGGCACGACGGGCAACGCGCCGCCCGGCACGCCGCACCTCCACTTCGCCATTTTCCGGCTGAACGCGGACAAGCGGTGGTGGGACGGCGAACCCATCGATCCCTTCCTGGTATTGCACTGACTGGCAATCTACTGTAAACCGTTGAGCTTGCAAGGTTTCCAGGCTTCTGGCACTTTGAGTGTCAGGTTCCGACCGTGGCGTCCTATCCCGGCGACTTCTCCAGGCCGTTTCACGCGACCCCTCCCGACTGGAGTGTGGCCGGAATGGTGATCGACCACGGCGCTGGCAAATCCCCCATCGAGCAGGGGCCGTTTCGCTGGGCTGACGGCGCCTGGGAAGCCGAAGCGCTGGTGGCGTCGGCAGGCGGCAGAGGAAGCCCGCCGACTCGCGTGGCGCTCCGCGTAGACCCGGATACGCTGCGGCGGTGGAAGGAGGCGGGGATCGACCCGGTCCGCGAGGCGGTTGCCCAGCTCGCCGAGCACGTGAGGGGCGCGGCCCGGCGCGGACAGCCCTCCACGCTGACGCTCCTGTAGCCCGCCCGGTCCGCCCGGCGCTCGCGTTATGATTTGGGGCGCGAGGCTCCGAGGCCGCGCCGACATCATGCGATTGACCTCACTCAGTCTCGCGTTTGTGTTGACGGTGTGTGCCGCCTCCCTTGCCTCGGCGCAACCCGAGACACCCGACACGCGGGCCGAGCTGCTGCGCCAGCAGCGCGAGGAGAAACAGCAGGTACTCGCACCCAACCACCCCGACGCGCTCCAGCGCGGGCTCGACTACGTCGAGGACCGGGCGCTGTTCGTCATCGCCCGCGACGGCTTCCACCCCAAACTCGGGAGCCTGACGACCGGAAGCGGCTTCGCGTTCGGGGTCGGCTTCCGCGACCGCGATCTGTTTCGGAAACGCGGGCGCCTCGAGCTGTGGACGGCCGCGAGCCTGAAGAAGTACTGGGCGATGGAAGCGCGGGTGGCGGCGCCCGATCTGCCTGGCGGACGCTTGATGGCGGAAGCCGTGGTGTCGCTGCGCGAGTATCCGGAGGAGGATTATTTCGGCCTTGGCCCGGACGCGCGCCGGGAGGATCGCACCTCGTTCCTGCTGCGCACGGCCCAGGTATCCGGGGTGGCCGGAGTCCGGCCGGTGCCCGGGCTCACGATCGGCGGCGGCCTCGGCTTCCTGACGCCGCGCACCGGGGCCGGCAAGAACTCGCGCGTGCCGGCGACCGGCGAACGATTCGACCTCAATGGCGCACCCGGCTTCCAGATCGATACCGACTTCCTGCGGTCGTCTGCCTTCGTCGAGTTCGATTACCGCGAGCCGCTCAACGCGCGGCGCGGCGGATGGTACCGGTTCGACCTCGCGCGCTACGACGACCGCAGCAGCGGCTCGTGGGGCTTCACCCGTACCGATCTCGATCTCCGGCAGTACATCGGCTTTCTGGCCGACCGCCGGGTCATCGCGCTTCGCGGCTTCGTCTCGACGTCGGACGCCCTCGACAGCAGCCTCGGCGTGCCGTTCTACCTGATGCCGTCGCTCGGCGGCAACGATTCGCTGCGCGGGTTCCGCAATTACCGCTTTCGCGGCCCGCACGCCCTCCTGCTCCAGGCGGAATACCGGTGGGAGATCTGGTCCGGTCTCGATGGGGCGTTCTTCTACGATGCCGGCAAGGTGGGCCTGCGCCGCGCCGATCTCGGCTTCAAGGATCTCGAGGACGATTACGGCTTCGGCTTTCGCTTCAACACCGCCAACGGGGTGATCCTGCGGGTGGACGCGGCGTTCGGCAGCCGCGAAGGCAAGCACCTGCACATCGTCTTCGGGGGGGTCTTCTAGTGCCGGCGCGGTTGACCCTGGCGGCGGCGGTCGCGGCCCTGGTGGCGGCGGGCGCGCTGTCCGCGGCAGGCCCGACGTTCTATCCCGACGATCCGATCTGGGTGGACGACGACAGGGTGATGGACGCCTCGAAGGCGATGCCGCAGGAGGACAGCAACGGCTACGACTTCATCGTCAATACGTTCGGCAACAAGGGTGAGCGCCGCGACGTGCGCGCGATGAACGTGAACACGGTGGACGAGGTGCCGGATTCGAGCTGGTTCACCAATCGCATCGGCCGCGGCGAGATGCCGCTCGACGCGCTGGTGCGCGGGCCCGATAGCGGTCCGCCGCAGATCTCGCTCGACGGCTGGGTCGTCTCGCGCGACAAGGGCGCCGGCGTCCAGCCCGGGTTCCGGATGACCGACCCCGGCGGGCAGACCTACCAGATCGAGGTCGACCCGCCCGACCATCCGGAAATGGCGACCGGCGCCGAGATCATCGGCACCGCGTTCTACTACGCGTTCGGCTACCACACGGTGGAGGTGTACCTGACCGAGTTCGCCGCCGACGACCTCGTCATCTCGGAGAAGGCGACGATCCGCGATCCGTTCACCGGGCAGCGACGGCCGTTCACGCGCCGCGACCTCACCAACGTGCTCAACCGTGCCGCGCGTCAGCCCAACGGCCGCTATCGGGCGCTGGCCAGCCGCTTCGCCTCGGGCCGGCCGCTCGGCAACTTCCGCTACTACGGCACCCGCCCCGACGATCCGAACGACATCGTGCCGCACGAGCACCGGCGCGAGCTGCGCGGGGCGCGGGTCTTCGGCGCCTGGCTGAACCACGACGACTCGCGCGGGGTGAACAGCCTGGACATGCTCGAGACCCTCGAGGGGCGCGGCTACATCAAGCACTACATGTTCGATTTCGGGTCGATCCTGGGCAGCGGCACCGTCTTCGCGCAGCGGCAGCGCGCCGGTCACGAGTACATCTTCGAGCATGCGCCGGGGTGGAAGACGCTGGCGACGCTCGGCTTCTACCTGCGGCCGTGGATGCTGATCGACTACCCCGAGGTGCCGCCCTCGATCGGGCGCTTCGAAGGAGACGCGTTCGATCCCGTCGCGTGGAAGCCCGAGTATCCCAACCCGGCCTTCGACAACATGCGGGCCGACGATGCGTTCTGGGCGGCGCGGATCGTGTCGCGCTTCACCGACGCGATGATCCGCGCCGTGGTGGAGAAGGCGCGCTACACCGATCCGCGTGCCACCGACTACATGACGGCGACGCTCATCAAGCGGCGCGACAAGGTCGTCGCCGCCTGGTTGAACGGCGTCAACCCGGTCGCCGATCCGGCCCTCGCCGCCACCGGCGCGCTGACTTTCGCCAACGCCGCCGTGGCCGCCGGCGTCTCCGATCCGCCGTCCGGTTACAGCGTGCAGTGGTTCGCGTTCGACAACGCGGCCGGCACCCGCACCAATGTGGGGGAGGCGGTCGCGACCCCCACCGCTGCGGGGCAGGCACCCGCGGCCCTGGTGAACGGGAGCGGCGACTACATCGGCGTGTCGATCACGGCCACGCACGCGTCGCGGCCGGCGTGGGCGCGGCCGGCGACGTTCTCCTTCCGGCGTGGATCAGGCGGCTGGACGCTGGTGGGCGCCGAGCGCGACTGATCGCCGGCGCCGCCGCACGGGCCCGCCGGCGGCGTTTCAGAACAGCTCGCCGAACATTCCCCAGAACATCTCCCGGGATTTCTCCAGCAGCGATCGCTGCCCCCAGGTGTTCGCATCGAGCCTTAGCGACCTGGCGATGTCGGCTTCGATATCCGCGGTCAGGGCCGCCGCCAGGTCCCGATCGGCGACGGCGACCGTCAGCTCGTCGTTCAGCTCGAACGAGCGGTTGTCGAAGTTCGCCGACCCGATCACGCTCCACACTTCGTCCACCACCATCGCCTTCACGTGCATCATCGTCGGTTCGTACTCGTAGATCTCGACGCCCCAGTCGAGCAGCTGCTGATAGCCCTCGCGGCTCGCGTATTTCACCGGCATGGAGTCGGTGATCTCGCCGTCGGTGACGACCCGGATGCGGACGCCGCGCCGGCGGGCCTGGTCGAACGCCCAGCGGCTCGACTCATCGAGGATGAAGTAGGGCGAAGCGATGTCGATCCGCTCGCGTGCGGCGGCGATCGCCAGCAGATAGAGCAGCTTGACGTTGCTGGCGCCGCCGGTCGGATTGCTCCACAGCACCAGCGAACGCGCGCCGGTATCGCGTGCCGTCTGCGGCGGATCCAGCGCGGGGGCGGAACGGCCGCCGGACTCGATCCAGTTCTCGTAGAACGAGGCCTCCAGCCTGCGCACCGACGGACCGGTGACGCGGAACTGCGTGTCGCGCCAGTGCTCCGGGGACTGCGCGTGGCCGAGCCAGTGATCGGCCAGGCCGATGCCACCGGTGAAGGCGGCCTCGCCATCGACGACGAGCACCTTGCGGTGGGTGCGGTAGTTGGTCTCTTCGATCGACCAGGGCCGCACCGGGTTGAACCAGCGCAACTCGACCCCGGCCGCGGTCAGCACGTCCGCCGAGGACGCCGACAGCTCGCCGCCGACGGCGTCGAGCACGACGCGAACCGCGACGCCGCGCCCGGCGGCCGCGGCCAGCGCGCGGGTGAACTGGTCGCCGATTACCCCGTCCTCGTAGATGAAGCTTTCGAAACTGATGCGGCGCTCGGCTTTGGCAATCGCCTCGAGCATCGGCGGGAACACCTCGTCGCCGTTGCGCAGCACCGTGTAGCGGTCGCCGATCTCGACCGGCGCGCCGACCAGCGAGGCGACGTACTCGGCGTAGCGCTCGTCTCCTGCCGCGACCGGGCTTTCGACCTGCAGTGTTTCCTGATCCTGGGCAATCAGGAGGAGCAGCGCGGTCACGCCCACGCTCACCAGCACCCACAAGCGCCACCCGCGAATCCACCTCGGCCGCTTCATGGCCGAGCCGTGTGCAAAGGCTGGGCCGGGACGCCGGGGTGGCCGCTGAGCCCGCTTCTTGCAACCGCCGCGCTGGTTCGATTGGATGGACGAACTTCTCAAGACCGCGTTGGCCATCGGCGTCGGCATCGGCATCGGTGCCATGGCCGTGTACGGCTTCTGGCGGCTGCGCTCGATGTTCCAGATCTGGCGCGCCGGCGAGACGCGCCTGCAGTCGGTGCAGGCGGTGATCTGGCGCGACCCCGGCGCCGTCGAACGGCTCGATCTCGCGGCCGGTCCCGGCGGCCGCGATGGCGCACCGGTGCCGCCGTTCACGTTTCTCGAGGAGCACCTGACCGGGTCGCAGCCGTGCATCTCGGTTCGTGACGCCCGCCGCCGGACGTGGCGGGTGAAGTGGGGCGACGAGGTGCAGGTCGAGACATTGGCCACCCGCCTCGCGTGGGCGGCCGGGTACTTCGTCGAATCCACCTACTTCGTAGCGGCCGGCCGCGTCGACGATGCCGGCACGCTGCAGCGCGCCACCGCGCACGTCGGTGCCGACGGCTCGTTTCGCGACGCCCGCTTCGAGCTCGACGAGCCGGACGTCATCAAGCACTTCGACGAGCACAGCTGGGCGTGGACCGACAATCCGTTCGTCGGCAGCCGCGAGCTGAACGGGTTGAAGGTGGTGATGATGTGGTTGTCCAACTGGGACGCGAAAGACGTGCGCGACGTCGCCCGGGGATCGAACACCGCGATCTTCGAATACCGCGGCGCGAACGGCCTGCGCGAAGCGCGGTATCTCATCATCGACTGGGGCGGTGCTCTCGGCCGCTGGGGCAGCGTCGTGCGCCGCGGACGCTGGGACTGCGACGGGTTTGCCGCCGAAGGCGAGGCGTTCGTGCAGGGGGTGGACGGGGAGCTGGTTCGCTTCGGCTATACCGGCCAGCGGACCGCGGACATCGCCGAGGGCATCCGCGTGAGCGACGTGCGCTGGCTGATGGAGACGCTGGGTCGCCTCACCGACGCGCAGATGGCCGCCGCCGTGGCGGCGAGCGGGGCGACCGGCGAGGAGACCGCCGCCTTCACGCGCGCGCTGCGCGCGCGCCTGCGTCAGCTCGCGGACGTGAGTCGGCCGCGGCCCGCGGCCGCGCCCCGCTGAGCATTCGTTGCCGAGCGGCACGCCGGCTCAGCGCCCGGTGGCCCGTCCGTACGAACCGCTGTACAATATCCGGGAATGGCTACTCGGAATCCACTGGCCCGGGGCAAGCGTGAGCGCGAGCGCGCGCGCGCGGAAAAACAGAAGGAAAAGGCCGCTCGGCGGTCGGAAGCCCGCGCGCGCCGCGGTCAGGCGGGCGGCGATTCGACGGGCGTGGACCCCGATATCGCGGGCATCGTTCCGGGACCGCAAGCCAACCCGTGGGGCGACGAGGCCGCGCCGGACGAAGGGTCGGAAGAGGGCGATCCGGCCAAAGAGTAACCCGCGGAAGGCCCCTCCCGAGCGTCCCTCCAGGACGCCCCGCCTGACGGATCGCCAGTCCAGCCATGCCGGAGTTTCACGCCGAGCCCTACCTTCATCTCGCGGGCGTCTCCGCATCGTCCGCGCTGATTGCCTGGGGCGCGTTCTACTTTCGCGTGCGCAGCCGGGGTGAATGGAAGCTGGTGGACGACCGCGACCTGTCGCGCGTGCATCCGCCACGCCGCGACAGCATCGGCGTGCGATCGGCGCCCTACGGCGCCGCTCGCGTCAATCTCTTCGACGAGCGCGGCGGCCTCGTGGCGACGCGGACCACCGAAACGACCAACTGGTGCCACGTCACCGGCCTGCAGCCCGACACCGCCTACCGCTACGAAGTCATCGTCAACGACGAGATCTGGGCCGAGGGTGAACGCTACGACTGGCAGCCCGGCGCCGAGCAGGGGCTGTCCAAACTCGGCGGCCGCTACGTCAATCGCTTTCGCACCTACCCGGCGCCGAGCGAACCCTTGCCAGGGCCGCTGTCGTTCGCCGTCATCGGCGATTTCGGCGTCGGCATCCGCACCTCCAGTCCGACGAAGCGGCAGCGCGAGATCGGGCAGGCGCTCACGCGTGCGGTCGAGCGGCATGACGTGCGCTTCGTCCTCACGACCGGCGACAACGTCTACGCCGGCCGCCGGATTCTTGGCCTGCCGGTCGGCGATCATGGCGACGAAGACGACGACTGGTTCTTCACGTTCTATCAGCCGTACCGCTACCTGCTGAACCGCATTCCGATCTACCCGAGCATCGGCAACCACGACTCGGCCGAAACCGAGGATCGCGACGATCGCGAGCAGGTCCTCGACAACATGTTCCTGCGCGAGCGGATGGCCACCGACGAGGCCACCGGCAAGGCCTCACTCGACCCCGGCCTGTTCTATCGCGTGGCGATCGGGCGCGACGTCGAGCTCATCTGTCTCGACACGTCGAAGGAGCACTTCTTCTCGCGCGGGCGGTTGTTCCAGCATCCCGAGCACCAGGCCTTCATCGAGGAGAGCCTGCAGGTCGCCGACGAGGCGGGGGTGCGCTGGCGGATCCCGTTCTGCCACCATCCGCCGTACTCGGCCGGGCCGCGCCACCACAACACCACCGAGATGCATCCGCTCATGCGCCGGTTCCGTGCCGCACGCGTCCGCGTCATGTTCAACGGCCACGAGCACAACTTCCAGCACGCCCGCGCCGGGGGCATCGACTATTTCGTGACCGGTGCGGCGGGGAAGCTGCGCCGCGGCCGACCCGACGCGTTCGCCGCCGGGCACACCCTGTCCTGGTCGGACAGCCCGCATTTCCTGCTGGTCACGATCGACGGCGGGCGGATGACCGTCCGCCCCATCGGCGAGCTGGTGGACGGCGAGCTCGCCGACATCCCGCGGCGATCGCCGGACGACGCGTTCCAGGCGGGCGGGATCGTCGTCGATCTCGACGCTTGATGGCGCCGGCGCGCTACGAGCAGCGGCGACCCTTCCGTTCGCCGCGCACCCACTGCGCCAGCATCTGCCACTCGGGATCGGTGCGCGACTGCCATCGTCGCGGGCCGTTGTGGGTGTAGGATCCGCCGCCGTCGGGGTGCAGCGGCTTCAGGAGAAACCGGCTCTGCTCGGGATTCCCCGGGACCACCAGCCGGGTGATGGTCGCGAACGCGCGCCGCGCTTCCTCGTCGTTCCAGGCCGTGCCGTTTTCCGGCGCCGGCGCGAAGCCGATCAGGCCGGCAGTGTGGCAGTTGCTGCAGCGGATGTGGCCCGCGCGTGGACTGGCGAACACCGGCTGCACGCAGGCGCGGAAGAACTCGAAGTCGAGCGGCGGGTCTGCCGTCGCCACGAAGCGATCAGCCGGCAGGCTCTCAATCCATTGGCGCAGCGCCAGGTACTCGGGATCGGTTCGCGATCGCCAGAACGTGCCGCCGGTGTGCCCCATGCCGCCCGCCGAGGGATCGAGCGGCTTCAGGAGCAGCCGGCTCGTCGCCGGCGCGGCGGTGTTCACCAGCTGGGTGACGAGGTCGAAATTCTTCCGCGACTGTTCGACCGTCCACCCCGTGTCGGTGGCCGGCGTCTCGAGCGAGAAGCGGACGCTGGTCTGCCACGTATGGCACATGACGCACGCCGCATAGCCGGGTATCGTCCCGCCGCGATCCTTCAGGAAGACGCTTTCGACGGTCTGCCGGTAGGACTCGATGTCGGCGGCCGTCGGAAACGCCCCTGCCTGATCGGTGCGGCCGCCCGCGCCGGCGGCAATGGCCACGCTGCCGGCGAACGCGATCGCCGCACCGGCGAGCGCGACCGGCGTCCAGTGCCGGCTCGTCCAGCGCGGCAGCCTCACGGTTGCTCCTGGCGCACGCCGCTGGTGGTCGCCGGGTTGACACGGTCGAGCGGCAGGATGGCCGTGCTGATCCGGGCTGGCCGCGCGCCGGTCCGGATCTTCGCGACGATCGACAACGCGCGCAGGTCCACCGCCAAGGTGTGATCGGCGCCGGAGATCGCGACGTACATGTAGCGACTGTCGGGGGTCGGCGTCATCCAGTTGGCACTCGGGCCGACTTCCACCGCGCCGAGGTATTTCAGGTCGGGAAGGCTCCAGCCGTAGATGCGGCTGTCGAGCCGGCTCGACGCCCACACCGCCGATCGATCGGGCAGCACTTCGAGGCCATGCATGTCGCCGGTCTGGATGCCGTCGGCGTTCTGACGCCAGAGCGGCAGCTTCGGCGGCCACAGCATGTCGACCACCTTCCGCGAGTTCCAGTCGATCACCCACACGGCGTTGATCCCGGTCGCTTGCGCGAACATGCGCTTCGTCGAGCCATCGGGGTTGGCCTCGAACGCCATCGGCCGGACTTCGTGATGGGTCCGGCCGTACTGCTGGTGGCCGGCCAGCTCCATGCCCCACACCACGGTGTCGGTCTTCGGATCGATGACTTCGATGGTCGGCTCGCCCGGCTTGACTTCCCCGCGGAGGCCCGCCACCACGTATTGCTCGTCCGGCGTCACGTAGGTGTTGTGCACGGTGTGGTGGACGGGAATGCTCTTGACCACCTTGTGCGTGGCGATGTCGATGACATCGACGACCGCGGCCGGCGTGGCGCCCGCGAACCCCGGGCCGGCGACGCGGCTCGACCGGTTGACGATGCCGGCGTAGATCTTGCGGTGCTTCTTGTTGACGGCAATCTTGTTGGGCCGCTCCGACAAGGCGATCTGGGTCACCAGTTGGAGCGTCTTCGTATCGAACACGTCGATCGTCCGGTCCTGCTCGTTGGCGCAGTAGTAGTAGAGCCCGTCGGGATGGACCGTCAGGTTGTGCGCGTGCGGGCAGCCGTGGATCAAGCCGACGACCCGGTTGATAGCGGGATCGATGATGTGGTGGACGTTGCCGGCGTTGTTGCTCTGCAGGATGCGCACGGCAACCCCGGCGTAGGAGTCGAGCCGCGGTACGCCTTGTGCGCCGAGCGCCGCCGCGAGCGCAACGATACTGACGGCGACCCACGCCGCCCGACGGCTGAGTGACTCCATCATGTGACCTCCAGTGGCCACCGGCTCCGTCCCGGCCTCGATGCGGCGGAGGATACCACGGTGAGCGGCCGCGGACTCGGGGACGGACGGCTTCAAACCGGAACCTGCGGCGCGGCCGCGCTTCGACCTGCCGGGCGTGGCCGATCTCGATGACCCGGGCACGGGCCGACAACCGTGCCACGGGTCCGGCCCGTCCAACCGGCCATGATCGGACAGGACCTGCGCTTCGCGTTGCGCGCGTTGCTAGGTCGCCCCATGTTCACGCTCGTGGCCGTCCTCACCCTGGCGCTCGGGCTCGGCGCAAACACGGCGATGTTCAGCGTAATCCGGGCCGTGCTGCTCCGGCCGCTCCCGTATCCGGCGCCGGACCGGCTGGTCAAGATCGTGGGGTTCGACCACAAGCTGGCCATCGAGGACAACCTGTCGCCGGCCGACTTCCTGGACTTCGCGCGCGAGACGCGAACGCTGCAGCGCACCGGGGCGCACGGGTGGGTCGGCTTCTTCACCGTGGCCGACAGCACCGGTGCGCCCGACCGCATCGGCGGGGTGAGCGTGACCGAGGGGTTCTTCCCGACGCTCGGGGCGAGGTTCGCCCTGGGCCGCGCCTTCACCCGCGAGGAGGATGCTCCCGGCGGCCCGCGGGCGATCGTTTTGAGCCACGGCTTCTGGCAGCGTCGATTCGGCGGCGATCCGGGGGTGATCGGCCGCTCCCTGCTGGTCAATGCGCGGCCGGCGACCGTGGTCGGCGTGCTGTCGGACACCTTCCGCCATGTGGAGCCCAGCCCCGAGCGGGAAGCGGACGCCTTCATGCCGTATCAGTTCGATCCGGCCGCCGCCAGCCGCGGCGCCCACTTCATCCGTGCCGTTGGCCGCCTGACCGACGGCGCGTCGGCGGAGCAGGCGGGGGCGGAGCTCTCGACGATTGCCGCGCGCCTCGAGACGGCGTATCCAGTGGACAACACCGACCAGGGCGTCTCGGTGGCGCCGCTGCACCAGGCCCTGGTGGCGTCGGCGCGGCCGGCGCTGTTGCTGCTGGCGGCGGCGGTCGGCTTCGTGCTGCTGGTCGCCTGCGCGAACCTCGCCAACCTGCTCCTGGCGCAGGGAGCCTCGCGACGCGTCGAGCTGGCGATTCGGGCCGCGATGGGCGCCGGACGGCGCCGCCTGATCGGCCAGCTCCTCACCGAGAGCCTGCTGCTCGCGGGGCTGGGCGCCGCGGCCGGCGTCGCCCTCGCGGTCGCCAGCATGCGGGCGCTGACCCTGCTCGGCGCGGCGGGGGTGCCGCGCGCGGAGGACATCGGCGTCGACGCCGGGGTGCTGGCCTTCGCCGTGGCCGCCGCGCTGCTGACCGGGCTCGCCGCCGGACTCCTTCCGGCGTGGCAGGTGTCGGGCGGCGACCTGCACGCGTCGGTGCGCGAGGGCACGCGCGGGCAGGCGCGTGCCGCGCTGCAGCGTCCGCTGCGCGAGCTGCTGATCGCGGCGCAGGTGGCGCTCGCACTGGTGCTGCTCGCCGGCGCCGGCTTGATGCTGCGCAGCCTGTCGCAGCTCCTCGACGTCGAGACGGGGTTCGCGGCCGATCGCGTGCTGACCTTCGAGGTGGCGGTGCCGACCGCCACCTACGCCGAGGGCGACCAGGTGCCGTTCTATGAGCGGCTGTACGCGGCGATCGCCGCGCACCCGGAGGTCGAGGACGTCGGTGCGGTCAACATCCTGCCGCTCAGCGCCAACTACGACAGCCGCGGTGTGCAGATCGATGCCCGGCCGCAGCCGGCCGGGCAAGGCCACTCGATTCAGGCCCGTTCGGTCAGCCCGGCGTATTTTCGCGCGATGGGCATTCCGCTGCAGCGCGGCCGGGCCTTCACCGATCGCGACCGCGAGGGCATGCCCCGCGTCGTCATCATCAGCGACGCCATGGCGCGGCAGCACTGGCCGGGCGAGGATCCGATCGGCCAGCGCATCACCTTCAACAGCGGGATCCCGCTCGAGGAGCAGCAGACGGTGGGCGGCCCCGGCTCGCGCGAAGTCGTCGGCGTCGTCGGCGACGTCAAGCACCTCGGCCTGGACGAGGGCGACGTGCCGATGTTCTATACGCCGCAGGCGCAGCAGCCCTCGTACCACACCATGGCGCTCGTCGTCCGCACGACGTCCGACCCGGCGGCGCTCACCGCGGCCATTCGCGCCGATCTGGCGCGGCTGGATGGCGGCGTGCCGCTCTACCGGGCGCGCGCGCTCGACGCCGTGGTGCGCTCCACCGTCGCGGCCCCGGAGATGCGGGCGTGGCTGTTCGGGCTGTTCGCCGCGCTGGCGCTGGTGCTCGCCGTGATCGGTGTCTACGGCGTGGTCGGCTACCTGGTCGCGCAGCGGACGCACGAGATCGGCATCCGCCTGGCGCTCGGGGCCGGGCGGGGGAGCGTGCTGCGCGGCATGCTGGCCGAAGGCCTGCGCCCCGTCGCCGTGGGCATCGGCGCCGGCCTGCTGGTGTCGATGGCCGCCGGCCGCCTGCTCACGCAGATGCTCTTCCACGTGACGGCGACCGACCGCCTCACCTACGCGGTCGTCGTCGGCGTGCTGCTGGCGGCGGCGGCGGCGGCGACGTGGATCCCGGCCCGCCGCGTCCTCGGGGTCGATCCGACCAGGGCCCTGCGCGCGGAGTGATGGAGCAGGTCACGGGCCGACGATCACGATCACGCGCGCCGGGCCGTGAATGCCCAGCGTCAGCGTCAACTCGATGTCGGCCGTGCGGCTCGGCCCGGTGATGATGGTGCACGATGCCGATTGCCGCAGCCGCGCGCGGCTGGCGGCGAAGAAGTCGCCCAGGCTGTAGGTGATCTGGTCGCGTCCCACGAGGGCGACGTGCAGCGGCGGCAGCAGGGACACCGTGCGCGACCGGCCCGGGCCGGAGAGCAGCACCAGCGATCCGGTTTCCGCGAGCGCGGCGTCACACCCCGTCAACCCCACCTCGGCCCGCGCCTGATCGGCACGCGGCGCCCGGCCCAGCGTTGCCGCGCCCACCAGCGCACCGGCCCCGTAGGGCAGGCACTGGGGATCCCAGCTGAGTACGTGCAATCGGTCGAGGAGCGCCGCGACGCGTGCGCGCACGTCGTGCGCGGACTCTTCGACGTGGCAGGCGACGCCGAGCGCGTCGGCCTCCTGCCGGAACCGGCGCAGGAGGTCCGACGTCGAGCGGCGTGGCGCCGGCGGCAGCGCCGGGACATCGGTGCGCGGCAGGCGCGCCGACGCCGCCGCCGTGCGCAGACGTCTCAGGATCTCGTCGCGCGCCGGCATGGTCAGTCGCGGCTCCGCTGCCGCCCGCGCCACGCGGCCTGAAAGGTCGTCGTCGCGGGTGCGCGCAGGTCGCGGGACAGGGTCCACCCGGACGCCGGTCCCGGCGCCGCCGCGATCCAGCCGCCACGGCTGCCGATGCGGACGGCGGTGCGGGTCAGCCAGGCCGCCAGCCGGTACGCCGCCGGCCGATGGACGACGGCCGCGAACGCGCGCATCGCCACGCGCAGCCACGCCGGTGCGTGCGCCGGCGCCGCCTCGTGCCGCAGTCCGACCAGCATGCGCGGGATGTCGATCCGCACGGGGCAGACCTCGCGGCAGGCGCCGCAGAGCGAGCTGGCGTCGGGCAGATCGGCCCACTCGTGCAGCCCGCGCAGTCCCGGGGTGAGCACCGCCCCGACCGGTCCCGGATAGGTGTCGCCGTACGCGTGCCCGCCGATGCTCGTGTAAACGGGGCAGGCGTTCATGCACGCGCCGCAGCGGATGCAGGCGAGGATCTCGGCGCTCTCGCTGTTCATGATCGCGGTCCGCCCGTTGTCGAGCAGGATCAGGTGCAGCGCCTGCGGGCCGCACTCGTCGCCGTCGCCCCGCGGTCCGCGCACGAGCGAGGTGTACGCGGTCAGCTTCTGACCGGTCGCCGATCGCGGCAGCAGCGCGAGCAGGTGGTCGAGATCCTCGAGCGTCGGCACCAGCTTCTCGATGCCGACGATGGCGACGTGCACCGGCGGCAGCGCCGTGACCATGCGGCCGTTGCCCTCGTTGGTCACCAGGCAGATGGCACCAGTCTCGACGACGGCGAAGTTGGCGCCGGTGATGCCCATGTCGGCGTCGAGGAACACCGGCCGCAGGCGCTCGCGCGCGTAGCGCCCCAGCGTCGCCGGGTCGTCGGTCAACGGCACGTCCAGGCGTTCGTGCATGATCCGTCCCACCTGCCCGCGCGACAGGTGGATGATCGGCGCGACGATGTGCGACGGCCGATCGCCGGCGAGCTGCACGATGTACTCGCCGAGGTCGGTCTCGACGACGTCGAGGCCGCCGGCGGCCAGCGCCGCGTTGAGGTGCGTTTCCTCCGACACCATGGACTTCGCCTTGGCCACCCGCCGCACGCCGTGCGCGCGCGCGATCTCGAGGACGATCCGGTTGGCGTCGGCGCCGGTCTCCGCCCAGTGCACGACGGCGCCGTTGGCGGTGGCGCGCGCCTCGAAGCGCTCGAGGTGCCCTGCCAGGTCGCGCAAGGTCTCGAGGCGCGCCTGGCGGGCACGGTCGCGAACGCGCTCGGCGTCGGCCAGCGACGCGAACGCCGTCGTCCGCCGTGCCCCGAGCTGGGCGCTCATCCGCTGCAGCGCCCCCTGCAGCCCCTCGTCGTCGAGCGCCTGGCGCACGCGCAACTCGAAGCGCTGGCTCATGACGAGGCTTCGTCGAGCAGCTCGGCGAGATGCTGGACGCGAACGGCGGCGCCGCGGCGATGCAGGCCGCCGTCGAGATGGAGCAGGCAGCCCAGGTCGCAGGCCACGAGCCGCTCCGCCCCGGACCGCAGCACGTGCGCGACCTTGCGCTCGAGCATCCGCGCCGAGATGGCCGGCTGCTTAATGGAGAAGAGGCCGCCAAAGCCGCAGCACTCGTCTTCGGCTTCCACCGGGAGACGCCGGGCGCCTGGCAGCGCATCCAGAATCGCCTTCGGCGCGGCGTCCACGCCGAGGCCCCGCCGCAGGTGGCAGGAGGAATGGTACGCCACCGTAGTGGCGGCCGGCCCGCCCAGCG
The DNA here is from genome assembly GCA_963707795.1 of uncultured Acidobacteriota bacterium. Lineage (GTDB taxonomy): Bacteria > Acidobacteriota > Vicinamibacteria > Vicinamibacterales > UBA2999 > JACCSI01. The sequence continues at coordinate 3,095,721 of OY970174.1, read as the reverse complement.
GCAGGGCCGGCAGGTGATCGGCGACGAAGTCGCTGAACTCGCGGCAGCGCGCGGCCATCGCCCGCGCGCGCTGGAGCCATGGCCGATCGTCGGCGAGGAGCTCGGCGTACTGATGGATGACCATGTCGCCGCACGACCCCGACGGAATCACGATCGGGCCGTCGGTGAGCTCGAACACGGCGATCGTGTGCCGCGCCGCGGCCCGCGCGGCGTCATGAAACCCGCCGTTCCACGCCGGCTGTCCACAGCAGGTCTGGTTGGCCGGCACCTCGACCTCGTAACCGAGGCGCTGCAGCACGCGCACGGCCGCGAATCCGACCTCGGGTGCGAACTCGTTGACCAGGCAGGTGTGGAGGAGCTGGACGACCGGCATCTGCGCAGTGTAGCGGCAGTCGTCCAGCCCGGTCGCGCTACGGCGCGCTGAACGGCGGCACCCGCCGCCGGGTGACCTGCTCGAACGCGTAGGCGATCTCGATCAGCCGCGGTTCGGTGCACGCCGTCCCGGTGAAGCTCACGCCGTACGGGGCGTCCCGCGGATTGAAGTCCGCCGGCAGGCTGGCGAGGTTGTTCGGCACCAGCCCGAACGGGACGATCACCGTCGGATGACCGGCCTTCGCCGACACCCCGGCGAAGCTGTTCGCCCCGGTCAGCAGCGCGTCCAGGTTCTCGCGCGCCATGACCTCGTCGATGCCATGCGTCGCGGTCAGGAACACGTCCCGGTTGCGGTCGGCCTGCCAGCGGGCGCGGTCGGCCACCAGGTCCATTTCGTCGGAGATGTCGAGATGCTCCTGGCCGTAGCGGATGGCGTTGCGGGGCTGGTTGGCGGCGTTGTACTGACGCAGCTGGGTCAATGTCGGCGCGCCGGATGCGGCCGCCCACGCCGTGAAGTCGCGCTTCATGCCGAACTTGAACGTGGTCGAACAGTTGGCGTCCAGGCCCTTGCGGTTGGCCAGGCCGGCACAGGTCGGCCAGGTCAGGATGTTGTTCGCGGGCGTGCCGTCGATCACGCTCGGAATGTCGGCGGAATCGACGATCACCGCGCCCTCGTTGCGCAGGATCTGGATGGCCTCTTCCATGACCGCCAGCTGCGCCGCGCCCAGCCCGCCGACCAGCGCGCCGGTGTCCGGCCGGACCGTCTGCCGGTAGTAGTTGGCGCGCGGAATGCCGATGCGGGCGCCACGGAGCCCGGCCCGCAGCAGGTGACGCGTGTAGTCGATCCCGGCCTGGCAGCGGTTGGTCGCCGGGTCGTTCGGATCGACGCCGGTCATCGCGCCGAGCAGGATGGCTGCGTCGGTGACCGTCCGCGCCATCGGTCCGGCGGTGTCCTGGTCGGCCGTGATGGGAATGATCCCCCAGCGGCTGATCAGGCCGACCGTCGGCTTGATCCCGACCAGCATGGTCGCGCTCGACGGGCTGAGGATCGATCCGGAGGTCTCGGTGCCCACGCTGGCCGCCCACAGGTTGGCGGCGGTGCCGATGCCCGAACTCGACCCGCCGGTGGACATGACCGCGCGACCGTCGTTGGTTCCGGACCGCGGGTCGGGCCGCGGATCGTACGGGTTCATGCCGTACCCGAACAGCGCACTGTAGTTGGCCGGCATTCCCACGGTGACCCAGTTGGCCAGCTCGGTCAGGACGGTCTTGGCGATGATGACCGCGCCCGCCTCGCGCAGCCTGGTGACCAGCGGCGCCTCGAACTTCGGCACGAACCCGGCGAGCATCAGCGCGCCGCCTGTGGTCGGCATGTTGGTCGTGTTGATGATGTCCTTCACGGCGATGGGGATGCCGTGCAGCGGGCCGCGGACGCGGCCGCGCGCACGCTCCTCGTCGAGCAGCTCGGCCTCATCGAGTGCCGTGCGGCTGACATACGCGGTGGCGTTGAGCAGCTCGTCGTACTGCGCGATGCGCGACATGTAGAGCAGGACCAGCTCGCGCGACGTGACCCGGCCGGAGGCCAACGCCGCCTGCATCTCGGGAATCGTGGCCTCGACGACGTTGAACGTGTGTCGGTAAGTGCGGATCGGCGCCGACCGATCCTGCGCGCCGACGCCAATCGCCATGACGATGAGTGGGAGTGCCAGCACCGCGACGAGTCGCTTCATCGTGCCCTCCGGAGTGCGGAACGAAACATGTGTGTGGAAGTGGAGTTGCGGAGGCGCGATCATCGGCGAATCGAATGGCCGCCGTCAATCGAGGCGGACCGGCCAGCCCAGCCGGGACGTGCCGTCAGGCGCGCCGCAACTGCGCGAGCACCTGCTCGAAATCGGGCGGCACCGGCGATTCGGCGCGGACGGTGCGCGCCCGCAGCGGATGCGGGAAGGCCAGCCGCCAGGCGTGCAGCATCTGTCGCTTCACCCGCCGTGTGGCCGGCGCGCGCTCGTCCGCGACGTACACCCCTTCGCCGACGACCGGGTGACCGAGCTGCTGCAGATGCAGCCGGATCTGATGCTGCCGCCCCGTCTCCAGCTCGAGCTCGAGCAGCGCCGCGCGCCGCCACGCCTCGCGCACGCGGTAGTGTGTCACGGCGGGACGGCCTGCCCCAGCGCCGACGATCCGGCGTCGGCCAGCCACGTACTCGTTCGAGATCGGCGCCGCTATCGTGCCGGCGGCCTCGGCGGGGACCCCCTCGACGATGGCCAGGTACCAGCGCTCGAAGGCGTGCGCCGCGAAGAGCGCGCGCCCGGCTCGATGGGCCTCGCGCGTCAGCGCCACGGCGAGCGCTCCCGAGGTGTCACGGTCCAGCCGATGCAGAACGCCGGCATAGCCCTCGCGGCCATGCAGGCGCCGCGCGTACTCCTGGACGCGGCGGAGCACCGTGTCCTCGCTGGCGCGGTTTTCCGGGCTGCTGGCGATCGTCAGCAGTCCGGCCGGCTTGTCGACCACCAGAATCTCGTCGTCTTCGTAGAGGCGCGGCAGATCGATCCGCGCCGTCGCCAGCGCCGGGCGCGAGGCGTCGAAGTCGACCGTGGCGCCGGGCGCCACGGCGAGGCCGGGATCGCGCGCCGGGACGCCGTCCACCGTGACCTGGCCGCGCGCGATCGCGGTGCGGATGCGGGCCCACGACAGCTCGGGGTGGAGCGTGCGCACCCGGCGGTCGAGCCGCTCGGTGGTCACGGCGTCGAGGGCGGGGGCATGCGGCGGCGGGTCGCCTGCTCGAACGCGTACGCCAGCTCGATCAGTCGCGGTTCGCTGCACGCCAGGCCCGTGAAGCTGACGCCGAAGGGCGCCGGGCGGGCGTCGAAGCCGGCGGGAAACGCCGGGGTGGGCGCGTTCGGCACCGTGCCGAACGGCACGATCACCGTCGGATACCCCGGCTTGGCGGCGATGGCCGCACCGCTCGCACCCGGGAAGAGCAGCGCGTCGAGCGAATGCGCCTTCATCACTTCGTCGAGACCATGGGTCGCCGACAGTGCCAGATCGCGCTGCCGGTCGCGCTCGTAGCGCGCCCGATCGCGGGACAGGTCCATCTCGTCGGAGATGTCCAGCTGCGACTGGCCGTACTTGATGGCGCCGCGGGATGCGTGCGCGGTGTTGTAGGCGCGCAGGTCGCTCAGCGTCGCCAGTGGCGCCGCGGCGCCGAGCGAGGCCAGCCAGGCGTTGAAGTCGCGCTTCATGCCGTACTTGAAGACGATGGAACAGTTCTCGTCCTTGCCGCGTGCGTTGTCCGCGCCGGAGCACACGTTCCAGGTCAGGAAGTTCTTCGCCGGATCGGTATCCACGATGCTCGGGATATCGGCCGGATCGACGATGACCGCGCCCTGCTGCGTCAGCACCTCGATGGCCGCGCTCATCACCTTGGTCTGTTCGGGAGTCAGGCCTCCGCGCGGCTCGGTGGACCCTGGCGGCGTGACCTGCGTGTAGTAGAACGCGCGCGGTACGCCGATGCGCGCGCCGCGCAGGCCGGCGGGATTCAGGTGCGGCGTGTAATCGCGATTGGCGGGCGGCGTGCAGCGCGACGTGGCGGCATCCTGCGGATCGGGGGCCGCACCCTCCATGGCGCCGAGCATCAGCGCCGCGTCGGCCACGAACTTCGCCATCGGGCCCGCGGTGTCCTGGTCGGCGGTGATCGGGATGATGCCGTAGCGGCTGACACGGCCCACCGTGGGCTTGATCGCCGCCAGCATGTTCTGGTTCGCCGGACTCAGAATCGAGCCGGACGTCTCGGTGCCGACGTTGCCGGCCCAGAAGTTGGAGGCTGTTCCGGTCCCGGAGCTGGAGCCGCCCGTACTCAGCACCGGGCGGCCGTCGCCGGTCTGCTCGCGCGGATCGCGGCGCAGGTCGTAGGGATTGAGGCCGTAGCCGCCGAGGCCGTTGTAGTTGCCGGGCATCGGGGTCGGCCCTCCCGCGACCCAGTTGGCCAGCTCCGTCATGTTGGTCTTGGCGAGGATGACCGCGCCGCTCGCGCGCAGGTTGGCCGCCACCGTCGCCTCGTACGGGGGCACCAGCCCCTCGAACGCCACCGCGCCACCCGTCGTCGGCATGTGGGTGGTGTGAACGTTGTCCTTCAGCGCGATCGGAATGCCGTGCAGCGGGCCGCGCAGCTGGCCGCGGGCCCGCTCCTCGTCGAGCGCGTCGGCCTCGTCGAACGCGTCAGGATTGACGGCCAGCGTGGCGTTGACGTGGTCCTCGTACAACGCGATGCGGATCAGGTACTGCTCGACCAGGCGGCGCGACGTGGTGCGCCCGTCAGCCATGGCCTGACGCATGTCGGCGATCGACGTCTCGACGACATCGAAGGGAGCGCCGTCCGGCGGTGGCGGCGCCGCGGTGCGCGTACACGCCGCGGCCAGGAGAAGAAGGAGTCCTGTCAGCGCGCCGGCAGACACTGCCGGACCAACAGAGAAACGGACGGTCTGCAACACCCGTGGCGACAGTCGCATCGGCACCTCGACGCGCCCATCATGTCCCGGGCCACGGGTCCAGGTCCACGGTCTCGGGCTCCGGGGCCTCGCGGCGCCCGGAGACCGGAGCCGCAGGTGCGCTAGGGGACGACCGCGAGGCGATTTTCGACGGTGTAGCCGGTGGCGTTGGCCCGGGCGATCTGCTCCGCCTTGGCTTTCTGCGCTTCGGTCGGCACCGAGCCCCGCAGCACGACCAGCTTCTTGTCCTGGAAGGTGTCGACGTCGATCGCGCCGGAATCGATCGTCTTGTCGGCGATGATCGCCGATTTCACGTCCACGGTCTCGAGTCCGCCGCGCACGGCGGAGGCGTTGTCCTTGGTGTCCTCCACCACGCCGCGCGCGGTGTTGGCACAGGCGGCGGCGCCCACGAGGAGAGCGACAGCCAGCATCGATTGTCCGAGTCTTCGAATCATTGCATCACCTTTGAGTTACGTTATGTCGTCGAGTTGCGAACATCCGCGGGACCAGTCGGGGGCATGCCGCCCGGCACCGGCTTGGGTGACGGGGTCGTGTCAGGCGGAATCGTCGGGGGTGTCCCCGGCAGAGGCGGATCGGGCGACGGCGGCGTGGGCGATCCCGGCGGCGGGCCCGGCTGCTCCGGAGACGGTGACTGACTCATCGGCATTCCTCTCCGCCCATGGAGCAAACGCCGCGCCAGGATTGGATGACAGCGGCCCTCGACACTGAGGCCGCGAGGATGACCGCGTGAAGCTCAACCACCTCGGCCAACCAATCGGTGACGATGTTCCCGGCTGGAAGCCGGCGCGGACACCGGGACGCACCGCGATCGGCGAGGGGCGATATTGCCTGGTCACGCCGCTGGAACCTCGACGCCATGGCCGCGAACTGTGGGACGCATTCGCGCTCGATCGCGAGCAGAGGAACTGGACCTACCTGGTGCATGGGCCGTATGCGGCCTTCGCGGACTTCATGGCCTGGCTGGAGGGCGCCGCAGCGCTCGACGACCCGCTGGTGTTCGCGGTCGTCGAACGCGGGTCGGGGCGTGCGGTGGGCGTCGCCGCGTACCTGCGCATCGCGCCGGCGGCCGGCTCGATCGAAGTCGGGCACATCAACTTCTCGCCGCTGCTCCAGCGCACGCCGGCCGCGACCGAAGCGATGTACCTGATGATGAAGCACGCGTTCGCGCTCGGGTACCGGCGCTACGAGTGGAAGTGCGACGCACTCAACCAGCCATCGCGCGCCGCCGCCGAGCGCCTGGGCCTGACGTTCGAGGGGATCTTCCGGCAGGCGCTCGTCTACAAGGGCCGCAACCGCGATTCGGCCTGGTACGCGGCGATCGATCGCGAATGGCCGACGCTGCAGGCGGCCTTCGAGGCGTGGCTGGCGCCGGAGAACTTCGATGCCGACGGACGGCAGCGCAGGAGCCTGTCGGCGTTGCGGCCCGGGGCCGGCGGGGAATGACCGGCTGCGAGCGGCCTCGCTGCCGGCGGATCGGGCCCCGCGCGTGCCCGTCGCCAGTCCGCCCCAGCCTCGGGCGGGCGTCCGTTTACCAGGTCCAACTGCCGGCCGGGGGAGGCCACGCGCCATGGAGCTGGCGCAGCAGGATGACCTGGCCGAGGTGATGGGCGTTGTGCAGCGCCAGGTGGGTCAGCGCGTCGCCAATCGTGTAGCGCGCGAGGTAATCCAGCTCGATGGCCGGCGCCACCGCGACCTGCGCGCGGCCCTCGCCGTGGGCCAGGCTCAGCGCGCGCTCGTAGCCCGCCTCGAAGCGCGCCAGGACGCCAGGCCACTCGCCCGGGCCAACCGGCGGCCAACCCAGGGCGGCCGCGGCTGGCAGCGGCGCCGCGATGCCATCGCAGCGGTCGAGGAACCAGTCCTGCCAGAACGCCATGTGCGCCACGATCTCGGCAATGGAGTGCCCAGATTCGCCGCGCGGCCGATCCGCCAGCTCGGCCGGGATGCCGGCCAGCGCGTGTGGGGGCGCGAGGAACGCGTGCGCGCCTCGCAGGACAGCGGGGAGATGCATGTGGACGTGCGGGACTAGCGGGTGGCGGGCGTCTCCAGGGCCTGCTTGATTTGCCGCAGGCGCTCCTGCACGCGCGTAAGGTTGTCCGGACCCATCCGGAGCATCTGCTTCTGCACCGGGCGGAGCGATTCCAGGCTGGCGTCCGCATAGGCGTAGGTGGCACCGGTTCCGGGGACGAGACGAATGGGGTCGCGAACGACGGGCGTGTCGATGAGGGTCTGCAGCGCGACCGCAATCGCGTTGTCCACGCTGCCCTCGGAACGGCCGAGCCCGCGATAGGCTTCGTCGAGCCGCGGCTGGATGGTGCGATACGCATCCACCACGGTGGCGGCATCGAGCGACGACACCAGCGAGGCCAGGGCGTCGTAACGACGGTAGCTCGCCGGATCAATCGTCATGCGCGTTCCCGTCCCGGTCACCCCGAACGTACCGGACGGCCGCACGACGGCCAGTTCGCCGGCGGGCGAAAATCCCCTGGACACGCGATCGATGCCGTTGGCCATCTGCCGAATGAGGTCGTTGGTCGCCAGCCAGCGCGCAAACTCGGGGCTGCTGGACAGCCCGCCCAGCAGCGCGCGCAGAAACGTGTCCATCTGGCCGAGCGGCGGCAGCGCGCGGGTGACTTCGGCTGGGGGGGCGACGGTCTGTTCGGTCCCCGAAGCCGCCGCAGGAGCGGGCGCCGGCGTCCGGTCACGCGTCCACCACCAGGCACCGACGCCGCCGAGCACCAGTCCGAGCACGGCGATCACCACCATCGTGCGCTGGCTGGATTTCGCCGGGCCGACCGACGGATCCTCCCCCGGCTCATGCGTACGAAGCAGCGTCCGATCATCGAGTTCGCTCATCGTCGTCCCCTGCAGAGTTGGACTATATGCCGAGACCAATAGTTTGCCGCAAACGGGTTAAGCTAGCGCACTCGGCGAGTTGACGCCCATCCGAAACGACGGTCCCTCGCCGGACCACAGGAGGCTGTCGTGGCCAAGGTTTCCGACCACATTCCCGATCCCGATCAGGACGATCCCGTCCAGGGCGCCACGCCCACCGATCGCCGTGCCGCTCACATCGAGCCATCCGCCGCGGAGGTCGCCGCCGAGGCGGCGGCGATCTACCCCGATACCTCCGACGCACCGCCGACCGCCGAAGAGATCGCGGACGAGGCCTACAAGATCTATCAGGATCGCGGCGGGGCGCCCGGCCTCGAAGAGGACGACTGGCTCGAAGCCGAACGCCGCTTGCGCGGGCGCCGCCGGCCGCGCTGAGCCGCGCGTTCGCCGTGACGCGTCGCCCGGCGCTACACTGTGGCGCGTACCCGTGATCCGCCGCCAGCGCTGCTGCCGCGACGCCCTGGTGCTGACCGTGCTGTTGTGTCCAGCCGTGGTTGGCGCGCAGGCGCCGGCGCGCTGGTACAAGGGCAACACCCACACCCATACGCTGAACAGCGACGGCGATTCGACGCCGGACGAAGTGGTCCGCTGGTACCGCGAGCACGGCTACCAGTTCCTCGTCCTCACCGATCACAACCTGATCACCGAGGTGGACACGCTGAACGCCCTGCACGGGGCCGACGATCGGTTTCTCGTGATCAAGGGCGAGGAAGTGACCGATGGCGTCGGCGGCAGGCCGCTGCACATCAATGGTCTCGACCTGGCGCGCCGGGTGGCCCCGCAGGGTGGCAGTTCGGTGATCGACGTGCTGCAGCGTAACGTCGATGCCATCCGCGAGGCGCGCGGCGTTCCCCACGTCAACCACCCGAATTACGAGTGGGCCATCACCGCCGCGGAACTGGGGCAGGTCCGGCACAACCGGCTCTTCGAAGTCTTCAGCGGACACCCGCAGGTCAACAACCTGGGCGGCGGCGGCGTCCCCGGTCTCGAGGAGGCCTGGGACGCCATCCTGACCGCCGGCACGCTGCTTTACGGCATCGCCGTGGACGACGCACACTTCTTCAAGCAGCCGGGCAATCCGGACGTTCCCGGACCGGGGCGCGGATGGGTCATGGTGCGCGCCGGCCGGCTGGAACCGCGGGCGATCGTCGAGGCGCTCGAGCGCGGCGACTTCTACGCCTCGACCGGGGTGACGCTGGCGCGGTACGAGGCCACGCCCGAGCGGATCTCGCTGGCGGTGGCGACGGAGCCCTCGTCGAAGTACCGCATCCAGGTCATCGGCCGCGAGGGCCGTGTGCTGCGGGAGGTTCCCGGCGCCGACGTGGACTACGCCGTTCGCGGCGACGAAGGCTACGTACGCATGAAGGTGCTCGCATGAAACAGGATCAACAGCTTCAGTGAGGATGGATGATGGCGACACCAGAGGTTCACGTCCAGGGCAGTGCGGCGGGATTCGCGCAGAGCATCGACGTCGGCGGACACCATCTGCTGGCTGACGAGCCGACGGCCGCCGGCGGCACCGACACCGGGCCGAGCCCGTACGATCTGCTCGCCGCCTCGCTCGGGGCGTGCACGTCGATGACCATCGCCTACTTCGCCCGCAAGCGTCAGTGGCCGCTGGAATGGGTGAGCGTCCGCGTGCGCCACGGGAAGGTGCACGCCGAGGATTGCGCGACCTGCGAGACCAAAGAGGGCCGCATCGACCGGCTGGAGCGGACCATCGAGCTGCGCGGGACGCTCACACCCGAGCAACGCCAGGAGCTGCTGCGCATCGCCGATCGCTGTCCCGTGCACCGGACACTGACCTCGGAAATCGACATCCAGACGTCGCTGACCCCCTCGTAATCCGTCCGCGTCGCGTCAACCGCTGCCGCCGACGATGAGCAGCGTCGCCGCCACCGCTGCGGCGATGCCGGCCGCCTGCAGGCGCGACCACCGCTCGTGCAGGGTCACGCGCGCCAGAATCACCGTGCTGGCCGGGTACAGCGAGGCCAGTGTCGCGACGATGGAGAGCTGACCCTGTTGCACCGCGATCAGGTAGAGCGCGTTGGCGAGCATGTCCAGGACCCCGCCGCCGACCGCGACGCCGGCGACGGCTGCCGGCACGAGGACCGGCCGGCCCGTTCCCAGGGCCAGCGCCGTGAACAGGGCGATGGACACGAACCGGGCCGGCACCAGCGGCCACAGGCCCGACTCCGCGGACGTGCGCTCGAGGCAGACGAAGAACAGCCCGACGGCGCTTCCGGCGGCCAGCGCCATCGGCACGCCGCGACCGGCCGCGCGCGCCGGCCGTCCGCCGCCGTCCGCGGCCGGGCGCGGGGGCTCCTGGCCCACCAGCACGATGGCGACGCCGGCCAGGGCGATGCCACTGGCGGTCACGACGGTCAGCCGCTCGCCGAACGCGAGGCCCGCGGCGACCGGAATGGCCGCCGCGCACACCGCGGTCAGCGGCGCGACGACGCTCATCGGCCCGATGGCGAGGGCGCGGTACAACAGCGCCACCCCGCCGCCACCGGTGAGCCCCGCCGCCGCGCCCCACGCGATGTCGGCACCGCTCACCGAGGCCGCCGGCAGGAGCGGCAGCACCGCTCCCAGCATCAGCAGCCCGGCGGCCTGCGACACGATGACCGCCGCCATCGTCGTCGCGCGCCGGGCGGCCATGCCTCCCAGGAAGTCCGCCGCGCCGTAGGTCGCGGCCGACAGCAGCGCGAGCAGGGAGGCCATCACGGACATGTTAGCCTCCACGGTACGAAGCATGCGACAGCTGCACCGCTTCTCGTGGCTGGCCGCGGGCGTGCTCGCGCTGGCGGCCATCGTGTACTGGCGATCGGGCGCGCCGACGGCGGCGCCGCCGACCTCCGGCCAGAGCATCGTGGCGTTCGGCGACAGCCTGGTGGCCGGGCGCGGCGCGTCAGCGGGCCGCGACTTCGTCGCGGTGCTGTCCCACAGGCTGGGCGAGCCGATCATCAACGCCGGGCGCAGCGGGGATACGACATCCTCGGCACTGGCGCGCGTCGAGCGCGATGTCCTCTCGCGCAACCCGCGGATCGTGATCGTGGTGCTCGGCGGGAACGACTTTCTCCGCCGCGTGCCGCAGCAGGAGACGTGGGCCAACCTCGCGACCATCGTGGAGCGCATCCGCCGCCGCGGGGCCGCGGTGATCATCGTGGGCATCGGGGTCGGGTTGTTCTCCGACGCATACGGCGCCGGGTTCGACGCGCTCGCCCGCCAGACCTCTGCGGCGCTGGTGCCCGACGTGCTGGACGGGATCATCGGCCGCGCCGAGCTGATGTCGGACGCCATCCACCCCAACGACCGCGGCTATGCGCTGATGGCGGACCGGATCGAACCGGCGCTGCGGGCGCTGGCCGAGGCGCGTTGAGTCCCAGGCAGGCGCCGCTGGCCCCGGGCGCGCATGGTAATCTGCGGCCCAGAGCGGAGAACGCGAGATGCCGATTTACGAATACGTCTGTGGCGGGTGCGGGCACGCGTTCGAGCTGCTCGTGCTGAAGGGCACGACGCTCGCCTGCCCGCAGTGCGCCAGCGCGTCGCTGGAGCGGCAGGTTTCGCTGCCGGCGGTCAAGTCCGACACCACCCACGCCCTGGCGCTCAAGGCCGCCAAGAAGCGCGACCGGAAGCAGGGCGCCGAGAACGCCCGCGCGCAGCGCGAGTACGAGCTGCACCACAACGACTGATCCCGCACTGGGGGGGCCGTCGGTCGAGCGCGGTCACGGGCGATCTGGCCACGGCCGCGCCCGCGCCTCCTCGACCACGTCGCGCCCGTCCTCGCGCGTGATGAACCGTGCCTGCACCAAGGCGGCGACGTTTGCCGCGACCTTGCGCACCCACGCCTCTTTCGACGGATACAACGCCGCCAGCGTCGTGGGATCGAAGGGTACCTCGTAGCCCGCGATCCGGCAGAACGACTCGCCCGTGGCGTTGGCGTGCCAGGTGCTGGTCGGGACGTCCACGTACGGCGAGCGCACGCCGCCGACGACGTTGCCGTGCGCATCGAGGACCGGCTTGCCGTCGGTCACCGCGATGGGCGCGGCCCGCGGCGGCGCCGTGCCGGTCCGGATCCAGCGCTGCAGGTTGTCCAGCACGGCGTTGAACGCGACGCTGTTGGGAAACCGGCTGCGCGGCCCCTCGTTGCACGCCATCGGTGGCACCATCCGACCGGCGTGGGCGATGTCCGCGGGTGCTGCGGCGAAGTTCAGCTCATCCGGCGTCGCGTGCGCGGCCCCGGCGATCTCGTAGTTACGGGTCAAAGCCGGCAGCGTGTCGCTGTCGGCCATCCGCGCGCGGATGCCGGTGAGGAAGTCGGATTGGCTCATGACGCGGATCACGGGCACGCCCGCCGGCTGCAGCACCCGGCGCGGATCGTCCGGCGCGAGCAGCGGTGCGCATTGGTGGATCGGCGCCGGCCCGCTCGCGACGGCAATCAGGTAGCCGTCGAACAGCGGGCGGCCGCGCTCGCGCACGTCGAGGGGATGGAGGGCGTTGACGTAGGTATAAAGGAAGGCGCCCGTCTGCGAGTAGCCCCACGCAATCAGGTGGCGGACCGGCGATCGGCGAGCGCCATACCCGAGAGGGTTCGAGCGATCGTCGCTGCGCAGCCAGGCGCCCAGCTGCCGATGCATGTCCCACACCAGGCCGTTCTCGGTGCTGCGCTCGCTGTCGCGCGCCACCTCCGGGCAGTTCCGCGGGTCGTCGGTCGCCAGCGGGTTCGGCCACGCGAGGCGCTGGTAGCGCACGGGATTGAAGGTCATCAACGACCGCGCCGCCACCGGCTTCGCCGTCACCCCGACCCAGGCGTCGCCAGCACGCACCATCTGCTTGTGCGAGAGCGCCCATCCGATGTTCAAGTCGAACGAGTTCGACGGGTTGAGCATCTCGACGATGGCGGTGCCGCTGAAGCGCGCGCGGACGGCGGGACGCCGGATCAGGACACGAGTCGTGTACTCCGCGCCGGTGGACCGCACGACGGCCGGCCCGGAAACTGGCCACTCGTAGACGTTCGCCGTTCCCGACAGCAGGAACTCCTCTTCGACGTAGCCACTGGCGGCGAGGTCCGTCGGCACCCGCGTGTGGGCAGCGCCCCCGAAGGGATATGACCCCGGGTCCACGGCCAGAGGTCCGCTGACGCGTGGCCGCGGAATCTCGGCCCGCGCGGGCAGGAGCAGCGATCCGACGAACAGCGCGGTCGCGAGGGCACAGTGGCGGCGCAATTTTCCGTGGCTCCGCGGCAACATCCGGCGGAGTATAGCGGCCATGGAACCCATGTCCCACGCACAGCGCATCGCCGACCTCGTCGCCAGGCTGGACGAGGCCGCCGCACGCTTCCTCGCCCGCCTCGAAGGCGCCGGCGGGCGAGCCGAGGCGGCGCCGGCGACGGGTTGGACGGTGGCGCAGATCGGCGCGCACGTCGCCCTGGTCAACGACAACTTCACGTCGGTGATCGACGGCAGCAACCCGGCGGCGGTGCCGGCGCCGGAGGGATTCGTCGAGCGCCCATGGTCCGAGATCGCCGCCGGCATCCCTGCGCGCATCCAGGCGGTGGCCCGCTTCGAGCCGCCTCCGGTGGTGACCGCGGCCGAGGCGGCGGCCAGGGTGCGTGAGAGCACCGCCCGCCTGCGCGCGGCGGTCGCGGCGCTGACGCCGGAGCGCGCGCGCTGGTGCTTTCCCAGCCGCATCGCCGGGACCGTGTCGGTCTATCACGCGGGCGAGTGGGCGGTCGCACACATCATCCGCCACAACCAGCAGGCCAAGCGGCTGCTCGCCGAGGGACGATCCGTGACCTGAAAAACATGCCTGTGACGTGAATAGGGTGCAGGGCCGCGCCGCCCTGTGCAGTCGCCGGCCGAATGGTACTAATCGGCGGGCCTGCAGCTGCCGATACAAAGAATGCACGGAGCCCCCCCTTGGGTTGAGACCATGCAGGCGACCGACACGACCGATTACTACGAGACGCTGCAGGTCAGCAAGAGCGCCGACACGGACACGATCCAGCGCGTCTTCCGTCTGCTCGCGCAGCGCTTCCATCCCGACAATCAGGAGACGGGGAACGTCGAACAGTTCCGGGCGATCCACGACGCCTACCTGGTGCTCAACGATCCGGAGAAGCGCGCCAAGTACGACATCCGCTACGAGTCATTCCAGCAGGAGCGCTGGAAGTTCGTCGCCAACGGCGGGCCCAATGACAACGACTTCGGCCTGGAACAGCACAGCCGCTTCGTCGTCCTGGAGATTCTCTACAGCCGCCGCCGGGTGGAACCGGATCGTCCCGCGCTGTCGCAGCGCGATTTGGTGCAGTTGACCGGGCGCCCGCGGGAGCACCTGGAGTTCACCATCTGGTACCTGGGACAGCGCAAGCTGGTGACGCGCGACGATCAGTCGAGCCTGGTCATCACCGCGGACGGCGTGGATTTCGTCGAGCACAACTCGCAGGTGAAGCACAACCGGCTGCGGCTGGTCGAGCACCGCTGACGAGGCGCTCGCCCGCCGGCACTCCCGCCCCGCGACTCACGCGCCGGCGCTGCGCAGCTTGACCCGCAGTTCCAGCGCCCGCTGTCCCCGCCGCAGCCGTTCCAGCGCGCCGAGCGACGCCCGCTCGGCGTTGTCCGCTTCGCGCAGCGTCTGCATGCTGCCCGCGCGTAGCGCCTGCACGCGCAGCCGCCAGCTCGTCTCGCGCAGCCGCAGGTATTCCTGGGCGTCGGCGACCAGCGGCTGGTGCTCGACCAGCACGCCGTCGAGCGCCTCGACGCGCCGGCGGGCTTCGTTGATCTGCGGCACGATCGTCCCGGTGATGAGGGTGGTCAGCGCCTGCACATCGGTGCGGCCCTTCCGGTAGCTGGCGACCGCCTCCTTGTAGGGCACGTTCGTCCGCTCCTCGATCGCGACCACTTCCGCGATCTGCGGCCCCACGTCCACCAGCCCCCGCAGCGGCACCGCGCACGCAATCAGCACGACCGCCGCGGCTCCCAGCACACGCGCGGTTGACAGGAGGTCGGTCTGCCGCTCGCCGACCCGCCGGGTCAGTGCGAGGCCGGCGATGACGCCGACCACCAACCCGGTGAGATTGGGCCGGCTGGTCAGGCCGCTGGTCACCGCGGTGTAGAGGAAGAACACCACCGCCGTGGGCGCCAGCGAGCGGAACGCGACGAGCGGGATGCGCAGACCGACGTTGCGGTGCAGGCCCCACCCGGTGACCGCGAGCAGGAGGCCGTACGCGCCGAAGATGGCGCCGGTGGCGCCGCTCTGCACCGCCAGCGGGGCTTCCGCCAGGCTGGCCAGATTGGCGAACGCGCCGGCGACGAGGTAGACGCCAGCGAACGTGACCGAGCCGACCAGCCGTTCGAGCATCCGGCCCAGCTGCGCCAGTCCGGCGCACGTGGCCAGGAAGTGCAGGACGCCGCCGTGCACGAACGTGGCGGTCGCCAGCCGCCACCACTCGCCGTTGCTTGTCCGCGCGCCGGCACTGGCTCCCCAGGCCAGCAGGGTGGCCGGCGCATCGACGGCGCCATCGGCGAAGAGGACCGCCAGGAAGACGGCGCCGTTGACCGCAAAGATGGCGGGGGCGACGATGGCCCACGGGGTGCGCGCGCGCAGGGCATCACGAAACGGCGCGGTCGCCACCTGGGCCCGCGCGAGCTCGTCGCGAATCGGCTGCAGCGCCTCGTTCCCGATGGCCAGGGCACGGGTGCGGTCCTCTGGCGTCGTGACCAGATAGATCACGCCGCAGACGACGAAGAGCACGATCAGCAGGGCGAGCACCAGGCGCTGTGCTCAAGACCCGTGCCGGGCCGGGGGCGCCAATCCTGGGCCGATTCCACGGGGATTGCCGCGCGGGTCCGCCGGCGGATTTCAACTCTCGGGCGGCCGGTACGATTATCGTGACCGGCAGGGCGCCGACCGGACCTGCCGATAGATCGTTCATGAGCGGACAGGGGCGCGCGCTGGGTGCGCTCGCCGCCGCGACCCTCGCGGTGCTGGTCGTCGTGCTGCTGGTCATGCCCCACACGGCACGGGCGGCGTGGCAGGGACTCGCCCGTTTTCTCAGCCTGGTCGGCGATCCCGAGCCGGCCTCGGCCAACGTCCTGTCCGAGCACGAGATCGAGGCGCTCGATCAGCTGCCGCCGCAGAGCCAGGCCGAGCTCCTCCTCGAACGCTCGATCAATCACTATCGCGGCGCCAACGAGCAGATCGTCACGCGGGTGGACGGCTGGCGCGGCCGCATTTCGATCGACGGCCGGCTCGACATGCTGTTCACGACCGCGCTCAACTCCGGCGATCTGCGCGTGCGCGCGGCGGCGATCGAGGTGAATCTCGCCGGGCGCGACCTGGCCAAGCAGGCCACCACCGTCGATCGGCTCGAGCCGGCCGCGCGCAGCGGCGAGCGGATCCTCCGCATCAACGCGCTGTGGGACATCGCGCTGCTCGGCAACCGCGGGGTCGAACCGGAGCGCGCCGCCGAGATCCTGCTGGCGTCGCTCGGCGACGGCGACGAGCAGGTGCGCTACTGGGCCGTCGAGGGGCTGGCCTATCTGGGCGCGGACACTGTGACGGCGCCGCTTCTCGACATCCTGCGCACCGATCCTTCGCCGCTCGTCCGCGAACGCGCCGCGTGCGGGCTGGCGCAGTCCGGCATGCTGAGCGAGCGGCAACGGCGTCGCGCCGTCCCTCGCCTGCTCGATCTCGCCGACGACCCGGCGCTCGATGCCCTCACGCGGAAATGGGTGTTCCAGGCGCTGCGGGACATCACGGGACAGAGCCTGCCGCACGACCCCGGCGCCTGGCGCGAGTGGTACGCGTCAGCCGGCGAGCGCGCGTGGAATCCCGTGACCCGCGACCAGTAGCGGCGGGCAGACGCAGCGACCGGCTACAGCCGCATGACGATCACGAGAATCGCGCCGCCGGTGACGACCAGCAGCAGGACCAGCCCGATCCCCAGACCGGCCCCGAACGCCGCGCGGAACTCGCCGCGATCGATCGCGCGGACGTAGCGGGCGTGGCGCACCGCGGCCGCGACGCCGGTGCCGATCCCGCCGAGAATCAACGCCGCGCCGAGCCAGATCGACGCCGTGGCGTCGGCGGCGTGCGCGCCGGCGGGCAGCGTCGCCGATGACACGGCACCGCCGAACAGCACGGCGACGCGCGCGACGACGAAGCCGAAGGCCATCAACGCCAACGCGGTGCGAATCCAGGCGAGGAACGTGCGCTCGGCCGCCATGTAGATGCGCGGATCGCGGTCCCCGGCTTCCGGCAGTGTCGACACGCCCGTATTAGACCACGGCGCCCTGCGTCACAAGCGCGCGCGGCGCAGGCGCAGGGCGTTGCCGATCACGGAGACGGAACTGAAGGTCATCGCGGCGCTGGCGATCATCGGGCTGAGCAGCAGCCCGACGACCGGATAGAGGACACCCGCCGCGATCGGCACGCCAAGCGCGTTGTAGACGAAGGCGAAGAACAGGTTCTGGCGGATGTTCTTCATCGTCGCGCGGCTCAGCCGCCGGGCGCGCACGATGCCGCGCAGATCGCCCTTGACCAGTGTGACCCCCGCACTTTCCATCGCCACGTCGGTGCCGGTCCCCATGGCGATCCCGACGTCGGCCTGCGCGAGCGCCGGGGCGTCGTTGATGCCGTCGCCCGCCATCGCCACGCGCTCGCCCGCCGCCTGCAGGCGGGCCACGGCGGCCGCTTTCTGATCCGGCAGCACGTCGGCGTGGATCTCGGTGATCCCGACCGCGGCGGCGACCGCTTCGGCGGTGGTCCGGTTGTCGCCCGTGATCATGACCACGTTGACACCTTCGCGCTGCAAGTCCGCGATGGCGCCGCGCGCAGTGTCCTTGACCGGGTCGGCCACGCCGAGGATGCCCGCCGGGACACCGTCGATCGCGACCAGCATCGCGGTCTGCCCCTGCTGCCGCAACTGCTCGGCGCGTTCCTGCAGGGCGGCCGCCGGCACCTGCAGGGTCTCGAAGTGCCGCAGGTTGCCGATGGCCACCGCGCGGCCGTCGACGACTCCGCTCACGCCCCTGCCGGTGGCGGACGCAAAGTCGTGGACCTCCGCGATCGCCGTGCCACGCTCGCGGGCGCCGGCAACGACGGCCGCGGCGAGCGGGTGTTCGCTGGCGTGTTCCAGGCTGGCGCTCAGGCGCAGAACGGTCGCCTCGTCGAACGGCGGCACCGCGTCCACGGTGACCAGGTGCGGTGCGCCCTCCGTCACCGTGCCGGTCTTGTCCACGACGAGCGTGGTCACCCGCTCCAGCACTTCGAGTGCCTCGGCATTGCGCAGCAGCACCCCCAGCTCCGCCCCGCGGCCGGTGCCGACCATGATCGACATCGGCGTCGCCAGGCCGAGCGCGCACGGGCAGGCAATGATCAGGACCGCCACCGCATTGACGAGGGCGTAGGCCGAGCGTGGCTCGGGTCCGTAGGCGGCCCAGACGACGAACGTCACGACCGCCACCACGATGACCGCGGGCACGAACCAGCCCGCCACCCGGTCGGCCAGCCGCTGAATAGGGGCGCGGGAGCGCTGCGCGTCGCTGACCATGCGCACGATCTGCGCGAGCAGCGTGTCGGCGCCGACGCGGGTCGCCTGCATGACGACCGAGCCGGTGCCGTTCACCGTGCCGCCGGTGACCGGTGCGCCGGCGGCCTTGCTGACCGGCATGGGTTCACCGGTGATCATCGATTCGTCCACCGAGGTCGAACCGCTCAGCACGGTTCCGTCCACGGGCACGCGCTCGCCGGGGCGCACCCGCAGCCGATCGCCGACCTTCACGTCGGCGAGCGGCACGTCGTGCTCGCCATCGCCGGCGTTAATGCGGCGCGCCGTGGTCGGCGCCAGCCGGAGCAGGCTCCGGATCGCCGCGCCGGTGCGGCCGCGCGCGCGCAACTCGAGCACCTGCCCGAGCAGCACCAGCACGACGATGACCGCCGCCGGCTCGAAGTAGACCGCGACCTCGCCGTTGATGCGGAACGAGGCGGGAAACAGACCAGGCGCGGCGGTCGCCACGACGCTGTAGGCGTAGGCGGCGCCAACGCCGACCCCGATCAGCGTGAACATGTTCAGGTGACGACTGACGAGGGAGGCCCAGGCGCGCTGGAAGAACGGCCAGCCGGCCCACAGCACTACCGGGGTGGCCACGGCCAACTCGAACCAGTTGAGCGCCGACATCGGCAGCAGGCGATGCAGCGGCTGTCCGGGGAGCATCTCGGCGACCATGATCGCCAAAAGCGGGGCAGTCAGGACGGCGGACCACCAGAACCGCCGCGTCATGTCCTCGAGCTCTTCGTTCGGCTGCTCCGCGAGGGAGATCGTCACCGGTTCCAGCGCCATGCCGCAGATCGGGCACGACCCGGGGCCGAGCTGCCGGATCTCGGGATGCATCGGACACGTGTACTCGGCGTCCGGGTCGCCCGCCGAGGGCCGCTCGTCGCGGCCGGCGCCGCCGACGAAGCGCGCAGGGTCGGCGCGGAACTGCTCGAGACAACTCGTGGCGCAGAAGTAGTACGTCTGCCCGCCATAGTCCATCGTCCCCGCGGCGTCGGCAGGTGAGATGGTCATGCCGCAGACGGGATCGAGCACGTCCGCGGGCGAGGCGGTCGTCACTTCACGTACTGCGACGGGTTGGCGTCGAACTTGGTCTTGCAGGCCTTCGAGCAGAAGTAATACGTCTTCCCCTGGTACTCGCTCGTCCCGGCCGCGGTCGCCGGGTTCACCTGCATGCCGCAGATCACGTCTTTCTCCATGCCACTACTCCTGATTCCTGATTGATGCACCGGCGGACCTGGCTCGCGTCCTCCGCGCCTGGTGACGCGCCCGAACCATGGATTCAGTATAGGCGGGAGATGCCGACGAGCGGCTCGACCGTCCGTTGCGAGGGTGGGTTCAGCCGGCGACCCGGTTGCGCCCGTCCGCTTTGGCCCGATACAAGGCCTGGTCGGCGACGTTGATGAGGGCCTCGGCTTCATACCCGACGCTACTGGTGGAGGCGACGCCGAGGCTCGCGCTGATCGGCAGCTCGACCGCCCCGTCCCGAACCGGCTGGGCGTGAACGGCCACGCGCACCCGCTCGGCGACCAGTTTGACGACGTCCGATTCGGCGCCGCTGAGCACGAGCAGGAACTCCTCGCCGCCGTAGCGCCCGATCGCATCGTAGTCGCGCAGCGCGTCGCGCATCCGCTGGCTGACGGCGACCAGCACGGCATCGCCCGTTCCATGGCCATGCGTGTCGTTGATTTCCTTGAAATGATCGAGATCGGCCATCACGACCCCGATCGGTGCGTTCTTCCGTCGTGCACGGCTGAGCTCACGCTTCAGATGCTCGACGATCATCCCGCGGTTCCACAGGCCGGTGAGGACGTCGTGCGTGGCCTGGTATTGGAGGTCGGCCTGCGCCTTGAGCAGGCTCTCCTGCAGCGCGATCACCCGTTCGCCCGAGCGCAGGCGCGCGCGCAACTCCACCGCGTCGCATGGCTTGGTCAGGAAGTCGTCGGCTTCGGCGTCGAGGCCCTCGACCCTGTCTGCCGGACGGTCGCGCGAGGTCAGGACGATGATGTAGACGTACGGCGTGGGGCGCTGCCTGATCGTACGGCACACCGTGAGGCCGTCGGCGCCGGGCATCATCCAGTCGAGAATCGCCAGCTGCGGACCCTCGGGATCGAGCAGGGCCGTGATCGCCTGGGTGCCGTTCTCGACCGCGACGACCTCGTGTCCGAGGCGGGTGAGCGTCGCACCCAGCAGGCGCCTCGAGATCGCGTCGTCGTCGGCGATCAGGATCCTCATACCGGCTTGGTTTCCGTGAGGCGCTCGAGCTCGCGGGTGAGCCGGCCGATCTCGCGCTCCAGGTCGCGCAGCGGCGTCTCCGCCGCGTTCACCGTGCCCTGACGACCGAGCGTTTCGAGAGCCAGCGCCGCCTGTGCGGCGGGACCGGCGCCAAACGCCACCAGCGAGCCGCGCAGCTTGTGCGCCGCACGCTCGAGCCGCGGGGCGTCTCCGTGGGCGATCGCCTCGCGCAGGTCTTTCAGCGCCGCGGGCGACTCTTGCCGGAACATGCCGACCAGTTCCGCGAGCAGGTCGCGGTCGCCCCCCACCCGGGCCAGCACGCCTTCGTCGTCGATCGCCGCGTCCGCTCGACCCGGCTCCGGCGCCAGGGTCGGCGCGCCTGGGTCACGGCCGCCGATCAGCTCGTCGATGAGATTGACGAGCTCAATTTGTCGAACCGGCTTCGCGAGATAACCATCGGCGCCGGCCTCGAGGCATGTCTCGCGGTCGCCTTTCAGCGCGCGCGCGGTGAGCGCGATGATCGGGACGTGACGATCGCTGCCGGCTTCCGCGGCGCGGATGGCGGCGGTCGCCTCCAGGCCGTCCATCTCGGGCATCTGCAGGTCCATCAGGACCAGGTCGAAGCTGCCGCCCTGCATCGCGGTCACCGCTTCGCGGCCATTGCCGACCGAGACGATGCTGTACCCCAGCTTCCCGATCAGCGCCATGATGAGCCGGGCGTTGACCGGATTGTCTTCGGCGAGCAGGACGCGGATCGACCTGTTGGTCTTCTGCACCACGGGAAGTGCGGCCGGACGGCTGCGCGCCACCGGCGCCTGCGGCTGCCCGAGCGCGGCCGCGATCGCCTTCAGCAGCCCCGATTTCCTGACCGGCTTGGTCAGCGACGCCGCCAGGCGGAGCTCGTCGGCCTGGAGGGCGTCCCATTCGAGCCCCGCGGACGACAGCACGATGACCGGGACGCGGGCGAAGCGTTCGGCGCGCCGCATCTCGGCGACGGTCTGCAGCCCCGACATGCCGGGCATGTGGTGATCGAGGAGCACCAGGTCGAACGGGTGGCCGGCCTCGTGCGCCGACGCCATCTTCTGCAGCGCCTCGTATCCGTTGGTCGCGGTGGCCGGCTGCATGCCCCAGTGTGCGACGACGTCGTGGAGGATTCGCCGGTTGGTCGCGTTGTCGTCCACCACGAGCACGGACATCCCGCGCATCTCCGCCAGGTCGGCGTCGCGCCCTGGGGCCGGAAGATCGGGGCGGAGCTCGAACGGAATCGTGAAGTGGAATCGGCTGCCGGCGCCGGGCGTGCTTTCGACCCAGATGCGGCCGCCCATCAGCGTGGTGAGTTGCGACGAGATCGACAGGCCGAGGCCGGTGCCACCGAACCGGCGCGTCGTCGAGGCATCCGCCTGCGAGAAGGCCTCGAAGATCGTCGCCAGCTTGTCGGCGGGAATGCCGATGCCGGTGTCGGTGACCGTGAAGTGCAGGACCGCCCGGTCCTGCTCGTCGCGTTCCCGGCTGACCCACAGCACCACCTCGCCGGCGTCGGTGAACTTGACGGCGTTGCCGAGCAGGTTGACCAGGATCTGGCGCAGCCGCGCCGGGTCGCCGCCGAGCGCCATCGGCACGTCGGGCGCTACCTGGTAGGTGAGCTCCAGCCCTTTCTGGTGCGCGTGCAGCGCCAGCGAGCCCATGGCGTTGTCGATCACCGGCCCGAGATCGAAGGCGATGGCGTCGAGACTGAGCTTGCGCGCCTCGATGCGGGAGAAGTCGAGGATGTCGTTGAGCAGCGCCATCAGCGAGTCTGCCGAGCTCTGCACCATCTCGAGGTACTCGCGCTGCTCCTGGTTGAGATCGGTGCCCAGCGCCAGCTCGGTGAGGCCGATGATGCCGTTCATCGGCGTCCGGATTTCGTGGCTCATGTTGGCGACGAACTCGCTCTTCGCGCGGTTCGCCGCCTCCGCCGCCTGGCGGGCGTGCTCGAGCGCCGCCTCCGCCTGCTTGCGCTCGCTGAGGTCGATCATCGAGCCTTCGATCGTCGCCGGCTCGCCGTTGCGCCCCTCGCACAGGGTGGCATTGAGCAGCACCCACAACACACTGCCGTCGCGCCGCCGCAGCTGCTGCTCGTGGTTCGGGAGCGTGCCGGCCTCCTGCAGCCGTCCCAGAAGGGACGCGCGATCGCCGTCGCGAAGGTAGTGGTCAGTGATCTCTCCCCGTGCCATACATTCGTCGCGCGAGGCGTAGCCAAGCAGGTGCGCGAACGCGTCGTTGCAGGCGAGCAGCCGGCCGTCGACGGTGGTCTGGTAGACGCCCGCGAGCGAGCGGTCGAAGAGGGCGCGATAGCGCGCCTCGCTGGATTGCAGCTCGACGTGGTGCGCCGAGAAGCGCCGGTCGACCATCGAGGTGACGAGCGCCAGCGCCAGCACCATGAAGGTGACCAGCGTGATGCCCGTGATCCCGAGCTGCGAGATGCTCACCGCCCAGGTCAGGTCGCCGTGCATCGCCGACGGAACGAAGGTGGCCCCGGCCATTCCGGTGTAGTGCATGCCGGCGACGGCCAGGCCCATCACCACCGCGCTCGCCAACTTGACCGGCGAGTAGGCCCGCGCGTCGGTCCGCAGGTTGAAGGTGAGGAACAGTGCGACCAGCGATACGATCACCGCGATCACCACCGACAGCGACACCAGGCCCAGGTCCCACTCGCAATGAGCCGGCAGCCGCATCGCGTACATGCCGACGTAGTGCATGGTCGAGATGCCGGCGCCCATCGCAAGGCTGCCGAAGAGGGCGCCGCCGACGCCCAGCCGCTGTCCGCTGGCGAGCGACAGGGCGACAGCGGACGCCGCCACCGCCGCGAGCAGGGAGAGCAGGACCGTCGGCAGGTCGTAGAGCACCGGCACTGGGAGCGTAAACGCCAGCATGCCCAGGTAGTGCATCGACCAGATGCCCAGGCCCATCGCCGTGGCGCCCCCGGCGATCCAGAAGCGGCGGGCCCGCGGCGCGGCCAGTGAGATGCGGCCCGCCAGGTCGAGCGCGACATAGGCGGCGCACATCGCGACCAGGACGGACAGGGCAACGAGGGCAGGGCTGTACGAGCCGGTCATCGATGAATCTCCGGCTCCACTTATCGGCGGATCGACAGCTCAGCTGCACGCTGCGATTCCCCCGGCCGCGGGGCGGAATCGGCGTCTCAGCCCGCGGCGGGATGGGACTCGTTCAGCGGCGCGTGGGGGCGCCGGGCAGGGTTGCGACGGCCGTCAGGACGCGGGAAACCTCGCCAGCTTCGGTCCATGCGAAGTGGACGTCGTGACCGGCGCGCACGATGCGCGGATACCCGCTGGCTCGCCCCGCGGCGAGCGCGGAAACGGGGACGGCGGGACTCGTGCCGCCGTCCGCCGTCACCCGCCGCGCCTTGAACTGGGCCCGGCCGTCGGCGAACTCGATCCACGCGGCCAGGGCGGATCCGTCCGGTAGCAATTCGATGTCCACGCGCCCGAGCGCACTGGCCTCGTCCAGGCGGATCGGGATGCCGAACGAGGCGCCGGCATCGGTGGAGAACGCCGCGAACGCATGGCCTTCGTCGCCCGTCGCGGTGAACCAGGCGATCGCGACCCGGCGTTCCGCGGCGCTCAACGCCGGGCCGTTGACCGGGCACGCGGCGATGCGCCAGCCGTCGTCGTGCACGGCGGCCGGCGCCGTCCATTTGCCGCCGGTGAAGCGCGAGACATAGATGTCGCGGATTTCGTCGGGGCTGCGATCGCGGTAGGCGACGATCGGGCCCTCGGACGTGACCGCGGCGGCCGTGGGACAGCACTCGCAGACGCGCAGGTCGATCGTCGTCTCGTCGGTCTGCTGGCCGGCGCGATCGAAGACCGCGCCGCGCACGCTCATCTCGCCGCCGCCGTGTCCGTCGTGACCGCCGGCGGCCATCGCCCGGCCGTCGAGCCAGACCAGCCCCAACCCCGCGCCCGGCATCTGGAACAGCGAGGCGAACCCATGCTCGGTCTGCGTACCGTCGTGGTGTGGCGTGAACGACGCACCCCAGGTCTTCCCATCGTCCACCGACCGCGCCAGCCGGACGTCGTACGCGTAGGTGCTGGCGCCGCTCTTCTGCAGCCAGTGCCCGTACAGCGTGCCATCGGCGAGCCGCAGGACCGACGGCACGTCGGCCCAGTTCACGAACCAGTCGCGGCCGGACGCGACCGCCCGCGGTTCCGACCAGCCGCCGCCGCGGCGTTCCGCGAACTTCAACGTCGCGCGGTCGTCGCTGCGCTCGATCCAGCTGAGCAACGCTCCGCGATCCGACACCGTCAGCTGCGGCTGCGCGCTCCCGGCGGCCGCCGGCGACGCCAGAGGCTCGATGGTGAGCGTCCATTCCTGCGGCGCCGTCGAACCGGCGAACGAGACCGCGGCGAACACGGCGGCGACCGCCGTCCCCATCCGGGTGAGCGCGCTGATCATGGCGCCATCATACCGCCACGCGGCGGGCGTCGGGGTCATGCGGCGCGGCGGCGGATGCCGTCCGGTAACGACCCGTACGCCCGCGATTCGGTGGTCGACGTGCCCCGAGGCCGTCATCGATTCGCGCACCGGACATATCATGCCCAGGTCGCGCCCGGTCACCCGTCGGGAACCCACACTGGCAGAGGAGCCGTCAGAGTTGATCGCGGAACAGCAAAGATGGACGCTCGTCGTGACCGTCACGCTGCTGCTCGGGGCCTTCGCCGGTTGCCGCCCGGCCCCGCCGTCCAGCGAAGGGCCGGCGACGCTCGTGCTCGCGCAGGGCGGCGATCCCGGCGCGCTCAACCCGGCGGTGACGACATCCGGTAACACGCATCCGGTGACCGACCAGATTTTCAACGGCCTGGTCGGCCTCGACGAGCGGTGGAACCCCGTGCCCGAGCTCGCCGAGTCGTGGGCCATCGAAGACGAGGGACGCACCTACCGCTTCACCCTGCGCGACGGCGTGCGCTGGCACGACGACAGGCCGTTCACGTCGGCCGACGTCAAGTTCACGTTCGAGCAGGCGCTGCTGAAGTACCACTCGCGCACGCGTGCGGCGCTGGAAGGGCTGCTGCTCGGCGTCGAGACGCCCGATCCGCGCACCGCCGTGTTTCGCCTGCGCCGCCCCTACAGCCCGCTGCTGCAGCGGCTCGATGTCGTCGAAGCCTCGATCATTCCGCGCCATCAGTACGAAGGCCACGACCTGCTGAGCGGCGAGCCGACGCGCCGCCCGGTGGGGACCGGCCCTTTCCGGTTCGTCAGCTACGATCCCGGCCAGAGCGTCGTGCTCGAACGAAACCCGCAGTACTTCCGCGACGGCCTGCCCGGGGTCGACCGCGTGGTGTTCCGGATCTTCCCCAATGCCGCCACGTCGGTGGCGGCGCTCGAGAACGGCGAGGTCGACTACGTCGGGAACGTGCCCGGCGCCGATGCCGATCGGCTGCGCCAGAACCCGGCGATCGCCGTCGTCGCCGGGACGGGCGGCTCGGGAGGGTCGATCTGCCAGGACGTGCTGATTCCCAACGTGACGCGCACGCCCTTCAGCGACCTGCGGGTGCGCCGTGCCGTCGCGCACGCCCTCGATCGCCGCTTCATCGTCGAGCGGGTGTACTTCGGGCAGGGCACGCCGGCGACCGGGCCGATCAGTCATCTGCTGCAGTGGGCGTACACGGCGGACACGCGCCAGTATCCGCACGATCCGGCGGCGGCCGGCCGGCTGCTCGATGACGCCGGCTGGCCGCGGCCGCGCGGCGGCGACCGGTTTGCCATCACGTTCACGCACGCCTCGAACCAGCAGCGCCTGGCGCAGGCGATGCGGCAGCAGCTCGGCGCGGTCGGCATCCGCCTCGATCTGCAAACGCTCGACTTCAATGCGGCCGTCGATCGCGTATTCGTGAAAAAAGAGTTCGACCTCGGCATGGCGTCGTTCTGCAACGGCGCCGATCCGGACATCGGCGTCCGCCGCGTATATGTCTCGTCGAACATCGGGCCGTTCCCGTTCTCGAACGGCGCCGGCTACCGCAATCCGCGCATCGACGAGCTGTTCGACCTGGCGTCGGCCGTGGCCGACCGGGCGGCGCGGCGCCGGCATTACGTCGAGATCCAGCAGACGCTCGCCGAGGACGTGCCGTACTTCTGGCTCATCGACTCCGAGGGCTACCGTGCGCACCGCCGGGCCTTCGCCGGCTTCCGCTTGTGGACCGGCGCACTGCTCGAGACCGTCAGACTCGCGGCGGCGTCCGCTCCATGAGCCGCCGCCCCTCCCGCGCACGATGGGTCGGCCGCCGGCTGCTGTTCGCGCTGCCCGTCGTCGCTGGCGTCACGGCATTGACCTTCGTGTTGATTCACCTGGCGCCCGGCGATCCGATCTACGCGCTCGCCGGCGACGGCGGCAGCCCCGCGTACTACGCGGACATGCGCGCCCGCTACGGTCTCGACCGCTCGCTCGCCGAACAGTTCACGACATACACCGCGCTCGTCTTCAGCGGCGACTTCGGCTACTCGTTCATGTTCCAGGCGCCGGTGGTGCGGGTGCTCCTCGACCATCTCTTTCCGTCGCTGCTGCTCGGAACCGCCGCGCTGCTGATCGCGGTGCTCGCGGGTACCGCGTTGGGACTGGCGGCGGCGGTGCGCCCCGGCGGCTGGCTGGACGGCGCGGTTCGCGCCGCGGCGTCGGTGCTGTACGCCTCCCCGGTGTTCTGGACCGGCCAGGTGCTGATGATCCTGCTGGCGCTCCGACTCGGCCTGCTGCCGGTGGCCGGCATGAGCTCGGTGCGCGAGCCGCTGTTGGGATGGGCGTACGCGGCGGACGTGTTGCGCCACCTGGTCCTGCCTGCGGTCACACTCGCCCTGCCGTTCGTCGCCGTCGTCGCCAGCGTGACGCGGGCGAGCGTGCTCGAGGTGCTCTCCGAGCCGTTCGTGCGTGCGGCCGCGGCCCGTGGCTTGTCGCGCTGGGCTTTGGTCAGACACCACGCGGCGCCGAACGCCGCGCCGCCGGTGGCCGCGCTCATCGGCCTGCACGCGGCGGACCTCGTGGCCGGGGCGGCGCTCACCGAATCGCTGTTCGGCTGGCCCGGGGTCGGATATCTGGTGCTGCATGCGTCGCTGCACCGCGATTACCCCCTGGTCACCGGCGCTTTCATCCTCATCTCGGCGGGTGTCGTGGTCGTCAACCTGCTCACCGACGCCACCTGCGCGTGGCTCGATCCGCGGACGCGGGTGGCCTGAGGTGACAGCCGCCGCGCGCGTCGATCGTGGGCAGCTGCTCGCCATCAGGCGCCGCTCCGCGGCCACGACGCTGGGGGTGGGCCTGCTCGCCGCGCTGGCGCTGACCGCCGTGCTGGCGCCGTGGCTGTCGCGGGTCGATCCGGCGGCGATCGCCGGTGACGCGCTGCATCCGCCCGGCGGCGCACACCTGTTCGGCACCGACGACCTCGGCCGGGACGTGTTCGCCGGCGTCGTGCATGGGGCGCGCCACTCGCTCCTTGTCGGCGTCATCGCCGCCACGTTGTCCACGCTGGTGGCGCTGCTCGTCGGCGGCGTCGCCGGCATGCGCGGCGGCGCCGTCGATCAGGTGCTGATGCGCGGCACCGAGTTCGTCCAGGCGCTGCCGCGCTTCTTTCTCATCCTGCTGGTGGTCAGCCTGTTCGGGAGCGCGCACGCGGTCATCGTCCTGGTCATCGGCCTGACGTCGTGGCCGTCGACGGCCCGCGTCTTCCGCGCGCTGGTGCATCGGCGTGCTGGGGCGCGACTTCGTGCTGGCCTCGCGGGCGGCGGGCGGCTCGGACGCGCTCATCCTCGTCCGCCACGTGCTGCCGCAGGCGGCGCCGGTCGCTCGCCGCGGAAGCGTCGTACGCGGTGGGTGGCGCGATCCTGGCCGAGGCGGGACTGAGCTTTCTCGGCCTCGGCGACCCCACGGTGATCAGTTGGGGCGCGCTTCTCGGCGCGGCGCAGCATTTCGTCCGCGAGGCGTGGTGGATGTCGATGTTTCCCGGCATCGCGATCACCCTCACCGTGCTCGCGTGCAACCTGATCGCCGGCTCGCTGCCGGCGCGGCGCTGAGCGGTCCGCGGGATGGTCCGGTGTGGCGGCCGGCTAGCCGGCCGCGATCAGGTCGTCCGCCAGGCGGCGGATCGCCGCGACACTCGGCGCGCCGCCGGCGAAGTCGAGCGGCGGTTGCCCCGCTCGTTCCGCGTCGGCGAGGCTGGGGTCGAAGGGAATCTCCCCGACCACCGTCATGTGGTGCGCGGCGCAAAAGGCGGTGACCGCCTCGCGGTCGGCGTCGTTGCGCACCTTGTTGAGGACGGCGCCGACGGCGGTCGCCCCCAGCTCGCCCGCGAGATCGGCGACGCGGCGGGCGGTTTCCATCGATCGGTAATAGGGCTCGACCACCGCCAGGAACTTCGACACGTGCTTGCCGGTGCCGCGCGACAAGTGCTCGAGGCCGGCCTCCATGTCCACGACGATGTCGAACGCGTCGGGCGTCCTGCTGACCAGCTCGCCGAGGAAGCCACGGACCGTGGCATGGGCGCCGCACATTCACCCGGCGCCGGCGTGCCCGACCGCACCCATCACGACCAGCCGCACGCCGTCCGGCGCGCGCATCCCGTATTCGTCGAGGACCTCCAGCGGGTCGCGGAGAAACGTCGAGGCCATCGTCCCGTCCGGCCGCTGCTCGCGTTTGAGCAGCGAGCGTGGCAGCGCGACGATCTCTTTCGCGCGATCGGGCTGCAGCCCCAGCGTCGTCGCCAGGTTGGGATTGGTGTCGGCGTCCACGGCCACCACCTGGCGCCCGGCCTGCGCCAGCAGCCGCGCCAGGGTCCCCGAGATGGTGGTCTTGCCGCTGCCACCTTTTCCGGCAATCGCGAGACGCATGAGGGTTGCCCTACAATCCTGGTGATGGCCGAGGTGTCCGCGCCGGTCGAAGTCCCGCCTTGCGGCTGCGGCACGCCCGGCATGGTGTCGCCCTCGACGTGCTACTGCTCGGTCGAGGACCTGATGCGCGTCATCCGGCGGCGTTATTCGCTCGCGCTGATGAACGCCATCCGCATGCACGAGCCCGCGCGTTTCCGCGCTCTGGCCACGGCGCTTCCGCAGGCCAGCTCGTCGACGCTGACCGAGACGCTGGCGGCCCTCGAAGCCGCCCAGCTCGTCGTTCATCATACCGCCGACGCGACGCCCGTCAGCACCTACTCCCTGACTCCCAGCGGCGAGAAGCTGCTCAGCCGGTTGCGCCGCCTCCTCGACGATATCCAGCCCTGACCGCTTCGGTTGACCGAAGTGATGTTGCCGGCGGCGCCCCGGCCCCGTATAGTCGGCGGAGAACCCCGGTGCCGCCGACCCGCGGCGCAGCGGTACGCATCGCAGTCGACCAGCGCCGGGAGGGGACTGACGCATGGCTCCGCAGACCGCCACGGGCACCATCAAAGCGTCGCAGCCGCCGACCGCCGAGACACAGCCGAGGCAGGAGCCGCAACGCCTGCCGCTCGGTCCCCTGAAGAACATCCACGTCTACTGGCTCGCGGGCATGAGCTGCGACGGCTGCACGATTGCCGTCGCCGGCGCGACCAACCCCGGCATCGAGGGGCTGCTGCTGGGCACCGTGCCGGCGATGCCGAAGATGCTGCTGCACCACCCGGTCCTGTCGGTCGAAGCCGGCGCCGACTTCGTCCAGTCGTTCCACAACGCCTGGAACGGCAAGCTCGAAGGCGAGCCCTACGTCGTCGTCTTCGAGGGTTCGGTCGCCGACGAGCGCATCGCGAAGCGGACCGGCGGCTACTTCTCCGCCATGGGCGTCGAGGCGATCGACGGCGACGAGCACGGCCAGCCGGTGCCGACGGCGACGTGGCTGTCGCGGCTGGCGCCGGGGGCCGCGGCGACGATCGCGATCGGCACCTGCGCCACCTGGGGCGGCGTTCCCGCCGCCGAGGGCAATCCGACCGGCGCCATGAGCGTGATGGACTTTCTCGGCGGCGACTATCGCAGCGCCCTCGGGTCTGCCGGTGATCAATGTCCCGGGGTGTGCGCCGGTCGGCGACAACTTCACCGAGACCGTGTTCGCCATCCTGCTGTTCCTGCAGGGGCTGGGCCCGTTGCCGGCGTTCGACGAGCTGGGGCGGCCGGCCTGGTTGTTCAAGGAGACGGTGCACCAGGGGTGCACCCGGGCGGGCTATTACGAGGAGGGCACGTTCGCCGGACGCTACGGCGACCCCGAGTGTCTGGTCGAGCTCGGCTGCTGGGGTCCCGTCGTCAACTGCAACATCGTCAAGCGCGGCGCGCTCAACCACATGGGCGGGTGCATGAAGGCCGGCGGGGTGTGCATCGGCTGCACCATGCCCGGATTCCCCGACAAGTTCTCCCCGTTCTTCAAGACGCCGCCGGGCGCGACGTTGTCGACGTTTGCGTCGCAGGGCGTCGGGACCGTGATGCGCCGGCTGCGACGGCTGTCGAATCGAGAAGCGAACCGCGAGCACCGCTGGGACGTGCTCGGCCATGTTCCCAGCGGCTGGGCGCACGTCCAGCATCAGACCGTGATGGACCGGACGATCAAGTTCTTCTACGAGAAGTGGCAGCACTTCCAGGCCAAGGCTCCCGGACGGCCGCCGGGCTCGGAGGAGCGCTTCTGGGGCGGCGACCGTCCGGGTACGCGCAGCGACTATCACGATGACAGCGCGGTGCGCGGCGGAGACGAATCATGAGCGACGCCGACCTGTGGGCGGCGTGGCGGCACTGGATGGTGGTCGCGACGGTGGTGGTGCTGCTGGCCGCGGGGCTGCTCATCACCATCCTCGTCACCGCCCGCCGCATCCTCGCCGAGGCGGTGCGCGCCCTGAACGCGGTCGAAGCCATCCGCCGGCAACACGCAGCCGATCTGGGAGCTGCAGGACGACCAACCAGGTGGCCGAGCAGATCCTGCATACGGTGGAAGCCATCGAAGCAGAAGGGCGGTGCGCTGGTCGCGGCTCTCGAAGGCGAGGCCGCGAAGCGCCCGTAGGGGCCGACTAATGCCGAGCGAAGCCGCGGTGCAGCAGATCTGGATCGTCAGCCTGGTGATCTACTTCGTCGTGGTCGGCGTCGTGGCGCTGCTGCTGACGCTGATCCTGCGCACGGCGAAGCAGATTCATGGCGGCGGCGCCGCCATCTGGACGGCGGGGCAGAAGGTGGCGAACAACACGATCCAGATTCCGCTCCTGGCCCGGACCAATCACTTCGTCACCCGCATCCTCGAGTCCGCCGTACGCACGG
This sequence comes from uncultured Acidobacteriota bacterium, assembly GCA_963707795.1. Taxonomy (GTDB): domain Bacteria; phylum Acidobacteriota; class Vicinamibacteria; order Vicinamibacterales; family UBA2999; genus JACCSI01. The sequence goes on along the minus strand of OY970174.1, from coordinate 3,063,918 downwards.
CGGGCGCCGTCGCCGCCGTCGAGCAGCACTCGGCGGCCTGTCCGCACTGCCCGGCCTGCGTCATCGGCGGCGCCCTCGAGGAGGTCCTGACGTGAACGCGTTCGTCGTGCTGATGTGGATCACGTTGGTCGGCGTTGCCGCGCTGTTCGTCGCGCTGGCGCTGTTCCTGCGCGCTATCGTCCGCGAGCTCGAGAGCATCGGCGGCCCGGCGACGCGCTTCGTGCGGCCGGTCAACTACCTGTCGAAGATTCGCCTCGGCCTGCGCGCCATCGAGGTCCATGCCGCCTACATCCCGCCGCAGGCGACCGCAGCTCAATCACACCCTGACCTCGATCCGTGACGGCCTGCGCGCCATCGACGGCAGCCTCGCCGGGGTCATTGCCAACGTGCAGCAGCAGGAGCGCTCGTGAGCGGCGGCAGCATGTTTCCGCCCGTCGTCTTCACGCTGTGGCTGGCGACGGTGATCCTGGCGCTGGTCGTCTTCGTGCCCGCTCGCGGTCTACTCCCTGAGCACGCTGCTGCGCGCGGCGTGGTCGATCCGGCGCTACGCCCGCGACGCGGTGGCGCCGGCGCAGGCGATTGCCGCCAGCACGTCGGCGCTGCCGGCCCTCGACGGCACGATTGCCGTCGCGACCGAGATCCTCGCGGCGGCGGAGGGGGTCGCCGCCAGGCTCGACACGATTGCCGGGGTCCTCGAGGCGCGCAGTCAGCGGCTGGAGTAAGCCGATGGGGTTTGCCCGGAGGTCGTCATGCTGTTGACCGTGACACTCATCATCGTCCTGCTGGTCGTGCTCGCCCTGGCCGGGTTTCTCGCCGTGGTGGCGCTGGCACTGGTCGATGCGCGCCGCAGCGTCGCCCGGATCGCCGATGCCCTCGAGGCGGTGGCGGCGCACACCACCCCGCTCGAGCAGAAGCTGGTGACCATCAACGGTGCCCTCAGCGCCCTCGCCGGCGGCCTGCAGGCTGCCGATCACAACCTCGGCCGCGCCGCTCGCGCGTTTCGACTCTGACAAGGACCCTGCATGTGCTTCAAGAACCTGCCTGTCGAGTTCGACTCGGCCGGTAAGCCGTTTCTGCGCGAGGGCATCGCCGACCCCTACACCGCGACGCGGGAGACACCCCCGATCGGCGTGCCGATGCAGCTGTCGAGCGAGAAGATCGAAGAGCTGGTGCGACGCAACGGGCACGTCAAGTCGGTGGACTTCGACCCGGTCACGCGCATCGCCGGCGCCCTCGCGCTGCACACCGTCGCCGATCTGAAGGAGGGGCGGGTGCTCGAGGCGCGGTCGATGGCGACGCTGTTCCGCGGCTACGAGGTGATCATGATCGGCCGCGACCCGCGCGACGCGATCTTCATCACCAGCCGGGCTTGCGGCGTCTGCGGCGGCGTCCACTCGACCTGCTCGGCGCTGGCGATCGAGATGGCCATCGGCTGCCGGCCGCCGAAGCTGGGGATCGCGATCCGCAACCTGGCGCTCGCCCTCGAGTTCCTCTACGACCATCCGCTGCACCTCCACCTGCTCGCCGGCCCGGACTACTCGGAGGCGATGATCGGGCCGAGCAACCCGTCCCTGCTCGCGCGCGCGCGCCGCACCGAGTCGCGCCACGTCGACGTGCACGGCTACCCGACCGTCGGCGACCTCATGGAGGATCTCAACCCGCTGACCGGCCGCCTCTACGTCGAGGCCCTGCACATGACGCGCGTCGCGCGCGAAGCCTACGTGCTCATCTGCGGCAAGTATCCGCACCCCCAGACCATCGTCCCCGGCGGCATGAGCTCGACGGTGGACCTGACGGTGATGAACGAGATGTTCGTCCGCCTGGCGCAGTTCTTCGACTACTCGAAGCGCATCGCACGCATCTGGGACGAGATCACCGAGTTCTTCTACGAGGCCAATCCGGCCTACCGGCGGGTGGGCGCCCGCCGGAGCAACATGATCGATACCGGCATCTTCGATCACCAGGATGCCTACGACGCCGCCTACGAGAACGCCGGCAGCTGGGGCGATCGGCGCTGGGCGACCCCGGGCGCGATCGTGGACGGACGGCTGGTGACGACCGACCTGCACAACATCAACATGGGGCTGGAGGAGTTCGTCGAGCACTCCTTCTACGACGAGTGGACCGGCGCCGCCCGCCGCTTTCCGTCGGACCCGGTGGGCAAGCCGCTGTCGCCGTACCACCCGTGGAACAAGGTCACCAAGCCGCGGCCGCAGGGACAGAACTGGAAGGAGAAGTACACCTGGGACACCGCCCCGCGCTGGGACCGCTACTCGATGGAGGCGGGCTGCTATTCGCGGCTGTGCAGCACGGCGATGGCGCAGAAGATCGATCAGAACCCGTTCATGGAAGTCCACCGGCCACTCGATGAAGTTCCTGGTCCCGCGCGGCGCCCTGCCGGAGATGGAGATGGAGTGGCACGTGCCCGAGGTGTGGAACGCTTTCGAGCGCAACCGCGCGCGCGCCTACTGCGTGCCGTTCACCGCGCTCATCGCGCTCATCAACTGGCGGGTCGCGATGGAGGAGCTCAAGCTCGGGCACACGCAGACCAGCACGCCGTTCGAGATTCCGCGATCCGGCGAGCAGCGCGGCGTCGGCTTCTGGGGCGCCGGTCGCGGCTATCTCACGCACCATCTCGTGCTCGACCGCGGCGCCGTCGCCAACTACCAGATCATCACCCCGTCCACCTGGAACGCGTCGCCCACCGATCGCTGGGGACAGCCCGGGCCGTACGAGGAGGCCGTGATCAACACGCCACTGCTCGAGGAAACCGACGACCCGCAGCAGTTCAAGGGCATCGACATCCTGCGCACGGTCCGCAGCTTCGATCCGTGCATGCCGTGCACCACGCACATCCACACCGACGGCGCCGTGGTCACGCGCGAGGTCAACACCTGCGCCTGCGGGGTGGACGGATGACCCGCGTCCTGGTCGGCGGCGTCGGCTACCGCAACCTGCGTGACCATTCCTTCGGCGTCGTGCTGGTCGAGGCGCTGGCGGCGCGCGAGTGGCCGCCGGCGGTGTCCGTCGAGGACATCAGCTACAACCCCATCGCTCTCGTCCAGCGGCTGCACGACGACCCCAAGGACGCACGCTTCGACGTCGCCATCATCGCCGGCGCCATGCAGCGACCCGGCCGGCGGCCGGGCACGCTCAGCGTCTACCGCTGGGACAACGTCCTGCCCGAGGCAGGCGCCATCCACGAGGCCATCACCGAGGCGGTGACCGGCATCATCGCGCTCGACAACACGCTCCTCGTCGCCCGCCATTTCGACGCACTCCCGGCCACGGTCGTCGTCATCGAGCTCGAACCCGAGGCGCACGAATTCGGCGACGAGTTGACGCCGGGCGTGGCAGTGGCGCTCGCCCGGTCCATCGAGCTGGTCGGCGGGCTGATCGCCGACCCCACCGCCGCCGGGCGGATTCCACACGGCGGACTGGTTCTCGACCGCGTGCGCCACACGGGAATCGTGCTGCAGCAGGTGCCGGATGTCCGACCGCGAATCCACTGAGCAGGCCGCGGCCCCCGACATCCTGGCCGACGTCGAGCGCGCGCTCGCCCTGCTGCAATCCCATCCGGACGGCACGGTGCGCGACGCGGTGGCGCGGCTGCTCGAAGGCATCGACGCCGTGCATCGCGCCGGGTTGACCCATCTCGTGCACGCCATCCACGGCATGACCGGGGACACGCTGATCAACCGGCTCATCGCCGATCCCGCCATCCGCATGCTGCTGATGTCCTACGACCTGGTCGCCGTCGACCGCCGCCTGCAGGCGGAAGAGGCGCTCGACACCGTCCGCGGCCACTTGCACGACCATGGCATCGACGTCGAGATCCAGGACGTCGTCGGCGGCGTCGTCTACGTCCGCATCCATCGATCGCACCCGGCCGGCGGCGAAACACTGCCGCTACCACGGATCCGCGCCGACCTCGAAGCCGCCCTGCGCGAGTACCTGATCGGATTCCAGGAGCTGGAGTTCCGTGACCGCGACCTCCACGGCCCGCCCTCGGCGGTGGTGCCGCTGGCCGCCCTGCGCCGCGCCAACCGGCCCGTCCATCACGACGCGCTCGGCGTCGACGAGGTGACCGAGGGGACGATGCGGGCGGCGACGGTCAACGGCGTCTCGGTGCTCGTGGCGCGGGTGGGCGGCGAGATTTACGCCGTGCGCAACCAGTGCGGCGACAGCCCGCTGCCGCTCGAGCTGGGCACGCTCGAGGGCGCGGAGGTGCTCTGCCCGTGGCACGGCTGCCGCTACGACATCCGCTCGGGCCGGCGCCTGGACGATGATGGACGGGTGCAGGTGCTGCCGGTGACCACCGAAGATGGCCGCATTCGCGTGGCCCTCGACGTCGAGACGGGGGCGCGGTGACCATGCGCGTCCTGGTCGCGGCCTTCGGCAACGAACTGCGTGGCGACGATGGCTTCGGCATTGCCGTGCTGCGAGAAGTCGAGCGCATGCCGGCGATGGTGCCCGCGGCGCGGTTGCTCGAAGTCGGCACCGCCGGCTTGACGCTCGCCCAGGAGCTGCTGACACCGTGCGATCGCCTGATCGTCGTCGATGCCATGACTCGCGGCGGCCGGCCGGGAACCGTCTACGTGCTGAAGGTCGACGAGGTGCCCGACGCGCGGAACGTGGACATGCACCTCGCCGTGCCGGCGCAGGCGCTGGCGGTGGCGAAGGCGCTCGGCGCGCTGCCGCCGGAGACGTTCATGATCGGCTGCGAGCCGTCCGACGTGGACGGCCTCACGACCGAGCTCTCGACGCCCGTGCGCGCCGCCGTCAGCGTCGCCGCCCGCCACGTCGCGTCACTGATGGGATGACCATGCACGACCCAGCTGCCGCCATCGCCCGTCGCGACGAGCTGCTCGAGATGCTCTACTGGATCGAGGGGGAGGGATTTCGCGGCGCCGCCACCCTCGACGCCATCGCGCGGTTCCTCACCCACGCCCGCGACGAAGTCCAGCAGTCGCTCCTCGACCTCGCCGAGCGGGGCGATGTCAGCCACGACGCGGCCACCGGGGAATATCGCCTCACCGAGAGCGGCCGCCGCGAGGCCGCGCGCCGGTTCGCCGAGGAGTTCGCGCCGATGCTGAGCCAGGGGCACGGCGAGTGCAACGACCCCAACTGCGACTGCCACTCCGACCCGACGGGCGCCGCGGAATGCCACGCCCGCGGGTCGCGACACTAGGGTGGCCCGTTCACGCTGAAGCAGGACCATCGCGCGGACGGGGCATCCCGTTTCGCGGCGTTGCTTGTCGCTCGCAGATGGCCAATATGCTCACTCCGCGCGCCTGGCGATCCGGGCGCCGCGTCGCGCGATCCCTCGAGCCACACCGCGAGGGCGATGGTCGTGCTGGATCAAGGCCTGTAGAAGCGGTGGGGTTGAAGGAGTGAGGGCCACCGTGCATGTCCGTGCAGCGGTGGCCCTCGGCGAAGATGGCGGATTGCCGACGTCTTTGGGGGATGCCCAGCGCTATCCAGCGCAGCGCGACGTTTGGCCGTTCAGGCTCGCGGCAATCCTGCTGAATTCATAGCAAGAAACACACCGCAGGCATGACCGCACCAAGCGGCCCAATGCCAGTGCGTCGGCCCGTCGAAGTCTCCCCGGATTGGACCTTTAGTCGCAAAGGCGGCCGCGGCCGCGTCCTGCCCCCGACGTGGACGGTCTGGACCGCGTATGATCGCGAGGGAGGTGCTGCGGTGAGTGGGATCGACGGGCCCGGCAGCGGCGTGGGTCGCGTGCCGGATGGCGCCCTCGCAGACGGGCCGGTGCCCGAGCGCATCGGACCGTACAAGGTGACCCGCAAGCTCGGCGAGGGCGGGATGGGCGTCGTCTACGCGGCGCTCGATGAGCGGCTCGAGCGCGCCGTGGCCGTCAAGATGATCCGGCAGGCCACCGCCGGCGATCACTCGCGCGAGCGGCTGTGGCGCGAGGCGCGCTCGGCGGCGAGTGTCAGCCACCCCAACATCTGCCACCTCTACGAGATCGGCGAAGACGGCGGCGAGCTGTTCATCGCGATGGAGCTGCTCGAGGGCGAATCGCTGGCCACCCGGCTCGAGCGCGGGGCGCTGCCGGCGGCCGAGGTCGGCCACACCGCGCTGGCGATTCTCGGCGCCCTCGACGCGCTGCACCGCCGCGGCCTGGTGCACCGCGACCTGAAGCCGTCGAACGTGTTCCTGACGCCGGTCGGCGTCAAGCTGCTCGATTTCGGGCTGGCGCGGCCGACGGCACAGGCCACCGATCAGACGATGACCGAGCTGACGCTGCCGGGGTTGGTGGTCGGCACCCCCGGCTACATCGCGCCGGAGCAGATTACCGGGAGCGTGCCCGACGCGAGGAGCGACCTGTTCGCCGCGGGCGTGCTGCTCTACCAGATGCTCACCGGCAAGCCGCCGTTCGAGGGGTCCTCGATCGTGGACGTGCTGCACGCGATCCTGCACGATCCGCCACCAGTCCTCGGCGGCTCTCCCGGCATCGCCGCCCTCGATCGCGTCATCCATCGCGCGCTGGCCAAGGCGCCGGCGGACCGCTACCAGACGGCGCAGGCGATGGCCGACGACCTGCGCGCGGCCATGGCGCTGGGCGATTCCACCGAGTTCGCCCGGCCGGCGCCGATGACGCGGCTGATCGTCCTGCCGCTGCGCATCCTGCGGCCGGACCCGGAGACCGACTTCCTCGCGTTCAGCCTGCCCGACGCGGTCACCAGCTCGCTGTCCGGCCTCGAGTCGCTGATCGTGCGCTCGAGCGTCACCGCGTCGCGCTTCGCCGGCGAGTCGCTCGACCTGGCCACCATCGCCAGCAGCGCCGACGTGGATGTCGTCCTCACCGGCACGCTGCTGCGCGCCGGCGAACAGCTGCGCATCAACACGCAGGTGGTGGAGGCCCCGGGCGGGACCGTGCTGTGGTCGCACACCGCGCAGGTCAAGCTCGGGGACATCTTCCAGCTCCAGGACGATCTGGCGCGCCGCATCGTCGAGTCGCTGTCGGTGCCGCTGACGGCGCGCGACCAGCGGACGCTGAAGCGGGACACCCCGGCGAGCGCGAAGGCGTACGAGTTCTACCTGCGGGCCAACGAGCTGAGCTACCAGCCGAAGCACTACGAGGTGGCGCGCGATCTGTACCTCGAATGCCTGGCGGAGGACCCGAACTTCGCGCCGGCGTGGGCGCGGCTGGCGCGCATCTATCGCGTGCTCGGGCTGCGCGGCGGCGAGCGGTCGGCGGGGTTGCTGGCCAAGGCCGAGGAGGCGTTCACCCGCGCCCTCGACATCAACCCCGACCTGTCGGTGGCGCACAACCTCTACACCTATCTCGAGGTCGAGGTCGGCCGCGCCAAGGACGCGATGCTGCGGCTGCTCGCCCGCGCGCGCGGCCGGCCGGGCGACGCGGAGCTGTTCGCCGGCCTGGTGCAGGCGTGCCGCTACTGCGGCCTGCTGCCGGCGTCGGTGGCCGCCTACAAGCAGGCGCGCCGGCTGGAGCCGACCATTCGTACCAGCGTGTCGCACGCCTACTTGATGCTCGGCGAGTATCAGCTGGCGATCGAGACCAACGTCGAGACGCCGCGCAGCCTCGACGCCCTGGCGCTGTCGCTGATGGGCCGCGACGCCGAGGCCATCGAGCTGCTGCGCTCGCTGGCGCGTCCGGCGCGCACCGCGCCGCTCGATTTCTTCGAGCCGGCGGTGCTCGCCCTGCTCGAAGGCAACCACGACGAGTCCCTGCGGCTGACCGAGCAGATGAAGCGGGCATGGACGATGCGCGATCCGTGCGGGCGCTACTATCTGGCGCGCCACCTCGCGCGTCTCGGCGATCACGAGGAGGCGCTGCGCCAGTTGCGCCGCGTGGTCGAGGGCGGCTTCTACTGCGCCTCGTTCTACACGCGGGACCCGTGGCTCGATTCGCTCCGCGGCAGCGCCGAGTTCCGCAGCATCCTGCAGCTCGCCGATACCCGCCAGCGCGAGGCGGCGGCAGCCTTTCTCGCCGCCGAGGGTGATCGCGTCCTCGGCACGTCAGCCTGAGCGCCGCGCGGCGCCCGCCGGCGCGATCGCCTCAGAGCGCGCCGCTCTCCCACGGACCGGTGATCGCGAAGGTGACCCCGGGGCTCTGGATGTTGACGAACAGCCAGCGCCCGTCCGGGCTGAACGTCGCCCCGGCGAACTCGCTGGCGCGGAAATCGCCGGCGATGCCGCGGGTCTCGCCCGCGAGCAGCACGTTGTTGCGGGCGAACGTGAACAGCTGGCCGTCGGCGGTCAGGCCGTGCACGCACGGGTTGACCGTCCCGTCTTCGCACAGCACCAGCCCGCCGCGCGGGCTCAGGCACACGTTGTCCGGCATGTTGAGGACGCTGGCGCCCGGCGACTCGTAGACCAGTCGCAGGACGTCTTCGTCGGGATCGAGTTCCCAGACCTGGCCCATCGCGGCGGCGCCGCCGCTGGTGGCGGTGACGTAGATCTTGCCCGCGCCGGACCAGGCGCCCTCGAGCCGGGCGAACACCGCGCCGCCGTTCGCCCATCCCTGGGCGAAGACACCGCCGCCGTCGGCGCGGCGCCGATCTTCGTGCGCGCGCTCCGGATCGCGGATCGGCACCCACGACACCGGGTAGCGAACGCCGAGTCGCTGTCCGGTCCGGGTGTCGAACTGCGGTCGCCCGGCGATCGACAGCATCTCCAGCCGCCCGCCATCGGCCAGTCGGCCGCGCGTGCGCGGCCGGAAGCGATACAAGCCGGCGCGCCGCGCATCCTCGGTTTCATAGACGTAGCCGGTGCGCGGATCGACGGCCGTCGCTTCGTGCACGAAGCGGCCCATCGCCGTCAGCGGCTCGCACGTGGGCGTGCCCTCGACCGGCACCTCGAAGATGTAGCCGTGCGCGCGTGTGAGCGGGCTCTCGCCGCCCGGTTCCATGACCGTCTCTTCACACGTCAGCCAGCTTCCCCAGGGCGTCGGTCCGCCGGCGCAGTTGCGGACCGTGCCCGCCAGGCTGACCCGCGACGCCAGCCACGCACCGCGGCCGGGATCGAACTCGAGCGTCGTCGTGCCGCCGCCCGCGCCGGTGTCGTAGGTGAGCGTGGGCGGTCCGGCCGGCGGTCCGGTAGACACCTCGTGATTCCTGATCAGCACCACGCGGTCCGTGCCGGAGGCGAACGCCGCCATGCCGTCGTGCGCGCCCGGCGTCCGCCCCTCGTCGGTCATCAGGTCGCCGGTCCAGCCCGTGCTGAGGTAGCGGAAGCCAGGTGGAAGCTGCAGCAGCGGCAAGCCCGTGATCTCGTCGTTCACCGGCGCGAGCGCACCGTACCCCGCGGGCCATGGGCTCGACTGGATCAAGGCGCCGGTGCGGGCAGCCAGGGCTTCGAGCGGTGCGCACAAAGCCGACGCACCGGCCAGCGTCGCGTGCTTGAGGAATCGCCGGCGGCCGGGTGGCGAGGATCGACGCATGGCCTATTATCTCCGGGTCCATTTGTTTTTGCGTCCATCGCGGCGTCGTGTGACGGCCGCGCGACGCCCGACCATCGACGGCAGTCCGAAGTCACCGAAGCACTCATGGCCGTCATCGGCAAGCCTCCGTGCGACGAAGCCGCGATCCTGACCCGCGCCGCGGAGACCGCGGCCGGCGGTCACGGCGTCTGGGTGCTGGCCGCGACCATTCTCGGGTCCAGCCTGGCGTTCATCGACGGCACCGTCGTCAACGTGGCGCTGCCCGCGCTGCAGGCCTCGCTCGGGGCGACGCTCGCCGACGTCCAGTGGGTGGTCGAGTCCTATGCGCTGACGCTGGCGGCGCTGCTCCTGACCGGCGGGTCGCTCGGCGACCTGCGCGGGCGGCGCAAGGTGTTTGCCGCCGGCGTGGTCGTCTTCGCCGCGGCGTCTGCGTGGTGCGGGCTGTCGCGGACGATTACCGAGCTCATTGCCGCGCGCGCCGTCCAGGGCGTCGGCGCGGCGCTGCTCGTGCCCGGCAGCCTGGCGCTCATCAGCGCGTCGTTTCCGCCGGCCGAGCGCGGGCGCGCCATCGGCATCTGGTCGGGATTCACCGCCGTCACGGCGGCGCTGGGTCCGGTGGTCGGCGGCTGGCTGGTGGAACACCTGTCGTGGCGCTGGGTCTTCTACGTCAACCTGCCGCTGGCGCTGGTGGTCCTCGTCATCACGGCCTGGCGCGTCCCCGAGACGCGTGCGCAGGTTGACACGCGGCTCGACTGGACCGGGGTCGTGTTGACGACCGCCGGCCTGGGATTGGTGGTCTTCGCGCTCATCGAGGGCGTGCCGATGGCGGGCGTGGCCGGTGTCGCGTGCCTGTTCGGATTCCTCTGGCACGAGAAGCGATCGCCGGCGCCGATGCTGCCGCTGACGCTGTTCCGCTCGCGGAGCTTCAGCGGGGCGAACCTGCTCACGTTCCTGTTGTACGCGGCGCTGAGCGGCGTGCTGTTCTTCTTTCCGCTGAACCTGATCCAGGTGCAGGGCTATTCGGCGACCGCGGCCGGCGCCGCGCTGCTGCCGTTCGTCGTGCTGATGTTCCTGCTGTCACGATGGTCGGGCGGGCTGATCGGGCGCTACGGGGCGAGGCGGCCGCTCATTGCCGGGCCGCTGGTGGCGGCGGCGGGCTTCGCCCTGTTTGCCCGGCCCGGGATCGGCGGGTCGTACTGGAGCACGTTCTTTCCCGCCGTCGTCGTGCTCGGACTGGGGATGGCGATCAGCGTCGCGCCGCTCACCACCACGGTGATGAATGCCGTGGACGAAGAGCGGGCCGGCGTGGCATCGGGCGTCAACAACGCCGTCTCGCGCGTCGCCGGCCTGCTGGCCATCGCCGTCCTCGGCCTGGTGCTGTACGGCGCCTTCGACCGTGCGCTCGATCGCGAGCTCGGGGCGCTGCACCTGCCCGCCGGCGTGCGCGCCGGCCTCGACGCCGAGCGCCGCAATCTCGGCGCCGCGCACACCGGCGATCCGCGCGCGCAGGCGGCGGTCCAGCGGGCGTTCGTCGCCGGCTATCGCGTCGTGATTTGGATCGCGGTCGGCCTGGCCATCGCCAGCGCGATCAGCGCCGCGGCGCTCGTCGAGCGCGGCGTCACGGCTCGGTCGAAATCGTCAGCTTGAAGCCGCTCGGATCGGTGACCTCGAAGGCGCGGCTGCCCCATTCGGTGTCGTGTGCGTCGCGGTCGAGCGTGAGGCCCGCCTGCTTGGCGCGGGCCGCGAGCTGATCGATGTCCTGGCTCGTCGTGATGAAGGCGCGCATGCCCAGGCCCTTCTGCCGGTCGCGGCCCTTCTTCCAGTCGTCTTGACTGAGGCCGATGCGCACGTTGCCGGCGCACAGCATCAGGCCCTGCAGCGTGCCGCTGTCTTCCCACCGCTCTTCGACGCCAAACCCCAGCGCCTCGTAGAAGGTGAGACTCTTCTGCAGATCGTCCACGGTGAAGGTGGGCGCGACGGCTTTCGCCTGCAACGGTGTTTCGAGTGAGGTGGCCATGGGTGCGTTCTCCAGATGGTCGGGTTTCGCGGGGGACAAACTCCGAGTATAGACAATGCCGGCCCGTGGCAGCTGCCGGACGGGGCAGCTGCCGGACGGCTCAGGCGAGCCGCAGGAAGGCGCGAAGACGCTGCAGCTCGGCCTCGAGCTCGTCCGTGAACGCGCGTTCGCGCGGCGGACGACCGCCGAGGTAGCCGAGCTCGCAAATCAACCCCCCGTTCTTCACCGACGCATTGGCCCACCCGATCATGCGATCGCGCCACAACAGGGGCAGCGCGTAATAGCCGCGCGCGCGTTTCGCGGCCGGCGTGTAGGCCTCGAAGCGGTATGCCCATCCCCAGAGCATCTCGAAGCGCCGCCGATCCCAGACGACGGGGTCGAACGGAGCCAGCAGCCGGACCGCGGCGGGTTCCGGCTGGCGGTGCGGGTCTTCGTCCGCGGGCCAGTACCAGTCGATGTCAGCCACTCGTGCGTGGCCCAGACGCCCTTTGGCCCTGGCCAGGGCCTGCTTCAGGCCGGCCCGCCACTGCGGCACGGCGTAGCGGAGGCGGCCCACCAGGTTGGCCAGTGACAGGGCCGGCAGCGGGGCATAGGTCTGCACCACGAGGTCGACCAGCGCGTCGACGCGTGCCTGGCGGCCGGCGGCGCCGGCCGGCGGCGGCCCGTACTCGTGCGCGGCGTAGATGCGGATGCCGTCCTCGCGGCGCGCGACGCGGAGCAGGCCGCGATAGTGCATGTGCTCGAGCAGGTGGGTGGTGGCGCTCGACGAACCGCCCCAGTAGTTGGTCACGGTGCCGTGCGCGAAGTGCCGATCGACGTCGCGCGGGTGCACCTCGCCGTGCGCGCGGACGAACGCCAGCACGATGGCGGCGCGCCGGCGGCGCGCCGCGGTCCAGTCGGCGGTGCCGGTGCGCGGATGCATCAGCGCCTGCACCGCGCGCGGGAGGAAGCCGTAGTTGACGAAGACGTCCTCTTCGAGGGCGAGCGTCGCGTAGCGGCGCTCGAGGTCGCCGGCGCGATAGCCGGTGACCCGGTGGCGCAGGGTCAAGTCCTGCGCGCGCGCCGGCGCGCGGATCGGGTCGGCCTGCACGAAGCCGAGCCGGCGGACGGCCGCGCTGATTGTCGTCGGTGCGAACAAGCTGCGCGCCACCGCGAAGCGCCGCAGGTGAAAAAAGGGGTCGGGTCTATTCGACAATTCTGCGTACCGGCCCGGAAAAGGGGTCGGGTCTATTTAACATTTCTGCGTACTCCGGCTGCGCAGGACCGCCCATCGTAGATCGGCGGGAGCCGCGGGGGTTATCGAACCCACGCCGGGAATCTCGTATGATTCCCGATGCCGATGGATGCCGATCCTGCGGAGCCCATCGTCCAGCTCGTGGCGCGAGCCGAGGCCGGGGACCCCGCGGCCCGCGATGCCCTGTTCGCCACCCTCTACGCCGAGCTGCACCGGCTCGCCCAGTCCCACCTGCACCGCAGCGGCGGCCGCCTGACGCTCGGGACGACGACCCTGCTGCACGAGGTGTATCTGGACCTCGCCCGGCGCGACGCCCGGGCCTTTCCCGACCGCGCCCGCTTCCTCGGCTATGCCTCCCGCGCGATGCGCGGCCTGATCATCGACTACGTCCGCTCGAAAGCCGCCCAGAAGCGCGGCGGCGAGCTCACGTTCACGACGCTCGACGAGGCGCGAGCACCCGCCGGGGAGATGCCGGCCGACGTCGAACGGCTCGGCCGCGCGCTCGACGAGCTCGCGACGCTGGACCCACGACTCGCCGAATTGGTCGACCTCAAGTTCTTCTGCGGGTTCTCGTTCACCGAGATCGCCGCGTTGCGCGGCGTCTCCGAGCGGACGGTGCAGCGCGACTGGGCCAAGGCGCGGCTGCTGCTCCATCAGTCGCTGCTGGACCCGTGAGCGCGTGCGTCGGGTCGCGAGGGCGGCACGACGAGGCGCGGACCGCGTTGCGCCGCGCTGGAGCACCTCGAGAGCGCCCCCGGTCCGGCGCATCCCGACACGCAGACCGCCCGACCGGCCTCGTCGAGGCCGGCCGGCCGCCGGCGCCCTCACGCCGCGCGCGGTCCTGCGCCGGCGATCCCCGCCGGGCGTGCCGCGGCGGCGTGTCGGGTTGACGCGCCGGTTTCCGATCTCCTTCACAGACCGGTACCCGCTGTGAGGGAGAATCCGATGAGCGAGATCGACAACCTGCGTCGCCGAGTGGCCGTGTCCGCGGCGGCGATTGTGCTGACCCTCCTACCCGCCCACGCCGCTCAGTCACCCGGGCGTTCCGCGCCGGTCCACGGCGCGGTCGTCGTGTCCGGCCGAGACCTGGTCCCGCCTCCCCCCAGCCGCGAACAGCTCGAGGACGTCGACGCGCGGATCGCCGCCGCGACGGCGCTCGTCGATCGGTTCGGCCGGGACGCCAAGGCGCGGGGCCTGGCGAGCAGCTGGCGTCAGGCGACCCTCGAGCGGCTGCTACCGTTGTCGCTCGAGGGGCTGCACCGGGTCGCGCAACAGGCGCCGTCGCTGGACGCACTCGCCGCGGCGGCCATGGAGGCGGCCGATGATCCGAGCTATGTGGGCAACCGGGCGTCCGATCTGGTCTATACGCCGATCGCGCCATGCCGCTTCATCGACACGCGGAACGCTGGCGGCAAGATTGTCGGGGTGCGCGCATTCGACGTCGACAAGCCAGGCTCTTCGTACGGCGGCGCGGGCGCCTGCGATCCGGTGAGCTTGCTCAACATCGCGACGCGCAACAGCGCATTTATTGCCGCGCTGGCGATGAACGTCACGCTGGTCGACACCTCGACGGCGGGCGCGCCGGGGGTCGTCGCCATCAAGCCGACGGCCGCGGCGCCCACGAGCAGCCTGCTGAACTGGTCTCAGCAAGGCCCCGATGTCCAAGTTGCCAATCAGGGGGTCGTCAGCCTCGACTCGAATAGCCTCGGCCAGGACGAGGAGTTCGTGATCCAGACTTCGGGCGCGGTGCACATCATCGTCGATCTGTTCGGCGCCTTCATTCTGCCGCAGGCCACGCCGCTGGACACGGTGCACCTCTTCAGCTCGATCGTCGTGCCGCACCATGCCGCCACGGGCATCGAGAGTCCCCGTGTCCAGCGCGGTACCGCCTGACCGGCGGCGGATGCTTCACCACGCACTATGGCCACGTGCTGTCCATCAGCTATCCGGGTGGCGGCGACGACCGCTGGGCGTGCCGCGGCCTCAACACCAGCGGTGTCGATTCGGAGATCTACGCGCGCGCCATCTGCGCGCGAATTCCGGGGCGGTAGCACGGGGATGCGGACCGCACGACGCGGGCGACCGGGCCAGTCGCTTGCGATTCCTCACGAGGTGCCAGCCATGCGATATCGCCGCCGTTCACGCGTCCTGTCCATTGCGCTCGGGGTGGTGATGGTCGGAGTGACGCCGCCGCTCGCCCAGACTCGGCAGGACGCCGCGCCGCGCGGCCTGGCGCCCCCCGGCGAGGCGCCGGCGACCCCGGCGCCCGCGATCGCGGCCGACCAGATGCAGCGGCTCGGCCGCCGTATCGAGACGGTCACGGGCTTGCTCCAGCGATTCGAATCCGACGCCAAGGCACGCGGGTTGGCGAGCGGCTGGCGGCAGGCGACCGTGGAGACCCTGCTGCGGCTCCCGCTCGACCACCTGGACCGCGTCGACCGTGAGATCTTCACGCTGGAGGCGCTGGCCGGCGCGGTCCCCGCGCCCAATCGACACGCTCGCGCGGCCCTTCCGTCCGACGCCGACCCCCACCTCCTCGGCGATCGCTCCCGCGATCTCGTCTACACGCCGACCGTCCCCTGCCGATTCATCGACACGCGGACCCTCGGCGGCAAGATCGATGGCGTCCGTGCTTTCAGTTTCGACCTGAGCGGTGCGACCTATGGCGGGTCGGCGTCGTGCGGCAACCAGTTCGCCAACGCGCCGGCGAAGGACATCGGGGCCCTGGCCATGAACGTCACGCTCGTCGACACCTCGGCGGGTGCGCCGGGATTCGTCGCCGTCAAGCCGCTCCCGCAGTCGCCGACCGTGAGCCTCGTCAACTGGTACGAACGAGGGCCGGACGTGCAGGCGGCCAATCTCGCCATCGTCACGCTCGCGCAGCCCTCCCAGCCGGGCGTCGACTTCGTCGTGCAGACGTCGGGGCCGGTCCACATCGTCGTGGACATCTTCGGTGCCTTCGTCACGCCCTTTGCGACCACGCTCGACACGGAACATGTCATCCAGTCGCAGGTCGTGCCGGCCTCGCCTGGTGATGGTGGAGCCCAGGCGACGTGCTCACCGGGTTACCGATTGACCGGCGGCGGATGCTATTCCGATCAGTACGGCATGTTGCTCTCGACCAGCGGCGTCACTACGGATCAGCACGTTTTCTGCACGGTGCGGAATACCAGCGGGATCGACGTGGTCCTGTTCGCGCGCGCGATCTGCGCCAGGATACCGGGCCGATGACGCGTCCGGGGGATCTCGAGGTGCGCGGGAATCGCGGGTCGGGTCGGGAGAGGTCGAGGACGTCTGGCACATTCAGGGGGGAGCGATGAACTGCACCGATTGCATGGTTGGCCGGATTGCCCTCGCCGCGGCAGTGATAGCGCTGACGCTCACCGCCACCCACGCCCAGACGCCCGGTCGCGACGCCCGGGCTCCCGCGGCCGTGTCCGGCCAGGACGGGGCGGCGCCACCGATCACCCCGGCCCAGATCGAGAACGCGGAAGCGCGCATTGCCGCCGCGACGGCGATCGTCGACCGGTTGGACCGGGAAGCCCAGGCGCGCGGGCTGAGCGGCCGCTGGCGCCAGGCGACGCTGGAGACGCTGCTGCCGCTCTCGCTCGAGGGGCTGCGGCGGGTCGAGCAGCGGGCGTTCTCGGTGGACGCGTTGACGGCGGCGACGCGGGAGGCCGCCGAGGATCCAGGGGCGCTGGGCGAGGTGAACCGTGACCTGGTCTATACCCCGTTCACGCCGTGCCGCTTCATCGACACGCGGAACACCGGCGGCAAGATCGCCGGGGTGCGTGGATTCGACGTGGACAATCCCGGCTCGACCTACGGGGGCTCCGGGGCCTGCGATCCGGTCGCAATCCTGGGCATCATCGCGCGCAACGTCGATCAGATCGCGGCACTGGCGATGAACGTCACGCTCGTCGACACCTCGACCGCGGGGACGCCAGGGTTCGTCGCCGTCAAGCCGACGGCGGCGGCGCCGGGCACCAGCCTGCTGAACTGGTACCAGCAGGGTCCGACGATCCAGATCGCCAATCAGGGGGTGGTCAGCCTCGACCAGAGCGGCGGCCTGGGCGGGTTGGTCGATGAGTTCGTCATCCAGACCTCGGGCGCCGTGCACATCGTCGTCGATCTGTTCGGCGCCTTCATTCCATCGCAGGCCACCCCGTTGGACACCATCAGCATGGCGGCACATGTCACAGTCCCGCACCTGGCCGCCATGGGCGTCGAGAGTCCCGTGTGCCCTTTGGGTTACATCCTGACCGGCGGGGGGTGTTACACGGATACGATCGACCATCGGCTCTCGGTGAGCTACCCCGGCGGCGGCGACAACCGCTGGGCGTGCCGCGGTCACAACCTCAGCGGTCTAGACTCGGTTCTGCGTGCGATTGCGACTTGCTCGCGCATTCCGGGACGATGATCCGCGGCCGGGAAAAAGGGGTCGGGTCTATTTAACAATTCTGCGTACCGGCCCGGAAAAGGGGTCGGGTCTATTTGACAATTCTGCGTACCTTGCAGCCTACCGCCCGACCGGCCCGAGGTAACGATCGAGCCAGTCGAGAATCTCCTTGAACACCTCCTGCGGCCGCGGCGGGATATGCCCGCCGCTCAGCACCGCGTGCCGCTTCTCCGACGCGCCGGTCCCCAGGGCCTGGAACATCGGGATCTGCGCCGTGTGGTAGGGCAGGTCGAAGTCCTCGCGTCCGTTCACCATCAGCACCGGCTGGCGCACCCGCGGCGCGAAGTGCACCGGATCGGTTTCCGGCGGGATCGTCCAGGTCTCGAACCCTCCGGACAGCAGCACCCCGGTGCGGAACCGCGGTTCGATCGCCAGGTACACCGGGCCGAGCTGCGCCCCGAGGCTCAGCCCGTAGAACGCGATGCGCGATGCGTCCACATCCGTGCGTGACGCGAGATAGTCGATCGTCCGGCGGATATCCTGCCCGCGCTGGATGCTGACCTCGCGCAGGAAGTTTGGGCCGGTCGCCTCGCGCCGCCGCTCGTAGGTCTGCTGATAGATCGGAAACGCGACGCCACGGCCGCTGCGCAACAGGAACTCGATCCAGCGCAGCGAGATCCCGCGGCTGGTCCGTGCGCGCACCGCGTCGGATCCGGGGAAGAAGATCAGCACCTGGTATGGCGGCGCCGCCGACCTCGGCAGGAACAGCATCACCGGGACGCGTTCGTCCCCGTACGCCGCCGTGAACGACACCCGCTCCAGCGTCCAGTGCGGCGACGTGTCGTCGCGCTCGTCGACGCGGCCGTCCAGCGGCCGCACGTCGTAGTCGTAGAGCCGTCGATATGCGTCATAGACCGCGTCGGACACCGGCTTCAGGTCGGCGGGATCGGGAGCGAGCGTGACGACCGGCGCCAGCAGCCGCGCGTCCATCGGCGACTCCTGGCGCATGCAGCGGAATCCGAACCCGGTGCCGCGCTCGAACGCCGATTGCGCGTCCTCGTCCAGGAAGGCATAGGCCGGCTCGAACCACGCGCCGCCGAGAATGAACCGGCGCTGCTCGCTGCTCGCGTTCCAGGCCCATTCCTTCACGTTGCCTGGCATGTCGTGCGTGCCGAACGGCCCGAGGCTGCCGGACGCGCCGACGCGGGCGGTGCCGCGGCCGCCGAAGTTGCTGTAGCTGAGCACCTCGGAAAAGATGCTCGCCGCTCCCGACGCGTGATACCAGTGGTAGACCGTGGGCAGCGACTTGCCGGCGAACCGGGCGTACGCCGCCGCCTCGTACCAGCTGACGCCGCTCACCGGCCAGTCGTCTTGACCGTCCGGGTAGGTGCCCAGCTCCCACGTCGAGGGACCGGGCCTTCCGGTGGTGTCGCGAAACAGCGCCATCGCCTCGTCCCACCCCAGCGTGCGCTCCTCCTTCACGAACGGCTCGACCCAGTGCTCGCGCGTCCGGTAGCCGCCGCCGTCCACGAAGGCCTTGAACTGGCGGTTGCTGACCTCGAACGTGTCGATCCAGTATTCCGGCAGCTCGACGCTGGTGCGATCGCGCGCGCGCTCGAACTCGCCGGCCGGCACCCGCACCATGCCCGGCGGGCCGGTGCCCGCCGGCACGAGCCGCACGTTGGCCGGGAACGGGTTGGGAACGATTTCCACCGGATCGTAGCCGTCCAGCAGGAACTGCCAGCGCATCTGGCTGAAGGGCACGCGTGTCGTCAGCGGCGTCGTGCCGAGGGGAATCCAGCCTTCGTCCTGGCCCGACAGCGATCGCAGGGCGACCGCCGCGCCGGGCGGATCGGAGGTGACGATGAAGGGCTGCGTCGCGTCGTTCCACGCCGCTTCGACCAGCGGATCGTCGGGCGCGGACGCACGCACCTGCCGCGCCAGGCGGTAGGCGGCGACGGCATCGCCGGACGAAGTCAGCCGCCCGATCTCGGGGATGGCCACCTCGCGCACCCAGCGTGCCTCGTTCTCGCGCGTCCGCGCGCCGCCAGAACAGCGCCCGCGCCTGCCACGATCACCACGAGCAAGACCACGACCGCGGCGCGCCAGTACGGCGCCCGGGTGCGGCCGGCGCCCGCCCGTTCGCGCCGCACGGCGTCCAGCGCTGCCAGCACCTCGCCGCCGGACGCGAAGCGCGCGGCCGGATCCTTGGCCAGACAGCGCGCCACGATCCGCGCCAGCGCCGGCGGTGTGGCCGGCGCGAGCCTGGTGAGCAGCGGTGGCTCGTGATGCAGCGTCGCGTCCACGAGCGCCCAGGCGGAATCGCCGGCGAACGGCGGCCGTCCGCTGACCATCTGGAACAGCACCGCGCCGAGCGCGAACACGTCGGACCGCGGCCCGGCCGGCTGTCCGGTGACCTGTTCCGGCGCCATGTAGCCGGGCGTGCCGATGGCGCTGCCCGGCGCGCTCAGCGTCCGGTCCAGCGTCGGCACGCGGGTCGCGTCGGCGGGGAGCGCAGTGCGCCGCGCGATGCCGAAGTCGAGCACCTTCACGTGGCCGGTCGCCGTGATCATGACGTTGCGCGGCTTGATGTCGCGATGGACGATGCCCTGCGCGTGCGCGCTGGCCAGCACGTCGGCCATCTCGCAGCCATGGCGCAGCGCCACGTCGATCGGCAGACCGCCGGCGGGAATGGCCGCGTCGAGCGGCACGCCGTCCACGTGCTCCATCACGATGAAGGCGCGGTCGTCGAGCTGTTCGACGGCGTGGATGGTGACGCTGTTCGGATGGCTGAACGCGGAGGCGGCGCGGGCCTCGTGCAGCAGCCGGCGGGTCGATTCGTCGTCGCCGGCGGCGAGGACCTTGATGGCGACCGTGCGATCGAGCACGGTGTCACGGGCGCGATAGACCGTCCCCATCCCACCTTCGCCGAGGTGGGCATCGACCGTGTAGTGCAGGAGCGTCGAGCCGATCATGCCGGATGCGTAAGGTGCGACCCATCTTAGCCCGGTCCGGCTGGCCGTCTACCGGCACGCTACCCAACGCCCGGGCCGGCACGCGTCCGCCGCGGCCGATTGACCGGGAGGGGGTTCGCGGCCGATTCTGTGCCGGGGGAGAACCGCCGAGGCGCAACGGTCTTTCACTCTCGTGTAGCCAGGTTCTCCGTCAGCCAGGGCCACTCCCGGGTACGTGGCAGCAGTACGGCAGAAATGTTAAATAGACCCGACCCCTTTTTCCGGGGCAGCGACCCGCACGGCAGCAGTACGCAAAAACGTTAAATAGACCCGACCCCTTTTTCGTATCGGTCATAATCGGCCGCATGCGCGTGGTCACCGGAATGCTGTGGGCGGCGGCGGGCTACCTCGCCGGCGCCTTCGGAGGAGGGTGGCTCGTCTCGACCCTGTCGTCGAATGCTCACGATCCAGGCGTCGAGGCCGCGATGACCGGCGCTTTCGTCATCGGCCCGCTCGCCGCGATCGCCGCGTTCGTCGCGGGTTTCGCTCAGGCGCGTGGTCGGTCCGGCGTCGACCGCGAGGTCGACCGTACGGAGCACTGACGCTGCTGCGACGAAACCCACGAATCTCCCTGGCTGCCGCTTGCACGGTGCTGTCCGCCTGCATGGCGACGTCCTGCGAGCGTGCACAACTTCCGCCCACCGGGCCTCGCGCCCCCGCCATCGGCGCAAATGTGCTCCTCATCTCGGTGGACACCCTGCGCGCCGACCGGTTGCCGGCGTACGGCTACACGGCGGTCGAAACGCCGGCCATGTCGCGACTGGCGAGTGAGGGCGTACGGTTCCGAGCCGCCTACACTCCGGTCCCGCTCACGTTGCCCGCACACTCGTCACTGTTTACCGGGGTGCTGCCCGTCCATCACGACGTCCGCGACAACGGCGGCTCGCATCTCGACGCGCGCCACCCCACGCTGGCCGAGACGCTCAAGCGGGAAGGCTACGCGACGGCCGGGTTCGTGTCGGCCTTCGTTCTCGATTCCCGTTGGGGGCTGGCGCGCGGTTTTGACGAGTACGTTGACGGGTTCACCGTGTCGGCCGCCGATCTGGGAGCGATGGCGCGCGTGCAGCGGCCCGCCGGGGAGACCTGGGCGCACGCCCGCGCGTGGCTCGATGGCCACGCGTCGGACCGCTTCTTCGCCTGGATACATCTCTTCGATCCGCACACGCCGTACTCGCCCCCGGAGCCGTTTCGCACGACTTACGGCGAGCGGCTCTACGACGGCGAGATCGCCTACGTGGATTCCGTGATCGCGCAGATCACGCGCTACCTGGAGGAGCGGTCTCTCCTGGAACGGACGCTGGTCGTGCTCGTTGCCGATCACGGCGAAGGTCTTGGCGACCATGACGAAGACGAGCATGGTCTTCTCGCCTACGATTCGACCCTGCACGTGCCGTGGATCGTGCGCCTTCCCAACCAGCTGCTGGCGGGACGAGTCGTCGAGCCGCCGGTGAGCCTCGTCGATGTCTTTCCGACCATCGTCGGTTTGCTCGGCATCAACGGGGTAGCGCCGGCCGACGGGGTCGACCGCAGCCGCCTGATGGAAGAGGGGCACGGCAGCACGGATGCGCTCTATGCCGAGACGTTCTACCCGCGGCTGCGAATGGGATGGAGCGACCTCACGGCCATCCGGAGCGGAGCATACAAATACATTCGCGCGCCCGTTCCCGAGCTCTATGCCTATCGCGAGGACCCCGGCGAAACCGACAACGTCGCCTCTCGCCACCCAGAGGTTGTGTCGAGGCTCGACCGCATCCTCAACAGCGTGCTTGCCAAGCGCGCCTCTTCCGGGGCCTCGACAACCACTCCCGATCCCCAGACGGTCAAGCAACTGCAGGCGCTGGGGTATGTCTCCGGGACCCCGGCCGCACTGGTCCCCGGCCACGAATTGGCCGATCCGAAGAGCAAGACGGTGCTGTATCGGCAGTTCACCCGTGCGCTTCAGCAGCTCGGCGAGGGACGGGAGGCGGACGGCGTACGAGCGCTGCAGCAGGTGATCCTGGAGGAACCAGGCTTGGAGGTTGCGCGGCGGAGCCTTCGCGACTACTGGCTGGCGAAGCGCCAGTTCCCGGAGGCCCGGACCTGGCTCCGCTCGACGCTCGTTCGCCATCCTCGCGAAGCGGGCCTCTGGCGGGACCTCGCCATCGTCTCGCGAGTGGCGGGCCATGCGGCCGATGCCCGCGCGGCAATCGACCGCGCCCTGAGTCTTGCGCCAGACGATGCCGACAGCCTGGTGGTGTCGGGGGAGGTGCACCGCGACGCTCGTCAGCTGGATGCCGCCCTCGCGTCGTTCAAGCGCGCGTCGCAGGTCGCGCGGGCGCCGGCGGCGGCCCGCATGCAGGCCGTACAGACGCTCATTGCCCTCGGCAACCTGACGGAGGCGGAGACGCTGGTGCGGTCGGTGCTCGCCGCCGACGCGAGTGCCGCCAGCGCGCACTATCTACTGGCGCAGATCGCGGAACTGCGCAACGACCCGAGGACCGCCGAGCGTGAGTACCGGCAGGAGATCGAGCGCAACCCGTGGGAGTACCGCGCGCGATTCAACCTGGCCTTGCTGGTCGGGGCGCGCGGGGACGGTGTGGAGAAACTCGCCCTCCTGCAGTCGATCCCACCGTTCGCGCCCGACTTTGGCGAGGTGTACTTTCACATCGCCAAGGCCCTGCTCGACACGGGCGACCGCCGCCGCCTCGAGGAAGCGGCGCGGGCAGCGCAGCGGGGACTCGAGCTCGCCCCGGCCGCCCCGAGCGCGCCGCTGGGCCACTACGTGCTCGCCGACGTCTATCAGCTGACCAACCGGCCGTCCGACGCCGAACGCGAAGTCCGTCGTGCGCGGGAGCTCGAGCAGCGGTTGGCCGCGCAGCCTCGGTGAACCGGGGCCGCAACGCAGGGCTCGTTACCTGCTCCCGAGCTTCTTGCGCTGCTGCTGCAGTTGTTCGATGGGCACGTAATCGAAATCGAACCCGAAATGGCGTGGGCCGAAGACCTCGATGCCCTTCGCCGTGCGCCACAGCGGGGATGCCGGCCAGCCGATGATGGCCACCTCCGCGCCGACCTTGTACGACCCGAGATCCCCACCGAAATGCGCATCGCCTGTCTTGGGGTCGAGGTTCTGGATGAAGTCCGGCGCCATGGCGTCCGGGACTCCATCGAGCCAGGTGACGTTGTTCTCGTTCTTGATCCAGATACGGTACACGTGGCCGGTGTACTCCCCGGTGCCGGCGAGCTCCACGTCCCACCACGTGAACCCGCGATCGCCCTTCCCGTCCGCTTTGGTGACGGTCCCCTGGAACAGCTTGAAGCCACTGGTCGCCGTGACGAGCGCCGCCACCGGGTCCGCGCCGCGCGCGACGGCCTCGCGAGCCGTGCGGCCCAGAAGGATCGCTTGCGACACCGCGCCGGGGATGGCGCCGCCGCGCTTCAGGTCGCGCCCCGACATGACGTTCATCGCCATCGACGCGCCGCCGCCGCTGGCGACGGCGATCGCTCGCGCCAGGTCCTCAGAGCGGTAATCGTCCACGGCCTTGTCGAGAATGATCGTGTCCCCGAACCGGGTCACCAGCGCCGCCGGCGTCGACGCCAGGCCAATGAGCCACGGCACCTGCTGCTGCACCTCCGGACGCGCGCGGCCGGACAGGCAGGCATCGACCAGCGGTACGCCCAGTTCCGCCGCCGCCATGAGCGCGCTCAACGTCGCGCCCGCGGCCTCGATGCGCACCACCGCGTCGAATTTTTTGCCGACGTGCTTGCTCAGTGCCTCGATGGCCCTGACCGACGCATTGGGGATGGTCGGCAGGTTCTGCTTCTTCGTGCGCTCCCGCACGTACTCCCACGCGCCGCCGCCGCCGATGCCGGCTGGCGTGACGGTCGTCCAGTCGTCAGGCACGTCCTCCGCGGCAATCAACGTGAATGTCTTGCCCTGGGCGATGGCGTCCTTCAGCCGCTGCACCATGCTCGCGGTGTTGTTGCCGCGGCTCGCCTGGATGGACGAGCCCATCATCATGTCGAGCAGTTCCTGCTCGCTCAGCGTCCGGACCTTCGGCGCTTGCGCGCCCGCCAGAGCCGGCCAGAGGACGAGTGCGGCGACGAGCAGGACGCAGCTGTGTCGATTCATGAGCGTTCCCTCACTGTTTCGGATGCAGCCGTTCGATCGGCACGTAGTCCTCGTCGAACCCGAAGTGACGCGGACCGAGCATTTCGATGGCTTTCGGAGTCCGCCAGATGGCGTGGTTGCGGAACCCGACGATCGCCAGTTCCTCGCCGACGACGAAGCTGCCGATGACGCTGCCGCCGCGCATGGCCCATCCCGTCCTCGGGTCGAGCGGCGAGATGAGATCCGGCGCCGCGGCGTCGAGCCTGCCGTCGCGCCAGGCCACCATATTCTCGTTCTTGTTGTAGATGCGGTACTGGCTGCCGGCAAACGCGCCGGTGCCGTCGAGTTCGGCCGTGGTCCAGCCGAAGCCCTGCTCGCCTTTGCTGTCGGACGTCCTCACCACACCGCGGAACAGGAGATAGCCGTCGCCCGCGGCGACAACCGCGTCCACCGGGTCGCGGCCGGCTGCCACCGCTTCGCGCGCCGCACGGCCCAGATGGATGGCCCTGGTCAGGAATCCGGGAATGAGATTGGCCTTGAGCACCTGGCCGGCCACGGCGTTGGCGGCCACCGTGACGCCGCCCCCGCTCGCCACGGCGAGGGCCCGCGTCAGGTCCTCGACGCGGAAGTCGTCGTAGACCCGCGGAATGATGATCGCATCGCCGTAGCGGGTCACGGCGGCGAGCGGCGCTCGGGACACGCCGTTCATGAAGAACGGGCTCATCTGCACCTCCGGCAGGCAGCGGCCCGACGGGCACCCGTCGACAATCGGAATGTTCATCCGCGCCGCGGTGATCAGCGCACTGGCGGTGGCCCCGCCCGCTTCCGCCTCGAACGTCACGTCGAACGCCTTGCCGAGGTGCGACGCGAGCACGTCGATCGCCGTTGGCGCCTTCGGATCGGCCGGGCGCCCCCGGACGAAGCCCTCCTTCTCCATCCGACGGGTCACGTGTTCCCAGGCCCCGCCGCCACCCACCCCGAACGAGGTGAACGCCGTCCAGTCGTCCGGCACGTCCTCGAGGGCGATCATCGTGAAGCGCCGGCCTTCCGCAAGCGCCCCTTCGATCCGTCTGATCATCCCCTCGGTATCGCCGCCGCGCGTACACAGGATGGAGGTGCCGACCATCATGTCGACGAGCTCCTGCCTGGTCAGCGTGCGCAGGCTGGGGGCCGTCGAGGCGTCGGGAGACGCCCCGGCGATAGACGCGCCCAACAGGAGCGCTGCAATCATCCGACCTGCTGCCACGGTTCCCGCTACCGCGCGCCGAAGGATCGACGAGCCGCTTGCAGCGTCTCGATGGGGACGTAGTCGAAATCGAAACCGAAGTGCCGGGGCCCGAGGATCTCCAGTCCCCGCGGCGTCCGCCACAGCGCGGGCGCCGGAATCGACACCAGCACCACGTCCTGGCCGACGTTGTAGCCGCCGAGCGCCGGCCCGACGATGGTGTCGCCGGTCTTCGGGTCGAGGTTGACGATGAGATCCGGGGACATGGCATCGGGCTGGCCATCCAGCCAGCCGAGCAGATTCTCGTTCTTGACGAAGACCTTGTAGCCGTGCCCCGTGTAGGCGCCGCTGCCCCTGAGCTCGACGTCCCACCACGTGAACCCGCCGTCACCTTTCATGTCGGCCTTGGTGACCACCCCCTGGAACAGCTTGAACCCCTTGCTGGCGCTGAGCAGCGCCGCCACCGGATCGGCGCCTCGCTGCCGCGCTTCGCGCAACGCCCTGCCGTACACGATGGAGGTGGACACGTCGCCGCCGATCACGACCTTCTTCAGCTGCCGGCCCGGCATCGGGTTGTAGGCCATCGAGGCGCCGCCGCCGCTGGCGACGGCAAACGCGCGCGCGAGGTCCTCGATCCGATGGTCGTCGACGACCTTGTCCAGATACACGACGTCGCCCCACCGGGTGACCAGGGCGCCGGGCCCGGTGTTGACCCCGGCGGCAAACGAGGTCTGCATGGACAGCTCCGGGACGGCGCGCCCGGCCAGGCAGGCATCGACGACAGGGACACCGAGCTCGGCGGCGGCGAGGAACGTGTTCAGCGTCTGACCCGCCGGTTCGAACCGGATGACGGCGTCGATTTTCTTCCCAATGTGCCGGCTCAGCGCCTCCACGGCCCGCGCCGGTGTGTTCGGGACGATGGCGAGCTTCTGCTGGGTGGTCCGGTCGCGTACGTACTCCCAGGCGCCGCCGCCGCCGACGCCGACCAGATTGGCGACCGTCCAGTCATCCGGCAGGTCGCGGAGTGAAATCATCCGGAAGGTTCGGCCCTGAGCGATGGCCTCCTTCACCCGCTTGACCATCGTCTCGGTGTTCGAGCTGCGGCTCGCCTGGATCGACGAACCCTGCATCATGTCGATCATTTCCTGTTCGGTGAGCGTACGGATGGTGGGCTGTGCCACTGCCGCCAGCGGACACAGCACCAGAGCCACGGCAATCGGCATCGCCAGACGGCGCATCGCGAGGTCCTCCTCGTGGCCGGGCACCGGGTCGTCGGCGCCCAATCCCTGATTGCATAACGAACGGCACCGCCGAGTACAACGTCTGCGCCGTGACTGGCGGGGAGCGGGCCCTGGGAGGACTGCGTCGCGGATGATCCGCGCGTGGACCTGTCCCGTGGCCCGGGCACCGGCTCACGGGCAGGAAAAATGCCGGCCGGCCCGTAATTCGGGTTGTATTGCGGGCGGTGCTTCGTTATTACACCGGAAGGCTACGTTGGGAAATCCAGTCGTCGCCCAGGTGTCTGGGCTGTATGTCGAGGAAAGCGCCGCGCAGGGCGCTCAAGCCGTTGATGCCGGCTTCGAGGCGTTCTACCGGGCAACCTTCCCGCGCGTGTACTCGTTCATCCGCTCTCAGGTCGGCAACCTCCACACGGCACAGGACATCGTCGGCCGGATCTTCCTGAAGGCGTACCGCCATCATGCCAAGGCGCCGGCCGGCCCGGCGGCCACGGTCTGGGTCTTCCGCATCGCGCATACCGTGCTCATCGACCACTGGCGGGTCGAGGGGCGACGGGAGTCGGCCAGCATCTCGATCGACGACCTCGCCGAGTTCGCCGGTGACGCGGCGAGTCCCGAGGCCGCGTATGCCGACAAGGAGCGCAAGGTCCTGCTGTTGTCCGTGATGAGCGAACTGGACAAGGACGATCGGACCGTTCTCGGCTTGAAGTTCACCGCCCAGCAGACCAACCGCGAGATCGCCGCCATCCTCGAACTGACCGAGGGGGCGGTGAGCATGCGTCTGCTGCGCGCGCTGCGGCGGCTGCGCGAGCGCCTGCAGGAGAGGGGTATCACGTCGTGAGTCGTAGAGAACGCGAGCGGGCGCAGCGGATTTCGGACTACGCCGACGGGCTCGTGGTCCACCGCCGTGAGGAGCGTGTGCCCCCCTTCAAGCTCGACGATCGGGAGTTCCACGGGCTGACGGAACTGGCCCGCGGCCTCAGCGCGATCGAATTCAAGGTCAGCGAGGAGTTTCGCGCGCAGCTGCGCGAGCAGCTGCCGATGATGACGGAGACCGACGCGCCGCCCGATCGGCGTTGGGCTGGTGTCCGCTCGGCCTCGCGGCACGCCGTGGCCTGGCTCTCGCGGCCCATTGACAGACTCTCGCCGCTGTTCCGCGATCTTCGCACCGCGGCGGCCATGGCCCCGCTCGTGGCTCTGATCGGAGCGTTGGGCTGGCAGGTCACCAGCACGCGAACGGCCTCGGCCGCCGAAATCCTGAGCCGTGCCGATTCGGCGCTGTCGAAGCTCGTTCATGAGGGACAAATCCTGCATCGGCGCTGGAAAGTCACCGAACGGGTGCGGGGGGTGGCCGGCGGCGGGGAAACGGTACGTGAATCCATCAGCACGGAGTGGATGGACGGTTCGGATTTCGGCCGCGTGGCGGGTCGCAACGAGCGGGACGGTCGTGTGTATCTGGCTTACGTCAGTGCGCGCGAGCACGGGGAAGTGAGGCCCCGGGTCTATTTCGCGCCGGGTTTCTCCAATGAGCCGCGTGGATTGCTCAGCCTGGAGCCGAGCCGGCGTGAGTTCCAGGCGGCACTCGCCAGCTTCGGTCCGCACGAGGCCGCGAAGCTCGAGACCTATCTCGACCGCGGCTACATCTTCGAGCCGATCAGCGGCGAACGCCGGTTCAATCGCATCGCGCTGAACGCCAGCACCGAATATGACGGGCCGCTGCCCCGGGTCATGGTGTCGCTCCGCGAAGAGACGCTGCCGCAGGGAATTGCGGTGTACGCGGTCCGGATCGTCGATCCCGCGCGCGTGCGGTTCCGGTGGAAGAGCGAGGGTGCGCCGGTGGCGTGGCTGGAACGGCGTGAGACCGTGCGCTACATCGCGCGGGACACCTATCTCAGCCTGAAGGCGGAAGAGACTTACGACACCGAGGATGGCCGCCGCGTGCACCAGACTCGCGAGCTGGTCGAGACGCGGATCGTCGACAACGGCTCTGGCAGCATCGATCCCTTCGTCCTGGCCGTTCCCGACGGAACACCCGTGCGGCGGCAATCGGCCCGCGAGCAGCTGTCCGCGGTCGCGGCCGTGCTCGGCCGGATTCCCGCAACGCTGACCCGGTAGGAGGGCACATGCGCCGAACTGTGTGGCTGCTGACGAGTCTGTGCATCGGGTGTGCCCTCAGCGGCGTCTCCGCGCAGTCGGGCCCCCCCGTTCGGACGCTGGCGGATCAGGAAGTGTTCGACATGATGGTCGGCAGTTCCATCCAGGGCACGCGCAGCTCGAACAGCGCCAGCATGATCGACGCCGCCAGGAAGCTGCTGGCGGAGGGCAAGAAGTTCCAGGTGGTCAGCGTCGACGACCTGCCCGATGACTGGACGCTCGTCCAGGCCGCCGGTGGCATCGGTGGCGGCGGCGCGTGGGAATACGTCATCGAACGGACCAAGCAACAGAACCTGCCCATCGTCCCCAACGGGACGCTGCGCGCGATGGAGGCGCTGAGCAAGCACATCGGCAAGAAATTCGATGCCATCGTGCGTAACGAGGCGGCCGGGGCGACGCTGAGCGTGTTCCAGACGGCGATTGCTGCCGGCCTGCCGGTGGTCGACGCGTGCCCGGCCGGCCGCGCCAAGCCGGAAGTGCAGCAGTCGCTCACCTTTGCCAACGGCTTGTCGATTACTCCCGCGGCGCTCGCCACCCGGTGGGGCGACACGGTCATCATCGACAAAACGGTCGACGACTATCGCTATGAAGATCTCGCGCGCGCGCTCGCCGTCGCCAGCGGCGGCGGCATCTCCAACGCCCGCGGGGTGATCTCGGGCCGCGACGTGAAGCGCTACTTGATTCGCGGCGCGCTCACCGAAGCCATTCTCTTCGGCAGAACGGTTCGCGAGGCCACCGCCCAAGGCACGGATCCGGTGGCCGCCCTGATCGGCGTCTGCGATGGCTGCGTGAAGGTCTTTCACGGCGTCGTTCGCACGGCGGACACGAAGGGCGATCGCGGTCATACCTACACCGAGGCGGAGCTGCAGGGCACCCGGGAGTACGCCGGCCACACCTATCGGGTCTGGGTGAAGAACGAGAACATCATCTCGTGGCTCGACGGCGTGCCCGACGTGATCTCACCCGACTATCTCTACAACCTGGACGCCCGCACCGGCGACGCCGTCACCAGCCGCGAGCTCGGCGGTTATCCGATCGGCGTGGAGGTGGCGATGGTGGCGCGGCCGGCGCATGCCGGGTGGCGGACCCCCAAGGGCATCGAGATCATCGGCCCGCGGCACTACGACTTCGACTTCGACTACGTGCCGCTCGAGACGATCCAGAAGACACGCCGGAAGTTCGGACCGCAGTAGCACGGCGGCTGGTGAGGATGACGGACCCTTTCGCGAAGGCAGGAGGCAATATGAGGACGCTGCGGCGTGCGGTTCTGCTCACAATGTTGGCATCTCTGGTGTGGCTTTCCCCGGCGGCGGCACGGGCCCAGACCGACACGGGCGGCGTCGCCGGCACCGTCGTCGATGAAAGCAGCGGCGCACTGCCTGGGGTCACCATCACGGTGACCAATATCTCGAACGGACAGGTCCGTACCTCGGTGACCAACGAGTCCGGCCGTTACCAGGTCACGGCGCTGCCGCCGAGCCGCTACAGCATCAAGGCGGAGATCCAGGGCTTCGCCACCGTCCTCCGGCCGGAGGTCACCGTCAACGTGGGCTCGGTCATCGACGTCAACCTGACGATGCAGGTATCGACGGTGCAGGAGACGGTGACGGTGACCGGCGAGGCGCCGATCGTCGAGAGCACGAGAGCCGATCTCAGCAACGTCATCACGGCCGAGCAGCTCGACTCGCTGCCGAGCAAGGGCCGGCAGTATCTCGACTTCACCCTGCTGTTGCCCGCCACGGTGGAGAACACCAGCACCCTGGCGCAGGGCGCCGGGCTCAATGTCGGCGGCGCGCGCGGCAAGGAGGCGGCCCTGCTGGTGGACGGTTTCTACAATCTCGACGAGGGATTTGCCAAACCGAAGCAGCGCCACAGCCAGGATGCCATTCAGGAGTTCCAGGTCGTCAGTTTCGGCGGCTCCGCCGAGCACGGCCGTGCCATCGGCGGCATCGTGAACGCGGTCACCAAGTCCGGCGGCAACGCGTTCCATGGCAGCGGCTACGGCTATTACCGCGATACCCAGCTGAACGCGCAGGACTTCGGCGAGAAGCGCCGCGGTGTCGACAAGTCGCCGTTCACGCGCCAGCAGTTCGGCGGCACGTTCGGCGGCCCGATCAAGCGCGACAAGAGCTTCTTTTTCGGGGCCTACGAACGGATCAAGGAGGACTACTCCTTCGACAACGGCATCCGGTCGGAGGACGCCGCCACCCTCGGCATCCCGAACGAGGACGTCGGCAGCATGCCGCGGTACTACTACCTGAACTTCGCGATGGGCAAGTGGGACCACAACATCAACGAGAACCACCGGCTGCAGGCCAGCGCGGCCGTGTCCCGCTGGACCGAGTACTCGATCTCGACGCCGCAGTCGTTCGCCACCCGATCGCGGCAGTACGGCCTGCGCGCCCCGGACCTCCTCTTCCTCGGCAAGTGGACCGGCATCACCGCCGGGGGGCGGGTGCTGCACGAGCTGAAGGCGTCGTATTTCCCGCGCTACTACGAGGTCTACGGCCTCAGCGCCGGAGGTCCGCCGCTGGTGCCGGATGGGCAGATCAACAGCGGCGCCCAGAGCAACGCGTCGCCGCCACGGGTCACCATCTCGTCGGTGGCGAACTTCGGGTCGGCGAGCCTGAACAACAAGATCGACACCTACCCCACGCAGGCGCTCTACTCGACGACGTTGTACGCGGACAAGCACACGTGGAAGTTCGGCGCCGACTACATGACGGCGCTGTACGACTACACGCTCTACTCGCCGCTCACCGGCGCGTACACGTTCACCAGCCTGCAGAACTTTCTCAACGGTGTCTACAGTCAGTACACCCAGACCTTCGGCGACACCCACAATCCGCGGTGGCACCAGTATCTCTCCGGCTTCATCCAGGACTCGTGGCTGGTGAACAGCCGGCTGACCCTGAACTACGGCGTGCGCTACGACGTCGAAGTCCATCCCAAGCACGATCCGAGCGGCCGGCGCTTCGGCAAGGACTACAACAACCTCGGTCCGCGCTTCGCCGTCTCCTACGATCTGACCGGTCGCGGCACGACGTTCGCGAAGGTGGCGACCGGCATCTACTACGACCGGCTGTTCCAGAACCTGACCACGTTCTATACCAGCGTGAAGGGCCATGAGAAATCGATGTCCGCGACGTGGACGCCGACCAGTCCCGGTGCGCCGCGCTATCCGGCGGTGTTCGCGACGCCGCCGGCGAACCTGCCACGCAGTGTCGTCAACACCAACATCCTGCCCGACACGCTGAAGACGCCGGCCAGCGGCCAGGTGGTGGCCACCCTGGAGCGCGCGCTGACATCGAATCTCGCGCTCAGCGTCAGCGGTGTCTACACCAAATCCTGGGACAAGGAGTATCTGCTCGACACCAACCTGGTGTTCGACGACGCGACGCAGCGCTGGGTGCGGCCCGACACCAACTACCGGGCGATCAACCAGTACCAGTTCGGCGGCAGTGCGGAGTACTACGCCGGCATCATCGAGCTCACCAAGCGCGGCGCCCGCTTCGGCTACAACGGCAACATCACGTTCGCGCGTGCGTATGACACCGGCAACAACTACAACTCGGCGCCTCAGGACCAGCGGCTCGGCATCGACAGCGAGTGGGGCCCGCAGGCCGACACACCGGCGGTTCGCGGGGTCATCAGCGGCTGGTACAACCTCACCACGGCGATGCAGCTGTCGGCCATCTATCGCGCGCGCACCGGCACCGCCGTCACCGCCGTCGCCTCGGGCATCGACCTCAACGGCGATGGCAATACCGGCGACCGCACGCCGACCTTCGGACGAAACGAGTTCCGCATGACCGGACAGCGGGCGCTCGACCTGCGCTTCGGGTGGACCCTGCCGGTGCGCGACAACAAGCTGCAGGTCTACGTCGAGGGCTTCAACGTGCTCAACGACGAGAACGTGCGCACCGTCTCGAACGACTACGGACCGGACCCGGCCAATCCGCGCGCGCGGTGGATGGAGTCGGTGACCTTCTTTCCGCCGCGCGAGGTGCAACTGGGCGTGCGGTTCGGCTTCTGAGGCGCATCGGGCATGGCGACAGTGTGGCGGCGGTGACCTCGAACGGGAGACTCCATGAAACGGTCCGTCCTTTCTCTGCTCAGCGTCGGGCTGCTGCTGCTGGCGCCCGCGACGGTGCTCACGCAGCAGTCGAAGATCCGCACGCTCACCGAACAGGAAGTCATCGACATCCTCGTCGGCTCGTCGATCCAATCGACGCGCAACTCGAATAGCGAGGGCATGATCAAGCAGGCCCGGGCGCTGATGGCCGCGGGCAAGCAGTTCACGATGATCTCGGTCGACGACCTGCCAGACGACTGGATGGTCGTCGCCGCCGCCGGGGGCGTGGGCGGCGGCGGCGCCTGGGAATACGTCGTCGAACGGGCCAAGAAGCAGAAGCTGCCGGCGGTGGAGAACACCCGGCTGGCGTCGGCCGAGGCTTTGGCGAAGCACATGGGCGTGAAATGGAGCGCCATCATCCGCAACGAAGCCGCCGGCGCGATGATGGGCGCCTTCCAGTCCGCGATCGAGCTGGGGGTGCCGATCGTCGACGCGTGCCTCGCCGGGCGAGCCAAGCCGGAACTGAACCTGCAGGTCTCGTTCATCAACGACGTCTCCGGATCGCCGGCCGCGCTGGTCACCCGCTGGGGCGACACCATCATCGTCGACAAGACCGTGGACGACTTTCGGCTGGAGGACCTGGCGCGTGCCGTTGCCGTGTCGAGCGGCGGCGGCAGCTCCATTGCGCGCAACCCGATGACCGGCACCGAGGTCAAGCGCGGAACGATTCGCGGGGCGGTGTCCGAGGCCATGCTGTTCGGACGGACCGTTCGCGAAGCCCGCGCGCAGGGGGCGAACCCGGTCGATGCGCTGATCAAAGTCGCCAACGGCTACAAGCTGTTCCAGGGCGTCGTCAAGAAGGCCGAGCCGCGGGGTGAGCGCGGCTTCAACTGGGAGGACGCCGAGCTCGAAGGTGTCGGCGCGTGGAAGGGGCACACCTACAAGATCTTCGTGAAGAACGAGAACATCATCTCGTGGCTCGACGGCAAGCCCGACGTCCTGCCGCCCGATCTGATCTACACCCTCGATCCGAAGACCGGCGACGCCATCACCAGTCCACGGATGGGCGGCTATCCACTCGGCATGGAAGTCGTGATCGTCGGCCGCGCGGCGTCACCCATGTGGCGCACGGCCAAGGGCATCGAGCTGTTCGGCCCGCGCCACTTCGGCTTCGATCTGGAGTTCGTCCCCATCGAGCAGCAGATCAAGACGCGTCCGCGCTTCGGCAACAACTGATGTCCAGCGCCTGCCGTCTGGCCGTCATCCTGGTGCTGACGGTGTCGGCCGTGGAGGCGGCCGCGCAGTCGGTCCGCACGCCGCCGATCCGCACCCTGACCGAGCAGGAAATGATCGACATGATGGTCGGGTCGTCGATCCAGGCGACGCGCAGCTCGAACAGCGCCAGCCTGATCGCGCGGGTGCGCGAGGCCTTCGCGCAAGGCAAGCGCTTCACGATGATTTCCGTGGAGGACCTGCCAGACGACTGGACGATCGTGATCCCGAGTGCCATCGGCGGCGGCGGCGCGTGGGAGTACGTGCGCGAGCGCGCGGCCCGGCAGAAGCTGCCGCTCGTCGAGGAGCCGATGCTCAAGGCGATCCAGGCCTTGAGCCGCCACGTCGGCAGACCGTTCCAGGCGGTCGTCCGAACCGAGGCCGCCGGCTCGACCCTGACCGCGTTCCTCATGGCGCACGCACTCGGCGTCCCGGTCGTCGACGCCTGCGTGACCGGCCGCGCCGTCCCCGAGATGCAGCAATCGGTGCCGTTCATCAACGGCATTGCCGCGACGCCCGCCGCGATGGTGACGCGGTGGGGCGACACGATGGTGATCGACAAGGCCGTGGACGACTACCGCGTCGAAGACTTCGGGCGCGCCGCCGCCGTCGCCAGCGGCGGCAGCGTGCAGATGGCCAACAGCCCGCTGCGAGGTGCCGAGGTCAAGCGCGGCCTGATCCGCGGCTCGGTGTCGGAGGCCATCCGCTACGGGCGGACGGTTCGCGAGGCGCGCGAGCAGGGCCGCGATCCGATTGCCGCGCTGCTGAGCGTCTCCAACGGCTACGAGCTGTTCCGCGGACGGGTCACCAGAGCCGACATGAAGGCCGAGGGCGGATTCACGTGGTGGAACGTGGAGCTCGCCGGACTCGGAACGTACGCTGGCCACGTCTACCGGGTGTTCGTCAAGAACGAGAACATCGTGTCGTGGCTGGACGGCACGCCCGACGCGATGGCGCCGGACCTGATCAGCAACCTCGATCCGAAGACCGGCGACGCGGTCACCAGCCAGGGCCTCGGTGGCTATGAGCTGAACACCGAGGTGGTGATGGTCGGCATCCCCGCCTCGCCGATGTGGCGGACGCCCCGGGGCATCGACGTGCTCGGGCCGCGTCATTTCGGGTTCGATCTCGACTATGTGCCGATCGAGCAGATCCAGCGAACCCGCCAGACGTTCGGGTCGCACTGACGCCCCCGTTCGGGGCACCGGGCCGGACCAGCCGATCGGAGTGGCCACCGTGCATCACGACGCTGGCAGCCCGCTGACCCGGATACCCATGTTCGCGAGCGCGAGCCGATCGGCGAGATGCGGATCGCGCCGGAAGTCTGCCTGCGGCCGCCTGGGGACTGCCGCGGCAGCGAGCCGCCACGATCGCGCGCGGGCCAGCCGCTGGCTGACGGTCGTCGCCTGGTGTGCGCTGAGCGTCTCAACCGCACCACTTGTCGCCGCCCTGCGCGATCAGGCGTCGGTTCCGCCGCTCGAGGAGATCACCGTCGACGATGTCCAGGCCGCGCTTCGCAACGCCCGGATCACCTGCCGGCAGGTCGTCGAGTTCTACCTGCGCCGCATCGAGGCCTACGACAAGCGCGGTCCGGCGATCAACGCCATCGTCACGATCAACCCTGCCGCCCTCGCCGCGGCCGACGATCTCGATCGGCAGCGGGCCGGTGCCGGTCCGGTCGGCCCGATGCACTGTGTTCCGGCGATCGTGAAGGACAACTACGAGACCGCGGATATGCCCACCACGGCGGGCTCCCTCTCGCTTGCCGGCATGATGACCGGCAAGGATGCCTTCGTCGTCGAGCGGCTGCGGAACGCGGGGGCGGTGATCCTCGCCAAGGCGAACATGCACGAGTTCGCATTCAGCCAGTACGAGACCGTCAGCTCGATTCTTCCGGGGTACACGCGCAATCCGTACGACACCAGTCGCGTGACCGCCGGCTCGAGCGGCGGCACGGCCGCGGCCGTGGCCGCGAACTTCGGCGTGATCGGCCTCGGCACGGACACCGGCGCCTCGATCCGCGGGCCGGCCTCGTTTCAGGCGCTCGTCGGCATTCGTCCGACGATGGGGCTGACCAGCCGCGGCGGCGTCGTTCCGGTGTTTCTCGACTCGGATGTCACCGGACCGTTGACCCGTACGGTCGCGGACGCGGCGGCCGTCCTGCAGGTCATCGCCGGCGTGGACCCGGCCGATCCAGCGACCGAGGCGGGTGGCGGGCGGCCTCCCTCCGCCTACCGCGCCGCTCTGCAGGACGGCGGGCTGAACGGAGCACGGATCGGCGTGTGGCATCAGGTGTACGACACGCCGACGACGGATCCAGGGGTGGCGAAGGCCTTCTCCGCTGCGCTCGCTCAACTGCGGCGCTCCGGTGCCTCGGTCGTCGACCCCGTCGTCATCGAGGGCCTCGACGATCTGCGGCGCGGTCAGCGCGGGCTGGGCGGGTGCAACCGGTTCAAGTTCGACCTCAACGGCTATCTCGCCGCCCTGGGCGACAGGGCGCCGATGCACTCGTTGGAAGAGATCGTGAAGTCGCGGCTGTTTCACCCCACGATTCAAGCCCGGCTGGAATCGTCGCAGGCGGCGGACGACATCCCCGGCGAGACCCCCGGCTGCCGCGCACGCGCGGCATTCCGGGAGAGGCTGCGCGCGGCGGTGCTCGAGCTGATGGACGGCCAGCGGCTCGATGCGCTCGTGTATCCCACATGGAGCAATGCGCCGCGTCTCATCGGAGACCTCAACACGCCGCACGGGGACAACAACCAGCTCCTGGCGCCGTCGACCGGATTCCCGGCGATCACCGTGCCGATGGGTTTCACGCACGGCGACACGCTGCCCGCCGGCCTGCAGTTCTTCGGACGCGCCTGGAGCGAAGCGTCGCTGATTCGGCTCGCCTACGCCTACGAACGGGCGAGTCGTCAGCGCCGGCCGCCGAGGATGACCCCGCTGCAGCCATAAGGGCGACGGACCCGCACGCACCGTCGAGTGGCTGACCGCCTTCTGACGCTCTCGGTCAGCGCGTTCATCGAGGTCAGCAGATGCGCAACGTGCGCGCCGTCAGACCCGCAGCGAGCCGCGGAACCCACGGGCGGCATAGTACGACTCGGCGCCGTTGTGATAGACGAAGACATGGCCGTAGCGGCGATCGCAGAAGAGCGCGCCGCCTTTGGCCCGGATATCCGGCGGAGTCCTGACCCAGCTCGACGTCTTCGTATCGAAGCTGCCCAGCTCCTGCAGCGCACGGTACTCTTCTTCGGTGAGCAGCTCGATGCCCATGCCGTCTGCCATGTCGATGGCGCTACTCTTCGGCTTGTGTTCCTTCCTCGACGCCAGCGCCTCGCGGTCGTAGCACACGCTCCTCCGGCCGGGCGGACTTTCCGCGGAACAATCGTGGAAGACGTATTCGCCGGTTTCCTCGTCGAAGCCGACGACGTCCGGTTCGCCGCCCGTGCGTTCCATTTCCTGCAGTGACCACAGCCGGTTGGTATTGGCGGCCAGCCGTGCGTGGACCTTCGCCCAGTCGAGCCCGCGATGACGATTCGGGTGCTTCTCGAAGCGGGCTTTCAGCACCGCGAGTAGTTGTTCCCGCTCGTTGGCCGGCACGGTCTTCTTGCGAGCAGTCCTGTTCATGGTGCCTCAGACCTCTGCTGAAAGGTCTGTGTATCCCATTCCTCCTCGGGCCGCAAACCCGCCGCATCTTCGTGCGGCAGCGAGGCGGCCTGCATCCGAGCTACATCGGCTCCTGGACGGTCGTTGCATTTTACAAATCTTTTGCAGGGACTTAACGCTCGGTCGTCGCTGTCGGTGTGCCGATTGCTCGCCGCCGGTAACGCATGACCGAATCGCGCCAGGTGTCTCCATCCGAGTACGAAATACCGTCGCACCATCCGACAAGATCGTTTCGCTGTCGCATCCTCGTGACAGTGGGAACCGTCGCCGGCCTGTGCTCGCTCGCCGATGGTTTTGGCGTTGCCGTCGCGGCACCGGGCGGCACGCCGACAGCCGTGCTGACGGCGGCGCCGTCGATGCGGTTTGCCGGCGATGTCGACTCGAACAGCCCTGCGCTGTGGGACCTGGTGGACGGCCGTCCACTCTTGCATGTGCTCACCTCCACCGCCGGGCAGCCCAGCGTCGCGTCGGGCCGCGCGCTGGCGCGGCTCGGAGAGGCCGCAGCCGTGGGCTTCACCTCACATCCCGGACACGGCGTTTGGATGGAAGCCGTCGTCGCCGACGCGACCGGGACATGGTACGGCTACTACCACAACGAGATTCCAGCGATGTCGTGCAGCCGCCCGGAACGAACCGTCCCGAGAATCGGCGCGGCGCGATCGGACGACGGGGGTCGAACCTGGGAGGACCTGGGGATCATTCTCGAGGCCCCGCCCGACTCGCAGAGCTGCACCACGGGCAACCAGTATTTCGTTGGCGGCGTGGGGGACTTCAGCGTCATGCTCGATCCCGAGGCCACGGACCTCTATCTGTTCTTCAGTCAATATGCGCGCCAGCCGCACGCGCAGGGTGTTGCGGTCGCGCGGCTTCTCTGGGCCGACCGCGATCGGCCGCAGGGCAAGGTGAGCGTCTGGTCGGAGGGCGTGTGGCTTCCTCCGAGCGTCGAGACGGACGCCCCTGCCGATTCCGAGTCGGCTGTTCGGTGGGTGTATCCCGGCGGCACGTCCCTCGTGACGGTGCAGCGGCCCTGGCACGATGCCGACCCGACGAACGACGTCTACTGGGGACCCTCGATCCACTGGAACACCTACGTCGAGCAATACGTGATGCTGCTCAACCGGGCCACGGACGACCAGTGGAGCCAGGAAGGCATTTACGTGGCGTTTGCACCGTCTTTGGAACATCCCGAAACGTGGTCCGTTCCCCAGCGCCTCGTCGTCGGCGGGTCGTGGTATCCGCAGGTGATCGGCCTCGAACCGGGCATTGGTACAGACAAGGTCGCGGGTCAGCGTGCCCGACTGTTTGTCAGCGGTTCATCGGACTTCTTCATCGAGTTCCAACGCTCGAACGGTCGCTGAGCCAACGCGCGCTCGCCGGTCACGCGCCACCACCGTCGACGCCGCTGCCGCGTGCACCATCCCCCGACTCTGTTGCGACAGGCAGGTCTTCGCGCTCCTCGTGGCGGGTGTCGCGGCGCTCGGCTTCATGGCGCTCGTCCGGCGCGATCACAAGGTCGAACTGGTTGCGATCTACGCCCAGTCACCGCCGAGCGCTGTCTGGCGACTGCTCACCGACCATGGCGCCGAGCCGAACTGGCTGAAGGCCGTCGGGCAGGTCGTGCGCCAACCGGACATCGGCGGGCATGAAGTACTTGGCCGCTTACCCGGGTGGCACTGCGCCGATATCTCTGGCCAATCCCAGCCCGTCACGCTCGACCCACGTTTCAAGGAACCTGCCATTCTCGATGCGTTGCCAGCTCATCCCGGTCCGCTTTACCGAGCGGCCCGTCGGTGTCATCCCGAGGACCTCGCCGTCGTGAGTTCCGACACTGGTCCAGCGGCTGCATACGATGTCGCCTTCCGCGACGATGTCATGAATGTCGAATCGCAGGTCTGTAAACATCGTCGTGTAGAGCGTGATCAGCTCGCGGTAGCCTTCGACACCAACCAGATCAGCCGGGTTGTTTGGATCATGATTGACATGACCATCGGCGATGAGGTCGCCCAGCTTGTCCAAATCGCGCGAATGCCAGACGTCCCAGAGTCGGCGCGCTAATGCTTTATTGGCTTCAGACATGTGTTCTCCCGTCCTGATTGAAGTTCCGATCATCGGAGGCGACTTACTCAACGAACCGGAGACCCGACCGACTCAACCAACCCTGTCCACTGAATCGGATCAGGTCCGGGACGCCCTCATACTTCCCTCGAGAACGACACGAGTGGTCAGTCGGACATGCGAGGTCGACGGCGCAGCCGTCGACGTGT
The DNA here is from genome assembly GCA_963707795.1 of uncultured Acidobacteriota bacterium. Classification (GTDB taxonomy): domain Bacteria; phylum Acidobacteriota; class Vicinamibacteria; order Vicinamibacterales; family UBA2999; genus JACCSI01. The sequence continues at coordinate 3,023,843 of OY970174.1, read as the reverse complement.
TCCTGTGTGGCGTCACGACGATCGAGCACGAGTGCCTCGAGTGCTGCCATCGACCAGATCACGTGGCCTGACGACTGTGAGCTGTTCTCTGCCGACTGAGTACATCGAGCATCATCGAATCGTCGGAGTCGTCATCGACCAGGGATGGCTGCGCAGTGAACCATGGCAAGCGTTTGAGAAGTCACAGCAGTTGCATTGAAGTACTCGCAGGTCCAGGCATTTCCATTCTTCCGGCTGGTAAGCAGATATGCAGCGACACCAGGGGAAGTAAAACAGCTCCCGCCCGTGACGTTGAGGCCCATGGGGCAATCCGGCGAGGTGAGCGACCCGAACGCGCCCGGTGCCAGCGGGGTGAGCGGGGACGCTGCGTCCGACATTAACAACCTGGTCCGCTGAGGCGCCTGAAACACCCCGAAGAAGTCGACGATGACGTGTGTCGTGTGCGAGACCTGAATCACGAACTCATCGGGGGCCCCGGGCTGACTCACGGTCACGACCCCGGAGTTCGCGAGCTGGACGTGGGGTCCCGCGTCATACCAGTTCATGAAGCTCGTGACCGGTGCGGCCAGCGACGGCTTGACCGCCAGGAATCCTGGCGCGCCGACGGGTTCCGTGATCGTCACGTTCATCGCAATCGCCGCGACGACATTCTGCTGGGCCGAACACGCGGCCGATCCGCCGTAGCTCGCGCCGGTCAACGCCAGATCGAACCCGCGTGGCGCTGCGGCGGTGATGGGCCCGCCCGCGTTGCGGGTGTCGATATAGCGGCAGGGTGTAATCGGCGTGTAGACGAGATCCGCTGACGGATCGCCGAGCAGTGTGGGATCCTCCATCACCGCAGCCGTCGCGCGCACCAACGAATGATGGTCGTGGGCCTGGCCGTGAATGGTCTCGAGTTGCGGCAACGACAGCAAGAGGAGGGACTCCAGGGTTGCTTGGCGCCATCCGGCAGCGGCTCCAGCGGCCTTCGCCGACGGCTGGAGCTGACTCAGGATGGCTTGTGCGGTCGCGATGCGGGCCTGCACGTTCTCGAGCTGTGCGGCCGTAACTGCGTGAGGGGCCGTCTGCCGCGACATCCGCTCGAGGCCTGCGTTCGGTCGAGTCGCGGCCTGCTCCCCTCGCTGCGCATCGCCCGAAGGCGCCGCCGATCCGATCACGAACAGAAGCAGGCAGCATCCCAGTACGGAAGGTATTCTCGACATTTCGAACCTCCTGCGGCGTGAACGCGAGCGCTGAGCGGGACCGCAACCGCCTGGCGCAACTACAGTGTTGCCGTGTGAGCAATAGCGCGGCGGCGTGCGGGGTGCGGGGTGCGCGGCGACTCGATAATCGCCTCCGCCCCTCGCGGCCGGAAGAGGAAAGGATTCTACATCGACGGAGGGCGGCGAGTCCTTCTGATCTCGAGCGTCATTTCCACTGCTAGTGGTCCACGTGGGCGAGAAGGGAGGTGACGGTGGGTTCGCTCACAACCAACGCCGCTGGCGGATGCTTGCCAAACCACCGGTTCACAAAGCTCGAGCCACGCCTCGCCGCCTGTGCCGACGGTGACACCGGGTGCTAATGCGGCCCCCTGGCTCTGACTGTTACGGCGGTTCAGACCCGTTGCGGTCCCCAACGAGTCTGCGGAAAGATGGCAGCCTGGTTGCGAGGTACCTGCGGGGATTATCACACTCGCGGCGAACTGGTTGCATTCTACGCCAAGCCACCGCCGAGTGCCGTCTGGCGACTGCTCACCGACCATGGCGCCGACATGGTCGGTCGAGAACTGCAGGACCCGCCCGAGGTGCGGACAATCAGGTCGCTTTAGCGCACCTTGGGCGACCAGAAATTCTGCAGTCGATCACTGGTGCTTGCGGCCCAGGTCGGAGCAGTCAGGCAGCGACCGTCGCCCGTGCGCACGGGAGAAGAACGGACTCTGCATCCGTGCCAACCGATCCTCGTTCAGGAGGGATGCCTCCGGATACGGCCGCGGGTCTTTTCGAAATTGGTCGGGCAGTGCGACAATGCGGCGGATCGCCGCGCACCAGGCAAAGACAATGACCCGAACATGGCCGGAGGACTGGGAAGCCAGGAAACAAGGGGCCGGGTGCTGGTTTTGTGGCAACCAGCCCGGCGCGCCGTTTTACGTGGGAAGCGTGGTGAGGCCTACCTGGAGCGACACGCCATCGCTCGTGGCCATGCGATTGTCGTCTTCCGCGATCGTCACGTTGCGGACTTCACGCGCTTGAGCACCCTGGAAGTCGCAGCGTACTGGCAGGACATCCACACCGTCGCGCGGGTGATCGAGCAAGTGTTCGGACCGTGCCACATGAACTACCTGCTGCTCGGAAATTCGGTGCCGCACCTCCACATACACCTCGTGCCGCGGGACCTTGACGATCCTGCTCCCGGCAAACCGCTGCCGTGGGAGCCAAAGCCTGTGACTGCGTCCGAGTACGAGCGGCAGAACCAGCGTCTGACGGACGCCGCGAAGACGATGCGGGTAGCTAGCAGCGCGCCGTCGCCGCCAGGTTGATCCATCCCCCACCCCCCGATTTCGTCGGCTTCGCGTTGGATGCAGTCGACAGGGAAGCTCTCGCCTCGCAATTGTGCAGAAGAACCTGGTTCATCTGGAGCGTCTGCATGACGAACACGACTGTGAGGACGACCGCCCGGTATCTGAACATCACGGCGGGCCTGCAGGCCGCAATGCGGAAGCTCGAAGGGCACCAGGCCGAATGGAAGGCCCTTGCACAACCCGTTGCACACGGACGAGAAAGCCGCAGCGGCGGTTGTGTCCGCCTCGGACGAGGCGCCGGTCGTAAGCAGCTTTCTTCCTAACAGTTGCACGGTGGTGCGGAAGGGGGGACTCGAACCCTCGACGGCCTAGCGACCGCCAGCCCCTCAAGATGCTACCCGCAGGGTGAGACGGCCGAGAGAGAGGGCTCGATAAGTACAACAGGACTCATCAGGACTGATCCCGTCTGTTCGCGGCCAGTCGCTCGCGACCGTTTAGTGGACTGTTGCGGCCGATTTACAATCACCGCCCATGCGCTACCTGGCTGCGGCTGGTTTCGGGGTCCTGACCGCGATCGCGACGGCGCTTCTATGGATCGGCATTCGGTTCGTCCTCCCGATCGCGATGCCCCTCTTTCTCTCGCGGATTGGTGGAATCCGATCCGGCAGCGGTGGTGCCAGCGCGGTGATCGGGTCAGGATCGATCCTCCTGGCGGCGTTGCTCGGGTTCGTGCTTGGTTTCGTCTGGATGCTGTGGAGGCGACAGGCACGGACCGCCGCATTGAATCGATCGTGACGATCAACGCCGCAGGCAGGAGCAACGAGCGCCGAGAATTGGTCGCGTTCCGGCGATCACTCGCCCGCACCGGGCACACGGACGGCCGTCAACCGTCGGCCCAACGTCAGCGTTCGCCCTCTCGTCAGCGGAGCCGGTCGAACTCCTCCTGCGAGACGGCAACTGTCGAAGGATCTTGAAGAAGAGGGATGGCTCCGATGTCGCGCCGGCCGTGCAGGGGGATGGTCACGCTCCGGCCGTCGCTGTGCGTCCACCGCTCGTGACTAGCGGTCTGGCGACGTCTGACGAAGCCGAGTGCCGCCGTGGCGCTCTGAAATTCCCGCGCTCCGATCCTCGGTGCACGCTACTTCGGTGGCCCGACCAGCCGATGAGACGGCAAGATTTCGCCGCCAACCCTTGATTCTAAAGGTGGTGCGGAAGGGGACGGCTGTCTCACGAGATGCTTGTCTGGAGCGCGTCGAGCTCGCGTCTGCCGGGATTCGTTGCACACGCATTGCACACGCGAAGCGTCCTTCCTCCGGAGCGCACTTTGATTGCGCGAGCGGTATGGCCTAACAACGTGTCTCGTTCAGACAAACCCACTCGGCCAAGGCTCCGCTCATGGATAGTGAGGATCCTGTTGGTTTACTCGCCGTACAGGAGGGTTGTGGTCCATACCGCGTATCGGTGCCGCCTCCCTCCGCAACTGCTTAACGACCGCCTTGGTGATTTCGCCAACATCGTGCAGGGCAAGGAGCGGAGAATTGGGGTAACCGGTGTCGCAGGAGGCCTGATCGAGCCCGATAAACGCGTCGGTAGCGCGGGCGTATAGCCGAATGGGTGAGGTCAACGCGGCCGCGCCCGGCCGGCGCGTCGCCGACCAGGCCGGTGTGGCGCGACGGGTGTCGAAATGCACCGGATCTGCCGAACGGACCGCACGGGAGCCACGGCCATGCCTCGCGGCGTGACCTCGAGCACCGGGCCACGCACGGTGTGGATGCTGGCGCTGGTGCTGGCTGGTGGGGCGGTGCTGCGCCTGGTGCAATATGCCGACCGGGGATCGTTGTGGCTCGACGAGGCGATGCTGTCGCTCAGCCTCACGTCGCGCGCATGGACGGAACTGCTGGCGCCGCTCGACTACGGGCAGGTGGCGCCGGTGCCGTTCCTCTTCGCCCAGCGGCTCCTCGTGCTGCTGGGCGGCATGAACGAGTATTCGCTCCGCCTCGTATCGCTGGCGGCGGGTACGCTCGTGCCGCTGCTGACATGGAAGGTGGCCCGGCGCCTGCTGACCGACGGACCGGCGCTGTTGGCGACCGCACTCGTCGCGTTCTCGCCCCTCTTGATCCGGTACTCGAACGAAGCCAAGCCTTACGGCGTCGATGCGCTGGTGACGCTGGCGCTCGCCCTGCTCGCGATCGATCTGATTCGCGACCCCTCGTCACGCGGCCGGTGGTGGCGGCTGGCCCTCGCCGGCGCCATCGCGGTGGCGGTGTCGATGCCCGCGATCATGACGCTGTCGGGAGTGGGCCTGGCGCTGCTGCTGGCTCCCGCGGTCCGCGCGACGCCGCACGGGGTGCGCCGCGCGACGTTGATTGGTGCGGCCTGGGCGGCGGTGTTTGCCGTCCTGTACGTGTCGTTCTATCGCCCCGCCGCGCTCGGCAGTTTCATGCAGGAGTTCTGGGAATTTGCCTTTCTGCGTCCCGGCGCGCCCGATCTGGGTGCCCGCGTGTGGGCGGCCGTCGACGGGGTGGTATCGGGCGCGCTGGTGGGGGTCCTCGATCCGGATCGATGGGGTCGCGTGTTGATGCGGGGTGCCGCCGTGCAGTCGTGCCTGGCCGCGGCATTGTGCGGCGTCGGCGGCGCCGTGTTCGCCAGGCGTGCCCCCTGGGTCGCCGCCCTCCTGGCCGGTCCCATGCTGAGCGCCGCCGGTGCGTCCGCGCTGGGGTTGTATCCGATTTCGATCCGGCTCATGGTATTCGCCATACCCGGCCTGCTCCTCCTCCTCACCCGCGGCATCGTCGCCGCCGGCGAGTGGCTGCCGGGGCGGGCGCGACAGCATGCGGTGGCGGTGCTCGCCGCGGCGTTTCTTGGACCCGCGATCGGGCGCGGCGCGCTGACGTCGCTGGCCCCGATCCGGCTGCAGGACACCCGGCCCGTGATCGCGGAGTTCGAGCAGCGGCATCGGGACAACGACGCGGTGTATGTCTACGCGCCCGGGGTGCCGTCCTGGGCGTTCTACACGACTGACTGGGACGCTCCCGAGATAAGGAGGCTGCAGTGGTTCGCTGAGCACGGCGGGGAGCGCGGGGCGGCGTTCTTCAATCGCGCGAGCCGTCAGGCGGCTGTGGTCGGCGAAGGCGAGGCCCTGGTCTACGCCTACCGCCGGCGCACGGAGCTCATCGGAGTGCCCACCGGCCAGCAGGTGCGCTGGGGCCAATCGGTGGGATCAGGCAAGTCCGATCCCGGCTGGGCCGACCACGAGGCCGCACGGATCCGCCGCGCCGGGCCCCGGGTGTGGGTGTTCTACATGCAGATCACTCCCACCGATCGGCCCAACCTCGGCGATCTGCTCGCGGCGCTGGAGCGGCGGAGCGGGGCCAGGGAGTTCGAGTTCCACCGTCGCGAGGCCGACCTGTATCTCTACCGGTTCTGAAGACGCGTGGGCGTTTCAGCGCGTAACTGGTACGCGGCGGTTGAGTTCCTCGTGCCAGTTCACGACGCTGAAGTCATCATCGAAGACCTTCTCCGGCGTTCCGACGACGAGGCCCGGCGCGGTGGGATGGGAATCCGCAGCAACTCGCCGAGGCGATCGACGAAGATCCCGCGCCCGTTCCGTGCCCACCGCGGTTGCCCCCCGCTTTCAGGCGTGATCAGGCGCGGCGCGCCACCGGCCAGCGGGCGCACGAAGACCTGCGGTGGGCCCTGTTCGAAGGCGACGTAGGCGAGCCAGCGCCCGTCCGGCGACGAGGCCCCCGGCCGGAGGATGCGGTCCCGGCCGGATACGAGCGATGCCGGCGGCGCGCTCGCATCGATCGGCAGCCACATGATGTGGCGCTCGTCCTTCTGGCGCGAGGCATACCAGAGGTGGCGTGCGTCACTGGACCACACCGGTTTCGAGTCCGCGTCACCGGGCGAGACACGGGTGAGCGAGCCGCTCCCGATCTCGGGCATCCAGATGCTGGTGCGCGGCCCGTCGCCGATCTCGACCGCGATGCGCTGCCCGTCGGGCGACAGGCTGGGAAAGTCGTAGGCCCGTGGCGGTGCCGGCAAGGCCTTTCTTGAAGCGTGCGTGCCATGTGCATCAGGACACTTCGATTCCTGTCCTGCAACCTTGATGTGGCTCGACGAGAACCTGTTTAGGCAGCCCTGTCTCGTAAGACGTTGCCACCGCGTCGAGCTCCAAGATCTCGGTTGCCGGTTCCCGTTCGATGACCTGCTTTTCAACGAAGTGACGGCCGCCTTCTTCGGCACATCGTGCAACGTGACGGTTCTCTTGGAATCAGTCATCCGGTCGCGCGTTGGAGTTGAGCCAAACTGACGACCGGACAGGGCGTTGAATGCCGTCACCCTCGAGGCCGATAGCTATCCGTTGGCTTTTGTGAGCCCACAATGAAAAAGGCCCAGTAAACCGGGCCTGTCTGTGATCTGGTGCGGAAGGGGGGACTCGTGCCCGAAGGCCGAGCAACGCGAAGGCCGAGCGCCTGAGTCGCCCTGCCGCGCCACGAGCGAGGCGGGCTGAGCGAGTGGTGCGGAAGGGGGGACTCGAACCCCCACGGTATTGCTACCGCCAGCCCCTCAAGCTGGTGCGTCTGCCAATTCCGCCACTTCCGCAGGCAGGTGAGAACTACGGCGTCGAATTCGTCGGCGGCGGCGTCGGCACCGGAGTGGCCGTGCCGGTCTCCGGCGGCGCAGGCGTCGCTGCCGGCGCGGGCGGCGGGGCGCCGAAGCCGCCGACCACCGACCCTGGGCCGCGCTGGCCCCACACCGCCAGGGTCAGCGCAATCGCCACGAAGGCCGCCGCCAGACCGGCAGTGAGCTTGGTCAGCAGCGTCGCGCCCGCCCGCGCGCCGAACGCGGCCTGGCTGCTGCCGCCGCCGAAGGCGCTGGCAATATCGCCGCCCTTGCCCTGCTGCAGCAGGATCACCACGATCAACAGCAGGCAGATGAGCACGTAGACCGAAATGAGCAGGTAATACAGCATGATCTGGCGCGCCGATCAGGTCAGGCGCAAGCAGTCAGTATATCAAACGGACCTGCCCGGCCAGTTTCCGCCACTCGGCGGCCCGGTCCCCTGGCCCGGCGTGCTCGAGCGCCGGCCCGCCGAGGCCCGGCACCCTCTCCGCGCCGCCCGTTTTCACGGCCCCGAGCCGGCCCGCAGAATCTCGAGAAACAACGCCTCGGTCTGCGGCGACGGCGAGGTCCCCAGCTCGTCGCGCAGCCACCCGCGGCAGCGCGCGAACACGCGCAGGGCCTCGGCCGGATTGCCGGCGGCGGCATGCAGCCGCATCAACTGCTGATACGCGCTCTCGCGGAACGGTTCGAGGTCCACGATTTCGGCCGCGTACTGCAACGCCAGCGGCCCTTCGCCGTTGCCGGCGCTAATCGTCGTGAGGCACTGCAGCGCGCGGACGAGCATGGCGCGATGCGCCGCCCGCCGCGCTTCGATCCACGGCGCCTCGCTCTGCGCCAGGAAAGGCCGCCGCGCGATGCTGGCGGCGATGTTCGCCGGCCCCCACGCCGCCCTGGCATCGCCCCGCCGCAGCGCCCCTTCCGCTTCGTCGATCGCGTTGGCCGCCGCCTCGACGTCGATCCAGGTCTCCGGCGGCACCCGCAGCGCCAGGCACCCCGAGCGCTGCTCGATGCCGGCCTCCGCTTCGCTCCACCCGAGCCGGCGCAGCGCCGCGCGCAACTTGCTCAGCACCGCGCTCAGCCCGCTGTCGCTCGCGGCCGGCTCCTCGCCGGGCCACAGCACGCCAGCCACCTCGTCGCGACCGACCGGCCGATGGCGATGGACGACGAGAAAGGCGAGGGCGAGCCGTCCCTGCCGGCCGGGAAGGTCCCGTTCGCCGATCAGACGCTCGCCGTGCTCGACGAGGATCTGGCCGGTGACATGAATCCGCGCCTGTGCCAAGGTTTCGCCAAGGCCGCGGCAACGTCGCGGCAAGGGAAGCTGAGTATATTGCGGCCATCAAGGAGCTGACCATGCAGAAGGTGATCAATTGTCCCTGCGGCTTCGTCGTGGAAGCCGAGTCGGACGACAAGCTGGTGGAGCGGGCACAGGAACACGCCAGGCAGGTCCACCAGATGGACCTGACGCGCGAGCAGGCGCTGGCCATGGCCAAGCCCGCATGAAGACGCGCGAGTCATGCGGCCGCGTTGCGGCGGTGATGGCGAGCGTCATCCTCATCGTCACCGCCACCGCAAGCGTAGACGCGACACAACCCGGTGCCCCGATGAGCGAAAAGGCGAAAATTCTCGTGCACGTCACCCATGGGCCGGAGCACCCGACGCGGGCGGCGCTCGCGTTCCTCGTCGCCAGGACGGCCATTGACGAGGGCCACGCCGTGAGCCTGTTCCTCGCCGGTGACGCCGTCCAGTTGCTGCGCGATGGCGTGCTCGACAGCCTGGCCGGCGTCGGAACCGGTCGATTGCGCGAGCACTACGACGCCATCGTCAAGGGCGGCGGCCGTTTTTATCTGTCCGGAATGTCCAGCGGCGCGCGCGGATTGACGGCGGCCGACCTGGCGGGCAAACCGGCCGAGCTGGCGCCGCCGACCGTGCTCCTCAAGCTGGCGCTCGAGCACGATCGTCTGTTCACCTACTGACCGGCGAGCTGGGGCGTGTGACGCTGGACTGCGAGCGCGCGTGCGGCTCAGCCCGCCGCCCCGCCGGCCTGCCGGACGATGTCGGCGAACGCCCGCGGGTCCAGGCTGGCGCCCCCGACCAGCGCGCCGTCCACGTCCGGTTGCTGCATCAGCGACCGGATGTTGTCCGGTTTGACGCTGCCGCCGTACAGGATCCGCGTGCGCTCCGCGGTCTCGACGCCAAACCACTGGCGCAGGCGGCCGCGCAGGTGCGCGTGCGCCTCCTGCGCCTGCTCCGGCGTCGCGTTGCGGCCGGTGCCGATCGCCCATACGGGTTCGTAGGCAAGCACCAGATCCTGCAGCTGGTCCGCCTGCAGCCCGTCGAACCCCGCCTGGACCTGCGAATCGAGCACGGCGAGCGTCTGCGCCGCCTCGCGCTGCTCGAGCGTTTCGCCGATGCACACGATCGGCGTCAGCCGCGCGCCGAGCGCGGCGAGCAGGCGGCGATTGACGGTGAGGTCGGTCTCCCCGAACAGCGTCCGCCGCTCGGAGTGGCCGATGATCACGTACTCGGCGCCGGCGTCGCGAACCATGTCCGCGCTCACCTCGCCGGTGAACGCGCCCTCCCGTTCCCAGTGCAGGTGCTGCGCCGCGACCTCGATCTCGCTGCCGCGCGCGGCGTCGGCCACGGCATGCACCGCGGGGAACGGCGGCGCGACGACGATCTCGACGCCGTGCACGTTCTTGACGAGGATGCGCAGCTCCTTGATGTGCGCGACCGCGTCGTGCACCGTCTTGAACATCTTCCAGTTGCCGGCGATGAGGGGTTTACGCATAACGGGTACGGGTGCGACGGGTGCGACAGGTGCGGCAGGTGCGACGGGTGCGGCAGGTGCGACGGGTGCGGTGCGGTGCACGGGTGCGATGGGTGCGGCGAGCCGCACCCCTGCCGTCTCGCCGCGTCTCCGCACGCTGTCGTCGTGCCGTGGTCACTCTCCGCCCTCTTTCAGCCCCGCGCGTCGGGGCTCGGATCGTTTCGAACCGCGCCTGGGGCCTGGGGCCTGGGGCCTGAAGCCCTGGCGCCTGATCCCTGGAGCCTGACGCCTGGGGCCTGAGCCCTGAGCCCTATCTCTCCGGCAACGCGTCCACTCCCGGCAGCCGCTCGCCCGCCAGAAACTCCAGCGACGCACCACCGCCGGTGGAGATGTGCGTGATCCGATCGGCGACGCCGGCCTTGTTCACTGCCGACACCGAATCGCCGCCGCCGACGATCGTCGTCCCGTCCACGGCTGCCACTGCCTCGGCGACGCCCAGCGTGCCGGCCGCGAAGGCGGGGATCTCGAACACGCCCATCGGGCCGTTCCACACCACGGTCTTCGCGTCGCGCACCCGCGCGGCATAGAGCGACGTGGTCTGCGGTCCGATGTCCAGTCCCATCCGCTCGCCGATCGCCGCGTCGCTGACTTCGAGCACCGTGGTCGCGGCCCCGGCCTCCATGGCCGCTGCGACCACGTGATCCACCGGCAGGTTCAGCTCCACGCTCCGCGCCTTGGCGTGGGTGATGATATCGCGCGCCGCGTCGAGCTTGTCGTCCTCCACCAGCGACCGGCCGGTCGGCAGGCCGAGGGCCTTGAAGAACGTGTAGGCCATGGCGCCGCCGATGAGCAGGCGATCCACCCGGCCGAGCAGGCTTTCGATGACCTCGATCTTGTCCGACACCTTGGCCCCGCCGAGGATGCCGACGAACGGCCGCTCCGGTTCGCCGAGCGCCATGCCAAGGTAGCGCAGCTCCTTTTCCATCAGCAGCCCGGCCGCCGCCCGGCCCTCGAAGTGCGGGACGACGGCCGCCACCGACGCGTGCGCGCGATGCGCGGCGCCGAACGCGTCGTTGACGTAGACGTCGGCCAGCTTGGCGAGGGCGGCGGCGAAAGCCTCGTCGTTCTTCTCCTCGCCGGCGTGGAACCGCAGGTTCTCGAGCAGGACGATCTTCGACCCGGCGTGCGCCGCGTCCACCGCCCGCTGCGCGGGCTCGCCGATGCAGTCGCCGGCGAAGCCGACCTCGCGCCCGAGGAGCGTGGCCAGGTGCGCGGCGACCGGCTGCAGGCTGAACTCGGGCGCCGGCTTGCCCTTCGGGCGGCCGAGGTGGGAGGCGAGCACGACGGTCGCGCCGCCGGCCAGCAGCTGCTCGATTGTCGGCCGCGCCGCGGTGATGCGGGTGTCGTCGGTGATGCGCCCGCCCTTGATCGGGACGTTGAAATCCACGCGCACGAGCGCGCGCCGGCCCTTCAGGTCGAGATCGCGGAGCGAATGCTTGGCCATCGGTCGCGGACCCGCCCTGGGATTACAGGATCTTGTGCAGCAGGTCCACGCAGCGGTTGGAGTAGCCCCACTCGTTGTCGTACCAGGCCAGGACCTTCACGAAGTCGCCGTCCATCACCTTCGTATAGTCGGCGTCGACGATGGAGGAGTGCGGGTTGCCGCGAAAATCGATCGAGACCAGCGGCTCCTGCGAGAACTGCAGGATGCCCTTCAGGGCGCCATCGGCCGCCGCCTTCAGCGCGGCGTTGATCTCCTCGGACGAAGCCTTCTTCTCGACCAGCGCCACCAGATCGATCACCGAGACGTTCGGCGTCGGCACGCGCATGGCGATGCCGTCGAACTTGCCCTTCAGCTCCGGCAGCACTTCGCCGACCGCCTTCGCCGCCCCGGTCGTGGTCGGGATGATGGAGATCGCCGCCGCGCGGGCGCGGCGCATGTCCTTGTGCGGCAGGTCGAGCAGGTTCTGGTCGTTGGTGTAGGCGTGCACGGTGGTCATCCACGCCTTGCGGATGCGGAAGCTCTCGTGCAGCACCTTGGCGACCGGCGCCAGGCAGTTGGTGGTGCAGGAGGCGTTGGAGATGACGTGGTGCGCGGCGCGGTCGTAGGCCTGGTCGTTGACGCCGAGCACCAGCGTGACGTCCGGTCCGGTCGCCGGCGCGGTGATGATCACCTTCTTCGCCCCCGCGCTGAGGTGCTTGGCGGCATCGTCTCGCTTGGTGAACTTGCCGGTGGACTCGAAGACGACGTCCACGCCCAGGTCCTTCCACGGGAGCTGCGCCGGGTCCTTGGTCGAGAGCACCTTGAACTCGTCGCCGTCCACCGAGATGGTGTCGCCGGTGGCCGTGATGTCCCGATCCAGGTTCCCGAGGACCGAGTCGTACTTGAGCAGATGCGCCAGGGTCCTGGCGTCGGTGATGTCGTTGACGGCGACGAAGTCGATGCGGTCGTCGGCGAGCGCGGCGCGCATGATGTTGCGGCCGATCCGGCCGAAGCCGTTGATCCCTACCTTGATGGCCATCGGGCTCCCTCGAAACAGTTCATTGTATACGGCCCGTCTTGCGACCGGTCAAATGCATCGTTATACTCGCTCCTTGTAAGTCCTTTCATGTATTTCCTTTACAGCGTTCTGGTGCTGGGCTTCTTCGTCGTGGTCTCGCCCTGGTTCCTGTACCAGGCGATCCGCTACCGGAAGTACATCGGCAGCCTGTCGCAGCGCATGGGCTACCTGCCGGTGTCGTTCAACATGGACGCCGAGCCCTCGATCTGGATCCACGCCGTGTCGGTGGGCGAAGTCCTCTCGGCGCGGCCGCTGGCGCGCGACCTGCGCGCCCGCTACCCGCGGCTTCGCATCTTTCTGTCCACGACGACCATGACCGGGCAGGCGCTGGCGCGGCGCAGCGTGCCGGAGGTGGACGCGGCGTTCTACTTTCCGTTCGATCTCGGGCTGTTCGTCCGCCGCACGCTCGACCTGGTGCGGCCGCGTCTGTTCGTGATGGTGGAAACGGAGATCTGGCCCAACCTGCTGCGCGAGTGCCGCCGCCGCGGCGTCAAGACGGCCATCGTCAACGGCCGGCTGTCGCAGCGGTCGTATCCCCGCTACCGGCTGGTCCGCGGCTTCATCGCGCGTGTGCTCGACGACATCGACAGCTTCTGCGTGCAGAGCGAGAAGGCGGCGCGGCGGTTCATCGATCTGGGCGCCAACCCGGGACGGGTCACGGTGACCGGGAGCCTGAAGTTCGACTCGCTCGACGCCGCCCCGGCGTCGCTGCAGCCGCGCGCCCGCGACCGCGTGCTGCGCTTCTTCCGGATGCCGGCGACGCGGACGGTCGTGGTGGCCGGCAGCACCATGAAGGGGGAGGACGCCGCCGTGCTTGCAGCGTTCCGCCGCCTGCGCTCGGCGACGCCGGGCGCACTGCTCGTTCTGGCGCCGCGGCACCTCGAGCGGGTGGCGGAAGCCGAACAGCTGGCGCGCGAGGAGGGCCTGAAGACCGTGCGCCGCTCGGCGCTGGCGATCGACGCCGAGCCGCGTGCCGACGTCGTGATCCTCGACAGCATCGGCGAGCTCGCCACCTTGTACCAGCTGGCCACCGTGGCCTTCGTCGGCGGCAGCCTGGTGCCGACCGGCGGCCACAACATCCTCGAGCCGGCGGTGTTCGGCAAGCCGATCGTCTTCGGCCCGCACATGGAGAACTTCGCCGAGATCGCCGACGCGTTTCTCGCCAACATCGCGGGTGTCCAGGTCGCCGACGCGCGCGAGCTCGGCGACACGCTGCTCGCCCTGATGACCGATCCGGTCCGCCGCGCCCGGCTCGGCGCCGCCGCGCGGGCGCTGGTCGAAGCCAACCGCGGCGCGAAGGACAAGTCGCTGGCCGTCCTGGCCGCGCTGCTGCCGGAGAGCGATCGGGCGCGCCCGTCGAACGTCCGGCCGTTCAGACCCATTGCTTGATTTCTTCTACGCCCGGGTGGTCGGCGCGCGGCGGCGCTGGTACGAACGCCATCCGCGAGCACGCCGCCGGCTGCAGCGCCCGGTGATCAGCGTCGGCAACCTCAGCGTCGGCGGCACCGCGAAGACGCCGATGGTCGCGTGCCTCGCGCGCCTGCTGCTCGAGCGGGGGGAGCGGCCGGCGATCCTCAGCCGCGGCTACGGACGTCGCGATCGCGTGGACGGCGTGGTCGTCGTGTCCGACGGCACGCGCGTGCTGGCTCACCTCGATCAGGCCGGTGACGAGCCGCTGATGCTCGCCCGCACGCTGCCCGGCGCCATCGTCGCCGTGTCCGAGGACCGCTATCTCGCCGGTGTGCTCGCCGAACGGTGCCTGCACGCAACCGTGCACCTGCTGGACGATGGCTTCCAGCACGTCCAGCTGGCACGCGACCTCGATGTGCTGATGACGACGCCGGAGGAGGCCCACGAGCGCGTGCTGCCGTTCGGGCGGCTGCGCGAAGCGACCGGCGCCGCGGCGCGCGCGGACGTCCTCGTGGTCCTCGACGCCGACGCGGCGACCGCGAAGACCGTGGCGTGGACGCTGGGCGTGAGTCAGACCGTAGGAGCGACGAAAAAATTAGCTGCGGCAGGTGCGACAGGTGCGATAGGTGCGGCGCCCGTCGTGGCGGTGGCGGGGATTGCGCGGCCCGAGCAGTTCTTCGAGATGCTGCGCGGCGAGGGATATCAGGTGGCCGCGGCCATCGGCTTTCCCGACCATCATCGCTACGGCGCCGCCGACGTCGCGCGGGTCGCGGCGGCGGTGCGGGCGGCGGGCGCGGCGGCGGTGGTGACGACGGAGAAGGATGCGGTGCGGTGGGACGCGCTGGGGACGTTGCCGTTTGCGTGCGTGGCCGTGCCGCTGGAGCTGGCGATCGACGACTGGTCGGTGATGACGGCGCTGGTCGAGCAGGCGCTGCGGCGGGCGCGGGAGGTGGCGTGAGGCATCGCCTCGAGTACGGGGCCATTGTCGCCGTGCGCTTCGCGCTCGGCATCCTGCCCGCGGGCGTGGCGCGGGCGATGGGGGCGATGCTGGGGCTGGCGTTCTACACGCTCGACCGCGGCCACCGGCGCGTGGCGCTCGCCAATCTCGCCCAGTCGTTTCCGCGCCGCAGCGAGCCGGAGCTGCGCGCCATCGCCCGCGCCATGTTTCGCCACTTCGGTCGGCTGCTGTTCGAGATGCTCAAGTTCAGCACCCTGTCGCCGGCGTCGATGCGCCGCCGGGTGGAATTCGAGGGCGAAGACCGCGCCCGCCATGCCTACGCGCAGGGCAAGGGCGTGCTGTTCTTCACCGGCCATTTCGGCTTCTGGGAGCTGCACGCGATCGTGCACGGGCTCCAGCTGCAGCCCATCGGCGTGCTTGCGCGCGCGCTCGACAACCCGCACCTCAATGGCCTGCTCGAGGACCTGCGCTCGCGCACCGGCAACAGCGTGATCTATCGCCAGGGCGCCGTGCGCCGGGTGCTGAAGACCCTGCACGCGGGCCAGGGCGTGGCGATGCTGATCGATCAGCACATGCACAGCCCCGACGCCATCTGGGTGGATTTCTTCGAGCGTCCGGCGGCGACCACTTCCACGCTGGCGGCCCTGGCGCTGCGCACGGGCGCGCCGGTGGTGCCGGTGTTCGCCCTGCCGGTGGCCGGCGGGCGCTACCGGATGATCTACGAGCACGCGGTCGCCCCGCCCGCGGCCGACGCGCCGGATGCGATCCACGACTTCACGCAGCGCTGCACCGACGTGCTCGAGATGTACGTGCGCCGCCACCCGGAGCTGTGGCTGTGGATGCACCGCCGCTGGCGCGACGCCCCGGTCGGCGACGTCAAGGGGATGTACCCCGCGATCCGCGCCGACGAGGACCTCGATGCCTGACCTGCGCGTCGTGCCGCCGCGCCGGCTCGTCGTCATGGCGCCGAACTGGCTGGGCGACGCGGTGATGGCGCTGCCGCTCGTCGCCGATCTGCACCGGGCGTGGCCGGACACCGCGATCACCATCGCTGCGCGTGCGGGGGTCGCGCCGCTGTTCGCCATGGTGCCGGGCGTGGCGGACACGCTGCGCCTGGCTGCCGGCGGGCGCATGCCGCTGGCCACCTGGAAAGAGGATGCGCGCCTCCTCGCCGCCGGCGGGTTCGATGCGGCGCTGCTGTTGCCGAACTCGTTCCTGTCGGCGTGGCTGGTGGCGCGCGCCGGCATCCCCGAGCGGTGGGGATACGCGCGCGACCTGCGCGGGCGGCTGCTGACACGGGCCATCCGCGCGCCGCGGCCGGAAGGGCACCAGGCCGCCTATTACCAGGCGCTCGCGCCCGCGCTGGGCATTGCGGCGGGTGACCGGACCGCGCATCTCGTTCCGGGCGCCGACGCGCTGGCCCGCGCCCGTGCGCTGTTGCGCGATCGCGGCGTGGCCGACGGCCGGCGGTTCGTCGTCTTCGCGCCCGGCGCGGCATATGGACGCGCCAAGCAGTGGCTGCCGGAGCGCTTCGCCGAGCTGGCGGAGCTGTTCGCCCGCGACGGCACGGCAGTGCTGCTCGTGGGCACGGCGGCCGACGCCGCGGCGTGCCGGCAGATCGAGCGCCTGGCCGCTCGACGGCATGGCGGCGCCGCCATCGATCTCGCGGGCCGCACCGATCTGGGCACGCTCGCCGCACTGCTCGCGCTCAGCACCGGCGCCGTCGCCAACGATTCCGGCGCCATGCACCTGGCGGCGGCCGTAGGTGCGCCACTGGCCGCGATCTTCGGCCCCACCAGCGCGGGCAAGACGGCGCCGCTCGGCGCGCACGCGGGCGCGCCGAAACCGGTGGTGGTCTCCACCGATGTCTGGTGCCGGCCCTGCATGCTCCGCGAATGCCCGATCGACCACCGCTGCATGCGGCGCATCAGCGCGCGGACGGTGTTCGACGCACTCGCGGCGGTGTCCCCGTCATGAAGCCGGCCGTGTTCCTCGATCGCGACGGGACGCTCATCGAGGACGTGGGGTACCTCACACCCGACTCGGTGCTCGAGGTCTACCCGTGGAGCATCGATGCCATCCGTCTCCTCAAGCGCGCCGGCTACGCCATCGTCGTCGTCACCAACCAGGGCGGGATCGGGCGCGGGCTGTACACCGCCGAGTTCGTGGAGGACACGCACCGTGTGCTCGGCGAGCGGCTGACGGCGGCCGGGGCCGCGGTCGACGCCTGGCGCTACTGTCCGCACCACCCGGAGGCGCGCGACCCGCGCCTGGCGACCCCGTGCGCGTGCCGCAAGCCGGAGCCGGGAATGGTGCACGATGCCGCACGCGTGCTGGAGCTCGACCTGGCACGCTCGTGGGCGATCGGCGATCAGTGGCGCGACATCCAGATGGGGCACCTCGTGGGTGCGCGCACGATTCTCGTGCGCACCGGTCACGGCCGGGCACAGGAAGCAGACTGGCCGGCCGGGATCGCGCCGCCCACGGCCATCTGCGACAACCTCATCGCTGCCGTCGCGGTGATCGGCATGGCCCGGGCCGCTCGCCCTGCTAAGCTGTAGCCGCGCATGACAGCCGGCCGCGCGGTCGACGCCGACCGCCTGCTCCACCTCATCGATCGCTTCGCCGTGCCGCGCATCGTGGTCTACGGTGACCTGATTGCCGACGAGTTCGTGTACGGCCGCGTGGCGCGCGTGTCGCGCGAGGCGCCGGTGCTGATCCTCGAGTACGACTCGACGGAAGTGCTGCCCGGCGGGGCCGGCAACGCCGCCCACAATGTGGCCGCGCTCGGCGGCCGCGTGACGATCGTCGGCCTCGCGGGCCGCGACGAGGCCGGCCGCCGGCTGCTGGCGTCGCTGCCGCGCGGGGTCGGCCGCGCCACGGTGGCCCGCCCGTCCGACTACCAGACCCCGGTCAAGACCCGCATCCTCGCCGGGGGCATTCATTCCGCGAAGCAGCAGGTCGTCCGCGTGGACCGGCGCAGCGACGGCGTCAGCGACGCGCACCGCGCGCACGCCGAGCGGACGCTCACGCGCGCCCTGCGTACCGCCGACGCCGTGCTGGTCTCGGACTACGGCGCCGGCCTCGTGTCCCCGGCGTTCGTCCGCCGGCTGGGCGGCGAGGTCCGACGCGGGCGCCGCCGCGTTCCGATCCTCGTCGACTCGCGCTACGCGCTGACGCGGTTCACTCGCCTCACCGCCTGCACGCCCAACGAGTCGGAGGTCGAACAGGTGCTCGGCATCGCCATCGACGACCAGCCGCGCGTGCTCGAGCGCGCCGGCCGCGCGCTGCTCGAGCGCACGAGGATGGAGGCCGTGCTGGTGACGCGCGGATCGCGGGGCATGGCGCTCTTCCAGCCGGGCGTGCCCACGCTGCACATCCCCATCTTCGGGTCCGATCAGATCGCCGACGTGACCGGCGCCGGCGACACCGTCATGGCGACGATGACCCTGGCGCTGGCGGCGGGGGGAAGCTTCGCCGAGGCCGCGCAGCTGGCCAACTACGCCGGCGGGCTGGTGGTCATGAAGCGCGGTACGGCCACGGTCTCGGCCGACGAACTGCGCCGCGCGGTGCGCACCGACGCCGCGCGCGCCGAGTGACGATGGGGGAGGTTCTCACGCGGGAGGAGCTGGCCGGGCGCGTGGCCGAGGACCGCGCGCAGGGACGCACCGTGGCACTTGCCAACGGCTGCTTCGACCTGCTGCACGTCGGGCACGTGCGCTACCTGCAGGCGGCGGCGCGGGAGGGCGACCGGCTGGTCGTGGCCGTCAACGGCGACGCGATGGTGCGCGAGCTGAAGGGCGCCAACCGGCCGATCCTGAGCGCCCGCGATCGCGCCGAACTGGTCGCCGCGCTCCGCGGCGTCAGCTACGTCGTCGTGTTCGAGGAGCCGACGGTGGCGCCGCTGCTCGAGCTGATCCGGCCGGACGTCCACTGCAAGGGCACGGACTACACGGCCGACTCGGTCCCCGAGCGCAACACGGTCCGCGCCTACGGCGGGCGCATCGCCATCGTCGGGGATCCCAAGGATCATTCGACCCGCGACCTGCTGCTGCGCATTCGCGAGGCGGCGGCCGCGGGCGAGCCGCCCGCCGACGAGTGACCGCGGTGAGGCGCATCCTCCTCGTCCGCATGAGCGCGCTCGGCGACATCGTGCACGCGCTGCCGGTGCTCGCCGCGCTGCGCGACGCGTATCCCGAGGCCGCGATCGACTGGCTCGCCGATCGCCGGTATGCCGGCGTGCTCGACCTGGTGAGCGGGCTCGACGAGCGCATTCCCGGCCGTCCCGGCCTGGCGCGGGCGGTGCGGGCGCTGCGCAGGCGCGCGTACGACGTCGCCATCGACCTGCAGGGCCTGCTCAAGTCGGCGGCGATGGCGCGGCTGTCGGGCGCCCCGCGGGTCATCGGCTTCGAGACCGCCGCACTGCGCGAGCGGGCCGCGGCGTGGTTCTACACCGAGACGGCGCCGGTCGCGGCGGGGGCGCACATCATTCACAAGAACCTGTCGGTGCTGCCGCTGGTCGGCGTCGATCGGCCGGCGGTACGTTTTCCTTTCCTGGACACGCCGTCGAGCGTGGCCGAGCAGGTGAGCGCCGAGGCGGCGGCGCGCGGCGCGGGCGGTTTTGCGCTGCTCAACCCCGGCGCCGCGTGGCCGAACAAGCGCTGGGCGCCGGAGCGGTTCGGCGCCATCGCCAGGCATCTTCGCGACAGGCACGGCCTGCCGAGCTACGTGCTGTGGGGCCGGGACGAAGCCGGCCTCGCCGACGCCGTCGTCGCGCACGCGGCGGGCGCCGCGGTGCGGGCGCCCGAGACGACGCTTGCCGACCTGCTCGCGCTCTCACGGCGCGCGGCGTTGATGGTCTCCGGCGACACCGGTCCCGTGCACCTCGCCGCCGCCGTCGGCACGCCCATCGTCGGGTTGTACGGGCCCACGTGGCCGGAACGCAACGGTCCGTGGGACCGCGACGATGTGATCGTGTCGCGGGCGGAATCGTGCGTCTGCCACCATAAGAGGCGCTGCCAGCGTGCCGGCGTCGCCGCCGGCGCGGTCCGCATGTGCCTCGACGACATCGAGGTCGAGGACGTGGCGCGCGCGGTGGATCAGCGGCTCGCGCGGCTGGCCGGGCCGCCGGCCGCGGGCCTGGCTGCGGAGCGCCGGTGACAGTTGCCCAGCGCATCGCCCGCTGGCGTGTCGCGCTCGGCTTCGCGTTCGGGCTCCTCGTCGCGTGGCTGGCGGCGCCGACGTGGCGATCGCTGGCCGCGGGCGCGCTGGTCGCGGTGGCGGGCGAAGCGTTGCGGGTGTGGGCGGCCGGCCATGTCGAGAAGAGCCGCGAGGTGACGCGGTCGGGCCCGTATCGATTCACGCGGCACCCGCTGTATCTCGGCTCGTCGGTGATCGCGCTGGGCATCGCCATCGCGTGCGCGAGCTGGGCGGTCGCGGGGCTGGTCGGCGTCTACGTCGCGGTCACCCTGTCCGCCGCCATTCGTGCCGAGGAGGCGCACCTGCGGGCGAAGTTCGGCGGGGAGTACGACGCCTACGCGTCGCGGGCGGCGCCGCCGATGATCCGGTCGTTCAGCGCCGCGCGGGCGCTGGCCAACCGCGAGCACCACACCATGGCCGGCCTGGTCGTCGCCCTGGCGCTGCTTGCGCTCAAGGTCCGGCTTTCGCTACCATGAGAGTTTGCCGGAGGCGCCGGGAGCCGGGCGGTTAGCTCAGTTGGTAGAGCACCGGCTTTACACGCCGGCTGTCACAGGTTCGAGTCCTGTACCGCCCATTCACCTCGCGGCTGGTGGGCCGGATCAGCCGCGTGGCCGGCAGCGGATCGCCTCGACCGGTCGCACAACTTAATACGGGGTTGTAGTTCAGTTGGTTAGAACGCCGGCCTGTCACGCCGGAGGCCGCGGGTTCGAGTCCCGTCGACCCCGCCAACCTTCGCCACGCGCTCTCGTCGCTCGCGGCTTCGGCTGGCAGGCCATGCCAGGCGGGCGATAGCGCTGGCGCTCATTGTCGTTGTCGCCGGCATCAGGCGGCTGATGCGCTTGCGGCGCATCAGCTTGTCCGCGTCCCGTCGACCCCGCCCAAGGATGCGCAGCTAACCTAACGGTCGCGATCGCTCGGCGGCCAATCGAGCTTCATCGCGCGAATGAGGCGGAAGAAGCGGCGCGTGATGAACCCGCCGAACAGGTAGGTCGTGATGATCGCGATCACGAACGGCGCCGCGACCCACGGCGCGAGGCGTGTGTCCAGCGCCATCACGTCCACGCCCATCATCCGCAGGCCGATCACCAGCGGGAGCAGCGACGAGAGCCAGACGATGGCGGCGACGGCGCCGACCTGGATGAGCACGTAGGTGCGCATGTCCGCCTCCAGGTCGCGACGCATCGCGCGCGACAGGCTGGACGAGTCCTCGGTGCGAAACGACGCGAGCGGTGAGCCAATCGGCGGCTCCGCCGACGCGGACGGGGCAACGGACCGCACCCGCGCGGCGGGCGCCGGTGCCCGCGCCGCGATCGATGCCGATGCCACCGATGCCGATGCCACTGGTGCCGATGCCATCGATGCCGACGCCACGGGTGCCGATACCGCGGGCGCCTCCGGCGTCGTGGCTGCCGTGGCACGGCTGCCCGCGCCCGGCGGTTCCGGCGCCACCGGCGCGCTCAACGGGACCGCCGCGATCGCTGCCGGGGCCGGCGGCACCGACGCGGTGAAGACCGGTGCCGGCGCGGCCGCGGCCGATCGCAGCGTCGCGCTCGTCATCGGCGGCGCTTCGAAGGGGAACGACCAGTCGTCTGCGATGGCATCCATATCGGCGGGCGGCGGCGCCGCGGCGGTGCGTGCGCGCTCGGGAAATGCCGTGACCGCACGCGGGTACCGGGTCTCGAACTCCGCGTCGCGCCGCTCCTCGGACTCCACCGGCGGCAACGGACGCGCCGGGCGCAACGACGGCGGGATGATCGCGGCTTCGGCGACGGCCGGCTCGATCGGCGGCGCCGCCATCGGCCGATCCTGCGCGTAGCGGATGCGCAGCGGACCGATCTGCACCACGTCACCAGGATCCAGCAGCCGCTCGGCCGATCGCAGGCCGTTGACGAACACGCCGATGCGGCTGCCCAGATCGCGGACGAGCACCCGCTCGCCTTCGACCGTGAACACCGCATCCTGGCGCGACAGCAGCACGTTGTCGTAGACGAGATCGCACGCCGGATCGCGCCCGACTACGATCTTGTCCACCAGCGCCAGCTCTCGCTCGCGCCTGCCGTCGTTGACTACCAGCCGCCTGCTCACGATGGGGGAGCATAGTCTACGACGCTTCGTACCCGATCACCAGCGCAGTGACGTTGTCGCGCGTGCCATGTTCGAGCGCCTGCTCGATCAGCTGGTGCGCGGCCCGGTCCACATCACCCGCCTGCATCAGCACGCGCTCGATGGCGGCGGGTGGCAGCGCGCCGTGCACACCGTCGGAGCACAGCAGCAGTACCTGACCAGGTACCAAGGTACGTTCGGATACCTGGACGTCGACGGTGTCACGCGCGCCGATCACGTTGGTCAGCACATGGCGCATCGGATGGGCCGCGGCCTCGGCGGTGCTCAGCCGCCCGTCCCGCCCCAGCACCCGCGCCGTCCACGAGTCGTCTATCGTCAACTGCTCGAGGCCCGCGCCGGCGAGCAGATACGCCCGGCTGTCGCCGACCGAACCGATCGCGACATCGGCGCCGTCGATGAGCGCACCGACCAGCGTGGTACCCATCCCGGCGTAATCCGCCCGGTCTCGGGCGGCACGGAAGACCTGCTGGTTGGCCAGGCGGAAGGCGTTGCGCAGGCGGTTGCCGTCGCGCGACTGGCCGGGGTCGTATCCGAACGGCCACGCGAGGTCGGGATCGCGGCTGGAGTGGTCCACGAATCCCGTGACCGCCTCGATGGCCAGTCGGGACGCCACCTCGCCGGCCCGGTGGCCGCCCATCCCGTCCGCGACGGCAAAGAACTTCAGGCGAAGGTCCGCAACGAAGCTGTCTTCGTTCGTCTTGCGCACCCGCCCCGTCTCCGACACTCCACAGGCACGAATCACGACGGTCGCCTCCGCTCGCGGATCCACGCCCGACCGGGCGGCGGCCGATGTTACCTCGACCGTGGGTCCATCCCTTCTCCGCCGACCCCGGGCAAGATAGGGGAACAGGGAAGTTCCGGCCAGTAGTGTGCAAGAACTGTCCAGTTTCGACCCAATCCGCGGCTCAGGCCGGGCGGATTTGCGCCTGTTGCCATAGTCATGCAACGGAACCCCTCTTGCAACGGTAGAGCCGTGCTGAAATCCGGCCGGGTTGGCGCGTTCGCTTTTCATACGGCCGGGATGCCTGCAGGAAGGAACTACACGGAATGACGCGCGCTCGCGAGCTCGTGGCCCAGAACCCGCGGTGGTTCGTCGGCACGATGGTGGGGCTGACGCTGGTGTTCTGGTTCGCGATGGGCGCCTCGGCGCTCTTCGCGCACCAAATGCTGAGCGGTGTGCCGGAACGGCACTCGCTCGGCAGCATCACCGAGATGGCGCGGTCGTCGGTCTTCTACGATCGCGAGGGTCGTCCGGCCTTCACCATCTTCAAGGAACAGCGGATCGAGATTCCGCTGGCCGAGATGTCGCCGCACCTGCGCCAGGCGATGATCGCGATCGAGGACCAGCGCTTCTACGATCACCAGGGGGTCGATCTCATCCGCGTCGCCGGCGCCGCGCTGGCCAACCTGCGCGAGGGCCATCGGGCGCAGGGGGCGAGCACCATCACGCAGCAGCTCGCGCGCCTCAGTTTCCTGACGCTCGAGAAGACCTACTCGCGCAAGCTGCAGGAAGCCGTGCTGGCCGCGCTCATCGAGAACGACTACTCCAAGGATCAGATTCTCGAGCTCTATCTCAACAAGGTCTATTTCGGCGCCGGCCTGTATGGCGCGGAAGCGGCGGCCCGCGGATACTTCGGCAAGCACGCGTCGGACCTGACCCTGGCCGAAGGCGCGATGCTCGCCGGGCTGGTCAAGGCGCCCTCCAACTACGCGCCCACGGTGAACCTCGAGCGCGCGGTCGCCCGTCGCGCCACGGTGCTCCAGGCGATGCTCGACTCGCGGGCCATCGACCGTGCCGCCTTCGACGCGGCGCGTGCCAGCAAGGTCGCACTCACCGACTCGCTGCGGCGCGAGGAGCCGTACGGACGGTTCTTCAAGGAGCACGTGCGCCGCGAGCTGATCGCGCGGTTCGGCGAGGCGCGCGTCTACGAGGGCGGCCTCAAGGTCTTCACCACCATCGACCTCGACATGCAGCGCGCGGCGGACGCGGAAGTCCAGCGCGTGCTCAAGGACCTCGACCGCCGGCGCAGCACGCGCAAGGACGCCGCCCCGGGCGCCCTGCAGGCGGCGCTGGTCGCCCTCGACCCGCGGACCGGCGAGGTGCGCGCGCTCATCGGCGGCCGCGACTTCGTGCAGAGCAACTACGACCGCGCCATCCAGGCCCGGCGCCAGCCGGGATCGGCCTTCAAGCCGTTCGTCTACGCCGCGGCGCTCGAAGCGGGCTACAGCCCCGGCAGCCTGATCACCGGCCTCGACGAGCCGATTGCCACCGTCCAGGGCGCGTGGATTCCCGAGGACGAGCACTCCGCGGCGAGCGCGATGACGATGCGGTCCGCGCTCAAGACCTCGAGCAACCGCGCGGCGGTACGCATGCTCGAGGATCTCGGCGTCCAGAAAGCGGTCGCGTATGCCGAGCGTGTCGGCATGGGCGCGATGCCCGCGGTGCCGTCGCTGGCGCTCGGCGCCGGCGAGGTGACGCTCGAGTCGCTGACCGCCGCCTACGCCGTCTTCGCCAGCAGCGGCGTGCGCCGCACGCCCACCTACATCACGCGCGTCGAGGACGCCGACGGCCAGTTGCTCTACACGGCGCCGACCGAGGTGTCGAAGGTCATCAGCGAGCAGAGCGCCTTCCTCATGACCCACATGCTCGCCGACGTCGTCAATCACGGCACCGCGTACCCGGCGCGGCAACTCGGCTTCAAGCTGCCGGCGGCGGGCAAGACCGGGACGACCAACGACTATCGCGACGCCTGGTTCGTCGGCTACACGCCGCGCCTGGTCACCGGCGTGTGGGTCGGGTTCGACCAGCCGCAAACGATCATCAGCCGCGGCTATGCCGCGACGGTAGCCGTGCCCTTGTGGGCGGGGTTCATGCGCGAGGCGACCAAGGGCGATCCGCCTGACTGGTACAAGCCGCCGTCAGGCGTCATCGGCGTGCAGATCTGCCGGATCTCCGGCAAGCGCCCCACCGACGCGTGCCACGGGCAGGTCCAGGAGGCGGACGACGGCAGCCTGGAAACCGTCTCGACGGTCTACACCGAGTACTTCGTTCGCGGCACGCAGCCCGACGAGACGTGCGACCTGCACGAGAACCGCTCCATCTTCAGCCGGATCGCGGGCTGGGTGGGCGGCTCACCACCCGCGGCCATCGACGGCCGCGCCGGCGACCGTCGCGTCGAGGCCGAGGACAAGGACGACGACGATGACGACAAGCGCGCCGAGGCGGACCGCAACGCCCGCGACGAGGGGCGCGAAGTCAAGGAGCCGCCGAAGAAGAAACGCGGCTTCTGGTCGCGCATCTTCGGCCGCGGCGACAAGGGCGATAAGGACGACAAGGACGAGGACGACGACAAGGACGAGGACCGGGACGAGGAGAAGGAGAAGAAGGAGCCTCCTTTTTAAGGCCCCAGGCGCAGGCCAGGCTTCAGGCGGCATTTACTTACGAACCGCATAACGCCCTGCCTGATTCCTCTCCTATCGGTCTTGAGCAGTGGCTGCCCGCGGGG
Organism: uncultured Acidobacteriota bacterium; assembly: GCA_963707795.1. Taxonomy (GTDB): domain Bacteria; phylum Acidobacteriota; class Vicinamibacteria; order Vicinamibacterales; family UBA2999; genus JACCSI01. The sequence goes on along the minus strand of OY970174.1, from coordinate 2,998,195 downwards.
TGGCTGCTCACCAACTGCGACAGCGGCATCAGCAGCTACGAACTCGCCCGCGCGCTTGTCGCGCTTGCGCCTCCGCGTTGAGGACGAGGACTGGCGGCCAGCTGAGCGCCTGAGGCCTGACGCCTGGGGCCCTGGGGCCTGGAGCTTGGAGCTTGAAGCCTGAAGCCTGACCCCTGGCCCCTGTCCCTGGTGCCTGACCCCTGGCGCCTGGGCCCTGGGGCCTGATCCCTGGCGCCTGAAGCCTGAAGCCTGACCCTGGCCTGGGCCCTGGGGCCTGGCACCTGATCCCTGACCTATGATCGCCAAGTGACCTTCCGGAACATCGTCGGGCACCGCAGTGTGCGGAGCCTGCTCTCGACGGCGATCGCGCGCGGCTCCGTGCCACCGACGCTGCTGCTCGCCGGACCGCCCGGCGTGGGCAAGCGCCTCGTGGCCGAGGCGGCCGCCGCCACCCTCAACTGCCTTGCTCCCGAACAGGACGTCGACGGGCTGCCGGTCGACGCGTGCGGCCGCTGCCGGTCGTGCGACCGGATCGCGCGCGGGATGCACGTCGATGTCGTGCGCATCGAGCCGGACGACAGCGGCCTGATCAAGGTGGATGTCATCCGCACGATGCTCGACGGCATCGGCTACCGGCCCTTCGAGGGACGCCGCCGGGTCGTCGTCATTCGCGACGCCGAGACGATGCAGGGCCCGGCGCAGAACGCGCTGCTGAAGTCGCTGGAAGAGCCGCCCGACTGCACGGTGTTCGTGCTCACCTCGGCGGTCCCCGGGGTGCTGCTGCCGACGGTCCGCTCCCGGTGCATGCAGCTGCGGCTCGGGCGGCTCACCGCGGCCGAGGTGACGGAGATTCTGGTGCGGGACCACGAGCAGGCGCCGGGCGAGGCGGCGGCGGCCGCGGCGCTGGCCGACGGCAGCGTCGGCGCCGCCCTGGCGCTGGGGGGCGCCGATCTCGACGAGCTGCGCCGCATGGCCCTGCACCTGCTGTCCCGGGCCGCGACCGGCGCGGGCGCGACGCGGCTGCAGGCCGCCACGCCCATTGTCGGGGGCGCCGCGAAGAAGGATCGCGATCGCGGCGAGGTCAAGCTGACGCTCCGCGTCCTGGCGTCGCTGCTCCGCGACATCGAGCTGCTCAACGCGGCGGCCGACGAGCGGTGGATGGCGAACCCGGCGATGGCCGACGAGCTTCGTCGGCTCGCGCGTTCGTACGCGGGCGACCGCGCGCGCGCGGCGTTCGGCGCCGTCGGCCAGGCGGTGACGGCCCTCGAGCGCAACGCGGGGACGAAAGTGGTCGTGGACTGGGTGGCGCTGACCATCTAGGGTCCGATGACGGGCCACCAGCTCCCGCCTGCCACGAGGGGCCGGGACTGCTCGCGTAAACTTACGGGCATGCGCCGTCCCCGCATCGCGATCACGGTCGGCGACCCGTCCGGCATCGGCCCGGAGATTGCCGCCAAGGCGGCTGCCGATCCGCTGGTGCGCATGCACTGCGAGCCGGTGCTCTTCCAGCCGCCGGACGACCAGGTCTTTCAGCCCGGGGAGATTTCAGCGGAGGCGGGGCAGGCCTCGTACGAGCTGATCGTGCGGGCGGTGGCGGCGGCGCGGGCGGGCGAGGTCGATGCCATCGCGACGGCGCCGATCAGCAAGCTGGCGCTGGCGCGCGCCGGCCTGCCGTGGAAGGGACACACCGACCTGCTCGCGCACCTGTGCGACGCCTCGCCGGTGGCCATGCTGTTCTGGGCGCCGCAGCTCATCGTCGTGCTGGCCACGGTGCACGTGCCGCTCGCCGAGGTCCCGCGGCTGCTGACGCGGGAGCGGCTGGCGGAGACGATTCGTCTCACGGCCGATGCGCTGCCGCAGTTCGGGATTGCGACGCCGCGGATCGCGGTGGCCGGCCTCAACCCGCATGCGGGGGAGAGCGGCGTGCTGGGTGCGGAGGATGAGTCGGTGATCCGGCCGGCGGTGGCCGAGATGCGCGCAGCGGGGCTGAACGTCACCGGCCCGTGGCCGGCCGACACCGTGTTCGTGCGCGCGTCGCGCGGCGAGTTCGACGCGGTGATCGCGTGCTATCACGACCAGGGGCTGATCCCGGTGAAGCTGCTGGCGTTCGGGCAGGCCGTCAACGTGACCATCGGGCTGCCGATCATCCGCACGTCGGTCGATCACGGCACGGCCTTCGACATTGCGGGCCGGGACGCGGCGAACCCGGGGAGCATGATCGAAGCGGTCCTCCTCGCCGCGCGGCTGGCGCGCGCGTGACCGCGGAGTTCGTCCTCTACGCCGTGGTCGGGTTCGTCGCGCAGCTCGTGGACGGCACCATCGGCATGGCGTACGGCGTCGTGTCCACGACGGCGCTGCTCGGCGCCGGGGTGTCGCCGCTGGCCGCCACCGTCAACATCCACTTCGCGGAGCTGCTCACCGGCGGCCTGAGCGGCGCGTTCCACGCGCGGCGCGGCCAGGTCTCGTGGCCGCTGGTGCGGCGGCTGGCGGTGTCCGGGAGCGTGGGCGGCGCGCTCGGCGCGCTGCTGCTGATCGTGGCGGCGCCGCGATCGATGGCGACGGTGCGGAGCGCGATTGCACTGTACCTCCTGGTGCTCGGGGTGTGGCTGTGCTGGCGCGGGCTGCGCCGTCCGCGCCTGCGCGAGCGCACCGCGGCTCGGGCCGGGCTGCTCGGGTTCAGCGGCGGGCTGTGCGACGCCGCCGGCGGCGGCTGGGGTCCGATCGTGACCTCCAACCTGATGGTCGCCGGGATTGCGCCGCAGGTGGCGGTCGGCTCCTCGATCGTCGCCGAGCTGGTCGTCACGGCGGTCATGGTGGTGGTGTTCGCCGGGCCCGGCGGGCTGCGTCCGGACATGTCGATGGCGGGGCTGCTCGTCGGCGGCGTCATCGCCGCCCCGCTCGGCCCGCGGCTCGCCGCGCAGTTGCCGCCGCGGGTGATCATCGTCCTGGTCGGGCTCGGCGTCGTGGTCGCCAGCGCGTGGCTGCTCGTCCGCTAGCGGTATCCTGAAGGGGCGAGATCCCGTGGCTGACAAACCTTCCTCCGGCGACGCGCTCATCGCCGAGAACCGCAAGGCGCTGTTCGATTACCATCTGCTCGAAACGTTCGAGGCGGGGATTGCGCTGCTCGGGACCGAGGTCAAGGGCATCCGCGAGGGACGGGCCAACCTGCGCGACAGCTTCGCCCGCGTCGAGCGCGGCGAGGTCTGGCTCTACAACGTGCACATCAACCCGTACAGCCACCGCGGTTACGTCGATCACGATCCGCGCCGGCGGCGGAAGCTGCTGCTGCATCGCGAGGAGATCCGGAAGCTGATCGGCAAGACCACCGAGCGCGGACTGACGCTGGTGCCGACGCGGATCTACTTCAAGAACGGGCGGGTGAAGGTGGCGCTGGCCCTGGCGCGGGGCAAGCAGGCGCACGACAAGCGCGAGACCATCCGCCGCCGCGAGGTTGACCGGGAGACGCGCGCCGCGGTCAAGGAACGCGTGCGCCGGTGAGCCGGTCCACGCCCCGGCCGCCGGTGCCGCTGCCCGCCGACGTCATCCCCTTCAATCGCGCCTGCCTGACCGGGCGCGAGATGTCCTACGTCGCCGAGGCGATCAACCAGGGGCCGCTCGCCGGCGACGGGCCGTTCACCGCCCGCTGCCACGCGCTGCTCGAGCAGCTGACCGGCGCCGGCACGGCGCTGCTGACCACGTCGTGCACGCATGCGCTGGAGATGGCGGCCCTGCTGCTCGACCTGCGGCCGGGCGACGAAGTGCTGTGCCCGTCGTTCACGTTCGTGTCCTCGATCAACGCCTTCGTCCTGCGCGGCGCCACGCCGGTGTTCGTGGACATCCGCCCCGACACGCTCAACATCGACGAGCGGCTGATCGAATCGGCCATCACCCCGCGCACCCGCGCCATCGTCGTCGTGCACTACGCCGGCGTGGCGTGCGAGATGGACGCCATCGGGGCGGTGGCGGCGCGGCACGGGTTGACCGTCGTCGAGGACAACGCGCACGGCCTGTTCGGCCGCTATCGCGGCCGGCCGCTCGGATCGACGGCGCCGCTCTCGACACTGAGCTTCCACGAGACCAAGAACATCACCTGCGGCGAGGGCGGGGCGCTGCTGATCAACGACGACCGGCTGGTCGAGCGCGCCGAGATCGTCCGCGAGAAGGGCACCAATCGCAGCCGCTTCTTCCGCGGACAGGTGGACAAGTACACCTGGGTGGACGTCGGCTCCAGCTACCTGCCCTCGGAACTGCTCGCCGCCTATCTGTTGGGACAGCTGGAGGCGCACGCCGAGGTCCAGGCGCGGCGGCAGGCGCTGTGGCAGCGCTACCTCGACGAGCTCCGCGACTGGGCGTCGGAGGCCGACGTGCGGCTGCCGATCGTCCCCGCGGACCGGGAGCATCCCGCGCACCTGTTCTACCTGCTGCTGCCCTCGCTCGAGGCGCGCACCGCGCTCATCGACCACATGCGCGGCCGTCACGTCCTGCTCGTGTTCCACTACCAGCCGCTGCACCTGTCGGAGATGGGCCGGCGCTTCGGCGGGCGCCGCGGCCAGTGCCCGGTGACCGAGGACGTGGCCGATCGGCTGGTGCGGCTGCCGCTCTTCTACCAGCTGGGCGACGCCGACCAGGCGCGGGTGATCGAGGGGGTCAGGATGTTCGCGCCCGCGGCTGCTGGGCGAGGACTGCCGCGCCCGCCCGCCCGCGGCGCTTGAGCGCCGCGACATACACCTCGTTGACCCGCCGCACCATGGTGTCGAGGCCGAAGTGTTCCGCGACGAAGGCCCGGCCGGCGCCGCCCATCCGCGCGCGCAGCGCCTCGTCGTTCAGCAGCTCGACCACGCGCCGTGCGATGCCCTCGGTGTCGAGTGGCGGCACCAGGTAGCCCGACACCCCGTCGCGAATCACTTCCGGCGCACCGTCCATGTCGAAGGTGACGACGGGCTTGCCGACGGCGCCGGCCTGCGGCAGCACGCGTGCCAGCCCCTCGCGCAGCGACGTGTGGACGACGACGTCCATGGCGTGGATGAGGGCCGCCACCGCCTCCGGCGCGACGCGGCCGGCGAAGACCACCCGGTCGCGGATGCCGAGCCGCTCGGCCTGCGCCGCCAGCGCGTCGCGCTCGGGGCCGTCGCCGACCAGCAGGAACACGGTGTCGGGCCGCTGGCGCGCGATGGCCGCCGCGGCGTTGAGGAACTGCTCGTGCCCCTTGAGCGCGAACAGCCGGGCGACCTTGCCGACGACCGGCGCCTCCGGCGGCACCCCGGCCGCCGCCTTGGCATCGGCCACCGACAGCGCCTGGCCGATGCCGAGGAACCGGTCCAGCTCCATGCCGCTGTAGATGGTGATGTGCTGCTCGGGCCGGCCGATGCCGTGCGCGAGCGCCCCGCGCGCGGTCTGGTCGTTAACGCTGATCAGCGTGTCGGTGAACGGCGCGCACCAGCGCTTCAGCCGCACGTAGAGCCGGTTCTTCCACGCCGACTGGTACTCGTGGAACACGAGGCTGTGCAGGGTGTGGATAATGATCGGCACGCGCGCGAGCCGCGCCGCCAGCCGTCCCAGGATGCCGGCCTTCGACGAGTGGGTGTGCACGATCTCGTAGCGCTCGCGGCGCATCATCCGGTAGAGCACCCACGTCGCGTGCACGTCGGCCCACGGCCGGATCGGCCGCACCAGCGACGGGACGATCACCAGGCGCAGCCCGGCGGCCTCGGCCTCGGCGAACAGGTCGCCTTCTCCCGCTTCGTCCACGCCGACGATCAGGGTGACGTCGAAGCGCGGGTCGCGATGCTGGCCGATGGCCGTGTAGAGCGTGTTCTCCTGCGCGCCGCCGAGAATCAGCCGCGTGATGACGTGCGCCACGCGGATGGGAGCGCCCGGCGGGCGCGCCGCGGCCTCGCTCATCCCACCCTCACCACCGCGATCCAGTCCCGTCCCAGATCGATCAGCGAATAGCGCTCCGCCGGGATCCCGGCGGCCTCCATCAGCCCGACCACCTCGGCGTGCGAGTAGAAGCGGACGTAGCCGCGCTCGAGTGCGAAGCGCGCCTTGCGCACGACGACGCGCGGTTCCCAGCGCTTGGGGAACGACAGGAACATCTTGTGCGAGCACATCGCCGCCATCTTCCGCAGGTGCGGCAGCGGCTCCTCGAGATAGTCGTAATAGCCGGTGGCGACGACGATCTCGAACCGCTCGGCGCGCTCGAGCGACAGGAACGACGAGACCACGAACTCGCAGCGGTCGGCGACCTTCATCTCGGCCGCCGCCTCGTTGGCGATCTCGATCATCGACGAGGCGACGTCGACGCCGAGCACGCGCGTCGCCCCGGCCATGGCCAGCGCGACGCTGAACCGGCCGGACCCGCAGCCGACGTCGAGGACCGACCACGGACCGGGAACCGGCGCGAGGTTGCAGATCAGGCGGAAGCGCTCGAGGATGACGCCGCGAAAGAGGCGGTCCACCAGCCGCTGGCCGGCGGGCTTGTCCTGATCGTAGATGGCGTCGAAGCGGCGCGATTCGCGCTCGAAGTAGTCGTGGACGATGTGTGAGCTTTTCATGCAGCGGAACCTATGACGTCGGCGATCGCGCCGAAACGGAAGTCGGTGAACAGCCGCTTCAGCTTGGGCTCGGTCGAGCGCAGGTTGATGTAGTGGGTGAGCCGGGGTTTCCAGTGAAAATCGACACGCGGGTGCTCCGGATCGAGCTCCCACGGATGCAGGTAGAAGATCGCCGGCCGGCCATCCCGTTCGCACTGCCGCAGGTTGGCGCGGGTCAGCGCGTAAGGGTAGATGCGGAAATAGGCCCCGCCGCTGACCGGCATCGTCCGGCCGAAGCGGGTCAGCACCGAGATCGGGAACTCCCAGATGGCGCCGGACGGGGTGTCCACCCGGACCGGCACGCGGCTGAAGCTCTCGATGCCGTAGCGCCAGTTGCGCACCGGGAAGATGCTCGAGTCGTAGCGGAACCCGAGCCCGGCCAGGATCTCGAGCGCCCACAGCGAGCGCTCGGTGACCGAGAAGTAGGCGGCACGGTACGCCGTCACCGGGCGGCCGACCAGATCGGCGATGCGGTCGCGCGCCTGCCGCGTCTCGTCGCTGAAGCGCGCCGGGCTCATCTGGTAGAGCAGGTCGTGCGACCAGCCGTGGCAGCCGATCTCGTGCCCCTCGTCGGCGATGCGCCGCATCGCCTGCGGGTGCGACTGCGCCAGCGGTCCGAGAATGAAGAACGTGCCGCGCGCGCCGTGCTCGCGCATCAGGTCGAGCAGCCGGTCGAGGCCGCGCTCCAGGCGCGACTCGGCACTCGCCTTGACGGCGTCCTCGACCGGGATGCCCTGGAACCAGTCCTCGACGTCGACGCTGAAGGCGTGAATCACCCCTGTTCGGCTCGTTGATCGAATTCGCCGGCGACCCGCGCGGCGAGCTCGGCGGCGGCCCGATCGCCGGCGGCGGCGCTGCCGGCGAGCGTCTGCAGCTCGATATGGAAGCGGAACAGCTTGACCCCGTGCACGGCGCACAACTGCTGGACGCTGGCCAGCCGCCGCGCGTCGATCAGCCGCGACGAGATGATGATCGTGTCCACTTCCTGGCCGACGATCATGGTGCTGAGCCGCTCGAAGCCGCCGAGGACGCGGTAGCCGAGGAGGTTGCGCTGGTGCGCGGACGGGTCTTCGTCGACGAAGCCGAGCATCCGGTAACCCGACTCGATCGGCGCCACCAGCGCGCGCACCACGCTCATGCCGGACTCGCCGGCGCCGTAGACGAGGAGCCGCTCGCCCGCCCGCCGCCGCCGCCGCACCGATTCGCTGATGACGCGGAACGAGCCGCGCGACGCCACCAGCAGCGCCATCAGCAGCATGGCGTAGATCGGGAACACCGCGCGCGAGTAGCTCTCGAAGCGGCTGACGAACACCAGGATGGCGATGATCCCGAGGACGCCGACTCCGACCCCCTTGCCGAACACCACCACGTCGGCGACGCTGAAGTAGCGCCAGGTGCCGCGATACGCGCCGACCGCGAACAGCGCCATCGTCTGCACCGCGACGACGATGGGGAGCGACTGCAGCAGGTAGGGGAACTGCAGCGTCCACTGCACGCCCTCGAAGCGGAGGCGGTGCGCGAAGTAGTACGCCGTGGACACCAGGCAGACGTCGAGCAGGACCTCGGCCACCCGCCGCTTGTAGACGAAGTCGGCGATGACGCGGGTGAAGTGCTTGTCGCGCTCGACCGCCGCGTCGTCGCTGTCGTAGACCTGCACGTGCGCCAGGTAGGTGGCGAAGATCGCCATCGCCGCGAGCACCAGCACCGCCGTCGGCCACGACCAGTCGGCGCTGAAGTAGTGCAGCCCCGCGGCCATGCCGCCGCCGAGCGCGGCCAGTACCCACAGCACGCCCACGGCGGCGCGCTCCGAGAGGCCGATGGCGACGAGGCGATGCGACGAGTGATCGCGGCCGCCCACCGACGGGCTGCGGCCGTGCCAGAGCCGCGACGCGGTGACCAGCGTCGTGTCGAGGATCGGGATGAGCAGCGCGAACACCGGCGCCGCGACCACCGACACGATGTTCTGCGTCGTGCCCACGCCTTCGCCCAGCCGCAGCGCCAGCGCCGCCACGCTGGCGCCGATGAACAGGCTGCCGCTGTCGCCGAGGAAGATCGAGGCGGGATTGAAGTTGAAGACGAGGAACCCCGCCGTCGCACCGAGCAGCAGCCACAGGTAGGTGGCCTCGGCATGCGCCCCCGGGTCGAGCGACGCCATCAGCGACGCGCCGGCAATCACCGCCACGCCGGCGCACAGGCCGTCCATGTTGTCGAGCAGGTTGAAGGCGTTGGTGATGCCGACGATCCAGAAGATCGTCAGCAGCGAGTCGAGCGTCAGCGAGCTCGTCCAGTGCAGCCCGAATCCCTGGTAGACGAGCAGCGACGCCGCCGCAATCTGTGCCACCAGCTTGGTGGACGGCTTCAGCGACCGCAAGTCGTCCACCAGCCCGACGGCGAAGAGCGTCGCCACGGCGGCCAGGATCGGCCAGATCGGCGCCACCGGCCCGAGCGCGACCGCGCCCACGAGGGTGGGCACGGCGACCGCGATGCCCCCGAGCAGCGCCGTGGGTCGGGAATGCCAGCGGTCGGCCCGCGGCGTGGCGACGTAGCCGAACCGGATGGCGACGAGCCGCAGAATCGGGGTGAGCACCAGGGCCGCGAGAAACGCCAGGATCAGCGGCAGGGGTGGCATCGACACGTGCATGGAATCAGAGGCGCTCGAAGCGGCTTATTTTACGCTGTTTCACCGCCGCCGCGCTGCACCGACCCGGCAAGTGTGGCAGACTTCGCAGTGGCGCCTCCCTCCACGGACCAGGTCTGGCGCGGTCGGTTCCGTATATTACGTTCCACCCCATAGCCCCCATGCTCGCCCCTCCAGCCCGCGCCTGAATGGACATCGCGCAACTCCTCAGCCAGATCGCCCACACCGCCGTCGGCCTGGCCCTCGCCTGGCTGGTCCTGCGCGGCTATCGCTGGGTGCGCCGCCAGTCCGACGTGCTCGGGCTGGTGCTGGCGCTGGGCATTCTCGCCCGCCTGGTCGTGGGCATGGCGCTCTTCTGGATCTCGTATCTGGAGCTGCCCATTGCGCAGTCGCTGCAGGCGGGCGGCGGCTTCTGGCTGATCGCGGTCGACGCGACCCGCTACTACACCGATGCGATCACGGCCATCCAGACCGGCCTGTTCGACACCAACTACGAGAACTTCCCGTCGCCGTTCTTCGTGCGCGTGCTGGCGGTCTGGCTGCTCGCGGTCGGCATCAGCCCGGCGTCAGCGCTGCTGCTGAACGCCTGCGTCTACGTCGCGGTGGTCGTCCTCATCGTGCGGATGTTCGCGCCGGTGAACGACTGGCGCCGGGACCTGCCGGGCATCGCGGGCGTGGCGGCCTACTCGTTCTGGCCGGCGATCTTCGTCCACGGCACGCAGCCGCTCAAGGACGACATCTTCTTCGCCCTGATCGCCGTCGTCTGCCTGGCGCTGCTGGGAATCTTCCGGCTGATCGTGTACGGCCGGCGCCTGCGCGGCGGCCGCGCGTCGCTGGCTGCGGCGGCCGCGGCGGTCATGGCGGGCACGTTCGGCCTGGCCGGGATCCGCTGGTATTTCCCGCTCATCATGTGCGGCTCGCTGGTCGTGGTATTCGCGATCTTCGCCCTGCGCGGGCGGTCCACGCCGTTGCCCGCCTATCTGGGCGGCAGCCTGGCCGTCGTCGTGGCGGTGTGGATTGCTGCTGGCGGGCTGACCAACTTCGCCAGCCAGTTCCTCTTCCCGGCGGGCGGGCAGGGGCCGTTGACCATGGTGCGGAGCGTCACCGACATTCCGTCGGTGCTCGCGGCGATGACGCAGATGGCGCGTACTGGCTTCCTGCTCACCGGCGGCGACTCGAACATCGTCGTGCCGATGCGCAAGGACGGCGACTCGGCCAAGGCGGGAGGCGTGCCCGAGACGCTGGCGACGGTCACCCCCGGACGGCTCCGGGCGGCGCCGGGCGAGGGGGTGCCCGGGACCGGGGGCGCGCTGTCCGAGGAGCAGGCGGATGCGCTGCTGGCCATCCCGCGCAACCGCTCCGAGCACGTCAAGACGATGGTGGTGGGGCTGGCAATCATCTTCGTGCCCATCTCGGTGCTCAAGGCGCTGTCGGTGGTGGAGTTCACCGGCGGGCGCGGGTTCCTTCCGGTGGCGGATCTCGATACGCTATTCCAGGACGCCGCCCTGGTCTGCCTGTTCGCCCTGCTGTGGACACGCCGGCGGGAGATCGGGACGCGCATGCCCTTCGTCGTCTTTTGCGTCGTTCTGGCCGGGACCACGGCGGCGCTGCTGGGCTACGTGGTGACCAACTATGGCACGCTGTTCCGCATGCGGCCGATGATGGCAATCCCTATTTGCGTCGTCATGGTGGGGCTGTCGTCGCGGCACGCGCGGACCGAGCGGGCCGAGGGGACCGGGCGGACTGAGCGGACTGAGCGGACCGGGCGGACCGAGCGGACCGAGAGCAACGAACGGGACGACTGGGGCGAACGGGGCCAACGGGAGGGAACGGCGTGATGCGGGGGTGCTTGCGATGTGCGGCATAAGCGGCATGCTCGGACCGGGGCCGGGGCGGATGCCGGCCGCGAGCCTGGCCGCGACGACCGCCGACATGACCGACGCGCTCGCGCACCGCGGGCCCGATGACGCGGACGTGTGGGCGTCGCCGGACGGCGCCGTGGCGCTCGGGCACCGGCGCCTGTCGATCGTCGACCTGTCGCCGCTCGGCCGCAATCCGATGTTCTGGGACGGCGGGCGCCTCGCCATCACCTTCAACGGCGAGGTCTACAACTTCCGCGAGCTGCGGCAGGAGCTCGAGCAGCTCGGCTACCGCTTCCGATCGCAGACCGACACCGAGGTCGTGCTCGCCGCGTACGACCGCTGGGGCGTCGAGTGCGTGCACCGGTTCGCCGGCATGTTCGCCTTCGGCTTGTGGGACGCGGCCCGGCAGCGGCTGTGGCTGGTGCGCGATCGCCTGGGGAAGAAGCCGCTGTACTACGCCGAGCGCGACGGGACGCTGTCGTTCGCGTCGGAGTTGAAGGCGCTGGCCGGCAGCCCCGGGTTCCCGCGCGGCATCGACGTCGACGGCCTGCGGCTCTACCTGCGTTACGGCTACATCCCCTCGCCGTACACGATTTACACGGCCGCGCGCAAGCTGCCGCCGGCGCATTACCTGGTGTGCGAGCGGGGCACGACGACGATCTCGCGCTATTGGGATCCGCTGGCGCACGCGATGCCGGTCCGGGAGCTGAGCGACGCCGATGCCGAGCGCCAGCTCGAGGCGCTGCTGGCGACGGCGGTGGCCCAGCGCCGCATCGCCGACGTGCCGCTCGGGGCGTTTCTCTCCGGCGGCGTCGATTCGTCGCTCATCGTCGCGATGATGAGCGAGCAGGTGCGCGAGCCGGTGCAGACCTTCAGCATCCGCTTCACCAACCCCGAGTTCGACGAAGCCGATCACGCGGCGCGGGTCGCCCGCCACTGCGGCACCGACCACCACGAGGAGCTGTGCGACGAAGCGCGGATGCTGTCGATCGTCGACCGGGTGCCGGACATGTTCGACGAGCCGTTCGGCGACTCGTCGGCGATCCCCACCTACCTGGTGTCGGCGGTGGCGCGGCGCCGGGTGACGGTCGCGCTGTCGGGCGACGGCGGCGACGAGCTGTTCCTCGGCTACCCGCGGCACCGCCACTACGCCGGCGCGGCCTGGGCGCTCGGCCTGCCGCGGTCGACGCGGCGCATCGCGGCGATGGCGGTGCGGCAGTCGCCGGTGCGGCGGATGCAGCGGGTCGCCGACGTGCTCGGGCACGAGGGCGGCGATCCCTACTCGCGGTTCATCACCTGGTTCGCGCCCGAGGCGGTCGCCGCGATGACCGGCGCCCCGGCGCTCGACGCCCCCCTCTATCGCGACCTGCTCGACGGTGCCGGCGCCGTGCCGCGGGCGCTGCAGCCGGGGCTGCTCGACCTGGTGTCGTATTTGCCCGATGACATCCTCGCCAAGGTCGATCGCGCGTCGATGGCGACGAGCCTGGAGGTGCGCGCGCCGTTGCTCGACCACCGCGTGGTCGAGTTCGCCGTCAGCCTGCCGCTGCGGATGAAGCGGCGCGGGCCGGTGAACAAGTGGCTGCTGCGCCGGCTGCTCGACAAGCGCGTGCCGCCGGCGCTCATCGACCGCCCGAAGATGGGCTTCGGCGTGCCGCTGCGCGACTGGTTCCGCGGCCCGCTGCGCGAGCGGATGCACGACGCCGTGCACGGCGACGACCTCCGCGACCTCGGCCTCGATCCACGGCCGGTTCGCGCGATGTGGGACGAGTTCCTCGCCGGCCAGCACCACCGCCCCGACCTGCTGTGGCAGGTGTTCGCGCTCGTCGCGTGGTCGCGCCGCTTCCGCTCGGCGCGCCGCGTCGCATGATCGTCCTGTTCTGGGACTTGGATGGCACGCTGCTGAGCACCGGACGGGCGGGGCTGCTGGCGTGGGCCGAGGCCTGCCGGCAGGTCACCGGCCACGCCCTCGACCTGCAGGCCCTGGCCACCGACGGCCTGACCGATCACCAGGTGGCGACGCGGATCCTGGAGCAGGCCGCGCATCCGGTCAGCGACGCGGCGGTGCACGGGATGGTGGCGATCTACGAACGGCAGCTGCCGGCGTCGCTGCACGAGCGCCGCGGACGCGTGCATGACGGCGTGCGCGAGGCCCTGCTGCACCTGCGCGCCCACCGCCCGGACGTGCACTCGATGCTGCTGACCGGGAACACCGCCGCCGGCGCGCAGGCCAAGCTCGCGCACTACCAGTTGAGCGAGTTCTTCGACGGCGGCGCGTTCTCGATCGACGGCGGCCCGCGGGCCGGGATCGCGGCGCGGGCACTGGCCGAGGTGCGCACGCGGTTTCCCGACGCGGACATCGAGCCCGGCCGGGTCTTCGTCATCGGCGACACGCCGCACGACATCACCTGTGCGCGGGCGATCGGGGCGCGGACGATCGCGGTGGCCAGCGGCGTCTATGGCGCCGACGACCTGCGCGCGCGCGGCGCGTGGCACGTGCTCGAGCGCATCCCCGCGCCGACGATCTTCGAGCAGCTCATCGACCAGCCGGCGGCGTCCGCGACGGGGTCGTGAACCGCTCGGGTATACTTTTCCGTTCTGCCTTCTGTGTCTCGACCTATCGTGATTACCGGGGCCGGCGGACAGCTTGGACAGACGCTGCGAGCCGCTTTCGCCGGCGACGGGCCAACGGTCGGGCTGACGCGCGCCGACCTCGACGTCACGCGCGGGCGCGACGTCCTGCGCACCATGGCGGCGCTCACGCCCCGGGCCATCATCAACTGCTCGGCGTTCAACGCCGTGGACCGCGCCGAAGACGAGCCGCAAGAGGCGTTCGCAGTCAACGCCCTCGCCGTCGCCAACCTGGCGCGGGCGGCCGCCGAGACCGGCGCGGTGCTGGTCCACTACGGCACCGATTTCGTCTTCGATGGCGACACCCAGCGTCCGTACGCCGAGTCGGACGCGCCGCGTCCGGCGAGCACCTACGCGGCGTCGAAGCTGGTCGGCGAATGGCTGGCGCGCGACGCGCCGGCCCATTACGTGCTGCGGGTGGAGAGCCTGTTTGGCGGGCCCTCCGCGCGCACCAGCAGCGTGGATCGGCTGATCGAGGCGCTGGCCGCCGGCACCCCGGCGCCGGTGTTCACCGACCGCGTCGTCTCGCCCAGCTACGTCGAGGACGTGGCGGCGGCCACCGCGCACCTGCTCGCGCAGGCGGCGCCCGCCGGGTTGTATCACTGTGTGAACACCGGGTGGTGCACCTGGCTGGAACTGGGCGAGGAAATTGCACGGCAGCTCGGGGTCGCCCCGGCGCTGCAGCCGATCCGCATGCAGGATGTGAAGCTTCGGGCGCGGCGCCCGCGCTACTGCGCGTTGTCGAACGAGAAACTGCGAAGCGCCGGGTTTGCGATGCCCACCTGGCAATCCGCGCTGGAACGCCATCTGGCGCGGTCTCGGACGGGCATGTGACGAGGACCGAAGGACGCCCATGAGCAAGCGCGCACTCATCACCGGGATCACGGGCCAGGACGGGTCCTATCTGGCCGAACTGCTGCTCGCCGAAGGCTACGAGGTGTTCGGGCTCGTACGCCGGCTGAGCGCACCCAACGTCTGGCGCATCGAACACCTGCTGGAGCGCGTCACCCTGCTGCAGGGCGACCTGCTCGATCAGCTCTCGCTCATCAAGGCGGTGGAGGAGTCGGAGCCGCAGGAGTTCTACAACCTGGCGGCGATGTCCTTCGTGCCGGCGTCCTGGGATCAGCCGATGCTCACCGGCGAGTACAACTGCCAGGGCGTCACCCGGGCGCTCGAGGCGATCCGCCGGGTCAACCCGAAGATCCGCCTCTACCAGGCGTCGTCGAGCGAGATGTACGGGCGCGTGCGCGAGGTGCCGCAGACCGAGACGACGCCGTTCTATCCGCGCAGCCCGTACGGCGTATCCAAGGTCTTCGGCCACTACATCACCGTCAACTACCGGGAGAGCTACAACCTCTTCGCCGTCTCCGGCATCCTCTTCAATCACGAGTCGCCACGGCGCGGGCTGGAGTTCGTGACCCGCAAGGTGACCCACGGCGTCGCGCGCATCAAGCTCGGGATGGCCGATTCGCTGGCCCTCGGCAACCTCGAAGCCTGCCGCGACTGGGGCTTCGCCGGCGACTACGTCCGCGCGATGTGGCTGATGCTGCAGCAGGACGAAGCCGACGACTACGTGATCGCCACCGGCGAGGCGCATTCGGTCCAGCGCCTGGTCGAGATCGCCTTCGCCCACGCCGGCCTCGACTGGCAGAAGCACGTGCGCACCGACCCCAAGTTCCTGCGGCCGGCCGAGGTCGATCACCTGATCGGCGACCCGGCGAAGGCGCGCGCCAAGCTGAAATGGGAGCCGTCGGTGGACTTCGAGGGGCTGGTGAGGATGATGGTGGACGCCGACCTCGAGCGGCTGAAGACGGGCCGGGCGCTCGGGTGATCAGGGGCCAGGGGCCAGGGGCCAGGCCTCAGGCCCCAGGTGCCAGGGATCAGGGGTCAGGCTACAGGTTCCAGGGGTCAGGGCTCCAGCGGTCATGCTGAGGCCTGGCGCCTGGGGCCTGAGGCCTGGTGGGGCCTGGGGTTTGGGCCCTGGGCCCTGGTGAGGGCTGGCGCCTGGAGCCTGAAGCCTGACCCCTGGTGTCAGGACTGGCCGGCCCAGATCTCCGCGACGCGCTCGCCAATGGCCAGCGACGAGGTCAGGCCCGGGGAGTCGATGCCCGCCGCCTGGATCACGCGCGGGTTGGCCGGGTCGCGCGCGATGAGGAAATCCGCGAAGCGCGTGTCGGGCCCGTGCAGCTTGGCGCGGATGCCGGTGCTGCCCAGCCGCAAGTCGTCCACGGTGACGTCGGGCAGCAGCCGGCGCGCGGGCGCGACGAAGTCTTCCACCGCGAGGCGCCCGTCCTCGTAGTCCTCCTTGCCCTCCTGGTAGCGAATCGTCGGCCCCAGGGTCACCGTGCCCCACACCGTTTTCGCCAGGTGGACGCCGAGCCCGGCGCCGGAGGCGTGCGGCAGCGGGTAGATCAGGCCGTTGACCAGGCCACGCCGCGACGGGATCAGCTCCGCGTACTCGCCGCGGCACGGGAAGATGCGGATCGGCGCACCGCCGAGGGCGGTGGACACCTCGTCGGCATAGAGGCCGGCGGCGTTGACCACGACGGCCGCGCGGATGCGCTCGTGCGGGGTGGCGAGCTCGATCGCGTCGCCGTCGATGGCGGCGCCGGTGAGCGGCGAGCCGACGAGGACGGCGACCTCCTGCTCGCGGCACAAGCGGGTCAGGGCGCGCACGAAGCTGTCGGCGTCCACGATGCCGGTGTCGGGCGACCACAGGGCGGCGACGCCCCCGACGTGCGGCTCGCGCGACTGCATGAACGCGCGATCGACGATCTCGACGGTCACGCCATTGCCGCGCGCGACCGCGTCCAGCTCGTGCAGGACAGCGATCTCGTGGTCGTCGGCCGCGACGATCAGCTTGCCGCAGCGTGCGTGCGGCACGTCGTGCTCGGCGCAGAACCGGTACAGCCGGTCCCGCCCCTCCACGCACAGCGTCGCCTTGAGCGACCCGTGCGGGTAATAGATGCCGGCATGGATCACGCCGCTGTTGCGAGAGCTGGTGCCATGCCCGGTCCGCGCCTCGCCCTCGAGCAGGCACACGCTGGCGCCGCGCCGTGCCAGGGCGAGCGCGCTCGACAGCCCGACCACGCCCCCGCCGATCACCGCCACGTCCACATCGGTCACGCCGATAACTATATCCGCCGGATCCGCCGGTCGCGGGCGGCGCCCCGGGCCACGACCCGCCGACGGCCGTGTTGCGCGCGTGCGAGGCCGGGGGATATGATCACGTGTTTGTGACAGTGCCGCTTCTCGACATCGGAGCGCAGCACGCGCCCATTCGCGGCGAGCTGCTCGCCGCCCTCACCCGCGTGCTCGACAGCAACCGCTTCATCATGGGCCCCGAAGTCGAGGCGCTGGAGCGCGAGGTGGCCGAGGCGACTGGCGCGGCCGAGGCGGTCGGCGTGTCGTCGGGTACCGACGCGCTGCTGGTGGCGCTGATGGCGCTCGGCATCGGTCCCGGCGACGAGGTCATCACCACGCACCTACTCGTTCTTCGCCTCCGCCGGCGCCATCACCCGGCTCGGCGCCGTGCCGGTGCTGGTGGACATCCAGCCGGGGACGTTCAACATCGATCCGGCGGGGGTGGCTGCGGCCCTCACGCCGCGCACGCGGGCCATCCTGCCCGTGCACCTGTTTGGCCAGCCGGCGGACCTGCAGCCCCTGCTCGAGACCGCGGCCCGCGCCGGCATCCCCCTGATCGAAGACGCGGCGCAGGCCATCGGCGCCGCCTACGACGGCCGTCGGGTCGGGAGCATCGGCACGGTCGGCTGCTTCTCGTTCTTCCCGAGCAAGAACCTCGGCGCGCTCGGCGACGCCGGCCTGGTGACGACGACCAGCGCGGGGCTCGGCCGCGACCTGCGCGTGCTGCGCAACCACGGCATGGACCCGAAGTACCGGCACCAGGTCGTGGGCGGCAACTTCCGCCTCGACGCCCTGCAGGCGGCGGTGCTGCGCGTGAAGCTGCCGCATCTGGCCGCGTGGACCGCGGCGCGGCAGCGAAACGCCGCGCGCTATCGCGCGCTGTTCGCCGATGCCGGCCTCAGCGGGTGCGTGCGGCTGCCGGTCGAAGCGCCGAACCGCACCCACATCTACAACCAGTTCGTCGTGCGGGTGCCCAATCGCGATCGGCTGCGGGCGCATCTCGAGGGGCGCGGCATCGGCTCCGAGGTCTACTATCCGGTGCCGTTCCACCTGCAGGAGTGCTACGCGTCGCTCGGCTATCGCCCCGGCGCATTTCCCGAGGCCGAAGCCGCGGCGCGCGACTCGCTGGCGCTGCCGATCTACGGCGAGCTGACCGAGGCGCAGCAGGCCGCCGTGGTGGACGCCGTCGCCGGTTTCTATCGAGGATGAGTGCATGGAACTGCTGAAGCGCATCGCGTCGAAGGAGGCACGCCTCGGCGTGATCGGGCTCGGCTACGTCGGCCTGCCGCTGGCCGTCGAGTTCGCCCGCGCCGGGTTCCACGTGGTCGGCTACGACGTGAGCGCCGACAAGGTCGCGGAGATCCAGGCCGGGCGCAGCTACATTCCGGACGTGTCCTCGGCGCACCTGGCGGAGGTGGTCGCCAGCGGCCATCTCGTGGCCACCGCCACCCCCGACGTCCTGGCCGACGTGGACATCATCGACATCTGCGTGCCGACGCCGCTGCGCAAGACCCGCGACCCCGACCTCTCGTACGTCGTCACCGCGGTCACCGCCGTCCGCGACGTGCTGCGCAAGGGCCAGCTGATCATCCTCGAATCGACGACCTATCCGGGCACGACCGACGAGGTGGTGCAGCCGGCGCTCGAGGAAACCGGGTTGACGGCGGGGAAGGATTTCTACCTCGCGTTCTCCCCCGAGCGCGTCGATCCGGGCAACCCGACGTTCAACACGCAGAACATCCCCAAGGTCGTCGGCGGCATCAACGACGACAGTACCCGCGTCGCCGTCGCGTTCTACAGCACGGTGATCAACACCGTCGTGCCGGTGAGCTCGACCCGGGTGGCGGAGATGGTGAAGCTGCTGGAGAACACCTTCCGTGCGGTCAACATCGGGCTGGTCAACGAGCTGGCGCTGATGTCGCACCGGATGAACATCGACGTGTGGGAGGTCATCGACGCGGCGAAGACCAAGCCGTTCGGGTTCATGCCGTTCTACCCCGGGCCCGGGCTGGGCGGCCACTGCATCCCGATCGATCCGTTCTACCTGTCGTGGAAGGCGCGGCAGAGCGGCTTCGAGGCGCGCTTCATCGAGCTGGCCGGCAACATCAACGGCGCGATGCCCGAATACGTCGTCGATCGGGTCGCCGAGGCGCTCAATTCCAACAAGCGGGCGCTCAACGGATCGCGGGTGCACGTGCTCGGCGTCGCCTACAAGCGCGACGTCAACGACATGCGCGAGTCGCCGGCGCTCGACATCCTCGAGCTGCTCAAGCGCCGCGGCGCCGAGGTGAGCTACACCGATCCGTACGTGCTCGAGCTGCGGCACGGCAGCCTCGACCTGCAGTCGGTGCCCGACGCGACCGCGGCCGACGGCGTGGACTGCGCGCGTCATCGTCACCGACCACAAGGTGTTCGACTACCGCGGCATCGCCGAGCGGTTCCCGCTCATCGTCGACACGCGCAACGCGCTGAAGGGCGTGAACAGTTCGAAGGTGTTCCGGCTCTGACGCCGCTCAGGGGACGAGGGTCCCCGGCGCGGCGTCGGGTGGCGGCTCGCGCATCCATTCCCCTGCCATCCGCAAGCCCCGGCCGTCGGGCGCCACGGCCGACACGCGGCTCTCCAGCATCAGGAAACGCTGCCCGGCGGGTACGGCGATGACGCGCTGCAGCGGCGCAGCCTTTGACGCCTCGACGTCGGCGATCAGATCCTGGCCGCGCCAGAGCCGTACGCGGACCGGTCCGTCGGCCCGCGCCGGCGTGGCGGTGAGGGCGAACCAGGCGTGCTCGGCATGGAGGACCGCGACGGCGTGCTCACCCGTCCACGGCACGTTGTCGCCGTCCGGGGCGGTGAAGCCGTAGGCGTAGGGGAATCCGATCCGCGTCGCGCGAACCGGCACGCGCAGGTCGCCCGTGGTGCTCCACCACTGGCCGAACGCGACCAGCAGCGGCAGCAGCAGGACGGCGGTCCACACGGCGCGGGTCGAACCCGCCGCCGCCCCTGGCTCGGCGACGCGATGCACGAGCGCCCACAGCCAATACACGATCGAGACGAGCGTCAGCCAGAGTGCGGGATGTTGCGTCTTCACGCCGACCAGGCTGACCAGGCCGATGCCGATGAGCACGCTGGCGACGACAGCCGCCGACGGCCGGCGATCGCCCGCGAAGAACGCCCGGCCGATCAGCAGCAAGACGAACACTGTCAGAGCGAGGGCGGGCGCTGCACCCAGGTACCCCAGTTCGGCGACCTGCTGCCGCCACCAATTCTGCGCGTTGTCGGCCGGGAGGATGGCGCCCACCGACACGTAGGAGAAGTCGCCGGCCATCTGGTTGAAGGCGCCGACGCCGACGCCGGTCAGCGGATGCTCGGCGATGGCGCGGCGTGAGGCGATGCCGTAGCCGTCGCGGTCGCGCAACGCCTGCACGACGCGCGTGACGTTCCCGGCGTCGGACCGGGGCACGCTGTCGAGCAGTCGTGTCACCGGATTCGCGCCGCCCTGCCGCTCGGCCGCGCCGTAGGCGACGAGGAGTGCCGCGGCTGCGATCACCGCCATCGTGAGCAGCCGTGCCCACCAGGTGCGCATCTGCACGACGATGGTCAGCGCGAGCGCGAGCACGCCGGCGACCGCCGTGGCGAGCGCGGTTCGCGATCCCGACGCCCAGACGCCGGCGAGCAGCAGCACGCTGAGCGCCGAGCCCAGCCATAGCGGCCGCCCCAGTCGCCACGCCAGCACGATCGTCAGCGGCGCCCAGATCGCCGCGGCCATCCCGAACGAATTGGCGTCCAGCAGCAGGCTGCCGGCACGCTGCTGCTCCATCCACGGCGCCACCCCCAGCCAGCCAAGGTCGCCGTAGCGCTGGTAGAGGCCGGCCGCCGCCGCGGCGGCGACACTGATCACCAGCGGTACGAACACCGCGCGCTCGACCCGCCCGACGCGGGAGACGCCGAATCGCGCGAAGAGCAGGTCGAGCCACAGCAGGCCGACGATCTGGCCGAGCGCGGCGTGCGTGACGTTGGCCGCCGCGGCCGCCGGCGCGCCGGCCCCGAGGCCATTGGGCGTGTCGAGCGTGCGCGTCGCCACCAGGCTGAAGTCGATCTCGCGCCCGGCGACGATGGGCCAGGTGACGGCGATGACGAGCGTCCACGCCGCCACCCACGGCGTCCACGCCGGCGGCGTGTGCCAGCGTGACCAGTCGCTGGCGGCGACGATGGGCCCGGCGAGCAGGGCGATCCACAGCGAGACGTCGTGGCTGGGTGCGGCGGTGACGAAGGCGACCATCAGCACCGCCGGCGCGGCGTAGGCGAGCAGGAGTGGCGGCAGCAGGGCCAGCGGCAGCGACAGCCAGGTGAGGACGAAGGTCGCCGCGAATGCGGCCGCCGGCGCCCATGGCGGCGTCGGCGCCGTGTGGGCGGTCAGGAACGCATGCGCCGCGATGCCGGCGACGAGTGAGACCAGGACGAGGAGGCGAGAGAGGCGCTCCACGAGTCCCTCAGCCCTCGCCGCGCCCCGCCGACGTCCCCGCGATATCGATCGTCAGCACGCGCGCCACAACGGCGCTTCCGGACACATCGGAGAACCAGCACACCTGCTCGTCCACCAGATCGAACCGGAGGATGTACTGTCCGGCCTCGAGATCGTCGGGAAGCGCGACCGACATGGCAACCGTGATGGCCTCGCCCGGTGGCACGTCGTGCGGCAGGAAGGTGCGGCCCAGCGTGTCGTCGATCAGGCGGCCGTTCGGGAAGGTCAGCTTGCAGCCGGCGGTGACGAAGCCGCCGCGGCGGGACGGCCGCGCGGTCCAGGTCGTGTCGCCGGTGTTCACCGCGTGGACGGAGACGGCAAAGCGGGCGCCGCGCGCGGCGGCGGCGGGGACGCCCTCCACCCGCAGGTCGCAGCGCAGCAGGCCGGGATGGCGCGACGACTTCGGGCGAGTCCCGTCGCGCACCAGCATGGCAAAGGCGTGCCGCCGCACGAGCTCGTCGAGCACGCCCTCCGGGCGGAGATGCGGGCGCGGGTGTGCGCCGGCGCGATAGAGCTCGATCTCCTCGAGCGGCACCAGCCGCAGCGGCGGCTGCAGCGTCGCGGCGAGCATCGCCTGGCCGAAGCCGCCGGCGCGTGCCAGCTGGAGCAACTGCACCACGTCGAAGGCGCGGTCGCCCTCGCCGTGCTCACGGATGGCGCGCGCGGCTTCCTCGGACTCGAGGTGATCGGAGCCGGGCTCCACGAAGACGGCCCGGCACCCGGGCTTGAGCACGCGCGCCAGCTCCGGAACGATCGCCGCCAGGTCGGCGACGTGATGCAGCACGTTCATGCCGAGGATGCCGTCGGCAGCCGCATCGCGCAGCGGCAGCCGCTCCGCCGCGCCCTGCACCACGCGGATGGTGCCCGCGATGCGGGCGCGATCCCACGTCGCGCGCCGGCGCGTGTCCACGACCGAGGCGTGGAGCGGATCGACGCCGACCACGTCATATCCCAGCCGTGCGAGCATCTCCGACGCGAAGCCGGGCCCGGCGCCCAGGTCGAGCACGGTGTCGCCGGGCCGGCAGTCGAGCAGGAGCAGGAGCGTCGCCAGGTCGAACAGCCGCCGGATGCCCAGATCGTGCGTGGCCGGGCAGAGGGGAAAGAGCCCATCGGTAAAGACGTCGGGCGCCGCGTACGCCGACTGCGGCTCGCTCACGGCCGGCGCGCGACGACCGCGTAGTCCAGCGAGGTGAACAGCAGGCGGTTGAGCCGCTCGACGTTGCCGTCGAACACGTCGGCGAAGGCATCGAGGCCTTCGCCGCGGCCTTTCACGGCCGCCGGCGCCGGCTGCAGCCGGTCGGCGGGCGCGACCGGCACTTTGAACTGCACCGCCGCGTCGGCGAAGCCGCTGGCGGTGACCAGGTACTTCAGCGTGTCGGGATGCAGCGCGCGGGCGTGGGTGATGTCGCGCAGGTAGCTCTCGAAGAACGCCAGCCAGCACGCGGCGTTGATGGTCTCGAGCACGAGCGTCGCGCCCGGTCGCAGCACCCGCTGTGCCTGGTCGAGGAACGCCAGCAGATACGGCGGCTCGAGGTGCTCGACGACCTGCGCGGCGATGAGACCGCCCAGCGACTCGTCGGGCTGGGTCCGCAGGAACGCGAGCGCATCGCCTTCGGTCGCGTCGAGCCCGCGCGCCCGGCATTCCTCGACCATCTCGTGGTTCAGGTCGATGCCGCGGGCCGTGATGCCGCCGGCGGCCAGCAGCTCCAGGAACTCGCCGCGCCCGCAGCCGACGTCGACGACGCCGGCGGCGCCGGCGAACAGCGGCACGTACTCGGCGAGCCGGGCGCGAATCTCGTCGGTGCTGCCGCGAAAGAGGTTCTCGAAGCCGACGTACTTCCAGGAATCGTCGCCCGTAGATGCGGCGGCCGGCGCCGACGTCGCCGCGGCCGGTGCAACCGGAATCTCACGCGCCGCCGCGGCCGGCATCGATCCGGCGGCGCGGCGCTCGAACTCGCGCGTCAGCACCATCACCTGTTGCTGCGCGACGGCCAGGGTGCCGCGGATCTCGTCGATGCGCCCGCTGTAGCGCTCGTCGCGCGCCAGCAGCGACTCCCACCGCTTCAGCATGTCGTCCGACACGCCGCTGAGGGCGCCGGCCAGGCCGCGCGCCGTGCGGTCGAGGCGGGCGATCTCCTCCTGCGTATCCTCGGTGACGCGGCGGCCGAGCCCGGCGACCTCGTAGTCCTTGGAGTCCACGTACGGCGTGATCTGCTGCAGATAGACGATCAGCCGCGACTGGAAGTGCGTGAGCTGCTCGACCTGCTGCCGCAGCAGCGCGATGGTGCTGTCGAGGGCCTTCGGCAGTTCCCGCTGCGGGGCGATGTTGCGATTCAGGTGATCGACCAGCGCGGCGTTGAACGTCTGCTGCGACGCCAGCGCCGGCTCGACCAGCCGCCACACGAACCGGGCGAGACGGCCGCGCACGCCGGTCGGGAACGCCGGCGCCGCGCGCAGGATCTCCCAGCGCGTGTTGATCGGCGTGACCTGCGCCTCGTCGAAGGCGGGCGGCGGATGCGGGAAGTCGGGGGCGCCGCCGATGGCGGCGTCGAGCGCGGTCAGCGCCTCGTTGTAGCGGGCGTCGGCCTCCTCGCGCGCGTGCTTGAGCCGCGCCAGGTCGTCTTCGCTGACGGAGCGTCGGCCCTCGGTCATTCAGCGGCCGACCACGCCCTCGAGGGGACTGCTGGCGGCGGCGTGCATCCGGCGCGCGATGCGGCCGGCGGTGAACGCCAGGCGTCCCGCCTCCACCGCCAGGCGCATCGCGGTGGCCATCCGCACCGGATCGTCGGCGCCGGCAATCGCGGTGTTCATCAGCACGCCGTCCACGCCCAGCTCCATCGCGATGGCCGCGTCCGAGGCCGTGCCGACGCCGGCATCGACGATGACCGGGACCCCGGCCTGCGCCTTGATGATGCGGATGTTGTTGGGATTCTGGATGCCCAGCCCCGACCCGATGGGCGCCCCGAGCGGCATCACGGCCGCGGCGCCGGCGTCCTCGAGCTTGCGGCAGACCACCGGATCGTCGTTCGTGTAGGGCAGCACCACGAAGCCGTCCTTGACCAGCGCGCGCGTGGCGACGAGCAGCGCCTCGTTGTCGGGGAACAGCGTGTGCTCGTCGCCGATGACCTCCAGCTTCACCCAGTGCGACAGCCCGGCCTCGCGCCCGAGGTGTGCAGTGCGAATGGCTTCGTCCGCGGTGTAGCAGGCGGCCGTGTTGGGCAGCAGGGCGATCCGCGATGTATCGATGTAGTCGAGCAGCGACTCGCTGCGGCGCGAGATGTCCACCCGGCGGACGGCCACCGTCACCATCTCGGTGCCCGAGGCCTCGTGCGCAGCGCGCATGATCGCGTGCGACGGATACTTGCCGGTCCCGACGATCAGGCGCGAGCTGAACGTGCGATCGGCGATGACGAGCGAATCCATATTTGCTGATCCCTGATCCCTGATCCCTGATCGCCTGACGCCTGATCCCTGAATTGTAGCTGCTCAGCCGGGCGTCCAGGCCCCAGGCCCCAGGCCCCAGGCCGAAGGCTTCAGGTTCCAGGCTGACGCCTGACGCCCGACGCCTGACCCCTGACCCCTGACCCCTGACGCCTGACCCCTGATCCGCCGCCGACGAAGTTGACGACTTCCACCTGGTCGCCCTCCTGCACGACGACGGTGTCGAACGCCGCCCGCTTGAGCACGACGAGGTTGTGCTCGACGGCGACGCGCCGTGCGTCGATCTGCAGCCGCTGCAGCAGCGCGGACACCGTGAGGGGCGCGTCGAGCTGGTGCGGCTCGCCGTTCAACGTGATCTGCACCGCAGCAGGGTAGCGCACTCGCCGCGACGGCGAGCGATTTGAACGATCGTTTGACTACCCCGGATGGCCGGGTGTACCGTGAAGAATTCATGGGTTCGTCCCTCCCCGGCGCGGACGCGGCGCTCGGCATCGCGGGCTTCACGTTCGCCGATCTCCACGCGCCCCGGCGTCTGCACGCCCTGTACGAGCTCTTCTGCGACGAGGTGCGGCGCACCGAGCCCGAGCTGTGGGCGGCGTGGGAAGCGCACCGGCTGTCGCCCGCCGCGCTCGGCGCCGTTGCCCGCTCGAATCTCATCGTCGCCATGGCGCCGCACGTCAGCCGGTTCCTGAGCCGGCTGTTCGGCATCGGACCCGACGCGGACGCGCTGGCCGCCCAGACCCGTGCCTACGACGACCTGTTCCGCTTCAAGATCGACTTCGTGCGCCGCCGGGCGCTGCCGCTGCTGAAGGGCGGGGCGCACGTCGAGGCGACGGCGGAAGACCACGAGCTGGCCGACCGGATCATGGCGCCGCACGCGGACGATGGTGCGCGCGAGCTGGCGCTCGCCCGCGCCGGCTGCGATCTGCTCGATCGCGACGAGGTGACGCGGGTGAGCGGGACCGACGCGGAGAAGCAGGCGGTCGCCGCGCAGATCGACGCGCTCAAGCGCTGGTGCGCCGTGCACGCGCATCACCCGCGCTTCCGCCACTGGGTGGTGTTCCGTTTCCCCGAGGCGCTGGAGCCGCTGCACCTGGTGCCGGTGGTGCGGCCCGACCCGGCGCTGCCGGAGGCGATGATCGGGCCGCCGGAGAAGCTGCGGCGGCGCGAGGGATTTACCCTGACCGATCCCCGCTACAGCACCCGCGAGGTGCTGAGCGAGATCCACTACTGCGTGCTCTGCCATGAGCGCGACAAGGACACGTGCTCCAAGGGCATTCGCGACAAGAGCGGGGCGGTCACCGCCAACGCGCTCGGGATTCCGCTGCCCGGCTGCCCGCTCGACGAGAAGATCTCGGAGATGCACCTGCTGCGCAAGCGCGGCGATGCCCTCGGCGCGCTGGCCATCGTCATCGTCGACAACCCGATGTGTCCGGGCACCGGCCACCGCATCTGCAACGACTGCATGAAGGCCTGCATCTACCAGAAGCAGGAGCCGGTGAACATCCCGCAGATCGAGACCGGCGTGCTCACCGACGTGCTGACGATGCCGTGGGGCGTCGAAATCTACGGGCTGCTGACGCGGTGGAATCCGCTCAACGTCCAGCGGCCGTACGCGCTGCCGTACAACGGCCGCAACGTGATGGTGGTCGGGCTGGGACCGTCCGGGTACACGCTGGCGCACTACCTGGTCAACGAGGGCTTCGGGGTCGTCGCCATCGACGGCCTGAAGATCGAGCCGCTGCCCGAGGATTTGACCGGCACACCGGACCGGCCGCCGCGGCCCATCCGCGACTGGCAGGAGATCTACCGGCCGCTCGACGCGCGCGTCCTCGAGGGGTTCGGCGGCGTGTCCGAGTACGGCATCACCGTTCGCTGGGACAAGAACTTCCTGACGCTGATTCACCTGACGCTGGCGCGGCGGCAGAAGCTGCGGATCTACGGCGGGATCCGGTTCGGCGGTGCGCTGCCGATCGAGGAGGCGTGGGGCTACGGCATCGACCATGTCGCGATCGCCGCCGGCGCCGGCCGGCCGACGATCATCGACATCCGCAACAACCTGATTCGCGGCATCCGCAAGGCCAGCGACTTCCTGATGGCGCTGCAGCTCACCGGCGCGTTCAAGGAGGATGCGCTGTCGAACCTGCAGGTGCGCCTGCCGGCGGTGGTCATCGGCGGCGGCCTCAC
Source organism: uncultured Acidobacteriota bacterium (assembly GCA_963707795.1). GTDB lineage: Bacteria > Acidobacteriota > Vicinamibacteria > Vicinamibacterales > UBA2999 > JACCSI01. The sequence continues at coordinate 2,971,182 of OY970174.1, read as the reverse complement.
CGGCATCGACACCGCGACGGAGCTGCTCGCCTATTACCCGCTGCAGGTGGAAAAGATCCTCGACCGCTACGAAGCGCTGGGGCACGAGATCGGCGAGGCGGCGGTGCGCGGCATGCTCGACGCCGAGGAGCAGGACATCCTCGACGAATTCCTGGCGCACGGGCACGTCGTCCGCGTCGAGCGCGCGCGAGCGGCCGCGGCCGGCGAAGCGCCCGACCTGGTCTCGCTGGTGCGGCAGTGGGGCGGCGTCACGCTGGCCTATCGCAAGCGCATGCAGGACGCGCCCGCCTACCGGTTGAATCACGAGGAGGTCAGCAAGGCGCTGGAGGAAGGGATCGTGTTCGCCGAGAACCTCGATCCGGTGGAGGCGATTCCCGATCAGTTCGGGCACGTCCGCGCGATGGTCTTCCGGCGGATTGCGGCGGCCGACACCGCCCCCGACGTCGTCGAGGTGGCGGCACGCACGGTCCTGGTCGCCGCCGGCACGGTCCCCAACGTCACCTACGAGAAGGAGCACCGCGGCACGTTCGCGCTCGACAGCCGGCAGAAGTTCTTCCAGGGCTTCCGCGCGGTCAAGCGCGACGACGGCAGCTTCGCGCTCGAGCCGGATGCCAACGGCTTCTTCACCTCGTACGACGAGGGCGGCCGCTTCGTCAGCTACTACGGCGACAACCACCCGCGCTACAACGGCAACGTCGTCAAGGCGATGGCGTCGGCCAAACACGGCTATCCGCACGTGGTGCGGCTGTTCGAGGACGAGATCGCCGCGCTCGATCCGGCGGCGCAGCCCGCGCGCGAGGCGCGCTGGCAGGCGATGGTGGCGCGGCTCGACGACCAGCTGCTGGCGCGGGTCGAGCGCGTCGTCCGGCTGACGCCGACCATCGTCGAGGTCATCGTGCGGGCGCCGGCGGCGGCGCGGCACTTCCATCCCGGCCAGTTCTACCGGCTGCAGAACTACGAGCGGCTGAGCCCGCACGTGCGCACCAACGGGCACCGGGCGGCGCTGCTGATGGAAGGCATCGCCCTGACCGGCGCGTGGGTCGATGCCGAGCAGGGCCTGCTGTCACTCATCACCCTGGAGATGGGCGTGTCGAGCCGGCTGTGTGCGTACCTGCAGCCGGGCGAGCCGGTGGTGGTGATGGGACCGACGGGCACGCCGACGGAGATTCCCGAGCACGACAGCGTGCTGCTCGCCGGCGGCGGCCTCGGCAACGCCGTGCTGTTCTCCATCGCCCGGGCGCTGAAGGCGCGGGGCAACCGCGTGCTCTACTTCGCCGGCTACAGGAACGGCGCCGATCTGTTCAAGCGCGAGGAGATCGAGGGCGCGACCGACCAGGTGATCTGGGCGACCGACCAGGGCGAGCCGATCGAGCCCGCGCGGCCGCAGGACGCGCACGTCCGCGGCAACATCGTGGAGGCGATGGTCGCGTATGCCGAAGGCCGTCTCGGCACGCCGCGGGTGCCGCTCGCCGAGGTCTCGCGCATCATCGCCATCGGGTCGGACCGCATGATGAATGCCGTGCGCCTGGCGCGGCACGGCGCGTTGAAGCCGTACCTGAACCCGGCGCACGTCGGCATCGGCAGCATCAACTCGCCGATGCAGTGCATGATGAAAGAGGTGTGCGCGCAGTGCCTGCAGCGCCACGTCGACCCGGTGACCGGGCGGGAGGAGTTCATCTTCTCCTGCTACAACCAGGATCAGGACCTCGACCGCGTGGACTTCGCCAACCTGCAGGCGCGCCTGCGCCAGAACTCGGTGCAGGAGAAGATCTCCAACCTGTGGTTCGAGCACCTGCTCGACCGCGCCGATGCCGAGCTGACGCACGTCTGATCAGGCCCCAGGGCCCAGGGGCCAGGGGCCAGGGCCCAGGCCTCAGGGCCCAGGCTCCAGGCTCCAGGCGCCCAGGCTCCAGGCTCCAGGCTTTCTCGAGTTCTTCGTTGTTCGTTCTTCGTTCTTAGTTCGGGATAATCGTCCCGTGCTCACCCCGGGGTCCACGCTCGACGGCCGTTACGAGATCGTCGCCATCCTGGGCACCGGCGGCATGGGGCACGTCTACCGGGCGCGGCGGCCGCTGCTTGGCGACGAGGTGGCGGTCAAGGTGATGCAGGCGACCGCCGATGCGCCCGACGACCTGCGGCAGCGGTTCCTGCGCGAGAGCCGTGCCTGCGCGCAGCTGCGCCATCCCAACATCGTGACCATCCTCGACTTCAGCATCGACCCGGGCGGACAGCCGTACCTGGTGATGGAGCTGCTGAGCGGGCCGAGCCTGCGCGACGAGATCGAGCTGACCGGTGCGATGGCGCCGGAACGGGTGGTCGAGATCCTGATGCCCATCGCCGCGGCGCTGCAGCTCGCGCATGGACGCGCCATCACCCACCGCGACCTCAAGCCGGCCAACATCGTCGGTCACCGCTACGAGTCGGGGGAGCGCGTCTACAAGGTGATCGACTTCGGCCTTGCGGCGGTGAAGGAGGCGGGCGCCAGCGCGGAGACGGCGCTCACCGATCCGAACGTCTTCCTCGGGACCCTCGGGTATGCCGCGCCGGAGCAGCTGCGCGGCGGCACTGCCGAGCCGCGCACCGACATCTACACCCTCGGTGTCATCACCTACGAGATGCTGACCGGCCGCCGGCCGTTCGACGCCGTGAACCGGATGTCGCTCATCGACCAGACCCTGTCGGCGACGCCGGCCGCACCGGGCGCGCAACGCCCCGGGCTGCCTGCCGCCGTGGACGAGGTCGTCCTGCGCGCGCTGGCCAAGGACCCGGCGGCGCGCTGGCCGACCGTCGTCGAGTTCGTGCGCGCGCTGCACGAGGCGGTGGGCGGCGCCGCGCCCGGCGTGGTTCGCGCGCCCGAGGACGCGCTGCTCGCCCGCTACGATCTCGGCGAGACCATCGGCCGCGGCCGGCTGGGCAGCACCGTCTACCGCGGCCGGCATCGCGCCCTCGGCGTGCCGGTGGCGATCCGCGTCCTCCGCCACGAGCAGCAGCCGAACTGGGAGTCGCTGCGCGCGCGGTTCCTGGTCGAGGCGCGGACGCTGCAGGTGTCACATCCGCATCTGCTGCACGTCCGGGATTTCGGCGAGGACGAGCGCCTGGTCTACCTGGTCACCGACGTCATCGAGGGACCCAGCCTGCGTGCCGAGTTGCAGCGCTGCGGCGCGCTGCCGTGGACGCGCGCGCGCACGCTGCTCGGCCAGATGCTCGACGCGACCGCCGCGCTCAACGCGCACGGTGGCTTCATCGCCGGCGTCAACCCGGACATGATCCGGCTGACGCAGGACGGCCGCCAGGATCGGCTGGTGATGTCGACGGCGGGCATCGCCTCGGTGCAGGACGTGCTGGCGACGATGAGAGAGCAGGAGTTGCGGGGGGCGGAGGCGAACGAAGCAGGAGCTGCCGTACGTGGCGCCGGAGGTCCTGATGGGCGGCGGACCCGCGACGCCGGCTGACGTGTTCACGGCCGCAGTGCTCGCGTATCAGATGGTCACCGGCGCGCTCCCGTTTCGCGCGCCGAACCTGCCGGCGTTGATCGGACAGATGCTGCGCGCCGCGCCGGCCGCGCCTCGCGACCTGCAGCCGGGGGTGCCGGCGACTGCGTCGGCCGCCATCGTGCGCGCGCTGGCGGCCAATCCAGCGGATCGATTTGCCGATGCGTCGGCGTTCGCCGCTGCGCTGTTCGCCGAAGTCTGACGGACGGGATGGCGCGTGCCGCAGCGCTCAGTCGGGATGCGGACCGGATTCCGGCGCGTCGGCATCGCGTCTGGCATAGCGCGCGGTTCCAGGGGGGTGAGAATCACGGTAAATCTCTGCACATTCGGTGGCAATGAGGAACGCGGCGGTAGACGGTTTGATGTCGTAGACCCGACCAACCTCGAGCGGTGCGACGGACAGGCCATCGACGGCTGCCGAGCAGCGGCGGAGGATTCTGATACGCATGCGTTTTTGTGTGCAAAGAGCGAGCCCGTGTTTTTGTAGCCGGCTGGGATGAAAGTAACGGGTGTCGTGAGCACTTTCGTGTCCTCCGGGGCGCATTCTTGCCGCGCGTCATAATGAGACATGCACCGCGGGCGGCTTGACCAGGCCGCCGTCGAGCGACTCCATCGACGCGCCCGGGCCGACCGGTGGGGCCTGCCGATGCCGCCGTTCGCCGAGGCGCTCGAACGGAGCGCCGGCCGCATGTTTGCCGGCGAAGCTCCGGACGGACGAGCGCTCGAGCACGCGCTGGCGTCGCTGCATCTCGAGGACCTGGCGCTGGCGTGTGCGTGCGCGGAAGGCCTCGAGCCGGCGTGGGACCACTTCGTCCGCGAGTACCGGCCCATCCTGTATCGATCCGCGGATGCCATCGATCCCGGTGGCGCGGCGCGCGAGCTCGCCGACTCGCTCTACGGGGAACTGTTCGGCCTCGAGCAACGCGGCGGCGAACGGCGCTCGCACTTCCGCTACTTTCACGGCCGCAGCAGCCTCGCGACCTGGCTGCGCGCGGTGCTGGCGCAGCGGCACGTCGACGGGCTGCGTGCCCGGCGGCGGCTCGACCCGCTGCCCGCCGACGAAACGCCCGCCGCGCTGGTCGCGCCGGTGCCGGCGCGCCCGCCGCGCTGGCGCGAGTACGTGGATCTGCTGAAGGGTGCGCTGGCGGCGGAAATCGCCGGGCTGGCGCCACGCGACCGCCTGAGAATCGGCTGCTACTATGCGCAGGATCTGACGCTGGCTCAGATCGGGACGCTGCTCGGCGAGCACGAGGCGACCGTGTCGCGGCACCTCGCGCGCTGCCGGCGCACGTTGCGCACCGGCGTCGCTGCCCAGCTCCGCGATCGGCACCACCTGACCGGCGCGGAGATCGACGAGTGCTTTGCGGCGGTCGTGCAGGACAGCGGATCGCTCGACATGGTCGAGATGCTCGGCGTCCAGCCCGGCGCGGCAGACGAGGTGCCCGCCGCCGACCGCGCGCGGTCACGCAAGGAAGTGGCGGAGGATCGTTCCAAGTAGTGGAGAGGTGTCGTGTCCCGTGAGTCGGATCGCGACCGTGCGCTCGAGGCGCTGCTGAGGCAGCCGATCGGCGATCCGTCCGCGCCGGCGACGGGTGAGTGCCTCGACGGCGAAGCGCTGGCCGCCTGGTCGTCGGGGCATCTGCCGGCGTCCGAAGCGGCGGCCGTGGAACGGCATGTCGCCGGCTGCGCGCGCTGTCTGGCCACCGTGGCGGCGTTCACCCGCGCGACGCCGGCCCCGGCAGAGACCCGGGCGTGGTGGCAGCGGGGGCACGTCCGGTGGCTGGTGCCACTCGCCACGGCGGCCACCGTGGCCGCGATCTGGGTGGCGCTGCCTCCGCAGGCGGGCCTCGACGAGGCGCGGTTCCGCGACGCGGTGCCCGCCGCGCCCTCGATGCCGGCGCCGCCGGCGCGGGAAGCAGAAGCAGAGGAGAAGTCCGCGGACCAGTCGGCCGCGCTTCGGGATCAAGGCGCGACGCAGCCGAACGCTGCCGCGTCCTCCCGCCGCGATCGTCCGGCGATGCCGGCGCCAGGCGCACGAGCCACGCGTCAAGCCGAGGCCGACGCGCGCACGCCCGCCGATGAGGCGCCGGCTGCGAGCCCGCCCCTCGGCCGCACGGCCGACGGTACGACCGCCGCGAAGCAGGAGGCGCCACGCGTGCTCCAGGAGACGGTCCTGGTCCCGCCAGAGGCGGCGCAGGCGGCAGCGCCCGCGGCGCCGGCGCCACAGGAAGCGCGCACGCGAAACGAAGCGATCAACGTGACCGCGACCAGCCCGATTCCCGCGGAGCGGGCGGGCCCGGAGGCGGTCGCCTCTACGCTGAAGAAGCCGGGCGTGTCGGCGTTCGAGGCCGCGCCCTCATCCGTCCGGTGGCGGGTCGTGGGCGGGAGGGTCGAGCACCTGTCGAGCACCGGCGCGCGATGGGAACCAGTGCCGATCGCGTGGCCGGACGAGGCGTTGGCGGTGGATTCGCCAGGAGAACCGGTCGCGTGGATCGTGGGGCGTCGCGGCCTCGTCTACCTGAGTACGGACGGGGCGCGGTTCGCGCGCCTGTCGTTTCCCGAAGTGGTCGACCTCGTCGGGGTGAAGGCGACCGACGCCCGCCAGGCGACCGTCACGACGGCTGACGGCCGCGCATTCCGGACGACCGATGGCGGACGCACGTGGGCGCTCGTGGCGCCCTGACGCCGGGCCGCACCACCCACCAGCCCCCTCGCTGCAAGAAATCCCGACGGCTCCGTTCCACGGACAAGGAGCTGTTTCATGAATCCACGACTCTGGGTCGCTGCGGCGGCCATCCTCGTCGCCGGCGTGCTGGCGGCCAATCACGAACGGGCGGCGACCAACGCCGCGGAGCAGGCGGTGGACGGCCAGGACGTGTCCACGCTGGACGACCAGACCGAGCTGGCGATCACGGTGTACAACTCGAACCTCGCGCTGGTCCGCGACGTGCGCAGCATCCAGCTGCCGCGCGGGACCTTCGACCTCCGCTTCATGGACATCGCGGCGACCGTCAATCCCGCGACCGTGCACCTGCGCTCGCTGAGCGAGCCGGCGCGGCTGGGGATTCTCGAGCAGAACTACGAGTACGACCTGCTCGAGCCGGACAAGCTGCTGCGCAAGTACGTCGGCCGTGACGTCATCCTGATGCGCGCCCGGCAGGAGAACGGCAGCACGCGGCACGAGGAGGTGACGGCGCGGCTGCTCAGCTACAACGCGGCGCCGGTGTGGCAGATCGGCAACGAGATCGTCACCGGCCTGCACGCCGATCACATCCGGTTCCCGGAGCTGCCGGGCAACCTCTACGCGCGGCCGACGCTCATCTGGTTGCTCGACAACAGCGGCGCCGCGCGCCACCGGGTCGAGGCCTCGTACCTGGCGACCAAGCTGGCGTGGAGCGCGGACTACGTGCTCACCGTCGCGCGCGACGACAAGGCCGCCGACCTGGACGGCTGGGTCACGCTGACCAACGGCAGCGGCACCGCGTTCCGCAACGCGTCGCTGCAGCTGGTGGCGGGTGAGCTCAACCGTGTGCAGCAGGAGTTCCGGCGCGAGACGATCGGGCTGCAGGACCGGGTCGCGGACTCGGCCAAGGCGGCCATGGCCCAGGAGGCGTTCTCCGACTATCACCTCTACACGCTGGCCCGCAAGACGACGATCAACAACAACGAGACCAAGCAGGTGAGCATGCTCGGGGCGACGGGGTTCCCCGTGCGCAAGCGCTACGTCGTGGACGGGCAGAGCTACTACTACCGCAACGTCCAGAGTCCAGGCTCACCGATCAAGGACGCGGTGAAGGTGTACTACCAGTTCGAGAACGCGCAGGCCGCCGGGCTCGGCATGCCGATGCCGTCCGGCACCGTCCGCGTCTACCAGGCCGACTCGAAGGGCGGCATCCAGTTCGTCGGCGAGGATCGCATCGACCACACGCCCAAGGACGAGACGCTGAACCTCAAGATCGGCCACGCCTTCGACGTTGTTGCCGAGCGCCGGCAGATCGATTTCGAGAAGATCGCGACCAACGTCTACGAGATGGCCTACGAGGTCGTCCTGCGCAATCACAAGACGACGCCGATCACCGTCGAGGTGAACGAGCCGATCGGCGGCACGTGGCGGATCCTGAGCACGTCGCACGAGGCGACGAAGACGGATGCGTGGGCGGCGCGATTCACCATCCCGGTCGCGGCCGAGGGTGCCACCACGCTTCGCTATCGCATCCGCGTCACCTATTGACCGAGGTCAACCCGGGGGGCGCTTTGCCCGTCGCGATTCGCAGGTAGCGGCAGAGGAACGCCAGGATGTCGGCGTCCTCGTCGATCAGCTTGGCCACCGGCTTGCCGGCGCCGTGGCCGGCGTCGACCTCGATGCGAATCAGGATCGGTCCGGCGTCCCGCGGTGTGGCCGCCTGCAGCCGCGCGGCGAACTTCCTCGCCATGCCGGGCGCGACCCGGTCGTCGGTGTCGGCGGTGAGGATGAGCGTCGGCGGGTAGGGCGTGCCGTCGCGCACGTTGTGCAGGGGCGAGTAGGCACGCAGGTAGGCGAACTGCGCCGGATCCTCCGCCGATCCGTACTCCGAGATCCAGAAGCGGCCGACGGTGAAGAGGTGGTAGCGGAGCATGTCGACGACCGGCACGCGGCACACGGCCGCGCCGAAGAGGTCGGGCCGTTGCACCAGGGCGGCGCCGACCAGCAGGCCGCCGTTGCTGCCGCCCTCGATCGCGAGGCGCTCCGGCCTGGTGTAGCCCGACGCGATCAGCCACTCCGCCGCGGCGATGACGTCGTCGAAGACGCGCTGCTTGCGCTCGAAGGTGCCGGCCTGGTGCCACGACTCGCCGTACTCGCCGCCGCCGCGGAGGTTGGCGACGGCCACGATGCCGCCGAGCTCGAGCCAGGCGACGTGCGCGGGATCGTACTGCGGCGTCAGGCTGATGTTGAACCCGCCGTAACCGGTGAGAAAGACCGGCCGGTCGCCGTCGCGCGGGAGACCGGGCCGATGGATGAGGAACATCGAGACCCGGGTGCCGTCGGCCGACGAATACCACGCCTGCGACACGTCGCACCGCACCGTGTCATGCGCGGCGCCGCCGGGCCCGAACGGCTCGAGCGCCGCCCCGTCCACGGTGGTCCGGAACACACGCGGCGGGTCGGTGAACGACGCGAGCCGGAGGAACAGCTCCGGGTCGTCGGCGGTGCCGGTCACGCCCGACAGCGAGCTGAGCGACGGCAGCGTAACGTCGTGTGCGATGCGCCCGTCCAGCTCGTGTACGCGAACCCGATCGCTGGCATCGTGGAGGCGCACGGTGACCAGCCGGCCGCCGACCACCGCCAGCTCCGACAGGGTGTCGTCCGACTCGGCGATGATCTCGGCGAACGCGACCAGGCCGTCTTCGCCGGGGGACGGCACACCCGCCGCGACGTCGACGGCGATCACGCGGCCGCGCGGGGCCGCATGCGTCGACCGGAAGTACAGCCGGCCGGCGGCGGCGTCGGCAAAGATGAAGGCGGCGGCAAAGCCGGTGAACAGCGCCCGCGGCAATCCATCGCCGGCCGCGCGATCGATGACGTAGGCCTCGCTGTCGTCGCTCGACCCCTTGAAGGCGGTCAGCACCAGCCAGCGGCCGTCCGTCGAGAGGTCCGCCGACACGACGACTTCCCGATCGTCGGGCCGGGCGAAGATCAAGGCGTCGTTCGCCTGGCCGTCTCCGAGGGCGTGGTAATACACGGCGGCAAAATAGTTTTCGTCCTCCTCCGGCACGGTGCCGGGTTCCGGAAAGCGCGTGTAGTAGAAGCCCGCGCCGTCCGGGGTCCAGGTCAGCGAGGTGAACTTGGCCCACCGCACGCGATCGGGGCGGTCGTGGCCGGTCGCCACGTCGCGCACGAAGATCTCCTGGCGGTCGCTGCCACGGCGCGACAACGCGTACGCCACCAGCGTCCCCTCGTCGCTTGGCGCCATCGCCGTCAGCGCCACCGTCCCCGCCGCGTCGAGAGCGTTCGGGTCGAGCAGCGGGCGCGGCCGCGCCGCCGGGCCGTCCTGCACGTAGAGGACCGGCTGGTTCTGCAGCCCGTCGTTGAGCGTGAAGAAGTACCGCCCGCCGCGCCGGACCGGGGCGGTCATCCGCGGGTAATCGTAGAGCGCCGCGAGCCGGCTGGCGATCGACGCGCGCTCCGACGTCGCCAGCAATCGCGCGGTGAGTGCGTTCTGGGCGTCGGTCCAGCGCATCGTCTCGGGCGCCGCGGCGTCCTCGAGCCAGCGATACGGATCGGCGATCACCGTGCCGTGGTAGTTGTCGGCGACGGTGCCGGGAGGGGATGGCGGATAGGACACGGCGTCCTCCGGAACCGCGGCGCGCTGCCGGTCGGGGGACGGCTGCCGCGTCACAGCAGCGTGCTCGCGTGCACCGCAGCGCCGAGGAGGCCGGACTGGGCGTTGAGGATCACCTGCACGGGCATCGCCTCGAGCAGCGGCCGCATCGGGCCCTTGTCGTTGAAGGCGGCGATGAAGCCGCCGCCTTCGAGCGCCGGGACGATCCGCGGCGCGATGCCGCCGCCGATGAACACGCCGCCGGTGGTGACCGCGGTGAGTGCGAGGTTGCCGGCGGCGGCCCCGTAGGCGGCCACGAACAGGCCGACCGCTTCGATGCACCGCGGGCAGTCGCCGGCGAGTGCCGAGGCGGTGACCTCGGCCGGCGTATCCACCGCGTCTGCCGCGCCGGCCAGGCGGCGGCACGGCCCGCCGGGATGGGTGAACGCCGCCAGGTTCATCAGGCCGGGGCCCGACAGGACGTGTTCCAGTTCGGCACGCCCGTAGCGGTCGCGCAGGAACCTGACGAAGTCGAGCTCGCGATCGGTGCGGGCGGCGAAGTCGGTATGGCCGCCTTCGCTCGCCAGCGGGACGTAGCGCCCGCCCACGTGGTGAAGGACCGATTCGCCGAGCCCGGTGCCGGCGGCGATGAGCGCGATGCTGCCGCCCGCGCGCGGCGCGCCCGCCTGCAGCGGATGCAGCTCGTCCGCCTCGAGCACGGTGACGCCGTAAGCCATCGCCTCGAGGTCGTTGAGCAGGCGCACGCGCGGCAGCTCGAGCACGCGCACCAACTCCTCGCCGTCGACGCGCCACTCGACGTTGGTCATCTCCGCCGACTGGTTGATGATCGGGCCGGCGACCCCGAACACGGCGGCGCGGATCGCGCGGCCGCGATGCGTGGCGCGGAACTCGTCGAGGATCGCCGGCAGTCCGGGATAGGCCGTCGTCCGGAACTCGCGCACGTCGATGGGCGCCGGCCGGCGCGGCGCGGCGTCGAACAATCCGATCAGTGTCTTGGTGCCGCCGATGTCGCCGGCGAGAATCATGTCGTGCTGATTGTAAATTGACATCAGCGCCGTTCTGCCGCATCTTGATCCCGTCCGGATGCCCGACCCTCTGCGCGGCCACACAGTCGTCTTCACCGGAAAGCTGTGGTCCCTCGGCCGCAAGGAGGCGCGCGGCATCGTGCACCAGCACGGCGGCGTCGCCGGCGACGACGTCACGCTGAAGACGACGCTGCTGGTCGTTGGCGGCGAGACCTATCCCGACGGCGTGCCCGACATCAGCCGGCTGGCGAACGACCACAGCACGCACAGCCAGAAGCTGCGCCGGGCCGCCCAGGTCAACGCCGAGCAGCCCGGCCGCATCGGCATCATCAGCGAGGACGAGTTCTGCCGGATGGCCGGGCTGCCCGCCGTGGCCGACCTGCGCGAGAAGCACTACGGGCAGCGCGACGTGCTTGCCATGTACCCGGCCCTGCGCGAGGACCATCTCCGCTACCTGCAGAAGTGGGGCTTCATCCGCCGCGCCTTCAAGAACAACGCCGACACCTTCTTCGGCTTCAGCGATTTGACGGTGCTGCGCCAGGTCCACGCCGAGCTGCAGCAGGGCGCGTCGTTCCGCGCCGTGCTGCGCGACCTGCAGGCGACGCGCTCGGGGCAGCTGGCGTTCGACTTCCGCATCGATGCCGCGCCGGCGCGGATCATCGCCCTCAAGCCGCGCGAGGCGGCGGCGCCGGCCGAGCCGCCGCCGCTGGCCGTCGCCACGATGCTCCTCACCACCGCCGAACGCTACTTCCTGATGGGGTCGCTGCTCGACGATGGGACGCCGGAGCGGCAGGAGGAAGCGTCGCAGGCGTACCGCCGCGCGCTCGAGGACGACCCCGATCTCGTCGCCGCCCTGATCAACCTGGCCAACATCCGCTACGCGCGCGACGAGCTGGCGGAAGCGCAGGCGCTGTACGAGCGCGCCATCCTGCTCGACCCCGGATACTTCGAGGCGCACTTCAACCTCGGCAACATCCACCACGATCACGGCCGGTTCCTCGACGCGGAGGCCTGCTACCTGGACGCGCTCGCCCTCAACCCCGGCTACCCCGACGCGCACTTCTACCTCGCGGTGACGCTGGAGAAGATGGGCCGCTCGAACGACGCCCGGCCGCACTGGCGCGACTACCAGACGCTGGCCCCGCACGGCGAGTGGGTGGAGCTGGCGCGCGAGTTCTCCGACTGACGGCACGCCGGCCCGGCCCCGGCCCCTCCTTTTGACAATCGTAAGGAACCTCCGCTAGCCTCCTTTCGTCAATCGAAAGGACAGATGTGGGCACAGGCAAGATCGACGTCCTGCAGGGCACCCTCGACATGCTGGTGCTCAAGGCGCTGCAGCTCGAGCCGATGCACGGCTGGGGCATCACCGAGCGGATCGAGCAGTGGTCGGAGCGGGTGCTCCAGCTCGGACAGGGCACGCTCTATCCGGCGCTGTACCGGCTCGAGCGGCAGGGGCTCATCACGTCGGCGTGGAAGGTGACGGCGAACAACCGCCGCGCCCGCTATTACACGCTGACCCGCCTCGGCCGCCGGCACCTGAGCGACGAGCTCGCGGAGTGGCGGCGGCTGTCACGGGCGATCAACCTGGTGCTGGACGCGGCAATGTAGCGGGCGCGGGGCGGCGGCCCGCGGGCGAGGCTGGCATGGCAGAACCCTGGAGCGAGCGCATGCGGCGGTGGCGATCGGTCGTGACCCGCACCCGCATCGAACGTGAGCTCGACGAGGAGATTCGCTTTCACCTCGACGAGCAGACGGCCAAGAACATCGCGCGGGGCATGGATCCGCGCGAGGCGCGGCGGCGCGCCCACGTGAAGTTCGGCGGCGTCGAGCACGTGAAGGAGCAGGCCCGCGACGAGTTCCGCCCGGCCATGCTCGAGGACCTGGCCCGCGACCTTCGCTACGGGGCCCGGGTGCTCGGCCGCGCCCGCGCCTTCGCCGGCGTCTCCATCATGACGCTGGGCCTCGGCATCGGCGCGGCCACGGCCGTGTTCAGCGTCGTCGAGGGCGTGCTGCTGCGCCCGCTGCCGTACCCCGACCCCGACCGCATCGTGCGGCTGTTCCAGATCGACGCGACCGGGCAGCGCAACAACACGGTGTCCGAGCCCAACTTCGCCGACTGGAAGGCGCGCACGCGCAGCGTGCAGGCCATGGCGCAGATGGGCGCCGGATCGGTCCCCGTGGGGTTCGGCGCCGACACCGCGATGACGGCTGGCGCGGCGGTCTCGCGCGAGTTCTTCACGGTGATGGGCGTCGCCCCGATCGTCGGACGCGCGTTCCGCGACGACGAGACGCGGACCGGCGCCGCGGCGGCGGTCGTCGTCGGCTATCGGCTGTGGCAGGCCCGGCTCGGCGGCGCGCCGCTCGACACCCTGACGCTGCGGATCGACGAGGCGATGCACCAGGTGATTGGCGTCATGCCGCCCGGCTTCGACTACCCGGCGGCGAGCGAGTTCTGGACCGCGCGCGAGCGGACGCCGCCACAGACGTCGCGGACCGCGCACAACTGGCTCGTCGTGGGGCGCCTGCAGCCCGGCGTGAGCCTGCAAACGGCGCGGACCGAGCTGAGCGCGCTGTCGCGTGCGCTGAAAGAAGAGCACGGCGACCAGACCTGGATGTCGGATGCCACCGCGGTGCCGCTCCGCGAACAGCTGACGGCGGCGACCCGTCCCGTCCTGCTGCTGCTGTTCGGCGCCGCGCTGTTGCTCCTGGTGATCGCGTGCCTCAACGTGTCGAACCTGCAGCTGGCGCGCGCCTCGACCCGGCGGCGCGAGATCGCGGTGCGGCTGGCCGTCGGCGCCAGCGGCGCGCGCATCACGCGCCAGCTCCTGGCCGAGGCGCTGGTCCTGTCGGCCGCGGCCACGGCGGTCGGCGTCGCGATCGCCTGGCTCGGCGTGCGCGTGCTGACCGCGCTGCAGCCGGGGAACCTGCCCCGGATGCAGGACATCACGATCGACTGGACCGTGCTGTGGTTTGCCGTCGGGCTCGCGCTGCTGACGGCGGTGTTGCTGGGGGTGGCCACCGCGGCCCGCGCGGCTCAGGCGCAGATTCGTGACACGTTGAGCGAGGGCACGCGGACGATGGCCGGCGGGCGCAGCAGCGAGCGCGTGCGGCAGGGGCTGGTCGTGGCGCAGGTGGCGTTGACGATCGTGTTGCTGGCCGGCGCCGGCCTGCTCGGCCGCAGCTTCGGCGCACTGCTGGCGGTCAGCCCGGGCTTCCGCACCGACGGCGCCCAGTTGCTCGACCTGACCTGGGTCTCCTCGCGCGATCCGGGCGTGCAGGAGCGCCGCCGCGCCGCGCAGCAGGAGATGCTGACGCGCCTGGGCGCGCTGCCCGGCGTGCAGCAGGCGGGCCTGGTCAGCACGTTCCCGCTCGCCACCGGCTTTTTCCCCAACGGCCAGTTCATCGAGATGACCCGGGCCGACGAGCTCCAGAGCGTCGACGACCTGGCCCGGCTCGGCGACGAGGTGAAAGCGCGCGCGGGCTTTGCCGGCTACCGCATCGCCAGCGCGGGCTATTTCACGGCGATGGGGATCCCGCTCGTGCGCGGGCGGCTGTTCGACGAGGGCGACGGTCCCGACGCGCCGCACGTCGCCGTCATCAGCGAGTCGCTGGCGGCGGCGAAATGGCCGGACCAGGACCCGCTGGGCCGCTACGTCCAGTTCGGCAACATGGACGGCGACTTGCGCGGCTTCCGCGTCGTGGGCGTCGTCGGCGACGTGCGCGAGCTGTCGCCGGAGACGCTGCCGGGACCGCTGTTCTACGGGCATTACCGCCAGCGCCTGGCGTCGCGGTTCACCGTCGTGCTGCGTGCCGAGCGCGCCGGCAGCCTGGCGGCGGAAGCGACCCGCGTCATCCGCACGATCGACGCCGATCTGCCCGTGCAGGCGCGGACCGTCGAGGACGCGGTCGATCGCGCGCTGGCCGGGCGGCGGTTCAGCCTGACGCTGGTTGGCGTCTTCGCCGCCACGGCGCTGCTGCTCGCCGCGCTCGGCATCTACGGCCTGGTCTCGTACCTCGTCGCCGAACGCACGCGCGAGATCGGCGTCCGCCTCGCGCTCGGCGCCGCCTCCGCCGATGTCCTGCACCTGGTCATGGGCACCGGCGCCCGCCTCGCCGCCGCCGGCATCGTCGTGGGACTCGCCGCGGCGCTGGCGCTCACGCAGGTGGTCGAGGGCATGCTGTTCGGGGTTGCCGCGACCGATCCGGTCGCGTTCGGCGCGGTCGTGCTGCTCACCGCGGGCGCGGTGCTGTTCGCGTCGTACGTGCCGGCGCGGCGCGCCCTGCGGGTGGCGCCGGTCACGGCGATGCGCGCGGACTAGTGGCCCGTCCACGCGGAAGCACGACCATCTCGGGGGCAGGACAGCCCGCCCCGCGGCGTTGTCGTGCCGGCCAGTACGGCGCGGCAGTTGTTGTTGCCGGGCGGGGGATACCTACTGCGCGCGCAGGGTCGTGAAGTGCCCCCGGCGTTCCTCGCCGCCCGCCGATTTGATCGTGAAGCAATACGGCACGCCAGCGTCGAGGCGGATCGGCTGCGGTGTGTTCGATGGCTGTCCGGTCGCTTCGCTCACGGTGGTCACGGGCCGGTCGCCGGCGGTATTGACCACGAAGGCGTTGCCGGTTCGCATCGGGACGTACTGGACAAGAGGCTCGAGGTCCTCGAGGACGATGGCGACCTCCCAGGGCCCGTCGCCTGAGGCCGGCGGACCCGCCCGAAACGAGATCGTCACGCTGGTGGCTTGCGGACGGACCTGCACGTCCTGAATGCCGGCGGCCGGCATGCCCCGCCTGGCGCGCTCCGCGTCGTAGCAGCCATACGGGTCGTCCTGCAGCAGCCCGACGATATCCCGCGCGCACGCCTTCGCGGCTTCGTCGCGGCCCTTGAGCTCGACCGTCTTCGCCAGCATCTCCCGATGGAGCGACAGTTCGAGCTCGCTCAGCCCCCGTTCCACCTCGCACATGCGCGGCAGACACGCCGAGGCCATGACGACGTACTCGTCGCACTCGGCAATCCCCGTCTTCTCCGCGGCTGGACGGTCTGCTTGGCCGCACGGCTCGGGTGCGCCGGCGTGTTCGCCAGCAGCACCATCACCATCGCCGCGAGCACCGAGGCTGCGCTGAGCATTGACGGTTGGGATGGTAGATCGCCGGCCGACCGCAACGTAACTACCCGCCTGAGTAGGCCATCGGTCCGCCGGCCGCGTCACCTACCCTTCCGGGTAGTTGTGAGGCCGACGCGGCGGGTGCTACAGATACGGCTCTGTTCGAGGCCCCAGCCAGATGCACATTCGTTCGCGCGTCGCGCGTAGTCTGGCGGCTGGCCTGACTGGATTCGGCATCTGCTGTACTGCGGTGTCAGGGCAAGGGCGCGAGCCCGTGCGTGTGCCGCTGGTCGCCGGGCTGACGATCATTGGTGCCGTCAGCCATGCCGCCGGCGACGCCGAGGTCATCCTCAGAGTGCAATCCGTCACGCCGGAAGCTTACCGCCTGACGTTCTCCTTCGAAGCGCCGGATCCGTCGGGCGGTACGCAATCGGCCACTGCGGTGCGCAGAGTCCTGATGCACGACCAGCGCACCGCCCGTACGATGCGCAACTGGTACGGCGAGGACGATCCGGAGGCCTTTCCCGGGACGACGCCGTTCTTCTCCGGTGCCGTCATCGACGACCTGCGGCGCGACGGCCGAGCGGCACTGACGCTGCTGGTCGCGACCTCGGCCGCGACACGCGATCAAACCGCTGTGCAGTCGTTGAACGGGACAGTCAGTCGCATCGAAACGACGCCCGTGGCCGTGCCCGTGCTCGTCAATGGACGCGTCGTGGAGCTGCCGGCGATCCACGCTCGCGCGGAGGTCGGCAACGGCGCCCTGACGCGCCGCGCCGACATCTACGTCCTCGATGATCCCGACAACCCGATCATCCTCCGGTGGCGGGACGAGACCCGCAATTCGAAGATTCTGAAGCTGGATTTTCCGGTGGCCGAGAGCCTCGAACGCGATCTCAGCGAGCGACGTACCACCGAGGTCTACGGCATCTATTTCGGTTTCGCCAGCGCGGCCATCCGCCCTGAATCGGAACGGGTGCTGCAGGAAATTGCCGACGCGCTGCAACGCAACCCGGAGTGGAAGTTGCGCATCGACGGGCACACCGATGGCATCGGGAGCGAGTCGGCGAACCTGGAGCTGTCGCAGCAGCGTGCCGCGGCGGTGCGCGACGCATTGGTCGCGCGGTTCAAGGTCGTACCCGGGCGCCTGTCGACCGGTGGCAAGGGTGAGGCGTCGCCGAAGGGGTCGAACGACACCCCGGAGGGTCGGGCGCAGAACCGGCGTGTCGAGCTGACCAGACAGTGAGGGGTGACGCGTCTACCCGTCCGTGGAAACCGATCATCGCAGGCAGGATAGACATCAACGCGGCCGACGCGGATGAGTGTCGCGACGTAGGTGATGTCGTTGCCAGCCTTCGACGCGCTGCGTCCTGGCAGAGTGCGCTCGTCCTGTGAACCGCGGAATACACCCAGGCGCGTAGGAGAACGAATCATGCGGCACATCGCCATGTCACTGCTCATCATCTCCGTGCTCGCGTTCGATGCGGTGAGGCTCGACGCGGGCGCGGTGGCGCAGACCGCCACGCAACCCCTCGGTGCGTGCTCGCTGCTGCCGAAAGACCTCGTGATGAAGGTCTCCGGGGCGGTGAACAAGCTCGTTCTCGACATGCCGCCGCAGGAGGAGCCGGTCGGCACGTCCGGCTCCGCCTGTGACTATGCCGACATCAGGCTGCAGATCGACGCGTTCTCGCCGGCCTTCATCGACCAGACCGCGAAGCAGAAGAAGGACTGGGTGCCTGTGCCAGGAGTCGGCGATCGTGCGTACTTCCACAACAACAGAAACCTCTTCGCCGAGTTGATCGGTTATACCGGTGCGCGCACGTTCACCATCCAGATGGGCGTGCCGTTCCAGGGCACGGCCGAACAGATGAAGCCGAACACGATCGCGCTGGCGAACGCGATCATCCCGAAGTTGAAGTGAGTCTTCACTGGCCGCCGGCGCCCACCAGCTCGACGCGGCGGTTGCGCGCCCTGCCGGCCAGGGTGTCGCTGCGTTCGATCAGCCGGCTCTCCCCGTACCCGACCATCGAGAGCCTGGCCGCGTCGACGCCGAGGTCCCGCACCAGCGCCGCCTGACGGCAGCCGCCCGCTCCGCCGAGAGCGAATCGTCGTAGCGATCGCTGCCGATGGTGTCGGTGACCTCGTAAACGATGCCCGGGGACGTCGAGCGGTCCTTTGCCTCACCTCAAGACGCACGAACGGCGCGAGATTCCCGGCACCAGCAGCCCGCTGCGCGCCACCGTGCTAGACTCGGGCACTCAACCCAAAAGGGCTCAGCAGGATCGAGATGTCCGCACCGGGTGCCGCGACCGAGCTTCTCTTGGACTGGGGCAGCGGCCACGACCGGGCGCGGGACGATCTGTCGCCCATCGTCTACGAAGAGCTGCGCCGGATTGCACGGTCGTACCTGCGTCAGGAACGGCCGGATCACACCTTGCAGCCCACCGCCCTCGTCCATGAGGCCTACCTGCGGCTGATCGATCAGCGCCGGGTCGATTGGCGAAACCGTGCGCAGTTCATCGGGCTGGCGGCCATCATGATGCGGCGCGTGCTGGTGAACCACGCGCGCACGCGCGCGGCGGCCAAACGCGGCGGCCAGATGGCGCGCGTGCCGCTGACCGTCGCCCTCGACGTGCCGGACCGTCAGGCGGCGAACCTCATCGAGGTCCACGACGCCCTCAATCGCCTGCAGGCGATTGACGCGCGAAAAGGCCGCATCGTGGAGCTGAAGTTCTTCGGTGGTCTCACTACCGAAGAGATGGCCGAAGTGCTGCAGCTGTCGCCGGCGACGATCGAGCGCGAATGGAGCTTCGCGCGCGCATGGCTGTACGACGCGATCAATGCGGCGGACCTGGGAACGGCGTCATGAACGCGAACGACTGGCGTGCCATCAACGATCTCTTCCACGCGGCCCTGGCGCAGAACGCCGGCGATCGACGGGCATTTCTCGACGCGCAATGTGCGGGCAACGAGCCGCTGGCGGCCGCGGTCGAGCGGCTTCTTCGGGCGCACGACAGCGCGCACGCGTTCTTGCACGAGCCGATTGCCGCCAGCGCACTCCGGCTGCTGGCGGCGTCCGACGCCGTGCCCGCCGGCACGTTGATCGGGCCGTATCGCATCGTGCGTGAGTTGGGCCGCGGCGGGATGGGAGCCGTCTATCTCGCCGATCGCGCCGACGAGCAGTTCCACAAGCAGGTGGCGATCAAGCTGATCAAACGCGGCATGGACACCGACGCCGTGTTACGTCAGTTCCGCGACGAGCGCCAGATCCTCGCCGATCTCGAACACCCGAACATCGCGCGGCTGCTGGATGGCGGGACGTCGGCCGACGGACGGCCGTACTTCGTGATCGAGTACGTGGACGGACAGCCGATTCACCAGTACTGCGAGGAACGGCAGCTCGGGGTCGATGACCGGCTCGAGCTGTTCGTGCGTGTGTGTGCGGCGGTCTCGTATGCGCATCAGCGGCTGGTGGTGCATCGAGACATCAAGCCCTCGAACATCCTCGTCTCGCGCGACGCCGTCCCGAAGCTGCTCGACTTCGGCATCGCGAGAATCATGCATGCAGCCAGTAGCGGCGAGACGCTGGTCACCGCCGCGGCGTTTCGCGCGCTCACGCCGGAATATGCCAGCCCCGAGCAGCTGATGGGCCAGCGGGCCGACGCGCTCAGCGACGTCTATTCGCTGGGCGTGTTGTTGTACGAGCTGCTGGCCGGCCGCGGGCCGTTCGCGTTCGAGACGCGCACGCCGGCCGATGTTGCTCGCCTCATTACCACCGTGGATCCGCCGAAGCCCAGCACCACGTGTAGGCAGGGCGATGATCGTCTGCGCCGTCGCCTCCGCGGCGACCTCGATACCATCGTCCTGACGGCGCTGGCGCGCGATCGCCAGCGGCGCTATCAGTCGGTGGAGCAGTTGGCGGAGGATATTCGCCGCCACCTCGATCGGCTCCCGATCGTCGCGCGCCAGGCGAGCGTGCCGTATCGCACGGCTCGCTTCGTCCGCCGGCACCGGCTGGCGGTCAGCGCCGCGGCCGTGGTCTTCGCCACTCTCGTCGCGGGCATCGCCGCGACGTCCTGGGAAGCGGTGCGCGCCGATCGGGCGGAACAAACCGCCCTGCTCGCCCGCGATCGCGCAACGTCCGCCGAACTCCGTGCGACCGACGAGCGCGACCGGGCGACAGCCGCGGAACGGCGGGCGACCGACGAGCGCGACCGGGCCCTGCGCGCGGAAGAGAGCGCGACGCGCGAGCGGATCCGTGCCGAGCAGGAACGCAACAGCGCCCTCGAAGCCGCGCGCCGGGCCGATCGGCAGGCGGCGATCGCGACCGCCACCACCGCGTTCTTGCAGGACGACCTGCTCAACCAGGCCAGCACACGACAGCAGGCGGCGCAGAACCTGACGCCGGATCCGAATCTGACCGTCAGGGCCGCGCTCGATCGCGCGGCCGCGCGTCTGCCCGGCCGATTCGATCGCGAACCGGCCGTCGAAGCCGCGATGCACCAGACGATCGGCCGCACTTATGGCGGCATGGGACTTCACGCCGAGGCAATGCCGCACCTGGAACGCGCGTTGGACATCCGCAGGCGCGTGCTCGGGAGCGACAATCGCGACACGCTGACCAGCCTGACGGACCTGGCCAACAACTACGGTCACCTGGCTCAGTACGAGCGCCGGGAGGCGTTACTCATCGACGCGCTGGAGGGTACGAAGCGTCTGCTCGGCGCGAGGCATCGTGACACGCTGGCCGTCATGGCCGACCTCGCCGGGGTGTCCCACACCCTGCGGCGTGGCGACCAGGCCCTGCAACTGTTGACCGAGGTCTTGCGGGTGCAACGCCAGACACTGGGCGAGGAACACGCCGACACGCTGTCCGTGATGAACAATCTCGCCGCCATGGCCGTCGATTTCGGCAGATTCGACGAGGCAGTGGCCGTCTACCGGCGGCTCGTCACGGTCAAGCAGCGCGTCCTCGGCCCCGGTCACCCGAGCACGCTCACGTCGATGAATGGCCTGGGTGTGGCCTACCGCCATCAAGGCAAGTACGACGAGGCCGCCACCGTCTTCGAGGCCGTCGTCGAGGCCCGGCGTCCGCTCGGTCCCGATCACCTCGACACGCTGACCAGCCAGAACAGCCTCGCACTCACGTATGACGCCCAAGGTCTGTTCGCGCAATCGCAGCCGCTGCTGATCGAAGTGCTCGAAGCCAGACGGCGGCGGCTCGGCGCCGATAACCCGCTGGTGGCCGCCACCATGAACAACCTGGCGGACTCGTACCGGCGGCAGGGCAAGCTGGAGCAAGCAACCCCGCTGTTCCGGCAGGTGCTCGAGGTCCGCCGGCGCGTGCTCGGAGCGGCGCATGTGAATACGCTGGCCGTGCTGGTCTCGCTGGGCGACATCGCGTTCGAGCAACGGGACCATGAGGCGGCGCACGCCTATTTCGCCGAGGCGATGAACGGCTACGAGACCATCAAGTCCGATGCCTGGCGTCGCTACTACGCGCAAAGCATGCTGGGAGCCACCCTCGCCGCCCTCGGCCGCCCCGCCGAAGGAGAGCCGTTGATCGATGCGGGGTACGACGGTTTGCTGCGCCAGGCAAGTTCGATTCCCGCCGAGAACCGGCCGCTCCTCGACAAGGTCAAGGGCTGGGTCGCGCAGATCCAGCACTGATTCCGGTCTCGGCGCGCCCTGGTCGCGCGCCTGTGGCCGTGAGGGCTTCTCCGTTCAAACCGGGCGTTCCCCAGTACGCGCACTCGTACGTCGGGTCCGCGCCCGGAGAACGCCCCGATGCTCACGGCCCGTCTGTCGCCAGGTCGACGCAGAAGCCCCCAATTGCGCGCGCAATCGCTGCGCCCGGTGGTGGTCGGCACGCTGGTGATTGCGTCCGTGGTAGTGGTGGGACTATGGGCTGACGGCCGGCTGGATACGACATTCGATCCCCAGGCGACGGTTGCCGCAGATATCTCACCCGCAACCGGCTTGACCGGCGCCATGGCCATCCACGCACAGGGCCGGCATGGCGACGCCGTTCGCATCGCATTCGTGCCGCAGTGGTTCGCCTCGTCGAGCGGTGTCGCCTACCAATATCGCCTCGAAGGCGTGGACCTCGACTGGAAGGCCCTCTCCGATCACGGCGCGGTGAACTACGTCGGGATCGCCCCGGGCACCTACGCCCTCGCTGTCCGCGCGCTTGCGGCCGACGGGATGGTCAGCTCCCGAGTGGCGACGGTGGCGTTCCGGGTGGTGCCGCCGTTCTGGCGGCGCGCCGAGTTCCTGCTGTTCTCGACCGGCCTGGTCATTGTGACGACCTACACCGGGTACCGCCGCCGCACGCGACGACTCGTGGAGATGGCGAACATGCGCACGCGTATCGCAACCGATCTGCACGACGACATCGGCGCGAACCTGACCCGCGTCGCGGTGCTCAGCGAGCTGATACGCCGACAAAAGCCGTCGCCCGCGGTCGCGGCGCAGCTGAGCGCCATCGCGCACATTGCCCGCGAGTCGGTCAGTGGGATGAGCGACATCGTCTGGGCGATCGATCCCGAGCGGGACCGCCTGGTCGACGTCGTGCGCAAGATGCGCGCCCACGCCGAGGAGACGGCGACCGATGCGGCGCTGGCGCTCGGATTCGATGTCAGCGACGCCGGGCTCGCCCCGCCGGTGGCGATGGACCTTCGGCGGGATGTGTTCCTGATTTTCAAGGAAGCCGTCAACAATGCCGCCCGCCATGCCCACTGCCGTCACCTCGCCATTACGGTGCGCAGTACCAGACGAGCGCTCGACCTGCGCATCGCCGACGACGGCATCGGCTTCGACCCGCAGCGGGCGTCCGACGGAAACGGTCTCGTGAACATGCAGCGCCGGGCGCAGCGCATCGGCGCCACGCTCTCGATCGTCTCGGCGCCCGGCAGCGGCACCACCGTGCGCCTGACGCTGGCGCTTCGCGGCCGCGCGCGCGCGGCCGTCGCTACCTCATGAGGTAGGTGACAGGACAACCCATGCCGGCGTACTCTCGCGCTGTTCCCGAACCCCGTGTCATGACGAATCGGCTGTCCGTTGTCATCGTCGAGGACGAGCACGACGTGCGCGAAGGGCTGGCGTTGCTGATCGACGACACCGAGGGCTTTCGCTGTCAGCGGAGCTTCCGGACGATGGAAGAGGCCATTGGCTGGTTGGAGGGCGACCAGCCCGATGTGCTGCTCACCGATCTCCGCCTGCCCGGCATGTCGGGTCTGGACGGGATCCGGAAGATTCGCGAGCGCTTTGCCACCCTTCCCATCGTCGCGTTGACCGTGCACGACAACGATGACCACGTCTTCGACGCACTATGTGCGGGGGCCTCGGGGTACCTGCTGAAGAACACGCCGCCCGAGCGGCTGCTCGAGTCGCTGAAAGAGGCGGCCAACGGCGGCGCCCCGATGTCTCCGGAAGTCGCGCGGCGCGTCGTCAAGGTGTTTCGCACCTTTCGGCCGCCGCCGCGCGCGTCCTACCATCTCACGCCACAGGAGAACGAGCTGCTCCGCCTACTCGTCGACGGCCACCACAAGAAGACCGCCGCCGATGTGATGCGGATCAGCGTGAACACCGTGTCGTTTCACCTGAAGAACATCTACGGCAAGCTTCAGGTCCACTCGAAGACCGAAGCGGTCGCCAAGGCGTTGCGGGAACGGTTGATCTAGGCAGGACTACTTCTTGGCCACGCTCGCGGCGATCGCCTCCGCCGCGCGCTCGACGAGCGGCGTCAGCAGGTCCTCCCCATCGCTCCTCGCCTTCCGCTTCTCGCTCCGGGGGGTCGAGCGCGCGGCCGTGTCCAGCGGTCCGAAGCGATAGTCGAGCCGTACCTCATCCCTGGCACGCGTCGTCGCCGCCATGGTCGAGACGGCCTGCCCGCCGGCAATCGCGGCGCCGCGAGCCGCGGCAGCGCCGGCACCAGCGCCGTATGGCACCACATGCCAGGCCGCCGTTCCTGCCGCCTGCCCCAACACCCGCCCGAGGCCGCCGCCATCGTCGCGCTTGCGGGTGACCGTTGTCGTCAGGATGTAGCCGCACTCCTTCTGCCGCGCTTCCTCCATCGCCTGCGACGCGAGCCGGGCGTCCAGGGCAATTGCTCGCAACGACGGCCCGGTCAGATAACTCATGAACAGCTCCCGCAGCGACGTGCCGAAATCGGTGGCGCTTCCGTCTACGCCTTGCGCGCTGGGCAGAACGATCGCAATGCAAGCGGCACTCGCCGGCTGCGGCCCTGCCGTCTGGGAGTTGTGCCCCACGGCGGCGACCGATGCCATCGCGGCGAGGACGAATGTGGCGGTAGCGGCCGCAGGCACGCACGTGACGACACGTCGGATTGGCGGAGGAATCATGGCTCTCACCCGGTTCTGCTTCGCTCGATGGACCACGCGGCCGAGTCGATGGGGAACCGGTCCAACCTTACCAGTCGGTCCATCGGGCCCGAAACTACCCGAGTGAGTAGGTGGAGGTTTTGCGGGGAAAGTCGCGACGGTTGCGCTGGAGGTTAATGAGCGGGGCCCGTCAGGCGTCCGAAACCAGGGTCATCGGCGCACCAATTCCACCCGGCGATTGCGTGCACGGCCTTCCGGCGTCTCGTTGGTATCCTTGGGCGCGCCTTCGCCGTGTCCCGTCGTGCCCAGCCGGTCGGCGGCGATGCCATGATGCTCGACGAGCGCCCTCCGAACCGCGGCGCTGCGGCGCTGCGAGAGGTCGAGATTCGCCGCCTCACTGCCGACGTTATCGGTGTGTCCGGCAATGCTCACGGTCCAGTCCGGGTTCTTTTTCAACGCGTCAGCAATCTCGCTCAGCACCGGTTCCGACTCCGTGCGAATGCGATCGCTGGCAAAGTCGAAGTAAATGCCGTACACGTCGACCCGCCTGGCTTCCGCCAGGCGCTTCTCGATCGTGCCCTCCGTCGGGTAGGAGATCTTCGTGTAGCGCACCGAGAACTCGTGCGCGCCGAGATCGAGCAGCCGATATTCCAACATCAACGGGAAGCGTTCGTCGTCGATCACCGCAGCGCTGACGCGTGTCTCGCGCGGCTGGTCGTGGGCCGTGCCCCGCAGCGTGCCCGCCAGTTTCAGGACCGGCAGGTCCGTCGGCGCTTCGTTGACGATCGCCGTCATCGCCCCGCGACCCTCGAGAGTGAGCGTCCCTTCGAGCGTGACCTGGAAGAAGCTCCGACGGGCCAAGGGGCCGCCATCCTTGGACTTCAACTCGATGTACTGATGCCGGGTTGTTCCGTCACGCTTCAGCTCGACGAATGCGTCGCGCGAGAGGCTATAGCTGGTGGCACCAAGGATCGTTTCGGGGGAGGCACTGCCCACCATCGTTTGGTACACGCGGGCTTTCCGCATGTCAGATCGGCACGTACTTCGAGGAAAGCTGGTGTCGCCCTTGCCCGTCAGGCAGGTGTTCGACACGCGCACCGACTCGGCGCTGACACGGTCGACGTGTGAGAGGCATTCGATGTCATCCGGTGAGTCGATCGTGCGCCACAGGTGCGACAGTGTCATGCCGACCTTCAACGGCACGATGGCGTCCGCCTGCTCGGCGATCTCGTCGTCGGGTGGAGGGTAGAGAATCGGACAGTCGCCGTCGGCTTCGATACCCTGTGGTCCGGAGCCCGTGGCCGCGCTGAATGCGTCCACGAGGGTCCCGGCCACACCGCCCGACGTCGACGGGTCCGCCGGGGCGGCGCCGTTCGACGGTTGCGGGCTCTCCGTCGATGGTCGTGCCGCGGCAGCTGGCTGCACCCGAGTCTTTGCTGGCGGTGACGAGGGCCCGCACGCGAGGCAGGGGAGCCACATCAATGCCAACGCCCCTGACCGTATCGCCGCGCTCACGGGCGGACAGTATCCGCTGCGACCAGCGCATCGAAACTACCCAGCCGGGTAGGGTCCATTGATCGACGATCCCGGCGGACACCCTACCCATGCGGGTAGTTGTGCCGCAGGTCGGGGACCGCGAGGATGTCCTGATGGTGCGATCCCTTTCCCGTCTTGCGCCGCGACTCGCCGTCGTTGCCGTCCTGATCGCCATCGCCGCGTGTGGATCCCCGGGCGGGGACCGGGCCAGCGCCGGAGGAGCGGCGGCACCCGCGGGCGACCCGCCACCCACGGCCGACCCGCCACCCGCGGCCGTGAAGACCGCGAGCAAACCCGATGACGCCTGCGGGTGGATTCCCGTCGCGGAGGTCGAACGGATCATTGGCACGCTCGAGGGCCAGCCTCGCGCGGCGGGCAATGAGTGCACCTACCCGTTGGCCGAGAAGAGCGCGGCGTTCACCAGAATGATCGAACTCCGCCGCAAGATGCGGGAGATCGACGGCATCAAGGGCCGCGACGGCGAGGATCGCGACTTCGATTCGCTGGTCAGGGTCACCGTCGACCCGAAAGGCGGCAGTATCGTCGGCGACCTGGCCACGGCGGCCGTCGGGAAGATGTTCGCCAGGGAGTTGGGCCAGCCCTCGTCCGCGGCTGCGAAAAAGGCCGCTCCGCCGCCGGGCTGGGACTCGGCCAGCGGCATGCCGTATACCTGGATCGGACGTGTCGGCCACGTCTCGATCTCGGTGTTTTCGCCGCCTGAGATTACCAGGGAGCGACAAATCGAACTGGCTGCTCACGTGCGCGACCGCATACCCGACCTGCCGTTTGCCGCGGAGAACACCTACCAGGTCCTGTCGCTGGGTGGCGGCGATCGCAATCCGTGCAGCCTGCTGACGCGCGCCGAAGCCGAAGCGGTGCTCGGGCCCCTCGTGGTCGATCCCTACCGGGCGGTCGAGGACACGCCGTTTGCGTACGACAAGGGCAAGGCGTGCGCGTACTTCACGCCCGGCCACCGCGCGTTCATCATCACGCCGGAATGGAGCGATGGCGCGTCGACCTTCAACATCGGCGGCGGGATTGGTGCGCTCGTCGGTGCGGTCGCTCCGCTCGAGAAAGCGGCGATCGAGGGGCCGTGGGACAAAGGCCGCGTGGACGGGATGACCGGGGCGCTGATGTTCCTGAAAGGCGACCGCTACCTGCGCGTCGACTACCTGACCGCAGCGGCGGATCGGGGCGGCGCGCTGAAGCTCGCGGCGCAGGCCATGCAGCGCTTGGGCTCGTGACAGGCGTGGCGCCGCGCGCACGCGGGACGAACTCGAGCCCGGGACGGCGCCTTTACCAGCGGCGCCACGACTCGTCGGCCGGGGTCTCCTCCGGCCGTTTGCGCGGCGTCCGCTTGGCCTTGTAGAAGGCGCAGTCGGGGCACCACGAGTCGGGGACGAAGCCGGCGATGCCCGCCATCGGAAGCACGTCGCGATGCGTGCAGTGGTCGGGAGCGCCGTTTTCGGCGGGCTTGCGCCACCGGCAGGACAGGAACCGCTCCGTCGCCGGCGACGGTACGACCGCGCCGCCATCGCCCTCGGGCGGCGGCGGCGGGCCGTTATTGAAGCTGGAGTCCAATACGGGCCTCGAGCGCGTGCCAGGCGCGTTGCTCATCCGGGGCCACCAGCGTGATGGCATGCCCCTCGGCGCCCGCCCGGCCCGTGCGTCCGACACGATGCACGTAGGCCTCCGGCGTGTCCGGCACCTCGAAGTTGACGACGTGCGCGATGCCCTCGATGTCGAGCCCGCGTGCGGCGATGTCGGTGGCCACCAGCACCGGGTGCTTGCCCGAGCGGAACCCCTCGACGGCCTGCAGGCGTTCCTGCTGCGTCCGGTCGGCATGCAGCGCGGCGGCGCGGATGTGCTTGGCCTGCAACTGCCGCGCGACGCGGTCGGCCCCGATCTTGGTGCGCACGAACACCAGCACCGGGCCGGCGGCGACGCGGCGGGCGAAATGCGCGAGCCAGTCCAGCTTCTCGCCGCGGCCGAGCTGCTTCGATCGAGTGGCGGATGGTCCGCGCGGCGCCGCGATTGGCGCCGACCTGCAGGTAGCGCGGCATGCGCAGGACTTCGCGCGCCAGTTTCAGGATTTCCCCCGGCATCGTCGCCGAGAACAGCAGCGTCTGGCGCTCCGGCGGGAGCGCGCTGACGATGCGCTGGACGTCGGGCCAGAAGCCCATGTCCATCATGCGGTCGGCCTCGTCGAGGACCAGCACCTGCAGGCGGACGAAGTCGGTGGCCCCGTGGCGCATGTGGTCCATCAGCCGTCCCGGGGTGGCGACGACGATGTCGGCGCCGGCCTTGAGGCCGCGCTCCTGCGGATCCATCGGCATGCCGCCGAACACCGGCACGGTCGAAACCGGCGAATGATAGGTGAGGCCGACGAACGCGTCCTCGATCTGCACGACCAGCTCGCGCGTCGGCGCGAGGATCAGCGCGCGCGTGTACGGCTCGCGCGCCGGGTCGCCGAACGGCGGCTGCTCGCTGAGCAGCTGCTGCAGGATCGGCAGCGCGAAGGCGAGGGTCTTGCCGGTGCCGGTCTCCGCGCAGGCGACGACGTCGCCGCCGTCGAGCGCGCGCGGGATGACGGCGCCCTGGACCGGCCGCGTGCCCTCGTATCCGAGATCGCGCAGGCCCTGCATCAGTTGCGGGTGCAGCGACAGCGTCGAGAACGGGATCGGCGGCGCGTCGGCGTCAATGGGCTCCCACGGAATGTCGGGCGCCAGGACGTTGGTCTCGATCGCGTGCGGCGTGTGTGACCGCGGGCGGCGCGAGCGCGGGCCTCCCGGACGGGACCCCGGTCGGCCCCGCCGCGACGAACGGGCAGAGCTAGTAGCTGGTGAACTCACCTGTCAGTTACCTGGCGCGGAACGTGATGATTCCGCGCTGTGGATCGTAGGGGGAAATGCCGACCGTGACCCGGTCGCCGGGCACGACCTTGATGCGAAACCGCCGCATCCGGCCGCTCAACTGCGCCAATACTTCATGGCCGGCGTCCACCTGCACGCGGTAGAGGCCACCGCTGTGCACGGCGACAACCGTGCCTTGCATGTCTATGAGATCGTCTTTGCTCATTCAGTGAAGCAACCATTATGCCACATATGTCCGTGCGGCTGCGGCGGCGGAAATTGGCCGATCGAGCGACCCGGCGCGGGGGTCGGCGACCGGCGAGGGGGGTCAGAGGGCGCGCACGGCGTCCTCGACCTGCCGGGCCAGCGCCGCATAGTCGTCGCCCTTCAAGTGGAGCGGCGCGCCGAAGCTGACCTGGACGCGACCCGGCGTCGGGAAGCGGGACGTGACGTGCAGGATCTGGTGCACGCCGCGAATGCGCACCGGCACGACCGGCAGCCCGAGCCGCGACGCGATCATCCCGATGCCGCCGCGAAACGACGTCATCTCGCCGGTCTCCGATCGGACCCCCTCCGGGAACAGCAGGACCGAAAAGCCCGCGCCCGTGATGTCGCCGATGTAGCGCAGCGTCTGCCGCGCCCCGGCCTCGCGCTGCGGCAGCGGGAAGGCATTGAAGAAGAACGCGGCCAGATAGTAGTTCACGCGCTTGGCGAGGATCTGCCGCCACGGCTGGCCCTCGGGGAAGAAGTGGGCGCGGAAGAACTCCTTCAGCATCGCCGGCGCCAGGCGCGCGCGCACGTCGCCGGGCATCGCGGCGAGAATCACCGGCACGTCGAAGTGGCTCTGATGGTTGGCGGCGAAGACCACCGGCCCGCGCAGTCCGTGCAAATGGCTGCGCCCCTCCACCTGCAGCCAGGCGAAGACGCGGGCGAGCGGCAGGATCCACAGGGCGAGGCTGAGCCGCCGGACCACGCCGACGATCGGGTGCCGGTTCCAGCTCGGGAAGTCCACCGGCTCGATCGCCTCCGCGTCGGGCGCCGGGCTGGCGAGCAGCGCCTTGACGTCGCTGAGGGTCCGCGCCGCGGCAAAACGCGATTCGTCCACCCGCGTCTGCAGCCGATCCTCGATGGCCACCAGCAACTCGACGCGCTCGAGCGAGCTGAGGCCGAGGTCGTCGAGGGCGGTGTCGTCGCCGAGGGCGCGGCCGCCGGCGAACCGGGCGAGGAGTGCCGTCAGCGGGTCGTCGCCGGCGGCGGTCGCGACCGGGCGCGCGCCGCGCGCCACCCAGTCGCGGATGGCCTGGCGCTTGAGCTTCCTCGTGCCCTCGGTGCGCGGCAGCTCGCCGCTCGTCCAGACAGACACGCTGCGAATGCGCTGATGATCGTGCAGGTTCCTGTTGGCGGATCGGACCACCGCCTCGGCGTCGGCGGCCGGATCCAGGACGAGCACGGCGTGGACGCGCTCCTCGCCGTCGGCCCGGCTGCCGACGACCGCCGACTCGCGGACGCCCGGCTGCGCGTCGAGCACGCGCTCGACGTCGTCGGGAAAAACGTTGAGCCCGTCGGCGGTGACGATCATTTCCTTCTTGCGGCCCTTGATGAAGATGCGCCCCTCGGCGTCCTGGGCGCCGATGTCGCCGGTGTGCAGCCAGCCGTCCGCGTCGAGCGGGCGGTCGGGCGCCACGGCGGGGGTCGCCGCCGGGCCCTTCGCCTGGTAGTAGCCGGAGGTCACGTTCTCGCCGCGGACGAGGATTTCTCCGTCGGGGGCGATGCGCACCTCGACGCCGGCAATCGGCGTCCCGACCGAGCCGCTGGTCGTCTTGAACGGGTGATTGAGCGTGACGATCGGCGCCGTCTCGGTCAGGCCGTATCCCTGGATGACGACGAAGCCGAGGCGCTTCCAGAAATCCTCGAGGTCGGGCGGCAGCGGCGCCGCCCCGACCACGAAGGCCCAGAACTTGAGGCCGAACGCCCGGTGCAGGCGGCGATATCGCCACCATCGCTGCGGGATGCCGAGCCGACGGGCCGGCGGGTCGGCGGCGGCGGGGTCGAGGCGGAGCGCGTGGTCGCGGAGCACGTCGAGAATCTTCGGCACGCACACGATCACCGAGATCCGCCACCGCTTCACCATCCGCACGATGTCGTGCGGGTTGAAGCTGCGCATGAACACCACCGTGCCGTCCACCATCGGCGGGATGTTGGCGGCCATCGACTGGCCGAACAGGTGGCTCAGCGGCAGCAGGTTGAGGAACCGCAGCGGGAGAAACGGCTTGGCGTACTTCTTGTACTTCAGGACTTCGCGTTCCACCGGCACGACGTTGGCGAGCACGTTGCGGTGGCGGATGACGACGCCCTTGGGTTCGGCGGTGGCGCCCGAGGTGAACACGATCTGCGCGATGTCGTCGCGGGTGACGCCAGCGTCCGGCATCGGGCCGTCCCCGTCCCAGTCGAGATCGTCGAATCGCCAGACCGCCTGCGCCGGGACTCCGAGCGCCTGGTCGGCAACGGCGTCCGGCATCCGCACGTCGTCACCGACGATCACCGCGCGCGCCTCGACGATGCCGGACACGGTGGTGAGGAATTCGGCGGAGGCGCGATAGTCGATGGGGACGACGACGACGCCGGCGATGATGGCGCCCCAGTAGCAGGCGATCCATTCCGGCCGGTTCTCGCCCCAGAACACGACGTGGTCGCCCTTGCCGATGCCGGCGGCGGCCAGGCGCGCCGCGAATCCCCGCGCCGCGCGTGTGACCGCTGCGTAGGAGTGCCGGCGGACCCGGTAGCCATCGTCGTAGACGAGACAGTCGCCGCGATGGCCGCCCAGATCCCGGAACAGGTCGATCAGCGTCTCACGCGCCATTCACCACCACCTCCAGCCCGCAGCCCCGCACCCGCGCCCGCACTCGGATTATGATCCCACCCTTGGCCACGAATATCCCGCCGGCCTTCATCGTCGGCGCTCATTACGACTCGTTCCTGCAGCGCGCGCTGAGCCGGTTCTTCGAGCGCGCGACGCTGGAGACCAACCCGCTGCCGTCGCCGTCGTCGGACGGCCGGCTGTCGATCGATCCGACCGATGACCCCAGCGTGCTGGCCGTCCGCTGGTTCGGCAACCGCTACGTCCTGCGCGTGCCCGAGCGGCGGCCGTTCACCCGGCACGAGGTGCGCTTCGCGCGCGCGATCGGCAGCGTCCTGGAGTCCCGCTACCGCGCGATTCTGAACCCGCAGCTGATGGTCGAGCGGTCGGGGCTGTTTCGCGGCGCCATCGAGGACCGCTACGTCGGGGCGTTCTTCGACGGGACGCCGTACTCGCCGCGTGCGGACGGCGGCCGCTCGGAGCGCGTCGCCGAAGTGCTGGAGATGATGCGCATCGCCGCGCTGTCCAGCTACGAGAACAAGCCGATCTCGACCGGCGTGCTGCTGCTCGAAGGCGACGCCGATCCGGTCGGCGCCTACCCGGCCGCCGAGCGCGATTCGCCGCACTACACGGGCGCCCTCACGTCGATCAAGAGCTTCTTCCGTCTCGCCGACGGCGTGCGCACCGTGTTCCTGGTGGCGCGCGACGGCCGCCTCCTCGACATCGTCGACATCGGGCGCTGGGGCTGGGCCTCGATCGGGCAGCCGAGCGAGGTGGAAGTGCCGTGCGCCCAGGCGTACGCCCCGCACGCCGAAGCCACGCGGCTGGGCCGGCACGTGTGCATCGTCCTCAGCCCGAGCCGCGAGATCAAGGTGTTCGCCGAGGGCGCCGAGGTGTTCTCGTTCCGCAACGCCGACTGGCACCTGTTCGACCTGCAGGCGAAGTACGTGATGTGGGCGGCCGCGGTCGGCCGTCCGGCACTGGCCCGGCGCCTGTTCCAGACCGCCCTCGACCTCGCCGACAAGCGCGAAGGCGCGCTGTTCGTCGTCCTGCGCCGGCCGATCGAGTCGCTGTCGCAACTCATCGGCGATCAGGACCGGCTCGACATGGAGCTGCTCGGCCAGGCGTCGGATCCCGACACGCCGTCGCGGCGTCACCTGCTGCACGTGCTCGCCGGCCGCACGGTGACCGCGCTCGACGCCAGCGTGCTCGAGTCGCTGGCGACGCTCGACGGCGCCATCGTCACCGAGCCCGGCGGCGAGCTGCTGGCGGTTGGCGCCATCCTCCGCCATCCGCCCGGGGCGCTCGAAACCGGCCTCAGCGAAGGGGCGCGCACGACGGCGGCCATGGCCGCCAGCCGTCACGGTCCGGTGCTGAAGGTCAGCGAAGACGGGATGATCACGTTCTTCGACGGCGGACGCGTGTGGGACATTTGACGCGGTACAATGCGGGGCTTGCTGCCTCAGGCAAGTGAAGGATGGCGGGGCGACGCCCGGCCATGGGTGCATGATGCGGGTATTCCTGACCGGCGCGACTGGCTACATCGGATCGGCGGTGCTCGAGGCGCTGTTGCGCGGTGGACATCGAGTGACGGCGGTCGTCCGCGACCCGGAGAAGGCCGCCCGCCTCGCCGCGCGCGGCGCCACGCCGGTCGTCGGCGAGCTCGGCGCGCCCGCCGGGTTTCGCGCGGCGCTCGACGACGCTGAAGCCGTCATCCATACCGCCTTCGAGGATTCGCCGCGGGGGGTCGACAAGGATCGCGACGCCATCGAGACGCTGATCGGCTCGCTGAAGGGGCGGCCCGCCGGGTCGGCGCCCGTCCTCATCTACACCTCCGGGGTGTGGGTGCTCGGCATGACGACGCGGCCCGCCGACGAAGCGACGCCGATCGATCCCGTGGCGCACGTCGCCTGGCGCCCGGCGCACGAGCAGCGGGTGCTCGAGGCGGGCGCCGACAACGGGCTGCGCACCGTCGTGATCCGCCCGGGCATCGTCTATGGCGGCGCCCGCGGCCTCGTCTCCGACCTGCTCAAGGACGCGTTGAACGGCCTGGTGCGCGTGGTCGGACCGGGCAAGAACCGGTGGCCCACCGTCTACGATCGCGACCTCGCCGAGCTCTACGTCCGGCTGCTGCAGGCGCCGGAGGCACGCGGGATCTTCCACGCCAACGACGAAAGGGACGAGCGGGTGAACGACATCGTCGAGGCGATCGGCGAGCACCTGCCGCAGCGCCCCGACGTGCGCTACATGCCGATGCCCGAAGCGCGGCGGAAGCTGGGTGTCTACGCCGATGCCCTCGCCCTCGACCAGCGCGTGCGCAGCCCGCGCGCGCGGGCGCTGGGATGGGCGCCGACGCTGTCGAAGGTGACCGCCAACATCCCGCGGCTGTTCGAGGAGTTCCGCGGCGGACGGCGTCAGGCCGAGGCCTGACGGTCGGCCCGCCCGCGCGCGCCGCCCGATATACTGGCGGCATGCGCACGCCGCTCGCCGCCGTTCTGCTGTGCACGCTCGCCGCCTGCACGCCGTCCACCCCGCCCGCACCCGCCACGGCGCCGCCGCCGAGCGGCCCGGCGGAAGACGAAATCCGCGAAGCGCCGCTCGAGGCGCACATCCGCATGCTGTCGCACGACCTCATGGAGGGGCGCGCGCCCTCGACGCGGGGCGGCACCCTGGCGGCGGAGTATCTGGCGACGCAGCTGGCGGCGATGGGCCTCGAGCCCGGCGGCGACAACGGAACCTACTTCCAGCAGGTGCCCATCGTCGAAGCCACCGTCGATCGCTCGTTCACCCTGAGCGTGCCCGGCCGGAGCTATCGCTACTACGACGACGTGGTCGCGTTCTCGGGCACGGAGCGGGCGCGCGAGCACGTGCAGGGCGAGGTGGTGTTCGTCGGTCATGGCATCGTCGCGCCGGAACTGCAGTGGAACGACTACGCCGGGGTCGACGTCAAGGGCAAGTGGGTGCTGGTCATGGTCAACGACCCGCCGGCCCCCGCGGACGAACCGGCGCTGTTCGGCGGCCCGGCGCTGACCTATTACGGACGCTGGACCTACAAGTTCGAAGAGGCGGCGCGGCAGGGCGCGGCCGGCGCCCTGCTCATCCACACCGACGAGTCGGCGACCTATCCGTGGCAGGTGGTCCAGTCGTCGTGGACCGGCACGCAGTACGCGCTGCCGCCGGCCGCCGGGGCGCCGGCGCTCGCCATCAAGGCGTGGATGACCGATGCCGCGGCGCGCGATCTGGCCCGGCGCGGCGGCCGCGATCTCGAGCAGCTGCGCACCGCCGCCGTGCGGCGCGGGTTCAAGCCGGTGCCGCTCGGCGTGCGTGCGGCGGCGACGCTGCAGCAGCGCACGGCGCGCAAGACGACGCCGAACGTGATCGGCGTGCTGACCGGTGCCAGCGCGCAGCAGGCGGTGATCCTCACCGCGCACTACGACCATTTCGGCACCCGCGACCCGCGGCCCGGCGACAAGCCGGACGCCGACCGCATCTTCAACGGCGCCTACGACAACGCGTCCGGCTGCGCCGGCCTGCTGATGATGGCCCAGGCGATGGTGCGCGCGGAGGTGCGGCCGGGCCGCTCGATGCTGTTCGTGTTCACGACGGCGGAGGAATCCGGACTGCTCGGCGCCGAGTACTTCGCGCAGCACCCGCCGCTGCCGCTCGATCAGGCGGCGGCCAACATCAACGTCGACGGCATCAACTATCTGGGCCCGAGCAGCGACATCGTGCTGCTCGGCGCCGATCGCTCGACGCTCGGGCCGATGGCCGAGGCGGTGGCGCGCGAGCGCGGCCGCACGATCGGCGCCGACCAGCACCCCGAGCGCGGATCGTTCTTCCGCTCCGATCACTTTCCCCTCGCCAAGGCCGGCGTGCCGGCGCTGTCGATCAGCGAGCCGCAGACGTTCACCGGGCCTGACGCCGCGGCGCTGAAGGCCCGGCAGGAGGCCTACAACACCACCGATTACCATCAACCGAGCGACGAGTTCGATCCGGCGTGGGATTTCAGCGGTGCCATCGCCGACCTCAAGCTGCTGGCGCAGCTCGCCTGGCGGATTGCCGCCAGCGACGAGATGCCGCGCTACAACGAGGGCGACCAGTTCGCCAACGTCCGCGCCAAGAGCTAGGTATGTCCACGCTGGTCTCGCTCGCGGACATCGAAGCGGCGGCGCTGCGCATTCGCCCCACCGCACGCCGCACCCCGCTCCTCGAGGTCCCGTGGCCGGCCGCCGGGGACGCCCGTCCCGACGCCGGACCGGCGGGCGCCGCGCCGGGCACGCTGTGGCTCAAGTGCGAGAACCTGCAGCCGATGGGCGCCTTCAAGATTCGCGGCGCCTGCAACATGCTGGCGCAGCTCTCGCGCGACCAGCTGCAGCGGGGCGTCATCACGTACTCGTCCGGGAATCACGGGCAGGCGGTCGCGCTCGCCGCACGCACGCTCGGCGCGCCGGCGGTGATTGTCATGCCGACCACGGCCCCGGCGGTCAAGGTCGAGGGGGCGCGCGGCTACGGCGCCGAGGTGACGTTCGCCGGCACCACGTCGCAGGATCGAAAGGTCCGCGCCGAGGCCCTCGCCGCCGAGCGGCAGCTCACCATCGTGCCGCCCTTCGACCACCCGATGATCATCGCCGGCCAGGGGACCGCCGGCCTCGAGATCCTCGAGCAGTGTCCGGAGGCGGCCACCGTGCTGGTCCCGGTCGGCGGCGGCGGCTTGAGCTCCGGCGTCGCCGCCGCGATCAAGCAGCGGGCGCCCGGCGTCAGGGTCGTCGGGGTCGAGCCGGCGGGCGCGGCAAAGATGTCGACGTCACTCGTCGCCGGCCGGCCGACGACACTGGACCGCACCGCGAGCATCGCCGACGGCTTGCTGACCATCCGGCCGGGCGAGCTGACGTTCGAGCACGTGCGCGCCTTCGTCGACGAGGTCGTGACGGTCCCGGACGAGGCCATGGTGCGCGCCATCGCCTGGCTGTTCCGCCACGCCCGCCTGGTCGTCGAGCCGAGCGGCTCGGTGACCACCGCCGCGCTGATGCTCGGGCTGGGCCATGTCGATACCGTCCGCGGCCCGGTCGTCGCCATCGTCAGCGGCGGCAACGTCGAGCCGGAGACAGTTCGCGGAGTACCTCACCCGGGCCTGACGGCCGACATTCGGACGATTACGGCCGGTCGCCGCCGCTGGCGAGCGCGGCACGGGCGTGTGCGATCGCCGCCGGCAGGTCCGCGACCACGCCGTCGAGCTGCAGTTCGTAGACGGCTTTCAGGATCTTCCCCATGTCGGGACCGGGCGGCATCCCGAGCTCCAGCAGGTGGCGGCCCATCAGGATCGGCGCGGGGGGCTCGTGCTCGACGCCGAGCCGTCGCGCCTGGTCGACGAACCAGTCCATCGCCGAGCAGTCGAAGTCGCCGGCGCGCCCGAGGCAGTCGGCGCGCGCCAGCCGCGCGAGCAGGTCGAGGTCCACTTTCAGCGCCAGCCGGCGGAAGGCGCCGTCGGTCAGCTCGTCGCGCACCTTGTAGAACGCGCCCGGCTTGAGGTGGTGCGCGGTGAGCCCGAGCACCTGGGCGCGGACGTCGAAGCCGTCGAGCGCATGGACGTTGAGGCGGTCGAGCAGCCGCGTCGCCGGCGCGACGCCGGCTTCCTCGTGCCCGAGCGAGCGGATGCGGCCGTCGATGGCCGCGGTGGTCGCCGGCTTGCCGAAGTCGTGGCACACGGCGCCCAGCATGACGGCCGCCAGCCGCGCCCGATCGAGGTCCGCCGTTGCGCTGCCGCGCCTGGTCGATGACCATCAGCGTGTGAATCCACACGTCGCCCTCGGGATGCCACTCGGGCTCCTGCGGGCAGCCGATGAGCGCCTGCATCTCGGGCAGGATCCGCCCGGTCACGCCGAGCTCGTGCGCAAGGGTGAAGCCGATCGACGGCCGCTCCGCCCGCAACAGCAGCTTCTCCATCTCGCCCCAGATGCGCTCGGCCGGCAAGTCGTCGAGCGGGATGCCGCGGCACACGGCGGCGGTGCCTTCGTCCATCGTCAGTTCGAAGCGCGCGGCGAGCTGCAGGGCGCGGAGCACGCGGAGCGAGTCGTCGGCGAAGGTCGCCGGGTCGACCAGGCGCAGGCGCCGGTGCGCCAGGTCGTCGCGTCCGCCCACCGGGTCCTCGTAGACGTCGGACAGCGGATCCCAGGCGATGGCGTTGACGGTGAAATCGCGCCGCCGCGCGGCCTCGGCCACCGTCATCGCCGGATCGCCGGTGACGGTGAATCCCCGGTGTCCCGGTCCGCTCTTCGATTCGCGGCGCGGCAGTGCGACGTCGACGCCGCCGACCTTGTAGACCGCGAACGCCTGGCCGACGACCTCGACGCGGCCCAGCTGCCCGAGCAGCGCCCGCAACTCGGCTTCAGGAACGCCGAAGACCTCGACGTCGAGGTCCTTGGACGGCAGGCCGAGCAGCCGGTCGCGGACGAAGCCTCCGACGAGCAGCGCGCGTCCGCCGCGCTGCTGCACGAGCCGCGCGATGGCGACGGCAGGCGCCAGGGGATCGACGGTCACGGGCTCATTGTCATACGGCGCCCGCATCCCGCGCGAGCATGCGGGTCATGTCCGCCTGGCATCGACCATTCGTCCCAGCATTTCGCAGCTTGACACCCGTACGCGGCCCGACCACACTGTCGCCGTCGCTTCGTTGACGCGTGTGTGTTGCCAATTGATCCGAACGGCAGGCCGTCCCCACCGCCTGCGTGAGGTTGACATGACCAAGACTCTCGGGCTGGTTCTCGCTCTCATTGCGTTCGTGCCGGGCAGTGCCGCTGCCCAGGCCGGCGCGAGTCTGACTGGCGCGGTGAAGGACGCCACCGGCGGCGTCGTGCCGGGCGCCACCGTCACGCTGCGCAACACCGAAACCGGCGAGGTGCGCCAGGTAGTGTCCGGTGACGAAGGGCTGTATCGCGTCACCAATCTGCCGCGCGGCACCTACGAGGTGACGACCGAGCTGTCGGGCTTCCGCACAGTCACGCAGTCCGGCGTGCTGCTGACCGTCGGCGACACCGTCCGCCTCGACTTCACGCTGGAGATCGGCGGCTTCGGCGAAACGGTGACCGTCGAATCGCAGGCGCGGCTCATCAACACCGAAGAGGGCCGCATCTCGACGCTGGTGGACGAGAAGCGCGTCAGCGAGCTGCCGCTGAACGGCCGCAACGTCTTCCAGTTGATGGAGCTGCAGCCCGGCGCCACGGGCAATCCCGGCAACGTGGTGCTCGGCGGCACGGCCGGCGGCGATTCGGCGTTCATGAACGGCCAGCGCAACCGCGCCAACAACTTCCTGCTCGACGGCACCGACAACAACGATCAGTTCACCGCCGGCCGCGTCGCGGTCAACCCCAACGTCGACATCGTCCAGGAGTTCCGCGTCTCGTCGAACAACATCTCGGCCGAGTTCGGCCGCAACAGCGCCGCCGGTCGTCAACGTCGTGACCAAGCAGGGCAGCAACCGCGCGCATGGCACCGCCTACGAGTTCCTGCGCAACGACGCCCTCGACGAGAAGACCGTGTTCGCGTCGGCGAAGGATCCGCTGAACTTCAACCAGTTCGGCGGCACGCTGGGCGGGCCGGTCCGCCGCGACAAGACGTTCTTCTTCGCCGGCTACGAGGGGCTGCGGGTGAACCGCGGGGTGACGCTGGTGCGGACCGTGGAGACGCCGGAGCTGCGGCAGCTGGTTGCCACGCTCAACCCGAACTCGATCGCCAACTTCCTGTTCCAGAACTTCCCCTCGCCGCTGCCGACCAGCAACGTGCGCGACATCGGCCGTCCGGTCAGCGGTCTGGCCAACGACAGCTCGATCAACACCCCCGGGGTGGTCTCCAATCCCAATTACGTGTCCACCGGCGGCACGCAGTACCGCAACGCCCTGCAGGGGACGCCCGACGGCATCCCCGACATCGGGACCGTGAACATGAGCATCGCGGAGAAGACGACGACCGATCAGTACAACCTCCGGCTCGACCACGAGTTGACCTCGTCGATGCGGGTGATGGGGCGCTACCTGCAGGACGACCGGATCCGGGACGACAACCAGACGGTGCCGCGCCCCGGCTTCAACCAGCCCATCGTCGAGAACGGCAAGAACCTGACCATCGGCGTGACCCAGGTCATCTCCAACCGCACGGTCAACGAAGCCCGGTTCGGCTACGTCAGCCGCGAGCGCGGCCTGGAGGCGAACAACGCCGGCGTGCCCTCGATCACGTTCGACGACGGCACCATCGCATTCGGCAACCTGCCCACCAACCCGGCCGTGTTCACGCAGAAGACGTTCCACTGGGTGGACACGGTGTCGATGTCGCGCGGCAGCCACAACGTGAAGTTCGGCGGCGAAGTCCGCCACGTGCGCGATGACTCGGACTTCGCCGTACGGCGGCCCGGCCTCGCCTTTGCCAACGTCCTCGATTT
The DNA here is from genome assembly GCA_963707795.1 of uncultured Acidobacteriota bacterium. Lineage (GTDB taxonomy): Bacteria > Acidobacteriota > Vicinamibacteria > Vicinamibacterales > UBA2999 > JACCSI01. Next base: position 2,931,229 of record OY970174.1, on the reverse strand, counting down.
CGCGATGGACGAGGTGCGCTCGGTCACGATTCTCGGCGTCAACCCGGCCACCGGCTTGATCGAGCCGAACACGCGCAACTTCCGCTTCTGGGAGAGCGGCGTGTTCGTGCAGGACGACTGGAAGATCCTGACCAACCTGACGGTGAACCTCGGCATCCGGCACGAGTGGTTCGGCCGGCCGTCCGAGGCGAACGGCCTGCTGACCAACATCATCCTCGGCAGCGGCGGCGACATCTTCGAGCAGGTGCGGACGGCGACGCGTCGGCCGGGTCGATCAGGTGGTGCCCGACGACTTCAACAACTTCGCGCCGCGGATGGGCTTCTCCTGGGACCCGCTCTCGAACGGGAGTGTGGCCGTACGGGGCGGCTACGGCATCGCCTATGAGCGGCTGTTCAACAACTCGATCACGAACATCCGCTTCAACCCGCCCGACTACGCCTTCACCAGCGCCACCCCGGTGACGACGCCGTCGCACGCCGGGCTGCCGATCGCCTACGGGCCGATCAACCCGGACGGCAGCCGCGCGCAACGAGCCGATCACCATCACCGGCCCCAACAACAACATCGGCGTGCAGCCGGGGCTGGGCATCGTCGGCAACATCATCGGCTGGAATCCCGCCTTCGGCACCACCACGCAGTCGCTGCGCGTGCCCGATCCCGAACACCCGCGACGCCTACACCCACGCGTGGTTCGTCGGCATGCAGGCCGAACTGGGCGCCAACATGGTGGTCGAAGCGAACTACCTCGGCAACGTCGGCCGCAACTACGGCCGGCTCGTGGACTTCAACACGGTGCGCGGCGATCTGTTCGACGGCCGCCTCGACCGCCTCAACCCGACGTTCGGGGGCATCAACTACCGCGCGATGCTGGCGCGCAGCGAGTATCACGGGATGCAGCTGCAGTTGAACAAGCGCTACACGCGCGGGTTCTCCGGCCAGGTCTCGTACACCCTCGGCAAGGCGATGGACGACGGCTCCGACGTGCAGGTCGGCGGCCTGCCGGTGGACGCGCGCGCGCTCGAGCTCGAGTGGGGGCCGGCGGACTTCGACGTCCGCCACCGCCTGGCGATCAACTGGTTGTGGGAAGTGCCGTTCTTGCGCAACAACACGGGCGTGGCCGGGATGTTGCTCGGCGGATGGCAGATCAACGGCGTCACCGCGCTGCAGAGCGGGTTCCCGTTCAACGTCAACACCAGCCTGAGCTTTGCCGCCGGCGGCGACTACAACGGCGACGGCGTCAACAACGATCGCCCCAACCTGCCGGCCTTCGGTCTCGAGCTGCCCAACAACAGCCAGCAGGCGTATCGCGACGGGCTGTTCGTGGCCGCCGACTTCCCGCGCCCGGACGTGCTCGGCACGCTGCCGCGCAATTCCTACCGCGGGCCTGGCTTCGCCAGCACCGACCTGTCGCTGTTCAAGGACTTCCGTCTGCCCGCCGGCAATTCGCGCATCCAGATCCGCGCCGAAGCCTTCAACCTGTTCGACCGCGTCAACCTGCAGCGGCCGAACGGCAACATGGCGCAGGCGACCTTCGGTCGCTCGACGCAAGCGTTCGCCGCGCGCGAGATCCAGCTGGCGATCAAGCTGATCTTCTGATCGCCCTCGACGTAGTTGCCGCGGGCGTGCGGCCGCACGCCGCCGCCCGCGCGTCTCTCGGGAGTCTGCCGGTGTCCGCTGCCGTGATCCGCGTCCTCGTGCTGGTGCTCGCCGCGGCCGGCGTGAGTGCGTGCACGCCGGCGCCGGCGCGGCGCTCGATGATCCTCATCACCGTCGACACCCTGCGCCCGGATCACGTCACCGCGCAGGGCGCCCCGGCCCTGTTCGCGCTCGGCGCCGAGGGCGTCGTCTTCGACACCGCGATCAGCGTCGGCCCGCTCACGCTGCCGGCCCACGCCTCGCTGCTGACCGGCCGCATCCCGCCGGCGCACGGCGTGCGCGACAATCACATCGACGCCCTGGCCGCCGCCACCCCGACCTACAGCGCGCGCCTCCAGTCGCTCGGCTACGACACCGCCGCCTTCGTCAGTGCCGTCGTCCTCGATCGCCGCTACGGCCTCGACGCCGGCTTCGACGTGTACGACGACGAGATGCCGGGGCAGCAGCCGGAGCGCAGCGCCGAGGCGACGCTCGAGCGGGCGAGCCGATGGCTCGCCGCACGCCCCGATCCGGCGGCAAGCTTTTTCCTGTGGGTGCACCTGTTCGAGCCGCACGCCCCGTATCTGTCCGGCAGCTACGCCGGGGAAGTGGCGGCCGCCGACCGCGCCATCGGCGCCTTCGTCGCCTCCCTCCGGACGCGCGGCCTGTGGGACGACCTGGTGGTGAGCGTCACGTCCGATCACGGCGAATCGCTCGGCGAGCACGGCGAGGACACGCACGGCTTCTTCGTCTACGACTCGACGATTCGCATCCCGTGGCTGCTCAAGGCGCCGGGCCTCGCCGCGGGACGTTTCCAGCCACAGGTGCGACTGCACGACGTGCTGCCGACCATGATGACTTTGGCGGCCGCGGGCGACGGTGGTGAGACGCCGCCGCCGGGCGCCGCCCTCGACGGCGTGGATCTGACGCCGTATCTCGCCGGCAACCGGGACCCGGGACTGGACGCCTACAGCGAGACGTTCCTGCCACGGCACCAGTTCGATTGGGCCGAGCTCAAGTCGATTCGCACCTCGTCCGCCAAGTACGTGGACGCACCCCAACCGGAGTTGTACCGCTGGCGCGAGGATCCTGGCGAGGCGAACAACCTGGCGGCGTCCGAGCCGGCGGCCGCGACACGGCTGCAGTCGATCGTCGTCCGTGCCTCGGCCAACGCGCTGGCGGCGCCGCGCCGTGACGGCCTCGACGCGGTCGAGGCGGAGAAGTTCATGGCGCTCGGCTACATCGGCCAGGGACGCCCCGCTCCCGACCGCGGGGACACCGGCGGCGCGCGCCCCGATCCCAAGTCCAAGATCGCGATCTACCGGCTCGTCATGACTGCCCTCACCCTCGCGGATGCCGGGCGGCCGGACGAAGCGCTCGAGGCGCTCGGCCGCGCGGACGCGATGGAGCAGGACCTGACGCAGGTGCACTACCTGCGCGGCGTCATTCTCGGCGCCGAGGGCCGCTATCGCGAGGCGGTGACCGCGCTCGAGCGCACCGTGCAGCTCAACCCCCGCCACGTCCTCGCCCGCTTCAAGCTGGCCCTGGCCTGCCTGCGCATCGGGCAGACCGACCGCGCCGAATCGGTGCTGCGCGCGGTGGTGGCGGACGAACCGCGGAACATGCGCGCCTACCAGAACCTCGCCGCCCTGGCCTTCACGCGCGGCGATCTCGCACGCGCCGAGGCGATGGCACGGCAGGCGCTTGCGATCGAGCCCGACTACTTCGACGCCTGGAACACCCTCGGCGCGGTGTACGTGCTGCAGGAACGCCCGACCGAGGCGGTGCAGGCGATGACGACGGCGGTCGGGCTCAACCCGGCGAGCGGCCAGGCGCAGCACAACCTGTCGCTCGCGCTCCGGCTGCGCGGCGATGCCGCGTCGGCGGCCGCGGCGCTCGACAAGGCGTGCGCGCTCGACCGCCGCTATTGCCAATGACCGGCGCCGCGGCCATTCCCGATCAGGACCGGACCATCAACCGTACCCGAGGCGAATCACCCATGAGACCCACCCTGACGCTTCTCGGCCTCGCGCTGCTGGCCGCGCTTCCGCTTCGCGTCGAGACCGTCCACGCCGCACGCCCGATCGCGTTCACGGTATCGGAGGGCACCTGGATGAGCGTGGACGTCTCGCCCGACGGCCGGACGCTCGTCTTCGATCTGCTCGGCGACCTGTACACCCTGCCCATTGCCGGCGGCCGGGCGACCCGCATCACCGATGGAAACGCCTACGACACGCAGCCGCGCTGGGCGCCGGACGGCCGGCGCATCGCCTTTGCCAGCGATCGATCGGGCAGCGACAACATCTGGACAGTCGCCCCCGACGGGTCTGGTGCCCTGGCGGTGACCGCGGAGCGCGACGGCGGCCTGACCGCGCCGGCCTGGTCCCCCGACGGCGAGTACGTGGTCGTGCGCAAGGACCCCACGCTCAACCGCCGCGGTTCCGCGGAGTTGTGGCTCTACCACCGGGCCGGTGGCCGTGGCGTGCGGCTCACCGAGCGCGAGGTGCAGCCCGGCTTCAACCCCAACGGTCCGGTCTTCAGCCCCGATGCCCGCTGGATCTACTTCGCGCACGGCAACCGCGTGCTCGACTTCACCTGGGTGCCGTGGCAGTTGTGGCGGCTGGACCGGCGTTCCGGCGACGTGTCGCAGGTGACGACGGGGTACCGCGGCGCGGTGCGGCCCGCCATCGCGCCGGATGGCCGGCATCTGGCGTTCATCCGCCGCGATCACGGCCAGAGCGCCCTGGTCGTCCGCGACATCGAGTCGGGTGTGGAGCGGGACCTGCGCACCGGCCTCGATCGCGACGACCAGCGCGGCACCACCGACTACGACGCGTATCCGGGGTTCTCGTTCATGCCCGACGGCCGCAGCATCGTGCTCGCCAGCGGGGGCACGTTCCAGCGCATCCCGATCGACGGCTCGGCCGCGACCGCCATTCCGTTCACGGCGGACGTGGCGCTCGACCTTCCCGAGCGCCCGGTGTTCCCGGTCGCCATCACCGACGCTCCGGTCACCGCCCGCGTGGTTCGCTGGGTACAGTTCGCCCCGAAGGATCAAGTGGTGTTCGAGGCGCTCGGCAAGATCTGGATCGCCGGACGCGGCGTCCGTCCGACACGACTGACCGGCGGCGACCAGCGCGAATATGCCCCGGCCCTGTCGCCTGACGGCGCCTGGGTGGCCTACGTCACCTGGGACGAGGCCGCCGGCGGGCACGTGTGGAAAGTTCCGCTCGCGGCCGCGGGCGAGCGCCGGCCGGTGCAGGTGACGCGCATCGCGCGGCAGTATGCGAACCCGGCGTGGTCGCCCGACGGGTCGCGAATCGCGGTGTCGTGGCGGCCGCCCAACGTCGGCAGCAGCGCCAATGTCTGGGAAGACGACGCGTGGCACGCCATCGTCTGGGTCCCGGCGGAGGGCGGCGAGTCGCGCACGGTGACGACGGTGCGCCCGCGCACGACGGGGCGGTGGTACCCGATCCCGCGCTTCTCGGCCGATGGCACGCGGCTGTACTTCATCACGGCCTCGTCGGCCACGCGCAACGATCTCGTCAGCGTCGCGCTCGACGGCGGCGATCGACGCGCCCATGCGCGCTTCCGTTACGTCGAAGAGGCCGTCCTCTCACCCGACGAGCGCCACCTCGCGTTCGTCTCGATGGACGAGGTCTACGTCACGCGCCTGCCAGCGACCGGGGACGAACCGTTCGAGGTCGATCTCGACCGCCCGCTGCTGCCGCTGCAGACGATCACCCGCGACGGGGGCGGCTATCTCGACTGGGACCGGGAGGGACGCCTGACCTGGTGCTACGCGAACGTGGCCTACCGCCAGCGCGTCGGCGCCGTGGACGGCAGCGGCGCGCAAGCCGAGGTCGAATCGGTGCGCCTCGAGGTCACCTCGCCGCGCGCGATTCCGTCGGGCAGCACCCTCCTGCAGGGCGCGCGGCTGATCACGATGGGCGGTGACGAGGTCATCGAGGAAGGCGACGTGCTGGTCACCTCCGGCCGCATCGCAGCCGTCGGCCGCTCCGGGAGCCTCTCAGCGCCGCGCGACGCGCAAGTCGTGGACGTGCGGGGCAAGACCATTCTCCCCGGGCTGGTGGACGCGCACTGGCATGGTCACTACCAGGGGCAGGAGATCTTCCCGGCGCACAAGTGGCAGTACCTGGCCGACCTCGCCTACGGGCTGACCACCGGGCGCGAGGTATCGGCGCCGACGCGGGACACGGTGGCGCAGGCGGACATGGTCGAGACCGGCGACCTGGTCGGTCCGCGGGTGTTCGGGACAGGGTGGCCGCTCTTCTTCGGACGTGAAGGCGGCGCCAATCAGGTGGTGGTGGTCGAGAACCTGGACGATGCGCGCCGGCACGTGCGGCGGCTGAAACGCAACGGCGTCCAGTGGCTGAAGCAGTACCTGCAGCCGCGCCGGGAGCAGCGGCAGTGGCTGCAGCAGGCGGCCCGCGAGGAGGGGCTGATGATCACGGCGGAAGGCGGCGGCCTCAAGGTGCAGACCACGATGATCCTGGACGGGTTCACCAACTTCGAGCACGGCATTCCGGTCGCGCCGCTCTACCAGGACATGGTGCAGCTGCTGGCGCGTTCGAAGACCGCTTATACGCCGACCTTCGTGGCCGGCTACGCCAAGCCGGGATCGATGGAGCACTACTATGCGACCCAGGACGTGCACGACGACCCGCGCGCCCGCCGCTTCATGCCCCACGACCTGCTCGATCGGTTCACCACCATCCGGATCCTGATTCCCGAGGACCAGTACTTCTACCGGACGGCGGCGCGCAGCGCCTACGAGGTCTACAAGGCCGGCGGCCTGCTCGGCGTCGGCGGCCACGGCAACCACCCGGGGCTGGGCCTGCACTGGGAGCTCTGGTCGTTCGTGGACGGCGGCATGCCGGCGATGGACGCGCTGCGCGCCGTGACGCGCGGCAACGCCGAGTTGCTGGGGGTCGGCGCCGACCTGGGCAGCATCGAAGCCGGCAAGATCGCGGACCTGGTGATTCTCAACACCGATCCGCGAACCGACATCACCCGCACGATCGACGTGGCTCGGGTCATGAAGGCGGGACGCCTGTACGACCCGGACGAGCTGGCAGAGAAGATGCCGAAGAACTAAGAACGAAGGACGAAGGACGAAGCACTTGAACGGGGAACTCGGAACGAAGAACGGAGCGAAGAACGGCGTCACGATCCGCCCGGCGTGCGAAGGCGATTTTCCCGGCATGTGGGCGATCTTCGCGGCGGTGGTCGCGCGCGGCGACAGCTATGTGTTCGCGGCGGACACCTCGCAAGACGATGCCCGCGCCTACTTTCTGGGACCGGAGATTGCGACCTGGGTGGCGGAGCAGGACGGCGAGGTGGTCGGGATGTACAAACTGATCCCCAACCGGCGGGATCGGGGCGCGCACGTGGCCAATGCGTCGTTCATGGTCGCGCCGGCCTGCAGCGGCCGCGGCATCGGCCGGCGGATGGGGCTGCACTGCCTGCGCGAGGCGCGTCGCGCGGGCTTCGTGGCCATGCAGTTCAACTTCGTCGTCAGCACCAACACGCCCGCCGTGGCGCTGTGGCGGAGCCTGGGCTTCGACATCGTCGGGACGGTGCCGCGTGCGTTCCGGCACGCCACGCTGGGCGATGTCGACGTCTACGTGATGCATCGGACGCTCGCCGGGGTCGAGGATCTGGAGGCGGTGGAGGGCGGGTCGTGAGTGCGCCACAGCACATTGCCTTCCTCCGCGCCATCAACGTCGGCGGCCGTGTCGTGAAGATGGCGGCGCTGGCGTCGCTGTTCGAGGAGCTCGGCTTCGCCGAGGTCGCGACCTTCATCGCCAGCGGCAACGTCGTCTTCCGGTCGCGGGCAACGGCGGCGGCGTTGGAGTCGTCGATCGAGCGGCGGCTGCAGACGGCGCTGGGGTACCCGGTCATCACGTTCGTGCGGTCGACGGCGGAGGTCGCGGCGGTGGCCGCTTGCCACCCGTTCGCACGGCCGGTGCCCGCGGGCGGCCGCCTCTTCGTAGGCTTCCTCCGGGGGGCGCCCCCGGCCGCCGCGCGCGCCCGGATCGCGGCGCTGACCACGCCCACCGACGAGTTCCGGGTGAAAGGGCGCGAGCTCTACTGGCTGTGCCGGACGCCGTCGATGCAGTCGATCGTCTCCGGCGCCACGCTGGAGAAGGCCCTCGGCGGCCCTGCCACCCTGCGCAACGTCAACACCGTGCGCCGGCTGGCGGCGAAGTATCCGCCGCCGTCGTGAGCCGCGCGCACGAAACGAGATAGGATCCGGCTGGGCGACGTCTGGACATGGAGGATCGAGGCCATGGACCACACCTATCATTCGCTGAAGAAGATGACCATCGCGGAGCTGCGTGACATCGCCAAGGACCTGCCGCACGACGCGGTGCAGGGGTTCACGCAGATGAACAAGGACCACCTGCTGCCGGCGTTGTGCACGGCGCTCGGCATCGACGCGCACGAGCATCACACCGCGCACGGCGAGATCAAGGCCGCCGCGCGCGGCCGCATGCGCGAGCTGCGCGGCCGGCGGCAGCAGGCGATCGAGGCGCACGACCACGAGGCGCTCAAGGCCATTCGCCGGGAATACCACCGGCTCAACCACCGGCTCCGCGTGGACGCGCGCAAGCCGGCGTGACCGGCGTGGGCCGCAAGTCGTGGGCGCTGCTCGCCGCGCTGCTGGCGGCATGGGGGTCGGCGCCGGACGCGCAGCCGCGCCTGACGCTCGACTACGCGGCGATGGCGCGGCGGCTGGTCACGCAGCTGGCGCTGCAGCCGGGTGAGCGCGTGCTGTCGGTCGCGCACCCCGGCACGTTCGCGGCGCTCGTGCCTCACCTGCGCTACGAGGTGATGCGCGCCGGCGGCGTCGACCTGGGCGTGGTCGAGGTCCTGGCCGAGCCGGTCCCGGAGGCGTTCGATCCGGCCGTGCTGCGGGCCGGCGCCGCCGCGGCGCGCGCGCACTACAAGGCCATGTTCCGCGACGTGGACGCCGCGATCATGATGCCCGGCGCCAGCACCGCGCACCCCGCCTACCTCGCCATGCAGGACTGGCTCGCCGACGACCTCGGCGAGCGGCGCGGCCGGCGCACCATTCACTTCCACTGGGTCGAGGGGAACAGCGCCTACGCGCTGCCCGGGCAGCCGCTGCCCGACCGCATTGCCATCGAGACGGTCTACCAGCGCGCCCTGCTCGATACCGATTACCCGGCGCTGGCGGCGGCGCAGCGCCGGTTCGCCGAGGCGCTGCGGGACCAGGAGGTGCACCTGACGTCGCCCGCGGGGACCGACCTGCGCTTCCGCGTCGGCAGCCGGCCGATCAGCGTCCAGGACGGCAACGCGTCGGCGGCGCGAGCGGCTGCCGGCGTGGTGCTGATCGACAAGGAGATCGAGCTGCCCGCGGGCGCGATCCGCGTCGCGCCGATCGAAGAGACGGTCGAGGGCGTCATCGCGTTTCCGCCCTCGCAGTGGGACGGACGTCCGGTGGAGGGGCTGACACTGCGTTTCGCGCGCGGGCGCGTGGTCGACGTGCGCGCAGCCACGGGCCGCGAGGCGGTGGACGCAGAGATGCAGAAAGCCGGCGCCGCCGGCCGCGCCTTCCGCGAGTTCGCCCTCGGCTTCAACCCACTCCTCGCCGTCCCCGAGCGCGGCGGGTGGATTCCCTATTACGGCTACGGGGCCGGAGTCGTCCGCCTGTCGCTGGGCGACAACTCCGAGCTCGGCGGCACCGTGACTGGCGGATACGTGCGCTGGAACTTCTTCACCGATATCACCGTGACCGTCGGCACCACCACCTGGGTGCGTGGCGGGCGCATGTGACCATGGATCCCACCATTCGCCTGCTCGAACGGCTCGTCGCCATCGACTCGGTCAACCCGGTGCTGGTCGCCGGCGCCAGCGGCGAGGCCGAGATCGCACGCGCGCTGGTGCAGGAACTGCGCGCGATCGGCCTCGACACGCACGTGCAGGAGGTGGCGCCCGGGCGGCCGAACGTGATCGGCGTGCTCGACGGTCGCTCCCCTGGGCGATCCCTGATGCTCTGCGGCCACACCGACACCGTCGGCATTGCCGGCATGGCGGCGCCGTTCGCGTCGGCGGCGCGAGGCGGCCGGATATACGGCCGCGGCGCCCAGGATATGAAGGGCGGAGTGGCGGCGATGATCGGCGCTGCCCGGGTGATTGCCGAATCGGGCGGCCTCGCCGCCGGCCGCATCGTCGTCGCCTGCGTCGTGGACGAGGAGCACGGCAGCATCGGCGCCGATGCGCTCGTCACCGCGTGGCGCGCCGACGCGGGGGTCGTGACCGAGCCGACCGAGCTGGCGGTGGCCGTCGCGCACAAGGGCTTCGAGTGGGTGGCGATCGAGACCCGGGGCCGCGCCGCGCACGGCAGCCGGCCGCGGGACGGCCGCGACGCCATCCTGCGCATGGGACGGGTGCTGCAGGCGCTGGAGGCGCTCGACCGGCGTCTGCAGGCGGGCGCCGCGCATGCCCTGCTGGGCACGGCGTCGCTGCACGCGTCGCTGATCGACGGCGGCCGGGAGCTGAGCAGCTATCCGGATCGCTGCCGGCTGCAGATGGAGCGGCGGACGATTCCGGGTGAACCCGACGGCGTGGCCGGGCACGAAGTGGCGGCGATCCTCGACCAGCTGCGCGCTGCCGATCCGGACTTCGACGCCACGAGCCACAGCCTGTTCGCCCGAGCCCCGTACGAGATTGCGCCCGGACACGACCTGCCCGCGGCGCTGGTCGCCGCGGCGGGCGCCGCCGGTACGGCGAGCCCCACAATCGGCATGAGCTTCTGGACCGACGCGGCGATCCTCGGCGCCGCTGGCATTCCGTCGGTGCTCTTCGGTCCGACCGGCGCGGGCCTGCACGAGCTCGAGGAATGGGTGGACGTCCAGTCGGTGCTGACCTGCCGCGATGCCCTGGTCCACCTCGCGCGCGCGTGGTGCCTTTAGGCAGGGCCCCAGGGCCCAGGCGCCAGGCTTCAGGCTTCAGGCTCCAGGCTTCAGGCTCGGCTCAGGCGCTCAGGCTTCAGGCTTCAGGCTTCAGGGCCTCAGGCTTCAGGCGTCAGGCGCCAGGCTTCAGGCCCAGGCCTCAGGCCTCAGGCCCAGGCCTCAGGCCTCAGGGCCCAGACCCGGGGAGCCGGGTCGCGTTGCTTCTCAGTCAGGAACGCGCGAACTTCGGCGACGAGCGCACTCGAGGGAGGGGCCTGGGGCCTGCAGCCTGGGCCCTGGCCCCTGAAGCCTGGAGCCTGAGGCCTTGGCCCTGGAGCCTGAAGCCTGAAGCCTGACGCCTGAAACGTGGCCCCTGAAGCCTGGCCCCTAGTTTTCCCTGAACAGGCTGCGCAGCACGAAGCCGACGTTGGCCGGCCGTTCGCCGAGCCGGCGCATGAAATAGGGGAACCACTGCCTGCCGAACGGCACGTAGATGCGCATCCGGTAGCCTTCGGCGGCGAGCGACGCCTGCAGGTCGCGGCGGATTCCGTACAGCATCTGGAACTCGAAGCGGTCTTTCGCGTAGCCGCGCTCGGCGGCGTAGGCCTTGGTGGCGTCGATCATCGCGGGGTCGTGCGTGGCGATGGCGGGGTAGTGCCCGTGGTCGAGCAGCGTCCGCATCAGGCGCACGAACGCCTCGTCGACTTCGCTCTTCTTCTGGTAGGCGACGGTCTTCGGCTCCTTGTACGCCCCCTTCACCAGCCGGATGCGGCCGCCGACGGCGCCGACCCGCGCCGCGTCCTCGTCGCTGCGCATCAGGTACGACTGCAGCACGACGCCGATATTGTGGTGGCCCTGCTGCCACAGCGTCTCGAAGATCTGCAGCGTCACCTCGGTGTACGGCGAGTTCTCCATGTCGATGCGCACGAAGAACCCGTGCTCCGTGGCGGGCTCGAGGATGCGGCGGAGGTTGTCCACGCAGGTGGCGCGGTCGACGTCGAGCCCGAGCTGCGTCAGCTTGAGCGAGACGTTGCGCTCGATGCCGGAGGCGACGATGGCCTCGAGGATGCGGCGGTAATCGCGGGTGGCGGCGTCGGCCTCCTCGACGGTCTTGACGCTCTCGCCGAGGTAATCCAGCGTCAGCAGCAGGCCGCGGTCGGCGATCGTACGCACGGCGGCGATGGCCTCGTCGACCGATTCGCCGGCGATGAAGCGGCGGGCGAACCCCCCGTCCGCGGCCATCCCGTAGCGCGAGGCCAGCCGCTGCAGGATCTGAACTTGTGCGAGCGCGTGGAAGAACGCCCTCGCGGCCGCGTCCACCATCAGTGGGTCGGGCCGTCTGGGGCGAGCAGGTGCTGGATCGATCGCCCGTAGTAGCGGAGGACGTGGCGCTCGCGCACGCGGAAGCGGCCATTCTCGATCACCAGAATGCCGCGGGCGACGAACGCGTCCGCCGCCGCGTCGACCGCTTCCTCGCCGCTGGTCACCGCCAGGTTGGCGCCGACGGCGCGCAGGGTGTCGAGCGTCGAATCGACCCGGTCGACCAGGTCGCGGCGCGCGATCGACGGCCGCATCGCCGAGGCCACCAGCGCCGTCGGCAGCACCTTGTACAGCCGGCCAATGGCCGTGCGCACCACGTGCGACAACTCGAGGACCGATCGCCGGGACGAGGGATCGTAGGCGTCGACGGGAATCGGCCGGCCGAAGGTGACGAACGCGCGGCTCCGGTAGCCGACGGCGAAGCGGACCATCTCGGCGATCTCGCGGCTGAACGGCCGCTGCCGGCGCTTGACCTTCTGCCGGGCCAGGATGTGATCCTCCAGCACCAGGTCGTAGGCCACTGCCGTCGGCAGGAACACCAGGTTGTGCACGTCGGAGTGCAGGCAGGCGCTGAACAAGCCGACCTTGCTCGACTTCAGCTCGCCGCTGTAGCTGCGTCCGCCTTCCGGGTAGAAGAACAGGTCGTGCGTGCGCAGCAACTCGCCGACATACGCCTTGAGCGTGATCAGGTAGGCGGGGTCCTTGGTGTTGCGGCGGATGGGCAGCGCCCCGGTGACGTATTTGTGGATGAAACCCAGCGGCCCGCCGAACAGGTTGATGCCGGCGGCGATGATCGGCGGCCGGATCCCGGCGTCGTCCAGGACCAGCGGCTCGACGAGGTAGTCGGTGTGGCTGCGGTGATTCGAGGCATAGACGATGCGGTGACGGCGGGCGGCTTCGACGGCGCCGGCAACGTTCTCGCCCACGCGCTCGATCTTGCGCAGGATGGGATACAGCGGATACTCGAGGGCGCGATAGAGCTCGTAGCGCTGCGTGGTGCGCAGCTCCTCGAGGTAGGTGATCACCCGCTCGCGCGCTTCGTCCCCGCTCAGGCCGTGGCTGCCCGAGAGATAGCGCGCGACTTCCTCGCGCGCGAGCACGGCCGCGGTCAGATCGTCGGTCAAACGGTTGGAATATAGCACGCCGGATTCCCGCGGGCGCCGCCGTCCCGCCGCCGGCCGCCGCGGGTTTGCACGCTCGGTCACCGCCGGTCGGCCAGATGGCGGACGAGGGCGTCCGCGAAACGCGTGGTCGTCGCCGTCCCCCCGACATCGACCGTCCGTGCCGAACCGTCCGCCAATGCGCTCCAGAGCGCGTCCATGACGCGTCCGGCCTGTTCGTCCTCCTCGAGATGCCGCAGCATCAGCACCGCCGACAGCAGCAGCGCCGTGGGGTTGGCCTTGTCCTGGCCGGCGATGTCGGGGGCGCTGCCGTGCACGGCCTCGAACACGCCGAGGCCGCCGGCGCCGAGGTTGGCCGCCGGCACGACCCCGAGGCCGCCCACCAGTCCGGCACAGAGGTCGGAGACGATGTCGCCGTACAGGTTCGGCAGCAGCAGCACGTCGAGCGTCTCCGGATGCATGACCAGGTGCATGCACGCGGCGTCCACGATGCGCTCGTCGTAGGTGATCTCGGGATAGTCGCGCGCCACGCCGCGCGCGCAGTCGATGAACAGGCCATCACTGAGCTTCATGATGTTGGCCTTGTGCACCGCCGTCACGCGCTTCCGCCCGTGGCGCCGCGCGTAGTCGAAGGCGAAGCGCGCGATGTTGGTCGACGCCTCGCGCGTGATGATCTTCAGGCTTTCCACGACGCCGGGCACCACTTCGTGCTCCAGCCCCGCGTACAGGTCCTCCGTGTTCTCGCGCACGATCACCAGGTCGACGTTCTGGAAGCGGGACGGCACGGATGGCAGGTTCCACACCGGCCGCAGGTTCGCGTACAGCCCCAGGGCCTTGCGCAGCCCGACGTTCACGCTGGTGAACCCCTCGCCGATGGGCGTCGTGATCGGTCCCTTCAGCGCCACCTTGTTCGTGCGGATGGATTCGAGCAGCGGGACCGGCAGCGTGGTGCCGTGCTCCGCGAGCGCCGCCGCCCCGGCGCTGAACTCCTCCCAGTCCGCCCGGAAGCCGGCGGCCTCGAGCACGCGCACGACGGCGCGCGTGACCTCCGGTCCAATCCCGTCGCCGGGAATCAACGTGACGCGGCGGCTCATCGCGCCGGCAGCTTTCTCGCCAGCAGCGCCGCGACGGCCTCGAGCAACTCGCGGTCGGCCGGGCCGAAGGCGGCCTTTTTGTCGCTGTCGATGTCGATCTCGCCGAGCACGGTCGCACCGCGCATGATCGGGACGACGATCTCGGACCGGGTCTCCAGGCTGCAGGCGAGGTACCGCGGGTCGGCGTCCACGTCGTCGACGACGACGGTCTGTTGCTGTGAGGCGGCGGCGCCGCAGATGCCGCGGTCGAGCGGGATTCTGGTGTGCGGGGAGGGCTTGCCGCGAAACGGTCCGAGCACCAGCTCGGCACCTTCGAGCCGGTAGATGCCTACCCAGGTGTAGTCCGGCACCTCGGTCTTGAGCACGTGCACGGTGTGCTCCATCGCTTCCTCGGGCGATGCCGCCCGCGCGATGCTCTCGGTCAGGCCCCGCAGGATGTCGTCGTACGTTGTCACTGCCATGCGCGTTGTCCCCTGCTCCCGAGCCTACTCCCGGGTCTCCCACCCGAGCAGCAGCAGCCCCACCGCCATCGTCGCCATGACCACGGTCGTCGAGCGGCCGTGCAACGCATCGAACTCCACCCGCCGGGCGTCGTCGGACGCCAACTGGCTCATCGGCCCGGTCACCGTCGCCTGCAGCTGATCGATGCGCGGTGCGAGCACCCACCCCGCGTACAGCGTCAGGACCAGCATCAGGCCGAGCAGGCCGACGCGGATGCCGTAGTGCATGGGCCGGGGACCCAGCATGCGCAGGACGGTGAGCACGACGAACATGACCACGGCGGCGACCGCGCCGATGAGATGGATCCGCTGCAGGACGGCGCCGAACACCTGGCCGGCGAGGACGCGGCCGGTTTCGGGATCCCAGGCTTCGAGCACCCCGAACGTCGCCGGCGCCACCACCAGCCCTGCGACCGCCATACCGCCCACCCACAGCACGAGGGACAGTACGTACAAATACCGCAGGGGGCGCATCGGAGAATTATACTGACGCCTGTCTTCGGATTTGGAGGAGTCTGGTGCAAGTCGAGACGACCACAGTGCTGCCGGCGCTCAAGAACGTCGCCGCGCGGCTGAGAATCGAGTCCATCCGCGCGACGACCGCGGCGGGCAGCGGCCATCCGACCTCCTGCTGCTCGGCCGCGGACCTGGTCGCCGCGCTGTTCTTCGCCGAGATGCGCTACGACCCGCAGCGCCCGCAGCACCCGCACGCCGATCGTTTCGTCCTGTCCAAGGGCCATGCGGCGCCGGTGCTGTACGCCGCCTGGGCGGAAGCCGGGTACATCCCGCACGATCAGCTGGTGACGCTGCGCGAGCTCACCTCGGATCTCGAAGGCCATCCGACGCCGCGGCTGCCGTTCGTGGACGTGGCCACCGGATCGCTCGGCCAGGGGCTGTGCGCCGGGGTCGGGATCGCGCTCAACGCCCGCCGCATCCGCTCCGACTACCGCACCTAC
Source organism: uncultured Acidobacteriota bacterium (assembly GCA_963707795.1). Lineage (GTDB taxonomy): Bacteria > Acidobacteriota > Vicinamibacteria > Vicinamibacterales > UBA2999 > JACCSI01. The sequence goes on along the minus strand of OY970174.1, from coordinate 2,915,660 downwards.
GTGCTGATGGGTGACGGCGAAACCGCCGAAGGATCGGTGTGGGAATCGGCGGCGATGGCCGCGTTCCACAAGCTCGCGTCGCTGTGCGCGATCGTGGACGTCAACGCGCTGGGCCAGAGCCGCGCCACCCAGTACGGGCACGACATGGACGCCCACCAGCGGCGCTGGGCGGGCGTCGGGTGGCACACCGTCGTGATCGACGGTCACGACATGGAGCGCATCCTGGAGGCGCTGGCCGAGGCGCGGAAGGCCGAGGATCTGCCGACGGTCATCCTCGCCCGCACCTACAAGGGCAAGGGCGTCTCGTTTCTCGAAGCGAAGCCCAACTGGCACGGCAAGGCCCTGAAGCCCGAGGAGATGGATCGGGCGATCGCCGAGCTGGAGGCGCAGATGGTGCCGGAGCCGGATGGCGCCGGCCTCGAGATTCCGCCGCCGGCCGGCGCGCCGGCGGAGGAGTCCGGCACCGAGGTGCCGCCGCCGGTGCACAAGCTCGGCGAGTCGATTGCCACCCGCGAGGCGTACGGCGCCGCCCTGGCCCGTCTTGGCACCGCCGATCCGCGCGTGGTGGCGCTCGACGCCGACGTGAAGAACTCGACCTTCAGCGACAAGTTCGAGGCCATCCACCCGGACCGGTTCTACCAGTGCTTCATCGCCGAACAGGCCATGCTCGGCGCCGCGATGGGCCTGGCGGCGCGCGGCGCGATTCCGTATCCGTCCACGTTCGCGGCGTTTCTCACCCGCGCCGCCGATTTCGTGCGGATGACGGCGATCAGCAATCTCAACGTGAAGATGGCGGGGTCGCATGCCGGCGTCTCCATCGGCGAGGACGGGCCGTCGCAGATGGCGCTCGAAGACCTGTCGATGATGACCGCGCAGCCCACCATCACCGTGCTCTATCCCTCGGACGCTGTCTGCGCCGAGCAGCTCGTGGTGGCGGCGGCGTACCACCCCGGCCCGGTCTACATCCGCACGTCCCGCCCGAAGCTGCCGGTCATCTACGACAGCGGCGAGACGTTCCCGATCGGCGGCTGCAAGGTCGTGCGGCAGAGCGACCGCGACGTCGCGACCGTCATCGGCGCCGGTGTCACGCTCTACGAAGCGCTGACCGCCTACGATCGACTGCAGGCGGACCAGATTGCGATTCGGGTCATCGATCTGTATTCCGTCCATCCGATCGACGCGGAGACGCTGGTCGCGGCGGGGCGGGAGACCGGGCGGCTCATCACCGTCGAGGACCATTACCCGGCCGGCGGACTCGGCGACGCCGTGGCGCGCGCGGTGGCGCCGGCGGGACTGGCAGTGACCCGGCTTGCGGTACGCGAGATCCCGCGCAGCGGCAAGCCCGACGAGCTGCTCGACACCTTCGGCATCTCCGCCCGCCACATCGTGGAGGCGGTGAAGGCGTCCGCCGCCCGCTAGGGCGTCCCTCGATGCGTCCGCTCATCCGGCCGGTCCTCCTGCTGGCGGCGCTCGGCGTCATTCAGCTGCCGACCGGGGCGCAGACCCCCGCCGGCGTGCAGGATCCGGCGTGGGCGCCGGACGGCGAGCGCGTTGCCGTCTCCTACCTCGATCGCATCTGGACGATGACGCCGGACGGACGCCGCGCCCGCCCGGTCACCGCGGTCAGCGGCGCCATCGAGCGCGAGCCGGCGTGGTCGCCCGATGGCCGCCGCATCGCGTTTGCAGCCAACCGCGGCGGCGCCTTCGACATCTACGTCGCTCCCAGCCGCGGCGGCCAGGCCACCGCGGTGACCACCATGCCCGGCGACGAGCGGTGGCCTTCGTGGACGCCCGACGGCCGCATCGTCTTCGCGCATCGCGAGGCGCCGCCCGACGGCCGGCCCACCGCGCCCGGCCTGCCATGGGACCTGTTCATCGTGGTGCCGGTTGCCGGATCGGAGGCGTGGCAGGCACCGCTGCCGCTCACGCGCACGACAGACAGCGAGACGCATCCCCGCGTGTCGCCCGACGGCCGGCGCGTCGCCTTCGTGTCCGATCGCGATTCGACCGACGACGTCGACGTGTTCGCGATGGCGGTGCCGGAGGCGACCGTGGCCCGTCCGGTGCCGCTGAGTACGCGTGCGCCCGTCCGGTCCGCGCCCCCGGGCGACCCGGCGCGCGTCCCGGCGTCCGCGGACGCGCCGCCGGGCGCCGCGGACGCGAAGGGCCTGCCCCGCGTCAGCCGCGTCACACGCGCGCGCGGCGACGAGTCGTCGCTGTCGTGGGCGCCGGACAGCGATCGCATCGCCTTCTACGCCGTGCGCGACGGGGTCGGATCGGTGTGGGTGGCTGCCGTCGAGCCGCCGCCGCGCGAGGGCAGCGAACCGTCCGTTCGCCGCCCGCGTCCGGCCGCACCGCCGCAGCTCGCCTCGCGACTGGGCGGCGCGCCCGCCTGGTCCCCGGACGGACGGTCGCTGCTGGTGGCGGGCCTGCCCGAGCCGCAGCCGGTGTACAACGGCAACCCGCTGCGCAGCGAGGCCGACGCGCCGCCGCTGTTCGCCGACGGGCGGGCGTTTCGGCTGTGGCGCGTGGCCGCGCCGCTGCCGGTGCATGAAGAGGGCGGGGCACTCACGACGACGCTGCAGCCCTCGGCCGCGCTCTACACCGCCGCCTTCGACCGTGTCTGGCAGACGCTGCGCGACCTGTACTACGGCGCCGGCTCGGCGGCCGCCGCGTGGACGGCCGCGCGCGAGCGGCACCGTCCGGCCGCCGCCCGCGCCCCTCACGACGCCGCGTTCGAGGACGCCATCGACGCCCTCGTCGCCGACCAGCCTCTGATCAAGCCGGTGGTGACCTCGAACGGCGCCGTCGTGGTGTCCGGCCATCCGCTCGCCTCGCAGGCCGGGCGCCTGGCGCTGGAAAAGGGCGGCAACATCGTCGACGCGGCGGTGGCCGTCTCCTTCGCGCTCGGGGTGGTGGAGCCGGAAGCCTCGGGCATCGGCGGCGATGGCGCCGCCGTGCTGTTCCTCACGCACATGGCGCGGCCCACGGTGATCGATTACAAGGACCAGACGCCGATCCACGCGACGACCGACAACCCGGCGATCATGGACAACGGCCGCCTGATCGCCGACGGGCCGGCGGCGGCCAACATCCCCGGCGTGGTCGCCGGTCTCGACTACCTCTACACGACCTACGGCAGCGGCAAGGTGCCGTGGGCGGACCTGGTCGCGCCCGCGATCGCACTGGCCGACGAGGGTTTCATCCTCGACGAAGCGCTGCCGACCAGTCTCGCCGAGGGTCGCCGCTTCCTGGAGAGGTGGCCGGAAGCGTCCCGGATCTACCTGCCCGGCGGCCGCGTGCCGCGGCCCGGCGAGCGCTTCGTCAACAAGGACTACGCGAACACGCTCCGCGCCATCGCCAGGGATGCGGCCTCCTTCTATCGCGGCGACATCGCCCGCCGCATCGCGGCGGACCTCGAGCAGCATGGCGGCATCATCGGGACCGCGGACCTGGCGCAGTACCGCGCCATCGAGCGCGCCCCGGTAGTGGGGCAGTATCGCGGCCATGCCCTCTATGCCGGCGGTCCGCCGATCGCCACCGGGATTCAATTGTTCGAGTCGCTGCAGATCCTGGAGAACTACCGGCCGCGCCCGGGCGCGCGGACGACCACCGACGCCGACTACTTCCACTACGTGCTCGAATCGTGGAAGGTCCGCGACCAGGTGCGCCGCGTCGCCGATCCCGAGCGCTTCCCGGTCGATTTCGCCGAGCATCTCGATCTCGCCCACGCGCGCAAGCTGTTCGCGAAGATCGACCCGCAGACGGCCTCGCTGCTCGAACGGCCGTCTCCCGACGACGCGCCGGCCGCGCCGCCGCCGCGTATCGGGACCGGGACGACCTCGTTCGCCGTTGCCGACAGCCGTGGCAACATGATCGCCATCACCCAGACGCTGAGCACCTGGGGAGGCACGTTCTACGTGTCCAAGGATCTGGGGTTCCTCTACAACAACCACCTGCGCTCGTCGCGCACCGCACCCGGCGCCTATGCCCGGCTGGTTCCGCTGATGCGTTCGAGCACGGCGAGCGTGCCAACGCTCGTGTTCGAGAAGACGGCCGCGGGCGAGGTCGCGAGACTCGCGGTCGGCGCCGCGGGCAACGCGTGGATCCCCGTCTCGGTGTACAACATCATCACCGGCGTCATCGACGGCGGGCTCGGCGCGCAGGCGGCCGTCGAAGCGCCGCGCTTCCTCCCGCAGCGCGACCCCACCGACCCGATGGACGATCACGCCCGCATCGAGATCGAAGATCGCTTTCCGCGCGCCGTCCTCCAGGACCTGGAGGGCCGCGGCCATCGCGTTCAGAAGATCGGGCGCAAGGGCGAGGTGCGCTACGGCTACGCCGCCGCCATCGTGGTCGATCCGCGCGCGCAGCGCGTCGAGGGCGGAGCCGAACCGCGGCGGTCGCACGCCGCGGTGCCGGTCGAGCGGCCGGCGCCACCCCAGCCGTAAAGCTCATTGGCGCCGCGGCGCGCCCCTCCCTACAATGCTGGGATGACCAGCCTCCTGACCTGTGCGGCGCTCGGCCTCGCCCTGGTGCAGGCGCCGGCCCCGGCGCCGGCATCGCCCCCGTCGCTGACCTCGCAGCGCGAGGTGCTGCGGTCGGTCGTCGCCATCACGACGCTGCCCCTCGTCGAGCTGCAGGCCATTCCGGCAGCGAAGGAGGTCGAGCACGACAGCGAGGTCGCGCGTAACGAGGCCGTCACCGTGGTCGTGATGATTCAGGGGTGCCAACCGGACGCGAGCGGCGCCTGCCGGGCTGAGGCCGACGTCGTGGCATACCGCCCGGACGGCAGCGTGCACAGCGAGATGAAGGGCGTGGCGCTGACCGGCGGGCGCGGCACGGTCCCGCTCACACTGGCTGCCGGCGACGTGACCGGGGTGTACAAGGTCGTCGCCACCGTCCGCGATCTCAGCGCCAAGCGCTTCGGCAAGACCGAGCGGTTGTTCGGCGTCAAGTAACGGCTCCCGCCGCCGGCGGCTGGTAGACTGGCGGCCATGCCGCTGATCGAGCCGGGCCGCCCGGCCCCCGCGTTCACCCTCAAGGACCAGGCCGGCACTACGCACAAGCTGTCGCAGCATCGCGGATCGCCGGTGGTGCTTTACTTCTATCCCAAGGACGATACGCCTGGCTGTACGACCGAGACCTGCGATTTCCGAGACCGGCTGCCGCAATTCGCCTCGGCCAAGGCGGTGGTGTTCGGCATCAGCATCCTCGACGAGAAGAGCAAGGCCCGCTTTGCGGCGAAGCACGCGGTGACGTTTCCGCTGCTCGCCGACGCCGACCACGCGACGGCCGAACGCTACGGGGTCTGGCAGGAGAAGTCGCGCTACGGGCGCACCTACATGGGCATCGTCCGCACGACGTTCCTCATCGATCGCGACGGCCGCGTCGCCCGGCGCTGGGACAACGTCAAGGTCGACGGGCATGCCGACGAGGTGCTGGCGGCGGCCCGCGATTTGTAGCATCGCGCCTCGAGGCCGCGTGGCAACTTCGCGGTCCTCCGGCGCCCGGCGTGCCTGGGGGAGCCGTTGCCCACCTCTGGCGGTCGTGCGCGGCCGTGGAATGTGGCCATAATGAACGGATGCCCGATCTGCGGCTGCACGTGCATGGCATGGACTGCGCCGATGAAGCGGCGCTGGTCCGCCGTGCGCTGGCGCCGAATGCGGCGGTGCGCGCGGTCGAATTCGACCTGATCCACGGCCACGTCGACATCACGTTCGACGCGGCGGGCACCGACGCGGCGGCCCTGGTGGCGGCGGTGCGCGGCACCGGGTTGCCGGCCCATGCGCTGCCCGCCGCCGGCGAGCCCGCGTCCGCGCGTGAGCAGCCCCACGACCACGCCGGCGACCACTCCTCGGCCTTCACCGTGGCCAGCGGCCTCCTGTTTGCCGCCGGCTGGGTCGTCGAGGGTGCCTCCTCGGACCACTGGTTCGACACCTTCGTGCACCACGCGCACGACGCGCGGGCCGCGGTCCTCTACGGGCTGTCGGCGTTCGTCGGGCTGTGGCCGATGTGGCCGCGTGCCGTCGCCGCGATTCGCCATCGCCGGCTGGACATGCACGTGCTGGTCTGCGTGACCGTCGTCGGCGCGGCGGTGATTGGCGAATGGTCGGAGGGGGCGGCGGTCGCGTTTCTCTTCGCGCTCGCCCACCGGATGGAGGCGTGGAGCATCGAGCGCGCCCGCCGCGAAATTGCCGCCCTGGTGGGACGCGGGCCGTCGCTGGTGGCCGAGGGCCTGCAGCAGTCGGCCCCGGTCGAACGATGGATCGAGCGCTTCGCCGCCATCTACACGCCGGCCGTGACCGGCGCGGCGGTGCTGCTGGCGCTCGGGCCGCCGCTCGCGGACGGGCAGTGGGCGGTCTGGTTCTATCGCGCGCTGGTCTTTCTGGTCCTCGCCTGTCCCTGTGCGCTGGTGATCTCGACGCCGGTGGCGATGGTGGCGGCGTTGACGTCGGCGGCGCGGCGTGGCGTCCTCGTCAAGGGTGGGGCCGTGCTCGAGCGTGCCGCCGCCGTGGCGGCGCCCACCAGGGCCGGGCTCGCCGACGCGGGCATCACGGTGGTCATCGGGGCGCGGGACGCGCACGCCGCCGGTCAGGCCGAGCCGGATGTGGTGCTGACCGCGGCCGACGACCGCGCGATGGAGCTGCTGGTGTCGCACGCGCGCCGCACGCTGCGCGTGATCCGCGAGAACGTCGCCATTGCGCTGCTGACGAAGGTAGCGTTCCTGGTGTCGGCGCCCTTCGGATTCGCGCCGTTGTGGATGGCGGTGCTGGCCGATACCGGCGCCACCGTGATCGTCACGCTCAACGCGCTGCGGCTGCTGCGGACGTCGGCGTCCTGAGGGTGTGCGGCCGGGCACGCGGGGGACGCGGCGTCCGCACGCCACTCCCCGCCGCGTGCCGCGCCCGACTAGCGAGGCTGGCGTTGGCGCCGTTGCTGGGCCGCCTGGTTCCGCTCGGTCGCCTTCTGCTGCTGCTCCGGCGTCAGGATGGCGAAGACTTCCGCGCGAACCTTGGCACGGAGGATGGCCTCGTCGGCCATCGCGGCGCCAACCTCGGCGCTCTTCGCACGGACGGCGGCCTCGTCGATCGGCTGCGCGACGGTCGCCTGGCGCATCGCCTGGTGCGCGTCGCGAAGCCTGGTCCGCGTCTGTTCGAACGCGGCCTTGTGCGACTCCATGATCGCGCGGACCTGATCGCGCTGCGCGTCGGCCAGATCGAGACCACGGAGGCCGAGGTCGGCCGGGCCGCCGATCATCCCGCCGCGGGGCCCGCGATGCGGGCCGCGCCCGCCCTGCTCGGGCTGGGCCAGAGCGGCGGCGCTGCCACCGGCCAGAATCGCCGCCAGTGCGGCGGCGACGAGAATGCGTCTGTTCATTGCGTGGGTCCTCCGAAACGTATGGCGCTTGCTACTCTGATTGGACGTCCACACCCGGGCAAAGGTTAAGCGGCAGATGTGAAGAGTTTGTTAAGACCCCACCGGCTCGCGGGCCGGCTCGGGGGCGCGCAGCAGGCCGGAAAAAATGCCCTGCAGCAGGTCGATGTGATCGGCGAGCAGGTCGAACAGGTCGGAGCGCAGGAAGCGGAGGGCCTGGCCCTCCGCGATCACTTCGGCGCGCACCGGGAAGGGCATCCCGCCCAGCGTCTCGTAGATGCCGATGGCGTCGCCGGTGTCGGCGGTGTCCGCCGCCATCCCCTCCCGCGTCACGCGCACCGAGCCGCTCAGCACCACCAGGATCGACGGTTCGGCGCCGGCCAGCGGGTCGGTCCCCGCCTTCAAGCCGACGGCGCGGGCGATGCTGGCCAGCCCGAGCAGCTGCACCGCCGTGGCGCGTGACAGCAGCGGGCTCGACTGCAGCAGCAGCACGCGATCGACCGGCTGCAGGCCCTCCTCCGCGCGGCGCTCGAGCGCGCGCCCGAGGCGCCCGTGCATCACGGTGTGCCAGCCGGGTGTCCCGCGGCGATCGATCAGGAGGCGGAAGATGCCCTGGGCGATCTCGACGTTCTCCGAGAGCAGCGACAGGAACTCCTCGGTGGTCAGCGACAGCGAGATCGCCGTGTCCACGGCGCGGATGGTCGCCGGCATCGGGCTGCCCTCGAGGACGGCCTCGAAGCCCAGCACCGTCGGCGCCGCCAGCTCCTCGACCGGCCCGCCCTCGTGCTCCACCGTCACGCGGCCGTCGAGCAGGAACTGCAGCGAGTCGGCCGGACGGCCTGCCTCGTAGAGGACCCGCCCCGGCTCGTGCCGCACCTGCCGACCGAGGCCGGCGATGCGGAACAGTTCGTCGATGGAGGCGAAGTCGAAGAGCTGGATGCGGCGCAGCCGATCGGCGAGCTCCACCGCCGGCAGCGGCTCCAGCCACATCGCGCGCCGCCGCTCGGGCGAGATCCGGCGTGCCGCCAGCGCCCACGACGCCGCTTCGAACACGTACCAGTCGCGCGGATCGCGATGCGCGAGAGCGTGCTCGAGGTCGTCGGCCAGCGCCCACATCTCCCGCTGCTCGACGAGGTGAATGGCCGCCGCCGCCACCACCTGGTCGTCGTCGTGCACGAGCTGCGCGACCGTGTCGTCCACGTCGCGGCCGCGCGTCTTGAAGATCACGTTGCCCTTGCGAATGCGTTCCTCGGCCGGCATCTCCTCGACCAGCAGCATCACCCGGCGGCGGATGTCGCCGGCGAGCAGGTTGTCGAGGTATTCGATGGCGCCGGAGCGCAGCCGCGCATCCGCGTGCCCGAGCGCGGCACGGACGGCGCCGATGTCGTCGGGCGAGTGGAGCAGCCCGAGCAGGCCGAAGATCCGGTCGAGCACGCGGCCGTGCTTCTCACGCAGCACCCGGCCGAGCACCGACTGCGGATCGAGGCCGCCGGTGACGAAGAGGTTGTGGTGCAGGGTGAGGGCGTTGAAGGCGCGCATCGCCTCCTGCAGGATCTGCCGCTCGACCGTCGGCCGGTCCACCGGCAGGTCGGGCCGGGTGCGGCGGATCCGCTCGATGCCGGCAATCGCCTTGTGGCGCACGAAGCCGTCCTCGTCGCCGAGGGCGGTGGTGAGGACGTCGAGCGCGCGCGGCGAGGGGATCAGCGCCAGCGTGGACGGCACGTGCCGCCGGATCCACACGTCTTCGTCCGTGTCGCGGAGGAAATAGGCGAGCGTGTCCACGACCTGTTCCCCGTATGCCACCAGTACCGTGCGTGCGCCGCTCTTCAAGAGCCGGTTGCGCATCAACGACACGAGCGGCGGCACGAAGAGGAAGTCGGCGGACGCGGCCGTGCCCTCACCGGCACCGGAGGCCAGGCCCAGGCGTCCCGCGCTCTGGATCGCCTCGCGCGCGACGGACAGATTGGCGTCGTACATCAGCGGGATGAGCAGCGGCCGGAAGTGCGGGTTGCGCACCTGGGCGAGCGTGCGCGCGACGGCCTGCCGGATCGGGGCCGCCTGCTCGCGGGTGTCCAGCGCCAGCCGCCGCAGCGCGTCCTCCGCCGCCTGGCGGTCGGCCTCGTTCGGGCTCTCGGCCAGGGCGCACGCGGCGGTGACCACCAGCTGCGGATCGGCGTCGGACAGGTACGGACGCATCAACTCATGCGCGTCCTCGCGGCGCAGGACCGACAACGCCCGCACCGCGGCCACGCGCACCTCCGGGTTCGCGTCCTTGAGCGCCTGCGTGATGGCGGGCAGCCAGTGCGACGCCCGATCGGGTCCGGCCGCTTCGGCGACCCCCAGCGCCCGCGCCCGCACCTCCGCCTCTTCGTGCCGGAGCAGGAGCGGCGTGACCAGGTGGCGCTTGTCGAGCGACTCCAGCAGGTCGATGGCGTAAAGCACCCGCCGCGACTCCGGATGCGACAGCTCGGTGACCAGGGTCTCGATGGTGTTGAGGTCGGCGGTGTCGAGCCGGATCTCGTTCGGCTCCACGTTCTGCTGCTCGATGCTGCGGCGGAATGCGGCCAGGTACTCCTTGCGCGCGCGCATCGCGAAGAACACCCACAGCACCATCATCGTCAGGCTGGCGTAGCTCAACTGCCGCCAGGTCAGCCCCAGCCCCCAGTCCTTGATCAGCACCAGAATCAACAGCGCTCCCAGCCCCTTGGCCACGCGATCCATGGTGACGTCGATGAACGGCTTGGCGCGGTACTTCAGGTCGGCCGGCAGCGGCAGGAACAGGATCTCGCGCGAGGTCTTGTCGACCGTGTAGCGCAGCGACGTGTCGAGGATGCGGGCGACGCCCGTCGTCCACAGCGCGCCGACGGCGAGCATCAGGAACGCGGTGCTGCCGAGGCTGACCGGCAGGATGAGGAGGGCGAACCCGATGCCGAGATAGCGATGGATGCGGCTGGTCAGGCCGACCTGGATGGCGAAGCCGATGAGCGACAGGTAGACGGTGATCTGCGCGAGGAAGGCGGTGATGGCATCGGTATTGGTCGCGCCCTTCGCCTCCGCGGTCGCCATGTTGAGCTGCTGCTCGATGATTGCCGCGCCGATGGCGGCAAACGCGATGACCATTGAGATGATCTGCAGGTGACGCGACGAGCCGAGCAGCCGCAGCGCCTCGGCGCTGCTGACGCTCTCCTCCTCGCCGGTCTTGCTCGCGTCGGAAGCGCCGGCGCGCTGCTCGCGCCGCACGATCAACACGACGATGACCATGCACAGCGCCAGCAGCGCCGCGCTCAGCAGCAGCATCGCGTTGGCGCCCCACGGCTCGACCAGCGAGGCGGTCAGCGCCGCGCCCGAGGCGCCGCCGAGGCTGCTGCCGGCGCCGATCAGTCCGAACAGCCGCTTCGCCTGGCGCGCGTCGTAGATGTCGTTGGCCAGCGTCCAGAACTGGCTGATGAGCAGGATCCCGAGGATCAGCCCGAACAGGTAGAACGCCGCCGCGACGACCTTGGCGTCGCCGGCGCCGGCGAACAGCGTGAAGAACAGGACGAGCAGGCCGACCATGCCCGCCTGGGTCGCCGGAATCATCCAGCGCCGCGGCACCAGCCCGATGAGCTTGCTGTAGCCCTGCATGATGAACCCGATCACCACGCCGGCGGCGAACTGGACCCAGGGCAGGTTGTCGGCGCCCAGGTTGGAGATGAACAACCCCCGCGTCACCGGCTTGAGCACGTTGTAGCCGGTCATCGCCAGGAACGAGTAGGCGAACAGGAGAAAGGCCGTCGTCGCCTCACCCGGCCGCATCTGGGCGATGGGACTGAACAGGCGGCTGGCCAGCGTTTCCGAGGATCGTTCTGGCATGCGGGGCTCAGCTTAGCAGAGCTGGAATCGTTCGGTGCAGCTTCTGCGCGCTACACTCAGGGCACCGCTCGATGCTCACCCTGTCGCAACGCCTCCTCGGATTGACCCCCCGCGAGCTGCGGCGGGCCGGTCCGTTGTTTGGGTACCTCTTCCTCACGATGGCCGGGAGCGTGGCCAGCAAGGCGGCCCGCGATGCGCTGTTCCTCGACCGCTTCGACGCCACGGCGCTCCCCTACGTGGACATCGCCATCGCCGTCCTGGTCGGGTTCGTGGCCGGCATCTATATTCGCGCCGGGTCGCGCACCAACCTGCGTAACGTGCAGGTCGTCAGCCTGCTCGGGTTCGCGGGGTCGGCCGTGGTGTTCTGGTGGTACGCGGATGCCGCCGCCGCCGGCAGGTCGGGGGCCCTGTTCATCGCCATCTACATCTGGGTCGGCGTGCTGAGCGTGCTGGCGCCGACGCAGGTCTGGACGCTGGCCAACTACATGCTGACCACGCGCGAGGCCAAGCGCGCGTTCGGGCTCATCGGCGGCGGCGCCATCCTCGGCTGGATCGTCGGCGGGCTGGCCACGCGCGAGCTCGCGGCGCGGTTCGGCACCGAGAGCATGCTGCTCTGGGTCGCCGGCACGCTGCTGCTCTCGGCGGGGATCGTGTGGGCGGTCTGGGACCGCCGGTCGGCGCGGGTCGAAGGCGATTCGCCGTCCGCGGACGAGGAAGGCGGGTTCTGGTCGAGCTTCAGCCTGGTGCGCGGGTCCCCGTACCTCACCGCGATCGCCTCGGTCATCTGGCTGGCGGCGTTCGTGACCACCATCGTCGGCTGGCAGTTCAAGGCCATCGCCAAGGCCAACATCCCGGGCACCGACGACCTGGCGATGTTCTTCGGCTCGTTCAACATCGTGGCCGGGCTGCTCGCGCTGGTCCTGCAGGTGCTGTTCACGAGCCGCATCCTCCGCTCGGCCGGCATCGGCGTCACGCTGTTCATCGTGCCGGTGGCGCTGATCGTGAGCTCCGCCGGGCTGCTGCTGGCCGGGACGCTGCTCGCCGCCGGTGCGGCCAAGGCCAGCGACCAGGTGCTGCGCTACTCGATCGACAAGGCCACGGTGGAGCTGCTCTACCTCCCCGTGCGCGCCGACCTGATCTTCCGCGTGAAGTCGTTCATCGACACGGTGGTCTACCGTGTGGGCGACGCGCTCGGCGGGCTCGCGGTCCTGCTCTTTGCTTCGGTGCTCGGTTTGTCGCCGGTCGAGCTGTCGTGGATTGCCATCGTCGCGCTCGGCGGCTGGCTGTGGGCGGCGATGATGGCGCGCCAGCAGTATGTCGAGAACCTGCGCGAGAGCATCCATCAGCATCGCGTGGACACGGAGCGCGCGGCCGCGCCGGTGCTGGAGCGCGGCGCCGCCGAGCTGATTGCGTCGCAGCTGGAGGGATCGCCGGACGAGATCCTCTACGCGCTGCGGCTGTTCGAGCTGTCGCACGACCGGGTCGTGCACCCGGCGGTGCGCGCGCTGGTGCGCCACTCGTCGCCGGAGGTGCGCGCGCAGGCGCTGCGCCTGCTCGGCCGTCAGGGCGACCCGACGATGACGCCGGAGGTGGAGCGCCTGCTCTACGACCCGCACCTCGAGGTGCGGACCGAAGCGCTGCTCTACCTGACCCAGCACGCGCACGTCGATCCGCTGGAACGGATTCAGGAGCTGGGCGACTTCCCCGACTTCTCGCTGCGCGCCGCGCTGGCGAGCTTCCTCGCCCGGCCCGGATCGGCGCAGAACCTCGACGCCGCCCGCGCCATTCTCGTCGCCATGGTGGCCGAGAGCGGCGCCGCCGGCCGCCGCACGCGGCTGGAGGCGGCGCAACTGCTCGCCTCGGTGCCGGATGCCTTCGACCCCGAGCTCAAGCTGCTGCTGCAGGATCCCGACGCCGAGGTCGCCGCCGCGGCGATCCGCGCTGTCGGCCGCCTGCGCAAGCGCACCCTGGTGCCGCGCGTGCTCGAGCGGCTGGCGCAGCCGGGGCTGACCGACGTGGCGATTGCGGTCCTGGCGTCGATGGGCGATGCCATCGTCGGCACCCTGCGCGACCATCTGATCGATCCGTCGGCGCCGCTCGACATCCGGCGCGAGATCCCGGCGGTGCTGCAGGCGATTGGCACGCCCGCCGCGCAGTACGTCCTGCTCGAGAGCGTGCTCGACAGCGACACGATCCTGCGGCACCGCGTGATCACCGCCCTCAACAAGCTCGGACAGAGTCATCCCGAGCGCCGCGTGGATACGCGGCTGATCGAGACCGTCCTCGGCGCCGAGATCATGGGCCACTACCGCTCGTACCAGGTGCTCGGCAGCCTCGGCGGCGCGCTCGACGCGCGCGACCCCGTCGTCCAGGCTCTGAAGGACTCGATCAACCAGGAGGCGGAACGGATCTTCCGCCTGCTCAAGATCCTCTACCCGGCGCGCGACATGCACAGCGCGTTCGTCGGGCTGCAGGCCGACGACCCGATCGTCCAGGACAACGCCATCGAGTTCCTCGACAGCATCCTGTCGCCGCAGCTGCGCGCGCTGCTCGTCCCGCTGTTCGACCGCGGCGTGTCCATCGCGCAGCGCGGCCAGCGCGCCAACGTCCTGCTCGGCGCGTCGCTCGGCGATCGCGAAGAGGCGATCGCCGTCATGATGATGAGCCAGGATCCGTGGCTCAAGTCGTGCGCCGCCTACGCGATCGGGGAGCTGCGCCTGGCGCGCTTCGCCGCGCAGATCAAGGAATGGAGCGCGCACCCCGATCCGCTGCTGCGTGCCACGGCCATCGACGCGGCGGGCAAGCTGCGCGCCGCGGCGCGCGGATAGTGGCGGCCGGCCGCTACTGCGGCCGGATGGCGTCGGCCGCCGGCGAGTCGGGCCACGACGGCAGCGGCCGCGCGGTGTAGCCGGCGTGCGCCAGCCGTCCCTGGAACAGCGCAATCTGCGACGCGGCGAAGAGCAGCCGCACCAGCACCCGCAGCACGATGTAGACCTGCCCGGCGAGCAGCGCCAGCGCCGCCCACATGCCGCCGCGGACCCCGCCCGCCACCAGCGCGTAGCCGGCGAGCACGAGGGCAAAGACCAGCGTGTTCAGCGCGTAGAGCCCGCCCACCGCGAGCGGCTGGCGGACGATGAAGCGCACCGCCGCCGCCACCGCCCCGAGCGCGCTGCGCCGATCCTCGACGACGATCCGGATCTTCGCGTAGTCGGCGATCACATTGACGGCAACGACCAGCGCGGCGAAGAGGACGTAGAGCGCCACCCGATAGGCGAAAGCGACGCGCTCGACCGTGAGGTCCTGCGTGACGCGCGTGAACAGCGTGTCGAACAGCAGCGGGTGCAGCTGGGCGAACAGCAGCCAGTACGCGGCGCCGGCGAGCGCGGCGAGGCGCAGGAAGCGAAAGACGTACACGCCGCAGGCGGCGAAGAAGCCATGGCTGCCGGTCGCGTGATCGCGCGCCAGGCGATCGAGCACGCCCCCCATCAGGAACGTCGAGAGGACGAGGTGCGCCGTGACCACCGATGCCACGACCGTCGGCAGCGCGCGCGCGTCGGCCATCGTGCTGAGGTTGGTGACGACGGCGGCGAAGCCGAGGATCGAAGGGACGAAGGTCTGGCCGAGGCCCGCCGCCTGCGACAGGAACTCGTGCCACCAGTCGAGATTGACCCCCGCCGCGGCCGGCCCGGCGGCCAGGCTCGCTCCCAGGTGCGCGGCCAGCATCTCGCGCAGCGTCAGCGCCAGCGGCAGCGTCAGCAGCAGGGTCGTCAGCCACAGGCCGGCGACGAGATACGGCGCACGCAGGGCTCGTCGCCAGCCGTCGCGCCATGCCGCCACGACCGTCATCGCGTGCGCCTCCGGGCGGCGCTGCAGGTCAGCGACCCGCGCTCGGCGTTCATACGAAGAACGCCCATGTCAGCAACAGGTCCTGCAGCCACACCATCCACGTGAGCGACCACTTGCTCGCGGCGTCGCCCGCCTGCGGCTGCAGCGTCTGGCTGTTGTTCGTGTAGTTGACGTCGAGCAGGAGCGTCCGCTCCGGATCCACTTCGGCGTGCACGGCGGGCGCCGCGCGCTCGTAGTGGTAGGCACGCCAGCGATCGCGCCCGTCCCACCGTTCCCGGGCCTGCTCGCCGTCCGCGAACGTCGTTACCACGTCGACCGGAAACAGCGATTCGCCGAATCGACGGACGACGACGGTCGTCCGATGTGCCGTCGAGAAGGTCTCCTCGCGGAAGGTCGGGCCGGCGGCGTTGTCGTTGGTGAGCCCGCGCACGGACCGTGGCGCGGTGGTCAGGCGCTCGACGCCGTAGTCGAACTCGTTCGAGCTGCGGTACACCTGGTCGAAGAACCACGTCAGATCCTGCCTGCTGACCTCGTTGGCGACGGCAAAGAAGTCCTCCGGCCTGGGGTGGCGGAACTTCCAGCGTTCGAAGAACGTGGCCAGGATCCGCTGCAGCGTCTCCCAGCCGAGGTAGCGCTCCAGCGTGTGCAGCCACAGCGCGGTCTTGCTGTAGGTGATGTGGGCGTGGGTGCCGGGCCAGTAACGAAACGAGGGCATGGACGGATCGTCGCGCTCGGCCGCGGGCCGGTAGCCGTTGAGGCCGCCGCCGTCGGTGGCGCGGCTGAGCGGCAGGTCGCGGAACTGCCACGGGACGAACCCGCCGAAGAAGCGTTCGACATGGTAGTTCGGCTGGAACGCGATCGACTGCACGCGTTCTTCCGAGAACGTGTTCAGTCCCTCGTCCAGCCACGCGTGCTCGACCTCGTTGTTGCCGACGATGCCGTACCAGAACTGATGCCCGGCTTCGTGAACGGTCACCGCCTCCGGCACGTTGCTCTGGCGCGGCGCCAGCCAGCGCGTGCCGGCGGTGAACAGCGTCGGGTACTCCATGCCGCCGGCGCCGCTCTGGTAGGCGGGATCGATCACCGTGATGTGCCCGTACGGGTACGGTCCGTACCATTCGCCGTAGTGGCGCAGCGCGGCGGCGGTGGCGGCGAAATGCCGATCCTCCTGCCCGGCATGCTCGGGCTGCAGCAGCAGCCGCATGTCGACCGCCGGCAGGCCGGGATGCTCGAAGCGTTGGCGGTGCTCGACGTAATCCGGGCTGGTCGTCCAGGTGAAGTCGTGGACGTCGCCCTGCTGGTAGCGATGGGTGGTGGTCCCGTCCGGATTGTCGATGCGTGCGGCCTCGCGGCCGGTCGCCCCCACGATCCAGCCGCGCGGGACCGTCAGGCGCACGTCGTAGCGCCCGTAATCCGAGAAGAACTCGGTGTTGGCGTGGAACTGATGCGACGTCCAGCGGCCGTCCTCGAAGACGCCAATCTTCGGGAACCAGTGCGCGAGGAAGTAGTAATCGCCGACGACGCCGGTGCGGGCGACCGTGCGCGGCACCTTGGCCGTCCAGCCCACGCGCAGGTCGATCTCCCGTCCCGGCTGGACCGGCGCCGGCATCGCGATCGAGGCCAGCGTGGTGTCGGCGGCGTTGCCATCGTCGGGCTGCACGAACGCGAGGCGAGGCAGGAGGTTGGTGGCGCTGCCTCCGTCAGTGACCAGGTCGAGCGACGTGACGTTGATGTAGGCCCAGTCGCCCGGCGCCGGTTCGGCGCCGCCATCGCCGGCGAGACGCCGTTGCCGCAGCCAGGTGGACGCGGAGTCACGCCACGCATTCCAGTACAGGTGCAGCCGGAGGAAGTCGGCCGGACCCTGTCCGATGTTGCGCCAGCGGATCAGGGCGGTGCCGGTCAGCGTGCGCGTCGCCGGATCGAGCCGTGCGTCGATGTCGTAATTGGCGTTGCGCGCCGACAGCACGCCCGGCAGCGGCTCGTCGTTCTGGCGCGACGCGGTGAGGGGAGCCTGCGCCAGGCCCGATCCCGCCGCACCGGGCGCGACGGGAGGCTGCTCGGTCGCCGCCGGTGCCAGAGGCGCGAGCGCGAGCGCGAGCAGGGCGCCCGTCCAGCGCCTTCGAATGGCCGGTGGCTGTCGCATGTGGGTCTAACCGCGGGCGAATCTTACACCGTCCGCGCGGACGGATATAATCGTGCGTTTGTTCGTCACAGCGAGGCCGGACGCAGACGCCGGTCCAGACGCGAGGGATACATGGCCATCAGTGTGATGTTCTACGGGCTCGGACCCATCGGCGCGGCGGTGGCGCGGCAGGTCGCGACGCGCAAGGGCTTCAAGGTTGCCGGCGGCATCGACGTCGATCCGGCGAAGGTGAATCAGGATCTGGGCGACGTGATCGGGCTCGACCGCAGGCTCAAGCTCAAGGTGACCGCCGATGCCGCCGGCGCCCTCAAGCGCGCCAAGCCGGACGTCGTCGTGCTCTGCACCAGTTCCGCGCTCAAGCGCGTGATGCCGCAGATCGAGACCGTCCTCAAGGCCAGGGTGCCGATCGTGAGCACCACCGAGGAGATGTCCTACCCGGTCGGGAGCAATCGCGGACTGGCGCGCAAGATCGACGCGCTGGCGCGCAAGGCCAAGGTCGCGGTGCTCGGCACCGGCGTCAATCCCGGGTTCGTGATGGATGCGCTGCCGATCGCCCTGACCGGCATCTGCGAGCGCGTCGACAGCATCCGCATCGATCGCGTGCAGGACGCCCGGGTACGGCGCCTGCCGTTCCAGCAGAAGATCGGCTCCGGCCTCACCACGGCGCAGTTCCAGAAGAAGGTGGACGACCAGAGCGTCCGCCACGTCGGGCTGGCCGAATCGGTGACGATGATCGCCGACGCGTTCGGCTGGAAGCTCGACAAGGTGACCGACAAGATTCAGCCCAAGATCGCCGAGGAGACGGTCGAGAGCGAGTACCTGGCGGTCGATCCCGGCTACGTGTGCGGCATCGTACAGGATGGCATCGGCTGGAAGGACGGCGCGCCGATCATCACGCTGCACATGGAGGCCTACCTCGGGGCGCCGGAGAGCTTCGATTCGGTGGTCATCGAAGGCAACCCGCGGATCGTGCAGAAGATCGCCGGCGGCGTGCACGGCGACATCGCGACGGCGTCGATCACCGTCAACTCGATCCCGAAGATCCTCGCCGCCGCGCCCGGACTGCGGACGATGCGCGACATGGCGCTGCCGTCGTGGTTCGGCGGCCGTTTGCGCTAGCGCGTTTCCTTGCGCATCGCGCCGGCCCAGCGCTCTGCGCCGGCCACCCGGATGCCGAACTGGTCCAGCAACCGCGCGACCGTGTGGGCAACGATGTCGTCGATGGTGGCGGGATGATTGTAGAAGGCCGGCGTCGGCGGGCAGATGGCAACGCCCATGCGCGCCAGCTTGAGCATGTTCTCGAGGTGGATCTCGCTGAGCGGCGCCTCACGAACCGCGAGCACGAGCCTGCGGCGCTCCTTGAGGACGACGTCGGCGGCGCGGTGGATGAGGTTGTCGCCAAACCCGTGCGCGACGGCGCTCAACGTCCGCATGCTGCAGGGCACGATCACCATCCCCATGGTGACGAAGGATCCGCTGGCGATGGCGGCGCCCACGTCGCCGATGGCATGGCGCTCGGACGCCAGCTCCTGAACCTGGGCGACAGAGTAGTCCGTCTCGTGCACCAGCGTGCGCGCGCCCCACTGGCTCATCACGAGGTGTGTTTCGATCCCGCTGCCGCGCAACGCCTCGAGCAGACGCACGCCCAGGATCGTGCCGCTCGCCCCGGTGATGCCGACAATCAGCCGCGGCGGCGCAGGCTTCAACAGATCCATGCGCCCACGATACTTCAGGTTTCAGGTGCCAGGTGCCAGGTGCCAGGCGTCACTCAAGCGCCAGGTGCCGGGCGCCACGCTCCAGGCACTGAGCCTGAAGCCTGAAACCTGACGCCTGAAACCTGACGCCTGAAACCTGACCCTAGAACCTGATCCCCCACCCGGCCCCCATCTTCAGCACCGGCACCGCGCCGCCTCCGATGCGGAACTCGCCGAAGAACCCCCCGTCGTGCGCGAAGCCGATGATGTAGCTGCCGCCCGCGCCGGTGTCGGTCCCGTCGAAATCCTCGAACTTGGTCAGGACGATCACGGGGCCGCCACCCTGGACCAGGCTCCAGCCGGAGCCGCCGAGCGGGAACCGGACGATGAAGTCGATGTTGATCGTGGCCAGCCGAAGGCCCTGGCCGAACCCGCCGTCGATTCCCGGGCGCAAATGGAAGCGCTGCGCGATCGGCGGGGTCTGCCAGAACACGCCGGCGAACACCTGTTCCGGATCGATCGACGCGCCGCCCTGAAAGCCCACCATCGACTGCGGGGGTTGCGGCATCCCCGTCTGTGCGAAGGCGGGGACAGAGACGATGAGCACGGCGGCGGCGAGCGTGAATACCCTGGCGTGAGCCACGAGCGATCGTCCTGCGAAGTGGACCATGAACGAATCTCCGGGGCGGGCGCTACAAGTTTCGTTCCACAGCTCAGGTGGATTTCCATTGCTGGGGCACATCGTTTGCAACCGCATGGGATGGAGACGCATTCATGAACCTCAAACTCATCATCGGCCTGGCGTTGTTCCTCGTCGGCATGGCGACGGCCGCGATTGGCATCGCGAACGTGGGCGACCCTGGCCCGACGCAGCCGGGCATCGCGGGCAGCCAGGAAGGGGCGGAGGCCTTGCCTGGAACGCTCGAGCGCTTCGCGATTCCGGCAGTCGCCGCGTTGCTCATGGCCGGTGGCGGCCTGCTGATGGGGTTGAGCCTGGGCAACTGGAAGCGGCCGCGGACGCACCTCGAGCCTGGGGACGCTGTGGTCGACCCCGAGGGCTACCACAAGATGGACCACGTCTGAGCGACGCAGGTCCGGTGCGCGGGGGCGCCGGGCCGTGCTTGGCGCAGGAGGGTGACGACACCATAATCCCAGCGTGACTCCTCCCCGCACTCCTGCGCTCGCTGCGCTTCTCCTCCTGGCGGGGTGTTCTCCCGCGCCCGACTACGACGTCTTGATTCGTCACGGCCACGTCATCGACGGCAGTGGCACGCCAGGCGTCGCTGCCTCCGTGGGGATTCGCGGCGATCGCATCGTGGCCATCGGTGCCCTCGACGGCGCCCGCGGCCGGCGGGAGGTCGACGCCACCGGCCTGGCCGTCGCCCCCGGATTCATCAACATGCTGAGCTGGGCGGACGAGCTGCTGCTCCTCGATGGGCGCTCGCAGAGCGACATCCGCCAGGGTGTGACGCTCGAGGTCTTCGGCGAGGGCTGGTCGATGGGACCGCTCAACGATCGGATGAAGGAGGATCAGGTCCGCAACCGCGGCAGCCTGGGCTACACGGTGGACTGGACGACGCTGGGCGAGTATCTCGAGGGGCTGGAGCAACGGGGCGTGTCGCCCAACGTCGCCTCGTTCGTCGGCGCCACCACCCTGCGCATCCACGAGATCGGTTACACCGATCGCGAGCCGACCTCCGACGAACTGGCGCGCATGAAGGAGCTGGTCCGGCAGGCGATGCGCGAGGGCGCGCTCGGCGTCGGGTCGTCGCTGATCTACGCGCCCGGGTTCTTCGCCGAGACGCCGGAGCTGGTGGAGCTGGCGCGTGCGGCCGGGGAGTTCGGCGGCATGTACATCTCGCACCTGCGCAGCGAGGGGGCGCGGCTGCTCGAGGCGATCGACGAGCTGATTTACATCGCCCGCGAAGCGGGGGTTGGCGCCGAAATCTACCACTTCAAGGCGGCGGGCCGCGACAACTGGTCCAAGACGGCCGCCGCCATCGCTCGCGTCGAGGCCGCGCGGCGCGAGGGCCTTCGCATCACCGCCGATATCTACACCTACCCGGCCGGGGCGACCGGTCTGGTGGCGACGATGCCGCCGTGGGTGCAGGAGGGAGGCTACGCCGCCTGGGTGGCGCGGCTGCGCGACCCGGCCATCCGCGCGCGCGTCACGCGCGAGATGCGGACACCGACCGACGAGTGGGAGAATTTCTTCGTCGGCGCCGGCGCGGACGGCATCCTGCTCTCGGCCTTCAAGAACGACGCGCTCAAACCGCTGACCGGCAAGCGGCTCAGCGAAGTGGCTCACCTGCGCGGCCAGTCGCCCGAGGACACCGCCATCGACCTGGTGATCGAGGATGGCAGCCGGGTCGAGGCGGTGTACTTCCTGATGTCGGAAGAGAACCTTCGCACCAAGTTGCGCCTGCCGTGGGTCAGCTTTGCGTCGGACGCGGGGTCGCTGGCGCCCGAAGGAAACGTCCTGTCGTCGAACCCTCATCCCCGCACCTACGGGAACTTCGCGCGCTGGCTGGGCCGCTATGTTCGCGACGAACGCCTGGTGCCGCTCGAGGAAGCGATCCGACGTCTGACCTCGCTCCCCGCCGGCAACCTCGGCCTCGAGGAGCGTGGGCGGCTGGCCGCGGGCTTCTTCGCCGACGTCGTCGTCTTCGACCCCGCGACGATCCAGGATCACGCCACGTTCGAGCAGCCGCATCGGTACTCGACGGGCGTCCGTCACGTGTTCGTCAACGGCACGCAGGTCCTGCGCGACGGCGAGCACACGGGGGCGACCCCGGGCCGCGTGGTGCGTGGTCCCGGCTACCGCGGCCAGTGAGCATCGGGCACGCGCATGCGACGGCTCCTGCTGACGGCCGCTGACAACCGCTGGCTCCGCGAGCACGGCGTGCGGGCGCCGTTCGTCCGCCGCGCCGTGTCGCGCTTCATGCCGGGCGAGACCTTCGATGACATGCTCGCGGCATCGCGTGCGCTCGCCGCGCAGGCGGTGCCCACCGTCTTCACGCGGCTGGGCGAGAACGTCGCCGACGTCTCGGAGGCGCGGGCGGTGGCGGCGCATTACCTGGACGGCATCACCCGCATCCAGCAATTGGGGTTGTCGTGCGAGCCGTCGGTGAAGCCGACCCAGCTCGGGCTCGACATCGATCGCGAGGAGGCGGCGCGGCACCTGGCCGCCATCGCCGAGCGTGCCGCGGCCGCCGGCAGCTATCTGTGGATCGACATGGAGCAGTCCGCGTACGTGGAGACGACGCTCGCGTTGACCGAGGACCTGCGGCGGCGCTACCCGCATGTCGGGGTCTGCCTGCAGGCCTACCTGCACCGGACCGGCGGCGATCTGGCGCGGATGCTCCGCGCCGGGGCCGGGGTGCGGCTGGTCAAGGGGGCTTATCGCGAACCGCCGGCGGTGGCGCGGCAGGCCCGGCGCGACGTCGACGCCAGCTACCTCGCCCTCGGCCGCGCGCTGCTCGACGATCGCACCCGCGGCGGCGCCTCGCGCGTCGTCTTCGGCACGCACGACGGCCGCCTCATCGCCGCGTTGTGCCGGCATGCCCGGGCGACCGGCCTGGCGCCGCGCCGGTACGAGTTCCACATGCTCTACGGCATCCAGCGCGGCGAACAGGCACGGCTCGCCGCCGCCGGCGAGGACATCCGTGTCCTCATCGCCTACGGCACCTACTGGTTCCCGTGGTACATGCGCCGGCTCGCGGAGCGGCCGGCCAACGTCTGGTTCGTGATCAGGAGCCTGGTGAGGTAGCGCGGAGCGTCCGAGGCGCTCAGCCGCGGATCCTGGCCAGCTTGCGGTCGAGGTCGGTCTGCAGCCGCGAGATATCGCGCCGGTGCTCCTCCTCCAGCCGGGCCAGCGCCTCGGGCTCGAACGCGGCCATGCGCTTGGCCTTGTAGAGAATCTCGATCTCGGCCAGCCGCGACGTGTGAACCGTCCGGGCCTCGGCGATCGCCGCTTTCTGCTCGTCGCTTACCGCCCGCTCTTCCACGCCCTCGGCGGCATCCTTGCGGCGCAGGCGTTCCATGGCCAGTTCGTATGCGGTCTTCGGCGCGTCGTGAGATGACATACTCAGATTGTGGATCTGACCGAGGAGCAAGTCTACGCGCGCGTCGGCGAGGACGGCTTCGCCCGCCTGGTCGGCTTGTTCTACGCCCAGGTGCCGGCGGATGACGTCCTCGGCCCGATGTATCCCGCCGCCGATCTCCCCGCCGCGGAGGGGCGCCTCCGGGATTTTCTCGTCGGCCGCTTCGGCGGGCCGCCGCGCTACGTCGAGCAGCGCGGGCATCCGCGCCTGCGCATGCGGCACATGCCGTTCGCCATCACGCCGGCGGCGCGGGATCGGTGGGTGGTGCTGATGGACCGGGCCCTGGCGGAGGCGCGGCTCGACGCCGCCGCCACGCGCGTGCTGCGTGACTTTCTCCATGCCACGGCGACGTTCATGATCAACCAGCCGGGGCCGTGATCACGGGACGGGGACGCGCGCCGATCGGGGGTGCGCGCCGGCGAATCGTCAGGACGTCTGGATCGTTCGCGTCCAGATCGCGTTGTTCTCCCAGTTGGTCTTCTTGAGGTCGAGGTTGGGCGGCTGCGTGCGGCCGAGCGCGTCGGTCGCGCGCGAGGCCACCGTATGCGCGCCGGCGGCCGGCGCGGGCAGCGACGCGCGAAACCAGGTCCACGCGTACGGATTCGGCGGCGGCTCGAGCGTCGCCGCCACCCAGGCGCCCTCGTCGAGCCTGACCTCGACGGTCCTGAGCGGCGTCCCGTCGGTGATCGCGACGCCGAAGACCGACAGACCGCCCGCGGCCTCGCGGGTGACGCGCGCAATCATCGACTTGGTCCGGGTTCGCGTCACCGACGTCTCGATCCACTCGGTCTGTCCGCCGGATTCGCGCCCCATGATGGTGACGTAGTCACGCGCCTGGAAGCGCCCCATGAACCGCTCGTTCGACACCTCGAGGCCGTTGAGCCACTTTACGTTCTGCACGCCGTACCAGCCGGGTACCACGACGCGCACGGGATAGCCGTGGTCGGGCGTCAGCGGCGCGCCGTTCATCTCCCAGGCCAGAATCGCGTCGGCGCGGGCGAGGTCCTGCAAGGTCATCGACCGCGCGAAGCGCTGCCGATATTTCTCGTTGCGGATGGTTTCCTCACCCTCGTCCGCGCCCCAGAACACCACCTCGATCGCGTCGGCGGCCGGTTTGGCTTCCTCGATGAGCGGCCGCAGCGGCGTGCCCGTCCAGCGCGCGTTGCCGATCATGCGATTCATGATCCCGGCCGCGCGATTGCCGCCGCACTCGAAGGCGCAGGTGCGCTCGCCGCGCGCTCGCGCCTGCAGCTCTGCCAGCGTGTAGCGGCGCGGGTTGGCGACACGACCGCGGATGTCGAGGGCCCATGTGGCGGCGTCCACTTGTGGCACGCCGTAGTGCGCGACCACGAAGTACTGGTCCTCGGGGGTCGTGTACGACGAGAGCTGGCGCAGGTCCATCCCCGACACGCGCTTGTTGCTCGCGTTCACGGTGCTGAAATCGGGGGGCACGTCGGTGAACGGCACGACGGCGTCGGGCTGTGTCCAGGACGCCGGGAACCCGAAGGCCGGCCACTCGGCGAACGCCAGCCCGAGAGTCGCCAAGCCGGTGCGGTGAAGGATGGTCCGACGCGAGATCATGGCTGCCTCCTGCGAGCGGGGCCATCATAGCCCAACCCAGCCGCGGCCCGCGGTACCCGTCTTGCTCCGATCGCCACAGGGGCCAGGATGAGGATCCGCATTGCACCTCGAGCGTGGGTGATCGGCACATGGGTCGTCCTCGTCGCGGCCGGGGTGGCGGCCGGCATCGCCGTGCACCGGCTCTGGGAGTTCCACCGCGCCGTCGAGCGCCTGGCAGCTGGCCTGACGCTCGACGTGGGACCCGAATCCACGCTCATCTATGACGGCGGCAACAACCTGATCTCGGCGCTGTACGAAGAAGAGCACCGCATCGCCGTTCCGCTGGACCAGATCTCCGCGCACCTGGTCAACGGCGTCCTGGTCACCGAGGATCGCCGCTTCTTCGCGCACGACGGCCTGGACGCTCGTCGAATCGTCATGGCGGCGGTGGCCAACCTGCGGGCCGGCGAGATCGTGCAGGGCGGCAGCACCATCACACAGCAACTCGTCCGCTCGATCCTGCTCAGCCGCGAGAAGAGCTTCCGCCGCAAGTTCATCGAGGCCATCCTCGCGCGGCGCATCGAGGAGCGCTACGGCAAGCGCGCCATCCTCGAGGCCTACCTCAACCGTGTGTACTTCGGCGACGGCTACTACGGCGTGCAGGCGGCGGCCGTCGGCTATTTCGGCAAGCCCGCCTCCGCGCTCGACGTCGTCGAATCGGCGACGCTGGCGGGCCTGATCAAGGGCCCGTCGCTGTACTCGCCCACCCGGGCGCCGCGGCGCTCGCGCGCGCGCCGCGCGATCGTGCTCGGCGCCATGCGCGACGCCGGCATGCTCTCGCAGGCGTCATACGAGCAGGCCCGCGACGTGCCGGTGGCGACCCTGATCGGCCGCGCGGCCGGGAAGCGGTTGCCGGATCCGCGCCGGATGCGCGGCGCCGAATACTTCCGCGACGCGGTCGCGCGCGAAGTGCTGGCGCGGTTCGGCGAGGAGGCGGTCTACACCGGCGGGCTGCGCGTGTACACCACGCTCGATCGGCGGCTGCAAAGCCTCGCCGAGGAGGTGATGGCGTCGCGGCTGCACTCGACCCCGGCTGGCGGCGCGCCGCTGCAGGGCGCGCTCGTGGCCCTCGACCCGTCCACCGGATTCGTCAAGGCCATCGTCGGCGGGCGGGACTTCCAGGAGAGCCCGTTCAATCGCGCCCTCGACGCGAAGCGGCAGCCCGGATCGGCATTCAAGCCCTTCATCTTCGCGCAGGCGCTCGAATCGGGGTTGTCGCCGAGCACGCGGCTCGAGCACCTCGACGAGCCCATCCCCACCCGCGAGGGTCCATGGCTGCCGTCCGGCGAGCACGAGGTCTCGTCGGTCCGGCTGCGCGATGCGCTGGTGTCGTCGAGCAACCGCGCGGCCGCGCACCTGCTGCAGCAGGTGGGCATCCGCGAGACGCTCGATCTCGTGTCGCGGTTCGGCATCGCGTCGCCGATGCCCGCGGTGCCGTCGGTTGCGCTCGGCACCGGCGAGGTGTCGCTCTACGAGCTGACCTCGGCCTACGGCGTGTTCGCCAATCGCGGCCTGTGGCGCGCGCCGACGACGATTCGGCGCGTGCTCGACCGGTTCGGACGCGAGCTGTACCGGGCGCCCGACGCGCCGCGCCCGGTCATCTCCGACGCCACGGCGTACCTGATGACCAGCATGATGGCCGACGTCCTGACCCGCGGCACGGCGTCGACGGCACGGGGCGCGGGGTTCACCGCCCGCGCCGCCGGCAAGACCGGGACGTCCAACGACTACACCGATGCGTGGTTCGTCGGCTACACCCCGCGCCTGGTGACCGGCGTGTGGATCGGCTACGACACGCCGCGCGCGATCGATCGGCGCGCGTACGCCAGCGTGATCGCCGTGCCGGTCTGGGCCCGCTTCATGGCCGCGACCTCGGACCGCGGTGACGGCTGGTTCGAGATGCCGGGGTCGCTGGAGAAGGTCCGCCTGTGCCGGCTCAGCGGCCGGCGCGCGACCGACCGCTGTCATCTGCCCGTGCTCGAGGCGGCGGACGAGGAATTCGCGGCCGGCCCGGTGTACCGCGACGGCGGCACCTTCGAGGAGTTGCGCCAGGTGGCGCGCCCGCCCGAGCTGTGCCCGCTGGCGCACGTCGAGGCCCTCGCCATCGAGCGGGCCGGCGAGCTGATGCCGTTGCCGCCACCGGTGCCGCCGGCATCGATCGAGCAGCCGCCGTCGCCGGTGATCATCCCCGGCTCTCCGGTGTCGGGTGCGCCGCCGTCGGCGCCACGACGGCCTGCTCCGAGCCCGCCCCCGCACTGACGGACCCGCCGCGGCGGTGCGGTTTGTTATAGTTAATCGGTTTACCTACCGAGAGGGCGCCTCGTGGTCCGTCTACGCAGTTGAACGGGGACCCGTTTCGCCCGCGCGGTGGTTCCTCTTCAGCGCGGACGGGCCATAGATGCAGGTCATACCCCTCACAGTCGCTCCCCACGGGTTCGGTCGGACGTCACGGCGCGATTCCTGGTGGACGACACCGCTGGCCGTGTTCATCGTGTTCACGGCGTTCATCGTCTATGCGACGTGGGCGGCCTTTCAGAACGCGCACTACGAGTCGGGTCCGTACCTGTCGCCGTTCTATTCGCCGGTGCTGTGGGGCGACTCGGCGCATGCCTGGTTCGGTCCGCAGCCGGCATGGTGGCCGGCGCTGCTGCCGTTTTCCCCGGCCCTCCTGATCCTGCCGTTCCCGGGGTTGTTCCGGTTCACCTGCTACTACTACCGTGGCGCCTACTACAAGGCGTTCTGGGCCGACCCGCCCAACTGCGCGGTGGGCGAGCCGCGCAACAGCTACCTGGGCGAGAACTCGTTTCCGCTCGTCCTGCAGAACGTGCATCGCTACTTCTTCTACGTCGCCCTGATCTTCCTGGTGATCCTGTCCTACGACGTGTGGCTGGCGCTGTGGTTCACCAACCCCGCCACCGGTGCGACGGAGTTCGGCGTCGGCGTCGGCACGATCGTCCTGCTCGTGAACGTGATTCTCCTCACCAGCTACACGCTGGGGTGCCATTCCGGCCGTCATCTCTTCGGCGGCCATCTCGACGAGGTGTCGAAGTCGCCGGTGCGCAGCGCCTGTTATGACTGCGCGACCGGCCTCAACCAGCGCCACATGCAGTTCGCCTGGTTGAGCCTGTTCGCGGTGGCCTTTGCCGACATCTACGTGCGCTTGTGCGCGATGGGCATCTGGTCCGACTGGAGGCTGATCTGATGGCGGCGCATGCGAGTTACTCGTATGACGTCCTGGTCATCGGCGCCGGCGGCGCGGGCCTGCGGGCGGCGATCGAAGCGGCCAACGCCGGGGTGACCGTCGGCCTCATCTGCAAGTCGCTGCTCGGCAAGGCGCACACGGTCATGGCCGAGGGCGGCATGGCGGCGGCGATGGCGCACAACGACGATCGCGACGGCTGGCAGGTCCACTTCGCCGATACGATGCGCGGCGGCCAGTACGTCAACAACTGGCGCATGGCCGAAATCCACGCCAGGGAGGCGCCCGAACGCGTGCGCGAGCTCGAGGCGTGGGGCGCGGTGTTCGATCGCACGCCGGACGGCCGCATCAACCAGCGCAACTTCGGCGGCCACCGCTACCCGCGGCTGGCGCACGTCGGCGACCGCACCGGCCTGGAGCTGATCCGCACGCTGCAGGATCACACCGTGCACCTCGGCGTGACCGTGCACATGGAGTACACCGTCCTCACGCTGCTGCTCGACGATGGCCGTGCCTCGGGCGTCGTGGCCTACGACCGCGAGCGCGGACGGTTTCACGTCTTCGCCGCCAAGGCGGTCATCCTCGCCACCGGCGGCGTCGGTCGCGCCTACAAGATCACGAGCAACAGCTGGGAGGGAACCGGGGACGGCCACGCGCTGGCCTACCGCGCCGGGGCCGAGCTGATCGACATGGAGTTCATCCAGTTCCATCCCACCGGGATGGTCTGGCCGCCGAGCGTACGCGGCATCCTGGTGACCGAAGGCGTGCGCGGCGAGGGCGGGATCCTCAAGAACAGCGAGGGCCGCCGCTTCATGTTCGACGACATCCCGGCGAACTACAAGCCGCAGACGGCCTCCGACCCGGAGGAAGGCTGGCGCTACGTCACCGGCGACAAGGAGGCGCGGCGCCCGCCCGAGCTGCTCACCCGCGACCACGTGGCGCGCTGCATCGTCGGCGAGGTCAAGGCCGGGCGCGGATCGCCGCACGGCGGCGTCTTCCTCGACATCGCCTGGATCAAGGAGAAGATGCCCGACGCCGAGGCGCACATCAAGCGCAAGCTGCCGAGCATGTACCACCAGTTCAAGGAGCTGGCCGACCTCGACATCACCAAGGAGCCGATGGAGATCGGGCCGACGACGCACTACATCATGGGCGGCGTGCGCGTGGACGCGGACTCGCAGATGTCCACCATCCCGGGGCTGTTCGCCGCCGGCGAATGCGCCTCCGGCATCAACGGCGCCAACCGCCTCGGCGGCAACTCCCTGTCCGACCTCATCGTCTTCGGCAAGCGGGCCGGCGAGTACGCGGCCGACTATGCCCGGACCGGGGGCGGCGTCGCGGTGGACGACGGCGTGGTCGAGCGCGCGATCGCCGAGTCGCTGGCGCCCTTCGAGCGCGGCGCCGGCGGCGAAAACCCGTACAAGGTGCAGGAGGAGCTGCAGGCGACGATGCAGGAGCTGGTCGGCATCGTCCGGCAGGAGAGCGAGATGCGCGAGGCGCTGGCGCGCCTGCAGGGCTACAAGGAGCGCGCCGCCCGGGTCGGCGTCACCGGCCACCGCGAGTACAACGGCGGCTGGCACACCGCGCTCGACCTGCACAACCTGCTGACGGTGGCGGAAACCATCACCCTGTCGGCGATCGAGCGCAAGGAGAGTCGCGGCGGGCACTTTCGCGAGGACTACCCGGAGAAGGCGGCGGAGTTCGGCGGCGTCACCGTGATGGTGCGCCAGCAGGCGGATGGCGGGGTGGCGGTGTCGCGCATCCCCATTCCGGCGATTCCACCCGCGCTGCAGCAGGTCATCGACGAGCAGAAACAGTGACGGGCAGGCCCGAGCGTGAGCCCGGGCCGCGATGGGACTCAGACATGGACGCAACGTTTCGAATCTGGCGCAGCGACCCCGGCGGCGGCGGCGCGCTCACGGACTACCGCACCCCGGTGTCGGAGGGGATGGTGGTCCTCGACGCCGTGCACCAGATTCAGGCCGATCAGGCCGGCGACCTGGCGGTGCGCTGGAACTGCAAGGCCGGCAAGTGCGGGTCGTGCTCGGCCGAGATCAACGGCAAGCCGCGGCTGATGTGCATGGCCCGGCTCAATTCACTCGACCTCACGCAACCGGTGACGGTCGAGCCGATGAAGACCTTCCCGCTGATCAAGGACCTGGTGACCGACGTCTCGTGGAACTTCCGCGTCAAGAAGACGATCACGAAGTTCACGCCGCGCCGGCCCGATGCCGCCGATGGCACGTGGCGGATGGCGCAGAAGGACGTCGATCGCGTGCAGGAGTACCGCAAGTGCATCGAGTGCTTCCTGTGCCAGGACGTGTGCCACGTGCTGCGCGATCACGGCAAGCACGAGGAGTTCATCGGCCCGCGGTTCTTCACCTATGCCGCGGCCCTCGAGATGCATCCGCTCGACGCCGCCGACCGCGTCGCCGACCTCAAGGACCGGCACAACATCGGCTACTGCAACATCACCAAGTGCTGCACGGTGGTCTGCCCGGAGCACATCAAGATCACCGACAACGCCATCATCCCGCTCAAGGAGCGCGTGGTGGATCGGTTCTACGACCCGCTGACGCGGCTGTTGCGCGTCTTCCGATAGTCCCCTGCGCGCCGGCGGACCGCGGCCCGGCGCCAATGCCGGCGGGTCGCGCCGGCGCCGGTGGCACGGGCATTGCTCCCGCGTGCGTGACGATGCGCCTCGCACCACGCGGGCAGGCCGGTGAAAGCAGTTCCATGCGCAGCGACGCGCCCGCGGCGGAGAATTCATGACCGGCGACGCGCTGAAGAGCATCCAGCCCTGGGTGCTGTTCGCCGGCTGCGTGCTCGTGGTCGTCGTCCTCTACTGGGCGCAGGCCGTCCTCATCCCCATCGCGCTCGCCCTGCTCGTGACCTTCGTCCTCTCGCCGCTGGTCGCGCGGCTGCAGCGGTGGATCGGGCGCGTCCCCGCGGTGCTCGCGTCGGTGCTGCTGGTGTTCGGCGTGCTCGGCCTGGCGGCGTGGATTCTGGCGAGCCAGGTGCGGGCGCTGGCCGACGACCTGCCCCGCTTCCGCGACAACATGCTGCAGAAAGCCGCCGACATCCGCCGTGCCGGCGAGGGCGGCTCGGTCGAGCGGATGCAGGACACCCTCGAGGAAATCAAGACCGAGATGGACGCGCCGGACGAGGTGCCGGGCACCAACGCCCAGCCCATCATCGTGCGCTCCGAGCAGGTGGCCAGCCTGTGGGGATTCCCCGCCTGGCTCGGACCGCTGGTCAGCCCCCTGACGACCGCCGGCCTGGTGATTGCGCTGGTGATCTTCATGCTGCTCGAGCGCGAAGAGCTGCGCGGCCGCCTGATCGGCCTGATCGGGCACGGTCACCTGACCACGACCACCAAGGCCCTGGACGAAGCGGGTGAGCGGGTCAGCCGCCAGCTGCTCATGCAGACCCTGGTCAACGTGCTGTACGGCGTCGGCGCCTGGATCGGACTGTTCTTCATCGGCGTGCCGTATCCGCTGCTGTGGGCGTCGCTCGCCGCCGCGCTGCGCTTCATCCCCTACGTCGGTCCGATTGTCGGCGCGGGCCTGCCGTTACTGGTTGGGATGGCGGCGCTGCCAGGATGGCTCCCGGCTCTGTGGATCGTGGCGCTGTTCATCGGGCTCGAGCTGTTCACCAACCTCGTCCTGGAAACGGTGCTCTACGCCGGGGCCGCCGGCGTCTCGCAGGTGGCGCTGCTCATCGCCGTGGCGTTCTGGACCTGGCTGTGGGGACCGATGGGTTTGTTGATGGCGACGCCGCTGACCGTCTGTCTCGTGGTGCTCGGCAAGCACGTGCCCGGGCTGGAGTTCCTGGCCACGCTGATGGCCGACCGTCCCGCGCTCGCTCCCGACCTCGCCTACTATCAGCGACTGCTGGCCCGCGATCCCAGCGAGGCGTCGGACCTCATCGATCGCCACGTCAAGGCGCAGCCGCCCGACAGCGTCTACGACGCGCTGCTGCTGCCGGCCCTGAACTATGCGGAACGCGACCGGTTCGACGATCGCCTGTCGGCCGACGAGGAGAGCGCGGTCGTCGAGGCCACACGCGAGCTGATGATCGATGCGGCCGCCTTGCGCCGCGACGGCGTGGCGCGTCCCGACGAACTCGGCGACGACACGCCTCCCATCACGGGGCCTCGCGCGGCCACGGTGACGGTGCTCGCCTACCCGGTCAACGGCGTCGCCGACGAGTTGGCGCTGCACATGCTTGGTCACCTGCTCGAGGGGACGGGCATGGCGCTCGAGATGGCATCCGGCCGCCTGCTGTCATCCGAGATGGTGACGGCCGTGCGCGAGAAGGGCTGCCGTATCGTCTGCCTCGCGGACCTGCCGCCGAGTCCGGCGTCGAAGTCACGATACCTGGTGAAGAAGCTGCGGGCGGCCGTGCCGGAACTGATCATCGTGGTGGGGCGCTGGGCGCCGGCCGCGCTGGCCGACGACCAGCCGCAGGTGCTGATCGATGCGGGCGCCAGCCAGGTGGCATCCTCGCTTGTGGAGACGCGCGATTTCTTGCGCCGCTACGCGAGAACGCTGGACGATCTCTCACCGGCCGCGACATCCGCGGCCGGGGGATCCTGACAACCGCTGCCCGCACGGCCCGGCCCGCACCGCACCACCGACGAGCGGCGGCGTCAGCACGGGCTGGGGTCCGTCGCGCGGCGACGGCCGTCAGTTGGGCATCACGACCGACGAGATGACGTGAATGACGCCGTTCGACTGGTAGACGTCCGCCGTCGAGATGGCGGCGGTACCCTTCTTCTCGTCCTGCAGGCTGAGCGTCGATCCCTTGAGGATCACCCACAGTTTGTCGCCGGACACCGTCTCGAGCTCGACGCTGCCGCCCTTCTTCTTCGCCTCGTCCATCAGCCACTTCGCGTCGTAGCGGCCGGCGACGACGTGGTAGGTGAGGATCTTGGTCAGCGTGTCCTTGTTCTCCGGCTTGAGCAACGTGTCCACGGTGCCCGCCGGCAGTGCCGCGAACGCCGCATTGGTCGGCGCGAACACGGTGAACGGGCCCTTGCCCTTGAGCGTGTCCACCAGCCCCGCCGCCTTGACGGCCGCGACCAGCGTGGTGTGGTCCTTCGAGTTCACGGCGTTATCGATGATGTCCTTCGACGGATACATCGCCGCGCCCCCGACCATCACCGTCTTCTCCGGCATCCCCTGTGCGGTAATGCCCACCGTCAGCGCCGCCAGCGCCGTGCCGAGCGCCAGACCCTTGATCATTCGATGCATTGCAGTCCTCCCGAGCGCCGTGATTGGCGCACGCTGGACTTACGCCGCGGGCTGGCAATCGGATTGGGGAGTGGGTGGGCGGGTGGGACTCAGCCGCTCAGTTGGCAGGCGTGCCGAGCAGGTACTGCGCTCCGGTGGGGGCCGGTAGACCTCCGGCCGGCTCGACCGTGACGGCGAGCGCCTCGATGCCGCCCGCCGGCATGTCGCCAATCAGGCGGGCCCGGCCGCTCGGTGCGCGCTCGAACACGCCGGCGCTGACCGGCTGGCCGGCCACGATGGCCCACAACTGATAGCTGCGATCGGCCGGAAGGTCAGGGAGCCCTTCGGCGGTGAGGATCATGCCGTGCGACGGGCTCATGTAGGCCCGCGCCCGGGCGGACGCGCCCGGGCCGACCCCGCGTAGTGCGACTGCGCGAACGTCGTCGGCGCTGAGGATGCCGGCTGCGCGCTCGCGCGCGCCCAGCTCGCGCTCGTACTCGGCGCGAACGTTCCTGAGCTCGCTGCTGCTGCTGCGCAGCTCGGCGACGACAGACTGGAGCGCACGCACTTCGCGGCGCGCAGTGCCCCACCCGATCGAAGCGGCGACGGCGACCAGCGTGGCGGCGGCCGCCAGCAGCCATGGTGTGCGGCTGATCCTCGGGGTCGTCGGCCGCACGCCGGCGGACGAATCCGCGGCCACGGCCAGCACGCGCGCGCGCAAGGCGGGCGGCGGGGCCACTTGCGGCACGGCGCGGCCGAGTGCGTCGAGCACGCGCGGATCCGGGGACTCGTCGTGCATCACGGACGGCCTCCCATGCTCGCGGGCGCGCCGGCCATGTGCGTGCGGAGCGATGCCAGCGCGCTGCGAATGCGCGTCTTGACCGTCCCCAGCGGTGTGGCGGTGCGCTCGGCGATCTCCACCTGCGTCAGACCCTCGTAATAGGCCAGCTCCACGGCGTGCTTCTGTTCATGCGGCAGCGCCTCGAGCGCCGCCTGCACCAGGGCCACCTGCTCCGCGGTGGCCGCCAAGTACTCTACGCTCGGACCGGGATCTGGGATGGCGGCCGTCTGCTCGTCGCCCGCCCCCTCGGCCGGCCGGCGGCGGCGGCGGCGCAGCAGGTCCAGCGCCCGGGTCCGCGTCATCATGATCAGCCAGGCGGCGACCTCGCCGCGGGAGCGGTCGTAGCGGGCCGCGCTGCGCCACGCCTGCGTGAAGACTTCCTGGGTCACGTCCTCGGCGTCGCCCGGCTGCTGGACGATGCGCAACGCGAGGGAGTAGAGCGGTGTGGCGTGCCGATCGTAGAGGTCCGCCAACCCGGCGGCATCGCCTGCCGCCATCTGTGCGACGGCCCGTCGGTCCAGATCCGGCGTCAACTCCGTCAGGATACCCTCATCGGCGGGCGCGGCGGCGTCCCCTGTTTCCTGACCCGCTGTGGCAACGGCCAGCGGCACGCGTTCTCGGCCGTTGGCCGCCGCGACCGGCTCGGCTACACTGGCCGGGGGAGCTCCGATGACAGCACCGCTGCGCGCCGTTTCGACCCTGTCGGCCATCGTCGGCCTGTCCGCGGCGCTCGCCGCGCAGGCGGGCTCGCAGTATCCCGACACCCGCGCCGTCGACCACGTGGACACCTATCACGGGGTCAAGGTGCCCGATCCCTATCGCTGGCTCGAGGACGACACCTCCGCCGACACGGCGCGGTGGGTCGAGGCGCAGAACAAGGTCACCTTCGCCTATCTGGACCAGATTCCCTTCCGCAAGCCGCTCCTCGCCCGGCTGCAGCGGCTCTACGACTACGCCAAGTACTCGGCGCCGTCGCGCAAGGGCGAGTACTTCTTCTTCTCCAAGAACGACGGCCTGCAGAACCAGAGCGTGCTCTACATCCAGAAGGGGCTCGACGGCGCGCCCGAGGTCCTGCTCGATCCCAACACCTGGTCGAGCGATGGCACGGTGCGGCTGGGCGCGTTCGCGCCCTCGAAGGACGGCCGGCTCGCCGTCTACGGCGTCTCCCGCAGCGGGTCGGACTGGCAGGAATACAAGGTCCTCGATCTGGCGACGCGCCAGCCGCTGGCGGACACGATCGAATGGGTGAAGGTGTCCGGGGTGGCGTGGCGCGGCCACGGCTTCTACTACAGCCGCTACCCGCAGCCGGCGAAGGGCAAGGAGCTGTCCTCGGCCAACGAGAATCACCAGGTCTTCTATCACCGCATCGGCACGCCGCAGTCGGCCGACGAGCTCGTCTACGAGGACCCCGCGCACCCGCAGCGCTTCCATACCGTCGAGACCACCGAGGACGAGCGGTTTGCCATCCTCGACATCTCGGACCGCGGCACCGGCAAGCAGGGGAACGCCGTCCTGGTGATGGACCTGTCGAAGCCGGGCGCGAAGTTCGTCCCGCTCATCGCCGACATCGGCGACGACACCTTCGCCGTGCTCGAGAACGTGCGCGGCGAGCTGCTGGTCTTCACCGATCGGGCGGCGCCGAACGGCCGGGTGGTGCGCATCGACCCCGCCAACCCCGCGCCGGCGAACTGGAAGACGATCGTGGCGGAAAAGCCTGAGACGATCGACACCGTGCAGGTGGCGGGCGGAAAAATCATCGTCACCTACATGAAGGACGTGGCCTCGAAGGCCAACGTGCACAACCTCGAGGGCACGTTCGAGCACGAGATCGACCTGCCGGGGCTGGGCAGCGCCGGCGGCTTCCGCGGCAACATGGACGATACGTTCGTCTTCTACACCTTCACCTCGTTCACCTATCCCACGTCCATCTTCCGCTACGACATCGCGGCGCGGAAGAGCGCGCTGTTCCGCGCGCCGGAGATTCCCGGACTCGATACCAGCCAGTACGAGACCACGCAGGTCTTCGTCACCAGCAAGGACGGCGCCCGGGTGCCGATGTTCCTCGTGCACCGGAAGGGGCTGGCCCTCGACGGCAGCAACCCGACGCTGATGTACGGCTACGGCGGGTTCAACATCGCCACCACGCCGGGGTTCAACGCGCTGCGTATCGCGCTGCTCGAACAGGGGTTCGTCTATGCGAGCGTGAACATGCGCGGCGGCAGCGAGTACGGCGAGGCGTGGCACGATGCCGGGACGAAGACGAAGAAGCAGAACGTGTTCGACGACTTCATCGCCGCGGCGGAGTGGCTGATCGCCAACAAGTACACGTCGCCGGCGCGGCTGGCGGCGCAGGGCGGATCGAACGGCGGGCTGCTGGTCGGCGCCGTGATCAACCAGCGGCCCGACCTGTTCCGCGTCGCCATCCCGCAGGTCGGCGTGATGGACATGCTCCGCTTCCACAAGTTCACGATCGGCTGGAACTGGATCGCCGACTACGGCATCGAGCGACGTGGCCGAGGAGTTCAAGGCGCTGTACGCCTACTCGCCGCTGCACAACATCCGGTCGGGCGTGACCTACCCCGCGACGCTGATCACGACCGCCGATCACGACGATCGCGTCGTCCCGGCGCACTCGTTCAAGTACGCGGCGACGCTGCAGAAGGCGGCGAGCCGCGAGCGCCCGGTCCTGATTCGCATCGAGACCAAGTCCGGCCACGGCGCCAGCAACGTCACCAAGCAGATCGAGGCGACGGCGGACATCTACGCCTTCATCCTGCACAACATGGGGATCGCCCCGCGATTCGGCAGCGAGTAGCCGCACGGCGGGACGAACGCTGGGACGGGTGTCGGGTGCGCGGGTTTTCGTCGCGCGCGCACCATCGCCGCCGGTAAGCTTCAGCGATGACGATCAGCGCGCTCGTCGTGCTCGCCCTCGCCGCGCCGATGGTTGCGCCAGCGTTCGCGCCGATGGCCGCGCCGCTGCAGGCGCCCCCTTCCGCTCCCGCCCAGAACCCGGCTCCTCCCGCGGCCCAGCCGCCGACGCTCGCCGATGCGCAGGCGCGGCTGCAGGCCAACGACCCGGCAGGCGCCGCCACGATCCTCGAGGCCATCGTCGCGGCCACGCCGACCGAGGTCGCCGCGTGGAGAACGCTGGCCACTGCCGCACAGCGGCTGAAGAACGCCGATCGCGCGATTGCCGCACACCAACGCGTGCTGGCGCTGCAGCCGGAATCGCCACGGACCTTCTACGGCCTGGGGGTCGCCTACGCCACGAAGCAGGATTCGGCGCGCGCGTTCGACTGGCTGGGCAAGGCGCGTGCGACCCGTCAGGTGGACATGTCGCAGATCGACGTCGACCCCGACCTCGCGCACCTGCGCGCCGACCCGCGGTTCGCCGCGCTGCGGCCGACCGACCTCGACTTCGCCGATCCCTTCGTCGAGCCGGTGCGCATCATCCGGGAATGGCGTGGCGAGGCGGCCAACGACCAGTTCGGCTGGATTGCCCGCAAGCTCGGTGACGTCGATGGCGACCGGATCGCCGACCTCGTCACCTCGGCGCCGACCAAGGCGATCGGCGGCGCCAACGCGGGCCGCATCTACGTCTATGCCGCGGGCACCGGCAGCCTGCTGTGGACCGCCGACGGTCGGCCCGGCGATCGCCTGGGGATCGGCGTCGAGGCCGCGGGCGACACCAACCGCGACGGTCTGCCCGACGTGATCGCCAGCGCCCCCGGCGGCGGCTACGCCACGGTGTACTCGGGCGGGGATGGCCGTGTGCTGCTGACCCTGCGCGCCGAGGACAAAGGCGATGCCTACGGGCGGCACGTGGCCGGCGTGGGCGACGTCAATCGCGACGGCTTCGCCGACGTGATCGTCGGCGCGCCGGGCAACGACGGCGGCGGCGACGGAGCTGGCCGTGCGTATGTGTATTCGGGGAAGGACGGCACCGTGCTCCTGACGCTGACCGGCGAGCGGGCGGGCGATGCCTTCGGCAGCGCCGTGGCCGGCCACACCGAAGGAGACTCGCTGCTGCTGCTGGTGGGCGCCCCGTCGGCGGGCCCCACGCGCCGCGGCCGGACCTATGTCTACGGCGCCCTCTCGGACACGCCCAAGTTCGTCATCGACGCGGACGCGACCGGCGGGGCGCTGGGGGCGATGTTCCTCTCGGTGCCGGGCGACGTGGACGGCGACAAGGTGCCCGATGCGTATGCCTCCGACTTCGCCAACAGTGCCCGCGGCCCATCGACCGGCCGCACCGTCGTGCACTCCGGCGCGGACGGCCGCCTCCTGCTGACGCTCACGGGCGAGACGGCGGGCGAAGGGTTCGGGACCAGCCCCTCGGTCGCGGGCGATGTCGATGGCGACGGCCACGCCGACCTCATCGTCGGCGCCTGGCAGTACGGCGGCGCCGCGGCCAGCGGCGGCCGCGCCTACCTCCACTCGGGCAAGGACGGCCGCCTGCTCAAGACCTTCACCTGCCGCATTCCCGGCGACACCTTCGGGTTCGACGCCAACGAGATTGGCGACGTGGACGGCGACGGCACCGTCGACCTGCTGATCACGTCGGCGTGGTCGGGCGTGCGCGGGTTCCAGTCCGGGCGCATGTTCGTGATTTCGAGCGGCATTCCCAGGACCCCGGCCCGCGACTGAGCCCGGCCATGACAGCGGACTGGGAGCAGGCGGCGCGCCGGGGCGATCTCGACACGCTCCGCCAACTCCTCGCGGGCGGCGCCGACATCGACGCGCGCGATGCCCACGGGCAGACCGCGCTCATGGTCGCGGCCCGTCACAACCATCCCGCGGCAGTCGCGCTGCTGGCCGGACACGGCGCCGATCTCGATCACACCGCGAAGTTCCATCTCACGGCCCTGATGATCGCGGTGATCAACGGCCACGTGGCGATCGTCCGGACGCTGGTGAGCGCCGGCGCCGATCGCTCGGTTCGGGGCAGCGGCGCCCCCGGCTTCCACGGCAAGACGGCACTCGACCTGGCCATCGCCGCGGGCCAGGCTGAGGTGATCGCGCTGCTCCGCGGGGCCGGGTCGCCATCGTGACGCTGCCCCCGGGCGCGCCCCTTTCTGTCAGAATGCCGCCCGTGCTCCCACACATCGATCGGCGATTCCTCCAGCGCCTGCGGTGCGGGGACTCGCCCCGCCGCGACGGGTAAGGCCCGGACGCCGATGCCGCGGGAGCTGTGCTTCATGGGCGCGCTGGAGCTGGCCGGCCTGATCCGGGCCCGCGAGATCTCGGCGCGGGCGGTGATGGCGGCGCACCTCGACGAGATTGCCCGCCTCAACCCTGCGCTCAAGGCCATCGTGGCGCTGCTCGATCCCGCCGAGTGCCTCGCGCGGGCGGACGAGGCGGATCGGCGCCTGGCCGCCGGCGCGCCGGTCGGTCCGCTGCACGGCCTGCCCATGGCGTTCAAGGATCTACAGGATGCCGTAGGTTTCCCCACCACCCAGGGTTCGCCAATCTACCGCGACGCCCGGCCCGCGGCCGACAGCGTGCTGGTCGAGCGCCTGCGCCGCGCCGGCGTCATCGCCATCGGCAAGACCAATGTCCCGGAGTTCGGGATGGGATCGCACACCTACAACACGGTGTACGGCACCACCCGCAATCCCTACGACGTGACCAGGAGCGCCGGCGGATCCAGCGGCGGCGCCGGCGCCGCGCTCGCCGCCGGCCTGCTGCCGGTTGCCGATGGCAGCGATCTCGGCGGCTCGCTGCGCAACCCGGCGAGCTTCAACAACGTCGTGGCGCTGCGGCCGACGGTCGGCCTGGTGCCGGCGGCGCCGAACCCGATGCCGCTGCTCGGCTTCGGCGTCAACGGTCCGATGGCGCGGTCGGTCGGCGATGTGGCGCTGCTGCTGAGCGTGATGGCGGGCGCCGACGCGCGCGATCCTGGATGCTACCCGTCGGACCCGTCGCGCTTCGCCAGCCCGCTCGAGCCCGTCAGCCGCGGAAGCCGGGTCGCGTGGTGTCCCGATCTCGGCGGTCTCCCGCTCGACCCCGAGGTCCGCGCGGTCCTCGACGCTCAGCGCCGAACCTTCAGCGAACTCGGCTGCCGGGTCGACGAAGCCTGCCCCGATCTGCGCGACGCCGACGAGGTGTTCCTCACCATCCGGGCGTTCCGCACGGCGGCGGTGCTGGGGCCGCTGCTCGCCACGCATCGCGACCGGCTGAAGCCCGAGGCGATCTGGGAGATCGAGCTCGGCTCGCGGCTCAGCGGCGCCGACGTCGCGCGCGCTACGATCCGGCACGGCGAGCTGCTGGAACGCATGCGGCGCTTCGAGGAGACCTACGAGTTCCTGGTGTGCGCGGTCAGTCAGGTGCCGCCGTTCGACGCGGCGATCGACTGGCCGCGCGACATCGACGGTACCGCGATGGAAACCTATATCGACTGGATGAAATCCGCGTACTGGATCTCCACGACCTTCCGGCCCGCCATCTCCGTCCCCGCGGGGTTCACGCCGGGTGGGCTGCCGGTGGGCGTGCAGATTGTCGGCCGCTACCGCGAGGACCTCGCCCTGCTGCAGATGGCCCAGGCGTTCGAGCACGCCACGGGATTCGGCCGGCGGCGGCCGGCCCTGGCCATGGCGGGCTGACGCCGGCCGCACGCGATCGGTCCCACTCGCAGTACCATTCGACGATGATGCGCCTCCACGGTGTGCTGGTCCTCGCGCTACTGGCTGCCTGCTCGCCTGCCGCCCCGCCCTCGTCGTCCACCAGCCCTGCGCCCGCGGTGGACGTGGTCGAACTGAGCGCCGCGGACGCGCGGGATCGCATGGCGGCGGGTACGCTCACCGCCCGCGCGCTCACGCAGGCCTATCTCGATCGCATCGCCGCGGTGGACGACAGCGGCCCGCGGCTGAATGCCGTGATCGAGATCAATCCGGCGGCGCTGGCCGACGCCGACCTGCTGGACGAGGAACGGCGGGCGGGGAAGGTGCGGAGTGCGCTGCACGGCATCCCGGTGCTGCTCAAGGACAACATCGACGCGGCGGGAATGGTGAACTCGGCCGGGTCGCTCGCGCTCGCCGACAACCGCCCATCGGCGGATGCGTTCATCGTGACCCGGCTGCGCACCGCCGGCGCGGTGATCCTCGGCAAGACCAACCTGAGCGAGTGGGCCAACTTCCGCTCCACGCGCTCCACCTCCGGCTGGAGCTCGCGCGGCGGGCAGACGAAGAACCCCTACGTGCTCGATCGCAACCCGTGCGGCTCCAGCGCCGGCACCGGCACCGCGATCGCCGCCAGCCTCGCGGCGATCGGCGTCGGCACCGAAACCGACGGCAGCATCATCTGCCCGGCGGCGGTGGCGGGCCTGGTCGGGCTCAAGCCGACGGTCGGCCTGGTCAGCCGCTCCGGCATCATTCCCATTTCCGTGTCGCAGGACACGGCCGGGCCGATGGGGCGGACCGTGGCGGACGTGGCGCTGCTGCTGAACGGGCTCGCCGGCGTGGATGCCGCCGACCCGGCCGGCCCGGCGGCCGCCGGCCAGATCGCAGTGGACTACACCGCGTCGCTCACCGCCGCGTCGCTGACCGGCGCGCGGCTCGGCGTGCTGCGCCAGGCGATGGGTTTTCATCCCGATGTGGACCGTGCCGTCGAGGGCGCGATCGCCGCGCTGAAGGCGCAGGGAGCCGCGGTGATGGACGTGACCGTGGCCACTTACAACCAGTGGAACGACAGCGAGCTGGACGTGCTGCTGTACGAGTTCAAGGATGGGCTCGACGCGTACCTGAAACGCAGCGGCTCGCCGCACGGGTCGCTGGCGGCGCTGATCAAGTGGAACCAGGCCAATGCCGCGCACGCCATGCCGTTCTTCGGTCAGGAACTGTTCGAGCGGGCCGAGGCCAAGGGACCGCTCACCGACCCGGCCTACCGGAAGGCGCGCGACGACTCCCGGCGGCTGGCGGGACGCGACGGCCTGCTCGCCGTGCTCGATCGCGAATCGCTCGACGCCGTGCTGGCGCCAAGCATGTCGCCGGCCTGGCCGACCGATCCGGTCCTCGGCGATCACTTCCTCGGCGCGGGCTACGGGATGGCGGCGGTCGCCGGCACCCCGAGCATCACGGTCCCGGCCGGTGACAGCCACGGCCTGCCGGTGGGCGTCACGCTGATGGGCCGCCCGTACGCGGAGGCGCGTCTGATCGCGCTCGCCTACGCGCTCGAGCAGACGACCAGGGCCCGCCGGGCGCCGGAATACAAAGCCACCCTCGGCGGCGAATAGCCCGGGCTGTCGCTGGCCGTGTCCTACTCGAACGTCTGCGCGAACGACAGCCGGTTGCCCTCGCGGTCGAGCACCTGGAACTCCCGCAGGCCCCACGGCTGGCTGACGGGCGTTCCCTGAACGTCGGCTCCCCGCTCCACCAGCTCGGCGTGCAGCGCATCGACCGCGCGCACATAAAGGAAACACGACCCGATTCCGGTGTGCCGCTCGGTCCGGGCGATGAGCAGCACACGCACCGCGTCGCGGTCCATCACCGCGATGTCGTGCTGCTGGTAGTTGACGTCGAACCCGAGCACGTCGCGATAGTAGGCGACTCCGGCTGGCACATCGTCGAGCGGCAGTTCCGGCATGATGGTCGTCAGCTGCCCCTCGGGTCGCGGCGCGTCCGGGA
This sequence comes from uncultured Acidobacteriota bacterium, assembly GCA_963707795.1. GTDB lineage: Bacteria > Acidobacteriota > Vicinamibacteria > Vicinamibacterales > UBA2999 > JACCSI01. The sequence continues at coordinate 2,873,127 of OY970174.1, read as the reverse complement.
CGTCGAACGACTGGCCGAACCACAGGGTGTGCCCATCCGGATCCTGCACCTGGAAAACGCGCAGCTTGATCCCGTTCACATCCTCGACGGCGCTCGGCGCGCCGCCGTGATCCGACACCGCGGCCCGCATCTCGTCGATCTCGTCCGTGGCAAAGAACACGACCCGGCGTGGGGAGGCAGCCGCATCGACGAAGAAGCGAATGCGGGCCGGGCCGTGTACGACCTCCGCCACGACGGAATCGTCGGTCTCGCCGGCGGCATCCTGCACGCGAAACCCCAGCACGTCGCGATAGAAGGCGACGCTTCGATCGGGGTCGGCCACCGGCAGGTGTCGGCTTACCGGAGCAGTGATCGACGCCGGACGAGGGAGCGGCAGCCGGTCACCCACGGCGGACCGCACGGCACGGCACCGCAGCTATCGCACCCATCGCACCCATCGCACCCATCGCACCTGCATCGCACCTGTCGCACCTGTCGCACCTGTCGCACCTGTCGCACCTGTCGCACCTGTTCTGTCGCCCCCGTTCTGTCGCTGTTGCCCGAACGCTCTCGCGGTGAGAGAGTATCTACCATGACCGCATCCGGAGTGGCGACGGGACGTGGCGGCCCGCGCGATCGGGCCGCGCGCTTCTGCGAGCGTTTTCGTCTCACCGTGCCGATCCTGTTGGCGCCGATGGCCGGCGCCTGCCCGCCGAGCCTGTCGATTGCGGTCGCGAACGCGGGCGGCATGGGGGCGATGGGCGCGCTGCTGCACGACGCAGCCGGCATTCGCGAGTGGGTGGCTCAGTTCCGGGCCGGCAGCGGCGGCGCCTTCCAGTTGAACACCTGGATGCCCGACCACGCGCCGGCGCGCGACGCGGACGCCGAGGCGCGCATGCGCGCGTTCCTGGGACGCTGGGGCCCCGAGGTGCCCGCCGCGGCCGGCGACGTCGGGCGCCCGGATCTCGCCGAGCAATGCGCGGCGTTCCTCGAGACGAAGCCCACGGCGGTGTCGTCGATCATGGGGCTGTTTCCACCGGACGAGGCGCGGCGCTTCCGCGACGCCGGCATCGCGTGGTTTGCGACCGTCACCTCGCTGGCCGAGGCCCGGGCCGCCCGCGATGCCGGGGCGGATGCGGTGATCGCGCAGGGCTTCGAGGCCGGCGGGCACCGCGGATCGTACGACCCGCACGCCGCTGAACGGCAGTCCACCGGCCTGATGGCGCTCATTCCCCGCCTGGCCGATCACCTGGACATTCCGATCATCGCGGCGGGCGGCGTTGCCGACGGACGGGGCATTGCGGCGGCGCTGACCCTGGGCGCGAGCGCCGTGGCGATCGGGACGGCGTTGCTCCGCTGCCCGGAAGCTCGCCTCCACCGGGTCTGGGCTGATGCCCTTGCCGATCTCGAGCCCGAGGACACCATGCTCACGCGGGCGCTCACGGGTCGTCTCGCGCGTGCGGTGGCGACCGGCTTCGTGCGTGCGGCAGCCGCGCCCGACGCGCCTCGTCCCGCGCCCTATCCGGTCCAGCGCGGGCTGGCGACGCCGATGCGCGAGGCTGGGACTGCGGCGGGCGACGCCAGTCGCATGCAGATGTGGGCCGGGCAGTCCGCCGCGCTGGCCAGACCCGTGCCCGCCGGCGAGCTGGTCGCCGCGTGGTGGAAGGCCGCGCAACCACTGCTGGGGCAGCAGCCGCACGCGGAGACCGGCGCCGAGGAGCTGCGCTGACCATGGGGGTGGCTTCACACCTGCACATCCGCCTCGACGAGTACGACGCGAGGATTCGGACCTTCGTCCCGGGCTACGAGGAGATGCTGGCGGCCGCCGCGCACACGCTGGCCACGCTCGACCGCGACGCGCCGGAGGTCATCGACCTCGGCTCGGGCACCGGCGCACTCGCACACGCGATCCTGCGCACGAGGCCCGATGCCCGCGTGGTCGCCGTGGACGAGGACGCCGGCATGCTGGACCTGGCGCGCCAGCGCCTCGCGGCTTTCGGCGCGCAGGCGCACGTGGTGCACGCGGAGTTCGCCGGCTACACGCTCCCGCCGTGTGACGCCGTGGCCGCGTCGCTGGCCCTGCATCACATCCGGACGGCGGAGGCCAAGCGGGCGCTGTACAGGCGCTGCCGCAGTGCCATCCGCGCGGGTGGGCTCCTGGTCTCGGCCGATTGCTGCCCGGCGTCGGACCCGCGGCTCGCGGCCGCGGGACACCAGGCGTGGCGCACGCACCTCCGCCGCGCGTACACGGAGGAGGAAGCCGGCGGATTCCTCGCCGCTTGGGCGACGGAGGATGTCTACGTCACGCTCGGCGACGAACTGGCCATGCTGCGGGACGCCGGCTTCGCGCCGGATGTCGTCTGGCGCGCGGGCGCGATGGCCGTGATCGCCGCGCGCTGATCGTGCCGGGCAGCCAGCGTCACGATCGCGGCTATAATCCGCCCTGCCAGGACGCGGGTTTGCGCGATGCCACACGACTTGCCGACCACGCAGGATTCCGGGACGCCGGGGGTCACGCCGCTCGCGGCGCCCGAATTGAAGGCGATGATGGACCGCGGCACGCCGTTCGAGCTGGTGGACGTGCGTACGCCGGAGGAGCGGACGGTGGCGAGCCTGACCGGGTCCCGCCTGCTCGACCAGGCGTATCACGATTATCTGCTCGGCCTCGACCGCGACACGACGATCGTCTTCCAGTGCCATCACGGCATTCGCAGCCAGCAGGCGGCCGAGTATTTTCTCCGCGCCGGTTTCCGCAACCTCTACAACCTGCAGGGCGGCATCCACGCGTGGTCCACGCTGGTCGATCCGTCCGTGCCCCGGTACTAGTGCCCTCCGCGCAGTCCGCCTAGCGGGCCCCGCTCGACATGGCTTCCCCGTCCGCCCCGCACGGCTCGCCCCCGCCCCGGCTCGATGCCATCACCAGCGACCCGGTGACCATGGGATGGATGGTCGGGTCGCCGCCGCCTCCCGATCGGCTGATCCGGTTCGCCGACGGCAGCTTCGCGCGATTCCCGCGCACGCGCTGGTCGTACGCGCACACGCGCGAGCTGATGCCGACCCGCGTCGTGGCCCGGGGCGACACACCGGTCGCGGTGCTGCCCGCGGCGCCTCGCGCCGACCTCGACGCGGTCACGTTCGTCCCGCTCGGCGGCACGGTGCCGATGACCTGGGCGGAGTCGCTCCTGGCCAACTTCACCGACGGCATCGCCGTGCTCCACCGCGGGCACCTCGTCTACGAGCGCTACTTCGGCGTGCTCGATGCGCACACCCAGCATCTGGCGTTCTCGGTGACCAAGTCGTTCGTCGCAACCATCGCGGCGTCGCTCGTCGCCGAGGGTGTGCTCGACGAGCAGGCGACGGTCGCCGCCTGCGTGCCGGAGCTGGAGCAGAGCGGCTACGCCGATGCCACGATCCGGCAGTTGCTCGACATGACGACCGGCATGCGCTACGGCGAGGACTACACCGATCAGCACTCCTCGGTGTGGGAGTTCAGCCGCGCGGGCGGGTTCCGGCCGCGGCCCCCCGGCTACCAGGGGCCCGAGACCTTTTACAGCTACCTGCAGACGCTGCCGAAGGAATCGGCGCACGGCGAACGCTTCGCCTACAAGACCGTCAACACCGACGCGCTGGCATGGGTCCTTCGCCGGGTGACCGGGCAGACGATCAGCGAGCTGCTGCGCGAGCGGCTGTGGGCCGTGCTCGGCATGGAGCAGGACGCCTATTTCACCGTCGACTCCATCGGCGTCGAGTTCGCCGGCGCCGGGCTCAATCTGACGCTGCGCGACATGGCGCGGTTCGGGGAGATGATGCGCTGCGGCGGCTCCTATAACGGCCGCCGGATCGTGCCCGCCTCGGCGATCGAGGACGTCCGCCGCGGCGGCAGCCGCGAGCAGTTTGCCGGCGCCGGCTATACCTGCCTGCCGGGCTGGAGCTATCGCAGCATGTGGTGGGTCTCGCACAACGAGCACGGGGCCTACACGGCCCGCGGCATTCACGGGCAGACGATCTACGTCGATCCCGCGGCGGAAATGGTCATCGCGCGCTTTGCCTCGCATCCCATGGGAGCCAATGCCAATCTCGACCCGACGTCGCTGCCCGCGTACCACGCGCTGGCGAAGCACCTGATCGCGACCGGGTCGGCGTCGCCCGCGTAGCGGCGCCTCCACGGACCACTAAGTGGCTGCCGGGTGCGGCGGCTCCGTCCGCCGGCTCGCCACCAGGAGTTTCGCGCCCACCAGTGCCACCAGGATCATCCCGATGGCGAGCACTGCGTGTGCGGTCAGTGGAGCGAGCAGGATCAACACAGCGGCGACCGGACCGTACGCCCGTGTTGCACGGTACTCGGGCCGGTCGTGCAGGACCCACAGGCAAATCAGGTAGATCGCGACGGGGATTGCCACCGCCGCTCCAGCGCCGCGCGCGCCGATCGCGGCGTGGTGCGTCGCCTGATCGACGGCCACGGCCAGGCCGGCTCCCACCGCGGCCGCCGCCGCGAAGATGACGTAGTGCCCGTAGCCCCAGACAATCGCCTTCGGCAGGCTGGTGAGCAGGTCGTGGACCGGGCGATCGAAGTACACCCACCACATGGCCCAGACAATGAGCAGGCCGCCGGCGATGATCTCGACCAGCGCCGAGACCGCCTCGCCCGCGGCCACCGCCGACTGGATGGCGATGGTCGCCGCGAGGATCGACTCGCCCAGCACGATCAGCGTCAGCAGCCCATACCGCTCGGTGATGTGATGCGGATGCCACGGCGTCGGCGCCGCCCGCTCCGCCCAGATGGGCAGCGCCAGTTCGAGCGCGGCCAGGGCCAGAAACCCCGGCAGCCACCAGTGCGGCACGCGCAGCATCGCCACCCACGCGATCTGCAGCGCCGCGATGCCCCCCGCGTAGCGGCGGGCGGTCACGCGGCGGGCGGGATCCGAGGCCGCCGCGCGCAGCCACTGCGCGACGATCGCCAGGCGCATCAGCACGTAGCCGCCCACCACCGCGACATTCGGCTGCCGGCTCTCGAACATCGCGCTCACGCCCGCCGCCAGGATCAGCGCTCCCGTCATCTGCACGAACACGGCGAGCCGGTAGGGCACGTCGTCGCAGTCGTACGCCGACGCGAACCACGTGAAGTTCATCCAGGCCCACCAGATGGCGAAGAACACCATCGCGTATCCGATGAGCCCGTCGACGGCGTGCGCCTCGGCCACGGCATGATGGAGTCCGCCCGCCGCCTGGGCGATGGCGACGACGAACACGAGGTCGAAGAAGAGCTCGAGGGGAGTGGCGGCGCGTCGCGCTTCGTCCCGTGAGCGGGCGGCCATCGCAGCCATCGCTGTCAGGATCCTATCCGAACAACGTGATGCGACGCCGCCGGGGAGCGAGGTCCGCGGCGAGCTCGCGACGGAGCGGCCAGGCCGAGCGGGCGTGCGCGCCGCGCGCGATCGATGAATAATGGCCTCCACGTCGCCCGGTGGTGGGCGATTCGATGGGGGCGGACCGAATGAGATCCCGAAACGGCATCGCGTGGTCGTTGGTGATCGGGTGCGTCGTGCTGTGGCACGCCGGGCACCCGCGCATCGAGGCGCAGCAGCCCGGCACCGCGGCGACGCCGCGCTTCCAGGTCGATCCGTCCTGGCCGAAGGAGCTTCCCGACAACTGGATCCTGGGCGCGGTCACCGGCGTCTTCGTGGACGCGAAGGATCACGTGTGGGTTACGCACCTGCCCGAGACGCTGACCGACGAGGAAACGGCGGCCGTGCAGAAGCCGCCGATTGGCACGTGCTGCGCCCCCGCGCCGACGGTGATCGAGTTCGACGCCGCGGGGAACGTCGTGCAGGGCTGGGGCGACCCGGCGCAGGACATTGCCGTGTATCCGCGCAACCCGCACGGCATCTTCGTCGATCACAAGGGGTTCGTCTGGATCGGCACCTACATGCACCACCGCGTGCAGAAGTTCACGCGCGACGGCAAGCTGGTGATGACGGTCGGGACCTACGACAAGCACGGTGGCAGCGCCGACCCGACGCTGCTCGGCGGCCCGGCGGGCATCTACGTGGATCCGCGGACCAACGAGGCCTTCATCGCCGACGGCTACCGCAACCGCCGCGTCATCGTCGTCGACGGCGAGAGCGGGAAGTACCTGCGACATTGGGGCGCCTATGGCGAGGCTCCCGATGACACGTACAAGGCGCCGGTCGATCCCGACGGCCCGCCGCCCAGGCAGTTCTCCACGGTGCACGGCATTACCGGGACCCGCGACGGGTTGATCTATGTGGCCGATCGACGCGGCAATCGCATCCAGGTCTTCGACCAGTCGGGCAAGTTCATCCGGGAGAAAGTGATTGCGCCGCGCACGCTGGCGTCGGGATCGGCGTTCGTCCTCGTGCCCTCACCAGACGACGACGCGCGGTGGCTGTACATGGCGGACGGCACCAATCACAAGGTGTGGATTCTGCGGCGCAGCGATCTGGAGGTGGTGGGCGAGTTCGGCCACGGCGGCCGGCAGGTGGGCCAGATGCTCCGGCCGCATGGCATGAGCGTGGATTCGAAGGGCAATCTCTACGTCGGCGAGGCGTCAACCGGGCGCCGCGTGCAGAAATTCACGCCGCGCTGAAAAAGGGGTCGGGTCTATTCAACAAATCTGCGATCCGGCAAAAACGACGCGCGGGAGGGGGCTCGCGCCACCCTCCCACGCGGGCAGTGTTACGGGCAGGTCGTCGATACCATCTTGACCGCGCTCACCGCGACGGTCCCACGGATCTGACCCGCGGCCGACATGGTGTCCTTGGCGGCCTTCTCGGCCCCAGGAACCGGCCTCTCGCCGGCCGGCGGCGCCGGCCGCTCGGCCGTCGCAGGCGCCGGCTTCTCGCCAGCCATCGGCGGCTTCTCGCCGCCCATCCGCGCCACGCCACCGGCGCGGTTCAGGGTCCCGGTCACTTCCACCTTGTGACCCACGTGGGCCTTCAGGTTTTCGCCGCCGGTGAGCAGGTAGGTCGCATCGGCGTGCGGCTTGGCCGCCTCGGCCGGCTTCTCGGCCGTGACGCCCGCGACGCTCGCGTGGGTCAACTGGAACTGGCCCATGGCCGTGCCAGGCGCCACGCAACCCGAGATGGTGACCGGCGCCTCCGGCTTGGCCGGCTGTGCCGCCGTCTCCGGCTTCGACTGCGCCCCGAGGGCGGCAACACTACAAACGGTCGCCAAAGAAATCGCTGACAGTGTGGTTCGCATGCGTCTCCTCCAAAAGATAACGACTCCGCAACGAGGCACGCTCGGTGTCTGACCGTCGATGATGAGCGATGTACGAATTGATGAGTTTCGACGGGGTGTAACTGTTACCCAGGCTGTTTCTCGTTCGTGCACTTTGTTGCAGAATTCGCTGTTCGCTTCTCACTCCTGCAATCTTGCGGCCGAGTCGAGACTTCGACACAGAGACGAACGGTCCTGCAATCCCTTCGTCCAATCCTGTAAGCCGTCACCGGTCGATTTGCCGGGTGCGGCCAGGCCCGGGCCGCGAACGTCGAGTACCTACTGGCGCACTCTTTGCCCACGGGGACGCCGCCTACCTCATGCGGGCACCCCGCGAGAGGCTGGGGAGGAACACGACATGACTGCCAACTACGCGCGGACGATATGCGTTTTCATCGCGGCGCTGATCGCGCTGCCGCTGAGCCGGGGGCTTGCCGCGCAGGGCCCGCCGCCGCCGACCGAGGGGGCCCTGTCGATCCCGATGGAACTGCTCGCCAATCGGCCGGTCGTGCGCGTCAAGGTCAATGGACAGGGTCCGTTCGCCTTCCTGCTCGCGCCCCAGGAACCGCAGTCGCAGATCGATCCGGAGCTGGCCGAGGCGCTGAAACTCAAGCCTCCGAAGGCTGGCGGCCCGGCGCCGCTGACCGTGGACCTCGGTTTCGGCGCCGCCGGCGAGACGTTGAAACTGCCGGTTGCCATCGGCGACCTGTCTCGCATCGCCTCCGACTTCGACCGGGCCCTGCGTCCGCGCGGCGTGATCAGCCTCGCGCACTGGAAAGATCACCTCGTGACGCTCGACTACGTGATGTGGCGCCTGACGGTCGAGCCGGGTGCGCTGCCCGACGCCAACCAGCGCGACGTGTTCGCGCTCGGCGCAGACGGCGAGATCACGTTGCCCATGGCGATTGCCGGCCACTCCATGCCCTGCCGCGTCGATCCGCTGTTTCCGGCCGGGCTGGTGCTGCCGCTGTCGTCGGTGGAACCGCCTCAGATGGACGGGGCCCCGCGCGACGGCGGCGTGGTCAGGACGGCGGCGGGCGTCGTCCGGGTGCAGGAGACGCGGCTGGCGACGAACGTGACCCTCGGACCGTTCGAGCTGAAAACGCCGATGGTGCTGCTGGCCGAGCAGGGCGACAGCGCGATGGTCGGCACGCCGTGGCTGGGGCGGTTCGCGCTCACCTATGACGTCAGCAACTCGCGCGTTCGGCTGACGCCTGCCGGTTCCTCCTCGTCCCGTCGCTGAGGCGCCAGTGGCTGCGGCCTCCGGCCTGCCGCGTGCGCCCCTGTGGCCGCGCGGCCGTCCGGTGCCGGTTCGCTCCGCCCCGCCCCGCCCGCGCTAAGATCGCAATCGCGATCGATCGCGATCAGACAGCTTGCCCGAACTCCCCGAAGTCGAAGCGGTGCGCCGCACGCTCCGGCCCGTCATGCAAGGCGCGCGCTTCGAGCAGGTCATCCTGCGCCGGCCCGATCTGCGCCGACCGCTGCCGCCGCGCTTCGCGTCCAGGCTCCGGGGCCAGACCGTGCGTCGGCTGAGCCGGCGCGGTAAGTACCTCGTCGCCGTGCTCTCGTCGGGCGATGTGTTGCTCATGCACCTCGGCATGTCGGGGTCGTTCCGCATCATCGACGACCGGCACGTCGCCCTGCCACCGCTCAGCCACGACCACGTGGTGTTCCAGATGTCGTCCGGTGCGCGGGTCGTCTATAACGATCCCCGGCGCTTCGGTTCGATGGACCTGGTTCGCGAGCGCGACCTTTCCAGCCATGCGGCCTTGAGGACCCTCGGGCCGGAGCCGCTGGCGGCCGGCTTCGATCCCGCGGTATTGGCCGCCGCGTGCCGGGGCAAGCGAACGTCGCTGAAGGCCGCGCTGTCCGACCAGCGCGTCGTGGCGGGCCTGGGCAACATCTACGTCTGCGAAGCGCTGCATCGCGCGCGCCTGTCGCCGCGGCGCCGCGCCTCGTCAATCGTCACGCGAGCCGGCGCGCCGCGCGAGGCAGCGGCGCGACTCGCGGCGGCGATTCGACTGGTGCTCGCGCAAGCGATCAGGCCAGCCCGGCGGGGTGCCGCTCCGGGCGAGGTCGAGTTCCGCGTCTACGATCGCGAGGGACAGGGGTGTACGCGGCGCGACTGCCCCGGCGTGATCCGGAGGATCGTGCAGGCCGGGCGCTCGACCTTCTATTGCCCGGTGTGCCAGCGATGACCCAACGGTCGTCGTCGGCGACAGGTGGACGGGCCACTAGCCATGGACGATGAATTCGAGGTGCAGTGCCCGTACTGCGGTGAGGCGTTGACGATCTACGTCGAGCCGGACGTGCGCGGCTCGTTCGTACAGGACTGCGAAGTCTGCTGCAACCCGTGGCGCGTGCGTGTCGTCGGCAAAGCCGGCGCGCGGTCGGTCGAGCTCGAACGGGCCGACGGGTCGGAGTAGGCCGGCGCGGCAAGCCGGCCGGCGGAGCCGTACCGCGCCGCCGGGCCTCACTCGTAGCGCAGTGCCAGAATCGGATCGATCCGGCTCGCCCGCCGTGCGGGAATCATCCCCGCCGCCGCCGAGACCACCGCCAGCACCGCGACCGTCAGGCCGGCGATCCACGGATCGTTGGGCTCGATGCCGTAGAGCTGGGACGAGACGTACTGCCCGAGGCCGATCCCGGCCGGGATGCCGACCACCAGTCCGATCGACAGCAGCACCAGCACTTCTTTCATCACCAGCCAGAGGACGTTCCCCGGGTCGGCGCCGAGGGCCAGCCGCAGCCCGAGCTCCTTGCGCCGGCGCGCGACGACGAAGGCCATCACGCCATACAGTCCGATCGAGGCCAGCACCGTCGCGAGCAGGCCGAAGCCGGCCGACAGCAGCGCGATCAGCCGATCGTTGAGGAGCGTCTCGTCGAGCTGACCCTCCAGCGTCTTCACGTCGTAGATCGGCATCGACGCATCGATCTGCTTGACCTCGTTGCGGACCAGCGTGAACGCCGCGTCGGAGCCGGTCTGCGTACGCACGTAGATGGCGGCGCTGCTGTTGCCCCACTTCGGGATGAACACCTGGCGGTGCACGCCCTCGCGCGGCCCCTCGTAGAGCGAGTCGGCGACGACGCCGACGATCTCGATGTCGAGCTTCGCCTGCGGCCCGCCGCCGAAGCCGATGCGCTTGCCGACCGCGCTCCGGCCCTTGAAGAAGTGCTCGGCGAAGCGGCGATTGACGATCGCCACGCGCGCCTCCCTGGCGGCGTCGAGGCGGGTGAAGTCGCGACCTTCCAGCATCGGGATCCGCATCGTCGTGAAGTAGCCCGGTGACAGGCCGTTCATGAAGGCCTGCATGTCCTCGCCATCCTGCGCGGTATGACCCTCGACCGACATGCTGCTGTCCCACTCGTCGCCCGACAGGATCGGCACCGCGGCCAGGCCGGCCGACACCACGCCCGGAGCCGAGCTGATGCGCTCGAGCACGCGCTCGTAGAAGTCGGCGGCACGGGCGTGATCGTACCCGTTCAGCGCCGGCGCGACCTGGAAGGTGATCAGGTTGTCGAGCACGACGCCGGTATCGGTGGTTTGCAGGTTCTGCAGGCTGCGCACGAACAGGCCGGCGCCGAAGAGCAGCAGAAAGCTGAGCGCGACCTGCGCCGCGACCAACCCTTTGCGCAGATACAGCGAGCTGCCCGCGCCGGCCAGCGTACCGACCGTGTCCTTGAGCGTCGTCCACGGATCGGGCCGGCTCGCGCGGAGCGCCGGCAGGAGCCCGAAGATGACGCCAGTGGCCAGGGCCAGGCTGAAGGTGAAGAGCAGGATGCGCAGATCCGGCGTCGGCTGGATCAGCAGCGGCGCGCCGCCCGAGGGCACCAGCGCGAGCAGCGCCCGCGTGAGCGCGACCGAGAGCACCAGCCCGAACGCGCCGCCGACGACCGACAGGAGCACGCTCTCGGCCAGGAGCTGGCGGACCAGCTGTCCTCGCGATGCGCCCAGCGACAGCCGCACCGCAATCTCGCGCTGGCGCATGATGCCGCGGGCGATCAGCAGGTTGGCCACGTTGGCGCAGGCGATGAGCAAAACCAGGCCCACCATGCACATCAACACCAGCAGCGAGGTCGAGAAATCGTTGCGCAGGGCGGAGTAGCCGATGTCGGCGCGTTCGAGGCGGAGCTGCCCGGTCATGAAGCGCTCGCGGACGAACGCCGACCAGTCCTTGGCCCCGGGAAGCGTCATCTCGTGCGCGCGAATCTGGGTGAACAGCCCCTGCAGCGGCGCCTGCGCCGTCTCGATGGTCTGCCCCGGCTTCAGGCGGGCGAATACCTGCACCCAGCGGGTGCGGGGATCGTCCATCTTGACCCACTCCCATTCCGGCACCACGACCGGCTTCATCTGGAGGGGGACCCGGATCTGCGGCGCGCGGACGGGATCGAGACCGGCGAAGCCGGCCGCCGACACGCCCACGATGGTCATCGGGTAGTTGTTGACCAGGATCTTCTTGCCGACGACGGAGGGGTCACCGGCGAAGCGGCGCATCCAGTAGTCGTAGCCGAGCACGACCACCGGGTGTCCCCGGTAGACCTGGTCGTCCTCCTGCGAGTTGAACACGCGCCCGACCGCCGGCTTCACCCCCAGCATCGTGAAGAAATTGCCGGAGACCATCTCCGCGTCCAGCCGCTCGGTCACGTTGTCGACGCTGACCGAGGTCGGCACCAGGCGCCGCGCCAGCACCTCCGCCAGCGGCTCGGCGCGTTTCTGGTACTCCTGATAGATCGGATAGGAGTGCGCGCGCGCGCCCATGTTGCTGCCGCTGTGCGGGCCCTCCTGGTACAGCATCACCAGCTCCTCGGGGTTCGTCACCGGAAGCTGGCGCAGCAGGATCTGATCGATCAGGGTGAAGATGGCGGTGTTGGCGCCGATGCCGAGGCCGAGCGACACGATCGCGACGGTGGCGAAGAGCGGGCTGCGCACGAGGCCGCGCACGGCAAGCCGGAGGTCGTGGGGCAGGGTCATCGGGGGGTTAGACGGAAACGGCCCCGCAGAAGGTTGCGGGGCCGTCACGTTCGACGATGGCGGGAACCCGGCGGTGCCGCCTGCGTCAGGTACGCAGCGCTCCGGCGAGGTTGGTCAGCGCCAGCTCCACCAGCTTGCGTGACGTCGCGATGTTCATGCGCATGTGATTGGCGCCGCCGAGGCCGTAGGACGCGCCCTGGTTGAGGTGCACCTTGGCATGCTTCACGAAGTAGCGCTCGACCATGGTCTCGGGCGTGACCGGCGCCGCGCCCTGAGCGCGGCTGCGGTTGGCGGCCTCCGCCAGCCCGGACGCATCGATCTTGCTGGCGACCGCTGTCACATCGAGCCAGGCCAGGTAGGTGCCTTCGGGCTTGACGTACTTGACCATCGGCATGTTGGCGGCGACGAACCGCGCCACCATGTCGTGCGTGCCGTCGATGTACTCGACCACCTGGTTGAGCCAGTCCTCGCCCTCGCCGTACGCCGCGCGATTGGCGATCACCCCCAGCGTGCTCAGGTCGGCGCGATGGTTGACCTTGACCTGCTCGAGCAGATCACGGTTGGTCGAGTGGAACCAGCCGATCTTGTGCGCGGCGAGCCCGAACGATTTGCTCGCGGCCTTGAAGGTGAGGCTGTTGTTGACGATGTTCTTGTCGGGCAGGCTGGCGAAGGGCGTGTACTTGTGGCCCTTGGTCACGAAGTCGCAGTGGATCTCGTCGGAGAGGACGATGACGCCGCGCTTCAGGCAGATCTCGCCCAGCCGGGTCAGGTCTTCCGGACTCCAGCAGTTGCCGGTGGGATTCTGCGGGTTGCACAGCACGAGCGTCTTGGTCTCGGCGCTGATCCGCCGCTCGAGATCCTCGAAGTCCATCGAATAGCGGCCGTCGACCAGGCGCAGCGGGCTTTCTTCCGCCACCACCTTGGCAAAGCGAAGGTCGGAATAGAAACCGTTGTAGGTCGGCGTCTGCAGCAGCACCTTGCTCCCGGGCGGCGAGAACGTCTGCAGGGCGGCGATGAGCCCGGGATGGACGCCGGCGGCAATCACCAGCGAGTCCGGATCGATGGTCACCCCGTAGCGGCGCTTGTTCCACGCCGTGATGCCGTCGATGAACGCCCGCTGGCCGGCCATGTCGAGGTAGCCCCAGTTCTCGTGCTCGAGCCGCGACCGCAGCGCCGTGGTGATGGCGGGAGCGGCGCGGAAATCCATGTCCGCGATCCCCATGCCGACGGCGATGCTGCCCGGCCCGTAGACACGAAGCTGCTGGTCCCACTTCGTGCAGTCGGTCCCGACCCGGTTGTAGACCGTGTCGAAATCGTACTTGCCGTCGGGCGCCTTGACCGCAGGCTCGGCAAAGAGCGGCGGGGCCTTTACGCCGACGGCGCCCACCAGTGTCGTCAGACCGGCGCTCTTCAGAAACGCTCTGCGATCGAGTGCTGCACGTGCCATGGCGTGTGCCCCTCTCGGAGGTTGTACGAGACTCCTGGTCCCGCCGCGAGCCGGCCCGAGGTGGGCCGACCCGGGCATACTACACCCTCATCGTCAGTTTTTCGTCACCGACAGCCCGCTGACCACCGCGTCGGTATTGTGGGCGAAACGGATGCCGTAGACCCCGTCAGTGGACTTGAGCTTGCCGGCCGTGACCAGGTCCGCCTTGGGGTAGCTGGCCACCACCGTCCCGTTGATCGCGCAGGTGACCTTGTCGCCGGCGACCGACACGGCGATTTCCTGTGTCACCGACGAGCCCTTCCCGGCAGCCTTGTGCACCGCCTCGTTCGCCTCGGGACGGCGGCCGCCCATGGCGAACGGCTCCGGCCCGAACCCGCGCACGATGAACGTGCCGTTGCCATACGCGGAACAGTACAGGTAGCTCTGCTGCGGCGTCCCGAGGTCGTTGCCGGCGATGACGATGCCGTACGGGTGGGGGTGATCGTTCAACCCCATGTAGTTCGCTTCGGTGAAGGTGGCCTTGACCGTGTAGTTGCCGCTGGCCGTGTTCGTCGGATTCCAGTAGGTGACCGCCGGGCCGGTCGTGACCTGCAGGTCCTTGCCGGCGGGCGCGAGCTTGGCGTTGTTCAGCGCCAGACCCGCCTTCTCTTCCTGCGCATCGATCTTTCCCATCCACCCGGGCACCTTGATGCCGCCGTCCGCGACGACGCGCGCGGCGTCCTGGCCCTGGGCGGTGGTCATGGTGGAGGTGGCGAACGCGATGGCGACTGCGACTGCGGAACCGTAAGCGAGACGCATATGTGTGTCCTCTCTCGGAGAAATGGCGACCAACAGGATACTACCGGGCGGCGTTGCGCGAGGCTCGGCGGTCCCCGCGAGCCGAATGGCCAACCCCCAGCGCGCGGAGCGCGCGAGCGAGCGAGCGCCGGCGCCGCGGCAGGTCGGCCCACACATCACCCACGTCGGCCACGCGCGCGGCCATCGTCCGCAGCGTGAACGAACGCGGACCCACGGTCCCGCGCTCGACCTCGTCCCACGTGCACGGCGCGGAGACGGGGGCGCCCGGCCTCGCGCGCACGGCGTAGGCTGGCGCGAAGGTCGCGCTGTAGCCGTTGCGGCCGGTGTCCACATAGATGCGGCCGCCCCGGTCCTTCTTGCTGAACTCCTGGGTGAGGTGCTGCGGATCGCGGCTGACCAGCACGGCGCCGGCCGCGCCGGCAAACCGCGACACGTCGCCGAACGGCATCTTGCCGTCGAGCGGCACGGCGATGTGGAACCCCTTCGAGCCCGAGGTCTTGATCCAGGCCGGCAGGCCGAGCTCGGCGAGCAGGTCGCGCAGCGCCAGTGCGGCGGCGGCGAGCGCGTCGGGCCCGCCCGCCGACGAATCGTCGGCGGGGTCGAGGTCGAAGATACAGATGTCCGGGCGCGAGAGATTGCCGGCGCGCGAGGTCCACACGTGCGGCGTGACCGTGTTCTGGTTGGCCATCCACACGAGCGATCGACGGTCGCGGGCAATCGGATGGTGCACGGTGCCACCTTTCTTCGGAACCTCGACCCGCTCGAGCCAGTCGGGGAACCCGCGCGACACGTCCTTCTGCCAGAACCCCTGCGCGTCGATGCCGGCCGGGTAGCGCTCGAGCGTGACCGGCCGCCCGCGAATGTGCGGCAGCATCACGCGCGCGATGGCATCGTAGTACGCGGCGAGCTCACCCTTGGTGATGCCGGGATCCGGGAAGATCACTTTGTCGGGATGGGAGATGCGGACGGTGGTCATCGCAGGTCCTTCATGCCGGGCCGCGCGTGACCGTGCGCGGGTCGACGTCCGGGCACACCTGCAGCAACCGGCCATGCCGCAGCTTGCCGTGGGCGGTCCACTCGATGAAGCCGACCTGCACGACGAGCTCGGGGCGGACCCAGTGCGCGCCGAGGCGGGGCAGTCCCACGGCGCGGGTGAAGGGGGACGAGGCGATTTCCGCCGCCTCGAGCCGGGTGCGCAGCGTTCGCAGCAGCGCGGTGTCGAAGCCGGTGCCGACGCGGCCCGCGAAGACGAGCGCACCGCCCTGGTAGTAGCCGAGCAGGAGCGCGCCGAGCCCGACGCGGGCACCGCGCGGATCGGTGTAGCCGCCGACCACCAGCGCCTGCATGCGCTCGCACTTCATCTTGAGCCAGTGGCGCGAGCGACGATGCTCGTACGGCGAGTCGCGGCGCTTGGCGATGACACCCTCCCAGCCCTCGCGGCGGGCCAGCGTCCACGGCTCGGGATGGTCGACCGCCGGCACGCGATCGAGCGGGGCGCTCAGCGGCAGCGCGTCGAGCCGTGCGCGCCGGGCGTCGAGCGGAAGCGCGGTGAGATCGCGGCCGTCGAGCCACAAGATGTCGAACACGTGATAGGCGGGTGCGCCCCAGGTGAGCTCCCCGTCCAGGATCAGTTCGTCGTTCGGAAGGCGAGCAACAGCCGCCGCCACGGCCGGCAGCTGCTGCGGCAGTCGGTTGCGCGACAACAACCGCACCGACGTGCCGTGCTTGAAGGCGAGCACCCGCATGCCGTCGAACTTGCGCTCGAAGCGCCACGCGGGTCCGGTAAACCGATCCTGCGTCAGCGTCGCGGCCATCGGTTCGAGCCAGTCGGGGAAGGCGCTCGTCATCCCTGCCGCCGCAGCAAGTCGTCCACCGCCGGGTAGCCCGTCGGCCGCGCGATGCCGACGGCCGAGGCGCCAGCCTCGAGCAGCGCCGCCACCGAGTCGGGCGCGCGCCGGTCGGACCAGTACGAGTCGACGCAGGCCTTGATGGCCAGCATCAGCGGCGTGCGCCCCTGGCCATCGGCGGCATCGACGGCAGCGCCGCGCGCGATCAGCAGCCGCACGACGTCGTGCCGCGCTCGCCAGGCCGCGACGTGCAAGGCGGTGCTGCCCGCTGCGATCTGAAAGTAGCCGTCGCCGCCATAGCGGCTGTCGACCGGTACGCCAAGCGACAGCAGCAGGGCGACCCCGCCGGTGTTGCCGGTCCCGGCGAACTCGGCGAGCAGCGTCGGGCCATCGGCCCGGAGGTCCGCGACCAGTTGCGGCTCGCGGCCGGCGAGCGCCGCCACGGCGGAGCCGTCCTGCCGGGCGCACAGGGCAATGAGGCGGTCGGCGCCGCTCCACGCGACGGGGAAGCCGCGCCGTTCCAGCTCGGCGAGCAGGTCACCGCGCCCGCGCCGCGCCGCCAGCGCCGCCACCGTCCGGTGGTGCTCTTCGACGGCGGGATCGGCGCCGTGATCGAGCAGCTGCGCGATGATGTCGAGTGCGTTGTCGCGTCGGACGGCATGGTGCAGCGGCCGCCCGCCGCCCGTCCGTGCGCGGTTTGCGTCCGCTCCGTGCCCGAGCAGGTGGCGGACACCGGCGGCGTCGTGCCAGTCGAGCTTGCGCACGAGCATCATCACCAGGCTGTCGGCGGTGAGCGCGCCGGTGCCGACCAGCAACTCGAGCGCCGCATTGTCGTAGGTCTCCGGCGCGTGATACACGACCTCCGCGTCGTTGGGATCGGCGCCGTGCTCGAGCAGCAGCCGCGTCATCCCGGCATGGTGCGCCACGCCCGCCGCGCCGTAGAGCACCGGCTCCCATTCGGGAGCCGGCCGATGCGCCGGGTCGAAGAAGCCGCTGTTCGCGCTGGCGCCGGCATCGAGCAGCGCGGCCGCCGTGCGCACCAGGCCGGACGAGCGCGCGGCATCGTGCTGGAGATAGACCGAAAAGCACGCGCAGGTCAGCGGATCGACCCCGTGCGGCCCGCCGCGCACCGTCGCGGCCGCCGCGTCGCGCGCCAGCCACTGTCTCACGCTGGCCTCGTCGCCGAGCGTGGCGGCGGTGTGCACGGTCGCCGCCGCCAGCCCGGGATGCGCCGCGAGCATCGCGTTGGCCCGATCGATCGATCCGTGCCAGAACGCGGCGTCGAGAAACGCGTCGACGGGATCACGGTCAGCAGTCATGACGGCGAACGATCACGATCCAGCGGTCGCAGAGTGCCGGCCACCGCTCCGGGCCATTGTAGCGGCGGGACGAGGCGGCCGCCTTGCAACTGCTGGATTTTTAGCATACGCTTTCAACGGTCGGGTCCATCCCGGCAGCCCAGGTGCCGATGCCGTCCAATCTTCTCCAGGACCTCACGTTCGCGGCGCGATCCTTCCTGCGCGCGCCGCGCTTCACGGTGCCCGCCCTGCTCGCGCTGGCGTTGGGGATCGGCGCGACCTCGGCGATCTTCAGCGTCGTGCGCGGCGTGATCCTCGAGCCGCTGCCCTACGCCGATCCCGAGCGCGTGGTCGTCGTGTGGGAGAACAACGTGCGGCGGAACCGGCCGCGCAACGTCATCGGGCCCGCCAATTTCGTCGAGTGGCGCGCGCGCAACAAGTCGTTCGATCACCTCGGCATGGTCGGCCCGGCGCGGGCGACGCTCGTGCTCGACGGCCGGCCGGAGGAAGTGGTGGGCCTGGTGGCCTCGTCCGACGTGTTTGCCGCGCTGGGGGTCCAGGCGGCCCTCGGGCGGGTCTACACCACGGCGGAGGACGTGGAGGGACGCGACGGTGTCATCCTGCTGAGCCACGAGTTCTGGCAGACGCGGTTTGGCGGGCGGTCCGACGTGCTTGGCCAGACGATCACGGCCAACGGCCGTCCGCGCAACATCGTCGGCGTGATGCCGCCGCGATTCAGCATCATCGGCCAGAAGGCGGATTTCCTCCTGCCCTACGGCTGGACCATGGAGCGCCTGCGCGCGGCGCGCGGTCGCGGCTCGTCGCATGGGCTGGCACGGCTGCGGGCCGGCGTCACGCTGCCGCAGGCGGTGGACGACATGACGGCCATCGCGGCGCAGCTCGAGCAGGAGTTCCCCGAGCGCAACGCCGGCTGGTCGGTCACGCTGGTGCCGGTGCACGAGCAGATGGTCGATCAGATCCGTCCCGCGCTCCTCGTGCTGGCGGGCGCCGTGGTGCTGGTCCTGCTCATCGCCTGCGTCAACGTCGCCAACCTGCTGCTCGCGCGCAGCACGATCCGGCAGCGCGAACTGGGGCTGCGCTCGGCGCTCGGCGCCGGCCGCGGCCGGCTGCTGCGGCAGCTGCTGACCGAGAGCCTGTTGCTGTCGATCGCGGGCGGGCTCGGCGGCCTCGTCGTGGCGGTGGTCTTCCACCGCGGCCTGCTCGCGCTGGTGGCCGATCGCATCCCGGTGCCGCGGCTGGACCAGGTCGTCCTCGACCTGCCGGTGATGGCGTTCACGATGGTGGCGGCCCTGGGGACCGGCCTGCTGTTCGGCATCGTCCCGGCGGTCCTCGCGATTGGCAGCGCCAGCGACGCGATGCGCGAGGGCGGCCGGCACGGCGCCGGCCCGCGTTCGCGGCGCGTGCTCGGGGCGCTGGTCGTCGCCGAGGTCGCCCTCTCGCTGGTGCTGCTCGCCGGCGCCGGCCTGTTGCTGCGCAGCTTCGTGCGGCTGCAGAACGTCAGTCCCGGATTTCGCGCCGACAGCGTGCTGACGGCGCGCGTGTCGTTGCCGGCCACCCGCTACAGCGATGACCGCCGGTCGGCGGCATTCTTCACCGACGCGGTGTCGCGCATCGCGGCGCTGCCCGGGGTGCAGAGCGCGGCGGGGATCAGCTTCCTGCCGCTGGCCGGGCCGGGCATCGGCACCAGCTTTCATCGCACCGACCAGCCGCCGCCGGCGCCGGGTGAGGCGCCGGTCACCGAGGTCCGTCCGGTGACCCCCGGCCTGTTTCGGGCCATGGGCATTTCGCATCTCGCGGGCCGTGACTTCACCGACGCCGACACTGGCGAGTCGCCACGGGTCGCCATCATCGGGGAGACACTCGCCAGACAGCACCTTGCCGGCGAGAACCCGCTCGGCCAGCGCCTGTTCGTCAACATCGGGCCTGACGGCGGGATGGACGTGGAAGTCGTCGGCGTGGTCGGCGACGTCAAGATGGCGTCCCTCGATGCGGACGCGCGTCCGGCGGTGTATCTGCCGCACACGCAGCTGTCCATCGGCATGATGACGCTCGTCGTGCGCACCAGCACGCCCCCGCTCGCCGAGGTCAACAGCGTCGCCGCCGCAGTGCAGGGGATCGATCCGGAGCTGCCGCTCGCCGACGTGCGGACGCTCGACGACGTGGTCGGCGCGACGCTGGCCAGGCCGCGGACGGTGTCGGTGCTGCTGGGTGCGTTCGCCCTGATGGCCCTCGTGCTCGCCGGCGTCGGTGTCTACGGCGTGATGGCCTATTCCGTGGCGCAGCGCACGCAGGAAATCGGTGTGCGCATGGCGCTCGGCGCGACGGCGCAATCCGTCTTCCGCCTCGTCCTCGGCCAGGCCCTCCGCCTCGTCGGCGCCGGGGTCGTCGTCGGGCTGCTGGCCGCCGCGGCGCTCACGCAGGTGTTGACCACGCTGCTCTACGACACCGAGCCGCTCGACCCGTGGACGTTCACGGCCACCGCACTCGTCCTCATCGCGGTGGCTACGCTGGCGTCCTACGTCCCGGCCCGCCGCGGCACCCGCGTGACGCCGGTCGACGCGCTGCGCGCCGAGTAAGGCGGCATCCCCCGTGCCGGCACCGCGGGCGCGCTTCGGGCGGCCGGAATGATATCGTCTCGTCTCGACTCGACCATGCCACGGGAGCGCGGACGATGAAGAGACGAGAATTCCTGGTGACCTCGGCGATTGGCTCGGTGGGGGCCGCGGCGGGCCTCGAGGGCCTGGCGGCCGGCCTGGTCGAGGTGCAGGCGGCCCCCACGCGCAAGATCCTGATTGCCGGCGGCGGCTTCGCGACGGCGTTCATTCGCTACATGGCGTCGTTGACCGGCAAGAAGCGGCCGCGGCTCTGCTACCTGCCCACGGCGTCCGCCGATTCGCCGAGCGGGATCATTTCCTGGTTCCGCAGTTGCGCGCCCCTCGACGTCGAGCCCTTCGTCCAGGAGAGCTTCATCGCCAGCGCGCGCCAGACCCGGGGCTGGGACGAAGTCCTGCTCTCCATGGACGGGATCGTCGTGTCGGGCGGCAACACGCTGAATCAGCAGGCCATCTGGAAGGCGCAGGGGATCGACCTCATCCTCCGCCAGGCGTGGGACCGAGGCATCGTCCTTGGCGGCGCCAGTGCCGGCTCGCTGTGCTGGTTCGAGGAAGGGACCACGGACTCGCGGCCGAAAGAGTTGTCCACGGTGCAGTGCCTCGGGTTCCTGCGCGGCAGCCATTCGCCGCACTACGATCGCGAGGCCGACCGGCGGCCGCTCTATCACAAGCTGATCGGATCGGGGGCGATGAAACCCGGCTATGCCTGCGACAACGACGCCGGCATCTACTTCGAGGACAACGAGGTCAAGCGGGTCGTGGCGACGCGGGCCGAGGCCGGGGTGTATTACGTCAGCGTCGTCGGCGGGACAGTCGTGGAGAAGCCGTTCACGCCGGACCGCATCAGCTGAGAGACCGTCGAGCGATCGCGCGAATCGCGGGCGCGGTGGGTGCAAGCGGCCCGCGCGCCCGCCCCGATTACAGTCGCGCCAGACGCGCCTGCAGCGCGGCGCGAGTCAGGCGGCTCAGCTTGAGCCGGCGGCCGTTATCGAGGACGACGTCGTAATCGCCGCCACCGGCGATCCACAGCTCACGAATGCGCGCGAGGTTCACCAGACGCGAGCGGTGGATGCGGTAGAACCGATCCTCGCCGAGCCGCCGCAGCAGGTGCGCCATCGTCTCGCGCACGCGAAACGACTGGTCACCGGCGTGCAGCCACGCATAGTTGCCGTCCGCCTCGACCCAGTCGATTCGATCGACCTCCACGAACACCACGCGGCCCGCGGCGCGGATGGTCAGCCGTTCGGGCGAGGCCGCCGGGGGAGGAATCCCCCCGACGATCGCCAGCAGCTGATGGGCGAGCCCGCGCGCTTCCGTGACCAGGGCCTGGACCGGGCGGCGTTCGGGTGACTGCGGGTCGGCGGCGTCGGTGGGCATCTCCATGGGTCTAGGAATGCCGCGAACCGGCGGAATCGTCTAGAACGTTCCGCGCGTCTGGAACGCGCTGAACCCAGGCGCGAAATCGCGCCGGGGTCAGGCCGGTCGCGCCGCGGAAGAGGCGGGTGAAGTGGCTCTGATCGGCGAACCCCGCCTGGTGCGCGATGGCGGCGATCGGTTCGCGGGTCCCGCGCAGAGCCGCGAGCGCCCACTCCAACCGGCGCGCCCGCAGGAACTGTGCCGGCGATACGCCATGCCGCCGGCGGAACACACGCGCGAGATGCGACGGATGGACGCCGGCCAGCGCCGCCAGCGTCTGCAGCGCCGGCGTCTCGCGGAAGTGCGCGCGCAGGTAGTCCTCGACCACGGCCAGCCACGGCTCGCCGGTCGCCGTGGTCCGCGCGTGTTCGCGCCCGGCCGCGGCGAGCAGCTCGAGGCAGAGCCCCTGCACCGCCAGCGGCGCGAGGTCGTCCGGACGCGCGAGCTCGCGCGCGAGACGCAGCGCCACGGCGTGGCTGGCGACGCTCGGGCGGTGGGCGAGCGAGGTCAGGAACGCGCGGCAGGGACCGAGCAGGTCATTCGCGGCGGGATTGGGCTGGACGATGAGGACGCGTGCGCCGCCGCCGGCGAAATCGTTCGAGTGCCGATCGCCCGCCGGCTCGACGAGGACATGTCCCGGTGCGCTCTCGCACGTCCGCCCGCCCAGCCGCGATGTCCATCGCCCCGACAAGGTGATGGCGACGACACTCCGCTCGTGGGTGTGCGGCTCGAGGTGCAGGCGCGCCGGAAAGTACGCGGCCGTGACCTCGAACGGCCCGTGCGCGACGGTCGAGTAGCGCGGACTGCCGAAGCTGACCGGGTCGTGGCGTTGCGACATCGTCCACGAGCGCCTGAGCACGTTTCGTGCCCGGCCCGTGCGTCCGCCAAACCGCGTCAGATCGCCCGGGTGGGACGAATGGATTCGGGGCGGTGAAGGCGCGTTTCAAGCCGTTGGATCGCCGCGCCCTCTCTGCGGAGGCCGCGCCTCGACCCCCGGGCACCGCTACTTGATGCCGACGACCATCGAGTCCGGCCCCACCAGCGGCTCCACGCGGGTCGCCGAGAACCCCGCCGCCTTCATCCATCCCATGCAGTCCGCCCCGGTATAGTCGAAGCCGCCCGGCGTCTCGATCAGCATGTTCAGGGACATCATCAGGCCGAAGGCGTTCTTCGAGCGGTCGTCGTCGATGATCGATTCGTAGACGATGAGCGCGCCACCCGAGGGGATGGCGGCGAAGGCCTTGCCAATCAACATCTCCTTGGTCGGCAGATCCCAGTCGTGCAGGATGTGTCCCATCAGGATCACGTCCGCCTTCGGCAGGTCGTCGGCGAAGAAATCGCCCGCGGCGAACGTGAGGCGGTCGGCGACGCCGACCCGCGTGACGTACTCGTCGAAGATCGGCTGCACCGCCGGCAGGTCGAATCCCTGGCCGCGCAGGTGGGAGTTGGCCAGTGCGACCTGGGCGGCGAGGTCCCCTTGCGCGGTGCCGACGTCGACGAAACTGCGGTAGTCCTTCCACGGGAACGTGCGCGCGATGGCCAGGTTGGCGCCGTGGCTGAGCCCGGTCATGGCGGCGAGGAACTGTGCGAGCCGATCCGGCTCCGCGTACAACGCCTCGAAGAATCCCGGCCCTCCGCTCTTGATCTCGTTCTGCGGCTGGCC
The DNA here is from genome assembly GCA_963707795.1 of uncultured Acidobacteriota bacterium. Classification (GTDB taxonomy): domain Bacteria; phylum Acidobacteriota; class Vicinamibacteria; order Vicinamibacterales; family UBA2999; genus JACCSI01. The sequence goes on along the minus strand of OY970174.1, from coordinate 2,849,835 downwards.
GGTGCGCAGGCCGTCGGTCAACCCTGCCCAGAACGGATAGAGGCGCGCGTTGGCCATCTCGAGGATGCCGCCGAGATACGACGGCTTGTTGCGGTCGAGAAACAGGTCGGTCTCGGGCGTGTTGGCGTAGCGCCCGTTCGCGCGATGGAGGAAGCCAAGAGCCACCAGGGTGTCGAGGAAATCGCGCGCCGAGCGCTCGTGCAGGCGAAGCCGTTCGCGCAGGCCGGCCTCATCCTGCGGCCCGCGCGCCAGCTCGGTGAACAGGCCCAGCTCGACGGCGCTCAGGAGCGTCTTCGACGGCCAGAAGGCCAGCCCCGTGCGCAGGATCGCCTCTGGGTTCGGTTGATCGGACATGGTTTCTCCTCAGGAAGAGCGCATCATCATGTGCACGTCGTCTTCACCGACGACGACGAACCCGAGGCGCTCGTAGAAATGAATCGCCGGATTGACCTTCAGCACCTGCAGCCCGACGGTCTTGCCCGAGCGCCGCGCGACGCGCTGCAGCGACCGCATCACCGCGCTGCCGAGTCCGCGGCGCTGGTAGGCCGGCAGGATCTCGATGTCGTCGACGTAGATCTCGCGCTCGGTCTCCGAGACCCGCACGGCGCCCACCCGCGCCCCGCTCACGATCAGCACTTTCCAGTTCGCGGTCGGAAACGCGGCATCGAAGTTCGCGCGCTGCCAGGCCTCGTCCCAGCCCCACGTCTCCTCGATGTACGACCCGAGCGCGGCCCGGTAGAGATCGAACACGAAGTCGCGGTCCGCGTCCGCGGCATCGCCAAATTCCCAGGTCAGCTCCGTGTCCGGCATCCGTTTCATGGAACGCGGATTCGCCCCCTGGCCACGCACGGCGGCGGGCGGCGGATGTGCGGTCGGCTCGATGCGATCTACCGTACTACACCCTCGCGGCTCGCGACGATCGCACGGGGTCCCCGGCCGTAAACCCGCGTGACGGTCACCCGGCTCTGGTTCATACTAGTGGCCCGCCCGCCATGCCTCGCACCTGGCTCGCCCGACCCGGACCCGGGACGCTCGCCCTCGCGATCGCGTTGACGCTCGCACTGCCGCCGCCCGCGCTGCCGGCGCTGGACCAGGCCGGTGCGCCCGCGGCCCGCCTCGAGCCGCCCCGGTTCGCGGATCCGGCGCGGCGGACGAAGCTGCGCGGCGCTTTTGCCGCCATCGATCGCGCCTTCGTCGACTTCACCACGCGCGAGCACGTGCCGGGCGCTGCCTGGGGCATCGTGATCGACGGCGAGCTGGCGCACACCGGCGTGACCGGATACCGCGAGCTGTCCTCGCGCGCGGCGGTCGAGCCGGACACCGTGTTCCGCATCGCGTCGATGACCAAGAGCTTCACCGCGATGGCCATCCTCGCCCTGCGCGACGACGGGAAGTTGTCGCTCGACGATCCGGTCGACCGATACGTGCCGGAACTGAAGGGCCTCGTCTATCCGACCAGCGACTCGCCGCGCGTCACCATCCGCCACCTGCTCTCGCACGCCGAGGGATTTCCCGAGGACAACCCGTGGGGCGACCAGCAGCTCGCGGCCACCGACGAGGAACTGTCGGCGATGCTGCGCGCCGGCATCCCGTTCTCCAACGCGCCCGGGGTGGCCTACGAGTACTCGAACCTCGGGTTCGCCATTCTCGGACGGGTGGTCGCCAACGTCGGCGCGCGCCCCTATCCCGCCCACGTCGCGGCCACGATCCTGCAGCCGCTGGGGATGACGGCGACGACGCTCGAGCCGCAGCGGGTGCCGCCGGCGCGGCTGGCGCACGGCTATCGCTGGGAAGACGAGCAGTGGAAAGAGGAGCCGCAGCTGCCCGACGGCGCGTTCGGACCCATGGGAGGCATGCTGACGTCGATTCGCGACCTCGCCCGCTACGTCTCCGTCTTCGTCGCGGCATGGCCGCCGCGCGACGGGCCGGAGCCGCCGCCGCTGCGGCGGGCGTCGCTGCGCGAGATGCAGCAGGTGGCACGGCCGCGTCCGACGACGGTGAGCCGCCGGGCCGACGGGACGACGGTGTTGAACGCCGGCGGCTACGGCTTCGGCCTGGGCATCTCCGAAACGTGCGCGTTCGCGCACGTCGTGGCGCACAGCGGCGGGCTGCCCGGCTTCGGATCGCAGATGCGCTGGCTGCCCGAATACGGGGTCGGCGTGATCGCGCTGGGCAACCGCACCTACACGGGCTGGGGCGGGCCCTTTGCCGCGGCGCTCGACCTGCTCGACCAGACCGGCGGCCTGCAGCGCCGGCTGCCGCAGCCCTCGCCGGCGCTCACCGAGGCGCGCGACGCGGTCTCGCGGCTCATCGTGGACTGGGACGACGCCCTGGCCGATCGGATCGCGGCCGGCAACCTGTATCTGGACCGATCGAAAGCGCGGCGGCGCGCCGAGATTGAGGCGCTGGCGGCCACGGTCGGGCGCTGCCGCCCCGACGCCGCCTTCACCGACGTCGAGAACGCGCTGCGCGGGACATGGTCGCTCGCCTGCGACCGGGGCGAGATCGCCGTGGCCGTGACCCTGGCTCCGACCATCCCGCCGCGGGTCCAGCATCTCGAGGTCGCGGCCAGGCCGCCGGCGGCGCGGGCCGCGTGCCAGCCATGAGCGGCGGCGCACGACGCGGAACCCCGCGCACGACGCCCCCGCTGGCGTCCGCCCGCTCGCCGGTGCTGTTCGCCGATCTCGTCCTGGCGCGCCGGCTGGAACGGGCGGAAGCGCAGAGCAACGTCGACTTCGTCGAGGCCCGTGCCGCCGTGTTTCCCGACAGCGGCGCGCGCTGGACCGAGGTGGCGGGAGCGTACGCGATGTTCGACGGTCCCGCGTCGCCGCTCACGCAGACCTTCGGTCTCGGCCTGTTCGACCAGGTGACCGAGGTGGAGCTCGAGCGGTTGGAGTCGTTCTTCCGCGAGCGCGGCGCGGCGGTTCACCATGAAGTGAGCCCGCTCGCCGACGCCTCGTTGTGGCCGCTGCTCACCCGGCGCGGCTATCATCCCATCGAGTTCACCAGCGTCACCTGCCGGCCGATCGGCGGCGCCGCCGGCGTCGAAGGCGCGCGCAACGAGCGGATCAAGGTGCGGACGGTGGCGGAGGGCGAGTTCGACCTGTGGGCGGAAACCGCGGCCCGCGGCTGGATGGAATCGCCCGAGCTTGCCGATTTCATGCTGACGCTCTCGCAGATCAGCGCCCGCCGCGCCAACACCGTGTCCTTCCTCGCCGAACTGAGCGGCCGGCCAATCGCGACCGGCGCCATGAGTCTCTGCGGCGGCGTGGCGCTGTTCGCCGGGGCGAGCACCATCCCGGAGGGTCGCCGCCAGGGCGCGCAACTGGCGCTGCTCGACAGCCGGCTGCGCTATGCCGCCGAGCACGGCTGCGACACGGCGATGATGTGCGCGCTGCCGGGCAGCGCGTCGCAGCGCAATGCCGAGCGCCAGGGATTCCGCATCGCGTATACACGCATCAAATGGAAACAGGGATGACGGCAAGGGCGCGAACATGAAGGCATACCTGGACCTGGTGCAACACGTGCTCGACCATGGCGAGCGGCGCACCGACCGGACCGGCACCGGCACGCTGTCGGTCTTCGGGGCGCAGACGCGCTACGACCTGCGCGAGGGCTTTCCGCTGCTCACCACCAAGAAGGTGCTGTTCGACGCCGTCGTCCGCGAGCTGCTGTGGTTCCTCGGCGGCTGCACCAATACGCATCAGCAGCAGTTGCGCGACCATACCCCGATCTGGGACGCCTGGGCCGACCCGGACGGCAACCTCGGGCCGATCTACGGCTATCAGTGGCGCAACTGGAACGGCCAGGGCATCGACCAGGTGCAGCAGGCCATCGATCTCATCAAGCACCATCCCGCGTCGCGGCGGATCATCGTCAGCGCCTGGAACCCCGGGCAGCTCGCCGAGATGCGGCTGCCCCCGTGCCACATCCTGTTCCAGTTCTACGTCAGCGCCTCCGGCCGGCTCGACTGCCAGTTGTATCAGCGGTCGGCGGACCTCGGCCTCGGCGTGCCCTTCAACATCGCCAGCTATGCGCTGCTGCTGACCCTGGTCGCCCAGGAGTGCGGCCTCGCGCCCGGCGTCTTCGTGCACACGCTCGGGGATGCCCACGTCTACGTGAATCACGTCGAGGGGCTGCGCGAGCAGCTGACGCGCACGCCGCTCCCCCGGCCGCGAGTCTCGATCGCGCGCAAGCCGTTCGCCGAGATCCGCGTGGACGACATCGTGCTGCACGACTACCAGCACCATCCCTTCATCCGCCTGCCCGTCGCCGTCTGATGCCGCGCTTCGCCATCGTCGTCGCCGCCGATGACGCCGGCGGCATCGGCAAGGGTGGGACGCTGGCCTGGCGCCTGCCCGGCGACCTCGCGCACTTCAAGCGCCTGACGCGTGGGGCGCCGGCACCGGGCACGCAGAACGCCGTCGTCATGGGGCGCGTGACGTGGGAGTCGATCCCGGAGGCGTTTCGCCCGCTGCCCGGGCGGCTCAACGTGGTGCTGTCCGCGAACCCGGCGCTGCCGCTGCCCGCCGGTGTGCTGCGCGCGGGCGGCCTGGCGGAAGCGCTGGCGCGGCTGGCGGACACTCCCGGAGTGGGCGCCGTGTTCGTCATCGGCGGCGGCGACGTCTACCGGCTGGCGATCGCGCACCCCGACCTCGAGGCCATCCATCTGACCCGGGTGCAGGGCACGTTCGGCTGCGACACGTTCTTCCCGCCGATGCCGCCGGACATGACGTGCGTGTCGGAAAGCGCGGCGCAGGTCGAGGGCGGGCTCGTCTACCGGTTCAGCACCTGGCAGCGAGCGCTGAACTACAATCGCAGGATTTCGTAATCACTGGATCAGGAGCGCACCGATGGGCATCATGGATTTTCTCAAGGGCGAGCTGCTCGAGATCATCGACTGGACCGATGACTCCCGCGACACGCTCTCCTACCGCTTTCCGGACGAGGACAAGGCGATCAAGAACGGTGCGCAGCTGATCGTGCGCGAATCGCAGGTCGCGCAGTTCGTCTACCTCGGCGAATTCGGCGACACGTTCGCGCCGGGCAAGCACACGCTGACCACCGACAACATCCCGATCCTGACCCGGCTCAAGTCGTGGAAGTTCGGCCTCAACTCGCCGTTCAAGGCCGACGTCTACTTCGTCGTCACGCGCGTGTTCACCGGCAACAAATGGGGGACCTCGAACCCGGTGATGCTGCGCGACGACGACTTCGGGGTGGTGCGGGTGCGTGCCTTCGGCACCTACGACTTCAAGATCGTCCAGCCGCAGACCTTCCTGCGCGAGGTGGCCGGCTCCGATCACAACTTCCGGCTCGACGAGTTCAGCGACACGATGCGCTCGCGGATCGTCAGCATCTTCACCGACGCCGTGGCCACGGCGAAGATTCCGGTCCTCGACGTCGCGGCGCGTTATACCGAGCTCGGCGCGGCGCTGCTGCCGCTGATCAACCCGGCGGTGAGCGCCAACTACGGCCTCGAGATCACCAGCTTCATCGTCGAGAACGTGTCGGTGCCGCCGGAGGTGGAGCAGGCCATCGACAAGCGGTCGAGCATGGCAGCCATCGGCAACCTCAACGACTTCGTGAAGTACCAGATGGGCCGCGGCTTCGAGAGCGGCAGCGGCGGGGGCGCGGCCGGCACGGCCGCCGAGCTCGCCGTCGGGTTCGGGCTGGCCAGGGAGATGATGCAGGGGTTTGCCGGGGGACAGGCGACGCCCACGATCGCGCCGCCGGCGGGCGCCGCCGCCAGCGGCCTGCCCGAGCTGCTCAGCCCGGCCGACGCCGCGCAGGCGCTCGGCGTCTCCGAGGCCGACGTGCTGGCCGTGCTGGAGACCGGCGAGCTCAAGGGGAAGAAGATCGGGTCGACGTGGCGCATTCCGCGCACCGCGTTGACCGGCTTTCTCGCGCAGTAGCGCGCGCCGCAGATCCCCCCGACACGATGACCGAGATCGCCGCCCTCGACAAGCATGCCTGCCCGGCGTGCGGCGGGCAGGCCGAGTGGCACCCGGCCAAGGCGAAGCTGCTGTGCGCGTTCTGCGGCACCGAGTCGCCGTACCAGTACGACCGCGACACCGGCCGCGTCGCCGAGCTCGATCTCGTGACGGCGCTGCGCGAGCTGCCGGCCGACGAGCGCGGCTGGCAGACGGCACGGCGCAGCGTCCAGTGCCAGAGCTGCCAGGCGGTGATGGTGTTCGACCCGGCCCGGGTCGGACAGCGGTGCGAGTTCTGCGGCTCGCCCTCGCTCGTCGGCTACGACGAGATCAAGGCGCCGATCCGGCCGGCGGGCGTGCTGCCGTTCCGGGTGGACGCGGCGCGGGTCCGCGACGACCTCCGCCGGTGGTGGCGGAGCAAGTGGCTGGCCCCCGGACGGCTGGCGACCGCCGCGCTCATCGACACGGTCCGCAGCCTCTACATTCCGTACTGGACCTTCGACGCGCAGGTGCGCTGCCCCTGGCAGGCGGAAGCCGGCCATTACTACTACGTCGAGGTCGAGGGGCGCGACGCCAAGGGCAACCGCGTGGTGCGCCGCGAGCGGCGCACGCGGTGGGAACCGGCGTCGGGGGTGGTGCAGCACTTCTTCGACGACGAGCCGGTGCCGGGGACGCAGGGCCTGCCCATCGAGTTGCTGCGCCGGGTGGAGCCGTTTCCGACCCAGGAGGTCGTCCCCTACGACACCGCGTTTCTGTCCGGCCACGTCGTCGAGCATTACCGCGTCGTCCTGCTCGACGCCGCCCAGCAGTCGCAGCAGCAGATGCAGGCCGCCCTGGAGCGGCTGTGCGCCCGTGAGGTGCCGGGCGACACGTTCCGCCATCTGCGCATCGAGCCCGATTACTCTTCGCGCACGTTCAAGCACGTGCTGGTCCCGATCTGGCTGTTGTCCTACGACTACGGGCGCACGGCGTTTCAGGTGCTGGTCAACGGCTACACCGGCACGATAGCCGGCACATATCCGTACAGCACGTGGAAGATTCTGTTGCTCATCGCGGCCGCGATCGCGGTCGTTTTCACGCTCGTGATCGTGGCCGGCAACGCGTAGCCACGCGTGGACGCCCGCGGCGGCCGACGCGAGCGCGGTCCGCGGGCGCCGGCTCGCGCTATCATCGCCGGATGTCTGCTGTCGCCGGGCGGCGCGTCGTCGCGTTGCTCGTGGCCCTCGTCGTGGTCCGGCCGGCGGCCGAGTCCCAGCCGGCGGCGCCCGACGCGGGTGTCACCGCGTCGCGCGCCGAGATCCTGCGCGGCGAGTACGGCCGGTATCGCGCCAACAACGACCTGCTGTCCTACGACCTCTCCGTCCGCGTCGATCCGCGGCAGCGGACGATCGCCGGGCGCAACACGGTGCGATTCCGGATGCTCGCCGACGACGCGCGCATTCAACTCGACCTCTACGCCAACCTTCGCATCGACGCCATCACGCTCGCCGGCGCACCGCTGCCGTTCGCGCGCGAGCTGAATGCCGTGTTCGTGGAGTTTCCGGCGAGGCTCGCCGCCGGCCGCGAGTACGCCGTGGACGTCACCTACTCGGGTACGCCGCTCGAGACCGGCCGCTTCGGCGGCTTCAGCTTCGGCCGCGATCCCGGCGGCCGCGACTGGATTACGACGGCCAACGAAGGGCCCGGTGCCAGCCTGTGGTGGCCGAACAAGGACCAGTGGCGCGACGAGCCAGAGGGGATGACGCTCAGCGTGGCGATCCCGAACGGCCTGGTCAACGTGTCCAACGGCCGGTTTCTCGGCGCGACCGATCTCGGCGACGGCTTTACCCGCTGGGACTGGCGAGTCCACTATCCGATCAACTCGTACAACGTGTCGCTCAACATCGGGCCCTACGTGCACTTCGGAGAGACGTTCGGCGAGCTGACGCTGGACTACTACGTGCTCCCGGAGAACGTGGAGAAGGCGAAGCGGCAGTTCGCCCAGGTGCGGCCGATGCTGGAGGCGTTCCGGCGGTTCTTCGGCGACTATCCGTTCCCGCGGGACGGCTACAAGCTGATCGAGGTCCCGTACTCGGGCATGGAACACCAGAGCGCGGTGACCTACGGCAACCGCTTCGCCAACGGCTACCTCGAGCGCGACTGGACCGGCGTCGGGATCAGCCTCGAGTTCGATTTCATCATCATCCACGAGAGCGCGCACGAGTGGTTCGGCAACGCCGTGTCGGCGGCCGACGTCTCGGACATGTGGATCCAGGAAGGATGGGCCACGTACCTGGAGGCGCTCTACGTCGAGCACGTCTTCGGTTACGATGCGGCGGTCCGTTACGTGAACGGCTACCAGTCGAAGGTGCAGAACGCGACGCCCATCATCACCCCGCGCGGGCGGCACCGCTCGCCGCCGTCGGATCAATACTTCAAGGGCGCGCTGTTCCTGCACACGCTGCGCAGCGTGGTGAACGACGACGAGCGCTGGTGGCGGCTGCTGCGCGGCCTCTACCAGGAGTTCAAGTATCGCAACGTCATGACCGAGGACATCGTGGCGTTCGTCAATCGCGAGCTGGCCGCCGACCTGACGCCGGTCTTCGACCAGTACCTGCGCCACGCCGCGCTGCCGGTGCTCGAACTCGAGTTCGACGAGGCGGCGGGGACGGTGGCGTACCGTTGGGTGGCCGCGGCGCCCGGTTTTGCCATGCCGGTGCGGGTCGGCCGGCGGGGCGCGTGGCAGACCATTCGCCCCACCGCCCGCTGGCAGACGCTGGCGAACACGATTCCGCGGGCGGCATTCGACGTGCCGACCGAGCTCTTTTACATCAGGGTGGTCACCCGCTAACCGCCATCCCGGCGACGGGTGCCGACCCAACACTGGAGGACAGAGATGCCGAAGTTCATGGTCAAGGCGTCGTACAACGCCGAGGGCGCACGCGGGCTGGTCAAGGAAGGCGGCAGCGGCCGCCGCGCCGCGGTGCAGAAGCTGATCGAGGGCATGGGCGGGACGATGGAGGGGTTCTACTTCGCCTACGGTGCCGACGACGCGTTCGTCATCGTCGATCTGCCGGATGCGGCGTCGGGACTCGCGGTCAGCCTCGCCGTCAACGCGTCGGGCGCGGTCCGCGTCTCCACCGTGCCGCTGATCTCGGCCGAAGAGATGGACGCCGCCGCCAAGAAGTCGGTCGCCTACCGTCCGCCCGGAGTCTGATCGCGGCGCGCGCGTTGGCCCTACCGGGCCACCGCCATCGAGTAGCATCTCGACGATGAACGCGGGAGTCGTGTGCCCCGCGTGATCGACGGAGGTGCGCCATGACGCAACGATGGGTGAGCGGGCTGTGCCTGGCGATCGCGATCGCCGCCGCGGTGGCCGCCGCGACGGCCGCTTCGTCCACGTCCGGCGCACAGTCGGCGGCCGCGTCCGCCGAGGTCGATCGCGTCTTCGCCCGGTGGTCGGCGGCCACCCCGGGGTGCGCGGTGGGGGTCGGGGTCGGCGGCCGGCCGGTGCTCACACGCGCCTACGGGATGGCCGACCTCGAACACGACGTCCCCAATGCCGCCGACACGATCTTCGAGGCCGGGTCGGTGTCGAAGCAGTTCACGGCTGCCGCCCTGCCGCTGCTGGCGCGCGAGGGCAAGCTGTCGCTCGACGATCCGGCGCGGCGTTACGTGCCGGAACTGCCCGACTACGGGGCCCCGCTGACCATCCGCCACATGCTGACGCACACCAGCGGCCTGCGCGACTGGGGCAGCGTGGCGGGCATCGCCGGCTGGCCGCGCACCAGCCGTGTCTATACCCATGCCCACGTGCTCGACATCGTCAGCCGTCAGCGCGCCGTCAACTTCACGCCCGGCACCCGCTATTCCTACAGCAACACCGGCTACAACCTGGCGGCGGTCATCGTCGCGCGCGTCAGCCGTCTATGCCCGGCGAGATCGAATCAGGCGCTCGACGCCCGGCATCGCGGCGGCATCGCCAGGCGCGGATCGACACGGAGGCCAGCATCATCACTACGCTCGAGTTGGCCTACCTGAGCCGCAGAGCAGACTGTTTTTCGCGGGGCATCGAGGGTAGGATGCGGCCCATTAATCGCGGACGCACGTGCGAGAACGGGTCTGTTTTCGACGGTCGCGACTGGTAAGGAGCGAGGACGTATGTCAGTCACACGATGGAAGAGCCGGATGCTGGTGGCGGGGGGCGCGGCGCTGATGCTGGGTCTGGGCAGTAGCGGGAGCGTGCCAGTGCAGGCGCAAGCGGGCATGCAGGTGATCGCGAGCGGCCTCGACAATCCGAGGGGGTTGGCGTTCGGTCCGGACGGCGCATTGTACGTGGTCGAGGCGGGTCGCGGCGGGACCAGCACCCTGTGCGATGTCGCTCCCGACTCGGGGCTGCCGCGGTGTTACGGGCCCTCCGGCGCTCTTACGCGCATTACCGGCATCGGCGTCCACCAGCGCGTGGTCACCGGTCTCCCGTCGCTGGCCATCGCCAGCGGCCAGGACGCGTCGGGTCCCAACGACATCGACTTCGCGTTCGACAGCGCGTGGGTCGTCATCGGCTACAGCGGCAATCCCCTCGACCGGGCGCCGTTCGAGGCCGCCGGCATCCGCATGGGCTCGCTCATCCGCGTCACCGGCATCGAACAGTGGGCGCACGTCCTCGACGTGTCGGACCACGAGATCACCAATCCCGACGGCCTCGCCGTCGACTCCAACCCGTTCGGCCTGCGGGTGCTCTCCGACCGGGCGATCGTCGCCGACGCCGGCGCGAACGCGCTGCTGAAGATCGGGCTCTTCGGCCAGACGACGACGCTCGCCGTCTTTCCCCAGAAGACCGTGGGCCCCTTGACCATCGACTCGGTGCCGACCGCGGTCGTCGAAGCGCCTGACGGCAGCTACTTCGTGGGCGAACTGACCGGCGCGCCGTTTCCGGTCGGAGCCGCCAGCATCTATCGCGTCCCGCGCGACGGCGGCACGCCGCAGGTCGTCGCGACCGGGTTCACCAACATCATCGATCTCGCCTTCGACGCCGCCACCGGCGTGGGCTACGTGCTCGAGCACGATGCGGACGGCATCATCCCGCCGCGCGGCCCGGGCGTGAACGGACGCCTCGTGCGCATCAACGCCAACGGCACCCAGACGGTGATCGCCAGTGCCGGCCTGGTCAAGCCCGGCGGCGTCGCCGTGGGCCCCGACGGTGCGCTGTATGTGACCACCAACGCCAACTCGCCGGCCATCGGCGAGGTGGTCCGCATCGTGCCCTAGTCCCGGCGCGGCGGCGCGCGACCCTTCGGCACGGCTCGGCGTCCGGCGCGATTTCGTGCCGGACGTCGAGGCCGCGGGCCGGGCGCCTGCGTCAGACCCCACATGCCCGCGAAAGCCGAACACGAGGTGCTGGTCGCCGGCGGACGCGAGGTCCCGATCTCCAATCCGCGCAAGGTCCTGTTCCCCGCGGCGGGCCACACCAAGCTCGATCTCGCCCGCTACTACGTCTCCGTCGCCGACGGGGCGCTCCGCGGCGCCGGCGGGCGGCCGAACGTACTGGTGCGCTATCCCAACGGCATTGCCGGCGAGTTCTTCTACCAGAAGCGCGCGCCCGCGTCGCGGCCGGAGTGGATCGAGGTGGTCGCGCTGCAGTTTCCCTCGGGCCGCACCGCGGAGGAGATCGTGCCGCGCGACGCGGCGGCGCTGGCGTGGATGGCCAACCTCGCCTGCCTCGAACTGCACCCGCACCCCGTTCGCGCCGCCGACCTCGATCACCCGGACGAGCTGCGCGTCGATCTCGATCCGGTGCCGGGCGTGGCGTGGCCGCAGGTGCGCGAGGTCGCCCGCGTCGTGCAGGCGGCGCTCGGCGACCTCGGGTTGATCGGCTGGCCGAAGACCTCCGGCTCGCGCGGGATCCACGTCAACGTCCGGATCGAGGCGCGGTGGACCTTCGACCAGGTGCGGCGTGCGGCGCTCGCCCTCGCCCGCGAGGTCGAGCGGCGGGCGCCGGCGCTGGCGACGAGCAAGTGGTGGAAGGAGGAGCGCCACGGCGTGTTCGTCGACTACAACCAGAACGCCAAGGACCGCACCGTCGCGGCCGCGTACTCGGTGCGACCCACGTCCGACGCGCGCGTCTCGGCCCCGCTGACCTGGGACGAGATCGACGAGTGCGATCCGGCAGACTTTACGCTCGCCACCATGCCCGCGCGACTGGCCGCGGGGGGCGACCGCCATGCCGCGATCGACGACCGCCCCGGTTCGCTCGAGGCGCTGCTCGAGCTGTCGGCGCGCGACGAGCGCGAAGGGCTGGGCGACGCGCCGTGGCCGCCGCAGTACAAGAAGGCGCCGGGCGAACCGCCGCGCGTGCAGCCGTCGCGGCGCCGGCGCGCCGCCACCGCGCCGTCAGCGGCGCCGTCCGCGCCCGGGCGCCGGGCACCGAAGCGTCCGCTCATCGAGATCGGCCGATCGGCGAGCAAGGACGAGGCGCTGGCCGGCCTCGAGCGCTGGAAAGGCCGGCATCCTGCCGCGGCATCCCACCTCGAGCCGGCCGACGTGCTGGTGGACGCGATGCGCGGGCGATCGTCGACGTGGACGCGCGTGCGGGTGAACCTGCAGCACGTGCCGGAGGCGGCGCGGCCGCCGCAGGAAGCCCTCGACCCGGACGAGGAGCCGGACCACTGGGGCCCGGTCAGCGCGAATCGGGCCGCGCGCCGAAGACCTTCGCGAGCTCGTACGGGGTCGTGACCTCGAGCTGATCGTACCGGCACTCCCGCGGAGGCTTGTCGGGGCGCCAGCGCTGGAAGATCGCGGCGTGGCGGAACCGATCGCCCTGCATGTGGTCGTACTTCACCTCGCACACCCGCTCGATGCGCAGCGGCTCCCACGACAGGTCCTTGCCCGCGCTCCACCGGCTGTGCCCGCCGGGCATGCGCGTCGTTCCCGACTCCGCCTCGGCCCAGTTCCGCCATGGATGATCGGCCAGCGCGTCGCGCCGCAGCGGCTCGAGCTCGGCCGCCAGTTCCTTGCGCTTCGCCATCGTGAACGACGAGGTCACGCCGACGTGGTGCAGCGATCCGCCCGCGTCGTAGAGGCCGAGCAGCAGCGACCCGACCAGGCCGCCGCCGCTCTTGTGCCAGCGGAACCCGGCGACGACGCAGTCGGCGGTGCGCGCGTGCTTGATCTTGATCATGGCGCGCGCTTGCCGGGCTGATACGGCGCCGTCGGCCGGCTTGGCGATGACCCCGTCGAGGCCGGCGCCCTCGAAGCGCTGCAGCCACTCGGTGGCCACGGCATGGTCGCGCGTCATCGGGGTGAGGTAGATGGGCGGCGCCGCCCCGGCGAGCAGCCGCTCCAGCGCCGCACGCCGTGTCTCCTGCGGCTCGGCCATCACCACGCGGCCGCCGGCCGCGAGGACGTCGAAGGCGACGAACGACGCCGGACTCTCGGCGGCCAGTTTGGCGACCCGCGACGCCGCCGGATGCAGGCGGAGCTGCAGCCGGTCGAAATCCAGGCCGTCGGCGGCGGCGATCACGATCTCGCCGTCGAGCACGCTGCCGCCGGGCAGGGCGCGGCGAAAGGTGGCCTGCAGTTCAGGAAAATAACGGTCGAGCGGCCGCGAATCGCGGCTCTGGATGTAGACCTCGTCGGCGTCGCCGCGGAAGACGATCGCGCGAAACCCGTCCCATTTCGGCTCGTAGAGAAACGCGTCGCCCGCCGGAATCCCGGTGGCCAGCTTCGCCAGCATCGGCTCGATCGGCGGCTCGAGTGGAAAGGGCATGGGAGAGGAGTATCCCACGGCCGAAACGCACTAGACTGCGTCGCCATGAAGGCACTGTGGCTCGGGGTCGGAATCGCGTGGCTGTCGGCGTGCGCCGCGCACGAGGCGGCCGTCGGCGCGCGCGGATTCCAGGACGCGGAACAATACCGGGCGGCGCGCGCGGCCCTGGTCGAGCGCGAACGGGCGATGCGGACGGGTGCCGCGCTGGTCCTCTCGGCGGTGGAGATATCCGCCGATCGCCGCTTGTCGGCGATCAGGCAGCGTGAGCTCGCGCGCACGCGCGACACGTTTCCGCCGGCACGGAACTTTCTCCTGACCAGCACGAAGCAGGCGATCGCGGCCTCGCCCGTGCTGGCGGTCATGCGCCGCATGCCGAAGGGTGGCATCCTGCACGCGCACGGCTCGGCGATGGGCGACTTTCGCTGGCTGGTGTCGCACGCCACCTACCTGCCCAACTGCTACATCTACGTCGGCGACGGCCCGGGAGTGGTCCGCGGCGCCCTCCGGCTGGCTGCTGCGCCGCCCGGCGAGGGATGGCGGCTGGTCAGCGAGCTCAGGGCCGCGGCCCCCGATCGCGCGGCATTCGACGAGGCCATCTTCCAATCGCTCACGCTCGGCGAGGAGGACCTCGCCGAGCCGCACATCTGGGACGAGTTCGCGCGCAACTTCCAGCGCAGCAGCGGCCTGCTGGCCGACCGCGCGGTGCACGCCGGCTACTGGCGGCGCATGCTGCGCGCGCTGATCGACGAGAACGTGCAGTATCTCGAGTCGCGCACGCCGCCGATCGACGAGGCCATCCTGCGCGATGCGCGAGACCTCGACCCCGTGTTCGACGTGAAGTTCATCCCGGCGGCGGCGCGCAGCGCCGGGCGCGAGTCGGTCGCCCGCGGCCTGGCCGCGGCGGTGGACCAGCGCGTGAACGATCCGGATCGCGTCAAGGGCTTCGACCTCGTGCAAGAGGAGGACGCGACGCACACGAACCTCTTTTACCTCGAGGAGCTGCTGGCGGCGCGGCGCGCTGCGGAGCGGCGCGGGACGTCGCTGCCGCTGTACCTGCATTCCGGGGAGAGCAACTGGGCGGAGAACGACAACTTGTACGACGCGGTGCTGCTGGGCGCCCCGCGGATCGGCCACGGCCTCGCCCTGATCAAGCACCCGCTGCTGATGGAGATGGTCAAGGCCCGCGACGTGGCGATCGAGGTCTGCCCGCTCAGCAACCAGATGCTCGGGTTCGTGCCCGACCTGCGCACCCATCCCGCCGCCACCTACATCAATGCCGGGCTGGCGGTCGTGCTGTCCCCGGACGATCCGGGGATGATGCAGCATTCGCTGTCGCACGACTTCTATGCCGCGTTCATGGCCTGGGGCCTCGATCTGCGTACCCTCAAGCAGCTCGCGCGCAACTCGCTCGTCTACTCGGCGATGAACGCGGACGAACGAACCCGCGCGCTGGCCGCGTGGGAGCAGCGGTGGCAGGACTTCGTCACCTGGCTGGCGGATGGCGACGGCAGCGGCCCGGATTGAGGCGGACGCCTCGTCAACGCCCGTCGAACCAATCGGCGTCGCTGGCGTCTAAGCGTTGGGAGGTGTCGCCATCGAAGCGTTTCTCAAGGACCTGCGGCATTCACTGCGGACGTTCGCCAAGAGCCCGGCGTTCACGTTCGCCGCCATTGCCGCGCTCACGCTTGGCATCGGCGCCAATACCGCGATTTTCTCGGTCGTCAACGCCATCATGCTGCGTCCGGTCCCGTTCCCCGACGCCGACCGCATCGTGGCGTTCATGAACACCTCGCCGCAGGGGTCGGGCCCCGGTGCATCGCCGGCGCGATTCCAGCACTGGCGCGAGCAGGATGCCGTCGTGCGGGACGTGTCGGCCTACCTCACGGGCGTGTTGAACTTCACCGGTGGGGCGTTTCCGGAACAGCTCCGATCGGGGCAGGTCTCGGCTGACTTCTTCCGCCTGTTCGGCGCCCCGGTGGCCCGCGGCCGGACGTTCACCGCCGAGGAGGACGCGCCGAACGGTCCCAGGGTGGCCGTGCTCAGCCACGGGCTGTGGGTCACGCGGTTCAACAGCGACCCCGCCGTCGTGGGGCAGGCCATCTCGCTCAGCGGCGAGCCGTACACCATCGTCGGGGTGCTCGGCGACTTCGATTTCGCCGAGTTCGGTCCGGCGCCGCAGGTGTGGACGCCGTTCCAGCTCGATCCGCAGACGAGCGATCAAGGGTTCTTCTTCCAGGCGGCGGGCCGGCTCGCGCCCGGGGTGACGCTGGCGCAGGCGCGCGCGCGGATCGAGCTGTCCGCCCGCGACTTCGAGCGCAAGTTCCCCGGCGCGCTCGGCCAGGGGGCGAGTTTCAGCGTCGACCCGGTGCGGGACGTGCTGGTGCGCAACGTGCGGACGTCGCTCTTCGTCCTGCTTGGAGCGGTGACCTTCGTGCTCCTGATTGCGTGCGCCAACGTCGCCAACCTGCTGCTGGTCCGCGCGACCGGCCGCCGCCGCGAGATTGCGATGCGCCTGGCACTGGGCGGCTCGCGCGGCCGCATCGCCCGTCAGCTCCTCACCGAGAGCGTGGTGCTGTCGCTCGCCGGCGGCGTCCTCGGTCTGGTCTTCGGGTTGCTCGGGATTCGCGCGCTCCTCTCGGTGAACACCGCCGGCCTGCCGCGGATCGGGGTGGACGGGGCGCTGGTGGGCCTCGACTGGCGCGTGCTCGCGTTCACCCTCCTGGTGGCGTGCGCGACCGGCGTCCTGTTCGGATTGTTCCCGGCGCTGCAGAGCGCCGGCGGCGACCTCACGACGACGTTGAAGGAGGGGGGCGGCCGGACCGGCACCGGTCTGCGCCACAACAAGGCGCGCGCCATCCTGGTCGTCGCCGAAGTGGCGCTGGCGCTGATCCTTCTCGTGGGCTCGGCGCTGCTGATTCGCACGGCGGTCGCGCTGGGCGGCGTGAACCCCGGGTTCGACGTGCACAACGTCCTGACGATGCGGATGTCGCTGACCGGGCCGCGGTTCTTGAGCGCCGAAGGCGTCGAACAGGCGATCCGCGACGGCGTCGAGCGCGTGCGGACGGTGCCAGGGGTTGTGGCGGCGAGCGCCTCGTGCTGCGTGCCGCTCCAGGGCGGCTACGGTCTGCCGTTCACCATCGTTGGACGGGCGGCGCCGGCGCAGGGTGGCCCCTTCCACGGCGGCGGGCACTGGCTGACCAGCTCGCCGGGGTACTTCGACGTCTTCCGCATCCCCGTCACCCGCGGCCGTGCGTTCACCGACCGTGACAACAGCGTCGCGCCGGGGGTGGTGGTCATCAACGAAGCGATGGCCCGGCAGTACTGGCCCGACAGTGACCCGCTCGGCGAGCGGCTGGTGATCGGACGCGGGGTGATGAAGGAGTTCGCCACCGAGCCCGAACGGCAGATCATCGGCGTCGTCGGCGACACGCGCGACAGCGGACTGAACAGCGAGCCCGGCCCGGCGATGTACATCCCGCAGGCGCAGGTCCCCGATGCGGTCAATGCCCTGAACGTGCGCATCACGCCGCTGGCCTGGGTGGTGCGGACGCAAGGCGAGCCGATGCTGGTCAGCACGCAGGTCCAGGAACAGATCCGCCAGGCGACCGGGCTGCCGGTGACCGACGTCCGATCGATGGCCGAGGTCGTGTCGCGATCGACGTCGCGCCAGCGCTTCAACATGTGGTTGATGACGGTGTTCGGGCTCTCGGCGCTGGTCCTTGCGGCCATCGGCATCTACGGCCTGATGGCCTATTCGGTGGAGCAGCGCACGCAGGAAATCGGCATTCGCGTGGCCCTCGGCGCGAGTGCGGCCGCGGTCCGGCGCATGATCGTCCGCCAGGGCATGGTGCTCGCGCTGGCCGGCGTAGTCCTCGGGCTCGCCGTGGCGGTCGCGCTGGCCCGGGTCATGGAGACGCTGCTCTACGGCGTGACCACCCGCGACCCGCTCGTGTTTGCCGCCGTGCCGGTCATCCTGACAGTGGTGTCGTGGCTGGCGGTCTGGCTGCCGGCGCGGCGGGCCGCCGGCGTCGATCCGATGGTGGCGCTGCGTGCCGAGTGAGGCCGTGCGCGATTTCCGGCGCCTCCGAGATCACCGCCGCGCCGGATCGCGACGGAACGTCCACACCGGCAACCCGCTTCGCGGCTCCGTCGCTTCGACCAGGACCTCGAAGCCGAATCGCCGGTAGAACGGCACGTTGGCGGGCTGGGCGGTTTCCAGATAGCAGGGCAGGCCGCCGGCGTCGGCGCGCGCGAGGATCGGCGCCAATAGCGCCTGCCCCACGCCGCGCCCCTGCTGCGACGGATCGACGCCGATGACCATCGTGAACCAGTGCGGCTCCGGCATGTCGCGATGGTGGAACGGCTCGAGGAACCCGATGGCGTCGAGAAACCGCGCGGCCGCGTCGGCGCCCATCAACGCGTCCAGCCGCCCGAGGTCGGAGCCGGCAACTCGCTCGGGTGTGATCTCCCATCCGTCCGGCGGCAGCCAGACGACAGCCCCGGCGATCGTATCGGCCGTGGTCAGGACTTCGCCGAACGCCAGCCCGTAGCGCAGCAGCGCGGCGAAATGCGCCGGCGACACGCGTGCGCGCTGGTCCGGATCGGGGAGCACGTAGGTCTGCAGGGGATCGTCGTGGAACGCGCGCGCCAGGACGCGTGCCGCCTCGTCCACTTGATCCGCTCTCAGCGGAAGCACGGCGGGTGGTACCATGGCGCCCCACAGTATGACGCAGGCAGCCGGCGCCCACGCGCTCCGCGGCCGATGACGGCCCTGGCGCGCGAGTTCGGCGACATCGACATCTACGTCTTCGATCAGCTCCTGCGTGGGCGCGTGGCGTCCGGTGCGCGTGTCCTCGACGCAGGCTGCGGCGGCGGCCGCAACCTCGTCTACCTCCTGCGCGCCGGCCACGACATCTACGCCACCGACACCGATCCGCAGGCCATCGACGCGGTGCGCGGGCTGGCCGCGGCGCTGGCGCCGCACCTGCCCGCGACGAACTTTCGTGTCGAGCCGGTCGAACGGATGACGTTCCCCGACGGCTTCGCCGACGTCGTCCTGAGCAGCGCCGTCCTCCACTTCGCGCGCGACGAGGAGCAGTTCGACGCGATGGTGGACGAGATGTGGCGCGTGCTGCGGCCCGGCGGCATGCTCTTCTGCCGCCTCGCCTCGACCATCGGCATCGAGCCGCAGGTGCGCCGCCTGCAGGGCAGGCGGTTCCACCTGCCGGATGGCTCCGAGCGCTACCTGGTCGACCAGGCGCTGCTGCGCGACTGCACCGCACGGCTCGGCGCCACGCTCCTCGACCCGCTCAAGACGACCATCGTCCAAGACCAGCGGGCGATGACGACGTGGGTGGTGCGCAAGGCGTCTGCGGGACCTGCGACCCAGGCGATACCCTGACCGCCATGGCACACGATCTGCGCGAGGCGTTGCGCGTCCTGGCCGCGAACCGCGGGTTCACGACGGTCATCGTGCTGACGCTCGGCCTGGCGATCGGCGTCAACTCCACGATTTTCAGCGTGCTCAACGGCGTGCTGCTGCGGCCACTGGCGTACGCGGCCCCCGACGAACTGGTCGCGATCTGGGAAAGCAATCCCGCACAGGGGCTGGATCGTTCGCAGGTCGCTGCGGCGACCTACCTCGATTGGCGGCAGCGCGCGCGCAGCTTCTCGGCGATCGGGTTGTCGCGCTATCGCGGCTACACGCTGACCGGTGCCGCGGAACCGGAGCGGCTGGTAACCGTCGATGTGTCGCCAGCCTTGTTCCGCGTGCTCGGCGTCCCCCCGCTCCTCGGCCGAACCTTCTCCGACGAGGAGGAGCGGCCGGGCGCCGATGCGCGCAAGGTGGTGCTCAGTCACGGGGCGTGGGTCCGCCGCTTCGGGCAGGACCGGTCGGTGCTCGGCCGGACGCTGATCCTGGACGATGCGCCGCACACGATTGTGGGAGTGATGCCGCGCGACTTCCAGTATCCGGCCACCGACCCGGACGTCGAGCTGTGGTCACCCCTGTCCATCAACCTCGGCGCCCTGGCGTCGCGGCCGCATCGGCTCTATCAGGCCATGGGCCGGCTGTCGCCGGGGACGTCGATCGCGCAGGCGCGCGAAGAAATGGCGGCGGTCAGCGCCACCATCGCCCGCGAGCACCCGGAATCGAACGAGGGATGGGGGGTGACGCTGGTGCCGGCGCACGAGCAGGTCGTCGGCACGATCGGCGACACGCTGTGGGTGCTGTTCGGCGCGGTCGTGCTCGTCCTGGTGATCGCCTGCGCCAACATCGCCAACCTGATGCTCGCGCGATCGACGAGCGCGGCGCGCGGGTTCGCGCTGTGCGCCGCGCTCGGCGCCAGCCGGTGGGCGCTGGTCCGCCGCTCGCTCGCCGAGAGCGCGCTGTTGACCGCGGCCGGCGGCACGGCCGGGCTGCTGCTGGCGTGGTGGGGCACCTCGGCGCTGCGCCCGCTGATTCCGCCCAACGTGCCGCGGGCCGACCGCATCGGCCTCGACGGTTCAGTGCTGGCGTTCTGCTTCGTCACCGCCGTCGTCTCCGGACTGCTGGTCGGGCTCGTGCCCGCCTGGCGCGCGATGCGGCCCAACCTGCTGGACATCCTGCAGGAGTCGAGCCGCGGATCGACGACGGGCCGATCGACCCGGCGGTTGTCGAACGTGATGGTGGCCGCCGAGGTCGCGCTCGCCCTGATGCTGCTGGTCAGCGCCGGCCTGCTCATTCGCAGCTTCGCGCGGCTCAACGCCGTGGATCCCGGCTATCGCACCGCCGGCATCGTCGCGGCGCACGTGGTGCTGCCCAACAGCCGCTACGCCGATCCGAACGCAAAGCGGCGTTTCTTCGATCAGCTGGTGCGCGAGGCGGCAGCGGTGCCAGGCGTGACGCGGGCGTCGGCGATCTCCGCGCTCCCGATGAGCCCGCTCGGCGTGCAGTTCGACCTGCCGTTCACCATCGATGGCGTGGAGACACGGTCTCCGACCGAGCGGCCTCGCGCCCGCTACCGCGCCGTCGTCGGCGACTACTTCCGCACGATGGGGATTGCGCTGAAGCGGGGACGGTTGTTCGACGACTTCGACGGGCGCGAGAACGGACCGCGCGTGGCCATCGTCAACGAAGCGGTCGCGCGGCGGTACTTTGCCGGCGTCGATCCGCTCGGCCAGCTCGTGAAGATTCCGATGGCCGGCGACCTCCACATCGTCGGCGTCGTGGCCGACATCAAGCACGACGGGTTGCAGGGCGGCGAGCACGCCGAGGTGTTCGTCCCGTACTTTCAGTTCCCGTTGACCGAGATGCAGGTGGTCCTGGCCACCGACGCGGACACCAGCCGCGTGATCGGCGGCGTGCGGCGCGCGATGGCGGCGCTCGACTCCGACCTGCCGATCGTCCGCGTGTCGCAGATCGAGGACCTGGTGTCGGCGTCGATTGCGCAGCCGCGGTTCAACATGGCGCTGCTGGCGGCGCTGGCCTTGTGCGCGGCGCTGCTCGCCGCGGTCGGGGTCTACGGGGTGGTGACCTACGCCGTCGCCCGCCGCACCGCCGAGATTGGCGTGCGCATGGCGCTCGGCGCCGACGCCGATCGCACGTTCCGTCTCGTCGCCGGCGGCGCCCTGCGCGTGGTGCTCGCGGGCGTGGCGGTCGGCGTCGCCGGGGCGGCAGCCGCCGGCCGATCGCTGCAGAGCCTGCTCTTCGGCGTGCCGGCGCTCGACGGCATCACCTACCTGGTCAGCGGCCTGGCCATCCTCGCCGTGGGCGCACTCGCGGCGGCGCTGCCGGCGCTCCGGGCGTCGCGCATCGACCCGATCGGTGCGCTGCGGTCGGAGTAGAGCCGCAGTCGTTGCCAGGAGCGCGCCGCCCGCCCACCGCGGCGGGTTGTCGGCGCGTCAGAGGCTCGATCCCGCGAGCGCCTTGACTGGCACGCGCCCCGGGGTGCCGGGCAGGCGCACCGGATCGCGGCCGGTGAACCGGAGGCCGGAACCGGGGACCAAATCGACGACGGTCTGCGAGACCAGCACTTCGCCCGGCGCGGCGGCGGCGGCGATCCCGGCGCTCATGTCGATCAGCGCCCCCGACGTCGCTCCCGGTTCACATTCCCCGACGTGGACTCCGGCGGCGACCTGAATGCGCGACCGTTCGGCGACGGCACCGACCGAGTGCCCGCAGCGGACGGCCCGGCTCGGCCCATCGAACATCGCCACCAGGTTGCCTCCCGGCGCGTGGACGATGTGTCCGCGATGGGCGGCGGCCTCGCGGGCGAAGACGCGGCCGAGATGCTCGCGATCGCCGGCGTCGACGCTGGCGCGCACCGTGAGGACCGTGGCGAGGACCCGTTCGGCGACCGCGGTCGACGGCGTCTCCGACAGGAAGCGCTCGACCTCGTCGAGGATGGCGTCCTGGTCGCCGACGAAGGGAAGATGATCGTCGCCCGGCAGCTCCACGAACGCCGCCGTCGGGATCTTCGACGCGAGATAGCGGCCTTCCTCCACCCTCAGACACCGGTCACCGCTGCGGTGGAGGATCAACGTCGGGACCTGAATCGACGGCAGCACCGCGCGCACGTCGATCTCGCCGTTCATCCGGGTGAGCGCCACGGCGGCGCCCGGGCTGGCGCCCATGCGCAGGTAGGCTGCCCACCAGTCGCGGAACGCGGGATCGCCGGCCCGGCTCGGGGCGCGCTCCTCGAGGCCGACCGGGCCTCCCCACTGCTCGACCAGCGACGCGCAGAACGCCTCACGCGCCTCGCGCGTCTGCCCCCAGGGATAGTCGGTGTCGATCAGCCGGCGGGCGTAGCTGCCAATCGCGATCAGGGCCGCCGTCTTCTCGGGATAGGTGGCGGCGAACAGCGTGCACAGCGGCCCGCCCTCGGAGACGCCGAGCAGCACGGCGCGCGTCGAGTTCGCCGCTTCCATCACGGCCCGCACATCGTCCATGCGCTGCTCGAGGGTGGGGAGCTGGCTGACGGGCACCGGATCGGAGAGCCCCGTCCCGCGCTTGTCGAAGACGATCAGCCGCGCCATCGACGCCAGCCGCTTGAGGAAGCGGGCGAACGACGGCTCGTTCCAGAAGTACTCGAGGTGTGACACCCATCCCATCACGAAGACGAGGTCGATCGGCCCCGAGCCGACGACCTGGTAGGCGATGTTCACGTTGCGGCTGTGCGCGTACTGCACGCGCGGCGCCTCGGTTCTCGCCGGGACGCCGGGCGCCGCGGGGGACGCCGTGGGCGCCGCCGCATTGGCAATCGCCGCGATGAAGCGGTAGCCGCGGCGGTGGGCGGTCTCGATGAACTGCGGGGTCTGCGGGTCGTCGCCCAGGGCCTTGCGAATCTCGCGAATCGTGACCTTGAGCACCGCATCACCGACGAAGACACCGCGCCAGCCGGCGTCGAGCAGCTCCTCCTTCGCGACCAGTTTCCCCGGGCGCGTCGCCAGGTAGTGCAGGACCGCAAACGCCTTCGGCGTCAGCGGCACTGGCGTGGACGCCTGGTAAAGCTGCCCGCTCTCGGCGTCGAGCCGGAAGGCACCGAAGGACAAGCCCGTTCCCGGCATGGGTCTGGAGACCATCTTACCGAATCGTTACCGGACGATGACCCTTCCGTCAGGACTCTCGGCCGAGCTGCTCGTAAGTTGTCAGTGGAGGTTGCACATGTATCGCCCGCACGTCCTCATCCCCGTCCTCGCCGCCGGGATTCTCGCCGGCACATTCCCCGGGCCGCTCCGCGCGCAGACGGCCGTTCCCCAGCACAAACATTACGAGACGCCGGCGGGGTTCGATGAGCCTGCCGCCCCCGGCACCCCGCGCGCGCCGCGGCTGCAGAACCTCGGCGTCCATACCTTCCCGGTCACCACGTCGGTCGACGGCGCACGGCCGTTCATGAACCAGGGGCTGAACCTCGCGTACGCGTTCAACCACGCCGAAGCCGGCCGCGCGTTTGCCGAGGCCGCGCGCCTCGACCCGACCCTGGCGATGGCGTACTGGGGCCAGGCGCTGGTGCTCGGCCCCAACATCAACGCGACGATGGAGCCGGCCGACGAGCCCAAGGCGCGGGCGCTCGCCGAGAAGGCCGCCGCGCTCAAACACCACGCGTCGCCCCGCGAACGCGCGTACATCGAGGCGCTGGCCGCCCGCTACACCGGGCGCCCGGAAGACCGGGAGCAGGCGAATCGCGCGTTCGCCGATGCGATGCGGACCGTCGTGCAGGCGTATCCCGACGACGCGGATGCGCGGACGCTGTTCGCCGAGGCGCTGATGAACGTGCGACCGTGGAACTACTGGACGCGCGACGGCGTGCCCTACGCCGAGACCCGGGAGATCGACGCGGCGCTGCAGGCCGTGCTGACGGCGAACCCGAATCATCCCGGCGCGCTGCACCTGTGGATTCACTTGTGGGAGTCCACCGACACCCCCGAGCGCGCCGAGGCCGAGGCCGATCGTCTGCTGCCGCTGATGCCCGGCGCCGGCCATATCGTGCACATGCCGGCGCACATCTACCAGCGCGTCGGCCGCCACGCGGATGTCGTCGCCGCCAACCTGCTCGCCGCCAGGGCCGACGAGGACTACATCGCGCAGTGCCGGGCACAAGGCCTCTATCCGCTGGCCTACTACCCGCACAACCTGCACTTCATCTGGATGGGCGCCACGGCGGGCGGCCGCAGCGCGCTGGCGCTCGACTCGGCGCGCAAGGTCGCGGCCAGTGTGCCGGCGGAGGGGCTGGCCGCCGCGCCGATCCTCCAGGGATTCCTCGTCGTGCCGTACTGGGCGATGGTCCGGTTCGGGCACTGGGACGAGATTCTCGCCGCCGGGTCGCCGCACCACGACACGCCGTACACCAGGGGTGTCTGGCGCTACGCACGGGCGATGGCCTTCATCGCCACCAACCGGCTGAACGAGGCGGAGCAGGAGCTGGCGCAGCTGAAGACCGCGGTCGCCGACCCGTCGCTGGCCGAACGGGTGACCTTCTCCGCCAATACCGGCCTGGCGGTGTTGCGCATCGCGCCGGACGTGGTGGCCGGCGAGCTGGCCGCGAAGCGGAAGGACTGGGACACGGCGACACGGCATTTCGAACGGGCGATTCGCTACGAGGACATGCTGATCTATCAGGAGCCGGCCGACTGGCACGCGCCGGTGCGCCAGGCGCTGGGGGCCGTGCTGCTCGATGCTGGCCGCGCCGACGAGGCCGAGGCCGTGTTCTGGGAAGACCTGAAGAAGAACCCGGAGTCGGGCTGGTCGCTCTTCGGCCTGGTGCAAGCGCTGCAGGCGCAGGGCAAGACCGCCGACGCGGCGCTGGCGCAGGAGCGCTTTCGCAAGGCGTGGCGCGACGCCGACGTCACCCTGACCAGCGCGCGGATCATCCAGTAGGCCGGCCGTGCAGCTCGCGACCGTGCATCGGATCGGGTCGGCGCTGACCGATGGCCAGCTGGCGGTGATGGAGCATCGGCTGCCGCCCCGTCACCTGGCGGCGCCGCTGCATCGCCATTCACGCGAGGACGAGATCTCGTTCGTCCTCGCCGGGGACATGGGGGTGCTGCTCGGCGACCAGATCGTCCAGGCGGGGGCCGGCGGCTACGTCCTCAAGCGCCGTGGCCAGTGGCACACCGCCTGGAATGCCGGCGCGCGCGAGCTGCGCTTCCTCGAACTGATCGTCCCGGGCGGCGTGGAGGAATGCCTGGGGCGGCTGGCGCCGATGCTGGGTGCCAGCGTCGCCCCGCCGCGCGACGTGCTGAGGCGGGTCGCCGCCGAATACGGGATCGAGTTCGACTTCGACAGCGTCGCCGCCCTCTGCCGCCGATTCGACCTGATCGGCTGGTGAAAAAAGGGGTCGGGTCTATTTCAAAAATCTGCCACCTTCGGCAGAAAAGTGCCGGGTGAGGAGCGGCGGTAGAATGCACGCCCAGGAGGCCGCATGGCTTGGCCTGGTCGCTTCATCCTCTGCCTGGTGGCAGGGCTCATCCTCGCCGCTGACCCGTCGGCGCAGCACCGCGCGTCCGACGGCGTGATCATCGACCAGCAGGGCCTGCCGCACTATTCCACCTTCTCGCTGTGCGCCGTCGATCCCGCGAGCGGCCAGTCGGGGGCCGCCGTCACCACCCGCGTCCCCTTCGTCGGCCGCGCCGTCCCCCACGTCCGCGCCGGCGTAGGCGCCGTCTGCACCCAGGCCTCGACCGTCGTCGAATACGGCCCGCGCGGCCTCGACCTCCTGGCCAGGGACGTCGAGCCCGCCGCCGTCCTCCGGCAACTGCTCGTCGACGATGCACAGCGCGAATCGCGGCAGGTGGGCATCATCGACATGAAGGGCCGCGCGGCGGCTCACACCGGCACCGGCAACGGCAATTGGGCCGGGAGCCGCCAGGGCCTCAACTACACCGTGCAGGCCAACATCATGGTCGGTCCCGAAGTGGTCGAGGCAGTGGCCGCGCAGTTCGAGGCGACCCACGGCACCGGCATGCCGCTGGCCGAGCGCATGATCCTGGCGATGGAAGCGGGCCAGGCCAAGGGCGGCGACCGGCGATGGGGCAACCTGCAGTCGGCGGCCATCAAGATCGCCGACCCGGCCGATCCGGGACGCGGCGGCGACCACATCGCGCTCGCCATCGAAGTTGGCGAACACGCGGAGCCGGTGGGTGAGATGAAGCGCATCTACTACACGACGGCCCGCCGCCTCGGCTATCGCGCCTTCTCCCGGATCGAGGGCCCGGACGTCGTCGAGCTCAAGCGCATGCTGCACGCGCTGGGGTATTGGCGCCCGTCGTTGACTGCGTTTCCCGACCCGCCGCCGTCGACCAACACCGTCAGGATGCGCGAACTGCAGAAGACCGATCGGACGCAGTACGATGCCCTCATGGCCGACGCGCGGCGACAGTCGCAGGAGTACGCGCGCGCGTACGCCCTGTACGACGATGAAGCGATCGCGGCCGTGGACAAGTTCCGGGCCGATCGAAAACTCGACTACGCGGGCAACCCCGCCGGTCTCGTCGACGCCCGACTCCTTGACGTCCTGAAAGCTGCCTATCTGGGTAAGAAGAAGCCATGACCATGCGCATCGCCCTGGCGACGACCGTCGCCCTGCTCACACTGACGTCCGCGGCCGGCACGCAGCAGGCGGTCACCCTCGACGCCCTGCTCTCGGCTCCGTTTCCGTCCGAGATCGCCGCGGCCCCGACCGGCGGACGGGTCGCGTGGGTGCAGAACGCCAAGGGCGCGCGCAATGTCTGGATGGCCTCCGCGCCGGAATTTGCGCCCCGGCAGCTGACGACCTACGGCGGCGACGACGGCCAGGACATCACGAACCTGACCTGGACCTCCGACGGACGAGTGATTCTCTACGTCCGCGGCGGCGGCCCCAATCGCCAGGGAGAGGTTCCGAATCCCGCCCTCGGGCCCGAACCGGCGGAACAGGCGCTCTGGGCCGTCGAGACCATGGGGACGACGGTGCCGCGGAAGCTGGCGAGCGGGAGCGGCCCCGCGGTCTCGTCACGCGGCGACGTGGCGTTCCTGGTGCGTGGTCAGGTGTGGGCCACCAACGTGGCGGGGACGGAGCGGCCGGCGCCGCTGTTCTCGACGCGAGGGCAATCGCGTGACCTGCGCTGGTCACCGGACGGAGCGCGGCTCGCCTTCGTCAGCGTTCGCGGCGACCACAGCTTCATCGGTGTCTACGATCGGGCGGCGAAGGCGCTGCGCTACCTCGACCCGAGCGTCGATCTCGACGCGAACCCCACCTGGTCGCCGGACGGCACCCGCGTCGTCTTCACGCGCGTGCCGGCGACGGGCGAGAACTTCATGTTCGCTCCGCGTCGGGAAGCGCTGCCCTGGTCCATTCGCCTCGCCCATGTCGGGACCGGGCGCGGCGTCCTGGTCTGGCAGGCGGCGCCGGGTCCAGGCAGCGTGTTCCAGGGTGTGAATGCGGCGGCCCAGCTCCAGTGGAGCGCGGGCGATCGCATCGTGTTCCCGTGGGAGCGCGAGGGATGGCTCCATCTGTACTCGGTCGCCGTGTCCGGCGGCGAGCCGGTGTTGCTGACGCCGGGCGCGTTCGAGGTCGAGCACGTGGCGCTCACGCCCGATCGCACCCGGCTGGTGTACAGCTCGAATCAGGCCGACATCGATCGCCGCCACATCTGGACCGTGCCGGTGGGTGGCGGAACAGCCGTGGCGCTGACGCGTGGCGGCGGCGCCGAATGGATGCCCGCGCCCATCGACGACGTGACGACGGCGTTCCTGCGTTCGGATGGACGGACGCCGGCGCATGCCGCCATCGTGGGGAGTGGGGACGCGCGTGCGCTGGCGCCGCAGACGATGCCGGCGGATTTCCCGGCGGCGCAGCTCGTCGAGCCGGAGCCGGTGACATTCCCCGCCGCCGACGGGCTGACCATTCGCGGCCAGTTGTTCCTGCCTCTCGATGGGCAGACAGGGCAGAAGCGACCCGCCGTCGTCTTCTTCCACGGCGGTTCACGGCGGCAGATGCTGCTGGCGTGGCACTACCTGTCGTACTACCACAACACCTACGCGATGAATCAGTACCTGGCGAGCCGCGGCTACGTCGTGCTGTCGGTGAACTACCGCAGCGGCACCGGCTATGGCCTGACGTTCCGCGAAGCGCTCGACTACGGCGCCACCGGCGCCAGCGAGTTCAACGACGTGCTCGGCGCCGGCCTCTACCTGCGGCAGCGGCCGGACGTCGATCCGCAGCGCATCGGCATCTACGGCGGGTCGTATGGGGGATATCTGACGGCACACGGGCTGGCGCGGGCGTCGGACCTGTTCGCCGCGGGCGTGGACATTCACGGCGTGCACGACTGGAACGTCGGCATCCGCACCTTCATGCCGGCCTACGATCCGCCGCCGGACATCCAGCGCCGCAATTTCAACGCGTCGCCGTTGGCGTATATTGCCGGATGGCGGTCGCCGGTGCTGCTGGTGCACGGAGACGATGACCGCAACGTCTCGTTCGCGGAGACCGTGACGCTGGCCGAGGCGCTGCGCAAGCAGGGTGTCACGTTCGAGCAACTGGTGCTACCCGACGAGGTGCACGGGTTCCTGCGGCACGACAGCTGGCTGCAGGTGTTCCGCGCGACGGCGGATTTCTTCGATCGCCACCTGGCCGGGAAGAAGACGACGGATTGAATGGAGGCTCGCATGCTCGGCTCGTTTGCTCAGGTCACGCGCGCGACCGTCCGATACGCGCTCGCGGCGTTCGTGTCGGCCATGACTGTCGCGGCGGCGCCCGCCGCCGGCCAGGTGCCGGCGTCCTCCGCCACCCGGCCGATGACGTTTCTCGACATGCAGCACCTGCGCCAGGTCGGCGCGCCGACGCCGAGCCCGGACGGCCGCTGGCTGCTGTACACGCTGTCGACCCCGAACTGGAAAGAGGCGCAAGCGACAGACCGACCTCTATCTGGTGTCGGTGCAGGAGGGCGTCGCATCCACGCGGCAGATGACGTTCACCGACGAGAAGAACGAGACCTCGCCGCGCTGGGCGCGCGACGGCCGCTTCTTCGTCGTTCCTGTCCAACCGCGAGGCGCCGGAGACCGCCGCCACGCGCAACCAGCTCTACGTGATGCGCGCCGACGGCGGCGAAGCGCGGCGCATCACCGATACGCCAGGACGGCGTCGCCGACTTCGCGTTCAGCCGGGACGGCCGGTGGCTCGTCTACCGCACCGGCAAGGAGGGCGACGAGCAGCTGTATCGCCTCCCGGTCGCCGGGATCGACGCGGCCGCGCCAGAGGCGGTCACCACCCATCCCACCGGCGTCGGCACGTGGGAGTGGTCGCCGGACAGCCGCCGCATCTACTTCGTCTCGCCCGACACGCGTCGATCGCCGACGAGAAGCTGCGGCGCGAGAAGAAGTTCACCGTCAACATCCGCAACCCGGAGACGCCGCTCGTCCAGCCTGTGGGCGCTGACGCTCGATCCGCCAGCGACGACGCGTCTGACCGACGGCGGCGCCTACTCCGCGGCCGACTTCACCATCTCCGACGACAGCAAGTGGGTCGGGTTCCGCGGCCGATCGCCCGACCGCTACAAGCGCAACATCACGCAGGAGAACCTCTACGCCGACCTCTACCTGCTCGAGGCCGCCACCGGCACCGTCGAGCGGCTGACCAACAACGGCGAGATCGGCGAGAGCGCCGTCAGCTTCTCGCCCGACGGCCGGTGGGTCGCGTTCTCGGCGCCGGACGACCTCGAGCAGCTACGGCATGAGCAACACGCGCGTCTACCTGCGCGCCGTCGGCGATCGCGGCCAGCCCTTCCGCAAGCTCGGCGCGCCGTTCGACGGCGACGTCAGCGTCGGCTTCTGGTCGAGGGACGGCGGCACGATCTACTTCAACGAGGGCATCCGCGCCACCAACCAGCTGATCGCGCTCGACGTCGCCACGAACACCGTGCGACCGGTGACGCAGGAGAAGGCGTCGCTCTCGGTCGATCGGGACGAGGACTCCGGCGTGCTGCTCATCACCTACGCCGACGGCGCCACGCCGCCGACGCTGTTCACCGTCGACGCGATCGAGAAGGTCGAGTGCGCGCGCCGACGTGGCGGCAGCTCACCGACGCCAACCCGCAGGTGCGCGGCCTGGCGCTCGGCGAGGAGGAGGAGATCACCTGGACGTCGACCGACGGCACGGTGGTCGGCGGCGTCCTGGTCAAGCCGGTGGGCTACCAGGCGGGCCAGCGCTATCCGCTGATCGTCGCCATTCACGGCGGCCCGGCCGCGGCCGACGTGCTCGGCTTCAACGGCGGCTACGGCGCGCAGGTGTACGCCGGCGCCGGCTACGCGGTGCTCACGTCCGAACTACCGCGGCTCGACCAACTACGGCCTGAAGCACAAGACCGACATCGTCGGCAACTACTTCGCGCCCGGCTACGAGGACATCATGACCGGCGTCGATCACCTGATCGCGCAGGGCATCGTCGATCCGGCCCGCATGGGCGTGCTCGGCTGGAGCGCCGGCGGACACTGGTCGAACTGGATCCTGACGCACACCGATCGCTTCAAGGCCATCAGCTCGGGCGCCGGCACGTCGAACTGGATCTCGATGTACGCGCAGAGCGACGTGCAGCGGAACCGGCAGTACTACCTCGGCGACAAGCTGCCGTACGACGACTTCGACGCCTACTGGAACGCAGTCGCCGCTCAAGTACATCAAGAACGCGAAGACGCCGACGATGATCCACGTCGTCGAGGGCGATCCGCGCGTGCCGAGTCCGCAGTCGATCGAGCTGCACATGGCGCTCAAGCAGCTCGGCGTGCCGACCGAGCTGTTCATGTATCCCGGCAACGACGCACGGCATTCCCGACCCGCGCAACCAGCTGGTGAAGTCGGTCAGCGAGATGGCGTGGATGGACTACTACGTGCGCGGCATCGGCAAGAAGTTCGCGTGGCGCGACGTGCTGAAGACGCTCGAGGACGCGGCGGCGCCGCCGAAGCCGCCGACCGAACGGTGAGCGCCGCCGCGGTCACCAGCCCGCCGGGTCGATGCCCAGTTGGGCGAGTTTGCGGGCGAAACCCTCGGGCGTGTTGAGGGTATGCACGTAGGTGCCATCTCGCCGGCGGTAGCTGATCAGGCCGCCGGCGTCGAGCCGCGCGACCACCACGGCGTCGCGCGCGGCGGCCGGCGCGAAGGTGCCGGTCACGAGGCCCTGGCCCGCGACGTCGGCCGGCGTGAGGATCGTGCCGTGCCCGGGCCGGCCGGGCAGGGCCAGCACGAAGCGGCCGGGGCAGTCCCGAATCGGTGCCCAGCGCCACCGCGCCTTCAGCTGATCGAAGGTCATCGCGCCGATCATCCCATCGATCGCGCCCCTGGCCGCCGCGCCGGCGGCTGACGGAGCGCGGATATGGCCAGTCTGGGACATGTCGCCGTCGGTCTTGCCGCCGCGCGGTTCGCGCGACGGCGAGCCGGCGCGGGATCCGAGGCGCCGCTTTCGCGCTGGCCGCTCGCCGCCGCCATGGCGGGGTGGTCGCTGGTGTCCTTCGCGCCGGACGCGGACATCGTCGGGCTGTGGATCGGGATTCCCTACGGCGCGCCCTGGGGGCACCGCGGCGCGACCCATTCGCTGGCCGTGGCCGTGCTCGTGGCGCTCGCCGCCGCGCTGGTCGCCGCGACGCGCCGCCGGCCCGTCCTCGGTGTCGCCCTGTTGACCGGCGCGGTCGTCGCGAGCCACCCGCTGCTCGACATGCTCACCGACGGTGGATTGGGGTGTGCGCTGCTGTGGCCACTCGACGACACGCGGTATTTCGCCCCGTGGAATCCCATTCCGGTGGCGCCGGTCGGCCTCGATTTCATCTCGCGATATGGGTTGATGGTGGCGATCAAGGAAGCGATCCTGTTCGCGCCGGTGCTGGCGTACGGTCTGTGGCCCCGCCGTCGCGCGTGAGGGTGCCCCCGCGACTGACCTTGCGATATCCTGGCCCGCCATGACGCGGAGGGTGACGCGCCGCCCCCACGAGGGCGAGTTCCCCCCGCGACGCACCCGACACCGAGGCAGCCAGTCATGATGCCGGACGAGAAGGCGCTGCGCGAACTGCTCGACAGCGAAGAACGCCTCCGCGCCTTCATGCGCCACAGCCCGGTGCTGGCGTTCATGAAGGATTCGGCCGGGCGGTATGTGTATGTCAACGCCCGGATGGAGGAAACCTTTGCCATCCGCCTGTCGGACATCGCGGGCAAGGCCGATGTGGACTGGCTGCCGGAGAGCATCGCGCGGGTCGTGCGCGAGAACGATCGACGCGTGCTGTCAACCGGCCAGGTCGTCGAGGTCATCGAGAGCGTTCCCACGGCCGAGGACGGCATCCAGCACTGGATGGTCGTCAAGTTCCCGTTCACGCAGGCGGATGGACGCCAGTTCGTGGGTGGCGTCGCCATGGACATCACCGCCCGCCTGGAAATGGAGGACGCGCTGCAGCGCAAGGAGCAGGAGGTGCGCTCGCTCCTCGACAACACGCCCGATATCGTCGTCCGCTTCGACCGCCAGCTCCGCCACGTGTTCGTGAACCGCGCCGGGGCGCGTTTGCGCGGGATGGCCGCGGAGGATGTGGTCGGCAAGACGCTCGCCGAGCTGGACGTGCCGGCCGATCAGCGCCGGGTCCTCGAGGGCCAGATGCGCCAGGTCCTGGACACCGGGCGCGTCTCGACATTCGAGGGCACCTTCGCGATCTCCGGTAGTCCCGCCCACCATCGCGTTCAGATCATTCCGGAGCCAGATCCCGCCGGCGCGATCCACTCGGTCCTGGTGATCAGCCGCGACATCACCCGGCTCAAGCAGGCGGAAACGCGTCTGCTCGCCAGCGAACGGCGGTATCGGCGGCTGTTCGAGGACAGTCTCGGCCTGGTGTGCACGCACGATCTCGAGGGCCGGCTGCTGTCGCTCAACGAAGCCGCCGCGCGGTCGCTCGGCTACGAGCCATCGGAACTGCTCGGGGCCAACCTGCGCGACCACCTGGTCGCCGAGGTCCGCCCGCAATTCGACCGCTACCTGGAACGGGTCGCCCAGCGTGGAACCGACGAGGGGCTGATGCTGGTGCTGGCCAAGGACGGCCGGGTGCGGGCGTGGAAGTACCGCAACGCGTTCATCTCGGAGCCGGGCACGGACGATTACGTCCTCGGCCACGCGCAGGACGTGACGGAACTGAAGCAGGCGCAGGAGGACGCCCGCCACCTGTCGCTGACCGACGACCTCACCGGTCTCTACAACCGCCGCGGGTTCTTCGCCCTCGCCGAACAGCATCTCAAGCTGGCGCGGGCGCCCCGCAGCAGGAAAGGCGCGCTGCTCGTCTACGCCGACATGGATGGTCTCAAGGCCGTCAACGACCGCTATGGCCACGACCAGGGGTCACTGGCGATCGTCCGGGTCGCGGACGTGATGCGGCGCACCTTCCGCGATTCCGATATCCTCGCGCGTCTCGGCGGCGACGAGTTCGTGGCCCTCACCATCGCCGCCGCAGGCAGTGACGAGGCCACCATCCGCGCCCGGCTCACGGCGTGCCTGGCGGACGACAACGCGCTCGGGCACCACCCGTACACGCTTGCCCTCAGCGTCGGCATCGCGGCAGTGGACTCGGCCCGTCCGCGGTCGCTCGAGGAACTCCTGAAGGAGGCCGACGCCGCCATGTACGAAGAAAAGCGGCGCAAGAAGGAACGGGCGGGCTAACTAAGACGCGCCACGGGCGCCCGTCTAGGTGTAGTCTTCTGGTGGTCCGCTGACAGGCACGGAGCCCGTCGGCCGCAGGTCCCGTCGTTCAAAGGAGATCAGATGGCTAAGAAGAGTGCCAAGAGCGCGAAGAAGGCAAAGAAGGCCCCCCGCAAGGCCAACGCGGCGTTCATGAAACCGGTGACCCCGAGTCCCGCCCTGGCGGAGATCGTCGGCGCCAAGCCGCTGCCGCGCACCGAAGTGACCAAGAAGCTCTGGGCCTACATCAAGAAGAACGGCCTGCAGGACCAGAAGAACAAGCGGATGATCAAGGCCGATGCCGCGCTCAAGACCGTGTTCGGCGGCAAGGCGACCGTCAACATGTTCGAGATGACCAAGCTGGTTGGCAAGCATCTGAAGTAGAGACGTCGCAGGGTGGGGCCGGGCCGTCCGCCCGGCCGCCAACTCGCACCTGCGTGCGGCCACCGGAACCGGCGCGCGCCACGAACGAGCCGATGTCGGGTTTCGACGCCGTCGGCGCTTCTGCCGCCGGGCTAACTCCTGTAAACTCTGCGTAATGGGGATACGCCCCACCGAGCTGAAACTCCGGCTGGCCCCCGAGCGTCGCTTCGAGGCGATCGACGTCAATACCCGCATTGCCGCGGAGGCGGGTGACGTCCTCAGCCGTCACCGGCGCGCGCTCTACTGCTCGTTCCACACCACCGCCGGCTATCTCGATCAAAGCCTCACGGCGCGCATGCGCCACAACCAGGACCGGCTGTCGCAGTTCTTCCGCACCTTTCACGCGCTGTTCCCGCAGGGCGGGGCCTATCGCCACGACCAGATGGAGTTCCGCACCGAGCTCACCGATGCGCAGAAGGTGGTCGAGCCGCGCAACGGCGACTCGCACCTCACCTACATCGGCGCCGGCCTGCGCAACTGTGTGACCTACCGGACGCGGCCCGACGCCCCGGTCTACTTCATCGATCTCGACGGCATGAGCGACGCCATGCGGCGCGAGCGCACGACGACGGTGATCGCGTACGACGAGGAACGGGTGATCGCCCGGAGCATGGTGAGCGTGCCGGTGTCGCGCCATCCGATGGACTCGGTGAACCTCGCCGACCCGCGGCTCGGCCTGCTCGAGCAAATGAACGACCTCATCGCCCGCCACGGGCCGTCCCGCGGGCGTGTCGATCTCGTGATCGATCCGTCCGAGCGCAACGTCGGCCTCACCGTCAACGAGTACGAAACGCTCCTGATGCAGAACGACCTGGTGGACGTGCTGCGCGATCCCCTGCGCTTCGCCAAGCTCAAGGCGCGCAACGCCCTGCACGATCCGCTGGCGGTGCCGGGCAAGACCCTCAACTACGCGAAGTTCGACGCCGTGCGGGTGCTCAACTCGCTGATGGAAGCGCTGCACCTCGACCAGTCGTCCTTCGAGCGGCTGGTGGCCAAGGTGATGGCGGTGCCCGCCCGCCGCTTCCTGCGCTCGCGCCGCGTCAGCTTCCTGGCAGCGTCGGATGCCGACCATGGCGCGCGCGTCGTGCGCGGCACCTACCAGAGTCCCATCCTCGTGCAGTGGCAGGGCGTGGAGCAGCAGGAGCGCCGCCTGAACATTGTCCTGGTCGAGTTGTCCTGACGGCGGCTCGCCGCAAGGGCGCGTCGAATCAGGCGGAAATCGACGCGCCATGCAAGTCGTGGCAAAGAAATACAAAGGATTACAAGGATTTTGCCGCGGTCGACCGTATCCTGACCCTACAACGACAGAGGGGAAGCACCGGGTGGAGCGTCTCCAGTGAGCCGCAGCGCTTCACCCGGTTTTTTCATGTCTGCGGACGCCGTCGGCGCCGCACCGGAATCATACCCATGCCAGAAAAGCTGACCGTCACGAGCCTCGATCGCCGTAGTTTCCTGCGCGGGTCCGCGTTGTTCGCGGGAGCCCTCGGCCTCGCCGTCGTCCCCGCCCTGGCCCAGCAGCCGCAGGAGTCGCCCAAGCCAAAGCCCGAGGAGGGCGAGGAACAGAAGCCGGCCGACCCGTTCGGCGAACCGGACAAGACCAAGGACGGCAAGCTGGTGGACAAGGAAGGACGCGAATACCGTGTCTGTCCGCAGTGCGCCTACAACATGTACAAGCAGGGCCGCATGTGGGTGTGCGAGAACTGCGGCTACAGTTACGTGGAGTAGCCCGGGATCCGAGCGAGCCCGGCAGTGCCGGGACTCGCAGACCAGGCTCCGGTTTTCATCAGACGCCCGGTTCGCCTCGCGAGCCGGGCGTTTTTGCGTTTGTCGGACGGGATCCGCGGCGGTGCTTCTACACTGCACGTGCCATGACCAGCTTGTCGGGACGAACGCTCTTCATCACCGGCGCCAGCCGAGGCATCGGCAAGGCGATTGCGCTGCGCGCCGCCCGTGACGGGGCGCGGGTGATCATCGCGGCCAAGACGACCGACCCGCACCCCACGCTGCCAGGGACGATTTATACGGCGGCGGCGGAGGTCGAGCAGGCCGGCGGACAGGCGCTGCCGGTGGCGATGGACATTCGGGACGAGGACCAGGTGGAGGCGGCGGTCGCGGCCGGCATCGCCCGCTTCGGCGGCATCGACATCCTGGTCAACAATGCGTCCGCCATCGCGCTGACCGGCACGCTCGCCACGCCGATGAAGCGTTTCGACCTGATGCACCAGGTCAACGTGCGCGGCACCTACCTGTGCTCGCAGAAAGCGGTGCCGTTCCTGCGCCGCGGCGTCAACCCGCACATCCTCAACATCGCGCCGCCGCTGGCCACCACGCTGCAGCCGCGGTGGTTCGCGCCGCACGTCGGCTACACGATGGCGAAGTACGGGATGTCGCTGTGCGTGCTGGGGATGGCCGAGGAATTCCGCGCCGACGGCATCGCGGTGAACGCGCTGTGGCCGCGCACGACCATCGATACCGAGGCCATCCGCCTGATTGCCGGTCCGGAGGCGCGCGGACGGAGCCGGGCTCCCGCCATCATGGCCGACGCCGCCCACGCCGTCCTCACGCGCAGCAGCCGGGAGTGTACTGGCCGCTTCCTGATCGACGAGGAGGTGCTGGGCGAGGCCGGCGTCACCGACCTGTCGCCCTATCGACCGCCGGGCGTGCGCGAGGACGACCTGCTGCCCGACCTCTTCGTGTGAGCGCGGTCCGCCGCGGCGCGTTCGGCGCGGTGCTCCATCCCGCCCCTCGCGGCGTTCAGGGGCGGTAGTTGCCGAACTGCAGGTGGATGCCGAAGTCCTGGCTCTTGAGCAGCTGGATCGCCGCCTGCAGGTCGTCGCGCGAGGGCGCCTGGACGCGGACCTGGTCCCCCTGGATGGACGCCTGCACCTTCTTCAGCTTCGCATCCTTGAGCGCCTTGACGATCTCGCGCGCCGTGTCGGTGGGGATCCCGACCTGCAGCGTGAACACCTGCTTGACCGTGCCGGCCGACGCCGGTTCGACCTCGGCCGCCTTCAGGTTCTGCACCGGCACGTTGCGCCGAACCATGCGCGCCTGCAGGATCTCGAGCACCGCGCCGACCTTGAACTTGTCCTCGGCGGTCAGCGTCAATGTCTTGGCCTTCTGATCGAGTTCGATCGCGGCCGGCGATCCCTTGAAATCGTAGCGCTGCGACAGTTCCTTGCGCGCCTGGTTGATGGCGTTGTCCACCTCCTGCATGTCGATTTCCGAGGTGATGTCGAACGAGTTCAGCGTGGCCATAGCGTGTATCGTAACGCGTCGGCGTGCGCGGGCCGGCGCGCGCGCACGGCGACTACGGTCGTGCTTGTCGCGGCGCCAAGCGGCCCGTTACAGTAGCGGTGCCGATGACGAACACGGGAAACCCGCTGGTCCTCGTGGTGGACGACTATCAGGACGCCCGGGAGATGTACGCCGAGTACCTGAAGGCCTCGGGATTCAGGGTCGCCGAGGCGCGCACCGGCGTCGAAGCGGTGGCCAAGGCCCATGAGCTGCTGCCCGACTGCATCCTGATGGACCTCTCCCTGCCGGGGATCGACGGCTGGGAGGCGACGCGGCAGATCAAGGCACACGAGTCCACCGTCCACATCCCGATCATCGCCATCACCGGGCACATGTCCGAGCTGGCGTCGCGCAACGCCGTCGCCGCCGGCTGCTCCTCGTTCGTCCTCAAGCCGGCGCTGCCCGACGCGGTCATCGCCGAGGTGCGCAAGGCCATGGACGCCGGCGCCGCCTGATCGACCGCCGGCCCCCCCGTCCCCGGCGCGCAAACCGGTGTAATGTCGGCGGATGAGCGCCAGCGGCAGCCAGGACGTCCCCATCCAGCGCGTCGAGGCCGCCTCGCGGGCGGAGTGCCGCGATCTGGTGGCCGTCGAGGAGCCGATGGAGGTGCGGGTCAACGGCGCCGCCTTTGCCGTGATCATGCGGACCCCCGGCCTCGATCGCGAGCTCGCCGCCGGCTTCCTGCTCGCCGAAGACGTCATCCGCGGCGGCGCCGAGCTGGCGACCATCGAATACTGCGAAGACGCCGAGGCGGAGGCCCGCGGCAACACGCTGAATGTCACCGTCACCGGCGACGCGGTGGACCGGCTCGAGGCGCGGCTGGGCGAGCGCCGCCAGGTGATGATGACCGCATCGTGCGGGCTGTGCGGCCGACGGACCATCGAATCGCTGCGGGCGCGGGCCACCAGCGTGCAGGGCGCCTGGACCGTCGCGCCGGCGATCGTGCGCGCCCTGCCGCAGACCCTGCGCCGCGCGCAGCGCGTGTTCGAGACCACGGGCGGCCTCCACGCCGCCGGCCTGTTCTCGCTCGACGGTGGCCTCGAGATGATGGCGGAAGACGTCGGGCGGCACAACGCCGTGGACAAGATCGTCGGCCGGCGCCTCCTCGAGGACGCCCTGCCGCTCGACCGATCGATCCTCGTCGTCTCCGGCCGCACGTCGTTCGAGCTGGTGCAGAAGGCCCTGCTCGCCGGCGTCCCGCTCATTGCCGCCGTCTCCGCGCCATCGAGCCTGGCCATCGCCCTGGCCGAGGAGGCCGGGGTCACCCTGTGCGGCTTCGTGCGCGGCGAATCGTTCAACGTCTACGCGCACCCTCGCCGGATCGCCTGAGCGGCGCGCCCCGCGGTCAGCCAGGCTGGCAGTGCGGACACCAGTAGGTCACCCGAGCCGCGTCGCCATCCTTGCGAACGGCGATCGGCGTGCCGCACGTGCGGCACGGCCGCCGGGCGCGGCCATAAACCCACAGCCGATCGGCCGGATTCATCCGGGCGGTCGTCCGCCGCCCCCCGCCGTAAGTGACGATGCCCGGGCCGGATGCCTCCGACGCGTTGGCCCGGAGCAGCCGCTGCGCCAGGTCGAGCATGCCACGCAGCCGCGGCTCGTCGAGCGAGCCTGCCGGAGTGTCGGGATGGACGCGGGAGAGGAAGAGGATCTCCGACTTGTAGACGTTGCCGATGCCGCTGACGACGCGTTGATCGAGCAGCAGCGCGTGCAGGGGAGTGTCGCCGGCCGCTCGAATGCGGGCCAGCGCTTCGACCGGATCGAACTCGCCGAGCAGGTCCGGGCCGAGCAGGGCCAGCGGCCGGTGCCGTGGCAGCCGGTCGGCGCGCACGAACTCGGCGACGTAGACGTTGAACGCCACCGCGATCCACTGTGTCGTGGCGACGAGGATGCGCATGGCACGGTGCGGCATCTGCCAGGCCTCGCCCGGGCGGTAGACGTGCCACGAGCCGTTCATGCGCATGTGCGTGCGCAGGACGAGCCCGCCGGACAACGTCATCAGCAGATGCTTGCCCGCGGCCGTCACGCGCTCGACCGTGCGGCCGGCGATCGGGTCGTCGCGATCGATCTGCGCCAATCCGGCGAGGCCGGTTTCAAAACGCGTCACCGTCTGCCCGGCCAGCGCGCGGTGCAGCGTCCGCGCGGCGCGATGGATGGTGTCCCCTTCCGGCACGGTCGCTCCGCTCAGCTCGTGCGCGGCCGGCTGAGAATTTCCGGCGCCGGCGGCGAGTTGGTCGGGGACGCCTCGTCGGGCGGCGACGCCGCGGTCGTGCCGGCCGTCTGGTCGATCGCGCCGGCGAGCTCGCCGGGTGTTGGCGGCAGTCGCCGGCGTGCCACACGCAGCTGCAGTCCCATGGCCGTGGCGGCGAACCCGGCGTCCAGCAGGAAGGGGGCCGCCGGATCGGTGGCGGCGGCGACGCCGTTGATCTCCTCGACCAGCCAGCCGCGCGCCCCTTCGGGCGCGCGATGCGCCAGGGCGACGAGCTCGGTGGCGAGGGCGCGGCCGACGCGCGATCGGTCCGGGTCGTCGGCCGGCAGCGAGACGAGCATGGCGCGGTCGCCGCGGCCGATCCAGGCGGTCAGCCGCCCGTCGACGAGCACGACGCGCGCCCCTGCCGACCGGGAGGCGCGCACACCGTCGCCGCCCGGCCACTCGGGCCACGCGAGCATCGCGCCATACGGGTTGGCCGGGTCGGTCGCCGCCAGGGTCGCCGCCTGTGCCACGTCGGTCTCGTCGCGGGCGGCGCGCAGGAGATCGACGGCGCCCGGTTGGGCGAATTGCGCGGCGCCGAGGCCGGCGACGAAATAGCCGCGCCGCACGCGGCCGGTTTCCTCCAGCCGCCGCAGTATTGGGTACACGGCACTGAAGCCTCCCGGGATGTGCTCGAGCGAGGCGACCTCGCGCGTCACGATGCCATGGCGGGTGAGGAGCTGCTGCGCGAACACCGTCGCCCATTCGGTCAGCGAGCGGGTCGGACTGGCCGCGATCGCGGTCCAGCGTCCCTCCGCCGCCGGCGGGACCAGCCGCCTCGAGCGAAACGGCGTCGCCCGCCCTGGCCGCCGCGACCGCTCCGGCGGACGCAGGTAGGCGCGCAGCGCGTGCAGCGTGTCGTTGGTGACGAGGCCCTGCCACACGAGGGACCACAGCGCGTCGACCGTGTCGCGCGGGAAGCCGCCGCCGACCGACGCGTGGAGCGGCGCGAAGAAGGCGGCGCCCGCGGTCCGGAGCTGTTCGAGGATCTCCGACTCGCGCCCGGCCGCTGCGGCGGCCGCCGCGTTCGCGGGCAGGGCCACCGGCGGGAGCAGCCGCGGCAGGTGATCGGTGAGGTAGAGGGCGATGCGCCCGTCTCGATCGCCGAGCGGCTCGATGCCGACCCAGGCCACTTCACCAGCGCCGAGCAGCGTATCGAGCTGGGCCGGCACGTAGTCGGCGACGCGCGCCGGCAGGATCTCGTGCTCGAGCAGCGACGCGACGAGCGGCACGCCCTGGAGCTGTTCGATGACATCGAGCAGGGCATCCAGCCCGGGGCGCCCGCGTCCGATGCCGTGCCAGGCGGTCAGGAATCGTCCGAGCACCGGCGCCTCGACCGGCTCGACCTCCTCACGCAGGCGCGCGAGCGAGCGGCGGCGGATGCTGCGCAGCACGTCGGGGTCGCACCACTCGCGGCCGCGGCGGCCGGGGCGGAACGCCCCCTCGACCATCCGGCCGTCCGCCGTCAGGCGCGCCAGCGCCGCCTCCACGGCGGCGAGCGGCATCCCCAGCCGCGCGCCGATGTCAGCCGCTTCGAACGGCGCGTGCGTGCGCGCGTAGCGGCGCATCAGGTCGCCGACCGGGTCGGTCACCGGCTCGAGCAGCGCGGCCGGCAATCCTCCGGGAGCGGCGTCCCCAGCGCATCCCGGTAGCGGGCGGCGTGTTCGACGGCGACGAGCCGGGCGTCGCCGGCGAGCGGCAGCTCCACGGCGCGCCGCGCCCGCAACAATTCGGCGATGGCCGCGTCGGCGATCGCAGACACGGTGCGGGCGGCGATCTCGTCGCGGGTCAGGTCGCCGAGGCGCAGCAGCAGGTCGTGCACCGCGTCGGCGGACCGGGCGTGCAGGCGCGCGGGCAGGTGCTGGAGGTCGGCCTCGACGGTTTCAATCGCGGTGGCGTCGAGCAGGTCGCGTAGTTCGGCGTCGCCGATGAGCTCGCGCAGCTGTCCCTGATCGACCGACAGCGCCTGCGCCCGCCGTTCCGCCAGCGGCGCGTCGCCGTCGTAGATGTAGTTGGCGACGTAATTGAACAGCAGCGAGGCGGCGAAGGGCGACGGCGTGCGTGACTCGATCGCGACCACGCGGAGCGACCGGCTGCGGATGCGCCGCAGCACGTCCACCAGCGCCGGCAGGTCGAACACGTCGCGCAGGACCTCGCGATACGTCTCGAGGATGATGGGAAACGAGCCGTAGCGCGCGGCGACCGACAACAGATCGGCCGCGCGCCGGCGCTGCTGCCACAGCGGTGCACGCGCGCCAGGCCGGCGTCGCGGCAGCAGCAGGGCGCGGCCGGCGGCTTCGCGAAACCGCGAGGCGAAGAGCGCCGTCGACCCGAGCTGCCGCAGGATCAGGGCTTCGACCTCGTCGGGATCCGGCAGCATCAGCGCGTGATCCGGCGGCGCGTCGGTCTCCGGCAGCCGCACCACGAACCCCTCGTCGCCCCACATGATCTCCGGGTCGAGGCCGAGCTCGTCGCGCAGCCGGGCGCTGACCGCCATCGCCCACGGGGCGTGCACGCGGCTGCCGAGCGCGGAGACGACCAGCACCCGCCAGTCGCCGAGCTCGTCCCGCGTCCGCTCCACCAGCAGCGTCTTGTCGTCGGGAACCACGCCGGCGGCGCGCCACTGGTCGTCGAGGTACTGCAGGAGGTTGACGGCGGCGGGCGCGTCCAGGCCGTGCTCCCGCTCGAGCCGCGCCTGCGCCGCCGCCGGCTCCTGGCGGCGCAGCTCGCGCACGAGCGTGCCGATCGCCGTGCCCAGCTCGATCGGCCGCCCGCCGGCTTCGCCCTTCCAGAACGGCATCTTGCCCGGTTCGCCCGGCGCCGGCGACACGACCACGCGGTCGTGGGTGATCTGCTCGATTCGCCACGAGGAGGCGCCGAGGAGAAACGTCTCGCCGGGACGGGCCTCGAAGACCATCTCCTCGTCCAGCTCGCCGACGCGGGCCCGATCGCGCTCGGCGCCGAGCAGGAACACGCCGAAGAGCCCGCGGTCGGGGATGGTCCCGGCGTTGGCGATCGCGATCTGCTTGGCGCCCTGGCGGGCGCTGAGCAGGCCGTTGACGCGATCCCAGGTCACGCGCGGGCGCAACTCCGCGAAGTCGTCGGACGGATAGCGGCCCGACAGCATGTCGAGGACACCGTCGAAGACACGGCGGCTCAACTCGGCGTACGGCGCCGCCCCGCGAATGGCGGCGAACAGGTCGTCCACCGGCCAGGTGTCGACCGAGACCATGGCGACGAGCTGCTGGGCGAGCACGTCGAGCGGATTGCGCGGGTAGCGGGACGGCTCGACCGCGCCACGCATCATCGCCCGCGTCACCGCCGCGCAGGCGACGAGGTCGCCGCGGAACTTGGGGATGATGATGCCGGTGCTGACCTCGTCGATCCGGTGTCCGGCGCGTCCGATGCGCTGCAGGCCGCTGGCGACCGACGGCGGCGCCTCGATCTGGACGACGAGATCGATCGCCCCCATGTCGATCCCGAGCTCGAGCGAGCTGGTGGCGACCAGGCCGCGCAGGCGGCCGGCCTTGAGCAGGTCCTCGATCTCGCTCCGTTGCGCGCGGGCCAGCGACCCGTGATGGGCGCGGACCAGCGGCTCGCCCGCCAGCTCGTTGAGCGCGAGCGCGAGCCGCTCGGCGAGCCGGCGGCTGTTGACGAAGAGCAGCGTCGAGCGGTGCGCCCGGATCAGCTCCAGCAGCCGGGGATGGATGGCGGTCCAGATCGTCGGAGCGCCCGCCCCCTGGGCGGCGGGGCCGCTGCGAATCCCGGCCCCGGCGCCCGCCTCGCGCCCGCTGGCGACCCGGGCCATGTCCTCGATCGGCACCTGGACGCGCACGTCGAGGCGCTTGGGCTCGCTGGCGTCGATGACGGTCACGTCGCGATAGCGAACCGGCCCCGCCGGGACCGCGAACTCGTGATCGACGACATCCCCGAGGTCGCTCGGCCCCGCCTCGGCGCCGCGCCGGCGCCCGTCGGCGCGCCCGCGGCGGCCGGCGTCGGGCGGGACGGTCCCGCCGAGAAACCGGGCGACCTCGTCGAGCGGCCGCTGTGTCGCCGACAACCCGATGCGCTGCAGCGGCCGGCCGCGCAGGATCTCCAGCCGTTCCATCGACAGCGCCAGGTGCGCGCCGCGCTTGCTCGACACCAGCGCGTGGATCTCGTCCACGATCACGGTCTCGACCGAGCGCAGCCGTTCGCGCGCGTTCGAGGTGAGCATCAGATAGAGCGACTCGGGCGTGGTGATGAGGATGTCACCCGGATCGCGCAGGAAGCGCGCCCGCTCCGACGCCGGTGTGTCGCCGGTGCGCAGCGTGATCACCGGCAGGTGCGGGGCTTCGCCGGCGGCGGAGGCGACCTGGCTGATTCCCGCCAGCGGTGCCCGCAGGTTGCGCTCGACGTCCACGGCGAGTGCCTTCAGCGGCGAGACGTAGAGCACGCGGCAGCGCGCGGCGCGCTCCGGCGGCGGCGCGAACATCAGCCGGTCGAGGCAGGCGAGGAACGCCGCCAGGGTCTTGCCGGTGCCGGTCGGCGCGAGAATCAACGTCGACTCGCCGCGCGCGATCGGCGGCCAGCCGAGACGCTGGGCGCGTGTCGGCGCGGCGAACGAGCGGTTGAACCAGTCGCGGACCGGAGCGTGGAAGCGCTGGAGCGGGTCGCCGCGCATCAACTTTCGATTTTATGGTGGACCGGGGAGACCGTATAATCGAAAGCCGCATCGCGAGCGGGGACGCGGACCATTTTTTTCGGAACAGGAAGCAGCATGGGTGACGCAGGCGAAGGACTGATTGACGCCGATACACGCCTCCAGGAGCGCATGGATGAACTGGAGGAGGAGCGCAAGGCGGCGCGCAACCGGAAGCCGGTCGAGGATCCCGAGAAGGTGCG
The DNA here is from genome assembly GCA_963707795.1 of uncultured Acidobacteriota bacterium. Lineage (GTDB taxonomy): Bacteria > Acidobacteriota > Vicinamibacteria > Vicinamibacterales > UBA2999 > JACCSI01. Next base: position 2,805,145 of record OY970174.1, on the reverse strand, counting down.
GCAGCGCGAGTCGTTGAAGCTGGCGCGCGCCGAGCTGCAGCAGCAGCGTGTCCGCACCGAACATCCGACCCGCCGCACGCAGATCGATCAGGCCATGATCGAAATCGAGAAGCGCCTGACCAGTCTGGACGCGGTCACGGCCGAGCCGAAGAAGCCGCGGTCAAGGAAGTAGCAAACGCCGAGGCGGTCGCCGGGCGATCGTCGCGCGACCACGACAGCGCGTCCTCGAGCGGCCGGGCCAGCCCCGGAGGCAGCCCCTCGACCTCCAGCGGCACCGTGCCGCCCGCGCGGCGCGCATCGATCGCGGCCAGCGCGCCGGCGGCGAACGGCAGCCGCCCGGTGAGCGCCTCGTAGGTCATCACCGCGAGGCTGTAGATGTCCGCCCGGCCGTCGACGCGCTCCCCGCGCAGCTGCTCCGGCGCCATGTAGGCCGGCGTGCCGATGATCGTCCCGCCCCGCGTCGGCGTTCCCCCTGTGTCTCCGATGGTCGGCTCGACCAGCGTCGCCACCCCGAAGTCGAGCACCTTGGGCCCGAGCCCGCTGTCGGGCAGCAGCACGTTCTCCGGCTTCAGATCGCGATGCAGGACGCCGGCGCGATGCGCGAAGTCGACCGCCTCGGCGAGCTGGCCGACGAGCGCTAGCGCCTGCGCGGGCGGCAGCCGCCGCTCGCGCGTCAGCACGGCGCGAAGATCGGCGCCGCGCACCAGCTCCATGACCAGATAGGCCGAGCCGTCGGGCAGCGCGCCGAAGTCGAAGATCGTCACGATGGCGGGATGCTGGAGCTGCGCCAGGATCAGCGCTTCCTGCTCGAAGCGCTGCCGCGCATCGGGGCGTGCGGCGAGATCGGTGCGGACGACCTTCACCGCGACGTCCCGGCCGAGCCGCAGATCGTGGGCGCGATACACCGCGCCCATGCCGCCGGCGCCGACGACCGTGTCCAGGCGATAGCGCCCGTCGATGAGCGGCGGCAGGCCGCCGGGACCGGCCGGCGCCGCCATCACGCCGTCGGTCGCCGGCGCGGTCGAGAGGCGGCGCCGCAGGCGCGACAAGTCGAGCGCCGCGCTCATCTGTGCGGCGATGGCGCTCAGCAGCCGCCGATCCTCGGGGGTATACGGCTCCTCCGACTTCTTCTGTCCGAGGCCGATCACGCCGGCCAGCAGCCGCTGCGTGCCGCTGCCGGCGAGGATGGGGACCAGCAGCGACATGCCGCTGGCGGCGAGCCAGGCGCGGTCCGCCTCCGGCAACCGCGCCGCCGGCGATCGCTCATCGTCGAGAAACACCTCCAGCGGCGCGTTCGACCAGTGCAGCAACGTGCCCAGGGCGCCGTCGCGCGGCAGCGCGCCGATGCCCGGTTCCGAGGTGGCCAGGACCGGCAGGAGGTCCTCGTCGCCGGCGAGGACGGCCATCGCCTGCGGATGGAGCGCGCTGTCCACCTGCGCGATCACGAGCGCGACCAGCGCGGGGGGATCGGTCTCGAACGGCACCCGGCTGGCGAGCGCCTCCAGGATCTCCCGGCCGTCGTACTCGGCGCGGAAGAACCGCCGATCGAGCCAGCGGCGCGCGGCATCACGGTAGCGAAAGCCGGCGAGCGCGAGGCCGACCGACAGCGCATAGAACAGCGGCTGCCCGAGGACGATCGCGCCGAGCGGCCGATCGCGCTCGGTGAGCAACGCGACGGCAAGCGCCGCCACCGGCAGCGCGACCAGGACCGACAGCGTCCGGCGCGCCAGGGCGTACTGCAGGCCCTGCCGCAGCACCGTGCGCGGGCTGAAGACGTGCCTGACCGCCACCGCGTACGGCAGGCCGAAGGCGGGCAGCAGGACGATCGCCTGCAGCAGCGCCTGCAGCGGCCACGCCAGCCGCAGCGGCCGCCCGGCCAGCGACCCGAGAACCGGCACCACGGCCAGGCACGCATAGGCGACGACCGCCGACACACCCGTGTAGACGACGATCTGGATGCGCCGCCGCTCGTTTGCATCGCGATTGCGGCGGAAGCGCCCGACCCCTTCGCCGATGATCAGCAGGTTGGCCGCCAGCGCCGCGGCGAACGAGAGGTCGAAGATGCGTCCGTGCGCAGCCGCCCAGGCGAGCGCCGGCAGCACGCCATCGACCCCGAGCAGGAACGCGGCGGTGAGCAGGCTGACGGCGAGCATCGGGGCGCTGACGAGGGCCAGCGCCGGTATGATCCAGCGCTGTCGATCGAGGATGGCGGCCCGGGTGGGGAAATGCAGGACCGCCATCCCGATGATCGGGAAGGCCAGCGGCGTCGCCGTCCACGCCAGGAGCAGGAGCAGGCCGCCCAGGATCGGAACGTCGCGCTCGACGCCGTACAGCGGACCGCCCGTGGCCACTGCCGTCGCGATCAGCGCGACGGTCATCAGTCCCGCGGTGCGCCCGCGGGTGCCGAGCGCAACGAGGACGAGCGCGCCGGCGAGAAACGCGAGGAGCTGCAGCAGCGCGCCACCGTGCTGTCCGACCCATGCCGTGCGCGTCCCCGCGTCCGCGCGCCACACCGGCGACCGCGGCAGCGTCACGATGCGTTCGTCGCCGGTGACCTCGCGCACGCGCACCGTGACCGGCCTGCTGGTGCCAAGGTAGTAGGCCTCACGCCAGATCCGCAGCATGGCGCCGGCCTCGGTCGGCAGGCCCTGCGCCAGGCCGATCCGCCCCCCGGCGTGGTCGTAGATGCCGGTCACCGCCAGGCCCTGGTCGAGCGCCGGCGCGCCGGCCGGCGCGCGGGCCACGCGGCGGATCGTGACCGTCCGGCCGCCGTCGCCGACCTCCGGCGGTCGCGTGCGCGGGATCAGGCTCGGTTCGCCGAGGCTGGCGAAGACGGCGTCGCCCGACAGCGCCACGCCGGCGCCGGCCGGCCAGAGATACGGCCGCACCATCGAGACTTGCAGCGCCGCGAAGGTCAGGGCCAGCGCAAGCAGCCCGCTGACCCCCGCGCGTCCCGGCGAAACCGGCGGAAACGGGGCCACGGTAACGTCAGGACCAGAGGTCGCGCAGCCGTGCGCCGACGTCGAAGCGCGCGGCCGTGCGGCGCGCGCGATCCGTCCCGTCTGCCTGGAGGTGTGCGGGCAGCGCGCCCGCGGGCTCCGGCAGCGTGCGGGCCCGCGTCAGGACGCGCGCGTAGGCATCGGCCATCGGCTCGAGGCGATGATGCGCGCTCCACCACGCGCGGCCGGCGTCGCCAATCGCCGTGCGCAGCGCGGCGTCGGACGCCAGGCGGTCGAGGGCGAGCTCGAGGGAGTGTTGTTCGTCGAGCAGGTCGATGCCGACCGCGACCGGCGGCCGCCGCTCGCCGGCCGGCGCGCCGGCGTCGAGCCGCTGCCATCCGCGCGGATCGACGGTGGGAACGTCCACGAGATCGGCCAGCGCGGTGACGATCGTGGGACGCCCCGCGGCCAGGCACCGCAGCCACGACGCCGAGGTCTCGCGATTGCTCGGCCAGCGCAGGCACGCGCAGACGTCGGCCGCCGACAGGTAGGCGCCAAGGGCCTCGTCGGGCACGTAGCCGGGGAGGTGGACGCGATCCGCGACCCGCCAGCGACGAGCCTCGTCGCGCGCGTCGTAATGCGGCGACGCCGCGCCCACCAGCAGCAGGTGCAGCGTGGGATGGCGGTCGGCCAGCGCGCTGACGGCGCGAATGAGCCGGCCGATGCGCTTCTCCGGCGTGATCCCGCCGACGGCTGCGATCACCAGGCCGCCAGGCACGCCGACCGGGCGCGGCGCCGGGGGCCGCGGCGCGAGCGGATCGCTCACCCCCATGGCCACGTGCTCGATGGCCGCTGATGGATGGCGCGCGCGCAGGTCCTGCTGCAGCCGCCGGTTGTGGACGATCGTCAGCCGCGCCCGTTCGATCACGAGCCGGACGAAGGGCCAGTGCTGGTAGAGGGATCCGCCGAGGCCGGCGGCCACCAGCTCGCCGGCGTCAGCGGGCGCGTCGGGATGGTTGGCGCGGAACTCCGCGAGATAGTCCTCGCGCCGCGGCTGCCATCGCCGCGTCAGCCACAACGCGCGCGCCTGGTGCAGCTGCGCATCGTGCAGCACCACGACGCCCGGATAGCGAAACAGGTACGCCCACATGTAGTCGTGGCAGGACGCGTTGCCCAGGTGATAGACGGTGAGGTCGTACGGCTGGCGCCGCGCCTTCCACACGTAGTCGCGGGCGTTGTCGGCGGTGAAGGTCTCGATGGCCAGCCCGCGTGCAGCGAGCAGCGGCAGCAGCTCAGCCGAATAGGCGGCGATCCCCGACCGGTCCGGCGGCAGCGGCGAGAACCACGCAACGTTCACCGCACCGTTCTACACTGGCGCGACCGTTTGGGGAAGAACCCTAACCTCCCCCGCGTCGCGGGCGACGTGATAGAGTGTGACGTTGGACTTGGGAAATTCTTCACAAGCGGTGGTGCGGCCACCCTTGGAGCCTTGAGCATGGGCGGCTGGGACGGTCTGGTCATCATGATCGTGATGGGCGTGGGGTTCGGCGCCTTCTCGATCCTCCTGTCAAGCTTCATCGGCCCGCGCAATCCGACGCCGGAGAAGATGGCGCCCTACGAGTGCGGCATGCCGCCGGTCGGCGACGCGCGCGAGCGGCAATCGGTGAAGTTCTACCTGATTGCGATGATCTTCCTCCTGTTCGACATCGAAATCGCCTTCCTCGGCCCCTGGGCGATGGCGATTCGCGACCTCGGCTGGCCGGGCTTCATCCAGATCGTCGTCTTCTTCCTGATCCTGGTGGTGGGCTACATCTACGTCTGGCGGAAGGGGGTCCTCGACTGGGGCCCGGAGCACGATCCGGACTACGTCCGCCCGGCGGCGCCGGGGCCGGCCGTGATCAAGAGATATCGGTATGGGACTCGAAACTGACTTCGAAATACCGGTCCTGACGACCAACGTCGAGAAGCTGGTCCAGTGGGCGCGGCGGTCGGCGATCTGGCCGGTGACCTTCGGCCTCGCCTGCTGCGCCATCGAGATGATGGCGATGAGCTGCAGCCGCTACGACATCGCGCGCTTCGGCGCCGAGGTGTTTCGCGGCTCGCCGCGGCAGTCGGACCTGATGATCATCGCCGGCCGCCTCTCTCGCAAGATGGCGCCGGCGCTGCGCCGCATCTACGACCAGATGCCGGAGCCCAAGTGGGTCATCTCGATGGGCGCCTGCGCTTCCTGCGGCGGGGTCTTCGACAACTACGCGATCGTCCAGGGCTCGGATCAGGTGGTCCCGATCGACGTCTACATTCCCGGCTGCCCGCCGCGGCCGGAATCGGTCATTTACGGCATCGTGCAGCTGCAGAAGAAGATCGATGCCTCCCGCATGTAGACTCGGCGCGCGGGCGGCGGCGGGTGCTGCCGGCACGCGCCGAGGCTGGACACCGCACCGATGACCGCCACCGATCTCATCGCCGCCCTGACGGCCGCGGTGCCTGACGCGTCGTTGCAGCCGCTGACCCCGCTCGACGAGTCGATCAACCCGTCGATCCTGGTGCCGGTCGAGCAGCTGCTGGACGTCTGCCGCGTGCTGCACGACGCCCCCGGGCTGGAGTTCGTCGCCTTCACCGACATCACCGCCGCCGACTTCCACCCGCGGCGGGATCCGCGCTTCGACCTCGTCTACCATTTCGTGTCGCCGCACCGGCGCGCCCGCGTGCGCGTCAAGGTGCAGGTGAATCCGGGTCAGGCGGTGCCGACGGTGCAGGCGATCTGGCGCGGCGCCGGCTGGTGCGAGCGCGAAGTATTCGACCTGTTCGGCATCGAGTTCGACGGGCACGACGACCTGCGGCGGCTGATGATGCCCGAGGACTGGGAGGGGCATCCGCTGCGCAAGGATTATCCGGTCCAGGTGCGGAAGGACGCGCAGACGTTCATGCCGCTGGAGGTCACCGAGGAGGAGTTCAAGGCGAGCGTCGAGCGCGACCGCCAGGTACGGCCGAAGCCGCAGTGATCGCGGAGGCATAGCCGGTGGCGCCATCCCGCATCGCCGATCGCCTGCGCCTCGCGGCGGCGGTCCACGAACGGATGGCCGCGGCGGGCACCGACGCGGTGGCCGCGGCCGGCGAGGCGATGCGGGCCGCGCTCGCCGCCGGGCGGTCGATTCTGGCGTTCGGCAACGGCGGCAGTGCCGCCGATGCGCAGCACTTCGTCGCCGAGCTCGTGGTGCGCTACGAGCGCGAGCGTCCGGGGCGGTCGGCGATGGCGCTGACCACCGATGCGAGCATCCTGACGGCGGCGGCGAACGACTGCGGCTACGAGCAGGTGTTCGCCCGCCAGGTGGAGGCGCTCGGCCGCGGCGGCGACGTCGCGCTGGCGATCACGACGAGCGGGCGGTCGCCGAACGTGGTCCGGGCGCTCGAGGCGGCCAACGCCCGCGGCCTGGTCACCATCGCCCTGACCGGCGCCGGTGGCGGCGAGGCCGGCCGCCGGGCCGCGATCCACGTCAGCGTCCCGGAGACGCGGACGGCGCTGGTGCAGGAGGTGCACGCCACCATCCTGCACGTGTGGTGTGAGTTGATCGACGAGGAACGGGAGACGGGCAGCCGCGACCCGCACGAAGGTCGCCGCGACGCGTGAACCGCGTCGGGCGCCGTGCGGGCGTGACGCCGGGTGAGAGCATGGCAGGCATTCGCACCGAGACGATGACCGTCAACATGGGGCCGCAGCACCCCAGCACGCACGGCGTGCTGCGGCTGGTGCTCGAGCTCGATGGCGAGACCGTCGTGTCGGTGGCGCCGACCATCGGTTACCTGCACACCGGCATCGAGAAGACCGCCGAACAGAAGAAATGGCAGCAGGTCATCCCGCTGGTCGAGCGCATGGATTACCTGGGCGCCCAGTCCAACAGCCTGGCGTTCGTGCTCGGGGTGGAGAAGATGCTCGGCCTCGAGATGCCCGAGCGGGTGCAGGCGATTCGCGTCCTCATCGCCGAACTGCAGCGCATCAGCAGCCACCTGGTGTGGTTCGGCACGCACGGCATGGAGATCGGCGCCATCACCGCCATGCTCTATGCCTTCCGCGAGCGCGAGATTCTGATGAATCTCAACGAGCTGCTGGCGGGCTTCCGCTTCTTCCCCAGCTACCTGCGCGTCGGCGGCCTGCGCGAGGACATCCCGCGCGGCTTCAAGGAGGCGGTCGCCGCCTTCCTCGACCGCTTCCCCGGCAAGCTCGACGAGTACGAGACGCTGATCACCAAGAACCCGATCTGGCTCGGGCGCACCCGCGGCGTCGGGGTGATCAGCCTCGCCGACTGCTACTCGTGGGGCCTCTACGGCCCGATCGCGCGGGCCGCCGGCGGCGACTACGACGTCCGCCGCGCGTTCCCCTACTGCGGCTACGACACCTACGACTTCGACGTCATCGGCGCCTCCAACGGCGACGTCTACGACCGCTATATCGTGCGCATGGCGGAGATGCGGGAGAGCGTGAAAATCTGCCGCCAGGCGCTGGAGCGCATCGCGCCGGTCGGCGACTGGGCGGTCGACGACCGCCGCATCGTCCCGCCGCCCAAGGACGAGGTCTACACCGAGATGGAAGCGCTCATTCAGCACTTCCTCATCTACTCGCAGGGCTTCACGGTGCCGGCGGGCGAGGCCTACGTGCCGGTCGAAGGACCGCGCGGCGAGCACGGCTGCTACCTGGTGTCCGATGGCTCGAACCGGCCGTGGCGCGTGCACATGCGGTCGCCCGGGCTGATGGCCTGTCAGGCGCTGCACAAGTTCATCGTCGGCGGCATGATCGCGGACGTGATCGCAGTGATCGGATCGCTCGACGTGGTGATGGGAGACGTGGATCGATGAGCTTTCATCCGGTCGATGCCCTACGGCACGGAGCAGTGGCATCGCTCGCGGCGGGTCACGCTGCCGGAGGGTCCGGAGTTCGCCTTCAGCGCCGAGAGCGCGGGCCCGTTTCGAGGCGTTCGCCGCTCATTACCCGCCCGAGCACCGCCGCGTCGCCGTGCTGCACGCGCTCTACCTGGTGCAGGAGCAGCAGGGCTACATCTCCGCCAATGCCGCCCGCCACGTCGCCGAGGTGATCGGCATCACCACCGCCGACGTCGAGGACGTGGTGTCGTACTACGTCATGTTCTTCCGCAATCCGGTCGGCACGTTCGTGCTGCAGGTGTGCAACACGCTGTCGTGCGCCGCTGGCCGGTTCCGAGCGGGTCATCGAGGAGCTCGAGCGGACGCTCGGCATCAAGGCGGGGGAGACCGACCCGACCGGCATGTTCACCATCCAGCCGATGGAGTGCCTGGGCGCCTGCGACCGGGCGCCGGTGGTGATGGTCAACAACGAGCACTGGCACGAGCAGGTCGCGCCGGCGCAGGCGCCGGCGCTCGTCGACGGGCTGCGGCAGCACGGCGTGGCGTCGCTCGGCGGCTGCCACCTGGCGATCGAAGGCCGTCCGGAGGCCGAGTGGCGCGGCAAGAGCACCACGCCGGTGTCCTCGGCCGCGTTGCCCGACTACGAGCCGGTGCTGACCCGCTACGTCTTCACCCCGAACGGCCACACCCTCGATCACTATCGCGAGCACCAGCGCGGCTACGAGGGGCTGCGCGCGGCGCTGGCGATGACGCCCGAGCAGGTGATCGACGCGGTCAAGGCCTCCGGCCTGCGCGGGCGCGGCGGCGCCGGCTTCCCGACCGGCCTGAAGTGGCAGTTCGTCGACAAGAAGTCGCCCAACCCGAAGTACATCGTGTGCAACGCCGACGAGAGCGAGCCGGGGACCTTCAAGGACCACCTGCTCATGGAGCGCAACCCGCACCTGCTGATCGAGGGGTGCGCCATCGGCTGCTACGCGATTGGCTCGACGACGGCGTACATCTACATCCGCGGCGAGTTCTTCCACATGCAGCCGGTCCTCGAGCAGGCGATCGAGGACGCGCGCCGGGCCGGCTTCCTCGGCCGCAACATCCTCGGCAGCGGCTTCGACTGCGAGGTCTACGTGCACCGCGGCGCCGGCGCCTACGAGGCGGGGGAGGAGACGGCGCTGCTCGAATCGCTGGAGGGCAAACGGGCCCAGCCGCGCTTCAAGCCGCCGTTCCCGGCGGTGGAAGGGCTGTGGGCCTGCCCGACGGCGGTGAACAACGTCGAGACGCTGTGCAACGTGCCGCTGGTGATGACCCGCGGCGCCGAGTGGTTCGCCGCCCTCGGTCCGGAGAAGAACGGCGGCCCGAAGCTGTTCTGCGTCAGCGGCCACGTCAAGCGGCCGGGCGTGTTCGAGGCGCCGATGAAGGTGTCGCTGCGCGAGCTGATCTTCGACTACGCCGGCGGCATTCGCGACGGGCATACCCTGAAGGCCGTGATCCCGGGCGGGTCGTCGGTCCCGATCCTGATGCCCGATCAGATCGACATTCCCGCCAGCTTCGACGACATTGCCCGCGCCGGCTCCCTGCTCGGCTCGGCCGCGATCATGGTGTTCGACGACACCACGGACATGGTCTGGCTGGCCGAGAACCTCATTCACTTCTACCGCCACGAGTCGTGCGGCAAGTGCACGCCGTGCCGCGAAGGGACCGACTGGCTGTTCCGCCTGCTCAACCGCGTGATGAAGGGCGAAGGCGCCGCCAAGGACCTCGTCCTGCTGCAGAGCGTGGCCGACAACATCGCCGGCAAGACGCTGTGTGCGTTCGGTGACGCCGCCGCGGCGCCGGTGCAGACGACGCTGAAGTGGTTCAAGGGTGAGTACGAGGCCTACGTGCGCGGCACCGCCCCCGCCCCGGCCGACTATCGCGCCCGCGACGCGGCGGAGGTGCACTAGGCGATGCCCGCCTTCCTCACGCCGCAACTGCTGGTCTACATCGGCATCGTCACCCTGGTCTTCTTCGGCCTGCAGATCGGGGCCGCGGTCATGGTCTACGCCGAGCGCAAGGTCGCCGCGTTCATGCAGCAGCGCATGGGCCCGTTCGCTGGTCGGCCCGCGCGGCCTGCTGCAGCCGCTCGCCGACATCGTCAAGCTGGTGTTCAAGGAGGACCTGCGGCCGAAGGCCGCCGATGCGGCCCTGTTCCTCGCCGCGCCGGTGATTTCGGTGGCCGCCGCCTACGTGGCGTTCGCCCCGGTCCCGTTCGGCGCCGCGTCGACGTTCTTCGGCCTGCTCGACGAGCCGATGCCGCTGCTCGTCGCCGACATCAACGTGGCGGTGCTGGTCATCTTCGCCGTCGCCTCGATGGGGGTCTACGGCATCGTCCTCGCCGGCTGGGCGAGCAACAGCAAGTACTCGCTGCTCGGCGGGCTGCGCAGCTCGGCGCAGATGATCAGCTACGAGCTGGCCTACGGCATTTCGCTGGCCACCGTGATCCTGCTCGCCAACTCGATGTCGCTGCGCGACATCGTCGACGACCAGGCGGGGTACTGGTTCGGATTCATCCCGCGCTGGTTCGTCTTCCTGCAGCCGGTCGGCTTCCTCGTCTACGCCATCGCCGGCGTCGCCGAGACCAACCGCGCGCCGTTCGATTTTCCCGAGGCGGAGCAGGAGCTGGTCGCCGGCTACCACACCGAGTACAGCAGCATGGCCTTCGCCATGTTCTTCCTCGCCGAGTACATCAACATGATCACCGTCTCGGCGGTGGCCGCCAACCTGTTCCTCGGCGGCTGGCACGGCCCGTTCCTGCCGCCGGAGTACGGCTGGATCTGGTTCCTGATCAAGCTGGGCGCCATCCTGTTCGTCTACCTGTGGCTGCGCTGGACGCTGCCGCGGTTCCGCTACGACCAGCTCATGGCCTTCGGCTGGAAGGTGCTGCTGCCGGTGGCGACGCTCAATCTCATCGTCACGGCCGCGGGGGTGCTGTACTTTGAGCTCTGATTACCTGCTCTTCTACGCCTTCGCCGCCGTCACCGTGTGCGGCGCGCTGTTCGTCATCCTGCAGCGCAACCCGATTTACAGCGTGCTGGCGCTCATCGCCGCCTTCTTCGGTCTGTCCGGCCTCTACGTGCTGCTCGAGGCGCCGTTCGTCGCCGTCGTGCAGATCATCATCTACGCCGGCGCGATCATGGTCCTGTTCCTGTTCACCGTGATGCTGCTCAACGTGCCGCGCGAGGACGCCGCGGAGTGGGACCGCCGGCATCCGCTGTACCGGCCGTGGCCGATGCGTCTGGGGGCGCTGCTCGCGGTGCTGCTGGTCGGGCAGCTCGGGTGGGCGCTGCTGCGCACGCCCGGGATCGGCGGCGGCGTCGGCGCCGAGAGCCCGGGCATCTCCGATGTCGGGCAGCTCGGGCGGGTGCTGTTCACCGACTACATGTTCGCCTTCGAGGTGACCTCGATCCTGATCATCGTCGCCATGGTCGGCGCGGTGATCCTGGCGCGAAAGCAGGGGGTATGAACAGCGCCCTGGTCCCGCTCGAGCATTACCTGCTGCTGTCCGGACTGCTGTTCGTCATCGGCACCGCCGGGGTGTTCCTGCGCCGCAACCTGATCACGCTGCTGTTGTCGGTCGAGATCATGCTCAATGCCGTCAACCTGGCGTTCGTCGCCTTCGGCCGCCAGTTCGGCAGCGTGGACGGCCAGATCATCACGTTCTTCGTGATGACCGTCGCCGCCGCCGAGGCGGCGGTCGGGCTGGCGCTGGTCATCGGCCTGTTCCGCCACCGCGAGTCGCTCAATCCCGAGGCCTTCACGGCCTTGAAGTGGTGATGGCGTGCTGTCGCTGATCCCGCTCCTGCCCCTTGCCGGCTTCCTGGTCAACGCGACCCTCGGGCGGCGCCTGGCCAAGAGCGTGTCGGGCGGCCTCGCCTGCCTGGTCATGCTCGCCGCCTTCGCCGTCTCGGTGGCCGAAGTCTGGCGGCTGGCGGGGATGGACGCCGCCGCGCGCGAGAGCGAGCAGACCCTGTTCACCTGGATCGCCTCGGGCGACTTCGTGATCGACATCGCCTTCCGGCTCGACCCGCTGTCGGCGGTAATGATCCTGGTGATCACCGGGATCGGCTCGCTGATCCACATCTACTCGACCGCCTACATGCACGAGGAGACCGACAGCGAGTACGCGCGCTACTTCTCGTACCTGAACCTGTTCGTGTTCTTCATGCTCCTCCTCGTCCTCGGCTCGAACGTCCTGGTGATGTTCGTCGGCTGGGAGGGTGTGGGCCTGTGCTCGTACCTGCTCATCGGCTACTACTACCAGCGCCCGGCGGCGTCCGCCGCCGCCAACAAGGCGTTCATCGTCAACCGCGTCGGCGACTACGCGTTCATCCTCGGCACCCTGCTCATCGTGCTCACGCTGGGGACGCTCGACTTCCGCGAGATTGCCGCGCGGGTGGCGGCGATGCCGCCGGAGCTGACCTTCGGGACGCTGTCGCTGATCACGCTGCTGCTGTTCATCGGCGCCACCGGCAAATCCGCGCAGATCCCGCTGTATGTCTGGCTGCCCGATGCGATGGAGGGGCCGACCCCGGTGTCCGCGCTCATCCACGCCGCCACCATGGTCACCGCCGGGGTCTACATGATCGGGCGGACCGCCGTGCTGTTCGAGCACGCGCCGCTGACGCTCAACATCGTGGCGGTGGTCGGGACCGCGACCGCGCTCCTCGCCGGCACCATCGGCCTGGTCCAGAACGACATCAAGCGCGTGCTCGCCTATTCGACGGTGTCGCAGCTCGGCTACATGTTCCTGGCGATGGGCGTCGGCGCCTTCGGCGCCGGCATCTTCCACCTCTACACGCACGCGTTCTTCAAGGCGCTGCTGTTCCTCGGCTCGGGCGCGGTGATCCACGCGCTGCACGGCGAGCAGGACATCCGTCACATGGGCGGCCTGCGCAAACACCTGCCGATCACATTCTGGACGTTCCTGGTCGGCTCGCTGGCGATTGCCGGCGTGCCCGGCCTGGCCGGGTTCTTCTCCAAGGACGAGATCCTGTTCGAGACGTTCTACCGCGGGCACCAGTGGCTGTGGGTCGTCGGCGTGATCACGTCGCTGCTGACGGCGACCTACATGTTCCGACTGGTGTACATGACGTTCTTCGGCCCGGAACGCTTTGCGCCGAGCGGCGACGCGCACGCACCGCACCCGTCGCACCCGTCGCACCCGTCGCACCTGTCGCACCTGTCGCACCCGTCGCACGTGTCGCCCCCGTCGCACGCGTCGGCCCTGCACGATGCCCCACCGGCAATGGCCGTGGCGCTGGTGGTGCTCGCGGTCGGCTCGGTGGTCGCCGGCTACCTCGGCGTGCCGCACGCGCTGGGCGGCCACAATACGCTCGGCGCCTGGCTCGCACCGGCCTTTGCCACCCACGCGCCGATCAGCGCCTCGGGCTCGGCGATGACCCTCGGCAACTGCGTGCCCGGCGCCCCTGACACGACGACCGCCGGTGGCGCGCTGGCCGGCATGGCCATCGCCGACTGCGCGCCGGGCAGCGACGTCGCGCTGGCGTCGAACTTCCTGCTCACCGACGCCGGCACGACGACAGGGACGGCGGGAGCGGCCGCCGGCCAGGTGTCCGCGGCCGTCGCGGCTGGCGCGCAGCCCCCTGCCGCCGAGGCCGCGCACGCCGAAACGGCCGTGGACGAGCACGCCAAGGAGCAGCTCGAGCTGACGCTCATGGCGCTGTCCAGCCTGATCGCGCTGTTGGGCATCGGGCTGGCGACGTGGCTGTGGCTCCGCCGTCCCGAGCAGGCCGCGCGCATCGCCGAGCGTTTCCCCGGCCTGCACCGCCTGCTGCTGAACAAGTACTACGTGGACGAGCTCTACGACGTCACCCTCGTCCAGCCGGTGAAGATCGTGTCGGAAGACGGGCTGTGGCGCGGGATGGACGTCCGGCTGGTGGACGGCGCCGTGAACGGAACCGGTCAGGTCGTGAGCGGACTGAGCGCGATCGTCCGCCTGACCCAGAGCGGGTCGGTGAAGGCCTATGCCGCCGCCACCCTGCTCGGCGTCGTGGCCATCCTCGCGTTTTACCTGTGGAGATAGTGTGCTGACCGGCCTGCCCTTGCTGTCGATCGTCATCTGGCTTCCCCTGCTGGGGGCGCTCGTGTTGCTGTTGATCGGCAACCGGGACGGTGTGCGCGACAGCCTGATCCGCAAGGTGACCTTTGCCGTCTCGCTGGTCACGTTCGCCGCCACCATCGCCCTGTGGATGGGCTTCACCCCTGGTGCCGCGGCCGACGAGTTCCAGTTCGTCGAGCGCGTCCCGTGGATTCCGGCGTTTGGGATCGACTATTACCTCGGCATCGACGGCATCAGCCTGATGCTGATCGTCCTCACCGGCTTTCTGACGCCGATCGCGCTGCTGTCGTCGTGGGAGAACATCGACAAGAAGGTGAAGGAGTTCTCGGTCTTCATGCTGCTGCTCGAGACGTCGATGCTCGGCGTGTTCGCGGCGCTGGACCTGTTCCTCTTCTACGTGTTCTGGGATTTCGTCCTCATCCCGATGTACTTCCTCATCGGCGTCTGGGGCTACGAGCGGCGGATCTACGCAGCGGTGAAGTTCATCCTCTACACGATGGCCGGCAGCGTGCTGATGCTGGTGGCGATCATCGGACTGTCGTGGCTGCACTTCACGGCGACCGGCAGCTACAGCTTCGACACCCTGCGGCTCTACCAGCTCGACATCGCGGAGGACACCCAGTACTGGTTCTTCCTCGCCTTCGCGCTGGCGTTCGTCATCAAGGTGCCGCTGTTCCCGTTCCACACCTGGCTGCCCGACGCGCACGTCGAAGCGCCGACGCCCGGCTCGGTCATCCTCGCGGGCGTAATGCTGAAGATGGGCGCCTACGGCCTCATCCGCTTCGCCTTTCCGCTGTTCCCGTCGGCCGCGCTCCACTTTGCGCCGATGCTCGCCGTGCTGGCCGTCATCGCCATCGTCTACGGCGCGCTGGTGGCGATGGTGCAGCCGGACATGAAGAAGCTGGTGGCCTACTCGTCGGTCAGCCACATGGGCTTCGTGGTGCTGGGCATCGCCGCGATGAACCTGCACGGCGTGCAGGGGGCGAGCTTCCAGATGCTGGCGCACGGCGTCAGCACCGGCGGCCTGTTCTGCCTGGTCGGCATGCTGTCGGATCGGCGGCACACGCGGCTCATCAGCGAGTACGGCGGCCTCAAGCAGGTGATGCCGCGGTTCACCGCCGCCTCGCTGCTGATTACGCTGGCCTCGATCGGGCTGCCGGGCATGAACGGGTTCATCGGCGAGTTCCTGATCATGCTCGGCGCGTTCCGCTGGGATCCGCGCTTCGCCGTCGTCGCCGGCCTCGGCGTCATCCTCTCCGCGGTGTACATGCTGTGGCTGTTCCAGCGCGTCTACTACGGGACGGTCAGCAACGAGCGCAACCTCCGCCTGCCCGACCTGTCGATTCGCGAATGGGCAATCGTCGGGCCGCTGGCGGCGATGGCGATTTACATGGGCGTCTTCCCCAACGTCTTTCTGACGCCGATGGAGCCGGCGGTGACGCGCATCGTGCAGCGGGTGGAACAGCACGAGGCGCTGCAGGCGCAGCGGGCCGCACTTGCCGCACCTCTCGCACCCGTCGCACCCGCCGCACCCGTCGCACCTGTACTTGTGCCCTGATCATGCTGAGTAGCTCCTTCGACGCCGTCATCCCGGTCCTCTGCGTCGCCCTCGCGGGGCTGGTCGTGCTGCTGGCGGAATCGTTCCGCCGCCGGCACGAGCGGATGCCGCTGGCCGGCCTGCCGATCATCGGCCTGGCCGGCGCCGGCGTGGCGTCGGTCTTCCTCTGGGACCGCAACGCGACCAGCTTCGGCGTCGTCACCGCCGACAACTTCGCCCTGTTCGTCAACCTCGTGCTCGTCGGCGTCGGGATGCTGACGGTGTTCTTCGCCGCGCAGACCGCCGAGCGCGATCACCTGCCGGCGGGCGAGTTCTACAGCCTCATCCTGTTCTCCATCGTGGGCATGATGCTCATGGTGCAGGCCAGCGACCTGCTGCTGCTGTTCCTGGCGCTGGAGACGATGTCGATTGCCGTCTACATCCTCACCGGCATCCGCCGCGACCAGGCGGCGAGCACCGAGGCGGCGTTCAAGTACTTCCTGCTCGGCGCCTTCGCCAGCGCATTCTTCCTCTACGGCATCGCGTTCCTCTACGGCATCAGCGGCAGCACCAGCCTCGACCGCATCGGTTCGGTGATCGCGGCGCAGTCGATGAGCGGCAACCCCATGATCCTGCTCGCCGTCGGGCTGCTCATCGTCGGGTTCGGCTTCAAGGTGGCGGCGGTGCCGTTCCACATGTGGTCGCCGGACGCCTACGAGGGCGCCCCGGCCATCGTCACCGGGTTCATGTCGACCGGCGTGAAAGCGGCGGCGATCGCCGCCTTTGCCCGCGTGTTCCTGTCGGCGCTGGAGCCGATGATCGCCGACTGGGCGCCGGTCATCTGGGTCATCGCGGCGGCGACGATGATTGTCGGCACGGTGCTCGGCGTGGCGCAGACCAGCCTCAAACGCATGCTCGCCTACTCGAGCATCGCGCACGGCGGCTACCTGCTCGCCGGGCTGGTCGCCGGCAACGACGTCGGCAAGGCCGCGATCCTGTTTTACCTGGCGGCGTACGCACTGACCAACCTCGGCGCCTTCGGCATCATCGCGCTGCTGGGGTCGCGCGAGCGCGCCAACGACGATCTGCGCGACTACGCCGGCCTGTGGTACTCGCATCCGGCGCTGGCGACGCTGATGACCATCTTCCTGCTGTCGCTCGGCGGGTTCCCGCCGACCGCGGGCTTCATCGCCAAGTGGTACGTGTTCAGCGCCGCCATCGGCGCCGGCTATTACTGGCTCGCGATCATCGGCGTGCTGTCCAGCGTCATCTCCGTCTTCTTCTACCTGCGCATCGTCGTCATGATGTACATGTCGGAGCGCGACGCGCGGCCGCTGCCGTCGCCGATCACGGCGATGGCGTTCGCCGGGCTCGCACTGTCGGTCGGCGGCATCCTGTATCTCGGGATCCTGCCGACGCGGCTGATCGATCTGGCGCAGGCGTCGGTCAGCACGATCTTCTAGACGGGTCCCGGGCGATTCACCGATGCCGCCGAGGAAGCGTTGTCCGTGGGCGCTGACGCCGCTCAGCATCGCCTATCACGATGCCGAGTGGGGCGTGCCGGTCCACGATGACCACCGCCTGTTCGAGATGCTGACCCTCGAAGGCGCCCAGGCCGGATTGAGCTGGGAGACGATCCTGCGCAAGCGCGAGGGCTATCGCGACGCGTTCGCCGGCTTCGACCCGGCGCGGGTCGCGCGCTTCACCGCGGCGCGGATCGAACGGCTCCTGACCAATCCCGCGATCGTCCGCAACCGCCTCAAGGTCGAGAGCACGGTCGGGAACGCCAGGGCGTTCCTCGCCGTGCAGCGGGAGTGCGGCAGCTTCGATGCCTATCTCTGGGGCCTGGCCGGCGATGCTCCTCGCGTCAACGCCTGGCGCTCGCTGTCGTCCGTGCCCGCGCGCACCGCGGCCTCCGACGCGCTCAGCCGCGACCTCTCGCGCCGCGGGTTCCGGTTCGTCGGCTCGACGATCTGTTACGCCTTCATGCAGGCGGTCGGGGTGGTGAACGATCACACGGCCGACTGCTTCCGCTCGCCGGTGGCGCGGGCGGCGCGCAGGCCTTCGAAGTAGCCGATCAGCAGCAACCGGAGGTAGCGTCCTGGGGGCAGCCCGGGACGGCCGATCTCCTCGGCGTAGAATCGCTGGCACAGCCCCTCGACGTAGCCGTCGACGTTGTGCTTATCGAGAATTGATTCAGTCGCGCGTAGAACCGATGTGCAGCGCTCCGCGGCAGATCTGGGGTCGCCACGCACATCGACGTCTGCTTCGCGTGCCGCCGTCGCTTGCCCATCGCCATCGGCGACAGTGTAGTACGCGGGATCGATCGTGTCGATCCGTGATTGAGCCTGCCACGGGCTGCTAAACTGCCGGACACATGCTGCTCGGCCTCCTCGCATTGGCTCTGGTTGACAGCATCAACCCGTCGGCCATCGTCGTTACTCTCTACTTGTTGTCTGGCGGGCGCGTGCCGGCGCGGATCGTCGTGTACGTCGCCGCGATCTTCCTGACGTATCTGACGCTGGGCGTGATGATGATGTCAGGAATCGACGCTCTGCTGCCGTCATTGGGGACCGTGGGCAGCAGCCGACTCGGGTTCATCGTGCAGGGCGTCATCGGGCTAGCCATGCTGCTCTACGCGATCCGAGCGCCAACGACAGCCAAGTCGCCGCCGCGAGTCGAATCGAGCGCCAGATCATATGCCGCGCTGGCCCTCCTTGGCGTGACGGTGACAACAATGGAGTTGCCTACGGCGGTGCCGTACTTCGGCGCGATCGCCCTCCTCACGACTGCTGACCTGCCGATGGCGCAGTGGATGCCGCTGTTGGTCGTCTACAACGCAATCTTCGTCCTCCCGCCCGTACTGCTCCTCGTGGGCCACATCGTTTTCGGGAGGCGGCTGGATGCGCGATACGCCGACCTCAGAGAACGATTGCAAGCTGGTGCCCGCGAGACGATGCTCTGGCTCTTTGGTCTCGTGGGCGGCGCGCTGCTCGTCTCGAGCGTCGTGGAGTACACCGCCCGCTTCGTGATACGGCCCAATTGAAAGTTGACATGCTACCGCTTTCGCCACGGGCTGCTAGGCGTCTCCGTCTGCGTGCACGTCGTGTGGGGCAGGGCCCTGGGACGCCGGACGCGCTTCCGCCGCCCCAGTTCGTCCGCCAGCATCCAGCCTTCATCGTGGCCGCGCTGGTGCCACTGGCCGCGTGTGTACCCGCACCGGTGTCGCGGAGACGATAGGCGGAGGGCCCGCTCCGCAGTCGGCGGCGTCAACGACGCCTCGCACCTGAAGCGCGATGTCGATGGTCTCCGGCCGCGCGCTCAACCCCGGCTGTGAACACAGCGCCCGAGTGACGGGGGAGAGAAAAGAGCGCAGAATACAGGTAGGACATCTTCAGGAGCGCACATGCAGCGACGAGAATGGTTGCAGCGGTGGCTGGCGGCGGCGGTGGCGCTCGTCCCGTTCGGCGCGCGCCCGCGTGCCAGCGGGACGCGATCACAGGCCGCCGGAGAGACGGTCGCCCGGCTCGAGAAACCCAAAGCAGAGTGGCGGGCGCTGCTCACCGCGGCTGAATACCGCGTGCTCTTCGACGAAGCGACCGAGCGCGCGTTCACCAGTCCGCTCGACCGCGAGAAACGCCAGGGCACCTACGTCTGCGCCGCCTGCTATCTCCCGCTGTTCAGCTCGCGCGCCAAGTTCGACAGCGGCACCGGGTGGCCGAGCTTCTACGAGCCGCTCGCCGGCCGGGTCGGCACCAAGCGCGACTACCTGCTGATCCTGCCGCGCACCGAATACCACTGCCTGCGCTGCACCGGTCATCAGGGCCACGTCTTCGACGATGGGCCGCCGCCCACGGGACAGCGCTGGTGCAACAACGGCGTGGCGCTGAAGTTCGTCCCGGACGGAGAAAACCTGCCGCCGCTGCGCACATGAGCCGATCATCGCGGTCGCGCCCGCGCCCGGGATCGCGGCGGGGTGAATCCAGATGATCAGGACCTGTCCGGCGTGCGCGCAGAAGAACCGGGTGCCGGCCGCGCACCTGGCGCGCCGGGTCCGCTGCGGCAAGTGCCGGACGATCCTCGGGCCCGTGGACCGGCCGCTCGACGCCGATGCCGAGCTGTTCGACGAGATCCTGCGCGAGGCGACGGTTCCCGTCCTCGTGGACTTCTGGGCGGACTGGTGCCGCCCGTGCCACATGGCGGCGCCCGAGGTGCAGCGGGTGGCGGCCGACATGGCCGGCCGCGCCATCGTCGTGAAGGTCGACACCGAGCGGCACCCGCGCCTCGCGGCGCGATACGGCGTCCAGGGCATCCCCGCGTTCGCGGTCATCAGCGGCGGACGCACGGTGCGTCAGCAGTCCGGCGTCGTGGATCACGCCGAGATGAAGCGGTGGTTGGAGGCGGCGCCACCGGCCTGACGCCGCCCGCGAATCGAGGTATCGTGCTGCCATGCCGGACATCCCGCCACGGAGCCGCGCCTTCCATCACCTCCATCGATCGGGTTGCTTCGTCATCCCGAATCCGTGGGACATCGGGAGCGCGCGGCTGCTCACCCAGCTCGGGTTCAAGGCGCTGGCGACGACGAGCTCGGGGTTGGCCTGGTCGCAGGGGCGATCGGACAACGCGATGTCACTCGACGAGACGCTGGGGCACCTGCGCGCGATCGCGCGTGCGGTGGATGTGCCGGTGAACGCGGATTTCGAGGGCGGCTTCGCGGTCGATCCCGATGCCGTCGCCGCCAACGTCACTCTCGCCGCCACCACGGGGGTGGCGGGACTGTCGATCGAGGACTCGACCGGCGACGCGCAGAATCCGCTCTTCGACTTCACACTGGCGGTCGAACGGGTCGCCGCCGCCCGGCGTGCCATCGACGACAGCGGCACCGGGCTGGTCCTCACGGCGCGTTCGGAGGGCTTCATCGTCGGACGACCTGATCTGGCGGAGACAATGCGCCGGCTCGTCGCCTTCGCCGAAGCCGGGGCCGATTGCCTGTACGCGCCGGGCATCCGCGCGACCGTGGACGTGGCCTCGGTCGTCAAGGCCGTTGCCCCGAAGCCGGTGAATGTCCTGGTCGGCAGCGACTTCGCGACGGTTGCCGCGCTCGCGAACCTCGGCGTCCGGCGCATCAGCGTCGGCGGCGCGCTCGCGCGCACCGCCTGGAGCGGCTTTCTCGACGCGGCGCGCGAGATCGCCGAACGCGGCACCTTCACCGCGCTGGCCCGGGCGATCCCGTTCACCGATATCGACGGCGCGTTCAGGCCGCGGTAGCGGGCATGCCGGCCCTCCACCTCGTGCCGGCGTCGGACCCGGGTGTTAGCATGCCGGAGCGGCGCCGGTGACGGCCGACGCCCGGAGGTCGAGTCTGAACAATCCCGCCAGTCATATCGGCGCTCGCGGCGAGGTGCGGCGCTAGCGCGCGCGTGCGCGCACCGCAGCGATGGAGGGCAGGGCCCATGATCTGCCGGTGACCGCGACCGCGGAGCGCGGCCGGTGGGTCTTCGTCGGGTTGTCGGTGCTTGCCGGTGGGCTCAGCGTCCGGCCCGACGGGCTTGGCACACCGCTGGTCGCCGTCGGCGCCGGGTTGACGGCGTGGCTGGCCTTTCGCGTCTGGCGCTGGTCGCGGCTCCCCTCGTTCCAGCGCGTGCACGGAGAGCAGGATCCCTTCTGGCGGTTCCTGCAGCCGCTGCGCTGGCTCACGCTCGGGCTGGTCGTGGGTCTCGGCACCCTGGCCGTGATCACCGGCGTGCTCGAGCCCGTGCTGCCCGAGATCGACGCCCGCATTGCGCTCGCCGGCACGCTCCCGGTCTGGCGGCGGCTGACGATCATCTACGTCGCGGCCATCATCGAGGAGTTGCTGTTCCGGCTGCTCCTGCTGTCGGCGCTGGTCGGTCTCGCGACCCGCCTGTCTCGGCAGACCACGCTGGTCCCCACGCCCGGCATCGTCTGGTCGGCCAACGCCGTCTCGGCGCTGGCCTTTGCCGCCGTCCACCTGCCCGCGTGGGCCGGCCGGACGGCGGACAATCCGTGGATGATCGTGGCAGTGCTCGCGCTCAATTGGGTGGCGGGGCTCGTCCTCGGTTACGTCTTCGCCACCCGCGGCCTTGCCGCGGCCATCTGGACGCACGTCGGCGCCGACGGCGCCGTCCAGTTGCTCGGTCCGCTGGCAAGCGGTCCGCCCTGATCGACGGTACACTCGGCCGAGGCCACGGCACGGCCGGGGCGCGACCCCTCGACGAAAGGACACGACGATGACGCCGCTCGACCCCCTCCTCGCACCGATCGAAGGCTCCAAGCCGCGTGAAGTCGGCGGCGTGCAGATTGACGTTGGGCGCGCCGGCGAGGCTCGCGTCAAGCGGTTGATCTACCAGCCGGGCTTCCGCTGGTCCACGGACATGAAGGGCCTGGTGGGTACCGACTTGTGCATGCACGGCCACGCCGGCTTCCTCGCCAAGGGCGAGATTCACATCGAGTACCCGGACGGCTGCGTGCAGGAATTCAAGGCGCCGCAGGTCGTTGCCATCGATCCGGGGCACGATGGCTGGGTCGTGGGCACCGAGCCGGTCGTGCTCATCGAGTTCGACTTCGAGGGCGACACCGTGCGCCGCCTCGGCATGCCCGAGGCGCACGCGCACAAAGGCAGCGCGCGCTGACGGCATGACTGGCGGCGTTGCTGGTCAGACGGCCGCGAACGAGCCATGATGGCCGGCCGGGTGCATCCCGTCATCAAGGGTCTCATCGTGCTCGCCGTGCTGGCCGGGCTCGGCCTGCTCTTCGTGCGCTCGGCGCGGGAGACACGGGCCGAACCGTACACCGTCGATCGCGCGCAGCTGCAGGGGTGGATTATTGCCATCGACTCGCCGTCGATGCCGACCGCGCCGATGCTCTCGCTGCGCGCCTCGCCGGTGATGGCGAGTGCGCTGTTTCGCCAGCTGTTCACGCGGCTGGCGGAGTCGTTGAGCGCGCCGGCCGTGCCGGTGGTGCCGCTGGTCCTGCAGGACGAGTTCGCGCGCGCCTTCGCCGGCCGCGTGACGGTCGAGGCGCTCGCCGATCACGCCCGTCAGGCCGGGCTCGAGGCATCGCCGCTGGAACCGCGCTGCCTGGTGTCGCGCCGGGAGTCCGCGCCGGGAGTGACGCGGCAGGTCCATGTCGTGCTCTTCGACGCCCCGGCGTTCACCCGCTTCCGCGAGCGCATCGCCGCGCTGACCGGCGGCGGTCCTGCACTGTTCGACCCGCACGCCCTGTCGCCGATCCTGGTGGTTGCCGCCTCCGATCCCTCGTTTCAGCGCTGGCTGCCGCTGCAGCTGGATCCGGAACGCGACTGCGTCGCGGGCATCGAAATGAGCGGCGGCGCCTGATACACCTGGCGGCGCCCTCGCGGCAATGCCTCGATCGCGCCGACGGCGCGATGTCTTCGCCATGCGCGCGCGGTGACCGTTCAGACGTCCGCGGTCAGGTTGGCGTCCGGGCGTGCGGGGGCGACGATTCGGTTCTGAACTCAGAGAACGTCTCCTCCGGCCGCGATCAACAGCTCGCGCAGGATGCGGCGGTGGCAGCGGGCTTCGTTGTCGCAATAGCACCCGACCGCCAGGTTCGTGCGGTGTGACAGCGCGGCCAGCGCGTCGATGAGGTGGCGGGCGGTTGGGGCGCGCATCTCGCGACGGTACGCACGGATGAACCGGCGCCACCGCGCCTCGGTCCAGTCGGTTCCCATCGCGGTCGCCACCAGCGTGGCGCTGGGGGCGAGTTCGGGCAGCCAGACGTCGTAGAAGTCGCGTCGGGCGATGTCCGCCTTCGCCACGCCGCGCGGCGGGCGCCGAACGGTGCCGAGGCGGAGTCCCTCGCCGGCCGCGCGTCGCGATCCCAGGCGGACGACATGGATGGGCATGACCGTGCGGACCTGGATCAGCGCGCCGCGGTCAGCGCGGCCAACGCCGTGCCGAGCGCCTCGTCCTGCTCCGGCAACACCGTGCGCAGGTCGAGCACCACACGGTCCGATTCGATCCGCGCGACGACGGGCGGTTCCAGCGCGCGCAGACGCCGTTCCAGTGTTTCCGCGGACGTGCCGGCGAGTTCAGCTGCCATCAGCATGGTCGGTAGTTCCACGCCGGGGGCGCTGCCGCCG
Organism: uncultured Acidobacteriota bacterium; assembly: GCA_963707795.1. Classification (GTDB taxonomy): domain Bacteria; phylum Acidobacteriota; class Vicinamibacteria; order Vicinamibacterales; family UBA2999; genus JACCSI01. The sequence continues at coordinate 2,781,560 of OY970174.1, read as the reverse complement.
CCGACCGCGGAGGCGCCCGCTTGCAGCGTCACCGCCCATCCCGCCGCGCGCAGCCGCTCGGCGAGGGCATCCGCCCGCGCCTCGATGGCCGCCGCCGTCGCCGCAATCATCGCGGCCACCGGCACGGCTGTCTCCGCGCGGCCGCTGCGATAGTCGAGCAGCGTACCTTCCAGGGCCGCCAGCGTGAGCTTGTCCACGCGCAGCGCGCGCATGAGTGGATGTTCCTGCAGCGTCCGCACCAAGGCGCGCTGCCCGACGATGATGCCGGCCTGCGGGCCACCGAGCAGCTTGTCGCCGCTGAAGCAGACGAGGTCGACGCCGGCGGCGATGGATGACTGCACCGAGGGCTCCCAGACCTGCGAGTCGAGCACGCAGCCGCTGCCGATGTCCTCGACCAGCGGCAGCGTGGCGGCGTGCGCTTCCTGCACCAGCGCCTCGAGGCCGGGGCGCTCGGTGAACCCCTCGATGCGGAAATTCGACGGGTGCACGCGCAGCAGCAGGGCGGTGCGCGATCCAATCGCGGCGCGGTAGTCGGCGACGCGGGTGCGGTTCGTCGTCCCGACTTCCCGCAGCACGGCGCCCGACTGCGCCATCACGTCCGGTACCCGGAAACCGCCGCCGATCTCCACCAGCTCGCCGCGCGAAACGACGACTTCGCGGCCGGCGGCCAGTGCCGTGAGGATGAGAAGGGTGGCGGCGGCATTGTTGTTGACGACCAGCGCGGCCTCCGCGCCGGTGAGCGTCGTCAGGAGCGATTCGGCGTGCACCGTGCGCGAGCCGCGCGTGCCGCGCACGATGTCGTATTCGAGGTTCGAGTAGCCGCCGGCGACGCGCTGGATCCGCGCCATCGCCGCCGCCGACAGCGGCGCCCGCCCGAGGTTGGTGTGAATCACGACGCCGGTGGCGTTGATCACGGATCGCAGCGACCCGCGCGACTCGCCGGTCAGGCGCCGCGCCGCCCTGATCTCGATGTGCGCCGCCGCCGCCTCGCTGTCGGCCGGCAGGTTGGCTTCGCGGCCGGCGGCGAATGCGGCGCGCAGGTCCGCGGCGGCGTCGCGCAGCGCCGCCACGGTCGCCGTCGTCCCGTGCTCGTGCTCGAGGCGGACGACGCGCGGCCGCTGCCGCAGCTGCTCGATGGAGGGGATGACGCGGAAATCGGCCACGGGACATTCTACGGCGCACGCGCCGCGTCCGCCGTGCGGGGGGCGCGGGCACGGCCGCTGGCGGGCGGCGGTCAGAAGGGGTGGGCGCGCGGCCGCACTCTGCGCTACGATCGACGCCGGCATGGCTGTAGACCGGCAGACACGACCCATCGAGCGCTTCTGGCCCTACGCGGAGCACTCCGAAGAGCCGACACCGGAGGAACTGGCGGCCCTCGATCCCGATCTGCACGCGGCGCTCTTCGGAGCGCGCGACATCCCGTTCTCCATCACGCTCGTGTTCGCGCCGTTTCCCGGCGAGGGCTACTCCCGCGCGGTGGACCTGGCCCGGCAGTCGGCGGAGTACCGCGAGGTCGGCGCCGGCGCCGCCGTCCGACACCGCGCCCGGTTCTTCCCCGGAGACGCCCTGCGGCTGCGCGACCTGTTCGAGATCGTGGGCAGCCAGCCGGGCAGCGACGTGCTCGTCGACGATCGGCCCGTGCCCTACGCCCGCGAACTGTGGCTGCCGCTGCTCTGGTTCCTCCTGCTGCGATAGTGGTCGTGGCGATGGGGACGAAGACCAGCGAGTTCGAGCAGGAAATGCGGCAGCTGGACGCGGAGATGAAGCGTCTGGAAGCGGAGTACAACATGTTCTTCGCCGGCCGGTTGCCGCGGCTGCCCTGGGAAACGCGCGCCCGCGTGGACGCGCTCGTGGCGCGCTACGACCGGATGGCGCTGTCGAACACGGCGCAGCGCTTCCGCTTCAGCACGCTGCAGGCGCGCTACACCGCCTTTTGCGAATTATGGGCGCGGGCGCTCAAGCGCAAGGAGGAGGGCCGGCCCGCACCCCGGGGTACGCGCGCGGCGGACCCGGTGGTCGCGGCGTCGTCGCCGCCCGCGACGCCGCCGAAAAAGGCCGCCCGACGGGTCCCGGCCAGCGGCGTCGTCCACGTCGCGGCGTTCCGCCATCCGGCCCGCGAGTCCGACCGCCTGATGGAGCTGTACGGCAAGCTGTCGGAAGCGCGGCAGGCCACCGGCGAGCATCCGGTCGCGTTCGACCGGCTGGTGGAAGTCGTCCATCGACAGATCGACCGCCTCGGCGGGCTCAATGCCGAAGTCGTGTTCCGCGTGATTGTCGAGGATGGGAAGGTGACGCTGACCGCGAAGCGACGGGAGGTGGGCCGGTGAACGGAACCCGGCGCCGGGGTGGCCGGCGCCGGGCAAGTCAAGCGGTCAGATCCGGACGACGTTGCCGGCCTGTGGACCCTTGGGGCCGTCGACGATTTCGAACTCGACGTTCTGTCCCTCTTCGAGCGAACGGAAGCCCGAGCCCTGGATAGCCGAGTAGTGCACGAAGACGTCACTGCCGCCCTCGCGCTCGATGAACCCGTACCCCTTGGCGTTGTTGAACCACTTGACCTTGCCTGTGATGCGCATCGTTTCTTCTTCCTGGCTTGCTGGTGGCACTGCCACCAGACCGTACTCTGACTCGGTCCACCGGCTGATGAACCGGACTGCGAACAAAGAAAAAGGCCGCTCCTGCGGCCTTTCTCGGGTCCCGGACAGCTGGACCGCTCGGGGATGATACTGGCCGACCCGAAGAAGTGTCAATTGCAGACGCCGGAAAGACTCCCGGGAATTCACAGTTTCGCGTTTGATTCGCTGATGTTCGAGAGAGGGTGCCGTTGATGCGCCGTGCCATCGTGAGTGTGTCCGACAAGTCGGGCTTGATCGAGTTCGCCCGGGGATTGTCGCAGCGGAAGTTCGAGCTCGTGTCGACGGGCGGCACCGCGCGCGCGCTCGCCGACGCCGGGCTGGCGGTCACGCCGGTATCGGAGGTGACGGGCGTTCCGGAAATGATGGACGGCCGGGTGAAGACGCTGCACCCGGCGATCCACGGTGGCATTCTCGCGCGCCGGGCCCAGGCCGAGGATCTGGCGGCCGCCGCGGCACATGGCATCGGCCTCATCGATCTCGTGTGCGTGAACCTCTACCCGTTCGTGCAGACCGCCGCACAGCCGGGCATCGCCTTCGCCGACCTGATCGAGCAGATCGACATCGGCGGCCCCAGCCTGATCCGCGCCGCCGCCAAGAACTTTCACGACGTGCTGGTCGTCGTCAGCCCCGCGGATTACGCCGCGGTGCTCGATGCCCTCGACCGCGCCGGCGGCGCGCCGCCCTCCTTCCGCTTCGATCTGGCGCGCCGGGCCTTCGCGCACACCGGCGCCTACGACACGGCCATCGCCGCCACGCTGGCCGAGGTGCACGTGGACGGCGATCGCTTCGTCCGTCAGCCCGCCGCGGCGGCGGCGGCGTCGACGCTGACGCTGACCGCGCACAAGGTCCGCGACCTGCGGTACGGCGAGAATCCGCACCAGCCGGCGTCGTGGTACGCACTCGATCCGCCGGCGGCGCTGGGTGCCGCGACGCTGTTGCAGGGCAAGGAGCTGTCGTTCACCAACCTGCTCGACCTCGACGCGGCGGCGCGCATCGTGCGCGAGTTCGACGAGCCGGCGGCCTGCGTGATCAAGCACACCAACCCCTGCGGCGCCGCGACCGGCGAGCACATCGCCGAGGCGTACACGCGGGCGCGCGATGCGGACCCCGTGGCTGCCTTCGGCGGCATCGTCGGGATCAACCGTCCGCTCGACGAGGCGACGGCCCGCGCGATCGTGTCCACCTTCATCGAAGCCGTGGTCGCGCCCGCGGTCGAGCCCGCGGCCGCCGTCATCCTGCAGGCCAAAACCAACATGCGCGTCCTCACCGCCGACCTGACGGCGCTCGGCGGCGGCAGTCACGCGCGCGAGGTGCGATCGATCCTCGGCGGGCTGCTCGTGCAGCAGCGCGACGAGGTCGTCGAGGCGCGCCAGCCATGGCCGGCCGAGGGACTGACGGTGGTCACGCAGCGGGCGCCGACGGCCGAGGAATGGCAGGCGCTGCGTTTCGCCTGGCGGGTGATGGCGCACGTAAAGTCCAACACCGTGATTTTCGCCACCGCGCAGCAGACGCGCGCCATCGGCGCCGGGCAGATGAGCCGCGTCGATGCGGTCCGGGTCGCGACCATGAAGGCGGCCGGCTGGGAGGTGAGCGGCGCCGCCCCGTTGGCCGGCACCGTGGCCGCGTCCGACGCGTTTTTTCCCTTCCGCGATGGCCTCGACGCCGTCGCCGCGGCCGGGGCGACGGCGGTGGTCCAGCCGGGCGGGTCAGTCCGCGACGCCGAGGTGATCGCGGCCGCCGACGAGCGCGGGCTCGCCATGGTCTTTACCGGGCGCCGCCACTTCCGGCACTGATGGATCAGCGGGACCGTGCCGCCGCCTGGCGCGCCGCCCCGGCGGCGTCGGCCGGCGCCTCGTCCACGCCGCACGCCGCCATCAGCTCGGACGCGCTGACGGTGGCGGGCCCGAACTTGCCGACGACGATGCCGGCTGCCTCGTTGGCCAGGTGCGCGGCCTCCGCGATCGTCGCCCCGGCGGCGAGCGCCAGCGCCAGCGTCGCCACCACGGTATCGCCGGCACCGGTCACGTCCGCCACCTCGCGCGCGGCGGCGGCGAGCTGCCCCTCGCCGGTGTCGCTCAACAGGTAGATCCCCTGCTCACCGCGGGTTATGAGGACCCCGCCGCACCGCGCGCGGTCGCGGAACACGATGGCTGCCTCGCGCGCGTCCTCGTCGGACCGGATCCGGCGGTTCGTCGCCGTTTCGGCCTCGTGGTGATTCGGCGTCACCAGCGTGGCGCCCGCGTAGTAGTCGAGGTGTGGAATCTTCGGATCGACCAGCACCGGCACGCCGTGCTGGCGGCCCGCGGCCACGACGGCCTCCATCACGCGCCGCGTGACCAGGCCCTTGAGATAGTCGGAGACGACCAGCGCCGCCGCGTCGGCTGCGCGCGCGTCGACTTGCGCGATCAGCGCCTGTTCGATGGCATCGGCGGCCGCCGCGTCGCTCTCGTAGTCGACCCGCGCCACCTGCTGGTTGCGGGTGGTCACGATGCGGACCTTCGTCGTGGTGGGCCGCGCGGGGTCGGTGATCAGCGCGCGGGCGTTCACCCCGGCCGCCGCCAGCAGGTCCGCCAGCCGGGTGGCGGCGCCGTCGGCGCCCACCAGTCCGACCAGGTCCACGCGCGCCCCCAGCGCGCGGGCGTTGAGCGCCACGTTGGCGGCCCCGCCGGCGCGATACTCGTCGCGGTCGAAGGCCACCACCGGCACCGGCGCTTCCGGCGAGATCCGGCTGACGTGCCCGACGATGAACTGGTCGACCATGACGTCGCCGATCACGAGCAAGCGGCGGCCGGCCATGGCGGCGACGATCGCGCGCGCCCGTGCCGGTGCGAGTGCGGGCAGCGTCACGCCGGCAGGCCGCCGTCCCGCTCGGCCGCGAACGGCAGCGTGACGAGGATCAGGAAGAGCATGAGGAACTCGGAGTCGCCGAAGTTGTACTCGAAGAGGCCGGCGGTGAGCATGGCGGCGATGGCGCCGGCGGCGGTGGCGGCGAGCACGCGGTGCCGCGTGCGTGCGAGCAGCGGCCGCAAATCGCGCGCCGCGGTGACCACGAACCACAGCCACAGCAGCAGGGCCGGGATGCCGCGCTCGGCGGCGATCTGCATCGGCACGTTGTGCAGGTGCATGTTGTGCTCCTGCACCGCGCCGGGCACGCGGTACTCGGGATACACGCGCCCGACCATCTCCGGGCCGACGCCGGTCAGCGGATAATCCTTCACCATGCCGACCCCGGCCTGCACCATCGCGACCCGGTCGCGGCTGGTCGGGTCGGTCAGGTCGAAGGTCGAGTAGATCCGGTCGGTGAGGGCGGCGGGGGAGACGGCGATGACCGCGGCGGTCAGGATCGGGAGCAGCGCGACGAGGCGCAGGTCGCGCAACAGCAGCAGCACCCCGACGCCGGCGGCGACGCCGACCATCGCGCTGCGTGTGAACGACAGCATCAAGGCCGCCACCAGCGCCGGCATCACGACCGCGGCCCAGGCGCGGTCGCGCGTGTCGTGCAGCAGCCGCGCCGCCGCCGCGCAGATCACCAGCATCAGCGTGCCCGAGTAGGTCATCCAGTGCGACAGCGTGCCCTGCGGCCTGCGGCCGAGGTCGTAGTTGAGGATCGCGTACTGCACGATCCCGACGATCGCGCTGATCGCGCCGACGGTCAGGATCACGGTGAGGACGCCGCGGGCGCGCGCGCCGCGGGCGAAGTCGTAGACGACCGGCACGAGCAGGAACAGCGCCAGCTGCTTGCAGTCGGCGACGCTGGCCGCCGGGTCGCGCGAGAACCCCGCGGACAGCAGCGTCAGCGCCGCGTAGCCGACCAGCGGCCAGAACAGCGCCGGCGCCTGCAGCCGCTCCCGCCGGATCAGGTGCGAGGCCAGCCAGCACACCGCGGCGATGGCCAGCAGAATCTGCGCGACGGCGATCGACAGTTGTGCCGCCGCCGCCAGGCCGAGCAGCGACACGATCCCAGCCTGATCGAGGCGATCGCGCGGCGCCACGCCGGCGGTCAGCGTCAGCGTCGTCATGCCGACGACCCGCCGGCGAGAAGGCGCTCGGCCGCCGCCAGCACGCGCTCCGGCGCGATGCCGGTCAGACAGCGGAAGTCGCCGGGTGCGCAGCGGCGCTGGTGGCACGGCCGGCACGGCAGCGGTCCGGCATCGAGTGCCACCGCGCGGGCGCCGGTCCCGCGCCACGGCATCGACCGCTCCGGCAGCGTCGGTCCGAACAGCGCCACCACCGGGACCGCGGTCGTCGCCGCGATGTGCAGCGGTCCGCTGTCGCCCCCGATGTACAACGCCGCTCGGCCCACCAGTGCTCTCAGCTCGGACAAGTCGAATTCCCCACAACGGACGATGCGCGACGCAGCGTCGCCGGCCTGTTGCCGGGCGGCCGTGGCGACGGCGTCGGCCGCGCCGCCTTCGGACGGACCCGCCGTGATGATAATCCGCCTCGCCGATGCCGTGGCCGCCAGTCCGGCGGCAACCCGGGCGAAATGTTCTGCCGGCCACCGCCGGAATGGATTGCCGGCGCTCGTGTGCAGGACGATGATCTCATCCGCGTCGCCGACGCCGGCCGACTGCAGCCGCGCGCGCAGCGCCGCCGCGGTGTCCGCCGGCACGATCATCTCGACCGGCGTCCGCCCGGGCTCCGGTGCGGCGATGCCGAGCGGCGCCAGCAGCTCCCATTGAGCGAGGACGGAGTGGCGCGGCGGCACCAGCGCACGCGACCATGGCAGCGCGCGCGTGTAGGCCCACCCGCGGCCAGGGACGCGGTAGCCGATGCGCTCGGCGGCGCCGGTCGCCCGCGTGAGCCAGGCGCTGCGCGGGCCGCCGTGAAAGTCGATCACCAGGTCGAAGCCGGCGCGCCGCAGGCGGCGGGCGAGCGCCAGGTCGTAGGCGATCCGCCGCCAGCCGCGCGGTCGCTCGGCCACGATGATCTCGTCGAGGTGGGGGTTGTGTCGAACGACGGGCTCGGCGGCCCGCTCGACCAGGTAGGAGAGGCGGGCCTGCGGGTAGTGCCGTCGGAGAGCCGCCACGGCCGGCGTCGTGAACACGACATCGCCGATGAGCCGCAGCCGAATGAGCAGGATGTTCAGGGCTCGACCGTGGCCTCTTCGATCAGCATCACCGGAATGTCGTCCTTGATCGGATACACACGATGGCACTGCCCGCATTTCAACCCGGTCCCGTCCTTGACGATCTTGACGGGTGTCTTGCAGGCCGGACATGCGAGAATTTCCAGGAGTTCTGGATCGACTGCCATACGCAAACTATAGCTGAAGCGACTAAGATCGTGGTGATGCCGCGCCTCCTGCTCCTGCTTGCCCTGCTGACCTGGGGTGGAGACCGCGCGTTCGCCCAAGCCGGATCCGGCACGCAGACGCCGCCGACGGCCACGGCCACGGCGCAGGCGTCGTTCGAGTTCCTCATGGCCCGGCGTCTCGAGTCGCAGGGCGAGGCGGCGGCGGCGCTCGAAGCGCTCAAGCGGGCGCACGCGCTCGACCCGCGATCGGCGGAGATTCTCGCCGAGACCGCGGCGCTGTATGCGCGGCAGAACAAGGGCACCGAGGCGGTCGACACGGCCGCGCGCGCGCTGGCGCTCGACGCCACGAACGTCGAGGCGAACCGCCTGCTCGGCCTGCTGTTCGCGGCGTGGAGCGACGGCGGTGTTCCGCCGCCGCCGGGACGCAACGCGGTCGAGCTGCGCACCGCGGCGATCGACCACCTGACGCGGATTGCCGACACGCCGGCCGCGGCCACCGATCTCAACCTGCAGCTCACCCTGGCGCGCCTGCAGTTCCGCGCCGGCCGCGCCGAGCGGGCGGTGCCGATTCTCGAGAACATCGTGTCGCAGGCGCCGTTTCGCGACCGAGCCCTATACGCTGCTGGCGGACGCCCGGCTCGCCCTTGGCCGCGTCGACGGCGCCATCGAGGCGCTGCAGCGGGCGGCGGAGCTCAATCCGCGCCACTACGCGACGCTGGCCGAACTGTACGAGCGGCAGGGCCGTTGGGCCGCCGCCGCCACCGCCTACGAGCAGGCCGTCGCCGGTGTGCGCAGCCCGAGCCGCGAGCTGCGGCTGCGCTGGGCGGGCGCGCTGCTCAACCTGCCCGACGGCCAGGGGGCCGCCCGCGCACGCGAGGCGCTGAAGGAAGTGCTGCAGGCCAGCCCGCAGGACGGCCGCGCGTTGTTCCTGCTGTCGAACGCCCATTTGCAGAGCCGCGATTTCGCCGCCGCGGAAGAGACGGCGCGCAAGCTCGTCGCCCTCGACGCGACCAGCATCCCCGCCGTGCGCGCCCTCGCCGCCGCGCTCGCCGGCCGCGGCGATCACCGCGCGGTCGTCGACCTGCTGACGCCGTTCGCCGGCGACATCGCGGCGCGCTTCCGCGGCCGGGAGAGCGACGCGGCGCTGCTGCTGGCGCAGCTCGCGCAGGCGCAGACCGAGCTGGGACAGCACGACACAGCCATCGCGACGCTGACCGCCGCCGTCGCCAGCGACCCGCTGAGCGCACCGGCGCTGAACTCGCTCGGCTATACGCTCGCCGAGCGCGGCGACCGGCTCAGCGAGGCGGTGGGTTTCATCGAGCGTGCGCTCCGCGTCGAGCCCGACAACCCGTCCTATCTCGACAGCCTCGGCTGGGCGCTGTTCAAGCAGGACCGGGCGGACGAGGCCGAGCCCCACCTGCGCAAGGCGGCTGACGCGCTGCCGACGCAGTCGGTCATCCACGACCACCTGGGTGACGTGCTCGCCCGCCGCGGCAAGTTCGTCGAGGCCATCGGGGCCTGGGAGCGCGCCCTCGCCGGTGACGGCGCCGACATCGATCGGGCCGTCATCGCACAGAAGATCAAGGACGCCAAAGGGCGGCAGCAGTGAACCGGTGCGCCGCCGCGGGGCACGGCGGCGTCCGCGCCGGCGGCGGCATCGCCGCCCTCGTCTGCCTGACGCTGGTCGGCGCCGCGTGTGCCGCCCGCGCGCCGTCGCGTCCGGCCGGCACGTCGACGCCGGACCCGACCGCGGTCACCGCGTTCGCCGAGGCGACCCGGGCGTGCACCGCGCTGACGACCGTGACCGGCGAGATTCGGTTGTCCGGCCGCGCCGGCGCCGAGCGCATCCGCGGGACCCTGCACGCCGGCCTGCAGGCGCCCGCCGCCGTGCGCTTCGAAGCAGTTGCCCCGTTCGGCCCGCCGGTGTTCATCCTCGCCGGGCGCGACAACCGCGCGTCGCTGCTGCTGCCGCGTGACAACCGCGTGCTCCGCGACGCCGATGTCGCGGCGCTGCTCGAGCGCCTCACCGGCCTCGCGCTCTCGGCGGCGGAAATCCGTCTGCTGCTCACCGGCTGCCTCGTCGAGGGCGCGGCGCCCGGCAACGGACGCGCGTGGGCATCCGGCTGGCGCGCCGTCGACCTCGGCACCGGCGTCACGGCCTACCTGCGCGCGCGCGCCGGCGTGACCGCCGTCGTCGCCGCCGATCATGGCGAGTGGCGTCTCGATTACGAGCAGCACCAGGGCGGGTTCCCGCGGGTGGTGCGCATCCGCAATGCGGCCGACCGGGCGGCGCCGGATGCCGGCGTCATCGACATTCGCGCCGAGCTGCAGCAGCTCGAGATCAACACCGCCATCGATGCCAAGGCGTTCGCCATCGACGAGCCCGCGGGCGTCGTCCCGATCGAACTCGACGACCTGCGCGCCGTGGCGCCGCTGCGCGGACCGGGTGAACGCTGACCGATGGCGCCGGAGTCGCTCGTCCTTCCCGCCTACGCCAAGATCAACGTCGACCTTCGCGTCCTCGACGTTCGTCCGGATGGCTTCCACAACCTGCGCACCGTGTTCCAGTCGCTCGCCCTGCACGACGACATCACCTTCACGCGACGGCGTGGACCGTTCGTGCTCGAGTGCGACGACCCGACGCTGCCCACCGACCGCCGCAACTTGATCTGGAAGGCCGCATCGCTCCTGTGGCGCACGGTCGGCCGGCGCCGCGGCGACAACCCGCGCGGTGTTCATGTGGCGCTCGCCAAGCGGGTGCCGCCGCTCGCCGGCCTCGGCGGCGGCAGTGCCGACGCGGCGATGACCCTGCTCGGCCTGTCGCGCCTGTGGGAGCTCGACGTGGACGCGCCGACGCTCAGCCGGCTGGCGTCGCGCCTCGGCTCCGACGTGCCCTTCTTTCTCGTCGGCGGCACCGCCCTCGGGCTGGGCCGCGGCGACGACATCTATCCCCTCGCCGATCTGCCGCGGACCGACGTGGTCGTCGTCCGGCCGACGTTTGGCGTGTCCACGGTCGAGGCCTACGGCTGGTACGACAACGAGCCGCGGCGTCCCGGCCGCGAGCCGGCGCGCCGCGCGCTGCCCGATCGCTGGCCGGAGTGGGCCCGGAGCCTCAAGAACGACCTGGAACCCCCGGTCACCCGACACCATCCGACGATCGCGCGCATCAAGCACGCGCTGCTCGATGCGGGGGCGGTGGTGGCGGCGATGTCCGGTTCCGGATCGGCGTGTTTTCGGCCTGTTCGAGCGTCCTGACGCCGCACGGCGGACCGCCGCGGACCTTTCCCGCCCGGGATGGCAGGTCGTCCATACCCGTACGCTGTCGCGCGCCGAGTACAGCCGCCGCATCCGGCCGATGCTTGCAGGCCCCGGTCGGGTCGTATAAGCTAGGGTGTTCCCAGGGGTCCAATATTGTGAGTGGTGGGTGGAGGAACCGGACACCCGTCGCGACACCGGGGAGCAGCGGGTGGCCGACAGGCAAGCGCGCCGACGAGGGGTCTCGACCGATCAATTCATCGTGCTGGGGCGTGGCCAAGTGGTAAGGCGCGGGTCTTTGGATCCCGTATTCGAAGGTTCGAATCCTTCCGCCCCAACCAGTTCTCTCGAAACGATATGCGACCGACTGGCTACGGCGACTTGAAGGTGTTCTCCGGGCAGCGCTCACCCCGCAGCTGGCAAAGCAGATTTGCGAGTTCCTCGGCGTGTCGCTCGGGCAATGCCGCCTGCGCCGGTTCCCGGACACCGAGGTCTCGTTCCAGATCGACGAGAACATCCGCGGCACCGACGTGTTCATCGTGCAGCCGACGTGCGCGCCGGTCGATGAGCATCTGGTCGAGCTGCTCATCATGGTGGACGCGTTCCGGCGGTCGTCGGCGTCGCGGATCACGGCGGTGTTGCCCTATTACGGCTACGCGCGCCAGGACCGCAAGGACAAGCCGCGGGTGCCGATTTCGGCCAAGCTGGTGGCCAACCTGGTGAGCGCCGCCGGCACCAACCGGGTGTTGACGATGGACCTGCACAAGGCGCAGATCCAGGGATTCTTCGACATCCCGGTGGATCACCTGTTTGCCGCGCCGGTGATGATCGACTACCTGTCGCGGCAGGATTTCCCGCGGCTGACGATGGTGGCGCCGGACGCGGGCGGGGCCGAGCGTGCCCGCGCCTACGCCAAGCGCCTCGACGCCGAACTGGCCGTCATCGACAAGCGCCGCAGCGACGACGGCACCGCCGAGGTGATGAACGTCATCGGTGAAGTCAGCGGGCGGACGTGCGTCATCGCCGACGACATCATCGACACGGCGGGGACGATACAAAAGGGCGCGCAGGCGCTCATGGAGGCCGGCGCCGAGCGGGTGCTGGCGTGCGCGGTGCACGGCGTGCTGTCGGGTCCGGCGCTCGACCGCATCGAGAACTCCGCGCTCGAGCGGCTGATCGTGACCAACACGATCCCGGTCGAAGAGAAACGGCGCCGGTGCGGGAAGATCGTGGAGCTGCCGGTGGCGCGCCTGCTCGGGCAGGCGATCCGCAGCATTCACGAGGAGACGTCGGTCAGTTCATTGTTCGTGTGAGGTCAGGACTCATCTCATGGAAGCTACACTCGACGCGGTCAAGCGGGAGACGAGAGGCAAGAACGAGGCGCGGCGGCTGCGCGCGGCGGGCCGGATTCCGGCGGTGGTCTACGGGGCGCAGAAGGAAGGCGAGACCGGCGCGACGGTCGCGGTGGCGGTCGATCCGAAGCCGCTGCTCCGCATCCTCCACTCGGGCTCCGGCGTCAACACGCTGATCACCCTCAAGGTGGACGGCGAGGGCGACGCGCGCGTCCTGGTCAAGGAGTTCCTGCTCGACCCGGTGAGCGAGCGGCTGCTGCACGCGGATTTCTTCCGCGTCAACATGGATCGCCGGATCACGGTCACCGTCCAGATCGTGACCAAGGGCGAGCCGCGCGGGGTCAAGCTGGAGGGCGGGGTGCTGGACTTCGTGCACCGCGAAATCGAGATCGAGACGCTGCCGGGCGAAATTCCGGATCACATCGAGGTCGACGTCAGCAACCTCGGGTTGAACGACGCCGTCTACGTGCGCGACGTCATCGGCGATGCCAAGTGGACGCCGGTGCAGGGCGGCGACCTGATGCTGCTGCACATCGTCACCCCGCGGGCGGTGGAAGAGCCGGCCGCGGCCGAACCGGCGGCGGCAGTGGCGGCGGCGCCGGGCGCGACCAGCGAGCCCGAGGTCATCAAGAAGGGCAAGACCGAGGCCGAGGACGAGAAGAAGGACAAGAAGGACAAGAAGTAGACGTGAAGCTGCTGGTCGGCCTCGGCAACCCGGGGCCGCAGTATCGCGACACCCGGCACAACGTCGGCTTCTGGGTGATCGACGAGGTGGCGCGCCGCTGGCAGTTGAGCGAGGCGTGGCGCGAACGCGACCAGGCGCTGTTCGCCCGCCAGCCGGGCGGCGCGATGCTGGTCAAGCCGCTGACCTTCATGAACCACAGCGGCTTCGCGGTGTCGCGGCTCCGGCACTACTTCCAGGTCGAGCCGGCGGACATGCTGGTAGTGGTGGACGAGGTCGCCTTGCCGCTCGGCCGCCTGCGCGCGCGGGCGCGCGGCAGCGCCGGCGGGCACAACGGGCTGCGCTCGATCGTCGAGCAGCTCGGCGGCGACCAGTTCGGGCGGCTGCGCGTGGGCGTGGGGCGCGGCGACGCGCGGCGCGACCTCGCCGATCACGTGCTGTCCACGTTCGACCCGGGCGAGCGGGATACAATTGCGGCGGCCGTGCAGCGGGCCGCCGATGCCGCGGAGATGTTCGTCTCCGACGGCATCGAGCGTGTGATGAACACGTTCAACGCTGCAGCGGATCGACAGCAGGACGATACCGGCGCGTAGGGCGCCGGAGGCACTCCTTGCCACTACGGTGGCTGTTCACGGCGGACGGCGGGCGCGCCCGCGGCCGGCCGGGATGTCCACAAGGAGCACGAATGGAACGCACGTACGAGCTCGTTTACGTCATCAGGCCCGATGCGACCGAACAGCAGGTCGCGGATCTCCATACCCAGGTCGAACAGATCGTCGCCCGCATGGGCGGCACGCTGGACAAGAGCGAGGCGCAAGCCACCTTCGGCGGGCGGCGCAAGCTCGCCTACGAGATCGGCCATCACAAGGAAGGCATCTACGTCCTCGAGGTGATCAAGGGCGACGGCGCGCTCGTGCACGAGCTCGATCGGCGCCTCAAGGTCACCGACGGCCTGCTCCGCCACCTCATCGTCCGCGTGGACGAGGCGCAGATCAAGGCCGAGCGGGCGCGGAGCAAGCGGCAGGAGGAATCGCGCCGCCGCCGGGTGGCGCGCGGACTGCCGCCGGACCGGCAGCCGGGCGAAGGTCCACAGAGCGAGGATTCGGATGATGCCGACTTCGACGGCATCGAGGCGGAGGCGTAATCATGGCACCGATGGGACGAGGACGATCCGGCGGCCCGGGCGGCGGGCGCGGGCGCGGCGACGACAAGAAGGCGGACGGCAAGCAGGGGCAGCGCCGCGGCCTGTTCCGCCGCCGCAAGGTGTGCAAGTTCTGCGCGGACAAGATCGACGACATCAACTACAAGGACGTGAAGCTGCTCACCGGCTTCGTGCCGGAGCGCGGCAAGGTGCTGCCGCGGCGCATCTCCGGCACCTGCGCCAAGCACCAGCGCGGGCTGCGGATTGCCATCGTCCGGGCGCGGCAACTGGCGCTGCTGCCCTACGCATCGGATTAGCCATGGAAGTCATCCTCCGAGACCACGTCGAACACCTCGGGCGCCGCGGCGAGATCGTCAAGGTCGCCGACGGCTACGCCCGCAACTTCCTGCTGCCGCGCAAGCTCGCGCTGCCCGCCACCGACGCCAACCGCAAGTGGGTGGAGCGGGAGCGCAAGCAGGTGGAGGCGCGCGAGTCGGAAGAGCGCGGCGCCGCCGAGGCCATCGCCACGCGCCTCTCGGCGCTCGAGCTGACCATCAATCGCAAGGTCGGCGAGAACGACCAGCTGTACGGGTCGGTGACCAACGGCGACATCGCCGACCTGCTCGCCGCCAAGGGCTTCGAGATCGATCGGCGCAAGATCCTGCTGCCCGATCCGATCAAGGCGCTCGGCGAGAGCACCGTCCCGGTCAAGCTGCATCGCGACGTGACCGCCCAGGTCAAGGTTACCGTCGGCCGGGACGAGTAGCGCCGCGCCGCAGCCCTGCGGCAATTGGTCGAACGCCCGCAGCACGTGAAAGGCCGAACCGGAAAATTTCCGGTTCGGCCTTTTGCCTGTCCGCACGTATGAGACAATCGCTGCGCCCGCCGCACCATGCCCGACGTTGCCACGCGCACCACTCCGGAACGTACGCTCCCGCACAGTCTCGACGCGGAGCGGTCGGTGCTCGGCGCCATCCTCATCGACAACGAGGCGTACAACGTCGCGGCCTCGGTGCTCGACCCGCGCGCCTTCTTCCGTGACGCGCACCGCCGCATCTTCGATCGCATGATCGCGCTGGCCGAGCGCAGCCAGCCGATCGACCTGGTGACGCTGAAAGAGGAGCTCGAGCGTGCCGGCGACCTCGACGAGGTCGGCGGGCCGGCCTACATCGCCTCGCTGGTCGACGGCGTGCCGCGCGCCACCAACGTCGAGTACTACGCGAGGATCGTCAAGGAGAAGTCCACCCTCCGCAGCCTCATCTACTCCGCCAACAAGATCCTCGCCAACGCCTACGAGGCCGACCAGGACGCCGACCTCATCCTCGACGAGGCGGAGAGCGCGATTTTCTCGGTCGCCGACGACCGCATCAAGGCCGGGTTCGTCCCGATGCGGGACCTGGTCAAGGACAGCTTCCCCAAGATCGAGCAGCTGTTCGAGCACAAGAGCTTCATCACCGGCGTCGCCACCGGCTTCACCGAGATCGACAAGATGACGCGCGGCTTCCAGCGCGGCGACCTGATCATCGTCGCCGCGCGGCCGTCGATGGGGAAGACCAGTCTCGTCCTCAACATCGCCCAGCACGTCGCGACGACCAGCGGCATCGCCGGCTTTTTCAGCCTGGAAATGTCGAAGGAACAGCTGTTCATGCGCATGCTCGCGTCCGAGGCCCGGATCGACAACTACCGGCTGATGAGCGGGCAGATCGGGCAGAAGGAGTACGGCAACATCACGCACGCGCTGGAGACCCTGAGCGCCGCCAACCTCTACATCGACGACACCGCCGGCGCCGGCGTCCTCGAGATGCGCGCCAAGGCTCGCCGCCTGCAGGCGGAGCACGGTCTCGACCTGCTGGCGGTGGACTACATCCAGTTGATGACCGGGCGCGGCCGCTACGAGAACCGGACGCTCGAACTGGCCGGCATCTCGCGCTCGCTGAAGGGCCTGGCCAAGGAGCTCAACGTCCCCATCGTCGTCCTGTCGCAGCTCTCCCGCGCCCCGGAGGCGCGCTCGGACAAGCGGCCGCAGCTCTCCGACCTGCGCGAATCGGGCGCCCTGGAACAGGATGCCGACGTGGTGATCCTGATCTTCCGCGAGGAGATGTACAAGCAGTCCAACGAGCCGGCGGAGAGCGACGGGATGGCCGAGCTCATCCTCGCCAAGCAGCGCAACGGCCCGACCGGCGTCGTCAAGCTCGCCTTCCTGCGGCAGCAGACGCGTTTCGCCAACCTCGCCGAGCACGCCTGACCCCGCGTGCTGGCGCCGTTCCGTGTGATCATGCCCGCGTGATCCGGTGCACCTCGGCGCACGTCGACCTCGCCGCGACGCGCGCCAACTACCAGGCGATCGCCAGCCACCTGGCGGCGGAGGCGGCGCTCAACCGCGGCGCCGCGCGAGGCGCGGCCGCGCCGCCCGGCATCCTCGCGGTGGTCAAGGCCAACGCCTACGGACACGGCGCCGTGCGCGTCGCCCGCGCCCTGGAAGAGGCGGGCGCGCGGTGGCTGGCGGTGGCCGACATCGAGGAGGGCATCGAGCTGCGCCAGGCGGGGGTCGGCGCGCGCATCCTGGTGTTCGGCGCGCTCAGCGTCAGCGATCCGGCCGGGGTCTTCGACCACGACCTGACGCCGACGATCGCCAGCCCGTCGGCCGGGCGTGCCCTGCAGGCCGCCGCCGCCGCCCGCGGCGTCCGCGTGCGTTACCACCTGAAGATCGACACCGGCATGCACCGCCTCGGCTTCCGCCACGAAAACCTCGCGTGGACGCTGCCGGAGCTTCTCGCGGGCGCGAACCTGGAGCTGGAAGGCGTCTATACGCATTTCGCGACGGCCGACGAGCCGGAAACCGATCTCTTCGAGCGCCAGCGCGTCGCCTTCGATCAGGCGTGCGGGGTGATCGCGGGTCTCGGCGGCCGGCCGCGCTACCGACACGCCGCCAACAGCGCCGGCCTGCTGCGCGATTCGCGCGTGTGGTACGACCTGGTGCGGCCCGGGCTCCTGCTGCACGGCCTCGTCCCGCCGCCGCTGGCGACGACGATCGCGCTGCGTCCGGTGATGTCGCTGACCAGCCGGGTGGTGGCGGTGAAAGGCGTGCGCGCCGGCGAGGCCGTCGGCTACGGCGCCCGCTGCCGGCCCGAGCGCGCGACGACGCTCGCCATCATTCCGGCCGGCTATGCCGACGGGCTCGATCGCCGCCTCGAGGGTCGCGGCCACGTGCTCATCCGCGGGCAGCGGGCGCGAATCGTCGGTGCCGTCAGCATGGACATGCTGACCGCCGACATCACCGACATTGCCGGCGTCGCTCCCGGCGACGAGGTGGTGTTTCTCGGCGCGCAGGGCGACGCGCCGCTGCAGCGCCTCGACGCGCGGGAGATGGCGGCCGCGATCTCGTCGATCCCCTACGAGGTGCTGTGCCGCCTCGGCTCGCGCGTGCATCGCCGCTACGACTGAGGCAAAAACGCCGGCGCCAGGACGACGGTAAGATGGCGTGATGGCCCCAGCCGCGTTGACCCCGTTGCTGCCCGCGGCGGCGGGCGAGCCGTGAAGACGCCGAAACCCGTGTTCGTCTGCCAGGAGTGCGGCGCCCAGTCACCGAAGTGGCAGGGCCGGTGCGCCGACTGCGGGGCGTGGAACGCGCTGGTCGAGGAGCGCCCGTCCGACGCCGGCCCCGGCGTCACCTCGATGCACCGCTACGCGCTGCCTGGCGGCTCGACGCCGGGCGCCAAGCGCTACTCCGAGATCGAAGCCTCGTCGGCGGCGCGCATCGCCAGCGGCATCGGCGAATTCGATCGCGTCCTCGGCGGCGGCATTGTCCCCGGGTCGCTCGTCCTGCTCGGCGGCGAGCCGGGCATCGGCAAGTCCACGCTGCTGCTGCAGGCGGCGGCCAACTTCGCGCAGGCGCACGGCACCGTCCTCTACGCGTCGGGCGAGGAATCCGAGCACCAGATCAAGTCGCGCGGCGATCGGCTCGGCGTCGGCGACGCGCCGCTGTTCCTGCTCGCCGAGACCTGCATCGAGAGCATTCTCGAGGAGGTGGGGCGGATCCGGCCGCTGCTGCTGGTCGTGGACTCGGTGCAGACGGTGTTTTCCCTGAAGTTCCAGTCGGCGCCGGGCAGCATCGGCCAGGTGCGCGAGGCGGCGACGCAGTTTCTGTTCACCGCCAAGGGCCACAACATTCCGACCTTCCTCGTCGGCCACGTGACCAAGGACGGCAGCCTGGCCGGGCCGAAGGCGCTCGAGCACGTGGTGGACACGGTGCTCTACTTCGAGGGCGAGCGCCACCATTCGCACCGCGTGGTGCGCGCGGTGAAGAACCGCTTCGGCGCCATCAGCGAGCTCGGGGTCTTCGAGATGACCGGGGCCGGACTCCGGCCCGTGGCCAATCCGTCGGCGCTGTTTCTCGCCGAGCGTCCCGTGGCCACACCCGGCTCCGCGGTGCTGTGCTCGGTCGAGGGATCGCGGCCGATCCTGGTCGAAGTGCAGGCGCTGGCGAGCACCAGCTCGTTCGGGATGGCCAAGCGGATGGCGGTGGGCATCGACGCCAACCGACTCTCGCTCCTCCTCGCGGTCCTCGAGAAGCGTGCCGGCCTGCACCTGGTGGCCGACGACGTGTTCGTCAACATCGCCGGTGGCATGAGCGTCGAAGAGCCGGCGGCGGATCTGGCCATCGTCTCGGCAGTCGCCTCCAGCGTCCGCAACCGGCCGCTGCTCCCGGCGACGGCGGTGTTCGGCGAAGTCGGCCTCGGCGGGGAAGTGCGCGGCGTGCCGCAGGCGGCCTTGCGCATCCGCGAGGCCGAGCAGATGGGGTTCACGCGCATCGTCCTGCCCGCGGCCAACGTCGATGGCGAGGGCACGCAGGCGGAACGGATCGGCGTGACGCACGTCGGCGAAGCCCTCGATGCCTTGTTGACTTGATCCGTCCGGCGGTTCTACTGTTCGGGTGTCATTCGTGTCGTCATACCGGATCGAAGGAACATGGCCTGGTTCATTCTGGCTCGCCTGCTGCTGACCGGGGCGGTCGCCTACACCGCCTACCTGCTCCGCCCGGTTGGTCCCGATCCGCTCGCCAACGTGCTCTTCGGGCTCGGCCTCGCCGGACTCGCGGTGACCTTCGAGTGGCTCCTGCGCGACCTGGCGCTGACCCGCGTTCTCGGCGCGCTGCTCGGCGGCGCCATCGGCCTGGCCATCGCCAAGGGCGTCGGCGCGGCGCTGTTCTGGGCCGACGCGGCGAACCGCCGGGTCGCCTTCCTGCACAGCTTCCTGCTGCTCGTGCTGCCCTACCTCGGCGTCGTGCTCGGCGGCCGCCGCGGCGAGTGGCTCGAGCCGTCGCGCCTGCTCAGCCTGTTCCGCGCCGCCGGCCCGCAGCGCCGCTACAAGATCCTGGATACCTCGGTGATCATCGACGGCCGCATCGCCGACCTGTGCGATACCGGCTTTCTCGACGGGACGCTGGTCATTCCGCAGTTCGTGCTCAAGGAGCTGCAGCTGGTCGCCGACTCGGCCGACTCGATGAAGCGCAACCGCGGCCGCCGCGGCCTCGACATCCTGCAGAAGATCCAGAAGATGTCCGGCGTCGAGGTGACGATCTCCGACGCCGACTATCCGGAGGTGCGCGAGGTCGACCTCAAGCTCATCGAGCTGGCGCGCACGCTGCAGGGCAAGATCGTCACCAACGACTTCAATCTCAACAAGGTCGCGCAGCTGCGCGGCGTCGACGTCCTCAACATCAACGAGCTCGCCAACGCGCTCAAGCCGGTGGTGCTGCCCGGCGAGATCATGAAGGTCTTCATCCTCAAGGAAGGCAAGGAATACAACCAGGGCGTCGCCTACCTCGACGACGGCACCATGGTGGTCGTGGACAACGCGCGCAAGATGATCAGCAAGACCATCGACATCGTCGTCACCAGCGTGCTGCAGACGACGGCGGGGAAGATGATCTTCGGCCGCTACATCGACCCGAGCCTCGCCACCGCCGGCATGGATCGCGACGAGCCACGGCGCGGGTCGTCGCGGTCGATCCAGCCGGCGCAGGCGTCGACGCCCGCTCCGCATCGGGTCGCGTCCCCCGGCGCCGGCGATCAGCCGCCGCCGGAGCGGTCCGAAGGCCGCGGCGCCGGGCAGGCGGGCGCCGTGGCGCCGATTGCCGCCGCGCCGCCGACCCCCGGCAAGTGAACAACCCGCCTGCCGTCCTCGCGGCCGCGTGCCGGCTGCCGGCGTGAGCGTGCGACTGCCGCCGTTTCACTGGTGGCGGACCGTCTTCTGGCTCATTCCCGCCATTACCGTCTACACCATCGTGCTCGGCACGTTGTCGCATCGGCTCGAGCCTGTTCGAGTCGCGCGGCTACTTCGCGCACTGGTGCGCGCGCAGCTGGTCGCGGCTGATTCTCGTGACCACGGGCGTCCGGGTGCGGATCGCCGGGCTCGAGCGGCTGACGCCGGGGACCACCTATGTCTTCGTCGCCAACCACCAGAGCATCTACGACATCCCGGTGCTCTTCGCCTCGCTGCCCTACCAGCTGCGGATCATCGCCAAGGACTCGCTCGGCCGTTTTCCGTTCCTCGGCTGGCACCTGAGCCGGACCGGGCACCTGCTGGTGAACCGGCGCAAGGTCGATCCGCGCGGAGTGTTCGAGTGGGCGAACGGGCTGACCGCGCGCGGCCTGTCGCTGCTGGTGTTTCCGGAGGGGACGCGCAGCGCTGACCGGGCGCGCTGGGCCCGTTCAAGGGCGGCAGCCTCTATCCGGCGGTGCAGGCGGGACTGCCGATCGTGCCGATTTCGGTGGCCGGCAGCCGGCACGTGATGCGCAAGGGGCGTCTGATGACCTGCCCCGGCGAGGTCGAGCCCTGATGGTGCACGAGCCGATCGCGACCGTGGCCGCCGCCGAACCCGACATCCGCGCGGTCCGCGCGCTGGCCGCGCGCGTGCGCGAGATCATCGCGCCGCCGGTGAGACGAGGAGCGGCAACGCGCGGGGCTGAGGAGCGCGGGTCGGTTCAGGGACGTGCCCGCACGACCGCCTGCCGCGGCGACGGCACCGAGTCGCGCGTCCACATGTTCTCGCTCTTCGCCACCCAGGTCGCCGCCGTCAGATGTCGCCGCACACGTTGACCGTGGTGCGCGACATGTCGAGGATGCGGTCGACGCCGAGGACGATGGCGATGCCCTCGCCGGGCACGCCGAACATCGTCAGCATGCCGACCAGCAGCGGGATCGAGCCGCCGGGAACGCCGGCGGCGCCGATCGCGGTGATGACCGACATCGACCATCACGATCGCCATCTGCGGGATCGACAGGTCGACGCCGAAGATCTCGCGCCAGGAAGATGACGGTGATGCCCTCGAAGATGGCGGTGCCGTTCATGCACATCGTGCTGCCGATCGGCAGCACGAAGCCGGCGATCCGCTGCGGCACGCCGAGCTGCTCGTGCGCGACGTCGATCGCGGTCGGCAGCGTGGCGCTGCTCGAGCTGGTCGAGAACGCGGTGACCAGCGCCGCCTGGATGCGCGAGAAGAACAGCAGCGGCGACATGCCGATGAGGAAGCGGATGATGGCCGACAGCGTGAGGCCGACGTGCAGCAGCAGCGCCACCAGCACGGTGACGACGAAGGCGGCGACGGCGAGCATCAGGTCGAAGCCGAAGCGCGAGGAGACGGTGAAGATGAGCGCGGCGACGCCGAAAGGCGCCAGCAGCATCGCGAAGTGGATGATCGCCGTGACGACGGCGTTCAGCGCCTCGAGCACCTCGATCATCGGCTTCGCCTTGGCCGGCGGGATCAGCGTCAGCGCGGCGCCGAACATCAGGCCGAAGAAGATCACGCCGAGCATGTCGGTGTCGGCCGCTGCCCGGATCGGGTTGCGCGGCACGATGTTGACGAGCGTGTCCATCCCGAACGTGGACATGGCCGCCGCCTCCACCCGGCGTCGACGCGTCGCCGGAGAAGCGTTCCATCAGCTCCACCCGCGTCTCCGGCGTCACCCGCTCCCACGGCCGCATGACGTTGACCACGATCAGCCCGAGCGTGGTGGCCAGCGCCGTGGTGACGAAGAAGTAGGCGATGGCCTTGCCGCCGATGCGCCCGACCTTGCGGATGTCGCCGAGCGCCGGCGACGCCGAGCGCGATGCTGGCGAAGACCAGCGGCATGACGACCATGAACAGCATGCGCAGGAAGATCTGCCCGACCGGCACGGCGACGTAGTCGTTGACCATCTCGACGGTCGGATTCTCGGTGCCGACGGTGAGGTTGACGGTGAGGCCGAGGGCGAGTCCCACCAGCGAGCCCGAGCAGGATCTTGGTGTGCAGCTTCATGCCCTTGCCCGACGAAGCGATCGGTTCGCTCATGCGCGTCCTGCTCCTGGGACTCGGGGGCCCGCCGCCAGTTCTTCAGCACCTCGACCACGATCGGCAGCACCGAGAGCGCGACGATGGCGAGGACGACCAGCTCGAAGTTCTCCTTGCACGATCGGAATGTTGCCGAACAGATAGCCGGCGCCGGCGCAGATGCCCACCCACAGAATGGCGCCGGTGACGTTGTAGATGGCGAAGATGCGGTAGGTCATCGTCGCGCCGCCGGCGACGAAGGGCACGAACGTGCGCACGATGGGCACGAAGCGGGCCAGCACGACCGCCTTGCCGCCGTGCTTCTCGAAGAAGTCGTGCGCCCGCTGTACGTGCTCGCGCTTCACCACCTTGTGCAGCCAGCTCGTCTCGCGCGCCTCGTCGAGGAACGTCTGCGCCAGCCGCCGGCCGATGGCGTAGTTGACCGCGTCGCCGATGACGGCGGCGACCACGAGGACCACGACCAGCACGTCGAGCCGGAGGGCGCCGGTCGCGGCGAAGGTGCCGGCGGCGAAGAGCAGCGAATCGCCGGGCAGGAACGGCGTGACCACCAGGCCGGTCTCGGCAAAGATGACCACGAACAGGATGCCGTAAGTGAGAGTGCCGTACTGGGCGATGAGGGCGGTGAGGTACTCGTCGACGTGGAGCAAGAAGTCCAGCATTCAGCTAAGAGCATAGACGAATCCGATGACGGGCACCGCCGCAGGCTACAATTCCCCGTCGTGACCGTCGAGCTGTTCACGCTGGCGCCCGACCTGGCCCCGATCGTCCGCCCCGGCGTGCTCTGGTGGGAGGCCGCCCGCGTGTCCGACCGCGACCCGCGGCTCGACGACGAGCTCGGCCGGGCCGAACAGCGCACCCGCGCGCAGCCCCCCGCCGACACCGCGTCGGTGCGCACGATGTACAAGCGGGTGGGACTCGATCCGACGAAGACCCGGCCGTCGAACGAAGCGCTGCTCCGCCGCGTCCGCAAGGGGCAGCCCCTGCCCCGCGTGAACTCGCTCGTCGACATCATCAACTGGTGCTCGCTGGAGTTTCAGCTCCCCTACGGTCTGTACGATCTCGGCCAGATGCGTGGCCCCGTGACGCTGCGGCTCGGGCGCGACGGCGAGGAGTACGCGGGCATCCGCAAGGACACGGTGCACGTCGGCGGGCGCACTCGCTCTGGTCGACGACGAGGGGCCCTTCGGCAACCCGACCTCGGACTCGGCGCGGACGATGGTCACGACGGCGACGAGCAACGCGCTGGTCGTCGTCTATGCGCCCGCTGCCCTTGGCGCGGCCGACCTCACCCGCGTCCTCGACGTCACCGCCGCGCGCGTGGCCGACATCGCCGGTGGGCGCGAGCGGGGGCGCCTGTTATGCACGTAGCGGCCATCATCGCGGCCGGTGGCGCCGGGACGCGGATTGGCACGAGCCGGCCGAAGCAGTTTCTCGACCTCGGCGACGGCCGCATGATGCTGGCGCGCAGCCTCGCCGCCTTCGCCGCCTGCCCGCTGGTGAACGAGATCGTCGTCGCGCTGCCGCCCGGCGATGCGTCCGGCGCCGGCGCGTCCGATCAGCCGCCGCTGGGAAAGCCGCTGGCCTATGTCAGCGGCGGCGCCCGCCGGCAGGACTCGGTCGGCAATGCCCTGGCCCGCATCTCCGACGCCGCCGACATCGTCGTCATTCACGACGCGGCGCGGCCGTTCGTGAGCGTGCGACCTCATCGAGCGCACCGTGCGGGCGGCGGCGACGCACGGCGCCGCCATCGCCGCCATCGCCGTCACCGACACGGTCAAGCAGGCGGAGGCGGCAGACCGGCGGCATCGTCCGCGCGACCCTGCCGCGCGACACGATCTTCCTCGCGCAGACGCCGCAGGCCTTCCGCCGCGCCGTGCTCGTCGAGGCGATGGCCGCCTCGCCCGAGGTGCCGGTCACCGACGAGGCGACGCTGGTCGAGCGCGCGGGCGTGCCCGTGTACCTCGTCGACGGAGACCCGGCCAACGTCAAGGTGACCACCGCGGATGATCTGGCGTGGGCACGGGCGCGGGTGCAGGCGGGGCACCCGCGGCCGCCCGTGATCCGCATCGGCACCGGGTACGACCTGCATCGCCTGGTCGCGGGCCGGCCCCTGGTGCTGGCCGGCGTGCGCGTCCCGTTCGACCGCGGCCTGCAGGGGCACTCCGACGCCGACATCGTCTGTCACGCCGTGACCGACGCCATTCTCGGCGCCGCCGCGGTCGGCGACATCGGCCGCTTGTATCCGGACACGGATCCGCGGTGGAAGGACGCGGACAGCGTCCGCCTGCTGGCCGACGCCGCCGCCCTCGTCCGCGCAGGCGGGCTACGCCATCGTCAACGTCGACGTCACCGTCATCGCCGAGCGGCCGAAGCTGGTGCCGTACCTGGACGCCATGCGCGCGAACCTGGCCGGCGCCCTCGGCCTCGAGCCGGGCGCCGTCAGCATCAAGGGGAAGACCAACGAGGGCGTCGGCGACGTCGGCCGCGGCGAAGCGATGGCCTGCCATGCGGTAGCCTTGGTGCAGACGGCCTGACCACGCGCGTGACCAGAGTTCGCTTCGCCCCGTCTCCAACCGGACACCTGCACGTCGGCAACGCCCGCACCGCGTTGTTCAACTGGCTGGCCGCGCGCCACGCGAGCGGCACCTGCATTCTGCGCATCGAGGACACCGATCTCGTGCGCTCCTCGACGGGACTCCGAGCAGGCCATCCTGACCGACCTGCGCTGGATGGGCCTGTGGTGGGACGAGGGCGTGGATGCGGGCGGCGCGCATGGACCGTACCGGCAGTCCGAGCGGCTCGCGATCTACGCCGATCATGCCCGCCGGCTGCTCGAGCACGGGCAGGCCTACCGCTGTTTCTGTTCCCCCGAAATGCTCGACGCCGACCGCCAGGCACTGCTGGCGCAGGGTCTGCCGCCGAAGTACTCCGGGCGCTGTCGCGCCATCGCGCCCGAGGACGCCGCCGCCCGCATCGCCGGCGGCGAGCGGCCGGTGCTCCGACTGCGCGTGCCCGCCGGGCGCGAGGTCACCTTCCGCGACATCGTCCGTGGGCCGGTGACCGTGCACACCGACGTCATCGGCGATCCGATCCTGGTGCGCTCCGACGGGACGCCCGCCTATAACTTCGCGGTCGTCGTCGACGATGCGCTGATGCAGGTGACCCACGTCGTGCGCGGCGAGGATCACATCTCGAACACGCCGCGGCAGATCCTGCTCTACGAGGCGTTCGGCTGGCGGCCGCCGGCGTTTGCCCACCTGTCGCTCGTGATGGGCCCGGACCACACGCCGCTGTCGAAGCGGCACGGCGCGACCTCGGTCGCCGAATTCCGCGACAAGGGTTACCTGCCGGAAGCGCTGGTGAATTACCTCGCGCTGATCGGCTGGTCGCCCGGCGACGGGGAGGAACTGCTGCCGCTGCCGGAGCTGGCGCGGCGCTTCGACCTGGCATCCGTCGCGCACAGCGCCGGCGTGTTCGACGAGGACAAGCTGTCGTGGGTGAATCGCCACTACCTGAAGGCGGCGGACCCGGCCCGGCTGGTCGACCTGGCGCTGCCGTTCCTGCCGCCGCCGGCCCAGGCGGCCGGTGCGGTGTCCGAGGCCGCCCGCGCGTGGCTGCTCGGTATCGTTCCCGCGCTGACCGCGTCGATCGACCGGCTGTCGCAGTTGCCGGATCGGATGCGCACGATCTTCTCCTACGATGCCGTGCGGACGCTGTCGCGCGACGACACCCGGCGGGAGATGTCCGAGCCCGAGGCGCGCGCCGTGGTCGCGGCGCTCGCCGACGACCTGCGTCGCGCGCCGCGGCTCGTGGATCGCGAGACGTTCCGCGCCGCTGTCGGCCGCGTCAAGACGCGCACCGGGCTGAAAGGCCGGGCGCTGCTGCACCCGATTCGCGTCGCGCTCACGGGCGAGGGTGAAGGGCCCGAGCTCGACCTGATCGTGCCGGCCGTCGACCGTGCGACCGCGCTGACGCGGACCGACGGGCTGCCCCCGGTCATCGGATGCCGCGAGCGCGCCGCGACGTTCGCCGCCCTGATCCCTGATCCCTGATCCCTGACCCCTGATGATCATTTACGGCATCAACGCCGTCGCCGAAGCGCTGCGGGCCGGACGCGTACGGCAGCTGCGCGTCGCGCGCCGCGACGACGAGCGGGTGCGGCGCGTGATCGCCGACGCCGAGGCGCGCGGTGTCGGCGTCGTGCGCGTCCCCGCGGAGACGCTCGATCGCGACGCCCGCCACGGCGTGCATCAGGGCATCGTGGCCGAGGTGACCGGCCTGCCCGAGGCCACGCTCGCGAGCCTCGCGGCGGCGGGGGAGACGCCGCCGCTCATCGTGGTCCTCGACGGGATCGAGGATCCGCAGAACGTGGGCGCGATCCTGCGCACGGTGGATGCGGCCGGCGCGACCGGCGTCGTGCGGCAGACACGGCGGGCGGCGCCGCTCGATGGCGCGGCCGCCAAGGCGTCGGCCGGGGCCGTCCACCACGTGCCCGTTGCCGACGTCGTCAACATCGCCCGCGCCCTGGAGGAGCTCGAGGAGGCCGGGGTCTGGACCGTGGGGCTGGACGCCGATGCCGAAACGCCATACTATGAATTGGATCTGACAGTGCCGATCGCGCTGGTCGTGGGCGCCGAGGGCCATGGCCTCCGGCGTCTGGTCCGCGAGCGGTGCGATTTCGTGGCCGCCATCCCCATGGCCGGGCACGTGAGTAGTCTCAATGTTTCGGCGGCGGCGGCCATCGTCTTGTTCGAGGCCGTACGGCAGCGCCGAAGCCGGAGGAGGCCCTAACCCGGCCGTTCAACTCCGGAGGAGGAGCAGACGGTCCCTAACTGGCCTTGCCGGCCCGAGTTGCGCGTCTGGCACGGGACGTGCTACGATTCCCGTTTCGTCTGGCTGGCGTAGCTCAGTCCGGTAGAGCAGCTGATTTGTAATCAGCCGGTCGGGGGTTCAAATCCCTCCGCCAGCTCCAACATCGGGCTCATGGCTGGGCAGCCAGACAGGATACGGGGCGCGGTCGATAACAGGGCAATCCTCAACAGTTTTTACAAGAGTACCGAAGGGTTCGCGGGTCGGTGCGCGAGCGGCGGAGGCCGCGTCTCGCTGCCCACGCGCCAGGATGGGCAGGTGGCGGAGCGGTCAATCGCAGCAGACTGTAAATCTGCCGCCCCAGGGCTACGGAGGTTCGAATCCTCCCCTGCCCACCAGTTGTCAGGCGGGACGGGGTTTCGCGCGGGTCGTGCCATACGGTCGGGCGGGAGTAACTCAGTGGTAGAGTCACAGCCTTCCAAGCTGTTGGTCGCGGGTTCGATCCCCGTCTCCCGCTCCAGCCTTCGCTCGCACGCGGCCGCCGCGGCGAGCGCGGCTCGGCACGCAGGTTCTGTTGGTTCTCGATGAGATTGTGACGCGCCGAGGGTGCGTCAGCGGCGAGGGCGGCGACGGTGGGCCGATGTAGCTCAGTTGGCAGAGCGCGTCCTTGGTAAGGACGAGGTCACCAGTTCAATCCTGGTCATCGGCTCCAACAGCTCGCGGCGGCGGCGGCGGAGCCGGCCCGGTGCGCGCGCGACCGCAGGTGAGTTCGGGGAAGGCATACGACGCCGGCAAGGGGCCGGATGTCAGTCCGCGAGAAGAGAGACATGGCGAAAGAGAAATTCGATCGGTCCAAACCGCACGTCAACGTCGGAACCATCGGCCACATCGACCACGGCAAGACCACGCTCACCGCGGCCCTGACCAAGGTCGCGGCCGACAAGGGGTGGGCGAAGTTCGTGCCTTATGACCAGGTCGCCAAGGCGTCCGAGTCGCAGGGCCGTCGTGACGAGACCAAGATTCTCACCATCGCGAGCAGCCACGTCGAGTACGCGACGGCCAACCGTCACTACGCCCACGTCGACTGCCCGGGCCACGCCGACTACATCAAGAACATGATCACCGGCGCGGCGCAGATGGACGGCGCCATCCTCGTGGTCAGCTGCGTCGACGGCCCGATGCCGCAGACGCGCGAGCACGTGCTGCTGGCGCGGCAGGTCAACGTGCCCTACCTGGTCGTCGCCCTGAACAAGGTCGACATGATGGACGACGCGGAACTGGTCGACCTGGTCGAGCTCGAGGTGCGCGAGCTGCTCAAGAGCTACGGCTTCCCCGGCGACGACGTGCCGGTGGTCCGGGTGTCGGCGCTCAAGGCGCTCAACGGCGAGGCCGATGGCGTCGAGAGCATCACCAAGCTGATGGAAGCGCTCGATGCCTACATCCCGATCCCCGAGCGCGAAGTGGACAAGCCGTTCATGATGCCGATCGAGGACGTGTTCTCGATCTCCGGCCGCGGCACCGTGGTCACCGGCCGCGTCGAGCGCGGCAAGGTCAAGGTCGGCGAGGAAATCGAGATCGTCGGCTTCAAGCCGACGACCAAGAAGGTGGTCACCGGCGTCGAGATGTTCCGCAAGCTGCTCGATTCGGGCGAGGCGGGCGACAACATCGGGGTCCTGCTGCGTGGCGTGGAGAAGACCGACGTCGAGCGCGGCCAGGTGCTGGCCAAGCCCGGCACGATCAACCCGCACACCAAGTTCAAGGCCGAGGTCTACGTGCTGTCGAAGGAAGAGGGCGGCCGCCACACCCCGTTCTTCAACGGCTATCGTCCGCAGTTCTACATCCGGACGACGGACGTCACCGGCTCGCTGCACCTCGGCGAGGGCGTCGAGATGATCATGCCGGGCGACAACACGCAGATCAGCGCCGAGCTGATCGCGCCGGTGGCCCTCGAGAAGGGCGCGCGCTTCGCCATCCGCGAGGGCGGGCGCACCGTCGGCGCCGGCACGGTGACCGAGATCGTCGAGTAGCTCATCGGGCAGCTCATAGGGGTCGCGTCCGGCCGCGCCGTGCAGGCACGGCCGCGACGCGCGACCGGCAGGAAGACACATGCGCGACATCATTCAAATGGCCTGTGGCGAGTGCAAGCGGCGCAACTACAGCACCACGAAGAACAAGAAGAAGACGACCGAGCGGATCGAGCTGAGCAAGTTCTGCCCGTTCTGCCGCAAGCACACGCCGCACAAAGAGCAGAAGTAAGGACCAGGCTTCAGGCCTGGGGCGTTCCAGAGACTTCTCCCTCGTGGAGCCTGGGCCCTGGGGCCTGGGCCTGGAGATAGGCCAGTAGCTCAATTGGTAGAGCACCGGTCTCCAAAACCGGGGGTTGGGGGTTCGAGACCCTCCTGGCCTGCCATGACAGGTGCCCGGGAACAGGCCGCGGGCCTCAACAGCGGAAGGCGAACCTTCGTGCCGGGGCCTGCGCTCTGGTGCCGCGGGCCTTCAAGGATCGACAGTGGCGACCGACAAGTTTGACAACGGCGACGAGAACACGGGGCTGCGTGCGCCGCTCGGCTGGTGGCAGCGCTGGCGGGAGTTCTTCGCCGAAGTGCGCGCCGAGATGCGGCGCGTCACGTGGCCGACGCAGAAAGAGGTGTACGCCACGACCGTGGTCGTCCTCCTGACGTCGGCCTTCTTCGGCCTGTATCTGTTCGGGGTCGACCTGGTGCTCAACGCCGTCGTCCAGCAGATCTTCACGCGCTTCGGTGCCGCATGACCGAAGTCACCGGGAAGAACTGGTTCATCGTCCACACCTACTCGGGCTTCGAGAAGAAGGTGGCCGAGTCGCTGCAGCAGCGGGTGCAGGCGTACGGGCTGCAGGACGAGATCGGCGAGGTGCTGATCCCGACCGAGGACGTGGTGGAGATGCGCGGCGGCAAGAAGGTGGTGTCGTCCAAGCGCTTCTTCCCCGGCTACATCCTCGTCGAGATGACGATGACCGACAACGCGTGGCACGTGGTGAAGAACACGCCCAAGGTCACCGGGTTCGTCGGCGCCGGCGCCAAGCCGACGCCGCTGACCAAGGACGAGGTCGAGCAGATTCTGACCCAGGTGCGCACCGCGGCGGAGAAGCCGAAGCCGAAGTACAGCTTCGACAAGAGCGACCAGGTGCGGATCAACGAGGGGCCGTTCGCCGGCTTCAACGGCGTCGTCGACGAGGTCAACACCGACAAGAACACGCTGAAGGTGATGGTCACCATCTTCGGCCGCTCGACGCCGGTCGAACTCGACTTCCTGCAGGTCGAGAAGCTCTAGGCGGCGCGCGGACCAACAGCAGTGAGCGCGGGACCACGGTCCCGCGGGAAGCGACATGGCAAAGAAAATTCAAGCGATGGTGAAGCTGCAGATTGCCGCCGGCAAGGCGACGCCGGCGCCCCCGGTGGGCACGGCGCTCGGCCCGCACGGCGTCAACATCATGGACTTCTGCAAGGCCTTCAACGCCCGCACGGCGAAGGACGAGGGACTGATCATCCCGGCGGTGGTCACGGTGTACTCGGACCGGTCGTACAGCTTCATCACCAAGACACCGCCCGCCTCGGTGCTGCTCAAGCGCGCCGCCAACCTGGCCAAGGGATCGGCGGAGCCGAACAAGAACAAGGTCGGCACCGTGACGCAGAAGCAGGTCGAGGAGATCGCCCGGCTGAAGCTGCCGGACTTGAACGCCGGCTCGCTCGAGGCCGCGGTCAAGACCGTCGCCGGGACCGCCCGCTCGATGGGCCTCGACGTGGTGGGCTAGGGACGGACGACGAACGAAGAACGAAGGACGAAGAACGGAACGAAGAACCGAGCCGTGGGAGGTCCGCAGGGGCCGACAACACCACACGGGAGTCACATGAGAACACACGGCAAGAAATACACGGCGGCGCGGCAGCAGGTCGAGGACCGGCCGTACGCGCTGGACGAGGCATTGCCGCTGGTCCAGAAGATCAAGTTCGCCAAGTTCGACGAGACCGTGGCGTTGTCGATACGCCTCGGCGTCGATCCCAAGCACGCGGACCAGATGGTCCGTGGCACGGTCGTCCTGCCGCACGGGCTGGGCAAGTCGAAGCGCGTGCTGGTCATCGCCGCGCCGGACAAGCAGAAGGAAGCGCAGGAGGCGGGCGCCGACGTCGTCGGCGGCGAGGAGCTGGTGGAGAAGATCGCCGGCGGCTGGCTCGACTTCGAGGCGGTCGTCGCCACTCCCGACATGATGCGCGTGGTCGGCAAGCTCGGCAAGGTGCTCGGGCCGCGCGGCCTGATGCCCAACCCGAAGACCGGCACCGTGACCCCGAACGTGTCGCAGGCGGTGCAGGAGATCAAGGCCGGCAAGGTCGAGTTCCGCGTCGACAAGACCGGCATCGTCCATGCCCCGGTCGGCAAGACGTCGTTTCCGCCGCAGAGCCTGATCGAGAACGCCTCGGCGCTGCTCGACAGCATCGTCAAGGCCAAGCCGGCGGCGGCGAAGGGCAAGTACCTGCGCAGCATCACGGTGTCCTCGACGATGGGCCCGGGCGTGAAGGTCGATGAGGGCCGCGTCGAAACCGCGGCGAAGCGTTAGGAGCCGGCAGTCATGGCAGTCACACGAGCGGACAAGGAAAGCGAGCTCCAGATGCTCGCCGAGGTCTTCCACGAGGCGGACGCGGCGATCCTGATCGACTACAAGGGCATCAACGTGCCGCAGGTCACCGAGCTGCGGGCGCAGCTGCGCAAGGCCAAGGCCGGCTACAAGGTGGTCAAGAACACGCTCGCGCGGCGGGCGTTGCCGGGCACCGGCTACGAGTCGTTCGACGCCCACTTCGAGGGCACGACGGCGCTGGCCTACACCGAGGGCGATCCGGTCGCCCTGGCCAAGACGCTGACCGCGTTCATGAAGAGCGCGCCGACGCTGCAGGTCAAGGCGGCGGTGGTGCAGGGGCAGGCGATCAAGCCGGCGCAGGTGACCGAGCTGGCCAACCTGCCGGGCAAGCCGGAGCTCTACGCCAAGCTGCTGTTCGTGCTGCAGGCGCCGATGGTCAACCTGGTCCGCGTGCTCAACGCGGTGCCGCGCGACCTGATGAGCGTGCTGGTGCAGGCGGAAGAGAAACGGAAGACGGAGAGCGGGACGAGCTAGGCGCGGCGTGCGGGCCGTGGTCCCGCCCCACAGACGAGTACGGTAGCGCGGGCCGGGTGCCCGCGGTCAAGGAGCAGAGAGAGCAATGGCCGACATCAATCAGCAGCAGGTGGTCGATTACATCAAGGGGATCAGCGTCCTCGAACTCAGCAACCTGGTGAAGGCGCTCGAGACCGAGCTCGGTGTCTCGGCCGCGGCGGCGATGCCGATGGCGATGCCGATGGGCGGCGGGGCGGCGGGCGGCGGCGCGGCGGCCCCGGCCGAGGAGCAGACCGAGTTCACCGTCACGCTGACCGAGATCGGCGGCAACAAGATCAACGTCATCAAGGTCGTCCGCGAGGTCACCAGCCTGGGGCTGAAGGAAGCCAAGGACCTCGTCGAGAGCGCGCCCAAGCCGATCAAGGAAGGCGTGACCAAGGACGAGGCGGCGGCGATCAAGAAGAAGTTCGAAGAGGCGGGCGCCAAGGTCGAGATCAAGTAGGACCCGCCGCGTGCCCGGGGACGAGCCCGCTCGTCCCGTCGGGGGCGAGTCCGTCCGTTCGGCCGGCGCGCGTGCCGCGCGCCGGCAGCGCTCCGTTTCTCCGCGAGGTCTTTAAGAGATGTACAGCCTTCCCAAGAACGTCTACCGCGAGCGCAAGGACTTCTCGAAAATCCGGACGACGGTCGAGATTCCGAACCTGATCGAGATTCAGCGGAAGAGCTACGAGCGCTTCCTGCAGATGAACCGCCTGCCGTCCGAGCGCGAGGACCAGGGGCTGCAGTCGGTGTTCAAGTCCGTCTTTCCGATCAGCGACTTCCGCGAGAACTCGTCGCTGGAGTTCATCGAATACTCAATCGGCAACTGGGAATGCAAGTGCAGCAAGCTGCAGGGGCTGCACCACCTGCGCAAGCCGTGCAAGACCTGCGGCCACACGCTGATCGCCGATCCCTACGGCGACAAGGACGTGCTGTGCCCGAAATGCGGCACGCCGAACCAGGCGCGCGGCGACGTCTGCGACATCTGCGGCCACACCGTGGCGCTCAAGCTGAAGTACGACGTCGACGAGTGCCAGGAGCGCGGCATGACCTACGCCGTGCCGCTGAAGGTGACCATCCGGCTGGTGGTGTGGAACAAGGACCCGGAGACCGGGGTCAAGACCATCCGCGACATCAAGGAGCAGGAGGTCTATTTCGGCGACATCCCGCTGATGACCGACAACGGCACCTTCATCATCAACGGCACCGAGCGGGTCATCGTCTCGCAGCTGCACCGCTCGCCGGGGGCGTTCTTCCACTCCGAGGACAAGACGCTCTACATCGCCCAGATCATCCCGTACCGCGGCTCGTGGGTGGAGTTCGAGTACGACTCGAAGAACCTGCTCTACGTGCGCATCGACCGCAAGCGCAAGTTCCTCGCCACGGTGTTCCTGCGCGCCCTCGGGCTGCGCGGCGCCGACGAGATCATCCGCGCCTTCCACCCGGTCGATCGCATCAACCTCGCCGACAACGCCCGCCGCTGGGCGGTGGGCGACAGCCTCATCGGCCTGCGCGCCAAGCGCGAGATCAAGAAGGGCGAGGTCTCGATCGGCGAGGGCAAGAAGATCACCAAGGCGCACATCGACGCCCTGCGCCGCGCCGGCATCGAGGAGATCGAGGTCACCGACGAGGCGCTGGAAGGCGCCTTCACCGCCTCCGACCTCGTCGATCCGGCCACCGGCGAGGTGCTGCTCGAGGCCAACGAGCCGGTCACCGACCGCGAGATCCTCAACGCCCAGGAGAAGAACGTCGATCGCATCGAGATCTTCTTCCCCGAGCGCGACGAGGTCGGGCCGATCCTGTCGCAGACGCTGAAGAAGGACGCGGTCCGCACCCACGAAGAGGCGCTGATCGAGATCTACCGGCGCCTCCGCCCCGGCGACCCGCCGACCCTCGACAGCTCGCGCTCGCTGTTCGAGAACATGTTCTTCAACCCGCAGAAGTACGACTTCTCGCGCGTCGGCCGGCTCAAGCTCAACACCAAGCTCGGGCTGAGCACGCCGCTCGACGAGAAGATCCTGCACCCGCAGGACTTCTACGAGGTCATCGGCTACCTGCTCAAGCTGCGCCGCAACCCGGCCAACGTCGACGACATCGATCACCTCGGCAACCGCCGCGTGCGCTCGGTCGGCGAGCTGCTGGAGAACCAGTTCCGCATCGGGCTGGTGCGCATGGAGCGCGCGATCAAGGAAAAGATGTCGGTGTATCAGGAAATGGCGACGGCGATGCCGCACGACCTGATCAACGCCAAGCCGGTGATGGCCGCCATCCGCGAGTTCTTCGGCTCGTCGCAGCTGTCGCAGTTCATGGACCAGACCAACCCGTTGTCCGAGGTGACGCACAAGCGCCGCCTGTCGGCGCTCGGGCCGGGCGGGCTGTCGCGCGAGCGCGCCGGCTTCGAGGTCCGCGACGTCCACCCGACCCACTACGGCCGCATCTGCCCGATCGAGACGCCGGAAGGGCCGAACATCGGGCTCATCAGCTCGCTCAGCTGCTACGCCCGCATCAACGAGTTCGGGTTCATCGAGTCGCCGTATCGCCAGGTCAAGAACGGCAAGGTGCTCGACTTCGTCCAGGTCAGCAACGCCGGCGGCAACCCGAAGTACAAGGTCGGCGACATCGTCGATGCCGACGAGCTGGTCAACGCCGAGGGGCGGCCGAAGAAGAAGGGCGTCGAGTCCGATCCCTACTGCTTCTACCTCTCCGCCTGGGAGGAGGACCAGTACATCATCGCGCAGGCCAACGTCGAGCTCGACGAGAAGGGGGCGCTGGTCAACGAGCGCGTCAACGCCCGTCAGGCCGGCAACTTCATCCTCGCGCCGCGCGACCAGGTGCAGTTCATCGACGTGTCGCCGAAGCAGCTGGTGTCGGTCGCCGCGTCGCTGGTGCCGTTCCTGGAGAACGACGACGCCAACCGCGCGCTGATGGGATCGAACATGCAGCGCCAGGCGGTGCCGCTGCTGCGGGCGCAGGCCCCCTACGTCGGCACCGGCATGGAGTACATCACCGCGCGCGACTCCGGCGCCGTCGCCGTCGCGCGCCGCACCGGCACCGTGGACTACGTCGATTCGCAGCGCATCGTCGTGCGCGTCGAGAGCGAGACCGAGGCGGCGAGCAAGGAAATGGGGGCCGACATCTACCCCATGACCAAGTTCAAGCGCTCGAACCAGAACACCTGCATCAGCCAGAAGCCGATCGTGCGCACCGGGCAGAAGGTGCAGAAGGGGCAGGTGCTGGCCGACGGCCCGTGCACCGAGCTCGGCGAGCTGGCGCTCGGGCGCAACGTGCTGGTGGCCTTCATGCCCTGGCGCGGCTACAACTTCGAGGACGCCATCCTGGTCAGCGAGAAGATGGTGAAGGAGGACTACTACACCTCCATCCACATCGAGGAGTTCGAGATCGAGGCGCGCGACACCAAGCTCGGGCCGGAGGAGATCACGCGCGACATCCCCAACGTCTCCGAGGGCTACCTGCGCGACCTCGACGACAGCGGCATCATCCGCATCGGCGCCTACGTCAAGCCCGGCGACATCCTCGTCGGCAAGGTGACGCCGAAGGGCGAGACGCAGCTGACGCCGGAGGAAAAGCTGCTGCGGGCGATCTTCGGCGAGAAGGCCGGCGACGTCCGCGATGCGTCGCTGATCTGCCCGCCGGGCATCGAGGGGATCATCGTCGGGGTCAAGATCTTCTCGCGCAAGGGCATCGAGAAGGACGACCGCGCCAAGGCGATCGAGCAGGAAGAGCTCGACCTGATGGAGAAGAACCTGCAGGACGAGGTGCGCATCCTGCACGACGAGACCAAGAAGCGGGTGATGCAGATGCTGCACGGCGCCGAGCTGCGCGCCGACCTGTTCGACGAATTCGGCCGCGAGCGGCTGCTCAAGAAGGGCACCGCCCTGAGCGCGGAGCTGATGCACGAGGTGCCGTATCCCGTGCTCGTCCGCGCCAAGGTGCAGACCGACGACGCCGGGCTGGAGCCCGACCTGCGCGCGCTCGAAGAGCGCACCGAGCGGCAGGTCGAGGTCATCCGCCAGCTGTTCGAGGAGAAGAAGGAAAAGATCCGGCGCGGCGACGAGCTGCCGCCGGGCGTGATCAAGCTGGTCAAGGTCTACGTCGCGATGAAGCGCAAGCTGTCGGTCGGCGACAAGATGGCCGGCCGCCACGGCAACAAGGGCGTCATCGCCCGCATCCTGCCGGAAGAGGACATGCCCTATCTGCCGGACGGGACGCCGGTGGAGATCGTGCTCAACCCGCTCGGGGTGCCGTCGCGGATGAACGTCGGCCAGATCCTGGAAACGCACCTCGGCTGGGCGGCGCATGCGCTCGGGCTCTACTTCGCGACGCCGGTGTTCGACGGCGCGCGCGAGGGCGAGATCAAGGGCTGGCTGGAGAGCGCGGCGCTGCCGAGCAGCGGCAAGACGCGGCTGTTCGACGGCATGAGCGGCGATGCCTTCGAGCAGGACGTGACCGTCGGCTACATCTACATGCTCAAGCTGTCGCACCTGGTCGACGACAAGATCCACGCCCGCTCGATCGGGCCGTACTCGCTGATCACGCAGCAGCCGCTCGGCGGCAAGGCGCAGTTCGGCGGGCAGCGCTTCGGCGAGATGGAGGTGTGGGCGCTGGAGGCCTACGGCGCCGCGCACATCCTGCAGGAGCTGCTCACCGCCAAGTCCGACGACGTGACCGGACGGGCGAAGATTTACGAATCGATCGTCAAGGGAGACGCCAGCTTCACGCCGGGCCTGCCCGAGTCGTTCAACGTGCTGATCCGCGAGCTGCAGTCGCTGTGCCTCGACGTGGAGCTGATCTCGACCAAGCGGCCGCCGCAACTGCAGCCGCTGCCCGCGGACGAAGCCGAACCGGTGCTGGAGGGCTGAGAATGAGACCAAGCTTTACTGACAGCAAGACCGCCCTGCGCGCGGACTTCGACGCCATCCGCATCAGCCTCGCCTCGCCCGAGAAGATCGAGCAGTGGTCGTTCGGCGAGGTGACCAAGCCGGAGACGATCAACTACCGCACCTTCAAGCCGGAGCGCGACGGCTTGTTCTGCGCCAAGATCTTCGGCCCGATCACCGACTGGGAGTGCCTGTGCGGCAAGTACAAGCGCATGAAGCACCGCGGCGTGATCTGCGACAAGTGCGGCGTCGAGGTCACCCAGGCCAAGGTGCGGCGCGAGCGGCTCGGCCACATCAAGCTGGCCACGCCGGTGAGCCACGTCTGGTTCTTCAAGGGCCTGCCCAGCCGCATCGGCCACCTCCTCGACATCTCGCTGCGTGACCTCGAGCGCGTGCTCTACTTCGAGGCCTACGTCGTCAGCGAGCCGGGCGAGACCGAGCTCAAGTTCAAGCAGCTCCTCTCCGAGGAGCAGTACCGCAAGGCGCGCGAGGAGCACGGCTACACCAAGTTCAAGGCGCAGATGGGCGCCGAGGCGATCAAGGAGCTGCTCAAGCGCGAGAACGTCGAGAAGCTGGCGGAAGAGCTGCGCGCCAAGATGCGTACCGAGACCTCGGCGCAGAAGAAGCTCAAGTTCGCCAAGCGGTTGAAGGTGGTCGATTCCTTCCGCAAGTCGAGCAACAAGCCGGAGTGGATGATCCTCGACGTCATCCCGGTCATCCCGCCCGAGCTGCGCCCGCTGGTGCCGCTCGACGGCGGCCGCTTCGCCACCTCCGACCTCAACGACCTCTACCGCCGCGTCATCAACCGCAACAACCGGTTGAAGAAGCTGATGGAGCTCAAGGCGCCCGACGTCATCATCCGCAACGAGAAGCGGATGCTGCAGGAGGCGGTGGACGCGCTGTTCGACAACGGCCGCCGCGGCCGCGTGCTGCGCGGGGCGAACAACCGCCCGCTCAAGTCGCTGTCCGACACGCTCAAGGGCAAGCAGGGGCGCTTCCGCCAGAACCTGCTCGGCAAGCGCGTCGACTACTCCGGCCGCTCGGTCATCGTCGTCGGACCGGAGCTGAAGCTCAACCAGTGCGGGCTGCCGAAGAAGATGGCGCTCGAGCTGTTCAAGCCGTTCATCTACAACAAGCTCGAGGAGCGGGGCCTGGTCGCGACCATCAAGCAGGCCAAGGAGATGGTCGAGAAGCAGGTCGGCGAGGTGTGGGACGTGCTCGAGGAGGTCATCCGCGAGCACCCGGTGCTGCTCAACCGCGCCCCGACCCTGCACCGCCTCGGCATCCAGGCGTTCGAGCCGGTGCTGGTCGAGGGCAAGGCCATCCGCATCCACCCGCTGGTCTGCACCGCGTTCAACGCCGACTTCGACGGCGACCAGATGGCGGTGCACATCCCGCTGTCGCCGGAGGCGCAGATCGAAGCCACCGAGCTGATGATGTCGTCGAAGAACATCCTCTCGCCGGCCAACGGCGCCCCCATCGCGGTGCCGTCGCAGGACATCGTGCTCGGCTGCTACTACCTGACCAAGGCCAAGCCGGGCGCCAAGGGCGAGGGGCGGGCGTTCGCCGGCCTCGACGACGTGCTGCTGGCGCTGGAGGCGGGGGAGCTGGAGACGCTGACGCCGATCCGCCTGCGCTACACCGGCGACCTGCAGGACCTGACCACGGCGCGCGACGACCAGGACGTGCTGCACACCGAGGTGCAGGCCGTCGCCAACAAGATCATCAACACCACGGTCGGGCGCGTGATCTTCAATTCCGCGCTGCCGACCGGCTTCCCGTTCGTCAACGGGATGCTGAAGAAGAAGGGCCTGCAGCAGCTGGTGCAGAAGTGCTACCTGACCTCCGGGCTGCAGACCACGGTGGAGATGCTGGACGGGCTGAAGCACATGGGCTTCACCTACGCCACCCGCTCCGGGATGTCGATCGGCATCGAGGACCTGATCATCCCGCAGAGCAAGGCGGCGCTGTCGGAGAAGGCACGCGACGAGGTGATCAAGGTCGAGCAGCAGTACCTGGAGGGCGCGATCACCAACGGCGAGCGCTACAACAAGGTGATCGCGGTGTGGTCGGACGTCACCGAGAAGATCGCCGACGCGATGTTCAAGGAGATGGAGCGCCGCGACCAGGAGGGGAAGTTCAACCCCGTCTACATCATGGCCGACTCCGGCGCCCGCGGCAGCAAGCAGCAGATCCGGCAGCTGGCGGGCATGCGCGGCCTGATGGCCAAGCCGTCGGGCGAGATCATCGAGACCCCGATCAAGGCGAACTTCCGTGAGGGGCTGTCGGTGCTCGAGTACTTCATCTCGACGCACGGCGCGCGCAAGGGGCTGGCCGACACGGCGCTGAAGACCGCCGACTCGGGCTACCTGACCCGCCGCCTGGTCGACGTGGCGCAGGACGTCATCGTCTCCGACCGCGACTGCGGCACCCTCGACGGCATCGAGGCGCGGGCCATCGTCGAGAGCGGCGAGATCATCGAGCCGCTGCGCGACCGCATCATCGGGCGGACCTCGCTCGAGCGCATCATCGACCCGCTGTCGGGCGACGTGCTGCTCGACCTCAACGAGGAGATCGACGAGGACAAGGCGGCGGCGGTGCAGGATTCCGGCATCGAGAAGGTCAAGATCCGGTCGGTCCTCACCTGCGCCTCGCGCCGCGGCGTGTGCGCGGCCTGCTACGGCCGCGACCTCGCCACCGGCAAGCTGGTGGAGATGGGCCTGGCGGTCGGCGTGGTTGCGGCGCAGTCGATCGGCGAGCCGGGCACGCAGCTGACGATGCGCACGTTCCACATCGGCGGCACCGCGTCGCGCATTTCCGACGCTTCGACGCTCGACTCCAAGCACAAGGGCGTCGTCCGCTTCGACAACCTGCAGGTGGTCGATCGGCCGAACCCGCAGGGCGGCAAGGACCTGATCGTCATGAACCGCAACGGCCACCTCGTCATCCAGGACGACAAGGGCCGCGATCGCGAGCGCTACCAGATCCCGTACGGCGCCCGGCTCAAGGTCACCGAGGGCGGGCAGGTCGAGAACGGGCAGATCCTGGTGGAGTGGGACCCCTACACCTTCTCGATCCTGACCGAGGACTCGGGGCAGATCCGGTTCAAGGACATCATCGAGGGCCTGACCGTGCACGAGGACCTCGACGAGGTCACCGGATTGTCGCGGCTCATCATCGTCGACTCGGCGGACGAGAAGAAGCAGCCGACGGTCGAGATCAAGGGCGCCAACGGCAACGTCATCCGCCGCTACATCATGCCGGTCAACGCCCACATGATGGTGCAGGACGGCGAGGAGGTGCACGCCGGCGACGTGCTGGCGAAGATCCCGCGCGAGACGACCAAGACCAAGGACATCACCGGCGGTCTGCCGCGGGTGGTGGAGCTGTTCGAGGCGCGCAAGCCGAAGGATCCGGCCGTCATCAGCGAGATCGACGGCACGGTGAAGTACGGCGGCGTGGTCAAGGGCCAGCGCCGGATCCTGATCAACGCCGACGACCCGAACGCCGAACCGCGCGAGTACTCGATCCCGCGCGGCGTGCACGTCAACGTGCAGGAAGGCGAACGGGTGCGCGCCGGCGATCCGCTGATGGACGGCCCGAGCAACCCGCACGACATCCTGCACGTGCTCGGCGAAAAGGAGCTGCAGAAGTACCTGGTCAACGAGATCCAGGAGGTCTACCGGCTGCAGGGCGTGAACATCAACGACAAGCACATCGAGGTGATCACCCGGCAGATGATGCGCTGGGTGCGCATCGAGGATGTCGGCGACACCGAGTTCCTCATCGACGAGCAGGTCGACAAATTCCGCTTCCTCGAGGAGAACGAGCGGGTGATCCATGCCGGCGGCCGGCCGGCGTCGGCGCAGCCGCTGCTGCTCGGCATCACCAAGGCGTCGCTGTCCACCGAGTCGTTCATCTCGGCGGCGTCGTTCCAGGAAACGACGCGGGTGCTCACCGAAGCGGCGATCTCCGGGAAGATCGACTACCTGCGCGGGCTGAAGGAGAACGTGACCATGGGCCGGCTGATCCCGGCGGGCACGGGCTTCTGGTGGTACCGGCACGTGCAGATTCCGGCGGACGAGCCGCCGCCGCCGCCGCCGGTGCAGCAGCCGAGCGACGAGGACCTGGAGCTCGATCGCGAGATGGAGTACCTGGCCGAGCCGGAGGAAGCGCTCGATCGCGGGGGAGACGAAGGCATCTAACCGGGTGCGACGGGTGCGACGGGTGCGACGGGTGCGGTGCTGAGAGCACCCTCGTTGTAACGAAAGGGGGCGGAGCTTGCGGGCTCCGCCCCCTTTTTCGTACGGTCGGGTGTCATCGTCCGTCTCCCTGTTGCCTCCCTTGACGACGCTTCGTCGCCGTGGCATCGTCGCGTCGAGGTCGGAGAGGCTGTGCACCGTGAATTCGAGCTTTCCCGCCGCGCTGCGCGAGCGCCTGGGCGACCCTGCGATCGCCGCGCTCGACGAAGTCCTGGCCATCCACCGGACCGACCTGGCCGCCCTCATCACCGCCTCCCTCGAGCGGCGGCTCACCGCTGAGTGCATCCGCGGACGCACCGAGGTGCGCGCGGAGATGTCCGGCGTGCGGCTGCTGGTCCATGACGAAATTGCGGGCCTGCGGACGGAGGTGCAGGCGGCCGCCGCGCGCGAGGCGCGGGGCCTGCGCCGGGACCTGCGGCGCTGGTCGGCGATCTACTGGCTCGGCCAGGCCGGCGCGATCGCCGTGCTGATCGCCTGGCTGCGGTGATCGCTACCGCCGCCCCGCCGGGTGGCGCACAATAGGCGTCATGTCAGCCGCGATCTCCGCCGCCGACCTCGGGATCCCCGACACGTTCAACGCCGCCGCCTACTTCGTCGATCGTCACCTGGCGGAAGGCCGCGGCGCCCGGGTCGCCATCGAGTGCGGCGACGAGCGTGTCACCTACGCCGCGCTGCACGAGAAGGTCAATCGCTTCGGGCGCGCGCTGCGCGAGACGCTCGCGGTCCGGCCGGAAGAGCGGGTGATGCTGCTGCTGCTCGACGAGCCGGCCTTCGCCTACGCGTTCTTCGGGACGCTGAAGATCGGCGCCGTGGCGGTGCCGGTGAACACCCTGCTCAAGGAGCCCGACTACCGCTTCCTGCTCGCCGACACGCGCGCGGTCGTGCTGGTGGTCAGCGCGGCGCTGCTGCCGCTGGTGCAGAACATCCCTGCCGACGCACGCCGCCGGCTTCGGCACGTCGTCGTCGTCGGCCAGCCGGCGTCTGCCGGTACGCTGGACTTCGACGAGCTGCTCGCGGGCGGCGCGCCGGACCTCGACGCCGAGCCGACGAGCCGCAACGACGCCGCGCTGTGGCTCTACTCGTCGGGCAGCACCGGCGTCCCCAAGGGCTGCGTCCACCTGCACCACGACATGGCCGTCTGCGCCGAGCTGTTCGGCAAGGGAGTGCTCGGCATCGGCCCCGGCGATCGGACCTTCAGCGTCGCCAAGCTGTTCTTCGCCTACGGGCTGGGGAACGCCCTCTACTTTCCGTTCGCCGTCGGCGCCACCACCATCCTCATGCCGGGGCCGCCGGCCGCGGCGCGGGTCTACGACGTGATCGAACGGCATCGCCCGACGCTGTTCTACTCGGTGCCCACCGGCTACGGGATGCTGCTGGCGCACACGCGGCCGCAGGGGCCCGACTTCGATCTCTCCAGCCTCCGCCTCGCGGTCTCGGCCGGCGAGGCGCTGCCGCCGGCGCTGTTCGAGCGCTTCCGCCAGCGCTTCGGGCTGGAGATCGTCGACGGCATCGGGTCCACCGAGGCGCTGCACATGTTCATCGCCAACCGGCCGGGGGCCATCCGTCCGGGCTCGAGCGGCCACCTGGTGCCCGGCTACGAAGCGCGCATCCTCGACCACGAGCGGCGCCCGGTGGCGGCGGGCGAGATCGGCAACCTGTGGATCAAGGGCGACTCGGTCTGTACCGGCTACTGGAACCAGCCGGAGAAGACCCAGGACACGATCGAGGCGGGCTGGCTGCGCACCGGCGACAAGTATTCGTGCGACGAGGACGGCGTGTTCTGGTACGCCGGCCGTGCCGACGACATGCTGAAGGTCGGCGGGCAGTGGGTGAGCCCGGTGGAAGTCGAGAACGCACTGCTCAACCACCCGGACGTCCACGAGTGTGGGGTCGTCGGGCACGAGGATCGCGATGCGCTGGTGAAGCCGCTCGCCTTCGTCGTGCTTCGCAGCGGGGTGGAGGCGACGCCGGCGCTCGGCGTCGCGCTGGAGCGCTTCGTGTGCACGCAGCTGGCCGAGTACAAGCGGCCGCGCTGGGTGCGGTTCGTCCCCGAGCTGCCCAAGACCGCCACCGGCAAGATCCAGCGGTTCAAGCTGCGCGCACTGGCGGCAGACCCGCCGGCGGCGGGAGCGCCCTTGCCCCTGCCTCCCCCTTCCCCGTAGGATGCGCCCATGATGCGCACGATGCTCCTCGCGATGATGGCGGGCTCGGTC
Organism: uncultured Acidobacteriota bacterium; assembly: GCA_963707795.1. Classification (GTDB taxonomy): domain Bacteria; phylum Acidobacteriota; class Vicinamibacteria; order Vicinamibacterales; family UBA2999; genus JACCSI01. Next base: position 2,737,564 of record OY970174.1, on the reverse strand, counting down.
GCCGCCGCCGCGCCGCCGCCGATCACGCACGCCGAAGCCGAGGTCAACGGCGTACGGCTGCACTACGCGCGTGCCGGCTCCGGGCAGCTGATGCTGTTCCTGCACGGCTTTCCCGAGTTCTGGTACGCGTGGAAGAACCAGCTCGAGGTGTTCGGCGCGGACCACCTGGCGGTGGCGCCGGATATGCGCGGCTACAACCTGTCGTCGAAGCCGCCCGAGGTCGATCAGTATCGCATCCCGCTGCTGGTCGAGGACGTGCGCGCGCTGGCCGCCCGCCTCGGCCACGGCGCCGAGCGCAAGTTCATCCTCGTCGGGCACGACTGGGGCGGTGTGGTCGCCTGGGCCTACGCGATGGCCCACCCGGAGACGCTCGACAAGCTGATCATCGTCAACGCGCCGCACCCGGCGATTTTCGGGCGCGAGCTGCGCGAGAACCCGGCGCAGCAGAAGGCGAGCGGCTACATGCTGATGTTCCGCGGGCCGGAGGCCGAGCAGACGCTGTCGGCCAACGACCACGCCATGCTGGTCCGCATCGTGCTCGCCGATGGGCTCACGCGCGGCCATTTCACCGACGAAGACAAGAAGGCCTATCTCGAGGCGTGGTCGCAGCCGGGCGCGCTGACCGGCGGGCTCAATTACTACCGCGCGTCGCAAATCGGCCCGCCGACGGGACCACCAGGAGCCGCCGCACCGCCGCCGGCGCTGCCCGCCGGCAGGGTCGCCGTGCCCACGCTCGTGATCTGGGGCGAGAAGGACACGGCGCTGCTGACCGGCAACCTCGAGGGGCTCGACGCCTACGTCCCCCAGCTCACCGTGAAGAGAATCCCCGACGGGACGCACTGGGTGATTCACGAGCGGCCGGACGAGGTGAACCGCCACATCCGGGAGTTCCTCGCCCGGTAGCGATCGACGCGCGCTCGAACCGAGCGCCCAGCCGGCGCGAACAGGTCCGCGCCGCTCGCGCCTGCCCACGCGCCGCCTCGCGGGCGGTCGCCGCTGTGCCCGGGCGCGATGTTGGGCTACAGTCGCCAGCAGGAGATCGGCATGGCGACCCCCAACGTGCGCACGGGACAGGGCGATGTGCAGCTGTCGCGCGAGGAGTTCACGCGGCGGCTGCGGGAAGGCTTCTACGATCCGGCATTCGACGCCGTGCGCGGCGAGATCGACAAGGTCATCGACGTGGCGTGGCAGGCGTACGAGGACTATCGCAAGAGCCCGCGCACGCGCAAGGCCGGGCCGGGCTTCGCCGATCCCGACTTCGAGCTGCCGGTCGAATGGCTCGACACCCGCGCGCGCATTCTCGCAGCCGAGCAGGCGCAGCAGGACACGGCGAGGAGGCCGCGCATCCTGCTGGTCAGCGGCGCGGCCCGGCACGACCAGACCTGCCCTGGCGAGATGTCCAAGACCTACCGCATGGTGCAGATGGCGCGCGAGGTCTTCGAGGACGCGAGCGTCGAGTGCGACCTGCTCGACCTGAGCCTGCTCAACGCCGAGTACGGCCGCCGCATCCTGCCGTGCAAGGCATGCGTCTCGACGGCGATGCCGCTCTGCCACTGGCCATGCTCCTGCTATCCGAACCACGCGATGGGCCAGGTGCACGACTGGATGAACGAGATCTACCCGCGCTGGGTGGCGGCGCACGGCGTGATGATCGTCACGCCGGTGTACTGGTATCAGGCGCCGAGCGTGCTCAAGCTGATGATCGATCGCCTGGTCTGCGCCGACGGCGGCAATCCGGACCCGACGACCACGCACGGCAAGGATCCGACGGAAGCCAAGGCGCTCGAGCTGGCCGGCTGGCCCTTTCCGCGCCATCTCGCCGGCCGCCTGTTCGCCATCGTCGTGCACGGCGACGCGGCGGGCGCCGAGACGCTGCGGCGGTCGCTCTCCGACTGGCTGATCGACATGAAGCTGGTGCCGGCCGCCGCGACGGCGGCCATCGATCGCTACGTCGGCTACTACGAACCGTACGCGACCAGCCACGAGGCGCTCGATCGCGATACCGCCCTGCACGCCGAGGTGCGAAACACCGCGCGGACGCTGGTCAGGGCGGTGGCGCTGGCCCGCGAGGGAACGTTTCCGCGCGCCGACAGCGGCCGCGACGATCCGCGGCCGAAGTAATCGCTACAACGCGTTCATCACTTCCTGCGCGCCGACGAAGGCGAAGAGCGCGAGGATGGCCACGAGCAGGACGTTGGTCGTCCAGTGGTTGTGTGGCACCGCCGCCGTCCAGCGCACGCGGTTGTTCAGGTAGAGCAGGGTGGCGGCGAGAAACGGGATGAACAGGCTGCCGACGATCGTGTAGACCACGATGATGACCAGCGGCCGCCCGGTGAACGCGAAGGGCAGCGGCGCCAGCGTGATGAAGCCGAGCGCCAGGCGGTAGGGCGTGCTGGTGACGCGGGTCACCTCGCGCCGCGCGTCGGCGGGCAGCTGGCGAATCACCCCGTAGAAGTCCGCGTACAGGTAGGGCACGCTCTGCCACACGCCGAGCAGCGAGGCGAACACCGCCGCCCAGAACCCGAGCGAGTACCACGTACACCCCGAACGTCCCGAGCAGCGTGCCGAGCTCCGCCGCCATCTTCGACACCGCCTGGGCATCGGTGATGGTGACGCCGGCGAGGAAGAACGCCTGGTTGGCGATGAGCATCACCGACATCCCGAAGATGGCCGTGAACAGGTAGGCGATGGCCACGTCGCCGCGCACGTAGCCGAGCCATCCGCCGCCGCTCATCCCCTCCTCGCGCATCCAGTAGTTGTAGGACAGCATCGTGATCGACCCGCCGATGCCGCCGATGATCGAGAGCACGTAGGTGCCGCTCGCCGCCGGCACCCGCGGGACCGCCAGCCCCTGCACCACCGCGCCCCAGTCGCTGACGATGAGCACGGCGCAGATGAGGATGCTGAATCCCATGATGCCGACCAGCAGCTTCATCAGCCTCTCGAACCAGGCGTAGCCGCCGACCCAGACGAAGCCGAACCCGATCAGGCTGTGCGCCACGGCGCCCCATGACTGCGGAATGGCGCCGCCAGTCAGGGTGGCGATGCCGAGGCCGGTGGCGTTGGTGAGCGCGGCGCTGACCGCAACGGTCCACAGCACGAGGTAGGCGCCGAAGTAGAACTTCACCCACGGCGGCAGGTGCACGGCCCAGCCCTCGAGCGCCGTCAGGCCGCTGGCGAGCTGCCAGCGCGCGATGCCCTCGGTGAGGACGAACTTGAAGAAGGCGCCGACGGCGATCGCCCACAGCAGCACCAGCCCGTAACGGGCGCCGCCGACGGTCGCGGCGACCACGTCACCGGAGCCGATGCCGGTGGCCGCGACGATGAGGCCCGGACCGGCGAGCTTGAGAACGCTGAGACGCGCGGGCGGTCTGGCTCCGGCGGCGTCAGGAGCATTCACGGCAGGGTGGGTCACTGGGCGCAGAAATTATCTGCTAACGTCTCGCGCATGTCGACACGGGACGAACAGCCGGGCATCGTCGCCCGCCTGGCGCTGGCCTTCACGGCGTGGACCGAGCGCTGGATCCCCGACGCCTTCATCTTCGCGCTCGTGGCGACGGTCGTGGTCGTGGCGGCGGGCCTGGCGTGGACCCCGGCCACCCTGCCCGAGATCGTGGACGCGTGGGGCACCGGCTTCTGGGACCTCATCCCGTTCACGCTGCAGATGGCCCTCATCATCATCACCGGCCACGTGCTGGCGACCTCGGGCCCGATGCAGCGCGTCATCCACCTGATCGCCGGCTGGCCGCGAAGCCCGCGCGGCGCCGTCGCCGTCGTCACCTTCTTCGCGCTGGCCAGCTCGTGGTTCAACTGGGGGTTCAGCCTGATCTTCAGCGCCGTGCTGGCGCGGGAGATGGCCCGCCGCATCGAGGGCGTGGACTATCGCGCGCTGGCGGCCGCGAGCTTCCTCGGCCTCGGCAGCATCTGGGCGCAGGGGTTGAGCGGGTCGGCGGCGCTGCAGATGGCGACCCCCGGCGCGCTGCCCCCCACGATCCGCGACATCGTCGCGGGCAGCGTCCTGCCCGGCGGCATCATTCCGTTCCGCGACACCATCTTTCTGTGGCAGAGCCTCGTCTCGGTGGCGGTGGAGATCGTCGTCGTGACGCTGGTGATGTGGCTGGCCACGCCGCCGGCGCGCCGCGCGCGCACCGCCGCGGACCTCGGGATCGACCTCACCGAGCATGTGCCGGCGAAGCCGGCCGGCCCCATTCCGCCCGGCGCGTGGCTGGAGCACTCGGCGATCCTGCCGGCGTTCATCGTGCTCCTCGGCGGCGCCTACCTCGTGCGCTATTTCCTCAGCGTCCCGGAGCCGCTCAACGCCGTGACGCTGAACGTCGTCAATCTCGGGTTCCTGCTGCTCGGCTTCCTGTTGCATCGCACCCCGGCGCGGCTGATGCAGGCGGTGCAGGCCGCCACGCCGGCGGTGTGGGGTGTGATCCTGCAGTTCCCGTTCTATGCCGGCATCGCCGCCATCATCACCGCCACGCAGCTCAACGATCGGCTCGCCGCCGTCTTCGTCAGCGTCTCGACGCCGGTGACCTTCCCGGCGGTGGTCGCCATCTATTCGGCGGTGCTCGGGGTCTTCGTGCCGTCGGGCGGCTCGAAATGGGTCATCGAGGCGCCGTACGTGATGGCCGCGGCGCACGAGCTCCAGGTCCACCTCGGATGGGTCGTGGCATCCTACGATCTCGGCGAGGCGCTGGCCAACCTCGTGCAGCCGTTCTGGATGCTGCCCATCCTCGGGATGTTCGGCCTGCGCGCCCGTGATGTGATGGGCTATACGCTGATGGTCTTCCTCGTGCTGACGCCGGTGGTCGTGATCCTGGTGACCGTGCTGGGGATGACGCTGCGCTATCCGCTGTGATGCGAAGGAAAGGGAGATTCGCGATGGATGTCTTGCGGCGCGGGTTCGCGTATGGCCTTCGCGGGATGCTGCGGCGGCCGTTGACCTCGGTGACCTCGGTCGTGTGCCTCGGGCTCGGCATCGCCGTGTGCGCGCTGGCGTGGACGCTCATCGACGCCGCCATCCTGCGACCCTTCGGGCTTCCCGGGAGCGACCGGCTCGTGGTGCTGTGGGAAGCGGACCGCTCGCGCAGCCAGGATCTGATCGAGGTGTCGCACCCGAATTTTCTCGACTGGCAGGAGCAGTCGCGGACCGTCGAGTCGATGGCGGCCTTCGGATCGTCGCACTGGCCGGCGCTGGCGCGGCTGCACGCGGAGGTCGTGCCGCTCACGGTACGCGGCGTGTCGCGGACCTTCTTCAGCACGCTCGGCCTCCAGCCGGCAATCGGGCGCGACTTCTCGACCGCCGACCTGGCGGCGGACGTCATCCCGCCGGTCATCCTGAGCCATCGCGTCTGGCAAAGCCGCTTCGCCGGCGATCCGGCGATCGTCGGGCAGGCGCTGTTCATCGATGGCGACGACCACGCGATCGTCGGCGTGATGCCGCGCGGCTTCGCGTTCCCCGACGATCCCGACGCGTGGGTGTCGCTGGAACGGGCGCTCGGCGCGGCGTTCAAGGGGATGCCCGAGGACCAGCAGCGGGCAATCGGCATCCTCGAGGTCGTGGCCCGCCGGCGCGCTGCCGTGGACAACCGCCAGGTCGAGGCGGAGCTGACGGCGATCGTCGCCAATCTTCGCCGGCGACACGATCCCTCGGACACCAACGTCACGGCCGTCGTGACCCCGTACGCCGAGGTCCTGCTCGGGCGTCTCGGTTCACGGCTGTGGATCACGCTCGGCCTGGCGGCCGCGGTGTTCCTCTTCGCCTGTGCGAATCTCGCCGCGGTGCGGGCGGCCTTGCTGCGCGCGCGGTCGGCCGAGCTGGCCGCGCGGCGCTTCCTCGGCGCCTCACGATTCCGCCTCGGCGTCGAGCTCGCGGTCGAGATGACGCCGCTGGTCTTCGCCGGTCTCGCGCTGTCCGTGGCGCTGTGGCACGGTCTGGCAGAGGCGCTGTCCGGCGCCGCCGCAGTCGAGTCGAGCGGCATCGCGCTGATGGAGCATCGCGGACCGGCGATGCTCGTGGCCGGGCTGCTGGCCGGCGTCGGCTGGCTGCTCGCCGCGGTGCTCCCGGCATGGGTCGCGGGGCGCCGCGAGGCGCTGGCGACGCAGCCCTCGTCCACGCGGGTCGCGCGACGCGTGACCCGCATTGGCGCGCCGCTGCTCCTCGGGCAGGCGGCTGTCGCCATCGCCGTCGTCGCGGTCGCCGGTGCGGCCATCCAGGCGTTCCACCGCCTCGCCGCCGCGGACATCGGGTTCGCGACGAGCGGGGTCACGCTGGTGGATGCCACGGCGCCCGGCTGGAAGTACGCGACGCCTGCCGACCGGCGCCAGCTCGGCGAGCGCCTGCAGGACGCCCTGAGGGGTCTGCCCGGGGCTGGCCACGTGGCGGGTGTCTCGGTGCGGCCCTTTCGCTTCGGCGAGATCGCCGACGGGTTGCCGGTGCGCCGCGACGGCGACGCGCTGGTCACGCCGGACGAGGCGACGCCGGCGAGCCGGGTCGTCGTCACGCCCGACTACTTCGCGGCGCTCGGGCAGCCCATCGTCGAGGGCCGCCCGTTCTCCGCGTTCGATCGGGCCGACGGCCAGACGGTGGCGATCGTCAGCCGCACGCTCGCACGCGCGCTCTGGGGCGACGAGCCGGCGATCGGCCAGCGGCTCGAGACCTTCACCTTGAGCGAAAAGTGGCGCGCCCGTGTCGTGGTCGGCGTGGCCGGCGATGCGCGCTATCGCGGCCTCGAGCGTCCGTCGATGGAGGTCTACCTCCCGCACACGCAGGCGGCGACAGAATTGGGCACGCTCGTGCTCGGCGCCGCTGCCGGTGCTCCGGTCGGCGATGCGGCCGTGCGACAGGCGTTGCAGCGGGTGGAGCCGGAGCTGGCCATCGAGCGCATCCAGACGACCGGAGAGCTGGTGCACACCGTGCTCGGCCCGGCGCGGCTGCTGGCGATGCTGACGGCGCTGCTCGGCGCGACCGGGCTGCTGCTGCTGGCCCTCGGCATCTTCGGCGCCACGGCAACCGCGCTGCGAGCGGCGTGGGGAGAGATCGGGGTCCGCCAGGCGATTGGCGCGATGCCGTTGCAGGCGGCGCGTGCACCCCTCCGCATCCTGGCGCGGGCGCTGCTGACGGGGATGGCCGGCGGGCTGCTGGCCGCGCCGCTCGCGCTGACGGCCGCCGAAGGACTCGGGCTCGCGTCCGCGGGGATCCTGATGCCGCTGGCGGCCGGCGCCCTGTCGGTGCTCGCCGCGGCGGCCGCCGCCGCCGGCCCGTCGCTCTGGCGCACGTCGCGGGTGCCGCCGGCGGACCTGCTGCGAGAGTCCTGACGTCCGCGCTGCCGCCGATCGCGTGGCGCGGGTGCGCGGCCGGTTACGCGGGCTGTGCCATCTGCGCGCGCGCCTCGGCGGCCTTGCGCTCCGAGGAGGCCGAGCGCAGCATCGACAGCGACGTGTAGGTGATGACGACGAGCACGAGCACCCGGACCATCGGCGTCGGCAGCGAGGTGACCAGCCAGATGGCCAGCAGCACGGCGAGCGGCCCGCCGAGCGCGAGGCCGAGGCCGGCGCGCAGGTTGTAGGCGTCCCGGCGAATGAACTGCAGGCTTGCCACCGGCATCAGGAACGCGCACGACCCCATCATGATCGGGAACGCCGCCGTCGGGTCCATCCCGAGGATGCTGACCAGCACCATGCACGGCGCGTAGAGGCCGACGCCGAGCGTCATCAGGGCGCCGAGCATGAAGTTGCCGGCCACGCCGATCACCAGCTTCGGCCCGGTCAGCGCCAGCGCGTTGCCGCCCGGGGCGAGGTCGAACAGTTGCGCCAGGACGATGACGGCCGCGCCGAGCAGGGCCGTGCCCATGCCCAGTTGCACGCGGCGGCGGGAGAAGCCGGCGACGATCCCGGCGCCGAGCCACGCCCCGAGGCAGGCCGCGGCGATCATGAAGGCCAGCGTCCGGAACTCGACCGCGACTGCGACGATGAACACCAGCGCCTGGATGACGGCGTTGATCGCGTGGCCGACGTTGAGCGTGCCGGGAATCTGCTGGTCGGGGACCAGCTTCCAGAACTTGTAGGCCGCGGTGGTCGTCGCGAACGACCCGATGCCCAGCGTGTCGAAGAAGTTGGTGACGAAGCCGATGCCCAGGTGCTTGCCGTTCGGCGCCACCGGTTCCCCGGCGCCATGGCCCCCGGCCGCCCGCCGGCGCCGTGCCGCGGTGGCCCAGACGGTCAGGTAGACGAGCGTCAGGATGACGAGCGCGCCGAGCAGGATGATTTTTGCGTCCATGTCGTCCAGCAGTGTGGGGGGAGCATCAGTGCCCGAACCGGGGCCCTGAACGGACAACGCCCGGCTCGTGAGCCGGGCGTATCGGATGTGAGCGGCCGGAATCGTGCGGCGGCACCCTCGGCCTATTCGACGTAACTGTAGCCGCAGTTCTCGCACACCCACATGCGGCCCTGCTTGTACATGTTGTAGGCGCACTGCGGGCAGACGCGGTACTCGCGCCCGTCCTTGTCGATCAGCCTGGCGTCCTTCGGCTTCTCGCTCGAGTTCTTCTCGCCCTTGTCGTCCTTCTCGGGCTTGGGCTTTTGTGTCTGCGCCTCGGCGGGTGCGATGCGCAGGCCGACGGCAGCGGCGAACAGCGCGGACCCGCGCAGGAAGCTGCGGCGATCGAGGATTCCGGGTGATTCGGTGACCATGCGTGGCTCCAGCAAGTCAGGCGGCCGGCCGCCGCGGCGGCCGGACGTCTGCCGATCTTACCCTACAAACTTGTACCCCGACCCGTGGATCGTGAGGATGTGCTCGGGGGCATGCGCCGAGCGCTCGATCTTCTGCCGCAGCTTGGCGACGAAGTTGTCGATGGTCCGGGTGGTGGGAAACTCCTCGTAGCCCCACACCTCGTTCAGGATCTGCTCGCGGGTGACGACCTGGCCGGTATGCTGCACGAAATAGCGCAGCAGCTCGAACTCCCGGGCGGTGAACTCGATGCGGGCCTCGCCTCGCCGTGCCTGGTGCAGCTTGAAATCGATGTCGATGTCGGCGATGCGGACGCTGTCCGCGGCCGCCGGCTTCTGCGCCCCGGTGCGGCGCAGGACGGCGCGCACGCGGGCCAGCAGCTCGGTGATCGAGAACGGCTTGGTGACGTAGTCGTCGGCCCCGAGCTCGAGCCCGAGCACCTTGTCGGTTTCCGCCGACCGCGCCGTCAGCATCACGATCGGGGTCGGGTTCGCCCCGGCGCGCAGCTCGCGGCAGACGTCGAAGCCGTTCTTCCGCGGCAGCATCACGTCGAGAATGACCAGGTCGGGATGGAAGCTGGCCGCGCGCGCGAGTCCTTCGTCGCCGTCGCTGGCGGTCTGCACCTCGTAGCCTTCGAGCTCGAGGTTGTCACGCAGACCGAGCAACATCTGCGGTTCGTCCTCGATCACCAGGATGCGCTTCATGTCGTTCCTTTTCCGCCGAGGCGCCGGCGGTCGTGGGGAAGTGCAGCGTGAACGTGCTGCCGCGGCCGGGCTCGCTGTCCACGCGGACGAATCCGCCATGGCCGCGCATGGTCCGGTCCACGATCGCCAGCCCGAGCCCGCAGCCCTGCGGCCCGCCGCCGAGGCCGCTGTCGACGCGATAGAACTTGCGGAAAATCCGCTTCTGGTCGCGGCGTGCGATGCCGATGCCGTGATCGACCACGCTGACGCAGACGTGGCGGGCGGCGCGGCCGACCTGCACGTCGATGGCGCGCGAGTCGCCGGAATACTTCATCGCGTTGGCGAGCAGGTTCTCGATCGCCTGCTCCACCGCATCCTCGTCCACCATCACCGGCGGCAGGTCCGGCTCGACGTGGCTGTCCACGACGAAGTGCCCCTGCTCGAACTGGCTGCGCATGTTGGCCAGCACCCGCGCGGTGAGGACGCCGAGGTCGCCCGCCGCCATCCGGTACGGCCGCAGGCCGGCCTCCATCTTGGAAAAGTCGAGGATGTTCTCGATCAGGCGGGTCAGCTTGCGCGCTTCGCTGTTGATGATCCGGTAGTACTCGTGCGCCCGCTCCTGCGTCCGCACGCGCCCGAGCTCCAGCGTTTCCGCGAACAGCTGGATCAGCGCCAGCGGCGTCTTCAGGTCGTGTGACACCGAGGCGACGAAGTTCGACTTCAGCTCGGCGACGCGCACCTCCCGGGCCGCGGCGCCGGCGACGAAGAACACGCCGCCGGCCATCACCAGCACCAGCACGATCATCAGCGCCATCTGCGGCCGCGTGGAGGCGCTGACGATCTCGGGAATGGTGAGTGCGCCGTAGCCGGTGCGCACGCGCCAGGTCTCCCGCTGCTGCTCGTACGGCGCCGCGTACTCCAGCAGCTCGCGGTCGAAGAACACCAGCGGCAGCGTGCGCTCGTTGACGAACGACGTGCTCGTCGGCTGCTGTCCCGGCGCGGCGACCGCACGGCCGCTGTCGTCCATCAGGTAGATCTCGAGCGGCGGAAAGCCGACTGCCTGCTGCACCGCCGCCAGGCGCCGCGCGATGAGGTCCGGGAAGTACGACTCGCGCAGGAACGCGGCGTCCACCATGAACCCGAGGAACCCCATGATCCGCTGCCGGTCCGGGCTGCTGAAGCGGAGCTGGACCTGCACGTACTTCGCCCGCCCGTCGATCTCGGCCGGGAAGGCGACGATGGCGCGGCGCTGCTCGCTCATCGTGCGCAGCAGCGGGAGCAGCTGCGCGCGCCGGACCGCCGACTCCCGGAACCGCGCGTGCGCCGGCTCCGACGCCGTCGGCCGCGGACGCGCCAGGCTGGCGCGATCGAAGATCAGGAACGTGTCCTCGAAGCCCTCGGCGTCGGCCCACCACAGCCACAGCTCCTCGATGAACGGGCTGGCGGCGAGACCCTCGGCGAACACCGCGTCGATGTAGCCGAAGTCCGGCGGATCGAGCCGGCTCTGCTGGCCCGGCCGCAGCAGCAGATCGATGTGCGGGCGTTTCAGCGCTTCCTCGATCTCGCCGGCGAGCGATTCCGCCGTGTCGTGACTGAGCTGGCGCAGGACCACCGCCGAGGTCGCTTCGAGCGCGTTGAGCGATCGGAACTGAAAGTAGAAGAGGACGGCGACCGGAATGGCCACCACCACGGCCAGTCCGGCCGCGAATCGGACGGCGCGGTCGTGCAGGAGATGGCTGACTGCACTCGGTTGCGTGCTCCGCTGCGGCGGGCGGCCGCCGCCGGCCGGCCCCGGCGCGGGTGTGGTGCGCTGCGGGTCCATCTCGTCCTCCGCTCCTTTACTCCTGCTTCGCGCGCTCGGCCGCCAGCCAGTCGTTGACCTGTTTCCATCCCGGCAGGTCGGGCCGGTGCGTCAGCAGCGCCCACGCCACCGCGCTGGTGTCGCCCAGCAACTGCTGGCGGTACGCCGCCGGCAGGCCGCGCGTGGCACGCTGCAGCTCCTCCAGTGCGCCGGCGGCATCTCCCGTCGCCAGCCGGCACAGCGCCAGCCGGCTTGCCTGCACCGCGTTGCGCTCCGGGTCGCGCTTCTGTCCCTGCAGGTAGGCCGACAGCGCCGCCTGGTAGCGACCCTGGAGAAACAGCGTGTGCCCGAGATTGTAATAGCCAAACGCCAGGTCCGGGGCCAGGCTCGTGACCCGGCGGAACGCCTCCTCCGAGTCCGCCAGCTTGCCCATCTCACGGTGCAGGACGCCCACGTTGTTGAGGGCCTGGTGGCTCTCGGGGTCGGCCTGCAGCGCCTCGAGGAAGGCCGCCAGCGCCTCCTCGGATCGATCGAGCTCGCCCAGCGCCGCGCCAAGGTTGGCCCACGCCGCGGCAAACCGGGGCATCAGGCCGGCGGCGGCGCGGAACGACTCGCTCGCCCGTTCCATGTCGTCGAGGCGCAGCCACAGCTTGCCCCGTTCGAAATGGGCGGCGGCCCAGCCGGGCGCGGCCGCCAGCGCCTCGTCCAGGTCGCGCGCCGCCGCGTCGAGGTCGTTGACCTCCATGCAGGTGCTGGCCGCGGTCAGCAGGACGGGAGGCGTGCGTTCGCGGTCGAGCGCGTCGACACACAGGCGCAGCCGCTCCGCCGGGTCATCGTGGCGCAGCGCCCGGGCCAGGAGGTGCGGGACAGCGGCATCGTCCGGAGCGCGCGGTGGCGTCAGCGGCACGGATTCCGGCGCCAGGGGCGCCGCGCCGGCGTCGGCGTCGTGCACCACCGCCGCCGCGAACGCGCCGCGGCGGGCGAGCACGTCGGGCGCGTGTCGCGCGAGCGACGATCGCTCGGCGGTGGCGAGCAGCAGCAGGTCGCGGTCGCCCGCGAGATCGAGCCACGCCTGCATCAGGTAACTCGCCTGCGACGTCACCAGCCGTGTGCCGGCGGTCTGATGATTGACGAACGCCTCGTGGACGTCAGGCGCCCAGATCAGGGCGGGCGCCGCTGGCACGTCGAACATCGGCGGCGCGAGGAATGGCCACGTGGCGGGCGGCGGCGCCGGCAGGCGCAGCCCGTCCGGGTGGCGCGACAGCCAGGTCCGGGCGATCGACGCCGCCGCATGCCGAGCGACGTCCGCCGGGCCGACGACGATGGCGAGGCGCGCGGAGCCGGGGTCGAACACCCGCCAATTGTACGGCGCGGTCGGTGCGCGCGTCGGTCGCGCGGAGACATCCGGTGACGGGCACCGGTGGCGCGCTCCCGTATAATGCGCCCAAGTCCCGCGCGTTTTCCCGCCCTGCGCCAGCGTGGCCGCGCTTTGCTCGCCGGATCGGACATGACGGATCACCTTCCGCCGCCCGCGTCCATGGGGCGCCGTACCTTTGTCGCGCGCACGATTGCCGCCATCCAGACGGCGATCGGCGCCACCCTGGCGTTCATCGTCGGCGCCACCACGCTGACGCCGAGCTTCGCGCGGCGCACGCCGACCTGGCTGCGCGCGGCGGCGCTCGATTCGCTGCCTGACGATCAGCCGCTGGCGGTCACGGTCCGCGTCACCAGGCAGGACGGCTATTCGCAGGTCGTCGATCGCACGGTCGTCTATCTGGTGCGCAGCGGCGACGAGGACGTGCGGGCGCTGCACTCGACGTGCACGCACCTCGGCTGCCGCACCGCCTGGGATCGCCGATCGAAGCGCATCCTCTGTCCGTGCCACGGGGGCGCCTTCGACGTACGCGGCAACGTGGTGGACGGCCCGCCCCCGGCGCCGCTGCCCTCGCTGCCGACGCGGATCGAGGACGGGCAGGTCCTGGTGCAGGTGTAGTGATGTCCGGCTTTCGCGACTGGCTCGACAGCCGCACCGGATACCGCGCCGCGCTGCGGCACCTGCTGGACGAACCGCTCCCGAGGGGCACCGGCTGGGCGTTCACGACGGGCAGCGCGCTGCTGTTCCTGCTGGTGGCGCAACTGCTCACCGGCGTCGCGCTGGCGATGTACTACGTGCCCGCGCCGCAGCTCGCCTACGACAGCGTCCGCTTCGTCACCGACGCGCTGACGCTCGGCTGGCTGCTCCGTGGCCTGCACTACTGGGGCTCGACGTTCATCGTCCTCGCCGCCGCCATCCACATGCTGCGGGTGTTCGTCTACGGGTCGTACAAGTCGCCGCGCGAGGTGACATGGCTGGTCGGCGTCGCGCTGTTCCTGCTGATTCTCGCCTTCGCGTTGAGCGGCTACCTGCTGCCGTGGGACCAGAAGGCGTACTGGGCGACGATCGTGACGATCAACATCGCCCGCAGCTCGCCGCTGATTGGCGAATACCTGGCCGACGTGCTCCGCGGCGGCAGTCAGCTCGGCGCGCTGACGCTCGGACGCTGGTATGCGGCGCACGTGTTCCTGCTGCCGGCGCTGCTCGTGGTCTTCGTCGTGTCGCACATCGCGCTGATGCGCCGGCACGGCATCTCGGGTCCGCTGCGGGCGCGCCCGGGACCGCCGGTGGCGTTCTTTCCGTGGCACGCGATCAAGGACACGCTCGTCGTCGCCGCGGTCTTTGCGGCCCTGGTCGCCTTCGCCATCGGCTTTCCCGCGCACCTCGACGAGATCGCCAACCCTGCCGACTCGGCGTACGTGCCGCGGCCGGAGTGGTACTTCCTGTCGCTGTTCGAGCTGTTGAAGTACTTTCCGGGGCCGTTCGAACCGGTGGCGACGCTGGTGATCCCGGGACTGGTCGTCGGGTTCCTGTTCGCGCTGCCGTTCCTCGATCGCGGCCCGTCGCGCAACCCCTTCAGCCGCGGCCGCGTGCCGTTCACGCTGGTGATGAGCGCGATCGTCGCGGCCACAACGGCGCTCACCCTGATGGGCCTGGCCGACTCGCCGGAGAGCTACGACCCCAACGACTGGGGGCCGCGCGCCATCGCCGGGCATGCGCTGGTCACCGCGCCCGACAGCACGTGCGCGCGCTGCCACGTGGACGGCGGGCCGGCGGCGGAGCTGGCGATCACGCGCATCACCAAGGACGAGGAGTGGCTGCTCGCGCACATGGCCGACCCGGTGGCGATTGCCCCCGGCGTGCGCACCGACGCCGACCCGGCGCCGCCGCCGGTGCTGACGCGCTTCCAGTCGCAGTCGGTGCTCGCCTACGTGCGCCGCACCCGCGCCGGGGCCGTGCCGCCGCGACTGGACGAGGACGACCTGCTGGCGGCCACCACGTTCGCCAACATGTGCGTCGGCTGTCACACGATCGCCGGCGAGGGTGGCGAGAGCGGGCCCGACCTGTCGCGCGTCGGGGCGCGGCGCGACGGGGACTCGATCCGGCGCATCATCCGCGATCCGACCTCGGTCTTCCCCGACACGATGATGCCGCCCTACGGCGAGCGGCTCAGCGAACGGCAGATCGCCGTCCTGACGCAGTATCTGGCCCGGCGCCAGTAGGCGGCTTCGCCCGGCGGGCGCTAGGGGGCCGCCTTGGGCGTCAGCTCGCCCTGGTGGCAGGTGTAGCAGGTCACCCGCCCGAGCACCGACTCGCCCTCGGCCGGCGTGAAGTCAGCGAAGAACTGCCGGTTGAGGACCTTGGTCATCTCGATCATCCGGCGCGCCGTCACCTTGCGCGGGTTGTCGTCGCTGGCGAAGTTGCCCCGGGGCAGGTGGCAGCCGCCGCAGCTGACGCCGGTGGCCTCGACGAAGCGCTGCATCTCCTGCTCGAACTCCGGAACGGTCAGGCCGGTGAGCGCCTTGACGGTGGGGCTGTCCACGCGGTTCGGGACCGGCGGCGGTTGCGCACCAATGGTCGAGGTGGCCAGGACGCAGATACCGGCTGCCAGCAGTCGAGTCATCTTGTTGATTCCTCAGGGGTTACGAGACGTCGCGACAGCGTAGCACGATCGCTCCGGGTCCGGACGCTGCCCCCGGCGCCGGGGTGTGTGCGCCCACGCCGATACGCCCGGCGCTGAGCGCCGGGTCGGGCATCGCCGCGGCCAGCCGGTGGCGGGCGGTAGGCGGGCGGCTAGGCGGGCGGCTGGCGGGCGATGGATCCCGCGCGGCGGCATTTGCAGCGCGGCGAAAGGCCGTGCTATATTTCGTAGGTTCTCGTGGAGCCTGGGACACCCTATCTAGGCTCCTCCACGCATCGTGACGCTCCCCAACGGCCGGTCCGAAGGCCGGGGGCCTGACCGCGACAGCGCGTCAGGACCGCAGGAATGGCGTCCGCCGGTGCCGATGACACACAAGGTTTAGGGTTTTTGCTTCGGGTGCCAAGCTGTTCGAGGCGAACAGTTTCTAGGCCCGTCGCGCATGCATGCGGATGTGGCATTCGCGTGTGTGGATGATTTTCGCCGCCTTACCCGGCCCATCGGCAGGCACGTCCTGCGGCGTGGTTCGGGGGAGGGCGCGTGGAGCGCTCGTGCCGACGATCAGTCAGCTGGTCCGCAAAGGACGTGAGCAGGTTCGGTGGAAGACCAAGAGCCCGGCGTTGCAGGAGAGCCCGCAGAAGCGCGGCGTCTGCGTCCGGGTGTTCACGCAGACGCCGAAGAAGCCGAACTCGGCGCTGCGCAAGGTGGCGCGTGTGCGGCTGACCAACGGCATCGAGGTCACGACCTACATTCCGGGCGTCGGGCACAACCTGCAGGAGCACTCGCTGGTGCTCATTCGCGGCGGCCGTGTGAAGGACCTGCCGGGGGTGCGCTATCACGTGGTCCGCGGCACGCTCGACGCCGTGGGGGTGCAGGGCCGCAAGCAGGGCCGGTCGAAGTACGGGGCCAAGCGGCCCAAGCAGTAGCGGGAACCGAAGGACGATCTTATGCCTCGCAGACGTGAGATTCCCAAGCGCGAGATTCCGGCGGACGCGCTCTACAACAGCTCGTTGGTGACCAAGTTCATCAACACGATCATGCAGGAGGGCAAGCGCTCCACCGCGGAGCGGATCATGTACCAGGCCTTCGACATCATCAAGGAGCGCAGCGGCGACGATCCGCTGAAGGTCTTCAAGAAGGCGGTCGACAACGTCAAGCCCAGCCTCGAGGTGAAGTCGCGGCGGGTCGGCGGCTCGAACTATCAGGTGCCGATCGAAGTCAACCCGAACCGCCGGCTGTCGCTCAGCATCCGCTGGCTGGTCAGCTACTCGCGGTCGCGCGGCGACGGCAAGACGATGCAGGAGAAGCTGGCGAACGAGCTGCTCGACGCCGCCAACTTGCGCGGCGGCGCGGTGAAGAAGCGCGAAGACACGCACCGGATGGCCGAGGCCAACAAGGCCTTCGCGCACTACCGCTGGTAATGACGGCCGTGGCGGCCGACTAACGACAGACGCCGTCCTCGCGGACGGCCGGGACGACTCGCAGGAACGATTCGCAGATCAATGGCACGACAAGCTCCACTCGAACGCACCCGGAACATCGGCATCATGGCGCACATCGATGCCGGGAAGACGACCACCACCGAGCGGGTCCTCTTCTATACCGGCATCACGTACAAGATCGGCGAGGTGCACGAGGGCACCGCGGTCATGGACTGGATGGAACAGGAACAGGAGCGGGGGATCACCATTACCTCCGCCGCGACGACCTGTTTCTGGCGCGATCACCGGATCAACATCATCGACACCCCCGGCCACGTCGACTTCACGGTCGAAGTCGAGCGCTCGCTGCGGGTGCTCGACGGCGCCTGCGCCGTGTTCGATGCCGTCTCCGGCGTCGAGCCGCAGTCGGAGACGGTGTGGCGCCAGGCCGACAAGTACCGCGTGCCGCGCATCTGCTTCGTCAACAAGATGGACCGCATCGGCGCCGACTTCAAGGAGACGCTGTCGCAGATCGAGAGCAAGCTGCAGGGCAACCCGGTCGCCATCCAGCTGCCGATCGGCGCCGAGGACAAGTTCATCGGCGTCGTCGATCTCGTCCGCATGAAGGCGATCACCTACAAGGACGAGACGATGGGCGCCGACTACATCGTCTCCGACATCCCGGCCGACATGCTGGCCGACGCGCAGGCCTATCGCGAGAAGCTGATCGAGAAGGTCAGCGAAGCCGACGACAAGCTGCTCGAGAAGTACCTCTCCGGCGACGCCATCTCCGAGGATGAGATCCGCGGCGCGCTGCGCAAGCGCACCATCGCGTCGGTGCGCGGCGAAGAAGCGCCGTTCGTGCCGGTCATCTGCGGCACCGCCTTCAAGAACAAGGGCGTCCAGCTCCTGCTCGACGCCGTCGTCGACTACCTGCCCTCGCCGCTCGACATCCCGCCGGTCACCGGCATCGACCTGCACGCGAAAGAGGAGGGTGCGCTCATCGAGCGCAAGGCCGACGACAAGGATCCGTTCGCCGCGCTGGCGTTCAAGATCATGACCGACCCGTTCGTTGGGCAGCTGACCTTCTTCCGCGTCTACTCCGGCACCCTGACCACCGGCACCTCGGTGCTCAACGCGACCAAGGGCAAGAGCGAGCGCATCGGCCGCCTGCTGAAGATGCACGCCAACAAGCGGGAGGAGATCAAGGAAGTGTTCGCCGGCGACATCGCCGCCGCCGTCGGGCTGCGCTCGCTGACCACCGGCGACACCCTGTGCGACGAGAAGAAGCCGATCCTGCTCGAGTCGATGACCTTCCCCGAGCCGGTGATCTCGTTGGCCATCGAGCCGAAGACCAAGGCCGACCAGGAGAAGCTGGGCCAGGGCATGGCCAAGCTGATGGCCGAGGACCCGACATTCCGGGTGCGCACCGACGAGCAGACCGGCCAGGTGGTGATCGCCGGCATGGGCGAGCTGCACCTCGAGATCATCGTCGATCGGCTGAAGCGCGAGTTCAGCGTCGAGGCCAGCGTCGGCAAGCCGCAGGTCGCCTACAAGGAAACGCTGACCGCCCCGGCGGAAGGGCACGGCCGGTTCGTGCGCCAGACCGGCGGCCGCGGCCAGTTCGGCGAGGCCCGGATCCGCCTGATCCCGCTGCCGCCGGGCACCGGCTATCAGTTCGAGAACGAGATCGTCGGCGGCTCGGTGCCGCGCGAGTACATCAAGCCGATCGACCAGGGCATCCAGGAGGCGCTGACCCGCGGCGTCCTCGCCGGCTACCCGATCGACGACGTGCGCATCGAGCTCTACGACGGGTCGTACCACGAGGTGGACTCGTCGGAGATGGCGTTCAAGATTGCCGGGTCGATGGCCTTCCAGGACGCGGCCAAGAAGGCGCGCCCGGTGCTGCTCGAGCCGGTGATGCGGGTCGAGGTCGTCGTGCCCAAGGACTACATGGGCGACGTGATGGGCGACCTGGCGTCGCGCCGCGGCCGCATCCAGTCGCAGGAGGATCGCGGCGGCACGCAGATCATCTCGGCGCGGGTGCCGCTGAGCGACATGTTCGGCTATGCCACCGAGCTGCGCTCGCGCACGCAGGGCCGCGCCACCTACTCGATGCACTTCGATCGCTACGAGCAGGCGCCGTCGCAGGTGAGCGAAGAAGTGATCGCGCGCGTGCAGGGAACCAAGTAGGCAGGGGCTGTAATCAGGTCGGCCCCAGGCCCCAGGCCTCAGGGGCCGGGACAGGCAAACGGACGGATGTCGAGGGAGCGGGCCGGCGCCCGTGACCTGCAAGGATCGAGACGATGCTGGGAGACAAGATTCGCATTCGGCTGAAGGCCTACGACGCGCGCGTGCTCGACCAGAGCACCGGCGAGATCGTCGAGACCGCCAAGCGCACCGGCGCACGGCTGGCCGGCCCGATTCCGCTGCCGACCGAGATCAACAAGTGGACGGTGCTGCGCTCGCCGCACGTGGACAAGAAGTCGCGCGAGCAGTTCGAGGTGCGCACGCACAAGCGCCTGATCGACATCTTCGAGCCGACGCCGCAGACGGTGGACGCGCTGATGAAGCTCGATCTGCCGGCCGGCGTCGACGTCGAGATCAAGGCGTTCGGCAAGGACCACAAGTACGGCCAGGCAGGCCGGGACGCGCGGGCGCTGAGCAAGGAACATCGAAGATGGTGACAGGAATCATCGG
The DNA here is from genome assembly GCA_963707795.1 of uncultured Acidobacteriota bacterium. Lineage (GTDB taxonomy): Bacteria > Acidobacteriota > Vicinamibacteria > Vicinamibacterales > UBA2999 > JACCSI01. Next base: position 2,718,212 of record OY970174.1, on the reverse strand, counting down.
CAAGAAGGTCGGGATGACGCAGCTGTTCCTCGAGGACGGCACCGTGGCGCCGGCGACCGTCCTCGAAGCGGGACCGTGCGTCGTCGTCCAGGGCAAGAACGCCGAGGCCGACGGCTACGAGGCGGTGCAGATTGGCCTGGTCGAGCGCAAGGCGTTCCGCGCCAACAAGGCGGTCACCGGCCACTTCAAGAAGGCCAACGTGCCGCCGACGCGCGTGCGCCGCGAGGTGAAAGTGGCCAAGGGCGCCGATGCGCCGGCGCTCGGCGACCAGGTGCTGTGCTCGATCTTCGCCGCCGGCGAGCGCGTCGACGTGGTCGGGACGAGCAAGGGCAAGGGCTTCCAGGGCACGGTCAAGCGCCATCACTTCCGCGGCGGCGACAAGTCGCACGGCTCGATGTTCCATCGCGCCCCCGGGTCGATCGGCGCGTCGTCGTATCCGTCGCGCGTGCTCCCCGGCATGCGCATGCACGGGCACATGGGTGCCGACCGGGTCACCACGCGGAACCTGAAAGTGCTGAAGGTGGACGCCGACAATCACCTCATCGTCGTCCGTGGCGCGGTGCCGGGCGCCAACGGCAACTACGTGCTGATTCGCAAGGCCGTCGCCGCCAAGCCCGAGCCGCAGCCGCAGCTGCAGGAAAAGCCGAAGAAAGGCAAGAAGTAGCCATGACGCTCGATGTCGTCAACCAGGAAAACCAGAAGGTCGGGTCGTTCGACGTGAGCGACGAGATCTTCGGCGGCCGGGTGAAGGTCGATTTGATCCACGAGTCGGTGGTGCGCGAGCAAGCGGCGGCCCGCCGCGGCACGCACGCGACCAAGAATCGCGGCGCCGTCAGCGGCAGCGGCAAGAAGCCGTGGCGGCAGAAGGGCACCGGGCGCGCGCGGGTCGGCGAGATCCGCAACCCGCTGTGGCGCAAGGGCGGCACCGTGTTCGGTCCGCAGCCGCGCAGCTACGACTACCAGCTGCCGAAGAAGGTCGAGAAGGGCGCGCTGCGCGAGGCGCTGGCGGCCAAGCTACAGGGCGGCGACGTCGTCGTGGTCGAGGCGCTGACCGCCGCCGAGGCGAAGACCAAGCTTGCCGTGGCGCTGCTGAAGACGCTCGGCATCGCCGGCAAGGCGCTGGTCGTGGACGTGCAGCCGGACGAGAAGTTCGCCCTCTCGGTGCGCAACGTCGCCGGTGTACGCCTGCTGCCGAGCAACCGCATCACCGCGCGCGACGTGATGGACACGCGCAAGGTGGTGCTGACGCGCGCCGCGCTGGAGAAGCTCGAGGCTGTGCTCGGATAGAGCAGAAAGGTCACCGGCACGACCCGCGACCGGGCCGCCGCGATGCGCGCGGCCGGCGGGCGCCGGCCGGTGAGACAGGCAGACATGAAACAGACCGACGTCATCCGGCGGCCGCTCATCACCGAGAAGACGACGACCCTGCGCGAAGACGGGCGTACGGTGGTCTTCGAGGTGGCGCGGGCGGCCAACAAGATCGAGATTCGCCGCGCCATCGAGCAGCTGCTCGGGCGCCAAGGTCGCCGAGGTGCGGACGGCGAACGCGCACGGCAAGGTCAAGCGGCAGGGCCGGTTCGTCGGCCGCCGGTCGGACTGGAAGAAGGCCTACGTGCGAGCTGCGCGACGGCGAGAAGCTGCCCGAGGGGCGTAGGATCGCTCGACAGGCGCCCGGTCGGACGTCACGCCGTGACCCGGACAGTCTTATGCCCATCAGAAAATACAAGCCGACGTCGCCCGGCCGGCGCGGCAGATGTCGGTGCAGACCTACGACGAGATCACGGCGACCGAGCCGTACAAGCCGCTGACCGAGACGCTCAAGAAGTCGGGCGGCCGCAACAACACCGGTGAGGTGACGATGTGGTGGCGCGGCGGCGGCCACAAGCGGCTCTACCGGATCATCGACTTCAAGCGCGACAAGACAGGACATTCCGGGCAAGATCTCGACCATCGAATACGACCCGAACCGCTCGGCGCGGATCGCGCTGGTGACCTACGCCGACGGCGAGAAGCGCTACATCCTGCAGCCGGCCGGCCTCAAGGTCGGCGACACCGATCGTCGCCGGCGACACCGCCGACATCCTGCCGGGCAACGCGCTGCCGCTGCGCAACATCCCGCTCGGGACGATGGTGCACAACGTCGAGCTCAAGCCGGGGCGTGGCGGCCAGATGGCGCGCAGCGCCGGGGCCGCGGTGCAGGTGGTGGCCAAGGAAGGCGAGTACGTGTCGGTGAAGATGCCGTCGGGCGAGATTCGCAAGATGCAGCAGCGACTGCCTGGCGACCATCGGCCAGGTCGGCAACCTCGACCACGAGAACGTCGTCGTCGGCAAGGCCGGGCGCTCCGCGCTGGCGCGGGCAAGCGAGCCGCACGTGCGCGGCGTCGCGATGAACCCGGTCGACCACCCGCTCGGCGGCGGCGAGGGCAAGACCTCGGGTGGCCGCCATCCGGTGACGCCGTGGGGCGTGCCGACCAAGGGCTACAAGACCCGCACGCGCAAGCCGAGCGACAAGTTCATCGTCCAGCGCCGGCGTTCGAAGTAACCGGTGCGACGCGGACAAGCGGAGAGCTGAATATGAGCCGTTCACTGAAGAAGGGCCCGTTCGTCGACACCCACCTGCTCGAGAAGGTGGAGGGGATGAACCGCGCGACGACAAGCGCGTGATCAAGACCTGGTCGCGGCGCTCGACCGTCATTCCGGAGATGGTCGGGCACACGCTGGCCGTGCACAACGGCCGCAAGTTCGTGCCGGTCTACCTGACCGAGAACATGGTCGGGCACAAGCTCGGCGAGTTCTCGCCGACGCGGCAGTTCAAGGGCCACGCCGCCAGGTCGGACAAGGCCGCGGCGGCAACGCCGGCCGGGTCGCCGCAGGGAAAGGCGTAGGTCATGGTGCGCGCGCAGGCCACAGCGAAGTACGTGCGCACCTCGGCGCAGAAGGCCGGGCTGGTGCTCGACCTCATCCGCGGCAAGGACATCAATCGGGCGCTGTCGGCGCTGCAGTTCAGCAAGAAGTCGGTGGCGCGGGACGTGGCCAAGGTGCTGCGCTCGGCGGTCGCCAACGCCCAGCAGCAGGACGGCTTCGGCGGCGACGTCGAGCGGCTGTTCGTCTCGAAGTGCCACGCCGACAACGGGCCGTCGATGAAGCGGGTGCGTCCGGCGCCGATGGGCCGCGCCTTCCGCATCGTCAAGCGGACGACGCACCTGACCGTGGAGGTCAGCGAGCGGCCACAGGCGGTCAAGGCGGTGGGCGGCGACGGGACGGCCGCGCCGGTGCGCCGGCGGCCGAAGGCGGCGGCCAAGGGCCGCGGCAAGCGCCCGGCGGCGCGGGCACGGAAGACGGCGGCACGGTAGGTTCGCTGCCGGCCATGGCGGCCGGCGCGTGAAGGAGACACAGTGGGCCAGAAAGTCCACCCGTACGGGTTTCGCATCGGGTTCAACAAGACGTGGAAGTCGCGCTGGTTCGCGGACAAGGACTACGCGTTGCTGCTGCACGAGGATCTGTCGCTGAAGCGCGACCTCAAGAAGCGGTTCCAGCACGCCGGCGTCGCCAAGGTCGAGATCGAGCGCGCCGCGAACAAGCTGAAGATCGACATCCACACCTCGCGGCCGGGCATCATCATCGGCCGCAAGGGGCAGGAAGTGGACAAGTTGAAGCAGGAGATCCAGAAGCGGACCAACCGCGAGGTCTTCATCAACATCCAGGAGATCCAGAAGCCGGAGCTCGACGCGCAGCTGATTGGCGAGTCGGTGGCGATGCAGCTCGAGAAGCGCGTCGCCTTCCGCCGCGCGATGCGCAAGGCGGTCGAGTCGGCGCTGCGCTTTGGCGCCCGCGGCATCAAGGTGCGGGTGTCGGGGCGGCTGAACGGCGCCGAGATCGCGCGCTCGGAGTGGTACCTGCACGGCCAGCTGCCGCTGCAGACGCTGCGTGCCGACATCGACTACGGGTTCGCCGAGGCGAACACCACCTACGGCCAGATCGGCGTCAAGGTGTGGCTGTACAAGGGCGAGCGGCTGACGCCGCGCGTCGGCCGGGAAGAGGAATACGGCGGCCGCGTCGATCGCGGCGATCGCGGGCCGCGGCGGGCGCCGCGCGGCGAGATGCGCTAGCCGTCGGCGGGCAGGCTTTGCGGAACGGGTTGCCATCATGTTGATGCCAAAGAAGGTCAAGTATCGGAAACAGCAGCGCGGCCGGATGACCGGCAAGGCGTGGCGCGGGAGCGACGTGTCGTTCGGCGACTACGGCCTCAAGGCGCTGGAGCCGTGCTGGCTGACCGATCGCCAGATCGAGGCGGCGCGCGTCGCGATGACGCGCTTCATCAAGCGCGGCGGCAAGATCTGGGTGCGCGTGTTCCCGGACAAGCCGGTGACCAAGAAGCCGCAGGAGACGCGCATGGGCAAGGGCAAGGGCGCGCCCGAGGGCTGGGTGGCGGTGATCAAGCCGGGCCGCGTCCTGTTCGAGATGGAAGGGGTGGGCGAGGTCGAGGCGCGCCGGGCGATGGTGCTGGCCGCGGCCAAGCTGCCGATCAAGACCAGGTTCGCCACCCGCTTCGCGCAGGAGAAGGTGTCATGAAGGCGATCGAGCTGAGAGACCTCGACGACGACGCGCTGCACAGCAAGCTGCGCGAGCTGGACGACCAGCTGTTCCGCATGCGCATCCAGAAGTCGATGGGGCAGCTCGAGGCGCCGGGCAAGATTCGCAACGTGCGCCGCGACCTGGCGCGGGTGCAGACGGTCCTGAGAGAGAAGGCGAAGTAACCATGAGCGCGAAAGCGGAACTGCAGGGCGTGGTGGTCAGCGACAAGATGCAGAAGAGCGTCGTCGTCGCGGTCGAGCGGCGGGTGCAGCATGCGGTCTACGGCAAGACGCAGAAGCGCACCTCGCGCTTCGTCGCCCACGACGAGCACGACGAGGCGAAGACGGGCGACACGGTGGCGATCGCCGAGACCCGTCCGATGAGCCGGCGCAAGCGCTGGGCGATCACCCGCGTCATCGAGCGCGCCCCGCAGGTATAGGAGAAGCGCCATGATCCAGATGCGAACGATCCTCGACGTCGCGGACAATTCGGGGGCGCGCCGGGTGTCGATGATTCAGCCGCTCGGCGGCTCGACCGGCCGCTACGCGCGGCTCGGCGACACCATCACCGCCAACGTCAAGGAGGCGGCGCCGGAGTCGAACGTCAAGAAGGGGACGGTGGTCAAGGCGGTCGTCGTGCGCGTGCGCAAGGAGCAGCGGCGCAAGGACGGCAGCTACATCCGCTTCGATCGCAACGCCGTGGTCCTGATCAACGACCAGGGCGAGCCGATCGGGACCCGCGTGTTCGGACCGGTGGCGCGCGAGCTGCGCGAGCGCAAGTTCATGAAGATCATCTCGCTGGCGCCGGAGGTCCTGTAGATGGCGAGCGATGACCCTCGCAAGAACGACATGGTCGCCGTCCGCACCGGCAAGGACCGCGGCAAGCGCGGCCGGGTGATCCGCGTGGTGCGCGACAAGCAACCGGCTGGTGGTCGAGGGCGTCAACCTGATCAAGCGGCACACGCGGCCGAACCCGCAGAAGAACATCAAGGGCGGCATCGTCGAGCGCGAGGCGTCGATCCACGCCTCCAACGTGCATGCTGCTCGACCCGGACACGAACGAGCCGACCCGCCTCGGGATCAAGACGCTGCCCGACGGCCGTCGCGTGCGTATCAGCCGCAAGAGCGGCACGGTGGTGGACAAATGAACGACCAGCAGAAGGCCCGTCTGCGCGAGCGCTACCTGACCGAGGTCATCCCGGCGCTGCAGAAGGAGTTCGGCTACAAGAACGTCAACGCCGTCCCCAAGATCACCAAGGTGGTGGTCAACATGGGGCTGGGCGAGGCGACGCAGAACGCCAAGGTCATCGACACCGGCGCCGACGAGCTGGCGCGCATCACCGGCCAGAAGGCCGCGGTGCGCCGCGCCAAGAAGTCGATCGCCCAGTTCAAGGTCCGCCAGGGCATGCCGATCGGCGCCATGGTGACGCTGCGCGGCGAGCGGATGTACGAGTTCCTCGACCGGCTGATGAACATCAGCCTGCCGCGCGTGCGCGACTTCCGCGGCGTGTCGCCGAAGGGGTTCGACGGCCGCGGCAACTTCACGCTCGGCCTGCGCGACCAGCTGATCTTCGTCGAGATCGACTACCTCAAGGTGGACAAGTCGCGCGGGATGAACGTGTCGGTGGCGACGACGGCGAAGACCGACGAAGAGGCGCGCAAGCTGCTGCAGCTGCTCGGCATGCCGTTTCGCCCGAGCTAGATCGGGAATGCAGGAGCCGGGGCCCGCGCCGGGCCGCCGGCGGGCGTTCGCGGATGCCGCGGACAGAAGGAGAGATCGTGGCGACGACTGCCAAAGTCGCTCGTGAGAAGAAGACGCTGAAGTTCAAGGTGCGCCATCGCAACCGCTGCCAGCGCTGCGGCCGGCCGCGCGCGTTCCTGCGCAAGTTCGCCCTGTGCCGCTTGTGTTTCCGCGAGCTGGCGCTCAAGGGCGACGTCGCCGGGCGTCACGAAGAGCAGTTGGTAGAGCCGGCGCGCCTGTGTCCGGGGCGGCCGCATCGCGGCGCCGGGCGCCGGGTGCCTCAGAGAGCGGACGACCGATAGCCGAGAGCGAGAACTATGACAGATCCGATTGCCGACATGCTCACCCGGATTCGCAACGCCGTGGGATCGCGCCATCCGCGCGTGGACCTGCCGGCGTCGAAGCTGAAGGTGGAGATCGCGCGCATCCTGCAGGACGAGGGCTACATCGCCGGCTTCAAGATGGTCGAGGAAGCCGCCGACCGCCCGGGCAAGACCGCGCGGCAGGTAGTGCGCCTGTTCCTGAAGTACGGCCCCGGCGGCGAGAAGGTGATCAGCGGCATCGAGCGCGTCAGCCGGCCGGGCCGCCGCGTCTACGTCGAGCCGCGACGACGTGCCGGCGGTGCTCGGCGGCCTCGGGGTGAGCATCCTGACGACCTCGCGCGGGGTCATGAGCGGCCGCGCGGCGCAGAAGACCGGCGTCGGCGGCGAGATTCTGTGTAACGTGTGGTAGCGGCCGGGTCGCCGGCCGGCGGTGATCGAAGGTTTCCGCGCAGCAGGTAACGAGATGTCAAGAATCGGAAAGAAGCCGATCGCCATACCCAAGGGGGTGACGGTCAAGGTCGAGGGCGATACCGTGGACGTGAAGGGGCCGAAGGGCCACCTGCGGCAGCCGCTGCCGCCCGGGATCGACGCCGCCATCGAGGACGGCCAGCTGCTGACCCGCAAGTCCACCGACGAGCGCGCGCTGGACAAGTTTCACGGCCTGGCGCGCAGCCTGGTGAACAATGCCGTGGTCGGCGTCACCGACGGCTGGAAGCGCGAGCTCGACATCGTCGGCGTCGGCTACCGCGCCGAGATGAAGGGGCAGCAGATCGTGCTGGCGCTGGGCTACTCGCACCCGATCGTGTTCGACGTCCCGCACGGGCATCGAGGTGGCGATCGAGAAGCAGACGCACCTCACGGTGACCGGCGTCGATCGGCAGCTGGTCGGCCAGGTGGCGGCGAACCTGCGCCGGCTGCGGCGGCCCGACCCGTATCAGCAGAAGGGCGTGCGCTACACCGGCGAAGTGCTGAAGAAGAAGGCTGGAAAGACGGGCGCGTAAGCGCGGCCCGATCGGGATCGGGGCGATCTGGTGATGTCATGCAGATAAAGACGAAAGACGACCGCCGTCAGCGCATCAAGTACCGCATCCGCAAGCGGATGCGCGGCACGTCCGAGCGGCCGCGGCTGTCCGTGTTCCGCAGCGTCGTCGCACATCTACGTGCAGGTGATCGACGACGCGCTCGGGGACGACGCTGGCGTCGGCCTCGAGCGTGGAGCCGGCGGTGAAGGGCAAGATGGACCAGGAGACCCGCGCCGGCAACCGCAAGGGCGCGGAGCTGGTCGGGCGGACGATCGCCGAGCGCCTCAAGGACAAGGGGATCACGCGCGTGATCTTCGATCGCAACGGGTTCCTCTATCACGGCCGCGTGCGCGCCGTGGCCGACGCCGCGCGGCAAGCCGGTCTGGAGTTCTGACAACATGATCCGCACACGCGAGAAGATCGACGCCGCGCAGCTCGACATCAAGGACACGGTGGTGTCCATCAACCGCGTCACCAAGGTGGTCAAGGGCGGCAAGAACCTGAGCTTCAGCGCGCTGGTCGTCGTCGGTGACGGCCACGGCGTGGTCGGCTACGGCGTGGGCAAGGCGAAGGAAGTGCCGTCGGCGATCAAGAAGGGCATCGAGGCCGCGAAGAAGAACCTGATTCGCGTGCCGCTGCGCGGGACGTCGATTCCGCATCCCGTCGTCGGCGACTTCGGCGCCGGCAAGGTGCTGCTGAAGCCGGCGCCGGAGGGCACCGGCATCATCGCCGGCGGCGCCGTCCGCGCGGTGGTCGAGTCGGCGGGCGTCATGAACGTGCTCACCAAGTCGCTGGGCAGCGCCAACGCCCACAACGTGGTGCGTGCCGCGTTCACGGCGCTGCAGATGCTGCGCGACCCGAACAAGGTGGCGCGCCTGCGCGGCAAGGACGCCGAGGACCTGCGCCGCCACCCGCGCGCGGCGGGCGGCGAACGCCGAGCCGGCGGCGGGCGAGCCGGGGAAGGCGGAAGTGAGCCATGGCTGAGAAGACCGTGACGATCACCCTCGTGCGCAGCCCGATCGGGTTCAACGAGAAGCAGGGGCGGGTGGTGCAGAGCCTGGGGCTGCGCCGCATCCGCCATTCGGTGACGCTGGCCGACACGCCGGAGACGCGCGGCATGATCCACAAGGTGCGGCACCTGGTGGAGGTCAGCACGACGTAGCCCGCCGGCCGGCGGCGGGCGGCGGCGGGCCCGTCGGCCCGGCCGCCAGTGAGCGACGAGAACGATTATGGATTTGAGCAACCTCAAGCCCGCCAAGGGCGCGAAGCAGACGAAGAAGCGGGTCGGCCGCGGCCCCGGATCGGGCAACGGCAAGACCGCCGGGCGCGGCCACAAGGGCGCGCAGTCGCGGTCGGGCTATTCGTTCAAGCGCGGCTTCGAGGGCGGGCAGATGCCGCTGCACCGCCGCCTGCCCAAGCGCGGCTTCACCAACGTCTTCCGGGTGGAGTACGCCGTGGTCAACCTCGACCAGCTCGAGGCGCGCTTCGACGCCGCCGCGACGGTGACGCCGGAGTCGCTGCGCGACGCCGGGCTGATCCATGGCACGCGGCTGCCGATCAAGGTGCTCGGCCGCGGCGAGGTGACCAAGGCGCTGACCGTGCGGGCGCACAAGTTCAGCGGCAAGGCGGCGGAGAAGCTGGCCGCCGCCGGCGGCACGGCGGAATCGATCGCATAGACGCGAGGGCCATCACACGTGGACGCGCTGAGAAACCTGTTCGCCATTCCCGATCTCCGCAACCGAGTGCTGTTCACGCTCGGGATGCTCGCGGTGTATCGCGTCGGCAGTTTCATCCCGACGCCGGGACTGAACCGCGACGCGCTGGCGGAGCTGGCGCGGCAGATGCAGAACACGATGTTCGGCCTCTACGACATGTTCACCGGCGGGGCGCTGTCGCAGATCACGATCTTCGCGCTCGGCGTCATGCCGTACATCAGCGCCTCGATCATCCTGCAGCTGCTGACCGTGGTGTGGCCGTATCTCGAGCGGCTGTCGAAGGAGGGCGAGCTCGGGCGGCGCAAGATCACCCAGTACACGCGCTACCTGACGCTGGTGCTCGCCATCGTCCAGTCGCTCGGCATCGCCATCTTCCTCGAGCGCAACACCGAGGTCGCCGGCGGCCTGCCGCTGGTCTACGACCCGGGCTGGGGCTTCCGCTTCATGTGCGTGCTGACGCTGACCACCGGCACCATGTTCATCATGTGGCTGGGCGAGCAGATCACCGAGCGCGGCATCGGCAACGGCATGTCGCTGATCATCTTCGCCGGCATCGTCGTCAACCTGCCCCGGGCGGTGCTGCAGACGTTCGACATGATGGAGACCGGGCAGATCACGCTGCTGCGCATGCTCATCCTCGCCGTCGTCATGGTCGGCGTGGTGGCGGCGATCATCTACGTCGAGCGCGGCCACCGGCGGATCAGCGTGCAGTACGCCAAGCGGGTGGTCGGGCGCAGGCAGTACGGCGGCACCAGCACGCACATCCCGCTCAAGGTCAACACCGGCGGCGTCATCCCGGTGATCTTCGCCTCCTCGATCCTGGCGTTCCCGGCGACGCTGGCGCCGATGTTCGGCGCCGGCGGCTGGGGCGAGGCGCTGGTGCGGCAGCTGGACTTCAACATGCCGCTGCACAACCTGCTCTACATGGCGTTGATCCTGTTCTTCGCCTACTTCTACACGGCGATCATCTTCAATCCCGATGACGTCGCCGAGAACATGCGCAAGTACGGCGGGTTCATCCCCGGCGATCCGGCCGGGCAAGCGCACCGCCGAGCACATCGACACCATCCTGGCGCGGATCACGCTGGTCGGCGCGATCTACCTGGCGCTGGTGGCGCTGCTGCCCAATATCCTGATCGGCGGCGTCAACGTGGCGCCGATCTCCGGTCATCGGCGACCAGCTCGACGCCGCGCTGCCGCAGTGGCTCGTCGCAGGGGCTCGGGGTGCCGTTCTTCTTCGGCGGCACCTCGCTGCTGATCGTGGTCGGCGTGGCCATGGACACCGTGAACCAGGTGGAGTCGCAGCTGATCATGCGCCACTACGACGGCTTCATGAAGAAAACCCGGATCCGTGGCCGGCGCGGCTGACGTGGCGCTCAACCTCGTGGTCATGGGGCCCCCGGGGGCGGGCAAGGGGACGCAGGCGGAGCGCTTCGCGCGCGAGCACGGCATCCCCAAGATCTCGACCGGGGACATCCTGCGCGAGGCCGTGGCGGCCGGCAGCGACCTCGGCCGTCAGGTCCAGGCGCTGATGGACCGGGGCGACCTGGTGGGCGATGATCTGATCATCGGGATCGTGCGCGATCGCCTGGCGCGCCCGGACGCCGCGCGCGGCTTCGTGCTCGACGGGTTTCCGCGGACGGTGCCGCAGGCCAAGGCGCTCGACGAGATCCTCGCCGCGCGCGGCCCGGTCATCGTCGTCGAGATTCGCGTGCCCGACGAGGAGCTGGTGCGGCGCGTACGCGGGCGGCGGATCTGCTCGACCTGCGGGACCATGGTGTCGGCGTTCACCAGCGGCACGCCGGCGGAGACGTGCACGAAGTGCGGCGGCACCCTGGTCGCACGGTCGGACGACGGCGAGGCCGTGGTCCGGGATCGATTGAAGGTGTACTGGCGCGAGACGCAGCCGATGATCGTGTTCTACCATGCGCGCCCGACGTACCGGGCGGTCAATGGCGCACAGGCGCCCGAACGCGTGCGCGACGCGCTCGTCGGCGCGGTGGCGTCGGCGCTGGGCAAGCCGCCGACCGAGCTGCCGACGTCGCAGAGCCCGCGTCCGGAGTCGAAGCCATGATCGTCTGCCGATCGGCCGCCGAACTGGAACGCCTGGCCAGGGTCAACGCCCTGGTCGCGCGGGTGCTGGGCGAGCTGAAGGCCATGGTGCGCGCCCGGCGTGACGACGGCCCAGCTCGACGAGCTGGCCGAGGCGCGGCTCCGCGAGGCCGGCGCCGAGTCGGCGTTCAAGGGCTATCACGGCTACCCGGCGACGATCTGCGCGTCGGTGAACGAGCAGGTGGTCCATGGCATTCCGTCGGCGCGGGCGCTGGCAGATGGCGACATCGTGTCCATCGACCTCGGCGCCAAGCTGGACGGGTTCTACGGCGACTCGGCGGTGACGGTCCCGGTGGGCGGCGATCGACGAGCAGGCCGGCCGGCTGCTGCGGGTGACGGAAGCGGCGCTGTACAAGGGGATCGACGCGGTCCGCGCCGGCGCCCGGGTGTCCGACATCGGCGCAGCGGTGCAGGCCCATGTCGAGGCGGAGGGGTTCTCCGTCGTGCGCGAGTTCGTCGGGCACGGCATCGGCACCAAGCTCCACGAGGAGCCGCAGATTCCCAACTACGGCATGCCGGGCCGCGGGCCGCGGCTGGCCGAGGGGATGGTGCTGGCGATCGAGCCGATGGTCAACTTCGGCAAGGCGGCGCGTCAAGGTGCTCGGCGACGGCTGGACCGCGGTGACGCGCGACGGCAGCCTGTCGGCGCATTTCGAGCACACGGTCGTCGTCGGCAACGGCGGGTGCCGGATCCTGACGCGGGTGGAGAGCACGCCGGCGCGCAGCGAGTCGGCGGGGACCGGACCGGCCGCGGGGCGGACGTCGGCGGTGACGGCGGGCCGGGCGGCGCGGATGGCCGGCGCGCCCCCGCGATAGAGACGGGGATGGACGCGCTGGTCGAGGGCATCGTCACCGAGCTGCTGCCGAGCCAGCTGGCGAAGCTGGACGTGGGCGGGCACCCGGTGATTGCCCACCTGGGCGAACCGGTGCACCGGAACTTCATCCGGGTGCTGGTGGGCGATCGGGTGCGGGTGGCGTTGATGCCCGCCGACCGGACGCGCGGGCGGATCGTGGAGAAGCTGTAGGGTCGCGACGACGCGACGCGGAGCGAGCAATGAAAGTGCGAGCATCGGTGAAGAAGATTTGCGACAAGTGCAAGATCGTCCGGCGCCGCGGCGTGGTGCGGGTGATCTGCACCAATCAGAAGCACAAGCAGCGGCAAGGGTAATCAGGCCCCGGCTCCGGCCGGGCGCCTTGTGGAGAGGCAACGAGCATGGCGCGCATTTCAGGGGTGGATCTTCCGCGGACCAAGCGGGTCGAGATCGGGCTGACCTACATCTACGGCCTCGGGCGGCACCGGTCGAACGTGGTGCTGGCGGCCGCCGGCGTGAGCCCCGACGTCCGGGTCAAGGATCTGTCGGAAGAGGACGTGCGCAAGATCAGCCGGGTGCTCGAGGAGCAGGGTGGCGTCGAGGGCGACCTCCGCAAGGAGATCTCGATGAACATCAAGCGGCTGATCGAGATCGGCAGCTATCGCGGCGCGCGGCACCGGCGCAACCTGCCGGTGCGCGGCCAGCGTACGCGCACCAACGCACGCACGCGCAAGGGCCCGCGCAAGGGCGCGGTCGCCAAGAAGAAGACGGTATAACCCATGGCCAAGAGCGAAGCGCAGGGCGGCGCGGACAAGCCGACCAAGAAGAAGAAGACGTTCAAGAAGCGCGGCGAGAAGCGTGTCGTCCATCACGGCTTCGTGCACATCCAGGCGTCGTTCAACAACACGCTGATCACCATCACCGACGCCGAGGGCGCGGTGGTGTCGTGGTCGAGCGCCGGCGCCATCGGCTTCAAGGGGTCGCGCAAGGGCACGCCGTTCGCGGCGACGCAGGCGGCGATGAACGCGACCAACGCGGCCAAGACGTTCGGCATGCGATCGTGCGAGGTGCTGGTCAAGGGACCCGGCTCCGGCCGCGAATCGGCGATCCGGGCGCTGTCAGACGGCCGGGCTCGAGGTGAAGTCCATTCGCGACGTCACCCCGATTCCGCACAACGGCTGCCGTCCGCCGAAACGGCGCCGCGTCTGACGGCGGGCCCTGGGAATTGACAACGGGTTACTGACAAAAGGTCACAAAGAGAATGGCTCGATACAACGGTCCGGTCTGCCGCCTCTGTCGTCGCGAGGGGATGAAGCTCTTCCTCAAGGGCGAGCGCTGCTACACCGAGAAGTGCGCCATCGAGAAGCGCAACGTCCCGCCCGGTCAGCACGGCCGCTCGCGCAAGGCGAAGATGGTCGGCTACGGCATCCAGCTGCGCGAGAAGCAGAAGGTGAAGCGCATCTACGGGGTGCTGGAGGATCAGTTCCGCCGCTACTTCGAGCAGGCGGAGCGGACGCGTGGCATCACCGGCGAGACGCTGCTGCAGCTGCTCGAGCGGCGCCTCGACAACGCCGTCTACCGGCTCGGCTTCGCGACCTCGCGGCCGCAGGCGCGGCAGCTGGTGCGGCACGGCCACTTCCTGGTCAACGGCAAGAAGGTCGACATCCCGTCGTACTCGGTCAAGGTCGGTGACGTCGTCACCGTGCGCGAGACCAGCCGCGAGCAACGCCTCGATCCTGCACGCGGTCGAGGAGGTCAAGGGACGCGGCGTGCCGGAATGGCTGGCGCTCGAGCGGCGACATGGCCGGCAAGGTCGTGTCGGTGCCCACCCGCGAGCAGATCAACCTGCCGGTGCAGGAGCAGTTGATCGTCGAGTTGTACTCGAAGTAAGGCGCGATTCGCCTGTCGCCGGCCCGCAGCTCTTCAGACCTGCAGCGGGAGGCCGGCGGCTCATGACCTGCAGGTCTGGAGGCCGGGCTGCCGGCCCGTTGGCGAAAGGAAGATCCGATGCTGTGGAAAGGTTTTCAACGTCCCAAGCGCCTCGAATTCGAGCGCGAGACACTCACCGACCGGTTCGGGCGCTTTCTACGCGCAGCCGTTCGAACGCGGGTTCGGCACGACGATTGGCAACGCCTTGCGGCGCGTGCTGCTGTCCTCGATCGAGGGCGCGGCGATCACCGCGGTCAAGATCGACGGCGTGCTGCACGAGTTCTCGCCCATCCCGGGCGTGGTCGAGGATGCGACCGACATCATCCTCAACCTGAAGCAGATCCCGTTGACCTCGCCACGTCGACCACACCAAGACGCTCTACCTGCGGGTCGACAAGCCGGGCGAGGTGCGCGCACGCGACATCGAGGTCGACGCCGACGTCGAGATCCTCGAGCCGGACGCCCACATCGCGACCGTGGCCGAGGGCGGCAAGCTGCACATGGAGCTGCGCATCAAGCGCGGCCGCGGCTACGTCTCCGCCGACAAGAACTTCGACGAGGACCTCGGCATCGGCTGGATCCCGATCGACTCGGTGCACTCGCCGGTGAAGAAGGTCAACTACCTGGTCGAGGCGGCGCGCCTCGGCCAGACCACCGACTACGACAAGCTGACGCTCGACGTGTGGACCAACGGCTCGGTCACGCCCAACGACGCGGTGTCGCTGGCCGCCAAGCTGGTGAAGGACCACCTCAACATCTTCATCAACCTCGACGAGGCGCGACGAGCCGGCGTCTGGAGGGTTCGAGCGAGCCGGCGCGGCTCGGCGCCGGCAACGAGCACCTCGACAAGAGCGTCGAAGAGCTCGAGCTGTCGGTGCGCTCCTACAACTGCCTGAAGAACGCCAACATCCGCACCATCCGCGAGCTGGTGCAGAAGACCGAGCCCGAGATGCTGAAGACCAAGAACTTCGGCCGCAAGTCGCTCAACGAGATCAAGGAAATCCTGACGACGATGGGCCTGAGCCTGGGGATGAAACTGGACCAGCCCGCGGGCGCCGCACAGGAGTAGCACCGGGCGGCCGGCGGCGTCGTCACCGACGCCGCCCGCCGCACGTGTCAGAGAGACACCATGAGACACCGTCTAGCGCACCGCAAGCTCGGCCGGGATACCCAGCACCGTATGGCGCTCCTGCGCAACCAGGCCGACAGCCCTGTTGCGCCACGAGCGCATCGAGACCACGGTCCCCAAGGCCAAGGAACTCCGGCCGTTCGTCGAGCGGCTGATCACCGTCGCCAAGCGCGGCGTCAAGGCCGCCGAGCCCAAGGGCCGGACGCTCGCCGCCAAGCGCCTCGTGTATCGCGACGTGCCGAACGCGGAGATCATCGGCAAGCTGTTCGACGATCTCGCGCCCCGCTTCATGGAGCGGCCCGGCGGCTACACCCGCATCCTGCGCCTCGGCCACCGCCGCGGCGACGGCGGCGAGATGGCCCAGATCGAGCTCGTCGGCAGCGAGTACGACCCGAAGAAGGCCGAGGCCGACAAGGCCGAGCAGGAGGGCGCGACCGAGACGCCCAAGACGCAGAAGAGCGTGGGCGAGCGCCTGCGCGCCGCCGCCAAGAACCTGCGCGGCACCAAGAAGGACGCCAAGGCCGAAGGCGGACGCAGCAAGGCCAGCAAGCCGGCGAAGGGGCCGTCCAAGAAGACGACCACCCCGCGCAAGGCTGGCGGGTCTTAGCCAGGCCCCAGGCCCCAGGCGCCAGGCCCCGGCTCAGGCGTCCAGGCTCACGCGGCTCAGGCCGCCCCTGGCCGCGCCGTCGGCCAGGCTCTCAGGCCGCTCAGGCGCCAGGCCTCAGGCCCCAGGGCTCGGACGCGCCCGTCCGTCCGGCTGCAAACCCCCAGTTGACGACGACGAACTTCCCTCGTACAAGTGACGTCCAGTACGCATGACCGGAGGGACCACCATGACGACTGGCCGCAGGGGGCGAGCGGGGTGTTGGACGATGGCGTGGGTCACGCTGGTCTTCGCCGTCGCCTTCCTTCCTCAGGCCGGCTCCTCCGTGTCGGCCCGCCAGGTGCCGGCCACGGCGGCGCCGCCGGCCGCCGCGGTCCCGTCGCTCTCCCTCGAGCAGAAGGAAGCGTTCCTCAAGACCGCCAGGGTCATCCGTACTCGCGGGGCAGGGAAGGGCGTCACCGGCACGTCGCGGGCGACGCTGAGCGACGGGACGCTGACGCACGATGCCAGCATCCAGACCATCGACGAGCACATGCAGGAGTTCAAGAGCAACCGCGGCGTGGAGTTCAACTTCCGCGACTCGTGGCGCTACAACGTCGCCGCCTATCGCCTCGACCGGCTCCTCGACATCGGGATGACGCCGCCGAGCGTCGAGCGGATCTACCAGAACCGGGAAGGCTCCTTCACCTGGTGGGTGGACGAGGTGCTGATGGACGAGGGCGCGCGCCTCAAGAGCAAGGCGTCGTCGCCGGATGCGACGCGGTGGAATCACCAGATGTGGGTGGTCCGCCTGTTCGACCAGTTGATCTACAACGTCGATCGCAACCTGGGCAATCTCCTCATCGACAAGGAGTGGAACGTGTGGATGATCGACCACTCGCGCGCGTTCCGGCTCTACGACAAGCTCAAGTCGCCGGGCAGCGTCACCCGCTGCGACCGCCGGCTGCTCGAGCGCCTGAAGGCGCTCGACATGGAGACGCTGAAGGCGACGATGGACGACTACCTCACCGGTCCAGAGATGCGCGGGGTGCTCGCCCGCCGCACCGAGCTGGTCGCGCTGATCGAGAAAGCCGGCCCGACGGCGCTGTACGATCGGGCGCGCTGAGCGGCGCGCGCCGTCCGGCCGGTCTCACGCCTCGACGTCCACCGCCTGTCCGCGCTCGGCCTTCGACGCCGCGATGATCTTCTGCTGCTGGTGCGACGGCACCTCGTCGTAATGCGAGAACTCCATGTGGTAGGAGCCGCGTCCGCCGGTGACCGACGTCAGGTGCTGCTCGTAGGTCAGCATCTCGGCCATCGGCACCTGCGCCTTGATCGCGGTCATCTGGCCGCGCGGTTCCATGCCGCCGATGCGGCCGCGGCGGCCGTTGAGGTCGCCCATCAGATCGCCGGCGTAATCGCTCGGCGCGTAGACCTCGACGTTCATGATCGGCTCGAGCAGCGTCGGCCGGGCCTTGGACATGCCGTCCTTGAAGGCCAGCCAGCCGGCGGTCTTGAACGACAGCTCGTTGGAATCGACGTCGTGGTACTGGCCGTCCACCAGCACGACGCGGAAGTCGACGACCGGGTAGCCGGCGAGGTAGCCGCGCAGACGTGATTCCTGGATGCCCTTCTCGACCGCGGGGATGAACTGCCGCGGGATCGAGCCGCCGAAGATCTCGTCGACGAACTCGAACTCGCTGCCGCGGGGCAGCGGCTCCATCCGGATCTTGCAGTCGCCGAACTGCCCGTGCCCGCCGGTCTGCTTCTTGTGCCGGCCGTGCGCCTCCGCCCGGGCGGTGATCGTCTCGCGGTACGGGATCCGCGGCGGCTTGAGGTTGACCTCGACGCCGAAGCGGCGCTTCAACTTGGCGACGGTAACCTCGATGTGCAGCTGTCCCTGGCCGGCGAGCAGCAGCTCGTGCGTCTGCCCGTCGCGCCCGTAGCGGATCGTCGGGTCTTCCTCCTCGAGGCGGTGCATCGAGGTGCTGATCTTGTCCTCGTCGCCGCGGCTCTTCGGCTCGATCGCGTACGACAGCACCGCTTCCGGGAAGGTGAGCGGGGCGAACGTGATCCCGGCACCCTTGTCGGCGAGCGTGTCGCTGGTCTTGGTGTCCTTCAGCTTGGCCACCGCGCCCAGGTCGCCGGCCTTGATCTCGGGCACGGTGGTCTGGGTCTTGCCCTGCAGCTGCAACAGGTGCCCGAGGCGCTCCGGACTCCCCTGGGTCGCGTTGTGCACCGTGGTGTCCGCTTTCAGCGTGCCCTGGTAGACGCGGAACATCGTGATGCGCCCGGCGAACTGGTCGGCGACCGTCTTCCAGACGAATGCGGCGTACGGCCCCGTCTCGGTGGCCGTGCGCAGCACCTCGGCTCCGGCGGCGTCCACGGCCTTGAACGGCCGGTCGGCGGGCGACGGCACGTAGGCGACGACCGCGTCGAGCAGCGGCTGGGCGCCGACGTTCTCGTAGCCCGAGACGCAGACGAGCGGGAAGATCTTGGCCGCGTGCGTGGCCTGGCGCAGGCCGGCGACCAGTTCATCCTGGGTCAGCGTCCCGGCATCGAAGAACTTCTCCATCAATGGCTCGTCGGCTTCCGCCACCATCTCCACGAGCGCGTCGCGGGCCGCCTGGGCGCGTTCGGTCATCTCGGCCGGCACCGCGCCCTCGGTCATCTTGCCGGAGCCGTCGGCGGCGAACGTGTAGGCGGTCATCGTCACCAGGTCGACGACGCCGCTGAACTGCTTTTCCTCGCCGATGGGCAGCTGGATGGGGACGACGGTGCGCCCGCACGCCTGGCGCAGCGACTCGATCGAGCGCTCGAGCGACGCCCGTTCGCGATCGAGGCGATTGAGCGCGACGATGCGCGGCAGCTCGAGCTCCTCGGCGGCGGCCCACGCCTTCTCGGTCTGCACCTCGACGCCGGCGACGGCGTCGACGACCAGCAGGGCGCCGTCGGCGATCCGCATGGCGGCGCGGGCATCGCTGAAGAAATTGCCGAACCCCGGCGTGTCGATGAGGTTGACCTTGGTCTTGTTCCACTCGACGTAGGCGAGGCTGGCGGCGAGCGTGTGCTTGCGCGCGATCTCCTCATCGTCGTAATCGGTCACGGTGTTGCCGTCGTCCACCCGGCCGAGACGGTTCACCGTCCCGGAGGCGAAGAGCAGGGCCGACACGAGCTGGGTCTTGCCCGACCCGCCGTGGCCGACCACCGCGAGGTTGCGGATGCCGCTGGCGTCGTACACCTTCATAGCGCTATCCCCCCGACCGGAAAAATGCCGTTCTCCCGCGCATCATGCCACGGAAATCCGCAAAGATGGAGGGGGCTATTCGTAGCGCAGGGCTTCGATCGGATCGAGCCGCGCGGCGCGCCAGGCGGGGACGATGCCGAAGAAAATTCCGATCGAGGCCGAGAACCCCAGCCCGAGGGCGAACGACGACAACGGCAGCGAGATGGGGAAGCCCGACAGCAGGCTGACGAGCAGGCCGATGGCGCTGCCGCAGGCGATGCCGATGACCCCGCCGACGCAGGTGAGCACCACCGCCTCGATGAGGAACTGGGTCAGGATCTCGCGCTTGCGCGCCCCGATGGCTTTGCGCACGCCAATCTCGCGCGTCCGTTCGGTCACCGAGATGGTCATGATCGCCATGACCCCGATGCCGCCGACCATCAGCGCAATCGAGGAGATGACGACCAGCGACAGCAGCACCGCCTGGGAGATCTGCTCCCACAGCTTGAGCACGGCGTCCTGGGTGATGATGTCGAAGTCGTTGGGCTTGTCCAGGGTCAGGCCGTGGCGGATCCGCATGATCTGCTCGACCTCGGCCATCGCCTCGTCGCGCGTGGCCCACTCGTGCGGGACGACGGCAATCATGGCGCTCGGGCCGCCGGCGAACGGTCCGCCGCGGCGCTGCGACTCGGAGCCGAACTGCTTGCGATAGGCGGTGTAGGGCACGATGGCGAAGTCGTCCACGCTGACGCCGGCCATGGTCGGGCGCTTGCCGAGGACGCCGATCACGGTGTACTCGGCGACGCCGATGCGTACCTTCTTGCCGATGGGGTCGAGACGGCGGCGCTCGAACAGTGCCTCGTAGGGCCCGTAGCCGAGCACCGCCACCTGCTTCCGCCGCTGGACCTCGCCCTCGGTGAACGAGCGGCCGGCGATGACGGTGGCGGCATTGACCTCGACGTAGCGGTCGGTCGTGCCCATGATCGACACCGGCATGGTGCGCTCGCCCTGGTAGAAGACGCGCTCGATGGTCGGCGGGCCGCCGCTGCCGAGCCAGATGTCGACGATCGCCGCCGACGGGACCAGCCGGCGCACCGCCTCGGCATCGTCGACGGTGATGTTCGGCCGCCGCGCCATCTCGATGAACGAGGTGCCGGACGAGAAACTGAGGGCGCTGAACTTGGCGACGAAGATGGTCTTCGGCCCGAGCGTGCGGATGGTGTCCTGCAGCGACTGGTCGAAGCCGCGGATGAGCGAGGTCATGCCGACGATCGACGTGATGCCGATGACGATGCCGAGCACGGTCAGCCCCGAGCGCAGCTTGTTCACGCGCAGCGTGTCGAGCGCCATCAGCGCCGTGTCCTTGAACAACGCCAGCCGCGCCGTCGCCGATGCCTTCATTCGCGCCTCAACGCTTCGATCGGGTCGAGCAGAGACGCGCGGCGGGCCGGGTACCAGCCGAAGAACAGCCCGACCACCCCGGTGATCACGACGCCGATGGCCACCGACCACGGCTGCACCGTCGCCGGCAGCGGCGTGACCGCGGCGATGGCCGCCGCGGCGAGCGCGCCCAGCGCCACCCCGACAATGCCGCCGGTGAGCGAGAGGGTGATCGACTCGGTCAGCACCTGCGACATGATGTCGCGCCGCTTCGCCCCCAGCGCCTTGCGCAGGCCGATCTCGCGCGTGCGCTCGCTCACCACCATCAGCATGATGTTCATGATGACGATGCCGCCGACGACCAGCGACAGCGCGACGACGCCGACGAGCACGGCGAAGATGCCGGCGGTGGCCTGATCGTAGATGTCGAGCACCGAGTCGGAGCTGACGATGCCGAAGTTGTCCGGCTCGGTCGGCTTCAGGCGCCGCGCCACCCGTAGCGCCACCCGCGCGTCGTCCTTGGCGACGCCGACCAGCGCGGCATCCCGGGGCCGGACCATGATCTGCAGCGACTGGCGCGCGCCGAACAGCTTGTGGAAGGCGCCGAGCGGGACGACCGCGAACTCGTCGAGCGAGTTGCCGAAGATCGCCCCCTGCTTCTCGCTGACGCCGATGACCCGGAAGTGCACGCCGCGGATGCGGATCACCTTGTCGATCGGCTCCACGTCGCCGAAGAGCTTGTCCGCGACACCCCAGCCGAGGATCGCCACCGGGCGGCTGCGCTGGACCTCGAGCGGGCTGATCATGCGCCCGCGCTCGGCGTCGAAGGTCGAGAAGTCGGCGAAGTCGCCGGCGACGCCCTGCACCCGCACCGATTCCAGCTCCTCGGTGCCGTAGGCGATGGCGGCGCTCGACTGCGCCTGGGTCATCACCGAGCGGATGTGCGGGCTGAAGCGCTCGACCGCCGCCGCTTCCTCCAGCGTCACCCGCGGGTTGTTGCGCGCGCGCTCCGCTTCGTCCTCATTGCGCACGATGCCCTGGCGGCTGATGGTGAAGGCGTCGGCGCCGAGATCGGAGAGGACGGCGTTGGACACCGTCGCGTTCATGCCCTGGATGAGCGAAACCACGGTGATGATCGACGACACCGCCACGATGTTGCCGAGCAGCGTCAACAGCGAGCGCAGCTTGTTCGCCCAGATCGAGCTCAGTGCCAGCTTCACCGACTCGAAGATCTGGCTCATCGCGCGGCTACCGCCGTTGCGCCGGATCGGTCACCGACACCTGGTCGCCGTCCGCCATGTTGCGCACCGAGTCGAACGGGCCGATGATCACCCGGTCGCCCTCGTTGACGCCGCCGCTGACCTCGAAGAAGCGCTCGCCGGCGATGCCGATCGTCACCGCCTGGAACTGCGCCCGGCCGTCACGGATGACGAAGACCCCCTCCACCTCCTCGCGCCGCTGCCCCTCGGGCAGGCTGGCGGCCGACGCCGCCACCGACGGCTCGACACGGCGGCCGAAGCTGAAGCTGAAGCGCGAGGGCGGCGGCCGCGGCGGCGGCCGCACGATCTGCCCCTGCTCGTCGTAAATCAGCTCGCGAATCGTCAGCGCCTGGATCGGGACGGCCACCACCTGGTCCCGGGTCGCGGTCGTGATTTCCGCCGTGCAGGTGAAGCCCGGCCGGACGTCGGGCACCGGCTCGTCGAGCGTCACCACGACCTTGAAGTTCGTCGCCGTACGCTGCCCCCCGGTCTGCGCCCCCGCCGTCTGGATCGGACTGTTGCCGATCTCCGTGACGTGGCCGCGGAACGTGCGGCCGCTGATCGCGTCGATGGTGACGACCGCCCGCTGGTCGAACTTCACCAGCGGGATGTCCGTCTCGTCGACCTCGACCTCCGCTTCGATGACCGACATGTCGGCGACGGTCAACAGCACGGTGCCGGCGTTGTTCATCGTGCCGACGACGACGTTCTCGCCGACCTCGACGTTGCGGCGCGTCACGATGCCATCGAACGGGGCATCGAAGCGCGACTGCGCCAGCGAGTGGCGGGTGCTGGTCAGGCCCGCCTCCTGCTGCCGGAGCTGCTCTTCGCGGGTGCGCACCTCCTGCTCGCGCGCGCGCACGTCGGCGGCGCGGACGTCGGCTTCCGATTCGGTCTTCTCCAGCAGCTCCTTAGTGGTCAGCCCCGCTTCCCACAACTCCTGCTGGCGCTTCAGGTTCTGCCGCGCCAGATCGAGGTTCGCCTGCGCGATGCGGACCTGCGTGCGGCCCTGCTCGAGCCCGGTGCGTGCCGCGGCGACAGCCGCCTCGTCGCGCCGCACGGCGCTTTCCGCCGTCACCGGATCGATCTGCAGCAGGAACTGGCCCGCCGTGACCCGATCGCCCTCATTGACGGCGAGACGAGTCACGCGTCCCATCGACTGCGCGCTGATGTTGACGGTTTTCTTCGGTTCGATCTTGCCCGACGCCGAGACGATCGCCTCGAGGTTGCGCCGCTGGATGGCCTCCGCCGTCACCTGGAGGCCCTGCGGCCGCTGCCGCGCAAAGTAATACGCGACGCCGCCGCCGATGACGAGCAGCGCCACCAGCGCGATGAACCACTTCTTGCGTAGCACGATTCAGGACCCTCCCCGCATGACCGCGCCGATCGCGGCCAACCCTGCCGCGAACGCCACGAACAGCAAGGCGATCGGGACGACGTAGCGGAGCGGACGGCGGCCGGTCCGTACGGACAGACCGACAGCGAGCACGCCGCCCCACCAGACTGCAAACAGATCCAGGACCCCGAAGAACCGCGCCGGCACCGTTCCGTCCTCCATCAGCGGCAGGACCGAAGCGGCGTTCAACGGGCTGGTCAGCGACTCGCGCACGTAGTGGAGCGGCGTGGCGACGATCTGCCCGATGAGCAACACCACCGACGCGTGCACCGCCACCGCCAGCGCCCACGACCACGTGGCCGCCGCGCCGTCGAGCCGGGCGGCCGCCCACAGCGCCAGAGCGACGACAAGGGTGATTCCCGGTGTGAGGAGGAGGCGCCCGCCGCTGGTGAAGTACACCCACCACGGCGGATCGGCTTGCAGCGCGGCATACTCCGCATCCGTGACCGTGCCGCCGAACGACTCGACGGCACGGACGCGCTCGTCCACGAGTGCCTGCCGGCCGACCGGCGTGCTCAGCAGCCACCCGCCGCACACCGCCCACAGAGTCAGAAGGACGAGCCAAGCCGGAGCCCACCTGGGCCGTCTGGCCAGCTCGGCGAAGACCGCCCGCGGGCGAGTCACCACACCCGCGAGCGCACCAATCACCCCACCACCCCTCCCAGAATACGACTCTTTGAGTACCAGTTGTTCCTTTACACTTCATCCATACCGGCTGTCGCGCGCGGGCTGGGGCATATGCCTGATACGTGTGGCGTGCCCGGACAGAACTGGTGGCCGGCTTCAATTTAGTTTAGTCAAAATATTTATTTATGAGACACAAATTCGGATGGATGGCGGTCGTCCTGATGGCGACAATCTCCCCGCCAGCCTACGGGCAGGGTCTGGAGACGCTGGGCAACCGGGCATCCGCACTCGCCGCGTTCGTGGCCGTGGCCGACGATGCCAGCGCCGTGGCGTGGAATCCGGCGGGCCTCGTCCTGGGGCCTTTCTTCAACATCTCCGTCGACCTCGGACGCTCGCAAACCGCGCCTGACGGGCCGCTGGAGGCGCCCGGCGCGGCGCGGGTGACGACGACCCTCCTGGCCATCGGCGTGCCGCCGTTGGGACTTTCGTACTACCGCATGGGATTCGCCACTTTGGCACCAACCGGGGCTGCAGTGGAAGGCGACCCGCGCCGAGAAACTGTGCAAGTCGGCGTCCGCACGCTGGTGACCACGCACCTCGGTGCGACCGTCCTGCAATCACTCGGTGACCACCTCACAGTCGGGACGACGGTGAAGCTGGTTCGGGGTCGGATTGGCGGGGGGACGGCGCCGCTCGGTTCGTGGGACGAGGGGTTCGATCAGGCGGAGACGCTCGACACGGAGGGGGCGACGACCGGGGACCTCGACGTCGGCGCCATGTTCACGGCGGGTCGCGTGCGCGCGGGGGCCGTGATCCGCAACGTGACCGAGCCGACGTTTGGTGACGAGCGTGAGCCGGACGGGGCCTTCACGGTCGGACGTCACGCGCGCGTGGGCCTGGCTTGGGGGGATCGGTGGCCGGGGGCCGCCGGGACGGTCATCGCGCTCGACGCGGATGTGACCCGGGTCGTGAGCGCGGCCGGCGATCGGCGCGACGTGGCGGCAGGCGTCGAGCGCTGGTTCGGGATGCGGCGGCTGGCGGTGCGCGGCGGCGTTCGCGCGAGCACGGTCGGCGACGCGCGGCCCGTGACGAGCGCGGGCGTGTCGTACGCGGTGCGCAGCGGCACCTATGTCGATGCCTACCTGGCGCGGGGCACCCGGGGTGTCAGCGCCTGGGGCATCGCCGGGAGGTTGAGTTACTAGTGGCCGGCCTCGTGGGCACCCGCGGACGGGCCACTCGGCCTCGGCGACGGTCGCGGCGGATGGGTCGGAATGCAGTCTTATGCCGGTCAGAATCGTTGAACTGCTGGTCAAAGAGAAACGGATCACTCCCGAGCAGCTCCAGGAGGCGTTGACCGAGCAGCGCGAGCACGGCGGGCGGCTGGCCGCGAATCTGGTCAGGCTCGGCCACGTCAAGGACGAGGAGATCACGGCGCTCCTCTCCCGTCAGTACGGGGTCCCTTCGATCGCGCTCAACCAGTTCGAGATCGCGCCGTCGGTCATCAAGCTGGTGCCCGCCGACACCGCCCGCAAGTATCAAATCGTGCCGCTCAGCCGCGCCGGGGCGACGCTGACGATCGCGATGACCGACCCGACCAATGTCTTCGCCATGGACGACGTGAAGTTCATGACGGGGTACAACGTCGAGCCGGTGGTGGCGTCCGAGCCGGCGGTGCTCGACGCGCTCGACAAGTACTACGGTCTCGCCCCGGCGGCGTCGGCCGGGCCGCTGGGGCAGCCGGCGAACGAGAGCGCCCTCGAGGTCGCGGCCCGGGCGCTCGACGAGATGCCGAGCCTGGTCGAGCCCGGCGGCGTCGAGGTCATCGACGATCTCGAGGAGATCAGCGCCGAGACGCTCGCCCGCCAGGGCGAGGAAGCCCCGGTCATCAAGCTGGTCAACGTCGTGCTGATGTCGGCCATTTCCAAGGGGGCGAGCGACATCCACATCGAGCCGTACGAGAAGGACTACCGGGTGCGCTACCGCATCGACGGGATCCTCTACCACGTGATGTCGCCGCCGTTGAAGCTGCGCGACGCCGTGACCTCGCGCATCAAGATCATGGCCAAGCTGGACATCGCGGAGAAGCGCCTGCCGCAGGACGGCCGCATCAAGATCCGCTTCTCCGAGAACGGCACGCCGAAGGACATCGACTTCCGCGTGTCGTGCCTGCCGACGCTGTTCGGCGAGAAGATCGTGATGCGCCTGCTCGACCGCACCAAGCTGATGCTCGACATGACGCGGCTGGGGTTCGAGACCGCGTCGCTGCAGGTGTTCGAAGCCGCGATCCGCAAGCCGTGGGGCATGGTGCTGGTGACGGGCCCGACCGGCAGCGGCAAGACCAACACGCTGTACTCGTCGATCGCGCGGATCAACACCGCCGAGACCAACATCATGACGGCCGAGGACCCGGTCGAGTTCAATCTGCTCGGCGTCAACCAGGTGCAGGTGCGCGAGAACATCGGCCTCAATTTCGCGGCTGCGTTGCGCAGCTTCCTGCGCCAGGACCCGAACATCATCCTGGTCGGCGAGGTCCGCGACTTCGAAACCGCCGAGATCGCGGTCAAGGCGGCGCTGACCGGGCACCTCGTCCTCTCGACGCTGCACACCAACGATGCCCCGAGCACCGTCAACCGGCTGATGAACATGGGCATCGAGCCGTTCCTGGTGGCCAGCTCGCTCAACCTGATCTGCGCGCAGCGCCTGGTCCGCCGCGTCTGCAACAACTGCCGCGTGCTCGAGCCGGTGGCCCCGCATGCGCTCGAGCAGATGGGGTTCAGCCCGGAGGATGCGCGTACGGTGCGTCCGTTCAAGGGCGCCGGCTGCGACAAGTGCAACAAGACCGGGTACAAGGGGCGCGTCGGCCTCTACGAGGTGATGGACATCACCGAGGAGCTGCGCGAGCTGATCCTGGTCGGCGCCTCGTCGCTCGAGCTGCGGCGCAAGGCCATCGAGGGCGGCATGCTGACGCTGCGCGGCAGCGGCCTGCAGAAGATCAAGGACGGCGTCACCTCGCTGGAAGAGGTGCTGCGCGAGACGGTGCAGTAACCGCGATGAGCGAGACCTTGTGATGCCGACCCTGCCCGAGCTGCTGAAGACGACCGTCGAGCTCGACGGCTCCGACCTGCATCTGTCGATCAAGACCCCGCCGCAGGTCCGCGTGCACGGCGTGCTGCGCCGCCTCGACCTGCCCGATCTGTCGGCGGCCGACACCAAGATGCTCGCCTACAGCGTCCTCACCGACGGCCAGAAGAAGCGCTTCGAGGAGACGCTGGAGCTCGACTTCTCATTTGGCATCCGCGACATTGCGCGCTTCCGCTGCAACATGTTCAACCAGCGCGGGGCGGTGGCCGCCGTCTACCGCCAGATTCCGGAACGGGTCCGCTCCTTCGACGAGCTGGGCCTGCCGCTGGTGCTGACGCGGCTGGCGGAGCGGCCGCGCGGCCTGGTGCTGGTGACCGGCCCCACCGGCAGCGGCAAGTCGACCACGCTGGCGGCGATGATCGACAAGATCAACAGCGAGCGGCACGGGCACATCCTGACCATCGAGGATCCGATCGAGTACCTGCACGCGCACAAGCAGTGCCTGGTCAACCAGCGCGAGGTGCACAGCGACACCCACAGCTTCGCGACCGCGCTGCGCGCGGCGCTGCGCGAGGACCCCGACATCGTCCTCATCGGCGAGATGCGCGACCTGGAGACCGTCGAGGCGGCGCTCAAGATCGCCGAGACCGGCCATCTCACCTTCGCGACGCTGCATACCAACTCCGCCGCCTCGACCATCAACCGCATCGTCGACGTGTTTCCTTCGCACCAGCAGGCGCAGGTGCGCACGCAGCTCTCGCTCGTCCTCGAGGGGATCGTCTGCCAGGCGCTGCTGCCGAAGGCGAGCGGCGAGGGCCGCGCCGTGGCGCTGGAGATCCTGGTGCCGACGCCGGGCATCCGCAACCTGATCCGCGAGGACAAGATCCACCAGATCTATTCGGCGATGCAGTCCGGCCAGGAGAAAGCCGGGATGCAGACGATGAACCAGGCGCTGGCGACGCTGTACCACCGCCGGCTGATTACGCTGGAGACCGCGATTCACGCCTCGTCGCACCGCGACGAGCTGCAGGACATGATCAACCGCGGCGCCGGGGTCGTTCCCGGCGCGGGTCTCGGGCGCCCGGCCGGCGGGCCGCGTCCGGCCGCGCGGCCGTAGCACTTCGGAGGAACGCGGGCAGATGCCGACGTTTGCATTCTCGGGACGGACGCGCACGGGTGAGATGGTGGCGGGCGAACGCGCCGGTGACACCAGGGACGGCGTGGTGGCGATGCTGCGCCGCGAGCAGATCCAGGTGACCCGGATCGCCCCCGCCGCGGCCAAGGCCGTCCGCGGCAAGTCGCGCGACAAGGCGGCGCCGGCGAAGAACCTGGCGGTGTTCACCCGCCAGTTCTCCGTCATGATCGATGCCGGCCTGCCGCTGGTGCAGTGCCTGGAGATCCTCGGCAACCAGGAGGAAGACAAGAACTTCGCGGCCGTGATCCTCGAGACGCGGGCCGACGTCGAAGGCGGGGCCTCGCTCGCCGACGCGATGAAGCGGCACCCGCGGACGTTCGACGCCTTGTATTCGAACATGATCGCGGCCGGCGAGGCCGGCGGCATCCTCGACACGATCCTGAAACGCCTCGCCGTGTACATCGAGAAGGCGGTGAAGCTCAAGTCGCAGGTCAAGTCCGCGATGATCTACCCGTCGGCGGTGATCGTCATCGCCGCCGGGGTCGTCGGCATCATCATGTGGGGCGTCATCCCCACCTTTGCCAGCCTGTTCACCGGCCTCGGCGCGACGCTGCCGCTGCCCACCCGGGTGGTCATCGCGGCGAGCAACCTGACGGTGACGGCGATGCCGTATCTCGTGGTCGGCATCGCCGCGGGCAGCTATCTCTTCCGGCGCTACTATGCGAGCCCGAATGGACGGCTGGCCGTGGACGGCGTGCTGCTCAAGGTGCCGGTGCTCGGACCGGTGCTGCGCAAGATTGCGGTGGCCCGCTTCTGCCGGACGCTGTCCACGCTGATCGCCTCCGGCGTGCCGATCCTCGACGGCCTCGACATCACCGCGCGCACCGCCGGCAACGCCGTCGTCGAGCAGGCGGTGCAGACGACGCGGACCAGCATCGAGCGCGGCGAGACGATCGCGGCGCCGCTGCGGCAGACCGGCGTGTTCCCCGGGATGGTCGTGCAGATGATCAGTGTCGGCGAGACGACAGGGGCCCTCGACACGATGCTGGCGAAGATCGCGGATTTCTACGAGGATGAGGTGGATACCGCGGTGGCCGGCATGCTGACGCTGCTCGAACCAGTCATGATTGCCGGGCTCGGCCTCGTCGTCGGCGGTATCGTCATTTCGATGTACCTGCCGATCTTCGGGCTGATCTCCGAGCTGGCGGGATGACCGGCACGCTCGCCCGCCGCCTGCTGACGCACATCGCGCTGCGGCTGGTGGCGGCGACAATCCTCCTCGGCTCCGCCCTCGTCGTCCAGGTGCGGCTGCCGGGCGTCTTCGACGTCAACCCGTTGTTCGTCCTCATCGCCCTCGTCTACGCGGTCAGCCTCGCCTTCATCGCCTCGCTGCGCTTCGTCGATCGGTTCCCGTGGCTGACCGACGTGCACTTCGCCATCGACGTGCTCATGGTGTCGGCGGCGGTCGCGCTGACCGGCGGCATCAGCAGCCTGTTCACGTCGCTCTACGTCCTGCCCATCGTGGCCGCCAGCACGCTCCAGTTCCGCCGCGGCGCCCTGCAGGTGGCGGCGCTCAGCTCGCTGATGTACGGCGCCATCGTCCTGACGCAGTTCGGCCAGGCCTCGGGCCTGCTCGACGCCATCATGGGCATCGAGCTCGGCAGCGACCTCCCGCGGGTCAGCGTGGCGCAGTACACGGTGGCCTTGAACGTGGCCGGCCTCTTCGCCGTCGCCGTGCTCTCGGGATCGCTCGCCGAGCGGCTGCGGCGCACCGATGTCCGGCTGGTGCAGACCGCCGGCGAGCTCGCCGACCTGCAGTTCTTCAACCAGTACGTGATCGACAACCTGGTCAGCGGCCTGGCGACGGCCGACGCCGACAACCGCGTGCTCACCTTCAACAAGTCGGCGGTGCCGATCACCGGACACGCGGCGGCGTCGGTGATCGGCCGCCCGGCGGCGGATGTGCTGCAGCTCCCGGCGGAGGACCGCGCGACCCTTGCCGACGAGCTGCGGCGCGCGCGCAGCAAGCGCATGGATTACGAGTATCAGCGCCCGGACGGGCGCGTCATCGATCTCGGCCTCAGCGCGGCGCAGTTGCCGCTGCCGGATGGCCGCCTCGGTTACCTGTACACGTTTCAGGACGTGACCGACCTCCGGCGGTTGGAACGCGGCGCGCAGATGCAGACGCGGCTGGCGGCGGTGGGCGAGATGGCGGCCGGAATCGCGCACGAGATTCGCAATCCGCTGGCCGCGATGTCCGGATCGATGCAGCTGCTGCGGCAGGAGCTGGCGCTGTCGAGCGACCAGGCGCGGCTGATGGACATCGTGCTCGGCGAGTCGGAGCGGCTGAACGCGACCATCCGGTCGTTTCTCGCCTACGCCCGGCCGCAGCGGTTCGAGATGCAGCAGCTCGATCTGCGCCGCGTCGTGCAGGACACGGCGATCCTGCTGCGCAACAGTCCCGAGGTCGGGGAGTTGCACGTCATCGAGGTGGAGGTGCCGGCGTTCGAGGTCCTGGTCGACGCCGACGAGAACCAGGTGCGCCAGGTCGTCTGGAACCTCGCCACCAACGGCCTGCGCGCCATGCCCACCGGCGGCGCGCTGCGGCTGCGCGCCGCGCGCGAGCCGCTCGACGGCGGTCCGGCGGCGGTGCTGATGGTCACCGACCAGGGCGTCGGGATGAACCGCGACGAGATCGACCGCATCGTCCAGCCCTTTCACGGCTCGTTCGCCACCGGCACCGGGCTGGGGCTGGCCATCGTGCACCGCATCGTCAGCGACTACGACGCGCGGGTGGATGTCGAGTCGCAGCCGGGGCGCGGCACGACGTTCCGCGTGACCTTTCCGCCGCTCCGTGGCGCGCCGGCGGCCGACCGCGACGCGTCGAGGCAGCTGTCGTCATGAGCCAGCCCGGACCGCAGCCCGCGCCCAGCCGCGACGCCGGTCGCACCGCCGTCGGCATCCCGCGAATCCTGATCGTGGACGACGAACAGTCGATGCGCGAGTGGATGCGCATCCTGTTCCAGCGCGACGGCTTCGACGTGCTCGTCGCCGAGGACGGCATCGCCGCCCGCGAGCTGGTCAGCCGCGAGTTCGTGGACGTCGTGCTGACCGACATCCGGATGCCGCGCATGGACGGCCTGCAGCTGCTCAGCTCGATCCGCGGACTGGCACCGGACGCCGTCGTCATCATGATGACCGCGCACTTCAGCCGCGAGTCGAACGAATGGAAGCGCGCGCGCGAGGCCGGGGCCGCCGCCCTGCTCGAAAAGCCGTTCCGCGACATCAATCTCGTGACGCTGCAGGTGCGGCAGCTCATCGACGCGCGCCGGGTGCGCCACGAGCGTGACGTCCTGCGCCAGGCGATCACCGACCAGGGCTTTGCCGGGATCATCGGCCGCAGCCGGCCGATGCTCGACGTGTTCCGGCTCGTGGAAACCGTCTGCCGCACCAACAGCACCGTGCTGCTGACCGGGGAATCGGGCACCGGCAAGGAACTGGTCG
The DNA here is from genome assembly GCA_963707795.1 of uncultured Acidobacteriota bacterium. GTDB lineage: Bacteria > Acidobacteriota > Vicinamibacteria > Vicinamibacterales > UBA2999 > JACCSI01. The sequence continues at coordinate 2,686,664 of OY970174.1, read as the reverse complement.
CGCGCGCGCTGCACGCGCAGTCCTTGCGGCGCGAGCAGCCCTTCGTCGCCGTGAACTGCGGCGCGCTGCCCGAGCCGCTGCTCGAGTCCGAGCTCTTCGGCCACGTGCGCGGGGCGTTCACCAGCGCCGACAGCCACAAGAAGGGCCTGATCGACGTTGCGGAGAACGGGACGATCTTCCTCGACGAGATCGGCGAGATGCCCACGTCGATGCAGGTCAAGCTGCTGCGGGTGCTGCAGGAGCGGACGTACCGGCGCGTGGGCGCCACCGAGGAGCTGAGCGCCAACATCCGGGTGGTCGCGGCCAGCAATCGCGACCTCGCCGCCATGGTCGCCGCCGAGCGGTTCCGCGAAGACCTGTTCTACCGCTTGAACGTCATCCCCATTCGCCTGCCGCCGCTGCGGGAGCGGCCCGACGATGTGACGCTCATCGCGGAATATTTCCTCGGCCGGTTCACGCGCGAGATGGGGAAGCCGCTGAACGGCTTCAGCATGGAGGCCCTCGCGCGGCTGCGCGCGCACCGCTGGCCCGGCAACGTCCGCGAGCTCGAGAACGTGATCGAGCGGGCCGTGGCGCTGGAGTCGTCGGCGCAGGTGCAGGCCGAGACCCTGGGCGAGCACCTGGGGGCGGAGCCCGGGGCCGGGGCGGCCGCGGGCGGCCGCGTGGAGGGGCTGCCGGCGGCGGGCTTCAGCCTCGAGCAGCACCTCCAGGACATCGAACGGACGCACCTCGAGCGGGCGCTGCGGCAGTCGGGCGGCGTGCAGATGCGCGCGGCCGAGCTGCTCGGCCTGAGCTTCCGGCAGTTTCGTTACCTGGTGAAGAAGTACGGGCTGAAAACGGACCCTCACGCCTGACACGCGCTGTCAGGTCGCATGACGGATTTTGTCAGTCTGTGGCGCAGAAGTGTGCAGGCCGACCGGCGGCGCGCGGCGTCAAAAGCTACGAACACCATGGCCATCAATCATTTAGAATGGTAATCACCGCCGCGCATCAGCTTGGTACGTCTGTTGCTGGGGTTGAGAGCGACCGGTTGCCGCTGCGTAGACTGGCGAGCGCCTCGAACTCACACAACTCGAAGGAATCTGGGAAAGAGGAACCATGCGTATCCGTGACAACAAGGGCTTCACGCTCATCGAGCTTCTGATCGTGGTGGCGATCATCGGGATCATCGCCGCGATTGCCGTGCCGGGGCTGCTGCGCGCGCGTATCTCCGGGAACGAGGCGTCCGCCATCGGGTCGACCCGCGCGGTCGTCTCCGCCGAGGTGGACTACTGGGGTCTGAATCGCGGCTACGCGGACACGCTGCAGGCGCTCGGCGCCACGTGCGCCAACCTCGCGGTGCCGTTCATCTCCCAGGACCTCGCGACGGCCGCGCCGGTGCAGAAGAGCGGCTACACCTTCACCATCGTGGCTGGCGCCGGCGGCGCCGCGGGCCCCAACGACGTGTGCGGCACCGCCACCAACGTGCGTTACTACGTGTCGGCCGTCCCGCAGAGCGTCGGTTCGACGGGCAACCGGGCCTTCGCGGCCGACATCGGCTCTACGATCTGGCAGGACATGACCGGCACCGCGCCGACGCAGCCGTTCACTACCAGCGCGACGGTGACCTCGCTCGGCCGGTAAGCGCCGGCACCACCTCGTCGGAAGGCCGCCGGGCGAGCCGCCCCGCGGCCTTCCGCATGTACGCCCATCGACCCACCGGCCGACGCGCGGCGTGATTGAATGGACCCGGTGACCGCATGGTGAGCCCGCGAAAACCGTCGACGCGATGGGCCGCGCGGTACGGCTGGCCGATTCTCCTGCCGCTCGCCGGGATCGCGGTGGTCGTCGGCGTGCCGCTCGCGCGGCACGCCGCGAAGGTCACGGCGGAGGACGCGGCCTCCGGTTTTCTCGAGCAGCTGCACGAGGGTCAGCGGGCCTTCCGCGCGTCGCACGGCGACGCAGGCTACGCCTCCGCCCTCGACAGCCTGACAAGGGCCTGTCCCGGTGCGAGCGCCGTCGCGGTGCCCGCGTCGGCCGTCGATGCCCTGCTCGCGCGAGAGTATGCCGTCACCGTCCGTCCGGCGGAGGGGGCGGAGACGAGGCGCGCTGACTGCCACGGGCGGCCGCTGGTGTCCGACTATTACGCCGCTGCCTTCCCGTCCACGGTCGGCGCCGGCCAGCAGGCATTCGCGACCACCGCGAGCGGGCGCATCTTCCTCTTCTTCGATGGCGTTCCCCCGGTCGAACGGGACATGTCGGCCGCCGGGCTGGCCACGCCCCTCGACGCGCGCGAGACGTTCACGATTCCCTGAGAGTAGAATCGCTCGATATGGCCCGGGACACCCGACCGACCCCGCCGCCCGCCGCCGCCCCCGTGCGCGCGCTGGCGGTCGCCGCCCTGGCCGGGCTCGGATTCGCGGTCTCCTCGTCGTGGGTCCACTACCGCATCCTTCGCGACCCGCTGTATTCCAGCGTCTGCGACGTCAACGCCACGTTCAGTTGCACCGAGGCATACACCAGCCGCTACGGCAGCATCGCCGGCGTTCCCGTGGCGCTGATCGGCGTCCTCTTCTTCGCCTTCGTCCTCGTCGTGCTCGGGTTGTGCGGTCGTTCGGCAACGGCTCGCCAGAATGTCGCTGGCTATGTGTTTGCCGTTTCGACCGCCGGCCTTGCCGGCGTGTTGTATCTCGCGTACGCGTCCTTCTTCGTGCTGCAGACGGTGTGCCTGCTGTGCCTGGGGGCCTACGCCGCCATCATCGCCTTGTTCCTGATCTCGGGCGCATCGGCCAGGTATCCCATGACCACTCTTCCATCCCGTGCGTCGCGCGACCTGCGCACGCTGTTTCGCACGCCCGCGGCACTGACCGCGGTGCTCGCCTTCGTGGGCCTCTCCGCGTTCACGATTGCCGCCTTCCCCGGCGAGCCGGTCTCCGCGTCGGCGGGACCTGACGCCGCGGCGACGCCGGCGGTGGCGGCGCAGGCTGCGCCGGCGGCCGTGCCGCCCGCGCAGGTGGCCCAGCTCGAACAGTTTCTCGCGGCGCAGCCGCGAGTCCCGATCGTGGCGGGTGGCAGCGGCGCCGCCGTCACCATCATCAAGTTCAACGACTACCAGTGCCCGCCGTGCGGGCAGACCTTCCGCGAGTACAAGCCCGTGCTGGCGCGGCTGCAGCAGCAGCACCCTGGCAAGATCGCCTTCATCACGCGCGACTTTCCCCTCGATCCCGAGTGCAACTCCCTCGGCGGGTCGCACATGGCCGCGTGCGAGGCGGCAGCGGCGGTTCGCCTCGCCCGGGAAAAAGGGCGCGCGGACGAGATGGAGGACTGGCTGTTCGCCAATCAGTCGACGCTCACGCCCGACTCCGTGCGCCAGGGTCTGACGACGGTCAGCGGCATCACGGATTTCGACGCCCGCTATCCGAAGACGCTGGAACTGGTGCGCGGCGACGTCGCGCAGGGGCAGCAGCTGGACGTGCGCGGGACGCCGACGTTCTTCATGAACGGCATCCGGCTCCCGAACCTGCGCGGCGAGTTCTTCGAGGCCGCGGTGGCCTGGGAGCTGCGGCGGGTCGCGGGAGGCGCGCGCTGATCGAGCTCGCATGGCCGCGATCGACACCGAGGCGCTGACCAAGGACTACCCGGTCGGATTCTGGCGTCCGAAGCCCTATCGCGCCCTCGATCGCCTGACCTTCTCGGTGGACGAGGGCGAGGTCTACGGATTTCTCGGACCGAACGGGGCGGGGAAGAGCACGACGCTGAAGCTGCTCCTGGGACTGGTCTTTCCCACGAGCGGGTCCGCCCGCATCCTCGGCCAGCCGGTCGGCGACCTCGGCATCCGGCGGCGCATCGGCTTTCTGCCCGAAACGCCCTCGTTCTACGACTACCTGAGCGCCGAGGAGCTGCTGACCTACTACGCCGGGCTGTCCGGCTTGCGTGGCCCGGGCCGCGCGCGGCGGGTGGCCGAGGTCCTCGACGAGGTCGGGCTCGGCGCCGAGCGGCGCCTGCGGCTGCGCAGCTACTCCAAGGGCATGGTGCAGCGGGTCGGCGTCGCGCAGGCGGTCGTGGCCGAGCCCGACGTGGTGTTCTTCGACGAGCCGATGTCGGGCCTCGATCCGCTGGGCCGGCGGGATCTGCGGCAGCTGATGCTGCGGCTGCGCGACCGGGGCTGCACGGTGTTCTTCAGCTCGCACATCCTGGCCGACGCCGAGGCGTTGTGCAGCCGGGTCGGCATCCTGGCCGCGGGCCGGCTGGTCGCCGAGGGCCGGCTCGCGGACATCGTCGCCTTCGAGTTGCAGGGATGGGAGCTGGTCGTGGCCGGCCTCTCCGACGCGCTGAAGCGCCAGCTTCAGGGCCGGGTGCGATCGATGACCGCGCTGGCCAGCGATCGCTATACGCTCGAGCTCGCCGCGAGCGAACGCCCCGAGCCGCTCATGGGCGATCTCGCCAGCCACGGCGTCCAGGTCGTGTCGCTCAATCCCATTCGGCTGACCTTGGAGGACTACTTCGTCAGCCGCGTGCGAAGTGCGGCGCCGCGCGACACCAGCGGCATTCCGGCATGAGCGCGGTCGGCCTGGTCGCGCTCGCTGTCTTCCGCGAATCGGTGCGCGACCGCGTGCCGCTCGCCATTGTCGGCTTCGGCGTCCTGCTCGTCCTCGCCTCGTACCTGATCGGCCAGATGACCGCCGGCCAGGACGTGAAGATCATCAAGGATCTCGGGCTGGCGGCGCTGCACGTCCTCGGATTGCTCATCGCGGTGTTCATCGGGGTCGGCCTCGTGGCCAAGGAGGTGGAGCGGCGCAGCATCTACAGCCTCATCGTCCGGCCGCTGACGCGGGAGCGCTTCCTGCTGGGCAAGTTCCTCGGCCTGGCGATGACGCTGGCGGTCAACCTCGCGGCGATGTGCGCGGCGTTCTACGCGGTGCTCTGGTACCAGCAGCTCACCGCCAGCGCCGCGCAGCAATCGGTTTGGCCGGCGCCCGCGGCCGATCCGCGGCTGCTGATTGCGGTCGTGCTGATCTACGCCGAGCTGATGATCGTGACGGCGGTGACGCTCTTCTGGTCGACCTTCACCGGCCCCCTGACCGCGGTGCTGCTGACGCTGGCGCTGTGGGTCACCGGCCACTTCAACGCCGACCTGCGGCACTTCGAGGACGTCGTCGACGCGCCCGCCGCCGCCGCGATCGCGAAGGTGCTGTACTACGTCCTGCCCAACCTGGCGCCGTTCAACCTCAAGGCCGAAGTGGTGCATGGCGTGCCGATCGCCGCGAGCCATGTCGGGCTGACGCTGGCCTACGCCGTCGTGTATGTCGCCATCCTGCTGCTCGGCGCGATGGCCATCTTCCGCCGCCGTGACTTCAAGTAGCATCGCAGTGGCCGGCAGCAGGCGCACCGGCGGGCACGCCGCGTCCAGGTGACTCGAACCACGCACTACCTCGTCGCCATCGCCCTGCTGATGACGCTCGCCGTCGCGCTGCAGGTGTGGCGTGATCGCGGGTGGCAAGCCTACGAGCCGGCCACGCCGGTCCTGTGGCTGCGCGCCGGTCCGGCGGTGTCGCGCTCGGTACTCGGCTTCGACGCCCTCGCCGCCGACCTCTACTGGATCCGCACCGTCGTCTACTTCGGCCGCCAGCGGCTGTCGGAGGCGGCGGACAAGAACTACGATCTGCTGTATCCGCTGCTCGAGCTCGTGACCAGCCTGGATCCGCGCTTCACGGTCGCCTATCGCTTCGGCGCGATTTTCCTCTCCGAACCCCCGCCCGGCGGGCCCGGCCGGTCCGACCAGGCGATCGCGCTGCTCCAGCGCGGCGTCGAGGTCTCGCCGGAGCGATGGGAATACCTGCACGCCATCGGGTTCGTGCATTACTGGAGTCATCGCGATTACACGGCCGCTGCCCACTGGCTCGAGCGCGCGTCGCGCATCGCCGGTGCGCCGATCTGGCTGACGTCCACGGCCGCCCTCATGCGGGCCGAGGCGGGCGACCGCGCGTCGGCGCGGCTGTTGTGGCGGCAGTTGCACGACAGCGCCGACGACCAGTCGCTGCGGAATCTCGCCCAGACCCGCATCGCCCAGTTCGACGCGCTCGACGCGCTCGACGCGCTCAACGAGGCGGTGTGGCGCTTCGAAGCGCGCCGCGGGCGCCCGGCACGCGGTTGGGACGAACTGATTGCCGCCGGAGTGCTGCGCCGCACCCCCGTCGATCCGGCGGGAGTCCCCTACGTCTTCGACCCGGTCAACGAGGACGTGCGGCTGTCGGAAACATCGCCGCTGTGGCCCTTGCCGACCGGCTTCGATTCGCACGGGCCCCGATGATCAGCCCGTTCACCCTCGCCGCGGCCGCGATCGGCGGTCTCATCGCGGGCAGCTTCCTCAACGTCTGCATCCATCGCCTGCCCCGGCGCGAGTCGGTCGTGGCGCCCGGCTCACGGTGCCCGGCGTGCGGCGCGCCGCTGCGCTGGTTCGACAATATTCCGGTCGTCAGCTGGCTCGCGCTCGGCGGCCGCTGCCGCCGGTGCCGCGCGCCCATCTCGTGGCGCTATCCGATGGTCGAAGTCGCGACCATGCTGGCGGCGGTGGCCATCGTCCTGTTGACGCCGCCCGGCGCCCTGCTGGTGAGCCGGCTGCTGTTCGCGGCCCTGCTCATCGCGCTCTTCGTGATCGACCTCGAGCACCAGATCCTGCCCAACGTGCTGACTGTGCCGGGCATCGTCGCGGGGTTCCTGCTCAGCACCGTGGCGCCGCCGGGACCGGCCAGCTCCGCCATCGGCATCGTGCTGGGCGCCGGCGTGCTCTACGGCATTGCGGCCGGCTACTACCTGGTGCGCCGCGAGGAGGGGATGGGGATGGGCGACGTGAAGATGCTGGCCATGATCGGCGCCTTCCTCGGATGGCCGGCGGTGGTGCTGACGCTCGTGCTGTCGTCGCTGTCCGGCGCCGTCATTGGCATCGCCCTGATGGTGGCTCGTGGCGCCGATATGCGTTACGCGATGCCCTTCGGCACATTCCTCGCCATCGCGGCCTTCATCGCCATGCTCGCCGGCGACCCGATCATCACCTGGTATCTGGGGACGCTGTGAACGCCACCGGCTACGCCTTCCTGGGACTGACCGCGCTGGTCGCCGTGCTGGTCGCGGTACTGGCGTTTGCCGTGCTCCGCTTCTTCGCCGCCGCCCGCGATGCGCGTCGCCAGGGGGCCGGCCGCCACGAATCGGTGCTGCTGGCGACGACCCTCGAGGAGGCGATCGCCAGGCTGAAGACGCAGGAGCGCGCGATGGCGGCGCGGGCCGACGCCTCCGACCACCTGCGCACGGAGATCGTCGCGGGTCTCACCTCGGGTCTGATCGTCGTGGATGGCGACGGGGTGGCCCAGGTCGTCAATCCGGCCGCCCGGCGCATCGTCGGCCTGCGGGCCGACGCGCCGGCTCACACGGTCTTCGACGAGGCGCCGGCGCTGCGGCCGGTCATCGAGCAGACGCTGCGCAGCGGCGAGCCGATGGTCCGCGTCACCGTCACCGTCGACCGCGCGGGCGAGCCGATGCATCTCGGCGTGACCGTCTCGCCGCTGGCCGCCGACCGCGGCAGCGGCGGCGCCATCTGCCTGTTCAGCGACCTGACGGCGGTGGTCGCCATGGAGGAACAGCTGCGCCTGAAGGAGGCGCTGGCCCGCCTCGGCGAGCTGACCGCAGGGTTGGCGCACGAATTCCGCAACGGGCTGGCGACGATTCACGGCTACGCGCGGCTGATCGATCCGGCCACGTTGCCGAACGACGAACGCCGTTACATCGAAGGTATCCGCGCCGAAACCGACTCGCTGGGCGCCGTGGTCACCAACTTTCTCAACTTCGCCAAGCCGCAGCCGCTCGCCCTGGCGCCCGTCGACGTGTCCGCCATCATCGCGCGCGCGGCCGACGATGCCGCCCCCGGGCGGATCACGATGCAGGGGGAGTTCGGCGTCGTCGCTGGCGACGATATCCTGCTGCGCCAGGCGTTCAGCAACCTGTTTCGCAACAGCGTCGAGGCGTGCGGCGGCGCCGGCGTCACGCCCGCCATCACCGTCACCGGCGCCCTCGATCCCGCGCAACGCATGGTCACGATCGCCATCAGCGACAACGGTCCCGGGCTTGCCGGGGATGCGATCCCGCGGCTATTCCAACCGTTCTTCTCCAGACGCCCCGGCGGCACCGGGCTCGGGCTCGCCATCGTGCAGAAGATCATCGTCAGCCACAACGGACGCGTGTCGGCGGCGAATCAGCCGGGCGGCGGCGCCGTGTTCCACATTGGCTTGCCGCTGCACAGCCTCCGCGAAGCGCCAGAAATGTAATTGTCTGTGCTGTCTCGGGCCAGGCGCGCCCTGCCGCTGCCGCGCCCGGTGCGAGTTTTTGCCAGAACCCAGCCACTCCGGGCGGCGCTGCGTGTTGGCCGTCCCATTGCAGTCACGGCCCCGTCATGATCCAGGAAGACCGGCGTCTCGAGCGTGGTTTCACGCTGGTGGACATGCTCGTCGTCCTGACCATCATCGGCACCGTGTCGGCAATCGCGGTGCCCTCCACGATGGCGGCGATGGACCGGATGCGCCTGGGCCAGTCGGCACGAGAGGTCGAGCGCGAGCTGCAGATCGCCAAGAGCCGCGCCGTGGCCAGAGGCCGTCCGATCCGCGTCCGCTTCGACTGTCCCGCCGCGGGCATGTACCGCATCGTCGAGGTCATCGGCAGCGCGTCGGCGCCGACGCCGGCCGACACCGCGGCCAATCGCTGTGATGGCATCACGTATCCCTATCCGGCGTCCGACCGCGATCCGACGACGCGTCCCAATCATGACGGGCCGGTGCGCCGGCTCGGCGCCGGCGTCACGTTCAGCGCGGCCCAGACCATCGAATTCTGGCCCGATGGCACCGCCCACCACGCCGCCGGAACTCCGAGCCCGTGGCCGCTGATTCCCGTCAACGGAATCGCCGTCAGCGTTGCCCGCGACGGGGTGACGTCCGCAATCACGATCAACGGCCTTGGCAAGATCCAGCTCCAATAGGTCTGCGCTCGGGGGCGAGTCGGGCTTCTCCCTGATCGAGACGATGGTCGCGACCATGCTCCTCGCGACCGCGCTCGTGGGCACCGCCCAGCTCATGGCGGTGGCGACGAAAGGCAACCTCGCGGCGCAGCGCTCGACGTACGCCACGGCGCTGGCGCAGGAGAAGATGGAGCAGCTGCGCGGCCTGGCCTGGGGCTTCGACGCGCTCGGGCTCCCGATCAGCGACTACCGCACCGACCTCACCGTCCATCCTGCCGGGACGAGCGGCTCCGGGCTGGCGCCGTCGCCGGCCAACGCCCTGTCGGCGAACACGCCGGGTTACGTCGACTACCTGGATCGTGCCGGGACGTCGCTCGGCGGCGGTCCGGCGCCGCCCCTGCCGGCTGCCTACGTGCGCCGCTGGTCGGTCGAGCCGCTGCCCACCAACCCGAACAACACCCTGATCCTGCAGGTGCTCGTATTCAGCGTCGGCGACCGTGCGGCCAGCGGGCAGGGCGTCGTCCTCGAGCGCGGTGTGGACGAAGCGCGGCTGGTGACCGTCAAGACGAGGAAGTCGCGATGACGGCCGGCGGCCGCCGCGGCGAGCGCGGCTTCACCATCGTCGAGATGATGATCGCGATGCTGATCATGGTCGGCGTGACCGGCGTGGTGTTTTCGCTGCTCGATCCGGCCAAAGGCACGTATCGCACGCAGCCCGAGGTGTCCGACATGCAGCAGCGGCTGCGGGTCGGCAGCACCTTCCTGGCCGACGACCTGGTCATGGCCGGCGCCGGCGCGCCCGCCGGCGGCAGCCTGCTCGGATCGCTGATGAATTTCTTTGCGCCGGTGCAGCCGTATCGGGTCGGGCTGATTGGCTCCGACGTGACCGCGGGCGTGTTCTACCGCCCCGACGTGATCACCGTGATGTACATCCCGTCGAATGCCGCGCAGACGACGCTCAGCTCCGCGATGCCGCAGGTGTCGTCCGAGCTCAAGGTGCACGCGCAGATCGAATGCCCGTCGAACGACGCGCTGTGCGGGTTCCACACCGGCCAGCGCATTCTGATCTTCGACGAAACCGGATCGTGGGACGACATGACCGTCACCGCGGTGCAAACCTCGGCGCTTCACCTGCAGCACAACCACAGCGTGGCTGGCAACACGCTGTCGAAGAAGTACGGGGCTGGCGCGCAGGTCGCCGAGGTCGTCCAGCGCACCTACTACCGCAGCGCCGCCACCAACCGGCTGATGTACTACGACGGTGATCAGCGCGACGAAGCCGTAGTGGACAACGTCGTCGATCTGGCGTTCGAGTACTACGCCGACCCGCGCCCGCCGACGATGCTCAAGCCGGTCACCGATCCGTCCGGGCCGTGGACGACCTATGGTCCCCGTCCACCGGCCCTCGGCGTGGTGGGGTCGCCGGGATGGCCGGCGGGCGAGAACTGCGTCTTCTCCGTCCATCCGGGAACCGGCACGCACGGGTCGCGGCTCGCCGATCTGGCGCCGAACAGCCAGTCGCTCGTCGCGTTGTCGTCGGCGTCGCTCACCGACGGGCCGTGGTGCCCGGACGCGGCGTCACCGAACCGTTTCGATGCCGACCTGCTGCGGATCCGGAAGATCGGCGTGCTGTTGCGCGTCCAGGTGGCGTCGGCACAGCTGCGCGGACCGGCCGGCGTGCTCTTCCGCCAGGCCGGCCAGTCGAATGGCGGCAACACCCTGGTGCCGGACCAGGAGGTCCGCTTCCAGGTCACGCCGCGCAACTTCAACCTGGGACGCTGATGATGCCCACGCACCCGATCGCGCCACGGCACGCGCTCCGCGATGAGCAGGGGGTGGCCCTCATCGTGGCCCTGATGAGCATGCTGCTGCTGACGGCGCTCGGCCTCGGAGTCGCCATGACGACGATGACCGAGACGATGATCACGGCGAACTATCGCGACAGTGGCGAGGCGATGTACGCCGCCGATGCCGGCGTCGAACGGGTGATGCAGGATCTGCTGACCATTCCCGACTGGAACCGCATCCTGACCGGCGCGGCGCGCTCGTCGTTCATCGACGGTGCGCCGACCGGCACGCGGGTGCTGCCCGATGGCGCCACGATCGATCTCGGGGCCGCCACCAACACGCTCAACTGCGGCAAGGCGACGACCTGCTCGGCAGCCGAGATGAACGCCTGGACGCTGGAGCGTCCGTACCAGGCCAACAACCCGCGCTGGCAGCTGTTCGCGCACGCACCGCTCGCGGACATCATCGAGACCGGCACCGTGCTGTCGTCGATGTACGTCGCGGTGTGGATCGCCGACGATCAGGCGGAGACCGACGGCGATCCAACCACCGACGGCGGCCAGCCCGGCGGCCGCGGCGTGCTGCTGCTGCGCGCCGCCGCGTTTGGACCCAACGGGGCCAGCAGCGTCATCGAGGCCACGGTGGCGCGGACCGACACCAGCGAGCTCGAGCGCGGCTATTCGGGGCAGCGCGGCCAGGACGAGCAGAATCGGCGGGCGCGCAAGATGGCGGTGCAAACCCCCGGCAAAGCGCTCACCCGGTCCGATCTCGACGCCGGCGGAACCGGCGGCTTCGTAGTGCGATGAGGATGCCGAGCCGACGCCTGCGGCGCGCGTCCGCGTATCTCGTCGTCGCGATCGTGTGTGCGTGCACGCCGCGAGCCGCGCGCGCGCAGATCGATCCGATCCTGTTCCTGAAGGCGCACGTCCCCAACGTGATCCTGGCGGTGGACACGTCTGCCCGGATGCAGATTGGCGCCGACGGCGTCTACTACGATCCCGGCACGTATCCGAAGAGCGGGGCGGCGCACGAAGCGGTGCTGGGATTGGGCGGCGCCGATGCGGCGGCCGGCTACCGGCGCAAGTACTTCGACTTCCAACATGTCAACCCGTCGACGTCCGGCGGCAACAAGTTTGCGGCGAGCCGCCTCGACGCCGTCGGCGATCTCGAAAGCGGATACGCGACGTTCTTCGAGGCGACGCGGCTGGCGATCGGCCGCCGCGGCTTGATCCAGGGCATCACCGACAACCTGACCAGCGCGAACTTCGCACTGGTCAAGACGCGCCAGACCCTGCCCGCGCTCCCCGCTGCCGGGAACGACCATCCGCTCGCCGTAACCGATGTCGCGCAGCAGGCGCCGACCGATTATCTGCCCGGCAAGTGGAAGGTTACGCGCACGACGGTCTTCGGCGCGAACAGCACGACGCTCGTTCCCAGTCTCGTGACCGCGGTCAGCGGCGTCCTCGGCAACGTCGCGGTGCGCAGCGTGCTGGAGAAGAACGTGGGAACGGTGGGTGCGCTGCTGCCTGCCGGGACCGATGCCGCCGGCGTCGTCGATGCGCCCGTGGGACGACTGATGGACGATGCCCGCGCGTATGCGGCGACGCTGGTGACGGTCGATGCCCTGCTCGGCGGCTGCCGCAATACCGTGGTGGTCCTCGTGGTGGGCGGAGGCGAGGGCACGATCAACGCGCAGAATCTCCCCGCCAAGGCCAGCACCTTCCTCAACGTGGGCGGCCGGCGGGTGCCGATCTACGTCGTGGCCATTGCCCCGGCCGCCGCCGACGTCGCGAGTCTGCAGGCAGTGGCCGCCAACAGCGGCGGACAGTACTTCGAAGTCACTGCCGCGATGATCGCCGCGGTGACGCCGGGGGCACCGGTGCCCGAGGTCGTCCGGGCGGTGAACACGGCCGTGCAGCACGGAGTGGTGCCGTCCACCACGTTCAATGTCGCGCCCACCGCGGCGCTGCCGTTCGGCCCGTACGGCGAGTCGCCGGTGACGAGCCCGATCGTCGGCACCGTCAACCTGCGCGGCGCCAGCAAGATCGGCGCCTCCGGCGCGCCCGAAGTGCTGCCGGATGCGGAAACCTACCTCCTCAACGGGACCGCCGAGATTCCCCAGCGTTCGAACGTCATGATCACGACGGCGTTCGCGCTGCCGGGCTTCGAGGCGCGGCTGCGGGCGTTTCGCGTCTACAAGCCGATCCCGGACGCGAGCCGGCCCTCCGGCTATCGCTTCTCGCAGGATGGCGCCCGGCTGTGGGTGAACTCGACGCCCGCCGCCGGCTCCCGCAACATCTACACGGTGCTGCCCGGCAGCAGCGCGATGGTGCCCTTCACGGCCAGCAACGTCGGGACGCTGACCGGGTACCTGGGGGTCAGCGATCCGGCCGCGCTCATCGATTTCATCCGCCAGCAGCCGATGGGGGCGGTGATCGGATCGACGCCCGCGTTCCTCGACCCGCCCTCGCTCGATCCGCCGCCCGACGTCGACTATCCGGCGTTCAGGAACGCCAACAAGGACCGCCGCACTCTGGTGTTCGTCGGCGCCAACGACGGGATGATGCACGCCCTCGACGCGCGAACCGGCGTCGAGGTGTGGGCGTTCATTCCGTTCAACCTGCTGCCCAAGCTCAAGGCCCTGCGCAGCGGGCAGTCGCTCGACGCCTTCAGGTACTTCGTGGACAGCTCGCCGAAGATCTCGGACGTCAAGGTCGGCGGACAGTGGCGCACCTACCTGTTCTTCGGCCAGGGTCCGGGCGGCACCTTCTACAACACCCTGGACGTCACGCTCGACGGCATGAGCAGCGTCGTCGGTCCGACGTCGACCAACGACGCGGCGGTGCTCGGGTACTTCGCCGCCAGCCCCGCGATTGCCTGGGCGTGGAGCTTTCCGCGGCTCACCAGCTTCGACCACACGCTGGCACCCTACGGCGAGTTGTCGGCGGCGGCCGCCAGCGCGGCGGAGAAGACCGTGGGTGAGACGTGGTCGGCCCCCGCCATCGGACAGGTCCAGAGCGATACCGGGCCGTGGGTCGTGGTGGCCGGCTCCGGCTTCCTCAAGTACTCCGTCCAGACCGCTCATCGCAGCGGGGTCGCGCGGGCGGGCACGACCTTCTACGTGCTCGACGTTGCGACCGGCGACGTCCTCGGCACGCCGCGCGACGTCGGGGCCGACTCGTTCGCCGAAACGGTCGACGACTGCCGTGCCGCCGACGATTGCCGGCGCATGAAGAACGCGCTGCAGATGGATCCGGTTGCCACCGGCGTGGCCGATCAGCGGTTCCTGAGCAAGGTGTACATCGGCGATCTCGACGGCAAGGTGTGGCGGTTCAGCCTCGACAGTCCTGGAAGCGGCCTCGTCAACGTGTCCACGCCGACCATGTTGTACGACGCCGGTTCGCTCTACCCGCTGTTTGCCTCGATGGCCACGGTCAACGTCGGGGGCAGCAACCAGTACCTCTTCCTCGGCACGGGCAGCGACCTGCTGCCCTCGAACAACGTCAACTACTCGTACAGCCTGCTGGTGCTGCTCGACAACGGAGCGAGCGCCTCGAAGACGTCCGAGATCCTGCTCGAACGCACCGACTGGCCTTTCAATACCGGCGGCGACGAGAAGGTGACGGCGTTTCCGGCCGTGGCCGGGGACATCGTCTTTTTCACGACTACCACGCACAGTCCGACGACGCCGTGCACGCCGTTCAGCGCCAATCTCTACGCGTTCACGTTCATCGGTGGGCCCGCGTACGACACCAACAACGACGGCCAGTTGAGCACCGGCTCGACCGGTGGAGGCGGTGGCAAGGGCAAGGGCGGGGGGGGCGGCGGCGCGCCGGCAGACAGCACCAAGGTGTTCTCGGCGGCGGGCGCCAGGGCGACGGCCCCCTTCGTCGTCGATCAGCATCTCGTGTTCTCGGCCGGCGGCAAGATCGAGCTGTTCGGCGACCCGGACGATTTCAACAACGGCGTCGGCCAGGCCGGTGTGCGGCTGCTCTCCTGGCGCGTCGTGAAGTGAGCGCGATGCCGGCAGCCTGCACCCGCTGCGGCCAGAGATTACGGTCCACGTGGACGCGTTGCCCCAGGTGCCGCGAGGAGCGGCCGGCCGGTTCGAAGGTTGAGCCCGTGCCGCTACGGTTGCGACGGCGCCACGTCGTGGTGGGGGCCGTCGCCGCGGCCGGCATCCTGCTCATCGCCGGGTTCGCGCTCCAGCCGCGACACGTGCCGGCCGGCATCCGGACCGAGCGCCAGGAAACCGATCACCTGCGGCTGCCACTGGAGCACTCGGTCGAATCCGCACCCGTCGCGGCCGATCCCCGGCCCGCGGCGATTCACGACACGCTCGATTCCATTCGCGCCGGCAACGCGGCGTACGCGCAGGGCGAGGTCGACGCCGCCTTTGCCCGCTACACGGCGGCAGTCGCGGCAAGCCCCGGCCACGCGGAGGCGAGGAACAATCTGGCCCAGGTGCTGGTGCGTCGCGGCGACCCGGCGGCCGCCCTGCCGCATCTCGATGTGGCGGTCAGGCTGGAGCCCGGACGCTGGAGCTACCGCTTCAACCGCGCCCGCACCTACAGCGCGCTGAAACGTTGGTCCGATGCCGCCGCCGAATACGAGGCCGCGGCCCGCCTCTTTCCCGATGACTACGCCACGCTGTACAACCTCGGCCTCGCACAGATGAGCCTCCGCCGATTCTCCGACGCCGTGGGCACGCTGGAGCGGGCGATCGAGCTGGCGCCGGCGGAACCGGCTCTCTGGCCGGCGCTGGGTACGGCCTATGTCGGCGCCGCGCAGCCGGATCGCGCACGCGCAGTCTTTCAGCGCTTCCTCGAGGTCTCGCCGGCGAGCCCTGAGGCGCCGCGCGTCGCCCGACTCATCGAGGCGCTGACGGCCGACACGTCCGGCCAGTAGCCGCACAAAGCGCGCACGCACTGTCGCCGCGCCCGATCGATTTCTGCGATCGGCCAACGCCGTGCCAACGAGTGAAGCAGTGAACTGCCGCAGATCACGAGCGGGGCGGCTTCCGCTCCCACGGTCCGTGGCTTGCACTCCAGGCGGCATGCGGAATCGTTGGCCGGACGCCGCCGGCTTCTCGTTGCTCGAAGCACTCGTCGCAAGCCTGCTGATTGGATCGGCGATCGTGGGCCTCGCGCATCTGGTCGCGCTCGGCGCGGAGCAGTCGCTCGGCAGCCGGCGGGCCGCGAGCGCCGTCGCCATCGCGCAAAGCAAGCTCGAATCCCTGCAGCGGGCGCCCTTCAGATTCGAGCCCGACGGCACCCGTACGTCCAGCGCCGCGCTCGCGGCGTCGCCGTCACAATCGCTGACCCAGGACACGCCCGGTTTCGTCGAGAGCATCGATGCGTTCGGGCTCGTCGTGTCCCCGCCGGGTGCGGCCCACGTGGACTACGTGCGCCGATGGGCCGTCACGCCGCTGGTTCCAGGCGACCAGGACACCCTCCTCGTCCAGGTCTGCACGTTCGTTGCGCGTGGGCCGACGGCCCGCGACACGATGCCGGTGGCCTGTTCGTCGGCCGTCCGGACGAGAACGCCATGAGCGAGCGAGGGTTCACCCTGCTCGAACTACTGCTGGCCTGCTTGCTCCTGTTGGCGGTCACGAGCGCGGTGGCGGCGCTGGCCGTCCCCGTGCGGCACGCGTTCGACCGAACCATCGGCGCCGCCGACCTGGCAGGAGGCAGCCGATCGGCGCTGGACCGGATGTCCGCCGAGTTGCGCGAGGCCGGCAGCGGCGCCCACGTCGGGCTCGACCGTAGCAGACTCGCCGACGTCGCCGCGGTCGTCGAACCGCTCGCCGATCTTGCCAGCGCATCGATCGCGGCGCCCGGGCGAGCGGTTCGGCTGACCCGTATTGCCGTCGCCGCCCCCGAAGGCGTGCTGGCCCAGCCGGCGGCGGGTGGGGCCACGACGCTGCAGCTCGATTCGACGACCCGCTGCACGGCGGTGGGACCCGCCTGCGGCCTGGAGCCGGGCATGACGGGCGTGGTGTTTGACGCCCGCAGGGCGGCCGCGTTCGTGGTGAGCGCCGTCGGCGCCGCCGGAAGCGTGCATTTGATGACCGGTCTTGCCAGCGCGTTCGAGCCGGGCGCCGTCGTGGCGGCGACGTCGGTCTCGTCCTACGGGCTGCGTCCGAATGCCGACGGCAGCCAGCGCCTGGTGCGACTCTCCCCGGGCGGTGCCGAGCAACCCGTCCTGCAGAACCTCGTCGATTTCGAGATTCGGGTCGAGGGTCATGCGGTGCCGCCGCAGCCGGGCGTGGGGGACAACCCCTGGCCGTCGTATGGGCCCGCGCCGCCAGCCATTGGCAGCGACGACGTGCGCGATGCGTGGGGGCCGGGGGAGAACTGTACGATCGCGCGGGACGCACAAGGCGGCGCGATGCCGCGCCTGGCAGCGCTCGGCCCGGTCGCGGAACCCGTCACGCTGACGACCACGCTGCTCACCGATGGACCGTGGTGTGCGGACGGCGTGGACGCGGCGCGCTTCGACGCCGATCTGCTGCGCGTCAGCGCCATCGAGATCGTGCTCCGCGTCGAGGCGGCGTCGGCGGTGTTGCGTGGCCCGGCTGGCCGGCTGTTCCGGCGTCCCGGAACCGAGGTCAACGCCGCGCGGTGGGTGCCGGACGTGGAGTTGCGGCTGGCCGTCAAGGTGCGCAATGCCGGCCGCTGAGCGCGGCATCGCGCTGATCATCACGCTGCTGGCGGTGAGCCTCTTTTCGGCCCTCGGCCTCGGCCTGGTCCTGTCGTCAGCCACGGCGAGGCTGGCGGATCACAATCACGAAGAGGGCGTGACCCTGCTCAACGCCGCCGAATCGGCGCTCGAACTGGCGGCGCGGGATCTCGCCACGATCGGCGACTGGAACAGCGTCCTGAATGGCTCGGTGCGGTCCAGCGCGATCGACGGGATGGCCGGGGGCACGCGGGCGATCCCGGCCGGGGGCACCATCGACCTCACCCGCCTGACCAATCAGCTCACCTGCGGCCGCGACACCGCGTGCTCCGACCCCCAGCGCACGGCGACCACGGCCGACCGTCCGTGGGGGGGTGCCAACCCGCGCTGGCGCCTGTTCCTTCACAGCGCGCTGCCGGTGGTGACCTCGCCACGGCAGCGCCAGGCGCCCTACGCCGTCGTCTGGGTTGGAGACGATGCGCGGGAAATCGATGGAGACGTGGGGCTGGACGGTGGCGGCCCGGGGGCGGAAGGCCGATACGTTCTGCGAGTCCGCGCGGAGGCCTTCGGCGCACAGGAGTCCAGGCGTGCCATCGAGGCGGAGCTGGTGCGACTCTGCCACCCCGGGCCGGCGGGGGATACCTGTCTGCCGGGTGTTCGTGTCCAGAGCTGGCGCCTCGCCGCGGGTGTGCCTTGACCGCGATCGGACCGCGTCGTACGATCGACCGTTGTTGCGCGATATGAAGCACGTCATCGGGTCCCTCGTCGTGGTGCTGGCGATCGCGTCCTCGGGTGGGGCCGCTCACGGGCAGAGCCTTGCCGAGGTCGCCAGGAAGGAAGAGGCGCGGCGGAGAGCCGTCGCCGTGCCGGCTCGGGTCTACACGAACGACGACCTGAGCGCGGCTCCGGACATTGGCCGCGACACGGCGAAACCGGCCGATGCTGGATCGGTCGAGGGCGTGTCTGCCCTCGTCCCGTCGGCGGCGGCGGCCTCATCGCAGCCGGTGGTGCTGCCTGTCCCGGGGAGCGGAGGGGATGCGGTGCCGGCGGCACTCGAGGAGGCACGCGGCGAGGCGTTCTGGCGCGGCACGATCACCCGCGCGCGGGAAGCGCTCGAGCGCAGCCGGGTCCTGACCGACGCGCTGCAGAGCCGCCTGAACGCGCTCGCGACCGATATCGTGAACCGCGACGATCCGGCCCAGCGGGCGCAGCTCGAGCTCGAACGGCAGCGCGCCCTGGCCGAGCTCGACCGCGTGCGTGCCGAGGTCGCGGCGCAGGCGCAGGCCATCGCCGACATCGAGGAAGACGCGCGCAAGGCCGGCGTGCCGCCAGGTTGGCTGCGGTGACGCTGGCGCCCATTCTCCTGGTCGAAGACAAGGAGTCGCTTCGCACCATGCTCCGCCTCGCGCTCGAGGCGCAGGGGCACCAGGTCATCGAAGCGGCGGATTACCCCGAGGCCGTCGCGCGGCTCAAGGACGGTGTCCCGGCGGTGGTGCTCTCCGACCTGCGTCTGCCGAGCGGCGATGGCTTCGACGTGCTGACCGCCGCGAAGGACACCGACCCGGAGCTTCCCGTCATCGTGATGACCGCGTTCGGCGGGATCCAGGACGCGGTGCGGGCGATGAAGTCCGGTGCGATGGACTTCCTCGCCAAGCCGGTCGACCTCGAGCACCTGCTGCTGCTCGTCGATCGGGCGCTCGCGCAGCGGCGCTTGATGGGGGAGTTCGTGCTGCTCAAGGAGGAGCTGGCCGAGCGGCGAGGCGCTCCCACGATCATCGGCGAAGCCGCGTCGTTGAAGCGCGTGTCGAACGCCGTCCAGCGCGCGGCCCGCACGGATACGACCGTACTGCTCGAAGGAGAGAGCGGCACGGGCAAGGAGCTGTTTGCCCGCGCGGTCCATGCCCTCAGCGCACGATCCGCCAATCCGTTCGTCGCCATCAACTGCGCGGCCATCCCCGATACGCTGCTCGAGGCGGAGCTGTTCGGCTACGAGCGTGGGGCGTTCACCGGCGCCACGCAGCGCAAGCTCGGCAAGTTCGAGCTGGCCAACCGCGGCACCTTGTTCCTCGACGAGATCGGCGAACTGCCCATGGCGCTGCAGGGCAAGATTCTCCGCGCCCTCGAAGAACGGACGTTCGACCGGCTCGGCGGCACGGCCACCATCACGGTCGACGTACGCCTGGTGGCCGCGACCAACCGCCGCCTGCAGCAGGCGGTCGCCGACCGGCAGTTTCGCGAGGACCTCTACTTCCGCTTGTCGGTGTTCCCCATCACCATCCCGCCACTGCGCGACCGGCGCGAAGACATCCCGGTGCTGGCGCGGCACTTCCTCGCCAAGCACAGCCGAGAACTGAACAAACCGCGACTGGTCATCGGGCCAGCGGCGATGGAGGCGATGCAGACCTATGCATGGCCGGGCAACGTGCGCGAACTGCAGAATTGTCTCGAACGAGCCGCCATCCTCGCGGAGGGCGACACCATCTACCCGCCGCACCTTCACCTCACGGCCCATCCGCTGACGCCATCGCGCACGACGCTGGCGGACCTCGACCTGTCCGGGTCGCTCGCCGATGTCACCGCCCGCGCGACCGCCGAGATCGAACGGCACGCCATCCGCCAGTCGCTGCGCGAGTCGAATGGCGATGCCGTCCGTGCCGCCGATCGCCTGCAGCTGCCCTACCAGGCGCTGGTCGAGAAGATGCGCGCGCTCGGCGTCTCTACGCCTTCGTAATCCCGATGGCCCGCAGGGCCGCCTTGATCTCACTCGTGCGGACGTCGGTCAGGATCGTGGTCGCGCCGATCCCGGTGGCGGCCACGAAGTGGAGTGTGCCGGCGATGACTTTCTTGTCGTGCGACAGGGCGGCCATCACCGCCCGGAGCGACAGGTCGGAGATCGGTGGCAAAGGACCGAGCCGGCCGATCACCCCGGCGACGCGCCGCTCGGCCACCGCGTCGGTGACCCCTCGACGAACGCCGAGGGTCAACGCCGCCAGCATGCCGTAGCCGACCGCCTCCCCGTGCCGGAGACGCCCGTAGCGCGTGGCCGCCTCCAGCGCATGGCCGATCGTGTGTCCGAAGTTCAGGATGCGCCGGAGGCCGGACTCGTGCTCGTCGGCCGACACCACGGTGGCTTTGATGCGGCACGATTCGGTGACGATGGCGGCGGTGGCGCGGGGATCGCGGGCGAGCAGTCGCGGCAGCGACGCGGCGACGCGGTCGAACAGGGGCGCGCTGGCGATGACACCGTACTTGATCACCTCGTAGAGTCCGGCGCGAAACTCGCGGGGGGGCAGCGTGGTCAGGACGGTGGGATCGGCGAGCACCAGGCGAGGGGCGTGGAATGCGCCGATCAGGTTCTTGCCGCGAGGATGGTTGACGCCGGTCTTGCCGCCCACGGCGCTGTCCACCTGGGCCATCAACGTCGTCGGCACGTGCACCAGGCGCAGCCCGCGCAGGTAGGTCGCCGCGGCGAACCCCGCCATGTCGCCGATCACGCCGCCGCCCACGGCGACGAGAACCGTCGATCGATCGGCGTCCGCCCGCAGGAGCGCGTCGTACACGCGGGCGACCGTGGCGGTCGTCTTGGAGCGTTCGCCGTCGGGCACCAGAATCGGCGACGGCTCCGTCGTTGCGCGCGCGAGCGACGCGCCGTGCAGTCGCCACACGCGCGGGCTCGAGACGACGATCCGCCGCGGGCCCAGTCCGGCGCGCGCCAGGAGCCGTGGCAAGCTGCGCAGCGTGCCCACGCCGACGACGATCGGATAGGAGCCGGCGGCGGAGGTCACGGCGATGCGAGTGGTCATGAGGCAGGTGGTAGCATAGCCGACGGTGCACGCCGCGACGGATTTCCTCATCATCGGCAGTGGCATCGCCGGTCTTCGCGCTGCCGTCGATCTCGCCGGGCACGGCACCGTGACGATCCTGACCAAGGACGATCCCACCGAGAGCAATACGGGCTACGCCCAGGGCGGCATCGCCGCGGCGGTCGGGCCGGAGGACTCACCGGAAGAGCACTTCGCCGACACGATCGCGGCCGGCGATGGCCTCTGCGACGAGGACGCGGTGCGGGTGCTGGTCGAGGAAGGCGTCACCTACGTCCAGCAACTGATCGAATGGGGCGCGGCATTCGATCGTGACGCGTCCGGGGCGCCGGCGCTCGGCCGCGAGGGTGCGCATCGGGTGCGCCGTGTGCTGCACGCGCGCGATGCGACCGGCCGCGAGATCGGCCGCCTGCTGTGGTCGCGCGTCTCGGCGGATCGCAATACCCGTATCCTCAACCACGCGCGTGCGTTCGCATTGACCCTCCGTGGCGGCGCCTGCGTCGGGGCGCGCTACGCGACGGCCTCGGATCATGCCGCGATCGACGCGAGCGCGGTGCTGCTCGCGACCGGCGGCGCCGGTCAGGTGTTCCGCGAGACCACCAATCCGTCGATCGCCACCGGCGACGGCGTGGCGCTCGCCTGGCGTGCTGGCGCACGCGTCGCGGATCTCGAGTTCGTGCAGTTTCATCCCACCGCGCTCGCCGTGGCAGGCGCACCGCGCTTCCTCCTGTCCGAAGCGCTCCGCGGCGAGGGTGCGCATCTGGTGAACAGTGCCGGCGAGCGCTTCATGGCGGCGTATCACCCGGCGGCGGAGCTGGCGTCGCGCGACCTGGTGTCGCGCGCGATCGTGCAGGAGATGACGCGCACCGGCGGGCCGGTGGCGCTCTCGTTGCGGCACGCCGACCCCGCATGGGTCGAAGCGCGGTTTCCCACGATCGCGGCCGCCTGTCGCGCGGCCGGCCTCGATCTGGCGCGCGACCTGATTCCGGTCGGCCCGGCGGCCCACTACATGATGGGCGGCGTGGATACCGACATCTGGGGCCGGACCAGCCTGCCGGGGTTGTACGCGGCCGGCGAGGTCGCCTGCACCGGTGTGCATGGTGCCAATCGCCTGGCGAGCAACTCGCTGCTCGAGGGTCTGGTCTTCGGCGCTCGTGCCGCCGCGTCGATGCTCGGGCCGCCGCGGGCGGGGGGGATGGCGGGCGCACGGGTCGTGACGAACCGCGACACGGACGGCGGCGAGCCGCCTGGCGAGTCGGGCGTGGAGGCGGCCGATGCCGGGAGCGACGACATCCTGGCGGACGTGCAGCGGCTGATGTGGGACGCGGCCGGGGTCAATCGCGAGGGCGCCCGCCTGGAGGCGGCGACGCGGCGACTGTGGGGGCTGCAGCGCCGGCTGGAGGGGAGGGCGAGCGCGTCGCCCGCCGACGATTCGCTGGCGCGGGCGGCCAATGTGGCCACGGTCGCGTGGCTGATCGCGAAGGCGGCGTGGCGCCGGGAGGAGTCGCGCGGGGCGCACTTCCGCACCGACTGCCCGGGCAAAGACGATCTACACTGGAGGATTCACGTCGCAGAAAATCGCTGATCGGGCGGTGGCCGGCGGCGATGGATCGCAGTTACTGCAAATAGACCCGACCCCTTTGTGGAAAACATGGCTCAGAAGAAGGCGCAGGAGGCGTTTGTTACCGAGATTACGCCTCAGTCCACCGATTTCTCCCGCTGGTACCTCGACGTCGTCCGCAAGGCCGAGCTCGCGGATTACTCCCCGGTCAAGGGCTGCATGGTCATCAGGCCATACGGCTATGCCATCTGGGAGCTCATCCAGCGGCAGCTCGATGACCGCTTCAAGCAGACCGGCCACGTCAACGCCTACTTTCCGCTCTTCATTCCCGAGAGCCTCCTCATGCGCGAGGCCAAACACGTCGAGGGGTTCGCCCCGCAGGTCGCCTGGGTGACCAAAGGCGGCACCGAGGAGCTCGAGGAAAAGCTCATCGTCCGGCCCACCTCGGAGACGATCTTCGGCGTCATGTACCAAAAGTGGATCCAGTCGTGGCGCGATCTGCCCCTGCTCATCAATCAGTGGGCGAACGTCGTCCGTTGGGAAAAGGTGACCCGGCCCTTCCTGCGCACGACCGAATTCCTGTGGCAGGAAGGCCACACGGCGCACGAAACCGCCGAGGAAGCCCAGGCCGAGACCCTCACCATCCTCGACCTCTACACCGAGTTCTGCGAGACGGTGCTCGCCATGCCGGTCGTCAAGGGACAGAAGAGCGAGAGCGAGAAATTCGCGGGCGCGGTCCGGACCTACTCGATCGAAGGGCTGATGGGCGATGGCCGGGCGATGCAGGCAGGGACGTCGCACAATCTCGGGCAGAACTTCGCCCGGGCCTTCGAGATCCAGTTCCAGGGCCGGGACAAGACGCTGCAGTACGTCTGGACGACGTCGTGGGGGGTGTCCACGCGCCTGGTCGGCGGCGTGATCATGACGCACGGCGACGACAGCGGCCTGATCCTGCCCCCCAACGTGGCGCCGTGGCAGGTCGTCATCGTGCCGATTCCCCGCGGCGACTGGAAGGAAACGGTCCTCCCGACGTGCGAGGAGATTCGCCGTCAGTTGGCCGCGGCCGGCATCCGGGTCCGTCTCGACGCCGACGAGAGCCAGACCCCTGGCTGGAAGTTCGCGGAGTACGAGATGCGCGGGGTGCCGCTGAGGCTCGAGATCGGGCCCAAGGACATCGAGAAGCAGTCGGTGTTCGCCGCCCGCCGGGACACGCGCGAGAAGCAGTCGCTGCCCATGGAGGGCCTCGCCGAGCGCATCCGGGCCCTGCTGGAGGAGATCCAGGCGTCGCTGCTCGCGAAGGCCCGTGCGTTCCGCGACGAGCACACCAGCCGCACCAGCGACTACGCCGAGTTCAAGCAGATCATGGACGGCCGCCCCGGCTTCGTCATCGCGCCGTGGTGCGAGTCGGCGCAGTGCGAGGCGGACATCAAGACCGAGACCCAGGCGACGATTCGCAACATCCCGTTCGGCCAGGCCGCGCCCACCGAACCGTGCCTCAAGTGCGGGCAGCCGGCGAACGTCTACGCCTGGTTCGCCAAGGCCTACTGAGCGCCTGATCGGTACAGCAAAAAGGGCGGGTGGTTCCTGGGGAACCCCCGCCCTTCTTGCCGTTGTCCCGCGCGCGGCGTGCTTACTGCAGCCGCACGGTCAGCGCGGCCCGCCGGTTCAGCCGGCGTGTTTCCTCGCGCGAATTGTCGTGCTTCGGCCGCTCTTCACCGTAGCTCACCGTGTTGAGCCGGTCGGCGCCGATGCCGCGGCCGGCCAGGTAGTCACGGACGGCGTTGCTGCGGCGTTCGCCGAGCGCCAGGTTGTACTCGGTCGTGCCGATGTTGCACGTGTGGCCTTCGAGCGTCAGCCGCAGCGAGCTGTCCGCCTGCATGGCCTTCACGGCTTCGTCGAGGATGCGGGTCGCTTCCGGTCGCAGCGAGTAGCGGTCGAAGTCGAAGTGGACGTCTTCGAAGGTGTACTCGACGCGGGCCGGTGCCACGCACTGAATCGTAATCGTGTCGCTCGCCGTGCCGCCCTTCCCGTCGTTGACCGTCACGGTGACGGGCACCGAGCCCGGGGTGGTCGGGCAGGTGAAGATCGTCTGCCGTTCGGCCGGATTGGCGAAGGTGCCGGTCGGCGCGCTCCACTTGTAGGCGAGCACGTCGCCATCCGGATCCGACGCGTCGGCTGTGACCGTGGACGTGCGGCCGACCTCGACCACACAGGGCTCACACCGCGCCTTGACCGTCGGTGGCCGGTTCTGCGGCGCGGGCGGCGGTGGCGGCGGCGGGGGCGGGGGCGCCACATAGACGCGCGCGCCCGGGTGGTAGCCGATGCGGACCTGATTGCCCCAGCGGTCGAATGTCTTCGGCGTGCTGAAGGCGGCGTTGGGGACGTCGCTCCGGTTCGTGGTGTTCAGGCCGTAAGACGCGCCGTAGCCGATGAAGAAGCCGTTGGGCGCCTGATAGGTGAGCCCGATGATGAAATCCGCCGGCGACTCCACTTCCCAACGCGCCGGCGTGTCGATGCTGACGCCGTTGAACACGATCTCGTCGTCGAAGTACATCTCGCCGGTCAGTTCGGTGGTGACCCGCAGCCGGCTGCGGCTGGGGAAGCCCGCGCCCACGCCCCACCGGAACCCGTTGCTCAGCTCGTAATCGTCGGGGTCGGCGCGATACATGAAGCCGCCAAAGCCGGACAGCTCGACGTTGCGCGCCGCTTCGCCGCTGATGATGGCGTCGGCGAGGAAATCGACCTTGCCGGTGCCCAGGCCCTCGTCGGTATCGGAGGTCGGTACCTTCACGAGGGCGCGGATGGCAAAGGCGGCAGGCTGCTGACGGTACGGCGCCGTGACGTTGAACTTGGCGCCGACCCGCAGGTCACCGAAGCCGGTGGCCCACTGCTGGAACAGGTGCGGATCGTCCATCGGCGTCCCGCCCGATCGCACCGGACGGCGGTCGGCATCGATGCGTCGCTGGAAGTCCACGCTCCCGAACAGCTCGACGCGATCGGTCGCGCCGAACGCGAACGTGCCCCGGAAGTTGGACACGTCGCTGAACGCCTCCTTCCGGTCCCAGTTGGTGCGATAGCCGCTGAACGACCAGCGGCCCTTGGGCAACACCTCGCCAGTCGGAACGTACCAAAGGCCAGTGTCTCCGAAGACCGTGGTCGTGGCCGGGCGCGTCTCCGAATCGTCAGGCGGCGGCGGCGTGCTCTGGCTGCCCTGGGTCTGTGCCCACACGGGAGACGCCATCAGGGCGCAGAGCACCATGCCCGTGGCCAGCCGGCGAAAGGATCTCATAAGGGACGAACCT
Source organism: uncultured Acidobacteriota bacterium (assembly GCA_963707795.1). Taxonomy (GTDB): domain Bacteria; phylum Acidobacteriota; class Vicinamibacteria; order Vicinamibacterales; family UBA2999; genus JACCSI01. The sequence continues at coordinate 2,660,531 of OY970174.1, read as the reverse complement.
CCACAGAAAAACGGGCGAAGTGGCCGCACACAAGCATGGTAGGACCGCTACCGCCGGAAGTCAAACTTAGCCGTAACCACATCATGCCTGCTCCGGCGCCAACCGGTGCAACATCCGGGCCGGGTGTGACACTCTCCGTGCAACTCAGCAATTCTTTACGTCATTGCTCGGCGTTGCCGTCGCTTTCACTCGCCTTCTTGCCGAAGACCCAGACCACTCCGATGCTCAGAAGGTAGAGCGCGATCATCGAACCCGCCATGATGACCTGGGGCACCACGCTGGCATCGGGAGTGACGATGGCGGCGATGATGAAGATGATGAGCACGGCGTATTTGAAGTTTCGCGCCAGGAACCGGGCCGTGACGAGCCCGAACCGGGCGAGCACGAACATCAGCATTGGCAGCTGGAAGATCAGGCCCATCGCGAGCAGCAGCTTGACGTACAGCCCCCAGACCGGCTCGACCCGAGGCATGAACGACAGGGCATCGTTCGAGAAGCTGGCAAAGAACTGCCAGGCGAAGGGAAACAGGATGTAGTGCGAGAACGCCGCGCCGCTGATGAACAGGACCGAGGCGAAGAACACGAACGGCACCGCCAGCCGCTTCTCGTTGGCGTATAGGCCGGGCGCGATGAAGAGCCAGACCTGGTACATCACATAGGGCGAGGCAATCAGCAGCCCGGCGACGGCGGCCATCTTGATGTAGAGAAAGAACGCCTCGCCCGGCTCGGTGTAGATCAACTCGCCGCCGGGGATGTCCGCGGTCAGCCTGGCGAAGACGAAGTTCCAGATCCGGTCGATGAACGCGAAGGCGGCGAGAAAACCGACCAGCAGCGCCACGACCGCGTGGGTGATCCGCTTGCGCAGCTCGTCGAGGTGCTCGAGAAACGTCATCCGCCCTTCGGGCGGTTCCTCATCCTCGGGGTCGCCCCCGACGAACGCCGACGACACGACGGGCGCAGGGCTGTTCACCCGATAGGGGGTGACGTCGCTTTGCTCGGGGTCGGGATCGGGCGGGAGCGATTCCGGAGACGGGGCCACGGCCATCAGTGCGGGCGGTCGCGGCTACTGCCGGCCGTCGGCGCCACGCGCCACGGTCGGTCCGGCATCGAGGTCCGGGGAGACGCTCAGGTCAGGCCCCCCGACCTGTTTGTCCTTCTGCTCCTCCATTTTCTCCTTCTGCTCTTCGAGCCGGATTTCCTGCTCCAGCGTGTTCTGGAGGTCGGTGGACGCGCGCTTGAACTCGTTGAGGCTGCGTCCGAGCGACTTCCCGAGCTCGGGGAGCTTGCGGGGACCAAAAATGATGAGCGCGATCACCAGAATGATGATCAGCTCCGGCATGCCGATGGAACCAAACATGGAACGCGCTCCTCAGAAAGTGCCGGGTGCCGCGTGCCAGGGTGCCCGGGTAATGGTCCAGTATAGGAACCGCGTCGGTTGCCGGTCAAGGCGTCCGGCCCTGTGCAATCCCCGGAACCCATTGCCGGGACACGTTTTATTCTGTTAGCATTCCCATATGCGCAGCCACCGGTTCCTGACCGCCGCCACCCTCGCCATCCTCTTGTCGGCGCTCGCTGGCGGGCTGTTCGGCCGGACGGCGCTGGCAACCGAAGAGACGCTGCCCGAGCACTACAAGACGTTCACCGCGGCCCTGACCGCGATCCAGGCCAATTACGCCGACACGGTGGAAGCCGATCGTCTGGTCTACGGCGCCATCAACGGGATGCTGCAGACGCTCGATCCGCACTCGAACTTCATGGACCCGCGGACCTACGCCCAGATGCGCGAGCGCCAGGAAGGCCGTTACTACGGACTGGGCCTGACCATCGTCGCCCTGGACGGCGACATTACCGTGGTGCGGGTCTTCGAGGGCTCGCCGGCCTATGCCAAGGGCATCCGCCGCGGCGACGTCATCGCGCGCATCGAAGGGGAGGACGCCAAGGGGTGGACCAGCGATCAGGCGGTCCGCCGGCTCAAGGGTCCCAAGGGAAGCCTGGTGTCAATCGGCGTCCGCCGCAAGGGACTCGACGATCTCATCCCGATGGACGTCATGCGCGACGAGATCACGATCCCGGCCGTCACCGCCCACTTCATGGTCGATCCGCAGACCGGCTACGTGCGCATCGACGACTTCGCCGAGCACACCGAGCAGGAGTTGACCGAGGCGCTGCGCGCCATGCAGGGCAAGGGAATGAAGCGGCTGGTCCTCGACCTCCGCGGCAATCCCGGCGGGCAGCTCGATCAGGCCATCCGCATGGTCAACCTGTTCGTGCCGCGCGGCTCGATGATCGTCTATACGCGCGGCCGCGAGAAGAACGCCGACCAGGAATATCGCGCCACCGAGAACGGCACGTTCCTCGACACACCGGTCATCGTGCTCGTCAACCGCAGCAGCGCCAGCGCGTCAGAGATCGTGGCCGGGGCGCTGCAGGACTACGACCGCGCGCTGGTCGTTGGCGAGACGACCTTCGGCAAGGCGCTGGTGCAGTCGGTGTATCGCGTAAGCCAGGGCGCCGGGCTCGCCCTCACGACGGCCCGCTACTTCACGCCCAGCGGGCGCATGATCCAGCGGCCGTGGGACGGATCGTTCGACGAGTACCTCACCTATACCTTGAAGGACCAGGCGGAACGTCCGCACACGGCCGAGCAACTGAAGTACACCGCCGGCGGCCGTAAGGTGTACAGCGGCGGCGGCATCGAGCCCGATCGGCGGTTCGACGGCCCCTACGAGGGGTTCAGCCCGACGGCCTTCGGCCGCTCCCTGTTCGCGCGTCAGCTCTTCGCCAGCTTCGCCGAGCAATTCTCCGCGCACGGCGATACCCGCGCCGGCTCGCAGGGCAAGCACCGGAAGGTCGTCCGCAGCGGCTTCACCGTGGACGATGCGATGATTCAGGAGTTCAAGGAGTTCGTGGCGTCGCGCAAGCTGACCGTCGACGAGGCCGCGTTCGCGAAGGATCGGTCGTTCATTCGCGCCATGCTTCGCTACGAGATCGACGTCGCCCTGTTCAGCGCGGCGCAGGCGCGCCGCCGCCTGATGGCCGACGACCCGCAGGCGCAGTTCGCCCTCAGCCTCTTCCCCGAGGCGGAAAAGCTCACCGAGCTGTCCAAGAACCGCATCACGAAGACCGGACGATAGTCCGCGATTCGCCGGAGCGTGGGTTGGGGTCCCACCCCTAAATATTGGGGCCCTGAAGGTTCTTGCCACAACGGGCTGCGCTTGTTAGACTTGCCGCGCTACCGCCACCCTCAACCTGTGTCAGGGCCTGCCGCACCATGCGTCTCGAACGTCTCGAAATAGCCGGTTTCAAGTCCTTTTCCGACCGCTCGGAGCTGTCCTTCGATCGCGGGGTCACCGCGATCGTCGGTCCGAACGGGTGCGGCAAGAGCAATGTCGCCGACGCGCTCACCTGGGTGATGGGTGAGCAGAGCGCCAAGAGCCTGCGCGGCGAGAAGATGGAAGACGTCATCTTCAGCGGCTCGGATGCCCGGAAGCCCACCGGCGCCGCCGAAGTGCGCCTGCGCTTCAGCGATGTCTCGGTGGCGCCGACGCTCATTCCGTCGGGGGCGAGCGAGCACGAGGCCGCGGCGGCGGGGCCCGGAAACGGCAACGGGCACGCGGCAGCGGGCCCAGGCAACGGCAACGGGAATGGCCACCATGGCGCTCATGTGCAGGACCTGCTCGACGCGGTGCGCGAAGTGGAGGTCACCCGGCGGCTGTATCGCTCCGGCGAGAGCGAGTATCTGATCGACGGCCACTCGTGCCGGCTGCGCGACATCCACGAACTGCTGATGGACACCGGGCTGGGCGCCAAGGCCTACGCCATCATCGAGCAGGGGAAGATCGGGCTGATCCTCAGCTCGCGCCCCACCGACCGCCGGCAGTTGATCGAGGAAGCGGCCGGCATCACCAAGTACAAGGCGCGGCGTCGCGCCGCGGAGCTCAAGCTCGAGGCCGCGCAGCAGAACCTGACGCGTATCGACGACATCGTCTTCGAGGTCGAGAAGCAGCGCGGCTCGCTGAAGCGGCAGGCCGCCAAGGCGCGCCGCTTCGCCCGGCTGCGCGACGAGATGCGGCGCTGGGAGAAGGTGCTCTTTGCCCGCCGCTATCGCACCCTGGGCGAGGTGATCGAGTCGGCGCGCGGCCGGCTGCACGACACGCGGGCGCACGAAACGCGGGCGTCGGCGCGGCTGGCCGAAGTCGAGAACGAGCTCGGGCGGCTGCGCCTGGAGCTGGCCACGGCGGAAGCGGCGGCCGCCCGGGCGCGGGAAGCGGCGCATGCGCGCGAGCTGGAGATCAACCGGCGCCAGCAGCAGATCGCCCTCGATACCCAGCAGGCGGGCATGCTGCAGGCGCGGGCCGACGAGCTGGACGTCGAGCGGACGACGCTCGACGCGCGCCGGGACCCGGAACGCGTCGCGCTCGAGGCGCGGCGCGAGGCGGCGGCGGAGGCGCAGCGGGCTCGCGACGCGTCGGCCGAGCAGGCGGCCGCGGCGGCGGCCGAGCACGCCGAGTCGCAGCAGGCCATCGACGCGGCCGAGCGCACCGTCGATCGCGTGCGCGGCGACGTCTACGCCGTCATGAACACGATCACGGCGCTCACGGCGGCCCTCGCTGCGGCCACGGCCCAGCGTGAGCGTGCGGCAGAGGCGCACAGCCGTCTCGACATGGAGGACGCCGACCTGCGCACCGAGCAGGAGCGCGCGGCCGCCGCCCGGCAGGCCGCGGCCGCCGAATTGACCGCGGTGCGCGACGGCGTTGCCGCGACGAGCGTCGCCCGGGCGGCACGCGAATCGGCCCTCGCCGCGGCCCGCGTCGAGCACGAGTGGCGCGCGCGCGACACGCGCAGCGGCGAGCAGCAGCTCGCCGCGCTCACCGCCCGGCTGCGTTCCCTCGAGGAGATGGATGCCCACCGCGCGGGCTTCAGCGACGCCGCCCGCATGGTGCTCGTGCAGGCCAACGGGCGCGTCGGACAGATGGGCGCGCTCGCCGACGCCATCGAGGTCGAACCCCGCTACGAGCGCGCGGTCGAGGCCTGCCTGGGCGAGCTGCTCCAGCACGTGCTCGTCCACCGCCACGAGCACGCCGCCGCCGGCCTCGCCCTGGTGCGCGAGACGGACGCCGGCCGCTGCGGCTTCGTCGTGACCGGTGCGGCGGAACCGCTCGAGGCCAGCGGATTGGCGACCGCAAGCGCGGCGCCGCTGCCCACCGGCGCCGTGTTGCTGTCGAGCGTGGTGCGCATCGCCGGCGAGCACGCCGATGCCATCCGCGACGCCATCGGCCAGGCGGTCATCGTCGACACCTTCGCGCAGGCGCAGGCGCTGGCGCTGGTGTCACCGCTTCCGGTGGCGACGATGGACGGCGACGTGCTGCGCGGCCAGCGGCTCGTCGCCGGCGGCGGCAAGGTCGAATCGCGCGGCATCCTGGCGACCAAGCGGGAGATCAAGGAGCTGCGCGAGCGCGTGGCGGTCGAGCAGGAGGCGCTGGCGCGCCTGTCCGGCGAGACCAGCGAGTTCGAACGCGCCATCGCCGACGGCGCCGCGGCCCTCGCGGCGCTCGCCGCCGAGCTGCACCGGCAGGAAAAGGCGATCGTCTCGGTCGAGGGGCAGGTGCAGCGTGCCGCCGACGACGAAGCGCGACTGGCCGAGCGGCGTGAGCTGGTGCGCACCGAGCGCCAGCGCGTCGCCGACGACATCGAGGCGCTCGACGGCCGGCAGGCCGAAGCGCGGGAGTCGATCGCCCGCCTCGACGGCGAGCGCGCCGCCGCCGACGGCGTGCTCAGCGACGCGCTGCGCACCCTGGCCGCAGCCCGCGACCACGCCGACGCGCTGGCGCAGCGGGCGGCGGAAGCCCGCGCCACCCACGCCGCGCTGGTCGAGCGCAATGCCAGCGTCGCCGCCGACGTGCAGCGCCTCGAGGACGGCGCGCGCGAGCTGGAGCGGCGGGTGGCCGCCTGCGCCAGCGATATCACGCTCATGCGCGAACAGCGCGAGCGCCTGCTCGCCGCCGTCGCCGACGGCCACCGGCAGGTCGACGATGACGTGCGCGTCCTCGAAGGGCTGCGCGATCGCATGCGCGACGCGGACGAGACCGCGATCGCGCTCAAGGCCGCGACCGACCAGCAGGAAGAGATGATTCGCGATGCGCGGCGGGCCCTCGACGCGGTCCGCGCCCTCGCCGCCGAGCTCGACGTCACCCGGGCCACCGCCGAGTCCGATCTCGCGCATCTCGCACAGCAGTGCCTCGACGCCGTGGTGCAGCCGCTCGACGAGGTGCGTGCCGAGGTCGAGCAGATGGAAGCCGCCGGCGAGATCGAGCCCGACGCCGCCGCCATCCGCGCCGCCGAAGCGCCCGATCCCGATGAGATCGACGAAGCGGTCGAGGCCGCGCTCGCCGGCGGGGCCGCCGACGCCCCCGATCCGGGGACGGACCAGGCCGCCGGGAGCGAAATCCCCGCCCGCATGACCGCCGAGGAGGCGATCACCGAGCTGCGGGCCAAGATCGACAAGCTCGGACCCGTGAACATGATGGCGATCGAGCAGTTCACCGAGCTCGATCAGCGGCACCTGTTCCTCACCACCCAGCGCGCCGATCTGGTCGAGTCGATTGCGCAGACCAACGAAGCCATCTCGCGCATCGACGAGACCACGCACTCCCGCTTCCGCGAGGCGTTCACCGCCATCAACGCCAACTTCCAGGCGACCTTCTCCACGCTGTTCGGCGGCGGCCGCGCCGGCATCTCGCTGCTCGACGAGAACGACCCGCTCGAGAGCGGCATCGACATCGTCGCCTCGCCGCCGGGGAAGCGGCTGCAGAGCGTCATGCTGCTGTCCGGCGGCGAAAAGGCGCTGACCGCGATTGCCCTGATGTTCGCGATCTTCAAGTACAAGCCGAGCCCGTTCTGCCTGCTCGACGAAATCGATGCGCCGCTCGACGACGCCAACATCGGCCGCTTCGTCGAGATGCTGCGCGGGATGCTCGACCGCACCCAGTTCATCATCATCACCCACAACCGCAAGACCATGGAGATCGCCGATCGGCTGTACGGGGTGACGATGGAGGAACCGGGGGTCTCCAAGCTGATTTCGATCCAGCTCAACTGACCGGGGAGGCGCCCGGAACCTCCGCCCCCCGGGCGGCCGTATATAGCCTTGAAGGTGGGAATCCCTATGTACCTCCAGTGCCCGGACGCTCTCGCGCAGCGCGGTCATCGCCGTCGCCGTTTTCGGCCTCGCGGCCTGCGATATCGCGGTCGACGGCCATGGCGGGCTCGGCATCGGGCTGTCGGCCGGCAAGGCCCAGGACGAATGGGCCCGGAGCTATCCGCTGTCGCCGGGTGGCCGCCTCGAGATCATCAACGTCAACGGGCGCATCAGCGCCGAGCCGGCCGAGGGATCGACGGTCGAGCTGCGGGCGGAGCGCAGCGTGAAATCGCTGAGTGACGACCAGGCGCGCGAGCTGCTCGGACGGATCGAGATGCGCGAGGAGGTGAGCGGCGACCGCGTGCGCGTCGAGGTCCGCGCGCCGCGCATGAACGGACCGGTGAGCCACGAGATCAAGTGGACCATCAAGGTGCCCAAGGGCATCGCCGTCGACCTGCGCACCGTCAACGGCGGCGTGCGCATGACGGCGCTGCACGGGGAGATCCGCGCCCGCAGCACCAACGGCGGCATCGTCGGGTCCGCCCTGGTGGCGACGAGCCTGGACGCGGCGGTCACCAACGGCGGCGTCGAGATCGAGCTGGCCAACGCGCCCGACGCCGGCACGTTCGACCTGGAGAGCGTCAACGGCGGCATCACGCTGTCGCTGCCGTCGGCGAGCAAGGCCGACATTGCGGCGCGGTGCGTCAACGGCAGCGTCTCGGTCGGGGACGGGCTCGAGGTCGAGGTGCTCGGCGAGAAGACCCGGCGCCGGCTCGAAGGCAAGTTGAACGGCGGCGGCGCACGCGTCTCGATGGAAACGGTCAACGGGGGAGTCAAGATCAACCGGTCGTGAGCGCCGCGGCGGCGGTCCGCCCACGCGGGCTGCCGGTGCGCCGCATGCTACTCTCACAGCGGGCCCGAGCCCGTTCGCGCCGTTGAACGAAGACAAAGCCTCCCGATACCACCGCCTCCGGCGGCGCGCCGAGATCCTCGGCACCGCGGCTGCGGGCGCGGTCCTTCTGGCGCTCGTGCTCACGGGCGCGTCCCTGTATCTGCGCGAGCGCGGATCGGGCGTCGGCACCATCATCGGCGGCGGTTTCGAGGAGCCGGGGACGGTCGCCGGCGTGGCGCTCCTGCTCTCCGCGATCCTGCACTTCGTCGAACTGCCCTTCGCCTGGTATCAAGGTTACCTGCTCGAGCACCGGTATGGGTTGTCCACCCAGACCGCGCGCCAGTGGCTGCGAGACCACGCCACCGGCGCCCTTCTCGCCACGATCTTCGCCGTCGCCGGCGCGTCGGTCGTCTACGCCACGCTGCGCTGGAGCGTGGAGTGGTGGTGGGCGATGTCGGCGGCGCTGCTCGCGGTCGCGATGGTGGGCATCGTCCAATTGACGCCGGTGCTCCTGCTGCCGCTGTTCTACCGCTTCAGGCCTCTCGATCGCCCCTCGCTGGTCGAGCGGCTGCTGGCGCTGGCCGCCCGCGCGGAGACGCGCGTGGTCGGGGTCTACGAATGGACGCTCAGCGCTCACACCCGCAAGGCCAACGCCGCCCTCGCCGGGATGGGACGCACCCGGCGCATCCTGCTCGCCGACACGCTGCTGGCCGACTACTCCGACGACGAGATCGAGGTCATCCTCGCGCACGAGCTGTCGCACCACGTCCACCACGATCTCTGGCGCGGCATGGCGCTGCAGACGCTGCTGCTCGTCGCCGGGTTCTTCGTGGCGCATCTCGTGCTGGTGAACCTCGCCGCGCCGCTGGCGCTGCGCGGCGTCGACGACCCGGCCGGCATGCCGCTCATCCTGCTGACCGCCGGCGTCTGCGCGGTCGCGTTCCTGCCCGTCGCCAACGCGATGTCGCGGACGCAGGAGCGCCGCGCCGACCGCTTCGCCCTCGACCTGACCCGGCAGGCCCCGGCGTTCATCAGCGCGATGAAGCGGCTGTCGCAGCAGAACCTGGCCGAGGAGCGGCCGTCCCGGCTGGTGCAGTGGCTCTTCTATTCGCACCCGCCAATCCGCGAGCGGCTCGAGGCGGCGCGGGCGTGGGCCGCGGCGCAATCGGACCCGCGCACCGAGGTTGCCTAGTGGCCCCGACGGCGTCGTCGCCTTCTGTCAGAATGGGCGCCATGACGTGGAGACTGCGCCTGCCGCTCTGCCTCGTGGTATCTGTGATGGCCGTGTCGCTCCAGGCGCAGCCCGCGCACCGGATCAACGTGGCCCATCGCGGCGCCTCCTCGTACGCGCCCGAACACACGCTGGCCGCCTATCGGCTCGCGTTGGAGCAGGGCGCCGACTACGTCGAGCAGGACCTGGCGGTGACCAAGGACGGGCACCTGATCTGCCTGCACGATCCGACGCTGGAGCGGACGACGAACGTCGAGGAGCTGTTTCCCGAGCGCGCCTCGCAGGTCACCTGGGAAGGCAAGACGGTGAAGGGATGGCTGGCCAACGACCTGACGCTGGCCGAGATCAAGCGGCTCGACGCCGGCTCCTGGTTCGATCCCCGCTTCACCGGCGAGACCATCCCCACCTTCGCCGAAGCCGTGGCGCTCATCAAGGGCCGCGCCGGTCTCTTTCCCGAGCTGAAGACGCCGGAGGTCTACACCGGCCGCGACGTCGACTTCGAGGCGCTGGTCGCCGCCGCGCTCGATACGCACGGCCTGCGCGGCGCCGCCGCCGACCGCACGACGCCGGTCATCCTTCAGACGTTCAGCGAGTCGAGCGCCAGGAAGCTGGCGGCGATGCGCATCGGCGTTCCCGTGGTCCTGCTGCTGTCGAACGGCAAGGGATGGGATTCCCCGGCCGCGGTCAAGGCGTGGCAGCCGTACGTGCAGGGACTCGGGCCGGCCAAAGCCATCCTCGAGTCGAATCCGCAGCTCGTCACGTGGGCGCGCGCCGAAGGCATGATGGTGATCCCGTACACGTTTCGCGCCTCGAACACCGGCACGTTTCCCTCGGTGGCGGCCGAGATGGAGCACTTCCTCTACACGCTCGGCGTCGACGGCCTGTTCACCGACAACCCCGACCGCTTCCCGCGCCGGTAGGTGCCCGCCCGGCCCGACCGGCGCCGGCGGCCGTTCATTTCGGCTGGACCGTCAGCGTCCCGCGCATGTCCTGGCACCGGCGGTCGCTGGTGAGGTTGCAGTAGAAGGTGAACGTGCCGGCCTGGTCGACCCGGAAGTCGAAGACGATCGTCTCCGCCGCACCCACCCGCTTGACGATGCGGTAGGCGTCGATCGCGAAGCTGTACGGGCGATCCTCGCTGGTGAGGGAGATGCGGACCAGGTCGTCCTGGACGACCGCGATGGTGCTGGGGATGAACACGTAATCGCGCGCGGTGATGGCGACCTCGCGCCGGTTCGGCGTCGGATCCTGGGATGCGCCCGCCGTCACCACGACGAGTGCGACGAGGGCGAGGATCCGTGCCATGTGAAACTCGAGGAGCGGGCCCGGGCGGGCCCGCCCCCGATCAGCCTATTCGCGCTCGCGCCGCGGGCCGCGTCCGCGGCCGCCCCGTCCGCCGTCGCGGGGCTCCCGGCCGCCCTCGCGCGGTGCGCCCGCCGCCGCGCCCGCTTCCTCGCGGGCTTCGCCGGCGCCCGGCGGCGGCGCCGTGCCCTCGTCGGGCGACAGCAGGGCCTTGCGGGACAGGCGGATCTTGCCGGTGGGATCGATGTTGATGACCTTCACCAGCACCTGCTGCCCCTCCTTCAGCTCGTCGCGCACGTCCTTGACCCGGTAATTGGCGATCTCGGAGACGTGCAGGAGGCCGTCGGTGCCCTGCATGATCTCGACGAAGGCGCCGAAATCGGTGATGCGCTGCACTTTGCCGAGGTAGGTCTTGTTGAGCTCGGGCGTGGCGGTCAGCTCCTGGATCATGCCGAGCGCCTTCTGCGCGGCGGCCTCGTCCGAGGAGGCGACGTTCACGCGGCCATCGTCCTCGACGTCGATCTTGACGCCGGTCTTCTCGATGATGCTGCGGATCATCTTGCCGCCCGGCCCGATGACGTCGCGGATCTTGTCCACCGGGATCTTGATGGTGACGATACGCGGGGCATAGGCCGAGATGTTGCTGCGTGAGGAGGGCAGCGACTCCATCATCTTGTCGAGGATGAACAGCCGGCCCTTGCGCGCCTGCAGCAGCGCGGTGCGCATGATCTCGGACGAGATGCCCGAAACCTTGATGTCCATCTGCAGCGCCGTGATGCCGTCGGCGGTGCCGGCGACCTTGAAGTCCATGTCGCCGTAGTGGTCCTCGGCGCCGGCGATGTCGCTGAGCACCGCGTACTTGCCGGTCTTCTCGTCGAGGATCAGGCCCATGGCGACGCCGGCCACCGGCTTCTTGATCGGCACGCCCGCGTCCATCATCGCCAGCGCACCGCCGCAGACCGAGGCCATCGACGAGCTGCCGTTGGATTCGAGGATGTCCGAGACGATGCGCACCGTGTAGGGGAACTCTTCTTCGCTCGGCATCATCGGCGCCAGCGAGCGCTCCGCCAACGCGCCGTGCCCGATCTCGCGGCGGCCGGGGCCGCGCATGAACTGCACTTCGCCGACCGAGAACGGCGGGAAGTTGTAGTGGAGCATGAACCGCTTCCACGTCTCCCCGTCCACCGTCTCGATCTTCTGCTGGTCGTCGGCGGTGCCGAGCGTGGCGGTCACCAGGGCCTGGGTTTCGCCGCGCGTGAACACGGCCGAGCCGTGCACCCGTGGGAGCACGCTGGTTTCGATCCAGATCGGGCGAATCTCGTCGAACTGGCGGCCGTCGAGCCGGACGTTGCGCTCGAGCACCTCGTCGCGCAGCACCTTCTCCTGCAGCGCCTTGAAGACGCCCTTGGCTTCGCCCTTGCGCTCCACCTGATCTTCGGGCAGCGACGCGATCAGCTCCTTCAACACCTCGTCGACCGAGCCGTAGTTCTCCAGCTTGTCGCGAATGCGCATCGCGTTGGTCAACGGCTCGAGCACCCGGCTCTCGATGCCGCGCTGGAACTCGACATCACCCTCGACCGCCGGCTTGGCCAGCTTCGTGCGCCCCGCTTCCCGCGCCAGCGTGTCGATGGTGTCGCAGATCTGGCGGATGGCGGCGTGCGCCGCTTCCAGCGCCTGCACCGCCTCTTCCTCGGACACCTCCTGGGCGCCCGCCTCCACCATGACGATGCCGTCCTTGCTGCCGGCCACCACCAGGTCGAGGCGGCTCTGCTTGCGTTGGGCAAACGTCGGATTGATCACGTACTCGCCGTCCACGAGGCCGACGCGGACGCCGGCGATCGTCTTCTCGAACGGCACTTCCGACAGCGCCAGCGCGGCTGACGCGCCGCTGATGGCGAGCACGTCGCCGTCGTTCTCGTTGTCGGCCGAGATCACGAAGGCGATGATCTGCGTCTCGAAGCGCCAGCCGGCGGGAAAGAGCGGGCGAATCGGCCGGTCGATGCAGCGGCTGGTCAGGACTTCCTTCTCGGTCGCCTTGCCCTCGCGCTTGAAGAACCCGCCCGGGATGCGACCCGAGGCGTAGGTATATTCCCGGTAGTCCACGGTCAGCGGCAGGAAGTCGATCCCTTCCCGCGGGCTGGACGCATGACAGGCGGTGACGAGCACCATCGTGTCGCCCATCCGGACGATCACGGACCCGTCCGCCTGCTTCGCCAGCTTGCCCGTCTCGAACGACAGGGTGCGCTGGCCGATTGACATCTCACGCTTGTGCATAAAGCCTCGATGGGGTCACGTTCCCCGTTGCTGGTAGGACTGGTGATAGGCGTTGGACAGTGGAGGAGGGCCCGCGGCCCTCGCTCATGTTACTTGCGGATCCCGAGCCTCTTGATGAGCTCCGCGTAGCGGTCCGTATCCTTGCTCTTGAGGTAGTCGAGAAGGCGGCGGCGCTGTCCAACGAGCTTGAGAAGCCCGCGCCGCGAATGGTGATCCTTGGCGTGCGACTTGAAGTGCTCGGTCAGGTAATTGATGCGCTCGCTGAGAATCGCGACCTGAACTTCCGGGGACCCCGTATCGGTCTCGTGCGTCCGATAGCTGCCAATCAGGGTGTCTTTCTTGTCTTTCGTCAGTGCCACGGTGTCCCTCCACGAACGGTCCAGAGCCTCAGGGTCCCGCGCGGGGTCTCGCCCTGTTGATCCAGGCCGCCGTATACGGCGAATTCGACCTCGCCGAGAATCGTCAATTGTAGCTGAAAACCACGGCAGGGTGCAAAAACCCGCGGGTTTCTGCCGGTTCGGCGAGGCCGACCAGACGCCCGTCGGGCCCGATCAGCCGCACGAGCGGCGGCGGCGCCGCGGCGGGCGCCGCGACTTCGCGGGGCCCCAGATCACGCCCGTGAACCGCCCACTGGACCCCTTGGGGCGTGAGCACGACGGCCGGGATGTCGGTCAGCATCCGCTCCATGGGCTGCACGGCAGCCTTGAGGTCGGCCCGCGGGGCGGTGACGAGCTGCTCGAAGGGCACGGCGTCCACCAACCGGAACCCCGCGGCCTCGGTGCGGACCAGCCCGTCCAGGTGGCCACCGACGCCGAGCGCAGCGCCGAGATCGTGCGCCAGCGACCGGACGTAGAATCCGGCCGAACAGCGCACGCGCACGGTCGCGCGCGCGCCCTCCAGCGCCGTGAGCTCGAGCGCATGGGCCGTCACGCGGACGGGCGTGGGCTGGAGTGGCTTGCCGGCGCGTGCCCGCGCGTACGACCGCTCGCCCTCCACCATCTTGGCCGAGTAAAGCGGCGGGGCCTGGTCGAAGGTGCCGCGGAAGGCCGCCAGGCCGGCTTCGATGTCGGCCCGCGTCGGCACGCGGCCCGTCGCGGCGAGGACCTCGCCCGCGGCGTCGTAGGTGTCGGTGACCGCGCCAAAGCAGATGGTAGCCTCGTATTCCTTGTCCGATCCGGAGAGGTGCCGCGCCAGCCGCGTGGCCTGGCCGAGGACGAGCGGCAGGACGCCCGAGGCCTGGGGATCCAGCGTGCCGGTGTGGCCGATGCGGCTGACGCCGAGCGAGCGCCGCGCGCACACGACCACGTCGTGGGAGGTGGGGCCCACGGGCTTGTGCACGACCAGCACGCCGTCGAGTTGCGGCCGGGCAGCGTGGGCGCGGCCGTCCCTGGCGGCAATCACCGGTCGCCGTCCGGAGCCGCGCCCGCTGGCGCGGCGGCTTCGATCCGCTCGACCAGCAGGGTCATGAAGGTCTCGTGCAACCGCGCCAGGTCGCCGCTCGCGGCGCAGCCGGCTGCGTTCACGTGGCCGCCGCCGCCGTAGGCGCGCGCGACGGCGCCGATGTCCACCGCCCCCTTCGAGCGCAGGCTGATCCGCCAGGCGTCCGGCGCGGTCTGCTTGAAGAAGGCGACGGCCTGGATGTCCTTCACCGTCAGGGGGAAGTTGATGAGTCCTTCGCTGTCGTCGGCGCTGGCCCCGGCGGCGGCCGCCGCGTCCGTGGTCAGCGTCAGCAGGGCCACGCGGCCCGACGGGTCGAGACGCATGGCGTTCAGCACCGCGCCGAAGATCTTCACGCGGCCGATGGTGCTGCTGTTGTAGTGCGTGTGCGCAATCCAGCGCGGGTCGGCGCCGGCCGCGACACAGTGTCGGGCGATCGCGAACGTGCGCGGCGTGATGTTCGAGAAGTGGAAGGAGCCGGTGTCCGTGAGCAGCGCCAGATAGATGTGCGTGGCGATGTCCGGTGTCAGGGCGACGCCGAGCGCCTCGATCAGCGTGAACACCATCTCGCCGCAGGCGGCCGCCGACTCGTCGATCCAGTTGACGGCCCCGTAGCGGGTATTGCCGGGATGATGGTCGATGTTGAAAACCGGCGATCGGTCGAGGCCGGCGACGCCGGTGCGGGCGAGCGTGCTGCACTCCATGATCAGGGCGGCGTCGCACCGGGCGGCGACCTCGCGCGTGACGCGGATGCGATCCACGGCCGGAAAGGGCTGCAGGAAATGCGGCACCGGCGCGTCCATCACCACTTCCGCCGCCTTGCCGAGCGCGGCCAGCGCCAGCGCCATGGCCACGGCGGAGCCGACGGCGTCGCCATCGGGCCGCTGGTGCGAGGCGACCACGAAGCGGGAACCGCCGCGCACGCCGGCGAGCAGGCGATCGAAATCAGACACGCGGTGTCTTCGGCGGCGTGGCGTCGCCCGGCGGCGTCGCGTCGCCCGGCGGCGGCTCGTCGGCGGCCGCCTCGTCGGCGGCGGTCTCGCCGGCCGCCGGTAGCCGCGCCGCCTCCTCGGCCTTGAGCTCCTGCAGGATCTGCTCGACGCGATCCTGTGCGGCGACCGACTGATCGAAGGTGAACACCACCTCCGGCGAGCGGCGCAGCGACAGGCGGGTGCTGAGCAGATGGCGGACGTACGCGGCGGCGCGGGTCAAGGCCTTGGCGGTCTCCTTGCGCCGGGTGGGGTCGCCGAGCGTCGTCCAGTAGATGCGGGCGAGCGACAAATCGGGCGTCATCTTCACCCGGGTGACCGTCACCAGCCCGATGCCGGGGTCGGCGACCTCGGTGGCGAGAATCTGGCTGACCTCCTCCCGGATCTGCTCGGCGACGCGTTCGGTGCGATGGGACAGCGGCATAGACAATGGCGGCGGCCGGCGTCGGGCACGGCGCGCCTCAGGTCAGGAACTCGATCTCCGTGCGGCTGACCAGGCCCGGTTCGAGCCGCTCGATCTCCGCCGCGACGGCTTGCAACTCCCGGTCCGCGTGATCCTGCGCGGTGGAGATGGTCACGACGCCGAGCCCGGCGCGCTGCCAGACGTCGTGATATTCGACCTCGGCGATGGAGATGTTGAACTTCTTCAGGCGGTCTTTCAGCCCGCGCAGGACCATGCGCTTCTCCTTGAGCGAGTGCGCATACGGAATGTGGAGTTCGACGCTCAGCAGCCCGACCACCATGAGTAGCACACCCGCCCGATGACCCGCGGCACCCGGCCGCCGCGGGTGCGCGTTAGACCGCGGCCGCGACGCGCTCCATCGTGAAGACCTCGATCACGTCGCCGACCTTGACGTCGTTGTAGTTCTGCAGACCGATGCCGCACTCGAAGCCGGTCTTGACCTCGGAGACATCGTCCTTGAAGCGCCGCAGCGACGCCAGCTTGCCCTCCCACACGACCACGTTGTCGCGCAGCAGGCGGGCCTGGGCGTCGCCGGCGCGCGTAATGCGGCCGTCCTGGACCATGCACCCGGCCACCGTGCCGACCTTCGGCACCTTGAACGTCTCGCGCACCGACGGCGCTGCCCAGACGCTGTTCCTTGAACGTCGGGTCGAGCAGCCCGGTCATCGCCTTCTTGATCTCGTCGGTCACGTTGTAGATGACCGAATGGTGGCGGATGTCCACCTTCTCGCGCTCGGCGACGTCGGCGGCATTGCGATCCGGCCGGACGTTGAAGCCGATGATGATGGCGTTGGACGCCGCGGCGAGCAGGACGTCGGACTCGTTGATGGCGCCGACGGCGGAGTGGATGATCTTGATCTTCGTCCGCTCGTCCGACAGCTTGGACAAGGTCGACGCCAGCACTTCGGCCGAGCCCTGCACGTCCGCCTTGATGATGATCGGCAGCTCCTTGACGTCGCCTTCGGCCAGCTGCGCCTGCAGCGATTCCAGGGTCAGGCGGCCGCCCTTGGCGCCGAGCGCCCGCTCCTTGGCCTGCGCCTGGCGGAACGTCGCGATCTGCCTCGCCTTGGCCGGGTCGGCCACCGACTGGAACGAATCGCCCGGGGAGGGCAGGTGCTCGAGCCCGAGCACCTCGACCGGCGTCGACGGACCGGCGACCTTGAGTGGGCGGCCGCGATCGTCGATGAGCGCACGCACGCGGCCGACCACCGGCCCGGCGATGATGTTGTCGCCGACGCGCAGCGACCCGTCCTGCACCAGCACGGTGGCTACCGGGCCGCGCCCGCGATCGAGCTTGGTCTCGAGCACCGTGCCGAGCGCCGCGCGCTTCGGGTTCGCCTTGTGCTCCCCGATTTCGGTGACCAGCAGGATCATCTCGAGCAGCAGGTCGAGCCCCTGCTTCTTCTTCGCCGACACGTCGACGAAGACCGTGGACCCGCCCCATTCCTCGGGCACCAGGTTGAGATCGGCGAGCTGCCGCTTGACCGTTTCCGGGTTCGCTCCCGGCTTGTCGATCTTGTTCACCGCCACGATGATCGGCACGTTCGCCGCGCGCGCGTGATCGATGGCCTCCTTGGTCTGCGGCATCACGCCGTCGTCGGCGGCGACGACCAGGATGACGACGTCGGTCACCTTCGAGCCGCGCGCGCGCATCAAGGTGAAGGCTTCGTGGCCGGGGGTATCGAGAAAGACGATGTGCTTGTCGGCCTTGTCTCCCACCGGCACCAGGTAGGCGCCGATGTGCTGGGTGATGCCGCCCGCCTCGCGCTCGGCGACCCGCGTCGTGCGGATCGAGTCGAGCAGCGTCGTCTTGCCGTGATCGACGTGGCCCATGACCGTGACGACTGGCGCGCGCACCACCTGATCGGCGGCGTCGACGGCCTCGGATTCCACGTCCATCAACTCTTCCTCGAAGCTGCGCGTCTGCACATCGGCCCCGAACTGGCGCGCGACCTCCCGCGCTGTCTCCATGTCGATCGTCGAGTTGATGGTCATCATCAGCCGGCGATCGAGCAGCGTCTTGAGCACGTCCTTGACGCGCACGTCGAGCTTGTCGGAGAGATCCTTGACCGTCATCCCCTCGGCGAGCGTGATCGTCCGCGACACCGGCGGCAGTTCGACCGGCGGCGGCGCCGGCCGGCTGGTGGGCGCCTCGCGGCGTGGCCCCGACGGGCGCGGGCCCGCGGGACGGAACTGACCGCCCGGGCGGTGATACGCGCCGCCGGGACGCTGCGGCATGCCCGGCCGCTGCGGATAGGCGCCCGGTCGAGGCGGCAGGTTGGTCGGCCGCACCGGCTGGGCCGGGAGCGGCCGCGGGCCGCCAATCATCGCCGGGGTCGTGCCGGTGGCCGGACGCGCCGCGGACGGATACGCCGGGCGCGGCGCGCCAGGAGTCCCCGGCCGAGCCGCGCCGGGAGCCGTGCGCGGCGGTACCGGCACCCGCGGCTGCTGCGGGACGACCGCGCGTCGCGGCTGCAGGGGCGGCGCCTTCGGCGGCGCCTGACCGGGTTCCTCGACGCGAAGACGAATGCTGGGGGGCACGAAACGGCCGGCCGCGGGCCCGGGCTTCGCGGTGGCGGCGGGCGCCTCCGCCTGCCCGGCTGGTTCCTCGAGTGCCGGCGTGTCCCCGTCCTCCGGCTGCTCGGCCTGGGGGACCGCGAGTTCCGGCGCCGGCGCCTCGGCGACCGCGTCCTGTGTCGCCGCCGTGGCTTCCACGACCGGCACGGGTCCTTCCTCGGGCGCCTCGAGGGGAGGCGCACCGTCGATGTCGTCCTCCAGCGGCGCCGCCGGCGTCGCCGGCTTGACCGTCCGGATCAAGCGCGGGGGAGGCAACGAGGGCGCCGCCGGCCTGGCCGGCTCCGCCGCGGCGGCCTTCTTGCCGGCAGGTCCGCCCTTCTTGGCTGCCTTGGCCGCCGCCTCGGAGAACATGTCGCCC
Organism: uncultured Acidobacteriota bacterium; assembly: GCA_963707795.1. Classification (GTDB taxonomy): domain Bacteria; phylum Acidobacteriota; class Vicinamibacteria; order Vicinamibacterales; family UBA2999; genus JACCSI01. Next base: position 2,641,870 of record OY970174.1, on the reverse strand, counting down.
TTGGGCAGCTCGATGCTGCGCTGCCGGGCGAGCCGCTCCACGAACTGGCGGGCGACGATCTCCTCGAGCGTGCTCGACGCGCTCTTGAGCTCGATGCCGTGGTTCTGCTTGAGCAGCTGCAGCACTTCCTGGCTGGTCGTGTTCAGCAGTTCAGCGACTTTGTAAATCCGGACTGTTGCCAAAACTGTTTTCCTCTGGCGGCGCGGCGTGGCCGCGCCTATCGCGATTCGTCGTCGACCGGGGTCGCGCCGGCAGGCGTCTCGACCACCTCGTCGGTCGTGTGCACCGCCTCGTCGCCCACCTGGACGGCTTCGTCGTCGGGGGTCTGGACGTCGGCGCCCATCTGCACCGCGTCGGCGGATGGCCTCTCCGCCTCGGCGGCCTCGTCGTTCTCCGCTGCCGGCTCGGGCGCGGCGTCCATCGGGACCGGTTCGTCCGCCCCCGGCTCGGCCGGTTCGTCGGACGGAATCTCCAGCGCCCCGAGCTGCGCCTCCACTTCCTTGCGCTTGTCCTCTTCGCTCTTGATGTCGATGCGCCAGCCGGTGAGCTTCGCCGCCAGGCGCACGTTCTGCCCCTTCTTGCCGATCGCCAGCGACAACTGCTTGTCCTCGACGACGACTTCCATCACCTTGTCCTGATCGCTGACGATGGTGACGCGCTGCACCTTGGCGGGCGACAGCCCGTTCATCACGAACGCCACCGGGTCGTCGGACCATTCGACGATATCGATCTTCTCGCCGCGCAGCTCGCGGATGATCGCCTGCACGCGGGTGCCCTTCATGCCGACGCAGGCGCCGACCGGATCGACGTCGCGCTCGCGCGAGAACACCGCCACCTTCGCCCGATCGCCGGCCTCGCGCACGGCGCCGCGAATCATGACGGTGCCGTCGTAGATCTCCGGCACCTCCTGCTCGAACAGCTTGATGAGCAGCGCCGGGTCGGTTCGCGACAGGACGATCTGGGGACCCTTGGCGCTCTTGCTCACGCCGCGGATCACCGCCCGCAGGCGGTCACCTTGCGTGTAGCTCTCCGCCCGCGACTGTTCCTTGCGCGGCAGGATCGCCTCGACCCGTCCGACCTCGACGATGATGTCGCCCTGCTCGAAGCGCTTGACGACGCCGTTCATGACCTCGCCGACCCGCTGGTTGTACTCGGCGTAGATGATTTCCCGCTCCGCCTCGCGCACCTTCTGGAAGATGACCTGCTTGGCGGTCTGCGCGGCGATGCGTCCGAGCACGTCGGTGCGCTTGGGGAACTCGATCTGGTAGCCGACCTCGACGTCCGCCTCGTCGCCGTAGATGTCCTTCGCCTCGGCAATCGAAATCTCGGTCGCCGGATCGGCGACCTCGTCGACGATGGTCTTGACCGCGAACAGCTCGATTTGCCCGTTCTCGGGATTGAACTTTGCGCGCAGATCCTCGGTCGACTTGTAATACTTGCGCGAGGCGGTGAGGACGGCTTCTTCCATCGCCTGGATCACGACATCGGGCTCGATGCCTTTCTCCTTGGCCAGTGCCTCGATCGTCTGCTGCAAGGGATTGCTGCTCGTCATGTTCTTCAGAACTCCACCTCTAACCGCCCGCGACTGATGAGACGCGAAGGGCAGTCGCACGAGCTTGCCCCCTTCCGACTCGAACAGCACATCCTCGCCCTCCACCCCCCGCAGCCGACCGGCGAACGCGGTCTGCCGGTTGATCGGCTCGCGCGTCACGATCTTCGCCAGCCGCCCGGCGAAGCGCCGGTAGTCGTCGGCGTGCCGCAGCGGCCGATCGAGCCCGGGCGAGGAAACCTCCAGCGTGAAACTCTCGGGGACCAGGTCCTCGACGTCGAGAATCGTCCTCAGTTCGTGGCTGATCCGTTCGCAGTCCGCGATGCTCACCGATTCCTCGGCGCTCGCCCCGGCGCCAGCCCGATCCAGCGTCACCCGCAGGACGTTCTGGCCCGCCCTCCCGGCGCATCGTCACGTCATCGATGAGCAAGTCGTACGTGCCGGCCACGCGGACGGCAATCGCGCGTATGCGTCGAGTCGGGGTCACACCGCCCCCTTAAACACAAAAAGTGGGCAAAAAGGCCCACTCTGGTCTCCCAGACTTCGACCGGACTGACCATTTTAACACGAGCCCGGCGGGCCGCCATCGCCGGCCGCCCCGCCCGTCGCGGCCGGGACCGGCCCCCGTGGCGTCCGGGCCTCCACCGGGGCGGTCACGCGTCGCCGCGGCACGGCGTCGCGACGAGGTCGTAGCCGCTGGCGCCGACGATCTCGACCGGCAGAAACTCGCCCGGCACCAGCGTCTCCGGGTCGCAATCGGTCAGGTACACCTGCGGGTCCACGTCCGGCGCCTGGCTGGACAATCGGCCCCGCCAGACCAGCTCGTGCTCGGCCGACGGGCCGTCGACGATCATCCGTGCGCGCTCGCCGATGCGGGCAGTCTGTCGCGACTCGACGATCTGCCTGCTGCCGCGCCATCAGCCGGTCACTGCCGCCGGCGCTTGACCGCCGCCGGCACATCGTCGGGCAGGTCGAACGCCGTGGTCCCCTCTTCGTGCGAATAGGTGAAAGCCCCGACATGGTCGAAGCCGACCGTCTCCACGAACCCGAGCAGCTCGTCCATGTCGCGCTCGGTCTCTCCGGGGAACCCGACGATGAAGGTGGTGCGGAGCGTGACGCCGGGCATGCGGTCACGAATCCGGCCGAGCAGCCGTTCGTAGCCGGCGCGCGTGCCCGGCCGCTTCATGCGCCGCAGCACGGCGTCGGAGGCGTGCTGGAGGGGCAGGTCGATGTACTTGCACACCTTGTTCGCATCCGCGATGGCGCCGATGACCTCGTCGGAAATAGTCGTCGGATAGAGGTAGAGCAGGCGGATCCACTCAAGGCCATCGACGGTGTCGAGTTCGCGCAGCAGGCGAGGCAGCGCGCCGCGCTCGCCCCGATCGTTGCCGAAGAAGGTCGTGTCCTGCGAGATGAGGAGGAGTTCCTTGACCCCGCGCGCCGCGAGCCCGCGAGCCTCCTCGACGACCGAGGCCGCGCTGCGGCTGCGATACCGGCCGCGCATCTTCGGGATGATGCAGAAGGCGCACTTGTAGTCGCACCCCTCGGCGATCTTCAGGTACGCGTAATGTCCCGGCGTCGCCAGCCGGCGCGGCGTCGCCGCGTCGTACAGATAGCCCGGCAAATCGATGCCGAAGTGCGGGACCCCCCCGGGCGCCGGTGGCCCGGCGGGACCACGCGTGTAGAAGGCGAGCGGCTGCACCGCCGACGGCGAGGGCGTGCCCGTCGAGGGCGTCGAGGATGCGCGGCACTTCGCCGGTGCCGAGGACGGCATCGATCTCCGGGATCTCGCGCTGCAGGTCGGCGCGGTACCGTTCGGCCAGGCATCCGGTCACCACCAGACGGCGGCCCGGCCCGGCCTTCTTCAGCTCGGCCATTTCGAGGATGGCGTCGATCGACTCCTGCTTGGCGCGGTCGATGAACGCGCAGGTGTTCACGACCAGCACGTCGGCGACGGCGGGATCGGCCGTGATCTCGTGGCCGGCGTCGGCGGCGAGGCCGAGCATGACCTCGGTATCGACGAGGTTCTTGGGACAGCCGAGCGAGACGACGCCGATTTTCATGGGGTCAGTGCACCACGGGCGGCCGCCGGCGGCCACCGCAATCCTCTAGTTTACGTTATAGTGGCCGCGAAATTCCGCAGGAGGACGTATGCCATCCCTCGCGACCCGCCGAATGCTTCTAGCGCTGTTCATATGCGTGAGCGCCGCCGTGCCGGCGGCCGCACAGCTCGACACGGGTGCCATCGTCGGGACGGTGACCGACAGCTCGGGCGCGGTGCTGCCCGGGGTGACGGTGACCGCCACGCAGGACGCCACCGGGGTCAGCCAGTCGACGGTGACCAACAGCAGCGGCCAGTTCATCTTCCCGGGACTGCGCGTGGGCGTCTACACGGTGAGCGCCGAGCTGCAGGGATTTCGCGGGGCCGTGCGCACCGAGGTCGCATTGAGCGTGCAGGATCGGCGCAGCGTCGACTTCGTGCTCGAGGTGGGAGCGCTCACCGAATCGATCACGGTGTCCGGGCGCAGTGAACTGCTGCAGACGCAGTCGGCAGACATCGGGGCGGTCATCGACGAGCGGCAGGTGCGCGACCTGCCGCTGCTCGGCCGCCGCTACGCCGAGTTGGCGCTGCTGGCCCCCGGCGTGGTCGTCGCCCCGGCCGGCATCACCAGCCGCGGCGAGGACACGTTCTTCAACGCCAACGGCAACTTCGCCACCTGGAACAACTACACCCTCGACGGCGCCGACAACAATTCGATGTCGACCAACCTCCAGGAGCGCAGTCCCCAGGTCGTGGCGCCGCCGGTGGACGCGCTGCAGGAGTTCAAGGTGCAGACGCGGACGTATTCCGCGGAGTTCGGCAAGGCCGCCGGCGCCGTGATCAACGCGTCGGTGAAGCAGGGCACCAACCAGTTCCACGGGACGCTGTTCGAGTTCTTCCGCGACGAGGCGCTGAACGCCAACACCTGGGACAACAACCGGGCCGGCGTGCGCAAGGGGCCGTTCAACCAGCACATCCTCGGCGGCGTGCTCGGCGGGCCGCTCGTGCGCGGCCGGACGTTCTTCTTCGGCGACTACCAGGCGACGCGGACCGAGCGCGCGTTGTCGCAGACGGCGACGGTGCCGACGGCGCGGATGCGGGCCGGGGATCTCAGCGAGCTGACCGGCTCGATGGTGGCCTCGAACCCGTTCGTGCCGGCGGGCTGCGTCGACGCCGCGGGCAAGCAGATCAGCGCCGGCGTGCATCGATCCGGTGGCGCAGCGGTTGCTCTCGCTCTACCCGATGCCGAACGTCCCCGGCACCGGCTTCTTCAGCAACAACTTCATCTCCAACGGCATCCTCAACAACGACGTCGATCAGTTCGACATCCGCATCGACCACAACCTGCGCGCCGGCGGCGACCAGATCTTCGGACGCTACAGCTTCCAGAACACCGATCGGCACGAGCCGCCGGTGCTGGAGGATCCGGTCGCCTCGGGCGACTTTTCCAGCGACATCCTCAACCGCGGCCAGAACTTCGTCGCCGGGTGGTCGCGCGTCTTCGGCGCCTCGGTGTTCAACGAGTTCCGCGTCGGCTGGAACAAGGTGCGATCCGATTCGGTGCACCCGGCGTTCGGCGTCGATGCCAACAGCCAGTTCGGGATCCGCGGGGTGCCGAGCGACCCGCGCTTCGCCGGCGGGCTGCCGCACATGCCGATTACCCGCTTCACCCGCCTCGGCGGACCGTTCTTCCGGCCGCAGTTCCAGTGGTCGCAGGTGTTCCAGTTCGCCAACAATCTGACCGTCAACCGCGGGCGCCACGCCATGAAGTTCGGCCTCGAACGCCGCCGCGACCTGGTCACCTATATCGACGTGCGCTCGCTCAACGGCGAGCTGAACTTCCCCGACGGCCGCTACACCGGGTTCGGGCTGGGGGACTTCCTGCTCGGTCTCTCGTCCAGCCAGCGGGTCTCGCTCTTCCACCAGCCCGACCTGTACAGCGACGGGTGGCAGGTCTACGCGCAGGACGCGTGGCGGGTGCTGCCCTCGCTGACGTTCAACTACGGCGTGCGCTACGAGTACTTCACGCCGATGTTCGACCGCAACAACCTGCTGACCAACATCGATCCCGCCACCGGGGCCGTGGTGCTGGCCCGCGACGGCAGCGTGCGCGAACGCACCCTCATCGAGCCCGACCGCAACGACATCGCCCCCCGCGTCAGCCTGGTGTGGAGCGCGACGCCGCGCGTCGTCGTCCGCGCCGGCTACGGCATCTTCTACCAGCAGTCGGATCGCTATGGCAGCGAGAGCCAGCTCGGACTGAACCTGCCGCAACTGGTGGACGTCGCGATCACGGCGAACTCGGCCAACGATGCGCCCGCCTTCCGCTTCCGCGACGGCTTCACGCCGGTCAATGCCGCGACCGTCAACCCGGCGGTGGTGCAGTGGCGGATCCAGGATCCGAATCAGAAGACGCCCAACGTGCAGCAGTTCAGCATCGGCCCCGAGGTGCAGGTCGGCGAGAGCATGGTCGGGGCCATCGAGTATGTCGGCAACCGCACCCGCAACGGGCGCCGGTTGAGGAACCTGAACGAGGGGATCATCGTCACCCCGGGCGTCGGCCCGGTGGTGTTTCCCTATGCCCAGTACGGCTACGGCGGCACCTACCTGGAGCAGATCGTCACCAACGGCCGCGCCGACTACAACGCGCTGCAGACGCGGTTCTCGCGCCGGATGAGCGGCGGGCTGGCCTTCAACATCTCCTACACGTTCAGCAAGACGCTCGGCGACTATCTCGATCACCTGAGCGTCGGCGGCGGCGCCGTCGGGAACAACCCGTTGACCGCCTACGACATGGCGCGCGACTACGGTCCGCTCGCGTTCGACATCCCGCACCGCCTGGTCACCAGCTTCATCTACGAGCTGCCCTGGGGCCGCGGCCGCCAGGCGCAGCCGGGCGGCGTGCTCGGCGCGCTGGCCAGCGACTGGGTCGTCAACGGCATCCTGTCGCTCAACTCCGGGCGGCCCGTTCACCGTCACCACCACCGACCGCGCCAACACCGGCCAGGGCCGCATCGCCCGCGCCAACTGCGTCGGCGATCCGGTCCCCGAGGGCTTCGACCAGACGATCGACGCGTGGTTCGACATCACCGCCTTCCAGCAGACCACGGACTTCACCTATGGCAACTGCGGCGCGAACTCCGTCCGCGGGCCGCACTCGAAGTCGATGAACCTGTCGGTGTTCCGCTCGCTGCCGATCGGCGACGCGCGCCGGATGGAGCTGCGCATCGAGACGTTCAATCTCTTCAACTGGGTCAACTACGGCTTCCCGGCCGCCAACGTGTCGAACCTCAACACGTTCGGGCGCATCACCAGCACCCTCGGCGACCCGCGGGAAATCCAGCTGGCGCTGAAGTTCTACTTCTGATCGAGCGCGGCGCTGCCGGCGCGCGGGCGCGTGGGGGAGCGAGCATGCGGAAATGTCTGCTGGCGGGCGCGGCGCTGCTGGCCGGGCTGCTGTCGGTCCGGCCTCCGAGCCGCTGGCGCAGGACACCGGCGTCGTCGGCACCTACCAGAAGCTGCTGAAGCTGCGGACGATCGCCAGCATCATGCACACCACCGCGCACCCCGACGACGAGCATGGCGGCATGCTGGCCTGGCTCAGCCGCGGCCTGGGCGCCCGCGTCGCGCTGATGACGCTCAATCGCGGACAATCGGGCGACAACGCCTTGGGGCCGCAGTTGTTCGACGGGCTCGGGTTGATTCGCACCGAGGAACTGGCGGCCGCGAACCGCTACTACGGCGTGGACGCGCAGTACTACACCTCGGTCATCGACTACGGCTTCTCGAAGCGGCTCGAGGAGGCGTTCGAGAAATGGGGCCGCGAGCCGGTGCTGCGCGACGTCGTGCGCATCGTGCGGCTGGAGCGGCCGCTCGTGCTCGTCTCGCGCTTCCAGGGCACCGCGCGCGACGGTCACGGCAACCATCAGACGGCCGGCGTGATCACCCTGCAGGCGTTCCAGGCCGCCGGCGATCCCAGGATGTTCCCCGATCAGATCGCCGACGGGCTGCGTCCGTGGCGGCCGGCCAGGGTCTTCATCGGCGGCATGCGCGAGGACGAGGCGTGGGACGTGCGGATCGATGCCGGCCAGTACAGCCCGTGGCTGGGCATGTCCTATGGCGACTTCGCGCGCGTCGGCCTGAGCTTCCAGCGCTCGCAGACCAGCGGCCGGCTGGTCCTGACGCCAGGGCCGCAGTACAACTACTACCAGAGGGCCGACAAGGCCGCCGCCGACCGGCCCCCGGCGCGAGGCGCGCGCGAACGCCGGCTTCTTCGACGGCATCGACACCTCGATCACCGGCCTGTTCGCGACGCTCGGCCGTCCCGAGCCGCCCGGCGCCGCGGCCCGCCTGCAGCCGATCGCCCAGGCCGTCGAGGAAGCCCTGCGCACGGTGTCCGTGGACGCCCCGGCCGCGACGGTTCCGGCGCTCGCCCGCGGGCTCGCCGCGACCCGCGCCGCCATCGACGCCTTCGGCGCCGAGCCTGACGCGGTGTTCATCCTGCGTCGCAAGGAGGCGCAGTTCGCGGACGCCATCCACACGGCGATGGGCCTGGTCCTGAGCGCGGTGGCGCAGCCGGCGGGAGCGGTCGAGCCGACCGGCCCGGGCGCCGGCTTTGCCCCACCACCGGTCATGGGACCCGTCGTTCCGGGTCAGGCCTTCGACGTCCGTGTGACGTTCGCCAGCCGCGGAGCGCCCGCCATCACGCTCGACGGCGTGGACATCGAGGCAGGCCCGGGGTGGGCGGTCACGCCGGCAGCATCGGCGCCGGCCACGCCGCGGCCCAACGAGCCCGTGTCCCGGCGATTTCGCCGTACGGCTGGCGGCTGATGTGCCGATCAGCTCCACACCGTACTTCGCGCGTGAGAATTTCCAGGATGCGCGCTACCAGCTCACCGACCCGTCGCAGTTCGGCCGCCCCGCGAGTGCCGCACCCGCGGTCGCCGTTGCCAGATACCGCGTGGAGGGCGTGGCGATCGAGGCGCGCGAGACGGTGCGCCGCCGCGAGGCCAGGCTCCCGTACGGCTACGTCCTCCGCGAGCTGCGAGTCGTCCCGGCCATTGCGGTGACCACCAGCCCCGCCACGGTGGTGGTGCCGCTCGGCGACCCGCGGGCGCGCGTACGCGTGCAGGTCGATGTCCTCAACAACCGCGCCACCGGCAGCAGCGGCGACCTCAGCCTGCGCCTGCCGCCCGGTTGGTCCGCCGAGCCCGCGCGCGTACCCTTCACGTTCGCCCGCGGGGGAGAGCGCGCCACCTATGCGTTCGACGTCGCCATTCCCGCGATTGCCGATCGCACCTATCGCATCGAGGCGGTCGCGGCGTCCGACGGCCAGGAGTACCGCGCCGGATACGAAACCATCGAGTACCGGGACCTCGAAGCGCGCCTCCTCTATCGTCCGGCGGCGACCGACGTGCGCGGCGTGAACGTCGAGCGCGTGCCGGGGCTCGACGTCGGCTACGTGATGGGTGTCGGCGACCAGGTGCCCGATGGCATCCGGCAGCTCGGCTACACGGTCACGTTGCTCGACGAAGACGAACTGGGTCGCGGGGACCTGGGCCGGTTCGACGCGATCGTCACCGGCACCCGCGCCTACGCGGTGCGCGAGGATCTGAAGACCTACAATCGGCGGCTGCTGGAGTACGTGGAGCGGGGCGGCAACCTGATCGTCCTCTACAACACGCAGGAGTTCGTGCCCGGCCAGTGGGCCCCGCGCCCCGGCGAGCTGACGGCGCGCGCCGAGGAGGTGTCGGAGGAGGATTCGCCGGTGGACATCCTGGCCGCCGACGCACCCGTCCTGCAGTGGCCGAACCGGATCACCGCGGCCGATTTCGAGGGCTGGGTCGAGCAGCGCGGCTCGAAGTTCTGGAGCTCATGGGATGCCGGGTTACCAGCCGATCATTGCGACCTGGGATCGCGACCAGGCGCCGCAGCGCGGAGGGTGGCTCTCCATCCGCCACGGCAAGGGGCACTACACCTACTTCGCGTACGCCATGCATCGGCAGCTGCCGTACGGCGTGCCCGGCGCGTACCGGCTGATGGCCAACCTGCTCGCCCAGGGCCAGCCGCGCAACTGAGGCCGATCGGCCGTCAGGCCGGCGGTTCCACGCGGCCGCGGCCGCGCAGGAACAGGCGATAAGCGACGACGGTGAGCGCGAGGAAGGCGACCGAGAACGCCATCCCCTGCCACGGCCCGCTCAGGAAGATGTACAGCCACAGCGCCCCCGACAGGTAGGCCGGCAAGGGATAGAGCCACATCGTGAACGGCTGTGGAATGTCGGGGCGATACTTGCGCAGCAGCACCACCGCGGCGCACTGCCAGATGAAGCGCAGCAGGATCTGCACCTGAATGAGCCAGCTGACCAGCTGTCCCAGGCTGAAGAAGCAGAACGGGATCGACACCGCGCCGATCACCAGCAGCGACACGTGGGGGAAGTGCTTGGTCGGGTGGATGCGGGCGAAGACGCTGAAGAAATCGCCGTCGCGCGCGGCGGCGAAGGGAATCCGTGAATAGCCGAGGATCGTCGCATACAGCGACGAGGCGGCGACGAACAGGATGAGGCCGGTCATGGCCAGGCCGGCCACGCGGCCGGCCGCCGGGTCGTCGAAGGTCCGCTCCACGAAGACCGACGCCACGGTGCGCGTCTGGGCGGCTTCCTGCCACGGGATCATCCCCAGGATGACCACGCTCATCGCCATGTACAGCGCCGCGACGACGAAGATCGAGAGCAGGATCGAGCGCGGCACGGTGCGTCCCGGATCGCGGATCTCCTCGCCGATGTTGCAGACCTGGTTGTAGCCGCCGTAGCTGTACATCGCCAGCACGGCCGCGGCACCCAGCCGCACGGCCAGGTCGGTGTCCAGCTCGTAGGCCTGCGGCGGAAAGTCGAACGCCATCGCCGGCGAGAAGCTGAACAGGCCGGCGACGATCACCCAGCCGACGGTGAGCAGGACCACCCAGAGCATCACCACGGCCAGGCGCCCGATGGATTCGATGTCGCGCCACAGCAGCGCCGTGGTGCCGACGCACACGGCGGCGGCGATCAGGTTGTGCCACGCCGGGCTCATCGTGGTCCACGCGAACTGGAGGTAGTCGGCGAAGCCGACCGCCCCGCCGGCGATGGAGAGCGGCGCGACCAGGATGGTCTGGAAGATGAACAGGAACCCCATCAGCCGCCCGAGGCCAAACGGCTTGAACGCCTCGCGCAGGTAGAGGTACGGGCCGCCGCTCCCCGGGATGGCGGCGCCGAGCTGGGCGTAGACGAGCCCGTCGGCGAGCGCGAGAATGCCGCCGGCGACCCAGGCATAGAGGATGTGCGGGCCGTTCATCGCCTGCACCATGAACGGGATGGTGAGGAACGGTCCGACGCCGACCATGCTGATGATGTTGGTGGCGGTGGCCTGCGGCAGGCCCATCGCGCGGTCGAGACGGGCGGGCGTGCTCACAGGGCCAGCTCGGTCAGCAGCGCGCGCGCGACCTCGCGCGAGGGCACCAGCGGATTGTGGGCCAGGGCGTCGGCCAGCGCGTCGTCGGTCCTCGCCGCGGCGGCGTCGATGGTCGCGCGCTCGTACGCCTTGACGCGAACGGCCAGGTCGCGCACCTGCGGCGGAAGGCCGCCCACGTGCAGTGCCCGTGCGCCGTTGCCGCCAACCACGCACGGCACCTCGATCACATCGTCGCCGGCGAGCTCGGGAATGTTGCCGCGGTTGGGGACGTTGAGCGGAATCACGGCCTGCGTGTCGTGGACGATGGCGTGCATGACGTCGAAGGCGATGCGGTCGTAGCCGGTGAGCTCCGCCCATGGCGACGGCGGGTTCGGCGCCGGCTGACCCGATTCGATCTGCATGTACGAGGCTGACCGTTCCTGTAGATACGCCTCGTAGTGTCGCACCGGGTCGCCGCCGGAGCGCTCGAGCGCGGCGAACAGGCGATCGGTGAGCCCGGTCACCACCGTTGCGCGGCCGCGGCCGGCGGCGCGGATGTTGGCGATTGCCCGGTCCGGAAACTCGTAGTAGTAGACGTACTCGGTGGGCAGCAGCCGCAGTCCGGCGAGGTAGGCGGGCGGAAACAGCGGCCGGCTGTAGATTCGGCCGAGCAGGGCCTGGTCGTCCCAGCGTCCTTCGAGCAACGGCGCGCCGCGATGGTAGACCTCGCGCACCCAGCCGAGATGATTGAGGCCGATATAGTCGAAGGCGCACTCGCGCGCCGGCACCTCGAGCGCATGCGCGATCTCGGCGAACAGCTCGGTCGGCGTGTCGCAGATGCCGATGATGCGCAGGTCGGCGGCGCGGCGCATCGCCTGGGTCACGATGCCCACCGGGTTGCTGAAGTTGATCACCCAGGCGGACGGGGCATGACGGGCGATGGCCTCGGCGTAGGCGGCGAGGATCGGCACCGTCCGCACGGCCATGGCGAAGCCGCCGGCGCCGACGGTTTCCTGGCCCACCAACCCGCGCGCGAGACAGACCTCCTCGTCGCGCTGGCGGGCGGCGAGCCCGCCCACGCGGATGCTGGTGACGACGAAGTCGGCGTCGCGCACGCAGCTCTCGACGTCGGCGTGGAGCGTGATCGGGACGTCCGGCGTCCGCAGCCGGGCGAGGCGGCCGATCACGGCCAGTCGCGCCGGATCGGTATCGAACAGCGCAACCCGTGAAATGGGCAGTCCTCGCCCGACAATGCCGTGGACGAGCAGCGGCACGCGCACGCCGGCGCCCCCGACGATGGCGAGCTTCACGCCGCCCCCACGAGTTGTCGTCCCCACGCCGGCAGGTCGGCGTGGCGCGGCAGGCCATCGACGCCTCCGGCGGCGTGCGTCGAACGGCTGCCGACGAGGTTGGCCAGGCGCACGGTCTGGGTCAGCGACGCGCCGGCGAGCAGGGCGGCGAGGAATCCGCCATTGAAGGCGTCGCCGGCGCCAGTGGTGTCGAGGACGCGGCCGCGGGGCGGCTGCCGGCGCACCTCGCGGCCGCCGGTCATCGCCACGGCGCCGCGGGCGCCGAGCTTGACCACGACGCCGCGCGCCAGCGACGGCCATCGCGCGAGCGCGGTGCCGAGCGTGCGGGCGCGCGCGTAGAGCGTCGCTTCGTGCTCGTTGACGAAGATCCAGTCGGCGGCCGCGAGCAGCGCGCCAAACGCGGGATCCTGCCGCAAGTCCTCGTTCCAGCCGAAGTCCCACGACGAAGTCACGCCGCGGGCGCGCAGCCGGTCGAGGACGCCGACCCAGGCGCGGCAGGTCTTCGGACCGAGGGCGAAATGGACGTGGCGGGGCAGCCGCCGCAGCGTGCCGATCCGCGACAGCAGCCGCGACTCGAGGCCGGCGTTGACGCCCTCGAACGTCACGAACGCCCGATCGCGGTTCGTCGACAGGGCCACCGTCACCGCGGCGCGCTCGTCGGCGCCGAGCACGTTCACGAGCCGGATCCCCTCCCGCCGCAGGCTCGCCGCGCTGCCGGCGCTCACCGCGCTGATGGTCGCGACCGACACGCCGAGTCGCGCGGCGGCGATCGCCGTGAGCACGGCGCCGCCGCCAGGATGGCGGGTGAGCGATTGGACGCGCAATTCCTCGCCGAGGTGGGGCAGCCGGGGGAGGCCCGCGAAGATCAGGTCTTCGAACGCCTCGCCGATCGTCAGCAGGTCCACGGACCTACACGGTACAAGCTCGGCGGGCCAACTTCCAAGCGCTTTCCGCCGCGATGGCCGTCATGCCGGCCGCTCAGGGATAGATGCGGTAGATCATGCGCGGGTACGGAATGCTCTCGCGCAGGTGCTCGAGCCCGCAGATCCAGGTGACCACGCGCTCGATGCCCATGCCAAAGCCGCCATGCGGCACCGTGCCGAAGCGGCGCAGGTCGAGATACCACTCGAACGCTTCCGGCGGCAGCTCGTGCTCCTTGATGCGCTGCAGCAGCAGGTCGTAATCGTCGAGACGCTGTCCACCGCCGACGATCTCGCCGTAGCCTTCGGGAGCGAGGACGTCCACGCACAGGGCGCGGTCCGGCTGGGCGGGATCGGGCTTCATGTAGAACGCCTTGATCGCCGCCGGGTAGTGGGTGACGCACACCGGCCGATCGAACTGCTGCGAGAGGACCGTCTCGTCCGTGCCGCCGAGGTCGCCGCCGACCTGGAAAGGCACCCCCTTGTCGAGCAGAATCTTCGCCGCCTCGTCGTAGTGGAGCCGGGGGAAGGGCGCGGTGACCGATTCCAGCTTCGTGAGGTCGCGCTCGAGCGTGGTCAGCTCGGCACGGCGGCGATCGAGGACGCGGGCGACCACCGACGTGATCAACCCTTCCGCGAGCGCAATGACGTCGTCGAGATCCGCATACGCCATCTCCGGCTCGACCATCCAGAACTCCGTGAGGTGCCGCCGCGTCTTGCTCTTCTCGGCGCGAAACGTCGGCCCGAAGCAGTAGACCTTGCCGAGGGCCATGGCGTTGGCCTCGTTGTAGAGCTGACCGCTCTGGGTGAGGAACGCGGTGGTGTCCTCGAAGTACTGCACTGGGAACAGCGTGGTCGTACCCTCGCACGCGGCCGGCGTGAAGATCGGCGTGTCGGCGAGGATGAACCCCTGGTCGTTGAAGAAATCGCGCACCGCGTTCACCACTTCGTGGCGGACGCGCAGGATCGCGGTCTGGCGCTCGGAGCGAATCCACAGATGCCGGCGGTCGAGCAGGTAGTCGACGCCGTGCTCCTTCGGCGTGATCGGATAATCGTGCGCCGTGGAGACGACGTCGAGTCCGCTGGCCGTGAGCTCGTAGCCGCCCTTGGCCCGCTTGTCCTCGCGCACCACGCCGGTGACGATGATCGCGCTTTCCTGCGCGAGGTGGTCGGCGGCGGTGAACGTCTCGGGGGAGACGTCGTTCTTGCCCATCACCACCTGCAGGAAACCGGTACCGTCGCGCACGACCAGGAAATGGATCTTGCCGCTCGACCGGCGGTTGTGCAGCCAGCCCTTGACGGTGACCGTCTGGCCGACGTGGTCGCCGATGCGCTCGATGTAGACGTGGGTCATGAAGGAGCCTGTGACGGGTTCTCGAAGCTGAGGTCGAGTAGCTTCTCGAACTGCCGCCGCGCGCGGACGGTCTTCTCCAGGACCGCCCGCGGGGTGGACGTGTTGGCGACCTCGAACAGCCAGGCGCCGTCGTAGCCGATCTTCTGCAGCGCCATGAGCGCGGCCGGCCAGTCGATGCCGCCCTCGCCCGGGGTGAGGTGGTCGTCGGCGGTGCCGCGATTGTCGTGCAGGTGCGTGGTCACCAGGTGACCGGAGCAGGTCTCGATGGCGTCGCCGAGGTCGCCCATCAGGAACGCGTGGCCGACGTCCAGGCAGATCCCCGCGCGCGCCCCGTCGAGGTCGCCTTCGATGAGGGACACCAGCGCCTCGGCGCTGGACAGCGGATTGGGAATGACCTCGAGGGCGATCTGGACATCGACCCGGGCCGCCATCTCCAGCAGCGCCTCGACGCTGCGCCGCGCCGCCTCGCGATTGTTGTCGGATGCTCCTGGTTTGGCCGCGTCGGGCACGCCGAGGTGCACGACGAGGTACTGGTACGGAATGGTGCGCGCGACGGCGAGCGCCGCTTCCACTTCGGCGAGCGCCTTGCGCCGCCGCGGCTCGTCGGCGACCGCCGTCGAGAACGACTCCCCCCAGGCGCCGTTGGTCAGGCTGGCGCTGATCGGCGCGTGGAGGGAATGCAGCGCCAGGCGCGTGTCCTCGAGCCACTCGGCGAGCGTGCGTACGGCGACGCCGTCGTGATAGTCGAAATGGGTCCTGGTGGCGAAGACCTCGACGGCGTCGAAGCCGTGCGCCGCGATTTCGACGAGGTGGTCTCGTTCGAGACGCTGGTCGTGATAGAGGTGCGTCGACACGGCAAAGCGGAGGGTGCTCACGGAAGGCTCCTCGGCGGAAATGCCCAAACGTTCATGTTACTGGAGGCCCGCCTAGCGGACCTCGTCAATCAAGCCGCCGAGCAGTTCGCGGAGCCGGCGGAAGCGCGGGTACTTCTTCAGGTTGCCGCGCACGTAGCTCAACGTGCGCGGAATGTACTGGATGTAGACCGAATTGCCGCGCGCGACGGTCATGTAGCCGAACGTGCCCAGCGCCTTGAAGTTGCGCTGCAGGGCCATGAGGTCGAAGCGCCGCCGGAACTCGCTGGCCTGGGACGCGGTCACGCCCCGCGGGCCGCGGGTCAACGCGAGAAAGTAGGCAATGAGGTCATCGACCTGCTGTGACGTGAGATCCACGTACGAGTCCTTGAGCAGCGACACCAGGTCGTAGGTGTCCGGCCCCAGCCGCGCATCCTGGAAATCGATGATGTACAGACCGCCCTCGTGCAGCATCAGGTTGCGGCTGTGATAGTCGCGGTGGCACAGCACCCGCGGCTCGGCGGCGAGGTCGTTGACGATCGCCGACCATTCGGCCGAGAGCTCGCGCTGGACGTCGACCGACGGCGAGGCGCCGCGGTAGGCGCGGAGAAAGTGCTTGTAGAAGAACTCGAACTCCCACGACAGCTTGTTGGTGTCGAACGCAATCGCGTAGCACGGATACGCATCCGAACGCAGTTCCGCGCCGCGCAGCTGCAGCCGGGCGATGAACGAGACCGCCTCGCGGTAGAGGGCGTGGTGCTCCTCCGGCGCGGCGGCGCCGACATGCGCCTGGAGGGTGACGTCGCCGAGGTCCTGCAGGCCGATGATGCCGAGCTCGTTCGAGTGGTGGAGGATGGCCGGGACCGGCAGCGGCACCTCGCTCATCAGGCGGGACACCGCCACGAACGGCATGCTGTCGAACGCGATCGGCCCGGCGTGCAAGGCCAGCACGATCGAGTCGCGTCCGCCGTCGCGCAGCAACACCCGGAAATAGCGGCGGTCGGAGGCGTCGCCGGTCAGCGCCATCACCTTCGCCACGACCGGCGTCAGCCCCTGCTGGTCGAGATAGCGGTCGATCCGCTCGCGCACGCTGTCCGGCACACAGGAATTCTAGTGTCCCGCGTCCGGACTCCGTCCCGAATTTTCCGGGACACGCGTGGCAGTTCGCCCGCGTGAGGCGGGAGCGTGCCGCGCGTCCCCTCGAGGGCGGGGCCGCCGGCGCAACGATCCGGCTGGCGTGGACGGGCCGCTCAGAATGGGCGCACGTCCAAACGGCCTCCCGCCGTCACCAGCGTGCACCGCTCGAACCGTTGCGCCGGCACGTGGACATCGTCGGCGACAACGCAGTTGATGAGCTGAGCACCGGCCGGGACCACGACCCGGTCCCAGAGGATCGTGCCCCGGACCTCGGCCGCGGGATCGATGCGGGTCCCCTCGCCCACGTCGAGGGCGGCCCCCTCGCGTGATGCCACGGCTCCGACCGTCCGCAGGTAATCGGCCGCCGTCCCGACGTCGAGGAACTCCGCCTCGCTCGCATAGGCGGCGATGGCCGCGGCATCCGCGGCGATGAGGCGGGGATACCAGTCGCGGACGGTCTCGCTCGGCTCGTCCGCGGATACGGCGGCAAACGCGCCCGCGGTCACCGCCTGCACGCCGATAAAATGCCGGGCGGACGCCGCGGACGCGCCGGACGCGGCCGGGTCTTTCGCCGCGCGCGCGAATCCCGTGACGAACCCGTCGGGACCGACGACGACACCACCGTACCGCCCGACGTCGCCGGGGACGACCGCCATCGTCACCTCCGCGCCGGTCTCGCGATGGCGCCGGACGAGGGCCTCGAGGTCGCAATCGGTCAGCGTGTCGCCGTTGACGATGAGGAACCGGGTGGCGCCGAGGATGGGAAGCGCGCGCCGTGGGCCGCCAGCCGACCCGAGGACGGTCGGCTCCCAGGAATAGCGGACGTCGAGGCCCCACTGGCGGCCGTCGCCGACCAGACTCGTGATCGACTCGGGACGATGATGCAGGTTCAGGACGACGCGCGCGACGCCCGCGGCGCGCAGCCACGACAGGATGCGATCGATGATCGGACGGCCGGCCACCGGCATCGCCGCCTTGGCGCGGACATCCGAGAGCGGCCGCAGCCGTGTCGCCAGCCCCGCCGTGAGGACCAGCGCCGGCCACGCCGACAGGTCACTCATTCGACGCGGACGTGCTGGCGGCGAATGGATGATCCGGCGAGAACGTCATATCGCAGTCGGCGAGGCCGCGCTCGGTGCAGTGGCGCACGAACAGCGTGCGATACGAGTCGGTGATGTAGTCGGCGGGTCCCTTGCCAAGGGCCGTGGCGGTGCGATGGATGTACTCCTCGCCGCCCTCGATCTCGACGAACGTGCCGACCGGCGTCTCGTCGATCGCGATCACCACGTCCTCGGCGGAGAACTCCTCGCGGTACTTCTCGTAGCGGAACCAGACGCGCAGCCCCAGCTCGTGCAGGATGGCGAGCAGGGTGTCGCCGTCGGCGACGAGCGTTTCATGCTCCTCGCGCACCTTCATGGCGCCCGCCTGGATGGGGCCCTTGAAGGTCAGGTAGCTCTTGCCGCTGTCGTTGCGCACGCGCAGGACGCACCGGCGGCGGTAGAGGCCGTCGTCGATGGCATCCAGCAGGCAGTCTTCCTGGAGCCGTCGGCCGCGGAGGGGAGTGGCGCCGATGGCCGCTATCCGCTCGCGGGCCAGCGGCGCGCTTTCGAAGCGGATCTTGATCTCGCGTTCGACCGCCATCGCCACTGCATGATAGTGGAAAACGCCGGCCTCAGTCGGCCGGCCGGTGCGAGACGTCTTGCGCCTCACACCGGCCTCTCGCCGGTCCCCGCCGAGGGATTAGTCCTTGCGGACGGTGACGAAGCTCTGCTGGCCGTTGCGCAGGATGAGCAGGAATGCCGTCCCTCCCGCCGGGACCTGCGCCAACGCGCGGCTGGCTTCCTGCGGGGTGGCCACCGCCGTGCGATTCACCTCGAGGATGATGTCGCCGCGGCCAATGCCCGCGCGCTGGCCGGCGCTGCCCACTTCCACGTTCGAGATGAGCACCCCTTCGGTGTCGGGCGGGACCCGCAGCCGGCGTGCCATGTCGGCGGTCAATGCGCTCAGCTCCATCCCGAACCCGGTCGTCTCCTCGACATCGGGGCTGTCGGGATCGCGGCGCGTGGCGAGGCCCGCTTCGTTCTCGAGATCCAGCTCGTCGATCGTCACGCTCAGCGCGCGTTCCTGCTTGTCGCGCAGCACCTTGATCGGCACCGCCGACCCCGGCTTCGCCGCCGCCACCATCGAGACGAGCTGGTCGCGGCGCTGAATCGGCTGGCCGTTGAACTCGATGATCACGTCGCCGGGCTTGATCCCGCCCTTGTCAGCCGGGCCGCCCGTGGTCACGCTGCCGACCAGCGCGCCGCGCCGCTCCTTGAGGCCGAAATCCGCCACCGTGCCGACCGGAATGTCCTGGATGGTCACGCCGATGACCCCGCGGGTCACCTTGCCGGTCCGCAGCTGCGGCAGCAGGTCGCGCACGACGTTGATCGGGATGGCGAATCCGATGCCGAGGTTGCCCTGCTGACGCGAGTCCGCGTAGATCGCGGTGTTGATGCCGACGACCTCGCCGCGGACGTTCAGCAGCGGGCCGCCCGAGTTGCCCGGATTGATCGCCGCGTCGGTCTGGATGACGTCCGCGAAGCGGCCGGTGCTCACCGGCAGGCCGCCCGGACGCGCGGCGCTGACCACGCCGACGCTGACCGTGTGCGCCAGGCCGAAGGGGTTCCCGATGGCCATCACCCAGTCGCCCGGTGCGATCTGCGCCGAGTCGCCGAACTTGACCTCGGCGAGCTCGGTCTTCGGCTTTTCGGTCAGCTCGATGAGGGCGCTGTCGGTCAACGGATCGCGTCCGACGACCTTGGCCTGGTAGCTGATCTCCTCGTCGCCATACATGAAGATCTCGATCTTGGTCGCGCCTTCGACGACGTGGTTGTTGGTGAGGATGTAGCCATCCTTGCTGATGATGAAGCCGGTGCCCGCTGCGACCGCAACCTGCTCACGCGGCCGCTGCGGCGTCTGCCCGCGGCCGGGCTGGCCGCCGAAGAAGCGCTCGAGGAGGTCGTCGCCGCCGAAGAACTCGGTCAGCTCGGTGCCGCGCTGCCGCGACTCGGTCCGGATGTTAACCACCGAGGGGCTCACCACCTTCGCGATATTGCGGAAGGTGCCGGCATCGACCGGCCCGCTCAGCGGGGCGCTGTTGGCGGCCGGGGCCGAGATCGCCGGCTGCGCCATCGACACCGGTGACAGGTCGAGCCGCGACGCGATCACCATGCCGACCGCCAGCGAGGCCACGCCGATCAGCAGCCCGTAGAACACCGTCGTTTTGCGACTAGACATTGACGTCCTCCACTCCCACCTCGTCGTCCCTCGACCCTGCCGGGGACGCGTTCTTTACACCAACGAAAGAATCTCCTGCTGGCGCGGCCCGGTGACCTCGGGGCCCTGTTCGCCCCAGACGATGTTGATCTCCGTCCGCACGCCGAAGCGCTCGAAGTAGACGCCCGGCTCGACCGTGAAGCCGGTGCCCGGCAGCAACCGGCGCTCGTCGTGCGTCTCGTAATCGTCCAGGTGTGCGCCGTTGCCGTGCACCGTCTCGCCCAGGCTGTGGCCCGTGCGATGGATGATGAACGGCCCGTACCCGGCCTTCTCGATCACGTCGCGAGCGGCGCGGTCGAGCTCGAAGCCCCGCACGTCGCGCCCCGTCCGCGCAGCCTCGTCGAGGACCTGGACGGCGGCGTCGCGCGCCTCACGGACCGCGGAAAATGCCAGCGTCATGTCCTCGGGCACCTGTGCCCCGGTAAATCCCACCCAGGTGATATCGGCAAAGACGGCACCCGGGGCATCGAGCTTGCCCCATAAATCGAGGAGCAGCAGCTCATTGGCACGGATGAGCCGGCTCTTCCGCTCGCTGGGCAGATAGTGCGGGTTCCCCGAGTTCTCCTGCGCCGAGACATTCGGCGCCGAATCGCTCACCAGGCCCTCTTCCCCGAACCACTGCCACATCGACTGTTGCAAATCGAATTCCGTTGTCGCGATCCCGTCCCGCAGGCGTTGTGCCGCCAGGGCAAACGCCCTGTCCTTAATACGGTACAGCTTCTCGGCCGCCCGGTAGTGCGATGCGATGGCCTCCGCGCTCCAGTGGGCCTCGAACTGCTGGATGAGGTCGCCGGACGAGACGACGTCCACGCCCTGTGCCCGTACCAGCTCGATGGTCCCGGCATCCACCCGCGACACGTATGGGATCGCCCCATTGGGCGAATACTCCATCGCGATGCGCCGCATCCCCGCAAGCAGCGTTTTCAGGCCCGACTCCAGCTGCGCTCGTCCCGCGTACGGCGTCTTGGACCCGGGGAGCCGATCGAGATTGTGGCGTTCGATGGCGTGAACCAGTCCCCGCGGCTCGCCGGTGGCCGGGATCAGGTAGAACCACCGACGCGACGCGAGGTGTCCGCCGCCCCCGAGCCCCGCCATCCGCTGTGCGATGGGATTGGCGCCCTGGAAGTCGTACCACAGCCAGCCGTCCAGACCTTGCGCACGCAGCGCTTCCTGGACGGCGACGAGGTCAACGGCCATAGTTCTTCAGTATAGCGAGGAGTCGCCGGCCTGGTACTGGCACGTCTCTTGTTTCGACGTTGCTGCCGACCGCAAAGTTTTGCCGCGCCGGCGCCCACTTCTTGGATGCCGTTCTGGGAGAAGATGGGTTGGTCACGGCCGGGCCGCGAAGGTCCGCGATGGCGTACGCGTTCTTCGACCACTCGGGCGACCGCGGAGTCACGCTCACGGGGGCGAGCCGGGAGGAGTTGTTCGTGTCGGCGGCGCTGGCCTTCACCGACAGCATCACGCCGCTGGCCGGAATCGAGCCGCGGCGACCCGAAGAGGTCGCCATGGACGCGCCGGATCTCGAGTTGCTCCTGGTCGACTTCCTCAGCGAGCTTCTCTATCGCTTCGATACCCGGGGCTGGCTCACGCGCGGCGCGGAGGTCGAGGTGCGGGAACGCGACGGCGGCTTCGCGCTCGAGGGGACGCTGAGCGGCGAGAAACTCGATCCGACTCGCCATCCGGTGGCGATGGAGATCAAGGCGGTCATCTACCCTCGCCTGCACGTCGTCGAACAGGACGGGTTGTGGCGGGCGGGTGTCGTGTTCGACATCTGACGGCAGGGTGCCATGCGGGTTTGGCGCTCGGTGGCGTCATGCCACCGACGAACCGCGGCCGACGGCGCGCCGTCTTATAATGTGAAGCTGGCCTGCACTGCCTGAATGCCTGTAACCCTATGAAACCGAATACTTTCGCACTCGTGATAGCGGCGCTCGCCGCCGGCGCGGCCACCCTCGTCGGCCAGGTCACGCCCCCGACGCCTCCGGCCGGGCAGCCCGGCGTCACCTTCCGCGCCGAAGTGAACTACGTGGAAGTCGATGCGCGCGTCATCGACGCGCAGGGCAATTTCGTGGAAGACCTGTCCGCGGCGGACTTCCAGGTCCTCGAGGACGGCCAGCCGCAGAAGATCACGGTGTTCTCGGTCGTCAATTTGCCGGTGGAGCGGACGGCCCGCCCGTTGTTCGCCAGCCAGCCAATCGAGCCGGACGTGCAGACCAACCTGTCCGGCTACAACGGCCGCGTGTATCTGATCGTGCTGGACGACTCGCATACCCATCCCCTGCGCACCGCCGGCGTGAAGCGGGCGGCGCGCGAGTTCATCGAGCGGCACATGGGCGCCAACGACGTCGCCGCCGTCGTGCACACGAGCGGGCGCGCCGAGGCGGCGCAGGAGTTCACCAGCAACCGCCGGCTGCTGGTCGACGCCGTGGACAAGTTCATGGGCCGCAAGCTGCGCTCGTCGCTGCTCAACCGCATCGAAGAGGAGAGCCGCACGCGCGGGCTGCGCAGCGACACCGACCGGATCAACGACCCCGAGGCGGCCGAGCGCGGCTATCACGCGCGCAACACGCTCGAGTCGCTGAAGAATTTCGCCGACGTGATGGCCGGCGTGCGCGGCCGGCGCAAGGCCCTGGTCTACTTCAGCGAGGGAGTGGACTACGACATTCACGATCCGTTCAACAACCGTGATGCCAGCACCGTCATCGACGGCACTCGCGACCTGATCGCCGCCGCGACGCGCGCCAACGTGTCCATCTACGGCATCGACGTGCGCGGGCTCGGCGCCGGCAGCGACGATGGGATCGAGATCCAGTCGTTTCCCGAGGACCGGACGCTCGGTCTGACCTCCACGGCGCTCAACGACGAGGTGCGCATGGGCCAGGACAGCCTGCGCGTCCTCTCGGACGAGACCGGCGGCTTCGCCGCGGTCAACACCAACGACATCAGCGGCGCGTTCCGCCGGCTGGTCGAGGAGAACAGCTCGTATTACATCCTCGGCTACTACGCCACCAACGAGCGCCGCGACGGGCGGTTCCGCAAGATCGACGTGCGAGTGGACCGTCCGGGCCTGACCGTGCGCGCGCGGAAGGGCTACATCGCGCCGCGCGGCCGCGCTCAGGACCCGAAGCTCGGGGGGCCCGGCGACGCCTCCGCCGAGCTGCGCGAGGCGATGAGCAGCCCGGTCCCGGTCAGCGGGCTGCCGCTGGCGACGACGGCGAGCGTCTTCAAGGGGCCGGATCGCAACGGCTCGGTGGTGATCGCGACGCTCATCGGCGGGCGTGATCTCCCGCTGGTCGAGAAGGACGGCACGTTTCACAACGATCTCGAGATCGCGTTCCTCGCCGTCGATGCCAAGGGCAAGGCGTTTTCCGGCGATCGCAACACGCTCAACCTGCAGCTCAAGCCCGACTCGGTAGCGCGCGTCCGCAGCGCCGGGTTCCGCGTCATCTCGTCGCTCGATCTGCCGCCGGGCCGCTATCAGCTGCGCATCGCCGCGCGCGAGGCGAACAGCCGGCGCGCGGGGCTGGTGGTCAACGACGTCGAGGTGCCGGACTTCGCGAAGGACGCGCTGTCGATGAGCAGCATCGCGCTGACGTCGATGGTCAGCAGCCAGGTGCCGACGGCCCGACCCAAGGATCCACTGGCCAAGCTGCTGCCCGGGCCGTTGTCCACCTATCGGGATTTCCCGCAGGTCGACGAGATCGCGCTGTTCACCGAGGTCTACGAAGCGGGAGGCGGACCGGCCCACAAGGTCGAGATTGCCCTGACGATGAAGGCGGAAGGCGGACAGACCGTCTTCCAGACGCGGGAAGAGCGTGACAGCAGCGAGCTCGGCGGGGGAGGCGGCGGCTACGGGTTCACCGCCCGGATCCCGCTGCGCGACATCGCGCCCGGCCTCTACGTGCTGCGCGTCGAAGCGCAGTCCCGCGTCGGCGACCGGCCAGCGGTGTTCCGCGAAACGATCGTGAGCGTCGTGGCGGCGCCGTCCGGGACGCCTGCGCCGGCCACTCCGGCCCAGGCGCCTCCGGCTGCCACCCCGCCGGCGGCCGCCCCGCCGGCCGCAGCGCCTCCGGTCGCGTCGCCGGCTGCTCCGGCGGCGCCGGCGCCAGCCCCTCGGCCGGCCCCGGCGGGTGATCCGGTGCCGATGACACCGCTCAACAGCGATCGCATGAGCGGCATCGATCGCGTGCAGCAGACGGTGGTGCGCACCGACGCGGAATGGCGGGCGTTGTGGCAGGAGCACGCGCCCGGGCGGCCCGCCCCCGTGGTGGACTTCAACACGCGGATGGTCCTGGCGGTCTTCCTCGGCAG
Source organism: uncultured Acidobacteriota bacterium (assembly GCA_963707795.1). Lineage (GTDB taxonomy): Bacteria > Acidobacteriota > Vicinamibacteria > Vicinamibacterales > UBA2999 > JACCSI01. The sequence continues at coordinate 2,617,651 of OY970174.1, read as the reverse complement.
CCGCCCGTCGGGCGGCTACATGGTCCAGATCACCCAGGTGCGCGACGAGGGCAACGGCCTCCTCGTGGAGTGGATCGAGGGCCGGCCGGCGCCCGGCACGTCGGCCGCCAGCGTGATGACGGCGCCGTCATTCCTGGTGACGGTCCCGCGCCGCGACGGGCCGGTGCGGTTCGAGAAAGTGGAGCGCTAGGCGCGTGATCGAGCCCGACGCGCCGCGCCTGGCCGACACGACCAGTACCGGGGTCGAACCCCGACTCTCGTCCCTGCTCTGCTACACGGCCTGGTGGGTGTCGGCGCTCGTGTTCCTGGTCATCGAGCAGCAGCACCGGGGCGTCCGCTTCCACGCCGCGCAGTCGCTGGTCCTGTTCGGTGGGCTCTCGCTCCTCATCGGCTTGCTGTCGGGCCTCAGCGTCGCGATGCTGATCGTGTCGGCAGGGGCGTTCGAGGCCGCGCGGCTGCTGGTCTACCTGGTCTGGATTGGCGCCGTGGCGCTCTGGCTGCTGCTGCTGCTGCGCACCTATCGCGGCGACACCTGGCGCGTGCCGTGGGTCGCGGATCTCGCCGACCGCCTCGCGGCGCGATGAGATCCGCGGCAGGCAACCCCGTCTATTTGGGGGGCTTCGGCAGGTCCAGCTTCTTCACCACGGTGGTCTTGATCTCGCCGTTGGCGTGCGTGAAGTTGTAGCGGTTGTCGCCCATCCCGGCCTTGCGCGGCGTCGTCAGCCTGATCTCGATGACCTCGCCGGGCGGCAGCGGCCGCGGGTGGCGGTAGATGTCGCCGGGAACGGCCTGGCGCGAGCGATCGAACCAGTTCTCCTCCACCCGGAACCCGGCAATCGGGCCCGAGGACACGTTCTTGACGCGAATCGTGGTGACGACGTTGTTGCCGACCACACGCGTGTCGGGGGGTGTCAGCTCCACATTGGCCACGCCGCGCACCGGAGCGACGAGCTTGCGGGCGGTGGTCTGCTCGGCGTACGCCGAGCCGGCCGACAGGCCACTCCCCACGGCAATTGCCACCAACAGTGAACCCAGGCGCATCATGATCCCTCCGGGCCTCGAAGTATATCAGGCCGTTTCCTACATTTCCCCGTTCCAGTCCTCGGGCTCCGCGGCCGTTGCCCGGAAGACCTCGAGGTGCCACTTGCCGCCGCCCCACGGCTCGATGACTTCGGTGGCCACGACGTCCACCAGCAGTTCGGCGAACGTGCGGCCCTCCGGATCGCCGTCGAGGTGATAGGCGGGCTCGTCCCACGCGAAGTTCGGGTAGATCATCATGGTCAGGAACAGGTCATAGCCGTCGTCGACGACGATGAGCTGTCCGCAGGGCCGCTTCTGCGTCGAGTGGTAGATCAGGTACTTCTCGGCGCTGTGCGCGCGGATGTAGCGCTTCAGCGCGAACTCGCGCGCGACGATCTCCTCGACCGCGATCTTCTTGTCCCAGCAGTCGCGGCAGTAGCGTTCTTCGCCGCGTGGCTCGGACACTTCCTTGGCGCCGCAGAGCGCGCAGCCGGGTTTCTTGGCAATGGACTTGCGGGACATCTCGGCCTGATTGTACTAAACTCCCGCAGCATCATGCTGCCGCCCATCTACCGGACGATCGCGGGCGTGGTCGTGCTCGCGATGCTCGCGGTGTCCACGATCGCGTTCCAGGAGCCGCGCCTCCACCTGCCGCCGCTCGACCGCGTCCTCCCGGCTCGCGCCGAGGCGATTTACCAGGCGGTCGCTTCGCGCGTGGACGCGAGCCGCGCGATGGCGGCGGTGACGTTCATCAGCCCGTTCTGGCGCCTGGCCGGGAACCCTGCCTACGATCGCTCGCTCGACTACCTGTCCGGCGAGCTGACGACGGGGGGGCTCGCACCCCGGCTCGAGGTCTACGACAACGCGGGCCAGGGCTGGGAACCACAGCGCGCCACGCTCTCGCTCGAGACCACACCTCGCGCGGTGGTCCTCTCGGATGCGGTCGATCGGTTGCCGCTCTGTATCAACTCCTTCCCCACGCCGCCCGGCGGGGTCGTCCTGCCGCTGGTCGATGTGGGGGCGGGCGAGAGCGCGGATTTCGCCGGCCGGACGGTGACCGGCGCGCTCGTGCTCGGCGATGCGCCCGTGGGCGCGTTGTGGACGAGTGGCCGTGCGCGAGCGCGGCGCCGCCGGCGTCGTCTCCACCGATCTCGCCGCCTACACCAGGCCCGCCGAGACGCCCCACGTGCTGCAGTGGGGCAGCATCCCCTACGACGAGGCGCGGCGGTCGTTCGGCTTCAAGGCCACGCCGCGCGCCGCCGATCAGCTGCGCCGTGCCGCGGCGGCTGGCGACGCCCGTGTCCACGTCGAGATTGCCGCGACCTTCCACCGCGGGCGCAACCGGACCCTGGTGACCGAGTTTGCCGGCACCGACCGTCCGGACGAGCGGGTCGTCCTGGTGGCCCACGTCCAGGAACCGGGCGCGAACGACAATGCCAGCGGCGCGGGCACGCTGCTGGCGGCCGCCCTCGCGCTCCGCCGCGCGATCGACGCCGGCGCCGTGCCGGCGCCGCGACGGACGCTGACCCTGCTCTGGCTCGACGAGATTCGCGGCAGCGAGCGCTGGATCGCCGACGATCCCACGCGCGCCGGCCGCGTGGTGGCGATGATGTCGCTCGACATGACCGGCGAGGACACCGCGAAGACCGGCGGCACGTTCCTCATCGAGAAGTCGCCCGACCCGTCGGCGATCTGGCCGAGTCCGTCCGATCCGCATTCCGAGTGGGGCGCCGGCACGGTCGATCGGGCGCTCGTGCGCGGGCACCTGCTGAACGACCTCCACCTGGCGGTCGCGCTGCGTCGGGCGCGCGACACCGGGTGGGTGGTGCGAACCAATCCCTACGAGGGTGGCAGCGACCACACCGTCTTCGGCCGCCACGGCGTGCCGGCCCTGCTCAACTGGCACTTCACCGACCGCTATTACCACACCAACCTGGACACGCCGGACAAGACCAGTCCGGCGACCATGGCCCACGTCGCGACGATCGTGGCGACGTCGGCGCTCTACCTGGCGGCGGCCGACGAGTCCGACCGCCCGGCGCTGGAGCGGTTGCTGGACGCGGCCGAGCAGGCGCGTGTCGAGACCGAAGCGCGCAACGGCTCCGCCGCCGAGGTGCGTGAGGCGTGGACCCGGTGGTACCGGGAAGCGCGAGCCAGCGTCGCCGCTATCGCGCGGTGAGCGTGCCGGCCGACGCCGGCGCATACATCTCGGTGATGTACTGCTTGAGCATGCGCCGCGCCGAGAAGCGCGGCAGGTTGGAGCGCATCGCTTCGCGGACGACCCGGATCCAGCCGAGCGGCACCTGCCGCGCGTCGCGCTCGTAGAACGCCGGCACGATCTGCTCCTCGAGCAGACGATACAGCGCCTCGGCATCCGCCGCATCGGTCGCGGCGTGGTCGTCGGGGTCGGTGTGGCTCTCGATCAACCAGCCGTTCTGGCCGTTGTAGCCCTCCGCCCACCAGCCGTCGCCGACGCTCAGATGCGGGACGCCGTTGAGCGAGGCTTTCATGCCGCTGGTGCCGCTCGCCTCCAGGGGCTTGCGCGGGTTGTTCAGCCAGACGTCGCAGCCGCCGACGAGGCAGTGGGCGACGTGCAGGTCGTAGTCGTCGATGAAGGCGACGCGGCCGGCATACATCGGGTCGAGCGTGCGCCGGAACACCTGCTGCAAGTGGTGCTTGGCCGGGTCGTCGGCCGGGTGTGCCTTGCCGGCGAAGACGATCTGCACCGGGCGGTTCGGCGCGTTGAGGATGCCGGCGAGCCGCGCCGGGTCGTGGAAGATGAGCTCCGGCCGCTTGTAGGCGGTGAAGCGGCGGGCGAAGCCGATGGTCAGCGCCTCCGGATCGAGCAGCGCCCCGCCGCGGACGATCTGCGCCGGGCTGACACCCTCATGGGTCCAGCGCTGCCGCTGCCGCTCGCGGATGAACATGAACAGCTCGGCGCGCAGCGTCTGCCGCGCCGCCCACAGGTCGGCGTCGGGCACGGCGTTCAGCCGATCCCAGAAGGCCGGGTCGTCGTGCTGGTCGAGCCACGCCGGTCCGAGGTGCCGCGTGAGCAGCTCCAGGATCGGCGAGGCGATCCAGGTCGGCACGTGCACGCCGTTGGTGATCGACTTCACCGGGACACGCTCGGCCGGCAGGTCGGGCCAGATCGGCTGCCACATCACCCGCGTCACGTCCCCGTGCAACGCGCTCACGCCGTTGACGTGCGCCGCAGTGCGCATCGCCAGCGCGGTCATGTTGAACTGCGGCCCGCCGCCGTTGTCGTACTCACCCAGCGCCAGGAAGCGCTGCCGGTACTGGCCGATGTCGCCCCAGCAGCCGGCGAGGTGTTTCTCGACCAGCTGGAAGGGAAACGCGTCGTGCCCGGCCGGCACCGGCGTGTGCGTGGTGAAGACGGTGCTCTGCCGCACCTCCTCCAGCGCGCTGTCGAAGGTCGCGCCGCGCTCGACGAGCTCGCGGATGCGCTGCAGGGCGACAAACGCCGCGTGCCCCTCGTTCAGGTGCCAGACCGCCGGCTCGATGCCCAGCGCGCGGAGCACGCGGACGCCGCCGATGCCGAGCAGGATCTCCTGCTGCACCCGGGTCTCGCGATCGCCGCCGTACAGCCGCGCCGACAGCTCGCGATCCCACGGCGCGTTCTCTTCCAGGTCGGTGTCGAGCAGGAACAGCCGCACGCGGCCGACACGCACACGCCACACCGCGGCGAGAACCGTCCGGTCGCCGAGCGGCACCGCCGTCAGCGCCGGCTTGCCGTCGGGGGTGATGGCCGCGTGCGCCGGCGTGTCGGTCCAGGTCAGGCGCTCGTAATGTTCCTGCTGCCAGCCTTCGTTGGAGATCCGCTGGTGGAAGTAGCCCTGCGGGTACATGAAGCCGACGCCGACCAGCGGCGCCCCCAGATCGCAGGCTTCCTTGCAGTGATCGCCGGCCAGCACGCCGAGGCCGCCGGCGTAGATCGGCAGCGACTGGTGCAGCGCGAACTCGGCGGAAAAATAGGCGATGACCTTGCCGTTGAGCGCCGGGCCGTGCTGCGCCCACCACGTGCCGGGGGTCTGCCGCGAATGATCGAGCCCGGCCAGTGCTGCGTCGTAGAGCCCCAAAAATTCCGCGTTCTCGGCCGCGGCCTGCAGCCGGCTGTGGTCGATCGCGAGCAGCATGCGCACCGGGTTGTGCGACGTGGACTTCCACAGCGGGTAGTCGAGGCGCCGGAACACCTGGCGGGCGGAGGGCGTCCAACTCCACCACAGATCGAGCGCCAGTTCCGGCAGGCGATGAATGCGGCTGGGGATTGCGGCGGCCTGGGCGAAGCGTTCCATCGGGTCCGTTCAGATTAAGGGATAAGTGCCGGCGAGACACGCGCAAAAAAGGTCCGGCGCTGGGACACTAGCTCCGTCCACCGGCGCACGCGCCGACCAACTCGGCGAAGCGCGCCAAATCGATGTTTCCGCCCGAGACCACGGCGACGATCTTGCGCCCGCCGATGCGGCCGCTGAGCGCCGCCGCGACCGCGCACGCCGCGGCGCCCTCGGCGATGACGTGGACCCGCTCGGCCACCCGCCGCATCGCCGCCCGGACGTCGTCCAGTGACACGACGATCGAATCGTCCACGAGTGTACGCAGCAGCGGCCACATCCCGGGCAGCACGGAGCGGCCGCCGGCGCCGTCGACGAACGACGCGGTCCAACCGTCGAACCGGCTCGCCTCGCCGCGGCGCAGCGAGGTGGCCAGCGGTGCCGCCGTCTCGGGCTCGGCGGCGTAGATCTTCACGTCCGGGCTCAGGGCGCGCGCCGCGGCGCCAATCCCGGCCAGCAGTCCGCCGCCGCCGAGCGGCGCGACGATGGCGTCGACATCAGGCAGATCCTGCAGGATCTCGAGGCCGGCGGTGCCGTTGCCGGCGATGAACCGGTCATCGTCGAACGGATGCACGAAGTGGCCGCGCATGCGATCGGAGTGGTGCCGCTCCACGGTCTCCCAGCATTCGTCGTAGGTGACAGGCACGATGGTGGCGCCGAGCCGCTCGATCGCGCGCAGCTTGGTCTCGGGCGCCGTGTCCATCACCATCACCGAGCACGGCGCACCCGCGCGCCGGGCGGCGAGCGCGACCCCTTGCGCGGCGTTCCCGGCGCTCACCGTCCACACGCCGCCGGCGATCGCGTCCGGCGGCAGCGCCCGCACCGCGTTCCACGCCCCGCGAATCTTGAACGAGCCGATCGGCTGCAGCGCCTCGAGCTTCAGGTAGATCTCGGGAGCGGACGCTCCGGGGAGCGGGACGTCGAGCCGGACCAGCGGCGTGCGAATGGCGGCCTCGTAAACGGTGCGCGCCGCTTCCTGGATGGCCGCCAGCGGGATCTCGCGCATGAAGCGCGCGATCGTATCATGCTGGCCATGGCCTCACGGTCCCGCGTCGTCATTCTGCTCGCCATCAGTGCACAGATTCTCGCCGCTCAGTCGCCCCGGCCGCGCGCACGCGACCTGGGGCTCGCACCGGGCGTCCTCGACCCCGGGCCGCTCAACGCCATCACCGACGTGCGCGGCGTCCGCGTCGGGCACGCCACCGTGATTCGCGGCGACCAGGTGCACACCGGCGTGACGGTGGTCGTCCCGCACGGCGGGAATCTGTTCCAGGACAAGGTCCCCGGCGCCGTGTTCGTCGGCAACGCGTTCGGCAAGCTGGCGGGTTCGACGCAGGTCGAGGAACTGGGCACGATCGAGACACCGATCGCGCTGACCAACACGCTGAGCGTGGGGGCGGCGATCGAAGGGCTGGTGCGTTGGACGCTGGAGCAGGACGGCAACGCCGAGGTGCGCTCGGTGAATGCGCTGGTCGGGGAAACCAACGACGGCGGCCTCAACGACATCCGCGGCCTGCACGTCCGGCCCGAGCACGTGGCCGCCGCGCTCGCGCGCGCCAGCGAGGGTCCGGTCGAGGAAGGGAGCGTCGGCGCCGGTACCGGGACCCGCGCATTCGGCTGGAAAGGCGGGATCGGCACCGCCTCGCGCCGCCTGGACGCAGCACGCGGCGGCTATACGGTCGGGGTCCTCGTCCAGAGCAACTTCGGCGGCCATCTCACCATGGGCGGCGCGCCGGTGTGGCGCGAATTGACGCCGCCGACCCCGGGCGGAGGCGGGCCGGACGATGGAGGCGACGGCTCGTGCATGATCGTCGTCGCGACCGACGCTCCCCTCGACGCCCGCAATCTGACCCGGCTCGCGGCGCGCGCCCTCTTCGGCCTGGCGCGCACCGGCTCGTCGTTCAGCAACGGCAGCGGTGACTTCGCGATTGCGTTTTCGACGGCGGAAACCCTTCGCGTGCGCGTCAACGCGTCAACGCCGCAGTCGCGCACCGTCCTGCCGACCGACGGCGTGTCGCCCCTGTTTCAGGCGGCCCTGGAAGCGACCGAAGAGGCCGTCTATAACTCGCTCCTGCGGGCGACGTCGGTCCGCGCGCGGCACGGCGCCGCCGAAGCCATCCCCGTGGATCGGCTGACGGCGGTGCTGCGGAGGTACCGCGCGATCGAATAGCCTCGCGATCCGATCCGCGGTCGGACACCGTGATACGACCGCGCTACGCGGCGGGGCGACGCTGCTGCTGCGGCGACCCCTGCGCGGCCCGCGCGCGCGCCAGCCGCGGGGATCCGACTTCCCACCCGGGTGACCTGTGGCCGCAGGCCACGCAGCGCAGGGCCATGCGGTCGGGCTCCGTGTGGAGGACCTTGTAATGGCCGCCGTTCAACACGCACCACGTGCTCCGCAGCCAGCTCGTCAGTGTCTGCAACGCCGATGAGACATGCCCCCGGACATCGTGACCGGAGATCGCCCGCGGGCCCGGAATGCGTATGGAAACTGTTGTCATATCAGCCTCGCTTGTCGGTCGCCATGCACGACGTGCCAGACTGCAAGGACTGGACCGTTCACGGGAGGCCGGCTCGGTAGCTCGAGCGCCAATAGATGAGCAAACGCCTACCGCTCGTGTGTAGCCGGATTCCGGGAATCACTGCACCCGAGGTAGCCGCTTAGTCCTTCGTTTTCAGTAATTTCAAAACTGTGGCTCGGCGGGAGCGCGGCCGGAATCTCGAATCGCCGATTCAAAAATCCAGAACGAGCCCGGCCGTAACGAAGAAGCTCAGCGCTGGGTGCGAGTTGCGTGCAGGGCGAGAATCTCTGCGGAGGGACCGAAGGACACGGACGCGGTTCTCGCCCCGTGCAGCGCGCGTCCGTCGACCTCGCGGTAGCGATAGCGCACGCTCAACGTCGACTGACCGACCAGCTTGACGTCGGCCAGCGTCTCCAGCGACACGGGCAGCGTCACGCCGGCGAACTGCTCGTAGCGCCGAACCACGGTGACGGACTTGACCCAGAAGGACGGAGACCTGGCGAGTGTCCCCTCGAGGCGGAGCGGCGATCCGTCGGCGCGCACCGTAAGCGTTCCGTCCACCAGCTTGGCGTCCGCCCGTCGCGGCCGGAGGCGCACGCGTGCCTCCGCGCCATCACCGGGCACCGCCTCGAACGTGTAGTTCGCCGGGGTGAGCGAGGCCGCGTCCCATGTCCCGTCGCGCCACGTCTCTTCCTCGGTCTCGAGCAGCTGCCGCAGGACCTTGTTGCGCGTACAGTTCCGAGCCGCCCTCGCCGAGCACCCGCCACGTGAACCCCTCCCCCGGGTGCATCATCGTCTCGACTTCCATCCACGCCTGGTGCTTGCCGGCGCGTGTGCCGGCACGCATCTCACGGATGGCCGTGGTGGCGACGCCGGACCGGCTGGTGTGGGCGACGACCCGTTGAATGAGCGCCTCGGCCGCGAACGCGTTCTCGCCTGTGAGCGCGCGCGGGGTCGTCGCAGCCACAGTCAAGATGGCGACGATGGCCCCTGCAACGGCGATCCGGCGCTCCCGGGCGCTGACGGCGCAACTCACGCGACTGTCAATGGCAAGAGGCGCGCCAAGCGCGACACCGTGCTCGAGCTCGTCCGCCTCGGGCGCCGTTCCTTCGACAACTCCCGACAACGCCGCCGAAAAATCAGTGGCCTTGCTCTTGCGTAGATCGGGTTCTCGGACGTGGAGTGGAGCGCGGGGACAACAAAATGTGGATGCGAGCAACACGGTGGGGGGTCGCGGCGCTCATCGGTTCGGCGATGACGGCTATCGGCTGCGGGCAATCCCCGGTGAATTCCCGCCCCCACGTGACGCCGGCCGAAACCGACAGCTCGTTCCGGCAACCGCTCGTCGCCGATCACAGTCTTACCTATGCGCTCGACACCAGCATCGAGATGCGCGTGGAGGATCGGCTGGAGCTCGACAATTTCCTCCGCGACCGTGACATCCGCGTCGAGGTCGTCGATGGGATGGTGATCGTGTTGGGCGAGGTCTGGTCGAGGTGGGAGCGGGATCGCGTCGGCGCGCTGGTGCGCAGCGTCGCGGGCATGGTCGACGTCGTCAACGAGCTCACCGTCCGGGCACCCGGGTGAAGCAGGCTGCGAGCTGCTATCGAGTTGCGCGCGCCTGATCGAACATCAGATTCTGGAGAATCACACATGAGCCGCTTTGATTCCGTGACCTTCTTCACCGGCCTGCTGGTGGGCTCGGTCGCCGGCGTGGTGGCCGGCCTGCTCTATGCCCCGCGAGAGGGCGCGGCGCTGGCCACGATTCGCAGCCGTCGCGCGCGCGCCAACGAGGAGCCGCGCGTGGACGAGGCGATCGATGAATCGTTCCCGGCCAGCGACCCGCCGTCGTGGTCGCCCACGACGAGCAGCGCCGAAGCGATGCGGCGCGATTGACCGGTCGAGGACAACCATCATGAGCACGCACGCATCCCGATCGAACGAGCGGCGATCCGCCGCCGCGTCCGGCAAACCGGAGGAGAAGCCGCAGCCGCCGTTTCCTCCGCAGCACCAGAAGCGCCCCGGGCTCGACGAGAAGATGACGCCGCGGCCCGAGTTCCGCGGCCGGCAGTACCGGCCGGCGGGCAAGCTCGTCGACAAGGTCGCGCTCATCACCGGCGGCGACTCGGGCATCGGCCGGTCGGTCGCCTATCTCTTCGCGCGGGAGGGAGCCGACGTGGCGCTGGTCTACCTGCCGGAGGAGGAACCGGACGCGACCGAGGTGCGCGACGCCATCCTCGAGCTGGGACAGCGCGTGCTGCTGCTGCCCGGTGATGTCAGCGACTCCGATTTCTGCGAACGAGCCGTGCAGCAGACGGTCGAGACGTTTGGCCAGCTCAACATCCTGGTCAACAACGCCGCCTACCAGAAGCACAAGAAATCGCTGGGCGAGATCACCGACGACGAGTGGGACCGCACGTTCCGCGTCAACATCCACGGCTACTTCTACATGGCGCGCGCCGCGGTGAAACATTTGTCCCGGGGCGACGCCATCGTCAACTGCGGGTCGATCACGGGGCTCGAGGGGAGCAAGGAGCTGCTCGACTACTCGGCGACGAAAGGCGCGATTCACGCCTTCACCAAGTCGCTGGCGCAGAACCTCGTCGAGCAGGGGATTCGGGTCAATTGCGTCTCGCCGGGTCCGGTGTGGACGCCGTTGAACGTGGCCGACAAGCCGGCCCGCGAGGCGGGGCAGCATGGCGCCGATACGCCGATGGAGCGGCCGGCGCAGCCCGACGAGATCGCGCCGGCCTTCGTGTTCTTCGCGTCCTCGGGCGACTCGAGCTACATCACCGGCGAGGTGCTGACGCTGCTCGGCGGGGAAACGGCCGCAGCCTAGACAAATAGCCTAGTGGCCCGAGCGAGGACGAGCCTACTGGCGGCTGGAGCGACCGCGAGGACGAAGCTGGACCTGGTGCGCGCGGCTCTCATATAATCAGTGGTTCCTGCCGTGCCCGACCAGGGCGCCTAGCACTTCGTGCGGAAGTGGCGGAATTGGCAGACGCGCAAGCCTCAGGAGCTTGTGCCCGCAAGGGCGTGGAGGTTCGAGTCCTCTCTTCCGCACCAGCCTTCGCTGGCTGCGCCAGCCTTCGCTGGCCTGCCAGCTACGGCTGGCAAGCCACTTCCTTCGCTGGCGGCGCCAGCTACTGCTGGCAAGTCTTCTCGCTACGCCGGGAACGCCTTTCCCCTTTCCGATGGCGCGCGACCCCGGTCATGTCCGCGGATCAGCCTCCTGATACGTCTCTCGAGCCGCGGACCGGGGATTGCAGAACAACTGATCCGCTGGAGGAATAACTGTCTCGCGGGGTCAGCTGAGGTCTCAATGCACATGACGAACACCCGCGCCGCCGCCGGCATCGCCCTCGGGATCGGTGCTGATCACCATCACGCTGGCCCGCGCGCACGGCGCCACCGCGGACCGACGCCGGGGCGCAGGCGCAGCCGCCGTGGCCCGGCCGCCTGCAGATCGGCGACCGCGTCTTCGTGGACGGCGACAACCAGCCGGTGCTGCCGCTCTGCGCCCACTACGGCGAGGCGTTCAGCGCCTGGGTGCGGCGCCCGCAGGACGTCGAGCGGCAGCTCACGGTCATCAAACAAGCAGGCTACGACTGCATTCGCTTCTGGGACAACCTCGGCGAGTACTCGGAGGCGTGGCGCGGCAAGGAGGTCAGCCCCTTCAGCTGGACCAATGCCAAGGGCATCCGCATCGAGGCGACGCCGGACTACTACGGCAAGCTGCAGGAGTTCCTCGGCCGCCTTGCCGCGCTCGGCCTGGCCGCGCACCACAGCCGCGGCGACCTGGGGCGCGGCTCGCCCGCGGTGCCGCTGACCGCGGTGGTCGAGCACTCGAATCGGGTCGCGGCCATTTACGACGCGGTCGGCTGGCACGTGCTGGCGCTCTACGAGGGCAACAACGAGGACTTCCAGAACGGCGCCTACGGCGTCGGCGGGCTGCTCCGCATTGTCGAGCCGCTCAAGGCGCGCGGTGCGCTCGTCGCCTCGTCGTGCGCGGATGCCTGTTCGGAAGAAAAGGCCGCGGTCGCGCGCTTCGCCCGCGGCTTCTCGGTCCGCTACTACCACGGCCAGCGCGGCGGCACCGCCGTGGACCGGCTCTCGCAGAAGTTCTCGTCCGGGTACGATCGCCCGCGCGGCGCGCCGTACCTCGGCTGGGAAGGGGAGCCGATCGGACCCAAGCACGACGCCGGGCCGGGCGTGACCATCAACCACACGAACGACGTCGAGGAGATCGCGCTGCTGCACGCGATGACCTGGGTCGGCGGCAAGTCGGCGGCGACCTACATGTCGCAGTACGGCGTCTACTGGAACGGACCGATCGATGGCCAGGCGGCCTTCGCCGTCACGCCCCGCATCCGCGCCGTCATCCGCGAGTTCGCCCCCGACGTCATGCGCTGGTCGCTGTACCACGGCGGGCGGCGCGAAGCGCTGTTGCGCTCGCCGGACGGATACGCCGGCGATCCGGGGGTCACCCAGGGCCCCGCGCGCCTCGACCAGGCCGTCAGCGCGGATCGGCGCCGGGTGGTCGCGCTGATCTACGGCGGCCAGGGCACCCGCCGGGTGCGCAACGATCTCGGGTGCGCCGCGTCGCTCACCGTGGTCCAGCCGGGCGACGACGAGCAGGTGCACACGGAGGTGTGGCACGTGGCGCCCGGCGAATCGCGCACGATCGACTACCGGGTCGGCCGGATCCTGCTGGCGCGCTGCGAGGGGTGAACTTGTGTTACACTGACAGGCGTCGGAAGCTAGACCCGCCTTCTCCCCGCAACGATTCGACTCCTCAGTGACTCGCATCCGCGCTCGTGAGCAGCCACGAGCATTCCGCTCAGGTTAGTTTCCATCGTTCGCATCCGCTTTGGATGCTGGAGTCAGTAGAAGTATGAATCGCAAGCTTTACGTCGGCAATCTCCCGTACGAAACCACCGAAACCGACCTGCAGTCGCTGTTCGAGACGGCGGGCGCCGTGGCGTCCGTGACCGTCATGCGCGACCGCGAAACCGGTCGGGCGCGGGGTTTCGCGTTCGTCGAGATGGCCACCGACAATGACGCGCAGAGCGCCATTTCCACCCTCAACGAGCATTCGTACGGCGGGCGTAATCTCGCCGTCAACGAAGCCCGTCCGCAGACGCCGCGCAGCGGCGGCTACGACGACCGCCGCCGCTCCGAGCCGCGCTGGTAAGCACGTCACCGATGGTTCCGGCGCCGGCCCTCGTGGCCGGTGCCGGACCGTCACCCTCCGCACCCCGTCCTCCCTCCCGCGCGCCCTCCGGCGCACGGCGCCTCGTCATCGGCGCGGCGCCAACAGTAGAAAATCAGACGCCAGCGTCACCGCGAGGCTGTCGAGCGAACCAATCGCCACTGCGTTGGCCTCGCGCGCGCCGCGATAGCTCCCGCGCAGCAGGTCGAGCAGGATGTCGTGCTCGATCACGTGCCGTTCGCGTGCCGTGACGCGCTCGACGACCATGAAGCCATCGTGGTGCTCGGCCAGCACTGCCGCGGCGCGGTCGCGCTCGAGGCCGGCGCCGTACACCGCGGCCCGCAACTCGATCAAATCGTCGGGCGCCGGCACGCCGACGAGCAGGAACCCGCTGTCCCTGAGCACGCGCCGGCACTCCGCCGGATTGCGCCGGGCGTGCAGCGAGCACACGAGATCGACGCTGCGATCGAGGATCGGCAACCGGCGGTCGGCGTTGGCCACGACCCAGGTGAGGGCCGGAAACCGCCTGGCCGCCTGCTCGACCGCGGCCACCGACAGGTCGATCCCGACGCCGATGAGCGGCCGCGCGCGGGCAAGGGCCGCGAGCGCATCGCCGGATCCCGAGCCGAGATCGACGGCGACGGCCGACGGCGATGGCGCCAGGCCCGCGGCCCGATCGACGAACTGGCCGAGAATCGCGGCGCCGATGCCGCGCGCCAGGACCCGCGCCCGCGCGTCCACGGCCGCTCGCGCATCGCCCGGCTGCGCCGACCGCCGGTCCTGCGGCTGCAGCAGGTTGACGTATCCGCTGCGGGCGATGTCATACGAATGGCCGCGCGCGCACGTCCAGGCGCGATCGCCGCCGCCGAGCGGCAGGAGGCAGTCGCGGACGGTGCAGGCGAGCGGCGCCTCGATCGCCGGGCCGGACATCACGCGCCGCTGGCCGCGCGCGCGTCGGACGCCCCTTCGTCGTCGAGGAGCAGGATCGGCACCGCCCGGATCACCGTGACGCCCCAGGCCTCCGCCGTCGCGCGAATCGCCGGCTCGCGGGCGCGAATCGCGTCCAGCGCATCTGCCGGATCGGCTTCCGCGAGCCCGGCGGTCCACTCCCGGGCCGCCAGCGCTTTCACGGCGGCGCGAAAGTCCGCCACCTCCGCCACTGCACGCCGCGCGTCGCTCACCCGGAGGCTCACCGTCCCGCGCACTCGCGCCGGCGACCCGTCGCGCATCGCCCCCTGCGTCGCCGGCACGTCCAGCACCTGCTCGAGCAGCGACAGCCGGGCACTGACGGAGTTGACGATCGGCATCACCAGATGCAGCCCCGGCTCGAGGACCCGGCTCACCCGGCCCAGCGTGCTCACGACGTAGGCCGAGTCGGGCGGCACCCGCACCACCGCCTTCACGATCAGCAGCATCACGACGACCCAGCCGATGACGACGATGGCGAGCGCGGCGGACATGATCGCGCGACATTGTAGCGGGATCGCGCGGTCCGCCGGGCCCGCGCGGCACGCGCCGCCGCAGCTGCCCGACTATCGCCTCGTGTTGAAACCCGTCAGGACGCTCACGCGCCAGCCGGCCCGGGAGGGCACGACCGCGACGTTGGCCGGGATGTTGATCGCGCCGGCCCGAAACGTCACACCGGCCGCCAGCGCCAGGGCGGTGCCCGCGGGTGTCACGTTCGGTCCGACGCCGAACTCGACGCCGCGCGCGTTGCGCAACCCGACGAGCCAGCTGATGCTCGGGAGCATGACGCCCTGTTCGAGCCCTCCCGCCAGCACGACCCATTCGGTGACCGCGCTCAGCCCGTGCCCGTTGCCGTAGAACCGCTTCTCGAATTGCCAGCCGAACTGCGTCACGGCGGACCCGACCTCGATGCCGGAGTCCCCAAGCGTGTCGACGATGCCCTCGCTCAGCATCGTCACGCCCACGCGCGGCCCGGCAAGGCTGATGGGCGGGGCCAGCGGCGGCACGCGGGTCTGAGCCGACGCAGGAGTGGCGGCCACCGCCGCCATGGCGATTGCGAGCATGCCGACTGCGAACGTCGAAGACTTCATCTGCCCCTCCCTGAAATGAGGGCCGGCCAGGCGGCCCGATGCCTGGAGGGTAGAGGCGAAGCCGGCGTCGTGTCCTGAGACGGCCTGAGTAAATGCCTGAGTTAGCGTGAGAAAAGCCGCCGGCCTCACCCGGTCTTGACTTAAGATCGGCGGTCGTCAAAGGAGACTATCGATGCGAAAGCTATTCGTTCTCGCTGCCGCGACCGCGTTGTCGTTCCCCGCGGGCAACGCCCTCGTCGCGCAGAGCCAGCCCATGGGCTTCTTCATCACCAGCGTGGGCCCCGGTGACGGCGCCAACCTTGGCGGCCTGAAGGGGGCCGACGCACACTGCCAGAAGCTCGCAGCCGCCGCCGGCGCGGGCAGCCGGACCTGGCACGCCTACCTGAGCACCAGTGCGGCTGGTGGCGGCGCCGCCGTCAACGCCAAGGACCGGATTGGCGCCGGACCTTGGTACAACGCCAAGGGCGTTCTCATCGCGCAGAACGTGGCCGAGCTGCACGGGGAGAACAAGCTCACCAAGGAGACGCAGCTCACCGAGAAGGGTGAAGTGGTCAACGGGCGTGGCGACACGCCGAACAAGCACGACATCCTGACCGGGTCGCAGCTCGACGGGACGGCGTTTGCCGCGGGCGAGGATCACACCTGCAACAACTGGATGAGCAACTCGACGGGCAGCGCGGAGGTCGGCCATCACGATCGACAGGGCGGCGGCGCCAACCCGACCTCGTGGAACAGCTCCCACGCCTCGAAGGGCTGCAGCCAGGAGAACCTGCGCGGCACGGGCGGCGACGGGCTGTTCTACTGCTTCGCGATCAAATGACGGAGGGGCGACGCTCGCGTCGCCCCACGTTCACGCCCGCCCGGGGAGCGGACGCGAGCCGGAGACCGCCGGGCTGCCCGGCCCGGCGCCGGCCGCCGCCTCGAACGCGGCGATCGCGGCCTCGTGCGTGAGGATCAGCCCGATGTCGTCGAGGCCGTTCAGCAGGCGATGGCGCGCCGCCTGCTCCAGGTCGAATGCCGTGTCGAAACCGAGCTCGTCGGACACGCGACCCTCTTGCAGATCGATGGTCAGGCTGTAGCCGTCGTGCTCGCCGGCCCGTGCCAGGAGGATCGCGACGTCGGACTCCGCCAGGACCACGGGCAGCAGGCCGTTGGTGATCGCATTGCCGCGGAAGATGTCGGCAAAGGAGGGCGCGATGACGGCGCGAAAGCCGTAGTCGGCCAGCGCCCACGCGGCATGCTCGCGCGACGACCCGCACCCGAAGTTGTCGCCGGCGACGAGGATCGTGCTGTCCGCATAGCGCGGATCGTTGAACACGAAATCCGGATTCGGCGTGCCGTCGGGCCGGATGCGCCAGTCGTGAAACAGGTGGCGGCCGAAGCCGGTTCGCTCGATGCTCTTCAGGAACTGCTTCGGCACGATCTGATCGGTATCGACATCGCGCCGCGGCAGCGGCATGACACGGCCGTGATGCACCGTGAACGGCTGCATCAGCGGTACTCCCAGTCGCGCACGTCGGCGAAATGTCCGGCAATCGCCGCCGCGGCCGCCATGACCGGGCTGACCAGGTGCGTGCGTCCACCGCGCCCCTGCCGGCCCTCGAAGTTGCGATTGCTGGTCGAGGCCGAGCGTTCGCCGGGCCGGAGGATGTCCGGGTTCATCCCCAGGCACATGGAGCAGCCGGGCTCGCGCCAGTCGAACCCCGCGTCGCGAAAGATCCGGTCGAGCCCCTCGCGTTCGGCGGCGGCTTTCACCCGTTCCGAGCCGGGCACGACCAGGGCCTGCACGCCGTCCCGTACGTGATGGCCCCGCGCGACCGCCGCGGCGGCGCGCAGGTCCTCGATCCGGGCATTGGTGCACGAGCCGATGAACACCCGTTGAATCGGCACCTCGGTGATCGGGGTCCCCGGCTGCAGCGCCATGTAGTCGAGCGCGCGTAACATGGCGTCGCGGTCGCGTTCGTCGCCGGCCTGGTCCGGATCGGGCACGACGCCGGTCACCGGAATCACCATGTCCGGCCTGGTGCCCCACGTGACCAGTGGCACGAGCGCGTCCACGTCGATCCGCACGTGCCGGCCGAACGAGGCGCCGGGGTCGCTCGCCAGGCGGCGCCAACGTGACACCGCGGCCGGCCAGCGCACCTCGGCCGGCGCGAACCGGCGGCCCGCCAGGTAGCTGAACGTCACCTCGTCGGGCGGGACGATCGACGCCGTCGCACCGGCCTCGATGCTCATGTTGCACAGCGTCATCCGCTGTTCCATCGACAAGTGCGGCACGAGGCTGCCGCCGAACTCGATGACGTGCCCGGTGCCGCCGGCCATCCCGAGCCGTCCGACGACGGCCAGCGCCACGTCCTTCGCGGCGACGCCGGGAGCGAGCCGGCCCTCGAGGTCGACGCGCATGCTGAGCGGCTTCTTGCGCACGAGGCACTGGGTCGCCAGCACCTGTTCGACCTCGGTCGTGCCGATGCCGAACGCCAGGGCGCCGAAGGCGCCGTGCGTCGTCGTGTGGCTGTCGCCGCAGACGATGGTCATTCCCGGCTGGGTGAGGCCCAGTTCGGGACCGATGACGTGCACGATGCCCTGATCGCCAGAGTCCAGGTCGTACAGCGGGATGCCGTGGGCGCGGCAGTTGCGGCGCAGCGCGTCGAGTTGCGCGGCGGCCAGCGCGTCGGCCATCGGCAGGTGCCGGGGCGTCGTGGGGACGTTGTGGTCCACCGTGGCGAACGTGCGGTCGGGCCGGCGTACGCCGCGGCCGGCCGCGGCCAGGCCGCTGAACGCCTGCGGCGACGTCACCTCGTGCACGAGGTGCAGATCGACGTAGAGCAGCGATCGGCCGTCGCCGAGATCGGCGACGACGTGCGTGTCCCACAGGCGGTCGAGCAGCGTCCGCGGTGCCGGGGGGCGGGGCGCGGTGGTGGAACCGGGTTCCGTGCGCGGGTGCGTCCCCGGAGGGACGCCGGCCGCCGCCTCAGACGGCATGGTACGCAGTGCTGATGATCGATCAGTTCTTCCAGCGCGTGCGTCACGGCGTCGCCGATCTCGGCGGTGGACGAGGCGCGGCCGCCCGGAATCGCCAGGTCAGCGGGACGCAGGCCGGCGTCGAGCACGTGCTCGATCGCCCGCTCGACGAGGTCGGCCTCGCGCGCCAGGCCGGCGGTATGCCGCAGGAGCATGGCCACCGACGCGATGGCGCCGATCGGGTTGGCCCGGTTGCGGCCGGCCAGATCCGGCGCCGAGCCGTGCACCGGCTCGTACATGTCCACCCGGCCGCCGATCGACGCCGAGGGCAGCATGCCGATCGATCCGGCGACGGCCGCCGCCTGATCGCTCAGGATGTCGCCGAAGAGATTCTCGGTGAGGACGACGTCGAAGTGGGTGGGTTCGAGTGCCAGGCGCAGCGCGCAGGCGTCGACGTAGATGTGCTCGAGGCGCACGTCCGGGTAGGCGGCGGCGACCTCGCGCACGGTCTCGCGCCACAGCCGCGAGGTTTCCAGGACGTTGGCCTTGTCCACCGACGTGACCAGGCGGCGGCGGTCGCGGGCCTGCTCGAAGGCCACCCGCGCCACGCGGACGATCTCCGCGCGCGAGTAGCGCATCGTGTTGAACGCCTCGCTGGCATTCCCGCCGCGCGGGTGGCCGAAGTACAGCCCCCCGAGCAGTTCGCGCACGATCAGGATGTCGGCGCCCGCGACCCGCTCCGGCCGGAACGGCGTCGCGCCCACGAGCGCCGGCAGCGTGCGCGCCGGCCGCAGGTTGGCGAACCCGCCGAGCGCGCCGCGCAGCTTCAGCAGCGCCGATTCCGGGCGATCCTCCGGCGGCAGGTGGTCGAACGCCGGATCGCCGACGGCACCGAGCAGGACGGCACTGCTGGCGAGGCACGCCTGCAGGGTCGGGGCCGGCAGGCTCTGCCCGGTCTCGCGAATCGCGGCGCCCCCGATGGGGAATTCCGCGCAGGCGAACTCGTGGCCGCATCCCTCGCCGATCCGCTGCAGGACCCGCGTCGCC
Organism: uncultured Acidobacteriota bacterium; assembly: GCA_963707795.1. Taxonomy (GTDB): domain Bacteria; phylum Acidobacteriota; class Vicinamibacteria; order Vicinamibacterales; family UBA2999; genus JACCSI01. The sequence continues at coordinate 2,598,483 of OY970174.1, read as the reverse complement.
TGCCGCGTCACCTCGGGGCCGATGCCGTCGCCGGGCAGAACGGCGATGGTCAGACGCACGGCCGCAGTTCCCGCGCGGCGGCGTGGTCGGCCGCCACGGCCTGGACGATGTGGAAATCCTCGAGCGTCTTGACCGTGTCGGCGGTGGCGACCAGGCGCTGGTAGACGCGGGCGAGGGCCTCGGGCCGGAGATTGAAGCCGAGCGCGCGGCAGCGGGCGTCGACGCCGCGGGTGCCCGAGTGCTTCCCCAGCACCAGACGGGTGCCGGACGCGCCGACCGATTCCGGCCGCAGGATCTCGTAGGTCAGCGGGTTCTTGAGCACGCCGTCCTGGTGGATGCCCGCCTCGTGCGCGAAGGCGTTGGCGCCGACGATCGCCTTGTTCGGGGGCACGGCGACGCCGACGATGTCGCTCAGCAGCTGGCTGGAGGCGACGAGTTCCCGGGTGCGGATGGCGGTGTCGAAGCACAGGCGATCGCGGCGCACGTGCAGCGCCATCACGATTTCCTCGAGCGAGGCGTTGCCGGCGCGCTCGCCGATGCCGTTGATGGTGCACTCCACCTGGCGGGCGCCGGCCTGAATCGCCGCCAGCGAGTTGGCGACGGCCAGTCCGAGGTCGTCGTGGCAGTGCGCCGACAGCGTCACGTCGGCGCCGACGCGTTGCCGGACCGTACCGAACATGTGGGTGATGTCCTCGGGGAGGGCATAGCCGACGGTGTCGGGCAGGTTGACCGTGGTGGCGCCGGCAGCGACGACCGCGGCGGCCACGTCACCCAGGAAGTCGAGGTCGCTGCGCGTCGCATCCTCGGCCGAGAACTCGACATCGTCCACGTAGGTGCGGGCGAGGCGGACGGCGGCGGCGGCCTGGTCGCGGCACTGCGTGCGGTCGATGCGCAGCTTGTCGCGCAGGTGCAGATCGGAGGTGGCGAGGAAGACGTGGATGCGCGGACTGGCGGCGGGCTCGAGGGCGGCGGCGGCGCGTTCGACATCGAGCGTCGAGGCGCGGGCGAGGCCGGCGACGATGGGCCGGCGCAGGTCGGCGGCAATGGTGCGCACCGCCTGGAAGTCGCCGTCCGAGGCGATGGGGAAGCCGGCTTCGAGGATGTCCACGCCCAGCGCGTCGAGCTGGTGCGCCATCCGCAGCTTCTCCGTCGCCGTCATGCTGAAGCCGGGCGCCTGTTCGCCGTCGCGCAGGCTGGTGTCGAAGATCCGAATCCGGACCGGGTCGCCCATGCGCCAACAGTGTGCGGGCGCCGCCCGATATTAGGCAAATTGATAATACTTCTGACCGAATCAAGATGGTTTATAGTGTCTGCCGGGGGCGGCGATGGATCTGTTCGAGCTCGAGGCCTTCGTCACCGTGGTGCGCGAGGGCAGCTTCTCCAAGGCGGCCGCGGTGCTGTTCCGGACGCAGCCGGCGGTGAGCCAGATCATCCAGCGGCTGGAAGCGGAAATCGGGCAGCGGCTGTTCGACCGCTCGAGCCGCCGCGGGGTGCTCACCGACGCCGGCCAGGTGCTGCTCGAGCATGCCGAGCGCCTCATCAACTTCAAGGGCCAGGCGCTGGCGGCGCTCGCCGACGTGCAGCACCTGCGCCGCGGGCAGCTGGTGATTGCCACCAACGAGCTGACCTGCCTGTACCTGCTGCCGCTGCTCGAGGACTACCACCGCCAGCACCCGGCGGTGCGGCTGTCGGTGCGGCGCGGGCTGGCCAGCCGCATTCCAGCCGACGTGCGCGACTACGCGGCCGACCTGGGCGTGGTCACCTACCAGCCCAGCGACCCCGACCTCGAGTCGGTGGTCGTCTATCACGATCAGCTCGCCTTCGTCGTGCCGCGCACGCATCGCTTCGTCAAGCGGCGCCAGGTGCGGATCCAGGACCTGGGCGACGAGCACTTCGTCGCCCACCACGTGGCGTCGCCATATCGCGCCCGGGTGGTGGAGACGTTCCGGCGGCGGCGGGTGGCGCTGCAGATGCCGGTCGAGATGCCGACCATCGACGCCATCAAGAAGTTCGTGGCCGAAGGGCACGGGGTGGCGCTGCTGCCGGCGGTGGCGGTGCAGGGCGAGATCGACCGCGGCGAACTGGTGCGCGTGCGCGTGCCGGAGCTGGCCTTCGAGCGGCCGGTGCGGCTCGTGTATCGCAAGACCGGCTCGATGTCGCATGCGGCGGCGGCCTTCCTCAGCGTCGCCGAGGCGCACGCCACCCGGCGCCGCGGTCGCTACGCGTTCACCCGCGAGTAGCGCCGCGCCGGCGCGGCGGCCGGGCGCCGGGGGCGAGGAGCGGCGCCAGCAGGCCGTCGAGATCCTCACGCAGCCACCGCGTCGCGGCGCCCTCCTGGTAGACCGCCCAGGCCATCAGTGACCCGCCGAGGGTGACCTCGATGGCGCGGGCGAGTCGGGCGGGGTCGACCTCACGCCGCAGCAGGCCCTGGCGCACCGCGTCGGCGGCCAGCCGGGCGAGCTCGCGCCGGCCCGCCCGCGCCTGCCGCAGCGTCAGCCGCCGGAACTCGGGATCGGTGAGGTCCTGCTGCAGCCAGGCCAGGTGGTGGGCGAGGGCGTCGGGCGCGGCGCCCATCTGCGCCAGGCAATCGGCGTAGGCGTAGAGGGCATCGACGGGCGAGCGCGTGGCCGCCCGCAGGCTGGCGAACAGCGCCGCGGTGCCGCGCGCGAACCGGGCCGACGCCGCCAGCAGCAGCGCCCGCTTCGAGCCGAAGCGCTGCACCAGCGCCCCGGCGCTGAGCCCGGCCTCCGCGGCGATGTCGGCGAGCGTCAGCTGGCGCGGGCCGCGCCGCGACATCGCCCGGCCGGCGGCGGCGAACACCGCCTCGTCGCTCGCCTTGCGCGGGCGCGGGCTCATCGCCTTGACATTACTGAACAAAGATTTAGAATCAGCACTCGTAACTGCATGGACGTTTAGTATAACGGGAGGCCGCGACCATGATCCCCCTGTCCCGGCACGTGGCCCTGGTCGCCGGCGCCACCCGCGGCGCCGGCCGCGGCATCGCCGCCATGCTCGGCGAGGCGGGCGCCACCGTCTACTGCACCGGGCGCAGCACCGCCGGCGCGCCGCCGCGCGCCGGCTGCTACGCCGGCCGGCCGGAGACCGTCGAACAGACCGCCGACCAGGTGACCGCCCGCGGCGGACAGGGCATCGCTTGCCTCGTCGATCACGCGGACCCGGACCAGGTCGGCGCGCTCGCCGATTGCATCGCCGCCGCGCACGGCCGCCTCGACCTCGTCGTGATGGACTTCTGGGGCGACGAGTCGCCGGTGCCGTTCGGGACGCCGTTCTGGCAGATCGATCCGGCCCACGGCCGGGCGACCATCGACCGCACGCTGTGGCCGCACGTCCTCACCCTGCAGCAGATTGTCCCGCTGCTGCTCCGCCCGCGCGCCGGCGACGCGCCGCCGCCCCTGCTCGTGGAAGTGACGGACGGCCCGACGCTGGACTACCGCACCAGCCTGTTCTTCGACCTCGCCGCCATGCTGCGCGTGCGGCTGGCCTACGCCGCCGCCCACGAGCTCGCCCCGCACGGCGTCACCGTCGTCGCGGTGACACCCGGGTACCTGCGCACGGAGTATCTGCTCGACCACCTCGGGGTCAGCGAAGCGACGTGGCGCGACGCGCTGCCGGCGCATCCCGATCTGGCCGCCTCCGAGTCCCCGTGCCTGATCGGGCGCGGCATCGCCGCCCTCGCGGCCGATCACCGGTCGGCGCGGCTGTCCGGCGGACTGTACGGCTCGTGGATGCTGGCCGCCGAGTACGACCTCACCGACGCCGACGGGTCGCGCCCGGACTTCGGGCGACGGCTCGAACAGCGCGCGGGCCAGGCAGCGGGCGAGCATCCGCTGGGCGGGTGGCACATCACGCACCCCACCGCCACGCGCTCTCGGACCCCGGCCACGGGGCCGCGAACGCGCCCCGGCCCGGACGCGTGTCCCGGCCCGTCCGGGCCTCGACGCCGCCGAGTCGCTCGTGAATAGTGCAGGCTGGGGCCTGGGGCCTGAAGCCTGGAGCCTGAAGCCTGAAGCCTGGAGCCTGAAGCCTGAAGCCTGAAGCCTGAAGCCTGGCCTTAGCCGCCGTCGTGTGACACCCGATCGGGCATCAGGAAGCTGCGCTTCGCGAGGTCGCTGCCCAGCGTCTCCGCGGTGTAGTAGCGGTCGAGCAGCGACGGCTTCCACGCCAGCAGATCCGGATTGGCGGCGGCGAACGACGGCCAGTCGGGCGCCGGCGCGCGCTGCTGGCGATCGTGGATGAGGAGCAGGAACGCCCACGTGATGGTGGCGTGATACAGCGTCGTGGCGCCCTTGGCGTCGGCATAGCGGCGCAGCGCCGCGGGGAACTCTCGCAGCACGTCCGGCATCCCATGGCGCTGCAGGAAGAGCCACGCGACGTGCACGTGCTGCTGGTGGTGGAAGGCGTTGTTGGGCAGTGTCGTGTCGCAGAAGGCGGCCAGTAGCTCGTCGTCGCTGAGGGTCGAGGTTTCGATCATGGGTGGGACGGCCTGCTTCCACTATAGCAGCGCCATCTCGAACCCGGGGATCGCGAGCCGTGTCAGGGCCGGTCGGCGCCGATGGCCGCCACCATCGCGCGTACGCGAGCGTCGCCGCGGAGCGAATCCCACCTCGGGTCAACGGCGAGATGCACGAGTGCCCTCGTGCGCACCGCGAAGGCGCGCTGCAGCCAGGTGACGGCCTCGGCCGTGTCGCCAAGGGCGGCGTGGACCAGCGCCACACTGTCCGGCGACACGTACGACGTGGAGGGCACGGTGTCGAGCGCGGCCAATGTCGTGCGAGCGCGGTTCCGATCGCCGCGTGCCGCGTGCACCCAGGCGAGCTCGGCGAGCGCGACCGGCGATCCGTCGTCGAGCACGGCCACGCGCTGCAGGTGCTCCACCGCCTCGTCGAATCGGCGCTGCTGCACCCTGACCCGCGCCAGGCTTCGACGAGCCGGCGCGTAATCCGGATCGATCTCCAGTGTCCGCGTCAGCTGGGCAGCCGCCTCGTCGAATCGGCGCCCGAGGTAGAGAACGTCGCCAAACGACGTGTGGCTGGTGAGTGACAGGGGGTCGGCGGCGAGGGCGCGGCGCGCCGCCGCGACGGCCTCGTCGTGGTCGCCCGCCGCGCTGTGCAGCGACGCGAGCCACTGGTGCGTCGCCGCGTGGCCGGGTTCGCGATCGCGCGCGGTCGCCAGGTGCCAGCGAGCCGTCCGCCAGTCCCAGTCGAAGATCATCGCCGTCCGGCCCAGTGACGCGTGCGCGCGAGCCTGGGCCGGATCGAGCATCAACGCGCGGTTGGCGGCCTCGCGCGCCCGCGGCATGGCTTCGCGCGGATCGACGAGGCCCTCGCTGGCCATCAGGCTCCAGCTATCGGCCAACCCGACGTACCCCTCGGCATAGCGCGGGCTGAGTGCCACCGCGCGCTCGAAGTGGCGAACGCCGAGTGCAATCCCGTCCCGGCTGTGCCGCGCCATGGCCAGCTGGCCGCGGTCGTGGGCGTCGCGCGCCGCCACGATGGGGGACCGCGTCGCGGCAGCCATCGGCCGCGCCGCGGGTGCCGTATGGCTGCGGGGCAGCGTGCCGGTCGTGTCGCCGGGCGCCATGCCCTGACTCGCGGCAACCAGCACCGCGGTGGCGATCATCAGCAACACAGCGAGCCCGGCCAGCGACCACGGGTGCACACGGGTTGCGGGCGCCGGCGGGGTCGGCGGCGGGTTGGCAGGCGCCGGACCGGCGACCGGGGCGATGAAGCGATAGCCCCGCTTTGGCACCGTCTCGATGAAGCGTGGGCTGGCCGGCGTGTCGCCGAGCGCGTCGCGTAGCTTGGTGACGCTCTTGTTCAGGCTCTGATCGAAGTCCACCGTCACCCCGTCGGGCCACAGGGCTTGCCGAAGCGCATCACGGGTGACCAGTTCTCCGGGCTGCTGCAGCAGCGCTCGCAGGACTTCGAAGGGCTGATGCTGCAGCCGCACCCGCCGTCCTTGCTTGAACAACTCGGCTGTAGCCAACCGCACTTCGAAGGTGCCGAATCGGATCGGAGCCACGCTCCTACAACCCCGGCCCCACCGCGGTATTCCCCCGGGGAAGTCGTGCGCGCAACTGCCTGTGCACGCGGCACTTGCCTGGGAAGGAATAAACCCGCCGCGGCTGCGCACCCCCGCTGTTCGCAGGTGCGTCCCAATGGCAGGTCCACGAAATGGCCCGCGCGCCGGTCTGCGCACGAGGTCGAAGTGGCACAGCAGGAGGAAGCATGAACTGTAAGCGAGCATTCACGGCGACACCCATGAGGCGCCGTGACCTCGTGGCCCTCGTCGCGGTCTTCGTCGTGGCGTGGGCCCTGGTGCCAGGACAGGCATCGAGCCACCGGGAAGCGCCACTCACCGCTCAAGACCCGATGGCGGACAACACCGACGTCTACGCCTTTCGCTCCCCCGATGACCCCAGCAAGGTCACGCTGATCGCCAACTTCATCCCGTTCCAGAAGCCCGACGGTGGGCCGAACTTCTACTCGTTCGACCCGAACGTGGTCTACGAGATCCACGTCGACAACAACGGCGACGCGGTCGAGGACATCACCTTCCAGTGGCGCTTCACGACCGAGGTTTCCAACCCGGGCACCTTTCTCTACAACACCGGGCCGGTCACCTCGCTCGACGATCCCGATCTGAACGTGCGCCAGTTCTACCGCTTGACGCGGATCGACGGTCCGCGCCGGACCGGGACGGCGACCGAGCTGTCGGGCCGGCTGCCGGTGCCGCCGCCCAACATCGGCGCCCGGTCCACGCCCAACTACGGCGGCCTTGGCGGCGGGATCCAGGGGCTGGCGGGCGATATCGCGGTCTTCGCCGGCCAGCGTGACGAGGGTTTCTTCGTCGACCTGGCGGTCTTCGACCTCCTCGGCATCGGTCAGGGGCAGAAGGAAGACAGCACGGCGGGCTTCAACGTGAGCAGCCTCGCGATCCAGCTCCCGATGACCGCCCTGACACGGGGCGGCGCCGCCCCGTCCGGAGCCAGCGATCCCAACGCGATCATCGGCGTGTGGTCCACGGCCAGCCGGTTCGCGACCCGCACGCTGACCGCGGGATCGCAGACCCATTCCGGCGCCTTGGTGCAGGTGTCGCGTCTCGGCAACCCGCTGGTGAACGAGGCGGTGATCGATCTGGCGCGCAAGGATGCCTTCAACGGCATCGAGCCGACCAGCGACGCGGTCGCGCTCGACCGCGTGACCGATCCCGAGGTGCCCAAGCTCCTCAAGCTGATCTTCGGCGTCGATTCGCCGGCCGCGCCGCGCAACGACCTGGTGACGATCTTCCTCACCGGCCTGCCCGGTCTGAACCAGCCGGCCAACGTCCGGCCGTCGGAAATGCTGCGGCTGAACATGGCTATCCCGCCGGCGAACAACCCGGATCCGATGGGCGTGCTGCGCGGTGACATCGCCGGCTTCCCCAACGGCCGTCGTGTCGGCGACGACGTGTTCGACATCGTCCTGCAGGCGGCCGCCGGCGCCACGCCGCTGACCCCGGCGTTCAACCGCTCGCCGAACAACCGCCTCGGCGACGACATCAACCGTAACGACGTTCCGTACCTGCCGAACTTCCCCTACCTCGGGATTCCGCATGCGGGGAACAAGTAAGAGCGAGCGTTCACGCCGATCATGCCGCGCCGGCCGGGCTCGTGCCCGGCTTGCGCGGGCGTGATGCCGCAACGCTCAGCCGGAGTGGAAGACATGGCCAGACGATGGATGCTGCCGGCCGTGATAGTGGTCACGGCCATCGTGATTGTGGTTGCCAACTGGCGCGACGCGCGCCGGCCCGCCGACGTCGCGACGACGCCCGTGCCTGCCGTCGCGTCGACGACGCGAGGCGACTTGATCGCCACCGTGACGCGAATGGAGGAGCGGCTGCAGGCGAACGCCGGCGACGGCGACGCGGTGGTCCGCCTGGCGGAGACGCTGATCCGCATCCAGCGGGTCGACAACGACGCCGCCGCCGCCGTGCGGGCGGAGTCGCGGCTGCGCGCATTCCTCGCCGAGCGGCCGGACCACTACGACGCGCAGCGGGTGCTCGGCTCCGTGCTGCTGGCGCAGCATCGGTTTCGCGACGCCATTGCCGAAGCCGGGCGGGCGCGCGCCATGGACCCGCGCGACGCATGGAACTACGGCGTCATCGGCGACGGGCACCTCGAGCTGGGCGACTACGAGGAGGCGTTCGCCGCGTTCGATCGCATGGGCGCCCTGCGGCCGGGCCCGCCCGCATATGCGCGCGTCGCCTACGCCCTCGAGCTCACGGGCGATCTGACCGGTGCGCTCGAGAGCATGCGCATGGCCGCTGACGGCACCAGCGCCCATGATGCCGAAGGGCAGGCCTGGCACTACGCCCAGATCGGCAATCTGCTGCTGCAGGATGGACGGCTCGGCGAGGCGCGGCGGGAGTTCGAACGCGCCGCCTTCACGTTTCCGCATCACCCGTACGCGCTGGCCGGCCTCGCACGCGTGAAGGTGGCCGAAGGCGACCTGCCCGCGGCGCTGGCCCTCTACGAGCAGATGCACGCGCGCACGGCGACTCCCGAGCTCGCCGCCGTGATCGGCGATCTGTACGCCCGTGCCGGCCGCGGCGATCGCGCGGAAGCGCTGTATCGGCAGGCCGAACAGCTCGAACGTGAAGGGTGGGCGAGCGAAGAGCCGCAGCCACAGGCGCTGGCGCGGTTTCTCGCCGAACGCGACCGCCACATTCCCGAGGCGGTCGCGCTGGCGGAAGCCGCTGCCGCCGACCGCCGCGACCTGCACACGATGGACGCGCTGGCGTGGGCCTATTTCAAGGCCGGCCGCACGGCCGAAGCGCGGCGCGCGTCGGAAGCGGCGCTGCGCACCGGCACGCGCGATCTGCGCATCGTCTATCACGCGGCGGCGATTCGCCAGGCGCTGGGCGACGCGTCGGCGGCGCGCGAGTTGCTCGCGCGCGTGGAGCTGCCCATCGTCGAGCTCGATGTGCTGGTCGCCCCGCAGGCGCGCGCGCTCGCCGCGACCCTCGGCACGAACCCGGCGGTCGCGCACCGGAACTGACTTGACCGCCGCCGTGGTGGTGGTCGCAATCTGCGCGGCTTCAACGCATCCGCCTGCAACCAGTATCTGAAACCGCCGGGGCCGTAGCCACCTGCCCGCGCGACGGCCGAGCAAACTCCTGCGCAGGCGAGGACCGCCCAGGTTTCATCGCCGGGGCGTCCCTGAGCGCTGCCGGGTGACAGGCGCCATTACAATTCAGGCCATGCGAACCCTCACCGCCGTGCTCCTGGTCGCCTGGTGTGTTGGTGCGCCGGTCGCCGCGCAGGACATGCCGGCCGACTACGCCGCCGTGCTGAAGGCTCTCAACCGCACGGGGGACTTCAAGGGCAATGTGCTCAAGGTCAACATTCCACGCAATGACCTGAGCGTCACCGTCGCCGGGGTCATCGTGCCCGTCCCGCTCGGATTCGGCGGCTGGGTGGCGCTGACCAAGGGCGACCACGGCATGGACGTCATGATGGGAGACCTCGTCGTGACCGAGAGCGAGGTGAATCCTGTGATGTCAGCGGTGCTGAACGCCGGCCTCGACGTCACCGCGCTGCACAATCACTTCCTGCGCGAAACGCCGCGCATCTACTACATGCACGTCCACGGCGTGGGCACCGCTGCCGAGCTGGCGAAGAAGATCCGCCCGGCGCTCGACCTGATGGCGCGGGATCCGTTTGCCGGCCAGGTCGCCACCGGCGCCGAACTGCCAGCCGGCCCGCTCGATGCGGCGCGGCTGGCCAGGATCGTCGGGCATGCCGGGGAGCAGAACGGCCCCGTGTACAAGATCACGATCGGCCGCGACGACCTGATGGTCCGCGAGCATGGCGCCCGCATCGACGCACGCATGGGTCTGAACACCTGGGCGGCATTCGCCGGGTCCGACGGCGACGCGGTGGTCGCCGGCGACGTCGCGATGCTGGCCGCCGAGGTGACGCCGGTGCTCAAGGCGATGCGGAACGCGGGGCTCGAGATCGTGGCCATCCATCACCACATGACCACCGGCGCCCCGACCATCTACTTCCTGCACTACTGGGGGCGCGGCCGTGCGGAAACGCTGGCCGAGGGCGTGGCGGCGGCGCTGGCGCTCATCGGCCGCTGATCCCGGCACGGCACGACCCGCACCCGCGACCGGAATGCCGCCGCCAGCGCGCGCCGGCCGGTCAGTTCCACGTCAGCGTCCGCAGCTGATCGAGGTCGAGATTGCCGCCGGACAGCACGACCGCCACCTTCGACGGCGCGGGCAGCTTCACCAACCCGTGCAGCAGCGCCGCCACCGGCGCCGCGGCGGCCCCTTCGACCACGAGCTTGCAGCGCTCCATCACCCACAGCATCGCGTCGAAGATGTCGCGGTCCGGCAGCGCGACGATCTCGTCGACGAAGCGCTGGACGACCGAGAAGTTGATGTCGCCAACCCGCCGCACGCGCAGTCCGTCGATCACGGTCCGGCAGTCGATGGTCTCGAGGCGGCCCGCGGCGACGCTGCGCTGCATCGCCGGGCCGTCGGCGGATTCGACGCCGATCACCCGCACCGCCGGGTTGTGACTCTTCGCGGCCATCGCGACGCCGGAAATGAGACCGCCGCCGCCGATGGGCACGACGATGGCATCGACCTCCGGCCAGTCCTCGACGATCTCGAGGCCCAGTGTCCCCTGGCCGGCGATCAACTGCTCGTCGTCGAAGGGGTGCACGTAAGTCAGCCCGTCGCGGCGGACCAGCTCGCGGGCGCGGTCGTTCGCTTCGTCCCAGATGGAGCCGTGCAGGATCACCTCGGCGCCGTAGCCGCGCGTCGCGGCGATCTTCGACGGGGTCGCGTTGGCCGCCATGCAGACGACCGCCCGGATGCCGTGAATCCGCGCCGCCAGCGCCACGCCCTGCGCGTGGTTGCCCGCCGACGAGCACACGACGCCGCGGCGCTTGTCGGCGTCGGACATCAGCGCGAACTTGTTGAGCGGCCCGCGGATCTTGTACGAACCGACGCGCTGGAACATCTCCGCCTTGAGGCGGACGTCGTAGCCACAGCGCTCGTTGAGCTGGCGCGATGCGAGCAGCGGGGTGCGGGCGATGTGCGGCGCGATCCGGGCCCGAGCCTGCTCGAAATCGCCCCGCGTCAGGGTGAAGCCGCTCACTGGGCGACCAGGCGGAGGAACGCCGGGTCGGCGTGCAGGGCGGCGAAGTTCTTGTTCCGCGGCAGTTGCCGCCGGTTGGCCGGGTTGAGTTCGATGGCGCGGCCGAGTGCGGTCAGCGCCGCATCCTTGCGCCCGGCCTGCAGATGAATGGCTGCGAGCGCGATCCACGCATTGTCGTTCTCCGGCGACAAGGTCGTGGCCTTCGCCGCGATGTCCACCGCACGCACCGCGTCCGCCGCGCCGAGCCGGCGGTTGGCCTCCGACACCAGCTGGTTCGATCGCGCCATCTGCAACAGGCGCCGCAGCTCGCCGAGCGGCGTCCGGTGGTCGTCCACGCGCAGGTCGATGACGCGATCGCCGAAGCCCCCCGAGCCGGCGAGCGGCCGCACGATCACCAGCGCGGCCGACTGCATGCCGCGCGCGTCGCCGCCCGCCGCCTGCGCCGCGTCCAGGGCGGACAGGAGCCGCTCCGGCAAGGGACCGGACGAGGCGGTGAACGACGACACCATCGCCGCCACCACGCCCGGCCCGGTCAGGATGTTCCCCTGGGCGCAATAATCCACCCCGCAGGTGTGTCCCTTCCAATCGTTCGCGCCCGGGCCGCTCCACGCGGCGGTGCGGCCGTCGGCGTCGAGAATCGCGACCTGCCGGTTGTCGCGGCCCTCGTCGCTGCGCAGCATGAACGCGAGCGCCGCCTCCGGCGTCATGCCGGCCGCGAGCAACTCGAGGCCGATGGCGCCGTACATCGGGTTCGCCGAAGCCTGGTGCGCGATCACGGCGACCCCGCCCTTGATCGTCATCGCCCGGTTGCCGGCGGCGAACGCCTTGGACTGCACCGCCATCCCCAGCTCGCCGCTCTCCGGGTCGCGGGCGATGATCGAGAACGTGCCGAGCTCGTCCGGGTCCCAGATCTGGACCGCGGCCGCCGCGGACGTCCACAGCCCGGCCATCGCCGCCGCGACGAGCACGGCCCGGGCGGTCACGCGGCACCTCCGGCGGGCGCCGCCTCCGGGCGCGGCATCGGATCGTAGATGCCGAGCAGCGTGCACCACTCGGTGCTCGCCGCCAGGCCGGCAAAGTCGTCGGCATCGATGGCGCGGCCGTCGTGCGCGACGGTCTCGACTACGAAGCGATACTCGAACGGCGCGCCCTTGATCGGCTGCCCTTCGATCTTGGTGACGCTGAGGCCCTGATCGGCGATGTGCTGCAGCGCGCGTACCAGCGTGCCCGGCTCGTGGCGCAGGCCGCAGGCCACGATCGCCTTGTGGCCGGAGCGCGAGGCCGGCGCCTGGCTGCGCGCCATGAGCATCAGGAAGCGCGTCCAGTTCGCCGGCACGTCCTGAATCCGCTCGGCCAGGATGTCGCCGCCGTACAGCGCCGCCGCCCGCCGCGAGGCGATCGCCGCGGCATGCGGATCCCCGGCCTCGACCACCATGCGCACGGCGCCCGCCGTGTCGAACACGGTCACCGCTTCGAGGCCGCGGTGGGCGCGGAAGAAGTCCGCGCACTGGGCGAGCGCGATCGGATGCGACATCACCCGGCGCAACCCGTCGCGGCGCGCCCCCTTGGCCCCGACCAGCACGTGATCGATATTGAGCGAGGTCTCGGCGGTGACGACGAAGTCGTGCGCGAGGAGCAGCTCGTAGACGCCGGGGACGGTCCCCGACACGGCGTTCTCGACCGGGACGACGGCATGGCTCGCCCGTCCGTCGACGACGGCGTCGAAGGTCTGCTCCAGCGTGGCGCAGGGCATGAGGCGGGCGGCGTTGCCGAGCAGCGCCTGCGCCGCTTCTTCACTGTAGGCGCCTGGCGCGCCCTGGAACGCGGCGTCGGCGACGGAGGTGTATTCGTCGAAGTGGTGCATCGGCAGCGGACTCCCGGCCCAGCTGGCGGCTGGACCAGGAGATATACTGCTTGAAGCCGGGCCGAACCGCCACCGCCGTTGCGGCGCCTGGTCCTTCTGCCGCCTGACCTGTATGAAACGTGGCCTCGGCCTGGTCGTCGTCCTGCTCCTCGCCGCCGCGACCGTGTCGATCGCGGGCCTGGCATTGCTCTACGCCTTCGTCGGTCCGCGCTCGCTGCGGGTCAGCGATCACTCCACGCTGGTGCTGCGCCCCGGCGGCGAGATTTTCGAGATCCTGCCCGACGACGTCCTGCAGTTCGTGAGCCGCGCCGAGGCGCGCACGCTGCGCGCGCTACGTCGAGGCGCTGCGCAAGGCGAAGTCCGACAGCCGCGTCTCGGCCGTGCTGCTGGCGCCGCGCGCCCTCGAATCGCCGTTCTGGGCGAAGGTGCAGGAGCTGCGGGAAGCGGTGGTGGACTTCAAGACCTCGGGCAAGCCGGTCTACGCTTTTCTCGAGTATGGCGGCGATCGCGAGTACTACCTGGCCACGGCCGCCGACAAGGTCTTCCTGCTGCCTACCGCCACGCTCGATCTGACCGGCGTGGCCACGTACGAAGTTTTCCTCCGCGGCACGCTCGACTGGGCCGGCGCCTACCCCGATCTCCTGCACATCGGCGACTACAAGACCGCGATCAACATCTTCACGGAAAAGACGTTCACGCCGGCGCACAAGGAGATGAGCACCGCGCTCAACCGCGACCAGTTCGACCAGCTGGTGCGCGGCATCGCCGACGGGCGCCACAAGAGCGAGGGCGAGGTGCGGACCGCCATCGACGAGGGACCCCTGCTGCCCGAGGACGCGCTCCGGCACGGCCTGGTGGACGACCTGGCGTACGAGGACGAGCTCGACGACCTGGTGCAGGAGGTTGGCGACCCGGGCGAGCTGACGCTGCTCGAGAGCGACGATTACAGCGGGGTGAGCTGGGAATCGCTCGGCGTGCGCCGGCGCAGCCGCATCGCGGTGCTGCACGCCGTCGGCGCCATCACGCTCGGGCGCAGCGGCTACGACCCGGTCAACGGTCCCGTCGTCGGCTCCGACTCGCTGGTCGAGTACATCCGCCGCATTCGTGCCGACCCCTCGATCCGCGCCATCGTCGTGCGCATCGACAGTCCGGGCGGCGCGTCCACCGCGTCCGACGTCATCTGGCGCGAGCTCACCATCACCAAGAACGACCCGCACAAGCGCCCGATCGTCGTCTCGATGTCCGACCTGGCGGCGTCGGGCGGCTACTACATCGCCATGGCCGGCGACGTGCTGGTGGCGCAGCCGGGCACGCTGACCGGCTCGATCGGCATCTACACGGGCAAGTTCGTGACCGGCGGCACGTTCGACAAGTTCGGCGCCAACATCGAGGCCACCAGCGAGGGCCGGCACGCCGAGATCTACTCGCCCGACCGCCGATTCACCGACGAGGAGCGGGCCAAGGTGCTGGAATCGATGCAGGTCGTTCTACGACCAGTTCGTCGAGAAAGTCGCCGAGGCGCGACAGACCTCGCCGGAGAAGATCGACCAGATTGCGCAGGGCCGGGTGTGGACCGGGCAGCAGGCGCGCCAGGTGGGCCTGGTCGATCAGCTCGGCGGCTTACAGACCGCCATCGCGGTGGCCAAGCAGCGCGCCCGCATCGCCGCCGAGGAAGAAGTCGAGCTGGTGATCTATCCGCCGCGCCGCAGCGTGTACGAGCTGCTCAGCGAGCAGTTCGATCAGTCGGCGGCGCCGAGCACCGCCGAAGCGATCGCCACGCTGCTCGGGCCGCGCGACCGCCGCATCCTGGGTGCGCTGCTCGCGCCGTCCCGCCTGTTCCGCTCCGGCGAGATCCTCGCGCACATGCCCTACGTGTTCCTGCGCTGAGTCGGACCCGTCGCCGCGCTGTCGCCGCGGCTCAGCGCGCCGCCGCCGGCGCCAGGGGCGAGGCCGGCGAGGTCCCCACGGCGCGCGCCAGCGTTTCCTGGTTGATGGCGATGGCGAGCGATTCCTTGGCTTTGACCATGTAGCCGCTGAAGAAGCGATCCCGCCGCTGGTTGACCAGCTCTTCGCGCGTCTGGTCCATCCCGCCGGCCACCTGCTCGTCGGTCACCCCTTCTTTTTCGACCACCCGCACGATGGCCGTGCCCTGCGGTGTGGTGATCGGGTCGCTGACGGCGCCCACCGGCAACGGGAAGACCACGGTGTCGATTTCGGGGCTCACCCCGATGTCGGGGAGCGGCGAGCCGCGCGGGATCAGCTCGGTCGGCTTGACTTCCAGGCCGGCCTTCTTGGCGGCGGCGGCGAAGTCGCCCGCACCCTTGAGCATGGCGGCGATCTCGGCCGCCCGGGACTTCGCGAGGTCGGCCGCCCGCTGCGCGACCAGGTCGTCGCGGACGCGGTCGCGCACCTCGGCGAGCTGCGGCACGTACGGATCCTGCTTCTGCGTCACGGTGACGAACACCCACCCGCGCGGCACGCGCAGCGCCGGGCTGACGCTGCCCTCGGCGAGCTGGAACGCCTGCGCCGCCACTTCCGGCGCGGGCCCGAGGCCGTCCACCGGTTCGTCGCGCAGAAACAGCCCCGTCTCCTGCACGAGCAACCCGCGCTCCTTGGCGATGCGATCGAGGTCGGCGGCGGTCTTCATCTGCGCCTCGACCGCCTTGGCGGTCTGCTCGGCCTGCTGCTGGGCCTTCTCCCCCTTCAGCTGCTCCTCGATCTCGGGTCGCAGCTCGGCGAGCGGCCGGGTGGCCGCGTCGCGGCGATCGACCAGCTTGATGATGTGGAATCCGAACGACGTCTTGACCAGGTCGCTGACCTCGCCGGCCTTCATGGCGAACGCCGCCTGCTCGAACTCCGGCACCATCGAGCCGCGCCCGAAGTAATCGAGGTCGCCGCCCGTCGCGTTGTTCGATTCGTCCTCCGAGTACTCCTTGGCCAGGGCCGCGAAATCCTCGCCCCCCTTGACCCGCGTGAGCGCCTCCTCGGCCCGCGCCCGCACCGCGGCTTCGTCCTTGCCTTCGGTCTTGAGCAGGATGTGGCTGGCGTGCACCTGTTCCGGCGTCGAGTACTGCGCCTGGTTCTGCTGATAGAAGGCCTCGATCTCGGACGCTGGCACGATGGTCTGCTCGCGGATGCGATCGACGTCGACCAGCGCGTAGCGGACCTTGCGCTTCTCGCCGACGCGGTAGGCCTCCTTGTTGGCCTCGAAATGCGCCGCGACGTCCGACTCGGTGACCGTGACCTGGCTGCGGAAGGCATCCGGCGTCAGCGGGACGACGTCGAGCTTCACCTTTTCGTTGCGCCGGCGATATTCGTCGGCGACCTCCTCGTCGGCGATCGACATCCAGCCGGTGATGGCGTTGCGCAGTTTTTCGACCAGCAGCGCGCGCCGCAGGCTGTCCTCGAACTCGGTCGTCGTCATCGGCGGATTGTTGAATTGCAGCATCTGCCGGTAGCGCGCTTCGCCGATGAAGCGGCCGTTCTCCTGGAAGGCGGGGATCGCCAGGATGCGCTCGCGAATCTCGACGTCGCTCACCGAGATGCCCTGGCGCCGCGCCTCGGCGACCATCGCCTCTTCGTCGACCAGCTGCTGCAGGATCTGCTGCTCGATGCCGAGCTGGCGCAGCAGCTGTTCGCTCATCTGCGCGCCGTAGGCGTTGCGATAGGCCTGCAGCTGGGCGGCATAGCGCCGCTTGAAGTCGCGGACCGTGATGTCGGCGCCCTCGACCTCGGCGACCACTTCGCTCGGCGCGGCGCTCGGGCTGGTGGCCAGGAAATCGGGGATGTAGAACACCACGAAGGTGAGGACGACGAGCGCCAGGCTCCACTTGAGCCAGCCTTTGTGGCGCCGCATCCGGTCGAGCATCGTCATAACGGGGTCCTGAGGGGAAACGCTGATCGTAACACGGCCGTTCCTCGTGATATATTGCCAAGCTCGTAAGGACTTACGGCGGTTGGACCCTGCCTCTCAGGCGGTCTGAGACCGGCTGGAAGCCGAGTATCTGATGCCACCCTCGCCGGGTGCCCGCCCCGACCTCGCAACCCGCCTCCGACAGAGCCAGCGCGTTTTGACGGGCCGTCTCGGGAAGCCAGACACGCAGCTGGCGCTGATCCGGGCCGCGCACGAGTGCCAGGATCCGCAGCGCATCGGCGACCTGCTGGTGGATCGGGCGGCCGAGTGGCTCGATGCGACCGCCTGCGCCGTGCTCGCCACCGACCGCGAGGGCCAGGTGGTGGCGCTGGCCGGGCGGGGGCTGAGCGGCCATCTCTCGGTGGCGGCCGGCGACGTGGGGCGCTGGGTCCTGTCCCACGGACGGCCGTTTGCGGCCGCCGATCTGCGGCGCGACGCCCGGGTGCGCGGGGCCTGCGGGGCGGTGCTCGGGGTGCCGCTGCGCTGCCGGTCGCGCACGATTGCCGCCTGGATCCTCCTCGAACGGGCCGCGGCCGCCGTGGAACCGCGGCTGGGCACCGCCCTGGAGAGCGTTCTGGCGACGGTGCTGGAGGGGGCGGCGGTTGCGCTCGATAATGCGATTGCCCTCCGGCGCGCCGAAGAGCTGTCGGTCACCGACGATCTGACGCAGCTCTACAACTCGCGCTACCTGAACCTGTCGCTGCGCCGGGAGGTCAAGCGGGCGTCGCGGAGCGGGCGGCCCCTGTCGCTGCTGTTCGTGGACCTCGATGGGTTCAAGGGGGTCAACGACGTGCACGGCCACTCGGTCGGCAGCCGGGCGCTGGTCGAGGCGGGGCGGGTGATTCGCGGGTCGGCGCGGGAGACCGACGTCGTCGCCCGCTTCGGCGGTGACGAGTTCGCGCTCATCCTGCCGGATACTGGATCGGAGGGGGCGGTGGCCGTGGGCGAGCGGGTGCGCGAGCGGATTGCCGGCCACGCCTTCCTCGCCGCCGAGTCGCTCGACATCCGGCTCAGCGTCTCGGTGGGTGTGGCCACCCTGCCCGACGTCGCGGCCTCGGCCGAGGAGCTGGTCAAGGCCGCGGACATGGCCATGTATCGGGTCAAGGGATCCGGCAAGAACGGCGTACTGGTTGCGGGCGGCGACGACGCCGCGGATTGAAAGGACGTCACTTGGGACTGGGCTCGTTTCTGTCGTTCCTCTCGACCGATCTGGCGATCGACCTCGGGACCGCCAACACGTGTGTCTATGCGAAGGGTCGCGGCATCGTGGTCAACGAACCGTCCATCGTGGCGGTGAACAAAGTGAACGGCCGCGTCGAAGCGGTCGGGCGCGAGGCCAAGGAGATGCTGGGGCGGACCCCCGGCAACATCGTCGCCATCAAGCCGATGAAGGACGGGGTCATCGCCGACTTCGACGTCACCGAGAAGATGCTGACCTACTTCATCAAGAAGGCGCACAACGGCAACGTGTGGGTGCGCCCGCGCATCATCATCGGCGTGCCGTCGGAGATCACACAGGTGGAGAAGCGCGCGGTCAAGGACAGCGCGTATCGCGCCAAGGCGAGCGAGGTGCACCTGGTCGAGGAGGCGATGGCGGCGGCGATCGGCGCCGGCCTGCCGATCACCGAACCGGCGGGCAGCATGGTGGTGGACATCGGCGGCGGCACCACCGACATCGCGGTCATCTCGCTGGCGGGCATCGTCTACAGCAAGGCGGTGCGGGTCGCCGGCAACGAGATGGACGAGGCGATCATCCAGTACATCAAGAAGACCTACAACCTCCTGATCGGCGAGCGCACGTCCGAGGCGATCAAGATGGAGCTGGGCTCGGCCTACCCGGTGGACGAGCGCATCACCATGGAAATCAAGGGCCGGCACCTGATCGAGGGCGTGCCCAAGACCATCACCATCACCGACGAGGAGATTCGCGAGTCGCTCGCCGAGACGGTCAACGTCATCGTCGACGCCGTCCGGGTGGCCCTCGAGCGTACGCCGCCGGAGCTATCGGCCGATATCGTGGATCGGGGGATTGTGCTCACCGGCGGCGGGTCGCTGCTGCGCAACCTCGACAAGCGGCTGCGCGAGGAGACCGGACTGCCGGTGACGATGGCCGAGGACCCGCTGTCCTCGGTCGTGCTGGGGGCCGGCAAAATGCTGTCGGACTTCGACTTACTGAGGAAAATTGCCATCGACTGACCAGCTGTCGCAACGGCCCCTGCTGGTGCTGGCCGGCGCCGTCGTGCTGCACGTCATCCTGATCTCGGCGCAGGTGAGCACCACGGCGGGCATCCCGATCATCCAGGTGCTCACCTTCGGCGTGTTCGCCGAAGTGCAGCGCGGGACGATGACGGGCATCGACCGGGTGCGCGGGTTGTGGAGCGGCTACGTCGCGTTGCGCGACGTCCAGATCGAGAACGAACAGCTCAAGCGCGAGCTGCAGACGATGCAGGTGCGGCTGCAGGAGGAGCGGGCGCAGGCGCGGCGCACCGACAGTCTGCGCCAGCTGCTCGAGCTGCGCGAGCGATCCGGCCTCGAGACCGTGGCCGCCGAGGTCATCGCCGGGCCGGCGACGCTGGAGTTTCGCGACATGACGATCGACAAGGGCAACAGCGACGGCGTCGGGCGCGACATGGCCGTCATCTCGCCCACCGGCGTCGTCGGGCGCGTCATCCTGCCCAGCCCCCGCGCCTCCCGCGTGCAGATGCTGATCGATCGCAACGCCGCCGCCGGCGCGATGATCGAGCGCACCCGCGTGCAGGGCATCGTCATCGGCCAGGGCGCAGCGCTGCGGATGGAGTACGTGCCGGGCACCGCCGACGTCAAGCCGGGCGACCTCGTCGTGACCTCCGGGATCGACCGGATCTATCCCAAGGGCTTCGTCATCGGCACCGTGGACGTGGTCAACCGCGGTCCGGGCACGTATCACGACATCACCGTCCGCCCCTCGGTCGACTTCTCGCGGCTGGAGGAGGTCCTGGTCGTCACCACCCCGCCGCCGGCGATCACCGCCGAGCAGATCGCCGCCGAGGCCGCGACCATCGACGCCGAGCGCCGGGCCGCCGCGGTAAACGCCTCGCCGCCGGTGGCCGCCGCGCCGGCGGTGCCGCGCGCGGCGCGGCCGGGGAACGGCACGGCGCCCGGCGGCACGCCGCCGCAGGGACCGCGCGAGTGAAGATCGCGGCAGGCCTCGCGGCGATCGCCGCCGCGCTGGCGCTGCAGACGACGCTGGCGAGCCTGGTCATTCGCGGCACGGCCGCGCTCGACCTGGTGCTGATCGTCGTCGTCTACCTGGCGCTCATTTCCGGCCCGGTCAAGGGACTGCTGCTCGGCAGCGTGGCCGGGCTGGTGCAGGACTCGTTGTCGAGCGGCATCATCGGCGTCGGGGGGCTGGCCAAGACGGTCGTCGGATTCGTCGCCGGCATGCTCGGGACGCAGTTCATCCTGACCGCGCCGCTGTCGCGTTTCGTCGTATTCGTCCTGGCGACGGTCCTGCACGCCGCCATTTTCATGGGGCTCTATGTCGTCCTCGACCTGCGGCAGTTCGAGTCGCCGTACGGCGCCGTGCTGAGCCAGGCCGTGGGCAACGGCTTTCTGGGCGTGGTCGGCGCGCAACTGGTCGAACTGCTGCCCGGCCTGCGGGCCCGCCGGCGTCTCCGCCGGGCCCCCAGGCATTGAGGTAAACTACTGACAGGGAACACTTTGCCCTGCGGTGTGCGGCGGCCGGCAGTGCCGGATTGCCGCGCCGGCGCGACCGGCACCTGCGGCGGCGTGAATGACCATGGCAATCGCTGAAGACAAGAAGCGGCTCGCCACGCGCGTGACGGCCATCCAGGCCGTGGTGCTGAGCGGCTTCGTCCTGCTCGTCGGGGGCTTCTGGTTCTTCCAGATTGCCCAGCACACCAAGTTCAAGGAGATGGCGGAGAGCAACCACCAGCGGACGCTGCCGCTGCGGGCGCCGCGCGGAATCATTCTCGATCGTCATGGACGCGTGGTGGTCGAGAACCGCGATTCGCTGAACATCTCGATCCTGCGCGAGCACAGCAAGAACATCGAGCGGACCATCGAGGTGCTCGCCGCGGTGACCGGCGTGGACGCCGGCGAGATCCGCGAGATCGTCGCGCGTCACCGGCACGAACCGTCGTACCGGCCCATCGTGGTGATCTCGGATGCGACGCTGGGGCAGGTCGCAGCCGTGCAGGCCCGCCGGCTCGAGCACGAGCTGCCCGACGTGGTCGTGCAGCAGGTGCCGACGCGGCAGTATCCGGCCGAGTCGCTCGCCGCGCACCTGATCGGCTACGTCGGCGAAGCCAACGAGACGCAGGTCGGCGAGGGCGGTTTCTCGCTCGGCACCATCGTCGGGCAGACCGGCGTGGAGAAGAACTACAACGGCCTGCTGATGGGACAGGACGGCGCCCGCAAGGTCGTGGTCAACAGTCTGGGCCGCGAGATCAGCGATCTCGGACGCATCGACCCGGTCGAGGGCCGCCGCGTGAAGCTCACGCTCGACCTGGCGATGCAGGAAGCCGCGGAAGAGGGCTTCCGCACGCTCGGGTTCTGGGGCTCGGCGATCGTCCTCGACCCGCGCAACGGCGACGTGCGGACGCTGGTCAGCCTGCCGGCGTACGACCCGAACGCATTCGCCGGCGGCATCGATCGGGATGCCTACCGCGCACTCCTCAACGACAAGCTGCGGCCGCTGCAGAACCGGGCGATCCAGGGCCGCTACTCGCCGGGCTCGACGTTCAAGCTCGTCGTCGCCACCGCGGCGCTCGAGGAAGGGCTGATCTCGCCGTCCTTCCGGGTCAACTGTCCCGGCGGCGCCACGTTCTACGGACGCTACTTCCAGTGCCACCTGCGCGGCGGGCACGGCAGCGTGGATTTGCGGCACGCCATCGAGAAGTCCTGCAACGTCTATTTCTACACGCTCGGCAACATGCTCGGCGTCGACCGGATTCACAAATGGGCGGTCAACCTCGGGCTGGCCGGCCGCAGCGGCATCGACTTGCCCAACGAGCAGGACAGCCTGGTCCCGTCCACCGAGTGGAAGCAGCGGACGCGCAACGAGAAGTGGTATGCGGGTGAGACCATCTCGGTGGCCATCGGGCAGGGCTACAACGCGGTGACGCCGATGGGGCTGGCGGTGATGATGTCCACGCTCGCCAACGGCGGCGTGCGGCACGTGCCGCGACTGGTCGCCGCGGTCGACGACGGCAGCGGGTGGCAGGACGTGCCGCCGCCGGCGAACCCGTACGCGCCGGTCATGCTGAAACGGGAGACGGTGGACGCGATTCACGATGGCCTGTGGCTGGCGGTCAACGGCGCCGGCACCGCCGGCCGCGCCCGCATCGCGGGCCGCGACGTGTCGGGCAAGACCGGCACCGCCCAGGTGATCTCGCTGCAGGGCAGGCTGCGTGCCCGCGGCAGCGACAAGGACCTGCGCGACCACGGCTGGTTCGTGTTCATGGTGCCGCGCGACAACCCCGAGCTCGCCGGCGTCATCTTCGCGGAACACTCCGAGCACGGCTACCTGGCCGCCCCGATCGCGCGCCACGTCATCGAAACGTATTACGCGCAGAAGGAGGGCCGCCCGCTGCCCGCGATGCCGGCGCCCACGGTCCCCGCGCCGGCCACGCCGGTGCGGGTCGTGACGCCGGTCGCGGCCGACGAGGTCAGCGGCCGCGGGCCAGTCCGGTAGCGTCGATGCTCGAACGCCGGCTCTACTTCCACATCGACTGGGCGCTGATCGCGGCCGTGGTGGCCCTGTGCGGCGTCGGCCTGGCGATGATCTACAGCACGACCGGCGGCCCGAGCGGCGTCTACTGGACGCAGATCTACGCCGTCGCCCTCGGGCTGATGGTCATGACGGCGGCGCTGGTCGTCGACTACCGGACGCTGGCCGACAAGTCGCACCTGGTCTACCTGCTGCTCATCGGGCTGCTCGTCTTCGTGATGTTCTTCGGCGCCGTCCGCGGCGGCTCGCGGCGCTGGATCGACCTCGGCGCGTTCAACCTGCAGCCCTCCGAGTTCGCCAAGGCGACGCTGGCGCTGGTGCTGGCCAAGCTGCTCGGCGACAGCCGGCGGCAGGTGCTGACGGCCAACGAGCTGTTCCTGGCCGTCGTCCTCACCGCGATCCCGGTGCTGCTCATCGCGCGGCAGCCGGACCTGGGCACGGCGGTGACGCTGCTGCCGATCCTGCTCGTCGTGACCTTCGCCGCCGGGCTGCCGGTCAAGTATCTGGCGATGCTGGCGCTGGTCGGCGTCATCTCGGCCCCCTTCGCCTGGCAGTTCGCGCTGCAGGACTACCAGCGCGAGCGCATCGAGACGTTCCTCGACCCGGAACAGGACGCGCGCGGGGCCGGCTACCAGCAGATTCAGGCGCGCATCACCGTCGGCTCCGGCGGCCTGTGGGGGAAGGGCTTCCGCCAGGGGACACAGGGCCAGCTGCGCTTCCTGCCGGTGGCGCACAACGACTTCATCTTCTCCGTGCTCGCGGAGGAACAGGGGTTTGCCGGCGTCATCGTCGTGCTCGGGTTGTACCTGTTCGTGATCATGAGGGCGCTGGAGGCGGCCAAGCTGGCGAAGGATCGCCTTGGCGCCTATCTCGTGCTCGGCGTGCTGGCGACATTCACGTTTCAGGTCATCTATAACATCACCATGTCGGCGGGACTGGCGCCGGTCAAGGGACTCACGCTGCCGCTCATGAGCTACGGCGGGTCGTCCATGATCGCGACGCTGGCGGGCTTCGGCCTCATCCTCAACGTGCGGATGCGCCGCTTCACCAACTGAGCGGACGGCGGCGCCGCGCGCACGCGCGCCGGCCGGCCCCGCCTGGACCAACCGGACACCATGAACAAGGAAATGATCATCTCCTCGAACGGCCACGAGACACGTGTGGCGATTCTCGAGGACGACCTCGTCGCGGAAATCTTCGTCGAGCGCGAGCGCAATCGCGGCGTCGTCGGCAACGTCTACAAGGGCCGGGTCTCGAAAGTGCTGCCCGGCATGCAGTCGGCGTTCGTGGACATCGGCCTCGAGCGCGACGGGTTCCTCTACGTGTCCGACGTCATCAGCCCGGCCGACCTGTTCGATGACGAGGAGGAGGAGGACGAGGGCGAGAAAGCGGGCGACAAGCCGGGCGCGCCGCGCCGCGGCGGGCGGCCCGGCGGCCGCGCCGGCGGGGCGCGGCCCGAACGCGCTGAGGGGCGCGAGCGCGCGGACGAACCGCGCATCGAGGACCTGCTCAAGGAAGGGCAGGAGATCCTCGTGCAGGTCGCCAAGGAGCCGCTCGGCACCAAGGGGGCGCGGCTCACCTCGCACGTCACCCTGCCCGGCCGCTTCCTCGTCTTCATGCCGACGGTCGATCACATCGGCATCTCACGCAAGATCGCCAGCCGCGAGGAGCGCAGCCGCCTGCGCGGCCTGGTGCGCGAGTTTCGCGAGCAGCATGCCTTCAACGGCGGCGTGATCGTCCGCACCGCCGCGGAAGAGCGCCCCAAGGACGACATCCTCGCCGACCTGCAGTACTTCCATCGCATCTGGGTCGACATGCGCCAGAAGATGGAGACGCACCGCGCGCCCGCCGTCGTCTACCAGGAACCGAGCCTGGTCGCAAAGCTCCTGCGCGATCTGCTCACCGACGACTACACGGCCATTCGCATCGACCATGCGCCGGAGCACCAGCGCATCGTCGAGTTCGTCGGCCGCATCATGCCGGCATTGTCGGCGCGGGTGAAGCTCTACGACAAGGACTACCCGATCTTCGAGGAATACGGCGTCCAGGCCGAGCTCGACAAGGCGCTGCGCAGCAAGGTCTGGCTCAAGTCGGGCGGCTCCATCGTGATCAACCAGACCGAAGCCCTGGTCGCCATCGACGTCAACACCGGCCGCTACGTCGGCAAGAAGACCGCCGGCCGGCTGGAGGACACCATCCTCAAGACCAACCTCGAAGCGGTCAAGGAGATCGTTCGCCAGATCCGCCTGCGCGACCTCGGCGGCATCATCGTCCTCGACTTCATCGACATGGAGGAGAAGAAGAACCGGCTGAAGGTCTTCCAGACGGTCGAGCAGGAGTTGCGCAAGGACCGGGCGCCGTCGAAGCCGCTGCAGGTGTCCGACTTCGGGCTCGTGATCATCACGCGCAAACGCGTGAAGCAGAGCCTGGAGCGGGTCCTGACCGAGCCGTGTCCGTACTGCTCGGGGGCCGGGACCATCAAGTCGAGCTCGACGATCTGCTACGAGATTCTGTCAGAGGTGAAAAAGGTCGGGTCGGACATGGACGGGCCGGGGGTGCTCTTACGCGTGAACCCGGACATCGCCCGCGCGCTCAAGGAAGAGGAGCGTAACGTGCTCAAGGACCTGAAACACCTGCTCGGCAAGGACGTCATCGTCAAGTCGGACGTCCACCTGCACCATGAGCAGTTCGACGTGATGTCGATTGGGGGATAGCCGCGAGTCTGCGGCGGTTGAAACGGCGGGAGGGAGCGACACCGGTCCGGATTCTGATCCGGACCGGCGGTTCAGTTGAACGCGTCTGCGGCCCGTCGCCTAGGCGCCGGACGGCGGCAGGTGCAGCAGGTAGTGAGTGCCCCCGCGCGCGATCCAGATCCGGAGATACTCGCCGCCCTTCAGCATTTCCACGCGCGAGCCGTTGCGCCCGACGTGCCCGGGCATGTCCGGCCCCGGCTGCGTCGTGCTCACCTCGTCCGCGGGGACGATGCTCACGACTTCGCGTCCCTTCACCTGGCCGCCCTGGACGAACTCGACCCAGCGGTTGAGGTCCGGGAGCTGTCCGGGCACGGTCGGCTGTGCCGACTGGGCCGTCAGGCGCAGGGAGTAGCGGCCGCGGGCGAGCGGCTTCCCGTCCGCCGTGACAGCCCGCGGAATCGTGACCGTGCCGAGCGCCACCTCACCCGAGGGTGCTTCAGCCGGCTTCTGTTGCGCCAGCGCCACCGCGCTGCCTGCGAGCAACGCGCCCGACAGGATTCCGACGAGCCACGCTTGCTTCATCCGAGTCCTCCTGCAGTAACCATTGTCAGCATTATAGCCGCTCCGGAACGTAGCAAACCGCGGACCACGTGGTAGCGCTACCAGCGGAACGGCTGAGCTCGCCGGACGCCGCGCGCCGGCGGCTCAGTTCCTGGTGATGACGACGTTGCCGGAGAAGCTGCGGATGGACAGGATGGCACTGGCGTCGCCGAACGACCCGCGGATCGCACGATTCGACCCGCGTCCCCCCTGATTGTTGCGACCGTCGTCACGCGTGGTCGTGCGCAGGGTGATGGGGAAGTCCGAGCGGATGCTGCCGCTGAAGGTGCTCGCGTCGAGCTCGAAACCGGTCGCGCCGGCGAGCGCGAGGCGGACATTGCCCGAGTGCGCGTGGAACTCGTAGCGACCGTCCCGCGCGAGGCTGCCGGCGAAGGCGATCTCGCCGCTGACGGTTTTCGCCATCAGCCGGTCGATCTGGAGGTTGGACAGGTCGAGATCGCCACTGACGCTGCCGGCTTCGAGCGTGCGCACCTTGAGGGCGGTCGCGATGACCGAGCCGCTCACCGTCGACAGGGTCAGCCCCGTCGTCGAGCCGATGTCGCGGGCGCGGACGTCCCCGGAGACGGTCTTGGCGGTCGCGAGGTTGGGCGTCTGTGCCACGTCGATGTCGCCGCTGACGCTCTCGGCGCGAACCTCGCCACGGACCCCGGTGACCGACACGTCGCCGGACACGGTCTTGGCCGCCACCGATGCGGTCGCCGGCACGGTGATGGTGTAGTCCACGCTCGCCGACAACGAGCGGCTGCCGCTGACGCGCGGGTAGACCGTGCGGATCTCCAGGCGGCTCCCGACCTGCGTGGCTTCGATGCGGAGCAGGCCGAGCAGCCGCTTCGCCTCCGACGCGTCGCGATGACGCACGCGCTTGATCGCCTCGACGCGGATCTCGTTGCCGCGGCCGGTGGTCACGCGCACGTCGCCGGCGATCTGGGTCAGGTCGAGCGCGCCGTCGGCGCCCACCGTGTACGTCCCGACGAACCGGTCGGTCTGCTCGGTGCCCTGCCGTGATTCCTGGAAGCGCTCGTGCCACGCGACGCGCGGGTGTTCGTCGAGTCCCGCGGCCTTGGTGACGGCCGCGGCGGCCGGCGCCGCCGACAGCGCCAGCGCCGCCAGCCCGGAGAGGAAGCGAATTCGCGTCATGATCACTGGTTCAGTCCCTGAATGAGGCGTCCGGCCTCGGCCTGATTGCCCTTCCGCATTTCGTTGATGAGTTCGACCGTCTGCTGCAGGAGGGCGACTTTCGAACGCATAGCGTCGAACAGGCTCTCCTGCGCATCCCGGCTGGCCGGCTGTTCCTTGAGGGCCGCGCGGCTCTCGCCGATGGCCTGATCGATCACCTGCAGGTTTTTCTGCAGGACGCCGGCGAGCTGCGGATCGAGCGCGCCGCTGTCGCTGCGCGCAATCTGCTCGAGGTCCCCGATGGCCTTGTCGTAGTGGCCTGCCGCGGCCTCCAGTTCCTGCACGATCGACGCGACCGCATCGCCGCCGGGGCCGGCGGCCACCGCCGCGGGGGCCTCGGCCGGCGGCGTCCGCAGCAGCGGGTAGATGCCGGCCGTCGTCGCGAGGACGAGCGCCGCCGCAACCGCCCAGCTCGCCCACGCCGTGCGCGTGGCCGGCCACGCCAACAGGCGCCCGCGTGTCTCGGGCACGGCGTCGGTCGCCAGGCGCGCGCGAATCGCCGCCAGCACATGCGGATGCGGGGTGTGCCGGTCGAGCGTGAACGCCGCGGCCTGGATCGTCCGCAGATCGGCCAGCAGCGCCCGGCAGGCGGCGCAGCCCTCGACGTGGCGCTCGAGCGCGCGCTGGGGGGCGGGATCGAGCCCGCCGTCCACGCTCTGTGCGATCGCCTCGCTGTAGTCCGCGCAGCTCATGTCAGTCCATATCCCCGAACCGGCTCACGTGCCCTGTTCCGCCTGCGTCAGAAACGCCCTGATCCGCAAGCGCGCCTTGTGCACCTGCGACTTCGACGTGCCCTCGGAAATCCCGAGGATGGTCCCGACCTCCTGGTGGCCGAACCCCTCGAC
The DNA here is from genome assembly GCA_963707795.1 of uncultured Acidobacteriota bacterium. Lineage (GTDB taxonomy): Bacteria > Acidobacteriota > Vicinamibacteria > Vicinamibacterales > UBA2999 > JACCSI01. The sequence goes on along the minus strand of OY970174.1, from coordinate 2,570,467 downwards.
GTCGTGGAGCAGGAACGCCGCGCGGCACGCCGGCGGCAGGTGCTCGATCGCGCGCTCGAGATCGATCCGGCTGACCGCGCCCAGCGCCTGCCGGGCGACGGGCGGCGCCGCGCCCGGCTCATCGAGCGAATCGGTCTGCTGCCCCATCCGCGACTGGCGGCTTCGCAGGACGTCGAGGCAGTGGTTCATCGCCAACCGATACAGCCACGTGCCCAGCGACGATTCGCCGCGGAATCCCGCCAGCTTCCGGTACGCCAGGAGAAAGATGTCCTGGAGCATGTCCTCGGCGTCGTTCGCCGTGCCCGCCATCCGATACGCCAGATTGTAGAGGCGGGTGGCGTGCTGCTGGTACAGCTCCTCGAAAGCCGCCCCGTCTCCGGACCGGATACGTCCAGCCAGGTCCAGGTCGGCGCTTCTCACGTCTCCTGTTGGCTTAGACGGGGCCATGGGCACGGGGGTTGATGGTGGCGGCGTTGCCTGCATCTCGCGTGGTATCTGAGTCTTAGCGTGATACGCGCGCGGCGGGCGTTTGGTTCGTGTATTGGACGGCGGTGGACTCGAATTGGACTGCCGGGACCGGCAGGAACCGCCCGCGACTACGGCCAGCGCTTCCGGGCGAACTCCCGCACCCGCGTCGTGGTCACGATCAGACCCTCCGCGGCCAGCAAGGCGCGCTTCAGCGCAAGGTTCCCGCCGTACCCGCCCAGCTGGCCGCCGGCGGCGATGACCCGATGGTAGGGCAGGCCGGGTGCCCGGCCCTGCTGCATGATGTTGCCGACCGCGCGCGCCGCTCCGGGTCGGCCCGCGAGCCTGGCCACGTCGCCGTAGGTGGTGACTCGCCCGGGCGGCACCCGGCGCACCACGGCGTGTACGCGCCGTGTGAACGCCGTCTCGGGGGCGCCGCGCAATTTCACGACGCGGCCGGTTACCGCGCCAACCCGAGCCCGCGGAGTGTCGTGCGCGGCTGAATCAGCCCGGCGCCGTACTCCGGGTCGGTGCCGGCGGGGCCGAGGTCGCGGGCAAACCGCTTCATCGCCGCTTCGACGGCCGCCGGACTGGTGATGCCCTGCTGCATCAGCAGGGCCGCGAAACCGGCCACGTGCGGGGTGGCCATCGACGTGCCCTGGAAGAACTCGTAGGTGAACGCATCCATGCGCGGCGCGCGATAGGTCGCCGGGCCGCCGGAATACGTGTGCAGCAGATCCTGGTCGATCGTCTGCTGCAGGACACCGCCGCTCCGCCCGTCGCGGCGCTGGTCGCCGCCGGGTGCGGCGATCTCGACCGTCTCATTGAACGTCGAGAAGAACGAGCGTTCCAGGCTGCGTCCGACGGCGCCGACGACCATGACGCCGGGGATGGCCGGCGCCGCATCGCCGAGGCGGTTGGCGCCATTGCCCTCGTCCGCCGAGTTGCCCGCCGCGATGGCGACGAAAGCGCCGCGCGACACGGCGTAGCGCAGGGCATCCTCGATGGCCGGCGCCGCGCCGCCGCCCTCGCGGCCGATGCTCATGTTGATGACCTTGGCGCCGTTGTCCGCCGCGTAGCGGATGGCCCGCGCGACGACATCGTCGCTGCCGCCGGTGGGATTCCCGAAGATGAAGTCCCAGATGTCCCCGATGACTTTGACCGGCATGATGCGGACGTTGAACGCCATCCCGGCGACGCCCACGCCGTTGTTGGTCAACTGTCCGATGGTTCCGGACACATGGGTCCCATGACCGTCGAAGTCGTAGGGCGCGTTGTCGTCCCAGATGAAGTCGCGGGGCGCGACGAAGCGCGTGCCGCCGAGCTCTGGTGCGAAGGCGAACGGGACGTTGATGATCCCGAGTGCCGGGTAGGCGACGATCGTCTGCCCGTTGCCGTCCACGAGCCGCCACGCCCGCGCGTTGAATTGCACCACCCGGTTCTCGAACGCCACGCCCGAGTCGAGGACCGCGACGATGATGTCCGGGCTGCTCCCCTCCTGAATGTCCCACGCCCGTTCCATGTCGAGCGCGGGGAGGTTCCATTGCTGCGCGTACAGCGGATCGTTCGGGCGGAACTGCATCGGGTGGACGCGGTAGCGTGCCTGCGCGTACTCCACGTCCGGACGCGTGCTGAGCTCGGCCGCCACCGCTTCCGGATCGGCCGACGCCGGAATCTCGACGATGTCGAAGTTCGCAAACTCCGGCCGCACCTGCGCCCGTCCGGAGACGGCCCGCATCGACGCGCTGATCGCTGACGGCTCGGCCCCGGCGCGAAACTTCACGATGATGGAGCCCGGCGTGACATCGCCGCCGGGTGTCGCGCCGTCTCCGCGCTGCATGGCGGGCAGCAGCCGTGCCGCGCGGCTTCCGGGCTCGCGTGGCGCGCCCTGATCGCGCAGGCCGCGGTCGATCCCGGCCAGCGCCGCGTCCGACAACTGCAGCTTGGTCGCGGGCTGGCCCTCGTCCTGGGTCCGCCCGGGCATCACCAGCAGGCCGGCGCAGGCGGCCGCCACCAGACCGGCGCGGACGATCGACGACGTCGTGGCAAACTTCATGTCAGTCCTATCGGTCGATTTTACCCGAGCGTTCAGGGGCGGGGCGGGACCTCCGATCCGCGGTGCCCGCCTCGTCGGTCAACGCAGGGCGGCGTGCAGAACCGCGCCATCGACGCCGGTCAGTTTCAGACCGATGGTGCTGGCCAGGGTCGGTGCGATGTCGGCGGGCGACGCCGTGCCGGCATGGCGCCCCGGCTTGATCGGCGCTCCCATGAACAGGAGCGGCACGCGCCGATCGTACGCATGCGGGCTGCCGTGGCTGGCGGCCGAGTCACCCCCGTGTATCCACCCGGGCTGCAGCAGGTAGAGAAAGTCGCCGCTCTCCGCCGGGTGATAGCTGAGCGCGGCCGCGCGTTCGAGCGGGTCGCGCCGGCGCACGCCGCCGGCGAGCGTGCGGCCGGCGATGACCCGCAGGACGCCGGGCCACTTCGCAATGGCGTCGATCGCCGGCCGCGCGGGGCCCGGCGACTGCTGCTCGCGCTGGCGTGTCCCGGCCGTCAGGTAGACGGAGGGCGCGATGACGGCCGCCACGTGCGGGCCGGGTCCGTGCGCCGCCACCAGCGCCGATTCGGCGGTGCGCCGGATGTCCGCGGCCAGCACGCGTCCGGCGTCCGCTCCCGCCTGCTGGCGCTGCTCCGGGATGGCCGACACGCCGTGATCGGCGGAGAGCGCCACGACGTAGCGCTCGCGGCCGACCGCCGCGTCCAGCGCCTCGAACAGCGTCCCCAGCGTGCGATCGAGCCGCAGGATGGTGTCGTGCACCTCCGCACTGTCGGGTCCGAAATCGTGCCCCACGCAGTCGAGGCCCGAAAAGCCGACGGCGAGCAGGTCCACCGTGCCGCGGCGGCCGAGCGCGAAGGCGCGCACCTGCGCCGCCGCCATCGCCCCGAGATAGGCGTCGGCGAACGGACTGCACTTCCACAGCTCGGGAAAGCGCTCGTCGGGCGTTCCCGGCCCACCCGCCAGCGGATGCGGAAACACGCGCGTCCAGCCCGTTTTCGGTCGCTCGCCGATTGCATCGTCCTCACCGGCGAAGGAGGCTGCGTCGATCGGCGTCCACACCGTCGAGCGCTCGCGCGCGATCGGATGTGCGAAGAGAAAGTCGTGCACCTCGGGTAGCGGCCGGGCGCTGTACGCGCTCGACGTGGCCCAGCCGTGAGTGGCGTCCACGAACCAGGTGACGGCCGTCCCGGCATGGCCGCCGAGCATCACCGCGCTGCGCGGCTTCATCGCCAGCGCCACCACGCGAGCGTCCGGGTGCGCGGCGCGCAGGCGATCGCCGAGCGTGGGCACCCGCAGCCGGCGGGCGCTGTGGCTGGCGGCTTCCGCCGCCCCGACGTAGGCGACGCTGGCCGCCCCGGCGTCGTCGGTGCAGACGACGCGGCGGTTGTCGGCCCGGCTCCACCAGTCGTTGGCGACGATGCCGTGGGTGGCCGGGAACGTGCCCGTGGCAATGGTGGCGTGCCCCGGGCACGTCAGCGTCGTGGCGTAGGGATATTCGGCGCGGTCGAAGACCGCGCCGTCGCGGAGCAGGCGGCCGAAGCCGCCGTGCAGCCTGCGCTGCGCGCCCTCGAGATAATCGGCGCGCATCTGGTCCACGACAATCGTCACCAGCAGCGTCGGCCCGCGCACCTCGACGCCCGGCTGCGGGTACACGGGCGCGGCCCCCGCGGCCAGCGCCAGCGCGAGGACGCAGCCCGCCGTGCGCGTGTCGATCACCGGCATGGCGCTACTGCGCCTCGAAGACCACCTGCCCGCCGACGATCGTGACGCGCACGCGCGTGGCGAGGATGTCGGCGGGGGCCGCGGTCATCACGTTGGTGTCGAGCAGCACCATGTCGGCGAGCTTGCCGGCTTCGAGCGAGCCCAAGTCCTTCTCCGCGTGCGACGCGTAGGCCGCGTTCCACGTGAACGACTTCAGCATCTCCTCCCGCGACAGCCGTTCCTCGGGCATCCAGCCGCCGGGCGGCTGCCCCGACGGATCCTGCCGGGTGATCGCGGCGTAGAAGCCGAGCATCGGGTTCGGCTCCTCGACGGGGAAATCGGAGCCGTTGGCGAGCACCACCCCGGTGTCGAGCAGCCGTTTCCAGACGTAGGCGCCTTCCTCGGTGCGCGCCGCGCCGATGCGGGCCGGCACCCACGGCATGTCGGACGTCGCGTGCGTCGCCTGCATCGACGCGATCACGTTCAGCTTGGCGAACCGGGGGATCTCCGCGGCGTCGAGAATCTGCGCATGCTCGTTGCGCATCCGCAGGTCGCGCGCGCCGGTCACCTCGCGCTGCACGCGCTCGAAGACGTCCATGGTGACGCGGTTGCCGCGATCGCCGATGGCATGGATACAGGTCTGGAAGCCGGCCCGCGACGCCGCCAGCGTCTGCGCGTAGATCTCGTCTGGCGGTGTCGTCATCAGGCCGCTGGTGCCCGGCTCGTCGCTGTACGGCTCGAGCAGCGCCGCACCGCGCGACCCCAGCGCGCCGTCGGCGCCAATCTTGATGGCGCGGACCGAGAGGTGGTGATCGGCGTAGTTGATCAGCGGGCCCTTGGCGAACTCGGGCTCGAGCATCGACAACGGCCCGCGCAGCATGACGTAGAGGCGCGTCGCCAGCCGGCCCTCGTCGATCAAGCGCTTGTAGGCGGCGACGACCGCCGGCGTGGTGCCGGCGTCATGCACCGTCGTGAGCCCGAGCTTGCGGGTCTCGGCGTCGGCGAGCAGGATCTGTTCGTCGAGCTGCGCCGGCGTCGGGTCGGGAATGCGGGCGGCCACCAGCCCCTGCGCGCTGTCGATCAGCACGCCCGTAGGCTCGCCCTGCGCATCGCGGATCAGACGCCCGCCGGCCGGGTCCCCGGTCTGCCGGGTGATCCCGGCGGCGTCGAGCGCCTGCTTGTTGACGAGGGCCGCATGCCCGTCCACCCGCGTGAGGTAGACCGGGTTGTTCGGCGCCGCGTCGGTCAGGGCCTGGTGCGTGGGCCAGTCCTTGACCGGCCAATCGTTCTGGTCCCAGCTGCGCCCCTCGATCCATTCGCCCGGCCGGGCCCGGGCGGCGCGCTCCCGAACCATGTCCACGATCTGCGCGTAGCTGGTCGTCCCGCGCAGCCGCAGCACCTGCAGGCTGGCGCCGAGCCCGGTGAAGTGGCCATGCGCGTCCTGCAACCCGGGCACCAGCGTGCCACCGGCGGCATCGATGACCCGCGTGTCGGGCCCACGCAGGTCGAGCGCCGCCGCGTCGCTTCCGACGAGCACGATCCGATCGCCGCGCACGGCGACCGCGTTGGCGGTGGGTTGCGCGACGTTGACGGTATAGACCTCTGCGTTGTGGACGATCAGCGTCGCGCGCTCGGCCGGCGGTGCCGGCCGGCAGCCGGACAGGACCAGGGCGAGCGCGAGCAGTAGCAGCGGGGGGCGATGCATCGAGCGAGTATAAAGAGAGTCCCTCGCCCCTGCCAGACGAAAGGGGGCGCGATCGCGTCTGAACTGCCATGCCGCCGAAACAGGTGCCGGCCCTTTTGATCGTCCTCGTCGCGCTGATCAGCGCGGCGCGCTCGCCGGCGCAATCGCCGCCGATCTTCCGCTTTCAGGCCGACGGGCTGTGGCTGAACCTGCACCACTTCCTCTACGTGCTCGGCCGCGCCGACGCCGGCATGCCCGACCGCGGTCGCCGCGCCGTCGCTGGCGCGCCGGCGGAGCAGGCCGAGGGCCTTCGCTCCCTCAGCGAGGCCGATCGGCGGGCGTGGCGCGACGCTGTCGGGTTTTACGCCACGGGACCGAGCCGCCGCGACGCCACGTTCGATCGCCAGCTCGGCGAGGTCACCAACGCGCTGCGCCTCGCCCGCGGCGACGCCACCGCCTCGTCCCTGTCGCTCGACCGCGGCCTGGCCGCGGCTCTCGATCGGGCGGCGCCGATCTACCGCGCCGCATGGTGGCCGCGGCATCAGCGGGCGAATCGCGCGCGGCTCGCCGAGTGGCAGCCGTGGGTGACGCGCCACGGGGCCGAGGTGCAGGCGTTTCTGATGCGCGCCTACCAGTTGCCCTGGGAGCCCGGCGGCCTGCCCGTCAACGTGAGTGGCTATGCCAATTGGGCGGGGGCGTACTCGACCCGCGGTCCGCTGGTGGTGCTGGCCAGCCTCGACGAGGGTCTCGCCGGGACGCTGGGTCTCGAGATGCTGTTCCACGAGGCCATGCACCAGTGGGACGATCGCATGCTCGCCCGGCTCCGGACGGTGGCCGCGGGGCGCGGCCTGCCCGACGATGCCGACGACTTGTCGCACGCGATGATCTTCTACACGGCCGGCGAGGCGGTTCGCCGCGTCGTGCCGGCACATCGCCCGTACGCCGAGGTCAATGGGCTGTGGGGAGGCCGCTGGCGGGCGCGGAAAGCCACACTCGACGCGGCATGGAAGCCCTACCTCGACGGACGCGGCGCGCTCGACGACGCGCTCGCGGCGCTCCTTCCGGGGTAGTCGGCGCGAGGCGCGAGCGCGCGTGGACCTCCGAGGCGCTCACAGATACGTCAGCGGATCGATGCCGATCGACGCCGGGTCCACCGGGCTGATCACACTGGCCGGCGCGCCCTCGAGGCGTTCCCAGAGATTGACGTCGTAGGGACGCGACAGGCTCTGCCCGTCGGTGCCCGCGACCACGCGCACCTTCGGCCGATAGGGATCGGGCGCGTAAGTGCGGATGACCACGCCCAGCTCGCCGGTGTCGAGACGTACCAGGTTCCCGGGCGGGTAGATCCCCATCAGTTGGCTGAAGCGCCGCACCAGGTGCTGGTCGAACTGCAATCCATCGTTGCGCTGGAGCACCGCCAGGATGCGGTCGGTGGGAAACGACCGCTGGTATGCCCGCTGCGATCGCATCGCGTCGTGGACGTCCGAGATGCTGCACAGCATGGTGGCGAGGTTGAGGCTGGTGCGGGCCACGCCGATGGGGTAGCCGGTGCCATCGAGGCGGAGGTGATGCTCGAAGGCAACCACCGACGCCAGCGGCGGCATCTCCGGCGTCCGGCGCAGGATTTCGGCGCCGTCCACGACGTGCATGCGCATGATGGCGAACTCGGCATCGGTCAGCTTGTCGGGCTTGCCGAGGATGGCGGTCGGCGTCCGCACCTTGCCGATGTCGTGCATCAGCCCGGCGAGACCGAACTCGCGTAGCAGCCCGCCCTCGATCCCGAGCGCGCGCGCCTGCGCCATGGTCAGGATCGACACGTTCACCATGTGGGTAAACGTGTAGTTGTCGTAGGCCATCAGCGCGGTGAGGGCGACCAGCGCCGTCCGATTCTGTGAGACCGCCTGAGCGAGGTCGTCGACCAGCTGCTTGGCCGCCTTCGGATCCGGTTGGCCTTCCCGCTGCGCCGCCGCCCAGAGGCTTTCGGCGACACCCACGGCGTTGCCGTACAGGCGCCGGATCGCGGCGACATCGGCGGTGGCGTCGATCCGATCGTCCACGCTGATGCGGCCGACATGGATGCGGGGCACTGACTGCAGCGCCACCAGCGCGTCGGCGGGGACGGCGCTCGTCGCGGCCTCGCCCGGCGTCCGCTCGGGATGCGCCAGCGTCAGGACCAGCGTGGCAAGCGCCTCGCGAGTCACCCCGCGATCGAACGCAAGCCGTTCGATGCCCAGGCCGTGGAGCCACCGGATGAATTCGGCGTGGCTCTCGGCCGTCTTCGGCAACGGCGTGTCGCCGACCACGATCTCCTGATCGATCAGCCCGATGGCGAGGGAGGGGCGATCGGCCAGGAGCGGCGTCAGGCTGCTCGCCAGGGCCTCGACCGCGCGGTGGACGAGCGGATGTCCGGGCGCGTACAGCTGGGCGGTGCGCACGGCCGCGGCCAGCCGCCGCACCGCCTCCTCCATCATCTGCATGTCGCGTCCCGCGTCACTCACGAGGTCCTCCGCGGCGGCATGCGCGGCGGCGGCGCCTGCAACGCCGCCTGTGCCGCGCCACGCACCCCGCGTGGCCCGGCTCGTGCCGCTTCCTCCAGCGCCTCCTGCGCCAGGGGCGAGCCCGTCGCGCGCAGCGCCAGGGCCGCCGCCGCCCGCCGCCGTGCCGTGCGGAACGGCGACGACCAGTCGCCGCCGTAGAGCACCCCGCGCAGGGCCGCGACCGCATCGGCGCCGCCGCAGCGGCCGAGCGCCTCCACCACCGCCGTGAGCACCGTTTCGTCCGCACTCGCCTCGCCGCCGTGCGCGAGGAGATGGATGAAGAGCGGCGCGTGCTGTTCATCGGCGTGAGCCGACAGCGCCTGTAGCAGCGCGTCGCGCCGGCCGGCGGCGGCCGCATCGATCGCGGCGCCGAGCATCGCATACGCGTCGGCGCTCCCCACGTCCACGATGGCGCGCACGGCCTCGCGCTGCACCGCCGGCTCGGGATCGTCGAGCAGGCGCGCGAGGTCGGGCAGCGCGTCGGCGCCGCCGAACGCCCGCAGCAACTCCACCGCCGTGCGGCGCACGGCCGGGTTGGGCGACCCGCGAAGCTCCTCGACGGAGGCCCGGGCGGCCGGACCGAACGCGAGCAGCACCTCGCGCAGGCGTCTGACGACGGGCCCATGCTCGCCCGTGAGTGCGTCCACCAGCGGGCGGATGGCCGAGGGCCCAAGCGACAGGCAGAACGCCGTGATCGGTCCGACGTCCTCCCCGCTCCGCCGAATGAGCCGGACGGCGTGCGCCATGACCGCCCCCGCACGCAACCGATTGAGCGCCCCTCGCGCGGGTTCGGCGAGAGGGCTGCTCTGAGCGGCCGCTGTCACGAGACGCTCGAGGAGCGCACGCGCCTGGATGACGTGGCCGCCGAGCACCAGCGCCTCGATCACCCCGACGGCCGAATCCGCGACCAGATGCCACTGCTCGGGGCGGGTCTCGATCGCCAGCAGGTCGAGCAGGACCTGGTAGTCCAGCCGCAGCACCTCGTCATCGCGAACCGTCGCCAGCCACGCCTGCACGCGCTCCGGCGGATCGTCGCTCACCCGTTCGACCTCCACGGCGTGCGCCCGGGCGGTTGCCAGTTCGCGGCCGTAGTCCTCGGACACGAACTTCGAGTCCGAGTACGACGTCAGCAGCTCGGCGGCGCTCTTCCACAGGTCCGGGAACCCCGGCTGCTGGCCGACCGGCAGCGCTTCCGCCTCGCGCCGCGCCTGCTCGAGCAGGTCGGGCCGCTTGGCATCGGGCACCAGCGCCTGGAATGCCTCGGCCAGCCGGGCGGTGGCGCCGCCGTCGCGCGACACCGATCGCGCCACGAACTCGCCGACCGTGCGGTCGGACAGGCGATCCCGGACCTCGCCCGCCAGGTCGATCCCCGGCGCACCCGACGGGCCGGAGGGGACGCCGGTCGTGATCAGCGTGACCACGAGGTCGGGCGTCAGACGAGGGACGACGCCGGCGACGTGATTGAGGATGCGGTCGAGCTGTTCGGGATGAGTGCGCGCTGTGAAGTCCGCCAGTGCCTGCAGCACGCGCAGCACGGCGCCGGTGCTGCCGCGCAGGGCGCCGTCGGTGGCCCGGGTCACGAGCTGCTCGGTGAAGCGTGCGAACTGCGCGGCGTCGTCCGCAATGCCGAGCAGGGCAGTCATCGCGTCCTCGTCGACGTCGGTCACCTCGCCGTCGAGGAAGCTGGCGATGATGCGGTCCCACCCGGCGTCGCCACCGTCGCCGCGGTCGCGGAGGACTTCGGCGTAGTCGATCTGCCGGATCAGGATCGCATCGGTCCCGGCCGCCTCCCAGGCACTGCCGATGCCGCCGGCGGCTCGCAGCTCCGCGGGTGCACGCGCGAGCAGGGTCAGGAACGCGTGCCACTGCTCGGCCGTTGGATCGCCGGTGAGCCGCAGCTCGCCGATCAAGTGCGAATGGAGCAGCGCCGCCAGCTCGGCGAGCGCACCGTCCGGCCGAGCGGCCGCCTCGCCGTCGAGCCTGATGCCGTCGGGAAGAATGGTCAGGGTCACCGCGGCGTCGCCGCGCAGCCGGTGCGCGCTGCCGGCCACGCGATCGAGCGCGGCGCGGATGGTCGGATGGGTGGCCGGATAGAGTGCCACCCCGCGCGCAGCCGCCTTGCAGGCACGGGCGAATTCCGCGAGTCGAGAGGCGGTCTCCGGAGAGAGGGGTTGGCCGCTGTCGTGCGCTGGCATGCTCCGAGGTCGAGTCGCGGGAAACCGGGCGGGCCCGGATACAGCCCGCGAGGGCGCTCACGGATACGATATACTGCGCCGCCGCCGGAATGCAGGCATTCGCCGGTGGCAGGGCCCTGGTACTGCGTGCAATCAGTCCGCGCCGTCGATATCATCCGCGCCAAGCGCGATGGCGACGCCCTCTCCCGCGCCGCGATCGACGCCTTCGTCGCCGGCGTGACTGACGGATCGTGGCCGGATTACCAGGCGTCGGCGCTGCTGATGGCCATCGTGCTCCGCGGCATGAGCGCCGAGGAGACGGCGTGGCTGACCGACGCGATGGTGCGATCGGGCCGGCGGGTGGACCTGTCCTCGATTCCCGGGGTCAAGGTCGGCAAGCACAGCACCGGCGGGGTCGGTGACAAGGTGTCGATCGTGCTGGCGCCGCTAGCCGCCGCCTGCGGAGTGGTGGTGCCCAAGATGTCCGGCCGCGGCCTCGGGCACACCGGCGGCACGCTCGACAAGCTCGAGGCGATTCCCGGGTTCCGGGTGGCGCTCGCCCTGGACGAGTTCCTCGCCACGCTGCGCGAGGTGGGCTGCTGCCTGATCAGCCAGACCGCCGACATCGCGCCCGCCGACAAGAAGCTGTACGCGCTGCGCGACGTCACTGCCACGATCGAAAGCATTCCCCTCATCTCCGCCTCGGTGATGAGCAAGAAGCTGGCCGAGGGCAGCAACGCCCTCGTGCTCGACGTCAAGTGCGGCAGCGGCGCGTTCATGAAGGACGAGGCCGATGCGCGAGCGCTGGCGCAATCGCTGGTGGCGATCGGCACCGCCAACGGCGTGCGCACCGAGGCGTTCATCACCGCGATGGATGCGCCGCTGGGGACCGCGGTCGGCAACGCGCTCGAGATCGCCGAGTGCGTCGAGACGCTCGGCGGCCGCGGGCCGGCCGACCTGCGGGCGGTCATCGTCCGGCTCGCGACGCGGATGGTGCAGCTGGCCGAGGACGGCGTGAGTGACGAGGACGCCGAGGCGCGCGTCGCCGAGGCGCTGGGCTCGGGCGCCGCGCTGGCGAAATTCGAAGCGATGATCGTTCGCCAGGGTGGTGACGGCGCGATCGTGCGCGACCCCGCGCGCCTGCCGCAGGCGGCGCGGCGCCAGGTGGTGCCGGCGGCGGCGGCGGGATACGTGACGCGGCTCGATGCCGAGCGGATCGGCCGGGCGTCGATGCTGCTCGGCGCCGGCCGCGCCAAGGTCGGCGACACGATCGACCTGGCGGCGGGGGTGCTGATCCGGCGCAAGCCGGGGGAGCCCGTCCACGCCGGCGAGCCGATCCTGGAGCTGCACTACAACGACGGCGCCGAGCTGGAGCACGCCGCGCGGCTGGCGACCGAGGCCATTGCCATCGCCGCCGCGCCGCCGGCGGGTGTCCCGCTCGTGCTCGCGCACGTGACGTAGTGCCCGCAGGACTGCCGCGGTGATTGCAGGAGGAGGCGCGTGGAACGATTTCAGCCGCTGATCGGGCTCGTGGTCATTGCCGCCATCGCCGTGGCGTGGTCGAGCAACCGCCGCGCCATCCGCCTGCGGACGGTGGCCTGGGGCTTCGGCCTGCAGCTGCTGTTCGCGGTCATCGTCCTCAAGACCGGCGTCGGCCAGGCGACGTTCCAGATCCTCGGCGACCGCATCCGGCAGCTGCTCGACTTCTCGGCGGTCGGCGCCGCGTTTGTCTTCGGGCCGCTCGGCGACCGCGCCGTCTGGAGCGACATCATGACCCGCGTGCTCGGCGAGGCGGGCGCGCAGTACAGCGTGATCTTCGCCTTCCAGATCCTGCCCACGATCATCTTCATCGCGGCGCTGTTCGCGATCCTCTACTACTTCGGGCTCATGCAGCTGGTCGTGCGCGCGTTCGCGGTGGTCATGAACCGGATCATGGGGGCCAGCGGCGCCGAGTCGCTCAACGTCGCGGCCAGCATCTTCATGGGCCAGACCGAGGCGCCGCTGACCATCCGCCCCTACCTGCCGCGAATGACCGAATCGGAGCTGATGACCGTCATGACCGCCGGGATGGCGCACATCTCGGGCGGCATCATGGCCGCCTACATTGCCTTTGGCATCGAGCCGCGGCACCTGCTGACCGCGGTGATCATGACCGCGCCGGGCACGTTGATGATGGCCAAGATGTTCGTGCCCGAGACCGCGGTGCCGGAGACGCTGGGCACGGTGCGGCTGGAGGTCGAGCGCACCGACGTCAACGTCATCGACGCCGCCGGCCGCGGCACCTCGGAGGGGCTGCAGCTGGCGATGAACGTCGGCGCCATGCTCATTTCCTTCGTGGCGCTGATCGCGATGGTCAACGCCATCCTCGGGATCGCCGGCCTGAGCATGCAGCAGATCTTCGGCTGGGTGTTCGCCCCCATCGCCTGGTCGCTCGGCGTGCCGTGGCGCGATGCCGGCACCATTGGCAACCTGCTCGGGACGCGCATGGTGCTCAACGAGTTCATCGCCTTTGCCGAGCTCGGTCGCATCCAGGACACCCTCGACCCGCGCTCGGTGACCATCGCCACGTTCGCGCTGTGCGGCTTCGCCAACTTCTCGTCCATCGGGATCCAGATTGGCGGCATCGGCGCGCTGGCGCCGGCGCGTCGCCACGACCTGGCGCGCCTGGGGGTGCGCGCCATGGTCGCCGGCACGCTGGCTAATTTCGTCTCCGCCTGCATCGCGGCGATGCTCCTGTAGCGGTGACCGTCGTGGCCTCCACCTATTTCGATCGAGTCACGGAAGCGGCCGAGTTCCTGCGCGGCCGCGGCTGCGGCGGCGGCGATGTCGGGCTGGTGCTCGGCTCGGGCCTCGGCGCCTTCGCCGATCAGATGAGCGAGGCGTTCGCCCTCGGCTACGACCAGATTCCGCACTGGCCGGCGTCGGCGGTGATCGGCCATGCCGGACGCCTGGTCGGAGGCACGATCGGCGGCCGTCACGTGCTCGCGCTCTCGGGCCGTGCGCACTTCTACGAGGGCCACGACCTGCGCACGGTGACGTTCGCCATCCGCGTGCTCGGCCGCCTCGGCATCCGCACGCTGATCCTGACCAACGCTGCCGGCGGCATCAACACCCGCTTCACGCAGGGCGCGCTGATGGTCATCGACGACCACATCAACCTGCTCGGGAGCAATCCGCTCGTCGGCAGCAACGACGAGCGGTTCGGCGCCCGCTTCCCGGACATGACCGAGGTCTACTCACGGCGCCTGCGCGGCCTCGCCGATGCCGCCGCGCACGAGATCGGGCTGCCGGTCGAGCACGGGGTCTACGTTGCCGTGCACGGCCCCAGCTACGAGACGCCGGCCGAGATCCGGGCGTTCCGCGTCCTCGGCGCCGATGCGGTCGGGATGTCCACCGTGCCGGAGGCCATCGTGGCCCGGCAGATGGGCCTCGAGGTCCTCGGCATCTCGTGCATCTCCAACATGGCCGCGGGCGTGCTGCCGCAGCCACTGCACCACGACGAGGTGATGGCCACGACGCAGCGCGTTCGCGCCGAGTTCATCGCGCTGCTGGAGGGCATCATTGGCCGCCTCTGATCCGCTGGTCGCCGCCGCCCGCGCCGCCCGCGAGCACGCCGCCGCCGACTACTCCGGCTTCAGGGTCGGCGCCGCCCTCGAGACCGCCGACGGGCAGATCATCACCGGCTGCAACGTGGAAAACGCCACCTACGGCCTGACGATGTGCGCGGAGCGCGTCGCCGTGTTCAAGGCCGTGTCCGAGGGACACCGCGCGTTCCGCCGCATTGCCGTCGTCGCCGCCACCGCCGACCCGACGCCGCCCTGCGGATCGTGCCGCCAGATCCTCTGGGAGTTCGGCGGCGACCTCGAGGTCGTGCTCGCCAATCTCGAAGCGGTCACGGCCACCCATCGGCTGAGCGCGCTGCTCCCGCATCCGTTCGACCGGCGACTGCTGTCCTAGGGGCCCGTCCACGCTGACGCCGGACCATCTCGCGGACGAGGCATCCCGCCTCGCGGCGTTGCTTGTCGCTCGCATATGGCCAAGATGCTCACTCCTCGCGCCTGGCGATCCGGGCGCCGCGTCGCGCGATCTGGTCCGGCGTCCGCGTGGACGGACCACTAGGGCGCCGGCCCGCGGCCTCGATACAATCAAGGAGATGCTCCCCACGATCGCCTGGCACGACGATGCCATCACGATGATCGACCAGCGCAAGCTGCCGGCCGCCGAGGTCTACGTGCACTGCCGGACCGCCGCCGAGGTCGCGCGCGCGATCAGGACGATGGTGATTCGCGGCGCGCCGGCGATCGGGGTCGCGGCGGCGATGGGCATTGCCCTCGGGCTGAAGCGGAGCCGGGCCACCGGCACGCGGCAGTTCGCGGCCGAGTTCCAGAAAACCTGCGATTTGCTGGCCGCGACGCGCCCGACCGCCGTCAACCTGTTCTGGGCCATCGAACGGATGAAGCGCAGCTTCTCCGCCGGGGCGCTCGCCGGCGAATCGGTGGAGCAGTTGCAGTGCCGGCTGCGGGCGGAGGCGGACGCCATCCATGACGAAGACGTCGCCAGCTGCCGCGCCATCGGGGCGCACGGCGCCGCACTGGTACCGGCGGAGGCGCGCATCCTGACGCACTGCAACGCCGGGGCGCTGGCGACTGCCGGCTACGGCACGGCGCTCGGTGTCATTCGCAGCGCCGTGGAGGCGGGCAAGCGTGTGCGCGTCCTCGCCGATGAGACCCGTCCGTTCCTGCAGGGGTCGCGCCTGACCGCGTGGGAGCTCACCCGCGACGGCATCGAGACGACGGTCATCACCGACAGCATGGCCGGCGCGCTCATGCGCGACGCCGCCATCGATCTGGTGGTCGTCGGTGCCGATCGCGTCGCCGCCAACGGCGACACCGCCAACAAGATCGGGACCTACACCGTGGCGGTCCTCGCCCGCGAGCACGGCCTGCCGTTCTACGTCGCCTGCCCGTGGTCGTCGATCGACCTGTCCATGCCCGACGGGTCGGGCATCCCGATCGAGGAGCGCGTCGCGCGGGAAGTGACGCACGTCGGCGCCAATCGCATCGCCGCCGCCGGCGCCGCCGTCCGCAACCCGGCGTTCGACGTCACCCCGCACCGCTTCATCACCGCCATCGTCACCGACCGCGGCGTGTTCCAGCCGCCGTTTCAGCAGACCCTGGCCGCCGGGCAGCCGTGACGGCGAGGGCCGGCGGGGCGATCGCATGCTGATGCTCGGCATCGAGACCTCGTGCGACGAAACCGCGGCGGCGGTGGTCGAGGCCGGCGATGGCGGCGGCGCCCCGTGGCGGCTGCGCTCGAGCATCGTCGCCTCGCAGGTGGCGATCCATCGCGAGTGGGGCGGCGTGGTGCCGGAGCTGGCGTCGCGCCAGCACGTCCGCGACATCTGCGGGGTCGTGGAACGCGCGCTCGACGAAGCCGGCGTGGCGTGGCCGGCGATTGACGCGATCGCCGTGACGCAGGGGCCGGGGCTGATCGGCTCGCTGCTGGTCGGCGTCGCGTTCGCCAAGAGCGCGGCGTGGGCCGCGGACCGGCCGCTCGTCGCCGTCAACCACCTGGCCGGCCACATCGAATCGCTGTGGCTGGAACACGACGCGATCCCGACGCCCGCCATCGTCCTCGTCGTCTCGGGCGGACATACCAGCCTCTACCTCGTCCCCGAGCCCGGCGTGTACCGGATGGTCGGCCGCACCCGCGATGATGCCGCGGGCGAGGCCTACGACAAGGTGGCGAAGCTGCTGGGCCTCGGCTATCCCGGCGGGCCGGTCATCGACCGTCTCGCCAGCACGCCGGACGCGCGCGTGGAAGCCGTGCCGCTACCGGTCACGCGCCTCACGCATCCCGACCGGAACGCCCCCGACCGTGAGTATCGCTTCGACTTCAGTTTCAGCGGCGTCAAGACCGCGGTCCTGCGTCACGTGCGGCGCCGGCAGGCGGCAGGGGACGGCGGCGAGCTGGCGGCGGCGGAGGTGCGCGACCTCGCGGCCAGCTTCCAGGCCACGGTGGTGCGCACGCTGGTGGCGCGGACGTTCGCGGCGGCGAAGTGGCACGGCGCGCGCAGCGTCGGCATCGCCGGCGGGGTGTCGGCGAACACCCGGCTGCGGGCGGTGGCGGTGGAGCGCGGCGAACGCGCCGGCCTGCCGGTCTTCGTCCCCAGCCCGCACCTGTCCACCGACAATGCGGCGATGATTGCCGCGGCCGGGCTGCGCCAGTACGCGGCCGGCACCCTCGCGCCCGCGTCGTTAAACGCCCAGGCGACGTTCCCGCTCTGACGTCACCGATCGCGCGCGAACCACTCCTGCAATGCAGTTTCGCGGTAGTGGAAGATGCGGTGGAGGTCGCTGCGGACCCACCGGCGGGTGAGCCACGCCAGCCGCGGCAGGTATTCGACCTCGTCGATGATGCGAGTGCCGGCGCCGGCGGGCTCGAAGCGGTGCTCGTGGCGCCACCAGCGATACGGCCCGTACAGTTGACGATCGACGAAGCGGACGCCGGGCTCCCATACGTCGATGCGGCTGCGCCAGGGAATCGGCACGCCGTGCAGGAGGATGCGGTACTCGATCTCGGTGCCGACGCTCATGCGGATCGGGGTCGGCGTCACGATCCGGAACTCGAGCCAGGGCGGCGTCAGCCGTTCGAGGTTGGCGGCGTCGGCGAAGAAGGCAAACGTGTCGTCGATCGATGCGGGCACATTCGTGTCCTGCCGCAGCGACAGCCAGTGTGCCGGTCGTACTCCGGCGGTGAGGACGCGGCCGAGGACGCCGCCACCGTGCTCAGCGCTCACGACACGCCCGGCGGAACACGCCGGCAACGACCGCGCCGGCGGTCCGAACGGCGGCCGAACGTGATACAACCGCTCCGCGCATGAAGGTCCATACAGAGTATCTCTGGTTCACCACCGACGAGCGTCAGCAGTTTCTCCGCATCACCGACCAGGTCTCCGCCATCGTCGAGCAGAGCGGGGTGCGCGAGGGCATGGTTCTCGTCTCCGCGATGCACATCACCGCCGGGGTGTACGTGAACGACTGGGAGGACGGGCTCATCGACGATTTCCAGGTGTGGCTGGAGAAGCTGGCGCCGGCCGGCCTGAACTATCGGCATCACCAGACCGGCGAGGACAATGCCGACGCGCACCTCAAGCGGACGCTCATGGGCCACCAGGTGATGCTGCCCATCACCGGCGGCGCGCTCGATCTCGGCCCCTGGGAGCAGGTGTTCTATGCCGAGTTCGACGGCCAGCGCCGGAAGCGGGTCGTGGTCAAGGTCATGGGCGAGTAGCGCCGCGCGGGCACCTGGTGGCACGCGAGTTTCCGGACAGCCCGGTCGTCGGCGTCGGCGGCGTGATCGTCCGCGACGGCCGGGTCGTCCTGGTCAAGCGCGCGCACGAGCCGCGCCGGGGCGAGTGGTCGCTGCCCGGCGGCCGCGTCGAGCTCGGCGAGACGCTGGTCGACGCCGTCCGCCGCGAAGTCCTCGAAGAGACCGGCCTCGAGGTGGAGGTCGGCGCCCTCGTCGAGCTGTTCGACCGCGTGCATCGCCGCGAGGGGCGCGTCCAGTATCATTTCGTCATCGCCGACTTCCTTTGCCACCCCCGCGGCGGAACGCTCAGGGCCGGCGACGATGCGCTCGAGGTGGCGTGGGTGGCGGAGGACGCACTGGCCGGGTACGGCGTGAACGCGCACGCGGTGGGCGTGATCCGCAAGGCGCTCGGCCTCGGCGCGCCCGCCGACGCGGACTGACCGCCCGGCCGATCGAGTGTCCCGAATCGGTGATTCGTGTAATAAGTTTCGGAGCGCCGGGATGCTCCGCCCGGGAATTGTTGCGCGAATCACCGATTCGGGACACTAGAATCGGCCATGACCGTTTCGAGAGAGTCGGCCTGGCAGCTGCTCACCGAGTGGACCGCCAGCGACAGCCTGCGCAAGCATGCCTTGGCAGTCGAAGCCGCCGTTCGCGGCTACGCGCGCGAGTTCGGCGAGAACGAAGAGGAGTGGGGCACCGTCGCGTTGCTGCACGATTTCGACTACGAGCGCTACCCGACGCTCGGCGACCACCCGGTGAAGGGCTGCGACCATCTGACCAGCCTCGGCTATCCCGACTGGGTCACGCGCGCGATCCTCTCGCACGCGATGGAAGCGACCGGGGTGACGCGCGAATCGACGCTCGAGAAGACGCTCTACGCCTGCGACGAGATGGCGGGCTTCGTCACCGCCGCCGCGCTGGTCCGCCCGAGCCGCAGCGTGCTCGACCTCGAGGCGTCCTCGGTCCGCAAAAGGATGAAGGACAAGGCGTTCGCGCGGGCGGTGCCGCGCGAGCATCTGGTGGCGGGGGCCGAGGCGCTGGGGCTGCCGCTCGACGATCACATCGCCAACGTCATCCGCTTCCTGCGCGTGAAAGCCGACGATCTCGGGCTGCGAGGAACGCTCTAGCCGGCCAATCCGTATACTTCAGCACATGCCGGAGGCCTCTGGCGGGACCCCAGCCCCGCCCCGGACGGATGCGGGCGCGTCGCCCGTGGCGCCGCCCACCCCCATCGTGCAGTGCGAGTCGGTCAGCGTTCGCTACGGGCGGAACTGGGCCCTGAAGGACGTGTCGGCCGAGTTCGGCGCCGGCGCGGTCGGCCTGCTCGGCCCGAACGGCGCCGGCAAGAGCACGCTCATCAAGGCGCTGCTCGGTTTCGTCAAGCCGGATCGCGGCCGCATGCTCGTGCTCGGGCTCGACGTCGCCGCCTCGCCGCTCGAGATTCGCGCCCGCATCGGCTACATGCCGGAGAGCGACGCGCACATCCCGGGCATGAACGCGGTGTCGTTCGTCGCCTACTGCGCCCAGCTGTCGGGGCTCCCCGCGGCCGACGCGATGCAGCGCGCGCACGAGGTCCTCTACTACGTCGGCCTCGGCGAAGCGCGCTATCGCAACGTCGAGACCTATTCCACCGGCATGAAGCAGCGCATCAAGCTGGCGCAGGCGCTGGTCCACGACCCCGACCTGCTGTTCCTCGACGAGCCGACCAACGGCATGGACCCCAAGGGCCGCGACGAGATGCTCCTGCTCATCCACGACCTCGCCCACAACAAGGGGGTCAACCTGATTCTCTCCTCGCACCTGCTGCCCGACGTGGAGTACACCTGCGATCGCGTGGTGGTCATCGACAAGGGCAGCGTCGCCGCCGCCGGGCCGATCGACACGCTGAAGGGTCCGGCCGGGCGGGTCTACGAAGTGCGCATCAAGGGCGACAGCGCCCGCTTCATCGGCACGCTGCGCGGCGAGGGCTACGAGTGCCACGACACCGACGATGACGTGATGCGGGTGTTCGTGCCGGGGACCACCGACGAAGGCGCGCGGGTCCTGTTCGGGCTGGCCGCGCGCGAGCGCGTGCAGCTCCGCCACCTGCGCCCGAGCGTACCGACGCTCGAGGACGTGTTCGCGCGCGCGGTCGGAGAGGATTGATGATCAGCAGGTCGGGCCGCTAGATGCCGATCCACGATCAGGGCTATCGCCGGTACGCCGGTTCGCGCGCGGCCGTGGGCCGGTCGTGGCAGGTGATCACGCTGGCCGGCGTCCGCGCGGTGCTGAGCAAGCGCGTGTTCCTCGGCCTGCTGCTCTTCGCCTGGGCGCCCTTCGTGGTGCGCGCCGTGCAGGTCTACGTCGCGGCGAATTTCCAGCAGGCCTCCTTCCTCGCGCCCAAGGCGGAAACCTTCTTCGAGTTCCTCGGCCAGCAGGGCGTGTTCGTGTTCTTCGTGACCATCTACGTCGGCGCCGGTCTGATCGCCAACGACCGCCGTGCCAACGCGCTGCAGGTCTACCTGTCGAAGCCGCTGACCCGTGCCGAGTACGTGGCCGGCAAACTGGCGATCCTGTTCCTCTTCCTGGTCAGCGTCACCTGGCTGCCGGCCATGCTGCTCCTGCTCATTCAGGTGCTGTTCGCGGGCAGCCTCACGTTCGTGCGCGAGAACATCTTTCTCGTCCCCGCGATCACGCTGTTCGCGCTGCTGCAGGTCCTGGTGGCCTCCACCACGATGCTGGCGCTGTCGTCGATGTCCAAGAGCAGCCGGTTCGTGGGCATCATGTACGCGGGCTTGATTTTCTTCACCAGCGCCCTGTTCAACGCGATTCGCGGCATCACCGGCCGGTCGTCGCTGGCGTGGATCTCCCCGTCCGACACGCTCGAGCAGCTCGGCTACCACATCTTCCGCCTCGAGCCGGCCTTCGAGCTGTCGCCGGCCGTCGCGGTGCTGGCGATCATGGCGCTGGTGGGCGGCGCCGGCCTGATTCTCGAGCGCCGGGTCCGCG
The DNA here is from genome assembly GCA_963707795.1 of uncultured Acidobacteriota bacterium. GTDB lineage: Bacteria > Acidobacteriota > Vicinamibacteria > Vicinamibacterales > UBA2999 > JACCSI01. Next base: position 2,549,545 of record OY970174.1, on the reverse strand, counting down.
GCGTCGAGGTGGTGCAGTGAGCGGGCCGAACGCGACCGGCGGCGCGACGGTGGAACCGACCACCCCGGCGACCGGCGCCGCTGAGACGAAGGTCGTCCGCCCGATCGTGGAGGCGAGCCAGCTGTCGAAGTGGTACGGCCAGGTCAGCGGGCTGAACGACGTGTCGGTGGCCATCCCCGGCGGCATCACCGGGCTGCTGGGCCCGAACGGCGCCGGCAAGTCCACCTTCATGAAGCTGATGACCGGGCAGCTCAAGCCGAGCAAGGGTGCCATCACCGTGTTCGGCGAGCCGGTGTGGGGCAACCCCGGCGTGTTCGCACGCATCGGCTTCTGTCCCGAGCAGGACGCCTTCTACGAGCGCATGACCGGGGTGGAGTGGGTCACGGCGCTGGTCCGGTTGAATGGCGCCACCGAGACCGAGGCCGCCAATGCCGCCCGCGCGGCGCTCGCCAAGGTCGAACTGCTCGACGCGGCGGACAAGAAGATCGGCGCCTACAGCAAGGGCATGCGGCAGCGGGTCAAGCTGGCCCAGGCCCTGGTGCACGACCCCGAGCTGCTGATCCTGGACGAGCCCTTGTCCGGCATGGACCCCCTGATGCGGCGCAAGACCATCCGCTTCGTCAAGGACTGGGCGCGCGCCGGCAAGCACATCATCGTCTCGAGCCACATCCTGCACGAGATCGAGTCGATGACCGCCAACATCCTGCTCATCAACAACGGCCGCATCCTCGCCGAAGGCAACGTGCACGCCATCCGCGATCTCATCGACACGCATCCGCACACCGTCTACGTGCGCGGCGCCGACCCGCGCGCGCTGGCGCGGCGGTTTCTCGCCGAGGACGACGTGCTCAGCCTGCGCTTCGAGCCGGGAGCGGTGATCGTGGAGACCGCCAAGCCGGATGACTTCTACACGCGCCTGACCGCGCTGGCCGCGTCCGGCGACGCCGGCGTCATCGACGAGGTCACCTCGCCGGACGACAACCTGCAGGCGGTCTTCCGCTACCTGGTGAAGCAATGATCGGCCGGCCGCTGTCGTTCTGGGGCGCCGCCCGCCGCGTGTTCGACCTCTCGCTCGGCGAGATGCTGTGGTCGCGGCGGACCATCTTCATGGCGCTGATCGTCGGCGGACCGGTCGTGCTCGCGCTCATCGTGCGCGTGCTCGAGGTCTTCGGCATGCCGGCGCTGCGTGTCAACGGACAGCGCATCGGCGGCATGGGCGTGTTCGGCATCATGATCTGGATGCTGTTCCTGCGCTTCGTGATCCCGGTGCTCGGCGTGTTCTACGGAACCGCGCTGATGGCCGACGAAGTCGAGGACAAGACACTCACGTATCTGTTCACCCGCCCCATCCCGCGCGGCGCGGTGCTGGTCGGCAAGTACCTCGCCTACCTCGCCTGCACCGCGCTGGTCGTCCTGCCGGCCGTGATGCTGGTCTACTTCCTGCTGGTGCGTCCCTCCGAGGTGCCGGGCACCTTCGTCCAGCTCGTCACCGACCTGGCGCTGCTCGGACTCGGGCTGGCGGTCTACGGCGCCGCGTTCGCCTTTGTCGGCGCCTTCTTCAAGCGGCCGCTGGTGATCGGACTGATCTTCGCCTTCGGGTGGGAGCAGGTCGCCATGGTGATGCCGGGCTACATGCGTCGCTTCACCATCGCGTACTACATCCAGTCGCTGGTGCCCCATGCGATGCCGTCGGACGGGGTCGTCAGCATCCTCCAGGGCCTGTTCCGGGACACGCCCCCGGTGGCTGTCTCGCTCACCTGGCTGACGGTATATCTCGTTGTGTTCCTGTATCTTGCAGCGAGGACCGTGGAGCGGAAGGAATATGTCCTCGAGCAGTAGCCGGCCTGCCCGAACGCCTTATCCCACGTTTCTGCAACGACTTGGGAACTCCCAACACGGCCGCGTCCGTATAATCCAGTAGGGGAAGGGTGTCCTGATGTCCAACAAGACGCGGTATTTCGTGGTCACGGCGGCGGCGATCCTGGGGGTCGGCCTCACGGTCGGGCTGGTCGCCTCGTTCATGGGGGTACCGGTCGCCTTCTCGCGGGCCGCGGGCCCCGACGAACTGCAATACGTGCCGGCCAACGCCGCCGTCGTGGCGTACGCCAACGTCAAGGACGTCATGAACTCGCAGTTCCGCGAGCGCTTCCGGAAGTTCGAGCCCGACACGAGCGCGCGTGACGAGTTCGAGCAGAAGACCGGCGTCAACATCGAAGAGGACATCCACACCGTGGTCGCCGCGATGATGCCCGGCGCCACTGGCCAGCAGGGCTGGCCGCACGACAAGGGCATGCTCCTGGTCGCGCGCGGCCGTTTCGAGCAGTCCCGGCTCGAGGCGCTGGCGCTGGAGCACGGCGGCAAGGTCGAGGACTATCAGGGCAAGCGCCTGCTGACGCACGTCACCGACAACGGCGAGCCCGGGATGGCGCTCGGCTTCCTCGAGGCGGACCTCCTCGCCTTCGGCAGCTATGCCGCGATCAAGCAGTCCATCGACGCCAGCGCCGGCAACAACATCGTCTCGAACACCGAGCTGATGCGCCAGATCAACGACCTCGAGAGCAGCAACGCCTGGGCCGTCGGCCGGTTCGACGCCCTCACCGGCTCCGGGCACCTGCCCAGCGAGGTGCAGGCGCAGATGCCGCCCATCCAGTGGTTCTCTGCAGCCGGCCACGTCAACGGCGGCGTCAGCGGCGTCTTCAAGGCGGAAACCCGGGACGAGGAATCGGCCCAGAACCTGCGCGACATGGTGCGCGGATTCGTCGCCCTCGCCAAGATGCAGGCGGCCTCGAAGCCGGAGATGAAAGGGATGATCGACTCGCTCCAGTTGTCGGGCGAGGGCAAGAACGTCGCGATCGCCTTCACCCTGCCCTCCGAGCTCTTCGACGTGCTCGAAGCGATGGGCCAGCAGCATCGGCAGGCCCGGCCGCCGCAGTAGCCCGCCACCCCGCCTCACCGGGCGGCTCATGGACCGCAGCCGGCGGACCGTATAGACTTTCCGCCGGCACGCCCGTGTCTGAGTTCGTCTTCTTCTACGGCACCCTGATGACGCCGTTCAACCGGCCAGGGCGGCAGCGCGTCGATCCGGAGATCGTGGCCGTCGGCGGCGGATCGATCCGCGCGGCGCTGTTCGATCTCGGCATCTACCCGGCCGCCACTCCCGCCAACGACGGCGGCACCGTGCGCGGCGAAGTGTACCGGATGCTGGACCCGGCGGCCGTGCTGGCGGCGCTCGACGAGATCGAAGGGTATCGCCCGAACGAGCCCGCGCGCAGCCTCTACGTGCGCACCCTCGCCGACGTGCAGCTCGACGACCAGCGCGTTCTCTCCGCGTGGGTCTATTTCTACAACGCGCCCCTCGGGCGGGCGCCGCGGATCGCCTCCGGCGACTACCTCGACCACCTCCACGTGCGGGGGACCTGAGTCGCCGTGCACGACGGCCCCGAGAAGCGCACCCACGAACGGATCGACCTGCTCGGGCTCCTGCGCGGCGAGGTCATGGCCTTCCAGCCGATCGCTGTGCGCCAGATCAGCCGCGGCGGCATGCGCATCGAGGCACGCACCCCCCTGCAGCTGGATTCGCTGCACGAGTTTCGTCTCACGATCGGTGAGCAGGCGGTGGTGGTGAAAGGCCGGATCGTCCACTCGCACATCCGCGAGGTCGCCCAGGAACTCGTCACCTACGAAACCGGGGTGGAGTTCGTCGACCTGTCCGCGCACGCCGAGTCGGTGATCGCCAACGTGGTCGAACTGCTTCGGCGGGCCAAACTGCAGCCGTAACGCCGGGCGCACTCCCATGCGGGCGGTGCGCGTCTCAGTGACGCTGCACGCGCGAAAGCAGCACCGCGGGCAACGTGGCGGGACCGGGATCGAGACCTGCGATCCCCAATGCCGCCACGTCGTTGTCACTGACGTACGACAGCACCGGGATTCCCGCCGTCCGCGGATCCAGCCGGAGCATGGTCAGCAACTGGAAGCCGGCGAGATCCGCCAGATCGAGGCTGACCACGACGAGATCCGGCCGCATCGCCGCGATCGTCCCGTACGGCTCGTCGTCGGTGTCGACGAACTCCACCTCATAGGCGCGACCGTCGAGCGTCGATTCGACGACGGCAAGCGCGTCGGCACCGCCGCCCACGAAGACAGCGAGCTGCGTGTTGGCGTCACGAGGAGCTGGATGTGTCGTCATCATCAACCTCGCCCGATCAGGATTCAAGAAGCGCGCCAGCCCACTCTCCTAGTATTCGATGCGATTTGCTGGCAAAACAGGCCCTACGGAAAACTGGTGCCAGGTGGCGCTGTCTCCTTCCAGCAGGGCAGTTGTTCTGAAACAGGCCGCGGGTAAGATCTTGAGCATGGCGAAGCCCACTGTCCCGATCTACGACAACTACATCGACGGCCGCTGGATGTCCTCGACCGGCGGTGCCCTCGAGAATCGCAATCCGGCCAACCAGGACGATCTGATCGGGACCTTCCCGGATTCGACGACCGACGAGGCGCTGGCGGCCATCGACGCGGCGCGGCGCGCGTACCGGACCTGGCGGCTGGTGCCGGCGCCCAAGCGCGCGGAAATCCTGTTTCGCGCCGCGCGCCTCATCGAGGAGCGCAAGGAGGCCTTCGCGACGGACATGACCCGCGAGATGGGCAAGGTGCTCGCCGAGACCCGCGGCGACGTTCAGGAGGCGATCGACATGACCTACTACATCGCCGCGGAAGGCCGGCGCATGTACGGGCATACCGTTCCCTCGGAGTTGCGCGACAAGTTCGCGATGTCCGTGCGCCAGCCGCTCGGCGTGTGCTCGATCATCACGCCATGGAATTTTCCGATGGCCATTCCGTCGTGGAAGATCGTGCCGGCGCTGGTGTGCGGCAACACCGTGGTCTTCAAGCCCTCGGAGCTGACGCCGCTCTCGGCGCACAACTTCGTGCGCGTCCTCGAAGAAGCCGGCGTGCCGCCCGGGGTGGTGAACATGGTCACCGGCGGACCGGCGATCGGCGAGCTGTTCACCACCCACGCCGACGTGGCCGTGGTGTCGTTCACCGGGTCCACCGCGGTCGGGCGGCTGGTCAACCAGAACGCGGCGCCGTTCTTCAAGAAGGTCCACCTCGAGATGGGCGGCAAGAACTGCATCATGATTATGGACGACGCCGATCTCGAGCTGGCGCTCGAAGGCTGCCTGTGGGGCGGCTTCGGCACGACCGGGCAGCGCTGCACGGCGGCGAGCCGGGTGATCGTCCACGAACGCGTGCACGATCGGTTCGTCGAGCAGTTCGCCACTCGTGCCCGGGCGCTGCGCGTCGGCGATGGCCGCGATCCGCAGACCGAGGTCGGCCCGTCGGTCAGCGCCAAGCAGCTGGAGAAAGTAGTGAGCTACGTGGCCATCGGGCAGCAGGAGGGCGCGACGCTCGCCTGTGGCGGCCGCCGGCTCGAGGGTGGTGCGCATGCGCGCGGCTACTTCCACGAGCCGACCATCTTCACCGGCGTCACGCCGGACATGCGCATCGCGCGCGAGGAGATCTTCGGCCCCGTGGTGTCGGTGCTGAAGTGTGACTCGCTGGACCAGGCGATCGCCATCGGCAACGACGTCGACTACGGCTTGTCGGCGTCGCTCTACACCCAGGACATCAACCGCGCGTTCACCGCGATGCGCGAGATGTACACCGGCATCTTCTACGTCAACGCCCCGACCATCGGCGCCGAGGTGCACCTGCCGTTCGGCGGCACCAAAGCGACCGGCAACGGGCACCGCGAAGCGGGCGTCGCCGCCCTCGAGGTGTTCTCGGAGTGGAAGTCCATCTACGTGGACTTCAGCGGCCGGCTGCAGCGTGCGCAGATCGACATCTGAGCCGGCGGGGACGCCGGGCGCTGCCGGCCCCGGCTACTTCAGCGCGCGAATATCCAGCTTCAGCTGCGGATTGACGCGAAACCCGGCGCGTTCGGCATTGCGGACGGCGTCGTGGGCGTCCTGGGCGCGGCCGCTGGCGAGGTAGACCACCGCCAGGTTGTTCCAGCCCTCGCCGAGGTCGCGGTTGACGCGGACGGCCTCGAACCAGTAATGCTCGGCCGTCGTCCGGTCGCCGGTGCGGAAGTGCGCGCTGCCGAGCGCCAGGAGCACCGAGGCCGGGGTCTCGAAGCCGGTGCCCAGGCTCGAGCGGCTGCGCTCGACTTCGTCGATGCGCTGTTCGATCTGCATCGCCTTCAGCACCTGGCCGTTGGCGGCCAGGCGGCGCCTGGTCTCGCGCAATTCGCGGATCTCGTCGTCGATGGCGCGCTCGTTCGCCACCCGGTCGCGCTCGCGCAGCCCGTGCATCCGCTTCGCGGCCTCGATGCACTGGCCGAAGGCCTGGATGGCGCGGACGTAGCGCTGCGCGCCCATCAGCGACTGTCCCAGCCCGTAATGGGCGTCGGTGAACAGCGGTTCGAACCGGATGGCGCCGCGAAACTCCTCGGCGGCCAGGTCGAACCGCTCGGCCAGCAGGAGTTCCTGGCCGGCTCGATAGTGCTGGAAGGCCCGCCGCCGGTCGGCATCCGACGCCAGGGACTGGCCGGCCGCGTCGGCGGCGCTGAGGATGAAGGCGAGACCCAGCATCGCAACGATCGTTCGCGTCATGGCCACTTCCTCCGATCGAAGCCCAGCCGCGACCCAAAAAAGAAGGGCCGGCCCGAGGGCCGGCCCACTATAGCTCATCCGTGGCTCGCGTCTACCACTGGAAACGCGCGCCGAGCCGCAGCGAGAACGGCGCCTGGAACATCTGCCCCGAGACGTTGCCGGAGGTCGGTGTGCCCAGGTCCGGGTTCGGCACGCCGAAGCGAATCTCGGTGAAGTTGTTGTAGTCGATCGTGCGCCGCAGGTTGAACAGGTTGAACGCGTCGGCGAGCAGCGTGATGCGGCGATCGCCGAAGCGGATGTTGTAGCTGCCCTGGAGATCGATCTGATATTCGAACGGCGTCCGTGTCTTGAAGCCGTCGATCGTCTCGAACCCGTCGCCCCGCGGGGTCTCCGGGATCTCGCCGCCGTTGCCGTACCACGGATTGGCGGCGAGCGCGGTCAGCGGCTTGCCCGACGAGGCGGTGAAGCCGATGCCCACGCCGAGGCCGTTGTCCATCGTGTAGTTGTTGAACACCTTGAACTGGTGCGGGCGATCCAGCGGCAGCGGACCGCGGCCGGCATCACCGAGGAAGCGGATGTCGCCCCGGTAGCCGAAGGCGGGCACGCCAATCGCCGTGTACGACGGGTCGTTGGTCGGGAAGTCGTAGAGCGAGGTGAGGCCCGGATCGGACTGCCCGTTGTCCTCGCGGAAGAAGCCCTCGAACGTCCCGTCGAGCCGCGAGAAGCGATAGCTGCTGATGAGCGACCAGTTGTTGGACAGGCGCTTGTCCACCGTCAGCTCGACCGCGTCGTAGTTGTGGACCGGTTCCTCGAACGAGGCGCCGAGGTCCGGGAACAGCGTCGGCGAGGCGGCGCTGGGGTTGGTGAGGATGTACTCGGTGCTGGTCGCGCCCGGCAGGTCGAGGTCGTAGGCAACCAGCGGTGCCGCCGCCACGTCCTCGATGGCCCGGCCGATGTTGCGGTGGATGTAGCGGATGCCGACGCTGGTGTCGGCCAGCGCCTCCCATTCGAACCCGGTGACGAACTCGTCCTTGAACGAGAGCTTGGCGTCCGGATCGATGAGCGAGGCATGCGCGCCCGACAGCGCGTAGTGGCGCGTCACCCCGCCGGCGAGCACGCCGTCCGGGATCGGCCGCGTCAGGGCGGCGTCGAAGTAGTCGGCGCGGCTGATGCCCTCGTCGGCCGAGAGCGCCCGCGCGGCGATGTCATTGGGCAGCCGCGCGTAGAAGCGGCCCCAGTTGGCGAACAGCTTCGATCGGCCGTTGCCGAGGACGTCGTAGACCACGCCGACGCGCGGCGCCCAGTTGCCCTTGAGGGCGAATTCGTCGAGCGTCTGGCCGTCGATGGTGTGCAGATCGGCGATGGTGCCGACCAGGCTCTCCTGCTCGTAGCGCACGCCGGCGTTGATGGTCAGCCGATCCATCGCCTGCCACTGGTCCTGGACGAAGAAGTTCCAGTACTGCTGCCGGGTCAGCCGATCGGTGTTGAAGTTGGCGCGAATCACGCTGTAGATCTGCCCGAACGCCGGGTCCGCCACCACGTCCACCTGCGCGCCGGTGGCGGTGCTGCGGCCGTCCGGCGCCACGAAGCTCGGACCGGTGCGGTCGTTGATCTGGGAGAATTCGACGTCCTCGTAGGTGACGCCGTACTTGACATGGTGATCGCCCAGGATATTGGTGGACTTGAGCGTCCACTGGTTGTTCAGGCTGTTGTTGCCGGCCTCGAAGAAGCCGATGCCGCCGGTGACGCGCGTCGGTTCCGCCGTGAAGTCACGGAACCGCCACTCGTCGATCAGCGGGACTTCCTGGATGGTGTTGTCGGCGCGGGCAAAGCTGGCCTCGAGCAGCCAGGTCGGCGACAGGACGCCGTCGTAGCGCAGCGTCTGGTTGTGGCCACCGAACTTGTCCAGCTCGCTGGACTGCTCCAGCCGCCCGTCGGGCAGGACCGGTCCGAGCAGCGACGAAGTGCGCTGCGGCCCCATCGGGCCATGCGACGGATCGCCGAAGAACGAGGCGTCGATCCGGTGCTGCGGCGCCAGCTGGTACGTCCCCTTGGCCGAGTACGACAGCGTGCGCCGTTCGCGGTCGACCTCGCCGAGTGATTCGGCGTCGAACCCGCGCGGGGCGACGAAGGTGCGCGTCTCCCAGGCCGGGTTGATGGCGGCGAAGAAGAACAGGCGGTCGCGCAGGATCGGCCCGCCGATCTCGATGCCGGCATCCGCGCGATCCTGGCCCACCGTGTTGACGGTGCCTTCGACCGACTCGAAGGTCTTCCACTCCGCGGACAGGCCGTTCGGCTGTGCGTAGCCGAAGACCGAGCCGCTCAGGGTGTTGCTGCCGCTCTTGGTCACGACGTTGACCACCCCGCCCATCGACTGCCCGAACTCCGCCTGGTAGCCGCCGGTCTTCACCTGGACTTCCTTGATGAAGTCGAACGGCGTCGCGTTGCCGAGCGAGCCGAAGACGATGGAGTAGCTGCCGAGCGCGCCGTAGCCCTGGTTGGTGACGTTGACCCCGTCCACGACGTACTGGTTGTCGAGGCCGGAGCCGCCAGACATCGAGGGATTGGCGCGGCCGGCGGAGCCGCTGCTGCTGACGCCGGGCGCCAGGTAGAGCGTGTCGCTGAAGCGCCGGCCGGTCGGCACGCGTGACAGCATGTCACTCGACAGCACGGCGCCGACCGTCGTCGAGGACGTGTCCACGATGACGTTGGAGCTGACGACCTCGACGGTTTCCGTGAGTCCGCCAATCTCCATCTTCAACGCGAGCTCGGTGGTCTGCCCGAGGCTGACGGCGACGTTGCGTACTTCCACCGCCTTGAAGCCCTGGAGCTCGGCGCGGACGCCGTAGGTGCCGGGCGTGAGGAACGACGCCTGGAAACGGCCCTCGGCGTCGCTGACCAATGATCGGGATCCCTGCGGACCGGTCACCGTGACCGTCGCGCCCGGGACGGCAAGTCCCTGTGTGTCGATGAGCTGACCCGTGAGGGTGCCGGTGGTCTCCTGCGCGGAGGCCACACCCATCAGGATCAGCATGGCCACCACGGTGGCGCTCACACATCTCAGCATTGCTGACTCCTCTCGTGCGTGTACATGACTGAACAGAACATTTCGACCTGTCACGAGAGGAAGATCCGTACCAATCGCGGCGTGTTTCTAAGCGGCGCGCGCCCAGCCGCTTGCATGGATGAGGCGCGCTACGGCAGAGGCGACGAGACCAAATATTCGTGAAGCGCGATACGTACGTATGGATCGCGGGTGTGATGAACGACCGTGTGGCGGTTACTGACCAGTAGGTCCGGGTGACGAGCGGCGGGCGGCCGGTCCGCGCCGGTTTGAACGATCGTTTGATATCATGGGACGTTATGGGCGCGCGTGAGGTCGTCATCCTGAGTGCGGCGCGCACGCCGATCGGGCGCTACGGCGGCGCGCTGAAGGACGTCCACCCGGCGGAACTGGGCGCCGTGGCGGCGCGCGCGGCGATCGAGCGCGCGGGCGTCCCGCCCGACGAGATCCAGGAAGTCATCGTCGGGCATGGCCGGCAGGCCGGGTCGGGCCCCAATCCCGCGCGCCAGGTCGGCCAGCGCGCCGGCATTCCGCACACCTCGCCGGCGCAGACGATCAACAAGGCGTGCGCCTCGGGCATGCAGGCGATCGCCGCGGCGGCCCAGAGCATCCTGCTCGGTGAATCCGAGTGCGTGCTCGCCGGCGGCATCGAGTCGATGAGCCGCATGCCGTACCTCATCGACAGCGCCGACGCGCGATGGGGCCATCGCATGGGCCACTTCCCGCTCGTCGACGCCATGTATCGCGACGGCTTCCACGATCCGCTGTCGAACCTCCTGATGGGCGAGACCGCCGAAGTGCTCGCGCGCCAGTACGGGATCACGCGCGAGCAGTCGGACCAGTTCGCGCTCGAGAGCCAGCACAAGGCGGAGGCGGCACAGAAGGCCGGGCACTTCGCGCGCGAGATTGCGCCGGTGACCGTGCCCGGGAGCGAGCGGGGGCGATCGAGCGGGGCCGCGCCGGTCGTGATCGATACCGACGAGCACCCGCGGCATGGAACCACGCGCGAGGCGCTGGCCAGGCTGCCGCTGGCGTTCCCCGACGTCGAGGGGCAGCCCGGCATCATCACCGCGGGGACCGCCTCGGGCATTACCGACGGCGGCGCCGCGCTGGTGCTGGCGTCCGATCAATGGGCGGCCGACCGCGGCCTGACCGCGCTGGTCCGCATCACCGGGTGGGCCAGCGCCGGCGTCGATCCGCGGGTCATGGGCATTGGCCCGGTACCGGCCGTCGCCCGGCTCTATGAACGCGCCGGACTCGACCTGTCGCACTTCGACCTCGTCGAGGTGAACGAGGCGTTCGCCGCGCAGGTCCTGGCTGTCCTCACCGAGATTCCGATTCCGCCGGAGAAGCTCAACGTGAACGGCGGGGCGATTGCGCTGGGCCATCCCATCGGCTGCTCCGGCGCCCGCATCGTGGTGACACTGCTGCACGAGATGCAGCGCCGCGAGGTCACCGGCGGCCTGGCGACGCTGTGCGTCAGCGGTGGCATGGGGATGGCCATGGCCTTCGAGCGCCTGTGATCGTGCCGGCATCCCGTCCATCGAGGGTCGGTGCGTGGCGTCGCGGGGGGCGCGGATCAGATGCCTGACCGCCAGAAACGCATCGCGGTCATCCCCGGCGACGGCATTGGCCGTGACGTCACGGCGGAGGCCGCGAAGGTCCTGCAGGCGACCGCCACCGCGGCGGACCGGCGGCTCGAGCTGGTCTGGCTGCCATGGGGTGCGGATCACTTTCTCAAGACCGGCGAGACCATGCCGGCGGACGGGTATCGCCGCCTGCGCGACGAGTTCGACGCCATCTTCGTCGGCGCCCTCGGCGATCCGCGCGTCCCCGACAATCGCCACGCGCGCGACATCCTGCTCGGGACGCGGTTCGAACTGGACCTGTATGTCAACTATCGCCCCGTCCGCCTGCTCGACGACCGGCTCTGCCCGCTCAAGGGGCGCACGCGCACGGACGTCAACTTCGTCGTGTTCCGGGAGAACACCGAGGGCGTCTATGTCAGCATTGGCGGGCGCTTCAAGCCCAATACCGACGATGAAGTGGCCGTGCAGGAGGAGATCAACACCTTCAAGGGCGTGAATCGCATCATCCGCCACGCCTTCGCCTTCGCGCAGGCGAATGGCCTGTCGAAGGTCTGCATGGCCGACAAGAGCAACGCCATGCAGCAGGGCCACGCATTGTGGCAGCGGGTCTTCCAGCAGGTGGCCACCGAGTATCCGGGCGTGCACGCGTCGCACCTGTACATCGACGCGCTGGCGATGCTGCTGGTGAAGGATCCGGGACAGTTCCAGGTGATCGTCACCAACAATCTGTTCGGCGACATCATCACGGATCTGGGCGGGGCGCTGCAGGGCGGGCTCGGCATGGCCGCCTCGGCCAACCTGCATCCGGGCCGGACCTCGCTGTTCGAGCCGGTGCACGGCTCGGCGCCGCCGCTCGCCGGCCGCAACGTGGCCAACCCGATGGGCGCCATCCTGTCGGCCGCGCTGATGCTGGAGACGCTCGGGTGGCGGGACGAAGCGGCGGCGATCGAGCGGGCGGTGGAGACCGCCGTCGGCGAGGGGACGACCACGCAGGATGTCGGCGGCGCCTCCGGCACGCGCGAAGTCGGCGACCGCATCGCACAGGCAGTGTCACGGTAAGCGGCCGGTCACGCCGGCCTGATGGGATCAGCACATGGCAAAAGACGTCTTCATCATCGGCGGCGCACGCACTCCCATGACCGAGTACGTGGGGGCGCTCAAGGACGTGTCGGCGCTGGAGCTCGGGGCCATCGCCGCCCGCGGCGCGTTCGCCAAGACCGGCGTCCAGCCGGAGTGGGTCAACCACGCCGTCGTCGGTAACGTCCTGCAGACGAGCAGCGACGCCATCTACGGCGCGCGTCACGTCGCGCTCAAGGCGGGGGTCCCGATCGAGGTGCCGGCGCTGACCGTCAACCGCCTGTGCGGCTCGGGCATCCAGGCGGCGGTCAGCGGCGCGCAGTTGATTCAGCTGGACGAGGCGGACATCGTGCTCAGCGGCGGCATCGAGAGCATGAGCCAGGCGCCGCACGTCATGCGCGGCCTGCGCTCGGGCCTGCGCCTCGGGCAGGGCAAGCTCGAGGACTACCTGTACGAGGCCCTGCTCGATCCCTACTGCGGCCTGTTCATGGCCCAGACCGCGGAGAAATGCGCCGGCAAGTACGGCATCTCGCGTGAGGAACAGGACGCCTTCGCGCTGCGCAGCCAGCAACTAGCGTCGGCGGCCTGGCAGGCGTGCCGGTTTGCCGACGAGGTCGTGCCGGTCGAGATCAAGACGCGCAAGGGCGTCACCGTGGTGGACAGAGACGATCACCTGCGTCCCGACACCACGATGGAGGGACTGGCCAAGCTGGGAGCCGCCTTCTCCAAGGACGGTACGGTCACGGCGGGCAATGCCAGCGGCATCGTGGATGGCGGCGCCGCGCTCATCCTGGCGTCGGAGCGGGCGGTGCAGGAACGCGGCCTGACGCCGGCGGCACGGCTCATCGCCTGGGCGGCGGTCGGTGTCGATCCGTCGTTCATGGGCATGGGTCCGGCGCCCGCCACCCGGCGCGCGCTCGACCGCGCCGGGCTCAAGCTCGCCGACGTGGATCTCATCGAAGTGAACGAAGCGTTCGCCGGGCAGTACCTGGCGGTGGAGAAGGAGCTGGGGCTCGACCGCGACAAGGTCAACGTCAACGGCGGCGCCATCGCGCTCGGCCACCCGCTCGGGATGAGCGGCACCCGCCTGCTGCTGACCCTCACCAACGAACTGCGCCGCCGCGGCAAGCGCATCGGGCTGGCGACGGCGTGCATTGGCGGCGGCCAGGGAATCGCCGCCATCGTGGAGGCGTGCTGATGGCGCTCAAGACGGTCGGGGTATTGGGGTGCGGGTTGATGGGCGCCGGCATCGCGCAGGTGGCGGCGGCCGCCGGGTTCCGCACCATCGCGCTCGAAGTGAACGAGAGCGCCCTGCAGAAAGGGCTCGGACGCATCGACAAGTTCCTCAGCGACGGCGTGGCCAAGGGCAAGCTGACCGCCGCCGATCGCGAGCGGACGCTCGGCAACCTGCGCGGGACGACGGCCTATGGCGACCTGGGCGAGTGCGATCTGGTCATCGAGGCGATCGTCGAGAACGCGGAGGTCAAGAAGCAGGCGTACGCGCAGGTGGAGGCGCACGTCGGCCCGCACTGCCTGATCGCGTCCAATACTTCGTCACTGTGCATCACCGAACTGGCGGCCGGCACGACGCGGCCGGACAAGGTGGGCGGGCTGCACTTCTTCAATCCCGTCCCGCTGATGAAGCTGGTCGAGGTGATCCGGGCGCTCACGACCAGCGACCAGACGCACCAGGAGTTGTTCGCCTTCGCCCAGGCGCTGGGCAAGGAGCCGATCACGGCGCCGGATCGCGGCGGGTTCATCGTCAACCGGCTCCTGGTGCCGTACCTGCTCGATGCCATCCGCTGCGTCGAGGAGGGTTTGGGCACGGTCGAGGACATCGACACCGGAATGAAGCTCGGGTGCGGGCATCCGATGGGTCCGTTGACGCTCCTCGATTTCGTCGGCCTCGACACCACCTACTACATCGCCAACATCATGTTCGACGAGTTCCGCGAGGCGCGCTTTGCGCCGCCGCCGCTGCTCAAGCGCATGGTCCTCGCCGGACATCACGGCCGGAAGAGCGGCAAGGGCTTCTACGACTACGCGCGGTGACGCGGTGGCGGAGCCGTGCGTCCGGCGTCAGCGCCGGAGCGCCGCCAGCCGGCGCGCGCCTGCTCGCGGAACCGGCGATCTCCGATAGCGCAGCCCCTGGCGCAGTCCGAACGATTCGGCCAGCGCGCCCATGTTCGCGGCCATCCAGAAATGCCCTTCGGGAGCGGTGGGAGCGATGCCGGCGGCCTGGCGGCCGGCGGACACTCCGGCTTCGAGCGCCGCCCGGCGCTCGCCCGGCGGCAGGCCGTTGGTGCCCAGCCAGTACCTGCGCCCGTGCCAGCTTCCATGCTGCCTCGAGATCGGTCGGGCGCGCCGCCCGCCGTGCGGCCCACACCTCGGCGGCCTGCTGCGCGCTGGCGAGCGTCTCGCGATCGCGGTAGAGGGCATCCGGATCGGGCTGCGCCGCAGCGAAGGCGCCGCACACGGCGATATAGAATACGGCGATGCACGATCTCATCACGCGCCTGCTGGTGGAACTCGGCGAGGATCCATCACGCGAAGGGCTGGTGCGCACCCCGCATCGGGTGGAGACGGCGCTGCGATTCCTCACCAGCGGTTACCACACCGACGTCGACGAGACGCTGAACGGGGCGCTTTTCCGCGTCGACTACAGCGAGATGGTCATCGTCCGCGACATCGACTTCTACAGCCTGTGCGAGCACCATCTGCTCCCGTTCTTCGGCAAGTGCCATGTCGCGTACATCCCCAACGGCCAGGTCATCGGCCTCAGCAAGCTGCCCCGCCTGGTCGACATCTTCGCCCGCCGGCTGCAGCTGCAGGAGCGGATGACCAACCAGATTGCCGAGACCATTCGCACCAAGATCAACCCCCTCGGCGTCGCCGTCGTCTGCGAGGGCACCCATCTGTGCATGGCGATGCGCGGGGTGGAGAAGCAGAACTCCTACACCATCACCTCCGCCATGCTCGGCGCCTTTCGCGACCAGGCGCGGACGCGCATGGAGTTCCTCGAACTGCTCAAGCATCGCAGCGGTGAGGCCGGTCTCGGCCTCACCGCGATGACGCCCGCCGGCGTGTCCTGCCTCGACGACGACTGAGCGGCCTCAGAAGCGCACGGCGACGTTGAAGCGGATGTTCCTCGGCGCGTAGACCTGCGCCGGCGAGAGGAACTGCGGCACGGTGTTGATGGCGCCGGCCGGATCGCCGTTCTGCCGCAGGTTGATCGTCCCGCTCAGCGTGCGCACGTCCCACACCGTATTCGTGTTGGTCAGGTTGTTGAAGTCCACCGAGGCCTCGAGGCTGCGCGGGCCGAGGGCCACGGTCTTGAACACGCGCAGGTCGACCACCGTCCGGCGGTCGAGCCGCGTCGAGCCCAGCGGCTCGACGTTCACCGTCGTGTTGCCGCCGACCGAGAGCGCCGTATTCACCTGGCGGGTGACCGCGATGCCGCTCTGGCTGTTGAAGTTTCCCGCCAGCCCGATGTCGTACCACGGCGAGATGTAGGTGCCGGTGAGCTTGAACCCGTGCGGCCGATCGCCGAGCTGGCCGTTGAAGTTCGTGTTCTGCCCGGCCAGCGGCCCGCTCACGTTGAGCAGGGCGTTGGGGTTGATGTTGACGCTCAGCCCCTCGATCCGCGACCGGGAGAAGGTGTAGCCGGCCAGCACCTGCCAGCGGTCCGACATGCGCTTGGTGACGGTGAACTCGAGGCCATCGTAGGTCTGCAGGACCTCGCGATCGTTGGTGAAGAAGGTCTGGTTCACCGCCGTGGAGGTGCGGTTGTAGAACTGGAACTCGCCGTCGTCGGCGGTGCCGGCGATGCCGTCGCGGCCGGTGTCGGCGCGCGTGGTCAGGACGCTGTCGAACGGGTTCGCCGGGTTCGACGTCGCCTGCGGGTTCTTCTCGCGGCGATGGGTGTAGACCACGCTCAGGCGGACCGCCGGCAGCAGCTCGTGATCCACGCCGCCGGTGAACTCGTCGGTATACGGCCGCACGTAGTCGGGATCGAACGAGATCGTCGAGGGATCGACGCGGGTGATCACCGGCGTCCCCGTCTCCTCCCCGGGCTGATAGCGGCGGTCGCCGTTGACGTCGTTCCAGGTGTACTGCTCCTGGTAGTTGGCATTGGGATTGGCCCCGTCGAGCACGCCGCCGCCCGACGCAATCACGTAGTAGTAGCGGCCGGCTGCCACCTTGAGCGCGGTTTGCCCGCGGCCGCCGAGGTCGTAGGCGGCGCTGACCCGCGGACCCACCGTCTGCCAGTTGACCAGGTCGCGCTGCTCGGGAAAGGCGCGGTTGAGGGCCGGAAAGAACCGGCTCGGCGGGCTGCTCTGCTCCGGCAGGTAGCCCTCGAGCCGCTCCCAGCGGACGCCGCCGGTGACGGTCAGGTCCTTCACCGAGTAGCTGTCCTGGGCGTAGAGCGCCGTGACGTCCACCGCCGTCTTGGAATAGAACGGCGTCGCGAACAGCGTCACGTTCTGCGCCCGCCCGGTGCTGCTGCTGTAGGTCAGGTCCACGTCGTCGAACCGCACCACCCGGTTCTCGACCGGCGAATGCGCGTGATCGAATCCGAACTTGAATTCGTGGCGTCCGCCGAGCGCCTGGTCGACGTAGTAGTTGGCCGTCGCATTGGCCTGGTAGCGGTCGCGCCAGCGCTCGGTGCCGGTCGTGAAGTTGCGCGTGCGGATGCTGGTCGCCGTGTCGAGCAGCGTCTGATCGGTGCCGTTCAGGTAGGTGGGGAAGAAGATCTTGTTCAGCCCGAAACGCGCGTCGATGAACAGCCGCGGCGTCAGGATGCTGTTCCACAGCACCTGGTAGACGTCGAAGACGTCGTCCTCGTTGCTGGTCGATTCCTGGACCAGGGTGTTCGAGCCGGCGAGAAAGCGGTTCGGCTTCTTGTAGTACTGGCGTGAGTAGAAACCCGTCAGCCGGTTGTTGGTGTTGACCTGGTAGTTGACGTTGAGCAGACCGGACGTGATGTCGGTCTTGTCGAGCACCAGCGTCGAGAACGCGGCCGGCGTGTTCACGTGCACCCGCCAGTCGCGGAACGACCCGAACATCCGCAGCTTCCTGGCGATGAGCGGCCCGCCGCCGCTGACGTTGATGTCGGAGACGAAGTCGACCGAGTTGGTTTCCGGCCGGAACCCGTGGCGCAGCAGGTTGTCATCGATGTTCTGCGTCTGCGTCGCGTCGCCGAGCCAGGCGAACGTGGTGCGTCCGCGCCACACGTCGGAGCCCCCCTTGGTGACCATGTTGAGGAACACACCGCTGGTCGGGACGGTGATGTCGTGGGCGCCGGTCGAGACCTGGATGTCCTCGAACGCGTCGAAGTCGTAGTAGAACCCGGCGGCGCCAATCGCCGCCGGATCGCCGACGTTGATCCCGTTCAGATACTGCGAGTTCTGCGCGCTGGTCGTGCCGCGGGCGTTGTACACCCCCTGCAGCCCGCCCGAGGTCCCGCCGACGTCGGGCCGCGTGATGAGCAGGCTGGGCACCTTGTGCTCCACCAGCGCCCAGATGTCACGGCCGCCCGGCGTGCCCTGCAACAGCTGCTCGCTGAGATTGACCGCGACGTTGGCGCTGGTGGTGTCCACCACCGGCGAGGTCCCGGTCACGGTGACCGTCTCGGCCAGCGTCGCCACGCGCATGGTCAGGTCGATCGGCGTGGTTTGACCGACGAGGACCGTGACGTTTTCGCGCACGACGCTCTGGAAGCCCTGCAGCTCGACCTGCACGGTGTAGGTGCCGGGCGGGAGCGACGGGAACCGGTAGGCGCCGCCGCTGTCGCTGACCCCGGTGGTCGTCCCGGCCACCAGGGCCGTGCTCGACGCGCTGACCGCGACGCCGGGCATGCCGGCGCCCTGTTCGTCGCTGACCCGGACCAGAATGCTTCCCGTCTGGATCTGCGCGGCGAGCGGAACCGCGGTCGCCACAAGCAGCGCCGCGCCTGAGAGGAAACGGACGAATCGCAGCATGGTGCCTCCTCGAGAGACCCGTGTGAACACGCCGGCCGATCCGGAATCCCGGATGGCCGCACGGAAACTTGAATGAGCGGTGGCGCGAAACCGGTTTATCACATCCTCGGCGTGGGCGCTGCACACGTGGGAGGGACGAAACCGGCGCGCCGTCCTGCCTAGCAAGCTGCTTGCCGACGTTATACTGGCCCTCATGAGTGCGTCACGACTGTGCGCGGTGCTGCTGGTCTTCGTCGCGCCCGCTTCGCTCGACGGTCAAGCGGCGCGGCGCCCCACCCGCCCGGCGCCGGCGGCCCAGGTCACGCGCATCCAGGCGTCCATCGAATGCCCGTCCGAGCTCGGCATCGGGGTCAAGACCAAGCGGCGCTTCTGCGACGTGCTCACCGGCCGCGATCCCAAGGCCGGGGTCGTGGTGGAGATTCCCGCCCACCGCGGAGCGGTGACGTTGTCCTTCGAGCTGCACAACCGCCACACCTATTCCGAAGAGCTGATCAAGGAGAAGCGGGCGTTCCGCCAGTACACCGCCACGGTGGGCGTGCTGACGATGGACAACACCCTGGTGGATCGTGCGGTGATCCAGAGCGAGTTCCGCACCGCCGGCGACCTCTACGACCGGATCCAGGGCGGCGCCGGGCCGAGCGGCATGAAGGCGGTGGCGCCCAGCGGCTCGGAGCTGATCACCATGGTGCTGCCCGACGACGTGGGCGAGCAGGTGAGCATTCTCGGCGAGACGCTGACGGTGAAGCGGCCCGACGGCGACGACAACTTCGTCGCGCCCGGGCGTCCGATCGCGACGATCAGCAACGTCATGCTCGAGTACCGCCCGGCCCCGGCCACGAAGCGACGACCCTGAAACGTGCGCGGCGGGGACGGTCCACGCCCTGACCTTCGCCGGGGTCCTGACGCCGGCGGCGCCGCGTCTCGCGGTATGCTACGACCGCTGCTCGTGCCCCAGTTGTCCGCTGCCCGCACCGGACGCGTGATCTGGACGCTGGTGTCCATCTTCTGCGTCGAAAGCCTCGTCTTCGGCCTCTCCGGCCTGCCGGCGTTTCTCTTCTGGACCTGGGCGCTGACCTGGGCCACCCCGCCGTGGCCGCTGGTGCGGCCGGTGGTGCTGGCGATGTCGCTCGTGCCGGCGTACCTGTCATTCGCCGTGACGCTGATCGTGCTGTCGGCCGCCTCGACGCGGCTGCTCGGATGGCGCACCGTGCCGGACGGCTCGTGGCGGCTCGCCGACCTCGAGTGGCCGCTGCTCGACTGGTCGCGCTACATGATCTCCACGCACGTGGTTCGCGTCCTGGTCGGGACGTTCTTCCGCAGCTCGCCCCTGTGGACCTGGTACATGCGGCTGAATGGCGCGCAGATCGGCAAGGCCGTGTACATCAACAGCCTCTCGATCTCCGATCACAACATGCTCGAGTTCGGCGACGGCGTGGTCATCGGCGAGAACGTCCACCTCTCGGGTCATACCGTCGAAGGCGGACTGGTGAAAACTGGCCGGGTGCGCCTGGGCCGCGGGGTCACGGTCGGGCTCGGCAGCATGGTCGGCATCGGCGTCGAGGCGGGCGAGCGCTGCCAGATCGGCGCGCTCAGCGTCGTGCCCAAGAACACGAGGCTGGACGCCGGCGCGCTCTACGTCGGCGTACCCGTACGGTTGATCGACCGCCGATCGTCCGGCGCTGTCGAGGTCGGCTGATCACGGCGTGAGCGAACGACTGTCGATTCTCGTGCCGGTCTACAACGAGGAAGCGACCGTGGGCGCCGTCATCGAGCGGCTGCTGGCGATCGACCTGCCCCTCGCGCGCGAGATCCTGGTGGTCAACGACGGCTCGACCGACGGCACCCGCCAGGTCCTCGACGCGCTCCCGGTGCGCGCCGACTGCCTGCGCATCGTCCATGCAGCCGCCAACGGCGGCAAGGGACTGGCCATCCGCATCGGCTTTGCCGAAGCGCGCGGGACCATCGTCGCGATTCAGGACGCCGACCTCGAGCTCGACCCGGCCGAGATTGCCTCGCTCGTCCAGCCCATCCTCGCCGGCGAGGCGATCGTGGTGTACGGGTCGCGCTTCCTTCGCGGCGCCGTCGCGGCGCCGTGGATGACGGTCGCGGCGAACCGATTTCTGACCATGCTGACCAACGTCCTGTACGGCTCGCGGCTGACGGACATGGAGACCTGTTACAAGGTGATGCGGACGGAAGTCGCGCGCGGGCTGGAGCTCGAGGCCGACCGCTTCGACATCGAGCCCGAGATTACCGCGAAGCTCCTGCGCGCCGGCCATCGCATCGTCGAACTGCCGGTGCGCTTCGAGCCGCGCAGCCGCGCCCAGGGCAAGAAGATCGGCTGGCGCGACGGTCTCAAGGCCATTTTCGTGCTCGTCAGGCATCGCCTCCGGTGACACGCGCGCGACTGGCGGTGGCCCTGACGCTCGCCGCGGCGGCCGGCGTGGCCGCGTTCGGCCTCGTGCGCGGCACGTGGGCGGTGGGGGGCTCGGACTCGTCGTGCTACGGGCTGACGGCGGATGCGTTCGCCCGGCTCGCGCTGCAACCGGTCGAGGCGCTGGCGCTGCACGCCCCCTGGCCGGACGCCGATCGCACGTTCGCTCCGGCCGGCTTCATCCCGTCGCCGGTGCGCGCAGGCGCCGCGTCGCCGGTCTGCGCGCCGGGATTCTCCCTCCTGCTTGCCGTCTTTCATGCGATCGGCGGACGTGACGCGATTTTCGTCGTCACGCCGCTCGCCGGTGCGCTGCTGGTGTGGTGGACCTTCCTGTTCGGCCGGCGGCTGGATGGTCCGGTCGCGGGAGCCGCGGCCGCCGTTCTCGTCGCCACGATGCCGGTCCTGCTGTTCCAGGTGACACAGCCGATGAACGACGTCACCGTCACCGCGCTGTGGATGGGGCTGCTGGTCGCGGCGACGACCGCCGAACCGGGCCGCTCGTGGCTGATGGGCGCGGCCGCTGGTGCCGCGCTCCTGGTCCGCCCCAACCTCGCCCCCTCGATCGCCGTCGCCGGGCTCTGGCTGGTCGCGACGACCTGGCGGGAGGAGGGCAGCACCTGGCGTCTCGTGCAGCGGCGCGTCACGGCGTTCGCGCTGGCCGCTGCGCCGGCGCTCGCCGTGCTCGTGGCGCTCAATACCGCGCTCTACGGCCAGCCGTTCTCCTCCGGCTACGGCAGCCCGCGCGGGCTCTTCAGTCTGCAGCACGTGCTGCCGAACCTGCGGCACTATGGCGCCGCCCTCGTGCAGACACAGGCGGGCGTGCCGCTGCTCGGCTTCGCCGCGGTCGCGGCCGTGTCCCGTTCCTGCCGATCGCTGGCCTGGCTGACCGTGCTCGTGGCGGCGTCGACACTCGGCGTGTATCTGCTGTACCAGCCGTTCCCCGAATGGTGGTATCTGCGTTTCCTGCTGCCGGCGCTGGCGCCGCTCACGGTGCTCGCCGTCGTGGTCGTTGGTCGCATCGCCGACCGGCGACGGTCGGCCGTCGTGATGGTGGTTCTGGCCCTCGCCGCCGCGGGGATGGCGGCGTTCGGCGTGGTGACGGCCCGCGAGCGGCAGGCCTTCGACCTGTATCGATTGGAAGGGCGCTTCCGGCGTGCGGCCGACCTCGTCCGGACCGAGTTGCCGTCCCACGCGACGCTGGTGACGGTGTGGCAGAGCGGCAGCGTGCGGTTCCATGCCGAACGCTCCGCGCTGCTGTGGGACTCGATCGAACCGGCGGCGATGGACGGCGCGCTCGCGTGGCTCACTGCGCAGGGTCGCGAGCCGTATCTGCTGCTGGAGCGGTGGGAAGAGCCACTCTTCCGCGAACGATTTCGCGCGGCGAGCGAGGTCGGTGACCTGGACTGGCCGCCGCGCTTCGACATCGATCGCCAGGTGCGCATCTTCAAGCCTTCGGATCGGGTCGCGTACCGCCGGGGCGAGCCGGTCCCGACGCAGTACGTCATTCGCCGCCCGTGAGCCGGCCGCTCGCGTCGGCGCGCCGCGGCCGCCCATGTTACGCTCCGCGCATGCAACGCGCGGGGATCCTCATGACAGCCTTCCTGCTCGCCATCGTCGGCGGCGCGGGCGCCCAGCCGGCCCGCTACGAGTGGCCGGTCTACGGCGGCGATCAGGCGGCGACCCGCTACGCCGCGCTCGACGACATCAACCGCGCGACAGTCGGCTCGCTGCAGGTGGCATGGACCTGGAAGCCGGCGGAGCGGCGCCTGCCCGAGTTCGGGACCGAGCCCGGCACGTTCCAGAACACTCCGCTCATGATCGAGGACGTGCTCTACGTGAGCACGCCGTACAACCGCGTCGTCGCGCTCGACGCGCGCAGCGGGCGTGAGTTGTGGCGCTATGACCCGGAGCCGTTCAAGGACGGGCAGCCGCCCAATGGCACCGGCTTCGTCCACCGCGGCGTCGCCGCCTGGCGCGACGAGGCGGGCCGCTTGCGGATCTTCATGAACAGCCGCTACCGGCTGATCTGCCTCGACGCCGCGACCGGCACGCCGGTGCCGGGCTTCGGCGTCAACGGCGTCGTCGACCTGGTGGCCGGGCTGGGCTGGAAGGGCGATCGCCGCCACTACACCAACACCTCGCCGCCGGTCGTGTACCGCGACCTCGTCATCCTCGGCAACGGGGTCGGCGATCGCCTCGTGTATCGCCACGATCCGCCCGGCGACGTTCGCGCCTTCGACGCCCGGACTGGCAAGACGGTGTGGACGTTCCGCCCGATCCCGCGGCCGCGCGAGCATGGCCACGACACATGGGGCGACGGCTCGTGGGAGTACACCGGCCACACCAACGTCTGGGCGCCGATGTCGCTCGACGAGACCCGCGGCCTGCTCTACCTCCCGGTCAGCACGCCGAGCAACGACTACTACGGCGCGCGCCGGCCGGGCGCCAACCTGTTCGCCGAGTCGATCGTGTGCCTCGACGCGCTGACCGGCACGCGCAAATGGCACTATCAAATCGTGCATCACGGCCTGTGGGATTACGACCTGCCGGCCGCGCCCGTACTCGCCGCGGTCACGGTCGACGGCCGGCGGATCGACGCGGCGGTGCAGTTGACCAAGCAGGGCTTCGCGTTCGTGTTCGACCGCGTGACGGGCGAGCCGGTGTGGCCGATCGAGGAGCGTGCGGTCGCGCCGAGCGACGTGCCAGGCGAGGTTGCGTGGAAGACCCAGCCCTTTCCGACCCGACCCCCGCCGTTTTCCGAGCAGGGTGTCTCCCTCGACGACGCCTTCGACCTGACGCCGGCGCTGCGCGATCGGGCGCGGGCGGAGTTGGAGAAGTATCGCCTCGGGCCGCTCTACACGCCACCTTCGCTGCAGGGCACCGTGATGCGGCCGGGCGTGATCGGCGGCGCCAACTGGGGCGGCGGCGCCTTCGACCCGGCGAGCGGACGCCTCTACATCAAGAGCAGCTCGAACACGCCGGCCATCCTGCGCCTGGCCGAGCCCGATCGATCGCCCGACAACCCGCGCGCCGGCGAGGTCGACGCCACGCTCGTCAACCGCGGCGCGCCCGTGGTGTTCATGGAGGGCCTGCCGCTGCTGAAGCCGCCATATGGGCATCTGACGGCCATCGACCTGAATCGCGGCGAGATCGTCTGGCGTGTGCCGTTCGGTGACTCGCCGGCCCTGCGTGCCCATCCCGCGCTCCAGGGAGTGGCGCTGCCGCCCCGGTTGGGCGTGAGCGGCGCGCCCGGCGCGATCGTCACCGCCGGTGGGCTGGTGTTCGCCGGCGGCGGCGACATGGCGCTGAACGCCGTGGATGCCGCGACTGGCGCGGTGGTGTGGCGAGGGCCGCTGCGGCAGCGCAGTACCGGTACCCCGATGACCTACCGCACCAGCCCGCCGGATGCGCGCCAGTTCGTGGTGATCGCGAGCGGTGCGGGAGAGCACGCCGAACTCGTCGCGTTCGCTCCGCGCTGACGGCGCCGGTCGTGGGCATGCGGCGCACCGGTTGCGTCAGCCGCGGACCTCGCTGATCGGCAGATCGTGCGCCACGCCCCACGCCTCCCACTCCGCCGCCGTCCGCGCGCGAAAGGCGTCGGTGAGGTCGTCGCCCAGGCGTACGCCCGAGCGCGGCGTACAGCCGTGCGCGGAAGTGCGGTTCGAGCGCCGCGACGGCCACCTTCCCGTCGCGTGCCTGATAGAGGCCGTAGCCGGGAAGGCCGCCGCCGAGCAGGCCGCCGGCGCCGGTGAGACCGTGGCGCAGCGGGGCCGTCACCGGGTCGAGGGCATCGTACAGCCCGACGTCCGCGTGCGACCCCGGCGGCTGGCGGAGCAGCAGCAGGGCCGTGGAGAACGCGCGCTCCGCCCCCACGACGTCGGCGACGAGCGTGCGCGGCAGTTCCGCGCCGAGCAGCCCGGCGCGCGCCAGGTAGGTCAGGTCGTGGCCGGACCGCTCCGGCCGCGCGATCTCGCCCACGATGTTCAGGTACCTCAGGCGGCCACCCGCCGTCGAGGCCAGCAGTGCGCGTGCATCCAGGCCGAGGCGGGCGAGCGCCGCCGGGCGCTGGCTGGCGAGGAACAGGTCCGCATCCGCGACCAGCTCGCGCATGCGCGCCGAGCCGTGTCCCTTGAGATCGAGCCGTTCGACGCGGACGCCGTGGTGCAGTTCCGCGTACCACCCCGGGCAGAAACCGGCGAGCGGGTCGCCGCCGGGCGGCTCGACTTTCGTCACCGTCGCGCCGGCGGCGGCCAGGCGCGCGGCGGCGAGCGGCCCCGGCACGTTCAGCGCCATGGTGACGACCTGCACGCCGGCCAGCGCCGTCACTACCGGCCGGCCGATGACGGGGCCGCTTCGGCCAGGCGCTGTCGATACACGGCGCGCGCCTCGTCGAACTGCGCGAACACGTGCGCCTTCTCCTTGTCCGAGCGCCATCCCGGCCAGGCCTCGGCCTGCGTCTGCAGCAGGTCGATCCACTTCAGGCAGTACTCGGCCGCCGCGCGATCGCGTACCTCCCGATCGCCGACCGTAATCCAGACCGGATTGGTGAAGCCCTGCGCGAACGCGGTGTCGAGCGGGAAGCGGTCGGCGGGCGCGCCCTCGGCGCGCAGATGGTACCAGCCGCTGCGTGTGACCTGCAGCCGCGTCTTCAGCTCGGCGCTCCGTCGATCGGCCCCGAGCGGGATGGTCTCGACCACCTCGCCGTTGAAGACCAGCGTCACCGTTTCGAGCGGCGTGATCGACCGCACGCGCGCCGCGATGTCCACCGCGCCGCCTCCGGCGGGGAGCGCGACGGCATCGCCGGGCATCTTGCCGTTCACCGTCAACTCGACGAGCGGGCCGGTGCTGACGAAGGCGTTGCCGCGGCGGAGATGTTCGAACCACGCCTCGGCGGTGAGGCCGCGGCTGCCGGTATGGACGTAGGTCCGCGACGACCCCACCAGCTTCGACGCGTGCATGCTGCTGATCGAGTCCTCGCCGCCGACGGCGGTGATACGGAGACCGTTGTTGAGCACCGCATACCAGGGGTAGAAGCCCGCCCGGCCGGCGTTCGACCACTCGAGGGCGTCCGCCGTTCCCAGCGCCGCGTCCACGATGAAGCCCTTGCCGCCGCCGAGGTTGGCTTCGATCGGGTCCCGATCGCCGTTGTAGGGGTGCACGTAGCCGGTCGTCGCGCCCTGCGCCTTGGCCTTGCGCAGCATGTCGGTGTTGCTCGGGTAGAGGCTCTCGACCGCCGTCCCCTCGTAGCCGGTCAGGAACGGGCTGATGAGGTGCTTCTTCAGCTGGAACATGAAGACGTGCCCGTAGAACGGCGGCCGGTACTCCTGGCCGACGATGAGGACGCGCTCGCGCGTGGAGACGGGATGCGCGCCGCCGCCGGGCACGAAATGCTGGTAGTCGAGGATGCGGTTGTCCTTGTTCGCAACCTGTTCGTTGACGATGTCCTGGTCCTCGGCCGCGGACATCATCATCAGGTTCTCCAGCGTGTTGTGCAGATTGCCGGCGTAGTTCATGTGCACGTGCGTCGAGCCGCTGTACCAGCCGGTGGCGGACAGGTCGGTGAGCCGGCGCAGCGTGATGGTGAGGTTGGTCGTCTGCCCGGCGACGATCTCCGCGTCCATCCTGGCGGGCAGGAACTCGAAGCCCTTGACCGCGTCCAGCGTGACCTTGCCCGCCGGCAGGTCGAGGCGGAAGCTGCCGGGGGTGTGGAACATCCGGTCGCCGGCGCCGCTGACGCGGGCATAGGCATCCGCAGGGGCGTAGAACTTGCCGTCCGATGCCACGACGTGGATCCGCGCCGCCGTCGGTGCCGAGCCGCCGGCCTCGAGGACGCGCACCGCCAGGGTGCCCATCGGCCGCTTCCAGCGCCGCTGGCCGATCGCGACCGACCGCTGCTCGCCGCCGTAGGTCTCGAGCAGCGCGAGCCCGGGCAACCCGTTCGGCCCGCCGTTGCTGATGAAGGCGATCCATTCCCCGTCGGGCGACCAGCGCGGATGAAAGGCGTCGTGCTCGAAGAAGGTCAGCTTGTACGGCTCGCCGCCGGGGACGGTCGGCTGCACGTAGAGATTGTTGTACTGGTCGGCGGCCCCGCGCGTCGACGCGTAGATGAACCGCTTGCCGTCGATCGACACGTCCGGCCGCGGCCGGTACAAGGTCTGTTCGGCGAGCACGACCTCCGCCCGCGCGATGCCGTCGGCGACTGCCGGCACCCGCAGCACGTGCCCCGAGCCGAGGGCGACGTTGCGGTTCGACACCAGCAGCAACTCCGTGCCGTCCTTCATCCACGCCGGCGTGATGTGGATGTCCCACTCGCCGAAGTACAGGCGGTCGCGCCCGAAGCTGCGGTCGGAGGTCACGGCGATCTCGTCGCCCGCCCACTGCCCGTCACGAATGGGGCGCACGTAGACGTTGAACGACCCGTTCGGCTTGGTGCTGACATACGCCAGCCGTGAGCCGTCGGGCGAGAACACCGGATCGAGGTAGAGGAACTTGTCGTCGGTGAGCGCCCAGCTCTTGCCGCTGGCGAGGTCGAGCATCTGCAGCTGGATCGTCGTCCCGCCGTCGTCGGCCACGTAGGCCAGGAAGCGCCCGTCGGGCGACCACGCCGGGAGTGAATGGTAGCGCCCGTCCGCGGTCAGCTCCTCGGCCGCGCCGGTGGCCGGATCGACCCGCCAGATCGAACCGCCCATGGCCACGGCAATCGAGCGGCCGTCGGGCGCCCAGGCCGGGGCCCAGGGCGTCGAGCCCGGCGCCGGCGGCAGGTAGTAGTTGTGCATGTAGTTGCCGCCGCTGCGAGCCGTGGGATAGGCGCGCGGTGCAGGCTGCGCCGCCAGCGCCGCGCCCAGGGCGGCGCTCACGGTGACCACAATCAGCGAACGAGACAGGTGCACGCGCGGCATGGTCGGCTCCTCCAGAGCGCAAGGTGCTACCGCGCAAGAATAAACGATGTATAGTCCCGCCAATCGTTCATCCGCGCGCGGTCGATCGGCCTGATTCGACGTTGGACGTGTACCCGTTTGCGCCCCTGTGGGGCGGAAGGGAAGTGCCATGCGAGCGCGTTGCCGTGTCGTCCTCCTCGTAGTCCTCGTCTGTGCCCTCGCCCCGGCGTCCGCGGCCGCCCAGGAAGCGTCGCTGCGAGGAACGGTCATGGACGACACCAAATCGGCCCTGCCCGGCGCCACCGTCACCGCGACGTCCCTCGAGACGGGCCGCATGATCACCGCGACCAGCGACGAGCGCGGGGAGTACCGGCTGCCCGGGATGCCCCCGGGCCGCTACAAGCTCCAGGCCGATCTCGCCGGCTTCGCGTCCCTCATCCTGCCCGACGTCGAACTCCTGGTCGGGCAGAACCGCTCCATCCCGTTCACCATGCAGGTGGCCTCGCTCGCCGAGACGCTGACGGTGACGGCGGAATCGCCGCTCGTGGACATCAGCTCGACGCAAGTGGCTGGCAACGTCGATCGGCGGCAGATGGAGGAGCTGCCGCTGCAGGGGCGCAACTGGATGGAGCTGGCGATGCAGGTCAAGGGGATCACGGCCAACGCCGTCGACACGACACCGGGGGTGCGCGATCGGCAATTCCAGTTGAACCTCGACGGCCAGGAGATCACCCAGCAGGTCGCCGGCTCCGGGTTCGGGCAGCCGAAGTTCAGCCGCGAGGCGATCGCCGAGTTCCAGGTCGTCACCAACCTGTTCGACATCACCCAGGGCCGATCGCTGGGGATCCAGGTGCAGGCCGTTTCCCGATCGGGGACCAACAACCTCGATGGCAGCGTCTACGGGTACTTCCGGGACGACAAGCTCAACGCCGCCGATTTCATCGCCGACCGTGTGCTGCCGTACGCGAATCAGCAGGTGGGCGCGGCGGTTGGCGGCCCCATCATCCGCGATCGCGCCCACTACTTCGTGTCGTGGGAGCGTGAGAACGAGCCGAACACCATCCTGACCGCGCCGCCGTCGCTGTCCGGCCAGAGTTTCTCGTTCGACACCAAGCTGGTGCAGAACAGTTTCCTCGCCCGCGGCGACTGGCAGCTCCGGGTCGGCGATCACATCTCGGCGCGGGCGTCGTACTGGGACTGGGACAATCCGTTCACGCAGGTGTCGGGCACCGAGCACCCCTCGCAGGCGGCGGCGCGTTCGCGGACGGCGGTCAACGTCGGCACCACGTGGTCGAGCGTGCTCAGCGACCGCCTGCTGCAGGAAGTGCGCGTCGGCTTCAGCCACTTCGACTGGAAGAACCTGCTGGCGCTGCCGTCCATGGCCACCACCCCGAACTACGTGTTTCCCGGGCTCGTCGTCGGCCAGCGCCGCAACTACCCGCAGGAGTTCTTCCAGAACACCTACAGCGTCCGCTACGACCTGACGATGAACCGGGGCCGACATGACCTCAAGATCGGCGGCGAGTATCTGCGCTGGCACGACACCGGGCAGTGGCAGCTGCTCTCCCGCGGCGAGTTCATCTTCACCGCCAACCCGCCGGATCTGGCGCGCCGCTTCCCGGCCGACGCGTGGGACGATCCCTCACGATGGGACCTCAGCGGCCTCGACTCGATCGCCTCACGCTATGACATGAACTTCGGCGACTGGACGATCGACATTCCGCGTCCGACCTTCGCGCTGTGGTTCGGCGACACCTGGCGCCTGAACACGCAGCTGACGATCAACTACGGCGTGCGCTGGGACGGGGACACCGGGGCGCTCGACCCGCCGCATGTCTCCACGCCGGTCACCTTCGATCCGCGCGGCGGCAACCCCTACGGCGACATCGCCATCACGGCGGGCGACCGGCTCTACCCGGGCGACCTGCGTGACCTCGCGAACGTGGCGCCGCGCGCGGGGTTCACCTGGAACGTGCAGGGCGAAGGGAAGCTGGTGATCCGCGGCGGCAGCGGCCTCTATTACAGCATCCCCGATTCGAACACGACCTTCAGCCAGCAGTCGTTCAACGGCCAGCGGATTCTCGTCAACTCCTTCCCCAACGACGGTCAGCCCGGCTTCCTGCTCGACCCGACGCGCGGGCGGACCGCCGACGACTTCCTCAGCGGCCGGTTCCCGCTCCCGGCGCAATCGCCGCGGGTGATTGCGCACGACTACCAGATGCCGCACACCTGGCAGAGCATCATCGGGTTCCAGTCGGAAATCGCGCCGGGGCTGGGCATCGAAGCCGACCTCACCCACTGGAAGGGCTACGACTTCGGCAATCAGCGCGATCCCAATCTGTTCTTCAACCCGGCGACCGGGTACAACGTGAATCCCAGTCAGGGTCGCCCGGATCCGAAGTTCGGCAAGATCCAGTGGCTGGCCTCGGACGGGCGCGCCGACTACGCGGCGATCTCCACCGCCGTCAATCGCCGGTTCCGCGACAACTGGCAGGCCAGCCTCAGCTACACGCTGACCTTGTTCCAGCACGACGACACGACCGGCTTCCAGTTCGAGGGCACCAACCCGTTCGATCCGCGGGCGGAGTGGGCGCGGTCGGCCGAGTTCCAGCGCCACACCGTGCGCGTGAACGGCATCTGGCGCCTGCCCTACAGCATCTCGCTCGCCGGCGCCTACCTGTTCGGCTCGGGCAACTACTTCGCCACCACCTACGCCGCCAGCCCGTTCGGAGTGGTCGGGACCAATCGCTACGTGACGGCGCCACTGACCGTCAACCCGTCGGCGCTCGACCGGTTCGAGGGCGACGCGACCTATGGCGTGGGACAGCTCGTGCCGCGCAACGCGCTGCGCGGGTTTCCGCTGCATCGAGTGGACCTGCGGGTGGCGAAAGACGTGGCGCTGCCGGGCGGGATCAAGCTGACGGGGATCGCCGAGGTCTTCAACCTCTTCAACCACGAGAACTACGGCGCCTACAACCCGCAGCTCAATTCGGCCACCTTCGGCGATCCGCGGCAGAACCTGCTCAACGCCTACCAGCCGCGCGTTGCCCAGCTCGCGTTCAAGGTGAGTTTCTAGCGGGCGCGTGCGCCGTACAGACGAAACGGGCGGGTCGCCGGCGACCCGCCCGTTTCCATGATGCGGCCGGCTAGTTCACGGTCGGCTGCGCGGGCTTCTTGCCGAGGCCCTGGATCTGGATGACGGGGACCGCCTCCTCCTTGAGCACGTGCTGCCGGTAGAGCTTCTCCATCTCGGCGTGGTGGCGCTTCTCCTCCGGCGTCGGCTCCTTCGCGGCCTTGCGTGCCTGCAGCTGCTCCTCGCGCGCGTTCTTCGCGATCCCCAGCTTGTCGAGGTCGGTCTGCGCGCCCGCGGCCACCGCGTCGGCGTTGAGCTTCAGCGAATGCTCGGTGGACGCCAGCGGCACCGGCTTGTTGCCGGCGAAGATCTCGTGGCGGCCGTGCTCGTCGTACCACTTGGTGAGCGTCGCCGTCATGTGCATCTTCTCGATGATGTTGCGCCAGCCGATGCCGGTGTTGTAGGCGCAGAAGGAGATCTCGCCCTGCTGCGTCGCATACGGGATGATGCACATCTCGGTGCGGCGGAAGTCGTAGTTGAACAGGTCCTGGAACCACATCCCGGCCACGAACAGGAAGTTCCAGCGGTCCGACCGTCGCGTCTCGATGTCGCGCATCGTCCGGTCGCCCTCGACCTTGCCGTAGCTGCGCCCGGTGGCGCCGAAGGTCTTGTCGAACTTCTTCAGCAGGTCGGCGATTTTGAAGTGCGTCGGCGCCCGGAACGGGTCGTAGTTGCGGAGCAGGGCGAGCGTCATCCCGGCGATCGACAGCCACTTGCCGCGCCCGGCGTCGTTGACCTGCGCCACGTCCCGGGCCAGCTGATCGGCCTTGAGGAAGGCCGTGACCGGCACCGCCTCCTTCGTGTGCTTGTCGATCATCACCGCCATGCCGATGCCGCAGTTCGGGTGGCAGCCGCAGGTCAGCTGTCCCCACTCGCGGTCCGGCCCGTGCACGACGTCCGCCCAGTCGGTGAAGGTGGACATGAACGAGATCGGGAACCAGTCGCGCACCGGCTCGCCAAGCCCGGTCTGCGTCTTCACGTCGTGCGCGAGGTGGGACAGCGTATAGCGCTGCGCCGCCCGGCGTTCTGGCGTCACCTCCTCGTCGCGCCCGGTGAACGACACCGGCTGGAACGAGAGGAAGTTGATCTTCTTCGGGTTGTCGAGCGCGAACTCGATGACCCGGCCGACCTGCTCGTTGTTCACGCCGTTGACGATGGTGATGACCGGAACGATGTCCACGCCGGCGGCGTACAGGTTCTCGATCGCCCGCAGCTTGACGTCGAACAGGTTGCCGACCCGGCGGTGCGCGTTGGCGGCGTTGCCGATGCCGTCGAACTGCAGGTAGGCGTAGCGCAGGCCCGCCTCGGCCGCGGCGCGTGCGAAGTCCACGCTCTTGGCGAACTCGATGCCGTTGGTCGCCGCCTGCACCGAGTTGTAGCCGACCTTGCGCGCGTAGCGGACCGCGTCGAGGAAGTACGGCGACAGCGTCGGCTCGCCGCCGGAGAACTGCACGGACATCTGCCGCCGCGGCTTGATCGTGATGGCGTTGTCGAGGACGGTCTTGATGTCCTCCCACGACAGCTCGTGCACGAAGCCCACCTGGTTGGCGTCCATGAAGCACGGATCGCACATCATGTTGCAGCGGTTGGTCAGGTCCACCGTCAGCACCGAGCCGCGGCCGTACTTGACCGTGCTGCTGCCGTGGTTGTGCAGCTTCTCGTCGTTGTGCGCCTGGATGTCGCGGCCCGGAAACACCTCTTCGAGGTGCTTGAAGAACGTCGGGTCGATCGCCATGGTGTCCTCGAAGTGACCGTGCTGGGGACAGTCCTTCACCATCACGATCTTGCCGTCCTTCTCGAGGATCGTCGCCTTGATCTCGCCGACCTTCTCGTTGAGCAGCGACTCGAGCGGCTTGGTGCCGTCGAGGATCGCCTGCCGCGCTTCGCGGACGCAGGTCGGGCAGAGCGAATCGGTCTGGCGCGGCCAGCCGAGCGGCGGCTTGGTCTTCTGGTACGACTTCAGGAGCGGCTTGTCCGACCACCGCGGCACGAACGAGGCGTTCTGGCTGATCCGGTTGACGCGGGAGAACACCTGCCAGGCCCCTTCCGCGGCCACCGCCAACCCCTTTTCGACGTACTTGACAGGCGCGTGCATGTTCGTACCTCTCCTCGGCCATCCTGGCCGGCCAGGGGCAGTCAGCCGGCCATCCCCGACGGAGACGCCGTCCTGCCCGGGACCGGTTCGAAAACCGGCCTGATTTGCCGTTATTTTAGGGGGGATCCTGCGCGCGGCTTCACGGTTTCGGGGAGCGGGCGCCAGCCCGCGGTGAGCGGGCCGGGTGCGGCGGTCAACGGCCATATCCGACAATTTTTGTCGCCATTGCGCAATGCGATGCGCCCATCGAAGATCATCTCCATGCTGCGAACCGCCGCGCTCGTGATGGCCGTCGGCGCCTTGATTGTCGGAGGCGAACCGGCGCGCGCGCAGCCCACCTCCGCCCCGCCACAGCCGCTGGCGCTCGTCAACGCCAGCGTTCTCAGCGTCAGCGACGGCCGCGTCCAGCGCAGCGCCACCGTGATCCTGCGCGACGGCCGCATCGAGTCGATCGCGGCCGCGGCGCCGGCCGCCGGGATCGCCACGCGGGACCTGCGCGGGCGTTTCGTGATCCCGGGCCTGATCGACGCGCACGTCCACATCGCCACGGCGCGCGCGCTGCGCACGGCACTCGAGAGCGGCGTCACCACCGCACGCAGCGCCGGCGTGTCGCATTACGCCGACGTCGGTCTGCGCGAGCTGGTGAAGCGGGGCGCGCTGGCGGGGCCGGAGCTGCTCGCCTCCGGCTACCACGTGCGTCCGGCCGTCTCGGCGGAAGCGTTTCTCGACCACCCGTCGCTGTCCGACCTGCTGCGCCCCGGGATCACCACGGTCGCGGCGATGCGGCGGCTGGTGCAGGCCAACCTGTCGCGCGGGGTGGACTGGATCAAGGTGCTGGCGACCGAGCGGGCGGGAACCGCGGACACCGATCCACGCGTCCAGGTGTACACGGAGGCGGAGTTGCGCGCGATCGTGGAGGAGGCGGCCGGCCGGCAGGTGCCGGTGCAGGCGCACGCGCACGGGGCCGAGGGGGCACTCGCCGCCGTGAAGGCCGGGGTCCGCAGCATCGAGCATGGGACCTACCTCCCGGACGAAGCGCTGACGCTGATGGCCGCGCAGGGCACCTTCTTCGATCCGACCGTCGAAGTGCTGCACGACGTCGCCGACATCGGCGGCGAGTACGACGATCGTGATCTGCGGCTGCGCGGCCGGCACATGCTGCCGCGCCTGCGCGAGACGGTGGCGCGGGCGCACGCGCGCGGCGTGCGGATCGTCGCCGGCTCGGACACCGGCTACGGGCCGGCGAGCCTGAGCCGCGTCTCGCTCGAGATCGCGAGCCTGGTCGAGGCCGGGCTGCCGCCGCTGGCGGCGCTGCAGGCGGCGACGGTGACCGCGGCGGCGCTGATGAACCGGTCGCAGCAGATCGGCCAGGTCGCCGCCGGGTTCGAGGCCGACCTGGTGGTCGTCGAACGCAACCCGCTCGAACACCCGGCGACACTCCAGGATCCCCTGCTGGTGATCAGCAACGGCCGGGTCGGGCTGGATCGGCTCGATTTCTCCCGTGTCCCCTCGTCGGTTAACCCGTGAATGGAGAGCGACTCATGAAGCGAATGGTGGTATTGGCGGTGACCGGAGTGCTCGCTCCCGGCGCTGGCGGCGGCGCAGCACGAGGAGCGGCACGGCTCCCCCGGTGACGACATCGGCAGCGCCAGCGTGAAGTTCGAGACCTCGTGCGCGCCGGCGGTGGCGACGACTTCAACAAGGCGATCGCGCTGCTGCACTCGTTCTGGTATCCGGAGGCCACCAAGGCGTTCGAAGCGATCGCCGCGAAGGATCCCGTCGTGCGCGATGGCGCTACTGGGGCATCGCGCATGAGCCAGTGGGGCAACCCGTTCGGCGGCCTGCGTGCGGCCAAGTCCGTCGAGCGCCGGCGCGCCGACGATTGCCAAGGCGCGGGCGACCGGGCAGCCGACACCGCGCGAGCGCGCGCTGATCGAGGCGGTCGCCATCCTGTTCAGCAGCGCCGATGCCGGCGACGCAGCGCGACCGCGTGCTCAAGTACGAGGCGGCAATGGCGCAGATCGCCAAGGACAACCCCGGCGACGTCGAGGTCCGCATCTTCTACGCGCTGGCGATCAACCAGTCCGCGGTTCCCGCCGACAAGACCTACGCCAAGCAGCAGGCGGCGGCGGCGATTCTGGAGCCGCTGTTCAAGCAGATGCCCGAGCACCCCGGCCTGGCGCACTACATCATCCACGCCTACGACGCGCCGCCGCTGGCCGACAAGGCCCTCGTCGCCGCGCGCCGCTACGCGTCGCTGGCACCCGCCGTGCCGCATGCCCTGCACATGCCGTCGCACACCTTCACCCGCGTCGGCTCGTGGAAGGAATCGATCGACACCAACCGGCGCTCGGCCGAGGCGGCGCGCAAGAGCAATGGCGCCGGCGAGGAACTGCACGCGCTCGACTACCAGACCTACGCCTACCTGCAGATTGCCCAGGACTCGGCGGCCAAGAAGGTGCTCGAGCACGCGCTGGCCGTCGGCGGCGCCGGCGGGATGGCGGGCGTGGCCGCGGTCGGGGCGTTCGCCGTCGCCGCGATTCCGGCGCGCTACACGCTCGAGCGCGGCGCCTGGGCCGAGGCCGCGACGCTGACCGTCACGCCCCTCGTCGGCGCCGTACACCGAGGCGATCACCCACTTCGCCCGCGCCGTCGGCGCCGCGCGCACCGGCAACCCGGCCGCGGCCGCGGCGGACATCGAACAGCTGGCCGAGCCTGCGCGACAAGATGAAGTCGATGCAGGACGCCTACTGGACCGAGCAGATCGACATCCAGCGCCGCGTCGCGCTCGCCTGGGGGCGTTCGCGGAGGGGAAGAAGGACGAGGGCATCGCCGCGCTCGGCGCGGCGGCGGACGCCGAGGACGCCACCGACAAGAGCGCCGATCTCGCCCGGTCCGATCGCGCCGGCGCGCGAGCTGCTCGGCTACATGCTGCTCGACGCCGGCCGCGCCGCCGACGCGCTCGCCGCCTTCGAGGCGACGATGAAGAAGGAGCCGAACCGCTTCCGCGGCCTGTATGGCGGCGGCAAGGCCGCCGAGATGTCCGGCGACCGCGGCAAGGCGATGACCTACTACAAGCGGCTGCTCGAAGTGGCCGCCGAGGCCGATACGCAGCGGCCGGAAATCGTCGCGGCGAAGAAATTCGTCGGCTGATCGCGCCGCTGCGCCCACTCACCCGCGCTGAGTCGCCGCCTCGCCGGCGCTCAGCGCGCGGTTTCGTACGGTCTGGCGCCGAGCAGCCACTGGTCGAACCAGCCGACGATGTGCCGCAGGCGCTCGAGGCGGTGCCGCGGCTTGCCCGACCGCGACAGCTCGTGGGTCTCGCCGGGGAAGCGCACCATCACCGTCGGCACCTTCAGGTACTTCAGCGCGCGAAACATCATTTCCCCGCCATCCGACGGCGGCGTGCGCAGATCGTCGTCGCCGTCGATGAGCATCAGCGGCGTCTTCACCTTCGCCACGTGCGTGATCGGCGACCGCGCCACGAAGTCCGCCGGATCCTCCCACGGCGCCTTGCGGAACCAGGTTGGCGTGAACAGCGTGAAATCAGCCGTGTACCAGAAGCCCGACCAGTCGGCAATCGACCGCTGCGAGACGGCGGCCGCGAAGCGCGTGGTCTGCGTGATCGTCCAGTTGGTCAACAGACCGCCGCCGCTGCCCCCGGTCACGCCCAGCCGCTTCTCGTCGAGATACCCGCGCTTGAGCACCTCGTCCACCCCGGCCATCAGGTCCTTGTAGTCGTCCCCGGGATAGCGGTACTGAATGACGTTGCCGAACTCCTGCCCGTAATTGCTGCTCCCGCGCGGGTTGGGGAAGAGCACGACGTAGCCCTTGGCCGCCATCCAGTGGAACTCGTGCGTGAAGGTGTTGCCGTAGGCGGAGTGCGGCCCGCCGTGAATCTCGAGGATGAACGGGTATTTCCGGCTCTTGTCGAAGCCGGGCGGATGGAGGAGCCACCCCTGGATCTTGCGGCCGTCGAAGCTGGTCCACCAAATCTCCTCCGGCTCGCTCAACGTCAGCGTCTTGAACAGCTCGTCGTTGACGCGCGTCACCTGCCGCGCGCCGGCCGACGCCGTGCCCGATCCGCTGCCGTCCACCACGAACACGTCGCCGATGGCGGTCGGCGTGGATACCAGCGCGGCGATGGTCGTGCCGTCGCGCGAGGCGGCGTACGACTGCACCGCGTGCGACCCCTTGAACACTGGCGTGACGGTCGCGGTGGCGATATCGATACGGACCAGGTTGGCGTCGCCCTGCTCGCCGGCGACGACGACGAGCGAGCGGCCATCGGCGGCCCACAGCGGCCCGCGGCTGGCGCCGCCGCGCGGCGCGGCCTGATCGCCGCCGATGCCACCGCCGATGTCGAAGTCGTACCCGGCGGTCAGGTTGCGCGCGGCGCCCGGCGCGCCGAGTGCCACCGTGAACAGGTCCGACTGGCTGTACGAGCGCTCCGGCGTCCCGCTCAACGTACCGATGAATCCCAGCGACCGTCCATCGGGTGACACCGCGAGGTTGGCGATCGTCCCGGCGATGTCGGCCACCGTCTCGACCGGCCCGCCGTCGGCGCTGACGGCAAAGGCGTCCGAATCGCCCGGCGCGTAGTACGGATCGGCCACCCGCGTCGCGGTGAAGAACAGCCGCGCGCCGTCCGCCGCCCAGACAGGCCCTCCCGCCGCGAAC
The DNA here is from genome assembly GCA_963707795.1 of uncultured Acidobacteriota bacterium. Taxonomy (GTDB): domain Bacteria; phylum Acidobacteriota; class Vicinamibacteria; order Vicinamibacterales; family UBA2999; genus JACCSI01. The sequence continues at coordinate 2,512,006 of OY970174.1, read as the reverse complement.
TCCCCGGTGGTGAGCTGCCGGGGCGCTGGCATCTCCGATCCCTTCGGGAGATCGGTGACCCAGAGGTGCGACGGCCGTTCGGGATCGGTCCAGCCGCCGCCGTTGCTGCGATAGACGGCGGACGTGATCACACGGACGTCGGGCGGCGCCGCCGCCGGCTTGCCATCGCCGGTCGCCGCCTTCGCGCGCGCGGTGTCGTCGGGGCGCGTGGTGCTGGTGAACGCAATGCGCCCGCCGTCGGGCGACCACGCCGGCGCCGCGGCGCCGCGCGCGACGTCGGTCACCGGCCGCGCCTCGCCGCCGTCGAGGGCCAGCACGTAGACCTGCGCCGGCTGGGTGCGGCCGTCGCGCTCGATCGCGCGCACGAAGGCCAGCTGCCGGCCATCCGGCGCCCACCGCGGAGTCGTGTCGCGCGTGCCCGACGTCAGGCGCCGCGGCGGTTCGGCGCCGCTCGCCGGCACGATCCACAGGCTCGTCTCGTAGTCGTCGTCCTCTTCGTTGGCGACGACGCGCACGAAGACGATGCGCGTTCCGTCCGGCGATACCTGCGGGTCGGCCACCCACACGAATTTCAGCAGGTCGGATTCGGTGATGAGCCGCCGGCCGTCAGCCGCCTGGGCCTGCGCGGAAGGCGAGCTCGTGGTCAGGACAAGGGCGGTGACGGTCATCGCCAGCGCCGCCCGGATCGTCACGAAGAAAGGCTGTGTCATTTGGCACTCTGCAGGTAACCGATCCAGGCATCCACCAGTCCCTGGTGGGTGCCCTTCAGCGAGGTGTAGGACTTGGCCCAGGCCGCCGCGCGTGCGCGATCCGTCTCGAGCGATTCGGGCCGCGGCGCCGGCACGTGCGCCGCGTACGCGGCGTAGATGGCCGCCAGCAGCGCCGCCTGGTCGTTCGGGTTGGCGGCGAGATGCGCGGCGAGCAGCGGCATCGCGTCGGCGGGGCGACTGCCGACGACGTAGGCGAGCGCCAGCATTCGTGTCGTCGCGCCATCGTCGCCCGCCTGCTGCAGGGTCTCGATGGCCAGCGCGGCGTCGCCCGCGTGCAGCCAGCTCAGTCCCGCCATCTGTGCGATCGGCGCCGGAATCGCGGCGTCGGCGGTCACGCTTTGCAGCAGCCCCGCCGCCTCGCGATACTTGCTGCCGGCGGCGAGCGCCGCGCCGAGGTACAAGCGGGCGGGCGCGAACGCAGGCGCCTGCTGCATGGCCACCTGGAGCTGCTGGATCGCGCGATCGAGCTGTCCCTGCGAGAAGAACTCCAGGCCGCGCAGGAACGCGGCCAGCGGCTGGTCGCCCGCCGCCAGCGCGTCGAGCGCCGCCGCGCCGAGTTTGCCCGTGCGCGCGGTGGCCAGGGCGTCCGCGGCCGCCGGCGGGCGGGTCCGGGCGGCGGCCTGCATCACGGCGGTCAGCACGGCCGGCGTCAGCAGAGTTTGCCGGTCGACGATGGGCAGATTGGCGAGCATCGCCGCGCGCAGCTCGGCGGGCAGCGGCATGGGCAGCACCGGCATCGCGTCCGCCTCGCGGGCCGCGGCAACGACACGGAACGGACGGACGATGTGCCCCTGCGCCTTGCCGCCGTGCACGACGGTGGCCCGCGCCAGGTAGCGGCCGGGCGGCAACGGCGCCGTGTTGAGGGCCGCTTCCAGGACGGCCACCTCGGGTGTGTCGCCGCGTGCGACCCGCATCGCCTCGGTCGCCAGCGGCGCGGCCCCGTCGGCGGCGACGATCTCGAGCCGGCCTTCGACGCCTTCCAGCGCCGGCATATCCGGCGCGTACACTTCCATCATGGCGGCGAGGCGGCCGGTCGCGACCTGCGGCTCGATTCCGCCGACCGCGGTCGCCGCGGGATCGCGGACCGACTCGGCGACCATCAGATCGCCCACCGTGAGCCCGCTGGCGTTCATCTGCCACACGGCGACCTTGCGGTCGACCGACCCCATGCGTCCTTCGCTGTCAGCCACCGCGAAGCGCAGCACGTAGCGTCCCCGGCTCCAGCAGCACGCTCCCAGAGTAGATCGCCACCCCGGGGTCGCCCTCGTTGACGCGCAGCGTTCGCGCCTCGACGTTGGTCGCTCCGGTGCGGTTGTTGTGATCGACCAGCGTGATTCCGGTCGTGTAGTCGAGCGACTGGTCGGCATTCCGGCCGATCTCGGCGGTGAGGAGCAGCCGGACCCGGCCGCCGCCGTGCTCCTTGTAGGTCCAGGTCGCGAGCCGCATCGGCAGATCGTTGAGCGTCAGCGGGCTGCGCAGGGCCCGCCGGACGGCTTCTTCCGGGGACGAGGCTCCCGGCGACGTGGTGGCGAGGAATCCGCGGCGCGAGTAGACGGTGACGCCGCGGCGGGTCGCCTTCACCTGGATGCGGTGGCGGCGCCCGTCGCGGTCGCGCGGCCGGGCCTCGACGGCGAGCAGATAGTGGCCGGCGATCGACCGCATCACGCGGACGAACGCCTGGTCGCCGGAGGCAATCACCCGGTGCAGCGCGCCACGGGCGAGCCCGGCGAGCGATTCGAGCCCCTCCATCTGCTTGTCGCGGTCCTCGCGCGGGGTCGTGGGCCGCTGGCTCTCGGTGATGTCCACCGCCGGCACGTCGAGCAGCATCACGTCGAGGCTGGCGCGGACGTCGGCGGCAATCGCGGCGATCTCGTCCACCTCCGTGCCCAGACTCTCGAGGACGAGCCCCTCGGAAATCAGGATGACCGACTTGGGGCCCTCGAGCGGCGCCAGGCTGCGCAGCACCTCGCGCATGCCGCGCAGCGACGCCTGGGTCTGCAGCCGCTGGTGGCCCACCAGCTCGCTCGCCTCGTGCTCGACTTCGATCTCACAGCGCGCGGCGTCGAGCGCCGACAGCAGCGTGCTGCCGCATTCGCGCAGGATGAGCTGATTGCGCAGCGCCATGTCGCTGTGCTCGACGGTGGCGATCGCTTCGCTGAGGCTCATGTGAAAGCGCCCCTTGAAGGGGGTCGCGAGCCCGACGGTGGCGAGCAGCCCTTCGCGCACGCGCTCGTGGTTGGTCGTGAAGTCGACGAGCGCGCCCTGGGGAATGGCGACGAGCGCCACGCGGTCGGCGGGAGCGAGGCCATCGACGAACTTGACGGCGCTGCGCATGATCCGCCGGCCGTTGCCGACGCGGATGTTGCCCTGGTCCACGCAGCAGGACCAGGAGGCGCCCGGGCGCGATGACGCGGGTGTTGGTCGAGAAGAAGGGCTCGTCCGGCGAGCCGGCCGGGGCGGCCGCCGGGCGGACGCCGACGGGCACCGGGGTGTCATCGACGAGCTTGACGTATTCGGCGGACACGACCGGGCGGGGATCGCCGTCCACCTCGACCTGGAACTCGGCCGGCGTGAGGTCGGTCACCTGGCGTCCGTCGCGGTCGACGACGGTCGCGTCCACCGTCAGGAGTTCGACGCCGGCACGAAAGACGGGCGGCTGCTGGGCTGGCGGAGCCGGGGCCTGACCGCGCGGCACCGACCCGGCGAGCACCACGAAGAGGACAACCCATCGAACGCGCATGGTTCAACTCCGTTCCGCTGGTCGGGGCTATCTTATCGCCGCTGGCGCCGGGCGACTTATGATCGGCGGATATGTCCGTCCGCGACGTCATCATCGTTGGTGCGGGACCCTCGGGGCTGGCCACGGCCATCGCGCTGAAGCAGCTGGGCCTGGATTACCTCGTGCTCGAGAAGGGGACCCTGGTCGAGTCGATCCGGCGATTCCCCATCAACATGGTCTTCTTCACCACGCCGGAGCTGATGGAGATCGGCGGCATCCCGTTGACGACGCCGTACGACAAGCCGACGCGCCAGGAGGCGCTGCAGTACTACCGCAAGGTCACCGACACGTTCCAGCTCCAGATTGCGCTGCACGAGGAGGTGCTGACGATCGAACGGGACGAGGAGGCGGGCGAGCGGCTTTTCCTCCTCGCCACGCGCTCGCGCCTCGGCGTGCGCCGGGTCAGGACGGCGCGCATCGTCGTGCTGGCGATGGGCTACTACGACGCGCCGAACCTCCTCGGCGTACCGGGCGAGGAGCTGCCGCACGTGCGGCATTACTACGACGAACCGCACCCCTACTACCGCCAGCGCGTGGTCATTGTCGGCGGCAAGAACTCGGCGTGCGAAGCGGCGCTCGAGCTGTATCGCAACGGCGCCCAGGTCACGCTGGTGCATCGCGGGCCGGCGCTCGGCGACTCGGTGAAGTACTGGGTGCGTCCGGACATGGAGAACCGCATTCGTGCCGGGGCCGTGGCGGCGCGCTTCAACACGCAGGTAGTCGAGATCCGTCCGACCGAGGTCGTGGTGGAGGAGGAGGGCACGCGCGCGACGATCCCCGCCGACGCGGTGCTGCTGCTCACCGGCTACCGCGCCGATCCCGAGTTCCTCCGCCGCGCCGGTGTGGAGGTCAATCCGGAGACCGCGGAGCCGCGCTACGACCCGCAGACCTTCGAGACCCACGTGCCCAACCTCTTCGTTGCCGGCGGCCAGCAGGCCGGCCGGCGCACCGGCACGGTCTTCATCGAGAACGGGCGCTTCCACGGCGAGCGGATCGCCCGCGTGATCGCCGAGCGATTGGCGCCAAGCCAGGTGACGCCCGCGAGCGTCTCAGTCGAGTAGAATCCGGCAAAGGGCACGGGTCCGCACCGGGTCCGGGGAAGGACGTTGTTCGAAAGCCTTTTTCAGCTGCTGTTTGCCTACCGCCCGGTCGTCTTCTCGCAGGGAGAGCTCCGCTTCGCCGCCGGGAGCGCGGCGTATCTGGCGGCGGCGGCGGCCGGCGTCGCCGTGGTGGTGGCGGTCGCCGCCTATCGCCGCGGCGGCCCGCGACTGCGCGCGCGTGATCGCATCGTCCTGACCGCGCTGCGCGTGGCCCTGGTCGGGCTCGTCGCCGTCTGCCTGTTCCGGCCGGTGCTGGTGGTCAAGGCCGCGGTCCCGCAGCAGAACTTCCTCGCCGTGCTGCTCGACGATTCGCGCAGCATGCAGATCGCCGATCACGACGATGGCCCGCGCGCGGGTTTCGTGCGGCAGGAGTTCGGCGCCCCCGACCGCGGTCTCATGAAGGCCCTCTCCGACAAGTTCATGGTGCGGGCGTTCCGCTTCTCGAGCGCGGCGGAGCGCGTGGACGCCGAGGACGAGCTGACGTTCAGCGGCGCGCAGACGCGGCTGGGCGTTGCCCTCGACGGCGCGCGCCAGGAGCTGGCCGGCTTGCCGCTGGCCGGGCTGGTCGTGGTCAGCGACGGCGCGGACACCGCGGAAGCCGCGCTCGGCGAGTCGCTGCTCGCCCTGAAGTCGCAGGGGCTGCCGGTCTTCACCATCGGCGTCGGGCAGGAGACGCTGCCGCGCGACATCCAGATTGGCCGGGTCAGCGCTCCGCGCGTCGCGCTGAAGGGGACGACGCTGATGATCGACGTGATCGTCAGCCAGACCGGGTTCGACGGCCAGCCGATCGTGCTCGACGTCGAGGACGAGGGCCGCATCGTGGGGTCGCAGACGGTGACGCTGCCGGCCGACGGCTCGGCCGCCACGGCGCGGGTGCGGTTCACCGTCGACGAGGCCGGGCCGCGGGTGTTCCGGTTCCGCGTCGCGGCGCAGGACGGCGAGCTGGTGACCGAGAACAACGCCCGCGAGACGATGATCGACGTCCGCGACCGGCGCGAGAAGATCCTCTACTTCGAGGGCGAGCCGCGCTCCGAGGTCGGTTTCATCCGCCGCGCGGTGCACGCCGATCCGAACCTCCAGCTCGTCGTCCTGCAGCGCACCGCGGACAACAAGTACCTGCGCCTCGGCGTCGATCATCCCGACGAGCTGGTGGCCGCCTTCCCGAAGACGCGCGAGGAGCTGTTCGCAGTATCGCGGGCTGATCCTCGGCAGCATCGAGGCCGGCGCCTTCACCGGCGACCAGCTGCGGATGATCGCGGAGTTCGTGGACCGCCGCGGCGGCGGCCTGCTCGTCCTCGGCGGGGCGCGGGCGTTCTCGGAGGGCGGCTACGCGGGCACCGCGGTCGCCGACGTGCTGCCGCTGGTCCTCGATCCGTCGGCGCGGGAGCCCGAGCTCGCCCGCCTGACGGTGCGGCCGACGCGCGCCGGGGCCGCGCACGGGGTGACCCAGATCGCCCAGACCGAGGCGGCGTCGGCGGAGAAGTGGTCGTTTCTCGCCACCCTCGAGCCGACGGTGACCACGCTCAATGCCGCCTCGGCGATCAAGCCGGGCGCGACGGTCCTGCTGACCGCCACCGACGAAGCCCGCCGCGAACGGCCGGTGCTGACGACGCAGCGCTACGGCCGCGGCAAGACCTTCGCGTTCACCCTCCAGGACTCGTGGTTGTGGCAGATGCACGCGAAGATCGCCGTCGAGGACCTCACGCACGAGTACCTGTGGCGGCAGCTGCTGCGCGCGCTGGTGGATGGCGTGCCCGACGCGGTGGAGCCGCGCTCGCTCACCGACCGGGTGGAGCCGGGCGAGCCGATCACGCTGCGGGCCGATGTGGTGGACCGGGATTTCGTCGAGCTCAACGACGCCACGGTCATGGCGCACGTGTCGCGCCCGGACGGGACCATTGCCGACATCCCGCTGCAGTGGAGCGGTGAGCGCAGCGGCGAGTACGTGGGCACGGTCCCGCCGGCGGGCGCGGCGGTCGTACGAGGCGCGCATCGACGCCGTGCGCGGCGAGACGCCGATCGGGACGACGGTCGCGCACATCCGCGCGGCGCCGGGTGAAGCCGAGTACTACGACGCGACGCTGCACGCCGCCACGCTGCGCCGGATCGCGGAGGAGACCGGCGGGAAGTATCTACGCCGCCGCCGCCACGCAGGGATTGGCCGACGACCTGCGCTACACCGGCCGCGGCGTCACGACCGTCGAGGAACGCGAGCTGTGGAACCTGCCGATCGTCTTCCTGCTGCTGGTGGGGCTGCTCTGCGCGGAGTGGGGCTATCGCCGCCGGGTCGGGCTGGCGTAGGCCGGGCATCGACGGGCCACGGGAAGGACGGGACAACGCGGGTGCGGCGGAGAACGCGGATCGGGGCCGGAGTCGTCGGGTTGACGCTCGCCGTGTGCGCCCTGCCGGCCCTCGGGCAGGAGGGGTTCGGCCGGCGCGCGCGCCGCGCCCCGGACCTCCAGATCGAGCGCGTGCCCTACAACGGGCAGTTCACCTTTGCCCGGGTGCGCCACGGCGTGGAATCGTTCGGCCGCGGCGAGCCGCCGTGGGCGCACGATTATCCGCGCGCCGAACGCAACTTCGCCCGCATCCTGCGGGAGATCACGCTGGTCGCGGCCGTACATGGACGGCAGCAACGTCTTCACCCAGGACGACCCGGACCTGTTCGCCCACCCGATCGCCTACGTGTCGGAGCCGGGCTACTGGCAGATGAGCGACGCCGAGGCCGCCGCCATGCAGGCCTACGTGCAGAAGGGCGGCTTCCTCATCTTCGACGACTTCCGCGGCGAGCACTGGTACAACTTCGAGGAACAGGTCCGCCGCGTCGTCCCCAACGGCCGGCTGGTGCCCCTCGACAACAGCCACCCGGTGTTCCACTCGTTCTTCGACATCGATACCAGCCAGACCGAGGGCTTTTACGGACCAGCCTCGTTCCACGGCGTCTTCGAGGACAACGACCCGGCCAAGCGGCTGCTGCTGGTCGCCAACTACAACCACGACCTCGGCGAACTGTGGGAGTTCTCCGACACCGGTTTCGTGCCGGTGGACCTGTCCAACGACGCGTACAAGTACGGCATCAATTACGTGGTCTATGCAATGACGCATTAGGGATCGCGGTGAGTCACGAGCAACGAAGAACGAAGGGCGAAGAACGAAGAACTGGAACGAAGGACGTTGGAACGAAGAACACCGTTCACGGTTCGTCGTTCCGTTGTTCGTTCACCGTTCACCGTTCGCCGTTCTGTGTTCTGTCGTTCACCGTTCTAGTTCTTCGTTCTTCGTCCTTCGTTCTTAGTTCCGCAGGGAGGCCTCCGTGGATGCAGTCGTGAAAGATGCGGCCGTCGAGCTCGAGTCGGATGATGTGGCGCTGGCCGACCGGATGAACGAGGGGCGGCAGAACATCGTGCGCGAGCTCAAGAAGCTGATCGTCGGCCAGGACGAGGTCATCAACCAGGTGCTGCTGACGCTGTTCGTCGGCGGCAACAGCCTGATCGTGGGCGTGCCGGGGCTGGCCAAGACGCTGTTGATCCACACCCTGGCCCGCGTGCTCGAGCTGCGCTTCAACCGCATCCAGTTCACGCCCGACCTGATGCCGTCGGACATCACCGGCACCGACATCATCAACGAGGATGCGACCACCGGGCGGCGGCAGATGGTGTTCTCGCCGGGACCGATCTTCTGCAACATCCTGCTCGCCGACGAGATCAATCGCACGCCGCCGAAGACGCAGTCGGCGCTGCTCGAGGCGATGCAGGAGCATCGGGTCACGATCCAGGGGCGCACCTACCAGCTCGAGGAGCCGTTCTACGTCTTCGCGACGCAGAACCCGATCGAGCTCGAGGGCACCTATCCGCTGCCCGAGGCGCAGCTCGACCGGTTCATGTTCCACATCGTCATCGAGCATCCGCCCGAGGATGAAGAGTTCAACGTCGTGCGGACCACCACCGCCATTCAGGAGCCGACGTTCGAGCGGCCGGTCAGCGGCGCCGACCTCGTCGCCTTCCAGCGCCTGGTGCGCCGGGTCCCGGTGGCCGAGCCGGTGATGCGCTATGCGCTGGCGGTGGTCCGTGCCAGCCGGCCCAAGTCGCCGAGCTGCCCCGACTCGATCCGCAAATGGGTGGCGTTCGGCGCCAGCGTCCGTGCGGCGCAGTTCCTCGTCCTCGGCGGCAAGGCGCGCGCGCTCACCAGCGGCCGCTATCACGTCACCTACGACGACATCCGCGCCCTGGCGCATCCGGTGCTGCGCCATCGCGTCCTGACCAACTTTCATGCCCAGTCGGAAGGGACGACGACCGACGTGCTGATCGACCGGCTGCTCGAGGCGGTGCCGGTGCCGCGCTCCGGCATGTAGGCCGGCGCGGGAATCCAGTCGAGGTCAGGAGCAGGGAGACGAACGATGCAGGTGACAGGAGCGGTGCCCGGCGCGCGGTTCGTCGATCCGGCCGTGCTGGCGCGGATCGGCAACCTGGAGCTGGTGGCACGCAGCGTCGTCGACGGCGTGATCAACGGCATGCACCGGTCGCCGTATTTCGGGGCGTCGGTCGATTTCGCCGAGCACCGCGGCTACGTGCCGGGCGACGACATCCGGCGGGTGGACTGGAAGGTCTTTGCCCGCACCGATCGCTATTTCGTCAAGGAGTTCGAGGCCGACTCCAACGCCAACTTCAGCGTCCTGCTCGATGTCTCGAAGTCGATGGCCTTCGGCGCCCGGCTGAGCAAGCTCGACTACGCCAAGACGATCGCCGCCTGCCTCACCTACCTGGTGCACAAGCAGCGCGATCGGGTCGGGCTGGTCACCTTCGACGAGGACATCGTCGAGCACGTGCCCCCGTCCGCCAAGCACGTGGACGTGGTCCTGCATACGCTCGATCGCGCGCGCGCCGAACGGCCCGGCCGACTCGGTCCGCCGCTGCGCAAGCTCGCCGAGCACTTCGGCCGGCGGGGCATCGTCGTGGTGATCTCGGACTTCTACGAGGAGCCGCAGGAGGTGCTCGACGCGGTCGGCCTGATTCGCTACCGCGGCAACGACGTGATTCTCTTCCACGTGCTCGATCCGGCGGAAATCGAGTTCACCTTCGCCGAGGCGTCGAGCTTCGAGGACCTGGAGAGCGGCGAGCAGATGCCGGTCGTGCCGGATGCGCTGCGCGAGCAGTATCGCGCCATGATCGCCGAGCACATCGCGGCGCTCACCGCCAAGGCGGCCGAGCAGCGGGTGGACTACACGCTGCTGAACACGTCGGTGCCGCTCGATTACGCGCTGTTCAACTACATGGCGATCCGCGATCGCCTCAGCCGCACACGCTAGCGGAGATCAGGCCGCATGTCCTTTCTCGCCCCGCTGTTCTTCGCCGGCCTCGCGGCCCTGGCCGTGCCGGTGATCATCCACCTGATCCAGCGCGAGCGGAAGAACGTCGTGGCGTTTCCGTCGCTGATGTTCGTCCGCCGGATCCCGTATTCGTCGATCCGCCGCCGGCGCATCCACAACTGGGCCCTGCTCGCGCTGCGGCTGGTGGCGCTGGCGGTGATCGTCGCCGCGTTCACGCGGCCGTTCCTGCGCGACGCCACCCTCGCCGCCGCCGCCGGCGGGGCGCGCGATGTCGTCATCCTGCTCGACCGCTCCTACAGCATGGGCCACGGCGACCAGTGGGATCGGGCACGGCGCGCGGCGTCCGATGTCGCCGCGGCGCTCGCCGACGGCGATCGCGCCACCCTGGTGCTGTTCGCCACCGGCGCCGAGGTCGCCGTGCAGGCGACGAGCGATCGCGGGCGGCTGCAAGCCGAGATCGCCGCCACCGAGTTGTCGGCGGGCGCGACGCGCTACGGCCCGGCCGTGAAGCTGGCGGGCAGCCTGCTCGCCGTGTCGAACCTGCCCCGGCGCGAGGTCGTGTTGATCACCGACTTCCAGCGCGGCGGCTGGTCGCCGGGCGAAGGCCTGCGGCTTCCTGCCGGGTCCGTCCTCACGCCGATCGCGGTGACGGCGACCGCCGACGGCAACCTCGCGCTGGCGCCGGTCGGCATTCGCCGCGAGCAGGTGTCGGGACAGGATCGGGTGACGGTCACCGCCGGGATCCTCAACCGCGGCAGCCAGGTGGCCGCCGACGTGCCGGTGACCCTCGAGCTCGAGGGGCACGTGGCGCAATCACTGCAGCTCACGGTCCAGCCGCACGGATCGGCGTCGGCGAGCTTTCCGCCGGTCACGTTGTCGCAGCCGAACACGCGCGCCACGGTCAGGATCGGCGACGATGCGCTGGCGCGCGACAATGCGTTCCACTTCGTCCTGTCGCCGCCGCAGCCGGTCGCGGTCGCCCTCGTCGGCGGCAGCCGTCCGGCGCGCGACTCGGGGCTCTACCTGGCGCGCGCGCTGGCCATCGGCGAACGCCCGCGCTTCGCGGTGAGCTCGCGCCAGGGCGACGAGCTGACCGACGCCGTGCTGGCTGACACCCGCCTCGTGATTCTGAACGACGCCAGCCCCAGCGAACAGGTGGCCGGCCGGCTGCGCACCTTCGTCCACGGCGGCGGCGGCGTGCTCGTGACCTACGGACCGCACGCCTCGTGGCCGGTGTCGGCGGCCGACTTCCTGCCGGCCGCACCGGCCGACAGCGTCGATCGCACCCGGGGCGGCGCGGGCGCTCTCGGCAGCCTCGAGTACGGCCACGCGATCTTCGAGCCGTTCCGCGCGCCGCGCAGCGGCGATTTTTCGGCGGCGCGTTTCTACGGCTATCGCCGCGTCCAGCCCGCCGCCGACGCCCGCATCCTGGCGCGGTTCGACGATGGCGTGCCGGCGGTGATCGAGCGGGTGGTCGGACGCGGGCGGGTCGTGCTGTGGACATCGACCCTCGACCTGACCTGGACCGATCTGCCGCTCAAGCCGGTGTACCTGCCGTTCGTGCACCAGCTGGCCCGGCACCTCGCCGACCATCGCGAGCCCCCCCAGTGGTCCACCGTGGGGCAGGTGCTCGACCTGTCGCAGGCGGGCGATCCCGCCGTGGCCAGGCTGGCGGTGACGCCCGGCGGCGCGCGCCAGCCGCTGCCGGCGGATCAGGCCGGCGTGCTCGAGCTCGACGAGCAGGGGTTTTATGAGGTACGAGAGCAGGGACGGCAGGCGGCGCTGCTCGCCGTCGCCGCCAGCAACGTGGAGCTCGGCGAGTCCGACCGGACCGCGGTCGACCCCTCCGAGATCGTCACCGCGGTGACCGGCGCCGCCGCCGCCGGCCGCGCCGGCGAGTCGCTGGTCCTGCCCGATGAGGCACAGGAGCGCACGCAACGGCTCTGGTGGTACCTGTTGTTCGCGGGTATCCTGCTCCTGACGGGTGAATCGCTCCTCGCGCATCGCCTGTCGCGCGCGCGAACCTGAGACGGAGGCGGAGATGCTGCATCACGATCGGCCCGGCGACCCACACGCGTCGCTCCTGGATGTCATCCGTCAGGTGCGCACGCGGTGGCGCGTCAAGCTCGCCGTGCGCGGCCTGGTCGGCTGTCTCGCCGCGTCGGCGCTGGCGCTGGTGATCTCGGCCTACGCCCTCGAGGCCCTGCGCTTCAGCCCGGCGTCGATTCTCGCCCTGCGCATCGCCCTGGCGGTGGCCCTCGCGGCGTCGGCGGCCTGGTTTCTCGTCCGCCCGCTGCTGCGGCGCGTGAGCGACGAACAGGTCGCCATGTATCTCGAAGAGCACGAGCCGACGCTGGAGGCGACGCTGCTGACGGCGATCGACGCCGAGCGCGAGGGGCGCGCGCACGAGATGTCGCCGGCGCTGGTGCAGCGCCTGGTGGCCGGCGCCATGGACCGCGCGCAGGCGATCGAGGAAGGCCGCCGCATCGAGCGCGTGACCGTACGCCGCTACGCGGCGGCGGCCGCGGTCGTGGCCCTGGCGTCGGTCGGCCTGTTCACGCTGGGGCCCGCCTATTTGCGCCATGCCCTGTCGGCGCTGCTCGTGATCTCGCGCGACGTCGAAGCGGCCGCTCCCTATCGCATCGACGTGGCGCCCGGCAGCGCCACCGTGCCGAAGGGCGCCGATCAGACGATCACCGCCACGCTGCACGGCTTCGAATCGGGCGATGTCACCGTGATGATGCGCCCGCCCTCCGGCGCCGAGTACCAGCCGCTGCCGATGGTGCGCGCCGAGAACGGCGCCTACGACGGCATGCTGTTCGACCTCGCCGAGGCCGTCGAGTATTACGTCGAAGCGGCAGGCGTGCGCTCGCCGTCCTACACGCTGACCGTCGTCGAGCTGCCCTACGTCAAGCAACTCGACCTGGAGTACCACTTTCCCGGGTACACGGGACTGGCGCCGCGCACCATCGAGGATGGCGGCGACGTCGCGACGCTGCGCGGCACGGACGTGCGCGTGCGGATCCAGCCGACGATGGCCGCACCCGGCGGCCGGCTGATCATGGCGGACGGATCGGCGGCGCCGCTGACCGTCAATGCCGACGGCACGCTGGCCGGTCGCTTCACCGCGGCGGCGGACGGCCACTACCGTGTCGAGCTCGACGGGCCCGCCGGCGAAACGGTCACGGCCTCGCCCGAGTACACGATCGACATCCTCGCCGACCAGGCGCCGACGGTGACGCTGTCCAAGCCGGGACGGGACACCGACGCGACGCCGGTGCAGGAGTTCTTCGTCGAGGCCCGGGCCGACGATGACTTCGCCGTGCGCAACCTGCAGCTGGTCTACTCGATCAACGGCGGCGCGGAGAAGGTGGTCGGCCTGTTCAACGGCAGCAAGCCGCTGACCGACGTGACCGCCGGCCACACGTTCTACCTCGAGGAACTGGGCGTGCAGCCGGGCGATGCCGTGTCCTACTACGCCCGCGCCACCGACAACGATGCCAGCGAGGGGCCGAAGCGCGCGACCAGCGACATCTACTTCCTGCGCATCCGGCCCTTCGGCAAGGACTTCAAGCCGGCGACGTCGCAGGGCGGCGGCGGGGGCGGCGGCGGCGCCGGCGCCGAAGTCGGGGCGCTGTCGCAGCAGCAGCGCCAGATCATCGCCGGGACCTTCAAGGTGCAGCGCGACCGGCGGGCCATGGGCAACGACAAGGCGCGCGAGGCGCTGGTGGTGCTGGCGCTGTCGCAGAGCCGCCTGCGCGAACAGGTCGAAGGGCTCGTCGAGCGCATGAACAGCCGGCTGGTGACCCCGGACCCGGCGTTCAGCAAGATTGCCGAGGTGCTGCCGCTGGCGGCGACGGAGATGAAGACGGCGGAGGGCCGGCTGCAGGCGCAGAACCCGGAGGCCGCGCTGCCGCCCGAGAACAAGGCCCTGCAGTACCTGCAGCAGGCCGAGGAAGAGTACGAGTTGCAGGTGCAGACCAACCGCAACGCCGGCGGCGGGGGCGGCGGCGGCGCCGGATCGATTGCCGAGGACCTCGCCGACTTGTTCAAGCTCGAGATGGACAAGATGGCGAACCAGTACGAGAGCAGCCAGCAGGCGATGCAGCAGAACGCCGATCAGCAGATCGACGAGCTGGCGGAGAAGCTGCGCGAGCTGGCGCGGCGCCAGGAACAGGAGCTGCAGCGCCAGCGGCAGGCCGCGGCCGGCCAGGGCCCCACCGGGGGGAGGAGCGGCGACCTGCAGCGCGCGCTCGCGCAGCAGGCCGAGGAAGCGGCCCGCCAGCTGGAGCGGCTGTCGCGCGACCAGAACCGTCCCGACTTGCGCGATGCCGCGCGGCAGATGCAGCAGGCCGCCGACGCGATGCGCCGGGCCGCGGCCAGCGGCGACCCGAGCGCCGCCGGCCAGGCGCAGGCCGCCGCCGAGCGGCTGCGCAGCGTCCAGCGCGCGCTGCAAGGCACGCAGGGCGCCCGCGCCGAACGCGACATCAAGGACGCCCAGCGGCTGGCCGAGGACATCGCGCGCGAGCAGCGCGAGATTGCCGGCGAGGTGCGCAACCTGCCCGGCAGCGGCCCCGAGCGCGCCGCGCGGTCGCAGAGCATCGGGCAGCGCAAGGATCAGCTCGGCCAGAAGGTGCAGAACCTCGAAGCGCAGCTCGATCGCACGGCCGGCGAAATCGCGCGCGAGTCACGCGACGCCTCGCGCAAGCTGCAGGAGGCGGCCGGCCAGATTCGCGCCGACAAGATCAAGGAGAAGCTGACCTACTCGCAGCAGGTGCTCGGCGCCGATCGCGCCGAGCTGCAGGAATTCGCGCGGACGCTCGAGGAGCAGCTCGAAGCCAATATCGACGGCGTGCGCCGCACGCTCGACGAAGCGGCCGCGGCGCTCGGTCCGAACGGACGCGATCGCAACGCCGACGCCCTCGAGCGCGCTCGCGAGCTGACGCGCGGCGTCGAGTCGCTCGGCCGGCGCATGCAGGAGCGTGCCGAAGCCCGGGGTGGCCAGGCTCCCGGACGTGAGGGCCAGCAGGGCCAGCCGGGAGAGCAGGGACAACAAGGTCAGCAAGGCCAGCAAGGACAACAGGGTCAGCAAGGTCAGGAGGGTCAGCAGGGTCAGCCAGGCCAGCAGGGCCAGGGTGGCGGTGCCGACTCCCGGGGCGATGGCCAGGCCGGCGGGATGGCGAGCGGCGATTCGTCCGGCGCCTGGCGCGACGGTCCGGGCGGATGGGGCAGCCGTCGCCCGGGCGATGCGTTCGGCCCGGACGACATCCGCCAGTTCCGCGACGAAGCGCGGCGCTGGATCGGCGAGGGCCGCGAGCTGCGCGACCTGCTGCGGCAGCAGAACGTCGACGCGCGCGAGCTGGACGAGATCCTGCGGCGGCTGCGCGAGCTGGAGGACACGCGCGTCTACCGCGACGTCGACGAGCTGCAACGGCTGCAGACGCTGGTCACCGAGGGGCTGAAGCGCTTCGAGTACGGCCTGCGGCGCAAGGTCGCCGACGAGGCGGACCGCGCGCTGGTCACCGGCGCCGACGAAGTGCCGCAGGAGTTCCGCAAGCTGGTCGAGGAATACTACCGCTCGCTGTCACGACCGAAGCCGTAGCGAGGTGACGATGCGCGCGGTCCGGGCGGTGCTCGTCGCGATGCTGCTGGCGGCGACCGGTGCGTCCGCGCAGGATCCATGGTTTCGTGGCTTCGGCGGACGCGGTGAGGGCGCCGGCATTCCGCCGCGCTTCTTCGCCGCCGCCGATTTCGACGGCGCCTTTCAGATGTGCCGGATGATGTATCGCAGCGTGCGCGCGCACCAGCGCGGCCTCGGCTGGGGCACCGATTATCCGTACGCCGAGATCAACCTCTCGATTCGCCTGTCGGAGCTGACCAAGACGCGCGTCAGCCGTAGCGCCGCGGAGCCCAACCATTTCGTCGTCCGTCCCACCGACGAGGCGCTGGCCCAGTGCCCGTTCGTGATCATGTCCGACCCCGGCAGCGCCGGCTTCAGCGCCGCCGACGTCGACGGGCTGCGCCGCTATCTGCTCAAGGGCGGGTTCCTCTGGGTGGACGACTTCTGGGGCCCGTGGGCGTGGGATGACTTCGCCCGCGAGATCGGGAAGGTGCTGCCGCCGGACCGCTACCCGATCCGCGAGCTCGGCTTCGACCACGCCATCTTTCGCACCATGTTCACCGTCACGCGCATTCCGCAGGTGCCGTCGTGGCAGTACTGGTCGGGCAGCGGCGGCGACACCTCGGAAATGGGCAGCATGAGCGCGCAGCCGCACATGGCCGCGATCACCGACGCCGACGGGCGCATCATGGTGCTGCTGACGCACAACACCGACATCTCCGATTCCTGGGAGCGCGAGGGCGAAGACCCGCACTATTTCCTGAGCTTCTCCCCGGACGGCTACGCCATCGGCCTCAACGTCGCCCTCTACGCCCTGAGTCACTGACATGGCCACGGCCCGACTGTTCCGCTTCGTGATCCTCGCCGTCGCCCTCGCCGCCACCGCCGCCGCGCAGGAACCCTGGTTTCGCGGCTACGGCTTCGGCAACCGCGTGCCGCCGCGCTTCCCGGGCTCCGACAGCTACGACGGCGGGTTCACGTTCTGCCGCGGGATGTTCACCAGCGTGCGCCGCGAGCCGAGCGGCTCGGGCTGGAGCACCGACTATCCCGACGCCGACGTCAACTTCTCCATCCGCTTCGCCGAGCTGACCAAGGCCCGCGTCAGCCGCCAGCGCAGCGGCGATCCCAATCACCTGGTGGTGCGACTCGCCGACGAATGGCTCTTCAACTGCCCGTTTCTCCACATGGAGGACGTCGGCACGCTGGCGTTTTCCGAGGCCGAGGTCGCCAACCTGCGCGCCTACCTGCTCAAGGGCGGGTTCTTATGGGTGGACGACTCGTGGGGCTCGTGGGCGCAGGAGTCGTGGGAGCGGCAGATCAGCCGCGTGCTGCCGCCTCTCGAGTACCCGATCCACCCGCTCGGTCCGGAGCACGCCCTGTTCCGCACCATGTTCCAGGTCGCGCGGCTGCCGCAGATCCCGTCGATTTCGCACTGGCGGCGCAGTGGTGGCGGCACCTCCGAACGCGGCTCCGACAGCGAGGTGCCGATGATTCGCGGCATCAGCGATGCCGGCGGGAACCTCATGGTGCTGATGACCCACAACACCGACATCTCCGACGCCTGGGAGCGGGAGGGCGAGGACCCGGAGTACTTCTACAGCTTCTCCCCGGATGGCTACGCCGTCGGCCTCAACGTCGTCATCTACTCGATGACGCATTGAAGCGCGGCCCGCGCGGCGGCGGTCGTGGCCGTCAGTGCACGCGGCCGTCGTTGGGGGCGGTCTTGTCGGCCAGCGCCTTCATTTCCAGCAGGTTCCGCAGCGAGCGGCAGCGCGCCAGCGGACCGTCGTGTTCGAGCAGCGCCTGCTTCTCGATCGGCTCCAGCTCCAGGTATTGCGCCAGCGCGTTGATCACGTCCTCGTCGGGCATCGCCGGCGGCAGGCCGCGG
The DNA here is from genome assembly GCA_963707795.1 of uncultured Acidobacteriota bacterium. GTDB lineage: Bacteria > Acidobacteriota > Vicinamibacteria > Vicinamibacterales > UBA2999 > JACCSI01. The sequence goes on along the minus strand of OY970174.1, from coordinate 2,494,523 downwards.
GCCGCCAGGGTGCCGCTGAACAGCGGCTCGAGCAGCGCCTCGAGGCGCCGGCGCTCCTCCTTGAGCACGTCCAGCCGGCCGCTGTCGGCGGCCTCGGCCAGCGGCGCGATGAGGGCGCGGCGGTAGAGCAGGGCGGACGTCGGCGCTTCCTCGCCGACGATGCGGAAGCGCTCGAGGCCGCGCAAGACGATGTTGTAGCGCCCGTCGGGGAGCCGTTCGACGTGGGTGATGAGCCCGGCGCAGCCGACCTCGTACACCGCCGGCGGCTGTGGCGATCCGCGGTCGTCGGCCGGCTGCTGCAGCACCATGCCGATCATCCGCTCGCCGGCCAGCGCGTCGCCGACCATCTGCCGGTAGCGCGGCTCGAAGATGTGGAGCGGCAGGAAGACGTTGGGGAACAGCACCACCGACGGGAGCGGGAAGATGGGGAGGACGGGCGGCAGCATCGCGTCAGTGGATGGTGCGCGTCTTCTTGTCCATGTAATCCATCAACACGTATTCGCCGAGCGTGTACGGCGTCGTGAAATAGGCCTTGCCGCGGCACATCGAGGCGACGCGGCGGACGAACGCGACCAGGTCGTAGTCGCGTGCGAGCATGAAGGTGTTGATCATGATGCCGGCGCGGGCGCAGTTGGAGACCTCGGCGAAGGTCTCGGCGATGACGAACGGGTCGAGCCCGAACGCGTTCTTGTAGATGCGCCCGTCGGGCTGGGTCAGCGCCGACGGCTTGCCGTCGGTGATCATCACGATCTGGCGCATGTCCTTGCGCTGCTTCTCGAGGATCCGCCGCGCCAGGCGCAGACCCTCCCGGGTGTTGGTGTAGTACGGGCCGACGCGCACGCGGCCGAGCTCGCGCAGCGGGATCTCCTCGGCCGAGTCGTGGAACAGCACCGCGTGCAGCGTGTCGCCGGGGTACTGCGTGCGAATCAGCTGGGCGAGGGCCATCGCCACGCGCTTGGCCGGGGTGAAGCGATCCTCGCCGTACAGGATCATGCTGTGGCTGCAGTCGAGCATCAGCACCGTGGCGCACGAGCTCTGGTACTCGCCCTGTGCCACCATCAGGTCGTTGTAGGTGATGTCGATCGCCCCCGGCCGTGGGCCGCCGCCCTCGGCGCCCTGCCGGCGGATGGCGTTGAGGATGGTCGCGGTGGCGTCGAGGTTCATCGTGTCGCCGAACTCGTAGCGCTTGGGAGCGCCGCTGGCCTCGATGCCGGTGGCCAGGTCGCGCGTGTCGTGCCGTCCGGCGCTGCCGTGCCCGATCGAGCCGAGCAGGTCGCGCAGCGCCTTGAAGCCGAGGAAGTCGAGCGTCTTGTCGGTGACCTCGAACGTGACCCGCTCCTGGCTGTCGCCGGCGCCGCCGCCGGCGGCCCGCCGCTGCCGCTCGGTGTCGAGGTCCGGGGAGGGCGTGATGTAGCCCGACTCCTGCATCCGCTCGATGATCTGTTCGATCAGCTCCTCGAGCTGCTGACGCAGCTGCTCCTGATCGCCGTCGGCGGGGTCGCCGAAGAGCTTTTCCAGCACGTCGGGCGGCAGCACGCCGCCGCTGAACAGCGCCTCGAGGATGGCGTCGTGCAGCGCCTGCATCGTCCGGTCGCCGTGATCGGCGGGATCGCCCCACGGGTTGTCGAAGCCGCTCGACAGCATCAGGTCGGACAGCTTCGACATCAGCTCGTCCATGTCGAGCTCGTCGAGCAGGGACGGCACGTATTTCGAGGTACTTGTAGCGCATAGACTGCTGTCAGGGCCGCCGGCCCTGCTGGGGCCCGGCCCTGGGCCTGACACCTGATTAGTTGTAGTAACGCTTCTTCTTGCCGCGCGGCTGCAGCTCCTCTTCGTCGTCGGGAGTGAGCACCGCCGGGCGGGGCGCCGCCGCTTCGCGCCGCCGCGGCGGCTCGGCCCCGTGATACCCGCGGTCGTCGGAGCGGCCGATCTTCTTCTGCGAGTACAGCCCTTCGAGGACGAAGTCGATGCCAGCGGCGACCAGCGGCACCGGCGCGTCGGGCGCGATCCCGGCGCGGTGCGTGAGCTCGACCAGGCCCTGGACCCCGCGCGCCTGGGCGACAACCGATTCGGCGGCGACGCCGTCGCCGAGGTCGAGCGTGCCGCCGAGGTCGAACCACTCGACCACCGGACGCAGGTCGGCGTCGGGGAAGTAGCCGTCGAAGACCGCCGAGACGGCGCCGCGGATCAACTCGCGGGCGACGTGGTCGGCGCCTTTGAGCTCGCCCTCGTACTCGAGCTCGAACTTGCCCGTCATCGACGGCAGCGCGGCGTAGAGGTCGATCACCCGCGCCACAACCGGCGATTCGCCGTGGACGAGCGCCCGCCGCTCGGCGTTGGAGACCAGGCTCTCCAGGACGCTGATCGGCATGCGCTGGCTGACCCCCGAGCGCTTGTCGATCTTGCGTTCGTTGCGGGCCTGGAACGCCACCTCTTCGACAATCTGGCGGACGAACGGCGGCACGTCGATGGGCTGGCCGCGCTCGACCCACGCTTCCTGTGCCGTGATCGCCATGGCCTGCTCGCGCGACGCCATGTAGTGCGTGCGGATCTCGGCGCCAATCCGGTCCTTGAGCGGGGTGATGATCTTGCCGCGTGCGGTGTAGTCCTCCGGGTTCGCGGTGAACAGGACCATGACGTCCAGCGGCAGCCGTACCGGGAACCCTTTGATCTGGACGTCGCCCTCCTGCAGGATGTTGAACAGGCCGACCTGGATCTTGCCGGCGAGGTCGGGCAGCTCGTTGATGGCGAACAGCCCGCGATTGGCGCGCGGCAGCAGGCCGAAGTGCATCGCCAGCTCGCTGGCCAGCTGCAGGCCGCCGTGCGCCGCCTTGATCGGGTCGATGTCTCCGATCATGTCGGCAATGGTGACGTCCGGGGTCGCCAGCTTCTCGACGTAGCGCGCCTCGCGCGGCAGCCAGGCGACGGGCATCGCATCGCCCTCGGCCGCGACCCGCTGCCGGCCGAAGGCCGACAACGGCGCCAGCGGGTCGTCGTTGATCTCGCTGCCCGGGACCACCGGGATCGCCTCGTCGAGCAGCGTCGTCAGCGCCCGCAGGATGCGGGTCTTCGCCTGGCCGCGCAGGCCGAGCAGGATGAAATTGTGGCGGGCGAGGATGGCGTTGACGATCTGCGGGACGACCGTGTCGTCGTAGCCGATGATGCCGGGAAACAACGGCCCGCCCTGGCCGCAGCGCCGCCATCAGATTCTCGCGCACTTCGTCTTTCACGCTGCGTGGGCGATACGTGCCACTCGCGGCGGCGGCTTTCAACGCTCCCAGGGTCGTCGGACGGGCACCAGCTTGCATACCGCTATTATGACGCGTGCCGCCGATGTCGCGCCGCGTTCATCCCTTCGCGTGCCGGGACCGGCTGATCTTCGCCCATCGCGGCGGCGCGCGGCTCGCGCCGGAGAACACCATGGCCGCCTTCGCACGCGGCGTCGCGCTCGGCAGCGACGGGGTCGAGTGCGACGTGCACCTGTCGCGCGACGGGGTGCCGGTCGTGATCCACGACGCCACGCTGGAGCGGACCACGGACGGCGCGGGTGCGGTGAGCGCCCGGACCGCCGATGAGCTCGCGCGCGTCGACGCGGGATTCCGCTTTGCCGTGGACGGCGCCTACCCGTTCCGCGGCTCCGGCATCGGCATCCCGCGCCTCGAGGAGGTCCTGCGCGCATTCCCGGGGATCCGGGTCATCGTCGAGATGAAGCAGGGCAGCACCGCGCTGGCGCGCGCGGTCGTCGCGGTGCTGCGGCGGGCCGACGCCGTCGAGCGGGTCTGCGTGGGGTCCTTCTACCAGAACGGGCTGGACGTCATCCGCGCCGAGGATCCTGCCATCGCGACCAGCGCGTCGGAGCGCGAGGCGCGCTGGACGCTGTACCGCGCCTGGTGCCGGTGGCCGTTTGCCGCGACCCGGCCGTTCGTGGCGTTCCAGGTGCCGCAGACCGCCGGCCGGCTGCGGGTGATTTCGCCGGCCTTCCTGCACCAGGCCCATCGGGACGGCGCCCGCGTCGACGTGTGGGTCGTCGACCAGCCCGAGGACGTGACCCGGCTGTTCGACCATGGGGTGGACGGCGTCATCACCGACCGGCCCGACCTGGCCCGCGCCACCCGCGACGAGTGGCGGCGAAAGAAGGGGTCGGAAGAAAAGGGGTCGGGTCTCATTTCCACATTTTTGCTCTGAGATCAGGCAAAAATGTGGAAATGAGACCCGACCCCTTTTCTCCCCCGACGCTGACCAGCGTCTACGAGGCTCGGGCGCGGATCGGCGACGTCATCCGTCCCACGCCCCTGCTCCGGCACGCACGGCTCGCCGAGGAGACGGGGCTGGACGTCTGGGTCAAGCACGAGAACCACAACCCCACCACCGCCTTCAAGGTGCGCGGCGGGCTCAACCTCGTGCGCGCCCTCGATCACAAGGATCGCGCGCGCGGCGTCGTCACCGCGAGCACCGGCAACCACGGCCAGTCCATCGCGCTCGCCTGCCAGCTCGAGGGCGTCGGGTGCACCGTGTTCGTGCCCACCGGCAACAACGCCGACAAGAACGCCGCGATGCAGGCGATGGGTGCCCGGCTGGACGAGGGCGGGCGCGACTTCGACGAGGCGCGCGAGCGCTGCGAACAGGCGGCCGCGGCGACCGGCGCCCGCTACGTGCATTCCGCCAACGAGCCCCTGCTCATCGCCGGCGTCGCCACCTATGCGCTCGAGATCTTCGAGCAGCTCCCCGCGGTGGACGCGATCCTCGTGCCCATCGGCGGCGGCAGCGGCGCCTGCGGCAACTGCCTCGTCCGCTCGGCGCTGGGATCGAAGGCCCGGGTGATCGGCGTGCAAGCCGCGGCCGCCGACGCGTTTGCCCGCTCGTGGCGCACCGGGCAGCGGGTGGTGGGCGAGTCGGCGGCGACGTTCGCCGAGGGCATGGCGACGCGGGTGACGTTCGATCTCACATTCGCGATGCTCCAGCTGGAGCTCGACGACATCGTGACGCTCAGCGAGGAGGAACTGGCCGAGGGTGTCCGCCTGGCCCTGCGGACGACGCACAACCTCGCCGAAGGGGCGGGGAGCGCGTCGCTGGCGGCGCTGCCGCGGCTGCGCGATCGGCTCGCCGGCACAACCGTGGTCGCGGTGATGTCGGGAGGCAACCTCGAAGCGGCGACGCTGCGGTCGATCCTCGGCGCCGGCCCGCCGTGAGCAGCCGTCAGCGGCGCACGGCGCCGAGCCGGCTGCCGGCGAGCGCGAAAATCTCGTCGTACATCGCCGCCGTGACCTTGCCCGTGTTGGTGTTCTGCCGCGACGGGTGATAGCAGCCAATCAGCGCGCACCGGCCGGCACGATCGTCGAAGACGGCGCCGTGCGCAAACGCCGGCCGCGGCCGGACCCCTCGCCCGCGTCGCGCGAGGTGCTGAAACCACGCGTCCCAGGCGATCCGGCCCAGCGCCACGACGACCCGCACCCGCGCGAGCGCGTCGACTTCGGCGTCGAGATGTCCGGCGCAGGCGGCGATCTCGTCCGCCAGCGGCTTGTTCGCCGGCGGCGCGCAGCGGACGGTCGCGGCGATGTAGCAGTCGGTCAGGCGCAGGCCGTCGTCGGGATGCCGCGACGTCGAGAGGTTGGCGAAGCCGGCGCGATGCAGCGCCGCCATGAGGAAGTCGCCTGACGCGCCGACGCCGTCGCCCGTGAACACGCGCCCGGTGCGATTGGCGCCGTGCGCGGCCGGCGCCAGCCCGAGCACGAGGAGCCGTGCCCGTGGATCGCCGAACCCCGGCACCGGTCTGGCCCAGTAGGTCTCGTCGCGGTGCGCCGGCTTCCGCTCGCGCGCGACCTGCTGGCAATAGCGCCGCAAGCGGGGACAGCGGCGGCACGTGACGATGGCGTTGTTGACCTGCTGCAGTCGTGTCATCGCGCCGACGTGTTCTCCCACTGTGCACCCTCGTCGCCGCACTGCCGCACGGCACTCGCCGCGCCGGGCACCCGGGGATACAATGGTAAGGTTGTCCTCGATCCTGGGGAAGGGCTTGTAACGACCATGAGAAATTCCGCTGCAACCGATGCGCGCGAAGTGGAAGCACTGGAAACGCGCGAGTGGCTCGAGTCGCTGGACTACGTGCTCCAGCACGGCGGTCCGGCGCGGGTCGGCCGACTCCTGCGTGAGCTGGGTGTCCACGCGCAGAAGAATGGCGTCAAACTGCCGTTCACCGCGAATACGCCTTACATCAATACCATCCACTCGTCGGAAGAGGTGCCCTACCCGGGCAGCCGCGAGATCGAGCGGCGGATCAAGAGCCTGGTGCGCTGGAACGCGATGGCCATGGTCGTCCGGGCCAATCGCATCGAGGACGGCATCGGCGGCCACATCTCGACCTTTGCCTCGGCCGCGACCTTGTACGAAGTCGGGTTCAATCACTTCTTCCGCGGCCGCGAGAACGGCAACGAGGGCGACATCATCTACTTCCAGGGGCACGCGTCGCCGGGGATCTACGCCCGTGCGTTCCTGGAGGGGCGGATCAGCGTCGAGCAGCTCGAGAACTTCCGCCGCGAGCTGCGGCCGGGCGGCGGCCTGTCGTCGTACCCGCACCCCTGGCTGATGCCCGAGTTCTGGGAAGTGCCGACGGTGTCGATGGGCCTGGGGCCGATCATGGCCATCTACCAGGCACGCTTCAACCGCTACCTCGAGGATCGCGGCCTCAAGCCGGTGAGCGACGCCAAGGTGTGGGCGTATCTCGGCGACGGCGAGACCGACGAGCCGGAGACGCTCGGCGCCATCACGCTGGCCTCACGGGAGCGCCTCGACAACCTGATCTTCGTCGTCAACTGCAACCTGCAGCGGCTCGACGGCCCGGTGCGCGGCAACGGCCAGATCATCACCGAGCTCGAGGCCATCTTCCGCGGCGCCGGCTGGAACGTGATCAAGGTGCTGTGGGGCAGCGAGTGGGACGACCTGCTGGAGAAGGACCCCGAGGGGCTGCTCGTGCGCCGCATGGGCGAGGTGGTGGACGGCGAGTACCAGAAGTACGCGGTCGAGAGCGGCGCCTACATCCGCAAGAACTTCTGGGGCGCGCACCCGCGCCTGCTCGAGATGGTCAAGCACCTGTCCGACGAGCAGCTGAAGAAGCTGACCCTCGGCGGGCACGATCCGTCGCAAGGTCTACAACGCCTACAAGCGCGCCATCGAGACCAAGGGTGCGCCGACCGTCATTCTCGCCCGCACCATCAAGGGCTACGGCATCGGCGAGTCCGGCGAGGGCAAGAACGTCACCCATCAGCAGAAGAAGCTCAACGACGAGGAGGTCAAGGCGTTTCGCACCCGCTTCGGCATCCCGATCTCCGACGAGGAAGTCGCCAAGGCGCCGTTCTACCGGCCGCCGCAGGACAGCGTCGAGCTGACCTACGTCAAGGAACGCCGCGACGCGCTCGGCGGCGCCGTTCCCAGGCGGCAGGTCCGCGCCGAGCCCATTCGCCCGAACCTGGCCGACACCTTCGCCGAGTTCCACAAGGGCACCGAGGCGCGCAAGGCGAGCACGACGATGGTCTTCGTGCGCATGCTGTCGAAGCTGCTGCGCGACGAGCAGATTGGCAAGCTCGTCGTCCCCATCGTGCCGGACGAGGCGCGCACCTTCGGGATGGAGGCGCTGTTCCGCCAGGTCGGCATCTACGCCCACAGCGGCCAGCTCTACGAGCCGGTGGACATGGATACGCTGCTCTATTACAAGGAAGCCGAGGACGGCCAGATCCTCGAAGAGGGCATCAACGAGGCCGGCTCGATGTCGTCGTTCATCGCCGCCGGGACCGCGTACGCCACGCACGGCATCAACACGATCCCGTTCTTCATCTTCTACTCGATGTTCGGCTTCCAGCGGGTGGGCGACCTCATCTGGGCCGGCTCGGACATGCGCATGCGCGGCTTCGTCCTCGGCGGCACCGCCGGCCGGACGACGCTGAACGGCGAGGGGCTGCAGCACCAGGACGGCAACAGCCACGTCCTCGCCTCGCCGGTCCCGATCTGCCAGTCCTACGACCCCGCGTTTGCCTACGAGCTGGCGGTGATCATCGAGGACGGCATCAAGCGGATGTACGGCGATCAGGAGAACATCTTCTACTACCTGACGCTGATGAACGAGCAGTACGAGCATCCGCCGATGCCGGACGGCGCCCGCGACGGCATCCTCAAGGGCATGTACGTCGCGCGCCCGACGGGCAAGCCGTCGGCCCAGCTGCGCGCGCAGCTGTTCGGCAGCGGCACGATCCTGGTGCAGGCGCTCGAGGCGCAGAAGATTCTCGAGGAGCGCTACGACGTCGGCGTCGATGTCTGGAGCGTCACCAGCTACGTCAACCTGTACCGCGACGGGCACGCGTGCGAGCGCTGGAACCGGCTGCATCCCGCCGACAAGCCGCGGGTGCCGTTCGTGACCCAGGCGACCGCGGGCGCCCCCGGCGTCTTCGTGGCGGTCAGTGACTACCTGAAGATGCTGCCCGATTCGATCGATCGCTGGCTGCCGCGCCGCCTGCAGTCGCTCGGCACCGACGGGTTCGGCCGCTCGGAGACGCGCGCCGCCCTGCGCGACTTCTTCGAGGTCGACGCCCGCTTCATCACGCTGGCCACGCTCTACGCCTTGCTGCAGGAGAAGCAGATCGAGCCAGAGGTGGTCACCCAGGCGATCAAGGACCTGGGCATCGACATCGACAAGGCCGATCCCGCCATCAGCTGACCGGCCGTACCCATCTTCGGAGTTGACCGTTGCCAGATTTCATCCTGCCCAACCTCGGTGAGAACGTGCCTCACGGCGATGTCCTGCAGATCCTGGTCAAACCCGGTGACCGCATCAAGCAGGATCAGCCGATCCTGGAGCTCGAGACCGACAAGGCGACCCTCGAGGTCCCGTCCAGCGTCGAGGGTGTGGTCAAGGAGATCAAGGTCAAGGTCGGCGACAAGGTCGCGACCGGCCAGGTCGTCCTGACCGTGGACGACGACGGCGCGCCAGCGGCGGCGCCGGCCGGCAAGAAGGGGAAGAAGGACAAGGGCGAAACGGTCAAGGACGCGTCGGCGAAGGCGGAACCGGCGGCCGCCGCGGAAACCGCCGAGGCGGAGGAGGCGACCGACGAGGCCGCCCACGAGACCGACGAGACCGCGGATCAGCCGGCGGCTGACGCGGACGCCAAGACAGCCCCGCGGAAGAAGTCCGCCAAACCGGCGCCGGCACAGGACGGCGACGCTGACGCCGACGCCGACGCCGACGCCGACGCCGGAGACGGCGAGGGAGCCGAAGACGACGAGTCCCCGAAGCGGGCCTCGGTCGTGGACATCCGCGGCCGTCAGGCCACTGCTCCGGCCGCGGCCACCGCGCCGACGATGCCGCCGGTGCCCTCGACCGCGGCGGTCGCGGCGGCGCCGTCGGTCCGGCGGGTCGCGCGGGAGATCGGGGTCGATCTCGGCCAGGTCACCGGATCGGGTCCCAATGGCCGCATCACCGAGACCGACGTCAAGACGTTTGCACGGCAGATCATGAGCAGCCTCGGCGGCGGCGCGATCGCGCCCTCGCCGGCCCGGCCCGGCGGCGGTCCGGCCCTGCCCGACTTCAGCAAGTGGGGCGAGGTCGAGCGCAAGCCGATGACCGGCATCCGGCGCAAGACCGCCGAGCATCTCACCCACGCGTGGACGGCCATCCCGCACGTCACCCAGTTCGACAAGGCGGACATGACGGTGCTGGAGGAGATTCGCCCGAAATACGCGGCCGAGGCCGAACGCGCCGGCGGCAAGCTGACGGTGACCGCCATCCTGACCAAGGTGATCGCCACGGCGCTGAAGAAGTTCCCGCAGTTCAACGCCTCGATCGACGTCGCCGGTGACGCCATCCTCTACAAGAAGTACGTGCACGTCGGCATCGCCGTCGACACCGAGCACGGCCTGCTCGTGCCCGTGGTCCGCAACGCCGATCAGAAGAACATCCTGCAGATTGCGGTCGAGATCCAGCAGCTGGCGGAGAAGGCCAAAGCGCGCAAGCTGTCGCTCGACGAAATGTCCGGCGGCTCGATGTCGATCACCAACCTCGGCGGCATCGGCGGCACCGCGTTCACGCCGATCATCAACTGGCCCGAGGTCGCCATCCTCGGCGTCTCGCGCGGCGTCGCTCGAGCCGGTCTACAAGAACGGGGCGATCGAGCCGCGGCAGATGCTGCCGCTGTCGCTCAGCTACGACCACCGGGTCATCGACGGGGCCGACGCCATCCGGTTCCTGCGCTGGGTGGTCGAAGCGGTCGAGCAGCCGTTCACCATGATGCTGCGCGGCTAGTGACGCGGACACTGGCCGCCGGCCCGTAGAAATCAGATGCCCAAACGCGTTGCCGTCGTCGGTGCTGGTCCTGGCGGGTATGCCGCCGCCTTCTATGCCGCGGATCTCGGCATGCAGGTCACGCTCATCGATCCGGAAAAGGACCCCGGCGGCGTGTGCCTCTATCGCGGGTGCATTCCGTCCAAGGCCCTCCTGCACGTCGCCAAGGTGCTCGACGAAGCGGCCCACGCCCGCGCCTGGGGCATCGAGTTCGGCGAGCCGCGCATCGACCTCGATCGGCTGCGCGGCTTCAAGGACAAGGTCGTCGACAAGCTCACCAGCGGCACCGGGCAGGTGGCGAAGATGCGCAAGGTGACCTACCTGCAGGGGCGCGCGTCGTTCGTCGATCCGACGCACCTGGAGGTGGCGCTGGCGGCGGGCGGGACGCAGGCCGTCGAGGTCGATCACGTCATCCTGGCAACCGGCTCGGAGCCGACGCGCATCCCGGCGCTGTCGCTCGACACTCCCCGCGTCCTCGATTCGACGTCGGCCCTCGACCTGCCGGCCATTCCCGGCACCTTGCTGGTGATCGGCGGCGGGTACATCGGCCTCGAGCTCGGCTCGGTCTATGCGGCCCTCGGCGCGAAGGTGTCGGTGGTGGAGATGACCGACGGCCTGCTGCCCGGCGCCGACCGCGACCTGGTCCGCTATCTGGCGCAGCGGGTGGAGAAGACCTTCCAGCGCGTGATGCTGTCGACCAAGGTCCTGAGCATGAAGGCGACCGGCGAGGGGGTCACCGTGTCGCTGGAGGGTCGATGGCGTGCCGGCCGACGTCGTCTACGACTACGTCCTGGTCGCCGTGGGCCGGCGGCCGAATGCCAGCATCCCCGGGCTCGAGCGGACGCGGGTGCAGGTCAACGACCGCGGGTTCATCCAGACCGATTTCCAGCGCCGCACCGACGACCCCGCCATCTTCGCGATTGGCGACGTCGCCGGCGAGCCGATGCTGGCGCACAAGGCGTCGCACGAGGCGCGGGTCGCGGTCGAGGCCATCGCCGGGCACAAGGCGATCTTCGAGCCGCAGGCAATCCCGGCGGTCGTGTTCACCGATCCGGAGATTGCGTGGGCCGGCCTGACCGAAACGCAGGCGGCGGCCGAGGGCCGCACGGTGGAGGTGGCGCGGTTTCCCTGGGCGGCCTCCGGGCGCGCGATCTCGATCGACCGTGTGGACGGCATGACCAAGCTGCTCATCGACCCGGACACCGAGCGCGTGCTCGGCGTCGGCATCGTCGGGGCGGGGGCAGGGGAGCTGATTTCCGAGGGGGTCCTGGCGATCGAGATGGGGGCGACGGCGTCGGACGTCAAGCTGTCGATTCACCCGCATCCGACGCTGTCGGAGACGGTGATGGAGTCAGCGGAGCAGTTCTTCGGGACCGCGACACACGTCTACAAGCCGAAGAAGAAGTCGTAGCGGACCGCTCGAAGGGACCGCTTCTCGAAGGCCTTCAGACGAACGAGCGTTCGCCCGCTGGTGGCGCCGGAACAGCCGTGCCGTGGCTGGCGCGAAGCGCGAGTAGCCCGACTGCGAGGAGCACGAACGGAGGTCCCCAGTTCGTCAGCCCGAACCGCATGCCGACCGCAGCTTCCAGGTAGGTGCACCAGGTACTCGAGCAGTCGATATACGGCCCAGCCGAAGAGCCACCACATGGTGACGACGCGGACGCCGACCGGGACATGTGCGGCGGCGCGGCCGCGGCCGATGGCGGCGCCCACAATCCCCAGGGCCCACGCAGCGACGATTAGGGACGCGTGCCGGGCGAGGGTGTGTCGCGCGTCGCCCGCAATCTCGGCGTCTGGCTCCATGGCGCGCAGGATCAGGCGCTGGGTCGTCGCGTACATGGTCGGGTGGTTCGCGTATGGGTCCGCCCTCCCGACGCTGGCCCAGTGACGGGCGGCCCTGACCTCTCGAGCGAGCGGCGCCACCCAGCCGGCCATGACGAGCAAGAGTCCCGCGGTCATCGCCCATGCCGCCACCTGGCTTCGCGTTCGCCAGCCGCACGATGCGGTGAGAACGGTTGCTGGCAAGATCGCAATCAGGATTCCAAAAGTCAGCCGCTCGGGCAACAGCCACAGCGAGTCCGCACGCATCAGAAAAAGATGAACGGACAGGTCGGTCCACGCCCAGTGGCGCCAGGTGAATTGCAGTGGCTGTAGCTGCAATGTCACGGCTGCGGCCGCAAAAAGGGACGCAGCCAAGGCGAACCCGCCCGCCGGGGTCTGGCGCGCGACGTGCGCCAGGCTGCCACACTGGAACAGCGACAACAGGACCGCCGTCCCTCCACTCAGGTTGACCCGCCATAGGCGCAGACCACGTGCGTGCCGCGCCTCGTACTGCCAGTCGGCGACGAGCGGCTCGAAGACGCCGGCCACCATGTGGTCGTCGCAGCACGCCCGGATCAGGCGGAGCAGCCAGGTTCCTGGCATCACGCTTCTTGCGGTCGTCCCCGCGCGAACGTCCGCTCGGCGGCGAGCCAGGCGCGCAGCAGCCGCAGCCCGAGGGGCGAGGGGCGATACAGGCGGCGGGGAAGGCCGATCGCTCCAGCGGCCAACGGTTCCTGCCGGGATTCGAGAAGGCCCTTGTCCATCATCCGGCCGAGGGTGACGTAGATGCCGCCCCGCTTGAGCCGGCCCGGGGCATGGGCGGTCATCTCGAGCCCGAACATTTCACCCCGCTCGATGAGCAGCTCGAGGATGAGCCGTTCGCTCGCGGAGAGCCGAGGTAACGTTGACATTCAGCAATGATTATAGGTCTTACATTATGTAAGTCAACACCCATGACGCGCAAGGCGCCGCGGACAGCCCCCCTGTTCGGCACGACGCTGGCTCGCGAGCGGATGGGCGGTCGGGTGCCGTGTTTAAGGCCGTTGAGTGCGAGCGTAGGCGTCGGCTTGCTCGTGCGCGTGGTACGAACTGCGCACCAGCGGACCTGCCTCGACGTGCACGAATCCGAGATCGAGCGCGGCGCGCTTGAGCGCGGCGAACTCGTCCGGATGGTAGTAGCGGGTCATCTCGGCATGCGCGGGCGACGGCCGCAGGTACTGCCCGATGGTGAGGATCGACACGCCGGCGGCGCGCAGGTCGCGGAACACCTCGACCAGCTCGTCGTGCGTTTCGCCGAGGCCCACCATCAAGCCGGTCTTGGTCGGGATTGCCGGCGCGTACTGCCGGGCGCGATCGAGCAGCTCCAGCGTGCGCGCGTACTTGCCGCCCGATCGCGCCATCCGATAGAGGCGCGGGACGGTCTCGGTGTTGTGGTTGAGCACGTCGGGCCGCGCATCGAGGACCGTGTGCAGCGGTCCGGCCTCGCCCTTGAAGTCGGGGATCAGCACCTCGACGCGGGTGTCCGGCATGCGCACGCGAATCTCGCGAATCGTCTGCGCGAACAGCCCGGCGCCGCCGTCCGCCTGGTCGTCGCGATCCACCGAGGTCACCACCGCGTAGCTGAGCCCCATCGCCTGCACGGCTTCGCCGACCCGTCGCGGCTCGTCGAGGTCGAGCGCGGTCGGCCTGCCGTGCGCCACGGCGCAGTACGCACAGGCGCGCGTGCACACGTCGCCGAGGATCATGAAGGTCGCCGTCCCGTGGTGCCAGCACTCGCCGATGTTCGGGCAGTGCGCGTCCTCGCACACCGTGTTGAGCTTCAGCCCGCGCATGATCGCGCGCAGGCGCAGGTAGTTCTCCGATCCCGGCGCGCGCACCTTCAGCCACTCGGGCTTCGGGTCGCGGGGGCGGACGAACGTGAGCGGGGCCTCGGTCACCCTCTCAGTATACTGCCCGGGTCATGCGCACTCTGGCGATCACGTGGCTGGGCCACTCGGCATTCTCGCTGTTGACGCCGGGCGGCAAGACGGTGCTCTTCGATCCCTGGTACACCGGCAACCCCTCCTGTCCCGCCGGCGCCACGCCCGCTCGCGCCGACCTGATCCTGGTGTCGCACGGGCACAGCGATCACATCACCGACGCGGCCGCCATCGCCCGTTCCACCGGCGCCACTCTCGTCGCCATCTGGGAGATTGCGACCTGGCTGGCGGGCAAGGGCGTGCGGCGCGTCGAGGGATGAACAAGGGGGGCACGATCGACGTCGAGGGACTGCGCATCACGATGACCGATGCGCGACACAGCAGCAGCGTCGACGATCGCGGCCTCGTCTACCTCGGCGAGGCCGCCGGTTTCGTGGTCCGGCTCGAGAACGGCCAGACCCTGTACTTCGCCGGCGACACGGCGCTGTTCGGCGACATGAAGCTGATCGGCGAGCTCTATCGCCCCGACATCGCCTTCCTGCCCATCGGCGATCGCTACACCATGGGCCCGGACACCGCGGCGCTGGCGGCGCGATGGCTCGGCGTGAAGCTGGTGGTCCCGATGCACTGGGGCACGTTCCCGCTGCTCACCGGCACCCCCGATCAGCTCGCGCACCATCTCGCGGGAAGCGGCATCGAGGTGCTGCGCCTGCAGCCGGGGGAGACGGCAGGATGAGGGCAGACAAGGGAACGAAGGACGAAGAACGAAGGACGAAGAACGAGAACGGGGGGACCACGGAACTTGGAACGGGAACGGGAACGGGAACGTGGACCGGAGTGGAACGGGAACTGAGAGCTTCAAAACCGGAACCGGAAGGATGGCCGGTGGTCGTATTTCGTTCCTTATCATCGCTCCCGCAGCAGCCCGCCCACCAGGTAGTCGGCGAAGCGTTCGGCGATGGCGTCCGAGGTCATCGGACCCGTCGGGATCGAACCATTTCGTGATCCAGTTGACCGCGCCCATGATCGCGAAGCCGATCATCTTCGGGTCGCCGGGGCGGAACAGCCCCTCGTCGATCCCCTGCTGGATGATCGCGCGCATGCCGTGGTCGAAGCGGTCGCGCCTGGTGATGATGCGCCTGAGCAGCGGCGGTGAGAGCGCCTGCAGGTCGAGGGTCAGCGCCGTGCCCTGCAACTCGTCGAGCATCACGTGGATGAACGCCAGCACCAGCTTGCGCAGCTTGTCGTCCGGCCGGCGAATCCTCGGCCTGCACGTCGGCCATCAGCCCGAGCAGGACGTCGAGCGAATAATCGTGGCAGGCGTAGAGGATTTCTTCCTTGTTCTTGAAGTAGTAGTAGAGGTTGCCCTTGGTCATCGCCAGCGCCGAGGCGATCTCGTCCACGCTGGCGCCGTGGTACCCGCGCCGGCGGAACGCCGCCGCGGCGCTCTTCAGAATCTCGATGCGGCGGTCAGATCCGTTGCTGATCTTGGGCATGGCGGCCGGGCGCGGAATCCACGTCCCGCAACATAGCACGCTTTGAACGATCGTTTAAACTGGTGTACACTCGGCACGTGGAGCACACGGAATCCGTCACCGTCCCCCGCGTCTCCTTCGAGACGTCCCCCGATCAATACCAGCACTGGCAGCTGACGATCGAGGGTGCCGTCGCGACCCTGGCGATGGACGTCAAGGAGGACGCCGGCCTGCGTCCGCAGGACTACAAGCTCAAGCTGAATTCGTACGACCTCAGCGTCGACATCGAGCTGGCCGACGCGCTGCAGCGCATCCGCTTCGAGCACCCCGAGGTGCACGTCGTCGTCCTCACCAGTCTCAAGCCGCGCATCTTCTGCGCCGGCGCCAACATCTTCATGCTCGGCTCCTCCAGCCACGGCTTCAAGGTGAACTTCTGCAAGTTCACCAACGAGACGCGCCTGGGGATGGAGGACCTCAGCGCCTCACAGCGGCGTCAAGTTCCTCGCAGCCCTCAACGGCATCTGTGCCGGCGGCGGCTACGAGCTGGCCCTGGCCTGCGACGAGATCTACCTGGTCGACGACGGCGCGGCGTCGGTGGCGCTGCCGGAAACGCCGCTGCTCGGCGTGCTGCCGGGCACCGGCGGCCTCACCCGCGTGGTGGACAAGCGCAAGGTGCGGCGCGACCTGGCCGATGTGTTCAGCACCCTCACCGAGGGCGTGCGCGGGAAGCGGGCGGTCGAATGGCGCCTGGTGGACCGCGTCGTGCCGACCAGCCAGTTCAAGGAGGCGGTGGCCGCCCGTGCGCGAGGAGCTGGCCGCGCTGTCGGATCGGCCGGCGGAGGGCCCCGGCATCACGCTGCGGCCGCTGGCGCCGGCGATCGACGGCGACACGATCGCATACACGTTCGTGCGCTGCCAGCTCGATCGCGAGCGGCGGTTGTGCGATCTGACGATCGCCGCGCCCGACGCGCCGCAGCCGGCGACCGCGGAGGAATTTCTCGCCGCCGGCGACGGCGCCTGGGCGCTGCGCGCCTTCCGCGAGCTGGACGATGCGCTGCTGCAGTTGCGGCTCAACGAGGCGGAAATCGGCACCATTCTGCTGCGCGCCACCGGCGACCCCCAGGCCGTGCTCGAGGTGGACGCCGCCCTGCACGCTCACCAGGCGCACTGGCTGGTGCGCGAGATCATCGGCCAGATCCGCCGCACCTTGAAGCGGCTCGACCTGACCGCGCGCAGCCTGTTCGCGCTGATCGAGCCGGGCAACGCGTTTGCCGGCACGCTGTTCGAGCTGGTGCTGGCCGCCGACCGCTCGTACATGCTCGACCACGCCGAGGAGGACAACGCGGTGTCGCTGTCGCCGATGAACGGCGGCGCCTATCCGATGAGCACCGGCCTGTCGCGCCTGCAGGTGCGGTTCCTCGGTGAACCCGAGCGGGTGGACGCCGCGCTGGCGCATGACGGGCCGTTCGACGCGTCCGCGGCGCTCGACGCCGGCCTGGTGTCGTTCGCACCGGACGACATCGACTGGGACGACGAAGTGCGCATGGCGATCGAGGAGCGGACGGCGTTCTCGCCGGACGCGCTCACCGGGATGGAAGCGAATCTGCGGTTCGCGGGTCCGGAGACGATGGAGACGAAGATCTTCGGCCGGCTGACCGCGTGGCAGAACTGGATCTTCCAGCGGCCCAACGCCGTGGGCGAACGCGGGGCCCTCACCGTGTACGGGAAACGAGGGCCGTCCGCAGTTCGACTGGAAGCGTACCTGATCCGTCGAGGTCGGCATGAATCTCAACGAACGCATTCCGAACAACGTCAACCTGTCCAGCAACAAGCGCCTGCTGCGGGCGCTCGAGCACTGGCAGCCCGCCTATCTCGACTGGTGGCGCGACATGGGCCCGCAGGGGTTCCAGGATCAGCATCAGGTCTACCTGCGCACGGCGATGAGCGTCGATGCCGCCGGCTGGGCGCACTTCGACTACGTCAAGCTGCCCGACTATCGCTGGGGCATCTTCCTCGCCGAGCCGACGCCGGACCGCCGGATCGGCTTCGGTGACTTCAAGGGGCAGCCGGTGTGGCAGGAAGTGCCCGGCGAGTTCCGCAACCAGTTGCGGCGGCTGATCGTCCTGCAGGGCGACACCGAGCCGGCGAGCGTCGAGCAGCAGCGCCAGCTCGGCGCGCACTGCCCGAGCCTGTACGACCTGCGCAACCTGTTCCAGGTCAACGTCGAAGAGGGCCGTCACCTGTGGGCGATGGTCTACCTGCTGCACTCCTATTTCGGCCGCGACGGCCGCGAGGAGGCCGAGGCGCTGCTCGAACGGCGCAGCGGCAACGACGACTCGCCGCGCATGCTGGAGGCGTTCAACGAGCCCATCGACACCTGGCTCGACTTCTTCGCCTTCACCATGTTCACCGATCGCGACGGCAAGTCGCAGCTGCTGTCGTTGTCGGAGAGCTCGCTCGATCCGCTGTCGCGCACCACCCGCTTCATGCTCACCGAAGAGGCGCACCACATGTTCGTGGGCGAGACCGGCATCGCGCGCATCCTCGAGCGCACCTGCGAGCTGATGAAGGAGGCGGGGTTCTCCGAGGACGTGCGCAAGGTCGGCGGCATCGACCTGCCGCTGATCCAGAAGTTCGTCAACTTCTGGTTCAGCCAGAGCCTCGACCTGCACGGCAGCGAGGTGTCGAGCAACGCCGCCAACTACTTCTCCAACGGGCTGAAGGGGCGTGCCGAGGAGGACAAGTTCGACGACGACCACGTCCTCGAGGGCAGCGTCTACCTGCTCGATCTGCTCGACGCCGAGCGGCCAGCGTGGATCGTCAGGAGGTGCCGATGCGCAACGCCCTCAACGAGGTGCTGCGCGACTGGTACGTCGGCGACTGCCAGGCGGGCGTCGATCGCTGGAACAAGCGCGTGCTCGAAGCGCACGGCATCTCCGATCGCATCTACCTGCCGTCGCGCAAGTTCAATCGCGCCATCGGCGTCTATGCCGGCCACCACTTCGACCCGTGGGGGCAGCCGATGACCGCCGAGGAGTGGGAGCGGCGCAAGCGCGAGTGGCTGCCGATCGCGGCCGACAAGGAATACCTGCGCAGCATCCAGGCGATCGCCGGTCTACAAGCCGGGACAGTTCGCCAACTACATCGCGCCGCCGCAGCGCGGCATCAACCGCCAGCCGCTCGACTTCGAGTACGTGCGGACCGAGGCGTGACGCCTGGAGGCCCGCACGATTCGCTACTCGGCGGCCGCCGGCGTCGCGGTGATCGAGCTGGACGACCCGCCGGCCAACACCTACTCCTACGAGATGATGCAGGAGATCGACGCCGCCGTGCTCGCGGCGCGCATGGACGACTGCGGTGCACGTCATCGTCCTCACCGGCGCGGGCGAGAAGTTCTTCTGCGCCGGCGCCAACATCGGCATGCTCCAGGACGCCGACCCGACCTTCAAGTACTACTTCTGCCTGCACGCCAACGAGACGATGAGCCGCCTCGAGCAGACCCCGAAGCTGGTCATCGCCGGGCTCAACGGCCACACCGTCGGCGGCGGGCTCGAGGTCGCGCTGGCCGCCGACCTCCGCATCGCCCGCCAGGGCAGCGGCAAGATCGGCCTGCCCGAGGTCGCGCTCGGCGTCCTGCCCGGCACCGGCGGCACGCAGCGCCTGGCCCGCGCTGGTCGGCAAGGCGCGCGCCATCGAGCTGATGGTCAGCGGCACGCTGCTGTCGTTCGACCAGGCGCCACGCCATCGGCCTCGTCAACCAGGTGTGGAGCGATGGCGACCTGGCCGGCCGATCGTTCCGCGAGGCGCTGGTCGAGTACGCGCAGCAGTTCACGCCGCCGCATCGCGCCAGCCGGGCGGTCGGCCACATCAAGCGCGCCGTGCAGTCGGGGCTGGAAATGAGCCTCGCCGACGGCCTCGCCCTCGAGCGCGAACTGCAGCAGCGGCTGTTCGAGAGCGACGACGCGCGCGAGGGCATCGCCGCCAGCCTCGAAAAGCGCACAGCCGCGATTCACCGGCCGCTGACCGCCCGCCGCCGTCCCGCTACTGCACGATGATGGTGCCCTGCAGCGCCGTCACGTCCGGCATGTTGTGGTCGTGGAAGCCGCACCGGCGGGCCACGTTCAGGTTCCCGGTCAGCTTGGTCTGCCCGGGCGAAATGAACCCGACGTCGTCGATGCCCGGGCAGTCGCCGTGAAACGGGTGCGGATCGGAGTTCATCTCGTGCTGGCGCGTGTCGTTGTTGACGAACGTCACACGCGAGCCGGCCGGCACGGTGATCTCGCGCGGGCTCACCCCGGCCGCCGTAATCGTGATCGTCGTCGTGCTGCCGCCGCCACCCCCACCGCCGCCGCCGCCGCCGTTGGACGGGCCGGTCGGGGAACTTCCGCCGCACGCGACGGCACACACCGTCATGGCCATGGCCGCCGCCAGTCGATACGTCATGAGACCCTCGTCACTGAACAATGATGCGACCACGCAGGTCGGGGTTGTGCTCGTTGAAGTGATCGTGAAACCCGCACGTGCGCGCGACCGTGAGGGGACCGGTCTGCTTCGTCTGCCCCGGCTGGATGAAGCCCACGTCCTGGATGGGCGGACAGTCGGTATGGGTCAGTGGCGGGTCGGACATGATGTCGTAGGGACGATTGTGCTGATTGATGAACGTCACCCGGCCGCCGACGGCCACCGTGACCTCGGCGGGGATGAATGCCTGGTTAGACCCGATGACGACCGTCGCGGTTGCAGGCGGAGGAGTGGATTGTGCCGGCGGCGGCGGAGGCGTCGGTGTCACGGGGGTCGCCGGCGTGGAGCCGCCGCAGGCGGCGAGCGTCAACGCCAGCACGAGCGCGAGCGCGGTCCGGCGGGCCCGTGCGCCCGGCCTCGCCGTCGTCGCGTGCGCCCGGATCCGCTCCATCGTCAGAAGAACTTGCGCGAGATGTTGAAGCCGAGATACCAGTCGTTGTCGGTGAATCCGCCGCGCGCCACCTGCCCGAACGTCGTGCCGAGGCCGTTCGAGAAATTGAGCTGGAATAGATGGCCGCCCGACCGCTTCTCGATGGCAAAGCTCGCCTGCGTGTCGCCGGGGTCGTAGCCGGCGAGGCGGGGCGTGCCCTCGACCACCAGGTAGACCGTGGGCCGAATGCGAATGCGCGCGCCCAGCCCCAGCATGAACGTGCTGTTGTCGTCGGCCAGCTCCTCCGGGAGCGGGTTCGAGTTGTTGACCCAGATGGGCTCGAGATAGACCGCCGCCCGGTCCCCGAGTTCGCGTGACAGCAGCACGCCCAGGCTCGGCGCGTGGCTCTCCTGGAAATTGTCCAGTCCTTCGATGGCGGCGAGCAGGTTGATGCCGAGGGGAAACGCGTCGCTCTGCCGCCGGAGGTCCTGCTGCACCATGAACTGGATGGTCTTGTCCGACGTCCGATGAATGCCGGCCTGGGTGCCGCGAAACACGCCGAAGCGGTACTCGAGGCCGATGATGGCGCCGCCGTCGAGGCCGAAGAGGTCGGACAGCAGATCGCCGAAGTCGCCGGCGCCGAGCGGCCGGCCGAACCGATGGGTGATGCGGAACGAGCTCTTGTGCCGTGGCACGCGCAAGGTCGTCGGCAGCGCCACGAGGGTGAAATCCGGCTGTGCCCGGTTGACGTCGCGATCGGGGTCGTCGTCGCTCTGCACGGGCGGCGGCGCCGCCGGGTCGCCGCCGCTGCCGGTGGATTGCGCGAACGCCGGCGCGGCGATCGCGATCGCCAGTGCCGTCGAGAGTGTGACCAGAATCCGTCCCACGATACCCGTCCCCTTCTGTCGCCCGCGCGCCGCGCGCCGGCGCGACCCCGTTACTCCGGCTTTGGCCGCGCCACCACCACCAGCGTGCCCTTCATCGACTCGTGCCCCTCGCCGCACTCCTCCGAGCACAGAATTTCGTAGGTGCCCGGAGCCGCGGCGACGAACTCGATGGCCACGGGTGACCCGCCGCGCGGGATGAGGCGATTGACGCGGAACTTCTTGATCTGGAAGCCGTGGACGCCGTCGCCGGATCGCACGAGCAGCCGCAGGCGCTCCCCGTCCGTGGCCTCGATCCGCGCCGGCTCGAAGGCGAAGCGTTTCGCGATCACCTCGATCTCACGGGGCGCGGTTGCCGTGACGGGGTCCTGACGAGCCGACACCCACGTCGACCCGATCAAGAGCGCCATCCCCGCCACGGCCGCCGCACGATGACATCCTCGCTTGACCATGCACACCTCAAGCTGGCGGGAACATGAGCAAGCGTGATGCCGCGCGGCCGTGCGGCGCCACGAGAAGGAGATGCCGGGGATGGCGGGCGCGACGAGGGTGCGCGGGTTACGACCGGAGTAAGCGCTTACGCGGCACGTAAACATCGGTGCCTTCAATTGTCGAACCGGTACTTCTGCAGATAGTGGCTGAGTGCACGCTGGCTGATGCCCATCCGCTCGGCGGCGTCCTTCTTCACACCGCCGGCCTGCTCGAGAGCGCGGCGGATGGTCTCGCGCTCGGCCCATTCGAGGTTGGCGTGCAGGCGCGGCGACGGCAGGCCGGCGGCCGGCGCCGCCACGGCGCCCATCAGCCACAGCGTCTCGGCGGTCAGGTGCGGACCGGTCGCCAGGACGACGGCCCGTTCGATCGTGTTCTCGAGCTCGCGGACGTTGCCCGGCCAGTCGTAGCGCTCGAGCTCGCGCATCACCGCCGGGTCGACGCCGTCGATGCGCTTGCCGCTGTTGCCGGCGAAGCGCCGGAGGAAGTGCTCGACCAGCAGCGGGATGTCCTCGCGCCGTTCGCGCAGGGGCGGGATGGCGATGGGAATCACGTTCAGGCGGTAGAACAGATCCTCCTGGAACGTGCCGGCGCTGACCATCTGGCGCAGGTCGCGATTGGTCGCGGCGACCACGCGGACGTCCACCTTCTGCGTGCGCTCGGATCCGAGCGGTTCGAACTCGCGATCCTGCAGCACGCGCAGCAGTTTGGCCTGCACCGGCAAGGCGATGGTGCCGACCTCGTCGAGGAAGATGGTGCCGCCGTCGGCCAGCGCGAAGCGCCCCTTCTTGGTGAACGTCGCGCCGGTGAACGCGCCGCGCACGTGGCCGAAGAGCTCGGACTCGAGCAGCGTTTCCGGGATGGCGGCGCAGTTGAGCTTGATCAGCGGCATGTCGCGCTGCGCGCTGCGGGCGTGGATGGCGCGCGCGACCAGCTCCTTCCCGGTGCCGGTCTCGCCGGTGACCAGCACCGTGCTGCGCGACTCGGCGACCAGCTCGGCGCGGCGGATCACGTCGAGGACGGCGCGGCTGCGCCCGACCAGCCCGTAATGGCTGAACTCGGCGTCGCGCTCGCTCAACAGATACCGCAGCCCGGTGCGGGTCCGCTGTTCTTCGAGCAACCGCCGCGTCGTCACCAGCAGCTCGTCGACGTCGAACGGCTTCTGCAGGTAGTCGCGCGCGCCCAGCTTCATCGCCGCGACCGCGCTGTCCACCGTGCCATGGGCCGTCATCATGATGATCGCCGGACGCTCCGCCTCCGGCGTGGTCGCGGCCAGCTCGCGAATGACCTCGAGGCCGGTCCGCCCCGGCATCAGGTAGTCGATGACCAGCACGTCGAAGGATCGCTCGAGCAGCAGCCGCTGTGCCTCGACGGCGCTGGCCGTGGTGACGACGTCGTGGCCTTCCTCGCGCAAGGCGCGTCCGAGTGTTTTGAGGATCTTCTCTTCGTCGTCGGCGAGGAGGATGCTGCCGGCAGGCATGGTCATCCGCGGGGAAGCGGGGCGTCGCCGAGCTCGATGCGGATGCTGGTGCCGGCGCCGGGCGCGCTTTCGACGGTGATCTGACCGCCGAGGCCGTCCACGATGTGCTTGGCGATCGGCAGCCCGAGGCCGGTGCCGGCCGGACGGGTGGTGAAGTACGGATCGAACACCCGCGGCAGGTCCGCCGACGCGATCCCGACACCGTGGTCGCGCACGACGATGGCGACGCGGCGGTCGGGCAGCCGCAGGGTGGACAGGGTGACGCGGGCGCCGTTGGCCGGCCCGCCGCCGGCCGCCACCGCCTGCTTGGCGTTGGTGAGCAGGTTGATGAGGACGGTGCGCAGCTTCTCGCGATCGGTTTCGAGCGCAGGCAGGGCGCGGTCGAGATCGGTCACCACCGCCGGCTGCGGCTGCACCGCCGCGACGGCTCCGGCGGCGTCGCGGCAGAGCGCGTTGACGTCGGTCGGCGACCGGTCGAACCGCATCGGGCGGGCGAAGTCGAGCACGTCGTTGACCAGCCGGTTGAGCCGCTCGGTCTCGCCGTCGATGTCGGCGGCGGCGTCGCGGACGTCGGCAGCGGTGGCGTCGGGGCGCGAGAGCTGACGCAGCGCGCCCTTGATGATCATCAGCGGGTTGCGGATCTCGTGGGCGAGGATGGTGGACATCCGCCCGAGCGACGACAGCCGCTCGCGCTGCGCCGCCTCCCGCTGGAACGCGGCGATCGAATCGGTGAGCGTGTTGAACGTCCCCGCGAGCACGCGCGCATCCTCGTCCTGCCAGCTGTGCGTGCTCGTCAGCTGCAGCTTGCGGGTGAGGTCTCCGGTCGCCGCGACCTGTCGCATGTGATCGGTGATCCGGGCCAGCGGCCGCGTGATCGTGCGCGCAACGCCGTAGCTCACCGCCATCGCCAGCAAGATCGTCGCCACCGCCACGATGCCGAGGCCGGTCTGAATGGCCGAGAGGGTCCGCATCCGCTCCGTGCGCGATCGCAGGACGATCGCCAGCGGTGCCCCGGCGCGTGCCGGGCCCGCTCCTGCTCCCGCCTCACCCTCCAGCGGCGTCACCCGGGCGGCGAACTCGCTGCTCCCGATGATCACCCGCGGCTCGACCGGCGTCCCGAGCAGGCCGGCGAGCTGCGGATGGGCGTCACGGCCGAGCGTGGACGCGCGCACCTCGCCGTCGATGGCAAAGGCGATGTCGGCGCCGGTGAGCGCCTTCAACGACGCCGCCCGCGCATCGTCCAGCAGGTAGCCCACCGTGAGCGTCCCCAGCAGGTCCGGTTGATCGAGGCCGATCGTCACCGGCAGGCTGACGACCTGCAGCACGCCCGCTGGATACGGCCAGAAGGTCATCGTCGGCGCTCCGGTTCCCGCGTCGCCCGTGGCCGGCACGAAGGCCGGCACCGGGCCGGCCACGCCCCCGATCGAAGCGAGGGTGCCGCCGGCGGGATCGGTCACCAGGAACAGGTCGGAGCCCGCCTGCCGCTGATAGTCGCGCGCGATGGGCTCGACCGTCGGCGGATCGCGCGTCTCCACGACGGCCTTGAACTTCGGCAGGTCGGCGATGAGCCGCGCGGTGCGCGTGAAGTTGTCGAACAGGCTGGCGCGCTGCTGGTCGACGAGGCCGGCCGCCTCCGCCAGGTCGCGGTGCAGCTCCGCCTCCGCCTCGGCGCGCAGCCGGTTGCTGACGAAGAAGACGGCGAAGCCGATCGACACCGTCGCGAGCAGGGTGCTGGCCAGGAAGATCCGGTTGGTGAGCGAGCCCAGCGTCGAGATCACGGCACGACCAGTTCGACGTCCACGACACCTCCGGCCGGGACGGTGATCGACCGCGAGCTGCGCGCCTCGCCCTCGTACCAGGCGACCACGGTATAGGTGCCGGCGGGAAGCTGATCGATGCGGAAGCGCCCGTCGGGGGTGGTGACGTCGAAGAAGGGATGGTTGAAGACGAGGATGAAGGCGTTCATGTGCGAATGGATGTCGCAGAACACCCTGACCACCCCCGGCCGATCGAAGCGGACGCTCTTCGAGCGTCCGGCTGCGTAGCGGCCGAGGTCGAAGCGCCTGGCCTTCGAGAGCGAGAACACGTTGTGGTAGGTCCGGTCGCTGTTGGGAAAGTCCACCACGGCCCCGACCATCACCGCCAGCACGTGCGGCACGAACGTCTCGTTGCGCTGGTCGAGCACCGCGCGGCCCGCCTCGCGCTCCTCGAACGCGCCGCGCGGGGCGGTTTCGAGATAGACGACGCCGCGGCGCAGGTCCGGCGCGTCGCGCATCCCGGCGCTGCCCGGCTCGGCGACCTCCGGCCGGCGCTCGACCGGCCGGGCCACCGTACGGATCTCGAGACGGCCGCGGATGGCGCCGAGCGCCTGCGCGGCGGCGTCTCCCCGGCCTTCGCCGGCGACCGTGCCGGCCGCGGCGATCAGGATGGCGAGCGCCGAGAGCAGGCGACCAGTCGGCATCAGAACCAGTAGACCAGCTGCGCCGTCGCGAGCGACTCGCGCGGCACGCGGCCGCCGTCCCGGTGGTTGCGTTGCCACGCGCCCTTCACCATCACGTTGCGGATGATCGAGTAGCCGGCGCCGAGCTCGAGGCGTCGTACCGGCGCCTCCCAGCGGACGGCCCCCGCGGCCGCGGCCACGCGGCTGAATCCGAGCCGCTCCAGACGGGCGGCGACGTGCACCCCGGGCAGGATGCGGTAGCGGCCTTCGACGAGCATCGCCGTGGCGTCCAGCCGGACCCACGGCGCCGACGCCGGCATCGGCAGTCGCCACTGCGACCAGATGACCTCGCTGCGCCCGAGAAAACGGCCGGCTGAATACTCCGCGTCCACCGCCCATGCCCGCTGCACCGCGTCGTCCACCCGGGCCTCGCCGACCAGGGGTGACAGGGTGCGGCTGAGAAATGCGCCGCGCGACGCCGACAGCCCGAAGGCCAGCGCGGCGACGGGCCGGACCAGGGCGCGGCCCGCGAACTGACGGCCGCCGTTGTCGTCGCCGAGACGCGGGTTGGAGAGCGAGCCGGTCGTGACCGAGGCGGTCCATTCGACCAGCCCGGTCGTGCCGTGCACCTGCGCGCCGGTGTCCCAGCGGAAGCTGTTGATGAGCGGCAGCCCGCGGTCGGGTGCGGTGTTGCCGAGCGGGAAATTCGACAGCCAGCCGCGCCCGCGCATGCGCACGAGATCGTCGGTCGTCGCCGGCAGTGCGTCGGGCCGCAGCGAGGTCAGGTATTGATACGCCAGCGGCGTGCCGATGAGCATGTTCGCCGATCCGTAGGTGCCACGCCCGAACGCGCCGAACGTGGGCGGAATCCGTCCCACCTGGACGTCGAAGCGCCGCGCCGGCCAGGGCCGGATCCGCGCGTAGAAGGCGAACGGCTGCAGCAGGTCGCCATGATCCACCCGCAGCTCGCCGAGGACCTGGAGCCGCGCGCTGGCGCGGACTTCCGCCGTCACGCTCGAGGCGGACGTTGCGCAGCGCGCTGTATTCGTAATCGGTGTAGTTGAAGAAGCCGGTGTCGACGCTGGCGGCGGTCGCGCTCAGCTCGGCGCCGACGACGACGCGCCCGTCCCCGAGGCTGACCGGCTCGGTGGGGAGCGCCTGGCCGCGGACGGGCAGGGCGGTGCCCAGCACGATGACCGCTGCGAACGCCACCGGGAATCGGGGCATGGAAGCTGAAAGTATAATCCTCGCGTCACCGGCGTGTGTCTGCCCCTCACGATTGTCGCGCTCGCCCTCACCGCGACCGCCGCCGGCGTCGCGGACCGGCAGAGCCGCACGGTGCCCTTGCCCGCCGGCCGCGCCATCAGCCTCGAAATCACGATCGGCCAGGTTTACATCGCCGCGTCCGCCGGCGACGACGCCACCATCGAGATCGAACGCCACGCGCCCACGCCCGCCGCACTGGCGCAGATTCCGGTGGTCATCGAGGAAACGGACGCCGAGGTCCGCGTGCGGGCGACGCAGAGCGAGGGCGCCACCGACCCGGCCCTGCGCACCGACGTCACGATCCGCGTGCCGGCGCAGGCCGCCGTTCGACCGGTCCGCATTGTCGAGGGCGCCCTGCGCCTCGGCGGCCTGCGCGGCGCGATTACCGCCGACATCCGGCGCGGCTCGATCACGGCGACCGATCTGCAGGGCGAGGTCCGTCTCGAGACCGGCATCGGCGACATCGACGCCGATCGCATGCGGCTGTCGGCGGACGGGCTGCTGCGCCTGCGTGCCTTCAACGGCGACGTGCGGTTGACGCTCGCATCGCAGCCGGCGGACGCCCGCATCCTGGCGCTGGCGCTCAACGGCACGATCGACTCGCAGATCCCGCTGCGCACGCGGGACACCTGGGGACCGCGCTGGGGCGAGACGACGCTGGGGCGCGGCGAGCCGGTGATCTCGATTGACGTCATCACCGGGCAGATCGTGATCCGCGTCGCGGCGCCGTAGCGGCCGCGTTCAGAGTTGTTTCAGCCGGCGCTGCGCGTCGCGGTAGCGTGGCGAGGCGGGAGGCACCTTGGCATAGGCTTCCCGCGCACGCGCCGGGTCCTTGAGTCGGCGTTCGTACAGCTCACCGAGCCGGTACCACGAGTCGTACGGGTTCGCGGGGAAATGAGTGCCGAGGTCGGCCAGCGCCTGCGCTTCGCGGTCGTAGCGATCGAGATCGTGGTACATCCCCGCCAGCCGGTTGAACGCAATCATCGCGCTCGGCGACGTCGGGAACTGCTCGGTGAGGCTGCGCAGCGTCGGCAGCACGGCCGGCACCTGGATGCCGAGGACCGGATCCAGCTCGCGCTGCCGGCGCTGGTTGTCGAGCCGGAGTTTCATCTGCAGCGCCAGCAGCGCCTGCGGCGTGCGTGGATGGTCGGTGACCACGCGCGCCAGCAGGTCGCGGACCAGCGCGTCACGATTCGGACGACTCGAACGGGGCGCCAGCTCCGCCAGGCGCAAACGGCTCGCCGCCGCGCGCGAATCGCCGTGAAAGCGCTGGGCGAAGTCCTCGTGCGCGGCCATCGCCTCGTCGACGCGGCCGAGCTTTTCGAGCACGTCGGCCGCCTGGAACGACGCGCCGACCGCGGCGGCGGAGGCTGGATAGTCGGCCGCCACCTGCCGCAGATCGGCGAGCGCCGCCTCGAGCTGGTTCGCGGCGAGCTTCGCCCGCGCCGCGTCGAGGCGCTGACCCGCTTGCGCTTCGACCGAGCCGGACGCCGCCGCCGGTCTGGCGGCGACGGGTCCGGCGGCCGCGGCGTTGCGGGCGGCGGCTGCGGCGGGCGTCGGCGCCGTGGATGCGGAGGCAGCCGCGCCCGCGCCCCCGCCCGGAGCGGACGCATCGCCGGCGGTCACCGTGGTCGGCGGCGGCGTGGCCTGCGCCGTGTCGGGTTGCGTGGGGGCCGCGGGTGGCGATTCGGACGGATCGCCGGGCGGCGTCGCGCCGGCCCCCGCCCCGGCCGGCGCGCCGGGCGACGTGGACAGGCCGAAGGTCGTCAGGCCGATCGCCGCGATCAGTCCTGCCAGGGTCAGCCCGACGAGCCCGAGCATGATGGGCGACCACGCGCGGCGCGCGACGGCGGGCGCCACGCTCACGGCCGCCGGTTGTGGCGGTGCGATGGGAGTGGGCGGCAACGGCGGCGGCCCGCTTGCGCCGGCATGTGTGCCAGCGCTGCCCGCCGGCAGGTAGACCGTCTGCGCCGAGGAGGGATCGTAGGGCGCCGGCGTCGCATCGGCCACGCGGGTAATCGGTCCGGCCGCCGGGTCCCCCCATGCCGCCGGCACGGCAATGCGCCGGCTGCTCGCGTCGCGGCGCAGCCGCTGCAGATCGGCCCGCATGTCCGCGGCCGACTGATAGCGCAGGCTGCGTTCCTTCTCCAGCGCCTTCGAGATGATGCGATCGAGCTCGGCTGGAATCGCGGAGTTCAGCGTGCTCGGCGGCGTCGGATCGCGGTTGAGGATGCCGTCGAACACCACCGCCGTCGTCGCGCCGGCGAAGCTCTGACGCCCCGTCGCCATCTCGTAGAGCACCACGCCGAACGAGAACAGATCCGTACGCGGATCCACGTCCTCTCCGCGCGCCTGCTCCGGCGACATGTAGGCGACCGTGCCGACCGTGGTCCCCGCCATGCTCGTGAACTGCTCGGTGTCGTGGCGTCCGGCCGAGCGCCTGAAGGGCCCGGTCGAAAGTTTCGCCAGGCCGAAGTCCAGCACCTTGGCCTGGCCACGGCGGGTGAGGAAGATGTTGGCCGGCTTGATGTCGCGATGCAGGATGCCTTCGGCGTGCGCCGCGTCCAGGGCATCCGCGATCTGCGCGCCCAGATCCAGCAGGGACGGGAGCTCGAGCGCGCGCCCGGCGAGCCGCCGATCGAACGGCTCTCCCTCCAGCAGCTCCATCGCCAGGTACAACAGACCGTCGTGGTCGTTGAAACTGTAGATGGTGCAGATGTTCGGGTGATTGAGGCTCGACGCGGTGCGCGCCTCGCGGCGGAACCGCTCCACCGCCTCCTCGTCGGACGCCGTCCCGTGGCTCAGGACCTTGAGCGCGACCAGCCGCCCGAGCCGCACGTCCTTGGCGCGGTAGACCACGCCCATGCCGCCAGCCCCCAGCTGGTCGAGGACCTGGTACTGCCCGAGCGTCTGGCCGATGAGGGAGTCTGGCACGGCGATGACGGAAGGGCGATCGTATGGTTCAGTCGGCCGGCCGTCAACCTCGCCAGCCACCTTGACACCGGCGACAGCCCGTCGTTAGAGTCAGATCTGCGAAACGCCATTCCATATTGTGAAACAGACATCTCCCCAGCCGGTTGCGGCGCCGCCGACCTCCATCGACAAGGCGCTCGAGGTCTGCGAGGTGCTGAGCGCGAGTCCGCGGGGCATGAGCGTCAGCGATCTGGCGCGCGCCGTGCGACAGCCGCCGTCCACGGTGCACCGGCTGCTGCGGCTCCTCAAGCGCCGCGGGTATGTCCGCCAGGATGACGAGACGCAGCGCTACGCGCTGACGCTCAAGATGCTGGACCTGAGTTTCCGGGCGCTCGGCCGCTCCGAGGTTCGCCTGCACGCCTACCCGATCATGCGCGGCTACATCCTGCGGACGAGCCACCGCGGATTCATCGCGATTCCTGACGCCGGCGAAGTCACGTATCTCTGGTGCACCGGACCGGACGAGGTGGCGATGCACACGGTCTATGGCAAGGAAATGCCGGGGCATTGCGCGCTCTATTTCTCGCCGCGCCAGGCAACCCGCCGGCTGAGTTGCCTGCGCCTGGTGCGGGCGGAGGACGTGGCGCAGGCGGAGCAGACGATGGTCCGGCTCGGACCGCCGCCGATCGAGCCGGATGCGCTGCAGCGGCTGTTCTGCACCTGCGCACCGGTGCACGACTACACCGGGCGCGAAGTGGCGCGGGTGGGGATGTTCGGCCACGGCGCCGACGATCGCCCCATCCTCACCGATCATCACAAGGGCGCCTGGGACCTGGCGCGGCGCATTTCCCTGCGCCTCGGTCACGTTCCGTCCTCGGCGCTCGAAACCGCGAGTTAACACACCGGCACACGGAGGGCCGCTGGACAGCGTTATGGCATACATCATCACGGAACCCTGCATTGGCACGAAGGACTCGGCGTGCGTGGACGTCTGCCCCGTGGACTGCATCCACCCGCGGAAGGACGAGGCCGATTTCGAGGCGGAAACGCAGCTCTATATCCACCCGGACGAATGCATCGATTGCGGCGCCTGCGTGCCGGCGTGCCCGGTGGAGGCGATCTTCGCGCTCGACGAGGTCCCGGAGAAGTGGAAGAGTTACATCGAGATCAACGCCGCGCACTTCCAGAAGTGAGCTAGAATTCGGGCGACCCGGCGAGCGGGTTGCGCCCCCTCTTCGCCCGTGAAAGGTTTCATCATGGCACCCTTCCGGCGTCTCGCCTTTACGGCCGCCGCGTGCGCCCTCGTCCTGGCCGGCCCGCAGGCCTCGTCGTCACGCGACGATGCCGAGCTGCAGCTGCAGCTGGCTCACCTCCTGTTCGAGGAGACGCGCTTCACCGAAGCGCTCGACGCGTTCCGGAAGGCGGGCGAGACGACGGATTCGGGCCTGGCGCTCACGGCGCGAATCGGCTACGTCCGGACGGCGCTGCGCATCGGGCGATTCCAGGAGGCGCAACGCGAAGCGGCGGGGCTGAAGGCGCTGGCGCCGCGCAATCCCGAAGCGCTCTCGGTGTACGCCGACTCGCTGTGGTCGGCCGGCCTGTTCGACGAAGCCGAAGTGATTTGGCGCGACGCGCTGGCGATGGCGCCCGGCTCGTCGCGCGCGCGGCATGGACTGGCGCGGGCGCTGGCCTCGCAGTCCAAGCTCGACGAGGCCATCGAGGAGGCGCAGGCGGCCCTGAAGGCGTCGCCGCGCGACGGCGAGCTCCACCACACGGTGGGGGCGATCTTCGAGCGCATGCGCCGCTACGAGCAGGCCGCGGCCGCCTACACCAACTACATCAACCTGCTGCCGAACAAGGACCGCAGCGACAAGGCCGCCTGGTCGCGGTCGCAGGTGCGTTTTTTGAAGTCGTTCGGTGAGAACGAGCCGATTGCCATCGACCCGGTGGTCGCCGACCGCCTGCACACCGTGGACTTCAAGCTGGTCGACGACAAGGTCATCGTCAAGGCGCGCGTGAACGGCGGGCGCTGGCAGGACTTCATTCTCGACACCGGCTCGGAACAGACCACCATCTCGCGGCAGACCGCGTCCTCGGCCGGCGTGCGGCCGGTGACCTACACGCTCAGCGCCGGGGTCGGCGAAGTCGGGCTGCGCGGGCTGCAGCTGGGCCGCATCGACGAGTTCGAGATCGGCACGCTCAAGGTCGAGAACGTGCCGGTGCTGATCAAGGCGCCGGCGCTGCGCGGGATCCCGAAGCGCGAGACCGAGAGCTTCTCGCCGCTGGCCCTCGGCCTGTCGATGACCATCGACTACTCGACGCGCAAGCTGACCATGGGGCGGCAGCTGCCGGCCGAGGACGCCGAGTTCAACCTCGAGATGCGCCATCACCGCCTGGCGATGGTGCGCGGTCTGATCAACGAGACGCACCCCACCTATTTCGTCGTCGACACCGGTGGCGAAGTGATCTCGATCAGCACCGCCACGGCCGAGGCGCTCAACGCGCGCCCGTCGCGCAGGATTGCCCTGAAAGTGTACGGCACCTCCGGCTGGGACCGGGACGCGTTCCTGCTGCCCGGCATCAGCCTGAAGTTCGCCGACATCGCGTACGCGAACTTCTCGGTGGTCGTCCTCAACCTGCGCGCGCCCAGCGTGCTCCTCGGCTTCGAGGTCGGCGGCATCGTCGGGCACAAGTTCCTCAGCCCGTACCGCGTCTCGCTCGACCTGGAGAACAGCCAGCTGCGGATGTCGAAGGCGAATTGACCCCCGCGGCGAAGCGCTGGCAGGATTCGGCGAGCGAAACCGTACAAGTCGTCCTGCCCAACGACTCCAATCCGCTCGGCTACATCCTCGGCGGCACGGTGATGCACCTCATCGACATCACCGGCGCCATCGCCTGCCATCGCCACACCAACGCCCTGGCGCTGACCGCCGGGGTGGACAGCCTCGATTTCCTGCACCCGATCAAGGTCGGCGACATGATCATCCTCAAGTCGCGCGTCACGGCGACGTTCGGGACGTCGCTCGAAGTCGAGGTCGAGGTCTATTCCGAGGGGATCACCAGCGGCGAGCGAAAGCTGACCAGCCAGGCCTACCTGACCTTCGTGTCGCTCGACGACGAGGGCCGTCCCAAGCCGGTGCCGCCGCTGCTGGTGGAAGGGGCGGAGGCGGCCGCACGGCAGCAGCAGGCCGAGGGCCGGCGCGCCGAACGCCTGGCGCGCAAGGCGCAGCGGGGTCCGGCCGGACGCCGGCGCAATCAGCCGCCGCGGCGTTAGCGGCCCGTCCCGCTGAACGCGTCAGCGTGGACGGAGCCCCCTCGATCCGATCGTAGCCGTGGACGGGCCTTTAGAAGTCGTAGCCGATCCACATCGTGAACTTCGGCTTGCGGAAGGCCTCGCTGCCGCCGGCCTGCGAGAACACCACATCCTCCCAGTCGCGGTTGAAGAGCGTGCGCCACGACCAGTCGAAGTGCACCGGGAAGCCGAGCGCGAAGGTCTGCAGGCTGATGCCGTAGGACGCGCGCGCGTCCACCAGGCGGAAGCCGCTGATGGTACGCGGCGGACCGAACACCGGCAGAATCTCGGTGGGCGTGGTGACGGTGCCGATGATCGGGGTTTCGACCGTCGTGTCGCGCGTGAACACCTTGAACGAGTCGCTGTCGAAGGTGGCGCCGCCCATGTTCGCGAACAGGGTGCCGCGGATGCCGCCGAGGATGCCGATCGGCGTCAACATGGCTTCGATCAGCGGGAAGCGCAGCTCGCTGTTGAGGAAGAACGCATCCTGACCCACGAACGACAGGTAGTCGTAGCCGCGCATCTCGGAGTTGCCGCCGAAGTACATGAAGTCGGGGCTCTGTCCCCAACTGTGGAAGCCCTTGGCGCGGAGGGCAAGCAGGCCGCTGCCGCCCAACCGGAAGTACTTGCGCGCGTCGACGTCCACCGTCTGGCGCGAGAGCGTGTTGTCGCCGATCCGGGGCGCGCCCTCGTAGTTGAGCCGCATGGTGCTGCCGGCCAGCGGCCCGAACTCGCGGAATACCGTCGTCTCCTGGATGAAGGTGACGCCGAGCGGCATCATGGAGCCGTTGTTGA
Organism: uncultured Acidobacteriota bacterium; assembly: GCA_963707795.1. GTDB lineage: Bacteria > Acidobacteriota > Vicinamibacteria > Vicinamibacterales > UBA2999 > JACCSI01. Next base: position 2,460,534 of record OY970174.1, on the reverse strand, counting down.
ACAGCTGGCGCCCGAAGTTTTCTTCCTGGTACTGCTGCGACAGGTCGGCGAGCTGCGGGTTGTCGAACCGCTCCGAGTAGTGGACCAGGCCGCCGTAGAGCTCGACCCGGCGATAGCGGTTGAACGGGTAGATGCCGAAGGCGGTGCCGCCGCGCAGCGTGCGGGTGGCGACGGCGAGGTCGCGGTCGATGAAGCCGCTGAACGCCGGGTCGTAGAAGACGCCCTCCAGCTGCCCGTAGAAGAACTGTGTCTGCGAGTAGCCCTGCAGCGCCCACTGGAACCGCCGCTCGAGGTTCATGTAGCTGAGCGACATCGTGCGGTACTGCGACACCGAGGCGGCGAACACGTTGAACTGCTGGTCGCCGAGGACGTCGGTGAACGAGACCTGGGTGCCGCCGAAGAAGTCGCCGCCGCTGGTCACGCCCAGGTTCACCGGCGGGCGGCCGTCGAGGAACATCTTCTCGAACTTTCCCTTCTTCTTCTGGTTCTCCGCCACCAGCGTGTGCGTCATCGGCGCCTGGAAGTCGATCACCGGGCCGGGCGCGCCGAAATCCGCGGAGGCGGCCTTGGTCAGCGGCTCCTTGCGCTCGAGCGTGTGCAGGCCGTATTCGCTCTTGTAGTAGGTCACGAAGGCGATGCGCGAGGTCGCCGGCGCCTCGTGCAGCACCACCGGCGAGAAGTTGCCGGCCAGCGCGTCGGTGTACTGGAGCAGCTCGCCGGTCTTCAGGCTCAGCGTCCAGATGTTGTGCACGACGCCGTTGCGGGCGACCTCTGGATCGATGGCCTTGGCCGGATCGGTGGCCGTCGAGGTGAACAACAGCGTGTCGGCATCGAGGAACTGCGCCCCGCCCTCGTCGTGGGTGCCGAAGGTGAGCTGGCTGGACTTGCCGGAGTCGAGATCGAGGCGGAACAGCTTCTCGTTGCCGCTGACGCGCTTGAGGAAGACGATCGACTTGCCGTCCGGCGACCAGGTCGGGGCGTAGTCGGCGAAGGCGTCGTTGGTCAGGTTGACGACCTCGCGGGTCGCCAGGTTGATGGTGAAAATGTCGTTGACCACGCCGCGCGCCGCCGCGAATGCGATCACGCGGCCGTCGGGCGAGATGTCCGGCGACTCGGGCGAATCCACCGTGGTCATCGGGATCCGCTCCTCGACCTTGCGCGAGATCACGTTCTGCAGCAGCAGCGAGCGGTCCTTCTCGGTGCGCACGAAGTAGGCGATGCGATCGCCCTGCGGCGCCCACGACATCCACGGCACGGTGTTGAAGCGCATGCCCGGCGTCGGGATGTACTCGAAGCCGAGGCTCTGGTCGAAGCCGCTGGTCAGGTTGCGGATCACCTGTCCGTCCTTGGCCGAGAGCAGGACGATGTCGTACTCGCGGTCGCGGCGGTTGCCGGTCATCGCCGCGATGAGGTCACCCGACGGCGACGGCTCGACCGAGAGGACGCTGGAGAAGCGCGTCTTCTCCGGGTTCGGCGCCAGATCGCGGCCGTAGTCCGCCGGCCGCTCCTTGTCGCGGAACGGCTTGAAGCGGTCCTTCAGGTAGCGGTCGAACTGCTGATCCCATTCGTCGGCGTCCATGTCGAACGCCTCCTTGAAGGCATTGTCGCCGCCGCCGATCACGCTCTTGCGCAGCGAGAAGACGAACTGGCGGACGCCCTCCTTGCCCCAGCGCGCCTCGATGAATTCGAAGGCCGCGTGCCCGAGGTTGTAGATCAGGCGGACGTTGCCGAAGTTGCCGTAGCCCTGCAGCTCCGACATCTTCGGCACGATGTCGGCGACCGCGGCGTCGCGCACCGTCATCAGGTCGATCGAGCGCCACACCCCGGTCATGTAGTCGGACATGCCCTCGAACACCCACAGCGGCATGTTCGAGCGGATGAGCGAGGTCGGGATGATGTCGTACTGGAACTGGTGCGTCAGCTCGTGCACCGTCAGGCGGTAGAGCAGATCCGAGGGCTCGTCCATCGGCATCACGATGCGGTAGCGGCTCGGTTCGGCGAACGCACCGACCCCCTCCTGCGCCGCACCCGGGATGACGTTCTGCTGGAAGAACTCGCTGCTGGTCGAGAACAGGATCAGCGGCACCTTGAAGGCGAGGTCGTGCTTCAGCTCCGAGCTCACGTGCTGGTAGGCGCTCTCGGCGTAGCCGGCAATCTTCTCCAGGTGGGGCTCGATGGCCGGGTAGTAGTAGATCTCGAAGTGGTCGGTCGTATAGATCTGCCACTCGAAGTTGTCGTAGCGGATCTGGTTCTTGCCGAAATACGGCACGAACTGCGTCTGCGCCGCGGCCGGGGCGGCGGCGCCGATCAAAGCGCCGATCGCGCAGAGGACGATCAATCGCGCCGAACAGGACCGGCTCGACGAGCAATGCTTCATGACCTACTCCTGGCAGGCATCTTACTTCGGGTAGCGAGGGGCGGGTAGCGCGCGCCCAGGCCCGGCGCGCCCGCACCACCGGGCCCATCGGGGATCCGAGATCACGCCCCAGCAAGATTCAGACCGCGAGGTTTGTCCTATACTCTGGACGACTCGGCCCCGGGAATAACGCCGCCGCCCAGGGGTTGGACACGAGAGCGGCGTCCTCCTCCCCATGCTCTTTGGTCGACGCCGCCAGGATTCCGACTTCGAGCGCGACGCCTTCACCGCCGAGGCGCTCGCCCTGCTCGACGCCCTGTACGGAGCGGCGCTGCGACAGACCCGCGACGCCGACCGCGCGCAGGACCTCGTGCAGGATACGTATCTGAAGGCGTTTCGTGCGCGGCACCGGTTTGCCGCCGGCACCAACCTGAAGGCGTGGATGTTGACCATCCTGCACAACACCTGGCGCAACCGGCGCCGGGATCGGGCCCGATCGCTCGTCGACTTCGACTCCGACGCGGTGGAGCAGGCCGCCGCTGGTGAACAGCCGGGGACGCTCGCGCAGAGCCCCGAGACGTTGCTGCTGCGGGCGACCGCCGCCGCTGAACTGCGCGCGGCGCTCGACGAACTGCCGGAGACCTTCCGCGAAGCGGTCTGGCTCCGCGACGTCGAAGAGCTGTCGTATCAGGACATTGCCGGCATCGTCGGCATCCCGATCGGCACGGTGATGTCGCGCATCTCGCGCGGCCGACGCCAGCTGCACCGGCGCGTGCTCGACCGCCGCCGCGACCAGGAACTGGTGGAACAACGGCGCCGCTGATGGCGGCGTCGAGTGGGTGACCCGGAGGAGCGGATTCTCAACATGACCGACTGTCGCCGAATCGAGTCGCTGCTGCCACCGTACGTGGACGGCGAGGCGCCGCCAGACGCCGCCGCCCTCGTCGAGGCCCACCTGCGGACCTGTGCGATGTGCCGCGCCGAGGTCGCCGCGGAACGCGGGGTGCGGATGATCCTCCGCGCCCGCGCCGCCGAGGTGACGACGCCGGCGCCTCCCGGCCTGCGCACCCGCATTGCCGCCAGGCTGGCGGGGGAGGCGGCCCCCTCGCTCGGCTGGGGCGGCCGCGTCGCCGCGTTCGGCGCCGCCGCGGCGATGGTCCTGCTCTTCGCCGTCGCCCTCGAGTTCCTGCCCCTCCGCTCCAACGCGCTGTTCGCCGCGCAACTGGCCATCGACCACCTCCGGTGCTTCGTCGTGACGTCGAGCGAGGAGGCGTCCGCCCCGGACCTGGAACGGGAGTTCGCGGAGCGCGACGGCTGGGCGATCGACGTGCCGCCATCCAGCCCGGCCGACGGGATCACCCTGATCGCGGGCCGCCGCTGCCCGTTCTGGCTCGGCGACCACGCGCATCTGCTGTATCGCTCCGGCGATCACCACGTGTCGTTGTTCGTCACGCAGGGGGTGGAGCGCGAGGGTGAACAGCTCTCGGTCCTCGGGCACGCCGAGCGCATCTGGGCCGCCAATGGCAGCTCCTACACCCTGATCGCCCGCGGCGTCGAGCGGGACGACCTCGACCGCCTGGCGACGTACCTCGAGCGTGTCTCGACCGCGGCCGAGCGGCCGGCGCCGTAACCGCCCGCCCTGGCGGCGCGTAGATATCCCGGGAGGGATGAGGCACAATACAGTGATGGACCAGCCAAGCTCGAAGCTGCGCCTGGCGGCAATGGCCGCCACCCTGATCGCGCTCATCGCCGTCAGCGTGCCCTTCGTGTGGCAGCACGATCTCGAGGCCGGTCCGGCCGCCGCCTCCGTGGACCTGGTGGCCTCGCACGGGGCCAATGCCGTGACCGCGACCGGGGGCGAGCAGGCGGGTGAGGCCTGCATGGCCGACGCCAAGCCGGCCAAGCTCGATTTCGTGATCAAGGACCTCGACGGCAAGGACGTGTCGCTGTCCTCCTTCAAGGGCAAGGTCATCCTGCTCAATTTCTGGGCGACCTGGTGTGGGCCGTGCAAGGCCGAAATCCCCGGCTTCGTGGAGCTGCAGGACAAGTATCGCAACGACCTCGTGGTCATCGGCTACTCGGTGGACGACAAGGCGCCGCAGGCGCGTGCCTTCGCCACCGAATACAAGATGAACTATCCGATTCTGCTCGGCGACGGGCGCGAGGACGTGCAGGACGCCTTCGGACCGATCTGGGGGATTCCCGCCTCGTTCATCATCAGCCGCGACGGCAAGGTCTGCCGCAAGCATCTCGGCATTGCGCCCAAGGCCGTCTTCGAGAAAGAGATCAAGGCGCTGCTGTAGTATGATCCTTTCAGCCCATGCTGAAAGGCTTCCAACACGCGCGTCTCGCCTGCGGGTGCCGCCTCGCGTTTCGTGAAGGCACCCCCGGCAGTCCGGTCACCGTCCTCGTCGATCGCGCGGCGCCGGGTTGCGGCAACCCGCTGCACGTGACCGACCTGCCCCTCTACGACTATCGAGAGGCGCTCCGCCCCTCCACGCGGCTCGGCCCGCTCGTGGACGGCGAATTCGAGGAAGAAGGCTGAGCCCGGGGCCCCCCGGGGGCCCGCCGCACCTCGCCTCCCCATTCACGGGCCGGTCGTTGACCGGCCCTTGTCGTTGCGGCCGCCCGCCGCATCCCGCGTTCGCCCACTGTCACGCAACGCACGGCGCAGCAGGAATTCGATCTGCGCGTTCAGGCTGCGCAGGTCGTCGTCCGCCCAGCGCTGCACCGCCTCGAGCAGTTGCGGATCGACGCGGAGCAGGAATGCCTTTCGTTCGCTCATCGGCTACTGATAGATCGTGCCCGTGTTGATGATCGGCTGCGTGCCGCGCTCACCGCACAACACCACCAGCAGATTGCTGACCATCGACGCCTTGCGCTCCTCGTCGAGCGCGACGATCGATTTCTGCGACAGCATCCCCAGCGCCATCTCCACCATGCCGACCGCGCCTTCGACGATGCGCTGGCGGGCGGCGACGATGGCGCCGGCCTGCTGCCGCTGCAGCATCGCGGCGGCAATCTCCGGCGCATAGGCGAGATGGCTGATGCGCGCTTCCACCACCTGCACGCCCGCCTTCGACAGCCGCTCCTGGATCTCGCGCTGCAGGTGATCGGCCACCGCCGCGGTGTGGCCGCGCAGCGAGACCAGGTGGTCGTCGTGCGCGTCGTAGGCATAGCTGGTGGCGAGGTTGCGCACGCGCTTCCGCGGTTTCCACCACCCGCCACACCACGACCGCCGCGATCTCGATCGGGTTGCCGTCGTTGTCGTTGACCTTCAAGCGCGAGCTCTCGAAGTTGCGCACGCGCAGGGAAACCGCCTTCTTCGCCAGCAGCGGGTTCGGCGGGCGCCGCCGGCCGCGTCTCAGGCCGGCTCGGCCGCGGGGAACCGGATGCGCAGGTCGGCGACGAGCGGGAGGTGGTCCGAGGCGACCATGGCCAGCCGGCCCTTGGGCAGCCAGACCCGATCGACCTCGACGCGCGCGCCCTCGTAGTAGATGTGATCGAGGTGGAGGAGGGGGAAGAACCCCGGATAGGTCCGCCGGCGGCTCAGGTGCTTGCGCAGGTCGATGCTGTGCAGTTTCTGGGCGAGGACGTCGGTGGCGAGGCCGCGCGCCCACTCGTTGAAATCGCCGAGGACGATCTTCGGGCCGGCGACGCGGCGGTCGTGGACCACGGCGGCCAGCCGCTGCGCCTGCTCGCGGCGCTCGAGCAGCGCCGTCCCGAGGTGGACGTTGTAGAAATGGAGGATGTCCTCGCCGCCGATCTGCAGGTCGACGCGCTGCACCAGGCGCGGCTCGCAGGTCTTCCAACTGAGGTCGTGCTGCTGGTGGTGCTTGACGGGAAAGTGGCTCAGCACCACGTTGCCGAACAGGGCATTGCGGAGGTGACGGGTCGGGGCCATGACCCAGCCCATGCCGAGCGCGGCGCCGATCTCCGCTGCCTGTCCCGGCTTGAGCGGGCTGGCGCCGACGACTTCCTGCAGGGCGATGATGTCGGGTTCGATCGCGGCCAGCACCGCGGCGATCCGTTCCGGCCGCGTGCGCCCGTCGAGTCCCCGGCAGCGGTGAATGTTGTACGTGACGACCCGCAGCGTCCGGGTTCGCGCCTCTGCGCCTTGCGCCATCACTCGACGTTCAGTGTACCCTTATCCGGAGCGCGCCCGGCGGCGGCGACTCGTCTCGCGGAGGTGCGGCATGGCCCGGCTGAAGAGTGAGATCGAACTGACGTGCCCCTGCTGTCACGCGGAGCTCGTGGTGGATACCAACCTCGGACGCGTCGTCGAGCACCGCGAACCGCCGCATCCCGACCGTCCCGAGCTGGACGAAGCCCAGCGCATTCTCGCCGAGCAGGCGGCGCGCCGCGAGGCCTTGTTCGAGCAGTCGGTGCAGGACGAGAAGACGCGCGGCGACGCGCTGTCGAAGCGTTTCGAGGAAGCGCTCAAGCAAGCGCGGAAGGAGCCGGTGTCCAAGCCGCTCCGCGGCTTCGACCTCGACTGAATCGCGAGGCGGGTCTAGCCGGGCCGTCGCTCCTGACCCGGCGGCACCTTCGACGAGGGCGACACCTCGGCCGACAGCACGCGCGCGCCGTCCAGCGCATCGAAGCGGGCGCGGGCATCCGCGACGAGGTCGGCAGTGCGGGCGATGAGTGCCGGCAGCGCCGGATGGCGCATCGACGACCACTCGCGCCGCTCGGTCAGCGCCTCGTGGCAGGCGTAGCCGCCCTCGACGGCTCGCGTCAGGTATTCCACCGCCGGCGACTCGGCGTCGACGTGCGCGTAGCAGAGGCCGTAGAGGTACCAGCCCTCGGGATCGTCGAACCCGGTCGCTTGCAGCTCGGTCAGGAAGCCGGCCGCCTCGTCGAACTGGCGCTCGAAGATGGCGCGGTAGGCGCCGATGCCGAGGCGCGCGCCCGGGGCCCAGGCCGCGGCCTCGGCCTGGCGGATCCGTTCGGTCCCGCCGCGCCCGTCGAGGACCTCGGCCAGCAGGGTACAGAACGGCGGCATGCCCTTGTCAGCCTGGATCGCGGTGTCGTAGTCGCCGAGCATGAAATGCGTCCACGGAACGCTGGTCAGGCGCGCGGGATCGACGATGGCCGCCCGCTGGTGCGCGGCCTTCGACGCGTCGAGCAGGCCGGCGTAGCGGCACGTCGTCACCAGGCCGGCGAGCACGCCGGCGTCGCCGCGGCGGGACCGGGCGCGCGGCAGCAGCCGCTCCATCGCCTCGCGGGCGCGGCCGAGTTCGCAGTCGACGTAGGCGGCGAGGTCGTGCGCCATCGAGAGGTCGGGATCGAGCTCGAAGGCGCGGCGGAACGCGGCTTCCGCCTGTGGCATCAGTCCGGCGCCCGCCTGCCCTCCCCACTTGGCGATCACGCGCCGCGCCCGTCCCAATGCGGCCCACGCCGGCGCGTAGTCCGGGTCGAGCGCGAGCGCCTGCTCGTACAGCTCGCGCGCGTCGTGCATGCGGGCGGGGTCCCGCGCCAGCTCGTTGGCCCGCAGGTACAGCGCATAGGCGTCGGCACTCGACGGCGCGTGCCGATCGAGCGATTGACGATCGCGGGCCGTCAGCGGCAGCGACAGCGAGGACACGATGCGCTCGGTCAGCGTGTCCTGCAGCTGAAAGAGGTCGGCGATCGGCGCCTGCGCGACGTCCGACCACAGCAACGTGCCGGCCGCGGCGTCGGCCAGCTGCGCGCTCACCCGCACGTCCGCGCCGGCGCGGAGCAGCGTGCCGGTGAGGACGACGTCCACGGACAATTCGCGGCCGACGGTCCGGACGTCGACGCCCGGGGTGGCCTGCGGCGAGCGCACGATGACGGAGTCGAGGGTGGCCAGCGCGACGGAGACGGCGTCGGGCACGCTGTAGGCGAGGAAGTCGGTGTCGGGGTCGGGCCGCAGCACGCGCAGGGGCAGGGCCACGAAGCGCGTGCGCCTCGTGCTCCGCGGTTTCGGGTCGGGCGCCGCCACCGCGTCGCGCAAGCCCGCCGCCAGCAAGTCTGCCCGCGCGATGCGCTCCGCCGGCTTCTTCGCCATTCCCTGCCGCAGGACGCGGTCCACCGCGACGATCTCGGGCGACCCCTCCAGCACCGGCGGCTCGAGGTAGCCCACCGCGTGCAACACCGCCGTGATCGTCGGACCGGGAAACGCCGGCCGCCCGGCCAGCATCTCGTAGATGACCGCGGATGCGGCGAACACGTCGGCGCGCTCGTCCACGCGGCCCTCGAAGAGCTGCTCCGGCGCCATGTACTGGGGGGTGCCGAGGATGACGTTGGCGCCGGTGAGCGCGAGCTCGCGCGTGTGCTCGTCGGTCGACAACGGCTGCGCCAGCCCGAAATCGAGCAGCTTCAACCCATGCGGCGTCAGGAAGATGTTGGCGGGCTTCAGGTCGCGGTGCACGACGTTGCGGCGGTGCAGCGCCGCCAGCGCGTCGAGCATCGCCCCGGCGATGCCGAGCGCCTCGGGGAGCGGAATCGGGCCGCGGTCGAGCCGCGCCGCCAGCGGCTCGCCGTCGAGCAGCTCCATCACCAGGTACGGCTTGCCGGCGTCCTCGTCGAACTCGTAGAGCGGACAGATGTTGGGATGGCTCACCCGCGCGGCGGCGCGCGCCTCGCGCCGGAAGCGCTCGCGCGCATCGTCGCTGCCGAGGGCCTCCGGCCGCACCACCTTGATGGCCACCGGCCGGTCCAGGCGCTCGTCGTGCGCCGCATACACGACGCCCATGCCGCCCTGGCCGAGCAACCGCGTGATGACGTATCGTCCAATCCGCTCCAGAAGACGCCCTCCCGCAAGGATTCTAGACGAATGGGATCATCCAGGGCGGGCGAGTCCCGATGCCTCCAGGGGTGGCTGGACGGCCCTCATCGCTAGAGCGCCCCGGCGCGCCGCAGGTAGGACGCCGGCGGCTCAGGCGGCCGGGCGCGCGTCGTGTCGAGAAGTTTCGTCGGACAGTGCAGGAAAGCGGGCGCGATCGAACGGCGCGCTGGAGCGGATATCGCCGTGCTCCAGCAGTTCGATGGTGCCTTGTTCGACATCCACGCGCGCACTCATCACCGGGAGCAGGCGGAGGCGGCCGAGCAGATCGATCACCACGTAGCGCAGCCGCCGCGTCACCGGATTTACGAGAAACCCCCGGAAGTCACCCAGGAACCCCGCCGCCGTCCGAACCGACATCCCCTCGCAGCACGCGCCGGCCACGGCCAGATGCTGGGGGTCCAGGTAGCGAAGGTCTTCGGCGGTTTCCATGACGACATCAGCCTCCCCACGTCGGAAGGTGCAACAACCTCGCCATCGCGCCCGCGAGCCGGACGGCCTGTTCCAGCGGACGAGCTCACGCCCCGTCGGGATGATACCGTTCGGTTCGCCAGGGCAATGCAACCCTGGGTGCCTGGTGTCGCACTCACGTCCAATGCCTGAGCCAGACGACGAGCATCTGCTGGCGCGCCTCAGGAGCGGGGACGAGTCCGCGTGTCGCCTGCTCTACCGCCGGCATTCCCCGGCCATGTATGCCATGGCGCTCCGCTTGCTCGGCCGCCGGGTGAGCGACGCGGAAGACGCGGTCCAGGAGGCGTGGCTGCGTGCGGTGCGGGGCCTTGGCGGCTTTCGCGGCGACTCGACGCTGCGGACCTGGCTGCTTGGCATCACGATTCGCTGTGCGCTGGAGGCCGCACGCCGCAGACCGCCGGCGCCGCTGCCAGACCTGGACGCGGTCAGCGTACCGGCCCGGCCGCCGTCGCTCGATCTCGAGGCAGCCATCGCTCACCTGGCCGACGGCTATCGGCAGGTGCTCGTCCTCCATGACATCCATGGCTACACGCATGACGAGATCGCGGGCCTGCTCGGAATCGAGCCGGGCACGTCGAAGAGTCAGTTGTCGCGCGCGCGCGGCGCCGTGCGCCGCTGGTTCGCGCGAATTCCGCAGGAGATCACCCATGAATCGTGAGCACGACGAACCGGCGTTGCCGGAGGTCGCGGCGCTGCCCCGGGAGGTGGTGCCGGACAGCGGGCTCGAGGATCGGACGGTGCGTGCACTCACCCGTGCCGGCCTCCTCCGTTCCTCGCGCGCCCGTCCGGCCTGGCTCACGGCGGCGGCGGCCATCGTGGTCTTCGCGACGGGGCTGACGGTGGGCCGTGCGATGCCGCGACCGGCGGCGCCGGCGCCCGGGCCGGATGCCCCGCGCTTCCTGCTGCTCCTGCATGGCGGGCCGGCCGGGCTCGGGGCCGAAGAAGAGGCAAGAGTCGCGGCTGAGTACGGCGCCTGGGCGGTCGGATTGCGCGAGGATGGCCGGTTCGTGTCCGGTGAGCGTCTGGGCGACGGCGTGGCGGTCGTGCCAGCGGGGCGCGAGGTCGACGGCGTGCGCGGCTTCTTCCTGATTTCCGCGTCGAGTTTCGACGAGGCGGTCCAGGTGGCGCGGTCCTGCCCGCACGCACGGCGAGGAGGCCGCATCGTCGTGCGCCCGATCGATCCGACCTGACGTGCAACCCCTGGCCGTCGATCGCGCACTCACGCACAGGACCGCCCGCCTCGAGCGGCGGGCGCCATCAGGCGGGAGGACTTCATGCGACCAGGCTTGCTCTTCGCGGCGGCGCTGACGGCTGCCATCACCGGCGCGCCGCCGCCGTCCGATCTCAACTACCGACCGGAGCTCCTGATCCAGCTCGCCGTCGCCAACCTGGATCGGGCCATCGCGTTCTACACGACGACCCTCGACTTCGAGCTGACCGAGCGGCGCGACGATCTCAAATTCGCGCACATCCGCACCAACGTGCCGGGGCTGCAGATTGGCCTCAACGAGGTGGCGGCGCCCCGAGGGACCGGCAGTGCGGTCCTGAACGTCAGCGTCGCCAACGTCGCGGCAGCGCGCGCGCTGCTCGAGAAGCGCGGCGTCGCGTTCAGGGGCGAGACCGTAGTCATCCCGGGCAAGGTGGCGCTGGCCGAGTTCGCGGATCCCGACGGCAACGTGCTGCGCGTGGCTGGGCCGCCGCCGAAACAGGGCGCCGGCGACCATCCGTGACGGACGCGGTCAGCGACGGTCGACGCGAATCGGACGTCCTGGAGTGACGCCGGGCACCAGTTGCTCGTCACGAACGACGAACGTGCCGGCGACCAGGACGTGGCGGATGCCGGTGGAGAACTGCGCCGGCTTCTCGTAGGTCGCACGATCGATGACGGTGGCCGCGTCGAAGACGGTCACGTCGGCGTCGGCGCCTTCCTTGAGGCGTCCTTTGTCGCGCATGGCTGGCACGAACGGCTCGAGGCGCTGGGCGACCATCAGGCTGATCTTGCGGAGGGCGGTCGGCAGGTCGAGCACCTGCTCCTGCCGGACGTAGCGGCCGAGCACGCGCGCGTAGGTGCCGACGCCGCGCGGATGGCCGCCGCCGTTGGTCAGGGGCACGCCGTCGCTGCCGACCATGACCTGCGGATGCGTCAGCGCGGCGCGCACCGACGCCTCCGGAATCATGTGAATCACCACCAGCCCGCCCTGCTGGCGGTAGCGGTCGAAGCTCTCGGCGGTGAGCCGCTCGCCGGTCGCGGCCCACTGGACGTCCGCGAAGCCAATCGCGAACCGTTCCTGCCAGCCGGCGTCGAAGAGGGCCGACTGCAGGTAGGTCGAGGCGGCGGTATACGGGTACACCTCGGTGGTGATGTCGAGGCCGCGGGCGCGGGCGCCGTCGATCATCGCGAGCAGGCGCGGGGTCTGGCGCAGGCCGTTGCTGCCGATGTGGACGATGTGCACGGAGGCGCCGGTGGCGGCGACGTTGGCGAGCACTTCCTGGAGCGCGTCGATGCTGCCGCCGGGCTCGACTTCGCCGGCCGATCGCATGTGGATGAACGCGAGCGCCTGGCGCCGCGCGGCGAGCTCGAACACGCGCAGCAGCTCCTCGCGGCTGGCGCCGGGCGTGTAGGCCGGCCCCATGCCGATGCCGAGCGCGCCGTCGGCGAGCCCGCGATCGAGCCGCGCCACGATCGCGTCCATCTCGGCGGTCGACGCCGGGCGATACGCCCAGGCCGGCCGCGGCTGCGCGGTATCGACGCGCGTGGCGCGGATGTCGTCCCAGCTCCGGCGCTCGTGCATGACGGCGATGCGGGACGAGATGTGCCCGACCGTGGCGCCGTAGTGCACCAGCGCCTGTCCATCGCGCGACCGGTACCAGTCGTCCATGGGCATCGCCCCGCTCTCGAGCTCGAGCGCCGTCGTCACGCCGTCGCGCGCCTGGAACCGGTTGCCTTCGAGCGTCTGTGCGTGCGCATGCGGATCGATGAAGCCGGGGGCGACGACCAGGCCGGTGACGTCGACCGTGGTCGCGCCGGTGAGCGGATTACGGCTGACGGCGGCGATGCGTGCGCCGCGAATGCCGACATGACGGACGGCATCCAGTCCGGACTCGGGGTCGATGACGCGGCCGCCGGCGAGCACGACGTCGAACGGCCCGGCCTGCGGCGGCTGTCCCGCGGCGAGGCTGAGCACGGCGGCCGTGGTGGCGGCGAGCAGCGATGGACCGAGCCGGGCCGTTCGCGCGGGCCGGCGCCGAGCGGGCGCAGGGGTGCTCATGGGTGGCCGTCAGGCTACCACGCAGCGGCGCGATCGATCGCGGCGGCGGTCATCCCGTATAATCGCCGTCTCAAGGAGGGGCGTCCGTGAAACGAGTCGCTGTTCTGATGGCAGTCGTGGCCGTGGGCGCGTTGACGGCGGCCGTGGCGGCGTACCAACAACCGGCCGCCGGCGCGAAGCCGATGGTCGTCGAGGTCGAGAAGCTCCGCGACAATCTTTTCGTGCTGCGCGGCGGCGGCGGTAATACCGGGGTCCTGGTCGGTAGCGCCGGCGTGGTCGTCGTCGACACCAAGAACCCCGGCTGGGGCCAGCCGATCCTGAACAAGATCAAGGAGCTGACCGACAAGCCGGTCACCACGATCATCAACACCCACACGCACGGCGATCACGTGAGCGGCAACGTCGAGTTCCCCGCCACCGTGGATGTCGTCACGCACGAGAACACCGCCGCCAACATGAAAGCGATGAAGACGGTCACCGGGTTCCAGGCGCAGCCCGGGGCGCGCAACATCTTCGACGCCAACGAGGGTCGCGGGCTGCCGAAGCGGACGTTCAAGGACAAGATGACCATCGGCAGCGGGGCCGACCAGGTCGATCTCTATTACTTCGGCCGCGGCCACACCAACGGCGATGCCTGGATCGTGTTCCCGGCGGCGCGCGTGATGCACGCCGGGGACATCTTCTCGGGCAAGAATCTGCCGCTGCTCGACGCCAACAACGGCGGCAGCGGCGTCGAGATCGGCGCCACGCTGGCCAGGGCGCACAGCGGGGTGAGCGGCGTCGACTCGATCATCACCGGCCACAGCACCGTGATGACGATGGCGGACCTCAAGGAGTACGCCGACTTCAATCGCGAGTTCATGATGTTCGTGCAGGCCGCGAAGAAGGCAGGGCAGTCGCCGAGCCAGATTGCGGAGAGCTGGAAGATGCCGGACAAGTACACGGGCTATGCGGCGCCGCAGGCGGCGAGGCTGCAGAGCAACGTGGAGGTGATCTTCGACGAGAGCAAGTAGCGCGCGGGGCGGGTCGCGGTCCGCCGCGACCCGCGGCCTGCGCACCGGGGCCGCTCACGGTGCGGCGAGGAACTCCGCCGGCAGCGGCATCCACCGCTCGCGGCCGGTGTAGTAGCGCCAGGGCTTGACGCCGTGTCGCTCGCGGTAGGCGACGTAGCGGGCGCGCAGTGCCCGGTAGCGGCGGTTCGACGTCGCGATTCGCCGGTGCGGCCAGTCGATCAGGAGCCGCTCCACCTTCCACACGTTGCGGCGAGAGAGCCGCCAGTCGTACCGCGGCAGCGCCTCGGCCAGGTCGGCGACGCCGTAGCCGCGCACCCGACCCTCGTAATCCACGTAACCTTCCACGTAGCTGAGCGCGACATCGCGGGGCGAGCGAAACGCGGCGCGTCGCCCGTGCAGGCCCGGGTCGCGGGACCGCGCGATGGCGCCCCAGCGGCCGCCCTGGCGAAACAGCATCACCACGTGGTCGAGCCAGTCCTGCGATTCGATGCTCATCACCACCGGCGGGTGGCCATGCTGCTCGAGGATGACCGCGGCGCGCGAGCGCCGCCTCCAGGCAGTGCGCCCGCCCCGTCTGCACGACCCCGCGAAACGATCGGAGCGTGGCTCCGCCCGGCTCGGTGTTGTAGGGCAGCGCGTTCAGCCACTGCTGCACCTTGAACGGCGTATCGAGGCGGTCGATCAGGCGCCGCTCGCGCGGCGTGAACTCAGCGCGCGAGGGCCTGGCGCAGCTCATCGAATACCTGCGCCGGCGTCCACTCGCCGCCGTCATGGGTCGCCACCACCCGTCCCTCGGGTCCGATCACCGCGGTACGCAGGTTGTGGGTGATCGAACCGTCGGCTTCGCGGATGACGTTGACGCCGAAGGTCGCGGCGAACCGGTCGACGACCTCCGGGGGCGCCGTGGCGAACGACCAGACGCCGGGGTCGGCGCCCAGCGCGGCGGCATGCGCCTGCAGCGCCGCCGGCGTATCGTGCGCGGGATCGAAGCTGACCGACAGGAGGCGGGCGCGGTCCGCCACCGCCGGGTCGCCGCCGATCGCGCGCTGCAGCTCGGCGAACCGCCGGTCCATGAGCGGACAGAACTGCGGCAGCGGACACCGCGTGTAGATGAAGGTCACCACGATCGCCGCGCCGCGCCAGTCCCCGAGCGACAACGGCCGGCCGTCCGCGGTTGTCAGCGAGGTGGCAGGCACCTCGTCCC
Organism: uncultured Acidobacteriota bacterium; assembly: GCA_963707795.1. GTDB lineage: Bacteria > Acidobacteriota > Vicinamibacteria > Vicinamibacterales > UBA2999 > JACCSI01. The sequence continues at coordinate 2,445,413 of OY970174.1, read as the reverse complement.
CCGGACCCAGCGGCGCCACGAACGCGGCCGGCGGCATCGTGGCTGCGTCAGCGAGCGGCGCCGTCCCCGTCCTGTCGAGCGTGGCCAGCCAGGCGTCGCCCTCGCCGACCATCAGGCGTGCGGTGACCAGGTCCCCCGGTGCCTTGTCCGCCAGCAACGCGCGGTCGCGCACCTTGAACGGCATGGTCATGCCCGGCATGAACTGCTCGATGTCCCCGTGCTTGATCAGCACTTCCCCGGCCTCGGGACGAATGGCGAGAATCTGGCCTTCCAGCACGTACGGCCGGGCTTCCGGGGCGTTGGCGGCACAGGCCGGGAGCAGGACCACCACGACCGCCGCCAGTCCCAGTGCCCACGATCCCCGGGCCGGCGGCGGCGCCGGGCGGGCCAGGGGCGGGGCCGGCTCCTTGCACACCATCGATCGACTCTAGCATGCGGGTCCGGGCACCGAGGCGCCGGATGGCAAGCGTTCTGCTATATACTCCCCGGTCACACGCCCGCAGCTGACGTTTTCGGAGTCCTTGCGTCCCCGACAAGCCACCGGTTGCGAGCGGGTTTCGGAGCCACGACGCTCGCGCGCCGATCGTGACTTCGCCCAGACAGCGCACGCGCGCGAGAGGGTCTCGAGAGCGATGGGTCGCAGATTGTACGTTGGCAACCTTCCTTACAAGTGCACGGACGAGGATCTCACCGAACTCTTCAGCCGCGCCGGCGCCGTCGATAACGTTCGGGTCATGCGCGATCAGGCCACTGGTCGCGCGCGGGGCTTTGCGTTTGTCGAGATGGTCTCGGACGACGACGCCCAGAAAGCGATCAACGAGTTTCACCAGTACCAGATGGAAGGCCGGGCCCTGGTCGTCAACGAAGCGCGGCCGAAGCCGGCCGGCGACTTCGGCGGCGGTGGCGGGCGCGGCGGCGGCGGCGGCTACGGTGGTGGCGGCGGCCGGCGCGAGCCGCGCTGGTAAGCGCGGCGGTGACGTCGCCCCGTGGCCCTGATCGGGACCTCCGGGTATAACTACCCGGAATGGAAGGGCAGCTTCTATCCGCCGGATTTGCCGGCGGCCAAGATGTTGCCCTACTATGCCGGCCGCTTCTCGACGGTCGAGATCAACTACACCTTCTACCGGATGCCGACGGCCAAGCTGGTGGCCGGGTGGGCCGCGCAGGTGCCGGACCACTTTCGCTTCACGCTCAAGGCGCCGCGCCGGATCACCCACGATCGCAAGCTGCGCGGCACCGCCGATCTCGTCCGCGCCTTCTGCGACGCCGCCGCCGAGCTCGGGCCGCGTCTCGGCGCGCTGCTCTTCCAGCTTCCGCCCACCTTTGCGATCGATCTCGCCGGCCCTCGACGAGTTCCTCGAGTCGCTGCCGCCCCGGGTCTGCGGCGCCTTCGAGTTCCGCCACGACTCGTGGCTGGACGAGGAGGTCTACGCGCGACTCCGCCGCCGCAACCTCGCGCTGTGCGTCGCCGACAGCGCGCAGCGCTCGACGCCGCTCGTGGTCACGGCAGACTACGCCTACCTCCGGCTGCGCGACGAAGGGTATACCGAGGCGGACATCGCGCAGTGGGCCGCAACCGTGCGCGATCTGAGCGCACGCTGCCGCGAGGTCTTCGTCTATTTCAAGCACGAAGACGAGGGCAAGGGACCGTACTTCGGGCGGATGCTGCAGACGATGCTGGAGCCGCCCGCGACGCCCTGAGCGAGGTCAGCCGGCGTTCGCCGCCGCCGCGCCGCCCGCGCGCCGCCCCGCTTCGCGCGCGACGAAATCGACGACGACCTGTTCCGCCCAGTAGCCATCGTAGCCGAGCGGTTCGCCCACGAATCCGCAGTGGCCGCCGTGCGCGGTCACCAGCGTCGTGATGGACGGATTGCCGGTCAGCCGCGGATCGCGGAACGTCTCCGGCGGCACGAACGGATCGTCTTCGGCGGTGACGATGAGCGCCGGAATCGCGATGCGATCGATGACGCGCATGGCGCTGGCCCGGTGATAGTAGTCGCTGGCGCCGTCGAAGCCGTGGTGGGGCGCGGTGTAGCGCTCGTCGAAGGCGCGGATCGTCCAGATCGAGGAGAGCGGGCCGAGGTCCCAGACGCCGGGGAAGGCCCGCGCCTTGCGCCGCATCCGCCCGCGCAGGTTGCGGACGAAGTTGAGCTGATAGATCAGATTCTGCCGCCGCTCGATCGCCCGCACGCAGCTCTCCAGTTCGATCACGGGGGAGACGCCGCAGACGGCGAACAGTTCCGGCGGCGCGGCGGCGCCCAGCTCGCCGGCCAGCTTCAGCGCCAGGTTGCCGCCCAGCGAATAGCCGGCGATGGCCACCTGCGTGAGCCCGTCGCGCGCGATCAGCTCGCGGAGCACCACCAGGGGATCGGCGGTCAGCCCCGAATGGTAGAGGCCGCGCGAGAGATGTTCGGTGCCGCCGCAGTTGCGCTGGTTGAGGCGCAGCACGTTGAAGCCGCGGGCCCACGCCTTGGCCGCCACGCCGCGCACGTAATGCGCCGCGCTCGACCCCTCCAGTCCATGCAGCACGATGAGCGTCGGATGTGCGGGCGGGTCCGGCTGCCAGTGGCAGTGCGCGAGCACGCGCGCGTCGTCGGCGACGTCGAAGTGGCGTTCGACGGCCGCCGGAAGCCCCGGGAAGCGGCGCGGCCGCGCCCAGGCGTACACCGTCATCTTGTGGCCGCCGGTCCACCGGCGGAGCGGGGCGTACTCGGGCGTCACCTTTCAGCTAGACTTTACCATTCGCGTGTCCGCGGGTCTTGCCGGGAGGGTTCCATGCTGCGTTCCAGAGTCATTGCCGTGTGCCTGTTTCCCCTGCTCGCGACCGTCGCGCCGGCGCTCGCGCAGGCGCCCGCGCCGGGCGGCGATCGCCTGACGGCGCTGAAGCAGGAGGCGGCAGCCAAGGTGGAGGGTCGCGCCAAGCTGGCGCAGGAGATGGTCGATTCCGTCTTCAGCTTCGGCGAGCTCGGCTTCCAGGAGGTCGAGACCTCGCGCTACCTGACCGGCGATCCTCGAGAAGCAACGGCTTCACGGTCGAGCGCGGCGTCGCCGGCATTCCGACCGCATGGGTCGCCACGCTGGGGCAGCGGCAAGCCGGTCATCGCGCTGGGGTCCGACATCGACGGCATCCCGCAGGCGTCGCAGAAGCCGGGGGTCGCCTACCACGACCCGATCGTCGCCGGCGCGCCCGGCCACGGCGAAGGGCACAACTCCGGCGTGCCGCTGAACATCGTCGCCGCGCTGGCGGTGAAGGAGATCATGGAGCGCGAGAAGCTGCCGGGGACGCTGCATGCTCTGGCCGGGCGTGGCCGAGGAGCTGGTGGCGGCCAAGGCGTGGTTCGTGCGCGACGGGCTGTTCAAGGACGTGGACGTCACCCTGTTCACCCACGTCGGCAACAACCTGGCGGTGTCGTGGGGCGAGGGCGGCGGCAACGGACTGGTGTCCATCGAGTACACCTTCGAGGGCGAGACCGCGCACAGCGCCGGCGCGCCCGTGGCGCGGCCGGTCGGCGCTCGACGCGGTCGAGCTGATGAACGTCGGCTGGAACTTCCGCCGCGAGCACCTCCGCCTGACGCAGCGATCGCACTACGTCATCACCAACGGCGGCGACCAGCCCAACGTCGTCCCGCGCAACGCCGGCGTCTGGTACTACTTCCGCGAGACCGACTACCCGCACATCAAGGAGCTGTGGGACATCGGCAACAAGATCGCCGAAGGCGCGGCGCTGATGACCAACACCAAGTGGTCGTCCCGCATCCTCGGCACCGCCTGGCCGCAGCACTTCAACAAGATCGATCGGCGGAGACGATGTACGAGAACATCAAGCGGGTCGGCCTGCCGACGTGGAGCGAGGCCGACCAGACGCTGGCCAAGGCGCTGCAGAAGGAGCTCGGCAACGCCGAAGCAGGAAGGGCTGGCGACGAAGCTGGACGAGATCGGCAAGCCGGTCGCGGAAGAGGACAAGCGCGGCGGCGGCTCGGACGACATCGGCGACGTGTCCTGGAACATGCCGACGGTGACCCTGCGCTACCCGGCGAACATCCCCGGCCTGCCCGGCCACAACTGGTCGAACGCCATCGCCATGGCCACGCCGATCGCGCACAAGGGCGTCGTCGCCGGCGCCAAGGTGCAGGCGATGACGATGCTCGACATCCTGACGACGCCGGCGCTGGTCACCAAGGCGTGGGACTACTTCAACAACGTGCAGACCAAGGACGAGAAGTACATCCCGTTCATCGCCAAGGACACGCCGCCGCCGACGTGGCTGAACAAGGCGATTCTGGACAAGTACCGCCCGGAGATGAAGAAGTTCTACTACGACCCGACGCAAGTACCCGACCTACCTCGACCAGCTGGGGATCAAGTACCCGACGGTGCGCGGCGGCGGAACGCAGTAGGCAGGACGAAAGAACGAAGAACGAAGAACCGTTCTTCGTCCTTCGTTCTTCGTTCCGTGCTAGATGCCCTGGCGCGCGTAGCGGGTGAGCGCGGCGAGCAGGCGGTCGACTTCCTGCGGGGTGTTGTAGAAGTGCGGTGACACGCGGAGGCCGCCGCGATCGGTGCCGCCGCGGCTGGTCACGGCGATCCGGTCCTTCTCGTACAGCGCCGCCAGCAGCCGGCGCGTGTCCAGCGTGCCAGGCAGGAAGGACACGACGGCGGCGGAGCGCTCCGGCGCCGGGTGTGTCCACACGGTGAAGCCGTCGATCTTCGACAACCCGGCCAGCAGTTGCTGCGTCAGGGCGCGGGCCCGCTTCTCGATCTCGGCCCGCCCGATCGTGGTCTGGAAGGCGAGCGCCTCGGCAAAGGCAATCATCGTGGCTTCGTCGCGCTGGCCGAATGCTTCCAGTCGCCGCGAGGCCCCGACCGCGCCGGGATAGGCGCTGTACGACGAGGGCCACACCCGATCGTGCACGCGGGCGTTGACGTAGAGCACGCCACACTCACGCGCCCCGCACGGCCACTTGTGCGCGCTGCCGGAATAGAAGTCCGGCTGGATGTCACCGAGGTCGACGTCGAGCAGGCCGAAGCTCTGCGCCCCGTCCACCATCGACAGCACCCCGCGCTCGCGCGCGAGGCGGCACAGTTCCCGGGCCGGGAACAGGTCGCCGACCGTGCTCGTCAGGTGCGTGAACGCCACGACACGGGTCCGCGGCGTGATCGCGCGGCTGAACGCCTCCAGGTAGTACTCCGCACCGGGATGCGGATTCTTCTGTTCCACGGTCACGACCGTGAAGCCGAATCGCTTCGCCTTCTCCAGCCATGCCTGGTGGTTGCTCGGGTGGTTGTCGGCGAACATCAGCACCTCGTCGCCCGCCTTGAGCTCGAGGCCGTTCGAGACGAGGTTGTTCGACTCGCTGGTGTTCCGGGTGATGACGATGTCCTCGGCGTTCACCCGCAGGAACGCCGCCAGCGCCTTGCGCGTGTCCTCCTTGGCGCCAGACAGCCGCGCGCGATTGTGCGGCGACGGGTCACGGTCGACGCTCGACGTCTCCCGCGTCAGCGCTTCGATGACCGGCGTCGACGCCGGGCACAGGTTGGCGGCGTTCATCACGGCCAGATCGGGCGGCATCACGAACTGCGCCCGCACGGCGGTCCAGAACGACTCGCCGGCCGCGGCGCCGCCGGCGGGCAGCGCGGCGGCGCTCCGCGCCGATTGCGCCCACGCCGGGTGGCAGAACAGGGCGGCCGAGCCGCCGGCGGCGAACAGCCGCGCGAAATCGCGGCGGGAGACGGACGCGCGGGGTCGAGGTGCCATGGGTCCTCCGATTGGCCGCCAGTATAGCCCCCTCGACACCCCGCCGCTGCCGGGTCGGGCGCTGCCGCCCGAAACACCGCCTGGAGCGGTTACACCGGCTCGTCGCCCGAGGGTCCGTAGATCGACGGGATGGCGACATCGTGCATGCGCAGGTACACCGTCAACTGCCCGCGGTGGTGCACCAGGTGATTGAACACCAGGCTGCGCAGGACCAGCGTCTTCGGCATGGTGAAGACCTCCTTGCCCTGCGCCCGCAGCGTCCACGGCGCCAGCAACTCGCCGTCGGAGCGTCCGGCGAGCGTGGCCCGGGCCCTGGCGACGTTGCGATCGAACAGGGCGAGCACCGCCGCCCGGGTCGCCGGCGGCTGGTGGTCCGGCGGCGGCGGCGCCATTTCGATCCCGCTCTGGCTGATGGTGAGGGTCGCCCACTCGGGCAGCTGCGCCAGGTGCTCGGCCAGCCGACCCAGCGTCATGCTCCGGGCGTGCGGCTTCCAGGCGAACTGCCCGTCCGGCACCCGCGCCAGGAGGCGGCGCGTCAGCCCCATCTCGCGGTCGAACTCGGGCAGCAGGCCGTCGGCGATGCTCATCGGCGGATCGTAGGAACAATCGGCGGCGCGCACAAGGCGCCCGCCGTGTCCCGCGCGCGGCCGCCGCTCAGCGCAGGCGAGGCATCGCCGGCAGCTCCGGAAACGGTGGCCAGTGTGGCGCGTGCAACGCCCACGGGAGTGGCCCTGCCTCCAGCGGTGCGAGGTGCTCGTGCACGTGGTCTCCCTCGTCGTTCGGCGGCTTGGGTGGCTTCGGCGGCTTGGGCGCCGTCGCCGGCTGCGGCGGATCGGGAGGCGATGGCGGGCTGGGCGTGCCGCGGCGGATGCGGCGTGCTTCCTCCGGCGTCAGGATCGACTTGCGGGCGATGACGATGTCGCCGTTGAACGATTGCAGCTCGATGCGGGCGCCGCCGGAGCCGAGCGTGAAGTTGAAGCGCTTGCTGCCGCTGCGGGCCGTCTGCCCCTCCGGCAGCTGAATCGGGAAGTCGGCGCCGAAGTCGCCCTGGAACGTCCGCACGAACACCGTGGCATTGGGCGCGCCGCCGAGGCCGACCCGGATGTCGCCGCCGTGCGTCGTCAGACGATACGCCCCGGTGTCCCGGATGGTGCCGTTGAAGGTCAGGTCGCCGTTCACCGTCGCCGCCTCGAGACTGGTCGTCTGCGCGTTCTCGATCACGATGTCGCCGTTGGTCGTCTCGGCGGTCATGTCGCCGGAGACGTTGGACAGGCGGATGCCTTCGTTCACCGTGCGCGCCTGCACCTTGCCGGCGGCTTGCTCGACCGTGATCGTGCCCTCGACCGAGCGGACCGACACCGCGCCCGATCCGCCGACGACGCGGACGTTGCCGTGCACGGTCTCGACGGTGACCTCGGCCGCCGTGCCTTCGATCGTCGATTCGAGGTAGGTTCCCGAGAGGTTCACCGGCATCCATCGCGGCACCGTCACCTGGTAGTCGATCAGGTTGGTCGGCCCGCGCGTCGCGCGGCCGCGCACGCGCAGCGTGTTGTCCGCCGCCTGCACGTCCACCTGTTCGCGCTCGCTGTGCGACGCCTGGATCCGCACCTGGTCGCGATCCCACGAGCGCACCGTCACCTCGCCGGCGTTGTTGCTCAACACCAGCCGCGTCCCCTTGCTGACATCCACGGTCTGATCCGTGCGCGGCGTCAGTTCCGGCCCGCCCGGCCGCGCCTGAATCGGCGCCTGCGCCCCGTCGCCGGCGGCCAGCTCCTGCGCGCCGGCGACCGTGCCGGTGGCCATCAGCGCGGCAATCGTGATCATCGACAGAATCTGCTGCATCGTGTCTCTCTCTCTGCCGTCGCGCCGCATCCGCGTGGCCGTGGCCGGCGGTGGCGTGCGGCCCGCGTCGTTCAATCGCCGGCTCCCGAGGTCAGCGACGTGGCCCGGCGCAGCAGGTCGAGCTTGCGCCGCCGGGCTTCCGCCAGATGTGAATTGAGGTAGGTGTTGGCCGGATCGGCGTCGAGCGCCGCTCGCGCCTGCCGGATCGCTTCGTCGATGATCGTGAGATTGCGCTCGATCACGATCACCGTGCGCGGATCGAGCGTCTGGCGCTGTTCCCGCAGGATGCGCTCGAGGTCGTCCACCGCCTGGTCGAACTGCGCGTCGGCGAAGTTGGCCGGCGTCACGTCGGGCGAGGGCGGCATCAGCGGCTCGGCCATCGCCTGAATGGCGGGCTCCGCCGCAGGCGCCGGCTCCGCGACGCGTCCCGTCGCCAGGTGCGAGACCGCGGCAGTGACCGCGATCAGCAGGGACGCCGCCAGGGCGAGCTGCGGCAGGCTGAACGCAATCTCCCGCCGCGGCGGCGCGTGGCCCGTTCGCGCCCCGGCCAGCTGCGCCCGCACGCCGGCCCACCCGTCGCGCGGCTCGCGGTCCCGATCGGCGCGCGCCGTCAGGACGACCAGCTGCAGATCGCGCAGGACCTCGCGGCATCCCTCGCACGCCTCGAGGTGCGCGGCGCAGGCCGCGTCCTCGCCCGGCGACAGCTCGCCGTCGAGATACTCCGACAGCCGGTCAGTCCAGTGCATGCTCACGATGTGTCCGCTCACCCAGATGCCCCCGCAACGTCATGCGCGCCCGATGCAGCTGCGATTTCGACGTCCCGATCGAGACCCCGAGCAGCTCGCCGATCTCCTCGTGCCGGTAACCCTCGATGTCGTGCAGCACGAACACCGCCCGCGCGCCAGGCGGCAGCCGCTTCATCGCCGTGTCGAGGTCGAGGCGGGCGTCGTAGCGCCCGGGTCCGCGCATGCCCGGCATCCGCTCGAGCGCCGACTCGCCGTCGGCCAGGAACCGGTCGCGCGCGGTGCCGAGGCTGCGAAACCGCTCGATGATCACGTTCACGGCCAGCCGGTGCAGCCAGGTGCCGAACGACGACTCGCCGCGGAACGTCCCGAGCTTCTGCCACACCCGGACGAAGACGTCCTGGGTCAGCTCGTCGGCCGAATCGGGCCCGGCCATCCGGCGCGCGAGGTTGTGCACCCGTCCCAGATGGGCGTGATACACCCGCTCGAATGCGCCCGTATCCCCTTGAGCCGCAAGGGCCACATCGTCCACCGGCTTCTGTTTGGATGGCGGGGAGGTCACCGGGGTTGGAATGGGAATCGCCGGATGTCGTTCGTGCTCCTCCCGGCCCGTCGAACGGGCCGGGGCGCAGGGCTTCCTCCCGCTACGGTGACGCCGGCGGCCGGCCGAAATCGACCTTCGGCGCCACCTTCGCCCCCTCGGGGGCCTGGAACAGCGGGTATTCGTCGAAGCCGAAGACGCTCGCGGTGATGTTGGCGGGGAACGATCGGCGCGAGGTGTTGTACTGCTGCACCCGCTCGTTGTAGCGCATCCGCTCGACCGCAATCCGGTTTTCGGTGCCCGCCAGTTCGTCCATCAAGCGCGCGAAGGTCTCGTTCGACTTGAGTAGCGGATAGTTCTCGACGATGACCAGCAGGCGGGCGAGGGCCGACGACTGCTCGTTGGCCGCCTGGATCTTCTGCTCGGTGGTCTGCGCGCCGGCCAGCTTCGCGCGCGAGTCGGCGATCGACTGGAACACGTCACGCTCCTGCTGCGCGAATCCCTTGGTCGTTTCCACCAGGTTCGGGATGAGGTCGTTGCGGCGCTGGAGCTGGTTCTCGACCTGCGCCCACTGCGCCTTGACTGCCTCCTCCTCGCTGACGAACCGGTTGTAGGAGCATCCCGAGGATGCCCCCGCTGCCGCCACTAGCAACGCCGCCATCGCGGCCGCCCTCATCGATGGTGTCATGTGTGTGCTCCCAGGACGGAACGAAGAACGAAGGACGAAGGACGACGAACGAGAGCGACGGAATAACGAACGACGGGAACGAACCATCATGAACAGCCTACCAGCTCGCGCCGCCGCCGCCGCCGCCCGAGCGGCCGCCGCCGAAGCCGCCGAACCCGCCGCCGAAGCCGCCGCCTCCACTGCTCCAGCCACCGCCGCCGGACGACCAGCCGCCGTAGCCGGCGCCGAACGGTCCGACGCCGCTCGACCAGCGCCGGCCGCGCCGGCGCGGCCGGCCGAACAGCCGGGCCATCGCCGACTGGATGCCGTTCAGCAGCAGCATGGCGAGGAAGATCACGAGAATGAACGGGAAGCCGCCGTCCTCGTCGGGGTCGGCCGGGGCGCGGATCGGCACGCCCTCGAGCGTGACATTCCGCGCCTCGGCAATGCGTTCCGCCAGCCGCGTCGCGCCGGCCAGCATCCCGCCGCCGTAATCGCCCTGCCGGAAGTACGGCGTCATCACCGCGCGGCTCGTCTCGCCGGCGAATCCGTCGGTGATGATCCCTTCCAGGTCGTAGCCGACCTCGGCCCAGACCTGGCGGTCGTCGACCGCGAGCAGCAGCAGCAGCCCGTTGTCGCGGCCCTTCTTCCCGATCCCGCGGCCGTGGTTCTCGAACATCTCGGTCGCATACATGCGAATGTCGGCGGCCGGTTGGAATGTTTTCACCGTCGCCGCCACGAGCACGTCACCGCTGGCGGCCTCGAGCCGGCGGATGAGATCGTCCAGCGCCGCCTCCTCGTCGGCGCCGATCACGCCGGCAAAATCGTTGACCGGCGCGGTCAGCGCCGGGGGCGCCGGCTGCACGCGCGCGGCCGCGACACTCGCGCCGGCGACGACGCATCACCGGCGGCCGCGACCATCACGGCGGCCGCGACCAGGCGCGCCGTTCCCCCGCCGGCTCGCATCATGTTCCCGGCCACTGGTCGATGAACCGCGACAGGCGCTCCATCGCCGAGAGATACGCGGGGAAGACCTTCACCGCGTCCACCGCGGCGCCGACGCCGTCATGTTCGGCGAGCGCCAGCAGGTCGCCGACCAGGGGGCCGTCGAGTCCGATGCGCGCCGCGGCAAAGGCGGCGAGCTCGCGGCTGGTCGTCGCCGGCGTGTCGTCGAGGCGCGCGACGTGCCGGAGCAGGGCCGCGAAACCGGGCGCCGATTCGCGCACCAGGTCGGCGATTGCCGCGTGCCGCCCGGCGCTCTCCAGATAATCCTCCCGCACATGCAGCAAATGGCTCTTCACCTGCACTTCGCAGGCGCGGCGCAGGTCGTCGCGGCCGATGGCGAGGCCGTGGAACGGATCGCGACCGTAGACGACCGTGTGGCTGGCGAGGATCTCGTCGTACTCGATCGGAAAGGCGTCCAGCGATCGCGCGAAGTCGGTCGGCGTCAGCAGCAGCGGCGTGGCCGCGCCGGCGCGATGCCACGCCGGGGTCCGGGCGGCGCAGGCGTCGAGATCGTCGATGCCGAGCGATTCGATCAGTGCAACGCTGGGCACGGGGCCGTGCGCACGCCAGCCGTAGGCCACCAGCGCGGTCAGGCGCTCACCCAGGATGGTGCGCAGATCGTCGAGGACGGGGTGCAGCGCGGTCAGCCGCTCGCTGGGCATGCGTACATTCTATGTGCCATATAGAATCCTCCGGTGCGGTTGCGCGAGTTGCGGATCGGCTGTTTCGGCGGCGGCACCGGGTTGCCGAGCCTGCTCGGCGGTTTGAAGCGCAACCCCTGGCTCTCGGTGAACGCCGTGGTCACCATGTTCGACAGCGGCGGCAGCTCGGGCCAGCTCCGCGATGAGCTGGGTGTGCTGCCGCCGGGCGACATCCTGCGCTGCGCGCTGGCGCTGGCGCGCAACGAAGGGGAAGCGCGGCGCGTGCTGTCGTCGCGGCTGCCGACCATCGAGCACGCCCGGCTCGGCGGCCACACCGGCGGCAACCTGCTGCTGTCGATGATGCAGCAGTACACCGGCGATTTCCTCGCCGCCATCGGCGGGCTGCGCGCCCTGCTCGGGTGCCAGGGGCACGTCTGGCCGGTCAGCGTCGAGCAGGCGATGCTGTGCGCGGAGTATGCCGACGGCACCATCCATTGCGGTGAGGTCGAGGTCGATCGCGGCCACGCGCTCGGTCACGAGGTGCGCGACCTGTGGCTGGAACCCGACGCGCACATCCTGCCCGTCGTGTGCGACGCGATCACCAAGTTCGACGCGGTCGTCATCGGGCCCGGGAGCTTCTTCACCAGCCTGATGCCGACGCTGCTGGTCACCGGGGTGCGCGAGGCCCTGACGGCGGTCCGCGGCCCGATCATCCTCGTCGCCAACCTCCTCACCGAAGGCCGCGGGATGCAGGCATTTGCCGCCGCCGACGCGGCCGCCTGGGTCGCTCGCACGATCGGCCGTCCGGTGGACGTCGTGCTGTTCAACACGTCGCGGCCGGGCGCCGAGATGCTCGGGCGCTACGAGCGCGAGCACAAGCATCCGCTCGCCCTCGGCCGCCTGCCCGCCGGCGTGGACCTCGTCGAGGGCGATTTCTGGTGCACCGACATCGCCCGCCACGATCGCCGGCGGCTCTCGTATGCCGTGTGGTCGGTGCTGACGCGAACCCTGTTGCAGTGACGGGCGCCGCCCGTGATCGAATGGAGTGTCCCATGACCGCTCGCGCGCCGTTCGTCGTGGCTCTGGTCATCGCGGCCCTCGCCCCCGCGGCGGCCGCGCGGCAGCCGGCCGGCACCGGCGACGTGCTGGCGTCGATCGATGCGCGCGCCGACACGTACCGCGACATCGCCATGCGGATCTGGTCGCTGGCCGAAGTGGGCTATCAGGAAACGCAGAGCAGCGCCCTCCTGCAGCAGCAGCTCACGGCCGCGGGGTTCACGGTGCAGGCCGGGGTGGCCGACATCCCCACGGCGTTCGTCGCCTCGTTCGGCCGCGGCGCACCGGTCATCGGCATCGTCGGCGAGTTCGATGCCCTGCCGGGCCTGTCGCAGGCGGCCGCCCCGGAGCGCAAGGCGCTGGTCGAGAACGCACCGGGCCACGGCTGCGGCCATCACCTGTTCGGCACGGCCTCGACGGCGGCGGCGATTGCGGTGAAGGACTGGCTGGCCGGCGGGCGGACGGGGACGATCAAGTTCTTCGGCACCCCCGCCGAGGAGGGCGGCGCCGGCAAGGTCTACATGCTCCGTGCGGGCTTGTTCGACGAGGTCGACGCGGTGGTGTCGTGGCACGCCGGCGATCGCAATGCCGTGAGCGAGGCCAGCTCGCTGGCCAACGTCAGCGCCAAGGTCCGGTTCCGCGGCGTCTCGGCGCACGCGGCCAGCGCGCCCGATCGCGGCCGCTCGGCGCTCGACGGTGTCGAGGCGATGAACGACATGGTGAACCTGATGCGCGAGCACGTGCCCTCCGATGCGCGCATCCACTACGTGATCACCAACGGCGGCGGCGCGCCCAACGTCGTGCCCGATTTCGCCGAGGTCTACTACTACGCCCGCCACAACGACATGCGCGTGCTCGACGGCATCTGGGACCGGATCACCAACGCCGGCCGCGGCGCCGCGCTCGGCACCGACACGACCATGGAAATGGACGTCACCGGCGGCGGTGTGGAACGTGCTCCCCAACCGCTACCTGGCCTCGGTCATGCACGCCCGGCTCGAGCAGGTCGGCGGCTACGAGCTGACGCCGGACGAAGTGGCGTTCGCCGAGCGGATCAGGACGTCGCTCACCGGCACGTTGCCGCCGCTCGACCGCACCAACCAGGTACTGCCGCCGCAATCCGGCGTCGGCACGGCGTCCACGGACATGGGGGATGTCAGCTGGCGCGTGCCGACGGTGCAACTGACCGCCGCGACCTGGGTGCCGGGAACCCCGGCGCACAGCTGGCAGGCGGTGGCCGCCGGCGGCATGTCGATCGGCGCCAAGGGCATGATGATCGCGGCCAAGACGATGGCGCTGACGGCCATCGATCTGTTCGCCGAGCCGGGGCACCTCGTCGAGGCGCGGGCCGAGTTCGACAAGTCCCGCGGCCCGGATTTCAAGTACACGACGCGCCTCGCCAACCGCAAGCCCGCGCTGGACTACCGCAAGTAGCGCGCCGGCGAGAACCTGCCGGCAGGCCCCGCGGTCCTCACGGCGGTCACCGCCGCTTGCCGGCCGCGCTCCGCTTCCTTGCGGTGCCTGCCGCGCGCGGCGACTTGCGCGCCCGCGCCGGTTTCACCGCGGTCCCCGCGCGCGCACGCTTCCGCCGCGGCGTGGTCGCCGTCGCACGCGCGGCGTTCTCCTCCTTCAGCTCCAGCGCCCGCGCGATGACCGACTGGAAGAGCGCGCCGGTGTCGCCGCCCTTGGCCGGGGCGTTGCTGCGCCAGATGTCCGGATTGTCCGCGGCGAGGATGTCGGCGAGGTCGGCGTCCGGCGACTTCACGCTGTACGGCGCGAAGGTGGTGATGTCGACGGGCCCCGACCAGTCGTCGCGGTGCTTGATGAGCAGCCAGCTGCGCCCGTCGCCGCCCGTGCTGCCGCCTCGCGCGCCCTGGGCGTAGCCCCGGGTGCGGACGAGCACCCACGATCCCTTGAGCTTGAACCCGTCGAGGCGGAACTTCAGGTCGCCCTTGCGCAGGGCCGCGTCCACTTCGTCCGACTCCGGTGACCAGGTCCCGTAGTCCCACAGCATCACGATGCCGGCACCGTAGCCCTCGGGAATCACCCCTTCGAAGGATCCGTACTCGATCGGGTGATCCTCGACGTGCATGGCCAGCCGCTTGTCGGCGGGATTGAGCGACGGGCCTTTGGGCACCGCCCATGACAGCAGGACGCCGTTCCACTCGAGCCGCAGGTCGTAGTGCAGGTGTGACGCCAGATGCTTCTGGACGCAGAAGAACAGGGTGTCCGCCTTGCGGCGCGGCCGGGCGCCGGCCGGGTCGCCGGCGGGTTCGGGCGTCTTCGAGAAGTTCCGCTTCTTCTTGTATTCGTCGAGGGCCATGCCGTGTCACGACACCATGAATGAACGCGGAAAGCAATGGCGCGGCAGGCGGTCCATCGCTCCCCGCTCGCCGGTCCGGTTTGCGGCTTCGAGGGTTTCGACTAGAGTTCCGCCATGCTCTACGCCATCCTGGGATATCTCGCGGTCCTGGTCGGGCTGGGTCTCTCGCAGGCGCGGCGCGCGAAGACCGGCGACGACTTCCTGGTGGCGGGGCGGACGCTGCCCGCCCATGTCCTCGTGTTCACCCTGCTGGCGACCTGGATCGGGTCCGGCAGCCTCTTTGGCGGTGCCGGTCTCGGCTATCGCGCCGGCTTTCCCGCGCTGTGGCAGTCGGCGGGCGCCTGGACCGGCATCGCGCTCGTGTTCTTCCTCGCGCATCGGGTCCGCCGCATCGCCAAGTACACGATGCCCGACATCCTCGAGCTGCGCTACGGCAGCACCGCGCGCGTGCTCGCCACGCTGGTCGTGGTGATCGCCTACACGACCATCGCGGCGTACCAGTTCCGCGGCGGCGGCCGGTTGCTGAGCCTGGTGTCGAACATCGACGCCACGCAGGGCGCGTTGATCACGATGGTGTTCTGCGTCGGCTATACCTCCATCGCCGGGATGCTGTCGGTCGCCTACCTCGACCTCGGCAACGGGATCGCCATGTTGTGCGGCGTCGGGTTCGCCGCCGCGTACATCGTCTTGCAGCAGGGCGGCCTCGGCCCGGCGCTCGAGGGGCTGCGCCCCGACCAGGTGGCCCTGTTCGGCACGCTCGATCCCTGGCGCGACGTCGGTGCGCTGTTCCTCCCGACGATGCTCCTGTTGATGGGCGAGGCGAACATGTACCAGAAGTTCTTCTCGGCCAAGGACGAGCGCGCCGCGCGGCTGTCGGTGGTCGGCTGGATCGTCGGGACGATCCTCGTCGAAACCCTGATCGTCAGCATTGGCGTGTTCGGCAGCGCCGCCATCCCCGGCTTGTCGGCCGGCGATTCCGAGGCCATCGTGATTCGCGCCGCGGCGACGCTGGTGCCGTTCATGCTCGGCGCCCTGCTGTTGTGCGGCGCGGCCGCGATCATCGTGTCCACCGCCAACAGTTTCCTGCTGACGCCCGCCAGCGCCCTCGTCAACGACGTCTACCGGAAGAGCATCAACCGGAACGCGACGGATCGGCAGGTGCTGCTCTACACGCGCGTGACGGTGGTCGCGCTCGGCGCGCTCGGATTCTTCGCGCTGCGCTTCTTCGACACCATCCTGCAGATGGCGCTCTGGGCCTACACGATGTACGGGGCCGCCATCACCCCGGCGCTGCTGGCGGTGTTCCTGTGGCCGCGGGTGACGCGTGCCGGCGGGATTGCGTCGATCGTGGCCGGGATGGTGACGACCCTGGCCTGGGAGATCTACGCGCGCAGCACCGGCGGCTATCCCTACGACCTGGCCACGGTCTATCCGGCGATCGCGCTGTCGCTGACGGCATTGGTCGGGGTGAGCCTCGCCACCCCGCGACCGACCGCCGAGGAGCTCGCCGCGGTCTCCTGAGCCGGCGCGGCGGGACGGGACGGGTTCCCAGCGGTGGACCGGCCGCGGACCGGGCGATACGTCCGGCGCCGTGGAACTCGTCCGGGGAGGGCAGTGGCGGGCCAGTGGCGCCGCTGGCGTAAATTGTCGGGGTTGCCGTCGGCCTTTCGTGATGACAGGGGTCCCCCGTTCCGCTAAAATAACTGCCCGAAGTAGGGGAAACCCGGTGCCTGGGGCCTCTACCTGGCAACCCGTGAAGGGAGTACAGCGATGGCGCACCTAGAGTTCCGGGGCCTGATTCGGTGGGGAACGGTAACCGGCTGGGTGCTCCTGCTCCCGATGGTTGCGGCGGCGCAGTCCGCCGCGCCGACGCCGACGTTCACCAAGGACGTCGCCGGCATCTTCCAGGACAAGTGCGAATCGTGCCACCGGCCCGATTCGATTGCCCCCATGTCGCTGGTGACCTACGAAGAGGCCCGGCCGTGGGCGCGTTCGATCAAGAACCGCGTCGCGACGCGGCAGATGCCGCCGTGGCACATCGACCGCACCATCGGGATCCAGCACTTCCAGAACGACCGCGCGCTCAGCGACGAACAGATCGACACGATCGTGCGCTGGGTGGATGCCGGCGCGCCGAAGGGTGATCCCAAGGACATGCCCCCGCCGGTCACGTGGGCGGACGACAACGTCTGGAACTTCGCCGAGCTGTACGGCGGCCCGCCGGATCTCATCATCAAGTCGCCG
Organism: uncultured Acidobacteriota bacterium; assembly: GCA_963707795.1. Lineage (GTDB taxonomy): Bacteria > Acidobacteriota > Vicinamibacteria > Vicinamibacterales > UBA2999 > JACCSI01. The sequence goes on along the minus strand of OY970174.1, from coordinate 2,428,595 downwards.
CCCTACACGCAGCGGGCGATGGCGCAGGATGCCTGGTACAAGCCGGCTGTGGCGACGGGGTTGACCGAGCCGCGCTGGGTGCGCGCCATCGAGATCCGCCCGTCCACGGTGAAGGGGCGGCGCGTCACCCATCACGCGCTGGCGCGTTTACAGCAGTCGGAGAACGGCGACGCGTCACAGTCGTCGGCGGCGCCCGGCTCCGGCGACGAACCCGGCCCCGGCCTGTTCATGGAGTGGGCCGTCGGCAAGCAGGGCGAGATCATGCGGCCGAACTCCGGCAAGCTGATGCTGCCGGGATCGAAGATCGTGTGGGACATCCACTACTCCGCGGTCGGCGAGGACATCACCGACTCGGTCGAGCTCGGCATCTACTTCTATCCCAAGGGCCAGGAGCCGAAGTACCGCCAGGCGCTGGCGCTGTTCAGCGGCATCACCGGCGGCAATCGCGCCCTCGACATCCAGCCGAACAGCGTCTACGTGGGCACCAACTTCCACGTCATGCGCAAGGCCGGACGGGTCGAGAACTTCCAGCCGCACATGCACCTGCGCGGCAAGGCCATGGCGATGGAAGCCATCCTGCCGACCGGCCAGACGCAGATGCTGAGCATGGTCAGCGACTTCAACTTCAACTGGCACAACAACTACGTCTACGCCGACGATGCCGCGCCGCTGCTGCCGAAGGGGACCGTCCTCAAGATCACCTCGTGGCACGACAACACCGCGGCCAACAAGAGCAATCCCGACCCGAATCAGTGGGTCGGCTGGGGTGACCGCACCGTCGACGAGATGGCGCACGCGTGGGTGAACATCACCTACATGGACGAGGAAGACTTCAAGGCGGAGGTCGAGAAGCGCAAGCAGAAGGCCGCTGCGACCACGACCAACCATCCGCAGCGGTAGGTTGGGCCAGGGGCGCCGCGCGCGAGCGCGGCGCCCTTTGTCGTTTCTGGGGCCCGGACCGGTCCCGGCACCTGCCGACATCGGTTCCCGCACCCGGCCCCACTCGCGCCGAATCCCTGGCATTGGAGTGCAGATGTCTCGAAATCGAATCGTCGCCGGCGTAGCTGCGGTAGCGGTGGTCTGTTCCGTTACGATGCCGGGCGCCGCTGGCCAGTTGCCGCTGCAGCCCGCGCGCGACGCCGGCCAGAGCGTGACCGCCGCTTTCGAAGGCTGGTACGCCAATCCCGATGGCGGTCATACGCTGCTCATCGGATACTTCAATCGCAACCTGAAAGAGACACTCGATATTCCGATCGGCCCGAACAACCGCATCGAACCCGGGGGACCGGATTACGGGCAGCCCACGCATTTCCTGCCGCGCCGGCAGTGGGGCGTCTTCACCATCAAGGTGCCGAAGGACTTCGGCGACAAGCGACTGACCTGGACGATCGTGGCCAACGGCCACACGACCTCGATCCCGGTGGGCGTCATCAAGGGATACCAGGTGGAGCCCTTCAAGGAACTGGCGCAGGGAAACGAGCCGCCGAAGATTCAGTTCGACCCGGCCGGACCGGTGTTCGCGGGGCCGCCGGTCGGAATCGCGGCCACGCTCACCGCGGTCGCGGGGACGCCGTTGCCGCTCACCGCTACGGTGACCGATGGCGACGAAAACGATCCGGACCTGAACCCGATCCAGCGCAAGCAGCCACCCATCGTCATGGTCTGGACCACGCATCGCGGTCCCGGTGACGTCACGTTTGCCAGCGAGCGGCCCGCCGTGGAGCAGGGGGGCCGCGTGAGCACGACCGCGACCTTTGCGGCGCCCGGCGACTACGTCCTGCGCGCGCAGGTCAACGACCGGTCCGGTGACGGCGGCGGCGGGTTTCAGTGCTGCTGGACCAACGCCCACGTGAAGGTCACGGTCACTGGCGCGACGCCGACGAAATAGGAAGGCGGCGCCGGTCTCCAGTACACTTCGGTCGGCTTGCTGACCTCTCATCTGCGCGCGGTCGCCGACGCGATTCCGCTGATCGCGTTCCGCGCCGCAGCCGGGGGGACGCCCCTTCTCATCGGCCTGTTCATTGCCGGCCGCTGGGGACTCGAAGACCTGGCGGCGTTCACCGTCGCCTACGCCATGATCGCGGTCGCGACCGTGGTCGTGGACTGGGGCGCCACCCGCGCCCTGCCGCGCAACCTCGCCACGCTGCCGCCCGCGCCGGCCGCCCACTTTCTCGCCTCTTCGACGTCGCTGCGCCTGCTGCTCGCGGCGGCCGTGCTCGCGGCCGGCAGCCTCGCGGCGCTGGCGGGCTGGCTCGATCCCCAGGTCGCCCGATTCCTCGCCGTGCTCTTCCCCCTCTGTCCGGCGATGGTGATCACGACCAACGCCATCAGCGAGCGCGTCGTGTCAGCCGCCGTCCGACCCATCGGCACGGCCGTCGCCGCCGGCGTCGGCGTCTTTGCCGCACTCGGCGGGACCTCGCTGGCGCTCGGGCTCGGTCCGCTGTGGTTCGTCGCCGCCTACGTGGCCGGCAAGCTCGTCGAAGCGGTCGTCCTTGCGGCCGGCCGGTGGTGGGTGATGTCGCTGGCGGCGACGGGACTGCCGGCGACGGCGGCCCTGCTGTGGCCCTTCGGCGCGCAGATGATTCTCGGGGTGATCTATTCGCGCCTGGCCGTGTTCACGGTCGAGCGCTTCACGACCCGCGCCGAACTGGGTGTGTTCTCGGTCGCCGTCGCCCTCCACGGCGCGCTGCTCCTCGTGCCCACGTCGCTGGCACTGCTGCACTTTCCCGATCTGACGCGGCGCACGCGGGCGGGTGACGCGCCCGGAGTGCGGCGGCTCCTCGTTCGTTATACGATCGTCTCCGGCCTGGGCGTCTTCCTCGGGGTGGCGACGCTGGCGCTGCTGATGACACCCGTGAGCGAGCTGCTGCAGGTTCCTCGATCGCTCGCCCCGCTGGTCGTGGCGTTCGCGGCCCTCGCGGCGCTGACCATCTTCAGCACCATGGCCGGATTCCTGCTGCAGGCGCGCGGCCTCGAATCGATCGCGGCGCGGTGGTCGGTGGTCACGCTGCTGCTCGGGCTGTTGTACCAGGTGGCCGCACTGTCGGCGTTCGGCTTGTGGGGCATCGTGCTCGGCGCCGCGGCCGGCGAGCTGACGACCATTCTGATCTTCGGCGCGGCGATCCGGCGCCGGCCCGCCGCCGGACACGGGGCGGCGCCGGCATGAGGGACAAGCGCGGACTGCTGGCACGGCCGGAGACGCTGCGCGATGTCGTCATCGAGCTCGGCTGCGGGCCGGCGAAGCGCTACGCCGAGGCCATCGCCGTCGACGTCCTCGACGCCGACGCCGTGGACATCGTCGGCGACGCGGCCGAAGTCCTCGGCGCGTTCCCGGCGGGCAGCGCGCGGCTGGTGACCTCGGCGCACTTTCTCGAGCACGTTCCCGACCCCGGGCGGCTGCTCGATGCGATGAGCCGCCTGCTCGGGCCCGGCGGCGAGATCGAGATCATCGTGCCGCACTTCGCCAACCCGTATTACCACTCCGACCCGACCCACGTCAGCGGCGTCGGCTTCGGCCTCTACACGATGTCCTACTACGCCCGCGACACGCGCTTTCGCCGGCAGGTCCCCGGCTACGTCCGCCGCGACCACCTGACCGTGAAACAGGTCGACCTGCGATTCAAGTCCTCGGTGCCCTTCTACGGCCGGCACGCGATCAAGCGGCTGGTGGGACCGCTCTTCAACTCGTGCCGCTACCTGCAGGAGCTGTGGGAGGAGAATCTCTGCTACCTGTTTCCCTGCTACGAAATTCGCTACCTCCTGGGTCGCACGGCGGATGCCGACCCCTCGTCGCGGTGAATGTCCCACGACCTGCGCGTTCTCGCGCTCGCCACCTACCCTGAGCTGGCCGCCGTCACGCGCCACCGGATCCTGCAGTTCGTGCCGGCGCTGGCCGACGCCGGGGTCGCAATGGACGTCCATCCGTTCCTCAGCAATCGCGTGTTCACCGGGCTGTACGACCGGCGGCGTGCGTGGATGTCCGCCGCCGGCATCGCGGCTGGCCTCGGCCGCCGCGTCGGCGACGTGCTGCGGCTCGGCCGCTACGACGTCGTGTTCGTGCAGCGCGAAGCGGCGCTGGTCGGGCCGCCGGTGGTCGAGTATCTGGCGCAGCGCCGCCTGCCGCTCGTCCTCGACCTCGACGATGCGACGTACCTCGATCGGCCGAGCGACGTGTTCGGCCGCCTCGCCGGCGCCGTGAAGTGGCGGGGAAAGACCAATCACCTGATCCGCTGGGCCCGCCACGTCGTCTGCGGCAACCCCGGCATCGCCGCGCACATCGCGCGTTTCGACGTGCCGACCACCGTCATCCCGACGATGGTGGACGTCACCCGCGCGGTCCCGCGGACGGCCCGTCCGCCCGGCGAGCTGGTCCTCGGCTGGATCGGCTCGCACTCGACGTTCCCCTACTTCCGCACGCTGCTGCCGGTGCTCCGCCGCCTGGCCGAGGTGCACCGCTTTCGTCTGCGCCTCGTCGGCGCGGGCACCACCGAGCCGCCGCTCGACGGGCTTGCGGTGGACATGCAGCCGTGGCGGCTCGATCGCGAGCTCGCCGACCTGCAGTCGTTCGACGTGGCCGTCTATCCCATCGTGGCGGAGGCGTGGGCGGAAGGGAAGTCCGGCTTCAAGGCGATCCAGTACCTGTCCTGCGGCATCCCCTACGTCGCATCGCCGGTCGGCGTGGTCGCGCAGATCGGGGTACCGGGAGCGACCCATCTCGAAGCGCGCACCGAGGACGAGTGGTTTGCCGCGCTGTCCAGCCTGCTCACCAACGCGAGAGCGCGGCTGGAGATGGGACAACGGGGCCGCGCGTATGCGGTCGAGCACTACTCCATCCCGCGCGCGGCCGCGCTGCTGGCTCAGGTGTTTCGCACGAGCCGGCGCCCGGCCTGACCGCGGGGCACCGACTACAATCGAAGTGCGTGTCGGTCCTGCTCCTGTCCACCTACGATCTCGGCCGCCAGCCCTTCGGCCTGGCGTCGCCGGCGGCGTGGCTGCGGCGCGCGGGTGTCGCGGTGGCCACCGGCGACCTGTCACGGCAGCCACTCGACGAAGCCGCGGTGCGCCGCGCGACGCTCGTGGCGTTCTACCTGCCCATGCACACCGCCACGCGGCTCGCCCTGCCGGTCATCGATCGGGTGCGCGCCCTCAACCCGCTGGCCACGATTGCCGCCTACGGCTTGTACGCGCCGCTGAGCCGGCAGGTGCTGCGCGATCGCGGCGTCGCGGCCATCATCGGCCCGGAGGCCGAGGCCGATCTCGTCAGCCTCGCCACGGGCCCGGCCCCTGCGGGGGCCGGCGCGGGCGACGGGGGAGTGCCCGCCTCGCCGCGCCGGTCGTCCCCGCATCTGCCCAGGCTGACGTTCGTGACGCCCGACCGCTCGTCCCTGCCGCCGCTCGCCCAGTACGCGACCGTGCGCATGCCGGATGGATCGCATCGGATCGCCGGCGCGACCGATGCGACGCGGGGCTGCAAGCACCGGTGCCGCCACTGCCCGATCGTGCCGATCTACGACGGGCAGTTCCGCGTCGTGCCGGCCGAGGTGGTGCTGCAGGACGTCGCCCAGCAGGTCGCGGCCGGCGCGTCGCACATCACCTTTGGCGACCCCGATTTCTTCAACGGTCCGACGCACGCCCGGCGGCTGGTCGAGCAGCTGCACGAACGACATCCGCAGGTCACCTATGACGCCACCATCAAAGTCGAGCACCTGCTGGCTCACCGCGTGCTGCTGCCAGTGCTCGCGCGCACCGGGTGCCTGTTCGTCACCAGCGCCGTCGAGTCGCTGGACAATGAAGTCCTCGAACGGCTGGAGAAGGGCCACACCCGCGCCGACGTGATCACCGCCGCCCGGTTGTGCCGCGACGCCGGCGTCGCGTTCGTTCCCACGTTCGTCGCCTTCACGCCGTGGACGACCGCCGCCAGCCTGGCCGATCTGCTGGACACCATGGCGGCGCTGCACCTGGTCGAACACGTCGCGCCGGTGCAGTGGGGACTCCGGCTGCTCGTGACCGAGGGGTCCCGGCTGCTGGAGCTCGACGACCTTCGGGCGCACCTGTTGCCGTTCGACCCGGCGACGCTGACCTACCCCTGGCGGCACGCAGACCCTGCGATCGACGCGCTGCAAGCTGCCATCATGCGTGTGGTCGTCGCGCGCCCCGCCGCCTCACGCCGGGAGGTGTTCGAGGAGGTGCGGAGGCTCGCCGGCCTGACCGCCCATCCGTCGCCCCGCCCGGCGCGATCGACGATCCCCTACCTGGACGAGCCGTGGTTCTGTTGAGCCGAGCCCAACGCAGAGCAGGTGGCTCTCATATAACAGGTGCGACAGGTGCGACAGGTGCGACAGGTGCGACGGGTGCGACGGGTGCGGCAGGTGCGGAGCGCTGTGTGGATAGTGAGATGAGACGCGTGTTGCTCGTCGCGACGACGACCGGGTATCAGACCCGGATGTTTGGCGAGGCGGCGGCGCGGGTGGGGGTGGAGCTGGTCTTTGTGACCGATCGCTGTGATCAGCTCGAGGACCCCTGGTCGGATGGCGCGATTGCGGTGCGGTTTCATCAGGAAGCCGCGGCGATCGAGGCGATTCTGGCGGCCGCGCGGGCGCGGCCGGTGCACGGGATCGTGGCCGTGGGCGACCGGCCGGCCGTCCTCGCTGCGCGGGCGGCGCGCGCGCTCGGGCTGCCCGGCCATCCGCCGGCGGCTGCGGCGGCGTCGCGGGACAAGCGCGTGATGCGCGAGCATCTGCGCAGTGCCGGCCTGCTGGTGCCGTGGTTCCGCGTCGTGCCCCGCGCGGCCGATCCGCGCGCGCTGGCCGCGGAACTGTCGTGGCCGGTCGTGGTCAAGGCCACGGTGCTGTCGGGCAGCCGCGGCGTGATTCGCGCCAACGTGACGGCGGAATTCGTGGACGCCTTCGACCGCGTCAATCGCATCCTCGCCGCGCCCGATGTCCGCGCCCTGCACGACCCGGCCGCAGACGAGATGCTCGTCGAGCAGTTCATCGACGGATCGGAATATGCCCTCGAGGGCGTGCTCGAGCGCGGCGAGTTGCGCCCGCTCGCGCTCTTCGACAAACCCGATCCGCTGAACGGCCCCTTCTTCGAGGAGACCCTCTACGTGACCCCGTCGCGCGCGGACGCAGGCGGTCCAGTCCGCGATTACCGCCGCGGTGGCCGACGCGGCCCAGGCGCTGGGCCTCTGGCACGGGCCGATCCACGCCGAGTGCCGCGTCAACCGCCGCGGCGTGTTCGTCCTCGAGGTGGCGGCGAGGGCGATCGGCGGCTTGTGCGCCAACGCGCTCCGCTTCGACGACAGCGGCGGCGCCCGCATCGGCCTCGAGGAGTTGCTGCTGCGCCACGCGCTCGGCGAGCCGCTGGCCGGCTGGCGGCGCGAACCGCAGGCCTCGGGCGTGATGATGATTCCCGATTCCCGCCGCGGGCGTGTACCGCCGCGTCACGGGCGTCGACCGGGCGCGCCGCGTCGCCGGCGTCGAGGACGTGCGGATTACGGCGAAGCCCGACCAGCGGCTGCTGCCGCTTCCCGAGGGCGCGAGCTATCTGGGATTCATCTTCGCCCGCGCCGACACCCCGGCGGCGGTGGAGCGCGCGCTGCGCGAGGCGCACGCGCAACTGTCGTTTGTGATCGACCGCGCCATCACGGTGGCCAGGCGATCATGAGGCCGGGCCCCTAGGACTTCGCCTGCTGGGGCACGTAGCCGGGCGGCAGTGCGGCGCCCTCGCCGAAGAAGAAATCCTCCATGTGCTTGAGGATGACCTCCTGCGCCTCCTTCTGCCACGGCATCAGGCGGTACTCGTTGAGGATCATCTTCTGGCGCTCCTCCCACAGCGTCCACGCCTGCGCCGAGACCTGTTCGTAGATGCGCTGACCGATCTCGCCGGGCCAGGGTGGGCTGTCGAGCCCCGGGAGATCCTTCTGGAACTTCACGCAGAAGACCGTGCGTCCGCTCTGGTTCCCGGCCGGTTCGGGGGTGAGGCCTGGAGGCCCGCCGCACATGCTCATGCTGCAATTGTAGCCGGTTGCCTGCGCGTGCACGGGAGAGGGCTCACGCGGTCGGGAATTGGCTGTTTGCCCTCGGTTCCTCTCGTAGTGGCGAGTTGTGAAATCGACCACCCAATTTCGGCGTCGTGCGTACAGATATACAGCATTGCCTACCTCTACTGTAGCGAATCCCATCACACCTGCTCAGGTGGCCCACCAGCTCGTCAATGCTGTAAATTCAGTCTGTTCAGCAGGTTAGGTGGCAGATCCGGGAAGGCCGAGGTGGCCGGCACATCCCTTGCGAGTAGACGAGCCGAAGGGAGTTACACCGTGAACGAAACGCGCAAAGAACGTCGAGGATTCGCGTCCATGTCACCCGACAAGCAGCGGGATATCGCCAGCAAGGGCGGGCGTGCCGCGCACCAGAAGGGTACGGCCCACGAGTGGTCGTCCGATGAGGCTCGCGAGGCCGGCCGCAAGGGCGGCATGGCAAGCCGCGGCGGCCGTGGCAAGCTGCCGGTTGCGGCGGAGTCTGTCATCGAGCCGATGACACCGCCGGTGAACCCCACCGAACCCGCCGCGTAAGCGGACGTTCGGCCTCCGATGATTGCAGGTTGAGATTGGGCAGCGAATCTCGGCGACGCGGCCCGGTGCTTCGACTCACCGAACAGGACTCTTCCCGCGCATAAGCGGAGTACACCTCGGCGAGTCGCTCGGATGCGGCCAGTCTCCAACCTGTAATCATCACGCCGTCCAGACGGCACACCCGGGCCGCCGGCGCCAGCCGGCGGCCGTCACATCGGCAGCTTCTCGACCTGCACCCGCGCGTCGTTGAAGCACGCGCCGGCACCGAGGTCGCTCAGCGTATCCGGCACCAGCGCGTTCGAGGTCAGGCCGTTGCTCATGTTCCGGCGCCATACGCCCTTGGGCATGGCGACCGTGCCGGGACGCACGAGCGGCGACACCCGCGCCGCAATCCGCACTTCCCCCAGGTCGTTGAACATCCGCACGGTCTCGCCGTCGGTGATGCCGCGCGCGGCCGCATCCTCGGGATGCAGGTCCAGCCGAATCGCGGGCCGGGGCAGCTCGCCCAGCGTGGAGCTGACGGTGCGTTCGCTCGCCGGTGAGATGAGGGCGAGCGGGTAGCGCACGGTCGCCGGGTCGGGCTGGAAGCCGTAAAGGCCGAGCGGCGCTTCGCGATCGAGGTGGTCGGGGAACAGGTGCACCTTCTCGTCGTGCGTCCGCGGCATCACGTCAACGAACTGGACGGGACGGCCGGCGAATGGCGCCGTGGCGGCGCCGGCGGCGCGCAGCTCGTCGCCGTGCGGAGGCGGCAGCCGGTCGATCACCTGCAGCATCGCCTCGAGCTCATCGCCCGGATCGCCCTCGCGATCGAGGGAGAGGCGCCGGGTCAGGTCGGCGAAGACCTCGGCATTCGATCGCGCCTCGCCGACGACTTCGATGACCGGCTTGGCCAGCTGCATCGTGAGCGGGCCGTACGACTTCACGATGTCGTAGTGTTCGAGGAACGTGGTCGCCGGCAGGACCACGTCGGCGTAGAAGGCCGTATCGGTGAACACCTGATCGAAGACGACGGTGTAGAGGTCGTCGCGCTCGAGGCCCTGCAGCACGCGGCGCTGGTCGGGCATGGTGACCGCCGGGTTGCAGTTGTAGACGAACAGCAGCTTGATGGGCGTCTGCCCCTCGGTGCCGATCAACGCGCGCCCGAGGTGGTTCATGTTGACGGCGCGCGTCGGCGGCTCCGGATCGCCGACCCAGGTGCGATTGAGGTTCCAGGAGGCGGAGTTGCTCATCGAGTAGCCGCCGCCGCGGACGCCGAACTTGCCGGCGACGGCCGGCAGCGCGAGGATGGCCGCGGCGGCGCTGCCGCCGTTGCGATTGCGCTCCAGCCCCCACCCGCACTTGACCAGCGCCGGCGAGGTGCGGGCGTAGAGCTCGGCACAGGCGCGCAGGGAGGCGGCCGGGACGCCGCTGACGTCGGCGGCGCGCTCGAACGTCCACGCCGACGCCTTCTCCCGCAGCCGATCGGCCCCGGTGGTGTGCGCCGCCAGGAACGCCGCGTCGGCGCCGCCCTCCTCGAACAGGAAGCGATGAAAGGCGAGCGCGATCGCCAGGTCGGTGCCCGGACGCGGCTGCAGGAAGAGGTCGGCCTGGCGCGCCAGCACCGTCACCCGCGGATCGATCACCACCAGCTTCGTCCCGCGCTCGCGCGCCTCCTTGAGGAAGGGCATCAAGTGGATGCCGGAAGTCGCCGGGTTGACGCCCCACGCCACGACCACCCTGGCCTCGGGGTAGTCGTGATAGCTGATCGACGCCATCTTGCCGTAGAGCCCCTGGTTGGCGGCGCCGGTCGGCGCCGCGCACACCGTGCGCAGGAGCCGCGAGGCGCCCAGCCGGCGGAACAGCGTCGCGTCCGTGGTGTCCTGGGTGAGCAGGCCGTTCGACCCTCCGTAGCACAGCGGCAGGATCGCCTCGGCGCCGAACTCGTCGCGGACCTCGCGGACCTTCGCCGCGATCTGATCGAGTGCGGCGTCCCAGCTCACGCGGCGGACCGCGCCCGATCCCTTGGCGCCTTGCCGCATCGCCGGGTAGAGCACGCGATCGTCGCCGTAGACGCGGTGGTGGAACTGGCGCACCTTGGCGCAGATGTAGCCGCGGGTGACGTCGTTGTCGTCGGCGCCGTCGATCTGCGTGATGCGGCCGCCGCGCAGCGTGACCGTGAGGCTGCACGCGTCCGGGCAGTCGAGCGGACACGCCGTGTGCACGTGGGTTTCGGTCGGTGCGATGCCTGGACGAGCCATGCGTACAGCTTAACGCAGGCGCGCGCCGGCGGGCATCCTCGGCGGCCGCCGAAACCGCCATATCATTTCATCATCGACATGAACGACGTTCCCGCCGCGCCCCCGCACGTGGTCATCATCGGTGGCGGCTTCGCCGGGCTGGATGCCGCGCGCGCCCTCAGCCGGGCGCCGGTCGCCGTCACCCTCGTCGATCGCCACAACCACCACGTCTTCCAGCCGCTGCTCTACCAGGTCGCCACGGCGGGGCTGTCGCCGGGCGACATTGCCTCGCCGATCCGGTGGATCCTGCGCCGGCAGACGAACCTGCGCGTGCTGCTCGCCGAGGTCGCGACGATCGACGCCGCCGGCGCGTCCGTCGTGCTCGACGCCGGCGAGCGCATTCGCTACGACTACCTGATCGTCGCCGCGGGCGCCGCGCACTCGTACTTCGGGCACGAAGAATGGGCGGCGCACGCCCCCGGCCTGAAGACGCTGGACGACGCGCTGGCGATGCGGCGGCAGATGCTGCTCGCCTTCGAGGAAGCCGAGCGCGAGACGGATCCGGCGCGCAAGCGGCACCTGCTGACATTCGTCCTCATCGGCGGCGGGCCGACCGGCGTCGAACTGGCCGGCGCGCTGGCCGAGATCGCGCGTCACACGCTGCGTCGCGAGTACCGCACCATCGATCCGGAATCCGCCCGTATCGTGCTCATGGAGGGCGGCGACACGATCCTCCCGAGTTTCCCGCCCACGCTGCGGGAGTTCGCCCGGCGGACGCTGCGCCAGCTCGGCGTCGAGGTGTGGGAGCGTGCGATGGTCACCGGCGTGGAGGCCGACGCGATCCAGGTTGGCGCCGACCGCGTGGCCGCGCACACGATCATCTGGGCCGCCGGCGTGGCCGGCTCGCCGCTGGGCCAATCGCTCGGCGCGCCGCTCGACCGCGCCGGACGGGTGCTGGTCGCGCGCGACCTGTCGGTGCCCGGGCTGGCCAACGTGTTCGTCGCCGGCGACCTCGCGTCGCTCGTCGACGAGCGCGGCGTGCCGCTGCCGGGCGTCGCGCAGGTCGCCAAGCAGCAGGGCACGCACGCGGCGCGCAACATCCTCCGGCGCCTCGCCGGCGATCCGGCCACGCCGTTTCGCTATCGCGACCCGGGCAACATGGCGACCATCGGCCGCGCCGCGGCGATTGCCGATTTCGGCTGGGCGCGCATCTCCGGCTTCGCCGGGTGGCTGCTGTGGCTGTTCGTCCACATCATGTTCCTGGTCGGGTTCCGCAACCGGCTCTCGGTGCTGTTGCAGTGGGCGACCTCGTACGCGACCTATCAGCGCAGCGTCCGCCTGATCACCGGCGCGTCCACGCCGCCGCCGTAGCGACGGTGCTATCCTCACCGCTGAGATGCCCGTTCCGCAGCACGTCGGCCCCTATCGGGTGGTGCGCCCGCTCGGCGCCGGTGGCATGGGCACGGTGTTGCTGGCGGAGGATACGCGCCTCGGCCGCCAGGTCGCGCTGAAGACGGTGTCCGGCGAGCAGGCCGGCACTGCCGCCGGCCGCGATCAACTGCTGCGCGAGGCGCGCGCGGCCGCGTCGCTGAGCCACCCGAACATCGCCGCCGTGCACGACGTGCTCGACCACGACGGCCACGTCGTCATCGTGTTCGAGTACGTGGAGGGCGACACGCTGGCGGCGCGGCTGCACAAGGGCCGGCTGCCGGTGGACACCGCGCTCGCCATCGCGCTGCAGTTGACGCAGGCGCTCGGGGCGGCGCACGAGCGCGGGATCGTGCATCGCGACCTCAAGCCCGCGAACATCGCCATCGCGCCGGACGGCGTCGTCAAGGTGCTCGACTTCGGCATCGCCCGCACCCTGCCGCGCGAGCCCGCCAGCGATGCCAACGTGCGGACGACGGCGAGCTTCACCGGCACGATCGGCTATGCGGCTCCCGAGCAGTGCCTCGGGCAGCCGGCGGATGCGCGCGCCGACATCTTCTCGCTCGGCGTCGTGCTCTACGAGATGCTCGCCGGGGAGCGTCCGTTCCCGGGGAACGAAGCGACGGAAGTCGTGCGGGCGATGCTCGCCGACGCGCCGCCGCACGTCAGCGCCCTCGTCCCCGACGTGCCGCCGCAGCTCGACGACCTGCTGGCGCGGGCGCTGACCCGCGACCCGGCCAGGCGTCCGCAGACCGCCGGCGAATTCCGTGAGGGCCTGCGCGCGCATCTGCCCACCGGCACCGCGCCGGTGGCGCTCGGCCGCACGCGCCGATCGTGGGCGGTGACGGCGGCGGCCGTGCTGGTCGGGCTGATCGGCGTGGCCGCGCTGGTCTCCTCGCTCCGTTCGTCCACGCCGGGACCGCGCGCCGGGCGTCCGCCGGTGGTCGCGGTCATGCCGCTGACCAACGCCAGCGGCGATGCGGGCGGGGACTACGTCGCACTGGGCGTCGCCGACAGCCTCGTTGCCCGGCTCGCGGCGCTGCCCTCGGTCACGGTACTGTCGCGGTCCGCGGTCGCCGACGCACGCAGCCGCGCGCGCGATCTGCCGGCGCTGGCGACCGAGCTCGATGCCACCTACCTGGTGGACGGCAGCGTGCAGCAGGCCGGCGATCAGCTCCGCATCAGTCTCAACCTCATTCGCGGCGATGCGTCCGTCGCCTGGGCCGACACGGTGGAAGGGCGGTTCGAAACGATCTTCGAGCTGCAGGCGCGCCTGGCGTCCGTGCTCGCGGAAGCGCTGCAGGTGCAGCTCTCGGCCGCCGACCGCGCCAGCCTGGCCGAGCAGCCGACGCTCGACGCCGAGGCGCTCGCCGCCTACTGGCGGGGGCGGACGCTGCTCGAGCGCCGCGACATCCGCGGCAACATACAAGCCGCGCTGCAGGCGTTCCAGGAAGCGGTGGCGCGCGACCCGCGCTTCGCCGACGCGCATGCCGCACGCGGCGAGGCGCTGTGGGCGCTTTACCTGGAGAGCAAGTCGCGCGAGCACGCCGACGCGGCGCTCGATGCCGGAGTGACGGCCCTGCGCATCGATCCCACCCGGGCGAGTGTCCGCTACTCGCTGGCGCTGTCGCTGGCCGGCAACGGGCGGCTGGACGAAGCCGTGGACGAACTGCAGCACGCGCTCGTGCTGCGGCCCAACTACGACGACGCCCGCCGCGAGCTCGGAAGCGTGCTGGCCCGCCAGGGCAAGATCGACGAAGCCGTGGCCGAGTTGCGAAAGGCAATCGCGTTGCGCCCGAGCTTCTGGGGGCATTACAGCACCCTCGGCTTGAGGTTGTATCAGGCGGCACGCTATGAGGAAGCATCAGAGGCGTTCCAGCGGGTGATCCAGCTGCAGCCGGACAACTTCATCGGCTACCAGCAGCTCGGAACCGTCTATCAGGCCCTGGGGCGGGACGAGGAGGCCCTGGCCAACTACCAGCGCGCCACCGCAATACGCCCGTCGGCGGCCGCCTATTCCAATATCGGTACGCTGCACTACCGAAACGGCGACTACCGCCAGGCGGCCGAGGCCTACCGCGAGGCGATCAAGATTCGTCCCAGCAGCTTCAACACACACGGCAACCTCGGCGATGCGCTGCGACGTCTCGGGCAGTCGGCAGACGCGCGCGCTGCGTACCGGGCGGCGGTGCAATTGGGTGAGGCCGAGCTGATCGTGAACCCGAGCGACGCCGTTACCCTGGCGGCGGTGGCCACCTATGCGGCGAAGGCGGGCGACCTCGCCGGCAGCCGCCAGCGCCTGGAGACGGCGCTCGGCATCGCGCCCGACGACGTCCAGGTGCTGCACAGTGCGGCGGTGGTCTACGCGATCCGTGGTCAGGTCGATCCCGCGCTGGATGCGCTCGAACGGGCGATCGATCGCGGCTACAGCCGCAGCCTGGTCGCCGAAACCGACGAGTTCCAGGCCTTCAAGAGCTCGCCGCGATTCCAGGCGATGCTCGGTAAACCCGCTCCATCTGGAGGACCTCCCCGATGAACATCCGAATCGTATGCGTTGCCGTCACCGTTGGCGTGGTGGGCGGGCCGGCGTGCGCCTCGCTGCAACTGCAGAATGCGCCGCTCAACAAGGGAACGATCGAGCTCTGGCGGGACGCCGGCAATACGTGTCACATCAACACCACGCCGTACTTCCGGGTCAAGAAGGGCAGGGACCGCAAGGTCGAGTGGAAGATCAACGATCCCTCGGGATGCGCGACCAGCCTGGAGGTCGAGGTGAAATTCGACAAGGGCGACGGCGATCCCCTGCCCTCCTGCAACAAGAAGAACCGCCGCAAGATCGAATGCGCCCTGCGCGAAGACACGCCGGCGGGAGCGGCGAAATATTCCGTCTGGCTGGGCAACGAACAGGAGGACCCAGTCCTCGAGATCGAGCAGTTCTAGCGGCGCTCCGGCGCCAGCACGCGCCCGGGGAGATCGCTGGTGAACGTCCCGTTCTCGCGCACCAGCACGCCGTTGACGAGGATGTGCGTCATCCCCTCGGCGAGCTGGTGCGGGTCCTCGTAGGTGGCCGCGTCGCGGATCGCCGCCGGGTCGAAGACGACGATGTCGGCGAACGCGCCGGCGCGAATCTGGCCGCGATCCTTGAGCCCGAACACCTGCGCCGGCAGGCTGGTCATCGAGCGCAGCGCGAAGGGCAGATCGACGACCTGCTCCTCGCGCACGTACTGCCGCAGCTTGCGCGGGAAGGCGCCGTAGGCGCGCGGGTGCGGCTTGCCGCGTCCGAGCGGCACCAGGTCGCCGTCGGTGCTGGTCATCGTCCATGGCTGCTGCATGATCAGCCGGATGTCGCGCTCGGACATGTTGAACGACACCAGGCTGGCATCGCCGCGCGGCCAGGAGATCCAGCGCGTGCTCCTCCGGCGGCCGGCCGGCCTCTCCCGCCAGCGCGCCGAGGCGGCGGCCTTCGAGCGACGGGTCGGGCACGAAGCGGCTGATCATCAGCGTGTCGGCGCCGCCGCGGCGGGCGATGTTCTCGCGCACCTCGGCGACGATCTTCGCGCGCTCCGGCCCGCGCAGCCGCGTCAGCAGGGCGTCGCGGCCGCCGACCTGCGCCCAGCGCGGCACCAGCGCGCCGACGATGCCCGTGCCGCTGGCGCTGTACGGATACTGATCGGCATAGACCTGCACGCCGCGGGCGCGCGCGGCCTCGATGCGCTCGACCAGCGCCAGCGACAGGCCGTGGCTGGCCGGCCCGAGCGCCTTCATGTGGCTCACGACGCCGATCAGGCCGGCCTGTTCGGCGATGGTGATCACTTCCTGGACCGCGGCGACGACGCCGATCGAGTAGTCGCTTTCGTCGCGGATGTGGCTGCTGTAGACGCCGCCGAACTGCGCCGCCATCCGTGCGAGTGCCACGACCTCCCCGGTCCTGGCGTACGAGCCGGGCGCGTAGTACAGCCCGCTCGACAGGCCGAACGCCCCGGCCCGCATGCCGCGCCGCACCAGATCCACCATCTCGGCGATCTGCTCGGAGTCGGGGTCGCGGTCGGTCATGCCCATGACCGCCTCGCGCACCGACCCGTGCGGCACCATCAGGCCGACGTTGAGGCCGATGCCCTGGCGCGCGTAGCGCCCGGCCTGCGCGTCCAGGTCGGTCGGCCCGCCGCCGTCGGGGTTGACGATGACCGTGGTGATGCCCTGCGCCAGCACCGGGCGGCCGTGCTTGAGCTCGTCGGTCGCCAGCCCGCCGCCGGCGTGCGAGTGCACGTCGATGAAGCCGGGGGCCAGCGCCAGGCCCTCCGCCTCGAGGGTCTTGGCGCCCGTCGCGCCGCCCAGCCGCCCGACGGCGGCGATGCGGTCGCGGACGATCCCGACATCGGCGCGGATCCACGGGTTGCCGTTGCCGTCGAAGACGCGGGCGTTGCGGATCAGGATGTCGAAGCGATCGGTCTGGCGCGCCTCGGAACCGGCGCCGCTCGCGGCCGCAGCGGCGATGGCGAGGAGGAAGGCGACGACGCGTGCGAACGGCATGACTCGCGCGCCATTCTATCGCCTCCGGGTCAGGGCTTGTGCACCGCCGCGGCGGCGTCGCGGCGGCGATACGTGCGCGCGACGTAGTCGTCCAGCAGCGCCTGAAAGGCCGCGGCCAGCTCCTCGTAGCTCCCGCGCAGCGTCGTCACGTGCTCGCCGTCGATGTAGACGGGGCAGTTCGGCGCCTCGCCGGTGCCGGGCAGCGAGATGCCGATGTTCGCGGCTTTCGACTCGCCGGGGCCATTGACGACGCAGCCCATGACCGCGAGGGTGAGCTCTTCGACGCCCTCGTATTCCAGTTTCCAGCGCGGCAGGCTGTCGCGCAGGTAGCCCTGCACGCGCTCGGCCAGCTCCTGGAACGTGGTGCTCGTGGTGCGGCCGCAGCCGGGGCAGGCGGTGACGCTGGGCGCGAACGAGCGCAGCCCGAGCGCCTGCAGCAGCTCGCACGCGGCGTACACCTCCTCGCGGCGATCGCCGCCCGGGCGGGGCGTGAGCGACACGCGCACGGTGTCGCCGATCCCCTCGGTGAGCAGCGCACCCATCGCCGACGCCGACCAGACCAGCCCCTTGGTGCCCATGCCCGCCTCGGTCAGGCCGAGGTGCAGCGGCTGGCTCGTCTGCCGGGCGAGCGCGCGATAGATCTCGATCAGGTGGATCGGGCGCGAGGTCTTGCACGAGATGATGATCTGGCCGGTGCCGAGCCCGGCCTCGAGCGCCAGTTCGGTGGACTGGATCGCCGACAGCACCATGCACTCGTTGATGATGTCGTCCGAGCTGCGCCCGAGGCCGCGGTCGGTGTTCTCCTGCATCTTGGTCATGACCAGCTCCTGGTTGAGGGAGCCGCCATTGACCCCGATGCGCACCGGCCGTCCGTACTCGACGGCGACCTTGCAGATGGTCGCGAACTGCTCGTCGCGCCGCCGGCCGGTGCCGACGTTGCCCGGGTTGATCCGGTACTTGTCCAGCGCCTGCGCGCAGGCCGGGTAGCGGGTCAGCAGCAGATGGCCGTTGTAGTGGAAGTCGCCGATGAGCGGCGCCGTGCAGCCGGCGTCGAGCATCCGCTGCTTGATCTCGGGGACCGCGGCGGCCGCTTCGGGCACGTTGACGGTGACGCGCACCATCTCCGAGCCGGCCTCCCACAACTCGACGCACTGCCGGGCCGTGCCCGCCGCGTCCGCGGTGTCGGTCATCGTCATCGACTGGACGACCACCGGCGCGTCGCCGCCGACGACAACGCCGCCGACGCGGACGGGAACGGTGCGATGGCGCTTGCGCAGGTGGATCATTCGTCGTCTTTCCACCCGTCGGCGATGAGCGAGCGCCTCACCTCCTCCGACCTGAACATGGCGATCTCCAGCGCATCGAAGTTCTCGGCGCGGTCCATGACGTTATCGACGAAAAAAGTCAGCGTGAACTGTCCGGTGCCCGGCAGCAGCACGGCGCGCGCGCGGCGTCCCTCCGGGCGGAACAGCCGCCAGAGCACGGTCGGCTCGTCCGCGGTCACATCTCATCATAGCTGGACCGGCCGCCCGCGCTCGACCGAGCGGTGCAGGGCCGCCAGCGCGGCGGCGACGTCGCGGCTGTCGTCGAGGCTCATCGCCGGCGGACGGCCGTCGAGCGCGGCGGCGACGAAGTCGTCGATCTGCCGCACGAACAGCTCCGCCGAGCCCTCGACGAGGGTGGTCTCGATCTGCCCGCCGCGATCGATGTCGATGGTCTCGCGCGGCCCCGGCTTGAACGGGTTGCGCACACGCAGCACGCCGTCGGTGCCGGTGACGTCGAGCCAGGTTCGGAGCGGGGCGCGGAAGCTGCTGTGCACCCTGGCGGCCACGCCATCGGCCCAGCGCAGCAGGCCGGTGAACGACTCATCGACGCCGCCGGGCGCGGCCCGCGCCCAGCCGAACGCCTCGATCGGCGGCCCGGGGACGAGCGCGAGCGCGGCGCTGACCGCGTAACAGCCGACGTCCCACAGGCTGCCGCCGCCGAGGCCGGCATCGAGCCGGATGTCGTGCTCGCGGCGGCGCAGGAACGTGAAGCCGGCGTCGATGGTCTCCACGGATCCGACGCTGCCGTCGCGGACCATCGCCACCATGCGCGCGAACAGCGGCTCGTGCCGGTACATGAACGCCTCGGCGACCAGGCGATCGCGCGCCCGGGCGACGGCGCGCACCCGGTCGACGTCCTCGCCGCTCGGCGCCAGCGGCTTCTCGCACAGCACGTGCTTGCCGGCATCGAGCGCGCGCAGCGTCCACTCCACGTGCAGGGCATTGGGCAGCGCCACGTACACCGCGTCGATCGCGCGGTCGCGCAGCAGGGCCTCGTAGCTGGGATGGGCGGCCGGGATGTTCCAGTCGCGCGCGTGCCGGGCGGCGCGGGCGGGATCGCGGCTGGCCACCGCGGCGACGCGCGAGCGGCGCGCCGCACGCATCGCCGGAATCAACCGCGTGGTGATGTGCGCCGTCCCGAGCAGGCCCCAGCGCAGCTGGCTCACGCCGGCGACGCGCGGCGCTTCTCGATCATCCGGCGATTGAAGGCCTCGGATTCCCCGCGCGGGATCGACAGCGTCTTCCACTCCGCGCCCTTCAGGTGCTTGGCCAGGAGCAGGATCTGGTAGGCGTGCCCGGCATAGTGCGCCACCTGGCGGCTGATCGCCTTGTAGATCGAGTGCGGCTCCTCGCGAATGTACACCGTCTCGTGCAGCTCGGCGTCGGTCAGCGGGCCGAGCGCGTCGAACACCCGCCGCCAGCCGTCCTCCCATTCCGCGAGGAGCGCGGCGCGATCGACACGGGTCTCCTCGAACTCCCGATCGCGATGACGGTCGGGCTTCTCGCCGTCGGCGGTGCGAAAGTCCGTCCACCGCGACCGCATGTTGCCGGCCATGTGGCGCATCAGGACCGCGATGCTGTTTGCCTCGGGGTCGAGCTTCACCCAGAGCTGGTCCTCGTCCAGCTGTGCGATCGACTTCTCCGCGAGCCGCTTGATTCCCCGCAGTTCGCCGCGTGCGACGTCGAGTATCGGCGAATCCATCACCCTCTGCCGGATCCCTGCATTGGTTCTCGCTCCCGATGATCTGTTACCGGGTGTGCTCCAGGACGAGGAGACCCACCGACACTGCCGCGAGCGCCACCACCGCACGGCTGAGGTCGGCCCCGCGGCCGGCGACCCAGTGCAACAGCACGTGCAGGATGAACCCCCACAGAATACCCTGCGTGATGGAGAAGGTCAGCGGAATCAGGATCAGGGTCGCAAACGCCGGCACGCCCACCTCCAGGCGCTCGAACTCGATCTTCGCGATCGTCTGGAACATCGTCGCCCCCACCATGATCAGCACGGCGGCGGTCGCGTAGGGAGGCACGGCCGCGGCCAGCGGGGCGATGAAGAGGCAGGGGAGGAAACACAGGCCGGCCACGACCGCCGTCCGCCCGGTGCGGCCGCCCATGCGGATGCCGGCGACGCTCTCCACGTACGCCGTGCCGGGGGAGCTGCCGAACAGCCCGGCCGCGCCGGTGGCGACCGCGTCCACGATCAGCCCGCGGCGCAGGTTCTTCGGCCGCCCATCCGCTTCGAGCAGGTTCGATGCGTGCGCCACCCCGATGAAGGTCGAGAGCGAATCGAACAGGTCGGTCATCATCACCGTGACGATGGCCGGCAGGAGCGCGAGCTGGAGCGCGCCGAGCACGTCGAGCTGGAAGAGGACGGAAGAGAAATCCGGCGGGCTGAACCAGCGTGCGGGCGCCTCGACCCAGCCGCCCGCCCAGGCGATCGCGGTCACCACGAGAATGCTGACGAGGAACGCGGCGGGGTTCCGCCGCCGCGTCAGCCACACGATGATGGCCAGGGCTGCCAGCGTCAGGACGGTGCGATGGTCGAGCGGGCCGACGCCGACCAGCGTCGCCGGGTTGGCCGCGATGAACCCGGCGTTGCGGAGCCCGATGAAGGTGAGCAGCAGGCCGATGCCGGCCGCCATGCCCATCCGGAGCGACGAGGGGATGGCCATGGCGATCGACTCGCGCAGCGGCGTCGCCGACACGAGCAGGAACAGCACGCCGGCCCAGAACACGATCCCGAGCGCCACCGGCCACGGCACCCCGCCCTGCAGCACGATCGTGTAGGTGAAGAACGCGTTCAGCCCCATGCCCGGGGCGACACCGAACGGCAGCCGGGCGTACAGCCCCATCAGCAGCGTCATGAGGGCCGCGACCAGCACCGTGGCGGTGAGCACGCCGCTGAACGGCATGCCGGTGCCCTCGGTGGACAGAATGGTCGGGTTGACGATCACGATGTACGACATCGTGAAGAACGTCGTCATCCCGGCGACGATCTCCGTGCCGAGCGACGGACGCGCGGTCTGCTCGTTCATGGGCGCGTTAGCGGCCGGCGTACGCGCGGGTCAGCGCACGCGCTCCAGGCGGGCGGGCAGGGCCTGCTTCGACAGCAGCCCGAGAAATTCCTTCTGCCACTTCGGCTCGGCGCGCTCCTTCAAGGTGACCGCGGTCCACGCGCGGCGGACGCCGCGGCGCGTGATGCGCACCGCCCGCACCGCACCGGCCTTGATCGCCGGCTCGATCGCCCACCGCGCCATCACGCTGACCCCCAGCCCCGCCTTGACCAGCTCGATGATCGCCTCGGTCAGCGGCACCTGCGACACGCGCGCGGGCTCGACGCCGGCCGGACCGAGGACGCGGGAGAAGATGACGCTGTCGGCGCGCTCGACCTTGTAGACAATCAGGTGCTCGTCGGCGAAATCGTCCGCCTCGATGAAGGAGCGGGTCGCGAACGGATGCGAGGGTGCGACGACGCACACCAGTTCGTCCTCGAACAGGGTCGTCGTGACCACGCGCTTGTCGTCCACGTCGCTGGTGACGATGGCGAGATCGATCTGCCCTTCGAGCAGCGCCTCGAGGGGGCGGTCGGTGGCGTTGACCATGATCTGCACGTCGACGCCGGGGTACTTGCGGTGGAACGACTGCAGGAGCGGCGGCAGCCAGTGATAGCCGGTGTTGCACTGCGTGCACAGGCGCAGCACGCCCTTGCCGTGCTGCGACATCAGGCGCAGGTCGTCTTCGGTGCGGCCGATTTCGTCGAGCACGCGGCGGGCGGCGCTGAGGACGCGCTCGCCCGGCGGCGTCAGGACCATCCGCTTGCCGAGGCGCAGGAACAACTGCAGGCCGAGCCGGGATTCGATGTCGCGCAGCTGGTGGGAGAGCGCCGACTGGGTCAGGTGGAGCCGCTCGGCGGCGCGCGTGACGCTGCCGGTGGACGCGATCTCGCTGACCAGCGAGAAGTGCCGCACTTCCAGCGCGGGCAGGGGCATGCGCCCAATGTATGAGCGGCGCTCATCGCCTGTCAATACGTCATGAGCGCCCCGCGAGCACCGCCGCCGGATCGATGCGCGTCGCCCGGCGTGCCGGCGCGTAGGACGCGCCCAACGCGACCATGACGACGACCGCGCCCAACCCGGCGACGGTGAGCGGCTCGAATGGCGACACGCCCACCAGGAACCCCTGCAGCAGCCGGGCGAGCGCCGCCGCGCCGCCCACGCCGATGACCAGGCCGGCCGCCGTCAGCGCCACGCCGTGGCGCAGGACGCCGGCCACGAGGTCCCCCGGCTGCGCGCCGAGCGCGAGGCGGACGGCGAACTCGCGCGTGCGCTGACTGACGGCATGGAGCACGACGCCGTAGACGCCGAGGGCGGTCAGCAGCAGCGCGAGCAGCCCGCAGGCGCCGCTGATGATCGCCAGCACGCGGCTCGGATAGAGCGGCATCTGGCGGGCGTCGGCGAAGCTCAGGGCGAGCGGCACGCGAATCCGCGGATCGCCCGCCCGCAGTTCGCGCCGCAGCATCCCGGGCGGCGCGGCGCCCGGCCCGGCCGTGCGCAGCTGAAACGCCAGCCCGGGCATCACCACTGGCCCGAAGGGCAGGTAGAAGTACGGAAGGGGCGCCTCGGCGATGCGGTAGTAAGTGACGTCGCGCGCGACACCCACGATCTCGACGGGCGGTGTCTCGTTGCCGAGGCGCACGAGGCGGCCGACCGCGGCGCCGCCCGGCCAGTAGCGTCGCGCCATCGTCTCGTTGACGATCGCCACCGGTGCGGCGGTGTCGCCGCCGTCCGACGGCAGGAACCCGCGCCCCTGCACGATCGGGATGCCGAGCACGTCGAAATAATTGGTGGCGACCACGTTGCTGTCGGTGGGAATGAATGGCGCGCCGTCAGGGGCAGCGTGCCCCTCGATGGCGACGCCGCGCGATTCACGCGAGTCGCTGAGCGCGACCACCGCCGAGAAGGTGACCGCTTCGATGCCGGGCAGGGCGCGCAGCCGCTCGGCGGTCTCGCGGTAGTACGCGCGCGTGCGCGCGTCGGTGTATCCGAGTCCCGACAGCTCCGGCTGCGCGACCGTGAGGTTCGCCGCGTCGAAGCCGAGGTCGAACGCGCTGGCGGCCGAGAGGCTCCGGATCAGCAGCCCGGCCGAGACCAGCAGCGTCAGCGAGACCGCCACCTGCACGACCACGAGCGTGGCGTGCGCGAGCGCCGGGCGGCGGCCGCCGATGGTCGTCGCGCCGTCCTCCTTCAGCGGCGTGGTCACGTCCAGCCGGGCCGCGCGCAGCGCCGGCCAGCCGCCGAACAGGACCGTCACACCAGCGGCAACCAGCGCGGCGAACGCCAGCACGCGCCAGTCGAGCGCCAGGTCGGGGGCGACGTTCGCCAGCTCGGGATGTGGGGGCGCGAGCCACGCGAAGCCGTCGCGGGCCCACAGGGCGAGGAGCAGGCCGCCGGCCGTCGCGACGGCGGCGAGCAAGACACTCTCGGTGAGCCACTGCCGGACGAGGCGCGCCCGCGTGGCGCCCATCGCCAGGCGTACGGCAATCTCGCGCCGGCGCGCGATGACCGACGCCAGCTGCGCGCTGGCGACGTTGGCGCAGGCCGCCGCCAGCGCCAGGCCGGCCACGACCAGGGCGAACAGCGACAGCTGCCGGAGCGCCGGGCCCATTTCTTCGGGGAGGGCCTGGGCGGCGACGACCGTGACCGAGAGTCCGCGCGCGCTGCCGGGATACGCGCGGGCGAGCGCCGCCGCGATCGTCTCCAGCTCGGCGCGGACCTGGGCCACGGTTGCGCCCGGCTGCATCCGCCCGGTGGCGTTCAGCCATCCCCAGTTGCGGCTGGTGATGGCGAGACCGCGGGGACGCACACGCTCGTAGGCCATCAGCGGCACATAGATATCGGTCTCGAGAGCCTGGTAACTGCCACGGAAGCCGGCCGGCGCCACGCCGACCACGCGGAAGGCGGTGCCGTTCAGGTGCACGCTCGCGCCCAGGGCACCTGCCGCCTCGCCGAGGTGCGTGCGCCACCAGTCGTCGCTGACGACCGCCACCAGCGCGGCGCCATCGAGCTGATCGTCCGCCGGCTGAATCGTCCGGCCGATGGCGGCGGGTACGCCGAAGGTCGTGAAGTAGTCGCCGCTGACCAGTTCGACGGCGGCGGTGTCGGTCGCGTCGCCGAGGCCAGCGGCGGCGAACACCTGCTGGTGCAGGGCGAGACCGGCCAGTGACGTGGCGGCGGCGAAGTCGCGGGCGTTCGGGTAGGAGAGCACGTCGAACGCGCGGTCGTCGCTGGCCCCGAACACGCGCACCAGGCGATGGCCGTTGGGGACGGGCAGCGGCCGGAGCAGGAGTGAATTGACGACGGTGAAGACGACGGTGATGCCACCGACGCCGATCGCGAGGGTGAGGAGCGCGACGAGGGTGTGGACCGGGCGGCGTCGCGCGAGGCGCAGCGCGACGCGGACGTCCGTCGAGATCGTCTGCATGCGCGCCGCGCGAGCAAGCGGCTTGCCAGTGGCGGCCGGGATGGGTCGGGAGAAAAAAAGGGGTCGGGTCTATTTCACGTTTCCGCCGATCCATGGCGGAAACGTGAAATAGACCCGACCCCTTTTTTCTGCCCTCGGTGTGCGGGCGTGGGACGGGGCGGCGGCGTCTGCGGGCAGGTCAGTGATCGTCGCGATCGCGGTCGGACGGTTCGACCGGTGATTCCGGCTCGTCCAGCTCGCCGGGTCCCGCCACCGCCGCGTCCGCGGCTCCCGCATCGGCCGCGGCTTCGGCATCGGCCGCGTCCGGCTTCATGAACTCCGGCACTTCGTCCGCGGCATCTTCCGGCGAGTCCACTTCGTCGAGGTCGTACATCCGGCCCGTGAACTTCGTTGGAATCGGGCCCTTCGGTCCGCGTTCCTTCTGCTGGAAGCTGCCCTTGCCCTTCTTGCCTTTCGGCGGCGCGGGCGGGCCGAAGTTGCGCTCACGGCCGCCGGCTTCACCGGGTACGCCAGGACGGGGCGCGCCAAACCCGCCGCCGGGTCGCGGCGGGCCGCTGAATCCGCCCGGGCGCGGGCCGGCGTAGCCGCCGGGGCCGCTCGGGCGCGGCGCACCAAAACCGCCGCCCGGACGCGCGCCGAATCCGCCACCGGGTCGCGGCGGACCGCCGGGTCCGCGGTCCTCGCGGGCACGCGCCTCGCTGACCGCCAGCGGACGGCCCATGAACAACTGGCCGTCGAACTGCTTGATCGCCTCCTCGGCCACCGCGCGATCCGCATACTCGACGAACGCAAACCCGCGCGCGCGCCCCGTCTCACGATCGAGCGGCCGGACGATTTGCGTGGGCTCGCCAACGGACGCGAAATGCGTCCGCAGGTCGTCCTCAGTGGCTTGGTACGGGAGGTTCCCGATGAACAATCTGACAGGTGGCACGGGACGGTGGGGAGGGAAGGTTGCGGCTGATCCGCTCAGGAATCATAGCAAAAATCGTCAGAGGGTGCCAAGCTCGGCCTTCAACGCCTCCAGCTTCAGGTTCAACATGTCCCGGTGCGCCGGCCGGCACGCGGCCCCCAACTCGGCCTGCGCATCGGCGACCGCCAGCTCCAGCATCACCCGCCGCTGCATCCGATCGCGCTCTTCCTCCGACAGGTCGTGGCGGATGGGCGCGGCCGCTTGCGCGTCATCCTGCTGCGACTCGACTGCCTTACTCTCCCAGCCTCTGGCCATGGCCCACCGTATCACCCAATCCCCCAATAATGAAACCCAATCCCCCAATAATGAAAGGGTGGACGCCCCGGCCGCCTGGCTCGTCGATCACCTCGATCTGCTGCCGCGCGGGCTGCCGATCCTCGACGTGGCTTGCGGCGCCGGACGCCATGCGCTCCATCTCGCCGGCCGCGGCTGGACCGTGCACGCGATCGACCGCGATGCCGACACGCTGCGCGCTCTCGGCGCGGCGGCTTGTGCCGCCAACCTCCCGATCACCGTCGAGGTCCAGGATCTCGAGACCGGCGCCCCGTCGCTGGCGCCCCGCGCCTACGGCGGCGTGGTCGTGTTCAATTACCTGCACCGGCCGCTGATGCCGGCGATCGTGGACGCGGTGGCCGCCGGCGGCGTGCTCATCTACGAGACGTTCACCATCGGGCAGGCCGCGCGCGGCCGCCCGACCAACCCGGCGTTTCTCCTGCACCCCGGCGAGCTGCCGCGACTGGTGGCCCCGCTCGACGTGCAGCACTGGAGGGAAGGCGATGTGGACGGCCGGCTGCTGGCGTCGATCGTCGCGGTGCGTCGCTAGCGCCGCCGCCCTCGCCAGCGCCCTGCAGGCGGCCTCGCCGCAGGCGATCGCCGAATGCACGCTGGGGAGCGGCGACGAGGCGCGGGTGTACCGGATCGTCGATCACGGGCCCGCGCCATCGCCGCGATGGCGCCTCACGCTCAGGACCCCTGCCCTGCGCGGGCGCGTGATCGAACTGCCCCTGCCCGAGGCGCGCGTGCAGCGAGCCGACGACCGCGTCACCATCGCCAGCCGCAGCGGCAACGGCGGCCTTGCTGTTAAGATTGACGCCGCCGCAGGGCGATCGATGATCGACGTGTTCGTGAACTTCGAGCTGGAAGTCAACGTGTGGCGCGACCTCTCGCCGGACGTCGAGCGCATGAACACCGAGGGACCGCGCGAGGGGCGTTGCCGCGTGCTGCCGCCGCCGGCACCGTGACCCTCGCATCGCCCGGCGGGCGCGCAGCCACGGCCCTCGCCGTCGTCCTGCTGCTCACGGGCGCGCGCCCCGCAGCATCACAGCAGACCACCGCCGATCCGCCACCATCGCCGGCCGCTCCCATCGAACCCGCGCCGCTCGTCCACCCCTCGTTCTTCGAGGTGGGCACCGCCGAGATCATGGTCACCGGCGGACCCGCCTTCGGCATCGTCCTGTTCCACTCGGCGGCCGGCCACCGCTACGCGCTGCAGACGCTGTCGTGGGGCTGGATGCTGTCGGGGCCGCGCGGTCCCGGCGCGCTGCGCGGCCGCTTCGAGTGGGCGGTCGAGGCCGTCCCCGTGTTCGGGCAGTACGCGCCGGAGCGCACCTACGGATTCGGCCTCACGCCGCTCCTGTGGCGCTGGAATTTCGAGCCGCGAGGCCGGATCGCGCCCTACGCGGAACTGGCCGGCGGCGCCTTGTGGACCAGCGAGGCGGTTCCGGCACGGACGACCACGTCGAACTTCACCGCGCACGCCGGCGCCGGCCTGCGCATCTTCCTGCGCCCGCGCGATGCGCTCGTCTTCGGGTACCGCCTGCACCACATTTCGAACGGCAATCGCCTGGAGCGCAATCCCGGCGTCAATGCGCACGTGCTCCAGTTCGGGTGGGCGTTCCTGCGTCCACGCCAGTGAGCGCGCCCCGGGCGTCCCGTCAACGCTCGTACGATTCGCGCCGTGCCGATGCCGACAGCTTGATCAGGTACCGGGTCGGATCGTTCCAGAACAGCGTCTTCAGCTCGGCCAGGCTGCTGGCGCCGCCATAACTGATCGACGAGCACAGGTGCCGCTGGATGTCCTGGATAATCGGCCGCACCGATCCGTGGGCCGGCACGCTCACCTCGGTTCCCTCGGCGCCCAGCGCCTCGATGTCCATGGTGTCGGCGTCCTCGACGTCCAGCCGATCGCGGATGGCCTGCAGCGACGCCATGCCGCGCAGCACCTTGAACGGGACTTTCACCGTGCGCTGCGCCTCGGCCAGGACGACGGATTTCTGCACCACCTCGCCCGGGGTTTCCTCGGTGCCGGCGAACATGCTGCCGAGCATCACCGTATCGCCGCCGAACAGGAGCGCCTCGAGGATGGCGCCGTGGCGGCGGACGCCGCCGTCGGCGATGAGCGGCACGCGCTCGCCGGCGGCCAGCCGGCAGTCCACCAGCGCCTCGACCTGAGGCACCCCGAAGCTGGTGGTGATGCGGGTCGTGCAGCCCCCGCCCGGGCCGATGCCGACTTTCACCGCATTGACGCCGCGCTCGGCCAGGAAGCGCACCCCGTCGGCGGTGCCGACGTTGCCGCCGACCAGTTCGACGTCGCCGAAGCGGGCGCGGAACGCCTCGATTGCCCGCGCCATCACCGCCGAGTGCCCGTGCGCGATGTCGATCACGATCACGTCCACGCCCGCGCGGATGAGCTCGGCCGCGCGCTCGAGATAATCGCCCTTGGCGCCGATGGCGGCGCCGACGAGCAGGCGGCCATGGGCGTCGCGCGTGGCGAACGGCAGCCGCTCCTGCCGGACCAGGTCTTTTGCCGTAATCAGCCCGATCAGCAGGCCGTTGGCATCCACCAGCGGCAGCTTCTTCACCTTGCGCTCGACCATCAGCCGCTCGGCGACGTCCATCGTCACCTCGCCCCTGCCGACGACCAGGCGCTCCACCGGCGTCATCCGCGACGACACGCTGCCTTCGTCGATGGGCACGAAGCGGACGTCGCGCTCGGTCAGCAGCCCCTTGAGACGGCCGCGGCCGTCCACCACGACCAGCGTCCCCATGCGCCGCTTGCGCATCAGGGCCACGGCCTCGGCCAGGCTGGTCTCCGGCGCCACCGCGTAGGGATCGCGGATCACGACGTGCTGCGTCCGCTTGACCTGCTCCACCTCGCGCACCTGCGGTCCGATGTCACCGCTGCGGAAGCCGCGGTCGATGATGCCCAGGCCGCCTTCTTCCGCCTGCACGATGGCCATCGGCGCGCGCGTCACCGTGTCCATGTTGGCGGAGACGAGCGGCCGCTTCAGCGTGATGTGCTCGGAGAAGCGGCACGACAGGTCGATCGCCGTCGGGTCGCGCCGCTCCAGAACGCTGTGCTGCGGGCGCAGGAGGAAGTCGTCGAACGTGCAGCCGCGGACGGCTTCTCTCAGCTTCTCGTGTGGCATGACCGGATTGCGTTATGGTAGTCCACGGTGCAACTCAGCTTTGCCTGGCCGGACCCCGCCGCCGCACCAGACGAGGTGATTTTCGTACGCCACCGGCGCGCCCGCCGCTACCTGCTGCGCGTGCTGGCGGACGGCACCGTTCGCGTCACGGTGCCGCGCTGGGGCGCCAAGCGCGAGGCGCGCGCGTTCGTCGAGGCCAGCCGCGCGTGGATCGCCAGGCAGCGCGAGCAGCGCCGGCTCGTCGCCATGGCGGTGGCGACGGCGGGCTGGCGCGACGGCACCGAGCTGCTGTTCGACGGCCGGACGGCCGTCATTCGCGCGCCCGATGCAACGGGCCCCATCGCGCTGTGCTGGGGCGGGGAGCGGATTGCCGGCGAGGAGCGGATTGCCGACATTCCGCGCGCGCCAGGCGGCCTGCGTGAGTCGGTCGAATCGTGGATGCGCGGACGCGCCCGGCAGGCGCTGCCGCCGGCGCTGCTCGCGCTCGCGGCCGCGCATGACATCGAGGTGCGCCGCGTGTCGATCCGCAACCAGCGATCGCGGTGGGGCGCCTGCTCGCCGTCCGGCACCATCACGCTGAACTGGCGCCTGATCCAGGCGCCGCTCTTCGTCCGCGAATACGTGCTGCTGCACGAGTTGATGCACCGCCGCGAGATGAATCACTCGCGCCGGTTCTGGAAGCTGGTCGCCGCCTGTTGCCCGCGACAGGCGGAGGCACGCCACTGGCTGCGGACCGAGGGAAAGAGCCTGTGGCCGCCCGGCGAAGGGTACTGACGATTTTGACAAATCGAGACAACCGCCGGACCGCCGCGGCCGGTAAGATCGCCCGTCCGCCCGGATGGCGCCTGTGCCGCCGGGGGACTCCCGCTTACATCGGAATCCGTGGAGGTCTGTCATGAGAGGAGCCACGATCGCCAGTGCGACGATCGCAGTGAGCTGTGCCGTGTTGGTGGCGGCGGGCTGCAGCCGCCCGTCCGGCGCGCAGACGGGCGGTGCGCCGGTCCCCTACAAGGTCGGCACGTTCGAGCGCGGCGGGCAGGCGATGGTGGGCCTCGTGCTCCGCGACACGCAGGTGGTGGACATCGCGGCGGCCAACACCGCCTTCGAGGCCGCCAACGCATCCGCACCGAAGCTGGCGGCGCCGCGCGACATGAAGGATCTCATTGCCCGCTACGACGCCGAGTGGAAGCCGCGCCTGGCGTCGATCGCACGTGAGGTGGCCTCCGCGTCGAGCGCACCCGCCTACGCCCACGCCCTCGACACGCTGAAGGTGCTGCCGCCGGTGCGACCGGCGCTGATCCTCAACGCCGGCGGCAACTACACCGAGCACTCCGAAGGCATCGCGGCGCAGCAGGCTCGCGCGGGGGCAAAGCCGGCGCCGAGCTCGCCGGCCGTCACTGCCCCGGGCATCTGGGAGCGCAAGGCCGGCGACACCCGGGACAACCCGTACCTGTTCCAGAAGTCGACCACCGTGGTCTCCGGTCCCAACGATCCCATCGTCATCCCGCGCGGCCGCACCAACATCGACTTCGAATGCGAGTTCGCGGTCGTCATCGGCAAGCGCGCCAAGTACGTGCCGATGGCCAACGCCCTGGATCACATCTTCGGCTACACCATCGAGATCGACGTCTCCGATCGCGGCGGACGCGGCGACCGCAAGATGGGGGGATCGGACTGGCTGGTCGGCAAGAACCACGACACCTTCGGTCCGCTCGGACCCGTCATCGTCCCCAAGGAGTTCATGTCCGATCCCATGAACACGCGCCACACCTTCACCCTGAACGACCAGGTGATGCAGGACTCGAACACCAGCCGCATGAGCCACAACATCTTCGAGCTGCTGCACTACGCGTCCAACATCCTGACGCTCAGCCCCGGCGACATCATCGCCGGCGGCAGCCCCGCGGGCACCAATATCGAGCGCTCGGAGCCGCGGTGGATGCGCGCCGGCGACACCGCACGGTGCGAGATTGCGGGGATTGGGACGCAGGTGCACCAGGTGGTGGCCGAGAGCGCCGTGGCGACGCAGTAGACGCGCGACATCGATTCGGGGGTCGCGGCGCCTTGGCGCCGCGGCCCGTTCCCCGCCCCCACGCGCCAATCAACCATCCAGTCTCTACTGCTCCCGGAGCTGATGCGATGCATCGCCGGGACGCGTCGAACGTTGCCGGTCACCGTTGTGGCATGCGACCTGCACGCCATGCCCCCGGTCGAGGCGTTCCAGCCCGACCGATGGGAGATCCCAACTATGACCTGCGCAGAAGTAATGACACCGTCCCCGACCTGCTGCCAGCCCACGCATACGGCGGTTGACGCCGCCGAGTTGATGCAGCGCGAAGACGTCGGCCTCGTCCCTGTCGTCTCCGACGGCAGCACCAAGCTCATCGGCGTGATCACCGATCGCGACATCGCGTTGAAGGTCGTCGCCGCCGGGCTCGACCCGCGCGGGACCGCCGTGAGCGAGGTGATGACGACCGATCCGGTCGCCTGCCTGCCCCAGGAAACGATCGAAGCCGTGATGGAGCTGATGGCATCGCGGCAGGTGCGGCGCGTGCCCATTGTGGACACGGAGGGGGCCATCGTCGGCATCGTGTCCCAGGCGGACATTGCGACGAGGCTGTCCAGCCCGCAGCAGACCGGCCAGGTCGTTCAGGCCATCTCGGAACCGCTGGCGACCTAGTCGCTCAGCGCTCCTTCGGCACGATCGAGATGCCCCCGTGGCGCTCGACGATCGCGTACTTGATCTCGTCGAGCCGCTGCAGGCCGTGCCGTTCCCGCGCCGCCTCGAGCACCTGGTCCAGCTCGACGCCCTCCGCGCGCATGTCGTCGGCCAGCACCTTGCCGTGGTCGACGATGATGACGGGGACGCTGTCCACGATGCGGCGGAGCGGCCGCGACCGCGAGCCGATCCAGTCCATGCCGAGGTCGAGGAGCAGGAGCGTCACCACGACCAGCGCCGCGGTCGTGATCGAGAAGTCATCGCCGATGAGAGCGTTCTGCGCCGCGTCGCCGATGATGAGCAGGAGGATGAAGTCGAAGGTCGTGATCTCGGCCAGCGTCCGCCGGCCGCCGACACGGAACACGATCCACAGAATCGCGAACATGAGCGCCGCGCGGTAGACGGGGTTCATGCCACGGGCCTGGACGCTAGAAGTAGGTGAGTTGCCACAGCCGCGTCGGCTCGTCCCTTTCGGGCGCGACGAGCGATCGCAGGATTCCCGCACGGCGAGGCTTGTAGCGGAGCTCGAACTCGCCTCGGCCGCCGGCCGCGGGCGCTTCGAGCCACGCGCCCTCGGCGTCGAGCGATTTCAAGGCGTCGCCGGGCCGCACTTCGAGGAAGTCGAGGTTGTCGAGCAGCGCGCGATCGATGCGGACGCGGACCGGCTCGCCATCCGCCGCCGTCGTTGCGACGCTGATGGCCATCGACGTCGGCGCGGAGGCGCGGGTGAAGCGCTCGTAATGGACCCGTGTCGGGCCGTCGGTGGTGATCCGGCTGAACGGCCCGTCGCCGAAGGCCCCGGCCGCGCCGGCGAACACGAAGAGCACGAGCGCGGCCACCCCTGCCCGCTGCACGGACCGTTCGCGGCGGAGAAAGGCGTGCGGCCGTTCCAGCTCCAACTCAACCAATCTGGCCACGGCTGAAGTACGAGCAAGCGATGTGCCACGCCGCGCGCTTCGGGTCTCCGGCGCCGCCGGCGGACCTTCAGGAATAGCTCAACTTCGGCTGGAAATCCCCGCGACCTTCCGGCGTCACGTCCAGCATGTTCCACAGCGGATCGAGCAGGTCATTGTGGCGGTACTCCTGGCCCGCGTCGGCCGGCACGTAGAGCAGTTCGGAACCCCAGAAATGCCGGATGGTCTCGCCCTCGCGGCGAAACACGTTGAGCATGGGCATGTCCCAGTCCTGGCCGTGTTCGTATTCCTGCTGCGTGCGCATCGCCTCGCTGACTGCCGAGGTGTCGCCGTAGTAGTCGCGGTCGTAGCTGTTGCCGTCGGTCGAGAGCAGCGGCAGGTTGCGCCAGCCGCGCTCGCCGGCAAATGCCAGCGTGCGCTCGAGCGGGGACTTGGCGACGACGGCGAGGTTGATCCGCTGCTGGATGTGCGCGCCCATCCCGTTGAGCCCGTCGAGGAAGTGCGTGCAGCCTGGACAGGGGCGCGGGCGCTCCGGTCCGAACATGAAGCTGTAGATGGCCAGCGTGTCGTGACGAGGACGGAAGAGCTGTGACAGCCGGACCGGCCCGTTCTCTCCGGCGAACTCGTAGTCTTCGAGCAGCGGCCCGCCGGGCGGCAGCGCGCGCCGGGCAGCGGCGACGCGTTCGACCTGCCGCCGCAGTTCCATCTCCTCCGCGAGCAGCGCGTTGCGGGCGGCGCGGTAAGCGGGGCTTTCGTTGGGAATGCTCAGGTGATGCAGCGAACCGATTGTCGAGATCATGGAGTGCTCCTGTGGGCTCGCGGTGATACCGGCTCGACCGGGGGTGACGTCGCGCTCATGCATGGGTGCCGACGCATGAGGTGACCGGCGACAGCCGGAGCACAGATGGTGGATGCGAAACGCGGTCCAGACCAGCGTGGAGCCGCGTGCGGATCCGGACGCCGCTGTTCAGGACCCCGCTCGCCGGTGTGGACCGGTCGTCGCGCTCGACTGCTCGAGAAACAAGTGAAGTATCTTGCCCGACCCGGTGCGGCGTGGCGCATCGCGGACCACCCGGACCACGCCGCCCCCGCGCCACTGCAGTTCCATCAGCCGTTCCCCGCCGGCGCCGCCGCCGATCGCCTCCAGGAAGACGTTGGCCACCTCGGCCTCGTCGAGCGGCCCGAGCCCGGGGTGGACGAGCAGCTGCACTTCCGGCCGGGACCGCTCGTCATCGAGCCGCTCCAGCAACTGGTAGTCGGTGGGGCTGCCGCCGAAGCGGGCGGGCAGCACGTCCTCGAGCACGCGGATGACGTCGATGTCGAGCAGCGTGATGCCGCCGGCCGTCAGCTTCTCGAACGAGCGCACGTGGTGAACGTGAACCGTCCATCCGTGCGACTCGAGTCCGCAGCCGCAGTGGCGGCGCCGGACCTCGGCCTGGTCGCCCATGCAGACGTTGACGAGCATGATCGGCGCCGATGCGAGGAGGGATGTGAGCACCATCGCGGTCGGCGGAAGAGCGGCCACCTCGGCGCCCGGTTGAATCAGGGCGTGGCGGTCATCGAAGAAGTGCATGTCGTCCGGCGCGTCGGGACGCTGGCAGGCATAGGCGAGGATGTCGGTCTCGGTGGCGCCCATGCGCGGCAGTGCGACGGCGCCGGTGCCTTCGATCACGGCGCGGCGGGCGGCCGTCGTCGGCTCGCCGCCGGCGGTGAAGCGTGCGCCGCGGATGTCGAGGCCCGCGGCGGCCGCGGCCTGACAGACGAGCACCGCGGAACTGGCGAAGGTCCACACGTGCGGCGTCCGCCCGCGGCTGAGTTCCGTCGCCAGCCATCGCGCGATGGGCAGCGGATCGTCCAGCGGGGCCAGCGTGGCGGCGGGCAAGGGCACGCCGGCGAGCAGGCTGCCGAGCCGCATCGCCCGAGCGCCGAGGCGATAGCGCGGGCTCAGTGCCGGCGTCGTCGGATCGACCGGCGTGAACCATCGCGCCGGGGGCCGCCCGCCCTTGGCGAACTCGAGCGGGTTGCTGACGGCGGTGCCGCCGGGGACGCCGTAGTGCGCGTGTACCCAGTCGCGGCCCCCATACGCGTCGAGCGCGAGGTGCGTGTTGACGGCGTGATCGCGGATGAACGCCAGATCGAGCGGCACCGGTGTGCGCGCGCCGCGGCTGCCGCTCGACTCCGAGAGCCCGTGCACGACCGACCGCGGATTCACGAGCGATGCGGGATCGACGAGGAACTCGACGCTGCCGCGGCGCACCGGCCGGCGTCCCTTGAACTCCTCGCCGGTGAGGTAGACGCCGGCTCGCAGCAGCGTGGCCAGCGTGCCCTCGACCCCCTCGCGCGCGACCAGTTCCCGGATGTCGTCGAAACGCACGCCGGCATGGGCCAGCAGCTTCGCGTACGGCGAGTCGCGGCCGCCGCACGCGTCGGCGAGGCGATCGAGGAACTGCTGATCGCGCTGTGCGAAGCGCTCGCGCACGATAGCGCGCGCCTGGTCGATCGAGAGGGGCGTGCGGAGGAAGCGGGGCAGGGCCGCGAGAAAGCGGAGGCCGACGCGGAGGTCGTCGCCGGACAGGCGCGGAAGACGCGGGCCAACGAGTGTCGCCATAGATCGCGTAACGTGAATCGCGTGACTAACAGCTCGTCGAGTCAGCAGTCCCCATCCGCTTCAGGGGCTCCCGGCGACCAGGGCGGCGAAGGGCCGTGAAGCCAGACCGGCGAGAAGGGAGAGGTGCTGACTCGAACCAGTTCAGCACGATATCGATCGGCATGGATGCGCGCCGGCTCGTGGCGGTCTGCGGGGTTGCGCCGGCTGGAGCCGTCGCGGTCAGCCAGGGGAAGGAAGCGGGCGAGTCGATGCTCCGTGCGGGCCAAGGCGGGTACCGGCGGTGAGGGCCACGCTGGCGTGGAAGTATACCGCCGGCAGCGTTGGCCGGATCGACCTCCCGAACACCTGGTGCGCGGGCATCCACCGGGCGCGGCGCCATGTGGATGACCGAGCACACGAGGGCAGACTCTCTGCGGACTACGCCATTGTCAGCGATGGCGGCCTCCGGGAAGCACCGGAGACGATCGATCGCGCGGCGGGCCGGTGAGGTTTCTCTACAGTCTCCCTGTCAAGAGCAGGATGACCAGGATGACGAGTATGAGTCCGCCAAGACTCATTCCCACTCTTGGGCCACCCATGTAAAAACCGCCTCCGCCCAGCAGCAACAACAAGATGAGCAGCACAACCAATAGACTCATGTGACCCTCCCCCTTCGATTCTCCGGCGACGGCATCATACGTCTGAATGACGTTGCACTCAGTCTCGTCCCGTGGAGGTCGGAGTCGAACAGGCGCGGCACACCCGGTGCGGAAGCCTCCACCTCATCGGTGGCGCGGATGTCACCGCGGCCGTAGAAGATGGTTAGAAGCTTCTGCTGATGCCGAACTGAAAGATCGCACGGGAATCGAGCTGGCGATTCGCGAGCTGTCGATACACCGGCAGCTTGACCTCCGCCTGGACGTTGATGCCCCGGCCGACCATGACCGCCACGCCGGGGCTGGCGTAGAGCCAGTCGCCGCCGCCGACCAGCACCGGCGTGCCCTCGAACACGTCCTGCGCGCGGTGCAGCCAGTCGGCCCGCGCATACCCCATCACCCGGTGGTGTCCGAGCGTGTGCGCCCAGCCGCTGCCGGCTTCCCACGACGCGCCGACGCGCAGCCCGGCGTCGTTCTGCGACACGGGCAGGCGCGCCGCGATGCTGCTCACCCACCGGCCGCCCGCGACCGGACGCTCGAGCGCGAACCCGGCGAGCGGATCCCACGTGCCCGAGCCGCGCGACAGCCGTGACATCGGCACCAGCGATCCGTTTTGCTGCTCGGGGCGGAAGCGCGGCGGCCGCGACGAGCCGGTCGGGATGGAGAGCCCGCCGTTCACCGTCCAGGTCCAGCCGCGATGCGAGCGCCGGTACCACACGCCGGCGGTGGTGTCGCCGAGTCCGCGCACCTCGTCGCGGAAGCCGGCCGGGCCGGACGATCGCTGCACGGTCCCGGTGCGCACCACAAACGGGATCGCGGTGGAGACTTGCACTCCCAAGCGGGGGGTGATGCGGGCGTCGAGGCTGAGGAGCGGTACGTCGATCGCCGTCTGCTCGTCGAGCGGGTTGGCTTCGCGCGTCGAGCCGTCGTAGACGATATTGCGGCGTTCGCTGACGATCCAGGTGCTGACGCGGAACCGCGTCGCCAGCGACCCGTCGGACATGATGCCCCGCCCACCTGGCAGGAACGGATTGGCGCATCCCGCTCAGGTCTGGCCGGACGCCGGCCGCGGGATCGACGCGGCGAGCAGGGCGAGCGCGAACACCGTGTGGGAGATCAGCGGCGGCTTCATCGTGTCGTCCTCCTGGTGTCAGCCTCGCCGCTGGCGGCGGCGCGCTGGCGTGCGGCGTGCGGATGCCCGGACGTCCACCGGCGCGGGCGGCCCCGCCGGCTCCGCGTCGGTGATGAACTGGCACAGCCCGTCGCAGGTGGTGGCGACCTTCTGCCGCTCCCAGCGCGCCAGCTCGCCCGCCAGGTAGGCCTGGAACTCCTGCAGCCGGGCGATGCGCTCGCCCATCGTCTGCAGATGCTGTCGGGTGAGCGCGATCACGTGCGTGCACGGCTTTTGTCCGGAGCGGGACAGCCGGAGGATTTCGCCGACCTCGTCGAGCGTGAAGCCCAGCGCCTGCGCCTTGCGAATGAAGCGCAGCTCGTGGACCGTGCGGGCGGGGTAGCGGCGGTAGCCGGCGGCCGAGCGTGGGGCCGCCGTGAGGAGCCCGATGCGCTCGTAGTAGCGGATCGTCGGCGTGGGCGTGCCCGTCTGCTCGGCGACTTCCCCGATGAGTAGTCCGCTCATGGCCTGTGTCCATAGGACACCTTGAAGTTGACTTCAAGGTCAAGGCCCGGCGTGAGGGTCTTAATCGGCCATCGCGCGACGGCGCCCCACATAGGGATCCGCCTCCATCCCCACTGCCACAAGATTGTCACTGCGAAGCGTTTACAATGCGGTACGCCAAATTATTGACGCCGAGGTTCTATGTTTGCGCGTACACCGGGCGCCGCCGACCGCGTTCTACGAATTGACTTCCACCGAGCGCGATGCGTCCCGGTCCAGGCGGCACGCCCGCCGGATCCGCGATATCGGGGACGCCGGTGCCGGCATGCTGCAAGAGTCGCTGGGACACCTCGGTGCTGATTCGGTCACGGCGCGCTACGCCCGACGCGGGCAGCCCGTCGGTGCCGCCCGTTTCGTGGCTACTTGAGTGTCTGCAGACGCTGCCGCGCATCGGCGGCGAGCGGTTCGGTCGATGACGCGGCGCGACGCTCGAGGAAGCGCTGATAGTTGGTGGCTGCCGTCGATCGCTGGCCTAATCCTTCCTGTGCGCGAGCCAGCCAATAGGAGAGAGGCGGCAGATAGCGGGTCGTGGGCACGTCGTCGAGGAAGACGGCCATGGCCTCGCCCCGTCGTCGCTGGCACGTTTCGAGCTCGGAGAGCGCTTCGGCATGCGCGCTCGCTTGAACGTAGGCCACACCCAGACTGAACCGCGTGAGCCAGAAGTCCGCAAGCTTGCGTGACTCGACGAATGCGGCAACCGCGCCGCGATTATTGCCGGCATCCATTGCGAGCCAGCCGTCTACCAGCCGACCGTACGCGCGACTATGCGTCGGCAGACGCTCGTTTAGCTCGGCGGCAAGCGTCGCTGCCTGCTGCCGCCGGCCGCTGGCGATCAGGACGCGCGCGGCTCCCACCAGATCGATGTCTCGGCGCGAGAGCGTGAGAGCTTTCGTCGCCGCCGCGGCCGCTTCAGCGCGACGGCCGGCGGCCAGATGGGCGTCGCCGAGCGCGAGTAGTTTCGACGCCGCGCCTAACGTGCTTTTGTTCTTTTCGTCATCGGCGATTGCCGCACCCAGGATGGCGACGGCCTCAGCGGGCGCATCGCGGTACAGGGCATGGTCCGCGAGGCCGGCCGCCGCGAGCGACGCTCCGCCGCGGCCCGCACGTGCCATGCGGTCGAAAGCCTCGCGGACGGCGCGATCGTCGCCGCCGTCCAAGGCCGCCGCGGCGACGGGGAGGTAGGCCTTGAAGTAAGTGGCATCTATCTCGATCGCTTGTGTGGCCGCGCCGGCGGCGCCGGCGAAATCCGTTGCGTACATCGCGTACAAGGCCTCGTTGGTGCGGAAGCGCACGCGTCGCGGGTTGAGCTCGATCGCCCGGCGGCCAGCCTCGAACGCCTGCTTGAAATCGAGCGTGTTGAAATAGGCGACCGCCAGATTATTGAAACCCATGCTGTCGCCCGGAAACCGCTCGACCAGGGTCCGATTGTTCTCGATCGCTTGCTCGTAGTTGCGGGCGATCAAGGAATAGTAGTTGCCGAGAGTCCGGTAGCGCTCCCGTTCTGTCATCCGATCGGTCAGCGACAGAGCCTTCTTCCACGCCGCTTGTGATTCTTCGATGCGTCCCAGGCGATGATAGGACACGCCCAGGCCCGAGTAGGCCCGCCCGAAATTGGGATCTTGCGCGATCGCCTGTTCATAGAGGGCGACGGCTTCATTGTCTTCGGCGCTTTCGGCGTGAAGCTGGGCTTGTGTGTAGGCATGTGCGGCTTCGAGGGTCGCGGCGGTAAACGTCTCCGGGGACTCACCGCGCGAACCCACGGTCGCAGCAGATCCACCGAGCGCACGCTGGACCTCGCCGGCCAACTCTCCGATCGCATCAAGCACACCCTGCTTCGACCCGGCGGAACGCTCGGCGCTGGCCTCGACATCGCCGGAATCGGGCTTCACCGCGCGCACCTGCAGACGGTAGCCGCTGCCCTCGGCTGTCACTGCCCCGGCGATGACCAGATCGATTCCCTCGCGCAGTGCGACCAGGCGAGCAGCTTCCTCGTCCAGCGCCGCGCCCGGCTTGACCACTGCGGTCAGCCGCGCGGCCTCCCGACGGTTGAAGGCGTTGAGAAACGACACGCTTTCCAAACCGATCGTCAGCGCTTCTTCGACCGTGCCGTCGAAGACACTATCGCCGGTGGCATTGGTGAAGTTCGCGACTAGAAGCGACGACTGCGCGATGACAGGCGTGGGCGCGGCTGGCGCCGTGCCGCGCGTTTGCCAGACTGCAATGGCTGCACCGAGTACCACGAGTGCAGCGATCGCCCCCGCCAGGGCATGCCGTCGATTGGACCTGTTCGACACCGGCGCGTGACGCGCGCGGCCCTGGTCGTCGAGGCGGTCGAGCTCGGTGGCCAGCTCGGTCATGCCCGGGAAGCGGTGGCCCGGGTCAGGGGCCAGGCAACGCGAGACGATCGCCTCCAGCGGCTCCGGCACTTTGTCATTCAGCGAGCGGACCGCGGCCGGTGGCCGCCTCGTCCGTTCGAGCAGGTCCTGAATGCTGCCGCCTTCGGCCTCGGGCCTCAGCCCGGCCAACATTTCATACAGAACGAGACCAAACGAGTAGACGTCGGTGCGTTCATCGACCTTGCCGCCGCTGGCCTGCTCGGGCGCCATGTAGGCCAACGTGCCTTTGATGAATCCCTCCGCCGTCCGGGTTCCTGTCGTCGCCCGCATCGAGTGCGCGATCCCGAAGTCGACGATCGTCGCGTGATCGTTCTCGTCGATCAGAATGTTGGCAGGTTTGAGATCGCGATGGACGATGCCGACGTCGTGAGCCGCGAACAGCCCGGCAACAATCTGACGTGCGAACGACAACGCGCGGGGAATCGGCAACGGACCGGCCCGCGTGAGGAGGGTCGCGAGATCGCCGCCTTTCACGTAGGGCATCGTGATGTAGCTGATGCCGTCGGCCTCGCCGATGTCGTGAATGCGGACGACGTTCTTGTGCGTGATCTGACGAGCGAGCAGCAGCTCCTGACGAAGGCGGCGCTCGGTTTCGCTGGCGCCGCGCGGCTCGTCCGATTGCCTCAGTACTTTCAGCGCGACGGGAATACCCAGTGTCCGATCGAATGCCTGATAGACAGCGCCGGCACCGCCAGCGCCAAGCTTCTGGATGATGTGATAGCGGTCCCCAAAAACGCGACCCGCTACCAACGCGTGCTCGCCTGACGGCGTCGGAAGAGGCCCGCCGATCGTTTCGTTCAGTTCGGACGCACCGACCGCGTTCATCGACGCACCGCATCGAGCGCACCGGCCGTCGACGATGGTTTCGAAGCCACAGACGTGGCATTTCCCTGCGCCGTCTGCGGAGAGGTGCATGGGGATGCGTGATTATCACCGCGACATCGCACCAGCACAACCGCATGATGGGTCTGTAAAAGTCGCCCGTCAGGAAGACTTTGTTGGTCGTAAATCAGACAGATCGGGACACACGAGAAAACTGCGTGCGTGTCCGTCTAACTCCCCTAAAGCTGAGTTAGACTCGCGGCTCCAAGAAGGACACTGTTTGACCCTGTCTCCCCCCAGAGACGCATCGTGCGCGTTCATGACGCGCCAAGCGGTTGGTGTTCGTGGCCCATGGCGACCGACCGTCGTCCTGATGAGCGTCGTGTGTGCGCTGCTTCTTTCGGAGCATCCCACGGGCCAGCAATCGCCGGCTCCCTCCGCCAACGTCAACGTCGTCTCCGGCATTGGTCCTGACGGCGATTGGACGTTGCAACGGCAGAACGAACCGTCGGGCGCGTGTTCGACGCGCAATCCGCAAAACTGTCTGGTTGGCGCCAACGACTATCGGTCGGTTGACATCCCGTTCCCCAATGACGCCGGCCGCGTGATCGGCGACGCATGGCTGGGCTGGTTCACCACCAAGGACGGCGGCCTGACCTGGCGGACCCGACTGCTGCCGGGCTTCCCGCAGGACGTCACCCCTGAGGGGCTGGCGTCGCCGTTGAAGGGTACGCATGCTGGGGCCGACCCGGTCGTACGAAGCGGCGCCTTCGGAATGCTGTTTTATTCCGGTATCACGTTCAACCGGGGACCTGGCGGCGGCAGCAAGGTGTTCGTTGCGCGCTTCATCGACCACAACGATCGTGAGCGGCCCGACGTCGACTCGATCGTCTATCTGGACACGAAGGTCATCCAGGCGGCGCCAGACGGAGCGGTTACCAACTTCTTCATCGACAAGCCCTGGCTGGCGGTGGACGTGCCGCGCACAGGAAGCGGTACGTGTGTGGTCAGCACTCGCGGCAAAGCCAAAGGGAAGTCCAAGAAGGCGCAGTCGCTGCCGTGCGCGCGCTTGTTCCTGTCCTACACCGTGTTTGGCGGGCCGGAGGGAAACCAGCGCGGGACGATCATGACGACCTGGTCCGACAACAACGGCGAGACGTGGTCGAAGCCCAGGCCGCTGCGTCCGGACCTCGATGTCAACGACGATAACCTGATCAACAACGTCGACGTCCAGGCGGTAAAAAGCGCTCGCGGCCAGCGTTGCCAGACCGCCAGCTACAACCCGGCGCTCGACGTCAACGTCGACTGCCTCGTCGACAAGATGGACGAGACGGCGATCACCCAAGGTGCGGGTACGCCGGCGTTCGCGCCCGGACATCGACTGCACCAGGGCGCTGCTCTGGCGATCGCACCGACCAGTGGCCATCTCTACCTTGCCTGGCGCCAGTTTCGATTGGGCGCCGATCCGGATGCCGTGTTCATCGCGAAGTCGATCGATGGCGGCCGGACCTATTCGGCGCCGGTCCTGGTGTCCACGCTCGGCCCATTCGACCAGAACACGACCGACACAACGTTTCGCTCGAATGCCTTCCCGTCGCTGGCCATCGACGATCTCGAGCGCGTGTACCTGGCGTGGACCACGCGCGGCCTGGCGACGTTCCGGCCCAATCCGATCACCGGCGATGCGCGTGTAGTCGTGGCCACCTCGCCAGACGGGATCACCTGGTCACCGCCGCGTCCGGTCGACAATCACAGCGGCCCCGGGCATCAGTTCATGCCGTCGATGGTCTTCTCCGGCGGGCAGCTCCAGTTGCTGTATTACGACCAGCGTGACGACGAGTCAGGATTGTTCGGACCGTTCGTCGACGAGTTGCCGATCCTCAATGGGCAGTCGCCGCGAGTTCGACACACGACTGAAGTACGAGCGGCGCAGGCGAGCCCGGGCCTCGATCCGGCCTTCACGTCGGTCCAGATCTCGGACTACCTGGTCGGCGTGCCGCCGGGCGGACATGCGTCGAGGCGCCTGCAATATCATCCGCCGAACCTGCCGATGTTCAAGCTCGGCACGGCGCCCTTCATGGGCGACTACATCGACATCATCCCGTCGCAGCCGATGGTGCAGCAGGGCGATCAGGTTCGCTTCAACACGGCGCCGGCGAGCTCGCCGCTGTTTCATGCGTTCTGGACCGACAACCGCGACGTCAGGCCGCCCCCCGATGGCGACTGGACGAAATACACGCCGCCCAACCCGCCTTTCGCACGGCCCACGATCAGCGGATTCGATCCGACGCAGACCATCCCGCAGTGCACGCCGGGCTTTGTCGCCACGCGCAACCAGAACATCTACACGGCGCGAGTGTCGCAGGGGCTGGTCGCCGCGGCGCTGACGAATTCCAAGCAGCTCAGCGCGACGCTTTCGCGCAGCTTCCCGATCTACGTCCAGAACAACACGCTCGCCCGGCGCAGTTACCGGATGACCATTCGCACGCAGCCCCCAGGCGGTCGGGGATCGTTCGATCAGTTCACGCAGGTCCAGACCCTCGACGTGCAGGTGCCGGCCCGGTCCACCATCGCCCGGTCCGTTCACGTGACGTCCAGCGATCCGCGCGCGATGGTACCGGTGGACGTCGTCGAGATCACCGCGCCCGGCGGCGGCGTCGTCGTTGGTGGGCAGTCGGGTGAAATCGTCCTCAATCCGGATCGTTCGAATCCCGATGTTTCCAATCCCGACGTCGACAACATCGATCCGGGCAATCCCGATGTCGACAATCCGGACGTCGACAACGCGGAAGTGTTCAACCCCGACGTGGACAACGCCACGCTTCTCGGCCTGGCCAACCCGGACGTTGACAACCCGGACGTCGACAATCCGGACGTCGACAACGTACTGGTCGTCAATCCGTCGATTGTGACGGCGGATCCCGGCGCGCCCGACGTGTCCAATCCCGACGTCGATAATCCGGACGTCGATAATCCGGACGTCGACAACGCCGATCTCATCAACGGTGGACTGACCGACACGACGTGGACGATGAGCAACCGCGGCAACACCGCGGCGAGCTACGCCGTCAAGCTGCTGCTCAATCGGACGCTGCCACCAGGATTCCGATCGCAGCTCATCGTCCATCGCCTGTATCAGACGCCAAGCGCCCAGAACTGCGATTTGAAGCAGCAAACACAGAACGTGCTGCTGGTGAATCTGCCCAATCCGTCGTTCGTGCAGGCGCCCGACGTCGCCAACCCTGATGTGGACAACCCTGACGTGGACAACGTGACCGTCGCCATCCCGCCCGGCGAACAGATCCAGGTGACGCTCCGCGTCTACGATCCCAACCGCTTCGACGCGCAGACGTTCGATGCCGTTGCCGCCGTCACGCCGGCGATGGTGTCGCACTCGGTCGATACGGTCGCGGTGCAGCAGGGAGTGACCACGCCGAAGGTGGCGGCGTCGCTCCTGCCTGCGGCCGCACCTCCCGCCGCACCAGCGGGCGGCGCCTACTCGTACACGCCACCGCCTCCGCCAACCGGTCCGGGCACGTGGTCGGTGGTCGGTGGCGCGCTGCCGCCGGGACTGGCGCTCAACC
Source organism: uncultured Acidobacteriota bacterium (assembly GCA_963707795.1). Lineage (GTDB taxonomy): Bacteria > Acidobacteriota > Vicinamibacteria > Vicinamibacterales > UBA2999 > JACCSI01. Next base: position 2,384,290 of record OY970174.1, on the reverse strand, counting down.
CTGCCACCGGCGCCATCACCGGCACGGCGACCGCGAGTGGTCGGTTCACGTTCGTCTTGCGGTTCGTGGATGGCAACGGCATCGAAGACTTTCAGACCATCACCATTCACGTCGCGGCGCCATCCGGGTTCGCAAACCTGGCCGTCGCGATCAGCGACACGCCCGATCCGGCGGTACTGGGATCGCCGCTCACCTACAGCATCGCCGTCGCCAACGGCGGGCCGGCAACCGCGGCTGGCGTGACCACCACGCAATCGCTTCCTCTGGGTGCCACGCTCGTGTCGGCGACGCCGTCGCAGGGCAGCTGCACGGTGTCGACGACGGTGAATTGCACGCTCGGATCGATCGTTGGCGGAGGGTCGGCCTCGATCGTGGTGGTGGTCACACCTGGGGTCTCTGACGTCGCGAGCTCCACCATCACCGTCGCGAGCACGACGCCCGATCCCGTCGTTGCCAACAACACCGCCAGCACGACCACATTGATCCAGGCGTTTGCCGCGTGTTCAGCGCCGACCTTCAGCGGTCCGCGCCTGTTTACGTCCGGCGTGCCCGGTAACTTCACGGTGTCGCTGGGCGATTTCAACAACGACGGCGCGATTGACGTCGTCAATTCTCAGACCAATGCCCTCACGCTGATGGCGGGAGATGGCAGCGGCGGCTTCGGGGCCGCAGCCACGATTCCACTCAGCACGGCGCCCGCCGGGTTGGCGCTTGGCGATTTCAACGAAGACGGCGACGTGGACGTCATCGTCTCCGGATCGGCCCTCGACATTCCCGTATTGCTGGGTACTGGGGCCGGGGCGTTCACCGCCGCCTCGCCGATCACGGTGGGCTTCGCATCGTTGGTCGCCGACCCCGGGGATTTCAACAACGACGGCAACCTCGACGTCATCATCGGCGGTACCGCTGGTGACATGGCGTTCGTCGCCGGCAACGGCGACGGCACGTTCGACGCGCCCGTGCAGACGACGATCGGCACCGGCATCATCCAGTTCGTCATCGCCGATTTCAACAACGACGGACGGCTCGATGCCGTGGCCTCCGATCGCGGAACCGGACTGGTGTCGCTGCTCACGGGTGATGGCAGTGGCGGTTTCGCCTCGACGCTGACGCTCACTCCGGGCGCCGGCGCGCGCGTGCGGCAGGGGTCGGGCGACATCAACAACGACGGCAACGCCGATCTCGCGGTAACCATCGGCGCGGGCCAGGCGATGCAGTCGCTGATCTATCTCGGCGATGGCGCCGGCGGATTTGCGCCGCCGATTGATGCGCAGTCTGGCGGGACGGCGCAGTACACGTCCGCCGCCGACATGACCGGCGATGGTGTGCCCGATTTCGTCTCGATTCATCCGGCCGTGGGCAAGGTTGGTGTCCAGGTCGGTGCGGGTACCACGTTTGGAGCCGTCGCGTCGTTCCCCGTGCCGCAAGCCGTACACGTCCGCCTCGCCGATCTCAACGGCGATCTCAAGCCGGACATCATCATGGCCACCGCTGGACCGCAAGGTGGCGTGAGCGTGCTGCTGAATAGTTGCTCGTCGTCGCCGGCCGACCTCGCCATCGTGGCGAGCGATGCGCCCGACCCGATTGCGCCTGGAGCGGTGGTGACCTACTCGATGACGGTCACCAACAACGGGCCCAATGCCGCGACCGGCGTCCTGGCGTCCGCGGCGTTGCAGAACGAACCGCACATCGTGTCAGCAACGGCCTCGCAAGGGTCGTGCACGTTCGTCGACCTGCTCGCGAGCTGCGACCTCGGGACGCTGGCGAGCGGAGCGTCGGCCACCGTGAGCGTGGGCGCGACCAGCACGGTTGCCGGGTCGATCTTCAGGGTGACCGTGGGTGCGACCTCCGCTCAATCCGATCCGAATGCCGCCAACAACGCGGTGACGATGACCACCGCGGTGTCGGGTTCGCCGACAACGCCCACGATCACCACGGTCGCGCCGGCGTCCGGACAGCAAGGCGCGACGCTCGACGTCGCCATTACCGGCCAGAACACGAATTTCGTTCACGGGCAGACGACGGCCGATTTTGCAGCCGGCATCACGGTGAACGCGGTGACGGTGGCAAATCCGACGAGTGCGACCGCCAACATCTCGGTCGACCCGACGACCACGCTGGGCGCTCGGAACGTGACCCTGACGACCGGCAGCGAGATCGCGACCACTACGGGTGGCTTCACCGTGACAACCGGGTCCGCCGCCATCGCTCAGATCGCGCCGAGCAGCGCGGACCAGGGCCAGACGCTCACCGTCCAGGTGACCGGGCAAGCGACGCACTTCGCGCAAGGTGTTACGACCCTCAGTCTGAGCCGCGCGGCGGCAACCGGCGCGATCAACGTGAGCGGCGTCACGGTCACCAGCCCGACCACGCTCACGGCACAACTATCGGTGACCCCGGACGCGACCGCCGGGGCGTGGAACGTGTCGGCCGTCACCGGCGGCGAAGTGGCGGTCCTCGCCAATGCCTTCACTCTCGCCGGCACGAGCGCGACGATCACGACCGTTCTGCCCAACCAGGGGCAGCAAGGCCAGACGCTCGACGTCGCCGTGACGGGCCAGGCGACGTCGTTCGTGCAGGGGCAGACCACCGCGAACTTCGGTCCCGGCATCACGAGTAACAGCGTGACCGTCACGAACGCGACGACCGCGACCGTGAACATCACGATCACTCCGACGGCGTTCACCGGGCCCCGCAACGTCACGCTGACGACGGGAACCGAGATTGCGACCCTCGGCAACGGCTTCGCGGTCACCGCCGGCCCGGCGGCGATCACTCAGCTCGTTCCGAACACGGCTGCGCAGGGCCAGACGCTCACCGTCGAGGTGACCGGGCAAGCGACGCACTTCGTCCAGGGCGTGACGACCGCGGATTTCGGTCCGAACGTGTCGGTGAACAGCGTGACCGTGACGAGCCAGACCACCGTGAGCGCAAGCATCACCGTCGCGCCAACGGCGCTTGCCGGTGTCAGGACGGTGACGTTGACCACTGGTGGCGAGCTGGCTTCCCTCGTCAACGGCTTCACGCTGCAGAGCGTGCTCCCCGTCGTCACTGGTGCGGTCCCCACCAGCGCGCCACAAGGCCAGACGCTCGACGTCGTGGTCAGCGGACAGAACACCAACTTCCAGCAGGGGGTGACGGTCGCCGCTCTCGGTAGCGGCATTGCGGTCAACGCCGTGACGGTTGGTGGCCCGACCAGCGCGACGCTCAATCTCTCGATCGATCCGACGACGTCGGTGGGCACTCGAACGGTGCAGATGACGACGGGCCAGGAGATCGCGACCGGCAACATCTTTACGGTTGTCGCCGGCCCCGCCATCCTGACGCAGATCACACCGAATAGCGCCGATCAGGGCGCCACCGTGCTGGTGAACATCACTGGTCACAACACGCATTTCGCCGACGGGATGACCACGGCAAGCGTGAACGGCGGCGTGACGGCCGGCGCGGTGACGGTGACGAGTGCGACGACCGCGTCGGTGTCGCTCACGATCGATCCGTTGGCGACGCCGGGAGCCCGAACGGTAACGCTGACCACAGGCGGCGAGATCGCCCAACTGGCCAGTGGCTTCACGGTAATCGCGGCGACGCCGGTGATCGTGTCGGCCAACCCGAACACCGGCCAACAGAACGCCACGCTCGACGTTGTCGTGACGGGCCAACTCAGTAATTTCCAGCCGGGTGTCACGACGGCCAGCTTCGGGGCGGGCATCACCGTCAACACCGTCACCGTCACGTCGCCGACCACCGCGACGGTCAACATCGCGATCGGTCCGCTTGCCTTCAGCGGCCCGCGGACGATTACGCTGACGACCGGCGCCGAATCAGCGCAGTCCGCGAGCGACGCGTTCACGGTGCTGGGCGGCAGCGCGACGCTGGCCCCGCTGAGTCCCACCAGCGGTCAGCAGGGCGGGACGCTCGACGTGACGATTGCCGGGACCAACACACATTTCTCGCAGGCGTTGTCCACCGCCAGCTTCGGCGCCGGAATCGTTGTCAATCAACTGGTCGTTACGAACACGACCACGGCGACCGCCAACATTTCTATCTCGGCACAAGCCGCGGTCGGCCCGCGCACCGTCTCGGTCTCCACTGCTGGCGAGATCGCACATCGCAACGACGGGTTCACGGTGACGGCGGGTCAACCGACGATCGCGAACGTGAATCCACCCACCGGACGTCAGGCTGAGACGCTCAACGTCCAGGTAACGGGCCAGTTGACGAGCTTCGGGCAAGGGACGACGACGGCCAGCTTCGGTGCGGGTATCGCCGTGAACACGGTGACGGTGAGCGGACCGCTGAACGCGACGGTCAACATCACGATCGATCAGGCGGCAGCCCTCGGGAGCCGCACGGTCACCCTTACCACCGGCTCCGAAGTCGCCTCGTCGGTCGGAGGCTTCACCGTCCTCGCTGGGCAGCCGACGCTGACATCCGTGAATCCGGTCGTCGGCACGCAAGGTGAAAGCCTCACCGTCGTCCTGAATGGCGCGTTCACGAACTTCACGCAAGATGTGACCACGGTCAGCTTCGGCAGCGGCATCAGTGTGGGTACGGTGACGGTCAACGGTCCGACGCTGGCATCGGTGCCGATAACGATCAATCCGTTTGCGACCACCGGCGCGCGTTCGGTCACGACCGCGACCGGCACCGAAGTTGTGACGCTCGTGAATGGCTTCACGGTGATCGCAGGCACACCTGTGCTGACGGTGATCAATCCGAACATCGGGCGGCCGAACGAGAACCTCACCGTCACGGTCACCGGCGAATTCACCAACTTCCAGGCAGGCGTCACGGTGGCGAGCTTCGGCCCTGACGTGTCGGTGAATGGCGCGGCGCCTGGCGCGCCCGGCCCAGTCAACGTGACCAGCGCGACACAATTTACCGCCCCGCTCGCGATTGCAGCAGGCGCGCAGCTGGGTCCCCGGACCGTGACGGTGCAGACGGGGACGGAAACGATCAGCGTTGCCGGCGGATTCACGGTGACGGATGTCGAAACCGTACCACCATCAGTCTTCAAGGTGAGTCCGGCCAACACCGCGACGGATGTCCCGCTCAATTCGCGCGTCCAGGTGGAGTTCTCGGAGCCGATCGACCGCACCACCGTGACCGCGACCAGCTTCGTGTTGCGCGACAACACGACCTTCCTGCCAGTGCCCGCCACGGTGTTCGTGGACGTCACCGGCCGAGTCGCCACGTTGATCCCGAGCCAGCTGCTGGCGGTGAACCGCAGTCATTCCGTGCTTCTGAGCTCAGGCGCCGTGATTCGCGACGCGTCCGGCAATGCGATGCCCGGCACCGTCCCGTCGAACTTCACGACCGGCTTCCGCACCGATACGGCTGGCCCGTCGTTGGTCACCATGAGCATCGCGAACGGTGATAGCGATATCCCGCTCAACGCCGATGTCGTCTTCGAATTCAGCAAACCGCTCAACCCCGTGTCCCAGCCGCTGGGACTGCAGGTGCAACTCGCGGGCGCGCCGGTACCGGGCGTCTATACGTTCTCGGCTGGTAACCGGGTCGTAACCTTCGAGCCGACCAGTCTGCTCACGGCGAACACGTCGTACACCGCGGTTGTCACCGGCCAGTTGACCGACGCGGCGGGAAATTCATTGACCAATCCGGGGACGTTCAGCTTCGTGACGGGCACGGAGTCAGACACGACAACCGGGAGCGTGACCAGCTCGAATCCAATTGCTAACGCGACCGGTGTGGGCGTCAACATCGTCTTCCGCGCCACGTTCAGCGAGCGCATCGATCCGATCAGCGTGACGACAGGGTTCGTTCGCGTGTTTCATCCAACGACGGGGCGGGTTCATCCCGCTGAGGTCACGGTCGCCCCCGACCGGCGGAGCCTGACGGTGACCTCGACCGAATTGCTGCGACCTGAGACCACTTACGTCTTCCAGGTGGCAGGAATGGAGGATCTCACCGGTCGTGCGCTCAACGGTGTCTCGGTATCGTTTACAACCGGAAGTGGCACCGACTCGTCCGCGCCGACCGTGCTGGCCATTTCCCCGCCCGACGGTGCGATCGATGTGCCCGTGAACGCACGTTCCGTCGTGGCATTGAGTGAGGCCGTCGACCCGACGTCCATACCTGGCGCTGTGCAGCTGGCCCCCGCGGTCTCTGGTACGCTGACCCTGTCGGGCGCGGGCAGGATCGTGACCTTCGTGCCCGCGGCGCCGCTGGCGGTGAGCACGCCATACACGCTGACGGTCAGTGGGCTGCGCGATCTGGCGGGCAACGTCATGCCGCCGTTTGCGAGCACGTTCACGACACGCGCCGTGGTAACTGCCGACACCACCGCGCCGACAGTAGGTCAGACGGTACCGGCCTCCGGCGCGATCAATGTGAGCGTGACGAGCCCGATCGTGATACCGATCAGCGAACCGATCGTCGCCGGCGCCGTGAACCAGGATTCGGTGCGCGTGCTGGCCAACGTTCCGGGCCTCGGGTTTGTGCAGGTGGCGGGCACCCTCACGGTCGATGCCACGGCCACCGTCATCACCTTTGTGCCGCTGACGCCGTATCGCGGGAACACGGCGATCACGCTGCACGTCAACGCCAATAGCACGATCCACGATCTGGCGGGCAACAATCTCACCTTCGCCTCGGTGACGTTCACAACGGCGGCCGCGACTGACGCCACGGCGCCGACCATCCTCGGCGTAATGCCGCTGAACGGCACCATCAACGTCGGGTTGAACGCGATCGTCACGCTGACTTTCTCAGAGTCGCTGGCGCCGAGCACGGTGAACAACTCGACGTTCGCGCTGTACGCGAATGGGCAGCCGCACGGTGTGGCCGTCAATCGCTCGTCGGATAACCGCACGGTGACGCTGTCAACGACGTTCCCGCCGAACTCGCTGATGACCATGGTGGCCACCAGTGGCGTGACCGACCTGAGCGGCAATGGGCTCGCGGAATTCACCAGTACGTTTGCCACCACGTCCAACCCGGATACGACGCTCGGCCAGGTGATCACGCTGCGTCCAGCCCCGGGTGCGACCAATGTGCCGGCGAACACACCGCTCACGATGTTCGTCACCAAGCCGGTGGACGCGGCGAGCGTCGGGCCGGCGTTGTGGGTGGCGCAGAACGGTGTGCTGGCGACCGGAACGGTCACGGTTAGCGGCGGGGGAACCGCCATTCACTTCGTCCCGTCGGTGCCGTTTGCCCCGGGCGCGTTCGTGCAAGTCTTCCTCGAGGGCGCGATCGACACGTCGGGCAACTCCCTGCCGAGTTTCCAGTCCAGCTTCACGATTGCCAGCAACCCAGTCACGAGCACCGCGACCGTGTTACGCGTGGCCCCGACGGGCACGGGCGTGCCGGTCAATGCGGTGGCGGAAATCGAAGTCAGCGAACCGGTTCGTCCGGCGACGGCGACCGCCGCCACTGTCAGGCTCCTCAACCAGGCGTTCACGCCCCTGCCGTCGACGATCAGCGTGCGCGCGAACGATCGCATCATCCGGCTGGTGCCGGTCGATCCGCTGCCAGCGAATCAGACTGTGTTCATTCAGGTGTTGTCGGGGCTGCTCGACACCCAGGACCAGCCCGTCTCCGGTAGCCTCGCTTCGTTTACGACCGGCAACGAAGTCGACGCCACTCCTCCGACCGTACTGGCGGTCACGCCACCCGACGGCGTGACTGAAGTTGGCAGCAATGCGCTGGTGCGGGTGCGCTTCAGCGAGCCGATCAACCCGCTGACGGTCACGGGCGCGACCATCCAGGTCGCGACCGGCGGATTCGTCGCGATCCCGGCGAGCTTCAGCTTCAACTCCGGCGACACCGAAGTGACCCTGGCGTCGGTACAGCCACTGCCCGACGCCGCGGTGCTGACGATCACCATCAATGGGGTTCAGGATCGCGCCGGGCAGAACGTCACCCCGCTGACCACCAGCTTCACGACGCGCACCGGCGCTGATACCCGCGGGCCGACGCTCCAGCGGGCTTCGGTGTTCGCCAGTCAATTCGGCGTCCCCGTCAACACCGTCTTCGTCGGCGAGTTCGATGAGCCGCTGGATCCGCAAAGTGTGAACGGCCTGTCGGTGGTGTTGCGCGACAACATCCTCTTCGTGCCGGTTGCCGCGACCGTCGCGCTCAATCCCGATGGCCGCTCGGTCACGCTGACGCCCGCGACCGCGCTCGCCGTTGGCCGCAGCTTCAGCCTGTTCTTCAACTTCAACATCGCCTTGCGCGACCTGGCGGGCAATTCGTCGCCGGGCACGAGCGTCTCGTTCACGACGTCGTTCCAGCCGGACGCCACTGCGCCGACCATCGTCGCAAGCAACCCGGTCAACGGCGATATCGACATCCCGACCAACATCCGGCTCAACGTCCTGTTCGATGAGCCGATCGACGCCAACACGCTCGACCAGATCACCCTCACGACCGGCGCGCCGGTGCCGATCACCACGGCGCTCTCCACCGGCAATCGCATTCTCACGGTCTCCATCGCGACGCTGCTGGCGCCCTCGACCCCGCATACGCTCACCCTTGCAGGTCTTCGCGACAGCAGCGGCAACCCGCTCCCGCAGGCTGCTGTGACATTTACGACGGGCGTCGGCGCCGATCTGATCACGGGATCGGTCATCGCGACGAATCCAGACCCGGCGGCGACCGATGTCGGTGTCAATACGGTGTTTCGTGCCGTATTCAGCGAGCCGATCGATCCGGTCACGGTGGCGACGGGGTTCGTTCGTGTGATCCATCCGGCCACTGGATTTGTCCATCCGGGAGTGGTCAGCGTGTCTACCGATCGCCGCAGCCTCACGTTGACGCCAACGCACCCCTTGCTCGGCAGCAGGGCGTACTCGTTCCAGATATTCAGCCTGCTCGACCAGGCCGGCAACGCTGTCAACGGCGTCACGGTGTCGTTTACGACCGCGGCCGGCGCGGACAGCACGGCGCCGACGGTGACCAGCATCGCGCCACTGGATGGAACGGTCGACGTGCCGGTCAATGCGCACGTCGTGCTGCGTCTGAGCGAGGCCATCGACCCGACGTCGCTGCCGGGCGCCGTTCAGCTCACGCCAGGTGTGACCGGGACGGTAGCGCAGTCGTCCGATGGCGCCACGCTGACGTTCGTCCCGGCGGCACCGCTGGCGGTCAGCACCGGTTACGTCGTCGCGGTGAGCGGGCTACGCGACCTGAGCGGCAACCTGATGACGCCGTTTGGCAGCGGCTTTACCACGCGCGCGGTCGCCACCGCCGACGTCACCTCGCCGACCGTGACGCAGACCGTACCGGCACAGGGCGAAACCGGCGTCGCGGTGACGAGCCCGATCGTCATCACCGTGAGCGAACCGATCGTGGCCGCCGCGATCAACGCGGATTCGGTGCGGGTGCAGGCCAACATTCCAGGCCTCGGATCGGTGCAGGTGGCGGGCAGCTTCAGTGTGAACGCGACCGCGACCATCATCACGTTTACACCCCTGACGCCGTATCCGGGCGATACGTCGATCACGCTGCAGGTCAACGCCAACGGCACCATCGACGACCTCGCCGGCAACAACCTCGTCTTTGCGAGTCGGACGTTCACGACCGCGGCCGGTACGGATACCACAGCACCGACCATCGTCAGCGTCACGCCACTGCACGGGACGGTCAACGTCGGGTTGAATGCGGTCGTTACGCTGACGTTCTCCGAGTCGCTGGCGCCCGCGACGGTGAACAACACGACCTTCGAACTGTTTGCCGGGGCGCAGCGACTCGGTCCGTCTGTGACTCGGTCGTCCGACAACCGGACAGTGATGATGACCGGGGCGCTGCCGCCAAACGCGGTGATCACGGTGGTTGTGACCAGCGGCGTGACCGATCTGGCCGGCAACGCGCTCGCGGACTTCACCAGCACGTTTGTGACCGCCGCAACCGTCGACACGACGTTCGGACATGTGGTGACGGTGCGACCTGCCTCGGGTGCGACCAGCGTTCCGTCGTCCTCGTCGCTCACGCTCTATCTGACCAAGCCGGTGGTCGCGGCAAGCGTCGCCCCGGCGCTGTGGGTTGCGGCCAACGGCGTGCTGGTGACGGGGACGACGACAGTCAGCGGCAACGGAACGGCGATCCAGTTCGTGCCGACGGTGCCCTTCGCGTCGAGTGCGTTCGTACAGGTGTTCCTCGAGGGTGCGCAGGATACCTCGGGTAACCTCATCCAAAGCTTCCAGGCGAGCTTCACGATCGCCAGCAACCCGCTGACGACGGCGCCGACTGTCGTGCGGGTGTCGCCGACCGGTACTGGTGCGCCGCTCAATGCGACGGTGGACGTCGAGATCAGCGAGGCGGTGAATCCCGCGACGGTCACTCAAGACACGGTCCGCGTGTTCAATCAGACCTTCCAGCAGATCATTCCCACCACCCGTACGCTGCGTGCCGGCGACCGCATCATCCGGATGGCGCCGAGCTCTCCGCTAAACGCTGGCGAGACTTATTTCATCCAGGTATTGTCGGGACTCCAGGACCTGCAGCTGCAGGGTGTCAATGGCGGCCTCTTCTCGTTCAGCACAGGCACTGCCGCTGATACGGTCGCGCCGGCGGTGGCAGCCGTCTCGCCGCCGAACGGAGCGGCCAACGTCGGCATCAACGCGGTGGTGCGCATACGCTTCAGCGAGCCAATCAACCCGCTGACCGTATCAGGCGACACGATTCAGATCACGGCCAGTGGCTTCACCGCCGTCCCGGCGAGCATCAGCTTCAGCGCCACGGACACGGAGGTCGCGGTGACACCGCTGCAGCCGCTACCTGTTGCCACCGTGATGACCATCCACGTCAGTGGCGTCGAGGACGGGGCAGGGCAGGCCGTGGCGCCGATCACGACGAGCTTTACGACCGGCACCGGCGCCGACACCCTGATCCCGTTCTTGACGGGGGCGTCGGTCTTCGCCGGTCAGACTGGCGTGCCGGTGAACAGCGTCCTCGTGGGCGAGTTCTCTGAGCAACTCGACCCGCTCAGTGTGAGCACGCTGTCGGTGTCGCTCCGTGACAACGTCACCTTCCAGACCGTGCCGGCCACAGTTGCGCTCAATCCCGATGGACGCACGATCACCGTGACGCCGACCACGACTTTGGCCGTCAGCCGCAGCCACACCGTGTTCTTCAACTTCGGCACGGCGTTGCGCGACCTGGTCGGCAACCATGCATCGGGCGCCAGCATCACGTTCACGACCTCGAGCGCGAGCGACGCCACGCCGCCCACCGTGCTGCTGACCGTGCCGAACGATACCCTCACCGACGTGCCGACCAATACTCGCGTCTTGGCGTTGCTGGACGAGCCGATCGATGCGACGCAGCTCGAGCAGGTTCTGCTGCTGCAAGGCGGCACGCCGCTCGTGGTGACGCACGCCTTGAGCAACGGGAACCGAACGCTGACGCTGACGCCTCCGACACTGCTGGCGCCCAACACCGCACATACCCTGGTGATTGCGGGGATTTCCGATACCGCCGGTAACACGATGGCTGGCGCGACGCAGGCGACGTTTACGACCGGAGCAGGCATCGATCTCACCCGGCCGGTGGTGACCACCTTTGCGCCACCGCACAATACCAGCGGCGTACCGGTCAATGTCGCGCCGCAGGTGACCTTCGGCGAGGCGATCGATCCGCTGTCGGTGACGGGTAACGTCGTGCTGCGACTGACCGCGACGAGCGTGCTCGTCCCCGTCACGTATGGCTTCTCGGCCGACTACAGAACGGTGACCCTGACGCCCGCGGCGCCACTCGAGGCGGCCACGCAATACACCATCGCCGTGATCAACTTCAGCGTGCGAGACTTGGCCGGCAACGTCATTGCGACCACTGGGACCGCGAACTTCGTGACGCAGTGAGAAAGGCCGTTCGGCTGTCGCCCTCCCGACCGGGCGCCATGCAACCCGATGAGATCCGCGACGGATTTCTCGCCTTGCATGGCGAGGCCACGCACCTGCTCGCCGAGGTGCTGCGCCAGCAGTCCAGATGGACGGTGATTGTCCAGCCGTGGCGGGTCCGAAAGATGCAGACACGCTTCGCCGGGCTGTCCCAGCGCTTCGACGCGTTGGACTCGCAGTTCGTTCGACACCTGAAGCTGCCCAAGGACTACGATGCCTTTCGAACCACGGCGACATTCGACTTCTACGGCGCGGTTCGCGAAGCCGTTCACGCCACGCTGTCCGAGCTTGATGCGGCACTCGGTGCGCTGCGAACCCACATGGATCGTCATCGCTCGCTGGCGGTGTCGGTGATCGCCGTGCTCGTGATCGTCGCGCTCGTGGCCGCGATCGTGGTGCTGATCTTTTAGTCTCCTGGAGGCGTCAGTACGCTCGGTCGTCGCGCCTGGCGCTCCGGGACTGATGCAAGCCCGTCACGCCTCCAGGGGACACTCTAGCGCGGTTAGGGGTAGGCGCACCCTGGTCCCCATGCCAGTTTGATCGAAGCGCTCGTCGAACTGTCACGTGAACGCCGCGAAGCCGGGCTCGCTCGTGCAGGGGCCCGGTGCGACGCGCCGCGACGGCACCGTGTCGCGGAGGAGGTAGAAGTCGGACGGTCTCCCCGCCCGTGCGTTGTTCGCGGCCAGCCGAAGCTCGCGTGACACGAGCGAAGGCTGGTGCCGGTCGAGAACGTCTGTTCTTCGTGGCGGCCGACCTGGGTGCGCTCGTCCCTGGAGCATCAGGTCGATCATGGCCGGGTCAGGCACGTGCCGGCGCTGATCCAGGCGGTCAACACCGGACGACTGGACATGGCACGTACGGGTCGAGCGGCGATGACGCGCGAGGGTCGTCCTGCTCGACCCTCATGGCGACGCTCTCGTCGTAGCCGCGCTCTTCGGCGATGGTGCGCGGGCTGGTGGCGTCGCGGTTGGGCCAGATGCCGCCGCGCGTGTCGGCGCCGGCCGCGAGCAGCAGGCGCGTCATCGCGACGTCGCGCTGCATCCGTACGAGCGCGCCAGCACGGACTGCGCGTCGTGTGTACCGCGCCGGTCCAGCCGCGTTCCCCGATCAGGGCGCCGTGACGCCGGCGTTCCGTGGATCGACGGTGAGGCGGATTGGGGCGGCCCGATTTCGCATTCGGTCGAGAACCCTGGCACCCCGCCGGTCCGCACCCTGCCCCGGGTCCGGGCGTCACTTTCGTTCAGTCGGGCTCGCGTTCAGCAGTCGTGCGAGAACATCGGGATCGAGCGGCTTCGTGGCATGCTGGTCGAAGCCAGCGTCGCGCGCCATCTGGCGATCCGCGTCCCGGCCGAACCCGGTCACGGCCACGATGAACGGCTGGCCGAGGTCGGCACGCCGTCGCACGCGTCTCGCCACCTCGTACCCGTCCATTTCGGGCATGGCGATGTCCAGGAAGATCAGGCCCGGAAGAAATGCGCCGACTTCTTCCAGGGCCGCTGCCCCGCTGTATGCGACGCGGACTTCGTGGCCGCGCAGCAGGAGGAGCTCCGCCAGGCTCTCCGCCGCATCCACGTTGTCATCGACCACGAGAATCCTCCGGCTGACTCCGCCCAGGCCCGCGGTCGATCGATCGATCTCGATCTCGCTCTCGCGGTGCTCGGCGTGGTCGCGCGGCAGGGAGACGATGAACTCGGTGCCGCGATTCGGCCCGCCGCTCTCCACCGTCACCTTCCCGCCATGCAGCGTGATGATGCGGTGGACGAGCGCCAACCCCACCCCGAGCCCGGTGGCATGGTGCGGGGAGGCGCCCGCCTGCTTGAACAGCTCGAAGACATGGGGCAGCATCTCCGCCGGGATGCCGATGCCGTCATCACGAATCCGCACCACGACGTCGCCCGGGCCATCGGCGGCGGCGGCGAGGTGAGCGCTCAACCAGACATGGCCGGATCGGCCGGTGAACTTCGAGGCATTCTGCAGCAGATTGCTGAAGGCCTGCTCGAGTCGCGTGGCGTCGCCGACGACGGGACAGGGTCCGTCGGGGAGCGACAGGGACAGCGTCTGCCGGCGCTCGTCGATCTCCGGCTGCAGCAGCTCCGCCGCCCGCGTCAGGCTCGGGCCCAGGTCGAACGAGTGGCTGCGCAGCTCGATCTTGCCCTGCGTAATCCGCGCGGCGTCGAGCAGGTCCTCGATGAGCCTGGTCATCATCCGCACCTGTCGGTCGATGACGAGGCGCGCTTTCTCCGACGTGGCCGCTGGCACGCCGGGCATGCCCATGATCTGGGCGGCCGCGCGGATGGGCGCGAGCGGATTTCGCAGTTCGTGCGCGAGCATCGCCAGGAACTCGTTCTTGCTGTGATCGGCCGCGGCCAGTTCGGCCACGCGCTGCCGCCGCAGTCCCTCGGCGTGCCGCAACTCGGTCACATCCTCGATCGCCAGCAGCACCAGTGGCGGCGCATCGGGGAGCTGGACGAGCCGTCTCGCATTGAGCAGCAGGACTTTCCTGCCCACGCCCGCGAAATCACGCGTCAACTCGAAGTCGTTGAAGGTGTGATCGATCGGTGACACGTCGCGCAGGAACTCACGCAGTTCCGGCACGTCCCACGCTCCCCCGTCGAGCTCGAAGAAGCGCTTGCCTTGCGTGGGCTGGAGGTCGCCAAAGGTGCGGTAGAACGCCGCGTTCGCCGTCATCACGTAGCTGTCCGTGTCGAGCACGACCAATGGCTCGCGCACCGTCGCGATGATGCTCTCGGCGTAGAGCCGGGCGCGGGTGACGGCATCGACGTCGACGTAGACCAGCACCGCGCCGTCGATCTGATTGTCGAGCGTCCGGTACGGGCGCACGCGTAGGGCAAACCACCGCCGCTGGCCGTCCTGCACCTGGTGTTCGCTGACCACCAGGGTCTCCAGGACCGTCAACACCGCGCTTTCCAACTCCGCGCCGGCCATCTTCATCCCCACGTCGCGAAGAGGCCGGCCGATGTCGCCGGGGACGAGGTTCAACAGGCTCTCGGCGATCGGCGTATAGCGGCGAATGCGGAGATCGCGGCCGACGAACACCACCGCCTGGTGGGTGCTGGCGAGAAAATTCGTCAGGTCGTTGTTCGTCCGATTCAGTTCGGCGTTGCGATGCTGGAGCTCGTCGTTGACCGTCGACAGTTCCTCATTGCTCGATTGAATCTCCTCCTTCGAGGTTTCCAGTTCCTCGTTGATGCTCTGCAGCTCCTCGTTGGCCGACTGCACTTCCTCGCTGGCGGACTGCAGCTCTTCGTGCGACGCCTCCTGCTGTTCGATGACCGACTGCAGGTACTCGCGCGTATCGGTCAGTTCCTTGGACAGGCGGGCCACCTGTTCGTCCGGTGCCACGGCGCCGCGACCTCGTTCGCGCCGCCTCGTGCCGCGGGGAGTGGTGCGCGGCATGCCGGACTCATCGAACAGCACCCAGAAGCCACCCGCGCCCGCCCGGATGGGGATCACCTCCACCGTCACACTGCGCGCGCGCCCGTCAGCACCGCGGACGTCGACGGCCTCCTCGCGCGTCGGGACGTCGCTCTTCTTCGCCTTGAGGAGCGCGGCGCGCACGGCGACTTGGAGACCGTTGGCCAGCATCTTCAACAGGTTGAGGCTGGCCTTTCCGGGAGCCGGCGAAAGGAAGGAACCGACGCCGCCGCGATACTGCACGATCTCCATGGTCGGGGACACGAGGACGCCGGCCGGCGCAAAGCGCGCCAGCAACACGCGCTCCCCTTCCTTCGACAGGTCGGTCCCGTCGCGCGGCGGCACTGCCCTCGCCGCACTGACCTCGGCGGGCATCCGCTGCGACAACGAGAATGGCGGCGTCAGAGACGTGGCGCCCGGCTTTTTCGTGAAGAACTTGTGCCTCGTGTCCTCGGTGTCGAACACATCCCGCTGCGAGCCAATCGACTCCGCACTGCCCAACCACAGGGTCCCCGCCGGGTTGAGCGCGTAGTACACCGTCGCCACGACCTGCTGCTGGAGCGCCGGCTCGAGGTACATCATCAGGTTCCGGCAGCTCACGAGATCGATGCGGGAGAACGGCGGATCGGCGAGGACGTTGTGCTGGGAGAATACGCACAGGTCGCGAATCGACTTGACGATGCGATAGTGGCCATCCACATCCGAGAAAAACCGCCGCAAGCGCTCCGGCGACACGTCGTGGACGATGTCCTTGGCATAGACTCCCGCCCGCGCCGTCTCGATGGCGCCGGCGTTCAAGTCACTGGCGAAGATCTGCACCGTGACCGGATGAGCCAGCGTGTCCACGTACTCGCTGAAGGCCATGGCAACGGAGTACGCCTCCTGTCCGGTCGAGCAGCCGAGCACCCAGATGCGCACCGGAGCGCGGCTGCGGGTCCGGGCGGCGAGCGTGGGGAAGATCCTGGTTTTGAGCAGGTCGAACGCTTCCGGATCGCGGAAGAAGGTCGTCACACCGATCAGGAGGTCCTGATGCAGCGCCCCCACTTCCGCCGGCGTCGTGCGGAGCAACTCCCCATATTCGGCGAGACTCGGCGTTCGCCGTACCAACATGCGCCGCCTGATGCGGCGCTGCATGGTGTTGGTCTTGTACTGCGTAAAGTCCACACCCGTGGCCTGCCGGACGACATGCAGCACGTGGCGGACGTCCGCGGAGCTCTCCGCCACGCCATGGCCAGAGGGCAGCGCCGGGTGTCGAGCGATGCGGACCAGCTCGTTCGCGATCTCGTGCGGCGGCAGCACGAAATCGACCGCGCCTTCGGCAATGGCGCTGTGCGGCATGCCCGTTTGCTGGGCGCTGTCATCCTGCGCGAACGTGATGCCGCCCTCGGCCTTGATGGCGGTCAGGCCGACCGTGCCATCCGTGGCCGTGCCCGACAGAATCACGCCGATCGCCAGATGCTTCTGATCCTCGGCCAGCGATCGAAGGAACCGATCGACCGACCGGTGCACGGCGTGGGGGTCGCGCGGTCGGAGATGCAGCGTCCCGTCGGCAATCACCATTTCTCGCCCTGGCGGAATGACATAGACCCGGTTCGGCTCGACCCGCCGTTCGTCGGCGACCTCCTCCATCGGCATCGCCGTGGTCCGGGACAGAATGTCGACGAGCGAACTGGCGTGCGTCGGGGCGAGGTGAGGGATCAGGACGAAGGCCATGCCGATATCGGGCGGGATGGCCCTGAACAACGCCTGGAACGCCTCCAGGCCGCCCGCCGACGCACCGACGCCCACGATCGGAAACGCGCCATCCTCGTCTGCCGAACGCTGCTCGAAGGGCCGGTCGAGGCCCGCTGTCGCCGGTGTCCCGGCGCCGGACGGAAGCGGAGCGGTGGCCTGTTTGCGGGCACGCGATGGTCGATTCACGGGGTTCGTCTCCGCGAGAAGCGGCGCCGGCCCATCGTCCGCTCGCCAGGGACCGGCACCGAACCGTGGCACGTCAGAGCGACCACAGACTCGGGGCACCCTCGCTCGAGCGAGACTCTCATCCGTCATCTCCCCCCGCCGCCGTCGAACGTCAGGACAGCCGCGTCTGAGAGGCGAATGGTATCGCAGACGGGGGCGCCATGCTCATCGTCGCGCCGCGCCCGACCCGCGCATCGACTGAGCCCGCGCCCCGGGGCACCGGGCGGCGACCCATCGCGGTGTCGTCCAGCGTGTCTTCCGCCATCACGCTCTCCGGCGACTCAGCCTTGCCGGGACGCCTGCTCGGCCACCTGCTGCAGGGCCCGGCGAATGAGGGCGAGTTCCCCCTCGATACGGTCCGCCCGATCTCGCTCACGCCTGCCGTCACTCCCGATGAAGTAGCTGGCGAGTGTCGCGGTGATATAGCCGAACACGGCAAACGCGTAGACCGAGAGGATGAGGCAGATGACCCGGCCCTCGGGTGACTGCGGCCAGAACTCTGAACCCATCGTGGTGAGCAGCATGGCCGTCCACCACAGCGATTCACTGAACGTCGCAAAGCCCTGCTCGCGGCCGGCCTCGCGTTCGAATGCGAACATGCCCGCGGCGCCGAGCAGGAGCACGATCGCCGTCAGCGCGACGACGTAGGGAAACCCGCGGGATTGCATCGTCGAGCCCAGGGCGCGCATACCGCGGTTGAACGAGGTCAGGAGTCTCGCCAGCCGAAGGGCGCGGACCGTCCGCCCGAGGCGCAGCAGACGGGCGATGCGCGCGAAGCGCAGGACGCGGACGGCTGGCAGAAGCAGCGAGAGCGCCGTGATCCAGTTTCGTCGCATGAAACGCCGCTTCGCCGGCGCCAGGAAGAAACGGACCGCGAACTCGATCACGAAGCTGACCCAGATTGCCACGCCGATGGTTTCGGTCAGCGGCGAGACACCGCGCAGCAGCTCGACGACGAACAGCGTGAGCCACAGCACGGCAAGGACGGCCATCGGCAACTCGAGCCAATGTTCCAGACGCCGACCCAGCTCGGCGCGCGCAGACGAGAGTGTGGAGGATCGCATCACCGCAGCGTGCGTGATGTGACAGCGGCGCGTCAACGGGACTCGTCCCGGTGGCAGTGGCGCGCCTGACGCAGACATCTCGCCGTAGCTCGCGCCGATCGCAGACGCGAGCGGAGGCGGACGAAGGTGCACGCCTGGAAATAGAATCCGGCGGCGCGCACTCAGCGCTCGATCCCTGTGCCGGGTCGGGTGCCCATCGGGAGGAAAGCCGCAGCGTGCGAGCAGATCTGCGAATCGGAGATCACTGCGACAGCGATCCCACTTGACGTCGACCGTGAGGAACATCAGGTGCACGTCGCGCGCAGCGTAGGCCCGATCCAGCCATGCGAAGGCCGCGTCCGCATCGCCGAGCCCGGCATGCACGAGGGCGAGCGCATACGGCGGAACGTAGCGCTGGCGGGATGCCATCTCCAGCGCCGAAAGCACCACGCCCAACGGCGGCGCGATCGGGGCTGACAGCATGTCCGTGAACCGGCATTGGACGTCGACCACCACCACCGCCGTCGTGGCCGGATCGAGCGACCCCGTGTCGTCGGCGTGGTCGCGGCCGCGCTCGACGATCCGTCGGGATGTGCGACAGGTTGGCTCTGCTCGGGTATACGCGCATTGTCGTCCAACGCCGCACGCCTGAACACTACATGAACTGAGTGCTGTCGGGAGGCGGCTGGCTAGCCGCGCGGGGCGATTCCTGTCGCAATCGAGGACAGTGACAGTCGGCCGTGGAACGGGCGTGACAGGCCTGCGCCCGGGAAGTCGCGGTTGATGACTGTGAAGTGGCGCGCCAGGAACTGCATCGCGCCCCGGTGCAGGGGAACGCGCCAGTTCAGCGTGAGGTGGTTCACGTGGTAGGGAAAGAGCATCGCGCCGCCGGCCCCGTTCCGAGCACATGAAAGGCGACCGTGGTCGCCAGACGGCAGGCAGCTCTTCTTTCATCGTCCTGCCGGCGCAAACGGCACCACCGTCCACGGGTCGTCGCGCCATGCCGCAGTTCAACATCGTGCTGAACTGGTTCCAGGGGGAGCTGCAGGCGCACGCCGTCGCGAAGTAGCGTCCGGCCTCCCCGGTGATTCGCGAAGCGCGCGGCCTGGCAGTCCTCTCGCGGCGACCCGCCTGCAGGAGATGGCCAACACCTATCAACAGGTTTTGCTTCGCAAAGTGCGGCTCCAGCACAGCACTGATCACGCATCACCCGCCGAATCTGCACAGCTCGAGGGCCGAGTGGTTCACCGAGCTTCTTCTCTTCACGCCGTGTTCCTGCTCGACGCTCAGCGAGAGGCGACCAAGGGGCCTCAGCGCGCCAGGGGCAGATCATCCCGGGAGGCCTGGTGTCCCTTACGCATCTTGCATGACTGCCGGCGCTCGGCGGTTCGCAACCTCGTTCGCGCGGGTGTGCCGGAGCGCGTGATGATGATGCTGACGGGCCATCGCACGCGATCCGTGTTCGGGCGGTACAACATCGTGAGCGAAGCCGCCCTCATGGCGGCGTGCAGAAGCTCGCGGGGACGGTCGAGCGATCCGCGCAAGTGCTCCCGATCGCCAGCGGCGCGAATCCTCAGTAAATCTGGTGCCGGAGGAGGGGATCGAACCCACACTCCCGTAAAGGGAACGGGATTTTGAGTCCCGCGCGTCTGCCAGTTCCGCCACTCCGGCACTTCATCGCCCCGCCGGCGCCCGCCGGCCGCAGGGCCACTCCGCACATTACTTCTGCCGCGGATTTCGCTATTCTATCGCGGCCACGGCCCGCGACGGCCGGTCGGCCTCGGCACCACGTCTCCCGGAGGTTGCAGGTCGATGCGCAGACAGCTACGCGACTTGACGTTCGCCGCCGCCGGCGCCGCCGCCATGGCCGCCCTTTTCTATCTGGCGCTGCCGCTGTCCGGCCAGACGCCCGCCTCCCGCATCCCGCGCGCGCCCAACGGCAAGCCGAATCTCAACGGCATCTGGCAGGCGAACAACACCGCCAACTGGGACCTCGAGGCGCACACCGCACGTCCGGCGCTGGCCATGCGCCCCGGCCCGGTCGTGCCGATCCCGGCCAAGGAAGTGCTCGCCCTCGGCGCCATCGGCGCCGTGCCGGCCGGGCTCGGCGTCGTCGAGGGCGGCGAGCTGCCGTACACGCCGGAAGGCCTGAAGAAGCGCCAGGAGAACCGCGACGAGTGGCTCACCCGCGACCCCGAGGTCAAGTGCTACCTGCCCGGCGTCCCGCGCGCCACCTACATGCCGTTCCCGTTCCAGATCTTCCAGAGCGACAGCGCCGTCGCCATCGTCTACGAATACGCCGGCGCGTTCCGCAACATCTACCTCGCCGATCCCGGGCCGCCGCAGGTTGACGGGTGGATGGGGCAGTCGGTCGGCCGCTGGGACGGCGACACGTTCGTCATCGACAGCAACGGCTTCCACGACCAGAGCTGGTTCGATCGCTCCGGCAATCATCACAGCGAGGCGATGAAGGTCACCGAGCGCTACACGCTGACCGGTGCCGATCACATCCAGTACGAGGCGACGATCGACGACCCGAAGACCTTCACCCGTCCGTGGACGATGACGATGCCGCTCTACCGGCGGGTCGAAGCCGGCGCCCGGCTCGGCCAGTTCAAGTGCGTCGAGTTCGTCGAGGAGCTGATGTACGGCCACCTGCGCAAGGAGCCGGCGAAGTAGCGCCCGGGGGAGGAGTTCGATGACGCGCCGATCGATCACGTCGCTCGCGATGCTCGCGCTGGCAGCGGCCGCCGGGTCGATGCTCACCGCCGCCGCGGCACAGGCGCCGGCGCCGGCGGCCAGCGACAAGCCGTGGACGCTGCCGCGGACGCCGGACGGCAAGCCCGACCTGCAAGGCACCTGGAGCAACGCGACGCTGACGCCGCTCGAGCGCCCGGCCGGACAGGCGCTGGCGCTGACCGCGGAACAGGCGGCGCAGATCGAGAATCGCACGCAGCAGGTGAAGGACTTCCGCGACCAGCCGAGCGACCCGAACCGGCCGGCGCCGGCCAAGGGCGGCGAGGAACGGGCGCTCCCGCCGGGCGAGCCGACGTTCATCGAGCGGCTGTCGGCCTCGGCCGGCGGACGCGTCGGCGGCTACAACAACTTCTGGCTCGATCCCGGCGAGCGCGTGCTGCGCATCGACGGCGAGCCGCGCAGCGGCATGGTGATCGATCCCGCCGACGGACGTGTGCCGCCGCTTGACTCCCGAGGCGCGCGCGCGGCAGGCGGCGCGCCTGGCGGCGTCGAAGAAGTTCGGCGAGTTCGACCACCCGGAGCTGCGCGGGCTGGCCGAGCGCTGCCTGCTGTCGTTCGGCTCCAACGCCGGGCCGCCGATGCTGCCGAATTACTTCTACAACAACAACTACCAGATCGTGCAGACGCCCGAGCACGTGATGATCATGACCGAGATGGTGCACGACGCCCGCATCATCCGGATGGGCGGCGCCCGCCTGCCGGCCCACGTGCGGCCGTGGATGGGCGACTCGATCGGCCGCTGGGACGGCGACACGCTGGTCATCGAGACCACGAACTTCCACCCGCTGCAGGTCTACCGCGGCTCGTCCGAGCACCTCAAGGTGACCGAGCGACTCACCCGCGCCGGCCCCGACAGCATCCTCTACCGCTTCACCGTCGAGGATCCGACGACGTTCACCGCGCCGTGGACGGCGGAGCTGGCGTTCAACCGCCTCGACGAGCCGATCTACGAATACGCGTGTCACGAGGGCAACTACGCGCTGTCCAACATCCTCGGCGGCGAGCGCGCGCGCGAGAAGCGGGAGTCGGAGAAGGAGAAGGAGAAGAAGCAGCCATGAAGGCGCTCGTCCTCGGCACCGCCGCTGCACTCCTCGCGTTAGCCCCGGCCGCGGCGCAGGCGCCGGCCCGCACCGACGCCGCGTGGACCATGCCGCGGATGCCGGATGGCAGGCCCGACCTCCAGGGCTCGTGGAGCAACGCGACCTTGACGCCGCTCGAGCGCGCCGAGGGCACGCCGCTGGTGCTGTCGAAGGACGCGGTGGCGCGGATGGAGCAGGGATTCGCCGAGCGCGTCGAGCGGCTGGCGGAAGCGAGCGACCCGAACCGGCCGGCGCCGCCGAAGGGCGGCGACGGGTCCACGGGCGCGGCCGGCAACGTCGGCGGCTACAACAACTTCTGGATCGACCCCGGCGACCGCGTCGCCGTCGTCAATGGCGAGCACCGCGCCTCGCTCATCGTCGATCCGCCGAACGGGCGCGTGCCGGCGCTGACGCCCGAGGCCCGGCAGCGCGGCCAGCAGCGGCTGGCGGCGATGAAAGGGCGCGGGCAGTACGACCACCCCGAGTTCCGTCCGCTGGCCGAGCGCTGCCTGCTGTCGTTCGGCTCGAACGCCGGGCCGCCGATGCTGCCCAATTACTTCTACAACAACAACTACCAGATCGTGCAGACGCCGGACCACGTGATGATCCTGGTCGAGATGGTCCACGACGTCCGCATCATCCGGATGGGCGGCGAGCGCCTGCCGAAGACGCTGCGGCCGTGGATGGGCGACTCGATCGGCCGCTGGGACGGCGACACGCTGGTCGTCGAGACCACCAACTTCCACCCGCTGCAGGTGTTCCGCAACGCCTCGGAGCACCTGACGGTTACCGAGCGTTTCACCCGCACCGGCGCCGACACCATCCTGTACAGCTTCACCGTGGACGACCCGACGACGTTCACCGCGCCGTGGCGGGGCGAGGTTCCCTTCACTCGGACGGAGGAGCTAATCTATGAATACGCCTGCCACGAGGGCAACTACGCGTTGTCCAACGTGCTGAGCGGCGAGCGCAACCGCGAGAAACGCGAGGCGGAGAAGAAGAAATCCCAGTGAGGACAGCCATGCGAACGACGCTCTCGATGTGCATCGCCGGCGCGGTCGTGCTGGCGGCGGCGGTGCCGCTCCGCGGCCACCACGCCTTCGGCGCCGAATTCGATCCCGACGCGCCCATCCGCCTGCAGGGCAAGGTCGTCAAGCTCGAGTGGGTGAATCCGCACGCGTGGATTCACATCGAGGTGGCCAAGCCCGACGGCGCCAAAGAAGTGTGGATGGTCGAGGGCGGCACGCCGAACACGCTGCTGCGGCGCGGGTTGACGCGCGAGTCGCTGACCGTCGGCACCGAGCTCATCGTGGACGGCTACCAGACCAAGGACCACTCGCTCAAGCGCGCCAACGGCCGCGACGTCACGTTCACCGACGGCCGCAAGATGTTCATGGGCTCGTCGGGCACCGGCGCGCCGCGCGACGGCAGCGATCCGATCGAAGGCGGCAAGAAGAAACCGCCGCCACCCCGCCGCTAGGGGCCGGCGGCCGTCCCCCGGGGCCTGGCGCCGGCCCGGCGGTGACGGACATGCCGATTCCAGGGTGAGCGCGCGACACGAGGCCGACGGGGCTCGTGGTAGCGTGTCAGCCTCGAACTTCGCGGTTCAGGAAGGAGCCCCGTGAGACACCTCGTCCTTGCCTGCGTGCTGGCCGGCGCCACGGCCCCGGCTGCGGCGCAGTCGCCGCCCGCGGCGTCCCCCTCTCCCGCGCGCTTCAGCGTGCCGGTCGAGTACTTCACCCTCCCCAACGGCTTGCGCGTCGTGGTCAGCGAGGATCACAGCGCCCCGGTCGTCATGGTGGAGGTGATGTACAAGATCGGGTTCCGCATCGAGCCCAAGGGCCGGACCGGGTTCGCCCACCTCTTCGAGCACATGATGTTCCAGGGCTCCGGCGCCGTGAAGAAGATGGAGCACGTGGCGCTGGTGCAGCAGGCCGGCGGCGTCGTCAACGGGTCGACGCGGCTCGACTACACCAACTACTTCGAGGTGGTGCCCGCCAACGCCCTCGAGCTGGCGCTGTGGCTCGAGGCCGACCGCATGAAGTCGCTGGACGTCAGCGCGGAGAACCTGAAGAACCAGCAGAACGTGGTCAGCGAGGAAGTCCGCGTCAACGTCCTCAACCAGCCGCACGGCGCCTTCGAGTGGCTCGACATCTGGCAGCAGGCGAATACCAACTGGTACAACGCCCACAACTTCTACGGCGACCTCGCCGAGCTCGAGGCCGCCACGCTCGAGGACGTGCAGAAGTTCTTCACCACCTACTACGCCCCGAACAACGCCGTGCTGTCGGTGGTCGGCGACACCACCGCCGCCGAGGTGCGGAAGCTGGCCGAGAAGCACTTCGGCGCCATCCCGCGGCAGCCGCTGCCGCCGCCGGCCGACGTGTCGGAACCGCCGCAGAAAGCGGCGAAGCACACCACCCGCGAAGACAAGCTGGCGCGCACGCCGGCGCTGGCCATCGCCTGGCACCTGCCCGAGCGGATGACCCGGGACTTCTTCGCCCTCGCCGTGCTCGATCCGCTGCTCGTCGGCGACGAGAGTGCGCGCCTGCACCAGAAACTCGTGCGTCAGGATCGCCTGGCGATGTCGGTGATCGGCGCCTTCAACTTCCTCGGCACCAACTGGGACGTGCAGGGCCCGATGCTGTTCACCATGCGCGTCGATTACCTGAACGACAAGACGGGGCAGCAGGTGCTCGACGCGGTCGAGGGCGTGCTCGCCGAGGTGCGGAGCAAGGGCGTGACCGAGGCCGAGCTGACCCAGGCCAAGACCGCGCTGCGCTCGGCATTCCTCGAGGACATGGAGGGCGGGTTCATGCCGCGCTTCGGCCGCGCCAACCTGCTCGCCGCCTTCGCGCTCTTCGACGACGACCCGAAGCGCATCAACACGATTCTCGACGAGCTGGACAAGGTCACCGTCGCCGACGTCACCGCGGCGGCCGGCCGCTGGTTCGTGCCGACCAACCGGACCTCGATCGACAGCCGCCCGGCGACCAAGCCGACGGCGCAGGGAGGTGGCCGATGATCGCGACATCCCGCCGGCACCTGCCGACCGCCCTGTTCGCGGTGATCGCCGCCGCCGTCGTGCCCGTCGCTGCCGCGGCGCAAGGCGCCGCACGGCCCGCGGTCGGGCCGGAGCAGCCGTTCGTGCCGCCGCCACGCGCCGAGCGCACGCTGGCCAATGGCCTCCGCGTCGTCGCGGTGCGCTACCCCACGGTGCCCAAGGTGACGGTGGTGCTGACCATCCAGTCCGGCCTCGCCGTCGACCCGGCGGACAAGGCCGGCCTCGCGCAACTGGTCGCCGACGCGGTGCAGGAGGGCACGACGACCCGCGACAGCGTGAAGATCCGGCAGGAGATCTTCGCCATGGGCGCCAGCCTGTCGGCGGCGGCCGGGCAGGACAATTCGTCGTTTACCTTCCGCGGCCTGGCCGACACGCTGCCGCAGATGATGACCCTGCTGGCCGACATTGCCCGCCACCCGACGTTCCCGCAGAGCGAGATCGACCTGCTGACGGCGAACACGACGCAAGCGCTGCAGGCGCAGCTGGCCTCGCCGCAGATCGTCGGCAACCGCGTGTACCGGCAGACGCTGTTCGGGCCGCATCCCTACGCGCGCACCGGCGCGACGCTGGAGACGATCAAGGCGATCGACCGCGCCGCCATCGTCGAGTACCACAAGACCTACTACCGTCCGAACAACGCCTTTGTCCTTGTCACCGGCGACGTCACGCCGGCCGCGGCGTTTGCCGCCGCCGAGCAGGCGTTCGGGACGTGGGCGCGCGGGACGGTGCCGCCCCCGCCCGCCGCGGAGCTGCCGCCGCTGAAGGGACGGAAGGTGGTGTTCGTGCAGCGCCCGAACAGCGTGCAGTCGTCGATCTCCGTCGGCAACTTCACCATCCGCCGCGACGATCCGCGCTGGCCGGTGCTGAACGTCACCAACCAGATCTACGGCGGCGCCTTCGATTCGCGGCTGATCCGCAACATCCGCGAGGAGAAGGGCTACACCTACTCGCCGCAGTCGATCTTTCAGGCGATGGGGCAGGCCGGCCTCTACCGCGCCGTCGCCGACGTCCGCAATGAGGTGACCGGCGCGACGATCAAGGAGATCTACGCCGAGATCGACACGCTGAGAGCCGAGGGACCGGGGGCCGCCGAACTCGACAACGCCAAGGTCTACGCGCGCGGGCTGTTCCTCATCCAGAACGCGACACAGAACGGCCTGTCGAACACGCTGAACACGATGTACAGCTTCGGCCTGCCCGGCGACTACCCGGAGACGTTCCAGAAGACCGTCTCGACCCTGTCCGCCGAAGCGATCAAGACGGCGGCGCAGATGCTGCTCGGCTCCGAGAACTCGGTCATCGTCGTGGTCGGCGACTACGCGAAGGTGAAGGACCAGCTGGCCGGCTTCACCGACATCTCGTTCGTGGACATCACGGGGAAGCCGATTGCCGCGCCGCAGTGACGCGGCGGAGTGGCGCTAGGAAAACCCGATCCAGCGCCCCGCCGCCGCGACCGTGAACCACAGTCCGAGGGAGAGGAGCGCGACCAGGCGCGTGCGCGCGGTCGCGTCGCGCGCAGCCGCCCGCGCGACGCGGTTGCGGACGAGGAACGTGAACGCCAGCGCCACGGGCAGCGTCGTGATCTTCACCCAGAACGCGGTGTTGTAGTAGCACTTCACCGACTCCGACAGGAACAGCGCCGTGCCCGTGGTGAGCATGACCACGACGGCGGCGACCAGCCACGGGCGGGCGTCGCGTGCGACCTCGGCAATCGGCTGGCGCAGGCCCACCCCCAGCATGCGCAGGTCCACGATCAGCACGGCGCCGCCGAGCAGGCACAGCCCGAGCAGGTGCACGGCCTCGATCACCGGGAACAGCCACAGCGAGCCGCGAATCGCGTTGCCGATCCAGGTGGCTTCACACCATTCGAAGAACGGCAGCAGGTCCATGTTCACGGCGCCCCCGGCGCGGTCGCCGTCACTTCGGCGGCACCACGCACCCGGCGGCCCAGTTGACGAAGTCGGACTGCGGCTGGATGTCGCAGTCGAACCAGTTGTAGGCGATCATCCGGCCGGCGACGACGATGCCGGCCCAGAGGACGAGGGACGTGACGGCGGCGACGCGCGCGGCACGCGGCGGGATTGGATCGAGATCCCAGTCGGCCACCTTCCGTTCCACGCGCGAGTGGAACAGCCACACGTTGAGCCCGGCGAGCAGCAGCATCACGACCTTGATGCGGAAGAAGATGTTCTGGTAGTTGCGGACGGGGATGGCGTAGAAGAGCAGCAGGCCGGTGACGATCATCACCACGAAGCCGACCTTGGTCCAGGGCAGCACGCGATCGAGCATCTCCGAGACCGGGACGCGCGTCAGCGTCAGCCCGAGCAGCCGCAGGTCGAGCATGACCGCCAGGCCGACGAACAGCGTCAACGAGAGCACGTGCGTGGACTCGACCAGCGGGTACATGTAGAGGGATTCATGGAGCGCGATGCTCCACGGGGTGGCGGCGAGCCACTCGAGAAAGCTGAGCAGCGACACGGCGCGGTAAGTATAAACTCGCCCGCCGGTCCGCCGGTGAGGGACGGGATCGCGGACTGATCGCCCGGGGTCCGGCGATCTACTGCGCCTGGTAATTCGGGCGCTGGATCTCGACGGCGTACTTGGCGTGGCAGGCGGTGCAGGTGTCGTAGAGCTCGGCGCCGACGTCGAACACGGCGGTGCTGCTGCGCGCGTCGGCGGCGCCGATCGCCCGGACGCCGACGTCGATCATGGCCTGCGACATCGTCATCCAGTCGCCGCCGTCGCGGGCGCGGCTGCTCATCATCAGCAGGTTGCCCGATTCGGTGACGACGAAGGCCGCGTTGCGGACGGCCGCCCATTCCTCGAGCGTCCCCGGCGCGATCTCGGTGACGCCGTGTTCGTCGTAGATGGTGCCGACCGCGTCCCAGTAGACTTCGGCGGCGGGCTCGACGACCGACGCCATCAGCTGCTTGACGTCCGCGACCGGCTTGAACGGCGGCGGCGTCGGCGATCCGCCACAGGCCGCGAGCAGCAGCACGCCGGCAGCGAGGGGACGCAGGGCACGCCGCATGGTCGGGATTCTACTGCGGGACCCACACCAGCGCGAGGAGCTGGACCGAGACGCCGCCGCGGGCCGGCGTGACCAGGACGCGTTCGAGCGGCGCATCGTTGGCCTCCCACTGTTCGCCGATGGCATCGAGCGCGTGTTCGAGGTCCTCGGCGAGCGCGTCGCGCTTGGCGCGCAGCGCCGTCAGCTCCGCCTCCGCCCGGACCACGTCCTGCGCGGCGCGCCCGGCGCGGCTGTAGCCTCGGGCGGCGGTGGTGGCGCGGCCCAGCGTGCTGGTGCTGACGGCCTTGCGGCCGAGGAGCGCGCCGAAAATCGTCGCCGCCACCGAGACCCCGGCCTGCATCTTCGACTCGGACGCCTGCTCCTGTTCGCGGGTGACGGCCGCTTCCGCGCGGCGCACGCGGTCCTCGGCGGTCGAGAGGCGCGACGCGTAGCGATCGCGCACCTTGGCCATCGCGGCGTCACGCTGCTCGCGCAGGGCGGTCTGCAGCCGGATCCGGAAATCGCGCTCGGACTCGTCCGGGTCGGAGACGATCTTCGTGCGCGGGCTGCGCCACAGCTCGATCGCCTGAGAGCGGGCAACCCACCGGCCGAAGTCCTTCGTCCAGCCGGTGTACTTGCGCGGCATCGACGCCGCCTTCGGAAGCGGCGCGAACCGGAGAGCCCGGGGCGGCTCGCGCGTGAGATCGGCGGTGGTGAACGCGGCCGGCTCGGCGTGCTCCCAGTCGGCCGGCACCGGCCCGTCGGTGACTTCGGTGACGACCACGATGTCGCGAACCTCGTCCAGCCCCAGCTTGCGATCCGAGTAGCTGACGCGCGCGGCGCCGAGCAGCGCCGGGCGCCATCGGTCGCCGTCGCCCGGCGCGAAGAACTGCGGGATGGCTGGGTCGAGGACCGGCGCGGTGGCCGGCGGCGACGGGAGGGGCGAGGGCGCGGGCGGAGCCGGACGGGCCTCGCCTCCGGGCGGTGCCGCGATCGCGGGTTCCGCGGCTGGTCGGCCGCCTGGTGCGGCCGCGGGCACCAGGCGCGCCAGCTCCGTGCGGCCGAGCGGTCCGCGCAGATAGGAGAGCGTCCAGCGGGTCTTGAACAGCACCGGCTCCGGCTCGTGCACGTTGTGCAGCAGGAACGTGCGCTTGTCCAGGCCGGAGAGGACGCGATCGATGCTCGCGCGATCGAAGCCGCGCCCCGACGCCGCGTTGGCGCCTTCCAGGCCGTCGAGCAGACGGGCCTTGTCGCGCTCGGTCTGCAGGCGGCCGAGGAACCAGGTCCCGGCGTTGGACAGCGCCTTGTAGTCCAGGTCCACCGGGTTCTGGGTCGCCAGCGTCATGCCGAGGCCAAACGCGCGTGCCTGCTTGAGCAGCGTCAGCAGCGGCGGCTTCGACGGCGGGACGGCGACCGGCGGCAGGAACCCCATCATCTCGTCGATGTAGACCAGCGCGCGCAGCGTGGAGGTGCCGCGCTGCAGGCGCATCCACGCCACCAGCTCGTGGAGCAGCAGCGAGACCAGGAACATGCGCTCGCGGTCGTCGAGGTGTGCGATCGACACGACGCTGACGC
Source organism: uncultured Acidobacteriota bacterium (assembly GCA_963707795.1). GTDB lineage: Bacteria > Acidobacteriota > Vicinamibacteria > Vicinamibacterales > UBA2999 > JACCSI01. The sequence continues at coordinate 2,354,504 of OY970174.1, read as the reverse complement.
GGGGGCGGCCATCCGCGGTGTAGAACAGCGCGTCGATGTCGAGCGGATCGCCCTCGAGCCAGACGGCAAAATCCGGCGCGGCCAGCAGCCGGTTGAGATCGGAGGCGAGCGTGAAGCGATCGGCCGCCGGGAAAAAACTGTCGAGCTCGAGGACGCCGATGCGCTGCAGCGGGGGCGACTGGACGGCGGCGATGAGCGCCGGCAAGTCCAGCGACTGCTGACGCTGCCAGGCCTCGGTGAGCAGCGTGGTGACCAGGATGTGCTCGCGCGCGCGCAGCGGCTCGGCGTCGATGCCGGCGAGCGTGAGCACGCTGGTCGCCGCCGCCGAGGCACGCTCGGTCAGCACCTCGAGGTCCGACGCCAGTGCCGCCGGCGGCGCCTGGAACGTCCGCAGGATCGAGAGTGGACGCCCGGCCCGGCTGCCCGGCGTGTACACCGCGAACTCGGCGGCGCCGCGCAGGCGCTGGATGCGGGCCGCATCCTGTCCCCACTCCGCGAGACCGGCCTTCCAGCGCGCGGCTTCGTTGGCCGCGTGCGTCTCGACGTCCACCCCCGCCAGCCGGGCTTCGTCCGGATTGACCCAGGGGGCGAACTCAGCGGGCTGCAGACCCGGAAATGTCAGCAGCAGATTCGAGAGATCACCCTTGGGATCGACCGCCAGCACCGGGATGCCGTCGATGGCCGCCTCCTCCATCAGCCCGATGCCGAGTCCGGTCTTGCCGCTGCCGGTCATGCCGAGGATGGCGGCGTGGGTGACCAGGTCCGCGGCGTCGTAGAGCAGGGGGACATCGGTCACCGCGCCTGTTCCAGCGTCGACGCGCCGCCCGAGATAGAACAGGCCGAGCTTCTCGAAATCCATCAGCCGGAAGATTACCGCAGTCGCGTGCGCCGAGGGATGCGCTCAGACGTCCAGTCCGACGGCTCGCATCAAGGCCAGCGCGTTGCTCGACTGGACGACTCCGGCGCGGAGGCGGTAGTCGAAGGTCAGGACGCCGTCCTCGAAGCGATCCTCGAAGTGCACGTTGGCGGCGCGGCCGCCCAGCGTCTCGGCGATCCGCGTGAGCGCCAGGTCGTGCGTCGTGGCCAGGCCGACCGCGCCGCGCTCGACCAGCCCCGTCAGGATGCCGGTCGCGCCGTGCAGTCGATCGTGCGAGTTGGTCCCGGAGAGCAGTTCGTCGAGCAGGAACAACACGCCCGGCGCGGGCGGTCCGCCGGACGGCGCGGTCCGAGCGACGATCTCGCTGATGCGCGTGATCTCGGCGAAGAAGCGCGAGCGCCCCGCCTGCAGCGAATCCTGGATGCGCAGCGTTGCCCCCACGGCCAGCGGGGTCATCGTCAATCGCCGCGCGCGTACCGGCGCGCCGGCCTGCGCCAGCACGGCGTTGAGCCCGACGGTCCGGAGGAGCGTGCTCTTGCCCGACATGTTCGAGCCGCTGACCAGGAGCAGGTGCGGGTCGCGGCCGCCCAGGGCGACGTCGTTGGCGACGGCCGTGGCCGATGGCAGCAGCGGATGCGCGAGTTGATCGGCCGTGAACCGGGCGGCGCCGTCCACGAGTTCCGGGAACGGATCCGCGGGATGTTCCGATGCGTAGGTCGCCAGTGCTGCGATCGCCTCGTACTCCGCGACGGCGGCCAGCCATTCCGGGACCGCGGGGCCGCAGCGCGCGCGCCATCGCTCGACCGCGAAGGCCAGCTGCGTGCCGAGCAGCAGCAGCGCCGAGATCGGCGCGAAGATGAGATTGTGGCCCGAGCTGAGGTGCTCGACCAGCCGCGCGAGGCGGCGGATCTCGTCGGCGGGCGACCGCCCCGTCGTCCGCAGGCGCTGCCCGATCGCCTGCAGCAGCGGCGCGTCGGCCGGCTCGCGCTCGATGCGCTCCATCAGCGTCGCCAGGACACGCAGCTCCTGCTCCCGCTGTTCGACGCCGTGCGCCACGTGGTGAACCCCGTGGCGGAAGCGGCGGGCGAGGGCCGCCTGCACCGCAAGCGCCGGCAGGAGGAGGTCGGGTGGCTGGCCAGTCCAGATCCACTGGATGACCAGCGCGACCGAGAACGCCGCGACCAGCGGCAGCACCACGCGCGGCCATCGGGCCGTCAGTTGGGGCGGCGCCTGCGCCCACGCCTTCAAGTCGTCGGTCCGCACCGACGCTTCGACATCCGGGCCCAGGACTGCCAGGTCTTCCAGGAGGTCGAGGCGTGGCGCCAGCTCGGCGACGGCCGCCTGCCGCGCGCGGACCGTTTGCGGGTCCGCCGGCGCCAGCAACCATCCGGCGAGCACCGCCTCGCCGGCGTGCGTACGGCTGGTGACGAGCAGCTCGAAGAGCCCGCCGGCGCCGAACAGGTCGAGGTCGTCCGCGTACAGGTGCTCGGGATCGCGAAACCGCTCGCCGCGCTCACCGGTACCCCGCCAGCGGTCGTCGAGGCGGTCGAGGCCCCGTTCGTAGAACGCTGCCGCGCGCATCGCGCGATCGCGCGCGTTGAGCACGCGGGCATGAATGAACAGCAGCGGGATGAACGCGACGATGGGGAACGCCAGCCATGGCGGGCTCGCGCGGCCGAGCACGGCGATGAGCGCCGCCCCGGCCGCGAACAACCCGAGCCTCGTCCACGCGAGCTGCGAGTGCTGCCGCTCGAGCTCCGCCGCCCGCGCACGGCGCTCGGCCAGGCGTGCGCGATACGTCCGGCCTACGGCCGAATCTTCCCGTCGGCCTTCCACAGATACAGGGTGCGCGGGCTGTTCGAGGAATCCGTGAACGTATCGACCTTGTCGGCCTGCCAGTCTCCCATGCTGAACGCGTGCGAGACGATCCGGGCGCCGGGCTTCAACTGCCGCGTCAGGATTGGCCGCAGCTTGAGGTTGGAGGACGACAACAGGTACAGGGTGACGACCGTGGCCTCGGTCAGGTCCGTCGCCAGCGCATCCTGCAGCCGGAAGCTCACCAGATGCGACACGCCAGCCTGGGCGGCGTTCACGGTCGCCTCGGCGATGCGTTGCGGGTCGATGTCCACCCCCACGCCACGGGCGCCGTAGACACGGGCCGCCGTGATCGGGATGCGGCCGTCGCCGCAGCCGAGGTCGTAGAGCACATCCGCGGAGGTGACCCCCGCCAACTGGAGCATTCGGTCCACGACTTCCTGCGGCGTGGGAACAAAGGGGGCCAGGTGCGCAGCGTCGGGCCGCTTGGCTGGCGTCTGGGCCACCGCCGGCCGGGAGGAGACCGCCGCCGAGACGCTCATCGCCAGGACCAACGCTGCTCCGACGACCGCCTGCTTCATGTGCGCCAGCATAGCCGATGCCTGAAGCTTAGTCCGACACACTCAGATCATGGGTCTCCCGCCCCGTGGAGCCGCTCGGAACGGCCCGCCGGCGAATGGTTGCAGCCGCAAGAATCTGCTTAACCGCGTGATGTATCAGGGGTTACACTCGGAGACGCCTCGCCGCCGCCTCGATCGTCGAAAAGGGCCTGTTTTTCGGGCATTTCCGTTGATTTCTGCCCTCCGCTGCGGTATACTGCTCGCTGTCGGTATCACGGTCTCAGGTCCTCCCAAACTCCACCCGAAGCGAGGGGAACGTGTCATTTCAGGTTGGCGACAAGGTCATTTACCCGAACCACGGTCTGGGCGTTGTTGAAAAGATCGAGGAGAAGACGATCCTCGGGACGACGTGCGGATTTTTCCATCTGCGCATCCTCTCGAACGAAACCACCGTGCTCGTGCCGGTGGTGAACGTCGACAACGTCGGCCTGCGTCGCGCGATCACGGACGAGGAAGTGGAGCGGCTGTTCCACCTGCTCGGCGATGGCAAGATCGACAACCACCAGAATTGGAAGGGCCGCTTCAAGGACAACTCCGACAAGATGCGCACCGGCTCCATCTACGACATGGCCGACGTGCTCAAGAGCCTGACCTTCCTCGCCAAGTCGAAGAGCCTCTCGTTCCGCGAGAAGCGGATGCTCGATCGCGCCAAGTCGCTCATCATCTCCGAGGTCTCCGAGGTGATGCGCGAGACCGTGGCCGAGATCGAGGATCGGGTCGAGAAGGCGCTGGAGCGCTGCTTCATGATGAAGGCGCGCGCGGCGCAGCGCGCGACGACGCGTGCGGCGACCAAGGCCACGCCGGCCAAGGCGACGACGACCCGCGCCGCCACCGCGCGCCGCCAGGCGCGGGCCTCCTAGCAACCCGACGAACGACGCTCCAGGCACGCCGGAGGCAGACCGCCTGCCTCCCGGCCCGCCGGATCGACCCGGTGCCGCGCGTCGTTCCTCGCTCCCTCTCATGGCGGCACTCCGGTCCGGCCTGACCTACCTCCTCACCGCGCTCTACATACTCACCGTCGGAACGTTCGGCTTGCTGGTGGTCGTGCCGCTCGGCCTCACCGGGATCCTGTACGAACTGGGTCACGGGGGCGTGGCGCTGGCGCTGGCCACGGCCGGGATCCGCTACAAGGTCATCGGCCGCGGCAACGTCCCGCCCGGCCGCGCCGTGGTGTTCTGCTCGAACCACCAGAGCAACGTCGATCCGCCGGTCCTGTTCCGCGCGCTCCACCGCCGCCTGCACATCCTCTACAAGGCGGAGCTGCGCAAGCTGCCGGTGCTCGGCCGCGTGCTGGAGGCCGGCGGCTTCGTGGCGGTGCACCGCGCCAACCGAGACGCGGCGTTCGCGTCGATCGAACAGGCGGCCCTGTCCATCCGCGCCGGCAACTCGTTCCTGATCTTCCCGGAAGGGACCCGCAGCAAGACCGACGAACTGCTGCCCTTCAAGAAAGGCGGGTTCGTCATGGCGCTGCGGGCGCAGGCGCCGATCATCCCGGTGGCCATCACCGGCGGCCGGGCCGCCATGCGGAAGGGCAGCGCCATCGTTCGTCCCGTTCACGTGACGGTGCGCATCGGGGAGCCAGTCGAGACCGCGGGGCGGGACGCGAATGAACGGGACGAGGTCATAGCCGAGGTGCGGCGGCGCATCGAAGCCCTGATCCGGCTCGGCCCCGCCTTCTAGCGCTCCGGCCGGCCCGGTCCCGGATTCCTCTTGGGTCCGGCCTCGTTTGCCTCGATACTGGCGTCATGGAGTTGCTCGTGTCGCTCGGGCGCACGCTCGGCTTCTCGCTGACTTCCGGCGTCAACCTGTACGCGACGGTCGCGATCCTCGGCCTCGCGACCCGCTTCGAGTGGGTGTCCCTGCCGCCGCAGTATCAGGTGTTCGACAACGACTGGATCATCGGCGCCGCGCTCGCGCTCTACGTCATCGAGTTCGTGGCCGACAAGATTCCGTGGGTCGACTCGCTCTGGGACACGGTCCACACGTTCGTCCGGCCGATCGGGGGCGCGCTGGTCGCCATTGGCACCACGGCGGACGCGTCACCGCTCTTCGAGGTGTTCATCGGACTGGTCGGCGGCACCATTGCCGCCGGGAGCCACCTGACCAAGGCCAGCACCCGGGTCGCGGCCAACGCCAGCCCCGAGCCGTTCTCCAACTGGGCGCTGAGTTTCTTCGAGGACGTGTTCGTGCTCGGCCTCGGCCTGCTCGCGCTGACGTACCCGGTCGCGGCGTTCGTCATCACCGCGCTGATCCTGCTGGCCATCGTGCTGGCGCTGCGGTGGATCATCCGGAAGCTGGGTGGCCTGGGCAGACGGGCGGTCACCGCATGATGCCGCGCGTGCGCGCCGTGCTCGTGCTGGCGGCGCTGACGACCCCGCTCGTGACGGCGCAGCAGCAGCCGGCGCCGGCGGAGCTGGCGCCGGTGGAGCAGCCGCGTTTTCGCGGCGGCGCCAACCTGGTGCGGCTCGACGCGTACGTCACGGTGGACGGCGTGCCCGTGACCGACCTCACCGCCGCGGACTTCGAGGTGGCGGAAGACGGGGTGGCGCAGCGGGTCGAATCGTTCGAGTTGATTCGGCCGCGTGGCCCGGCGCCGCAGTCGGCGCGGGTCGAGCCCAACACCGTCAGCGAAGCGCGCGCCCTGGCCGCGGATCGCGACAGCCGCCTGTTCGTCCTGTTCATGGACATCTGGCACGTCCAGATCGCGGGCAGCTACCGCGCGCAGAAGCCGATCATCAACCTGCTCGATCGCGTGATCGGCCAGGACGACATGGTCGGCGTGATGACCCCGGAGATGTCGGCGCGGAACCTGACCATGGCGCGGCGCTCGCAGACAATCGAGGGCATCCTGCAGGACGAGTGGTTCTGGGGCCGGCGCGACCAGCTGAACTCGGTCGATCCGCGTGAAGAGGCCATCAAGTTCTGCTATCCGGACCACGGCGACTGGGCCGGCGTCGCCGCCGAGATGATCGCCCGGCGGCGCGAGGGCAAGACGCTGGCCGCCATCGAGGACCTGATCATCCATCTCGAAGGCATTCGCGAAGAACGCAAGTTCGTCATGCTGCTCTCGGAGGGGTGGCTGCTGCCGAGACCGGACCAGGGCCTGGCGCGCGTCCTGCGTCAGCCCGGCACCACCAGCCCGCGTCCGCCGGGCGGGCCGACGGGCATCGGCACCGACCCGGGTGGACGGCTCCGGCTGGAAACGGACAACGGCGGCGTCTCCTGGGACTCGTGTGAGCGCGAGCGATCGCTGCTCGCCTATACGGACCACGATGCCGAGTTCACCCGGCTGCTCCAGCGCGCGAACCGCGCGAACGTCAGCTTCTATCCGATCGATGCGCGCGGGCTCGTCGTGTTCGACGAGCCGCTCGGGCCCGGCCGGCCCGCACCCCCGTCCGTGGACGCGGACCGCTTGCGCAACCGCCAGACCGCGCTGCGCACGCTGGCGGAGAACACCGATGGCTTCGCCGTCATCAACACCAACGACGTCACCGGCGCCCTGGAACGCATGCTGGCCGACACCAGCTCGTACTACCTTCTCGGCTACTACTCGACCAACACGAGGCTCGACGGCAGGTTCCGCAAGCTCACGGTGCGCGTGAAGCGCCCCGACGTCCACGTGCGTGCCCGGCCGGGCTACCTCGCACCGACGGAGGCGGAGATGGCGTCGGCGCGCGTCGATCGGCTGATGAACGGCGCGGCGCCCGGCCACACGACCCTGCCGCCAGGCTTCGCGCGCGCGCTGGAGCGGCTGACGCCGACGCGCGGGGAACTGCCGCTGCGGGTGCAGGCCACCGCCGGGCCGGCGCACATCTGGGTGACGACCGAGCTCGATGCGGCCACCGCGAAGCTGCCCGAATGGCAGAACGGCGGGCGGGCGCGCGTCATCCTCGAGCACGAGCAGGGAGCCGCGCCGCCGATCGAGCACGACGCGACGCTCGCAGCCGGGCAGCGCGTGGCGACCATGCTGCCCACCGGTGCCGCCGTGGCGCCAGGCCGCTACGTGATCCGGCTGCAGGTGACGCCGAGCGGGGGCGCGATTCCAATCCAGACGACGACCGACGTGGTCGTGCCCGACCCGTCGGCGCTCATCAGCGCCAGCGGTGCGGCAGCGCGGCGTGGACCCTCCACCGGCCTGCACTACGTGCCGACCGCCGACGCCAGGTTCCGGCGGACCGAACGCCTCCGGGTCGAGGTGCCGCGCGTGGCGGGCGAGGGCACGGTGTCGGCCCGCGTGCTGAGTCGGACCGGCCAACCGCTGCCGCTGGTCGTGACCCTGAGCGAACGCGTGGACCCGTCGCTGGACGTGCGGCTGATCGTGGCCGACGTCACGCTGGCGCCGCTGGCACAAGGCGAATACGGACTGGAGGTCGCGGTCGAAGCGGACGGGAAGACCGAAACGGCCACCTACGCGTTCAAGATCGTGCCGTAGCGCGATCGCGGCCGGCGCTCACGACCCGCCGGTCGTGAAATGCAGGCGCCAGGGCCGCAGCACCGATCCATCGGCGCCGACGATCCCCTCCAGCAGTTCGACGATCACCGGCCGGAATCGCTCCAGCCGGGCCGGTTGCAGCTCGAGGGTCCGGGTGCCGGGATCGTAGGCAATCGTAAAACCGATCTCGGGCGGCTGCGCTTCGCCGCGCTCGACCGAATCGGTCCCCGAATAGCGCAGCCGCACCCGGTGCTCCAGAGAGGCGGCGTCGACGTCGCGCGAGAACTGCAGCCGGATGCGGGTGTCCAGGCTGACGTCCGCTTCGCCTTCGATCGGAACGCTGAAGTCCACGTCCAGCGGCAACGCCGGCTGGCGTGCGACGGCAATGCCGGCGATCTCGCGCGACTGCGGCGCGAAGCTCTTCACGGCGATCGCGATGTCCTCGCCCGGCGCCGGCCACCGGGGGCGGCCAGCCGCGCCGGGCGGCCGCGCGCCCCGCAGCGGTCCGAGGCGGGCGTCCTCGCGGGAGAGCCGTCCGACGTCGAGCACCACGCCGCGGACCTCGACGTCGCCAATGGGAATCGACTCCGGAGACAGCAATTGCACCGATACGCCTTGCTCGGAGAGGAGCACCCGCTCCCCCTGACGGGTAACCGTGCCGACGATGCGCACGGACTCTTCGTGGAAGGCCTGTGGGTCGGCATGGATCGCCGCCACGGACGTGATCGCCGGTGTGACCGGCGGCGATGCACCCGGCTGCGACCGTGCCGGCGCGGCACCGGCGAGCGCGGTGAGCGTGCCGAGGATGGCGAAAGCCAACTCGCGGCGCATGGATATTGTTTAGCACGATTGCATATTCTGTAGCGGTGCGATTGTGTCCGCTCGTCGCCGCGCTGGTGGCCGTGACGCTCTCCAGCCAGGGCGACGGCAACGGCGCGGCGGCGATCGCCAGGCACATCGCGCGTGAGCTGTCGCAGGCCGGCGTCCCGGGCGCGGCGGTCGCCGTCGTGTCTGCCCAGGAGGTGCTCGCCATCGGTCACGGCGTGGCCGACGCGTCGAGCGGTGCGGCGATGTCTCCAGCCACGCTGGTCCAGGCAGGCTCGGTGACGAAGCTGTTCACCGCCCTCGCCGTGAACGCCGCGCTCGACGGCCGCGGGCTGCCGCTCGAGACGCCAGTGGGCGAGGTGATGCCCGGCCTGGGCGCGCGGGCCGCGGCCGCGACGTTCCACGAGCTGCTGTCGCAGACGTCGGGGTTGCGCGACCGCGAGGGCGACACGGGCGATCACGACGAGCTGGCGCTGGCCGCGGCGGCGCGCGCGTTGTCGCCGGGCGATTTCATCCTGCCCGCCGGAGTCGTGTTCTCCTACTCGAACCCGGGGTACGCGCTGGCCGGCGCCGCACTCGAGTCGCTGGTGCGCAAGGGGTTTGCCGAGGCGCTGCGCGAATCAGCGCTGACGCCGCTCGGCATGGACCGCTCGACGATCCGGCCCTCGGAAGTGCGGGGGCGGCCGCATGCGAGCGGCCACCGGCTGGCGGGCAGGACGGCGACGCCGATTGACGCTCCGGCCAACGACACGCGCATCTGGCCGGCGGGCTACCTGTGGTCGAACGCCACGGACATGTCCAGGTCGCTGCACGCGCTGCTGCACGCCGGCCGCGTGCCCGGCCACCCCGGGCTTCCGCCGGCGATCGTCGCGCGCGTCACCACGCCGCACGCGCCGATGCCCAACGTCTTCGCCGGCGGCCACTACGGCTACGGCCTGATGATCGCGCGCGATCGCGGCGTTCGCATCTACGAGCACGGCGGCACGCTGCCCGGCTTCTCCGCGATCGTGCGCGTCGCGCCCGATCGCGGCCTGGGCATCGCGATCCTGGCCAACCTCGAGAACGCCCCGCTGCGGCGCATCGCGCAGGCTGTGATGGGGACGGCGCTCGGCCTGCCCGAGCCGGAACCGCCGCCCCGGAACGAAACCGCGGTCAGTCCCGCCGAGCTGCAGGCGTTCGTCGGCCGCTACGAGAATCGCGGGACGGCGGAGATTGCCGTCCGCGACGGGGCAGTCGTCCTGAGGGTGGACGAGGGGCCGCCGCTCGCGGTGGCGCGGATCGGCGACGATCGGTTTCTCGCCCGGCCGAAGCCGGGCGCGCCGGGCCCGGAGTTCGTGCTGCGCCCGGCCGCGGCGCAGGCGCCCGCCTACCTGCACCTCGCGCTGTGGGCGTACGTGCGGCGCTGACCGTCGCCCGCGTCACTCCATCCGGCGCTGCGCGAACCGGCTCAGGATCACCGCCAGCGCGAAGAACAGCACGCCGCCGAGCACGTGCCCGAACGCATCCTCCCCGTGCAGGAACGGCAGCGCGTTGCCGATGGCCTGGAACGGCGCAATCATGTCGGTGCCGACGAGAATGGCGAACAGGATCCCGGCGAGCGATCCCCCGGCGATCAGGCCCGAGCTGAACAACGTGCCGGCGCTGATGTCGGAGTCGCTGGTGACGCCGGTCCGGCGCTCGACGTAGTAGCGCACCAGGCCGCCCATGAAGATCGGCGCGGTGGTCGCGATCGGCAGGTACGAGCCGACGGCGAACGACAGCGAGTGGATGCCGCACAGCTCGAGCGTAATCGCGATGAAGATGCCGACCAGCACCAGGCCCCACGGCAGCTGCTGGTCGAGCAGCCCGCGAATGATCGTCGCCATCAGCGTCGCCTGCGGCGCCGCCACCTGCGCCGAGCCGATGCCGAAGGTTTCGTGCAGGCTGAGCAGCGTCCAGCCGATCACGAATGACGAGGTGATCACGCCGATGGCGAGCCCGAGCTGCTGGTAGAGCGGCGTGGCGCCGACGATGTACCCGGTCTTCAGGTCCTGCGACGTGTTGCCGGCGTTGGCCGCCGCGATGCAGATGATGGCACCGACCGACAAGGCCACCGGCGCGTAGATGCTGTCGTTCCATCCCAGCGCCACGAAGATCACGCAGGTGATGATCAGCGTGGCGATCGTCATGCCCGAGATCGGGTTGGACGAGGAGCCGATGAGCCCGGTGATGCGCGACGAGACGGTGGCGAAGAAGAAGCCGAACAGGACGACCAGCACCGAGACCACGAGGTTGCCCTGCGTCGGCAGCCCCGGCATGACGACGAGGAAGAGGGCCAGCGCCAGCGAGCCGGCGAGGACGATGGTCATCGGGATGTCGCGCTCGGTCCGCAGCTGGCCGCCGGTGGTGGCCGCGCCGAAGCCCTTCAATCCCTCGCGCGCCGACGACACGATGGTCGGCAGCGTCCGGCCCAGCGTGATCAAGCCGGCGGCGAGCACCGCGCCGGCGCCGATGTAGCGGATGTAGGCGCTCCAGATCTGCCCCGGGCTCATCTCCATGATCAGGAACGGCTGCCCGGTCGCCGGGTTGAGCGCGTTGGCCGGCGTGATGGGCGGGAACGGCGTCGGGATGGCCGACCCCATGATCGACATCAGCGGCAGCAGCACCAGCCACGACAGCACGCCGCCGGCGAACATCGTCCCGGCGATGCGCGGCCCGATGACGTAGCCGACGCCCATGTATTCCGGCGAGATGTCCACGTTGATCGTGGCGTTGGGGAACATCCCGGTGCGCGCGAAGGAGTGGCCGATCTCGGTGCGGAACAGGTTGAAGATCCAGGACAGCGACTTCCACAGCGCGCCGATGCCCAGGCCGCTGAACACGAGCGCGGCCAGCCGGCCGCCGCGCTCGCCCGCCACCAGCACTTCGGCGCACGCCGTCCCCTCCGGATAGGGCAGCACGCCGTGCTCCTTGACGATGAGCGCGCGGCGCAGCGGCACCATCATCAGCACGCCGAGGATGCCGCCGGCGAAGGAGAGCAGGAGGATCTGCGTGTAGTTGAAGTAGGCCGGGCCGTGCGGTACCAGGAAGATCAGCGCCGGAATGGTGAAGACGACGCCGCCGGCCACCGATTCGCCGGCCGAGCCGATCGTCTGCACGATGTTGTTCTCGAGAATCGTCGATCCGCCGAGGCGCTTGAGCACCGAGATGGCGAGCACCGCGATCGGGATCGAGGCGGAGACGGTCAGACCGGCGCGCAGCCCGAGGTAGACGGTCGAGGCGCCGAAGATGACGCCGAAAAGAATGCCGATCGCGATGGCCTTGGCGGTGAATTCCGCGGGCGAATCGGACGGCGGAATATACGGCTGAAAGGCTCGGGCGGGCTCGACGGGCGAGGCGACGCGGGTCGTCGGGGTGGCCATGGGGCGAAATCATAACCTGCGGCTGCTTCGGCAACGGCCGGCCGAGCCGCGTGCTATTCTTGGGCCGGGCTTGTGAATTCACCGAACAAGCGGAAGCCGAGCCACGAGCAGGTCTCCGAGCTCACCACCAATCGACTCTCCGTCTACCTCCGCTGTCTGACACAGCTCGAATCGGCGGGCGTCGCCAGCATCTCGTCCCAGTCGCTCGCCGACCAGTTCCACCTCAACGCCGCGCAGATCCGCAAGGACCTGGCGTATTTCGGCGAGTTCGGCGTCCGCGGCGTCGGCTACTACGTCAAGGACCTGAAGCGTCACCTGCGGCAGATCCTCGGGCTGGACCGGAAGCTGCGCGTGGCCGTGATGGGCGCCGGCAATCTCGGGCAGGCGCTGGCCGACTACCCCGGCTTCCGGCGCGAGGGGTTCGAAATCGTGGCCCTGTTCGACGTCGCCGATGCGAAAATCGGCGACGAGTCCCGGAGCGGCGTGCCGATCTTCGACATCCACGAGCTCAAGCGCGTCGTGCGCAAGGACCGCATCGACATCGCGGTGATCGCGGTGCCGGCCGAGTCGGCGCAGCCGGTCCTCGAACTCGTTGTCGGCGCCGGCATCAAGGCGGTGTTGAACTTCTCGCCCGGCGCGCTGAAGACGCCCGCGGGCGTGAAGGTCAAGAGCGTGGACCTGACCGTCTCGCTCGAAAGCCTGTCGTTCTATCTGGCACAGGGCATTGATCCAGACTGATCAGGTTTCAGGTTTCAGGTTTCAGGGATCAGGGGGCTGGGGCCTGGAGCCTGGGACCTGGGACCTGGGGCCTGAGGCCTGGAGCCTGAGGCCTGGAGCCTGGCGCCTGGGATACCTGGCGCCTGAGGCCTGGGGCCTGGGGCCTGATTGAGGAAGCTGATGGCACGAGCGACGAACGCACCGCGGCTCAGTCACGTGGACGCCCGGGGGCGTGTCCGGATGGTGGACGTGGGCGACAAGGCGGTGACCGATCGCGAAGCGGTGGCCCGGGGACGTCTGACGATGACGCCGGCGGCGCGGCGTCTGGTGCAGGCCGGCCGGATCCAGAAGGGCGACCCGCTGCAGGCGGCGCGGCTGGCCGGCATCATGGCCGCCAAGCGCACCGCCGAACTGATCCCGCTCTGCCATGCGCTGCCGCTCACCGTGGTCACCGTCGACATCACGCCGGTGCGCGGCGGCTACGCCATCGAAGCGCGCGCCCGGACGTCGGCGCAGACCGGCGTCGAAATGGAAGCGCTCACCGCGGTGGCCGTGGCCGCGCTGACGCTCTACGACATGGTCAAGGCGGTGGACAAGACGATGGTCATCGGCGACATCTGCCTGCTGTCGAAGCGCGGCGGCCGCTCGGGCGACTACCAGCGCCCGCGCGCCACGGCCCGCCGCCCCACACCGCGCCGCACACAGGCACGCTCATGACCCGCCGTTCTTCGTTCTTCGTTCCCCGTTCCCGTTCTTCGTTCTTCGTCCTTCGTTCGTAGTTCCCCTCCGACTGTTCCATGCGCGCCCTCATCTCCATCCAGCAGCCGGTTCGCGCCTGGCAGATTCCGCCGGCGAGCGTCGACGTGCTGCGGCAGCGGTTCCCGGACGTCGACTTCCTGCACGCGACCGATGACGACTTGCGCGCGCGCGGCGCTGGCCGAGGCCGACGTGGCCTTCACCTGGATCCTGTCGCCCGCGGAACTGGCCGCCGCCCCCAACCTGCGCTGGGTCCACTCGTCGGCCGTCGCGGTGGAGACGCTGTGCCTGCCCGAGTTGTTCGCGCGGCAGGTCCTGGTCAGCAACTCGCGCGGGGTGCAGTCGCGGCCCATCGCCGAGCACGTCATGGCCGTCTGCTCGCCCTCGCCAAGCGGCTGCCGCTCGATTGTCGATGCGCAGCGGCGCCGGCACTGGGCGCAGAACGACCTGGCGGGCGAGACGGCTGCCATGGCTGCTGCACGGCAAGACGCTGGGGCTCGTCGGCGCCGGGACGATTGGCACGGCCATCGCGCGGCTGGCGTCGGCCTTCGGCATGTCCGTGATCGCGGTGACGCGACGGCCGAAGGATGCCGGCCTGGACGGCGTGGACGAGATGTTCCCGCCCGGCGGGCTGCCGCAGCTCCTCGAGCGCGCCGACGTCGTGGTCATCGCGGCGCCGCTGACGGCCGAGACCGAGAACATGATTGGGGCGCCGCAGCTGGCGCGCATGAAGCGCGGCGCGGTGCTCGTCAACGTGGGGCGGGCGCGCATCGTGGACCACGTGGCGCTGACCGAGGCGCTGCAGGCGGGACACCTGGGCGGAGCCTCCCTCGACGTGTTCCACCGCGAGCCGCTGCCCGCCGACGATCCGCTCTGGACGCTTCCCAACGTGATCCTGACGCCGCACACGTCGGGCTTCCGCCATGGACACTGGGACGAGGTCACCGACCTGTTCACCGAGAACCTGCGGCGCTTCCGCCGCGGCGAGCCGGTCCTGTTCCGGGTCGAGCCCGCGCTTGGCTACTGACGCGACCTACCGCCCGCAGCTCGACGGCCTCCGCGCCGTCGCGGTCGCGGCCGTGGCCTGGTCGCACTGGGAGCGATCGCTCCAGTTCGGCATTCCGTTCGGCGCCGGCGTGCACCTCTTCTTCGTGCTGAGCGGGTTCCTGATCACGGGGATTCTCCTTGCCGTGCGCGGGCAGGCCGACCGCGCGGGCGCGATCCGCGCGTTCTACCTCCGGCGCGCGCTCAGGATTTTTCCCGGCCTTCTACGCGACGCTCGTCCTCGCCTGGTGGGCCGGCGTTCCACCCGTTCGCGAGACGCTCGGCTGGCACGTCAGCTACCTGTCGAACGTCCAGATCTTCCTGACCGAGACCTGGCCAGGCTCGATCAGCCACCTCTGGTCGCTGGCCGTCGAGGAGCAGTTCTATCTGCTCTGGCCGTGGATCATCGTGTTCGCCCCGCGGCGGTGGCTGACGCCGCTGGTGGCGGCCGCGGTCCTCGCGGCGCCCGTGTTCCGCTGGGTGCTGGGCAGCGCCGGGTACCGCGAGAATCTGTGGGCCGTGCTGATGCCGGGCTGCCTGGACTCGCTGGGGCTGGGCGCGCTCCTGGCGCTGCATCGTCCCGGTTCGCGCGGAGCGGACGCCGGGATGACGGACGCGCCCGACGGCCGCAGGCTGTGGCATGCGGCGGCCGCGGTCGGCGCGCTGGGCTGGGTGGCCGCGATTGCGGCGGAGGCTGCAGGCGCCGCGCTGCCGCTCGCGCTCGTGGCGGCGAAGCAGCTGTTCCAGGCCGTGGCGTTCGCGTGGCTCGTGCTCGGCGCGGCGGAGGGCTTCCGCGGACCCGCGGGGCGGCTCCTCGCCGCCGCACCTGCTCGTCTACCTCGGCCGCATCAGCTACGGCCTCTACCTGGCACACGGGTTTGCCGGCGACCTGCTCGCCGGCGTCGGTGTGAACAGCCGGGCGCTGCCGGAGCCGCTGCGCCTGGTCGTGCTCGCGGGCGTCACGGTCGGCGTCGCCGCGCTGTCCTGGCACCTGATGGAACGGCCGATCAACGCCCTGAAGTCGCGCGTGCCGTACTCGGGCCGGCATCCTGTCCGCGCGGCGGCGGTTCGATATGAATCACCGCGTCCTTCACCTGCGGAAACCGCTCCATGATGCGGTCCTTGACGATGTGCGAGACGCGATGGGCCTCGTCGAGCCGCATCGATCGGGTCCATCCAGACGTGCAGATCGAGGAACACGTGGTCGGCGGCGCCGCGCGACCGGATTTTCTCGCAGCCGAGCACGCCGGGGACCGTCGGCACGACGGGCCGGATGTCCTCGGCGGCAATGACGATCTCGTCGGCCAGGATCCGCGTCGTGTCCTGGAAGATCTTCCAGCACGCATAGCCGATGAATCCGGCCACGACGATCGCCGCGACCGGGTCGAGGAGCGGCAGGTCGGCGCGGACACCCACCAGTGCGGCGATGACCGTCGCCGACGTCAGCAGGTCGCTTTGCGTGTGGTGCGCGTCGGCGAGCAGCACCGGGCTGGCCAGGCGATGGCCGGCGCGGCGCTCGTAGACGACGACCCCGGTGTTGACGACGAGCGTGGCGACCATCACGACGAAGCTCACGGCCGGCACCTCGATGGCGGTGGGCGCCTGCAGGCGCTGCACTGCCGCCCACAGGACCTGCACCAGCGCCATGAGCAGGAAGAGCAGGATCGCGACCGAGGCCATGGTCTCGAACTTGCGATGCCCGTAGGGATGGTCGGCATCGGGCGGCCGCCGGGCAATCCGCACGCCGACCAGCGCCACCACGTTCGAACCGCCGTCGGTCAGCGAGTGGAACCCGTCGGACAACACGCTGACCGCGCCGGTGGCGAGGCCGAGCGCGATCTTGGCGCCGGCGACGAGCAGGTTGAGGACGAGGACGCGAATCAGGACGCGGGAGACGGCGGCGGAGCGGTCCACGACGCGGCCAGCGGAAGCTGCGGTCCGGGTCGCGCGGCTAGAAGACGCGCCCGCTCGGAACGGGCCACCACCTGAGCTGCACCTTGCCGATGATGTACTTCTTCGGGACGAACCCCCAGTGCCGGCTGTCGGAGCTGTTGTTGCGGTGGTCGCCCATGACGAAGTAATAGCCCTCCGGGATCACTTGCGGCCCCCAGTCGTCGTGGCTGCGGTACTCGGGCGGGCACGTAGTCGTCGCGCAGCGGCACGTCGTTGACGTAGACGCGGCCATCCACGATCCGCACGGTGTTGCTTTCTTCCGCGATCACCCGCTTGACGAACGATTTGTCGGGGTTGAGCGGGTAGTAGAGCATCACGATGTCGCCGCGCTGCGGATCGGCGATGCGGTAGGCGAGCTTGTTGACGATCAGGCGGTCCTGATCGGCAAGGGTCGGCGCCATGCTCTGGCCCTCGACGCGCGCCACCTGGAAGCCGAAGGTGACGATCAGGGTCGCGTAGACGGCGGCGGAGGCGAGGGTCTTGACCCAGGCGACGAACTCGTCCCGCCACAGCTCGAGGCGGCGGAGGATGAGGGACGACCGGTCGTCGAGCGGCGCCCGCAGCGCCCCCACCTGCGCCGGCCGGCCGGCGACGTCGAAGGGAGGGGCGGGCGAAGGGGTGGTTTCCTCGAGCTGCAGCGGCCGGTCGAGGTCGCCGGCCGGGTCGAAGGTCCGCTCGAAGCCGGGCAGGGGCTGCGAGTGCTCGAATTCGCCGGTACTACAGTTTCAGGTATTCCCGCAACCGGCGGGTCTGCGTGCGGCTGACCGGAATCTCGGTCGCCTTGGCGTCCGTTCATCCTCAGAATGTAGTTCCTGCTGAACCAAGGCACGATCTCCTTGATCTTGTTGATGTTGACGAGGTGTGAGCGGTGAACCCGCCAGAACACCTCGGGATCCAGCCGGGCCTGCAACTCGTCGAGAGTCCGATAGTTAGACGTTCCCGAGACCTGCCCAGTCACAATACTAATCGAATCCTCCGAGAGGGAGGCATAGATGATGTCCTCGGCCTGTACCAGGGCGATCCGGTCGGCCATTCTGACCGCGACCTGATTGCGCCGGTCTTTCTGCCCGGACATCAGCCGGACGAGCCGCTCGAGCTGGTCGCCCAGCGGCGGCTCGGTCCGGCGCTTGCGGACCCTCTGCACGGCTTGTTCCAGCCGTCCCGGGTCCACCGGCTTGAGGACGTAATCGACGGCGTTGACCTCGAACGCCTCGATCGCCCGGTGATCGAATGCCGTGACGAACACCACGGCCAGGTCGGTGCCGTGCTCGAGCAGCCGGCGGGCGACCTCGAACCCGGTCAAGCCGGGCATCTGGACGTCGAGGAAGGCGACGTCCGGCTCCAGTCGGGTGATGTCGGCGAGGGCCTGCACACCGTCGGCAGCCTGCGCCACCACCGCCATCCCGTCGATCTTCCCCAGCAGGAAGCACAACTCCTCACGCGCCAGCTGCTCGTCGTCGGCCACGACCGCGGTCAGGCTGCCGTTGCTGGTCACGCCGTCGCCTGTTCCTCGGCGACGAGCACCGGGATTTCGAGGTGGGCGCAGGCGCCCTTGCCCGGCGATCCGCGCAGCACCACGCGGGCGGTGGCGCCGTAGATGACGCGCAGCCGCTCGTCCACGTTGCTCAGGCCGATGCCGCTCGACATCGCCGTCTGCAGCCGCTCGTCGGAAATCCCGAGGCCATCGTCTTCGATGTCGAGGACGAGGAGACTGCCGTCGCGCCGGCTGCGCAGCGTGATGTGGCCGACGCCGACCTTGCGGGTGAGGCCGTGCTTGATCGCGTTCTCGACCAGCGGCTGCAGGATCATGCTGGGGACCAGGACGTCGAGCGTGTCGGGGGCGATCTCCTTGCGCACGCCGAGCCGTGGGCCGAAGCGCACGACCTCGATGTCCAGGTACTCGTCGATCGAATCGAGCTCCTCGCGCAGCGTGACGAACTGCTCGTGGCTGCGCAGGAGCTTGCGCAGCAGGCCCGACAGCTTCTGGATTACCGCGCGGGCGGTCTCCGGCTGCGACCGGATCAGCGAGGACACCGAGGTCAGCGTGTTGAAGAGGAAGTGCGGGTTGATCTGGCTCTTGAGCGCCTCGATCTTGGCGGCCAGCAGCAGCTTTTCCTGTTCCTGCAGTCGATGCTCGATGCGGGCGTTGTTCCAGATCTTGATCGGGATGGAGACGGTCAGCACCGTCGCGACGTACACCATGGCCGTCAGCCACGCCGACGGGGCCTCGAAGTAGAACAGCCGCTGCTCGCCGAAGCGCAGGCCCACCGTCTGGCGGACGGCCTCGAGGCCGATCGGCACGAACAGCAGCACGACCTGCCACTCGACGGTCAGCTCCCGCAGCATCCGCCAGGTGTAGCGCGGCAGGCTGAAGAACACGAACGGCGAGAAGTTCCAGATGTGCTCTTTCGGGCACGCCTCGCGCAGGCCGCCGCCGGCGAACCCGCAGCCGACGGCGAACGGGATCGCGCCCCACTCGTTGGCGACGAACCCGGGCAGGGCGATCGCCGCACCGACGATGGCGCCGGTGTACGGGCCGGCGATCAACCCGGCGAGGAACGCGCCCTCGAGCATCAGGTCGGCGGCGTCGTAGTTGAGGAGCAGGCGAGAGACGACGCCGAGGGCGAGCGGCAGCGTCAGGCCGAGCGCGAACGCGAGCCGGTCGGGCCAGTCGCGGCGCTCGAAGATCAGGATGTGGCGGAAGCGGCGATAGCGGGCCAGCATGGTCGCCAGCGCGGCCATGACCGCCAGCTTGCCCACCAGGGTGGCGAGCAGGAACTGGTCGGCAGACAGGAGCCGAGCATCTTGCGGCAAGGTCGGGTACAATTTAACGCATGATCCGTCCGCTCGTTGAAGGCTTTGCGCTCACATTCCGGCACATCTTCCGCAATCCCATCACCGTCAACTATCCCGACCAGAAAGTCCCGATGTTCCCGAAATACCGGGGCAAACAGGTGCTGATGCGGGACGAGAACGGCCTGGAGAAGTGCGTGGCGTGCGGGCTGTGCGCGGTGGCCTGCCCGGCGGACGCCATCTATCTCGAGGCGGCGGAGAACGACGGGTCGGTCATGGCCGGTCCGCGCTACGCGTCGGTCTACCAGATTCACAAGACGCGCTGTATCTTCTGCGGCTACTGCGAGGAGGCCTGCCCGGTGTCGGCGATTTTCATGGGCAAGGACTACGAGCTGGCGGTGTACAGCAAGGACGACTTCGTCTGGGACAAGACCGAGCTGCTCGTCCCGCCGCCGTCCGGCCGGTGACCTTCGGCGTCCTCGGAGACGTCCACGGCAACTTTCGCGCGCTGGACACCATCCTCGGGCGTCACCCCGACATTCCGTTCTGGCTGTGCGTGGGCGATCTGGCGAGCGCCGACGGCTCGTATCCGCGGCCCGCGGCGCCGATCTACTGGATCAAGGGAAACAACGAGTCGTTCGACCGGATCGACGCGTTTCGCGCCGGGACCGAGACCGTGCCCAACCTGCACTACATCGCCAATGGCACCGCCGTCGGGGCCGGGCCGATCACCGTGGCCGGCGTGGGTGGGACGCACGCCCCCACCTGGTACGACACCCGCGCCGAGGCGCTGCCGGTGCGGAAGAACGACGACAAGCGCCGGCACTTCGTCCGCGAGGAGGTCGAGGCCGCGCGGGCGGCAGGCCGAGTGGACGTGCTGCTGACGCACGAGGGGCCGACCCCGTTCTGGGTCGACCTGCCCTCGTCCACGGCGCCGTCGAAGCGCTGGCGGCGGGACGTCGGCAAGGCGCCGATCACGGACCTGGCCGACGCCCTGCAGCCGCGGCTGCACTGCTTCGGCCACCACCACGTCCACGCGGCGTTCACCCGTGCCGGCATTCCCACGGTGTGCGTGGACCGGGTCAATCGCTCGTATCTGCTCGTTGACGCGGCCACGTTCGCCTGGCGGCTGCAGCCCACCGACGTGCCATAGCGCGCATCGGCGCGGCTGTCGGCGGCCCGGCGAAGGCCTGAAGTACCATTGACGGTTGGATCTTCGGTAATCCCATGCGACAGTCGACATTCCTCAGCGAGCTCGACCGGCGGGTCCTCGTGTGCGACGGGGCGATGGGCACGCAGCTCTACGCCAAGGGCGTGTTCATCAACCGCTGTTTCGAATCGCTGAATCTGACCCACGCCGAGCTGGTCGGCGCCGTGCACGCCGAGTACCTGCGCGCGGGCGCCGACGTGATCGAGACCAACACCTTCGGCGCCAACCGCCTCAAGCTGCGGGCGTTCGGGCTCAGCGAGAAGGTGCGGGCGATCAACTTCGAAGGCGCCGCCCTGGCCCGCCGGGTTGCCGGCGACCGGGCGTTCGTGGCCGGCGCGATCGGGCCGCTGGGGATCCGGGTGGAGCCGTGGGGCAAGACCGGGGTGGACGAGGCGGAAGAGTTGTTCATGGAGCAGGCGCAGGCGCTCGCCGAGGGCGGCGTGGACCTGTTCATCCTCGAGACGTTTCGCGACCTGAACGAAATCGGGGCGGCGATTGCCGCCGTCCGCCGCATCGGCAGCCTGCCCATCGTGGCGCAGATGACCACGGAGGAAGACGGCAACAGCCTGGACGGCACCCCGCCGGAGCGGTTTGCGCCGGTGCTGCTCGAGCGCGGCGCGGATGTCGTCGGCGTGAACTGCAGCGTCGGACCGGCGCCGATGCTCGAGTCGGTCGAGCGGCTCGCGGCGGTGACGCGGGCCCGGCTGTCGGCGATGCCCAACGCCGGCAAGCCGCGCGACATCGAAGGGCGCAACATCTACCTGTGCTCGCCGGAGTACATGGCGTCGTACGCGCGTCGATTCATCGACAACGGCGTCCGCCTCGTCGGCGGGTGCTGCGGGACGACGCCCGAACACATCCGGCAGATCAGCGTAGCGGTCCGCCGCCTGGCGCCGGCCGCATCGCGCGCCGCCAGGCACGCCGACGGCAGTGCGGCATCGGCGGCGCAGGCGGCGCATGCGCAGCCACCGGTCGCTCGCGGCGACAAGTCGCGTCTCGCCGCCGCGCTGGCGGCCGGCCGCTTCGTCGTCGGCGTGGAGCTGGCGCCGCCGCGCGGGCTGGCGTGGAGCGAGGCGCTCGACGGCGCCAAGGCGCTCGCCGCCCGCCGCGTCGACGTGGTGACGATCGTCGATGCGCCGCGCACCGGCGCTCGCATGAGCGCCCTGTCGCTGGCGGTGCTGGTGCAGCAGCAGGCCGGCGTCGAGACGCTGCTCCAGTATTCGTGCCGCGACAAGAACCTGCTCGGGATCCAGTCGGATTTGCTGGGCGCGCACGCGATGGGGCTGCGCAACCTGCTCGGGATCACCGGCGACGTGCGGACGCTCGGTGACATCCCCGACGCCACGGCGGTGTTCGACGTGGACTCGATTGGCCTGACCAATCTGTTGACCCGCCTGAACCACGGCCTCGACGTCGGCGGCCAGCCGATCGGCGCGCCGACGGCGTTCCACGTGGGCGTCATGGTCAATCCGGCGGCGGACAACCTCGACGCGGAGCTGCGTCGGTTCGAGTACAAAGTCACGGCGGGCGCCGAGTACGCGGTGACGCGTCCGGTTTTCGACATTCGCGCCATGGAGCGCT
This sequence comes from uncultured Acidobacteriota bacterium, assembly GCA_963707795.1. Classification (GTDB taxonomy): domain Bacteria; phylum Acidobacteriota; class Vicinamibacteria; order Vicinamibacterales; family UBA2999; genus JACCSI01. The sequence continues at coordinate 2,332,480 of OY970174.1, read as the reverse complement.
TCCTCGAGAGGACCCGGGACTTCCCGATCCCGGTCGTCGCCGCGGTGTGGCCGTTCGAAAGTGTGTTGAACGCCGAGTTCATGGCCAACGAGGTGCCCGGCGTCACCGTTCCGGACGCATTGTTGCAACGGATGAAGCAGGCGGATGGGGATGCGGCGGCGGAGGAGCGGGGCGTGGAAATCGCGCGCGAACTGGCCGGCGAGTTGCGACAAATGGTGCAGGGACTCCACATTTCCACCCCGTCCGGCCGGCTCGACCTGGCGCTGCGGACTCTCGACGGGCTCGCGGACGCGTGACGAGCCGCGCCCCGGGGCAGGGGGATCGCGCCCGGGAGCCGCGGTTCCGGCCCGGCCGGCTGCCTGTTACATATCTGATATAGTGCCGTCCGGCTTAGGACGATTGCGCCGCAGGGCACCGAGCACCCGGACACGGCAGACGGAATCGAAGCTGAGGTACCTAGAATGGCGCTATTCGACACTGAGCGGGAGCGATCCGACAGCCTGAGCGGTGACGCGGCGACACGGGCGCTTTCGGTCACGGTGGTCGAGAACCACTTCGTCGAACGCGTCTACGAAAAGCTGGCCAACGTCTACGACGTCGTCTTCGGCCCGACCCTCCACCCCGGGCGCCTCGAAGCCATCAAACACATGAACATCCAGCCCGGCAATTCGGTGCTGGAAGTGGGCGTCGGCACGGGCATCAATCTCGGTCTCTATCCCGCCAGCTGCGCCATCACCGGGATCGACCTGTCGACGCCGATGCTCGACAAGGCCCGCGACCGCATCGTCAGGAAGGGGCTGCGCAACTGCCGGGTCACCGAAATGGACGCGGCGGCGATGGTCTTCCCGGACGAGTCGTTCGACATCGTGTACGCGCCCTATCTGATCAGCGTCGTGCCCGACCCGGTGCGCGTGGCGCAGGAGATGCGCCGGGTCTGTCGTCGCGGCGGCCGTATCGTGATCCTGAATCACTTCAAGAGCGAGCACCCGATTCTCTCCCGCTTCGACACCGCGATCTCGCCGCTGACCGTGCACATCGGTTTCAAGACCGACCTCGACCTCGGCGCGTTCCTCGCGCAGGCGGAGCTGACGCCGATCTCGATCGAGAAGGTCAACATCTTCAAGATGTGGACGCTCGTCACCTGCCTCAAGGCCTGAGCGCCAGGAGGCTCACGCGGGACCGGACGTTCCCCGGTCGCGATCCATCCGATCCATCATCGCCGGCGGCAGCATCACGAACAGTGCGTCGCCATGGGCGAAGATTGCACCGGCGCCGTCGGTGAGACGCGCGGCGAGAAAGATCTTGCGGCCCTCGATGCGCTCGATCCACGACTCGACGTGGCCGGCGAAGCCCACGGGCGTGAGCTGCACGTAATTGATCGTGATGCGGGCGCCGACGACGGGGTGGCCGTTCATCCAGCAGGCGGCCCCCATCGCCTCGTCGAGCACGGCCGCGATGGCGCCGCCGTGCACCGACGCCGGCGGGCCCTCGCTGCCCGGCCCGAACCACACGCACGCGAACAGGTGGTCGCTCGGCGGTGACCGGTAGTAACGCACGCGGGTGCGTTCACCCGCCGCCGGGCCCGACACGAACGACCGCGCGGACGGGGTCGAGGGAAACGGCTGTACGGGGATCCAGCCCTCAGCCGGGACCATCGCCGGATCTGCGGCCGGGGGATCGGTCACCGCTCAGGACGCGAACGGCTGTTCGAGCGACCGGCTCTGGGGCGTCATCAGCTCGGCGCCGCTCTCGGTGATCACCATGTCGTCCTCGAGCCGGACCCCGAACTCCCCGCGGATGTAGATGCCGGGCTCGTCGCTGAACGTCATGCCCGGCGCCAGCGGCAGCTTGTTGCCGCGCACCAGGTAGGGCCACTCGTGACCGTCCATGCCCATGCCATGGCCGACGCGGTGCGTGAAGAACTTGTAGTCGGGACCGTACCCGGCATCGACGATGACCTTGCGCGCGGCGGCGTCGACGGCTTCGCAGGGCAGTCCCGGCCGCGCCGCCTTCAGCGCGGCCGTCTGCGCGGCGAGCTCGATCTCGAACACCGACTTCATCTTGTCGGTGGCCTTGCCGAGCACGAAGGTGCGGCTGAGGTCGGAGGCGTATCCCTCGGCGCTGCAGCCGCCGTCGATGAGCAGGATGGTCCCCTCGCGGATCACCTGCGGCGCGATCGACCCATGCGGCAGGGCCGAGTACTCGCCGACCTGGACGCCGGCCGAGCCGTTGAAACCCAGCCGCTGGTGCGCCAGCGCCACCAGGCCCGCGAACTCGCGCTGCGTCATCCCCTCCTTCATCGCCTTGTACGCCGCTTCGTAGGCCTTCAGCGTGACCTGCGACGCCAGGCGCATCAGCTCCAGCTCGTGCGCGTCCTTGGTCATGCGGCAGCCCGCTGTCACCGGGGTCCCGCTGACGAGGGTCAGCGTGGGTGCCGCCTGGGCGACCCCGTCGCTGAAGACGTGGCGGACGGTTTCCTCGATTCCGAGGCGGCCGCCCGCGATGCCGCGGTCGCGCAGTCCCTGCGCCACGCGCTCGTAGGGGTTCTCGTGCTCCTCCCACGTGCGCACGTCGGCGTTGGCGCCGACCGGGCCGCTGGCGATCTGTTCGCGCGCGCGTTCTTCCTCGAAGGCGGGCGACACGAAGAAGGGCTGCCCTTTCGACGGCAGGATCATCGCGAACAACCGCTCGCTCAAGCCCCACTGGATGCCGCTGAAATAGACGAGCGACGTGCCGCCGGTCAGGAGGACGGCGTCGAGCTTGTGCTCGGCCATCAGCCGGCGCGCTTTGTCGATCCGCCCGCGCCGCTCGTCGGCGGTGATCGGCCGGGCCAGGTGGCGCATCGACTGCAGGGCGGCGAGCGAGGGCGCCAGCGGCGCCTCCTGCGCCGCGACGCTCGGCAGCGCGGTCAGGCCGACCGCGCCTGCGGCCAGCGGGCCGGTCTTCAGGAACGTTCGTCGCTTCATCATGGTGCCATCATACCGGCGAATCCCGCGCCGGCTGTCGTCCGCGCGCCGGGACCGCCGGCGCCGATCACAGCATGGCGAGCAGCATCGTCGCGGCCACCTCGGCGCCGTTCACCGCCGGGCGCTCGGGCGGGGGAGGCTGCGCTACCAGCGCGTCGAGATAACCCCGCCACGATCCCGCGAACAGGTCGCCATGATCGATGGCCGCCGTGCGGAGGAACCGCGGCATCTCCGCCACCAGGACGTCGTATTCGACGAAATGCCCGCGCGGCGTGTACAGCAGGGCGGTGTCGTTGGCGAGACATTCGGCGATGATGCCGTAGCCCGGCTTGGTCACGACCACGTCCACGGCCGCCACCAGGTCCTCGTAGCGGAGACCCGCCTGATACATCGCCGCTTCGTCCACGACGCGCAGGCTTCCGCGGCTGTCTTTCACCAGCGGCCGCCGGCCTGACGCGGGCGCCGCGTGCAGACCCTCGCGCGTCGGTCCGGTTCCGGTCGTCAAAACGGTGTACCCCTCGAGCCGGCTCAGCGTCGCCAGGTCCAGGCCGTCGAGGCCGTAGCCGCCGAACGACACCAGCACGAGGCGTTCGCCGGCCTGCGTCCCGAGTGCCGCGCGCGTGTCGCGCGGGCTCCGCGCCGACCGCCTGGCGACGAACGGCAGGTCCACGATGGCCGGGAATCGCTCGAAGCCGCCGTGCATGGGCAGGCGGAGTGCGAGCTCGGCGCCCGAGTAGGCATCGCCAATCGCCGCGACCAGGTCCGTGGTGCCGGGATAGGCGGCGTAGATCCAATCCCAGGTGAAGTTGCCCACTGCGACGACGGGGATCCCGGCGGCGCGGCCGGCGGCCACAGCCAGCGCGGGAATGTCGGCCACGACGAGCGCGGCGCCCTCACGCCGCAGCCACGACGCTTCGGCGTGGACGCGCGCGTCGAACGTGCGCATGAAGGCCCGGGCGGCGCGGACCGTGGCGGCCTCGTCGAGGTGCAGGCTGTCGATCTGAATCACGCCGGTGTCGGTTTCGAGCGGCTCGTGGCGCGGGGCGGGCGATCCGGGGGCGCTGCGGATGGTGAGGTCGAACATCCACCGCGGCGCGGCCGTGCGTACGACGATCGGCAGGGCCGGCCGGCCGGCCAGCAGCGCGTTGATCAGTTCGATCTGGCGTGACGCGTGCCCGAACCCGTGGCCGGAGACGTAGAAGACGACGCCCGGCACGCGTCAGAGCGTTTCGGGCGCCGCCACGGCCGGGACGGCGGCGGCGGGCTCGTGTGCGGGCAGCGCGATTTTCAGCACTTCTTCCAGCGTCTCCACCGGCACGAACCGCATGTCCTTGCGGACCTCCTCCGGCAGCTCCTTGAGGTCGGGCTCGTTGAGGGCCGGGAGGACGAAGATGCGCAGCCCCATGCGCCGGGCGGCGAGCGCCTTCTCGCGAATGCCGCCCACCGGCAGCACCAGGCCGCTCAACGTGATCTCACCGGTCATCGCCACGTCCTGGTTGACGGCTTCGCCGCGCGCGGCCGACAGGATCGCGGTCGCCATCGTGACCCCGGCCGAGGGGCCGTCCTTGGGAATGGCCCCGGCCGGCACGTGCACGTGCAGGTCGCGCTTCTCCAGGAAATCCGGATCGACGCCCAGCTCCCGCGCGTTGGCGCGGATGTGGCTGACCGCGGCGCGTGCCGACTCCTGCATCACGTCCCCCAGCTGCCCGGTCAGGATGAACTGCCCGCGACCGCCGGGCAGCAGGCTGGCCTCGACGAACAGCACGTCGCCGCCGGCTTCGGTCCAGGCGACGCCCGTCGCCACGCCCGGCCGCGACGTGCGGAAGGCCACCTCGCGCTTGAAGCGGGCGGGTCCCAGGTAGGTTTCCAGCTCGCCGGGTTCCACCGCGGTGTCGCCGGCGCTGCCGTCCATCGCGACCCGCGCCGCGATCTTGCGCGCGATCGTCCCGATCAGCCGCTCGAGGTTGCGCACGCCGGCTTCCCGGGTGTACTCGCCAATCACGCCGCGCAGGGCCTCGTCGGAGATCTGCACCGCGTCGATCGCGAGCCCGTGCTCGGCCAGCTGCCGCGGGATGAGGAACCGCCGGGCGATGTTCACCTTCTCCTCTTCCGTGTACCCCGAGAGCCACACGATCTCCATGCGATCGCGCAGCGCCGGGTGCACCGGGCCGATCTGGTTCGCCGTCGCGATGAAGAGGACCTTCGACAGGTCGGTCGGCACCTCGAGATAGTGATCGCGGAAGGTGTTGTTCTGCGCCGGGTCGAGCACCTCGAGCAGCGCCGACGCCGGGTCGCCCTGGTAGCCGACGGTGATCTTGTCCAGCTCGTCGAGCATGAAGACCGGGTTCGACGCGCCCGCCTGCTTGAGCGCCTGCACGATCCGGCCCGGCATCGATCCGATGTAGGTGCGGCGATGGCCGCGAATCTCGGCTTCGTCGCGCACGCCGCCGAGCGAGATGCGGACGAACTTGCGCTGCATCGCCCGTGCGATCGACTGGCCGAGCGACGTCTTGCCCACGCCGGGCGGCCCGACGAAGCACAGGATCGGGCCCTTCATGTCGCCCTTGAGCTTGCGCACCGCCAGGTACTCGACGATGCGCTCCTTCACCTTGTCGAGATCGTAGTGATCCTCGTCGAGCACGCGCCGGGCCTCGACGGGATCGAGCCGATCGGGCGTGCTGGTGTCCCACGGCAGCTCCAGGATCCAGTCGATGTAGGTCCGGATCATCTGGTATTCGGGCGAGGCCGCACCCATGCGCGCCAGCCGGTCCACCTCGCGATCGGCCACCACCCGCACGTGATCGGGCAGGGCCGCGGCGGCCACCCGTGCCCGCAGGTCCTTGATCTCGTTGCCCTCGCCCTCGCCGAGCTCCTCCTGGATGGCCTTCATCTGCTGGCGCAGGTAGTACTGCTTCTGCGCGTCGGTCATCTCCTGCTGCGCCTGCGACTCGATCTTGCCCTTCAGCTCGAGCACCGAGACCTCGCGCGTCAGCAGGGAATGCACCAGTTCGAGCTTCTTCGGCAGCGGATCGGTCTCGAGCAGCTGCTGCTTCTCCTCGGCTTTCAGATCGAGCATCGTGCCGAGCAGGTAGGACAGCCGCATCGGGTCGTCGATCCCGGCGACCAGCTGCCGGACCTCCGGCGCCAGGCCCGAGGTGAGCGACAGCGCCCGATCGACCAGCTCCTGGATGCGGCGGATGTAGGCATCGACCTCGACCCCGGAGTCGACCTGCTCCGGCGCCAGGGTCAGCTGCGCGCGCAGCATCCCCGACTCGAGCGCGATCGTCGTGGCGCGCGCGCGCGCCATGCCCTCGACGATGATGTTGAGTCCCTGCGGGCCGCGCGCCATCTGCCGGACGATGCCGATGGCGCCGATCTCGTGCAGGTCGGACGGGCCCGGTTCGTCGGCATCGCCCTTCTGCAGCAGCATCAGGATCAGCCGGTCGCCGGCGAGCGCCGCGTTGACCGCTTCCACCGACAATGGCCGGTTGACCGCCAGCGGCTGCAGCGTCAGCGGAAACGCCACCGTGCGCCGGAGCGGGAGCACGGGGAGTTCGGACGGAAAGACGGGGGGAGGAGACGATTCGGCCATGGGGATTCTTCGCCGATCATACGTCGGCTGGCAAGCGAACCCGGCTGAGCCGTTGCCGCCGCGCCGCCATCGTTCGTCGCGACGGCGCCCGCGACGGCGTTGCGGCCGGTCCCGTGTGTCCGAAAGGAGTACAATTCGTCCAGCCCATGTCCCTCGACGAACGCGCTTTTTTCTCCGACCGCAACGAAACCCGCGCCGCACGGTACACCTGCAACCGCTGCCGCCGCACCAACGAGTACAGCGTCCGCTGGGTGCGGCGCGTGAAGAAGGACCGCCTGCCTCCGGGCGCCGACGAGCGCGACCGGGCCAAGTTCGCCAAGCTGCGCGACCACCTGATCCGCGTGGACGACGAGGTGGTGTGCAAGACCTGCGGGAGGAAATTCGAGATCCCGTCCCTGCACTCGCTGCTGTTCGTCGATCAGCTCGAGGGCCTGCCGCGCGACGTGGAGGACGAGGAGCCCTCGCCTGCCGCCGAGGCGCAGCCTCGCGACGCTTCCGCTACCAGAGCCCAGGGATCAGGCGCCAGCGAACGGCCTGCTGATACGCGCGGTACCGATCGCCGTGGGCCGCGACGAGTGACCTCTCCTCCCAGGGGATGGCGAGGATGAGGTAGGCGGAACTGATGCCGGCGAAGAGCAGCCGATTCATCGTCATCGACGGCGCCCCGAACAGCATCAGCAACCATCCCAGGTAAATCGGATGACGCACCATCCGGAACGGTCCGGCGATCCGGATCGCGTCCGGGGCCGGCGCCGCCGCCGGCCGGATTCCCGCCAGCTCGAGCGGATCGATCAGGCTGGCGCTGCGGATCGTGAGCAGCACGCCGACAACCTGCACGCCGTACAGCGCCGCGCGCAGCACGCCGCCGGCTTCGTAGACCGTGCCCGGCACCGGCCGCCAGAGCAGGCAGACCGCCGCGAGCAGCGCGCTGGCGGCGATCACATAGACGGTGCGCTCGAGTCCTGCCGGGATCACCCGCGCCAGGCGCGACTTCAGGCCGGCCCGCGCGAGCAGCGAATGATGCGCGGCGAACACCGCGAACAGACCGGCATCGAAGGCGGCATGACCGGCGGCGCGGGCGGCATCCCCGGCCGGCGATGCCAGGACGACCGCGTAGAAGTAGGCGAGGTAGGCCAGTGAGGCCGCGAAGGCGAGCCCGCCGAGCCACGCGATCGCGCGCACGGCCCAATAATATAGACACCGTGATTCGCGCCAAGCGGATGCCGGCGAGCGGTCGAGGTGGCGAGGCGCCACCGGCGGAGGCAGCGTGAGGATCGCGATTACCGGGATCGGCGCGGTTTCGACGTTCGGTCTCGGTCGCGAGACGTACTGGGATCACATCCGCCGGGGCGTGAGCGGCACGCGCGCGATCACCGAGTTCGACGCGACGAGCTATCCCTGCCAGGTGGCGGCGGCCGTGCCGGCCGAATCGGTGGCGGCGGCGCAGGCGGCGGTTGACGCGGCCGCGAACGGCAACGGCGCGCGGCGCCGCGATGGCGGCCCGTCGGAGCACGCCGATCCGAAGCGCTACTCGCGGGCGGCGCTGTTCGGCGTGGTGGCGGCACGCGAAGCGTGGACCGACGCCGGCCTCTCGCCCGGCCAGCCGCGGGCCGGCGTCATCATCGGGACCGGCGGCGGCGGGATCGACGTCGGCGAGCGCCAGTACCAGGATTTCTTCACCACCGGCGGCCGGCACGTCACCCCCTACGCGATCGCGCTGGGCATCTGCGGCATGGTGTCGAGCGAAATCTCGATCGCGCTCGGCCTGCACGGCATCAGCCACGTCCTGTCCACGGGCTGCACCAGTTCCACCGATGCCATCGGCTACGCGGCGATGCTGCTGCGCGCCGGCGAGTGCGACGTGCTCCTCTCCGGCGGCACGGACGGCTGCGTGCTTCCCGGCATGATCTTCGGCTTCTCGCGGATGCGCGCCGTATCGACCCACTACAACGACCGGCCGGAGACCGCGTCGCGTCCGTTCGATCGCGGGCGCGACGGGTTCGTGCTCGGAGAAGGGGCGTGGATGCTGGCGCTCGAGCGCGAGGACCGCGCGCGGGCGCGCGGCGCGCGCGTCTACGCCACCATCGACGGCTACGCCAGCACCTGCGACGCCTACCACCGGGTGCAGATGGATCCGGAAGGCGCGCAGATCGTGCGCTGCATGACGGAGTGCATCGCTCGATCGGGACGGCCCGTCGACGACATCGGCTACGTCAACTACCACGGCACCTCGACCCAGTTGAACGATGCCGTCGAGGCGCGGTGTACCCGCCAGGTGTTCGGGGCGCTCGCCGACCAGGTGCCGGGATCGTCGATCAAGTCGATGATTGGCCATCCGCAGGGCGCGAGCGGGGCCGCGGGCATCGTGGCCACGGCGCTGGCGCTGTCGCGCGGGTTCCTGCCGCCGACGATCAATCTGACCGACCAGGATCCGCGATGCGATCTCGACTTCCTCGCCAACCACGGGCGTGCCGCGCGGCCGGCGGCGGCGTTGTGCAACTGTCTCGGATTCGGTTCGAAGAACTCGGCCCTGGTCCTGGGCGCGGTCTGATGGCCGGCCCTCGCGCCGGCAGGAACGCGCCGCTGGTCGCACGGGTGGACGGCACATGGACGAAGTGATCATCGCGGGCGCCGGCCCGGCCGGCGCGTGGGCGGCCGCGCGGCTGGCGCGCGCTGGGGTGGCGGTCCGCCTGTTCGATCGCGCCCGATTTCCGCGGCCCAAGCTCTGCGGCGACACGCTCAATCCCGGCGCCCTCCGCCTGCTCGGCGCGCACATCCCCCTCGACCGGCTGCTCACCGGTTCAATCGGGCTCGACGGCATGCTGCTCACCGGTCCGAGAGGCGTGGCCGTGCGCGGGCGCTATCCCGGCGGGTTGCAGGGGCGCGCCCTGTCGCGCGCGGCGCTCGACGCGCGCCTCGTCGAACACGCCGTGGAGGCCGGGGCGCAGTTCGACGATGGCGTGGCGGTCGTGTCGGTCCGGCCCGCGTGTGGCGGCCGGGAGATGGCCGGGGTCACGGTGCGAAGCGCGGCGGGCGCCGTTCACGAGATCGCCTGCCGCCTGGTGATCGCCGCCGATGGACGTCAGTCACGGCTCGCGCGCGCGTTCGGCCTGGCGCGTCACCCCGTCCGGCCGCGCCGGTGGGCGATCGGCGGCTACTTCGAGGGCGTCGAGGATCTGAGCCGGGCGGGCGAGATGCACGTGCGGCGCGGGCATTACATCGGGGTTGCTCCCATGCCCGGCGGGCTCGCCAACGCGTGTCTCGTCGTGCCGCGCGACGCGGGCGGCGTTCCGTGGGCAGATGCGGCGCGCGCCCTCACCGACGCGCTGGCCGCTGACGTTCACCTGGCGCCACGATTCGCGGCCGCGCGGCTGGTCGGCCGCGTGCAGGTGCTCGGGCCGATGGCCGTCGACGCCAGCAGCGCCGGCGTGCCCGGCTTGCTGCTCGCCGGCGACGCCGCGGGCTTCATCGATCCGATGACCGGCGACGGGCTTCGCTTCGCGATTGCCGGCGCCGAACTGGCGGCGTCGGTCGTGCTCGACGTCCTGGCCGCCCGTGTCGCGTACGACATGGCGCATGCGCGGTTGACGGCCGCCCGCCGGCGCGCGTTCCAGGCCAAGTGGCGGTTCAACCGCACGCTCCGGACGCTGGTCGCCTCCCCGGCGGCCGTCGGCGCCGCGGCACTCGGCGCGCGTCTGCTGCCGTCGGCATTCGAGGACATCATCCGCTATGCCGGCGACTGCGACGCCGGCGGGGAAGGGACGCCGTTCGGTCCCGCCGTGTCGTGTCTGCCGCGTTCCTGATCGCCACGGCGTCGCTGGCCGCCGTCCTGGCGATGATGGCGGGCGAAGCATTGCTGTCGGCGTACAACGAGCGTGTGCTGCGCGCGCGCGGCGCGCGCGAAGCAACCGGCGACGTGTTCTCGATCATGCGCTGGGCCTACCCGGCCTGCTTCGTGATCATGGCCCTCGAGGGGGCGATCGCCGGACCGGCCCCGCCGCGGGTGCTCGCGGCCGGCCTGGTGATTCTCGGGGTTGCCAAAGCGCTCAAGATGTGGGCGATCGGCACACTCGGGGTCCGCTGGACTTTCCGCGTGCTGGTCCTCGCCGACGCGCCGCTCGTCACACGCGGGCCCTACGCGTGGATCCGCCATCCCAACTACGTCGCCGTCGTCGGCGAGATCGCGGGCATGGCCTGTCTCGTGTGGGCGCCGATCGCCGGCCTGGTGGCGCTCGTCGGCTTCGGCGCGCTGCTGGTCCGGCGGATTGCGGTCGAAGATCGCGCGCTCGGGAGAGAATAGGCCGCACATGCCCGGCGTCCCGGCCCCCGATCGCGTGCCCTGGTGGGTGCGCACGCTCGACATCGTCACCGTCGCCGCGATCCTCGTTGCCGCCACCGTGTTCGCCACCGGGGGCTTCCGGGAATGGACCCCCGTCGGACGGCTGTCGGTCACCTCGTGGATCCGGCCGCTGGTGATCGCGGCTGCCGCGTCCCTCGTCCGGCACGGCCTCTATCCCCGCCCGTTGCTGCCGGTGCAGCTGTATCGCAGCCTGCGCACGTGGTGGCACGTCTCCGAGGCGCGGCTGGTCTGGCCGGTCGTGGTGGCGACGCGCGCCGGTGTCCTGGCGGTGGGCCTGCTCGCCGTCATCCTGTTCGGCTTTCCGCCGAAGGCGCCGCCGTGGGACGTCTACGGCGATCAACTTCGCGACCTGCCGGCGCGCTGGGACACGGGCTGGTATCTGATGGTCGCGATGGATGGGTACCAGTGGAATCCGTCGCAGGCCGATCGCCAGCAGAACATCGCCTTCTTCCCCGTCTATCCGATGCTGATGCGCTACACGGCGCTGCTCGCCGGACGACAGACGATGTGGGTGGGCGTGCTGATCTCGCTCGTGTCCTTTTTCGTGGCGTGCATCTATCTGTTCCGCCTCGCGCGCCAGTTCATCGGTGAGGAGGCCGCGCCGGTGGCGGTGGCGCTGCTGGCCACGTACCCGTTTGCGTTGTTCTTCAGCGCGGCGTACACCGAGTCGCTCTTTCTGCTGACCCTGGTCGCGACCTGTTACCACTTCGAGCGCGACGAACTGTGGCAGGCGGCGCTGTGGGGCGTGGTCGCAGGGTTGACGCGGCCGAACGGGTGCCTGCTCTCGGTGGTGCTGGCGCTCATCGCCGTGCGGCCGTTGTGGACCGGTGGCTGGCGGCCGACCTGGCCGCCGCCGATGGGCTGGCCCCGGCTGGCGGATCGGATTGCCACGGCGGCCGCGCCCGGGATCGGCATGCTCGTCTATTCCACGTATATCTATTTCCTCACCGGCCATCCGCTGCAATGGGCGGCGCAGAACGCGGCCTGGGGCCGCGTGTATCGCAGCCTCGACGGGCTGGTGACCGACCGCATCCACTGGATCACGCAGGGCGGCTTCTACGAATATGCGTCGACGCGGACGCTGGACATGCTGCAGGCGATGGCCGTGATCTTCGTGCTCGTCACGGTGTGGCCGGTCCTGCGCCGGCTCGGCCTCGCGTACGCGGTGATGATCCTCGTCAACGTCCTGCCGCCGCTGGCCATGGGCGGCCTGCTCTCGATGGGACGCGTGACCTCGGTGCTCTTCCCGGCGTTCCTGTGGCTCGCGGCGGTGCTGCCGCGCAGCCATCGCGCCGCATGGATTGCCGCGTTCGCGATGCTCCAGGCGGTGTGCGCGATGCTGTTCTTCACCTGGCGCCCGCTTTATTGACCCCGGGCCCTTGCCGGTGCGCGCCCGCAGGCGTCCACCCGGGCTCCGGCGCCGTCTAACCCACCAGGAGCGCGAAAACCCGTGCGCTATACTGGCCCTGTTCATGCCTATCTCGCGTGATCTTCCCTCCCGCCGCGCGGCGTTGCCGTGGCATTGGCGCCGTCTGGTGTGGATCGGTGCGGGGCTGACGATCGGCCTCGGCTTCCTCCTCGTGGTGGTGGCGAGGCCCTCGGCAAGCCAGTCGGGTGCCGCCTTGCGTGCGGCAGCCGAGAAGGCACTGCGCGCCGGACAGTACGACGAGGTCGAGCGGCTGACGCAGGAGGCGGGCGCCGACGAGGGACTGGTCGCGCTGCGCGCCCGCGCGCTGATCGCGCGCGGCGAGTATGCGCAGGCGGAAGAGCTGCTGCGCGCGCCGGCGGCCAGCGCGCCGGCGAGCGACGCGGCGCTCGAGCTGGGTCTGCTGCAATGGCGACTCGGACGCCGCAGCGAGGCGCGCCGGACGCTGCAGCTGCTGCTGCTCGCGGACACGCCCACCGGCACGGCGGCCGATTACAGCCGGGCCGCTCGCGCGGCGCGCGCGCTCGGGCGCTTCGAGGACGCCAACGGCTACTTCCGCGAAGCCATTGCCGTCGCCCCGAACGACGCCGTCGTCAACACGCAGTGGGGCGAGTTGTTCCTGGAGAAGCACAACCGCCAGGACGCCGCGAAGTCCTTCCAGGCGGCGCTGAAGGCGGAGCCGGATTATGCCCCCGCGCACCGCGGCCTCGCCCACGCTGTGGCCGACGAGAATCCGCCGGCCGCCGCGCGGTCGGTGCGGCGTGCGCTCGAGCTCAATCCCGCCGACGCCGAGGCCCACCTCCTGCTCGCGGAACTGGCCATCGACGAGGACAAGAAGGACGAGGCGCGCGAGGCGATTGCCAGGGCGCAGGCGATCAACCCGAAGAGCCTCGAGGCCTTCGCGCTGACGGCCGCCATCGAGTTCGTCGAGGGCCGGGACGCGGAACACCAGGCGGCCATCGCCGCCGCCCTCGCCATCAACCCGCTCTTCGGCGAGGCCCACCGCATCGTCGGGGCGATCACCGCCCGGTATTACCGGTTCGACGAGGCCGCCGAGCAGGTGCGCCGCGGCATCGCCATCGATCGCGAGAACGCCCGCGCCCATGCCGACCTGGGCGCCCACCTGATGCGCACGGGCGACGAGCGCAATGCGCGGCGGGCGCTGGAAACGGCGTTTCGCGCCGATCCGTACGACCTCATCACCTACAACCTGCTCGGCCTGCTCGATACGCTCGAGAGTTTCGAGATCGTCCAGGACGGCGCCCTCACGATCAAGCTGCACAAGGACGAGGCCGGGGTGATGCGCGAGTACGCGCCGGCGCTCGCCCGCGACGCGCTGGCGGCGCTGAGCAAGCGATGGGAGTTCACACCGGAAGGACCGCTGCTCATCGAGATCTTCCCGCGTCACGACGACTTCGCGGTCCGCACGCTGGGCCTGCCCGGCATGCTCGGGGCACTGGGCGCCTGTTTCGGGCGTGTGGTGACGATGGATTCGCCGAAGGCCAGGCCCCCGGGCGACTTCAACTGGGGCGCGACGCTCTGGCACGAGATGGCGCACGTGATCACGCTGCAACTGTCGAAGCAGCGACTGCCGCGCTGGCTGAGCGAGGGCATCTCGGTGTTCGAGGAGAAGCGGGCGCGTCCCGAATGGGGACGGGAGATGGAGGTCGCGTTCGCGCGCGCGCTCGACGCCGGCGAGACGCTCGCGCTGCGCGATCTCAACACCGGCTTCCAGAATCCACAGACGATCTCGCTGGCCTATTACGAGGCCTCGCTCCTCGTCGAGCACATCGTCCAGGCGCACGGCGAGCCGGCGCTGCGCGCCCTGGTCCAGTCGTTCGCCGACGGCATCACGACCGACGCCGCCATCGCCAAGGTGCTGTCGACCGATCTCGACGCGCTGCAGAAGACCTTCGACGTGTTCCTGGAGGGGCGCTTCCGCGACCTGCGCCGCGCGCTGGCGGTGCCGCCGGACTTCAAGCCCGATCAGCCGCTCGAACAGTTGCGCGCCGCCGCGACCGCCCATCCCGACAGCTTCGCCGTCCACATGGCACTGGGACGGGCCCTGCGGGGCAGCGATCCGGCTGGCGCGATTGCCGCCTACGAACGGGCGGCCGAGCTGGTGCCGATGACGACGGGCGCGGAAAGCCCGTACATGCAGATCGTCGAAGTGGCCATGGCCGGCGGTGACAAGGCGAAGGCGGCCGAGGCCCTGGACGCGCTGACCGCGCAGGATCACACCGCGGTCGACGCGGCGCGCCAGCTGGCCGGCCTCCTCGATCCGGAGCGCGATCAGGCGCGGCTGCGCACGGCGCTGCGCCGCGCGGTCGCGGTGGACCCGTTCGACGCGGCGTCGCACACCACGCTGGGCCGCATGGCGCTGGCGGCCAACCAGCCGGCCGAGGCGATCCGCGACTTCCGCGTGGCGCTGGCCGCCGGACCCATCGACCGGGCGGCCGCCCACGCCGACCTTGCCGAAGCCCTGTTCCAGGGCGGCCAGCAGGCCGACGCCAAGCGCGAAGCGCTGGCGGCCCTCGAGATCGCGCCGACCTACGAACGGGCACAGGCCTTGCTGCTCAAGCTGATCGACGGAGTTCGCTAGGAACGCCCATGGCCGAGGCCGCAGACCCGACGCGCACGCAGCCGACCCGCGGCGGGCCGCGTCTGCGCGGCGCCGGCGTCCTCGCCCTCCTCGCCGCCGCCGTCCTCGTGGCCGGGCCGCATCTCACGCCGCTGGCGGTGGCACAGATGCCGCCCCCGGCCGACGAGCGCTTTGCCGGCCTGCAGTGGACGTTCGCCCGCGTCAAGTACAACGCCACGACGGGCGATGCGCGCACCAACCTGCGTGCCGGCTACTGGGACGAGCCGTGGGCGATCGACGCACCCGCCGCCGAGCAGAACCTCACGCGCCGCCTGCGCAGCGTCACCTCGATCACCGTGGGCGATCCCGTCGTCATCACCCTCGACGACGACCGGATCTGGGAGTATCCGTGGCTCTACATCGTGGAGCCCAGCAACCTGATGCTGCGTGACCAGGAGTCGGCGACGCTGCGCGAGTTCCTGCTGCGCGGCGGCACCCTGGTGCTCGACGATTTCCACGGCCCCTACGAGTGGGATCTCACGGTGCGCCAGCTGGCGACCATCTTTCCCGATCGCGAGATCGTCGAGATCGAACCGCCGCACGCGATCTACTCCTGCTTCTACAAAATCGACAAGTATCCGCAGGTGCCCGGCCTGGGTTCGTTCTTCTCCGGCCGCACCTGGGAGAAGGGCGGCTACGTCCCGCACCTGCGCGCCATCGTGGACGACGCCGGGCGCCCGATGGTGCTGATCAACTGGAACACCGACATGGGCGACGGGGTGGAGTGGTCGAACGCCGAGGATTATCCCGGCTATATCAAGTGGACGGCGCAGGCGTATCAGATGATGATCAACGAGATCGTGTATTCGCTGACCCATTAGCGCCGCCACCTGACCGTCCCAACACTCCGGGGAGCCCGACCAGTGACCACCAACGTTGCCGAGGAAGTTCGCGAAGGGCGCCAGCGCATCCTGACCGAGCTGCGCAAGATCATCGTCGGGCAGGACGAAGTCGTCGACGAGGTCCTCATCGCGCTGTTCACGGGCGGGCACTGCCTGCTCACCGGCGTGCCCGGGCTGGCCAAGACGCTGCTGATCAAGACCCTGGCGGAGATCCTCGACCTGACCTTCAAGCGCATCCAGTTCACGCCCGACCTGATGCCGGCCGACATCACCGGCACGGAGATCCTCGACGACGACAACGGCCGCCGATCGCTGCGCTTCCTGAAAGGGCCGATCTTCGCGCAGATCATCCTCGCCGACGAGATCAACCGCACCCCGCCGAAGACGCAGGCCGCGCTGCTCGAGGCGATGCAGGAATATCACGTCACCGCCGCCGGACGGACCTACCCGCTCGAACGCCCGTTCTTCGTGCTCGCCACGCAGAACCCGATCGAGCTCGAGGGCACCTACCCGCTGCCCGAGGCGCAGCTCGACCGCTTCATGTTCAACGTGGTCATGACCTACCTCGATCCGGAGGACGAGGTCCGCGTCGTGACCGCGACCACGGGCGCGCCGCAGGCGGCGCCGGCCCGCGTTCTCGACGGCGCGGCCATCACCGGCTTCCAGACCAGCGTGCGCGACGTCCTGGTCGCCGACGAGGTGGCCCGCTATGCGGTCGGTCTGGTGGATTCGTCACGGCCCGGTCGAGGCACGCGACCGCCGTTCGTGGAGAAGTGGGTGAAGTGGGGCGCCGGGCTGCGGGCGTCGCAGGCGCTCATCCTCGGCAGCAAGGCGCGCGCCCTCATGCACGGGCGGCATCACGTGTCGGTGAAGGACATCCAGGCCCTGGCCAAGCCGATCCTGCGCCATCGCGTGATTCCCAACTTCTACGCCGAGGCGGAGGGCATCTCGTCCGATCGCATCGTCGATCAGCTCCTGGAGGCCGTGCCCGCACCGGCCAGCGGCCTGTGACAGTCGAGGGCCGCCCGCGCTTTCTCGATCCGGCCACCCTGGCGCGCCTGGGCAGCCTGGAGCTGAAGGCGCGCACGGTCGTCGAGGGCTTTCTCACCGGTCTGCATCGCAGCCCGTTCAAGGGCTTCAGCGTCGAGTTCGCCGAGTATCGCCAGTACCTGCCGGGCGACGACCTGGCGACACTGGATTGGAAGGTCTACGGCCGCACCGATCGCCACTTCATCAAGAAGTTCGAGGAGGAGACCAACCTCGATTGCCATCTCCTGCTCGACGTCAGCGCGTCGATGGCGTACGGATCCGGCGCGGTGACCAAGATCGAGTACGGGTCGTACCTCGCCGCGGCGCTCGCCTACCTGATGAACCGCCAGCGCGACGCGGTCGGCCTGATTGCCTTCGACGACCGGATCGTGAAGATGGTGCGCCCGAGCGCGCGCGCCGGCCACCTCACGTCACTGCTGGTGACCCTCGAGAAGCTGCCGCGCGGGGCGCGGACCGACGTCGCCAAGCCGCTGCGCGACCTGGCGGAAGCGATTCGCAAGCGCGGACTGGTGGTGCTGATCTCCGACCTGCTCGACGATCCGACCCGGGTGCTCGAGGGGCTCAAGCATTTTCGCTACCGTGGCACCGAGGTGATCGTCTTCCACGTCCTCGACCCGGCGGAGCTCCGGTTCCCGTTCGAACAGGCGGCGCGGTTCCGCGACCTGGAAACGGCGGAAGAGGTCGTGGCCGTGCCCAGCGCCGTGCGCGGCCAGTATCTGCAGGCCATTGGGGAGTTGCAGGAGCGGTACCGGCGCGAGCTGCAGCTCGCCGGCATCGACTACGTGCTGCTCGACACGTCGCTCCCGCTGGAAACAGCGCTCCTCTCCTACCTGCAGGCTCGCCGCCGGGCGTACTGAGATGCCGGGCCTGTCCTTTCTCTATCCGTTGTTTCTCATTGGCGTGGCCGCCGTTGCGATACCGATTGCCCTGCACCTGTTCCGGCGCCGCACCAACGTCGTCGTCGACTTCCCGGCGGTGCGCCTGCTGCACCGCTCGCCGCTCGAACACCACCGCCGGCGTCGGCTCCGGGAGCTCATCCTGCTGGCGCTGCGCGTGACGGCGCTGGTACTGCTGGCGCTCGCGTTTGGCCGTCCCTACGTCGACGGCGGGAGCGCCGCGCTGGCGCCGCCGGTCACGGTCGTCGCGCTCGACACGTCCCTCAGCCTCTCGGCGCCGGGGCAGTTCGAGGCGGCGAAGCTGGCCGCCCGGCGGGCGGTGGAAGAAGCGCCGGCGACGGCGGCCGTGGCGCTGGTCACGTTCGCCGACGCGGCGACGCTGGTGGTGCCGCCGACCATCGATCGCGGCGGCGTGCTTGCGGCGATCGAGGCCGCGTCGGCCACGGCGGGCGGCACGCGCTTTCGCACCGCGCTGGCCCGTGCCGCGGAAGTGGTGCCTGGCGCCCGCGGCCGCATTGTCGTTGTCACCGATCTGCAGCAGGCCGGGTGGGAGGCTGGCGACGAGGGCTCGGTGGCCGACGGCGTGGACGTCGATGTGATCGAAATCGCCTCGCCCGCCGGCAATATCGCCGTGACCGCCGTGCGGCGCGAGCGCGACGGCGTCACGGCGGCGATCCACAATTTCGGGTCTCGACCGGTGCGCGCGCCGGTGCGCCTCTCCATCGACGGCAAGGAGGTCCTGGCGCGAACCGTGGACGTCGCGCCTCAGGCGGCGGCTGAAGTGCTGCTCCCCGCGGCGCTCCCATCCTCCGGCGGCGCGTCGGTCACCGTGGTCGATCCCGACGGGTATCAAGCCGACAACGCGCGGCACCTGGTGCTCGACCCCGCGGGCGCCGTGCCCGTGCTGGTGATTACGGCCGAGCCGCCGGGCTCGTCGAACGCCGGCCTCTACGTCGAGCGTGCGCTCTCGGTGGCCGACGATGGTCGGGCGTTCCACGCCGATGTGATCGACGGCCGGACGTTTTCGGCGCTGCCAGGCGGTGCCGATGCGCCCCGCCTGCAGGCCGCCGGCGCGCTGGTGGTGCTGGCGACGACCACCCTCGACCGCACGGGCCGGCAGATGGTGGCCGCCTACCTCGCGGCGGGCGGACGCGTGCTCGTGACGCTGGGTCCCGATCTCGATCTCGACACGCTGGCCGACACGGTCGGCACGACCGTGGATGTCGCGGCGGAGAGCGCCGATACTCCGGAACGGACGGTAACGCTCGTGGCCGTTGATGGACGCCATCCCATCTTCCGGCCATTCCTCAATCCCTCGGGGGCGCTGGGAGACATCTACGTGGCACGGTACCGGCGCCTGAATCCGCAGGACGGACGCACGGTGCTGGCGCGCTTTTCGGGCGCCGGGAGCGCGCTGACCGAGCAACGGGTGGGCGGGGGGCGGCTCCTGCTGTTTGCCTCCGATCTCGACAACCAGTGGAACCGCTTCCCGCTCAACCCGGCCTTCGTGCCGTGGCTGGTCGAGATGGCCCGCTACCTGACGCAAGGACGGGAGCAGCGCCAGAGTTTCACCGTGCCCGATGTGCCCTTCGGTGTGCCCATGACACCGGGTATCCACGACACGCCAGGCGCGCGTGGGTCGGATCAGGCGCCGGCGGCCGCGTCCGCGGCCGTTGCGCCGGGACGGGTCGCGGTGAACACCGATGTCCGTGAGTCGAACCCCGCCCGCACTTCGCTCGACGAGTTCACCGCCGCCATCACGCGGCTCAATCAGGTGGAGGAAGTGCAGGCCCGGGCCGAGGCGCGGCAGCAGGAGGAGCAACAGCGGCTGTGGCAACTCGGCCTCGTCGTCATGTTTTTGGCGCTGGCCAGCGAAGGGTTTATTGGCAGAAAAGCCATCTGATCGCGCGGTTTACAGGCCGGCGAAGGGCGTAGGATATGCATACGGGGGCGACAGGCAGGGAGATGAACGACCGAGCAGTTGAGCTCCAGTCGATTCTCACCGACGTCCGGCGACGCTGGACGGGCCGTTCGCTGCTGCGCGCCTGGGCCCTGGGCGCGACCGCTGCCGCCGTCATCGTCCTGACGGGCGTGCTCGCCACCGTCCTGGTCGCCGCCGAAGGCCTGCCTCTCCTCTTCACGGCTGGGTTCACCCTGCTCCTCGCGGTTGCGGCGATCGGCCGTGCGCTCTGGCCGTGTCGCCGGATGCCCTCCGACCGTCAACTCGCGCGTCTGATCGAGGAGCACCACCCCGATCTCGACGACGTCGTGGTGACGGCGGTGGATTGCGCCGCGCGGCCCGACGCCCCTCCCCGCATGGTCGAGGCGCTGGCCGCGGATGCCGGGCGCGCGCTGCAGGCGCTCGACCGCGATGCGGTCGTCCCGCGACGGACGATCCGGCGCGCCGCCCTCGGAGCGGTGGCCGCGACCGCGGCGCTGACGCTGACCGCCGCGCTGTTCGCGCCCGGGCTCTCGCGGGCAACCCGGGTGGCGACCGCGTACCTCTTCCCGGCGCGGTTGCAGATCGAGGTCACTCCCGGCACCGCCAGGGTTCGTGAAGGCCAGCCACTGACCATCGCGGCGCGCGTCGCCGGGCTCACCGGCGAGATCGTGCCGCAGTTGACGGTGACCGTCGGCTCGGACACGCGCACGGTGACCATGGAGGCGACCGCCGAGCCGGATGTCTTCGCGGTGACGATTCCGCGCGTCGCGGCATCGTTCGGCTATCACGTGCGCGCGGCGAAGTCGCGTTCCGAGGACTACACCGTGACGGCGATGCGGCCGGCGCGCGTGGAGCGCATCGACCTCCATTACGAATTTCCCCGGGGCCTGGGCCTTGCGCCGCGGACCGACGAGGACAGCGGTGACATCTACGGGCCCGCCGGCACACGGGTCCGGGTCACGGTGCACGCGGACAAGCCGATTGCGGAGGGATCCCTCGTGCTCTCCGACGGGACCCGGATCGCGCTGGACGGCCAGCCGGACGCCGTCGAAGGGATGCTGACCATCGATGGCGACGCGTCGTACCGCATCGCGCTCGAGGATCACGATGGCCTGGCCGGCGACGACGACACCGAGTACTTCATCCGCACGCTCGACGATCGGCCGCCCGACGTCCGCATCCTCCGGCCGGCGAGCGACAAGCAGGTCACGCCGCTGGAAGAGGTCGTCATCGAAGCACGTGCGGACGACGACTACGGCATTGCGTCGTTCGAGCTCGTGTTCCAGACGGCGGCGGGTCAGGAGCGTGCGGTGCCGCTGCGCGGCGCGCGGTCCGGCCTCAGCGTTGCCGGGCTGCACACGCTCTTCATGGAGGACCTCGGCGTCCAGCCGGGGGATTTCGTCACCTATTACGCGCGAGCGACCGATGTCAGCCGCGGCCGCCGCGCGACCGAGGCGCGCAGCGACATCTTCTTCCTCGAAGTGAAGCCGTTCGAGGAGGAGTTCGTCGCCGCCGCGAGCCAGACGATGGGACAGGGCGCGGGCATGCAGCCGGACGGCCTTGCCGGGCTGGCGGAGGCGCAGAAGGACGTCATCGTCGCCACGTGGAAGCTGGATGCGCGCGCCCGCCGGGCGCGCGATGCCCGTTCGCGGGAGGACATCGGCGCCGTCTCGAAGGCGCAATCCGATCTGCGGGCGCGGGCGGAACAAGCCGGCGCCCAGGCCTCGAGGCTCGGCATCGACGCCCGCCGCCGGCGTGGCGCGCCAGGTGCGACGCCAGGGGCCGCGCCAGGCACGGATCCGCTGGGGCGTGCCGTCGAAGCCATGGGGCGTGCCGTCAACGAGCTCGACCAGGCGGACACGGCCAAGGCGCTGCCGCACGAGATGGAAGCGCTCAACCAGTTGCTCAAGGCGGACGCCGAGAACCGCCGGCGGCAGGTCTCGCGGCAGCAGCAGGCCGGCGGCAATGGCGGAATGAATCGTCCGGAAGCGGACTTGTCGAGCCTGTTCGATCAGGAACTGCGCCGGCGTCAGGAGACCAATTACGAAACGCCCAGCTCGACCGAGGAACGAGAGGATCAGGCTCGGGAGGATCCGCTCGAGCGCATCCGCGAGCTCGCGCGCCGGCAGGATGCGATCAATCGCCAGCAGCGGGACTTGACGCGGAACCGCGAACAGATCTCCGAGGCCGAGCTCAAGCGCCAGCTCGAGCGGCTCACGCGGGAGCAGAACGAACTGCGGCAGCAGGCCGAACAGCTCAGCCAGCGGATGCAGCAGGGCGGCAGTCCGCAGCCGTCGGCCGGACAGCCAGGCGGACGTTCGAGCTCCGAGCTGCGGGAGATTTCGGAAGCGATGCGCAACGCCGCTACGGGCCTGCGGCGGCAGGATTCCGCCCAGGCGTCGGCCAACGGCGAGCGCGCCGCCGAACGCCTGCGCGATCTGGAAAAAGGCCTGCAGGCGTCGAGGCCCGACGACCGCCGCCGCGCGCTCGGCGACCTGCAGCTCGAAACCCGTCAGCTCGCCGACGCGCAGCGACGCCTGGCGAGCGAAGCGGGCCGCACCGCCAGGGACCAGCGCGGCGACGATGCCCGGCGCCGCCTCGCCGGCGACCAGGAGCGTCTGGCCGAGCGGGCGGCGCGCCTGCAGGAAGCGGTCACCAGGCTCTCGCGCAGCGGACAGGGGGACGCGGGCGAACGCGCGGCCACCGGCGAAGCGGCGCGCGAGCTCGAGCGGCAGAAGCTCGCCGAGCGGATGCGCCAGTCCGCGGAGTCGCTGCGCCAGCCCGCTGGCGCTGGCGCCGAGACGCCGACCCCGCCCGACCCATCGGGCATGGCCGCGCGCCAGGGAGCGGACCTCGCGCGGGCCCTCGATCGCGTCGCCGAGCGGCTTGGCGCGGCGACCGGTGCACAGGACGCGGACACGCGCCGCCTGTCCGACAACCTGTCGAAGACCCAGGAACTGCGCGACAAGGTGGCCGGCCTCGAGCGCTCCATCGAGGAGATGCGCCGCGAAGCGCAGCAGCGGGCGGAGGGTCGCGGCGACAACCAGTCCGAACGCCCGGCGGACGGCCAGCCGCAGCCGCCCGGCCAGGCTCCCCCGGCGTCGCCCCAGGGGCCCCAGCAGGCCCAGGGCGGCCAGCCGTCATCGTCATCGGGCGGGCAGCAGTCGGCCGAGGGTCGCGAGGGGGCGAGCGGGCAGCAGGGAACCGGTCCCGGCGGGAACGGCGGCCGCTTGCAGCAGCTGCAGCGCGAGGTCAACGAGCGCGCACGCGACGTCGAACGGCTGGCGCAGGAAGTGCGGCGCGAGAATCCGGGGATGCAAGGCGGCAACAGCGAAGACGGCTGGTGGCGGAGCACGTCCGCGCCTGGCACCGAAGCCTTCAAGCAGGATTTCGCGCGCTGGGAATCACTGAAGGACAACCTGCTCGTCGCGCTCGAAGCGGTCGAGTCCAGAGTGTCGGACGAACTGCGCGCGCGCGAGAACGATCGCCGCCTCAACGCCGGCGGTCATGAAGGCGTGAGCGACGCCTATCGCGATCTGGTGGACAAGTACTATCGATCGCTGGCCACACCGCGCAAACCCCGGTAACGATCCGCGGCACGACGGACACGCCGAAAGTGCTAGGGTGTACCTGGCTGGACCTCCGTGGTCCGGCGGGCAGCCCTGATGCACTTCGCCGTCCTCCTCCCGTGGTGGGGTTACGCCGCGGCGTTCGCCGCGGCCCTCGTTTTCGCCTGGCTGGCGTACGCGCGCGTCGCGGTCACGTTGACCGGCGGCCAGCGCACGCTGCTGACGGCGCTGCGGGCGACGACGCTGCTCCTGATCGTCGCGTTCCTGCTCCGGCCGGTGACGCTCGTGGAGACCAGCGGCGTCCGCGAAGGCATCGTCCCCATTTTGGTCGACGTCTCGCGCAGCATGCGGCTGGCCGACGACGGCGTGCCGCGCATCGATCGCGCCCGCGCGGTGGCCGAGGCGCTGCAGGCGCAGGTGGGCACGGACTACCGGACGGACCTGCTGTCGTTCGGCGAGTCCCTCGCGCGTGCCGATCCGGCTCGGCTGGCCGCCGATGCCCGGCGCAGCGACCTCAGCGGCGCGCTCGCCGCCCTCGGCGAGCGCTATCGCGGACAGCGGCTGGCCGGGGTCGTCGTCATCTCCGATGGCGGAGACACCGCGCCACTCGAGGCCGGCACCCGGGCGGTGGATGCCCCCGTGTTCACCGTCGGGGTCGGCTCGCCAACCATCGCACGCGACCGCGAGATCCTCAACCTCACGGCGGGAGAGCCAATCCTCTCGGGGTCCTCGGTGGACCTGAGCGTCTCGGTGACCAGCACCGGCTTCGGCACCACGCCCATGGAATTGCGGCTGACCGCCAACGGGCGTCCCCTCGAGACGCGCCATGTCACGCCGGGCGGCGACGGCATGCCGGTCCACGAGGTGTTCACCGTGTCGCCTTTGCCCGACGGCCCGACCCTGTATGCGGTTGAAATCGCGCCGGCGGCGGGGGAGATCGCCACGGAGAACAACGTGCGTCGCGTCGTTGTCCCGCAGCAGGGGCGTCGCCGGCGGGTGCTGCTGGTCGAAGGTGCACCGGGCTTCGAGCACACCTTCCTCAAGCGCGCGCTGGCTCGGGACGCCGCGCTCGACGTGGATTCGGTGGTGCGCAAGGGCCAGAACGACGAGGGGCGCGACACCTTTTTCATCCAGGCCGCGGCGAGCCGGTCAGCGGCGCTCGCCTCGGGATACCCGGCCCGGCGGGCCGATCTCTTCGCCTACGACGCCATCATCTTCGGGAACATCGAGGGCGACTTCTTCAGCCGCGACCAGCTCGAGATGACGTCGGCGTTCGTCGCCACGCGCGGCGGCGGCCTGCTGGTGCTGGGCGCGCGATCGTTCGAGCGCGCGGGGCTGGTCGGTACGCCGCTCGAGCAGATCCTGCCGCTCGATTCGACCGATCGCCGTGCGCTCCCGGCGCGCGCGTCGGGAGGGGCCGCCACCCCGTCCCTGCAGTTGACGCCGGATGGCGTGTCTCATCCCGCAACCCGCGTCGCCGTCACCGTCGAGGAAAGCCGGCGTCGCTGGGGCCAGTTGCCGCCGCTCGCGTCGGTGACCGCGGCTGGCGCGCCGCGCCCAGGCGCGCAGGTGCTGGCGGTGAGCGTCGAGTCGGGCGTGCAGCGGCCGCTGATCGCCGTCCAGCGCTACGGACTCGGGCGCTCGATGATCTTCGCCGGTGAAGCGTCGTGGCGGTGGCGGATGATGCGCCCCGCCAGCGACACCACCTACGAAACGGTATGGCGTCAACTGGCGCGCTGGCTGGCGGCGGCGGCGGCCGAGCGCATCGAGATTCCTCCTACCGCCGTGGCGCTGCCTGGGACGACCGAACGTGTGAGCGTCCTGGTCCGGGATGACGAGTTCCGCGCGATTGGCGATGCCGAAGTCAGCATCCGCATCACCGAGCCCGGCGGTCAGGAGCGCCTCGTGCCCGCGGCGCTGGCCAACCCGGGCGAGGGGCGCTACACCGCGGCCGCCCGTTTCGACCAGGCCGGCGTCTACATGATTGCCGCGGACGTTCGCCGCGGCACGCAGCCGCTCGGAACGACCCGCAGGCCCGTGCTGGTCGGCGGATCGGACGTCGAGCTGAGCGAGCCGCGGCTCAACGAACCCGTGCTCGGGCGCATTGCCGAGCAGACCGGCGGACGCTACGTGCCTGCCGCCGAGGCGGCGACGCTGGCTGGCCTGCTGCGCGCTCGCGACGTCGGCCGGCCGCCGACGGAGATGCGTGACGTCTGGCACACGGGCTGGGCGCTCGCGGCGATCATCGGGTTGCTCGCCGCGGAATGGGTGGCGCGCCGCCGCGCCGGGCTCGCCTGAGCGGCGCGGTTGGCGGCGCCGGGGCGGCCGGGGAAACAAGGTAAGGTGCTACGCATGCGGGTCGTCCTCATCCTCGCTCTGTCGGCCATCGGCGTGACCCAGGCGCACGCGGAGCAGCGCTGGGCGCTCGTCCTGTCCGGTGCGTCCGGCGGCCCGAAGTACGCGGAGCAGATGCGCGGAGTGGCGCAGTACCGATTGCCGCCGCGCTCGTCGACCGCTACGGCTTCGCCGCCGACAAGGTGCGCGTGTTCGTCGACGAAACGGTCGCCAGCGGCCCGCAGGGCACCGCCGCCAACGTCCGCGGCGCGGTCGCCGAGCTGCGCAAGCAGATGACCCGCGACGACCTGCTGCTGGTGATCCTGCTCGGGCATGGCAGCTACGACGGCGACACTGCCAAGTTCAACCTGGTCGGCCCGGACCTGACCGCCGCCGACTGGGCGACGCTGCTGCAGGGGTTGCCCGGGCGTCTCGCCATCGTCAACACGACCGAGGCGAGCTTCCCGTTTCTCGAGCGGCTCGCCGGTGAGAACCGCATCGTGATCACCGCCACCGATTCGGCGGCGCAGAAATACGCCACCGTGTTCCCCGACTACTTCGCCAAGGCGCTGAGCGAAGCGTCGAGCGATCTCGACAAGAACGGACGGACCTCCATCTTCGAGGTCTTCGCCGCGGCCAGCGCCGCCGTGAAGCAGCACTACGAGCAGCGCGGGCAGCTGACCACCGAGCGTGCCGTGTTCGACGACAACGGCGACGGCGTCGGGCGCGAGTCGGAGGCGCCGGGCCCGGATGGCGCGCTGGCGCGGCTGCTCTATCTCGACGCCGAAACGCCGGCGGCGGCCAACGACCCCGAGCTGGCGGCGCTGATTCGCCGTCGCCGCGAGCTCGAGGCGGATGCGGAAGCCCTGAAGCTCAAGAAGTCGGTCATGCCAGGCCCGGCGTGGACCGCGGAGTACGAGCGGCTGATGATCGAGCTGGCCAAGGTCTCGCGCGAGATTCGCGCGAAGTCGTAGCGCTCAGCGGCCGTTTCGATCCCACCACTCGACGCCGGCGCGCTCGCGGCGGCGCAGCAGGAGACAGAGCAGGGCGCCGGCGGCGAAGGCGATCGCGTGGGCGGTCAAGCCGAGCGCCACCTCCGCGCCGGGCGCCCCGGCGCGAGTTTGCGCCGCCAGCGTCAGCACCGCGATGACGAACCAGGCGCCGAGAAAAAATGCCGCCGGCAGCTCGTGCAGCGACAGTGGAACCGGGACGAGCACGAGCACGCGCGCGCGCGGATACAGCACGAAGTAGGCTCCCAGGATCCCGCTGACGGCTCCAGCGGCGCCGATGCCGGTCCGGGCCGGACCGGGTGCGATGGCGTCGAGCGCCAGCGCCGCCGACAGTCCGCACAACACGTAGAGCAGGACGAAGCGCCCGCGTCCGGTCTGATCCTCGACGTTGTCGCCGAACAGCCAGAGAAACAGCAGCGTGACGGCGAATGACGCCGCGCCGGGATGGGAGAAGGCAGCGCCGAGCGCGGGCATGGGACTGGACGCGACGGCGTCACCCGTCCACGCCTGCCACGCGAACCCGGCGGCATTGGCGGCCAGCAGTCCCAGCGTGGCGAGAGGCCGCGCCCGCGTCGGGATGACGTCCTGGATGGGTATCAGCGTGGCCGCCCCAGGGTATGCACTGCGCGTGCACGATTTTAGTATGCTGCTTCACGACCCGCGCCTGACCTCGACCCCGACGCACGACGCCGAACCTCCGACCCAGGCTCCTGATCCCCGCTGATGACCTGCCGAAACTGCGGAACCGAGATCGCCGACAAGGCCCTGATTTGCTTTCGCTGCGGGACGGCGACGACCGCACCGCGGATTCCGCCTCCGCCGCCGCCGCCGGCGCGCGGGCCGATCCCGGTCGTCATCGCCGTGCTCATCATCATCGTGGCCGCGGTGCTCGCCCTGCCGGAACTGCCCCCGGGCGAGGCGCGGATGGCCGGGTGGGGCGTCGTCGCCGTGATCACGGCGCTGACGGTGTGGCGGCTGCGTCCGACGCCGCGGCGGAAGCGCCGATGAGGTGCGTTATGATGCCTAAGGCGCCCGTCAGGGGCGGCCCCCCGCTGTAGCGATGCTAGGAGCACGCCTCGAAGTCAACGACGGCCTCGGCAGCCGTGTCATCCCGATCGACAAGCCGCTGCTGGCCATCGGCCGTCGCGGCGAGAACGACCTTCGCCTGTCGGGCAGCGACGTCTCGCGCGACCATGCCGAGATCGCGCTCAACGACGGCGTCTACGTCATCCGCGACAAAGGATCGCGCTACGGGACCTTCGTCAACGGCGAGCAGGTCGCGGAAAAGCCGCTGCGCCACGGCGATCGCCTGCAGTTCGGCCGCGCCTCCGGCACCGACGTGGTCTTCCTCACCGAGGATTCCTCGGTGGCGCCGCTCTCGTCCGAGCGCCATCACCAGACCGCGGTCGGCGACATCCGGCAGCTGGCGACCCTGCTCGAAGGGCTGCGCGCGCTCGGCTCCGGCCGCGTGCTCGACGAGGTGCTGGCGCTGGTGCTCGATTCGGCCATCGAGGTCACCGGGGCCGAGCGCGGCTTCATCATGCTGGCCATCGAGGGCACCAGCCTCGAGATGAAGCTGGCGCGCGCGCGCGGCAAGATCACGCTGCCGGGCAATCGCTTCGACACCAGCCGGAAGATTCCGGAGGAGGTCTACGCCACCGGCGAGCCCAAGATCGTGGCCGACCTGCTCGACGGCGACCTCGCCAACGTGCACATGGGCACGGTCGCGCTCGGCATCCGCCACGTCCTGTGCGTGCCGCTGCGCCTGGTGCGCTACCTCGACCGCGCCGACCTGCCGAGCGAGACCAAGACCACCGGCGTGCTCTATCTCGACAGCCGCGAAAAGGGGTCGCTGCTGTCGGCCAACACCCGCTCGTCGCTCGACATGCTCGCCAGCGAAGCCGGCGTCGCCATCGAGAACGCACGGCTCTACCGCCAGACGCTGGAACAGGCGCGCATCGAGCACGAGCTGCGCATCGCGGCGGAGATCCAGCGCGCCCTGCTGCCGCCCGGACGCCATGCCGGCGCCTTCTATCAGGCGATGAGCACGTCGCTGCCGTCGCGGGCGATCGGCGGGGACTTCTACGACTTCACCGACCGGCCCGACGGCAGCTTCGGCTTCGCGGTCGGCGACGTTTCGGGCAAGGGCCCGGCGGCGGCGCTGCTGACCGCCAAGATCCAGGGATTGTTCAGCGCCCAATTCGACGAGGCGACGCCGGCGCAGACGATTCGCACCGTCAACAAGGGCCTGACCCGGCGGGCCGTGGAGGCGAAGTACGCCACCGTGTTCCACGGCACGCTCAGCCCGACCGGCGTGCTCACCTACTGCAACGCGGGACACAATCCGCCGCTGCTGTTCGGGCCCACCGGCCTGCGCCGCCTCGAGTCCGGCAGCATGCCGGTGGGGTTCTTCGGTCATGCGCCGTACGCCGACGAGACCGAACAGCTCCAGCCCGGCGACGTGCTCATCGTCTACACCGACGGGGTCACCGAGGCGCTGGACGTCGAGGGACAGGAGTTCGGCGAGGAGCGCCTGGTGACCATCCTCAAGGAGCGGCACGGCGACGAGGCCGCGGCCATCCTCGACGCCATCGTCGAGGCGGTGCAGACCTTCGCGCGCGGCGCGGCGCAGCACGACGACGTGACGGCGATGGTCGTGAAGTTCACCGGATGAGGCTCCGCCACGCGGCCCTGGTCCTCTGGCTGGCGTTCGCGTTCGTGACCTGGAACGTCGCGTTCGATCGCGCCGTCGCCGACGCCGCGACGGCGTTCACCCGCGAGCAGGTCGCGCGCGCGCAGCAGGGAATGGCGGTCGCCTCCATCGAGACGGCGTTTCGTCCCCAGGTCCGCCGTGCGGCGGCGGCCGCGTCCGGCTGGGCCGCGCTGGTGCTGGCCGCGGGCGGCGCGCTGCTCGCCGTCTCAACGCGGGCGCCGGCCGGCGGGCGCCGGCCGAGGGCATGAACCCGCACCTGATCTACGACTGGAACAAGGTCGCCGCCGGGCCGCCGCCGCCTCTCGTCATGCTCGACGACGAGACGCTGCGCGACGGGCTGCAGTCGCCGTCCGTCCGGGCGCCGTCGATCGACGACAAGATCCGCATCCTGCATCTCATCGACGCGCTCGGCCATCGACACCGCCGACATCGGACTGCCGGGGGCCGGTCCGCACGTGGTGCGCGACGTCGAGCGGCTGGCGCGCGAAATCGGCAGCGCGCGGCTGCGCGTGCGCGCCAACTGCGCCGCCCGCACGCACGTCAGCGACATCCAGCCCATCGCCGACGTCGTGCAGCGCACCGGGGTGCCGATCGAGTGCTGCACCTTCATCGGCTCGTCGCCCATCCGCCAGTACACCGAGGGCTGGACGCTCGACTGGCTGTTGCGCTGCACCGAGGAGGCGATCACCTTCGCCGTCGGCCACGGGCTCGACGTGATGTACGTCACCGAGGACACCACCCGCGCCGATCCCGATACGCTGCGGGCGATCTACCGCTGCGCCATCCGCGCCGGCGCCAAGCGCATCTGCATCGCCGACACCGTCGGCCATGCCACCCCGGCGGGCGCCGCGGCCGTCGTCCGCTTCGTCGCCGGCGTCATCCGCGAGACCGGCGCCGAGGTCGGGCTCGACTGGCACGGGCATCGCGACCGCGACCTCGCGGTGATGAACAGCATTGCCGCGCTCGACGCCGGCGCCACCCGCCTGCACGGCGCCGCGCTCGGCATCGGCGAGCGGGTCGGCAACACGCCGATGGACCTGCTGCTGGTCAACCTCGTGCTGATGGGATACCTGAGCCGCGACCTGCACGCCCTCAACGACTACTGCCGGACGGTGGCCGAGGCGTGTGCGGTCACCATCCCCGACAACTACCCGGTCATCGGGCGCGACGCGTTCCGCACCGCCACCGGCGTGCACGCGGCGGCGGTGGTCAAGGCATGGCGGAAGGGCGATCGGGCGCTGATGGACGCCGTCTATTCGGCCATTCCCGCCAGCCTCATCGGCCGCGAGCAGGTGATCGACATCGGGCCGATGTCCGGCAAGTCGAACGTGATTTACTGGCTCGAGACCCGCGGCATCGTCGCCACCGATGCCCTGGTCGAACGCGTGTTCCGGCGCGCCAAGGCGTCGGCCACCGTGCTCACCGAGGAAGAGATCCTGGCCGTCGTCTACCAGTGACGCCGGGCGCCCCGCCGCTCACGGCTGGCCGAGGTGCCGTTCGATGTCGGGGAGGGCGGCGAGCACGACGTCGCCCACCACCTGCAGGCTCTCGGCGCTGACGTTGTCGAGGGTGTCGGCCGCGGTGTGCCACGCCGGGTAATCGAGGTCGATGATGTCCACGGCCGGCACGCCGGCGCGCAGGAACGGCAGGTGGTCGTCCTCGACCGGGGTCCGTTCGGGCAGGAAATGACGCTGGTGGCCGAGCCGCGCCGCGGCGGCCCAGATGATGTCGCTCAACCATGGCGTCGACTGCGACTCGCGGCGGATGTTCAGGTGCCGGTCGCCGATCATGTCGAGCAGCACGAGCGCCTTGATCGTGCGCAGGGTGTCGGCGGCCTGTGCGGCCTGCACGTAGTGCCGGCTGCCGTAGGTCGAATCGGTGGCGCTCCATTCCACGACCGCTTCTTCCCCGTCGAAGAACAACAGCTCGACGGTGAACGCACGGGGCTGCGCGGCCAGGACCCGCCCCAGCTCGAGCAGCGCCCCGGTGCTCGAGCCGCCATCGCTGGCGCCGACGAACGTGAACTCGCGAAACAGCTTGGTGTCGAAGTGGCTGGCCACGATGATGCGCTCGGGCCGCGTACCCGGCAGCGTGGCGATGACGTTGGCCATCGCCACCGGTCCGAGCGGGGTCTGTGCCGTGAACGGCTGCTCGACGGCGGTGATGCCGGCGGCGGCGAGCGTGGTGATGATGTACTGGCGCGTGCGCGCGTTGGCCGGCGTGCCCGAGACGCGTGGCCCCATCTCCACCAGGGTGCGCAGATGGGCGAATGCCCGCTGGCTGTCGAACGCGCTGGCCGGCGCCTTCGACTGGGTCGCCGCCGCGCACGACCAGGCGGCGGCGAGGGCGGCCGACAGCAGGAAGGCCCGGCCCGGCCCGCGCCGCCCCGCCGTCACGGCCGCCGGTCCATCGGCAGATAGTCGCGTGCGGCCGATCCGGTGTAGATCTGCTTCGGCCGCGCGATCTTCTGCTCCGAGTCGAGCAGCATCTCCTCCCACTGCGCCACCCAGCCGACGGTGCGGGCGATGGCGAACAACACCGCGAACATGTCCACCGGGAAGCCCATGGCCTGGTAGATCAGCCCGGAGTAGAAGTCGACATTGGGATAGAGCTTGCGGCTGACGAAATACTCGTCTTCGAGCGCGATGCGCTCGAGCTCGAGCGCAATGTCGAGCAGCGGGTTCTTGCCGGTGACCTCGAAGACTTCGTAGGCGGTCTTCTTGATGATCTTGGCCCGCGGGTCGTACGACTTGTAGACGCGGTGGCCGAAGCCCATCAACCGGCCGTCGCCGCCCTTGACGCGCTCGATGAAGGCCGGGATGTTGCTGGTCGAGCCGATCTCACGCAGCATCCGCAGCACCGCCTCGTTGGCGCCGCCGTGCAGCGGGCCGTAGAGCGCCGCCGCGGCGCCGGCCAGCGCCGAATACGGGTCGACGTGCGAGCTGCCGATGCTGCGCATCGCGCTGGTCGAGCAGTTCTGCTCGTGGTCGGCGTGCAGGATGAAGAGCACGTCCAGCGCCCGCTCCAGCGCCGGGTTGGGCACGTACTTCACCTCGGTCATCTTGAACAGCATGTTCAGGAAGTTGCCGGTGAAGCTGAGGTCGTTGTCGGGATAGACGTAGGGGCGCCCGATGCTGTGCCGGTAGGCGTAGGCGGCGATGGTCGGGACCTTGGCGATGAGGCGGTGGATCTGGCGCTGGCGCGACTGCTCGTCGAAAATCTGCTTGCCGTCGGGGTAGAACGTGGACAGCGCGCCGACGGTGCTGACGAAGACGCCCATGGGGTGGGCGTCGTAGGTGAAGCCCTCCATGAACTTCTTGATGTTCTCGTGCACCATGGTGTGCATGGTGATGTCGTGTGTCCAGGTCGCCAGCTGCGACGCGTTCGGCAGCTCGCCAAACAGGATCAGGTACGCGGTCTCCAGGTGCGTGCTGGTCTCGGCCAGCTGTTCGATCGGATAGCCGCGGTAGAGCAGCACCCCCTTGTCGCCGTCGATGTACGTGATGTGGCTGCGGCAGGCGGCCGTGTTCATGAAGGCCGGGTCGTAGGTGGCGAGGCCGAGATCGTCCGGGCCCTCCTTGATCTGCTTGAGATCGGTGGCGCGGATCGTGCCTTCCGTGATCGGCAGCTCGTACTGCTTGCCGGTGCGGTTGTCGGTAATCGTCAGCGTGTCAGCCATCGTCGTCGTCGGCGTCCTGGGAAGGTGGGGGTGTCGTCGATGGGCTGTCGACCCGGTAGGTGCCATCCGCCCACCGCGCCTGGTCCTGCGTCTGGCAGCGCTGGCTGCAGAACGGCCGCCACCGCGGCTCGACCGGGCGCGTGCGGCACAGGACGCACAACCGCCGCCGATCCATCCCTGTGATTGTAGTCCAAGCGTGCGCGGGCCGGGCCGCGGGAATCACCGGCGGCCGGCGGCGGCTACCAGCCCGTGGTGAAACGGTGAAATACGGTAGTGGGTCAGTGTGAGTCGTCGCGTGGTTCCAACGGCCCCGCTGCCGGGCTGCCGCCAAAGGAGATGATGTAGCCGTCGGGGTCCTCGAGATAGAAATCCTTGGTCCCCCATGCCGTGACTGCAAGCGGTTTCATGATCGTTACGCCGTTAGCGACGCAGCGTTCGAAAAACGCTTCGATGCCGTCGACGCCGGCCGAGGCGTCAAGATGTTCATTATCGCGCCGCCAGCGGCGCTCCGCTTGGTGTTTGGGCGCTTCCTTCAGGTGAAGTTCCAGTCCGTTCAACTCGCCGATAGCGTAAAAACCGTCCCATGGTTCGCGGAACGTAAAACCGAGCCTGTTGTAGTACGCGATCGAGCGTTCAAGGTCGTCGACGAGAAACTGCGGCGCGAAGGACGTCATCCGCGGCTTCATCGCGATGGTCGTCATCGAAACCTCCTTTTACTCGCTCGGGAAAGCATGGCCCATCATCGTACGACCGTGCCACCTTGCGTCAGCGCCGACCGTTTTCGAACTGACTCTCTACCTGAATAAGGGAACGACACAATCGATCCCGCGTACTACACAGCCGCCGATGGCGATGGGCAAACGACGGCGGCAGGCGAAGCAGGCATCGATGTGGGTCACGAGCCAAGGCCTGCCGCGAAGTGCCGCACATCCCTTCCACACCCGGCTGAATCAGATCCTCGAAGAGGACTACTTCGATAGGTACGTCGAGGGTGCCAGCGATTCTACGCGGACGATGGTCGGCCGTGACGGCCGCCCGGGCGCCATTTCCGGCTGCTGCTGGTTGGCTATTTCCAAGGGTCTGGACGCGGAGCGCGCGATCGCGTGGCGGGCCGCCGATACGTTTGCCCTGCGCGAGTTCTCGGGTTGGTGTTGCCGAACGCGCCGCCGGATCATTCGGCGATTGCTCGCACGCGTCGCCTTGATCGATCTCGAGACTTGGCCCCCCGTCATTGATGTGGCCCCTACCGACCCTCGAGTGTTGTAAACATGACGAGATACGCGGTCGAGCACATCCGCTTGAGAGAAACAGCTTTGACCACGGGCTGCTAGGGGTGGTCGGCGACGTGGTGGCGGACGTCGCGCGCCGAGACCATGAAGATCACGTCCTCGGCGACGTTGGTCGCGTGATCGCCGATGCGCTCCAGGTGCCGGGAAATGAGGATCAGATCGAGCGCCGGCTCGATGGTCTCCGGCTCGGCGAGCATGTAGGTCAGCAGTTCGCGGAAGATCTGGGTCTTCAGCGCGTCGAGGGCGTCGTCCTGCGCGATCACGGCCTCGGCCATCCGGGTGTCGCGGCGGACGAAGGCGTCGAGGGCATCGCGCAGCATCGACTGGGCGATCTCGGCCATGCGCGGGATGTCGATCAGCGGCTTGACCGGCGGGTGCTGCAGGTAGCGCTTGGTCGCCTCGGCGATGTTCACGGCGAGGTCGCCGACCCGCTCGAGGTCGGTGTTGATCTTGACGCCGGCGACGATGGCACGCAGGTCGGCGGCCATCGGCTGGTGCAGCGCCAGCAGCTTGAAGCAGCGGTCGTCGATCTCGATGTGCAGCTCGTTGATCGGCTCGTCGCCGGTGAGCACGCGCTCGACCCGCGCGGCGTCGCGGTCGGTCAGGCTGCGGACCGCCTCGCGCACCCGCTCTTCGCCGAGGCCGCCCATCGACAGCAGCCGCTCCTGCACCAGCTGGAGCTCTGCCTGGAAATGTCTGGTCACCCGCTCCACGATGGTCCTCCGCGTTCTCTGCCCCCGCCTCCGCCGCCGCACGCCCGCCGCTGACGCGGCGCGGTGCCGATCGGCGCTCTATCCGCACCGTCCGGTGACGTAGTCCTCGGTCAGCGATTCGGCCGGCGCGGTGAAGATC
Source organism: uncultured Acidobacteriota bacterium (assembly GCA_963707795.1). GTDB lineage: Bacteria > Acidobacteriota > Vicinamibacteria > Vicinamibacterales > UBA2999 > JACCSI01. The sequence continues at coordinate 2,297,319 of OY970174.1, read as the reverse complement.
TTGTCGGTCCGATCGAACTCGATCAGCCGGCCCAGCCAGAAGAACGCGGTGTAGTCCGACACCCGCGCCGCCTGCTGCATGTTGTGCGTCACGATGATGATCGTGTAGTTCTGCTTCAGGTTGTAGATCAATTCCTCGATGCGCTGCGTCGCAATCGGGTCGAGCGCCGAGGCCGGCTCGTCCATGAGCAGCACTTCCGGCCGGATGGCCAGGGCACGGGCGATGCACAGGCGCTGCTGCTGGCCGCCGGACAGGGCCAGCGCCGAGTCGTGCAGCCGGTCCTTGACCTCGTCCCAGATCGCCGCGGCGCGCAGGCTCTCCTCGACCCGATCGGCCAGCTCGGCGTGCGAGCGGGCCATGTTGTTGACGCGCAGGCCGTAGGCGACGTTCTCGAAGATCGTCTTGGGAAAGGGGTTCGACTTCTGGAACACCATGCCCACGCGGCGCCGCAGCTGGACGACATCGACGCCCGGCCCGTAGATGTCCTGTCCGTCGATCTGCACCGAGCCGTCGACCCGGGTGCCCGGGATGATGTCGTTCATCCGGTTCAGCGTGCGCAGGAAGGTGCTCTTGCCGCAGCCCGACGGCCCGATGAACGCGGTCACCAGGTTGGACTGCATGCAGATGGTGATCGCCTCCAGCGCCCGCTTGTCGCCGTAGAAGAAGTTGAGGTCCTTGACGTCGATCTTGGTCGGCCGCTCGGCGGCCGGCGGCTGTCCGCCGCGCACCACCGGCACCGTCAACGGAATCTGACCGCGGGACAGCGTGCTCATGATCGCCCCTGTCGCTGATAGCGATCGCGAAGAACGACGGCGGTCGCGTTCATGAAGACGAGCAGCGCCAGCAGCACGATGATCCCGGCCGCCGCGTTCTGCTGGAAATCGAGCTGCGGCCGCGACACCCAGTTGAAGATCTGGATGGGCAGCACGGTGAACGCCGACCAGATGCCGTCGGGCGCGAACGGGATATAGGTGGCGGCGCCGATGGTGATGAGCGGGGCGGTCTCGCCGATGGCCCGCGACAGCGCCAGGATGAGGCCGGTCAGGATGCCCGGCATCGCCATCGGCAGCACCTGATGCCAGATGGTCTGCCACTTGGTCGCGCCGAGCGCGTACGAGCCCTCGCGGATGGTGCCGGGCACGGTCCGCAGCGCCTCGCGGGTGGAGAGAATGACCACCGGCAGCACCAGCAGCGCCAGCGTGGACGCGCCGGCGAGGACGCTGCGCTCCATGCTCAGCGCCCGCACGAACAGCCCCAGCCCGAGCAGCCCGTAGATGATCGAGGGCACCGCGGCCAGGTTGGCGATGTTGATCTCGATGAGCCGCGCCACGCGGCTGCGCGTCCCATATTCCTCGAGGTAGATCGCCGCCGCCACGCCGACCGGCAGCGCCAGCGCCCCGGTCAGGGCGATCACGAAGATGCTGCCGGTGAGCGCGTGGTAGATCCCGGCGCTCGACGCCCGCCGCGACGAGAAGCTGGTGACGAACTGCCAGTTCAGCCGGCCGATGCCGTCCGACACGACGTCGTAGATCAGCAGCCCGAGCGCCGCCAGCGCCAGCAGCAGCACCGCCAGCGCCACCAGCTGGAAGACGAGGTCGAAGACATGGCGCCGGCGGGTGCCGATGTCGGGCGTGCGGAAGGTCTCGGCCGCCGCCTCCATCAGGCGTACTCCTCGCGGAAGCGTTCGCGCAGCCAGGTGCTCGCCAGGTTCAGGGAGAAGGTCATCAGGAACAGCAGCATGCCGACCGCGAAGATCGTCCGGTACTCGAGGGTACCCTGCGGCGTGTCGCCGAGGCTGACCTGGACGATGTAGGCGGTCATGGTCTCGATCGGCACCAGCGGGCTGGCGGTCAGCCGCGGCTGCTGCCCGGCGGCGATGACCACGATCATCGTCTCGCCGACCGCGCGCGACACCGCCAGGATGGAGGCGGCCGTGATGCCGGAGAACGCCGCCGGCACGACAACGTTCAGCGAGGTCTGCATCCGCGTGGCGCCGAGCGCGTAGGCGCCCTCGCGCAAGCCGCGCGGCACCGCCCGCATCGCATCCTCGGACAGCGACGACACCAGCGGCAGGATCATGATGCCCATCACGATCCCCGGGCTGAGCGCGTTGAAGCCGGCCAGACCGGGCACGACCTGCTGCAGGAGCGGCGTCACGAACATGAGCGCGAAGTAGCCGTAGACCACCGTCGGCACGCCGGCCAGGATCTCGAGCACCGGCTTGACGACGCGGCGGACCGCCGCCGGCGCGTACTCGCTCAGGTAGATCGCGCTCAACAGCCCCATCGGCAGGGCGACCAGCATCGCGATCGCCGACACCAGCACCGTGCCCGCCACCAGCGGCAGCACGCCGAACTGCTTGTTGGCGAACAGCGGCGTCCACTCCGTGCCGAACAGGAACGAGAGCAGCGGGACCTCGCGGAGAAAGCCCACGGTCTCGATCGCGAGGACCACGATGATGCCGGCGGTGGTGAACACCGACAGGGCCGCGCACAGGAACAGCACCCACTCGATGACCCGCTCGAACCGACGCCCTCTCATCGCTGCCCGGCCCCGCGCATGGCTGCGTGAACGGCGGCCCGAGCTACTGGCGCTCCTTGGCCAGGAGCTGTTCGATGGTGACACCCACCTGCGACCCGCCCTCGCCGAAGATCGTTCCCGGCTTGCGCGCCTTGAAGTGCTCGGCCACCAGACGGTAACCCTCGTCGCCGAGCTGGACGTAGCCGACCTCCTCTGCCAGCGTGCCGACCTGGGCCAGGTAGAAGTCCACGAACTGCTGCACCTCCGGCCGCGCCAGCGATCGCTCGGACACGTAGATGAACAGCGGGCGGGCGAGCGGCTGGTAGCTGCCGTTGCGGATCGTCTCGAAGCTCGGCGCGATTGGCCCGGCGCCGTCGTCGGCCTTCTTGTTGTCCACCGGGATGAGCTTCAGCCGCGACTGGTTCTCGTTGTAGTAGGCGAAGGGCAGGAACCCCAGCGCCAGCTCGTCGCCGGCCACGCCCTGGACCAGCACGTTGTCGTCTTCGCTCGACGTGAAGTCGCCCCGGCTGGCGCCCTCCTTGCCGGTGATCGCCTCGGTGAAGTAATCGTAGGTGCCCGAATCGACGCCGGCGCCGAACAGGTGAATCTCCCGGTCCGGCCAGCCCTCGCGCACCTGGCTCCAGCGCATGACCGTGCCCTGCGCCTCCGGCGCCCACAGCGTCCGCAGCTCGTCCACGGTGATGTCGCTGATCCAGTCGGCCTTCGGGTTGACGACCACGGCGATGCCGTCATAGGCGATCGGCAGCTCGAAGAACGCGATGCCGGCCTGCTGGCAGCTGCTGATCTCGCCGGGACGAATCGGCCGCGACGCATCGCTGACGTCGGTTTCGCTGCGGCAGAACTTCTGGAAGCCGCCGCCGGTGCCGGACTGGCCGACCGTGACCCGGGCCCGGTTGCCCGCCGCCCGGAACTCCTCGGCCACGGCCTCGCTGACGACGAAGACGGTGCTCGAGCCGTCCACCTTGATGTCCGACGGCGCCGGCGTGCCCGGCGCCGATGAGCCGCCGCCCCCGCACGCCGTGGCCAGAGCCACCAGCGCCACCGGGACCAGACAACGGAATGACACAGACATGGCACCACCGTACTCAACGGCGGTTTCGGAGCAGTTTCCGGCTTGTAAATTTGGTGTAACGGGTCAGTGCACGACGGGCGCGGCGGTAGCTGCCGTACCGGCGCGCTTGCGGCGCGGCGCCCGCCGCTTCGCGGCGGCCGGCGCCCGCTTGCCCGCGCGCGCGGGGTCGTCGGCCTCGTGCACGTGGTGCGCGACGATCTTGGCCGCCCGCCCGAGCGTGGCCTCGAGCAACGGCAGCTGGCGGGTGGCCGCCCACACTTCCAGCTCGGCGTCGCCGACGGCATACACGTCCAGCCGGAGCGTGCCGCTGCGGTCCCGGGTCTCGACGTTGCGGACCACGCCGTTGCGGCTGCGGTCGAGCGTCTCGGCCAGCCGCAGGAACACCGACAGCGTGCGCACCGTCCGCCGCAGCGGGCGGGCGAGCGCCCCGTAGCCGTCGTGCGAGCGCTTGGGCAATCCGCGCCGGTGATAGCGGGTGAGCAGCGCCATCACCTCGATCTCTTCCGGCTCGAAGCCGCGCAGGTCGCCGTTCTTGACCAGGTAGTAGGAGTGCCGGTGGTGGCGCTCGTAGCTGATGTGGTTGCCGATGTCGTGCAGCATCGCCGCGTAATCGAGCCACTCGCGCTCCCGCGCGCCGAGGCCGTGGATGCTCGCGGTGTCGTCGAACAGCGTCAGCGCCAGCTGCGCCACCCGCTTCGAGTGGTCGGCCTCCCAGTTGCACCGCTCGGCCAGCTCGATCGCCGAGCGCCGGCGCACGTCCGGATACTGATCGACGCGGGTGATGTCCGACCGGTGGCGATGGATGTAGTCGAGCACCAGCCCCTCGCGCAGCGCGAGGTCGCAGAGCGTGATCTCGTCGGCGTTGAGCTTGCGCAGCAGCGTGTCGAGCAGGACGCCGCCGGCCACCGTCAGGTCGGCGCGCCGCGGATCGAGGCCGGGCAGGTGCAGCCGTTCCTCGAGGTCGAGCTCGGTGACGACCTTGCGCAGGCGCCGGATGTTCTTCGCCGAGACCCGCAGGTTGCGGGTCTCCGCCGGGACGCTGCCGCGGTCGATGGCGCTGGCCACCGTGCCGACGGAGAGGATCGTGCCCGAGGTGCCGATCACCCGGTCGAAGCCCGCCTCGACGACGTGCCGGACGTAGCGGTCCACCTGCTCGCCGATGTGCTTGACCAGCTTCCGCTCGTCGCGGCCGCTGAGCGGGTCGGATTTGACGAAGCGCTCGGTCAGGCGAATGACGCCGATCTTGAACGACCGCGCGAACTGCACCACCTGGCCGGTGCCGAGCGTGATCTCCACGCTGCCGCCGCCGATGTCGATGACGACGGCGGTCTTCGGCGTGTCGATGCCGTACACGGCGGCGAGGTGGATGAGGCGGGCCTCCTCGGTGCCGGTGATGATCCGCGGGCGGATGCCGGTGGTGCGCTCGATGGCGGCGAGGAACTCGCCGCCGTTCTCCGCCTCCCGCGTGGCGCTGGTCGCGGCCGCCAGGATCTCGTCCACCTCGTGCGATCGGGCGAGGCGCTCGAACTTGGACAGCGCCTGCAGTGCCGAGCTCATCGCCTCCTGCGTCAGCTTGCGGCCGCCGAGGCCGCCGGCGCCGAGGCGCACCATTTCCTTCTCCCGATCGATCACCTCGAACGAGAAGTCCGGGCGCACGCGCACGACGATCATGTGAACCGAATTGGTGCCGATGTCGATGGCGGCAAGACGCATGGCGCGTGATCGGTATAATTGGGCCGCGAGCGCTCGATACTAGCATGGACGATCGGACCGCCCTCCTCGTGCTGCTCAGCCAGCGCCTGACCACGCTGGTCGACGCGATGCCGGCGGCGCAGGCCGGCGACATGCGCTCGGTGCACCAGGCGCGGGTGGCGACGCGGCGGCTCCGCGAAGCCCTGCCGGTGCTCCGCGCGTCGATCAGCACCCGGTCGCTGTCGCGGGTGCGGCGGCGGGTCCGGCGCATGACCCGCGCGCTCGGGCCGGTGCGCGAGCTCGACGTCGCGCTCAGCCACCTCGACGAGCTGCGCGCGAGCAACGTCGTGTCACCGCGTGCCATCGCGCGCGTCCGGCAGGCGGTCACGCAGGAGCGGCAGAAGCGCCGCCGCGACATGCTCGCCGCCATCACCCCCGGCAAGGTCGAGAAGCTGCGTCAGCGGCTGGGGCAGGTCGGGGAGGCACCGGACGCCGGCGAAACGGGGGCGGCACTCGACGAGGTCGGGCGCCAGATCGCCCGCCGCGCCCGCCGCCTGACCGCGGCCATCGAGCGGGCCGGCGGACTCTACCTGCCCGACCGCCTGCACGCCGTCCGCGTCGCCGCCAAGAAGCTGCGCTACGCACTCGAAATCGAGCGCGAGCTGAAGCGGTCGCGCGCCACCGCGCGCATCACGCAGCTCAAGCGCGTCCAGGATCTGCTGGGAGAGATGCACGACTTCGAGATTCTGATCGACCGCACCCGCTCGCTCCAGGCCGAGCTCGCCGGCGGCGACCGGCGGCTGGCGGCGGAGCTCGATCGGCTGGTGCGCACCCTCGAGGACGAGTGCCGCCAGCACCACGCCGTGTTCATGCGGCGGCGCGCGGCCATCCTCAAACTATGCGAGCTGTTGACGCCCGCCGACCACGGGCGCTCGACGGCGGTCGCGTGAGCACCGTCCGGCCCACGGCCGAGCGGTCGAGACCCTGAATATATGGCAGCCACGATCGAGTTGCTCCTGGTTCGTCACGCCGTGGCCGCCGAGCGCGGCCCTAACTACCCGGACGACCGCGAGCGGCCGCTCACCAGCGAGGGCATCGCGCGGTTCAAGCGCGTCGTCGAAGGCCTGAAGGACTTCGACGTGAAGCTCGACCTCGTCCTCAGCAGCCCGCTGGTGCGCGCCGCGCACACCGCGGAGCTGCTCGTCGCCGGCATCGGCGGCAAGCCCCGGCTGGAGATGATCGAGGCGCTGGCGCCGGGCGGCCGGATGACGCAGGTGCTGGAGGCGCTCGGCAAGTACGGGAAGCGGGCCAGGCACATCGCCCTGGTCGGCCACGAGCCCGATCTGGGCGAGCTGACCGCACGGCTGCTGCGCGCGCGCGGCGGCGTCGAGTTCAAGAAGGGCGCGGTGTGCTGCCTCGAGCTGGACGGCGCCATGCCGACCGGGCCCGGGACGCTCAAGTGGTTCCTGCCCCCGCGCGCCCTTCGCAAGATCGGCCGATGACTCGCGCGGCCGTCATCATCAACCCCCTCTCGGGTCACGGCCGCCACCACACTGAAATCCACGCCCACGCCGAGCTGGCGCAACGGGTGCTGGCGCACCACGGCGTCGAGGCCGTCGTGCGGCCAACGACGGCGGCGGGCGACGCGCGCACGTTCGCGCGCGAAGCGGCCGCCGGTGGCTGTGCCCTGGTCGTTGCCTGGGGCGGCGACGGCACCGTCAATGAGGTGGCAGCCGCCGTGATGAACACGAGCGCCACCCTGGCGATCGTGCCGGCCGGTTCCGGCAACGGGCTCGCCCGCGATCTCGGCCTGCCCAGCGCGCCGGCGCGCGCACTCGAGATCGCCGCCGCCGGATCGACGATGACCATCGATGCCGGCCAGGTGAACGACTGTCACTTCTTCAACATCGCCGGCGTCGGTGTGGACGCCATCGTCGCGGCTCGCTTCGCGGAGCGCGGGCTGCGCCGCCGCGGGCTGGCAGCCTACGTGCAACTGAGCGCGCTCGAGTTGGCGCGCTATCGGGCGCAGACCTATCGCCTGACGCTGGACGGCGACGTCGTCGAGCATCGCGCGATGCTCGTCGCCATCGCGAACGGCCGTCAGTACGGCAACCGCCTGGTCATCGCGCCCGGCGCCAGACTCGACGACGGGCTCCTCGAGGTCGTGATCGTCGATCAGCTGTCGCTGCTCGGCATCGCCTGGCGGCTGCCCGCGCTGCTCGCGCGGCACGCTGCGGGCGGGCCGCGGGGTCACCATTCGTGCGGCGCGCACGCTGACCGTCACCTCCGCCGGGCCGATTCCGTTTCATGTCGACGGGGAGCCACGCCTCGGCCGCGGAAGAGCTGGCGGTGTCGATCCATCCCCAGGTGCTGCGCGTGCGCGTGCCGAAGGCGTAAATATCGTGCGTTCTTGCATCTGACCAAATCCGTTACACCGAATTTACAGTCGGAACGCGACGGCTCGGGTGACGATTGTCGGAACCGGGCACGTTCCTGCCCGGCAAGGACGCGACGATGTACGCATTCGCCCGGAGTATCAGGAAGGCCGACCACGTTCGACGGTTCTCGATTCGCCCCGCCGAGAGCGGCTGGGAAGTCCGCGAGGAGCAGGACAGCCAGGTCGTTCGGCAGGCTTGCTATCAGGATTGGCATCGAGTCGAGCACGCGCGCCGCGCGTTCGTGCTGGAGCTCTCGCAGCTGCGCGACGAGGGGTGGCAGGAGGTTCAGTAGTCAGGGGCCGGGCTCCAGGGGCCGGGCTTCAGGCCCCAGGCCTCAGGCCTCAGGCTTCAGGGGCCAGGCTTCAGGCGCCAGGCTTCAGGGGCCAGGCTTCAGGGGCCAGGCTTCAGGCGCCAGGCGCCAGGCCTCAGGCCTCAGGCCCCAGGCTTCAGGCCTCAGGTTTCAGGGGCCGGGTTTACTCGACGAAGCGGTAGCCGAGTCCCACGACCGTTTCGATCTGGCGGCCGGCGGCGCGGAGTTTCTGGCGCAGGCGTCCGACATGCACGTCCACCGACCGCGTTTCGATCAGGTGGTCGTAGCCCCACACACGTTCGAGCAGCCGGTCGCGCGACAGCACCCGGTTGCGATTCTCCACCAGGTAGCGCAACAGCTCGAACTCTCGCCGCGTGAGGCGAATGGCCTCGCCGTCCACCTCGATATTGACGGCTTCGAAGTCTGCCACCAGGTGCTGGCCGTGATAGATGACCGGTCCGGGCGGCGGCTCGCCGCGCCCGCGGCGGAGCACCGCGCGTACCCGCGCCGACAGCTCGCGCAGGCTGAACGGCTTGCTGACGTAGTCGTCGGCGCCGGCGTCGAGGCCGACGACGCGGTCGCTTTCCGACGTCCGCGCCGTCACGATGATGATCGGTACCGACCGGGTGGCCGGACGCGCGCGCAGCAGCCGGCACACCTCGAGCCCGTTCACGACCGGCAGGTTGAGGTCGAGGAGGATGAGGTCGGGCGGCTCTTCGGTGGCCGCCTTGAGCGCGGCGTCGCCGCCCGCCGCGATCTGCACGTCCACGTCGCCGGCGCGCTCGAGCGTGTGCTTGATGAGGCCGGCGATGTCCTGCTCGTCCTCGACGACGAGCACTCGCCTCTTCGACCTCGTGCGCGCGTCGCCGTGGCGCGGTCGCGCGGCTGCCACGCCGGCCCGCCCTGCCGATGTGTGTGACGGCATCACCAATCGCCACCCACGGTACCGGGCGGAGGTTTCCAGCGGATGACGAGGTCGTTAATTCTGCGTAAATGGGTGGCGCGCCGCCTTCAGATCTCGAAGCCGGCGGGTATCGTCGCGCCCTTGGCGACGATGATGATGCCGCCACGGATGTAGAAGCCGTCGCCGTCGAGCTCGGCGACGCCACGCGCGTTGACCAGTCGCGCGCCGGCGCCGATGCGCGCGTTCTTGTCCACGATGACCCGTTCGAGCTGGACGCCGGCGCCGATGCCGAGTGGAACGCCGCCGGCCTCCTGGCCCTCAGCGTCGTAATAGTCGGCGCCCAGCAGCACCGAGTCGCTGATGCGGGCGCCCGCCCCGATGGTCGTCCGAATGCCGACGACCGTTCCCGACACCTCGCACCGATCGAGCAGGCAGCCCTCGGCAATGAGCCCGCGCTCCACGCGGCAGTCGATCAGCCGCGACGGCGACAGGAATCGCTGGTGCGTGTAGACGGGAAATGACGGATCGTAGAAGCTGAACGGCGCGTCCGGTTGCGTGAGCTGGACGTTGGCCTGGTAGAAGCTGTCCACCGTGCCCACGTCGGCCCAGTAGCCGGCAAACAGGTATGCCGACACGCGATAGCGCTGCAACGCGTCGGGAATCAGCTGACGGCCGAAGTCGTTGCCGGGCTGGTCGAGCATGTCGAGCAGCACCTGCCGCGAGAAGACGTAGATGCCCATCGAGGCGATGAACGGCCTGGCGTCGTCGGTGCGCAGCACGGCCGAGCCGTGCGGCAGGCTGGTCGCCATCTCGGCCAGCCGGGCGGCGTCCGGCTTTTCCTCGAACCCGGTGATGCGGCCCTGACGATCGAACGTGAAGATGCCCATGGCGGTCGCGTCCGCCGCCGTCGTGGGCTGCGCCGCGACCGTGATGTCCGCGCGGCGCTCGAGGTGCGCGTCGAGCAGCCGGCGGTAATCCATGCGGTAGAGATGATCGCCTGCCAGGATCAGGTAGTGGTCGGCGGGCTCGGCGGCGAAATGCCGCCGGGCCTTGCGCACGGCGTCGGCGGTGCCTTGAAACCAGGCCTGGCTCTCCGGCGTCTGCTCGGCGGCCAGGATCTCGACGTAGCCGGTGGAGAACGGGTCCATCCGGTAGGTCTGGTTGACATGGCGATTGAGCGAGGCCGAGTTGAACTGCGTCAGCACGTGGATGCGACGTATCTCCGCGTGCAGGCAGTTGCTGATCGGAACGTCGATCAACCGGTAGTTGCCGCCGATCGGAACGGCTGGCTTCGAGCGCAGGTGGGTGAGCGGGAACAGGCGGCTGCCCTGCCCGCCGCCGAGAATGATCGCCAGCATCGACGGCATCGCGACAGGATACCGCCAGTCGCTGGATCAGCTGGTGTCACCGGGGCGCTCGACGCCGGGTTCGACACGTCGATCGAACTCAACTGACGGCGCGTCAGCGGCTGCGCTCGGGGCGGCGCGCGGCTTCCGCGTCGGCGATCCGGAGGATGTCACTGCGAGAAATCCGCATCCTCCCCCTCGAGCAGCTGCCCCAGCATGGCGCGGAAATCGTCGCGCCGGCACCACTCCCGCATGTAGTCGTCCCATGAATGCCAGAGGCGACTTTGGCTTTCCGTCATCCGGACGTCGAACACCAGCAGGTAGGCGCGCTCGAACAGTGAGATCAGCATCTCGAAGATGACCTGGCGACGTTCCTGCTGGTCGTCGGAGAGCTGCGGCGCGGCGACGCGCGAGCGGAGCTGCAGGTCCGGGTTCTCCATGACCAGCTTCAGGAAGTCGGTGTACACGTCGGAGAGCAGCTGGTAGGTCTCCTCGTCGTCGTTCTCCAGCTCTTTCCGATGCTCCTGCCAGAACGTGTAGATCGCTACCGGCAGCCCGACGACGGTGACGACATAGCTGAGCAGTTCCCATGTTTCGAGGGCGGTCATCGTGGACTCCTGCGGGCGAGGCCGATCGGACGCGTGCGGCACGCACGGTCGTCGGCCCTGCATGGTTGGCTGGCACCGCCCGGCTGTCAAGGCGAGACGGCGCACGATCGAGTTACGATGCGGCGGATGACGCCCGACCCGCCGCGCGAGGGTCTTCCGCCGATCATGACCGCGCACCTCTTCGAGGAGCTGGACGGCAAGCTGCTCGCGCTGCTGCGGACGCTCTCACCCGACGAGTGGACGCGGCACACGAGCGTCCCGCGCTGGAACGTGCAGCAGATCGCCGCCCACCTGCTCGACACGGCGCTGCGGCGCCTGTCGTTCGCCCGCGATGCGCCGGCCGACGCGCCGGTGTCGCCGTTGACCGATCGCGCGCTGGGAGAGCTGGTCGCGCGCTTGAATGCGGAGGGCGTCGAGGTCTACGGCCGGCTGAGCCCGCGGGTGCTGGTGATGCTGACCGAGGCGGCCGTGCCCGCGCTCCATGCGTACCTCGCGTCGCTCGATCCGTGGGCGCCGGCGCGGTTTCCCGTGAGCTGGGCGGGGGAGCGCGAGTCCGCGAACTGGTTCGACGTCGCGCGCGAGCTGACCGAGCGCTGGCACCACCAGCAGCAGATCCGGCTGGCGGTCGACCGCCCGGGCATCATGACGCCGCGACTCTACCGTCCGGTCCTCGACTGCTTCATGCGGGCCCTGCCGCACGCCTACCGGACCATCGATGCGCCAGCCGGCGCCCTGGTGGAGGTGACCGTGACCGGCGACTGCGGCGGCACGTGGCAGGTTCAGCGGCAGGATGGCCGGTGGGATCTGGTAGAACCGGGCACCGCGCGTGGGCCGATCGTCGCCCGCGCCGCGCTGCCGCAGGAGCTGGCCTGGCGCGTCTTCACCAGGGGGGTCGGGCCGGAGGAGGCACGCCGTGGGGCCACCCTCGGCGGCGACGCCGCCATCGCGGCCGGCATCCTGGGCATGACGGCCATCGTCACCTGAGCGGCGGTAGCGGCGAGGGGTGCACGCGGACCAGGCTTGGCGCGGATTACGGGGCCGAACCGCCGGTGGCATGGTGCGGCACCCGCAGGCGGGGTCGCACCCAGCCCCGAAAGCGGTGTAGGCTAAGGGCCGGCTGGCTGCCGATCGTATGGCGAAACGTCCACGGCCGTTCACGTTCGCAGTCGTCGTGGCCGGTGGCGCCATCCGTCGCGCAATCGTTACGCGGCGGTCATCGGATGATCAACCCGTCCTGCTAACTTCCCTGGCGGCGGCTCATGTGAGCCCCGCGAGTGTCCGTCTGGCGCGCCACCACATGGAGATGTGTGGGGCTACACCAGCGGGCGCTCAATTCCCCCGTCCATCGCGCAACCCCTTGCTGTTCTTCAAGGACACACCCATGCGAAGGTTCGTTCCCGCTCTTGCCCTGCTCGTGCTCTCCCTGGCGACCCCCGCGCTGGCGCAGTTCGAGACCGCCACGGTCGTCGGCACCGTCCGCGACAGCTCCGGCGCGGTCGTCGCGGATGCCAAGGTCACGCTGACCAATACGCAAACCGGAGTCAGCGCCGAACGCCAGTCCGACGCCAACGGCAGCTTCGAGTTCTTCACCGTGCGCATCGGCACCTACCTGCTGTCGGCGGAGAAGGCGGGCTTCTCCATCGCGGTGGTGGACAACGTGCAGGTCACGGTCGGCGCCCGCCAGCGCGTGGAGCTGACCATGGCGGTCGGCCAGGTGACCGAGACGGTCGAGGTGAGCGCCAACGCGGTGCTGCTGCAGACCGATTCGAGCGAGCGCAGCCAGGTCATCACCGGCGAGCAGACGCGGGCGCTGCCGCTCAACGGCCGCGAGTACTCGCAGCTGGCGCTGCTGTCGCCCGGCGTGCGCGTGTCGCCGCTGGCCCAGGGCGGACGGGAAGGGTCGTTCAACGTCAACGGCCTGCGCTCGACCTTCAACAACTTCCTGATCGACGGCGTGGACAACAACGCCTACGGCACCAGCAACCAGGGCTTCTCGAACCAGGTGATGCAGCCTTCGCCCGATTCGGTGGACGAGTTCAAGGTCGTCACCAACAACATGAGCGCCGAGTACGGGCGTGCCGCGGGGGCGACGATCAACGTCGCCTACGCCAGCGGGACGAACCAGTACCGCGGCTCGGTCTGGGAGTTCGCCCGCCGCACGGCGCTGAACGCCACCGGGTTCTTCCGTCCGCCCGACGGCGTCAAGCCGCCGTTCGAGCGCGATCAGTACGGCGGCGTCATCGGCGGGCCGATCGTGCGCAACAAGGCGTTTTTCTTTGCCGACTTCGAGGGCTTTCAGCAGACCCGCGGTCAGACCGCCAGCACCACCATCGCCAACCAGGCGCAGCGCAACGGCATCCTCGGCGTGGACGTGCGCAATCCGCTGACCGGGCAGCTCTATCCGGCGGGGACGCCGATCCCGATGACGGCGTTCGCGCGCAAGGTGCTCAGCGAGCTGCCCGAGCCGACCAACGATCGCGCGTCGAACAACTACCAGCGGCTGCAGAACTTCGAGAACACGACCAACAAGGCCGGCGGCAAGATCAACTTCCAGGTCAACCCGCGGCTGTCGGCGTTCGGCCGCTTCGGCTGGCGCGACGTGGACATCTTCGACAACCCGAACATCCCGCTGCCGTCGGGCGGCGCCGGCAACGCCTTCACCTACGCGCGCAACAAGCAGCTGGCGCTCGGGACGACCTACATGCCGACGGGGTTGTCGCTGCTCGAGATCCGCTTTGGCTGGTCGAACGACCGAAGGCGGGAAGGACCCGGCCGCGATCGGGACGGCCAGCGCGCTCGACGGCTACGGCATCGCCGGCCTGCCGACCGATCCGCGCGTCGTCGGCGGCCTGCCGACGCAGCTGATCAACGGGTTCAGCGACCTCGGCCGGCAGGCGACCAACCCGCAATGGCAGTACCCCACGGTCTACAACCCGAAGGTGAACTACACCTGGCTGGCCGGCCGGCACTCGCTGAAGAGCGGCTACGAGTTCCAGCACATCCAGACCGAAGTGCAGGACGTCAACCCGCTCTACGGCCGCGATTCCTACGCCGGATCGTTCTCGCGGCCGGTCGGCGTGACCACCACGAGCCCGCTCTACAACCTCGCCGACTTCATGTTCGGCGCGCGCAGCGACCTACGCGCTCAGCAACATCCTGGTGGCCAACCTCCGCCAGAACATGCACTTCGCCTATCTGCAGGACGACTTCCGGGTCAACGACAACCTGACGGTGAACCTCGGCCTGCGCTACGAGTACGCGACGCCGTGGGTGGAGCAGGACAACATCCTGTCCAACTTCGACCCGGCGACGCGCACGATGGTGCTCGCGCGCGACGGCTCGCTGCGGGATCGCTCGACGCTCGAGCCCGATCGCAACAACTTCGGCCCGCGGCTGGGGTTCGCCTACACGCTGACGCCGCAAACCGTCGTGCGCGGCGGCTACGGCGTCAGCTACGTGCACTTCCATCGCGCCGGCGGCGCCAACGTGCTGCCGATCAACGGCCCGCAGGTCATCAACGCCGTGGTCGTGCAGACGCCGACGCAGGCGGACTTCCGGCCGACGCAGGACGGCTATCCCGCCGGGTTGACCGACCCGTCGCGCTTCAACCCGCTGACCGCGAACGTCACCTACATGCCCGAGGACTACCACTCGAGCCAGGTGCAGAGCTGGTTCATCTCGGTGCAGCGCGAGTTGTGGACCGGCGCGCTGGTCGATCTCGCCTATATCGGCAACCGCGCGGACGACCTGCTGCTGTTCGCCAACTTCAACCAGGCCGCGCCCAACAACAGCGCCGGCACCCTGTCGCTGCAGTCACGGCGTCCGATCCAGGAGTTCGCCGACATCACCTATTCGTTCAACGGCGGCAAGTCCCGCTACCATGCGTTTCAGGGAAAACTCGACTGGAAGGTGGGATCGGGCTTCTCCATCCTCAACTCGCTGACGCTGTCGCAAACCAAGGACAACGGCGCCGGTTCGCTCGAAGGCGCGAGCGGCAACTTTCCCGCACCGCAGGACTTCTATGACCTCGACGCGGACTTCGGCCTCGGCGCCTATCACCAGCCGTACAACAACACGACCAGCTTCGTGCTCGACCTGCCGATCGGGACCGGGCGGCGGTTCCTCGGCGGCGCGTCGGCGCTGACCAACGCGCTGGTCGGCGGCTGGCAGATCGCAGGGGTGAACAGCGTGTACGCCGGCGAGACGGTGACCCTGACCTACACGCCGAGCGCGGCCTTCCAGGTGTCGGGGATCCAGCAGGACTTCCGCGGCGCCAACAACTACCGGCCCAACGTCATCGGCGACGTCCTCGTGCCCAGCGACCAGCGCAACGCGCAGAACTGGTTCGACCGCAACAACGTGGTCATTCCGACCGACCCCAGCCAGCCGTTCGGCAACGCGCCGCGCAATGCCTATCGCGGGCCGCTCGTGTGGCAGATGGACCTGGCCGCGTCCAAGCGCTTCGGGCTGCCGTGGCGGAGCAGCAACTTCGAGTTCCGGGCGGAGTTCTTCAACCTCTTCAACCGGACCAACTTCCGCTCCCCGAACGGCAACCGCAGCAGCGCCGCGTTCGGGACGATTACCTCGACCTACGATCCGCGGATCATCCAGTTCGCCCTGAAGCTGAACTTCTGATCGAGCGTGCCGCCACGCGCCCGGCCTCCATCGCGGGAGGCCGTGGCGCGGCCGGCCGCCAGCCCTACCAGAAGCCGAGAAACTTCCACCACGCGAAGCCGACGGTCAGCCACACCACCAGGTTGGCGACCGAGACGACCAGGCCCGCGCGCCACCATTCGGCGAAGGTCACGTAGTTCTGGCTGTACAGGATCGGCCCCGTCGTCGTGCCGTAGTGGGTGAGCCCGGCGGTCAGGTTGGCGAGGCACATCAGGCTGTAGACGGCGAGCAAGGGCGGGACGCCGACGCTGGTCAGCAGCAGGACGAAGGGCGGGAACAGCGCCAGGACGTGCGCCGTGATGCTGGCGAAGAAGTAGTGGACGTAGAAGTACACGATTAGCGTCAGCAGCAGCACCGTCATCCACGACAGCCCGGCGAACTGGGCGCCGACCGTCTCCGCGAACACCGTGGTCACGCCGGTGCCGTTGAGCAGCTCGCCCATCTTGAGCAAGCCGCCGTACCAGATGAGGACGTCCCACGCGCTGCGCTCGCCGGTCACCTGCTCCCAGCGCAGGGTGTTGGCTAGCAGCAGCGTCGCCAGGCCGAGCAGGGCGACGAAGGTGACATCGAGCCCGTGCAGTCCCGACGTGATCCACAGCAGGCCGACGCCGGCGAACACCGACAGCGCCGTTCGCTCGTCACGGCTGAGCGGGCCCATCCGGACGAGCTCGGCGCGTGCGAACTCGGCGGCTTCCGGCGTATGCCGGATGCCGGGCGGGACGACACGGGAGACGATCCAGGGCACGACCGCGCAGGAAACCACCCCGGGAACGATGGCCGCCACCAGCCAGCCGCTCCAGGTGACCTCGACGTTCACCAGCTTCAGCGCCAGGCCGGCGGCGAGGAGATTGCTCGCCTGCCCGGTGAGGAACATCGCGCAGGCGACCGCCGATCCCTGGTACATCGCCGCGAACAGGAATCGCCCGAGTCGCGCCGCGGTCGCGCCCGGCCGCGATTCGAACAGTTCGGCGATGGCCTTGCCCACCGGCATCACCATCCCGCCCGAGCGCGCGGTGATCGACGGAACCCCGCCGGCGAGCGTGACGTCGGTCAACACCAGTGCGTAAGCGACGCCGAGCGAGCGCTGGCCGAACTGGCGAATGAAGAACAGCGCGATGCGGTGCGCCGCGCCGGTGTCCATCAGCACCCGCGCCATGACCATGGCCACGAACACCAGCCACACCGACGGCTCGGCATAGCCGCCGAGCGCCTCGCGCATCGGCGTGCCGTTGGCCACCATCGCCGCCAGGCCGAGCAGCACCACGGCGGCGCTGGCGATCGGCTGCAGCATCTGGCCGGCAATGACGGCGAGGAAGATGGCGAAGAGGCGCCAGCCTTGCGCGGTGACGTCCGCGGGCGGCGCGACGAGGTGGGCGACGACCGCGTAGAGGCCGACGAGAACGGCCAGGCGGCCGTACCGGATCATGTGCGGCGGATTGTAGCGTGAGGGCGCCGCCGGGCCGGGAGGCCAGGAGCGCCGGGCCGCGCCCCGCCGGCGCGTCCTCCACGCGGGGGGTTACGAAGCGGCGGCCGCCTGCTCGCGGCGCACCCGCACCGCGTCGGTCGCGACCCCTTCGGCGTGCGAGAGCGCGTGCAGCGCGGCCTGCAGCACCTGCGCCACCACCGGGGAGTCGGGCTCGGCCAGGCGGTAGTACATCCAGACGCCCTGCCGGCGCGCCTCCACCAGGCCGCTCTTGCGCAGATAGGCGAGATGCCGGGAGATGGTGGGTTGCGGCAGGCGCAGGCCGCCCTGGATGTGGCAGACGCACACCTCGCCGGCCCCGAGCAGCGCCAGCACGCGCAGGCGGGTCTCGTCGGCCAGCGCGCGGTAAACGGCCGCCAGATCCCCGGCCCCGCGCAGGCGGGGAAGGGGGCGGGTGGTGCAGCAGGCGGAAGCGGTCGTGGCCCTGGACATATATTCGCCTTGACGAATATAGCACGTCTGTATATATTCGCTTAAGCGAATATCGTAACCCCACAGGAGTCACCCATGTCGACACCCCAGAACGCTCCCGCGCACACCCCCGAGCACGTCAAGGACGTGGTCAAGCAGCGCTACGGCGCCGCCGCCCGCAGCGCCGCCGAGGGGCGCCGCGACGCCGGCTGCTGCAGCGACGACGGCACCGGCTGCGACCCGATTACCTCCGATCTCTACGATGCGTCCCAGGTCGGCACGCTGCCGGTCGAAGCGGTCATCGCCTCGCTGGGCTGCGGCAACCCGACCGCCCTCGCCGAGCTGACGCCGGGCGAGGTGGTGCTGGACCTCGGGTCCGGCGGCGGCATCGACGTCTTGCTGTCGGCCCGCCGCGTCGCTCCCGGCGGCAAGGCCTACGGGCTGGACATGACCGACGACATGCTCGCCCTGGCGCGCGCCAACCAGGCCAAGTCCGGCATCGAGAACGTCGAGTTCCTCAAGGGCGAGATCGAGCACATCCCGCTCCCCGACAACTCGGTCGACGTCATCATCTCCAACTGCGTGATCAACCTCTCGGCGGACAAGGACCGCGTGCTCGCCGAGGCGTTCCGCGTGCTCAAGCCGGGCGGTCGCTTCGCGGTGTCGGACGTCGTCGTGCGCGGCGACGACCTGCCGGCGGCCGTGCGGCGCAACATGGAGTTGTGGATCGGGTGCGTGGCGGGGGCGCTCGAGGAGAACGAGTACCGCACCCGGCTGACCGGCGCCGGGTTCACCGACGTCTCGCTCGAGCCGACGCGGATCTACCGCGCCGCCGATGCCCGGTCCTTCCTGGCCAACGCCGGTCTCGACGACTCGGCGCTCGAGACAATCGACGGACGATTCATGAGCGCGTTCGTGCGTGCGCGCAAACCGCAACCCGCCGCCTGCTGCGGCCCGACCTGCTGCTCCTAGGCCGATGAGCGCCATCGTCCGATCGGCGGTCCTCCTCCTCGCCGCGTCCGCGCCGCTGCTGGCGCAGGACGCGGCGACGAGCTTGCCCGACCACTACCGCGTCGTCTTCGAGAACGAGTGGGTCAAGGTGACCCGCGTCCACTACCCGCCGCACGCCAAGCTGCCGCCGCACGCGCACACGACGCTGGCGTCGGCGTACGTCTACCTGAACGACAGCGACCCGGTGATCTTCCGTCATGTCGGTCCCAACGGGACCGTGACCCGCAAGCCAACCACCGCCGGCGGCGTCCGCCTGTTCCGCGCCGTGCCCGACGAGACGCACGAGGTCGAGAACACGGGAGCGCGGCCGAGCGACTTCCTCCGGGTCGAGTTCAAGACCGATCCCGGCCCCGAGCCGCGCAGCCTCCGGGGCACCTACCTGCCGTCGGCCGGCGCCGATCCGCCACCGTCGCTGGTGCAGTTCGAGAACGCACAGATTCGATTGACGCGCCTGACGGCGCCGGCACACGAGGCGATGGAGATCGCCGCCGCGCCGCATCCGAGCATCGTGGTCTCGCTGACGCCGGGCAGCCTGGGCCACGTGCGGTGGCTCGCGGCGCACGCGGCCGATCGGGTCGCCGGCGACGGGCCGGCGATGGAGGCGCTCCGGTTCGAGGTCAAGACGACGCCGAAATAGGCCGAGCTTCTTCCAGGAGGTCACGTTTCCCGGGGCGGTGCCGCAGCCGCCCGCCGACGACTGGACGAGGGAGTGGACGTCGTATCCGGGCGGGCCGTGCTCGACGCGCTGGAGCAGCGGGACGCGGCGTGCGCTGACGGCGCTCTGGTTGTCTGAAGCCGAGTTCCGGACGCACGTCTGGCCATCCCAGCCGGCGGCACGGCCCGAGCGCAACCTCCCGTTCAGCTATGTCTGGGGCGATCTGGCGCAGACGAGCGAGGCCTCGCTTTCGGGCACGCTGGTCGCGCACGGGGGGCGGCGCTACGACCTGGCCGCCGTCCGTTTCGCAGCCGATCCCGCCGAATACGGGGCGTTCCGCGTACACCGGCACTCGGTCTTCGTCGTGCGGGACGGGAGCGGCACGCGTGAGATCCGGGTCACCGGCTCGATGATCGAGCAGAACGGGCGCTGGAAGGTCTTCAGCCACGTCGTGGACGATTGAGGCGGAGCCGGGCCGGTTCTGCACTCTTCCTGCCCGGCCGTTAACACGCCCGAAACATACCTGTCGCAGACTTGTCGCGTGTTTGGCATCCGCCTGATCCCGCGCGAAGAGAAGTTCTTCGACGATTTCGTGACCCTGGCCGACCGGATCGTCTCCGGCGCCACCCTGCTCGAACGCATGCTGGCCTCGGATCCCCCGGCCTGGGAGATGGCGCGCCAGATCAAGCAGATCGAGCAGGAATGCGACGCGCTGACCCATCAGATCATCCAGCGGCTCAACCGCACGTTCGTCACTCCGATCGATCGCGAGGACATCCACGCGCTGGCCACGTCGCTCGACGACGTGATGGATGCCATCGACGCGGCGGCGGCGGTCACGCGCCGCTACCGCCTCGCCTCGCTGCGCTACGGGGCGCGCGAGCTCGCCTCGCTGGTGTTCCAGTCGGCCATGCAGGTGCGGGTCGCGGTCGAGGCGCTGGAGCGGCGCAAGGAAGTGCACGAGCGCGCCGTCGAGGTGAACCGGCTGGAGAACGCGGCCGACGATGTGCTGGACGAAGCGCTGCGGCGGCTCTTCGAGGAAGAGAAGAACGCGCTCACCGTCATGAAGTGGAAGGAGATGCTCGAGATTCTCGAAGAGGCGACCGACCGCTGCGAGGACGTGGCCAACGTCATCGAAGGCGTGGTCGTCAAGCACGCGTAGGGCGATTCGTGGATTCCGCCTTCGCCCTCGTCGTCCTGGTCATCGTCGTCGCGCTGGTTTTCGACTACATCAACGGTTTCCACGACGCGGCCAACTCCATCGCCACCGTGGTCTCCACCCGGGTGCTGACGCCGGGGAAGGCCGTCATGTGGGCGGCCTTCTTCAACTTTGCCGCCGCCTTCGGCTTCGGCACCGCGGTCGCCCGGACCGTGGGCTCGGGCATGATCGACCTCGCGATCGTGACCCACGCCGTCATCCTCGCCGGCCTGATGGGCGCCATCGTCTGGGATCTGATCACCTGGTATTACGGCCTGCCGACCAGCTCGTCGCATGCGTTGATCGGCGGCTACGCCGGCGCCGCGGTCGCCAAGGGCGGCACCGCCGTCATCATCGCCGCCGGCTGGACCAAGACGCTGATCTTCATTGTTCTGGCCCCGGCGATCGGCCTGACGCTCGGCTTCACGTTGATGGTGGCGCTCTATTGGGGGTTCCGCGGCTTCGCCCCGTCGCGCGTGGACGTGTGGTTCCGCAAGCTGCAGCTCGTCTCGGCGGCGCTCTACAGCCTCGGGCACGGCGCCAACGACGCGCAGAAGACGATGGGGATCATTGCCGGCGCGCTGTTCGCCGGGGGCCTGATCACCGAGTTCCGGATCGACATGTGGGTCGTGCTGTCGGCGCACGCGGCGATCGCCCTCGGGACGCTCTCCGGCGGCTGGCGCATCATCCACACGATGGGGCAGAAGATCACCCGGCTGCAGCCGGTCGGCGGGTTCGCGGCGGAGACCGCCGGGGCGATCTCGCTGTTCACGGCCACGAGCCTGGGCGTGCCCGTCAGCACCACCCACACCATTACCGGCGCCATCGTCGGGGTCGGATCGGTGCGCCGCCGCTCGGCCGTGCGGTGGGGCATCGCCGGCCGCATCGTGTGGGCGTGGATCCTGACCATTCCCGCCGCCGCGCTGATTGCCGCGGTGACCTTCTACCTGCTGGCCGCCGTCGGCATGCCCTGACGACGGGTCGGAGTGGCCGGCGCGCCCTGCGCGGCCGTCAACGTTGCCCGCGCGTGTCCACGCCCTCGGCGTCGGCCGCGTCGGCGACGGGCAACGTGATCGTGAACACGGCGCCGCCGCTCGCGCCGTTGTCCGCCCGCACCTCCCCGTGCAGCACCTGCACGAGGTTCCTGACGATCGCCAGCCCCAGGCCGGTGCCGCCCGGGCGCGCGCGCGCCTTGTCCACCCGGTAGAAGCGCTCGAACACGCGCGACAGGTCGTCGGGCGGGATGCCCGGCCCGGTGTCGGACACCGTCAGTTGATAGCGGGCCTCGTCGCGGGCGGCGTCGATCCGGATCGTGCCGCCCTCCGGCGTGTAGTTGAGCGCGTTCTCGACGAGATTGCGCAGGATGTCGTGCAGCTTGCCGGCGTCCACCACCAGCGCGCAAGCGTCGGCGGCCACCTGCACGTCGATCCGCTGCTGCTTGGCGCGCGCCGCCGGGACGAAGTCGGCGACCAGCGCGGCGATGAGGGCCTCGACATCGCAGGGGGCGACCTCGGCCGCCTCCTGGCCGGCATCGAGGCGGGCCAGCCGCAGCAGGTCCTTGACCAGCCGCTCCATGCGCGTCGCGTGGCGATGGATGATCTCGAGGAAGTTCTGCCGCGCCTCCGCGTCCTCGGGATCGTCGAGCAGCGCTTCGGCGTAGCCCTTGATGGCGGTGAGCGGCGTGCGCAGCTCGTGCGAGACGTTGGCCACGAAGTCGCGACGGATCTGGTCGGCGCGGCGCAGGTCGGTGATGTCGTGCAGGACCAGCACGGCCCCGCGCCCGGCGGCGACCACCGGTGCCACGCGCGCGACGATGGTGCGGGTGACCTCGCGGGCGATCGACAGCTCGAGCCCTTCCGGCGCGGCGCCGGCGAGGACCCGGGTGATCTGCGCCGAGATGTCCGGGTGGCGGATGGCCTCCACATACGAGCGGTTGCTCGCCTCGTGGTCGATGCGCAGCATCCGCCGCGCTGCGTCGTTGACGTGCTGCACGTGGCCCTGCGCGTCCACCACCAGCACGCCCTCGACCATGCTCGACAGGACGGCCACCATGCGCGTCCGATCGCGTGAGAGGTCGTCCATGCGGCGTCCCAGCTCGTGCACCGCGGCGTCCATCGCGCGGGCGACCGTCGCCGAGCTCGTCGTCGCCGTAATCGGGTGGCGGCCGCAGCAGGTCGCCGTCGCTGTAGCGCCGCGCCACGGCGAGGATGCCGTGCACCCGCCGCTCGATCGGCGCCGCCAGCGCCGACGAGACGAGCACCGCCCCGACGAGGGCGCCGCCCAGCCCGAGCGCGGTCACGGTGAGCAGCTGGGTCCGGGACTGGCCGTCGAGGCCGGTGGTGGCCACCGCCACGAACAGGAACGCCGCCGCCGCGGCGGCGACCATGCAGAGGAAGATCGTGAGGCGGTAGGAAACGCGCACGTCAGGGCGCGGCCGGCGCCGGCTCCACCAGCTTGTAGCCGAACTGCTTGACGGTGACGATGGCGTCGGTGAGGAACGGCACCTTCTCGCGCAGCCGCCGGACGTGGACGTCGACGGTGCGCGTCCCGCCGGTGTAGGAATAGCCCCAGACGTCGGAGAGCAGCAGATCGCGCGACAACACCCGGCCGCGATGCTGCATCAGATACTGCAGGAGCAGGAACTCCTTGGCGGTCAGCCGCACGTCGCGGGCATCGACCCGCACCAGGTGCCGGTCGACATCCACGGTCAACGGTCCGTAGGTCAGCCGTCCGTCGGCCGGTTGGGTGCGCTGCGCGCGGCGCAGCAAGGCCCGGATGCGCGCCACCACTTCGTTGGGACTGAACGGCTTGGTGATGTAGTCGTCGGCGCCGAGCTCGAGGCCCACGATGCGGTCGGACTCTTCGTCCTTGGCGGTGACCATGATGATCGGTACGGCGGCGGTGTGCGGGTCGCCGCGCACCGCCCGGCAGACCTCGAGCCCGTTGAGGCCGGGGAGCATGATGTCGAGCAGCAGCAGGTCGGGCGGCGCCTTGCGCATGCGGGGGAGGACGTCGGCGCCCGTGCCGACCATCTCCGCCTCGAATCCGGCCCGCTGCAGGTAATGGGTGAGCAGGCTGGCGATGTCGGGATCATCCTCCGCGACAAGGATCCGGCTCATGGAGGGAAGTATAGCGGGACGGGTGCGCAGGTGCGACGGGTGCGACGGGTGCGACGGGTGCGACGGGTGCGGTGCGGTGCGGGCGCGGTGCGGTGCACGGGTGCGATGAACGGGTGCCTTGCGCGGGGCCAGAGGTGTGGTGGCGCATCTCTGACGTACGCTGCGACACTGATCGGTTTGCTCGACCAATACACCGACCGCCGCGGCTGACCGCGTGGTCAGGAGGCGCGAATGTCGCGCGATCGGGGCGGCAGCGTCGTGTCGCCAAACCAGCGAAGCGGTCCGCGCTCGTGCGCTGCGATGAACCGCACCGCGTTGTCCTCGGGTCGGACGTCCGCTGAAACATCGATGGGAAATCGATCGGAGGCTGACACAGGCGCGAGGTCACCTTACAAATCGTCAGGTTCCGACAGTGCCGCACCGGTCGCACTCGTCGCACCTGTCGCACCCGTCGCACCTGTCGCACCCGTCGCACCTGTTTTTGAGTGTCCTCTCTCTCGCTCGAGCTGGACTCTGCGAGAGACGCTGGCGGCCGCGGTGGCGGTAGCTAAATCCCTGTAAACCTCGCATTTACGGTGGCTGGCACCATGGCACGCTCCTTGGACTCAGCGGAGCAGGGAGGATTGCAGTCATGATGAGAGCCATACTCGGATCGGCCCTCGGCGGCCTGGTGGCCGGCGCGGTCGCTCTGGTGGCGACGGCGCAGGGACGGGCCCCGGAGGCGGCGTGGCAGACCGCCGCGCCCAACAACGCGCCGTATGCGATGACGGTGGCGGACGCGCGCGGGCAGACCGCGTCGACGACCGCACCGACCTTCGTCCAGTGCGAGCCGCACCAGGAAGCGGTGCTGCAGCGCTCGATGGTGGCCAATCGCGAGGTGGCGCAAGTGACCTGCGTGACCACGGCCGCGCCGCCCGCCTACGCGACGGCGCCTGCGCCGTACTACCCGGCCGCCTACGCGCAGCCGGACATCGTGCAGCGGCCGGTCGTCCGGACGGCCCGGTCCGAACGCGTCGTCTACCGGCAGGCGGAGAAGCCGAAGCGGTCCTGGAAGAAGACCGCTCTGGTGATCGGCGGCAGCGCCGGCGCCGGCGCCGGCGTCGGGGCGCTGGCCGGCGGCAAGAAGGGCGCGCTCATCGGCGCCGCAATCGGCGGCGGGGCCGCGTCCATCTACGAAGCGGTCAAACGCTAGCGGCAGCAACCGGCACGGGGTGCAGCCCTGCTGCATCCCGCGCCCGACGCCGTGTCACCGCCTCCCCGCTCAGCACGGGGCAGCGGACTGACGCGGCGTCGATCCGTACGCCGAGGATTCGGCGTTGCCGGTCGCCGCACCTGCCGCACGGCACCGCACCCGTCGCACCTGTCGCACCCATCGCACCTGTCGCACCTGGTCGCATCCATCCCTCCGCTACAATCGTGGTGTCGTGCGCGTGCAATGTGGTGAGATTCGCATCGACGGAATCACGCGGCAGATCTGGAAGGGATCGGAACCCATCCACCTCACGCGCAAGGCGTTCGACCTGCTCCTCCTGCTCCTGAGCCAGCGGCCCGCCGTCGTGTCGTCGGCGGCCATCCACGCGCACCTGTGGCCGGACACGTTCGTGGCCGAGTCCAGCGTGCAGCGTCTCGTCTTCGACATCCGCCAGGCGTTGGGTGACGATGGCCAGCGCCAGGCGCTCATTCGGACCGTGCACGGCGTCGGCTATGCGTTCGGTGGCGACGCGGCCGCGATCGACGACTCGCCGGCGGCGTCGGTGCGGGTCCTCGCCTGGCTGGTCGCCCCGAACCGCAGGGTGCCGCTGCACGAGGGCGAGAACGTGCTCGGCCGCGCCGGCGACGAGGTCATCGTCATCGACGCGGCGACCATCTCGCGCCGCCACGCGCGAATCGTGGTGTCCGGGCGCGCGTGGGTCGAGGACCTGGGCAGCAAGAACGGCACCTGGGTTGGCGACACGAAGATCGGCGGGCCGACGCCGCTCGCCGACGGCGATGCGCTTCGCCTGGGGTCCGTCCGGTTCACGTTCCGCCTCGCGCGCGGGACGGAGTCGACCGCGACGCTCACCGTGACGTCGTCCTGAACGGCGCGGCGCGGACCTCGTCCCGGTCACGCGGGCGCCGACGCGCAGGCCCGGGGGCGTGCAGCCGCGGGCATCCGCGCCAGGCTGCAGCCGACCCCGTATAATTTCAGGGCGCATGATCGGTCACACGATCTCTCACTACCGCGTCCTCGATCATCTCGGCGGCGGCGGCATGGGCGTCGTCTACCGGGCCGAGGACGTGCGGCTTGGGCGATCGGTGGCGCTCAAGTTCCTGCCGCCGGCGCTGTCGGGCAACGCCCAGTCCGTGGACCGCTTCCAGCGCGAGGCACGCGCGGCGTCGGCGCTCAACCACCCGCACATCTGCACGATCTACGACATCGGCGAGTACCGACGGCCAGCAGTACATCGTGATGGAGCTGCTCGAGGGGCACACCCTCAAGCACCACATCGCCGGCCGGCCGATGGACACCGAGCGGCTGCTGGAGATCGGGGGGCAGATCGCCGACGCGCTGGATGCCGCGCACACTCGCGGGATCATCCACCGCGACATCAAGCCGGCGAACGTGTTCGTCACCGATCGCGGGCACGCCAAGATTCTCGACTTCGGGCTCGCCAAACTCACCACCGAACCCACCGAGGCGTCTGCGTCGCCGACCGTGCCCGACGGTCCGACGGTAGCCAACCTGACCGATCCCGGCGTCACCCTCGGCACGGTTGCCTACATGTCGCCCGAGCAGGCGCGCGGTCAGGATCTCGACGCGCGCACCGACCTGTTCTCGTTCGGTCTGGTGCTCTACGAGATGGCCACCGGCCACCAGGCATTCTCGGGCCGCACGTCGGCGGTGATCTTCGACGCCATCCTGCACCAGGCGCCGACCTCACCGGTGCGCCTCAACCCCGGCGTGCCGGTGGAGCTCGAGCGGATTCTCAACAAGGCGCTGGAGAAGGACCGTGACGTGCGCTACCAGACCGCGGCCGAGCTGCGCGCGGATCTCAAGCGCCTCAAGCGCGACACCGATTCCGGGCGCAGCGGCGCCGTGGCCGCGGGCGCGTCATCGAGCGGCGCCGTGCGTCCGGCCGCCGCGGGCGGGAGGGTGCGCCGCTGGACGCTGCCGGCCATCGCCGCGGTGCTGGTGATGGCGGCCGCCGGGGTCTTCTTTTACGCCCGGCGCGCACCGGCGCTGACCGAGCGCGATTCGGTGCTCCTCGCCGACATCGTCAATACCACCGGCGACGCGGTCTTCGACGATGCGCTCAAGCAGGCGCTGGCGGTCGACCTGCAGCAGTCGCCGTTCCTCGACATCGTGTCGGAGCAGAAGGTCCGCGAGACGCTGCAGTACATGCAGCGCCGCCCGGACGAGCGGCTGACCGGTCCGGTGGCGCGTGAGGCCTGCGAGCGGCTGGCGGTGAAGGCGCTCATCGAAGGCACCATCTCCGCCCTCGGGCAGCAGTACGTGCTGGCGTTGAACGCGGTGAACTGCGCCACCGGCGACACGCTGGCGCGGTCGCAGGTGACCGCCGCGAGCACGGAGCAGGTTCTGCCCCAGCTCGGGGCGGCGGCCGCCGACCTGCGCCGCACGCTGGGCGAGTCGCTGAGCTCGGTGGCGCGCTTCGACACGCCCATCGAGCAGGCGACGACTTCCTCGCTCGAGGCGCTCAAGTCGTTCAGCCAGGGCGAGCGGCTGCGTGCCCAGGGGCTCGAGCTCAAGGCCATCCCGTTCTACGAGCGTGCGATCGAGCTCGATCCGAACTTCGCGCTGGCCTACGCGCGCGTGGCGACGGCCTTCATGAACACGCGCGGCCCCAGCTCGCAGGAACTGATCCGCAACCGCGAGCGCGCCTTCGAGCTGCGCGACCGCGTCACCGATCGCGAGCGCCTGTACATCACCGCGCACTACTACCTGGATGTCGCCGACGACGTGGCGAAGACGATTGCCGCCTACGAGCAGTACCGCACGACCTACCCGCGCGACAGCGTGCCGTACAACAATCTGGCGTCCCTCTACAACACGATCGGCCAGTTCGAGAACGCCGTCCGGGAGAGCGCCGACGCCATCCGGGTGAAGCCGGATCTCCCCTTCGCGTATCGCAATCTCGCCGTCGCCTACCGGGCGCTCAATCGCCTCGACGAAGCTCGTGCCACGCTCGAGGCAGCCGCGGCGCGCGGGATCCAGACTCCCGGCGACGCCTTCTATCTCAAGACCATCGCCCTCCTCCAGCGCGATCAGGCGACGCTCGACCGCGTGACGGCGGCCGCGAAAGGGCAGCCCTACGAGGCGAACTCGGCCTACACCGATGCCCAGATCCTGGCGACGCGCGGGCGCTTCGCCAGCGGCCGCGACGAGCTGCGCCGTGCGACCGCGCTGGCACTGGCGCGTGACCGCCGCGACGCCGCGTTCACCTATCAGATCGAGTGGGCGGCGGGGGAAGCGTGGGCGGGCAACGTGGCGGCGGCGCGCCAGAGCCTGCGCGCGGCGCAAGCGCTCTATGACGAGACGCTGTTCACCGATCCGGGACCGTCCCTGACGGCGACCCTCGCGCTCGTCGGCGATGTGGAAGAGGCCGCGCGGGAGAGCGCGGCCCTGTCGCGGCGGTGGACCGGACCGGGCATCGTGCAGGGAGCCATCGTGCCGGTGATGGTGGCGATGGTCGACCTGCAGCGCCAGCAGCCCGAGCGCGCCATCGCCGCGCTCGAGCCGGCGCGCGTCTACGAGTTCGGCCTGGCCAGCGGCCTGACGATTTCCTACACGCGCGGGCTCGCCTACCTGGCCAGCGGCCGGGGTCAGGATGCCGCCGGCGAGTTCACGCGCATCATCGAGCGTCCCGGCGTCGATCCCCTCTCCGTCCTCAACGCCCTCGCCCGTGTCGGCCTCGCGCGCGCCGCCGCCATGGCGGGCAACCGCGCCGCCAGCCGCGCGGCGTATCAGGATTTCTTCGCGCTGTGGAAGGACGCCGATCCCGACGTGGCCATCCTGGTGCAGGCGCGGCGCGAGTACGAACAGGTGAAGTGATCGGGCCGCCGTGCCGTCGCGCGCCGCGGCAGCGGTGCGGTCAGATCTCGCGCAGGCCGTGATCGCGGGTCATCGCGGCGAGCGCGACCAGGGTGAGCAGGGCGCCGTTGAGGGCGAGGACGGCCGGCGCCGAGCCGATCTGGGTGACCAGCCACCCGCTGATCAACCCGCCCAGCGGCGAGCCGCCGCGGAACGCCACCATGTAGATGCTCACCACGCGCCCGCGCAGCTCGTGCGGCGCCAATAACTGCACCAGCGACGTCGTCATCGAGAAACAGGTGACCAGCAGCGCTCCGCCGATGAACAGCAGCAACTGGCTGAGCCAGATGGTGGTGGAGAGCGAAAAGGCGATCGTCACCAGCCCGAGCAGCGCCTGCATGACCAGCAGCATCAACCCCATGTGCCGGTGCTTGCCAATCCAGGCGACGCCCAGCGCGCCGAGCACGGCGCCGGCGCCGGCCAGCGTCATGAACTGGGTGTAGAGGCCGACGTCCTGCTGGAACACGTCCTTGGTGATGACCGGGAGGAACGTCAGGATCGGCAGACCGAGAAACGCCGAGATGAAGCCGAGAATGGTCAGCGTGACCAGCTGCGGCTGGCCGCGCACGTAGCGCAGGCCGCCGGTCAGCTGCGCGCGCATGCTCGACACGCCGCTCGGCGGGACGTGCGCCACGTGCAGCGCGACGATCGCGGCGATGACGAAGAGGAACGAGATGCCGTTGAGACCGAAGCAGGCGATCATCCCGAAGGCGGTGAGCATGGCCCCGGCCACCAGCGGCCCGATCACACGCGCCAGGTTGAACTGGATCGAGTTGAGCGCGATCGCGTTCGGCAGGTGCTCCTTGGGGATGAGCGACGGGATGAGCGACTGATACGCCGGGCCGCCGAACGCCTGGGCGACGCCGGTGATGAACGAGAGCACGAGGATCAGCCAGATGGTGATGCTCTCGGTGAAGACCAGCGCGGCGAGCGTGAAGGCGACGGTCATCTGCACGCCCTGGGACATGAGCAGCAGGTGGCGGCGGTTGCGCCGATCGGCCACGACCCCGCCGATGAGCGTGAAGAGCAGGATCGGCACCTCGCCGACGAACGAGTCGAGCCCGAGGAAGAAGGCCGACGCGCTGCCGCTGAGCGTGACGATCAGCCACGCCTGCGCCACCTTCTGCATCCAGGTCCCGATGCTGGACACGAGCGCGCCGAACCACAGCAGGCGAAAGTCGCGATACGCCAGGGCCGCCGCCACCCGGCGTCCAGCCTGAACTACGAGGGCGAGCAAGACGGATGGATCCTAGCAGGTCGGGTCAGGACGCGGCTTGACTTTCGCTTTTTATTCTCCTATAACCAATGGCGAAAGTCTGACGAAAAGGACCTGACCCATGGCCTCCGTTTCCCCGACCACCCTCCCGGCGCCGGCCCTCACCACAGCGCAGACCGCGTACGGCCGTCTCGAAGCGCTGCTGCGGGAGCGCAAGCTCGATCGCACCCTGACCACCGCGCTCCCCGGAGACACCGGGACGGACACGCTGGCGCCGTTCGGGCTGTCCGCGCTCGACACCCGGCTGGCCGGGGGGTTGCGCCGTGGGCAGATCTCGGAGCTGGTCGGACCGGTGTCGTCGGGGCGCACCAGCCTGGCGTGGGCGTGGCTTGGTGCGGCCACGGCCCGCGGCGAGGCGGTGGCGCTCATCGATACCTTCGACCGGTTCGATCCCGCGAGTGCCACGGCGTGCGGCATCGATCTCTCGCGTCTGCTCTGGGTGCGCGGGCAGGCGATCACCAGGACGACGGCGGCGGTCGATCCGGCGTGGCTGCCGGGCGCCCGCGCCGTCGAGGGACCGGGCACGCTCCTCGAGCGGACGATCGATCGCGCGCTGAAGGCGCTCAACCTCGTCCTGCAGTCCGGGGTGTGCACGGCGGTCGTATGGGACGGGGCCGACGTGCCGATCGCCGGGCTCCGCCGCGTCCCGCTCACCACCTGGCTTCGCCTGCAGCGCATCGTCGAAGGCACCGACACGGCATGTCTGGTGATGGGGCCGGTGCCGCTCGCCCGCAGTGCCGGCGGGGTGACGATCGCGACCGGCCCGGTGGGGCCGGACCGGATCGGCATTGCCGGGCCGACGGGTGCGCGCTGGTCGGGGTCGCACGATCGCAACCGCCGGCTGTCGGGGTTGTCGATCACCACCCGCCTGTCCTCGCCGCGCCGGGCGGTGCACGGGACGGTGGCGCTGCACACGATCGCGCGTGACGTCGTGGTGGGGGAGTAGCGCCATGTTTGCCTGCCTGTATGCGCGCGCCGCATCCGTGGACGCGCTGGTGGCCGTCGCCCAGGACTTCACGCCGCGCTTCGAAGTGGTGGGGTCGCTGGTGATGCTCGACATCAGCGGCCTGTCGCGGCTGCTGGGCTCGCCGCGCGAGATTGGCGAGCAGTTGCGGCGGGCCTGTGCCGACCGTCTCCCCGTGTCCGTGCCGGGACACGGGCCCGTGGATGGCCGGGCCGGTGGCCCGGCGCGCATCGCGGTGGCGCCGACGCAGACGGCCGCGGCGCTGCTGGCACTGGGTCGTGCCGGGCTGACCGTGGTGTCGGCGGATGACATGCGCGAGGTGCTCGCCGCGCAGCCGGTTTCCGTGCTGGAAGATTTCGACCGCCTGCGTCTGGCCCCGGCCATCCCAGCGGCTGCAATGCGTCGGGCGATCGACGATCGAGGGACGGCTGCCACTCGCCGAGCGACCGGCGATCGACCAGCGGCTGCCACTCGCGGAGCGGCCGGCTATTCGCGTGAGACGCCGGCCGGCACGTCGACGACTCCGCCGCACGTCGCGGAGATGTCCGATGCGCTGCCGTATTTCCAGGCGTCGCTCGAGCGCGCGTCCGACGCCGCGCGTGCCACGCACGGAGGTGGTGGCTGGAAGCACCCGCGCGACGCGCATGCCGCCGCGGCGAGCCGCCGCCTGCGCCGCGCCACGGAAACGGTCACCGCACCTGCCGCACCTGTCGCACCCGTCGCACCCGTCGCACCCGTTTCCTCAATCCTCCGCCGCTGGGGGATCAGGACCTGCGGTGCCCTGGCGGCGTTGCCGGCGGGGGACGTTTACGAGCGGCTCGGCGCGCGCGGGGTGTCGTGGCAGCGGCTGGCGCGCGGGGACGACACCGGTCCGCTGGTGCCGTGGATCCCGGAGGAGCCGTTCGAGGGGTCGCTCGATCTCGAGTGGCCGATCGAGGGGCTCGAGCCGCTGTCGTTCGTGCTCGGCCGGCTGCTCGAGCCGCTGGCCGAGCGGCTGGCGCGTGCCGGCCGCGGGGCGGCGGTGTTGCACACGCATTTGCGGCTGGTGACCAAAGCCGTGCATGCGCGCGCGCTGGAGTTGCCGGCGCCGATGCGCGATCCGAAGACGCTGCGCACGCTGATCCTGCTCGATCTGGAATCGCATCCGCCGCCAGCCGCGATCGATCGTGTGCGCGTGCTCGTCGAGCCGACGCCCGCCCGCGTGACCCAGTGGCGGCTCTTCGAGCGGGCGCAGCCGTCGCCCGAGCAGGTGTCCACGCTCCTGGCGCGCCTGTCGGCGTTGATGGGCCACACGCACGTCGGCTCGCCGCGCGTGCTCGACTCGTGGCGATCGGGAGTGTTCGCCATGGAGCCCTTCGCGCTGCCGCCTGCCGGCGCTCCCACCCCCCGGCCCGCGGCGACCGCCCCGTCGAGTGCCCTGCGCCGGTTCCGCCTGCCCGTCCCCGCCCGCGTCCACCTCCACGACGGCCGCCCCGTCCGCGTCACCCCCGACCGCCGCGGCCTCACCGGCGGTTCGGTCCTCCAGGCCGCCGGCCCCTGGCGCACATCCGGCGAATGGTGGAACGACACCGCACCCGCGCACCCGTCGCACCCGTCGCACCTGCCGCACCCGTCGCACCTGCCGCACCCGTCGCACCTGGCTCTGTCGCCGTCCTGCTGGGATCGTGACGAATGGGACGTCGCGCTGGCCGACGGCGTCGTCTATCGCCTGTTCGTCGAGCGTGACGTGGGCCAGTGGTTCATCGACGGGGTCGTGGATTAGTGCGGGTCGCGCGGCGGCTCACTGGTGACCGGGATGTACGTCGAGCTCCACGCGTCCTCCGCGTTCTCGTTCCTGCGTGGCGCGTCGCTGCCGGAAACGCTCATCGCCCGCGCGGCGGCGTTGGGGTATCCGGCGCTGGCGCTGCTCGATCGTGACGGGGTCTACGGCGCACCGCGCTGGCACCAGGCGGCGCGCGCGGCCGGGCTGCGTGCCCTCATCGGCGCCGAGCTGAGCGTCGCGCGCGCCCGCCCGCCGCTCCTGCCGTGGGTCCTGCCGGTCCTGGTCGAAACCGCCGACGGCTGGCGCAACTTGTGCCGGCTGGTGACGCGCATGAAGCTGCGCGCGCCGAAAGGCGCCGGCGCGCTCACGCTCGAGGACTTCCACGGGTTCACCGGCGGGCTGGTCGCCTTGCCCGGGCGATCGCTGCTGCTGGCGGAACGGGACGGCGTCGGCGGCCTGCTCGATCAGCTCGTCGCCCTGTTCGGCCGGGCCAACGTGTTCGTCGAGCTGCAGCGCCATCTCCGCCGCGATCAGGAGGAGGACAACGACACGCTGGCGTGTCTCGCCGAGGCCTTTCGCGTCCCGGTCGTGGCCACCGGGGGCGTGCGCTTCGCGGCGCCGGAGGACCGCCCGCTCTTCGACGTGCTCACGACGATCCGCGAGCACACGACGCTGGCGGCGGCGGGGCGGCGGCTGGCCGCCAACGCCGAGCGCTACCTGAAGCCGCCGGCGCAGATGGTGCGGCTCTTTGCCGATCGCCCGGAGGCGATCCGCGCGTCGCTCGAGCTCGCCGACCGGCTGCAGTTCACGATGAGCGATCTCGGCTACCGGTTCCCGCCGTATCCGGTGCCGCCTGGCGACACCGAGGCGTCCTTCCTGCGCAAGATCACGGAGGTGGGCGCCCGCGATCGCTACCGGCCGTTTCACGACCGCGCCCGCGCGCAGGTCGCCCGCGAGCTCGATCTCATCGAGAAGCTCGATCTCGCCGGCTACTTCCTCATCGTCTGGGACATCGTCAATTTCTGCCGCCAGCAGGACATCCTCGTGCAGGGCCGCGGATCGGCGGCCAACAGCGCCGTCTGTTACAGCCTCGGCATCACCGCCGTCGATCCGGTCGGCATGGAGCTGCTGTTCGAGCGATTCCTGTCCGAGGAGCGCGGCGAGTGGCCGGACATCGACATCGATCTGCCGAGCGGGGATCGCCGCGAGCGGGTGATCCAGTACGTCTACGAGAAATACGGCGCGCACGGCGCCGGGATGACGGCCAACGTCATCACCTATCGCGGCCGCAGCGCGGCGCGCGAAGTGGGGAAGTCGCTGGGCCTCGAGCTGCCGTTGATCGATCGGCTGGCGAAGGTGATGAACCAGTTCGAGTTCGTCGACCCCGCCGACACGATCGGCCGCAACCTGGCGGCGGCCGGGTTCGATCCGGGCGATCGGCGCGTGCAGCACTTCGCCCGGCTCTGGTATCAGATGCAGGACCTGCCGCGGCACCTGGGCCAGCATTCCGGCGGCATGGTCATCTGCAAGGGCGATCTGTCGTCGGTCGTGCCGCTCGAGAACGCGAGCATGCCCGGGCGGGTCGTGGTGCAGTGGGACAAGGACGACTGCGCCGCCATGGGGCTGATCAAGGTGGACCTGCTCGGGCTGGGCATGATGGCGGTGCTGCAGGACGCGATCGCCCTGGTCAACCGGCCGGCCGCGCCCGCCGGCGCCGAGACACCGGCCGTCGCTGCCGCGCCTGCGCCGGCGGCCGCGCGCGTGGATCTGGCGCACCTGCCGCAGGACGAGGCGGTCTACCGCCTGCTGCAGGCGGCCGACACCATCGGGGTCTTCCAGGTCGAGTCGCGGGCGCAGATGGCCACCCTGCCGCGGCTCAAGCCGGCGTGCTTCTACGACCTCGTCGTCCAGGTCGCGATCATCCGCCCCGGCCCCATCGTCGGACAGATGGTGCACCCGTACCTCGATCGCCGCGCCGGCCGTGCGCCGGTCGTCTACGACCATCCGCTGCTCGAGCCCGTGCTGAAGCGGACGCTCGGCGTGCCGTTGTTCCAGGAGCAACTGCTGCGGATGGCGATGGTCGTCGCCGGCTTCAGCGGCGGACAAGCCGAGGAATTGCGGCGGGCGATGGGGTTCAAGCGATCCGAGAAGCGGATGCGCCAGCTCGAGGTGCACCTGCGCGAGGGGATGGCCCGCCACGGCATCACGCCCGAGGCCGCCGACCGGATCGTGCTGTCGATCACGTCGTTCGCGCTGTACGGGTTCCCCGAATCCCACGCCGCCAGCTTTGCCCTGCTCGCGTACGCCAGCGCGTACCTGAAGACCCATTTCCCGGCAGCGTTTTACACGGCGCTGCTCAACAACCAGCCGATGGGGTTCTATCACCCGGCCACGCTGGTCAAGGACGCGCAGCGCCGCGGCGTCCGCTTCGCGCCCATCGACGTCCAGCTCTCCGAGTGGGACTGCACCGTCACGCCCGGCGGCATCATCCGCCTCGGCCTGCGCTACATCAGCGGCCTGCGCGAGGAAGCCGGACGCGCGATCGCCCGCACGCCGCACGTCGAGGCGCGCCCGGCGCCGGCAGCCAGCGTGTGCCGCAAGTGCGGCTGTGACGACCCGTCGATGATCGAACGCGGCGACGAGTGTTTCTGCAACGTCTGTTCGCACCAGTGGCGCGAAGACACGGCCGCGCCGCGCCGGTTTGCGTCGGCGGACGACCTGGCTCGCCGCGTCAAGCTGCGCCGTGACGAGATCCGGGTCCTCGCCGAGACCGGGGCGCTGAACTCGTTCGGGATGGATCGCCGCTCCGCGTTGTGGCAGGTCGAGCGCGTCATTCGCCCGGCCGGGGAGTTGTTCGATCAAGACGATGGTGAACGGCAGGCCGCGGCGGTCGAAGGGGCGGCGGACGCGACGGCAGAGAGAGCGGAGGCGGAGGCGTCCCTGGCGCTGGCCTCCCCGCTGGCGCCGATGACCGCCGGCGAGCGCCTGGTGGCCGACTATGCCGGCACCAGCCTCACCATTGGCCCGCATCCGATGAGCTTCCGCCGCCATGAGCTCTCGATGCGAGGCGTCCTCCGGGCGATCGACCTGCCGCGCGAGCGTACCGGCCGCCGCGTGCGCACCGCCGGCATGGTCATCACGCGGCAGCGTCCCGGGACCGCGAAAGGTTTCGTGTTCCTCACCCTGGAGGACGAAACCGGCGTCGCCAACATCATCGTCCGGCCCGACTTCTACGATCAGGAGCGGTTGACCCTGGTCGAAGCCCCGTTCCTCATCGTCGAGGGCATCGTGCAGACGCAGGACGGCGTCACGGCGATCAGGGCCGAGCGGGTGTTCCGGCTCGACGGCCTCGCCGCCGGGTCGGCGATCGAATCACACGATTTCCACTGAACGAGACGGCGGCCCGCGTCGTGGGCCGCCCTGTGCCCGTCACAGCTTGATTGCCGCCACGATCCACAGCGCGGCCAGACACGGGACGAGCAGCGGCTGCTGCGCCAGCGACGCCACGCGGCCGGTGAGGAACCATCGCGGCTGCAGCAGCCCGATCGGCACGTGAAGGGTGAACACCGCGGCGACGATCAGCACCACCGGCGCTGGCATCGGGTGCACGAGGAAGCCGATGAGCAGCGTCAGCTCGCCGGTCACGTACGCGACGTGCAGCCAGCCGGCCGGCGACAGGTCGCGGGCCCAGCCGCCATGCTGCCGCCGCGGCCACATGTGCTCGCACGAGTGCGCCGCGTGCGAGCCGCGATACCAGTGGACGTGCACCCACGCGGACGCCAGGGCCGATGCCAGCAGCGCGCCGCCGATCCACGGGCCGACCGACAGGTGCGGCACGATGACGGCGTTGGCAATCGGCAGCAGCAGCAGGTCGCCCCACATGCCGCCGTGGTTCGCGAATCCCATGTCCAGGCCGGGCCGCCGCACCCAGCACCCGTCGCGCCACGCCGCGGCGCCCGACACGACGACGGCCGCCACGCTGATGAGCCACGCCGCCGCGCTCCATGCCATGCGCCAACGTTACCAAAGGCGCCGCGGCCCGATCGGCCGGTGCGCGTGTCATTCGGCCCGCAGGGCGGTCGCCGGCGCGACGCGCGACGCGCGGATGGCCGGCACCAGGTAGCCGAGCACCGCCGCGAGCGCCACCGCCGCGGCGGTCAGGACGAACACGGCCGGGTCGCTCGGGCTGATCTGGTAGAGCAGCGCGCGGACCAGCCGCGCGGCACCCAGCCCGGCCGCCAGGCCGCAGCCGATGCCGGCGATGCTCATGATGAAGCCCTCGCGCAGCACCAGCCGCAGCAGCCCGGCGTGCGATGCGCCGAGCGCCGACCGGATCGCCAGCTCGCGCGTGCGCTGTGCCACGGTGTACGACATCACGCTGTAGATTCCGACGATGGCGAGCGCGGCTGCGAGCAGCCCGAACAGCCCGGTGAGGACCGAGTAGAGCCGTGACGTCCGCGTCGCCGTCGCGACCACGTCCTCGAAGGTCCGCACCGCGGCCATCGGCACAGACGAGTCGATTTGTGCCAGCTCGGCGCGGATCGCCGGCGCCACGGCCGTAGGATCACCGATGGCCCGGACGGTGAACGCCATCGATGGCAGCGGCATCTGTGCGTGCGGCACGTAGGTTTCCGCGTCGGGTGGCGCATCGGGACGTCGCGACCGCACGTCGCGCGTGATCCCCACCACTTCGCGGAAGCCACTGCCGCCGTCGAAGCCGAGCCCGAGCTGGCGTCCGACGATCGCCGCTGGCGGCTCGCCCGGCCACAGGTGCCCGGCCAGCGTTTCGTTGATGGCGACGACTGGTGGCCCGTCCGCGACGTCGCGCGCGTCCGGCGCCCGGCCGGCGGCGATCGGCATGCCCACCGTCGCGAAATAGCCCGGGGTCACCGTCCGCAGCTCGGCCAGCGGCGACTCCTCCGGCCTGATGACGCGGTCCGGTACGCGCACCGGTCCGTTCATGCCGGTCTGCGCCAGCGGCAGCATGTTGATGGCGCCGACCGCCTGCACGCCCGCCACGCTCCGCAGCCGCTCCTCGATGGTGCGGAAGAACCGGGCGACGGCTGCGGCATCCTGCTGGCGGGCGTCCGTCAGGCTGACGGTGAAGGTCAGCACGTCACGAGTGTTCAGTCCGAGGTCCTGCCGTGTCAGTTGCTGCAGGCTGCGGATGGTGAGCCCCGCGGTCGCCACCAGCACGACCGCCGCCGCGATCTCGCCGACCACCAGCGCACGGCCGATGCGGCGTGCGCGCCGGGCTGTGGCCCCGCGGGAGCCGTCGCGCAGGGCGTCCGAGGGTTGGATTCTCGCGGTGTGCACCGCCGGCAGCAGCGCGGCGATGAAGCCGGCGAGGACGGCGACGGAGAACGACACCGCCAGGACCCGCCCGTCGAGCGCGATGGCGCCGAGGCGCGGGAAGTTCTGCGGCGCCACCAGCGCGAACACGCGGAGCAACCCGCTCGCCAGCGCCACGCCAAGCAGGCCGCCCGTGACCGTGAGCAGGACCACTTCCGTGACCAACTGGCGGACCAGTCGCCGGCGGCCGGCGCCGAGCGCGGTGCGCACGGCCATCTCCCTCTGCCGGGCCACCCCTCGTACCAGCAGCAGGTTGGCGACGTTGGCGCACGCGATCAGGAGCACGAGTGCGGTGGCGGCGAGAAGAATCCACAGCGCCTGACGCGGCCCGCGCGTCAGCACCTCGTGCAGCGGCATCATGAAGAACCCGTACCGGTCCGCCGGATACTCGCGCGCAAGCTCCCCCGCGAGCTGGGTCATGGCCTCCTGCGCCCGCTCGATCGACTGCTGCTCCCGCAGCCGCCCGACGACGACGAGGAAGTTCGACTCGCGGGAGGCCGGATCGACCGCCCTCGCCAGCGGGACCCAGGCCTCGACGCGCCACATCTCGGCATAGGCCGCCGGGGCGATGCCAATGACGGTGTGCGGCGCGCCGTCGATCCGCAGCGTCGAGCCCAGCAGCCGCGGATCGCCGCCGAAACGCCGTCGCCACAGTTGCTCGCCGATGACGATGACGCGGGCGCCTCCCGGGCGGTCCTCGTCGTCTGCGATGTGGCGGCCAGCCACGGGCGGCGCCGCCAAGGTGCGAAAGAACGAGGCCGTCGCGCGCGCCCCGGCCAGCCGCTCCGGTGGGCCGTCCACCGTCGTCAACGTCAGCCCGGCCGGCCCGTAAGCGCCCATCTCGGCGAACGCGCGGTTGCTGGTCCGCCAGTCCACGTACCGTGGATACGACGCCGATCCGTACTGCAGCCGCGGCAGCTCCGTGCGCCACACCTGGACGAGTGCGCCGGAATCAGGGAAGGGCAGCGGCGTCAGCAGGACCGCATTGACGACGCTGAACAGGGCGGTGTTGACGCCGGTGCCGAGCGCGAGCGCCAGCAGCGCCGGGATGGTGACGGCGGGAAACCGCCACAGCAGGGTGACGCCGTGCCGGACGTCCTGCCACAGTCTCTCCATGGCCGCTTGGACGTCGAGCGGGGCGCCGGCGTTGACGGTGGGGCCGATGGCGGTGACCGCGGCGAGGGCCAGGCCGGAGGTGGTCCCACGGCCGGTCCCACGAACGAGCGTCCTGGGGGGCGATGACTACGCCGACGGGGTGCCGGCGGCCTCGTGGCCCCGGGACGGCGTCATCGCCTCGCGCACGGCCCGCACCTGCGTGCCGATGGCGAGCGAAGCGTTGAAGATGCCCTCGATGGCCACCAGCCCGCTCAGGCGATGCCGGCCCACCGCGGCGAGGCCCGCCGACGCCATGCACCCGCACTGCGAGCAGTCGGGCGTGCCGCCGAACTGGCACGGCGTGATGCGCTGCACGAAATCCGCGGAGTAGCACTCGGTCGTCCGGGCGAAGATGCATTCGTCGGGCGAGGCCGGCGGCTCGCCGAGCGCGTCGATCAGCCCGCCCGGCATCTGCAGCTTCGGATAGCGGTGGCGCATCGCGTGCAGGGTGGCGATCACGGCGCGGCGATCGTCGGCGGTCAGGCACTCCGCCGACTGCTCGCCGACTTGCGGCGTGTAGAGGCTGATCCAGATCGTCCGCGTGTCCGGGTTGGCCGACCAGTAGCGCACGAACTCGTCGAGGTAGCCCGGCCGCTGCACCTGCTGGCGCGTGACGGTGCAGTGCACGGTGATGCGATGCCCGGCGATGTGCTTGAGGATCCGGTCGTAGGTCGCCGGCGTGCGCCGTGCGTCGTGCTCGGGCTGGAGCCCGTCGATCGACACGCAGATCTGCAGCCGCCGCAGGCTGGCCCACTCCGGCGGAATCGGCCGCACCGCGCTGGTCACGACCTGGGTGTAGACCCCGCGATTGGCGAGGATCGGCAGCAGCGTGTTCAGCTCGCGATAGCGGACCAGCGGTTCGCCGCCGACGAGCGAGAGGTGCAGCGGGCGGTGCCGATCGACCAGGCCGAGGACGCCGTCCACCAGCGCCTGGCCCTTGAGGTCGCGCACGTCACGCAGCGTGATGCCGCCGCCGAGGTGCTCGTCGCCGTAGGCATAGCATCCCGGGCAGCGCAGCGGGCATTCCCGAGTGATTTCGATCGAGAGGTTCGGACGATACCCGGTGAGAATCTTGCCCCACGCGCGAACCACGCCTTCCATGATTGATAGCGTAGCATCAGCGCGCGGACATTCTGCGCGGCGGGCTGCCGTCCCCCCCGGGTCCGGCCCTCAGCGAGCCGCGACGAACATGATCTCGACCAGCCCGTCAGCAGCCACCAGTCCGGTCCGTACCGTGGCCCGGGCGGGGAAGTCCTTGCTGAAGACGGTGCGGTAGCCGCGGTTCATGGCGTCGAAGTTCTTCACGTCGGTGATGTAGACGATGCCGTCGACGACGTGCGACCAGTCGAACCCGGCGGCCTTGAGCGTGCGGCCGACCCGGGCCAGCAGCTCGACAGTCTGCGCCTCGGTGTCACCCTTGTTCGTGGCGGTGTTGCCGAGCAGGCCGGAGAGGTAGAGCCGGTTGCCGACCTTGATGGCGCTGCTCAGCACCGGGTTGGGCTTGCCCGGCGTGCCGTCGGCCATCGGCGTGGTGAGCGCCTCTTTGGGCAGCCGCGACGCGGTCAGCGTGATCTCGACCTGGTACTGCGGGCCCATCAGGGGCGCGACCACGGTGGCGCGCGCCGGCGGATCCTTGGGGAAATAGGTCTGGTAGACCTTGTTCATCTCCTGGAACTTCGACCCGTCGGTGATGAACACGCGGGACGAGACGACGTGCTCGAACGACAGGCCGGCGGCCTTGAGGATCTGACCGGCGTTGTCGAGCACGGTCCGCGTCTGTGTCGGCAGGTCGCCTTCGACCACGGAGTTGTCCTTGCCGTTGCGCGAGACCAGGCCGGAGAGGAACAGCCAGTCGCCGGACTTGATCCCGTAGCTGTACGGGTTGGGCGATTTGATCCAGTCGGCGGGATGGATGACGGCGCGTTCGCCGCCCGTCGGTACCGCGACCATCGAGATCTCCACCAGCGCGCCGGGGATGACCAGGTCGGCGACGATCGTCGTGCGCACCGGCGGGTCTTTCGGCCAGAAGGTACGGTACACCTCGTTCATCGCCGCGAAATCGTCGGCGCGGGTGAGGTAGACGTGCACCGACGCCACCTGCGCCAGGCTGGAGCCGGCCTTCTGCAGCACCTGGCTCATGTCCTCGATCGTCTTCCGGGTCTGCGCACGGATATCGCCCTCGGCGGAGAGCGAGCCGGCCACGTAGACGAGGCCGTCGGCGCGGACCGCGGCGCTGAAGGGAAGGTTCGGCATGGGACCTGGAATCGTCTGGCGGTTCTGTGCGGCGACCGGCGCGGTGTACGCCGTCGTCAGCGCGAGTGCGAGTAGGGTCGAGACAGCGCGCACGGGGGCACCTCCACGGTTCGTTACCGGCGGAGACTCTATCACGACGCGGTGTGCGGGACGTGCGCCGCGGGCGCGGCACGGCGATCGCGTTACAATTGCCCCCGCTGCATGAGTCGTCCTGTCATCGCTCCGAAAATTCGACGCCGCCGATCGAAGCTGCACGGCTTCGGCGTGTTCGCGCTCGAGCCGATCAACAAGAACAAGCGCATCATCGACTACGCCGGCGAGCTCATCTCCAACAAGCAGAGCGAGAACCGCGAAGATCGCTACCTGCGCAAGGGCTGCATCTGGGTCTTCCGCGTCAACCGCGCGTGGAGCCGCGACGCCAACGTGGGCGGCAACGTCGCGCGCTTCATCAACCATTCGTGCAAGCCGAATTGCTGGGTGGACGTCGTGGACAAGATCATCTGGATCCGCGCCGCGCGGAACATCGCCGCCGGTGAAGAGCTGACCTACGACTACAACACCGAGGGCGACAAGACCATCCCGTGCCGTTGCCGCCCGGGTTGCAAGACGAAGCTGTGACCGGTCCCACGGGCGCCGCGGTCTGGCTGCTGCTCGGCGGCATCATCGCCCTGTCGGGCGGGGCGCTGGGGCCAACGGTCGTGCGGGCGCAGCCGGGCGCCGCCTACCTGATCCGAACGCTCGCCCATCCCGCCGAGCAGGTCGAGCAGCGCCGCGACGTCCTCGACACGCCGGTCCTGCCGGGGTCGGTGATCAAGGCGCTGACGCTGGTGGCCGCCGTCGAAAGCCAGGTCGTGGACGCGGACACCAGGCACGTGTGCGTGCGCGCGGTGACCGTGGAGGGCCGCCGCTACGTCTGCGCCCATCCCGACCTGAAGCGCCCCCTGTCGCCCGCCGAGGCGCTGGCGCATTCCTGCAACGGCTTCTTCGTGTCGCTGGCGCCGCGGCTGCCGCGGACCGTGATCAACGGCGTGCGCGCGCGGCTCGGGCTGCCGCCGGTCGCGGCCGCGGCCAACTTCGCGGCGGCGCTCGTCGGCCTCGACGGCCCGCGCATGACGCCGCGCGCGATGCTCGACCTGATCGTCCGGCTCGCGGGATTCGAGGGGGCCGCGCCCCTGGCGGTGGGCGAGGGCGCCCGCCGAATCCTGCGCGAGGGGCTGCGCGGCGCCGCCGACTACGGGTCGGCGCGGGCGCTGGGCGCGCGCCGCGTCGCGGCGTTCGCCAAGACCGGCACGGCGCCGATGCCGGGTGGGTCGTGGATGGGCCTGGTCGTCGCGCTCGAGCCCGCGACCCGGCCGACGCGGGGCATCGTGGTCGTGGCGCCCGGCGCGGCGGGCCTCGACGCGGCCGCGATTGCGGCCGACCTGCTTGCGGCCAGAGGCGCGGCGCCGGGCACGGCGGCCGCACGAGCGGCACCGTTTGCGGCAACGGCAGCGCCGCCGCCCGCAACGCCGCCGGCCGCGACCCAGACGATCCGGATCGGCACCGCCGCGAACGGCCGCATCCTGCAGCTCGATCTCGAGGACTACATCGCGCGCGTCGTCACCGCCGAAGGCGAGCCGACCGCCAGCGACGCGGCACAGCAGGCGCTCGCGGTCACGGCGCGCACCTTCGCCCTCGCCAACCTGCGCCGGCACCGGCGCGAGAACTACGACCTCTGTGACACCACGCACTGCCAGGTGATGCGCCCGTCCACCGCGGCGGCGCGGCGGGCGGCGAACGCGACGGCCGGGCGGCTGCTGCTGCACGACGGCCAGCCGGCGAGCGTCTTCTATTCCGCATCCTGCGGCGGCCACTCGGAACTCGCCTCGGCCGTGTGGCCGGGCGCCGTCGACTATGCGGCCCGCTCGCGTCCCGACGATGCCTGCGGCCAGGAGCCGAAGTGGACGAGCGAGCTTGGCGCCGAGGCGCTGGAACGGGCCCTGCGCGCCGCCGGCCACCGCGGCGATCGCCTGCGCGACCTCCGCGTCGTCGAACGCAACGCCTCGTCGCGTGTCGTCCGGCTGCGCATCGACGGGTTCACGCCCGCGGAGATCTCCGGCCACGACTTTCGCATGGCGGTCGGGCGGACCAGCGGGTGGCAGCGCATCAAGAGCACGGCCTTCGACGTGCGCCGCACGGGTGCCGGCTACGCGTTCGCGGGGCGTGGGTTCGGCCACGGCGTCGGGTTGTGCGTGATCGGCGCGGGCCAGCGCGCGCGCGCGGGCGCTGCTGC
This sequence comes from uncultured Acidobacteriota bacterium, assembly GCA_963707795.1. Lineage (GTDB taxonomy): Bacteria > Acidobacteriota > Vicinamibacteria > Vicinamibacterales > UBA2999 > JACCSI01. Next base: position 2,253,734 of record OY970174.1, on the reverse strand, counting down.
CGCCGACATCCTGGCGTTCTACTTCCCCGGCTTGCGCGTGGATGCCTATCGCGCCGCGTCGCGCGTTGCCGGCGCCGCCGTTCCGGCCTCGCCGGTGCCGGTTCCGGTGCCTGCCCCGGGGCGCCCTGAACCGCCCGGCGGCCCGCCTGCCGACCCGCGGCCGGCGGACGTGCTGGTTGCATTGCCGGCGTCGGAAGAGCGCGAGCGCGCGTTCGTGGCGAACCTGATCCGGGCCGCGCGCGACCGGATTGCCGCCCGCGCGGGGGTGCCGGTGCCGGCGACGATCCGCGTCACCGTGCATCCGACCGTTGAGGCGTTCGGGCGATCCACCGGTCAGCCGTGGTGGGTCTCGGGGGCGACCGAGGGGCAGACCATCGACCTGCTCCCGATCACGATGCTCCGGCAGCAGGGGCAGGTCGAACGCACCATCCGTCATGAAGTGGCGCACGCGCTGGTGGACAGCGTGCTCGCCGAGCGGCCGCTCTGGGTGCGCGAAGGCGCTGCGTTGTACTTCGCCGAGGCCGGCGTGGGCGGCGCCTCGCTGATCGTGCCCGGGTTGCCCGGCCGCACGGCCTGCCCGGCCGATGCCGAGTTCCTCCGGCCGCTGTCGGCCGGCGCGCACCGCACCGCCTACGCGCGCGCCGAGGCGTGCTTCCGCCGCGCGGTGGCCGGCGGCAAGGCGTGGCAGGACGTGCGCTGATTGTCAGCCATCGTGCGCGCCGCCAGCCCGGTCGATCGCCATGGGGCGCACGGCCAGTGAGACCAGCAGCGCGCTGCCGATGAGCGCCAGCACCGCCACCGCGCCGAGCCGGACGAGGGCCACCGCCGGCTCGATCCAGGTCGCCGGCAGCGCCGGGCGCCACGCCGTGAGCTGCCACGGGCCGAGGAACAGCAGCGCCACGACGAGCGACGCCAGCGCCAGCCGCCGCCAGTGCCATGCGTGCCGGAGCCACTGAACGCGGGTGAGTGATCGCGCGCCGGCGTGCAGCAGCGCGGCAAGCAGGCCCAGCGCGGCCAGCGGCACCGCCACCCAGCGAATCCATCGGCTGACCCAGTGCTGCACGTGGAAGAGCGGCGTGACGTCGGCCCAGCCGAACCGCGCGATGAACCACGCGCTGATCTCGCCGCTGTGCCGATCGATCCAGCCATCGGCCTGTGCGACGAGCAGCCAGGCGACGAGCGCGGGGAGGGCGGCGACGATGAACCAGGGCAGGCCGCGCAGCCCGGCCGTGATCGCCGGCGCCAGCGCGCGCCCGCGCGCCACGAGCACCGCGGCGTTGACGGTGACGGCGGCCACGACGAGCATGGCTGCCGCCAGCACCGCCGATGCCGCGACGGTCAGCGCGTTCGATTCCGGGGTGGTGAGGAACAGCCAGAACAGCCCGGCCAGCGCCGCGCTGCCCAGCGCCAGCCAGGCGGTGAGCGTCACCATCGTGCGCGTCACTGGCCCCCCGCAGCGGGCAGCAGCACGGTGAGCGTCTGCGGCTCGGAGGACGCCGCGACGTCCGGCACGTACATCGGCGCCACCTGCGCCGGCATGGCGCGGAACTCGCCGGACGAGATCGCCTTCACGAGATAGACGAACTCGTAGCGCCCCTCGTCGAACCGCTCCTGGAAGAACACGGTGCGGTTGTCGCGATATTCCACCTGCGATCCCCACCACCAGCGCCAGCGGTCGTCGCGCTCCATCGGATAGGCGGTCGTATCCTGGATGGCCTCGACGCCTGCCGGCAGCGGATCTTCGATCATCAGATAGCGCCAGTCCTTCGCGCCCGCCACCGTGAGGCGCACGGTGAGCACGTCGCCGGGGCTGACGCGTCCGTCGAACGCCTCCTCGCGATACACGATCCGTTCGCGCAGGCGTGTGGGCACGAGCCGCGCGTAGCGGCGGGCGATGGCGAGCTCCCGGCTGCCGCTTCGTGCCTGGGCGCCCTGCGTGTCGTGATACGTGGCCCGCGCCGCCCAGTACACGGTGCCGCCGCCGCTCTTGACCAGCCGCACGCTGTTCACCCCGTCGCGGCCGGCCGCGGAGACGACGATCGGGTCCGCCGCCGTGAACGCATCGGCCGCGAACGCATGGGTGCCGGCCAGCACGCCGTTGACGTGCACCTCGACGGAGAAGGCCTGCGGCGTCTCCTGCCGCGCCTGCAGCACCTCCAGCAGGCCGTACAGTGCCATCGCCGTCTGCTTGGTGGATCCCCAGTAGCCGGCGCGGCGATTGAGCATCAGCCAGCGAACGCCGCGATCGATCAGCGCGTTCCCCGGGTCGCGGCGCGCGAGTGCATGCAGCGCCGTCGCCGTCGCCTCGACCGACGTGTCGGCGAAGTCGAACAGCAGCGGGTCGCGATCCGAGGCCCACCAGGTGAGGTCGCCGCGCGTCTGCGCCTCCGTGATCAGCGCGCGAGCCAGCTCACCGCCGCGCGCGTCCTTCGCGTCATCGAGGACGAGCAGGAGCAACGCGCGGCCGTACGAGGACATCCGGCTGCGCGCCTCCCACAAATCGTTGCGCTTCGCGGTGTGATCGTCGCCCGGCCGCGCGCGCGCCAGCACGTACACGACGTACGCCTTGAGATCGGGTTCGGCACGCGGGAACTGGTCGTACATCGCCGCCAGGGCGCGGGCGCCGTTCTCCACGCGCTGCTGGTCGACCGGGTAGCCGGCCCGCGCGGCTTCGGTCAGACCGTAGATCGCATACGCGGTCATGAACGGGTGATCCTGGTCGGTCTTCCACCACCCCCATCCCCCCTCGTCATGCTGCAGGTCGCCGAGGCGCCGGAGCCCTTCCTGCACCTGCCGGTCGAGCACCGACAGCCGTTCGGCGGGCGCCAGTTTCAGTTGCGCGAGCGCGCGCGTCACCATCAGGTTCGGCACGAAGCTCGACAGCGTCTGCTCGGTGCACCCGTAGGGGTAGGTGGTGAGGAAGTCGAGCGCGCCGAGGAGCGACCCGGCCAGCGAGGGCGCCAGCGACACCGTCACGGCGCGCGAGGCCGGGTTGGCCGAGGCCGGGATCGTCACCTCGGTCGTGTGTTCGCCGGCGCCGGCCAGCGCGCCGCTGGTCCCCGCGTCACGCCGCAGTCCGTACGGCAGCACCGGAATGGACAGCTCCACCGCATCCACGTCCGTGTCGGTGCTTGCCGTCGCCGTCATCGTTGCCGTACCAGACGGTGTTGGCGCGAAGTCGCCAGTCGTCTCGCCGCTCGGCGCCGCTCGCCAGCATGCCGCTCGTCGGGGCGAGCGCCGCGCCGCCGGCCGCATCGGTGTCCAGACCGCTCGTGGTGAGCGACACACGCGTCTGCCTGGCGTCCGGCAGGTAGTTGTGCGCGATCGTGGGCAGCACGATTCTGTCGCCTTCGGTCAGGAACCGCGGGGTGATGACGCGGACGATGAGATCTTTGGTCGTGGTCGTGCGCGCGATGGCAACGCCGGCGCGCGTGTCCCGGGTCACCGCGCGCGCGGTCAGCCGCCAGGTCGTCAGCGCATCCGGATATTTGATCGAGACCCTGGCCTGCCCCCCGGCATCGGTCACCAGGTCGCTCAGCCAGTAGATGGCGTCGGGGAACTCCTTGCGGACCTGCGGCTGGATGGGCGCGTCGCCCTTGAAGTCGGCCAGCGTCGCCGGCCGCCGCCGGCGTCCCGCGAGCTGCAGCCGCTCGCTGCCCGAGAAGCCGGTGAAGTAGTAGTCGCGCGAGAAGCTGGTCCCGACGCGGCTGTACTCGCGGCGGTAGAAGAAGCGGACCGGATCCGGCGTGGTGTCGGCGCGGATGGCATAGACCGCTTCGTCGATGACGCCGAGGCTCACCTGGGCGCTGACCGGCGCGCCGGTCGCGTCGGTGACCTGGACGGTGAAGACGCCGGGCTCGCTCGGCTTGGCGGTGGCCCGATCGGGCGTGAGCGCGATCTGCAGCATCCGGTCGGTCGCGGGGACCGATAGCCGCCGCTCCGCGCGGTACAGCCGGCCCTCGCGCATGAAGGTGATGTTCACCTGGATGTCGCCGACATCCGCCGCCTCGATCGGCACTTCGATCGCGTCCGACGCTGCCGGCCGGAGCAGGCGGTGCCACGAGACCTGCTGGCCTTCCTTGGTCGCCAGCATCGGCCCCGACACCGGCTCGCCGCGCACGATCAGTCGCGCGGTGTCGCCCGGCGCGTACGAACGCTTGTCGGCGATGAGCTCGAGGTAGCGATCGCCCTCGTCGGCCGCGGCGTCCTGCGCACCGGGAACCCAGAGCCACGCTGTGTCGCCGATCTCCCGGTCACCGGCCGTGGCGATCGTGCGCACGCGATACGCACCCGGCGTGGACGGCAGCGTGACCGACGCGCTCGCCGACCCGTCGGCACCGGTCGTCGCGCTGCTGCGCCCCACCGCCGCGGCGGCCGGGTCGCCATAGGAGCCGGACGGATAGGTCAGCTGTTCGAGCACGAACGTGATCGCGACGCCCGGCTGCGGGTTGCCGGCATAGTCGAGCGCGCGCACCGCGACCGGCACCGGCTGCGAGGGGCCAAAGATGTAGCCGCCCACGCGCGTCGAGAGCAGGAAGCCGCCGTAGGTGGCATGCACGACGGTGCTGCCGCTGACCTCGCGGCTGCTGGCATCGGTCACCTGGGCTTCGATCCGCAGGCTCACGTCGCGTCCGTGTTCGTCCACGGGCGACGGCACGCGGATCTCGCCGCGTCCCTGGGCGTCGAGCCTGAGCTCCCCCTCGATCGTCTGGTCGCCGCCGTACCAGAACCCGCCGCCTGCGTCGCCCTCGGCCTCGTCATTCCAGCGGAATGGCGAGAAGTACGCCTGCTGGTTCACGACGTAGCGGACGCGCGCGTGTGCCACCGGCTGGCCGAAGTAGTACCGCGCCTGCACCGACGCCACCGCCTCGTCTCCCTGCACGACGAATCGGCTCGACGGGGTCAGCATCACCTCGAACTCGGGTCGCCGGTATTCCTGCACCTCGAAGGCGCCTTGCGCCTCGTACTCGCCCGTCGCGACGCGGACGCTGTAGGCCCCGAGCGCCGCCGACGCGGGCACCGGAAACGACGCGGCCACGGCGCCGAACCCGTCCACCGCCATCGTCCGCCGGAACACGACCTTGTCCTGCGTGTCGCTGACCCGGACCTCGACCTCGGGCCGGTCGAAGGGCACGAGCGCGTCGCGCTCGCGCCAGCGCACGATCGCCTTGAGGTGGACGGTGTGCCCGGGACGATAGACCGGCTTGTCGGTGTACACGTAGCCGGCCAGCTCGCGCACCGGCATGCTGGCGAACCAGCCGCCCGGGTCGGTCGCCGCCACCTGGTCGCCGCACCGGGCGACGCCGACGATCGCGTCGGCCTTGACCTCGGGCAGGGCGAGCGCGAGGACGCCGTCCGCATCCGTCCGGCCGCTGCCGATCGGCTGCTGGTTGGCGAGCACCTGCACGTCGCAGCCGGACGTCGGCTCGCCGCTGAACCGATCCGCGGCGAACAGCAGCATCTGCCCGGGCGCCACCTTGGTGACCAGGCCGAGGTCGGAGACGATGACGATGGTGTAGGCGCGGAGGAGGTGGGACACGGCCTCGACCAGGTAGACGCCGGGCTGGTCGATCTCGAGCGGCACGCGGCGGTACTCCGCATCGCGATGATCGGGCAGCATCTCGCGCCACGCGACGACCAGCTGATCGGGGTTGATGAGCGGCACCTGCGCGAACGACGCCGCGTCGAGCACGACGCGGCGGGCAATCTGCTGGCGGTCCTGCGCCGCCCGGCGCTGCACGCGATAGCCGGCGCTCACCTGGCCGCGGAAGAACCCGCGGATCTCGCGCCGGCGCGTCGTCTTCCACTCCGCCAGCCGCTCGATCCAGCTCCGCTCGAGCGGAACCGGCTGCTCCTCGCTGCCCAGCTGGTGCGGGTCGCGCAGGCCGGCGAAGAACTGGAACGGGTCGCGCACGCGGTACACGCGAAAATCCAGCTGCGTGACGCGGCGGAACGTCAGGTTGAACGACGCCGGATCGCGCGTGGTGAAGATCTCGCTGCTCGACAGCGAGAAGGCCGGCGTGACCTCCGTCGCAGGCTCCTGCGCGGCGGCGATTGCCGGCACGAGCAGGATCGTGGCGGCCACGAAGGGCAGCAGCGTCGCCGCCACGATGGCGTGCGACCGGGTCGCGACGGCCGGTCCGATGACGCCTCTCGCGTGCGGTGTCACAGCGCGGTGAACCGGAAGATGCCGGCGAACTGCGGGTTGGTGGGCACCGGCCGCCAGCGCGCGGCCGGATGACGCAGGAGGTCGGCGAGCCGGACCTTGCGCACCTCGCCCGGCCCCTCGTCGCTCGCGCCCGTGTGGTAAACGATCCAGTCGGCATGCGCCGGCTCGAAGAACGAGCGGCCGACGAACACCATCAGGTGATCGGGCTGGCGCTGCTCGGGCTGGTGGAAGTAGAGCAGGTCGCCCGGTTGCAGCCTGGTCGAGTCGCGGCTGATGCGCCGGGTGTTGAGGGCGATCAGCGTGCGTGCGTCGGCGAACTCGGCGTAGCGCGGCGGGGTGGCCGCGACGCGGAAGAGTGGCCAGCCCCGCGCGTCGGGCGGCGGCCCCGACCGCACGTCGGGGAACGGCGGCGCCACGGGGAGCGCCACCTGCCGGGCCCACTCCGGCGTGTGCGCGCGCAGCGCCTCGCGAAAGGCGAAGCGGACCAGCGCCGCGCAGTCGATGACTTCCGCCGCGGCGCGCTCGAACTGTGCATCGGCGAGCAGCACGAACCACGATCGGAACGCCGCGCGGTCGGACGCGTCGGCCAGGCGCATCTGGGCGCGCGCCGGCACGGTGAGGCCGCTCAGCAGGAGCGCCAGGCAGGCCATGCGCAGGAAAACCGGGTTGGTCACGGCGTGGTGGGCAACCACACTACCACGCCGGCGAATCGCGAGCCCTCGCGCAGTTCGTGGAGGCTTCCGCCCTGGGCCGCGATGAGCGCGCCGGCGATGGGGAGGTCGAGTCCGTGGCCGCCGCGGGTGATGTCGACCGCATGCGGGTCGGCCTGCGTCGTCTCCGGCGGGGCGACGCGCGTCGCGACCCCGGCGGTGCCGTCGCGGACATCGCGCGCGGCAGTGACGGCGATCACCGGGTCGGACGGCCGTGCGCGTACGACGGCCGTCATGAGGTTGGCGAGGGCATTGGACAGCACTGCCGGGTCAACGTCGATCCGTGCCGGCGGCAGGTCACGTGGCTCGAAGGTCAAACCCTTGCCGGATGTGCGCGATGCCTCGGCGACCGCGTTGGTGAGGACGTCCGCCAACGCCACGGTCCGACGGGCGAGCACCACGGTGCCACGCTGCACGTTCGCCAGCAGGCTGGTCTGCGTCAACAGTTCCGCGGTGCGGTCGCTGGCTTTCAGCGCCGCTGCCACCGCACGCTGCTGCGCGTCGGTCAACGCGGGCGACGCCTGTTCGAGGAGCTTCAGGTAGCCGCGGATCACGCCCAGCGGACCGCGCAGTTCGTGCGACAGCAGTGACAGGATGTCGGCGGCTCGATCCTGCTCCATGACGGGCCAACGGTATCGTACGCCGGCCCGACTCCTTCACGCCGGCTCCGGCATCAAAGGTCGAGAGGGCCTCGTTCCGCGCGGTCGTGCGTGCGGCGCCGGGCTGGTATGATCGAGAGAGACCATGCTCATCAGGGCGCCTGAGGACTGCCGCTACTCCGACATCACGCCGAAGGCGCTGTACCTGCGCCGGCGGGAGTTCATCCAGGGTCTCGGCTCCGCCGCGGTCGCGGCGGCAGCGACGGTCGCTACCGGGCCGGCGGCGGCGGCCGCCCAGAATCCCAACGCGTACAAGTTCCCGGCCCTGGCGCGCGGCGGCCCGTTCGACACCACCGAGACCGTCAATTCGTACCAGGACGTCACCACCTACAACAACTTCTACGAGTTCGGCCTCGACAAGTCCGACCCGGCCCGCCACGCCCACACCCTGCGGCCGACGCCCTGGTCCATCCGCGTCGAGGGCCACTGCGCCAAGCCCGGCACCTACGACGTCCGCGACATCGTCAGCTGGTTCCCGCTCGAGGAGCGCATCTACCGGATGCGCTGCGTCGAAGCGTGGTCGATCGTGGTGCCCTGGGTCGGCTTCCCGCTGGCCGGCCTGGTCAAGCGTTTCGAGCCCACGGCGAGGGCGAAGTTCGTCGAGTTCCAGACCCTCGTGGACCTGAAGCAGATGCCCGGGCAGGCACGAGCCGGCATTGCAGTGGCCGTACACCGAAGGCCTGCGCCTGGACGAGGCGATGCACCCGCTGACGCTGATGTCGGTCGGCCTCTACGGCGAAGTCCTGCCGAACCAGAACGGCGCGCCCATCCGGCTGATCGTGCCGTGGAAGTACGGCTTCAAGGGCATCAAGTCGATCGTCCGCATGCGTTTCGTCGAGAACGCCCCGCTCAACACCTGGCAGCAGACCCGCGCCAGCGAGTACGGCTTCTACGCCAACGTCAACCCGGACGTCGATCACCCGCGCTGGAGCCAGAAGACCGAACGTCGTCTTGGCGAGCTGTTCCGGCGGAAGACGCTCCCGTTCAACGGCTACGCCGACCAGGTCGCGTCGCTCTATGCCGGCATGGACCTGCGCAAGTACTACTGACCGGGAGCGCCAGTTGTCGTTGGTAGCGAACCACGCACCGGATCCGATCGGAATGCACGCCTCGAGCCTGCCGAACGTGCCGAACGCCGACGCCGAACGCTCGGACCGCTGGACCGCTCGGATTACCCCGACCGGTTCTTCGTTCCCTTCCGCCGTTCCACGTTCCCGGTTCCGTTCTTCGTCCTTCGTCCTTCGTCCTTCGTTCCCGTGGTCTTCCTGAAGCCCGCCGTGTTCGTCGCCGCGCTGGCGCCGCTGGCGTGGCTGGTGGCGCGCGGGTTCATGGGCGACCTGGGCGCCAACCCGATCGAGACCATCACCAACACCACCGGCATCTGGACGCTGCGGCTGATCGTCGTCACCATCGCGATCACCCCGGTGCGATGGCTCACCGGGTGGAACCCGATCATCTCGGTGCGTCGGATGGTCGGCCTGTTCGCGTTCTTCTACGGCAGCATCCACTTCCTGATCTACTTCATCCTCGACCGGTCGTTGATGTTCGACGGCCTGTGGGAAGACATCGTCAAGCGGCCTTACATCACCGTGGGGTTCACCGGATTCGTGCTGATGATTCCGCTGGCGCTCACCTCCACGAAGGGCTGGATCCGGCGGCTCGGCGGGCGGCGCTGGACCCTGCTGCACAGGCTGGTGTACGCGACGGCGATTCTCGGCGTGATCCACTACTGGTGGAAGGTGAAGCTCGACGTCACCGATCCGATGATCTATGCCGCGGTGGTGGGGGTGCTGCTCGGCGCGCGGGTCGTGCGCGCCGTGACCAGGCGCCAGGCGAGTCGCGCGGCGCGGGCCGCGCCGGCGCGAACGTAGGGACTCGACCCGCGCCCGGCCGGCGGCGCGCCGGGCACAGGCGCCGGCGAGCAGCAGGACGCGACGCTCCCGCTTGAAGCATGGCCTGGTCACCCGGCGAATCACTCGGTCGAGGGGAATGGGCGTGGGTGGTGTGGGCGTGGGTGGCGTGGCCGTGGTATAATTCATTTCTTCAGTGTCGCGGGGTGGAGCAGTCCGGTAGCTCGTTGGGCTCATAACCCAAAGGTCGGGGGTTCAAATCCCCCCCCCGCAACCAACACTTTCAACTGTCGGTCACAACTTGCAGCGAGAGGTCGCCCGTTTCTGGCGACCTCTTCGCATTTTCCGCCTCCGTTAAAGCTACGGCGGACGCGCCGTACGCGCGCTTGCGTTCTATGCGCGCGCGAAGGCGGGTGGGCGGCCCCCAGCATCGCCGCCAGATTCCCTTTCAGCTCGATTTGAAGTTCGCCCTGGTCCGGCGTCAGGACGATGGCGTCCATCAGGCCACGAAGCGCCTCAGAGGCTTCCGTGCGGGTCTCTGGATGCTCCAGGGCCTGTCGCCAGCTGCTGTGACCTTTTCGGCGGTAGAGCCGGCCATCTCCGGATGCAGCAGCGGTGGCGGCTCGTCCGTGGCTGCGAGCTGTCGCTTTCAGTTCCTCGCCGTCTGGCTGCATTCGCGTTCAGCTCGTCCTTCACCTCTGAAGGCGCCACGCCGTTCCATCACCATCTCGATCAGCTTCTTGCGCCGGACTTCGATCCGCTCGATCTCGCGTTCCGCCGCGGACAGACTGGCGCGGTGTTCCATTCGCAGCCGGTTCATCTCGCGCGTGAATTCTTCGCAGAACTCCTCGAAGAGTTCCTGGTTCAGGAGCTTCTCCTCGAGCGCCTTCAGAACTCGCCTCTCGACCTCGTCACGCCTGATGGTGAGGCGGTTGTCGCAGGTGCCTTTCTCGCGAGCGCCGAAGCATGCGAGCCGATTCCGGCCGGCCATGATGAAACCAGCGCCGCAGACGCCGCATTTCGACAGCCCTGAGAACAGATACTGAGGCCGCCTTGCGAAGCCGATGTTGCCGGTGCGTGTGATCGTTCGTCGCGTTGCGCTCTGACGGTCCTTCGCGGCGTTCCAGAGTTCGTCGCTCACTATCCGGAGGGACGGAATCTCCTTGGTGATCCACTCTGCCTTCGGATTCAGCCGCGAGATGCGTTTGCCGGTGTCCGGATTCTTCACGTAACGCAGTCGGTTCCAGATCAGACGCCCGACGTAGAGCTCGTTGTTCAGGATGCCCGTACCACGTTTCGAGTTCCCGTGAATCGTGCTTGGACTCCACGTTCCGCCGAACGGTCCGGCGATCCCGTCCTGATTCAGCCGCTTCGCAATCGCTTTCGGCGCGATTCCTGCGACGTACTCCCGGAAGATGCGTTCCACGATCGCAGCTTCCCCTGGTTCGATCGCTCGTTCGCCCGTCGTGAGCGGTGCCACCGGCCAGCGATTTCACCACGCGGTAGCCATAACAGAGCCCGCCGCCAGCCTTGCCGCTCTCCACGCGCCCACGCAGTCCTCGATGCGTCTTCTCGGCGAGGTCCTTCAGGAACAGCGCGTTCATCGTCCCTTTGAACCCGATGTGCAGATGCGTGATGTCGCCTTCGGCGAGCGTGACGATGTTGACGCCGGCGAAGGTGAGGCGCTTGAAGAGACCGGCGGTGTCTTCCTGATCGCGGCTGAAGCGGTCCAGCGATTCGGCGAGCACGACGTCGAAGCGGCGGTTCAACGCGTCGCGCATCAGCGCCTGGAAGCCGGAGCGCAGCAGCGTCGCGCCGGAGATCGCGTGATCGGTGAACTCCTGAACGACCGTCCAGCCCTGGCGAGCGGCGAACTCGCGGCAGATGCGGAGCTGGTCCGCGATCGAGGCGTCGCGTTGGTTGTCCGAGGAGTACCGCGCGTAGATCGCAACCTTCATTGCACTGTCACCTCAGGTCGATCCTGTCGTTGCGTCGTCAGCTCCCGCGCGAAGAGCTCGCGTGCGGCTTGCCGAGCGAGCGTGCGAACGAGCGCTCGCAGCGGTTCGTCGCAACGATCGTCGCGTCGGACGAGGCCTCGCGCACCGTCGCGCGTCGTCGATTGCGCCGCTCTCGAGATCGGATCATAACGCCGCGACTCCTTCGAGGATGAATCGATTCGTTCCGCGTGAGTGCGACGGTCAGCCTGGAGGCCATCACGTAATTGCGAGAACCCGGCGGAGCCGCGGTTCGGTCAAGCCCGAAGCCGCGAAGCGGACGGAGCGAAGCGGAGTGGCTTGACCGAGCCGTGGACCGCCGGACAATCTCGCGTCGTGATGGCCGCCGTGCACGCGACCGTCGCCGCACGTCGGCGAACGTCGCAAGGCGATCGAGGCGCGCTGGTGGAAGAGAGGCAGGAGGCGGCGATCGTCGGCCGCCGCAGTTCAGGATTCAGAGCGAGTGCGCGCTCACCTTTAATGAACGCAAGTTCCCGGCGAAACCTGACAGCCGTGCGGATCGAACCGGTGAACGGCTGGCGCGCACGCGGCGGCTCATGTCGGCGCACTCGACAGCGACGGGACATGCGCAGTTCCTCCGGACGAACGAGACATGCGTCTGGGGCGTGAGCGACCCCCTACGGACTGGGCGTGGGACCATGAAGGGGGCAGCGCAAATGGGGGTCGCTCACGCCCCAGATGCCTCCACCACTGCTGCCGACAACTGCGCCGACTGCGACACGGGCGGCAAACAGCGCCGCCCGATTGAACAGTGGTGAAGTGGCTGATTGCAAAGAACATCGCTAGTTCACCGATTGACTCAATCACCTTCCTCTCGTGGCTCATTGATTCGGCGAACCGCGCACGAGCAAAGGGGGACCACTGCTCCCGAGTCTGTGTTCCCCCCTCTTTTTCTTCGCTTGCGTTTGCTCCTGGCGCATCCAGAAGGAGAGAAAGCTTCTGCTACAGGCGCGGATCGACTGGCTCGCTCTCGAGTGCGAGAACACCGAACACGCACTCGTGAACACGTCTGAGAGGTTCTCGCTGCACGAATCGTTCGAGGCCTTCGATCCCCAACGCGAACTCCCGAAGGGCCAGCGATCGCTTACCCGACAGCCCCCGCTCCCGCAGCCTCTCGAGATGCTCGGGCAGGGTGTACTCAGGCCCGTAGATAATCCGCAGATACTCACGCCCGCGGCACTTCACCGCTGGCTGCAACAGGCCACGAGACCTGGTCGCCACGAACTGCAACGGCTTGACGACCGCGCCCTCACCGCCAGTCGCGGTCAGGTTCACCCACCAGCCGGTTGCTGCTGTCTTGCTGGCGGGATCAGCGAGGTTCACGACCTGATAGGGCGTGCGCATCAGGAGGCCGTCTCCCTCCTCGACAAAGCTGCCGATCGCGTTCATGTGCCAGACGTGATCCTTGCCGGCGTGCACAGCGCCTTCGGTGGCCATCACGTGGAACGGGGCGATGCGGATGTCCCGCAGCGACTCGACGGGCCAGCAATAGTTGCGATACGACCTCGCAAACCGTTCGGCAAGCTCCAGACGAACCTTGTGACGTTCGAGGAGAGCCCCGATGTCGATACCGCGCGCGCCGGCGGTCTCGAGCGCCCGCACGGTTTCGCCCGGGCCCACGCGAGCGGCTGTACCAACCGACGCGTACTGTTGCCGAACAAGCTCGAGCGCCTTCGCCGACCATGGCATCAGCTCGCAGTCGAGGCACACCCAATCGGTGTTCAGCCGCTCCCAGAACCCCGATGCGTCGAGGGCGGTCCGCACGGTCGCCAGCAGCTCACGCTCCAGCGCCGCATTCTCAAAGAACCGACGACCAGTGCGTGTATAGCAGATGCCATCCTCGTCTTCGAGGACACCGAATCGCGCACGGGCGACGTCCCTGGTCCCGGCACACGATGACGATGGCGCGGGAGCCCATGTGCTTCTGCTCAACGACGACCGTCGATACGCTGTTGGTTCGATAGTACGAAAACGCCTCGGCGGGATGCTCGAGCAGACCCTCGGCCTTGCTGGTCTCGCTTGGCGACATCGTCGGCGGGAGATAGATCAGCCACTTCGGATTCGCCGCGAATCGGCTCATCACCTCCAGTGCAGCCGCCGCGTTCTCCTCGCGGATTGTCACGCTTCGGTGCAGCCGAGTCGTGACGAGCTTCTTCCCCCGCACGTCCTCGATGTCCAGGAGGTCATCGTTCGCCTGCTGGGCGCTCAGCGGCGAGGCCGCCGGCGGCATGAACGGGCGAACCGGGTCCGCGTACGTCTGCCGGGCCGGAACCGAGACGAGCTCCTTCTCGGGCCAGCGCAGGGCCGTGAGCTTGCCGCCGAACACGCACCCGGTATCGATGTTGATGGTGCGATTGAGCCATTCGGGCTCAGGAACGGGCGTGTGGCCGTAGACCACGCTGGCAGGTCCGCGGTACTCGGCCGCCCAGTTGTAGCGGACGGGCAGCCCGAACTCGTCGGTCTCACCTGTCGTTTCACCGAAAAGAGCGAAGTCCCGCACCCTGGCCGACCCGCACCCCTGCATTTCCGCCTTCATGCCGGCGTGCGCGACCACGAGTTGGCCGCCGTCGAACACGTAGTGACTCACCAGGCCGTCGAGAAACTGCTGTACTTCGGCGCGGAACTCCGGCGTCTGCTGTTCGAGTTCCGCCAGCGTGCGGTCAAGCCCGTGCGAGACGGTGCACGTCGCGCCCCTCGAGCTTGCGTTTCAGCTTGATATCGTGGTTCCCGGGCACGCTGAGGGCGCTACCGGCCGCTGACATCGACATCACGGTCCTGAGCGTGTCGACGATGCGCGGCCCGCGGTCCACCAGGTCACCGACGAAGATCGCTTTGCGACCACCCGGGATGCGTCCATGGTCCGCCGTCGTTCTTCTCGTATCCGAGTTGCTGCAACAACTGTTCGAGTTCGTCGCAGCACCCATGTACGTCGCCGATGATGTCGAATGGACCGCGTCTCACGCTTGCGGTTGTTCCAGAGCGGCTGCCGCTCGATGACGGCGGTATCAACTTCTTCCTGCGACTTGAGCACGTGCACGTGGCGGAAGCCTTCGCGTCCGAGGCCACGCAGGGAGCGATGCAGCTGGCTCCGCTGGTTCCGAATCACGTGTGGGCCGAAGTCGCGGTCTGGCCGCGAACGATTGCGTTCGTGGCAGACGCGCTCCGGCAGGTCGAGCACGATGGCTACCGGCAGAACGTGGTATTCGCGTGCAATCGCTACGAGCGGCTTGCGGGCTTCGGGCTGAACGTTGGTTGCATCGACAACGGTGAGCTTTCCGCGCGCCAGCCTGCGCGCAGCCACGAAATGCAGGGCGGCAAAAGCGTCGTCGGTCGACGCTTGGTCGTTCTCGTCGTCGGACACGAGCGCGCGGAATCCGTCGGACGACATCACCTCGGTTGGCGTGAAGTGCTTTCTGGCGAACGTCGACTTGCCGCAACCCGACGGTCCGATCAGGACCACCAGGGAGAGTTCGGGAATCGTGAAGGTCATCGGGCGAACACCGCCATCTGCGTGGGAGGGCCAACCGTGGTGTCCTCATCGCCGACAGGCCGATAGGTCACCGCATAGCCGAACCGGGATGCCACGTCATTCGCCCAGCTCTGGAACTCTGCGCGCGTCCACTCGAAGCGGTGATCCTGGTGACGGAACTGTCCCGCCGGGAGTGATGGCCACTTCACGTTGTATTCGGCGTTCGGCGTCGTCAGGACGATGGTTCCCGGGCGCGCAGATTCGAAGAGCACCCGTTCGAAGGCACGCAGCCGAGGCTGGTCGAGATGTTCGATGACTTCCACGACGGCGGCGGCGTCGAAGCCGCTCAGCCGGGGGTCGCGATACATCAGTGAGCCGTGCATCAAGCGAATGCGCTCGCGCTGCTTCGGCGCAAGGCGTTCGAGCTTCAAGCGCGATTCCGCCAGATCGAGAACCCGGCCGGACACGTCCATGCCGACGATCTCCGCGAACTGATGATCGGCCAGGAGGCGGCGAAGCAGCTTGCCTTCGCCACACCCCAGATCGAGCACACGGGACGCGCCCGAGGCCTTCAGTACTTCGAACACGGCGTCGAGGCGGCGTTCGTTCAGGCTGATCGTGCGCTCGATCGACGCTTCCTGTTCGTCCTTCTGAGCGGCTGCGGTTTCCTCTTCGGGCTGTTCCTCTGCCGTCAGCCGCGCGATAGCGTCACGAACCAGACCTCGCTGGTGCACGAGGTATCGAGAGACGATGGCGTCTCGCGCGGGATGGCTATCGAGCCAGCCTTGCCCATGACGAAGCAGCTTCTCGACTTCGTCGTCGCCAACCCAGTAGTGCTTCTGGTCATCTCGAACCGGGACGAGCACGTACAGGTGCGTGAGCAGGTCGCTCAACCGCCGGGCCGCTCGCAATGTGACCGTGAACAGCCGGCTCGGGCCGAGCGCCGGCATGCTCTCGTCGAGTTCGTGGCGCGTTGCTTCAACCGTGTAGCCGAGTGGCTCGAACAACGCGCGGAGGAACGATTCGCCTCCACGGCAGGGAACGGCCGCGAGCCGCGCCTCGAGCGGCAATTTCAGAAGCCGCAAGATCGGGTTTCCGCTCGCATCGGCCACCCAGCGCGGAGTTGAACCAGCGCGAAATCACGACCGAGAGTAGAGACGACGCGACGTACGGCCGGTCGTTGACGTACTGGTCCTCGGCGCCGCCCTTGCCGCCTCGGCCACGAACCATGCCGACCGGATCGACGTCGAGAAGCACGGCCGCCGTGCACGATTCCTCACTGGCCTCCGGGTAGAAGACCGTGGCGTTGCCGAAGGGGAACTCCCGCGTGTGCACGTGCTCGGGTGCTTGTGCAGCAGGAATCCGAGATCGGTGGCCGGCTGGTGAGTCGTTCGGATGGTCAGGAGCATGTGCGTCGAGACAGTGACAGTCCAGTATACCGAGTGGACCACACCAGAAGCGGTTGTCTGACCATCCCAGAACTGGAATAATCGCGAAGTCCGAGTATAGGGAGCGAGATGGCAGGTCGAAGTGCTGAACGGCGAGAACGGGTCACTCGGGGCACCGGAAACGTGTTCGCGGATCTTGGGTTTCCAGACGCCGTCGGGCGACAGGCTAAGCTTCGCCTGGCTTATGCGCTCAATCAGGTGCTGGACGGGCGCAAGCTCTCGCAGGCCGACGCGGCCAAGGTGCTGGGAGTGACCCAACCGAAGGTCTCCGCGCTTCGTCACTACAAGTTGGCGGGCTACTCCGTCGAACGCCTGATGAACCTGTTGACGGCGCTCGACCAGGATGTCGAGATCGTGATTCGGCGAAAGCCGCGTTCAAGGAAATCAGCCAGAATCACCGTCGTCGCAGAACAGAGTGGCGCCGAAACCCAAGGCCACTCCTCGGCAACGTCAGATCGTTCACGAGCGCCAGACGCCGAGCGGTCGCTCGGCTCCGCAAGGGGCTTGACCTTCAGTGGACGCCTCCAGCCTCTCGTGAAGCGCTTCACGACCGAGGCCGAAGCTCACGACGACGTGACAGCTGAATCGTGCTGAGCGAACGCCGCTACTGTCGTTTCCACGCGCCGTTCGACCATATGTGCGGCCATGGTTCCCCTCGAGCGGCCGCTTGAAGCACGGGCCAGAGAAAACGATCAAGGGTCGCAATGATGGCCAACAGGTCCGCAAGGTCGGGCCGTCGTGCACGTCGAACGAATGCTGCCCATTGAATCTTCTTCTGAGCGTCATCCGCGAAATCGCTGGTCAGCGCGAGCGGACGTTCGTCCGGGATCTCGATGCCCCTTCGCGTGAACGTCGCCGCGACTGCGAGCCTCATCGTTTCACCGTCGAACGTTCGAGTGTCGGCCAGGCGGTGGATGTCGAAGAAGTCTTTCATCCGGCTGTTCGCGAGCGCGAGCCGCACCATCGCCTCGGTCTTCTCGGCAATCGAGGTCTCTGGCCGGTAAGCGCGAATTCGTGCGCGCGGAGGTCGAGCGTGACGATGTTCACGCCGGCGAAGGTGAGACGCTTGAAGAGTCCTGCTGTGTCCTCCTGGTCCCGGCTGAAACGGTCCAGGGTCTCCGCGAGTACAGACATCAAACCGCCCGTTCAACGCGTCGCGCATCAACGCCTGGAAGCCGGAGCGAAGCAAAGTGGCGCTCGAGATCGCGTGATCGATCGCCTGGAGTTCATCGAGGCCCCGACGTTCACAGCGATTGTCGCGGGCTACCTGGAGGACGATGAATATCGAGCGTTGCAGCTGTTCCTAGCCGGGGATCCGGAGGCGGGCGATGTCATGCCGGGCACCGGCGGTTTTCGTAAGCTGCGATGGGCCGATCGGCGCCGAGGCAAGGGCAAGCGTGGTGGCCTCAGGGTGATCTACTACCACCTTTCGGCAGACGCTCAGATCTGGCTGATGACGCTCTACGACAAGGACGAAATGGCCGACCTGAGCGCCGCTGAGAAACGGGCTTTGAAGGCGGCTCTCGAGGTCGAACTTGCGCGGCGTGCCGTACGGCGCCGACGAAGGAAATGAAACTATGGCAGTAAAGAAGCAACCGGTGGCTCGGAAGAAGCGCAGCCTCTTCCGTGAGCTCATGTCGGGCGTGGAAGCCATGCGCGATCACCGCGAAGGTCGGCTCACATTGAAGACCAGAGCAGTGAAGCCGATCGCTGTTCCGCCAATCGACGCGGACGTTGTCCGTGAGACGCGCGAGGCGCTCAAGATGTCACGCCAGGTGTTCGCGTTCAAGATTGGCGTGAACCCCCGCACCCTCGAGCGGTGGGAACAGGGACGTAGCAAGCCGAACGAGCAGGCTGCCGCGTTGATCTGGCTAGTGCGGAAATACCCCGACACGCTCAAGAGGCTGGAGTCGCTCGCGGCCTCAGCTTAAGCGGCGTTCGGGAGCGCATAGGTGTATTTCCGGCGCTCGCATCGACGCTCCCAGGGCGCCGGCTGCGAACGATCCCAGCGTCAACTTCCCGATCCGGAAATGCCTTCGACGGATCTGCGCAGCGTCTCCACATGCTCCTCGAGCGGTCTAACGGACAAGCTCTCGAACTGACTGAAGGTGGCGCCGAGACTCTCGAATGTCGGCTGGTCGCTCGCCAGGAACGGTCCGGCCACGCCAACGACCCAATCCTTGTCGGCTAACCAGTGTGGCGGGTGGGTCCTGAAGGCAAAGACGTACAAGTCGGCGACACCGTCATCTGTTTCAATCGGGAAGCGATTCCAACTGCCTTATCTCGTCGGGGGCTCGTCCCAGCTCGGTTGGGTAAAGAAGCCAATCCACCATCGCCGCTTCAGCCAGGCTCGGCTGGTTCGAGAAGTCGGCAGGAAACAGTTCCGATCGATCCAACGCTTGGAGCTGTCGTGCCAGAGTAATTCGGCACTCAGGCCATTCGGCGATTTGCCGGAAGACTTCCCGAGCGACGAGTCTCTCCGCTACGGATCAATCCCAACGCACCCCACAACTTGACCCAGGGCTCAGCCGCTCCGATGGTGTTCTCGAGCACTGGCGTGGAACTCGGTTGATCCAACCGGCCCAGAAGGTCGAGAAGCAGGCCAGCATCTGTCTTGACCGATACGTAATCGTCGTCCCACCGGTGCCCGATCCCGTGCTCGGTCAGACTTCTTTGAAGGGAGTCGATCGCACGTGACGCCTGGGCGGCGACTATCTCGGCGCATACGTAATACGGTGCGGCGCTCCCGGCGCGGCGCCGTGGCCGGTGTGCAGGTTCGGCCGTCCGCGCGTCGGCTGTCCACGCGTCGGCTGTCCGCGGACGATCAGGCGACGGCGCAGACGCTCTTTCAAGTCGAGGCTGAGGGCGATGCGGTGGTAGTGAAGCAGTTGCTCGCCGGTCGCGGCTGCGCGGTGAGCGTGCGCACCGTCCAGCGTGCCGTCGCGCCGGTGCGTCCACCAAGGGTGGGACGAGAGCCTGCGGAGCGGAGTGGGATTGCAGCTACGAGGGCACCGTGCGAACCCTTGAGAGGCAGCATCCTTACGCGCGTCCCGCCTTCATCAATCGACAGAAGTGCGCCTCGCTCGATGTCCTCACGATGTACTTCGAGTGCCCTGGCGACGGTGCTCACCGCCTCATCGGAGAGCAGGTCCTGGGCTCGAATTTGCACGACGCTCGGCGAGGCGCCAGCGCTGGCCGCGAGGATTGCCGAGAAGTCCAGGTCGTTCGTGATGAGGACCAACGCATGCTCGCTCGCCCACGTCAGGATCTCGACGTCGCGCGCGCTGGCAGCACCGATATAGTCGACCAGTGGACGCCCTCGAACCCGTGACGCACCAAACGCTCGACCCAGCGTGGGGACAGGTTCATATCCACGAGAAGCTTCACGGCTGGCGCAGCGGAACTTCGACTTCCTCCACCCCGCCAGGCGGCGTAGGACAGGGCCTCCGCTATGTCCTCTGCCTCCAGGTAGGGGTTCTCGCGGAGAATCTCGTCCCGAGTGCGTCCTGCGGCGACGAGGCCGACGACTGTGCCGACCGTGACGCGCATGCCGCGAATGCACGGCTTTCCGCCCATTACGGCGGGGTCACGAGTGATGCGCGTTAGCTGCGGCATGGTAAACGGCTCCGGCGACCGAGCTTCTATTGTGAACCAGAACCGCCGCTCGGCCCAATCTGCAATGGTACGTGCCTACGAAGCGCCGAACCGTCGGGTGTTTCATTCGGAGGTCGAGAAAGCATCGGCACCGCCGCTGCCCGAGTTGCTGTGGCGCCGCAGGTCCGCTAGGAGCGCAGCAACGCGTGTCTCGCCCTCTTCGTTGATGTCCTTACCCGGAACCGGCGGACATTCGCGGCAGATCTTCAAGCACTCCTGGCGAACGGACTCGAGGTGCGGGTCATCAATCGGCCATCCCAGAAACAGATCCCAGGTGTCATGGGTCGGCGCGTCAGGGTCCAAGAGTTCAGCGAGAGCAATCTCGACGTCATTGGCCGTAAATCGCGCATGGGCTTTCGCCGTCTGACGGTTCGCCCAAGCGAAG
Source organism: uncultured Acidobacteriota bacterium (assembly GCA_963707795.1). Lineage (GTDB taxonomy): Bacteria > Acidobacteriota > Vicinamibacteria > Vicinamibacterales > UBA2999 > JACCSI01. The sequence goes on along the minus strand of OY970174.1, from coordinate 2,233,375 downwards.
AACGCGACGATGCCTGCTGCAGCCGCGAAGATGACTGCCCAAAGCGTCAACCCTCGCGCTCCTGGTTTACGCCAAAGAGCGCCCCGAGTCTGGCGATGGGCTCTTCGATGCGTTCACAGCGCCACCACCCGTCAGAGAACCACAGCGGGTGGTTCGGATGATGCGGACACGCCGGCCACGTGGTGTCGACAAACGCGTCATGGAAATACTGCTGGACGTCATCAACGACGTCGCCGACATACTGCGCGGGAACGTCCGCATACAGTCGACGCCGCGCGGCCGCTTCGATGATCGCGTCATCATGTCCAGCGCCGATGGTGGCCTCGACGTCCGCGCGAACCAGCGAAACGACGCGAGCCTCATCCTCGGCGGATACTCCGCCCGATGCCTCGCGTGGCTCGCGCTCTACGGCACACGAGTCACATGTCGACACGCCCTTCTTCACGACCAGATGATCGCCGCAGAAGAACCCGCCGCAGAGGGCACACAAGCTCCAGCCGGCCGCGGCAGGGTCGCGGCCACATGCCGAACACTTGAACTCGAATGGAACGGAGAACACTTGTTAGCCCTGCACGGGAGCGGTCGCCAGAACCCGAGCGGCGACGACTGTCGCGTCCCAGGCAGAATATCAGACGAGCGCTTCGACTACTCGCGCGGAGGGTTTACGCGGCCGACCAGGAGAATTCCAAATTCAGCGGGTTGCGAGCCCCCGCAACCAACACTTTCAACTGTCGGCTGACAAAAGGCTGACAACCGTTCGAGGCTCACGGGGCGTTGCGGCGCCCCGTTTGAGTGTACGGCGGGCCGGTTTTGCTCTGGCCAACGGCCGCGCTATTCTGATGTTCAGACAGGCACTCTTTGAGCTGGCCGGAGATGCGATGCGAATTCCGTCGGATGCGACCATCGACGAAACGAAGTTCACTGGCGGCCTGCTCGTGCCGAGGCGGACATGGCGGCGGCGATCGAGCACATAAGCCGGCTCAACCGCGCCGCGTCGGAAATCCCGTCCGGGCCGCCACGGACGTGACGGGCTTCGGCCTGCTCGGGTCGAGGCGGGGGACGCCTGTCGATCCGCCTCACGTGACGTCGCCCTGACCGAGAGGAGCGAGATGTCCGACCCAATAGCGGAGATCATCGGCGACTACCGGGCGTTCGCGGCACAGCAGCGCGACCGCCTGCTGACGCGCGGCATCGACATCGCCCCGTACGCGCTCAGCCACCTGGCCTTCCGCGTACCCGAGTGGGACCAGTACGTGCACGTCCGGACTCTGCTGGAGCGCCACGCGGCCGCGAACCGGGAGAACGTTTGGAACGGCCGGCCGATCTCTCTGATCCTGCCGGCCGAGCCGCTCGAGGTCCTCGACGGCAAGGCGGTTCCGATGATCGAACTCATTCCGCCGGTGCACCAGCGCGTTTACAAGATGGGCCTCGAGCATCTCGGCGTCGTCGTGGGCGACACGTTCGACGCCTTCGTCGAGACCCACAAGCCGGTCCTGACGGGCCAGCAGTTTCAGGGCCCGCACAGCACCCCCGACCCCGTCTACATCCTGTTCGAAGACTTCACGCACGTGAAGTTCTATCGCCTCTCGCTGCAGGCGTCCGCCGAACTTCACGGCGACCAGATCGACGGGTTCCACCACGTCGACGACTGGGTCCCCCAGCGCCTGGTGACCGCGACCGGACCGAACCCACTGCCGCGATGACGACAACGAAGCGGCGCCGGCTCGCGACCCCCGCGAACGCGCGGGCTAGCCACGACGAGGCCTGTCGACCGGGGTGACCGGGATGACCTTTGGCGGGCGGACCCTGGTCGGCTGGGACCGTATCGTTCGGGCGTGGCTCGATCAAAGGCCAATCGGCTCGGCTTGCTGACGGCGCTCGCCTTGGCGTTCGCGGCGTGCGGGCCGGGCACGACGACGCCCGCGGATGTCGCGCCGGAGCCGGTGACGGCGAGCGCGATCGACGGCCAGTTCGAGCTGCGGTTCACGGTCGATCGCACGAGCTTCCAGACGGGCGACAGCATCACCGGCACGGCCGAGCTGTGTCTCCGGGCGGGTGAGAGTGGCGCGCTCTCGGGGTCGTGCGAACGTACGCTTCCCTGTCAAGCAGACCATTCCACCGGAGACTGTTCCACTGATTGACGTTGGTCCCTTAACGAGACAGTTCTAAGCTAGAAAAAGCGACTTCTTCGACGACCCGATTCTGACGCTGTTCGGCGTTTTCGTCCGGTGTCAGATGCCCGAGCGAGCTGTGCGGCCGTCGCTGATTGTAGTCGACGCGCCACGCCTCAATCTTGGCTTGCGCATCGGCGAGCGACGTCAACTGGTGGACGTTCAAGCACTCATGGCGCAGGCGCCCGTTAAACGCTTCAATGAACGCGTTTTCCACGGGTTTCCCGGGCCGGATGAAATCCAGCTGCACGCCGCGCCGATAGGCCCAATCCTCCAGCGCCCGCGACATGAATTCGGTGCCGTGATCGACGGTGATCGAGCGCGGCACCCGTGGGCCGGCGAGCACGCGATCTAACCCCTGTCCGACGGTCATCCCGGACATGCTTGAGGCCACCTCCAGCAACGGATTTTGCCGACTCCACTGATCGACCACCGTGAGCACACGAAACGACGGCCGTCGGCGAACGCGTCGTGGACGAAATCCATGCTCCAGCGCGCGGTCGGCCCCGCTGGATCGGCGCCGGCCCGTGGTGCAACGCCATGTGCTTCCGTCGCCGCACGCGCATCCGTACCTGCAAGCCGTCGAGGCGATACAACCGCCGCACGCGCTTCCGATTGATCGGCCAGCCTTCACGCGCCGCATCACCCAGATGCGCTGGTAGCCAAAGCGCGGTCGCGGGTACGCGATCTCCCGAATGCGGAGCTGCAGCGCGCTCTGAACGCGCGCCCGACTCGGGTGCAACCTCGCGAGATGAGCGGCACGGGCGTGGACAAGATGCCACGTCTGGTCGATATACGCTGTGATGGTGATCTGGCGCGACGCGCGAGAGCAGTTTCACTACCGACTGGCCAACCTGCTCATCCGCCTGCACCGGTATGAGGCTGCCGCCAACTCCTACGAGCGCGCGCTCCGCATCCGACCAGATGATTCGCACGTTCAGTTCCAGCGCGCGTGGTGTCTGCTGGAGGTTCCGGGCCGACGAACGGATGCGATTGTCGGCTTCCAGAACCTGCTGAAGCAGTCGCCGTCGGCTGGAGGTTATTACCTTTTGGCTTGCGGGCTGCAAGAGGAGGCGCGCCACGACGAGGCGGTCGAAGCGTTTTGCGAGGCGATACGGCTGGCGGGATCTGGAACTGCCGAGTTCTTCCATAACTACGGCGTGAGCCTCGAAACTCTTCGACGTTTCGAAGAGTCTGCGGATGCATACCAGCGCGCAGCGCAGCTCAATCCGTCAGACGCCGAATCCTGGGGGAATCTGGGCGCGGTGCTGGCTCGGCTGGGTCGCTGGAAAGATGCGGCGCCTGTCCAGGAACGTGCCATGCGGCTGGGCCCGAGCGTGAGTCACGCACTCAGTCTTGCGTGTACGTTGTACGAGCTGAATCGGTTGGACGAGGCCGAACATGTGCTGCGCGATGCACTCCTGCGGGCCCCTCGGTCTGCGGACGTCAAGGAGTTGCTGGCGACGGTGCTGGCAGGTCAGGATCGCTATGACGAGGCCATCGCGATTGCGCGCGACACGTGCGCGTCGAATCCGGATACTCCATCGTCACGGGCGGTGCTGGCCGGTGTGTTAGCGGAGGCCAGCCGCCTCGATGAAGCGCTTCGAGTGGCCAGGGCGGCAGTGGACGCTGCGCCGAATGACCTGAGGGCTCTTGGCGCGCTCGCCACCGTCTACGTAAAGATGAACGATGGTGCAGCGGCACTCGCTGCGTTCGAACGAATGGTCGAATGTCTCGCTCCTGAGACCGATCGACTCCCTTCATCTCCATGGGTGTCATGTACGGCGGGCCGCGGGGTGGCGCTCAGTATCCTCGGTCGACACGACGAGGCCATGGAGGCATTCGAACAAGTGCTTCACACTGGACCTGGATTTGTTGAACGGTGGTCCGAAGTGGCGCCGCACTACGAGCGCTCACTACGAGCGACCAAGCGCGCCAAGGACGGCAGTGCTTCGTAGCTTTATGCTGCGCCGCTCCACACCTGCAACTACCGCTGGCTGCACGCACCCGCCAACCAGCGTTGTTTGGACCATGAGGTCGCCGGTACCCTCGCGAAAAAACTGACACAGGACGCCGGTGACGGCCAAAGGCGCCGGCGCGGTGTCAAATGTCGAGAGGATTACGTGAGGGCTTAGTCCTCCGTCACACATGTCGTCGTTCCGGGCACGATTGTAGATGGGCGGCGTCCGCCCGGGTGGAATTGTGCGTCAACTCTGGGGTATCTCAATTGCAGTCAATGTTCAGATTCATGAGTGTTCGAACCCTCCTTGCGGCGCTCGCCGTCTGCGTGATCGGCCTCTCGCCAAAATCTGCCGATGCCTGCTCGTGCGGCGGCCCGGGGTTGCCCTGCGACGCAGCCTGGCGTGCTGACGCAGTCTTCGTCGGGCACGTCGTGTCCATCGATTCGTCCTCGATGGGCGGGCGGCTCGTGCAGTTCGCCGTTGTCGAAGCATTCCGCGGGTTCCAGCTCTCGCAGGTCACGGTCGTTACCGGATACGGCCAGACCGATTGCGGGTACCCGTTCCGAATGGGCGAGTCGTACGTCGTGTACGCTCATGGATCGTCAACGGGCCAGCTGTCAACGAGCATCTGTTCCCGCACGCGGCCGGTGGCGAACGCGGCCGAAGATCTGACTTACCTGCGGTCGCTCGCGGCGATCAGGCCGGGCGACCTGGCGAGTGTCGCCGGTCGAGTGCAGTTGTGGGAGTGGCCCCGCCGCGCAGATCGTGAGTTGCAGCCGATGCCCGGCGTTACAGTTACGGCGACGGGCGAGGGTCGCACAGTCTCGACGCGCGCCGACAATCGCGGTGGGTTCGAGCTGACTGGCTTGCCGGTCGGCGAGTACGAGGTTGTCGCCAGGGCGCCGCAGGGCTATGCCGGCGTCCCGCTCAACGTGACGATCAACGACCCTCGCGGCTGCGGCGCGCCCGTGCTCTACGTCAGGTACGACAGCCGAGTCATGGGCCGCGTGGTCGACGGTCGCGGAGGCGGCATCCGCGGCCTGCCTCTCGATCTTGTACCGACCGCCGACGTCGACAAGCCGGGTGGGAGCGGCAACCGTGTTCAGGCGTGGACAGCAGCGGATGGCACGTTCGAGCTTCGACTCGTTGCACCGGGCGAGTACGTCACTTGGCTTCAACTTCATCCGCGGTCACGACGGCCAGCTTACATTCCCCCGCGTGTTCTACCCGGGCGTGGCGGAGCCAACGGGCGCAGCAAGGGTCGTCGTGTCCGTCAGTGACCGCGTGCGCATCCGGGATTTCGTGATCCCAGACAACATCCGGCTGGTCACCGCTGAGGGTGTGGTCGTCGACGAAGCAGGCCGGCCCGTGGCGGACGCAAGGGTCGCTCTCCGCGACAACACTGAGGGGCCGAACATCATCGGGCCGCGATTCGTCACGGGCGACGATGGTCGTTTCGCTTTCAGTGTCGTCGAGGGCGGAAAATACGATGTTCATGTGACGCGCTACGTGGGAGCGGACGTCCGGACCCGCGAAGTCCATGTTGCGATGGCGCCGTTCACTGCGTCCGCGGGAGTTCCGGTCCTGAAGGTCGTAGTGAGACCGAGCAGGTACTGATGACCATGCGTGTATGGGGCGTTGGGACCTTGTGCATTCTCGCCGTGACTGCCGCAGCGGCCATCGAAGTGCGCGCAGTTCAAACGCCTGCGACGTCGACCGGCGTTCTTACGGGTATCGTCACGGACGGATCCGGTACGGCGATTGTCGGCGCTCGGGTTCAGGCTGTCGGCCGGCGCAAGAAGTGGGCAGGACCGTACTACGAAATCCCCACGGGCAATCCTGACGAAAGCGACGACCGAGGCCAATTCCGGTTGCACTCGCTTCCACCCGGTCGCTATGTCGTCGCCGTGACGATGCAGTCGAGGGTCCCGGCGCAGGCCTCGACCGGATACATGCGGACCTACAATCCGGCCACCACTTCTCTCGCCGACGCACAGCCGATCGTCGTCGAGGCCGGCAAGGAACAGTCAGTGTCAATCCGTGTCACGCCCATCCGCTTGATGGAGGTCAGTGGCGTCGCCAACACATCGACTGGCGAGGCCGCCGGTAGTTTTGACATTTGGCTGCGCGGCGGACCGGCAACGGTCGGGTACACAGGCATTCTGAGTGGGTACATGACGAGGATGGTCGCTACCGCAAGGGTCGCGCAGGATGGTGCGTTCTCTCTGTCGCGGGTCCCGGCCGGAGCGTATATCTTGACCGTGACGAATGGACGCACACGGCGCGGGCGTCCACTCGAGATCGCGGAGGTCGCCGTCGAAGTGACGGACGCATCGATCGCGGGTATTAACGTCACTACGGCGCGGGGAGCGACGGTCTCGGGCCGGTTGGAATGGGCCGGTGGAGGGCCTGCGCCATGGCCGCGCAGTGCGAAGCTGGGAAGAATCAGGGCAACGGCCGTCGGGCGCGAATTCGACTTCGCCTCACTCGACGCCGAGGTTGAAGCGGACGGAACGTTTCGATTCAGCGATCTGTACGGCCTCAGACGAATCCAGTCCATGGGTCTGGTGTTCAACTGGGCGATCCAATCCGTTGACGGACCCAACGAGGTACTCGCCGGACCGAATCTCAATATCAAGCCTGGCGTCGATGTCACGGACGTGAGGGTCGTCGTCACGGACCGGACCGGAACGCTCATGGCAGCCGTCACCGATGAGGAAGGCAACCCTTATCTGACTGGTTCCGTGTTGCTGATGCCACGGGATGCAGCCGAGATCGATCCGCTGGGCTGGGGATATCGCGCCACGCAGAAGAACCGAGGACGTGGCGGCGTCTCGTACTACGCGATGGACCGAGTTCTACCGGGCTCGTATCTCGCCGTCGCGATCGATGTGGAACCGTATCGCTTGACCGGTGACGCAGACCTGATGGAGCGCGCACGCGCAGCGGCTGTGCCGGTCGAAATCAGCGAGGGCGAGACACCGCTCAGTCTTCGAGTCGTTCGACTGCGGCCGTTCGTCCAGGGCCCGCAGTAGTGCCGGCTGATCGCCCGAGCAAAAGAGTGGCGTGGGTCCTCGAGAGGGATTCACACCTCCGGTGCTTATCCCACGGTGGTGGCGTTCCGGCCCCACGTGACAGGCCGCTGCAGGACATCGCAAGTCCCGCCCTGAACCCGACGAAGATCGGACCCCGCGCTGAGCGCGCTGACTACGGCCGGGCGGCCGCGGGCGGAGGTTCGGATCCCGCGACCCGGAGCCGCCGGAGCACGAAGACATTGCCGGGGAGTTTCCGGCTCCAGTGGTCCCACAGGGCCAGCCGTTTGCTATCCAGGCGGTCGGCCAGCGCGACGGCGCCGGTCGCGCGATAAAGCCCCGCCAGGTTCTCGTACAGCAACGAGACCTGGTAGGCCGTGCGCAGGTCGTTGTCGCTGTCGGGCTGGGCCGCGGAGACGCGCGAGAGCAGCAGCTCGTACTCGCCGGTGGCGGCCTTGGTGTCCCCGCTGGCCGCGAGATGATCCGCGCGCGCCTGGAGCACCGTGTGGAGCTCGGCGTCCACGCCGATCCGATCGGACGGATAGTCCCCGGTCTCGCCGAGGATCGTCACGGCTTCATCCACTCGTCGCCGCGCGTCGGCGGATCGCCCGAGACGGCGCAGCGCGTACGACGAGTTGGCGAGGATCAGCGCGCGGTCCCGGCGCGCGGTCACGCTGTTCCGGATTTCTGCGAGCCGGCCGATCGCCACGTCGTAGACGAGGAGCGCCGCCTGCGGATCGCGCCAGCGCAGGATGTCGGCCAGCTCGCGTCCGGAGGTGGCGACGCGGCTGCGGCTGGTGAAGTCGTTCGGGTCGCGACGCGCCAGGGCCTCGGTCATCTCGAACGCCTCACGCAGCGGGACGATCGCCTCAGCCGGTCGCTCGAGGCTGACGGCGCGGTCCTCGCCGAGGATGAAGCCCTCGCGCAGCAGAATCCCGTACCGGTCGAACATGCGCTGCCACTCGTTCGCCGTCGTGGATCGATCGGCGAGTGCGCGAGCCTCCCGGATCGCCGTCAGCGCGCCCTCGAGGTCGCCTTGCAGGCGCCGCGCGTTGGCGAGCACGCTGAGCCCGAGGCCGCGCGCGGAGTTCCTCCGCTCCGGCGTCGACGCCAAGGCCGCGGTCACATCGGCCTGCCGGCTCGCGTGGCGAATCCCGTGGTCGTAGTGGCGCATGTTGACGTAGGCGAGGGCCAGATTGCCGTAGAAAATGGAGGCCGCATTGCGCGCGCTGTCGCTGGGCCCGCCGTCCGCCAGCACGCGGTCCATCCGGCCGGCGGCCTGGCTGGCATGTGTCAGCGCATCCTCCTCGCGACGCGCCGATTGCGCGACGATCATGCGGTCGTGCGCGACGAACGCCGATCGCTCGAGCGCCCGCTGATCGCGAGGCCGGGACGCGAGGATCGTGTCGGCGAGCGCGTCGGCCTTGGCGAGGCTCGCCTCGGCCTGGGCGAGGTTGCCCAGACTGGGCTGCGTCGGCACGCCCTGGATGCCGGCCACGCGGGCATACCCGTCGCTGACCTCCTGCAGCAGATCCAGATCGCGTTCGGCATCACGGGCCAGACCCTCCAGATACTCGAGCGACGCCGCCACCAGCGCCTGCCGCGCCTCGGTCGAGCCCGGCAGGCTGCGGATGCGGGCGTCCAGGTCGAAGACCTGCTGCGAGAGTTGGCGCAGCTGCCGGAAGCGGCTCTCCGCGATCAGCCGCTCGCGATTGGCGACATAGAGGCCGGTCGAGAGCATCGCGAACGTGACCAGGGCCGCGGCGACCGGCCAGCGGTGCCGGCGCACGAACTTCGCGGCGCGATACGCCAGCGTGTCCGGCCGCGCGCTGATCGGCTCGTGCCGCAGGTGGCGCCGGACATCGTCCGCGAGGAGCGTGACCGATGGATAGCGGTCGCTCGGAGCCTTTTTGATGGCCGTGCCGGCGATGGTGTCGAGGTCACCGCGCAGCAGGCGTCGCACGCGCGGCTCGTCGGCGGTCTCCGAAAGACGAGGTGGCGGCGTGTCGACGATCGCCCGCACCAGGTCCGCCTGCGATCCGAGCCCCGATCCGGCTGGATGCCGTCCGGTGAGCAGCCCGAAGAGCAGCACGCCGAGCGCGTAGACATCGGTCGCGGTCGACACCGGCGCACCCGTGAGCTGTTCCGGCGCCGCGTACTCGGGCGTCAGGGCCCCGCCGGCCTCGCGGGTGAGCGGAGTCGGGAGTCCGGCCTCGGCGCCCTGGTCGAGCAGCTTGGCGACGCCGAAATCGAGCAGCTTGACCTGGCCGTCGGCGGTCACCAGCACGTTCGACGGTTTGATGTCGCGGTGCACGATCAGGTGCGCATGCGCGTGCGCGACCGCGTCGGCGACCTGCAGGAAGAGCCCGAGGCGCCCGCGAACATCGAGCCGGTGGTCGTCCGCGTAGCGATCGATGGGCACGCCATCGACATGTTCCAGCACCAGATAGGGCTGCCCCGACGCGCTGACGCCGGCGTCGAGGAGGCGCGCGATGTACGGATGCGACAGCCGCGCGAGCAGCGTTCCTTCGCGCCTGAAGCGGTCGGCGCCCCGCTCGAGGACCGCGAGGTGCAGCAGCTTGATCGCGACCGAGCCTTCGTATCGGCCGTCGATTCGGCGCGCGCGCCAGACCGCGCCCATTCCGCCCATGCCGAGCGGGGCCTCGAGCGCGTAGGCGCCGATGACGGAACCCGCCAGCGTCGGGGCAGGGCCCTGGCTCGAGAGAGGCGGCGATTCGAGAAACGGGGAGTGCAGCAGCCGATCGTGCTCGCCGAGCAGGTGCTCGAGGAGCGGAGCGACAGCCGGACGCTCGGCGCGGACGCCGGCGAGAAACGCCTCGCGCCCGGCCGCGTCGATGTCGAGCGCGCGGTCGAGCAACGGGCTCAGCTCCCGCCAGATGGTCGGGTCTATGTCGCGCATCCGTCATCCATAGATCGCAATCGAGGACGACAACCCGACGGGCGACCGTCAGTCTTCGATCAGCGAGTCGTGCAGAACCACCCGCGCCTTGGCCCCGTCGCGCGGTACCGTGCGCCCAAACACGCCGCGCAGCGCGGCGATGTCGCCAGACGCGAAGCCGCAGAAGAACTTGAGATCGACGAACTCGGCCGGTCGCGGGTCCAACGAGGCGAGCCGGTCGAGCGCGCGCCCGAGCCGCTCGATCGCGGCGGGTGCCTCGGCGGCCGGGGCGAGCGCCTCGTCGAGTGCCATGAACGTCAGCGCGCGGCCACGCTTCTGCGGGGCTCTTGCCCGGGCCAGTCGCTCGACGAGCGGCTCCGCGGCGGGCGGATCCCTCGGGCGAATCATACGACTCGACCACAATCCGCGCCACCCGGCGGCCGGCTGGGGACCGAGAGTCATGTGGCCGCCGACCGACGGGCCGTTGAATGCCCGCGAGAGGCACGTACAGGAATGCATCGGGGTACCCGTCGGGATCGGGTGTCACCAGAGCATCGCAATCATTGGCTTTGGCGGCTGCCGCGCAGGCAACCTCGAAATTTCCCGTGATCGACTCGGCGGCGGCGCGCAGTTGGCTCACGCAGGAGTAATTCTGATCAGCAAGGGTTCGGGCGTTCGGGGACCGATGGTTCGACGGAGATCCGTGTAATCGCCGGCGAGTCAGCAACTTGCCGCAGGCCCCTCGTCGCAGCAGGGAGACGGCTGCTGGCTCGGTTCGCTGCCAGCGCTGCAGCACGGTGCTCAGGCGTCGGTTTCGGTGTCGCCGGGCTCGGGAACGGCCGCCGCATCGGCGCGAGGATCTGACGCTGGCCGGCGTGGCGTGCCAACGCCAGACATGCGGTCATCGTCCGCAGAGCCATCGACGACAGGCTGGTAGCAAGCAAACTGGATTGAGCAGGACGCGTGTCCGTGTGTCTGTGCTCGGAGCTGCCCCTCGAACCCGAACAGCTCCGAGAGCGGCACGCGCGCGGTGATGACCTCCTGGCCGTGTTGGTGCGTCCGCGCTTGCATGTCGCCCCTCCGCATCAGGAGATCCTCGAGGACAGCCTTGACGTGGCTGGTGTCCGCCCCGACGACGACCTGCATGACCGGCTCCAACACGATGGGCCGGGCCCTCTTCGCCGCCTCTTGGAAAGCCACCGCCGCCGCCGTTTTGAAGGCGGCATCTGTCGAGTCGGTATCGTGGTGCGACCCGTCGTGGACTTCGACTCGGACGTCGACGATCGGATATCCGTGCAGGATCCCGTTCGCCATCGCCTCCCGGATGCCGCTCTCGATCGATGGCAAGAAGCGCTTCGGAAACGCCCCGCCGAGCGTGGTGTCCTCGAAGCGATAGCCGCTTCCTGTCTCTGCGGGATACAGGCGTAGGGAGACGTGAGCGTACTCCCTTTGTTCATGGGCCTTCCTCACATGCCTGGCACTGCCCTCGGCTACCCGCGTCACTGTTTCCAGGTACGTGACCGTGGGCCGGCCTACGTGTGCCTCGACCTCGAACTCCCGCGTCAAGCGGTCGATGATCTGTTCGAGATGCGCCTCGCTGGTGGCGCCGATGACCGTGCAGTCGAGTGCGACGCCTGCCCGAACCTCCAGGTTGGCGTCATCAGCGGCGAGTGCTTGGAGGGCGCGCACGAGCTTCTCCCGAGCTGCCGGCGTCTTCGGCGTGATGTCGAGAGAGAGCAGTGCTGCCGCCATTGTTTTGGCATCCCGTCAGAGGCAGTGACCGGACGGCCCATCTTGCACGATCTGGCGAACTGGGGCGAATCGCGTGTACACGACCCAGAATCCAGCGGTGCCACAGGTCGGCCTCGGGCTGGCATACGCACCGTGCGTTACGTGTGCCTGTCAGGCAGCCACCGATTGACGCCGGTGCGCCGCCGACCATCGCCGGCACAGGTCGCGAGCGGCAGCCTCCCAGGTCGGGTACCTGAAAACGAAGCCTCCGTGAAGCAGACGGCCGGGCACCACCCGCCGACTCTTGAGAATCAGCTCGGTCTCCGTCCGCATGAATACCGCGCCGATTTCGAGCATCCACCTGGTCGCGGGCAAGGCGACGCGCGTGCCGGATGCCTCGCGCAGCGTCCGCATGAACTCCACGTTCGGGAGTGGAGAGGGGGCAGCGATGTTCACCGCGCCAGCGACCTCGTCGTGGTCGATGAGCCAGTAGATGGCGCGGACGAAGTCCTCGAAGTGAGTCCAGGACACGAACTGACGTCCGTCGCCGGCCGCGCCGCCAAGGCCGCGCCTGACCAGCGTCAGAAGCGTGTCGAAAATGCCTCCCGCATCGGGGCTCATCGTCATCGCTGACCGCAGTGCGACCTTGCGCGTCCTGGGGGTGTCGGATTCATTCAAGGCCCGCTCCCATGCCCGCGCCACGTCGATGCTGAAATTCCAGCTGCGTGGTGCGCCGGGCTCCTGGCCGCCGATCACGCCGGTAGCCTCGTCGTTCGGCGCGTCAAGGCGATGCGCGTAGATCGTCGCCGTGCCGGCCTGGAGCCAGACTCGAGGCGGCCGGCGCGCCCGCGCGATGGCGACGCCCACCGCGCGCGTGGACGTCACTCTGGAAGCCAGGATCTCTTGCCGATGGTGGCGCGTGTATCGGCAGTTCACGCTGCGACCGGCGAGGTTGATCACCACCTCGCTGCCATCGACTTCCCCCATCCAGGGACCAGGAGAGGCGCCATCCCAGGCAACGGTGCGCCACGGCCGGGAGCCCTGCGGCTGACGGCTGAGCACTACGACGTCGTGCCCGTCGGCCTGCAAGGCACGCGCGAGGATAGTGCCGACTTGACCAGAGCCGCCGGGGATCACGACCTTCATCGAGTGTGCCCAGTCGTCGCTGCAGCAACCCGCTCGGCAATCGGACGCGTGCCGGCCACGACGGCGCAGCGACCTTGTGGCATGACGATAACCATGGTTTAATGTAAACGTGTTTACAGAAATTAGCAAGCACCGAAAAAGAGGCCGGCCGCCAGGTCGGACGGCGGGAGGCGAGGCGACCCGTCTTCGGCTCTACGAGGCGGCCATCGCTCTGATTGGCGAGCGCGGTTATGACGCGGCTACGCTGCGCGATGTCGCGACCCGGGCCGGGGTGAGTCCCGCGCTCTTGTATCGTTACTTCCCCAACAAGCGGTCCGTCGTCCTCGCGCTGTACGACGAGTTGTCGGAGACCTTTGCGCAGCGGGCCGCCGGGATGCCACGCGGCACGTGGCGGGAACGGTTCATCTTTGCCCTGGAGCTCAGCTTGCGCGCGCTCGCCCCCCACCGTGTGACCCTGCGCGCGCTGGCGCCGATGATGGTCGGCGGCGCGGAGGAGGGAGTGTTCGCGCAGAACACGGCGTTCTCGAGGAAGCGCGTGCAGGGCGTTTTCCAGGAAGCTGTCGTGGGCGCGACCGACGCACCGAAGGGGCCGATCGCCGAGTCGCTGGGGCGCCTGCTATACGTGGCGCACCTTGGCATGATCCTGTGGTGGCTGCTCGATCGCAGCTCAGACCAGCGTGCGACAAAGGCATTGGTCGCGGCGATCGGTCGGATGCTGCCGTCAGCCGCGGTGGCGCTGCGCGTGCGACCAGTCAGAGGATTCCTGCTGTCAGCGGACGCGCTTTTCCGGGAGGGGCTGTTGGGTGAAGAGGTCGAGGCACGGTAAGGTCGGCCTCAGCTGCAATCCGGGCGACGTCCGGATTCAACAGGTTGCTTGCCCCGCAACCATCGCGCGCCGGCAAAGGGCTGGGTCCGGCTCTCCAAACGGCGTGGTCACGCCGAATTGACAGTAGTATTGGCTACTCCTCGGATGCCGCCGGGCCGTCCAGACGAGGGGCTGAGGGACGCCTCGCGCCAATGAAATCAGGAGCTTCACGTTCCGTCGCCGAAGAAGTACGGTATTCATGAACAGAGTTCGAGGTCATCCGTTCATGGCGGCCCCGACGCTGGTCTCGGGTTGACCGCAGCACAATCTCCGGATTCCGACGGCTGACGCAATGGCACAGCTCTAGCGGCAAGTCCGGGCGTAACCCTTTCGAGAGGTCACAGCACGATGTCTGGATTGAAAAGCTCCGCAATCGAGAGTCCCGTCGACTCCGCGACGTCACTCCCGGTCGTCCCCCACTTCATCGGCGGCACGCCGGTCGAAGGCACATCCGGACGGTACGGTCAGGTGTTCAACCCGGCCACCGGAGCAGTCGCGCGCCGGGTGGCATTCGGCGGCAAGGCCGACGTCGATGCGGCGGTCGCAGCCGCCACGGCGGCGTTTCCCCAGTGGGCCGCCGCGCCGCCGCTTCGCCGCGCGCGGATCCTCAACCGTTTTCGCGCGCTGCTCGAGCGCGACCTCACCCGGTTGGCCGCGATCATCACCTCGGAACATGGCAAGGTCGCCTCGGACGCGGCCGGCGAAATGCAGCGCGGCATCGAGGTGGTCGAGTTCGCAACCGGCATCCCGCAGTTGCTGAAGGGGGAGTTCACCGAGGAGGTGGGCACCGGCGTCGACAGCTATTCGCTGCGTCAGCCGCTGGGCGTCGTCGCCGGCATCACGCCGTTCAACTTCCCGGCGATGGTGCCGATGTGGATGTTCCCGGTCGCCCTGGCCTGCGGCAACACCTTCATCCTCAAGCCGAGCGAGAAGGATCCGTCGATGAGCCTCGAGTTGGCGCGGCTGCTCAAGGAAGCCGGCCTGCCCGACGGGGTCTTCAACGTCGTCAACGGCGACAAGGAGGCGGTGGACGCGTTGCTCGCGCATCCCGGCATCGAGGCGATCAGCTTCGTCGGGTCGACGCCGATTGCCGAGTACATCTACACGCACGGCACCGCGACCGGCAAGCGCGTGCAGGCGCTCGGCGGCGCGAAGAACCACATGGTCGTGATGCCGGACGCGGACCTCGACCAGGCGACCGACGCGCTGCTCGGCGCCGCCTACGGCTCGGCCGGGGAACGCTGCATGGCCATCTCCGTGGCCGTCGTCGTCGGCGACCAGCTCGCCGACGAGCTCGTCTCGCGCCTGAAGGCGCGCCTGGCGACGCTCAAGATCGCGCCCGGCGACGAGCCGGGTGCGGAGATGGGTCCGCTGGTGACCGATGCGCACCTGAACCGGGTACGCGACTACGTCACGCTGGGGGTCGAGGAGGGCGCCGAGCTCGTGACCGATGGCCGCAGCGCGCCGCACGACACCGGGTTCTTCCTCGGCGCGACGCTGTTCGACCGCGTGACGCCGTCGATGCGGATCTATCGCGAGGAGATCTTCGGGCCCGTGCTGTCGGTGCTGCGCGTGCCCGACTTCGAGGCGGCGCTCAAGCTGGTCAACGAGCACGAGTACGGTAATGGCACCGCCATCTTCACGCGTGACGGTGACGCCGCCCGCGTGTTCAGCACCAGGGTGAAGGCGGGCATGGTCGGCATCAACGTGCCGATCCCGGTGCCGATGGCCTTCCACTCGTTCGGCGGCTGGAAGCGCTCGCTGTTCGGCGATCACTACGTGCACGGTCCGGAAGGCGTGCGTTTCTATACCCGGTTGAAGACGATCTCGCAGCGCTGGCCAACCGGCATTCGCAAGGGTGCCGAGTTCAAGATGCCCGTGCTTGGATGACTCCGGAGCCACCACTCGTGAACCTGACGGCGAAAGAACTGCTCGACTCGAGAGACTTCAGGCAGCTCGTCGTCCGGCGCTGGCGGGTCTCCGTCGCCCTGACCATCACGCTGTTCATCGTGTACTACGGATTCATCCTGCTGGTCGCGACCCAGCGCGAGCTCCTCGCCACCCGGGTCGGGGCGACGACGACGCTCGGGATCGTGCTCGGCGCCGCGGTGATCGTGCTCGCGTGGGCGCTGACGGCGGTCTACGTGCTGTGGGCGAACCGCCACTACGATCCTGAAGTGCAACGGCTGCGCGAGCGGCTTCGCCCCTGACCGACGCCGGCAGCAGACGATGGACACGACACTCGGAACGCCGACTGCCTCGGCAATCGCCTTTTTCCTGCTGATCGTCGGGCTGACGCTGGCCGTGACCTACTGGGCGGCGCGGCGGACGCGGTCGACGGCCGATTTCTATGCCGCCGGCCGCAGCATCAGCCCGCTGCAGAATGGGCTGGCCCTCGCCGGCGATTACATGAGCGCCGCGTCGTTCCTGGGGATCGCCGGGCTCGTGGCGCTCAGCGGCTACGACGGGATGATTTACGCGACCGGCTGGCTGGTGGGGTGGCCGGCGCTGATGTTCTTCATCGCCGAACCGCTGCGCAATCTCGGCAAGTTCACCTTTGCCGATGTGGTCGCCTTTCGCCTGCAGCAGACGCCGGTGCGCATTGCCGCCGCGGTCGGCGGCATCCTCACGCTGCTCTTCTACACGATCGCGCAGATGGTGGGCGCCGGCAACCTGGTGACGCTGATGTTCGGCATCCCGTACGAGTCCGCCGTCACCATCGTCGGCGTCGTGATGCTGCTCTACGTGCTCTTCGGCGGCATGATTGCCACGACCTGGGTGCAGATCATCAAGGCCGTCCTGCTCGTCGGCGGGGTCACCATCCTCACCGTGCTGGTCCTGGCGCAGTTCCAGTTCTCGCTGCCGCAGCTCTACGGCGCCGTGGTCGAACGCTACGGCCAGGAGGCCCTCGAGCCCGGCGGCCTCATCACCGATCCGGTCGACGCGGTGTCGCTCGGCCTGGCGCTGATGTTCGGCGTCCTCGGCCTGCCGCATATCCTGATGCGCTTCTACACGGTCCCCGACGCGAAGGCCGCCCGCACCTCGGTGCTCTACGCGACGGGGGTCATCGGCTACTTCTACTTGATCATTCCGATCGTCGGGTTTGGCGCGTCCGCGCTGCTCGGCCGCGACGCCATCCGGCGCATCGATGCCGGCGGCAACATGGCGGCGCCGCTCGTTGCCGAGCTCCTCGGCGGGACGCCCTTTCTCGGGTTCATCGCGGCGGTGGCGTTCGCCACCATTCTTGCCGTGGTGGCGGGGCTGACACTCGCCGGCGCCAGCGCGCTGTCGCACGACATCTTCCTGCACGTCGTCCGCAAGGGGCGGGCGACGGAAGCCGAGCAGGTCCGCGTCGCCAAGGTGGCGACGGTCGTGTTCGGGGCGGCCGCCGTGCTGCTGGGAATCTCGTTCAAGGGCCAGAACGTCGCGTTCATGGTCGGCCTGACCTTTGCCGTGGCGGCCAGCGCCAATTTTCCGCCGCTGCTGTTGTCGATCGTGTGGCGCCGCTTCAACACCACTGGTGCGGTGTGCGCCATCATCACCGGCGCGCTCATGTCCGTGGCGCTGATCGTGCTGAGTCCGACGGTGTGGGTGGACGTGCTGAAGAACCCGGACGCGATCTTCCCGCTGCGCAACCCTGCGATCATCTCCATGACGCTGGCGTTCATCGCCGGCATCGTCGGCTCGTTGATGACGCGGGAGCCCAGGGCCGAGGCGCTCTTCGATGACGAGAAGCTGCGGGTCTACCTCGGCGTCGGCGCCGAGTGACGGGCGTGCGCGCCCTTGTGCAGGCGGGGCACATAGACGAGCTCGACCTGGAGCGACGGAGGTGTCTCGAGCGGGAACGGACGATGGACATGGTAGGTCGTGTCGATGGCGATGCGGCCGGCGTCGTCCGAGCGCGCCAGGGCGAGAGGCCGCGCGTGATAGGTCACTGGGTGAACCGGGTTCGGGCGGTATCCGGCATACGTATACGCGACGTAGGCTGGCCCGGGCGCGGCGCCGCTGCGATCTGCCAGCGTGAACGTCCGGCCGGGACTGATCGACAGGCTGCTGATCGCGAGCAGCCCGACCAGGACGAGGGCCAGCCATCGTAGCCGCGTCATCGACGCTCACCGGCCCGGGGGGCGCTTCGGGATGAGGCCGCGCAGTCTGGATGGCACGTTGCGCTCGATTGCCTTGCGCGTCTCCTCGGCGGCGCGGTTGCGAATGGCTCGCGTGGCCGCGGCACCGAGATCGAGGCGCACCGCGAGGTTGCCGATCGGGCCGGTCACGGTGGCGGGCAGCGTGACGCGCCCGCTTTCCTGGGCGTAGCGGTAGAGATCGGTACCGCCCTGCTTCGACAGCGCCTCAGACAGCCGCACCACTCCTTCCAGCCTGGTGGTCATGCCCTCGAGGGCGAGCGTGCCGGCGCCGGTCAGGTCCACATCGGTGGAGGCCAGGGCGAAGTCGTTGGTGGTGATGACCCCCGACGCCAGCGACAGCGTGGCGCCGAGACGTGAAAATCGCTCGGCGCCCGCCGGGCCGGTGCCGGGCGCGAGCGCCGAGGCCGCGCTTGCTGCATAGCCTCCCCGGCCGGACGTCGCGAGCACGACCGTCCGCACCAGCGACAGTCCGCCGATCGCTCCATCCACGATGTCCACGCGTGCGGTGCCTTGTGCGGTCCGCAGCGCGGTCTCCATGTCGAGTCCGGTGCCCTCGAGCGCGATGACGCCGCCGAGCGTGCCGCTGATGGTGTTGGGCGATGCGGCAAACGCCATCAGCTGCGCGGCATCGATCCCGGCGACTTTCGCGCGCCAGCCGAAGCGCGGCGACTCGCTCCAGGTCAGATGCATGGTCCCGTCGTAGTGCCCGCCGAACACGCCGAGCGTGAGCGGCTCCAACGTCACCGTTGTCGGCGTGACCAGGGCCGTGGCGCGCAGATCGGACAACGCCAGGCCACCACTCGTGGCGCGGCCCAGCCTCAGGGCGACCGTCAGCGTGCCGGCCAGACCCGGCAGCGAGTCTTGCGAGCTCGATGCGCCCGCGGTGCCGCCGCCGGACGCGGGCGTCGCGGCGAAGTCGCGCAGGAAGCCGAGCATGCGGTCGAAATTCACGTCGTTCGCCACGGCGTCCACGTGCCCCTCGATTGGGCTGAGCGAGGTGAGGCGGCCGGTCATCTCGATCGCCGTGCCGTCGGCGCTGAGGGCGACGCGGCGGAGCAGCAGGCCGTCGCCCTGTGGCACCAGCTCGACGTCGCCGCGAAGAATCCGATCGCCGCGCACGACCTCGACGTCGCGGAGCACGATCTCGTCGATGGAGACGATGTCGACAGGCGGCCGCGCGCCGGCCTCGCCCGCGGACGTGCCCTGGTTCGCCCCGCCGCCGAGATCGGGCAGCGGCAGAAGGATCCGCGCGCCGTCGATGCGGAGCGCCGCGCGCTCGATCCGTCGCGAGAACAGCGCGGCAAGACTGGTCCCGACGTGCAGCGATCGCAGCTGCACGCGGGCGGGCTCTCCGATGGCGACATCGGTCAAGTCCATCGTCACGCGCGGGTAGATCGATGCGCCGAGGCCGCCGATGGTCACCGGTTGGCCCAGCGCCGCGGCGGCCTGCGCGGCGACGGCTGCGCGCACGTGGTCGCCTGTCAGGACGCGGCGGGCCAGCAGCGCCACCGACGCGCCGGCAACGACCGCCACGACGAGGATCCCGATTGCAACCTTCTTCATACGCCGGCCTCCGGGAGCCGTTTAGCGCACATCGTATCGGCGTCGGAGGACCGCCGGCGTATGGCGAGGATGGCCGCGCTCTCAGGCCTCCCCGTCCGACACCGCCGCGGGCGGCAGGAAGTGGTGAACGGGCAGGATCTGCGGGGTTCCGAACGTAAACCCCTTGTCACTCATCACGCGGGCGAACATCGGCGCGAACGCGTCGTACGCCGCCCTCGATTCCCAGACGGTGACCGTGGTGAAATCGGCCCCTTCGCCGATACCCGCGTGAAAGATCAAGCCGGGCGGCGGGGACACCGGCGGTCCCCCGCCCCAACTCTCCTTGTACTGCTCGGCGGTCATGGCCGGCGGCCTGTACACAACAGCGATCGGCATGTGTGACTTCTCCTCAGCGGAACGAAAGCGGGTCTCACGCCCGGATGGAAAGCGATGAACCTGACTGCCACCAAAGCGCCGCCCAACCGCCTACGGCACGACGATGAGCTGCTCGTTCGATGCCGCTCCGGTGCCGCACGCGTTCTGGGCCCGGATGCGCACGTAGAACGCACCGGGTGGCGCGGGTGTCGCCAGACTCACGGCGGTGCTGGCGGTGGGAATCGTCGCCAGGTTCGACAAGCCGCTCGCGCTGCCCACCTCGAGGACGTACTGCGCCGGCGGGCCGCCGCTGGCGGGGGCGGCCCAGTGCAGCGTGACGGTGCGCGCCAGCACGGTGTAGGTGAAGCTCGCAGGCGGCCCCGGTGCCGACACGCAGCCGACGGTGAACTGGCTCTCCGCCGATGGCGGACTGCTGCCGGCGGCATTGGTGGCGATCACCCGCCAGAAATACGATCCGTCGGGCACGGCGCCGCTGACCGACACCACGTTGCCGATCGCGCTGCTGAAGACATTCGACGCGCCCGGCGCCGAGCCGACCTGCAGCGTGTAGCCCGCGGCCGGAGAGGGCGGCACCGCGCTCGCCGGCGCGCTCCACGACAGCGTGACGTTCGAGCCGTGGACCTGGGCCTGCAGACTCGCGGGCGCCCCGGGCGGCGTCACCGACGACCCGATGGTGAACTGCGACTCCGCCGAGGGTGGGCTCGATCCGGCGAGATTCACCGCGTACACGCGCCAGTAGTACAAACCGGGCGGCACCGGCCCCGATGCCGTGGTGGAGCTGCCCACCGTCCCGTCGAACAGGTTGGCAGCGCCGGGCGAGCTGCCGACGACGAGCCGATAGCTCGTCGCGCCGGGCGAGGCGCTCCACGACACCGTGACCGACGTCGGGGTCGTCGAGGCCTGAAGGCCCGTGGGCGCGGGTGGCACGCTGCCGCTGCCGAGGAAGTAGGTCAGCCGGGTCGCAAGCCCGTCGAGCGGCGCCGGCGTGCGGACGCTGGCGTTGTTGAAGGCAGGGACCTGCAGATCCAGCATGATGCTGGGCTCGGGCCGAAAGAAGCTGGGCGCCGCATCGCAGCTCGCGAGACACGCGCCATACGGCGACAGGTCGCTGCACGCGGGCCGGCAGTTCGCGCACGCGTTGTAGACGTACGGCTCGCTGCCGTAGGTGTACTCGTCGCACAGATTCCCGAAGCTGTGCCCGAGCTCGTGCTTGACCATCGGCGCCGTCCACGGGCCGTTGTACGCCGTCGCAAACGTGCTGTAACTGTTGTTGCGATAGCCGCCGATGTCGCGCGAGCCGCTCCCCGCGTAGGTGGCAGTGTCGTGGATGACGACAATCTCGTCGAAGGGCAGGCCGCTGGCCGCGGCGGTGTTGATGACCTGCGCGTTGTTGCAGCACATCAGCCGCTCGATGCCATTGCACGCGGGGTTGCAGCCGAGGCTGGTGATCGCCTGGACGGAGCGGAACACCACCGCCGCGCCGGCGGACCGGAACGGCTCGACGGCCATGAGCTGCGACTGGACGGTGCTGGCGATGCCAGGAAACTGTCCGATGCGATCGGCCGTGAACCCGCTGGCGATGAACAGGACGTTCAGCGCGCCCGGCGCGGACGGCACCGGCGCGGGCGTCCCGAGCACCGCGGCGAGGGGCGATGACACCTCGGCGGTGATCGCGCGCGCCGCCGCCTGCCCGCCCGCCGCGGGGCGCACTTCGACACGGGCGGCCGCGGCATAGTGGGGCAGGACCAGCGTCACCTCGGGCTGGGGGATCACGATGAAGTTCGGCGTGCCGTCGTTGACGGTGCCAGGCGCCGCCGGCGGGATGGTCAGCACGCGCGACCACGTGAAGCGCTGACGATGCAGCACCAGCCCCTCCTGATCGAGAACGACGATCTCCGGGCTGCCGGCCAGCACGTCGGCAAGATCGACGTCGGGCGGGGTGCGACGTGGCAGTGTCCCGCTGCGCACGTTGGCGTCGCGGATGTCGAACTGGTCGGCCGGCTCGGTCTGGCTCAGCACCCGGACGGTGACCAGGAGCACGCTGGCAGACGACGCGGCGGGCTGTGCCAGGGCGGGCGTCGTCGTCAGCAGGAACAGCACGAGGATGGAGCCGATGCGATGTGGCATGTCAGCGATCCTGAGGCGCGGCGGATGATAGCAAGAAACCGGCGGCCGGCCCGTGACGTTGACAATCCGGTTGGAAATGGCCCATAGTCTGGCCGATTAGACCGGTCGGTCTAACAAGGGATCATGGCCACCGCCACCAAGCGGCAACTCCTCGAGCACGGCGTCGGTCTCCTGCTGCGGCACGGGTACCACGACCTTGGGATCACCGCCATTCTCGAGGCCACGAGGATTCCCAAGGGGTCCTTCTACCACCACTTCGCGAGCAAGGAAGACTTCGGGCTCCAGGTCATCGACCTCTACATGACCGAGGTGCACGCCGGCCTCGACCAGTGCCTGGGCGCGGAAGACACCCCGCCACTCCAGCGCGTGCGCCGGTTCTTCGAGCTCAGCGAAGAGAAGTATCGTGGCGACGGCTACCTCGGCTGCCTGCTCGGCGGGCTGGGTCAGGAACTGTCCGGCGTGAGCGACGTCTTTCGCCGCAAGGTCGAGTGGTGCTTCTCGGAGATCGCCCGACGAATCGCCGGCTGTCTGAGGGAGGCGATTCGCGGCGGCGACCTGCCGCCCGGGACCGACGCGCAGGCGATGGCGGAACTGCTCGTCAACTGCTGGGAGGGCGCCGCCTTGCGCACCCGGCTCCGCCGCGACCCGGCCCCGCTCCGGGACATGCTCGACTTCTTCTTCCAGACCGCGGCCACATCATCGTCTGCAGGCTCGTCGCCCGCAGCGCCATCGCCTGGAAAGGACGGGCGATAGAGGTTCCCCTCGTTTCTGACAGGCACTCGGAGGACTTCATGGAGAGCAAGTCGTTGTTCGAACGTCTCGGAGGCTCACCCGGCATCGCGGCGCTGGTCGAAGACATCGTGTCCGAGCACATGGATAACCCGGTGATCCGCGCCCGGTTTCAGCCGCTCCTCGACGTGCCGGACCAGCTGGCCGTGGCGAAGAAGCACCTGTGCGCCTTTCTCGAGGCAGGCAGCGGCGGTCCGCAGCACTACACCGGCCGGGCGATGCGCGACGCGCATCGGGGCATGAACATCAGCGCCGCGGAATATGTGGCGGCACTCGACGACATCCTCGCCGTACTTGGCCGCCACGGCGTCGACGGCCAGACGCAGAACGACGTGCTGGCGATCGCCTATTCGCTGAAGAACGACATCGTGCACGTCTGAGCGGACTGCGTGATTCTCTGACGCGCCGGCTGGCCGCTCGCTATACTCCCCGGAGCGTGCGCATTGCCGTGGGCATTCGGCTTTGGGCAACGCCGCGCCACGATGGCATTCAGCCACCAGGTTTCCCAGGAGACGCACGTGAGCGATAGGCAAGAGACGTCTGCCCCGGCCGTTCCGCCCCATGCGCAGTTGATCCAGATGGGCGCCGCAGCGTGGGTCTCGGCCACCGTCTACGCGGCCGCGGCGCTGGGCATCGCCGATCATCTCGCCGGCGGCGCGCGGAGCGCCGCCGAGCTCGCCGGTCCGACTGGCACGCATGCGCCGACACTGCATCGCCTGATGCGGACGCTGGCGGGCCTGGGCATCCTCACCGAGCGGGACGGGCAGCGCTTCGCGCTGACGCCGCTCGGCGAGGCGCTGAAGACCGGCGCCCCCGGCTCGGCGCGTGCGACGCTCATGGCGTTCGGCGGCCCGGCGTTCTGGCACAGCTGGGAGGAGATCCTCTACTCGCTGCAGACCGGCAAGACGGCGTTCGAGAAGTCCGCCGGCATGCCGTTTTTCGACTATCTCGCCCAACATCCAGAGGCCGCGTCGCATTTCAGCGAGGCCATGGTCGGCTTCCACGGCGCCGAGCCGCCAGCCGTCGCGGCGGCGTACGATTTCTCCGGGGCGGCCACGATCGTGGACGTCGGTGGCGCGACCGGCAACATGCTGGCGGCGATCCTGTCGCGGCATGCCGCGCCGCGTGGCGTGCTCTTCGACCGCCCGCACGTCGTCCGCGATGCGCCGGCGCTGCTCGAGGCGCGCGGCGTGGCCGCACGCGTGACCATCGAGCCGGGCAATTTCTTCGAAACGGTGCCTGCCGGCGGCGACATCTACGTGCTGTCGCACATCATCCACGACTGGAACGAGGAGCAGTGCCTGACCATCCTCGGCCACTGCCGCAAGGTGCTCGGGCCCAATGGCCGGCTGCTGATCGTGGAAACCGTGCTGCCGCCCGGCGATACCCCGCACCAGGGCAAGGTGCAGGACATGGTGATGCTGGTGATCCCGGGCGGCCAGGAGCGCACCGAGGCGGAATATGCGGCGCTACTCGGCAAGGCGGGTTTGCGCCTGAACCGTGTCGTGCCGACCGAGTCGGTGGTGAGCGTGGTGGAGGCGGTCCCAGCCTAGGGACAGAAGACGACGGAACATCGAGCACCGCGAGGCTGTGCATAGTGCCGTCAGGAGGTCCGATGAACGCTGCAATTCGCTTCGTCGTGTTGCTGACCCTGGCCGTGGCAGATGCCGACGCGGCCGCGATGCCGCAGCACGAGCAACATGCCGGGGGTGCTTCGAAAACGGCCGGTTCGGTGCATTTCGCGACCTCCTGCCAGCCAGCCGTGGCCAACGACTTCGATCGCGCCGTCGCCCTGCTCCACTCGTTCTGGTTCTCGGCGGCCATCGACGCGTTCCACGATGTGCTGGCGAAGGACCCGACCTGCGCCATGGCGCAGTGGGGAATCGCCATGAGCCGGTGGGGCAACCCGTTTGGCGGCTACCGTTCCGCGGCGGCGCTCGAGCAGGGACGTCAGGCAGCCGAGCGGGCCCAGGCGCTCGGGCCGCCGACGCCCCGGGAGCGCGACTACATCGCGGCCGTCACGCTGCTCTACAAGGACGCCGCGACGATCGGACAGCGTGCGCGCACGGTGGCGTACGAACGGGCGATGGAGCAGCTGGCCGGTCATCATCCGGAAGACCCGGAGGCGCGAATTTTCTATGCGCTCGCGCTCGAGCAGACGGCGCCGCCGGCGGACAAGACGTATGCGAACCAGCTCCGCGCCACGGCGCTGCTGGAGGAGGAGTTGGCGCGACAGCCCAATCATCCCGGGATCGCGCACTACCTCATTCACGGCTACGATGCGCCGGCGCTGGCCGGGCGCGGGCTGGCCGCGGCGACGAAGTACGCGTCGCTGGCGCCCGCCGCACCGCATGCCTTGCACATGCCCTCGCACACGTTTACCCGGGTAGGCCTGTGGCAGGCGTCGATCGACACCAACCGCGCGTCGGCGGCCGCCGCGCGCAAGGACCGGTCGCCCGCCGTCGAGCTGCACGCGCTCGATTACCTGGTGTACGCGGCGCTGCAGTCCGGGCAGGACGGCCTGGTCGCGCGGCTGCTGCCCTCGATTCCGACGCTGGTGGCGCAGATCGACGTCGATGATCCGGGTGCGCCAACGCCGCCGACGACTGGATTCTTCGGCGGCGCAGCCATTCCGGCGCGCTACGCGCTCGAGCGCAACGCCTGGGCGGAGGCCGCTGCACTGCAGCCGACGGCGAGTCCCTTTCCATGGACCGAAGCGATGACGTACTTTGCGCGCGGCCTGGGAGCCGTGCGCACGGGCAACCGCGAGGCGGCGAGCGCTGCGGCCGACAGGCTGGCCGCGTACCGCGACCAGCTGCAGACGCGCAGCGAGGCCTACGACTGGGCAGGCCAGGTCGAGATTCAGCGCCGCGCAATCGCCGCCGGGGTCGCGCGTCTGGACGGTCGCGCGGAGGAGGCGCTGGTGCTCCTGCGCGAGGCAGCCGATCTGGAAGACGCGACGGAAAAAGCGACCGTGACGCCAGGGCCGCTGAAGCCCGCCCGCGAGCTGCTCGCCGAGATGCTGCTGGAGCAAGACCGCCCGCAGGAGGCCCTGAAAGAATTCGAGGCCACGCTGCGAATCGAACCCAACCGGTTCCGAGCGCTCTACGGCGCGGCCAAAGCGGCGGAGCGTTCCGGCGACGCGGCCCGAGCGCGCGACTATTATCGAACCCTGCTCGAGGTCTGCACCCGCGCGGACGCGTCCGGGCGTCCCGAGCTGGACGAGGCACGCCGCGTCGCCGGGCGAGGCAAACCCGGCCGGTGAGTGGCGAGGCGAGACGCGCGCTGACGTGGCACAATCAGCGCAGGCCCCCGAAACGATTGGACACCTGATGACGGACCCGGGAGAGCTGCGCGCCGTGATGGCCTCGGCCGAGGAGGCCGCTGCCGCGGGCAATCATGCGGCGGCCGAGCAATTCCTGCGGGAGGCGGCGCGGCTGCAGGAAGCGAGCGTCGGCCCCGTCCATCCCGACCTCGCCAACACGCTCAACAACCTCGGCGTGGTGTGCGAGATGACCGGCAAGGCCGAGGACGCCGAGCAGTTCTATCGCCGCGCGCATGCCATCGCGTCGGCGTCGCTTCCGTCCGACCACCCGTTCGTCCAGACGAGCGAGAAGAACCTGCGCGACTTCTGTGAGGCGCGCGGGCTGCCGCTGGAGCGGCAGCAGCCGCCCGCAGCCGCAGTGTCGGAGACGCCACGCTCGACGGCCGCCGGCGTTCACGTGCCAGCAGCACCGGCGGTCATCGCCGCTCCGAAGCCATCACCCGCCGCTCCGAAGCCATCACCCGCGCCGGTCTCGTCCACACCCACGGCGGCCTCGCCGGTTTCGCCCCCAGCCTCGACGGCCTCGCCCGAATTGGCGCCGGCCGCAAGGACCGAACGCTCATCACCCGCAGACCCGTGGCAGCCTCCGCGCGCCTCTCCCGGACGCGCGCTGGCCGTGGTGGCCGTGCTCGTCGTTCTGGGTCTCGGTGCCTACCTCTGGCTGACGCCGGACGCGCCGGAGGATCGGTCCCCAGTCGCGACGGATACGTCCGCCGCGCCGGTCCCAGCCCCGCAAGCGGCGCCTGGCCCGACGGCGCCTGACCCGGTTGCGCCGCCCACTGCGCCAGCGCCGCGGCCCGACCCGCCGGATGCGGCCACGCCCGCCAACACGGGTGCCACAGCCGCTGCCCCGACACTGTCCGTCCCCGAAGCCGGGTCTGCTGCGCCGCGCGCCCCGACGGCACCGGAGGGTGCGGGCGATTTATCGCGTGCGGCGCCGACGGTCGTCGACGCGCAGCTCTGCCGACGCTTGTCGCGCACCGGAGCCTGGAGCTGCGAGCCCGCCGGCAGTCCCGTCGATCCCGGCCCGCTGTTCTTCTACACGCGACTGTCGGCGGACCGCGACACCATCGTCCGCCACCGCTGGTACCGCGGAGACCGCCTGGCGCAGGCGGTCGAACTGCGGGTGCGAGCCAACCCGGGCAGCGGGTATCGCACCTACAGCCGGAACACCGTGACCGCGCAAACCGCCGGGGACTGGCGCGTGGAACTCACGGCCGAGGACGGAGCGCTCCTGCACGAGGTCCGCTTCGTCGTGCGGTGAAGGGCGTCCGGACGTCCTCCGTCACGCGGGCCAACGCCGCTGTCACCGGCTGCGTCGCCGCAGGTCATCGAGGCGAGTTGTCATGAAGACCATCCAGGTTCAGGGCGTCCACCACATCACGATCGTCGGGTCGACCCGGCAGAGCGCCATCGATTTCTGGCAGGGTGCGCTCGGCATGCCGTTTCTCTTCGAGCAGCCGAACCTGGGCAAGGCCGACGAGAACCACCTCTATTTCGATCCGGGGGACGGACGCCTGCTCACCGTCTTCACCAACGAATCGCGCCCGGACGCCGCCCGCCCGGCGCCGCGCGAGGTGGGCTGCGTCGAGCACCTCGCGTTCAACGTCTCGCGCGCGACGTTCAGCCTGGCCCCCGATCGCCTCCGGGCGCGCGGCGTGGCCTTCATCGAGCGCGATCGCGGCTTCATGAACTCGATCTACCTCCAGGATCCCAACGGCCTGAAGGTGGAGCTGGCCTGCTACAAGTTCGAGACGCCGGAGGGGTTCCGCGCGGCCGACGTCTTGACGAAGGCGTACCAGCTGCGGGTCGAGCGCGGCGATCACCACATTACCGACGAGCACCTGGCCGACGCCATCGAAGCGCTGGTTCAGACGAGGCGCACGGCGCGCTGACGCGGAGGGGTCCTGCGGTCTTCCCGCCGCCGGATGCGCGTGGCATACACTGTGCCGAGGAGGTTGCGATGGGTCTCACCGACGCCGTGCTCGCCGACTTTCGGTCTGGCCACCGCGGCACCGTTATCGACCCCACGGACGTGCGCTACGACCAGGCTCGCCGCGTGTGGAACGCGATGATCGACAAGCGGCCGGCGCTCATCGCCCGTCCGCGCGACCAGGCCGACGTCGTCGCCTGCGTGCGGTTTGCGCAGGCGCATCGCCTGCCGCTGTCGATTCGCGGCGGCGCCCACGGCATCGCCGGCCGGGCGACCTGCGACGAGGGGCTCGTGGTCGATTTCCTCGACATGAAGGCGATCGCCGTCGATCCCGTGGCGCGAACCGCACGGGCGCAGCCGGGCCTGAAGTGGCAGGAGTTCGACCGCGAAACTCAGGCGTTCGGCCTGGCGACCACCGGCGGCACGATTGGTGACACCGGCATCGCCGGGCTGACGCTGGGCGGCGGGTTCGGCTGGCTCGAAGGGCAGTGCGGCATGACGGTGGACAATCTGCTCGGCGCCGACATCGTCCTGGCCGACGGCCGCGTGGTGCACGCCAGCGACAGCGACCACGCCGATCTGTTCTGGGCCCTGCGCGGCGGCGGCGGCAACTTCGGCGTCGTGACCTCGTTCGAATACCGCCTGCACCCGATCGGCCCGACGATTGTCGGCGGCCTGGTCGTGCACCCGTTCGCCCGTGCGGCCACGGTGCTCCGTTTCTACCGCGACTTCTTGCGCGATGCGCCCGACGAGCTGGTCGCGGCGGCGGTGCTGATGACCGGCCCGGACGGCCAGAAGGCCTGCGGCATAGCCGTCGCCTGCGTCGGCGAGATCGCCGCGGCCGAGCGCGCGGTGGCGCCGCTGAAGCAGTTCGGCCCGCCGGTCATGGATGCCATCGGCCCGATGCCGTACGTCGCGCAACAGGCGCTGCTCGACGACGCGATGCCGCCGCACGTGCTGAACTACTGGAAGGCGGAATTCGTCGACGCGTTGAGCGATCCGCTCATCGACGCCGCCGTGGACGCGTTCACGCGCGTGCCGTCGCCGATGTCGTCGATCCTGTTCTTCCCGATCCGCGGCGCGGCGAGCCGGGTGGCGCCGACCGCCACCGCGTTCCCACACCGCCGCGGCTATCACGTCGGGATCTACTCCCTGTGGAAGGATGCCGCGCTGAACGCGGGCAACATCGCGTGGGTGCGGGACACCTGGTCGGCCGTTCGGCCGCTGGCGGCCGGCGTCTACGTCAACGAACTGGGGGACGACGATGGGTCCGATCGCGTGCAGCAAGCCTACGGGCCGAATTACGAGCGATTACAGCGGGTGAAGGCAACCTACGACCCGGACAACCTGTTCTGCCTGAACGCCAACATCCCGCCGGGAGTCGCCCGCACGGCGTGAGCGCGCGACGCAAGGGGGTCGCGCCGGCATCACGGCGGCCCGTGCCGGCGCCGTCGCGCGCGATTGCCCGCGGCGCCCGACTGGGCTAAGCTCGAGCGAGCGATGACGGTATTGCGCCGGCGGTTGCGGCTGTGGGTGGGGGCCTGGCTCGTGGTCCAGGCGGCGTCACTCTCCGCCTTCGTCCCGCGCGACTGTTGTGCCGCGCATCGCACGGACGCGGCACCGCCCGCGGCCGACCATCACGCCACCGGGGCGCACTGCCCCATGCCGGCGGCCGACGGCACGCCGTGTCCGATGCATCGGGGTAGCGCCGGCCACGCCGGGCACGAGCAACCGTCCACGCCGGAATGTTCGATGCGCGGCGCCTGCGACGGCCCGATGTCGGGCCTCGCCGTGCTCTTGTCGCCGCACGCCATCCTGCCCGACTTCGTGGCCGCGCTGCCGCCGGACGCGCGCGTCTCCGTTGCACCGGTCGTTTCCGCGCGTCTGCTCGGCCGGCTCGCTTCGCTCGACCCTCCACCTCCGCGCTCCTGACTCGTCACCCGATCTCGGGCGCAGGCACACGTGTGTCCATGCGCCAGCGGTGTCGTGTCCGAAGTGGAGGTCATCATGAAGACGTCGAGAGTGATCGCGCTCGCGAGCATGCTGCTCGCGGGAGCCGTGCCCGGGTTCGCGCAGCAATCCGTGGACTATGCCAGCGTCAGCGGGCGGGTGGTTGATTCCTCGGGGGCGGTGATGCCCGGGGCCGAAATCTCCGTGCGCCACGTCCAGACCAACGTGACCAGCCGCACGGTCAGCGGTCCCGATGGCCGATTTCGTTTCCCCTACCTCCGGGTCGGTCCGTACCAGCTCAGTGATCCGCCAGCCGGGATTTCAGGAGGCCACGCGCGATCTCGCGCTGACCGCGGGCGCCGCCTTCGAGCTGCCGGTGACGCTCACCGTCAGCGGCGTAGACGCGCAGGTGAACGTGAGCGGAACGGCGCCTGTGCTCGATGCCGCCCGCAGCCAGATCGCGGCGACCGTCTCGGAGCCCGAGATCCGCAGCCTGCCGATGAACGGCCGCAACTTCCTCGAGCTGGCGCTGCTGGTGCCGGGCGTGTCGCCGACCAACGTGGCCAGCACGCAGCTCTTTCCGGAGACGTCGGCCGTGCCCGGGGTCACCCTGTCGGTCGGGAGCCAACGCAACCTGTCCAACAACTTCATCGTCGACGGGTTGTCGGCCAACGACGATGCCGCCGGA
The DNA here is from genome assembly GCA_963707795.1 of uncultured Acidobacteriota bacterium. Lineage (GTDB taxonomy): Bacteria > Acidobacteriota > Vicinamibacteria > Vicinamibacterales > UBA2999 > JACCSI01. The sequence goes on along the minus strand of OY970174.1, from coordinate 2,202,675 downwards.
CTGAGCGGCATCACCTACGGCATCGATGCCATCGAGCAGTTCCAGGTGGTCACCTCCGGCGCCCAGGCGGAATTGGGGAGGGCGCTGGGCGGCTATGTCAGCGTCGTCACCCGCAGCGGCACCAATACCGTGCACGGGAGCGTCTACGACTACCTGCGCGACGATCGCTTCAACGCGGCGAACGCGTTGTCGGGCAACACGCTGCCGATGAGCCAGTCGCAATACGGCGGGAGCCTCGGGGGTCCGCTGCTGCGCAATCGCACGTTCTATTTCGCCAACGTCGAGCAGCGGCGACTCGATCAGACGGGGCTGGCCACCATCTCCGCGCCGAACGTCGCGCTGGTCAACGCCCGGCTCGATGCCACGGGCTACCAGGGACCGCGCCTGGCCACCGACCTCTACCCGAACCCGGTGGACACCACCAACGTCCTGGGCAAAGTGGACCACCAGTTCAGCGGCCGCGACCAGTGGAGTCTGCGCTACAGCCTCTACGACGTCGGTGCCGACAACTCGCGCGGCGCCGGCGGCCTCAGCGCGCCGAGCGCGTCGTCCAACCTCGACAACCGCGATCAGTCGGTGGCCATGAGCAACACCTTCACCATCTCGCCGCGCACCGTGCTGGAAACGCGGGCGCAGGTGGCGCATGGCGATCTCGCCGCGCCGCCGACAGATCCGATCGGCCCGGCGGTCAACATTGCCGGCGTGGCCGCCTTCGGCACCAGCTCGAACAGCCCGACGGGCCGGGTCAACACGCTGTCGCAGGTGGTCAACAACCTGTCACATCAAGCCGGTGCGCACGCGATCCGGGTGGGTCTCGACGTCCTGTACAACAGCGACCGCATCACCTTCCCGCGCGCGGTGCGCGGGAGCTATACCTTCTCGTCGCTGGCGGCATTCCAGGCCGGCCAGTACAACAACGCCGGCTTCACCCAGACGTTTGGCGCCACCGAGGTGTCGCAGTCGAACCCCAACGTCGGCCTGTATCTGCAGGACGAATGGAAAGTCGGCTCGGAGGTGACGCTGAATCTCGGGCTGCGCTACGACCTGCAGTTCCTCGAGACCATTGCCACCGACCGCGACAACGTGGCGCCGCGCCTGGGCGTCGCGTGGTCGCCGGTCGAGTCCCGGCGCACACTCGTGAGGGCGAGCGCCGGCCTCTACTACGATCGGGTGCCGCTGCGGGCCCTGGCCAATGCGCTGCTGTCGGCCGGCAACACCACCGATCTGGCGAACCTGCGCCAGGTGGCGGTGAGCCTGTCGCCGGCCCAGGCCGGCGCGCCGGCGTTTCCCGACATCCTGCCCGCCGTCGTGCCGTCCGTGACGCTCGTCAACCTGACGACGATGGACCGAAACCTGCAGAATGGCTCGTCGCGGCAGGCGAACGTCGAGATCGAGCAACAGGTCGGCGCCGGCACCACGGTCAGCGCCGGCTACCACCACCTGCGCGGGTCGAACCTGCTGATGTCGATTAACCAGAACGTCCCCACGTGCGCGGCGGCAGGCGGCAACAATGGCTGCCGGCCGAATCCCGCGTACGCGAACAACAGCCAGTACTCCTCGGCCGGCGCCTCGACCTATCACGGCCTGCACGTCTCGGTGTCGCAACGGCCGTCCGGCTGGGGGCATTACCGCGTCTCGTACACGCTGTCGAAATCGATGAACAACCTCGGCGAGTTCTTCTTCAGCTCCCCGATCGATCCCGCCGATCTGGCGAAGGACTGGGGGCGCTCCGACAACGATCAGCGCCATCGTCTCGTGTTGAGCGGCGGGGTGCAGACCTCGATGGAACCGGCGAGGACCGTGTGGGAACAGGTCACGCACGGGTTCCAGGTCAGCGGCATGGTGCAGGCGTACTCGGCGCCGCCGTTCAACATCACGTCGGGCGTGACGACCATTCAGGGCACGCCGGGCCGACCGATCGTGAACGGCGAGTTCATCGACCGCAATGCCGGGCACGGCAGCACGTTCCTGAACGTGAACGCGCGCGTCAGCCGCACCTTCCGCCTGGGCGGCCGCGTTCACCTCGAAGCGCTGGTGGAGGGATTCAACCTCACCAATCACCGCAACGTGCTGACGCGGAACACCAACTTCGGCGCCGGCCTGTACCCCGGCAACCCATCGCCCTCGTTCAACCAGATCACGGCGGTCGGCGAGCCGCGTTCGCTGCAGGTCGGGGCGCGAGTCAGGTTCTGAGGGTGAGGGGCATCATGACGCGAACGATTGGGAATCGACGGGCGGTGACCGCCGTCGCACTGGCCATGCTGTGCACGGCGATGCTTGCCGGCGACCAGGGCGCGACGCCACCCGAGGTGGTGTCGCTGGGCCTTCCGGGGCGGGCGAATGCCACGCCCTGGGTGGCGGCCGACGGCGCCTTCGTCGCCGTCGCCTGGGGCGCGACGAGCGACGGCGGGACCGACGTGTTTGTCGCGACCAGCCGCGATGGCGGCACTCGGTTCGGGCCGCCCGTGCAGGTGAACCGGGTGGCCGGCGAAGCGCGCCTCGGCGGCGAGCTGCCGCCGCGGGTCGCCGTCGTGCCGGCGGGCCCGGGCGCGGTGCCTGACGTGACGGTGCTGTGGACGGCCAAGGGCGCGACGACCGCGATCAGGATGGCGCGTTCGCGGGACGGCGGCCGGACCTTCGAATCCGCCGACCACCCTCCAGGCCGACGGCGCGCCGGGCGATCGGGGGTGGCCGGCATTGGCCCTCGACCAGCGTGGGACCGCACATGCCATCTGGCTCGACCATCGCGGCCTGACGGCCGCGCGCGCCGATGGCGGCGGTTTCGCACGGCACCAGCCGGGCGCCGCGCACGACGGCGTCGCGATGGCGCAGCGCTCGAGCCTCTACTACGCCTCCGGGCAGCCCGCCCCTGCGCGCGAGCGCGAGGTGGCCCACGGCGTGTGTTACTGCTGCAAGACGGCCCTCGCGGTCGGACCGGACGGTGACGATCGCGGCGGCCTGGCGTCACGTCTACCCGGGCAACCTCCGCGACATCGCCTTCGCGCAGTGGCAAGCGGCGGCCGAATCGTTCCCGCCGCCGGTGCGCGTCAGCGAGGACGGGTGGGCAATCAATGGCTGCCCGGACGATGGCCCGGCGATGGCCGTGGACGCGGAAGGGACCGTCCATCTCGTGTGGCCGACGGTCGTCGGCGAAGCGTCGCCGGAAGGCGCCCTGTTCCACGCCTCGACCCGCGACGGCCGGACGTTCACCGCGCGCACGCGCATCCCGACCCTGGGCGGTCCCAAGCCGACGCATCCGCAGGTCGTCCTCGAGCCCGGCGGACGGATGCTGGTGGCGTGGGACGAGTCGGTCGACGGTCGGCGCGTCGCCGCCGCGCGCGAGATGCGACTGCAATCGAACCGGCCCGCCAGCTTCGGCGACATCGTGCAGCTGGATGAAGGTGCACCCGCGACGTATCCGGTTCTCGCGGTCAGCGGCACGAGGCTGATCGCCGTCTGGGCCGGCGGTGGCGCGCACCGGCTGATCCGCGCCCGCGTGATGCGATGGCCGTGACGGCGTTCGCGTTCGCAGCGATTGCCCGAAGCTGAGCTGGTCGCTGTTCCAACTTCATCAAGGCGCAAGGACATTCGATGTCGGCGGCACGTGGCCCGTGGGGGCTGGTCGAGAACGTCCTCGTCGGCGGCTCGTTGCCCCGGACCTTGAAGGAGATGATGTTCGTCGCGATCTCGAAGGATCGCGGCTGCCGGTACTGCGAAGCCGCGCCGCGCCGTAGCGCGGGACCCCATCGCGACCCTGCCATTCGGCGCTTGCGTCGCCGGGGCGGCGGAGCGAGACTGCACCGATGCGCACCATCACACTCAGGGTGAACGGCACGACCCACACCCTGGACGTCGATCCGTCCACGCCGCTCCTCTACGTCCTTCGTAACGACCTCGGCCTGCTCGGACCGCGTTTCGGCTGCGGGCTGGGGCAGTGTGGCGCGTGCACTGTGCTCATCAAGGGCGAGGCCGTGCGCTCGTGCATTCGTCCGGTGTCGGCCGTGCAGTACGCCGAGATCACGACGCTCGAAGGGCTGGCCGCGAACGGCACGCTCCATCCCGTTCAGCAGGCGTGGATCGACGAGCAGGTGCCGCAGTGCGGCTTCTGCCAGAACGGCCAGATCCTCACCGCCACGGCGCTGCTCGCCAGAACCCCGCGGCCGACCGATACGGAGATCCGGCAGGGGATGCAGGGAACGCTGTGCCGCTGCATGACCTACTACCGCATCCATGCCGCCATCAGGCGGGCGGCCGCCGCCATGGCCGGCCCGCGGACGCAGGCGGACGGCGAGGAGGTCGCATGACGTCGCGCCGCGACTTCCTCAAGAGCTCGGGCATGCTCGTCGTCGGCTTCAGCACGCTGTCGATGGGCAACCCCTTCGACGCCGCGGCCGGACAGGCGTCCGGCGCCGGCCAGGGCCCCGGGCCGTATCCCGATCTCGACTTCCGTCAGCTCGACTCGTGGATCGTCGTGCGCCCGGACGGCACGGCCACGTTCTACGTCGGCAAGACCGATCTCGGGCAGGGAACGGGCACGGCCTTCCGGCAGATCATGTCCGACGAGCTCGACATCGCGTACGAGCAGACCAGTTGCGTCATGGGGACGACCGACGTCACGGTGGATCAGGGCGGCTCCGGCGGATCGGATGCGCTGCAGACCGACGGCTGGCCGATGCGACGGGTCGCCGCCGAAGCCAGGCGCGTGTTGCTCGAGATGGCCTCTTCGCGCCTGGGTGTGCCCGTCGCCGCCCTCGCGGTGAGCCGCGGCGTCGTGTCGGTGGCCGCCGATCCGGCCCGTCGAGTCACTTACGGCGAGCTGATTGGCGGCCGCAGGTTCAACGTCACGTTGACCGGCAAGAACACCGACACCACGACCGGCACCGCGCCGCTCAAGACGGTGCAGGAGCTGTCGATCGTCGGGCAGTCGCCGCGGCGCTACGACATCCCGGCCAAGGTGGACGGGTCGCTGAAGTGGGCGGTGGACGTCACGCTTCCGGGCATGCTGCACGCCCGCAACGTCAAGCCGCCGGTGGCCGGCGCCACGCTGGCCGGCATCGACGAAGCGTCGGTCCGCACCCTCCCGGGATTCGTCCGTGTCGTGAGCAAGGGCAACTACGTGGCCGTGCTCTGCGAGCGCGAGGAGCAGGCCATTCGCGCCGCGCGCCAGCTCAAGGTCAACTGGCGCCCGCCGGCGACGGCGCCGTTTCCCACCTCGGAGAATCTGTTCACCTACCTGCGCGGCACGACGCCGGCGTCGAGCGGCGCACCGGTGGTGGCCGGCGATCCGGACACGGCGCTGGCGACCGCCGCGGTCGTGGTCGAGGCGCAGTACGACGTGCCGTTCCAGGGCCACACCGCCCTCGGCCCGGCGCACGCGACCGCCGATCCGTCGAACGATCAGATGACGATCTACTCCAACGACATGAAGTCGTACGGGCTGCGTAACGGGGTGGCGCAGTTCCTCGGCATGCCGCGGGATCGCGTGCGCGTCGTCTGGATGGAAGGGTCGCAGGCCTACGGCCGCACGGCGGCGGACGACGCCGGGTTCGAGGCGGCGTTCCTGGCGAAGGAAGTCGGACGCCCGGTGCGCGTGCAATGGACGCGGCAGGAGGAAACCGCCTGGGATACGAAGGGACCGGCCTATGCCTTTCGCCTGCGCGGCGGTCTCGACGCGCAGGGCAACCTCGTCGTCCTCGACTACGACGCCCGCGCCGCCGATCACAATCACCTCGGCTACAACGAGCACGACACCGTGCTCATCGCGCAGTTGATGGGGGTCCGCCGCGCCGAGCCGGCACGAGGCCGCGCGTCGGTGCCGTCGGACATGTACGTCATTCCGCATCGACGCCAGACGACGCACGTCGTGGCGCTGCCGCTGGTGTGGGAGACGCCGCTCAGGACCGGCAACCTCCGCGATCCGGACGGACCGCAGGTCACGTTTGCCGCCGAGTCGTTCATCGACGAGGTGGCGGCGGCGGCCAAGGCCGACCCGGTCGAGTTCCGCCTCCGCCTGCTCGGCGCGAGTGTCGAGGACGACGGCGGCTTCCGGCGGGCGCGATCGATCGCCTGTATCAAGGCGGCGGCCGAGAAGTTCGGATGGGATCCGCGCCCGTCGCCGGGCCGGCGCGGGACCGGTGACATCCTCACCGGCCGGGGCATCGCCTATGCGTATCGCAGCCAGACGGTGGTGGCCGAGATCGCTGAAGTCGAGGTCAACCGCCGGACCGGACACGTGTGGGTCAAGCGGTTCGTGTGCGCCCACGACTGCGGGCTGGTGATCAATCCCGAGGCGCTGCGCCGCACGATCGAGTGCGGCACCCTGCATTCGCTCAGCCGCGCCCTGCACGAAGAGGTGCGCTTCGACGCCGAGAAGGTCACCAGCGTGGATTGGGCGTCGCATCCGACGATGACCCATGCCGACACACCGGCGGTGTTCGACGTCGTGATCGTCAACGGCGATCCCAACCCGACCCGTCCCGACCTGGCGCATTACGGCGCCGGCGAGACGGTGTGCAAGCCCACGCTGGCCGCGGTGGCCAACGCCGTATTCGACGCGACCGGCGTGCGGCTGCGCCGGGTGCCGTTCCGGAATGCCCGGGTGCTGGCGGCGCTGCGGGCGGCGGGCGTGTAGCGCCGCGCACGACTCAACGGGCGCCACCCAGCCCTGGGCCCTGCCCAGCACGGCCTTTGAACGGAGGACGAGGCGATGGAAGTGACAGGTCGGTTGCGGCGGTGCATGCTGGTCACGGCGTTGGGGCTCATCGTGCTGCCGGTGCAGCGCGGGGCCGCCCAGGACTGGCCGCAGTGGCGGGGTCCGGCGCGCGACGGCGTCATCACCGCGTTTCGCGAGCCCGCGGCCTGGCCGGACGCGCTGGTGCGGCAATGGCGCGTCGAGGTCGGGCTGGGATACGCGACCCCGCTGCTGGTCGGTCAGCGCCTGTTCGTCTTCAGCCGTCAGGGCGAGGAGGAAGTGATGACGGCGTTCGATGCCGCGACGGGCGCGCTCGTCTGGCGCACGGGGTACGCCGCGCCATTCACGATGGTCGCGGCCACGTCCCGACACGGCGCCGGGCCGAAGTCGACGCCCGCCTACGCGGATGGCCGCCTGTTCACCCTCGGGATGACGAACATCGTCTCGGCGTTCGACGCCGCCACCGGCCGCCGCCTGTGGCACACGCCGGCGACGCCGGCGCAGCCGCAGTTCCACACCGCGATGTCGCCGATCGTCGACAACGGAATGATGATCGTGCACGTCGGCGGGCCCGGCGACGCCGCGGTGACGGCGTTCGACGCCGCGACCGGCACGGTGCGCTGGACGTGGACGGGCGACAGTCCGGCCTACGGGTCGCCGATCGTCGCCGATTTGCTAGGCACGCGGCAGGTGGTGACCTTCACGCACCGGAGCCTGGTCGGGATCGAGGCGGCCACCGGCACGCTGCTGTGGCGACGCCCGTTCCAGACGCCGGCGGACACGACGTCACAGACGCCGATCCTCTACCGCGACACGATCATCCAGGCGGGCCGCGCGAACGGCGTGACCGCGTTCCGGCTGGTGCGCCGCGATGGCGGCTGGGACACCGACGATCTCTGGCATGCGAAGGACGTGTCGCTGCACATGACCAACGGCGTGGTGCACGACGGCGTGCTCTACGGGTTGTCGCACCTCAACGCCGGCCAGTACTTCGCGCTCGACCTCGCGACCGGCGCGGTGCTGTGGACGAGCGACCCGCGCCAGGCCGACAACGCCGCGATCGTCCGCGCCGGCGACACCATCTTCGCGCTCGAAGACGACGGTGAGCTGATCGTGATGAAGGCGGAACGGGAGGGCATGGCCGTGCGGCGCCGCTATCCGCTGGCCGACAGCCCGACCTGGGCGCAGCCGACCATTGCCGGCAGCCGGCTCTACGTGCGGGACGTGTCGCACCTGACGCTGTGGACGATCGGCGACGCGCGGCCGCCGCGCTAGCGCTGGACGCCACGATTGTCCCGCCTGCGCCGGCGCGGTTACTGCGGCCAGCCGGTCGGCGGCAGTCCCTTCACCACCCGCAGCGCGTTCTGGAAATACACCTTCTTCAGCACCGCGTCGGGGAGCCCGATGCCGTACAGCTTCCAGAAGGCGTGATAGTCGCGGTAGTAGTCGAAGTACTCGTCTCGCGTCTCGAACACGCGCCAGTAGTACGGATATTCGTCCGGCTGGAACGCGTCCTTGCCGAACAGGATGCGATCCTGGTACTTGACGAAGAAGTCGTGCGCGGCGCGCGGCTGCCGCCCGAGGTCGTAGAGAATCGCGCCGACCTCGACCGTCACGTTGGGAAACGCGTCGAGCATCGCCGCCGCCTTGCCCAGGTCGTTGGCGTGCCAGCCGAAGTGCGCGGCGATGAACCGCGTCTTCGGGTGCTTGCGAAACAGGTTGTTGCGCTCGGTCATCAGCTCGTCGAAGCTGACCTGGCCAGGCTGGTTGTTCCGGCGATTGGCGAACAGTGCCAGCTCCAGCCAGCGCTCGTTGCGGTAGTCGAGCGGCTGGAAGAACTCCTGCGGCTCGGCGGTGTGAATGAAGGCCGGCACGTCGAGCCGTGCGAATGCCTGCCAGACCGGGTCGAGCTCCGGGTCGTCCACCTTCAGCCGCGATCCGTCCCGTTTGCGCGTGCTCAGGCCGAAGCTCTTCCCGACTTCGCCGACGCCCACGGCGCCGGCCCTGATGTCGGCCTCGAGCTGCCGCACCGCGTTCTCGGCCCAGCCGGGACCGACGTCGCGGAAGTCGATGCCGGCCAGCACGCGGAACCGATCCTGGTGCGGGCTGGCGGTGATGGCCTGCAGCGTCCGCGCGAGGCGCTCGCCCGACGAATTGTCGGCGCTGACGAAGACGCGGAGGTTCAGCGCGTCCATGACGCGGACGACCGCATCGAGACCCTCGCGCGAGCCCAGCGACGGCGCGTGCCCGTGGATGTCCACGGCCGGGAACCTGGCCTTGGGCACCAGGTGCTGCGCGGTCACCAGCGTCGACCGCGGGCGGTAGTCGACAATGCTCGGCGGCGGAAGCTCGGGTGCCTGACAGCTGCCCGGACGCGTCTCGGTCGTGCCGGGCGGACACGGCTCGCCGGGCTTGACCCGCGTGCCGCCGCGGTTGCCTCCAGGGCCCTGGGCGGCCAGAGCGGCGGCAAGGGCCACGACGCCGAGTGCAGCGGGCACCCCCCATCGGCCGATGGTTGTTCCTGCGGTCACATGGCGATCATACTTCGGGGCGCCTCGCGCCCGGCCGCACCGCGTCAGCGTTCCCAATCGAGCGCGGCGATGCGCGCATCGGCGGCAAAGGCCGCGCGGTCGAAGCCGAGGCTGGTCTCGGGAAAGGCGCACAGCGCGCGGACGCCGGAGGACCCGATCGCGACGCGCCACGTCTGCCGCTCGACCGGCTGGTGCGAGACGAACGGCGCACACGACAACAGCGCGAGGTTGAGGCCGCCGCCAGGGTCGCGGGCCGACTCGTAGCGCAGCACGGCGATGCCGCCGGCCCGGCATTGCTCCGCCAGATCCTGGCAGGCACGATAGTCGGTACGGTTCGTCCAGCGCTCCCGCGCCTCGGCGAACGGCGGCCGGGTGAGGTCGATCCCGGCGCGCGTCGCGAATTCCACGGCGAACATGGTGAACTCGCCGGCATTGGCTGGCCACGGCGTCGTGGGGGATTCGACGAAGAACATCAGCCGATGAAACGCCAGTTCGGCAATCGCCGTGGCCGGTGTCGCGGAGCCGTAGAACACGCCTGGCGTGAGTCCGGGACGCCGGAAGCGCGATCCGTGCGGATACGGAGCGCCGTAGCGGAACGGTGTGGCGAGCAGGTAGTGCAGGTGACGGCACTCGGGCGGGACCGGCGGCTTGGTGCGCTCGAGCACAATCTCGAGCAGCGCCTGCTCGTCGAGCGTGTCCACGAGCTTCATCGTCGACACCCGGTGCTGCGCCTCGACGACGCGCCAGCACCGCCCGGCGAGCCGCCGGCGCTCAGACCAGAGCGCGGCGGGCGTCCAGGTAGCCGACGACATGCACCAGGCCGGGAACCGTCTGGATCAGCGTGAGCGGCACGTCACCGAGCGCGGCGTTCGGCCGCCGCAGCCACGCGAGGGCGACGTCGCCGTCGCCGCCGGTGATGGCGTCGAGCGCGCGGAACAGACGCACGAACAGAACCGCCAGCTCGAACGGCTTGTCCCCGGGGGCCAGGGTGTAGGCGCCGGACGACATCCGCGAGATGCTCGCCTCCGAGAGGCCCACGACGCGGCTCAGCACCTTGTGCGACAGGCCGAGCGCGGCCGCCGCACGCAGCACGGCCTTGCCGACGACCGCCCCCTCGTCGAGGGGCGCGCGCTGCGTCACCACTCTGGGCATGGCTGGGTGTTCTTGCTCCAGAAATAATCTATCACGAAACGTTCGTATGAAACAGAGCGGGACGGCACCCGCCGGCGGACGCACCCCGGCTACGGTGCGCCGAAGGCCCAGAGCGCCGAGGTCGTGCGGATGTAGACGCGGCCGTCGGCGATCGCGGGGGTGGCGTAGGCGTCTTCGGCCAGGTCGTTGAGCGCCAGCGGCGTCAAGTCCTCTCCGGGCCGGACCACGACGATGGCGCCGGCCTCGGTGGTGAAGAAGATGTGCCCGTCGGCGGCGATCGGCGACGCGAAGTGTGGCCCCGGTGCGCCGGCCAGCCGCCCCTGCTTGAGGAGCGCCCCGGTCTCGGGGTCGAGCAGGGTGATGATGCCGTTGTCGTTCACCATGTACAGGATGCCGCGGTAGAGCAGCGGCGACGGCAACTGCGGGACGCTGCGCTGATACTTCCACCGGATCGCGGTGTCCGTCATGTCACCGGAGCCGCCGAGGCGGATCGCGAGCATGCCGTTCTCGGAGTCCAGCGCGGCGCGATAGTACGCCCACTCGTCGCGCGACAACGTCCCGTTCAGGTCGAGATCGGCAATGCCGAACCAGAAGCCCTGGGTGAACTTGGGGAACTCCGCCTTCGACAGGACGCCGTTGCCGTCGGCGTCAGCCGTCTTCCACACCTCGTCGGCGGCGGGGATGCTGACCTTGTTGCCGGGGTCGTTCACCGGCGCCCCGTAGCCGTTGACGTAGATCGTGTCGCCGCCGATCACCGGCGTGGACTTCATCTCGAACGACAGGCCACCGACCCACCACAGCTTGCGGCCGGTGGCGGCGTCGTACGACGTCAGCAGGAACGAACCCGGCACCAGGATCTGCTCGCGGCCGTCCGGGCCGCGCCACAGGATCGGCGTCGAATGTCCGCTCTTGGCTTCCGGGCGCTCGACTTTCCACACCACGCGGCCGGTGCGCTTGTCCACGGCCATGACGTACGAGCCCAGGCTCTGATCGCAGACGAGCACGAGCAGGTCCCCGACGAGGACCGGCGAGGCGCCCATGCCGTAGATGTTGTTGAACGGCCCCAGTGGCATCGTCCAGAGCTCGGTGCCGGCGGCGTCATAGGCGACGAGCCCGTAGTCGGGGAAGAACGCGTACACGCCGTTGGCTTCGACGGCGGGGCTGGGCGACGCGGGGTTGTTGCGCTTGTCCACGACCGTGGTCGGGACGCGGGGCGCGCCGCGCTCCCACAGGATGCGGCCGGTGCCGCGGTCGATGGCGAGGGTCACCAGCGTCTCGCCGCGCATCGCCGTCAGGTAGATGCGGTCGCCCATCAGGATGGGCGAGGAATGTCCCGGCGGCAGCGCGAGCCGCCACAGGAGGTTCCTGGCCGGCCCGAACTCGGTGGGCACGTTGCGGGCGTTGGAGATCCCGGACCCGTTGGGCCCGCGGAAGCGAATCCAGTCCGGCTCGTCGGCGGCCGGCGCGGCGCCCGGCCGCGTGGTCATGCTGCCCGCCGCAAGAACGACGACGGCGCAGCGGAGCCGCCAACGGGAACCGAGGAGTGCGCGCATCGCTGCAGTATATCGGCTGTGAACCTTCGGCTCCATTTCACGTAGTAGGTGTCTGACACGTCATTCGTCCCCGAGGCACCGGCATGGGTCTGTGGCAAGACATCCAGTTCGCGCTCCGTCTGCTGGTCAAGGACAAGTGGTTCACGCTGGTCGCCGCGACGGCGCTGGCGCTGGGCATCGGCGTCAACGCCACCGTCTTCACCTTCGTCAACGCGGTCCTGATTCGCGGGCTGCCGTTCGATGAGCCCGATCGCATCATGGCGCTCAGCTCGCGCGACCCCGTGCGCGACCGCGACCTGGGCGTGTCCTACCTCGACTTCCAGGACTGGCGCGCGGCGACGCGCACTTTCACGGCGCTGGCGGCGTACACCGGCGGGACGATGAACGTCAGCGACGAAGGACGCGTGCCGGAGCGTTTCAGCGGCGCGTTCGTGAGCGGCGACGCCTTCCGGCTCATCGGCCAGCACGCCGTCCTCGGCCGCGACTTCGTGCCTGACGACGACCGGCCGGGCGCGCCGGCGGTCGTGCTGCTCGGCAGCGGCATCTGGAAGAACCGCTACGGCAGCGATCCGGGCGTCATCGGTCGGACGATCCGGGTCAACGACACGCCGTCGGTGGTCATCGGCGTGATGCCGGAGGGCTTCAAGTTCCCGCAGAACGCCGACCTGTGGCAGCCGCTGGCGCTGGTCCCCAATGTCGAGACGCAGCCGCGCAATGCGCGCAGCCTGCAGCTGTTCGGGCGGCTGCAGGCCGGCGTCTCGCAGGCGCAGGCACAGGCGGAGCTGCAGGCGATCGGGCAGCGGCTGTCCGCCGAGTACCCGGACACCAACAAGGACGTCCAGCCGCGCGTGCAGACCTTCAACGAGCGCGTGAACGGCGGGCCGATCCGCGCCATCTTCCTCTCGCTGATGGGTGCGGTCGCCTTCGTCCTGCTCATCGCCTGCGCCAACGTCGCCAACCTGCTGCTCGCGCGCTCGGCGCAGCGGTCGCGGGAAATCGCCGTGCGTGTCTCGATCGGCGCGTCGCGCTGGCGCATCGTGCGCCAGCTGCTCATCGAGAGCGTGCTGCTCGCGATCATCGGCGGCGTGATCGGCCTGGCCATCGCCGTCGTCGGCATCCGGCTGTTCGACGCGGCGACGCAGGACGTCGGCAAGCCGTACTGGATCCAGTTCACGATGGACGGGATGGTCTTCGCCTACTTCGCGGCCATCTGCCTCGGCACCGGCATCCTGTTCGGCCTCGCCCCGGCGCTGCACGTGTCGAAGACCGACGTCAACGAGATCCTCAAGGAAGGCGGCCGCTCCGGCGGGGCCGGCATCCGGGTGCGGCGCTGGAGCGGCGCGCTGATCATCGCCGAGCTGGCGCTGACGCTGGCGCTGCTCGCCGGCGCCGGCTTCATGATGCGCAACTTCCTCACCCTGTACCGATTCGATCTCGGCATCGACACCTCGCGGCTGCTGGCGATGACGCTGGCGCTGCCGGAGCGCAAATATCCGTCACTCGAGCAGCGCCTGGCCTTTTACGAGCGGTTGCAGGAGCGGCTGCAGGCCAACGGCCGGATCCGCGCGGTGACGGTCACCAGCAACGTCCCGCTGCAGGGTGGCTTCGCCCGCGCCCTCACGATCGAAGGCCGGCCGCTGGCCGACGGCGAACAGCGCCCGACGGTGACGATGCTGACGGTGGATCCGCGGTATTTCGAAACCATCGGCCTGGCCCTGCTGCGTGGGCGCGGGTTCACCGCGATCGACGGCGCCCCCGGGCAGGAGAGCGCCATCGTCAACGCGCGGTTCGCGCAGATGTTCTTTCCCGACGAGGATCCGATTGGCCGCCGCATCGTGCTCAGCATCGACCTGGCGGGCGGGGCGCCCCCCGCCGGGGGCGTCCCGACGGCGCTCAGTGCCACCATCGTCGGCCTGTCGCCCAACGTGCGCCAGCGCAACTTCGAGGAGAGGGAGACCGACCCGGTCGCCTACCTGCCGTTCCGCGCCGACCCGCGCGGGTTCATGACGCTGCTGGCGCGCAGCGAGGGCGACCCGGCGGCGGTGACGGCGCTCGTGCGCGAGGAACTGCGCGCCGTGGATCCGGACCTGCCGCTGTTCAACATCCGGACGATGGACCAGAGCCTGGCACAGCAGCGCTGGCCGTTCCGCATCTTCGGCACGATGTTCGGGATCTTCGCCGCCATCGCGCTGACGCTGTCGGCGGTCGGCCTCTACGCCGTCACCGCCTACTCGGTGACGCAGCGGACACAGGAGATCGGCGTGCGCACCGCCCTCGGCGCCGCGTCGGGGGACGTGATGTGGCTGTTCCTGCGGCGGGCGTTCTTCCACCTCGCCATCGGACTCACCATCGGGATTGCCGGCGCGCTCGGGGTCGGCAAGATCTTCGAGAGCGCCGACCTGCTGGTGCAGACCTCGAGCGGCGATCCGCTGATCATCGCCTCGATCGCCACCCTGCTCGCCGTCGTCGCCCTCGCCGCCTGCCTGTGGCCGGCGCGCCGCGCGACGGCCCTCGACCCGCTGGTCGCGCTGCGCCGCGAGTGACCCGGGCGCGCCCCCGTCAGAACGCGAACATCTGCGTGTACTTGACCACCACGCCGCGGCCGGCGGTCTGCACCGAATCGGTGAACTGCGACTCGTTGTAGACGATGAAGAAGTCGCTCAGCGGACGGTGGATCAGGTTGAAGCGCACGTTCGCCGACAGTTGTCTGACGTCGGTGCGGTACTGCAAGAGCGTATCGAGGAACATGTTCGAGTTGAAGGAGTAGCCGACGCGCAGGTTGCCCAGCGTGCTGACGAACGAATCGTCGGGGATTTCGAGGTCGATGTCGCTGACCTGCACGCCGAGATCGAAGACGAGGCGGTAGGTCGGCCGGTAGAGCATGCTGACCTGCGCGGTGCGCTGCTGCCCGCTCCAGAAATCGCCGAGCGTGAGCCGGGCCGATCCGGAGAACGCCCGGCTGTGGTCGGTCTCGAGGACCACCAGGTGCTGCTGCCAGTCGTAGCGTCCGGCCGGAATCGTCACACCCGGATGAATGGCGAACGGCTTGACGATGGCCTCGACGCGCGGCTCGAACGCGTACTCGATCCACGCCCCGTTGTTCCAGGTCACCTGCATGGCGGCATGGCCGAGCCGCGACACCAGCTCGCCGTCGGGACCGGTGTAGTTCCAGAGGCGCGCGTGCGGCTGGACCTGCCGCAGCCCGCGGCGGCGCAGCGATTCCGGCTGCGGCAGCCACGCCGCATCGTAGAACTGGCGCAGCACACCGGTACGCCGCACGAAGCCCAGGTCATCGCGAAAGCCCTCGCCCACGCTCATCACCGACGCCTGCAGCCGTTTCTGGCTGTCTTCCCAGCTGATCCCCGCCTTGCCCGAGCTCTGGCTGGTGGTGATCCCCGGTGTGTCGGACCGCGCCGCGAACCCGTTGAGGCTCAGGCTCTTGAAGAAGCGGAAGTTGGCGTCGACGCCGGCGACGCGGTTGAAGTCGCCGCTGCCGCCCGTCGCCTGGCGCGACAGCACGATGCCGCCGACGTCCGAGCTGCTGAACAGGTCGCGCCGGACGCGCAGCACCGTGTAGTTGTTCCCCGGCCGCCCGTCCTCCGCCTCGCCCTGCATCGTCATCACGCCCAGCCCGACGCGGCCGGCGCGGCCGGTGAGCCGGACGCCGCCGTGCAGCGGCTCCTCGGCGCCGGTGGCGGTGAGGCCGATGCGGCGACTGAAGAACAGCAGCAGGTCCTCCTCGGGCGGGCGGAACCGGGTCGTCTGCCGCTGGTTGCGCGGGATGTCGCCGAAGTAGAAGATGCCGGAGTTCTCGAGAAAGAACTCGCGCTTCTCCGGGAAGAACAGGCTGAACTGCGTCAGATTGACCTGCTGCTCGTCGGCCTCGGCCTGGGCGAAGTCCGGGTTGACCGTGATGTCGAGCGTGAGCGACGGCGTCAGCCCGGCCTTGACGTCCACGCCCAGCTTGGCGTCGCGGCCGAAGTCCGTGGCGCCGCCCTCGCGCACCGCGCCCGCGAGGGCGTACGGCTTGATGCGCAGGTTGCGGCCCGGCCGGAGCGCCGGCAGGCCGGCGAGGTCACCGCTGGCCGAGGCCCGGTAGATGGAATAGGCGCGCGAGACCGGCGACCAGTAGACGATCTCGTTCTTGCGCCGGATGCGCCGCGAGAAGTTGATGCCCCAGACGCGCGGCGCGCCGGACTGGAAGCGCAGCGTCTTGAACGGAATCCGGAACTCGGCCGTCCACCCGCCGGCGTCGCGCTGCGCGCGCACCCACCACAGCGCGTCCCAGTTCGGGTTCACGTCCCGCCCTTCGTTGGCAATCTGGGTGTCGCCCTTGGCGCCCTCGGCGTTGGTGGAGAAGACGAAGCCGTTGCGGCGGTCGGCAAAGGTGTCGAGCAGCACCTCGAAGGTGTCCTGCTCGCGCCCGCCGAAGTCCTTGCGGATGTCGTTGACGACGATGCCGGCCGGATCGCCGTCGTGGCAGCGGACGCCGATGTAGAGGAAGTCGTCGTCGTAGAGCACCCGCACCGCGGTGGCTTCGCTGGCCGGTTCTCCCTCACGCGGGTCGGCTTGCACGAAGTCGGTGGCAGGCGTGGCGGCGGTCCAGGCCTGCTCGTCGAGCGCGCCGTCGAGCACGACCTCGCCGCTCAGGCGAACGGCGGTCAGTTGCCGGCGGCCGTCCGGAGACATGACCGGCAGCTCCTGGGCGGCGAGGGCGGGTCCGGCGATCACGAGCGCGATGGCCGCGGGCCACCAGAGGAGACGAGTCATGCGGCGACAGTGTATCGCGGCCACCCGCGTCACCAGCGACGCGCCGCCAGGCGTCGCGTCTCTGGCCCGGATTGCGCGGTGCCGTCGCAACCGCAGTAACATGACGCGGGCCGCCGCGGGAGGCGCCACGGGAGGATCGTCATGAATGATGCGCAACACGTGTCTGTGCTGTCGAGGCGTCAGCTGCTCCGGCGCGGCGCCGGGGTCACCGGCGCGGCGCTGCTCGCGCCGCTGGTGCCGGCCTGGCTGACCCGCGCGACGGCGTTCCAGGCGGCGCAGGCGCCGGCGGATCCGCTGGCGCAGATGCGATCGCAGATGGGCAGTGCGCCGATCGAGGTCCTCAAGCTCGCCGACCGGCTGTCGATGCTCTCCGGTCCCGGCGGCAACCTCGTCGTCCTGACCGGACCGGATGGCCAGATCGTCGTGGACACCTTCGTCCAGCCTGCCTGGGACCGGCTGGTCAAGACCCTGGAGGGACTCGGCGGTGGCCGGATCACCACGTTGATCGATACGCACTGGCACTTCGATCACACCGACAACAACGAGCACTTCCGCAAGGCCGGCGCGGCCATCGTCGCGCACGAGAAGACGCGCACGCGCATGTCGCAGTCGCACGAGCTGCTCGGGATGAAGCTGCCGCCCAGCCCGGCCGGGGCACTGCCGACCGAGACCTTCGCCGCCACGCACGCGATTGACGCCAACGGCGAGCGGCTGGCGCTCGGCTACGTCCAGCCGGCGCACACCGACACTGACATCTACATCCGCTACACGAAGGCGAATGTCATTCACCTCGGCGACCTGTACTTCAACGGGTCCTACCCGTTCATCGACGCCAGCACCGGCGGCAGCATCACCGGGATGATTGCCGCGGCCGACGCCATGCTGAAGCTCGTCGACGGGAGCACCAAGATCGTGCCGGGGCACGGGCCGCTCGGTGACCGGACCACCCTCACCGCCTATCGGGACATGATGGCCACGGTGCGCGATCGGGTGCAGAAGCTGAAGACCGCCGGCCGCACGCTCGACGAAGTGGTCGCCGCCGCGCCGACCAAGGAGTTCGATGCGCAGTGGGGCAAGGGCTTCATGGACGCGAAGAGCTTCGTCTCCATCGTCTACGGCACGTTGTGACGCCGCGCCGGCTGGCCGCGGTCGTCGCGGCGTTCGCCGTCGCGACGCTGCTCCTCGACGTCGCGCGCGCGGCCGCGCCGGAGCCGCTGGCGGTCATGTCGTTCAACATCCGCTACGGGACCGCCGACGACGGGCCGAACCGGTGGGAGCAGCGGCGGGAACAGGTGGCCGCGGTCGTCCGCGCCGAGGCACCCGACGTCGCCGGCCTGCAGGAGGCCCTGCACGGCCAGATCGACGAGCTGCTCGTGGCCCTGCCGGAGTTCCGCATGGTGGGCGTCGGCCGCAGCGATGGCGGCCAGGGCGGCGAGTATGCCGCGATCCTCTACCGCCGCGCGCGGCTCACCGTCCGCCGTGCCGGCACTTTCTGGTTCTCCGACACGCCCGACGTGGTCGCGTCGAACACCTGGGGGAACGCCATCGAACGCATTTGCACCTGGGCGCTGTTCGACGATGCGCAGGGGCGGCCGTTCTACCTCTTCAACGTGCACCTCGATCACGTGTCGCAGCCGTCGCGGGAGCGGAGTGTCGCGCTGCTCCGGGATCGGATCGAGGCCCGCGCGCCGGTGGCGCCGGTCGTCGTCACCGGCGACTTCAACACCGGCGAGGACAACCCGGCGACGCGGGCGATGCGGCAGCGGTTTCGCGATACCTTCCGGGTGCTCCACCCCGACGCACGCGAGGTCGGCACCGCGAATCAGTTCACGTTCGGGCGCACGACCGGCGACAAGATCGACTACGTGTTCGTCGAACCGGCGGCCGAGGTGTTGAGCGCCGCGATCGTGCGCACCGCGACGGACGGTCGCTACCCGTCCGACCACTTCCCGGTCGTCGCCCGAATCCGCCTGCCCTGAGCGGATCAGCCGCCGGATTGATCCTGCCGATCCTGCGCCGGCCCCCCGTGCCGTGACAGGTTGCGTGCGGTGTTGATCAGGCCGACGTGTGAGAACGCCTGCGGAAAGTTGCCGAGCAGCCGCTTGGCCACGGGGTCGTATTGCTCGGAGAGCAGCCCGACGTCGTTGCGGAGGGCGAGGACCCCTTCGAAGATCTGGCGCGCTTCCCGATACCGGCCCTGCAGGACGTAGTTGTCGGCCAGCCAGAAGGTGCACAGCAGGAACGACCCTTCCCCGGCCGGCAGGCCGTCGACCGACGGGGCGGGTGGGTAGCGATCGACGAAGCCGTCACGGAGCAGCCGCCGCTCGATGTACGCCACCGTGCCGAGCATGCGCGGGTCGGTGGCCGGCAGGAACCCGATGAGCGGCAGCATCAGCAGGCTGGCGTCGGGATCCTTCGAGCCGTAGAACTGGACGAACGAGTTCAGGGCCGGGTCGAACCCCTCGCGGCACACCTCGTCGTGAATCTGCGCGCGAAGGGCCTGCCACTTGCCGGCCGGTCCCTCGAGGCCGAAGGCTTCGACGCTCTTGATGGCGCGGTCCATCGCGACCCAGGCCATCACCTTCGAGTGCGTGAAGTGCCGCTGCGGCCCGCGCACCTCCCAGATCCCTTCGTCGGGCCGCTGCCAGTCGGTTTCGAGAAAACTCATGAGGGCGCGTTGCACGCGCCACCCCTCGGCGCTCGGCGGCAGCCCGGCGCGGCGGGCGACGTGCAGGGCGTCCATCACCTCGCCGTAGACATCGAGCTGATGCTGCCCGTAGGCGGCGTTGCCGACCCGTACCGGCGCCGACTGCTCGTAGCCCGGCAGCCAGGGCAGCTCGAGCTCGGTCAGTCGCCGCTCGCCGCCGACGCCGTACATGATCTGGAGCGTGGACGGCGTTCCGGCGACGGCGTTGATCAGCCACTCCCGCCACGCGCTCGCCTCGTCGGTGTAGCCGCCCACCATCAGCGCGTAGAGCGTGAACGTCGCATCTCGCAGCCAGCAGTAGCGATAGTCCCAGTTGCGCACCCCGCCGATGTGCTCGGGCAGCGACGTCGTGGGGGCCGCGACGATGCCGCCGGTGGGCGCGTAGGTGAGCGCCTTGAGCGTGATGAGCGAGCGCAGAACGGCGTCGTCCCACTCGCCGCGAAAGGTGCAGCGGCCCGACCACTCGCTCCACCAGTCCGCGGTGAGGCGCAGGCTCTCGTCGGGGTCACCCGCGGCCGGCTCCGCTTCGTAGGTCGGCGCCCACATCAGCTCGAAGGGCACTCGCTCGCCGGCGGTGACGGTGAACTCGGCGACCGTGCGCAGGCCGCGCCCGGTCAGCGCGACGGGGCTGCGCACGTAGAGCGTATCCGGTCCGGCGGTCGCGCGGATGCCGCCATCGCGATGCCTGACCCACGGCACGACCGAGCCATAGTCGAAGCGGATCACCAGGTCCAGCGTCATGCGCACCTGCCCGCGGGTGCCGACGACGATGCGCACGAGATCGGGATGCCTGGTGCGCACCGGCATGAAGTCGATGACGGTCACCGCGCCGGTGTCGGTCTCGAACTCGGTCTCCAGCACCAGCGTGCCCGGGCGGTAGCGGCGGCGCACCGCGCGTGGCTCGTCGATCGGCGCCAGCAGCCAGCGCCCATGCTCGGGCGTGCCCAGCAGGGCGGCGAAGCAGGCCGCGGAGTCGAACTGCGGCAGGCACAGCCAGTCGATCGATCCGTTGCGGCAGACCAGGGCCGCGGTCTGGCAGTCGCCGATGAGGGCGTAGTCCTCGATGCGCGCTGCCATGGTCAGCGAGGGGCGATCATCGGCGCGCCAGCAGGTCGCGGATCTCGGTGAGCAGCACCGTCTCCTTCGACGGCGCCGGCGGCGCTTCTTCCGCCTGCCGGCGGGTGGCGTTCATCGCTTTGACGACCATGAACAACGCGAACGCCACGATGACGAAGTTCACGACGGCGTTGATGAACACCCCATACCCGACGGTGACGGCGCCCGCCTCCCGCGCCGCCGCCAGCGAGGCGTAGGGACCTCCCGGGGTGCCGTTCTGTAGCAGGAAGAACTGGTTCGAGAAGTCGGTGCCGCCGAGCAACAGGCCGATGACCGGCATCAGCACGTCATCCACGAAACTGGAAACGATGGTCCCGAACGAGGCGCCGATGATGATGCCGACGGCCATGTCGACGACATTGCCGCGCATCGCGAACGCCTTGAACTCCTTCAGCATGGGTTTCTCCTTGAGTGCGGATCGCGAGCCGGCGGCCGCGCCGGGCCGTCACGACGGGGTCGGCGCGCGACGGGAATGGGATCGACGGACACGGCGATGACGCCCGACTGGCGGGCGCCGTGGCGAGAGGGTGCCGGGACGAATGCGGGGACGGGTCACGGCGTCGCGGTCCAGCCCTGCGCCTCGAACTCGCGCTTCTTCTCGTCCGCCATCGTGCGGACCGCGCGTGCGTCCTTCAGGACCTGGGAGAACAGGAGTTCGTAGGTCTGCTGCTTGCCGGCGCCGGCGTAGATCCGGAGTTCCGGGGCGTCATTGCCCGTGCCGGTCCGCGCCTCGGCCGTGCGGTCGGCCTTGTGGAGCGTCCACAGGACATCCTCCGGGATCTTCCAGGTGGCCATCGTGGGACATTACTTGCAGAGCGGGCGGGCGACAAGGGTGAACCGCCGGCGGGCGCGGCAGTGTATTCTTTCCAGATATTGACCATCGCATCCGCCCGGCTGGTCTGGCTCTGGCTCCTCGTCATCGCCCTCGCGGCGTGCCGCACGGCCGGCAGCGATCCGGCGGCCCCGGCGCCGTCGAGCCCACCGCCCGAGTCGTCCGGGCCGCCGATCATCCAACCCGGCGCACCCGGGCAGTCGGGACGCGTCCTGGACGTGGCCAGCGCGACCGATCTCTCGCGGGTGCAGCACACCGCGGCCGACGTGAAGTTCATGCAGGGCATGATCGGCCACCACGCGCAGGCGCTGGAGATGACGGTCCTGGTCCCGACGCGGACCGCCCGCGAGGACATGAAGCTGCTCGCCAAGCGCATCGAGGTCTCGCAGGAAGACGAGATCAACATGATGCGCGACTGGCTGCGCCAGCGGCAGCAGCCGCTGCCCGACCCGCACGCGCATCACGCGCCCGGCGCCACGCTGATGCCGGGGATGCTGACGGCGGAGGAAATGGCGCGCCTGGCAGCGGCCTCCGGCGATGAGTTCGATCGCCTGTTTCTCGAGGGCATGATCAAGCATCACGCCGGGGCGCTGACGATGGTCACCGAACTGTTTGCGACGCCGAGCGCCGGGCAGGAAGCGGACATCTTCGCGTTCGCCTCCGACGTCGACGCCGACCAGCGCATGGAGATCGATCGCATGGGCGCGTTGCTCGCCACGATCAAGGAGCGTTACTGATGAGAGTCGTCGCACGAGGCGTGTGGGTGGGTGCGCTGGTCGCTTTGGTGTCGCTGACCCCGGCGCGGGGCCAGGAGCGGCCGTCGGGTCAGACCGCCGATCCGCGGGTGGGCCTGAAACCCGGCCTGCGCAACGCGGGTGTCGCCGCCCGCAACATGGAGCTGGTGGCCAGCCTGCCCAAGCCGGAGGGATTCTTCGATCCCAAGGCGCCGGCCGGCGCCCCGGTGCCGCCCGAAGCGCCGGCGTCCAATGCCACGCCCCCTGCCCCGGCAGCCGAGCCGGCGCCGGCGACCCCCTCGGGCAACGCCACGCCGCCGGCCCCGCCCGCGGGCGGTGGTGGGGGAGGCGGACTCAACTTCGCGAACTCGGACCTGGCGTTCAGCGGCAATCACCTGTTCCTGGGCAACTTCCACGGCTTCAACACCTACGACATCGAGAACACGCGCAAGCCGCGGCTGCTGGCCTCGATCGTGTGCCCCGGCGGCCAGGGCGACGTCTCCGTGCACGGCAACCTGCTGTTCATGTCGGTGGAGCAGACGCGCGGCCGCATCGACTGCGGCGTGGAGGGCGTCGAGACGCCGGTCAGCGCCGAACGCTTCCGCGGCATCCGCATCTTCGACATCACCGACCTGCGCAAGCCGAAGCAGGTGGCGGCGGTGCAGACCTGCCGCGGGTCGCACACCCACACGCTGGTGCCCGATCCCAAGGATCAGGGCAACATCTACGTCTACGGCTCGGGCACCGGATCGGTCCGCTCGGCGGAAGAGCTGGCTGGCTGCTCGGGGTTGAAGCCCGAGGAAGACCCCAATACGGCGCTCTTCAGCATCGACGTGATCAAGGTGCCGCTGGCGAATCCGGAGCAGGCCGCGATCGTCAACCGGCCGCGGATCTTCGCCGACGCGAAGACCGGCGCCATCTCCGGGCTGTGGCAGGGCGGCGACCACGGCCCCGGCACCCAGCGGACCTCGACCACCAACCAGTGCCACGACATCACGGTGTTCCCCGAGGTCGGCCTCGCCGCGGGCGCCTGCTCGGGCAACGGCATCCTCATGGACATCTCCGACCCGGTGAATCCGGTCCGGCTCGATCACGTGAGCGACAAGAACTTCGCCTACTGGCACTCGGCGACGTTCAACAACGACGGCTCGAAGATCATCTTCACCGACGAGTGGGGCGGCGGGACGCGGCCGCGCTGCCGTGCGACCGACCTGCCGACCTGGGGCGCCAACGCCATCTTCGACATCGTGGACAAGAAGCTGCAGTTCGGCGGCTACTACAAGCTGCCGGCGGCGCAGACCGAGACCGAGAACTGCGTCGCGCACAACGGATCGATCATCCCGGTGCCCGGCCGCGACATCATGGTGCAGGCGTGGTACCAGGGCGGCCTGTCGGTCTTCGACTTCACCGACTCGGCGCACCCGGTCGAGATCGCGTTCTTCGATCGCGGCCCGCTCGACGCCAAGCAGCTGATCACGGGCGGCTACTGGTCCACCTACTGGTACAACGGCCACATCTACGGCGCCGAGATCGCGCGCGGCATCGACGTGTTCCGGCTGCTGCCCGGGGATCAGCTGTCGCAGAACGAAATCGACGCCGCGATGCAGGTGCGCATGGAGGTGTTCAACGCGCAGCAGCAGCCGCGGGTGCAGTGGCCGGACACGTTCGTCGTCGCCCGTGCCTACCTGGATCAGCTCGCGCGCAGCCAGGCGCTGCCGGCGGAACGGGTGGCGGCGATGCGCGGCGCCATCGACCGCGGCGATCGCCGGTCGCCGGGGCGCGCCGATCTCGACGCGCTCGATACGATGGCCGCCGACCTCGCGCGCGACGCGGCCGGCGCCAGCGGGCGCGATGCGCTCCGGCTGCGCGCCCTGGCCGACACCATCAAGGCGCGCACGGCACGGCTCCGGTAACGAACACGGTGCGTTCACCAATTGTCTCGAGGGCGGCCATGACTGCGAAAGCGCTCACCATCGTCTGTGTCCTCTCCCTGTCGGGCGTCGTGCTGTCGCAGGGCGCGCAGGATCCGCGGGTCGGCCTCAAGGCAGGGCTGCGCGACGCCGGGACCGCGGCGCGGCACATGGAACTGGTGGCCAACCTGCCGAAGCCGGACGGGTTCTTCGATCCGGAGGCGCCGGCCGGCGCGACGATCGCCCCTGAACCGGTCAACGCCACGCCGGGCGCGCCCGGCGCGCCCGCTGCGCCCGCGGCCGCCGCCGGCAACGCCACGCCGCCGCAGCCGCGCGGCGGCGGCTTCACCAACTCCGACCTCGCCTTCAAGGACAATCACGTCGTCGTCGGCAACTACCACGGCTTCAACACCTACGACATCGAGAACGCGCGCAAGCCGCGGCTGCTGGCGTCGGTCGTCTGTCCCGGCGGGCAGGGCGATGTCTCGATTCACGGCAACCTCCTGTTCATGTCGGTCGAGCAGACGCGCGGCCGGCTCGATTGCGGCACGCAGGGGGTGGAGGCGCCGGTGAGCGCCGAGCGATTCCGCGGCGTGCGGATCTTCGACATCACCGACCTGCGCAAGCCGAAGCAGGTGGCGGCGGTGCAGACCTGCCGCGGGTCGCACACGCACACACTGGTCAGCGACCCCAAGGACCCGGCCACGATTTACGTCTACGGGTCGGGTACCAGCTCGGTGCGCTCGGGAGAGGAACTGGCCGGCTGCTCGGGGCTGAAGCCCGAGGAAGATCCCAACACCGCGCTCTTCAGCATCGACGTGATCAAGGTGCCGCTGGCGAATCCGGCGCAGGCCGCGATCGTCAACCGGCCGCGCATCTTCGCCGACCCGAAGACCGGCGCCCTCGGCGGGCTGTGGCAGGGCGGCGATCACGGGCCCGGCTCGCAGACCACGCGCCTGACCAACCAGTGCCACGACATCACGGTGTTTCCCGAGATCGGCCTCGCGGCCGGCGCCTGCGCCGGCAACGGCATCCTGATGGACATCTCCGACCCGGTGAATCCGGTCCGGCTCGACCACGTCGTCGACACGAACTTCGCCTACTGGCACTCGGCGACGTTCAACAACGACGGCTCGAAGATCGTGTTCACCGACGAGTGGGGCGGCGGCTCGCGGCCGCGTTGCCGTGCCAGCGATCTGCCGACCTGGGGCGCCGACGCGATCTTCGACATCGTGGACAAGAAGCTGCGCTTCGGCGGCTATTACAAGCTGCCGGCGGCGCAGACCGAGCAGGAGAACTGCGTCGCGCACAATGGCTCGCTCATTCCGGTGCCGGGCCGCGACATCATGGTGCAGGCGTGGTACCAGGGCGGTGTCTCGGTGTTCGATTTCACCGACTCGGCCAATGCGGTCGAGATCGCGTTCTTCGATCGCGGCCCGATCGACGCCACCAAGCTGATCTCCGGCGGCTACTGGTCCACCTACTGGTACAACGGCCACGTCTACGGCGCCGAGATCGCGCGCGGCATCGACGTCTTCCGCCTGCTGCCCAGCGAGCACCTGTCGCAGAACGAGATCGACGCCGCCACGCTGGTGCGGACCACCGAGTTCAACGCGCAACAGCAGCCCAAGGTCGTGTGGCCTGACGCCCTGGTCGTGGCGCGGGCCTATCTCGACCAGCTCACCCGCAGCAAGGCACTCGCGCCGGAGCGCATCGCGGCGGTGAAGGGGGCCATCGATCGTGCCGATCGGCGCCAGCCGGCGCGCGCCGATGTCGATCAGCTCGACACCCAGGCGGCACAGCTCGAGCGCGAGGCCGCGGCCGCCAGCGGACGCGACGCCGCCCGGCTGCGCGCGCTCGCCGAGACCCTCGAGAGCCGCGCGGCGCGCCTGCGCTGATCGGGCGACGGATGTCGCGCCCGCACTCCCCACGCGCCAGCGGATGGCTGGCGCTGGCGGCACTGCTCGCCGCGTCCGCGATGACGGCCTGCGATCGGCCGGCTGCCGCGCCGCCGCGGGCGGCCGTCCCGGTCACGCGCACGCTCGGGCAGTGGACCGGCGCGGGCAACCAGACCATCGGGATCATCAGCGACTCCGGACGATTCCGCATCGCCTGGGAGGCGCGCGACGACGATCCGGCCCGGCCGGGAACGTTCCGGCTCGCCGTCCACAGCGCGGTGAGCGGCCGGCCCATTCAACTCGTCACCGAGTCCCGGGGCAGCGACCGCGGCACCGCCGACGTCGCCGACGATCCGCGCGCCTACAACCTCATGGTGGACGCCGTCGCCGTGCAATGGTCGATCGTCGTCGAGGAGATCGTTGCCGGCTACCAGCCGCGCTGATCGCATGGCAGCGTCTGCGCATTCCGTGCGCCCGGCCCTGCTGGCCCTGGCCGCCGTGCTCCTCGGGGCAGCCTTGCAGCGGCAGAACGGGTTCTACGACGAGGTGGCGCTGGGATGGTTGACGGCCGCGCTCGTCGTCAGCGCGCTCGGCACCATCGGGACGGTCGCGGACCGCGCGTCGATCGGCGCCACCGCGTTCGCCAACCTGCTCACGGCCGGCGTGATGGCGCAGTTCGCCGCGCTGCTGCTCGAGCCTCCCGCCGCCCACCTCCGCGTGCCGGGCCCGGCACAGTTGTGGCCCTTCCAGCTCGGTATCGCCGTCGCGGCCGGCGTGCTCGCGTTGGGCCGGCTGCCGATCCCCGGGCTCGCACGCCTCTGGTTTCCGGTGCTGCTCGCGGTGCACGCCGCACTCGGCGCATGGGTGCTCACCCTCTCGCCCGACCCACCGATCGATGTCGTGACGGTCCATCGCGAAGCGCTGGCGGCGCTGGCCCGCGGCGAGAATCCTTATGCGATCACGTTTCCGAACATCTACGGCAGCGACACCGGGTTCTACGCACCGGGCATGGTCCAGGGCGACCGCGTCGGCTTCGGGTTTCCGTACCCGCCACTGAGCCTCCTCCTCGCCGCGCCAGGCGCGCTGATCCTCGGCGACTACCGCTACGCCAATCTCGGCGCCATGACGATCGCGGCGGCGGCCATCGGCTACGGCGTGCCGACGCCGGCGGCGCGCCTGGCGGCGGCGCTCTTCCTGTTCACGCCGCGCGCCTTCTTCGTGCTCGAACAGGGCTGGACCGAACCGCTCGTCGTCATGCTGCTGGCGGTGGCGGTGTTCGGGGCCCTCCGGGCGAGGCCGTGGCTGCCGCTCGCGCTGGGAGGCCTGCTCGTCGCCAAGCAGTACCTGGCGCTGGCGCTGCCGCTCGCGTTCTTCCTGTCGCCAGGCTCCGGCTGGCAGCCGCGGCTGCTCCTGTTCCGCCGGGCCGCGCTGGTCGCGGCGGCGTGTACCGCGCCGTTCATCGTATGGGACGTGGCTGCATTCGTACGGTCGGTGGTGACGCTGCAGTTCTACGAGCCGTTCCGCGAAGACTCGCTGAGCTATCTGAGCCTGCTGTCGCGTCGCCTGGCGGCCCCGCCGCCGGTGTGGCTCGGCATTCCGCCGGTGGCCGCGGCGGCCGTGCTGGTGTGGTGGAAGGGCCGGTGGACCCCGGCGGGCTTCGCCGCCGGACTGGGGTTCATCGCATTCGTGGCGTTCGCCTTCGGCAAGAAGGCGTTCTGCAATTACTATTTCTTCGTGATTGGCGCCCTGTGCGTCGCGGCGGCGGCTCTGACCGCCGCCGATGCCTCCAACGCCAGCGGCGGCGATCGATCCGGCAGCCGCTCGTCGGCGGAGCCGACACGATGAACAAATCCAACGCCCGGCTGGTCTACTCGACCAGCAGCGGCCGCATCTGTCCGGAGTGCGGAAGGCCGGCCAGCGACTGCACGTGCCGGCAGACCCCGGCCAGCGCACCGGTCCCGGCACGCATGGTCGCGAAGCTGCGGCTCGAGAAGAAAGGGCGCGGCGGCAAGACCGTGACCGTCGTCTACGACCTGCCGCTCAACGCCGCGTTCCTCCGCGAGCTGTCGCAGGAGCTGAAGCGCGCGTGCGGGACGGGGGGCGCCGTAGCGGGTGACACGATCGAGCTCCAGGGAGACCAGCGCGCGAAGGTGCGGGCGCTGCTCACCGCCAAACGAATGCAGGTGAAGGGCTGATCGATCAACGGAAGATGTCGCGTACGCGCCGCCCGAGCTCCTTCGCCCATCCCTGCACGGTGCGGACCACGCGTTGCCGGACGCTGCCGCGGTGCACCGGACACATGCGGCTCGGCACCTCGTCGCCCTCCTTGAAGAACTCGGTGTAGAGCGGGCAGCCGTTGACCGGCCGGAGATAGGTGATGGCGCACAGCGGCTCGTCGGCGAGTCCCGCCGGCCGGTCGAAGGCGGCGGGCGGCCGAAGCCGTGAGGCCCGGCGCATGAAATCGGCCCAGATCGGCAGCGCGTAGCGTGACCCGTAGGCCTCGGCACCGATCGGCGCCGGCTGGTCGAACCCCACCCAGACACCGGCAACGATCGACGAGGTGAAGCCGACGAACCAGGCGTCCTTGAAGTCGTCGGTGGTCCCGGTTTTCCCGCCGGCCGGAAACGAGACGCCCATCCGCCGCGCGGACGCCCCGGTGCCGCGATCGAGCACGTCGCCGAGCATCGAGACCATCTGATAGGCGACTTGCGGCGACAGCACGCGATCGGACTCGGCCGCCTGCTCCTGGGCGATGCTGCCGTCGGCGTCCCGCACGCGGACGATGTCGCGTGGCCGCACGGCCAGGCCGCCGTTGGGAAACATGGCGAACGCGGCGGTCAGGGCCAGCGGCGAGACCAGCCCCGTCCCCAGCGACAGCGACGGGACGTCCGGAAGATCGCGCAGGCCGGCGTTCGCCGCCAGGCCGATCACGTGCCGCGCCCCGACCAGCGACTGCAGCCGCGTGGCGGCACGATTGTTCGACTCGATGAGCGCCGCGCGCAGGGTCAGCTCGTCGGCAGGATCGTCGCGGACGTTGCGTGGCGCCCATTCGTCAGGTCCCTGCGGGGCGATCGAATCCAGACCGGTGAGCCGGGTGACCGGCGAGAAGCCGCGTTCGAGCGCCGCGGCGAACAGCAGCGGCTTGAACGCCGACCCCGGCTGGCGCCGGCTGCGGAACGCGCGGTTGAACGCCGAACGCTGGTAATTGCGCCCGCCGACCAGCGCCAGGATGTTGCCCGTCGCCGGATCAATCGCAACCAGGGCCGCCTGCAGCTCCGGCTGTCCACGGCGGCGCAGCCCGTCCTCGATGGCGCGCTCGGCGAGGTCCTGCAGCGACGCGACGAAGGTCGTGTCCACCCGCCAGTCGGGCGGATGATCGCCGCCAAAACTGTCGCGGAAGCGCTGCCGCAGGTAGTCCTTGGCGTAGCCGTGCCGCCCGTCGCTCGGGTTCCGGTACGGCCGCACGCGAATGCTCGCACGCCGCGCCTGGCGTTCCTGCGCCTCGGTGATGAACCCGGCGTCGCGCATGCGGGCGAGGACGACGTGGCTGCGGGCGACGGCGCCGTCGAGGTTGGACCACGGCGACAGTGTGGACGGCGCCCGCGCCAGCCCGGCGATCAGGGCGCTCTCGGCGATGGTGAGCTCCGCCGCCGCCTTGTCGAACACGCGCCGGGACATCGCCTCGACGCCGTAGACGCCGGCGCTCAGGTAGACACGATTGAGATACAGCTCGAGAATCTGCTCCTTGGTGAGCTGCGCCTCGATGAGCAGCGAGAGGACGGCCTCGCGAAACTTCCGCACGTAGCTCTTGCGGTTGGAGAGGAACAGCGTGCGCGCCAGCTGCTGCGTGATGGTGCTGCCGCCCTCGACCGTGCCCGGCGCGCGCACGTTGCGCACCATCGCGCGCACCAGCGCAATCGGGTCGACGCCGGGATGGTTGAAGAAGCGGTGGTCTTCGACGGCGACGAACGCCTGTTGCAGGTGCGGCGAGATCGACGCGATCGGCACGTCGTGCCGCTGTTCGTCGAGGCGGAACCAGCGTTGACCGTCGGCGGAATGGAACCAGGTGTCGCCGACGCCGCGGGTCAGTTTGTGGACGGCGTAACTTTGTTTCGCCACCCACACTGTCGCCGCGGCGCCCACGACGACGAACGCCGCGAGCAGGAGCGTGGCCCTGCCGCGGTCGGTCCGGAACAGGCCCAGCATCGTCTCAGTGTCGCACGTGCCGGGCCGTCGTGAAGCTCGGCTGCGTTATTTCGGCGGCGGCATCGCCACCGATTCCTGGTGGAAGACCGCCATC
Organism: uncultured Acidobacteriota bacterium; assembly: GCA_963707795.1. Classification (GTDB taxonomy): domain Bacteria; phylum Acidobacteriota; class Vicinamibacteria; order Vicinamibacterales; family UBA2999; genus JACCSI01. The sequence continues at coordinate 2,172,481 of OY970174.1, read as the reverse complement.
CATTTGCCGCCCTTGTTCGCCCAGATCGTCGAGGCATAGGTCGGGCTCGGAATCGCCATGCCCTGGAACGTGCCTTTGCCCGTCCAGCGATAGGTGACCAGCGCGACGTCGGGCGACAGCCAGGTCACGCGGCCGTCGGCCATGTCCCACGACTCGACTTTCACTTCACCCATCATCTTCATGTAGTCGGCGACCTTCATGACGCCGCCGCCATCGACGCCGATTCCCTCCGGGGAGACCATGCTGGAGAACGTCTTGGTGTCGTTGGTGGCGAAGGCGGTGTTGACCGCGCGCTCGTTCGCCAGCAACTGCTTCTCCAGAGCGGCGCGGCTGGCGTCCTGGGCACTGGCGTGGACGGCAACCAATCCCAACGCGGCCGCGACGAATCCGATAACCGGGATACGCATGTGGCCCTCCTGCAAGCTGTCGAGGTTCAGCCGCCCATTCTATACCCCGGCGTACCCGCGAAGCATCGCCTCGACGACGCGAATCGCCTGCCAGTATTCGCTCAGTGCCACGTGCTCGCCGGGCGTGTGATCGAGGGCGCTGTCGCCCGGGCCATAGGCCACGATCGGGCAGCGCCACAGGGGACCGACGACGTTGAGATCGCTGGTGCCGGTTTTCACCACGAAGCCCGGCCGTGCCCCTGTCTCCACGCTGCGAATCGCGGCGAGAAAGCTGCGTGTGAGCGCGTTGTCACGCTCGCCGCGCCAGGCCCGCTCCCAGCCGCGGAAGGCGAGGTCGATCGTCGCGGGCGCGCCGCGGAGGGAAACCGGTGCGCCGGCGAGGACCTGCGCTGGGTCGTGCGCTCCTGGCTCCGCCCCGATTGCGGCGGCGGTGTGCGCCAGCAGGCCGGCGACCAGCGACTCCTCGTCGAACCCCAGCGGGAGGCGCCACGCCAGCTGGGCGTCGACGGTCTCGTCCATGTGCGCTGTCGTGCTGGTCACCACGTGGCGAAGATTCGGGCTGAGCTGGTCGAAGACCCTGTCGCGGCCGGCATTGAACTGGCTGGCGTGCGCCGTGACCCAATTCCACAGAGTGACGAGGTGGGTGGCGACGCCAGGGTCCGGCCCGGCCGTGTGCGCCATGGGCTGGCGCGCGCGAAGCTCCAGGAGCAGCCGCCCCTTGTAGCCGAGCGTCGCGCGATACCAGCGGCTCGGCTCGCCGATCACGCACGCATCGGGCACCGGCTCTCGGCGGCCGTCGAAGCGAGCGGCGACGGCGCGCGCGCCTTTGCTGGTCGCCGCCTCTTCTTCCACTGCCCCGACCACGACCAGCCGCAGGTCGGCTGCGTGGGCCCAGCCGGACCCCAGACGCGCGCCGGCCGCGACGAACGTCGCCAGCGGTCCCTTGGCATCGACGCTGCCGCGGCCGAACAGGCAGTCCCCCTCAGGCGTGCGCTCGACACGGACGGGGATGTCGCCGGGCACGGTGTCGATGTGGCCGAGCAGCACGATCGTCCGCGCGGCGCCGGGCGCGGCCGATCTCGCCCACGGCGTTGCCCGCCTCGTCGACGAACGCGCGCTCGTAGCCGGCCGAGGCCATCTGCTCAACCAGCCAGTGCACCGCGTGTGCTTCCTGCCGCGACAGCGACGGGATCGAGACGAGCCCGTGGAGGAGCGCCACCGCCGCCGGCTGGTCCATCAGGCAGACGTCTCCCGGATCGTCCGCGCGATGGCGTCGATGCCGATGGCGATCTCCTCCTCGGTGATGACGAGCGGAGGCAGCAGACGCAGCACGGTGGGGCCGGCCGGCAGCGCGATCACCCCGTGTGCCTGCATCAGCCGCTTGAGCACCGGCGCCACCTTTGTCCGCAGCTCGACGGCGAGCATCAGGCCGAGTCCGCGGACGTCGCGAACGGCGGCCACGCCGTCGAGCGCGGCCCGCAGCCCGTCGAGCAGCGCGGTGCCGAGACGCTGGCTTCGGGCGATGAGGTCCTCGTCAGCGTAGGCCTGCAGCGCGGCCAGGCCCGCGGCGCACGCCAACGGGGAGCCGCCGAACGTGCTGCCGTGCGCACCGGGATAGAGCGCCTCACGAATCCGAGCGGTGTGGGCGAACGCCCCCATCGGGAACCCTCCCCCCAGGCCCTTGGCGAGGCACACCATGTCGGGCACCAGGTCGGCGTGCTCGAGCGCGAACCAGCGGCCGGTACGCCCGAAGCCGGTCTGGATCTCGTCCACGATGAACAGCGCGCCCCGGTCGCGGCACAGACGCTGCGCGGCGTGCAGGAATTCCGGCCGGCCGACATTGACGCCGCTCTCGCCCTGCACCACCTCCAGGATCACGGCGGCGGTGCCGTCGCCAATCGCCCGTTCGAGTGCGCCGGTGTCGTTGAACGGCACGTGCACGGTCTCGAGCAGCGGGTGAAAGCCCTCCCGATACTTCGGCTCCCACGTCACCGACAGCGCGCCAAACGTCCGGCCATGGAATCCCCTCGTCGCTGCGACGAACCCCGGGCGTCCCGTCACGAGGCGGGCGAACTTCAGCGCCCCGTCCACGGCCTCGGCGCCGCTGTTGGCGAGGAAGAGATGGCAGAGATGGGCCGGGAGGACGCGGACCAGTGCCGCGGCGAACTCGGCGCGAACGTCGCTGTAGAGGTAGTTGGGGCACAGCGTCAGCGTCGCCGCCTGCCGCGCGATGGCCGCACTGACGCGCGGGTGGCAGTGCCCGAGCATCGCCACGCCCTGCGCCGACGCGAGATCGAGATAGCGGCGGCCCTCGGACGCGAAGAGCCAGCTGCCGGCGCCGCGCACGAAGACCGTCTCGCCACGGCGGCTCGTGGTGCCGCCCAGCACCTGCTCCTCGATGGCGGCGTAGTCGTCGGCCATGTGCCCGCCCTAGGCGATGTGAGTGCCGGCGCCGGCCAGGGCGCGGGAGATGGGCGACGCGAGTCGTCCGTCCGCGAAGATGACGGTGCGGACGCCGGCGGCGATGGCTTCGACCGCGCCCATGACCTTCTTCTTCATCCGGCCGCCGGCGAACTTCATGAAGTCGTCGGCCTCCGCCCGCGGAATCGCGGTGATGAGGCTCGACTCGTCGGGGAAGGCGCGCAGCAGCCCGGGGACATCGGACAGGATGACCAGCGCATCGGCGGCGAGCGCGCCGGCGACCATCGCGGCAGCGCGGTCGCCGTCCACGTTGATCGCCTCGCCCAGCGTCGAGGCGCCGGGCGGCGTCAGGACCGGGAAGTAGCCGGCGCCGAGCAACAGTTTGAGCAGCGGCGCGTTGACCCGCTCGACGGTGCCGGTCCAGTCGTCACGAATCACCAGCCGCCGGCCGTTGACCCGCACGCGCAGCGTGTCCTTGCGCGCGCCTTCGAACAGCCGCCCGTCCAGCCCGGACAGGCCGATGGCGTTGACGCCCTGACGCTGCAGTTTCTCGACCCACATCTTGTTCAACTGTCCGCAGTAGACCATCTCGAAAATCTCGAGCGTTCGCCGATCCGTCCGCCGGCTGACGTGCCCGGTCTCGCTGGTGACGAACTCCGGCGGATGTCCGAGCGCCTCGGCGACGGCGTTGGTCGTCTGCGCGCCGCCGTGCACGAGCACGAGATCGGTGCCGGCGGCTCTGAGCGCCGCAATGTCGGCTACCACCGCATCGATGTCGAGCGACGTGCCGCCGCCCACTTTGACGACGATCATGATCGGGGCCCTCGCCGCGGCCCGCGGGCCCGCGGATCGTGCCTGCTCAAATCGGGTGCAGCCCGGGGAACTCGAGCCCGAGCGTCTCGTCCCACCCGTGCATGATGTTGGCGCACTGCAGGGCGGTCCCTGCCGCGCCCTTCATCAGGTTGTCGATGGCGCACAGGGCGACCACCCGGCCGGACGCCGCGTCGAGCTCGAATCCGACATCGGCGTAGTTGCTGCCGGCGAGGATCTTCGGTTCCGGATAGCGGTAGAGCCCGGTCCGTTCCTTCACCAGGCGTACGAACGGCTCGGCGCCGTAGGCATCCCGATACGCCTTCCAGATGTCTCGTTCGGCGACGCCGGGCGCGACGAACGCGTGCGCCGTGGCGAGCACGCCGCGCACGTTGGCCACCGCGGTCGCGCTGAGGTGAACCGCGGTCTCGACGCCGCGGCTGGCCAGCGCCTGCTGCACCTCCGCGGTGTGGCGGTGTCCGGTCGGGGCAAAGCTGCGCATCGCGCCCGCGCGTTCGGGGTGGTGCGACCCGTCGCTGGCGGCGGCGCCGCCCTCGCTGCTGCCGACCTTGACCTCGCAGATGATCCCGCGGCTGGCATCGAGGAGGCCGGCCGCCGCCAGCGGCCAGGCGGCGAGCGTCGTCGCGGTGGCATTGCAGCCGACGCCGCTGACGTAGCGCGCACCGGCGATCTCCGCCCGGTGCAGTTCGGGCAGGCCGTAGACGAAGCGGGCGAGCCACTCCGGGCTGGCATGCGGCGCTCCGTACCACCGCGGATAATCGTCGGCGCGGCGGAGGCGAAAGTCGGCGCTCAGGTCGATGACACCATCGGCGAGCGACGCGAACTCGGCGATGCGGCCCGCGGCGCTGCCATGCGGCAGACAGAGGAACAGCAGGTCGACGCGTTCGAGCGCCGCCGCGCGGACGAACTTGAGCGTCGTCCGGCGGCGCAGGTTGGGATGCGTGAAGTGAACGAACTGTCCCTCGAGCCGCTCGCTCGTCGCCTGCCGAACGTCGATGCGCGGGTGGCTCAGGAGCAGCCGCAACAGCTCGCCGCCGGTATATCCGGAGGCGCCCACTATGGCGGCGGACAGCCGGTCAGCCATGCGCGCTAGACCGACGCGCCTTCCGCCAGCGAGATCGCGCTCACGTGCGGCGCCGTGCCCTCCGGCCATCCATTGGCCGCGTCCCAGCCCTCGCGCGCCACGGCCAGGCAGAAGTCCACCATCCGCTCCGGGATGTCCACGCTGGTCGGGGCGATGCTGTTGCGGAACTCCATCGTGTAGTTGACCTCGTTGACCAGCAGCCCGCGATCGGGGTCCTCGAACAGGTCGAGGGCGACGACGCCGCCGCCCACGGCGCGCGCGGCGCGGCGGCAGATGTCCGCCAGTTCGGGCGTGATCGGGCAATTGCTCGACGAGCCGCCACGAGCGGTGTTGGTGATCCAGTTCGGCGAGGTGCGATAGATGGCGCAGATGGTGTCGGGGCCGACCTGGAAGGCGCGGATGTCGCGTCCCGGTTTCTTCACGTACTCCTGGATGTAGAAGATGCTGTGGTGATAGCTGCCGAGCGTCTCCTTGTGCTCGAGGATGGCCTCGGCGGCGTCGCGGTCGTTCACCTTGCTCAACAGCCGGCCCCACGATCCGACCGTCGGCTTCAGCACGGCGGGGTAGCCGAGCTGCTCGATCGCGTCGAGCGCGCTGGCCGGCGTGTAGGCCACCAGGACGCGAGGCTGTGGCACCCCGGCGGCCGTCAGGGCGCTGGTCGTCATCAGCTTGTTGCCGCAGATGTCGGCCACCAGCGCCGTGTTGACGGTGCGGACGCCCTGGTCGTTGAGAATCTTCAAGCTGTACAGCGCACGGCTGTGATTGATGCAGCGCTCCACCACGAGGTCGTAGCCGAGGAAGGGATGATCGGCTGCGGTGGTGATGTCAAAGATCAGCTTCTGGTCGTCGAGCAGCTCGAGCATGACCCCGCGCCGGTCGAATGCCTCGAAGAGCAGCTTCTCCTCGACGCGAACCCGGCTGTAGAGCACGCCGACACGCAGCCTACTCACCCCAATCCTCTTCTTCCTGCGGCGCCAGCGTCAGGGTGAGCGGCGACAGGCTCACGATCTCGAGCTCGGCCCCGCAGCCCGGGCACTGCGTGATCTCGTTCTGCATGACGTCGGTCATCTCGACGTCGGCGAAGCATTCCGGGCACTGCGCGTGCCCGCTGGCGGTCTGAACGGCCATCGGCGACTCCTCCGTCACGTGCGTGGACACACGATTCTATCTGAGCCGCACCGCCGCTGGGCTCGTTTTGGCGGGCGCGACCTTTGCAGCACCCGTTCGCAAGCGACGCGGTCGTCGTCTGCCCGCGCGCGAGTCCATGGAGGCTGTGTCATGAGCAACCGAAACTGGCGATCCGGATGGCGCGACGTCGGACGCCCGCGACATGCTCGCGACGGCGAGTATCGCGAGGTGAGCAACCGGCACTACGGCGAGGACGAGCCCTGGCGCGAGGAGCGACGGACACGATATCCGGATGAACGGTACGCCGCCGAGACGGGCTGGTACGAGCCGCGCTACGACGAAGGATACGGCTCAGGCTACGACCGGGGCGATCGCTCGTCCCAACCGGGCCGGCGGTCCGAAAGTTACCGCCGCGACGAGCGCGAGCATGCGGACTGGTGGGATCGACGCCATGCCACCGGCGGCTTCGGCAGCCAGTACCGAGGGATGGCGATCGGGAGCTGGCTTCGGCTTCGGCCCCGAGGAGCGGCCGGGTGGCGCGGATCAGTTCGAGGATACCGACTGGATTCCGAACCGGCCGGCCCGCGGGCGGAGCACCTGGGCCGGCGACTGGGGCCTCGGCCGCAGCGGCCGAGGCACGGACACCCACGCGCGCGAATCCTACCCGGCCGGCCGCCACGGTTATGGCGCCGGCAGCCGAGAGGATTACCGCGGACGCGGGCCCCGCGATTACCGACGCGGCGACGACCGCATCCGCGAGGACGTCTGCGATCGGCTGACCGACGATTACGCGATCGACGCCAGCGACCTCGCCATCCAGGTCGATGGCGGGGAAGTGACGCTGACCGGGTTCGTCGCCACACGCGACCAGAAACGACGCGCCGAAGAAATGGCCGAGCAGGTCAGCGGCGTGCGCGACGTCATCAATCAACTCCGCGTCAATCGCGGCGAGTCGCCGCTGTCGCGCTCGACCCAGCCGGGCAGCCGCGGACAGCGGTCGACTGCGACTCCGGCCGGCGTCGCCGCCGATCGCGACCAGTCGAGAGGGAACCGATAGCCAGCGATCGTCGGGCGGACGTGCCGGTCCGACGCGCGCGACGAGGGTGTCGATGACACTACAGGACCTGCTGATCGAGGAGTTACAGGATCTCTACGACGCCGAACAGCAGCTGAGCAAGGCGCTGCCCACGATGGCACAGGCGGCCAACGGCGGCGCGCTACGGGCGGCGTTCACGTCTCACCTGGCCGAGACGAAGAATCACGTCACCCGTCTGCAGGAGGTGTTCGTCTCCCTGGGACGCACGGCGCAGGGCCGGCACTGCGCCGGCATTGCCGGGATCATCGAGGAGGGCTCGAAGCTGATGGCGCATGGCGACATCGACAGCGCGGTCCTGGACGCGGGTCTCATCGCGGGGGCGCAAAAGGCCGAGCATTACGAGATGTGCGCGTATGGCACCTGCGTCGCCTGGGCGCGCACGCTGGGGCTGGACGCGGTCGCGGCGAAGCTGGAAGAGACGCTGGAAGAAGAAAAGGCGGCGGACCGGACGCTGAGCGATCTCGCCGAGCAGGAGGTCAACATTTCCGCGACGCACGAAGGCGTCTGACGCACTCAGCTCTCGCGCAACGCCACCATTGGATCGACGCGCGCGGCGCGGCGTGCCGGCAGGTACCCCGCCACGCCGCCGGCCAGCGCGAGGGCGACTGCCGCGACGCCGACCATCGTCAGATCGGTCGCCACCAGGTTGAACAGCAACGCGTTGACGAGCCGCCCGGCGCCCAGCGAGGCCGCCGTCCCCAACGCGAGCCCGGCCAGGAGAATCATCGCGACGGTCCCGAGCACCTGCCGCATGACGCGCCGCGGGGCGGCGCCCAGGGCCAGGCGGATCCCGATCTCGCCGCGCCGGCGCGAGACCGAGTACGACATGACGCCGTACAACCCGATCGCGGCCAGCAGCAGCGCGAGCCCGCCGAAGCACGCCGACAACGTGGCCACCAGCCGCTCCTGCGTCACCGAGGCGCTGAGATCCTCTTCGAGCGTGCGGAAGTCGACGACCGCCTCCCGTTGCACGGTCTCGATCGCCTGCAGGACGGTGGGCCGGAAGGCGTTGGCGGGCCCGCGCACCCGCACGGTGATGCGGGCGCTGGACGAGGCCGTTCCCTCCTGCGCCCACGCCGCATAAATGGTCGGCTCCGGCGCCTCGCGCAGCGTGCGGTACTTGGCGTCGGCGACCACGCCGACGATCTGCGCGGTCGCCGCGCGCGGCGAGCCCGGCGCGATGCCGAACGTCCGCCCGAGTGGTGATTCGCCGCGGAAGTACTTGCGGGCGAACGCCTCGTTGACCAGCACCACCGGAACTGCGCCCAATCAATCGGTCGGCCCGATGTCCCGGCCCGACAGGATGGGTGTCCCCATGACCCGGAAGTAGTCCGGCGTCACGCGGTTGAACAGCGCCGTCCGCTCGCGCTCCGGCGCGTCGTAGCCGGGCACCGTGATGCGATCGTTCCAGATGGTGCCGCTGACCGGGGTCACGACCGACACGGCCGCGGCCTCCACACCCGGCGCCGCCGCGACGACGTCGCGGAGACGATCGAACATGGCCGGGCGCTCGGTGTCGGCGAGACCGGTGCGGCGGAGGTCGACTACGGCCACCAGTACCCGGTCGGCCTGGAAACCCATGTCCTGCCCGGTCAGGTCCACCAGCGTGCGCACGAACACGCTGGCGCCGAGCACGAGCACGAACGACAACGCCACCTGGATCGCGACCAGGCTGTTGCCGAGGCCGAACCGGCTCCCGCCGGCGACGAGGCCGCGCGCGCCCTGGCGCAGCGAGCCGGCCGGCGCCAGGCCGGTGGCCCGGAATGCCGGCGCCACGCCGAAGAGCAGGCCGGTCAGGATCCCGATCGCCGCGGTGAACGCGAGGACGCGGCCATCCAGCGCCAGGTCCAGCGACACCAGATTGGTGCGGGTCGACAACAGCTGCACCAGCCCGCGGCTACCCCACAGCGCGAGCAGGACGCCCGCGGCGGCCCCCGCGGCCGACAGCAGCGTGCTTTCGACGAGCAGCTGACGGGCGAGGGCGGCGCGCGTGGCGCCGAGCGACAGCCTGACCGCCAGTTCCTGCTGCCGCCCGGCGACCTGCGCCAGCAGCAGGTTGGCCATGTTCGCGCACGCGATCAGCAGGACCAGCCCGACGATTCCGAGCAGCACGAACAGCGGCCGGCTGTAGCGATCGCGGAGGGTGGAAACCCCGGTGGCGGCCGGGACGAGGTCGAGCGGGCGTGACAGGTACTCCGCCTGGTCCTGCGGCCTCCAGTTCTGCGGCATTGTCGCGTCGCGCAGCGACGGCCGCAGCCCTTCCAGGCGGGCGGCGGCCTCCGCGAAGGTCTGGCCGGGCGCGAGCCGCACGAACAGGCTGATCCACCACGTGCTGCGCCGATCGAGTGCGCTCTCCGCGCCGCGCAGCACCGGCTCGGCGCCGTACGGAATGGCCACGTCGAAGCTGCGCCCGACGACGACGCCGAAGAACGACGGCGGCGTGACCCCCACGACCGTGAACGCGTGGCCGTCGAGGAAGATCGGGCGGCCGAGCACGCCGGCATCACCGCCGTACTCCCGCTGCCAGAACGCATGGCTGAGCACGGCCACCAGGCCGTCGTCGCCACCGCCGCGGCGATCGTCCGCGACGGTGAACACGCGGCCGATGTGCGGGCGTCACCCCGAGGACGCTGAACAGGCCGCCGTTGGCGTAGAGACCCGCGACCGGACGCAGCTCACCGGACCGGTTGAGGTTGAATCGTCCGCTGCTGGTGGCGGCGAGCCCGGCGAAGAGATCCTGGTGTTCGCGCAGGTATTCCCACTGCGGGTACGTGAACGACGTCGTGGGCTGTTCGCCCGGTGACGGGGTCTGGACAATGTTCGCGAGCCGCTCCGGCTCGTGAATGGGCAGCGCCTTCAGCAGCAGGGCGTTCACGAGGCTGAAGATCGCCACGTTGGCGCCGATGCCGAGCGCCAGCGACACCATCGCCACCCCGCTGACCACGGGCGTCTGCCGCATCAGCCGGCCGGCGAAGCGGATGTCGCGGGCGAGCGCGTCGAGGATTCGCATGCGCGGCATTATCCGAATGTGTTCGTAGTGGTCGATCCGGTCCATCGCCCCACCGGCGGGAACCCGGCCGCTCATTCGACGGCCGTCACCCCCGGCGGGTTGGGTTCATCGGTTCATCGTCGCCGCTTGAAAGCGAGGGCCGACCAGGTGTCGTCCACCGAGCACACCTTGTAGTCCACCCACCCGGCCGCCAGCCCGGTGGTCCGGACGACGTTGCCGTCCACGTCGGCCTTGATGCCTGACGCTTTCTTGGGCCAGATGATCCACACGGGCTGCCGATCGACGACGCGGCCCAGCGCGACCAGCCGGGCGTGCAACTCCGCCCGACTGCGCACGAAGGCGAGGAACAGGCCGCAGTCCGCCGCCGGGCGGGCCGTCAGGATCGTGCCCGCCGGACGGGGTTCGAGCGCAGCGCTGAACCCCTTGGGGGCGCCGAGCAGGCATACCCGCATTCCCGGTTTGAGGCCCAGCTTTTCCACCGTGGGCTTGCCCGAATAGATTGACGAGGGCGGGACCACGGGCCGGGCGGGTGGGTTGGCCACGGCTCGAGCCAGTGTCGTTTTCAAGCGACCCCAGGTCGTGTATTTGGCGTCCGGCAGGATGGGCCTGAGGCGGGCGACCTTCTCCGGATCGCCGTCGACGAACACGATCGGAATCTGGCGGGTGTCCTTGTAGGTGCGGAGCGCCATCGCGATCTCACGCCCGTGCGAGGGGAGACGCGACAGGTCGATGACGTACGCGTCGGGCGGGCTCGCGCGCAGGGACCGCAGGAGGGGGCCGGCCTCGAGATCGTCGAACTCGACCTGGTGGCCGAGCCCGGCGAGTCGCAGGCGGCGCTCGCGCCCTTCGGGCCCGTTCCAGTGAATCAGGCGGACTCTCGCCACCTCGCCCTCGCGCGCGCTATCTCAACGTCGCTTTCAGCGTCACCGTCGGTACGCCGGCCAGCGCCCGCGAGACCACGCACCCTTTCTTCGCGCCTTCAGCGTGTTCCTGGAAGGTGGCGGCATCGATGCCCGGAACCTCGCCGACCACGTCGAGGTCGATCCGGGTGATCGTCGGGCCGGCCTCGGTCGAGCCGAGGTGGACGGCCGCCGTGGTCTTGATGCTGGTCGGCGGGTGCCCGGCGCGCCCGAGCGCCGCGGCCAGCGCCATGGAAAAGCACCCGGCGTGGGCCGCGCCGATGAGCTCCTCGGGGTTGGTGCCGGGTCCGGTTTCGAACCGGGACACGAACGAATAGGGTCCTTCGAACGCGCCGCTGCCGAGGCGCATCTTGCCGGCGCCCTCTTTCAGAGACCCGTTCCACTCCGCACTCGCGCCATGAACCGCCATTGCTCGGAACCTCCGCAGTCGTTGGTCGTGTTTATTTCTTGGGCTGTACGTCGCGCACGATGAAGAGCGTCTCGCCGGGCTTGATCAAACCGAGCTCGCGGCGGGCGATCTCCTCGATGGCGTTGGGGTCTTCGCGGAGCCGCCGGGCCTGCTCCCGCGCCGCGGCGTTCTCATGCCGCGCCCGGTGCAGGGCCTGCTCGACGGCCGTGAAATCGCGCCGGGCCTTGACGAGCGAGAGCAGGCCGCGGTCGCCGATGATGGCGTCCACCACGAGCACGGCGGCGACGAACCCGAGCAGGTAGCGGGCCAGCCGGCGGCCGCGGCCGGCCGACGGCGGTCGTGAAGAGGGCTCGGGCTTGCGGGCGGGCGCGTCGATCATCGTCTGCGTACGGCGGGGCACACGTGCCGCGCCAGCCATAGAGTACCGGAGTTCGCGCGAGAGTACAAGATCTTTTCACCGAGTACAAGGGGAAAATCAGCGGATGGCGACTGATTGCGTACTCGTGCTCACCACGGTCCCGGCCGACGGCGACGCCGACGCGCTGGCCCGGACTCTCGTCACCGAGCGGCTCGCCGCCTGCGTGAACCTGCTTCCGGCCATGACCTCGCATTACCGCTGGGAGGGCGCGGTCGAACAGGCGGCGGAACGGCAGCTGCTCATCAAGACCACGACGGCCGGCGTCGATCGGCTGCAGGCCCGGCTCGAAGTCCTCCACCCGTACGACGTTCCCGAGCTGCTGGTGCTGCCGATCAGCGGGGGCAGCCAGCCTTACCTGCAGTGGCTCGCGGCCTCCGTGGCCTGAGGCCGCCAGCCGTTCCTGCGTCGGCGCGGACGGGCCGTTAGGCACCGGCGAGGGCCTGGTCGAGATCCTCCTTGAGGTCCTCGATGTCCTCGATGCCGACCGAGATGCGGATCATGCCCTCGGTGATGCCGATCGCGCCGCGCCGATCGGGAGGCACCGACGCGTGCGTCATGATGGCCGGGTGCGAGATGAGCGTCTCGACGCCGCCGAGGCTTTCCGCCAGCGACATCAGCCGGAACCGGGGCAGGATGGCCTTGGCCGCGTCGAGGGAGCCGACGTCGAAGGTGATGAGCCCGCCGAAGCCGCGCATCTGCTTGCGGGCGAGGGCGTGCTGCGGATGGTCGGCGAGCCCGGGATAGATCACCGACTTCACCGGCGCGCGCGTGGTCAGGTGCTCGGCCAGCGCCTGGGCGTTGGCGTTGGTGCGCTCGATGCGCAGCGGCAGCGTCTTGGTGCCGCGCAGGACCAGCCACGCGTCCATCGGCCCGAGGATCGCGCCGGCCGCGTTCTGCACGAACTTCATCCACTCCGCATCGTCGTCGTGCTTGAGGACGACGATGCCGCCGACGCTGTCGCTGTGGCCGTTGAGGAACTTCGTCGTGCTGTGGGTCACGATGTCGGCGCCGAGCTCGAGCGGGCGCTGGATGTACGGGCTGGCAAACGTGTTGTCGACGATGACCCGGACCTGGTGGCGATGGGCGATGGCGCTCGCCGCCGCCAGGTCGGTGATGCGCAGCATCGGGTTGGTCGGCGTCTCGATGAACAGGTACTTCGTTCGCGAGGTGATCGCCGGCTCAATCAGGTCGAGCTGCGACGTATCGACATAGGTGAAGTCGAGCCCGAACTTGCGGCGGACCCGTTCGAACAGCCGGAAGGTGCCGCCGTAGGTGTTGTCGCTGACCACCAGGTGATCGCCGGACTCGAGCCGGGTCAGGATGGCGTCGATGGCGGCCATGCCGGACGCGAAGGCGAAGGCCGCGGTGCCGCCCTCGATGGCCGCGAGATTGGCTTCGAGCGCCATGCGCGTCGGGTTCTGCGTGCGGCCGTACTCGAAGCCCTTGTGCTGGCCGAGGCCCTCCTGCACGTAGGTCGAGGTCTGGTAAATGGGGGTGATGATGGCGCCGGTGGAGGGGTCCGGCGTCTGGCCGGCATGAATGCAGACCGTATTGAAGCGTGCAGTCCCTGTGAGTTTCACGGTGTGTCCCTTTTACTCTGTTATCATTTTGCGGGCAATCCACCCGGATCCCGATCCACGTCACGTTCCACTCGATGACCTCCACTCGTCCGCCGCTGCTGCCCGGTGCGTCCCTCACGCGCGCCGAGCTCTGGCGGCGCTGGCTGTTCCGCAGCTTCCCCGGCCGCGCGGCGCTCGCCGGTGTCGCCATCAAGGCGATCGTCCTGGTCGTCGGGTGGATCGCGCCGTCGGCGGCGACCACGCTCGACGCGGTGGACGCCGTCGGCAGCCTGGCGCTGATCTTCGCCGTCGGCTACGGCGTGGCGCGCGGCATCATCTGGGCCAAGCGACGGCTGCTGTGGCGCGTCCGCCGCAAGCTGATTCTCTCGTACATCTTCGTCGGCCTGGTCCCCGGGCTGCTGATCATCTCGTTCTTCCTCATCGCCGGCCTCATCCTGTTCTTCAACGTCAGCACCTATCTGCTGCAGACGCGCGTGCGCTCGGTCGTCGAGCAGTCGCGGTTCCTCGCCGAGTCGGTCGCGCTGCAGGCCGCGCACGGCGATCCGACCGAGACCCTGCGCCGCGCGCTCATGCAGCGCCAGGCCGACGCCGAGGGCCGCTATCCCTTCACCTCCATCGCCATCGTCCCGGCCGCCGGCCTGACCTGCCCCGATCGCGCGCCGGTGCCGGCACCGCCGGTGCGGCCGATGACCATCGGCCCGTGGCAGCACCTCGAGCCGCCGGACCAGTTGCCGGCCTGGGTGCGCTGCGACGGCTTCGCCGGCCTCATCGCCTACGAAGGGCCCGGCGAGAATGGACTGGAAACCCGCCTGGTCATGCGGGCGGCGTCGCTGGCGCCGGGCACGGCGCCGGCGTGGGCGGTCGTCGTCGACGTGCCGTTCACGGCCGCCATCGAAGAACGGCTGCAGGAGGAAACCGGCATCCGGCTCGGCGCCGCCACCGCGCTGCCCTATGCCGCCGCCGGCGTGGTGACGCCGCGCGGCCGGCTGCTCGACGCGCGCCCGCCGGTCACCGCCGAATCGGCGCTGCCGCTCGGCGAAGGCTGGGTCGTGTTCCTCGACGTGCGCCACTGGAACACCGGCGCCGCCAACTTCGCGACCGTCGCCATCCAGCTGAACGTGCGCGAGATCTACGATCGCATGACCGCGCTCTCCACCGGCCGTCAGCTCGGCCAGTTCCTGCTGCTGATGCTGGCCTTCCTCGGCGTGCTGTTCCTCACCATTCAGCTGGTGGCGCTGGTCATCGGCTTCGCGCTGGCGCGGCAGATCACCGGCGCGGTCCACGACCTGTTCACCGGCACCGAGCACCTGCGCAACCGCAATTTCACCCATCAGATCCCGGTGCGGGCGCGCGACCAGCTCGGCGAGCTGGCCGAATCGTTCAACGCCATGACCGGCGAGATCACGACCCTGCTCCGCGAGAACGCCGCCAAGGCGCGCATGGAGCAGGAGATGCTCGCCGCCCGCGACATCCAGCAGAAGCTCCTCCCGCCGGGCCGGCTGCGGGTGCCCGGGCTGAACATCATGGCGTTCTGCGAACCGGCGCGCGAGGTGGCCGGCGATTACTACGACTTCGTGCGGATCTCGCCGACCAAGCTCGGCCTGCTCATCGCCGACGTGTCGGGCAAGGGCCTGCCCGCCGGCCTCTACATGGCCCAGTTGAAGGTGCTGGTGCAGTCGCTGGCGCGGACTCATCCCGCGCCGTGCGACTTCCTGCGCGCCATCAACCGCGTCGTCGCCGACAACATCGATTCCAGCAGCTTCATCACCATGTCCTACGCGGTCGTCGATCTCGAGCGCCGGGAGATGGTGCTCGCCCGCGCCGGGCATTGTCCGCTCATCCGCGTGCCCGGCCACGCCCCGGCGGGCCTGCGCCGATCGGAGGTGCACGCGCCGGACGGGCTGGTGCTGGGGCTGCAGATCGACAACGGCGAGCTGTTCGATGGAATGATCGAGGCCGAAACGATTGCGCTCGGCACCGACGACCTGATCGTATTCTTCACCGACGGCATCAGCGAGACGATGAACGACGCCTTCGATTGTTATGGCGAGCCGCGCCTGGCCCGCCTGCTGGAACAGTATTCGCACCTGCCATTCGAGCAGCTGCGCTCGTTCATCTTCGCCGAGCTGCGGGCGTTCTCGGGCGACGTCGAGCAGCACGACGACATGACCATGATCCTGGTCCGTGTCGAGGCCCCAGTGGCACCCGCCGCGGACGATGCCCGTGGATGACGCATGCCTGAGCTGACGGTCATCTTCCGCACCGGCTCGAACATCGAAGCCAGCGTCGTGCAGGCGCTGCTCGACAGCCACGGCATCGAATCGGTGCGCACGTCGGCGCCGCCGGCGTCGTTGTTCCCGTTCTCGGTCAACCCGATGGGGGAAACGCGCGTCTCGGTGCGCGACCACGACGCCGCCGAGGCGATTCGCGTCATCGAGAGCCATCGCGAGGAAGTCGGCGGCGGCCTGGTGGTCCCGCTGCCGCAGCAGTTCGCCGCCCTGGAGCTGCGTCTCGGCTACCGCTTCCGCGACCGCGGCCTGCTCGAGCACGCGCTGACCCACCGGTCCAAGGCGCACGAGGACCCCAGCGGCGGGGTGCTCGACAACGAGTCGCTGGAGTTCCTCGGCGACGCGGTGCTCGGCCTGGTCATCGCCGACGCGCTGTGCCGGACCTTTCCCGAGTCGTCGGAAGGGCAGAAGTCGAAGATCAAGGCGATGATCGTCTCCACCACCTCGCTGGCGGAAGTGGCGGAGCGGCTCGACCTCGGCGACTACATGATCCTCGGGCGCGGCGAGGAGAAGACCGGCGGCCGGCGCAAGCAGGCGCTGCTCGCGGACACCTGCGAGGCCCTGATCGCCGCCATCTACCTCGATGGCGGACTCGAGCCGGCGCGCCAGTTCATCCTCCGGGAGATGGGGGACGCCGTCGAAGCGGCGGGGCAGCCGGGGTATTCCGGCCGCGACCACAAGTCCCGGCTGCAGGAGGCGCTGCAGGCGCGCGGCCGGCCGCTGCCGTACTACCGCGTCGCCGGCGAAGCCGGCCCCGAGCACCGCAAGCTGTTTCACGTCGAGGTGCTGGTCGGGGGCGAGGCGATCGCGCAGGGCGTCGGCCGGACGAAGAAGGAGGCGGAGCAGGACGCGGCGAAGGCGGCGCTGGCCGGCCTGGCGAGCGAAGGGGACGCGGCGTCCTGACCCGGCGCGTCGGTCAGTCGATCTCGATGATGCCCCAGCCCTTGCGCTCGCCGGCGCCGGCGGCGACCATGGCCAGCGACGGCTCCGCCTGCGGCAGCCGGGCCAGCGCGTAGGTCTGCACCTGGCGCGCGACTTCGTCCACGCCGGGCGGCACCGCCCGGCAGTGCAGCCGCACCCACAACCGCAGCAGCGGGTCGTCGAAGCTGTAGCGCTTCTGGCGGGCGACCACCAGATCGACGTCCTCGAGCCAGGACAGATAGTCCTTGGTCGAGCCCGGGGTCCGCTGCAGGCGTTGGGCGATCTCGGTGAGCGTCAGCGGTTGTTCCTCGGCGAGAATCTCGAGGATGGCCTTGAGCGCGCCGTAGCCGCGGGCGCGGTGCAGCCGCAGCTCGTAGCGCGCCGCGCACCAGGCGGCCAGCGCGCCGTCCGTGGTGAGCAGCGCCGTGAGGGCGGAGATCGGGTCGCCGCCGCGGGCGCCGGGGCCGGTCGCGTCGGTGATGGCGTGCACGTAGCTCGCGCGTCCGTCGGCCAGCGCCTGGATCGTGCGCCCGAGGAACTCGCGGTCGCTGGCCGCCTCGCCCATCGGCGGCAGCATGGCGGTGACCTCGGCGCTGGTCAACGCCGGGAGGTGGATGACCTCGAACCGGCCGGCGCCGTCGCGCAGGGCGCGATGCGCCCGCGCCGCGTAGCGCGACGTGAGGACGAAGCGGTTGCCGCTGGCGGCGATCGCCTGCAGGAACTCGCGCAGCACGTGGCGCAGGCCGGGGAAACTCTCGAACGTCCGCAGCTCCAGCACTTCGTCGAGCAGGAAGGTCGCCGGACCGCGGCCCGCGCGCGCGCCGGCGAGATAGGCGACGGTGCGATCGAAGGCCTGGCGCGGGGTGCCCGCGACCCCGTCCGCGACCGCGTCGGGAAACGGCGTGTGCTGCGTGATGGCCAGGTGGAAGCGTTCCGGAGTGCTGGCGCAGCGCTCGACGTCGATGTACTGGCAGTGCTCGCGGCCCACCCGATCGGCCAGCGCCTGCAGCGTGGTCGTCCGTCCCGAGCCGCAGCCGCCGATGACGAACGGGATGCGCGGCGGCGACGCCTCCAGCGCCGCGACGACGCGCCGCTCGAGACCGGCGTGGGGAGCGATCATCGTCTCGTCTCCGTCATCGGAATGCGTACGCCTCGTTCGCTGGCCGTGCGCAGCGCGTCAGCATACCCTGCGTCGGCATGGCGTGCCACGCCGATGCCCGGATCGCAGGTCAGCACCCGGGCCAGCCGTTCGTCGGCGGCCGCCGAGCCGTCGGCGACGATCACCATGCCGGCGTGGATGCTGTAGCCGATGCCGACGCCGCCGCCGTGATGCACCGACACCCAGGTCGCACCGGCCGACGCGTTGAGCAGGGCGTTGAGAATCGGCCAGTCGGCGATGGCGTCGCTGCCATCGCGCATCCCCTCGGTTTCGCGGTGCGGCGAGGCCACCGAGCCGGTGTCGAGATGGTCGCGGCCGATGACGATCGGCGCCGAGATGGCGCCGCTGCGGACCAGCGCGTTGATGCGCAGCCCGAAGCGCGCGCGGTCGCCGTAGCCGAGCCAGAAAATCCGCGCCGGCAGACCCTGGAAGCGGACGCGCTCCCCGGCCAGGCGAATCCACCGGCACAGCGGCTCGTCGTCGGCGAACATCTCGAGGGCGGCGCGGTCGGTCACGAAGATGTCTTCGGGGTCGCCGGACAGGGCGGCCCAGCGGAACGGACCCTTGCCCTCGCAGAAGAGGGGCCGGATGTACTCGGGAACGAAGCCGGGAATGGTGAAGGCATCGCTGACGCCGGCCTTGACGGCCTGCGCCCGAAGGTTGTTGCCATAGTCGAAGACGACGGCGCCGCGCTGCCGCAACGCCAGCATCGCCGCGACGTGTGTGCCCATGGCGGCGATCGACCGGCGCTCGTAGTCGGCGGGATTCGACGCCCGCAGGCTGGCGGCGGCGGCGAGCGACATCCCGTTCGGCACGTAGCCGGTCAGCGCGTCGTGTGCCGAGGTCTGGTCGGTGACGACAGCCGGCGTGACGCCGCGGCGCACCAGCTCGGGGAGCACGTCGGCGGCATTGCCGAGCAGCCCGATCGAGCGCGCCGTGCGCGACCCGGTCCACTGCCGGACCCGGGCGAGGGCGTGGTCGAGATCGTCGGTGGACTCGTCGAGATAGCCGGACGAGAGGCGCCGTTCGATCCGCACTGGATCGACCTCGACCACGAGCGCGACGCCGTCGTTCATGGTCACGGCCATCGGCTGGGCGCCGCCCATGCCGCCGAGGCCGGCGGTGACGGTCAGCGTGCCGGCCAGCGAGCCGTTGAAGTGCCGGCGGGCGAGCGCGGCCAGCGTTTCGTAGGTGCCCTGCAGGATGCCCTGGGTGCCGATGTAGATCCAGCTGCCCGCCGTCATCTGCCCGTACATCGTCAGGCCGCGATCCTCGAGGTCGCGGAAGGTCTCCCACGTGGCCCAGTGCGGGACGAGGTTGGCGTTGGCGATGAGGACGCGCGGGGCGCCGGCGTGGGTGCGGAAGACGCCGACCGGTTTGCCGGACTGCACCACCAGCGTCTCGTCGTCGCCGAGCTGCCGCAATTCGTGCACGATCGCGTCGAACGCCGCCCAGCTGCGCGCCGCGCGCCCGCTGCCGCCGTAGACGACGAGATCGTCGGGCCGTTCGGCGACGTCGGGGTCGAGATTGTTCATGAGCATGCGCAGCGCGGCTTCCTGGAGCCATCCCCTGCACGTCAGCGACGTGCCGCGGGGCGCGCGGACCAAACGGGCGGCGGTGGTCATCGAAGGAATCGTGCGGAGGGCGACGCGAAGCTTAGAAGCTAAGCAGCGTGACTCGCGTTGTCAAATGAAAACGCGATCACAATTCAGTTGACAACCACACCCGACGCGTACTCAAGCGCGCCGGACGCGATCAGCTGCGCGATCCGATCGAGATCGGGGGCCGGCGGACGATCGTCGCCGAGCGTCGGGACCGCGGCGCGCACGGCGCGCAGCACGCGAATCAATGGATCGGCGGTGGCCAGCGGCGCCAGCAGGTCGAGCGCCTGGCACGCGCAGAGGACCTCCACCGCGATCACGTGCGTCACGAGCTGCAAGGCGCGTTCCGCCTTCAGCGCCGCCGCCATGCTCATGCTCACGTGGTCTTCCTTGTTGGCGGAGGTGGGAATGGTGTCCACGCTGGCCGGGTGCGCCAACGTTTTGACCTCGGCGGCCAGCGCCGCGGCGGTCACCTGCGCGATCATCAGGCCGGACTGCAGCCCGCCGTCGCGGGTGAGGAAGGCCGGCAGGCCGCTCAGCGCCGGGTTGACCAGGCGTTCGGCGCGCCGTTCGCTGATGGTCGCCAGCTGAGCGAGCGCGATCACGAGCAGGTCGGCGGCGATGGCCAGCGGCGCGCCGTGGAAGTTGCCGCCCGACACGATGTCGCCGGCGTCGGCGAACACCATCGGGTTGTCGGTGGCGGCGTTCATCTCGATGGTGACGAGGCGCCGGATCCAGGTCAGCGCCTCGCGGGCGGCGCCGTGCACCTGCGGCACGCAGCGCATGGAATAGGCGTCCTGGACGCGGCCGCAGTTGACGTGCGAGGCGTTGATGCCGCTGCCGGTCATCAACCGCGACACGTTGTCGGCCACGCACGCCTGCCCGGCGAACGGCCGCGCCGCGTGGATGCGGGGATCGAACGGGTGCAGCGACCCGCGCAGCGCGTCGATCGACAGCGCGGCGGCGACGTCGGCCGCCCGCGCCAGCCGTTCGCCGCCGGCCAGCGCCAGCGCGGCGACCGCCGCCGACACCTGGGTGCCGTTGATGAGCGCCAGCCCCTCCTTGGCGCCGAGCACGACCGGGGCGAGGCCGGCGGCCTGCAGCGCGGCAGCGGCCGGGCCGGCCAGCGCGCCGTCCCACACCTCGCCCTCGCCGATGAGCGTCAGGGCGATGTGCGCCAGTGGCGCGAGGTCGCCGCTGGCGCCGACCGAGCCGCGGCTCGGCACCCGCGGATGGACGCGCCGGTTGAGTGCCAGGATCAGGGCCTCGAGCGTTTCGACGCGAATGCCCGAGAACCCCTTCGCCAGCACGTTGGCGCGCAGCGCCATCGCCGCGCGCACCGCGCGCACCGGCAGCGGCGCGTCCACCCCGGCGGCATGGCTGCGCACCAGGTTGACCTGCAGCCGCGCCAGGTCGGCGCGGTCGATGCGGGTCTCGGCGAAGGAGCCGAAGCCGGTGTTGATGCCGTAGACGGGGGCGTCGCCCGCGGCGCGGGCGTCCACCAGGCGCCGCGCCGCGGCGACGCGGGCGCGCGCACCCGCCGCCAGCGCCACCTCGACTCCGTCGTCGGCGATCGCGACGAGCTGCTCGAGCGTCAGATCGTCACCGGTCAGGGCAATCATCAGCCGCCGATCATAGAACGGTTCGCGGCCGGGCGCGTCCGGCCCCCGCCGCCGGGATTGCGCGGACGATCAGGTATCCTTCCAGCGATGAACATCGCCGTACTCGGAGCGCAGTGGGGAGACGAGGGCAAGGGGAAGATCGTCGACCTGATGACCCCGCACTTTTCCATCGTGGCGCGCTATCAGGGCGGGCACAATGCCGGGCACACCGTCTACGTGCAGGGGCGCAAGTTCGTCCTCCACCTGATCCCGTCCGGCATCCTGCACGACGGCGTGACCTGCATCATCGGCAACGGCGTGGTCGTCGATCCGGCGGCGCTCTTCGCCGAGATCGAGGAGCTGGCCCGGCTCGGCGTCGAGGTCGGCGATCGGCTGCTGATCAGCGACAAGGCGCACCTGATCCTGCCCTATCACCGCGAGCTCGACGTCCTCAGCGAGGCGCGGCGCGGCGAGCGGAAGATCGGCACCACGTCGCGCGGCATCGGTCCGGCTTACGAGGACAAGATCGGCCGCCGCGGCATCCGCGTCTGCGATCTGGTGGATACGCGGGCGCTCGCCGACGAAGTGCGCGAAAACGTCCACGCCCGCAACCAGATCATCCGCGAGTCCACCCTCGACTGGAACGTCGTCTATCGCGACCTGCTGGCCGCCGGCGAGCGGATGCGGCGCTGGACCGCCGACGTGTCGCTGTTCCTGGCGACCGCCATGCGCGACGGACGGCGCGTGCTCTTCGAGGGCGCGCAGGCGACGATGCTGGACATCGATCACGGCACCTACCCGTACGTCACCTCGTCGAACGCGTCGATCGGCGGCGTGTGCACCGGGCTCGGCGTGTCGCCGCGGGCGATCGGCGGCGTGCTCGGCGTCGCCAAGGCCTACACCACGCGCGTCGGCGAGGGGCCACTGCCCACCGAGCTGGCCGGCGAGATGGCCGAACGGCTGCGCGAGAGCGGCCAGGAGTACGGCGCCTCCACCGGGCGGCCGCGCCGCTGCGGCTGGTACGACGCCGTCGTCGTTCGCTACGCCGCCCGCATCAACGGCCTCGACGCGCTGGCGCTCACCAAGCTCGACGTGCTCGACGGGCTCGACGAGGTCCGCATCTGCACGGCGTACCGCATCGCCGGCAGCGACGTCACCGAGTTCCCCGCCGACCTCGCCTCAATCGGGGACTACGAGCCGGTCTACGAGACCCTCCCGGGATGGAAGGAACCGACCCGCGGCGCGCGCGACTACGACGAGCTGCCCGTCGAGGCGCGGAACTACGTCGCGCGCCTGGAACAGGTGAGCGGCGTCCCCATGGCCATCGTCTCGACCGGCTCGGACCGGGACGAGACGATCGTGCGCAAGGGGTCGATCGCGGAGCGCTGGCTCGGTGACGCCGTGACGGCGCCGGCGGGGTAGCTAGTGGCCCGTCCACGCTGACGCCGGACCACTAGGTCCGCACCCGACGCTTCAGGTAGGCGCCGAGCGCCGTGGGGTCGGCGACGGTGAGCGAGATGCCGGCGCGGTAGCGCGGCGGCTCGCCGGCGGGCATTTCGAACGACGCCCACACGATCGATCCGTGACAGCGGACGATCCCCTTTTCGTCGGACAGCACCACGCGGACGCGCTGGTTCGGTTTCAGGCTGCGGGCGCTGAGGACCTGGACGCCGAGCGGCGACAGATCGATCAGCGACGTCGAGTAGCCGTCGACCAGGACTTCGACGCCGTCGGGCATGAGGTGACGGCGCTCGCGGCGGACGCACGGCCGATCGAGCGGCGGCTTCACCTCGTCGTCGGCCGCGGCCGGCGCCGCGGCGGCGAGCGGGTCGTCGTGCTGGATGACCCGCAGCTCGCAGCCGAGCAGCGCCGGGTCGTCCTTGATGCGGTTGATGAAGGTCGTCCCGCCGAGCGTGGCGGAAAACCCGTGATCCACCGCCACGATGCGCGGCTTGCTGCGGATGATGTGCGCCAGCGCCTTGTCGGTTTCCGTGTCGGTGAAGGTGTGCAGCTCGGCGCCGGAGTCGAGGCGCTCGCGCAGCGAGGGAATCGCCGCGGCGGG
Source organism: uncultured Acidobacteriota bacterium (assembly GCA_963707795.1). Classification (GTDB taxonomy): domain Bacteria; phylum Acidobacteriota; class Vicinamibacteria; order Vicinamibacterales; family UBA2999; genus JACCSI01. The sequence goes on along the minus strand of OY970174.1, from coordinate 2,149,545 downwards.
ACCGATGAGCACGATACTGGACGACACGTGGTTCGCCGTCCAGTCTAGCGGGGGAGCGACCGGCGGCGCAATCACCGGCCGGCGGCACGATAGGATCGATCGGATGGGTGTCGCAGACCAGGCGGTGCGCTGCCGCGGGCTGGCGAAGCGCTACGGCAGCGTGATCGCCGTCGACGGGCTGGACCTCGACGTGTTTCGCGGCGAGTGCTTCGGCCTGCTCGGTCCCAACGGCGCCGGCAAGACCACCTCGATCGAAATCCTCGAGGGGCTGCTCGCCGCCGACGCCGGCGAGGTGGAGGTCCTCGGCCGGCAGTGGCGGACCGATGCGGCGTGGATCCGCGCGCGCCTCGGCATCCAGCTGCAGGAGACGCAGCTCGCCGAGAAACTCACCGTCGAGGAGACCCTGCGCCTGTTCCGATCGTTCTATCCCGACGGGCCCACGGTGGACGAGCTGCTGGCCACGGTGGAGCTCACCGCGAAACGCCGGGCGTGGGTGGGCAAGCTGTCCGGCGGCCAGAAGCAGCGGCTGTCGGTCGCCTGCGCGATGGCCGGCCGCCCGGCGCTGTTGTTCCTCGACGAACCGACGACCGGCCTCGACCCGCAGTCGCGGCGGCAGTTGTGGGGCGTCCTCGAACGCTACCGCGGCACCGGGGGCACCGTGCTGCTGACGACGCATTACATGGACGAAGCGCACGCGTTGTGCGACCGGGTCGGCATCATGGATCAGGGGCGGCTGATCGCGCTCGGCACGCCGGCGGCCCTGGTCGCCCGCCTCGGGGTGCAGCACGTGATTGCCTTCGCCGTCGCCGATCCGGCGCGGCTGCCCGCCGACGCGGCGCTGCGCGCCCTGCCGGGCGTGAGCGAGGTCCGCCACGAGGACGATCAGGTGGCGCTCGCATCCTCGGAGGTCCACCGCGCGGTACCGGCGCTGCTCGACGTGCTGCGCGAGGAAGGCGTGGCGTTGAGCTCGCTGACCACCCACAGCGCGACGCTCGAAGACGTGTTCGTGTCGCTCACCGGCCGCCACCTGCGCGATGGCTAGGCACCAGCTCGTCGAACTGACGCTGGCGCGGTTCCGCGAGTTCCTGCGCGAGCCGGAGATGGTGTTCTGGTCGCTGGCGTTTCCCGTGATCATGACCTGCGCGCTGGGAGTGGCGTTTCGCTCGGCGGCCGAGCAGCCGGTGATCGTGGGCGTGGCGCAGACCGACGGCGCCGCGGCGATCACGGCGGCGCTCGACGCCGCCGGCGGATTCACCGTGCGGCCGATCGCCGCCGGCGCGATCGATCGCGCGGTGCGCGAAGGACGGGCGGCGGTGGTGGTCGTCGGCGGGGCGCCGCCGGCGTACCACTACGACGAGGCGCGCGCGGAGAGCCAGGCGGCGCGGCTGGCCGTCGACGCGGCGCTGCAGCGCGCGGCCGGGCGCACCGACGCGTTCGCCGCCACCCGCCGGCCGGTCGACCGCATCGGCTCCCGCTACATCGACTGGCTCGTGCCCGGACTGCTCGGGCTCGGCATCATGAGCACCGGCTTGTGGTCGGTGAGCTTCTCCATCGTGACGGCACGCATGCGCAAGCTGCTGAAGCGCCTGGTGGCGACCCCGATGTCGCGGGTGCACTATCTGGCGTCGTTCGTGTTCAGCCGGCTGTTCTTCCTCGCGGTGGAGGCCATCGTGCTCGTCGGCTTCGGCTGGCTTGCCTTCGCCGTCGCCGTTCGCGGATCGCTCGCCGCCCTCGCGGCCGTCTGCGTCGCCGGGGCGATGGCCTTCGGCGGCATGGCGCTGCTCGTCAGCAGCCGGGCCCGTACCATCGAGGCGGTGTCCGGCCTGCTCAACCTGGTGATGCTGCCGATGTGGGTGCTCTCGGGCGTCTTCTTCGCGTCGAGCAATTTCCCCGACGCCATCCAGCCGGTCATCCAGGTGCTGCCGCTGACCGCGCTCATCGACGCGCTGCGCGCCGTCATGAACGAAGGCGTCCCGCTCGCCGGCGTGGCGTCCGATCTCGGGATCCTCGCCGCCTGGGGAATACTGTCGTTCGTCGCGGCCCTGAAGCTGTTCCGCTGGCAGTAGGTCAGGGGCCAGGCGCCAGGCCCAGGCGCCAGGCGGCCAGGCGCCAGGCGCCAGGCTCCAGGCGCCAGGCCCCAGGCGCCAGGCTTCAGGGATCAGGCCTCAGGCTTCAGGCTTCAGGGATCAGGGAAGGCTGGGCCCTGGGGCCAGGGGCCTGGGCCCTGGCCTGGGGCCTGGGCCCTGGCACGGCGCCTGGAGCCTGGAACCTGGAACCTGGAACCTGGAACCTGGAACCTGGAACCTGGCTCAGTCCTGCAGGGCGGTGTGCTTGGAATACCACTCGAGCAGGAAGTGCTGCGAATCGAGCGGCTCGACGCCCTCGGGCGGGCGCACGCGCAGGTAGCTGCCGTCGGGCTGCAGCTCCCAGGCGCGGTGCGAGTCGCTCAGCAGCGCCTCGAGGACGGTGTCGCGCAGGTGCCGCTTCAGCGTCGGGTCCTGAATCGGGCACAGCACCTCGACCCGGCGATCGAGATTGCGCTCCATCAGGTCGGCGCTGCCGACGTAGAGCTCCTCCTCGCCGCCGTTGAGGAAATAGTAGATGCGCGAGTGCTCGAGGAAGCGGCCGACGATCGAGCGTACCTGGATCGTGTCGCTGATGCCGGCGATGCCCGGCCGCAGGCAGCACACCCCGCGCACGATCATGTCGATCTTGACGCCGGCCTGCGAGGCCCGGTAGAGCGCCTTGATCATCCCCTGGTCGGCCACCGAGTTGTTCTTGACGATGATGCGCGCCGGCCGCCCCGATTGCGCGTGCTCGATCTCGCGATCGATCATCGCCTTGAGACCCTGGCGCAGCCCGACCGGCGCCACCAGCAGGGCGTTGTACGAGCGCTTGTTCGAGTAGCCGGTGAGGAAATTGAAGACCTCGGTGACATCGTCCACCAGGGCCTGGTCGGCGGTGAGCAGGCCGATGTCGGTGTAGACCTGCGTCGTGACGCGGTTGTAATTGCCGGTGGCGATGTGCGCGTAGCGGCGAATGCCGTCGGCCTCCTGCCGCACCGCCAGCGTGAGCTTGCAGTGGACCTTGAGGTTGAGCAGCCCGTAGACGACATGGATGCCCGCCGACTCCAGCCGGTTGGCCCACGCGATGTTGTTGCGCTCGTCGAAGCGCGCCTTCAACTCGACCAGCACCGCCACCTGCTTGCCCTGCTCGGCGGCTTCGATCAGCAGATCGACCAGCGGCGAGTTGGCGCCAATGCGGTACAGGGTCATCTTGATCGCCACCACCTGCGGGTCGGTCACCGCCGCGCGCAGGAACGTCTCGATGGTGGTGAACGAGTCGAAGGGGTGGTGGACGAGGAAGTCCTGATCGGCGATCTCCTCGAAGACCTTGTCCGCCTGGTCCGGCGGCCACAGCAGGCAGGGGTGGAACACCGGGTCCTTCAGCGCCGGGCGGTGCAGCTTGGTCAGCGCCCCCCAGTCGGCGAACCCCATCCGCTCGGACGTGCGGACGACGATGTCGTCGCCGACCTCGAAGTTCTCGACCAGGATGTTGAGCACCCGCCGCGGCATGTCCTCCTCGACCTGCAGGTGCGACAGCGCGCCGTAGCGCAGCTGCTTGAGCCCGCGGTCGACGGTTTCCAGCAGGTCGTCGGCTTCGTCCTCCTGGATGACCATGTCGGTGTCGCGAATGATGCGGAACAGGTGCGCCCCTTCGACCTGCGTGCCGGGGAAGAGCTCGTGGATGTTGCGCCGGATGACGTCCTCGAGAAAGACATAGGAGGTACCGGCGTGCGGGGACAGCGACTCGGGGATGGAGACGAAGCGCGGCAGCATCCCGGGAACCTTGACGCGCGCGAACTTCGTGCGGCCGCTGTGCTTCACGCGGACCGCGAGGTTCATGCTCAGGTTCGAGATATAGGGGAACGGGTGCCCGGGGTCGAAGGCGAGGGGAGTCAGGACCGGGAAGATGTAGGCCTCGAAATACTGCTTGAGCCACTGGTCCATGCCCGGCGTGTAGTCACCCGGCTCGACGAAGTGGATCCCCTCGTTGGCGAGCAGCGGCCGCAGCGAGTGCGACCAGCAGGCCGATTGCAGGTCCATCTGCTCCAGCGCCCGCTGCCGGATCGCGGCCAGCTCCTGTTCGGTGTTCAACCCGTCGATCGACACGTCGTCGATGTCGGCGCGAAACTTCTTGAGGATCGTCGCCACCCGCACCATGAAGAACTCGTCGAGGTTCGAGGCGGTGATGGCGAGGAATTTCACCCGCTCGAGCATCGGATGGTACGAGTCCTGGGCTTGCGCCAGGACCCGCTGGTTGAACTCCAGCCAGCTCAATTCGCGGTTGATGTACAGCGCCGGGGCGGAGAGGTCGCTGACGTCGAGCGCCGCCCAGTCGATGGCGGGCGCCGCGGGTGCCTGCTCGGCCGCGGGGGCGCGCCGCGGGCGCGTCCGCCGCAGCGACGGACGTTGCGGGGGTGGCGCGGGCACGGGGCGGAGGGTCGTGGAGCGGCGGGAACGCGGGGCAGCCATGCAGGTGCGACCAGCATAGCAAAGTGCCGTGGCTGGGCCGGCGGCCTTGGGATTGCGGCTGGGTGCCGTGGCGGCGGGCCGAGCTCATCCATGGGGATGTGACAATTTTAACAATGTTAAGATTGCCGCAATGCTGCGAGATCCGCCCCCGTCGCGGCGACGGTATCACCACGGATCCCTGCGGGCCGCGCTGGTGGAAGCCGCCGCACAGCTGGCCGCCGAACGGGGACCGGCGCGCCTCAGCCTGCGCGAAGTCGCGCGCCGGGTCGGCGTGTCGGAGGCGGCGCCGTATTACTACTTCCGCAACCGGGCCGCGCTGCTGGCCGCGGTCGCGGACGAGGGTCGTCGGGCGTTCGACGCGGTCCAGTCGGCGGCGATGGCCGAGTTCGCCGCCGACCCGCTACATCAGCTCTCCGCGCTCGCCGCCTCGTACGTGCGCTTCGCGATCGACCGTCCGCATTACTTCGCGGTCCTGTTCCGCCCGGTCGTCGATGCGCCGCCGGGCCACGAACCCGCTCCGCCCCCGCCCCAGCGGCTCCTCGACGCTGCCCGGGCCGCGCGCGTGGCGTCCGGCCACGACGATGCGGACGCGGCGGCTGCCGCGGCGCTGATCTGGGCGGTGCCGCATGGACTGGCACTGCTGTACCTGGACGGGCCGCTCGCCACGACGGTGACACCGCGGGTGCTGGAGGATCTGGCGAGGATGGCGATGGCGCCGCTCGCCGCCGCGCCGCTCGACGAGCTCGAGCGCGACGCGCCGTGGGGTGTTTAGTGGCTGGCCCACGCTGAAGCAGGCCCTTCTCGCTGCGGCCGCGCCATGTCGCTTCTTGTAAAGTACGTCGCGTGGCGGCGCACGGCATTCTCCAGGAGCTCGTCCTCGTGTACGCCCTCGCGGTCGTGCTGCTGCTCGTCGGCGCGCGGCTCCGCGTGCCGTCCATCGTGGCCTTGATCGTCGCCGGGGTGATCGGCGGTCCAGCCGGCGTCGGCGTGATGACCTCGCAGGACGACGTGGACCTGATGGCGGAGATCGGGGTCGCGCTGCTGCTCTTCACGGCCGGACTCGAGTTCTCGCTGAACGATCTCCGCCGGTTGTGGCGCAGCATCGTGCCGGGCGGCCTGGCGCAGGTCGGCCTGACGGTCGCGGTCACCGGCGCAGTCGTCGCGCTGCTCGCCGGCGGGTCGATGACGCGGATCGTGGTCGTCGGCCTGTTCGTGGCGTTGTCGAGCACGGCGGTCGTGCTGAAGGAGCTGGCACGGCGCAACCAGCTGCATTCTCCGCACGGGCGGCTCACGGTCGGCGTGCTGCTGCTCCAGGACCTGGTGGTCATCGCGGTCCTGGCGTCGGCACCGGCGCTGCTCAGCGGCGAGGCCGCGCGCGGCAACATCGGCGCGGCCCTGCTCAAGCTCGGCGTGGTCGGCGGCGGCGTCCTGTTGCTCGGCCGCGTGTTCCTCCCGCGGCTCCTGCGGGTCGCCGCGGCGCTCTCGCGCGAGGCCTTCGCCCTGTCGGTGCTGCTCGCCAGCGTCGGCACCGCGTATCTGGCGGCGCTGCTCGGGCTGTCGATGGCCGCCGGCGCGTTCCTCGCCGGCCTCATCCTCGCCGAAGGCGAGTTCAGCCATCAGGTGCACGCCGACGTCCGCCCCCTGCGCGACCTGCTGGCCAGCCTGTTCTTCATCTCCGTCGGCATGTTGATCGACGTCCGGGCGATGCTGCCCATCCTGCCGATGGTGCTCGCCGTCGCCGCGGCCATGATGGTGGTGAAGGCCGCCGTCGCCGCCGGCGGCCTGCGCCTCGCCGGCGCCCCGACGCGCGTGGCGATCGCGTCGGCGCTGGCGCTGGCGCAGGTGGGCGAGTTCTCGTTCGTGCTCGGCCGCACCGCGCTCGAGGGCGGGGTCATCAGCACCGACTGGTGGCAGGTGCTGCTCGGGGCGAGCGTGATCACGATGGCGCTGACGCCATTCCTGATTGGCGCCGCCCCTGGCCTCGCGGCACGGTTGGCGCGCCGCGCTCCGTCGGCGGCCGACAGCGCGAGCGAGTCGCACCACACCATGCGCAATCACGTGGTCATCCTCGGCTACGGCATGGGCGGGCAGCTCATCGCGCAGTCGCTGACCGAGCTCGCCGTCCCGCACATCGTCCTCGAGCTCAACGGCGCCACCGTCCGCACGGCGCTCGCCCGCGGTGTCAACATCCACTACGCCGACGTCGCGGCACCGGAGCCACTCGAGGCCGCCGGTGTCAAGCATGCCGCGGCGGTGGTGACCGTGATCAACGATCCGGATGCCTCGGAGCGCGCGGTGCGGTCGGTGCGCGGCATCAACCCGCGCGTGCCGATGATCGCCCGCAGCCGCTACCGGCTCGAGGCCGAACGGCTGGCGCGCGCCGGCGCCACGCTGGCGGTCGCCGAGGAGCTGGAAGCGTCGCTGGAGGTGTTGTCGCAGCTGCTCGCGCGGCTGCACATCCCGGGCAACGTGGTCGAGACGCTCGTCGACAACTACCGGCGCGTGCTCGGCGCCACTACCGGCCGCGCCGCGCGGGCGCCGGCCATCCCGCTCGATCAGATGCCGCGCGAAATCATGGACGCGCCGGTCTCGAGTTTCCGCCTCGCGCCAGAGGGCTGGGCCGTGGGGCGGACGCTCCAGGAACTGAACCTGCGGGTGCGCACCGGCGCGACGGTCCTCGCGGTGCGTCGCAAGACCGGCACCATCACCTCGCCGCACGGGTCCTTCCGGCTCGAGGGCGGCGACGACGTGTTCCTGCTCGGTGACGACAGCGACGTGATGCTGGCCCGGGCCCTGCTGAGCGACGGTCCACGGGGGGAGCCGAACACGGGTGCCGCGGTGTGACAAACGGAGACAAATCACTGAATCGGATGACGACTATTTGTTTCCGACATCGGCCACGAGCGTGTAAAATCTCCCCGTTCAGCACATTGTGCGGCGACGCGTCGGTCGCCCACCCGTTCCGGTGACGCCGCGTCGCCAGATTCACGAGCAAGGAGGAGACCCATGTCGCTGTCTCGTCGGCGGCTGTTCCAGCGGTTCGGCTCGGCGCCACTCAACGGCGAGTGGATTGCCGCGCGCGGGCGCGAAGCAGCCGTAGCCGAAGGTTCCCTGGCGTCCGCGCAACAGCGCGTGGCGGCCAGCTCGAACGTCATTCGCATTGCCAGCAACGAGAACCCGCTTGGCCCTGGGCAGCACGTGGTCGACGTCATCGTGGGCAAGTTCCCTGAAGCCGGCCGCTACCCGTTCAACGCCAGGGAGCGTGAACCGGTGCTGGTCAAGGCGCTCGCCGGCCGGCACGGCGTGGCCGAGAACCAGGTCGCCCTCGGTCCCGGCTCGGGCGAGATTCTCTCCAATGCGGTGCGCGCCTTCACCTCACCGAGCAAGCCGCTCGCGCTGGCGTGGCCGACGTTCGAGAACCCGCGCGACACCGCCAAGAAGGTGGGCACGGAGGTCCGCGCGGTGGATCTCGACGCCAACCTGCGCATCGACATCGACAAGCTGGTCGAGGCGTCGAAGGGCGCCGGTCTGGTGTTCTTCTGCAATCCGAACAATCCGACGGCCACCGTGCACGGGGCCCCGGCCGTGGCCGATTTCGTCAAGCGGGTCCGCGAGGCGTCGCCGGATACGGTGATTCTGATCGACGAGGCCTATCACGACTACGTCACCGACCCGGCGTACAAGACGGCGATGGATCTCGCCAAGGCCACGCCGAAGGTGTTCGTGGCGCGGACGTTCTCGAAGGCGTACGGGATGGCCGGCCTGCGCGTCGGCTACGCGGTGGGCGACGCCGAGGTCATCTCGCGGCTGAACGACTTCCGCATGCCCTACGCGGTCAACCTGCCGGCGATCGCGGCGGCCGCCGCGGGGCTGGCCAACCAGGCGCACATCGACCAGGAGCGGGCGCGCAACACGGCGGTCAAGGCGATGACCGTGAAGGCGTTCGAGCAGATGGGGTTCAAGGCGACCGATTCGCAGACCAACTTCATCTTCGTCAACATCAATCGTCCGGCCGCGGCGTTCCGCGACGCCTGCCGCGCGGCAGGGGTGATGGTCGGACGGGATTTCCCGCCTTACGAGAAGACCCATTGCCGCATCTCCATCGGCACGCAGCAGGAGATGGAGCGCGCGGTGGGGGTGTTCAAGAAGGTCCTGGCGTCCACGACCAGCACGGCGAACCAGGCGCGGCGATAACACAGGGACATCGATGACGATGAAGGAGGAATTCACCATGTCGCTGTCGCGACGTCGATTCGTTCAAACCGTGGGCACCGGGGCGGCGGGACTGTGGGTCGCGGGCCGCGGCCGCGAAGCCGGCCTGTTCGACCTGGGCTTCGAGGCGCTGCACGCGCAGACCCACGCGCCGATCATCCTCGCCAGCAACGAGAATCCGCTCGGGCCGGGCCGCGCCGTTCTCGACGCCGTGCGCGCCGGCTTCGGCGAGCTGGGGCGCTACCAGTTCGCCACCTCCGCCGAGGTCACCGAGCTGATCGCCAAGAAGCACGGGATCAAGCCGGAGAACGTCCTCGTCGGCTCGGGCTCGACGCAGATCCTGCGCACGAGCACGCACGTGTTCTGCTCCGGCACCGCGCCGCTGGTTGCGCCGATTCCGGCGTACGAGGAGTGCGCCGGCTACGCCGCGCTGATGAAGTATCCGGTGCGCACCGTCAAGCTGACGCCGGCGCCGGAGCTGAAGATGGACGTGCCGGCCCTGCTCGAGGCTGCCAAGGGCGGCGGCATGGTCTTCTTCTGCAACCCGAACAACCCGGTCGCCACCGCCGTCGACGGCCGGACCACGCGCGACTTCATCGCCGCGCTGGGCAAGAGCTCGCCGGCGACGACGACGCTGGTGGACGAGGCGTATTTCGAGTACGCCACGATGCCCGGCTACGAGACGATGATTCCGCTCGCCATCGACAACCCGCGGGTGGTCGTGGCGCGGACGTTCTCGAAGGCGTTCGGCATGGCCGGCCTGCGCATCGGCTACGCCGTCGGTCACCGCGACGCCATCGCCCAGATGCGCGCCTGGGACGCCGACGGCGCCGTGAACGTCCTCGGGCTCAACGCCGCCCGCGCGGCGCTGACCCAGGATCCGGAGATCCTCAAGGCCGAGAGCAAGCGCAACACCGACGCGCGCGCCTTCACCGCCAAGTGGTTCACCGATCGCGGCTACACGCCGACCGACTCGCAGACCAACTTCCTGTTCGTCGACCTCAAGCGCCCGGCGCGCGGCTTCCGCGAGGCGTGCGCCAAGCAGAACGTGCTGGTCGGGCGCGACTTCCCGCCGTACGAGAAGACCCACTGCCGCATCTCCATCGCCACGATGGCCGAGATGCAGAAGGCGGTGCAGGTGTTCGAGGCGGCGCTGGCCGTGCCGGCCGTCGCCGCCTGATCGGCCGAGGAGCCGCGCGCATTCACCACCGGGTTTCAGTTCCTCGGACGAGAGGGCGCTGAAACCCGGTTTTCGCTTTCTGGGAGGCTGCATGGAGATCGACCGCAGATCGTTCATCGCCTCGCTCGGCGGCGCCGCCGTCGTCGACGCGATGTGTCCGGAAGCCAAGGCCGAGGCGCTCGAGCATCACCTCAGCGACCTGCTCGACGTGTCGCTCGGGCACGCGCCCGCCGAGGTGCAGGTGGTGCCGGCCCCGCCCGAGGCCACCGTGCGCCGCGGCGCCGGCAGCCTGTTCACGCCGCAGGGGCCGCAGGACGCCCGCAAGATGCCGGTGCTCGCCGCGATGCCGGACAAGCCCACGCTGGTGGACTTCTTCAACCTCCGCTTCGCCCCCGCCAACCACGTGCTGCAGAGCGCCACGCGCGCGCTGAAGACCGGGATGACGGAAGAGGTGATCCTCGCCTGCCTGATGCACGACGTGGTGCAGAACCTGATCAAGGTCGATCACGGCTGGTGGGGCGCGCAGATGATCGAGCCCTACGTGTCGGAGAAGGTGAGCTGGGCGATCCGCTACCATCAGGCCCTCCGCTTCTATCCCGATCCGTCGGCCGGCTACGAGTACCCCGAGCTCTATACGCGCATCTACGGCAAGGACTACGTGCCGCCGCCGTACATCAAGCAGGCGTACGAGTTCGCCAAGAAGCACAAGTGGTACATGGAGGCGCGGCTCATCACCGTCAACGATCTCTACGCCTTCGAGCCCGGCGTGCAGGTCTCGCTCGATCCGTTCATCGACATCATCGGCCGCAACTTCAAGCAGCCCAAAGAGGGCCTGGGCTTCGACAACAGCAAGACCGCGCACATGTGGCGGACGATGATGTATCCGGATAACCCGTTGTAGAACGAACGAAGGACGAAGAACGAAGAACTCGAAGGAAGCACGTAGTTCGAGTTCTTCGTCTTTCATTCTTCGTTCTTCGTTCCTCCCTCCGCCCCCTCCGTGCCTCCCCACCTGACCCGCGTCATCGGGCTGCCGCAAGCGACCGCCATCGTCGTCGGCATCATCATCGGCGCCTCGGTGTTCGTCCAGGCGTCGGAGATCACCGCCCGGGTGCCGTCGCTGTGGGGCGTGACGCTGGCCTGGGTCGTGGCCGGACTGTTGACGATGGGCGGGGCGCTGGTCTGCGCCGAGTTGTCGTCGGCGTTTCCGCGCACCGGCGGCGTCTACGTCTTCCTGCGGGAGATCTACTCGCCGGTCGTCGGCTTCCTGTGGGGCTGGGCGATGTTCTGGAGCATGCACACCGGCATCGCGGCGGCGATTGCCACGGTGTTCGCGCGCTACGCCGGCTATTTCGTCCCCATGAGTGACCTGGCGCTGCGCGGCGTGGCCATCACCGCCATCGTCGTGCTGTCGGTGGTGAACTACCTCGGGGTGCGGTTCGGGGCCGGCGTGCAGACGGTGTTCACGGTGCTGAAGGTGACGGCGGTGGCGGCGATCATCGCCGCCGGCGTGCTGCTCGAGCCGCAGACCGCCGCCGCGGCGCCAGCGGCCGTCGGAAGCTTCGGCACCGGCGACTTTCTGCTCGCGGTCGGCGCCGGTCTGTTCGCCTTCGGCGGCTGGCACATGGTCACCTACACGGCGGGGGAGACGAAAGACCCGGAGCGCACGATCCCGCGCTCGCTGATTCTCGGCGCGATCATTGTCACCGTCTGTTACGTCGGTCTCAACATGGTCTACCTCTCGGTGCTGCCGATCGAGCGTGTGATCGCGTCGACCCGGGTGGCGGCCGACGCGTTCGAGGCGCTGGTCGGGGCGGCGGGCGGCGGCCTGGTCTCCGCGTTGGTGATGGCCTCGGCGTTCGGCGCGCTGAACGGCGTGATCCTGGCAGGGCCGCGGGTCTACTACTCGATGGCCCAGGACGGCCTGCTGTTCAAGTGGGCCGGCGCCGTGCACCCGGTCACGCGGACGCCGGGCCGCGCGATCCTGCTGCAGGGAGTCTGGGCCGTGGTGCTGGTGCTGACCGGGACCTACCGGGAGTTGTTCACGCGCGTGATCTACACGGAGTGGATCTTCTTCGGGCTGCTCGCGGTGGGCGTGGTCCTGCTTCGGCGCCGGTCGTCGTACCGGCCGCTGTGGCGCATGCCGTGGGTGCCGGCCGCCCCGCTGCTCTTCGCCGCGGTATCCTTCGCCATCGCCGGCAACCAGATCAGGGTCGATCCGCTGAACAGTGCCATCGGCCTGGCCATCGTGCTGGCGGGCGCGCCGGTCTACTGGCTGTGGGCGGCGCGGTCGGCTGGCCGCGCCGCGCCGGCGGCCATCGTGCTGGCCGCGCTCGTCCTGCCCGCAGCGGCCGGCGCGCAGACGCGGGCCGGGGACGGCGACCGCGCCCTCGCGCGCGACATTTTCCGCGAGCTGATCGCGCTCGATACCTCGGAACCCGACGGCAACCCGCGGTCGGCCTCGGAGGCGATGGCGGCGCGTCTCCTGGCCGCCGGCTTCGCCCCCGCGGACGTTCAGATCACCGGCGCCGAGCCGAGGCTGGCGAGCCTCGTCCTGCGCTACCGGGCGGAGCCGGCGGCCGCCCCGTCCGCGCCTGGCGCCGGCGCCCCGCTGCTGCTCATGGCGCACACCGACGTGGTGCCCGCCCTCCGCAGCGACTGGTCGCTGGAGCCGTTCGTGCTGACCGAGCGCGACGGCTACTTCTACGGCCGCGGCACGCACGACAACAAGGCCGGTGCGGCGATGCTCGTGGCCAATGCGATCCGCCTGCGCCGGGCGGGTTTCCGCCCGACCCGCGACGTCCTGATCGTGCTGACGACCGACGAGGAAACGACCGGCGATGCCATCCGGTGGCTCCTCGCGAATCATCCCGATGTCCGGCGTGCGACGCTGGCGCTGAACACCGACGCCGGCGATGGGCTGCTGCAGGGCGACCGCCGGCTGGTACTCGGGGTGCAGGCGAGCGAGAAGGTCTACCAGAGCTACCGGCTCGAGGCGCGCAATGCCGGCGGGCACAGTTCGGTGCCGCGGCCCGACAATGCGATTTACCAGCTGGCGCGGGCGCTGACCCGGCTCGCCGCGCACGAGTTCCCGGTGCAGTTGAACGAGGTGGTCCGCGCCTATCTCCGCCGGACGGGCGAGCTCGGCGGCCCCGACGCCGAGGACATGACGCTTGCGGGTCGGACGCCGCCGGATCCGGCGGCCGTCGAGCGGCTGCTGCAGAATCCGTCGTACGCATCCGCCATGCGGACGACGTGTGTTGCGACGATGCTCACCGGCGGCCATGCCGAGAACGCGCTGCCCCAGACGGCAGCCGCGGTGGTGAACTGCCGCGTGATGCCGGGCGAACCGCTGGAGAACGTGGCGCGCGCGCTGGCGCGCGCGATCGACGACCCGGCGGTGACCCTCACCCCAACCGGCGCCCCGACGCCCAGCCCGCCGTCACCACTGACCGCGGACGTGATGGCGGTCTTCGAGGAGGTCGCCGGCCGGCATTTTCCCGGCGCGCTGGTGATCCCGGAGATGTCGGCCGGTGCGACGGACGGACTGTTCGTCCGCAACGCCGGGATCCCCGTCTATGGCGTCTCGGCGATCTTCTTCGCGCCCGACGACGTGCGCGCACACGGGCGCGACGAACGAATCCCGGTCCGCAGTTTCTACGACGCGCTCGATTTCTGGTACGACATGGTGCGGGCGTTCGCCGGTGATCCGGCACCGCGATGACCCTCGGGGACGAGATGGGCCTGCGTCAGCGTGGACGGGCCATGAGATGGCCAGGGTGATTGCCGCGGTCGCGGTCGCGACGCTGCTGGGCCTCTACGGCGGCCTCAAGTGGTGGTCGCAGTTCCACGTCGTCGAGGCGGCGTTCTGGTTCGAGGACGTGACCTTCGAGCTGCCGCACCTGTCGGCGGGCGGCTTCGGCGGCGCGCTCACCGCCGGTGAGCAGCGCACCATCGAGGCGGTGGCGCGCGACGAGTTGCGCCACGCCTTCGACGGGCTGCGCATCCGGTTCTCGGACGACCGCGACGCGCACTACGCCGTGCGGGTGCTGCAGCAATTCACCGGGATGCGAGGGACCGGCGCGGCGGGCGAGTCCCGCGTCGTGCGCCCGCTCGGCGGGGCCGGGGCGGTGAATTTCCTGATGCTCGGCAGCCAGGCCATCTCGCATGCCCCTGCCGACGCCGGGCGGCCCGCGATCGTCGAGGCCATCGGCCGCGGCATCGGTCGCGCGGCGGTGCACGAGTTCGCGCACCAGCTCGTGCCGCACGTCCAGCTCCACGACACCGACGACGAGGCGAGCTATGAGTTCAGCTACTCGTCGCGCCCGGCGCAGTACTATGGAACGATGCATTGGGATACGGCGTGGCCCGCGCTGATGCGCAAGCTCGGACCGCAGCGCCGCGATTCGGAGTCAGGGAATGTGCCGAAACATCAAGACCCTCGCTAACTTCGCCCCGCCGGCCACCGACGACGAGATTCGTGCGTCGGCGCTGCAGTTCGTCCGCAAGCTGAGCGGGACCAGCCGGCCGTCGCGTGCCAACGAAGCGGTGTTCGACCGCGCGGTGGACGAGGTCAGCGCCGCTGCCCGTCGTCTGATTCATTCGCTGACCACGACCGCCGAGCCGCGCGACCGCGACGACGAGGCGCGCAAGGCGCGGGAACGCTCACTCAAGCGCTTCGCGTGATCGCGCGCATGGCCGCCGGCACGGGATCGGTCCGGCGCGCGTCAGCGCGCGAGTGAGCGCGCGCGAGTAAGGCGCGAGTAAGATAGCCGTCGTATGACGCGCACGTTCACGCTCGCCGGCATCGTCGCGGGCCTGCTGGCCGCGGCGGGACCCGCGGACGACGGCCAGGGCGCGCCGCCGGCGCCACGCTTCACGGTGGTGGAAGCGACGATCCCGGACATGCGCGCGGCGCTCGCGGAAGGCCGGGTCACGTCGCGCGAGATCGTCACCCAGTATCTCGTCCGCCTGGGGCTGTACGAGGATCGGCTGAACGCGGCGCTCGCCGTGAACACGCACGCCCTGGCGGACGCCGACCGGCTGGACGCGGAGCGGGCCGCCGGCCGGCTCCGAGGACCACTGCACGGCATCCCGGTGGCGTTGAAAGACAACATCCACACGACCGACATGCCGACGACCGGCGGGGCCCTGGCGTTTGCCGGGTACGTCCCGCCCTACGACGCGACGCTGACCGCAAACCTGCGCGCGGCCGGGGCCATCATCCTTGCCAAAACGGGCCTCACCGAACTGGCCAACTGGGCCGCCGGGGCGCCCACGCCGATGCCCGGCAACTACAACGCGATTGGCGGCTTCGCCTTCAACCCGTACGATCCGCGTCCGGATCCGCGCGAGGCGACGTTCGACGGGCGGCCGGCGCTGTCCACCGGCGGATCGAGCTCCGGCATCGGCACCGCGGCGAACCTGTGGGCGGCCAGCGTCGGCAGCGACACCGGCGGCTCGGTCATCAGTCCCGCCAACGCCAACATGCTGGTCGGCATCCGCCCGACGATTGGCCGCATCAGCCGTCACGGCGTCATTCCGATCACCGCCGACCACGACACCGCGGGCCCGATGGCGCGCACCGTCGTCGACGCGGCCATCATGCTCGGCGCGCTCGAAAGCGCGGCGCCCGACCCACAGGACGCCGCGACCCGCACCTGCGAGCCGCCGCCGGGACGGGACTACACGGCTTTCCTGGACACGGCGGCCCTGAAGGGCGCCCGCCTCGGCGTGCCGCGCGCGTTCTACTACGACCCGGTCACGCCACCGGGGGAGGAGCGGCCGCGCGGCGGCCTCAACCGCGAGCAGGCGGCACTCATGGCCGAGGCTATCGCCGTGCTCAAGCAGCAGGGCGCGATTCTCGTGGACCCGGCGGACGTGCCGAGCATCGTCGCGCCGGCGGCGGCGGACAATTTCCTCCGCTGGGACTACTGCTCCGGCGGCGATCAAGGGCGAGGGCAGGACGCCGGCTGCTCGGTCAACTTCAAGTACGGGATGAAACGGGACTTCAATGCCTGGCTGGCCAGTCTGGGGCCCTCGGCGCCGGTGACGTCGCTGACCGCGCTGCGTGACTGGAACCGCGCGCATGCCGCGGCGGGCGCGATGCGGTTCGGCCAGTCGCGGCTGGATATCTCGGACGAGATGGACGTCGAGAAGGACCGAGCGCGCTTCGACCGCGATCGGGCCAAGGATCTGGCGCTCAGCCGCGGGCAGGGCATCGACGCGGTCATCGACCGCCATGCGCTCGACGCCATCCTGACTCCGGGCGGATCCGGCGCCGGGCTGGCCGCGCGCGCCGGCTATCCGATCATCGTCGTGCCGTTCGGCACGGTGCCCAACGCGCCGACGCCGGCGTTCCCGGCCGGGTTCGACGCACGGCCGGCGCCGTACGGCGTGAGCTTCACCGGCAAGTCGTGCAGCGAGCCGCGGCTGCTCGCGCTCGCCTACGCGTTCGAGCAGGCCACCCGGCGCCGGGTGCCGCCCCCGTTCGCGCCATAACGGTCACGCCGGCCAGGTTGTTTCTTGCCATGATCATCGACTTTCACAACCACTACTACCCGCCGGAGTACCTCGATGCGGTCAAGGCGGGGCCGGCGCGGGTGCGTCTCGATTACGACGCCGAGCAGAACCCGCGTCTGCACTATCCGGGCGACTACAACATCCTCGTGCCCGGCCATCGCGACCTCGATTACCGCGAGGGCGTGCTGGCGACGCACGGCGTCGACATGCAGGTCCTGACGTTCACCACGCCCGGCGTGCACTTCGAGGAGCCGTCCGCCGCGGTGCGCATGGCCCGCGACATCAACGACGCGTTCGCGCGCGAAATCCGGCGCCGCGCGTGCTTCACGGCGCTGGCCACGCTGCCGTTGAACGACCCGGCCGCCTCGGTCCGCGAGCTGGAGCGGGCGACGAAGGATCTGGGACTGCCCGGCGCCATGGTCTTCAGCAACGTCAACGGCACGCCGCTGGCCGCGCCGGAGTACGAGCCGCTGTGGGCGATCGCCGACGCGTTGGGCGCCGTCATCTACATTCATCCGGCGCATCCGGCCAGCGTGCAGGGCATGGAAGAGTACTGGTTGATGCCGCTGGTGGGGTTTCTCTTCGACACCACGCTGGCGGCGGCGCACCTGGTCTTCGCCGGCGTCCCCGAGCGGTATCCGAACATCCGCTGGGTGCTCACGCACATGGGCGGCGCCGTGCCCTACCTGGCCGAGCGCTGCGACCGCGGCTATGAAGCCTTCGCCGACTGCCGCCGGCACATCGCCCGGCCGCCGACGGAATACCTCAAGCGCTTCTACTACGACACCGTGAACTTCAACCCCGACGCGATCGAGTTTGCCATCACCTTCGCCGGCGCCGATCGCATCCTCGCCGGCAGCGACTATCCGCACCAGATCGGCAGCATCCCGAAGATGCTCGCCGCGCTCGCGGCGATTGACGTGGGCGAGGACACGCGGCGACAAATTCTCGGCGGGAATGCGGCCCGGCTCCTCGGGCTGTCGCCGCCGCCAACCCCGGCACCGGCGGCTTAATCGTTTCAGGAGGACACATGCGATCGAAGTGGGTATTGGGTGGCATTTTCGGGTTGGTATTCGCGGCCGGCTTCGGCGCCGGCGCCTGGCAGCAGCCGGCGGCGCAAACGCGGCGCGAGCCGCAGTTCGAGAACGAGCACGTGAGCGTGTGGAAGTCCATCATCCTGCCGAACCAGCCGCTGGCGTTGCACCGCCACGATCTCGGCCGCACCATCGTCGCGCTCAAGGGCGGCACGCTGGACGTCGTGGACGGGTCGGGCAAGACGATGAAGCAGATGACCTGGGAGTCGGGGAAGGCCTACTGGCTCGGGCCCGATCCGGCCGGCGAGCAGCACGGCGACATGAACCGCGGCACCGAGCCGATCGAGGTCATCGTCGTCCAGATGAAGCGCTGACCGGCGCGCGACGCCAGGCATTCACCGCGGCGCGTGCAGCGATGCGATGAACTGCCGCACGGCCAGCCAGTAGGCGCCGGCATCCGCCGGCACGGCTTCGTTGTGGTCGCCGCCGGGAATCGTGACGAACGTCTTCGGCCCGGGCAGCGCGTCGTAGAGACGCTGTCCGAGTCGATACGGGATCACGCTGTCCCGGTCGCCGTGCAGGACGAGCGTTGGCTGCCGCACGCTCGCCATCCACTCGGCGGTCGGCATCCGGTACGTCGACACCCACGACAGCAGCCACAACAGCGGGTTGGTTTCGAGCACCGCCCGCATCGACGGGAAGCCCGCCTCGAGCACGACTCCGTCCGCCGGGCGATGATGCGCCGCATACGCCGCCGCGACCGTCCCCAGCGAGCGGCCCCAGTAGATGCGCGGCACGCCGGCGCGGCGCGGGTGCCGGTCCACGAACCGCAGGGTGGCCTCGACATCGCGGTACAGCCCGCGTTCGGAGGGGCTGCCGCTGCTGACGCCGTACCCGCGGTAGTCGACGGCCGTCACCTCGAGGTCCTGCTGCCACAACCCGACGAGCACGTCCGACCACAGCGACAGGTTGCCGCCGTTGCCGTGAAAGTAGACGACCTCGGCGATGGCGCTCGCGTGCGGGAGGCGCCAGACGCGCAGGCGCTCGCCGTCGTCTGTCGGAATCGTGTCGGCGACGAAGTCCACGCCGGCGGTCCGGGGCGTGACGGTCTCACCGGCCAGCGGAAAGAATGCGAGCCGGGGCTCGATGCGGCGAACGAACCAGGTGACGAGCGCGCCGGCCGCGAGGAGGAGGAGGAGGGCGCCGACCCAGGGCGGGAGCGAACGCATTTCCCGAGTGTATGCGGTCGGGTATCCTGTGCCGCATGCGACTGCCGTTTCGGACGCCGCGCGCCGCGCCACTGCGCCCGCGCGCGCTGCTCTTCGCCCTGTGTCTGCTGGCGGGCCCCGCCTTGAGCGGCCAGGTCCCTGCGCCGGCGTCGCTGCCGGCATTCGATCCATCGGAACGCTCCATCGAGGAGCTGCAGCGGGCGATGGCGGCGGGCGAGGTTACCTCGCGGCAGCTGGTGGACCTGTACCTCGCCCGGATTACCGCCTACGATCAGCAGGGGCCGGCGCTCAATGCGATCGTGGCGGTCAACTCGCGCGCGCGGGATGACGCGTCCCGGCTCGACGCGGAGCGCGCGGCGGGCCAGCTGCGCGGCCCGCTGCACGGCGTCCCGGTCGTGGTCAAGGACAACTACGAGACCCTCGAGATGCCGACGTCGGCCGGGTCGATCGCCCTGGCCGGCTTCCATCCCGCGCGCGACGCCTATCAGGTGCGGCGTCTGAAAGAGGCCGGCGCCGTCATTCTCGCCAAGACCAACATGCACGAGCTCGCCGCCGGCATCACGACCGTGGGGTCGCGCTTCGGCCAGACGCGCAACCCCTACGATCTCGATCGCAACCCGGGCGGATCGAGCGGCGGGACCGGCGCGGCCGTGGCCGCCAGCTTTGCCGCGGCGGGCATGGGCAGCGACACCTGCGGCTCGATCCGCAACCCGGCCTCGCACAACAACCTCGTCGGCCTGCGCGGCACGCAGGGATTGTCGAGTCGTGCCGGGATCGTCCCGTTGTCGAGCACCCAGGACATCGGCGGGCCGCTCGCCCGCACCGTGGCCGACCTGGCGATCATGCTCGACGCCACCGTCGGCCCCGATCCGGGCGATGCCTCGTCCGCGATCAGCGAGGGCCGTATCCCGGCGTCGTACCGGGCAGCCCTCGGCACGGGCGCGCTGAGCGGCGTGCGCCTGGGCGTGCTCCGCGGCTTGTTTGGCAGCGCGCCCGAGGATCAGGAGGTGAGCGCGGTCGTGCAGCGCGCGCTCGACACGCTCGTCAAGGCCGGGGCCGAGGTGACGGATGTCGCGATCCCGGGGCTGGACGATCTGCTGCGCGACAGCTCGATGATCAACGCCGACTTCAAGTTCGACCTCGCGGCCTATCTCGCGGCGGCCGGAGACGCGCCGGTACGATCACTCGGCGAGATCCTGGATCGCGGGCTGTATCACAGCGCGCTCGAGGCGACGTTTCGCGCCCGCAACGCCGTCGAGGCGCGCGAGAGTGAGCAGTCGCGCATCGCGCGCATCAAGCGCCGCATGCTGGCCGCCGCCGTCACCGCGGTGCTCGAGGAGCATCGGCTGACGGCGCTCGTCTACCCGACGCTCCGGCGCAAGCCCGCGCGCATCGGCGATCCGCAGGGCGGCACCAACTGCCAGCTCAGCGCACACGCCGGGTTGCCGGCGCTGGGCGTGCCGGCAGGGTTCAGCGACGATGGGGTGCCGGTGGGCATGGACCTGCTCGGAGCGGCGTTCGCCGAGCCGGCGCTCCTTGCCCTGGGACACGGGATCGAGCGCGCCCTCGACCTGCGCCGGCCGCCCTTCAGCACGCCGCCGCTGGTGAGCGGGAAGGCGCCGGCTCCGCGCACCATTACGGCCGCGCACGGCGGCGTGCGCGTCCGGCTGACGCTGGACGGCACGACCGCCCAGCTGCGCTACGTCGTCGACGCGCCGGCGGCGGCGACGCCGATGGCCATCTGGCTGCACGCGGGCCGTCCCGCCGAGCCTGGCGCCGCCCGGCACCTGCTGTTCGCGGCGGGACTGCCGACAACCGGCCTCGTCACGCTGTCCGCAGCAGACCGCCGCGGGATGGCCGAGGGCCGCCTGTTCGTCCGCTTCTATCCGCGTCCGCCGGCCCCGCCGGGTGACGTGCCGCTGCAGTTCCCCGCCGGCCTCTAGGCGCGCGGCTGCGGAACGATCCGCAGGTACGGTTTCGGCGCCCGCCACCCCTCGGGGTACTTCTCCTTCGCCTCGGCGTCGGACACCGCCGGCAGGATGATCACGTCGTCGCCGTCTTTCCAGTTCACCGGTGTCGCCACCTTGTGCTTGGCCGTGAGCTGCATCGAGTCGATGACCCGGAGGACCTCGTCGAAGTTCCGCCCGGTGCTCATCGGGTAGGACAGCACCAGCTTGATCTTCTTGTCCGGCCCGACGACGTAGACGTTGCGCACGGTCGCGTTGTCGGCGGCCGTTCGGCCTTCACACGTCTCGCCGGCGTCCTGCGGGAGCATGCCGTACAGCTTGGCCACCTTCAGTTCCGGGTCGCCGATCATCGGGTAGTTGGGCGCCGTGCCCTGCGTTTCCGCGATGTCCTTCGACCAGCCCTCGTGCCGGTCGACCGGGTCCACGCTGAGGCCGATGATCTTCACGTTGCGCTTGTCGAAGTCCGGCTTGATCCGCGCCATGTAGCCGAGCTCCGTCGTGCAGACCGGCGTGAAATCCTTGGGATGCGAGAACAGAACGCCCCACGAATTGCCGAGCCATTCGTGGAAGCGAATGGGGCCCTGGGTGGTGGTGGCTTCGAAATCTGGCGCGTCCGCGCCAATGGGCAGGGGACCACTCATTTAGACTCTCCTGACGTTAATCTGTGGAAACCTGGATCATAGCAAAGCGCCGGCGTCCTGTGGACGGCGTCAGCGCCGATCGACGACGACCGTCCCGTCTTTCATGACCCAGCGGACGCCGGTGAACAGCGGATCGATGCGCGTGAGGGGATTGCCCTCCACGGCGACCAGGTCCGCCCGGTATCCGGGCGCCACGCGTCCGAGGTCGGAGGCCCGGCGGAGCAGGCGCGCGGGCACGACGGTCGCGCTCGCCAGGGCCTGCGCCGGGGTCATGCCTGCCTGGACGAACCAGCCCAGCTCCCGGGTGTTCTGTCCGAACATCGAGTAGACCGCATCCGACCCCATGGCGATGGGGACTCCGGCCGCGATGGCGCGCCGGAGGGAGTCCAGGTTGCGGGCCAGATACTGCCGCAACCCCGCCTCGGCGTCCGCGGGGAACCCATACTCGTCGCGGGCATCGATGTAGTAGCGGTTGTGGTCCACGGTTGGCACCCAGACGGTGCCCCGCCGCGCCATCTCCCGCAGCGTGTCCTCGTCCAGGTCCGCGCCGTGCTCGATCGAGTCGGCGCCGGCGCGGACCGCATCGCGGACCCCGGCCGGGCCGTAGGAATGGATGGCCACCGGCCGGCCGAGCGCATGCGCGGCGGAAACGATGACCTGCATCTGCTCGAAGTCCACGGTCTGCGTGCCATCGACGACGTCGAAGCCGCCGCGCGAGGCGAACACCTTGATCCAGTCGGCGCCCGCTTTCACACGCTCGCCGACCTGCTGGCGCAGGGTGTCGTGTGTCGGCGACTCGCCCGGCCGCACCGACAGGCCGGGCCCGGACGCGACGATGCGCGGCCCGACCATGGCGCCGCGGGCGACCAGATCGCGCATCGCAAAGTCCATGTCACTGCCGGCGTTCAGATCGCGAACGGTCGTCACGCCAGACTCCAGCGTGCGGCGGGCGTTCTCCTGCGCCAGGAAGACGGTGACCGCGGGCAGCCGGCGCTGGCCGCGCGGGCGCGTGCCCGGGGCTTTGTCCCAGTAATACGTGATGTGGGTGTGAGCGTCGATCAGGCCCGGCAGGCCGGTGTAGCGCGACAGGTCGATCGTCGTCGCGCCGGCCGGCGGGGCGCCGCCGCCGAGCACACCCGAGATCCGATCCCCTTCGACCACGACGAGAGCTGGCTCGATGAGGCGCTCGCCGTCCCAGAGGCGCGCCAGGCGAATCGCGGTGACCGGCGCGGCCGCCAGCCCCGAGGCCGTCCACGCGGCGATGACCACGGCACCGGCGCGCACTGCCAGTGGAAACCGGCGGCCGACGCCCGTCGCGTCACCGCTTCGACGAGGCCAGCGCATGCCGATCCACCTTTCCGAGGTGCGTCCGCGGGAGCACATCGAGGAAGACGACCTCACGCGGGTATTTGTACGGCTCGAGGCGCTCGCGCGCGAAGCCCTGGAGCTCGGCCGCGAGGGCCGGCGACGGCTGCGCACAGACGACGAAGGCGCACGGCTTGACCAGTCCGTCGGCGTTGGTGACGCCGACCACGGCCACCTCGCGCACCTGCGGGTGCTGCAGCAGGCAGTTCTCCAGTTCGCCCGGCGACAGCCATTTGCCGCTCACCTTGAGCATGTCGTCGCTGCGCCCGCAGTAGACGAAGGTGCCGTCGGGGTTCTGCCGCAGCATGTCGCCGGATACGTACCACGGGCCGCGAAACGCCTCCATCGTCTCGTCGAGCCGCTGCCAGTAACCGAGGGCGCGGGAGTCGCCTTTCACCCACAGCGCGCCGACCTCGCCGCCAGGCACCTCGCGGCCCTCGTCGTCGCAGAGCTTGACCTCGAAGCCGTCCACCGCGCGGCCCAGCGTGCCGGGCACGACGGCGCCGGGACGGTTGGAGATGAAGATGTGCCACATCTCGGCGGTGCCGAGGCCGTCCAGCAGCTCGACGCCCACGGTCCGGGTCCATCGATCGTACAGCTCCGCCGGCAGCGCTTCGCCGGCGGAGGTCGCCAGGCGGAGCGAGCTGAAGTCCTGCTCCGCGGCCGACGGATGCGCGACCATCTGCTGCACCATCGTCGGCACGTTGATGAGCACGGTGGGGCGATGGCGCGCGATGCGGGCAAAGATGGCGTCCGGCGTGCTGCGCTCGGGGAAGAGCACGCACGAGGCGCCGACGGCGAACGGAAACAGGACGTTGGAGCCCATGGCGTAGCCGAAGAACAACTTCGGCACCGCGAGCGTCACGTCCTCGGCGGTGAGCGCCAGGATGCCCTGGCCGTAGCGTTCGGTCGTGTTGACGTACGAGCGGTTGGTCTGCACGACCGCCTTCGGCCGGCCGGTCGTGCCGCCGCTGAACAGCCAGATCGCCGCGTCGTCGCGGTGCGAGGAGAAGGGCGGGTATTCGCCAGGTGCGGCGTCGAGCGCGGCGCGCCACTGCGGCGACCCGACCACGAACGCCCGTGGCGGAGGCGTCAGCGCGGCGGTCGCCGACTCCAGCGCCGGCTGATGGGCGAGGTCGGTGAACACCGCGCGGGCGCGCGTGTAGTCGAAGAAGTAGGTGAGCGACTCCTGCGGCTGGTCGGGGTTGATCAGGACCGCGACGGCGCCGCGGCGGAGGATGCCGAAGAGCGCGCCGACCAGGGCCGCCCCGTCGGGCAGCGCGATGATAACGCGTTCCTCCGGGCGGATGTCGGCGGCCTCGAGCAGGGCCGCCATCCGGCAGCTGAGCGCGGCGACGTCGGTGTAGGTCCAGACCCGCTCGTCGGTGCGGATGGCCGGGCGTCCGCCTCGTCCGTCCCGAATCCTGGCGTCCACGAAGTGTGCCGCCAGGTTCAGGTGCGTGGGAAGCCCGTCGCTCATCGTCGCGATGCTATTTAAGTTACGCTTCAACGGCAAGCATGGCAGTGCATCACCTGTCGTCGATGGCCTGGCCCGCGTTCGCCGGCCTGCGATCGGACCGGCTCATCGCCGTGATCCCGCTGGGCGCGATCGAGGCGCACGGTCCGCACCTGCCGCTGGGGACCGACATCGTGATCGCCGAGGCCATGGCGCGCGAGGGCGCGGCGCGCCTCGACGCGCGCGGCATGGACGTCGCCGTGCTGCCGGCGCTGCCGGTGGCGCCGGCGCCGTTCGCGGCGGCGTTCGCCGGTACTCTCGACGTGCCGGCGGCGGCGACGACGGCGATGCTGAGCGGCATCGCGGCGAGCCTGCACCGGCACGGCGTGCGGGTGACGGCGGTCGCCAATGCCCACCACGACCCCGCCCATGTCGCCGCGATCGCGGCCGCGGTCGACCAGGTGAGGGCCAGCCACGGAGCGACCCTGGTCTTTCCCGACGTGACGCGGCGCCAGTGGGCCGCGCGGCTCACGCCCGAGTTCCAGAGCGGCGCCTGCCATGCGGGCCGCTACGAAGGGTCTATCGTGCTGGCGGAAGCGGCCGATCAGGTGGACCGGCAGCGATTGCGCGAGTTGCCGGCAAATCCGTCGTCGCTCGTCGACGCCATCCGGCGCGGCGATCGGACTTTTGCGCAGGCCGGCGGTCCGCTGGCATATTTCGGATGGCCCGCCGAGGCCACCGCGGACGAGGGCCGGCAATCGGTCCAGGCACTCGGCGCCATTCTCGAAGAGGCGGTGATGGACGCGTGGACCAACGGGCAGCCCGTGCAGCACGAGACGCCGATGACCAACCCCGGGCCCGCCCTGACGATTGTCAATCCCGCCTCGCGCGGGCGGCCGCAGGGCTTCTCGCACGGGATGATGGCCCCGGCCGGCTGGCGGACGCTCCGCGTGGCCGGCCAAACCGCCGCCGCCGACGACGGGTCGGTGCCGGACCCGGCGTTCCCGGCGCAGTTCGACGCCGCGCTGGGGCGGGTGGTCGAGGTGGTATGCACGGCGGGCGGCGGGCCGCAGCACGTCGCGCGCATGACGATTTACGTGACCGATCTCGACGCCTACCGTGCGGCGCGCCGGTCCCTCGGCGCGATCTGGCAGAAGCACATGGGCGCGCACTATCCGGCGATGGCCCTGGTGGGGGTGGCCGGTCTCGTCGATGCCGCGGCCAGCGTCGAGATCGAAGCCGACGCGGCGCTGCCGCCTGAGGTGTCCCGGTGACGGAGAGCACGCCGTTCCTGTGCGACGTCGATGCCGGCGTGGCGACCATCACGTTGAATCGCCCCGACCGGCTCAACGCGCTGACGTTCGACATATATGCCGAGCTGCGGCGCACGTTCGATCGGCTGAGCGCCGACGAGAACGTGCGCGTGGTCGTGCTGACCGGGCGCGGCCGGGCGTTCTGCTCCGGCGGCGACGTGCACGACATCATCGGCCCGCTCCTGTCGCGCGATTTTCGCGGGCTGCTCGACTTCACGCGGCTGACCTGCGATCTGGTGCGCAGCATGCGGACGTGCCGGCGCCCGATCGTCGCGGCGCTGAACGGTACGGTCGCCGGCGCCGGCGCGGTGATGGCGGCCGCCTGCGACGTGCGCCTCGCCGCGCCCACCGCCCGGATCGCATTCCTCTTCACCAAGGTCGGCCTCTCCGGTGCGGACATGGGTGCGGCATGGCTGCTGCCGCGCATCGTCGGCGCCGGCCGAGCCGCCGAGCTGCTGATGACCGGCGATTTCATCACCGCCGACGAGGCGTTGCGCATCGGGCTCTACAACCGCGTCGTCCCCGAACCCGAGCTCATGCCGGCGGCGCGCGAGCTCGCCGGGCGGCTCGCACGCGGTCCGGCCTTTGCGCTGGAGATCACCAAGGATGCGATCAACCGCGAGGCGGCCATGGATTTGCCGGGCGCGCTCGAGGCCGAGGCGCAGATTCAGGCGGCCCTGATGCTCCATCCGGACTTCCGCGAGGCCTACGAAGCGTTTCGCGACAAGCGGGAGCCGCGATTCCGGTGAGGGCGGCCGCGGCATTCCTCGATCCCGGGCACGACGAGCTGTGGACCCGCGTGTCGGCGTGGGCGGCGCACGAGCTCCGGTCACGAGCGGAGGCGACCTCCGATGAAGAGGCACGCCGCGAAGCGCGGGCGCTGCTGCCGGCGCTGGGATCGGCGGGATGGCTGGCCGCGCTCGAGGCGCAGGACCTGCGCGGGATGTGCCTGGTCCGCGAGGCGATCGCGGCCGAGAGCCCGCTCGCCGATGCGGTCGTCGCGATTCAGGGGCTGGTCGCGACCGCGCTGATCCTCGGCGGCGACGACGACCAACGCCGCCGCTGGCTGCCGTCGCTGATCGCCGGCCGCGCGATGGCGGCCTTTGCGATGACGGAACCGGAGGCCGGGTCCGACGTGGCGGCGCTCGGGACGCGGGCGCATCGCGACGGCGATGCGTGGCAGCTCGACGGGGAAAAGCACCTCATCTCGAACGCGGGACTCGCCGCCGTCTACCTCGTGTTCGCCACCACCGCACCGGAGCGGCGCAGCCGGGGCATCACGGCGTTCCTCGTCCCCGCCGAGACCCCCGGCCTCGAGTACGCCGGCGCGCAGGTCATGGCGGCGCCGCATCCGCTCGGGCGTCTGCGGCTGCACCGCTGCCGCGTGCCCGCGGCGGCCGTCGTCGGCGAGGTCGATCGCGGGTTCAAGCTCGGCATGATGACGCTCGACCGGCTGCGCCCGACGGTGGGCGCGGCGGCATGCGGCATGGCAGCGCGGGCGCTCGCCGAGGCGGTGGCACACGCGCGCCGGCGGCGCCAGTTCGGACAGCCGCTGGCGGCGATGCCAGTCATCCGCACGCGGATCGGGGCGATGGCCACGGCCCTCGACGCCGCCCGCCTGCTGGTCTACCGGGCCGCGTGGGAGCAGGACCAAGGTGCCGGCCGCATCTCGGTCCCGGCGGCGATGGCCAAGAGCTTCGCGACCGAAACGGCGCAGCGGGTCGTGGACGATGCCGTCCAGATCCTCGGCGGCGCCGGGGTGCTGCTCGGGCATCCGGTCGAACGGCTCTACCGCTCGGTGCGGGCCCTGCGGATTTACGAGGGCGCCACCGACATCCAGCGGCTGATTGTCGCCGGCAGCTTGCTGGACGAAGAGGCCGGGCCGGCGTGAACCGGCCGCTGCGGATTGTGTGCGTCGGCGGCGGGCCGGGCGGCCTCTACTTCGCGCTGCTGATGAAGCGCGCCGACCCGCGCCACGACATCACGGTCCTCGAGCGCAACCGCGCCGACGACACCTTCGGCTTCGGCGTCGTGTTCTCCGATGCGACGATGGCGGGCATCGCTGGCGCCGACGCCGAGGCGTACCGCGCCATTGCTCAGGCGCTCGTGCACTGGGACGACATCGCGGTGCACTACGGCGGCGAGGTGATCGCCTCCACCGGCCACGGCTTCAGCGGCATGGGCCGCCATGTGCTGCTGCGCGCCTTGCAGGCGCAGGCGCGGGACGCCGGCGTCGGCCTCGAGTTCGAGCGCGAGGTGCGCTCGCTCGACGAGTTCGCCGGCGCAGACCTGGTGGTCGGCGCCGACGGCGCCAACAGCACCATCCGCGGACTGCTGGCGAGTCGCCTCGACTGCGCCGTGGACGTCCGTCCCAACCGCTTCGTCTGGCTCGGTACCAGTAAACCGTTCCCCGAGTTCACGTTCTACTTTCGCCGCAGCGTGCACGGCCTGTGGCGGGTGCATGCCTATCAATACGCACCCGGCCACTCCACCTTCATCGTCGAATGTCGCGACGAGACGTGGCGCGCCGCCGGACTGCCCGCGGCCGACGAAGCCGCGACCGCCGCGTTTCTGCAGGATCTGTTCGCCGCGGAACTGGACGGGCATCCGCTCGTCACCAATCGCAGCGTGTGGCGCCAGTTCCCGACGATTGCCGTCACACCGTGGTCGGCGGCCGTGGGACCCTCGTCGCGTGCGCAGGTGGTCCTGCTCGGTGACGCCGCGCACACCGCCCACTTTTCGGTGGGGTCGGGAACCCGGATGGCGATGGAGGACGCGGTGGCCCTCCGCGATGCGCTTGCCGCCGCGGCGGCTCCGGCAGACGATGCCGCCGGGGATCTGGCGGCGGCATTGCGGCGCTACGAAGCGGCGCGCCGTCCGGCCGTCGAGAGCCTGCAGCGCGCGGCGCAGGCCTCGCTGCAGTGGTTCGAGGATACCGAGCGCTACATGCACCTGGCGCCGGTGCAGTTCGCGTTCACCCTGCTGACCCGGTCGTTGCGGATCACGCACGAGGATCTGCGCACGCGCGATCCGGCGTTTCTGGCACGCGTGGACGACCTGGTGGCGGGCGACGCCGTGCGGCAAACCGGCACGGCGCCCGCCGTGCGCCACCGGCCGCCTCCGATGTTCACGCCGTTCCGGCTGCGCGACCTGGTCATCTCCAACCGCGTCGTCATGTCGCCGATGTGCCAGTACCACGCCGACGAAGGGACGATTGCCGACTGGCACCTCGTCCATCTCGGGAGCCGCGCCGTCGGCGGCGCGGGCCTGGTGATGGCGGAGATGACCGACGTCAGCCGCGACGCGCGCATCTCGATGGGCTGCGCCGGCTTGTACCGCGACGAACACGCCGCGGCCTGGGCGCGCGTCGTGCAGTTCATCCACGGCCAGACCGCCGCGAAAATCGGCATCCAACTGGGTCACGCCGGACGCAAGGGGGCGACGCGGAGGATGTGGGAGGGCGACAACGAGCCGATCGCGGGTGCGGGATGGCCGCTGGTCTCGGCTTCGCCGATCCCGTATTTCGCCGACCGGTCGCAGACTCCGCGCGAGATGTCGCGTGCGGACATGGACGCGGCGCGCGAGGATTTCGTCCGCGCCACGGGCCTGGCTCGCGACGCCGGCTTCGACCTGCTGGAGATCCACATGGCGCACGGCTACCTGCTGGCGTCGTTCATCTCGCCGCTCACCAACCAGCGGACCGACGCGTATGGCGGCTCGCTGGCCAACCGCATGCGCCTCCCGGTGGAGATCTTCACCGCTTGCCGCGAGGCGTGGCCCGCCGAGCGCCCGATGAGCGTGCGGATCAGCGCC
The DNA here is from genome assembly GCA_963707795.1 of uncultured Acidobacteriota bacterium. Classification (GTDB taxonomy): domain Bacteria; phylum Acidobacteriota; class Vicinamibacteria; order Vicinamibacterales; family UBA2999; genus JACCSI01. The sequence goes on along the minus strand of OY970174.1, from coordinate 2,120,278 downwards.
GTCGACTGGGTGCCGGGCGGCCACGAACCGGCCGATGCCGTCGAGGTGGCGCGGCTGCTCCAGGCAGCGGGCTGTGACATCGTGGACGTGTCGGCGGGCCAGACGGTGCCGGAGCAGCGGCCGGTCTACGGGCGTCTGTTCCAGACGCCATTCGCCGATCGCATTCGCCACGAGCTGGGGATGGCGACGATGGCGGTGGGCAACATCTCGTCGTACATGGACGTGAACACGATCATCGCCGCCGGCCGGGCCGACCTGTGCCTGCTGGCGCGCGCACATCTGTTCGATCCGTACTGGACCCGCCACGCCGCGCACATGCTCAAGTACCCGCTGCCGTGGCCGCCACAGTACCGGTCGGTCGAGCGCTACGTGCCGCGATTCGAGTTCCGCTTCACGGGAGACCAATAGCGTGGGATCCGCCTTGCAGCCCCCGAGCCCGTGCACCGTGGTGATTTTCGGCGCCAGCGGCGACCTGGCGCAGCGCCTGCTGGTGCCGGCGCTGTACAACCTCGCGGAGATGCGGCTGCTGCCGGAACGCTTCGCGGTCATCGGCATGGCCCGGACCGAGTGGTCGGCCGCGGCCTTCCGCGCCCGCCTCGAGCAGGCCGTGGCCGAGGCGGAGGACGAACCGCTCGACGAGGGAGCGGTGGCCCGTGCGCTGCACACCGTGGACTACGTCGCCGCCGATTTCGATGACGACGCCGGCTGGCAGCGGCTGGCGGACAGCCTGGCGCGGGCGGCGGGCGCGATCGGGTCGCACGACTGTCTTTTCTACCTGGCGACGGCGCCCGAGCTCTTCCGCGGGGTCTGCGAGCGCCTGGCGGCGCACGGCCTGCTGCAGGAGGTCGGCGGCCGCTGGCGCCGCGTGGTCGTCGAGAAGCCGTTCGGCCGCGACCTGCGGTCGGCACGCGAGCTCAATCGCGCCCTGCTCGCGGTGATGGACGAAACGCAGATCTACCGCATCGATCACTACCTCGGCAAGGAGACGGTGCAGAACATCCTCGTCTTCCGCTTCGGCAACGGCATCTTCGAACCGATCTGGAACCGGCGCTACGTCGACCACGTGCAGATCACCGTGGCCGAGACGCTGGGCGTGGAGCAGCGCGGCGGCTATTACGAGACCGCCGGCGCCTTGCGCGACATGGTGCCGAACCACCTGTTGCAGATGCTGACGCTCACCGCCATGGAGCCGCCCAGTTCGCTCGAAGCGAGCGGGCTGCACAACGAGCAGGTCAAGGTGCTCGACGCCATCGAGCCATTGCAGCCCGAGCAGTGCGGCGGCCTGTCGGTGAGGGCGCAGTACACCGCGGGCGCGATCGGCGGGCACGGCGTGCCCGGGTACCGCGAGGAGCCGCGCGTCAGCCCGGGCTCGTCGACCGAGACCTACGCTGCGTTCCGCCTCGCCGTCGACAACTGGCGCTGGGCGGGCGTGCCGTTCTACCTGCGCACGGGCAAGCGGCTGGCGAAGAAGAAGACCGAGGTGGTCATCCAGTTCCGGCAGCCCCCGCTGGCGCTGTTCCGCGAGGCCTCGATGGCCCCGCCCGAGCCCAATCACCTCGTCATCTCGATCCAGCCGGACGAGACCATCAAGCTTCGCTTCGCCGCCAAGGTGCCCGGCCCCGACGTGGCCACGACGCCGGTGGACATGCGCTTCAACTACGCCGATCACTTCGGCATCGAGCGCCACACCGGCTACGAGACGCTGCTGTTCGACGCGATGACCGGCGACCGCAGCCTGTTCAAGCGCGCCGACATGATCGAGGCAGGGTGGGCGGTCGTCGATCCCATCCTCGTCGCCTGGGCCGCGGGAGCGTGCGGCCTCGACACCTACGCCGCCGGCGCCGACGGGCCGGCCAGCGCGGACGCTCTGCTGGCGGGCGACGGCCGGCGCTGGCGGCGGCTATGAGCGGCCGGGCTCCTGGTGGCCGCCGAATTCGGCGCGCATCGCCGACAGCAGCCGGTTGGCGTACTCGTCCTCGCCGCGCGAGCTGAATCGCGCGAACAGGGCCGCCGCCAGGACGGGCACCGGCACCGCCGCATCGATCGCGGCATGCGCGGCCCAGCGTCCCTCGCCCGAGTCGCCCACGCGGCCCGCGAACGCCGCCAGGGTGGGGTCGGCGTGCAGCGCCCGCGCCGTCAGATCGAGCAGCCACGAGCCAATCACGCTGCCGCGTCGCCACAGCTCGGCGATGCCCGCGGCATCGAACTGATACCCGGGCGCATGCTGGAGCACGTTGAACCCTTCGGCGTACGCCGCCATCACGCCGTACTCGATGGCGTTGTGCACCATCTTGACGAAGTGGCCGGCGCCGGCGGGCCCGCAGTGCAGGTAGCCGCGCTCGGCGGTGGTTGGCGCGCCGGATGCATCGCCGCCGCGCGGCGCGGCCGCCACGCCGGGGGCCAGCGCTTCGAAGATCGGATCGAGCGCGCGCACCGCCGCCTCGGGTCCGCCGATCATCAGGCAGTAGCCGCGATCGATTCCCCAGATCCCGCCGCTGGTACCGACATCGACGTAGTCGATGCCGCGGGCCGCGAGACGGCGGGCACGCCCCGGGTCGTCCTCGAATCGCGAGTTGCCGCCGTCGATGACGGTGTCACCCTCGTCGAGCAGTGCGAGGAGCGCGTCGATGGTCGCATCGACGGCGCCGGCGGGCACCATGATCCAGATCGCGCGCGGCGGCGCGAGCGCCTGCACGAACGCCTCCAGGCTCGCCGCCGGGACGGCGCCCTCGGATTGGAGCGTCAGGGCCGTGTCCGGGTTGCGGTCGTAGGCCACGATCTGGTGTCCGGCCCTGAGCAGCCGGCGTGACATGCTCGCGCCCATCCGTCCCAGTCCGATCATGCCGAGTTGCATGAGCCATTATTCATCCGCGGCAGTTCGCGACGGCATCCCCATCGGCCGCCGCCGGTGCGCTCCCGCCCGCTCCTGGATGCACGGTGTGGGGGCAACCGGGGAATGCGCGTCAGAGCACGCGCCGCGGCAGATGTCCCCCCAGGTGCATGAGGAGGTCGTAGACCGACGCCCCGCACGCCGCCGCGACGTCCTCGGGCCGCGAGCCCGCCTGCCAGTCCCAGAGCGTCGCCACGTCGCCGCGCGCCACGGTCGGCTCACGCCCGACTTCGACGATGGTGTGGCTCGCCGAGACCGAGGCGATGACCGGATAGAGGGTGCCGCCGATGCGGACCCTGGCCCCCTTCGCGGCCGCCCGCGGCCAGCCATCGGCATGTCCGACCGGCAGCGTCGCCACCCACGTGTCCTCCGCCGCCACGTAGGCGCGGTTGTAGCCGGCGCTGGCACCCGCTTCCAGCTTCTTCACGTAGGCGACGCGCGCGCGCAGCGCGCCCGCCGGCGTCAGGCTCATCCGGTTCCGCTGTCTGAACGCCGGCTCCGGATACACCCCGAACACCGCCATGCCCGGCCGCACCATGTCGAGGACGATGTCGGGATGCTGGAAGAACGTATAGCTCGAGGCGGCGTGGCGCAGGCCGGTGCCGACGCCGGCGGCGCGCAGGTCCGCGTGCAGCGCCTCGAAGCGCCGGAGCTGTTCGCGATCGAAGCGCTCGTCCTCGGTGAAGGTCATCATCAGGCCGCCGAGCGAGATACCGGGGCGTCCCGCCAGGTCGCGGATCAGGGCCGGTGCCTCGCGATGGGGCACGCCGACGCGGCCCAGGCCGGTGTCCACGCAGACGTGCACGGCCCACGGGCGCTGTCCGCGCGCCGCCGTTCGCGCCAGCGCCTCGCCGATCGGCGTGTACACCATCGGCATGATGTCGCGCGCGTACAGGTCGGCGAGATGGTGCTCGTCGAACGGCCCCATCAGCAGCAGCGGCGCGGCGATGCCCGCATCGCGCACCAGCATCGCCTCGTGCAGCGTGACCACGGCCAGGCCGCGCACGTCTTTCAGGGCGGCCAGTGCCCGTGCGACCGGTACCACGCCGAGCCCGTAGCCGTTGTTCTTGATCACCGCGAGGAGCGGCCGTCCGGTCGCGCGCGCGATGGCGGCGACGTTGGCGGCGAAGTGGCGAGGCTCGATCTCGATCCAGGGGTCGAAGCCCGCAGCGCCCACCGCAGGTGCCTGTGCGAAGGTGTCGGGAATCGTCCACGGGGCAGCTGCCGCCCCGGCGGCACGCAGGAATGTTCGCCGGTTCATGGTCCCTCGCTCGTCTCGTCCAGGCGGCGGGCGCGCACCTGCATGGCGTCCGGCTCCGGACCCGGACCGATCTGCGCCCGGATCATGTGCCATCTCGCTCGCGGCAGCCAGGCTACTCCGACCAGATACAGGACGAGGGTCAGGAAGGCGAGATAGCCCTCGGCCGGGTGCGCCGGACGCTGCGACACCGTGCCCAGCGTCACGCCTTCGAAGAGCAGCTGCAGCGCGCGCGCCAGCCCGGTTTCCGCCGGCGCCGAGATGGCGGCCAGCAGCACGAACTTCAGCACGAACGCCGCCCCGAACGTTACGAGCAGCCCGCGCAGCAGCCGCTCGCGGTCGGGGCCGATGGCAAAGGTCTGCAGCACGAGCGAGATGAGCACCGCCCACACGATCAGCGCCGGCACCCCGGAGTCGGGCACGACCAGCGTGATCGCCTGCGCCGAGGCGGCGAACGCCGTCAGCAGCACGGACAGCCCGTTGGCGTTGGCCACGGCCCCGCGCGAGGTGTGCATCAGGCGTTCAGGCGCCAGCGCGCCACTGCGCACGAAGATCGAGACCATGATCATCGCCATCACCAGCGAGGCCAGCGACGGCGGCACGAGCGTCGCCTCGCCGCCGGGACGCACGCCGCCGAGCAGCACCACGGTCAGGAACAGCGCCGGCAGGACGCCCGCTTCGAGGAGGGCGCTCATTTACGGCTCCGCAGCAGCCGGAGCGGGTTGTAGTCCGACACGTCGTGGGTGAGGCCGTCGACCAGCTCGGCCCTCAGCTCGTCGGCCGATTTCATCACCAGGTCTTCGTCGTCAACCACCAGCCGCCCGTTGGGTGCCAGCGCGATCGCCCGGTCCACGTAGGCGAGGCCTTCGGCGAAGAGCGCGTCCTCCTGGTGCGTGCGATGCCAGCCCTGGCGGTAGCAGGCGTAGGCGAGATAGAACTGCGTGCGGGCGTCGCGGGAGGCGGGGTCGGCGCGGGCGAATGCCGCCCGGGCCTCGACGAACTGGTCGTTGCGAAAGAAGGCGAGGCCGTCGGCGAACGCCTGCGCGTCGATCGCGTACGTGCCGATGCCGGCCGACAGGCCGCCCACCGCCTCCACCATGCTGCGCGGCTGCGCGGTGAACAGCCAGCCGATCAACACGGCGTAGGCGAAGGTCGCGGCCAGCCCGGCGCCGCGCACGATCTCCTCACGCATAGCCGACATCGTAACAGCGAGGCGCCGCCGGCTGGCCGGTCACTGCCGTGCCGGTGGCGGGGCGAACCGCCCGAGCACCGGATGGTGGTCGGACCCGAACCGGTCGTCCACGCGGGTCGTCGAGGCGGCCCACCCCGGCGCGAGCCGGAAGAAAAGGTAGTCGATGCGCCCCATGTAATGGGTGGCACGCCGGTCCTCGGCCACCAGGCTGTGCGACCAGGTGCGCGCCTGCACGTAGGCGTCTTCCTCGGCCCCACCCTGAATCGTATTGAAGTCGCCGCCCAGCACGGTGCCGGCCGAGCGGTGGTCGTTCGCGGCCTGCGCCGCACGCAGGAAATCCACCAGGGCCGCGGCCTGCCGGCGGCGCGGATTGCGGAAGATCCACAACGACGCCGGCGAGCTGAGCGGCTCGAGATGCGCGTTGAGGACGGTCAACCGGCGCACCGCGCCGTCGGAGGTGACCCGCACGGTCGCGCCGACCGCGACCCGCCGCTGCCGCTCGAAGGGCAGCTCGAGCGCCGCCGCTTCGCCGAGCGGCTCGGTCGAGACGATCGCATTGCCGCGGTCCTCGGCCACGAGCGGGCCGTTTCGCATCGACGGCACGTACAACAGCGACAGGCCCAGCGTCCGGGCATAGTCGCCCGCATCGGGCGCCGCCGGGTCGCGCGCCGCGATCGCGTGCGCGCTGCGCGCGTCGGGGGCAAACGCCGGCACGTCCGCACCGCGGCGATGGAGCTCCTGCAGCAGCAGCACGAAATGACTCACCGGGCGGCCGCCCGTCAGCGCGCCGCCGCGCAGTGCCGCGATGAGGCCGCGGAGATCCCCTTCGGCGAGATGCGCGTTCCAGGTGACGATGACGAGCTCCTCGAGGCGGGGCGGGGGAGCCCCGGCGGCTGAGGCGGGCGTCGAGACCAGGAGCGGGGGACCCACGGCGCGGCGCCACCGGTCGAGGTCCGCGCGATCGTCCGCCGGACCGGCATACCAGGTCATCGGCACCGGCTGTGCCGCCTCTGATCCCGGCGCCCGGCCGGTCAGATCGGCGGCGCCCGGCTGCGCGTCGGCGCGCGCCGCCCCCGGTAGCGAGACCAGCGTCACCGCCAACGCGGCCGCCGCCAGAACACCGGTCCACGGGGTCATCCTGCAAGCATAAATCGGGGACTCCGGCGTCCCGGACCTGACCACCATCATCCCGGGACCGGACGCCGCAGCCGGGACCGGGCCTCGAGCACGGCCGAATTTGGCCGTCGCGACGGGCATGGCGTTTGCGCGGCCGCCGGAGATGGATCGCTTCACTCAGGACCTTCGGATCGCCGTTCGATCGCTGGGCCGGCAGCCGGCGTTCACGCTCGTCGCCGTCCTGACGCTGGCCCTCGGCGTGGGCGCGACCACGGCCATCTTCAGCGTGGTCTACGGCATCCTGCTGCGGCCGCTCCCCTATGCCGACTCCGGGCGGCTGGTGACGTTCGGGCAAACGGCGCGCACTGCGCCGGAGGAGCCGGTTGACGGGTCCACCTCGCACGTCAACTTCCTCGACTGGCAGCGCGCCGCGACCACGATCGAGTCGATGGCCCTCTATTCGGGGGGTCGCGCGGTGATCAGCAATCAGGGCGAAGCCGACGTGGTGCGGATCGGCAGCGTCACGCCGGACTTCTTCACCGTGTTCCAGGCCGCGCCGATCCTCGGGCGCGCCTTCACCGCGGCCGAGGGCCTGCCGGGCGGCCCGCGCGCGGTGATCCTCGGCTACGGCTTCTGGCAGGAGCGCTTCGGCGGGCGCGACGATGTCCTCGCGCAGACGATCGAAATCAGCGGCGTGCCGTGGCCGATCGTCGGCGTGGCGCCGCGCGGCTTCGAGTTCCCCGGCGGGGCGCGCCTGTGGGCGCCGGTGCGCAACGACGACGAGCGCTGCGGCCGCTCGTGCGTCTACCTGAACGGCATCGGCCGCCTCGCCGAGGGCGCCAGCGTGCAGGCGGCGCAGCAGGAGCTGGCGGGCATCGCGGCGGTGCTGGAGCAGAGCTTTCCCGACGACAACACCGGCGTGTCCGTGATGGTGCAGTCGCTGCACGACCGCACGGTCGGCCGCGTGCGCCTGGGCCTGCTCGTCGTGCTCGGCGCGGTGGGCATGGTGCTGCTCATTGCCTGTGCCAACGTCGCCAATCTCGTGCTGGTGCGGGGCGCGGCGCGCCACGGCGAACTTGCCGTCCGCACGGCGCTCGGCGCGGGCCGACGCGGTGTCGTGTCCTATCTGCTCACCGAAAACCTCGTCCTGGCGGTCGCCGGCGGCGCCACCGGGCTGGTCCTGGCGTGGTGGGGCATCGACGCGCTGGTCGCGTTCGCCCCGCCGAACCTGCCGCGGCTCGACGACGTGCGCTTCGACGCGCCGACGTTCGGGTTCGCCCTCGCGGTGGTGGGGGCGACCACGCTGCTGTTCGGCCTCGTGCCGGCGTGGCAGCTCGCCCGCCTCCCGCCGGCCGGGGCGCTCGGCCAGCGCGGCACCGTGGGCGCGGGCGGCATGCACTGGACGCGCTCGACGCTGCTCGTCGCCGAGGTCGCGTTGTCGCTGGTGCTGCTGCTCGGAGCGGGACTGCTCCTGCGCAGCGTGTCCGCGCTGCAGGGCACCGACGTGGGCTTCACGGCGGACGGCCTCAGCGTCCTGACGGTGTCGCTGCCACCGGCCCGCTATCCGGCGCCGCAGGTCGTCGCGACGCACGACCGGCTCGACGAGGCGCTGTCGGCGCTGCCGGGCGTCTCACGCGTCGCGCGCATCGGCGGGCTGCCACTCGGCCCGTCCGAGAACGTGCTGAACTTCCTGCGGCCCGATCAGCCGCCGCCGGCGCCGGGGCAGGTGCCGCTCGCCCTGTACCGGATCGCCGATCCCGAATACTTCGTCACCATGGGAATCCCGCTGCTCGCCGGGCGCGTGTTCGAGCCGTCCGACCGGGCGGGGGCCCAGCGCGTGGTGGTGATCAGCCGGAAGATGGCGGACGTCTACTGGCCGGGTGAAGACCCCGTCGGCCGGCCGATTCAGGTCAGCGGACAAGACCCCGCCATCGTCGCCGGCGTTGTCGCCAACGTGCGGTCACAGGCGCTGGCGACCGTGGCCCAGCCGGAGATGTACGTCCCGCACGCGCAGACCGAGGCGCGCACGCATGACCTACGTCGTGCACAGCCACCTCGACGCCGCGCAGACGATCGCCGCCGCGCGCGCGGCCGTGCGCCAGCTGGATGCGCGGCTCCCGCTGATCGGGCCCGGGCCGATGCGGGAGCTGGTGGACGCGCAGCTGGCGCAGCCGCGCTTCTACCTGCTGCTCGTGGGGCTCTTCGCCGTCCTCGCGCTCGTCCTCGCCGCCGTCGGCCTCTACGGCGTCGTGGCGTACCTGGTCACGCAGCGCACGCGCGAGATCGGCGTGCGCATGGCGCTGGGCGCGAGCCAGGGCGCGGTGGTGACGCTGATGCTGTGGCAGGGGCTGCGGCCGGCGATGGCCGGCATGGCGCTGGGCCTGGCCATCGCGGCAGGCGGGGGCCGGGCGATCCGCGGCCTGCTCTACGAAGTTCCCGCGCACGACCCGCTGACGTTCGCCGGCGTGTCGGCCGCGATCCTGGCCGTCGTCGTGGTCGCCTGCGTCGTTCCGGCCGGGCGCGCCAGCGCCGTGCCGCCGGCGGCGGCGCTGCGCGGCGAGTGACCCGCGCGCCAAAAAACAGGCGCGGCCGCGATGGCCGCGCCTGGAGCGAGTGAGCCCGGAGCTGCGAATCGTCTGCCGGTCAGAAGCCGAAGCGCAGGTTGATCTGGGCCGTGCGCGTCGGGCTCTCGTCGAGCGTGGACACGATGCGGAGGAACGTCGCCGGGATGCGCCGATCGCTCGAGGTGTTCGCGGCGATGGGATTGGCGAAGTTCGGCTCGTCTGTGGCGTTGAACAAATCGAGGAAGGCATCGATCGTGCGCCCCCCCGCGAGCCGGATGCGATATCCCATGCGCAGGTCGAGGCGCTGGTAATTGGGTCCGCGCGCGCCGTTGCGGCCGCCCTCGTAGTCGATGGAGATGGAGTCCTCGCCGGTGCCGGTGTAGGTCCCGGCGGGCAGGTATTCGTTGGTGGTCAGGCCGTTGCGATCGCTGTCGAGCGCAGTGTCGACGAGCGAGAAGGGCAGGCCGCTGCGGGCGCTGTAGACGGCGCTGACCTTCAGGCCGCCGGTGCGCGGCACGTCGTAGGTGCCGGTCAGCGTCAGGATGTGCGGGCGATCGACGTTGGTCGGACCCACCTCGCTGTCGAGGCGCAGCTCGCCGAGGAACTGCGACGGCAGGGTCAGCACTGCCTGGCCGTCGGGCGTGTTGCCGCGGCCGCGCGAATAGGCATACGACAGCCGCCCCTGCCAGCCGTTGCCGTAGCGCTTGGTCCCCGACACCTGCACGGTGTTGTAGTTGATGTAGCCCTCGTTGGCCAGCGTGACGACGCTCGCCGCCCAGTCGCCGACGCTGCCGATCAGCGGATTGGTGCGGGTGACCGATCCGGTCGCCAGCGACGAGTTGCGCAGGCCGGGGTTGAGCTCCTGGAGGATGTACTGTCCGCGCTGCTCCGAGCGGATGAAATCGATGGAGATGCTGGCGTTGCTCAGAATCTGCCGCTCGTAGCCGAGGCTGTACTGCCGCGAGAACGCGTTGACGCGATCCGGGTTGTCGAACCGCACCGTGCCGGCATTGCGCACGCGCGTCCCCGGGGGGAACAGCGCGTCGATCTGGCTGTGGTTGACGACGGGGCCGTTGGCCAGCCGCGGGTCGGTGGGGAGGTTGCCGGCGCGCGGGCCGGGATCGATGTTGTTGGTCGGGAAGTTCACGGTGAACGATTCGGAGAACCGCGCCTGCGTCCCGAACATGCCGGTCAGGAACGTGTACGACGTCCGCTGGTAGAAGACCCCGAAGCCGCCGCGCAGCGCCGACTTCGCCTCGTCGTCGAGGGCCCACGAGAATCCCAGGCGCGGCGAGATGTTGTTGGCGTCGCGCGGATACCCGTCGGGATCGTCCGCGAACATCGGATTGTCCTGGTTCGGCGTCGGCAGGATCTCGAGGTCGTAGCGGGCGCCGAAGTTCACGGTCAGGTTGTTGTTGATCTTCCACTTGTCCTGCGCGAACAGGCCGATGAAATGCCCCTTCATCAGGAAGTTCACCGGGCCGGGCACGCGAATCGACAGCCGCTCGGGGTAGGTGCGCGGGTTGCTCGGGTCGAAGGGCAGATCCGAGGGGATGGTGAACGTCCCGTTCTGGTTGCCGTAGTCCTCGTTGCGCAGCGAGGAATACAGGTAGTTGGCCCCGAACTTCAGGTCGTGATCGCCGCCCTTGCCGGGCAGGAACCAGGCGAAGACGTTGTCGGCGCCGTAGGCCACGTCCAGCCGGCGGCTGGCGCGGCTGCTCTGCTGATCCTGAAAGCTGAGGAAGTTGAGCTGCGGCAGCAGGCTCTTCTGGTCTTTCGTGTCGTTGAAGTTCGGGTTGCCGAAAAACACGTCCTCCTTCACCGCCGAGACGCGGAAGGTGTTGACGCGACTCGAGCCGATCACCGAGCTGAGGTTGCCGACCAGCGTCCAGTCGATGTCGGTCTCCGCCTCGTGCCGCGACGGGGTGTGGTTCTCGGCCTGGATCTGCAGCGGTTGCGGCGACGTCTCGCGCAGCCAGCGGAAGCCGTAGGTGTTGGACGGATTGAGCTGATGGTCGGCGCGCACGAACGTGTTCCAGACGCGGCTGATCTCGAAATCGGTGCGATTGAGGTCGGGCCGGGTCGGGATGTTGGTGGTCACGCCGGCATCCAGCTCGACGCGCTCGAGACTGGCGAAGTAGTGCGCCTTGTCGCGCACGATCGGGCCGCCGAGCGTGCCGCCCCATTGCTGCTGCTTGCTCTCGGCCTCGTCCAGGCCGTCGCGGCGCGCGAAGTAGTTGTTGGTCGCCAGCTTCTCGTCCTGGTAGAACAGGAACGCGCTGCCGTGGTACTGGTTGGTGCCCGACTTCGATACCGAGTTGACTATGCCGCCGGAGGCGAGGCCGAACTCGGCGTCGAACTGGCTGGTCAGGAGCTGGAACTCCTGCACCGCCTCGACCGGCACCCGCGCCTGGGCGCCGCCGTTGCCGCCGTTGAACGTGTCGTTGTTGTTCGACCCGTCCATCGTGTAGTTCACGTTGCGGACGTTCTGCCCGGCGACGCTGATCGAGTCGGCGCCGAAAGTGGTCGCCGAAATTGTCGCGACCACGCCCGGGAGCATGCCGAGATAGCCGGCGAAGTTGCGATTGAACGAGGGCGTGTCCACGAACTCCTGCGCGCTGATGCGCCCGCCAATCTCCTGCGACGTGGTGTCGACCAGCGGCGCCTCGCCGGTGACCGTCAGCGTCTCGGTGAGGCCGCCGACCTCGAGCGGAATTTCCACCTGCGCGCGTGCGTCCGACCTCCAGCCGCACGTCACGGCGCGCGTACTTCTTGAATCCCGACAGTTCGGCGGAGACTTCGTAGACGCCGGGCGTCATCGCGCTCATCAGGAACAAGCCGTCGGGGCCGGTGACCGCCTCGCGGAACAGGCCGCTCTCCTGGTGCCGGACGACCACCGTGACCCCGGGCAGCACGGCTCCCTGCTGATCGACGACGCGGCCACGAACGTCGGACGTTCCTTGCTGGGCGAAGGCGGTAACGGATGGTGCCAGTAGTGACAGGCAGGCGAACAGAACAATGCGCCGAAACATCGCGAACCTCCTCTCAGGGCCCGGAGCCCCGGAGCTGGCGGTAAGGTGACGGCGGACCGGCGTGGCGCGAGTGCCGGGCGGCCATCACGCTGATTGCGGACTGTGAGTTCAGCCGGACATTACAGGCAGCGCCGGCAGAGGGTCAAGAGGACTTTCGCGCGTTCGCGTCGGCTTCCGCGACCGCGGCGTCGGCCTTGGCCTGCATCAGGCGGGCGATGTCGACGCCGAACTGATCCTTGAGCATCGACAGCATGGCCGTCATCCCGCCGCCGACGGTACCCATCACCTTGCCGACGCCGTTCGACCCACCAGACCCGTTGCCCATTTCGATGATGTTGATCTTGTCGATGCCGGCCAGCTGGGTGGCGAAGGCCTGGGCCAGCTCAGGCATCTTCTCGACCACCATGTTGATCACGGCGGCCTCGTTGAAGTTCTTCCACGCTTCGGCCTTCTTGTGCAGCCCCTCGGCTTCCGCCAGCAGCTTCTTCTTGACCACCTCGGCCTCGGCCTCGCCGACCGCCAGCACCTTCGCCGCTTCGGCCCGGCCGATGCGCTCGATCTTGGCGGCCTCGCCGGCGCCCTCGAACTCGAGCTCCTTCTGCGTCGCCTCGGCGCGGATGATGGTGGCCTGCTTCTCGCCCTCGGCGCGCAGCACCGCCGCCTGGCGCTCGGCCTCGGCGGGCTTGACCACCGTCGCCTGCAGTTCCTTCTCGCGGCGTGCGACCTCCTGCTCCTGGACCAGCACTTCCTGCTGCTTGCGCACCTGGTCGATGCGGGTTTCCTGCTCGGTGACGTGCTGCTTCGCCGTCGCGGTCGCCAGCGGCCCGGCCTGCGCGGATTCCGCCGTCTTGGCCTGCACGGCGGCGTTGAACTCGGCCTGCTTGGTCTCCTTGTCGCGCAGCGACTGGGCGATGGCGATGTCGGCTTCGTAGCGCTTGGTCTTGCCTTCCTGGTCGGCGAGCGCCGACTTGATCATCGCGTCGCGCTGCGCCTGCGCCTCGCCGATGACGGCGTCGCGCTTGACCTCGGCCGTGCGCTTCTTGCCGAGCGCGTCGAGGTAGCCCTGCTCGTCGCTGATCTGCTGGATGGTCAGGATGTCGATGTTGACGCCCATCTTCTTCAGATCGACGGCCGCTTCGTCGGTCATCTTCTGGGCGAACGCCTGGCGGTCGGCGTTGATCTCCTCGACCGTGAGCGTGCCGAGGATGGCGCGCAGGTGGCCCTCGAGGGTGAGGAAGATGACGTCCTTGATCTTGTCGGTGCTCATCCCGAGAAATCGCTCGGCGGCGCTGCGCAGCGCCGAGTCGTCGCTGGCGATCTTGACGTTGGCCACGGCCTCGACGGTGACCGCGACGCCTTCCTTGGTGTAGGCGCGCGAGATCTTCAGCGGGATCGAGATGATGTTGAGCGACAGGTACTCGACCTTCTCGAGGACCGGGACGCGCAGGGCCGCCCCGCCGCGCACCACGCGGAACCCGACGACGGCGCGGCCGCCCTTTTCGTCGGTGATGGTGTGCTTGCGCCCGTAGAAAATCGCCACCATCGAGGGCGGCACCTTGATGTAGTTGCGCGCGAACAGCGCCATCGCGGCAAAGATGCCGAGCAGCCCGAGCAGGATGGCCAGCGTGACGGCCAGGGCCCCGGCGTCCGCGCTCAACGGAGTCATGACGTTCCTCCCGGCGCCGGCGTAGCCGGCGCGACAATCAACGAGTCCCCGCGCATGCCGGTCACCACCACCTCGGTGCCGCGGGCCAGCGCCTGCCCGCCGGCGCCGCGGGCGATGTGCTCGCTCCGCTCGCCGGAGGCGACGACCACGACCTGCCCGACGCCGCTGGTCGGAATCGCCACCGACACCTCCGCCGACTTGCCGACCAGGCCCGTCATCCGGACCTCGCTCGACGCCTGCTGCCCGTAGAGCATGCGCGCGAACTGGTAGACGAGGCCGGCCATGACCACCCCGGCCAGCACGCCGACGCCGGACGCCAGCGGGTGCGAGAGGCCGTTGTAGCGGGCGACCACGCCGCCGACGCCGAACGCGGTCAGAAAGGCGGCCATGATGCGGACGCTGAAAAAGCCGGGGCCGCCCCCGTCCGGGCCACCATGGTCCAGGACGCCGTCGTGGCCGCCCGCGTCATGGTCGCCGCCGACGTCGCCGAGGAACAGCATCACGAGAAGGAACAGGAAGCCGACCGCCCCGATCGCCGCGTAGACCAGCATGCGCGGCTGACGCTACATCCAGCTCAAGCGGCTGTCAAACCTCGGCAATGACGGGGGAAAGAAGACGCGGCGGACCGGTCTGCCAGACGTGTCCCGGCGAGGCACGTCATTTTTTGTAACCCCCCAAAGAATCAACAGTTTCCAGTGTAAAATCGGCGGAATCATCGGGGTCCCCGGCGGGCCTCCGGCTGGACACGACGGACGCCTCGCGGACCATGGGACGCATGAGACACGTGACGACATCATCGTTGGGAGCGGCGCTGGTCTGCCTCGCCGTCGCGACGGCCCTTGCGTCGGCGCAGAAGCCGGCGCCTCCGGCGTCGCCAGCGGCCGTCGCCCCGCCGCCCGCGGCGAAGCCGGCGCCCGTCAGCGCGCATGCGCCCGCCACGCCGGACCACAACGCCGTGGTCCGCCGCTACTGCATGACCTGCCACAACGAGAAGCGCAAGGTCGGCGGGCTGTCGCTCGAGGCGTTCGACGTCACGCGGGCGGCCGACGCCGCGGCGGTCGCGGAGAAGATGATCCTGAAGCTGCAGGCCGGGATGATGCCGCCGCCGGGCGCGGCGCGTCCCGATGCGGCCGTCGGGACGGCACTGGTGCAGGCGCTGGAAGCGACGATCGACACGGCGGCGGCGGCGCGGCCCAATCCCGGCCGCCGGACCTTCCCGCGGCTGAACCGTGCCGAGTACCGCCGCGCCATCCGCGAACTGCTCGACCTCGACGTCGACGCCGCCAAGTGGCTGCCGCTCGACACGATGAGCGCCAACTTCGACAACATCGCCGACGAGCAGGCCCTGTCGCCGACGCTGCTCGAGGCGTACCTCAACGCGGCGGCCGAGATCAGCCGGATGGCGGTGGGCGACCGGACCGCGCGCGGCATCGATCACACCTACACCAACCCGAGCTACGTCTCGCAGCACCCCTGGGATCACGTCGAGGGCGCCCCGTACGGCACGCGCGGCGGCATCGTCGTCGATCACGTGTTCCCGGCCGACGGCGAATACGTGTTCGAGGTCACGCTCAACGGCGGCGACAACGCCCGCTACGAGGACATCGACATCTCGATCGACGGCGAGCGCGTCGCGCTGCTGCCGTACGAGACGACGCCGGCCGGCGGCGCCGACGGCCGCGGCGCCAACAACATCATGACCGAGCCGGTGGTGATCCGCGCCGGCCAGCAGGCGGTGGCGGCCGCCTTCGTCCGCCGCTCCGAGGGGCCGTACGAGGATCTGATCCGGCCGCACGACTGGTCGTTCGCCGGCGGCGGTTCCGGCGGCGGCGGCATCACCACGCTGCCGCACCTGCGCGACCTGATCATTCGCGGGCCGTACAAGACCACCGGTCTGTCGCAGACGCCGAGCCGCCAGAAGCTGTTCACCTGCCGGCCGACGTCGCACGACGAGGAAGCGCGCTGCGCCCGGGACATCGTCACCCGCATCGCGGGCGAGGCCTATCGCCGGCCGATCGGGCTGCGCGAGGTCGACCGCCTGATGCCGTTCTACGAGAAGGGCGCGGCGGCAGGCGGCTTCGAAGGCGGTGTCCGTGCCGCGCTCGAAGCCATCCTGGCCAGCCCGCACTTCATCTTCCGCCTCGAGCGCGAGCCGGAGACGGCCCAGCCCGGCGTCACCGTACCGCGTCGCCGACATCGACCTGGCCTCGCGGCTGTCGTTCTTCATCTGGGGCACGCCGCCCGACCAGGAGCTGGTCGGCCTCGCGGCCCAGGGCAAGCTGTCGAATGCCGCGACGCTCGAGCGGCAGACCCGGCGGCTGCTGGCCGACCCGCGCGCCGAGGCGCTGGGCGCGCGCTTCGCGGCGCAGTGGCTGCGCCTGCAGGACATCGACAAGGTCAAGCCCGACCCGAACTTCTATCCCAACTTCGACGACAACCTGGCCGAGCTGATGCGGCGCGAGACGCAGTCTGTTCTTCATCAATCTGGTGCGCGAGGACCGCAGCCTCCTCGACCTGTATCGCGCCGACTACACCTTCCTGAACGAGCGCCTGGCGCGCCACTACGGCATTCGCGGCGTGGCCGGCGTCGGAGTTCCGCCACGTGACCTATCCCGACCAGCGCCGCCGCGGCATTCTCGGCCAGGGCAGCATGCTGGTGCAGACGTCGATGGCCAACCGCACCTCGCCGGTCCTGCGCGGCAAGTGGGTGATGGAAGTGCTGCTCGGCACGCCGCCGCCGCCGCCGCCGCCGGACGTGCCGGACCTCGAAGCGTCGGGCGAGGCGAAGGAAGGGCGCCTGCTGACCACGCGCGAGCGGATGGAGATCCATCGCGCCAACCCGACCTGCAACTCGTGCCACCGGTTCATGGATCCGATCGGGCTGTCGCTCGACAACTTCGACGTCACCGGCCGGTGGCGGGCGCGCGAGTACGGCAGCCCGCTCGACACCAGCGGCGACTTCTACGACGGGACGCCGGTGTCGTCGGCGTCGGAGCTGGTGCACGCGCTGCTCAAGCGTCCGATCCCGCTCGTCCGCACCTTCACCGAGAACCTGATGGCGTACGCGCTCGGCCGCCGCGTCGAGTACTACGACCAGCCCACGATTCGCGCGATCGCCAGGAAGGCGCAGGCCGACGATTACCGCCTGTCGTCGTTCATCCTCGGGATCGTCAAGAGCGACGCGTTCCGCCTGACGCAAGCCGAGGCCGCCGTGACGACCGATGACGCCAGGGGCGTCGGTCGGCCACTAACCCGCAGAGTCGAGGAGACTGACGACGATGTCCTTCATCACCGGAAAGCACATGCCCCGCCGCACGTTCCTCCGCGGCGTCGGCGCCACCGTGGCGCTGCCGTTCCTGGACGCGATGGTGCCGGCCGGCCGGGTGCGGGCCGCGGCGCCGGCCGCCGAGCGCACCCGCCTGGTGTGCATCGAGGAAGTGCACGGGCTGGCCGGCTGCAACAACTGGGCGGCGGGCAAGTTCCTGTTCGCGCCGGAGCAGACCGGTCCGAACTTCTCGCTGGTGCCGGACAATCCGCTGAGCGCGCTCGAGGCGTATCGCGACTACATGACCATCATCAGCAACACCGACGTGCGCAATGCCGAGGCCTTTGCGCTGCCGGAAATTGGCGGCGACCACTTCCGCTCCAGCGCCGTGTTCCTGACCCAGTCGCACCCGAAGCAGACGCAGGGCTCGGACATCTGGGCCGGCACCTCGCTCGACCAGATGTACGCCAAGCGCTTCGGCCAGGAGACGCCGCTGCCGTCGATGCAGTTCTGCATCGAGAACCTCGACCAGGCCGGCGGCTGCACCTACAACTACTCGTGCGCCTACACCGACTCGATCAGCTGGGCGTCGCCGAACGAGCCGCTGCCGATGATTCGCGATCCGCGCGTGGCGTTCGACATGCTGTTCGGGGCCGGCACCACGGCGGAGGACCGCCAGGCGCGGCGGGCGAGCCGCCGCGGCATCCTCGACTGGATCGCCGGCGAGGTGAGCAGCATGCGGCGCGATCTGGGCGCCGCCGATCGCGTGCGGCTGGACCGCTATCTCGAGAACGTGCAGGAGCTCGAGCGCCGCATCAAGGCGGTCGAAGCGCACAACACAGAGCGGCGAGCCGCGCGACCTGCCGGACGCGCCGGCCGGCGTGCCCGACTCGTTCTCCGAGCACATGAAGCTGATGTTCGACCTGCAGGTGCTCGCGCTCGAATCCGACATGACCCGCGTGGTCTCGTTCAAGACCGGGCGCGACGCGCAGAATCGCGTGTTCCCGGAGAGCGGCTCGAACCAGCCGTTCCACCCCGCCTCGCACCACGGCAATCGCGAGGATCGGATCATGGAGTTCAACAAGATCTGCAAGTACCGCGCGAGCCAGCTCGCCTACTTCCTCGAGCGCATGAAGACGACGATGGAAGGGGAGGCGAGCCTGCTCGACAAGACGCTGGTGATCTTCGGGTCGCCGATGGCCGACGCCAACATCCACAACCACCGCCGCTGCCCGCTGGTCCTGTTCGGCCACGGCAACGGCATGCTGCAGCGGCAATCTCCACCTCAAGGCGGCCGACGCCACGCCGATGGCCAACGTGATGCTGACGCTGATGCACAACCTCGGGCTCGACGACGTCCAGTCGTTCGGCGACAGCACCGGCGAGTTCTCGCTGGCCGCGGCGGCGCCGACGACCGCCGCGTGAACGCGCGCGCGACCGGACTGACCAAGACGGGCGACGGGGACCTGACATGAAACGTCTGAGCGTGATGGTGCTGGGCGCGGTGCTGGTCGCAGCCGGTGTCGGCGCCGCCGTCGACGCGCCGGTCGCGGACGCGGCGCGCCGCGGCGACCGTCGAGGCGGTGAAGTCCCTCCTCCAGGAGGGCGCCGACGTCAACGCCGCGCAGGGCGACGGCATGACGGCGCTGCACTGGGCCGCCGAGCGCGGTGATGCCGCGCTCACCGACGTCCTGCTCTACGCCGGCGCCAACGCCGGCGCGGTCACGCGCATCGGCCTCTACACCCCGCTGCACATCGCGGCCCGCACCGGGAATGCCGCGGTGGTCACGGCGCTGCGTCGCCGGCAAGGCCGACGTGACCGCACGGACGTCGCCGAGCGGCGTCACCGCGCTGCATCTGGCGGCGGCGTCGGGGAACGCCGAGACCCTCGCCGCACTGCTCGACCACCGCGCCGACATCGACGCGACCGAGGCCGAATGGGGCCAGACGCCGCTGATGTTCGCCGCGTCACAGGATCGTCTCGAGGCGGTCAAGCTGCTCCTGGCGCGCGGCGCCAATCCGCAGGTCGTGACCACGGTCGTCGATCTGGCGCAGCACGCCGCGCTCGACCGGGCGGCGCGTCAACTGCAGCAGAAGATCCTCGACGCCACCGTGGCGAAGGGGCAGAACGCCACGGCGAGCCAGATCCGGGCCGCGGTGCAGGCGGCGCGCGAGATGCTGCAGTCCGGGAAGCTGCCGCCGCCCGACGCGCGGCCGTCCGGCCCCGACACCACCGACCGCAACTTCAACCCGGAGGAGATCAATCCGCCGGTCAGCACCAAGGGCGGCCTCACCGCGCTGCACCATGCCGTGCGCCAGGGCTACCTGGAGACGACGCGGGCCCTCGTCGCGGGCGGTGCCGACGTCAATCAGCCCACCGCCGGCGACGGCTCGACGCCGCTGCTGATGGCGGCCATCAACGGCCAGTTCGACATCGCCCTGCTGCTCGTCGAGCACGGCGCCGATCCGAACCGCGCCTCCACCGGCAACGGCGTGACGCCGCTATGGGCCACCGTCAACACGCAGTGGCAGCCGCGCACGCGCTTCCCGCAGCCGCAGAACATGGAGGCGCAGAAGGCCACCTACCTGGATGTGATGAAGGCGCTGCTCGAGGCCGGCGCCGATCCGAACGGCCGCATCGCAGTCGCACCCCTGGTACATGGTCTACACCGGCTGCGGCAACCGCAACTGCGGCCTCGCCGACAACTCGGGCTCGACCCCGTTCTGGCGCGCGGCGTACTCGGTGGACGTCGAGGCGATGCGGCTGCTCGTCGCGCACGGCGCCGATCCCAACATTCCGACCGCGGCGCCGGCGCAGCCCATCCGCCGCGGCGGCGGCCCGCCCCCACCCGCCAGCCGTCCCGGGGTGCCGGCCACCGGCCTCGTCGGCCGCGACGTCGGCGCCGGCGGAGCGGTGGCGCCGACCCCGGACGAGGATCAGGAGCGCTACACCGCACCGGTGGTCCCGCCGGGCGGACCGGGCGCGTTTCCCATTCATGCCGCCGCCGGCGTCGAGTACGGCGAGGGCTTTGCCGGCAACGCGCATCGCCACGCACCGGGCGGCTGGATGCCGGCGATGCAATACCTGGTCGAGGAGCTGGGCGCCGACGTCAACGCGCGCGACAACGACGGCTACACGCCGCTGCATCATGCCGCCGCCCGCGGCGACAACGAGATGATCCTCTACCTGGTGTCGAAGGGGGCCGACCCGAAGGCCGTGGCGCGCAGCGGCCAGACGACCGCCGACATGGCCAACAGCCCCGTGCAGCGGCTGTCGCCGATCCCGGAAACGGTCGCGCTGCTGATGAAGCTGGGCTCGAAGAACAGCAACAAGTGCGTCGTGTGTTAGCGCCCTGACCCGTCGGCCGTGCCTACGCCGGCGCGGCCGCGTACTCCTCGAAGGCGCCCTTGAAGTCCGTGATGCGCCCGCCCTCGAAGTGCCACACCCGCGTGCCGACCTCCTCGATCAGGTCCTGGTCGTGCGTGACCAGCAGCACCGTGCCCTCGAATTTCTGCAGCGCGATGTTCAGCGCGTTGATCGACTCGAGGTCGAGGTGGTTGGTCGGCTCGTCGAGCACGAGCACGTTGGGCTTCGTGAGCATGATGCGGCAGAAGAGCAGGCGGGCAGTCTCGCCGCCCGAGAGTGCCGCCGTCGGCTTGAGCCCTTCCTCCCCGCTGAACAGCATCTGCCCGAGCAGCCCGTGAATGTCCTGGCGCGAGGCGGCCGGGTCGTAGCGATGCAGCCAGTCGGCTACCGTCAGCCCGTGCTCGATCGCGCCGGTGTGATCCTGCGGGAAGTACCCGATGGATGCCTCGTGACCCCAGCGCACGCGGCCGCTGTCGCAGTCGCCCGCTGACGGCGGCTGGCCCGGCGCATCCGCGAGCAGCGCCTTCAGCAGCGTCGTCTTGCCGACGCCATTGCGGCCGGCGAGGACGATCTTCTCGCCACGGGTGACGATGGCGCTGAACGGGCGGACCACCGCCACGCCGTCGTGGCTCTTGGCGATCGCGTCGCATTCCAGGGCCGTGCGGCCGGAGGGCCGGTTCATCGTGAACCGGATGTACGGACGCTGGATGTTCGAGCGCGCCAGTTCCGTCGTCTGCAGGCGCTCCACTTCCTTGCGCCGCGAGGTGACCTGGCTGGCCCGGGTGCCCGCCGCGAACCGCGCGATGAAGTCGTTCAACTGCGCGATCTTCTTCTCGCGCTGGACGTTCTGCGATTCAACCCGGGCGCGGATCTGGGTCTTGGCGACGACCATGTCGTCATAGCCGCCGCTGTAGGTGATGATCGTCTCGTAATCGATGTCCGCGGTGTGCGTGCACACGCCGTTCAGGAAGTGGCGATCGTGCGAGATGACGATCAGGGTCCCGTCGTAGCGGGCGAGGAACTCGCGCAGCCAGTGGATGGAGTCGAGGTCGAGGTGGTTGGTCGGCTCGTCGAGGAGCAAGGCGGCCGGGCGGCCGAACAGGGCCTGCGCCAGCAGCACGCGCACCTTCTGGCCGCCCTGCATCTCCGCCATGCGGCGGCCATGGAGCGGCTCCGGGATGTCGAGCCCCTGCAGCAGGACGGCGGCGTCGCTCTCGGCGCTGTAGCCGTCCTCGTCACCGACGATCGCTTCGAGCTCGCCGAGGCGCATCCCGTCCGCGTCGGTGAGCACCGCCTGCTGGTACAGGCGCTCGCGCTCCTCGAGCGCATGCCAGAGCCGGGCGTTGCCCATGACCACCGCGTCGATCACGCGGAACTCGTCGAAGGCGAAATGGTCCTGGCGGAGCACGCCGATCTTGTCGGGGCGGGTCACCGAGCCGCGCTGGGGCGGCAGCTCGCCCGTGAGCAGCTTCATGAAGGTGGACTTGCCGGCGCCGTTGGGCCCGGTGAGGCCGTAGCGCCGCCCGGCAAGAAAGGCGGTGGACACGTCCTCGAACAGGACCTTGGAGCCATACCGCATCGACACGTCGTTCACTGTAATCATCGAGATGCCCTGACCAACCCTTCATGATACCGCACCTCGCCAGCGCGGCCGCGAGCACGGCGGCCGGCGTCGCTCTTGCACGTACGGAGGCACGACGCGAACGGCCGAGCGGCGTCGTGAGGGGGTGCCGTCATGTCCGAGAAGCGGGTTTGCAATCACGTGCTATCCCGTGCGTCCGTTGCGACGCCAGGCGGCTCAGCCGTCCACCTCCTCCGTCGTCGGGTGCCGATCGTGGCCGTCGCGCTCCTCACACTCGCCGGTGCAACGGAGCGGCTGGCGGCGCAGGACCGGGGCCGGGCTCCCAGCCGGGCGCCGAGCCGGGGCAGATTCGCTTCGCCGGCATGGATACGAACCGCGACGGCGTGATTACCCGCGCCGAATGGCGCGGCAGCAACCGGTCGTTCGAGGTGCACGACTGGAACGGCGACAACGTGCTGTCGGGCGACGAAGTTCGCGTCGGCGCCCGTCGCGAGCGGCGCGACGAGCCGCCCGGCGACTTCGACGGCTACGACCGCGAGTACATCTTCACCAACTGGACGACGGCTGGGTTCAACGCCCTCGACCACAACCGCGACGGCCGCATCACGCGGAACGAATGGCACTACCAGCTCGACGGATTTCACCGCGCCGATCACAACGGCGATGGGGCGCTGTCACGAAGCGAGTTCCTCGGCGGCGACGACCGTGACGACGACGACCGGGACGATGCGTTTCAGGACCTCGACGTCAACGGCGATGGCCGTGTGAGCCAGGAGGAATGGCATGGCACGCGTGCCCGGTTCCATGCGCTCGACCGCGACCGCAACGGGGTCCTCACCCGAGTCGAGTTCGCGGGCACGGCGGAGCCGCCGCCGGATCTGTTCGCCAGCCTCGACGTCAACGGCAATGACCAACTGAGCTGGGACGAATGGCACTGGTCGCGGGAGGCCTTCGACGCCCGCGACGCAAACCGCGATGGCGTCATCAGCCGCGACGAGGTGAATCGCACGGGCGGCATCACGCCGCAGCAGCACGAGGTTCACCGGGCCGGCTACGAGCGCGGCTTCGCCGATGGCCGGGCTGCCGGTCGCCGCGACCGCGAGCAGGGCAACGGATGGTTCCTCGAAGGCCGGCCCGAGTTGGAGCGGGCGGACGCCGGCTTCCAGGCCGCCGCCGACACTCGCGAGATGTATCGCGCGGGATATCGGGACGGATTTCGCCGCGGGTACCGGGAGGGTTACGGGCGCTGAAGCTGTGTTAGCCTGTCGCTCGTCCGTATGGGCGAGCCGCACGATCGCTCGGGGCTGTCCTCTGCGCTCGACGGGGCCGAAACCGTCGCCACCGCGGTCTACGCGGTGCTGCTCGCCGTCGTGGCCGTCGCCATCCTGGCGGCCCTCGGCTACATCGCACTGCACCCACCCTCATCCTTCGGGTCGCAAGGGGAGTGGTTCTACGTCGCGGGTGCGTTCCTGCTCGTCATCTTCTGGGTCATGAGCCAGGCCGCCTGGTTGATCAAGCGGCGCCGGGCCCGCTCCGCAGGTTCCCAGTCCGGCCTCCGCGTCGATTCCAACCCCGGGCGGCTGTCGCTGACGTGGGGCAGCCCGGAGGCCGCACGCGCGGCTGCAAGCGGCGAGGCGTGGACCTGGAATCTGCAATCAGCGCCAGTCCCGGCCGCGACGTTCACGCTCGATCGCGCCCAGCTCGATGCGGCGCGCGCGGCACGGGCGTCCGGCCGCGGCTGGGACGACATCGCCCGCGAGGTGAATCCCGAGTACGCCGCCCTGAGCGCCTTCGACCAGAGCCTGTACCAGCGGGCACTCCAGCTCGCGGTGGATGGGGGTGCCTAAGCTTCCGCTCGCTGCCGCCGATAACCCCTGTGCAGCGACGTCACATGCTGTGCAGTGGTCGTGCCCTGGCGAACCCCGGCGAAGCCTCAGAGGCTTTCCGCGGGAGGAGGGTCGAGGATGGCCGAGCAACCTGGATTTCTGTGGCTGGCACGGCGCCTGGGGAACCCCATCGCCGACCGGCCCGATGCGATCGCGGCGATCGAGGCGTTCGAACTGGTGACCGCGTTTCGCATCCTGCCGCGGCGGCAGCAGCGCATCGTCCGGGCCGCGTTGGGATGTCTCGCGTGGCTGCAGCGGGGAAAGGTCGTTCCCCGGCCGGTCATTCCCCTCGCTTGATGACCACGAACCCCAGCGCTTCCCAGCTCGGGGTTGGTCCCTGCCGGCGGTCGCTTTGCCGCCGCTCCGGCCCGGAGATTTCCGCGTTTTCTTCGCGGCGCTGACGTGCGCGTCGATCCCAGATCACCGGGGTGAGGGAGCCAAAGGCCTTGTGCAGGGCGTCCTGCCGGCGAAAATCGCCCTTGCGCACGACGATGAAGTACATAGGCGTTTATAGCGCGGTCCCCGCCTGAAATCCAAACTGGGGGAGAAAAAGGGGTCGGGTCTAATTTAAATTACTGCGTACGCAGTAATTTAAATTAGACCCGACCCCTTTTTCCAGGAGGCGACCGTGTGTGACCTGACCAGCGGCCCCCATCATGCGTTCGGCTTCCTCGTGGACACGCCAGAAATCCGTCGCATCGTCCACGAGGCGCAGCAGCTGATGCGGGAAGCGCAGGATGACGAGGTGCGCGTCGAGCGGCTGCGCCCGGCGTTCGCCCAGCTGCTGGCCGCCGAGCGCTGGCTGCCCGACGCATTCGCACAGCCCGACGAGGGCAGCCGCATGGGCGGCGGCATCGGGCAGTACGCGCTCTATCGCGCCTCCGACGGGTCGCTGTGCCTGTTCGCACTCGTCGTCCCCTCGGGATCGCGGACGCCGGTGCACGACCACCTCGCCTGGGGTCTGGTCGGGATCTATCGCGGGCAGCAGCGCGAAACCATCTACCGGCGGCTCGACGACGGCCGCGACGAGACACGCGCGAGTCTCGAAATCGCACGCGAGCAGACGCTGGGCGTCGGCGATTTCTATGCGCTGTTGCCCCCGGCCGATGACATCCATTACGTCGAGACGACCTCCGCCGCGCCGTCGATCTCGATTCACCTGCTCGCCAATGACACCGCGTGCGTCTGGCGTCATCGCTACGAGCCGGAATCGGGACGCGTGACCGCGTTTCGATCGGGCTACAGCAACGCGCCGTGTCCACCCGAGCCGGCGGCGGCGCCGGAGCCGACGAGCACGTCCGAGTGAGCGAAGAGCGCGGGCACGCCACCAGTGTGGAGGAACACGACTGCCGATGACGGGTCGAGCGCCCCGGTCCGGACGTGATGGACGAGGCAGGCCATGGCTTTGCCCGTGTACACGGGGTCGAGCAGGATGCCTTCGTGCCGCGCCAGCAGGTGAATCGCCTCGATGCATTCCGGCGTCGCGATGCCGTAGCCGGGGCCGATGAACCCCTGGTCGGTCACGAGATCGTCCTCGCGGATCCGGGTGGCGAGCCCGGCAATCTCCGCCGCCTCGTTGGCGATCCGCAACGCGCGCTCGCGCTTCCATGGTTCGCCGCCGCTCACCGCGACGCCATGGAGCTGGTAGGTCGCCCTGCATTCCCGGGCCCCGAGCGTGAGGCCGGCCTGCGTGCCGCGTGAACCGCTCGCGAAATACAGGCGTGCCGGGGTGTCACCGCGATCGGCGAGCTGGGCGACGAGCTCGGCCGTGCCGGTGAGGTAGCCCAGCACCCCGACGCCGCTCGAGCCGCCGACGGGGATGACATACGGACGCTCGCCGCGGCCGCGCAGGCTGGCCTCGACCTCGGCCACCTTCGCGGCTTCCTCCTCGTTGGTCGCCAGCATCGGATCCGCCGGCGTGGGCAGGAAGTGGATGGTGGCGCCGAAGAGCCGATCGAGGAGCAGGTTGCCTTCGGCGCGCGGGTCCGGTTCGTCGGCGGTGAGCACGAGCTCGGTGCGCAGCCCGGCCGCGCACGCCGCCGCCGCGGTCATGCGGGCATGGTTCGACTGCGCCGCGCCGGTCGTGACCACGACAGTGGCCCCTTGTGCGCGCGCGTCGGCCAGCAGGAACTCGAGCTTGCGCGCCTTGTTGCCGCCAAGCGCCAGCCCGGTCAGGTCATCGCGCTTGATCAGGATCCGCGGGCACCGGCCGGCGCCGCCGAGGGCGTCGCGGAGCCGGGTCGCATCCGTGAGGGGCGTGGGCAGGGTTGCGAGCGCGAGGCGCGGACAGCGTTCGGCCAGGTTGAGCACGGCGACAGCTTAACAGCGTGGCCGTGCTGACGGCGGGGTGACGCCGGCGCGCGTCTACGGCCGGTTCGCCGGAAATCGCACGGGCGGTCCGATCGGACGACCGCGCTGGCCGAGTCGCTCCTGCCACAGGCTGCCCATGACGCCGACGTGACGGCTCGCGGCAATCGCGGCTTCGGCCATCGACGGAAACGGACCACCGACCTGGCGCTGGTTCTTGGCTTCGACGAGGATATAGGTTGTCGGCGTCGTGTTGGTCTGGACTCGGATCAACACGTCGCCTGGCTGTGGACTTGCCATGGCGTGTCGCTCCGGGGGGTGGCCCATTGTGGCCCGGGGCGCCGGTCGAGATCAAGCGCCGTGAAACCCGGGCGAAAAGAGCCGGAGAACAGCAGGCCGCTCGCTGTTCTCCGGTATGTGGTTGCGCTGCGGGCTCCTCCGGCACTACGGCGTCGTGTCCACGATCGTCCAGCGCACCGAGTTGCGAAGGCGAGTCTGGTCGCTCAGCGTCAACTCGACCCACACGACATGCTGTCCCGGCGGCAGGAAGCCGCGCGGCGCCGGGCAGCGGAAGATGTCACCGCCGCTCACGATTCTGCCCGCCACTGCACAGGCGCCGAACGCCTGCGTCACGTCGGCGCCATTGAGCCGGACGATGGCGCTGGCGACGGTCGCGCTCAGGCCTTCGAGGCCCACCACGATGTCGAACGTGCCGCTCTTGAACAGCGTGCCGGTCGCCGGCGCGATGGTCAGTCCCGCGGTGGCGACGGGCTCGCCATAGATGAAGTCGTCCATGGCCACGAGATTGAGGGCTCCCGTCTCGTCAGGACCAAAGGCGGCGTTGCCGCTGACGATGCGCACGCGGGCGACCACTTCGCCAGCATTGAAGGAGACGCCGAGGAACGAGAGCGACTCGTTGCCCGCCGTGTACGGCACATCGCGTTGATAGAGCAGCGCGCCGTCCGGGGCGTAGAACTCGAGTCGCGCCGCCCCGGCGCTGTCCACGTCGGTGAAGACGGCGCCGAACCCGGTGACCGCGGCTGGCACCGTGCCAGGACCCGGGACGAAGAACCAGACGTCCATGACGTTGCTGTTGAGCGGCGCGAACAACCGCGGGCTGCTGAACGGCGCGAACAGATTGGCGTAGGTGCCGTTGACGTCGCCGAACTCCGGCGACGGCTGGCCGCTGATCTCGAACCCGGTCCCCGGCGTCACGAACACCGCGCCGCGGTTGGCGAACGTCGTCATCGGCACCGGAAAGGTGGCGGCGTTGGCGGCGGCGCCGCCGCCGTCCCACGTGATCTCGCGACGCCCGCCCGGCTGACTGCCGGGCGTGACCCCGTTGTTCGGGTTGCCGAGATCGCTGCGGAAGAGGTCCACCGCCGCCTGGATGGCCGCCGCGCCCAACCCGGTGGCTTCCCGGACCACCGGACCGGCCGACGCCCCGGCAGGCACGAGGAGGCTGGCGAGTAGAACGAACGAGACACCCGTCATGTTGACCGTCGAACGTGCAATCGTCATGGTGCTCCTTTTGTTGCGCGTGCTCGAATGCGCGACGCATCGACGCGAGCACTGTATGGGAGCGCACGGGGCAAGGCATGAGGCCGGAGTAACTGTACGGTCAGGTTTCGGTAAGAACGCGCTGGCCGACGCGCAGACCGTCGCGGCTGATGGCGATGGGAATGCGCACGCACGCCGGATTCGCCCGCACCAGGGCGCGCTCCATGGCCTGCCGCTCGTCGCCGTCCGCGCTGCCGAGCAGCGTCAGCGATCCACCGTCACCCCCGGCGCCGTTGACCTTCCAGCCGACGGCGCGGTGTGCGGCGGCGATGGCGATGACCTGACGGGCGTCCGGCTGCACGAGATCCGGGTGGAGCCGGCCCTGCGCGGCGGTATTCACGCGCATCGCGTCGCCGAGGGCGTCGAGGTCGCCCGCCAGCAGCGCGGCACGCGCGTCGCGGGCCGCGGCGCGCAGGGCCTGCAGTTCGGCGGAGGCCGCGCCGGCGCGCTCGAGGTCGCGCACCACCATCTCGTGTACGGCAGAGGAGCGGTGCGGACGCCCGAGATAGACCAGCGCCAGCCGCTCGTCGAGGGCGGCGTACACGGCGGGCGCGAGCGCCAGCGTGGTCGCCACGGCGCGCGGATAGCCGAGGATCTCGATGAAGTTCACGCCGCCGTGTGCCGCGCTCAACTGGTCCTGGACGCCGCTCTGCAGCCCGAGGCGGACGGTCTCGACGGCGTGCGCCTCGCGGGCGATGTCCGCCGGCGTGCGTTGCCCGCCGGTGAGACGGTCCAGGGCGCCGAGCAGGGCGACCACGACCGCGGCCGAGGTGCCGGTGGACGCGCCGGCGGGGGCATCGGATCGGATGGTGACCTCGATGTCGGCGTCAGGCGGCGGCGCGATGGTGTGCAGAGATGCTTCGAGCAGCGGATGCGGCCCCCACCCGGCGGCCGCCAGATCGGGGGCGTAGCGGTGCGCGAATCGCTCGATGTCGAGCATCACGTGCGCCTCGCGGCTGCCGCGGGCGAAGACGTCGATGTGGACGCTGACCAGCGGACGCACGGCGATGTTGAGCACCGCGCCGTGGCCGGCCATCCACGTATCGGTCCACCCGCCGACGTCACAAACCCTGATCGGCGCGGTGGCCGTGATGCGGCGAATCGGCACGCCGGCCGATCATAGCCGCACGTTGCTCGTTGCATCCCGGCGGGCTTCGGCATACAAGTAGCTCGCGTGACGAAGACATCGCAGTCGTGGAGCGGCGCACACCGGCGGCTGCTGGTGGCCGGCGTGCTCGTGCTCGCCGGCGCCGGCGCGGTCAGCGCCGTGACACAGCGCGCGTGGTTCGTGCCCGAGCTGGAACGGACCGTCGTGACGATGATGGCCGAGCGCCTGGTCGCATCGGGACTGGCCGCCGAGGGCGCCGGCAAGGCGCGGGAAGGAGCGCAGGCCGCCGTGTCGTCGCTGCGCGATCGCCTCGACTCGTGGGGCGAGGCGGGCGTGCTGGCCCGGGCGCCCGACGTGGCGCACCTCCGCCTGCCGCAGGCCGGCCAGCTGCACATCGATGCCAGCGCGCGCTATTTCATGTGCATCTCGATCTTCGAGGTGATGCACGCGCGCGATGCGTTCGCCGGGGTCCCCGGCGAAGAGCGGCTCGACGCGGCGATGGCGCCGGCCAGTCTCACCCTGGCGATGTTCTATCTGCTGACGCCCTATCTGGCCGGCGGCGGCACCGAAGCACGGCTGCAGGCCTTCCTGACTGGCGCCGACATGGAACAGGTGCTGACCGCCATCCAAAACAGCCGGCCGCTGCTCGCCACCACCTATCGGCGCTGCCGGGTGACGCTCTCCGCCCTGATCGACGGCTGATCGCCCGGGCGCGCGGGCGAGCGAGCGCGACGGGATGATACCCTCGATCCCGCATGAACTGCCGCAACTGCGGCGCCGCCATGGACCTGCTCGGCGCGCGGCGTTACTTTTTCTGCCGCCACTGCGGTTCGTTTCACTTTCCCGAGCCGCTGGACGAGGGGGTGCGCGTGCTGCAGCGCGACCACGGGCCAGCCTCCTGCGGCGCCTGCAAGAACCTGCTGTCGGCCGCAACGCTGGACGAGATGTACGACGTTCGCTACTGTGCCCGCTGTCGCGGCGTGCTGCTGGCGCGTGCGCACTTCGCCGACGTGGTGGAGCGCCGGCGCGCCTGGGCGGCCAGCCCACCGGTTACCCCGTCCCCGATCGACCGCCGCGCGCTGCAGCGGCCGATGACCTGTCCCGCCTGCTCGTCGGCGATGTCCACGCATCCGTATTACGGACCGGGCAACGTGGTCCTCGACACCTGCGACGCGTGCGATCTGGTGTGGCTCGACTACGGGGAGTTGACGCAGATCGCGGAGGCGCCCGGTCGGGACCGCGGCCGCCGCCGGCCTGCCGGTGCTCCGCCCGACAGCGCCGAGCCTGACCTGTTGAAGCTGCTCGCGGTGCAGTTCGGGCGGCGCGACGAGGAGGAGTAAGGCGGCCGCCGGCGAGGTCCCGCCGGGGTGGTCGCCGGGCTGAACGGTTCCTGCCCGCCAGTCGTCTAATGTGATCGTATATTAGGTCGCATTATGCAGAAGCGGGCGCTGCCGGCGCTGACCCACCTGCAATACCTCGTGCTCGGCGTCCTGCGGGGCGAGGAGCAGCCCGGGCGCGTCCTGCGCCGGGCCCTTGCCGCCTACGGCGTCCGCCGTTCCGGCCCCGCCTTCTATCAGCTCATGGCGCGGCTCGAGAAGTCGCGGCTGGTGGACGGCTGGTACGAGCAGGTACAGGTGGGCGATCAGGCGGTGACCGAGCGGCGCTACCGGATCACGCCCGAGGGTACGCGCCAATGGGGGCGGGCCCAGGCCTTCTACGATCAGGTGGCCCGGCTGTCGTCGGTCCGGTGGTCCGATGCGTAGGCGGTGGCCGACGGCGCTCGGCGGCTGGCTGCCGCGCCGGGTCGCCCGCGATCTGTTCGCACCGGCGCTGGCCGACCTCGACGCGGACGAGGTGCGTCGTGCGGCGTCGATGTCCAACGGCGGCGCACCGTCCCGGACGGGTCGCCTCCGCTACGGCGCGCTGGTGCTCTTCACCTGGGCCGAGTGCCTGCGGCTGGCCGCCCTCGACGCGGTGAGCGCGCGCATCGCGCCGGCCGCGCCAACCGCATCCTCACCCCCGCGAAAGGAGCTCCTCGCCATGCTCAGCCGTGATCTCCGCCACGCCTTCCGCATCTTCCGCCGCGAACCGGCGTTCGCCGCGGCCGCGGTGGTCACGCTCACCCTCGGGATCGGCGCGAACACGGCGCTCTTCGCCGTCGTCGAAGCGGTGCTGCTGCGGCCGTTGCCGTTCCACCAGGCGGAGGACCTGCTCGTCGTCCGGCATCGCGACACGAGGACTGGCCTTGCCAAGCCGGACATCGCCATTGGCGACTTCGTCGATCTGGCGGCACGGCAGCGGTCCTTCGCCGTACTGGCCGGCTACTCCGGCTTCCAGTCCACGCTGCTCGGCGCCGGCGATCCAGTGCGCGTCCAGGGCCTCAGCGTGACGCCCGGCTTGCTGGAGGTAATCGGTGTGCGGCCGGTCATGGGCCGGATGTTCGATGCGCGCGATGTCGGCGAGCAGGCGGCGCCGGCGGTCATCGTCAGTCACGAGCTGTGGCGGACGACGTTTGGATCGGACCCGGCGATTCTCTCGCGATCGCTGCAGGTAGGGAACACCCGGCGCCTGGTGGTCGGCGTGGCCCCGGCAGGGTTCCGTTTTCCACCCGGCAGTCCGACCGACGTCCTGGTGCCGGCCAACGTCCCCGCGTCGGCGCCCCCCGAGCGCAAGTCCGGGTGGACTTACGGCATCGGCCGGCTGCGCCCGGGCGTGACCCCCGCCGCTGCCGAAACGGAGTTCGCGGCGCTGTCCCGGCAGCTCGAGCAGGAGTTCGCCCAGCAGAATCAGGGCTCTCTGTATTACACGCAGACGCTGCGCGACGCGGCGCTCGGCGAGACCAAGCAGCCGCTGCTGTTGCTGCTCGCCGCCGTGGGATTCGTGCTCCTCATCGCGTGCGCCAACGTCGGCAACCTGCTGCTCGCGCGCTCGCTGGCCCGGCAGCAGGAGCTGGCCATGCGCCTGGCGCTCGGCGCAGGCCGCGCCCGGCTCGTCAGCCAGATCGTCACCGAAGGGCTGGTGCTCGGCCTGGCCGGCGGCGCCGCGGGCGTGGCGTTCGCCTGGTGGGCGGCCCCCGCGCTGGCCACGCTCGTGCCGCAGAGCGGTCCCGTCCCGGGCCTGGACGGCGTCGGCATCAACGGACCGGTGCTGCTGTTCTCGGTTGCCGCCTCGGTCGTGGCGGCGCTGGCCTTCAGCGCGGTGGCCTGCCTCGCGCTCACCCGTGACGGCGCGCGCGGCGCGCTCGCCGGTCCGCGGCGAGTGACGATGACGGCCGGTGCGCGGCGCGCGGCCTCGGGCGCTGGTCGCCGTCGAGATTGCTTTGGCCGTCGTGCTGCTCATTGGCGCCGGTCTCACCCTGCGCACGTTCGGGAACCTGGTCGCCGTCGATCCCGGCTTCCGTACCGCGGGGGTGCTGGCCGTCAACATCGGCCTGCCGCCGGGGCGCTATGCCGACGCGGCGGCGCGCCAGTCCTTCTATGCCGGCGCCTTCGCCGCGCTGGAGCAACTGCCCGGCGTGGAGACGGTGGGCGCCGCGATCGTCGTACCGCTGACCGGCAACAACTGGACGGTGCCGCTGCAGCGGCCCGAGCATCCGCTGCCCGCCGGGCAGCGGCCACCCGAGGTGGGCTGGCAGGCGGCGTCGGGCGGCTACTTCCGGGCCCTGCAGATTCCCCTGCGGGCCGGCCGGCTGTTCGACGATCGCGACACGCCGCAGTCGCGCCCGGTGGTCGTGATTAGCGATGCCATCGCGCTGAAGTACTTTCCGGGCGAGGACCCCGTGGGGAAGCGCGTGACGCTCGGCGACGGCGTGGCGGAGGTGGTGGGCGTCGTCGGCAGCGTGCGCCGCGCGGCGCTGAACGACGTGCCGCGCGAGGACATGTACTTTCCCTTCGAGCGTCAGCCCGGCAACGGCGTCACGCTGTTCATCCGGACCGCGGGCGACCCGCTGGCCGCGTGGCCGGCGATCCGGACGCGCGTGCGCGAGCTCGAGCCGAACGCCGTCCTGTTCGGCGCACGCACGCTGGACGACATCGCGGCCGCCTCCGCCGCCGTCGCCCGCCTGGCGATGCTGGTGCTCGCCGGCTTTGCCCTTCTCGCGCTGGCGCTGTCGGCGGTGGGGATCTACGGGGTGATGTCGTACAGCGTCCGGCGGCGGACGCGCGAGCTGGGTACGCGGCTGGCGCTCGGCGCCAGCCGGGGTGACATCGTCGCGTTGGTCATGCGGCAGGCCGCGGCCATCGCGGCGTCGGGTCTGGCCATAGGCGTGCTCGGCGGCCTCGCCGCGGCACGTGCGCTGTCGGCGATTCTCTACGGCGTGCCGCCGTGGGACCCGCTGGCGCTCGGCGCCGCGGCGTCAGTGCTGGTGGCCACGGCGCTCGCCGCCAGCTACCTGCCGGCAAGGCGCGCGTCGCGGCTCGACCCCGCGCGCACGCTGGCGGCGGAGTAGGTTCACGGCCGCGAGACAGCGCCACCGCCGAGAGTCTGAGACGCGCGGACACGAGGCGCCGGGGAGCGCGGGCACAGGTTC
Organism: uncultured Acidobacteriota bacterium; assembly: GCA_963707795.1. GTDB lineage: Bacteria > Acidobacteriota > Vicinamibacteria > Vicinamibacterales > UBA2999 > JACCSI01. The sequence goes on along the minus strand of OY970174.1, from coordinate 2,086,957 downwards.
TACGGCTGCGGCTCGTCGTCTCCGACCGCGTCCTACGCGTCGTCATCGAGCTCGTGGAGACGCTCGTCCGCTATCTAGCAGTCGTCCGGCTCGTGACTGAAGACGCCCGGCACCACCTCGACCGTCTCGCCGCTGTCGGTGTCCGCTGACGGATTGTGTTTTCCGGACATCATCACCTCACCGGCCACGGTATGCCGTCCCGAGATGACGGCGATATAACTCAGCCGCGGCGCGGATCGACAACGCTGAGCGGCGGGCCGGGATGACGAGTGACTGGCGTTCGCCCTCGTCTGCCGTCAGCGACTCTGCCCACGCCGCGATGCCGCCGACGCGGCGCTGACGCATACCGTCACCGCATCGATCTCGAGGCATTCGGCCGTGTCGCCCGTATGCAGCTTGAACTCCTCGACGAACGGCGGCGCGAGTAGGACGACAGTCGCGTCGTCGATCCACCCGCGGCGGAAGTCCTCCCGGAGCTCGCGGCACGCGTCGGCCTGCCTGGCCGCATCGACGCGGGCGGCGTATCCGTCGTTGATCCCGAGGCCGTGGAGGCCCGCGTAGAACGCGGCAACGGTCGGCGACACGGGGACGGGCCCGCGACAGAACTCGGGAGAGTACAGCCGCAGGTGCCGGTAGTGCGGCAGGAGCTGGTGCCACTCGGCCGACGGCATCGGGTTGTTCCACTCGAAGAACGCTCTCGACCGGGAGCCGTCGTGCACCTGCAGCCACCACTGGTGGAGATCGGCCACCTGCAGCGACAGCGCGCCGGTCAACAGGAGGGAGGCCGGCACGAACCGCAGACGGCTCGCGACCAGGCCGAGGGCCCCGGCGCCGATCGTGTAGGCGACGGGCCAGAAGAAACGCCCGGTCGATCGGAACACGCCCAGTGGGCCGAGCTCGTCCCTGAGATCGACAATGACGAGGCTGCCGGCGGCGACAAGCGGCGTGATCGCGTAGAGCGTGAAGCCCAGGAGGACCAGCAGTAACGGCGCCGATGCGCGGGACCACGGCCGGTTTCGGATCAGAAGCGGCCCAGCCACCGCGCACACGAGCAGCAGCCCGAGCCCGAGGTACTGATACCCATCCCACTGGTTGCCCGAGAACAGACGAAACCCCGGGAGAAAGGCCGAATGCGGCCCCGGGTTGACGAGGCTGAACAGGTTCATCGAGAAATCGCCGCCGGCGGCGAGCAGATCCTGGGGCGCCGAGAGCGTGAACAGACCAGACGCCCACCAGCCCGATGCGACCGCGGCGGCGGCCAGCGCAAACCGCGGGACGGCGATCGTCCGCGCACGGCTCTCGCGCGAGAACAGCCGCCGTGCGGCCAGGGCCCCGAGGAGCCCGATGACCATGACGGCGAGATACGGATGTACCAGTCCGCTGATCAGTCCGAGCCCGAGGTGCTGGACGGCATCGCGCCGGTCGCCAGGGTCGCGGCGCCAATTCAACCACAGGGCCCACAGCAGCAGCCAGTGTGAGCACAGGGCGGGATGGGCGATTCGGAACAGCAGCGCCGGAAACAGAACGAAGAACATCGCGCCGACGACCTGCAGCAGCAGTCGCCGGGTCCAAGTGGACATGACCAGCGCGCCGAACACGCCCTGGAGCACGAAGCACAGGAGAAACCACAGGCCGAGGTACTGAAACGGGTTGGGGAGCCACCCTTCGACGGGCTTCAGCAGGAATGCGGCGATCGGGATCGAGTCGGTGTAACCCAAGGTGGTCCCGATCGGTTCATACAACCCGGCGATGGCTCCGGGAGGCCACTGCCAGGGCTCCTGCCGGAAGAAGTGCCACCCCAGGAAATGGCTTCGCCAATCGCCTTGCAGCACCCATCCGAACTCGCGCGGGTCCAGAATCCTCGCACCAGCCATCCAGGTGAACGCGGCCCCGCCCAGCAGTCCGGATATCACCGCCGCCACCGCGCGTGCGCGCCCCGGTGACTCTCCCGCGCCCTCAGCCGGTGTCATCGCGGATAGGTGACCGCCACGGCGAGGTTCGACGTGTGTTCGGATAGCGCGATACGCAGCCGGTCATCTGCGCCATGGACGGTCGCCACCCGCTGCAACGGAAGGAGTGTATACAGCACGGCCTGGGCGCCGGGCGGGGAGTGAAGTACCAGCGAGGGCATCGTCCCGGTCCGCGCCACGTGAATGAACACCCTCCCGGGCCGCTGCAGCACCGCGCGAACCTCGACCGATCGGTTCTCCCGCACCCATCGCCGGGCGTCGTCGCTTTCCCAGCGCCGCGTGCCGGCCTCGAGGGAGAGCAGCACCGCTCTCACGCTCGCGGCGAGCGGCCCGTCCGCCGGCCAGGACCGGGGATCGGGTGTAAAGAAGAATCCATTGTAGTAGGCACGCGTGACTCGCGCGCCATCGTCTCTGGCAACGGCGACACAAAAGGCGTCAACGCCCTCGCACGCCGCCGGGAAGGGCGCGGCAGGCGGGACGCAGGTGATGGGGATCTGCATGTCCCACACCAGCGCGACGCGACAGTCCTCGTCGGCGATTGGAAGAGCCGGGGGTTCGGCGTGCGCGGTCCGCTCGGCGAAGACCTCGGCAGGTGTGACGTGGAGCCAACCACGGCTCCAGAGCGCTCGAGCCATGGCGGTCGGCGTCAGGTAATTCTCGGGGCGGCTCGGAAGGTGCCAGCCGGAGCTGTAGACAGCGAGCACGACGGTCATCGCCATGAGCGCGCGTCGAAACCGAGCCGTGCTCGAGTCCCAGGCGCCCGCGATCCACGGCATGCTCAAGGGCAGCAGGAGAAGCGCCCATCGATTGACGTTCGGCGTCCCTCCGTGGTTGGCGTTGGGATTCTGCGACCACAGGAGCAGCAGCAGGATCTGAAGCAGCGCCGGCCACTGCCAGCGCCACGTCCACCAGGCGGGTGTCCTCAGCGCGAGCACGAACCCGAGCAGCGCGACGAGATACGCCGGCGCGTTGACGGCGATGCCGATGTTCGGTTCGACGATGAAGGCCAGCAGCCCGGCCGGCGAGGGCAGGGTCAGGTAGGCGTGCTCGGCCATCGGGGACGGCCTGCCGACGCGCATCCAGTTGTCGATCAGCGGCAGGGCGACGATGACGGCCCCGAGCGATACCGCGACGTGCTCGCGCGCCGTCCACCGCCTGCGCTGACGGGACACGACGAAGGTCACGCCCGCGAAGACCGGAAAGAGCGCGCCGATCGAGGCGTTCTGGGCGCCCGCCAGTGCGAAGCACACCATCGCCGTGGCGGGGGACGTCTCCAGGGCGACGACGGCGATGGCGACGGCCGCCAGCAAGAACGCCTCGGTGTGGGCCTTGTCCACCCACCAGATGATCGGCCCCAGAAACATGTAGAGCACGCCGACCAGGGGAGCGATGCGCGCCACCGCATAGACCGCGCCGGCCAGCATGGCCACGTTGGTGAGGGTGAAGGCCCAGTTCGGATGCAGATGCAGGAGCTGCGCGCACCAGACACCGGGCACCACGAGCAGTGGATACAACCAGAAGTGGAGGAATCCCTGCCGCCCGTCGGTGCCAACCATTGCGGGGTAGTCGATGAGCGACGACTCGAAACCGCGGCCGAGGCTCCGCAACGAGGTCCTGTACTCGTCCAGTTCCGTCGGCGTCACGACCGGCGGTCGGAGGGCGGCGAGCTGGTGGGCCATGACCAGGTACTCGCCGCCGTCGCCGACTCGTCGAGGCGATGACCACGCGATGGCGGCGGCGAGGAGCAGCGCGTAGGCGGCCGCGATCACGGCGGCGCGCTGGTTCCGTGTGGGTCCGACGATCACGTCGGTTCGTATCATCGGCGATCGGTCGGTGGCCGCCAACTTTTCCTCCACCCTGGCTGAGGTAACGCGGACATCATCCCTGTCGGATCAGCGCTCGAGTTCCCTTCGCAGGAGGGTATGCCATGTCGAGGACACGTCGCGTTCTGAAAGCCACTCTGTTCGTCGTCGCAATCGGGTTCGCGGCGGTGACGGCCGGCGCACGGGGAGGACCGCAAATCGCGACGCTCAGCCTCGCGCCGCCTGGGGGCATCCGGCCGGAGGTTGGGCGACCTTTTACGGCTGCCCAGATCGAGAACCTGCAGGTGCGGATCGGGACCGCGCAGGCGATCGTCGACCGACTCGAGCCTGCGGCCAAAGCTGCCGGCGTAGAGCCGGGTGGCGGCAAGCAACCTGGAGTCGCTCCTCATGCTCTCGCTGCCGCGCCTCGAAGCGGCGCAGGCGCAAGCGCACCACCTGCAGTCATTGGCGCGGGCGACAGCTGCGGCGATGGACGATCCCTTGCTCCTCGGCGATCCATCAGCGGACCTCGTCTACACGCCGGTTGCACCGTGTCGTTACATCTACGCACGCAGTCTACGGACCAATCTGGCGTCAGCGACGATCAGAAATCGGTCGCGCGCCAGGTCGAACACGCCCGCGCCTACGCGTCGGCACCACCTGGATGACTGGAGCGCCTTCCTGACGCGGAACATGGCCGAGGCCCGGCCGGTACTCTCGCTGGTCCTGGCGGGCGACAGAATCGCTTTCTCGCCGGTCTCGGGAGGGCGGTACGAGCTGACCCTGCCGGTAGCGTTTGATCGGATGCTGGAAGCCGTGATTCCAGAGATGGGCCGCTTACAAGATTTGGGTACGTCCCCAGCGGGATTCGAACCCGCGTTACCGGCGTGAAAGGCCGGCGTCCTGGGCCTCTGGACGATGGGGACGCATCGACGATGGGCCGGGGAGGCCCGCGAACCTTCGACTATAACATGCGGCCGACGCGCGGATCGCCGACGCGGTACCGCATCTCCAACCCCAGCCACTGCATCACCAGCGGCGCGATGTCCACCGACCGCATCTCGGCCGGCAGCTCCACTTTCGTCGGCCCGGCCACGATCACCGGCGACAGCGATTCGAGCGCATGCAGCCCGCCATGCGACGCCCCGCCCACGTGCGCCTCGCCGCCCGGCACCTCGAACTCGCAGCCCGGCACCGCCGTCGCCCACAGCATCCCCGAGTGGCGATGGTCGAGCGAGCCGGCGATGCGCTCGAAGGCGTTGGGATAGTCGCTCCACACCAGCCGGCCGTCCTCCACGCGCCCGCCGAGGACCGCCAGATCGCCGCGCCAGCTCCACGCGCCGCCGAACGCATCGCGCGCGTGGTCGGCGCCGTCGCTGCCGTGCCAGAACTCCAGCGCCCCGCGCGCCGACGCCGCCGTGTAGCCGACGGCGTCGTGCCGCGTGTCGAGCGTCCGCCACAGCACGTGCTCCACGCGCTCGTCGGCGAGCAGCAGCGCGACGACACGATTGACGCGATCGGGAGTCGCGTCGTGGAAGTAGATCTGCGCCGCCCGCATGTTCGGACAGATCATCAGCTCGTCATCCTCTTTCCACGGAATGCCGAGCGCGGCCTGCCGGAACTCGCGCAGCGTCTGATCGAGGCGAATGACGGCGCGCTCCTTGTCGGACAGGATCTCGCAATGGCCGTGGTCCGAGGTGATGAGGACATATGTATCCTGCAGCACGCGCTCGAGCCCGCCGGCGCACTCGAACATCCGCCCCAGCATCTCGTCCACGTGCGCGACCGTCGCGAGCGCGGCATGCGGTCCGACCTCGTGGCTGCGATAGTCGTTGTCGGCGAAGTAGGCCACCGTCAGGTCGGGCATCGCGCCGTCCTCCGCCAGCTCCGCCAGAAACGCTCCGGTGGACGCATCGTCCATGCCGAAGCGGTGCAGCACGCCCTCCTTGCCGTTCAGCTTCTTCCCACGCCGGGTCCGGCTCGAGGCGAAATCGCCAAGGCACAGCGTCGACGGGCCCTTGACGACATCGGTCAGCGGGACGCCGGGCAGCAGCGCCAGCAGCAGCGGCACGTGCACCTTGTGGTCGTGCAGTCCCTTGAAGATCAGATAGTTGACGCTGGCGGCATGCCGGCCGGCCTGCTCGACGAGCTCGAACAGCGTCGGCGCCGTGACCCGATCGCCGTTGAGACGGACGAGAAAATCGCGGAGGAACGCGCGAAAGCCCTCGCGCACGATCACCCAGAAATCGTCACCGTAATAGGCGACCTCACGCGAGCTCTCGTCATACCACGCGGCCCCGGCGATGCCGTTCTCGGCCGGATACGCGCCGGTGACGATGGCGGTCGTCGCGGCCGGCGTGATGGACGGGAAGATCGAGACAGACGCCTCGTGCATGCAGCCCGCCTGGGCCAGCCGCTGCATCACCGGCAGCTGACCGGTCAGGACGGCAGGACAGACGACGCGGGGCGTGGCGGCGTCGATGACGACGAGCAGAACCTTCACTGCAAGAGGATACCAGCGACCTTGCCCTTATACTGGCGCCCTCGTGCACCAGCTGAACCGCTTCCTCGTCTGCGCTGCTGCCGTCGCCGCGACGATGGCGCTCGGCGCCGCGGCGCTCGGCGCGCAGGCGCCGCCGCTGCGCTGGGGGGCCGACGCCGAGGGCGGCGCCCCGTTCGTCGAGGCCGATCCGGCCGACCCGACGCGACTGGTGGGCTTCGATGTCGAGATCGCCGAGCTGATTGCCGCCGAACTGGGCCGCCGCCCGCAGTTCGTGCAGGTCGCCTATGCGTCGCTCGACCAGTCCGCCGCGCGCGGCGACTTCGACATCGGACTGGGCGGCATCGAGGACACACCGGCGCGCCGGGCGGCGCTCGCCGCCAGCGTTCCGTATTACCGGTTCCTCGAGGTGCTGACCGTTCGCGAGGCCGATCGCGATCGCTTTCGCACGCTCGCCGACCTGCGCGGCCGCCGCGTGGCGACGCTGGGCGGCACCATCGCCTACGAGATCCTGCTGGCAGCGGAGCGGGAGCACGGCATCATCGCGGTCTCGTACGATGACGACGTCCACCCGTACACGGACGCGGGCATCGGCCGGGTGGACGCCGTCCTGCTCGACAACGTCCTCGCCGCGCGCGCGGAACGGCGGGTCCGGGGCTTGTACACGCAGCCGGATCCCGTGGCCGAAGGGCATTACGTGGCGATCACCGCGCCCGCCAACACCGCGTTTCGCGATGAGGTGGACCGCGCCCTGCGCGCGGCGATGGTGGACGGGCGGCTGGAGGCAATCTTCCGCAAGTGGGAGGTGTGGACCGACGCCCAGACGAGCCTGTACCGGGACGTGATTGCGTCGGCCGGTGACGATCCCGGGGTATCCCCGCCAGGCGTCGCCGCGTCCCCGCGACCGTCGCGCGCGGAGCTGACGCGCCGGTATTTGCCCGCCCTGTTCCGCGCCGCCGGGATCACCCTGGTGCTGTCGTGCCTGGCCATGGCGCTGGCCGTGGCCGCCGGCGTCGCCATCGCGGTGGGCCGCGTCTACGGCGGCGCCCTCACGCGCGGGATCCTGACGGCCTACGTCGAAATCATGCGCGGCACGCCGGTGCTGCTGCAGCTGTTCGTGATCTATTACGGCCTGTCCGCGGTCGTCCGGCTGCCGGCGTTCCTCGCCGCGCTCATCGGCCTGGGCCTCAATTACGCGGCGTACGAGAGCGAAATCTACCGCAGCGCGCTCGAAGCGGTCCCACGCGGCCAGATCGAGGCGGCCCGCATCCTCGGATTCCGCGAATCGCAGATCCTCCGGCTCGTGCGCGGCCCGCAGGCCTTCCGCCTGGCGCTGGCGCCGATGACCAACGACTTCGTCGCGCTGCTCAAGGACTCGTCGCTGGTATCGGTCATCACCGTGGTCGAGCTCACCAAGCAGACGCAGATCTTCGCGACCAACATCGGCAGCTGGGCGATCCCCGGGGCCCTCTGCGCCGGGCTGTACCTGGCGATGTCGCTGCCGCTGGCCCACCTGGCGCGCCGGCTGGAGGCGCAGTGGAAGGCATCGTCGGCATGAGCGGGAACGGTGCTGCGCTGCTCGACGTGAAAGGACTGCGTCTGGCGCGGGGCACGCGCCAGATCTTGTCGGGAGTGGATCTCTCCGCCGCGCGTGGCGAGATTCTGGCCCTGATGGGACTCTCCGGATCGGGAAAGACGACGATCCTCCGGTCGATCGCCGGGCTGGAAGGCTTCGATGCCGGCGACGTGGTCGTCGACGGGGTGGCGCTGTCCGGGGGCACGGACCCCGCCGTGGCTCTTCGGGCGCTGCGTGGCAAGGTCGGGATGGTGTTCCAGTTCCACTACCTCTTCGAGCACCTGTCGGCGCTCGACAACGTCGGCCTGGCGCCATTGCACGTGCAGCGTCTGACGCGCGAGGAGTCGCGGCGGCGCGCGCAGTCGCTGCTCGATCACCTCGGCATCGGCCACCGCGCGTCGGCGCTGCCGCGGGAACTGTCGGGCGGCGAGGCGCAGCGCGCGGCCATCGCACGGGCACTGGCCGTGAATCCACCACTGCTCCTGCTCGACGAGCCGACCGCCTCGCTCGACCCGGCACGGTGCCAGGAGCTGGGCGCGACGCTCCGCTCGCTCGCCGGCGAAGGGCGCACGCTGGTGATGACGTCGCACGATGACGAGTTCGTGGCCCAATGGGCGACGCGGGTCCTCGTCCTGGCCGACGGGCGCGTCGTCGAAGCAGGCGCGCCCGCCGAGGTGCTGGGCAATCCCCGGCACCCCGCCACGCAGGCTCTGTTGCAGGCGGAACGGCGCGAGAAACGGGGATGAGAAGCGGCGGCCGCGGAACCGTGGCCCGGCGCCAACCGTCCATTACCAGGGATCAGGCACGGGGCAGCACGCGGGAGAAACCATGACCTTCACACGATCGACATTCGCAGCCTTGTTGGTGTGCACGGCCGGTCTCGCGGCCATCGGCGCTCGCGAGCAGCGGCCCGCGAACGTGCCCTTTTACACCTGGGTGCGCGAGGACACCTTCGCCGGGTTCATGGACGACGACCTGACGCGCTTCGAACAGGGCGTGGCCAAGACCCAGGAATATCTCAACGAGAACCCGACCCGGCCGGATGCGGTCAACTGGCTGGGCGCGACCAAGGTGTACCGGGCGGTACGGGCGTTCAAGGCGGGCGACGAGGCCGCCGGCGACCGGCTGCTGGCCGAGGCCTTCGCCGCCATGGACGACGCGGCCGCGCGGGCGCCCAAGGACGTCGGTGTGCACGCCACGGCCGGGGGCACCCTGGTGCTGTTCGCGTCGCGCCTGCCCGACCGCCACTACCGCGCGGCCATGGAGCGGGCGCGCACGCACTATGCCACGCTCTACGAGGAGCAGTCCGGAGCTCTCCCGCACCTGCCGCCGCACATCAAGGGAGAACTCCTCGCCGGCGTGGCGGAGACCGAGCTTCGAGTTGGCGACAAGGCGCGGGCGTTGACCGCGCTGAACGCCATCGTCAAGGAGCTGCCAGGAACGGGCTACGCGCGCACGGCGGAGACGTGGATTGCGGCGCCCGACGGCGTCGCGCGCGACGCGAAGCTCGCCTGCCAGTCGTGCCACCAGCCTGGGCGGCTCCAGGCATGGATGGCGCGCCAGCCCTGACCAGCGGCGGCTGATCGGATTCCTGCGACCCCCGCAGGAGAGCCCTCGCGGCACCGGCCACGCGACGAGCGCGCTCGGACGCCGCAGGTGTGCCGTCACCTCCCCATGCTGGAGCACCCGCGTGAGCCCCGGCTAAAATCATGCAGTGATGACGTCAATGCGTGTGTCTGCATTCAGACAATTGGGGGTGTGCATGTTCGCTGTCCGACTGGTCGGGTGCGCCGTCGTCCTCTCGCTCTCGTGTGCGTCGCTGGCTGCCGCGCAGGCATCCACGGCGAACGCCGATTTGGCCGAGATCACCAGCTACAAGCTGACGATGCCCGTGTTGAAACAGGTGGTCGCGGCGACCCGCAATCTGGTCGCGGCGATGAAAGCCGATCCCCGCTTTCAGCAAATGGCCACGCTCGAAGCCGAGCGGGCCAGGCTCGAGGCGAAGGAAGAACCGACCGATGCCGACCTCGAGCGCATGGAGAAGCTGGACGAGGAGATGGACCGGCTCGGCGACGGCGTCGACAATTTTCTCGGCGGCAACAAATCGCTCGACGAAATGGAGGCCGCGGCGCGCCGGGATCCGATGGTCAGCGGCGCGATGAAGAGCGCCGGCATCTCCGCACGCGAGTACGCCAAGTTCTTCGCCGCGTACATGCAGGCAGCCATGATCAGCGGGTTCAAAAAGGCCGGGATGGTCAAGGAGATGCCCAAGGAAGCCAACCTCGACAACATCAAGTTCATCGAGGAGCACGCGGCGGAGATCGAGGGCTTCATGAAGGAATTCGAGGGCTTCGGCAAGAAGGAGCCCTAACGCCGGGCGAGATCGACGGTCATCGTCAGCGCATCCTCGTCGACGGTTTCCCCCGCGCCCGCCTCGACCCGATCGGTGGTTGACCGGAATCGCTGCCACCAGGCGGCGGCATCGTCCGCGGTCCAGGGCGCTGCCTGCGTACAGCGCGCGAGCTCGCGGCGGAGCGCGCGCGCGTCGGCGGGACGGTCGTCCCGGTTCTTGCTCAGGCACCGCAGCACGACGGCCTCGAGGTCGGGCGGGATCGGCGTCGGGGTGCGGCGCGAGGGCGGCACCGGCTCGGCGTGGAGGTGCTGCGCGAAGGCCTCGGCGGCGGAGCCGGCGTCGAACACCGGTGCGGCCGTGAGCAGGAAGTAAGCGACCGCGCCGACCGCGTAGAGATCGCTGCGCGGGTCGGCGGAATCCGGATTGGTGAGCACCTCCGGCGGCATGTACAGCGGCGTCCCGGCCAGGACGATGGAAGTGGACGCCGTGACGTCGGGGCCGGCCTCGAAGCGCTTGACGAGGCCGAAATCCACCACCTTGGCGACGTCGGCTTCGCCGCCGCGCTCGGTGAGGATGACGTTGGCCGGCTTGATGTCGCGGTGCAGCAGGCCGCGACCGTGCGCTTCCGCCAGCGCGCCGCAAACCTGGCGGAGGATGGCGATGACGCGGCCAGCCGGCTGCGGGCCGTCGCGGCGCACCAGCTGGTCGAGATCGATCCCGTCGAGGAATTCCATCGCGTAGTAGAAGAGGCCGTCCGGCGTCCGCCCGTAGTCGTAGACCGCGACCGTATTGGGGTGGCTCAGCTCGGCCGTGATCTGGACCTCGCGCTCGAAGCGCTTCAGGCTGTCCTCGCCCGCCCGGTCCGGCGGCAGCAGCTTGATCGCGGTCGGGCGCCGCAGCATCGCATGGCTCGCCCGGTAGACGACGCCCATGCCGCCGGCGCCGATTTTCTCTTCGAGCGTGTACTGGCCCAGTTGCCGCACGCGCGCGGCTTCCGTGCGCAGGCCAAAAATCACGCGCGAGCCGACCGTGGCGATGGCGATCGAGACCGCGCACCAGCAGGTGACGTTGACCACGGCTGCCGGGGTCGCCGTGGCGACCGCGGCGACCGGCGGCAGCCCGAGCATCGCCGCGGTGCTCGCCCAGAACGTGCGCGCCGCCGTGCTCGGCACGGCGATCGCCCGTGCGCCGACCGTATTGGCGGCGGCGAGGAGGCCGGCAAAGGTGCCGATCGAGATGTCGCCGGCCAGCGCCCGTTCCATCCGCACCAGGTTGAGGCCCATCAGCGCAAACAGGCTGCAGCCGCCGACGAGCGCGCCGACGTCGAGCAGGCGCAGTGTCCGCAGCGACAGGTCCGGGCCGAGCCGCACCAGGAGCCACACCCCCGCGAAGAGCAGCGACGCGGCCAGATGGAACAGCGCGCCCCGGTCGAGCACCGTGGCGGCAAAGCCGAATCCGGGCGGAAGCGTGAACGGCCAGGTGGCGAGATTGGTGAGGTAGAAGCCGAAGGCGAGGACAAAGACCCAGAACGCCCAGAGCCCGATGCGCTCCTGAAGCAGCGCCCGCGCCCCCTCCGAGTCGCTGCCCGCGGAGGGAAGCGCGACGGCGACGTGAGACGCGGTTCGCGAGGGCGAGCGGAGCATGGTTACGGGCGGCAGGGAGACTCGTGGAATCGGCGGTGCCGATCGAAAAAGGCCCGCCTCGGAAAATAGTACGCCGATTCCGAGGTGGAATCTCATCCGTTTCGCATACGGTGAGTGGGCCATCCACCGGGTTCTGTGTCCCGGTATGGTCGACGGAGTCCCCCTTTGATGTTCCGTATGAGCTTTCTTCACGCCAGCCGGAGGGGCTGTGGAGCGCCGCGGCCCGCGAGTCGTTCGCAACCTACCTCGCTATCAGGGAGGACGCCGACGCGCACCCCATGCTGAGCGACGCCCGGCGCCGCGCCGCGCCACGCTGAGTAAACAGGCCGGGTCCCTGGCTCGTAACGGACTCTGGTGGGCCCACTCCTGTAGCCACCACACCCGGCCCGTGGCGACGGGCCCTGACAGACCATGCCAGAGCCCGACGTCGCGACATGCCCGGTTTCCCGACCCCCGCCCTCATCCTGATCGTCGCGACGCTGGCCGTGACGATCACGCCGGCGTTGGCGCAGACCCTCCCGCCGGCGGGAGGGATCGCCGTCGGCCAGTCGCAGGCGCCAACCGACGCGCCCCCCCTCGTCACCGCGTCGCCACTGGTGGGCGAGGAAGCGATCCGCCTCGACGGCGTGCTCGACGAGGAGGCCTGGCGCCGCGCCACGCCCGCGAGTAACTTCCTGCAGGAGGATCCCGACAACGGCCAGCCGGCGACCGAGCGGACCGAGGTCCGCATCGTCTTCACGCCGGAAGCGCTGTTCCTCGGCGTGCTGTGCCTGGACTCGGAACCGGACAAGCTGCTCGGCAACCAGATGCAGCGCGATCAGGCGTTCTCGGCTGATGACCGGTTCATGTGGGTCATCGACACCTACCTCGATGGCCGGACCGGATATTTCTTCGAGATCAACCCGTCCGGCGCGATGGGGGATGGTCTCGTTGGCGGCGTCTCGGGTGGCGGCGGCGGCAACGTCAACAAGCAGTGGGACGGCGTCTGGACCGCCCGGGTCCGGCGTACCGACCGCGGCTGGTCAGCGGAAATCGAGTTGCCGTTCCGCACCTTCAACTTCGCCGGCGGCGGGGCGGACTGGGGCATCAATTTCCAGCGCACGGTGCGGCGCAAGAACGAGGAGAGCCTGTGGACCGGGCACCTGCGCAACCAGGGGTTGTTCCGGATGTCGAACGCGGGCCTGCTCACCGGCCTCGGCGACATCGACCAGGGGGTGGGGCTCGATCTGCGGCCGTATGCGCTCGCGTCGCTGGCCGACACGGCCGTCACCGCGGCGCGCGGCCGGGCGACGGCGGGGCTCGACGTGTTCTACAACGTGACCGCGGCGCTGCGGGCGAACCTGACCGTCAACACCGATTTCGCCGAAACCGAGGTGGACGACCGCGTCGTCAACCTGACACGCTTCTCGGTCTTCTTCCCCGAGAAGCGCGCGTTCTTTCTCGAGGGATCGAGCGCGTTCGATTTCTCGCGCGAGCCGGGCAACGCGATCGTCCCCTTCTTCAGCCGCCGTATCGGGCTGGGGCCCGACGGCGAGCCGCAGACCATCGACATCGGCGGCAAGCTCACGGGGCAGGCTGGCGGGCAGGACATCGGCCTGCTGCACGTGCGCACCGGCCGCGAGCCGGGCGCGGCGCCTGAGGATTTCACGGTCGTGCGCGTCAAGCGGCGGATGCTGACGCAGTCGTACTTCGGCGGCATGTACACGCGGAGGGCCGACGCCGACGGCGTCGTCTCCGATCGGCACACGGCGGGCGCCGATTTCAGCCTGGCGACCTCGGAGTTTCGCGGGACGGACAACCTCGAGCTGAGCGGGTTTCTCGTCTGGAACACGGAGCCCGCCGCGACCCGCGGCGAGAACCTCGCGTACGGATGGCGCTTTTCCTATCCCAACGACCTGTGGAGCGCACGCGTGTCCTTTCGCGAGATCCAGCGGAATCACGATCCCGCCGTGGGATTCAAGCAGCGGACCGGGTACCGGCGGTGGAATCCGGTGGTCGACTTCTCGCCTCGGCCGCGCGCCCATCCCTACTTCCGCCAGTTTCGCTTTGGCGCCAACGTGGATATCCAGACCGACACCGAGGGCCGGGAGCTGTACCGGCAGTCGGACCTCACGGTCTTCGACGTCGATCTGCACTCGGGCGACAGCGTCCAGGTCCAGGTGCTGCCGGAGTACGAGCGGCTGGACGAGGACTTCGAGATCGTCGATGGCGTCACGCTGCCCGTCGGCGAGGAGTACAGCTTCACCCGCTACCGGGTGTCGTTCAACTCCGCCGACCGCCGCGTGATCGCCATCTCACCGGAAGTCCGCTGGGGCGGGTTCTATTCCGGCCGCCGGCGCGAGGCCAGCGTCGAGATCACGGTGCGTCCGCGCAACGGCGTCCGCCTGACCACGGAGCTGGAGTGGAACGACGTGCGCCTGGCCGAGGGCAACTTCGACACGCGGCTGATCCGCGTCGGCGGCAGCACGCAGTTCAGCCCGTGGATGGCCGTTGTGAACACGGTGCAGTACGACTCGGTGTCGGGTCAGCTCGGGTGGCAGGGTCGGTTCCGCTGGACGCTGGAGCCGGGCAACGATCTGTATTTCGTCTACACGCACAACTGGGGCGAGGATCCGCTCACGGCCCGGTTCGCCACCCGTGACCGCAAGGCCACGGCGAAGTTCGTTTATACGCGCGCCTTCTGAACCGCGTCCCGTAGCCGAAGGGGTCGCAGCCACCAGAGGGCAGTGTGTATCGTAGAATCGCGGCCGAAGGCTGACAGCTCAGCCATTCGATTCAATCATCATGGCTTTGTCCGCTGACACTCGCCTGGGCCCATATCAGATCCTCTCGCCCGTCGGCGCCGGCGGGATGGGCGAGGTGTACCGCGCGCGCGACACCCGCCTCGACCGCGAGGTCGCCATCAAGGTGCTGTCGCCCGGGCTCACCAGCTCCGATCTGGCGCGCGAGCGTTTTCAGCGGGAAGCGCGGACGGTCGCGGCGCTGCACCATCCTCACATCTGCGCCATTTACGACGTTGGCGAAACAGAGGCACGCCAGGCGTTCATCGTCATGGAGTTCCTGCGGGGGGAGACGCTCGAGGAGCGGTTGCGCACGGGCCCGCTCGATGTCTCGGTTCTGCTGGAGACGGCGATCGCCCTGGCCGACGCGCTCGCGGCAGCACACGCCGCCGGCATCGTTCATCGCGACCTCAAACCGGCGAATGTCTTTCTCACCGCGTGGGGTCCGAAGCTGCTCGACTTCGGTGTCGCCAAGACGGCGCCCCGGGTTGCTGGTGCGAACGCCGCCACCCAGACGGCCGCGGCACAGCCGATGTTGACCGCTGAGGGGGCGGCAGTCGGCACGCTCGCCTACATGTCGCCGGAACAGCTGCGCGGTGCCGAGGTCGACGCACGGACGGACGTGTTCTCGCTCGGGCTCGTCCTCTTCCAGATGGCCACCGGGCGTCCCGCCTTCGCTGGGACGACTGGCGCCGTCGTCGCGGCCGCGATCCTGCACGAGAAGCCACCGACACCATCGACCTTGCGTGCCGAGCTGACGGGCCGGTTCGACGAGGTCGTTCTGAAGGCGCTCGAGAAAGATCGAACGTTGCGCTATACGCAGGCGGCCGATCTGCGCGCCGACCTGCAGCGGCTGAAGCGGGATACAGACGGAACCGCGACTGCCGTTGTCGGTCGCGCGGCGCCCGCGCCCGCGCGACGAGGCATGCTCTTGCCGATCGCGGGAGCGCTGCTTGCGATCGCGGCGATTGGCGGCGGCTATTTCTACTCGTTGTCCTCGCGCCGCCCAGCGCCGCTCACCGACAAGGAAACCGTGGTCCTCGCCGACTTCGCCAACACCACTGGCGATCCGGTGTTCGACGACACACTGCGACAAGGGCTGGCGATTCAGCTCCAGCAGTCAACGTTCCTCAGCCTGACCTCGGACACGCGCATCCAGCAGCTGCTGAGGCTGATGGGCCAACCCGCGGGCGCGAAGCTCACTCCGGCCCTCGCCCGTGACATCTGCGAGCGGATGGGCGGCGGTGCCAGCCTCGAAGGCCGCATCAGCAGCCTCGGCGCTCAATACGTCCTCGGGGTGCGCGCCACCGGATGCCACAGCGGCGAGGTGCTTGGCGAGGAACAGGCGCAGGTCGCGCGGAAGGAAGAGGTGTTGAACGCATTGAGCGACGTCGCCAGCCGCTTGCGAGTGCGACTCGGTGAGTCGCTCTCGACACTCGATGAGCACAACCGGCCGCTTCCCGACGCCAGCACGGCCTCGCTCGAAGCGTTGAAGGCGTACAGCGCTGGTTTGCAGGGACAGTTTCGGGGTCAGGAGCGGCTTGCGACGATCGAGCTGTTCAAGCGCGCCATCGAGCTCGATGACAGCTTCGCGATGGCGCACGCACGATTGGGAACGTCTTACAGCACCGGCGGCGAGTTGGTGCTCGGGGCTCAACACGCCACGCGGGCGTTCGCGCTTCGCGAGCGGGCCACCGATAATGAAAAGTTCTACATCACGGCGACCTATCATCGCCAGGTCACTGGCAATCTCGAGCAGGCGCTCCAGGCGTTCGACTTGTGGGCACACACCTATCCGCGCACGTTCGACTCGTACGGTCTGGCCTCAGGCTTCGTAACGAAGGGAGCGGGCCGGTATGAGGGCTGCATCGAACGCGCCGCGAAAGCGGAGGCTGCGGATCCCCAATCGCCGTTCGGATATCTCAATGCGGCGGCCTGTTACATGTACCTCGATCGGCTCGACGACGCTGCGGAGGCGCTCCAGCGAGCGGCGGACCGGAAGGTAGCGACGGCCGATCTCCCCCACTGGCATTTTCACCTGGCGTTCCTCCGAGGAGATGACGCAGGCATGGAACGCGAGCTCGCGCGCGCCCAGGGTAACGAGATCGAGTCCCGGTTGACCCACCTCAAGGCGCTCGCCCTTGCCCGCTCGGGCCAGCTGGACCGCGCAGGCTCGCTTGCGCGGCGCGCGGTCGATCTGTCCGAGAAAGCCCGCCAGCAAGAACGCGCGGCGCTGTTTCAGGCGGCGCCGGCCGTGTGGCACGCGCTCATGGGCAACGTCGCGGAGGCGCGTCGGACCGCCGCGCTGGCCCTGGACATGTCGACAGGCCGCGACGTGTCGTACGCCGCGGCCTTCGCGCTGGCGCTGACCGGTGAGCTGTCGCGACCGCAGGCGCTCTTGAAAGACCTCGAAGCGCGCTTTCCGCAGGACACGACCGTGACCATCAGCTATCTGCCCGCACTCCGTGGCCTGATTGCACTGAAGCAAGGCAAGCTTGCGGAAGCGCTCACCGGGCTGGAGCCCGCGCTGTCGAACGAATTCGCGTTGCCCGGCACGGCATTCATCGCCAGCTTTGGCAGCCTGTATCCCGCCTACGTCCGCGGCCAGACGTATCTGGCCGCCAACAAGCCGGCGGACGCGGCTGTCGAATTCCGGAAGGTCATCAGCCGCCGCGGTCTGGTCATGGAAGATCCCATGGACGCCATCGCGCGCCTGCAACTGGCGAGAGCGCTCGTCGCCAGCGGTGACACCGCAGGCGCTCGCGCTGCCTACCAGGACTTTCTCGCGCTGTGGAAGCAGGCCGACGCGGACGTGCCGCTCTTGATGCAGGCGCAAGCAGAAGCCGCAAAGCTCCGGTAGCGCATGCCGAACCGCCCTCGCGAGGCTCGCCGAGCTGAAGCTCGCGCGGAATTTCGCCTGTCCGGACCACACACTGTAGCGATCGATCGATCTCGGTCGCGATCTCGTGCTCTGACAACGGCGCACGGTCTCGCAAGTACGCCAATATGGAGGCGCACGATCTCCGGCACGACCTGCATATAATCCGTCGACCAGCATGCCTCTGGCCCCCGGCGTACGTTTCGGCGTCTATGAAATCACCGCGCCAATCGGCGCCGGCGGAATGGGACAGGTGTGGCGCGCCATTGACACCACGCTGGGCCGCCAAGTCGCGATCAAGGTTCTGCCTGACGCGTTCGCGACCGATCCCGAGCGCGTGATGCGATTCGAACGCGAGGCAAAGACTCTCGCGGCGTTGAACCATCCGCACATCGCCGCGATCTACGGGTTCGAAACAGCGGGCGGCACACACGGGCTTGTCATGGAGCTGGTCGAGGGCGAAGACCTCTCACGACGGATCGCGTTCGGCGCGGTTCCGCTCGATGAGGCGCTGCCGATTGCGAAACAGATCGCCGAGGCCCTCGAGGCCGCGCACGAGCAAGGCATCATTCACCGCGATCTGAAACCCGCCAACATCAAGGTCCGCGCCGACGGCACCGCGAAGGTCCTCGACTTCGGCCTGGCGAAAGTGCTCGATCAGACAGACCCCGTACGCAACGGCTCGCTCGCGGACTCGCCCACCCTCACATCCCCCGCCATGACGATGCGCGGAGTAGTCCTGGGCACCGCGGCCTACATGAGCCCCGAGCAGGCGGCCGGCAGGCCGGCCGACAAGCGCAGCGACCTGTGGGCGTTCGGCGTCGTGCTGCTGGAGATGCTCACCGGGAGGCCTGTCTTTACCGGCGAGTCGGTGTCACACGTGCTGGCGTCGGTCCTCACGAGCGACCCCGACTGGTCGCTGCTGCCGGAAGAGACGCCGCCCGCGATCCGGCGGCTGCTCCGACGCTGCCTCGAGAAGGATCGGAAGCGACGGATCGCCGATGCCGCGGACGTCCGCCTCGACATCGAGGAGGCGATGGTCCGGACTTCCCCCGGCGCGGAGCCGGCACCCCTTGGTGCCATCAGTGCGGCGCGTCGGCGTTCCAGGTCGACGATCGGTGCGCTGGCGGTCGCAGCGCTTGTGATTGCGGCGATGGCGGTACCGACCGTCCGCTACCTGCGGCAAGGGCCGGCTTCGACGCCAGCCGAGACGCGTACCTGACATTGTCACCCCGGCCGGCGACCTCGTGTCCTTCGCCCTCTCGCCGGATGGACGGCAAATCGTCTACGTGGCCACGACCGATGGTGAGCCGCGACTGTGGCTGCGTTCCCTCACAACGACGATGTCGCAGCCGCTCGGCGGCACCGAGGGAGCGGAATACCCCTTCTGGTCGCCCGATAGCCGCTCCATCGGATTCTTCGCCGCCGGAGCGCTGAAACGAGTCGACCTGAATGCGGGTCCGCCGTCGACGCTGGCTCCTGCTCCCTCCGGTCGTGGCGCGACGTGGAGTCCGGGCGGCGCAATTCTGGTGGCCCCGAATACGACCGGCGCACTGATGCGGGTCCCGGCTTCAGGAGGGGACCTGACAGCGATCACCACACCTGGGCCGGATCAGCCGGGTCATCGCTGGCCCGTTGCTCTCCCCGACGGACGCCGGTTCATTTTCTATTCCCGCGGCGAGCTGTACCTCGGAGCGCTGGATGAGAGCACACCGGTCCCGCTGACGGCATCGGACGGTTCGGGCCTGTACCCTGTCCGGGATGACGCACGATGATGTCCCGGACGAGAACGGCTGGCTCGTGTGGCCGCGCGGGGGCAACCTGATGGCACGGCGGCTGAATCTGGCTCGCGGCGCCCTCACTGGTGACCCGGTGATGATTGCCAACAACGTGGCGGTCTCGTCGACGCTGTTGAGTGCCGTTTCGGCGTCGGCAACGGGCGAGATCGCCTACCGCGTCAGAGGCAGTGTTACCAACCAGCTGACCTGGCACGATCGCACGGGCAAGACTCTCGGGACGTTCGGACGTCCGGGCACCAACGCGCTCCAACACCCGGCGTCCTCTCCGGACGGTCACCGCGTGGTGGTGTCCCGCACGGTCCAGAACAACACAGATGTGTGGCTGCTCGAGGGAGACCGGACCAGCCGGCTGACCTTCGACGCAGGGATCGATGATCAGCCGATCTGGTCACCGGACGGTACGCACGTCGCCTTCCAGTCGAACCGGAAGGGCCGATCCGACCTGTTCGCGAAGCTGGCCAGCGGTGTCGGTCTGGACGTGCCACTCGTCACGTCCGACCAGGACAAGACCCCGACGAGCTGGTCGGCGAACGGCGCCTTTCTGCTCTACTACAGCATCGACCCGCAGTCGGGCGACGACCTGTGGGTTGTGCGAGTACAGCCCGACCACCGTCAGGGTCTGGACGAAGGCGCGACGAAGGCCTCGGCGTACGCTCCGTCAGTGTTCTTGAAGACGCCCTACCGTGAGCTCGCAGCGGTGTTCTCACCAGACAGCCGATGGATCGCCTATATGAGCAACGAGTCTGGGCGGATGGAGGTCTACGTGAGGCCGTTCGTCGACCCCGCGTCGCCAGGCGTAAGCGGCGCCGGCGGCCAGTGGCAGATCTCTATCGAAGGTGGCGTGTACCCGCGATGGCGGCGCGACGGGAAGGAGCTTTACTTTCTCAACCTGGCCGGCGACATGATGGCGGCGAGGGTGACACTCAAGGCGGCCACGCTCGAAGCCGGCTCGCCGGTGCCGCTGTTTCAACAACGCGTCTTCGCCGATGGGATCCCCGACAATGTCTACGACGTCGCCGCGGACGGACGCTTTCTCATCAACACTCTCATCGATCGCGGCCTTGCTCCCGTCACGCTCCTGATGAACTGGAGCGGCGGCACCGCGAAATGACCCATGAGCCGGAAGGAGTATGCTCTTGCGGGAGCGAGCCGATGAATAATTCGATGGAACAGACCGCGCGCGGTTTTTTTGAGGCTTGTGAAGGCGGGGAGGGTTGGCAGGTGTGCTCGCGGTACTGCAAGCCGGACGCGTCCTTCGCGGCGCAGGCCGAAGCCCTGGCCGACGTCACGACGCTTGAAGCCTACACGGATTGGATGAAAGGCCTCTATACGCCCATGCCGGACGCGGGCTACGACCTCAAGTCTTGGGGCGTCGATGCCGCACGCAACAACGTTTGCGCCTATGCAGTCTTCTTTGGGACGCATACCGGGGAGGGCGGCCCCTGCCCGCCGACAGGGAAGAGCGTCCGTTCCGATTACGTGTACGTAATGTCCTTCGAGGGCGACAAGATCGCTCACCTGACGAAGATCTGGAATTCTGGGTACGCGTTGAGGGAGATTGGCTGGCTGTAGCGGCGGCGGACGTGGCGGAGCTCCATTCAGCCTTCGAGGGCTCTCGAGCCGCCGGTGGCTGGCAGAAATCACGGAACTGCCGGGCGCATTGCCATACGGCGTTTCCAAAGATGAAGCCGTTCGGCGAGTCTACGTTCTTGCGCTCCGTGTTTTGGCGGACAGGGTCGAACAGAACGAGAGTGGCCGGCCCGGCTCGATGCCTTTCTCCTTTGACCATTCGTGAGCCAATGGCCAGCTAGCTAGCCGAAACGTGTGCTGGTCTAGCTCCCAAAGACCTGTGACCTCATTCTCGCTTTTTTTGTCGGGTTCGCCGAAGTCGGCGTCAGTAAGTTCGTGTCCCGACTTCCACCACCGCTCGATGGTTTCCCCCGCTGACGATAGCTTCCAGTGATCGTGCGGTGAAGCGTCTCAAGTCACATTCCCAGCGCTATTGGTGCTCTCGCGTTCGCATGCGCATATTTGGTGCCCAAAAACTGGTGGGCCGCGTTGGGATCGAACCAACGACCCTCTGATTAAAAGTCAGATGCTCTACCACTGAGCTAGCGGCCCTGTGGGAATTCTATAGGACACCGCCGCCACCGGGCACCCGGGCGCCCGCGCGCGGCCCGTCACAAGCCTGCCCGCGCCGCTGATAGAATCGCCCGCGGAGGCGTCCGTGATTGCGGTGGTCTGGCAGTTTCAGGTGAAACCGGGGCAGCAGCAGGAGTTCGAGAAGTTCTACGGCGCCGATGGCGAGTGGACGCAACTCGGCCGCCGCAGCCGATCCTTCCTCGGCAGCTCCTTTTTGCGCGATCAGGCACATGACACGCACTACCTGCTGATCGAGTACTGGAGCGAAATGGTAGTATACGAGCGTCATCGAAAGAGCTTTGTGACCGACCTGCGGACGCTCGAGGAGCAGCGCGACACGCTGTGCGACTCGATCCTGCCGCTGGGGATTTACACCGGCCTCGACGTGCCCGACCGGTTCGGGCCGACCTGGAGCCGGCGGGATGGCGCCTGACGGGCCGACCACCACCCGTCGCGGCGTTCACTGAGGAAGATGCCGACGCTGTGATGTCCGAATCCTCGCCCCTCGTCCTCGTCGTCGAGGACGACACCGCGGTCCGCCAGCCGCTCGTGCGGTTCCTCGAGATGCGGCACTACGCCGTGGTCATTGCCGCCACCGCGGACGAGGGCATTCGGGCGCTGCAGAAGCATCGGCCGCAGGCGGCGATCATCGACCTCAAGCTGAAGCGCGGGTCCGGACGCGACGTGGTCGCCTCGATGCCGCCGGAAGTCCCCGTGATCATCTTCTCCGGGCTGCGCTCGGAGTCGGGCGGCCTCGAGCACACGCGCCCGCACACCCGGCTGGTCGAGAAACCGTTCTCGCTGATCACGCTGATGGATACGCTCGACGACATGCTCAAGCAGGCGAAGGCCGCGCGGACCTGAATCGGCGCGTCGGCACGGAACTCCGATCACAGGATCTGCTTGCCCATCGCCGACAAGGCCAGCTCGGTGCCGAGTTCGGCGGTCGTGTTGCGCAGGTCGAGCGTCGGGTTGACCTCGACCAGGTCGAGCGAGGTCAACCGGCCGGACTCGGCCACCATCTCCATCACCACGTGCGCCTCGCGGTAGTCGAGCCCGCCCTTGACGGCGGTGCCGACGCCGGGCGCGATCGACGGATCGCAGACGTCCATGTCGAAGGACACATGAATGCCGCCGGTCCGGGCGCCGGCCAGCGCCAGCGCACGCTCCATCACCTGCGCGATGCCCAGGCGATCGATCTCCTTCATGGTGAAGACGTGGACCTTGGCGGCGCGCACCGTCTGCTTCTCGATGTCGTCGAGATTGCGGATGCCGACGAGCACGGTGTCCTCGGCGAGCACCGCCGGCGTGGTCCCGCCGATGCGTGCGAGCTCGATCGGCTCGGCGCCGAGCAGCGCCGCCAGCGGCATGCCGTGGACGTTGCCCGAGCCGCTCGTCTCCGGCGTATTCATGTCGCCGTGGGCGTCCACCCAGATCAGCCCGAGCCGCTGCCCGCGCGCGCGCTGGAACGCCGCCGCCGCGGCCACCGAGCCGGCGCCCAGGCTGTGATCGCCGCCGAGGGCGATGGGCAGCGCGCCCTCCTCGAGCGAGGCCAGCGCACTCTGAAAGAGCTTGTGGCACACGCGCGCGATGTCCTTCACGTAGCGCTTCTGCGCGTGGCCGGCCCCCTTGATCTCCGGAATGGGCGACGGAATGTCGCCCTTGTCCACGACCACGCGTCCGAGCCGCGACAACTGCTCGCGAATGCCGGCGATGCGAAACGCCGACGGGCCCATGTCCGTGCCGCGGCGATTGCCGCCGAGATCCAGCGGCACCCCGATGAGATGGATGGGCGGCTTGTCGTCGCTCGCGGCGGTGCTCATCGCTTCTTGTAGGTCATCGAAATGCCCTCGTGCCCCGGTGACACGGTGGTCGTGAGCGCCTGCGGATGCACGGCGATGGCGGCGAGGAAGTCGCCCATCTCGCTCTTCTTGTTGATCACGTTGTGCGCGAGGAACAGCCCGCCGGGCGCGACCCGGGGGAAGACGAGGTCGAAGAACTTCTTGTAGTCCGGCTTCCAGGCGTCGAGGAACACCAGGTCGAACGGGCCCTCCAGCCTGGGGATCTCCGCGAAGGCATCGCCGGACACCACGCGCACGACGTCCTGCAGTCCGGCGCGGCGGACGTTGTCGGCCGCCTCGCGGGCCCGCACCGGGTCGTACTCGATGGTGACCAGCCGGCCGCCCGTCTGTCGCAGGCCGAGTCCCATCCAGATGGCGCTGTAGCCGCTGGCGGCGCCGATTTCGAGCACCCGCCTGGCGCCGGTGGAGGCGACGAGGACGCGCAGGAACCGTCCGTCCTCCTCCGACACGGCGAGCTGCCCCTTGTCGGCGGCGCGTATGCTTTTCAGCAGCTGGTCGATGGCTGGCGTCAGGTCGTCGGCCGCCCCGAGGCTCGCGACGCCGAACAGTCCGACGACGATGACTCCTGCGACTCGCATCCCGGGATCTTAGCGTAGGAACGCCGCGGCCCTGGCGGCGGTCTGCCGCGCGTCGGCAATGCAATCGGGGATGCCGGTGCCGCGATACCCGCTGCCCGTCACGTAGATGCCGGGGAGGCCCGCCAGGCGCTCGTCGATGGCGCGCACCCGCGCCAGGTGCCCGACGTGATACTGCGGCGTGGCGTGCGGCCAGCGGTAGACGCGCGTCAGCTCGGGCTCGCCGGCGATGCCCAGCGTGTCGGCGAGATCGGCGAACGCCGCGTGCGCGATCTCGGCGTCACCCTGGCCGAGGAGCGCCGGATCGCCGGCCCCGCCGAGGAACGCGCGCAGCAGGACGCGGCCCTCCGGCGCGCGGTGCGGCCATTTCGCCGACACCCAGGTCGCCGCCATCACCGCCCGGCGATCGCGGCTGGTCACGACGAAGCCGCTGCCCGCGAGGGGATGGCTCACCTGTCCCCGGCGGAGACCGAACGCGACGGTGGCCGACGACACATACGGGATCGCGGCGCAGAGCGAGGCCAAGGGCACGTCGATCGGCTGCAGCGCCGTGGCGGCGGCGAGCGGCGGTGTCGCGACGATCACCGCCCGCGTCTCCAGCGTCTGCCCCGACTCGAGCTGCACGGCAAAGGGTCCCGAGCCGGTGATGCGCACGGCAGCGCTGTTGTAGCGAATGGTGTGCTCGGCGAGCCGGGCCAGCAGGGCATCGACCAGCTCGGCGAGGCCGGCAGGAAAGGAGACGAAGGCGCTGCCGGCCGCCGCGCGCCGCTGCCGGAACAGCAGCGCACGCAGCACGCTCCCGTGCGCGCGCTCGGCCTCGACCAGGCGAGGGAAGAGCGCATGGACGGAGAGCCGGTCGACGTCGCCGGCATGGATCCCGGCGAGCAGCGGCTCGGCGAGCAGCTCGCGCGCTTCCGCGCCGAAGCGGCGGCGCACGAAGTGTCCGATCGACTCGTCGTCGAGGCGCGCACGCGGGACCAGCAGCTCGGCGGCCATGCGCGCCTTGCCGCGGACGGAAAAGAGGCGGGACGCGACAAACGGCGCCACGCGTGTCGGCAAGCCGAGAAACGACGCCTCGGGAATGGCGACGAGCCGCGCCCGGCGCTTGATGAACGCGGTCCGCGGCGGCAGGGTCGCGATCAGTCGCTCGGCGATGCCGAGCTCGCGGCACAGGTCGAGCGCCGCCGGCTTCTGGGCGAGCAGCGCGTCGGGCCCGGCATCGATGACGTAGCCGTCCACGGTCTCGGTGCGGATGACCCCGCCCGCACGGCCGCTGCGCTCGACGATGAGGAACGGGACACGGCGCTGCTGCAGCTCCCATGCCGCGGCCAGGCCGGCGATGCCGGCGCCGAGCACCACGACCTGGTTCATCGGGCGGAGTGCGTGTGGACGAAGCGCGCGAGCTCCTGCACGTGCTCGACCGGCGTGGAGGGCAGGATCCCGTGCCCGAGGTTGAAGATGTGCCCGGGACGCCCGTCCGCGCGCGCCAGGACGTCGCGCGCGCCACGCAGCATCCGCTCGCGCGGCCCGAGCAGCAGTGTCGGATCGAGGTTGCCCTGGATGGCGCGGTCGGGGCCGATCCGCGCCCAGGCCTCGTCGAGCGGGATGCGCCAGTCGGCGCCGAGCACGTCGCCGCCCGCTTCGCGCATCACCGGCAGGATCGATCCGGTGGCGACGCCGAAGTGAATCGTCGGCACGCGGCCGTCGATGGCGCGGAAGATCGTGCGCGTGTGCGGGAGCGCGAACTCGCGGTAGTCATCCGCATTGAGCGCGCCGACCCACGAGTCGAACACCTGCACGGCGTCCACGCCGGCCTCGATCTGTGCGACCAGGTAGTCGGCGACCACGCCGGCCAGGCGCTCGGCGAGCCGATGCCAGGCGTGCGGGTCGCTGTACATCAGGCTCTTGGTGCGGGCGAAGTCCTTCGAGGGCCCGCCTTCGATGGCATAGGAGGCGAGCGTGAACGGCGCGCCGGCAAACCCGATCAGCGGGACCGTACCGGCCAGCTCGTGCTGGATGCGGCGGATGGCCTCGAGCGTGAACGCGAGCGACTCGCGCGGCTCGGTGGCGACGACGCGGTCGATATCGGCGGCCGAGCGCAGGGGCTTCTCGATCGCCGGACCCTCGCCGGCGACGAAATCGAAGGGGATGCCCATCGGCTCGAGCGGCAACAGCAGGTCGGAAAAGAGGATCGCGGCGTCGAGCTCGATCCGGCGCAGTGGCTGGAGGGTGACTTCCATCGCCAGGTCGGGCGTCCGACAGAGCTGCAGCAGCGTGTAGTCGCGGCGGAGTGCGCGGTACTCCGGCATGTAGCGCCCGGCCTGCCGCATGAACCAGACCGGCGTCCGGTCGACCGGCTGCAGACGGCACGCGCGCAGGAATCGGCTCTCACCAGCGTCACGAGCCGCCATCGGGGACCGTCAGCATGCGTGCTATATTATCGAGTTTGTTTCGAACCCGGAGGTCCAGTGAGCCCGATCCTCGTGAGGCCGGTTCGCGAGCAGTTCGAGCACGATCGCGTCATTCGAGTCCTGCAAGCCCGCTACAAGCGGAAGTTCGAGGTCGCGATCAACCCGGGGCCGGAGCAGAACGCGTCAGTCGAAGTCGGGGCGATGGCCATGTACCCCGACCTGCTGCTCTTCAGTCAGGAGCGCGGGCGCAAGCTGCAAGGCGTCGTCGAGGTCGAAACCGTCGAGTCGATCAACACGCTGGAAGCCCTTGCGGAATGGGCGCAGTTCAGCCGCCTGCGCGCCCCCTTTTATCTGTACGTTCCGCCCAGCACGGTCGATACCGTCCGCCGCCTCTGTGTGGAGCACCAGGTAACCGCTGCCGAGATCTGGACCTATCACATGGCCGTCGATCAAATCCGCTTCACCCTGGTGCAGCGGTCTGGCGATGCCCCGGTCCACAACCACGCCAGCCCGTCCGACAAGCCGGCACGCAAACCAGCGCCGCGACTCGCGAAGACGGCGAAGAAGGCCGCTGAACCCGCGAAGAAGGCGGCCGCGGCCAGGGTCGCCGCCAAGCCGGCCCGCAGCGCCCCGCCCAAGGCGGGCAAGGCGGCCAAGGCGGTCCGGAAGCCCGCCCCGCGCGGCGCGGCCCGCGCCGCCAAGCGGCGGTAGGGTCTGGACGTGCCCTACTTGCGGCTCTCCCGCGATCAACGCGGCTACGAGATGACGAGCTTGTGGCACGCCGCGCAGCCGGGCGACCCGCCTCGCGTGCTCTACTGGTACCGGAGCGCGCCGGGAGTTCGCGTCGGCCGTCCCGCCCTCGACGAGGACGCTATCAGGACCATCGAAGAACAGCATCCGGACATCGATTTCGACTGGCCGCATATCCTCGAAGTCCGCGCCGCGGCCATCGTCGAAGCGGATCGCCGGTCTGAGCGCGGTCCGCGCGGTCGCGGTAGCGATGCCAGCCGCCGGCCGAGGCGGACGAATCCCGCGATCCCGGCGCCGCCGCCGATGGCCGACTCGGCCCTGCTTCCCGACGAGGAGCCCATCCAGGTCTCGGGTGCCGAGGGGTTGCAGGAGGCGAACGGTGACGAGGACGGGCTCACGCCGCCGACAGCCCATGCGCCCGATTTGCTCGCCGAGCTGGTCGGCCGTGACATCGCCACCCGGCTGCGCGCCCGCTACGCCGAGATCAGCGCCCGCATCCATCAGCTGCCGGCCGAGGACGTGACGCGGGCGGCGCTGCAGGCGCGAGCCGCGCCGCTCGACCCCGACGGCTGGTCCACTCCCGACGAGATCCTGCGCGGCGTCAGCCGCGCCGATGAGCTGTTCGATTCGCTCCGGCACGAGCTGCTCGGCTGAAAAACCGGGCGATAATCAGCGCACCCCCCGTACGTCAGGAGCCCCCATGGTCACCCGTCTGCGCGTCGCATGCCTCATGGGCGTGCTGTGTCTGCCGTCGCTCGCGTTCGCGCAGCTGCGCGCGGAGGTCGTCGTGTCCGGTCTCAGCAGCCCGGTCGGCTACGTCGCCGACCCCGTGCTGCCCGGCGTCTATTACGTCGTGCAGCAGGGCGGCGTCGTCCGCGTCGTCCAGAACGGCCAGCTCCTGGGCACGCCGTTCCTCGACCTGTCGGGCGTCATCGGCTGCTGCGGCGAGCGCGGCCTGCTCGGATTGGCCTTCCCGCCCAACGCGGCGGCGACGGGCCGCGTCTTCGTGAACTTCACCAACAGCAACGGCGATACCGTCGTCGCGCGCTTCACGCGCACCGCCGGCAACCCGCTCGTCGCGGTGCCGGCATCCCGGTTCGACCTGCGCTGGTCGACGGGCGAGCGCATCATTCGCCAGCCGTTTTCCAATCACAACGGCGGACACCTGGCGTTCGGCCCCGACGGCATGCTCTACATCGGCCTCGGCGATGGCGGCGACGGCAACGATCCGCAAAACCACGCGCAGAACCCCGGCACGCTGCTGGGCAAGATGCTGCGCGTGAACGTCGATGTCAGCGACAGCGATCCGAATGGCTTCGTGGTGCCGCCGGACAATCCGTTTCTCGACGGCATGCCGGTGGCGGCGCAGCCGGAGATCTGGTCGTTCGGGTGGCGCAATCCGTGGCGCTACAGCTTCGACGACTTCGGCGCCGGCGCGACCGGCGCGCTGATCGTCGGGGACGTCGGGCAGGGCGCGCGCGAGGAGGTGGATTACGAGCCGGCGGGCGCCGGCGCCCGCAATTACGGGTGGCGCATTCGCGAGGGCAGTATCGCGACGCCAGGCATTCCGGCGACCACGCCCGCGTATCTGCCACTGACCAACCCGGTGTACGACTACCCGCGTTCGCAGGGCCAGGCCGTCACCGGCGGCTACGTGTACCGGGGCAGCGCGTTGCCGCCGAGCTACCGCGGCCGATATTTCTTCGCGGACTACGTGCGGTCGCGTGTGTGGTCACTCGGCCTGTCGATCAGCCCGATGACGGGCGAAGCGACCTTCGTGGACATCATCGAGCACACGGCCGAGCTCGGCGGCGCGGCCGCGCTGGGCGGCATCGCGTCGTTCGGCCGCGACCTGCAAGGGGAGCTCTACCTCGCGACGTTCGCGGGACGCATCCTGCGCATCGCCGCGACGACGGCCGTGCCCGGTCCGCCACGTGACTTCCAGGCCGTGGTTGCCAGCCACGACGTCTTCCTGAGTTGGAATCCGCCGGCGGCGGGGGCCGTGCCCGCGCAATATCTGCTCGAGGCGGGCACCGCGCCCGGCGCCAGCAATGTCGGCACGTTCGCGCTGAGTGGGAACCAGACATCGGTCTTCATTCCGGGGGTTCCCGCAGGCACCTACTACGCCCGGCTGCGCAGCGTCGGCAACGGCACGAGCGCACCGTCGAACGAGATCACCGTCGTGGTGACCGGCGCCTGCGCCGGCGCACCGCCGGCGCCGTTCGGCTTCGTCGCCGGCGTGAGCGGCTCGATCGTGAGCCTGGCGTGGTCGCTCGGCGGCACCACCAACGGTCCAACCGAGTTCCTGATCGAGGCCGGCAGCGCCCCCGGCGCGGCCAACCTGGCCATCATCACGGTGGCCGGGTCGACCCGGGGACTGGTCGTACAGGCGCCGGCGGGAACGTATTACGTGCGCATACGCAGCCGCAATGGCTGCGGCACGAGTGGCGCGTCGAACGAGATCGTGGTCACGGTGCCCTGAGGCCGGGGGCCAGGGGTCAGGCTCCAGGCTCCAGGCGTCAGGCCCCAGGCCCCAGGCCTCAGGCCCCAGGCCCCAGGCCCCAGGGGTCAGGCTTCAGGGGCCTGGGGCCGGGGCCTGGGCCCTGCCGTCAGGCGTCAGGGCTCGTGGCGCGCCACTGCCGGGTCCGCTCGCGCCTCGACGGCCCGCGCCGCGGCGCGTGTGATGAGCACCGTGGCGAGCACCGTGGCCGCGAGGCCCACCGTCATCAGCACGTAGTAGGCGGGTCCGCGGGGGCTGGCGGCGCCGGCGGCGAGCGAGGCGAGGTCGCCGGCCACCTTGCCCGCGTAGACGTAGGCCGCGACGGCCGGCAGCATTCCGGCTGTGCCGAGCAGGTAGTCACGCAGGCGGATGCGGCTGATCCCGAGCACGTAGTTGAGCAGCACGAACGGCACGATGGGGGACAGGCGCAGGAGAAAAACGAGACGGGCGCCCTCCGCTTCGACCGCGCGGTCGATGGCCGCCAGACGAGGATGGCGCATGACGTAGGCCTCGACGAAGCGGCGCACGACGTAGCGCGCCGCGAGGAACGCCAGCAGCGCGCCGAGTGCGGCGCCGAGCGAGACGTAGATCACCCCGCGGCGGAAGCCGAACAACGCGCCGCCCGAGATCGTCAGCAGGACCGCGGGGATGAGGAGCACGGCGGCGAGGCCATAACCGGCGACGAACGCGAGCGGTCCCCACACGCCGAGCGACTGGACCCAGGCGGCGAAGGTCGGGAGGCGCGCCGCGGCCTCGCGGCCGAAGAGCAGCAGCACCGCGAGCGGCAGGACGAGGGCCAGGACCTTGACCAGCAGCGTGCCGCGATGGCCAGCACCCGCGGCGTCGGTCATTCCCGTGTGAACCGCGATTCGATCGCGTCCACCTTGGCGAGCCGGCGGAGGTGGCGCTCGTCGGCGCTGAAGGTGGCGCCCAGGAACGCGTCGGCGAGGGTGCGCGCCAGCGCCGGTCCGACGACCCGCGCGCCCAGGCACATGACGTTGACATCGTCATGCTCGACCGCCTGGCGTGCCGAGTAGCAGTCGTGGCAGACGGCTGCGCGGACGCCGGGGAACTTGCTGGCGGCGACGGCGACGCCGGCGCCGCTGCCGCACACGATGATGCCGCGGTCCACCTGCCCGTTGCGGATGGCGGTCGCCACCGCCTCGGCGATGTCGGGGTAGTCGACGGCGGCGCTGGAATGGGTCCCCAGGTCCAGGATCTCGTGTCCCTGCTGGGCCAGTGCGCCGGACAGGTCGCGTTTCATCTCGAACCCCGCATGATCCGCACCGACCGCAACCCTCATGCGGGGATGGTAGCGCCTCGTCGCCTCCATTCCTAGCGGGGCTTCGCGCCAGCCCCCCGCAAGCATGTCAGTGCGCTCCGCCCCGCGAGCCAATTGCTTTCGCCCGGCCGCCGGCCGGGCAGTCGCCTTGACGGACAAAAGTTGACTCAC
Source organism: uncultured Acidobacteriota bacterium (assembly GCA_963707795.1). Classification (GTDB taxonomy): domain Bacteria; phylum Acidobacteriota; class Vicinamibacteria; order Vicinamibacterales; family UBA2999; genus JACCSI01. The sequence goes on along the minus strand of OY970174.1, from coordinate 2,055,963 downwards.
TGAGTCGACATTCATGGCCGTCAAGGCTCCTGGTCGCCGCTCGACGATGAATACGGAATTGAGGGCTCGTGGCGCGGGTCGGCGGGACGACTGCCGCCGCCGCCGGCGCGGAAAAACTGGGCGGCCGCAGCGGGCGGCCGCTCGTCTTATACTGTCAAGATGCAGCACAAACGGTCGCCTCTCGGCCTGGGCACTGCCGTGGCGCTCACCGCGGTGATGGGACTGGCGGCGCAGGGGCCGCCCGCGGGGCAGACGGCGCCAGCCCAGCCGGCTCGCCAGCCCGATTTTCGAACGGCCGTGGACTTCGTCACGATGGACGCCATCGTGCGGAACGACCAGGACCAGTTCGTGGCCGACCTGACCAAGAACGATTTCGAGATCTACGAGGACGGCGTCAAGCAGGAGATCGCGTCGCTGACGCTGGTCCATGGCGGGCGGGTGCACAACCTGCAGGCCGCCCCGCCGCCGCCGACGCAGGAGGGTATCGTGCTGCCGCCGTCACGGCCGCGCAACGACGCCGCCGGCCGCATCTTCCTGATCATCGTCGACGATCTGCACCTCGACTTCCGGAACACCGGACGGATCCGCGACCTGTTCAAGCGCATCTCGCGGACCCTGGTCCACGAGGGCGACATGTTCGGCATCGTGTCCACCGGTCCCTCGTCGCTGGCCATCGACCTCACCTACGACCGCAAGATCCTCGACGACGCCATCAAGAAGATTACCGGCAACGGGTTGAAGCCGTCGGACGTCATCCAGGGTGCGGAAGGCGCGGAGGGGCCATCGGAGGTGCGCTACCGGGCGCACGTCGCCTTCTCGACGGTGTACGACATCCTGCGGCAGCTCGAGCGGGTGACCAACCGCCGCAAGGCCGTGGTGTGGGTGAGCAACGGCTTCGATTTCGACCCGTTCGCCGATTCCCGGCTGGGCGAGGACCCGGTGTTCGGCGGCCGGTTCGGGCAGACGCGCGAAGAAGGACGGGAGATGCGGGATCAGTTCAACCGCGGGCACGTGTTCGCCGATGCGGACCTGTCGCGCGAGCTGGGGGAGCTGACCCGGACCGCCAATCGCGCCAATGCCACGATTTATACGATCGATCCGCGCGGCCTCGTGGCCGGGGCGGACCTCGACGAGAACCTGGACCCGACGGAGTTCGGCGAGCACGTGCGCAAGACGCAGGACAGCCTGCGGGTGCTGGCGGCGGAGACGGGCGGGATCGCCGTGGTGAATCAGAACGACTTCGACAAGGCGCTCAAGCGCATCGACAACGAGACCAGCGACTACTACGTGCTGGGCTACTCGTCGACCAACCCCGATCCGCTGAAGCGGACGCGGAAAATCGAAGTCAAGGTCCTGCGGCCGGACATGCGGGTCATCAGCCGCACGTCCTACACGCTCAGACCCCAGCCGAAGCCGTGAGGCTGGTCCGGCTGCGCGCGTCACCGGCCGCGACGGCCGCGCCCTGACCCTTGATGGTCTCCTGAATCCGCTCGCGCAGCCACACCGCGGGCTGCGGCTGCAGCTTCACGAATTCCTGCCAGTCGTGGTGCGTGAGCACCACGGAAATGACGTGTTCACGATCGTCGTGCATACCCCGATGGTATGCACCCGGCTCCCAATCAGAAAATAGAATGATCGAATCGGATCAATGATCCGTGCTCATGCTGCGGACGTGGGCGCCAGGCGCAGTTTCGGCCGCACGCGATCGAAGGCGCGGATGACTTCCTGGACGGTGCGCGGGGTGCGGCTCATCTTCGGGTAGATCCACCCGGTTTCGCGGACGAGCGATCGGCCCTCGATGCGGGCGCAATAGAGCTGCCCGCTGGTGACGTCGCGGGCCACGGCCTGGAAGGGGATGATGGTGATCCCGATCCCGTTGCGGACCATGGCCTTGATGATCTCGACGTTCTCGGTTTCCATGACGATCTGCGGCTCGACGCGGGAGGCGGCGAAGAACTCGTCCACGACCCGGCGCGAGTTCGATCCGGTCTCGAACAGGACGAACGGCTGGCGGACCAGGTCCTGCGGGATGATCTTGCGCTTGCGCGACAGCGGATGCTTGGCGGCCGTGACCAGCAGCAGCTCCTCCTGCATGACCGGCACGCTGACCAGGTCGGGCTGATCGACGGGCAGGGTCAGGAGCGCCAGATCGCCGGTACCGGCCCGCAGGTGCGCGAGACAGCGCTCCGAGCTGCCGGTGACGAGCTTCAGTTCGATGTCGGGATGCTGGCGCTTCAGCTCGGCGAGCAGGGCGGGAAAGACGTAGAGGCACACCGTCATGCCGCCGAGCAGCCGCACCTGTCCGCGCAGCGACTCCTGGCTGTCGGTGATCCCCGACAGGGTGTCCTTCAGGTCCTGGAACACCCGGTGCGACAGCTGCAGCAGCGCTTCGCCCGCCGGCGTGATGCGGATCCGGCGGCCGACGCGCAGGAAGACCGGTTCCTTCAGCTCCTCCTCGAGGAGCAGAATCTGGCGGCTGACGGCCGACTGCGACACGTGGAGGTGGTTGCCTGCCGCGGTGAACGAGCCGGTCTCGGCGATGGCGCGGATGATCTCGAGTTGACGGAGGTCCAAGACGGGAGCTTACATCCCGCGCTGGTATGGCTTCAAGGTAAATCAGCTTGAAATGAGATGCCACGGGAGGGCGGTCGCGGCGCCGGGGCGACAGGCCCGGCCGCCTGTGCCCCGTGCGTCGCCGCCGCCGGCGGCCGGTGCCGCCTACTTCTTCTTCAGGAGCGCGCACGCGCCGACCGCGCCGGCCGGATCCATGGCGGCCTGTGCGGAATCGATGTGGCGCAGGATTCCCTGCTCGTCGATGACGAAGGTGAATCGCCGGGCGGTGCCCGAGTTCTCGTCGAGGATGCCGAGCGCGCGCGAGTACTCGCGGCGCGAGTCGCTGAGCAGCGGGAAGTCCAGCTTCATCTGCTCGCGGAAGGCGCGGTTGGCCCAGGTGGAATCGACGCTGACGCCGAAGACGGCGGCGTTGTTGGCGTCGAACTGGGCGTAATTGTCCCGGTACCGGGACATCTCAGTCGTTCAACCGGGCGAGAAGGCCGCCGGGAAGAAAGCGAGCACCACCACCTGTTTGCCCTTGTAGTCGGAGAGCTTGACGGTCTTCGACTGCGGGCGCTCACCCGGGGGTGTGGGCTCGAGATAGTTCAGCGAGAAGTCCGGCATGGGCTCTCCAACCTTCACCGTCGGAGGCGGTGGGGGCTGGGGGGCCGGGGCGGGAGCCTGCACCGCGGTGGTGCGGACCTCCGATGCCGGGGTGCCGGCGCCGGACCAGGCTGCGGCAGTGACTGAAACTGCAACGGCCAGGCCGGTGGCGACGACACCGGTTGCGAACACGCGCGTCATAGCGCGCAGGATATCGCGTTCGCGGGGATCAGGGAAGCGCGCTCACAGTGCCGCTCGCGTCCGGGCGATCGCTTCCTTGAGATAGTGCTCGTCGATTTCGATGCCGACGAAACCGATGCCGAGGCGCGCGGCGGCGACCGCCGTGCTGCCCAGGCCGAGGAACGGATCCATGAGCAGGTGGCTGCGCGACACGCCGTGCAGCCGGACGCAGTACTCCGGCAGCTTCGGCGGGAACGTCGCCGGGTGCGGTCGGTCGCGATCCCGGCTCTGGATCGTTTCGTAGGGAATGAACCAGGCGTTGCCGCGGCAGCGGAGGCCTTGTCCGGCGCCCCGCCAGCGGCTGACGTTCGAGGGGTCCTGGTACTTCACCCCCAGCGCCAGCCGATCGAGCGGGGTGTGCCCGCCTGGCGAGAAATGGAACACGAACTCCTGGCAGTCGTGGAGGAAACGGTCCGAGTTGATCGGCTTGTAGTGACCGACCGCCAGGTCGCCGGCCAGGCCGGCCCGCCCGCCGGCGGCCTCCTTGTCGATGGCAATCGACTTGATCCAGTGGATGACGTTCTGCAGCGTCAGGTGCGGCCGTGCCGCCTGTGCCACGTCGAGGGCGGTCCACGGGTCGGTGGGCTTGGAGCCGACGTTCAGGAACAGCGACCCGTCGGCCGAGAGGGCCCGGGCCACGCCGGCAATCCACTCGCTCGTCCAGGCCAGGTATTCCTCGCGCGGCCGCTCATCGTCGTAGCTCCGGTAGCGGACGCCGAGATTGTACGGGGAGAGGTGACGACCACGTCGGCCAGGCCGGGGGGCAACCGCCGCAGCAGATCGAGGGAATCACCGAGGTAGAAGCGCAGCGCGCGGGGACCGCGCGAGAGTCTGGCGTAGGGCGTGGGCAAACGCAACGACGGAATTGTACCGGGGACTGTGGGGGAGTACAACCCCCGGTACGGGCGGAACTCGATGGCTCAGGCCGACGCCGGCAGCCCAATCACTTTGGTGTCGCTCTCCCGGGAGGCGGACACGGTGTGATTGCGGCGGTGCGAATGGCTGTCACAACCGACGCCTTTTTCCTCGATGTACGACACCTCGCGAGTGCTGCCGACATCACGATACCGGCCGACGACGCAGCCGCAAGGAAGCGTGGCGAAACCGAGGAGCCGAACGACGCTCATGGTGCTGTCTCCACGAACGCTCGAAGCAAGTTCGGTGCCGCACCACTTTGTCGCTTCGCGGAGAATTCTGTTCGTCGCATCACGCCGGACGTGCACGGAAACAGGCCGCCTTACCAGGATTCGCGCAGGGCGCGTCGGCGCACCTCCGAACCCGCGTGTGCGAGTTTTGATCGCACGATGGACACAGTGTGGACGTTTTGGATCACAATCCGTCTCTTTGGATGGCTAACGAACTTGAAGGTCGGCGATGCCGCGTCGCGCCGTTTCGGACGAGGGATCGATGGCCAGCGCTTCGGCGAAATACCGGGCCGCCCGATCCCGATTGCCCGACTGCAACTCCAGCGTGGCGAGGTTTGAGTACGTGGCCGGATCCCTCGGGTCTGCGGTGAGCGAGGCCTGGAACGCCGTCCGTGCCTCGTCGCGCTGCCCGAGCGTCGCCAGGCAGGCGCCCATCAGGTTGTGGGCCTTGGCATGGGCGGGATTGAGGGCCAGTACGCGCCGCGCCTCGGTCAGCGCCAGCTCCGTGCGATTCTCCATGAAGAGGAGGGCGGCGCTGTAATAGTGCGCGGCCTCGGTCGAGGGGGCCTCGGCGCGCAGCCGCGCCACGACCGGTTTCATCCGCTCGAGGTCGCCGGCGTCGGACAGCACCGACGCCATCTGCTCCAGTGCGAGCAGATCGGCCGGGTCGCGCTGCAGGATCGTGAAAATCAGGCGGATGGATTCGTCGAACGATCCCTGGGACGCCAGCAGCCTGGCGAGCGCAAGCGTGGCCGCCTGATTGGCCGGGTCGGCGGCCAGGCGAGTCAGGATGGCCTGTGTCTGTGCCGCCCGCTGCAGCGGGGCCGATGCGCGGATCAACCCCTCCAGCGCCCGGCCATCGCCGGGATCGGCCTGCGCGGCCTGGAGAAAATCGTCATACGCCGGACGCAGTGCGTCCGCCGCCAGGAACATCCAGCCGCGATCCCGAATTGCCCCCGGCGTGGCGTCCGCCTCCGCCCGGGCCACGGCGGCGGGCCGGGCCGCCCGGTCGCCCGCCAGGGCGCGCAGCAGGGCTGCGTTGTCGGCTCCGGCGCGCCCGAAGATGCTCGGCGGCCCCGAGAACTCGAGCGCCGCCCTGTCGTCTGACTGGATCGGTGCCCCCGCCGTCCATGCCGCGAGCCGCGCGCCCTGCGCGACAAAGAGCGAGAGCACGTGAAACGGGACCCGGGCGCCGACGTCGGCCAGATCGTCGGTCACGCCCGGACGACGCCAGGCCTCGGCCACCCCTTCCAGCCGCTGGTCGATCGGAGTGTTCGACCCGACCAGGAGGACGTCGCCATCGCCGACCAGCCAGAGGCTGCCGTCGGGAAACACGGAGAGGAACGTCGCCACGATCGACTGCAGGTCGGCGGTGGAAATGTCGTAGGTGTGGGCCCACTGGCAGAGCACCCCGTCCGGTTCCAGGCGATCGCGGGCCGCCTGGAAGAATTCCCGCGTAAACAGCGAAGCGATCCCGGCCATCCACGGGTTCGACGGTTCGGAGATGATCACGTCGTACCGCTGCTCGGTGAGCAGCAGGTGCGTCCGTCCATCGCCCACGATCACGCGCGTGCGCGGATCGTCGATCGCGCGATGGTTTTCCGCGTCGAACTCCCTGGACGCGGCCACGACCTCGGGCGAGATCTCGAGCACGTCCGCCCGGGCGATGGGGTGGCGGAGGGCCGACCCCAGGGTGACGCCGCTGCCGAGGCCCAGGATGGCGACGCTCCGCGGATCGGCGTGCAGGAGCAGCGGGATATGCGCGAGCAGGCGCTGCGTGAGCATGTCCCCGGCGTTCGACGCATCGACCTTTCCATCAATCGCCAGCGAGATCGTCCCGCCGACCTTGCGGACGGCGACCGTACCGCTGGCCCCCTCCCCGTAATAGAGCAGCTCCCCGGCGGTCAGGGCCGTTTCGAGGTCGGGCCCCTGCAGCGAGGCGGCGTATTTGTACGCGCCGCTCGACAGGAGCAGGCGATCCCAGGGCGGCAGCATCACGCCCAGAGCGATCACGGCGAGCGCGAGCGCGCCCGGGACCAGGCGGGCGCCGCGGCCGGCCGCGAGCACCGCGAGCGCGCCCGCGCCCCCGACGATCGCCACCAGGCGAATGGTGCCGTGCAGCCCGGCCATCGGGATGAACAGGAAGCCCGCGAGCAGCGCGCCGGCGATCGCCCCGGCGGTGTTCACCGCGTAGATCACCCCCAGATCGGCGGCGATCGTCTGCTCGTCCCGCGTGCCGACCGCGACGGCGAACGGAAAGGCGGCGCCGAACGCGATGGTCATCGGCGCCAGCAGCGCCAGGGCCAGCAGCGCCTGGCGGGTGAGCACGTCGGCGAAGGTCACGTTCGGGCGCGCGACAACGGCCGCGATCGCCAGCAGCCCGCGATCGACCAGCGCCGCCGACAGGGCCGCCGCGCCGACGGCGAGCGCCAGGCAGACGGCCAGCCCGACCAGCGGATCCCTGACCCGCTGCACCAGGCGGGACGCCAGGGCGGCGCCGATGGCGAGGCCGGCGATGAACACCGCCACCATGGTGCTGAACGCATACGTCGTGGGTCCGAGAATCATCGCCAGGATCCGGGTCCACACGACCTGGAGAGTCAGCGAGGCGAAGCCCGAGATGCCGAGTGCGGCGGCGGCGAGGCCGAGCCGGGCGCCGGTGTCCGCCCGGACCGCCGGCGCCACCGTGCGGCGGCGGCCGCGGCGGCCAGGCCCACTCACGGTCGCGCGTGCGTGTGGCGCGGGCGGTATGTCGACGAGGTCTGGTTCCCTCGCGCGCACCACGGTCCAGGCGCCTGCCGCGGCGGCGACGTTGAGCCCGGCGGCGACCCAGGTCGCGCCGCTGAGGCCGAGGAATGGCAGCAGCACGAAGCCGGCGGCGAGCGCGCCCAGCGCCGCCCCGACGGTGTTGGCGGCGTACAGGACCCCCGCGTCACGCGCGGCGTGGCTGGCGTGCCGCACGAACCAGCGCGCCGCAATGGGGAAGGTCGCGCCCATGGCCGCCGCCGGGATGGAGAGAAGCAACAGGCTGGCCCCGAGTCGCAGCACGCTGAAGCGCGTGCCGCCGTCGCCGTCCGCGTAGGCCCACCCGAGCAGTGGATCCAGCGCGGCGATGGCCACGGGCAGCATCATCGCGACGAGCGCAATGCCGATCTCGAGTCCCGCGTACGCCCGCAGCGCCGTCCGTGGCGCGAGTTGTCCGCCGCGCCGGCCGCCGAGCGCCGCGCCAACGGCCAGGCCGCCCATGAACGCGGCGAGTACCGTGCTCGCCGCCGCCACACCGTGTCCGAGCTGCAAGGTGAGCAGGCGCGTCCAGGTGACTTCGTAGATCAGAGCCGCCGCGCCGGAGGCGGCGAAAATCAGGGCGAACCGCGACCGCATTCCCGATCGAGGATAGCGCAGTGCGCGGCCGCGTCGCCGCCGCTTACCGGCCCGGGCGACGGGGCGGACGCTCGGAATCGCCGACCGCGGGGACGTACAGCGCCGTGCGTCCGTCCCGGGCGATCTCGTGCAGGCCCCAGGCATCGGCGACCAGCCCGACGAGGTCCGGCGGCGTGATGTCGTGATGGATGACGACGTAGCCGACGCGTGCGCGGGTCACGAAGTCCGGCGCGCGGGCGCGGAAGCGTTCGACTGCCGCAGGATCGAGCGGGCGGCCCTCGCTGAGCAGCAGCAGCGCGTTCAACGTCGGCTGCGAGCGGATTTCGTGGACGCGCTTGACCGAGATCCGTGACAGGTAGCCGCCGACGAGCCGCTTGCCGTGACGCGTCTGGTAATAGAGTGCGCGGGCGTTGAAGTTGCCATGCGACGAGGCGCCGTCGCGCACGCCGAAGGGCAGCTCCATGACCCGGACCGGGCGCGGATCGTCGGCGATGACGTCGTAGACGGACGGGATGGCAGCCGAGTACAGGGTGCGAGGGGCGGGCACCAGCTCGAGGAGCAGTGCCAGGCCCACCGTCGCGACGATCGCCCGCCGATGACGCGGATAGCGGCGGCCGAGCGCCGCCAGCGCGCCGGCGAACAGGATGGCCGCGCCGAGCGCCGCGACGACGGCGAACCGCGTCGGCGTGCGGGCGATGCCGAGCACCGGCACGTAGCGGAGCAGGGCCCACGGTCCGGGCACGTGGGTGTTGAGCCCCGCCAGATGCACGAATGGCCCCAGCGCCAGCGCCGCGAACCCGGCGGTCAGGAGCACCCAGCCGGTGCGCGGACGATAGCCCGCCCGCCACGCGGCTGCGGCGATGAGCAGCAGGGTGACCAGGCTGAAGGCGGCGGTGTATTCCGCGAACGCGGTCGGCGCGGACGCCTGGCGGTCGGCGAACCACCGACTCAGCACGTGGCTGGGGTTGAACTCGACGAGCGCCAGGAGGTCGACGCCGCGGGGGCTGCTGCGCCAGAGCGTTTCCGGCGCCACGAAGCTGCCGTCCACCATCCGCTGGCCGAGTCCGTACAGCACCGGCGACAAGGGTCCGGCACACGCGAGAACCCCAATCAGCAGCGCGCGAACCGCGGCTGGCGAACAGCGTCAGGTCGGCACGCACCCCGGCACGAGCAGCCGGGGCTGCAGGTAGACGATCGCGCGCGCCAGCAGCAGCCCGGTGAGGAGGAGGACCGGCGTGTAGAGGCCGCGGACGCTGACCCCGACGCCGAGCAGCTCGAAGCGCCCGCCGTGGCCGGCCAGGACGCCGACGACCAGGCCGACGACCGAGACGATGGCGATGTCGAGCGCCCAGCGCAGCGGCGCGGCGACGGGCTCGCGGGCGAAGGTGACCCGGATCAGGCGCGAGGCGAGATAGCCGATGGCGATCATCAGGCAGTACACGGCGTAATAGGCATCGCTCAGGCCCGCCCACGCCATGCACAAGCCGGCCAGGGCGGCATCGCGGGGCCGGCGCGACCGATCGGCGCGGACCAGCGCGAGGATGAACGCCGCCAGCGGCGCCGCCGCGACGAGGCTGAAGTGCGCCGTGCTGCGCGCGACCAGGATCGGCGACCAGGCGAACGCGGCTCCCGCCAGCCACGCTTCGGCGCGCGACGCGGCCGTGACCTGCCGGGCCAGCGCATAGGTCGCCAGCGCCGTCAGCACCGTCACCACCAGCAGCACGACGTTGAAGCTGGCGACGACGCCCAGCCGATCGATCAGCGGCCAGGCGAGCAGGTTGAGGAACACGGTGTAGTTGTGCTGGGAGAGATCCACGGCCCCGGTCAGCGACAGGACCGTCTCGGTGGTCATCGGGCTCCGCCGGCTGCTCAGCTCGTGGTGGAAGACCCACTGGTTCCAGACGTAAACCCCGGTGTCGCCGGTCGGGTCACCGGTCAGCGCTTCGCCGAGGTGGAGTGGGAGCGGCCAGGTGAAGGCGAGCGCAAGGAGGACGTAGCCGAGGATCACCGCGGACCGAGGGGCCCAGTCGCGTCGAATCATCAGGGGAGGCGCGGCGGCACTGTATCACACGGAATCCCGGCCGCCGCGGGGCCGCGCCGAAAACGAACGAGGCCGGCTCCGTGGGGAGCCGGCCTCGTGGATGGTGAACGACGCGCCGCCTAGAAGTCGTAGCGGATGCCGAAGCGGACGACGCGCGGGTCGAGGAGCGAAGTGACCTCGCCGAACGTCGCGCCCGTGGTCGTGCGGAACGTCGTGACCGTGCCGTGGTTGAACAGGTTGAAGATGTCCACCATGCCCGTGAGACTGCCGAGCCGCCCGAACTTGAACGCCTTGTCGAACCTGAAGTCGAGAATCGACACGTTGGGCGCGCGGTTCGAATCCACCGGCTCCGTCCGGATGGTCTCCGATCCCGCGACCGGGAGGGTCACGGCCAGAGATCGGCCCCAGTTCCGGCCGCTCTGGAGCTTGTAGGATCCGCTCACCCCGATATCCCAGGGCATGACGTAGCGGCCGAGGACCTTGTAGTTCCACACCGAGCTGGTCTCGCGACCGAAGCGGCGGATGTTCGGACGGAAGTCGTAGTCCTTGGAGTTCCCCGCTGAGCTCAGCACGTTGGTCGACGACGCGTTGTCGTGGAACTCCTTCAGCCACGTCAACTCGTACGAGGTCAGGAACATCCACCTGCCGCGGAACCGCCGGTTCACTGCGAACTCGATGGTGTTGTAGTCCGAGCGATACTCGTCGTCCCCCGACGGGTTGGTGAACACGCGGTTCTCGGCGACGACCGTCCGGTCGAAGAGGTTCAACGTCTGGTCGTCGCCGGTGCCGACGACGTTGTCCGGTCCCGGGTCCACCCGGACAAAGGGCGTGGTGTAGGCGCCGAGGCGGTTGACATCGACGATTGCCCACTCGTTGCGGATGTTCTTGTAGACGTAGGACGCGCGGCCCGACAGCCCCTCGACGATCTCGCGTTCGAAGTGCGTGGAGATCTCGTCGCTGTGCGGCCGCTTCAGGTTCGGGTCGACCGTGACACCGGCGGCCCCGGGCAACGATCCCGTGACCGTTCGGAGAAACGCTCCAAGCTCCGCCGGGTTGTCGATCAGCAGGTTGCCATTGAGGTCGGTCCAGCGGTAGCGCAGCCGCGTCCGACCGACCGGATTGACCAGGGCGGCGATCGTGTCTGGCGCCGAGTTGAAGTAGAACCGCCCGTAATACCCCTTGATGACCGACTTGCCGTTCCCGGCCAGATCGTAGGCGAATCCTGCGCGCGGGGCAGCGGTTGTGGAGTTGGCGAGCTCGGTTCGCGGAACCGTGAACGGCGTCCACAGCGCCCGCAGGTTGGTGTCGGTGACCGCGCCGATGAGTCCGGGGACACCCTCGGGCTCGACGCTCTGCTCCGGGTAGAGATCTTTATAGTAATCGACACGAACGCCCAGATTCAGCGTCAGCTTTCGATTGAAACGCCAGGTGTCGTTGAGGTAGGCGCTGATGTTGTTGGTCTGGTTGATCCCGGTGTTGGGCGTGTTGTAGAACTCCACCTCCTGCGGGATGCGGCCGAGGCCGCCCGCCGCGTCGTAGTACACGTGATTGAACGGCTGCGGAGCGAAGAAGCTCCGCCGCTCACGACGGCCTTCGGCCCCCAGCTTGAAGTCGTGACTGCCGTGCCAGCCCTCCTTCGCATACGACAGCGAGGCCGTGAACTGCGGCTTGAAGCGCAGTTGATTCTGGTAGGTGATGTTGCCGCCGCCATCGAATCGCTGGAGTGTTTGAATGTCGAGTCGTGATGGCACCAGCGGCCCGGCGAACGCGCCGCTGTTCACCGTGGTGTCCAACGGGAAGAAGTTGTACCACTGGCCGACGAGCACGTCGAGGAACATCCGGTCGCTCAGCACGCTGGTCCACTCGACCTTCATCGGGTAGTTCCGCGACGACTGGAAGTAGGCGGCTGAGACCGGCACGTTCGGACCGAGGTCACGCAGGGCCTGCAGCTTCTCGCGCTTGTTCAGATAGCCGATGACCTGATTGTTCCGGTTCAACTGGAACGTGCCCTTGAGCGTGTACTGGTTGCTCAGCTTCGAGCGCGCCAGATCGTCGAAGTTCAGCACGCGCTTGTACTGATCGTTGAGGCGGTACGAATAGAAGAACCAGGCCCGGCCCTTGTAGAGCGGGCCGCCGATGTTCGCGTTGATGTCGTACTGCCTGTCGACGGGATTGCCGGTCGACAGTGGCGCCCGCACGAAGAAGCCGTTGTCGTCCCGCTGGTTCGCCACTTTGAAGACGTCCGGGACGTTCTCCGAGATCGTCGAGTCGCCTTCCCAGTCGCTGTACCAGTTGCCGGTGAAGCGGTCGCCGCCAGACTTGACGATGATGTTCATCGAGCCGCCGGCCGTGTCGTGGTCGGCCATGTTGCCCGCCCCACCGAGCTGGAACTCCTCGAACGAGCCGAAATCGAAGTAGCCGGCGTTGGCGTCGGTCGCCTCCGTCGTGTTCACGCCTTCGATCCGGGTCGTGCGCTGCTGGCTGACGCCGTAGGCGATGAAGCCGGTCTGGGTGCCAGTGTGCGAGCCGCCGACATCGTAGCCCGTCATCTGGAACCCCGGCGCCTGCGCCATCGCCGCCCAGATGTCGCGCGCATTCGGAATCTCGGTCAGCAGCTCCTTGGTGAAGTTCGTGCCGACCAATGTCGTTGACGTGTCCACGATCGGCGACTCGCCCGTGACGGTGACCGTTTCCTGCAGCGTGGCCACTTGCAACTGCTGATCGACAGTCAGCGTCGTGTTGATGACGACGCGAATGCCTTCGCGCTTGACCGTCTGGAAGCCCGAGAGCTCGTAGGTCAACTCGTAGACGCCAGGCGGCAGCGCAATCAAACGAAAGTCACCCGACGCCCCGGTCACCTGCACCTGCGGCTGGATGAGGGCCGGGCTCGTTGCCGTCACCGTCACGCCGGGCAGCACTGCGCCGGTGTTGTCCGTCACCGTGCCGTTGATACGGCCACGGAAATCCTGGGCCATCGTGGGTGATGCCGCGCCGAGCAGCACCAGGCCTAGGACAACCACTCCTATCCGGGTCAGCCTCATGGAGATCCTCCAAAGCAAAGTCGGAACAACGCCCCGCGGTGCCGTCAGGCACCTCAGGCTGGTACAAAAGCCCGATTCTCTGGGACGAAATCAGGGGAATAGTAGAACTACGGGCTGGAATTGGCAAGGAGGACGGCGGAAAAACGACGGGCCAGGCGACCCCGAAGGGGCGCCCGGCCCGAATGACGACAGAGAGCCTGAAAACGGCCTAGAAATCGTAGCGGACGCCGAACCGGACGATGCGCGGATCGAGAATCGCCGTGACCTCCCGATACAACCCGCTCGCCGTGGTCTGCCGGAACGTCGTGATGGTCCCCGAATTGAGCAGGTTGAAGACGTCCATCTGCCCGGTCAGCTTGCCGATCCGCCCCAGCCGGAAGCGACTTGTCGAAGCGGACGTCGAGGATGCTGACGGTCGGGTAGCGGTTCGCCGTGATCGGCTCCACCCGGATGGCGCGCGCCCCGTCGCCGGGGAACGGCACGCTGATGGTGCGCCCGTAGTGCTGGCCGCTCTGCACCTTCCACGACCCGGACAGGCCGATGTCGTAGGGCAGCAGGTAGCGGCCGATGACCTTGTAGTTCCACAGCGTCGAGGTCTCCACCCCGTTGTCGCCGAACAGGCGCATCGCCGGCAGATACTGCGGCGGGTTGGTGGCCGTGACCGTGCCGGTCAGCCGGTCGTAGCCGTGCGTGTCGTGCAGCATCGACGACCAGGTGTAGCCGAACGACGTCAGCAGCATCCACCGGCCGGAGAAGCGGCGGTTCACCGCGAGCTCCACGTTGTGGAAGTCCGCGTCGAAGTCATCGGGGTTGGTATAGACCCGATCCGAGCCGATGCCGGCCGGGCGATCGAAGGTCTGGAACGTCTGCTCGTCGCCGGTCCCCGGCAGGTTGTCCGGGCCCGGGTCGTTGATGGTGAACGGCACGGTGAAGGCCGAGGCGCGAACCAGGTCGGTCTCGCCCCACTGGTTGCGCATGTTCTTGTAGACGTAGGACACGCGCCCGGACAGGCCCTCCAGCAGCTCGCGCTCGACGTTGGTCGAGATCTCGTTGCTGGTCGGCCGCTTGATGTCGCGGTCCACGCGGATGAAGCCGCCGCCGCCCTGCGTCGAGTTGAACGCGCCCAGCTCCTGCGGGCCGTCGAGCAGCCGGTTCCCGTTCAAGTCGCAGCCGGTCGTCCGGGTGGCCGTGCAGGGGAGGAAGGCATAGCGCAGCTGCGCGCGGCCGACCGGGTTTTCCTTGTCGGCCAGCTCGTCGGCCGAGTTCCACACCGACTGCCCGAAGTAGACCTTCAGCACCGTGCGGTTGTCGCCGGTCAGGTCGTAGGCGAAGCCGAGGCGCGGGACCAGCGTCTTGGTGTTGGCGACGTCGCGCGCGTCGACGGTCCGCGGCGCGATGAAGTCCAAGTACCGTGCCCGCTCGGCCGGATTGACGTCCACCGGCCAGTTGGCCAGCTGCGGCAGCCCATTCGGCGTGAACTGCTGCTCCGGCCAGCCGTCGCGGTAGGCCTCGAAGCGCAACCCGAGGTTGACCGTCAGCCGCTGGTTCAGCTTCCACGTGTCACCGACCCACACCGAGTTGTATTCGACGTCGTTGATCGGCGAGGTCGGCGTGTTGTAGATGTCCACCTGCGACAGCGCCCCGGCATTGTCGCGATAGAAGATGTCGAACGGCTGGTCGTTGAACAGGTTGCGGCGGTCGCGCTTCCAGTCGTAGCCGACCTTGAAGTCGTGGCTGCCCATCCAGCCGTCCTGGAAGTAGTTCATCGAGGCGTAGAACTGCGGCTTGTAGCGCTTCTGGTCCTGGTAGCTGGAGTTGCCGCCGCCGTCGAAGAAGATGCTGGTCGCCGTGTCCTGGCGCCCCGGGCCCCACGGGCCGTCATAGAGGTCGAAGTCGCGGGTCGGGCGCAGCGGGAAGAAGTTGTACCACTCGCCGGCGAGGATATCGAGGAAGGCGCGGTTGCCGAGCACGCTGGTCCACTCGACCTTCATCGGGTAGTTGCGCGAGCTCTGATACTGCGCCGCGGAGAGCGGCGTCGACGGACCCAGCCCGCGCTTGTCCTGCAGCTTCTCGCGCTTGTTCAGGAAGCCGATGATCTGGTTGTTGCGATTGAGCTGGAACGTGCCCTTCAGCGTGTACGGGTTGGTCAGCTTCGAGCGCTCGATCAGATCGGACCCGAGCGTGTACCTGTATTGATCGTTGAGGCGGAAGCTGTAGAACCACCACGCCCTGCCCTTGTAGAGCGGGCCGCCGACGTTGAAGTTGACGTCGTACTGGCGATCGATCGGGTTGCCGCGGGCGAGCGCATTGCGGACGTAGAAGCCGTCCTCGTCGCGCTGGTTCGACACCCGCAGGTTGTCGGGCACGTTGCTGTTGGCGATCGTGCTGTCGCCTTCCCAGTCGCTGTACCAGTTCCCGGTGAACCGGTCGCCGCCCGACTTGACGCTGATCGTCAGCACCGCCCCGCCGGCGAACGCCGACGCGTCGGCGCCGGCGCCGCCCACCTGGAACTCCTCGAAGGAGCCGAAATCGAAGTAGCCGGCGTTGGCATTGGTGCCCTCGGTGGTGTCGATGCCCTCGAGCCGGGTCTGGTTCTGGTCGTCGAAGCCGTAGGTGCGGAACCCGGTCTGCGTGCCGGTGCGCGAGCCGCCGACGTCATACGAGGTCATCTGCAGGCCCGGCGCCTGCGCCATCGCCGCCCAGATGTCGCGTGCGTTCGGAATCTCGGTCAGCAGTTCCTTGGTGAAGTTGGTCCCCACCGTGGTGGTCGAGGTGTCCACGACGGGCGATTCGCCGGTCACGGTCACCGTCTCCTGGAGCGTCGCCACCTGCAGCTGCTGATCGACGGTCAGCGTCTGGTTGATGACGACGCGGATGTTCTCGCGGGTCACGGTCTGGAAGCCGGCCAGCTCGTAGCTGACGACGTACACGCCCGGCGGGAGGGCCAGGAACCGGAACTCGCCTTCGGCGCCGGTCACCTGCACCTGCGGTTGAATCAGGGCGGGACTGCTTGCGGTCACGGTGACCCCGGGCAGCACGGCACCGGTGTTGTCGGTGACCGTCCCGTTGATCCGGCCCCTGAAGTCCTGTGCCTCACTGACCCCGGCTGCGGCGACCAGCGCCAGCAGACAGAGACCCAGCGCCAACATCTTCCTCATGTGATCTCCCTTCGAAACGGACAATTCGGGCGAAACGCCGGGCATGGGAGCAATCGGGGTGCCCGTCCCGGTGGACCGTTCGTCCCCGGCAAACGCGCCTCGGCGGCAGGCTCACGGCGACTGGCCCCTGTGCCCGACGTCGGCATTCGCCAATCCGGGGTTGCCGATTCAGCAATTTGAATCGCCGGCATCGGTGAGCGCCATGCCCGCGCAGGTTATTCAGGGATCGGAGGAGCGGGCTCACGAGCTGAGCGATACTGACGCCATGCGAAACGTGACCACGATGTGCCTCGCCCTTGTGTGCGCGGTAGCTCCTGCCGCGGCACAGCAGGACCCCGCGCAGCTGGGCGCCCGGCTGCTGCAGGATGCCGCCATCAAGCAGGCGCTCGACGGCCTGCGCGCGTCCGAGCCGCAGACGCTCGAGGACCAGATCCGGCTCTGCGAGGTGGAGGCGCCGCCCTTCAAGGAAGCCAAACGGGCCGCGCTCTACGCCGCGATGTTCAAGGAGATCGGGCTCACCAACGTCCGCACCGACAAGGAGGGCAACGTCCTCGGCGAGAAGCGCGGGTCACAGCCGCGTCCGCACCTGGTCTTCAGCGCGCACCTCGACACCGTGTTCCCCGAAGGCACCGACGTCACGGTGAAGCGCGACGGCGCGACCCTGCGTGGTCCGGGCATCGGCGACGACTGCCGGGGACTGGCGGTCGTCCTGGCCGTCGCCCGCGCCATGGTCAAGGGCAGCATCCAGACGCCCGGCACGATCACGTTCGTGGGCACGGTCGGCGAAGAAGGACTGGGAGACCTGCGCGGCGTGAAGTATCTCTTCCACGAGGGGCTCAAAGGGCAAGTCGACCGGTTCGTCTCCGTCGACGGCACCGGGCTCGGGATCACGCACATCGCGGTGGGCAGCCTCCGCTACCGGGTCACGTTCAAGGGCCCCGGCGGCCACAGCTACGGCGCCTTCGGCATGGTCAACCCGATTCACGCGCTCGGGCGCGCCATGGCGCGCGTCGCCGACTTCGACGTGCCGCGCGAGCCCAAGACCACGTTCAACGTCGGACGCATCGGCGGCGGCACGTCGGTCAACGCCATCCCGTTCGAGGCCTGGGCGGAGGTCGACATGCGATCGGCGGACGCCGCGTCGCTGCAGTCGCTCGACGCGAAGTTCCACAAGGCGATGGACGATGCGGTCGCGGACGAGCACACGCGGTGGGGCAGCCGGCAGCTGACGGTGGACAAGGCCGTGGTCGGGAACCGGCCAGCCGGCCGCACGGCCGCCGACGCGGCCATCGTCGTGGCGGCGGTGTCGGTGACCAAGGCGCTCGGGTTCCCGGTGACGCTCGACGAGGGTTCGACGGATTCGAACATCCCGATGAGCCTGGGCATTCCCGCAATCACCATCGACGGCGGCGGCCGCGGCAGCGGCGCGCACGCGCTCGACGAGGCGTTCGATCCGGCGGATTCGTGGCAGGGGACGCAGCGGGCGCTGCTGCTCGCGGTGGCGCTGGCGCAGCCCTGAGCGCGCGCGCCAGGGCCGGGCGGAGACGGAATGGCGGGACCAGTGTCCCGCCATTCGCCTGTACGTCCGCGTGCGCTAGAAGGTGAAGCGCAGACCGAAGCGCACGATGCGGGGGTCGAGAATCGCCGTCACCTCCCGGTAGTTGACCGTCGTCGTGCGGAACGACGTGACGGTGCCGGCGTTGGTCAGGTTGAACACGTCGACCATGCCGGTGACCCGTCCGAGGCGCCCCGTCGCAAACGACTTGTCGAAGCGCAGGTCGAGAATGCCGACCGTCGGATAGCGATTGGCGTCGATCGGCTCCACGCGCACGGTCTGGTTGCCGTCGCCGGGGAAGGCGACGCTGATCGTGCGGCCGTACTGCTGGCCGCTCTGCACCTTCCACGATCCGGAGGCGCCGATGTCGAACGGCAGCACGTAGCGGCCGATCACCTTGTAGTTCCAGAACGTCGAGGTCTCGCGGCCGAACTCGTCGCCGAAGAGGCGGCGCGCCGGGCGGTAGGAGTAGAAGCGCCCGAACCCGGTGGTGTCGTGCAGCATCGTCGACCAGGTGTAGCCGAAGGAGGTGAGCAGCATCCAGCGGTCGGCGAACCGGCGATTCAGCGCGATCTCGGCGGTGTGGAAGTCGGAGTCGTTGCCGTCGGGATTGGTGAAGAAGCGGTCTTCGGCCACACCGCTCGGGCGGTCGAAGCTCTGGAACGTCTGCTCGTCGCCGGTCGCGGCCAGGTTGTCGGGGCCGGGGTCGTTGATGGTGAAGGGGACGGTGTACGACGGCGCGCGAATGGGATCGTACTCCGCCCAGTCGTCGCGGATGTTCTTGTAGACGTAGGACACCCGGCCGGAGAGTCCGCTGGTCAGCTCGCGCTCGACGCTGGTCGACAGCTCGTTGCCGGAGGGCCGCTTGATGTCGCGATCGATGCGCACGAACCCGCCGCCGCCGACCGTCGTGAGCAGCCGCCCCAGCTCCTGCGGTCCGTCCAGCTGGCGGTTGCCATTGGCGTCGGTGAACTGGTAGCGCAGGCGGGCACGGCCGACGGGGTTCTCCTCGTTGGCCAGCGTGTCGGCCGAGTTGAAGTGGAACTGCCCCCAGAAGACCTTGAGCACGGTGCGGTTGTCGCCGGTGAGGTCGTAGGCGAACCCCGCCCGCGGCGCAAAGGTGGTGGTGGAGGCCACGTCCTCGGGCTGCACGGTGACCGGCGCGACGAAGCCGCGATAGGTCGGGTCAGTCCAGGTGGCGAGCACCGGGTGGCCATTCGGCGACAAGCTCTGCTCCGGCCAGCCGTCGCGGTAGTGTTCGACGCGGCCGCCGAGGTTGAGCGTGAGCCGGTCGTTGAACTTCCACGTGTCGCTGACAAAGGCGGCGTTGTACTCGACGTCGTTGATCCCGGTCACCGGCGTGTTGTACAGCTCCAGCTCGCTCGTGGCGCCGTTGCGATCGCGGTAGAAGATGTCGAACGGCTGATCGTTGAACAGGCTCCGTCGATCGCGCTTCCAGTCGTAGCCGATCTTGAAGTCGTGGCTGCCGTGCCAGCCATCCTGGAAGTAGCTCAGTGAGGCGTAGAACTGCGGCTTGAAGCGTTTCTGGTCCTGGTAGGTGTCGTGGCCGCCGCCGTCGAACCGGATCGAGGTCGCCAGGTCGGTCCGTCCCGGGCCCCACGGTCCGTCGTAGAGACCTGCCTCGATGGTCGGCCGCAACGGGAAGAAGTTGTACCACTGGGCGGCGATGACGTCGAGGAACGCGCGGCTGCCGAGCACGCTGGTCCATTCCACCTTCATCGGGTAGTTGCGCGAGCTCTGGAATCGCGCCGCCGACAGCGGCACGGACGGTCCGATGTCGCGCTTGTCCTGCAGCTTCTCGCGCTTGTTCAGGAAGCCGATGATCTGGTTGTTGCGATTGAGCTGGAAGGTGCCCTTGAAGGTGTAGGGGTTGGTCAGCTTCGAGCGCGCCAGCTCGTCGAACCCGAGAATGGTCTTGTATTGGTCGTTGAGCCGGTAGCTGAAGAAGAACCAGGCCTTGCTCTTCCACAGCGGACCGCCGACGTTGAAGTTGACGTCGTACTGGCGATCGATCGGGTTGCCGCGGCTGAGGGCGTTGCGGACGAAGAAGCCGTTCTCGTCCGGGGTGCGCGATGTCGTCAGGTTGGCGGGGACGTTGTCGGTGATCGTCGCGTCGCCTTCCCAGTCGTTGTACCACATGCCGGAGAAGCGATCGCCGCCCGACTTGACGCTGATGCTGAGCGAAGCGCCGCCGGCGAAGTTCGACGCGTCGTTGCCGGCGCCGCCGACCTGCAGCTCTTCGAAACTGCCGAAGTCGAAGTAGCCGGCATTGGCCGCGGTGCCCTCGGTGGTGTCGATGCCTTCCAGCTTGGTCTGGTTCTGGTCGTCGAAGCCGTAGGTGCGATAGCCGGTCTGCGTGCCGGTGCGCGAGCCGCCGACGTCGTAGCTGGTCATCTGCAGGCCGGGCGCCTGCGCCATCGCGGCCCAGATGTCGCGCGCGTTCGGAATCTCGGTCAGCAGCTCGTTGGTGAAGTTGGTCCCCATGGTCGTCGTCGAGGTGTCGACGATGGGTGATTCCCCGGTCACGGTCACCGTCTCCTGCAGGGTGGCGAGCTGCAGCTGCTGATCGACGGAGAGCGTCTGGTTGATCACGACGCGGATCCCGTCGCGCTTGACGGTCTGGAAACCGGCGAGCTCGAAGGTGAGCGCGTAGACGCCGGGCGGCAGCGCGAGGAAGCGGAAGTCGCCTTCGGCGCCGGTGACCTGGACCTGTGGCTGGATCAGCGCCGGACCCGAGGCGGTGACCGTGACGCCGGGCAGGACGGCGCCGGTATTGTCAGTGACGCTGCCGTTGATGCGGCCGCGAAAATCCTGGCCGGCGGCGGCGGTCGCGGCCAGTGCCACGAGGACGAGCGCCGAGGCGACCCGCCGAGCGGGGCTGTTCATGAGCATCCTCCACGAGAAACAAGTACAAGGAGCCCGCACTCGACGGCCCCGTGCGGCCTCGACGACGGTTGGGGTGCCAACAATCTATAGACGCGGGCGCGTACCGCACATCCCGGCAAGGCTGTATTTCGCAGCCCGGCGAGGCTGTATTGCACGCGCGGCCCGGCGGCGGTACAAGGTTGCGTGTGGCGGCCAACGCGCCGCACCCGTCGCACCTGTCGCACCTGTCGCACCTGTCGCACCTGTTCTCATAGAGATGCCCTCGAGTGGACGATCCGCCCTTGGGGCGAGGGTTCCCAGCCGGACCCTCGCCCCCTTTTTTTGCCATCCTGCTAACATCCCGCCCTATGACGCGCCCGCCACTCCGCGGCGTCACGATCAAGGCTGCGCTGCTTGTCGGGTTCAGCTTGACGCTCGGCCTGTGGGCGTTCACCGGCTACGACTTCGCCCGGCGCATGGCCGCGGTCGAGGACGAGTCGGCGGCGATCGCCGCCCGCTACATGCAGGCGCAGGAACAGCTGGCCGGCGTGCGCGCCCAGGTGCTGCTGGCCTCGGTCTACGTGCGTGACGCGCTGCTCGACCCCGCGCCCGACGCGCAGGGCCTCTACGCGCGGCAGCTCGAAGCGTCCTATGCCGCCATCGATCGCGCCCTGGACGACTACGAGCCGGTGCACGGCACGGCGCCCGAGCGCGAGCGGCTGGCGCAGCTGCGCGAGGAGATCGACAATTTCCGCACCACGACGATGAACGTCCTGGCGGGGAAGCGCCGCGAGCCCGCGACCGACGCGCGCACGCTGCTCAATCGCGAAGTGGTGCCGCGACGCGAGGCGGCGGTGCGGGTGTCGGAGGACGTGCAGGCGCTCAACCGCAGCGCGTTCATCCAGCACCAGACCGACATCACGCGCCTGCATCGCCTGGCCGAACGCCAGACCTGGCAGCGGCTCGGCCTCGCGCTGCTCGGCAGCCTCGCCATCGCCCTGCTGGCGACCGTCTACGCCGGTCACCTCGAGTCGCGCCTGTGGCGGCAGATGGCGGAGAACGACCGGCACACGCGCGCCCTCCAGCACCTGTCCACCCGGGTGATCGGGGCCCAGGAACTGGAACGCCGAACCATCGCCCGCGAGCTGCACGACGAAGTGGGGCAGCTGTTGACCGCGATGAAGGTGGAGCTGGCGATGGCGCAGCGCGCCGTGGACGCCGATCGCGCGGCGCCGGGATTGCTCGACGAAGCGCGCACGATCGCCGACGGCGCGCTGCATACGGTGCGCGACCTCTCGCAGCTGCTCCACCCGGCCCTGCTCGACGACCTCGGGCTCGCCGCCGCGGTCGATTGGCAGGCGGCGACTTTCGCCCGGCGCCACGGCGTGCCGGTGGAGGTGACCCAGGAGGGCCTCGGCGAACGCCTGACGCCGGAGACCGAGCTGGCCGCCTACCGCATCATCCAGGAAGCGTTGACCAACGTCGCCCGGCACGCGCGCGCCACCCGCTGCGACGTCCTCCTCCGCCGCCACCCGACGGATCTCGTGATCACCGTCGAGGACAACGGCGTGGGGTTCGATCCCGCGGCGGTGGAGCGTGGCGACCCGGGGCGCGGGCTCGGGCTCCTGGGGATGCGCGAGCGTGCGACGCAGCTCGACGGCGCGCTGAGCCTGCACAGCGCCGCCGGGGCAGGCACGCGGGTGCAGGTGCGGTTGCCGTTGAAGCCGGCCGCGGACGGCGCCTCCGCCGCGGCCGGGATGATCGAGGCGCGCCGTGCCTAAGCTGCGGCTGCTGCTGGCCGACGATCACACGCTGGTTCGCCAGGGACTGCGAAAGATCCTGGAAGAGAGGCCCGAGTGGGACGTGGTGGCGGAAGCGGGCGACGGCCGCGAGGCCGTGCGTCTGGCGATCGAGGCGAAACCCGACGTCTGCATTTTCGACATCGGCATGCCGCTGCTCAACGGCATCGATGCCACCCGACAGGTCGTGAAGCGACGTCCCGACGCCGTGATCCTGATGCTGAGCATGCACACCGACGAGCCCTACGTCATCCGCGCGCTGCAGGCCGGCGCCAAGGGCTATCTGCTGAAGGACTCGATCGGCGAAGAGCTGTTGACCGCCGTTGCCACCGTGGCGGCGGGCAAGGCGTTCTTCAGTCCGTCGATCGCCGGCGCGCTGCTCGACGATTACGTGCGGCGCGTGTCGTCCACCACGATGGTCGATTCCTACGACACCCTGTCCGATCGCGAGCGGGAGATCTTTCAGCTCGTGGCCGAAGGACACAGCAACAAGGACGTTGCGCAGATTCTGTCGATCAGTCCCGCCACGGTGGAAACGCATCGCGCCCGCATCCTCGAGAAGCTCGACGTGCACAACACGGCCGAACTCGTGTTGTACGCCGTCCGCCGGGGCGTGATCTCCTAGCCCGGGCTCGAGGCGCCGGTCGCGCCGCGCCTGAGGGCGCGAAAGCGCGCGAGGTCACTGGCACGCTGGCCGCGCATCGCGCGGTCGCAGTAGAGCAGCCAGACGAGGAATGCGACGTGCGGGACCGCCAGCATGCCGAGCTCGATCGGGAGCGGGCCGGGCAGCGCGACGGCCGTGAAGTTGACCACCCCCGCCAGGAGGAAGACGGGGACGAGCAGGGGATGCCCTCCCGCCCCAGGCAGGCTCGGGCCGAACAACATCGCCACACGCTCCCAGGCCGGCGGCTGGAGCAGGCCTGAGTCCCCGCCCGGCGCCTCCTCGAAGAACACCTGTAAATACCGCCCAATTCGCTCGATCCCGAGGTGGAGCGCGCGCACGACCTCGAAGGTCGCGACGAGCACGAGGAGCGGCACCACTGCTGCAATGGGGTTGGGCAGGGCGATGAGGACCGCCACGAGTATCGCGGCCCAGGCCGTTAGGCCGGCAAAGGCGACCCACGGTCGAGCCCCGGCGCGGGCCCGGATGGTGTCCCGGAGGGCGGCGAATTCCAGCCGGGCGAGCTCGTTCATGGAGGTAATTTCTACACGATTCGGGTGCGATCGCCCTAAAGCCATATTTGGCTAAGGGATAGCCTTGACCACTATCGCGAATATGTTACAATGCCGATTCACCTTTTTAGTAGTCACACGGGTTCCGGTCCTGCCGACGGTGCTCCTTCCGGCTCGAGAGGCGAGGTTTGATGTATTCGAGTGCCTTTCAGAGAATGGTTCAGCTTAGCGCGGCGCTCGCCGTCGTGCTCGTGCTCGGCGTTCCCGCTGAATCATTGTCCGCGGCCGCCCAGTCTTCCCAGCGGACGCGTTCGACCCGCCCGCCGGTCACCAAGACGGCGGCCCAGAAGACCACCACCGCCAAGAAGCCGGTCAAGAAGGCGTACTCCGCCAGCGCCGCACGTGCCCGCCGCGCGCGCGTGGCGCGCGCGCGCGCCGAAGCCCGCGCCCGCGAGATGCGCGAGCTGCAGACGCCGCGCTTCAAGATCGACGACCTCGGCGAAGAAGTCCCCGACGTGCGGGCGGAAGCCGCCATCATCTACAACCCCGAGACCAACCAGGTGTTGTGGGAGTCGAACGCGCAGGACCAGCGCTCCATTGCCAGCATCACCAAGGTGATGACCGCGCTCGTCTTCCTCGAGTCGGGCATGCCGATGTCCACGCCGGTCCGCGTGGTTCGGGCCGACGTCTATCGCGCCTCCACCACCTATCTCGCCTCCGGCTACCAGGTCACCGCCGACGACTTGATGAACCTGCTGCTCATCGGATCCGACAACGCGGCCGCGCGCGCGCTGGCGCGTGTCTCGCCCTACGGCGCCGCCGGCTTCGTCGATCGCATGAACGAGAAGGCCGCCGAGCTGGGCCTCGAGCAGACACGCTACGCCGATCCGTCCGGCCTGCTCGCCTCGAATGTCTCGTCGGCCTACGACATGGCGCGGCTCATCGCCTTCGCCTCGGCCGACGAGCGCATCGGCGCCATCATGCGGCGCGCCACCCACACCGTCCATGCGGGCAAGCGCGCGATCAACGTGTCGAGCACCAATCACCTCGTTCGCAGCGGCGAGTTCGACGTGCTCGGCGGCAAGACCGGCTTCATCAGCCGATCCGGGTACTGCTTCGCCACGCTCCTGCGCCTCCCGCAGACCGGCCAGCAGGTGGCGGTGGTCGTGCTGGGCGCCAAGTCCAATCAGGGACGTTTCTGGGAGACCCGGCACCTGTTCAACTGGCTCAGCTCGCACACGCAGAAGCTGCTCGGCATCAGCACCGCACAGCCGCAGGTCCAGCAACAGCAGCAGGACGCCCCACTCTTCTAGATCAGCCGCGCACGCACCGGTCGGAACAGGGGCGCCTCCGGGCGCCCTTTGTCGTGGTCGGCCGCCCGCTCGCGCCGCGGCGCGCGATCTGGTCCGGCTGCCGCGTGGACGGACCACTAGGCGTAGGTGACCGCCGTCCCGCTCGCGCTGACCATCAGCATCGACCCGCCCTGGCCGACGGTCTCGAAGTCGAGATCGATGGCGATGACCGCATTGGCGCCGAGCGCCTGCGCCTGCTCGGTCATTTCCTGGATCGCCAGGTCCTTCGCCCGCCGCAGCTCCTTCTCGTAGGCCGCGGAGCGGCCGCCGACGATGTCACGGATGCCGGCGAAGAGGTCGCGGAAGATGTTGGCGCCGAGGATGGCGTCGCCACTGACCAGGCCGTGGTAGTTGACGATGCGCTTGCCGTCGAGCACGGACGTCGTTGAGAGCAGCACGCGAGTCTCCTGTGCGTTGGGCGATCGAAGCGCCGCCGCCTTCGATCAACTGTTGGAGAAGCCGCGCTGCATCACCACGGCGTCGAGCGGCAAGGTGGCGATGGCGTCGAGCGCGGGCATGACCGCACGGCCGGCGCGCCGGCCGTCGAGCGTTTTGAGGTAGCGCTTGCACGACTGGCACGCGGTCACGCGATAGATGCCATCCCGGGTGGCAAAGCTGGTGATGCGATGCTTGTCGCCCTCGCCGCAGAAGGGGCACGCGAACGGCTCGGTCGGCCAGCGGGTCTGACAGCGGCCGCAGATCAGCAGGCGCTCGCCGGAGGTGGTGATGCAGGCGAGGTCGGGCTCGCCGCCGCAGACCGGACAAATCCCGCGCTTCCAGGCGCCGAACGGCACCGCCTGCCCGCTGCGCTGCTGCAGCACGTCGGCCGTGCGCACCAGGAATGGACGCAGCGACCAGGCCAGCACCTCGTCGAGCATCTCGATCGACGGATCGCTGCTCCCCTGATCGTACCACCGCTGCGCCAGCGCCGGCAGCGTCGCCTCGCGTCCGATCTCGTGCAGCCGCGCCGCGGCCGGTCCGTCGACGGCATCGTGCCGGCGCAGGACATCGGTCACCTGGCGAAAGAGCAGGCGCGCCTCGGTCCAGTCGATGGGGAGGCGATCGAAATCGAGCAGCGGGCGGCCGCTGGAGAGCCGCGCCGCCATCTCCTCGTCGGTCATCACGACCGAGGCCGTCGCCGTCCGGCCCTGCACGCGCCGCAGCGCGCCCATGAGCTCGATCTGCAGGGACGCCGCTTCCGACAGCTCGGGCTGGCGCTCGGCCAGCGCCCGCAGTTCGGCGACCTCTCGCGGATCCTGCCGGCCGAGTCGGACGGGTCTCGACACGGCTGAGATTGTACCGCGTTCGGCGGCACCGTTTCAGGCCGTGGCGGGTGGAGGGCTCGCCGTCACCGCTGCGGAGGCGGCGCGGGCAGACTCCGCTCGAGGGCGCGCCCCTGCTCGAACGCCCGCTCGGCGGCGGCCATCCGGCCCGCCCGCGCGTGGACGTCGGCCATGACGAAGTAGCCCATGGCCGCGACCGGCGACCGGCGATCCACGGCGAGGCCTTTCTCCGCCGCCGCCAGGGCCTCGGCCGGCACCCCGCTGTCGAGCTGCGCCTTGGCGAGGTAGAAATACCCCTCTGCGAAGCGCGGGTTGATGGCCACGGTGCGGGCGAACAGACGCGCGGCCTCGGCGTGGCGGCCCTCGCGCTGGTGCAGGCGCCCGAGGTTGAAGGCGGCCCGGTACGCCGTGTCGTGCAGCTCGAGCTCGCGCGCGTACTCGCGCGCGGCCCGGACAGGATCGCCCGACGCTTCGGCGACCAGGCCGAGGTTGAAGTGCGCCAGGCGCACGTCGGGCTTCTCGGCGAGCGCGGCCTGGATGTGCTGCTCGGCCGTCGCCAGATCGCCGCGGCGGTAGGCGAGAGCGCCGAGCGCGTTGCGGGCCGGCGCCACTCTGGCGTCGATCGCGAGGGCCTGCTGGAAGCGGGCGGCGGCACACGCCAGATCTTCCCGGTCGAGGCAGATTTCCCCGATCTGATAGTGCACCCACGCGTTCTTCGGATCGATGCGCAGGTAGTGTTCGTAGCCCGCCAGCGCGGCTTCGTCCTGCCCCAGCGACCGATACGCGTTCGCCATGTTGATCAGCGCGAGATCGTAATCGGGCTTGAGCGCCAGCGCGCGCCTGAAGTGCGTGATGGCGTCGGCGGCGCGGCCCTCCTTGAAATAGGCGTTGCCGAGGCTGAACCAGGCGTCGATCACCTGCGGGTCGGCGGCGACGACCTGTTCGAGCAGGCCGACCACTTCGGCAAACGATCCCTGCGGGTCGTCGCGCGATCGAGTGCGCGCCCGGCTCATCAGGTTGAACAGCTCGATCTTGTCCTTCGGGTCGGCGCGGTCGGCGTCGGCGCCCGCGGCCGTGGCCACGAACGACCCCACGTAGCCGAGCGCGGCGAGCCGCTCGCGCACGTCCGGGTCCACGTCCGCCGGCGCCGTGACCGAGGCGGCCCCTGCCTCGGACCACTGCCGCTCCAGCGTGCGCAGTTGCTCCTGCAGGCGCACGCCGAGCGCGCGCCGGTCGTCGAACAGATTGCGCGACTCGTGCGGGTCCCGCTCCAGGTCGTACAACTCGGGCCGCGGCGCATCGATCAGCTTGAAGCGGCCGGCGCGCAGCGCCCGCAGCGCGCTCCAGCCGTAGTGGTGCAGCGGATACATCGCTTCCGCGTAGCCATCCAGGTTCATCTCCACACGGTCGCCGGTCATCAGCGGGACGAGCGACGTCCCCGACACGGCGGCGGGCAGCGGCGGGAGGCCGAGCAGGTCCAGCACGGTCGGCGCCAGGTCGGCGGTCCGTACCGGATCGGCCACGCGCCGGCCGGTCGTCCGTGCAAACGGCGCGCGGATCACGAAGGGGGTGCCGAGTGCGGACTCGTAGATGAAGAAGCCGTGCGTGCCCTCGCCGTGCTCGCCCAGTCCCTCACCGTGGTCGGCGAGGACGGCGATGACCGTCCGGTCGAGCAGCCCACTCGCTGCCAGGAAGTCCACGACCCGTCCCAGCTGGGCATCCGTGAACGCCACCTCGCCCTCGTAGGGCCGTCCGGCGTAGCGCGAGGCAAAGGGTTCCGGCGGGGCATAGGGGGCGTGCGGATCGTAGAAGTGGAGCCAGGCGAAGAACCGCTCGTGCTTGACCGATTCGAGCCACGGCAGCGCCAGGTCCACCACCTCGTTGGCGGGTCGCTGCACGCTGCCCAACGATCCGCCCCGCGCCATGCTGAGGTCGAAGTCGTCGGCGTAGTGCTCGAAGCCCTGGTCGAGCCCCCACTTCGAGTCGAGGACGAAGGCCCCGACGAAGGCGCCGGTGCGCAGGCCCGCGTCCCGGACCTGTTCGGCCAGGGTGACCGCGTCGGGCCCGAGAAAGAAACCGCCGTTGTCACGCAGCCCGTGCGCCGGCGGAAACCGGCCCGTGAACATCGTCGCGTGCGACGGGAGCGTGAGCGGGGCGCTGGCCATCGCGCGTTCGAAGAGCGTGCCTTCCCGCGCCAGGCGGTCGAACGCCGGCGTGTCGGCGGCGTTGGGTCCGCCGTAGGCGCCGATGCGGTCGGCCCGCGTCGTGTCGAGGGTGACGAGGACCAGGTTCAGGCGGTCGCGATCGACGCGGTGCGGCAGCGGGCCGAGGTCGATGGCGCCCGCAAACTGCCGATCCGGTGTCAGCAGGAGCCGCCCGACCGCGACCAGTGCCGCGACGGCGGCGACCGCCGCGACGAGCAGGACAATCCGATTCCGCATCAGGTGGTTTCCGCCGTTGGTCCCCGATATCAGTGCACCGAACCCTGGTGCGCAGGCGCTGGTCCCAAACAGTGCAGTTTGAGTTTATACTCCCCCCGGACGGCGGTGTGCCTGCAGTCCGGCAGGCCGGCGCAGTTTGTCTTCAGGGGGAGGATCATGAGGCAGTCACGTTTGCGACTCGCACGACCCGGCGCCCTCGTGTGCGCGGCGGCGCTCACGCTCAATCTGGTCCCCGCCACGGTGTGGGCTGCCGAGCCGGGACGTCCCGTCACCGTCGATCGTCGGGCGCCGCTTCGCGACGCGGTGCGGCGCGCGGCTGCCGACCCGAGTCATCGCCTCGAGCCGAACGCCGCGCGGCAGGCCCAGGCTCCGTCATCGGGCGACACGGATCTCCGTTCCGGCTCCTTCTTCCGGCGGCCGGTGGGCATCGCCGTGCTCGCCGCATTCGGCGTCGGCGTGGGCTACGCGGTGTACTCCGCATCGAACGACCGCATCCGCTCCTCGGGGCGCTAGGCCGATCATGACGACGACTATCCGATCGGCTGTGATCGCCCTGATCCTCATCGCGCCGGCGCTGGCGTCGGCGCAAACGCTCTCGGGCACCATCACCGGCATCGTCACCGACGACCAGGGGGGCGTGCTGCCCGGCGCGACCGTGCTGCTGACCGGGCGCACGGGCACCCAGACCCAGGTCAGTGATGCCGCCGGCGTCTTCCGCTTCGTCGGTCTCACGCCGGGCCGCTACTCGGTGCGGGCGGAGCTCTCCGGGTTCCGGCCGTACGAGGAACAGGACGTGGACCTGGGCATCGGCCGCACCGTGACCCTGCGCGTGGCGCTGCGGGTCGGCGGGCTCGAGGAGACCGTCGAGGTGACGGCGAGTCCGGTGAGCGTGGATACGACCAGCACCGCCACCGACACGACGATCTCGCAGGAGCTGCTGTTCAGCATGCCGATCTCGCGCACCAACGCGGCGGTGAACATGCTCAACTACTCGCCGGGCGTCAACAGCGGGTCGGCGTTCGGCGGCCCGTCGAACACCGGGAACGCGCTGCTGCTCGACGGCGTGGACACCAGCGACCCGGAAGGGGGCAGCGCCTGGACGTTCTTCAACTACAACATCATCGACGAGGTGCAGGTCGGCGCGCTCGGCCAGCCGGCCGAGTACGGCGGGTTCACCGGCGCCGTCGTCAACACGATCACCAAGTCGGGTGGCAACAGCTACTCCAGCCTGTTCGAGTATCGCTACAGCGAGAAGGGGCTGCGCGGTGACAACATCAGCCAGCAGGTCTCGCGTGAGAACCCGACGCTGGCGGCGTCCGGGGTGGACAAGCTGAACGACTACACGGTGCAGCTCGGCGGTCCCATCCGGCGCGACAAGGCGTTCTTCTTCGGCAGCATCCAGCGCTATTCGATCCGGCAGGATCCGGACGGCCCGCGGACGCTGCGCACCGAAGTGAGTCCGCGCTTCAACGCCAAGCTCACCCTGCAGCCTACGGCGAGCGACAACATCACCGGCACGTTCCAGTACGACCAGTACAACCAGACCGGCCGCACCGGCCTCGGCGGCGCGGCGCTGACCACCGACGCGCGCACCATCGAGCAGGATTCGCCGGAATTCATCTGGAACGGGCAGTATCGCAAGGTGATCGGATCGTCGAGCTTCTTCGAGGCCAAGCTCACCGGCTACCAGGGCTACTTCGATCTCGACCCGGTGACGCCGGAGTCCGCGCGCCTGAACGACGACGGCTCGTGGTCGGGCGGCGCCGGCTACAGCGCGAAGTACGACCGCCTGCGCAACCAGCTCAACGCCTCGTTCTCGCGCTACGTCGATGCCAAGGGCACGCACAACTTCAAGTTCGGCGTCGAGATCGAGCGCAGCACGACGCGGAACCGCTATGCCTACACCGACGACGTGTACTACTACGACGTCGGCGGCCAGCCCTACCTCGCCTACAGCTACAGCTATGACGTCGAGGGCGACAATCGCCGCAACACCTTCTATGCCCAGGACCAGTGGACGCTCGGGCGGGTGACGGCCAACGTCGGGCTGCGCTTCGACGGCCACAGCGGCGTCGGCGCCAACGGCACCGAGTACTACTCGACCACCGGCATCGGTCCCCGGCTCGGCGTCGCCATCGATCTCACCGGCCGGGCCTCGTCGGTCCTGCGCGCCTTCTACGGACAGCTCTACAGCGGGGCGGTGTTCGCGTCGTGGAGCCGCGCGGTGCCGGGGGCGTCCGATTTCGTCACCTACGAGGTGCTGCCGGGCAACCGCCTGGTCGAGATCGACCGTGTGCCTCCCGAGGACAAGTACACCATCGATCCAGACATCGAGCATCCACGCACCGACGAGTTCAACATCGCGCTCGAGCAGCAGATCTTCGGCCGCATGAAGGCGACCGCCACCTACATCCGCCGGCAGTCGAAGAACTTCATCAACTCGGTGTTGATCGACGGCCTGTGGAGTCCGGTCACCGTCAACAACGCGAAATCCAACCAGCCGCTCACCATCTACCGCTGGGCCAATCGCGGCACCCAGCGCTTCAACATCACCAACGTGGACGATGTGACCTACGTCGGCGCCGACGGCCAGCCGATCGGGTCGTCGGATTCGACCCGCGACTACAACGGGCTGATGCTGGTGCTGACCAGGCCATTCCAGAACCGGTGGCAGGCGCAGGTGTCGTACGTGCTGTCCAAGACCGAGGGGCGCGTCGCCAGCGGCGGCTTCTCCGGCATCCAGAGCACGCAGTTCGACACGCCCAACGCCGTCCTCATCAACCGCGATGGCCTGGTGCCGCTCGATCGCCGGCACGAGTTCAAGGCGTTTGTCGGCTACCAGATCCCCAGGGTGGAGGTCGCCTTCAACGCCTTGTATCGCGGCGTGAGCGGCACGACCTACACGCCGTTCCAGCGCTTCACGTCGGGCACCATCAACTGGACTACTTCGGTCGACGTCCAGATCGAGGAGCAGGGCACGTACCGGACGGAACCGCAGAACATCGTGGACCTGCGGTTCGAGAAGGTGTTCAACGCCGGCTTCAACCGGTTCGGCATCTACGCCGACATCGAGAACGCCTTCAACGTCGGGACCGTCCTGACCCGGCAGACGCGATTCCCGAGCGCGACGATCTCGGGCAATGTCGTCGAGTTCGGGTGGCCGACGGCCGTCGTCGCGGCGCGCCAGGTGACCTTCGGCGCCCGCTGGTCGTTCTGACGCAGGTTCCAGACGCGACGCCTCCGGGGGCTCGTCCCCGGAGGCGTGTGCGCGTACGAATCATGTAGGCTGAAGCGATGGCACGCCCCCCCGCCGTCCCCCGCGGCGGACGACGCCCCGCCCGTGCCGGAGTCGCGCCGGCCACGGCCGGCGAACCGGGCGGCGCCGCGACCGGGCCGCCGGCGCCGGCCCTGCGCATCCTGATGGTGGCCTCGGAGGCCTATCCCTACTCGAAGACCGGCGGCCTGGCCGACGTCTCGACCGCGCTGTCGCGCGCACTCGGCCGGCTCGGGCACGAGGTGACGCTGTTCACGCCGTGCTACCGGAGCGTGGAGGTGCCCGACAACGCGGAGCGGCTGGACTCGGTCCGCGTCCATCTCGCCGGCGGGTCGTTCGACGGTCAGCTCATCGAGGTGCCGCTCGGCCCCGGCGCCCGCATGATGCTCGTCGATTGCCCGGCGCTCTACGATCGCGCGGGCATCTACAACGAGCACAACGTCGATTACCCCGACAATCCGGTGCGGTTCGCGTTCCTCTCCCTGGCGGCGCTGGAATGGGCGGGCACGCGTCCGGCGCCGCCGTCGGTGCTGCACGCGCACGACTGGCAGGCGGGCCTCCTGCCGGTCTACGCGCGGCCGCGCGCGGTGGACGTGGGCGCCTCTCCGTGCGTGTTCACGCTGCACAACCTCGCCTACCAGGGCACGGTGAACAAGAGCTGGGTGCCGCGCCTCGCCCTGCGCTGGGAGGATTTCTCGCTGGCGGGGTTCGAGTTCTGGGACCGCCTGAGCTTCCTCAAGGCGGGGCTGATGTTCAGCGATGCGATCACGACCGTCAGCCCGACCTACGCCGAGGAGATCCAGCGCCCGGAGTACGGCTATGGCCTCGACGGCGTGATGCGGCGCCGCGCGAGCGCCCTGGTCGGCATCCTCAACGGCATCGAGGTGGACGAGTGGGATCCGGCGCGCGACCCGCACCTGCCGGCGCCCTACGACGCCGCCTCGCTCGCCGGCAAGCGCGAGGCGAAGCGCGCGCTGCTGCAGTTGTTCGGCCTGCCATCCGACGCGGCCGCGATGGAGCGGCCGATCGTCGGCATGGTGTCGCGGCAAGTGGAGCAGAAGGGGCTCGACCTGGTCGAGGCGCTCGCCGGCGACCTGCCGCGCCTGGGCGCCGCCTTTACCGTCGTCGGCTCCGGCGAGTGGCGCTTCGAGCAGATGTGGCGCGAGCTCGCCGCCCGCTTTCCGGATCGGATCGGGGCGTACATGGGCTTCGACGAGCGGCGCGCCCATCTCGTCGAGGCCGGGGCCGACCTCTTCCTCATGCCGTCCCGGTTCGAGCCCTGCGGCCTCAACCAGATGTACAGCATGCGCTACGGCACCGTTCCCGTGGTGCGGGCGGTTGGCGGGCTGGTGGATACGGTGCGACCCTACGACCCGCGAACCGGCGAGGGAACCGGCTTCCTGTTCTCCGAGTACTCACCCGGCGCGCTGCTCGACGCCCTGCGCCGGGCGCTGGAGACGTTCCGCCAGCCGCGCGTCTGGAAGCGGCTGCAGGCAAACGGGATGCAGGCCGACTTCTCGTGGGACCGCTCGGCATCGGAGTACGTGACGGTGTATAAAAGAGTGATCGCCGCACGCCGAACGGGCGGCTCGACGGGGGTTCGCGCGTAACCAGGCGCCGGACCCCGGCATCTAACCGGTTGAGGCATTCATATGGCTTCGGAAAAGATCAAGACATTCACCGACTCGGATTTCGATCAGTCCGTCAAGGACGGCATCGTGCTCGTGGACTTCTGGGCGGAGTGGTGCGCCCCGTGCCGCCGTCTGGCCCCCACCGTGGACCAGCTGGCCGACGACTACAACGGACGCGTGACCGTGGCCAAGGTCAACATCGACGAGAATCCGATGACGCCGAACCGGTACTTCATTCGCGGCATTCCGACGATCCTGCTGTTCAAGGACGGAGAACTGAAGGAAACCGTGGTCGGCCTGGCCAACAAGGAAGACCTGGTGCGGGTCATCGACAAGCACCTGGCCACCGGCGAGGCCCGCGACGGCAGGGCCTGACGTTCCCATGACCCCGCGTCATCGCGTCGCCATCATCGGCACCGGCCCGGCCGGGCTCACCGCCGCGCTGTACACCGGCCGCGCCAACCTCAGTCCCCTCGTCATCGAGGGGATCGAGAAGGGCGGACAGCTGATGCTCACGACGGCGGTGGACAACTACCCCGGGTTCCGCGACGGGATCCTCGGGCCCGACCTGATGGAGGAGATGCGCGTCCAGGCCGAGCGCTTCGGGACGACGTTCGTCCAGGGCGACGTCGGCGCGCTCGATCTGTCGCAGCGGCCGTTCCGCTTCACCGTCGGCAAGACCGAATACCTGGCCGACGCGCTGATCCTGGCCACCGGCGCCTCCGCCAAGTGGCTCGACCTCGGCGTCGACAAGCAGCTCTCCGGCCGCGGCGTGTCGACCTGCGCCACGTGCGACGGCTTCTTCTTCAAGGGGCGGGAGGTCGCGGTCGTGGGCGGCGGCGATACCGCGATGGAGGAGGCGATCTACCTCTCGAAGCTCGCCTCGTCGGTGACGGTCATCCACCGCCGCGACACGCTGCGGGCGTCCAAGGTGATGCAGGACAAGGCGCGATCGATCGCCAATATCCGGTTCACCTGGAACACCGAGGTCGTCGACATCAAGGACCCGGCCGCCGGCATGGTGACCGCGCTCGTGCTGCGCAACCTGGAGACGGGCGCCACCAGCGAGATCGCCGTCGACGGGTTGTTCATCGCCATCGGCCACATCCCGAACACGGCGATGGTCGCGGGCCAGCTGACGCTCGACGAGGGCGGCTACATCGTGACCACCGCGGGCACCCGCACCAGCGTGCCCGGCGTGTTCGCCGCCGGCGACGTGCAGGATCACATCTATCGCCAGGCGGTCACTGCCGCCGGCACCGGGTGCATGGCGGCCATCGACGCCGAGCGCTTCCTCTCCGGCCTGGCGCACGACGTCCCCACCGAACAGGTCTCCGAGATCAGCGGCTGATCGCGCCGCGCGGGCGCGTCAGTCGATCCATCCGCCCCCGACCACGACGTCGCCGTTGTAGAAGACGACCGCCTGCCCGGGGGTGATCGCCGACTGTGGCGCGTCGAACTCCACCTCGGCGCGCGCCGGCCCCGCGGCGCGCACCCGGCCGGCCGCGGCGACGTGGCGATGGCGGATTTGCGCGGTGACCGGCGTCCACGCCTCGATCGGTCGCCCCGACACCCAGTTCACCTGCGACGCGGTCAGGGTCGATCGCTCCAGCGCCGCACGCGGGCCGACCACGACCTGCGCCGTCTCCGGGCGAATCTTCAGCACGTAGAGCGGCTCGGGCGCCGATACGCCGAGCCCCTTGCGCTGCCCAATCGTGAAGCGGTGCACGCCGGCGTGGGCGCCGACGACCTCGCCGGCCTGGTCGACGACGGCGCCGGGCCGCTTCAGCTCGGGCGCGGTCCGCTCGATGAACCCGGCGTAGTCGCCGTCGGGGACGAAGCAGATCTCCTGGCTGTCGGGCTTGGCGGCAACCTTCAGGTCCAGCCGCCGGGCGTGGGCGCGCACCTCGCTCTTGGCGAGGTGTCCCACCGGGAACCAGGCGCGCGCCAGTTGGTCCTGCGTGAGCGAGAACAGGAAGTAGGTCTGGTCCTTCCCCGGATCGAGGCCGCGGCGGAGTGCGAAGGTCCCGTCCGGCAGCCGGTCGATGCGCGCGTAATGGCCGGTTGCCAGCCCGTCGGCCCCGAAGCCGACGGCGCGGTCGAGGAGGGTCGAGAACTTCAGGTCGGCGTTGCAGTGGGCACAGGGAATCGGGGTGCGTCCCGCCCCGTACTCGCGCACGAAGTTCGAGACGACCTGCTCGTCGAAGCGGCTCTCGAAGTTGACGATGTAATGCGGGATGCCGAGCGCGGCGGCCACGCGTCGGGCGTCGTGCAGGTCGTCGAGCGTGCAGCAGGTCCCGAACCCGTCCTGCCCCTCGCGCTGATCGTAGAGCTGCATCGACACACCGATGACGTCATGCCCCTGCTCGGCGAGCAGGGCGGCGGCGACGGATGAATCCACGCCGCCGGACATGGCGACGACTACGCGCATCGCGGGCCCCGTCGTCTCACCGGCGGCCTCCGACGGGGCTCAGGCTCCGGAGCTTCTCGACCAGCGGCGGCAACGCACGGATCACGCGGTCGATGTCGGCGTCGGTGTTGCCTGCGCCGAGGCTGAAGCGCAGCGAGCTGAGCGTGCGCGCGTGGGGGAGTCCCATGGCCTTGAGCACGTGCGACGGCTCGAGCGTGCCGGACGAGCAGGCCGATCCCGACGAGACGGCGATGCCGTCCAGGTCCAGGCCGATCAGGAGCGATTCCGACTCGACCCGCGCCACGCTGATGTTCGACGTGTTGGGCACGCGCGGCTCGGCGGCGCCGTTGCGCTCGGTGCCGTGGACCGAGGCGAGGATCCCGTGCTCGAGCCGATCGCGCAGCGCCGCGAGGCGCACGGCTTCGGTGCGCATCGTGCCGGCGGCACGCTCGGCGGCGGCGCCGAGGCCGACGATGGCGGGGACGTTCTCGGTGCCGGCCCGGCGATTGCGCTCCTGCCGCCCGCCGGTGACGTAGGGGAGCAGCCGGACGGTCTTGCGGATCCACAGCGCGCCAATGCCCTTCGGCCCGTAGAACTTGTGTCCGGACATCGACAGCAGGTCCACGCCCAGCGCTCGCACGTCGATCGGGATCTTCCCGGCGGTCTGCACCGCGTCGGTATGCATCAGCGCCCCGTGCGCCCGGGCGATCGCGGCCAGGGCGGCCACCGGCTGGAGGGTGCCAATCTCGTTGTTGGCGTGCATCACCGACACGATCGCCGTATCCTCGCGGATCTCGGCCCGGAGCGCGTCGGGGTCGACGATGCCGGTCTGGTCGACCGGCAGGAGCGTGATGCGCCACCCCCGCTTCGCCAGGGCCTTGCAGGTGTTGAGGACAGCCTCGTGTTCGATGGCGGAGGCAATCAGGTGGCGCCGGCCGGTCGGTTCGAGGGCTTCGGCGGCGCCGCGGAGGGCGAAATTGTCGCTTTCGGTGCCGCCGGCGGTGAACACGACCTCCGAGGGCTCGGCGCCGATGAGCGCCGCCACGGCGGCCCGGGCCTCGTCGACCGCGGCCTTGGCCTGCTGGCCGAAGTGGTGGACGCTCGAGGCGTTTCCCCAGAGTTCCCGGACGGCGCGGTCCATCCGGCCGGCCACCTCGGGGGCAACCGGCGTCGTCGCGTTGTGATCGAGATAGACGCGGCTCACCCTGTGTCGATCGTAGCATTCCTGCTAACCCCCAGCAATAAAAGGGGTAGACAACGCTCGGCGGGCCTCAATATACTGGCCGTCGCTTCAAAACCGAGACCCACTCCCCGGGTTTCCAAAGTGGCCCTCAGGCGTCGTTCGCCCGGAGAGGGCGAGGATTTTCAGCAATGTGGAAGCGTGATGAGTCGGCGAAGCCGACGCCCCCACCCCCACCAGCCCCTGCAGCGCCTGCGGCCTCGGCGCCGCCGTCGGCTGCAACGTCCAAACCCGGCACGGATACGCGCGGACAGATTGAGAGGGACAAGGTGAACATCGGCAAGTCGGTTGTCATCAAGGGCGAGTTGAGCGGGAGCGAGGATCTCACCATCGAGGGCCACGCCGAGGGCCGGATTGAGCTGCGGGAGAACGTGCTCACCATCGGCCCGAATGGCAAGATCCGCGCTGAGGTGTTCGCCAAGGCGGTCGTCGTGCTCGGGGAGGTCGTCGGCAACGTCACGGCGTCCGAGAAGGTCGATATCCGCGACAACGGTTCGGTCGACGGCGACATCATCTCGCCGCGCGTCGCCATCGCCGAAGGCGCGCACTTCCGCGGCAGCGTCGACATGCAGCGCGCCGGTGTGAAGCCCGCCGCGAGTGCTGGTGCATCCACCCCGGCCACCGCGCCGGCGGCCAAGCCGGCGACGCCGGCCCAGCCCGCCTCGTCGGGCCAGAAGGTGGGCGCGTAGGCCACGGCGCCGAGGGCCACATGTCCGGCGCGACACGGTCATTGACTGACTTGTTCTCGATGTTCGGAGGACGGCGTGCGCCCGCGGCGCGCGCCGTCGCCGAGCCGGGCGCGTCGGCCTCGCCTACGCATCCGACCAAGGCGCTGGCCAAGTTCCTCAAGCTGCTCAAGGCGCGCGAGAACCCCGTCCTCATCGACCTCGGCCCGGTCGTCGGCCCCAACGTCACGTTCTTCGGCGAGCAGCTCGGGTGCCGCATCCGCGTCGAGGACGTGGCGGGTGACATCGAGCAGCACGTCAAGGACGGCCGGACCGGTCAGCTGGCCGCGTTCTTCGCCTCGCGGTTCGCGCAGCCATCCGAGAGCGTCGACGGCATTCTGTGCTGGGACGTGCTCGACTTCCTCGATCGGCCGGCCGCACACGCACTGGCCATCGAGCTCACCCGCATCCTGCGGCCCGATGGCGCCCTGCTCGCGTTCTTCAACACGGTGGAATCCAAGGCGCAGGTCTACACCAAGTTCGTCGTGACGGACGACACGACGCTGCGCTACAAGACGTATCCGTCCTCGCGCGCGCGGCAGCGGGTGCTGCTCAATCGCGACATCATCAAGATGTTCGAGGGCCTGCGCGTGGCGGAATCGTTCCTGATGAAGAACAACGTCCGCGAGATTCTGTTCCGCAAGCCCAGCTAGTCCCCTGGAAGCGTTCGGGACGGGGCTGCTGACGGCTCGCCGTTTCCGAGCCACTCTCCCATGAGGCCCGTCGTCGCGCTCCTCACCGACTTCGGCACCCGCGATCATTACGCCGGGACGCTGAAGGCGGTCCTGCTGAGCGTGTGTCCCGACGCCACCCTCGTGGACATCGGCCATGACGTGGCGCCGCACGACGTGCTCGGCGGGGCGCTGGAGCTGGCGGCCTGCTACCGCTACTTTCCCAGCGGGACGGTCTTCCTGGTGGTGATCGATCCCGGCGTGGGGTCGAGCCGCCGCGGCCTGGCGGCCGAGGCCGGCGACTACCGCTTCGTCGCGCCGGACAACGGCGTGCTGACCGCGGTGTTCCGCGACACCCCGCCGCGGCGGGTGGTGGAGCTCAGCGAGCGCAAGTTCGCGCGTGCGACCGTGAGCCGCACCTTCGAGGGACGCGACCGGTTCGCGCCGGCCGCCGGCTGGCTGGCCAAGGGCACCGGGCTGGCGAGCTTCGGCCGTCCCGTGACCGACTACCAGGTGCTCGCCATCCCGGAGCCGGCGCTGACGGCGGATCGCGTCGACGGCGAGGTGCTCCGGGTGGACCGCTTCGGGAACCTCGTCTCCAACATCGACCGCCGGACGTTCGACCAGGTCGTGCACGGCCGTCCGCTGTCGGTCACCGTCGGGTCGCACGAGGTGGAGCGGATGGTGACCACCTACGCGGATGCGCCGGGGGGAACGGTGTGCGCGCTGTTCGGCAGCAGCGATCACCTCGAGGTCGCCGTCAACGGCGGCAGCGCCGCGGACCGCCTCGGGGCATCGCGCGGCACGGCGATGACGGTGGCCGTTCAGCCGGCTGGCGGCTGACCCGGATCCGCGGTGGCCACTGCCGGCCCCCTCCCCTCACAGTCCCTGATAGTATTCCCTGTTGCCATGCTCAATTTCGAAATGACAGACGAACAGCGCCTCCTCGAACAGAGCGTCCGCGAGTGGGGTCTGCGCGAGGTGGCGCCCAGGATCCGGGACCTGGATCGGGCGCATCGGTTCGACCAGGATCTCATCCTCGGCGGGATGAAGCGGCTCGGCCTGCTCGGCATCTCGGTGCCGCAGGAATACGGCGGCGCCGGGATGGATTACCTGGCGCTCGGCGTGGCGAGCGAGGAGCTGGAATACATCGACACCTCGCTGCGCGTCATCATGTCGGTGCACGCAGGACTCAACTGCCTGTCGCTGCTCACCTGGGGGACCGCGGACCAGAAGACGCGCTACCTGGTGCCGCAGGCGCAGGGCGAGAAGCTCTCGACCTATGGCCTGACCGAGCCGTCCGCCGGCAGCGACGCCAGGGGCATCCAGACGACGGCGGTGCAGAAGGGCGACCGCTGGGTGTTGAACGGCGAGAAGATGTGGATCTCGCTGGCCGACGTGGCCGACAACTTCCTCGTCTTCGCGTGGTCGGATGCCGAGAAGAAGAAGCAGCGCGACCCGTCGGGCATCACCTGTTTCATCGTCGAGCGGGGATTCAAGGGGTTTTCCAGCGGGACGCTCAAGGAAAAATGGGGCATTCTCGCCGGCAACACCGGGTTCTTCAAGATGGACGACATGGAGGTCCCGGCGGAGAATGTGCTCGGGCGTCCCGGTGAGGGCTTCAAGATCGCCATGTTCGCCCTCGATCAGGGGCGCTACACGGTGGCGGCCGGCGCGACCGGGCTCATCCGCGCCTGCCGCGACGCCAGTGCGAAGTACGCGCTGGAACGCACGACGTTCGGCCAGCGCATCGGCGAGCACCAGCTGGTCAAGGAGATGATCGCGCGCATGGAGGCCGACTACCAGATCTCCCGGCTGCTGTGGATGCGATCGGGCTGGCTGAAGAACCAGGGCGCGCGCAACACCCGCGAGACGAGCCTGGCGAAGTGGTACGCGACCGTGGCCTCGGAGACCGCCGCCGGCAATGCGGTGCAGGTGCACGGGGCCAACGGCTACTCGGACGAGTACCCGGTGGGGCGCTTCTACCGCAATTGCAAGGGCGCCGTGATTTACGAAGGCACGCGCGAGATTCACACGGTCATGCAGGCCGATTACGTCCTCGGGTTCCGGCAGGACAAGGCCCTGCGCTGCGAGTTGCCGCCCTATCCCTCGGCGTAACGGCCGCGTGGACGATCCGCACGTCCAGGACTGAGGCATGAACATGTCAGCATCAACCGCCGCCGCGAAGTCGCACCCGCGCAAGAAAATGGAGTCGGACCTGTCGCTCGAGTTCCTGCGCGTGGTCGAGCAGGCGGCGGTCGCCTGTGCCCACACGATGGGGCAGGGGGATCGCCACCTGTCCGACCAGGTGGCGGTCGAAGCGATGCGCAAGGAGCTCGACACGGTGCCGATCGACGGCACCATCGTCATCGGCGAGGGCGAGCGCGACGAGGCGCCGATGCTGTACATCGGCGAGAACGTCGGCATGGCGCATCATCCCAACGGCGCCTCCCGGCAGTTCGACGAAGTGGACATCGCCGTCGACCCGCTCGAGGGCACCAACCTCTGTGCCACGGGCGAGCCCAACGCCATCGCCGTCCTGGCGGCGTCGGAGCGCGGCGGGCTGCTGCACGCGCCGGACGTCTACATGGAAAAGCTGGTGGTCGGCCCCAGCTCGAAGCACATGGTGGACCTCGACGCGCCGGTGCGCGAGAACCTGCGCGCGATCGCCCGCTGTCTCGGGCGGCAGATCGACGAACTGACGGTGGTGGTGCTCGACCGTCCTCGTCACGAGAAGCTGATCGCCGACATCCGTGCGACCGGCGCTCGCATCCGGCTCATCGGCGACGGCGACCTCTCCGCCGGCATCGCCGCCGCCGTCGCCGGCAGCGGCGTGCACGCGGTGATGGGCACCGGCGGCGCGCCCGAGGGCGTGCTCACCGCCGCTGCGATGCGCTGCCTCAACGGCGAGATCTACGCGCGCCTGGTGGTCTCCAAGCCCGAGCACGAGGAGCGCTGCAAGGCGATGGGCATTACCGACGTGCGCCGGGTGTTCAAGTCGGAGGACCTGGCCTCGGGCAAGGACATCATCTTCGCCGCCGCCGGGGTCACCGAGGGCACGCTGATGAAGGGCGTCCGCTTCTTCGGCGAGGGCATCCGCATCAGCTCGATGATCATGCAGACCAACCCGCATCGCATCCGGTTCAT
Source organism: uncultured Acidobacteriota bacterium (assembly GCA_963707795.1). Classification (GTDB taxonomy): domain Bacteria; phylum Acidobacteriota; class Vicinamibacteria; order Vicinamibacterales; family UBA2999; genus JACCSI01. The sequence goes on along the minus strand of OY970174.1, from coordinate 2,014,214 downwards.
CGACAGCATCCAGGTGCACCCGGGCCCGGCCGTCAAGATCCGCTTCTGAGTCCGGCCCTCGATTGGAGCTGTCCGACCGACAATCGCGGCGTAACGTCTTCGTCGCGGCCGCGACCGGCTTCACCGGCTTCGCCGGATTCACGCTGGTGATGCCGTTTCTGCCGCTCTACATCAGCGAGCTGGGCGTGCGCGATGTCGGCGAAATCGCCCTGTGGAGCGGCCTCACGCTCGGGGCGACGCCGGCCATCACGGCGATCAGCGCGCCGCTGTGGGGGCGCGTCGGCGATCGCTATGGCAGCAAGCTCCTCGTGATCCGGTCGCTGGCGGCGTTCGTGCTGACCAAGGCGGCGATGGCGTTCGTCACCGCGCCGTGGCAGCTGGTCGCCCTGCGCGGCCTGCTCGGCGTGTTTGCCGGCTATGGCGCGCTGACGATGGCCATGGCCGCCGAATCGGTGCCGCGCGACCGCATGGCGCGGGCGATCGGATCGGTGCAGATGGGGCAGCGGCTCGGCCCCGCCATCGGCCCGGTGGTCGGGGGGCTGCTGGCGCCGATCGTCGGCCTGCGCCGGGCGTTCCTGGTCACCGCCGCCTTCTACCTCGTGGCGCTGGTGATGATGGCGGTGCTCTACCGCGAGCCGCGCGAACGGCGCGCACGCGCGGCCGGGCGGAGCCTCGGATCGGTGGTGCGCGAGCTCGCCGGCACTCCCGGCTTCCTCCTCGTCCTCGCGGTCATCTTCGGCCTGCAGACCGTCGATCGCAGCTTCAGTCCGATTCTGCCGCTGTTCGTGGAGCAGCTGGGCGTGTCGCCCGACCGGATTGCCACCGTGTCCGGCGTCCTGTTCTCGCTGGCGGCGTTCGGCGCCGCGCTCGGCCACAAGGTCGCGGCGCGCTTCATGGCCCGCTACTCCGCCCGCGCGCTGTTGACGACGGTGGCCGCGATCACCGCCGCGGCACTGGCGCTGATCGTCCTCGTCCCCTCGATGTGGACGTTGGCCACGGCGCTGGTCGCCGCCAGCATCGGCATCGGCGTGGCGATGACGGCCGCCTACGCCACGGCGGGGGCGCTGCTGCCTGCCGACGCGCACGTGACCGGCTTCAGCATCATGACCACCGCCTCGCTCATCGGGCTGGCCTTCAGTCCCGTCCTCGCCGGGGTGCTCGGCGCGTCCGGATTGCGGGTGGTGTTCATCGTCGACGTCCTGCTGATGGTCGGGCTCGGCGTCGCGGTCGCGATCGGGATGCGGGCGACCCCGCCCGGCGCGCCGCCGCCGCCGGACGCCGGCGTCACCGTGGCGTGACCAGGCGCCGGCTCGCGGTCCGGTTACAGCACGCGGAAGGCGACCACCGCCATCGCCGTCGGCAGCAGCGCGCCGAGCAGGAGCCGGAGCGGCGATACGCCGCCGTCGAAGAACCGGCTCAGAATCGACTGGCCGGCGGGATTGGGGGCGTTGGCGATGACGGTCAGGCCGCCGCCGGTGACCGCGCCCTCGACCACCGCCACGCGCAGCGGCTCGCTCAGGTCGGGGACCAGCGTGGCCAGAAAGGTGATGAGCGCGTTGTCGTTGAACGCCGTCAGAATGACGGCGCCGAAGAACAGCGGCTGCTCGGCGAGGCTCGCCAGCACCGGCGAGATCCACCAGCCCTGCAGCCCGCCGTGGATGACCAGCCCGGCGAGGAAGAAGCCGACGAGCAGCGGCGACTTGAGCTCGATCCGGCTCTGGTACATGGCCGTCGCCTTGGCGAACCCGAGGAAGATGAGGAAGCCGCCGACGAACAGCGCCGGATAGTGGGCGTTGACCACTGTCCAGGCCATGAACGACATGTGCGTCAGCGTCAGCCACACCGGGACCGGGTAGAGCCCTGGCACCGGCGCCGCGCCGAAATCCGGGTCGGGCTTGAAGACGTCGCGTACCGGGGCACGATGGCGCAGGGCCAGCAATTCCTTCCGGAAGATCAGAAAGTAGACGATGTTGGAGAGCACGAGCGCGACGACCGCGCGCCAGCCGAAGTGGCTGAGCATGAACGGCGTGGTCCATTCCCAGACCCGCGCCACCATCAGCACGGGCGGCGCGGCGAAGTGGGTGAGCGTGCCCCCGATCGAAACGTTGACGAAGAGCAGGCCCAGCGTGGCGTACTTCAGGCGCTGGCTCGGCTGCAGGTCGTAGAACTGGCGCGCGAGCAGCACGGCGGCGATGGTCATGGCCGCCGGTTCGGTGACGAACGACCCGAGAATCGGCGCGATGGTCAGGATCGACAGCCACCACGCCGCCGGGGTCTCCTGGCCGAGGCTGGCGACGCGGCGCAGCGCGCGCTCGGCAAAGATGATGATCGGGCGCGTGGACGCCAGCGCCATGATGACGACGACGAACAGCGGCTCGGTGTAGTCGACGGTATCGTTGACGTAGTGCGTGGCCGCTGCCCAACCCTCGCCGGTCGTGATCGCAATGAGGAGGACCACGGCCCACAGCCCGAAGACCACTTCGACCTCGCCGAGGAAGTGCATCACCTCGGCGGCGATGCGCGGTCGCGGCTCCCGGCCCTGGGCGCGCAGCCGCTCGTCGTGCACGTGCTGCAGCTGATGCGCCCAGCGGGTGAAGTGCGCCGTCGCGAAGGTGTGCAGGATGGCGAGGAAGAAAATCGTCGTCGCCACCGCGTTGAAGGGGTCGACGTCGATGCGATCGGCGAGCGTGCTGAAGATGTTGTCCTGCGCGGGAGGATAGGCCGTCAACGGCAGGGGTACTGCCTCGGCGGCCTCGGTCTGCAAACGCACCGGCTGATTATATGTGCTGCCGCGCGCGAGCCCGGCACGACCGCGCCATCGCCGCGCCGCGCCGAGGTGCCGCGACGCGCGTGCCTCCACGCGTCGTCGCGTCGTCACGTTGTGACGTGGCGAGATCGGCGGAGGCGCGTGATAAAGTTGAGGGGAGAGCATGCCTGATCGGCGCCCCGCGCTCGTGTCATCCCGTCACCGTGGCGCGCCCGGCCGACGTGCGCAGGAGCGCGCGGCTCTGGTCGGCCTGGTGGCGGGGCATACTCGCCGCATCGACGCCGAGCACTCGCTGGAAGAGCTGGCCGGGCTGGCCGACGCCGCCGGCGCCCTCGTCGCACTGCGAGTGCTGCAGGAGCGGCCGCACCCCGACTCCGCGACGTTTCTCGGCAGCGGCAAGGTCGCCCTGCTCGCGCACGCCGCGGCCGAGGCCGAGGTGGACCTGGTGATTTTCGACAACGAGCTGTCGCCGGCGCAGCTGCGCGAGCTGCAGAAGCGACTCGGCGTCCGTGTCGTCGATCGCACCCAACTCATTCTCGACATCTTCGCCGCGCGGGCGCGCACGCGCGAAGGGCAGCTGCAGGTCGAGTTGGCCCAGCTGCGCTACCTGTTGCCGCGTCTGGTCGGCGCCGGGCCCGAATTGTCGCGGCTGGGCGGCGGCATCGGCACCCGCGGCCCTGGTGAGACGAAGCTGGAAAGCGATCGCCGCCGCATCCGCACCCGCATCCACGCGCTGCAGCAGGACATCAACGATGTCCGTCAGCGTCGCTCGCAGCTGCGCGAGCGGCGGCAGAAGACGGCGGTGCCGACCGTGGCGCTGGTCGGCTACACCAACGCCGGCAAGACGACGCTGTTCAATCGCCTGACGCGTGCCGATGCCGCCGTGTCCGACGCCCTGTTCGTCACCCTCGACCCGCTGGTGCGGCAGGTCAAGCTTCCGGACCGGCGCGCGCTCCTGCTCTCCGACACCGTGGGCTTCATCGATCGCCTCCCGCATGCGCTGGTCGCGGCGTTTCGCGCGACGCTCGAGGAAACGGCCGCCGCCGACCTCGTCGTCCACGTCATCGACGCCTCGTCGCCGGAGCGGGATCGTCACCTCGCCGCCGTCAACCGCGTGCTGGAAGAAGTCGGTGCCAGCGCAGCGCCGCGGATCGAGGTCTACAACAAGAGCGACCTGCTGACCGCGGACGAGCGCCGCCGTCTGTCCGCGGCCGACCCCGCGGCGGTGCTGATTGCGGCCGCCACCGGCGAGGGCTGTGGCGAGCTGCTGGAGACGATGGCCGCCCGCGTCGCGCTCGATCAGCAGCGGGTGTCGGTGGAGCTCGATCTCGCCTCGGACGCGGACCGTGCGCGCCTGGCCTGGCTGTATCGCTACGCCCGGGTGCACAGCCAGGTCACCCACGGCGACCACGCGGCGATCGTGGCCGACGTCCCGCGCCGGCTCCTCGACCGCATCCAGCCGGTCGAACCCGCGCGCGCCGCGGGAGGGCGTCGTGGCTAGTGGCCCGTCCACGCTGACGCCGGACCATCTCGCGGACGGGGCATCCCGCCTCGTCGCGGCGTTGCGTGTCGCTCGCATATGGCCGATATGCTCACTCCGCACGCCTGGCGATCCGGGCGCCGCGTCGCGCGATCGGGTCCGGCTGCCGCGTGGACGGACCACGAGCGGCCGCACGATCGGCGGGCGGCGCGCCGCCCTCGTCCTCCTGGCGCTGCTCGCGGCGTCGTGCGCGGCCCGCACCCCGGCGCCGCCGCCGGTGCCCACGGCGCCGAGCCACCCCGAGTTCCGCTACCCCACGCTCCCGCCCGGCACCGACGCGAACCAGGCGACGCGCATCGATCGCGGCTGGCAGTTCCTGCAGGCGAACAACCTGCGCAACGCCGAGCGCGAGTTCCAGGCCGCGCTCAAGGCGCAGCCGTCGTTTCATCCCGCGGAAACCGCGCTCGGCTATCTCGAGCTGGCGCGCAAGGATGCCAGGGACGCCGTCGCCCGCTTCGAGCGTGCCCTGGCCAGCGCCGATGCCTATGTTCCCGCCCTGCTCGGCCGCGGCCGCGCCCTGCTGGAACTGGGCCGTGACGGTGACGCGCTGACCAGCTTCGAAACCGCGCTCAAGGTCGATCCGTCGCTCACCGACATCAAGAGCCGGGTGGAGCTGCTGCGCGTCCGGGCGTTGCAGGACAACCTCGCCCGCGCCAAGGCGGCGACCGACGCCGGCCGGTGGGAGGAAGCCACGTCCGCCTACTCGCAGGCCATTGCCGCCTCGCCCGATTCGCCGTTTCTCTACCGCGATCTCGCGCTGGTCAATCGGAAGGCGGGGGAGCCGGCGCTCGCGCTGGAGAACCTGACCAAGGCGGTCACACTCGATCCGGGCGACGCGCGGTCGTGGGGCCAGATCGGCGCCATCCGCGAAGAGCAGGGCGACGCCGCGGGCGCCCTGGAGGCGTACGAGACGGCGGTCGCCATCGATCCTTCCGAGGTGCTGACCGACCACCTGGCACGCGTGCGCGAGGCCGTGGCGCTGGCCAAGCTGCCGGAGGAATATCGCGCCATCCCCGGGACACCGGCGGCGACGCGCGGCGACGTCGCCGCGATGCTGGCCGTGCGCCTGGCGCCGATGCTCGCGCGCGCGCCCCAGCGCCAGGCCGTCGTCACCGACGCGCGCGGTCACTGGGCGCAGTCGTGGATCCTGGCCGTCGTCCGCAGCGGCGTCATGGACACACAGCCGAACTACACGTTCCAGCCGGGGGGGCGCGTGCGCCGCGGCGACCTGGCGCAAACGGTCGCGCGCGTCCTGACCCTGATTGCCCGCGACCGGCCGGGTGCCCCGGCGTGGCAGGACGCGCGGCTGAAGATCGCCGACGTCAGTCCCGCGCACCTGACCTATCCGGCGGTGTCGCAGGCCGTCGCGGCGGGGGTGATGCGCCTGGCCGAGGACGGCAGCTTCCAGTTGCTACGTCCGGTGACCGGTGACGAGGTCGCCGAGGTGGTCGGCCGCCTCGAGGCCCTCGCCGCCGCGCCCTGAGCCCGCCATGTTCACCGTCGCCAACCAGATCACGGTGCTGCGGATGCTGCTCATCCCCGCGTTCGTGCTGCTGGTCGTCTATGGCTACTTCGGCTGGGCGCTGATCACCTTCGCCGTCGCCGGGGCCACCGACGCGCTCGACGGGCTGATTGCCCGCGCCGCCGATCAGAAGACGGACCTGGGCGCGTGGCTGGATCCGGCGGCCGATAAGCTGCTGCTGGTCACGACCTTCATTGTCCTGACCCTGCCGAATATCGGGCTGGTGAACCGTATTCCCGTCTGGCTGACCATCCTGGTCATCAGCCGCGACGTCGGCATCGTGCTCACCGTCGCCATCGTCAGCCTCGCCGTGGGTCCGCGGACGTTCAAGCCGTCGCTGCTCGGCAAGGGTGCGACCGCGTTCTTCATCCTCACCTGCGTGGTGGTGATGTACTTCAACTATCTCGGGACGACCTCGTGGGTCGTCGACGCGTTCCTGTGGGGCGCGCTGGCGATCACGCTCGCCTCCGGCATCGACTACGTGTTCCGGGTGGCGAGAATCATCAACCAGTAGCCCGGCTCAGGCGGACTTGGCACGGAAGTAGGCGATCGTCTGCTCCAGCCCCTCGCGCAGGGCGACCTTCGGCTCCCAGCCGAGGAGCGTGCGCGCCCGCGTGATGTCCGGCTTGCGGACCTTCGGGTCGTCCTCGGGCAGCGGTTTGTAGACGATGCGGCTCCGTGAGCCGGTCATCTCGATGATGACCTTGGCGATCTGCTCGATGGTCATCTCCGTCGGGTTGCCGATGTTCACCGGGTCGTTGATCGAGGACAGCATCAGCCTGATGATGCCGTCCACCAGGTCGCTGATGTAGCAGAAGCTCCGGGTCTGCCGTCCGTCGCCGAAGACGGTGACGTCCTCGTGGCGCAGCGCCTGGGAGATGAACTCGGGCACGGCGCGGCCGTCGCGGATGCGCATCCGCGGACCGTAGGTGTTGAAGATGCGCACGATCTTGGTGTCGAGACCGTGAAACCGGTGGTAGGCCACGGTCATCGCCTCGGCGAAGCGCTTGGCCTCGTCGTAGACGCCGCGCGGGCCGATCGGGTTGACGTTGCCCCAGTAGCTCTCTCGCTGCGGGTGCTCGAGCGGGTCGCCGTAGACCTCGGAGGTCGAGGCGATCACGAAGCGAGCGCCCTTGGCCTTGGCCAGGCCGAGCGCCTTGTGCGTGCCCAGCGCCCCCACCTTCAGCGTCGGGATCGGCAGCTCGAGGTAGTCGATCGGGCTCGCCGGGCTCGCCCAGTGCAGGACGAAGTGCACCGGGCCGTCGATGTAGATGTAGTTGGTGACGTCGTGCTTGATGAACTCGAAGGGGCGGTTGCGCAGATGCGCGATGTTCGCCACGTCCCCGGTCAGCAGGTTGTCGATCCCGATCACGGCATAGCCGCGATCGAGCAGGGCCTCGGCCAGGTGCGAGCCGATGAATCCTGCCACTCCGGTGATGACGACGCGCTCCTGGGTCATGGGCTGGTTCGGGAGACGAAGGATGAGTGTGGCACGCGGGGGCCGGATGAGGGGGCTGCTAGGCCGCCGGGCGCTGGGCGAACACCCCGCGCAGCAGCGTCAGCCACATGATCTTCAGGTCCAGCGATACGGACCAGTTCTCGATGTAATACAAGTCGTATTCGATGCGCTTCTCCAGCGACGTGTTGCCGCGCCAGCCGTTGACCTGCGCCCAGCCGGTGATCCCGGCCTTGACCTTGTGCCGCAGCATGTACTGCGGAATGCGATGCTTGAACTGCTCGACGAAGAACGGACGCTCGGGCCGCGGGCCGACGATGGACATGTCGCCCTTGAGCACGTTCCAGAACTGCGGCCACTCGTCGAGGTCGCGCTTGCGCAGCCACATGCCCACTCGCGTCGCGCGCGGATCGTCCTGGTCGGACCAGATCGGCCCGGTGTCGGCCTCCGCGTCCACCGGCATGGTGCGGAACTTGTAAACCACGAACTGCTTGCCGTCGAGGCCCATGCGCTCCTGGTGGTAGAAGATCGGCCCCGGCGTCTCCCGCTTGATCAACCAGGCGATGATCAGCATCGGCACGGTCATCACGCCCAGCGCCGCCGCCGAAATGGCGATGTCGATCGCCCGCTTGAGGATGGCGTTGATCCCCTGCAGCGGGACGTCGTTGAGGTTGATGACCGGGACGCCGTCGAGGTCTTCCAGCCGGGCGCGCAGCGCGATGAACTGCAGCAGGTCCGGCACCACCTTGACGTCCACGCCCTCGCGGCTGGTGGTCTCGACCAGGTCGAGCAGCTTCATGTGCTCTTCCAGCGGCAGCGCCACGTACAGGTGATCGACGCGCTCGCGCCGGATGATCTCCGCCGCCTCCTCGAGCCGGCCGAGCAGCGGCAACCCGCGATACCCCAGGTGATCGCCGCCGGCGCGATCGTCGAGGAACCCGACGATCTGATAGCCGAGCTCGCGATGCTCGAGCACCTTGTCCGCGACCATGCGCCCCAGCTCGCCGGCCCCGGCAATCAGGATGCGGCGGAGCCCGACGCCGGCAACCCACCGCCGCTCCAGCGCCTCGCGCACCAGCTTCCGCGACAGGTAGGTCAGGGCGATGTTGAAGACGAGGAACGTGGCCCAGCTGAGCTGCGACACCTGATACGCGCCGAGCGCTTTCTGCGCGTCCGAAATGTAGTAGGTCCCGACATACAGCGTGACGACGACGCCGAACACCACCGCGATCACGCTGCCGACCAGCACGTTGAAGAAGTCGTCGATGCGCGACCGCCCGCGGCGCAGCCGGTACAGCCCCTGGAGCTGGAACGCCAGCGGCACGACGATGGCGATGATCGGCAGGATGTCGAGGTACTGCTCGACCGGTGGCTGCCCCTTCGGGGCCGGAATCAGCCCGGTCTCGAAGCGAAAGAAATAGGCGAGGATGAACGCCACCATCCCCAGCAGGGCATCGGTGACGATGTGGAAGGCGACCAGCAGCCGGTTGTGGCGCTTTACCATCGGTGAGCCGGGGGCGCGGCCATGGTCTCGTCGATGACCTCGCCCATTTCCCGCACGAACCGCTCGCGGCTGAAGCGCTCGGCATGCGCGCGGATCCGGACCGAATCCCAGGGTGTCGCGGCCGCGCGGCGCAGGCCCTCCGCCAGGGCCTCCTGGCCGGGACCGACGAGCACGCCGGTCTCACCGTCGATCACCGTCTCTCGCGCGCCGCCGACGCCGAGCGCCACCACCGGCCGGCCGCAGGCCTGCGCTTCGAGCGGGACGATGCCGAAGTCTTCCTCTCCCGGCAGGATCGCCGCGATGGCGCTGCGATAGAGGTGACGGATGTCGTCGTTGGTCGCCCACCCGAGGAACCGGACGTCGCGCCCGGCGAGCGCCTCGAGCCGCGCGCGCTCCGGGCCGTCGCCGACGATCGTCAATGGCACGCCGGCCTGTGCGGCCGCCCCGATGGCCACATCCACGCGCTTGTACGGCACCAGCGCCGACACGACCAGGAAGTGACCGGGTGCGGCGGGCTCGGGCGGCGGGGTGAAGTAGGTCGTTTCGACCGGCGGATACACAATGCTCGATTGGCGATTATAGTACAGCGCGATTCTCCGCGCAACATATTGAGAAATAGCCAGATAGCGGTGTACGCGCCCCTCGGTGGCGCGGTCCCACCGCGCCAGCGCCGCCATCACCGGACGCATCAGCCGGCTGGTGGTCCGGCCGACGCGCTCGGGTCCGAAGTAGGCGTCGAACTGGTCCCAGGCGTAGCGCATCGGCGTCAGGCAGTAGCAGAGATGGCGCGTCCGGCCGGGTACGACGACCGACTTGGCGGCGCAGTGGCTCGTGCTGAGCACGAGATCGTAGCCGTCGAGGTCGAACTGCTCGATCGCGGTCGGGAACAGGGGCAGGTAGTGGCGGTACAGCCGTCCCGGCCAGGGCAGCGCGCTGAATCGGCGACGTGCGCACGCGTCGCCGCTCGATGATCGGATCGGTCGCGCCCGGCACGCGCACCAGGGTGAACAGGTCGGCGTCGGGAAACAGCTCGCAGAAGGCGAGCAGCGCGCGCTCGCCGCCGCGCATGCCCGTCAGCCAGTCGTGAATGAGGGCGACCCTCACCGTCCCAGCACTTCCATGTAGATGCGGTGGGTCGCGGCCACCGATTGCGCCCACGAGAACTCGCGCGCCCGCACCAGCCCGCGCCGCGCCATCTCGGCCCGCAGCGGCTCGTCGGTGACCGCGCGGGTCACCGCTTCGGCGATCGACGCCGGGTCGTAGGGATCCACCAGCAGCGCCGCACCCCCCGCGATTTCCGGCAGCGACGACACGTTCGAGGTCACGACCGGCGTGCCGCAGGCCATTGCCTCGAGGGGCGGCAGGCCAAAGCCTTCGTAGAGGGACGGAAACGCAAAGGCTCGGGCGAGGCGGTAGAAGCAGGCGAGCGTGTCGTGCGGCTGGAAGCCGAGAAAGCGGACGTACTTGTCCAATTGATGACGGTGCACGGCCTGGCGCAGCGGCGGGTACTTCGACAACTCGTCGCCGATGATGAGCAGGCGCAGGTCGTCGAGGCCGCCCGCGCGCACCTGCCCGAACGCGTCGATGAGCCGCTCCAGGTTCTTGTGCGGCTTGATGTTGCCGACGTAGAGCACGAAGGGATGATCGAGCTGATAGCGCTGCCGCACCCGATCCATGCGCTCGTCGTCGGGCGGCGCGAGAAAGCGCTCGTCGATGGCGTTGTAGATGACGGTCGACGCGATCGGCCGGAATGTCGAAGTAGTGGAGGATGTCGCGCTTCGAGGCCTCCGACACGGTCAGGATGCGGTCCGCCTTCCAGACCGCCGTGCCCATCGCCCCGCGCGCATAAAGGTGCGCCAGCGAGCCGGGCAGGTACTGAGGAAAGCGGAGGTGGATGCAATCGTGGATGGTGACCACGGAGCGGCAGCGCGTCGCCAGCGGCAGGACGTAATGCGGCTCGTGCAGCAGCTGCGCGCGCTGGCGCAGGAGGCTGATCGGGACACGCACCTGTTCGGCGACCGAGTAGGGCGGCGCCGGCTCGATCACCGCGCGGAAGTTCGCGCCCAGGGCGTCGATCGCCTGCACGTCCTCGGGACGGCAGAGCACCACGTAGTCGGTGGCACGGTCCAGCCGCGCCAGTCCCGACAGGATGTTGCGGATGTAGGTGCCGATGCCGAAGTCGTGGAGCTTGCGCGCGTCGATCGCGATTCGCATCGGATGCTCCGATTATGCGTGCGACAGGGGTAATTGCGGAAACGCGCCGGCTCAGGCCGAGTCCGCCGGCGGGTGGCGTCCGGTCAGGCGCAGATACCACCGCAGCACGGGCACCCACGCCGGGTAGTGCTTGTCGTAATAGGCAAGCTGACTCCGCCGGCGTGCCTCCTCGGTGCGCGGATTGCGCCCGGCGGACCGGCCGCGCAGGTGGACGACCTCGGCCGCGGGCACGAAGCGGATCGTGCGGCCGCGCGCCCGCAGCCGCACGCACAGGTCGACGTCCTCGGTGTACATGAAATAGCGCTCGTCGAGCAGGTTGACGGCCTCCAGGTCCGGCCGGCGAACCAAAAGGCAGGCGCCGCTGACCCATTCGCGCTCGCCCGGCCTCACGCGTCCACTGCGCCACACGCCTGACGGCGGGCGTCACCCGGCGGCGGTAGAGATCCCCCAGCACCTTCTGCCGGAACTCGCCGAAGGGGCCGATCGCCCAGCCGAAGGACAGCTCCGGCTCGCCCTGCTCGTCCACCAGCCGTGGGCCGGCGGCCGCGGCCTCGACGTGCGCCTCCAGCTCGCGGACGAGCGTCGCGATGGCGCCCGGGCGCACGACGGTGTCGGGATTGAGCAGCAGCACGTAGTCGCCGGGGGTCGCGCGAATGCCGACGTTGTTGCCGCGGGCGAAGCCGAGATTGCTGCCGGCCTCGATGACCCGAATGGAATCCCACCGCTCGCGCAACATCGCGAGCGTGCCGTCGGTGGAGCCGTTGTCGACGACCGTAATCGACGCCGCCAACGGCGCCGTGCGCCCGACGATCGACCGCAGACAGGCGTCGAGCTCGTCCCGGACGTTGTAGCTGACGATGACGATGGCGAGCGCTGCGCTCTCAGGCACCGGCCGCCTCCTCGATCGCACGCAACGTGCCGGCGGCCGTCGCCGCCCAGTCGTACCGCGCCAGGATCGCGGGGGCGTGGCCGAGCAGGCCGGCGCGGGCCGCCGGGTCCGTCAGCAGTTCGACCAACGCATCCGCCAGTGCCCCGTGATCGCCCGGGTCCGGCGGCACGTATCGCGCCGCCGGGCCGTAGACCTCACGGGCCAGCGGCGTCTCCAGTACGACCGGCGCGACCCCGGCGGCGAGCGCTTCCAGCGGCGTGAAGCCGAATCCCTCGTACTCCGACGGGAACGCGAAGACCAGCGCCCTCCCATACAGATCCCGCAGCGTCGTTTCGTCCACGTACGAGCGCATCGTCACTCGTGCGCGAATCGCGGGCGGGTACGACGCCAACTGCGCCGCGAGGTCCAGCGGGGGATGCGCCCGGTTCTCGCCGACGATCTCCAGCCGGCTCGCGGGGACCCGCGCGGCCACCGATTCGGCAAAGGCCGCCACGAGCATGTCCACGTGACGGCGGCGGAAGATCGAGCCGACGAACAGAATCACCGGATCGCGGGCGGCGGGAGGTGCGGTCGTCGGGCGCGTCAGCCCGAGAGGGACCACCCGCACTCGATGCGCGGGCAGGCCGATGTGCCGCACGATCTCGTCGCGCGAGAACGCCGAGTCGGTGAGCACGACCTTCGCACGGCGCGCCGACCACGCCGTCAGCCCGCGCCGGCGCACGCCCTCCCGCCGCGCGAACCACTGCGGATGCGCGAAGAACGAGACGTCGTGAATGGTCAAGGCCACCGGACTCGGTGCGGCGAGAGGGGCGGTATAGCCGGGCGCGAAGACCACGTCGGGCCGCCGGCGGGCCAGGGCGCGCGCGAACGACCATTGTTCCCACCGCGTGCCGCCGCGGCCGGGCACGACCTCGACGCTGCCGGTGAACGCCCGTGGCACGTCGGGCGTCGCGTGCGCGTACAGTCGCCACTCGTGCCGGCGCGCCTCCGGATCCACGGCCCAGTGCGAGATCAGCTCGAACAGGTACCGGCCCACTCCCGTCCGGTGTCCCGCCAACTCGCGGGCATCCACCGCGACCCTCACCGGTCGCGCCTCGCGCGTGCCGCGACGGCCGCGCGGTAGGCGACCCGCGCCGCCTCGGCCGCCGCGCTCCAGGTGTACCGCGCGGCCTGTGCCAGGCCGTTCGACGCCGCCACCCGCGCCGCGCCGGGATCCAGCAGGCGCTCCATTTCCGTGGCCAGTGCCTCGCGGTCCAGCGGGTCGATCGGCGACGCGGCGTCGCCGGCAACCTCGGGCAACGAACCGCGATTGGAGACCACGACCGGCAGCCCGCAGGCCATGGCTTCGAGCACCGGGAGGCCGAACCCCTCCTCGAAGGACGGCAGCACCAGCATCGTCGCGTCGCGGTAGAGCTGCTGGCGCCGCGCGTCGGAGACGTAGCCCAGGACATCGACGTGCCCGGCCAGCGGCGCCTGGCCTGCGCGTCCGAGCTCGTGCCGCACCGTCTCGCTCACGCGCCCGGCGAGCAGCAGCGGCGGCGCGTCGGGGCGCCGCGCGCGCAGATCGCGATACGCGTCGAGCAGCCCGCCGATGTTCTTGCGCGGTTCCAGCGTGCCGACGAACAGGATCGCGTCGCCGACGTCCCGGGCGGCGCGCGCCTCGGCGATCGCCGCCGCCCAGTCGGGCACGCCGGGTGAGCACACGGTGATGCGCTCCCTTGCCACCGACAGTTCCCGGGCGACCTCACCGGCGGCGTAGTGCGACGAGACGACGACATGGTCGGCGCGGCGCGCGTGCGCGTGAACCAGGGCGGGGAAATCGCGCCGCATCTCACCCTCGCTGCGATCGGGTCGCGCCAGGAAGTGGAGATCGTGGATGGTGATGACCTGCGCGGCGCGCGAGGCGGGAATGAGCAGCGGCGCGTGCGCGTGCACCACGTCGGCGGCGCCGGCCAGCCATTCCACCGGCGGCCACTCCATCCGGTTCCACAGCCAGGTCAGCCCGCGGACCGGAATCCGGCGATCGACGATGGTGACGCCCGGCAGTTCCGCCGCCACGCGGGCGTCGGGCCGGTCCTTCCACGAGGTGGTGAGGATCCGCAGGTCGTCGCCGCCGGGTTGGGCCGCGAGCGCCCGCGCCAGCCCATGCGCGAACTCCCCGACGCCGCTCCGATCGCGGAGCGCGGGACGGTAGTCGAGCAGGATCCGCACCGCGCCGAGCGTAGCACAATCACGGCAAGTCCTTGTGGTTCAGTATGTTGACAGCCCCAGAGGGGGGTGATACCCTCCGGAGTTTGCGGTGGTGCCGATAAGGTAGCCGGGAGCAGGCAGCGCGATGAAGATTGCGGTCGTCGGTACGGGTTACGTAGGGCTGGTCGTCGGGGCGTGTCTGGCGGAGACGGGCAACGACGTGACGTGCGTGGACAAGGACGCGGCGAAGATTCGGATGCTGCGGCGGGCGAAGGTCCCGATTTACGAGCCCGGACTGACCGAGCTCGTGCGCAAGAACGCCGCGGAGGGTCGCCTGAGCTTCACCCCGCAGCTGGCGCGCGCCGTCAAGGGCGCGCAGATCGTCTTCATCGCGGTGGGCACCCCGCAGGGCGAGGATGGATCGGCCGACCTGCAGCACGTCATGGCGGTGGCGCGCGAGATCGGTCGTGCCATGGATGGCTACCAGGTCATCGTCAACAAGAGCACGGTCCCGGTTGGCACGGCGGAGAAGGTCAGGGCGGTCATCCGGCGCGAAACCACGCACCCCTTCAGCGTGGTGAGCAACCCCGAATTCCTCAAGCAGGGCGCCGCGGTCGACGACTTCATGAAGCCCGACCGCGTGGTGATCGGCGCCGAGGATCCGCGCGGCGCCGACCTGATGGTGTCGCTGTACCAGCCGTTCACCCGCACCGGGGCGCCGATCATGGTGATGGACTGCGCCAGCGCCGAGCTGTCCAAGTACGCTGCCAACGCGCTGCTGGCGACGCGCATCTCGTTCATGAACGAGGTCGCCAACGTGTGCGAGAAGTTCGGCGCCGACGTCGACCGCGTGCGCCAGGCCGTGGGCTCGGATCGGCGCATCGGCACGTCGTTCCTCTTCCCCGGGGTGGGCTACGGCGGGAGCTGCTTCCCCAAGGACGTCAAGGCGCTGATCCGCTTTTCCGCCGATCGCAAGTACGACTTCAAGGTGCTGAAGGCGGTCGAGGCGGTCAACGAGCTGCAGAAGCGGGTGCTGGCGAAGAAGCTGGAGACGCATTTCGGATCGCTCAAGGGCCGGACGATCGCGGTCTGGGGGTTGGCGTTCAAGCCGAAGACCGACGACATGCGCGAGGCGCCCGCGATTCCCATCGTGCAGACCCTGCTCGAGAAGGGGGCCACCGTCCAGGTGTACGATCCGGAGGCGGCGAAGACGGCCCGCGGCATCTTCGGGTCGAAGGTGCACTACGCCTCGTCGAGCTACGACGCGTTGAAGGGGGCGGATGCGCTGGCCATCATCACCGAGTGGCACGAGTTCCGCGAGCCCGACTTCGCCCGCATGCGCAAGCTGATGCGCACGCCGGTGATTTTCGACGGCCGCAACATCTACCAGCCGCAGCTCATGAAGGCGCACGGCTTCGTCTACCACTCGATCGGACGATAGGGTGGCGCGCGTCCTCGTCACCGGCGGGGCGGGCTACATCGGCAGTCACGCCGTCCGCGCCCTGCGCGCCGCCGGTCACACGGCCGTGGTGCTCGACGATCTCACGGCGGGGCATGCCGAGTCGGTGCCCGACGGCGTCCCGCTGGTGCGCGTGCGGATTCACGACCGGCCCGCCGTCACCGCCGCGCTGCGCGACCACGCCATCGACGCGGTGATGCACTTCGCGGCGTGGCTGTCGGTGCCCGACTCGGTGCGCGACCCGCTCGGCTATTACGCCAACAACGTCGTCGGGTCGCTGGCGCTGCTCGAGGCGATGGGGGAGTGCGGGGTGCGGACGCTGGTGTTCTCGTCGACGTGTGCCGTGTACGGGGAGCCGTCCACGGTACCGATCGCCGAGACCGAATCGACCCGGCCGATCAATGCCTACGGCGAGACCAAGCTGGCGGTGGAGCGGGTGCTGGCCCACCTGGAGCGGTCGGCCGGCCTGCGCTGGATCGCGCTACGCTACTTCAATGCGGCGGGCGCCCATCCCGACGGGACGATTGGCGAGGACCATCATCCCGAGATTCACCTGATTCCGCGGGCGATCGAGGCGGCGACGGGGGGCGCCCCGCTCCAGGTGTTCGGCCTCGACTATCCCACCCCGGACGGGACCTGCCTGCGCGACTATATTCATGTGTGCGACCTGGCGGACGCGCACGTCTGCGCGCTGCGGGCGCTGGATGAGGGCATGGCCTCGGGGGCGTTCAACGCCGGGACCGGCCGGCCGCATTCGGTCAAGCAGGTGATCGACGCGGTGAGCGCCGTCGTCGGCGCGCCGGTGCAGTGGACGGCGGCGCCGCGGCGGCCGGGGGATCCGGCGGCGCTCTACGCGTCGAGCGGCCGGCTGCAGCGCGAGCTTGGCTGGGCGCCGCGCTTCGCCGATCTCGCGCACATCGTGCAGCACGCGTGGCAGTGGCATCAGCGGCACCCGCGGGGATACAGCACCATCGCACCGGATTGATGGACACGTTCCTTCGCCTGCTCCGTTATGCGGTTCCGCACCGCATGCTCATCGCCGGCGCGACGCTGGCGATGGTGGTCTACGGCGCGGCGGCGGCGGCTCAGGCGTGGCTGATCAAGCCGATCATCGACGACGTCCTCCGCAACCAGTCGTCGCTGCGGTTCGTGGCGGTGGCGATTCTCGTCGCCTATTTCTTCAAGGGCGTCGGCGGCTACTTTTCCAGCTACCTGATGGACGACCTCGGGCATCGGGTCGTCATGAAGCTGCGCAACGAGCTGTTCCGCCATTTGCTGAGCCAGTCGGCCGCGTTCTTCTCCCGCCGCACGACCGGCTCGCTGCTGTCGCGCATCAACAACGACGTCGGCCAGGTGCACCGGGCGGTGGCCGAGACGGTGGGCGACCTGGCCCGCGAGACGCTGGCGCTGGTCGGGCTGGCCGCGCTGCTGCTCTACTACGACGCCGGGCTGGCGCTGCTGTGCATGACCGGCGCGCCGCTGGCGATCTATCCGCTGGTGCGGCTGGGCAAGCGGCTGCGCACCGTGACGCGGCGCAGCCAGGAGAAGCTCGAGCACATGTCGCACGTCGCCGGCGAAGCGTTCACCGGCCATCGCATCGTCAAGGCGTTCGGCGCCGAGGGCCGTGAGGCGGCGAAGTTCGCCCGCGCGGCACGCGACCTGTACCGCACCAACCTGAAGGTGACCGGCATCCTCTCGGTGCTGCCGCCGCTGATGGAGTTCCTCGGCGGCTTCGCCATTGCCGGGGCCCTGTGGTACGGCAGCCGCGAAATCGCGATGAACCGCCTGACCGCCGGCGAGTTCACTTCGTTCGTCGCCGCGCTGCTGCTGATGTACGGCCCGGTGAAGAAGCTCAGTCGCGTCAACGCCAACCTGCAGCAGGCCGGCGCCGCCCTCGAGCGGATCTTCGAGATCCTCGACCTGCACACCGAGGTGCGGGAAGCGCCCTCGGCCTCGCCGCTGCCCGCCTTTCGTGACACCATCGAGTTCCGCGACGTGGTCTTCGGCTACGACGACGGCCACGGCCGGACGACGCTGAAGGGCGTGTCGTTCTCGGTCCGCGCCGGCCAGATGGTGGCCATCGTCGGCCGCAGCGGTGCCGGCAAGACGACGCTGGTGAACCTGATTCCGCGCTTCTACGACGTGACCGGCGGCGCGATCGCCATCGACGGCGTGGACATCCGCGCGGTCACGCTGCGGTCGCTGCGCGACCAGATCGGCATGGTGACCCAGGACACGGTGCTCTTCGACGACACCATCGCCAGCAACATCGCCTACGGCGTGCCGGGGGCGACGCGCGAGCAGATCGAAGCGGCGGCGCGAGCGGCGCACGCGCACGACTTCATCGTCGCGCAGCCGGAGGGCTACGCCTCGACGATCGGCGAGCGCGGCCAGCGGTTGTCGGGCGGCCAGCGCCAGCGCCTGGCGATCGCCCGGGCGCTGCTCAAGAACTCGCCCATCCTGATTCTCGACGAAGCGACGTCGGCCCTCGACGCCGAGTCGGAGCGCCTGGTGCAGGATGCGCTGACCACGCTGCTGCTCAACCGGACCTCGTTCGTGATTGCGCACCGGCTGTCCACGGTGCAGCGGGCGGACCGCATCATCGTGCTCGACCGCGGGCGCATCGCCGAGATCGGACGGCACGACGAGCTGATGGCGCGCAAGGGGGTCTATGCCCGCCTGCACGACCTGCAGCTGCTGGACACGCGCGGCGACAGCCGCAAACAGCGGGCCGAGAGCACCCCATGATCAAGAGCATGACCGGCTTCGCCTCGCTCACCCACGAGGACGAGCGCGGCACGCTCGCGCTCACGCTCCGCGCCGTCAACCACCGCTTCCTCGACCTCCAGATCCGGCTGCCGGCCGCCCTCGCCGACGCCGAGACGCGGGTGCGCAGCCGGCTGCAGCAGCGGCTCGCCCGCGGCCGCATCGAGCTGACGATGTCGCTGCAGCTGCGCCAGGGGCCGATGCCGCACGTCGAGCTGCAGGAGGAATTCGCGCGCGCGGTCGCGGCCGCCATCGACGTGGCGCGCGAGCGCGGGCTGGTGGCCGGACCGCTCACGCCCGGCGACCTGCTGCGCATGCCGCAGGCGTTCGTGATCCGCGAGCGGAGCACCGACACCGACCCGCTCGGCGCCGCGCTGGCGCCGGCGATCGAGGCCGCCGTCGAGGCCGCCATCGACCAGCTCGAGGCGATGCGGGTGCGGGAGGGTGAGCACCTGGCGGCCGACCTCGGCGCGCGCAAGGCCGCGCTCGCCGGCCTCATCGGCACGCTGGCGGCGGCCGCCGACGGCGGGCGCCTCGACCTGCAGGCGCGGCTGCGCGAGCGCGTCGCCGACCTGATGGCCGCCGTGCCCACCGACGCCACCGCGATCGCGCAGGAGATCGTTCGCGTGGCGCAGCGCTCGGACATCAGCGAGGAGGTCACCCGCTTTCGCGCCCATCTCGCGCACTGGGACGCGCTCGCCGCCGCCGCCGAGCCGTGCGGGCGCAAGCTCGATTTCCTGCTGCAGGAGATGAACCGCGAGATCAACACCATCGGATCGAAGGCCGACGGGCTGCTCGTGTCCGAGCCGATCATCCAGGCCAAGGCCGAGCTCGAGCGGATGCGCGAGCAGGTGCAGAATGTCGAATAGCCGGCGCGGCCTGCTGTTCATCGTGTCGGCGCCGTCCGGGGCGGGCAAGACGACGCTGGTCGAGCGCCTGGTGCAGGTGCTGCCCAACCTGCGGATGTCCCGCTCGTACACGTCACGGCCGGTGCGTGCCGGCGAGCGCAACGGCGTCGACTATAATTTCATCAGCCGCGACGCGTTCGAGGAGCGGATCACGGACTGCCAGTTCCTCGAATGGGCGGACGTGTTCGGCAATTATTACGGCACCCTGGCGGCGGACGTCGATCGGCTGCTCGCCGAGGGGCAGGACGTGGTGCTGGTGATCGACGTGCAGGGGGCGCGGCAAGTGCGGGCGCGCGGCGTCGATCATGCGGCCATCTTCGTCATGCCGCCGTCGTTCCAGGTGCTCGAGCAGCGTCTGCGCGGCCGCAGCAAGGACTCGGAGGAACAGATGCAGCGGCGGTTGGACACGGCCCGCGGCGAAGCGTCCAGCTACGTCGACTACGACTACGTCGTCGTCAACGACGACCTGGAGCCGACGGTGATGCGGCTGCAGGCCATCGTCGCCGCCGAACGGTCGCGGACGCACCGGATGAAGCCCGCCGCCGAGGCCATCCTGCACAGTTTTCGCGCGAGAAGCTGACATGGCCCGCATCGCCCTGGGAGTGTGCGGCGGCATCGGCGCCTACAAGGCGGTCGAAGTGGCCCGCGGCCTGCAGAAGCAGGGCCACGATGTCGTCGCCGTGATGACCCGTGCCGCGCGCCGCTTCGTCGGCCCGGTCACCTTCGAGGCGATCACCCGCCATCCCGTGATCACCGACCAGTGGACGCCGGGCGCCAACGCCGACATCGAACACATCGCGCTGGCGTCCACCGCCGACCTGCTCCTGGTCGCACCCGCCACCGCCAACATGATCGGCAAGTTCGCCAACGGCATCGCCGACGACTTCCTGTCGTCGTTGTACCTGGCGACGACGGCGCCGGTGCTGATCGCGCCGGCGATGAACTCGAACATGTTCGCCCACCCGGCGGTAGCGCGGAACCTGGCCGCACTGGCCGCGCGCGGCGTGCGCTTCGTCGATCCCGGCGAGGGGTACCTCGCCTGCGGCTGGATCGGCAAGGGCCGCCTGGCGGAACCGGCGGACGTCGTCGAGGCCGTCCGCCAGTTCCTGCGCCCCGCCGGCGTGCTCGCCGGCGCCCGCGTGCTGGTGACCGCCGGGCCCACGCTCGAGGACATCGACCCGGTTCGCTTCATCGGCAATCGTTCGAGCGGCCGCATGGGCTACGCCATCGCCGGCGAGGCGGCGCGCCGCGGCGCGCACGTGACGCTCGTCAGCGGGCCGACCAGCCTCGAATCACCGGCGGCAGTGGAGACGCTGCCGGTGCGCAGCGCGGCGCAGATGCACGAGGCGGTGCTGGCGCGGGCGGCACAGATGGATGTCGTCGTGATGGCGGCGGCGGTCGCCGACTACACGCTGGCCGATCCGGCGCGCGAAAAGCTGGCCAAGCATGACGCGCCGCTGGTGCTGACCCTGGCGCGCACCCGGGACATCCTCGGCGATCTCGGGCAGTTGCGAGCCCGGCTCGGCACGAGCCGCCCCGTGCTGGTCGGCTTCGCCGCCGAAACGCACGACCTCGTCGCGCACGCGCGGGAGAAGCTCGAGCGCAAGGCGGCCGACCTCATCGTCGCCAACGACGTGTCGCAGCCGGGCGCCGGGTTCGAGGTGAGCACCAATGCGGTGACCCTGGTCTCGCGGGACGGATTGGACGAGGTGCCGCTGCAGCAGAAAGCGGCGGTGGCCGCCCGGATCCTCGATCGCGTGGAGGCGCTGCTGTCGGGCGCTCGAGCGCCGACGGCGACGGCCGCGCGCGCGGGCGAGACGAGCGCCTGACGCCGATGTCCGACGACCTGCGCGCGCATCTCGCGTTTTTCGAAGCTCTCGGTGTCACCGGGACGAGCCGCGACCCGGCCTGGCGGCTGCGGCCGTGTGACGTGTCCGCCGCCGCCCGTGTGCCAGACGCCGAAACCCCCGCACCCGTGCAGGTGTCGATGGCCCCGGCGCCGGCGGAGGCACCGGCGGAGGCGCCGGACGGCGAGCGGGGCGCCGGCCCGGCGACCGCGGCCGCGCCCGGCACCCTGCTGGCCATGCTGCGCGCGGAGATCGGGCCGGCGTGCACGCGCTGCAAGCTGCACACGCTCGGTCGCAAGCAGGTGGTGTTCGGTGTCGGCCACCCGGATGCCGACCTGATGTTCGTCGGCGAAGCGCCCGGCGCGGACGAGGACCAGCAGGGCGAGCCGTTCGTCGGCCGGGCGGGACAGCTCCTGACCCGCATCATCGAAGCCATCGGCTTGACACGCGAGCAGGTCTACATCGCCAACGTCATCAAGTGCCGGCCCCCGGGCAACCGCAATCCCGAGCCGGACGAAGTCGAACAGTGCGAGCCGTTCTTGTTCCGCCAGATCGACGCGGTCAAGCCGAAGGTCGTGATCGCGCTGGGCAAGTTCGCCGCCCAGTGCCTGCTCAAGACGAACGAGCCGATCACCCGCCTGCGCGGCCGCGTCTTCAACTATCGCGGCGCGTCCCTGATTCCCACGTTCCACCCCGCCTACCTGCTGCGCAACCCGCCGGCGAAGCGCGAGGTGTGGGAAGACATGAAGAAGGCGCGCGCCATCCTCCAGGGTGACGAGTAGCGGCCGGTGGCGGCACGTCTCGTGTCCGTGGCGGTGCCGGTGCCGGCGCTGGACCTGCTCACCTATCGCGTGCCCGAGTCGGGCCCGCTGCCGCCCGCGGGCGCGCGCGTGGTCGTCCCGCTCGGCCCTCGCCGCCTGACCGGTGTCGTCGTTGGCGAGGCCGCCGCGCCCGACGGCCGCTTCGCGCTCCGTGACGTGATCCGCGTGCTCGACGAAGTCCCGTTCCTGCCCGCCGATGTCCTCGAGTTGACCGCGTGGGTCGCGGACTACTACCTGGCGGGGCCCGGTTCGACCCTGGCGGTGGCCATGCCCCCGCATGCCCTGGCCGACCGCGCGCCCGGGTTCCGGAACGTCCGCGTGATCGGCCTCACCGCCCGGGGGCTCGAACTGGTGGCCGGCGGCGACGCGGCGCGCGAGCGCGGTGCGACGCTGGGCCGGCGCCAGCAGCAGGCGCTGCAGCTGCTGGCGGACGCCCCCGCGGGCCTGACGGCCGCGGCGCTCGGTGCGCGCGGGATTCCGGCGGCCGTCGTCTCGCGCCTCGCCGGGCTCGGGCTCGTCGACGTCCGCGAGGAGCGGCAGGACCGCGATCCGTTTGCGGGCGACGCGGCTGGGCCGGCGCCTGGCGGACCCGAGGACCGATCGCTGACCACGGAGCAGCAGCAGGTCGTGACCGATCTGGAGCCGCACCTCGAGCGCCAGGCCTTTCATGTCGCGCTGCTGCGCGGCGTGACCGGCAGCGGCAAGACCGAGGTCTATCTCCGCCTCGCGGATCGCGCGCGCCGCACCGGGCGCGGGGTGCTGATGCTCGTGCCCGAAATCGCGCTGACGCCGTCGATCGCCACCGCCTTCCGCGCCCGCTTCGGCACCCGCGTCGCCATCCAGCACAGCGGCCTCTCGGACGGCGAACGCCACGACCAGTGGCACCGGATCCGCCGCGGCGACGTCGATGTCGTGGTCGGCACGCGCTCGGCGGTGTTCGCGCCGCTGGCCCGGCTCGGCCTGGTCATCGTGGACGAGGAGCACGACACGTCGTACAAGCAGGAAGAGACGCCCCGCTACCACGGGCGCGACGTGGCGGTGATGCGAGGCCGGTTCGCGGGCGCGCTCGTCGTGCTCGGATCGGCGACCCCGTCGCTGGAGTCGTCGTACAACGCCCGCCTCGGCCGCTACGCCTCGGCGATTCTGCCGCGGCGGATCCACGACCGTGCGCTCGCCGCCGTCCGCGTCGTGAACATGCGCGAGCAGTATGCCGACGAGGGCCCCGACGTCATTCTCTCGCGCCCGCTGCGGGAGGCGATGGACGATCGGCTGGCGCGCCGCGACCAGGTGCTGGTGCTCCTCAACCGGCGCGGCTATGCGTCCTCGGTCTTCTGCCGGCAATGCGGGCATACGATCGACTGCCCCAACTGCAGCGTGTCGCTGACGGTCCACACCAGCCGGCAGGCATGGCGGGCGCGGTGCCACTACTGCGATTACTCGCGGGTGGTGCCGCGGTTGTGCCTGAACTGCGCCGCGCCGTATCTCGAGCACGTCGGCTTCGGCACCGAGCGGGTCGAGGCCGAGATCCTGCGGCTCTTCCCCACGGCGCGGGTCGGACGCGTCGACCGGGACACCGTCCGGCGGCGGGGGAGCCTCGCCAACCTGCTGGCGCGCTTCGGGCGCCGCGAGCTCGACGTCCTGGTCGGCACCCAGATGATCGCCAAGGGACACGACTTCCCCCATGTCACGCTGGTCGGCGTCATCTCCGCCGACGTCGGCCTGGGCCTGGCGGACTTTCGCGCCGCGGAACGCACGTTCCAGCTGCTGACGCAGGTCGCCGGCCGCGCCGGCCGCGGCGAGCAGGCGGGCGAGGCCATCGTTCAGACGCTGTTCCCCGGCCACTACAGCATTCGCCTGGCCACCGCCCAGGACTACCCGGCCTTCTACGACAAGGAGATCGCATTCCGCCAGGCGATGCGCTATCCACCGGTCATCGCCATGGTCAACGTGGTCGTGCGCGGCCCGTCGCACGAGGCCGCCATGGCGGCCGCCGCGGCGCTGGCGCGACGGACGATGCAGGAATCGCCGGCCGAGGGCGGGTTCGTGATTCTGGGGCCGGCGCCCGCGCCGCTCACCCGGCTCCGCGGCGAGCATCGCGCGCAGTTCTTCCTCAAAGGCGCTTCGCGCGCCGGCATGCGCCGGGCGCTCGGCCGGGCCCTCGCCGCGGCGCCGGAGCTGGCGCGGCGGGCCACCGTGGACATCGATCCGATCAGCGTGTTGTAGAAGCCGTTACTGCCCGGTGACGAGCAGCTCGATTGGCGCGGGTGTGAAGCACACGATCAGCATTGCCAGCGCCACGCCCGCGAGGATCACGCGCGTCCGATCCATCTCCATGTCGTCGTCGAGCGTCGGCGGATGGTGGCGGCCCATCACGATCACCATCAGCACCATCAGGATCGTCCACACGATCCACCCGGACGAGAAGGCCGCCAGGCCGATCGCGACCAGCACGGTCGCGAGCGTGATCAGCGACGAGCGTCGTCCGAGCACGGCGTAGGCGATGTGACCGCCATCCAGCTGGCCCAGCGGGAAGAGGTTGAGCGCGGTGGCGAGCAGGCCGAACCACGACGCGAAGGCCATCGGGTGCATGTTGATCGAGACGCCCTCGGACAGCTCGCCCCACACCAGGAACGCCGCGGCCTGGAACAGCAGCGGCTCGCCCAGTTGCAGCCCGGAGAAGGTCTCCGGCACCCGCTCGAGCGTCGAGAGGCCCAGCCCGAGGAACAGCGTCGGCACGGCGATCACGAAGCCGGCGATCGGCCCGGCGATGCCGATGTCGAAGAGTGCGACCTTGGACGGGATGCGCTGCGCGGATCCGGATGACCGCGCCGAGGGTCCCCGTCAGGGGCAACGGCGCCGGCAGGAAGTAGGGGAGCGAGGCGCTGACACGATAGTACCGGCACGCCACGTAGTGCCCCATTTCGTGGCAGCCGAGAATCCCCAGGACCGTCGCGCTGTACCACAGCCCGGTCAGCCAGAACGACGGGTCGCGATAGGGCGGCGCGACGATGGCCTCGGCATTGAAGCCCAGCATGAAGCCGAAGTGATGCAGCGCCCCGACCGCGGTCGTGGTGATCAGGGTCAGCACGAAGAGCAATACGTGCAGCCAGACACGGTCCCGGTCTGGTGGGGTCAGCGGCTGGGGATCCAATTAACCGATGTTCTGCAGTTCTTTGCCGGGCTTGAAGCGAATCGTCCGGCCCGGGGGGATGCGCACTTCCTTGCCGGTCCGCGGGTTGCGGCCGATGCCGCGCTTGCGCGGCTTGACCTGGAACACGCCGAAGCCCCGCAACTCGATGCGCTCGCCGCGCTGCATCGAATGCCGCATCGCCTCGAAGACCGCATCGACGGCGAGCTCTGCCTTGACCTTGGTGATTTCGGCCAGGCGCGAAACTTCGTTGACGATATCGACCTTGATCATGGGCAAAAAAGGGGTACGCGAACGCCTAACTATCTTATTTCGAGTCACTTACGCTGTCAAACCGGCAAGTGTCTGTGGGTGTGGGAGTTATGGGCCCTCCCCGAGGGAGGACGCACTGGCGTGCAGAGCCAAGCCCTTGTGTGACTGTAAGATAGGGCCATCTTCACAGTGTTGCCCAAACGCCTGCCGTCCGTCGTCCTCGTCGGTCGTCCCAACGTGGGGAAATCCACGTTGTTCAACCGCCTGACCGGCACCCGGCGGGCCATCGTCACGGCCGTCCCCGGGACGACCCGCGACGTGCTGACGCACCCGGTCGTCTGGGAGGACGTCGGCCTCGAGCTGACGGATACGGGTGGCATGTTCGGCGCCTCGCGCGACCCCCTGCATCAGCTGGTGTTCGAGCGCGGTCAACGCGCTCTGGACAGCGCGGACGTGATCGTCTTCATCGTGGACGGCCGCGACGGGCTGGTTCCCGGAGACGAGGAGATCGCCGCCACGGTCCGCCAGGCGAACGTCCCCGTGATACTCGTGGTGAACAAGATCGACGACCGCCGCGCGAAGTCGGGGGCATTGGACCTCTACCGGCTGGGATTCGATCCCATCCTCGAGGTGAGCGCCGAGCACGGACAGGGCGTGGGGGAGCTCCTCGACGAAATCGTCCGCCGCTTGCCGCGAGCGGTCCGGCTCCGCAGCCGCGACGCCGACGAGGATGAGCTCGGCGAGGAGAACGGGCGCGCGGCGCACGCGGCATCCGAGAACGCCGCCCACGGCGAGATTGCCGTCGCCATCGTCGGGCGACCCAACGCCGGGAAGTCCTCGCTGGTCAACCGGCTGCTGCGCGAGGAGCGGATGATCGTCTCGGAGGTGCCGGGGACCACGCGCGATCCGGTGGACTCGGTCATGCGCTGGCATCGCCGGCAGTTCCGCATCGTGGATACGGCCGGCATCCGCCGGCCGGGCAAGGTGGCCAGATCGGGGCAGGTCGAGGCCCTCAGCGTGATGCTGGCGCGCCGTGCCATCGAACGCGCGGACGTGGTGATCCTCGTGGTCGATGCCACCGCCGGGGCGACCGATCAGGACGCCGCGATTGCCGGCGCCGCGGACAAGGCGGGGCGGGGGATAATCATCGCCGCCAACAAGTGGGATCTGATGAAGGAGCACGGGCCGGACGGCTACAAGGCGTTCGACGAGCAGGTGCGCATGCAGTTGAAGTTCCTGGAGTACGCGCCCATCCTTCACCTCTCCGCCAAGAGCGGCGAGCGGACCCTGAAGCTGCTCGAGGCGGTGGACAAGGTGGCGGCGGCGCGGCGGGTGCGGGTCGCGACCGGCGAGTTGAACCGGTTCATCGAGCACACGACGCGCGCCCACGCGCCGGTCAGTCCTGGTCACCGGAACGTCCGGGTCCTGTACGCGGCGCAGACCGGCGTGGCGCCGCCGACCTTCGTGCTGTTCACCAACGTCGCCACCGAGTTTCATTTTTCTTATCAGCGATTTCTCGAGAACCGGCTGCGGGACGCCTACGGCTTCGTCGGCACGCCCATCCGGCTGACGGTCCGCAAGCGGTCGCGCAAGGTGTCGGGTGAGAAAAAGCATCGAGATCTGGCGTGATATACTCCGTTGATCAGATCGTGATGTGATGGCAACGGCCAAACGCGAACTGTTCAAGTCACCGGACGTCTGCGAGATGGCGCAGCTGCAGCCGTACGTGCTGCGCTCGTGGGAGGCCGAATTTCCCGGTCTGGGCCAACCCGCGAGCGCCGGCGGCCGCGTCTATCGCCGCGCCGACGTCGAGCTGGTGCTGCGGATCAAGCAGCTGGTCTTCGTCGAGGGGCTGACCCTGGCGGGGGCGAGGCGGCGGCTCGAAGAGGACCCGCGGGGGCCCTCGGTGCCGGCGGCCACGGTGGACGATGCGCTGGGCGACATGGCGCGGGTGAGGCTTCGCCAGGTGCGCACCGGGCTTCAAGCGATCATGCAGTTGCTGAGCCGCGACGCGAGTCGCCGCGGCGTGCCGGACCTGCAGTTGGTGTCGCCGCCTGCGTTGGGCGCCGGGACCGGCGGGCGTGCCCACAAGGGCGCCGTGCCGGAGCGGCGGACGGCGAAGGGCGCGACCAAGAGCACGACGGGCAAGGGACGCCGCGCGTCCTAGCACCCCGTCAGCCGATCGGGATGTAGCGCAGCCTGGCTAGCGCGCCTGCTTGGGGTGCAGGAGGTCCCGGGTTCGAATCCCGGCATCCCGACCAATACCTCTCAGTGACCACCCTCACTCGTCACCCGAACCCGAAGCGTCCTCGCCAGCCATGAACAAGAATGGTGTGATCGCCGTCGTCGTCGTTGTCGTCGCCATCGTGCTCGTCGGCCTGTGGGCCATGCGCAGCGGGGAAGGGGGACGGGGGCCCGACTGCGCGTCGGCGCCGGGGGTGCCGCAGGGCGTCGCCGCGTCGCTGTCCGGCCGCACGGTCACCATCGAGTGGGCGCCGGCGCCGGCGAGCGACCGCGTCGCCACCTACCTGATCGAGGCGAGCACCGAGCGGGGCGTGAATCCCACGAC
Organism: uncultured Acidobacteriota bacterium; assembly: GCA_963707795.1. GTDB lineage: Bacteria > Acidobacteriota > Vicinamibacteria > Vicinamibacterales > UBA2999 > JACCSI01. The sequence goes on along the minus strand of OY970174.1, from coordinate 1,986,362 downwards.
GTTCGTGGCGCCGGGCAGCGCCACGTCGTTCGATCGCGACGCGCCGCCGGCGACCTACTACGTGAACGTCCTGGCGCGGAACGCGTGCGGCACCAGCGCGCCCTCCGCCGAACTGGTCGTGAACGTTCCCTGACCTCGCCGCGGCGAGACATGAACCGGGACCTCCTCGCCGCCGCCTTCGTAGCCGGCGCGGCCCTCGCGCCGCGGCTGTGGATCCTCTTCGCCACGTCGGCCTCCGGCCTGATGGCCGACATGGTCGATTACTTCGACCGGGCGCGCTACCTGTTCGAGCACGGCCGCTTGTACCCGGACGCGTTCCGCGTCCCCGCCTATCCGGTCGCGATTTCCGGCGCGTTCGACGTCCTCGGACCGACGGTGCAGTCGGCGCGTGTGCTGCAGTCCCTGATCCTGACCCTCGTCGCGGTCGCCACCTTCGAGCTGGCGCGCCGGTCGATGAGCCGCGCGCGCGCGATCGCCGCCGGCCTGATCGTCGCGTGGTATCCGGGACTGCTGCTCTACACGGTGTACGTGATGGCCGAGCCGCTGTTCATGCTGCTGGTCCTGGTGACGCTGCTCTGTGCGCGCAACACCTCGGTGGCGGCTCTGGCCTGTGCGGGACTGGCGGCCGGCGTCGCCACCATGACACGACAGACGGGCCTGTCGGTGGCGGCGGCCGTCGTGGCCTGGGCGGCATTCCGCCCGGCGACGGTTGGCTGGCGGCCGACCCGCTCCCGGCGCGCCGTGCTGGCGGCCGCTGCGGCCGTGGGCGTGGTGATCGCCCTTGCCCCGTGGACCCTGCGCAACTATCGCGAGTTCGGCCGATGGATGCCGCTCGAGACGACCGGCGGCATCACCTTCCTGATGGCGCATTACGAGAATGCCACCGGCCGCTACCTGCTGAGCGATTGGGATGCCGTGCATGAGCGCCACCTGCGCGGCCAACCGGAAGAGTTCTCGCGCAACAGCACGGCGTATCGCCTCGGGCTCGACTACATCAGGCGCGATCCGGTCCGGATTCTCCGCCTCGTGCCCAGACGCCTCGGCTACCTGTTCGACCTCGAAGGGCGCGAGCACCTGTGGCTGTACACGTCCGGGTATTTCGGCCCGCGCGCGCGCGGACTCGTCCTCGGCGCCGGATGGGCGATCGTGCTGTCGTTCCCCCTCCTCGTGACCGCGGCGATCGTGTCGCTCGGGTTCGGCCCGCGGCCGCAGACCGTCACCGACGCGCTGGTCGTCTGGGTGCTCGCGGTCATGACCGTCCAGTTGATCACCGTGTTCGGAGACCCGCGGTTCCACCTGCCGCTGGTGCCGCTGCTCGCGCTCGTCGCCGTACGGCCGTGGCCGCGGGACCGTCCGCCCCGATCGGGATGGCGTACCCTGATCGCCGTTGCGGCGTTGACCATCGCCGTCTGGTGGTGGGGCTCGCGGCTGCCGGCGCAAATCACCGCCGTGGAACGCGCTGCCGCGCCCGACGGCTGGCAGACGCCGAGGCCGTACTAGTGGCTGGCCGCTCTCGCCGCCGGTCACCGCTGTCGCCGCGCCACATCGTGGAGTTCGGCGTGGTGAGCCTCGCGGCCGCGGCGATGCTGGCGCCATGGCCGGCGGCGTGGGTGGAACAGCGCTTCTCGCGAGGCCTCTATCCGCGCCTGCAGGCGCCGCTGACCTCCTGGTCGAACCAGACCAGCGTCGCACTCTTCGACTTCCTGCTCGCGGTCCTGATCGTGATCGCCACCGTCACGTTGGTACGAGGCGTGGCCGGCGCGGTGAGACGACGTTCGCCGTGGCCGATCGGAGGGGGGCTGTGGCGGCTGGCGACGCTCGCCGCGATGATTTACCTGTGGTTCATGGGAGCGTGGGGCCTGAACTACGCGCGCGTCCCGCTCGAAGCGCGCGTCGGCTACGATCCACAGCGTCTGACTCCGGCCGCGCTGCGCACGCTCGCCGATCGCGCCACCATGGAGGTGAACCGGAGCCACGGGCCCGGACACGCCGCGGGCTTTCCCGATGTCGCCGCGGTGCCGCCGTCGCTGCTGCAGGCGATGCATGCGATCGAAACGCGCCTGGGCGCACGGTCGACGATCACGCCGAGCCGGCCCAAACGGTCGCTGCTGGCGCCATTCTTCCGTGCCGCCGGCGTGGACGGGATGCATGCGCCCTTCCTGCTCGAGACGCTGCTCAACCCCGATCTCACGCCGCCCGAGCGGCCCGCCGTGCTGGCGCACGAGTGGGCGCACCTGGCGGGCTACGCGCCGGAAGACGACGCGAGCTTCGTCGGGCTGCTGGCGGCCCTTGGCGCCGACCCCGGCGCGCGATATTCCGCCTGGCTGGCGCTGTTCCACGAGGTGGTGGCCGTGCTGCCGCCGGCGGAGCGGCAGCGGGCGGTCGCGCGGCTCGATCCCGGACCGCGTGCCGACCGCGACGCCATCGCCGCCCGGCAGCGGCAGCGGATCGACGTCGTCTCGCGCGCGAGCTGGAACACGTACGACCGCTACCTGAAAACACAGGGCGTTGCCGAGGGCGTTGACAGCTACAGCCGCGTCGTGCAGTTGCTGCTGGGCACCGGCGCGCTGGACTGGTAGATGACTCGCGTCCTGGTCGTCGATTCGCGCCAGCCCGATCCCGACGCGATCGCGCAGGCGGCCGCGGCGCTCGGCGGCGGCGGGCTGGTCGCGTTTCCCACCGAAACCGTCTATGGCCTGGGCGCGCACGCGCTCGACCCCGCTGCCGTGGACCGTCTCTTCCGCGCCAAGGGACGTCCGCCGACCGACCCGGTCATCGTGCACATCGCCGGCGCCGACCAGCTCGACGGCCTGGCTCGCGACGTCCCGCCGATCGCGCGCACGCTCGCGCGCGCGTTCTGGCCCGGACCGTTGACGCTCATCCTGCCGAAGCGTGCGACGGTCCCCGATGCGGTGACCGCGGGGCAGCCGACGGTGGGCGTGCGCGTGCCGTCGCATCCGGTGGCGCAGCGGCTGCTCGAGCGAGCGGGCGTGCCGGTGGCGGCCCCGAGCGCCAACCGCTTCTCGCGGCCGAGTCCGACACGGGCGGCGCACGTGCTGACCGACCTCGACGGTGTCGTCGACATCGTGCTCGACGGCGGGCCCACCCCCATCGGCGTCGAGTCCACCATTCTCGACCTCACGGTCTCGCCGCCGCTCGTCCGGCGTCCCGGGGGCGTGTCCGTCGACGACATCCGCGCGTTCGTGGAGGACGTACAGGCCGTGTCCGACGTGCGCGACCCCGCGGCCGCGCAACCCGCCTCCGGCCAGTTGCAGAAGCACTACGCGCCGCGAGCCGGGCTCACCCTGTATGTCGGCCCGGTGGACCGCGTGGCGGCGCGCCTGGCCGATGACGCCCGCGCGCACGCCGCGGCGGGCTCGCGCGTCGGCGTGCTCGCCCCGGAAGAGGACCTGCTCGCGCTGGCTCCGCGACTGGCCGCCGCCGCGGCGGCCGGCCGCATCGTGACCAGGCGCTACGGATCGCGTCGGCAGCGCGCCGACGCCGCGCGCGACCTGTTCGCGGCGCTGCGCGACCTCGACGGCGAGGGCGTGGACGTCATTCTCGCCGCTGCGCCCGATCCGCAGGACATCGGGCTGGCGATCATCGACCGCCTGACACGCGCGGCCGACGGCCGGGTGATCGCGAGCTGACGCGCCGGCGCGCCGGCCGCGCCGCCTCCGCGGTGCCTGTGATCAGAGCGGGAGGGCGAGGGTCGCGCGGGCGCCGGTGCGGTCCGGCCGCGTTTCCAGCTTCAGCGAGCCCTCGTGCGCTTCCGCGATCTGCCGGCACAGCACGAGGCCGATCCCGGAGCCGCCCGGCTTGGTCGTGAAGAACGGGACGAACAGGTTCGACGTATTCGACAGTCCCGGCCCCTCGTCGTCCACGAAGATGTCCACGCCGTGTCGCGTCCGCCGCCATCCCACGGTGACCTGGGCGCCGCCGGCCTCGAGGTTGGCGTCCGCGGCATTGCGAATCAGGTTGATGAACAACTGCTCGATCTGGTCGGGGTCGACCATTACAGTGACGTCCGGCCCCGAGCGGACCTGCACGGGTACGCGCGTCTCCAGGTCCGCGATCTTCTGCAGGAGCGGCTTGAGCACGACCGGCGCGAGGCGCGGCGCCGGCAGGCGCGCGAGCCGCGAGTAGGCGGCGGTGAACCGGCTGAGCGATTCGGTGCGCGACGCGATGACCTGCAGCCCGCGCGTCATGTCGTCGCGCCAGTCGTCCGGCACCGGGTTGCGCTGCAGCAGCGTTTCCAGGCTGCCGGCGATCGACTTGATCGGTCCGAGCGAGTTCCCGAGCTCGTGGCCGATCACGCGGATGAGTCGCTGCCAGGCCTGGCGTTCCTGCTCGCGCAGCGGGCGGCTGACATCCGAGAGCACCAGCAGGTCGTGCGGCAGGCCGCCGAGCCGGAACGTGGTGCGCCGCACTTCCCAGCGGCCGACGCTGCCGCCGGGCAGCGCCAGGTCGACCACGCGCGGCGCATCGCCGAACCAGTCGGTGACGCCCAGCTCGGCGGCGGTGCGGCCGAGCATCTGTTCCATGTTGCGGCCCATCAGCCGCTCCCCGGTGCGGTTGACGATGCGCAGGCGCTCGGTCGGGTCGAAGGCGAACACGGCGACGTCCACCTGCTCCATGACCGTGCGCAGCAGGGCCGTCGCCTCGACGGCGCCGAGCCGCTGTTCGTGCAGCGTCTCGGCCAGCTCGTTGATCTCGACCAGCACCGCGCCGAGCGGATCCTCCGGATCGGGGGTGCGGCCGCGGATGGAGAAGTCGTCCTCGCGCATGGCCGCCAGCAGGTTGGCCACCGTCTGCAGCGGCAGCACGACACGGCTGCGGACGGCCAGCGAGAACGCCAGCAGCACGCCGAGAATGACGACCGTGAGCGTCCACTGCACCTTCGGCGTGTAATCGCCGGTCCACAGGATGATGAGCGAGGTCAGCACCCCGGGCAGGGCGGCGGCGAGGGTGAAGAGGAAGATCTGCCGGTCGTGGGTCAGTCGCCGCACAGCGTGGGGGAATGATAGGCGCGGCCGGCCGGGCCATCACCTCAGAGTTTGTAGCGCTCCAGGCGCCGATAGAGCGCGCTGCGCGACAGGCCGAGGGCGCGCGCGGCCTGGCTGACGTTGCCGTAGCGGGCCATCGCCTTCTTGATCAGGAAGGCTTCGACGTCCTCCAGGCTCATGTCCTCGAGCCGCCCCGTGCTGGCGCCTTCGCTCCGCAAGCCGAGGTCGCTGGCCCGGATGGTGGCGGCCTGCGACATCAGCACCGCGCGCTCCACCGCATGATCGATCTCGCGGACGTTGCCCGGCCAGCGATGGTCGAGCAGCACCTGCATCGCCGCCGGGTCGAACCCCGAGATGTTCTTGCGATAGCGCTGCGCGTGCAGGCGGAGGAAGTGCCGCGCCAGCAGCGGAATGTCCTCGCGCCGGTCGCGCAGCGGCGGCAGGTTCACCTCGATGGTATTGAGGCGGAAGAGCAGGTCCTGGCGGAACGTCCCCGCCTCGACCTGGGCGTTCACGTCGGCGTTGGTCGCCGAGATCAGGCGGACGTTCACCTTGCGCGTCTTCGAGGATCCGAGCCGTTCGAACTCGCCGGTCTCGATCACGCGCAGGAGCTTGGCCTGCTGGCTCATCGGCACGTTGGCGATCTCGTCGAGGAACAGGCTGCTGCCGTCGGCGAGCTCGAAGCGCCCGACCCGATCGACCTTGGCGTCGGTGAACGCCCCCTTCATGTGTCCGAACAGCTCCGACTCGAACACGCCCTCGGCCATCCCGCCGGCGTTGACGGTGACCATGGGACGGCTGGCGCGCGGCGAGACCGCGTGCAGGGCCTGCGCCACCAGCCCCTTGCCGGTGCCGTTCTCGCCGGTGATGAGCACGTTGGCATCCGACGGTCCGACCCGGGCGATGATGTCGAGTACCGGGCGCATCGCCGCCGATTCGGCCAGCAGCGGCGAATGGCCATCGGCGACCAGCGCCTGATTGGCGGCCTCGAGCTGGCGGCCGCGGCGGATGGCGCGGCCGAGCTCGGTCTGCGTGCGCACGATCGCCAGCAGCCGCTCGTTGTCCCACGGCTTCTGGATGAAGTCGCGTGCCCCGCGCCGCATCGCCTCGACGGCGACGTTGACCGTTCCCCACGCCGTCATCACCACCACGGGCAGCGATTCGTCGGCGGTGTGAATCCGCTGCAGCAGCCCCAGCCCTTCGTCGCCCGACGTCGTGTCACGCGTGTAGTTGAGGTCGATGAGGACGACGTCGTAGTCCTTGAGCTCCATCGCCCGCAGCAACTGCTGCGGCGAGGCGGCGGTGTCGATGAGATAGCCCTCGGGCTTGAGCAACAGCCGCAGCGCCTCGAGCACGTCCGGCTGGTCGTCGCCGATGAGGATGCGCGGCGCCGGTTCGGCACGTGACGAGCCGGACCGGGAGTGTGGAGCTTCGATCAGCATGATGACCTCGATCGTCCTGGGTGACCGCCCGCGCGCCGAGCCCCCTCAGTCCTCGACGATCCAACCGTCCTTGAGCTGGATGATGCGGCGGCCGTAGGACGCGTTCACCTCCGAGTGGGTGACCTGGATGATCGTCGTCCCGGCGTCGTTGAGGCGCTTGAACAGCTCCATGATCTCGCGGCCCTGATCCGAGTGCAGGTTGCCGGTCGGCTCGTCGGCGAGAATCAGGTTCGGCTTGGCCACCACCGCGCGGGCAATCGCGACCAGCTGCTGCTGTCCACCCGACAGCTGATTCGGGTACAAATCCTTCTTGCCGACGATGTTGAACCGGTCGAGGATGTCGGCCACCATGCCCTGGCGCTCCGACTTCTTCACGTCACGGTAGGACAGCGGCAGGTCGATGTTCTCGTACACCGTCAGGTTGTCGAGCAGGTGGTAGCTCTGGAAGACGAACCCGACGTGCTGCTTCTGCAGCCGCATGCGGTCCTTGGCCGACAGCTGGTGGACCGGCTCGTCGAACAGCCAGTATTCGCCGTTCCACGCGCTGTCGTGCATCCCCATGATGTGCAGCAGCGTGCTCTTGCCGGCGCCCGAGGGGCCCATGATCGACACGAACTCTCCCTGCTGGATCTCGGCGGTGATGCGGCGCAGGACGAACGTCTGCGACAGGCCGTGCCGGTAACTCTTCTCGATGCTTCTCAGCTTGATCATGACGATTCAGGAATTCTACCGGACGCGGGGATGATCGCGTGGCTGCGGCGATGCGCGCCGGCGGCCCGCGGGCGCGACGAACCAGGGCGCCGTGGCGGTGGCGGACGAATCATTCCGCCCGGATCGCGGCCATCGGGTTCACGCGCATCGCGCGCCGCGCCGGCACGTAGGACGCCACGGCGGCGATGGCGAGCAGCAGCGCCGTGAGCGCGGCATACACCGCCGGCTCGGTCGCGCTGACCGAGAAGAGCAGCCCCTCGATCAGCCGCACGAGTCCCAGCGCACAGGCCAGCCCGACGACGATGCCGAGCAGCGCGAGCCCGACGCCCTGCCCGACCACCAGGCGGCCGACCTGGGCCGGGCGTGCCCCGAGCGCGAGCCGCACGGCGATCTCGGGGACGCGCTGTGTGACCGTGTAGCTGATGAGCCCGTAGAGCCCCACCGCCGCGAGCAGCAGGGCTATCGCGGCGAAGGCACCCAGGAGCAGCGCCCGGAAGCGCGGCTGCCCGGTCGCGCGGTCGAGCAGCCGCTCGATCCGCTGCACCTCGGCAATCGGCAGCTCCGGGTCCAGGGCTGTTACCGCGCTGCGCACGGCCGTGCCCACCGCCGCGTCGCCCGCGTCGCTGCGGGTGACCAGCGCCATGAAGGGCAAGGTGAACGTCGTGTGCGGCAGGTAGATCGCCGGCCGCATCGGCCCCTGCAGATCGCTGCGCTTGGAATCGGCGACCACGCCGACGATCGTCATCCACGAGTCGGGATCGGCCGGGTCGCCGCCAATCGCGATCCGCTGGCCAATCGGGTCTTCGTCGGGCCACTCCGCATGCGCGAGCGTCTGGTTCACCACCGAAATCCGCGGTGCCTCGGTGGTGTCTCGCTCGCTGACGTCGCGCCCGCGCACCATGGCGATGCCCATGGTCTGGAAATAGCCGGGCGACACCGACGCGAGCTGCGCCACCGGCTGATCCCCCCGCGGCTGTGCCGGCCTCCCCGCGACGGCGTAGCCGCCCGCGGCGCTGCCGCCGCTGAACGGCGGCGGAAAGACCAGCGCCGAACGGCTGGTGACCGCGTTGGCGCGGACGCGCTCCAGCAGGTCCGAGTAGAAGCGCGCCTGCGCCGCGTTGTCGTAGCGGGCCTGCGGCAGGGCGACCCACACCGACACGAGATTGCGGACGCTGTAGCCCGTGTCGACCGCGCGCAGACGGGCAAAGCTGGTGAGCATCAGCCCGGCGCCGATGAGCAGCACCAGCGCCAGCGCGACTTCGGCGACCACGAACACCTTTTGCGCGCCCGCCCGGGCCGTCCCGGACCGGCCGCCGGCCTTGAGCGCCTCGGTGACCTGCTGGCGCGAGCCGTGAAACGCCGGAATGACGCCGAAGACGAGGCCCACCACCGCCGACGCCGCCGCCGCGAAGGCAACGACGCGCGGGTCGATCCGCACGTCCTGCAGCCGTGGAATCGATTCCGGGGCGAGCGCCACCAGCGCGCTGAGGCCCCAGTACGAGACGAGCAGGCCGAGCACGCCGCCAGCCAGAGCAAGGACGCCGCTTTCAGTCAGCAGCTGCCGCACCAGGCGGCCGCGACTGGCGCCGAGCGCCCCGCGAACGGCCAGCTCGCGGCGGCGCGACGCGCCGCGCGCCAGCAGCAGGCCGGCGATGTTCGCGCACGCGATGAGGAGCACGAGCGCGACCGCGCCGAGCAGGACCAGCAGCGCCCGGCGAACGTCCCCCACCAGCCTCTCGTGGTAGGGCACCGCCACCGCCGTCTCGTTGGCGTTGGTGTCGGGGAACTCGCGCGCCAGCCGCGCGCTGATGCTGCCGAGCTCGGCGCTCGCCTGATCGACCGTGACGCCCGCGGCCAGCCGCCCGATGGCGTTGAAGTACTGGATCTCCCGCGACCGCCGCGGGTCGCCGTCGATCGGCACCGGCGAGGTTGGCACCTCGCGATCGGCGAGGACGAGCACGTCCACGTCCTGCGGCGGCGTGGCGATGTCGTCGGCGACGATCCCGAGCACCGTGAAGGGGATGCCGTTGAGGCGGAGGGTGCTGCCGACGGCCTGCGGATTGGCGCCCAGGTGCTGGCGCCACATGCCCTCGGTGATCACCACGAGACGCGGGCCGCCCGGGCGATCCGTGGCCTCGCCGTAGAGCCGTCCGTGCAGCGCCGGGAGGCCGAAGACGTCGAAGAAGCCGGCGGTCGTCTCCAGCGCCGACACCCGCACCGGCTCGCCGCTGCCGGTCAGATCGACGATGTCCTCGCGGTAGCCGGCGAGTGCGGCGAAACTGCGGCTGGCGCGCTTGTAGTCGAGGAAGTCCGCGGCCGAGAACGACGCGTCGTCGGTCCCGCCGCCCGTGCGGCGGGAGAGCGTCACGATGCGCGTGGGCTCGGGATAGGGGAGCGGCCGCAGCAGCACGCCGTCGACGACGGAGAAAATGGCCGTGGTGCCGCCGATCCCGAGCGCCAGGGTCACGAGCGCGACCAGGGTGAAGCCGGGCGCCCGCGCCAGCGAGCGGAACGCGTAGCGCACGTCTTGAGCGATCACGGCGGGGTCCCCCTGGCACCGGCACGGGCATCCGGCAGAAGGCCCGGCCCGGCGCCTTCTGCCGCGAACCACTGCTCCGGAACCCTAGACGACGGCGACGCTCTCCTCGACGATCCGCCCGTCGAACAGGTGCACGCTGCGATCGGCGTGCGCGGCGTAGCGCGGATCGTGGGTGACCATGCAGATGGTCGCGCCCTGCCGATGCAGCTCGCGCAGCAGGTCCATGACCGCCTCGCCGTTCTTGGAGTCGAGGTTGCCGGTGGGCTCGTCGGCGAGCAGGATGGACGGCTGGCCGCCGACGGCGCGCGCGACCGCGACACGCTGCTGCTGACCGCCGGAGAGCTGCGACGGCAGGTGCTTCGACCGGTGCGCCATCCCGACGCGCTCGAGCGCCGCATTGGCGCGCTCACGGCGCTCGGCCGACTTCATCCCGCGGTAGATCAGCGGCAGCTCCACGTTCTCGAACACGGTCAGGTCGCCGATCAGGTTGAAGCTCTGGAAGATGAACCCGATCTCGCGGTTGCGCACGCGTGCCCGCTCGGAGAGCGACAGGTTGGCCACCTGGTTGCCATTGAGCGTGTACTGGCCTTCCGACGGCGTGTCCAGCAGCCCGAGGATCGCGAGCAGCGTGGACTTGCCGCACCCCGACGGACCGGCGATGGCGACGTACTCACCCTGCTGGATCTCGAGGTGAATGCCGGCGAGCGCGTGTGTTTCCACTTCGTCGGTGTAGAAGACCTTCTTGATGCCGTCGAGCTTGATCAGCGGCTGCCCTGAAGCGTTCATGCTGGCTCCTGTGATGTGTAGACCCCTCGCCGGCCGTCACGCGCGCTGGCTGCACCCGCTCGCGACGGCGTCACTCCCCGCACCATCTACCGCAACCGAACCCGGTCGAACTGATCCCACGCGGACATGTCCGAGAGGACGACCTGGTCGCCCTCGGCGAGCCCGCCGAGAATCTCGATGGTGTTGACCGAGCTCTTCCCGAGCTGGACCTGCGTGCGCGCGGCTTCGCCCGTCGCGTCGAGCTTGAACAGGCCCACGGTGCTCTGCTCCTGGCCGAACGCCGGCCGGCCGACGAAGAGCACGTTGTCCAGCCGCTCGAGCTCGATGGTGCCGTCGACGCTGAGGTCGGGCCGGGCGCCACGCGGCAGCTCACCGGTCAACTGCACGTCGACCGTCACGGTGCCCTGCTGCGCCGCCGGGTCGATGCGGCTGACCGTCCCGTCGATGATGCCGTTGCGCGTGTCCACCTGCGCCCGCTGCCCGATCGTCAGGTCGCGCGCCTGCGTCTCGGCGATGCGCAGCTCGGCCTTCAGGCGGGTCGGATCGGCGACGCGCGCGAGGTTGGTCCCCGGCGCGACCTGCTGCCCGACGTTCACGGTGATCTGCTCGAGCACGCCGGCCATGCCGGCGCGCACGCGGAGCTGATCGACCTGCTGACGGCGCAGCGTGTGGAGCGAGCGCAGCTGGTCGATCCGCGCCTGCTGCGCCAGCAGCTGCGCCTTGACGTTCGCTTCTGCGACCTCGATGCCCTGTTGCGCAATCTTGTGCCGCGTGGCCAGCGAGTCGGCGCGCACGGTGGAGGTCTTGAGCTGCAGCGCCGAGACGAGACCGTCCTTCGCCAGGTTCTCGTCCACTTCCTTCTGCAGCTGCGCCGCGCGGTAGTCGGCCTCGACGGTGGCCGCGGACGAACGCTGGTTCAGCCGCTCGGTTTGGAGCTGCGCCTCCAGGCTGTTGTAATCGGCTTCCGAGGCGCGCAGCTGCTGTTCGGCGTCACTGAGCGACTGCTGCAGCTGCGGATCGCTGAGCTCGAGGATGACGGTGTCGGGATCGACCGACGCGCCAGGCCGGATGACGATGCGCTCGACCCGGCCCTGGGTGGCCGCCGGAATCAGCCGGCGGGCTTCGTCCACCGGGACCAGCGTGCCCAGGCCGCGCACCTGCCGCAGCATCGACCCCCGCTTGACCGTGTCCACCCACACCGTTGCGCGCTCGACGGTCGGCGCCGCCGGTTTGAGCCGCGCCAGCACGACCGACACGACACCGATGACGAGGACGCCGATGACGGCGAACATGATGCGGCGCATTTTCTTCTGGCGCGCCACGGAAGCGGGTCGCTGAATATCCATTGAGCTGGTTCCCGGGGGTGTCCCCAGTTGAGTGTTAGACGTCGGGCCGGGCCCGAAAAGATGACACGGATCGACGATCTTTATCTCAAAGGCTGTGCCAGCCGGGCTGCAACCTTCAACATACTGAGGAAACGAGGTTTAGGCCGGGAAGGTTCCATCGCCGGGCCCCTGGAGTGTCCGTTTGCGGGACGCCGGTGTCAGGGACCGGATAGCGCCGCGGCGAACGCCTCGGCGTCGGTCACGCCCTCGGTGACCATCACGAGCACCCGGGACGCGGGACCCAACGACAGGGCGTTCCGGACCTCGGCCGCCCGCGGGTCGTCCAGCACGGCGAGCAGCCCGCCCAGGGCCGCGGCCCCCGACGCGCCGGCCTCGATGCGCGGATCGGTCCCGGCCGCGCCGGCCAGCAGCCGCATCGCCTCGCGCGCGCGGTCGTCGGCGATGGCGACGTAGGCGTCGACGAGGCCCCGCGTCGCGCGAAAGGCCAGCGGCGACACTTCACCGCAGCGCAGTCCACCCATGATCGTCGTCAGGGGCCCGGTGATGCTCGTCGGCGTCCCGTGCCGCGCCGACACCTGCAGGCAGGCCGCGGTCGAGCGGTTCGACGGCGACGATGCGCGGGCGGGCGTCGGGGTAGCGCCAGTCGGCCCAGCAGGCGACTGCCGTGAGCAGACCGCCGACCCCGCCGGGGACGAAAATGGTGTCTGGGGGCGGCCCCGGCTGCCAGGCGGCTTCGGCCTCGTCCATCAGGCGCGTGTAGCCCAGCATGATCAGCCGCGGGATGTCCTCGTAGCCCGGCCACGAGGTGTCGGACACGACAATCCAGTCGCGGCCTGCCGCGTCGGCGGCCATGGCGCGCACGGCCGCGTCGTAGGTGCCGGCGATTTGCACGATAGTCGCACCCTCGGCGGCGATCGCCTGGACGCGCGCGGGGGCGACCGAGTCGGCCAGGTAGACGCGTGCCGCGCAACCCTCGGTGCGCGCCGCGCGCGCGACGGCGCGGCCGTGATTGCCTTCGCTGGCGCAGACCAGCGTGGCGCCGGGGCGAACGATGCCTCGGCCCCGCAGCGTGGCGACGGCGAACGTGGCGCCGGCCGCCTTGAACGCGTTGAGTCCGAAACGGCTGGTCTCGTCCTTGACGAGCAGCGTGTCGATGCCGAGCGCGCGCGCCAGGCCGGGGAGGCTGCGGGTCGGCGTGGGGAGCAGGTCGGGGCGCGCGGCAAAGAATGCGCGCTGCTCAGCGAAATCCCCATCCGCAAACAGCCTCTCCCCCCGCTGTCCGCTTGCTACCCAAAAGGGGTCGGGTCTATTTTCAATTTCTGCCACGCATCACTCGCCCATGACGCAATTATTGAATCGATCTACCGGCTATCCACACGCTCCTTATCGTTCGTGAATTGCGAATGTCCTCGAGCGGATTCGCGTCGAGAACGAGGAAATCTGCCGCGGCGCCGGCGGCGAGCGTCCCGATCTGCCCGACGCGGCCGTGGCAGGCGGCGGCGGCACCGGTCGACGCGACGATCGCTTGCATCGGCGTCAGCCCCGATTCGACCATCATCTCGAGCTCGAGGTGCTCGAAAAATCCCTGCCAGCGGCCGGCGGGGCCGGTGTCGGTCCCCATCGCAATCCGCACGCCTGCGTCGGAGAGGACCTTGAGATTGCGCCTGGCCACGTCCAGTGCCGCCTGGTAGCGCAGCCCCTGCTTGTAGCCGGCGCTCGCGCGCACGCTCGCCTGGCGCGCGGGGTCGGACACCTCGTCGCCGGCCGCCGCCCCGGCACCCTTCAGAAAGAACGGGTCGCGTGCCCATGCCGGAGTCGAGCCGTAGACGAACGTCGACACCTCGCGCATCAGCGTCGGCGTATAACAGGCGCCGCGCGCCTTCATCGCCGCGATGAACTCGGCGTCCACCGCCACATCCCGCACGCTGTGCGCCACCACGTCGGCACCGGCCTGCACCGCCGCCTTCGCATCGGCGAGATAGAAGATGTGCACGGCGACCGGCAGCCGCAACTCTTCCGCCCGCGCGATCACCGCACGCCAGGCCTCCTCGGGCATCTTGCGCGAGCTGCCCAGGTTGTCGTCGATGCGCATCTTGAGGAGGTCCGGCTTCATCGCCGCCACCGTGTCGGTCATCTGGCGCGCGGCCTCGGCCGTTGCCGCGTTGATCACCGGCCCCGCGACGTAGACCCGCGCGCGCCCGGGTGCGCCAGTCGACTGTTCCTGACGCAACGTGAACGCCGCCTCCTGGTCGTCGCCGAGGCTGAACACGGTCGTGATGCCATAGCGCGCGTAGGTGCCGAGCTGGCGAAGCAGGTTCTCGCGCGTGTAACCCGTCGGGTCGTTGCGCAGCCCGACCGCGCCCGTCAGATGCCCGTGCGCATTGATCAGCCCCGGGACAATCGTGGCGCCTGTCACGTCCACACGCTCGGCCCCTGCGGGAATCGAGATCTCGGCGGCGCTCCCCGCGGCGACGATGCGCCCTTCGTTCACGACCAGCGTCCCCGGTTCGAACACCTGCCCGGTCCCGTCGATCAGGCGCGCCCCGACGAAGGCACGGACCTGCGCCGTGGCCACGGCCGGCAGGGCGGCGCTCACAAGTACCGCCCAGAGAAGCGCGGCGCGAGTGGGCACAGGGCGTGGGCCGCGCCGGGCCCCCGGCGTCAAGGAAGGGGTCATCCTCGCGTGCATGATGCGCCGCAGCGTAGCACTTCAGCTGATATGATCAACCCATGATCAGCCAGGTCTATCCCGACCACTTCACCGCCCCGATGCGCGACGAGCTCACCCGTGTCGGCTTCGAGGAGCTGCGCACGCCGGACGCCGTGGACCAAGCCGTCAAGCGCAGCGGGACGACGATGATCGTCGTCAATTCCGTGTGCGGCTGCGCGGCGGGGAAGGCCAGACCGGGCATCGCGATGGCCCTGCAGAACGAGGTGCGGCCGGATCACCTCGGGACCGTGTTCGCGGGCGGCGACGTCGAGGCCACCGCCCGCGCCCGCGAGCATTTCGCCCCCCATCCCCCCTCGTCTCCCTCGGTGGCCCTGCTCAAGGATGGCGCCCTGGTGTACCTGCTGCCGCGGCGCGAGATCGAGATGCTGGGCGCCGAGGCCATCGCCGATCGGCTTCGCAGCGCCTTTCAACAGCACTGCGGCTGAGCTCGCTCCTCGCTCACAAAACTGCAATTCCGTGCGTCCGAGCACGTACAGATGTGCGACGCTGATGTCTCACGGCGAGGCGTTATTGTCACATCAAGTCCCGAAAAAGACCACCTACCGACGAAAGTGTTGGTCAACCCGGTGCATTTCTGGTAAAGCCGAGCTTGGCATCGAAGATGTAACCCCATGGCCAGGATAGCGATCGGCCGGCGTCCGTACCCCTAAGCCGTCTGCCGGTTCCACGTTAAGAACACGGAGGTCGGCATGACACGTCGTCGCGGTATAGCGGTTTCAGGTCTGGTAGCGCTTCTCATGACGGTAGTCCTTTCCCCGGCGGTTCGCGCGCAACGAGGGCCGGCGACGGACCAGTTCAGCGAGGCCTCAGAACGGAAAATCACGGCGAGGCAGATCGAGAACATGGAGGCGCGCGTGGCGCTGGCCACGTCGCTGGTCGCGCGTCTGGCGCCGGAAGCAAAGGCCCTCGGCCGCGCCAGCGGCTGGACGCAGGCCAGCCTCGATGCACTGCTGGCGTTGCCGCTGGCCCAACTCCAGCGCGTGGAGCAGGAGGCGTACAGCGCCGATCGCCTGCAGGACGCGATTCGCAGCGCCAAGGCCGAGGGTCAGTTGGTTGGCAGTTCGACCGAGGATCTCGTCTACACCCCGATTCCGCCCTGCCGCTACGTCGACACACGTATCGTCGGAGGCCAATTCGGCGGGTTCCGCGAATACGATCTGGCCGAGAACGGATCGATCTATGGCGGCAACGCCGGCTGCAATCCGACGGCGAACTTCGGGGTGACCGACGATCAGGTCGGCGCGCTGGCGATGAACCTGACCGTCCTCGGCCCGACACTGCCGGAGGGATTCGCCGCGGCCAAGCCCACGCAGGCGGCGCCGCTCACGAGCCTCGTCAACTGGTATGAGGCGGGGCCGACGGTGCAGGCGGCGAACCTCGCCGTCGTCACGATGGACCAGACGGCGGCGGTGCCGGAGTTCGTGTTGCAGACCTCGGCGCCGGTCCACACCATCGTGGACATCTTCGGCGCGTTCCTCGCGCCGGAGGCGACCGCGCTGGACGTGACGACCGTCAGCACCCAGTGGAGCCTGCTGCTGCAGCTCCAGTTCGACGTGTCGGCGACCTGCCCCGCGGGGTACAGCGTCACCGGTGGCGGCTTCAACGCCTCGAGTGGCATCGGGACCGTCGTGCCGTTCCAGCTCTCGAAGGACGGCACGAACAACGCCTACCGGTGCCGCGGCGTCAGCGTCTCGCTGCTGCCGATTACCGCTGACGGCACCTGCCAGGCGGTGTGTGCGCGCACGCCGGGACGGTAGCGTACGATCCGATCGTGATCTGTTGCGTCTCACACGCGGCGTCTCTGCCGCGTGTGAGGCGCTGCAGGCTTTCGCCGCCTCCCGCCTCCCGATTCTGCACGTTTCAACCCGCGGCATGACACGAATGCGGCCTCGCACGTTCGAGTCCGGTATCAGCACAGCAAGATCGTTGCAGTCATGACAAGAGATAAGTGGGTCAAGGTTTGACTTCTGCCTGGTTGCCCGGTAGCATGCGCCAGCCTGACCCGAGAGCGATCCCCCGTCGATCTCGATGCGGGCGTGTGTATCGAAGGCCAACCACCCCAGGGTCTGAACCTACAACGGAGGATTCGTCAATGCTCAATGCGCGCCGTTTCGCTGGCCCGCTCCTGCTCGTCGCCGTCATGGCACTGGTTGCTTCCAGTCTGTCGGCACAACCTACCCAGATGACAACCGAGGCGACGGACGCTGGCCAATCCACTCAGGAGCCTGGCCGCGCGCGGGTGACTCAGGCCCAGGTGGACAACGCTGCCGCGCGCATCGCCGCGGCGAACGCGATCGTGAGCCGGTTCGAGAGCGACGCCAAGGCCAGCGGCCGAGGCGCAGGTTGGCGCCAGGCCACGTTCGAGACATTGCTGCCGCTCTCGCTCGAGGCGCTCCGGCGGGTCGAACAGGAGGCCTTCAGCATCGATGCATTGAGCAGCGCGGTGCATCGCGCCGCCGAGGATCCGAGTCTCATCGGTGACCCCACCCGCGACCTCACCTACACGCCGATCGTGCCCTGCCGCTACATCGACACGCGGAACGTGGCCGGCCGATTGAACGGCGTGCGATCGTACGACCTCGACAACAATGGCGCCGTTTATGGCGGGATCGCCGGCTGCGCTCCTACGACGATCTTCGGCGTGGCCGACGACGATCAGCTTGCCGCCATTGCGATGAACGTGACGATTGTCGATCCAACGTCGGCCCCGGGATTCGTGGCGGCCAAACCGCTGGCGGCCTCGCCGACCGTGAGCCTCGTCAACTGGTATGAGGTGGGCGCGAGCGTGCAGGCCGCGAACCAGGGCGCCATCACCATCGATCCGGATTCCAGCGCCGGGGCCGAGTTCGTGCTGCAGTCGTCCGGCCCCGTGCACGTGATCGTGGACTTTTTCGGCGCCTTCATCGAGCCGCAGGCGACGGCGCTCGATGCCGAATACGTGAGCGCGATCACCGCGGTTGCCGCCAACGCCGCATACACCATCCAGAGCCCAGTTTGTCCCGCCGGGTACCGGCTGACGGGCGGAGGTCACAGAGCGACTTTCTTCAACGCCCCTGCTCAGGTCGCGTCAAGCCGGCCAAACGTCCTTGGTTCGAACGCTGCCACCAGATGGACCTGCCAGGGGACGAACACCGCGACCGCCCAGGATTATGAGTGTTATGGCATTTGCGCGCGGGTTCCTGGCCGCTAGGCCGTAATAAAAGCTCCAGGTGCGCGCGTCACACTTGGAGCCGCAGCTGAGTGTCATCCCCCCCTGGTATGCATCTCCAGATGGGGGTCTCGTTTCAGTGAGCTGAGTGGAATCATCGGGGCACGGTCGCGCATCGCCAGACGCGCTTCCGCGCCCCGATCGATCCGCCGGCGCCAGGTCCCGGCAATCAGCTCCGACAATTCCTCACGCGTGGCGCCGGCCCGCAACGGTCCGCGCAAATCCGTCCCGCGCGCGCCGTAGAGGCACAGGTACCACAGGCCGTCGGCGGTCAGCCGGCTGCGATCGCAATCCCGGCAGAACGGTTCGGTGGTGGACGAGATGATCCCGAACACGGTGCCATCGGGCAGTGTGAAGCGATCGGCGGGCGCCGACGACTGCTCGACGACCGGCGCGATCGCGCCGTAGTGCGCCGCCAGCGCCGCCAGGATCTCCTCGCGCGTCACGACCTGCTCCCGCGACCACCGTGTCGCCCCGCCGACGTCCATGTATTCGATGAACCGCACTTCCGCCCCGCGCGCCCGCGCGAACTCCACCATCGGCACCAGTTCGTCGTCGTTCACGCCGCGAATGACGACGGTGTCGATCTTGAAGGCGGGGAAGAGCGGCGCGGCGGCGTCGATGCCGGCGAGCACGCGCCCGAGCTCGTCGGAACGGGTCAGCCGCAGGAAGCGGTCGCCGTGCAGCGTGTCGAGGCTCACCGTCAGCCGATGCAGCCCGGCGCGATGCAGCGCCGCCGCCATCGGCGCCAGCAGCACGGCGTTGGTGGTCATCGCCAGATCCGCGAGGCGCTCCTTCGCCGCCAGGCGCTCGACGAGCGCGGCGACGTCCTTGCGCAACAGCGGCTCGCCGCCGGTCAGCCTGACCTTGCGGACGCCGAGGTCGAGGAACACGTCCACCAGCCGGTCGATCTCCTCGAACTGCAGGATGTCCTCGCGCGGCAGCCACACGTAGTCCTGCTCCGGCATGCAGTACTGGCAGCGGAGGTTGCAGCGGTCGGTGACCGACAGGCGCAGGTTCGCGAGCGGCCGCTCGAAGGCGTCCCGGATCATGGATCCGATCGATTATGGCACGCGACCTACACCATGCGCAGGCGGGTGCGATCGTGGGGCAGATAGGGGAGGGAGGCGACCTGGCCGGCGAACGCCGGATCCCACCGTCCCGGCAGTGCCGTGCCGCAGCGGGCACAGGCGCCTTCCGGCGTGAGGTGATAGCCGCGCACGTGATAGCCGACGCGTTCGATGACGACCGCCTCGCACGCCGCGCAGCGGGTGTTCTCCCGATCGCCGACACGGCCGGGGAGGTTGCCGGCGTAGACGTAGCGCAGGCCCGCGCGCACGCCGAGGGCGGCGGCTCGCGTGAGCTGCGCCGCGGTGGTCGCAGACGGGTCGCGCATGCGGTAGTCCTGATGGAAGGCGGTCACGTGCCACGGGATGTCGGGCGAGACGGAGACGAGGAACTCGACGAGGCTGGTCATTTCGGTGTCCGAGTCGTTGAACCCCGGGATCAGGAGCGTCACGACCTCGACCCAGATGCCGCGGTCGTGGAGCGCGCGGATGGAGTCGAGAATCGGCGCCAGCCGGCCGCCCAGCTTGCGGTACTGCCGGTCGTCGAAGCTCTTGAGGTCGACTTTGTAGAGATCGATCCACGGTGTCAGGTAGTCGAGCACTTGCGGCGTCGCGTTGCCGTTGGATACGAACGCCGTCGCCAGGCCGCGGGCGCGCGCGGCCTGGAAGACGGCCACCGCCCACTCGACGGTGATGAGCGGCTCGTTGTAGGTGGAGACCACCAGGCGCGCGCCCTGGCGGACGGCGTCGCGCGCCAGCGCGTCGGGCTCCACGTCCTGCGGCGGCGCGGTGGCCGCCGGGTCGCGCAGCGCCTGCGACGTCACCCAGTTCTGACAGTACGCGCAGTGCAGGTCGCAGCCGAGCATCCCGAAGCTGTAGGCGAGCGCGCCCGGCCACGCGTGGAAGAACGGTTTCTTCTCGATCGGGTCGCACTGGACGCCGGCGACGTAGCCCCAGGGCACCCGAAGCCCACCGCCCTCGTTGAAGCGCACCTTGCAGACGCCGACCGCGCCCGGCGGGATGCGGCAGTCGTGACCGCAGGCGTGGCACTGCACCCAGCCGCGCTCGAGCCGATGGTAGACCTCACCCTCACGAGTGCGGGTGTTCAGCATCTCGCCGAGGCTCGCCATACCGTCGATTGTAGCCTCCGCGTCCGGCTGGGCTCCCCGGGTAAATCCGCCCCCGCGGGTGTCGTAGGTGCTGGCATGCGCCTGTTCGCGGCGATGGGCCTGGTTCTGCTCGCGGCCGCGTCGGCGCACGCGCAGAATCGACAGATCGCCGTGCGGGTCGAGGACCCGTCCGGCGCCACCATTCCGCAGGCGCGCCTCATCGTGCTCGAGGATTCGGAGCTGGTCGCCGAGCTGGAGGCCGACGGGCGGGGCCTGGCCACGATCGACGTCCGCCGGGCGCGGCGCGTCAGGCTCGTGGTCTCGGCGCCGGGTTTCGCCACCACCGAGCTCGACGTGGCCATCGCCGAGCGGCCGGGCCCGCAGCCCGTGACCGTCTCCCTGCCGCTCGCGACCATCGAAACCGACGTGAGCGTGGCGGCGACCGAGACCGAGGCGGGCGGGGTCACCGAGACCCTGAGCCAGGCCGAGATCGATCAGCTGCCCGACGATCCCGACGAGCTGCAGCGGGTGCTGGAGGAGATTGCCGGGCCGGGCGCCGCCATTCGGGTGGACGGGTTCACCGGCGGGCGATTGCCCACCCGTGACCAGATCGCCCGAATCGTCGTGCGCCGGGACGCCTTCTCCGCGGAGTTCCACCAGATCGGGCAGGGACGCGTGGAGATCGCCACCCGGCCCGGCGTCGAGCGGTGGCGGGGCAACGCCGGCCTGACGCTGCGGCCGAGCGGGCTGTCGGCGCGCAACGCGGTCGCGCGAAGCGCCAGGGCGGGCACGCAGGTGCGAATGAACGCCTTCGCCAGCGGGCCGCTGGTGCCGAACCGGATGTCGTTCTCGGGAGAGCTCGAGGGGTCGGCGTCGGAGGACACGCGCGGCATCGCCGCCGTCACGCCGCAGGGGCCGTTCGTCGCCGCCTTGACCCAGGCCTACGACAGCCGCGAGATCTCGGCGCGCGCCGAGGGCCTGCTGACCCGGACGACGCTGTTCCGGGCGTCGTACAGGCGGGACACGTCGGAGCGGGACAACCAGGGCATTTCGGAACTGGACCTGCCCGAGCGTGGGTATCGCCGCGACGAGGTCGAGCACCAGATCCGGTTCTCGGTCGAGGGCGGGCAGCGGCGGCCCTATCACGTGCGACTGCAACTGGATCAAGCGACGACTTCGATCGTACCCGACACCATCGCTCCGGCCATCGTCGTGCAGAGCGCGTTCCGGGCGGGGGGCGCGTCGACGCGCGGAGAGGACCGCACGCGCGGCGCCGCGGCCGACATCATGTTCACGCTGCGGGCGCGGCCGTACACCCTTCGCGCCGGGTCGCTGGTGAGCTGGACCCGCAACGACCAGGGCCAGTTGCGAAACACCCTCGGCACGTTCACCTTCACCGACCTCGATGCGTTCCGCGCCGGGCAGGCGGCGACCTTCACGCAGCGCGTCGGGTCCCGGCCGCTGGGGTTCACCAGCGCGGAGGGCGCGGCATTCCTCCAGGCCGAGTTCACGCGGCGTGGCTGGAACGTCGGCCTCGGCGCCCGCTACGAGGTTCAGTCCGGACTCGGCGATCGCGCCGCATTGGCGCCGCGTCTTGGGGTGTCGCGATCGTTCGGCCGCACCAATCGCAGTACGTTCCGGGCCGGCTATGGATGGTTCTACGGGTGGATGTCGTCGGCCATCGAAGAGGAGTCGATTCGCCTGGCGCAGGGCTCGGACGAGCAGGAGATCGTCATCAGCAGTCCGGCGTATCCCGATCCGTTTGCCGCCGGTACGCTCACCACGCGACGCGATCCGCCGACCGAGCTCGCGCTGGCGCCCACGGCGCAACTTCCGCGGTGGCAGCGCGCCTCGGTTGGCGTGAACCACGAGATCCGTCAGGGGCTGCGCCTCAACGCCGACACCTTTTACGAGCGCACCAGCGACGATTTCCGCGCGCTCGACCTCAACGCCCCGATTGCCGGCGTCCGGCCGGATCCCGCGTTCGGCCGGCTGCTGCTGGTGCAGTCCATCGGGCGGGCCACGCGCGGCGGTGCCAATCTCGACGTGTCATTCTCGCCGCGGCAAGGCACGTTCAGCAGCCTGCGCTACGGATACTCGCGCACGTTCAACGACGGCGACGATGCCCTCACGCCGCCGCCGCTCGGCACGTTCGCGAGCGAGTGGGCGCCGTCGCGCAACGATTCACGTCACCGCCTCTCCTGGAACATGGGCGTGCCGATCAGGTGGGGCGTGACCGCGTCGCTGAACGGGCGCCTGAACTCCGCGACGCCGTACAACGTCACGACCGGCGCCGATGACAACGGCGATGCCCTCTTCACCGACCGGCCCGCGGGGACGTCGCGCAACCGCCGGCGTGGCGACCTGACGACGCAGGCGGACCTGAGGCTCGCCTGGTCGGTGCCGCGATTTCGTCCGAACGCCAACGCGCGGATCAACGCCCAGCGCGGCCCCGGGGGAGGCGGGCGGGGCCGGGCCGGCGCCGGCGGACGCGAGCGGCGTTTCGAGATGTACCTGTTCGTGCAGAACGTGTTCAATCGCGTGAACCGCAGCTCGTGGGTCGGCGTACAGACGTCGCCGTTCTTCGGCCTGCCGACATCCGCCCAGGCGGCGCGGCGCGTCGAACTCGGGTGGCGCCTCGCGTTCTGACCCGCGACTGGCGTCAGAAGACCGCACGGTGCGGCTCGGCCGTCTTCGACGCGAGTGAGAAGCGCGGCTCCGCCGCGACGCGTCCCGCGATGCGTGACGCGACGTAGCGGCCCACCGCCGGGCCGTGCTTGAACCCGTGCCCGGACCCGCCGCCGGCGATCCACAGGTTGGGCCACGCCGGATGGCGATCGATGACGAAATCGCCAGACGAGGTGTTCTCGTACTGGCAGACGCGCGCCTCGACCAACGGGGCCACGCCGAGGCCGGGAAAGCGGCGGGCGAGTGCCTGGCGGGCACGTGCGACGACCTCCGGCGTGATGACGCGATCGGCCGTCGTGGGATCGATCGCCGGGCCGTGCTCGTCGATCCCGATCTTGAACCCGCGGGCATCGAGGTCCGGGATGCCGTAGACCCCCGCGGTAAAGTCGATCCACGCCGGCAGCCGCGACACCCCGTAGCGGTCGTCGCCGGCGGGCGCGCCGAAGTAGAGCACTTCCTGCCGCGTCGCGCGAATGCGGCCTCCCAGCGCCTGCGGCAGCAGCGTCGGCAGCCATGGTCCGCACGCCAGGACATAGATGTCCGCCGCCACGATCGACCCGTCGAGGAGCGTCACCACCGGTCGCGGGCCATCCTCGTCGATCGGTGCCACGGCCGCTGTCCGGTACACGACCCCGGCGCGTACCGCCGCCGAGACAACGGCGTGCACGCCCGCGCGGGCGTGCAGCACGCCGCCACCCGGCTCGTAGCAGGCCGCGCCCAGGTCATCGACGGCCATGACGGGAAAGCGGTGCGCGATCGCGGACGGGTCGAGCCACTCGGCCGCAAGTCCCAGCGCCGCGAGGGTCTCGTAACTGGCTTTCACGTAGTCGTCGTGCGGGCGGCCCAGGAAGAGCGCGCCGGTGATGGTCAGGACCGGCTGCCCGGCTGCCGCCGACAGCCCGGCCCAGTCGGCGGCCGACTCCGTCGCCCAGCGGGAGTACAGCGCGTCAGCGCCGTAGCCGGCGCGGATGACCCGCGAGTGATCGCTCGAACTGGCGCGGCCGTTCGCCGGTCCGAAGGCGTCGAGCAGCGTGACCTGGTGCCCGTCCTCGGCGAGTCGCAGCGCCGTCCAGGCGCCGAAGACACCCGCGCCGACGACCGCGACGCCAGCCATGTGCTCGCTAGGGCCGGCGGCGCAAGCGATCGAGAATCTCGCCGAGGCGCTTGATCTCCTCACCGTACTTCGCCCAGTCGCCCGCGCGCTGGGCGGCCAGCGCCCGTTCGTAGGCTTCGTGGGCTTCGAGAGCCAGACCAGGTGCGCCTGCGCCAGGTGCGACGGGTGCGACAGGTGCGCCGGGTGCGGCAGGCGCGGTGCCCGCCACGCCGGCGGTGCCCGCCACGCCGGCGCCTCCCTCGGTCGGCGGCGGCGACGGCGGCAGCGGCAGGCCGAAGAGGCGGGCCAGGCCGGCTTCCAGCGTGCGTTCCATCACGATTTGATTGTTGTAGGCGACGATGACCCGCGTCAGCTCGGGAATCCGGCCGGCCTGCGCGCGCAGGTAGAGCGGACGCACGTAGATGAGCGACTCCTCGACCGGGATGACCATCAACGTGCCCTGGATCACCTCCGACCCCTGCTGGTTCCACAGCGTGATCTGCGGCGCGATGACCTGGTCCTGGTTGATGCGCGCCACCACCTGCCGGGGGCCGAACACCAGCTTCTGCTTGGGGAACTGGAAGATCAGGAGCTGCCCGTAGTGCTCGGCGTCGCTGCGCGCCACCATCCACGAGGCGAGGTTGTCGCGCCGCCGCGGCGTGAAGGGCAGCATCTGGATGAACTCGGCCTCCGCCTCGCCCGGCAGCTTCATGATCGTGTAGTACGGCTCCATCCGCACGGTCTCGCCGCCGCGATCGATCGCGGGAACCTCCCACTGGTCCTCCTTGTTGTAGAACACCGCGGGATTGGTCATGTGATAGGTGGAGTAGACCGCCGCCTGCAGGTTGAAGATGCCCTCCGGGTAGCGCACGTGCTGGCGCAGCCCCGGCGGCATCTCGTCGAGCGGCCGGAACAGCGCCGGAAAGATCTTGCCGATGGTCTGCGCGATGGGGTCGTTGGGCTCGGCGAGATAGAAATCCACCGAGCCGTGATAGGCGTCGATGACCACCTTGACGGCGTTGCGGATGTAGTTGACGTTGCCGCCGCTGGCAGTGGAGTAGGGGTAGCGGCCGGACGTGGTGTAGGCGTCCTGGATCCAGAAGACGCGGCCCTGATCGATCACCGGGTAGGGGTCGCCGTCGTAGGTGAGGAACGGCGCGATCTTGTCCACGCGGACCCGGATCTGACGGTCGAAGATCAGCCGGCTGTCGGGGGTGATGTCGTCGCTCAGCAGCAGCTGGTAGGCGCGGAAATGCGAGGCGAACAGCACCTTCCGCCACAACGACGAAATCGCGATGCCGCCGCTGCCGTCGTAGTCGGCATAGACGTTGTCCTCGCCCTTCGGGTAATGGAACTCGCGCGCCCGCGTGCGCACGATCACGTACTCGTTCGACAGCTCGCCGAAGTAGATGCTCGGCTGGCCGACGTCGATGTCGACCGACGAGGCCGGCGGCAGGTCGCGGATGAAGAGCACCGGCAGGCCTTCCGCCGTCACCTGGTTCACCGGGCCGAGCGTCAGGCCATGGCCGTGGGTGAAGACCAGCCGCTCGTTGATCCAGGTCCGGTTGGGAAGCGCGGCCGGGTTCAACTCGCGCACCGACAGCATCACCTGACGGGTCTGCCCGTCGATCTCGTAGCGGTCGTTGTCCACGGAGATGAAGTCGTAGTAGGTCCGGATCTCCTGGATCTGCCCGAACGTCTCGAGCAGCGGCTGATGATCCCAGAGCCGGACGTTGTCGAGCGTCTCGCGGTTGCGCTCGATGTCCGCCCGCGTCAGCTCGGCCTCGCCGCTGATCTCGCGCTCCTCGACGCGGTCGAGCGCGAACCCGACGCGGGTCGCGGCGATGTTGTGGACGATATACGGCGCTTCCCGTGCCTGCTCGTTGGGCGCCACCATGAAGCGCTGCACGAACGACGCATAGAGCCCGCCCCCGATCAGCACCACCACGTAGAGCCCGGCCGCCGCGGGAAGCGCCCACGGCGCCCGGCCGGTGGCGCGGACGATGGAGAGGACCACGCCGACGGCCGCCGCGACCGTCAGGACGAGGGCCGCGGGCATGCGCGCGTGCACATCGGTGTAGCTGGCGCCCTGGATGATGCCCGACACCGTGACCAGCGCCCGCGGCTGGTCGAGCCACGCTCCCAGCGTCAGGACGAGGAACAACGCCGCTGCCAGCGTGGCGCCGTGCCGGCGGACGCTCGGCCCCATGCGGACGCCGAAGGGGGTCAGCGCGAGCTCGCCGGCGAGAACGTAGACGGCGGCGGATCCGATCGCTGCCAGCACGACGAGCCCGAGACCCAGGCCCCGCACCAGCTCCAGCACCGGCAGCGTGAAGATGTAGAACGCCGCGTCGTGTCCGAGAATCGGGTCGGCCGAGCCGAAGGGCGTCTGATGCCACCACGACAGCACCGTGAGCCACTCCGACGAGGCGAACAGCGCCAGCAGCAGGGCGGCTGCCGCGGCCGCCAGCAGGGCGAGCGGCCGCAGCTGATCCCGGGTCGGCAGGACGATGGTGAAGCCTTCGCGGGTGGTGAACGACGAGGGCGCACCGCCGGCGGCGTTGAGCGCATGGCGCAGGTGCGCCGCGAGCCAGAGCAGGGCGATCGCGAAGACCGCGAGGCCAATCGCGCCGCGCGCCCACAGCGCGGTCACGAAGATCGGCTGGTACCCCACCTCCCCGAACCACAGCCAGTCCACCAGCACCGTCGTCGTGGATGGCAGGACGAAGAAGAGGAGTGCGAGGGCGACAATGACGATCGTTCGGGGGGCCACGCTCGTATCTTACCGCCCACGGCCCCGCGGCCGGGATCAAGCCGGCGGCAGCGCGGCGTCAGGTAGTGAACTTGCGCCGGGCCACCGCGCGCTGGCCCCGGCGATCGGGGCGCGTCGTGCGCGTGGTCGCCTGGTAAAGCCGCTCCAGCCGCCGCCGCTCGACGTCCTCGGCCGAGGGCGGGGGGGTCCGGTCCTCGTACAGCGCGCGCGCCTCGGCCCGGGCCACGTGCCGGTCCGCCAGCGCCTGCACGACGACGGTTTGCTTGCGCCCCAGCGGGCGACTGATCACGATCTCGTCGCCGGGCCGGAGCTCCCGGTGTGGCTTGGCGACGTTGCCGTTGACGCTGACCCGGCCCACCTTGCAGGCGCCCTGCGCCTCGGAGCGGGTCTTGAACAGGCAGGCGACGTCGAGCCAGATATCGAGGCGGACGGTATCGGACATGGGAGCGCGTGGCGGCCTGCGGCGCCGCGCCGGCCATTGCTGGAGTACCCTCTGCGTGCCGCCGCGGCGGCGGCTGACACCGGCCATTATCGGCCGGACTGGCGGTCCGGCGCCAGCGGCGCGGACCTGGAGCGATGGAGTCATGGTGAACAGACGGCCGCATTCCTCTCTGGTGCTCGACGGTCCGGCGCGCGCCCCGGGGCGCGCGATGCTGCACGCGGTCGGCTACACGCGCGCCGACTTCGCCAAGCCCCAGATCGGCATCTGCTCCACGTGGAGCCAGGTCACCCCGTGCAACGTGCACATCGACGAGCTGGCGCGGCACGCGGCGCGCGGGACGGACGAGGCCGGCGGCAAGGCGGTGATCTTCAACACCATCACCGTGTCCGACGGCATCTCCATGGGCACCGAGGGGATGAAGTACTCGCTGGTCTCGCGCGAGGTCATCGCCGATTCGATCGAGACCGTGGTCGGCGGGGAAGGGTTCGACGGGTTCGTGGCGATCGGCGGCTGCGACAAGAACATGCCCGCCTGTGTCATGGCCATGGCGCGGATGAATCGTCCGTCGGTGTTCGTCTACGGCGGGACGATCATGCCGGGCATCTGGCGCGACGCGCCGGTCGACATCGTCTCGGTCTTCGAGGCGGTGGGGCGGCACGCCGCGGGCACGCTCGGCGATGCCGATCTGGCGGACCTCGAGGCGCACGCCTGCCCGGGCGCCGGGTCGTGCGGCGGCATGTACACCGCGAACACGATGGCCTCGGCGATCGAGGCGCTCGGGCTGAGCCTCCCGAACAGCTCGGCGCAGGCGGCCATCTCGGCGGACAAGCGCGACGACTGTGCGCGTGCCGGCGCCGCGGTCGTGGCGCTGCAGCAGCGGGACCTCCGCCCGCGGCAGATCCTGACGCGGCGCGCGTTCGAGAACGCGATCACGACGGTCATCGCGCTCGGCGGATCGACCAATGCCGTGCTGCACCTGCTCGCCATCGCGCACGCCGCCGGCGTCAGGCTCGGCCTGGATGATTTCACGCGGCTGGGGCGCCGGGTGCCGGTGCTCGCCGATCTCAAGCCGAGCGGGCGCTACCAGATGGCCGAACTGGTCCGCATCGGCGGGCTGACGCCGCTCCTGCGGATGCTGCTCGACCGCAAGCTGCTGCACGGCGACACGCTGACGGTGACGGGACGGACGCTGGCGGAGAACCTGCGCGACGCGCCCGCCTACCCGGCCGGCCAGGACGTGATTCGGACGTTCGCGGCGCCGGTCAAGCGCGACAGCCACCTCGTCATCCTCTACGGCAACCTCGCGCCCGAGGGCGGCGTCGCCAAGATCAGCGGCAAGGAAGGCGAGCGGTTCACGGGGCGGGCGCTGGTGTTCGAGCGCGAGGAGGCGGCGCTGGCGGCAATCCTGCGCGGGCGGGTGAAGAAGGGACACGTCATCGTCATCCGCTACGAGGGGCCGCGCGGCGGCCCCGGCATGCGCGAGATGCTGTCG
The DNA here is from genome assembly GCA_963707795.1 of uncultured Acidobacteriota bacterium. Classification (GTDB taxonomy): domain Bacteria; phylum Acidobacteriota; class Vicinamibacteria; order Vicinamibacterales; family UBA2999; genus JACCSI01. The sequence goes on along the minus strand of OY970174.1, from coordinate 1,957,929 downwards.
CCGACCAGCGCGATCATGGGCCGCGGCCTCGGGCAGGACGTGGCGCTCGTCACCGACGGGCGCTTCAGCGGCGGCACGCACGGGTTCGTGGTCGGGCACATCACCCCGGAAGCATTCGCCGGCGGACCGATCGCGCTGGTGAAGAACGGCGACCGCATCACCATCGACGCACGAGCGCGCACACTGACGCTGGACGTTCCGGCCGCGGAACTGAAGGCGCGGCGCAGGCAGTGGAAGGCGCCGCGGCCGCGCTATCGCCGCGGCGTGCTGGCCAAGTACGCCCGGCAGGTGTCGAGCGCGAGCACGGGCGCGGTGACCGACGGCGACTGACGGGCGCCGCCCGAGCGGCGGTCAGGGCTTGGGGTCGGGCTCGGCGGTGGCGCCCGAGAGCAGCGGCATCGGCGAGGCGTCGGAGTCGGCGAGCAGCCCCTGACGCGCGTAGAGCAGGAGCTTGTCGCGGGTGTCGGCGATATCGAGGTTGCGCATCGTCAATTGCCCGATGCGATCCTGCGGCGAGAAGGCCGACTCGCCTTTCTCCATCGTCAGCCGTTCGGGCTGGTAGGTGAGGTTGGGGCTGGTCGTGTCGAGCAGCGAGTAATCGTTGCCGCGGCGCAGCTCGACGGTCACCTCGCCGGTAATCGCGCGCGCCACCCACCGCTGCGCCATCTCGCGCAGCATGATCGCCTGCGGATCGAACCAGCGCCCCTGGTAGAGGAGGCGGCCGAGCCGCCGGCCCATGTCGCGGTACTGCTCGATCGTGTCCTCGTTGTGGATGCCGGTGACCAGCCGCTCGTAGGCGATGAACAGCAGCGCCATGCCGGGCGCCTCGTAGATGCCGCGGCTCTTCGCCTCGATGATGCGGTTCTCGATCTGGTCGCTCATGCCGAGCCCGTGCCGGCCGCCGATGGCGTTGGCCTCGAGCATCAGCTCCAGCTCCGACGGGTAGGTGCGTCCGTTGAGCGCCACCGGGTGCCCTTCCTCGAAGCGGATGCGCACCGTTTCCGCCGCGACCGTCACGTCGCTCTTCCAGAACGCCACGCCCATGATCGGCGCGACGATGGTGATGCCGGTGTTCAGCTGTTCGAGATCCTTCGCTTCGTGCGTGGCGCCGAGGAGATTGGAATCGGTGGAGTAGGCTTTCTCGGCGCTCATCTTGTACGGCAGGCCGGCGGCGCGCATGTACTCGGACATCTCGGTCCGGCCGCCGAGCTCGTCGATGAACGCCTGGTCGAGCCACGGCTTGTAGATCCGCAGGTCGGGATTGGCGAGCAGCCCGTAGCGGTAGAACCGCTCGATGTCGTTGCCCTTGAAGGTGCTGCCGTCTCCCCAGATGTGGACCTCGTCCTCCTTCATGGCGACGACGAGCATGGTGCCGGTGACGGCGCGCCCGAGGGGCGTGGTGTTGAAGTAGGGGACGCCGGCGGTGGAGACGTGGAAGGCGCCGCACTGCAGCGCCGCGACCCCTTCCGCCACGAGCTGGCGGCGGCAGTCGATGAGCCGCGCCTTCTCGGCGCCGTAGGCGAGCGCCTTGCGCGGGATGTCGTCGTAGTCGGGCTCGTCGGGCTGGCCCAGGTGGGCGGTGTAGGCGTAGGGCACGGCCCCCTTGTGCCGCATCCAGTGGAGGGCGGCGCTGGTGTCGAGGCCGCCGGAGAAGGCGATGCCCACTTTCTCGCCGACGGGGAGCGTTTGCAGGATGCGGCGGCCGGTCATAGACGCTCGATCATAAGCGTTCCGGCGTCCGGTCTGCTCGTGCGGGCGGCGCGCGCGCCGGCCGCGCCGGGCGCCGCGGGCGAACTGCCTGCGGTCGTGCGGATCGTTCGCTGGGATGAACGAGGCCGCACGCCCGCGATTCCCCACGTTTTCGGTTGATCCGGTCTCGGTGCGCCACTACCATCGCCCTGAGTTTCACCAGGGTTCGCGGCGGCGCTCGCCGCCGTGCTGTTGCGACCGTTCGGACGGTCGCTCCGGCGTGCCCCTTGGCGCGAGCATTCGGTCCGACGTGCGGTGCACGAGCTGTCTTGCAAGTATGGCCCCAGGCGGGCAGAGAGGAAACGGCCATGAAGGCGGTGTTCCATCGTTTCTCCATCGTCTTGATGCTGGCGGCGCTGGTGCCGGCGACCAACGCGTGGGCCCAGCAGACCGGCACGCTGTCGGGCGTGGTGCGCGACGCGCAGGGCGGCGTGCTGCCCGGCGTCACGGTGACGGCATCGGGCGCGTCGCTGATCGGCGGCCCGAGGACGGCCGTGACCAGCAGCATCGGCGCCTACCAGCTCACGGCGCTGCCGCCCGGTGAGTACGAGGTCGTGTACGAGATCGCGGGCTTCGCGCCGCTCAAGCGCGACGGCATCGCGATCGAGGTCGCCCGCCTCACCCGCCTCGATGTCGAGCTGCGGGTGGGGACGCTGCAGGAGACCGTGACGGTCAGCGGTGAGTCGCCGGTGGTCGACGTGAGCAGCACCGTCACGCAGACGAACATCACCGAGGACCTGTACGAGGCGATCCCGACGGGCCGCAACCCGTGGGTCATGGCCGGTCTGGTGCCCGGGGTCGTCACCGGGCGGCTCGACGTCGGCGGCACCGAGGGGATGCAGCAGTACAACATCGAGGCGTTCGGCTCCGCCGACAGCCAGAAGTCGTTTTCCATCGACGGCCTGAAAACCAACTGGGGCGGGGGCAACGGCGGCGCCACGATGCAGTACTACGGCTTCGAGATGTACGACGAGTACAACATGCAGACCGCGTCCGGCACGGCGGAGAGCGACGTGAGCGGCGTCTACATGAACATGGTCACCAAGTCGGGCGGCAACCGCTTCACCAGCGACCACAACTTCTATTTCATGAACGACGCCCTGCAGACCACCAACATCGACGACGCCCTGCGGGTCCGGCTCGGGTTGCAGCCCGGCCAGCAGTCGGGCGCCGCCGGCAACCCGATCAAGATCTCCTACGACTGGAGCTCGACGCTCGGTGGACCGATCATGCGCGACAAGGCCTGGTTCTTCGGCGCGCTGCGCTGGTGGCGGCTCGACCAGTTCCAGATCGGCGCGCTCAACCCCGATGGGACGCAGGGGATCGACGACAACCGCATCCGCAATTTCATGGGCAAGGGCACCTACCAGGTGAACCAGCAGACGCGCGCGTCGTTCATGTTCAACCGCAATCTCAAGGATCGCTTCCATCGTCGCGAAGTGGACTTCAGCGAGGACAAGGCCACCGTCCTGCAGGATCAGCCGGCGCAGAACTACGTCGGCCAGGTGAGCAGCGTGTTCGGCGCCTCGACGGTGTTCGACGCCCGCGTCGGCCGGATGTGGGGCGTGTTCCCGACCCGCTATCAGCCCGAGGTCACCGCCAACGACATCGCGATTCGCGACATCGTTCGCAACACCCAGATCAACGCCGCGACCGAGCAGTCGCTGAACCCGAACCATCGCTATCAGGCCAACGCCAACCTGGGGTACTTCAAGGAGAACCTGGGGCCGGGGACACACGACTTCAAGGCCGGCCTGCAACTGTCGTGGGAGAAGATGGCCTACGACCGGACCCGCAATGGCGACCACTATCTGGAGCTGAGCGACGGCGTGGCTTCGAGTGTCCAGATCGCCAACACACCGGTCAACTCCGACCACCGGTTGGAAACCTGGGGCGCCTTCGTGCAGGATCGCTGGATCATCGGACGGGCGACCATCAACTACGGCCTCCGCTTCGACGGCGTGACGTCCTACCTGCCCGCCCAGTCCAGTCCCGCGGGCACGTTCGTGGGCGAGCGGTCCTTTCCGCGCAAGGACGTGTTCGAGTACGGCTTCAACGCGGCGCCGCGCGTGGGCGTGTCCTACGACCTGTTCGGCAGCGGCCGCACGGCGCTCAAGGCGTATTACGGCCGCTTCTACAATCAGTTCGGGTCGGAAATCGCCGAGAGCCAGAACCTCAACGCGCGGCAGAGCATCCGCGTGACGTGGGACGATCGCAACAACAATCTCCGGCTCGATCCGGGCGAGTTCACGCCGCCGAGCTTCACCTCGGTCATCCCACGGGTGGACGACCAGGCGGATCGGCCGTACAGCGACGAGTTCAACATCGGCATCGATCATCAACTGCTGCCCAATTTCGCGGCGTCGGTGAGCTATCACCGCCGGCAGCACCGCAAGGGGCTCGGCATCGTGGACGTCGCCCGTCCGAGCACGGCGTACACGGCGGTGCAGCGCACGTATCTGGATCCGGACACCGGCGCGCAGACGCCGATCATCGTGTTCAGCCTCGACCCGGCGCTCTCCTCCGTTCGCGATCGCGTGATCACCAACGTCGACGTACTGGAGAGCAACTACGACGGCGTGCAGTTCAGCCTCAACAAGCGCATGTCCAACCGCTGGCAGCTGCTGGCGGGCCTGACGCTGCAGTCGCATCAGGGCTTCTCGCACAGCGGGACCTACACCAACCCCGGCAACACCACCGATTTCAACGACCCGACGTACCTCCTGAACCGTGACAACTCGTCGGTGTTCATCGAGCTGCCCTGGTCGTTCACCGTCTCCGGCAGCTACCTGGCGGCGTACGGGATTCAAGTCTCCGGCAAGTACAGCGCGCGGGCGGGGGATCCGCTGATGCGCACGTTCCAGGCGACCCAGCTGGGCCAGGGTAACCAGACGGTTTGGGTGCAGCCGCGCGGCGAGGACCGCACGGAAACGGTCAGCAAGTTCGTGGACATCCGATTCGCCAAGCGCTTTGCCGTCGGTGGTTCGCGCTTCGAGGGCACGCTCGACGTGTTCAACCTGCTGAACGCGAACCATGTCCTCGACCAGAACGTCGCCACCGGAACGACCTGGGGCCGCCCGTCGCGCCTCCTGGCGCCCCGGATCGTGCGATTCGGCATCACCACCCGCTTCTGAGGGTCTCGTCCGGCGGCGGGCGGGTGGACCATCGTCCACCTGCCCGCCGCGGTTCTGCGAGGGCGCGGTGGCGCTATAATCGGCGGGGCTTCAGCCCGGCCGATTCCTCGCCCATGAACCGAGTCACCACGGCGATGCTTGGCGCCGCGCTCGCCGCGCTGGTCGCTTCGACCGCCGGCCAGGCCGAGAGCGGTGCGCCGGCGCAGACCGCGTCTTTGTCACCGGCGATCGCGCACGCCCCGTCCCCGTCCCCGGACTCGAACACCGCCCTGGTCGCGCAGTACTGCGTGGCCTGCCACAGCGAGCGCGGCAAGGCCGGCGGCCTGTCGCTGGCCTCCTTCGACGCCGCCACCGCGGCGACCACGCCCGCCATCACCGAGAAGATCATTCGCAAGCTGCGGCTGGGCATGATGCCGCCCGCCGGCGCCCGGCGCCCGGACGCGTCCCGGGTGGAGGCGTTGGTCCATGCGCTCGAGACCACGATGGACCGGGCCGCGGCGCGCGACCCGAACCCGGGGTGGCGCCCGTTCCAGCGCCTGAACCGCGCGGAGTACGCGCAGGCCGTCAAGGACCTGGTGTCGCTCGAAATCGACGTGACGGCCCTGCTGCCGGCCGACACCATCAGCGACGGGTTCGACAACATCGCCGACGCGCAGACCTTCTCGCCGACGCTCCTGTCCGGCTACCTGCGCGCCGCGTCTCGCGTGACCAACCTGGCCATCGGGGATCCCGAGGCCGCGGCGAGCGAGGCCAACTACAAGGTGGCGAAGACCGCGTCCCAGATGCGCCGCGTCGACGGCGCGCCGCTCGGGACCCGCGGCGGCATCTCGGTGCTGCACACGTTTCCCGCCGACGGTGAGTACGTCTTCCGGATGGATCTCCACGGCAACGCCTGCGGCGTGCTGTTCGGCGGGACGGCGACGGGCGAACAGCTCGAGGTCTCGATCGACGGCGCACGGGTCGCCGTCCTCGAGATCGACCCGCGAATGACGGAAGCCACGACGGGCGTGACGCTCAAGACCGCGCCGGTGCACCTGGCGGCGGGCGCCAGGCGCGTGTCCGCGGCGTTCATCCAGCAGTTCGAGGGTCCGGTCATCGACCTGCTGGCGCCGATCGAGCACACGCTGGCGGACACGCAGATCGGCGTGGCGTTCGGCATCACGACGCTGCCGCACCTGAAGGACCTGAGCATCGTCGGGCCCGTATCGGCCGACGGGCGTGTCGGACACGGCGAGCCGGCGGACGATCTTCACCTGCCGGCCGACCGATCCGTCGGAGGAGCTGCCCTGCGCGGACCAGATTGTCAGGCGCCTGGCGACGCAGGCATTTCGCGGCCCGGTCGCCGAGAGCGACCTGGCGGCGCTGATGCAGTTCTACCAGGATGGCCGGGCCGAGCGCGGCTTCGAAGCCGGCATCGGGTCGGCGCTCGAGGCGATCCTGGCCAGCCCGCAGTTCCTGTTCCGGATCGAGCCGACGCCGGCGGCTGCGGCGGGCGGCCGGTCGTTCCGGATCCGCGATGCCGAGCTCGCCTCGCGCCTCTCCTTCTTCCTGTGGGGCGCGGCCCCCGACGAGGCGCTGATGCGGGCGGCGCGCGAGGGCCGGCTGCAGCGGCCGGACGGGATGGCGCGCGAAGTCCGTCGCCTGCTCGCCGATCCACGCGCCGAGGCGCTGGCCACGCGGTTCGCAGCGCAGTGGCTGCGGCTGAGCGACGTCGACCAGATCCTGCCCGATGCGCTGCTCTACCCCTACTACGACCATTCCCTCGGACAGGCGTTCAAGCGCGAGACCGAGTTGTTCTTCGACAGCATCGTGCGCGAGGACCGGAGCGTCCTCGACCTGCTGACCGCCGACTACACCTTCGCCAACGAGCGGGTGGCGCGGCACTACGGCATTCCCGACGTGAGCGGTCCGGCGTTCCGGCGCGTGCCGGTCCCCGACTACCGTCGCGGACTGCTCGGCCACGGCAGCATGCTCCTGCTGACGTCGGTGGCCGATCGGACCTCACCGGTCATGCGCGGCAAGTGGGTGATGGAGGTGCTGCTCGGGTCGCCGCCACCGCCGCCTCCGCCGGATGTCCCGGCATTCGAGGCGACGCAGGCCGCGGTCGGGGGCAAGCGGCTGTCGGTGCGCGAGCGCATGGAGGAGCACCGCCGCAATCCCGCGTGCACGTCCTGCCACCGCGTGATCGATCCGCTGGGCCTGGCCCTCGACAACTTCGACGTCACCGGCAAGTGGCGCATCAAGGACAACGAAGTGCCGGTGGACGCGACCGGCGAACTGTATGACGGCACCAGGATGGACGGCCCCGCCGGCCTGCGCCAGGCGTTGCTGAAGTACCAGGACGCGGTGCTGCACAGTTTCACCGAGCGCCTGCTCACCTACGCGCTCGGGCGGCGCCTGGAGCCGACCGACATGCCGGCGGTGCGGGCCATCGTGCGCGCCGCCGCCCGCCAGGAGCACCGGTTCTCGGCGTTCGTCCTCGGCGTCGTCGGCAGCCTGGCGTTCCAGTCCAGCACCGGCGGCGCGACGGAGTCACCATGATCATCACTCGAACACCGCTGTCGCGACGGACGGTCCTCAAGGGGATGGGTGTGACCGTCGCCCTGCCGCTGCTGGAAGCGATGGTGCCGGCACGCGACGGTGTCGGCGCGCGCCGCGCGGGCGGCCCGCCCACGGCTGGTCGCCATCGAGATGGTGCACGGGTCGGCCGGCGCCACCGCGTTCGGCATGGAGAAGCATCTGTGGTCGCCGGCGCTGGCCGGATCCGCGTTCGATCTCGGCCCCAGCGTGCTCAGCCCGCTCGAGCCGTATCGACAGCACCTGACCATCGTCAGCAACACCGACGTGCGCAATGCCGAGGCGTTCACGCCGCCCGAGATCGGCGGCGATCACTTCCGCTCCGCGGCGGTGTTCCTGACCCAGGCGCATCCGCACCAGACGCAGGGCTCCGATCTGCGCGCCGGCACCTCGCTCGACCAGCTGGTGGCGCAGCAGTTCGGGCAGGACACGCCGATCCCGTCGATGCAGCTGTGCATCGAGAACGTCGACCAGGCCGGCGGCTGCTTCTACGGCTATTCGTGCGCCTACACCGACTCGATCAGCTGGGCGTCGCCGAGCGAGCCGTTGCCGATGATTCGCGACCCGCGGCTGGTGTTCGATCAGCTGTTCGGCGTCGGCGCCACCGCCGACCAGCGAGCCGCCCGGCGGCGCAAGGATCGCAGCATCCTCGACTGGGTGGCCGAATCGGTCGGGCGCCTGAACAACACGCTGGGCGCCGCCGACCGATCCCGGCTCGCCGAGTACCTGGAGGACGTCCGCGAGGTCGAACGGCGCATCCAGAAAGTGGAGGCGTTCAACCGGAGCGGCGAAGAGCGCGAGCTGCCGGACGCGCCGGTCGGGGTGCCCGACTCGTACGACGAGCACGTCAAGCTGATGTTCGACCTGCAGGCGATCGCCTTCGCGTCCGACGTCACGCGCGTATCGGCCTTCAAGATGAGCCGCGACGTGTCGAACCGCGTCTACCGCGAAGCCGGGCGTGACCACCGGGTTCCACATCGCGTCGCACCATCAGGATCGGGACGACCGCATCCTGGAGTTCGCCAAGATCAACCGGTATCACGTCGGCTTGCTGCCGTACTTCCTCGATCGGCTGAAGGCCACGGCCGACGGCGACAGCAACCTGCTCGACAACTCGGTGATCGTCTACGGGTCGCCGATGGGCAATTCGAACGTGCACAACCACAAGCGCTGTCCGCTGCTGCTCGCCGGCCATGCCGGCGGCGCGCTGAAGGGCAACCGGCACATCACCAACCCCAGACGGGACGCCGATGGCCAACGCGATGCTCTCGGTCCTGCAGATGGTGGGGCTCGAGGTCGAGCAGTTCGGCGACAGCACGCGCGCCATGGAGCTGAACGCCGCCGCCACGGCGTGAGGACCTGACATGCCAGCACCCCGCACTCGCGCCGCCCTCGCCGTCGTCGTCGGGCTCCTCGTCCTACCCGGTGTGTCGTCAGTCGAGGGACGCCAGCTGCGGACCGCGCCGGTCGCCGCCGCGGCCCAGGCCCGCGACCTGGCCACCGTGCGTGCGCGCCTGCAGGCCGGCGCCGACGTCAACGCCGCGCAGGGCGACGGCATGACGGCCCTGCACTGGGCGGCGATGCATGGCGACGAGGAGATGGCGACGATGCTGCAGGTGGCGGGTGGCAACGTGCGCGCGTTGACTCGACTGGGTGGGTATGCGCCGCTGCACCTGGCCGCCACGTCCGGTGCCGCCGCCCTCGTCCGTCAACTGGTGGCGGGCGGGGCCGACGTCGGCCAGGCGACGGCAACCGGTGCGACCCCGCTCATGCTCGCCGCGCAGTCGGGGAGCGTCGAGACGGTGCGCGTCCTGCTCGCGCAGGGCGCCGAGGCCAATGCCACTGAGTCCGCGCAGGGACAGACCGCGTTGATGTTCGCCGCGGCGGCCGACCGCGCCGAGGTCGCCGGCGTGCTCCTCGCTCACGGCGCGCACGCGGCCGTGGCGACCCGCGTCATCGACCTCGAATCGCTGACCGCCGCGCCGGGGGAAGAAGCCTTGCAGCAGTCGCAGCGGCGGCCGGCGACTCCCGCCGCCGCCGGATCCGCGTCACCGGCCGCGGCTGCCACGCCGGCGCCGCGCGCGCGGGTGGACCTCGCGGGGATCACGCGCCCGTACCGCTACAACGAATTGATCGGCCGCCAGGGCGGGCTGACGGCGCTGCTGTTCGCCGCGCGGCACGGCGCGGCGGAGACCGTGCGCGCCCTGCTCGACGGCGGCGCCGACGTCAACCAGGTCAGCCCGGCCGATCGCACCAGTCCGCTGCTCATGGCCACCATCAACGGGCACTTCGACCTCGCCCTGATGCTGATCGAACGCGGCGCGGCGGTGGATCTGGCGAGCGACGCCGGTGCCACGCCGCTGTACGCGGCCCTGAACGTGCAGTGGGCGCCCAAGGCGTTCTATCCCCAGCCGCGGGCCTACCTGCAACAGCGGGCGTCGTACCTCGACCTGATGAAAACGCTGCTCGCCCGCGGCGCGGATCCGAACGCGCGCCTGCAGCGCAAGCTCTGGTACAGCTCCTACAACTTCGACGTGCTGCGCGTCGACGAGGTCGGCGCGACCCCGTTCTGGCGCGCCGCCTATGCCAGCGACATCGACGCGATGCGGCTGCTCGTCGCCCATCGTGCCGACGCGCACCTGCCGACCACCCGGCCCGCGGGCCGCACGACGCGCGGCGATGCGGGCCAAGCCACGCCCATCGAGGACACGTCGGGCAAGCCGCCGGTTCCCGTCGGCGGCCCCGGCGTCCCGCCGCTGCAGGCGGCCGCCGGCTCCGGCTACGGCGAGGGCTTCGCCGGCAACGCGCATCGCTTCGCGCCATCCGGCATGCTGGCGGCGGTCAAATATCTGGTCGAGGAACTGGGCGCCGACGTCAACGCCGAGGATCACGACGGCAACACGGCGCTCCATCACGCCGCCGCCCGCGGCGATGTCGACATGATCCTCTACCTGGTGTCGAAGGGCGCCGATCCGACCCGGGTCAATCGCGAGGGGCAGAGCACGGCGGACATGGCCAATGGTCCGGTGCAGCGGGTCGAGCCCTTTCCGCAGGCCCGCGATCTCCTGGTCACCCTCGGCGCCGTCAACCACAACAAGTGCGTCTCCTGCTGAGACGCCGTCACGGGGCCGGGCGCGCCTTCAGCAGCTCGTCGATCAGGAAGACGTCGGTGAGCAGCGCCCGCACGTGGATCGAGGCGTTGAGGTTGTCCACCAGCTGGGAGCTGATGCTCGGCTGCGCCAGCACGAGGCGCAACCCGGCCTGCGCCGCCCGCGCGTCACGCGCCAGCACCTCGAGAAAGCCGTCGTAGGCGTCGGCGGACGCTGCCGGGTCGGCGGCGACCAGCTCGCGGTACCGATCCGCCAGTCCGGTCAGGGCGGCGTCGAAGCGGCGCAGGAACTCCCGCAGTTGTCCACCCTGCGCGGCGGCGGTGTCGGAGGGCAGTCCCTGCGCGGCGTAGGCGAGCATCAGCTCGTAGCCCGCCTCGATGGCGTCCACGCGCCGCTGCAGGTCCGCGCGCCACTCGGTCGGCCCGGGAGCCCCGCCGGCCGGCGGGGCCGCGCCCTCAGGCGGCATGCGGGCCGGTGGGCTGTGAGGCAGCCGACGGAGGCGTCTGCCAGCGCTCGGGATCGTGGTGCTCGAGGTACTGCCGCCGGGTGATGTAGCCGAAGATCATCGACTTGGTGATCCACAGCTTCTCCGGGCGGAGCGCGAAGTAGATGTGCGCGATGATCAGGCCGACGAAGCCGACGCCGGCGAGGCCGTGCAGGACGTAGGTGAAGCCCCAGGCGGGATCGCCCATCACGTACGGGTTCCGCACGCTGATGATCGGGTTGCGAATCCGGAACATCATCAGGATGCCGGTGGCGATGACCGCCAGGCCGGCGAGCATGACCACTAGGTGATAGAGCCGGTTGCCGAGCGGATACTTGCCCGGCTTGGGCGCGTCCGGTTCCTTCCCCAGCTCGCGCAGCATCTCCGCCTTGAACTCGGGGATGTCCTTCGGCCCCACCCAGATCGACCAGAAATCGAGGAAGAACGTGGCGTGCACGATGTGGAAGAGGATCGATCCGGTGAGGACGATGCCCGCGATCCAGTGCCATTCCACCCAGGCGAAGCGGATGCCGATCACGGGAAAGAAGGCCGTGACGACCAGGACCAGCATCGACGCCGCCATGACCCAGTGGAACATCCGGGCGACGAAGGTGTGGCGCGGGATGCGCGCCGGCAGGCCGCGCCGGGCCGCCTCCATGCGATCGACCTCGGCGGCCGGCCGCTTCTCGTGCCGGGAGAAGAGCATGTAGCCGCCGTGCGCGAGGAGGAAGAGCAGCCCCCCGACCAGCGAGGCCCAGAACAGGCTCCACGAGATGTGGGTGAGGACGTCCTCGCCCCACGGGCTGCGCGCCCAGGTTACGAAGTCCATTCACCCTCTCCGCGAATCGCGCGCTTGACCAGGTTCTGCATCAGCGGAATCTTGAAGGCGTTGTGGCGCAGCGGCACCGCGCCGCGGGTCGCAATCTCGGCGGCGAGGCGTGCCGTCTCCTCGTTGCGCGCCCGGCCGCGAACGGCGTCCTCGGCGTCGGTGAGGCGCAGCGGCCGCGCCGCGACGCCGCCGACCACCAGCCGCGCATCTTCGATGGTCGAGCCGCTGGTGGCGAGCGCCGCGGCGACGTTGACCAGGGCGAAGTCCCACACCTGACGGTCGCGCACCTTCTCGAAGTAGAACGGCTTGCCGGCAAACGTCGCCGGAATGCGAATCGCGACCAGCAGGTCGCCCTGCTCGAGCACGGTCATGCGGGTGATGTCGAGCCACGGGCCGATGAAGAAGTCGCGCGCCGCCAGCACCCGCTCGCCGCCGCCGCTGCGCACGACCATCTGCGCGTCGAGCGCGACCAGCGCCGGCGCCGTGTCCGACGGGGTCACGGCGACGCAGCGGTCGGCCTCGAGGATCGCGTGCTCGCGGTTCACCGCCGTCGGGGTGTCGGCGTAGCAGATGTTGCCGCCGGCGCGGTAGCACGGCCACCCGGCGCGGTAATAGTGGCAGCGCGCGTCCTGGCCGAGGTTGCCGCCGATCGAGCCCTGATTGCGAATCTGCGGCGAGGCGACGAGGCCGGCGGCCTGCGCCAGCAGGCCGAAGCGCTCGCGGACCAGCGGGTGGCGCGTGATCTCGGTCAGCGTCGTGTTGGCGCCGATCTCGAGGCCGCCCTCGGCCTCGCGGATCCCGCGCAGCTCGTCGATGCCGCCGAGGTCGACGACCACCTCCGGCCGCTTGATTCGGTCCTTCAGCCAGTCGAAGCTGTCGAGGCCGCCGGCCATCACCCAGGCGCCGCGGTGGCGCTGCAGCAGGCCGACGGCATCGGCGATCGAGGTTGGCTGGAACAACTCGAACGCCGGCATTACATCGCGAATGACAGGCATGGTTGTTCCTCCTAGATGTAGGCGGTCAGCGGTTCGCCCTTGAACCGATCGTCGTTGAGTAGCGCGGTCATGATCTGCTCCGGCTGCAGCGGCGTGCGCCGCACGTGCTCGTACCCGATGGCCTCGCCGATGGCGCACAGCACCACGGCGGCGCCGACGCCGATGCCCGGCTCGCCGATGCCCTTGGCCCCGACGACCGGGTTGCCCGGATCGGGAATGTTGACCGCGTCCCACTGCATCTCGAGCGGGATGTCGAGAATCGTCGGCGGCCTGTTCTGGTACATCCGCTTGCCGATGGCCACCCCGTAGTGGGTGTCGTACACCAGCTTCTGGCTGCGCGCGTGCGACATGCCCTGGACCGCGCCGCCATGAATCTGCCCGCCCAGGCTGCGCGGGTTGACCACGGTGCCGACGTCGGCCACCGCCACGTAGTCCACGATCCGGTAGACGCCGGTCTCGACGTCGACTTCCACTTCCGCGAAGCCGGCGACGAAGCCGTAGGTCGAGCCGTCGCGCGGGTAGTTGTCGCGCGCCACGCCCATCAGCCCGAGCCCGGCGAGCGCCGCGCCCGAGGTCCTGGTCATGGCGTTGATGTCGGCCGGCAGCTCGTGGCCGTCGAACTTGCCGCCGCGGCGGATGGCGCGTTCGGCCGCCTCGGCCCAGGTGAGCCGCCCGCCCGGCCCGGCGACGCCCGCGCCGCCGACGCGATAGGCGTCCGCCTGGCCGCCGAGCTCGAGCGCGGCCAGTTCCTGCAGCTTGCGCTTGCCGTCGGCGGCGGCGGCGTAGTTGGCGCGCGTGTGCGCGTGGGTGGTCTGGCTCCCGGCCTGGATCGAGCTCCACGCGACGTGGTCGGCGGTGTTGCCCCAGAGCACGACGCACTGCTCCCACGGGAACTCCAGGACTTCGGCGCAGACGCGCGCGGTGTCGATCACCGAGTGCGTCCCGAGGTTGCCGATCCCCTGGTGGATGTACATCTTGCCGTCGGGCTTGATCACGAACAGTCCGTCCATGCCGGTCGACCCGGCCGTGAACGTGCTGTGGCTCACGGCCACGCCGGTGACCTTGGTGCCGTTGCGCTGGCCGTTGCGCTGCTTGCGTTCCTGCCAGTTGAAGAGCACGGCGCCGCGATCGAGCGCCTCGCGGATGAACGCGCTGGTCACCTTCGGTCGCGGGCGGTTGGGCTGCGCGATCGGGTTGAGACCGAACTGCGACCCGGTGACCGGGGCGTTGAGCTTGCGGATCTCCACCTGGTCGACGCCGAGCTGCTTGGCCGCCTTGGCCACCAGCGGCTCGAACAGGACCGCGCTCTGCAGGCCGCCGGGGGCGCGCTGCGACACGCCGGGGGTGGTGTTGGTGGCCACCGAGATCCCGCGGAAGCGGGCGTTGGGCGCCTGATAGAGCAGCGTCGACAGGTTGGCGGCCTGTCCGTGGTCGCCCTGGCGGCGATAGGGGCCGCTGTCCTCGACGATGAAGCAGTCCACGGCGGTGACGCGACCGTCCTTGCGGAATCCCATCTTCGCCCAGGCCTGGAAGCCGGGGCGCTTGCGGCCGATGTAGGTCTCTTCTTCCCGCGAGATCCGCATCATCACCGGGCGGCCGTTGAGCTTCTTCGACAGCAGCGCCGGAATCGCCATCGTCTGGGCGCCGGGAATCTTGCTGCCGAAGCCGCCGCCGGTGTACTCGCTGATGATCACGACGTCGCTCGGGGGCACGCCGACCCATCCGGCCACCGCGGCCACCGTCCGCGACACGCTCTGGGTGGAGCCGTGCAGGTACAGCTTGCCGTTCTGCCAGTAGGCCATCGCCGTTCGGGTCTCGAGCGGCTGATGGACGGTGCACTGCTGATACGACACGTCCTCGAGAATCAGGTCCGCTTCCGCGAATCCCTTCTCGACGTCACCCCACACCGTCGTTTCGCCCGGCTCGGCATCGGTCGGGAACGTGCCGGCGGCCAGCTGATCGAACTGTGCCTGGGTCCACTTGATCGTCTTGATCTCGCCGCCGACGAACACGTTGCCCTCGGTCCGGCCGTTCGGGCTGCCCGGGCGCAGGCCGTCGAGCGGGTCGATCACGAAGGGGAGCGGTTCGAAGGTCACGCGCAGGGCCTCGACCGCCGCCGCCGCGATCTCCTCGCTGTCGGCAGCGACCGCGGCAATCGGTTCGCCCTCGTACATCGCCTCCTTGGCGAGCGCGAGCTCGGGCGGAATGGGCGGCACCTGCGGCGTCTGCTGGGCCGGCGGCAGCGCGGCCGCGGACGGCGGCGTGCCCGGCGCACCGGCGGCGCCGGGTCCGGTCGGCGGGGCGTTCGCGGCGCGAGCCGCGGCGCCCTGGGTCGCGACCGGCGGCGACGGCGGGGCTGGCGGCGCCGGCGGCGGCGGCAGGTCGTCCGCGGTGAGCACCGCGTGCACGCCCGGAATCGCCAGCGCCCGACTCGCGTCGATGGCCACGACGCGGGCGTGGGGCCGCGGGCTCAGGAGCAGCTTGCAGAACAGCATCCCATCCGCGCGGAAGTCCTCGGCGTACTTCGCCTGGCCGGTCACCTTCGCCATCAGATCCTGGGTCTGGTAGTTGTGACCGATCAGCTTGAAAGCGGGGGCGACGGGTACGACAGGTGCGGCGGGTGCGACAGGTGCGACAGGTGCGGCAGGTGCGACGGGTGCGGTGCCGGGAGGTTGTGGATTCTGCGTCGCCATCACGCCCTCCGCGCCATCTCGGCCGCGCTCATCATGCAGTCGAGGATCTTGTTGTAATCCGCACATCGACAGAGATTGCCCGAGATGCCGTGCGCCATTTCCGCGCGGGTCGGGTTCGGGTTGGTCTTGAGGAACCCGGTGGCGGCCATGATGAACCCGGTCAT
The DNA here is from genome assembly GCA_963707795.1 of uncultured Acidobacteriota bacterium. Lineage (GTDB taxonomy): Bacteria > Acidobacteriota > Vicinamibacteria > Vicinamibacterales > UBA2999 > JACCSI01. The sequence continues at coordinate 1,942,194 of OY970174.1, read as the reverse complement.
GCAGAACGCGCACTGGAAGCCCTGGCCGTCGTAGACGGCCTGCTGCACCGGGCTCAGGGTGCCGTCGGGCCGGGCCAGACCCTCGATGGTCTGCACTTTGCGGCCGCGCACGCTGTGCGTGAGGATCGAGCACGAGTAGTGCGGGACCTCGTCGATGAGCACCGTACAGGCGCCGCACTCGGAACGGTCACAGCCGAGTTTGGTGCCCGTCAGCCCGAGCTTGTAGCGGAGCGTCGTCGCCAGCGTCTCCTGCTTCAGCACATCGACGCGGCGCTGCTGGCCGTTGACGTCGAGTGTGATGAGGCGTTCGACCGAGCCCGGCAACGACGGGTTGTTCTGCCCCAGAATCGTGGTGCGGAACAGGTATGCCGACGTTGACACCGTCGCGCCCGCCGCGATGACACCTTTGATGAAGGTGCGGCGCGAGTGACCGCCTTCCATCCCCTGGTCGACCATTGAACCCCCCGGAATTTCCGCGAATCTTACTCTGCTTCGCGGGGAGTGCCAAGTGTCCCGCCATCGGGACGTCGCCGCCGAGCGGCCGCCCGCCTGAGAGAAACGGCGCGGCAGGCGCGGGTCGCCCCGGCGCGAGGCGCGCCGCATGGCACGCCATTTGGCACCAGGAATGTGTCCGGCACCCGCGGTGGCCGCTTGCACATGGGGCTACTCTGCCGTAGACTCCCGGCGAAACCGTTGCGTTTGTTCCAGTTCAGAGCACGGGTGGGTTCGCGTGCACCGTAGTCCGGCGGCGGTCGAGGCATGAGGCGCCCTTTCCCCGGCCGGTTTGTAGTGGAGGAGCGAGTATGAGGAGTCCGAAGTCCCTGCAAGTCTGGCGAGTGCTCGGTACCATGGTCCTGACCTTGGCGCTGGCAGGCACCGCTGCGGCGCAGACATTCACCGGCGGTCTCCGCGGGGCGGTGCGCGACGCCAACGGCGTCATCCCCGGCGTGACCGTCGAGCTCGTCAACGAGGCCACCAACGTCGGCCGCGATGCGGTGAGCAACGATTCCGGCGAGTACAACTTCGCCGCCGTGCCTCCCGGCACCTATACGGTCCGCGCTTCGCTCACGGGATTCAAGTCCTACGAGAACCGCGGCCTGCGCATCGCCGCGCAGCAGTTCATCACGCTCGACATTCCGCTCGAGGTCGGCACGCTGCAGGAGACCATCACGGTCACCGGGCAGTCGCCGCTCATCGACACGTCGAACGCCTCGACCGGGGCGGTGCTCGACTCGGAAACGCTGAAAGTGCTGCCGTCGCCCGGCCGCGCGGCCTTCCTCGTCGGCGTGACGGTGCCGACGGTGATTGCCACCGGCGACGCGCAGTTCAACCGCCAGCAGGACCAGACCAACGCCTCACTGGTGTCGCTGGGCGGGGGCGCGCGGCGCGCCAACAACTACATCCTCGACGGCGTCCCGATTTCCGACCTGCGCAACCGGGCCGTGGTCAACCCGACGATCGAGGGCATCGAGGAAGTCAAGGTGCAGGTGCACACCTTCGACGCCGAGATGGGCCGCACCGGCGGCGGCGTGTTCAACACGGCCGCCAAGTCCGGCACCAACCAGTTCCGCGGCAGCGGGTTCTTCCAGACACGACCGGTCTGGGGGCAGGTGAACAACTACTTTTCCGAGCGCGCCGGTATCCCCAAGCCGACCGACCTGTTCTACCGCCTGTACGGCGGCGCCATCGGCGGCCCCATCCTGCGCAACCGGACGTTCTTCCACGTCGCCACCGAAGGCTATCGCTCGGTCACCACGCGCAACGGCTCGCTCATCTTCCCGACCGATCTCGAGCGCCGCGGCGACTTCTCGCAGACCCGCGATCGCAACGGCAACCTGATCGTCATCCACAACCCGTTCGACCCCAACCGCGCGCCGTTCGCCGGCAACGTCATCCCTTCGAACATGATCGACCCGGTCGCCCGGGCGATGGTCGATCTGATGCCGCAGCCGGACCAGCAGGTGAGCAATGGGACCGCGAACTACAACCGCACGGCGCGCATCCAGGACGCCGCCGACATGCTGATGACCAAGGCCGACCACAAGTTCACCGACAAGCTGTCGCTGAGCGGGGTCTATCTCTACAATCGCACCGACGAGCCGTACAACGTCTATTGGGACACCAACCTGTTCCAGGACCCGAACGCGGCGCCTCTTTTACGGCGGATTCACGTCGGCGTCGTCAACAACACCTGGATTCCCAACAGCAGCACGGTCGTCGCCCTGCGTTACGGGCAGACCAGCTTCATCGACGACTGCGGGATCGCCATCACCGAGTTCGACCCGGCGACCCTGGGTTTCCCGTCTTCGTTCACCAGCACCATCGTCGGGAAGAAGCACCCGCGGTTGAACATCGACGACTACGGCGAGATCAACGTCAACCAGATCGGCGCCGGCGCGTTCACCGCCATCGACTGGAACTCGTGGGGCTTCAACGGCACGGTCTCCAGGCTGGTCGGGAGCCACACGTTCAAGATCGGCGCTGACTACCGGTGGATCGGTGTGACGACGACCCCGTTCGGCCAGGGCAGCGGCAACTTCACCTTCAGCCGCCGCACGACGGCCAACAACGCCGCCGCTGGCGGCAACGGCCTGGCCAGCCTGCTGCTCGGCGCCCCGACGACGGGCGAGGCCGACATCGCGGCGACCAGCGAGTACTTCACCAACTACTACGGCGCCTACATCCAGGATGACTGGCGCGTGCGGTCGAACTTCACCTTCAACTACGGCCTCCGCATCGAGCACGAGGACGGGCTGCAGGAAGCCAACAACCAGTTCACCGTCGGCTTCGACCAGGGCCTGGTCAGCCCGCTCAGCGGCACCGCGCCCGGCCTGGCGGCCATTCGCGGGACCAACGAGATCCTCGGCGGGTTGATGTATGCCGGCGTCAACGGCGCCAACGACTACCAGGGCGATCCGCCGGCGGTGAAGATTTCGCCCCGGATCGGCGCCGTCTATTCGATGAATCCGCGCACCGTGCTGCGCGGCGGCTACGGCATCTTCTGGGCGCCGTGGAACTACCAGTTCCCGGGCACGACCAACTACGGCAACATCGGCTACTCCTTCCGGACGACCATGCAGGAGAACAACCCCGCCGGGGTGCCGACGACGCTGCTGCGCAATCCCTTCCCGAGTGGGCTGACGTCGCCCTCTGGGAACGCGCTCGGCGCGTTGACCGGCATCGGGAACACGATCGACGTGATCGACCAGAACAAGGGGGGCCCGCGGGTGCAGCAGCTCTCCGGCGACCTCCAGTACGAGCTCACCGAGAGCGTGGCGGTGAGCGTCGGCTACGCGCACGCCCGCGGGGACGATCTCGGGCTGGGCGGCACCAACGACGCGATCGTCAACATCAACCAGATCCGTCCGGAAGTGGCCTCGCGGTTCACGCCGGCGCAGCTGCTCGAGTCGGTGCCCAATCCGTTCTTCGGCCTGTCGCAGTTCGGGGCGTTCTCGCGGACGGCGACGATCGCCCGTGGCCAGCTGCTGCGGCCGTTCCCGCAGTTCCAGAACATCAACCTGCGGCAGGTGACCGAGGGCCGCTCGCGCTACAACGCGCTGATCCTCAAGCTCGAGAAGCGCCTCACCGAGGGGTTCGGCGGGCGGTTCAACTACACCTGGAGCAACCTCAAGGACAACCAGTTCGGCGAGCAGAACCACTTCCAGGCCAACTTCACCGGCCGCCCGCAGGACAACTACAACCTCGACGCCGAGTACGCGACGGGGCTGCTCGACACGCCGCACCGCGTCGTGCTCGCGCCGATCTTCGAGCTGCCGTTCGGCCAGGACAAGCGGTGGGGCAACAGCCGCGCCGCCGACCTCCTCATCGGCGGCTGGACGCTGTCGGCGGTGGTGCTGCTGGAGAGCGGCTTCCCGACGCCGGCCCGCTACAGCCAGGGCGTCTCGCAGGCGCACTTCGGCAACTTCGGCACCGTCGAGCTCCGCCCGGACGCCGGCAGCGGCGATCCGAATACCAGCGGCAGCATCGAGGACCGGGTGACCAGCGCGACGCCGTACGCGTCGGCGGCCGCCTACCAGCGGCCGGCGGTCGGCCAGACCGGTTCGCTCGAGCGCACCGACACGCGGCTGCGCAGCCCGTTCCGGAAGAACCTCGACTTCGTCGCCGCCAAGCAGTTCCGCACCGGCGGCTCGACCCGCGCGGAGGTCAAGTTCGAGATCCTCAACGCGACCAACACCCCGAAGTTCCGCGACTACAACGTGTTCGTGGACAACTCGACGTTCGGCCAGATCACCCGGCAGTCGGGGTTCTCGCGCATCACCCAGATCAGCCTGCGCTTCACCTTCTAGGCGCGCGCAGGCGTCAGCAACGCTTCTCCAGGGCGGACCCTCGGGTCCGCCCTTTTTTTACCCGTGCCCTGGCGTCCAGCGCTCCTGCTCGTCGTCGCCGCGCTGCTGCTGTACGGGCGCACGGCGACGTTCGGCTTCGTCCAGGCCGATGATCTCGACCTCATCGCCGGCAACCAGGCGTTCCTGCGCGACCTGACGCGGCTGCCGGAGGCGTTCGCCCGCAGCTACTTCCAGACCGAGCAGGACACCGGCACGCTCGAGACCTACTACCGGCCGGTCGCCATTGCCTCGCTCATGCTGGACGCGCAGCGGGCCGGGGCGGACCCGGGGCCGTACCATGCGACCAACGTCGTTCTGCACGCGGCCGTCGTGCTGGCGCTGTGGCGCCTGCTGATTGCGCTCGGCACCTCGCGGCAGGCGGCGCTGTTGTCGTCGCTCCTCTTCGCCGTGCACCCGGCGAACGCGCAGGCGGTGGCCTGGATCGCCGGCCGCAACGAGTTGTTGTTCGGGTTGTTCACCCTGCTCGCGGTCCGCGCCTTCGTCGGGGTCATCGACACGGGAGCGGTGCGCTGGCTCGCCCTGCACGTCGCCGCCTTCGCCCTGGCGCTGTTCTCCAAGGAGACCGCCCTCGCCATCCCGCTCGCCCTGTTCATGCTCTGGCGGCTGAGCGAGCGCCGCGGACGGCGATGGCCGTGGCCGGCGCTGGCGGTGGGCGATGCCGCGGTGCTCGTCGTGTGGTACATCCTGCGCGCGTCCGCGCTTGCCGGATCGTCCGCGACGACGGCCGCACCGTCGGATGTCCTGCACAATCTGCCGCATCTGCTGGTGCATCTCGGCAAGCTGATTGCGCCGCTCCGGTTGAACGTGATGCCGGGGGCCGATGCGTTCTCGCTGACGCTGGGCGTCATCGCCGTCGCGGTGTGCGCCGCTTCTGCCCGCCTGATCCCGTGGCGGCTCGCCGCGACCGGTTACGGCTGGTTGTTGCTCTTCCTTGCGCCCGGCCTGCTGGTGCCGGACCTGCCGGCCTACGAGCACCGGATGTACGTCCCGATGGCTGGCGCCGCGCTCGTGCTCGCGGCGGTGCTGTCGCGAGCGACACGCCCCGGCCCGGCGCGCGCCGCGAGCGCAGTCGCGGTGGTCTTCGCCGTCCAGGCGCTGCTGCACTCGTCGGTGTTCCGCGATCCGCTGACCTACTGGCAGAACGGCACGCGGAGCGCCCGCCATGCGCCGATCGCGCACGTCAACCTCGGACAGCTGCGCGAGCAGGCCGGCGACCTGACCGGCGCCCAGGACGAATATCGCCGCGCCCTGGCGCTCGACCCGGCAACGCCGAAGGCGCACAACAACCTCGGCGTCGTACTCATGCGGCTCGACCGGCCGGGGCCGGCGGTGGAGCTCTTTCGCGAAGAGGTGCGGCGATACCCGCAGAACGCCGACGCCTGGTTCAACCTCGGCCTGTGGGCAGAAATGCAGGGTGATGCGGCCGAGGCGCGGCGCATGTACCAGCGCGCCCTCCAGGAGAATCCCGCGTTCCGGCCAGCCGCCGAGAAGCTGGGAGGCGCCGTGCCCTGAACGGCCAGGGCGGTCAGCGCAGCAGTGGATCGAGCGCCATGAACGGTCCGCGGATCGCGATCGCCTCTGGAAACGGTTCGAGCGCCTCGGCGAGCGCGCGTCGGGCCGCGATCTCGTCGTTGGCCAGCCCGAGCACGATCGCACGGTAGTAGGCGGCGCCGGCCGCCACGTACCTCCGCTCGCCGGGTGACAGGGCCGACAAGTACGGGTCGCGCTCGGGCGGGACCATACCCTGCAGCCGCTCGACGAACCGCGCCAGCGGCATGGCCACGAACCACGACGTCAAGCCAGAGGCTCCGCTCCATTGCGCGGTGGGGGCGAGGTATTCGATCACGGCACGGTCGTCGGTGTTCACCGCCCCGCTTCCGAGCACGCCGGGGGCCTCCCCGAGGTTGCCGGCATAGAAGGGGAGCAGTCTCGGCACCGCGAATCCGTCCGAGTCGGGCACGACCTGTCGCACGCGTGCCCGCAGGCGGTCACCGTCGAGGACCATCGGCGTGGCCGAGGCGATGAGCCCGACAATCGGCCGGTTCGCGTAGAAGTCTCCCCGCCAGATAGTGACGTGCGGAAAGACTTCCAGGAGCGTGCGCGCGATCACGGCAAAGTCGCGCTCGCTCAGCTGAAACAGCGGCAACCACTGCGCGAAGATACCGCCGGGCCGCAGCCGCGCGCGCACCGTCGCGAAGTGCTCGCGCGAATACAGCGATCCGGTGCCGGCATGCCACGGCACGAACAGATCGGAGATCACGACGTCGTAGGTCTCGGCGGTGGTGGACAACCAGTGGCGGCCGTCTTCCGCCCGGATGTCGGCGCGCGGGTCGTCAGCCAGGCCGCGCGTCCACTCGCCGAAGTACGCCCGCGACGCCTCGACGACTTCCGGCACCAGCTCGCAGACGTCGATGCGCGAGACCGGATGGCGGACCGCCTCGCCGGCGGTAATCCCGGTGCCCAGCCCGAGAAAGAACACCGACTCCGGACGAGGATGGAGCGTCAACGGGAGGAACGTCTGGATGCGCTCACGCTCGATGCGGGCGACTGTTCCGCCCAGGTGATAAGAGTTGTTCAGCCGGAGCATCCGCCCATCGTGCGTTTCCGTTACGCCGACGATGCCGTGCGCGCCCTCGCGAACATTTAGCACGCGCTCCCCGCGCCCCTCGTCGAGGTGCAACACGGGCAACTGCCCGGCATCGACGAGCACGACGGCGAGCACGGCGGCGGCCATCGCGGCGACTCGCGTCCGGCCGGTGACGGCCGTGCCGAGCACCGAAAGGCCGTACCCGGCGGCGACCAGCTGCATCGTGCGCCACAGCCCGAGCAGCGGCAGCGCCACGAAGCTCGCCGCCAGCGAGCCGGCGATGCCGCCCGCCAGGTTGAGATAGCTGAGCCGCGCGAGCACCGCGCCCGGCACGTCCGCGCGGCCCTGGACGCGCAGCAGATACGGGAAGATGGTCCCGACGATCAGGCCGGGGACGAAGATCACGGCGGCCACGAGCTGGAAGACGCGCGTGACGTACGCGCTCCAGTCGCCGTCGCTCGTCACCGGCGAGAGCTGATCGGTGAACGCGACGAAGAGCGGGGGCTGGATCGCGACGGCCACCGTGCTGGCGATGAGAAGCAGGGCCAGCACGCGCGCCGGGTCGGCGGCAAGGCCGGCCAGCCGCCTGGCCACGAGCGATCCGCACGCCAGCGCCAGCAGAAAGACGACGAGGATGGCCGAGAAGACGTAGGTGGAATGGTCGAGGACCTGCGCGCACATGCGGATCCAGCTGATCTCGAGCGCCAGCGTGAGCGCACCGGACACGAACGCGAGTACTCCGACGCGCACGGGGAGGCGGCGCGTCGCCACGGCTGCTGCGTGGCGTCCAGGCTTCGTGCCGGGCGCGCCGCGCGAGAGTGGCGCGGCACCGCGGCTGAGCAGGAGTGCCGCGACGCCGACGCCGGCGTTGACGAGGATGGCGAACACGATAGCTCCGGTCGAATCCCAGCAGCGGCGGCAGCACGAAACCGGCGCCGAAGGCGCCGAGCGTGGCGCCCAGCGTGTTGACGCCGTAGAACAGCGGTCCCTGCCGCCCCAGCGCCTCGCCCTGGCGCACCACGTGCTGCACGATCAGCGGGAGCGTGCCGCCCATCAGGAAGGTCGCGGGGCCGAGCAGCAATACGGCCATCGCCATCTTGAGGACGATTGCGCCAGCGGGGACGGCGCCGATTGGCTCGGCCAGGGCCACGTAGGCCACGCGATATGCGTCGGTGAGCCCCAGGTAGAGGAGGGCGGACGCCGCGATGCCCAGCTCCACGTACCCGTAGACGCGGAGAGGATTCGCCAGGCGAGGCATCACCCGTCCGAACACTGCGGCTCCGGCGGCGAGTCCGCCGAAGAAGACGGCGATGTCGACCGCCGCCGCCTGCGCCGTATTGCCGAAGAGGAGCCCCAGATCGCGCAGCCAGAGCACCTGGTAGACGAGGGCTGCGAGCCCGGAGAGAAAGACGAGGAGGAGAATCAAGATCCGGGGTGCCGGCGCGCCCGATGGCGGCGTGGACGGACCGGGGCGGCCGCCCGCCGGCTCTGCTTCACCCACAAAAAGGCGACGCCAGCCAGGACCAGCCCGCTCGTTGCGACGAGCGGCCAGACTCCGATTCGCGAGGAGGGGGTCGCGGTCGGGGCGGCCAGAAACTCCCGCGCTTCACGGCTTTCCGCCCGATCCGCGTCCGCCGCCTTCCAGTTGTCGAGGAACTGCCGGTAGTAGGTCTGCGCGCGCTCGGTCTCGCCGAGCATGACCGCGGCGCGGGCGCGTCCGAGCAGCGACGCCGAACGGTTGCGTGCCCGGTCGAGCGATCGCGCGAACTGCGCATCCGCCTCGCGCGCGCGCTGTCGCTCGAGCAGCAGCTCACCGTAGATCTCGAGGGCAGGCTTGATGAGCGGCGGGGGGCCGATCGAGACGGGCAGCGTCGCTTCGAGATCGGCGGCCTCGCCGAGTGCGGCCAGCGCGCCGTCCGGATCGCCGGCGCTGTGACGAAGCCGCGCGGACAAGACGCGTGCCATGATGTCCAGCAGCGGCTTCCGCTCACGGTACCGCTCGGCCATGCTCATCTCGGTGAGCCGCTCGCGCGCGAGCTCGGCGAGCCCCGCCTCGCCGCGCGCGATCGCGCCGAGTCCGACGGCGAACAGCTCGTCGTAGTTCACGTAGCCCGGCCCGGGCATCTCGCGCCATGCGCCCGCTTCGGCCACCACGCGCGCCCGCAACGTGGCGCGAAGCGACAGCAGGGCGGGCAGCCGGCTCTCGTCCGCGACCGCCGCCAGCTGGTCGAGTGCCTGCCGGGCGTCGGCGAACCGTCCGAGCTGCAGGTACTCGTACACGAGCCAGGACAGCGCGTGATAGTCGCGCATCGTCGCCGGCAGCGCCTGTCGCGCGACCATGGCTTCCGATGCCGCGAACGCCGCCTCGTCGGACGCGGCCGCCTCGTGCCATCGGCCGAGCTGCAGGAAGACGTGCGCGGGCATGTGGCGCGCGTGGCTGGATTCGGGCGCCACTTCCGCGTATCGCCGTGCGGGCTCGAGCGCCTCGCTGGCGTGCACCGGGTCGTCGTAGACGTGAATCAGGTAGTGCAGCGCGCCCGGGTGCCGCGGGTCGCGCTGCAGGACGTCCTTGAAGATGCGCGCCGCGCGGTCCTGGATCGGGCTCCCCGCCAACTGTGGCGCCTCCATGCTGCCGCCGTGATGGGCGCCGGCCATTCCGCGCGCCGCCGTGGCCATCAACGCGAGGCCCTCGAACACCGCCGCTTCGGCGTCGGCAGGATCGGCGGACGCGAGTGCGCCCATCGCCGCGGCGTAGCGCGCCAGGCGGTCGGCGCGATCGCCCGGTCCGAAGAGCACGTCGAGCGAGGCGAGCCACGCCGCTTCCCGCGGCGATGCCGCGCGTGCGGCGCGGGCGGCCGGCGTGGGGCCCAGGCGGCCGAGGACCTGCCGGGCCATCGCCGGGTCCTCGTTGCCCCAGAGGAACTGCTGGTAGCAGATCGCTTCGCCCCAGTACGCCATGGCGAACCCGGGTTCGCTCGCCTGCGCGGCGCGAAACGACGCGATGGCCTGCTCGTACTCGAAGCTGTGGAGCCAGGCAAGACCGGAGAGAAAGGCCTGCTGCGCCTCGGGTCCCGCCACGGTCGGGAAGGAGGGACGGCCGGCGCTCGCGGGCTGTGCGGAGGCCGTGCCGAGGCTCAGCGCCGCGATCACGATGGCTTCGCCGAGGCGGCGGCCGACGACCTGATCCATCGGTACCGAGGATTATAATTCGACGATGCGCCCTTCACTGTCGTCCCGCGGCTGGCGCGGCGCCGCCGTGCTGTCGCTCGTCGCCGGCGCGGGGCTCGCGGCGCAGACGCCGGCGCCGCCGGCGGCGCCGACGTCCGATCAGCGCCCGACCTTCGCGCTCGCGGTCACCCTGGTCACGACCGACGTCATCGTGCGCGACGACGGTGGACAGTTCGTGCCCGATCTCACGCGAGACGACTTCGTGGTGCTCGAGGACGGACGCCCGCAGACGCTCACCTCGTTCGTCCTGGTGCACGGCGGCCGCACGTTCAACGCCGTGGCCGCGCCGGCGCCGCCGGCGATGGAAGGCATCGTCCTGCCCGGCAGCCGCCCGGCCGCCGACGCCGAGGGGCGCGTGCTGGTGCTGCTGGTGGACGACGCCCATCTCGAGGCGCTCAACTCCCATCACGTGCGCGCACTGCTGAAGAACGTCCTCGCCACGCTGGTGCGCCCTGGCGATCTGGCGTCGCTCTACACCACCGGCACCTCCGCCGTCGAAGTGCCGCCCACCTACGATCACAAGTGGCTGGAGGCCGGCGTGGACAAGGTGACCGGCAACGGCCTCACCTTCGCCGACATCACGTCGCTCAGCGAGGGCCCGTCCGGGCCCGCCAACCTGCGCCAGCGTGCCGCGAATGCCTTCGCCACCGCCTACGACATCATCAACAGCCTCGATCGCGTGCGCAATCGCCGCAAGGCGGTCATCTACGTCAGCCAGGGTTACGACTTCGATCCGTTCCCCGAGGCGCGGCGCGGGACCGACAAGGTCTTCGGCGGACGCTACGGCCAGCCGACCCGCGACATGATCCGCGACGAAACCAACCCGTTCTTCCGCTCCGCGAACGTGTTCGCCGATTCCGACCTCGCCGCGCAACTGCGCGAGCTCACGCACGCCGCCAACCGCGTCAATGCCACGCTCTACACCATCGACCCGCGCGGACTGGTCGGCACCACCGACGCCGGCCAACAGATCGACTCGCGCGAGTGGAGCGGGCACCTGCAGAAGACACAGAGCAGCCTGCGCTTCCTCGCAGCGGGCACCGGCGGGATCGCGGTCGTCAACCAGAACGACTTCGGCCCGGCCCTCAAGCAGATCGATGCCGAGACCAGCGACTATTACGTGCTCGGATACTACTCGGACAACCCGGACCCGAAGCAGCGTGTCCGCGCGATCGACGTGAGCGTGAAGCGGCCCGGCGTCAAGGTCCTGTCGCGGCGCTCGTACTCCCTGCGCGATCGGCCCGCGCCCCGGTAGGACCGCCATGTACGGGGCCGCTGTCGCTGCGACGCTGTTGGCGCTGATGACATCCGGCATCCTGCCCGGCGGACGGCCGCCGCGCGCCGCGCCGCGTCCCGCGGCGCCGGGCGTCGTCACGCTCGACGGCACGCCGGTGGACGTGTTCGGCGATCGGACGGCGCGCGCCGTGGCGCTGATCTTCGTCGAGCCGGACTGCCCGGTGGCGCGGCGGGCCCTGCCGCGCCTCAACCGGCTCGTCGATGACGTGACGCCTCGCGGCGTGCGCGTGTGGCTCGTCTATCCGAGCGCCGGCACCGCGGCCATCGCGACCCAGATCCGGGAGTTCGGGATCCGCGTGCCGGTGCTGCGCGATACCGCGCACACGCTGGTCGGGCGAGCGGAGATCACCGTGACACCCGAGGCCGCCGTGTTCGACGCCGCCGGGCGCCTGCTGTACCGCGGACGCGTGGACGACCAGCAGGCCGCGGTGGGCACGATGCGGCCGGCGCCGACGCGCGAGGACCTCCGGGACGCGCTCGGCGAGATCCTGCAGGACCGGCTGTCCGCGCCCCGATTCACTCCCGCCGTCGGCTGCCATCTTCATCCGCCGTCACGCCGATGATGAGGCTGGCCGCGATCGGGTGGGTGGTGAGCGCCGCGTGCGCCGCGTGCGCCGCGTGTGCCGCATCCGGCGCGCCACCGCCGGCGCCGACCTTTGCCCGCGACATCGCCCCCATCGTCTACACCCACTGCGCGGCGTGTCATCGGCCCGGCGAGGCCGGGCCGTTCAGCCTGCTCACGTACGAGGATGTGCAAAAGCGGGCGAGACAGGTGGCCGAGGCCGTGACGACACGGTACATGCCGCCGTGGATGCCCGAGCCCGGCCACGGCGACTTCGTCGGCGAGCGGCGCCTGAGCGACGCGCAGATCGCACTCGTGCAACGGTGGGCCGACGCCGGGGCCCCGGCCGGCGATCTCGAGGCGTTGCCGGCCCTGCCGGCTTTCGCCCACGGCTGGCAGGTCGGCGAGCCCGATCTGGTGGTCACCGTCCCCGAGTCGTTCCGGATGGCCGCCGAGGGTGCCGATCAGTTCCGGACATTTCTGGTTCCGGTCCCCGTCGCCGCCACGCGTTACGTCCGTGCGGTCGAGTTCCGTCCCGGGAATGCCCGCGCGGTGCATCACGCGGTCCTGCGGGTGGCGCGGCCGGGCACGGTCACCGCCGCGGCGGAGATTCGCGGCGAGGCCGACGCCGACGGGATGCTGTCGGCCGACGAGTCGATCGCCAGCCCGGACGGGCACCTTTTGGGGTGGGCGCCGGGCTACTCCCCCAACGTCGCACCGCCGGACATGCCCTGGGTGCTGGAGGTGGGCGCGGCGCTGGCGATCGAGGTCCACCTGCAGGCCACCGGCAAACCCGAGGACGTTCGCCCGTCGGTCGGGCTCTTCTTCACGGACCAGCCGCCGACGCGGCGGCCGGTGGGCCTCCAGCTCGGGTCCTACGCGATCGACATCCCCGCCGGCGAGCGCGGCTACACCATCGAGGATCGCTATACGTTGCCCGTGGACGTCGAACTGCTCGCCGTCTACCCGCACGCGCATTACCTCGGCCGGGATCTCCGCGCGTGGGCCGTGCTCCCCGACGGCACGGAACGATCCCTGATCTGGATCCGCGACTGGAACTTCGCCTGGCAGAACGCCTACCGGTATTCCGCGCCGCCGGCGCTGCCGCGCGGGTCCACCATCGTCATGCGCTATGTCTACGACAACTCCGCCGACAATCCGCGCAATCCGCACACACCGCCGCGGCCGGTGCGCTACGGCGGACAGTCGACCGACGAGATGGGCAACCTGTGGCTGCAGGTGGTGCCGCGCGCGTCTTCCGACCTGCCGATCCTGAAGGCGGACTACCTGGTGAAGTCCACCGAGCGCCAGATTGTCGGCTACCAGCACCTGCTCGAGGGGCGGCCGGGCGACCCGCGGATTCGCCGCGCCCTCGCCGACGCCCACAACCTGACCGGCGTGACGCGGCAGCAGCAGGGCCTGCTGCGCGAGGCGGCGGCCGCGTACCAGCGCGCGCTCGCCGCATGGGACGCGCACGCTCCGGCGCGCACGAACCTCGGCACGGTGCTGCGCAGCCTCGGCCGGCCCGCCGAGGCCGCCCGCGAGTACCGCGCGGCCCTCGCGCTCGATCCCGAGTACGCCGATGCCCACTACAACCTTGGCCTGCTGCTGCAGCAGACCGGCCGTTCGGACCAGGCACTGGCGCACTTCCGCCGCGCCACGACGGCCGGTCCGCAGGCCCCCGAACCGTTCAACGCGCTGGCGTGGCTCCTGGTCACCGATTCGCAGTCCACCGCCGTGATGCTCGACGAGGGGCTCACCGCGGCCGAGCGTGCGGTCCGGCTCACCGGCGAACGCGATGCCTCGGCGCTCGATACGCTGGCCGCGGCGCACGCGGCGGCGGGACGCTTCGATCGGGCGATCGGGCTGGCCGAACGGGCCGCACGACTGGCCTCGTCGGCCGGCCAGTCCGGCCTGGCGGACGAGATCGGAAGCCGTCTGGCTCTCTACCGGGCCGGGAAGCCCTACTGGAGGTAACGATGCCGCGCCGCGCCTTCGCATCCGTGCTCGTGGGATTCGTGCTGGTCGCCGCCGTCGCGGCCCAGCCGGGGACATCAGTCGCCCGCGTCGGGCTGGACGAGCGGGCGTTGCTCGAGAGCCTCGTCGAAGCCGCCGCCGTCGGCACCACCGTCCCGGGGCAGGCGTGGCTGAAGTGGATGCCCCATTTCTTCCGCGGACCGGAAGGGCGGACGTACGTGGCGTTCACCCTGCGCATCGACGAGGCGCCGGAGCGCTTCAAACGCGCGGCGATGTACGTGCGGATCGCGCCGCGCGGGGACCCGGGGCGCGCCCAGCAGCGGACGGCGGGCGTGCAGAACGCCTTTGGCATTCCCCCGGGGGAGATGCCGGTCAACTCGCCAGAGCGCCGGCAGGGATCGGGGGCGCCGACCGCCTCCGATGCGTCGTTGATGCTGCGCAGCCTCACCGCCAAGGGGGCGCCGAAATATCCGTACGAAGCGATCTATAGCGTGAGCCCGGCGGCGGAGGGCCGCGCGGCGGTCGTGCGGCGCTCGCTGGCCCTTGCGCCTGGCGAGTACGATCTCTACATCGCGCTCGTCGAACAGGAGCCGCACAGCGGTGCCAGGGGACGGGCGCTGCTGAAGCAGCCCATCACGGTGCCGAACCTGCGCACCGGCGGCCTTCGCCTGAGCAGCATCGTCGTGGCCGACCGCATCGACACGCTGCCCTCGCCGCTCGGCGAGTCCGAGCAGGCGCTGCGCCCGTACGCGCTGGGCGCGGCGGAGCTGGTCCCGGCCGATGACGACCAGCTGCAGCGCGACGAAACGCTGCACCTCGCCTTCGTGATCTACGACGCCGAGGTGGATCGGTCGGGCATGCCCGACGTCAGCGTGGAGTATCACCTCTTTCACCGCGACGAGGTCCCGGAGCGGCTGCTCGGCTCGACGCCGCCGCAGACGCTGGACCGATCGACGCTGCCCGCCGGGTTCGACCTTCGCGCCGGCCAGCAGCTCGCCGCCGCACAGTCCCTGCCGCTCGCCAGCTATCAGCCCGGCGCCTACCGCGTGGTCGTCCGCGTGACGGACAATCGCAGCGGCGCGACGGCGGAAGACGAGGTTCGCTTTCTGATCGGCAGCTGACCCGCACGACGTGAGTACTTCGGCCTTCGTTCTTCGTTCTTCGTCCTTCGTTCCGCTAAGATTCCTCATGCTGATCAGATGGACGACCCTGCTGGTCGCCGGTGCGCTGGCGGTAACGAGCGCGCAAGGGCCGACCGCGCCGGCGGCGAACGGTGACAGTTACGACTGGGCGTACTGGGGCGGCGACGAACGCAGCACGCGCTATGCGCCGCTGACGCAGATCGACGGCGGCAATTTCAGCAAGCTGCAGGTGATGTGGCGGTGGAGCGCGGCCAACTACGGGCCCGAGCCCGACCTCATCTACCGCGCGACCCCGCTCTACGTCAACGGCAAGCTCTACACCGTGGCCGGGCATCGCCGGACGGTCGTGTGCATCGAGCCGAGCACCGGCGAGACGCTGTGGATGTTCCGCGAGAAGGACAACCCGCGCTGGCAGGCCTCGACGCGCAAGAACTACGGCAAGGGCGTGGCATTCGCGCGCGTGGACGGACGTCCGGTCATCTACCTGGCGACGCCGGGCTCGTACCTGTGGGCGCTCGACGCCGATACCGGCCAGCCGCTGCCGTTCTTCGGCAACAACGGCGTCGTCGATCTGCACCTCGGCCTCGGCCCCTATTCCGTGGATCCGGACCGCGGCATCCTCGACTGGGGCGACATCACCACCTCCTCGGCCCCGATCGTCGTCAACGGCGTGCTGGTGATGGGCCACTCGCACGATCGCGGCTATTACCCGGAGAACCGCGAGAACATTCCCGGGATCATCCGCGGCTACGATGCCCGCAGCGGCAGGCTCCTGTGGCGGTTCAATCCCGTGCCGCAGGAAGGCGAGCCCGGCAACGAGACGTGGGAGAACGACTCGTGGAAGTACACCGGCAACGTGTCGCCGTGGGCGCCGCTCAGCGCCGATTCGCGGCTCGGGCTCGTCTACGTGCCCACCGACACGCCGACCAACGACTATTACGGCGGCAGCCGCCACGGCCAGAACCTCTACGGCACGACGCTGCTCGCCCTTGACGTCAAGACCGGCACGCTGCGCTGGCACTATCAGTTCGTGCATCACGACGTCTGGAATCACGACATCCCGGACGCGCCGCACCTGATGGACATCACCGTCAAGGGCCGCCAGATTCCCGCCATCGTGCAGCCGACCAAGCAGGGCTGGCTGTACGTCTTCAACCGCGAGACCGGCGAACCGGTGTGGCCGATCGAGGAGCGGCCGGTAAAGGCGTCCGACGTGCCGAACGAGAAGCTGTGGCCGACGCAGCCGCACGTGACCTGGCCGCCGCCGTTCGAGCAGCAGGGAGTGACCGAGGACGACCTCAACGACTTCACACCGGCGCTGCGCGCCGAGGCGGTCAAGATCGCGCGCCAGTTCCGCATGGGCCGCGGCATGTTCCACCCACCGTCGCTCTACAATGCCGCCGACGGCACCAGGGGTACGTTCATGGCGCCGAGCTCGAACGGCGGCGCGAACATTCCCGGCGGCGCGGCGGTCGATCCGGAGACCGGGTGGCTGTACGTCGCCTCCCAGCACGGATCCGAGGTCCTGGCGCTGGTCCCGGCACAGGAGAAGTATCCCAATGCCAAGCCGTGGTCGGGATGGGGCAGCGAGAGCGGCCGCATCACGTCACTGTATGTGTCAACCCCCAGTCCGGCGCCCGGTCCCTCGGGCGGCGCCGGGAATCCACCGCTGCCGCTCCTCAAGCCTCCGTACGGCCGCATCGTCGCCTACGACATGAACACCGGCGATTTGAAGTGGAACATCCCCAACGGGGAGACGCCCGAGCGGATCAAGCAGCACCCGGCGCTGAAAGGCGTCGATGTCGGGAACACGGGACAGAACTCGCACGCCAACCTGCTGGTGACGCGCACGCTCGTGATGTACGGAGAGGGACGGGGCGGCGATGGCTACTTCCGGGCGCTCGACAAAACGACCGGCAAGGAGATCGGCAAGATCGAGCTACCGGCGCAGACCAATACTGCGCCGATGACCTTCGTGCACAACGGCCATCAATATATCGTCGCGGCCATCGCGAGCGCGACGGTGCCGGCGGAACTGGTGGCGCTGGCATTGCCAGCCGCCAGGCCGCCGCGCCTCGTCCAGTAAGCGCCGAGCGGCGTCAGCGCCGCGCGCGCGCTGTCGGCGCCCGCCGTGCCCGCTCCGGCCTGGCCGGCGCCGGGGGCTCGATCCAGGTTTCCGCCCATCGGCCGATGGCAGCGAGCGCCGGCTCCAGCGCCAGGCCCTTGTCGGTCAGCTCGTAGTCCACGCGCACGGGCGCCGCGGTGCTCACTTGCCGGGCGACGATGCCGGCCTGCTCCAGCGCGCGCAGGCGTTCGCACAGCATGCGGTCGCTGATGTCGGGGACCGCCGCGCGGACGTCGGCGTAGCGCGCCGGGCCGCGCAGCAGCACCTGCAGGATGGCGCCCGTCCAGCGCGCGCCGATCAACTCCACCGCCTCGTGAAACCTGGCACAGACACCAGGCACGTGTGCCGCCGCCATGGGTCCAGTGTATCCCGCCAGTCCTACTTGACACAAGTAACTTACTAAAGTATAGTAATAGAATTGTTGGTAAGTCGAACGAAGGAGACGAGATGAGCACTGTTACTGTCACCCAGCCGACGCGGACCACCTGGGCGCTGGACCCGGCCCACACCAGCGTCGAGTTCTCCGTCCGCCACCTGATGATTACGACCGTGAAGGGGCGCTTCGCCGGCGTCGCCGGCACCGTGGTCCTGGACGAGGCGGATCCCACCGCCAGCGCGGCCGACGTCACGATTGACGCCGCGTCGGTGGACACCCGCGTCGAGCAGCGCGATGCGCACCTGCGCTCGGCGGACTTTCTCGACGTCGACCGTTACCCGGTGATCACCTTCAAGAGCCGGCAGGTCACGCCGGCGACTCGCGGCTCGTTTCAGGTCGTCGGCGACCTCACGATCCACGGGGTGTCTCGCGAGGTGGTCCTCGACGTGCGCGCCGAAGGGCGGGCGGCCGATCCGTGGGGCGGGCAGCGCGCGGCATTCTCCGCGACGACGAAGATCAAGCGGAGCGACTACGGCCTGACGTGGAACCAGGCGCTCGAGGCCGGCGGTGTGGTCGTCGGCGACGAGCTCACGATCACGCTCGACGCGCAGCTGATCCAGCAGGCCGCGGCGGTGGAGGCGGCGTGAACGCTCGCCGCACTCCGCAACGGGCCATCGATCGCGTGGTGACGCCGGGCCTTCAGCCCGGCGGCACGACCGAGCACAGCGTGCGGCTGCTGCTCGAGCCAGGCCGGTGGGCGGAGCACGATCCCTTTCTCCTGCTGGCCGAGGACTGGTTCGTGCCCGGGACCTTCCCCGACCACCCGCATCGCGGCATCGAGACCGTCACGTTCGTCATCGACGGCGAACTCGAGCATCGCGACAATCACGGCGGGCAGGGCGTGCTGCGCGCCGGTGACGCCCAGTGGATGACGGCCGGCCGCGGCATCATTCATCGTGAAGAGCCGCGCGGGCGGGTGCACACGCTGCAGCTGTGGGTGAACCTGCCGGCCGCCGACAAGATGGCGGCACCCGGCTACCAGGACCTGCGCGCCGCCGACATGCCGGTACGCGAGGGCCCCGGCTATCAGTTCCGCGTGTTCTCCGGGGCATCGGGAGAGGTCGCGGCCGCGACGCGCAATCACGTCCCGATCACGATGGTCGAGATGCTCCTCGAGCCCGGCGCACGGGCCGAGCAGCCGGTGGCCGGGAGCGACCACGCGTTCTGCTACGTGCTCGATGGCCGCGGCCGCTTCGGCGCCGCGGCGACGCCGCTCGAGGCAGGGCAGGTGGCATGGCTCGGCCGCGGCCAGCCCGCCTCGGCCTCGGTGCTGGAGGTCACGGCCGACGCTCCGCTGCGGGCGCTGTTCTGGGCCGGCCGCCCGCTGGGCGAACCGGTGGTGGCGCGCGGGCCCTTCGTCATGAATACCGAGGAGCAGATCCGCGACGCCTACGCGGACTACCGGGCGGGGAAGTTCTAGGCCGGGAAGCGCCGCGGCCGACCGGCTATCATGAGGCGCAATGGCGCGCGCCGACGTCCCGGCCAACTGGGCCGAGCTGCCCGACGAACAGCTGCTCGACCTCCGGCTGGCAGACCTGCCGCTGCGCATCGAGAACACGATCGTCGAGGGTCGTGTCGCGCAGCTGCGCGCCGAGCTGGAGAGCCGCGACCTGCGCTTTCCCATCCACTTCTACATCTCCGACGAGTGGTTCACGCCGGATGGCACGGCGTCGATGGCCATACCGTTCTATCTCACGCATCCTCGCCTGGAGCGGCTGGAGAAGGCGCAGATGCTCGAGGTGGAGGGCGGCGACCACGAGTGGTGCATGCGCATTCTCCGGCACGAGGCGGGCCATGTCATCGACAACGTCTACAAGCTGCGGCTGCGGCGGCAGCGGCGGGCGCTGTTCGGCAGCTCGGCGCAGCCGTATCCGGAGTTCTACGATCCGAAGCCGTACAGCAAGACCTTCGTCCAGCACATCGATCCGTGGTACGCGCAGAGCCATCCCGACGAGGACTTCGCCGAGACCTTCGCCGTGTGGCTGACGCCGGACGTCGAACTGGCGGCAGCGCTATACCGGGTGGCCGGCGCTGAAGAAGCTCGACTACCTCGATGCGCTGATGAAGTCGCTGCGCGGGCGCCGGCCGCTGGTGGAGGGGATCGACGAAGTCGACCCGCTGCGCCGCCTGCGCCACACGCTGCGCCGGCACTACCGGCGCAAGCGGCGGCATCACGGCGTCGAACACCCGAAGTTCTACGATCGCGAGCTGCGCCGGCTGTTCTCCGACGCGCCGGAGTTTGCCGCCAACATGACCGCCGCCCAGTTCCTCGGCCGCATGCGCCAGCCGGTCCGCCGCATGGTGGCGAGCTGGACCGGCATCTACCAATACACCATCGACAAGGTGCTCGAAGACATGATTACGCGCTGTCGTGAGCTGAAGCTGCGTCTGGCGGTGCCCGAGGAGCAGGCGCGCTACGAGTTCACCGTCCTGCTCACCGTGCAGACGATGAACTACCTGCACAGCGGGCGGCACCGGGTGGCGCTGTGAAGAAATACCGGGTCCTCGTCCTCGTCCACAAGGACCTCGTGCCGCGGGAGGACGTCGCGTCGAGCGACGTCAACCCGGAATGGCGCATGGAATGGGACGTCGTCACCACGCTGCGCGCGCGCGGCCACGAGCTGCGTGTCATCGGCGTGCACGACGATCTCACGCCGATCCGCCAGACCATCGACGACTTCAAGCCCGACCCTCGTCTTCAACATGATGGAGGCGTTCGCCGACATCGGTGTGTTCGACCAGAACGTGGTCAGCTACCTCGAGCTGCTGCGGGTGCCGTACACCGGGTGCAACCCGCGCGGGCTGACGCTGTCGCGCGACAAGGCGCTGTCGCGCAAGCTGCTCGCCTACCACCGCATCCCGGCGCCCGACTTCACCGTCGTCCCGCTCAACCGCAAGCCGGTGCTGTCGAAGAAGCTGACCTATCCGATGATCGTGAAGTCGCTCACCTACGAGTCGTCGATCGGCATCTCGCAGGCCTCGGTGGTGGCCAACGAGGAGCAGCTGGTCAAGCGCGTCAACTACATCCACGACACCATCCTGACGCCGGCCATCGTCGAGCAGTTCATCGACGGCCGCGAGCTCTACGTCGGCGTGCTCGGCAACCATCGCCTGCGCGTGTTCCCGGTGTGGGAGATGTCGTTCGCCAAGATGGCCGACACCAACTGGCGCATCGCGACCGAGCGGGTGAAGTGGTCGGTGAAGTACCAGAAGCGGCACGGGATCGACACCGCCGAAGCGCAGCTGCCCAACGGCGTGGCGCCGCGTATCCAGCACCTCGCCAAGCGGACCTACCGCGCGCTCGATCTCTCCGGCTACGCCCGCATCGACTTCCGCATGGACGCCGCCGGCAAGGCCTACGTCATCGAGGCCAACGCCAATCCGCAGCTGGCGCAGGAGGAAGACTTCGCCCAGTCGGCCAAGCGCGGCCGGATGTCGTACTCGCGTCTGCTCGAGCGCATCATGGCGCTCGGCCTGCAATGGCAGCCGCACCGCATGGGCCTGGAGTGATCGCGCGCCGATCGGCGCCGGGGCCGGGACGACGGGCGGGCCGATCGGGGCGCGATCGGGGAGGCGTCAGATCTCGTCGATCACGACGCGCCGCACGTAGAACGAGATGTCGAGCCGCCGCGTCCGGATCGCCGGATCGGCCGCCCGCAGTGCGATGTTGTAGACGCCGGGCCGGTCCGGCCGCCACCGATACTCCCACAGCGTCCACGTCCGATGCGTGGCAGGCGGCGGACAGATCGACAGCGGCTGCGGTGGCTCGCCCGGATTGAAGCGGATCAGGAGGCGGTCGACCGTTCGGTCGCCGCCCCAGACAATCCCGACGATCCGGTACTCGATCCGTCCATCCACCCGCCGCTTCTCGACGCGAATCGGCGTCGCCGCCAGGTCGATCGCGGGCGCCTCGTAGTCGCGCGCCAGCGCCGGGACGCCGTCCTGGTGCGTGCGCGCGGCGAACTCCACCATCTGGCTCGTCGCCGGCTCGTCGTCGCCCACCAGGCGCAGCTCGTCCACCCACTTGATCCAGCTGCAGCCATACCACCCTGGCACCACCAGGCGCACCGGGGCGCCATGGTCGGCGGTCAACGGCCCGCCGTTCAGACCGACCGCGAGGAACGCGCCAAGCCGCTCGAGCGCGTCGAGCCGCAGGATCCAGCTCGCGCCTGGTAGCGAGGTGCGGGCGCGGGCGCCGTCCTCGTCCACCCCCGCCACCAGGAGCGCCGTACGCCCGCGCGGCATGGTCCGGCGCAGCGGAGCCATGGCCTCGGCGAGCGGCACGCCGGCCCATTCGACGAGGCTCATCAGGCCGAAGTTGTCGGGATCGGCGTTGCCCGCGCATTCGATCAGGTGCGCACCCATCGGCCGCGCGTCGCGGCGCAGCGTGTCCACCGCGATCGCGGTATCCTCGCCGCCGAACCCGCGCAGAGCGATGGCCCAGCCGGGCGGCGTCGGCCGGACCGCCTGCGGCGCCGCCGTGCGGACGAACATCTCCTCGGTGGGTGTCACCAGCCGGTCGGGCTGAATCGACGCAATGTCGGTGAAGCGCCGCGCGTCGAGGCCCGGGCCGCCGAGCATCGCGCCGAACGGCGTGACGCGGGCGCGGTCGCCATGCAGCGGCACCAGGCCGATGAGCGCTCCGGCGGGCGGGTCGCAGCCCGGGAGCGCGCCGAGGCGAGCGGCGAACGTCCCGGCGCCGCCGATCCACGCCGTCCCGCTCCACAACAGGCCCGCGCGCAACAGGGCGCGCCGACCGACACGTGAGATCACGAGTCGAGTATCACATAGCGCGCGATCCACGTTGCCGAGGACCATGCCGGCCGCGCCTGACGACAGGGCGCCGGCGCGCGCCGGCCGTCCTGCCTTCTCCAGAATGGATCCGGTCCGGGCGTCGAGGAAGATCGGCTGAGGGGCGATCAGCCGGGCGGCGGCGGGTTCCTGGACGGTGCCGCCGCGCCCACGCGCGCCGCGATCGCGCGCGCGTGTTCGCGAACCATCGCGCGCACGTCCGCCGCGTGCGCCGAGGCCTTGGAACTGACGATGCCGTTGTGGCGGATGAGGGTGAGCTGCCCGACCAGCAGGGAGCCCCATTGTCCCGGAGGCGCCCCGCGGTCGCTCACCGGGATGCCTTCCACCTGCGCCATCAGCTCGGTCACCAGGCCGGTGGCGCAGTGCCCGTCGGAGAACACGGTCGATGCCGTGACGAACACCGTATGGTGCCAGCTGCTGGCTTTCTCGCTGACGCTCGCGCTCATGCCTTCGGCCTGCAGTGCGCCGACGACGGCCTGCTGGAGCGCGTCGCGGGCGATTCCGCACCGCGCGCTGTCGGCGCGCAGCGGGTCGAGCACCACGTCGACGGCCGTGACCAGCGCCAGCCGGTCGTCACCGTAGCGCATCACACGGACCTGCGCCGCCGGCGCCGCCGCGGATCCCCACGCCATGGAGACGACGATCAGAAGACCGGCGGCCCGCGCCACCGCTACTCCTGACCCTGGTCGCCCAGGCCGGGCAGGAACTGCCGGTACTGGAGCCGGAGCGACACCAGATCGGCGTGCTCGAGCCGCAGCTCGCGCGCGATGCGCTGGATCTCGCGCTCCTCGGCGATCGAGATACGGCCCTCGGCCGCCGAGACGGCGAACAGGCAGCGCAGCAGCGCCTGCTTCTGGTCGCGGGTCGCGCTGGCGGCGAACTCACGCGCGACCAGGAAGTTGTCGGTGCCGCCGAACAGCCGATTGCTGGTCTTGGCGAGGCCGACCGCCAGCATCGCCTGGTCGTGGGAGAGTCCACCCTCGCGCTCGACCAGCTGCTCCATCATTCGCGTCTCCTCCGGGCTGACGTGCTGATCGGCGTGAGCGACGCGGCCCAGCAGATAGGCAAACTGCGCGAGGTAGCGCGCGCGATCGGGCTCGAGCCGGTCCAGCGCGTCGAGCAGCTCGCGCAGCGGGCCGGAGGGCTCGTCGGCGGGGCCGGAATCCATGCCCAGCCAGGAACGGATGAGGGATTTCACGGTCGCCTCACGATCTCATATTTCTCCGGACGCAGTGCAGGACTTTTGCCGCGCGCACGCGAGGCACTGCGCGGCCGCGGGGCAGGCGGGGCGCGCGATTGCTCGTTGCGCCGCGCCGAGGCTCTGCCGTAGACTCGTGGGGCTTCGTGGCGCTCAGACTGCTCACCGTGATGTTCCTGGCGGGCTCCGCCGTGTCGGTCGTGGCCGCCGCGCCCCCGTCACCCCCTGCCGTTCCCGATATCGTCGCCGGCCGCCTGGATGCCGATGCCGATCTGCCGCGCATCGACGGCCGCGTCGACGAGGCCATCTGGCAGACCGTCGAACCCGAGACGACCTTCATCCAGCAGGATCCCAACGAGGGCGCGCCGGCGACCGAGCGCACCGAAGTCCGGCTGCTGGTGGGGCGCGGGCACCTCTACGTCGGCATCATCTGCTTCGACGGCGACCCGTCGCGCATCATCGTCTCGCAGTCCCGGCGCGACGCGCCGCTGACCGACACCGACTCGGTGATCCTCGTGTTCGACACGTTCAACGATTCACAGAACGCGTTCGTCTTCGGGACCAATCCGCTGGGCATCGAGTACGACGGGCAGGTCGCGGGCGAAGGGCAGACCGGCGGGCTGAGCTTCCGCAGCGGCGGGGCCGGATCGCAGCGCGGCGGCATCAGCGCGTTCAACCCGAACTGGGACGGCGACTGGACGGTGCGCGCCGGCATCACCGAGCGCGGCTGGGAGGCCGAGCTCGCCATCCCGCTGAAAACCCTGCGCTACGAGACCGGCATCGATCGGACCTGGGGCTTCAACGTCATGCGCAACATCCGGCGCAAGAACGAGCAGGTCTATCTGGCGCCGATTCCGCGCGGCTTCGACATCTATCGCGTGTCGATGGCGGCGAAGCTGACCGGCCTCGACCTGCCGGCGCGGCGCGACATCAAGCTCATTCCGTACGTGCTCGGCTCGGTCAACAAGGACTACACGCTGCCATCCGACCAGGTCGATCGCAATGGCGACGTCGGCCTCGACCTCAAGTGGGGCGTGCGGCCGAACCTGACGCTGGACTTCACCCTCAACACCGACTTCGCCCAGGTCGAAGCCGACGAGGAGCAGGTGAACCTGACGCGCTTCGACCTGTTCTTCCCGGAGAAGCGCCCGTTCTTCCTCGAGAACGCGTCGACCTTCCAGCTCGGGCAGCCGCAGCAGATCGATCTCTTCTTCTCGCGGCGGATCGGCCTGTCGGGGCTGGGATCGTCAGGGCAACCGATCGACATCATCGCCGGAACGCGGTTGAGCGGCAAAGTGGGAGCCTGGAACGTCGGCCTGCTCGACATCCAGACCGACGCGGCCGAGGACGCCAGCGGCCGGCTGCTGACCGCGGCCAACAACTTCGGCGTCGTGCGCATGCAGCGCGAGATCGGCCGGTCGAGCGTCGGCGGCATGTACGTCAACCGTCAGGCGACGGGATCGCGCGCCGGGCCGGACAACTGGAACCGCGCCTACGGCGTGGACGCCAACGTCCAGCTCACGTCGAACTCGCGGGTGTTCGCCTTCATGGCGGGGACGACCTCGCCGGGCGCGCTGGGCACCGACTACTCGGGCCGCCTGTTCTATGACTTCCGCAACGACGTGTGGCAGGTATCGGGCGGCTACGCGCAGGTGGGGGAGCGGTTCAACCCGGAAGTGGGATTCCTGCCGCGGCGGGGATACCGGCGACCGGAGTTCCGGATCTTCTACCAGCCGCAGCCGAAGCGCTGGCCCTGGATCCGCCGGATCTCGCCGCACGTGAACTACAACGCGTTCCACGACCTGACCGGCGAGCTGCAGAGCTCGATGGCGCACCTGCACTTCCTCGAGATTCAGCCCGCCCGTGGCGGACGCTTCGGCACCTTCGTCGACGTCACGCGCGACAACCCGCTGACGCCGTTCACGGTGTTCAACACCGGCGGCCGCCGGGTGGTGATCCCCGTCGGCCGGTACACGTGGCATCAGGTGGTCAACGAGTACATCCACGATCCCAGCGCCGTCGTGTCCGGTTCCATCCGCCATCGACTCGGCGGGTTCTACGACGGCGACTACAACTCCACGGAGTTGACCGGCAGCGTGCGCGCCGGCTCGCGGTTCCTCGGCAGTGTGGGCTGGACGCGGCAGAACGTCGATCTGGCGTATGGCAAGTTCTCCACCGACCTGGTGCCGGTGAAGGCGAGCTACGCGTTCACGACGCTGGCCAGCGTGCAGGCGCTGGTGCAGTACAACAGCCAGTCGTCGCAGTTCTCGTCGAACGTCCGGCTGGCGCTGCTCAATCGCAGTGGCACCGGGCTGTTCGTGGTCTACAACGACCGCCGTGACACCACGGACATCACCTCGTACGACACCGTGGGGCGGTCCTTCATCGTCAAGTACACCCGCCTGGTGGACTTCTGATCCCTCGTCGGACCCGTCGGCGCGAAGCGGCTGACAAAAGTGTCAGGCGTGTGAGACACGAAGGATTGGTGCGCGTTGCCGCGAGTGCGCGACCGCCCGAACTGTAATCGCGCGCACGGTCCTGTCGATCGCCGCCGGCGCATCGGCAGCCAGACGCGCGTTTTTCCGATGAGCTTCGCGTGGTCCGTGGGTTGCAGTTGGTCGCCCCCACTCGGCCACATCAGAGGGACTGCGACATGAGCAAAACCGGGAAAATCCTGGTTGTGGATGACTACGAGCCGAATCTGCACGGGCTGGCGCAGCTGCTCGAAGGCGCCAACTATCACGTGCTCATGGCGGCCAACGGCAGCGAGGCGCTCAGCCTGGTCGCCGCGGAGCGCCCCGATCTCATCCTGCTCGACGTGATGATGCCCGGCATCTCCGGCCTCGAGGTCTGCGAGCGCGTGAAGCAGGACGCCGACACCTGCCTCATTCCCGTCGTGCTGATCAGCGCCTCGCAGGAGCGGCAGACCATGCTCGCCGGCCTGGAAGCGGGCGCCGACGACTTCCTGAGCAAACCGGTCGACCCGAAGGAGCTGTACACGCGCGTGCGCTCGCTGATGCGGCTGAAGCGGTTGACCGACGATCTCGAATCGGCGGCGTCGCTGTTCCTGACCTTGGGGCGCGTCATCGAGGCGCGCGATCCGAGCACCGAGGGGCACTGCGAGCGCCTGGCCGATTACGCCACCGCGCTCGGCCGCCGCCTCGATCTCGATCAGGCCGACCTCGATGCGTTGTACCGCGGCGCCTTCCTGCACGACGTCGGCAAGATCGCGGTGCCCGACCGCGTGCTGCTGAAGAAGGGCAAGCTGACGGCGAAGGAATACGAGATCATGCAGCGCCACCCGGTCATCGGCGACCAGTTGTGCGCCACCGTCCGCTCCCTCGATCGCGTACGTCCCATCGTCCGGCATCATCACGAGCGGCTCGATGGGCGCGGCTATCCCGACCGGCTCGCCGGCGCGGCAATCCCGCTGCTGGCGCAGATCGTGGCGGTGGTGGACGTGTTCGACGCGCTGACCACCGACCGGCCGTACCGCGCGGCGCTGCCCACGGTGACCGCGTATCAGATCATGCGCAGCGAGGCGCGCGGCGGCTGGTGCGACCCGGACCTCGTGGACACGTTCATCGACCTGCATCTGCGGTTGTGGCCGAACGCAGGCGACCGCCAGGGCGGCATCGTCGTGCCGTCGGCGGCGGAGCTCGACGCACCGGCGTTCTCCGGGCGGCCGGCCGAGATTGCGGCCGGCGGCGCGCTTCACCGCTGAATCAACCTCCGCCTGGGTCGCGATCGGCGGGGCGCCAACCGGGTTCCGCCCGTGGTAGGATTCGCGCCACCTCACGCCGGCTCGGGCTCCGGGCCGCCGTGACCCGGTTCGTCAGGAGGCTGGTATGAACTACCAGGACGGGCTGAAGCACGCGGATGCCAATCTCGACGCGCTGGCCGCCCTGCGCGCGCCGACGACCGTTCTCCTTGGGGTCAACGACGTGGTCCGCGATGCGCTGGCGGGCATCGGCCTCGTCACCGTCATCGATCTGGCGACCTCGCCGCTCTTTGCCCTGGCGGCCGAGATTGGCGAGGCACTGCAGGGCCGCGGGCGCGCCGACCTGTCCCGCTTCGACACCGTGCCGGGCGGGGCCGCGGCGAGCGGCGAGTCGCCGCGGCTCGCCGACTTTGCCAGCGCCGACCTGTCCGCGATCCGCAGCCTGACCCTGCCGCAGGCGACGCAGTTGAAATCCGCCCTGCAGCTCGCGACGGTAGGCGATCTCGGACGCTGGTTCCCGTACCGTTCGGCCCGGCGCGTCCTCGCCGCCGCGGGCGGGCCGAGCGACACGGCGGCCGACGAGGCCAGCGAGCTGGTGCCGCGAATGGGGGAGTTCCCCACCGAGCGGCGCTACTACTCCACGATCGTGATGGATCACGTCGCTGTCACGGCGACCACTGAGCTGACGACGGCAGGGCCGGTCGACATTGCCCCGACGCTGGACGCCGACTTCGGGTTCAGCGCGCCGGCCGTCGGGGCGCGTCTCAGCTTCCAGCAGTCCTGGTATGCGCACGGCATCACGCTCGGCAATCTCCTGCACTCGGTCGCGCTGGCGCCGGGCGAGAGCACGCGCATTGCCGTCGTGGACTGGTCACGGCAGACGCGCGCGGCCGGCACCGAGGCCATCAGCGAGACCGAGGCGCTGACCCAGCAGACGAGCCACAACCGCGCGGTCAGCGAAGTCCAGCAGGCCGTGGCGAACGAAGTGCAGTCGGGATTTTCGCACACCGAAAGCACGGCGAAGACGAGCCAGAGCGGCGGTGGGTTCGGGTTCAGCATGGGTCCCGTGTCGCTCGGCGCCAGCGGCTCCAGCGGCACGACCACGACGTCGGCCGACAGCTTCTCGACCTCGGTCGGCTCGCGCGATCTCTCGGCGTCGATGAGCCAGCAGGTGATGGACGCCACGCAGCAGGCCGCTTCGTCGGTGCGCAACCGGCGCGCCTCGCTGGTCAAGGAGATCTCGGAGACGGAACACGAGAGCGTGTCGACGCGCATTCTCGCCAACTACAACCACATGCACGCCCTGACCGTGCAGTACTACGAGGTGGTCGAGGTCTACCGGGTGCTCGTCGGCCTGCACGAAGTGGAGCGCTGCCTGTTCGTGCCGATGAAGCTGGTGGATTTCGACGAGCGCACGATTACCCGCTACCAGGGGGCGCTCGCCGCGGCGGCGCTCACGCGCCGCGCGCTCGAGCTGTTGACCTCGGATTTCGCCATGGTGCGCCTGCAGTCGGCGCAGCCGATGCGGCCGCTGCTGGCCGACGTGCTGGCGCGGCCGCGCGCACGACTGGCGATGCTCGCGCGGGTGGAGGGGGCGACCCCGCCAGCTCCCGCGCCCACGCCGGAGACGCCCCCCACGCCCGAGACGCCGCCGACGCCCGCGGCGCCGAGCGAGCCGCAAGAGGCCGCCTGGGATCTGGAGGAAGTGCGGCGCGTCAGCCGCCTCACGGCGGCAAACGTGCTGCGCCCAGGCCGCACGGAGTTGCTGCTGCCGCGGGAAGCCGAGCTGCAGGGTGTGAGCGTCGCACTCGACGGCGAGGGGCCGCCGGTCGTCGGTATCAACGCCCGGCGCCAGCTCGGACAGCCGGAGGTCGCATTTCAGCGCACGTCGATCGGATTCCGCGTGCCCGGCTCGCTGCCGCTGGAGGACGTGCTGGAGCTGCTGATGACCACCGGCGCCGGCAGCGGTCGCGCGCGCGGACGACTGACCCTCGAGGTCAGCTACCGCGGCTCGCTGTTTCCCGTCACGCTGCCGGTCGACGTCGGCGCCAGCAGCACCGCCAGCGTCGCCCGCATCGACGGCAGCGAGGCGGGACCCGAGCTGGTCGAACATCTGCGGGCCAACAAGCTTCACTACAACCAGGCCATCTGGCGCTCGTTCGATGCCTCCACCGTCGCGCTGCTGCTGTCGCGATTCTCGTTCGAGAGCCGGCCGGTCGCCGACCTCATCGACCCGCGGCCCATCCAGATTGCGGGGAACTATCTCGTGTTCCGCATGCCGGGGTTCGTGGCCCGCGCCGGGCTCGGCGTCAGGCGCGACGACGAGGACGCCGATACGCCGGAGGCCGCGGCCCGACGCGCGTGGCATGGGTGGCTGCGGGATTGCGGCCTCACCTTCGGGCGCGAGACCGAGCAGGAGCAGCTAGTACCCGTCCCCACCGGCGGTGTCTTTGCCGAGGCCGTACTGGGCCGCTCCAACGCCGCGGAAAAGCTCGATGCGACGCGATTCTGGAACTGGCAGGACTCGCCGATTCCCCTGCAGCCGCCGGAGATCGCCGCCATCAACATGCAGTCGCGCGCGCAGCCGGTGGACGTCACGCCCGGGCAACTCGGCCAACCGGTCCTCAACATCGTCAATCCCACGTCGCTGCCCGACCCGACCGGCCTCGGCCCGATGCTCGGGGCCTTGCAGAACGGAGGCATGTTCCGGGACATGGCGGGGCTGGCGGCGACGATCGGTTTGGCGCGCGGCACGGCCGGCGACGCCACCAGCGCCGCGGCGGACGCAGGGCGCCTGGCGGCAGCGAACCTGGCGGTCGCCGCACAGAAAGACATCGAGCAGCAGCGGATCGCCGCGCAGTTGGCGATGGCGGCGATGGGCAACCCCGGCGCGTTGCAGGGCACCCCGAAGAACATCTCGGAGATGGGCGCGCTGCTCAATACCGCGGACAAACGCGACCAGACGGCGACCGGCCTCGAAGGGACGGCCGGCAGCGACGGCAGCTCGGGAGGCATCGGCGGCGGGATCGGCGAATCGGGAGGAGGCAGCGGCAGCGGCGGCGGGGAGGCCGTGCCGCGCAGCGGTGGCGGATCGCCGGGCGGCGGCAGCAGCGGCGATCTGGCGTTCCGGCGCGCGGTGTTCGGCAGCCTCGGCATGTCCTCAGGGGACCTGGTGCTGGCCACTCGGCAGCCGGGACCGGGAGGCGGTGGAGGCGGCGGCAATGCGCCGGCGCAGTTCGTCGACGAGATTTTCTTCTATTCACGCGTGGTGAGAGGCTCGGACCTGGACACCATCGCCGAGGAAGTGGCGGCGCTGCAGAGCCAGCAGTGGAACCCCTCGTCCGTCGACTTCCGGGCGATTTCGATCCGCAGCGCGGGCGGCCGCAGTCCACGGGCGGACGCCGAGGTTGCGACCGTCGGACAGTTCCTCAAGATCCTCGCCGAGCCGGCACGCCGCTTCAATTTCTTCGGCTACCTGTCGGCCACCGACGAGCTGTCCTTCAGCGGGGAGGCGCGTGCAGGAGCGGTTGCGAGCGAACCGGGCGCTGGCACCGGGGATCCCTCGTCGCCCACATTGGGTGCCGCGTTCGTCGCGGCCCTGCGAGAGGTGGGGAGCCTGTCGAGCGGTGGCGGGCCGTTGGCCGAGCTCGTGCGGGGTGTGCGAAAGCGCAACAAGGATTTTCGCGACCAGGGCGGCGCCCAGGCGCTGCGCGAAGTGTGGCTCGCCCTCGTCACCGAGCCTCCCCCGGAGACCTTCGTCGAAGAACTCGCCAAGGCGCTCCAGATGCGCGTCGTGATCTACCCCGAGCGGATCGTGTTTCGCCCCGAGTTCACGGTGTCGCCGCCCAACATCCAGCTGCGCGGCCGCATCGAGCTCCAGCTCACGAGGACCACGGACCTGCACACCTTCGACCCGCAGGGGTTGCCGTTCGACCCGTAGCGCGCGCGGCCCGCGGGGCAGCACTTGGTAGTGAGCGAATCGGAGCGAGTCGGACATGGAAAATGGACGGCCGGAAAACTATCGGCGCCAAACCGTTGCAGTTGTTCGCCGCCTCTAGCAATCTGCAACGCCTCAGCCGTCTGCATGGGAGCCAAGCTTTTCGTCCAACCTGCGGAAGCAGAACCCTTTGAAGTGCCGATCGGCAATACCGCCACGATCGGGCGCACCCGTGAAAACACGGTGTGTCTGAACTCGAGCCCGCTCGTGTCCCGGCAGCACGCCGTCGTCCGCTGCTACAACGGATATCAATACCAGATCATCGATCTCGGCTCCCGCAACGGCACCTTCGTCAACGATCAACGGGTCATCGTGCCGATCACGTTGCTCGATGGCGCCCGGATTCGGATTGCGGACAACATCCTCACGTTCAGCGAGGAAATCATTGACACGACCCAGCAACACCTGCAACTGACGGTCGCGGGAACGGTGGCCAATCAGGTCATCGAGTCGCGCGCCGTCGCGCTGCTCGTCTGCGATATCCGCGGCTTCAGCGCCATGTCGGAACGCAATCCGCCCGGCGATGTCGCCCAAATCCTCGGGGCATGGTTTCGCGAAACCGGCAATATCGTGTCCCGGGCCGGAGGGACGATCGATAAATTCATCGGCGACGCCATGCTCGCGTATTGGGGCGCCGCGCACGATGCCCCGATCGATTGCGCCGGGGCGCTTGAGAGCGCGCGAAGAATGCTCGCCCTTGCCGCGGCCCGCGCCTGGCCGACGGGCGAATCGTTTCACGTCGCGCTCGCCCTGCACTACGGACAGGTCACTTGCAGCAATGTCGGGGTCGCCGCCGATCGCGATGCGACGATCATTGGCGACGCGGTAAACACCGTGTTTCGCCTGGAAGCCGTCGCGAAGGAACTAAACCAGTCCATGGTCTTTTCCAGTGACTTCGCGGAACACATCCAGGAACTGACCGGAACGCTGCAGGATTTCGGCGAACGCACGCTCAAGGGGAAAACCAACACGGTGCGCGTCTACGGCTATTCCGCGCGATAACGCCTGCGCAAGCTCCCGCTGTTGCCAGACCCAAAGGTAGAGTGCTCCTCCGTTAGTGGAACAGTCTCCGGTGGAATGGTCTGCGTGACAGGGACGCTTACGGCTCGAGACCTGCTTCGCACGACGCGTGTGCGAGCGGGACTGACAAATGACGGACAATTCGTTGTCGGACATCGCGTGGCCTACTGATCGACTGCCGTCAACTGGCGTCGGCGCTGCCACGCCCCGGTCATTGCCTTGCCGAGTGGTTCGTCGGTCATGGTCACGTACTGCCGCGTCAGCTTGAGGTCGTATCTCGATCCGGACGTTCAGGGCGATTCCTGAGCAATCGGGTTCGCCCGGGCCACGGACGTCCCATGGGGCCCGGCGCCGATCTCCGGGTGCGGCTCGTGGTCATCCGTTCACCTCAGGCGTCGCCTCACTGAAGGATGCGGGTGCGAACACCGAGAAGATCTGCTCCACCATCGCCTCGCGTGAGGCAAAACGCGTCTGGTCGTAGCATCCCAGCGGGCTGACGATGGCGTTCACCAGGCACTTGTTGCAATAGCTGCACGGTGTGGGCGGGCGATCCAACCCCTGAGCGAACAGATGGACCAGATCGTTGTTCGCGACCAGCGGCCGCGCAATCGTCACGCCATCACATAACCCCTCGCTCAGCGCCCTTCGGATGACAGACGCCGTCTGGAATCCTCCCGTGCACAGAACAGGCGTTTTCACGGTGCGCTTGATCGCGTGCGCGTCGGCAAGGTTCGCGCCTTCGATCGTCCCCCGGCCAGCTCTGGTCCATAGCCAGTAAAAGAGCTTCCTCGTGAACATCGATCGGATCAGCAGGTAATTCATGAAGGTTCGGCTTCCGCTCGCCAGCAGCAGCGGATAGGCGCCGAGAAAGTCCGCAATCGGCAGATCGCCGGCTGGATTGCGTGGATGCGGGAACGAGCTGCCGGTCGACACATGGATCGCATCGACGCCCGCCTCCTCCAGCCAGCGACACACCTCGACGGAGTCCGCGATCGTGTTGCCTCTGGACTCCCACCAGCGCATGGCGTTGTGGTGCTCGGTGGTGCTGATCTTCACCTGGAGGTGGAAATCGTCGCCGACCTTCTTGCGGATCGCGCGAACAATCTCCAGCACGAACCGGGCGCGGTTCTCGAGAGTGCCGCCGTACTGATCCTTTCGATCGTTGATCGCCGAGCTGAGAAACTGCGTGATGAGATAGCCGTTGGCGCCGTGCAACTCGACACCGTCGACTCCGGCCTCACGCGCGCGCCAGGCGCCGTCTGCAAATGCCTGCACGGTCTCCTGGATCTGATCCACGGTCATCCGCTCGCACGGAAACCCGTGGAGCGGTTCGCATTTGTCGGTCGAACTGAGGCCCTTCGGTGCTTCGAGCGGGGCAATGTCCCGCTGACGCCCACCATGACTCAGTTGCACGATGTACTTGCAGTCGAACTCGTGGACCCTCCTGGCGAGCTCCCGCCAGAACGGGATCCGGTCGTCGCGGTCGATGGTCGCGTAATTGGGCAAGATCCGCCCTCGCATCTGGACCGGCACGAACGACGACACGATGGCGCCCACGCCGCCCCGAGCGAACTTCAACTCCCAGTTGATCCGCGTCCGACTCCCGGAGCCGTCGTAGTTGTCGAATCGACCGGCGATGTTCGACCGGAAGACGCGGTTCTTGACCGTCAGATTTCGAAACGTCAGCGGCTCGAAGAGGATGTCGCCTGCCATCAGCAGTCAGATCAGAACGTTTTGACAAACTCGATGAGCGCGCGCTTGTCGGCATCAGAGAGGTCCGCTCCGAAGGTGTGTCCCCGGTCCTCGACGAAGTCAGGAGCGAGGTTGTAGGAGAGCAGATTGTTCAACAGAAAGCGGTTCCCAACCATCCACCTGAGCCACCCCGTGAGCCGTGGACCCAGATTGGGCACGGCGGTGGGATCGACGCGGGCGATCAGATTAATCGGCGTGCCCATGGGGACCGGCATCTCGATGCCGTTGGAAAGCCTGATGATGCTGTCGGTCGTCGTCACGGGAATCGACTGCACACCCAGGCGATCGAGTGGCCAGAGCAGCTTTCGCATCCCATCCTCAAACGCCAGCATCCGGCTGGCGACTGACGGGTCCTTCGTGAAGATCCCCAACGCGTTGTTGTGGAAGTACGGCGCGCTGGCCCAGATGCTGACCAGGCTGGGCGTGCGATAGTAGCCGCGGCCACCACCACCCAAGTCGAAGCTCAAGGGGCTGCCCGGGTTGAGCGGGTTGAACAGCATCTGCGCCTGACCGACCGTCGGCATCTGCTTGTAGCTCTCGGATGAGAACTCTTCCCACACGTGGCCGCGTACGGCGTTCGACGCCAGCGCCCGGGCCATGTTGGTGCCGATCTCGAGCACGGAGTAGCGCCGGTCGTCGGACAAGTAGTTCATCTCGAGAAAGTCGTCTTTGACGACGGCCTCACGCAGCCATTGGGTCGCTTGTTGCGGATCGCCGGCCAGTTCAGCCGGCGGTTGTTTGCTGGAATGGCACGTCGCGCATCGCTCGGCGAAGACGACTTTCCCTCGATGCAGGACCGCGGAATCCTGCGACAGATACTGCGCGCCGCCTGCCGCGTCCTTCAAGCGCATCGGTCCGATCGTCTTCAAGAACGCCTCGACAGCGGGCATGCGCGACTCGGTGGGCAACCACTCCGGGCATTCCTTCTTCGCTCGCTCGATGCGAAATGGTTGCTGCGATCGCATGCCGAGAATGGGATCGTGCAGCGTCAGCCAGTAGTCCGAGCACATGCCGATGTTGACAAACACGCGCAGCGAGGCACCCGCCGTGCCAATCGAGTCGGCGCCGTCTTTGAGGATGTGGTGCACGGAGCGGCTGGTGCCATCGTTCATCGTCTCTTGATGCGCAGGCCGGTGCCCGAGGAGAAAGATCGGATTGATGGCGTTCGAGTTGTTGATGTGATCCGTGGCGAAACGGGATGTGTCCGACGTCCCTGCTGGCTGACGATTCGCGACATGCCAGCGGAAATCGTCGGGAGACATCTTCAGCGAGAACAGCTTGCCTTCATCGAAGTATTGATTGCCGATCCCGGGCGCCAAATTACGCCACGTGGGGTGCTCGGGGTCCGCCGGCGGGTCCAGTGGATTGAATCCGATGTGGCACAACCCACATGTCATCCCGACCAGGTATGGCGGCTCGACGTCCCGAGGATTCGTGCGGTAACGGTCCGTGGACCACGTCGCTTTGTCGAACTTGGGATTCGGAAACTTTCGCAGACCCACGATGCCTGTCGGCATCCCCGTGATCCCCGGGATGTCTTGCGGGGCGCACTCGTCGAACCACAAACCGTATTCGTCGGCCCTGGTCGCCCTCGTGCACTGCGGATCGTTGATGACCCCTAAGGTGCGGAACCGGCTGTCACGTCGCCGAGAATCCACAAACTGCACCAGATCGGTGATGCCCTCGGTGATGATTGCGACCTTGCGCCAAAAGTGCTCACCGCCACCCGTCCAGAAGTACCACGTGTCCCGACCGTGGTTTTCGAGGGGAGTGAGCGCAGGGTCGTAGGCATAGCGGGAGTCGACGCCGTCGGAGGACGACGGTTCTATCGGCTCCGTCGCCGGGTCGAACGCCATCCCCACGGGCGGTGCGTGGGACAGATGCAGCGGCTGGTCGCCGCCCAATCCTCCGGCCGTTCTGAGCAGCAGCGCCCCGGCCATGAGGCCCGCCATAAGAATGACGACGGCCCAGCGACTCCGCCCCATGCTGCGGCGTCGCGGGGAGGGCAGCACACGCCAGCCGAACGCCATCTCGATCCTCCCAAGGGGCTCTGGCTCGTACGCATCGCGACTTTTCCGCGCGACAAGCCTCGAGGTCAACGTCGAGCCGATGCGAAATGGGGCAGATTCGTGCGGATTATAGCACCGCACGTCTGGCTTTCGGTTGAGGGCGACCGACCGGAGGTCGGGCAAATTGCAGCGGCGTGGTCTTGAAGAGTGATACGCTGCCGCCTCCTTTGCAGCACGGGGTCAAACGGCGACACGCCGAGTTTTCCCGGGGATGAGCGGTGCCGCCCCGCTATTGATCGCGTTGAGTGGTCGGGCCGCTCAGCCTCATCGTCTACGCACCTGCTGGTGCTGGTGGTCGTCATGCCAATGACCGCTCTCATGGATGCGTCTTCATGATTCAGCTGCAGGGTGTCTCGAAGCGTTTCGCCGGACGCCGCCAGGTGACTGCGCTCGAAGGTGTCGACCTCGAGATCGGGAAAGGTGAAATGGTGGCCATCATCGGCCCCTCGGGATCGGGCAAGTCGACTCTGCTCAACCTGATCGGGGCGCTCGATCAGCCCACGACCGGCGAAGTCAGGATCGACGGCCAGGCATTGTCCCCGCTGACCGATCGCGAACGAACAGGCATCCGGCGCGACAAGATCGGGTTCATCTTTCAGTTCTTCAATCTGCTTCCCAGTCTCTCGGCGATCGAAAATGTCGCGCTGCCGCTGCACTTGCGCCGGTGGCCCCGCAAGAAGACGGACGAGCGCGCGCGCGAACTGCTCGCAGTGGTCGGATTGGACAAGCGCATGGAGCATTTGCCGGACGAGCTCTCCGGGGGCGAACGGCAGCGGGTCGCGATCGCGAGGGCGCTCTCGATTTATCCACCCATCCTCCTCGGTGACGAGCCCACCGGGAATCTCGACACCAAGACCGGTGCAGAGATCCTTGCACTCATGCGCGACCTCAATTCGAGGCTGGGCGCGACGGTCGTCATCGTCACACACGATCTCTCTGTGGCCGGCAGCTGTCCACGGGTCGTCCGGATGCGCGACGCTCGAATCGTGGAGGACGTGCGCCAATGATGCTGTTTCGGCTGATCAGCTGGCCGTACACGCGCAAGCATGCGGGGCGCACCGTTCTGACGCTGCTGGCCATCGTCATTGGCATTGCGGTGTTCATGGCGATGCACACGGCCAACGCGGCCGTGTTTGGGACCTTTCAGGAGACGATCAACCGCATTGCCGGCGCAACCGAGCTGCAGGTGACCGCCGGCGACGCGGGCTTCGACGAGGACGTGCTCGAGCGCGTGCAGTCGCTCGCCGACGTACGCGTGGCGGCACCGGTCATCGAAGCGGTTGTTGGCACGGGGATCGTCGGCCAAGGCAACCTCCTCGTCCTCGGCGTGGACATGACAGGCGATCGAAGCCTCCGCGAGTACGACCTGGCAGCCGGCGACGAGGCGATCCTCGACGACCCGCTGGTCTTCCTGGCGCAGCCGGATTCAATCATGATCAGCGCCGAGTTCGCGGCGCGGAACGGCTTCGATCTCAACAGCCGGGTTCCGCTCAACACGATCGACGGCCCCAAGAACTTCACGGTGCGCGGGATTCTGCGGTCGAGCGGACTGACCAGCGCCTTCGGCGGCAATCTCGCCGTGATGGATATCTACGCCGCCCAGTTCGTGTTCGGCCGTGGCCGGAAATTCGACCGCATCGACCTCGCGCTGGCGCCGGGCGTCGACGTCACTCAGGCGCAGGCAGCGTTGCAATCGCTGCTCGGCGTGGGATACGAAATACAGCCGCCCGCGACACGCGGACAGAACTTCCAGTCCATGCTGCGGATCTACCAATTCATGCTCAATTTCTCCAGCGGTTTTGCGCTGCTGGTGGGCATGTTCATCATTTACAACGCGTTCTCGATCGCCGTGACGCAGCGACGCGGCGAGATCGGCCTCTTACGGGCGCTGGGGGCCACGCGCCCTCAGATCTGGATGCTCTTTCTTGGCGAAAGCCTGCTCCTCGCGCTCGCGGGATCAACCCTTGGCGTGGTGGTCGGGCACTCCGCGGCAGAAGTGGTCGCACGAACCGCGGCGGGCTTGATGCAGGACGCGTATGGCGTCGGGGCGGCGGACGTGAACGTCGGCTTCACGCCCAGCGTCGCCGTGCTTGCCGTGGCGCTTGGCGTGTTGACCAGTGGGCTGGCTGCGGTCCTTCCCGCACGGAACGCGGCGCGCGTCGATCCGGTCAAGGCGCTCCAGAAGGGCCGCAATCAAGTGCTCGCCGAAGGCTCGACCCGCGGCCGCACCCTTGTCGCCGCCGCACTCGGGGCCACTGGCACTCTGTTGCTCGTGGCGACCGATTCACTGCAGATGTTCTATGTGGGATACGTGTGCGTCATGATAGCGGCGCTGCTGCTCACTCCCGGGCTCGCGCTGTGGCTCACGCGCGCGATCCGCCCCGTGCTCCGGTGGCTGCGGCCAGTTGAAGGCACGCTGGCCGCCGACAGCCTCATTGCAGCGCCGAAGCGTACCTCGTCGACGGTCGCAGCTCTCATGCTTTCGCTGGCGCTCGTCATCGGCCTGGCCGGGATCGCGCGCGGTCTCTACGGCCAGGTTACGGATTGGGTGAACTCCTTTCTCAACCCTGACCTTTTCGTCACCAGCTCCCCGACCCTCACTGAAAGAACCTACCGGTTTCCCGGCTCGATGACCTCTGAGCTCGAGTCGGTCGACGGCATCGCGGAGGTGCAGCGGCTCCGCCACCCGCGGATACGACTCGGGACCGAACCGGTACTGCTGATCGTCTTGGAAGTGGAAAAGACCATGCGCCGCTCTCCGCTGCGCGCAGTGCAAGGAGATCGGGAAGAAATGTTCCGACTCGCGGCAGAGGGGCGCGGCGTCATCGCGTCAGAAGGGTTCGCCTCGATGCGGCACGTGCGACTGGGTGACACGATTGAGCTTCCGTTTCCGGGGGGCGTGCTACCGCTGCCGATGGTGGGTGTGGTCAAGGAATACTCCGATCAGCAAGGCTCATTGATGATCGATCGGCAGCTGTTCGAACGCCACTGGCGCGACGACAGCGTTGATCTCTTTCGTGTCTATCTCGATCCCGGCGTGCCGTCCGAGACGGTCAAGGCCGGGATTCTCTCGAAGTTCGGAGACAACCGCCGAATCTTCGTGCTGACCAACGGCGAGGTGCGAGACTACGTGTCCGGACTGACCGACCAGTGGTTTCGCATGACCTGGGCGCAAGTCGCCATCGCGATTCTGGTCGCGGTCCTCGGCATCGTCAATTCGCTGACCGTCTCGATCACGGACCGTCGTCGTGAGTTGGGCGTGCTGCGTGCTCTTGGCGGGTTCCCCAACCAGGTGCGGTGGACGATTTGGATGGAGGCCCTCGGCGTCGGTGTCGTCAGTGTGATTCTCGGGCTGGTGCTCGGCGGCATCCAGCTCTATTATCAGCTCGAGATGACAGCACGCGACTTCCCCGGGCTGCGACTCGATTACCTGTATCCCTACGGCATGGCGGCGGCACTGTTTCCGATCATCCTGCTCACGGCGTTGGTGGGTGCGTCGGTGCCCGCCGAGGCTGCCGTGCGAGGATCCCTGGTGGAGGCGCTCGAATATGAATAACCTCCTGTGTCCCATCCTCCTGGTGACGGGAGGAGTCTTGCTCTCCGCACAGGAGCCGCGAGCGATCGTGGCTGAAGTGCAGAAACGGGCAAGCGTCAGTTCGCAGCAGTATGAGGGCGTGCTGCAGGTCATCGACGCGAATGGCAGAACGTCCGAGAAGCGGTGGAGCTACACGCGGATCGGGTCGTTCGGCGAGAGCAAGGTGGTCATCCGCTTCACGACGCCTGCGGAGGTCAAGGGCGTCGCCGTACTCGTCGTCAACTATCCGGACCGATCGTCCGATCAGTGGATGTGGACGCCCGCGATCAACCGCGAGCGTCGCGTCGCCTCACAAGACCGACGGACGCGCTTCTTTGGGACCGACTTCAGCTTTGAAGACCTCGAGGAACGCGACCTCGATCATTACCAGTATTCGCTGCTGGGTGAGGAGACATTGGACGGTGAGCCGTGCTGGAAGATTGGGGCGACGCCGACGGCCGGCAAGAAGTCTCAGTACACCAACTCCACGTACTGGATCAGAAAGAGCACCCACACCTATGCGCAGATCGAAAACTTCGATCAGAGCCAGCTGATTCGGCGGCTGAAATACCAGGAGATGAAAAACATCCAAGGTGTCTGGACCGCACAGGTCCTCGAAGTCGAGGATGTGGGGCGCAAGAGTCGCACGATCCTGAAGTTGGACTCGGTGAAGTACAACGTGCCCCTCACACCCGACCAATTCACGATTCCTGCCTTGCGACGGGGCTGACATGCGCGCCGCGCGGAGCGTCGTATTCGTCGCCGCGTTGGCTGTGGTCGTCTCTCAGGACGCCCTGGCGCAGACGCTCAAGTACCGTGGCTCCGCGGAAGCGTCTTTCGAAGTCTACCCGCAGAAGGTGGCAAACGATTCGAAGACAGTGGTCGGCGAGGCGCTCGTCCGCTTCGATCCGACGGTCGAGTTCTCGCGGCTGTTTCTGCTTGCGGCGTCATTCGACGTGCGCGCCGATTCCCACGACCGGGTGGCTCGAAGCGTCGACGGCATTTACTCGGACCGGACACTGCAGCGCCCGCCGCTGGCCGTTCGCCGCCTGAGTGCCCTCTTCTCGGCTGGTCCCGTGACGCTCGAGATCGGAAAGCAGTTCGTCCGCTGGGGCAAGACCGACATGGTGAACCCCACCGATCGCTTCACGCCGCGCGACTACCTGATCGTCGTCGACAACGAGGTCCTGGCGGTGACCGCGGCGCGACTGACGGTGGCGGGGCCATCCGACAACGTCGAGTTTGTCGTGGCCCCCCGTCTGACACCCAGTCGGCTGCCGCTGTTCA
The DNA here is from genome assembly GCA_963707795.1 of uncultured Acidobacteriota bacterium. Taxonomy (GTDB): domain Bacteria; phylum Acidobacteriota; class Vicinamibacteria; order Vicinamibacterales; family UBA2999; genus JACCSI01. The sequence goes on along the minus strand of OY970174.1, from coordinate 1,901,044 downwards.
CGCAGCGGTGGGCTGGTTTCGCCGCCGCCACTTCACCGCTCCCACTGAGGCATGCGGGTGCGGTCTTTCCAGACAAGCCGCAGTACGGCATTCGCTGGAACCATACTGGACGAACCGTCGAGTACTCATTCTCGTTCTTTCAGGGTTTCAACCATCAGCCGTTGTTCGACGCCGCCCCGAACCCTCAGACCGCGACCGTCGATGTCCGCCGCTGGTACCCGGCCATCCGGACCTACGGCACGGATGTGCTCGTGCCCCTCCCGTGGTTTGCCATCCGGGCGGAGGCCGCGGGATTCGAGTCGCTGGACCACGACACCGACGACTACGTCCTTTACGTGTTTCAAGCCGAGCGGCAGTGGCGCGAGTGGCTCTTCATCGGCGGCTACTCGGGGGAATGGGTGAACGTCGACCGGCTCGATTTCACGTTTGCGCCGGATCGAGGGCTAGCCGGCACCATCCTGGCTCGCGTGTCGTATAGCGCCGACACGACCAGAAGCTTCGTGGTCGAAGCCATCGCTCGACACAACGGCGAAGGGATCCTCGGCAAGGCTGAATACTCACGCGCCATCGGCCGGAACTGGCGAGTGGCCATGCGGTTCATCGTGATTGGCGGCTCGGAGCGCGACTTTCTCGGCCAGTACCGGCTGAATTCGTTCGGTGAACCGATTCTCCGCTTCAGTTTCTGACGGGCGGCGTAGCTTCATGCACCTTCCCGATTCACCCTCCGAGCAGCTTGATCTGGTCGCAGTGCTCCGGTCGGCCGGGCCCTTCGCCGCGCTCCATGAGGACGCGTTACGCGAACTGGCTGCCGAGATGACCTATGTGGCTGCCTCAGACGGAGACGTCGTGGTCCGTCAGGGCGAGATCGTGGAGAACCTGTACGTGGTCGCCTCCGGCGTGCTGCGCGTCACGTCGGTCGATGGTCGTGGCATCGCGCAGGTGCGACCCCAACTGGAGGCCGGAGGCCTGTGCGGGGAAATGCACGTGCTGTCGCGGTCGGCGGCGCCGGCCACGATCGAGGCCCGTGGGCCCACGCTTCTCGCTCAACTCTCGCGCCGCGCGTTCGATCGATTCCTCGCCCGCTGCCCCTCCGAAGCGATCGAGGTCATCGATCGGCTGGGGCCACGTCTGCGCAAGCACCGGCTGTCGGTCACGCTTCAAGTGAGCGACCTCTTTCGGGACCTGGACTCCCCGGTCCTCACCGCGCTTGAATCGGAACTCGAGCTGGTGTCGCTCTACGGCGGCGAAGTCCTGTTCCGACAGGGCGATCAAGTCGACAGCGTGTACGTTGTTGTCAGCGGTCGTTTGCGCGTGGTCACGGTCGACACCGATGGCGGGGAAACCCTTCTCGCGGAGCTCGGTTCGGGCGAGACCGTCGGTGAAATGGCGATCATTACGGGCGAACCACGATCGGCGACGGTGTACGCGATTCGCGACACGCAACTGGCGAGGCTCTCCAAAGCCAGTACCGAGCGCCTGCTTCAGCACCACCCGCGATCGATGCTGCTTGTCTTGACTAGCCGGATCGTCTCACGGCTTCGCAAGATGTCCAGCGGCGAGCGGCGAACTGTCCCCATCGCCACCATCGCAGTCGTGCCGGCCTCGACCGGCGTGGCGCTGACCGATTTCAGCGAGCAGTTGACCACCGCGTTATCACGCCTCGGGCGGACGCTCCATTTGACGAGCCACCTGATCGATCGAAGTTTCGAAAGGGAGGGAGCCGCCCAGGCGCACGACCGCGAAGGCGGCAGCACCGGCCTGGTCGAGTGGTTGGCCCAGCGGGAGATGGACCACCGCTACCTCGTGTACCAGTCCAATCCGCTTCTGTCGCCCTGGACCGAGCGGTGTCTTCGGCAGGCGGACCGCGTCGTCGTCGTGGCGGATGCGTCAGCCGATCCGACACCGGGCGAGATTGAAGCCGAGCTGCTGTCGGGGAACCGGGCGATCCGCATGCGCCCGACGCTGGTGCTGCTCCATCGACCGGACAGCACCTCGCCCTCGGGCACTACCCGATGGCTCTCGGGTCGCACGGTCGAGCGCCATCTGCACGTCCGCCTTGGCCACAGCGAGGACTTCGATCGCCTCGCACGATTTCTGGCTGGCAACGCCGTGGGCCTCGTCCTGGGTGGCGGATTCGCGCGGGGCCTGGCGCATCTCGGTGTCCTCCGGGCGCTGCAGGAGCTCAACATTCCCGTCGACGCGATCGGTGGATCGAGCATGGGCGCGATGATCGGCGCGCAGTGGACGATCGGATGGGACGCGTCGAAGATCGTGCATGAGACCCGTACGGCGCTCGCCGATTCGTTCGACGACATGACGATCCCATTTCTGGCGTTCAAGAGCGGGGGGAAGCATAGCCGGTTGATCCGGCGCTTCTTTGGGGACATCCGCATCGAAGACATGTGGACCCCGTTCTTCTGCGTCTCGGCGAACCTCAATCGCGCAGAGTTGAAGGTGCATACGACGGGCTCGCTGGCGAATGCCGTCCTGGCAAGTACGCGGGCGCCTGGCGTCTTTCCGCCGGTCGTCATGGATGGAGAGCTGCACGTGGACGGCGGCTTGATCAACAACGTCCCGGTCGACGTGATGAAGACGTTTTCGAACGGGGGGATGGTGATCGGCGTGGACGTGTCGCCGCCGCATGAGTTGAATCACGTCGCGGACTACGGCGACGAGCTCTTCGGGTGGCACGCGATCTGGCACCGCTTCAACCCGGCTCGCGAGAGACGCATCTATCGTCCCAGCATTCTTCTCGTGCTGATGCGGACCATCGAGTTCGGGGGCATTGCGTACAGAAAACAGAAGGCGGAGGTCGCCGACGTCTACATCTCACCCGAGCTGCTGAAGTTCAAACGCAACGACTTCCACGCCGCAGCAGCGATCGCGGACATCGGCTACGGCGCAGCGCGTGAGAAGCTGATTGACTGGTTGGCCCGCGGTCCGGAAGACCTTCGCGGACGCCGGCCCGATCTCTTCGCCAGCATCGACCGACAGATTAAAACATGACAGTGCGGCAGTGGCGTCCAATATGACGGTCGCGGCCAAACGCGTTCACGCGGCTGTCGGGTGTTCGATGCGAATCCGCGCGCACTGAGACATGCAGTTGGAGTGTGGCGCTCACACCATCGCGGATGGACGCGAGGAGATCGAGCGGTCTCCTCCAAAAGAAGTTAGGGTCGCGCTGTGACCAGGGGCGAGACTACAACTCCAGGCTCGCCACGACGCCAGCGTGGCCCAGTCTCATAAGAGTAGTCATTGGATTTAAGTGGTGGCCGGGGACAGAATCGAACTGTCGACACTACGATTTTCAGTCGTATGCTCTACCAACTGAGCTACCCGGCCGCGGGTCAGGCAGGAAACGCCTCAGTATATCAAGTTCGATTGCGTGGCTGAGCTCGGGCCCGTGCCAGCTGAACCCGTGCGGCTGGCCGTCGGTTTGCAATTCCTGCACCCGTGTCGTCACTGAGCATATTCATCGTCGGCTTCGTGATCCTGGTGGCCGGGCTGGCCTACGGCGCCTCCCTTGCCGGCCTGTCACCGCAGTGGATTGCCGTGGGGGTCCTGGTGCTGCTCGGGATGGGGATTGCAATGGGCGTGACGCGCACGCGCCAGCGCGATCCGTCGCACGACTAGCGGCCCGGTCCGGACTGCCGTGAGGCAGTGGTGGACTCGCGCGCCATGACCGTGCGCGCGGCCATGCCGTCCGTCCGTGACTCCGTCAGGTGAGTGGCCGTCCGCCTACGCGCCAGCGCCCACGACCTCCTGTTCCCGGATGAGGCCCAACTCCCGCCGCAGGCGATCTTCGATGTTCGCCCGCATGTCCGGGTGTTCCTTGAGGAAGCTCTTGACGTTCTCGCGGCCCTGTCCGAGACGCTCGCCGCCGTACGCGAACCAGGCGCCGCTCTTTTCGACGATTTTCCGCTCGACCGCCAGGTCGAGCAGGTCGCCCTCGCGCGAGATGCCCTCGCCGTACATGATGTCGAATTCCGCCTCGCGGAAGGGGGGCGCCATCTTGTTCTTGACCACCTTCACGCGCGTGCGCCCGCCGACGGCGACGTCGCCGTCCTTGATGGCGGCGATGCGCCGGATGTCGATCCGGATGGACGAGTAGAACTTCAGCGCGCGGCCGCCGGTCGTCGTCTCGGGGTTGCCGAACATCACCCCGATCTTCTCGCGCAGCTGGTTGATGAAGATGAGGACCGTCTTCGACTTCGAGATGCTGCCGGTCAGCTTGCGCAGCGCCTGCGACATGAGCCGCGCCTGCAGGCCCATCTGCGCCTCGCCCATTTCGCCCTCGATCTCGGCGCGGGGCACCAGCGCCGCGACCGAGTCCACGACGACGACGTCCACGCTGCCCGAGCGAATGAGCACCTCCACGATTTCGAGCGCCTGCTCGCCGTTGTCGGGCTGCGACACGAGGAGGTTGTCGATCTCGACCCCGAGCTTCTTGGCGTACTCGGCGTCGAGGGCGTGTTCCGCATCGACGAACGCCGCCATCCCGCCCAGGCGCTGCGCCTCGGCAATCACCTGCAACGCCAGCGTCGTCTTGCCCGACGACTCGGGACCGTAGATCTCGGTGACCCGGCCGCGCGGCAGCCCGCCGATGCCGAGCGCGAAGTCGATGCTGATCGACCCGGTCGAGATCGCTTCGGTTGGCGAGATCGCATTGCGCTGCCCGAGCCGCATGATCGAGCCCTTGCCGAACTGCTTCTCGATTTGACCGACCGCGACCTCGAGGGCCTTGATGCGTTCCTGGCGTTCGTCCGCTGGCATGTGCTGGGTCCTTTTCGAACTGGATGGGCAAAATGCCCCTGGCCGGCTTCCAATACTAGAAACGGTCCAGGCGAAAGTCAAGCGTAATTGCGGGCACAGGTTCGGCCCACACGCCAGTCTTTCCAAGCACTTGCGGAGATCTTACACTTTCGCCTCGGCTTAGGGCAGATCGCAGAAACAGCCGGCGCCTGGTTTGACCATCCGGGCAAATCTTCCGTACGGTAGCCCGATGCCTTCGCCGATCGGACACGCGCTGGGGGGCTTGATTGTCGGCCTGGCGGGGGCACCCGATCGAGGCGCCAGCCGCCGGTTCGTGACGGTCTGCCTCGTCGCCGCCTGCCTGCCGGACCTGGATTTCCTCTGGGGGCGGCACAACATGGAAACCCACAGCGCCGGCTTTGCCCTGATGGTCGGCCTGGCGGTCTTCGCCTGGCGCCGATCGTGGCGGCTGGCGCTGGCCAGCGCCGCGGCGGTGGCCTCCCACGTGTTGTTCGACTGGCTGGGATCGGACGATTCACCGCCGCTCGGCGTGATGGCGCTGTGGCCGCTGTCGAGCGCCTTTTACTTCGCCGACGCCTTCGTTTTCGAGGCCATTTCGCGGCGCTACTGGCTGCCCGGGTTCGTCCGCCACAACCTGCTCGCGGTCGTTCGCGAGGTGGCCATCCTGCTCCCGCTGGCAGGTGCGGCGTGGTGGCTGCGGCGGCGCCACCGGCCCGGCGCGTAACGGCGACGCGATCCGCGCTATATTCGACCCTTCCACTCCAATAAATCGAACCCCATCCATTTGAGGGAGCATCGGCGATGGCTAAGAAAGACGACAAGGACCGGTCGCTGACCACGCGGCAGGGACATCCCGTCACCAACAATCAATCGCAGCGCACGGTCGGGGCCCGCGGCCCGGCGACGCTGGAGAACTATCACTTCCTCGAGAAGATCAGCCACTTCGATCGCGAGCGGATCCCCGAGCGTGTGGTGCACGCCCGCGGGTTCGTGTGCTACGGCGAGTTCGAAGCCACCGGCATGGTCGGCGACGAGCCCGCGTCGAAGTACACGCGCGCGCGCCTGTTCCAGAGCAAGGGGACGAAGACCCCGCTCGCCATCCGCTTCTCCACGGTCATCGGCGGCCGCGATTCTTCCGAGGTCGCCCGCGATCCGCGCGGCTTCGCGGTGAAGTTCTACACCGAGGACGGCAACTGGGACCTGGTCGGCAACAATCTGCCGGTGTTCTTCATCCGCGACGCGATCAAGTTCCCCGACGTGATTCACTCACTCAAGCCGGATCCGGTGAGCTTCCGCCAGGAGCCGAACCGCATCTTCGATTTCATGAGCCAGACGCCGGAATCGATGCACATGCTGACGTTCCTGTTCAGCCCGCGCGGCATTCCCGCGAGCTACCGGCACCAGCAGGGCTTCGGCGTCAATACCTACAAGATGGTCAACGCCGAGGGCGCGACGGTCCTGGTGAAGTATCACTGGCATCCGCGCTGCGGGGTCGCCAGCCTCACCGCCGGCGAGGCGGCCGTGGTGCAGGGCAAGGATCTCGGATCGGCCTCGAAGGACCTGTTCGAGGCGATCGAGCGCGGCGACCACCCGCAATGGGATTTCTACGTGCAAGTGATGGACGACCACGACCATCCCGAGCTCGATTGGGACCCGCTCGACGACACCAAGGTCTGGCCGGAGGACACGTTTCCGCTGCGCCATCTCGGCGTGATGACGCTCAATCGCAACGTCGAGGATCACCACAACGAGAACGAGCAGATCGCCATGGGCACCGGCGTGCTGGTGGACGGACTCGACTTCTCCGACGACAAGATGCTGGTCGGCCGGACGTTCTCCTACTCGGACACGCAGCGCTACCGGGTGGGGACCAACTACCTGCAGCTGCCGGTGAACGCGCCGAAGCATGCCCGTGTCGCGACCAACCAGCGCGGCGGCACGCTGTCGCACGGCGTCGATCTGGCGCCGGGCCAGAACCCGCACATCAACTTCGAGCCGAGCATCCACAACGGGCTGCACGAGTCGGACCGTCCCCGCCCGAACAATCCGCCCGAGGTCCGCGGCCAGCTGACGCAGGCCGTGATCGAGCGGCGCAACGACTACGTCCAGGCGCGGGCGCGCTACGTCACCATGGAACCGTGGGAGCGCGACGACCTGGTCGCGACGATGGTCGACCTGCTCGGGCAGTGCGAGCGCGACGTGCAGGAGCGCATGCTGTGGCACTTCTTCCTCGTCCACGACGATTACGGCACGCGCGTCGGCGAGGGCATCGGCGTGGGGGTCAAGCAGGTCAAGGGCCTGGCGCCGCTCGCCGGGCAGGTGCTCACCGCCGAGGACCAGGCGCGGCTGCAGAAGTTGGGCAGCAACGGCGACACGCTCGACGGCAAGGCCTGGGGCGCGGTCACCGGCTCGATCCCGAACTATCGGGCGAACGCACCGCAGGTGCTCGACGGCATGAAGGACGTCAAGGTGGAGCTCGCCGCGCAGTAGCGGCCTGGCACGGTCGGCCTTCCGCGTGGACGGAAAGTGGGAGTAAGCTCTCGCCACCGACCCGTTCACCGAGGCCGACCATGCCCGACAGCCATAAACTCTCTCGCCGCACCCTGATTGCTGGCACCGCCGGCGCGCTGGGCGCGACGGTCGCCGCCGGCGCGCGCGCCGAACAGGCGGCGCGGCCGCACGTCCCGGCCGACCCGACCAAGGTGCAGGGCGCCCCGGCCAGCGATCGCGGCGGCCGCTCGCCGTTCGAGGATCCCAAGCGCGTCTCGCTCAACGCCCGCCGCACCTCGTCGCAGACGCCGCTGCAGGACCTCGAGGGCATCATCACCCCCTCCGACCTGCATTTCGAGCGCCACCACGGCGGCGTGCCGGCGATCGATCCCGCCCGCTACTCGCTGCTGATTCACGGCCTGGTGGAGCGCCCGCTGGTCTTCACCCTCGACGACCTCAAGCGGTTTCCCGCACGCTCGGTCATCCGCTTCATCGAGTGCTCGGGCAACGGCGGCCGCGCCTACCGGCGCGACACCATCGCCCCCGATCTCACGCCGCAGCAGCTCGACGGCCTGACGAGCACCAGCGAATGGACCGGGGTCCCGCTCGCCACGCTCCTGCGCGAAGCAGGGGCTTCACCCACGGCGCGGTGGCTGCTCGCCGAGTCCATGGACGCGGCCGTGCTCACACGCAGCATCCCGATCGAGAAGGCCTACGACGATGCGCTGGTCGCGTACGCGCAGAACGGCGAAGCGCTGCGTCCCGAGCAGGGCTACCCGGCACGGCTGTTCCTCCCGGGATTCGAGGGCTCCTCCAACGTCAAGTGGCTGCGCCGCATCGAGGTGGCGGCCGGGCCGTTCATGACCCGCGAGGAAACGTCGAAGTACACCGATCCGCTGCCCGACGGCACCGCCCGCCTGTTCAGCCTGGTCATGGATGCCAAGTCGATCATCACCGAGCCGGCGTATCCCGACCGGCTGTCGGGGCCCGGCTGGTGGGAGATCCGCGGGCTCGCCTGGACCGGCCGCGGCCGCATCGCGCGCGTGGACGTGAGCGCCGATGGCGGGAAGACCTGGCAGCCGGCGACCCTCGACGAGCCGGTGCTGCCGATGTGCCACACGCGGTTCCGGTTCCCCTGGCAGTGGCACGGCGGCGCCGCCGTGCTCATGAGCCGCGCGACCGACGAAACCGGCTACACGCAGCCCACGCTCGAGGTGCTGACGGCGGCGCGTGGGCCGGGCACGCAGTATCACTTCAACCACATTCGCGCGTGGCGCGTGGCCGCCGACGGGGCGGTGACGTTTGCCGGAGACGGCGCATGAGCCCCGGCCGCAGCCTGGCGGTCGCGTCACTCGCGTGGGCCTGTGCGCTCACGACCGCCACGCTGGCCCAGGGACCCGAGCGGCTGGGCATCGGCCGGCCCGCCACCGCCGAGGAGGTCCGCGCGCTCGACGTGGACGTGATGCCGGACGGCACCGGCTTGCCGCGCGGCCGCGGCACGGTCGCGGCCGGCGCCGCGACCTACGCCGCCAAGTGCGCCTCGTGCCACGGCAAATCGGGCGAGGGCAAGCCCTTCGACGTGCTGGTCGGACGCGAGGCCGGCGACGGGTTCGCGTTCGGCCGTGACCCGCGGCTGGTCCGCACCATCGGCAACTATTGGCCCTACGCGACGACGCTGTTCGACTACACGGCGCGCACGATGCCGTTCACGCAGCCGGGCACCCTCAGCGCCGACGAGGTCTACGGCCTGGTCGCCTACCTCCTCGCGCTCAATCAGATCGTCGGCGACGAGGCGGTGATGGACGAGACGACGCTGCCCAAGGTCGTGATGCCGGCGCGCGATCGGTTCGTCATCGACAACCGCACTGGCGGGGCGCGGGTGAAATGACCGGCCCGCGGCGGCCGCCACGCGGGACACACCGTTGGAGACATCCCCGATGAAGCTTTCGATCGGATGCGCGATCGCCGTGCTCGCCTTGACGCCCGCCGCCGCGCAGGCGCCGCAACCGAGTTGTCAGGGTTGCCCGGGCACGTACATCGGACAGGAGGACATCGACCGCTACCTGAAGAAGGCGATGGCGGACAAGATCATCGACCAGCAGGTGCGGTCGGTCGACGTCGGCAAGTCTCACGTCGCCATCGGCCTGGTGCACCGGACGCGGCTGGCCGCCCCGGGCGACGTGGCCGAGCACGACCTGGTGAGCGAGGTGTATCACGTCATCAGCGGCGCCGCGACGCTGGTGCTCGGGCCCGAGCTGGTGGACGCCAAACGCCGGCCGGCGACCAACGAGAACGTCCGGCTGCTCAACGGTCCCGGGCACAACGCCGCGTCCATCCGCAACGGCATCAGCCACGAGCTGAAGGCCGGCGACGTCGTGATCATCCCGGCCGGGACCGGCCACTGGTTCACGAAGATCGACGACCACATCACCTACCTGATGGTGCGGGTGGATCCCGACAAGGTGACCCCGCTCAAGTAGCCGAGGCGGTCAGATCAGCTCGACGGCCAGCGCGACGCCGTTGCCGCCGCCGAGGCACAGCGTCGCGATGCCGCGCCGGCCGCCGCGATCCTTCAGCGCGTAGAGGAGCGTCGTCAGCACGCGGGCGCCGGAGGCGCCGATGGGGTGGCCGAGCGCGACGGCGCCGCCGTGCACGTTGACCCTTTCCATGTCCATCCCGAGCTCGTGGCCGACGGCGACCGCCTGCACCGCGAACGCCTCGTTGAGCTCGACCAGATCGACCTCGTCCAGCGTCCAGCCGGCTTTCTTCAGCGCCTTTCGCGTCGCCTCGACCGGCGTCATCAGCAGCATTTTCGGCGCCAGGCCGCTGGTGGCCTGCGCGACGATGCGCGCCAGCGGGGTGACGCCGAGCTGCTGCGCGCGCTCCGCCGCCATCACCACCAGCGCCGCGGCGCCGTCGTTGACCGGCGGCGCGTTGCCGGCGGTCACCGATCCGTCCTTCTTGAACGCCGGCTTGAGCGCGCGCAGTGTCTCGGCGGTGGTATCGGCACGGACCGATTCGTCGCGATCGAAGACGAGCGGGTCGCCCTTCTTCTGCGGGATCGAGACCGGCAGCATCTCGTCGCGGAACTTGCCGCCGGCCTGGGCGGCCGCCGCGCGGCGATGGCTCTCCGCGGCGTACTCGTCCTGCTGCTCGCGCGACACCTTGTAGCTGTCGGCGACGCACTCGCCGGCGTTGCCCATGTGCCAGCCCTCGAACGGGCACCACAGCCCGTCGTGGATCATCGAGTCGACGACGTTGCCGTGACCCATGCGCAGCCCCTCGCGGACGCGGGGGAGCAGATACGGGCCGTTGCTCATCGACTCCATGCCGCCGGCGACGGCGATGTCGATGTCGCCGGTCTGAATGCCCTGGTGCGCGAGCATGACGGCCTTCAACCCGGACCCGCAGACCTTGTTGATCGTGAGCGCCGCGACGTGGTCCGCCAGCCCGCCCTTGAGGGCGGCCTGCCGCGCCGGCGCCTGCCCGGCGCCGGCCGACACGACGTGGCCCATGATGCACTCGTCGACGCTGGCGGGGTCGATGCCGGCGCGCCGCACCGCCTCGCGCACGACCAGCGCGCCGAGCTCGGGCGCCTGGAACTCCTTGAGCGACCCGAGGAACTTGCCGGTCGGCAACCGAACGGCACTGACGATGACCGCTTCGCGCATGGATGAACGTCGTCTCCTGGTTCGATTGTATCGGGACGCGGGCCGCCGGGCGCCGGCAGCCCGCGGCGCGTCAGACCTGAATCCGCGTGACGGTCCCGGCGCCAAGCATCGTCTCGAGCCGCGAGAGGATCAGGCGCGCCGAGCGCCGCACCTCGCGCGCCCAGTGCGGGTCGAGCGCGCTGACGTGCAGCACGCCGCGGTCGTCGAGCCGGACCGTGGTCGCCCGCGCCAGACTCCGGCCGACCGCCGCGCGCCACGCAAACTCCACCTTCTCGGGGCAGAGCGGCGCCTGACGGATGACGTTGGCCAGCACGGCCGGAATCACGCGATCGGCCCGGATCATCCTGCCAGCTTACTGCCGGCCGGCCCGTTTGCCACCTACAATCAAAACTGACTCGATGAGGGTACCAGGTCGACCGTTGATTCTCGCGTCCCGCTCGCCGCGGCGGGGTGAACTACTGACCGCCGCGGGCATCGCCTTCGAACCGGTGGCCGCCGATGTGGACGAGTCGTTCCGCAGCCTCGAGCCGCCGGGCGACCACGTGCGGCGCCTGGCGGCGGCCAAGGCGCAGGCCGTGTTCGCCACCCGCCCCGACGCCCTCGTGCTGGGCGCCGACACCATCGTCCTGGTCGGCGGCGAGATGCTGGGCAAGCCGCGTGACGCTCGTGACGCGACGCGGATGCTGCGACTGCTCTCCGGGCGCGAACACGAAGTGCTCACCGGCCTGGCGCTGGTCTCGCGCCGGGGCACGATCGTCGAGGTGGCCCGGACGCGCGTCTGGCTGAACCCGCTCTCCGAGGAGGAGATCGCCGGCTACGTGGCATCGGGCGAGCCGCTGGACAAGGCCGGCGCCTACGCGATCCAGGGGCTGGCGTCGCGGTTCGTGGACCGGATCCAGGGGAGCTATTCCAATGTCGTCGGCCTGCCGGTGGCGCTTGTGTACCGGCTCCTGAAGGGCTATCCTGACAGCTAGCTCTCGGATCCGGAAGTCCTTACAGATGAAGCACAAAGCGGTCAAAATCGGACTCACGAGCGTGGTCCTCGCGGTGTCGTTCGGCTGGTTGCTGTCTTCGACGCTTGGCGAGGCGACGGAGTATTACAAGCACGTCGACGAGGTCATGACCGAGCCGGACGCGTGGTACGGGAAGAAGCTGCAGCTGCACGGCTTCGTCAAGGAGCTCGCGCGCAAGCCGAACAGCCTCGAATATCGCTTCCAGGTCGTGAACAACGGCGAGGTCGTGACCGCGACCTATACCGGCGTGGTGCCCGACACCTTCAAGAACGACGCCGAGGTCGTGTTGAAGGGGACGCTGTCGCCGGAGCGCTTCGAGGTCGCGCCCAATGGCGTGATGGCGAAGTGTCCGTCGAAGTACGAGCCGTCCACGACCGGCGCCCCTGGCGCGTATTAATCACCGCACCGACGGCCTGCGGCTGGGCCGCGTCCCGGTCTGCCGCCGCGCCCCCACTTTATGGCCTCACTCGGCGCTTTCGTCCTCGTCCTGACCTTCGTCGTCGCGGCCTATGCGGCGGCGGCGAGCCTGGCCGGTGCCCGGCGGCGCAGCACGCGCTTGACCGAGAGCGGCATCGGCGCGCTCTACACGGTGGCTGCCCTGATGACCGTGGCATCCGGGCTGATGATCTACGCCTTCGTGTCGGGCGATTACTCGATCAAATACGTCCAGCGCTATTCCGACAGCGTGCAGCCGCTGTTCTACAAGATCACGTCGTACTGGGGCGGCCTCGACGGCTCGATCATGTTCTGGGTCTTCCTGCTGTCGATCTTCAGCACCGTCGCCGTGCAGGTCAACCGCGAGCGCCATCGCGAGCTGATCCCGTATGTCGTCGCCGTCATCGCCATGGTGGAGATGTTCTTCCTCTTCCTCATGCTGGCGCACAACAACCCCTTCGCGACCTACCTCACCGAGTCGCCGGTGGACGGCGCGGGCCTCAACCCGCTGCTGCAGAACTTCTACATGGCGATCCACCCGCCGCTGATGTACCTGGGATTCGTCGGCCTCACCATCCCGTTCGCCTTCGGCATGGCGGCGCTCATCACCGGGCAGCTCGACGACTCGTGGCTGCGCGCCGTGCGCCGGTGGACGATGTTCTCCTGGTTCTTCCTGTCGTTCGGCCTCACGCTGGGGATGATCTGGGCGTACGAAGAGCTCGGCTGGGGCGGCTTCTGGGGCTGGGACCCGGTGGAGAACGCCGGGGCGCTCCCCTGGTTCACGGCCACCGCCTTCCTGCACTCGGTCATGGTCCAGGAGCGGCGCGGCATGCTGCGGGTGTGGAACGTGACGCTGGTGATCCTCACCTTCCTGCTGACGATCTTCCAGACCTTCATGACCCGCTCGGGCATCGTCCAGTCCGTGCACGCGTTCGGCGAGGACCCGGAGCTGGGCCGGATGTTCATCGCCTTCATGATCACGATCGCCGTGGTCGGTTTTGGCTGGGTCATCTACCGGCTCCCGCTGCTGAAGGCGCGCAACGAGCTCGAATCGTGGGCGTCGCGCGAAGGCGCGTTCCTCGCCAACAACTGGATCCTCCTGTTCAGCGCCTTCTTCATCCTGTTCGCGACGATGTTCCCGACCATCACCGAGGCGATTTCCGGCGAGCGCCTGACCGTCGGCCCGCCGTTCTTCAACCGCTGGATGACGCCGGTCGGCCTGATGCTGCTGTTCCTCACCGGGGTGGGACCGCTGTTGGCGTGGCGCAAGACGTCGGCCATCAACATGGCGCAGCAGTTCGTGTGGCCGGTCGTGTCGGCGCTGGTCGTCGGGGGTGTCGTCGTCGCGCTCGGGGTGCGGGTGTGGAGCTCGGGCCTGTGCTTCGCGCTGTGCGGCTTCGTGGTCGGCACCATCAGCCAGGAGTACGTGCGCGGCGCGCTGGTGCGCAAGGCGACATCGGGCGCCGACCTGTTCACGGCGATGGTCGGGCTGGTCGGGCGCAACAAGCGGCGCTACGGCGGCTACATCGTCCACATCGGCATCGTGCTGATGTTCCTCGGCTTCGCCGGCGAGGGACTGAGCCGCGACGAACAGCTGCTGCTGAAGCCCGGCGAGGAGGCGACCGTCGGCGATTACACGCTGCGCCTCGACGCCATTCGCGTCACCGACGACGGCCAGAAGCAGATGGTGACCGGCCACATCACGGTCACAGACGCGGACGGTCAGGACCTCGGCCAGATGTTCCCGGCGAAGTGGTTCTTCCGCAAGCACGAGGACGAGCCGACGACGGAAGTGGCCATCCGCCGCTCGTTCGCCGAGGACCTCTACATCGTGATGCCCGGCTACGAGTTCCAGGAACAGACGGCGAGCGTCGAGGTCCACATCAACCCGCTGATCAACTGGATCTGGGTCGGCTTCGGCGTCCTCGCCGTCGGCACGCTGATCGCGCTGCTGCCGGAGAGCGCCTTCAGCTTCGCGCTGGCGCGGCTGCCGGCGGAGGCGGCGACGGCGACGCTGCTGTTGCTGGCGCTGGTGCTGTCGCCGGGCGTCGCGGCGGCGCAGCACGTGGAAACGCCGACGACGGGCGGCCTCGTCGTGCGCTCGCCGGCCGAGCGGGCGGCGACCAGCAAGCTGGCGTGCTGGTGCGGCGGCTGTCCGCGGCTGCCGGTCGGCACCTGCGCCTGCGGCCACTGCGCGCCGATCCGCCAGGAAGTGACGGCGATGCTCGCCAGCGGCAAGACGGAGGCCGAGGTGCTGCAGCACTACGTGACGCAGCAGGGCGGCATGCACGTGCTGTCCGAGCCGCCCAACACCGGCGTCGGCCGCCTGTCCTGGCTGGTGCCCTATCTGGCCGGCATGAGCGGCCTGTTCCTGGCCGCGATCGTCGCCGTCCGCTGGTCGCGGCGCGCGGCAGCCAGCGACGCCGCGGCCGGCAGCCCGGCGCCCGAAGATGCGGCGCTGCGATCGAGGCTGGACGATGAGCTCCGCGACCTCGATTGACCCCTCGACCGGTCCGGCAGGGAAGACCGCGGGGCAGCCCGCGGCGTCCCGCGACAACGCGCTCAGCCCGTGGCAGTTCTTCCTCCTCGCCGGCATGCTGTGCGCGACGGGCGTCGTCATCGTCGCCACCGGCCAGTCTCCCGCCTCGATCATCCTCCTGAGCCTGACGGTGATCGCGGCCAGCTTCGTCGCGCTCGGCGCGTACCGGGCGCTGGCGCCGCTGGTGGCGCCCGAGGGTGACGTGGCTCCGTCGGCGATCGGCCGGCCGGCTGCGGGCCGGTCTCGAGCGCGAGAAGACGCTGGTCCTGCGCTCGATCAAGGAGCTCGAGTTCGACTTCGCGATGGGGAAGATCGCGCAGGCCGATTTCGACCGACCTGAGCGGGAAGCTGCGCGGGAGAGCGCTGGGCCTGATGCGCCAGCTGGAGGCGGGCGGCGGCTACCGCGACGCCATCGAGCAGGAGCTCAGCCGGCGGCTGGCGGCCGAGCGCCGAGCCCCAGCACGCAGCCTGTCCATTCCGGCTTCGAGCTGCGCCGTGCGGGGTGGTGAACGATCCCGACGCGCGGTTCTGCAAGCAGTGCGGCAACAAGCTGTCGGCAGCCTGACATGCGTGTCATCCGCGTCCTGATCGCGCTCCTGCTGCTCGCGCCGGCGCCCGCCGCAGCGCAGCAGATGCCGGATCCATCGGAGATGGCCGGCCGGCCGCTGCCCGCCCCCGAGCTCGCCACCGGCATGGTGTCGGTCCGGCTGGTGCGCGAGCAGATGGGCAACAACATCGCGCAGCACCCGGTCACGCTGCGCGCCGGCGACCGGACGCTGTCGGCGACGACCGACGCCCAGGGCCGGGCGCAGTTCGGCGATGTGCCGCCGGGGACCCGCATCACGGTCGAGGCCGAGGTGGACGGCGAGATTCTGCGATCGCAGGAGTTCCCGGTGCCCGCCAGCGGCGGCGTGCGCGTGGCGCTCATCGCCGGCCTCGCCGCGGCATCGGCGCGTGCGCAGGCGGAAGCGCGAGGAGGCGGCCCGGCAGCCGGCGCGGCCGGGCATCGTCGTCTTCGGCGGCGAGACGCGCGTCATCCTCGAGTTCCAGGACGACAACCTGCAGGTGTTCTACCTGCTCGACATCGTCAACAACGCGCGCACGCCGATTGCGGTCGCCGAGCCGTTGATCGTGCGCCTGCCCGAAGGCGCGACAGGCGCCGGCGCGCTGAACGGATCGTCCACGCTGGCCACGGTGCAGGGCGACCGAATCCGCATCACCGGTCCTTTCCCGCCGGGGACCACACAGGTGCAGGTTGGCTACCGCCTGCCGTACAGCGGTGACCGGGCGACACTGTCGCAGCAGTGGCCGGCGGCGATCGAGCAGCTGTTCGTGGCGGCGGAGCAGGTCGGCGGCCTGCAGCTGGCCTCGCCGCAGTTCTCGCAGCAGCAGGAAGCCTCGGCCGGCGGCGCCCCGTTCATCATGGCGATCGGAGGCCGGTTGAACGCCGGCGATACGCTGATGGTGGAGCTGAGCGGGCTGCCGCACCACAGCACGCTCATGCGCGACGTCGGCGTGGGTGTGGGCGTGCTCGTGCTCGCCTTCGGACTGTGGGCGGGAATCGCCGGGCGGTCCGCGCGCGGCAATCCGGCCGCGTCACTGGCCGAGCGGCGCGAGACGCTGTTCGCCGCGCTGGTGGCGCTCGAAGAGCAGCATCGCCGCGGACAGGTCGACGATCGTCGCTACGCGTCGCGCCGGCAGTCGCTGGTCTCGCAGCTCGAGCGGGTGATGGGCGAGCTCGACCGCACGCCGGCTGGCGGCGGCGAGGGCGTCGCGGCGTGAGCCTGGATTTCACCCAGCTCTCGGCCATCGATCTCGGGCGGCATTTCGGCCGCCGCAAAGCGCTCTCGCAGATCTCTTTCGACTGCCGCGCCGGCGACATTCTCGGGCTGCTCGGTCCCAACGGGGCCGGCAAATCGACGCTGCTGGCGATCCTGGCAACGCTGCTTGCACCGTCGACGGGGCGGGTCGCCTACGGCGGGCACACCGCACGCGAGGCGGGCGCCGGCCTGCGCGCCCGGCTCGGGCTCCTCGGGCACGACCTGTATCTCTATCCCGAGCTGACGGCGCGCGAAAACCTGCTCTTCTTCGCCCGGCTCTACGGCGTGGCCGATCCGGCGGTGCGCTGCGCGTCCGCGCTGGCGGCCGCGGGATTGACCGACCGCGCCGACGATCCAGTGGCCGGGTTCTCGCGCGGGATGCGGCAGCGGCTCGCGCTGGAGCGGGCGCTGATTCACGGCCCGCGGCTGCTCCTGCTGGACGAGCCGTTCACCGGGCTCGACCAGGCGTCGGCCGACGCGCTGGTCGACCGCCTGCGGACGCTGCAGCAACAGGGCTGCCTGATCGTCCTGGCCACGCACGACCTCGAGGTGGCGGATGGGCTCCTGAGCCGGGTGCTCTACCTGCGCAACGGCCGCATGGTCGGCGCCGATGCCGGGACGGCGCCGCTGGCCGAGCGCTATCGCGCGGTGATGCGCTCGTGATGGCCCCCTTCGTCCGCGTCGCGTGGCTGGTGCTGCGCAAGGACCTGGCCATCGAAGTGCGCAGCTGGGAGCTGGTGTCGACGACAGTGTTCTTCGCCGTCGCGTGCGTGCTGGTGTTCGCGTTCGCCTTCGTGGTGGACGGGCGCGCGGTCGGCGACGTCGCCGCCGGCATCCTGTGGATTGCCATCGCGTTTGCCGGCACGCTGGCGCTGGGGCGCACCTTCGAGCGCGAGCGCCAGACCGAGACGCTGCGCGCGCTGATGCTGGCGCCGGCGGACCGGCCGGCGCTGTACGTGGGCAAGCTGCTCGGGATCCTGTGCCTGATGGGGCTGACCGAAGCGGTGCTCGTGCCGCTGGTGGCGCTGTTCTTCCAGGCGCCCATCGCCGCGAGCCCGGCGCTGCTCCTGGCGCTGCTCGCCGCCGGCACGCTCGGCTTTGCCGCGGTCGGGACGCTGTTCGCCGCCATGCTGGTCCGGGCGCGCAGCCGCGACGTGCTGCTGCCGATTCTGTTGTATCCGATGACGGTTCCCGTGATGATTGCCAGCGTGCGCGGGACCGCGGCGATCTTCCAGGCGACGCCGGACGAGGCGCTGGCGCGTTTCTGGCTGGCGCTGCTCGTGTTCTTCGACGTGGTCTTCGTCACGCTCGCGCTGTGGACCTTCGAGGAGTTGATGACAGAATGAGGGGAGACCCGACGTGAGGTTGCGACACCCCTGATGCGCCGACACACGCACATCCTGCTCGCGCTGGCGCTGGTGATGTTCGCCGTCGCCCCGGCGCTGGTGCACTGGGCGCCGTACGAGTCCACGATGGGGCTGGTACAGAAAATCTTCTACTATCACGTCCCGGGCGCCATCCTGATGCTGGTACTCGCGATCGTGTCGGGCGTGGCGAGCGGCGTCTACCTGTTCCGCCGGGCGCCGCGTGCGGATCACTGGGCGCTGGCGGCCGCCGAGCAGGTGGTGCTCTTCGGCGCGATGACCTTCGTCACCGGGCCGCTGTGGGGGCGCAAGGCGTGGGGCGTGTGGTGGGACTGGGACGCGCGCACGACGTCGGCGCTCATGCTGTGGATGATCTTCCTCGCCTACCTGCTGCTCCGCCGCTTCGGCGGTCCCGGCTCCGACAAGCTGGCTGCCGGCCTGGCGCTGTTCGGCCTCGCCAACGCGCCGTTCGTCTACGTCTCGGTGAACTACTGGCGCACGCTGCATCCCAAGACGTCGGTGATTCCGTCGCTGGTGCCGCCGATGGCCGGGCCGATGTGGTTCTGCATGGCGGCGTTCGTGCTGCTGTCGATGGTGCTGTTCATGCTGCGGATGCAGCTGGAGGAGCAGCGGGCGCGGGTGGAAACGCTCTACCTCGCTGCCGACGAGGAATGATGCGATCGATCGCCGTCTGCGCCGTCCTGATCCTGCTCGCCGGCGGCTGGGGCGCGGGGCGCGCGCAAGGCCCGCCGCCGCAGCCGCAGCAGCAGGACGAGTTCGTTCCGATCGATCAACTGCCGCCCGAGGAGCAGTTGCCGGCGGCGCCGATGGTCGTGGCGGCCTACGGCTTCATCTGGGTGGCATTCATCGCCTACGTCTTCACCCTGGTCCGGCGGGTCCGCCGCGTGGAGGACGATCTCCGGCGGCTGGAGCAGGGTCGCCGCTGATGACCGAGATGAATGCGGCGCATTTCATCTACATCCCGGTCTGCATCCTGATCGGCGTCGTGTTCGGCTGGATTCTCGGCGGCCGCGCCGCGCGCGACGCCTACCTGGTGGAGCTGCAGCGGCAGCGGGAACGGCGGCCGAAGGGGCCTGCGAACCAGCAACCGTGATCAGGCGCGTATGTCCGGCGGATCGTTGCGACCGGACGCGGTCTGCCGAGAACTGCTAGCAGCCGTGGGTCGACGGGTTGATTTCTCCTGCAACGCCAATGTCTATGACAGCCGGCATGGAGCCGCGCTGCCAGACGAAGTGGTGCAGCGACTCGCCGCCGCGGGGGCGATACGGGCAGGCGCCAACGTCCTCGACGTCGGGGCCGGCACGGGTCGCGTGGCGATCGGGCTTGCCAAGCGTGGCTGCCGCGTTGTTGCGCTCGAGCCCGCACCGGGCATGGTGCAGGCGTTGCGCAACAAGGCAGGCGACCTGCCGATCCGCGTCGTTGCGGGTGATGGCGCGCAGCTGCCGTTCCGTGGAGGGCAGTTTGGCGCCGCCGTGATCGCCCGGGTCCTGTATCTCACCGCGGATTGGCGTGCGGTATTGCGTGAGACGCACCGGGTGCTTGCCGCTGACGGGCGCCTGCTGCATGAGTGGGGCAACGGACACGCCGACGAGGCATGGGTGCTCATTCGCGAGCGTGCGCGCACGTTGTTCGAGGAAGCCGGGATCGCAGCACCGTTTCACCCGGGTGTTCGATCGGAGCATGAAGTGGACGAGGAACTCGCTGCCCTGGGGTTCGCGCGTCGCGCCGAGCTACAGACCGGAACAGGGCCGACGATCACGCTCGCTGAGTTCTTGCGTCGGTTGGTCGACGGCGAGTTGTCCTACACCTGGACTGTGCCAAAGTCCGTACAGGAGCAGTGCGTCCCTCGACTGCAAGCATGGTCAGCACAACAGTTCGATCTCGAGCGGCCGATCGCGATACCAAGGGAACTCCGCTGGACTATCTACAGTAAGGACACCGCGTAACACACTCACTGCCGCCGGCCGCGTGGGCCTTTCTGGCTGGCAGCCATCAGAAGCGCCGCGCCGAAGTGTGGCGGTGATCGAGGCGCCAGCGCCACGCGGCTTGGTGGGCTCGCGGCGGCGCTTGGACCACGGGTTACTTCGTCACGACAGTCTTCCGCGATCGTCGGCGATCGGGCTCTGGTCACAGGGCGATCGAGGCATCTGATTCGCAGTGCCGATCACGGATGGCGAGGGGTGTGCCGCACTGGAGGACGAAGGGAACTGACGCGGAACCCGCGAGAGACGGCCTCCACTACCGGCCGAGCGCCAGCCGCTGGGCCAGGATCTCGGGCAAACCCTCTTCCAGAATCCGCGCCCGTGCGTGGTCGATGTCGTAGGCGGCGCGGTGAATGGTGACCTCGCGCGTGGCCGTGTCGGCAATCGCGAACCCGGCACGCGCGTCGCCGTCCCGGGGCTGGCCGACCGAGCCCGGGTTGACCAGATGCCTGGCCCCGGCCGGGAGCGGGATCGACAGCGGCCGGCTCTCCTCGATGGTCGTCAGCGTGAACTGATCGCCGGTCAGCGCGTAGCCGACCTGCACGTGGGTGTGGCCGAACAGGCAGACCTCGCGCTCGGCCGCGTGCAGCGAGCGCAGCGCGTCGAGATCGTCGAAGACGTAGGCGTCCTCGTCGAAGGGCGTGCCGTGGCAGATCTCGATCAGGTCGTCGACCACGACCGGTCCGGCGGGGAGGGCGGCCAGCCAGTCGCGGTTCTCGGCGGTCAGCGCATCGTAGGTCCAGCGGATCGCATTCTTGGCCACGGCGTTGAAGCCCTCGGGACTCTCCAGCCCGGAGCCGACCTTGTCGTGGTTGCCGCGGATCAACGCGTGCGGACGGATTGCCCGGACTCTCTGGATCACGGCGTTGGGGTCGGCGCCGTAGCCCACCAGGTCGCCGAGCACGAGCACGCGCTCGTAGCCGAGCGGCTCGGCGGCGGCGAGCACCGCCTCGAACGCCTCCATGTTGGCGTGGATGTCGCTGAGGACGAGATATCGCATCAGCAGGCCACTGCGAGCCACATCGCCCGGCGCCCGGCGCTTGTCGTCATGCGCCCAGCCACTCGACGATCTGATCCACGATCTCCTCGACCGAGCCCCGGCCGGCGTCGAGCCGGAGGTGAGCCTCGCCGTACGCCATGAGCCGCTGATTATAAAGTCTTTCCATCTCGATGCGGTCCGCCGCCAGCGGCCGGCGCCCGTCGAGCGGCACGCGCTCCAGCACCGTGGCCAGCGGGGCGTCCAGCCACACCACCGCCCCGTCGCGGAGCATCAGCGCGCGCGTCACCGGGTCCGCGGGGGTGCCGCCGCCGGTGGCCACCACCGTCCCGCGCACCGGCAGCAGGGCGATCACCTCCTGGCGCTCGATGCCGCGGAAGTACGGCTCGCCGTCCTGGCGGAAAATCGTCGGGATATCGCGGCGTTCCCGCGCCTCGATGCGCTCGTCGATGTCCTCGATGCTCCAGTCGAGCCGCCGCGCCAGCGCGCGGGCGACGGTCGTCTTGCCGGCGCCCATGAAGCCGACCAGATACACCTTGTCGGCTTTCACGCCCGCAGCCGCTCGAGGTCCGCGAAGAACCCGGGATAGGAGACGGCGGCGGCGCTGGCGCCGTCGATGGTCACCGGGCCGTCCGCCGTCAAGCCGGCGATGGCGAACGCCATCGCCAGCCGATGATCGCCGTGCGCATCGACCCGCCCTCCAGTCAACCGTGGACCGGCGCGGACGTGGAAGCCATCGGGCAGTTCCTCGGCCTCGGCGCCGAGCGCGCGGAGCCCCGCCACCAGCGCGCTGATGCGATCGCTTTCCTTGACCCGCAGCTCGGACGCCCCGCTGACACGCAGCTCCCCGCCCGCCGTGGCGAGCACCGCGAGCACCGGCAGCTCGTCGATGACCGCCGGGACCTCGGCGGCCCCGAGCGTCAGGCCGCGGAGCTCCTGGGCCACGATGCGCAGCCGCCCGACCGGCTCGCCCTGCCAGGTCGCGGTCTGCTCGATGTCGACCCGCACGCCAAACCGCTGCAGGACGTCGAGCAGGGCGGTCCGCGACGGGTTCAGGCCGACGTCCTCGATGGTCACATCCGAGCCCGCGAGCGCGCCGGCGGCCACGGCGGCGAAGGCGGCGGACGAGAGGTCGCCGGGGACGCGGGCCTCGATCGCCCGCAGCGACTGGCCGCCGGCGATGGTCACCTGGCCGCCCGCGCACACGACCGCGGCGCCGAACGCCGTCAGCGCCCGCTCCGTATGATCTCGTGTCGGGGTGGCCTCGGTGACACGGGTCTGGCCGTCGGCGAAGAGCCCGGCCAGCAGCACCGCGCTCTTGACCTGCGCGCTCGGCACCTCGGGAACGAAATCGATGCCGCCGAGGTCGGCGCCGTAGACGGTGAGCGGCGGCCGATCGCCCGTCGCCGCCTCGATGTGGGCCCCCATCCGGGAGAGCGGGGCGATGATGCGGCGCATCGGACGGCGGGTCAGCGATGGGTCGCCGGCGAGGGTGGACACGAAGGGTTGCCCGGCGACGACGCCGGCGAGCATCCGCATCGTCGTGCCGGAGTTCCCGCAGTCGAGCGAGTCGGTGGGCGGCCGCAGCCCGGGCCCGCCGCGGCCGGCCACGACGACGAGCGGCGGATCGGCGGCATCCGGCGCCGCCCGGCGATCGATGGACACGCCCAGGGCCGCCAGGCACGCCAGCGTGGACGCGCCGTCGCCGCCGGGGGCGTAGTTGGCGATGACGCTGTCGCCGCCGGCCAGCGCCGCGAGGATGGCGTAGCGATGCGAGATGGACTTGTCGCCGGGCACGCGAATGACGCCGCGCACCCGCGTCGCGGGCTGGATGGTGACCTGGTCGGCGGTGCGCACAATCGCTCACTATATCGTGCCCGCCCCCGCGCTGCGCACGGCCGTCGCTTGACCGGCGCGAAACGGCTATGCTACTTAGACCGCCGATGCTCAGTGCGCTGGTGCACGCCCGCCCCGCTCCCATGGAACCAGGTGACAGGCCCGCAGCCTGATGTCCCGCCGGCCCTGGATTCCTCATCACTGACCCCTGTCCCCCTGGCCCTGACCGCGTGATGAAGCAGACAATCCGACTGGAGTTCGCCAGCGCCTTCGACATGCTGGATTTCGTCCAGGTCGTCAGCGACTACGTCGGCCGGCTCACCGGCCTCGACGAAGACCGCTGCACTGGGTCGGCGTGGCGGTGCGCGAGTCGGTCGTCAACGCCATCAAGCACGGCAACCAGAACGACGAGTCGAAACGGGTGGTCGTCGAGTTCACGCCGATGCCGTCGCAGCACCCCGACGAGTTGATCATCCGGGTCGAAGACGAGGGTGAGGGGTTCGACCCCGACGAACTGGCCGACCCGCTGGCGCCGGAGAACATCCTCAAGTCGAGCGGACGCGGCATCTTCCTCATTCGCAGCTTCATGGACGAAGTGGAGCTGCAACGCGGCCAGACGCGCGGCATGCAGATTCGCATGGTCAAGAAGGTGCCGCGCGCCAACGCGACCGCCTGACGCGGGCCGCGCCGGCGGGTCGGCACCGCTCGCGCCCCGCCGCTCGAACACGACCATGACCGCGACACCATCGCAGACCCACGGCCTCGACCCGGCGCTGCTGGCCACGGCCATCGAAGCCGTGGTGCGCGCCGGCGCGCTGCAGATGGCGCGATTCGGGTCGGCGCTGCGCGTCGGCAAGAAGGGCGCCATCGATCTCGTGACCGAGGTGGACCTCGAGGTCGAACAGATGCTGCGCGCGCTCATCGCCGAGCGCTTTCCCGACCACGACGTGCTGGCGGAAGAAATGGGACAACCGCGCACGGGCGCGGTCCATCGCTGGGTGTTCGATCCCCTCGACGGCACCACCAACTACGCCCACGGCATCCCGATCTTCTGCGCCACGCTGGCGCTCGAGATCGACGGGACAGCCGGTCGTCGGCGCGGTCTTCGACCCGAACCGGCGCGAGCTGTTCACGGCCGAACGCGGGGTCGGCGCGTGGCTCAACGGCCAGCCGCTGCACGTGTCCTCGTCCGCCGCGCTCATCGACGCGGTCCTGGTCACCG
Organism: uncultured Acidobacteriota bacterium; assembly: GCA_963707795.1. Classification (GTDB taxonomy): domain Bacteria; phylum Acidobacteriota; class Vicinamibacteria; order Vicinamibacterales; family UBA2999; genus JACCSI01. The sequence goes on along the minus strand of OY970174.1, from coordinate 1,876,881 downwards.
GCTTCCCCTACGACATTCGCGACCGCGGTGGACGAGATCCTGTCGCCGTTCACCGCCTTCGTCCGCGAAGCGCGCGCGGTGCGCCGTCTCGGCTCGGCGGCGATCGATCTCTGCTGGGTCGCGGCCGGACGCCTGGACGGCTTCTGGGAGCAGGGGCTGCAGGCGTGGGACACGATGGCCGGCGCGCTGATCGTGGAGGAAGCCGGCGGCCGCGTCACCGGGCTCGACGGGCAGGCCTGGGACCCGCATGGCGGCCAGGTGGTGGCCTCGAACGGACACGTCCACGACGAGATGGTGGCCGTAATTCGGGACGCCGCCGCCGCCCGACGCTGAGGCGCATGCGCCGGTCGCCAGGCGGCAAACCCGCGAAAATTCTCCGCAAATCACGCCGCAGCGACCTCGCGGTCCGGCAGGCCCGGCGATGGCACAGGCTCTGCTTTCTGACCGGTCATGCCTCGCCTACCTGACCTCGGAGGTCACATGCGATGCTCGACTCGCCTGGGCCGTGCTTTCGGTATCGGCCGTGTCGCTGGCCGGCGCCGAACCGGCGCTGGCGCAACAGCAGCCTGAACTTTTCCCTCGGCTACTTCACGGTCCGCGGCGAAGACGCGCGGCGTGGACGGCGATGCCCTGGTCGTGAATCGCGAGCTGCTGCCTGTTCGACTTCAGCGACTTCAACACCGTCTCGGTTGGCGCCGAGTGGCTGGTCGCCGCTCGGCGACTTCGTCGAAGTCGGCGCCGGCATCGGGTTCACCAGCCGCGGCGTGGACACGATCTACGACGAGTTCGTGCGGCCCGACGGCAGCGAAATCGAACAGCAGCTGAAGCTTCGCATCGTCCCGATCTCGGCGCACCGTGCGCCTGCTGCCGCTCGGCCGCCACGCGGCGTTCCAGCCGTACGTCGGCGGCGGCATCGGCATCTACAACTGGCGCTACAGCGAGACCGGCGACTTCATCGACTTCAGCCCGCGTCGGCAGTCCGATTTTCCGGGAGAGCTACGTCGCCTCCGGCACGTCGGTCGGCCCGGTCGCCGTGTTCGGTGCACGGTTTCTCGTCGGCAGCAACGCCACCTTCGGCGGCGAAGTGCGCTACCAGAAGGCCGAAGGCGATCTCGACGAGCCGACTTCCTCGGGCCCGAAGATCGACCTCGGCGGGTTCCACTACCTGGCGACGTTCGGCGTTCGCTTCTAGTCCGGGCGCGCGGCGGCGGTACCAGCGACACGCCGCCGCCGCTGCACACCCGGTCGAAGCGCTCCAGCAGGCGCGGGTGGAGCCGCTGGCGCTGGATGATGGCGTCGCCGCCTTCGGCCTCGTCCTCGACCAGCACCCATTCGACCAGCGCCGCCGGTCCGCGCGTGAAGGCGCTGTCCCAGATCGGGCCGTTGCCCTCGTGCAGGAAGTCGCCGATCGCGAAGCCGGCCGCGGCCAGCTCGTGCATGTAGTGGCCGAGCGCGCCCATGCTCGCCATGATCGTCGCCGCCGCGATAGTCCGACGACGAGGCAGGCCGTGACCTGGCGGCGCGGCTGCACCTGCCGATCGAGCTGCGCTTCGACGACCATGGCCGCCCCGAGGTCCCCGGGTGGCCGCTCGTCGATCACGGCGACGAACACCAGCAGGGCGACCAGCGGCCCCCAGCGGCGCAGCAGCCCGACGGCGAGCCCCGCCGTCATTGCCGATGCGACGACCAGCGGAATCTCGTAGCGGATCCGGAACGGATGCCCGGCCAGGTAGGCGCTGAGCGGCAGCGCGGCGGCGGCGAACAGCGCGAGCGGCACGAGCATGGGCGCCCGTCCCGCGGACGCCAGGCCAAGCAGCGCCACGACCGCCAGCGACACCGCCGCGACGCGCACGAGCCGCCCGCCACCCAGCACTTCGATGCCCTCGAGGATTCGCTCGGCCACGACCGCCGGCTGGCCGCGCAGCGTGTCGTCCGGCACGAAGAAGCCGCCGCTGACGAACCACTCGCCGACGGTGATCCGGCTGAACGCCAGAAACGCCAGCACCGTCAGCGCGGGATAGAGCGCCAGCCGCGCGTGCACGCGCAGCACGCCGCTCACGGCATTGCCGCGCCGCCACCACGCCCATGCCGACGCCGCCAGCGCCGCCGCGGTGATGGGCCAGGCCTCGTAGCGCGTGAGGCAGGCGAGCACCGTGACCCAGCCGGCGGCACGCGGCACCGTCAGGCGGCCGCCGAGCACCCACTGCGTGAACAGGTAGACCTGCAGCGCGGTCAGCCCGAACAGCATCGGCTCGGTCATCGGCGTGCTCTGCAGATAGAGCACGTTGGGATTGGCCGCGTAGAGCGCCGCCGCCAGCGTGGCGCCGGCGCGCGACGCGGTCAGGAGCTGCGACGGTGCCGGCGATCGATGCCGTGGCCACGACGTTGGCAACGCAGCGACAGCGCGATCGCGAACCCGCCGGTGCGGTAGAGGACGTCGACCTGCACCGGCAGCATGTTGAGCAGGTGGGGCAGCGGCAGCCACACGGCGCCAATCTGTTCCCACCCGGGCGTCAGGCTGTCGAGGATCCGGCGTGCGACGACGAGGTGGGCCTTGGCGTCGTAGTGGGCGAGCGTCAGGTGCAGCTGGCCGTAGCCGTACACGGCCACCAGGCCGAGCAGCGCCGCCAGGCGCCCGAGCAGCACCGGCAGCGGGCCGGGGTTCCACACGTCGCGAAGGGCCAGGCGGACCAGCGCGCCCCACCAGCCGCGGACCCTGGCGGCACCGCCGCGGACCGCCGGGGGGCCGTCGCTGGAAGGCACCGATATATAATGGCGTGATTCCCGCTCGATGACGCCCGAGCTTTCTATCGTCATTCCGGTCCGGAACGAGTCGCCCAACATCAAGCCGCTGTATGACGAGCTGACGACCACGCTCGTGCGGAGCGGGCGCTCTTACGAGATCATCGTCATCGACGACGGCAGCACCGACGACACGTTCGACCAGCTGGCGTCGCTGCAGTCGCGCGATCCGCACCTGCGCGTGATCCGGTTCCGCCGCAACTTCGGCCAGACCGCCGCGTTCGCGGCCGGCTTCTCGTTCGCCCGCGGCCGGCTGGTGGTGACCGCCGACGGCGATCGGCAGAACGACCCCGCCGACATCCCGCGGATGGTGGACGAGATCGACCGCGGCTTCGACATCGTCTGCGGCTGGCGCAAGGCGCGCAAGGACACGTTCCTCACCCGGCGCATCCCGTCGGTGATCGCCAACAAGCTGATCTCATGGGCCACCGGCGTCGAGCTGCACGACTACGGCTGCTCGCTCAAGGTGTTTCGCGCGGAAGTGGTCAAGCCGCTGCGCCTGTACGGCGAGATGCACCGCTTCCTGCCGGCGATTGCCAGCGAGATGGGCGTCCGCATCCAGGAGGTGGTCGTCCACCATCGCGCGCGCACCGCCGGCGTCTCCAAGTACGGCTTGTCGCGCACCGTCCGCGTCGTGCTCGACCTGCTGACGGTCAAGTTCCTCCTCAGTTACTCGACGCGGCCGCTGCAGATTTTCGGGCTGATGGGGCTGGCGGCGGGAGCGCTGGGGGCGGTGATCACCGGCTACCTCGGCTACGTGCGCCTGATCGAGCGCCAGGCGATCGGCGACCGTCCGCTGCTGCTGCTCGGCATGATGCTGCTGTTCATCGGCGTGCAGTTGCTGACGTTCGGGCTGCTGGCGGAGCTGCTGACGCGGACCTATTACGAGTCGCAGAACAAGCCGGTGTACGCCATTCGCGAGATTCGCCAGACGACGCCGGAGCCCGCGCCCGTCGAGCCATGACAGACGACCGCCAGGGGACGGGCCCGCGCCTGCCCGGTCCGCCCAGCCGGGACCACGATCCCCGCATCACGGTCATCCAGCGCGAGCTGTTCGACGAGGGCCGGTCGAAGGTCGGCAAGTATCGCGACCTCGTCATCGGCCGCCCCGGCCTGGCGCCGCTGGTCGCCTTCGAGCTGGTGACGATGTGCAGCGCGTGGGTGCCGGGTGCCCTCGGCTTGTTCCTCCGCAGCAAGCTCTATCCGCTGGTCCTCGGCTCGGTCGGGCGCAACGTCGTCTTCGGCGTCAACGTCACCCTCCGCCACCCGCACAAGATCGCGATCGGCGACAACGTGGTGATCGACGACGGCTGCTGCCTCGACGCGAAGGGGACGGACAACACCGGCATCGTCATCGGGACCGGGGTGTTCGTGGGCCGCAACACCATCCTCAGCTGCAAGAACGGCGACATCATCATCGGCGATCACGCCAACCTCGGCTTCAACTGCGAGATTTTTTCCGCCTCGCGCGTGCGCGTGGGCACGCAGCATCCTGATGGCCGCCTACACCTATCTCGTCGGCGGCGACCACCTGTTCGACCGCGTGGACATCCCGGTGCTCGAGCAGGGGCGGACCGCACGCGGCATCGACGTGGACGATCACGTCTGGCTGGGCACGCACGTGGTGGTGACCGACGGGTCGCGCATCGGACGCGACGCCATCATCGGCGCCGGCGCGGTCGTGGTCGGCGAGATTCCGCCGTTCGCCATCGCCACCGGGATTCCGGCGCGGGTCGGTACGCGACCGCCGGCCGGGCATCGCCGAGCAACGCCAGACGTAAGGGCCCGGCCACTGACATGTGCGGCATCGTCGGCATCGTCGAATCGGACCTGACGCGTCCGGTGCTCGCGGAGGAGCTGCAGCGGATGGTGCGCACGCTGCACCATCGCGGCCCGGACGAAGAGGGCAGCGTCACGCGGCCGGGGGTCGGGCTGGGGATGCGCCGTCTGTCGATCGTCGATCTCGCCGGCGGCCAGCAGCCGTTCGGCAACGAGACCGACGAGCATCCAGCTCGTGGCCAACGGCGAGATCTACAACTTTCCGCAGTTGCGCGCAGGAGCTCGAAGGCGCACGGCCACCAGTTCCGCAGCCGCAGTCGGACATCGAGGTCCTGGTCCACGCCTACGAGGAGTGGGGGCCGTCCTTCCTGACCCGTCTGCGCGGCATGTTCGCGCTGGCGCTGTGGGACGCCGGCACGCGCACGCTCCTGGCGGCGCGCGACCGGGCGGGCGAGAAGCCGCTCTACTGGACCCAGACGCCGCGCGGGCTGCTGCTGGCATCGGAGGTCAAGGCGCTGCTGGTGCGGCCCGAGGTGACGCGCGACGCTGGACTACGAGGCCATCGACCAGTTCCTCACCTACGAGTACGTCGTCACCCCGCGCACGATCCTGGCCGGGGTACACAAGCTGCCGGCCGGGCATTACCTCGACCTATCGCGACGGCGTGGTGTCCATCCATCGCTACTGGGACGCGGCGGCGACGCCGGTGCGGGCGTGGGACGACGACGAGGCGGCCGAGGCGCTGCGAGCGGCGCTGCGTCGCGCGACGGTGAGCCAGATGATGGCCGACGTGCCGCTCGGCGCGTTCCTGTCCGGCGGCATCGACTCGAGCAGCATCGTCGCTTTCATGAGCGAGGCGTCGCGGCAGCCGGTCAACAGCTTCAGCATCGGGTTCGCCGACGGCACCTACAACGAGCTGCCCTACGCGCGCGAGGTCGCGGCGCTGTTCGGGACCAATCATCGCGAGCGGACCGTGTCCGCCCGATCTGGTGCAGCTGTTCGACCGGCTGATCGTCCATCTCGACGAGCCGTTCGCCGACGTGTCGCTGTTCCCGACCTTTCTCGTCTCGCAGCTGGCGCGCGAGCACGTGACGGTGGCGCTCTCCGGCGACGGCGGCGACGAGCTGTTCGGCGGCTACGATGCCTACCAGGCGCAGGCGCTGGCGCAGCGCTATGCATGGATGGGCGGCGCGCTGCTGCCGGCGGCGGCGGCGGTCGCCGCCGCGCTGCCCCCGACCGAGAAGAAGAAAGGGCTGATCAACAAGTTCAAGCGCTTCACGCTCGGCGCGACGCAGGCGCCGGCCGACCTCGGGCACTACCGGTGGATGGTCTACCTCAGTCCGGCGGCCAAGCGGCGGCTCTACGCGCCGGCACTGGCCGATGCGCTGCGGACGTCGGATGTCTACGCGCCGGTGCGGCAGACGCTGGCGCGCTACGGCGCCGGCGACACGCTCACGCGGCAGCTCTACGCCGACCTGTCGCTGTATCTCGCCGACGACATCCTGGTCAAGGTCGATCGCATGAGCATGGCGACGTCGCTGGAGACGCGGGCGCCGTTCCTCGACGCCGACGTGATGGAGCTGGCGTTCTCGATGCCCGGCCGCCTGAAGATCCGCGACGGCGAGCGCAAGTGGGTGCTCAAGCGGGCGATGCGCGGGCTGCTGCCGGAGCGCATCCTGTCACGAAAGAAGGAGGGCTTCAGCATTCCGATGAAGAACTGGCTCCGCCGCGACCTGCAGCCGCTGATGCGCGCCCTGCTCGCCCCCGACCGGGTCGCCGCCCGCGGCCTCTTCGCCGCCGGCGAGGTCACCCGGCTGGTCGAGGCGCACGTCGCCGGCCGCGAGAACCATGCCCACACCCTGTTCCCGTTGATGGTGTTCGAGCGCTGGTGCGAGGAGCACCTGCGCTAGTGGACCGGCCACTCTAGTCCGGAAGCCGGTAGAACGCTTCGACCTCGGCGACCTCGGCGCGCACCCGTTCGTCCGACCAGCCGAGTTCCGCGGCCATCACGGCCGCGGCGGCGGCGAGGGCGCCGGCGCCGGGGTGCCCCGCCGAGCCGGCCTCGGTGCGGCGAATCAGCGCATCCGACAGCTTGACCGCAGATTCGTGACGCACGGCGTGGACGATCTCCGCCAGGCTGACCGCACATTCGCCCCCGAGCGTCGCGGCGAGGCCGGGCGAGTGTTCGAGCAGGCTGGCCACCCTCCGCCGATCGGTCCCGTAGGTGAGAGCGAGGCGGCCGCGCATCTCCCGCGGCATGTTCGCCGTCCCGTCGGCCAGTGCCTCGCGCACGAACGATTCCTTGTCCGTAATCGCGCCGCCGGAGACGGCCGTCTCGGCGGTGCGGCAGGGAGGCGCGTCCACGCCGCGGTCGCCGAAGACCTCGTCGATGGCCCGCTCGGCGGTCGCCCGGGCGGTGGTATAGCGCACGCCGAAGATCGAGATCAGGCCGGGCACGCCGTGGGCCGAGTGGTTCACCACGGTACTCTCGCGCAGCAACCGGACGTGCGTCCCGCCGCCGGCGAGCATCGGCAGCAAGCCGCGATGCACGAGTCGGACATCGCCGCGGTCGAGTGCGGCCCGCGGAAACGCCTCGCGGCCGTCACGCAGGAACGACTCGACGTCGGCGCGGGTGACCGCAAGCTGGTCGGGCGAGCCGGCATGGGCGTCATGGCTGGTGCCGAGCAGGGAGCCGCCGCGCCACGGGACGAGAAACAGGTACCGGCCCTGTGCGAGGCCGCCGCAGGCATGCGTCGTGCCGACGACACGCCGCGTCACGAGGTTCATGGCCCGCGAGAGCCGCGGCGCCGGCGACACCGCCCCCGGGGCGACCTGCGACAGCCAGGCGGTGGCCCAGGGGCCGGCGGCATTGACGACCGTGTGCGCCCGCAGGTCGAACGCCTCGCCCGACAACTGATCGCCCACTTGCACTCCGGCGGCGCGGCCGCCGTCGCGGAGCAGGGCGACCGCGCGCACGTAATTGGCCGCGACGGCGCCGCCTGCCGCCGCCGACAGGACGAACGACAGCGTCATGCGATCGGTGTTGTGCATCTGGTAGTCGTACCAGACGGCGCCCCCGGTGACCTCCGCGGGATCGATGACCGGGTTGAGTCGCAGGCACTCGTCGCGCGACACGACCGCGCCAGGCGGCAGGTGCAGCGCGGGGTCGGACAGGCCGGCATGCCGATCGCGGGACACCAGGTCGTTGATCAGCAGCGCCGTGCGCATCAGCGGCGACGATCGCGACAGCTGGCGGTAGGTGGGGACGACGAACGGCAGCGGCCGGACCAGGTGGGGGGCGACGCGCGCGAGCGCCCGGCGCTCGCGAATGAACAGGCGCATCTGCCGCAGGTTCGCCGCCTGCAGCGACCGCAATCCCCCGTGCAGTGTCTTCAGGTTGTTGAACGACGTGGCGGCGCCGAAATCACCCTGGTCGATCAGGGCCACCGACAAGCCGCGCAGCGTCGCATCCCAGGCCGCGATCGCCCCATAGAAGCCCGCCCCCACGACGACGAGGTCGAAGCGGGTGTCCGCCAGGCGGCGGAGATCGCGCACGATCATGCTGAAGTGGTCAATCCTGCCACCGGTCGCGGGCGGCACCACGCGCTCCCACGGGTCGCCACGCATTGTACGATAGGGCCCTGTGATCGACGCGATCGAACGCTACTGGAACTCCCGGATCCACGACCTCGACATGACCGACCAGCCCGTCGGATCACGCGAGTTCTTCGACGAGCTGCACGACTACCGCTTCGACAAGCTCCACTACCTGCCGCGGCTCGTGGGCTTCGACGGCTACCGTGGCCGTGCGCTGCTGGAAGTCGGCTGCGGGATCGGCACCGATCTCGTGCGCTTCGCCCAGGGCGGCGCCATCGTGACCGGCGTCGATCTGTCGGAGACCGCGATCGAGTTGGCGGAGAAGAACTTGCAGCTGCACGGCGTCACCGCGCACGACCTGCGCGTCGCCAACGCCGAAGCGCTGCCGTATCCGGACAACACCTTCGACGTCGTCTACGGCCATGGTGTCGTGCAGTACACGTCCGATCCGGCGCGGCTCATCCGCGAGTGCGCGCGCGTCCTGCGCCCCGGCGGCGAGGCGATCTTCATGGTCTACAACCGGGTGTCGTGGCTGAACGGCTTGTCGAAGGTGATGAACGTGCCGCTCGAGCACGAGGACGCGCCGGTGCTGCGCAAGTTCTCGATCAGCGAGTTCGCCGAGCTGCTGCGGCCCTTCACCGACGTGCGCATCGTGCCCGAGCGCTTTCCTGTGAAGTCGCGCCTGCACACCGGATGGAAAGCGGCGGCGTTCAATACGCTGTTCGTCGGCGCGTTCAACGCGGTGCCGCGGCCTCTGGTGCGACGCCTGGGCTGGCACCTGATGGCCTTCGCCCGCAAGCCGCAGGAGAGCGCCACCCGTCATAATTGATTGATGCGAACGGTTCTCGTCGGCACGGCCGTGCTGGCGCTCGGCGTGGGGGTGCTTCATGGGCACGCCCGGTCAGCGACGCAGGCGGTGAAGCCCTTTCCGCCCGGGCTGCAGGGCGAGTTGCTGTTCCAATCGGACCGCGAGGGCCCGACCCGGCTGTTCGTCCTCGATTTGGCCGGCGGCGCCGTGCGCCGCGTCGGCGCGGCCGGCGACTGGTTCGACGAGGAGCCGCGGTGGTCGCCGGACGGCCAACGCATCGCCTTCGGGTCGACGCGGGGGCAGAAGGGCAACATCGACATCCACGTGATGAACGCCGACGGCTCGGGCGTCGTGCGGCTGACCGATCACCCGGCGCCGGAGCAGGGGCCGGCATGGGCGGCTGACGGGGAGAGCCTGTTCTTCACCGGCGAGCGCGACGGGCGCGGCGAGATCTACCGCGTCTGGCTGGCCGACAAGCGGGTCGAGCGGGTCACCAACGGCATCAACCGCGCCATCATGCCGGCGACGTCGCCGGATGGCCGCTATCTCGCCTACGCGGCGCAGACGATCATGAACTTCCAGCTGCACCTGATCGATCTGGTCAACGGCCAGCGTGTGCAGCTCACGTCGGGAGGCGGCGCCTGCCGGCCGGCGTTCTCGCCGGACAGCAAGGAGGTGGCCTTCGTCCGGCTCGCCAGCGAGCCGTCGCGGCTCGAGGCCGTGCGTGAGGGGGGCGGCCGGGTGCTGCTCGAGCACGAACGGCTGTGGAGTTACTACCCCGCGTACTCGCCGGATGGCCGCTGGCTCGCCTTCTCGGTGAGCCCCGAGCATCACCGCGGCGAGGACTGGGATCTCGCCCTCACCGACGCCCGGTCACCCGGCACCGTGACGCGCCTCACGTCCGGCCCCGGCAACGACCGCGTCCCCGACTGGCGGCCCCGTCAATAAGGGAAGCGCGTTTTGAGCCGCAGGATCGGCTCCTCGAACCAGCGCCACGACAGCCACGCGAGCGCGAGCGCGGGCAGCGTCGCCGCACCGTAGAACAGGAGCTGTCCCGCCCAGACGGGACCCGCCGCGGCGAACTCGGCCGGTGGCAGGACGAACGCCCGTACCACCCGCATCACCGGCAGGTGAATCAGGTACAGGCAATAGCTGTACTTGCCGAACGCGCGCAGCCAGCCGGCGGACAGCAGTCGCGGCCAGCGGGAAGTCGGCGGCAGCGCCACGGCGGCGACCAGCATGCCGGCGCCGGTCCAGGCGAGCAGGGAATAGCCCGCCCGCTGCATCCACGCGTTGGCCCACCAGCCGCTGCCGTCGGCCCACCACACCGCCGCGACGCCGGCGCCAGCGGCGGCGGCGACCGCCAGGCCGGTGCGCCCGTGTCGATCGAGCCAGCCGCGGCGCAGCGCCCACGCCATCAGCGCACCGGTCGCCAGCGTGTCGGCGCGGAAGTAGGGCAGCACGTACAGATCGATCGGTTCGGCGCCCTGCTGCAGGGCGAGCGTGCGCGCGGCCGGGACCGCGAGGATGGTCAGGGCGCACAGCGGGCCGAGCGCGCGCGGCGGACAGATCCACACGACCGCCGCCCACAGCAGGTAGAACTGCTCCTCGATGGCCAGCGACCAGGTGACGTCGAGCACGCCGTGCATGAACGCGTCGCGCGAGGCGACGGAGAAGTTGGTCAGGTACAGCCAGTACGGCCACTGCTCGCGCGGGGCCCCGGCGCCCGCCAACAGGTCGAACGCCGCGGGAAAGCGGGGCAGCACCACCAGCGACAGGAAGACGACCAGGTAGTAGAGCGGGAAGATGCGCAGCGTGCGCCGCGCATAGAAGCTGGTGAAGTAGCGGTCGCTGCCGCGCGCGTCGATGAGGATGCCGGTGATGAGGAACCCGGAGAGGACGAAGAAGAGATCCACGCCCGACCAGCCGATGAGGGCGGCCTCGGCGAGCGCGCGATCGGCGGCGGCCGCCGGCGCCAGGATCGTGAAGTGATGGAACAGCACCAGGAGGATGGCGATGCCGCGCAGGCCATCGAGTGCCGGAGTATGCGCAATCACTAGTCGGGACGCGGGTACCGCGCCGGGAGCGGCACTGCCACGCGCGTTATCATATCGCGTGCCGCCCTGGTTCCCGAGAGCCGTACCCTTCCTGCTCGGGCTCGTGCTTGCCGTCGAAGTGCTGGTCATCGCGCCGCTGCCGTCGGCGCTCTCGCTCGCGGCGTCGGCGGCGTGGATGGCGCTGCCCGGGGTGCTGTTCGCGTGGCGGGCCCTGGGCAGCACGGACACGGCGCGGGCCACCGCGTGGCTGGTCGGGCCGGCACTCGGCTTCGGGCTCAGCGTGTTCGGCCTGCTGCTGTGGTGGGCCGCCGGCGTGCAGGGGTGGTTGGCCGTGCTGTGTGCGCCGCTGCTGACATGGGTGCTCGCGGTCATCGCGCGGCGCGGCGGCGGCGCCACGCTGCGCCTGCCGACGATCGATCGGCGCGATCGCACGGCGGCGAGCGTGGCGCTGCTGGTCGTGCCGATCATCACCTTCGCGCCCTACAATCGCGTCGCCGAGCCGACGCCGGACGGCGACGCCTACCGCGCCTACTTCACCGCCGACTTCGTGTGGGCGATGACGGTGACCGCCGAACTGGCGAAGGGCGACGTGCCGCCGGCAAACCCCTTCCTCGCCACGCAGCCGATGCGCTACTACTGGATGTCGCACCTGCTGTCCGGCGCCGTCTATCGCAACCTACGCAGCCAGGGCGTCTCCGCCGAGCAGGTCGTGCTCGTCAACGGGCTCGCCTTCGGGCTGGCGTTCACCGCCTTCATGTACTGGCTGGCGCGCGCCGCCGGCGCGGCTCCCGCACTGGCCGCGCTCGCGGTCGCGGTCGGGTTCCTCGCCAACAGCTACGAAGCCCTCGATCGCCTGTGGCTCGTGGCGCAGGGCGTCATGCCGCTCGACGCCGTCCGCACGCTGAACATCGACGCGGTCACGCGCTGGTTCTACCAGGGGATGCCGGTGGACGGCCTGCAGCGGCTGTTGCTCTATCAGCCGCACCACCTGACCGGCTACGTGCTCGCCCTCTCGGCGTTGTGGCTGGTCGGGCTGGCCGAGGACGTCACGGCGATCGCAATCGCGCTGTGGGCGGGGATCCTGCTCGGCCTGGCGTTCCTGTTCAGCACGTTCACCGCCATCATCCTCGGCGGCGCCATCGCGATCCTCTATCTGGTCCGCCTCGTGCAGCAGGGGAGGCTGCGGTCGATCCTGCAATGTGGCATCCTCGGCGCGGCCCCGGTGATCCTGGCCATCGGCGTGAGCGCGTCGCTCGGCTACACCGATCCGCGCGAGGGGTTCCTGATCCAGTTCGGGATCAACCGCGTCGCGCTGCGGCACTGGCCCTATGTGCTGCTCCTCAGCTTCGGGCCGCTGCTGCTGGCCGGCGTCGGCCTGCTGCGCGGGCGCTGGGCCCTCGGCCCGGGCGCACCTGCCGCCGCGCTCGTCGTCGCCGCCCTGGGTTTCTACTTCACCGCCGACGTTCCGGACATGGGGGGCGTCTGGGTCGGCTGGCGCAGCGGCCACCTGCTGCTCATCGCCTTCGCGATCATCGGCGCGGCGGCGGTCAGCGCAGGCTGGAGGCAGCCGTCTCGCCGCCTGGCGCTCGCCGCCGTGATGGTGCCGGCCATTCTCCTCGGCATTCCCACCGTGGCCATCGATGTCTTCAACGCCCAGGACATCACGAATCGCGAGCAGGGGCCGGGATTTCCGTGGACGCTGATCATCACGCCCCCCGAGCGTGAGGCTCTCGACTGGGTCCGGGCCAACACACCCGCGGACGCGCTCGTCCAGGTCGAGCCCTACATCCGGGATGCTGGCACCTGGGCCTACGTGCCGGCGTTCGCCGAGCGGCGGATGGCCGCCGGCCTGCCGATCTCGATGATCCCGCTGCGGCCCTACCAGGAGACGTCGGAGCACGTCCGCCTCGGCATCTTTCAGGCCGCCGACGCCGCCGAGGCGCACCGGACCGCGCAGTTCCTCGGCATCGATTACCTGCTGGTCGGACGGCCGGAACGCACGGCCTATCGCCCGGCGACCACGAGGATGTCGGAGCGTCCCGACCTGTTCGCGCAAGTGTTTCGCAACGACGCGATCGCGATCTACCAGGTCGCCGGCACGGCGTCGCGCCCCTGACGCGACGCTGGCCGGTGGCGCCTGCCGCCCGGCGCTAGTTGACGACCACCACGATCTGGTTCGAGACGACGCTGCTGCCGCAGCCGTTGCGCGCCCGCAGGCGCACGTAGTACGTCCCCGGCGGCGCGGCCGCGGACAGCGTCGTCGCCGCGTTGCCCGTGTCGATCACCAGGTCGGTCGCGCCGGAGGTCAAGCCGACTTCGAGCACGTAGGCGGCGGGCGCCTCGCCGCTTCCCGCTCCCCAGTTGAGCGTCACGGCCGACCCGTTCACCGTGGCGGTCAACCCGACCGGGGCCGCGGGCGGCGCCTGGCACCCGAGCTGGACGACGACCTCGTTCGACGGCGCGCTGACACCGCAAACGTTGCGGGCTCGGACGCGCGTGTAATAGCGCCCGGGCGGGGCCGCGGCCGACAGGGTGGTGGTGGCCGTTTCCAGGACCGCCAGGTTTGCGAGACCCGGCCCGCTGCCCGCCTCGAACACGTATGCGGTGGTCGGTTGGGGCGACGCCGTCGCCGTCCAGTTGAACGTGACGTTCAACCCGTTGATGCCGGCGCTCAGCGATGCCGGGGCCGCCGGCGGCGCCGTGCAGCCGCCGCCGATCTGCACCGTGACTTCGTTCGACGGCGGGCCGAGGCCCGCGACGTTGCCCGCGCGGACCCGCACGTAATACACGCCGGCCGGCGCGTTGGTGCCGAAGCTGGTGCTGGTTCCCACTCCGACCACCGCGAGATTACTGAGGCCGGGCGCGCTGCCGGCTTCGAGGACGTAGTTGAGGCCTGGACCGGCGGGCGCCGTCCAGTTGAAGGTGACGAACGTCCCGGCGACGCTCGAGGTCAGGTTCTGCGGCGCGGCCGGGGCCTGCACGACCGTGGAACCCGCCAGGTACACCGTCCGCTTCGACGTGATGTTGGGAATGGTGACCGTCGTGCCGTCGAGATAGGTCACGCGCACGTCCACCGCCGTGGCGGCGCCGAGCCCGAAGTGCGTGACCGGGTCGTCCTGCGCGAGATAGCCCGTGCTGCTCTTCACCTCGCGGTAGCCGAGCTGCGTGGCGGTCCCGGCGGCAAACACGTGGACCTTGGCGCCGATCGCGCCGACCTGCCCGCCGGCCGAGACGAGGCCCACCTTCAGCCATTCCCCGCTGTCGAACTCGTTGCGCACGAGGTAGGGCCGCCCGGACTTCGCGGTGAGCGCGAAATCGGGGTCGCCGTCGAGATCGATGTCGGCAAAGGCGACGCTGCGGACGTCGGGCTCGGGAAAACCGCTCGCCGGTCCGGGAAACGCCGGCCCACCGACGAACACGCCGGAGCCGTTGTTGAGCAGGACGACGGGATAGCCGGGCAGCACGAGGTCGAGGTCGGTGTCGTGATCGAGGTCGGCCAGGCCCGCGGTCAGGCCGCTGAAGCCCTCGATGCGCTGGCGATAGCTGAACACGCCGCCGCCGACGTTGTGGTAGACGTGCGCGACGCGCGCCGCGGTCGTCACCAGGCTCTGCTCGATGAAGATCAAATCGAGGTCGCCGTCGTTGTCGAGGTCGCCGGTGGAAATGCCGGAGTAGGCGCGGTAATGGATGCCCGGCGGCGCCGGAATGGGACCGGAATAGATGCCGGCCACGCGCCGGGTCGACGGCGGTGAACACGCCGTTGTCGTTGCGCAGGATGTTGATCGGCCCGTTGCGGTTGCAGACGAGCAGGTCGATGTCGCCGTCGCCGTCGTAATCGGTGTCGGTGGCGCCCTGGCCCGCGGGGGCGGTGATCTCGACGCCGGCGGCCACCGCGGTGAAATTCAACCCGCCGTCGTTGCGGTAGAACTCGTTGCGGTCGGCGAGCGGCTCGTTCGATCCCTGGTCGCCGTTGACGGCGAAGATGTCCAGGTCGCCGTCGCCATCCGGGTCGAAGCTGAGGACGCTGCGCGTGTAGTCGGCGTAGGTCTTCATCCCCGCCGGCGTCACGTCGGAGAACACCCCGTTGTCGTTGCGGTAGATCCGGTTCGGCTCGGCGAGGAACGGATCGGTCACGGTCTTGTAGGTGAGGGCGACCGTGAGGTCGTAATCGCCGTCGTTGTCGAGGTCGGTCCACGTCGCCCCGTGCGTCCCACCGCCGAAGACGCCGATGTTGCGCGCGCCCGCCTCCTCGACGAAGCGTCCGCCGCCGAGGTTGCGATAGAACTGGTTGCTGCGATACGGGTTCGCCAGATCGCGGACGTTGTTGTAGGTCATGTAGAGATCGGGCAGGCCGTCGCCGGTGATGTCCGCCCACATCACGCCATGGCTGCCGGTCCCCGGATCGATTCCGGCGGCGGTGCTGATGTCGGTGAAGGCGAGCGTCCCCGCCGATTGTTGCGCGCCCGCGCGTCCCGGACCAGTGACGGCCACGACCAGGAGGGCGATGACGAGGGATCGAAGCAGGCGAGAGATGAAGTGCATAGGCGACTCACTGTAGCAAACTGAGGTCCGAATCGTTCGCCGCAAATCGATCACGCGCGCACCGCGATCGCGATCGGCGGCGTTGCCAGCTCTGCGGCTGGCGCCGGCCGGTCACGCGTGCCGCGCCCGGATGTCGGCAATGACATGGTCGAGTTCCGACGCCAGCGTCCGCGTCGGCTGATAGGCGAGCGCGCGCCGTGCGGCCTCGATGTTGGCCACCGAGAAGCGCAGCTCCCCGGTCTGCGCCGGCGCATGCGCGGGTGCGATCGCGGGCGCCAGTCGCGCCGTCAGCAGTGACGCGAGCGCATTCAGCGACGTGCCGCGGCCGGTGCCGAGGTTGTAGGTGCCTGGCGTCCGCCCCGGTCCGGACGCCGTCCCGGCGGCGATGTCCTCGACGTGCACGAAGTCGCGCTGCTGTTCGCCGTCGCCGAAGATGACCGGGACCTCGCCGCGCAGCAGGCGGGTCACGAAGATCGTGATCACGCCGACGTAGGGCGTGTAGGTCTGTCCTGGCCCGAAGGTGTTGAAATAGCGCATCGCGGTGAACGGAATGCCGCGCGCCGCCAGCACCTGCCGCGCCACCCCCTCGGCCGCCAGCTTGCCGATCCCGTACGGTGACAGCGGCTGCGGTCGGATGGGTCTCGTCGATCGGCGCCGGCGACGGGGCGTCGGCATAGACCGCCATCGACGAGGCGAGCACGAACCACTTGATCGCGGCCGGATCGAGCGCGCGCAGCACCTGCGCCGTGCCCATCACGTTGCTGTCGAGGTCCTCGTGGAAGCGATCGAAGCTGCCGCGGATGGTGACCTGGGCGGCGAGGTGGAACACGCAGTCGACGCCGGTCAGGGCGTCGGCCACGGCGGCGGCGTCGCGGATGTCGCCGTGCACGAAGCGCGCGCCGTCGGGCACGACCTCGCGCCGCCCGACCGAGAGGTTGTCGAGGACCGTCACCTGCCGGCCGGCGGCGAGCAGGGCGCGGGCCAGGTGCGACCCGATGAAGCCGGCGCCGCCGGTCACGAGGGCGTGGGCGTAGCTCACGTGGCGCTGGTCGCCAGCCCGGGGCAGTAGACGGAGTGTTCCCCGTCCATGACCACGGCATCGAGGTCCTGCTTCGCCTCGACGGTCACGCCCGGCATGATCACGGAGTTCGAAATCCGGATCGGGTGCCGGATCACCACGCCGTCCCCGATCACGCTGCGCTCGATGCGGGTGCCGGGCGGCGTCTCGACCTGCTCGCCGACCAGCTGCGACAGGCCCTTGCGCTCGAGCTCGATGAGGTTGATGGTCAGCAGGTCCTCGGGCTTGGTCAGGTTGAGATCGCGCTCCACGATGGGATGGTGCCGCACGTGGTAGCCATCGTCGATCAGGATCTGGATGCTGTCGGTGATCTCGTACTCGTCGCGCATCGCCGTCCGCGGCGTCCGCCGGATGGAGTCGAAGATGTGCTGGTCGAACACGTACAGGCCGCAGCCCTTGAGCTGGCTGTTGACGTAGCGCGGCTTCTCGATCACCCGCTGCACGCGCCCGGCCTCGGTGGCCTGGATGACGAAGTTGCGCCGGACCATCGCCGGGTCGGGCTCGTACATGCTGACCAGGTTGGCGTTGACGCCGCCGGCCAGCACCTCGTCGATGAGCGGCCGCAGCGGCGCGTTGAGGTGGAAATAGATGTCGCCGAGCATCAGCAGGAACGGCAGCGGCACCCGGGTCTCGAGCGCGCCCACGGCGTGGGCCAGGCCGAGGGTGCTCTCCTGCTCGATGAAGTGGATGCGGACGCCGAACTGCGACCCGTCGCCGAACCGGCTCGCCACCTGGTAGCCGAGGTGGCCGACGACGATGTGGATCTCGGCGATGCCGCAGTCCCGCATCACCTCGATCTGGTGGGTGAGCAGCGGCCGGTTGAGGATCGGCAGGATGGGCTTGGGGCTGCGCTCGGAGAACGGGTACATGCGCGCGCCCTTGCCCGCCGCGAGGATCACCCCGACCATCCGCCCGTGCAGATCACCCAACCGGTTCTCCCGAGACCTTGCAGCGAATCAGCTCGCGCATCACGCGAACGGCGTCGAAGGCGCGGATCTTCTTGCCCTCCTCGAACGTCCGTCCGCGAAAGCTCACCGGCGCCTCGGCGAAGCGCGCGCCGCGCTGCGCCAGGCGGGCCGTGAACTCGGCCTCGAAGTCGAAGCCGTTGGCCTGGATGCGGATGCCGCGGACCAGCGCGGCGCGGTACATCTTGTAGCACGTCATGAGGTCCGAGACCTGCGCCCCGTAGAGGCCGCGTGCCGCGGCGCTCATGAACAGGTTGCCCATGCGGTTGGCGAAGCGCATGCCCTCGATCGAGCCCTTGAAGCGGCTGCCGTAGACGACATCGGCGCGGCCGTCGAGGATGGGCGCGAGCAGCGCGACATAGTCGCGCGGATCGTATTCCAGGTCGGCATCCTGGTGGACGTAGATGTCGCCGGTGGCCAGCGTCCACAGGTGCTTGAGCACCCCGCCGCGGCCGACGTTGTCCGGCATGAAGATCACGCGCACCCCGGGCAGGTTCAGCCGCGACAGGATGTCCCGCGTCCCGTCGCTCGACCCGTCGTCGCCCACCAGCACCTCGAGGGTGAGGCCGGTGTCGACCGAGACGACTTCGGTCAGCAGGCGCTCGATGGTGGCGCGTTCGTTGTAGACCGGGACCAGGACGCTGAGGGTCTGGGGCATCGAGGGTCAGGTACGAGGGCGCCGCATGCGGTTACCGCCTCGCTCGGCGCGCTAGACGGACACTACAGCGCCGCCGGCGTCGGGGTCGCCGGTGGAGGAGGCGCCGGCATCTCCGCTCCACTCCGGCGCTTTTCCAGGGACGCGCGCACGAGGAAGCGGGCGTAGGGCACGACCTGCTTGATGGCGGCGACGTTCATCTGGCAGGGACTGAGGCAGGTCGGGCACTTCTCGTCACGAATCATGTCGCGGTGCGCCTGCGATGCCGCCCGGAAGTAGATCGCCTCGGCATCCTCGTCCCGGGTGTTGCCCATGACGTCGCTGTTCTCGCAGAAGAACAGGTCGCCGTTGGGATTGAGCATCACACCCTGGTTCTGGAACGGGCACGGCGCCAGCCGATGGTAGCCGTTGCCGATCATGTCCGCGTAATGCATGTAGATGTAGTTCTGGCCGTCGAGCAGCGGATCCTGGCGCACCCGATCGAGGAAGAACTTGCGCATCCGCTGCTCTTCCACGCCCATCGGCCGCAGGTCGCCCTGCAGGTCGCTGTTGCCGAGCATGGCGTCGGTGAAGCGGACCATGTTGAAGACGATGTCCAGCTTCTCCTTCTTCGCCCACGCCAGGATGTTGTCGGCGTCGTCGAGGTTCATCGAGAAGATGGTGGAGGAGATGCCGAAGTTGAAGCGGTAGGTCTTCTGCAGCTCCTGCATGGCGGCGATCGTCTGGCTCGCCTTCTCGAACGCGCGCTTGACGTTGCGCACCTGGCCGTGCATCTCGTTGACGCCGTCGATGGAGACGCGGGTGGAGAAGATGACCCCGCGCTCGTGGCACATCTCGACGACCTTGGTCAGCATCGGGATGGCGCGGTGCGGCGTCAGGCCGGTCGTGTTGATCGTCAGCTTCCGCAGCTTGGGGAACTTGTCGATCATCACCCGGCAGATGTCGACCATGTCGTTGCGCGTGGTCGGCTCGCCGCCCGAGAGCGAGGCGTTCTCGATGTTCTTCCACAGCCGCGAACTGAAGGCCTGCTCGATCTGCGCCAGCGACAGATCCGTCTTCCGGTCGCCCCGTGTCCAGTTGCTGCACATCTCGCACTGGGCGTCGCAGACGAAAGTGCAGTGAAAGATGAGGACGGTGGGGTGGAGCGGGGTGTATCTGGCGACGGCGGCCCGAACCAGGTCGCGCGGCGCGCTGAGCGCCGCCTTGGCGAGATACTTCGCCGCGTAAACTTGTGCCATGTAACCCTAAGATTCTACAGGATTTCCCGTCGCGTTCGCAACCACAGGACCAGGCCGGGCAGGTTGCCCGCCAGCCCCGTGAGGACGATGAGCGTGGACAGGGCGAAGGACAGCTCGTCGGGCACGCCCATGGGGCGGAGCAGCCAGACGATCGCCCCCTGCGGCAGGCCGAAGCCGCTGACCGAGATCGGCAGCAGGAGCATCAGCAGCCCGATGGGCATGAACAGCAGGTAGTAGCGGAACGGCACGGCGATGCCGAGGCCCAGCCCCAGCAGGTAGGCCTGGCCGATGCGCAGCATCTGGACGGCCACCGACCACGCCATGACGTGCGCGAGGACGCCGCCGTGCCCGCGGTAGCGGCTCACCGCGGCGCCCACCCGCGCCAGCGGGTGCCGTGCCGGCGCCGGGCCGAGGGCTGACGGCAGCGCGAGGGCGACCAGCCGATCGGCCCAGAACGCGGCCAGGCAGGCCGCGGCCAGCAGCGCCACGGCGGCTACCGCGCGCGCGTCGAAGCCGGACGCGGGCGTCCACGCGACCAGCCCGACCACGCCCATGGCCAGCAGCGACAGCACCCCGAGCAGTCGATCGACGATCACCGAGGCCACCGCTTCGTCGCCGGCCGCGGTGACGCGCGACAGGCCGTAGGCGCGCGCCGCATCGCCGCCGACGCCGGCCGGCAGGAAGCTGCCGACGAACGAGCTGACGAGGAAGATGCGTGCCGCGTGCGCGGGGCGAATGGGCGCGCCGCTCGCGCGCAGCAGCAGCACCCAGCGCAGGATCATGACGGCGCGGTCGAGCGCGACCAGCAGCAGGACGAGGGCGAGGTAGCGGAGGTCGATCGCGGCGGTGGCCCGTGCGGCGGCCGCCATGTCGATCCGCGACGCGAGGTAGGCGAGGATGACGACCGACAGCAGCAGCCGGACCCACCACGAACCAGCGGCGCGCGACAGGATCGCCCGCGCCCGCGTCACGGCCGTGCGGGCGGTTTGCGCGCGACGAACGTCAGCGTCTCGAACAGGTTCTTGCGGACCTTGAAGAGCAACTCCTCGGTGCCGGTCCGGCGCGACAGCGTGTTGATCCCCGGCAGGTTGACCAGCAGGGCGCCGGCGGCCAGTGCGTCGCGCGCCAGGCCGGTCGCCACGCCGATGCTCCGTTCCACGTGCAGGATGTCGAACCCGTTGTCGTTGAACAGCTGCGTAATGCGGCGCTCGGTGGTCACGAAGTTGTGCGTGTAGTCGACGTCCCAGAAGAACGTCCGTTCCTTGAGGTAGTCGGGCACCACCACGAAGAACACCCCGCCCGGCCGCAGGGCGCGGAAGGCCTCGGCCGTGAACTGGCGGGCCGCGTCGATCCCGCTCATGTGCTCGAGCACCTGGTCGGCGTAGACCACGTGGGCCGCCGCGTCGGCGATCGGCATCGGCGGGGTCCACGACTCGATGACCGTCAGCCCCTTGCGGCGCAGGACGTCGATCAGGATCGGGCTGGCTTCGATGGCGGTATAGCGCCAGCCGGCCTCGACGGCCTGCTCGGCGAGCGTGCCGTGTCCGGGTCCGATCTCGAACATCGTTCCCGGCGGCGGCTGGAAGCGGTGCAGCAGCGCCAGGCGGTGGCGCTCGATCTTGCCCCGGCGCGAGCTGCCGTACGTGGTCAGCTTCTTTTCAGAGAACGACTTGTAGAAGGTGGATGGCTCGGCCACTGGACCCGCTCAAACGCGAAGGGCAGGAGGCGCATGCCTCCTGCCCTTTGCCAAGGTGCGCGGACGTTTCGTCGAATCACGGAGCGCAGAGTGGAGCGTCGCTCGGGCTGTCGCCGGCACGCGGGCCCGGGACGGGGCTCCAGCTGAGCGACGGC
This sequence comes from uncultured Acidobacteriota bacterium, assembly GCA_963707795.1. Classification (GTDB taxonomy): domain Bacteria; phylum Acidobacteriota; class Vicinamibacteria; order Vicinamibacterales; family UBA2999; genus JACCSI01. The sequence goes on along the minus strand of OY970174.1, from coordinate 1,855,509 downwards.
GATGGGCCGCCGGCGCCCACGACCAGGTCGAAGACGCGGTTGCCGCCGTAGGCGGTGGTGTCCTCCCGGAACATCGTGCCGTCACTGCCGCCGCAGCCGGAGCAGTTGCAGGCATGCCCGCCGGGAGCCGCCACGATCATCCTCCAATTCGCATCCGTCCGGGACAGGGCGTAGACCACCTGGCGCACGAACCGGTGACAGTTGACGCCTCGGCCGCCGGCGCAGAGCCGCCATTCCGCCGACTGGGCCGCCACGGCGGCGGCGCAGGCGAACCGGTTGTCCGGACCGAACGGACCACACTCCGCCGGGACCGGGAACGGCAGCGATCCGCCGGTCGGCGTCGGCGCCAGCGTCGGCGGATCCGGCGTGCGGAAGGTCGCGAACGCCGACCACGGACCTACCTGGTCGGCCAGCCGCGCGCGAGCCCGCCACCAGAAGGTGTCGGAAAACGACAGGTCGACTTCCACCGGATGGCTCACGCCGCTCTGCGTCTCGCCCAGGGTGCGGCCGTAGACGATGGTGCCCGTCGCGTTCTGGATCTCGATCTCGTGGCCGAGGCTCACGCCCTGCACGAAGAGCGCGACCGCGCTGTTGAACGTGAGGGTCGGGCGCTGGGTTTGGACCGGGCCGCCGCCGTTCGGGGCGAGGTCGCGCGGCGCACCCACCTTCAACGTCGAGCCGTCCGCGTTCACGAACGTCACGATGGAGTCCACGGCGCTCGGCGACACCATCGTCTGCGGACTGCCGGAGCACGTCGCTGCCAGCATCGCGCACACCACTGGCCCGGCCAGCCTTGTCTTTCTTTGCATCGAACAACTTCTCCTGATTACTAGAGGGAGCGGCTCGAATACCGCCTGCTCTGAAACGGGGGTCATCATAGCCCACCTCCCGGCCCGGGCGGAACCCAAAATGCGCGAAAATGCTCGACCTTGCGTCTCCTGGCGCACGGCGCGGGGTCACGTGCTAGGATTTTTCGGCCCTCATTACCAAGGAACGGGCCCGCCAGACCCACTCCGAAAATCTGGTTACTTCAGGAGTCGAAACCCGCGATGCACCGAAAGGCTCTGACCCTCGTCGTTTGCCTCCTCCTCGTGCCGGCCGCCGCTGCCCGCGAGGCCTCCGCCCAGGTCGGGCAGCCGTGGACCGACCGCGGCTATCTCAACGTCAACATCGGATTCGAAACCGGGTCGGGGACGCTAATCGACGCGACGACGTTCCAGCGGGACCTCGAGGATGGCACGCTCGCCGTCGAGAGCAGCGTCGATTCCGGGTCCTTCTTCGACTTTTCCGTCGGCAGCCGGGTCTGGCGCAATGTGTCGGCGGGCATCGGCTTCCACCGCGGCTCCACGAGCGGCGAGGGCGCGATTTCCGCCTCCGTCCCCCATCCCCTGATTTTCAACCGCCATCGCCAGGTTGCCGCCGCCGTGAGCGGCCTCGATCGCACCGAGCAGGCGTTTCACCTGTTGCTCGGCTACATGCTGCCGCTCAGCGAGGAGTTGAGCGTCCACGTTTCGCTTGGTCCGTCGTTCTTCCGCCTCAAGCAGGACGTCGTCAGCGACGCGGCGTTCAGCGATACCGTGCCGATCACGACCGTCAGCGTCACGCCCGACCATCACCGAGCGCAGCGACTCGGCCGTGGGGTTCAACATCGGCGTCGACGGCACCTACAAGCTCTACGAGACCCCGACGATGAAGCTCGGCGCCGGCATGTTCCTGCGCTACGCGGGCGCATCGGGCAAGATCCAGATCCTCAACAACGTCGTCGATTCCGACGTCGGCGGCCTGCAAATCGGGTTCGGCGGCCGGCTCCGCTTCTGACGCGTCTGCGCGGGTGAGTTCACCGGCGGGACGCGGGTCCCGCCGGTTCTCCTCCTCAGAAGCGCCCGCGGCCCGTCCACCGGCCGACGCCGCCATTGCGGTAGGTGACGTCGGTGACGTCGCCCCACGACGGAGACGGGCTCGATCCGCAGTGCCCGCCGATGATGTCGATGATGTAGACCTCGGTCGACCCTTCGTCCGGGCCGCGTCCCCAGTGATAGTCCACGACGTCGAGCGACGGGTCGCCGACGTTGCCGCGTTTCCAGTTGTAGCCCCAGCGCGTGTCGTGCTGCCGCAGCGCGTCCACGACCAGGTCCATGAAGCCCCAGGTGCCGCCGTGCTCCTGGCACGAGTTGCGAAGCAGATCCGGACGCGCCGCCGCAACCTGCTGCACGATGTGAGACATGTTGGGCAGCGGCAGGCGCTGTCCCGGCGCCGGGTCTGGCGTGCGGCCGCCGCCCCCGCCACCCCCCCCGCCGCCACCACCCCCCCCGCCGCCTCCGCCTCCGCCGCCACCACCCCCGCCGCCGCCCGTGGGCGCCGCTGGCGTCTTGAAGGACACCACCGCCGAGAACGGGCTGGTGATGTTGCCGTCGGTGGCGTACATGCGCCAGTAGAACGTCTTGTCCCACGGCAGGTCGCCGAGTGACGTGGTCGTCGTCCCGCTCCCATTCGGCGTCGCCGAGACAACGGCGACGATCGCCGATGGGTCGGGCGCGGTGGCGATCTCGAACCGGTAGATCACGCCGGTGGTGCCCGACACCTTGCCGTTCCGCGCGCGGAACTCGGGGCGATTCGTCGTTTGCAGGCCAACGGGCTCGACCGGCGTGGGCGGCTCGAGGACGACCGGCTCGACCACGCTGAAATGCGCGACCGCGGAATAGGGGCCAGTATTGGCGCCATCGAGGGCTCGCGCGCGCCAGTAGTAGGTCTTGCCCGCAGTGAGCGCGAGGGCCAGCCGATACGAGGTTTTCCCGGCCCCGTCCGGGGTGACCCGATCGGCCTGGTGCAGGAGTTGCGTGAACGCGTTGTCGGCCGCGAGTTCGATCTGCATCCAGAGCGGGCGGACGCCCGTGCTGGTGGCGTTGTTCACCGTCAACGCGGGCGCCCCGCTGTCCTTCTTCAGCTGGGCCCCCGTGCTGGGCTCGATCGGCGTCGGCGCGGTGATCGACACGCTGGGGATGGGCCCGGCCACGTCCGGACTGAGCGGGTTGGCGCTCTTGGCGCGCTCGCAGGCGGTCAGGGCCGCCAGCGCGAGGATGAGGAGCAGACAGCGGGTTCTGGTAAACGTCATGGCATCCCTGGCGACAAGGAAATCTCCGTGCGTGCCTTATCGGCAGGACGTGCCCGCCACTTTACATCCCTGCTCAGATAGGCGTAACTTCCTGTAGGTCAGTGAGATATAATCCTTTCCTTCGCAGGGCAGCCGTCTTGCCACTCCTTGCCCGTGACCACTGACAGCCGCCCGCTCCGTGTCCTGATGCTGGCGCCGGAGCCGTTTTTCGAGCCCCGCGGCACCCCGTTCAGCGAGTACCACCGGATCAAGGCGATGGGCGAGCTGGGCCATTCGGTGGACCTCGTGACCTATCCGATCGGCCGCGACGTCAGCTTGCCGAATCTGCGGATCTTCCGGTCGCCACGCCCGCCGTTCGTCACCCAGGTCGGGGTCGGCCCCTCGCTCACCAAGGTCGTGCTCGACAGCCTGATGCTGCTGACCATCCTGCGCCGGGTGATGGCGGCGAAGTACGACGCGATTCACTCCCACGAAGAGATGGGACTGGTCGGCGTGTGGTTGTCTCGGGTGCTGGGCATCCCGCACCTCTACGACATGCACTCGAGCCTGCCGCAGCAGCTGAGCAACTTCCGGTACAGCCGGTCGTCGTGGCTGCGCCGGCTCTTCAGCTGGGCTGAAGGACAGATGGTGCACGGCTCGGCCGTCATCATCACCATCTGCCAGGAGCTGCAGGATACGGTGGGCGAGATGGGGGTTGGCGATCGCGCGCTGCTCATCGAGAACGTGATGGGCGGCGACGTGGAAGAGCCGCCATCGATGAGCCCGGCCGACGTTCGCGCCCGGTGGCAGGTGGAAGCCGATGCGCCGCTGGCTCTTTACACCGGCACGTTCGAGCCGTACCAGGGTGTCGAGCTGCTGACGCAGGCCAGCGCGCTGGTGGCCCGTTCGCACCCGCACGCACGGATGCTCGTCGTGGGCGGCGAACCCGCGCAAGTGGAGGCGGCGCGTGCGGACGCCGAGGCTGCCGGGGCTGGCGGGGTGATGATCTTCACCGGGCAGCAGCCCGCGCGCGAGATCCCGGCGTTCGTCGCCGCCTGCGACATCCTGGTGTCGCCGCGCATCCGCGGCACCAACACGCCGCTCAAGATCTACTCGTACCTGCGCTCGGGCAAGCCGATCGTCGCGACCGACCTGCGCACGCACACGCAAGTCCTTTCGCCGGAGGTCGCCCGGCTGGTGCCGGTCGAGCCAGCGGCCGTTGCCGCCGCCATCGCCGATCTCATCGATCGTCCGGGCGAACGCGGGCGTCTCTCCGCCGCCGCATCGGCGCTGGCGGCCGCCCGCTACAGCCGCGCGGCGTACCTGCGGCGGACGGCGCACGCCTACCGGCGTCTGGTCGGCGCCGATCCCGCCGACTCGGCGGGCGAGAGCGACAGCGCGGCGCCTGAACCAGGCGAGGTCCGGCGCGACTGGGCGCCACGATGACGGTGCTGGTCACCGGCGCGACGGGTTTCACGGGCGGCCATCTCGCGGCCACCCTCGCCCGACGCGGCTACCAGGTACGCGCGCTGGTGCGGCCGCGCAGCCTGGAGAAGTTCGCGGCGTCGCCCCTGGCTGCGCTGGGCGTCGCCGCCGTCGCCGGCGACCTCACCCAGCCCGACGCGCTCGATCGCGCCGCCGAGGGTGCGACCGTCGTGTACCACATCGCCGCCACCTACCGGGAAGCGGGGCAGCCGGAATCCGCCTATCGCGCGATCAACGTGGACGGCACCCGCCACGTGCTCGAGGGCGCCAGACGCGCCGGCGTCCGGCGAGTGGTTCACTGCAGCACCGGCGGTGTACACGGGCACATCGAGAATCCGCCCGCGACCGAGGACGCCCCACTGGCGCCGGGAGACGTGTACCAGGCAACGAAGCTCGAGGCGGAACAGCTCGCTCGCGAGTTCGGGCGCGCGCACGCGATCGACGTGGTGGTGGCGCGGCCGATCGGCATCTATGGCCCCGGCGACACGCGATTCCTGAAGCTCTTTCGCGGGCTCGCTCGCGGCCGGTTCCCGATGCTCGGCCCCGGCCGCGTGTTCTATCACCTGACGTACATCGACGACCTGGTCGAGGGCTTCCGGCTGTGCGGGGAGGTGCCGGCCGCCGCCGGGCGCACCTACATCCTCGCGGGCCCTCGCTATACGACACTGGCCGACCTCGTGCGGATGATCGCCGACGAGCTCGGTGTGCCTCCCCCGCGGTGGCGACTGCCGGTCTGGCCGTTCTGGACTGCGGGCCTGTTGTGCGAAGCGGTCTGTGTGCCGCTGCGCATCGAGCCGCCGCTCTACCGCCGCCGCGTGGACTTCTACACCAAGAGCCGCGCCTTCGACACCACGCGCGCCCGTACCGAGCTCGGGTTCGCGCCGCAGGTCGACCTGCCCGAGGGCATCCGACGCACCGCCGCCTGGTACCGCGCGCAGGGGTTATTGTGAGCGCAGGCATGTCGCGGCTGAACGTCGTCCACGTGTGCGATCACCTCGGCTGGGAGGGATCGCGGATGCATGGCGTCAAGCGGCTCTTCGCCTGGATGATCCCCCGCTTCGACGCGACGCGGTTCAACGTCTCGCTGGTCAGCCTGCGCCGCAAGGATCTCTCCGAGGACACGCTCGAGCAGTTCGGGGTGGACGTCTCCTACCTCGGCCGCCACAAGTTCGATCCGCGGACGTACGGGCACCTGCGCCGCCTGCTCGAGGCGAAGCGGGCCGACGTGGTCCACCTGCACGGCTATGGCGCCACGACCTTCGGCCGGCTGTGCGCCTGGCGTCTCGGCCTGCCGGCCATCCTGCACGAGCACGCCAATCACACCGACACGCCCTGGTTCCAGAAGGTGGCCGACTGGGCGCTCGCCGGCCAGACCGACCTGGCGATCGCGGTCTCGGCGTCCACCGCCGAGTTCACGACCCGCGCGCGGCTGATCCCGGCGGCGCGCACCAAGGTCGTGTACCTCGGCTCGCCACTCGACGAGTTCGCGCGCCCGCGATCCCCGGCCGAGATTGCGGCCGCCCGGGCGGCGATGGGCATCGCGGCGGAGACGATTGCCGTGGGCACCGTCACCCGCCTGATGCCCTCGAAGGGGAACCAGTATCTGGTCGAGGCCGTGCCGGAGATCGTCCGCCGCCAGCCGCGGGCCCGCGTCTTCATCGTCGGCGAGGGCGAGCTGCAGGGCGAGCTGCAGGCGCAGGCCGAGGCGCTCGGTCTCGGCGACCGCCTGGTCTTCGTCGGCTTCAAGCGCGACGTGTCCGAGGTGCTCGCCGCGCTCGACGTCGTCGTGTTTCCGTCGCTCTGGGAGGGCACGCCGCTGACCGCGTTCGAGGCGCTGGCCGCGGGCAAGCCGATCGTGTCCACGGATGCGGATGGCCTGCTCGACATCCTCACCGCCGGCCGCGACGCCCTGGTCGTGCCCAAGCGCGACGCCGCCGCGCTCGCGCGCGCGGTGACCGACCTCATCGCCGACCCGGCGCTGGCTGCGTCGGTGGCCACGGAGGCGCGGCGCACCGGGGCGAAGTACGATATCGCCGTGTTCGTCAGAAAGATGGAGCGCCTCTACGAGATCCTGCACGCCACGTCGCGGGCGACCGGGCGTGCCGGCGTGCTCAGCGCCGATCTCGGATTTCTGACGGCGGAAGGATGAAGCCGGACGCAGCCGTTCCGGTGGACGATTTCGCCTGGCGGCTGGGACGCGGCGCCACCGCCACCCTGGGGGTGGTGCTCGTCGCCTGGGCGCTGACCGTCAATTTTCCCGGCGTCGCCGGCGGCTTCTTCGGCGACGCGTCGACCTATTACAGCCTCGCCCACAGTCTCGCCCGGGACGGGGACTTCGAATACCGGCGCGAGGACGTGGAGCGCGTCTGGCGCGAGTTCCCGAGCGGTCCGGAGGGGATCTTCCTCAAGCGCGGGAAGGACGTGCAGGGGATCAGCCTGACCTCGTCGATCCCCTTCATCCAGATCGACGGCCCCGCCGACCCCGACCCCAGCCGTCTGTATTACGCCAAGTCGTTCATCTATCCGCTGTGCGCGGCGCCCTTCGTCTGGCTCTTCGGCACCAATGGATTCCTCGTCTTCCATGCGCTGCTGATGACGCTGTGCTTTGCGTGCGCGTACGCGTTCCTCGTGGCGCGCAGCCGGCCGGTGCCGGCGCTGCTCTTCGCCGGCGTCTTCCTGCTGGTGTCGGTCGCCCCGGTCTACCTGGTGTGGCTGACGCCGGATTTCTTCAATCTCGCCTTCGTCCTCGTCGCCTATTTCTTCTGGTCGTACAAGGAGGTGGTCGGCGCCGAGGCGCAGAGCCGGGTGGGGCGGTGGCCGCGAGCGTGGCTGTTCGGCCCGCGCTCGGACGTGGTGGCGGCAGTCCTGCTCGGCATCACGACGTTCTCCAAGCCGACCCTCATCCCCCTGGCGGCGCCGCTGCTCTTCCTCTTCGCGTTGCGCCGCCAGTGGTGGCGCGGCCTGATCGTGGGGTCGGTGTTCGCCGCGATCGTGGCCGGCCTCTTCGCCTGGAACGTTGCCATCACCGGCGAATGGAACTACCAGGGCGGGGACCGCAAGACGTTCTACGGGATCTACGGCGGCTTCCCGTTCATGAACGAGCGGGCGACGTTCGACTCGGTGGGGGAGGAACGGGCCACCGACCGGGTCCCCATCGAAGTCCTGACGACCCGCGATGCGTTCATTCACGTCTTCCGCAACAACCTCGTGTACTTTTTCTTCGGCCGCCATCATGGGTTCGTGCCCTACTTCTTTCCCGGGGCGGTCGCCATGGTGCTGTTCTTCGCGGCGCGGCGTCAGCGCCAGGCGTGGCAGTGGCTCACACTCGCCGGCGGCCTCGGCGCGGCGCTGTTCCTGATCCTCTACATGCCGTTCACCTACTCCGGGGGCGGCGGACCGGTCGGCAATCGCTATTACCTGGCGGTCTACCCGGTCTTCCTCTTTCTCACGCCGCCCCTGGCGGGCACCGCGGCCGCCGTGGTCGCGGCCGCGGTCGGCGGCCTCTTCACGGCGACGCTCACCTTCAGCCCGTTCTACGTCTCGGTGCACCCGGCCGAACACCCGAAGGGCTACCCGTACCGGTGGCTGCCGGCCGAGCTGACGCTGGTCAACGACCTGCCGGTCAACGTCACGCCGTCGAAATCGCGCCAGCCGCTGGGCGGAACGCCGCCGCTGATGGCGTACTTTCTCGACGACAACGCGCACCTGCGCGAGCAGGATGCGTTCTGGGTCCGCGGCGAGTCGCGGACCGAGCTCATGCTGCGGGCGCCGATCGTGATGGAGACGCGCGACGGGCAGGAGGTGGCGCGGCCGCTCCTGGTGCCGCGCCTGGAAGTGCAGCTGGAGACCGGCCCGATGCCGAACCGGGTCACCATCGGCACGGGAGCCGAGACCCAGGTGATCGATATTCCGGCGCACGATCGCCGGGCGGTGACGGTGCGCATGCCCGACGGCCTGCCGTACCGGCGCGATCCGTGGCTGCCCACCAACTACATCTACCTGCTGTCGATTCGCAGCGACTCGGGCTTCATTCCGATGTTCCAGGGCGGCGGCCGCGACGTGCGATTCCTCGGGGTCTTCGTGCGGCTGGTGCCGCACTACCAGTAATGGCCAACATCATCGTCGCCACCGCCAGCCCGCCGTTTGCCGAGGGCGGGCACCTGGTGATGGCGCGAGAACTGGTGCGCGCCCTCGAGGCGTCCGGGCACACGGCGACGATGGTCGTCACGCCGCAGAACCGGTTCGGCCGGCAGGGGAGCGCCTATTTCGCCGCGTGGTGCACCGACGTCACCGTGGCGCACGAGGGCCGCCCCGTCGACCAGGTGATTTCGCTGCGCTACCCGGCGTACGCGGTGCGGCACCCGCGCCACGTCGTCTGGCTCAACCACCGGATGCGCGAGTACTACGACCTGTGGGACCAGTTCTCCGCCACGCTGTCGTGGCGCGCGTCGATCAAGGAACGGATGCGGCGCGCCGTGCTGCACCGCGTCGATGGCCATCTGCTGACGCGGCGCATCCAGCGGCTGTTCGTGATCTCGGGCACCGTCCAGGCACGGCTGCAGCGGTGGGGCGGCCTGCGCTCGCAGGTCCTCTACCCGCCGCCGCCGGTGCGGCCGTACCGCACCGACGGCTACGGCGGCTATCTCTTCGCGGTCTCGCGGCTGACGCCGTTGAAGCGGTTCGACCTGCTCCTGCGCGCGCTCGCCGAGCCCGCCGCCGCGGGGATTCGCTGCGTCATCGCCGGAGAGGGGAGCGAACTGCCGGCGCTGCTGCGCCTGCACCGGCAGCTCGATCTCGACGATCGCGTCGAGGTCCTCGGACGCATCGACGAGGCGACGCTGTTGACGCACCTGGCCGCCTGCCGGGCCGTGGTCTTCCCGACCTTCAACGAGGACTACGGCTTCGTCACCGTCGAAGCCTTCGCGTCCGGCAAGGGTGTGATCACCTGCCGCGACAGCGGCGGTCCCGCCGAGCTGGTACGAAACGGCGACAACGGCCTGGTCGTCGATCCGACGCCCGAGGCGCTGGCGGCGGCGATGCGGACCGTGACCGGCGACCGCGCGCTCGCCGTGCGGTTCGGCGAGGCGGGCGCGGCCGATGCCGCGCGCATGACGTGGGCGGGCGCCGTCGAACGGCTCCTGCTCTGACCGGCCCCCTTCTAGTAACCTAGAGCCGTGGCGTATCGCACCCCGCTCGAAACCCGGCTCGCCAAGAAGACCACGCGCGCCATCGTCGAGTTCGGCCTGATCGAGGATGGCGACCGGGTCATGGTCGGCCTCTCGGGCGGCAAGGACAGCTGGGCGCTCCTGCAGGTGCTCGACGTCCTCCGCCAGCGCGCGCCGATCCGGTTCTCGCTCGTGGCCGTGAACGTGGACTCGGGCTACGCGGGCTATCAGCACCAGGCGGTGGCCGCGGCGTGCGCCGCGCGCGGCTGGGAGTTTCACAGCGAGCACACCTCAATCGGGGCCGTGATCGACGACAAGCTCGAGGCCGGGGCGACCCCCTGTTCGCTGTGCGCCCGGCTGCGCCGCGGCGTGCTCTACCGGTGGGCGGACAAGGTCGGCGCCACGAAAATCGCGCTCGGGCATCACCTCGACGATTTCGTCGAGACCCTCCTGCTCAACCTGTTCTTCGCCGGGGCCCTCAAGGCGATGCCGGCGCGCCTGGTCTCCGACGACCAGGCGCACGTCGTCATCCGCCCGCTCGTCTACGTAACCGAGGCGGAGGCGGCCGCCTATGCCCGCGCCAACGACCTGCCGGTGATTGGCTGCTGTTGCCCGGCCTGCGGCGACCTCGGCCTGCAGCGGCAGCGCGTCAAGCGCCTCATCATGGAGCTCGAGCGCGAGCATCCCCACGTCAAGTCGTCGATGATGAAAGCGCTCGGCAACGTCATGCCCCGTCACCTCCTCGATCGCCGGCTCGACCCCGTGCGCGCCCTGCACGATCGGGTCGCCGCCGACCTCGACGCGCTGGCGGACGTGCCCGCCGAGGTGCCCCTGATTCCGCTGCTGACGGGCCGCGGCAGCCTCTGAGCGCTCGCGCGCGCGGCCGCCATGTCATGAGAGCCGTTGTCCAGCGCGTGACGTCCGCCCGCGTGACCGTCGGCGATCGCGTCACCGGCGAGATCGCCAACGGGCTGCTCGTTTTCGTCGGCGTCGAGAAGGGCGACGCCGAGGCCGACGTCGCGTATGTCGCCGGCAAGATTCGCGACCTGCGCATCTTCGAGGACGAAGGCGATGGCGACCGGCCCCCGCGCATGAACCGCTCGGTGGTGGATGTCGGCGGCAGCGTGCTGGTGGTGTCGCAGTTCACCCTCGCCGGCGACGTGCGTCGCGGCCGGCGCCCGTCGTTCGACGATGCCGCGCCGCCCGAGCAGGCGCGGGTGTTGTATCAGCGGGTAGTGGAGACACTGGCCGCGGCCGGTGTGCCCGTGGCCACCGGCGAGTTCCAGGCGATGATGCGCGTCCAGCTCGAGAACGACGGCCCGGTGACCATCCTCATCGACAGCCGGCGGAGGTTCTAGGCGTGAGCCCGCGCCGCATTTTCGCCCTGGCGCTCGCCACGCAGACGCTGTTGATCGTGGCGGCATGGGCGCTCGCCCGGGCGCTGCAGGTGCAGACTGCGTGGGGCGATCCGGTGAGAGATACCGGCATCGGCGTCGCGGCCGCACTGGTGCTGGCCGCTGTCAACTACCTGCTGCTGGTGCACGCGCCGGAAAACTGGCTCGTGAGCGGGGTGCGCGCGGTTTACGATGAGGTGCTGGTCCCGTTGTTCTCCGGCCTCGACCGCTGGAGCATCGTCCTCATCGGCGCGGCGGCGGGGGTGGGCGAGGAATGGCTGTTCCGCGGCGTCGCGCAGCCGATGCTCGGACTCGCGGTGACCAGCCTGCTGTTCGGCGCGGCCCACGTCGGCGGGCAGCGGATGCTGCCGTTCGGCGTCTGGGCCGCGTGCATGGGGCTGGCATTGGGCGTGCTCGCCATGGCGACCGGCGGGTTGATCGCACCCATCGTCGCGCACGGCGTGTACGACATGCTGGCGCTCGCATACATACGGCGAGGAGTACACCACGAGTGAAACGAGAACCAGGCACACCAGGATCGGGATGGCGCGCGGCCGCTCGCCGGCTGGCGGCAGCGGTGGCGGCCGTGCTGCTGTTCGCGGGCACGGTGGCGGCGCAGCAGCGGCCGCTGAAGACCGAGGATCCGGAGACGATCGGCGCCGGACGGCTGCTGATCGAGGCCGGCGTGGATGTCGAACGCGACCTGTTCTATCCGGTCAGCGGGCTCGACGGCAACCGCGTGTCCATCCCCACGTTCGGCCTCAGCATCGGGCTGAGCTCGATCGCCGAGATTCAGATCGACGGCGGCCTGTACCAGCGCCTGTCGGTCACCGATCGCGTCCCCGCGCCGCTCTCGAGCGTGCTGGATTTCTCCGGCGATCGGACGACCGACGTCGAGGATTTCGTGGTCGCGACCAAGATCCGGCTGTTCACCGAGGCGGCCAACCGTCCGGCCCTGGGCCTGCGCCTGGCCACGCAGCTGCCCAACGCCAGCAACGAGTCGGGCCTCGGCCACGACGTGACGAATTTCTTCGCCTCGCTGCTCGTCGCCAAGACCGTGCAGTCGGTTCGCATCGTCGGCAATGGAGGGATTGCGATTCTCGGCGATCCGACGTCCGCCGTGCCTGAGCAGAACGACCTGCTCACCTACGGCGTGTCGATTGCACGCGCCCTGACCTCGTCGGCCGAAGCGGTGGGGGAGTTGGAAGGGCGGCTGAATGCGGCCGACGTGCCGGATCCGGGAGCCGAGAGCCGCGCCACCGTGCGCCTGGGCGGCCGCTACACGCGAGGTCCGGTGCGGGTCGATGCGGCCATCCTCATCGGCCTCACCGCGGCCGATCCCCAGGTCGGCGCGACCGCGGGGTTCACCTGGGTCCTCAACGCGTTTCGGGTACCGTAGCCCGCATGCTGACGCTGGCCAAAGCGCACGCCTACGGCAACGATTTCCTGTTCGTGCCGCACGAGCAGGCCGAATCGTACGATCCGGCGGCGCTGGCGCGCGCGGCGTGCGCGCGCCACACCGGGGTCGGCGGCGACGGGCTCATCCTCTACACCATCGCGCCCGATGGCACCGCGCGCATGACGCTCTACAACGCCGACGGCAGCCCGTCGGAGTTGTCGGGCAACGGCCTGCGCTGCCTGGCGGCGCTGGTCATGCACCAGCGGGCGCGCCGCGGGGGCTCGCCGCCACTGCGCGACGTGCGGGTGGACACCGATGCCGGCTGGAAGACGCTAACCCTGGTCGGCCGCGGCGCCGGCCGCTACACGTTCCGCGCCGCGATGGGGATGCCCACCGACGTGCAGGACGAAACGCTGGACGTGGCGGGCGAATCGCTGCGGGTCTCGACACTGCGGATGGGCAATCCGCAGTGCGTCAACCTGGTCACCACCCTGCCCGACGAGGAGCGATTCACGCGGCTGGGCCCCTTGCTGTCGCGCCACCCGCGGTTCCCGGCCGGCACCAACGTCGAGTTCGCGCAGCTCGACGGCCCGGGCCGCCTGCGCATCCTCATCTGGGAGCGCGGGGTGGGCCCGACGAGCGCGTCGGGCACCGGCGCGTGCGCGTCGGCGGTCGCCGCCATTGCCCACGCCGGCGCCGCCCGCGATCTGGATGTCGCCTCGCCGGGCGGCACGCAGCGCGTCGAGTGGCGCGACGATGGCGTGTATTTGACGGGCTGGGCGGAAGTCGTGTTCGAAGGGGATTGGATCCCGGATGCAGACGTTCCACCAGGCCCGCGAAGCCGCTGAGGTCTACTCGCCGGCCGAAGAGGCGTTCAACCGCCGTCGCCGGACGACGGGCCTGTTCGCCGCGCCGGCGGTCTTCGTGGTGCTCTGGCTGCTGCCACTGGGACTGGCGACGTCCGCGCACCGTATGGCGGCGATCCTCGGCCTGATCGTCGTCCTCTGGCTCACCGAGGCATTGCCGCTGGCGGCGACCGCGCTGCTCGGCCCCGCGCTCGCGGTCGTGCTCGGCATCGCGCCGGCGCGCGACGCGCTGGCGCCGTTTGCCGACCCGATCATCTTCCTCTTCATCGGCGGCTTCATCCTGGCGCAGGCGATGTTCGTGCACGGCGTCGATCGGCGCATCGCCTACACCGCCCTGTCGCTCCCGGGGGTGCGCACCAGCGCCCTGCGCGTCCTGCTCGTGTACGGCGCCGTCTGCACCGGGCTGTCGATGTGGATCAGCAACACGGCCACGACGGCCATGATGTTCCCCATCGGCCTGAGCATCGTCGCGCACCTGTCGCGGACCAGCGCGGCGCCGCCAGCGCAGATCCGCGCCTTCGCCCTCGCCATGATGCTGACCACGGCGTTCGCTGCCTCGATCGGCGGGATGGGCACCCCTGTCGGCACGCCGCCGAACCTGATCGGCATCGGCATGCTGAGGACGGTCGCCGGCGTGCAGGTTTCGTTCTTTCAATGGATGGCCATCGGCATCCCGGTCGTGATCGTGATGTTCGCCGCCCTCATCGGCCAGTTCTCCCGCGCCGGCGTCCGCACGCTGGCGATTGCCGAGGGCAGCACCGAACTGGTGCGGCAGGAATTGGCTCGCCTGGGAGCGCTGCAGCCGGGTGAACGCAACGTGCTCGCGGCGTTCGGGCTGACGGTGTTGTTGTGGACCGCGCCCGGCGTGTTCGCGATCGTGGGCCTCGACGGCACGGCGTTCGCCCAGGCCTACGTCGCCGCCATGCCCGAGAGCGTCGCCGCCATCCTCGGCGCGCTGCTGCTGTTCGTGCTCCCGATCGACTGGCGCGCGCGGCGCTTCACCCTCACCTGGGACGAGGCGGTGCGTATCGACTGGGGAATCGTGCTGCTTTACGGCGGCGGGCTCGCCCTCGGCGAGCTGGCCTTTGCCACCGGGCTGGCGACGGCGATGGGCGAAGCCGTCACGTCGTGGCTGCCGGTGCAGACGACCGTCGCGCTCACCGTGATTTTCACGGCGGTCGCCATCCTGCTGTCGGAGACGGCGTCCAACACGGCGTCGGCCAACATGGTGGTGCCGATCGCGATCGCCGTCTCGATCGCCGCCGGCGTCCGGCCGCTCGAACCCGTGCTCGGCGCCACGCTGGGGGCGAGCATGGGGTTCATGATGCCGATCTCCACGGCGCCGAACGCCATCGTCTACAGCTCGGGCCACATCCCGATCGGGCAGATGATCCGCTATGGCTTCCTGCTGGATGTGATCGGCTTCGCCGTGATCGTGGGCCTGGTCCTCACCCTGGCGCCGATCGTGTTCTGAGCCGGGCCGACGGCAGAAACTGCCCGCGCGCGCGTCCCGGTGGCGGCAGGATCTGCGGCCGACGGTCAGCGGCGCCGGCGGACGCGGCTCGCGGCATCCGCCTCGTCGATCGCCGCCAGCGCGCCCTGGACATCGCTGGCGAGGCCGCGCGTGAGCTGGACGGCGCGGGCGTAGTCGTCGGCCGCCAACGCCTCGCTCGCTTCTTGCATTGACCGCTCGGCTTGTTCGATGGTACGGCGTGGGCCCTGCAACGCCGCGCGGGGGATGATGGCCAGGGTGGGGTCCTTGAGCCGCTCGCGCGCGTGCGTGACCAGCGTGGTCACCTCGGCCACGGCGCGCTCGGCATCCCCGCGCGCCTTGGCGCGCGCATCCACGGTGGTCTTCGCCGCCGTCTGCGCGCGTGCCCGGGCATCCATGGCGAGGCTCAGCGCCAGGCGGTAGTCGTTCTGCGCGACCGCCTCTTCCGAGCGGCGCAGTGCGTCGAGCGCCGAGGCGAATTCCTCGGCGGCGAACTGCTCGGCACCGGCCGCCCGTGCCGCGTCGATGGCGCCCTGGGCCTGGTCCATCTCCTTGCGCGGCGGCTCGGCACACGCGATGGACAGGACGAGCACGAGCAGGCAGGGGAGCGAGCGGCAGATTCGGCGCACAGGGGAGTATAGAACCGGGTGCGACGGGTGCGACAGGTGCGACAGGTGCGGCAGGTGCGGCGGGTGCGACGCGACGGGTGCGACGACGAACGAGTGAGGTACCATGATCGACCGGGTTGGGTCCGGGATGTGCGCTGCGCGGCGGGTCGTGGCGGGCGGCGGCAGCGGGCGGACCGTGTCGGTGTGGGATGTGCGGGGGAGGCGGGGGTGAGGACGCTGGCGCCTCACGACCGGCCGCGCGAGAAGCTGGCGCGGGCCGGGGTCGGCGCGCTCGGCGACAACGAGCTCGTCGCGCTGCTGCTCGGGGCCGGTGTCCGGGCGCGCGGTGCGCTCGTGGTCGCCGAGGACGTGCTGGCGGCACGCGGCGGCCTTCGCGGCGTGGCGCGCAGCTCGCTCGACGAGTTGTGCCAGGTGCCCGGCGTCGGTGCGTCCCGGGCCGCGCGCCTGCTCGCCGCGGCGGAACTCGGACGCCGGGCCGTGAGCGGTGGGCCGGGTGAACGGCCGCGGCTCACGAGCCCGGCCGAGGTCGGCCGCTATCTGCTGCCGCTGTTCGGGGGCTACCGCGAGGAGAGATTTGGCGTCGTGATGCTCGATTCGAAACGCCGCGTGATTCGCACCGAGACGCTCTCGGTAGGTTCGCTGGACGCCAGCATTGCCCACCCGCGCGAGGTGTTCCGTGCCGCGACGGTGGCCTCCGCCGCCTCGATCGCCGTGTTCCACAACCACCCGTCCGGCGACCCGATGCCCAGCCCCGACGACCTCCTCCTCACCCGGCGCCTGGCGCAGGCCGGCCAGATCATGGGCATCGACCTCGTCGATCACCTGATTCTGGGCGACGGCCGCTGGTTCAGTTTCCGCGACGCGAGCCTGCTGTGAAGCTGCTCTACTTCGACTGCTTCTCCGGCGCCGCCGGGGACATGATCCTCGGCGCGCTGCTCGATGCCGGCCTGCCCCTGGCCGATTTGAAGGAGGCGCTCGGCAGCCTCGGGGTCGAGGGCTGGGACGTCTCGGCGGAACGGCTCGTCAAGGTCGGCATCACGGCGACCAAGTTCCGCGTGCACGAGCACGCGATGGCCGACGCCGGCGCTGCGTCCGTACCGGGCCACGAGGCGGCACACCGCCACTATCACGTCGCCGGGATCAAGAAGCGGATCGACCAGTCGGCGCTCTCGCCGGCAGGGAAAACGCGCGCGAAGGCGCTCTTCGATCGCCTCGCCGAGGCCGAAGCGGCCATCCACGGCATGCCCGTGGAGAAGGTGCACCTGCACGAAGTCGGCGCGCTGGACTCGATCATCGACATCGTCGGCACGGTCTTCGCGCTGGAGTGGTTCGCGCCCGACCGCATTGTCGTCTCGCCGCTCAACGTCGGCGGCGGGACGGTGCGCACGGCGCACGGCGTCTATCCGGTGCCCGCGCCCGCCACGCTGCGCCTGCTCGGCGACGCGCCCGTGTACGGCAGCGCGCACGCCCGCGAGCTGCTGACACCGACCGGGGCACTGCTGCTCAGCGGCTACGCGACCGCGTTCGGCCCGATGCCCGCGATGCGGGTGGCGCGCGTCGGCTACGGCGCCGGCGACGCCGACCTGCCCGGCACGCCCAACGTGCTGCGCGTCGTGGTCGGCGAAGACGCCGCCGATGCGCCGGCGGCGCGAGTCGTCGTCATCGAGTGCGAGATCGACGACATGAACCCGCAGATTTTCGGTGCGCTCATGGATCGGTTGTACGAAGCCGGCGCCCTCGAGGTCTTCTACGCCGGCGTGCAGATGAAGAAAAATCGCCCCGGCACCCTGATGACCATCGTCGCGCCGCCATCCCATCGCGACGCCGTGGTCGATCTCGTCTTCCGCGAAACGACGACGATCGGGGTGCGCTTCAGCGAGGTGGCGCGGCTGTGCCTGGATCGCGAGACCGTGCGTGTCGCCACCCCGCTCGGCGACGTGCGCTTCAAGGTCGCCAGCCGCGACGGGCAGGTGCTCAACGCGCAGCCGGAGTTCGCCGACCTGGCGCGGCTCGCGCGCGAACACTCGCGGCCGATCAAGGACGTCCAGGCGCTGGCCGCCAAGGCATGGCTGGAGCGATGAAGTTCTTCCTGACCACGGCGATCGATTACGTCAACAGCCGGCCGCACCTGGGTACCGCCTACGAGAAGATCACCGCCGACGTGATCGCCCGCTACAAGCGGCTCGCCGGGTTCGACACGCATTTCCTGATGGGCAACGACGAGCATTCGCAGAATGTCTTCCGTCGTGCCCAGGAACTGGGCCAGGACCCGCTGGCCTATTGCGACGAGATGGAGCGCGTCTTCACCGGCGTCTGGCGCCGCCTCGACGTGTCGTTCGACGACTTCATCCGCACCACCGACCAGCGCCGCCACAAGCCGGCGGTGCAGCGGATGGCGCAGGCGTGCTACGACGCCGGCGACATCTACGAAGGGGTCTACGAGGGGTGGTACTGCGTCGGCTGCGAGGCCTTCAAGCAGGAGAAGGACCTCGTCAACGGCCGCTGTCCCATCCATCCGGCGCTCACGCCGGAGTGGATCCGGGAGAAAAACTGGTTCTTCCGGCTGTCCAAGTATCAGCGGCCGCTGCTCGATCACTACGCCGCGCACCCGTCGTTCATCGAGCCCGATGTCCGCCGCAACGAGATCCTGCGCCTGGTGGAGGCCGGCCTCGACGACATCTCGGTCAGCCGCGCCGGGCAGTCGTGGGGAATCGCGCTGCCGTTCGATCCGGCCAGCGTGGTCTATGTCTGGTTCGACGCCCTGATCAACTACGCCGCCGCCGTCGGCTACGGCTGGGACGAGGCTTCGTTCGAGCGCTGGTGGCCGGCCGACCTGCACGTCATCGGCAAGGACATCACGCGCTTCCACTGCGTCATCTGGCCCGCCATGCTGATGAGCGCCGGGCTCCCGCTGCCGGCGCAGGTGTTCGGCCACGGCTGGATCTCGGTGGACAACCAGCGCATGAGCAAGTCGCTCGGCAACGTCGTCGACCCGCTCGACGCCGCCGACCGGTTCGGCCCCGACCCGCTGCGCCTGTATCTGGTCAAGGAGGTGCCGTACGGCGGCGACGGCGACTTCAGCTGGCAGCGCCTGGGCGAGAAGTACAACGCCGACCTCGCGAACAACCTCGGCAACCTCGTGAGCCGCGTCTCGACGATGATCGCGCGCTACCGCGCGGGACAGATCGACGGTCGCGGCAGCGCCTCGGACCGTTTGCCCGGCGCCGCGGCGCGGGCGCTGGCCGACTATCGCAGCGCCATGGACCGCCTTGCCCTGCACGACGGTGCCGCCGCCGCCTTCCGCCTGGTGGACGCCGCCAACCTCTTCATCGCCGAGACCCAACCGTGGGCGCTGGCCAAGGACGCGGCGCAGGAGGATCGCCTGACCGGCGCCCTCGCCGATGCCGCCGAAGCCGTCCGCATCGCGGCGGTCCTGCTGCTGCCGATCATGCCGGCATCGGCGGCCGAGATCCTCCGCCGCATGGGCGACGACCGCCCCGCGCGCGACTGGCAGTTGACCGACGCCGAGTGGCGCGGCAGCGGAACCAAGCACGTCCTGACAGAAGGCCCCCTGTGGCCGCGTCGAGAACCAGGAGCATTCACCGTGACCGAGATCCCGAAGGAACCGGCGTCGGGCGAACCCGGCGCCCCGGCCGCACCCGCGCCCCCGCACCCGCCGCCCCCGCCGCACCCGTCGCACCTGCCGCACCCGTCCCCGGCCTGACGCAAGCCGCCGCGCCGGCGCCCGCCGACGACCGGATTTCGATCGAAGACTTCATGAAGGTGGAGCTGCGCGTGGCGCGGGTCGTCGAGGCCGAGCGGGTGCCGAAGTCGAAGAAGCTGGTGAAGATGTCGATCGACGCCGGCGGCGAGCGGCGGACGATCGTGGCCGGCATCGCGGAGGCCTACGAACCCGAGGCCCTCGTCGGCAAGACCGTCGTCATCGTCGCCAACCTGAAGCCCGCCAAACTGATGGGCATCGAATCCAACGGCATGGTGCTGGCCGCCAGCCCCGACGGCGGGGCGCCCATCGTGATCAACGCGGAGCCGGCGCTGCCAGGGACGCGGGTGCGGTGACTCGCGCGGCCCCCGCGGCGGGATGCGCCGTCCCGTGATCGACTCGCACTGCCATCTCGCCGGTCCCGAGTTCGCGGCCGATCTCGACGCCGTCATCGGCCGTGCGCGCGAGGCCGGGCTGGTGCGCTGTCTGGTGATCCTGGCGGCGACCGACGACAGCGAGGTGACGCAGGCGGCGCGCGTCGCCGAGGCGTGGCCGGACGTGCGCTTCGCCATCGGCGTCCACCCGCACCAGGCCCACGTGTTTGCCGACGACCCCGCTCGTGCGGCCGACGTCACCGCCACGCAGCTCGATCGGGTGCCGGCGTCACGAGCGGTGGGCGAGATCGGACTCGATTACCACTATGACTTCTCGCCACCGGCGGTACAGCAGGCCGTGTTCCGGGCGCAGTTGCAGCTGGCCGCCGCCCGCGGGCTGCCCGTCGTCATTCACACGCGCGAGGCCGAGGCCGATACCCTCCGCCTCATCGGCGAGGAGTCGCACGGGCGTCTGCGCGGCGTGTTCCATTGCTTCTCGGGCGACGCCGACGCGGCCCGCCGCGCCCTCGAGACCGGCTTCCAGCTCTCGCTGCCCGGCATCGTGACGTTCCCCAGGGCGGCCGCGTTGCGGGAGGCGGCCCGCCAGGTGCCGCAGGATCGCCTGCTCATCGAGACCGACAGCCCGTATCTCGCCCCGGTGCCGTACCGCGGTCAGCGCAACGAGCCCGCCCACGTGGTTCGCGTGCTGGACCTGCTGGCGGAGTTGCGGGGTGTCGACCGGGCGACGCTGGGCGCCGCGCTGGTCGGCAACTTCGATCGCCTGTTCCAACCGTCCTGAGCGCGACGCTGCCTGTAAAGCTCAGCATCCGCAAGGGTTACGTGGTGTGCGCGCGTTGACACTCGCCGCGGCGATATGGTCAGATTGACGAGCTTGACTAACGCGGCCCCGAAAACCCGTGTCGACCTGGTTCAGATGTTCGAACCGGTGCGCGCCGACCTCGAAGCAGTCGAGCGCGAGTTCGAGCGCCAGGTCCAGTCGAAAGTGGACGTCATTCCCGAGATCGGGAAGTACATCCAGAAGAGCGGCGGCAAGCGCGTACGTCCGGCCGTCCTGCTCATGGCGGCGCGGCTGTGCGGCTACTCCGGCCCGCGCGCCATTCTCAACGCCGCCGTCGTCGAGTTCATTCACACGGCGACCCTCGTTCACGACGACATCATCGACGATGCGGAGCTGCGCCGCGGCCAGAAGGCGGTGCACTCGAGGTGGGGCAACGACGTCACGGTGCTGGCCGGCGACTTTCTCTACATCAAGTCGATGGCCATGGCGCTCACGCAGGACACCCTCGACGTCGTCCGCCTGCTCTGCGACGTCACGCTGCGGATGATCGAAGGCGAGCTGTACCAGCTCACCAAGAACGGCGTCGTCGACATCGCCGAGGACGAGCACTTCGACATCATCCGCCGCAAGACTGCGTACCTGTTCGGCGGCTGCGCCCAGATCGGCGGCATGCTCGGCGGCGTGGGCGAGGAGCGGGAGCTGGCGCTGCGCGAGTACGGCTTCAACCTCGGCATCATGTTCCAGCTGGTCGACGACCTGCTCGACTTCACCGGCGAGTCCGCCGCGCTCGGCAAGCCCATCGGCGGCGACCTGCGCGAGGGCAAGATCACGCTGCCGATCATCCATCTGCTGCAGCACGGCGGCGCCGAGGCCGACGGATTGATCCGCGCCGTGGTCAAGGACCGGCACGTTGCCGGGGACGACTGGGCGCGCATCGGGGCGCTGCTGGCCGAGCACCACTCCATCGAGTATGCGTACGCGCGCGCCGTCGAGTTCGGGGAGAGCGCCAAGCGGCACCTGCGCGTGTTCGCCGACAGTCCGGAGCGTGACGCGCTCATGGGGCTCGCCGATTACGTGCTCTACCGCGACCGGTGATCGGCGCCCGCGGCGCCGCGCGCGGGCCGCGTCCGGTGTGTGAGCGATGACGCCGGCCGATCGCGCGCGCGAGCTTCGGGACCGGATTCGCCGGCACGAAGAGCTCTATTACGTCCACGCCGCCCCCGAGATCTCCGACGCCGAATTCGATGCCCTGATGCGCGAGCTGATGGCGATCGAAGCGGCCGATCCGTCGCTGTGCACGCCGGATTCCCCGACCCAGCGCGTCGGCGGCCGTCCGGCCGACGGGTTCGCCACCGTCGAGCACCTGTCGCCGATGCTGTCACTCGACAATGCCTACGACGAGGAGGAGCTGCGCGCGTTCGACGAGCGGGTCCGCCGCGGGCTGGAGACGAGCGGCCCGGTGGCCTACGTCGCCGAGCTCAAGATCGACGGGCTCAGCATCGCGTTGACCTACGAGGATGGCCGTCTCGTGCGCGGCGCGACCCGGGGGGACGGCGTGCGCGGCGAGGATGTCAGCGCCAACGTCCGGACCATCCGCGCCCTGCCGCTGCGCCTGCGCGGCGACGCGACCGGGCGGTTCGAGGTCCGCGGCGAGGTGTTCCTGCCGCGGTCGCGCTTCGACCAGATCAACGAGGAGCGGCGTGAGGCCGGCGAGCCGCTGTTCGCCAATCCGCGCAACGCGGCGGCAGGCGCCATGCGCAACCTCGACCCGGCGCTGGTCGCGCGCCGGGGCCTGTCGGCCTGGACCTACCAGATCGTCACGCCCGGCCGGGGAGAAGGCGCCGCCACGCACGCGGAGATGCTGGAACGGCTGCGCAATTGGGGCCTGCCGGTCGAGCCGCACTGGGAGCGCTGCGAGGGCATCGACGCGGTGTGGCGCTTCTGCGAGGTCTGGCGCGAACGCCGCCAGACGCTGCAGTTCGAGACCGACGGCGTCGTGGTCAAGCTGGATCGCCTGAGTTTGCGCCAACACCTGGGCGCGACATCGAAGTTCCCACGCTGGGCCACCGCGTTCAAGTTCCCGGCGCAGCAGGCGACCACCCGGCTGCGCGAGATCGCGGTGAACATCGGCCGCACCGGCGCCGCCACGCCGTTCGCCATCCTCGAGCCGGTGTTCGTCGGCGGCTCGACCGTCTCGATGGCGACGCTGCACAATCCCGAGGACCTCGCGCGCAAGGACATCCGCGCCGGCGATACGGTGATTGTGGAGAAGGCCGGTGACGTCATCCCGCGCGTGGTCGGACCGGTGCTCGACCGGCGCCCGGCGGACTCGCAGCCATGGGCCATGCCCGCGACGTGTCCGGTGTGCGGTGCCGCGCTGGTCAAGCCCGAGGACGAAGTCGTGTGGCGCTGCGAGAACGCCTCCTGCCCGGCCAAGCTCAAGCGCGGCCTCGAACATTTCGCGTCCCGCTACGCCATGAACATCGAAGGGCTGGGCGAGGCGCTGATCGACCAGCTCGTCGAGCGCGCGCTGGTCAAGGACGTGGCCGATCTGTACGACCTCGACGTCGAGACCCTGGCCGGCCTCGATCGCATGGGCCAGAAGTCCGCCGCCAAGCTGGTCGCGCAGATCGATGGTTCGAAGTCCAACGAACTCTGGCGGCTGCTGAACGGGCTCGGCATCCGCCACGTCGGCGAACGCGGCGCGCAGGTCCTGGCCGATGAGTTCGGCTCGATCGACGCGCTGGTGGCGGCCTCGCACGACCAACTGCAGCAGGTGCGGGAGGTGGGGCCGGTGCTGGCCGCGTCGGTGCGGTTGTGGTGCGACGAGCCGGCCAACCGTGCGCTGCTGGCGCGGCTGGCGGCCGCGGGCGTGCGCGTCGAGGCGCCGCGCCGGGCGCGGTCGGAGGGCCCCGGCCCCTTGACCGGGCAGACGTTCGTGATCACGGGGACGCTCGCGGCGCTGTCGCGTGACGAGGCGGTTCGACGCATCGAGGCACTGGGCGGCAAGGTGACCGGCTCGGTGAGCCGCAAGACGACCTACGTGGTGGCCGGGACCGATCCCGGGAGCAAGCTCGAGAAAGCCCGGGCACTCGCGGTGGAAACGCTGGATGAGCCGGCGTTCCTGACCCTTATAATGTGGGAAGGATGACCAGGCGGTTCGTCGGCTTCACCGTGGGCCTCACCGCGTGCGTATCGTTCATGGTCGGCATGGTCGTGACCGGGTCGATGTCGCCGGCGACCGCGATTTCCGCGCCGATGGTCTCGGCGGTGCCTGCCCCGCGCGCCGACCGGGTGGTCGTGCCCGGCATCGCCGGCGTCGTCAACTTCGCCGACGTCGCCGAGCGGCTCAACCCGGCGGTGGTCAACATCGAGGCCAGCAGCCGCACCCGACGGCAGGGCCGGCAGACGCCGCCCGCCGGCCGCGGCACGCCCCGCCCCGACCTGCTGGACGATCCGATCGACGAGCGGCGGCGCGGCGATGCGCCCCGCCGCGGCGCCGGGACCGGGTTCCTGATCGACGAAGACGGACACATCCTCACCAACCACCACGTCATCGAAGGCGCCGATCGCATCACCGTCAAGCTGTCCGACGGGCGCAGCCTGCGGGCGGACGTGATTGGCTTCGACGCCGACACCGACATCGCCCTCATCCGCGTGCGCACCGAGGCCAAGCTGCCGCACGCCACCATGGGCGACTCCGACGACCTGCGGGTGGGCGAATGGGTGTGCGCCATCGGCAATCCGCTGGCCTACGAGCACACGGTCACGGTCGGCGTCGTCAG
Organism: uncultured Acidobacteriota bacterium; assembly: GCA_963707795.1. Taxonomy (GTDB): domain Bacteria; phylum Acidobacteriota; class Vicinamibacteria; order Vicinamibacterales; family UBA2999; genus JACCSI01. The sequence continues at coordinate 1,831,309 of OY970174.1, read as the reverse complement.
CTTCATGGGCCGCAAGCTGTTCGACATGAGCCTCGACGACTACATCCAGACCGACGCCGCGATCAACTTCGGCAACAGCGGCGGGCCGCTGATCAATTCGCGCGGCCAGGTCATCGGCATCAACTCGGCGATCAGCCGCCAGGCGAGCAGCATCGGGTTCGCGGTGCCGATCAACCAGGCCAAGCTCATCCTGCCGCAGCTGAAGGACAAAGGCGTGGTGACGCGCGGCTACATCGGCGTGGCGCTGCGTGACGTCGATCCCGACCTGCAGGCGTCGCTGAAGCTGCCGAGCACGATCGGGGCGCTGGTCCAGGATGTCACCGCCGGCTCGCCGGCCGAGCGCGCCGGCTTGAAGCCGTACGACCTGATCACGGCGGTGGACCAGCGCGACGTCGCCTCCAACAACGGGTTGATTCGGGAAATCGCGGCGCGCGAGCCGGGCTCGACCGCCCGGCTCGAGGTCATGCGCGACGGCCGGGTGCGCGAGATCGCCGTCAAGCTCGCGGAGCGATCACCGGTGCGCGGCGCCACCCGCACCGCGCCCGATCAGCCGCGACTCGATCGCACGATCCGGGACGTCGGCCCCGGCGATCTGGGGATGACGGTGATCGAAATCGACGCGCGTAACGCCCACCGCTTCGACGTCCCGCGCGGCATGACCGGCCTGCTGGTGCAGCGGGTGGAGCCGATGAGCGCCGCGCACGACGCCGCCATCGAGCGCGGGCACGTGCTGCTGGAGATCAATCGCGAGCCGGTGGATTCGGTGGCCGACTTCCGCCGCATTCTCGCCGACGTGCGTCCGGGCGAGGCGGTTGCGGTCTTCCTCTACATCCCGGACATCGATCAGAAGAACATCCGCACGGTGCGGATGGACCTGCGGTAGCGGGCCGGAGCCGCCCGCGCCGCCGCGGCGCCGCGCGGCGCCCGGCGCCAATCGCCTGACCACCCCGTGACCCTGACAGCGCGCGCATCAATGAAGCCACGCATCCTCGTAATCGACGACGAAGCGGCGATCCGGGACTCGCTGAAGATGATCCTCGAGTACGAGGGCTACGAAGTGCTGACCGCGCCGACCGGCGAGGAGGGCATCGCCCAGACCGAGCGCGAGGCGCCCGATCTGGTGTTCCTCGACGTCAAGATGCCGGGCATGGACGGGCTGGAGGTGCTGCAGCGGCTGCGCCACCTCGTCGAGGTGACGCCGATCGTCGTCGTCTCCGGGCACGGGACGGTGTCCACCGCCGTCGAGGCGACCAAGCTCGGCGCCTTCGATTTCATCGAGAAGCCGCTCGAGCGGGAGCGGGTGCTGGTGACCGTGCGCAACGCCGTCGACTCCCGCCGGCTGCGCAGCGAGAACCGCTCGTTCAAGCGCGACGCGGAGAAGCGCTATCAAATCGTCGGCGATTCGCCCCTGCTGGCGCGCGTGCGCGAGGCGATCGGCAAGGCGGCGCCGACCACTGCGACGGTGCTGATCTGGGGCGAGAGCGGCGTCGGCAAGGAGCTGGTGGCGCGCGCCATCCATCGCGAATCGCTGCGCCGCGACGGCACGTTCGTCCAGGTCAACTGCGCCGCCATCCCCGACGAGCTGATCGAGTCGGAGCTCTTCGGCCACGAGAAGGGCTCGTTCACCGGCGCCACCGATCGCCAGATCGGCAAGTTCGAGCAGGCCGACAAGGGCACGATCTTCCTCGACGAGATCGGCGACATGAGCCTGAAGACGCAGGCCAAGGTCCTGCGCGTGCTGCAGGAGCAGGAGCTGGAGCGCCTGGGCAGCAACCGCATCATCAAGGTCGACGTCCGCGTCATCGCCGCCACCAACAAGACCCTCGAGGAGGAGATCGTGCGCGGCACCTTCCGCGAGGACCTGTTCTATCGCCTCAACGTGATTCCGATCCACGTGCCGCCGCTGCGCGATCGCAAGGACGACCTGGCCACCCTGGTGCGCCATTTCGCCGACCTGTTCACGCGCGAGAACAACTTCCGCCGCAAGACCTTCACCGCCGCGGCGATGGACCGCCTCAAGCAGCACCACTGGCGCGGCAACATCCGCGAGCTGCGCAACTTCGTCGAGCGGCTGATCATCATGAGCCCGGCCGACCAGATCGACGTCAAGGACCTGCCCGACTTCGCCGGCGGCCGACCCGGCGAACTGCCGCCCCTGCCCGCCGCGGCCGCGGCCGACGGCGCGGCGCCGGCGGCCGCCAACGCCTCCTGGATGCAGGCCCCGACGCTGCAGGAGTTCAAGTCCACCTCCGAGCGCGCGTTTCTCGTGAACAAGCTGCGCGAGAACGGCTGGAACATCTCGAAGACCGCCGAGGTGATCGACACCCCGCGCAGCAACCTGTACAAGAAACTCGAGCAGTACCAGATCTCGCAGGAGGCCGACGGGTAGGCGCGCGCGGGCATGCGATAATGGAGTGTTGCAGTCGGCTGGATGACCGCTGCCGGGGGTAACCGGAGGCTGGCGCCGTGAGGCGGCGGCCGGCGAAGTGCCCGCGGGAGAGGAAAGTCCGAACTCCACAGGGCAGTGCGCCGGGTAATTCCCGGGCGGGGCAACCCGACGGACCAGTGGCACAGAAAATATACCGCTCGTCCGCGCCCTCGGGCGAGGGCGAGTAAGGGTGAAAAGGTGCGGTAAGAGCGCACCGCGCTCCTGGTAACAGGAGTGGCAGGCAAAACCCCGCACGGAGCAAGACCAAATAGGGAGACGTTCGAGGGCGGCCCGCCTGAAGTCTCCGGGTAGGTTGCTGGACCCCGTCAGCAATGCCGGGGCTAGAGGAATGGTCATCCCGCCGGTGGCGCGTGCAGACGCGGTGCCGGCGGACAGAATTCGGCTTACAGGCTGACTGCAGCACTTTGTCCCGCCCCCGTTCCATCATGAAGAGCCGTCTCACCATGGCCGCGGCGCTGGCCGCCGCTCTCGTGTGCAGCACGCTGGTCGCCCAGGGACCCGGCGCGGGCCGGCCGCGGCCGGGAGCCGGGCGCGCCCCGGAGTTTCCGCCGCCATCGATCGTCGATTACAAACCGCGCCGCACCCTGGTCGTGCCCGAGCACCAGGTCCCGCGCGCCAGGTATCCGGTCATCGACATCCACAGCCACCAGCCGACCCCGATCTCCGCAGGGCAGCTCGACGAGGTGGTGCGTGGAATGGACCGCAACAACCTGCAGATCCTCGTCAACCTCAGCGGCGGCTCCGGCCAGCGGCTGCAGCAGGGTCTCGCCGCGATTGTTGCCAGCCCGCACCGGGACCGCATGGTCCTGTTCGCCAACGTGGACTTCGGCGGCGTGGGGACCCCGGGCTGGTCGCAGGCCGCGGCGGCGCAGTTGTCGGCGGACATCGAGGCGGGAGCCAGGGGGCTGAAGATCTTCAAGGACCTCGGGCTCCGGCTGCGCAAGGCGGACGGCAGCCGCCTCCGCGTCGACGATCCGGAGCTCGACGCCATCTGGGCCACGGCCGGACGCCACGGCGTGCCGGTGCTGATCCACACCGCCGAGCCGCAGGAGTTCTTCGAGCCGCTCGATTACAGCAACGAGCGCTGGCTCGAGATGGCGCTGTTCCGCGATCGGCGGTATCCGCCGGCCGAGGCGCCGCGCTTCCGCGAGCTGCTCGACGAGCGCGACCGCATGTTCGCCCGCCATCCGCGCACGCAGTTCATCGCCGCGCACTTCGGCTACCACGCCAACGACCTGACGCTCGCGGCACAGTGGCTCGACCGGCTGCCCAACGTCTACCCCGAAGTAGCCGCGATCCTGGCGGAGCTGGGGCGGCAGCCGCGCGCCGCGCGGGCGTTCTTCGTGCAGTACCAGGACCGCGTGCTCTTCGGCAAGGACAGCTTCCAGGTGGACGAGTTCCCCTATTACTGGCGCGTGTTCGAAACCACCGACGAGTACTTCGACTACTATCGCGACTACCACGCGTTCTGGCAGCTGTACGGGATGGGACTGCCGGACGAGGTGCTGAAGAAGCTCTATTACAAGAACGCGTTGCGGCTGGTTCCCGGCCTGCCTCAGGGCCCATTTCCTTCGTAAGGTCGTTCGCCCCGTTCCTCCCGGTCGGCGGCGGCCTGACGCGGCAAACTTCATGTCTGTGTATCTCGTCACCGGCGGCGCCGGATTCATCGGCTCGCACCTGGTCCACGCGCTGCTCGATCGCGGCGACACGGTCCGGGTGGTGGACAGCTTCATCACCGGCAAACCGGAGAACGTCGACGCGGCGGTCGGCGGCCGCACCGCGGCGTTCACGCTGATCACCGGCGACCTCGCCGATCCCGCGATCGCGCGGGAGGCGGTCGAGGGGGTCGACTACGTCCTCCATCAGGCGGCGATCCCGTCGGTGCCGCGATCGGTCGAGGATCCGCTCACCACCCATCGCGCCAACGTGGACGCGACGCTCAGCCTGCTGGTCGCCGCGCGTGACGCCGGGGTCCGGCGCCTGGTCTACGCCGGGTCCTCGTCCGCCTACGGCGACACGCCGACGCTGCCCAAGCGCGAGGACATGCCGACCAACCCGCAGTCGCCGTACGCGCTGCAGAAGCTGGTCGGTGAGCAGTACATGCAGCTGTTCACCCGGCTGTACGGGCTCGAGACGGTGACCATCCGCTACTTCAACGTATTCGGGCCTCGACAGGATCCGGGCTCGCCGTATTCCGGTGTGATCTCGATTTTCCTCCGCGCGCTGGTCGACGGGCGGGCGCCGACGATCCACGGCGATGGCGGGCAGACGCGCGACTTCACCTACGTCGCCAACGTCGTCGATGGCGTCCTGCGCGCGGTGCATGCGCCCGACGCCGCCGGCGAGGTGATCAACGTCGCGACCGGCAGCCGCATTTCGCTGAACGACCTGTTCGCCGTGCTGCAGCGCCTCACCGGGACCGCGGCGGCGGCGACGCACGGCCCCGACCGCGCCGGCGACGTGCGCGATTCGCAGGCGGACATTGTCAAGGCCGAGCGCCTGCTCGGCTATCGTCCGCATGTGGCCTTCGAGGAAGGGTTGCGGCGCACGCTGGCGTGGCTCGAGGCCAGCGAGCCGTCGACTCGATAGAATCCGGGGGTGCCGGCCGCGCGACCTGACGTGGTGGTGCTCGGCGGCGGCCCCGCGGGCTGCGCCGCCGCCCGTCTGCTGGCGGGGTGGGGGCACGCGGTGACGCTCGTCACCCGGCCGGGACCGCCCGCCGCCGGCCTCGGCGAATCCCTGCCGCCTTCTACCGAAAAGCTCTTCGATCTGCTCGGCATCCGCGACGCGATCGCGGGCGCCGGGTTCCTCCGCTCCACCGGCAACACCGTGGCGTGGGGGCACGACGGACTGCGCGTCGAGCCGTTCGCCGGGGGCGCCCGCGGCTGGCAGGTGACGGCGCACCAGCTCGAGCCGATCCTCCAGCGGGCGGCACGCGAGGCGGGCGTCCGGTTCGAACAGCGGCGCGCCAGCGAGGCCGAGTCGCGTGGCGACGCGGCGACCTTCACCCTCGACTGCACCGGCCGCGCCGGCCTCGTCGCCCGTGCCCGTGGCTGGCGCGTCGCCGAGCCCGCGCACCGCACGGTCGCTCTCATCGGGCACTGGCGGTCGGCCGCCGGGTTCGACATCCCGGACCAGACCCAGACCGTCATCGAATCGTACGGCAACGGCTGGGCATGGTCGGTGCCGCACGCACCGGGCGCGGGCGTCGCAGCACCGGCGAGGGCGGCGGAACATGCCGCGCCGCCCCGGGATCGGTACATCGCCGTGATGGTCGACCCGACGCGCTCGGACCTGCTGCACGATCGGACCGCGCGCGACGTGTATCTCGCGGAGATTGGCAAGACGCGCCTGCTCGCGGCGCTCTCGCGCCAGGCGTCGCTCGCGTCCGGTCCCGCCGGCTGGGACGCCTCGATGTACTCCGCGCGACGCTACGCGGACGAGCACACGCTGCTGGTCGGCGACGCCGCGTCGTTCATCGATCCGCTGTCATCGATCGGCGTCAAGAAAGCGCTGGCGTCCGGTTGGCTCGCGGCCGTCGCCACTCACACCGCGCTCGTCCGTCCCGCGATGCGAACAACGGCGCTCGAGTTCTTTGCCGCCCGCGAGACCGACGTCTACGCGGCGTTCCGGCGCTTGACCGCCCAGCACCTGGCCGGCGCGGCGCCGGCGCACGCGCACCCGTTCTGGGTCGACCGTACGCCGGCCGACTTCCTGGACACCGCGCCGGACGATGCCGCGGACGTGCGCGCGGCGTTCGAGCAGGTACGCCGGGCGGAGTGGCTGCGCCTGCGGCCGGCGCCGGACCTGCGCGTCGAGCCGCGCCCGGCGGTCGCCGGCAGCGAAATCGTCCTCGAGTCGCGGCTCGTCAGCGATGCGCAGCCCGCCGGTGTTCGCTTCCTCTGCGACGTGGATCTGATCGCGCTGACGGCGCTGGCGCCGTCCTGCACGCAGGTGCCGGACCTGTTCGAGGCCTACAACCGTGCCCATGCGCCGGCCGCGCTGCCCGACTTCCTGACCGCGCTGGCCACGGCGATCGCGCGCGGTTACCTGCGGTTCATGCCCGAGACCCCGGCTGCCTGATTCGGCGAGCCGGTCCCCAGCAGCCGCGTGAACGCGGCGTTGAGCGCCCGCTGTCCGGCCGCGGCGCCCCGGTAGTGACCCATGCGCACGACCACGAGTTCGTGCGCGGGAATCACGAACGTCCACTGCCCGCCGGCACCGGCCATGAAGTACGAATCGCGGGGCAGGTTCCATTGCCCGGTGCCGTTGATCCAGAACAGCCCGCCATAGGTCGGCGTGTTCCACGCCGGCGCCGGGGTGCTGACGAACGTCGCCCAGCCCTCCGGCAGCAGCCGGACGCCCTGCCACACCCCGTCCTGCAGGTAGAGCAGGCCGAGCCGTGCCCAGTTGCGCGGAGTGCCGTAGTCGTAGCCGGTGAGCAGGAAGTTGCCGTAGGGATCGGTCTCCAGGACCTGCCGGCGGATGCCGATCCGGTCGAACAGCATGCGCTGCGGCCAGGTCAGGTACTCCTGGCCGCGCGCCTCCACGGCGCGCTTGATCAGCCGCCCGATGGTCAACGGGTCGGCGTTGCGATAACGCCCCTCGGTATTCACCGGGAACTGCAGCGGCACGTTGACCGAGTAGTCGAACGCGTTCACCGCGCCGGTATAGATGTAGAAGTGATCGGGATAGCCCTTGTCGGGGGTGTAATCGGGATCCTGCGTCGCGATGAAGCGCAGCCCGCTGCTCATGCGCAGCAGGTCGATGGGGCGAATCGCCGCGCGCGGGTCGCCCGGCTCCTGCCATTCGGGCACCGGCGCCCGCTGCTCGAGCGTGTAGGTCCCGTCGCGCACCAGCAGGGCGAACAGGGTGGCGGTGAGGCTCTTGCCCATCGACCAGCTTTCGAGCTGCGTCTCCAAGGTGATGCCGGTCCGGTAGCGCTCGCCGACCAGTCGCCCCTTGTGCACGATGACCATGCCCGCGGTCCGCGCCTCGGGGTCGGCGAACGCCGTGTCGAGGGCCGCCTGCACCCGGTCCGCCGGCAGGCCGCCGCCGGCTGCGGGCGGGATGCGGTCGCCCATGGGCCAATCCTGGGTCATCGCATCGGGCAGGGCCGTGCGGACCGGCACCGGCGTGAACGCCACGCCGCTGGCGCCCGGCCGATCGATGATGCACCCCTGATCGCCGTAGAAGCGTGCGCTCCGGCTGATCGCGCCGACGGTCGTCGTCACCGCCTTGCGGCCGCGATCGACGGTCCACGTGACCTTCTCCGCCTCGCCGGCGGGCATGAACCAGAAGCCGCTGTTGGCGACGAACTCGTCAGGCTCCCGCCCCGAAACGAACACGGCGGAGCAGAGCACCTTGGCCGAGCCCTGCAGCCCCAGTTCGGTAGCGGTCCCCACCGGCGGCGCCGCCGGCGCCCCCACGCCACCCAGCACGGCCGCGAGGACCAACGAAATCGTGAGCCGCATCGGTGCCCTCACTCCCGTCATTGATGCACCCGTGCACCGCACCGCACCCGCCGCACCCGTGCACCGCACCGCACCTGCCGCACCCGTCGCACCTGTCGCACCCGTCGCCCCTGGCTCGTAATCTAACACTCCATTCGTCCCGACGCCGGATCGCAATCGTCGCCGAGTGTGTTACAACTGACGCTCACGAGGCGATATGCGGTCTGTTGTGCGTGTGATATTCGGCGCCGCGGCGTGCCTGCTGGCGGCATCAGTGGTCTCATCCATCGCGTCGGCTGATCATCTTCTCCTCGCCCAGAACGTCTCGCCCGCCGCGCCGACGGCGCCGGCGGCGAAACCGGACGAGGGCATTCCGATCAGCGACGCGGGTGTCATCAAGGCGTGCGCCAGCTGTCACAAGCCGGATGCCAAGCAGCAACTGTCGCGCATCTCGTTCCAGCGCAACACGCCGGAAGGTTGGCAGATCGCCATCCAGCGCATGGCCGCGCTCAACGGGCTGCAGATCGAGCCCCAGGCGGCGCGTGCCGTCGTCAAGTACCTGTCGGACCATCTGGGCCTCGCCCCGGAAGAGGCTCGTCCGGCGGCGTTCGAGGTGGAGCGCCGGCTGATCGACTACAAGTACACCGCCAGTGCCGAGACCGAGGACGTCTGCAACCGCTGCCACTCCATGGGCCGGGTGATCTCGCAGCGCCGGACGCGCGACGAGTGGAATCTGCTGATGGCGATGCACCGCGGCTGGTACCCGCTGGTGGACAACCAGGCGTTCCGGCGCGGCGGCCCGCCCCCGCGCGACCCGTCGCCGGACGGACGTCCGCCCGACACGCGGCATCCGGTCGAGAAAGCGGTCGATCACCTGGCCCGGGCATTTCCGCTGAAGACGCCGGAGTGGACGGCCTGGGCGGCCACGATGAGGCCGGCGCGGCTCGAGGGCACGTGGGCGGTGAGCGCCAGTGAAACCGGCAAGGGCGCGGCTTACGGCACCATGGTCGTCAAGCCCTCGTCGAGCCCTGACGAATTCACGACCGAGACGCGGCTGGTCTACGCGCGAACCGGCGAGTCCGTGACGCGCACCGGCCAGGCCGTGGTCTACACGGGCTACCAGTGGCGCGGCCGCTCGTCCACCGCCGGGCGCGACGAGGGCATGCGCGAGGTGATGTTCGTCGATCGCAACTGGCGCACGATCGAAGGGCGATGGTTCACGGGCGGCTACGACGAGCTCGGGCTCGACGTGACGCTCGAGCGCGTCGGCGCGGAAACGCGCGTCCTCGGCACCGATCGCACGGCACTGCGGGCCGGCTCGACGGGGCAGACGCTCAAGGTCTTTGGCGCCAACCTGCCCTCCTCGCTGGCCGCCGCCGACGTCGATCTCGGGCCGGGCATCACCGTGACCGGCGTCTCCGGCGTCACGCCGGACGCGGCGACGCTCACGGTGTCGGTGGCGGCCGCCGCCGCTCCTGGTGTCCGCGATCTGTTCGTCGCCGGCGCGTCGCGTGCGCGCGCGCTGGCGGTCTACGACAGTGTCGACGCGTTGCGCGTGACGCCCACCTGGGCGATGGCCCGGATCGGCGGCGACGTCTTTCCGAAGGGGTTCGCGCAGTTCGAGGCCCGTGCGTTCGACAACGGCGCCGACGACAAGCCCGACACGCCCGACGACATCGACCTCGGCCTGGTGCCGGCGACCTGGAGCCTCGAGGAATACGCGGCGATCTACAACGACGACGACATCAAGTTCGTCGGCGCCATCGACGCCAAGACCGGTCTCTTCACGCCGAACGTGGATGGGCCGAACCCGGCGCGGCCCGGCAGCCGCAACAACATCGGCGATGTGTACGCGGTGGCCGTCTACACACCCGAGACCGCCGGTGGCAAGCCCGCCACCCCGTTGCGCGCGCGCGCCCACCTGCTGGTGACCGTGCCGCTCTACATGCGGTTCGAGCCGCCAGGAGGATCGCGATGAGCACGCTGGCGCTCCGCGAAGCACACGCGTTCGTGGCGGCCGGGCAGGAGTTCCTCTATCTGGTGCCGAGCGCCGCGGTGTTTGCGGTGGACGCGTGCTCGCGCGCCGTGCTCGACGGGCTGCGCGACGGCGCCCGGGATCACGACGCGCTGGTGGAGGAGCTGGGGCCGCGCTTCGCTCCCGCCGAGGTCGCCGGGTCGATTGCCGAGTTGCGGCGCGTCCGCGCGATTGCCGATGCAGCAACGCAGGCGCCGACGCCGAAGATCGTGCCTCTGCGGCCGGTACCGCTGCAGACGCTGGTGGTCAACGTCACCAACCAGTGCAACCTGGCCTGCACCTATTGCTACGAGTACGGCGAAGACAAGATCGTCGACACCGAGAACGGCCGCCAGCCGAAGTTCATGAGCGAGGAGACCGCGCGCGACAGCGTCGAGTTCATGCTGCGCGAAGCGGGCGACAACCCGACCGCGCACATGACCTTCTTCGGCGGCGAGACGCTGATGAACTTCCCGGTGCTGCGCGCGACCATCGACTACGCACGACGACGTGCGGCCGAGGTGGGGAAGACCGTCGATTTCAGCCTCACCACCAACGCCACGCTGCTGCGGCCCGACGTCATCGAGTTCCTCGCCGAGCACCGCGTCGGGGTGACCATCTCGATCGACGGCCCGGAGGAGATGCAGGACAAGTTCCGCGTCTTCAAGAACGGCCTGGGCAGCTACGACGTCGCCGCGCCGAAGATCAAGGCGCTGCTGGCCCGGCATCGCTCCCGGCCGATCGGGGCCCGCGTCACCCTCACCCGGCAGACGCTCGACGTGACGAAAATCTATCGTCACCTCACCGACGACATGGGCTTCTGGGAAGTCGGGTTCGCGCCGGTGACGACGGCGTCCGGCCGCGACTACGCCATCGGCGACGGCGGCTTCGACGTCCTGCTGGCGCAGTTCCGCGCCCTGGCGGACGAGTACCGCGATGCGGCCCTCGCCAACCGGCACCATGGGTTCTCCAACGTCCGCGAGACGCTGCAGGAAATTCACCAGGGCCACGCCAAGGCGTACCCGTGCGGCGCCGGCATCGGGCTGATGGGCGTCGCCACCGACGGCGCCGTGGCGCTGTGCCACCGGTTTGCCGGTTCCGACGAGCACCGCCTCGGCGACGTGCGCGGCGGGGTCAGCCGTGAGCGCCAGCAGGAATTCCTCGACACGCATCACATCGCCGAGAAGACCGACTGCCGGACCTGTTGGGCGCGCCCGATCTGCGCCGGCGGCTGTTACCACGAGGCCAACACCCGGTACGGGTCGACGACGCGACCGAACCTGCACTACTGCGAGTGGATTCGCGGCTGGACGCACACCTGCCTGGAAATTTACGGCGAGATCGCGGTGAAGAACCCCGCCTTCCTGCAGCAGTTCGAGGACGAGGCGCCGGAGAAAGTGTCGTGAGCGCATGAACCATCTCAAAGCCATCAACCGCAAGGCCGCCCGCATGGAGCAGGCGACCGCCGACGTCGTGGCGCTGCAGGGCGGCCCGCCGCAGCAGCCCGAGGGGCCGCACATTCCGATCGGATGCTCGCTGGTGTTCTCGCCCGGCTGGGAGGCCGACCGCAACGGCGGCACCGCCGGCCTGTGCCAGCCGGTCGAGCGCGATCTGTTCGACTGCCACATGGGGTGCTTCTGGCCGGCACAGGTACCCGACCAGCTGAACCACGCGCCGGACTGGACCGCCAAATGCGCCGCCGCGCAGAAGGACTGGCGCAAGATCGACCTCATCTTCCCGGACAAGAAATGACGGGCGACTTCCGAACGACGACGCGGGGGGGCGAGGTGGCGCTGTGCACGGCGCTCGTCGTGCTGCTGGCCGCGGTCGCGGCGCCGCAGGCGCAGCGCGCCGGGCGTGCGCCGGCGCCGGCCGGTGGCGATCACCTGCTCTACATCGGCACCTACTCCGGCGACGTCCAGATTTTCGACGAAGCGACCGAGCAGCAGATCGGGGCGATCAAGCTGCAGACCGGCATTCCACGGTCGCTCATCCTGTCGCTCAACAAGACGCGCTTCTACGTCCTCGACTCGACCCTGGAGAAGGTCGAGGTCGTGGACATCGCGTCGCGCAGCACGCTCGACACCTTCACCTTGAGCAGCGGCAACAAGCGCACGCGCATCCGCAGCATGCAGGTCGATCCGCTCGAGCGCTTCATGATCCTGCTCACCCGCAGTTCGACCAAGCTCATCGATCGCTGGGAGATCAGCGACGTCGCGCTGGAGCTGTACGACCTGCGCGAGAAGAAGGTCACCCGCACCATCCCGTGGCCCGGGGGCGACGTGCGCGAGAACGTCAACCTGCAGTTCTCGCCCGACGGCAAGCTCCTGTATTTCTTCGGCGACGATGTGCTGATTCTCGAGACCGAGAACTTCACCGAGGTGGATACCTGGGCGCTGAGCCGCCCGATCGAACAGGGGCTGGGACGGGTGAGCTTCGGCGCCGTCGACGCCATCAACGACGACCCCGGCTTCTTCACCGGTCTGTTCACCGTGGACGACCCGGTGCAGCACCGCCGCATCATGGGCATCGGCCGCGTCAACCTCATGGCCAAAAGCGTGGAGTTCCATCCCCTCGGGCCGCCGGAGTTCGTCGGGTTCGCCATGGCGCCGGACCGCAAGCGCGGCTACGGCCTGCTCCAGCAGATTGGCCGCTACGAGTTCTGGACCTTCGATCTCGAGAAGAAGACCCTGGTCAGCCGCACCGCCTTCGAGGGCCGCCCGCGGATGGCGCTGCGCGTGTCGTCGAACGGCAAGCTGCTCTACGTGTTCCAGGCGGGTGCGACGATCGACGTCTACGAGGCGGCCACGTATAAGTACCTCCGGACCATCCAGATGACGGCGGACCAGACGACCAACCTGTTCGTGCTGCCGAAAGCGGCCGCGTCGAACCCGACCGGCCGCTGAGCCAACCCAGAACCTTCCCCGCCCGTCCAACGTATCGGTATGTGATCACCCTGAGGCGGGAGGTTCTGCGTGTCCTTGTTGAAACGACTCTTCAGCGGAAAATCGACCGAGCCCATCCAGCGGACGCGCGTGTGCGTCGAGTGCGGCATGCCGGTGGCGGAGCACAAGGACTGGTGCTCGATCTACCGCGGCCAGCAGGAGATGGACCTGCGCGCCGCGCAGAAGTGAGCTCAGGGGCCAGGGGCCTGGCGCCAGGCTTCAGGCCCCAGGCCCCGGGCCCCGGGCCCCAGGCCCCGGGCCCCGGGCTTCAAGTAATTCTCAGTCCCGACCCCTGATCCCTGATCCCTGATCCCTGAGCCCTGAGCCCTGACCCCTGAGGCCTGAAGCCTGGCCCCTGACGCCTGACGCCTGACGCCTGAGGCCTGGCCCCTGAACCCTGGCCCCTGGCCCCTGATCCCTGACTACAATGCCGGAGTGCGCGACGCGGAGCTCCGCCGGGCGTTTGCCTACCTGACGCCGTACTGGCGCCGGCTGTCGCTGGTGGTCGCCATCAGCCTGGTCAGCACCGCCACCACGCTGGCGATTCCCTACCTGTCCAAGGACCTCATCGACACGGCCCTGGTCGGCCGCGATCGCGCCGCCCTCCAGCGCATCGTGCTGTGGTTCGCCGCGCTCGGCGTCCTCGGGTTCGTCCTCAACGTCAGCAGCGGCCTGCGCTACACGCGCGTGTCGGCAGACATCCTGTTCGACATGCGGCTCGCGCTCTATCGGCATCTGCAGCGGCTGTCGCCGCGCTTCTACGCGCGCACCCGGCTGGGCGACGTGATCGCGCGCATCAACGGCGACATTGGCGAGATCCAGCGCGTCGCCGCCGAGGCGGCGCTCGCCTGGGTCGGCAACGTGCTCTTTCTCGCCGGCAGCCTCGTGCTGATGTTCTGGCTCGACTGGCGGCTGTCGCTCGTGGCCCTGGCGCTGATGCCGCTCAGCCTGTGGGCGCTGGTGCATTACCGCCGCCGCCTCGAGGGCCAGGTCGCCGAGCTGCGGCAGCGCAGCGCCGACATCGGCAGCTTCCTGATCGAGACCCTGCAGGCCAACCCGCTGATCGTGGCGTCGAACGCGCAGGCGCGCGAAGTCTCGCGCTTCCACCGGTTGAACGAGGCGTTCGTGCGCGCGGTGATGGGCATGCAGCGCATCACCTACTTCGCCGGCGGCTTGCCCGGCGTGCTGCTGTCGATCGGCTCGGCCGTCGTGTTTCTCTACGGCGGGTCGCGCGTCATTGCCGGGACGCTGACGCTGGGCACGTTCGGCGCCTTCCTCGCCTACCAGATGCGGGTGTTCGCGCCGGCGCAGGCCCTGATGGGCCTGTACGCGAGCCTGGCGACGGCGCGGGTGTCGTGGCGCCGCGTGCTCGAGGTGCTCGACGCGCCCGTCGAGGTGATCGAACCGGCGGCGCCGGTCGCGCTCGGAGCCGTGCGCGGCGAGGTGACGTTCGAGCAGGTGACATTGCGCCTCGACCGCGGCCTCGACGTGCTGGACCAGGTCACCTTCAGCGCGGCCGCGGGCCGGACGCTGGCGATCGTCGGCGCCAGCGGCAGCGGCAAGTCCACGATCGCGTTTCTGCTGACGCGGATGCTCGACCCGGACCGCGGAGTGGTGCGTCTCGACGGCCACGACCTGCGCACCCTCGCCCTCGCCGAGGTGCGGCGGCACGTGGTGCTGGTGGAACAGGAGCCGGTGCTGCTGCACGCGACGATCGCGGAGAATCTCCGCTACGTCCGGGCGGATGCCACGCTCGACGAGGTGCGCGCCGCGGCGGCGTCCGCGGGCATCGCCGCCTTCGTCGAGTCGCTGCCGCAGGCCTACGACACGGTGGTGGGGGAGCGCGGGCTCGCGTTGTCGGCGGGCGAGCGCCAGCGCGTGGCGCTGGCCCGCGCCTTTCTCGCCAACCCCAGCGTGCTCGTCCTCGACGAGCCGACCGCGGCGCTCGACCCGGTGACCGAACGTCAGGTGACCGAGGGATACCAGTCGGTCATGCGCGGCCGGACGACCATTCTCATCTCCCACCGCCGGGAGCTGGCCCTGCAGGCCGACATGGTCGTGGTGCTCGACGGCGCGCGCGTCACGGAGCAGGGGCCGCCGCGGGAGCTGCTGAGAAGGGCCGGTCCATTCGCGAGGCTGTTCGGCGTCGAGGAGCCAGCCGCGGTGAGCCGAGGCCACTGAGTGGACGTGCCGCTCATGGGACGCGTGACGTGAGCCCGGCGCGGCGGGGTGACATCGGTGAGCGCGGGTGTTCCATGGAGAGAGCAGGGGCGTGGGCGCGCGCGGTGGTGGCCATTGGTGTGGCCTGCCCGGCACTGCTGACACCGCCCGCCAGCCTGGGCGCCATCCCCGCCGAGTTCGTCGTCCTCAACCATCCCCGCCTGGTTCTGACCCATGTCGATGTCATCGACGGTACGGGTACGCCGGTGAAGACCGACCAGACGATCGTCATCGAGGACGGACGCATCCTGCGCGTCGGGCCCGCCGGCACCACTCCGCCCCCTGCCGAGCCGCACGTCGTCGTGGACCTCCGCGGACGCACCGTGTTTCCGGGGCTGGTCGGGATGCACGACCATCTGTTCTATGCAATCGGTGACGGCCGGCTGGTCAGCCTGCCGCGGACCTTCGCCCGCCTGTCGCTGGCGGCTGGCGTCACGACCATTCGGACTGGCGGCGCGGTCGACCTGGCCGGCGACCTGGCGATCAAGCGCGAGATCGACGAAGGGCGGGAAGCGGGCCCGGCGATTCACGTGGGCAGTCCGTACCTGCATGCCACCGACGACATTCCGGGGCTGGAACGTGCCGTCGAGCAGTTTGCCGATGCCGGGGTCACGTCCCTGAAGGCTTACACGACGATCCGCCGCCCCGAGCTGGCGGCGGCGATTCGTGTCGCGCACCGGCGCGGCATGACGGTCACCGGGCACCTCTGCGCGGTCGGCTTCCGCGAGGCCGCGGCGCTTGGTATCGACAACCTCGAGCACGGCATCATCGTGGACACCGAGTTCTATTCCGGCAAGCTGCCCGATCAGTGCCCGAATGAGGGAGCCGCGCTGGGCGAGCTGCTGCGCATGAACGGCGACAGTGCGCCGATTCAGCAGACGATTCGTGCGCTGGTCGAGCACGGCGTGGCAGTGACCTCGACGCTCGCCGTGTTCGAGACCCTGGGCGCGCGGACGTCGTTCTACGATCGCCGCGTGCAGCCGCTGCTCGAGGCCAGCCTGTGGAACGCCTACGTGTCGCAGGTGCAGCGCCGGCAGGCGAACCCGGCGCTCTACGGTGGCAGCGATCAGGCGCTGGCTTTCGAGATGGGATTCGAGCGTGATTTCGTCCGCGCCGGCGGGTTGCTGCTGGCCGGCGCCGATCCCACCGGATGGGGCGGCGCGCTGGCGGGTTACGCCAATCAGCGTAATGTCGAGTTGCTGGTGGGTTCCGGCTTCACCGCCGAACAGGCGATCCAGATTGCCAGCGCCAACGGCGCGGCCTTTCTCGGCCAAGCGGACCGGATTGGGACGATCGCTCCGGGCATGCAGGCCGATCTGGTCGCCGTCCGCGGCAGCCTGACCGAGCGCATCGCGGCCATCCGCGACGTCGAGGTCGTGTTCAAGTCCGGCGTCGGGTTCGATCCCGAGGCGCTGACCCGGTCCGAGTACGGCAATGTTCGTGCGCCCCAGGGACGGGAGTGGCCGGTCGCGTGGCTCGCGATCGCGGCCGGCCCCGTGGTCATCCTGCTGCTGATCCTGTGGCAGCGATCGAGCAGACGGCGCCGGACGGCGTAGCCCCGGTTCAACGGGATGACTGCCAGGGGCGTCGACGCGCGTCGCCCGGTGGTGCGTCCGACGAGGGCGCCACGTTCATGCGGGCACCACGTTCATGCGGGCGCTACGTCCCAGGCCGCGGCCGTCTCCCTGGCATAGGCCTCGAACGATCGCGGCGGGTGACCGATGAGCCGCGACAGGCGCGCGACCGATTCCTCGGATCCCGCGAGGCCGTGCTGCTGGAAGTGCGCGAACATCAGCCGCACGTCGAAGACCATCCATTCCGGCAGGTACTGCAGCGATTGCTGCTCCCATGCATCGAGGTCGTTGCCCGCGTATCGAATCTCTCGCCCCAGCACGCGGCTCCACACCTGCGCGACGTCCTCGCCGGTGAGCACCTCCGGGCCGACGATGTCGTAGGTCTGCCCCTCGTGGCCGGCGGTGAGGAGTGCGGCCGCCGCGGCGTCGGCGATGTCGCGGACGTCCACGCGCGAGAGGCCGACGTCGCCGATCGGCTGCGGGTAGATGCCGGGGCCGAGCAGGGCATCCTTGCTCCAGGCATCGTTCTGAAAGAAGTGGTTCGGCCGCAGGATGGTGAACGGGATGTCCGACTGGCGCAGCGCGTGTTCGATGGCGACCTTGGCGCCGAAGTGGGGGAGGTACGACACGCGATCGGCGCTGTGCACCGACTGATAGACGATGCGTCGCACGCCGGCCAGACGCATGCCGCACACCGCCTGCAGGCCCTCGTGTGCCTCGGTCGGGCTTAGCGCGTTGACGAGGTAGACCGCATCGACGCCGGTGAAGATGCGGCGCACGGCCTTGGGGTCGAGCAGGTCGCCCTGAACGGCGCTGACGCCGGGCGGGAGGCTGCCCGTCTTGCCGGTGTCGCGCGTGAGGACGCTGACTTCGGCGTCGCTGGCGCCGAGCGCGCCCACGACGTGAGATCCGACCGTGCCGGTTCCGCCTGTCACGAGAATTCTCATCGCCGCCTCCTGCAACCGTGTCCGATCCTGTTTCAGATGCCAGATCCCCGGATCCGGTTTCAATAGTACGCAGATTTGTGAAATAGACCCGACCCCTTTAGACTGGCGCCATGCGGACGATGGTGATGGTAATGGCCATGGCGGGCGTGGCGGTGACGGCGGTTTCAGCCACCGGTCAGGCCCCGGCAGCGGCCCCAGCGGACGACCCCGTCCGCACCCTGGTCAGCCGGCTCGACCTCGAACGCTACAAGGCCACGGTCAAGGGGCTCACGCAGTTCGGCGACCGCCGGCAGGGCACCGAGCGCAACCGCAAGGCCGTCGACTGGATCGAGGCGCAGCTCGAGAGCTACGGCTGCCCGACCGCGCGCCTCAAGTACGACTTCAATCCGGCGCCGCCTGCTGGTGGCGGAGGCGCAGCCGCGGCGCGCACCGGCGGCAACCAGTCCCCGCCCAAGCCGATCATCGCCAGCGGCGAAGTGCGGCTGGGTCCGGGCGGGTCACGCTACCGCGGCATCACGCGCCGCACCGGCGTGAACACCGACCCCGAGGCCCAGCCCGACGCCAAGCTGCGGGAGCTCAATCGCGAGCCGACCACGCCGGGCCCGCGCGAACAGGTCTATTGCACCAAGGTCGGCACCACCCATCCCGACGAGATGTACATCGTCGGCGCCCACATGGATGGACACGGCTGGGGCGAGGCGGCGAACGACAACGGTTCTGGCACGGCGCTGGTGATGGAGCTGGCGCGCATCCTCAACATGCCGGGCGTGCAGACGGAGCGGACGATTCGCTTCGCGCTGTGGAACAACGAGGAGACGGGCCTCAACGGCGCCCGCGCCTACGTCGAGCAGCGCGCCCCGCTGCAAGGCAAGGAGGATCCGCCCGGGTCGGGCAAGTACCCCGAGCCGAAATGGGTGGCGATGATCCAGCACGACATGATGATGTGGGATCACGGCATGCCGCGCGCCGACGGGACGTGGAACCCGGAGCAGCGGCCCGAAGCCGACGTCAACATCGAGTTCCAGTCCACCGCCAAGCGCGCGGACGAAGCGATGAAGCTGGCCTTCTTCTTCCGCGACGCCAACGAGAAGTACGCCACCGACTACCCGGCCGCGGTGGGCTCGCACATGACCAACACCGACTCGACGCCCTTCATGGACATCGTCCCGGCGATCAGCCTGCGCGAGAACGAGCGCGGCATGCACACCGGCGCCGGGTGGAATCCGACCTGGCACCAGCCGATCGACGTCTACGCGACGTTCTCGGACAAGGACTTCCGCCTCGGCCTCAACGCGGCACAGACGACGTTGGCGGCCGTGGCGCAACTGGCCGGCGCGACGGTCAAGTAACGCGGCTGGCCACGCTCAGGCTCGATTCCCCGCCGCTCCGTTCGCGCTCGGGCCGCGGCGTCCGCATTGCCGTCATCGACAGCGGCGTCCACGCGGCGCACCCGCACGTCCATGGCGTGGCCGGCGGGATCGGCATCGATCCCGACGGCGGCGAGCACGACGACTTTCTCGATCGCCTCGGGCATGGCACGGCGGTCGCCGCGGTGCTCCGCGAGAAGGCGCCCGCCGCCGACCTCTTCGCCGTCAAGGTGTTCGACCGCGAACTGCGCACGACCGCCGAGGCGCTGGCCGCCGCCCTGCGCTGGGCTCAGAGGAGCCAGATCCGGCTGGCGAATCTCAGTCTGGGAACGGCCAACCCGGCGCACGAGCGCGCGCTCGCACGCCAAGTGCGCGAGGCGGTGGCGGCGGGTGTGATCGTGGTGGCGGCCGGGGAGCAGGACGGCACCCGCTGGCTCCCGGGCAGCCTGCCCGGCGTCGTCGCCGTCCACCTGGACATGACGCTGCCGCGCGACGTGTGCGAGGTGAGGGTCACCGATGACGGCCTCGTCGCGATGACGGCCAGCGGCTACCCGCGTCCGATCCCGGGCGTGCCGGTCGAGCGCAACCTGAGGGGCGTGAGCTTTGCCGTGGCCAACGCGACCGGCCTGCTCGCGCGCGTGCTCGAAGGACTGCCAGCGGGCGCCGACATCCGCGCCGCTTTGGCCGGCGTGAGCTCGACCTCGCCGTCCGGATAGATCGCCTTCAGCCGTCCGCCCGCGATCTCCAGCGCCGACGGCGTCCCCTTGTAGTACGACGCCAGCATGCCGGTATCGATCACGACCACGCGGCCGCCGTATCGCGCGTCGATCCGCCGCTCGCCGGTCGGCGTGTGGCCGACGACGATGCGCGCGAGCTTCATCTGGTCGAGAAAGGGGAGCACCTGCGCGGCGGTGGCATCCTCCGGCGACGTCGCCCAGCCGCGATACCAGAGCGGACCTTCGGGATCGATGAGACTCCACTTGCCGATCTCGAGCATCGCCTGCGCCTCCCGCAGCGTCGGCACGTCGAAGGCCGGCGGCTCGGTGCCCTCGGTCTTGGCAGCCTCCAGGGCTCGCGTCGCCACCGTCAGCTCCACCACGCCCACGTCGATGATCTCCTGCAGGTCGAAGAAGGGCAGCGCGAGCCGTCGATCGGAGAGACGCTTGCGATACGCGTCCAGCCGCTTCACCTCCTGCCGCACCTGGTCGTTCACCTCGGCGATCGACGCCGGCGCCGGCCGCGACGGGTTGAGGCCGGCGTGCATGAACAGCGCGCCGTTCACCACCGCGGCGATGTCCTTGCCCCGGATCCATTTGCCGTAGACACCGTTGGGTCCCATCGCCTCGCGGTATTCGAGGCAGCCGGGCGGGTGCGCGGCCATGAACGCCTCGCGCGTCTGCGAGTAGACCGGCGGCGGCGGCGTCATGACGCTGGCGCGCGACTGCGCCAGCCGCTCGTAGCGCTTCCACGCCTCTTCGCGAACGGCCTCGGACTTCGCCGTCGCGAAGGTGGCGCAGATGTCGGGCGTGACGTCGCGCAAGTCGCCCATCGCGTTCATGATCTCGTGGTTGCCGGCGAGGACGATCGCCTGCCCGCCCGCCGCGCGCGCCTCTTTCTCGAGCCGCATCAGCAGGTCCATCACCTGGCGCACGTCGGTGCCGCGGTCGGTGTAATCGCCGGTCTGCACGAGGATCGTGCGTCCGCCCGACCACCTGAGCTGCTCGTCCACCAGCTCCGCACGGCGAAGGATGGTGGTCAGGCCGTCGTAGGCGCCATGAATGTCGCCAATGGCGACGACTCGTGTGGCATCCTGCTCGGCAAATACGGGTACCAGCGTGACCAGGCCGGCGAGGATGCCCAGGGCGGTATGGATCAGGGCCGGGCGGCCGCGGTGGAATGTTGGCATCACCTTAGCTTACCGGACGGGGCGGATGGCAGAGCTTGGCACAAGGCTGAGCTAACTGCCATGTCCGCCCTGTTCCTGGGGACGTCACGTCGACGGGTCACGAGCCCGTCAGGAGGCAGCATCATGCGTGCAAGCGCGAGACTCTTTCCCGTCGTTGTCGTCGTCTCGATCCTGGCCGGCGCGTGCGGAGCTCCGCCCACCGCCGATGCCGAGGCCGCGCGGGCGTCGCTCGAACGCGCCTCGGGCGAACGCGCCAGCCAGTACGCGCCCGAAGCGATGAAAGAAGCGCAGGCGGCGCAGGCGGCGCTCGATGCCGAGCTGCAGGCCCAGGACGCCAAGTGGTTCAAGTCCTACGATCGCGCGCGCGAGCTGGCGGCGGCGGCGAAGGCGGCGGGCGACCGGGCGGTCGCCGATGCCGCGGCGGGCCGCGAGAAGGCCGAGGCGCGCGCCGCGCGCGAGAAGGTGGAGGCGGCGGCACGGGCCAAGGCGGCACGCGCCGCGCCGGTGCGGGTCGGCGGGCAGATCAAGCCGCCGACCAAGATCAAGGACGTCGCGCCGGTCTATCCGGCCATCGCGCGCGACGCGCGCGTGCAGGGCGCGGTGGTCGTCGAGGCCACGATCGGGCCCGACGGCAAGGTAGAGGACGCGCGCGTCGTGCGGTCGATCCCGCTGCTCGACCAGGCGGCGCTCGACGCGGTGAAACAGTGGGAGTACATGCCGACGCTGCTGAACGGCGTGCCGACGCCGGTCGTGGTGACGGTGACGATCAACTTCACGAGATCGTAAGCCGGGACGCCGGCCGGACGCTGCCGCGATTCCTGGCGGCGGCGAGAGGAATGAATCGCCCTGGGGGTGGAGACTCCCAGGGCGATTTGCGTCCCAGGGCGATTCCTGTCGATGACGCGCGTGACGGCCGTTCGTCGCGTGCCTGTTTCGCCACCATGGATTGCGCGTACGGCGGCTGGCGGGGTCGTCGCAACCAGCGGCGCATGCCCCGCAACTGCGGTTGTCCCCCTCACCCCTGCGCGATCGCCCGCGATTTCGCCGCCGGTCGTCCGAGTCGCGCAACGACGGTTGCGCTGCGCGCGGGTTGCCGGCCGGATCGCCGATCGCGATCGCGCGATTCGGGCCTGAAATCGTTGATCGTCCGTGCCATGCCGCCCGGCCCGCCGCTTGCTCCGGCTCGTCGCGGCCGCACGCACGACACCCGCCGGTGGCTCTTGACCTCAGTCAACGGTTCAGTCGCATGCGTGCGGCCTTGTCCACAACAAGGAGACTCCCATGCGAACACTTCTCGGCGCCCTTCTCGCGTCGGCGTTGCTCATCGTGTCGCCGTCGGCGGCGCTGGCGCAGAGCGACAAGCCCTCGGCCGCAGCCGCCAGGCCGGCCTTGAACCTCAACACCGCCACCCTCGAACAGCTCGAGGAGCTTCCCGGCATCGGCCGCGCCACGGCGCAGCGGATCCTCGATTACCGGCAGAAGATCGGCGGCTTCAAGAAGATCGAAGAGCTGATGAACGTGCGGGGCATCGGGGAGAAGAGCTTCCTCAAGCTGAAGCCGCTCGTGAGCGCGCCGGCGAAAGCCGAGAAGCCGGCCGGAGATCGGTAGCGGGGCGGCCGCCTGGCCGTCCGCCGGGCGGCGTCTCACAGGGTCCGACATGGGCGACTCGCCTCGCGGAGCCGCGCTCGTCGATCTCGTGTTCGCCTGCGGCGTGGCGGCGACGGTTGCCGCCATCGCCATCCCGGCCGTGCACGCCACCCGGGATCGTGATGCCACCCGGATGGCGGCGCGCTACCTCGCACATCGCCTGCACGTGGTCCGCCTGGAAGCGCTGAAGCGCAATACCGCCGCCGCGATGCGATTCGACCCGTCGAGTCTCGGCAAGTTTGGCGCCTACGTGGACGGCGACGGCGACGGCGTCCGCCAGGCGGACATCGATGCCGGTGTCGATCGCGCGCTCGCGCCAGAAGGCACCCTGGCCGACGTGTTCGGCGGCGTGGACTTCCGCATCCTCTACGACGTCCCGAACCCTGATCACACCCTCATCCTCACGGGCGGGTCGAATCCGCTCCACCTCGGCTCGTCGAACTTCCTGTCCTTCAGCCCGACCGGGACCTCGACCAGCGGCACGATCTATTTGTCCGCCGTATCCGGCCCGCAAATGGCCGTGCGCATCATGGGTGCGACCGGACGCATGCGCGTGCTCTGGTTCGACCCCGCCAGCCAGCGCTGGCACGAGGAGTAACCATCGCCGTCGAGCGGCGCACCGGCGGGCGTGTGGCACCGCAGCTCGCAGGGTGGCCGCGTGTCGCCCGTCTCCGTCCCGCTCGCAGCGTGCTCCTCGTCAATCTCTCGCCAGGCGGCGCGCTGGTGGAGGCCACGCAACCCCTGCAACCGGGCGCGCGCACCGAGTTGCAGCCGCTCGGTGGGATGCTGCCCACGCTGGGCGGCTGCATCGGCCGTTGCCGCGTGATCGGCATCGATCCGATGCGCTACGAGGCAGCAGTCGTGTTCGACCGTCCCTTGGAGCGACTGGGGTAGCGAGTAGGAGATTCCCCGGTGGGGGCCATGCCTTGGGGCGTGGCGAGAACGCGATACCCACGCGGTGACGAGTGGCACGGCCGGAGGGGTAGAAATACGGCCTGGAGTCGCGAATGACGGTGGGCGGGTGACTGGCATCGGCCTTGTTATGACGATCGCGGACCTTCGCGGGAGACGTCATGAATGCTTCGAACACCCCGACGCCGGGCAAGCTGACCGCATCGCGCCGCCGGGCGGACCGGCGTGCCGGGCTGTCCGATCTGGTGCGCGAGATCTCGGCGGCGTGGATCACCCGGGGGAGCGATCCGGACTTGAAGTCTCTGCTGGCCAGCCGGTTGTGCCGGTTGGTGTCTGCGAAGACGGTCGGCATCACCGAGCTGACCGGGTCCTCCAGCATCCGCGTCGGCCAGCCCGTGCGCGCGCGCGACTACGTGGCCTTCGCCGTCCCGATGACGGATCCGTCCCGGAAACTGATGCTCGAGGCGTCGTTTCCGGGCGACGGTGGGCTCGACGAGTGGAGCTGTCAGCTCCTCGAGGCGGCCGCGAGTCTGACCGGATTGCTGTTCGAAGCCGACCGGCAGGCACGTGGACGAGGACATCTGATCGGTCCCGCCGGCGACGGCGCGGCTCCGCTCATCGGCTCGAGCATGGTGATGCAGGGCCTGCGCGAGCGTGTCGAGCGCGTCGCCACCACCGACTTCACCGTCCTCATCGAGGGAGAGAGCGGCACGGGCAAGGAGCTGGTGGCCCGTCAGATCCACGAGTTGAGCCGGCGGCGGCAGGGGCCGTTCGTCGCCATCAACTGCGCCGCCCTGGTCGAGACGCTGCTCGAGGCCGAGCTGTTCGGGATCGAAGAGCGGACGGCCACTGGCGTGAAAGGCCGGCGCGGCAAGTTCGAGCATGCGGACGGGGGCACGCTGTTCCTGGACGAAGTCTCCGAGCTGTCGATGGCGGCGCAGGCGAAACTACTGCGCGCGATCCAGGACCTCATGGTCGAGCGCGTCGGCGGGACGGGCAGCAAGCGTGTCGATACCCGCATCGTGGCGGCGACCAATCGTCCACTGGCCACGCTGGCCGAGCGGGGACTGTTTCGTGCCGATCTGTACTACCGCTTGAGCGGCGTGGACGTGCGGGTGCCGGCGTTGCGCCAGCGACGCGAGGACATCCTCGAGCTGGCGTCCTACTTCTTGTCACGGCACGGGGGGCGCGGGCGGCTGGCGATCAGCGCCGCCGCCTCCGATGCGCTGCTGACCTACGAGTGGCCGGGAAACGTCCGCGAGCTGGAGCGGATGATCGAAGGGGCGGTCGCCACCTGCGAATCGCAGCAGATCGCGCTCGACGATCTGCCCATCGCGCTGCGCGGCGCGTACGGGGAAGTGCTCATGCCCTCCGTCCAGGCGGGCGACACGATGCGCGCGTGGGGCAGCCGCTACGCGCGCCTTATCCTGGAGAGATCCGAGCGAAACAAGCGCCAGGCGTGTGACGTGCTCGACATCTCGTATCACACGCTCAATGCCTATCTGAATTACCGCCCGCGCGAACGCCGGCCGGCCGTAGCCGTGCCGGTGCTGGCGGAAGCTGCCGCTGCGGCGCCGAGCCCGGAGCCAGGCGAGGTACTGCGATGAGCTGAGAGGTGCTGCGATGAGCTAGATCGTGCGCCACGAGTCGTTTCGTGGCCCATGAGCCGGGTGCCTCCGGCTGGAATTCGCGGCGAGGCGGGGCCGAGGTCCCGAGGTCACGCGCTGCTCGATCGCTGCCCGACAGGGCGGCGTTGGGGGCGGGACATGACCAGGGTAACTACAGTGACGAGGGTGGCCGGAATGGTGGTGGCGGGCAGCCTGGCGCTTGCTGGCGCGGCGGCCGCACAGTCGGTCACCTTCAGCGTGGACGTCACGCCGGACGGCGCGCGCCTGCGCGCCCGCGGGGCGGGCGGGGTGGCGGTCGAGAAACAGGTGAGCCCACAGGGGCTGCGCATTGCCGTGTCGGTCCCGGGCGACACCGTGGAGGTGGCGGCGACGCCTGATGGCTCGGTGACCCTGCAGCGGGGCGGCCGGGCCATCACCGTGCAGGCAGACAGCGTGCTGTCGGATCACCAGTCGCGCGTGCGCGCGCTGACCGAGGGATCGACGGCGCTCGCGGCGCTGGACGACCTGGTGGTGGCCCTGCGCCACGACACCCGTCCGCAGGCGACCTCCGTGCTCGCCACCTTCGCGCTCGTGCGCGCGCTGCAGGGTGACGAGACCGGCAACGCGCTGCTCGCGCAGCATCACCAGCGTCGGCCTCGCCGTGACGCGTCCCCGGCCATCCGGCCCGCCGCGGCGCAAACCCGGCTCGGCGACACGGTCAGCGACTGCTGGGACGAATACGAGCGGGCGCTGTCGCGCAATCACGACCGCTACAACCGGTGCTTGAGCGATTACTGGTGGAATCAGCCGGTCCAGTACGCATGCGGACTCGAGTTCGCGATGGTGGCTGAACTGTCGCTGTTCCGCTTGATCTCCTGCGCGGGCGGCTTCCCGCTCCCGTAGGAGCAGTTCCACACGCCGGGCGGGAAGTGCTCCGACTCTTTCCGCCCGGCCTTTGCCAAGACGACTGGAGGTCAGGGATGGTGCTCGGTTGGGAACGGCTCGGCGGCCGGTTGGGATTGGGTCAGCTCGTGTGGCGCGCGCGGGTCGAGGGGGGCTGGCTGGTGATGACCACCACGTTCATCCTCGGCACGCCGCGCGGCATCACCTTCGTGCCCGACCGCGAGCACGTCTGGGGAAGCGAGGGCATCGCAACCGGCAGTCCGCCCGCGCGCGCCGGTTGATCCGGCGTTGGCGCCATTGGCGGACGGGGCCGCCGGGCGATCGAGGCCGCTTCGTCCCCGGGAGCGGAATCGATCCGCTGGGATAGGATCGCGACCACGGACCAATCTCGTGACTCCTGGCGACGCCACGGCGATCTGGCTCTTCTCCTACGGCACGCTCCGCCAGCGTGAAGTCCAGGTCGCGCTCTTCGGCCGGCCGCTCGACGGCCGCGCCGACGTCCTGCCCGGCTACACCGTGGTGCCCCTCCAGATCACCGATCCCACCGTCATCGCCACGAGCGGCAGCGCGCAGCACACCGTCGCCCGGCCGACCGGCGACCCGCGCGACGAGGTGCCCGGCCTCGTCTTCCGCATCGGCGAATCCGAGCTCGCCGCCGCCGATGCCTACGAAGTGTCGGACTGCCGGCGCGTCTCCGTCCGGCTGCGATCGGGCATCGAGGCGTTCGTCTACGTGGATGCCCGTCGATGAGGCCACTCAGCCCGGTTCTCGCGCGCCGACAGGAGTCGTCAATCGCCAGAATCGGTCGGAACAACGCGCGCGGTCGCTCGTCTCATTCGCCATGCGGCACACGCTGAGCGACCTGCGATACGCCATCCGGCAGCTGTGGCGTCAGCCCGGCATCGCCCTGACGGCGGTGCTCACCCTGGCCATCGGCATCGGTGTGAACGTGGTGGCATTCGGCGTGGTGAACGGGCTGCTGTTCAAGGGCACGATGGCTCGCGGCCTGCCCGGCGTGGGCCGGATTGCCACCACGCCCGGAGGCGACGAGGGTGGGCACGCCTCCCTGGCAGAACGCGACCGTTTCAGCGCCGCGACCTCGGGCTCGCTCGACGTGGCCGCGGAGGGCCGCGCCTCGCTGGCCTGGCGTCACGATGGCACCACCGACACGGCGTGGGTGCTGTTCGTTTCCGGCAACTACTTCACCACCGCGCAGGTGCCGGTCCTCGCCGGTCGGCTGGAGGTGAATCGCCGAACTGCGGATCCGCCGGCGGCGGTCGTCGGCGAACGCTTCTGGCGAGAACGGCTGGGAGCGGCGTCGCTCGCCGGGCTGACCGTGCGGCTGAACAACCGTGACGTCGCCGTGGCCGGAGTCGTGCCGGCGTGGTTCACCGGCCCGGCCGGGATGTACTCGCCCGATTCTGTGGCTTGCCCTCGACGACCTCGGGCTGTTCGACGTCTCACCGGCGCTGCGGCAGCCCGACACACGCTGGCTGTTCCTCTTCGGACGGCTGCTCCCGCAGGCCTCGCTGTCGCAGGTGCAGGCGCAGCTCGACGTCGCGGCCGGCGAGATGGCGCGCGAGTGGCCGGGCACGCACGCGAACCGCGGCGCCGCCTTCTGGATGCTCGATCGCGGGAACACCGAACTGCGCCGCGTCCGGCAGGCGGCGGCCGTGGGCCTGGGCATCATCGGCCTCGTCCTCCTGCTGGCCTGCTTCAACGTGGCCAACGTCCTCATGGCACGCGCCGTCGAGCGCGAGCGCGAGCTCGGCATCCGCGCGGCCCTCGGGGCAGGCCCTGGCCGGCTGGTTCGCCTCGTGATGTCGGAGGGAGTGGTCGTGGCGGCGCTGGCCGGATTGCTGGCCCTGCTGGTCGCGTCGTGGACGGAGACGATCGTCCGCACGTTCGCCATACCGATCGCGGAGCCACAACACGTGGACCTCTCGATCGACCGGCGGCTCGTCGCCTTCGCCATGGTGTTGGTCTCGATCACCGGCATCCTGCCCGCGCTGTGGCCGGCCGTCTCCGCGCTGCGTGTGAACGTGGTCCGTGCGCTGGGCGCGCATGGCAGCCAGGTCATCGGCGGTCGCACGCCTGCGCTGCGGGCGTGGCTGGTTGGCGCGCAGGTGGCGGGCGCCACCGCCTTCCTGTGCCTTGCCGCCCTGCTCCTCCAGACCAATGCCTCCCTGGCCGCGAGCGATCTGGGCTTCGACCCCGACCGCCTCGTCGTCGCAGAGCTCGAGCCCGCCTCGCACGGATTCGACGAGGCCCGGACCCGCCAGTACCTCGATCTCGTCGCCGCCAGGACGGCAGCGCTGCCCGGCGTGATTGCCGTGGCACTGGCCGACCGCGTGCCGTTCTTCATCGGTCAGGATCGCCGCGCCGTGATGTCGCCGGCATCGGCGGCGTGCGACCCTGACGCCTGCCAGGCCTACGCCCGCTACGCCGTGAGCGAGGACTACTTTGCCGCGATGGGCATCGCGATGGTCGAGGGCCGCGCCTTCGCCGCCGGCCTCCGTGCCGGCGAGGCCATCGTCAATGAAACGCTCGCCGGCGAGCTGTGGCCGGGCGGCGGCGCGATCGGGAGTCAGGTGAGGCTCGGGTCGTCCGGTGCGCCCGCGACGATCGTCGGTATCGCGCGGAACTCGCACACGCGCAGCCTCGACCGCGTACACCCCGTTTTCTATGTGCCGCTTTCGGCAGCCGATCTTGCGGGTGCGCTGACCCTGGTGGCGCGCACCTCGGGTCCGCCCGCCGATCTCGTCCGGCCCCTGCGCGCCGCCGCGCTGGCCGCCGACCCGAACGTCGCGATCAGGACGGTGACCACCATGGCGGAGCGGACGGCGATTCAGCGCTGGCCGTTCGTGACGATGAGCCGTGTGCTGTCGATGTGTGGTGTGTTGGCGCTGGCGTTGGCCGTGGCGGGCCTGGCCGGTGTGGTGAGCCACAACGTCGGCCGCCGGACGAGGGAGTTCGGCGTGCGGCTGGCGATTGGCGCGACGCCACGCGACCTGCGACTCGACGTCCTGCGTGGGGGCGCACGGCTGCTCGGTCCCGGGCTCCTCGTCGGGCTGGTGAGCGCGGCCATGCTCGCCGAGTTGGCGCGGGCGGTGTTCGCCGGCGTGCGCGCGCCGCACCCGGTGATCTACCTGGCGGTGGCCATTCTGCAAGCCGCAGTCGTCCTGGCGGCCTGCCTTTGGCCCGCCCGCCGGGCCGCCCGGATCGATCCGTTGATCTCGTTACGAGCTGAATAGAGGCTGTCCGCACGGGAGCGATGGCTTTAAAGCCGACTGCTACTCAAGACGCGGGGACGTCACCTCACTTGACGGTGATGCTGTTCAATAACCTGCTCCCAGCGACGACGATGCTTGTGCGCGGAGCGACATTCCAATTCATGACGTCGGTAGTGTCGACTATCCGCCGTTGACCTTAAGATAAGAGCCCCGAGGCTGGCCATGACCAGATCTGCGCATTGGACGTGTCTCATCGCTGCGTCATTGAATGTGGCTGTCGCGTCAGCCGGCCTGGCAACTCAACCCGGAGTGACGGGTGTGCTGCTTGTGAACGTGGAAAACTACGCTGGGGTGACCTACGCCGCACACCCGCTCCCGAATTCGACATACGTCTTCTATCCCCATGAGTCCATCGAGCTGATGATCGTCGTCGCAAACCGCGGCAGCGATCCCATTCGGCTGTCCACGACCGCTGCGACAGTCGCCGATAACTTTTTCGCGAGCCGGCTCGATGGCGGGCCGATTGCTCTGGCGTTCGAGCCCGAGGTTCGCGTGCGCCGTGTTGGCGAACCGGCTCGCAGTATTGCGTGGGGACCTGGCGTTCACCTCGAGTCGCGCGAGGCCGTCGTGTTCAGGGCGTCGGTCGCCGGGCCGGCATTGCCGCCTGGTGAATACGCGATCGAGATAACCAGTGTCATGCGCGAAGGTGACGGGCGGAAACTGGCGCCGCAAGCATCGAGGATCTATTTCGAGTTGCGCGGCAGTTCACCGGAGACGCAGATCGAGGAGGTCGCTCGTCGCGCCGCGCGCGCGATCTTCCTCCAGGACTACGACACAGCCGAAGTCCACATTGCCGCGTTGACCAAGCTTTATCCGCAGGGTTTTGCGGCGCACGCATTCCGTGGGCGGATTCAGGAAGCTCGCGGAAACAAGCAGGCTGCTGTCGCCGCGTACGCGCAGGCGTTACGTGTCCTGGAGACCGACAGCGATCAGCTGTACAACCGAACGAGCACGCCGGAGCTCAGACGTCAACTGGTCCAGGAGTTCAGGACACTGGTGTACGCGCGGTAGGCCCGAGCGCAGTCTGTTCCTGTCACTCCTCGGTATCCCCGGGCCGGCGACGGCCGCCCGGCGCGCCGGGCGAGAAACGCCATCCGCGAACAAGCCAGGCGGAGGCTGTGACGACTTGTCCCGACGAATCCTGTCTTGTCCGCTACGGCCGCGCCACCAGCACCACCTTCACCCACCCGGACACGGCCGATCCCTGCACCTGCACGAAGCCGTTCTCCTGCTTGCCGACCACGACGACCTCGTCGCCGCGCAGCAGCGTGCCGACGACCTTGCTGCCGTCCTTCGGCTCGGCCACGATCGCGACCTTGGCAATCTTCGGCACCAGCACGTCGCCCTCTTCGAACACCGCGCCAGCCGCCGTACTGCCGCCGGCTGCCGCTTCCTGCTTCAGCGTGCCGACGTTGCGCTGCAGGCTCTCGTCGTTGCGCACCACGCCGACGATGTTGTTGTAGTTGTCGAGGAGCGCCGCCGCGATGATCTTGCCCTCGTTGGTGTTGCCGTAGCCGCCGACCGCGGCCCCGCCGCCGCCGCCGAACAGGGCGCCGCCGATCCCGATGTCCGCCTTGCGCGTGCTTCCCTCCGCCGCCGACACCTGCACCCCGCTGCGCGCGTCGGCGAGCAGCATGCTGGTCTGCGCTTCCTGGAACTTCAACCCGCCGGCGACCGCGCCGACGGCCCGGCCGCTCCGGCCGAACAACCCGGCGACGCCGGCACCGACGCCGCCGGCATTGTTCTCCGAGAACACCACCGCCGGCGTCAGGATGAAGTCGGCCGCCACCATCTGGCCGCCGCCGACGTTGGACGACTGCCGCAGCTGGCCGCTGTTCGAGAGCTGGCGCTCCTGCATCATGTTCTGCATCGCGATGCCGCGCTCGACGACGAGGAAGCAGTTGGACTGCTGGATCATCATCCGGATCAGGCCGGTCGGCGACGACAGCTGGTAGCGGGCCAGCGCCTGAATGATGTGGTCCTGCGGTTCGACGACGGCGATGGCGCCCATCGGCCGGTCGCAGTGCTCGAGACCGGAGTCGCCGGTGGACCCCGACGTCCCGGCCGCGCCCTGCACGACGCTGCCTCCCTTGCCCTGCTTCGGCTTGGTGATGCTCTGGCCGCGGATGGGTGCGGCCGACAGCGCCAGGGCCGCGAGGCACGCAAGGCCGCGGGCGACCGTGATGTGACGTGTCATGTTGGTCCTCCTCGCCGCCGCCCGGCGGCCGGCTGCGCATGGTATCGGCGGCACACCGCGCCGGCTGCACGGCGCCGTGGGTCACGGCGTGCGTCTGGTTGCGAATCCGGCGCGTGGTCGGTCGATGGGGCCCATTCGACCGAATCGGGGACCGGGTGTCAAGCGGCGTGAGCCCGGGGGCCGCCAATCTTGACCCTCACCACGCGCCATAGTACCGTGAAGCGTCTGTTCGCCTTCCGGCGGAGCAGGCCGTGACCCCCTCCGATGACCGAGCCTGCTGGCGCTTCCCTGAAAAAGACCCCGCTCCACGCCACGCACACCGCGCTGGGCGCGCGCATGGTGCCCTTTGGCGGCTGGGACATGCCCGTCGAATACGCCGGGATCAGCGCCGAGCACCTCGCGGTGCGCACGGCCGCCGGGCTCTTCGACGTCTCGCACATGGGCGAGATCGAGATTGCCGGCAAGGACGCGCTCGCGGCCGTCCAGCACCTGTCCAGCAACGACGCGTCGCGCCTGCAGGTGGGGCAGGCCCACTACGCGGCGCTCACCACGCCGCAGGGAACGTTCGTGGACGACATGCTCGTCTATCGCTTCGCGCCCAGCCACTTCCTGCTGGTGGTCAACGGCAGCAACGTGGACAAGGACCACGCGTGGGTGGCGGCCCGCGCGCAGGAAGCCGGCGACGTGGCGGTGGTGAACTCCAGCGACCGCTATGCGCTCATCGCCATCCAGGGACCCCGGGCGCGGCAGATCCTGCAGGGCCTGACGGCCATCGACCTGGCGTCGATCAAGTACTACTGGTTCGCGCACGGCGAGATTGCCGGCCTCCGCGGCACGGTGTCGCGCACCGGATATACCGGGGAGGACGGCTACGAGGTGTTCGTGCCGCCCGCGATGGCGCCGCGTCTCTGGGACGCGTTGCTGGCTGCCGGCCAGGGTGACGGCCTGGTGCCGTGCGGCCTCGGCGCCCGCGACACGCTGCGCCTGGAAGCGGCGATGCGCCTCTACGGCAACGACATCGACGACACGACCACCGTGCTCGAGGCCGACCTGAATTGGATCGTGGGGTGGAACAAGCCGGCCTTCGTCGGCCACGAGGCGCTGCGGCAGCAGAAGGCGGCCGGCGTCGCGCGCAAGCTCGTCGGCTTCGTCATGGTCGATCGCGCCATCGCCCGGCACGGTCACCACGTCATGCAGGGCGA
This sequence comes from uncultured Acidobacteriota bacterium, assembly GCA_963707795.1. Lineage (GTDB taxonomy): Bacteria > Acidobacteriota > Vicinamibacteria > Vicinamibacterales > UBA2999 > JACCSI01. The sequence goes on along the minus strand of OY970174.1, from coordinate 1,798,673 downwards.
CGCCGCGGTGGGCTACGTGACCAGCGGCACCCAGACGCCGTTTTTGAAGAAGGCCATCGGGATGGCCTACGTGCCGGTGTCGATGATCGAACCCGGCACCTCGCTCGACATCGACATCCGCGGCCGCCGCGCCCAGGCGACGGTGGTGGCGCTGCCGTTCTACAAGCGGCCTCGAGGGTAGGGGCGGGGCCAGGCGCCTGGCGCCAGGCCTCAGGTCTCAGGTTTCAGGTTTCAGGCTTCAGGGATCAGGCAACAGGGATCAGGCAACAGGGAACAGGGAACAGGGAACAAGGGACAGCGAACAGCGGAACAGGGAACAAGGAACGGGGCAGGAGCAAGATCAAAAATTCGGTGACATCGGGGATCGCCTGAGGCCTGGAGCCTGGCGCCTGAAGCCTGGCCCCTGGCACCTGTCTGGGGCCTGGGCCTGAAGACTGAGCCCTGCGCCTGGCCCCTGGCACCTGTCTGGGGCCCGGGGCCTGAAGACTGAGCCCTGGCGCCTGGCACCTGACACCTGACTGAGGCCTGGGGCCTGAAGAGAGGCAGCATGTATCCAGCAGACTTGAAGTACACGAAAGATCACGAGTGGGTGCGGGTCGAGGGTGACACCGGCGTGGTCGGCATCACCGACTTTGCCCAGCAGCAACTCGGCGACGTGGTCTACGTGGACCTGCCCGAGGTGGGGAGCAAGCTGTCGGCTGGCCAGACCTTCGGCACCATCGAGTCGGTGAAGGCCGTCTCCGAGCTCTACGCGCCGCTCAGCGGCGAGGTGGTCGAGGTCAACACCGCCTTGAAGGACAAGCCGGAGCTGGTGAACACGACCCCGCACGACGCCTGGATGATCAAGGTACGGTTGTCCGATCCGGGCGAGACCGGTGCCCTGCTCGACGCATCGGCCTATCAGTCGCTGGCCGGCTAGCGTGTCGCGTGCTCCTGCCTCGGCGCCTGCGGGCCGCCGGTCCGCCGCCGGGCGCGGGGCCCCATGGGTCTGCTTCCTGATACACGACGTCCTCCTGCCCGGCTACGAACCATGAATCTGGAACCGATCGACCATTTCGCTCCCCGCCACATCGGCCCGTCGCCGGACGAGACGCGGGCCATGCTCGCGGCGGTTGGCGCCGCCTCGCTCGACGCGCTCATCGACGAAGCGCTGCCGGCGAGCATTCGCCTGAAGGCGCCGCTCGCGCTGCCGCCCGCGGAGAGCGAGTCGCAGTACCTCGCGCGCCTGCGGACGATCGCGCGCAGGAACCAGGTCGCGCGCAGCTTCATCGGCCTCGGCTACTACGACACGCTGACGCCGAGCACGATCCGCCGCTGCCTGTTCGAGAACCCGAGCTGGTACACGCCCTACACGCCGTACCAGGCCGAGATCGCGCAGGGCCGCCTCGAATCGCTCCTCAACTTCCAGACCATGGTCACCGACCTGACGGGGATGGCAGTGGCCAACGCGTCGCTGCTGGACGAGGGGACGGCGGCGGGGGAGGCGATGACGCTCCTGCATCGCGTCCAGGCGCGCACGCTGGGCGACCAGGCGGGCGTGTTCCTGGTCTCGGATCGCTGCTTTCCGCAGACGATCGCCGTGCTGCGGAGCCGCGCCGAGCCGCTCGGCATCGAGCTGCGGGTCGGACCCGCGTCCGACGATGGCGTTCGACGCGGTGACGTTCGGGGCGCTGCTGCAGTACCCGGACGAGGCCGGGCTGGTCGAGGATCTCGAGCCGTTCATCGCGCGTGCGCACGCTGCCGGCGTGCTGGTGGCGGTGGCGACGGACCTGCTGGCGCTGGCGCTGGTCAAGCCGCCCGGAGAGATGGGCGCCGACGCCGTGCTCGGCAACTCGCAGCGCTTCGGCGTGCCGCTCGGGTTCGGCGGGCCGCACGCCGCGTTCTTCGCGGTCAAGAACGAGTACGTGCGCCACATGCCCGGGCGCCTCATCGGCGTCTCGGTCGACGCCCACGGCAAGCCCGCCTACCGGATGTCGCTGCAGACGCGCGAACAGCACATCCGGCGCGAGAAGGCGACGTCGAACATCTGCACCGCGCAGGCGCTGCTCGCCAACATGGCGGCGATGTACGCGGTCTACCACGGGCCGCACGGGCCTCCGCGCCATCGCGGCGCGCGTGCACGACCTGACGCGGACGCTCGACATCGCGCTGCGCCGCGCCGGCTACCGGCAGCACAACGACGCCTTCTTCGACACCCTGCGCGTCGCCGCGCCGGGCGCGTCGCTGGCCGCCGTCCGCTCGGCCGCCACCGAGGCCGGGCTCAACTTCCGCTACCTGGACGGGGCGGTCGGCATCGCGCTCGACGAGACCGCGACGGTCGAGGACGTACAGGCGATCGTCCGCGTGTTCGCCACCGCCGCCGGACGCGACGTGCCCGAATCGATGGCCACGCTGGCCGACGGGGCGCGCGACGTGATTCCGCCGGCGCTGCGGCGCACGACCCCGTACCTGACCCACCCGGTGTTCAACGCGCACCACTCGGAAACCGAGATGATGCGCTACATGAAGAGCCTCGAGCGCAAGGACATCGGCCTCGATACCTCGATGATTCCGCTCGGCTCGTGCACGATGAAGCTCAACGCCGCGAGCGAGATGTACCCGGTGACGTGGGACGAGTTCTCGCGCATGCACCCGTTCGCGCCGGCGGAACAGACCGAGGGCTACCAGCAGGTCTGCCGCGAGCTCGAGAGCGCGCTGTGCGCGATGACCGGCTTCGCCGCGGCGTCGCTGCAGCCCAACTCCGGGGCGCAGGGCGAGTTCGCCGGGCTGGCGGTGATCCGCGCCTATCATCGGGACCGCGGCGAGGGGCATCGCGACGTGGTGCTCATTCCCGCGTCGGCCCACGGCACCAATCCGGCCAGCGCCATCATGGCCGGCTATCGCGTCGTCGTCGTCGCCACCGACGCGCATGGCAACGTCGACGTCGCCGACCTGACCGCCAAGGCGGCGCAGCATCGCGACCGGCTGGCGGCGCTGATGATCACCTACCCGTCGACGCACGGCGTCTTCGAGGATGCGATCCAGGACATCTGCGCCGCGGTGCACGAGCACGGCGGCCAGGTGTACATGGACGGCGCCAACATGAACGCGCAGGTCGGGTTGACCAGCCCGGCGGCGATCGGCGCCGACGTGTGCCACCTGAACCTGCACAAGACCTACGCCATCCCGCACGGCGGCGGCGGTCCGGGCATGGGGCCGATCGGCGTGGCCGCCCACCTGGCGCCGTACCTGCCCGGGCACCCCTATGCCGCGGTCGGCGGCGAGCAGGCGATTCCACCGATCGCGGCGGCGCCGTGGGGGAGCGCCAGCATCCTGCTGATCTCGTACGGCTACATCCGGATGCTCGGCGCGTCCGGTGTGACCGACGCAACGCGCTACGCCATCCTCAACGCCAACTATCTCAAGTCGCGGCTGGAGCAGCACTACGACGTGCTCTACACGCGGAAGAACGGCCGAGTCGCGCACGAGATGATCTTCGACTTGCGCCGGTTCAAGGCGAAGGGGGTCGAGGAGGGTGACGTCGCGAAGCGGCTGATGGACTACGGCTTCCATGCGCCCACCGTGTCGTTCCCGGTCGCGGGAACGCTGATGGTGGAGCCGACGGAGAGCGAATCGCAGGCCGAGCTCGATCGCTTCTGCGACGCGCTCATCGCCATCCGCGCCGAGATCGAGGACGTGATCACCGGCCGCGCCGACGCGCAGGGACAACGTGCTCAAGAACGCGCCGCACACCGCCGCCGCGGTGATGGCCGACGAGTGGACGCATCCCTACTCGCGCGAGCAGGCGGCGTTCCCGCTGCCGTGGGTGCGGACGCACAAGTTCTGGCCGCCGGTCGGGCGCATCGACGCGCCCTACGGCGATCGCAACCTGATGTGCGTGTGCCCGCCGATGGACGCGTACGCGTAGCGGCTCGTTGCCGCGACGGCCGTTGTAGAATCGCACCGGCATGGTGCTGTCCGCGGGCGCCCGGCTCGGCCCGTACGAGATCGACACGCAGATCGGCGCCGGCGGCATGGGCGTCGTCTATCGCGCGCGCGACACCCGGCTGCGGCGCGACGTGGCGATCAAGGTACTGCCCGACGAGCTGGCGGCCGAGCCCGATCGGCTGGCGCGCTTCGAGCGCGAAGCGCAGGTGCTCGCCTCCCTCAGCCATGCCAACATCGCCCAGATCTACGGCGTCGAGGAGAGCGCGGCGGGGCGCGCGCTGGTCATGGAGCTGGTCGAGGGCCGGACGCTGGGCGCGCGGATCGCCGCCGGGCGTGTGCCGCTGGACGACGCCCTGGCCATCGCGACCCAGATCGCCCGCGCCCTCGAGGCGGCGCATGACGCCGGCGTCATCCATCGTGACCTGAAGCCCGCCAACGTGATGGTGCGCGCCGACGGCGCGGTCAAGGTGCTCGACTTCGGGCTGGCCAAGGCCGGGGTCGGCGGTCCGGCCGGCGAGCTCACCGCGTCGCCGACGGTCCTGGGGTACGACACCCAGGCCGGGGTCGTTCTCGGCACCGCGTTCTACCTGTCGCCCGAGCAGGCGCGCGGCAAGCCCGTCGACCGCCGCACCGACATCTGGGCGTTCGGGGTGGTGCTGTTCGAAATGCTCGCCGGCCGGCGGCCGTTCGCCGGCGACGGGATGTCCGCCATCGTCGCCGACATCCTGCGCGGCGAGCCGCGGTGGGAGGCGCTCCCCGCCGCGACGCCGTCCGGCGTCCGCCGGCTGCTGCGCCGATGCCTGCACAAGGATCCGAACGGGCGCCTGCAGCACATCGGCGACGCGCGCATCGAGCTGGAAGAGGCGGCGCGGGATCCGGATCCGGTGGATGGCGACGCGGTGGTGGCGCCGCCGGCACGGCGCTGGCGCCTGGCGAGGGCGCTCGCCGTGGGCGTCACCGGCCTGGCCGCCGGTGCGGTGTTGGCGTGGACGCTGGCCGGCGCGCCCTCCGGCACCGAACTGCGCGTCGACATCGGCGCGCCGCTGGCGCGGGACTTATCCTTTGCGCTGTCCCCCGATGGTCGGATGATCGCCATGGCCGCAGAGACGGCGGGCCGCCCCCAGCTCGTCGTGCGGTCGCTGGACAGCGGCGCGGTGCGGGTGCTCGCCGGCACCGACGCCGGTCAGTATCCGTTCTGGTCGCCGGACGGCCGGTCACTCGGCTTCTTCGCCGGCAGTCAGCTCAAGCGCGTGGATCTCGATGGCGGCCCGCCGCAGGTGCTGGCGCCGGTGCTGTCGCATGCGGGCGGCACCTGGAGTCGCGACGGCACGATCCTGTACGTGCCGTCCGACAACGGCGGCGTGTTCGGAATTCCCGCCGCCGGCGGCGCCGCGCGCCAGGTCACGCCCCGGCACTCGCCGCCGCTGGCCACGCGAGGCCCGCATGCGCTCCCGGATGGCCGGCATTTCCTGTTCTACGTCGTGCAGGGTGGTGCGGCCGACGGTGTCTACGTGGGCAATGTCCACGATGAGACCATCCGGCGCCTGATGGCGGCGGATGGCCCGGCGCTCTACGGCGGCAACCACCTCTGGTTCGTGCGCGAGGGCGCGCTCGTCGCGCAGCCCTTCGATCCGCGGACGCACACGCTGTCGGGTCCGATCAGGCCGGTCGCGGATGACGTCGCGGTGGCGCTGTTCGCGGCGCCGCTCTCGGTGTCGGCGGCGGGGCCGGTCGCGTTTCGCACCGGGCTTGCCGGACAGCGGCGGCAGCTGGTCTGGTTCGACCGCGGCGGCCGCGTGCTGGAGCAGGTCGGCGAAGAGGGGATGCTGCTGTCGAACCCCTCGCTCTCGCCTGATGACCGGCTCGTCGCGATGGCGCGCACCGTGCAGCAGAACATCGATTTGTGGATGCTCGATCTCGAGCGCAACGTGCTGAGCCGCCTGACCGTCGGCCCGGAGATCGACAGCATGCCGGTGTGGTCGCCGGACGGCCGGCGGCTGGTGTTCACCTCGGCCGGGCAGCAGATCATCCGGCAGCTCGACGGCGGTGCCCCCGATCGGCAGCTGCGCGCCGATGGCAGCGAGCTGGTGATCCCGTGCGACTGGTCGGCGGACGGGCGGCTGATTCTGTACAAGCAGTTCGATGCGGACGGCGGCACCGATCTTTGGGCGATCGGGGCGGACGGCGCGTCCGCACCGCAGCGTGTGACCTCGACCCTGTACGACGAGCGGGACGGACAGTTCTCGCCGGACGGGAAATGGATGGCGTTCGAGTCGAACGAGTCAGGCCGGCCGGAGGTGTACGTGCAGCCGTTCCCGGGACCGGGCGCGAAGACGCGCCTCTCGGTCGATGGCGGCACGCAGGTGCGCTGGCGCCGCGACGGCAGCGAGCTGTTCTATCTCGCCGCCGACCAGCGGATGATGGCGGTCCCGGTCCGGACCGGCAGCGGGCCGATCAGCGTCGGCACGCCGGTCGCGCTGTTCCGGACCGCGCTCGCGCCGGTGCGGTCGATCTCGCGCCAGCAGTACGCGGTGTCGCGGGATGGACAGCGGTTCCTGATCGTGTCGCGCGACGAGGCGCCGGCCCCGCCGATCACGCTCCTGCTCAATTGGCGGCCGGCGAGCACGCCGTAAACGGCACGGCGTCTCAGCGGACGGCGGCGGCGGCCATCGCGCCGGCCCGGCGTCGATACTCGGCCAGCAGCGCCGTGGTGACCGGGCCCGGCCGGCCGCTGCCGATCGTCCGCTCGTCCACCTGCACGATCGGGACGATTTCCTTGGTCGTGCTCGTGAAGAACGCCTCGTCCGCCGCGAACAAATCCTCGTCCCTCAGCGGCGCTTCCTCGACCGTCACCCCGACCGCCGGCCCGAGCTCGAAGATGACGCCGCGGGTGATGCCGGCGAGCAGGCCGGCGTCGAGCGGCGGCGTGCGCACCACGCCGTGGCGGACGATGAAGAGGTTGGACTGGGAGCACTCGGACAACTCGCCGCGGTAGTTGCGGAACACGCCCTCGACGCCGCCCTGGCGCAGCGCCTGCTGCATGCCGAGGGCGTTGTTCAGCAGGTTGTTGCTCTTGATCAGCGGGCTGACCGAACGCGGATGGTTGCGGATGATGTCGACCATGCAGACGGTGACGCCGTTGCGGTAGTGCTCGGGCGGGCACACCGGCGCCGGCTTGACGATCACGATCACCGAGGGCACCGGCGTGGCGGCCGGATCGTAGGTGAGGTCGCCGATGCCGCGGGTCACCAGGATGCGGATGTACGCCTCGGCGACGCCGCCGCCCGGCGTTCGCCCGAGGCCCGCGACCAGCATCGTCTCGGTGCAGCGGCGGAGCAGCTCCTCGTCCGACCACGGCACGTCGAGCGCGATCATCGCCGCCGAGTCGCGCAGCCGGCGCATGTGGCGGTCGAAGAGGAACGGCTCGCCGTGGTAGGTCCGCGCGACCTCGTAGACGCCCTCGCCGTAGAGGAAGCCGTGGTCGAACACCGAGATTGCGGCCTGCGCGCCGTCGCTGATCTGCCCGTTCACGTTGACGAACACGCTCATGGAAAGGGAGCGTACCCCGTGTGCTAGACTCGCTGCAACCGGCCGCCATTCCGACCACGTCTCCCCCGGCGCCGCCGACGAGGCGACCCTGCCCCCGATGAGAATCCTCAACGCCGACCAGATGCGCGAGGCCGATCGGCGGACGATCGAGGACATCGGCATCCCGTCGCTGGTGCTGATGGAGAACGCCGGGCGCCAGGTCGTCGCCGCCATGGAGTCGTTCTTCGACGATCTCGGCGAGCAGCGCGTCGCCGTCCTCAGCGGCAAGGGCAACAACGGCGGCGACGGCTTCGTCGTCGCGCGCACGCTGTACCAGCGCGGCGTGGACGTGTCGGTCTTCGTCGTCGGACACATCGCCGAGATCAAGGGGGACGCGCGCGTGAACCTCGAGATCCTGCCGCGGCTCGGCATCACCGTGGTGGAGATTGCCGACCAGGGCCAGTGGGAGCTGCACTTCTCCGAGATCTCGACGCACGACCTGATCGTGGACGCGATGTTCGGCACCGGCCTCAAGTCCGCCCTCTCCGGCATCTACGAGACGATTGTCGCGGACCTCAACACCTCGGATCTGCCGGTCGTCGCCATCGACCTTCCGTCCGGGATGTCGGCCGACACCTCCGACCTGATCGGCGACTGCGTCGACGCGACCGTCACGGTGACGCTCGGCGCGCCGAAGCTGCCGTTGATCCTGCCGCCGGCCGAGGAGAAGTCCGGCGAGGTGGTCATCGCCGACATCGGGATTCCGCTCGGCGTGTTCGACGCGCTCGAGGGGCCGCGGGTGGAGCTGCTGACGCGGGATCACATCCGCGGCCTGATCGCGGCGCGCGCGGCGGACGCGCACAAGGGCGACTTCGGGCGCGTGCTCATCGTCGCCGGCTCGCGCGGCAAGACCGGGGCGGCGGTGCTGGCCGCCGAGGGCGCGCTGCGCTCCGGCGCCGGCCTGGTGACCGTCGCCGCGCCGCGCGGGTGCACCGCGATCGTCGCCAGCCACTCGCCGGAATACATGACCGAAGCGCTCGAGGAGACCGTCGACGGCACCGTCGACTTCGCCGCCGCCGACGAGGTCCTCGCCCTCGACGCCGACGTGATGGCGATCGGCCCCGGGCTCGGGCGCGGCGAGGCGGTGACCACCTTCGTGCGCGAGCTGCTCGACAAGAGCGAGGTGCCGCTGGTGCTCGATGCCGACGCGCTCAACGCCTTCGCCGACGAGCCGGCGGTGCTCGTCGGGCGGGAAGGGCGCGACGTGATCGTCACGCCGCATCCCGGTGAGATGGCCCGGCTGCTCGGCTGCACGGTGCACGACGTCCAGGCCGACCGCATCGGCGTGGCGGTCGAGTTCGCGCGCAGCCATCGGCTCTACGTCGTGCTCAAGGGCTACCGCACGCTGATCGCGACGCCTGACGGCAAGGTGTTCGTGAACCCGACCGGCAGCCCGGGGATGGCGACCGGCGGCACCGGCGACGTGCTCGCCGGCATGCTGGCCGCGTGGCTCGCCCAGATTCTCGACGCCGAGGCCGCCTGCCGGCTCGCGGTCTACCTGCACGGCGCCGCCGGCGAGCTGGCCGACGCCGACGAAGGGGAGGTGTCGATGACCGCCGGCGATCTGGCCAGCCACATCGGCGACGCGGTCCTCGAACTCACCGCCCGCCGCCGCGTGGTGCAGAAAGCCGAGTGACCGGCCGTTACACCACCCGTTCGGAAGCCGAGACGCGCCAGCTCGCGGCCGGTCTCGCCGCCGACCTCGAACCAGGGGCGGTGCTGCTGCTGCGCGGCGACCTCGGGTCGGGCAAGACTGCGTTCGTCCGCGGCCTGGCCGAGGGGCTGGGCATCGACCCCGGCGAGGTCACCAGCCCGACCTTCACGCTCGCGCACGAGTACCGGGACGGGCGCCTGCCGCTGGTGCACGTCGATCTCTACCGGCTGGATCGCGCCGACGTGGACGACCTGGGGGTCGATACCGAGCTGGCGGAGCGTGGGGTCCTGGCGGTGGAGTGGGCGGAGCGTCTGGCGCGGTTCCCGCGCGGGGCGCTGTCGGTCGCCATCGAGGACGCCGGCGGCGACCAGCGGGTGATCGAGATCGCCCGCCGCTGAGCGGGCCGCCGCCCGCTATTCCATCCGGTAGTTGGGCGCTTCCTTGGTGATGGTCACGTCGTGCACGTGGCTCTCGCGGAAGCCCGCCTGGGTGATGCGGATCATCTGCGCGTCGCGCTGCAGCACCGGAATCGCCGCCGCGCCGCAATACCCCATGCCGGCGCGCAGGCCGCCGACCAGCTGGTGGATGACCATCGCGACGCTGCCCTTGTGCTGCACCCGGCCCTCGATGCCTTCCGGCACCAGCTTCTCGGCCACGCCGCGCCCGGCCGGGCTGGTGCCGCTCTCCAGCTCGAAGTCGTCCTGGAAGTAGCGATCGCGGCTGCCCTTGCGCATGGCGCCGATCGATCCCATGCCGCGGTATTCCTTGAAGGTGCGGCCCTGGTAGAGAATCAGCTCGCCCGGGCTCTCGTCGGTGCCGGCGAACAGGTTGCCGATCATCACCGAGCTGGCGCCGACGGCCAGCGCCTTCACCACGTCGCCGGAGAAGCGGATGCCGCCGTCGGCGATGACCGGCACCTCGTGCCGCGCCGCTGCCGCCGCGCACTCGTGGATGGCGGAGATCATCGGCACCCCGATGCCGGCGACGACGCGCGTGGTGCAGATGGAGCCGGCGCCGATGCCGACCTTGACCGCGTCCACGCCGCGATCGATGAGCGCCTCGGTCGCCTCGGCGGTGGCGACGTTGCCGGCGACGATCTCGACGTCGGTGAACGCACGGCGCAGGCCGTGGACCATGTCGAGCACGCCCTGCGAATGCCCGTGCGCCGTGTCCACGACCAGCACGTCCACGTGCGCGGCGACGAGGGCGTGCGCGCGCTCGAGCGTGTCGCGGGCAATGCCGACAGCGGCGCCGACGCGCAGCCGGCCGAGCGAGTCCTTGCACGCGTTCGGATATTTGATCGCCTTCTGGATGTCCTTGACCGTGATCAGCCCCTTGAGGCGGAAGTCATGGTCGACCACCAGGAGCTTCTCGACCTTCTTCTGGTGCAGGATCTCGCGCGCTTCGTCCAGGGTGGTGCCCACCGGCACCGTGATCAGGTTCTGCTTGGTCATCACGTCCGAGACCGGACGATTGACGTTGGTCTCGAAGCGCAGGTCGCGGTTGGTGAGGATGCCGACCAGCCGGCCTTCCTTGCTGCCGTCGTCGGTGATCGGCACGCCGGAGATGCGGTAGCGGCTCATCAGCTCGAGCGCTTCTCGGATGTAGTGGCTGGGAGAGAGGGTGATCGGGTTGACGATCATGCCGCTCTCGGAGCGCTTGACGCGGTCCACTTCCGACGCCTGCTCGTCGATGGAGAAGTTCTTGTGGATGACCCCGAGCCCGCCGTGCTGGGCCATGGCGATGGCCATCTCCGACTCGGTGACCGTGTCCATCGCCGCGCTGAGGAACGGCACGTTGAGCGCGATGTTGCGCGTCAACCGCGTGCTGACGTCGACTTGCGCCGGGACCACCGTCGAGTGGCGCGGCACCAGGAGGATGTCGTCGAAGGTCAGCGCGGTGCGCAGCGCGGTGTCGAGGGCGGTCTGGGCTGGCAGTTCGAGTGGGGTCTGGGCCATCTGTGATTATAGCGCCGCACGAAGGACGCACCGGCGCCCCGGTTGACTACGCACCATGACACTTCTTGAACTTCTTGCCGCTGCCGCACCAGCACGGGTCGTTGCGGCCGACCTTGGGCTCCTCGCGCCGCACCGTCCGGATCGGGGCGTCGTCGCCGCCGACGCGCGGCGGACGCGGGTTGCCGCCTGACGCCGGGCCGCCGCCCCCGGCCGTGGCCGCCGCGCCGTCGCCGACCCACGCCGGGGCGCGCGCCGTGCCCGGGTCGTTGTAGCTGAGCTGCTGCGGCCGCGGCGCCGCCGGCCGTGGGCGCACCGGCGCCGCCGGGGCGCTGCCGTCCCCCTCGATCGGACGCAGCAGCCACAGGTAGCGCACGATCTCTTCCTCGATGCGCCGCCGCATGTCCTTGAACAGCTCGAAGCTTTCCTTCTTGTACTCGACCAGCGGATCGCGCTGGCCGTAGCCGCGCAGCCCGATGCCCTCCTTGAGGTGATCGAGCGAATAGAGGTGGTCCTTCCACTGCGCGTCGACGATCTGCAGCATCAGGTCGCGCTCGACGCGGCGCATCAGGTCGGCGGGGACGATCTGCTCCTTGGCCTCGTACTGCGCCTTGACCCGCTCCCAGAGCATCTCCTGCAGTTCTTCCGTGCTCTTGTTGGTGAGCCCGACCTCCTCGAAGTCCGTGGCGGTCAGCCCGTAGGTCTGCGTCAGCTCGCGGGTGAGGGCCTCGAAGTCCCACGCCTCCTCGTCGAGGTCCTTGCCGGCGAACTGATCGACCTTGTCGTCGAGAATCTCCTGCGCCGTCGCCATGACGTAGCCGCGGGTGTCGCTGAGCTCTTCCTCGCTGAGGTGAATCTTGCCCTCGAGGATCTCGCGGCGCAGCGTGTACACGCTCTCGCGCTGCTTGTTCATCACGTCGTCGTACTCGAGCAGGTGCTTGCGCACCGAGAAGTTCTGCGCCTCGACCTGCTTCTGCGCCCGCTCGATGGCGCGCGTCACCATGCCGTGCTCGATGGGGACGTTCTCCTCCATTCCCAGCCGCTGCATCAGACCGGAGATGCGGTCGGAGCCGAAGATGCGCATCAGGTCGTCTTCGAGCGACAGGTAAAAGCGCGACGAGCCGGGATCGCCCTGGCGGCCGGCGCGGCCGCGCAGCTGGTTGTCGATGCGGCGGGCTTCGTGGCGCTCGGTGCCGAGGATGTGCAGCCCGCCGAGCGCGACCACGTTCTCGTGCTCCTCGGCGCACACCGTCTTGAAGTGGCCGTGGATGCGCTCCCAGTCGCGGCGCGGCACGCGATAGAAGGTGTCGACCATGAAGAAGTACACGAACTCCTCGTCGTCGACGAACTTCTCCTCGCCGCGGCCGAGCTTTTCCGCCACGCCTTCGTTCGAGCGCCTGCTGCCGGGCCATGTGCTCGGCATTGCCGCCGAGCAGGATGTCGGTGCCGCGGCCGGCCATGTTGGTGGCGATGGTGATCGCGCCCTTGCGTCCGGCCTGGGCGACGATCTCGGCTTCCTGCGCGTGGTACTTGGCGTTGAGCACGATGTGCTTGACGCCGCTTGCGCTTGAGCATGCCGGAGAGCCGCTCCGACTTCTCGATCGAGACCGTGCCGACCAGCACCGGCCGCGCGGCCTCCTGCTTGGCGATGATGTCCTCGACGATGGCCGTCCACTTCTCGGCCTCGGTGCGATAGACCAGATCGGGCTCTTCGACCCGGCGCAGCACGCGATTGGTGGGGATGACGTTGACGTCGAGGTTGTAAATCTTCCCGAACTCCGGCGCCTCGGTCTCGGCGGTGCCGGTCATGCCCGACAGCTTCGCGTACTTGCGGAAGTAGTTCTGGAAGGTGATCGTGGCCAGCGTCTGGTTCTCGCGCTCGATCTTGACGCCTCTCCTTGGCCTCGACCGCCTGGTGCAGGCCGTCGCTCCACCGCCGCCCCGGCATCAGGCGGCCGGTGAACTCGTCGACGATCACGACCTGACCGTCCTTGATCATGTACTCGACGTCGAGCTTGTAGAGCACGTGCGCGCGCAGCGCCTGTTGGACATGGTGCAGCAGCGGCATGTTGACCGGGTCGTAGAGCCCGCCCGGCTCGCAGGCGATGCGCCAGGAGCTGTTCGGCCTTGGCCATGCCCGCCTCGGTCAGCGTCACGGTCTTGTGCTTCTCGTCGACGGTGAAGTCGCCCGATTCCTCGAGCCGGTCGCGATCCTCGGCCTTGACCTGGCCCTGGTGGACCTCGCCTTTCTTCAGCCGCGGGATGATCTGTCGACCTCGTAATAGAGGTCGGTGGAGACCTCGGCGGGGCCGGAGATGATGAGCGGCGTGCGCGCCTCGTCGATGAGGATCGAGTCCACCTCGTCGACGATGGCGAAGTGGTGGCCGCGCTGCACCATGCTGGCCGAGGTCGAACTTCATGTTGTCGCGCAGATAGTCGAAGCCGAACTCGTTGTTGGTGCCGTAGGTGATGTCGGCGCCGTAGGCCACCTGCCGCTGCGCGTCGGTCAGCTCGTGCTGGATGACGCCCACCGACAGCCCGAGGAAGCGGTAGACGCGGCCCATCCACTCCGAGTCGCGGCGCGCCAGGTAGTCGTTGACCGTGACGACGTGCACGCCCTTGCCCTCGAGCGCGTTGAGGTAGGCGGGCAGCGTCGCGACCAGCGTCTTGCCCTCGCCGGTCTTCATCTCGGCGATCTTGCCGCTGTGCAGCACCATGCCGCCGATGAGCTGCACGTCGTAGTGGCGCATGCCGAGCACCCGGCGCCCGGCCTCGCGCACCACGGCGAACGCCTCCGGCAGCAGGTCGTCGAGCGGCTCACCGGCGGCCGACCCGGGCCTTGAACGCCGCCGATCTTGTCGCGCAGCTCGGCGTCGGAGAGCGACCTCGATGCCCGGTTCGAGGTCGTTGATCTTCGCCACCAGCGGCAGCAGCCGCTTCAGTTCGCGATCGTTCTGTGTGCCAAGGACCTTGGCGAGGAGCTGACCTAGCATGGGAAGGCTGACGCCGTGGATAACTAACCATTATACGGGACGCGCCGAGGTTGGCGGGGCCGTGGCTGCCGCCGCGTCACGAGAACGCCGATCGGCGCGCAGGAACGAGCCTGCGCGGGGTCTCAGCGCCGGTAGTTGAGGAGGAGCTGGAGCGGATTGAGGAGGCGGCCGTTGACGCGGACTTCGTAGTGCAGGTGGGCGCCGGTGGAACGCCCGGTCGAGCCGACCGGCCGATCACGTCGCCGCGCTTGACCTTGGCGCCGGGGTTGACCAGCAGGCGCGACAGGTGCCCGTAGCGCGTCTCGAGACCGTACCGTGGTCGACCACGACGAGGTTGCCGTAGCCGCCTTCGCGGCCGGCCGAGCGGACGATGCCTTCCGCCGTCGCGTAGACCGGCGTGCCGCTGTCGGCGGAGATGTCGAGACCCGGATGGAAGTCGGGCTGGCCGGTGATGGGATCCGGGCGCGAACCGACGCGCGACGACAGCCAGCCGTGCGCCGGCCAGATCGACGGGGTCGCGGCGGCGAGCGCGTTCCGCTTCTCGACGTTGGAGCGGACCGAGCTCAAGCGGCTTTCCAGCCCCTGCAGCAGGTCGTTGAGCAGGCCGAACGTGTTCTCCGGCGACTGCAGCGCCGGCAGCGACGGCAGTGCGCCCATCGTCGCAGCGGGCGCGGGGTTGCCGCCCATGGCGCGGTTCTTCACGACAGCGGGCAGCTTGTCCATCGCCGCCTGCAGCGACGGATCGAGCTCGGCCTTGGCGCTCAGCTCGCCGATGGCCGCCTGGAGTCCCTGGATCTGGCCCGACAAGGCTTCGGTGGCGACGCGGTAGTTGGCGTTCTCCACCTCGAGGGCCGACGCGGTGGCATAGAGATCGGTGACTTCGGTCTTGGCCTTCAGCGCGGCGCCGGTCCCGATGAGGACGGGCAGCGCCAGCATGCTGGCGACGGTGGTCACGGCTGGCCAGAACGGCACGGTAAAACGGCGCACCACGCCCGTGCGCCGATCGGCCAGAACAATCGTGTATCGCTTCAAATCAGCAGTCTCTTTGAAGAAGTCGGCTCTCTAGCAGTTAATCGTCTGAGGGGAAGGGGAACTATACCACGGCCGTTGCAACCGGCCCAGCCGTGAGCTGCGTTGTTTCGCCGTATGTTCGCTGATACCTCGAAAAGCGCCGGGAACTGGCGACCGCGTGCCCGGTCCACGAGCAGGCTGCCTCTTCTCCCGAAGTTTTGCCGTTCTTAATCCACCAGCCGGTACTGCAACGCCTCCGCCACGTGTTCGGCGCACGATGCGCGTTTCGCCGCCGAGGTCGGCAATCGTCCGCGCCACCTTCAGAACCCGGTGAAATCCGCGCGCCGAGAGCTGCAGGCGTTCCGCCGATCGTTCGAGCAGCCGGCGCGAGCGCTCGTCGATCGCGCACACGCGATCGAAGGCGCGTCCGTGCAACGTGGCGTTGAGCCGCGCCGCGCGCCCCGGCCGGCTCGTCTGCCTGTCGCGTGCCGCCAGCACGCGCGCCGCGAACGGCGGCCGACGGCTCACCGCCGGATGGCCCGTCAGATCGGCGATCGGCGACCGGCTGGACGTCCACGATCAGGTCGATGCGGTCGAGGAGCGGACCGGACAGCCGGCCGCGATACCGCGCGACCTGCTGCGGCGTGCAGCGGCAGGCGCGCCCGGGATCGCCGCGATAGCCGCAGGGACAGGGGTTCATGGCGGCGACCAGGACGAAGCGGGCCGGGAACGTCACCGTCCGCGCCGCGCGGGCGACGGTGATCCGCCCCTCCTCGAGCGGCTGGCGCAGGACGTCGAGGACGTGCCGGCTGAACTCCGGCATCTCGTCGAGGAAGAGCACGCCGTGGTGGGCGAGGCTGATCTCGCCGGGACGCGGCATGGTGCCGCCCCCGACGAGCGCCACGTCCGAGATGGTGTGGTGCGGCGCACGGAACGGACGGTCGCGCAGCAGGCCGACCCCCGCCGGCAGGGCGCCCGCCACCGAGTGAATCGCGGTGCACTCGAGCGCTTCGTCGAAGGTCAGCGGCGGCAGGATGCCGGGCAGGCGCCGCGCGAGCATGGTCTTGCCCGCGCCCGGCGGGCCCGATCATCAGCAGGTTGTGCCCGCCGGCCGCCGCGATCTCGAGCGCCCGGCGGGCCGCCCCCTGTCCGCGCAGCTCGCGCAGATCGATCGCCGAGTCCGCGGAGCCGCTCGCCGGAGTGTCCGCCGGAGGAGCGGCGTGCAGCGGCCACGACGACACCGGCCCGCTCAGCACGTCCACGGCCTCCCGCAGCGTGCCGCACCGGCAGCAGCCGCAAGCCGCCGACCACCGCGGCCTCCGCCGCGTTCGGCGCCGGCAGCAGCAGCGCCGCGGCGCCCTTGCTTCCGCGCCGCCGCCGCGATCGGCAGCACGCCGCGGGCGCCGTGGATCGAGCCGTCGAGCGACAACTCGCCGACCAGGACGATGTTCGCCAGCGCCGGGGCGTCGAGCACACCCTGGGCGGCCAGGATGCCGACCGCGATGGGCAGGTCGAACGCGGACCCGGCCTTGCGCACGTCGGCGGGCGCCAGGTTGATCGTGATGCGATGCGACGGAAACTCGAAGCCGGAGTTGCGGATGGCGGCGCGGACGCGGTCGCGACTCTCGCGCACGCTCGCGTCGGGCAGTCCCACCATGCGAAAGAAGGGAAGCCCGAGGCCGACGTCGACCTCGACATGGACCGGATACGCATCGACCCCGAAGACCGCGGCGCTCTCGAGGCGTGCAAGCATCGCCCGTCGCGCGGGTGCAAGGTCGGCGCCGGCACCGACGGTCCGCGAAGCTGCGGAATCCTCCGTCAGGCGGACTCGAGGAGCCGCGCGCCCGCGCACAAACTGCCGTGAGTGGCTGGAAGGAAGGCCGCAGGAACTGCCGGCGGGACTACTGCTGATCGAGCGAGGTGCGGGCGCCCTGGATCACCAGGCGCGCGCCGACTTTCAGCATCGATCCCCGCAGCTTGTTGAGCGAGCGGAGATGGTCGATGGTGGTGCGGTATTTGCGGGCGATCGAATACAAGGTCTCGCCGGCGCGCACGCGATGGACGATCCGCGCCGCCTCGTCGTCTTCGTCGCTGTCGGCCGGCGTGTCGTTGCTGGCGAGGGCGATGGGCGCCGTGGCGCCGCTCGCCGCCCGCGCCAGCACCGCGGCCGACGGCATGCGCGGCACGAGGAGCTTTTGCCCGGTGATCACCCGCGACGAGGTGCGCAGGTAGTTGGCCGCCGCCAGGTCCGCGCGGCTGACGCGCAGCTTGCGGGCAATCGTCGACAGCGTTTCGCCGCGCCGGACCACGTGCCATTGCAGCGCGTTCAGCTCGTTCGGGTTGGCCGCCTGCAGCCGCTCGCGGACGATCGCGGCCGTTCCGGCCGGCACCGACAGTTCGTAGCTGGCGCCGCGAATGGGTGTCGTCCAGCGCCGCAGCTCGGGATTGAGGCGCTGGAGATCGTCGGACGAGATGCCGGCCCACTCGGCGATCCGGCGCAGGTCCACGGCGGGCGGCACCTCGACCACTTCGGTCGCCAACGCCTCGGTCGGGATCACGTCGAACCCGTACTTCGTCGGATTCTTGGCGATGATGACCGCGGCGAGGATCATCGGGACGTAGTCGCGCGTCTCACGCGGGAGGTAGCGCGACGTGGCAGTCAGGCTCCAGAAGTCGTCGCGGCCGCTGCGCTTGATCGCGCGCTGCACGCGGCCGGGCCCGCCGTTGTACGACGCCATCGCCAGGTGCCAGTCGTCGAACATCCCGAACAGCGCCTTGAAATACTTCGCCGCCGCGATGGTGGCCTTGGCCGGATCCGACCGCTCGTCGATATACCAGTCCTGTTTCAGGCCGTTCTCGCGTCCCGGTGGCGGGCATGAACTGCCACACCCCCTTGGCCTTCGCGCGCGACAGCGCCGTCGGCTTGAAGGCGCTTTCGATGAGCGGGACGTACGCCAGGTCGAGCGGCAGCCCCTCGGCGCGGAAGACGCTCTGGATCATCGGCAGATACTGCGCCCCGCGAGCGAGACCCTCGGTCAGGAACTCGCGCAGCCGGCCCTGGAACAGCTCCACGTAGCTCAACACCCGCTGGTTGAGCGGGATCGGAATGTCGTGCTCGGTCTGCTGAAGGTCGGCCTCCACGTTCCTGGTCGTGGCGGCGGTGGGCGCGATTCGAATCGAGGGTGAGCAGCTCGTCGATCGAGGCCGGTTCGGCGGTCCGCTCGGTGAAGCCGTCGCCCGTGGCCAGGGCGCTCAGCTCCAGGGCGGCGATGCGGTCGACCAGCCGCTCGAAGTGGTCGCGGATGCGGCGGTCGCCGCGAGCGCCCTGCGGCGACTCCAGCAGGATCTCCAGCGCGCGGTTGAAGCTGATCTTGGCGCCAGCCAGATGCCCGAGCGTCAGCTCCTCGCGTCCCTTCTCGACGTGCCGGTCGGCGGCTGCGAGAAGGGCTTCGGTGGGATCGACTGGTGCGGGAACGGCCGGCTGAGCAGGCGCGACCGCCGCCGGGACGACGGGCGTCACCGCCGTCACGGCCTCGACCGGAGGAGCAGGCCGCGCTCACGCACAATGCGGCGGCGGCAACCGTCAGAAGTCGGAATGAATGCGGCATCGTTCCGGGGAGGGAACGAGGGAGCGTAGCACGCACACGAGTGAGCGTCAATTGCTTGAATCGGCGTCGGTTAGCGGTGGCTGCCATCGCGGATCTGCGCACGAGGCTCAGGACGGATACGACTGCCAGGTGAAGATGCGCGCCGCTTCGCCAGCGTCGCGCGCGGCCGGCGTGATGATCGATCGCTCGCCGACGAGAATCTTCTCTCCCGCCTTCACGGCACTGCGCACATCGGCCTCGCTCACGAACTCGGCCGGCTTGGCCGGAGCAGGTGCCGCGACCGGCGGTGCGGGCGACACAGGCGGCGAGGGCGGAGACACCACAGGCGGCGAGGCCGGCGGTGGGGTTGCCGAGGCGCCGCCGATGCCGCGCGCCGAGAGGAACTGGTCGATCCGCCGCGTCAGCGCGTCGGCCGCAATCGGTTCCGGCGCCGGCCTGGCCGGTGCTTTCGGAAGCGCCGGTCCGGCTGGCGCATTCGGAGATGTCGCCTCCGCTGCGCTTCGACCCGTCTGGGTCACCGGGCGCAGTTCATACGCCAGCCGCTTGATGTTGAGCAGGTGCCGCGGCGAGATGTTGTCGGACGTGATGTTGCCGCCGAAGCCGCCGCAGCCGAGCGTCATCGCCGGGTCGAGGCCGGTGCGTCAACCCGATCGACCCGTGGGTCGTCGGCGTGTTCACGACGATACGGTAGGCGGGCTTGTGCAACCCGAACTCGAGGATGACCTGGTCGTTGCGCGAATGGATGGACATGGTGTGACCCATCCCGCCGTAGCGCAGGATCTCCTTGCAGCGCTCGCAGCCCTCCCGCCAGTCGCGCACCACGTAGTACGACAGCACCGGGCAGAGCTTTTCGATCGACAGCGGATAGTCGCGGCCCACGCCGGCCAGCTCGGCAATCAGCGCCCGCGTTCCCGGCCGGCACGGCAATGCCGACCTTCTCCGCAATCACCATCGCCGACTTGCCGACCAGGGCCGGGTTCGGCAGCCGCTGCGGCGTGACCAGCGCCCTGGCCAGCACGTCCGCCTCGGCCGGCGCGAGGAAATAGCCGCCGCGGGACTGGAACTGTCGCCGGACCTCGCCCTCCACCGCCTGATCGACGACCACCGAGTTCGGCGAGGAGCACAGCACGCCGTTGTCGAATGCCTTGCCGGTGAGGATGTCCTCGGCGGCCTTGGCCGAGATCGGCGGACTGCTCGATGTAACAGGGTGCGTTGCCCGGCCCGACGCCGTAGGCGGGCTTGCCGGCGCTGTAGGCGGCGCGCACCAGGCCCATGCCGCCCGTCGCCAGGATCACCGACACCTCGCGCTGCTTCATCAGCTCCTGCGTCCCCTCCAGCGTCACGGTCGTCAGCCATCCGATCGCGCCCTCGGGCAGCCCGGCTCGTCGCCCCGCGTCGTACATGATCTCGGCGGTCCGCGTGATGCAGCGCGCCGCCGACGGGTGCGGGCTGATCACGATGGCGCAGCGCGCCTTGATGGCGATGAGGATCTTGTAGATGGCCGTCGAGGTCGGATTGGTCGAGGGCACGATCGCCGCGACGACGCCGAAGGGCTCGGCAATCTCGACGATCTTTTTCTCCTCGTGCCGGGCGATGACGCCGACCGTCTTCATCGGCCGGATGAACGCGAAGACGTCCCGCGACCCGAACAGGTTCTTCTGGATCTTGTCGGCGACGACGCCGTAGGTGGTCTCTTCCACGGCGAGCCGCGCCAGCGGTTCGGCGTAGCCGGTCACGGCAGTGGCCATGGCCTCGACGATCGCATCGATCTGGGCCTGCGAGAATTCGCCGAGGACGAGCTGCGCCTGCCGGGCGCGGCGCGCGAGCGTTCGCGCTTCACTGACGGAGGCGAGATCGCGATCGGTCTGTGCGGGTGCGGGAGTGGCCACGGGCCGCTGTTACGGTTTGGGAAGCACTCGCTCGACCTCGCCGTGCGGGCGCGGAATGACGTGGACCGAGATGAGCTCGCCCACGCGCCGCGCGGCCGCGGCGCCGGCGTCGGTGGCCGCCTTGACCGCGCCGACGTCGCCACGGACCAGCACCGTGACGTAGCCGGCGCCGATGTATTCGGTGCCGACGAGCGCCACGTTGGCCGCCTTGACCATGGCATCGGCGGCCTCGACCGAGCCGATGAACCCCTTCGTCTCGACCATCCCGAGGGCGTCCCGCTGAGCTTCCATCTCGTTGACCGGGATGATATTATGGGAACTCTCAAACATGCAACGAACCGTCACGCATGGCGGGCTGTTCCACAGCCTCAGCCTGGCGATGGTAGTGTGCACGGCCACCGCATGTGGCCAGGCCGAGGACACCAGCCCGGCCGTTGCCACCGCCGAGGTCGCCGTCGAACGCAATCGGGTGGCCCAGGGCAGCCCGGTCGATCTCACGTACCGCTTCACGGTGGCCGAGGCGCCCTCCGCCGCGCACCGCGTCTTCGTCCACGTGCTCGACGTGGACGAGGAGCTGATGTGGACCGACGATCACGACCCGCCCACGCCGACCACCGAATGGAAGCCGGGGGACACGATCGCGTACGGCCGCACGATGTTCGTCCCCATGTACCCGTACGTCGGGCCTGCGAAGCTCATCGTCGGGCTCTACGACACCGCGTCGCGCCAGCGCCTGAAGCTGGGAAACACCGACCGCGGCGACCGGTCGTACCAGGTGGCGCAATTCGAACTGCTGCCGCAGACCGAGAACGTGTACCTGATCTACAAGGACGGGTGGCATCCGGCGGAGGTCGCGCCGGAGAATCCGGCCATCGAGTGGAAGTGGACGCGCAAGGAAGCCACGGTGGCCTTCCGCAATCCGCGGCGCGACGCGACCTTCATCCTGCAGATGGACAATCCCAGCCGCGCCGCCGGGGCGGCCAGTGAGGTGGAGCTGCGGATTGGCGATCAGGCCATCGGCACCGTCCCGGTCGGGGCGGACGAGGCGCCGGTGCGCAAGTTTCCGCTCACCGTGGCGCAGCTCGGCACCGCGGACATGGTGGAGGTCCGGCTGGTCGCCAACCGCACGTTCGTCCCCGCGCTGGAAGCGGGGACCAAGAGCGGAGATACGCGAGAGCTCGGCGTGCGCGTCTTCCACGCCTTCGTGCAGCCAGGGTCCTGAGGGCCCCTTTTCGCAACTCGTAGCCAGGAGAGTGAGCATGTTCGAGGCACGTACCAAAAGGGTGATTTTCTGCCTTTTGATGGCGGCCCTACTGGTGGGATCGGTGGGTCGGCTGCATGCCGAGCGAATCTTCTTCGCCAACGGCCGTTCCATGTCGATCAAGGACTATCACGTCGCCGGCGACACGATTACCGTGGGCCTGCGCGGGGGCGGCACGGCCCGCTTCGATGCCTCTCTCGTCTCGCGCATCGTTCCCGACGAGATGCCGGAAGTGGATGCCCGCCTGATCGCCGCGGCCGAGCGGACGCACGCGACGCCACCGGTGATCGATGCCAGGCCGTTTGCCGCCCTGATCGAGACGGTGGCGCTCAAGCACGGGGTCGATCCGGACCTGGTGCACGCCGTCGTCCTGGCCGAGTCGAACTACCAGCCGAGCGCGCGGTCGCAGGTTGGCGCGCGGGGGCTGATGCAGGTCATGCCCAGCACCGGGGCGGACTTCGGCATCAAGAACCTGTACGACCCGCAGTCGAATCTCGAGGCCGGCGTGCAGTACCTGAAGTTCCTGCTCACCCGGTTCAACCTGACGCAGGCGATTGCCGCCTACAACGCTGGCCCGGCGATGGTGCGCAAATACCGGGGGATCCCGCCGTTTCCGGAGACGCGGAGCTACGTCAAGAAGGTCCTCGCCAACTTCCAGCGCTAGCAGCGGCCGTCCGCGGGCCGGCGCGGTCTAATGACTCAGGGCGTCGCCGCGGGGGCGATGCCGGACGGTCGTCCGGCCGGCCACCCGGTATAATCGGGCGACCGATAATGTCCTTCAGGACAACCTGTTAGATGGAATTTCGCTGCCGGCTCGGCACGCCTGTCTGGCGAGATCGTGGAGGGCGTCTACATCGCCCAAAGCGAAGCCCACCTTCGCCGGGAGCTCGAGGACAAGGGACTGCACGTGCTCGCCCTGCGTCCGCGCGGCGGGCTGGGCCTGCGGGTCGCTGTCGTTCGGCCAGCGGGCGCCGCGGATTCCGCGGCACGAGTTCCTCGTCTTCAACCAGGAGCTGGCGACGCTGCTCAAGGCGGGCATGCCGCTCGTGCAGTCGCTGGACATCCTGCGCACCCGTCTGGCCAACCCGGTGTTCAAGGCCGTGCTCGACGACGTGCACGAGAAGGTCCGCGCCGGCACGGCGCTGTCGGACGCCTTCCAGGAGCACGGCGATCTGTTTCCGAGCGTCTACACCGCGTCGCTGATGGCCGGCGAGCGCGCCGGCAACCTGGACGCGGTGCTGCGCCGCTTCGTGGCCTACGCGAAGGTCATCGACACGGTGCGCAAGCGCACGCTGTCGGCGATGATCTACCCGGCCATCCTCATCGGGCTCGCGGTGGTGCTGGTGGGCATCATCGCGATCAAGGTCGTCCCGACCTTTGCCGAGTTCTACGCCAGCTTCGACGCCGAGCTGCCGCTGTCGACGCGGTTCATCGTCGCGCTCTCGGACTTCGTGCGCGGCAACCTGCTGCTGATCGTGATCGGGATCGCTCGCGGCGGGCGCCGGCTTCTACGCCTGGATCCACCAGCCCGGGCAGGGCGCGCGCTTCGATCGGGCGCTGCTCAAGGTGCCGATCGTCGGCACGGCCGTGCACAAGTTCGCCACCTCGCAGCTGGCGCGCACGCTGGCGACGCTTGCTCGGCGGCGGCATCCCGCTGGTGAACGCGCTGGAGATCGCGGCGCGCTCGACCGGCAACCGGCACATGGGCCAGGAGATGGCGGTGGTGGCGCAGCGGGTGCGCGAAGGGCAGGGCTTCGCGGCGATCGCTGCTCGAGCGCCAGGCTGGTGCCGGACGTGGCGATCAAGATGATCGAAGTCGGCGAATCGACCGGCGCGCTGCAGGAGATGCTCAACAGCCTCGCCGACTTCTACGACGAGGAGATCGAGACCGAGGTCGGCCGCTTCGTCACCGTGATCGAGCCGGCGCTGCTCATCATCATGGGCGTCGTGATCGCGGTGATCGTGCTGGCGCTGTACCTGCCGCTGTTCGAGCTGACGGCCGTGATAGGAGCGTAATGCCAGAGCCCCAGCTGCCCGAGGATCCGCTCGATCCCGTCGCGCTCAACGGCGGAGCCGGCGCCCGACGTCTCGCCGGAGGAGCGCAGCGCCGAAGAAGCGCACGCCCGCCGCCTGGCCGCGCGCTACCGGCATCGAGTTCCTCGACATGAACGCCTTCCGCATCGATCAGGAGCTGTTCCGGTCGATCCCGGCGGATCTGATGCTGCGCTACGGCTTCGTCCCCTACCGCCGCAACGGCAAGGCGATCGTCATCGTGGTCTCCGACCCGACCGACCTGCCGATGATCGACGAGCTGCGGGTGCTGCTCGGCACGCCGGTGCGGGTGATGGTCGGCGCGCGGTCGGCGATCGAGTCGATCCTGAAGAAGAGCGAGAGCTCGCAGCGCGTGCTCGACGAGGCGACCGAGGAGTTCCAGATCCAGCTGCTCAAGGACGACGAGGCGGGCGAGGACAACCTCACCGTCGAGCGGCTGACCAGCGACATCAGCCCGATCATCCGCCTGGTCGATTCGACCATCTACACCGCCATCCAGCGGCGGGCCAGCGACATCCACGTCGAGACGCAGGACGACGCGCGTGTACGTGAAGTACCGCATCGACGGCGTGCTGCAGCCGGCGATGCGGCCGATCGCCAAGCGCTTCCACAGCTCGATCATCTCGCGCATCAAGGTGATGGCCGAGCTCGACATCGCCGAGAAGCGGGTGCCGCAGGACGGGCGCTTCAAGCTGCGCGTGCCGGGCAAGACCATCGACTTCCGCGTCTCGGTGATGCCGAGCGCGCACGGCGAGGATTCGGTCATCCGCATCCTCGACAAGCAGTCGATCAGCGAGCAGTTCACCGAGCTGCGGCTCGAGATCCTCGGCTTCCCCGACCTCGAGCTGCGGCGCTTCCGCAAGTACATCCGCGAGCCGTACGGCATGGTGCTGGTGACCGGCCCGACCGGCAGCGGCAAGACGACGACGCTGTACGCGGCGCTGGCCGAGATCCGGTCGGTCGAGGACAAGATCATCACCATCGAAGACCCGGTCGAGTATCAGCTCAACGGGATCACCCAGATCCCGATCAACGAGAAGAAGGGGCTGACCTTCGCCCGCGGCCTGCGCTCGATCCTGCGCCACGACCCGGACAAGATCATGGTCGGCGAGATCCGCGACCCGGAAACGGCGCAGATCGCGATCCAGTCGGCGCTCACCGGCCACCTCGTGTTCACCACCGTGCACGCCAACAACGTCTTCGACGTGCTCGGGCGCTTCCTCAACATGGGCGTCGAGCCCTACCAGTTCGTCTCGGCGCTCAACTGCGTCATGGCGCAGCGGCTGGTGCGGCGGATCTGCGACGCGTGCAAGCGGCCGGCGGCGGTCACCGTCGAGCAGCTGATCGAATCGGCGATGGATCCCGGCCTCGAGCGCAGCCACACCTTCTACGAGGGCGGCGGCTGCATCGAGTGCAGCGGCACCGGCTACAAGGGACGGATGGCGATCTGCGAGCTGCTCGATTTGACCGATCACATCCGCGAGCTGATCCTCGACAAGCGCCCGATCTCCGAGGTCAAGCGCGCGGCGAAGGATCAGGGCATGCGCTTCCTGCGCGAGTCGGCGGTCGAGCGCGTGCTGGAGGGAACGACAACCTTGCGTGAGGTGAACAAGGTCACCTTCGTGGAATGAGCGTCTCCGGCTTCTTCGCCCCGGCGCCGCCCGATCTCGCCGTCGAGATCGACGCCGGACACGTGTCGGCGGCGCGCCTGACCTGGCGCGGCCGCGAGGCCACGATCGCGGCGCACGCGATCGAGCCGCTGCCCGCCGGCGCCGTCGTCCCCGCGCTCGCCGCCGCCAACATCGCCGACGTCGCCCTGGTCGGCCGGGCGCTGACGCAGGTGGTCGAGCGTCTTGGCGGCCGGCTGCAGCGCGCGGCCCTGGTGGTGCCCGACACCGTGGCCAAGGTGTCGTTGCTGCGCTTCGAGACGGTGCCGGCGCGGCCGGCCGACCTGGCCGAGCTGGTCCGGTGGCAGATTCGCAAGTCGGCGCCGTTCCCGCTCGACCAGGCGATGGTCAGCTTCACCCCCGGCGGCGTGCCGGCCGAGGGCGGCCGCGAGTATGTGGTCACCGTCGCCCGCAGCGACGTCATTGCGCAGTACGAAGCGGTGTGCGCCGCCGCCGGGCTGCACGCCGGGCTGGTCGACCTGGCCACCTTCAGCATCGTCAACGGCGTGCTGGGGAGCCCGAACGCACCCACCGGCGACTGGCTGCTGGTGCATGCCACGCCCACCTACACCACGCTGACGGTGATGCGCGACCACGACCTGCTGTTCTTCCGCAACCGCGACGAGGAGACGGAAGGGACGCTGACCGACGTGGTGCACCAGACGGCGATGTACTACGAAGATCGCCTGAAAGGCGCCGGCTTCACGCGGGTCCTGCTCGCGGGCGGCGGGGTCGGAAGCGACGGCGTGGGCAACGGCGGCCCCGGCAGCCTGCGCCGCAACCTGGAGGAGCGGCTCGGCCTCGAGGTCGAGGCGGTCGATCCGCGCGCGGGGGCGGCGCTGCTCGATCGCATCAGCGCGTCCCCGGACGTGCTCGACGCGCTGGCGCCGCTGGTCGGCATCCTGCTGCGGGAACGGAGCGCCGCGTAGGATGCTGCACACCAACCTCGCCACGCGGCCGTTCTACAACGATCGGGCGATACGCCTGGGCATCGCGGCCACGGTGCTGATCGTGGCCGCCTTCACCGCCTTCAACGTCGCGCAGATCCTGACCCTCAACGGGCGCAATGCCGAGCTCGCGGGCCGGGCCGAGGCGGCGGAGGCGCACGCCAACGGCCTGCGCCAGCAGGCGATGGCGATCCGGCAGCAGTTGAACGCCGACGACGTGTCGCAGCTGCAGGCGGCGGCGAGCGAGGCCAACGTCCTCATCGAGCGGCGCGCGTTCTCGTGGACCGACCTGTTCAACCGGTTCGAGCAGACGCTGCCCGCCGACGTCCGCGTCGCCTCGGTGCAGCCGCAGATCGACACCGCCGGGCGCATGCTGGTCGTGGCGACGGTGTATTCACGGCGCATCGAAGACCTCGACGAGTTCATCGAGCAGCTGCACCAGACACAGGCGTTCAGCGGCGTGCTGTCGCGGCAGGACGATCTGGAGGAAGACGGCACGCTGCGGTCGGTGATCCAGGGTTACTACGCGCCGTCGGCGGCCGCCGCGGCGGCCGCGCCCGCGACGCCGGCCGACACACCGCCGCCCGCGGGCGGAGGCGCCGCGATGAAGGCCCTCGACAGCCTCGGCCGCTCGATCCCGTTCGCGCGCGTCGTCGCCGAGCATCGCCGCGCCCTGATCCCGCTCGCCCTCGTGCTCGCGGTCAACGTCATCGTGCTCGTCGCCGTCGTGCTGCCGCTGTCGCAGCGCGTGGTGTCGAGCGAGACGCGGGCGCAGGCCGCCGAGCGGGCGCAGGCCGCCGCCGAGGACGAGTTCAAGCAGGCGGAAGCGCTGCGCGACGGCAAGGCGCGGGCGTCGGCCGACCTGGAGACGTTCTATCGCCAGGTGCTGCCCGCCGACGCCGCGGCGGCGCGGCGCATCACGCACCTGAAGCCGCAGCAGCGCGCGCGCGAGCACGGCGTGCGCTACGAGCGCGGCGCCACCGACGAGGAGGAGATCGACGACTCGGTGCTCGAGCGGCAGACCGTGGCGATGACCCTGTCGGGCGACTACGACGACCTGCGCGCGTTCATCTACGCGCTCGAGACGTCGCCGGATTTCGTGGTCATCGACGACGTCGGCATCGGGGAGGGGTCTGGCGTCAACGCGCCGCTGTCGCTGTCGCTGCGGCTCTCGACCTACTATCGGACAGCGCGTGCCGTCGCGCGTGCGAGGTCCGGTGGCCGTTGATCGCCGCCTGCGCTGGCTCGGCGCCCTGGCCATCGTCGCCCTGGTCGCGGTGATGGCGGTGCGGTCGATGGGCCAGAGTGCGGCGACGCCCGCGGGACGGCCGGCAGCGGCGCCGCGCGCGGCCGGCGCCCGGGCGCCCGCGCCCACCGAGGCGGCCGATGTCCGGCTGGAGGCGTTGACCCGCCCGCGCGGCGAGCCGGTGTCGCGGGGCCGCAACCCGTTCCGCTTCCAACCCAAGCCGCCCCCGCCGCCGCCGCCCGCGCCGACGCGGCCAGCGCAGGGCGCGGAGACCCCGCCGCCGCTGATGACGCCGGCGGGGCCGCCCCCGCCGCCGCCCATTCCGTTGAAGTTCATCGGACTGGTCGAGAAGGCCGACGGGACGAGGATCGCCGTCCTCAGCGACGGCCGCCGCCCGCATTCGGGCGTCGAAGGTCAAGAGATCGACGGACGCTATCGCATCCTGAAGATCGGCAACGAATCGATCGAAATCGCGTACCTCGACGGACGCGGGCGACAGACGATCCGGCTGACGGGGCAATAATGCCGCTGTCCCAGCCGGTGAGCGGATGGTGGGGAACCCTGTGCGACGACAACTGCTGAGACTCTTCGTGGTCGTCCTGCTGGCCGGCATGGTGGCCGCCTGCGCGGTGAGCCGTGCGTTCACGCGCGGCGAGACGGCCGCGCGCGCCGGCGACTGGGACGCGGCGGTCGAGTACTACCGGCAGGCGGTGCAGGACGATCCCGACCGCGCCGAGTACAAGATCGCGCTCGAGCGCGCGACGTTCGCGGCGGCGGCCGCCCATGCCGACCGGGGGCGCAAGGCCGAAGCCGCCGGGCAGCTGGACGAGGCCCTGCGCGAGTACCGCCGCGCCGCCGAGCTCGACGCCAGCAATCGCCAGGTGGTGGCCAAGGCGGCCGAGCTCGAACGCACCATCCGCGAGCGCATCGAGGCCTCGCGGCCGCGGCCGCAGATCGAGCGGCTGCGCGAAGAAGCGCGCAAGGTGTCGCCCGAGCCGCTGCTGACGCCGACCTCGCCGCTCGGACCGGTGCGCTTCTTCAACGCCAACGCCCGCGACGTCCTCAACTTCATCGGCGAATCGACCGGCATCAACGTCATCTTCGACCGCGACTTCGTCGACCGGCCGATCACCATCGACGTGGACGGCGTGACGCTGGAAGAGGCGCTGCAGCAGATCATGGTGACCAACCAGATGTTCTACAAGGTGCTGAACGACCGCACCATCCTGGTCATCAACGACACCACCGCCAAGCGCACGCAGTTCGAGGAGCAGGTGGTGCGCACGTTCTTCCTGTCGCACGCCGACGCCACCGAGATGTCGCAATTGCTCACCGCCGTCATCCGCATTCCCGGGATGCCGGTGCAGCCGCAGTTCTCGCCCAACAAGACCGCCAACACGCTGACCGTGCGCGCCTCGACCGCGGTGATGGGCATCATCGAGCGGATGCTGCAGAACAACGACAAGCCGCGGGCGGAGGTGATCATCGATGTGCAGATTCTCGAGGTCAGCCGCGAAAAGGCGAAGCAGTACGGCCTCAACCTGAGCGCGTACTCGATTGGCGGGATCTTCTCACCCGAGGTGGCGCCGCCGGCGACCGGCGCCGTGCCGCCCTTCAACCTCAACACCATTTCGCAAGGGGTGAGCACCGCCGATTTCTACCTCACGGTGCCCACCGCGGTGCTGCGCTTCCTGGAGACCGACTCGAGCACCAAGGTGCTGGCCAAGCCGCAGCTGCGCGGCACGGAAGGCCAGAAGGTATCGCTCAACCTCGGCGAAGACGTGCCCATCCCGACGACCACGTTCACGCCGCTGGCCACCGGCGGCGGCGCGGTCAATCCGCTGACGTCGTTCGGCTACCGCACCATCGGCATCATCGTGGACATGACGCCGCGGGTGACCTACGACGGCGACATCGTGCTCGACCTGACGCTGGAGAACAGCGCGCGCGGCGGCGACGTCAACATCGCCGGGCAGAGCCTGCCGGCGTTCAGCTCGCGCAAGGTCACCACCAAGCTGCGGCTGCGCGACGGCGAATCGAACCTGCTTGCCGGCCTGCTGCGCGAGGACGAACGGCGCTCGCTGCAGGGCTTCCCCGGCTTGCTGCGCATGCCGATCCTGCAGCAGCTGTTCGGCAACAACGACATCGACCATCCGCCAGACCGACATCGTGATGCTGCTGACGCCGCGCATCGTGCGGTCGCACGAGCTGACCGCGACCGACCTGGCGCCGATTTACATCGGCCCGCAGAGCAACCTGTCGCTCGGCGGCGGGCCGCCGCCGCTCATCAATCCGCCCGTGGGCGAGCCGGCGCCGCCGCGCCGCCGCGCCGGCGCCCGCCACGCCGCCGCCAGGGACGCTTCAGATTCCGCCGGGCAGCTCGCCAATCCCGGGCTTCACGACGGTGCCGCCGACCCCGGCGCCTCCGGCGACCCCCGGTGCCCCGGTCCCGGCGCCCGAACCGGCCGCGCCCATCGTGCCGCCGCCCCCCGACGCCGGCGCCGTGCCGCCCCAGTCACACCCCCGGCGCCGACGCCACAGCCGCCGGCCGGTGGGGGAGGGCGGGTGACACTCGCAGCCCCGCCGGAGATGCGCGTGGGCGGCGGGCCGTACACGGTGCCGATTTCGGTCAGCGGGGCGTCGCGGCTCTCGACCTTACGGTCTCGATCGCGTTCAATCCGGCGGTGCTGCGCGTCCGCAGCGTCCAGGAGGGAACCTTCATGCGGCAGGGCGGCATCGCGGCGACGTTCACCCAGCAGGTGGACCCGACCGGCGGCCGCGTCGACATCGTCATCACGCGTCCCGGCGACCAGACCGGCGCCATGGGGACCGGCCTGCTGGCCGCCGCTGCTCTTCGAGCCGGTCGCCGCCGGTCAGACCGCCATCACCATCACCGGCGTCGGCACGGTCGTCGGCACGGGCGGCGCCGCGGTGCTGCAGTTCGCGCCCGACGGCGGTGATCGTGAAGTGACGAGATGATTGGGAGCGGTTCCGGGCGGAGAGCAGGTCGCACCCGCCCGCGCCGTCCGCGCGGGATGGCCGCGCGGTGGCCGTGCGGGCCGCGGCGTCGGGCTATACGTTCATCGAGCTGCTGATCGTCACCACCATCGTGCTGATTCTCGCCGCCGCGGTGCAGCCGCTGGCGAAAGTGGCCATCACGCGGCAGAAGGAAGCCGAGCTGCGGCGATCGCTGCGCGAGATGCGCACGGCCATCGACAAGTTCAAGGACGCGGCCGACGCGCAGATGATTCCGCCGACCGAGCTGAAAGTGGCGGAGCGAAGGCTACCCGCCGACGCTGGAGATCCTCGTCGAGGGCGTCAGCGTCGTCAACGACGCCTCCGGACGCAAGCTGAAGTTCCTGCGGCGCATCCCGATCGATCCGATGACCGGATCGGACGAGTGGGGCATGCGGGCGTACCAGGACAAGCCCGATTCCACCTCGTGGGGCGGGCAGAACGTCTACGACGTCTACAGCCAGGCCGGCGGGACCGCGCTGGACGGCACGAAGTACCGGGACTGGTAGCGCGCCGCTCGGCGGCGCGGGCGTGAAGGGGAGTGGCAGGTGCGCAGTGTGCAGTTGAGCGCGTGGCGGCGGCGGGCGCCGGAGGGTGGATTCACCCTGATCGAGGTGCTGATCGTGGTCACCCTGGTGGTGATCCTGGCCAGCATCGGCATGGCCACCTACACCAACAGCGTCCATCGCGCTCGGGAGGCGGTGCTGCGCGAGGACCTGTTCCGCATGCGCGACGCCATCGATCAGTTCTACGCCGACACGAACGACTACCCGACCTCGCTCGAGGATCTCGTGACCGAGGGCTACCTGCGCCAGATTCCCAAGGATCCGATGACCGATTCCGCGGAGACGTGGAATGCGATTCCCGCCGAGCACGACGCCAACAACCCCGCCGCCGCGACCGGGATCTTCAACGTCAAGAGCGGGTCGGAGGGCGTGTCGCCGCTCGACGGTTCGAAATACGCGGACTGGTAGGACGGCGTCAGAACGCGGCGCGCACGACGATCTGCGTGCGCACGTCGCTCACCCCGCCATTGACGTCGACCAGCTCGGCGCGCACCGTGTAGGTGCCGGTCGCGGTATACACCGTGCTCGCCGACTGCGTGCCGCTCTGCGGTGATCCGAGGAACGCCTGCGTGCCGTTGCCGAAGAACACCGTCAGCGACTGGACGCGGATGTTGTCCGGGTTCGAGATGGTCACCGACACGGTGGCCGCCTGGCCAACGATCGGACTCGACGGCGACACCGAGATCGACAGCTGCGGCACCACGCGCTCGACGTTGACGGCGGTGGTCGACACACCCTGCAGCCCGGTGTTGTCCGTCGCCGTCACCCGGACGGTGAAGGTATCCGCCCGCCGGTAGGTATGCGAGGCCGTGGTCGACCCGCCCGCCGGCACCGGTCCCAGCGCCTGCGGCGGATCGCCGTCGCCGAAGTCGATCGACATGCTGGTGATCGGATTCGCGGTGGCGCCACTCGGTGCGGCAATCGTGAACGTGACCGGCCGGCCGACGACGGGGTTGTTGCTCGCCGTGATGGTGACGAGCGGCAGGCTCACGGCGCGAACGGTCGTCGTCGCTTCCTTGGAGCCGACACCGGCACGGACCACGGTCTCGCGATTGGTCGTGAGGGTGGTGCGTGCCTGGCCGTTGGCGTCACTGACCGCGGAGCTCGACGACAGCGTCCCGCTGTCGGCCGAGAAGATCACCGGCGCGCCGGGCAGCGGGTTGCCGCTGGCGTCGCTGACGATGGCAATGACCTCGACCGACCCGCCCGTGGTCGGGACCGACGCCGGCTCGGTCCGGACCGTGACCCGCTCGGCCGCCGCGCCGCCGAGGAGGATTTCGACCGGCTCTGAGCGGGCGGCCCCGGAAAACGCGGTGATGCGCGCCGTGCCCGACTGGGGTCCGGCCCGGAACACCGCCCGCGCGATGCCGCCTTCGGTCCGTGCCTCACGCGGTTCGACCACCCCCATCGAGGTGGTGAAGGTCACCGTCGTGCCGTTGTGCACGGGGGTGCCAGCCGGCTCGATGACCGTCGCGATCAGCTCCGCCGTCCCGTTCAAGCCGACCGTCGTCGAATCGATCGAGAGGGTGACGAGGGAATCGGTGGGGGCGAGGAGCGGAACTTTGTCACAGGCCGCCGTGATGACGAGGGCGAGGAACGCGATGGACCAACGGCCAGAACGTGACACAGCAGGAGCCTCTAAGTATAGTAGTTGCATGAGGTTAGGTCAAGACGACCGGGGGTATGCGATGGCCGCGCTCCTCGTCGGCCTCAGCGTGATGGCCGTGCTGATGAGCATGGCGCTGCCGGTCTGGTCGCAGTTCGCCAAGCGCGAAAAAGAGGAAGAGCTGATCTGGCGCGGGCAGCAGTACGCACGCGCGATCGGCCTCTTCCAGCGCAAATTCGCGAATACCTTCCCGCCGAACGTGGACGTCCTGGTCGAGCAGAGGTTTCTTCGCAAGAAATACAAGGACCCGATCACAAAAGACGAGTTTCAGATGATTCCGGCCGGCGGCGGGCAGCCCGGCAGGAACCCGCAGGGGGGAGCGGGGAGCGGCAACGCCACCGGCGGACCGCAGCCGCCTCCCCAAATCGCGCAAGGTCCGGGCGGGCTTGCCGGCTCGCTGTTCGGCGGCGGTCCGGGCCAGGGAACCCCCGGCCCCGCCGCGCCCGCCATCGGCATTCAGGGGGTGGTGTCGAAGAGCAGCGAGGCGTCCATCAAGATTTACAACGGCCGGCGCCGCTACAACGAGTGGGCGTTCGTGTATCTGGCGACGTCGCAGGCGATCGGTCCCGGTGGCGCACAGCGCCCTGGGATGCCCGGTCAGCCTGGTCAGCCCACTCCCGGGCAGCCCGTTTTTGGCCCCGGCATTCCGGGCGGGGTGCCGCAGCAGCCGCCGCCCTCGGGTTCCCCGTTCGGGACGCCGACTCGACCTCCGCCCGGGACGGGCTCTCCATTTGGCGCGCCGCCACAGCGCCCTCCGCCGTAGCAATCGCCGAATACTCGCATCGTCCGACGCCGTGGCGCGGCGCGTGCCTATTCGATCACCGATTTCCAGCCGCGGCGCCCGAGATCGCGCGAGATGACGACGACCGCGGCGGCGGCCGCGGCGAACCAGGCGAGGGCGACCCACGGATTGCCCAGCAGCAACGTGCCGACCCCGAACAGAACCGCATACACCATCAGCACACCGGCAATCCAATCCATCAGCAGGCCGCCGAGGGGGCCCGGCGGCGCCCCGCCGGCGAGGGCCGCGATGCGCGCCCACCCGGGCCCGTCCGGGCGGGTCCGGCGATAGAAGGCGACGAGGTGCGCGTCCGGTTCCGGCGGCGTGAGCAGCGTCACGACCACCCAGCACACGGTAGTCCACGCGACGACGGCGAGCAGGGTGTAAGGGAACGCCAGGTCGGTGAACAGCTTCAAGGCGGCGTAGCCGACGGCGGCACCCACCATGGCGGCGATTTCGGACCACGCGTTCACGCGCCACCAGTACCAGCGCAGGATGAGCACGAGGCCGATCCCCGCGCCCGACTCCAGCACGAACTCCCATGCCTGGCGGATGCTCTCGAGATAGAACGTGACGATCGCGCTCAGCACCATGAGGGCGATCGTGATCACGCGGGAAATCCAGACGTAGTGCCGATCGCTCGCCTCGCGGCGCACGAAGCGGCGGTAGAAATCGTTGACGATGTATGACGTGCCCCAGTTGAGCTGCGTGGCGATGGTGGACATGTAGGCGGCGAAGAACGCCGCGAGCAGCGCCCCGCGCCAGCCGGGCGGCAGGTGATCGCGCATCACCAGCACGTAGCCGGATTCCTTGTCGGTGATGGTCGGGTAGAGCACCACCGAGGCCAGCCCCACCAGGATCCAGGGCCACGGGCGCAGGCAGTAGTGGGCGACGGCGAACCACAGGGTGGCGTAGAACGAGTGGCGCTCGTCCTTGGCGGACATCATCCGCTGCGCGACATAGCCGCCGCCGCCCGGCTCTTGCCCCGGATACCAGCTCGCCCACCACTGCACGCTGACGTAGGTGAGAAAGGTCGCCAGCGGCAGGCCGATCACGGCCGCCGCCGACCCCGGATCGGCGAGGCTGATCGACGGGACGAACTGGAGTGTGCCCGCGGGCAGCTTGTCGACGAGGCCGCTGAGGCCGCCGATGGCGGGCAGCTGCAGCGCGAACCACGCCAGCGCGATCGACCCGGTCATGGCGAAGGCGAACTGGAAGAAGTCGGTGACCACCACGCCCCACAGCCCGGACACCGCGCTGTAGAGGCCGGTGACCGCGAGGCTGAAGAAGACGGCGGTCAGCTGATCCCAACCGAGCGTGACCGAGAGGATCTTGGCCATCGCCAGGTTCACCCAGCCCATGATCACGCAGTTGATCGGCAGCCCCAGGTAGAGCGCGCGAAACCCGCGCAGGATCGCCGCCGGCCGCCCGGTGTAGCGCAGCTCGGCGAATTCGACGTCGGTCAGGATCCCGGCACGCCGCCACAGGCGTGCGAAGAAGAACACCGTCAGCATGCTGCCGAACGCGGCGCTCCACCAGATCCAGTTGCCGGCGATGCCGTCGCGCGCGACCAGGCCGGCCACCGCCAGCGGGGTGTCGGCGGCGAACGTCGTCGCCACCATGGACGTCCCGGCGAGCCACCAGGGGAGACTGCGGCCGGTGAGAAAGAACTCGTTGACGTTCTTGCCGCCGCGCCGCGCGTACCAGACCCCCACGGCAGCGGAGGCCACGAAGTAGATCGCGATCAGCGCCCAATCGAGCGTGGTCAATATCATGGCTGCATACCGCGCAGGTCCTCGACGACGGCGTCGTGGAACGCCCGCCGGATCGTGCGGATGGTATCGCGCTCGCTCGCGGCTTCCACGTAGTTGGAGAGCAGGACGATGTAGAGGTCCTGCCCCGGGTCGATCCACAGGGAGGTCCCGGTGAACCCCGTGTGGCCGAACGCCGCCGGCGACAGGGAGCGGCCGCACGAGGACGTCGGCCGCATCGTGTCCCAGCCGAGCGCCCGCGAACTGCCGGGCACGGTCGACGGGCGCACGAACGCCGCCGCGATCGGCGGCGCCACCGACGCTGGCGACCCGGCCGGGCCCCGACCCGCGACCCGTGCCAGCCACCACCGCGCGATCTCGCCGACGGCCGCGGCGGTGCCGAACAGCCCGGCATGTGCCGCCACGCCGTCGAGCGCCGCGGCATTGCCGTCGTGTACCTCGCCGTGCAGGACCCGTCCGCGCCACGGGTCGAAGCCGGTGCTGGCGGTTCGCGGCCGCCAGTCCGGCGGCGGCCGATACGCCAGCGGCGCCCGCCAGCCCCTCCTCGTCGCGCCAGCGGGCGAACTGCACGTCGAGCGGGGCGCCGCCGAGGTCCTCGAGCACGAACCCGAGCAGGAGAAATCCGAGGTCGCTGTAGACGGCCGCCGTGCGCGGCGGCGTCTCGAGCGGTTCCCGTCGCGAGCGCGCGCTCGAACTCGGCACGCCCGGCGCATCGTTTCGAAGTACGGACGATGGGCGGGGAGGCCCGAGCAGTGTTCCAGCAGGTCGCGCACCGTCACGGCCACACGGTCGGCGCCGCGCCACGAGGGCAGGAGCGTCGCGACCGGGCAATCGAGATCGCAGCCGCGCCTCGGCCACGAGTTTCGCGGCCAGCGACGCGATGCCGATCGCCTTGGTCAGCGACGCGAGGTCGAAGATGGTGCCGGCCTCGACTGCTGCCGACCCGGCCGCGAGCGACAGCCGGCCGCCGGCACGAACGTCCACAGCGGACCGGCGGCGCGACCGACCTCGGCGACCACGGCCGAGCAGGCGCGCGCGGCAAGGGCCGCGGCGAGGACGTCGTGGCCGCGCGCGCAGCGCGATCACGCCGGGCGCTCCCGCGGCTCCGCGGGGCGCGACCGCTGCGACAGCACCCACGCGACCGCGCACGTGGTGGCGGCGCCGATGAAGACGTACCAGGTGAACGCGATGGTCGTCCACCCCCACACCACGGTCATCGTCACCAGCCCGACGACCATGCCGATGAACGCGTCACGTTCGCCGACGCGCGGCAGCAGCGTGCCGAGCAGGAAGGCGCCGAGCACGGCGCCCGAGGCGAACGACAGCACGGCGAGGCCGCCGTCGAGCACGGAGCGGTCCATCCACTGCGCGCCGAGCGCCACCCCGAGCTGGACGATGCCCCAGCCGATGGTGGCGTGGCGCGAGACCCGCATCTGCGTCGCCTGGTCGGCGTCCGGGCGGAGATAGCGCAGGTAGAAGTCGTTCACCGTCGTCGCCGCCATCGCGTTGAGCGACGGCGACAGCGCCGCCGCGACGATGGCCGCGACGATGAACCCGGCCAGCGCCGTGCGTGCAGCGTGCTGACGACGAAGAGCGGCAGGATCTCGTCGGTGCGGCCCAGCGGCTGCGGCAGCGGGGTCTGCTGGTAGTAGACGAAGAGCATCACGCCGATCAGCAGGAAGACGATGAACTGCGCGAAGACGATGAAGCCGCTGAGCACGAGGCCGCGCGCGGCGGCGCGCGCGCTGCGCGCCGACAGCAGCCGCTGGACGAGGAACTGATCGGTGCCGTGCGTGGCCAGCGTCAGCGCGATGCCGCCGAGCACGCCGGCCCACAGCGTGTAGGCGCGGCTGGGGTCGAGCGACAGGTCGAGGACGACGAACTTGCCGGCGGCGCGGCCGGTCTCGAGCACCGCCGTCCACCCGCCGTCGATGCGGTTGAGCAGCGCCACGGCGACCGCCGCCGCGCCGGCGATGTAGATGAACATCTGCACGACGTCGGTCCAGATGACCGCGGAGACGCCGCCGCGCACGGTGTAGACGATCATCGCCACGCCGAGCACGAGCACGACCACGGCACCGGCACGCCGGTGACGACCGAGATGACGAGCGCGGTGGCGAACAGGCGGATGCCGTCGGCGAGCGAGCGCGTCAGGAGGAAGATGCCCGCCGACAGCGTCTTGACCCGCGGTGCCGAAGCGGCGCTGCAGCAGCTCGTACGACGTGAACAGGTCGCCGCGGAAGTAGGCGGGGATGAACAGCGCGCTGACGATGAGGCGGCCGATGACGTAGCCGATCGCCAGCTGCAGGAACGTCATGTTGCCGGCGTAGGCCGCCGCCGGGATGCCGATGAACGTCAGCGTGCTGGTCTCGGTGGCCACGATCGTGAAGCAGACGGCCCACCACGGCACGCTGCGATCGGTCAGGAAATAGTCGCGCGTGGTCTTCTGGAAGCGCGCGAACCAGGAACCGAACGCGGTGATGGCGGCCAGGTAGCCGCCGATCACCAGGTAATCCACCCACGACAGTTGCATGCCGGTTACACCATACAGGAGAGGCGCGGTGGGCCCGTCCGGAGGAGCCGGCCCGTGCGCGTCATTGACCGGCGCCGAACGCCGCCCGGCCGAGGTCGCGCAGTGCGGTGACGCTGTTGGGAGGGGTGACGAGCGCGTCGTAGGAAAAGAGGATCACGCCGGCGGCCTGCGACCGCCGCGCGGCCTGGATCTGCTCGAGCGTCGTCGCCGGCGTCAGGCGGTAGGCGCCAATCCCGGCCCAGACCGACCCGCTCCCGGCCAGCGCCTGCGCGTCGGCGATCTGTCGCTCGAACGCCGCGAGGTCGTCGGTGTAGGCCATCGGAATGACCACGTCGAGCAGCGACTCGTCGAGCCATGCGCGCCAGTCCTGGAAGCGCGTCTCGGCGGCCCGCGCCGCGTCCGGCACGACCGCGGCGCTCAGGATCGCCTGCGGGCGGATCGCAGTGAGCGTGGCGCGAATTTGCGCCACCAGGGCCGTCAGCCGGGACTGGCGGAAGGCCAGCCACCGGTCGGGGAACAGGGTGGGGTAGGACAGCGGATCGCGCCGGTCCTCGGCATCGGCCCGGCGCCGCTCCGCCGCGGTCAGCGCCGGCCTGATCGCGACCTTGAACTGCTGCAGCGCCGCGCGGCTGTAGTCGAAGTCGGTCCCGGGAAACCGGATGTAGTCGAGGTGCACGCCGTCCACGGCGTAGTTGGCGGCGATCTCGGTGATCACCCGCGTCACGTGGGTCGCCGCCCAGGGATGCAGCGGCGACATGTAGAGGCCTTCGACGCCGGCGGCGTTGGCGCTGGTCCAGCGCGCGAGCCGGCGCACGTACTCCGGACTGCGCGGATCGATCGCCATCAGCTCCGCCGCCAGCGGCCGCGGCACCATGAGCCAATCGGGCTGGCGATGCACGAGGTGCTGGCGCGCGGTCGGCAGCGCCGCCGCGCTGGCGACGAGGTTGATCGCGATCCAGGCGTGGACCTGGAGACCGGCGCGCCGCGCGTGGCGCAGCGTGTCGGCCAGCGGATCGAAGCCCGGGTGCGCGGCGAGCGCCGCCGCCCGCGGCTCGAAGCTGCTCCGATAGTACGCGTCGCCGCGGCCGCGCACCTGCACGACGATGGTGTTGAAGCCGCCGCTGGCGGCGGCGTCGACCAGCTGCGCGACGGCGGCCGGCGACGACAGCGTCGCGCGCGTGGCCCACAGCGCCCGCACTTCCGGCGCCGAGTGCGGTCGAGCCGCGGCGGCCATCGTCGCCAGCAGCAGACATCCGACGATGAGACTGCCGCGGCGCATGGCGAACACGGCAATCTAACATAAGCTGTAGGCATGCACGTGCTCGGTCTCGATGCCGGCGGCACCAAGACCGTGTGCTACCTCGCCGATGCCGAGGGCCGCGTCGTCGGTGAGGGCCGCGGCGGCGGCGCCAACCTGCAGGCCCACGGCGAGCTCGAAGTCGAAAAGGTCCTGCACGCGGTGATCGAGGCGGCGCTCGACGACCGTGCGATCGTGCCCGCCGCCATCTGTCTCGGCGTCGCCGGCGTCGATCGCGAGGAAGACGACCGCATCGTCCGCGCCATCCTGCGCCGGCTCGGCTTCCGCGCGCACGTGCTGGTGGTCAACGATGCGCTCATCGCACTGGTCGCCGGCAGCGGCGACCAGCCGGGCGTCGTGGTGATTGCCGGCACCGGATCGATCGTCTATGGCGTCAACGCCGACGGGTTCGCGGCGCGTGCGGGCGGCTGGGGATACGTGCTCGGCGACGAAGGGTCGGGCTACTGGATCGGCCGCCACGCCCTGACGGCGGTGGTGCGGGAGGCGGACGGCCGCGGCTCGCGCACACGCCTGACGCCGCTGGTGCTCGAGCATTTCGGCCTCACCCGCGTGGACGGGCTGGTGCGCGAGGTCTACGATCGCGGGCTGCAGCGGCAGGCGGTGGCGGCCCTGGGACCGGTCGTGGACCGCGCGCGTGCCGAGGGGGACGTCGTCGCCGGCGAGATTCTCGACGCCGCGGCGGGCGAGTTGACGCGAGCGGCCGGCTCGGTCATCGCGCGCCTGCGCATGCGCGGTGACGCCTTTCGCGTCGTCCTCGCCGGCGGCATGTTCAAGGTGATTCCCTGGCTCGCGCAGCAGGTCGGCGCGCAGCTGGCCGAGGTTGCGCCGCGCGCCTCGGCGGCGCGCCTCGACGCCGAACCGGCGATCGGCGCGGTGCACCTGGCGCTGCGCGACGTGCACGGCCGCGTGCGCGTGCCCCCTTATCTCGACGCCACGAGCAGCACGCCGGCGTGATTCTCGAAACGTTTTCTTCGGAGGCCGCTCTCGCGGCGGTGCTGGCGCGGCGTCTGGCGCGCGCGATCCGCGCGCAGCCGCGACTGGTGATGGGCCTGCCCACCGGACGCACGCCGCTCGCCCTCTACGCCGAACTGGTGCGCCTCAGCGCCGCCGAGCGAGATCGACTGGTCGGCGGTCCGCACCTTCAATCTCGACGAGTTCGTCGGGCTCGGTGAGGGCGATCGCGGCAGTTACCGCACCTTCATGGAGGAGCGGCTGTTCCGGCACGTGAACGTGCGCCGGGAGCACGTCGGGTTCCTCGACGGCCGCGCCGCCGACCCGGCGGCCGAGTGCGACCGGTACGAGCAGGCCATCGTCGCCGCCGGCGGGATCGACATCATGGTGCTCGGCATCGGCGCCAACGGGCATATCGGCTTCAACGAGCCGGCCGACGTCCTGCGCGCCCGCACCCATCGCGCCACCCTCGACGAGGAGACGCGCGCCGGCAACGCCTGGTGGTTCGGCGGCGATCGGCAGCAGGTCCCGCGCGAGGCGCTGACGATGGGGATGGCGACGATCCTCGCCGCCCGTGCGATCGTGCTGGTGGCCACCGGCGACGCCAAGACCGAGGCGGTCGCCGCGATGGTCGAGGGCGGGGTGACGACCCGGCTTCCCGCGTCGTTCCTCCAGCTGCACCGCGACGTGACGGTGATGCTGGACGAGCCAGCCGCGGTCACCGACGGCGACTGACGGCGGCGCGGCGTTACTCGCCGATCAGCTTCCGCAGCCGCGGTTCGATGTCCTCGCCGATCGCCTCGCGGACCTGGTCCTTGGCTTTGCGCAGCCGCGACAGCGCCTTGGCGTGCGTCAATCCCGTCTTCTGCATCACGATGGCGGCCTTGACGTTCCAGTTCGCCTTCTTCAGGACCTTGTCGACCTCGTCGCCCTCGAGGCCGGTGACCATCTGCACGATGCGGCGCGCGCGATCGCGCAGCTTGTCGGAGTTGATCTGCACGTCGACCATCAGGTTGCCGTAGGTCTTGCCGGTCAGGATCATGGCCCCGGTCGTGAGCATGTTGAGCACGAGCTTGGTGGCGGTTCCCGCTTTCAGGCGGGTCGAGCCGGCGATGATCTCGGGGCCGACGGCGGGCGCGATCGTCAGGTCCACGAACGTCTGCAGCTCGGTGCGCGGGTCGCAGGTGACGAAGATGATGCGGGCGCCGGTCTGCCGCGCCCGCGTGAGCGCGCCGCGCACGAACGAGGTCATGCCGCTGGCCGAGACGCCGATGACGACGTCCCGCCGCGTCGGCTGCAGGCGGTTGATCTGGCGGGCGCCCTCTTCGTAATTGTCCTCCGACCCTTCCTTCGCCTTGAGGATGGCGCCCTTGCCGCCCGCCATGATCGCCTGCACGACCTCGGGATCGGTGCCGAAGGTCGGCGGCATCTCGGCCGATTCGAGGATGCCCAGCCGGCCGCTGGTGCCGGCGCCGACGAACACCACGCGGCCGCCCTTGCGCAGCGCCTTGGCCAGCATGTCGGCCCCGAGCGCGATGCGATCGCGCTCGCGCTGGACCGCGA
Organism: uncultured Acidobacteriota bacterium; assembly: GCA_963707795.1. GTDB lineage: Bacteria > Acidobacteriota > Vicinamibacteria > Vicinamibacterales > UBA2999 > JACCSI01. Next base: position 1,756,710 of record OY970174.1, on the reverse strand, counting down.
CCAGCATCTTGCGATCCTCGGCGATCATCAGGTCGACGATGCCGCCGGCGGGAAGCTTGTCGATCGCGAGGGTGGCGGGGTTGATCGCCTCGGTCGGAAGGGATTGCCACTTCGAACGTGTCGGCATCGGCCAGGTCGCTCCAGGGAGCCCTACGCGCCGCGGGTCTCGCCGCCGGGCGGGCGGCCGCACGCTGTGACGTCGGGGAGGTGACAGGCGGACGCGCCAGCGGTCCGCGCGGGGCGGGGAGGAGGGAAACGCGATCGGGTCACGGGGCGCCTGCCTCGACGTCGGTCATAACCTGCCAGGGCAAACCGCGATGGTAACACGAGCCACCGTTGTAAGCTGACGACGTGGCCCGGGTCGACGAGTACCTCGCCCATCTGCAGGTACGAACGCCGTCTCTCGAGTCATACGCTGGAGAGCTACAGCCGCGACCTCACGGCCCTCGGGGTCTTTGCGGCCGGGCTGGAACGGCCGATCGAGCGCCTGTCGCGCCGCGACCTCGAAGCGTTCGTGCGCGCGCTGATGGGCGAGGGCCGGGCGCCGCGCTCGGTGGCACGCGCCGTGTCGTCGGTGCGCGGGTTCTACCGGTTCCTCGCCGTGCACGGACACCTGGCCGCCAATCCGGCCGTCGACCTGCAGCCGCCAAAGGCCTGGAAGGTCCTGCCCAGGTTCCTCTCGGTCGAGGACGTCGATCGGCTCCTGCAGGCGCCGGACGTCTCGACGCCGCGCGGGGTTCGCGACCGCGCGCTCATCGAACTGCTCTATGCGACCGGGTTGCGGGTGTCGGAGCTGGTCCAGCTGCGCCCCGCGGACCTGCACCTCGACGCCGGCTACCTGACGACGATGGGCAAGGGGCGCAAGCAGCGGATGGTGCCATTCGGCGAGGAGGCGGCGGCGTGGGTGGCCCGCTACGTGCGCGACGGCCGGCCCGTGCTCCTCGGCCGGCGCACGTCGCCGCGCCTCTTCGTCAACGCCCGCGGCGGCGGGATCGGGATCACGCGCGTCGGCTTCTGGAAAATCCTGCGCGGCTATGGCGCCGGCCTCGGCCTGGCGCGGCAGATCAGCCCGCACGTGCTGCGGCACTCGTTCGCCACCCACCTGCTCGAGCGCGGCGCCGACCTGCGTGCCATCCAGATGATGCTGGGGCACGCCGATTTGTCCACCACGCAGATCTACACGCACATCCTCGACGCGCGGATGCGCGTCCTCTACGATCGCTTCCACCCTCGTGCGTAGGTCCCGGCTGTCGCGCCTCGCGATGGCGGTGCTGATCCTGGCCGCCGGCCTGGCCGCGGTCGCGCTGGTCCTGCTGCCGCCGCGTGCGGCGCGCGCGGTCGCGTCCGCGATCGGCGATACCGGCGCCGCGGTGGCGCGCGGCGCGCTGCACGTGCACTCCAACCGCTCCGATGGCACCGGCACCCTGGACGAAATCGCGGCCGCCGCCGCGGCAGCCGGCCTGCAGTTCGTGATCGTCACCGACCACGGCAATGGCACGCGCGAGCCGGAGCCTCCCGCGTACCGGGCGGGCGTGCTGTGTCTCGACGGCGTCGAGATCAGCACGCGGCAGGGACACCTCGTGGCGCTCGGCCTGGGCCGCACGCCGTATCCGCTGGCCGGCGAGCCGCGCGACGTCATCGAGGACGTGCACCGCTTCGGCGGCATGGCCATCGCCGCCCACCCGGGCTCGCCGAAAGCCTGCGCTGCGCTGGGATGACTGGGAGGCGCCCTTCGACGGGATCGAATGGCTCAACGCCGACAGCGAGTGGCGCGACGAGTTCTGGGGATCGCTGGGCCGCGTGCTGCTGACCTATCCGGTTCGACCCGCGGAGACGCTCGCCGGCGTGCTCGATCGGCCGCAAGCCGTGCTCGACCGCTGGGACGGGCTGGTGCGGCACAGACGAGTGCCGGCGCTCGCCGGCGCCGACGCGCACGCGCGCCTCGGCCTGGGCCAGTCCGCCGACCCGTACCAGGACCGCATCGTCGCGAGGGTGCCGTCTTACGAGGTGTCCTTCCGCGCGTTTCGCAACCACGTGCTGCTGGATCGGCCGCTGAACGGCGACGCGGCGCGCGACGCCGAGCTGGTGATCGCAGCCATCCGTGACGGCCGGATCTATTCGTCCGTGGACGGACTGGCGCAGCTTGGCGCGTTCGACGCCTCGGCGGTCAGCGGGGCTGCCTCGGCTCGCATCGGCGAGTACCTCGATGTGGGAGGTCCCGTCGTGCTGGAGGCGCGCATCGCGGCGCTCCCGGCGACGAGGCTGGCGGTGCGTGCGGAATGGGGAGGTCCTGCACGAAACCACGACGGGTGCGCTGCGGATCGACGTGGGCCGCGCGGCGGGCGCGTATCGCATCGAGGCGCATCTGCCCGACGCGCGCCGCGGGTCGGCTTCCGTGCCGTGGCTGTTGACCAATCCCGTCTACGTGGGGCTGCGCGAGGCGCACCGGCAGGCGGAAGCCGCGCGCGTCGCGCCTGCGCCGGCGACCGCGCGCACGCCGTTCGCGACCCCGGCCTGGCGCGCCGAAGCCAGCGATGGGTCGGCCAGCGTCCTCACGCCGGGCGTGCTGGAGGACGGGACCCCGGCGCTGGGCTGGACGTTCGCGCTCGCCGGCGGCGATCCACGCGCCCAGTTCGCCGCCATGCGGTTTCCGGTGGACGGGGGACTTGGCGGCCACGACCGCATCCAGTTGCGGTTGCGCGCCGACGCGCCGCGGCGGCTCTGGGTCCAGCTGCGGGCGCCGGGCGCAGACGGGCGGGCGCGGTGGGGCGCCACGTTTGCCGTCGATGCGACGCTGCAGTCGGTGGAGCTGCCGTTCGCCTCGTTTCGCCCGCTCGAGACCGGCCTCAGCCCCCGGCCGCCGCTGGACCAGGTCGACTCGGTCCTCCTCGTCGTCGACACGCTCAATGCGCTGCCGGGGGCGAGCGGCTCCCTCCGGATTACGGACTTGTGGCTGGCCCGCTGACGGGCGGTGCGGCGGGTCGCGTCGCGGTCAACGCTCGTAGCGCTTGGCGATGTCCCAGATGAGCGTGGCGATCGCGCCGGCCAGGCCCGCGCCAGCGGCGCCGAGGATGACGAGCGCGTCGCGCATCGCAGGGGTGCCATAGCCGCCGCCGTTGAGGGTACGGACCAGCGTCGCGAACCCGAAGACGGCGAGACCGAGGGCCGAGACCAGCAGCACGATGCCTGTCAGGAGACGGAGCATCGATCCCTGTCCCGGTGCCGGGTCCGGGGCCGTCGGACGAGGCGCGGGTCCGGACGTCACGTGCGGACCGTGAGCAGCAGGTACGCGGCCGCGGCCCCGAAGAGCAGGTTCGGCGCCCAGGCGGCGAGCAGGGGCGCCATCAGACCGCCGGCCCCTAGCGCGCCGAAGACGCTGCCAGCCGTCCAGTAGACCAGCGCGAGCACGATCCCGGCGCCGATCCCGTACATCGCGCCGCGCTTGCCGGTGGTGACGGCAAAGGGCACCGCGATGAGGGTCATGATCAACGTCACCAGCGGGAACGCGAATTTGCGGTAGAGCGCCACCTCGTGCTTGAGGACGGTGTACCCGCTCGCCTCGAGCTGCTCGATGTAGCTGCGCAGCTCGGTGAAGTCCATGCGCTCGGGCGCCGGTTCCTCGGTGCTGAAGTAGTCGGGCGGCTCGAGCGGCGCGCGCGCGGTGTCGAATGGCTGGTAGCGCGTGACCTCCCGGCCGGCGAACTCGCGCACCCAGCCGCCGCTGACCTCCCACGCGGCGCGGTCATCCGGCCCGCGCGGCGCGTAGCGGGCGCGGGTGGCATACGCGCGCTGGCTGAGCGTCCGGGCGGCCGCGTCGAACCGGAATACCGAGACCGCGTGCAGCTCCTGGCTGCGCGGATTGAAGAACTGGTAGTGGTAGATCTCGCCCGCACGTCCGGCGAGCCACTTGCGATTGAGCACGTCGAAGGTCTGCGGATCGCCGCCGCGGATGATGTGGTTCAGGTAGTCGGCCCGCCGGTTGGAGAACGCGAGCACGCGTTCCTCGAACGCGAACAGGACCGCGCTGGCGGCGACCGCGAACACCAGCAGCGGCAGCGCGGTGCGGTAGATGCTGATCCCGCACGCGCGCATCACCACCAGCTCGCTGTTCTTGGTGAGCAGGCCGACGGTGACGATGGCGGACAGGAGCACGGCGATGGCGATGATGTAGTAGAGGTACTGCGGCGTCTCCCACCACAGGAACGCCAGAATCATCTCCAGCGTCACCTGCCCCTTGAACAGCTTGTCGGACTTGTCGATGAAGGTGGAGATGTAGAACAGCCCCATGATGCCGACCACCGAGAGCGCCAGCGTCCGCGCGTACATGCGCGCGATATAGACGTCGAGGAGATTTGGGCGGGGGAGTTGAAGGTGCGGGATGCGGACCACGATGACCGGGCCGCGGCGCGCGGACGGCCCGCCGGGTCCGGCGCCGGCCGCGCCGGGGGCCGCGGACGCGAGGCCGGCCGCGCCGGCGGCGGCCGGGTCGGCCTCGGACGTGCGGGTCATCCACGGCCATGACGGCAGCCGCAGGCGCACCGCCGAATCGACGCCGCGCGCGCGAGAGACCAGCAGCGCCAGGCCGGCGGCGCCGAGCACGAGGTTCGGCACCCACATCGCCAGCGACGCCGGCATCAGACCGCCTTTGGTCATCGATTCCGACATGAACATGATGACGTAGTAGGCGAAAATCACCGCGACGCCGAGGACGAAGCTCGCCAGCTTGCCGTCCCGGCGATTGCTCACGCCCAGCCCCACGCCGAGGAGCCCGAACACCAGGCAGGCCACCGGGATCGAGAACTTCTTGTGAATCTCGATGATCGGGTTGTGGAACGGCAGGTTATTGGCCCGCAGCTCGTCGGCGCGCGCCCGCAGCTCGGCGATGGTCATCTCGCGCTCGCCGCGCGGGAGCGTGCTCTGGAACACGCTCTCCGGGTCCAGCGAGACGACGAGCTGCTCGAAGCGGACGATCTCGTAAGTCGCCGGGTCGGCGAGCGTCGTCCGGTGCTGGGCGCCGTCCTGCAGCACCATCTCGATGGTCCGGGCCTCGCGGTTGATCAGCATGCGCCCGCGCCGGGCGAGGTAGAGGATCGGCTGCGCCGGGTCCTTCATGTCGGCGGCAAACACGTCGTGCCACCCGCCCTCGGGCGGGATGTCGCGGACGTAGAGGACGGTGTTGGGGAAGTCCTCGAAGAACTGCCGCGGCCGGACCTGGCCCTCGGCACGGTCGGCGACGACGCCGAGCGTGATCTCACGGTTGAGCTGGTTGGCGTCGGGGATGGCCTGCACCATCACGTAGAACGTGACCAGGGCCGCGGTCGTCGCCAGCACCATGATCGGCCGCAGGATCCGGTACGGGCTGACGCCGCAGGCCATCAGCACCACGATCTCGCGGTCGGCCGACAGCCGGCCGAGCGCAATCAGGACGGCCAGCAGCAGCGCCATGGGGATCGTCAGCCCGAGGGTCGCCGGGACCAGCGTCGCCATCAGGCGCAGGATGATCGGCCACGCCACGCCTTTCTCGATCAGGGCCTCGGCCAGGTCGAGGATGAACGGGATGATGAGGACGAAGGTGAACACCACCAGGGCGATCACGAACGGCAGGATGATCTCGCGGACGATGTAGCGGTCGAGGATGCTCATGGGCTGGGTCGAGCGCCCGCGGGCGAAGTCACGGGAACAGACTTATCACAAGCGTGCGGCGTGGTCCGGGTTGTGTGGTCGCCGATTCCCTGATAGGGCGTTCGACCTGACCGTCCATCCGCAATTCATCCACAGGCCCGGTTTATTGGCCATTTGCATTGAGTCTGATAATACATATTATGTTAACTAATCAGGCTCCAGGCGCCCATCCAGGCTCCAGGCTCCAGGCTCCAGGCTCCAGGCTCCAGGCTCCAGGCGTCAGGCGTCAGGCTCCAGGCGTCAGGCGTCAGGCTCCAGGCGTCAGGCGTCCAGGCTCCAGGCTCCAGGCTCCTATCTGTCGATTGGTTCGTAGACGAGCGGATCGGGAACACCATCGGGGTTCACGCGCATCCTGATGGGGATACCTTCAGGCAGGCCCGCGTCAGGAAGCGAGACGACGTAGGAATGGTTGAATCCGAACAATTGGAAGCGCCGCCGAGCGCCAACGATACGAACCCTTTGACCTGGCTTCAGGGGCGTCACGTACGAGACGAAGCGGTTGCGGACCAGTGGCGGAGACATTAGAGAGATTGACAGGATCTTGGCCTTCTCGGGGAAATCGTTCCACGCCAACGCGCTCACGTCTGACACCACGCGATACTCACGGCCAACAAAGTCAGCGTACGGCTTCCGGTGCGTGATCTCTTCTTCTGGAAAAGGATTCGGCACTCCGCCTCCCATTGCCAACATGCAAGAGCCGATCAGCAGCACAAGCAGTCCGCACGCAGCAAACGCCACCCACTTCACGAGCGCCACCATAAACAACCGGGAGGGGGTTAGATCGGTCATCATGCAGGTCTTGTTAAACGCGCCTAGGTTGTCCAGATCGCAGCATCAGGCAGGCTCCAGGTGGCACCCACGTCGAGGTGTAGCAGGCCTGCATGCTTATCGGCCCGGAACCCCGAGTTCGCGCGTTGCGTCGCCGCCCATATTCGCTTGTCCCTAGAAAGCCTGACCCGCTTGGCGCCTGAAACCTGGCGCCTGAAACCTGAGGCCTGGCGCCTGGGCCCTGAGGTCTGGGCCCTGCCTGGGGCTGGGGCCTGGAGCCTGAGGCCTGAGCCCTGGCTGGGCCCTGGAGCCTGGAGCCTGAAGCCTGGGCCCTGCCTGGAGCCTGGAGCCTGGGGCCTGGGGCCTGAAACCCTGCCTGTGGAGCCTGGCGCCTGACGCCTAAAACCTGGCGTCTGGCACCTGAAACCTGAGGCCTGGCGCCTGGGCCCTGAGGTCTGGGCCCTGCCTGGGGCTGGGGCCTGGAGCCTGAGGCCTGAGCCCTGGCTGGGCCCTGGAGCCTGGAGCCTGAAGCCTGGGCCCTGCCTGGAGCCTGGAGCCTGGGCCCTGCAATCAGGCGTTGCGCAGTTCCTCGAGGATGCTCTCGAGGGCGGCGATGATGTCGTCCTTGGATGCGCTCTTCTTGTTGAAGCTGAGGCGCAGATTGTACGCCTTGTTCGACGGCTTGAAGTTGAAGGTGTAGGCGCGCGGCCGGCCGGCCTTGGCTTTCTGGACGTCCTTGCGGACCTGCTCGCGGGTGACGCCGCCCTGGCTGGCGATCTTCTCCAGCAGCGCCAGCATCTTCTGCGGGTCGCCCTGGCGGACCACCTGCAGGAGGATCGATTTGTTGTGGATGCCGGCGAGCCGGCACACCTTGCGGACCTCCGGCGGCATCCCGTGCAGGGCCAGCGACTCGGTGATCGAGGTCCGCGACTTCCCCAGCCGCTTGGCGAGATCCTCGTGGGTATAGCCGCAGCGCTGCGCCAGGCTCTGCAGCGCTTCCGATTCCTCGAACGGCGTGAGGTCTTTGCGCTGGATGTTCTCGACCAGCGCCAGCTCGAGCATTTCGGTATCGTCCACGTCGCGAACGACGACCGGCAGCTCGTGCAGCCCGGACTGGACGGCCGCATGGTAGCGGCGCTCGCCGGCGATGATCTGGTAGCGGGGGCCGCGCTGACGCACGACCAGCGGTTCGATGATGCCCTTCTCCGCCACCGAGGCGATGAGCTCGGACAGGTCGCCCATGGCCTGGCGCGGCTGGTCCGGGTTGGGATCGACCTGGTCGATCGGCACCATGCGCCCGACCGGCGTGGCCGCGCCGGCGGCCAGGGTCTCGACATAGTGCGCGTCGTGGCGCATGCGGAGTGTGTCCGGGAGTCCTCGTTTAGACACGGTCCATGACCTCCTCGCAGAGGCTGTAATACTCGCTGGCCCCGCTGGAGTCGGGCGCGAAGGTGAAGATGGACTCGCGATACGCCGGACTTTCCTCCAGCCGGACGCTCTTGCTGATCACGGTCTTGAAGACCTTCTCGCCGAAGACCTTCCGGATCTGGGTCGCGGATGTCCTTGCCGAGCGCCGTGCGCTTGTCGTGCATCGTAATGACGACCCCCAGGATGCGCAGTTCGGGGTTGGGCCGCAACCGCACCTTTTCAATCGTCTCGAGCAGGTCGTCGGTGCCCTCGAGGGCGAAGTACGACGACTGGATCGGGATCAGCAGGTGCGTGGCCGCGACCAGCGCGTTGACCGTCAGCAGCCCCAGCGCCGGGGGGCAATCGATGACCACGATCTGGTACTGATCGCGGATCTCGGTGAGCTGGTCCTTGAGCTTGAACGGCGCGTCGAGCTCGCCGGTCATCCGCGCCTCGAGCTTGGCGAGGGCGATCCGCGCCGGCGCCACCGACAGGTATTCGAGCGGCGTCGGCAGGATGACGTCCTTCAGCGTGGCGGCCGGGTCGACGAATACGTCGTACATGCTCCGCGTCACGCTGCGCAGATCGACGAACGACATGCTGCTGTTGGCCTGGGGGTCGAGGTCGATGAGCAGGGTCTTGCGCTTGCGCAGCGCCAGGGCCGCCGACAAATTGATGGCCGTCGTCGTTTTACCGACGCCGCCTTTCTGGTTGGCGATCGCGAGAATCATGCGGGACGACGGGATGTCTGGATTCTAGGGGCTGGAGGGGCGAAGGTCAAGAAAAGCCGTGCAGGGGCGGGAAGATTTCCGCGGGCGATCGTCGTAAATGCGGCAATCACGGCGGTTACGGAGGATGTCGGCCGGCCGACATCGCCGACCCCTGCGCGCGCCCACTCGGGCCGGCCCCTCCGTGGCGCCAACCCGGCCTGCCCGACCCGGGCCTACATCTTGTACTTGCCGAGCTCGTCGGGGTCCAGCGATTCGAGCCACTGCTGGAGCCGGTCGGCGTCCTGCTTCTCGTCGGTGAAGTCCACGGTCTTCGCGTGGTCGATGACCCGCTCCTCCACCAGGATGGGCGCACGGGTGCGGAGTGCGAGGGCGATGGCATCGCTCGGCCGGGCGTCGATCGCCACCGGCCCGCCCGCGGTCTGCAGGTGGATGAGCGCGTAGAAAGTGTTGTCCTTGAGATCGCAGACGACGATCTTCTCCACCGCCGCCTGCAGGTCCTGGATGACGTTGCGCAGCAGGTCGTGGGTCATCGGCCGCGGCGTCTGGATGTTCTCGATCTGCAGCGCGATCGCATTGGCTTCGAACACGCCCACCCAGATCGGCAGCACCTTCTGCCCGTCGCGATCGCGCAGGATGATGATCGGCATGTTGGTGATCGGGTCCACCATCAGCCCCTTGATGGTCATCTCGATCAAGACGGCGCTGCCCGGCCCCGATTCGACTGGTGAATCCACGGCTCACCCCTCGCAGGTTGTCGCGTGCCCGTCCCGGGTCGGCACCGGTCCGACGTCGGCTGCCGCCACCGGCTCGCCCCACACGCTGTGCGGGCCGGCTCTCCGAATCTCCACGGCGACGAACCGGCCGACCCACTCGACCGGTCCGGGGAAGTTCACGACGGTGTTCCCGCTCGTCCGCCCCGACAGCTCCCAGTCGCGCCGCCGGCTGCGCGCGTCCACCAGCACCTCGACCCGCCGGCCCACCGCGCGCTCGTGCAGCGCCAGCTGGATCTCCCGCTGCCGCCCCTGCAGCGCCCGGATCCGCTCCGTCTTCATCCCCTCGGGCACATCGTCCGGCATCTTGCGCGACGCGAGCGTGTTGGGCCGCGGCGAATACTTGAAGGAGAAGATGCTGTGGTACTGCACCGCCTCCACCAGCGAGAGCGTCTCGCCGAACTCGGCGTCGGTCTCGCCGGGAAATCCCACAATGATATCGGTCGATAGTTGGACGTCCGGGATGGCCGTCCGGATTCGACCGACGAGGTCGAGATACTGCTCCCGCGTGTGGCGCCGGCGCATGCGCTGCAGCACGCTCGAGGCACCCGACTGGACCGGCAGGTGGAAGTGCTTGCAGACCGCGGGCAGGTCGCGCACGGCCTCGATCAGCCGGTCCGACGCATGCCGCGGGTGCGGGCTGGCGAAGCGGATCCGCCGCACCCCCGGAACCCCGTTGACCGCGTGCAGCAGTCCGGCGAAGTCGCACGTGGGATCGTCGGGGGCCTGGTAGTGGTTCACGATCTGGCCGAGCAGCTGCACCTCGTGACGCCCGCTGGCCACCGCGTGACGCACGTCGGCGAGGATCTCGGCCTTGAGGCGCATCCGCTCGTGCCCGCGCGTATAAGGCACGACGCAGAAGGCGCAGAAGTCGTTGCAGCCCTCGATGATGGTGACGTAGGCCTTGACCGGATCCGCGTGGCGCGCGAGCCCGAGCGGGAACGACGGCTCGTCGTACGGCGTCGCCACGTCCACCAGAGCCGCCATCGTGCGGGCGTCGCGCCGGCCGGCGGCGGCCCGGCGCCGGCGACGAGCGCCGGCAGCATCTTCAGCCGCTGCGTGCCGACGACGAGGTCGACGAGCGGCGACCGCTGCAGCAGGGCCGCGCCCTCCTGCTGGGCCACACACCCGGTCACCGCGACGATGGGTTCGTGACCCGTGGCGCGCGCCAGTCCCTTCAGCGCGCCGAGGCGGGTGTAGAGCTTCTCCTCCGCCTTCTCCCGGACGCTGCAGGTGTTGATGACGACCAGGTCGGCATCCCCATCGTTCGCGGCCGGCTCGTAACCGGACGACTCCAGCAGCCCCGCCATCCGTTCGGAGTCGTGGACGTTCATCTGGCAGCCGTAGGTCTCGATGAAGTACTTCATTGAATAGTTATGCGGCGACCGCATAGGGGCGGTCGCCCGTCAGCCCCATCTTACTTTCGCTTTCGCCTGCCGTCGCGGTCGGCCGTGCGCTCGCGCGCGCCAGCCGCCTCGAGCAACTCGCGGGCGGAGGCGCGCGCCTGCGGGCCGGCATCGCCCCCGCCCATCATCCGCGCGATCTCCTCGACCCGGGCCGTCTCGTCGAGCCTGGTCACCGAGGTCATCGTCCGGCGGCCGCGCACGGCCTTCTCGATGTAGAAGTGGGTGGCGCCGGCGGCGGCAATCTGCGGCAGGTGGGTGATGCACAGCACCTGCGACCGGCGCCCGAGCCCGCGCAGCTTCTCCCCCACCACCGTCGCCACACGCCCGCCGATGCCGGCATCGACTTCGTCGAAGATGAGGGTCTTGTCGGGGTCGCCGTCGGCCGACAGCGTCTTCAGCGCCAGCATCACCCGCGACAGCTCCCCGCCGGAGACGATGCGCGCGAGCGGGCGGAGGTCCTCGCCGGGGTTGGGCGACAAGTAGAACTCGCCGCGGTCGATCCCCGACGCAGACCACGCCCCTGGATTCTCGTCGGTCTCGATCCGGACGGCAAAGCGCGAGTGCGGCCATCGCCAGCTGCGCCAGTTCCTCTTCGAGGGACGTGGCGAACTTCCCCGCCGCCGCCTCCCGGGCGTGCGAAAGTCTCCGGGCGAGCGCGAGGAACGACGCCGACGCCGCTTCGAGGTCGCGCTCGACGCTCGCGGCCGTGGAGCCGCCGCCGGTCAGCGCCGCGTGCTCAGCCGCGAGCCGGTCCCGCCGTTCGATGACGTCAGCGAGCGACGGGCCGTGCTTGCGCTTGAGCCGTTCGAGCAGGGCCAGGCGATCCTCCACCTCGGCGAGGCGCGCCGGCGAACTGTCGATGCCCGCCGCGAAGTCGCGCAGCGTGGCCGCGAGATCCTCGAGCTGGGCCTTGATGCTCTCGCGCTGCCCGAGATAGGAGGCGAACCGGGCGTCGAAGCCGGCCAGCTCCTCGACCCGCTTCCACACGCGCCCCAGGTTGGTCAGCGCCGCGCCGTCAGCGTCATACAGGTCGGCATAGCTGTCGCCGCACAGCCGCTGGATGGTGTCGGCGCTGCGCAGGACCTGCCGCGCGGTCGCGAGCTCGACGTCCTCGTCGGGCTGAAGGGCCGCCTTGCCCAGCTCGCCCAGCTGGAACTCGACGAGCTCGAGGCGGGCCGCCCGCTCGCGGCTGTCCATGCGCAGCCGATCGAGCTCGTCACGCAGCCGCTGGATTCCCGCGAAGGCGGTCGCGACCTCCTCCCGGAGCGTCGTCAGACCGGCCCAGGCGTCGAGCACGGCGAGGTGCTGGCCGGGGTCGAGCAGCTGCTGATGCTCGTGCTGCCCGTGCAGCTCCACGAGCCGGGCGGCGAGTTCCTTGAGCGCCGCCGCGGTGGCCAGCGCGCCGGAGATGAACGCCCGGCTCCGGCCCTGGACGGTGATCTCGCGGCGCACGACGACCTCGCGCGTCGAACCGCCCTGGTCCGCGAGGTCGAATATCGCTTCGACGATCGCCATGTCCTCACCGGTGCGCACGAGGTCCGCCGAGGCGCGCCCGCCGAGGAGCAGCCCCACCGCCTCGACGAGGATCGATTTGCCGGCCCCGGTCTCGCCGGTGAGGATGTTGAACGAGGGTTCAAACTCGACGGCGGCCGATTCGATGACCGCGAGATTCTTGATCGACAGGTAGCGGATCACGGAGGGCCGGCGCTCCGCGGCCGGGCTGGTGGCAGCGACGGAAAGTCCATCGTATCAGAGGTTTGACAGTATTTCACGGGCTGTGTTACCGTTGCACGATTCCGCGCTATCCCAGCAGCGCCCACCTATAACTGAACGACACCGGAGGCTTTGTTGCCGACGCCTGGATCGTCTGTCCTGGCACTGCAACTGCAAGGCAGTGCTGCGCCCACGAATCAACCGACGGAAAGCGTCATCGACCTCGTCCTTGATGCCAGCCCCCTTTCCCAGGCTGTTCTCGTCATCCTGATCGTCTTCTCCATCGTCTCGTGGGCGATCGTGCTCTACAAGGCCATGGGCTTCCGGCGCGCCGAACGGCAGTCGGCGACGTTTCTCGAGGTGTTCCGCCGCAGCACCAAGTTCTCCGAGGTGCAGGCCGTCTGCAAGTCGCTCGACGGCAGTCCCCTGGTGGGCATGTTCCAGGCAGGATACGCCGAACTGAACCTGCAGCTGCGGCAACCCGCCGCGCCAGGCAGTCCTGCCGCCGCCTCCGCTCGTCCTACGTTGAAGAGCCTGCAGGCGGTCGATCGGGCACTGCTGCGCGCCTCGTCGGCGGAGGTCAACAAGCTGGAGAAGCGCATCCCGTTCCTGGCGACCACGGCGAGCATCACGCCCTTCATCGGGCTGTTCGGCACCGTCTGGGGGATCATGACCGCGTTCTTCAACATCGGCTCGCAAGGCTCGACCGACCTGGCCGTCGTCGCGCCGGGAATCGCCGAGGCGCTCATCGCCACCGCGGCGGGGCTGGCCGCGGCCATCCCCGCGGTCTACTTCTACAATCACTTCACGACCAAGGTGAAGAGCTACGCCTCGGAGATGGACGATTTCGCGCTCGAGTTCCTGAACATCGCCGAGAGGAACTTCACGTAGGCGACGGGTTTGCATTCGCCTGCCGGACTGTTGCCATGCCGAAAGTCATGCCGATCCCGGAGGTCGTCGGGCGGGGCCGTCACGGCCGCCGTGTCTCGACCACCCTCTCTGAAATCAACGTCATCCCGCTGGTGGACGTGATGCTGGTGCTGCTCATCATCTTCATGGTGGCGGCGCCGATGCTCCAGCGCGGCGTCGAGGTCAACCTCCCCGTCGCCCGCCAGACCCAGAAGATGACGTCGGAGCGCCTGTACGTCACCGTGCCGCTCAGCTTCCGCACCGACCGCCGCGTGTACCTCGACGACGAGGGCGTGTCGATCGACGTGCTCGCCGAGCGCATCCGCCAGGCGATGGTCAGCCGGGATCAGCGCGACATCTTCCTCCGGCCGGATGGCGCGGTGCAGATGCAGGACGTGCTCGACGTGATGGACCGGCTCAAGGAAGGCGGCATCGAACGGGTCGGCATCGTGGCGCTGCCGCGAGGTCCGTCGTAGGTGGATGTCGTCTCACAGATCGTCTCGGTGCGCAGCCGCGAGACGGGCGGCATGGACCGGATGCTCGGGGCTTCGCTGGCCGGGCACCTGGTGCTCATCGTCGTCGTGTTCCTGGCGCCCGGGTCCTGGTTCGGCGCCGAGCCGGTGCGGGAGCCCGAGAACGTGATGACCATCAGCCTGGGCGGCGCTCCCGGTCCGCGCGACGGCGGCCTGACCATGATGGGCGGGCGGCCGATCCAGGAGGTGGTGCCGAGCCAGCGGGCCATCGAGCCGGTGCGGCCGCCGGCGGCGCGCGAGCCCGAGATGATCGAGCCGAAGAAGGCGGCGCCGAAGCGGACGGAAACGAAGGTGCAGGAAACCGCGAAGGATCCGCGCGGCCGGACCCCCACGCGCGGGGAGCAGGTCGAGAAGGGCAGCACCGTGGCCGACACCGGCGGGCGCGGCCAGGGATTCGGCCTGTCGCGCGGCGGCGGCGGCACCGGCGGGTATCTCGACGTCGCCAACTTCTGCTGTCCCGAGTACCTCTCGACGCTCCTCGATCTCATTCTCCGCAACTGGGACTCGCGGCAGCAGGCGGCGGGGACCACGGTGGTCAAGTTCGTCATCCAGCGCAGCGGCGCCGTCTCGGACGTCGTCGTGGAAAAGTCGAGCGGCTATCCCGCGCTGGACGGGCTCGCCACCCGGGCCGTGCTCCTCAATCGCCAGCTGCCGCCGCTGCCGGCGGCGTTCACCGAACCATCCCTGACGATTCACCTCGTCTTCGAGTATCAGCGCTGATGACTTCCCGAACTTCCCTGTTCTATCTCCTGCCGGTGGTGACGACGATTGGCGTCGCGCTGGCGCAGCAGCCCCCGCCGCCGCCGGGCGGCAACGAAACGCCGCCGCCGCAGCAGCCCTCGAGCGTCGAGCTCCGGCTGACCGGGGATCCGGGCACGCCGCCGCGGCTGGCGGTCCCCGATTTCCTCGCCCTCTCGGACGACCGCGAAACGCAGGAGATGGCCCGGACGATCGGCCAGGTCCTGTGGGACGACCTCGACTACGAGCGCGAGTTCTACATGATTCCGCGCGACACCTACAAATCAATCCCGGCGCCGCGATCGATCGCCGAGCCGCCGCTCGACCGCTGGCGCGAGCTGGGCGCCGACGGGCTGGTGATGGGCTCGGTGGCCAAGTCCGGGACCTCGGTGCGAGTCGAGGTGCGGCTCTACCGCGTCGCCTCGCGGCAGCAGATCTACGCGCAGGAGTACTCGGGCTCGGCCGCCAACCCCCGCATCTTCGCCCACACCATCGCCGACGAGATCCATCAGTCGCAGCGGTCGCTGCGCGGGGTCGCGCGCTCGAAGCTGACCTTCGTGTCCGATCGCAACCGGGAGCGCGTGACCGGCACGGTCGAGAGCCGCGACGTCAAGGAGGTCTACGTCGCCGACTACGACGGCGCCAACCAGCGGCGGATCACGGTCGGGCGGCAGTTGAACAACTCGCCGACCTGGTCGCCCGACGGCCGGGCGATCGCCTACACGTCGTGGCGCAGCGGCTTTCTCGACATCTACATCTCGCGCATCTTCGAGGGGACGATGCTGACGCCGACCAAGGGCACCGCCGCGGCGCAAAACTACCTGCCGATGTACTCGCCGGACGGCAGCAAGCTCGCGTTCACCTCGAATCGCGACGGCAACCCGGAGATCTACGTGATGAACGTGGACGGCAGCGGGCTGCGGCGGCTGACCAACCACCCGGCGATCGACGTGACGCCGACCTGGTCGCCGACCGGGACGCAGATCGCCTTCACCTCCGAACGCTCCGGCTCGCCGTCGATCTGGGTGGTGGGCGCCGATGGCCTGGGCCTGCGCCGGCTGACCTACGATTTCTCCGATCGCGCCACCTGGTCGCCGCCCCCGCACAACGAGATCGCGTTCGCGGCGCGCACCGGGCCGGGCTACGACATCAAGGTGCTGGAGATCGCGACCGGCGAGATCCGGCAGGTCACCTTCGGCGAAGGCAGCAACGAGAGCCCGGCGTGGGCGGCCAACGGCCGGCATCTCGCCTTCACCTCGACGCGCTCGGGCCGCACCCAGATCTTCAGCGTCGATCGCGACGGGCGCAACGTGCGCCAGTTGACGCGCGACGGCAACAACCAGCAGCCGCACTGGTCGCAGTGACACGGGCCTCGGGACGGCGATCGGCAGACGGACGCGGACACGCGGATACGAAGGGGACGTGAACGATGAGACGCAGAGCAATGCTCCTGACGATGGCGGTGGTGGTGGTGGCCGTGACTGCCGGCGCGTGTGGCAAGAAGGTCGCGCCGATCGCCAAGCCGATGCCGCCGCCGGCGGTGGGCGGCGCGCCGCCGCCGCCGGAGCCGCCGCGGCCGGTGGACGAACCGATGCCGGTGCCGCCGGAGCCGCTGAGCGAGGACCTGGTGGCGTCGAAGTCGCTCGACGACCTCAACCGCGACTCGCCGCTCAAGCCCGTGTTCTTCGATCTGGACAGCTCGGAGCTGAACAGCGCCGCCCAAACGACGCTGCAGGAGAACGCCGGCGTGCTCAAGCAGTACGGCACCTGGCAGATCACCGTCGAGGGGCACTGCGACGAGCGCGGGACGGCCGAGTACAACCTGGCGCTCGGCGAGCGGCGGGCGCTGGTGGCCCGCGACTACCTGGTGTCGCTCGGGATCGGCGCCAGTCGTGTGCGGACGGTCAGCTACGGCAAGGAGTTCCCGTTCGATCCGGCGCACGACGAGGCGGCGTGGAGCAAGAACCGTCGGGCGCACTTCGTGATCACGGCCAAATGAGCGGCCGCCGCCAGCGGGCGCGGCAAAGGATAATGATGGTATGAAGAACGCTCTCACCGTGGGCGCTGCGACGGCCGTGCTGGTCCTCGGGCTCGCCGCGTCCGCCGACGCGCAGAACCGGCGCGAGATGCAGATGATGGCCGACATCCGCATGCTGCAGGAACAGAACCAGCAGCTGCAGGTCGCGCTGGCGCAGCTCGGCGAAACGCTGAAGACGGTGACCGCCCGCCTCGACGAGCAGGCGAACGCCACGCGCAAGGGCTTCGCCGATCAGAACCTGAAGGTCGAGCAGTTCGGGACCGACCTGCGCGTGGTCCGCGAGCGCGTCGACGAGACCAACGTGCGCATCGCGTCGCTGTCGCAGGAGGTGGAGGCGCTGCGGTTGTCGATTCCGCGCTACCAGCCGGCGGTGCCGGGCACCGTCGATCCGACGGCGCCGCCAGTCGACCCGGCGGACCCCGGCGCCCCCGCGCCAGCGCCGCCGCCGGTGCCGGCCGGCCCGGGGATGGCGCCGCAGCGTCTGTACGACACGGCGTGGTCCGATTACACGTCGGGGCAATGGGATCTGTGCATCACCGGCTTCGACACCTACCTGCGGACGTTCCCGCGCAGCGAGCTGGCGGGCGAGGCGCAGTTCTACATCGGCGAGTGTCACTACGCCGACGGCAAGCACCAGGAGGCGGTGCAGGCCTACAACCAGGTGATTGCCAACTATCCCCGCGCGCAATCGGCGCCGTCCGCGTTCTACAAGCGCGGGCTCGCCTTCGAGCTCCTCGGACAGCGCGACCGCGCCCGCGAGTCGTTCGAGCAGGTAGTCAAGGAGTTCCCGGAGAGTGCCGCGGCGCGGCTCGCCAAGCAGAACCTCGATCGGCTCAGCCGCGGCAAGCCGCAATTCTGAACACGTCAACCAGAGGTCAAGTAACAAGAAAGGTAGCGTCGAGCCATGGGCAGTGTGAACAAAGTGATTCTGGTCGGCAACCTCGGACGGGACGCGGAAGTGCGCTACACCCCCGGCGGCGCGCCGGTGGCGAGCTTCAGCATCGCGACGACCGAGAACTGGACATCGAAGGACGGCGAGAAGCACGAGCAGACCGAGTGGCACCGCATCGTGCTGTGGGGCAAGAGCGCCGAGTCGCTGCAGCCGTACCTGACCAAGGGCAAGCAGATCTACGTCGAGGGCCGGCTGCAGACCCGCAACTGGGAGAAGGACGGCCAGAAGCACTACACGACCGAGGTCAAGGCCGATCGCCTGGTGCTGCTCGGCGGCGGCAGCCGCGGCGGCGGCGAGCGGCCGGCGGCGGATCGCGGCGAGTCCTACGCCGACCCGCAGAAGGAAGCGGCGCCGATCACCGACGACGACATCCCGTTCTGAGACAGCGCGCGTTCGGTGCACCCGCGTGCCGCGCTGGCCGCGCGGCCGCGGGTGGCACTACGTCCCCTGCCGCCCGTAGCGATCTTCCAGCCGCACGACATCGTCCACTTCCGGCGTCGAAACCTCGAAGATGTCGGTGTCTTCGATGGCCGTCATGCGATGGACCGTCGGCGGCGACACGTGTACGGCCTCGCCCGGCCCCATCTCGCGGCTCTCCAGGCGGCCGTCGCCGGCGCGCGACTCGAACAGGATGCGGCCGGCATGGACGAAGATCGTCTCGTCCTTCTTCTCGTGATATTGCAGGCTCAGCGCGTGGCCCTTGTTGACGTGGATGAGCTTGCCCACGTAGCGATCCGTGCGCGCCCACCACAGCTCGTAGCCCCACGGTTTGTCCACCCGATGCATAGGTTCCCTTCGGTTACGAATCCGCGTCCGGGGCGGCGGCCACCGTCAGCGTCTGGAATAGGTAGCGTTCGATCTCGTCCGCCGTCGCCAGCGTGAGCGCGCGGTTGGCGAGCGCGCGCGCCCGCCCGCCGTGCAGATCGCGGATGGCTTCGCGGGCGGTGGGGATGGCAGCCGGGGTCATGCTGAAATCGGTCAGTCCGAGGCCCACCAGCAGGCCGAGCAGCGCCGGGTCGGAGGCCATCTCACCGCACAGCGACACCGGCGTGCCGTGGCGGGCGGCCCCGCGCCGCACCAGGCGAATCAGGCGCAGCACCGCGGGGTGCAGCGGCTCGTAGTACCCCGAGACGCGATCATCGGTCCGATCGACGGCCAGGCAGTACTGGATCAGATCGTTGGTGCCGATGGTGAGGAAGTCGACCTCCGGCGCCAGCAGGTCGGCGGCGAGCGCCGCGGCCGGCACTTCGACCATGGCGCCGACGGGCGGCGCGGGCAGGCCCAGGCTGGCCGCGATCCCGGCCAGCATGGCCCTGGCCTCGCGAATTTCCTCGACACCGGTGACGAACGGGAACATCACGCGCAGGCGGCCATGGGCGCCGGCACGCACCAGCGCCCGCAGCTGCGTGGTGAGGATCTCCGGACGCGCGAGGCCCAGGCGCAGTCCGCGCAGCCCCGGACGGGCGCGGCGGCGGTCGAGTCCGGGCTGCCCGAGCTGCCGCTCGTCGAGATCGAACGTGCGCACGGTGACCGGCTCGGGCCGCACCTGCTCGAGGAGGCTTCGGTAGAGCGCGTACTGCCCGTCCTCGGTGACCCCGGCCGGCGACCGGCCCGACAGCATGAACTCCGATCGATACAGGCCGACGCCCTGCGCGCCATGCTCGCGCAGGAGCTGCAGGTCCTCGAGCAGCTCGACGTTGGCCTGCAGGCGGATGCTGATGCCGTCGGCGGTGGTGAGGGGGACGGACTCGTCGCGCCCGGCGCGGACCGCGCGCCGCCGCGGGCCGGCCGCGCGGCGCCGCGCATCGGCGATGTCCTGTTCGGAAGGGCTCGGGTGCAGCTCGCCGGTGGAGCCATCGAGGATCACCGGCGTGCCCGCCGCGATGCGCGCCGAGGCGTCGTGCAGGCCGACCACCGCCGGCAGCTTGAGCGAGCGCGCGAGGATGGCGGTGTGATAGGTGCGGCTGCCGGCATCGACGGCAAAGCCCTGGATGCGGGTCCAATCGAGCTGCGCCGCCAGCGACGCGGTCAGTTCGTCGGCGATGAGCACCGACGGCCCGTCGAGCTCGTTCAGCAGGTCGCGGGCGCCGCGGGCGCCGTGGCGGAGGTTCATGCGGACGCGCCCGGCGACATCGGCGACGTCGTTCTCCCGCTCGCGCAGGTATTCGTCCTCGACGCTGGCGAAGACGGCGCCGAGCTCCTCGTAGGCGCGGTGCACGGCCCACGCGGCGTTCACCCGCTCGCTGCGGATGATCTGCTCGGCGCGGCCCATGAACAGGGCATCGTCGAGCATCAGGATCTGCGCGTCGAAGATCGCCGCCAGCTCGGACCCGCGCGCTTTGAGCATGCGGTCGCGGATGTCCTGCAGCTGCTGCCGCGACTGGTCGCGCGCGCCGCGCAGCACCGCGACCTCGCGCTCGACCCGGTCCGGGGGGATCGGGAAGCGAATCGCCTCGGTCCGCAGGGTCAGGATGACGGCGCGGCCGACGGCGATGCCGGGCGAGACGCCGATGCCGATCATGCGCTCCACGCGTCCTCCCCGAACCCGCCATCCACGAGCTGGCACAGCGCGGCCAGCGCGGCGTCCTCGTCCGGCCCGTCGGCGGCGATGGTGATGGTGGTGCCGCAGGCGGCCGCCAGCAGCAGAATGCCCATGATGCTCTTGCCGTCCATCACCCGTCCGTCACGCGTCACGCGGACGTGGGCGCGAAACCGCGTCGCCAGATGCACGAACTTTGCCGCCGCCCGGGCATGCAGCCCCAGCCGATTGCGGATCGTCACGTCACAGCTCGTCACGATGTGGCTCCGCTCCGCCTAGGGAGGCGTGGACCCCTTGAGCAGATCCGACGCGACCCAGATCGCGTTGCGGCCATGCTCGCGCAGCGACCGCGCGACCTCGGTCAGATCCTGCCGTTCGCGCAGGTTCGCCGCCTTGATCAGCATCGGGAGGTTGACCCCGGTCACGACCTCGACCCGATCGGGCTCCAGGAAGGTGATGCCGAGATTGGACGGCGTGCCGCCGAACATGTCCGTGGCGATCAGCACGCCGTCGGGCCCCTGCACCCGGCGCGATGGCCGCCGCGATCTCGTCGCGCGCATCCTGGACGTCCTCGTGCCACCCGATCGAGACCGCCGTGAACGCCGGCACGTCGCCGACGATCGTTTCGGCGGCGTTGACCAGTTCCACCGCCAGCTGACCGTGGGTCACGACGACCACGCCAATCATGCGTCCCCCGTGGCGGCTGCCCCGACGGCGCCGCCGATGTCACGAGTCCCCATACCGTTCCCCGCGCGCTCCTCGCCGTGCGACTTGATCACGCGGCGTCCCGGGCGAGGTCGCGGTGTCGCGTGCGGGTACTCACCCCCTTGAGCGGCGCGAGCTCCTTCTTCAGCAGTTCGGCGAGGTACACCGATCGATGTCTCCCGCCGGTACAGCCGATGGCCACGGTCAGGTACGACTTCCCTTCCGACACGTAATTGGGGACCACGTAGCGCAGGAACCCGGCCAGCCGCTTGCTGAACTCACGGGTCGCCGGATACCGCCGCATGTAGGTGGCCACCGACTTGTCGCGCCCGGTCTTCGATCGGAGTCCGGCGACGAAGTGCGGGTTGGGGAGGAACCGGCAGTCGAACACCAGGTCGGCGTCGAGCGGGACGCCGTGCTTGAAGCCGAAGCTCTCGAAGGTCAACATCAGCGGCGCCCCCTGACCGCGGGCGCGCACCATCCCGTGAAACAGCTGCCGCAGCTCGTGCACGGTCAGGTCCGACGTGTCCACGATCTCGTCGGCCATCGCCCGGATCGGCTTGAGCATGTCGCGCTCGTCGGTGATGACGTCGGCGATCGGCCGGCCGGGCGCCAGCGGGTGCGGCCGGCGCGTCTCGCTGAAGCGTCGCAGCAGCACGGCGTGACTGGCTTCCAGGAAGATCAGCATCGGATGCAGGCCGGGGGCGGCGACCAGGCGTCGCCAGATGCGGTGGAAACTCGCGCACGAAGCGGCGCTCGCGCACGTCCACCACGACCGCGACCTTCGGATTGTCGGCGTCCTCGCGCAGCGACAGGTCGGCGAGCACCGGGATGAGCGGCGTCGGCAGGTTGTCCACGCAGTAGTAGCCGAGGTCCTCGAGCGCGCGGATCGCGTGCGACTTCCCGGCCCCGGACAGCCGGTGAGGACGAGGAAGTTGGCCGGCGGGCCGGACGGCGGCCGTCGCGGCGCGCGCGGTGTGCGCGTGGTGGGCGCGGCACGGCTGGCGCCGGCGCTGCGGCGGCGGGCGGGGCTCACAACGGTCCTCCCGGCTCGATGTCCTCTTCCCCCTCGTCGCCCGGCGCTCCCGCCGGGGGCGGCCCCTCGCGCAGGCGGGCGTCGAGCCGCGCCGCCAGCTCGCGCGCGGCGTTGATCGCCGCGCGTGCGCAGCAACTGGTTGCGGGCGGCGACCTCGACGAGGATCGCGAGGTTGCGTCCCGGCGCCACCGGCATGCGGATCAGCGGCACGCGCAGGCCGAGCAGATCGAAGAACGCGTCGTCGATGCCCAGGCGGTCGTAGTCGTGGTGCTGCTCCCATCGCTCGAGCTGAACGACGAGCTCGACCCGCTTCGACGTGCGCGTCGATGCGACGCCGAACAGGTCGCGCAGGTTGATGACGCCAATGCCCCGCACTTCCATGTGGTGGCGGGTCAGCTCGGGGCAGCTGCCGACGATGATCGAGGCGGCGCGCCGGCGGATCTCGACGGTATCGTCGGCGACGAGCCGGTGGCCGCGGACGACCAGGTCGAGCGCGCACTCGCTCTTGCCGATGCCGCTCTCGCCGATCATCAGCACGCCGAGGCCGAGGATGTCGAGCAGCACGCCGTGGATGACCTCGCGCACGGCGAGGCGGTCCTCGAGCAGCGCGGTGAGCTTGCCGATGGCGGTCGCGGTGCCGACGGCGGTCTGCAGCAGGGGCACCTCGGCGCGTTCGGCTTCCGCCACCAGGTCGGGCGGCGCCTCCAGCCCGCCGGTGATGCAGCACGCAGGGGACTTCGGTGGCGAACGATCGCCCGAGCGCCTGCTGCCGCGCCGCCGCCGACAGGCCCTCGAGGTAGCGCACTTCGCTCTCGCCGTAGATCAGCACGCGGCCGGGCTGCAGGTATTCGTGAAAGCCGGCGAGGGCGAGGCCGGTCTTCTGGATATAGGGATTGGTGATGCGGCGCTGCAGGCCGCGTTGTCCGGCGAGCAGCTCGATGGGCAGGCCGACCGAATCGGGACGCGAGTCCAGCAGACCACCGACGGTCACCGCCGGAAGGCTCGACATGATCGAGGTAGTCTACCGCCGCGCGCGGGTGGGGCGCCGTTTGGCCGCCGCCGCGGGCGCGCGTTCGCCGGCGCGGCGCTCGCTGGCCGGGACGCCGCCGGTGACCGGCGCCGCCTTGCGCGAGACGGCCTGGCGGGCCGCCCGCGGGGTCTTCACCGACCGCGCCGCCTCGCCGCGGCGCTTGCGCTCCTGCCACTTCCCTTTCACCTTCTCGGCCTGGTGCATCACCTTGGCGACGGCGGCGGTCATCGCCGCCTCCCAGCTGTCGGCCTTGGCCACCGCGTGCAGGAAGCGCTCGCCGCGCGCGTGCAGGCTGAGCTCGACGACGTTGTGGATTTTCTCACGGGTGACGATCACGGCCGCCGACACGCCGGCGTCGTTGAGGACCCGGCGTACCTTGGCCAGCTTGCGATCGACCAGCTGGCGCAGACCCGGGGAGATGGTGACGTGGCGCCCGGTCAATTCAACGCGCATGCGGCATGCGTCCTCGGCTAGAACAGCACCTTTCGCTGATTGGATGTGGGAATCTTCAGTTCCTCGCGGTACTTGGCGATGGTGCGCCGGGCCAGCATCAAGCCCTCGCGCTGCAGGATGTTCACGATCTTCGAGTCCGACAGCGGCTTCTTCGGGTCCTCGGCCTCGATGATCTTGCGGATGCGCTGCTTGATCGTGACCGACGACACCGCGTCGCCGTACGAGCTGCTGATCCCGCTGTGGAAGAAGTACTTCATCTCGAACACGCCCTGCGGCGTGTGCATGTACTTGTTGGTGACCACGCGGCTGACCGTCGATTCGTGCATGCCGATGTCGTTGGCGACGTCGCGCAGCACCAGCGGGCGCAGGTGCTCGATGCCGTGGTCGAGGAAGTCGCGCTGGAAATTGATGATGCTGGTGGCCACCTTGTGGATGGTCTTCTGCCGCTGCTCCACCGACTTGATCAGCCACAGCGCCGAGCGGAACTTGTCCTTCACGTAGGCGCGGGTCTCGTCGCTGTTCTCCGTGCCCTTGTCGAGCAGCCGGCGGTAGGTGGGGCTGATGCGCAGCTGCGGCAGGCCCTCCTCGTTGAGCACGGCGACGTACTGATCCTCGACCTTGACGATGTAGACGTCGGGGATCACGTACTGCGACTGCTTCGGGTTGTAGCGGCCGCCCGGCTTGGGATCGAGGTGGCGGATGATCTCGATGTGCTGCTTGAGCTCGTCGATGGTGGCGCCGAGCTTCTTCGCCAGCTCGGGAATCTGGTGATTCTGCAGCAGCCGCAGGTGCTCGGTGACGATGCGCTCGGTCGGCGTGCCTTCCAGGCCGATGTGGCGGAGCTGCAGCGTCAGGCATTCCTGCAGGTCGCGCGCGCAGACCCCGATCGGATCGAGCTCCTGCATCAGCTGCAGCGCCCGCTCGACCTCGGCCACCGGCCACGGGCCCATGGCGGCAATCTCGTCCACTGACGCGACCAGGTAGCCATCGTCGTCGAGGTTGCCGATGATCGCTTCCCCGACCTCGCGCATCAGCTCGTCGTCGTTGGTGCGCGTGGACAGCTGCCAGCTCAGGTGGTCGCCGAGCGACGCGCTCGTCGAGAGCGTGTTCTCGATCGGCGGCAGCTCCTTGACCTCCTGCGGTGCGCGCGGCCGATAGCCGTCGTCGAGGTATTCCCCGAAGAAGTACTCGTAATCCTGGTCGTCCCAGGTGTCGTTCTTCGGGGTCGGCCGCGGCGTCGTCTTTTTCCGCCGCCTGCGGCTCGACGGCCTGCAGGTCTTCGGTGGGCACTTCCTCGAGCAGGGGGTTTTCGACCACTTCCTGATTGAGCAGATCGGCGAGCTCCAGCGTCGACATCGGCAACAGCTTGATGGCCTGCTGCAGCGATGGCGTCAGGATCAGCTTCTGCGCGAGTCGGGTCTGGAGCTTCTGCTGTATCGCCATTTCCGTCGTGGCACGGGCGCCGGCGGTCGCGAGCCGAGCATGAGCCGTGCCAAGTCCATCTTAGTCCAGACGGAAGTCGGCCCCCAGATAAATCCGCCGCACTTCCTCGTCCGCCGCCAGCTGATCCGGCCGTCCGCTGCGAAAGATCACGCCGTCGTTGACGATGTAGGCGCGGTCGGTGATGCGCAACGTTTCACGGACGTTGTGGTCGGTGACGAGCACGCCGATGCCGCGCGCCTTGAGGTGAAAGATGATCTTCTGAATATCGGTCACCGCGATCGGATCGATACCCGCGAAGGGCTCGTCGAGGAGGATGAAGCGCGGCGACATGACCAGGGCGCGCGTGATCTCGGCCCGCCGCCGTTCGCCGCCGGAGAGCGTGTAAGCGGGCGCCGTCGCCAGCGCAGTGAGGTTGAGCTCGGCGAGCAGGTCGCGCGCGCGTTGGCGCCGCGCCGGCGCGCTGAGGTCGAGCGTCTCGAGGATGGCGAGGATGTTCTGCTCGACCGTCAGGCCGCGAAAGATCGACGGCTCCTGCGGCAGGTAGCCGATCCCCTTGCGCGCCCGCACGTACATCGCATCGTCGGTGATGTCCTGGTCGTCGAGGATGACCCGCCCGCGATCGGGCGAGGCCAGGCCGACCGTCATGTAGAAGGTCGTGGTCTTGCCGGCGCCGTTGGGCCCGAGCAGCCCGACGACCTCTCCGGACGAGACGTCGAGATTGACGCCGCGCACGACCGTGCGGCCGCCGTACGACTTGGTGAGATCCTCGGTCCGGAGGGTGGACATGATGGGGGTGCGGCGCGCGGCGAGGTGAGTCTCCGGGCGCGCGCGGCGATGCCGATCGCCGGGCCGCTCGTCAGTGCCTCACGTCATCGACTACCGGAGTCCGGGCACTCTCCACCTTTGGTCTGGACGCGAATCTCTTCGTTGCCGTCGACCAGGATCCTATCGGACGCCCGGTAGAACGTCAAAGTGCGGCCGGTGGACTCCTGACAGCCCTGCACGAGGCGCACCGGCGTGCCCTCGAGGACGTACTGTTCCTCGTCCGGTTCGTAGCGCAGGGTCTGGCCGGTGGCGGTGCGCTTGTCGACCAGCGTGGTCACCGCCCCGTGTCCGTCGAGACGCTCGAGGGTGTTGTCGGCGGGCGCCAGCCGCATCTCGATGCGATCGGCGCGCAGGTTGCCCTGCACGCCCTCGAGCTGTGCCTTGGTGGTGAACACCGCCAGCCGCTTGGCGTCGTCGAACTGGAACTCTTCGGCGCGGGCCAGCGAGGTCCCGGGTCCACCTTTCGCGGTGCGGCCGGCAATCGGCAGCGTGGTGACGACGTTGCCGCGCGCGGACAGCGTGCCCTCCCGCTCGTTGATGCTGATGGAGTCGCCGCGAATCTGCGTGCCGCTCTTGGCCTGGAAGAGCAGCGCCTTCCCCGAGTAGACGCCGGTGGCCGACGTCTCGTCGAAGGTGAAGGTGTCGGCGCTCACGACCACGGGCTCCTGCGCGGTCAGCAGCGTCGTGCCGCGTTCCCCGTCGCGGCGTGCGGGGGTGAAGCGCGCGCCCACCTTGCCGGCGGCCTTCACCCGGCGCGGGGTGAGCGTCACGTCGATGGTCTGCGCGTCCAGCGTCAGCCGCTCGTCCGCGATGTGCGGAGGCGGGGCCCCCTCGGCGCTGCTGAGCGCCAGCGTGCCCTTGCCGATCTGGTAGACCGCCGCGGGGCTGGTGGCGGCGAGGGCGCCATCCTCGAAACGGAAGTCGCCGGTGAACGCGGCCTCGTCGATCGTGCCAGCCGGCGACATCGCCGCCTCGAGCTGGCGCGCGCGCGCGACCCGGCCGGCCACGCCCTTCCCGGCGGCTTCGCGGTATTCGACTCCGTCCTGGAACGTCATCGTCGTGATGCCGCGGCCCGACTCGCCCACTGCCGACAGGACCGGCGCGGTGACCGTCCGCGGCGTGGCGCCGGCTGCCGCCGGCAGCGTGACGCGCACCTGGTCGCGGGCGTGCAGGCTGGTGACGGCGCCGTCCGGCGCCAGCGAGGTGTCGATGAGCTCGGCGGCCAGTTGCTGGCCCGGGCTGCCGTCGGGACGAGCCAGCTGGACGCTCGCCTGGCGCGCGAGCACCGCTTGTTGCAGAGTCCGCCCGTCCGGCGCATAGCGCAGGTTGATGTCGGCTGCCTGCATCGCCTGCAGCGAGCCGAGACCAGCGGCACCGGAGATCCGGGAGTTGCCGCGCAGCTCGATCATCTCCGGCTCGTCGCGGCCCTCGAGCAGGAACACCGTGGCGGTCTCGGCCTCCATGATCTGGCCCTCACGCTCCATCCGCATGCCCCGCTCGAACCGCAGATAGCGCTCGGTGCGGGAATGACCGGCGGCGCCGGACCGGACCTGCATGCCGCTCGAGTCCTGCCCGGGCGCCACGGTGAACTGCGCCCGGCTGTCCAGCCACAGCCGGTCGAGCGCCCGGTCGTAGCTGAACCCGACGCCCGACCCGGTAACGCGGCCGCGCTGGAATCGCACGGGCCCGTCGCCTTTGAGCGTGCCGTCCGCCTCGGTGAACGACGCACGCGGCGTGGTCACCGTCAATCCGTCAGACGTCGTCAGCCCGACTTCGCCGGTGACGTCGTAGCTGGTGAGGTCCTTCCCGACCCAGGCTTCGTTCCCCGAGATCACGAACGAGCGTCCGCCGCGGTCGTCGACGAATGCCTTGAAGCCCGTGTATTTGGTCCGGCCGTCCGCATACAGCACCTGGCTGGCGAACTCGACGCGGACGTCGCGCGTGGCGCCCTTGAGCTGGATGGCGTCGCCGCCCCGGATTTCGGAAGCGGCGGCCGGGTCGATCCGCTCGATCGCCTGGTTGGGCGCCGGCGGCTGCCGCTCGCCCATCACCAGCCACAGCACGATCGCAAACCCGACAGTGAAGATGCCGAGGCCGAGCCGGACGCGTTGCCGCCAGCGTGCCACCTGGCGATTGTACCAGCCGGGCGCCGGACGCCGGGCATTTCCCCCTCAGTCAGTGGTTCCGAGCCGCACGCGGTACAAGCCCGTCCGCGCCGCCAGGTACAGCGTCTGCCCGTCGGCGTCGCCCCACGCCATGTTGTGCGGATGCTCGGCTGCCTCGAGGGTGCCGAGATGGCGGCCGTCGGGCGAGAGGATCCACACGCCGCCCGGACCCGACACGAACACGTTGCCTCGCGAATCGACCTTGATGCCGTCGATCGCGTCCTCACCGGCGGCGGACGTCATGTCCACGAAGACCCGCCCGCTGCCCAGGGTGCCATCGCCGAGGACGTCGTAGCGCATGACGACCTTGCGCTTCTCGTCCCAGTTCCCGACGTAGAGGTAGCGCTCGTCGGGCGAGAACGCCAGCCCGTTCGGACCGCTGAGCTCGGCGCCGAGCAACTGCAGCCTGCCGTCCTTCAGCCGGAAGATCCCGCTGAACGGCAGCTCGCGCCGCGGGTCATCGAACGCCTTCGGCAGCCCGAACGGCGGATCGGTGAAATAGAGGGCGCCGTCGGACTTCCGGTAGACCAGGTCGTTCGGGCTGTTCAGCCGCTTGCCTTCATAGCGATCGGCGAGCACCGTGAGGTCGCCGTTCTTCTCCAGCCGCACCACGCGGCGGTTGCCGTGTTCGTTGATCGTCAGCCGGCCCTCGGCATCGAGCGCGAGCCCGTTCGACCCGGGCTGCCGGTACTCGCCGATGTCGGTGCCGGCGTAGCCGCTCTTGACGCGGTAGACCGACACGCCGTCGTCTTCCGACCAGCGATAGATCGTGTTGTTGTTCGGATCGCTGAACAGCAGATATCCGTCCGGCACCCATACGGGTCCTTCGGTGAACTGGAAGCCGGCCGCCAGCTTCTCGACCATCGTCCCGGCCGGTACGATGGCGTCGAGCGCCGGATCGTGGCGCTGCACCCGTCCGGACGACGCGGCGTTGTCTCCCTGGTTCGGGCGATAGACATCGAGCGTCGCCGATCGGATCCAGATCGCATTCGCCGGCGGATCGGAGAGCGGCGCATTGGCGCCGAAGATCGCCAGCTGGAAACGCTGCCCCGGACGGGCGTCGCGGGTGAGCACCAGCCGGTTGGGAGCGTTGAATCCCCGGACCAGCGCTCCCCCACTCTGTCCGAGCACCCGCGGCAGGCGGCCGTCCACGGTGATTTCCGCGTAGTCGTCGACGACCGTCTCGAAGACGATCGTCGCGCCCGTCGTCTCCACGGCGCCGATCCGTTCGGGGACGACAACCTGCAGGCGGTACCAGTTGAAGCTGAACCGGCCCGGCCCGCGGCGTCGATCGAGGGCGGTCGGCGCGACGGCCTCCCAGCCGGAGTCGTCGAAGCCGGCGGCGCCCGCCTTGGGCTGGTAGTCCACGCCGGCGCCACCGTTGACCAGCCTGACGTCGCTGTAGCGCCACTGCCCCTGAACCAGGGCCACGCCCTCGCCCGTTCGCAGGTCGACGATGGCGTCGGGCCGGCCATCGATGGGCCGCGCCACCGCGTGCTGGGCATCCACCGCGGGGGCGGTGATGGTGAGCGCACCGAGCAGCGCCCCCACCACTGCGGTCGTGCATCGCCCGCTCACCGCGTGCCTCCCATGACCGGCTCGCTGGCCTTGACGACGTAGTACAGGAACGGCGCCTGCACGGTCTCGAACCAGTGCGGGACGCCATTGGGCACGACGACGACGTCGCCCTTGACCAGGGTGCGCGCCTGACCGTCCTCGATCGCGCTGCCGCGGATTTCGTCGTCCGCGGTCGTCTGGCCGCCGACCAGCCGCCCGCCGGTCACCAGCGTGGCCGATCCGCTGAGCACGTAGATGATGTCGGTGTCGCGGACGTGCACTTCCGCGCGGCCGGGGCCTTCGCGGCGGCTCGCGTGGATCTTGTAGCCGGCGGTCTCGAGCAGCGGCTGGCCCGTGGCGAACGCCGCATCCACCGCCGCCGCCGCCAGTTGTGTCACCGGCGACGCGGTCGCCGGAGTGGTCGGATTGAGGAAGGCCTGCACCGCCGCCTTGGCGATGTCCTCGTCCTGCTGGGCGCTGTTGGCGCCGGCGACGCCGATGGCGCCGATCACCTGGCCGTCGACCTGGATCGGCACGCCGCCCTGCAGCGGCAGCAGCTCCGGGTTGGCGACCAGCGACAGGCGTCCGTTCTTGATCGCGTCCTCGAACACTCGCGTCTCGCGCCGGAAGTTGGCCGCCGATCGGGCCTTGGCAATGGCGATGTTGGCGGCGGCGGCGAACGTGTTGTCGAGGCGCGCCAGGTAGAGCAGGTTGCCGCCGTCATCGACGACAGCGATGGCGCCACCCGCCCAGTTGTTCTTCGCCTCCGCGGCGGCCGCGTCGGCGACCGCCTGGGCTCCGGCGAGGCTGAGGCTCTTCTTCTCGACGATCTGCGCGTCGGCGGCGCTGCCCGACACGTGCAGCGCCACGCCGGCGGCGATCGCCCACCCGATCATCGATCTCTTCGCACGCATTGCTCCGTCTCCTCTCCCAGGACCGCGGTCCTGCACCGTGAGTTGAACGTGAAGGGCCGGCGGCGCCCGCCGGACATCTGCCGGACCGGGCGCCGTGGCCATCGAACCGGCAGGATCAGTTGGTGGTGATGGGCGCGGTGAACGTGGCTTCACCGAGATTGACGACCGCCCACGCACACCACATCTGCACCGTGGCGACGTCCTTGACGTAGGCGGGCAGTGTGATGGACTTGTTCAGCACGTCGCCCTTGATCACCAGCTTGTCGAGCAGGTAGACCTGGCCGCGGGTGTCGACCACCTGCCAGTGCGGGTCGGGGGTGTCCGGCGCCTTGAAGTCGGCCGACAGGGTCAGCACGTGGCGGCCCTCCTGCACCGAATGCGTGACCGTCCCGGTGTTGGCCTTGGGCCCCATGAACGGCCGGCTGGTGTGGTTCTGCGCCTGCGCGGCGCCCCCGGCCATGAGCACCACGACGGCGCCGGCCACGGCGGCGACGAAGCGCGCGCTCCGAAGACTCTCTCTCATCACCTTCATCTCCCTTGTGCATGCCGTCGCGGCGCGACGGCGGGTTCACAGTCGGTAGGTGTGATGATGGGAGGCGCGGAAAGTTTCGCGGGCGGCGAGCGCCGCGAACGCCTGGTCTAGCGGAAGTCTTCGACGCGCAGCTCGAGGTAGGACTCGCCCTGGAACTCGTTGTTCTCGAGCGAGAACGCGAGCTCGACCCCGGCCCGCTTCTCGGCCAGCAGCGTCTCGCGCTCGGCGGCGTTCCAGGCGATGGCGCGGAAGGTGCGGCGGTCCTGGCGGAACGACATCTTCAGGTGCCGCTCCTTGAGGCGTCGCGGGCCGTCGACGATCTCGACCGCCGAGGTGTGGAACACCGGCTTCGGGTTCCCGGCGCCGAAGGGCGCCAGCGTGCCGAGCTCCTCGGCGACCTGGCTGCTGATGTGTCCGAACGCGAGCGGCCCGTCCAGCCACAGGCGCGGCCGCAGGTCGTCGGGCGCCAGCCGGTCTTCCCCCCACACGTTGACGGCGTGGCGGAACTCGCGGATGCGCGCCGCCTCGAGCTGCAGACCGGCCGCCTGGCGGTGGCCGCCGAAGCGCAGCAGCATCGGCGCGCACGACTCGAGCGCCGCGAGCATGTCGAAGCCGGGGATGCTGCGGCACGATCCGTGGGCAATGCCGTCTTCGATCGACAGGACGATCGTCGGGCGGTAGAAGGCGTCGACAATCTTGGACGCGACGATGCCGATGACGCCGCGGTGCCAGCCCTCGCCGGCGACGACGAGCACGGAGCGCGACCCGACATCCGGATCGCTTTCGATGACCGACCGCGCTTTGGCGACGATGTCCTGCTCTTCCTGCCGGCGCCGGGTGTTCTCGCTCTCCAGTTGATCGGCGAGCCCGCGCGCCTCGCCGGCCAGCCCCTCGTCGGCGGCCAGCAGCAGGCGGGTGGCGATATCGGGCGAGCTCATGCGCCCGGCGGCATTGACCCGCGGCGCCAGCATGAAGGCGATGTGATAGCTGTCGATCTGCTTCCCCGACAGCCCGGCGACGTCGAGCAGGGCGCGCAGGCCGACCTTGTGCGGTCCCTTCGAGAGCAGCTGCAGCCCGAGCTTGGCGATGATGCGGTTTTCGCCGACCAGCGGCACGACGTCGGCGAGCGTCCCGATGGCGGCGATCTTGACGAAGGCCGGCAGCCAGGCGGTCTTGCCGGCGCGCAGGCACAGCGCCTGCACCAGCTTGAGGGCGACGCCCACCCCGGCGAGGTTCTTGTCCGCGTAGCTGCAGTCGTGCCGCTTCGGGTTGACGACCGCGCACGCGTCGGGCAGCTCGTGGTCGGGCTCGTGATGGTCGGTGATGATCAGGTCGACGCCGAGATCGCGGGCGCGCCGCGCGGCGTCGGCGCCGCGGATGCCGCAATCGACCGAGACGATGACGTGGACGCCGTCGGCGTGCAGGCGCTCGATGGCCGCCGGCTGCAGCCCGTAGCCGTCGCGCAGCCGCTCGGGAATGAAGTGCGTCACCTGGCCGCCGAGCAGCTCGAGCGCGCGCCGCAGGATGACCGTCGAGGTGATGCCGTCCACGTCGTAGTCGCCGTGCACGGCGATGCGCTCGCCCTGCGCCACGGCGCGGAGGAGCCGGTCCACGGCCGCGGCCATGTCGGTGAGGCCCATCGGATCGAGCAGGTGATCGAGCGACGGCTTGAGGAACCGCGCCGCGGCGTCCAGATCGGCGATGCCGCGGATGGCCAGCAGCCGGGCGATGACCGGCGACACGCCGAGCTCGCGGGCGAACGCCGCGGCGCGGGCGTCGTCGCACGGGTGCGGCTGCCAGATCAGCGGCGCGCGCATCGGCGGGTCCTGACTCGTCGGGTCATGCGTCCTCGGTGCCCACCGATCCCATGCGGCGGAACTTCTGATAGCGCTGCTCGAGCCGGGTCTGCTCGTCGAGGGCCGTCGCCGCCGCCAGCGCCGCCGCCAGCGGGCCGTCGAGCAGGCGCATCGCCTCGACCGGATTGGTGTGGGCGCCGCCGACCGGCTCGGGCACGATCTCGTCGATGACCCCGAGCGTCAGCAGATCGGGGGCGGTCAGCTTCAGCGCCTCCGCCGCGTCCACCTTGCGCCCGGCATCGCGCCAGAGAATGGCGGCGCAGCCCTCTGGCGGGATGACGCTGTAGATGGCGAACTCGTGCATCAGGATGCGGTCGCCGACAGCGATGCCGAGCGCGCCGCCGCTGCCGCCTTCGCCGTGCACCACGATGATGACCGGCACGCGGAGCATGGCCATCTCGCGCAGGTTGAGCGCGATGGCCTCGGCCACGCCGCGCTCCTCGGACTCGATGCCCGGATAGGCGGCCGGCGTGTCCACGAAGCAGATGACCGGGCGGGCGAACTTCTGCGCCAGCTCCATCCCGCGCAGCGCCTTGCGGTAGCCCTCCGGCCGCGCGTAGCCGAAGTTGCGGTAGATCTTCTGCTTGGTGTCGCTGCCCTTCTGGTGTCCGACGACGAAGACCTCCGCCCCCTGGTAGCGGGCCAGCCCGCAGACGATGGCGTGGTCGTCGGCGAAGCGGCGGTCGCCGCGAATCTCGACGAAATCCGTGAACAGCTGCTCGATGTAGTCGAGCGTCGTCGGCCGCGACGGATGGCGCGCGACGAGCACGCGCTGCCACGGGGTGAGACGGCCGTAGAGCTCGCGCCGGGTGGCGGTGATGCGCTGCTCGAGCGCGGCGATCTCCTGCCGCCGCGGATCGTCCGCGGCCAGCGCCGTGAGGACGTCGAGCTCCTTCTGCAGCGCGCCGATCGGCTCTTCGAACTCGAGGAGCTCAGGCATGGGCATCCCGGGACGCTGGCGAAGCGGGTGGGGCGGCGGCCCGTGCGGGCGACCTCGGCGGCGGTACCAGCGGCAGCGGCGTCATCGCAGGGTGACCGAGCCGGCGCCGCAGAGCTGCTCCACGGCATTCACCAGGTGGTCGCTCGGCCGCACCCGGATCTGGGACATGACGTCGGCGCTGACCCGCAGCGTCTTGCCGCTGCCGGTGACCTCGAGCTCGATGGCGACGGGCCGATCGCCGCGGTTGGCCGACAACAGGTCCCACAGCGCCTCCAGCTTCTGCCGCGTACAGCCGCCGTTGAGA
This sequence comes from uncultured Acidobacteriota bacterium, assembly GCA_963707795.1. Lineage (GTDB taxonomy): Bacteria > Acidobacteriota > Vicinamibacteria > Vicinamibacterales > UBA2999 > JACCSI01. The sequence goes on along the minus strand of OY970174.1, from coordinate 1,722,764 downwards.
CGGATGCGCACGGCCTTCGACAGCCGCTCGCGCACGCTGTCGAGGGGGAACACTTCGGTCGCCTGCAGGCGCGCCGACTCGTCGTCGCGTTCGAACTTGCCGCGGACCGCGACCAGGGTCCCGTTCTCGATGAGCGAGGCGAATCGCGCGTAGGTCTCCGGGAAGACCACGACTTCCACCGCGCCGCGCGCATCTTCGAGCGTGAAGACGCCCATGCGGTCGCCCTTCTTCGTCTTCAGCGGGCGGAAGCCCGCGACGATGCCGCCGACGTGGACGTCGTCGAGGGCGAGGCGGCCGGGGCTGCCGTCGGCGGTCGGCGGCAGCTCGGGCAGCACCAGGTCGGCGACGGTGCGCGCGCCGAACGCGCGCAGGGCGTCGGCATAGCGATCGAGCGGGTGGCCGCTGAGGTAGAGCCCGAGCGCGTCCTTCTCCTGGCCGAGCAGCTCCATCTCGGTCCAGGCGGCCGCCTCGGGGAGCCGGATCAGGGTCAGCCCCTCGCCCTCGCCGCTGCCGCCGAAGAGGTCGGCCTGCCCCTGATCGCGGTCGCGCTGGGTCCGTCCGCCGTGCTCGATGGCGCTGTCCACGGCGGCGGCGAGGCGGGCGCGGCCGAGGGCGAGGCCGACGCCGGCCGGGACGAGCCGGTCGCAGGCGCCGGACTTGACCAGGGCTTCGAGCACGCGCTTGTTGACCAGGCGCAGGTCGAGCGCCTCGCACAGCTGGTGCAGCGAGGTGATGGTGCCGAGCTGCGCGCGCACGTCGAGAATCGATCGGATGGCGCCCTCGCCCAGCCCCTTGATCGCGGTCAAGCCGAAGCGCACGCCTTCCGGGACCACGGTGAAGTGGAGATGGCTCTCGTTGATGTCCGGCGGCAGGACCGCGATGCCGCGCTCGCGGCACTCGCCGATGTAGAGCGCCAGCTTGTCGGTGTTGGCGGCCTCGATGGTGAGCAGGGCGGCGGCGAAATGACGCGGGAAGTTCGCCTTCAGGTAGGCGGTCTGGTAGGCGAGATAGGCATAGGCGGTGGAGTGCGACTTGTTGAAGCCGTAGCCGGCGAAGAACTCCATCAGGTTGAAGATCTTGGTCGCCTTCGCCGCGTTGATGCCGTTGCGCCCGGCCCCGCTGATGAAGGCCTCGCGCTGTTTGGCCATCACCTTCGGGTCCTTCTTCCCCATCGCCTTGCGCAGCACGTCCGACTGGCCGAGGCTGAACCCGGCCAGCACCGAGGCGATGCGCATGACCTGTTCCTGATAGGCGATGACGCCGTAGGTGTCGCTCAGGATCGGCTCGAGCTGCGGCAGCTCGTATTTCACCGCGCTGCGGCCGGCCTTGCGCGCGATGAAATCGTCCACCATGCCCGACTTGAGCGGGCCCGGACGATACAGCGCGTTCATCGCGATCAGGTCGTCCAGGCGCTGCGGCTTGGCCTTGCGCAGGATGTCGCGCATCCCCGAGCTCTCGAACTGGAAGATGCCGTAGGTCTGGCCGTCGACGAACAGCTGGTAGGTGGGCGCGTCGTCGAGCGGGATGGCGTCGATGTCGAGGTCCAGGCCCTCGGTGCGCTTGATCTCGGCCAGCGCGTCGCGGATCAGCGTCAGCGTGCTGAGCCCGAGAAAGTCCATCTTCAGCAGGCCGACGCGCTCGACCTCCTTCATCGCCCACTGGGTGGTGATTTCGTCGCGGTTGCTCTTGAACAGCGGCGCGTAATCGGTGATCGGCCCGGGGGCGATGACCACGCCGGCGGCGTGCACGCCGGCGTTGCGCGACATCCCTTCCAGCCGCTTGCCCATCGCCAGCAGGTCGCGGACCCGGGGGTCCTGCTCCTGCATCTGGCGCAGCGCCGGGTTCTCGACGATGGCCTTGTCGAGCGTCATGTCGAGCGCCGCCGGAATCTGCTTGGCGATGCGGTCGACGTCGGCGTACGGCAGGTCCATCGCGCGGCCGACGTCCCGCACCACCGCCTTCGCCTTCATCGTGCCGAAGGTGATGATCTGGGAGACGTTCTCGCGGCCGTAGCGCCGCGTGACGTACTCGATCACCTCGCCGCGGCGGCGTTCGCAGAAATCGACGTCGATGTCGGGCAGCGACACCCGCTCCGGGTTGAGGAAGCGCTCGAAGATGAGGTCGTAGTGGAGCGGATCGACGTCGGTGATGCGCAGGGCCCAGGCCACCAGGCTGCCGGCCGCCGAGCCGCGGCCGGGTCCGACCGGGATACCCTGCTCGCGCGCGTAGCGGATGAAGTCCCAGACGATCAGGAAATAGCCCGGGTACCCCATCCGCTTGATCATCTCGATCTCGTAGGCGAGCCGCTGCTCGTAGTCGCCCAGCGAGTGGCGCAGCTTGCCCTCTGCCGCGGCCGCCTGCAGGCGGACCTGCCGCTCGGCGAACCCCAGCCGCGTGACGTGCTCGAAATAGCCGTCGACGGTGTAGCCCTCGGGGACGTCGAAGCGCGGCAGGTGGTTCTGGCCGCCGGGAATCTCGACGTTGACACGCTCGGCGATGCGCAGCGTGTTGCGCAGGGCGTCGGGAAAGTCGCGGAAGATCTCGGCCATCTCGGCGGCGGTCTTGAGGAAGAACTGGTCGCCGTGATAGCGCAGGCGCTGCTCGTCGTGCACCGACTTGCCGGTGCCGATGCACAGCAGGATGTCGTGCGGCTTGTGGTCGTCCCGCTTCAGGTAATGCACGTCGTTGGTGCACACCAGCGGCAGCCCGAGGTCACGGGCGATCGGCACCAGGCCGGTGTTGACGATGCGCTGCTCGTCGAGCCCCTGGAACTGCATCTCGAGGAAGAAGTTGCCGTCGCCGAGGATGTCGCGGTAGCTGGCGGCGGCGGCCAGCGCCCGCCGCCCCTGATCGCTGCGAATCTCGCTGGCCACCTCGCCCTTGAGGCAGCTGCTGAGGCCGATGAGACCCTTGCTGTGCGACGCCAGCAGCGCCTTGTCGATGCGCGGCTTGTAGTAGAAGCCGTCGGTATAGCCGGCCGAGACCAGCTTGATCAGGTTGCGGAACCCCTCGTCGGTCTCCGCCAGCAGCACCAGATGGTTCGCCGTCTCTCCGATGGTCCCGCTCTTGTCGAGGCGGCTGCCGGGCGCGACGTACACCTCGCAGCCGAGAATCGGCTTGATGCCGCGCTTGCGTGCGGCGTCGTGGAACACCACGGCCGAGAACATGTTGCCGTGCTCGGTCACGGCGAGGGCCGGCATCTTCAGCCGCGCGGCCTCGTCGAGCACCTCCTCGATGCGGCAGGCGCCGTCGAGCAGCGAGTACTCGGTGTGCAGGTGCAGGTGGACGAACTCGGACATACGGCAGCGCCTATCGCCGAGGGGCAGGCCGCTCGCGCACGCGCCTCATTCCCACTCGATCGTCGAGGGCGGCTTCGACGAGATGTCGTAGACCACCCGGTTGATGCCCTTCACCTCGTTGACGATGCGCGACGACACGGCGGCAAGCACGTCGTGCGGCAGCCGCGCCCAGTCGGCGGTCATGCCGTCGAGGCTGTCCACGGCGCGTATCGCGATCGTGAACTCGTAGGTGCGCGCGTCGCCCATCACGCCGACGCTCTGCACCGGCAGCAGCACGGCAAAACTCTGCCACAGCCGCTCGTACCACCCGCTGCGCCGCATCTCCTCGGCGACGATGGCATCGGCCTCCTGCAGCAGGCGCAGCCGGTCGCGGGTGAGCGCGCCGACGATGCGCACCGCAAGGCCGGGCCCGGGGAACGGCTGCCGGATCAGGAACTCGCGATCGATGCCGAGGTCGCGCCCCACCGCGCGCACTTCGTCCTTGAACAGCTCGCGCAGCGGTTCGACCAGCGTAAACCGCATGCGCGCCGGGAGTCCACCGACGTTGTGGTGGCTCTTGATCGTGGCCGACGGTCCGCGCACCGACACCGACTCGATGACGTCCGGGTAGAGCGTGCCCTGGGCGAGGAAGTCGAACGAGCCGAGCGTTCGCGCTTCCTCCTCGAAGACGTCGATGAACGTCCCGCCGATGATCTTGCGCTTCTGCTCCGGATCGACGACGCCCTCGAGGCGGCCCAGGAAGAGCGCGCTGGCGTCGACGAAGTGGACCGGCAGCTGCAGCTTCCGATAGCGCTCCACCACCTGCGCCGCTTCGTTCAGCCGCAGCAGGCCGTTGTCGACGAAGATGCACTGCAGGCGCTCGCCGATCGCCCGGTGAATCAGCGTCGCCGCGACCGTCGAGTCCACGCCGCCCGACAGCGCGCAGACGACCCGCCCGGTCCCCGCCTGCTGCCGGATCCGCCCGATCGATTCGTCGATGAACGAGGCGATCGTCCAGTCGCCCGTGCAGCCGCAGACATCGAACGCGAAGTTGCGGAGGATCTCCTTGCCGCGCTCGGTGTGCGCCACTTCCGGGTGGAACAGCAGCGCATAGTAGCCGCGATCCGGCGCTTCCATCGCCGCGACCGGTGCGTTGGCGCTGGTGGCGACCACCGCGAATCCCGGCGGCGCCGCCGCCACCAGGTCGCCGTGACTCGCCCACACCCGCAGGTCCGGCGGCAGCTCCCGAAACAGCCGCGCCGCCGCGCCGTCGCGGACGGTCACCGCCGCGAACCCGAACTCGCGATGCGGCGACGGCGACACCTGGCCGCCGAGCATGTCGGTCATCAACTGCATGCCGTAGCAGATCCCGAGGGTCGGCAGCCCGAGCTCGAGCACGCGCGGATCGCACTTGGGGGCGTCGATCTCCGACACGCTCTTCGGGCCGCCGGACAGGATCAGGCCGACCGGCTGCTTGCGGCGAATCGTGTCGAGCGGGGTATCGAAGGGCAGGATTTCCGAGTAGACCGACAGCTCGCGCAACCGGCGCGCGATCAACTGCGTGAACTGCGAGCCGAAATCGAGAACGAGGATCGTTTGATGCACGGGATCACCGAGGTGTCGGAACCGCTATTATATGCGTATGCTCCGATGGTGCACCACTACATATAGGGGCATTCGACCTACCGTTGCGGTGCCGGGCATCGCAACGCTGGCAATCGCAGCCACGCTCGCGCTCCCCGGATCGGCGCAGCCTCCCGCCGCCGATCCCGCCTCCGTCGCGGGCATCGTCGCGCTCGACCCGCGGTGGACCGTCGCCTTCGAGACGCCCCCGGCGGCCGCGGCCGGCTTCGATCAGGAGATGGCCTACGTCCCCGTGAAAGGCGGCGACCTGATCGCGATCGACCTGACGCAGGGCGTCGTGCGCTGGACGACGCCGCTGGCGACCGCGATGACGCCCGCCACCGGCGATGGACTCGTGTTCGCCGCCAGCGACTCGCTGGTGACCGCCCTCAATCAGCGCACCGGCCTGACCGAGTGGCGCAGGCCGGTGGCGCAACCGATCGCCCGGGCGCTGTTCTGGGATGCCGGCTGGCTGCTGGCCTCGACCGTGGCCGGCGACCTGATGGCGCTGCGCGGCGAGGACGGCGAGCTGCTGTGGCGCACGGCGCTGGGTTCACCCGTGGTGGCACCGCCGACGACCGCCGCCGATCGCGTGTACCTCGCGCTCGCCGACGGCAGCATCGTCGCCGTGGCGCTCGAGCGCGGTGACGTGCAGTGGCGCTACACCCTCGGCGAGGCGGTGACGGGCATGCAGGCACTCGACGACCAGCTGCTCGTCGGCACCCGTGCCGACCGGCTGCACAGCCTGTCGCTCGGCAGCGGCCGGGTGCGATGGAGCCAGCGGGCCGGCGCCGATGTGGCCGGCGCCCCGCTCGCCGACGAGGAGCGCATCTATTTCGCCGCGCTCGACAACATCATCCGCGCGCTCGACCGCCGGAACGGCAATTTGAAGTGGCTGCAGCCGCTGCCCTCACGGCCGGCCGGCGGGCCGCTGCGGACCGAGAACGTCGTCCTGGTTCCCCTGGTCACGACCGACATCGGCGCGTTCGACGCCGTCACCGGCACGCCGGCATTCACGATCCGGGCGGTTGGCGAGCTCGGCAGCGTGCCGTTTCTCCGCGATCGCCCGCGGCCCACCGCGCCGCGGCTGGTGGCGATGAGCCGCGAAGGCGCGCTGCAGGGGTTCGCCGCCCGGTTCGAGCCGCCGCTGGCGCCGCTCAAGGCGTTTCCCGGCACCCCGCTTCCCGGCAGCCACTGACGCCGCGGCCGCGCGAGGCCAGCGTCGCCCGCGTCAGGCGGTGCGCCCGATGTGCTCGATGGTGGCGTCCGGCGACCGGCCGGATTGACGGCCCTCGCGCACCCCGCGGTAGACGCGCAGGTAGGCGACGAGCGCCGTGAGGCCGATGAACTGGAACACCGCACCGCGAACGATCCAGGCGATCACCTGCAGCGGCAGCGCCGCCAGGCCCACCAGCGGCACGAAGGCAATCAGACCCAGCGCCGCGGTGGCCAGAATCGACGCCGCCGTCGTGAGCAGGACGAGGCCCAGCGTCGCGCCGAAAATCGACGCCACGCGGCGGGGCTCGGCGCGCAGCAGCTGCGCGATCTTCCGCGCTGCCTCGCGCACCCCCACGTCGTCGGCCGCGATGACGACCTGGAAGAGCAGGTAGACGAAGTTGACGACGGTGATCCAGGCGACCAGCGCCACCGACGCGGCGGCGGCGGTCAGCGTGCGGTCCTGGCCCGCGGCCGGCGCGTCGAAGACCAGGGCGAGCGATGCGGCGGTGGAGAGGCCGTAGATGGCCATCAGCCAGCCGCCGAGCGTCAGGTAACGCCGGAACAGGTGCCCGGCGCCGCGGGTGAACCGCTCGAGCGAGAACTGCGTCGCGCGGCGGAACGCCGGCAGGCGCAGCGGCGGATGTTCGATGGCTCCCGCCGATCGTTCCGCGGCGACGAGCACGGTGACGGTGCCGCCCTTGACGAGGAACATCAGCATCGAGCCGCCGAACAGGATGACCGATGCGGCGAACAGGAAGGCGGCGAGCGCCACGGGCTTGGCGATCAGCACCGCGGTCATCGCCGGCACGATCTCGGCGACCGGCCGGTCGAGCAGCTCGCCGGGATCGCCCCCGATCAGCAGGACGGCGAGGAACACCCCGCCGACGAGCGGTACCGCCAGCAGCGTCTTGAACAACGCGTCGGCGACGAACTGCACGGCCACGACCTGTGCGTTGGCGGCGACGACGAGCGCCCCGCGTTTGAGACAGTCTTTCAGCGACACGGACGTCAGGAAGGCGCGGTGAACGGTGGAGTGCGGCGCACCAAGAACTTGGAACTTGAATTCTAGCGTACGCGACAATGACGCATCGTGATGCGCGCGCCTGTGTTCGTCCGCCGCGCCGTCCTTCGCGTGCTGGCCGGGGGCGCCATCTGTGCCATCGCGATCGCGGTCGCGGGCCTGCTCGGCGAGCGGCTGCGCTACGGCGCCGATCTTCCGGCGGCGCGGACACGGATCGCCGACGACGTCCGCCGGCAGTTCAGCGGCCTCAGCGGGCAGCTCGAGGCGGCGGCGGTCCGCATCCGTGCCGAGGCCGCGGTCCTCGATGCCGCCAGCCACCGCGACCTGGCCGGCACGCGGCGCCTGTTCGACCAGCTCGCCGAGGTCGCGTCGGCGATCGACCTTCCCGGCCTGGCGCTCACCGTCTATGGCGCCGAGGCGCGGCCGCTCGCCTGGACGGGCCGCCCGGCCACGCTCCCGGTCGGCCGCATCACCGGCCCCGACGCGCTGTTTCTCGCCCCCAGCTCGCTGGGTGTCCGCTTGACGCGCGTGGTGCCGGTAACTGACCCGGTAAACCCCGAGCGTCGCGTGGCCACGATCGTCGCCGAGGCCTCGCTGCCGCGGGCCGAGGGCGTCGCTCACCCCAGCCAGGACCTCATCGTCGACACGTCGGTCGTGCCGGTGCCGCTCAGGGCCGGGTTCGAGGGTGCGGCCGATGCCGCTGCCGACGTCATCGTGGTTGGCGGGGCGGCCGGCGGCGAACCGCTGGCGGCGATCGAGATTCCGGTCGTGGAGCTGGCAGCCGCGCGGGTGGCGTGGCGGCGGGCCATGCTTGCCGCCGAAGGCGGCGTCGTGTGCGCTGTCCTGCTGCTGCTGAGCGGGCCGCTGCTCGACTGGCGGCGCCTGCTGCGCACGATTGGCGGACATCTGGCGCTGACCGTTGCAATTCTCGGCGTGCTGCTGGCCGCGCGGGGCGTGGGCTGGTGGGCGGTGCGGCTTGCGGGGCTCGATTCGCCGGCGCTGGCCGCGCCGGACGAGGCGGGCTGGTGGTGGGTGGCCCTGGCCTCGCCGCTCGATTTCGTGCTCACGATCGCCGGTGCGGCCGCCGTCGTCGCCCTGGCCGCGTCGAGCTTCGAGCAGTGGCGGGAGGGCCGGCGGCTCCGCGTGCGCGTCGTGCCCGGCGGCGGCCCGGCGGCAACGGCCGGTTTCGCGGCGGTGCAGCTGGCGGCGGGTGCGGTGGTCGGAGGACTGCTCGTCGGCTACCAGGCCCGCCTGCGCGACAGCCTCGCGGTGATGCCGTTCGACATCGCCCAGTTTTCGCTGCACCCATGGGAGCCGTCCCGCCTCGCGGTCGCGGCGGCGATCGTCATCCTGCACGGTGCGCTGTTCGCCCTCGCCGTCCTGCTCTTCCGCATGGCCATCTCGCCGTGGGTGGTGGCGGGCACGCACCGGTGGATCCGGGCGTGGATCCCGGTCCTCTGGGCGGCGCCGGCCCTGGCGGTGATCGTCGCCGCCACGCGGGGCTGGGAGGATCCGCCGCGGCTCCCCGCGGCGCTGGTGGTGGCGGTCACGATTGCGGCGGCGTGGCGGCTGCGGCGCTACCGCGCGGTGCTCGAGCATGCGTCGCAGGCCGCGCGCCTGGCGGCCTTCTTCGTCGCCCTCGCCGTCCCCTCGCTGGTTTTCTATCCGTCGATCGTCGATGCCGCGGGCCGCGCCCGGCGGCAGCTCGTCGAGACGCGCTACGCGCCCGAGGTCGGCAACCAGCGCCGCAACCTGCAGTTGCAGCTCGACGAAGCGCTCGCCCAGATCGATGCCGGGGTCGATCTCGAGGACTTTGTCCGCGGCAGTGCGGCCAACGCGGCCGGACCGCCGTCGACCGACGCGGCGTATCTGGTGTGGTCGCGCACCGTCCTGGCCAACCAGCGCTCGACCGCGGTCGAGCTGCACGACGCGGCGGGGACCCTGGTCAGCCGGTTCGCGCTGAAGCTTCCCGAGATGGCGGGGCCGCGGCAGCCGGTGCAGGAAGCATCGTGCGACTGGGAGATCTTCGAGGAGGTCTCGCCGTTCTTCGCCGAGGAGCGGCGGCTGCTGCACGCCGGGCGTGCGATTTGCCCGGACGGCGACCGCCGGCGGATGGTGGGCTCGATCGTCGTGCACGTGATGCTCGACTACAGCAACCTGTCGTTCATCTCGGCGCAGAGCCCGTACGTCGAGCTGCTGCGCGGGCCCACCGAGCAGCGCTCCGAACTGACGCCGCGGGAGACGCTCGAGTTCACGGTCTACGGCTGGAGCCGGCGGCCGCTCTACATGTCCGGCCGCGACGCGTGGCCGCTCACCGAGCCGGTGTTCGCGCGGGTGTTCGCGTCGCGCGAGCCGTTCTGGGCGACCGTGGCACGCGGCGAGCAGGCCTACGAGGTGTATTTCCTCAACGATCGCGGCGCCATCTACGCGCTGGGGTATCCGCGCGCCAGTGCATTCGGACACCTCATCAGCCTGGCGGAGCTGGTGGCGCTGGCCGGGGCGACGTATCTGCTTCTGCTGGCCGGCGGATTCGTCTACGGGCTCATCGCCGCCCGCACGCCCACCTCCGGCCGCGCGCTGCTGCGCGAGGTGCGGGCCAGCTTCTACCGCAAGCTGTTCATCGCCTTCGTCGCCGCCGCGGTCGTCCCGGTGCTGGTGCTGGCGTTCGTCACCCGTGCGTATATCGCCACCCTGATGCAGGCCGATCTCGAAATGGAGGCCGCGCGCACGGCGGCGTCGGCCAGCCGCGTGGTCGAGGACGTCGGCGCCCTGGAGAGCCCCGAAGGCGCGGCGCAGGGTGTCGTCGACGACGACCTGGTGGTGTGGCTGAGCCGGGTGATCGCCCAGGACGTGAACATCTTCGACGGCGCCGGCCTGCTGGCGTCGAGCGAGCGCAACCTGTTCGCCTCCGGGCTGCTGCCCACGCGCACGCAGGGCGACGTCTATCGCGCCATCATTTTGGACGGCCGCCCGTCGTACGTGGGCCGCGAGACGGTGGGCTCGTCGGAGTACCTGGTGGCCGCCGCGCCGGTGCGGGTGCAGAACCGCGACGCCGTGCTCACCGTGCCGCTCACGCTGCGCCAGCAGGAGATCGAGACCCAGATCGACGAGCTCGATCGCCGCGTGCTGCTGGCGGCGGTCCTCTTCATCATGCTCGGGGCGATCATCGGCTACTCGATGGCCGAGCGGATTGCCGATCCGGTGAACCGGCTGATGAAGGCCACCGGCCGCATCGCGCGCGGCGACCTCGACGCCCGCATCCTGGCGACCTCGTCGGACGAGTTCCGGCGCCTGGTGGACGCGTTCAACCGCATGGCGGCCGACCTGCAACGCCAGCGCGTCGAACTGGAGCGCAGCCACCGCCTCGCCGCATGGGCCGACATGGCCCGGCAGGTGGCGCACGACATCAAGAATCCGCTGACGCCGATCCAGCTGAACGCCGAGCACCTGCAGCGCGTGCACCACGATCACGGCGGTCCGCTGGGCGCCGTGCTCGACGCGTGCGTCGGCAACATCCTGACCCAGGTCCGGCTGCTGCGGCAGATTGCCGGCGAGTTCTCCAGCTTCGCCTCATCCCCCACCGCGCGGCTGGCGCCGAGTGCGCTCGGCGAGCTCATCACGGAGGTGATCGCGCCCTACCGCACCGGCCTGGTCGGACGGATCGCCATCGAGACCGCGGTGTCCGACGACCTGCCGCTGGTCATGATCGACAAGGGCGTGCTCGCGCGCGCGCTGACCAACGTGATCGAGAACGCGCTGCACGCGATGCCGGCGGGCGGCGTGCTGCGCCTGGCGGCGGCGGCCACCGAGGATGCGGTCGAACTGTCGATCAGCGATACCGGCGTCGGTATGGACCCGGCCTCGCTCGACCGCATCTTCGAACCGTATTTCTCCACGCGCGGCAGCGGCACGGGCCTCGGGCTGACCATCGCCAAGCGCAACGTCGAGCTGAACGGGGGCACGATCGAGGTCGAGAGCACGCGCGGGCGCGGGACCACCGTCACCATCCGGCTGCCGGCGGCGGCGGCGTCCGCCGCGTGACGCCTGGCCGGCTATGACGGCTCGTCGAGGGTCCGGGCCAGCGGGTCGACGGCCGCATCCTTGCGCCGCAGCCGGTGCAGGGCGAGATCGAGCAACCCCGACGCCAGATAGCCGTACGCCATCAGCAGCAGGATCTCGTGCGGGAACGTCACGATGAGGGCGAGCAGGGCGGCGAGGACGATGAGAATCTGGTAGCGGCGGCGCTCCCCGAGGTCGATGGTCTTGAAGCTGCGGAACCGGACCGTGCTCACCATGAGGAGGGCCGGTACGAGGGTGAGCGCCACGGCGAGAAATGCCGCGGGCGCCGCCTGCAGCTCGGCCGGATAGTAGAAAATCGTCGAGGCGACGATGGCCGCGGCGGCGGGGCTGGCCAGGCCGACGAAATAGCGCTTGTCGGTGTTCTTCTGGATATTGAACCGCGCCAGCCGGAGCGCGGCGCCGGTCACGAACAGGAAGCCCACCGCCCACCCGAGCCGCCCGAGCGGCTGCTAGCCCCCAGGCGTAGACCAGCACGGCCGGCGCCATGCCGAAGGAGACGATGTCGGCGAGCGAATCGAGCTGCACGCCGAACTCGCTGGTGGTACCGGTCATGCGCGCGATGCGTCCGTCGAGCATGTCGAGCACCATCGCCACGCCGATGAACGGCGCCGCGGTCTCGAGGTCGCCGCGCATCGCATAGACGATGCACGACCAGCCGCAGAACAGGTTGGCCAGCGTGAACAGGCTGGGCAGCAGCGACACGCCCCGACGAATACCGCGCGGATGGGTCGCGATCATCTCAGGGCTGCGGCGGCGAGCCGCCGGCTTCCCGGCCCGAGGGCGGCGCGGCCAGTGTGGCCAGGCGCGATTCGCCGCCGACCACGCGATCGCCCACCTGCACCAGCAGCCGGGCGTCGCGCGGCAGGAACAGGTCGATGCGCGACCCGAACTTCATGATGCCGAAGCGCTCGCCGCGCGCCACCTCCTGCCCCACCGCCAGGCGGGTCACGATGCGCCGCGCCAGGATGCCCACGATCTGCCGGCACACGACGGCCACGCCGCCGTGGTCGAACCACACTTCGGTCCACTCGTTGTGGGTGCCCGCGTCTTCGCGATACGCGGGCAGGAAGCGGCCGGCGTGGTACTCCACGCGGGTGATCCGGCCGTCCACCGGGGCGCGGTTGACGTGCACGTCCATCGGAGACAGGAAGATGCTGATCTGACGCCACGCCCCGGGCGGCGCGCCGGGTCCAGGGGCATCGCCGACGATCATGACACGGCCGTCCGCCGGCGAGACGACGAGGTTGGGATCGTCGGGGATCTGCCGGTCGGGATCGCGGAAGAAGAACAGGAAGAATCCGGCGAGCACGAGGAACGGCAGCGCCCACGCGCGGCCGAGCCACCAGGCGGCGACGAGCGCGAGGGCGAGGGCGGCGAGGACGAACGGCCAGCCGGCGCGGTCGAATCCCATGCAGATCCGATGATAAGGGGAATTCCCGCGGCCGCGGGCTGAAGTGGCGCCGGGTCCCTGCGGACCCGGCCCGGAACTTACGACGAAAACTGGCCCGGACGGACCAGCGTCACGCGGAGAGCGAGGTGCCGGACGCGGTCGGATGGCGCTGCGAGCGCACGATATCCTCCATCCGGTCCTTGAGCCGCAACTTCTGCTTTTTCAGGGTGACTTCTTCGATTTGCTCGGAATCTGACAGGTAGTGCTTCGAGGAGAGCTCATGTAGACGATCGTCGAGCTCGTGATGCTTCGTGGCCAACTGGCGGTATTCCTCGTTGGTCTCGAGGAGCAGGTGCTTTAAATCCTGAGCCTCTGCCATCGTACGCCACGCCTCCCTTCCGGAGTCGGGTGCGGGATGCCGACCCGCTCCTAGGGCGAACTCTAGCACCCAACCGCGGGTCTTTCAAGGTCGTCGCCGCCGCCGGTCTCGCGCGTCAAAACCAGCGCATCTTCGATGGGATTGGTGTAATAGCTCGTCCGCACCCCCGCCAGGCGGAAGCCGGCCTGCTCGTACAGCCGCCGCGCGGCGACGTTGGACCGGCGGACTTCGAGCGTCGCGTTCGGCGCCCCGAGGCGGGCCGCCTCCGCGAGGATGCCGGCCAGCAGCCGGGCGCCCAGTCCCTGGCGGCGCAACTCCGGCCGGATCGCGAGGTTGTTGATGTGAATCTGATCGAGGACGCGCCAGAACGCGCAGAACCCGGCCACCGGGTGCGCGCTCGTCCGGATGACGTACACGAAGCAGACATCGGGGCGCTGCAGCTCGTTCTCGTACCACTGGCGCGACGTCGGATTGTTGAACGACGCGGCCTCGACCGCGACGACCGCGTCGAGGTCGGCCGCCGATTGAATGCGCTCGATGCGTTCGCTCATGCCCCGGCGCGCCGCAGCCGTTCGAGCTCGGCATCCGGACGCCGCACGTACAGCGGCTGCAGTGTGTGCGGCGGTCCGGCGAGGCCGCGCCCGGCGAGGATCCGGCCGACGTCCGCAACGTCCGGCGCGAGCGCCGCCGGCGCGTCGACCACGGGCCAGGCGCCGCTCGACCAGCGCGCGATCTCGCCGCGGTACCGCTCCGCGCCGCTGCCAATGAATGCGCCGGGGCGCGCGTGCGGATCGCCGAGCTGTTCCAGCAGTGCCGCCGGCGCGGCGGCGATCGGCGCCTCCACCGGCGGCCACCAGCCGTCCGGGTCACGCGCGCCTCCGTACTCGGCGGCGAACACCTCGTCCCGGCGCGCGTCGATCCAGACGATCAGCCTCGTCTCCGGGCCGCCGCCGGACGGCGTCGCCGCGTGTGCCAGCGCGTCGAGCGCGGACACGCCGACGACCGGCAGGCGCAGCACCAGCGCCATTCCCTGCACCGCCGCCAGGCCGATGCGCAGGCCGGTGAAGGCGACCAGGCCCGGTCGCGACGGCGATCAAATCGAGCTGTCGCGCGGCGACCCCGGCCGCGTCCAGGATGTGCGCGAGCTCACCGGGGAGCCGTTCGCCGTGCGTGCGCGCCGCGTCGCCGGCTGCGACCGCCAGCACGGCGCCGCCGCGGCTCACCGCGAGGCTGCCGGCCGGGGTCGTGGTGTCGAGCGCGAGAATCAGCACGGAGTAAGATCGTAAGGCAAAATGCCAGAGCTCGATCGCCCGGTCGCCGCTCGTTCCCCGGGAATGGGCCTCGCGTGACCGCGCCACAGCCGCCCGACTCCACCGCGACGCTTCCCGTCCCGGCGGCGCTGACGCCGGCGATGCGCCAGTACTTCGACGCCAAGCGCCAGCATCGCCAGGCGATCGTGTTCTTCCGCATGGGCGATTTCTACGAGATGTTCTACGAGGACGCGCTCGTCGCGGCACGCGCCCTCGAGCTGACCCTGACCTCGCGGTCGAAAGACGCCTCGGGCACCGCGGTCCCGATGTGCGGCATCCCCTATCATGCCGCCGACACCTACATCACGCGCCTGGTGCGCAAGGGCTATCGGGTCGCGATCTGCGAGCAGGTCGAGGATCCACGCAAGGCCAAGGGCGTGGTGCGCCGCGAGGTCGTCCGCGTGGTCTCGCCCGGCACGCTGACCGATCCCGCCTACCTGGAGGCGCGCGAGCCGGCCTTCCTGATGTCGATCGTCGCGGTCCCGTCGGCGGATCGGCGCACGACGACGTACGGCGTCGGGCTGATCGACCTCTCCACCGGGCAGTTCGATGCGGCGGAATACACCGGCCCGGCCGGCGTCCAGGCGCTGCGCGACGAGATGGCGATCCTGCAGCCGCGCGAGATCGTCATCCCCCCCGGCCTCGACCTGGCAGCCCTCTGTGGCGACGCGGCGCAGCGGCGGGTCACCGTGACGGAAGTGGACGGCTGGCACTTCGAGCTGGCGTCGGCGCGTCAGACGCTGCTCGATCAACTGCAGGTCGGCACCCTCGAGGGCTTCGGTCTCGAACGCCGACCGGCGGCGGTCGTGCGCCGCCGGCGCCCTGCTCCGGCACCTGCGCGACACGCAGAAGGCCGATCTCGCGCATGTCCGCGGTGTGCGCCTGCGCGAAGCCGCCGACGGCCTGCTCATCGACCCGACGACGCTCGAACACCTCGAGGTGGTGGCCGCGGCGCGGGGCGGGCGCGAGGGATCGCTGCTGCACGAGGTCGACCGCACGGTCACGCCGATGGGCGGCCGGCTGCATTCGGTCGTGGCTGCTGCGCCCGCTGATCGCGCTCGAGGCGATCCGCGACCGCCTCGATGCGGTCGAAGAGCTGACCTTCCGCAGCACCGATCGCGGCAAGGTGCGCGACACGCTGAAGAGCGTCCATGACCTCGAGCGGCTGACGGCGCGGGTGGCGCTGGCCACCGCCGGGCCGCGCGACCTCGTCGGACTGCGCCAGTCGCTGGCGGCGGTGCCGCGCGTGCGCGTCCTGCTGGCCGACTGCCAGGCGCCGCTCATCACCAGCCTGCGCGGCGAGCTCGACGACCTGGCCGACGTGCGCGGCTGGATCGAGGCCACGATCGCCGACGAACCGCCGGCGCTGGCCCGCGATGGCGGCTGCGTGCGCGACGGCGTGGACGCGGAGCTCGACGATCTGCGCCACGTCTCCCGATCGGGCAAGCAGGTGATCGCCGAGCTCGAGGACCAGGAGCGGGCGCGCACCGGGATCGGCTCGCTGAAGGTGCGATTCAACCGGGTATTCGGCTATTACATCGAGGTGTCGAAGTCCAACCTGCACGCGGTGCCGGCCGACTACCAGCGCAAGCAGACGATCGCGGGTGGCGAGCGGTTCGTGACCCCGGCGCTGAAGGACCACGAGACCCGGGTCCTCGGGGCGGACGAACGGATCGTCGAGCGTGAGCTGGAGCTCTTCGAGGCGCTGCGGCGGCGCGTGGCCGCGGAGGCGCCGCGCATCCTCGACACCGCCCGCGCGCTGGCCACGCTCGACGTGCTCGCCGGCTTCGCCGAAACCGCCGCCGTCTGCAACTACACGAAGCCGCACGTGGACGAGGGCGACGTGCTCTCCGCCGCGGACCTCCGCCACCCGGTGGTCGAGCGTCTGGCCGGCGGCGCCTTCGTCCCCAACGACCTCGTCCTCAACGGCACGACCCACCAGCTGGTCATCCTCACCGGCCCCAACATGGGCGGCAAGTCCACCTACCTGCGCCAGGTCGCGCTGCTGTGCCTGCTGGCGCAGTCGGGGTCGTTCGTGCCGGCGCGCGAGGCGCGCATCGGGCTGATCGACCGCATCTACGCCCGGGTCGGCGCGTCGGACAACATCGCCCGCGGACAGTCCACCTTCATGGTCGAGATGCAGGAGACGGCGCACATCCTGAGCGGCGCCAGCGCCCGCAGCCTGGTGGTCCTCGACGAGATCGGCCGCGGCACGGCCACCTTCGACGGCCTGAGCATCGCCTGGGCGGTCGCCGAGCACCTGGCCAGCGGCGCCGGGCCGCGGCCGAAGACGCTGTTCGCCACGCATTACCACGAGCTGACCGACCTGGCCGACGCGCTGCCGGGGGTGGTCAACGCGCACGTGACGGCGCGCGAATGGCAGGACACGATCGTCTTCCTGCACAAGATTCTTCCCGGCCGATCCGATCGCAGCTACGGGATCCACGTCGCCCGCCTGGCCGGCCTGCCGCCCGCGGTGATCGCCCGCGCCCGCGACATCCTGAGCTCGCTCGAGCAGGACGAGCTGTCGCGTGGCGGGCGTCCGGCGCACAGTGGCGCGCCACTCGCGCCGCAGCAGCAGCTCGGTCTGTTCCAGGTCCCGCCCGAGCCGGCCGACGATGCGCTGCGCGGCCGGCTGCGCGCGGTCGATCTCGATCGCACGACCCCGCTCGAAGCGCTGCAGCTCCTCGCCGATTTGAAGAAGGACGCCGAATGACCCGCGTCGGCGCCGGGCCTCGCGTGCGGCGACTGGCGCTCGGCCTGCGCGTGGTCCTGGCCGCCGCGCTGCTGTCCGCGTGCGGCCAGCGGCACGCCCCGGATCCGAGCCTCGTCACCATCGCGGTCTTTGCCGCCCCCAACAACTTCGACCCGCGTGTGGGCACCGACGAGGTGTCGCAGAAGGTCTACCAGCTCGTCTTCGACAACCTGCTCAACCTCGACGAGCAGCTGCGGGTCGCGCCGGGGCTGGCCACCCGGTGGGAGCAGCCGGACGATCGCACGTTCGTGCTCCACCTGCGCCGCGGCGTGCGCTTCCACGACGGCCACGAGCTGACCTCGGCGGACGTGGCGCACACGTTCAACAGCCTGATCGACCCGGCGTTCGTGTCCGCCCGCCGCGGCGCCTACGCCGCCCTCGCCCGCGTCGAGGCCGTGGACCCGTACACCGCGCGCTTCGTCCTCACCGAGCCGTCGAGCTCGTTCCTCATCCAGCTGGTGATGCCGATCGTCCCCGCCGGCGCGGGAGCAGAGCTGCGGACGCACCCGGTCGGGACCGGGCCGTACCGATTCGTGCGCTATGCGGTGGACGATCGGCTGGATCTGGCGGCGTTCGCCGACTACCACGGTGGCGCGCCGCGCAATGCCGGCGTCGTCCTGAAGATCGTGCCGGACGAGATCATGCGCGGGCTCGAGCTGCAGAAAGGCACGGTCGACGTCGTGGTGAACGACCTGAGCCCCGACACCGTGGAGCAGTTCCGCGAGGACGGTTCGATGCAGATCGCGGCGTCGCCGGGCACCGATTTCGCCTATGTCGGGTTCAACCTCCGCGATCCCCTCCTGGCCGACCGGCGCGTCCGGCAGGCGATCGGCTACGCCATCGACCGCGACGCCATCATCACCTACCTGCGCCGCGGCCTCGCCCGGCCGGCGGTGAGCGTCGTCCCGCCCTCGTCCTGGGCGTTTGCCGCGGACGCGTTCCAGTTCACCCACGAGCCGGCGCGGGCGCGGACGCTGCTCGACGAGGCGGGCTACCGCGATCCCGACGGCGACGGTCCGGCGCCGCGGCTGCGGCTGACGCTGAAGGTCTCGACCAACGAGTTCTACCGGCTGCAGGCGGCCGTCATCCAGCAGGACCTGCATCAGGTGGGCATCGAGCTCGACGTGCGCAGCCACGAGTTCGCCACGCTGTCGAAGGACGTCGCCAGCGGCAACTTCCAGCTCGTGACGCTGCAGTGGGTCGGCATCTCCGATCCGGACATGCTGCGGCGCGTGTTCCACTCGCGGCAGATGCCGCCGGTGGGCTTCAATCGTGGCTTCTACCGCAACCCCGAGGTGGACCGCCTGCTCGACGACGCGTCCGCCGCGACCGATGACGACACCCGCCGGCGCCTCTACCAGCGCGTGCAGCACCTGGTGGCGGAGGATGCGCCGTACATCAGCCTCTGGTACAAGACCAACGTGGCGGTGGCGCAGCACGACCTCACCGGCATCCGCCTGACGCCGCTGGCGGCGTTCACCTTTCTCAAGGACGTCTCCCGACGCGGCGTGCCGACGGCCGAGCGCGGCACTCCCGTCCTGCGGTAATCTCTGCCGGTGCACCAGTTCCTGCTCGCCCTGCTGATCGCCTGTTCCGCCGCCGGCGTCGCGGCCCCGCGGGCGCAGACTGCCCCGGCCGCCGCGCCCACTTCGGTGATTCTCGTCCGGCACGCCGAACGGTCCCCGGGCGACGGCGACGTGGCCATCAGCGCCGCGGGGCGCGAGCGGGCGGAAGCGCTGGCGCGGCTGCTCCGCGACACCGCCATCGACGCGATCATCACGTCGCACCTGCTGCGCACGCAGGAGACCGCCGCGCCAGTGGCGAAGCAGAGGGGCATCACCCCGGACGTCATCCCGGCGGACCAGCTCGACGCCGTCGTCGCGCGGATCCGCAGCCTGCGCGGCCGGGTCGTGCTGGTCGTGCACCACAGCAATACCGTGCCGGGACTGGTGGAGCTGCTGGGCGGCACGACGCCGCCGATTCGAGACGACGAGTTCGATCGGCTGGTGGTGGTGACGGTGCCGCCGCAGGGCGCGGCGGCGGTGCTGACCCTGCGCTACGGGGCGCCGGCGGCCCCCTGACGGGCCGGCTCGACGCCACTAGCTCTTGATTTTTTCCAGCTCGGTCTTCGCCTCGGCGGCGAACGGCGATTCGGCATGCTGTTCGACGATCTGGGTCAGCGTCTTGCGCGCATCCTCGGGCTTGCCGGCGATGCGGTAGGCCCGCGCCAGCTCCAGCAGCAGCGCTTCTTTCGGCACGTTCAGGTCGGTGCGCTCCGACAACGTTTTGAAATCGGCAATGGCGGCGTCGTGCCGGTTGGCGCGCAGTTCCGCTTCCGCCTTGCCGAGCCGGGCCATCTGCGACAGCAGCCCCGACCCGTCGCTGCTGACCCGCTCGTACTGCTGCACCGCCTCGTCGAAGCGTCCGAGGCCGACCAGCGCCGCGGCGGCATGGTAGCGCGCCGGTACGCCCGGCATCGGACGAGGGGTAGGCGTCGGCGGCGGCCATCAACTTGGGCAGGGCGGCCTCGAGCTTGGCCTTCTCGCTCGGGTAGGTGCCGGGCTGCGGCGCCGGGGGCGGCGACGCCGGGTCGCCGGCGACCGGCGGGACGACGCGCGCTTCCTGCACGACCATGGCTTCGGCGAGCATCGCCCGCGCTTTCGCATCGACGCTGTTGCGCCAGGCGACGAGGCCGAGGATGGCCGCGGCTGCCAGCCCGGCGCCGACGACCGCATAGGTCAGGGTGCGCTGATGGCGGCCGGCCCAGAGCGTCACGCGCCCCACGATCAGCGCGAACTCGTTTTCCTTCAGGTGATGTCGTTCGGATGTACGCATACGTGTGTGCCGGTTTCTGATCGATCGCGCGTGGTGGTTGGCGCGCCTGACAGGACTTGAACCTGTGACCCCCGGTTTAGGAAACCGATGCTCTATCCAACTGAGCTACAGGCGCCCTCAATACTGCAGCACGGAATAGACGTCCTCGCCCGCCAGCTTGTCGCGGCCCTTGAGCGCGTGGAGCTCGATGAGGAACGACAAACCGACGAGGATCCCGCCGACCCGGCGCACGAGGCCGGCCGCGGCCCGGGCCGTCCCGCCGGTGGCCAGCACGTCGTCCACGATCAGGACCCGCTGCCCGTCGCGGATGGCGTCCTCGTGAATCTCGAGACCGTCGGTGCCGTACTCGAGGGCGTAGTCCTCGCGATGGGTCTTCGACGGCAGCTTGCCCGGCTTGCGGATCGGCACGAATCCCGCCGCCAGGCTGTTCGCCACGGCGGCCCCGAGGATGAACCCGCGGCTCTCGATGCCGACGACCTGGTCGATGCCCGCCGTCCGGTAGGGATCGGCGAGCGCCCCGATCATGTCGCGAAAGCCCTGCGCGTCGTTGAGCAGCGTCGTGATGTCGTAGAAGAGAATGCCGGCCTTCGGAAAATCGGGGACGTGGCGAATCTTCGTCTTCAGGTGCTCCATGAAGGCCTTTTGCTCATCCGACCGTGAAGAGGTGGCCGCGGCCCACGTGCCGGCACGGCCTCGACTTCGACCTGCTCCACCCGTGCGTGCGACGGCCCGCGCCGCAGGGCCGCCTCGAGCCGCGTCAGCGACTCGTCGTCGCCCTCGGCGACGACCTCGACCCGGCCGTCGGGGAGATTGCGGACAACGCCCGTCAGCCCTTCCCGCCGTGCGATGTCCTGGGTGAAGAACCGGAATCCGACTCCCGCACCCGGCCGCTCACCAGGAAGCGGCGAGCTACCCGCATCCCGAATATTGTAGCCGAACGGTTCGTCACCCGGCTGGTCACGGCGCGGGCCGCGCACAGCGCGCAAATCGCGGCCCGTTGTGAGCGGTAAGATTCCCCCTGTGCATCCCGACCTCGAAGAAGCGATCGCCTTCCACGAGGCGATCCTCGCGGAAGGCAGCAAGGCGCTCGTCGGCTACGACCGGCCCAAGCAGCTCGCCAACGTCGTGCTTCTGTCCGAGATTCCCGACGACCTACGACAAGAAGGAGCAGCGGCAGGTCAGCTCCGGCAACCTGCTGCTGCGCGGCGTCGCCGGGCGTCGGCAAGACGTTCTTTGGCGTCATCCTCGCGGCGATCAGCAACGCCAAGTTCGCGCGCCTGCAGGGGCGCGCCGACCTGCAGCCGACCGAAGTGGTCGGCTTCCAGATGATCAACCCGGCGACCGGCGCGCTGGTCACCGAGTTCGGTCCGCTGGCCGAGGCCGAGATCATCCTGCTCGACGAGATCAACCGCATCCCGCTGAAGTCGCAGAGCGCGTTTCTCGAGGCGCTGCAGGACCGCACGGTCACCGTCGGCAAGACCACCTACGAGCTGCCCGCGTTCAGCTTCGCCATCGCGACGATGAACCCGGTCGAGCTGGGCCAGGGCACGTTCCCGCTGTCGGAGGCCGCCACCGATCGCTTCGCGATCATGGTCAACATCGGCTACCTGCCGCCCGAGGAAGAGCGCAAGCTGGTGAACTTCGACTTCAAGCGCATCCGCCTCAACAGCTGATGTCCAAGGAGCGCATCATCGAGCTGCGCTGCGGCGATCAACCAGCACGTGTCTCCTGCACGAGTCGCTCGGCGACTACATCCAGCGGCTGGTCGCCGCCTCGCGGCCCTACAACCCGGACGTCGACTGGCGCGTGCACTCGCCGTCGGAGCTGGTCGAGCGCGGCGTCGACCTCGGCGCCTCGCCGCGCGCGATCATCTGCTGGGGCCGGCTGGCCAAGGCCTGGGCGCTGCTGGTCCGCCGCCGCGACGAGGTCTATCCGGAGGACATCCAGGACCTGGCGCCGTACGTGCTCGGCCATCGCATCTGGCTCGGGCCGCACGCCGCCAGCCACGGGCTCACCACCGAAGCGGTGATCGCCGACTCGTCGACCGGGTCGCGATCCCGTGAGAACGCGCGCCGCCGACTGGCCGGGCGACGACCGCCACCGCGACGCCGAGCCGCTGATCAGCCTGTCCGACATCACCGAGATCGAGCTGATCATCCTGAAGCGGATGCGCGAGTTCACCATCGGCGAGCACGCCAGCCGCTTTCACGGCTCGGGCTTCGACTTCGTCGGGCTGCGCGACTGGCAGGCCGGCGACCGCTTCTCCGACGATCGACTGGCCGCAGTCGTCGCTGACCAACTTCAGCCCGCTCATCGTCCGCGAGTTCGAGCAGCCGAGCACGTCGAGCGTGATCATGGTCGCCGACCGCTCGCTGTCGACGCGCTGCGGCATGGACGGCGTCCCGATCGCGACGACGATCGCGCGCGCGCTCGCCACCATCGGGATGTCGGCGGTGTTCTTCCAGGACTCGATCGGCCTGGTCACCTTCGATCACGAGTTCGCCGCACCTGCAGGGGCTGCGCCCGCGCATCGGCAAGGGCCAGGTGATTCACTGCCTCGACGCCTACCAGATACGGCGCAAGGGCTGCAGGACCTGCGGCAGACGGGCGGCCTCGGCGGCGTCGCTCGCCGGGTTCCTGCGCAAGACGTCGATGGTGCCGATCATCTCCGACTTTCTGTTCGACGACGTCGACGCGCTGATGCGCGAGCTGGCGTCGCCTCAACTCGCTGCACGACGTCTTCCTCGGCGATCGTCGATGCAGCCTTCGCCTTCGAGCTGCCCGGCGATCTCCGCCGGCTGGATCGAGGCGTTCGACGTCGAGAGCGGCCGCTCGCGCGTGATGTCGCGCGCGCGAACTGACGGCGATGGCCGGCCGGGTGCGCGGCTGGCAGGACGAGGTCGCGCGAACGGCCGAGCAGGCCGGCCTCGATGCGCTCCGGCTCGAGGCGGACCCGACCCGGTTCGACGTGACGCTGCTCGAATGGGTGGCCGAGCGCCGGCTGCGGCGGCGGTAGGAGAAACAGGTGCGACAGGTGCGACGGGTGCGACGGGTGCGGCAGGTGCGACAGGTGCGGCAGGTGCTGAGGTGCGGTGCGGCAGGTGGGGGCACGACGGCCGTGTCGCGGATTCGCGCCTGCGGCGCCATTCTCGCGGTGGTGGGCGTGCTCGGTGGGCTGCCGGCGGTGCCGGGGCGCAGGAGGCGGCGAACGTCGAGGTGGATCCGGTCACCTGCTGGTGGCGGACGACGGTCACCGCGGTGCGCGTCGGGCGAGCCGTTCGCCGTCGATGCTGACCTGCGCGGCGCTCGAAACCGACGCGGCGCGCACGGTGATCGATCGGTCGCGGCTCGGGCACGGCGGCCGTGCAGTTCCCGCCCTTCGAAGTGATCGGCGGGCAGCCAGAGCGCGGACCACGTCACCGCCGGTCGGCGCTTCATGCAGTATCAGTACACGCTGCGCCTGATCGGCGAAGACGCGTTCGGCGTCGGACGTGCGTGATCCCGGTGCTGCACGATCACCTACCGCATCGAGAGCCGCGTCGAGCAGGATGCGTCGCTCGTCGGGCCGCGAGCAGACCTACGAGCTGCCGGCCATCGCCGATGCGCATCAACTCGCTGGTGCCCGGCGGAGCCCGGTCACATCCGCGAAGTCGAACGTGCCGACCTTCGACGACATTGCCGCGCGCGAGTTCCGCGCGCGCATGTTCCGCATCGTCGCGCTGATCCTCTTCGGCATTGCCGGCGCTGACGCTGGCGGTGGCGCTGGTGCGCTGGGTCCGGCAGAGCCGCAGTCCGTCGCTGGCAGGCGGCGCGTCCGCTGCCTCCCCGCCCGCGCCGTGCTCGGCGGCTGTGCGGCGCGAGCTGGCGGCGATTCGAGCGCCGGAGACGCTGCGGCGGCTGGTCGCCAGAGGCGGTGGCGCGCGCGCTGGCCGCCGCGCGCGTCGTCGCCAGCTTCCACGCCGGTCGCCCGGCGGTGCAGCGCGGCGCCGACGGCGCCACTCGCGCAGCGGCGAACTCGCGCTCAGCCGGGGCTGGCTGCGCCAGGCGCCCGGTCGCGGTGTCGGGCGCGGCGACGGCCTCCGGGATGAGGTCGGCGCCGGCCTGAACGCCGGAAGCCGGCGAGCTGCGCGACGGCGCTGCGCCGCCTGACATCGGCGCGCTACGGGCGGCTCGCACGACCTCGACGGCGGCGCCTCGACGACGCGCTGGCGGCGGCGAGACGGGCCGCCGACCGCGTGGCGGCGCGACACACGTGGGTCGCCGAAGCAGGCGCGCGCTGCGCCAGACGGTGCGCGGCTGCGGAGCCACGGGCGTGGGCGCGCTGACCGGGCTGCGCGATCAGCTCGCGGCGGTGGTCGTCGAGGCGCGCGGCCTCGAGCCTCGGCAGAGCTCTGATCTTCGGCGCGGACGGAGACGGCCCGCCTGGCGGCGTGCTGCTGATCGGGCTGGCCGCCTGCGTGCTCCTGCTGCGCGTGCTGACGCGCCGCTCGAGCGGCCGCGGCCGCCTGGCGCTGCCGTCGCTCGTCGAATGGGCACGCCCGCGCGGCGGCTACGCTGCTGCGCCACGGCGCGCTGCTGCTGCGCGCTCGCCGGCCTGCCCCTGCTTCGCGCTGGCGCTCGCCGACCCGAAGACGGCGCTGACCCGCAGGAGACGGCGCTACCCCGGGCCGGCGCATCAGCCTGATGATCGACGCCTCGTCGAGCATGCTGTCGTCGCTGCCCTCGACCCGGCTGGCCAAGGGCGCGCCCAACGACGCGATGTTCTTCACCACGGTCGGCGCCGCGCGCTACTTCGTCGAGCTGCGGATGAAGGGCAAGTACCGCGACATGATGGCGCTCGTCGAGTTCGGCGACCAGGCGTACGTGATCACGCCGTTCACCACCGACTACGAGAACATCCTGTTCAGCATGTCGCTCATCGGCGACTGGACCGAGTTCATGACCTTCCCCGACCAGGGCACGGTCATCGCCAACGCCGTCGAGCAGAGCGTCGGCCTGTTCCGCGCCTTCGACGTGCTCGACGCCGCCGGCAACGCCATGGTGATCTTCACCGACGGCATCGACGCCGAGGTCACCGAGGACGGCCGCAGCGCCTTCGACGTGCTGCGCGATGCGCGCGACGCCAACATCCCCGTGTTACTTCATCCGCGTCGGCATCCCGGGCCGGCGGCCGCCAGGCGATCTCCGACGAGGTCGTGGGCCGCCGCCGTGGCGCGGACCGGCGGCAAGTTCTTCAGCGCCGTCGACGAAACGGCCGATTGTCCGTGCCGTTCAAGAGATCGATCGCGCCGCGCCGGGCCGGGTCGAGATGAAGCGCTACACGACCGAGCAGCCACGGTTCGCCCGCTTCGCCCTGCTGGCCGCCGCGCTGTGGAGTCTGGCGCTGGTGATGCGGCTGACGCTGCCGTGGTTCCAGACGTTTCCGTGACGGGCGGTGGTCCCCGTCGGAGTTGACATGAAGTCGTTCGCCACGCTGCTCGTTACCGCCCTTGCGCTGGCCGCCGCCGGCACCCTGCTGTGGTTCGCCAGCGATCTCGAACGCGCGCCGCGCCGGCGCCGAGCACACCCTGGTCACGCTGCGCTACGAGCGTGCGGTCGAGGAACTCGACGCCGCGCGCGGCGCCGGCCTGCTCGATCCCGTGCTGCGGCGGCTGAGCCCGCGGCGCCGACGCCGGGCGCGCCGTGGCGCGCTACTGGAGCGGCGATTACGAGCCGCTGATGACCGGCGACGATCCGGCGCTGAAGCTGCTCGCGGCCAATGCCGAGTATCGCGCGCTCAGGGCAGCGGCGGCGCCGTAGCAGACCGTGGTCGGCCGGCTCGACGCCATCGCCAAGCGCTACGCCGACGTGCTGCGGAGCGAACCCGACAGCGAGGAGGCCGCCTACAACTACGAGTTCGTCCTGCGCATGCGCGCGGGCGTGATGAAGACCCGGCAGCCGCTGGTCGCCGGCGACGCGGCGTTCGACGCCCTGACCGTGCACGGCCAGGTCGGCGCGCCGCCGCAGGACACCGACGGCAAGAAGTTCAAGCATGATCGTGCCGATGCTGCCCGACGAGCGCCAGGAGGCGGAAGAAGCCGGGCGCTCGGGCCAGAAGATGCGCAAGGGCTGAGGCCGACGGTGCCCACCAGCCTCGATCTGTCCGGCCTGCGCTTTGCGGCGCCCGGCTACCTGCCGCTGCTCTGGGTGCCCGCCCTGCTGCTGGCGCTGTGGCTGTGGCAGGCGTGGCGGCGCCGCGGCGACGTGAAGCAGATGCGCCGGCACCGCCACCTGCCGGGCCGGGCCGTGTCGGAACGCCTGCCGTTGCTCGGCGACCTGACGTTCTGGCTGTGCCTGATCCTGGCCCTCGGCTGCCTCGTCCTGGCGGTGGCGCGGCCGGTCGGCGTGGCCTCGATGATGCGCACGGCGGGGATCGACCTCGTCGTGCTGCAGGACGGGTCGGCCTCCATGCGCGTGCGCGACGTGCGCGGCGATCGCTGGCGTCGATCGATGACCTTCCTGCGCACGCTCGGCGAATCGCTGCAGTGGGAAGACGACCGGGTCGCCCTGGCCCTGTTCGCGACCATTGCCGCCCCGCAGATTCGCCTGACGCGCGACCCGAACACGTTCTTTTTCTTTCTCGATCACCTCGAGGAGGCGCCGCCCTTCCGGCTCGAGGACGACACCACCTGGGACACCAACATCGAGCGCGGCATCTACTGGGGCATGCGCCTCATCGACAAGGACGCGGAGACGCGGCGCGGCACGGCGGCGGCGGCCGCGCGCCGGCCGGCGGGTCAGCCCGGCGGGGACGCCGGTCCGGCACTACCGGCGTCGCGCAACCCACAGGCGTTCGTCCTGATCTCCGACGGGCAGGCGTGGAGCGGATCGGTGGCGACGTCGATCGCGCTGGCGCAGGAGCGCCGCATCCCGCTCTACGTGGTCGGCGTCGGCACGACGGTCGGCGGCGTCATTCCGGAGCCCGGCCGCCAGGCCGGTCGCGGCATCGTGTCCTCGTCGCTCGACCGGGCGTCGCTGGCGGTCATCGCCAACGCCGGCGGCGGCCGCTACTTCGAGCTGGACCGGGAGAGCGACCGCGACATCGCCAACGCCATCATCGACGCGACGCGGCGCCGCGCCGAAGCCGGCACGGTCGAAGAAACGGCGCGCGAGCTGTACTGGTCGGTGCTGGTGCTCGCTGCCGTATGCCTCGCCCTCGGCGTGTTGTTCCTCCGCGACCGCGCGTCGCTCGCCCTGCAGCTCGCCGCGGCGGCCGCCGCGTTGGCCGTCCTGGCGCGGGTATCCTGAGCGGCGCTCAGCGCCCCGGCGGCTTGACCGCCGCATCGGCGGGCGGCTCGGGCTTCGCCTCCGGATCGACGGTCTCGACCTTGTCCCGGCGCAGGGCGGCGTTGAGCGCGCGGCACCTCGACCTTGATGGTCGCGTTCATCTGCTGCAGCTGGGTCTCCAGCTCCGCCGACAGCTCCTTGAACACCTCGTAGGTCTGATCGGTCGGGCCGGTGATCGGCGCTTTCGATCACCCCCATCAGCGCCGCGATCTTGTTGTTCAACTGGATCGGATAGTTCAGCGGATCCTGGCTGCTGCGGTTCCGCACCTGGTAGATCTCCCCTTCCACGGTCGCCAGCGGCACGAGCAGCCCGTCGGCGATCTTCTGGATCTCCGCGCGGCGCCGCTCCGGCACCTTCTTCAGCCGGTCGTTCACCTGGTCGCGCAGGCTGCGAATCTTGATCACGGCGGTGTTGGCGGCCGTCACCCGGTCGCGAACTTCCGAGGACAGCTTGAACTGCTCCTGCAGGTAGGCTTCCGTGATCCCGTCCGCCTTCAGGCGCGGATCGATGCCGATGGTGAAGTCGCTGCGTCTTGCTGTCGCCGAGGGCGGTGATGCGGACGGCGTATTTGCCGGGCGGGGACGCCGGCCCGCGCTGCGGCTGCGCCGCCCACATGATCATGCCCGGAAAGACGACGGCCCCTTCCTGCCGCAGGTCCCACGTGAAGCGGTTCATGCCCTGCTTGGTCCCGACGCGCGGCGGCGGTCCGCCAAAGAACCCGCCGCCCTCACCCGGCGTCGGCGCCGGCGTCTTGGGTGTACCGGTGAAGGTTCGCAGCACCTTGCCCGTCCCGTCCAGGAACTCGATCTTGACCTCGTCGGCTTCCTTGCCGAGGTAGTAATCCACCGCGACGTTGCGATCGAGCCCGCGCAGCGGATCGGTGGGCTCGAACACGTGCAGCGTCGCGCTGGTGATGCCGCCGCCCGCCTGGCGCAGCACGTTGATGTCGTCCAGGACATAGAACCCGCGCCCGTGCGTACCAAGCACCAGGTCGCGTTCCTCGACGACGATGCCGTGCACCGGCGTGACCGGGAGGTTGAGGCGGAGCGGCTGCCACGAGGCGCCGTCGTTGAACGACACGTAGATCCCGGTCTCGGTGCCGAGGTAGAGCAGGCCGCGGCGCTTCGGATCCTCACGGATCACGCGGGCGAAATCGTCGGGCGGGATGCCGCCGACGATCTTCTGCCAGCTCTTGCCGTAGTCGGCGGTCTTGTAGACGTACGGGGCGCGGTCGCCCTGCTGGTAGCGATTCCCGGCCAGGTAGGCGACGCCGTTCTGATGCGGCGACGCCTCGATCAGGCTGATGCGGGTGAAGTCGGGCAGCTCCGGTGGCGTCACCTTGTCCCACGTGCGCCCGCCGTCGCGGGTGACGTGCACCCAGCCGTCGTCGGATCCGGTCCAGATGGTGTTGGCCTCCTGCCGGGACGGCGCGACGGTGAAGATCACGGCATAGGTCTCGACGCCGGTCTGGTCCTTCGTGATCGGCCCGCCGGATGCCTGCATCGTCTTCGGATCGGATCGCGCCAGGTTGGGGCTGATCTTCTCCCAGCGCTGGCCGCCCGTCGTGGTGCGCCACAGGTGCTGCGAGGACGCATAGAGCGTCTTCGGGTCGGTGGGCGAGAAGACGATCGGGAAGGTCCACTGGAACCGCTCCGCGATGTCCACCGACGACCAGCCCATCGGGTTGTTGGGGTAGATGTTGATGGCGCGCTGCTGACCGGTGTCGCGATCCAGTCGGCTCAGGTAGCCGCC
This sequence comes from uncultured Acidobacteriota bacterium, assembly GCA_963707795.1. Classification (GTDB taxonomy): domain Bacteria; phylum Acidobacteriota; class Vicinamibacteria; order Vicinamibacterales; family UBA2999; genus JACCSI01. The sequence goes on along the minus strand of OY970174.1, from coordinate 1,693,796 downwards.
ATAGCTGCCGGCGTAGAAGACCGCCGTGTCGGCCGGATCGGGTGCGATGTAGCCGCTCTCGCCGCCGCCGACGGCGTAGAAGATGGGCGGCAGGCTTCCCTCCCCCGCGCCGGGGTTGTTCTGGCTCCCGACGCAGGCCGTGCTGTTGTCCTGCTGCGCGCCGCACACGTGGTACGGGACGTGGCGGGTGGTGAAGACGTTGTAGAACTGCCCGGTGGGAAAGCCCTGGCCCGACCAGGTCTGCCCGCCGTTGACCGAGACGTTGCCGCCGCCGTCGTTGGCCTGCACCATCCGCTTGTTGTCGGTGGCCGAGATCCACAGGTCGTGGTTGTCGCCGTGCGGCGGACGGATCTGCTGCCCGGCCGGGAACGTCTTGCCGCCATCGGTGGATTTGAAGAACTGGACGTTGAGGACGTAGACGGTGTCCTTCTCCACCGGATCGGCCGTGATGTGCGTGTAGTAGAACGCGCGCTGGCGGAGGTTCCGGTCCTCGTTGGTCCGGCGCCAGGTCGCCCCGGCGTCATCGGAGACGAACACGCCGCCGGCGTCGTTCTCGATGATGGCGTAGACGCGGGTGCTGTCGGCGCCCGAGACCGAGACGCCGACGCGGCCCCACACGCCCTCCGGCAGTCCGGGGTTCCGGGTGATCTCGGTCCACGTGCTGCCGCCGTCGGTGGACTTGAACAATCCGCTGCCCGGACCGCCGCTCTCCATGGACCAGGGCGTGCGGTAGACCTGCCACAGCGCCGCGTACAGCGTGTCGGGATTCTTCGGGTCCATCGACAGGTCGATGGCGCCGCTGCGGTCGTCGCGGTAGAGCACTTTCTCCCAGGTCTTGGCGCCGTCCCGGGAGCGGTACACGCCGCGATCCGGATGCGGATCGTAGGAGTGCCCCAGCACCGCCGCGTACACGATGTCCGGGTTCGTCGGATGCACCCGGATCTTGCTGACCACTTCGGTGCTCGCCAGCCCCGCGTGCGTCCAGGTCTTGCCGGCGTCAGTGGTCTTGTAGATGCCGTCGCCCTGGATGATGTTGCCGCGGAAGCACGACTCCCCCATCCCGGCGTAGACCACGTCCGGATTCGACGGCGCCACCGCCATGGCGCCCACCGACGAGGTACGCAGGAAGGTGTCGGTCACCGGCTGCCAGTTGTGGCCGTAGTCGGTGGTTTTCCAGACGCCGCCGCCGACGGCGCCGAAGAAGTACTCGTTCGGCCTGGCGTCGCTGCCCGCCACGGCGATCGAACGGCCGCCGCGGCTGGGGCCGATGCTGCGCCACTGCATGCCGGCGTAGAGGCGGGGATCGACGGCGGCTTGATCCTGTGGCGTCGCCGGCACCCCCGGCGCCGCCGCCTGCGCCGCGAGCCGTGTTGGCGCGAGGGCGATGACGAGCGCCAGCGCAGCGGCGCCGGCCAGCGTGATCGAGAGTGTCGAGCGAATAGCAGGAGCGTGTGCGTTGGACATAAGCGAATCTTGGGTGGAGAGGGACCCGGTTGGGGCCGTGTCCGGCGATCATAGCGCAATGCCGCGAACCGTTCGCCCCTGCGCTCGAGGGCGGGGACGACACGCGCGCGGGCTCAGCGCGAGCGAGCGAGGACCGCCAGGCCGACGGCGTTCCAGCCGAGAATGCGGATCCGCCGCACCAGCGCCAGGGTCACGCCCGCCGTCGGTCCCAGCCCGAGGACGCTGGCGACGGTGGCGGTGCCCGCTTCGTCGACCCCGAGTCGATAGGGCACGAACTTGAACGCCACCGCAATCAACCGCCCCGTCGTCTCGAGCACGAACGCCTCGGCCACCGTCGCCGCGCCGCCGAACAGCAGCCACAGGACCACGTAGACCTCGACGACGGCGGCGAGATGATAGAGCGCCTCCCAGACCGCCACGCGCGCGAGCGCGGCCGCCGGCCACGTCAGCATCCCGTAGAAATGTCGCTCGATCTCCTGCAGCTGGTCGTGCGACGAGCGTCCCCGCCCGGTGAGCGCGGAGAGCGCGCGGGCGAGCCGCGACAGCACGGCCGGCTGCTGGCGGGCGGCGATGGCGCCCCCGGCCGCGAGCGCGGCGGCACCTGCCAGCACGACCTGGACGCCCACGCGCAGGCCGGCGGACAGCTCGGTGAGATTGATGAACACGATCGCGCCCGCGGCGAGCATCGTGACCACCGACCCGATGTAGAAGGCGTTTTCGATCGCAATCGCCGGAATACCGGCCGCGAGCGGCAGGCGGTGACGGACGAGGAGGATCTTGGCCGGCTCGCTGGCGAGCAAGCCGAACGGCGTCACGTTGCCGAGGGCGTCGCCGGCGAGTACGGCGCCGAAGAACGGGCGCGTGTCGAGGACGGGCGCCGGCGCCGCCTGGCCGGCGCCCGCCTCTGGCGCGCCGCGGCGGAGCACGCCATCGGCCGCCGCCATCCACGCGCGGGCGCGCGCCGCATGGCGCACCCCGCCGAGGAGCATGATGAGGAGAAACCACCACCCGACCTGCCGCAACCCGCCCTGTACCTCGGACCAGCCGACCCGGCGGATGGTGATCACCAGGAGAACCAGGCCGATCAGGGCCAGCGCCAGGCCGACGAGGGTCTTCGATCGCGATCGTCTATCGGCCGGCGCGGGTTCGGTCACGGTGCGCGATGATTCTATCCGCGCACGCGCGCGCCCGGCGCCCGCCGGCGGTCCGCGGGACGCGGACGGCTATGACGCGCCGGCGGCGCTGGCGCTGGCGTTGCCCGTGGCAGCGGCGCCTTTCTGCAGCGACGCCGGCAGGAAGCGATCGATCTCCTCGTCGCTGAGCACGGCTTCGTCGAGTGCCGCCAGCGACTGGCGCGCGGACTGATACTGCTCGCGGTCGGCGGGCGGCGCGTGCTCGTAGATCCGCTGCAGCGTGGCCATCAGCGCATCGCGCCGATCGCGGGCGGCCTCGAGCGTGAGCACGCCGTCCTTGAGATCCGCGAGCACCGCGCGATACTGCTCGCGCAGGTGCCACAGCCGCGCGCTGCATGCCCGATGCGCCAGCGCGGTGCGCTCGAAGTCCGCCGCGAGCCGGACGATCAGGACGGCGATGGCGAGCACCGCCGCGCCGGCCGCGACCATCGCCACGGTCGGATGCGGCGTGAAGACCACGGCCGCCGCCGCGACGGCGGTGACGAGCAGGAACAGGGCTTCCGCGCCCTTCAGCCAGCGGTCCCAGCGGGCATGCCGCGCCGCGCTGGTGGCGTGGACTTTGTGCGTGTAGATGACGTGGCCGAACGTCAGGCGCAGGTGGTCAGCGAGCGAGAGTCCAAACACGACGCCTCCCTGCCGGGCTGGGGGGCCGCCGGTGCCAGCAGTTATACCTCACCCGGCCGGCCCGCACCTACCGCCTTCGCATCGAGGCGGCAGGGCCGAGTCGATCGAGCCGCGCCTGGATGGCCTGGAACGTCTGCGAGTTCCGGCGTCCGCCGGCCAGCCGGTTCGCCTCCTGCTGCAGGCGGCGGATGCGCTCGCCCGGTGCCGGATGCGACGAGAAGAAGGTCTGCACCGAGCCCGGATCCCTGCCCTGCTGCGCGCGCAGGACCTGGAGGAATTCGACCATGCCGCGCGGATCGTAGCCGGCCCGCTTCATGTACAGCAGCGCCTTCGCATCCGCTTCCCGCTCGTCGTCGCGGCTGAACTTCATCATCGTGGCCTGCGCCGCGAAGCCGGCGCCGAGCTGGGCGATCTGCGAGCCGCGACCATCGCCGAGCAGCGCCCCGAGCAGCCCGAGCCCGACGTTGGCCATCGTGCCCTTGGTGATCTGCTCGGCCGCGTGCCGATGCGCGATGTGCGCCACCTCGTGCGCGATCACCCCGACGAGCTGCGACTCGGTGCGCGCGGCATCGATCGTCCCGCGATGCAGCCAGATCGGGCCGCCTGGCAGCGCGAAGGCATTGACCTCGCGATAGTTCGCAATGTCGAAGCTGTAGGGATACCGCGGGCCGTCGGCGCGAGCGGCGATCCGGCGGCCCAGCGTGTCGATGTAGCCGTTGATCGTCCGGTCGCGCAGCTCCGGCACTTGCTGGCGCACCTGCTGCTGCGCCTGGCGGCCGATGGCGACCTCGTCCTTCACCGAGATCAGGTTGAGCGCGCCAATCGCGGTCGATGCCCAGAGCGTCAGCGCGAACGTGCCGAAGATCTTGTTCCGCATGATGTCGTGACGAACATCAAGGGCCGTGCCAGCAGCGTTTCCGCCCGATAGGGGAAAAACACGAGGCAAATTGCGCGTGCCCGCGCGCGCTCGCGATGCTGCCCCCTGGAGAGGTCACCTCGAGCGCCATCGCGGATGGGGTGCCGGATCGGTCGAAGTCAGACACTCGCCGCAGCGACCGATCGCCTACGCGCGGCCGCGGCGGGCCATGATGGCGTCGACGTTCTCCGGCGAGAAGAACACCGCTGGCGACAGGGTGCCGGCGTTGACGCGGGCGAAATCGTCCATGCCCGCCTGGTCTCCCTGGATCGCCCCGAGCACCTGCTGCATCGGCGGCGGCGGCGGCTCCAGCGTGGCGAGGCCGCACGTGAACTCGTACATCGGCAGCACGTGCGCGTCGCGGTCGCGCTGGTAATCCCCCATCGCCTCGTCGTAGGGGCGCGCGCCGCCGAGGGCCTCGTGCAGCGCCTGCGCACAGCGCTCGGCGTCGCGGAACGCGTCGCCGATGCCCTGGGCCGTAATCGGATCCTTGTTGTAGCCGGCGTCGCCGACCAGCACCCATCCGGGGCCATAGGGCTGGCGGAAGAAGTTCCGCACCGCCGCGCCGGCGAGCGGTTCGACGCGCCGGGCCGCGCGCAGGCGCTCGGCGAGCGCGGACGACTGGTCCAGCACCTTGAGGTAGTTGCCTTCCAGGTCCCGCTTGTTGGCGTCGAATTCCGCGTACGGCCACCCGGCGATGACCGTCGTCAGGCCGTCGTGCGTGGGGACGACGGCGAATCCCCGTTTCGGCCGGATGTAGGTCTCGAACAGGCCGTTCGTCGGCAGGTCGCTCCAGTAGCTGTAGTAGATCGCGAGCAGTACCGGCTTCTCGTGGTAGTGCCGGGGCGCGACGGCCTCCGCGACCATGGAGTAGCGGCCGTCGGCGCCGACCACCACCCGCGCGTGCTCGGTCACCAGGTCGCCGCCCTTCGACCGCCCCTTGATCCCGCGCACCTGCCCCCCCTCGATCAGCAGTTCCTCGACCGTGAACTTTTCACGGACCTCGGCTCCGGCCTCGGCGGCGGCATCCACGAGCAGCTTGTCCAGGACCATCCGCCGGGGACAGTAGGCCACGGGCGTGTCGGGGGTGCCCGGCGCGCCGGACAGGGTGAACGCGCCGAAGTCGAAGAAATAGGTGTGAATCGCCGGACAGCCGGTCGCGGTCAGGCGGCCGAGCAGGCCCCAGCGCTGCAGCGCGTCGACCCCCAGGGGCTGGACGACGTGCGTCGAGACCGTGTCGCTCGGGAAGCTGGCGCGGTCCACGACGAGCACGCGATAGCCGCGCCGCGCCAGCAGCATCGCCGTCGGCGATCCCGCGCACCGCGCTCCGACGACGATGACGTCATATGCGGCAGACATTGCAGCTCCTTGTCACGAATGGATGGGCGTCTCGGCTGTGCTCACCCCGATGATAGCCCCGTCGGGGTTGCCGTGCCGGCCAGCCGGCTCGGTGACGGCCGATAAGCGCCGAGTGCCCGACGGCGCCAGCACCCAACCGTCATCGACGCCGGGATGACACGTCCCGATGGTCGTGAGGTGTAACAGACTACGAGAGCCTCCGGGCGAAGTGGCGTTCGCGGCATCATTGCTCTCGCAGACAGGTCGGACCATCCAGCTTCTGAGGACTTGCGGTATGACCTTGCAGCCCATCCCGACGCGCCTCTCGCTGACGAAGCGAGTGGTCTTCTCCATCGTCACACTCGCCTGCCTCGCCGGTCTCGTCGAGATGACCGCGCTGGTCGCCTACCGCGGTCTCGCCGGGCGCTGGCATGATCCCGGCGGGTCGGCATCGTCGCGCGCAGAATGGGCGGCGCCGGCGGAGGGCCAGGCCCCTCCCGGACAGCTGCCGCCGTACATGGTGGGCGACGTCATCTACCCGTATGTCGGGTTCGTCATCGACCCCAGCCAGTCTCCCGTGAGTCGATCAGGCTTTCCCAGCGACCCGTTGGCGCGATCCGAGCGAGAGCTGCGAGTTGCGGTGTTCGGCGGATCGGTGGCGGGCACGACGGCACAAGCCATCGCGAACGTGCTCCCGGGGTTTCTCGACCAGCGGGGCATCGGCCCGGATATGGTCGACGTGCTGAATCTCGGCCTGGGTGGCGGGAAGCAGCCGCAACAGATGCTAGCGCTCGCGTACCTGCAATCGCTCGGTGCCCGCTTCGACGTTGTCGTCAATTTCGATGAATTCAACGAGATCGTCCTGCCGACGGCCGAGATCGCCTTTGCGCCCCATCCGCGACTCGTCAACTCACGAATCGCGGTCACCAGCTCGCCTTCGACCACGGGTACCTCCGCACTCGGAGATACCAGAACTCCTTACTCATGCTCTATTCGACCCTCCTCCTGGAGGGGGTCAGAATTAGTGTCGCAAGGAGGTCAATGTCACTGTCGCTCTACACGCGGCCGCTTCGAGGTCGGAACACGAAACAGCCTCCCCGGGTTGAACGATGACGTTCTTGAGCCAAGCTGAATGCGTCGCGTGGTGTCGCGCGCACAACCTTGCCGTCACCGGATCCGATCCTGACGAGCGACGCGACTATCCGTCCGTTCGATTCTCGATACCCGCCGACGCAGGTCATCGGGTCGCGCTGTGTCGATTGTTGTGGGAGAGTGTCGCCCGTCCCGCCCACGAATCTCTCGTCTGGCCGCTGGACTGGAGTATCTGGCCCTCGGGGGAACACATGCCACTGACGATCCGGTGGCGGGAGGCTTGGGGGGAGACGCGGCCGTTCGCGGAGGCTCCGGCCTGCGCTGTGCGCAACTCTGCCGATCATGACGATGGACTGTCTCTCTTCGTTCTCGGGTGCCTGTTCCTGTGGGATATCTGGCTTCTGACCGATCGCGGCACCGCGGTGTGGCTGGACCATCACGAGGCTGGTGGTGTGCTCGAGCCGGACAAGACCCTCCGCGAACAGCTCTCACGCGATCTCGACGCGTTTGGCGTCCGCAGGGCGTAGAGCGGCGACCTGTAGAACACCGAACCGGACCAGGCTCGCCCGGCGCTCCATCCGGCTTTCGCGTCACAATCCAACCGCGGATCCGGAGAATCGTTCGGCCATTCATCCGTCCACGGGTGCCCGGAATAGCAACGGGATCAATGCCGGAATGGCAGACGCGGGGCGGAGTGACGCAGTCGGGCGGCCGCTTCAAACCGTTGGTATTCTGTGCGCCTACCCGGCGCTGGACGATGGCTACCCATCGCGTGCGTGACGAACTAGATCCGCTGGGTGCAGAATATGCTCAGGGCACACGAGTGATGAACGCCAATCATGTCACCTCGGGTTGCCGTGGGGATGCCGTCGGTCACGTCGATCACCGCGCGGCACAACTCCGCATCCACGGGCGGTTCTGGTAGGCAACGAACCAATGGAGTTTACGAGGGATCTTCATGCCCGTCACCACACGTCCATACAGAGCCACACGTCGGCGGTGGAGTGCGATCCCGTTACTGGCGCTATTCGCGGTCGTGCAGCCGTACGCCGTACTCGCCGACGAAGTGACATGGACATTGAGGCCGACCAGAAGCTACGTGCGCCAATCGCCCAGCGCCTTTGCGGTGTTCGGCCCTACAAATACCATTGATTTCGAGATCACGATCGTCAATGAAGGCGGGTCACGATCGCTGGCGGTTCTTGACCCGGCATTCTTCGATCACGTCACGATCGTCATCGCGCGGGAACCGGACAACCAGATTCTCAACGTTGCGTCGAATGTGAGAGAAGACGCTGAGTGCGGCGGTGCCGGTGCTGTCCCGGTGTGTTCAACGGATTCGACGCTATACCTCCGACCCGGAGGCTGGGTGACGGTATCAGTCACCCTGACTGGAGTCACCTTTGCACCTGGCGACTACAGGATCACAGCGGACTTTTCAACGGCTCGCGTCTCCCTACTTGCGGACAACGGGGGGCCCTGGGAGGGAAAATTCGCGGCGGTTGGCTCGGTGCCTTTAACCATTCGCGCGATTCGAACGGCTGACGACCGTCGGCGCAGCCAGATGATCGAAGCCGGCCAGGCCATGGTGCGCCAAGACTATCAGACGGCTCTTACGCACTTCGAGTCGATGGCTCTGACAGACCCGTCAAGTGCGGAGGCTCACGCGGGCATCGGACTGGCGCTCGTGCAACTTGGCCGATTGTCGGAGGCTGCCGCAGCCCTCGAACAATCGCTGGCTCGAAGTGCCAACAGTGACTCGTTGGTACCGGCACACCTTGCAGCGGTCTACATCGCGCTGGCGCAAGACGCTAGGGCTGAAGCGATACTGCGCCGTGTCTATGGTCAGGCAGCTGTTCCCGAAGGTCTTGCCCGAGCGAGACAGATGGCCAAGCAACTATCGAAGCGTTGAGATTCGACTCTCTTTGCAAACGTCGCCCGCACCGTCGATTCGTCTTTGAGATTACCGCTCAAGGGTAGGCTCAGGTTTTCGTCCTCACCAAAAGACGAAAGCCCCACCTTTCGGCGGGGCTCTTCGGGCTCACATTATGCTCAACGCGACATCACGAGGGCCGAAACCGACCGATCACGACGGAACCAGATGCAGCGTTTGAAACAGCAGTTCCTGAGAAAAAGTGGTCGGGGCGATAGGATTTGAACCTACGACTTCTCGGTCCCGAACCGAGCGCTCTACCAAGCTGAGCCACGCCCCGACGAACCCCCAGTGTAACCCGAAACCGAGCCCGGCGGTGGGATTGTTGCCAGGCCGGCTCCCCACGTTTTTGGGGGCGCGCGGGCCCGGCGCCCGCGCTCACCGCGTCTCGCTCTCGCGCTCGGAGGGCAGCGGGAACTGCTCCAGGTCGTCCACCGCCGCGTGCGCGGTGAGATCGGGGTGCAGCAGCGACACGGAGATGTAGCCCTCCTTGACGGCGTGGTAGTCGCTGCGGTCGTGCGCCGCCCACTCGTCGATGCCCTCTTCGATCCAGTAGTACGGCTTGCCGCGCGGGTCGAGACGCTCCGAGATCCGCGTGATGTGATTGCGCTTGCCCTGCACGGTGCGGCGGAAGCCCTTCGGGGTCCCCTGCGGGACGTTGACGTTGAGGAACGTCCGATCCGGCAGCGGATGGCGCAGCACGAGATCGGTCAGCAGCGCCGCGGCCGCGGCCGAGGGGCCGAAGTCGAACGCCTCGCGCGTGCGGCGCAGCGACACGGCGATCGCCGGGATCCCCAGCAGCGCGCCTTCCAGCGCCCCCGCCACCGTCCCCGAATAGGTCACATCGTCGCCGAGGTTCCACCCGGTGTTGATGCCGGACACCACGATGTCCGGCAGCTGGCCCTGCAACAGGATCGCGACGCCGAGGTTGACGCAGTCGGTCGGCGTGCCGTCGACGGCGTAGAACCCCGGGCCGGCGGGTTCGATGCGCAACGGCCGGCGCAGCGTCAGCGCGTGGCCGATGGCGCTCGATTCCTGGGTCGGGGCGACGACGGTGACGTCGCCGAGGGGCTGGAGCGCCGCGGCGAGGGCACGAATGCCGTCGGCGTAGACGCCATCATCATTGGTGACGAGGATTCGGGGCATCGGAACTCACGATCATAGCAAACCGCCAGCCGGACTATAATCCGCCTCGCATGGAGTGGTGGACGTGGCTGGCAGGCGGGCTGGTCCTGCTGGTCATCGAGCTGGCGACGCCCAGCGGCTTCTTCGTCATGTTCTTCGGCCTCGGCGCGCTGACCGTGGGCGCGCTGCTCGGGCTCGGGCTCGCCGAGCCGGCGTGGGCGCAGTGGCTCGTCTTCACCATCACCTCGGTCGTGTATCTGCTCCTCTTTCGCGGGCGCCTGCGCCACAGCCTGGAACAGCCGGCGCTCGAGGTGGATTCGCTGGTTGGCGAGATGGCCACGCCGCGCGAGCGCATCGCGCCGGGCGGGATCGGCCGCGCCGACCTCCGCGGCACGCTGTGGAACGCGCGCAACGACTCCCCCGCGTCGCTCGAAGCCGGGCAGCGCTGCCGGGTGACGCGGGTGGATGGCCTGCTCGTCTACGTTCAACCCGAGTAATCGTCAACCTGAGTGAGGGTGCATGGAAGGCGGCCTGTTCGTCATCATTCTGCTCGCGATCATCGTGCTCGTGGTCATCTGGAAGACCGCGGTCGTGGTGCCGCAACAGAGCGCGTTCGTGATCGAGCGGCTGGGGCGCTATTCCGGCACGCTCAGCGCCGGCTTCCACATCCTGGTGCCGTTCTTCGACGTCATCCGCTATCGCCATTCGCTCAAGGAGACCGCGCTCGACATCCCGGCGCAGGTGTGCATCACGCGCGACAACGTGCAGGTGCAGGTGGATGGCGTCCTCTACCTGAAGGTGCTCAACGCGGAACGGGCGTCGTACGGGATCTCCGACTACCTGTTCGCCATCTCGCAGCTGGCGCAGACGACGCTGCGCAGCGAGGTCGGCAAGATCGACCTCGACCGCACGTTCGAGGAGCGCACCAACATCAACACCTCGGTCGTCGCCGAGCTCGACAAGGCGTCGGAACCGTGGGGCGTCAAGGTGCTGCGCTACGAGATCAAGAACATCACGCCGCCGCACGACATCCTCGCGGCGATGGAAAAACAGATGCGCGCCGAGCGTGAGAAACGCGCGGTCATCCTGACCTCGGAGGGCCAGCGCGACGCCGCCATCAACACCGCGGAAGGCACCAAGCAGGAGACGATCAAGGCGTCCGAAGCGCGCAGGACGCAGCAGATCAACGAGGCCGAAGGTCAGGCGGCGGCGATCCTGGCGGTGGCGACGGCCACGGCCGAGGGGCTGCGCCGCGTCGCCGAGGCGACGCGGGTCCCCGGCGGGACCGAGGCGATTCAGTTGCGCGTGGCCGAGCAGTACATCGGCGAGTTCGGCCGGGTGATCCACAACGCCGACACCATCATCCTGCCGGCCAACGTCGCCGACGTGGCGGCGATGATCACGACGGCGATGCAAGTGATCGGTCAGAAGCCAGCAGCGCCGCGGCCATGAGCGCCAGGCCGGCCCCGGTGAAGAACGCCGCGGCCGGCCCGAACGCCTCCCACAGCGCCCCGAACAACAGGCTGGCGGCCAGCGCCCCGATGCCGAGCACGGCGTTGTACCAGCCGAATGCGGTGCCATGGGCGGCCGCCGGCGCCAGGTCGGCCACCAGCGCCTTCTCGCTCCCCTCCACCAGGGCAAAGTACAGCCCGTAGGCGAAGAACCACCCGAGCAGCGGCAGCAGTGTCGCGGTGGTCGCAAAGCCGGCGTAGACGACGGCGTAGACCAGCCATCCGCCCACGATGAGGCGGCGGCGGCCGAAGCGGTCGGACAGCGCGCCGCCCGACGTCGAAAGTCCCGCTTTGACCACGTGCAAGCCGGCCCAGACCAGCGGCAGGTAGACGGTGGCAAGGCCGGCATCGGACAGCCGCAGCAGCAGGAACGCGTCGGTGGAATTCCCGAGCGTGAAGATCACGAGGATGACGAAGAAACGCTTGAGCGTCGGCGGCATCGCCACGTCCGCCGGTTCAGACGCCTCCGCGGCGGCTGGCGTCGCCGCCGGGATCGGGACCCGGATGTCGGGCAGCGACCACAGCATCGCGACGGCGAGCGCGCCGGGAATGAAGGTGAGGGCGAAGAGCGCCCGGTACTGTTCGGGAAACACCCAGAGGAAGGCCGCGGCCGCCAGCGGTCCGGCGACCGCGCCCGCATGGTCCATCCCGCGATGGAACCCGAACACGCGGCCGCGCTCGGCCGGCGGGGCCAGCGCGCCGAGCATGGCGTCGCGCGGCGCGCCGCGCAACCCCTTCCCCACGCGATCGGCGAGCCGCACCGCGAACACGTGCTGCCAGCTCGCCGCCAGCGCCATCAACGGGCGCGCCAGCCAGGCGATGGAGTACCCGGCGACGACGAACGGCTTGCGCCGGCCGGTCCGGTCGGACGCCGACCCGGCGACGATTTTCAGGACGCTGCTGACCGCGTCGGCAGCGCCCTCGATGATGCCGAGCGACACGGCGGTGCCGCCGAGCACGCGGGTGACGAAGATCGGGAGCAGGGGGTAGATGGCCTCGGTGGCGGCGTCGGTGAAGAAGCTCGTCCAGCCGAGCCGTTTCACCGCCGGCGGCAGCGGCTGCGCCACTACCGGGCGGCCGTGGGAACGGCGACGGCGAGCAGCTCGCCGACCACCGCCTCGGCGCCATAGACCTTCCGCAGCGCTTCAATCATGCCGCGAACGTCCACCGACACCGCCCGGTTCACCGCCGGGTCGTAGACGAAGTACCCGGGCAGCGAGTGGATGTTGCCGTCGAAGATCAGGCCCACCAGCTCGCCGGCCGCGTTGATGACCGGCGAGCCGCTGTTGCCGCCGACGATGTCGTTGGTGCTGACGAAGTTGTACGGCGTGTCGAGGGCCAGCGCCGTGCGCGCCTTCGCCCAGCGGTCTGGGTATCGATACGGCGGCTTCATCCCGTGCTGGTCCGCCCGCACGTAGAGCCCGCGGAAGTCCGTGAACGGCGACACGACCGTCGCGTCTTCACGATAGCCCTTGACGGCGCCGTACGAGAGGCGCAGCGTGAACGTTCCATCGGGATACGCGGCGTCGCCCTGCGTGGCGAACACGGCCTGTGCGATCTTCGCGTAGGCGTCGCGCTCGACGGCCAGCAGCTCGCGATCGTAGCGGGTGCGCAGCGTTCGCGCGCGCGGCTCGAGCGCCCGCGCGATCGCGATGAACGGATCGGTGGAGGCGGCGATGGCCTGCGCCCCGCCGGCGAGGAGCGCCGTGCGGACCGCCGCATCGCCGAGCCTGGTCGCCGCGACCAGCTCGCGCGCGCGCACGGCGGGCATCTGGCCGGCGAGCACCTCGCGCACCACGACGTGGTCTGCGCCCAGCTTGTCGCGCATCAACGCCAGCGACTCGCTCAGCCGCGCCTGTTCGAGGCCGGGATGGATCGGGGCCGCCGAGCGCACCTGACGTTCGATGGCGGCCCTGCGTGCATCGGTGTACTCGGGCAGGCGCTCGCCGTTCGGCCGCTGCTGCTCGGCGGTCCAGCGGACCAGCGTCCGCGCCATCGAGAAATAGTCCGAGTAGAGCGCCAGACCACCCTCGATCATCGCGCGCTCCATGTTGTACGACGGCAGCGCGCGCCGTGCCTCCGCCACCGCGTCCCAGGCGCCGCCAAACCGCTCGCGGTACTCGGCCGAGCCTGCGACCGCGGCGCGCAGCGCCTCCTCCGCCGCCACCTTGCGGCGCATGATCGCGGGATCGCGCAGCCCGGCCAGCTGGCCGGTCCACGACTTCAGCGAATTCTCGATCCCGAAGAAGAGGTCCTTCGCCTGCCGATCCTGCTCGGCGCCCTGCGCCCGGTAGGCGGCCAGGGCGTCGCGGATCCGCGTGTACATCTCGAGATTGATCGGCAGCGAGTGATCGCGCAGCGCCTCGAGATGCGCCACCGTGTTCAGACGCTGCGTCGCCCCGGGATGACCGGAGGTGAACACCACCTCGCCGTCCTTGACGCCGCGGGTGGACCACGGGAGGAAATGTTTCACCGCCAGCGGCTTGCCGTGCTCGTAGACACGAAACAGCGCCATGTCGAGGGCGTAGCGCGGGAACGTGAAGTTGTCCGGGTCGCCGCCGTAGAAGGCGATGTCGAACTCCGGCACGAACACCAGCCGGACGTCGTTGAATTTCTTGTACTGGTAGAGGTGATACTGCGCGCCCTGGTAGAGCGTGACCACCTCGCTCTGCAGCGGCGTCCCGGCCTCGGACTCCTTCTCGATGGCGGCGATTGCGGCGCGGCGCGCGGCCAGCGCGTCGGCCGACGACATGCGCGGCGTCACCGCGGCGTTGACCTGCGCGGTCACGTCGGTGATGCGTCTGCAGGACGACCAGCTCGAGGTCGGGCGCCTTGATCTCCTGCGCGCGATCGCGGGCGAGAAACCCGGTCGACACCAGGTCCCGCTCCGCGTCGCCCAGCCGCTGGACGATGTCGAGGGCGACGTGATGGTTGGTGAGGACGAGCCCGTCGGCGGACACGAACGAGCCCGACCCGCTGGGGAACCGCACCGACGCCTGCTGCACGCGCTGCAGCCACGCCTCGCTCAGCTCCACGCCATACGCCCGCGCAATCGCCGCGCGCGGGATCCGATTGAACGGCCAGAATCCCTCGTCGGCGCGTACGCCGATGGGCAGGGCGGCCACCAGCCCGGCGACGAGGACGATCGCGGCGCGCAGGCCGCCCCAGGACCGGTCGGTCATGGCTCCGATTCTACCCGGATGATTGTCGACTGAGGCGGCCGGCGCGGGCGCCCGTGCCAGCCACGTTGGCGGGAGTCGCCAGGGACGCCGGACGGGCACCGGCGCCGATCACGGGATGTAGGCGATGCAGTCGATCTCCACACGCAGCCCCTCCCCGGGCAGCTTGGCGGCCTGGATGGTCGTGCGTGCGGGACGATGGTCGCCGAAGACGCGGGCGTAGACCGTGTTCATCGCCTCGAACTCGCCCATGTCGAGCAGGAAGACGCCGCAGCGGAGCACGTGCTGGAGGCTCGAGCCGGCGGCCTCGAGGATGGTCTGGACGTTCTGCAGGCACTGCGCGGTCTGGGCGGCGGCGTCGGCGCCAGCCAGCCGGCCGGTGGCCGGATCGGTGGCCCCCTGGCCGGAGACGAACACGAGACGGTCGAAGCACATGCCCGGCGAATACGGACCGACGGGTTTCGGCAGGCTGGCGGAATGCACGGGACGATGGCTCATGCGGCCATTGTAGCGGGCGTCGCGAAAGGGCTTGGCAGTTGGTGCACGTGCCTGTACCGTGTCGCCGTGGCCCGGTTCAAGATCACGCTGGAATATGCCGGCGGCCGTTACAGCGGCTGGCAGCGGCAGGTCAACGCGCGGACGGTGCAGGGCGAACTGGAGCGCGCCCTCGCCGCGGCGGCCGGCCACGGCGACTTCGACTGCCAGGGCTCCGGGCGCACCGATGCCGGCGTGCACGCGCTGATGCAGGTGGCGCACCTCGAGATCCAGCTGACGATGCCGCTCGAGAAGCTGCGCCGGGCGGTGAACGACGAGCTCCCCGCGGACATCCACGTGCTGGCCATCGCCAAGGCGCCGCACCGCTTTCACGCCCGGCACGCCGCGGTGGGCCGCAGCTACCTGTATCAGGTCTCCCGCCGCCGCTCCGCCTTCGGCAAGCCGTTCGTCTGGTGGGTCAAGGAGCCGCTCGACCTCGCGCGGATGGTGGACGCGGCGGCGCGATTCACCGGCATGCACGACTTCCGCTCGTTCAGCGACGACGATGCCGAGGACAAGTCCACGTCGGTCCTCGTCGAGCAGGTGACGGTCGGGGAGGAGGGCGACCTCATCCTGATTCGCGTGACCGGTTCGCATTTCCTGTGGAAGATGGTCCGCCGCATGGTCGGGGTCATCGTCGAAGTCGGTCGCGGCGGGCTGGCGGCCGGGACCGTGGACGAATTCCTGCGCCAGGCCTCCGGCACCCCCGCCCGACTCACGGCGCCGGCGTCGGGCCTGTTCCTGGAGCGCGTCTTCTACGAGGGCGACGACCGCGAACTGCCGCTGCGGGCGGCGATTCCCGTGGGGCGGTAAACCGCGGTCCGCCGCTCTCGTATGCGCGGTCAGACGACCCAGGGCGGGGCTGCAGCCCGCGGCGGACACGCGGCCGGCCTGCTGGCGCCGACACGTGCAACCCGGACGGCCAGCGACACGTAGGAGGGGAAGAGGTCACGTGGAGAGAGGCTCACCGGCGCCCCTGCCGCCGTCAGCGCCCGCGTCGGGAGCGTCGCCGATCGACGATCCGGCGGCGCAGGAATCGGCGCTCCTCGCCCGCCTGCGGACCGGGGACGATGCGGCGTTCGAGACGCTGGTCCGGGCGAATTCTCCCCGCCTCTTCCTCGTGGCCCGGCGCATCGTCGGCAGCGACGAAGACGCGCGTGACGTCAGTGCAGGACGCGTTCGTGTCGGCCTTCCGGAACATCGGCCGGTTCGCGGGCGACGCGCGGCTCTCGACCTGGCTGCATCGCATCGTGGTCAACACCGCCCTGATGAAGCTGCGCAGCCGCCGGCGCCGGCCGGAGGAGTCGATCGAGCCGCTGCTGCCGTCGTACCTGTCCGACGGTCACCATGCGGAAACCTTCACCGCCTGGAACGAACAGGCCGACCTGGCGGCGTCCAGGCACGAAACCCAGGCGGCGGTCCGGCGGCATATCGACGAGCTCCCGGATGGCTTCCGTACCGTTTTGGTCCTCCGCGACATCGAAGGACTGAGCACCGAGGAAACCGCGCAGTTGCTGGACACTACCCCCAACGCCGTCAAGATCCGCCTCCACCGCGCGCGCCAGGCGCTGCGAACCCTGCTTGCCCCGCACTTTGCCAAGGGTGAACTGTGACCTGCCGGGAGTGCGCCGAATTTCTCGCCGATTACCTGACCGGGGAACTGCCGGCGGAGGTCCGGGCGACCTTCGAGGCCCATCTCGCCATCTGCCCGAACTGTGTGACCTACCTGGACCAGTACCGGGCGACGATCGGGCCGGCAAGGCGGCATTTGCCGACGAGGTCGCCGACGACCTGCCGGAAGAGCTCATTCGGGCCATCCTGGCGACGCGAAAGAACTGATTGCCGTCAGCGGCCGCGGCTGGGGCCGGGCTCCGCGATCGCGATCAGGTGGCCACGGGTGCGGAAGAACATCGCCCCCTCGGAGATGGCCGGCGTGGCCATGGCGACCTCGCCCAGCGGGTTCACCGCCAGCTGCTCGAAGGTCGTCCCCGCCTTGACGACGTACACATCGCCTTCTTCGCTGGTGAAGTACAGCCGTCCGTTCGACGCCACCGGTGACGCGCTGAAGCCGGTGCGCCCGTCGGCGAGCCGGTGCTGGTAGTGCCGCGTGCCGGTCACGGCGTCGAACGCGCTGACAGCACGCCGTTGTCGCGGCACACGTACAGGATGTCGCCGTAGACGATGCGGCGTCTGCATGTACCCGCCGTCACGCGGGTAGCTCCAGGCGATGTGCGCGTTGGCGCTCTCACCGCCCTGCAGCGTGATGTCGCCGCTGGCCGTCGGGCGTGACGGCGTAGATCGGCGCCATCGAGCCGTGGGCGTTGGTGATGAAGATGAGGCCGTGCGCCGGCGATCGGCGTCGGCACCGGGATGTCGCCGCCGCCCGCTCATGCGCCACAGTTCGCTTGCCCGGTCTCCAGGTCGTAGCCGCCGATGTGCTTCCACCCGTTGACGACGACCTGGGCCCGGTCGCCGGCACGCGTGCACGGCGGGCGTGCTCCAGGTCGGGACATCCTCGCGCGGCGTGCGCCACAGTTCCCGGCCGGTCGCGACGTCGAGCGCGGCGACGAAGGAGCCCTTCTGCACGTCCACCTGGATGATCGGCGCGGTCGCCGTGGATGATCGGCGAGCTGGCGAACCCCCACTGCGCCTCCGGGCGCCATGAAGAAGCCGGAATCGAGCACGCCGAAGTCCTTCTTCCACACCTCGGTGCCCTTCATGTCGTAGGCGTACAGCCCCTCGGAGCCGAAGAACGCGACGATATACCGGCCGTCGGTGGCGAGGGTCGAACTGGCGTGCGTGGACTTGGTGTGGCGCTTGACCCTGGGGACGCCGGTATGAGCGGTGCGCTCCCACAGCTTGGCGCCGCTGTGCTTGTCGTAGCAGAGGACCAGCCACCGGTGCGGCGTGGCGTCGATCACCGAGGCGATGTCGCCGTACAGACCCGACCTTCAGCTCGGGATCGGGCTGGCCGCTGACGGCGCTGGCCACGCAGACCTGGTTGCCCCAGACGATCGGACTCGAGTGCGCCGAGGCCGGCAACCGGGACCTTCCACTTGACGTGCCGGTTGGCGGGCACGTCCCAGGCCGTGGGCGCCGGCGCGCCCTCGGCCACGCCGCGGGCGGCCGGGCCGCGAAACGACGGCCAGTCGATCCCGGGCCGCGGCGTGTCCGCCTGCAGGCCGCTGAGACCGAGCGTGAGCGCGAGGGCCAGAGCCGGAATGGCAGGTTGTCTGGGGGTCATGGCGCCTCGCCGTTCACGATCGGGTCAGTTCGGGACCTGCAGCTCCGGCATCGGGGTGGCGGTGAACAGGCGGCGCGTGGGCGGCGCCAGGAGGCGCGCCCACTTCTCCGCGCGCGACACGCGGGCGCTGTCGGTGGCGATCCCGGTGTTGGCGTACATCTGCCGGTACAGCTTCGAGATGAAGCACGAATGCCAGCCGCGCCTTGAGGTTCGGCGTGCAGCTCGAGCGCTTCCAGATGTTGGGCAGGCTGTAGAAGTTGTCCCAGACGGCCTGCGTCCGGTTGCGGATCTCGTCGGCGCTCATCACCGGATGCGGCGAGTACACCTTGGGCCGCTGCGCCTGCGGGATCAGCCAGTGGCGGGTGATGGGCACGCCGGCAATGCGCCGCTCGTCCTGCGCCATGTTCTCTTCCCACCGCTCGAAGTCCACGGTGCCGGGGAACGGCGTGAGCATGACGAACTGGGCGAAGGTGACGTCGGCGCGCTGCGCCAGCGCCGCCGTCGCCTCGAAGGTCTCGGGCCGGTCGGAGGGGAGCCCGAAGATGAACGAGCCGAGGACGTGGACGCCGTGCTGGCGGAACTGCCGCAGCCGCGCGACGAGCTCCTCGCCGGCGAAGTTGAAGTCCTTGTAGACGTCCTTGAGGCCCTCCGGGGTCACCGATTCGACCCCGACCAGCGCGCCCTTGATGTTGGCCTTCTTCATCGCCGCCAGGAACTGCGGATCCTCGGCGGCTTCCATGGTGATCTGCGTGAAGAACACCATGTCGCGGGGCAGCTTGGCCAGCCGCTCCATCAGCTCGAAGCGTTCGTCGCGAATCTGCTGCAGGTTGAGCAGCGTCGTCTTGTCGGCGCGGCGGTCGGCCATGCGCAGGTCGTTGAGGGCGACCGGGTAGAAATTGTCGTCGGCGAGCGCGATGAAGCGAAAGCCCTTGCGCCGCAGCTCGACGATCTCCTCGATCACCGCGTCGCTCGAGCGCACCCGCGGCTTCTGGCCGTCGGTCCGCCACACCGAGCAGAACGAACAGTGCTTCGGACAGCCACGCACCGTCTGCACCGACGCCCACATGTAGCGCTCGGGGGGAAGCAGATCCCAGCGCGCCTTGAGCATCGATCCGCCCTCGACGCGGCCGCCGTCGTAGATTGGCTGCTGGCTGCCGTCGAGGCAGGCCTTGATCGCGATCGGCCAGATGCGGTCGCCGTCGCCCTTGACGACACGATGGGCGCCGCCCAGGTCGAGCGCCTCCTGCGGATAGAGCGTCGCATGGATGCCGCCGAAGATGACCGTGGCCCCCCGCTCGCGCGCCGCCCGGCCGACCTCGTAGCCGCGCAGGGCATTGCCACTGTGGATGCCGATGCCGACGACGTCGCCCGGGGCGATGCTGGCGGGGTCGAGCTGGACCAGCGTTTCGTCGACGATGCTCGGATCACCGAACTCGGGCGGGGTGGCGGCAGCGAGGACGTACAGCCAACGCGGGGTGATGACGGCAACGCCAAACGCCAGGTGGCTCGGATTGATCAGGTGAACGCGCACGCCGTAGTGTATTCCCTTTCCGCCCGAATCGGTGAATCAACCCTGGCCTTGATCCTTCAACAGCGCCGCCGCCGCATCGTCACCGGAGCCGGTGTCCCGGGGCCCGGTCCGCCGCGCCGTGACATAGGCGATGGCGAAAATGACGACGATGAGGCCGAGCGAGAGCCAGGTCGGAATCTCGAAATGCACCAGGCCGATGGTGTGGAAGTACTCGACGAGGAGCTTGACGCCGACCCACAGGATGATGACGAAGGCGCCGTCGACGAGGGTCGGATACCGCGTCACCAGCGTGAGGAGCTGGCCGATGACCAGCCGCATCGCGATGATGCCGAGCACCCCGCCGGTGATGATCACCCACAGCTTGTCGGACATCGCCACGGCGACGAGGATGGAATCGACGGCGAACACGATGTCGGTCAGCTCGACCTTGACCACCGTGGCCCAGAACGCCGTCAAGCCGAGCCACGGCCGCGCCGGCCGCAGCGCCCGTCGCTCGCCGTCGCTGTGGCCGAAGAAGTGCTGGTACGGGAGATAGAGCAGGTACAGTCCGCCGACCAGCTGGACCCACGCGACCTGGATCATGTAGGCGGCGAACACCGTTGCGGTGATGCGGAACGCGAAGGCACCGAGAATGCCGTAGCGCAGCGCCTTGCGCTGCTGGTGCGGCGGGAGACCGAGCACCAGGACGGCCAGGACCATGGCGTTGTCGGCGCTCAGCAGGCCTTCGAGGGCCACGAGCAACGCGACCGTCAGTAAATCCGTTCCCTGGACGTCGAACACGCTCCGACGAGTATAGTGCGGCGCTGCGGCGTGGACGTCAGCCGTGCGCCGCCAGCGCAGCCGACTGCGCTCGGGCCCGCGGCGCCAGCCGCTGCTGCAGCCGCACCAGTTCGCCGACCGACCAGGCCTGGAACGGGCACCCGCGCGGAACGTGCGGCGCGTCGGCGTCGGCGATCTCGGAGACGTGGCCGAGGCCGGCGTCCTCGAGATGCGCGACGAGCGGCGCGAGCCAGCGCGCCGCGGCCTCGTCTCGGGCCTCGTCGGTATCGCCGCGCGTGCGCAGCCAGGCGTCGACGAAGGCGCCCATCAGCCACGGCCACGCGGTGCCCTGGTGGTAGGCGCCGTCGCGGGCGGCGGCGTCGCCTTCGTACCGGCCGATGTACTCGCGCGACCGCGGCGAGAGCGTGCGCAAGCCGAGCGGCGTCAGCAGCTGCGCTTCGACCAGGTCGACCACCTGCCGCGCGCGTGCGCCGCGGACGACCGCATGGGGCAGGCCGCCGACGGCGAAGATCTGATTCGGCCGGATGCTGTCGTCGGCGGTCCCGGGCACGTGGTCCACGTCGATGACGTCGTACAAACCGCCCTGCTGTGAGTTCCAGAAGCGGCGCTCGAACGCGCCGGTCGCCCGCTGCAGCACGTCCGGCCACCGTGCCGACAGCCGCGCGCCGGCCTCGAGGGCGTTGATCCAGAGCGCCTGCACCTCCACCGGCTTGCCGACCCGCGGCGTGATCACGCGATCGCCGACGCGTGCGTCCATCCACGTCAACTGCACGCCCGCCGCGCCGCACGCGAGCAGGCCGTCGCTGTCGCAGCGGATCCCGTAGCGCGTGCCGCGGGCGAGCCCTTCGAGGACGGCGAGGATGACCGACTCGAGGCGGTGGCGATCGTGCGGCGCGAGAACGTCGCCGGCTGCCGTCAACGCGAGCAGCTCGCTCGTGGCGACGACGTACCAGAGCGACGCGTCGATGGCGTTGTACTCGGGCGGCTCGGCGCCGTCGGGGAAGCGGTTCGGCAGCATGCCCTCCGAGACGGTGTTCGCCCATTCGAGCAGGATGTCGCGGGCGTCGGCCAGCCGGCCGGTCGCCAGGCAGAGCCCGCGCAGCGCGATGAACGTGTCGCGCCCCCAGTCGGTGAACCACGGGTAGCCGGCCACGATCGTTTTGCCGACCCCGCGCTGCACGAGGTAGGCGTCGGCGGCGCGGGCCAGCCGATCGGCGAACCCCGCTCGCCGGCGGCCCTCGGCACGCGTGATGGCCTCGACCTCGGCAGCCAGGGCGGCGGGCGACGCGCACGACGGCACGGTCCGCGCCGTGCCGACCATCCAGATCGCCGGCGTGTCGCCGAGCGCCCAGGTCATCACACCCGGGCTGAGCAGGTCCTCGGTGTCGTCCAGCCCGCGCTCCCGTTCGGCGAGGTACAGGAAGCGCCGATACCATTGCGGGTCGTCGGTCCAGACGCCGTTGGTGGCGCTGGAGATCGCCGGCAGATGCGGGTACGGCTGCCAGCGCAGCGTGCCGTCGCGCCGCTCGGTCGCGGTGCGGCAGGCAGCGTTCTCCTGGTGCAGGGCGTGGTAATCGCGGCCGGACACGAGCGGCCTCACGTGCAGCGTCACCCCCGGCGCCGGCCGCGCCAGCCGCCAGCGCAGGATGGTGCGCGCCTCGGGGGGCGTGGCGAGGATCTCGGCCGTCACCTCGTTGCCGTCCGGGAGTGCGTAGGTCCACGTCGGCCACGGATCCATCGTGAAGGCGCTGATCTGCCGGTGCCCCGACGGGTGGATGACATCGCCCTGATACCGCTGGGCCGTCAGGTCCACCCGCCCCGCGGGGGTCTCGAGCCACGCGTCGTAGCCGTTGACCAGCATCACCCGTCCGGTGGGTGGACTGGTCGCCACCAGCAGCACGCCGTGGTACCTACGCGTCCGAATCGTATCGGCGGTGCCCGAGGCAAACCCGCCGGTCCCGTCCGCTTCCAGCCACTCCGCCGAGGTTGGTGTCGTTCGCACGCCGGCTTGGATGCCTGCAGCCGCGTCGCGATGTCGGCGGCGGCGGCGAAACGCGGCGCCCGGTCCGCTCATCCAAGGCGGCGTGTTTGAGAAGAATGTGTCCGACGTCAGCCGGCTGGTGCACCGGATCCGCGCCGAGTATCGCGAGATGCCGGGCCTGCGGCTCACCCTGCGGCAGGCGGCCCGCCTGTGGCACCTCGATGCCCGCACCTGCGAGCGCGTGTTCGAGGCGCTGGTCGGCGAACGCTTCCTGCTGCGCACGTCACACGGCGCGTTCGTACGCGCGGAGCACCCGTAATGTCTACCCACTACGACGTCATCGTCATCGGCACCGGCGCCGGCGGCGGCACGCTGGCGTACCGGCTCGCCCCGTCGGGCAAGCGCATCCTGCTGCTCGAGCGCGGCGGCTACGTCCCGCGCGAGAAAGCCAACTGGGACACGCGCGCGGTTGCGGTCGACGGGCGCTACCAGACGCGCGAGGTGTGGCGCGACAAGCACGGCGACCCGCTGCACCCGCACACCAACTACAACGTGGGGGGCAATACCAAGTTCTACGGCGCGGCGCTGTTCCGCTTCCGCGAGCGCGACTTCGGGCCGCTGAGCCATCACGGGGGCGTGTCGCCGGCCTGGCCGCTGAGCTATCGCGATCTCGAGCCGTATTACGCCGAAGCCGAGCGCGTGTACCACGTGCACGGCGCGCGCGGCGCCGATCCGACCGAGCCGTGGGCGAGCGGCCCCTATCCCTTCCCCGCCGTCAGCCACGAGCCGCGCATCCAGCGCCTGCACGACGACCTGCGGCGCTCGGGCCTGCAGCCGTTCTCCGTGCCCCTGGGCGTCATGCTCGACGAGGCGCGGCCGGCGGAGAGCCGCTGCATCCGCTGCAACACGTGCGATGGCTTCCCCTGCCTGGTTGGCGCCAAGAGCGACGCGCACGTGGTGTGCGTGGAGCCGGCGCTGGCGCATCGCAACGTCGAGCTGCTGACCGACACGCGGGTCGAGCGGCTCGAGACGAGCGCCTCGGGCCGCGAGGTCACGCGCGTGGTCGCGACCCGACACGGCGAGCGGGTGTCGTTCAGCGCCGATGTCGTGGTGGTCAGCGGCGGCGCGATCAATTCGGCGGCGCTGCTGCTCCGGTCGGCCAATGCGGCGCACCCGCAGGGGCTGGCGAACGGCTCCGGCGTGGTCGGACGGCACTACATGGGTCACACCAATTCGGTCCTGCTCGCCATCTCGACGACGCCCAACCCGACCGTGTTCCAGAAGACGCTGGCGGTGAACGACTTCTACTTCGGCGAACCGGGGTTCGACTACCCCATGGGGCACATTTCGTTCGTCGGCAAGCTCGACGCCGTGGCGCTGGCCGCCGGTGCGCCGCCGTTCGTGCCGAACCTGCCGCTCGAGGTGATGGCGAAGCACTCGCTGGATTTCTGGCTGACCTCGGAGGACCTGCCCGATCCCGACAACCGCGTCACCCTCGACCGCGACGGCAACATCATGCTGAGCTACACGCCGAACAACCTGACCGGCCATCAGCGGCTGATCAAGCGGCTGGAGAGCCTGCTGGGCGGCATGGGCGTGTCCCGTCTGGTGCCGCGCAACCTCTTCATTGGCCAGCGCATTCCCCTCGCCGGCGTCGCCCATCAGAACGGCACCATCCGTTTCGGGCACGACCCGCGGGCGTCCGCGCTCAACGCCGACTGCCGCGCGCACGAGGTCGAGAACCTCTACGTGGTGGACGGGAGCTTCTTTCCCTCGTCGGCGGCGGTGAACCCGGCGCTGACCATCATGGCCAATGCGCTGCGCGTGGGCGATCACCTGCTCGAGCGCCTGGGCGCCCGCCGGGCGGAGGTGGTCCATGCGTAAGGGGCTGGCGCTGGTCCTGCTCGCGGCGGCCGGCCTCGCCGGCCTCGCCGCGTCGCTGCCACGTCCGGAACCAGCGGGTGCCGTCGGCGCGATTGCCCTCACCGTCCGCAGCGCGGACGCCAGCGTCGCGTTCTTCCGCGATGTCCTGGACTTCCGGGTGGTCGGCGACGAAGACCTGGCGGGCCGCGACGTCGAACTGCTCTACGGCACGTTCGGCGCCCGCGTCCGCACCGTGCGCATGCAGCTGGGACAGGAGCAGATCGAGCTCACCGAGTTCCTGGCGCCGCGCGGGCGGCCGTACCCGGCCGACACCCGGGGCAACGACGCCTGGTTCCAGCACGTGGCGATCATCACGGGCGACATGGCCGCGGCATATGCGCGGCTGCGCCAGCACGGCGTGACCCACGCCTCCACCGGACCGCAGCGCCTGCCCGACTGGAATCCGGCCGCCGGCGGCATCGAGGCGTTCTACTTTCGCGATCCGGACGGCCATTTCCTCGAGGTGCTCGCGTTCCCGCCCGGCAAGGGTGACGCGCGCTGGCAGGATCGCAGCCGGCTGTTCCTTGGCATCGATCACACGGCAATTGTGTCGGCCGACACGGAACGCTCACTGCGCTTCTACCGCGAGGGTCTCGGCCTGACGGTGGCGGGAGGCGCGGAGAACCATGGCGTCGAGCAGGAGCATCTGAACAACGTGTTCGGCGTCCGGCTGCGCATCACGACGCTGCGCTCGCCGGCAGGGCCCGGCGTCGAGCTGCTCGAGTACCTGACGCCGCGCGATGGCCGCCCCGCGCCGCACGACATCCGCGCCAACGACCTCGCCCACTGGCACACGACGATCGAGTCGCGCGGAATCACGGCGCTGCTGCGGGCCCAGCATGGCGGCTGGCTGGTCTCGCCCGACGTTCTCGCGGCGCGTCCCGGCGGATTCGCCGGTGGGCTGTTGATGCGCGATCCGGATGGGCACGGCGTCCGCCTGATCGAGCGGCGGTAAGCGCCGATCTGTCCGCCGGCGTGGAGGTGCATCGGCCCGGGGTCCCGGCGCGTGGCTAACTCGACACCGGGAACACCCGGCGATCGCGCAGGTGTGACCAGGCCAGCTGCAGGAGGCGCCGCCCGGGCGTGCGGGCCATCCCGAGCGCCCGGTTCGCCGCCCCGATCCGGAACACCAGATCCCACTGCGCGAAGAGCGTCCGGTACGCGGCCAGCAGCGATCGCGATGGATCGTAGATGTTGGTCGATTCGGCAGTGACGCCGTTCAGCTCGACGATCGCCAGGTCCTCCCCCGCCTTGAAGCGCTCGACGTCGGCGTAGCGCACGTCGAAGCGGCCGACGAAGAACCCCGGGACGCGGCGCGCGATGGCATCCACGCGCTGCTCCAGCGCCGGGGTGAGCAGGTGGACGCCGTCACGGAACAACGTGCCCTGGGCGTGGTTCCCCACCTCGCCGAGGCGCACGGTCGTCCCGCGGGGGACGACAATATTGCGGCACGCGGCGTGGCGGCGCAGGAACACGGCCGCCTGCCGGCGGAAGCGCGGATGCCGCTCGACCAGCGCGGCCAGCGTCGACCGGCCGTCGCCGGCCACGAACGGGAACACCTTGTCGGTGATCGAGAAGATGCGCCCGCGATCGGCGCCGGGCATTCGCCAGTAGAAAATCCCCGCTTCGCGGGGGCCGGCGTGCCAGGGCTGCATCACGATGGCCCATGCGTGGCGCCGCACGTACGCAACCAGTTCGGCCGCGTTCGCCACCCGCCGCACGCCGACGCCGCGCTGGCCGACATCCGGTTTCAGCACCAACGGGTAGCGCCACCCGTGCGCCGCGACCGCCTGGCACGCGGCAGAGCTGCGATCGTCGCCCGTGCCCGCGGGCACGAGCAACGACGGAATGGTGGCGTCTGCGGGGAGGCTGCGGAGGATCGCGAACTTCGACTCGCCGACCAGGCCGCCGTCGGGCAGTCCCGGATTGGCGGCGGCGAGCGCCGAGGGTCCGTGGCGGGCCATGAGGAAGGCCACGCGCACCGCGACCGGCGCATAGAACAGCCACGGCGGCCAGAACTCCCATGGCCGCGCCCGTTCGAGGAGAACGGCGGCGTTAGGCGTTCCCATCGTGGGACCGTGCGGCGTCCGTCGAGGCCGCGAGCAGGCGCGGCACGGCGGTGAGCCCGAGCGCGAGCCCGGCCATCGGCGCCCACGCGACGTACGTGCGTGCGCCGTCGGCGAAGACGCTCCCCAGCCA
Source organism: uncultured Acidobacteriota bacterium (assembly GCA_963707795.1). Classification (GTDB taxonomy): domain Bacteria; phylum Acidobacteriota; class Vicinamibacteria; order Vicinamibacterales; family UBA2999; genus JACCSI01. The sequence continues at coordinate 1,667,229 of OY970174.1, read as the reverse complement.
GACGCTGCCGCCGAAGAGAACCGGTGTCCACAGCGCGACGGCCAGCAGGGTCCAGCCGCAGAACGATCCGGGACGCGCCGAGAACAGACCCGCCGCGACGTAGAGCGGCAAACGCGACCCGGGCAGGAAGCGGCTGGCGACGATGGCCAGCGGCAGCCGCCGATCGAACCGCTCGGCGAGGCGCACGAGCTCGTCGGCCGGCCAGCGTTTCCGGATCAGGCGCCGCACGAGTGGCACGCCGCGGCCGAGCCGGCCGACCAGAAACAATCCCAGGTCACCTGCGTAGATGCCAGCGGCCACCGCGAGCAGGGCCGGGACGAACCCGATCTGCCCGAGCGATGCCAGCGCCGCGGCGCCAATCGTCGCCAGGTCTTCGGACACCAGCGTGCCGGCGGCCAGGGCGACCGCGGTGACCGCCGGGGTCATGCCGGCACCGCGAGCCGCGCGGCGGCGCGCGCGACGCCGGCGCGGCTCACGGGTCCGGGCCAGCCATCTACCATCGGCGCGTAGCTCATCTCGACGCGGCGATCGTCGACCACCACCGCCGTCCGGCTGACCGTGCACGCGGTCGGCCGCGACATCAGGACGCTGAGATGCCGTCGATCCGGCCACGCGTGGACGTGCAACCGATCCTGTGCCCGCCAGGCGTCGGACTCGCGGGCGAGGAGCGTCTCGAACAGCGCCTGCCGCGGCTCTTCCACCAGGGCGTCGCCCAGGCTGGACGACGCAAACAGACGCGGCTGCGTGAGCCGCTCGCACCGGGTCCGCCGGTGTCGGCCGTCCCAGTCCAGCACGGCCAGTTCCTGCGCGCTGGCCACGATCAGCCGGAACGGGGGGCACGACGCCAGCGGCAGCGACCGGAAGCCGGCCGCGGCCTCGTCGAGGTCCGCGGCGGACACCAGCGCCGGGATGATGTCGCCGCGACTGGCCGTGGTCGCCCGCGGCATCAGCCCTGCGGGCGGATGGATGTTCATCACCGCCCACGCCAGGCCCGTGTCCGCGGCAGCCACCCAGGTGCCGAGGGCTTCGGGGTCGGTGGGCGCACAGACGCCGACGCCGTGCAGGATGCTGGCGCGCGGCGGCCAGGCGGCCATCCGCGTGCGCCGCTCGTCGCGGTTCATCATCAGGCGCAGTCCGCGCACGCGGTCGGCCGGGATTACGCTGATCGTGCACATGCGAGTTCGGCCTCCTCGACCGGCGTGCTCGGGGCGATGCCGAATCGCGGCGGGCCACTCTGGCCCAGCCGCGACAGCAGCACGTTGAGGGTCGCGCAGTGGTGGATCGTGTGGCTGAGGACGAACGCCAGCTCGCGTCCGATGGTGGAATCGGCGAGCACACAGGAGCCATCCGCACCGACCTGCGTCCGGACGGTCACGCGGCTCGCGCGCCGGCATTCGTCGTAGAGATACAGGCGGCGGCGGGCGGCCTCGAGCGCGGCCAGTGCCGCGCGGCGATCATGCTCGATCACCGTGCCGCGGCGGCGGGCGTCGTAGTCGACGACGCCGTCGGCGAACGCCCGTTCCAGCGCCACGACGTGATCGAGACAGTGGCGCACGTGCCCGCCGATGCTGCCGGGCGCGCCGGCCGGCCCGCGCGCGACGTACCTGGCGGCGTCCACCTGGCCGACCACCCGGGACAACTGTCCGAGCACGTCGGCCAGCGCGCGGAATGCGGACGCCATCACCGGGCCTGTCGCGCCAGCCGCGCGCCCACGGCCGGCAGCTCGTGCCGGCGGACCACGACGATCGCGCCGCTGGCCAGCCACACGGTGACGGCCAGCGCGAACAGCAGCCCGCCATCGCCCATCACCGCGATGCCGAGCACGGTCAGGTGGCTGACGATGGCGCCGCTCATGGTCGCCATCGCCAGCGCGGCGCCCCACACCGCGGTCGCCGGCACCAGCAGGAGGATCGACGCGGTCAGCTCCACGACGCCCGACCCGATCCGGCCCCATGGCTCGGCGCCCAGCTGCGTGAAGATGTAGACCGACTCCGCCGCGGCGGCGAACTTGAAGAAGAGCGTCTGCAGCAGGATCGTGGCGACGGCCGCCTGCAGCACCCAGACGAACCAGTGCCGGCGCGGGGTCATGGCTGCACCCGCTTCGCCGACACCGACGGCCAGTTGGCGTCGGCCTTGGCGATGTAGCCGGGCCGATCCTCGTTCCAGGCGCGCTGCACGCGCTTGGAATAATTGAGATAGAGCCGGCCATCGACGATGGCCCAGGCCTCGGGATCGATGTCCACGGCATAGCCGCGGCTCACCCCGTAGGCGCAGAAGCCGCCGAACTGCGGCGCGTAGCGCTCCGGCGATTGCGCGAAGGCGTCGCGGCGGGCTTCGCTGGCGAAGTGCCAGGTGGCGCCCTGCCAGCGGTGGGCGAAGCGGCTCGACCCCTTGGCCGGGGCGCCGCCCTCGAAATAGGCGACGACGTCATAGCCGTCGAGGGCGACGCCGCCGGTCGTGTTGTACGGGCTCACCGCCCGGCTGCTCTGGCGGGCGGCCTCGGCGGCGCCCGCAAGCGTGAACGCAACGATCAGGAATCCCCACATCCAGCGGCGCATCGACGTCCTCCGTTCTCCCGCTTCGATGCCGGCCCCCGGGACCCGTTACAGGAAACGTCGTCCGGCTCGGCGGCATCTGAAGCCAGCAACAGGGAGGGGCCAGTGGCGATGACGGCGGAAGCGCGGCGGCTGGACGAGGACGAGCGGCGGCAGCGGCAGTGGAAGCGCTGGGGCCCGTATCTCAGCGAGCGGGCCTGGGGAACGGTCCGCGAGGACTACAGCCCGTACGGCACCGCCTGGGACTACTTCCCGCACGACCACGCACGCTCGCGCGCGTACCGGTGGAACGAAGACGGCCTCGCCGGCATCTCCGACCGGCATCAGCGCGTCTGCTTCGCGCTGGCCATGTGGAACGAACGCGACGCGATCGTCAAGGAGCGGCTGTTCGGTCTCACCGGCAACGAGGGGAACCACGGCGAAGACGTCAAGGAGTACTACTACTACCTCGACTCGACGCCGACGCACTCCTACATGCGCTGGCTGTACAAGTATCCGCAGGCGGCGTTCCCCTACGCCGACCTGGTCGAGGAGAACCGGCGGCGCGGGCGCCAGGCGCCCGAATACGAGCTGTTCGACACCGGCGTGTTCGCCGAGCATCGCTACTTCGACGTCTTCGCCGAGTACGCCAAGGCCGATCCGGACGACCTCGGCATCCGGATCACTGTGATCAATCGCGGTCCCGATCCGGCGCCGCTGCAGCTGCTGCCGACGCTGTGGTTCCGCAACACCTGGTCGTGGGACGAGCAGGTCGAACGGCCCGAGCTGCGACGGGACGAGCCGGTGGCCGGCGCGTCGGTCGTCGCGCTCGACGAGCCGAAGTACGGGCGGATGTGGCTCTACTGCGACGGGCTGCCCGAGCTGCTCTTCACCGAGAACGACACCAACACCCGGCGCCTGTTCGGCAGCGGCGAGCCCGGGCGGTTCAAGGACGGCATCAACGAGTACGTCGTGCACGGCGAGGCCGGCGCGATCCACGGCGACGGGCCGGGCACCAAGGTCGCCGCGCGCTACGTCGCCGAGGTGGGCGCTGGCGCCACGGTCACCTTCCACCTCCGCCTCACCCACCGCGCGCCGGCGTCGTTCCCGGACGGCCCGTTCGGTGCGGCCTTCGACCATCTGTTCGCGGAGCGCCGCGCCGAGGCCGACGAGTTCTACCACGGCGTCATTCCCGACACGCTCGATGCCGACGCCCAGCTGGTGATGCGCCAGGCGCTGGCCGGCGTGCTGTGGTCGAAGCAGTACTACCACTACGTCGTCCGCAACTGGGTAACCGGCGATCCGACGCAGCCCGAACCGCCGCGCGAACGGCAGGGCGGCCGCAACCACGAGTGGCGGCACCTGTACAACGCCGACGTGATCTCGATGCCCGACAAGTGGGAGTACCCGTGGTATGCGGCGTGGGACCTGGCCTTCCACTGCGTCCCGCTCGCGCTGGTCGATGCGGCGTTCGCCAAGGAGCAGCTGGTGCTGATGCTGCGCGAGTGGTACATGCACCCCAACGGCCAGTTGCCGGCGTACGAATGGGCGTTTGGCGACGTCAACCCGCCGGTCCATGCCTGGGCCGCCTGGCGCGTCTACAAGATCGACAAGAAGCGCACCGGCACCGGCGACCGCGTCTTCCTCGAACGCGTCTTCCAGAAACTGCTGCTGAACTTCACCTGGTGGATCAACCGCAAGGACGCGGAAGGCAACAACGTCTTCCAGGGCGGCTTCCTCGGACTGGACAACATCGGCGTCTTCGACCGCTCGGCCGAACTGCCCACCGGCGGCCACCTCGAACAATCCGACGGCACCAGCTGGATGGGGATGTACTGCCTCAACATGCTCGCCATCGCCCTCGAACTGGCGCGCGACAACCCCGCCTACGAGGACGTGGCCAGCAAGTTCTGGGAGCACTTCCTCTACATCGCGCATGCGATGAACACGCGCGGCGAGGACGGCAGCAGCCTGTGGGACGAGGAAGACGGGTTCTTCTACGACCTGCTCCACCTCCCCGACGGGTCGCACCACGCGCTGAAGGTGCGGTCGATGGTCGGCCTCATCCCGCTGTTCGCGGTGGAGACGCTGGAGCCGGACCTGCTCGATCAGCTCCCCGGCTTCAAGCGCCGCCTGGACTGGTTCATCGCCAACCGGCCCGACCTGACGCAGCACGTCGCGTGCATGCGCACGCCGGGCCGCGGCGAACGCCGCCTGCTCGCGGTGGTGTGGCCGGACCGGCTGCGCCGCGTGCTGCAGACGATGCTCGACGAGCGCGAGTTCCTCTCGCCCTACGGCATTCGCGCGCTGTCGAAGCGGCACGAGCGCGACCCCTACGTGCTGTCGGTGCACGGCCACGACCACCGCGTCGCCTACGAGCCGGGCGAGTCGTCGAGCGGTCTGTTCGGGGGCAATTCGAACTGGCGCGGCCCGATCTGGTTCCCGGTCAACTTCCTGCTGATCGAGGCGCTGCAGAAATTCCACCACTACCTGGGCGAGGACTTCCGCGTCGAGTACCCGAGCGGATCCGGGCAGACGGCGTCGCTCGCCGAAGTCGCCACCCGGCTGTCCCGGCGACTGTCGAGCATCTTCCTGCGCGATGCCGCGGCGCGGCGTCCCGTTCTCGGCGCGAACACGGTGTTCCAGACGGACGACAACTGGCGTGACCTGGTGGCCTTTCATGAATACTTCCACGGAGACACGGGGGCAGGGGTCGGGGCGAGCCACCAAACCGGATGGACTGCCCTCGTTGCCAAGCTCCTCCAGCAGTCCGGCACCCTCGGCACCGCCGGGGCTGCCGCCGATCGATCGCGCCTCGACCCGGTCGGCGTCGGCGGCGACTGACCGTCCGGCCGGCGCGGCGGACGACGCGGCGCTGGTGGCACGCCTCAAGGCGGGGGACAACCTCGCCTACGAGTTCGTCGTCCGCAGCTACAGCCCCAGGCTGCTCGCCGTCATCCGGCGCATCGTCGGCGACGACGAGGACGCGCAGGACGTGCTGCAGGAGACGTTCCTGTCAGCGTTTCGCAGCGTCGCGCGCTTCGCCGGGGGTTCGCTGCTGTCCACCTGGCTCCACCGCATCGCCGTCAACGCGGCGTTGATGCGGCTGCGCTCGCGGCGGCGCAAGCCGGAGCAGCCCATCGAGGCGCTGCTGCCGACCTACCGTGAAGACGGTCATCACAGCGAGACGTTTTCGAGCTGGGATCCGCCGGTGGACGTCGCCCTCGAGAGCGAGCGGGTCCGCGCACTGGTGCGACAGCAGATTGCCTTGCTCCCCGAGCGCTATCGCGTGGTCCTGATGATGCGGGACATCGAAGAGCTCGACACCGAGGAAACCGCCCGGCTCCTCGACATCACCCCGAACGCGGTGAAGATTCGCCTGCACCGCGCCCGTCAGGCCCTGCGGACGCTGCTCGCCCCGCACTTCAGGAGAGATCGACAGTGACGTGCCGTGAGTTTTCCGATTTCATCCTGGACTACCTGACCGGCGAGCTGCCCGACGACGCGCGCGCGCGCTTCGAGCGGCACCTGGCGCGGTGCCCGAATTGCCCCGAGTACCTCCGTCAGTACGAGGACAGCGCCCGCGCCGGACGGATGGCCTTCAGTTCGCTCGAAGCCGACATTCCTCGCGACGTGCCGGAGGAGCTGATTCAGGCGATCCTCGCCGCGACCAGCGACGGTCATCCCTGAGACACGACCGGGTGTCCTCTCGAGGGGCGCGCCGGCCGTGGAGTGGGAAAAAGGTGGGAGCCCGCAGGGGCACTCGTCCCGCCGTGCTGCCGGCGGTCCGTTGACCGCCGGCAACCCGTTTCATTGTTCGTGGTAGAAGACGCTGAGTCCGCCGTCCACGACGAAGGTGGATCCCGTGACGTACGAGGCTTCGTCGGAGGCCAGGAACACGGCCAGGCTGGCGACGTCGCCGGGCTGCCCGAGTCGTCCCAGCGGAATCTGCCCGAGCAGCGACGCCAGCTTGACCGGGTCGTGCAGGAGTGCGGTGTTGATGGGCGTCTCGATGGCGCCGGGGGCGATGTTGTTGATGGTGATGCCCAGCGGTCCCAGCTCCACGGCGAGGTTGCGGGCCAGCATGCGCATGCCGCCCTTGCTGGCGCAGTAGGCGGCGAAGTTCGGGAACGCCACCTCCTCGTGCACCGAGCTCATGTTGATGATCCGGCCCGGCCGCCCGGTCGCCCGCAGGTGCCGGGTGAGCGCCTGCGCGGCGAAGAAGGCGCCCTTCAGGTTGATATCCATCACTCGGTCGTAATCCGCCTCGCTGACCTCCCAGAACGGCGCGTGCGTCTCGACGCCGGCGTTGTTGACCAGGATGTCCACCGCGCCGAAGGCGGCGACGGCCTCGTCCACGAGGCGGGCGACGTCCGCCGCCGAGCCGACGTCGGCCTTGAGCAGCACGCCGCGGCCGCCGGCGCCGGTGACGTCGGCCAGCGTGTCTTCCGCGGCCGCGACCGAGCCCACATAGTTGATCGCCACGTTGGCCCCCTCACGGGCGAACCGGGTGGCAATCGCCCGTCCAATGCCCCGGCTGCTGCCGGTGACCAGGGCGGTCTTGCCCTTCAGGCGATCGAGCGCCCGCGTGGCGGGAGCGTTCATCGAGACGACATCAGCGAACATGGCGACCTCCATCGATACGGATGGTTTCACCCGTAATGAAATCGGATTCCACGAGCATGCGAACCGCCTGTGCGATCTCCCGTTCGCCGCCCCAGCGGCCCACCGGGGTCGCGGCGGCGACCTCTGCTTTCTCTGCTTCGGACATGTCGGGCGGCGGGACAATCGGGCCGGGCGCAATGGCATTGACCAGAATCTGGTCCGCCGCCAGTTCGAGGGCCAGCGCCTCGGTCAGGGCGATGACGCCGGCCTTTGCCGTGTAGTAGGCGACGAAGCCCGTGTAGGCGGGGCGGCCGCTGCGCGCCAGCCAGTCGGCGAAATTGACGATCCGGCCGGCGCCCTGACGCCGCATGTGCGGGACCGCCGCCTGTGAGACCAGGAAGGCCGAGCGCAGATTGACGTCGAGGTTGCGCTGCCAGTCGGCATCGGTCATCGCGTCGAACGCCGTCGCCCCGTAGATCGACGCCATGTTGACGACGACGTCGAGGCGGCCGAGCGCGGCGACGGCGCCCGCGACCAGCCCGCGGCAGTCGTCGGGCAACCCGACGTCGGCGGCGAGCACCGCCGCGCGCCGGCCGGCGGCGCGCACGTCCGCGCCCGTCGCGTCGGCTTCGACCTTCGATCCCCGGTACGACACGGCAATGTCGGCGCCGCGAGCCGCCAGTTCCCGGGCTACCACCTGGCCGATCCGCCGGCCGCCGGTGATCAGCACCACTCTGTCTGTCAGATCCATCAAATCCTCCGCGTCGCACGATGACGCGATCCATGAGATGAAGGGCCGGCACCGGCGTTTCACGACACCGCCCCCGGCACGCGGCATCCAATCCGGCAAGTCCCGCCCATGTCCGAACCCCTGGCCGCCTTCGTCGTCGCCGCGTGGCAGTGGTATGCCGTGGCCGGCCTCGCCTTCGCCGCGGCGTTCGTCACCCGCGGGGTCGGGCGAATCGATCCGATGGCGCGGGAAGCGCCGTGGACGTTCCGGCTGCTGATCGTGCCCGGCGTGGTGGTCTGGTGGCCGCTGCTGCTGGTGCGCTGGCTGGCGGGCAGCATCGCGCCGCCCGTCGAAACCACCGCCCACCGCCGCCGCGCCAGAGGATTCCGATGATCCGCCCGCTGCGCCGCGCGGCGAGGCTGGCGCCGGTGTTGTTCTGGCTGCTGCTCCCGCTGCTGATCGTGGCGGTGCTGGCGCACGAGGGGCGGCCGTGAGCCACGGGTATCGAGCGGTTGGATGGAACCGGAACAAGCGCGCGTACGATGTGACGGCTGGTGCGCTCGCACTGGCGTGTGCCGTCGTCATTGCGGGCGGCACGCTCTGGCTGCAGCCGCACGTCACCGCCGAAACCGTCGTGCTGCGCGCGTCGGCGGGCACGGCATGGCTGCTGCTGCACGCGGTGCTCAGCATCGGCCCGCTGTGCCGGCTCGATCGGCGGCTGCTTCCCCTGCTCTACAACCGCCGCCACCTGGGCGTGATGACGTTCGCCGTCGCTGCAGTGCACGGCGGGCTCGCCCTGATCCAGTTCCACGCCGGGGGCGATCGGCACCCCCTGGTCAGCGTGCTCACGACGAGCGACGGCTGGCTGACGGCCGACCACTTTCCGTTTCACATTCCCGCGTTCGGCGCCCTGCTGATCCTCTACGTGATGGCGGCGACCAGTCACGACTTCTGGCTGCGGACCCTGACCGCTCCGGTGTGGAAGGCGCTGCACATGGGGGTCTACGCCGCATATGCCGCGCTGGTCGTGCACGTCGCCTTCGGCGCGCTGCAGAGCGAAGCGCCGGCATGGGCGGCCCTGCTGCTCGGCGCCGGCGTGGCGTGGCTCGCCACGCTGCACACCGTCGCGGCGTGGCGCGAGCAGGCGGTCGACCGCATGCGCCCCGCATCTGGCGACGCGCTCGTCGACGTGTGCGGTGTGCACGACATTCCCGAGCACCGCGCGCGCATCGTGTGCGCGGCGGGCGAGCGCGTCGCGGTGTTCCGGTACGACGGCCTGATCTCGGCGATCTCGAACGTGTGCCAGCACCAGAACGGACCGCTCGGCGAGGGCAAGATCGTGGGCGGGTGCGTCGTGTGCCCGTGGCACGGCTACGAGTATCGGCCCGACACCGGTGCGTCGCCGCCCCCGTTCACCGAAGCCGTCCCCACCTTCCGCGTGCAGGTCCGCAACGGTCGCGTGCTGCTCGACCCGAGGCCGCTGCCGCCGGGGACGCGCGTCGAGCCGGCCGCGATCGCTCCGCCGCAGCTGGCCACGGAGGTCGCCTCGTGAGACCAGACCGTGACGACTTCTACATCGGTTACGAAGACGTCCTGGCGCCGGCATTGCGGCGCGCGGTGCGGCGCGCGGTGGGTATGGCCGCCGTGCTCGTCCTGACCGGCGCGGCGGTCGCGACCTGGGCGCAGCGGCCGCTGCCCGATGCGCGCTTCGAGTTCGGCCGGCCGCAGACGCTGGAGGGCTGGCTCAGCCTGACGCCGGCGCCCGCGCTGCTGGTGCGCGGCGATGACCGCTGGACGCGCCACTGGCTCGTGGGACGAGGAAAGTTCGGCGCCGAACGGGACCTGGCGGGCGCCCGCGACGGGTGGGTGCAGCTCGAGGGGACGCTGATCGTGCGCGACAGCTGGCGGATGCTGGAGCTGGTGCCCGGGTCGCTGGTGGCATCGACGCGGACATCGCCGGCGCCGACTGCCCCGCCGCATGCGCCGCGACCGTTGCGCGCACGCGGCGAGATCGTCGATGCGAAGTGCCACCTGGGCGTCATGAACCCGGGCCAGGGGGTGGCCCATCGCGACTGCGCCGTGCGCTGTCTGAGCGGCGGTGTCCCGGCGATGTTCGCGTATCGCGACGAGGATGGTCGCCACCTGGCGCTGATACTGCGGCGCGACGGCCGCGGATTGACCGCCGACTGGCGGCGGCGCACGGGCGTCATCGGCGAATTGTCGGGCACGGTGTTCGGCAGCGTGGCCGACGAAGTGCTGGTCGTGGACACCCCGTGACGCCGTTCAGCCTCCCGCGTCCTGCCGGCGGATCGCGCGCGCGGCGCCTGGTGCTCGACTTGGCCGCGCAGGCGGCCGAGTGGCTCCTGGGCCTGCGCCGGCTCGGCGCGATCTACGCCCGCCGCGGCGACGGCGAGTTCGTGGAGGCCGCACTGCGGGCGCTCGACATCATCGTCGACGTCGATCGCGATCAGCTCGCGCGCGTCCCGGCCTCCGGCCCGGTCATCCTCGTCGCCAATCACCCGTCCGGCGCCCTCGACGGTCTCGCGCTCGCCGCGGCACTGCATCGCGTGCGCGCCGACGTCAGGTTCCTCGGGAACCACCTGTTGACCAGGATTCCAGAGCTGCGATCGCGGACGATCGCCGTGGACCCGTTCTCACCCCGCAGTGTCCTCAACCGCCGTGGGCTGCGGTCGGCCCGGCGCTGGCTCGCGGCCGGCGGTGCGCTCATCGTCTTCCCCGCCGGCGAGGTGTCGAGCGTCGAGGGCGCACGCGGAGGACGCGTCGACGGCGGGTGGAAGCGCGGGGTGCTCCGCCTCGCCGCCTGGAGCGGGGCGGCCGTGGTGCCGGTGTTCATCGGCGGACAGCCGACGCGGTGGCTCCGCTGGGCCGCGCGTATCGACGATCGGCTGCGCACCGCCGCGTTGCCGCGCGAGCTGCTGGCGCGGCGTGGATCGCGCGTGCCACTGAGGGTCGGCACGGCGGTGTCTCCGGAACGCCTGCGGCGCCTGCCAGACGACGACGCGCGCCTGGCGTACCTGCGGGCGCGCACCTACGGACTGCGCCCGGCATCGCCGAGCGAGGGCCGCCTGATGTGGCGCGCGCGCCAGCGTCCCGTCCTGCCGGTGGCCTCGCCCGAGCCCTCGGATCTGCTGGCGGCGGACGTCCACGCGCTGCCCGACGAGGCGCGTCTTTTGGCGAGCGGCGATTACCAGGTGTACTGCGCGGCGGCGGCCGCGCTGCCCGCCGTGCTGCGCGAGATCGGGCGGCTGCGGGAATCGACGTTCCGCCAGGCCGGCGAGGGGACCGGCCAGGCGCGCGACCTCGACCGGTTCGACCGCGACTACCTCCACCTCTTCGTCTGGCATGCCGGGCGTCGTGAAGTGGTGGGCGCCTATCGCCTCGGGCTGACGGACCGGCTGCGCGCGCGCTACGGCCCGCGCGGGTTGTATACCCGCACGCTCTTCCGCTTCGGGGCGCCGCTGCTCGACGAGATCGGGCCGGCGATCGAGCTCGGCCGATCGTTCGTGCGGCCGGAATACCAGCGCGACTCGAACGGGCTGCTGCTGCTGTGGAAGGGCATCGGCCGCTTCGTGGCGCGGCACCCGCGCTACCGCCGGTTGTTCGGGCCGGTCAGCATCAGCGCGGAGTATCAGTCGTTCACCCGGCACCTGCTGGCGCGCTTCCTCAGCCACCAGGCCTTTGCCTCCGAGCTGGCGCGCCTGGTGCAGCCGCGCCGCGCGCTGACGCCCGAGCCGGACACGGCGCTGCTGGTGCGGGCGCGCGTGGTCGCGCACCTCGAGGACGTCGAAGCGCTGGTTCGCGAAGTGGAAGCCGGCCGCGGGCTGCCGGTGCTGCTGCGCCAGTACCTCAAGCTCAACGCGCGGCTCCTCGGCTTCAGCGTCGATCCCGGCTTCGGCAACGTCCTCGACGGGCTAATGCTGGTGGACCTGCTCGAGGTCAGGCCGGCGCTGTTGCAACGCTACTTCGGCCGCGACGGCGTCGCGCGTCTGCGCGCCTACCACGCACCGGCGTCGCCGCCCGGCCTCGTTCCCGCCCCGGCGCCGCGCTGAGGCCCAGCTCATCAACCAGCGTGGCGCCGCATTGACATGATGCGTATCAAGCCGCATACTTGATCCGTGTCAAGTCACCGCACGCCGTGGCGGTGCGCCCTGGAGTGGTGATGGCGGAGGAGCTGATCTTCATCTCGACCGCGGCGCGCATGCTGGGCATGCACCCGCAGACGCTGCGCAAGTACGAACGGCTCGGCCTGATCCAGCCGGCACGGACGCTCGGCAGCATGCGCCTCTACTCGCGGGACGAGATCGCCCGCCTCAAGTTCATCAAGCGCCTGGTGGACGACCTCGGCGTCAACCTCGCCGGCGTGCAGCAGCTGCTCGACATCGCCGAAGTCATGCGGCGCATCCAGCCGTTGATGCGGGACGATCAGCTCGCCCGCAACGAGGCGCGCCGCCGCCTGGCGCGCGAGATCGGCAAACTGAACCAGCTGCTCGGGCTCTGAGCAACAGCCGCATGGAATTCAAGGACTACTACGCCACGCTGGGCGTTGCGAAGACGGCCTCCGACAAGGAGATCAAGCAGGCGTATCGCAAGCTCGCCCGCAAGTATCACCCCGACGTGAACCCCGGGGACAGCTCGGCCGAGGCTCGCTTCAAGGAGCTCAACGAGGCCAACGAAGTGCTCGGCGACCCGGCCAAGCGCAAGAAGTACGACGAGCTGGGCGCGAACTGGCGGATGTACGAGCAGGCGCAGGCGCAGGGCGGCGGTCCGGCCGGCGGCGGCCCGTTCGCCGGCGGACAGTGGCGCTATGCTCCGGGCGGCGGCGGGTTCCGCCCGATGAGCGACGCGGACGTGTCGGACATGTTCGGCGGCGACGACAGCCCGTTCTCGGATTTCTTCCGCACCTTCTTCGGCGGCGCGGAGCCGAGCGCCGGCGCGCGCCGCGGCCGGACCCGCGCCACGCGGGCGCGCACCGGCCGGGACGTCGAGCACGAGCTCGAGCTCGACCTCGAGAACGCGCTGCACGGCTCGGTGCAGCGCCTCGGGATCCGCCACGACGGCGAGACGCGGAACGTCGAGGTCCGCATTCCCGCCGGCGTGATCGACGGATCGCGGGTGCGCGTCGGCGGCGAGGGCGAGCGCGGCAGCGGCGGCGCGTCGAGCGGCGACCTCTACCTGCGCATCAAGCTGCGGCCCCACCCGCGCTTCGAGCCGAAGGGTCGCGATCTGTATACGAAGGTGCGAATCCCGGTGCCCAGCGCGGTTCTCGGCGGCGAAGTCGAGGTGCTGACGCTGGCCGGCAAGCCGTTGCGGCTCAAGGTGCCGCCGTCGACGCAGAGCGGCCAGGTCTTCCGCCTCCGCGGGCATGGACTGCCGGCGTCCGGCACGGACGGTACGGCCGGAGATTTGTATGCGACGGTGGAGGTGGCGATTCCGCAGGCGATTTCGGACGAGGAGCGGACGCACTACGAAGCGCTCGCGCAGCTGAGAAAGACGTAGCCATGAACCTGAACAAGTTCACCGAGAAGGCGCAGGAAGCCGTGCTGGCGGCGCCACAACTGGCCGGCGAGTTGAACCACGCCCAGGTCGAGCCCGAGCACCTGCTCGTCGCCCTGCTCGAGCAGGCTGAGGGCGTCGTGCCGGCCGTCGTGCAGAAGCTCAACGCCAACCCGGGCGAGGTCTCACGCGGCCTGCGCGACGCCCTCGGCCGGCAGTCCAAGGCGTACGGCGGCGCCGAGCCGCACCTGTCGCCGCGCCTGCGCGTGGTGCTCGAGGCGGCGCAGTCGGAAGCCCGAACCATGCAGGACGAGTACGTCAGCACCGAGCACCTGCTCCTCGGCCTGCTCGCCGAGCCGGGCGGCGCCGCGGCCGCCGCCGCCCTCCGCCAGCGCGGCGTGACCCGCGACACGGTCCTCGAGGCCCTCACCGCCATCCGCGGCACGCAGCGGGTCACCGATCAGAACCCGGAGCAGAAGTACCAGGCGCTCGAGCGCTACGGCCGCGACCTCACCGACCTGGCGCGGCGCGGCAAGCTCGATCCGGTCATCGGCCGCGACGAGGAGGTCCGCCGCGTCATCCAGGTGCTCTCGCGCCGGACCAAGAACAACCCGGTGCTCATCGGCGAGCCCGGCGTCGGCAAGACCGCCATCGTCGAGGGGCTGGCGCAGCGGATCGTCCGCGGCGACGTGCCCGAGGGGCTCAAGAACAAGAAGATCGTGGGCCTCGACATGGGCGCGCTGGTCGCCGGGGCCAAGTACCGCGGCGAGTTCGAGGAGCGGCTCAAGGCCGTCCTCAAGGAGATCGCCGAGGCATCCGGCCAGGTCGTGCTGTTCATCGACGAGCTGCACACGGTGGTCGGCGCCGGCGCGGCCGAAGGGTCGCTCGATGCGTCGAACATGCTCAAGCCCATGCTCGCGCGCGGCGAACTGCACACCATCGGCGCCACGACCCTCGACGAGTACCGCAAGCACATCGAGAAGGACGCGGCGCTCGAGCGCCGCTTCCAGCCGGTCATGGTCGGCGAGCCCACGGTGGAGGACACCATCAGCATCCTGCGCGGGCTGCGCGAGCGCTACGAGATCCATCACGGGGTCAAGCTCAAGGACGCCGCCCTGGTCGCCGCCGCCGTCCTCTCGCATCGCTACATCGCCGACCGCTTCCTCCCCGACAAGGCCATCGACCTGGTCGACGAGGCGGCGTCGCGGCTGCGCATGGAAATCGACTCCCTGCCGGCGGAGCTCGACGAGGTCGAGCGCCGCATCATGCAGCTCGAAATCGAGCGCGAGGCGCTGCGCAAGGAGACCGACAAGGCATCGAAGGAGCGGCTGGCGAAGCTGGACAAGGAGCTCGCCGATCTCAAGGAGCAGCAGGCGCAGCTGCGCGCGCACTGGGAGCAGGAGAAGGAGGCGATCCAGAAGGGCCGGACCCTGAAAGAGGAGCTCGAGCAGGTGCGCCTCGAGATCGAGCGCACGCAGCGCGCCGGCGACTACACCCGGGCGTCGGAACTGCAGTACGGCCGCGTCCCGGAGCTCGAATCCCGGATCCGGGCCGAGGAAGCGCGCCTCGCCGACCTGCAGAAGACGCAGCGCATGCTGAAAGAGGAAGTGGACGAGGAGGACATCGCCGAGGTCGTCGGCAAGTGGACGGGCATCCCGGTGAGCCGCCTGATGGAGGGCGAGATCCAGAAGCTGCTGCGGATGGAAGAGCGGCTGCACGACCGCGTGATCGGCCAGGACGAGGCCATCGCGGCCGTCGCCAACGCCATCCGCCGCGCCCGCGCCGGCCTGCAGGACCCGAACCGTCCGATGGGATCGTTCATCTTCCTCGGCCCGACCGGCGTCGGCAAGACCGAGCTGGCGCGCGCGCTCGCCGACTTCCTGTTCGACGACGACCACGCGATGGTGCGCATCGACATGTCGGAGTACCAGGACAAGCACACCGTCTCGCGCATGATCGGCGCTCCCCCGGGCTACGTCGGCTACGAGGAGGCCGGCCAGCTCACCGAGGCGGTCCGCCGCCGGCCCTACGCCGTCGTGCTGTTCGACGAGATCGAGAAGGCGCACCCCGAGGTGCTCAACGTCATGCTGCAGCTGCTCGACGACGGCCGCCTGACCGACGGCAAGGGACGGACGGTGGACTTCAAGAACACCGTCGTGATCATGACCTCGAACATCGGCAGCCAGTTCATCGCCGAGGCGGCGGCCACCGACAACGGCGACATGGCCGAGGGCGTGCGGCGGCAGGTGACCGACGCGCTGCGCCAGCACTTCCGGCCGGAGTTCCTCAACCGGGTGGACGAGGTGATCTTCTTCCACGCGCTGTCGCGGGCGCACATCACCGAGATCATCGACATTCAGCTCCGCGGCCTGATGCAGCGGCTCGCCGAGCGGAAGATCAAAGTCGAGCTGCGCCAGGCCGCCAGGGAGTTTCTCGCACAGGAAGGGTATGATCCGACATATGGAGCCCGTCCGTTGAAGCGCGCCATCCAGCGCCGCGTGCTCGACCCGCTGGCGATGCGCGTGCTCGAGGGGGAGTTCGGCGAGGGCGATCGCGTGATCGTGGACGTGGGTGACGAGGGCCTCACGTTCGCCAGGAGTGAAGCCCGGGACTTCAGTCCCGCTCAATCGAGGTCCTGATTGGCCAATCCACTGCTTCCGTCGGGACCGAACAAACGGCCCGCGCCAACGCGCCCCACCGCCATCTGGTGGGTGCTGGGCGCCTTGGTGGTCCTCGCCGTCGGGCAGGCCTACCTGCTCTCCCCCACCGGCCGCACCGTCTCCTACAGCGAATTCAAGGGTCTGGTCCGCTCCGGCCAGGTGGCCGAGGTCGTCGTCGGCGACACCACCATCCGCGGCGAGCTGAAGAAGGCGGACGGGCCCACGACCTTCACGACCACGCGCATCGAGGATCCGAAGCTGATCGAGGAGCTGGACCAGCGCGGCGTCAAGTACTCGGGCGAAGTCGTCAGCCGCTGGCTGCCGGAAGTCCTCAGCTGGCTGGTGCCGGTGCTGCTGCTGGTGGCGCTGTGGTCGTTCTTCTTCCGCCGCATCGGCGGTGCCGAGGGCGGCGTCATGTCCTTCGCGCGCAGCAAGGCGAAAATTTACGCCGAGGACGACGTCAAGGTCAGCTTCGCCGACGTCGCCGGCGTGGACGAGGCGGCGCAGGAGCTGCGCGAGATCGTCGAGTTCCTCAAGACGCCGAAGAAGTACACCAGCCTGGGCGGCAAGATCCCGAAGGGCGTGCTCCTCGTCGGCCCGCCCGGCACCGGCAAGACGCTGCTCGCCCGCGCCGTGGCCGGCGAAGCCAAGGTGCCGTTCTTCAGCCTGAGCGGCTCGGAGTTCGTCGAGATGTTCGTCGGCGTCGGCGCCGCCCGGGTGCGCGACCTGTTCGCCCAGGCCGAAGCCAAGGCGCCGTGCATCGTCTTCATCGACGAGCTCGACGCCCTCGGCAAGGTCCGGGTGCAGAGCCCGATGGGCAGCCACGAAGAGCGCGAGCAGACGCTCAACCAGCTGCTGGCGGAGATGGACGGCTTCGACCCGCGCAAGGCCATCATCATCATGGGCGCGACCAACCGGCCGGAAGTGCTCGATCCCGCGCTGCTCCGCCCCGGCCGCTTCGATCGCCAGGTGCTGGTGGACAAGCCGGACATCAAGGGGCGCGAGGAGGTGCTGCGGATCCACGTGCGCACCGTCAAGCTCTCGCCCGAAGTGGACCTCAAGAAGGTGGCGGCGCGCACCGCCGGGTTTGCCGGCGCCGACCTCGCCAACCTGGTCAACGAGGCGGCGCTGCTCGCGGCACGCCGCGACAAGACGCTGGTCGACATGCTCGACTTCGACGAGGCGATCGACCGCCTGATCGCCGGCCTCGAGAAGAAGCGCGTGATGAGCCAGAAGGAGCGCGAGATCATCGCCTACCACGAGTCCGGCCACGCCATCGTGGCGACGGTGCTGCCCGGCACCGACCCGGTGCACAAGATCTCCATCGTCGCGCGCGGCTTCGGCGCGCTCGGCTACACCATGCAGCTGCCGCTGGAGGACCGCTACCTGATGCAGCGCCGCGACCTGATGAACCAGCTCACGGTGCTGCTCGGCGGCCGCGCGGCGGAGGAGATCGCCCTCGGCGAGATCTCGACCGGCGCGCAGAACGACCTGCAGCGCACGACCGACATCGCCCGCGCGATGGTCACCGAATGGGGCATGAGCGAGCGGCTCGGCGCCGTCAATCACGATACCGGACGGCGCAATCGCTTCCTCGACGCGCAGCAGGGACCCGAGCGCGGCGCCTACAGCGAGGAGACCGCCCGGGCCATCGACGACGAAGTCAAGATGCTCATCACCGAGGCGCACAACGACGCCCGTCGGATCCTGCTCGACAAGCGCGACCTGCTCGAGGAGGTGACACGCCGCCTGCTGGAGAAGGAAGTGATGGAAGGCGACGAGCTGCGCGAGTTCCTCGCCGCCGACACGCGCAAGAGCGCCGCCGTGGAGGGCCTGCAGCCGACCGGCACTACCCCACCATGACCCACGCCGCGACGGCGACCAGCCCGCCCGTGACGCAGTCGATGACGTAGTGATAGCGGCCGGCCGCCGCCGCGATGGCGATCAGGAGGGCCGCGCCGAGGAACACCCCGCCGGCGGCTGCATCCACCGGCCACACCGCCAACGCCGCGGCCACGGCCCCGGCGACATGCCCGCTGGGCAGCGTGTTCGCCTGCACGCTCGCCCGATCGAGAATCGCCACGTTCAACCGGCGCAGGGCCGGCGCCCGCTGTGCCATCACGCCAGGCCCCTCGAGCACCCGGGGTGGACGCGACCGCAGCCACGGCAGGGCCGCGTAGCAGGCGAGCTCCGCCGCCAGCACCACCGCCCAGTACGCGGCGACCGCCTGCAATCCGGCCGCGGCGGTCAGGATGGCGCCCGCGCCGACGACGAGGTAGTCGGCGGCGTAGCTGGCCTCGAGCAGCTCCAGGATCCACCGCGGCGCGGCCCGCAGCGCGCGATCGATTCCGAGCGCGTCGAAGAGCCGCCGGTCGGACGCGACCAGCGCCCGTTCGAGCCGCGGTTGCGGGGCACGGAAGAAGAACCCGGAGAGCCAGTAGCCGCCGAGCAGCAGTGCGCCGGGGACCAGGAGCTGGATCCAGAACCACGAGACGAGCGATCCCGTGGCCAGGGCGGCGAGCGCGTAGGCCACGCTGGCCGTGGCGGCGAGCGGCCGCCGCGCGATGGGCTGGCTGAGGGCCGCGGCCGCGAGCACCAGCCCGTAGAGTCCCGCCACGATGCCCCAGATGGCCACGCCCGGTAGTGTGCAGGAAACCGGCCGACGGGCTCAGACCGGCTCAGCGGTCCTGGACGAAACGGACGCTGCCGTCGGTCTGAATCGTCGCGGACAACGGCGACGCCGGGTCGAGCTCGCCACCGGCCAATCGCAACAAGAACGCCGGATCGACCCCCGACGGAATGGCGAAGGCGGCGGTGAGGTCCCGCACGGGCCGCGGGCTGGCCGCCACGGCCACAGCACCCCTGCGCAAGGCCCCGTACGCGGGCAACCTGAACGCCGTGCCCCAGGCGAACTCGATGCGGGCTGGCTGCAGCAGGAGGATCGCCCCCAGCAGCAGACCGCCGATGAGAGCTCGGCGGCGTGGGGCGAGGAGCGCCACCGGTCCGAACGCACACACGGCAGCCGCGGGGGCGATGACCAGGAACCAGTAGTATTCGCCGAAGGTGCCCTGCCACAAGGAGAACAGCGCGACGGTCGCGGCGAGCACGCCGAACGTGCAGACAGACAACGCTGACAGAGGCGTCGTGACCACGAACGCGATCGCGCCGGCCGCGATCACCCATCCGAGCCATCCCTGATTCAGCGGCGTCGCCAGAATCAGATCGAGAGCGCGGCCGACGGCGGCGGCGCTGTCGATCACCCTGACCCGGTCGAAAGGGTCCGCTGCGACGCTGCTGATGCTCGCGCTCACCCCAGCGCCTTCACGGGCGACCGGGTTGAACGTGTAGGGAACGGCGACCAGCGCTACCGATGCCACCAGCGCGACCGCACAGACCGCCATTCGATGCAGGCTCTTCGAGCTGCCAGCCGCGTATGCCACCCACAGCGTAAATGGAACGGCGATCACGAGGGCGGTCAGATGCATCTGCACGGCGAGCCAGGCACACACGATGGCCAGCACGGACGTCATCGTCGACAGTGACTCGTTCCACAGCATCGCCGCTGTCGCAAGCTTCGCCAGTCCGGACGCCACCGGTGGATTCCAGATGGTGGAGGTCAAGCCGACGTCGTAGGGCGAGCTTCCGACCAGCAACACGATCGCGGCCGCCAACGGCCACGACTCGAGCCGTTTCCACAAGGCCACGAGGAGCAGGACATCAGCCGCGGCATGCAGCAGCGAGATTGCCCACCCGCCGGTATGCGGGAAGCTGCCGAGGACGGGCGCCAGCGCCGCGTGTGAGAGCCAGAGGAACCAGTAATAGGCCGGTCCGATGTCCACGCCACTGTTCAGGCTGCGCGGCCCGGCCAGCGGCAGGTCCGCGAACAAACCCTGCGTGGGCGCCCAGTCCCGCACCTGCTCGCTCAGCAGCCAGAAGTTTTCATCGAGGTCGTAGACACGGATGAAGAGCAGATAGCCGCAGACGGCCAGAGCGCCGGCCACGCCGGCGGCGCGTTGCGTGTCGTCTCGCATGGTCGCCCGTCTCGCATCATTCCGGCAGCGTGGCCATGATCCGCTTCGGATCCAGCCGCCAGACATTGGCCTGCCGCAGGTTCGACAGCCAGACCGAGCCGTGCCCGACGCGAATCGCGTCGCCGCCTTCCCCGTAGAACTGCTGCGCCACCTTGTTCGTCGCCGGGTCGATGCGCGTGATCGGGAACTCGAACGACGTTACCCAGACCGATCCCTCACCCACCGCGATCTCGCCGCCGGGGCCGGGGATGCCGGCGGCGATCGTCGCCACCACCTTGTTGGTCGTGGCGTCCACCCGCGAGATGGTGCCGTCGCCCTGGTTGACCGTCCACACCGAGCCGTCGCCCACGGCGAGGAACCGCGGGCGCGGTCCGACCGGGATGGTCTGCTCGACCAGGTTGTTGTGCGAGTTCACGCGGGTGAGGACGCCCTTCTCGGTGCTCGTGACCCAGACCGCTCCCTCCCCGAAGGCCACGGCGAACGAGCCGGGCGCCACGTAGATCTCCGCGACGACCTTGCCGGTCGCCGGATCGATCCGCGCCAGCGTGCCGGCGGCGTCGGTCATCATCCAGATGCTGCCGGCGCCGCTGGCCAGGCCACCCTCGCTGTTGCCGATGGTGAGCGGCAGCGTGTCGGTCACCTTCCCCGTCTCGAGGTCGATGCGCGAGACGCTCGGATCGCCGCAATTCGGGACCCAGAGGCTGCCGAACCCGGCGGCGAGACCCGAGCAGGGGTTCTTGCCCACCGCGATGGTGTCGACGATCGTGTTCGCCACGGGGTCGATGCGCGTCACGGTGTGCTTCGGGAAGTTCGACACCCACACGTGGTCGTCGATGGCGAGCCAGTCGGGCACTCCGGGAATCTCGAACACCTGATCGGGCTTCAGCCGTGTCATCGGCACGCGCAGGGCCAGCTCGGCGACGCCGGGACGCTTGGGCCGCGGCGGCGGATCCTGGTCGGCCGGCAGGGATGACGTCAAAGCAAGCAGAATCAAGCAGATGGCGGCTTTTGGCGGAACAGGCACGATGGCATAATAGGCCAGCTTTCGCGGCAGCGGCCGGGACGGTATGGAATCCTCGAAAATACGGATCTTGTTGGCGAGTGCGGCCGCCGCCCTGATGACGGCCGGCCTGTGGGCCGCCCAAGCCCCCGTTTCAGCCCCCCCGGCTGCGGCAGCGCCGCCGACGGCACAGGCGCTGGAACACTTCGAATCCCACGTGCGGCCGGTGCTGGTCGAGTCGTGCTTCATGTGCCACACCAAGGCGGAAGCCGGCGGGCTGCGCGTGGATTCGCGTGAGGCGCTGCTCAAGGGCGGACATTCCGGCCCCGCGGTGGTGCCGGGCAACCCCGACGAGAGTTACCTCCTGCAGGCCGTGCGGCACGCGCCGAACGCGCCGCGCATGCCGAAAAACGGCGCCAGGCTGTCGGATGCGCAGATCGCCGCGCTGACCGAGTGGGTTCGCCAGGGCGCGCCGTGGCCGGCGACCGCCGCCATGCCCGCCGGCCCGCCGCTGGCGACGTCGCGCGAGCGCACCATCACCGCCGAGCAGCGCGCCTTCTGGTCGTTTCAGCCGCTGAAGCCCGTCGAGGCGCCGCCGGCGACCCGCGAGGGCTGGGACTCCCCCATCGATCGCTTCATCCTGGCGCGGCTCGATCGCGACGGGCTGACGCCGGTCCGGCCGGCGGACAAGCGCACGCTGCTTCGCCGCGCCACGTTCGACCTCACCGGCCTGCCGCCGACCGCGGAGGAGATCGAGGCCTTCGAGCAGGACGCGTCGCCCGACGCCTTCGCGAAGGTCGTCGATCGCCTGCTCGACTCGCCCCGTTACGGCGAGACGTGGGGACGGCAGTGGCTGGACGTCGCGCGCTACGGCGAGGACGATCCGCGCAGTCTCGATCCCGAGGGGCGCGGCTACGCGCCCTACCCGAACGCGTATCTCTATCGCGACTGGGTGATCAAGGCGTTCAACGACGACCTTCCCTACGATCGGTTCGTCACGGCGCAGATCGCCGGCGACCTGCTCGACGAGCGGGCGCGGGCGCGGACGCTGCCGGCGCTCGGGCTGCTCGGCCTCGGCCCCTGGTACTACGACAACGGCGCGGTCGAGATCACCAAGGCCGACGAACGCCACGACCGGGTGGACGTCGTGTCGCGCGGGTTCCTCGGGCTGACGGTGGCCTGCGCCCGCTGCCACGATCACAAGTACGACCCGATTCCGCAGAAGGACTACTACTCGCTGGCCGGCGTGTTCCTCAACACCACGTACCACGAGTATCCGCTGGCGCCGCAGGGCGAGGTGGAGCGGTTCAAGGCGCTGGAGAAGAAGATCGAGCAGAAGCAGAAGCTGCTCGACGAGTTCCTCGACGTCGAGAGCCGGCAGCTCGGCGAGACGCTCGCGCTCCACACGTCGAAGTACCTGCAGGCGGCGTGGCGGGTGAGTGGCGAGCCGAAGGACCCCGTCGGCCGCGTCGTCGATCAGGAGAAGCTCGACTTCGAGCTGCTCGATCGCTGGGTGGCGTTTCTCGCCAAGCCGCCGCGCTTCTATCCCTACCTCACCGACTGGCAGGCGATGATCGCGCGCGGGGGCACGGCGGACGAGGCCAGGACCCTGGCCGACGCCTTCCAGGCGCTGCTGCTCGAGGTGATGTTCGCGAAGAAGGACGTCGACGAGGAGAACGACATCATCCGGGCGAAGGCGCTGCCGGGGACGAAGAAGAAGAAGCCGGCGAACCTGCCGAGCGAGTTCATCACCAACGACGACTTCTGTCCCGGCTGCGCGCTCGAGCTGAAGGGCCTGCCGGCGGAACAGATGCAGTTGTGGACCGACGTCTTCCGCCGCGACCTCGGCGACGGGTTCGACCCGGCGGCGACACAGGGCTACATCAAGCCGGGCGTCCTGAACTTCCGCGGCTGGGGGCTGGAGCGGCAGTTGAGCGGCGATCGCCGCGCCTACGTGCAGGCGCTGCGCGACGACCTCAAGAAACTGCGCGCCGAGCTGCCGCCGAAGTTCGCCTACGCGCACGGCGTGCGCGACCTCGACACGCTGGTGCCCGCGCACGTCGCCGTTCGCGGCAATCCGATGCGCCCGGGCGACGAGGTGCCGCGGCGGTTCCTCGGCGTGCTCAGCCCCGACACGCCGCCGGCGTTTGCGGCCGGCAGCGGCCGTCTCGAGCTGGCCGAGGCTATTGCCGCCCACCCGCTCGCCGCCCGTGTCATCGTCAATCGCGTGTGGAAGGGACACTTCGGCACCGGCATCGTGGATACGCCGAGCAATTTCGGCATCAACGGCGAGCGGCCGACGCACCCCGAGCTGCTCGAATATCTCGCCGCCGCGTTCGTCGAACAGGGGCGGTCGATCAAGACGCTGCACCGGCAGATCATGCTCAGCCAGGTGTACCAGCTCAGTGCCGATCACCACGCCGCCAATGCCGCCGCCGATTCCGGCAACCGGCTGTACTGGCGCGGCAACCGCCGGCGGCTGACCGCCGAGCAGATTCGCGACGGCATGCTGGCGGTGTCCGGGGCGCTCGACGGGAAGATGGGCGGCCCCTCGGAGACGCTGACTCCGACCGCGACCCGCCGGACCGTCTACGGCAAGGTCAGCCGCTATCGCATCGACCCGTTCCTGCAGCTGTTCGACTTCCCCGCCCCCACGATCTCGGCGGAGCAGCGCTTCGCGACCACGGTCCCGCTGCAGCGGCTGTTCCTGATGAACAGCGACTTCATGCAGCAGCAGAGCGAGCTGGTCGCGCGGCTGGTCGAGAGCGAGCCCGACACGCGCGCGCGCATCCGCAAGACCTACCGGCTGCTCTTCGGCCGGGCGCCGAGCGACGCCGAGCTCGCCGCCGGCGTGCAGTACGTGACCGAGGAACCGCTGCGCGCGTACGAGGAACGGAAGGCGGAGGCCGCCAGGGCGGCAGCCGCGGAGACGGCGAAGCGGGCCGGGGACAAGCCTGGCGCCGCGGCGGCGCTCGCCGCGAAGCCCGACGCAAAGCCCGACGGCCACGGCGATGACCGACGGCATGATGGCGGGCGTCGGCGGCTCGAGCGGCAAGGCGGACGAGGCGCGCAAGACCTTGCTGCCGGTGACGCCGTTCGGCCGCTACGTGAAAGTGCTCCTCAGCTCGAACGAGTTCCTGTTCGTCGACTGAGGCCGATCCGGAATCGCGGACCGTCATTGTCATGAGCCATAAATCACCGCCCCCGGTCACCCGCCGCGATGCGCTCTGCCGCATCGGCAACGGCTTCGGCATGCTCGCGTTCGCCGGGCTGGTCGGCGAGTCGCTGACCACCGCCAGCCTGTTCGCGGCGCAGGATCCCAAGGTGCGCGCCACCGGCGGCCTGCATCATCCGGCGAAGGCGAAACACGTCATCTTCCTGTTCATGAACGGCGGTCTGTCGCAGGTAGACAGCTTCGACCACAAGCCGGCCCTCGACAAGTACAACGGCCAGCCGCTCCCCGGCGCCGCGGTTGCCACCGAGCGCAAGACCGGCGCGCTGATGCGGTCGCCGTTCACGTTCAGCCGCTACGGCCAGGCCGGCATCGAGATCAGCGAGCTGTTCCCGCACGTTGGCGGCTGTGCCGACGACCTCTGCTTCGTACGCTCGGTCTACACCGACATCCCCAACCACGAGCCGTCGCTGCTGATGATGAACACCGGCCACAGCCAGGTGGGCCGCCCGTCGCTCGGCGCCTGGCTCACCTATGGCCTCGGCACCGAGAACAAGAACCTCCCCGGCTTCGTCGTCCTCTGCCCCGACCTGCCGACGACGGTGGGGCCGCCGCTGTGGAACAGCGCGTTTCTGCCCGGCGTGCACCAGGGCACGTTCATCTCCGACAAGGTGGAGAAACCCGACCAGGTGGTGGGCAAGGACTTCGATCCGAAGAAGCTGGTCTCCTACATTCACAACGACAAGTTCACCCTGCCCGAGCAGCGGCGCGAGCTCGACCTGCTGGCGCAGCTGGACGCGCTGCGCGCCGATCGTGCCCAGCTGCAGGACCCGCAGCTCGACGCCGCGATCCAGTCGATGGAAACGGCCTACCGGATGCAGACCGAGGCGCCGGACGTCTTCGACATCCGCAAGGAGTCGGAGGCGACGCTGAAGCTGTACGGCCCGGGCAGCACGGCGCGCGGCTGCCTGATGGCGGTGCGGCTGGTCGAGCGGGGCGTGCGCATGGTGCAGACCTATTACGCCAACCGCGACCCCTGGGACGCGCACGCCGACATCCAATCGCACCGCAAGAACGCGAAGGACTCGGACCAGCCGTACGCGGCGGTGATCAAGGACCTCAAATCACGCGGGCTGCTCGACGAGACGCTGGTCATCTGCGGCTCCGAGTTCGGTCGCACCCCGGTGTGCGAGGTCGGCGGCGGCGCCGGGTCGGTACAGAACGGCCGCGACCACAACCCGTTCGGCTTCACGATGTGGCTGGCCGGCGGTGGCATCAAGGGCGGCACGGTCTACGGCGCCACCGACGACTTCGGCTTCAAGGCCATCGACAAGCCGGTGCACGTGCACGATCTGCACGCCACGATCCTGCACCTGCTCGGAATCGATCACACCAAGCTCACCTATCGCTACAGCGGGCGCGACTTCCGCCTGACCGACGTGTCGGGCACCGTGATCCACGACATCCTGGCGTAAGGGACTGGCGGAGGCCCGCTGCGGCAGCAGGAGCGGCGAGTGGCGGGTTACGGCTGCGGCTTCGCCGGGTCGTCGGCGGGTCGATCCTGGGCCTCGGGACCGAGCGCGGCCTCCGCGGCCTGGAACCCGATTTTCGAATGCGTGCCGTCACAAAACGGCTTCTTCGTCGAGTGGCCGCAGCGGCAGAGCGCGAACGGCCGCTTCGGGATCGCGTACTCGTTGCCGTTCCAGTCGATCAACCTCACGTCGTCGCCGTCGACCAGCAACGAGGCGTTCTGTCGGACCTTGATTGTCGCCATCATCTCTCCCGGCGTCAGCGCGGTGGCTGCGCCTGATCAGGACATCTTCTGCATCGCGGCGAGGAAGTCCGCGTTGTTCTTGGTCTTCCCCATCTTGTCGAGCAGCAGCTCCATCGCCTCGACCGGCGACAGCGGGTTGAGCACCTTGCGCAGGACCCAGATGCGGTTGAGATCCTCGCGGGCGATGAGCAGCTCTTCCTTGCGCGTGCCGCTCTTGAGCATGTCGATCGACGGGAAGACGCGCTTGTCGGTCAGCTTGCGGTCGAGGTGAATCTCCATGTTGCCGGTGCCCTTGAACTCCTCGAAGATCACGTCGTCCATGCGCGATCCCGTGTCCACCAGCGCCGTGGCGATGATGGTCAGCGAGCCGCCCTCCTCGATGTTGCGGGCGGCGCCGAAGAACCGCTTCGGCTTCTGCAGGGCGTTGCTGTCGAGCCCGCCGGACAGGACCTTGCCCGACGGCGGGATGACGGTGTTGTAGGCGCGGGCCAGCCGGGTCACTGAATCGAGGAGGATGAGGACGTCCTTCTTGTGCTCGACCAGCCGCTTGGCTTTTTCGATCACCATCTCCGCGACCTGCACGTGGCGCTGCGCCGGCTCGTCGAAGGTGGACGAGATCACCTCGCCGTCCACCGAGCGCTGCATGTCGGTGACCTCTTCCGGCCGCTCGTCGATGAGCAGCACGATGAGGTAGACCTCGGGGTGGTTCTTGGCCACCGACTGCGCGATGTTCTGCAGCAGCATGGTCTTGCCGGTGCGCGGCGGCGCGACGATGAGACCGCGCTGGCCCTTGCCGATCGGCGTCATCAGATCCATGACCCGCGCCGAGAGGTTCTCGGTCTCGGTTTCCAGGCGGATGCGCTCCTGCGGGTAGAGCGGCGTCAGGTTCTCGAAGAACAGCTTGTCGCGGGCCTGCTCCGGCGCCTCGAAGTTGACCGCCTCGACCTTGATCAGGGCGAAGTAGCGCTCCCCCTCCTTCGGCGGCCGGATCTGCCCGGACACGGTGTCGCCGGTCTGCAGGTCGAACTTGCGAATCTGCGAGGGTGAGACGTAGATGTCGTCCGGCCCGGGCAGGTAGTTGTAGTCGGGGGCGCGCAGGAAGCCGAAGCCGTCGGGCAGGACCTCGAGCACGCCCTCGGAGAAGATGAAGCCGCTCTGCTCGGTCTGCGCCTTGAGGATCTGGAAGATCAGCTCCTGCTTGCGCATCCCGGTCGCCCCGGGCACGTTGAGCTCCTTGGCGACCTGGGTGAGCTTCTGGATGCTCATGTCCTTCAGCTCGCCGATGTTGAGACCGGCGCGCCGGCCTTCCGCCGTGGCGGTCGCGGCGGCGGCTTCCGCCTCCTGCGCGACATCGGCTTGTGGGGGCTGCTGACCGCCGCGTCCGGATCCTTGGCGCTTGTGGGAATTGGGCATGGCTGCTGACCTGTCGAAGTGGTGGCTCTCGGGATGTGACGCAAGGAACAATCGGGTCCGGGCTGATCCGGTCCGCGCTGGAGTTCCTGGGAGGCAGACGGTGTTTTTCGCAGTATAGCTCAAAAGCTCGACGGGCTCATCCCGATCCCGACGATGCTGCAGGCTTCGATGGGCTGCAGGCCGAGGGCCCTGGCCCGGCTGATGAGGCCGGGCGACGCGGCGCCGGGGTTGAACCACACTTCGGTGATGCCCTTGGCGGCGAGCCCCTCGAGCAGCTGCTCGCCGACGTGCGGCGGGACGTAGACGGTGGCGAGATCGATCGCTCCCGGGAAGTCGGTCACCGCGGCATAGGCGCGCCGCCCTTCGACCTCGGCGTGCGCCGGCGTGATCGGGATGGCGTCGTAGCCAGCCTGGCTGAACGCCCGCAGCGCCTTGTTCCCGAACTTGCGCCGGTTGGGAGAGGCGCCGATCACGGCGACGGTCTTCATCGATCGAGTATAGAGCCCGATCGCCGGTACAATCGTCCTCCGTGCGCCGTTCGACCATTCCCGTCGTGCTCCTCGCGCTGTTGTCCTTCGTGGCCGCGCTGGGCCGCGGCGCGGTGGGCGATACCGACGAAGCGTTCTACGCCGAGTCGGCGCGCGAGATGGTCGAGTCGGGTGACTGGCTGACGCCGCACTTCAACTACGAACCGCGGTTCCAGAAGCCCGCCCTCTACTACTGGCTGACCGCGGCGGTCTTTCTCGTCACCGGCCCGACCGAGCTGGCGTCCCGGCTGTGGTCGGCGGCGGCCGGCATCGGTCTCGTCCTCCTCACCGCCGCGGTCGGGCGCCGATGGTACGACGAGTCCACCGGCCTGGTCGCCGGCGCCATCACTGCGACCAGCTTCGGATATTTCGCGCTCGCGCGCATGGCGCTGCCGGACCTGCCGCTGGCCTTCTTCATCAGCCTGACCATCTGGGCGGCGCTGGTGGCGACGCTGGAACGCGAGCGCCACCCGCGGCACTGGCTGCTCCTGGTTGCCGTTGCCGCGGCCCTGGGGTTCCTGATGAAGGGGCCGCTGGCCCTGGTCATCCCGGCCCTCGTGGTCCTGCCGATCCTGCTCATCGAGCGGCGGACGTTCGACCTCGCGTTCGCCGACGTCGTGCTCGCCGCCATCGTCTTCGTCGCCATCGCCTCGCCGTGGTACCTCGCCATGTGGGCGCAGCATGGGACCGAGTACCTGCGCGGCTTCTTCGTTGGCGACAATCTCGAGCGCTTTGCCACCGCGCGGTTCAACGATCCGCGCCCGTGGTGGTTCTACCTCCCGGTGCTGGCCGGCGGACTGCTGCCGTGGACGCCGCTCACGCTCGTGTGGCTCGGGCCGGTGGCGCAGTTCGCGGCCCGCCGCCGCGACGTCGGGACGATCGAGCTGCGCCTGCTCCTCTGGCTGGTGCTGCCCCTGCTCTTCTTCACCCTGTCGGTCGGCAAGCAGCCGCGCTACGTGCTGCCGCTGCTGCCGCCGCTCGCCGTGCTGCTGGCCGCCTCGATTGTCGCGCGGACGAGCGAATGGCACAGCCGCGGCGGCATGCGGGTCCGGCCGCGGCCCAACCTGGCGGTCGTGGCCGGGTGCGTGCTCGCCGGGGTCTTCCTGATCGCCCTCGGCGCGCTGCTCTACCGCGCGCAGCCCTTGTTCGTCGGCGTGCCGAACGCCGCCACGCTGGCGGTCGCCGTCATCACTGCGCTCGCCGGCACCGCGGTCGCCGTGGTGAGCCTGACCCGGGCGTGGCGGGCGGCGCCGGCGGTCCTGGCGCTCGCGGCAGCGCTGACCTTTGCGGTCCTCCCCTACGGCGCCCTCGCCGACGCCGACGCCTCGGCGGTGCACGAGATGGCGCAGCGGGTCCGCGACGCGCGGCGCGGCGACGAGGCGATCGGCACCTACCGCGTCTTCGTCCGCAACCTCGTCTTCTACACCGGGATGAGGCACACCGACCTCATTCACGACGCGCACGTCCTCGAGTGGCTGGGTCGCCACCCGCGCGCGCTGATCGTGCTGCCGGCGGACGAGGCGGCGCGCCTGACGCGCGACCACGGGCTGCGCCTGGCGCGGCTCGCCGACCTCCCCTACTTCGATGAGGGGGGGCTCCGGCCGCGCATGCTGCTGTGGCCCGATCGCGCGCGCGATCTGCAGGCGGTGGTGCTGGTCCGCGTCCTCGCCGATCAGGACGACGCTGCCGGCGCGCCCTCACCCGGGTCGTAGTCCCACAGCTTGCCGGGGTTCAGGATCTGGTGCGGATCGAACGCCAGCTTGACCCGTTGCATCAGGGCGATGACCTCGGGCGAAAGCTCGAGGCCGAGGTAGGGCGCCTTGGCGAAGCCGATGCCATGCTCGCCGCTGATCGATCCTTCGAGCGCCACCACGCCCTGGAACAGCGCGCGCTCCGCGGCCGCGGCGCGCTGCATCTCGCCGGCATCCGCCGGATCGCACATGACGTTGACATGGATGTTGCCGTCGCCGGCATGGCCGAAGCACGGGATCAGCAGCCGGTGCTCGCGGCGGAGGCGCGCGATCAGGTCGAACAGCGCCGGCACGCGGCCGCGCGGGACGACGACGTCGTGGTTGATCTTGCGCGGCGCCAGCGCCCGCAGCGCCAGCGACAATTCGCGCCGCGCCTCCCACAGGGCCTCGCGCTCGAGGTCGGTGGTGGCACGCTGCACCGCCATCGCGCCCGCCGCGCGGCACGCCGCCAGCACGCGCTCCGCTTCCTCGTCGACGCCGCCGCGCACGCCGTCGACCTCGACGATCAGCATCGCGCCGGTCGCGGCGGGCGCCATCGTCCGCCCGAGGTGGCGCTCGACCGCCGACAGCGACTCGCGATCGATCAGCTCGATCGTCGCCGGCAGCACGCGCGCCGCCAGCAGCAGCGAGACCGCCGCCACCGCCCCGCCGACGTCGGCGAACATCGCCTGCAACGCCGCCTGCACCGGCGGCTTGGGCACCAGGCGCAGCGTCACCTCGGTGACGATCGCCAGCGTGCCCTCCGACCCGACGAGCAGCTGCGTGAGGTCGTAGCCGACGACGTTCTTCACCGCCTTCGAGCCGGTGCGGATCACCTCGCCACTGGCGAGCACCGCTTCGAGCGCGAGCACGTAACGCTTGGTGGTGCCGTACTTCACCGCCCGCGGGCCGCCGGCGCACTCGGCGACGTTGCCGCCGATCGAGGACTGGCGCAGGCTGGCCGGGTCCGGCGGGTAGAAGAGCCCGCGGCGCTCGACGGCATCCTGCAGATCGCCGGTGATGACGTGCGGCTGCACCACGGCCAGCAGGTTCTCGTCGTCGATCTCGAGGATGCGGTCGAGCCGCTCCATCGACAGGAGCACGCCGCCGCGCAGCGGCACCGCGCCGCCGGTGTACCCGGTGCCGGCGCCGCGAACGACGAGCGGAACGCGCCGCTCGTGGCAGCCGCGCGCGATGGCCGCGATCTGCGCGGTGTCCGCCGGCATCAGCACGACGTCGGCGGGATGCCCGATCTGCAGGGCGTCGCGGCCGTAGGCGGCGATCGCGGCAGGGTCCACGCGCGCGTGCGCCTCGCCGACGATGGCGGTGAGCGCGTGGAGGAACTCGGCCGTGACCGGCATGGATGCGCCCGGCATGGAGGCGCCGTCCCGTCCGCTCAGACGGCGACGCCGCCGCGTTCGCGGCGGCGCACGAACTCGTGAATCCGGGTCACGCCTTCGCGCAGCCGATCGAGCGACGTCGCGTAGGAGATGCGGAAGTAGCCGGGGGCGTCGAACGCCTCGCCGGCAGTCACCGCGACGTGCGCATCCTCGAGCAGCGCCTCGGCGAAGGCCGCCGTCGTCGCCACGCCGGCCGGTTCGAGGGCGTCGACTGCGAACGGAAACAGGTAGAAGGCGCCGCGCGGCTTGACGCAGGTGAAGCGCGGGTCCTCGGTGAGCCATTCCCACACGCGATCGCGGCGGGTCCGGTACTCGGCGAGCATCGCCGCCACGCTGTCCTGCGGCCCGGTGAGCGCGGCCACGCCGGCCTTCTGCGTGATCGAGGCCACGTTCGAGGTCGCATGCCCCTGGATCGCATTACAGGCGCTGATCACCGCGCGCGGCCCCATCGCCCAGCCGCAGCGCCACCCGGTCATGGCGTACGCCTTCGAGGCGGCGCTGCAGATGATGCTGCGGTCGCGCAGGCGGTCGGCGAGCACGCGCACGAGGTGGTGGGTGCCGGGCTCGTAGATCAGCTTTTCGTAGGTGACGTCGGCGACGACCCACAACCCGTGACGGGCCGCGGCGTCGGCGATGGCCTCGGCCGCCTCGTCGCTGATGAGCGCCCCGGTCGGATTGCACGGCGAGTTGATGACGATGCCCTTGGTCCGCGGCGTGATCGCGGCGATGAGGGTATCGGCGTGGATGGCGAACCCGTCCTCGGCCCGCGTCTGCACGATCACCGGCGTCGCGCCGGCGAGCTTGATCTGCTCGGGAATCGTCGGCCAGAACGGCGCGTGCGTGATCACCTCGTCGCCGGGCTCGAACAGCACCATGGCGACGTTGTACAGCGCCTGCTTGGCGCCGGCGGTGATGATCGCTTCCTCGGGCCGGTAATCGACGCCTTCGTCCAGACGGTAGCGCTGGCACACCGCCTCGCGCAGTTCGAGGATGCCGGCCGACGGGGTGTAGCGGGTGAAATCGGCCGCGATCGCCGCCTGCCCGGCCGCCTTGATGTGCGCGGGGGTGGGGAAATCGGGCTCCCCGGCGCCGAGATCGACGACGTCGACGCCGAGGCGTCGCAGCCGATCCGCTTCGGCGGTGACCCGCAGCGTCGGCGACGGGGCGATCTGCGCCATCCGGCTGCTCAACATCATGCCCTCCGATCTCGCGCCGCGCCGGGCTGGCTGGCCTGTTTCTGCCGCAGCCGCTCCTTGACCACCGGCGGCACCAGCCCGCCGACTTCGCCGCCCAGGCGGAAGACCTCCTTGATGAGGCGCGAGCTCGTGTAAGTGTACTGCTCGGCCGGCATCAGGAACACCGTCTCCAGCTCGTGGTTCAACCGCCGGTTCATCAGCGCCATCTGGAATTCGTACTCGAAGTCGGAGATCGCGCGCAGCCCGCGGATGATGGCATGCGCACCCTTGGCCCGCGCGTACTCGACCAGCAGGCCGTGGAAGGTGTCGATCTCGACGTTCGGACGCCCGCTGAACACTTCGCGCAGCATGGCGACGCGCTCGTCGACGGTGAACAGCGGGGTCTTGTCGGCGTTGACGAGGACGGCGACGATGACACGATCGAAGATGGCGCAGCCGCGCTCGATGATGTCGATGTGCCCGTTGGTCAGCGGGTCGAACGATCCCGGGCAAACGGCGATGTGGGCCGAGCTGGTCGTCGGGCTGCTCATCCTGCCTCGAACATGGTGAGGGCGCTGTCGCCGGCGCGCACGGTGCGCACCGGGTGGATGCCATGCACCGCCGGCGGCGTCCGGCGGGCGGCGTGTTCCAGGATCATGAGGCCGTCCGGCGCCAGGTGCGCCGCCGCCCCGGCGATGACGTCGGCCAGCGCCTCGCACTCGTACGGCGGATCGAGCATCACCAGATCGAAGGGGTCGTCGTCGAGTGGCTGCAGCAGCGCGCGGCCGGCCGCGTCGCGGATGATAACACAGCGGTCGCGCACGCCGCAGCGCGCCACGTTCTCCTCGATGAGGGCGACCGCGCGGCGGTCCTGCTCGATGAACACCGCCCGCGCCGCGCCGCGGCTCAGGGCCTCGAGGCCGAGCGCCCCCGACCCGGCGAACACGTCGAGCACCCGCGCCTCCGGCACCCGTCGCGCGACGATGTTGAACAGCGTCTCGCGCAGCTGGTCCGATGTCGGCCGCAGCCCGGGCCAGGTCGGACCCTTCAGCCGCCGTCCCTTGTTCATCCCGGCGATGATGCGCATACGCGAGTCGGAGCCCTGGTGCGGCGATCAGCCGACGGTGATCAACCCGAACTGCCGCTGCCACACGCTCTCCACGTGGCGGCGCTCGGCTTCGCTCAGCGTGCCGGCCTCCACGCGCGCCCGCGCCTCGGCGAACGCCAGCTCCAGCAGATCGACGTCGCGCGTCAGGTCGCCGGCACGCAGCTGCGGCTGCCCGTGCTGGCGCGTGCCGAAGAAGTCGCCCGGCCCGCGCAGCTGCAGATCGCGCTCGGCGATGAGGAACCCGTCGTTGGTATCGGCCATCGCCTTCAGCCGCGCGCGCGCCTCCTCCGACCACGGCGACTGATAGAGCAGCACGCACACCGATTCGGCGTGCCCGCGCCCGACGCGACCGCGGAGCTGGTGCAGCTGCGACAACCCGAATCGCTCGGCGTGCTCGACCACCATCACCGTCGCATTGGGCACGTCCATCCCGACCTCGACCACCGTCGTCGCGATCAGGATGTGGACGCTGCCGGCGGCGAACCCGCGCATCGCCGCGGCCTTCTCGTCGGCCTTCATCCGGCCGTGCACGAGCGCCACCCGGAGGTCCGGAAAGACGTCCCGCGCCAGGTGCTCGGCCATGGCCGTGGCGGCCTTCAGGTCCACCTTCTCCGACTCCTCCACCAGCGGGTAGACGACATAGGCCTGGCGGCCGGCCTGCACTTCGCGGCGGACCAGGTCGTAGACGTCCTGGCGCCGCGAATCGGGCTTGACCAGCGTGCGCACCGGCGTGCGGCCGGGCGGCAGCCCGCGGATGACCGAGACGTCCATGTCGCCGCATTCGGTCAGGGCCAGCGTGCGCGGAATCGGCGTCGCGGTCATCACCAGCACGTCGGGATGCAGTCCCTTCCCCGCCAGCGCCGCCCGCTGCATCACCCCGAACCGGTGCTGCTCGTCGATGACAGCGAGGGCCAGCGCGTGGAACCTGACCTGCTCCTGCACCAGGGCGTGCGTCCCGACGACGAGCTGGACATCGCCGCGCTCGATCGCCGGCAGCAGCGACCGCCGCTCGGCGGCGGTGACCCGGCCGCTGAGCAGCGCGACGCGGTAGCGCGTCGCAGCCAGCCAGCGCGCCAGCGTCCCGAGGTGCTGCTCGGCGAGGATCTCGGTCGGCGCCATGAAGGCCGCCTGGAAGCCGTTCTCCATCGCCACCAGCGCCGCCAGCAGCGCCACGATGGTCTTGCCGGCGCCGACGTCGCCCTGCAGCAGCCGCTGCATCGGCCACGGACGCTGCAGGTCGGCCACGATCTCGGCCAGCGCCCCGCGCTGTCCTTCGGTCAGCTTGAACGGCAGCACCGCACGCGCGGCCTCGCGGATCCGGTCGTCCACCGTCGGCACCAGTGTCTTGCGCACCGCCGCGTTCTGCTGCCGCCGCAGCGCCAACCCGGCCTGGAAGACGAAGAAGTCCTCGAAGATCAACCGCCGCTGCGCCGGGGTAGCGAAGCGGTTGAGCGCGTCCACCGGCGTGTCGGCGTCGGGGAAGTGCGCGGCGTGCAGCGCCTCGCGGCGTGCGGGCCAGCGCTCGCGCGTGAGCACGTCGGCCGGAACCGGATCGAAGAGAACGGCGGGGAGCTGTTCGAGCGCCTGCCAGACCACGCGCCGCTGCATGTTGGTGGTGACGCTGCCGGTGCGCTCGTACACCGGCACGATGCGGCCGGTGTGCAGCGCCGACGATTCGTCGCCGCCGGCGTCGCGGATGATCTCGAACTCCGGATCGGTGATCTGCAGGCCGCGCGATCCCCAGTGCTCCGCCTTGCCGTAGAGCACGATCTGCTGGTGCGCCCGGATCACGTCCTTGAGGAACGCCTGGTTGGGCCACACCGCCTGAATCTGGCCGCTGGCGTCCTGGATGAGCGCCGTGAACAGGCGGAAGCCGGCGCGGCGGGTCGATTGCAGGCTGGCGTGCAGGACTTCTCCGCTCACCGCGACCGTCTGCCCGGGCTTGACCGCGATGATGGACTGCAGGCGGCTGCGGTCTTCGTAGCGCAGCGGAAATCGGAACAGCAGGTCTTCGACGGTGAGCAGCCCCGCCTTCTTCAGATCGGCGGCCTTCCGCGGGCCGACGCCCTTCAGGAACTGCAGCGGCAGCTGCAGCACGTCGTCCGACACGACGGGATGTTACTGCACAACGATGGCGCGACCCTTGTCGACGCCGATGCTTCGGATGTTGGCGGGTAGCGCGAAGGGTTCGTCGAGGACGATACCCTTCGGATGATCCTCGCTGCGGGTGTAGAACGAGACCATCTCCTGGAGGAAGGCCTTGGGAATCGGGACGCCGCTGACCTCCGCGGTCTCCAGCTCGAAGCGCCCCTGGCCGTCGCGCGTGTGCAGGATGCCGGCGGCGGTCACGGGCAGGCGCCCGGTGAGATAGCTCGCCGGGTCGAGCCAGCCGCCGCTGCTCTTCTTCTGACGGATGGCGTCGAGATCGACAATCGCGCGGCCGTTGATCCGTCCCTGCCCCTGGATGCCGACCGACGGGTCGGTCACACCCACCGGCAGATGCTCGCCGGCGCGGAAGCGCAGATAGGCATTGACCTCTCCTTCGGTGACGACCGTCTCCCGCGGCCGGGTACTCGTCGACTCGGCCTGCTGGACGATGCGCGTCAGCTTCTGCTGGAACGCATCGGCCTGTTGCGGTGAGACATCCCCGGACGCGCCGAGCAGGACGCCTCCGGCCAGCATGGAGGCAATGACTTTCATGACTGTATTGTACGACGCGGGCGGCCGCGGATCGGTTCGCCCGCCGGCGTCATCGCGGCGGCGGCTTTCGCGCCGGCAGCTGCCGATTGGGGTTGCCCTGCCGCGCGCGGCTCACCAGCTCGAGCTTGCGGCGCTCGATCTGCTCCTCGAGGACCCGGAAGCGTGCTTGCTGCCGGACGTCGAGCACCTCGTCGATCGCGTCGTAGGCACGGCGCAGCTCCGCGGCGCCTCGCGCCTCGAGCTCGTGCAGCGCGGTGAGCCGCTGCTTGATGTCCGGCTCCGCCCCGCGTGGGTTCCGCGGGTTGGTCAGACGCTGCAGTTCGCCGATGAGGCGATTGCGCTCCTGCTGATTGCGCCGGCGCGTGTCCTGCAGCACGCGGAGGCGCGTCAGGAACTGCGCATACTGCGACTCGCTCAGCGACAGCGCGTCCTGGGCCTGCATGACCAGCATGGCGTCGAACAACTGCTGGACCTGCGCCGGGCGGACTTCCACCGTGGGCCCGCCGGGTTCGGCCGGCAGTTCCTGTCCGGAAACGACGGTGGCCGGGGCCAGCAGGAGGAGGGCTGCGACGAGCGCGCCGATCGTGTGTCGCTTATCCACCGGGCTGCTCCAGTTCGTCGCGCAGCAGCCGCACCAGTTCCTCGCGTTCGGCGCCGCTCATCAGGAGGACTGCCTCGTCGGCAGCGCCGGGGCCGGCGACGATCCCCGCCTCCCGGGCCGTGTCGGCGTCGAGGGGACCGACCAGCTCCGCGATCATCTCCCAAGCCGGGTCGGCGCCGGCGTCGAGCGCCACTCGTGGCACCGGCGCGTCGGCGAGATCGCCGGTTGGGACCACCGTCGCGAGCAGCGCCAGCACGAGCAGGGCAAGACCGGCAAACGGGGCCAGCACGGTCCAGCGCCAGCCGGCCGAGTCGGCCATCGGCGCGGCCGGCTCGGCGGCGATCTCCCGGCGGACCCGCGCAGAGAGCAGGTCCCAGAACATCGGCGACGGCTCGGGCAGATCGACGCGGCGGACCTCGCCGAGCATGGCCGCGATGGCGGTCGCTTCCTCGCGGCAAACAGTGCACGCCTGCAGGTGACGGAATGCCGCGGCCGTCAGGTCCGTTCCCTCCGCCAGGTCGAGCAGCTCGCCGTGCGTGAGGTGTTTCATGGTTCGCTCCCGAGGATCTTCTTCAGGTTCCTCAAGGCGTGGAAGCAGTTGGCCTTGACCGCGCCGACCGAGCTGCCGAGGATGTCGGCGATCTGCTGGTGCGAGAGTTCCTGGTACGTGCGCAGGACGAGCGTCGCCCGCTGGCGCGCCGGCAGCCTGGCGATGGCCCGGCGGACGGCCGCGGCACGCTCGCCGCGAATCAACCCGGCGCTCGGATCCTCCCATCGATCGTCCACGAATCGATCGGCGGCCAGCGGCTCGGTCTCCAGCTTGCGGGCAGTCGCGCGGTTGAGGCAGGCGTTGACGGCGATGCGGTAGAGCCAGGTGGACACGGCGGCCTGGCCGCGGAACGTCGTGAGGCCCCGCCACGCGCGCACGAAGGTTTCCTGCGACAGGTCGCTGGCGTCCTCGTGCGATCCGGTGAACCGAAAGCACACCTGATAGACGGCCCGCCGGTGACGCGCCACAAGCACCTCGAACGCCGCCCGCTGCCCTTCGCGGCAAGCCGCCACGAGCGACGCGTCGTCGAGCCCCTCGAGCGCAGGGTCGATCGCCGACGGCTCTTCCGGCTCAACCACTCTCACCGTCCAGTGCGGGCCGGCCCCGGCGGCCAGCCACGGGCGAACTGCGGATCCATTGCTCATGACACGGCGACCCTTGTCCGGTTAGACCTCCGCGGAGGGGCAAGGTTGTATTAGAGCAGACGAATATTGACTTTCGCCTTTTGTTTGTTCTACTCTCCGCTGAGCCTGCGGCTTTGGAGTTTCTTCGCCCGGGCCGACCGGCAGGTGCCGAAGGAGGAAGCCGTGCAGCCGCTCACGAAACGCCAACGAGAGATTCTCGACTACCTCAACGAGTTCATCCAGCAGCACGGCTATGCGCCGAGCCTGGAAGAAATCGGCCGCCGGTTCACGTTGTCGTCGCTGGCCACGGTGCACAAGCACCTGACGAACCTGCAGGAAAAGGGGTTCATCCGGCGGGCGTGGAACCGCAGCCGCTCGGTCGAGGTGCTGCCGGGCCGTGGCGGCGGCCGTGCGGTCGAGGTCCCGCTGCTCGGCTACGTCGCGGCGGGCATGCCCATCGAGGCGGTGGCGGGCACCGAGAGCATCGCCATCCCCGAATCGCTGCTGAGCGGCAAGCGGGACACGTATGTCCTGCGCGTGCGCGGCGACTCGATGATCGACGAGCAGATCCGCGACGGCGACTGGGTGGTGGTCGAGGACCGCAAATCGGCGGACAACGGGGAAATGGTGATTGCGCTGGTCGGCGGCCAGGACGCGACGCTCAAGAAGTTCTACAAGGAGGATGGCCGCGTGCGCCTGCAGCCCGCCAATCCCTCGATGCAGCCGATCTTCGCCGACCTGGACAACGTCGAGATCCAGGGCGTGGTCATCGGAGTGATGCGGAAGTACTGACGTAGACTGACGGGATGTCAGAGCGCAAGCAGATCAACTTCACCATCATCCCCGACGATGACAGCGCGGGGCCCTCGCGCGTCTATGCCAATTTCTGCGGGGTCGCCCATACCCCGTTCGACTTCACCCTGACCTTCTGTGAAGTCATGCCGCTCTCGGAAAAAGAGATTCGCGAGGCCGAAGCCGATCACACCGTGCGGGCCCCAGTGAAGGCGCGGATCGTGATGCCGGTGCAGTTCGTCCCGACGCTGGTGGCGGCGCTGCAGGAGAACCTGCGGATCTTTTCCGAATCGCACGCGCCGGCCGCCGCCCCGGTGCCGGGCAAGGGTCCCGTTCACTGAGGCCCGCCGGTGAAGTCGCGTGTAGTGGCGCGGCGCATCTTCGACGCGCTCGACCGGCATTATCCCGATGCCGATACGGAGCTGGCGTATCGCACGCCGTTCGAGCTGCTGGTGGCGACGATCCTGTCGGCGCAGTCCACCGATCAGCGCGTGAACCTGGTGACGCCGGCGCTGTTCCGGCAGTATCCGAACGCGCGCCGGCTCGCGGCGGCCGACCCGGCTCACCTCGAGCCGCTCATCGTGTCCACCGGGTTCTTCCGCCAGAAGTCACGCGCGCTGGTGGGCATGGCGCGCGCACTGGTCGAACACCACCGGGGACAGGTGCCGGCGGACATGGACGCGCTGGTCAAGCTGCCCGGCGTCGGCCGCAAGACCGCCAACGTCGTGCTCGGCCATGCCCTGGGCGTGCCCGGTCTGCCGGTCGATCGGCACGTCCTGCGCGTCGCCAACCGCCTCGGGCTCGTCCACAGTGACGATCCGGAGACGGTCGAGGCGGCCCTGTGCGCCTATCTGCCATCCGCGCGGTGGACGAAGGCGTCGGACACGCTGATCCTGCACGGGCGCCGTATCTGCCGGCCGACGCCGCTCTGTCCGCGCTGTAACGCGCGCAAGGACTGCGATTTCGCTGGCCGCGGCGCGGCCGCCGCCACGCGCACCGCCCGTACCAGTCCGCGCCGGGCCCGGCCATGACGCGGGCACAGTTCCGCGAGCTGGTCGAGGAGGCCATCGACACCATCCCCCCGTACTTCGCCCGCGAGATCCGCAATGTGGCCATCGTGATCGAGGACCGTCCCTCGCCGGAACTGCTGGCGGAGATGGAGATGGAAGACGACGAAGTGCTGCTCGGGCTCTACCAGGGCGTGCCGCTGCCGGAGCGGCAGTGGGGGCACGGCAACGCCCTGCCCGACCGCATCACCCTCTTCCAGGACGAGATCGAAGACGACGCCGCCGGTGACGAGGAGGAGATCGTCGTGGCCATCGGCGAGACCCTGATTCACGAGCTCGGCCATTACTTCGGGTTGAGTGAAGAGGAGATCATGGCCATCGAAGAGCGCTACTGGCGGGGCGAGCCCTTCGCCGACGAGCCGCCGGCGTGAGGCCGCGCAAGCGGTTCGGGCAGCATTTTCTCGAGCCGGCGTGGGTGAGCAAGGTGGTGGCGGCGATCGCGCCGGCGCCCGACGATCGGTTCCTCGAAATCGGTCCCGGCTCCGGGGCGCTGACCGCTCCGCTGTCGGCGCGGGTGGCGCAGCTTCTCGCCGTGGAAGTGGACCGCGACCTGGCCGCCGCGCTCGCAGCGCGCGCGCTGCCGCGCGTGACCGTGCTCGCGGCCAACGTGCTCGACGTCGATCTGGCGGGTCTCGCGACGCGGGAGCTCGGGGCGACACCGGCCAGCAAGGTCCGCGTGGCGGGCAACCTGCCCTACTACATCTCGACTCCGATCCTGTTGCGCCTGCTCGAAGCCGCGGCGGCCACCGGCGCCGTGCAGGATGCCACCCTGATGCTGCAGAAGGAGGTCGCCGATCGCCTGCTGGCCCGGCCCGCGTCGCGCGAGTACGGTGTGTTGACGCTGACGACCGCGCTCGGTGCGGACGTGGCGGCGCTGCTCGAGCTGCCGCCGGGCGCCTTCCGGCCGCCGCCGCGCGTACACTCCGCGCTCGTGCGCCTCGCCTTCCGGCCGCCGCCCGCCGACGTCCGTCATCCCGAGCTCGTGGTCGCCATCGTCCGGGCGATGTTCACGCAGCGCCGGAAGGTCGTGGCCAATGCCCTGGCGCCGTTTGCCACGGCGCGGGGCCGCTCGGCGGCGGACATCCTGGCGCGGGCGGGGGTCGATCCCCGCTGCCGGCCCGAAACGCTGGCGCTGGCCGACGTCGCCAGGCTGGCTGATGCGTTTGCCAGCTAAACGCTTGTCTGTGCTATAGTTCGCCGCAACCCGCCCGACTTTTTTCCAGGCTCGCCCAGCAGCCTGAAAGTGCCAGTTTCACGTGCTCGCCCGAGGTCTGTCCGCAGGGCGCGGCCGCTGGCGTTTCGTTCCAGGCGCGTCGCCTGGCTGGGATACGCATGAGTGTGTGGATGGACGCCGCGGCTTCGCCCGGTGCCCCGGTGGTGGAGGTCGTGCCGCTCGGCGGCCTCGGCGAGTTCGGCCTCAACACGATGGCCGTCTCGTGTGGGGATACCACCATCGTGATCGACGCCGGCTCGATGTTTCCGGAACCCGATTTGCCGGGCGTCGATCTCATCATTCCCGACTTCTCGTTCCTCGACGCGCGCCGCGGCCAGATCAAGGCGCTCATCCTGACGCACGGGCACGAGGACCACATCGGCGCGGTCCCCTACGTGCTGCCGCTGGTGGACGGGCCGCTGTACGGCACGCCGCTGGCGCTGGCGTTCATTGCGCCGAAGCTCGAGGAGCACGGCGTCGACACGCCGCACGGCATCACCGCCATCCGGCCGGGCGACGTGGTCGCCATCGGGCCCTTCCAGATCGAGTTCATCCGCGTGACGCACAGCATGCCGGACTGCGTCGCGGTGGTCGTGCGGACGCCGCACGGGGTGCTGCTGCACACCGGCGACTTCAAGATCGACCAGACCCCGCTCGGCGGCGAGCCGTTCGACCTGCGCCGCTTCGCGCAGCTCGGCGCCGAGGGTGTGGCAGTGATGTTCGGCGACAGCACGAACATCGACCGCCGCGGCTACACCGGCTCGGAGCTCGACGTCGAGGACGCGTTCGAGGAGATCTTCACCAGCACCGAGGGCAAGCTGGTGGTGGCGACGTTTGCCTCGAGCCTCTACCGGCTGCAGATCCTGGCCAACCTGGCGGTGCAGTTCGATCGCAAGGTGGCGTTCGTCGGCCGCGGGATGCACGAGAACTCGCAGATCGCGCAGCGGCTCGGCCACCTGCGGATCCCGGCCGGCAGCTGGATCCGCGACAGCGACGTTCCGCACCATCCGGCGCAGGACGTGCTCTGCCTGGTGACCGGCTCGCAGGGCGAAGCCAACGCTGCCCTGTCGCGCATCGCGATCGACGACCATCGCTTCGTCAAGCTGGCGCCGCCCGACCGGGTGGTGATTTCCGCACGCGCCATTCCCGGCAACGAGAAGGCGATCGGGCGGGTGATGAACCACGTCGCCCGCCGCGGCGTGGACGTGGTGACCGAAGCGAGCAAGCACGTACACGTCTCGGGGCACGGGGCCGAGGAGGAGTTGAAGCTGCTGCTGGCGCTGGTGCGGCCGGCGCACTTCGTCCCGATTCACGGCGAGTATCGCCAGCTGGCGCGGCACGCGCGCGTCGCCGAGCTCGTCCTCGGCGGCCTGCCCGCGGCGGTGGACGTGCTGACCGCCGAGAACGGCGACGTCATCCGCGTCGAGCGCGGGACCGCCCGCATCGACGGCAAGGCGCCCACCGGGCGGGTGCTGATCGACGGGACGCGCGTGGGAGAGGTCGGCGACGAGGTGCTGCGCGATCGCCGTCACCTCGCCGCCGACGGGGTGATGGTGCCGGTCGTCGCCATCAACCGGCAGACCGGCGTGGTCGACACGCTGCCCGAGATCATCGCGCGCGGGTTCGTGACCGACGGCGGCGCCGACGCGCTGCTCGCCGACGGCGCGCGCCATCTCTCGGTGGTCATCGCCGAGGCCAGCGTCGAGGAGCGCACCGACCCCGGGTTGATCCAGGAACGCATTCGTCAGGAGTTGCGCCGCTTCGTCCGCAAGCGGACCGGCCGGCGCCCGATGGTGTTGCCGGTGGTGATGGAGATCTGAGACATGGGTGCAGCGGGAACGGCGTTGTCGCGGCGGTTGAGCGAGGTGGTGGGCGTCGCGATGTTCGCGGCCGGCCTCTTCTGGCTCATCGCCCTCGCCAGCTATGAGCCGACCGACCCGGTCTGGTTCTTCAGCACCGGCGACGGGGCGCCGGCGAACTTCGTCGGCCGCGTCGGCGCCTTTCTCGCGGAGCTGTCGTTCCAGCTCCTCGGCTACGGGAGCTACCTGATCCCGGCGGTGATCGCGGTCGCCGGGTGGCACTACTTCTGGTGCCGGCAGATGGAGGCGGTGTACACGAAGATCACCGGCGCCCTCCTCGTCCTCGCCTGCAGCAGCGCCGTCCTGCACCTGGCGCTCGGCAGCGTGGACGTCGGCGATCGGCCGCTCCGCGCCGGCGGCTACATCGGGGAGTTCATTGCCGGGTTCTCGGCCACCTACCTGAGCCGCACCGGATCGCTGATCGTCATCCTCACCCTGCTCTTCGTCGCCGTCATTCTCGCGACGCAGTTCTCGCTCGGCCGCTTCTTCAGCGCCGGCTTCCGGCTGCTGGCGACGGCCATCCGCTCGACGTGGTCCGACTTCCGCCAGCGTGCGGAGGAGCGGCGCAAGGCGCAGCAGCGTCTCGAAGTCATCGCCAAGCACGTGAAGAAGGGCACGGCGCCGCCCGAACTGCTCAAGGCGGCGGTCGAGCGCGCCGCGCGGCCCGATCC
Organism: uncultured Acidobacteriota bacterium; assembly: GCA_963707795.1. Lineage (GTDB taxonomy): Bacteria > Acidobacteriota > Vicinamibacteria > Vicinamibacterales > UBA2999 > JACCSI01. The sequence continues at coordinate 1,623,780 of OY970174.1, read as the reverse complement.
GCCGGTGCGGCCCAAGGCCGCGGCGCGCGTCGCGGAGGACGACAGCGAGGATGACGTGCCGCCGGCGCGCGGGGCCGGTGGCAGCCGGGTGACGCCGCCGGTCGTCCAGAAGCGCGCGCGAACGCCCATCGCCCCGCCCCTGCCGTTGACCGACCTCGAGCCGATCGGCCGGGCGCCGGCGGAGCGGCGGATGAGCGGCTACACGCTGCCCCCGGCCGCGCTGCTCGACCCGCCGAAAGCCGAGCGCAAGGTGGACGAGCGCGAGCTCATGGAATCGGCGCGGCTGCTCGAGGAGAAATGCCGCGAGTTCTCCGTCGAGGGCGCGGTCGTCCAGATCCATCCCGGCCCGGTCGTCACGACCTTCGAGTTCAAGCCCGACGCCGGCGTCAAGTACAGCCGGGTCACCAGCCTCGCCGACGATCTGTGCCTGGCGATGCAGGCCGAGTCGGTGCTGATCGAGCGGATTCCCGGCAAGTCGACGGTCGGGATCCAGATTCCCAATCCCAATCGTGAAGCCATCTCGCTGCGCGAACTGCTCGAGTCGGACGTCTACCAGCGGACGGCGTCGAAGCTGACCGTGGCTCTCGGCAAGACGATTCACGGCGAGCCGTTCATGGCCGACCTGGCGGCGATGCCGCACTTGCTGATCGCCGGATCGACCGGAACCGGCAAGTCGGTCGGCCTGAACGCGATGCTGACCAGCATCCTGTTCCGCGCCACCCCGGACGAGGTGCGGCTGATCATGATCGACCCGAAGCGGCTGGAGCTCGGGATGTACGACGACATCCCGCACCTGATGACGCCGGTCGTCGTCGATCCGAAGAAAGCGGCCAACGCCCTGCGCTGGGCGGTGCGCGAGATGGAGGAACGCTACAAGACGCTGGCGGCGTTCGGCGTGCGCAACATCGAGCAGTACAACCGCAACATCCGCCAGTTGATCGACCATCAGGACGTCCCCGAAGGGGCCGAACCGCCGCGGCCGCTGGCGTTCATCGTGGTGGTCGTGGACGAGCTCGCCGACCTGATGATGGTGGCCGGCAACGAGGTCGAAGAGTCGATCGCGCGGCTGGCGCAGATGGCCCGCGCCGTCGGCATCCACCTGATCCTGGCGACGCAGCGGCCGTCGGTGGACGTCATCACCGGCCTGATCAAGGCCAACCTGCCGGCGCGCATCTCGTTCCGCGTGTCGTCGAAGATCGACTCGCGCACGATCCTCGACGGCAACGGCGCCGAGCAGCTCCTCGGCAAGGGCGACATGCTGTTCCTGCCGCCGGCGTCGTCGCAGAAGCTGCGCCTGCATGGCCCGTACATCTCCGAGCAGGAATCGGCGCGGCTGGCGAGCTTCCTGCGCAAGCAGGGCAAGCCCGTCTACGACGAGTCGATCACCGCCGAGGACAAGAAGACCGGGGCCGAGGGCCTCGAGTTCGAGAAGGACGACCTCTACGACGAGGCCGCACGCATCATCGTCGAGGGCGGTCAGGTGTCGATTTCCTACCTGCAGCGCAAGCTGCGCATCGGGTTCAGCCGTGCGGCGCGCCTGGTGGACATGATGGAAGCCGAAGGGCTCGTGTCGCCGGCGGTTGGCGGCAAGCCGCGCGAGGTGCTGGTGGGGCGCGAGTACTTCGAAGAAGTGGATACACAGCTGCGATAGCGGAGCAATATGATGACCGCGAGATTGATTCGGATCTGGGGCGCGATCGTAGTGGCGGCGGCGCTCGCCGTGCTGTGGCCGGCGTCGGCGGAGGCGCAGACGGCGCGCGCCCGCTACGAGTCGGCGCAGGCGCGCGAACGCAGCGCGCGGGACTCGATCGAGGGCGCGACGGCAGCGGCCGACCGCCGCGCCGCGGCGCTGCGCGAGGCGCGCGCCGTCATTGCCGCCTACGACGCACTGGTGCGGCGCTTTCCCATCAGCGGCTACTCGGACAACGCGCTGGCCAATGGCGCGGCGCTGGCGGCCACGCTGCACGAGCGGTTCGGCGACGACAAGGACCGCCAGACGGCGATCCGCTTCTACCGGCGCCTGGCGTCCGAGTATCCGGCCAGCTCGCTGATCGCGGCGAGCCGGCCCGCGCTCGCCCGGCTGGAGGCGTCGGAGACCGCCGCCGCGCCGACGGCCGAAGGGACGGTCCCGGCGCCCACGGCTCCGGCAACGCCGGCCGCGGCGGCCGCATCGGGCCGCGCCCGGCTGACCGCGATCGAGCGCACCGTACTGCCCGATGCGGTGCGCGTCACGCTGGCGCTGGATCGCGAGGTGGTCTTTCGCGAGGAGACCCTGGCGGGGCCGGCACGCGTGTTCTTCGACTTGAAGGACGTGGAGGCGGCGCCAGACCTGGTGGACGCCGTGTTGCGCTACCCGTCCGACACCGTCCGGCAGATCCGAGTCGGCCGCCATCCCAACAGCACCGTGCGCGTGGTGCTCGACCTCGAGGGCGTCAACCGGCACAGCGCCTACGTCCTCTACAACCCGTTTCGCGTGGTGATCGACTGTGAACGGCCCGGCGCGGTCGACGGCGGGTCGGCCGTGGCGCTGACCGCGGCGCCCAACCCGCCGCCCGCGCCCGCCGCTCCCGCCGCGGCGATCGATACTCCGGCCGTGCCGGCGCCGGTGGCGGGACGGCCGACGACGCCGGTGGCGGCCGCTGGCCCCGCACCGGAAGCGGCGAACGCGAACCGCGCCGGCGGCTTCTCGCTCGCCCGGCAACTCGGGCTCAGCGTGTCGCGCATCGTCATCGATCCGGGACATGGCGGCCGCGATCCGGGGGCGCAGGCGCGAGGGCTCCACGAGGCGGACCTCACGCTGGACGTTGCGCTGCGGCTGGAGGCGCTGCTGCGGGACGAGCCCGGGATCGACGTGGTGTTGACCCGGAGGACCGACGTCTACATCCCGCTCGAGGAGCGGACGGCCATCGCCAACCGCGAAGACGCGGATCTATTCCTGTCGATTCACGCCAATGCCAGCCGCAACACCGCGGCACGCGGGGTCGAGACCTACTTCCTGAGCTTTGCCGCGACGCCGGAGGCCGAGGCAGTGGCGGCGCGCGAGAACTCGGCGCACGCCGGCGAGATGCGCAAGCTGCCGGACATCATCAAGGCGATTGCGCTCAACACCAAGCTCGACGAGTCGCGCGATCTCGCGGGGATGGTGCAGGAGGCGCTGGTGACCCGCCTGCGACGGTCGAACCGCAATGTGCGGAACCTGGGCGTGAAGAAGGCGCCGTTCGTGGTGCTGGTCGGCGCGGGCATGCCGAGCGTGCTGGCGGAGGTCTCGTTCCTGACCAACCGCGAGGAGCTGCAGCTGCTGAAGAGCGCGGCCTACAAGCAGCGCATTGCCGAAGCGCTGCACGCGGCCGTGATGCGGTATCGTCGCTCGCTCAAGGGACAGGGCGCCGTAGCGTCGCAGTAAGAGAAAAGGGGTCGGGTCTGTTTGCAGTTTTTGCACACCCGGGTGGCAAAAACTGCAAACAGACCCGACCCTTTTTTACCGGGCGCGAAACAGGTTGTGCTCGTTACCGCGGGCTTCGATGGTGGTGGCGGGGCGCCGGCGGCGATACCAGATGAACAGCGCGCCGGCCACCAGCCCGGCCACCAGCGCCGCCGACATGATGACGCCGGTCAGGCCGAAGGCGGCGACCGCCACCTGAATCATGTCGATGCTGGACGCCGGCTCTTCGATCAGCTCGATGATCGTGACCGGCTGCCCCGGGGTCGCGTTCTGCATTTACGGCCAGCTCGATCCGCCGCTCCGGGCCACTTCCACCAGCGTCCGCACCATGACCCCGGTCGCCCCCTTGGGCGTCCACGCCCGCGCATCCTCGGCCCACGCGGTGCCGGCGATGTCGAGATGCGCCCATGGTGCGTCGCCCGCGAACTCACGCAGGAACATCGCCGCCGTGATGGCCCCCGCCGCGCGGCCGGGGCTGTTGATCATGTCGGCGATCTCGCTCTTCAGCGATTCCTTGTAGTCGTCGAACAGCGGCAGCGGCCACACCCGTTCGCCGCCGCGGTCGGCGGCCGCGCGCACCACCTCGACCCACGCATCGCTGCCGAACAGGCCAGTCGTCACCTTCCCCAGCGCCACCACGCACGCCCCGGTGAGCGTCGCGACGTCGATCAGATGGGTGGCCCCCAGTTCCCGGGCGTACCACAGCGCGTCGCCGAGAATCAGACGGCCCTCGGCATCGGTGTTGTTGACTTCGACGGTGAGGCCCGACGCGCCGCGCAACACGTCCCCGGGCTTGGTCGCCCGGCCGCCCGGCATGTTCTCGGTGGCCGGCACGACCGCGATCACGCGCAGCGGCAGTCGCTCGAGGGCGATGGCGCGCAGCGCCGCGAGCACCGTCGCGCCGCCGGCCATGTCGTCCTTCATCCGCTCCATGCCGTCGGCCGGCTTCAGCGAGATGCCGCCGGTGTCGAAGGTCACGCCCTTGCCGACCAGCGCGAGCAGCGGCCGTGCCGGGGCGCCGGCCGGCTCGTAGCGCGCGACAATCAGCCGCGGCGGCTCGTCGCTGCCGCGGGACACGCCGAGGAGCAGCCCCATGCCGAGCTCCTCGATGCGCCGCTCGTCGAGGACCTCGGTGGTGACGCCAGGCACGTCGACGACGGCGGCGCCGCGCTCGGCGAACTGCCGCGGTGTCAAACGATTGCCCGGCTCGTTGATCAGGACGCGCGCCGCGTTGACCGCTTCGCCGACCCGGCATCCACGCTCGACCATGGCGGCGGCGCCGGCCACCGCGGTCGCCACTTCGATGGTGCCGACGAAATGCGGCGCGTCACCGCGGCTCTTGTAGTGGCCGTTGTCGTAGTTGGCGATCGTCAGCCCTTCGGCGAGCGCTTCGATCCACGGCGCGCCCCACGACGGGTCCACCGCCACGCCGAGCCGGGCCTGCCGGTGCTGACGTGCGGTCAACGCCACGCAGGCCGCGGCGCGGCGCACGCGCTCCACCGAGATCTCCGCCCGCGGTCCGACGCCGACCGCGAGGATCTGACGGCGGGATCCGCCGCCTCCGGCTGCCGCACCGAGCCAGACCTCGCAGACCTTGCCCGTGAAGTGGCCACGCTGCACCGCCGCCGCGAAGTCGCCCGCGGTGGCGCTCTCGAGCCAGTCGACCTTGTCGCATTCGTCCTGGACGACCGGAACGGCGATGAGCCCGGCGTCGATCGTGCCGGGCGCGCTCTGGCTGGTGCGGAACTGTGGAATCTCGTACGCCGATGGCATCGCTCTCCGCCAGGACAAAGGGACTACGCGCGCGTACCGGTCGCGCAGCGGGCAAACGACTAAGTGTATCAGGGGAAGGTGATGAGCCGCGGCGCTAGCCGGCGGCGGTGACCACGCCGGTCTGCGGGAGGGGAGGGAGCGGCGGCGGCGACGGGTGCCACCGGCCGAAGCCGGTCACCAGCGCGGCGCCCAGTCCGATCGTCCACACCAGGCCCTCGATCAGCACGCCGGTGAGCAACAGCGCCCAGGCCGCAAACCGCCAGGGTTCGGGGGCCAGGCCGACGAGGCGGGCCGCCAGCGTCGGGCCAATCACCAGGAACAGGCCCACGGCACTCGCCAGAAACGCGCTGTGGCCGCGCCAGCCGAGACGATCGCCCAACCCCTGCCCCAGGCGGCACGCGATCCCGGTGAAGCCGAGTAGCAGGGCGGCGAACATGAAGAGAAACGCCGTCGGGACCAGCAAGGCGACCAGCGGGATGCCGATGATCGTGACGATGAGGCCGATGCTGGCGATGACGAGCGCCGGCAGGAACAGAATCGCGGCGGCCAGACCCACCAGCAGCGCGCGTCCGGGCTCGGCGGCCGCCGCCAGGCCGACGCGGGCGACCGGAGCGCGGGCAACGAGGAGGACCAGCGCCATGAGGATCGCGACGAGCGCGATGCGAAACAGCGCGCCGAGCAGGCCGAGCCATCGCCCGACGTCGCCAAAGCCCACGACCGGCAGGCGCCAGCCGCCCCACTGCCACGATCCCCACTGGCCGAAGCTGACGTCGCTGACGCTGCCGCGCAGCTGCGACCCGTCCGCGCGCAGGAGTCGTCCCCCGACGAGCACGACGTCGCCCCGCACATCGGCGTCGGGCCCGAGCGCGACGTCGCCGCCGATCACCACGATGCCGTCGCGAACACGTCCGTCGACGCGCAGCGACCCGCCGACCACGACGACGGCGTCGGTGACTTCCTCGTCGCGGGCGATCTCGATGCTGCGGCCGAACGCGATGCGCGAGCCGGTCGTGCGGTAGGCGCGCGGCGGCTCGGCGGCCGTCGCCCCGGCACCCGGCGCGGCGCTGCCGCCCTGCACGGCGCTGCCGCTCGGCGCGGTGGAACCGATCGGTGTGTCGCTCCCGCGCTGTGCGGCGCCGGGCGTGGCCGTCGCGATCAGCAGTGCCACCGCACCCGCACGCACGGCAGCCCGGCGCACGCCGCTCGACATTGTCTGCAGTGTCCCCTCCCCCGCCGGCGCCCGGCGCGACCGATGTCTCTTACCCAAGACGGACGAGGGGGAGCGGGGCGAAGTTCCCCGCCGACCAGGTCCACGCGGCGACCTCGGGCGGCTCGACCCCGAGGCCGACGATCAGGAAGACGAACTGCGAGAAGCCCTCCGCCGCATCGGTCGGGGACGGCGCCGCCGACGATCGCGGATGCGAGTGATACGCGCCGATGACCTCGAGACGGTCGCGGCGTGCGGCGCGGATGACCTGAAAGTACTCGACCGGATCGACGAGGTAGCGGCGGGCTGCGTCCGCCGCGGCATTACGGGTCGCGACGGCCGCGGCGACATCCTGATCTCGGCCCAGCAGCAGTCCGCAGCACTCCTGCGGCGATGCGCGGCGCGCGTGCGCCACGATGGCGGCCTCGACCGGCGCCGGCAGTGTCACACCTCGATCACCATCGCGATGCCCATGCCGCCGCCGATGCACAGGCCGGCGACCCCGCGACCCCCGCCGCGCCGCCGCAGCGCGTACAGCAACGTGGTCAGCACGCGCGCTCCGCTGGCGCCAATCGGGTGACCGAGCGCAATGGCGCCGCCATGGACGTTCACCTTCGCGGGATCGAGGCCGAGCTCGCGTGCGACCGCGACCGACTGCGCGGCGAACGCCTCGTTGAGCTCGAAGAGCTCGATGTCGGCAACCCCGACGCCGGCGCGCTCGAGCGCCTTGCGCACGGCGGACACAGGGCCGATCCCCATCACCATCGGCTCGACCCCGGTGGTCGCATACGACAAGACGCGCGCCAGTCCCTGTTGCCCGAGCGCGCGCGCCTTCTCCACCGAGCCGACCACCACGGCCGCGGCGCCGTCATTGAGCCCTGACGCATTGCCCGCCGTCACGCTCCCCTCCTTGGCGAACGCCGGACGCAAGCCGGCGAGCGTGGCCGCCGTGGTTCCCGGCCGCGGGTACTCGTCGACGGCAAACTGCTGCGGCTCCCCACGCTTCTGCGGCACCGCCACCGCGACGATCTCGTCCGCGAAGGCGCCGGCCGCAATGGCGGCTGCCGCGCGGCGCTGGCTCTCGGCGGCGAAGTGGTCCTGGTCCGCGCGCGACACGCGATAGCGCTGCGCCACTTCCTCCGCCGTCACGCCCATGTGGCACAGGTGCATCGCGTCGGTCAGGCCGTCGGCGATCATCGTGTCGACCGTCTCGGCGTGCCCCATCCGGTAGCCCCAGCGCGCGCCCTTGAGGGCATACGGCGCGTTGGACATCGACTCGGTGCCCCCGGCGACGATGCAGTCGGTGTAGCCCATGCGCACGCCTTCGACCGCATGCACGACGGCCTGCAGGCCCGAGCCGCACACGCGATTGACGGTCTCCGCCGGCGCGTCGATCGGGAGCCCGGCCGCGATCGCCGCCTGGCGCGCGACGTTCATGCCGGCCGCAGCTTGCAGGACGCAGCCGAGGATGACCTCCCCCACTGCGTCCGGCGCCACTCCAGACCGGCCGACGGCCTCGCGAATCACGACGGCGCCCAGGTCGGCGGCGGACAGCTGCTTCAGCGCACCGCCAAAACTCCCAATCGGTGTCCGGCAGGCGCTCAGGATGACGGCGAGGGGCTGTGCTGGCATGGCGCAGGCGCGGCTCAGAACGTTCCCGGCGGCTGGTCGGCCAGCAGGGTCGCGCCGGTCGCGGCCCGCACCTGCTCGACGGTGGTGTCGGCGGCAATCTCGCGCAGCACGAGGCCGTCGGGCGTCACGTCGATCACCGCCAGCTCCGTGACGATCTGGTTGACGACGCGGACGCCGGTGAGCGGCAGCGTGCACGCCTTCAGGATCTTGTGCCCGCCGTCACGGGTCGTGTGCTCCATGGCGATGATGACGCGGCGCGCCCCGGCGACGAGATCCATGGCGCCGCCCATGCCCTTGACCATTTTGCCGGGAATCATCCAGTTGGCGAGGTTGCCCTGCTCGTCCACCTCGAGGGCGCCGAGCACGGTGAGGTCGATGTGCCCGCCGCGGACCATCGCAAACGAATCCGCGCTGCTGAAGTAGGAGGATCCGGGCAGCTCGCTCACGGTTTCCTTGCCGGCATTGATCAAATCCGGATCCTCGTCGCCGGCGAGCGGATACGGGCCTACGCCCAGCATGCCATTCTCCGAGTGCAGCGTGATGTGCACGCCGGGCGGCACGAAGTTGGCCACCAGGGTTGGCATGCCGATGCCGAGGTTGACGTAGTCGCCGTCGCGCAGCTCGCGTGCGACGCGGCGCACGATGCGCTCGCGTTTATCCATCGCGGACCGTCCGCTTCTCGATGCGCTTGCTGTACGGCCGCCCGGCGATGACCCGGTGCACGAAGATGCCGGGCGTGTGCACCAGGTCCGGGTCGATCGCCCCGGGTTCGACGAGGTGCTCGACTTCGGCAATCGTGACAGCGGGCGGCGGTCGCCATCACCGGGTTGAAATTGCGGGCGGTGCGGCGATACACCAGGTTCCCGAGCGCATCGGCCTTCCACGCCTTGACGAACGCGAAGTCGGCGTGCAGCGCCCGCTCGAGGATGTAATGCCGGCCGTCGAACACCTCGACCGGCTTTCCCTCGGCGATGAGGGTGCCGTACCCGGTCGGGGTGTAGAAGGCGGGGATGCCGGCGCCGGCGGCGCGAATGCGCTCGGAGAAGGTGCCCTGCGGCACCAGCTCGACCTCGATCTCGCGCTCGAGGTACTGCCGCTCGAACTCCTTGTTCTCGCCGACGTAGGTCGAGATCATCTTGCGCACCTGGCGGGCGCGCAGGAGCAGTCCGATGCCGAACCCGTCGGTGCCGGCATTGTTGCTGATGATCGTCAGATCCCGGGTGCCGCGACGCTGCAGCGCCGCGACCAGGTGTTCCGGGATGCCGCACAGGCCGAAGCCGCCCATCATGATCGTGGCGCCGTCGGGGACGAGCGCCACGGCTTCCTCCGCGTCCCGGAGGACCTTGTCCATCCGCAGAATTATACCTGCCGCCGCGGCGACGGCCGCCCGCGCCGATCAGTCGAAGCGCGCCCGATAGCGGTTGGCCGCCGCGAACAGCGCGGCGACCGCGTCGCGATCGTCGAGCCGGCCGGCGAGATCCGTCAACTCGGCGGCGACGGCGCCGAGCAGCGGCCGCAGCGCGGCGGCGTTGGTCGCCAGCACGCTCTCCCAGACGGAGGCGGCGCCGGCGGCCAGGCGCGTGGTATCGCGCAATCCCGGGCCGGCCCACGCCAGCCCGCGCTCGCCCGCCGCGTCGCCCGCCACTTTCATCAGGGTGGTGGCGACGACCTGCGGCAGATGGCTGATTGCCGCCATCAGCCGGTCGTGCTCGCCGCCATCGTCGTGCATCACCACCGGCGTCGCACCCAGGGCGGTGACCAACGCCTCGGCGTGCGCACACGCCGGACGGCCGGCGTCGGCCGGGACGAGAAACCACGGCCGGCCGTCGAACAGATCGGCGCGCGCGGCGGCCGGGCCCGCCGTGGCCGCGCCCGCCATCGGGTGCCCGCCCACGAAGTTGGCGAGCCCGGCCGCGCGCGCGGCGGCGACGATCGCCTGTTTGGTGCTGCCGGTATCGATCACGAGCGCGGCGCGCCATCCGCGTGCCGCGTCCGCGACGATCGCGGCCACGGCGTCCACCGGTGCCGCCAGCACCACGACGTCGGCCGCGGCGACAGCGTCGAGGGCGCCATCCCGATCGACGGTGGTGATGGCCAGCGACGGCCACGCCCGCCGGGCGGCGAGCGCCACGGAGGTCCCGATGAGGCCGGGACCGACGATGGCGAGATGCGTGGGTATCACCGGGCGTTTCAGAGGCCAGCGGGCCTCAGCGCGCCCATCCGCGCCGCGCCACCGGTTCGAGGCAGATGCTGCGGCCGATGGCGGGCGCGATGATGCGCAGTTCCGCCATCAGGCGGTCGAACTGCGACGGGAACATCGACTGCGCGCCGTCGCTGAGCGCGTGGTCCGGATCGTTAGTGCACCTCGATGATGAGCCCATCGGCGCCGGCGGCGACCGCCGCCCGCGCCATCGCACCGACCTTGTCGCGGCGGCCGGTGCCGTGGCTGGGATCGACGAACACCGGCAGGTGACTCAGTTGCTTGACGACGGGGATGGCGGAGATGTCCAGGGTGTTGCGGGTCGCGCTCTCGAAGGTGCGGATGCCGCGTTCGCACAGGATCACCTGGCTGTTGCCGCCGGAGAGGATGTACTCGGCGGACAGCAGCCACTCCTCGATCGTGGCCGAGATGCCGCGCTTGAGCATGATCGGCTTGCGCGTACGCCCCAGCTCGCGCAGCAGCGTGAAGTTCTGCATGTTGCGGGCGCCGACCTGGAGGAAGTCGGCGTACTTGTCGATCACCTCGATCTGGCTGATGTCCATTACTTCGGTGATCAGCTTGAGGTCGTGCGCGTTGGCGCCGGCGCGCAGCATCTGCAGGCCGCCCTCGCCGAGCCCCTGGAAGCTGTACGGCGAGCTGCGCGGCTTGAAGGCGCCGCCGCGCAGCACCTTGGCGCCGGCGCGCTTGACGGCGGCGGCGCTGGCATGCACCTGGGTCTCGGTCTCCGCCGAGCACGGGCCGGCCATGACGATGACCTCGTCGCCGCCGATGCGGACGTCGCCGCTGGCGAACACCGTGTCCTCGGGCCGGAAGGTGCGGCTGGCCAGCTTGTACGGCTCGCTGATGCGCAGGACCTCGTGGACGCCGTCGAGCATCTCGATGAGGCGCGGGTCCACCTTGCCGCTGCCCACGACCCCGAGCACGATGCGCGACGCGCCCGATGATCGGTGCACGTCCATCCCGAGCTCGACGAGATGGGCGATGACCTGCTCCACCTGCGCGTCGCTCGCCCGCTCCTTCATCACCACTACCATGTCCCGCTCCTGTCAGGCCCGCGGCCCGTACGATTGTCGCTGCTGCTCGCGCCCGGTCGCCTCGTCCTACTCGCGCTCGATCAAGTCGTCCGGCTCCGGCGGCGGCGCCGGCTCGCGGCCCGCCTCGAGACGCTGGATGCGCCGCGCCTCGTCCATGATGCGCTCGTACAGCCGGGCGATGGCATGTTCGTCGAGCGGTCCGCCGAGCTTGATGTTCAGCTCCTTGACGCGGGCGATCACGGCCGCTTCGCGCTGCGGCTCGTAGATGCCGAGGCCGGCGTCCTTCTTCAGCCGTCCGATGGCGTAGGCGCACCGCGCCCGGCGATCGAGCAGACGGACGATCACCTCGTCGATCTTGTCGATCTCCTCGCGCAGCGCCTCCAGGCTCAATCCTTCAGCCATCGCACGTACCGCTCGACTTCGTCGAGCAGGGCCGGCGAGCGGCCGTGTTCGGCGATGACCTCGACCAGAGCGCTGCCGACGACCGCGGCATCGGCGAACGCGCCCACCGCGCGGACGTGCTCGGGGCGCGACAATCCAAAGCCCAGCGCCAGCGGCATCGCGGTCTCGGCGCGGATGCGGTCGGCCAGGGCCCGCGCGGACGCGGCGAGCTCCTGGCGCGCGCCGGTGACGCCGACACGGGAGATGCCATAGAGGAAACCGCTGCCGAGCGCCGCCGCGCGGCGAATCCGGGCGACGCCGGTGGTCGGACTCAACAGAAAAATTGTATCAATGCCGGCGCCCGAAAACGCGGCGCGCACGTCGGCCGATTCTTCGGGCGGGACGTCGAGCATCAGCACCCCGTCGACGCCCGCCCGCCTCGCCCGCGCCACGAAGCGGTCGAGTCCCATGCGCAGGATCGGGTTGGCGTAGCTGAAGAGGACGATCGGCGCGCGGATCGCCGGGCGGAGGTCGGTCGTCAGGCCGAGGACCCCGTCGAGGGTGGCGCCGGCGGCGATGGCGCGCTCGGTTGCCCGCTGGATCACCGGACCGTCGGCGAGCGGGTCGGAAAAGGGCACCCCGACTTCGATCACGTCGGCCCCGGCGCGGTCGAGCCGGACCAGCACCTCGCCGCTGCGGCGGAGATCGGGATCGCCCGCGGTCACGTAGGTGATCAGCCCGGTGCGCTGCCGCGCGCGCAGCTCGCGGAAGGTGTCGTCAATGCGCGGCATCGTCTCGTCCTTCGAGGCGCCGCTGCACGCTGTCGACGTCCTTGTCGCCGCGGCCCGACACGTTCACCAGCAGCACGTCCCCGGCGGCGAAGCCGGCGGCCGGATCCGTCAGGTAGGCGATGGCGTGCGACGACTCCAACGCCGGGATGATGCCCTCGGTTCGCGCCAGGAGCTGAAATCCCGCGATCGCCTGCTCGTCGGAGACGGCGTGGTACTCGGCCCGGCCCTGGGCGTGGAGGAATGCGTGCTCGGGCCCGACCGCCGCGTAATCGAGTCCGGCCGACACCGAGTGCGTCGGCTCGATGTTGCCGTCGGCGTCCTGCAGGACGAAGGTCCGCGTGCCCTGCAGCACCCCCGCCGATCCGCCGGCGAAGCGCGCGGCATGGCGGCCGGGCGAAATCCCCTCGCCGCCCGCCTCCACGCCGATCAGCCGCACGGCGGGCTCGTCGATGAACGCGTCGAAGATGCCGATGGCGTTGCTGCCGCCGCCGACACAGGCGATCACCGCCGTCGGGGAGGGCGCCGGCGAGCGCGAGGCACTGCGCGCGCGCTTCGCGGCCGATGACGGATTGGAACTCGCGGACCATCAGCGGGTAGGGATGCGGGCCGAGCGCCGAGCCGAGCAGGTAATGGGTGTCGTCGGGGCGGGCGACCCAGTCGCGCATCGCCTCGTTGATGGCGTCCTTCAGCGTCCGGCTCCCGGCCTCGACGCTGCGCACCTCGGCGCCGAGCAGCCGCATGCGGAAGACGTTCAGCGCCTGGCGCGCCATGTCCTCGGCGCCCATGTAGACCACGCACTCGAGCCCGAGCAGCGCCGCCGCGGTGGCACTGGCGACGCCGTGCTGGCCGGCCCCGGTCTCCGCGACGAGGCGCGGCTTGCCCATCCGCGCCGCGAGCAGCGCCTGGCCGAGGGCATTGTTGATCTTGTGCGCGCCGGTGTGCGTGAGGTCCTCGCGCTTGAGGAGGATGCGGGCGCCGCCGCAGTGCGCCGACAGCCGGCGCGCCTCCCACAGCGGCGTGGGCCGGCCGACGTAATGTGTGAGCAGGCGCGTCAGCTCGGCGGCAAAGCCGGGATCCTGCCGCGCGCGGAGGTACTCCTCCTCGAGCGCCTGGATCGGCGCCACCAGGGTCTCCGGGACGAACCGCCCGCCGAACGCACCGAAGTAGCCGCGCGCGTCCGGATCGCGCCGCCCGAACCACGTGTCCGCCGTTGCTCCTGCCTTGATCATCGCTCTGCCTCGCGCACCGCCGCCACGAACGCGCGCATCGCGTGCGCGTCCTTCACCCCCGGGCGTTCTTCGATCCCTGACGCGACGTCAACGGCGAACGGCCGCACCTGCCGGACCGCCGCGGCGACGTTGCCCGGCGTCAGGCCGCCGGCGAGCACCACCGGCCGGCGGGCGGCGATGCGCGCCGCGCGCGCCCCAGTCGATCGTCCGCCCGGTGCCGCCGAATCGCTCGCGGTCGCCGGCGTCGAGCAGGACGGTCACCTCCTCCGCCACGGGCGGGTCGAGCGCGTCGCCGGCCAGCGTGGCGGCGAGCCACAGCTCGCAGCCGGCGCGGTCCGGTCGGTCGACACTGGCGACGCCGTGCACCTGCGCGATGCGGATGCCGGCGTCTCGACGGCACGCGCGCATCTCGCCGGACGACGGCCGGACGAACACGCCGACGGGCGTGGTCTCCGGCGGCAGCCCGGCGATGAGCGTCCGCGCGCGGGCCACGTCGACGCCGCGCGGGCTCCCCGACCACAGCACGAAGCCCATCATCGTGGCGCCGGCCCCGGCTGCCGCGGCGACATCCTGCTCACGCGTCAGGCCGCAGAACTTGATGGCGGTCATGACGGGGACAGGACCTCGCGCAGCGCGTCGCCCGGGTCGGGGGCGGTCATGAATCGCTCGCCGATCAGGAAGGCGTGGAAGCCGGCGCGTTGCAGCGCACAGCATCTCCTGCCGCGTGCGCAGCCCGCTCTCGCTGACGGCCACGATACCCGCCGGCAAGCGCTCGGCCACCGCATCCGAGGCCCGCCGATCGACGGCCAGCGTGTGCAGGTTGCGGTTGTTGACGCCGACGATCCGGGCGCCCGCCGCCAGCGCCCGCTCGAGCTCGGTCACGTCGTGGACCTCGACCAGCGCGGCCAGGTCCGAGCTGTGCCGACAGTCCGTGCAGACGCCGCAGGGCCTCGTCCGGCAGCGCCGCCACGATCAGGAGCACGGCGTCGGCGCCGCAGGCCCGTGCCTCGAGCAGCTGGTACTCGTCGACGAGAAGTCCTTGCGCAGCAGCGGCACGGCGACCGCTTCGCGGACGGCGGCCAGATGGTCGAGCGCGCCGTCGAAGAACGTCGGCTCGGTGAGGATCGACACCGCGGCAGCGCCCGCCGCCTCGTAGGCGCGTGCGATCGCGCACCGGATCGTAATCGCGGCGCAGCACACCGCGCGAGGGCGAGCGGCGCTTGCATTCGGCGATGATGTTGAGCCGCGCGGGATCCGCGAGCGCCGCCTGGAACGCGGCGCCGCGCGGCGACCTGGCCAGCGCCCGGGCCTCGAGCGCGGCGCGCGTCTCGGCCGCCTGGCGCACGGACACGATCCGCCGGGTGCCGGCGACGATGGCCGCGAGCAGGTCCGGACTCGGTGCGGCGCTCACGATGCGGCGGCTCCCGAGGACTGCGACACCGCGATCAGGTTCGCCAGCACGGCCCTGGCTCTCCCCTCGTCGATGGCGGCGCCGGCGTCGGCGACGCCGGCGCGGATCGACTCGGCCCGCCCGGCGATGAACAGCGCGGCGCCGGCATTGAGCAGCACGACGGTGCGCGCCGGACCCGGGCGGCCGTCGAGCACGTCGCGCACGAGCCGCGCGTTCTCGGCCGCCTCGCCGCCCTGCAGCGCTGCGACGCTGCTCTTGGGCAGGCCGTAGTCGGCGGGATGCACGTAGAAGGTCTGCACCGTGCCGTCGCGGCATTCGGAGACCTTCGTGTAGCCCGTTGTCGACAGCTCGTCGAGTCCGTCGGCGCCGTGCACCACCCAGGCCCGATCGGAGCCGAGCCGCAGCAGCGAGCGCGCAATCAGCTCGGTCAGCTCCGGCCGCGGGACGCCGACGAGCTGCCGCGCCGGCGCGGCGGGATTGGTCAGCGGCCCGAGCAGGTTGAACGCCGTGCGGACGCCGAGTTCCTTGCGCGCCGGCGCCGCGTGGCGCATCGCGGGATGAAAGGTCGGCGCGAAGAAGAAGGCGATGCCGACGTCGGCGAGACAGCGTTCGACGACGGCCGGGGTGGCGGCGATCTGAACGCCCAGGGCTTCCAGCACGTCGGCGCTGCCGCAGCGGCTGGACACCGACCGGTTGCCGTGCTTGGCGACACGCACGCCGCACGCCGCGATGACCAGCGCGGCGGCGGTGGAGATGTTGAAGGTTCCCGATCGATCGCCGCCGGTGCCGCAGGTGTCGAACACCTCGCCCGCGGGCGTCGCCAGCGGCACCGCGTGCGCACGCATGGTCCGCGCGAATCCGACCAGCTCGGCCGGCCGCTCGCCCTTCATCGCCAGGCCGACGAGCAGGCCGGCAATCTGCGCCGCCGTGGCATCGCCGCGCATGATGAACGCCATGGCGTCGGCCGCTTCGTCGGTGGTCAGGTCGTCGCGGCGCGCGAGCTTGTCGATGAGCGCGGTGAACAGCGTCATAACTCGAGAAAGTTCCGCAGGATGCGCCGGCCCTCGTGGGTGAGGATCGACTCGGGATGGAACTGCACGCCGTGCAGCGGCCACTCGCGGTGGCGCAGGCCCATGACCAGCCCGTCGTCCTTCGATCGCGCCGTGATCTCGAGCGCGCCCGGCCACCCCGTCTCCGTCACCACCAGCGAGTGATAGCGCGACGCCTGGAACGGCGCGGTGATGCCGGTGAAGATCCCGCGCCCGTCGTGCTCGACCGTCGAGGTCTTGCCGTGCACCGGTGCCGGTGCCCGCACGACGTCGCCGCCGAACGCGAGCCCGATCGCCTGGTGTCCGAGGCAGACGCCGAGCATCGGCAGCCGCCCGGCAAAGGTGCGGATCACGTCGAGCGTGACCCCGGCCGCCTCCGGCCGTCCGGGGCCCGGGGAGATCAGGATCCGCGCCGGCTCGAGCGCCGCCAGCTCGGCCAGCGAGGCTTCGTCGTTGCGCCGAACCGTCACCGCGGCCCCCAGCTCGCCCAGGTACTGCACCAGGTTGTAGGTGAACGAGTCGTAGTTGTCGATGACCAGGACCATCACGTCCGCCCGCACATGCTGCAGAATCCCTGCGCTGGCACCATGCTCGTCACAGCCCGGCGAGCGCCAGCTCCAACGCCCGCACCATCGCCCGCGCCTTGTCGCGCGTTTCTTCGTACTCGGCGGTCGGGTTCGAGTCGGCGACGATGCCGGCCCCCGCCTGCACCGACGCGCGGCCCGCCTCGAGGACGATCGAGCGGATGGCGATGCAGAAATCGAGGTTGCCGGCGAAGTCGAGGTAGCCGACGGCGCCGGCATAGATGCCGCGCGGCGTGGTCTCGAGCGCCTGGATGATCTCCATGGCCCGCACTTTCGGCGCGCCGGAGACGGTCCCGGCCGGAAAGCAGGCGACCAGGGCGTCGAGGCGGTCCTGGTCGTCGGCGAGCTGGCCTTCGACCACCGAGACCAGGTGCATGACGTGCGAGTAACGCTCGAGCGCCATGAACGTCGGGACGCGCACGGAGCCGTAGCGGCACACTCGCCCGAGGTCGTTGCGCCCGAGGTCGACGAGCATCACGTGCTCGGCGCGTTCCTTCTCGTTGCGCTTCAACTCGTCGCCGAGGCGCTGGTCCTCCTCGTCGGAGCGGCCGCGCGGGCGCGTGCCGGCGATGGGATGGGTTTCCGCCCGCCGGCCCTCGACCCGCACCAGCATCTCCGGCGACGAGCCGACGATGCAGCGGCCACCCATGCGGATGAAGAACATGTACGGCGACGGGTTGACGTGGCGCAGGGCGCGATAGACGGTGAACGGGTCGACGCCGACGTCCGCCGAGAAACGCTGCGACAGCACGACCTGGTAGATGTCGCCGGCGGCGATGTGCTCCTTCGCCTGCCGGACGATGGCCTCGAACTGCGGCTGGGTGAGGTTGGACGATAGCGCCAGCGGCTCGGCCGACGCCGTGCGGGTCAGCGACAGCGCGCGCTCGAGCTCGCGCTCGAGGAACTCGATCTTGGCGCAGGCGAACTGGTACAGCGAGCGCAGCTCCTCGTCGCCCGAGACCCGGGCGTTGGCGATGAGGAGAATGCGGTGCTGGACGTGATCGAAGGCCAGGATCGGTATCGAACAGCATGAATCCCGCATCGTCGCCCTCGTCGGCGGGCGGGCGCGCCAGCTTCGGTTCGAACCAGCCCGCCGTGTCGTAGCCGAAGTAGCCCACTGCCCCGCCGGTGAAGCGCGGGAGGCCGGGCACGAACGGCGACTGGAACCCGTTCATCAACTCGCGCAGCGTCCCGATGAACGGCTGCTCGGCGGCGGCGGTCACGCCGGCGCGCTCGATGACGGTCTGCTCGCCGCGGCCGCGCAGGATGAGAAACGGATCCTTGCCCAGGAACGAGTAGCGGCCGACGTGCTCGCCGCCCTCGACGCTTTCCAGCAGGAACGCATAGTCGGAGTGCTCCGCGATCTTGAGGAAGGCAGAGACCGGGGTCAGCAGGTCGGCGACGATCTCCTTGCACACCGGCACGAAGGTGCCGCGCTTGGCGAGATCCACGAATTCCTCGAAGGTCGTCAGTTTCATCGCAGGCTCAAGCGGCGAGACGGCGGGCGGCGGTCGAGCGCACCGAGCGCCGCGTCCCGCATCACGTGGTCGGCGGGCCGCTGTCCCGTCCACCACTCGAATTGCAGCTCGGCCTGCGCCACCAGCATGTCCAGCCCGCCGATGGTGCGGCAGCCGGCGGCGCGCGCGTCGCGCAGCAACGCGGTCTCCGCCGGGTTGTAGACGAGGTCGTAGACCAGCTCGCCGGTGAACGGGCCGTCGGGCAGCGGGGTGGAGGTCAGGTGCGGCGCCGTACCGACCGGCGTCGCATTCACCAGGATGTCCCACGACCCGGCCGCTGGCGGCCACGCGGCGATATCGGCGCCGGTCAGTCGCGCCGCCTCCTGCGCCCGGGCGGCCACGCGGGCCGCGATCGACACGCGCGCGCCGGCCGCATGCAGCGCCTCGGCGGCCGCGCGGGCGGCGCCGCCGGCGCCCATGATCGTCGTGCGGCGTCCGGCGATCGACGTCCGCCCCTGCAGCGGCGCGAGGAAGCCGGCGACGTCGGTATTGCAGCCGGTCCAGCGTCCCTGCTGGCGGCGGACGGTATTCACCGACCGCACACGCCGGCTCACCGGATCCGGCTCGGCCACCGAGGCGAACGCATCGGCCTTGAACGGCGCCGTCACGCTGGCGCCGTCGATCCCGATCGCCTCGGCGAACTGCTGGAAATCGGCGAAGTCAGCGGCCGCGAGCGGCAGGTAGACGGCGTCGAGACGCGCGCTCTTGAACGCCGCATTGTGCATGGCCGGCGAGACCGAGTGCGCGACGGGACGGCCGACGATGCCGTAGAGGGCCGTCCGGCTGGTCAGACCGCGGAAACTGAACGTGTCGAGCAGGGCGGCCGCCGGGATCTGTCCGGGCGCCGCGGCCTCGCCGGCGTAGGTCCAGCACGATCCGAAGCGCGTCGCGAGAATGCGCGTCGGCAAGCCGGCGTCGCCCATCGCGACCACCGCCGTCGGCGCGCCCGGCGCGCGGGTCAATGCGCGCAGCGGCAGCGAGTCGCAGAGACGGTGGGCCATGACCGCGAGCTTGATCACCTCGGCGCCGGTCGCCCGCATGGCGGCGGCCCGCGACTCGAGGTCGGCGGGGACGCCGTCGTAGTCGTGCAGCGACAGGACGACACCCTGTCCGCCGCGAGCGCCGATCAGGTCCTCGCCGCCCGCCTTCCATTCCACGTCCACGTACTCGGCGCCCAACTGCTGCGCCTCGCGCAGCAGGCGGCGACGTTCCTCTTCGGCGCCCGCGAAGTGACCACCCTCCCACGTGGGGCGGCAGGTGACGATCGCCGGCAGCCGGCGCCCGGCCAGCGCACCGGCCGCGCTCGGGTCGCGCACCGTGTCCATACGCAACTCCACCAGGTCGGCGTCGGTGACGCGGTCTCGCCGCGCTCGCAACTCCGCTGTCGTCTCCGCCGTCACGGTCACGCAAATCTTCGCTGGTGGCATAAAAAAAACGCCTCATCAGTCGGAACTGAAGAGGCGCTTGGTTCGAGTCGCGGTGCTTGCTGTCTGCTCGCTGCCTAGGCCCCTTCTGCAATCGGTCGATACCACCACCACGCCGGCGCGCACACGGTCCCGCACACGCGGAACGGGCGCTGGGTGGCGGCAAACCGGGCCTGGCAACGAAGCGTCACGGGCCGAAACGGTACTAGAGGCGTCTAAACCTGTCAAATGGCGGCGGCCATCGCGGGGGCAAAAGCCGTTATAATCAGACAAGTCCGCCCCTTCCAAGTAGTTGCAATGATTCGTCGAATGCTGGCCGTTCTGGCCGTGATCGCCGCGGGCGTGGGATTGGCCGTTCCCGCAGCCCAGACCCCGTTCATGACGGTCGATGAAGTTCGGCCGGGCATGGTGGGCGTCGGCCGTACCGTGTTCCAGGGTGACACCATCGAGGAGTTCAAGGTCCACATCCTGGGCGTGTTGAAGAACGTCGTCGGTCCGCGCCGCAACCTGGTGCTGGCCCGCCTCGAGGGCGGGCCGCTGGCCGAGACCGGCGTGATCGCCGGCATGAGCGGCAGCCCGGTGTACATCGACGGGCGCATGCTGGGCGCCGTGTCCTACCAGCTCGGCCAGTTCTCCAAGGAAGCGATTGCGGGCATCACGCCGATCGACGAGATGACCGACGCCACGGCGCTGGGCGCCGGCGCTCCGGGAACCCGGCCGGTCGCGATGACGTGGCCGCCGACGCCGCACGACCTCGTGGCCATCTGGAGCCGCGACCTTGGCCGTGTCCGGCCGTTCGCCGACGATCCGTCGCAGACGCTGTTGACGGGCGACCCGGCGCTGTCGCCCCGGCTGGCCGCCATGCTGCAGCCGATCGCCGTCCCGCTGGTGACGTCGGGCTTCTCGAGCGGCGTCCTCGCGCCGCTGACGCCGGCGCTGACCGATCGCGGCTTCCTGCCCGTGTCCGGCGCGTCGCAGACGCGTCCGGTGAGCACGTCGCCGCGCCGGCTCCGCCCCGGCGACGCGATGGGCGTCGCGCTGCTGACGGGGGACTTCATTCTCGGTGCTACCGGGACGGTGACGCACGTCGATGGCGACCGCGTCTATGGCTTCGGCCACCCGATGTACAACCTCGGCCCGACGGAGTTCCCGCTCACGCAGGCCGACGTTCATCTCGTGCTGCCGAGCCTGATGACGTCGAGCAAGCTGGCCAGTTTCGGCGAGGTGATCGGCACGGTCCAGCAGGACCGGGCGACGGCCGTGGCCGGGCGTCTGGGCGCCGGTCCGACGATGATTCCGATGAGCATCACGCTCAACTCGGACCGCATGCCGAGCCGGACGTTCCGGTTCAGCGTCGTGAAGGACGTGACGTTCACGCCGCTGCTGACCTATCTCACGGTGGCGAACGTGCTCACCGGCTACGAACGCGGGGCCGGCCCGGCGTCGTTCACGGTCCGCGGAACGGCGAGCATCCGCGAACACGCCGACATCGCGTTCGAGGACATCTTCACCGGCGACCAGCCCGCCGGCGCGGCCTCGGCGTACGTGGCGGGCCCGATCACGTTCCTGCTGAAGAACGCGTCCGAAGCCGTCGAGGTGGAAAAGCTGACGCTGACCATCGACGCGACCGAGCAGTCGCGCAGCGCGCGCATCGAGCGGGTGTGGCTCGACACCGACCGCCCGCGCGCCGGGCGAGAGGTGTCGGTCAAGGTGCTGTTGCGGACCAACCGCGGCGAGGACCTGGTCAAGTCGGTACCGATCCAGATTCCGATCGACGCCTCGGGGACGCTGCAGCTGCTCGTCGCCGACGCCGGCCGCCTCACCGCCGAGGATCGGCGTCAGACGCGCGGGCCGGAGACCCAGCAGGTGGCGCAGCTGATCCGCACGTTCAACAAGGCGCGCCGCAGCAACCGCCTCTACGTGCGGCTCTCGGCCCCCGACGAGGGCGCGATCGTCAACGGTGAGCCGATGACGGCGCTGCCGCCCTCGGTGCTGGCGGTGCTGGAGTCGGACCGCAACAGCGGCACCTACAGCCCGCTGCGCAGCGCGACGCGTGGGGAGTGGGAAGTGCCCGTGGAACTCGCCGTCACCGGCGCCCGGCAGCTCGCCATTACCCTCGACCCCCCCTAGCCCGAAGGAATCGCGGTATCGATGCGAATAGCGTCCGTTCACGGCCCGACGCTGGGCCTCGCCCTCGCTCTGACCCTGCTGGGCGCGTTCGCCGTGCACGCCACCCCCGGCTTCTGGCAGGCGGCAACCCAGGCGGATTTCCTGCGCGGCGACCTCGAACAGCTGGCCATCGACGAGCACGGACGCCTCATGCTCGGTCCGGCGGTCCGCCGCGTGCACGATGCCGGCGTGCCGTTCGTGTGGACGATGCTGCCCGGCCCCGACGGCTCGCTGTTCCTCGGCACCGGCAACGACGGCAAGGTGATCCGCGTCGATCGCAACGGGCAGGGACGGGTCTTCTACGACAGCGGCGAGATGGAAGTGCACGCGCTGGCCGCGGCGCCGCAGGACGGGCTCTACGTCGGGACGTCGCCCGACGGGCGGATCTACAAGGTCAACGCCGCCGGCGAGGCGGTGCCCTTCTTCGACCCCGAGGACAAGTACATCTGGGCGCTGGCGGTCGATGCGCAGGGCGCGCTCTATGCCGCGACCGGCGACAAGGGCGTGGTCTACAAGATCGCGCCGGACGGCACCGGCGCGCCCTTCTTCGCCACCAAGACCACCCACGCGATCTCGCTGGCGATCGATCCCGGCGGGCAGCTGATCGTGGGCACCGGCTCGCCGGGCCGCGTCTATCGCGTCGACGCGAAGGGCAAGGCGTTTCTCGCGCTCGACACGACCTTCCAGGAAGTGAAGGCGCTGCGTTTCGGTTCGCGTGGAACGCTCTACGTCGCCGCGCAGAGCGCGCGGCCGGCGCAGGGCGGTGACACCACGCCGTTCCCGCCGCCGAGCGACCCGACCCCGGCCCCGGCGGTCCCGCAGGTGTCGACCGAGATCACGGCCATCACGCTGATCGACGTGCCGGTGAGCCCGCAGCCGGCGGCGACCACCGGGCCGCGGCCGGATTCGCGAACGCCGACCGGCGGCGTGTTCCGTGTGCAGCCGGATGGCCTGTGGGATCAGATCTGGGAGTCGCGTGACGACACCCCGTACGACATCGCGTTCGAGGCGGACGGGTCGCTCATCGTCGCGACCGGCGGGGACGGCAAGATCTTCCGGCTCGCGGGCGAGCCGATGCGGCCGACGCTGCTGACAACGGTGAGCGCCCAGCAGGCGACATTCCTCCATCGCACCGCGGCGCGCACGCTGATCACCACCGCCAATCCCGGGCAGCTGCTCGAGCTCTCCCCCGGCCGCGCGGAGCGCGGCACCTACGACTCGGACGTCCGCGACGCTCAGATTGTCGCCACGTGGGGCGCCATTTCGTGGCGGGCAACGGTACCCGCCGGCGCGAAGGTCGACGTGCGCACGCGGTCGGGCAACACGCGCACGCCCGACGAGGCGTGGAGCGCGTGGTCGGAGCCGTACGCGGCCGCCGCCGGCTCGCCGATCACCAGCCCCAAGGCTCGATACCTGCAGTGGCGCGCCGTGCTGACCGGCAGCGGCGAGACCCCGGTGCTGACCTCGGTGACAGCGGCCTACCTGCAGCGCAACGTCCGTCCCACGGTCGCCTCGCTCACCGTGCATCCGCCCGGGGTGGTGTTCCAGAAACCGTTCTCGACCGGCGAAGCCGAGATCGCCGGGTTCGACGCGATGCCGGCCGAGCGCCGCACCACGGCGGCCGCGGCGGCGAACCCGGGCGGTTCGGGCGGCGCGCCCGCGCTCGGCCGCCGCACCTACGAGAAGGGGCTGCGGACGTTCGTCTGGAAAGCCGACGACGAGAACGGCGACGAGCTGGTCTTCGAGGTGTTCTACCGGCGTGAGGGCGAGACGGCGTGGAAGCTGCTCAAGAGCGGCCTGACCGATTCCATCCTGGTCTGGGACACCGCCTCGGTGGCCAACGGTGCCTACGTGATCAAGGTCGTCTCCTCCGACCACAAGTCGAACGCGCGCGAGCACGGCGCTGACCGGCGAACGCGAGAGCGGCAGCTTCGACGTGGACAATACCCCGCCGGTCGTGTCCCTGGGCGCGCTCCGGCGTGAAGGCGGCACGATCGTCGTCCCGCTCGAGATTCGCGATGCCGATACCGCGGTGACCCGGGTCGAGTACTCCATCGACGCGCAGCCGTGGCAGAGCGCGTTCTCCGCAGGATGGCATCCTCGACGGCCGGGTGGAACAGTTCGCCCTGACGTTCGACGCGGCGATGGCCGGGCGGATGCTGGTGGTGCGGGCCACCGACGCCATGGACAACGTCGGCACCGACCACGTGCAGATCAAGTAGGACGGCGGTGGCGCGCGCTCAGGCCATGACGCCGTTGTCCCCGGCGGAGGGCACCCTGGCGGAGGGGGTGGAGCGCTTCTTCGGCGCCGCGGGGCCGTGCTCGGGCGCGGTCGATCGCGGCGGACTGACGAGATAGCGGTCGTAGTCGGGCCGTCCCTTGACGGTGGTCGAGGTGACCAGCCACACGACGTTGACCGCGACCGGCAGACCCCCGGAGATGGCTGGCTCGAAGCGGGCGCGGGACGCGGCCTCGATCATGCCGAGGACGATTTCCGGCTTCACCTGCAGGGCCCGCGCCTGCTCGGCGACCAGCACCTCGAGATTCTGAATGCGCCCCTCGCGGGTCACGACCGCGGAGAGCGCCCACTCGACGTCCTCGTCGGCGGTCGGCATCGGGGTGTTGACCAGCGCGCGCGGCGCGAGCATGGTGCCGGCCAGGCGGAGCGGGTTGTCGTTGGTACCCTGGTTGGCCAGGGTGCTGATGATCGCGGCCAGGGATTCGGGCTTCTCCTGGCTGGCCGCCTGGAGCACGCCGGCCGAGGCGAAGAGGCAGATCGCCACCGCCATGGTGGCCCCGAGCCCGGCCCACACCAGGTGCATGTCCTGGAAGAGATCGCGGATCTGCGCGCCGATCGAGAACTGCTGCTCGACGCGGATGCGCTCGAGCACGGCGCTGGTCAGGCGTCCGTTCTCGGCCGCGGCGCGGCCCGGCACCGAGCCGGCCATGGTCCGCAGCGCATCGCCCAGTTCCGCGATGGACGTGGCCTCGAGCCGGCACGCGATGCACTCGTGCAGGTGGGCCTGCACCCGCACCTGGACCTGGATCGGCAGCTCGCCGTCGTGATACGCGGTGAGGTCCTCGCGTACCTGCGCGCACGGCAGGACGTGCATCATGGCCGCACCTCCTGCAGCTGGCGGCGCAGAGTCTGGCGCGCGCGCGTCAGGCGGGACTTGATGGTCCCGACCGCGACGTTCAGCGACTCCGCGATTTCGTCGTAGCTCAATCCGTCAATCTCCCGGAGGACGATCACCGTCCGCTGATCGAAGGGGAGCGCGTCGAGCGCCGCCCAGAGCCGAACGGCCATCTCCCGGCGCGCGAATGCGCGATCGGGGGCGTCGCCGTCACCCGGCTGCCGCAGCTCGCCGTGATCGAGCACGTGCTGTTCGAGCTGGACCTGATCAGAGCGGCGGCGGCGGCGCCAGAACCGCTGCCGGTTGCGCGCCTGGTTGATCGCGATGCGGTAGATCCAGGTGCGCAGCGCCGACTGGCCGCGGAAGGTGTGCAGCGTGCGGAAGACCCGCAGGAAGACCTCCTGCGACAAGTCGAGCGCCTCGTCGCTGTCGCCCATCAGGTGCAGGGCGAGCTGGAAGACCATGCGCTCGTGGCTGGCCACGAGCTCCGCACAGGCAGCCTGCTCGCCGGCGGCGCAGCGCTGTATCAGCGCGGCCTCGCCGCTTCCAACTTCAGACCACCCGATGGCTCCAGCGTTTTTCACGAGTTGCTCGACGACGACGAGTCGTGACGCCATCCAGTCTATCAACTCCGCGTGCAATCGGTGGCAGAAACGACAAAGGGTGACCCATTCGTCCCTGCGTCGCCGTTTCCCAATTAGATCCCGGCCCCGGCAAAAAGTTCCCCGGCGGGCGGCCGCCCGGGCCGCGGCGCGGCCGTCCGCCTTCAATGCTATCCTCGCCCTGTGAGGCGCTATGTCATTGGCAGCGTTGTGCTTGCCACCGCCGCGGCCGCCGGTGCCGCCGCCTACACCGCCTACGCAACCGACCGCGAGTACTCGCAGCTGATCACCGCCGGCGACGCGGCGGTCCAGGACGACCGGCCCTTCCAGGCGCTCGAGGCCTACAGCGCGGCCATTGCCCTCCGTCCCGACGCGATGCTGGCGCACCTCAAGCGCGGGATGGCATATCGCGGCCGCGGCGAACTGAGCCTGGCGCTGAACGACCTCCGCCGGGCCGCCGCGATCGATCCCACCGCGACCCGGCCCGCGGAGCTGGTGGGCGACACGCAGTTGGCCCTCGACCGCTACCAGCAAGCAGCGGCCCGCTACGAAACCTACCTGAGTCTGGACGACCGCTCGGCGCGGGTCTGGTACAAGCTCGGCCTCGCCCGCTACCGGGCCGGACGCGCCGCGGCGGCGATCGATCCGCTGCACAAGGCCATCGCGCTCGATCGCGGGTTGGCGGAGGCGCATTTCCTGCTCGGGCTCTGCCTGCGCGACCAGCGACAGCCGGCCGCCGCGCGCAGCGCGCTCGAAACCGCCGCCCGCCTCGCGCCGGGGTTGACCGGGCCGCGCGAAGCGCTCGCCGACCTGCACCGGGCGACCGGTGAGCCGGCGCGCGGCATCGATCAGCTCGAGGCTCTGGCCGCGCTCGACCCCGGGCGTCCCGATCGGCTGGTCGCGCTCGGCCTCGCGCACGCGCGGTCGCGCCGTTTCGATGCCGCCGTCCTGATCCTGAGCCGCGCGGTGGAACGATTCCCCGACGACCCGCAGGTCTATGCCGCGCTCGGCGGCGTGTGGCTCGACGCCGCGGGCGTCCGCGACGATGACGTGGCGCTGAAGAAAGCGATCGAGGCCCTGTCCACCGCCGCGAGCCACTCCGACGTGGCCAGCGCCGCGCTGGTCGATCTGGGACGGGCCCTGCTGATGGCCGGCAACATCGCGGCCTCGGAGCGGACGCTGCGCCGCGCGGTGGACCGCCTGCCCGTCGACCCCGAGGCGTTCCGCCTGCTCTCCTCCCTGGCCCGCCGCGCGGGCCGCGTGCAGGAGGCGCGGGACCTGCTGATCCAGTATGCGGTGCTCGTCGGGGACCGCGAGCCGCTGGTCCCGCTGGCCACGCAGATTGCCGGCGATTCGCTGACCCTCGGCGACGCGGCGCTCGCGCTGCGCTGGATCGCCCGTGCCGCCGACGACGCGGGGACGACGCCCGCCTTGATCACGCTGCGCCGGCGGGCGGAGGCCATGCAGGCGCTCTCCGCGCCCCGCTGAGCGGCCTAGTCCCCGGGAAGCGTGATGACTCACATAATTCCCGGGCGAGCCGTCCCGCCTCGCCGCGTTGTTCCTCCCTCACATATGCCGAATATGCTCGGTCGTCACGCCTTGCGATCCGGTCGCCTCGCGCCGGGACTTATGCAAGTCATCACGTTTCCAGGGGACTACCGCCCGCGATCGATCCGCGGATCGAGGCGATCGCGCAGGCCATCGCCGAGAAAATTGAACCCCAGGACGACGAGGGCGAGGAACACGCCGGGGAAGATGGTCAGGTGCGGGGCATCGAGCAGGTGCGAGCGGCCGCCGTTGATCATCGTGCCCCAGCTCGGCGTCGGCGGCTGCACGCCGAGGCCCAGGAAGCTGAGGGCGGCCTCGGACAGAATCGCCGCAGCCATGCCCAGGGTCGCCTGCACCGTCACCGCCGGCAGTGCGGTCGGCAGCACGTGGCGCGTGAGCGCGCGCCACGTGCCGGCGCCGAGCGCGCGGGCGGCAATCACGTAGTCGAATTCGCGCGCGCGCAGCACCTGCCCCCGCACCAGCCGCGCGTACCCCACCCAGCCGATGATCGTCAGGGCCAGAATGACGTTGCCCAGGCTGGGCCCGAGCACCGCCACCAGCGCGATGGCCAGGAGCAGGCCGGGGAACGCGAGCAGGACGTCCATGACCCGGCTGATCGCCTGATCGACGCGCCCGCCGTAGTACCCGGCGATCGATCCCATCGCCAGGCCGATCGTCGCGGACACGCCGACGACGACGAGGCCGACCAGCAGCGAGACGCGGGCGCCGAGCAGCACCCGGGCGAGGATGTCGCGGCCGAGCTCGTCGAGGCCGAACCAGTGGCGCGCGCTCGGGCCCTCGAGGCGCAGGGCAAGATCCTGCGCCGCCGGATCGTAGGCCACGGTCCATGGCGCCACCAGCGCCGCCGCCAGGACCACGACGACGATCGCCGCGCCGACTCGCATCACGACCGGCGGTCCCGTGCGGCGTCCCGATCCCGGGGCGTGAGCCGGAGGCCTGTGGCCCTCGAGCGGGCGACCGGCGACACCGTGCGGCGGGACGCCCCGCCGGCGAGATGGTCCGGCGTCAGCGTGGACGGGCCGCTAGTCATAGCGAATCCGCGGGTCGAGCGCGCCGTACACGAGGTCGGTGAGGAGATTGACGCTCACGTAGGTCACGGCGATGAGCAGGATGCAGCCCTGCACGAGCGGATAGTCGCGGAAGCTGATCGACTGGATCAGCAGGCGTCCGACCCCCGGCCAGGCGAAAATGGTTTCGGTGATGACCGCGCCGGTGAGGACGGCGCCGAACTGCAACCCGAGGATCGTCACCAGCGGGATCAGGCTGTTGCGCAGCGCATGCCCGAGCACGGCGCCGCTCCGCGACACGCCGCGCGCCCGGGCCGCGCGCACGTAGAGCTCGCGCAGTTCTTCGAGCAGGCTGGCGCGTGTCATGCGCGCCAGGATGGCGGCCAGCGCCGCGCCCAGCGAAATCGCCGGCAGGATCAGGCTCTCCCACCCGCCGCGCCCGGAGACCGGCAGCCAGCCGAGCTGCACGGCGAAGACGATGGCCAGCATCGGCCCGAGCCAGAAATTGGGGATGGAAATGCCGGCCAGGGCCACGGTCATCGCCGTGAAATCGACGAACGTCGCGCGCCGGACCGCGGCGAGGATGCCGAGCGGCAGCGCCACCAGCAGCGCGACGAGCATCGAGGCGAGCGCCAGTTCCACGGTCGCCGGGACACGCTCGGCAATCGCCGCGACGACCGGCTGGCTGGTGCGAAACGAGGTGCCGAGATCGCCGCGCGCGAGTCCGCGCATGAAACGGACGTACTGTTCCGGGAGCGGGCGATCGAGGCCGAGGCGCGTTCGCAGGTCGGCGACTTCGGTTGCCGACGCGCCGTCGCCGAGCATCGCTTGCGCGGGGTCGCCCGGTACCAGGTGAATGAGCGAGAACACCAGGGTCGCGACGCCGAGGAGGACAGGGATGGTCAGCAGGATCCGGCGCAGCAGATAGCGGACCACCGCGTCATTGTACATGCGTGCTCGGCGCGATCTCGCGCCGCGCATCGGCGATGCCGAGGCGACCCATCAGCTTCGTCAGTCCCTGACGGCTCAAGCCCAGCGCACGCGCCGCCGGCGTCGTGCGGCCTCCGGCTTTCGCCAGCGCCGCCCGCACGTAGCGCTCGTCGAACTGGCGCCGGGCGTCCGCCAGCGTGGCGCCGCGTTCCAGGGCGGCGGCACGCGCGATGTGCAGCGGCAGCGCCGACGCGCCGATGAGCCCGGTTCGCGGCGCCGACACCAGCATCGAAGCGAGCACGTTCTGCAGCTCGCGGATATTGCCCGGCCATCCGTACGCGGCCAGCGACGCCACGGCCGCGGCCGACAGCGCCGCGCGGCTGCCCGTCCGTGCCGCCAGCAGCCGCCACAGATGATCGACGAGCGCGGGCAGGTCCTCCAGCCGATCGCGCAGCGCCGGCAGCGCGAGGCGGACGACATCGAGCCGGTACCAGAGGTCGGCGCGAAACCGGCCCGCCGCCACCTCGGCGGCGAGCGGACGGTTGGTGGCCGCGACGACCCGCACGTCGACCTTGCGCACCACGGTTTCGCCGACGCGGCGGATTTCGCCCTCCTGCAGCGTACGCAGCAGCTTCGCCTGCACGCGTCCGCCCAGCTCGGCGACCTCGTCGAGAAACAGGGTGCCGCCGCTGGCGTCCTCGAACATCCCGGCGTGGTCGGTCGCCGCGCCGGTAAACGCGCCGCGCACGTGGCCGAACAGCTCCGCCTCGACCAGGTCGTCCACCAGGGCGGCACAGTTGATCGCGCAGAACCGCCGGTCGCGCCGCCCGCTGCGCGCGTGAATCGCGCGCGCGGCCAGCTCCTTGCCCGAACCGCTCTCGCCCTCGATGACGACCGGAAACGGCGAGGCGGCCGCACGGACGATGGCGTCGCGGACCTCGACGATGGCCGGGCTGTGGCCGACGAGCTCGGGCACCGGGTTGTCGCGGCCGGCAATGGGTTGTGTCCGCGCGATGGCCAAGCGCAGGCTCGGCGCCGTTGCCGTGGCCGCGATCCCGAGCAGCGCCGAGGCATGCTGCGGCGCGACCGGCGTGCCCGCACTCCACCGGCACCACACCGCACCGATCACGTCGGCGGCGTAACGCACCGGCCAGGCCGATTCGACCGGTCCCTGGTCCGCCCCGGGACCGACGGGAACGCCCGTCTCCATCGACCGGATCGCCACGGCCAGCCCCGCCGCCTCCGAGCCGACGCGCGCGAGCACGCGCGGCGCGGCGCCCTCGCGGACCAGGAAGGCGACGCTGGCCGCCTGCAGCCGGTCGCGCAGGAACGCGCCGACGCGAGACAGGGCCGCCTGCTCGTCCTCGATGTCCTGGCAGATTCGCAACACATCGACGAAGTCATCGACCATCTGATGCCCCTCCGTGCCTGCCGCCGTGCCGCTGAGCCGATGTGCCGCCCGCGCGCGCGCCCGCCCGGCCAGGGTGACCGCGATCGCGTGCGCGCGGGAGACGAGGCCCGACGGCTCCCGCGGGACCGACGCCAGCAGCGCCCGCGCCTCGAACGACTGCCCACGTGCGCCGAGAACACCCGCCAGCGCAATCGCGCGCGCGGGCTGTCGGGTGCGATCGGTGAGTCCGGCGATGAGCCAGCCCCAACGCGCCGCCGACTCCCCCGCCAGGTCGCAACCCGCCGTTCCCTCGGCGGTGGCGCCGTATGAATCCTGCGCTTCGTGCACCACGGTGCCGGGTGCCCGACGAGCCGCCGCCGCCGCGCCCGCGTTGCCCGTCGTCTCTCGTACGAGTGTCCGAATGATCACGTGCGGTCTGGTATCCGACCTCGCGACGCGCCACAATGCCTCTTCCTCTGCCGTGCAGATGCGCTGCGCGGTGAAGATCACGAGCGAACGGTCGGTGAGCCATGCCGGCAGGCCCCGGCGCATGCCGTGCGCGAGATGGGCCAGCACGGGCAGCGCGATCGGCACCCAGCCGCGGAGACGCGCTTCGCGCGCGAAGAGGCGCACCAGGCAGGCCTGGTCGCGCGCCCGGCGGCCGGTGACGTCGAAGAGCCGCGGGATGCCGTGGCGCGCGCACTCCAGCATCTCCGCGAAGGCGAGCACGGCCGGCTCGAGCGCACCCGGGAGGTGTCTGACACGTACGCGCTCCCAGATCTCGATGCGCTCCCCCGCCACCGCTGCAGCGTCGATGAGCAGCCGGCCCTGACGCGCGGCGAAGAGCGGCCGCTCTCCGCTTGCGCCGGCGCCGGCCCGCGCCGGATCCGGCTGCTCGATCGCGACGCGGCGGCCGGTCGCGAGATCGATCGCCCGCGAGCCGGTCAAGGCGAGATAGCGATCGAGGTGCAGCATGCCCTCGCCAGTGCAAGCGCGCCGCCGCGCCGCACGGCGCGCAAAACCGCGGTCGCACACGGCGTGGACGCGCCGGAGCGCGCAGGAAGTTCTGAGTACAATCGGTGGCCGATGTTGCGGTTTCTGACCGCTGGCGAATCGCACGGACAGGGGCTGGTCACCATCCTCGAGGGCGTGCCCGCCGGCTTGCTCATCGATTTCGATCGCATTACGCGCGATCTGCGACGACGCCAGGGCGGCTACGGGCGCGGCCAGCGCATGGCGATCGAGTCGGACCGCGCCGAGTTCCTGTCCGGCGTGCGCCGCGGACGGACGACCGGCGGTCCGATCGCCCTGCTCATCGCCAACAGGGACTGGAAGAACTGGCAACGCACCATGCACGTCGAGGCCGAGACGCCGGAGTCGGCCACCGGCGCGCGCCGCGCGGCCGTCGTGCGGCCGCGGCCGGGCCATGCCGACCTGGCCGGGGCGTTGAAGTACGAGCACGAGGATCTGCGCGACGTGCTCGAGCGGGCGAGCGCGCGGGAAACCGCCGCCCGGGTGGCCGCCGGCGCCATTGCCCGGCAGCTGGTCGGCGCCGCGGGCATCGAGATCGCGAGCCACGTCACCGGCATCGGCGACGTGCTGCTCTCGGGCGCCGATCGCGTGAGCTTCACCGCCGCCCGCGCCATTCCCGATGATGCGCCGCTGCACTGCGCCGACGCCGCCGCCGAGCAGGCCATGATCGCCGCCATCGATCGGGCGCGCGAGGCCGGCGACACCCTCGGCGGCAGCTTCGAGGTCATCGCGCACGGCGTGCCGCCCGGCCTCGGGTCGTACGTGCAGTGGGACCGGAAGCTCGACGGACGCCTGGCGCAGGCCCTCATGTCCATCCCCGCGATCAAGGCCGTCGGCATCGGCCTCGGCGTCGAGGGCGCCCGGCGGCCGGGGTCGGAGGTGCACGACGAGATCGTGCCGTCCGCGGATGCCGCGGCGACCGAGCCGGGCCTCGCGCGTCCAACCAACCGCGCCGGCGGACTCGAGGGCGGCGTGACCAACGGCGAGGATGTGCGGGTCTCGGCGTTCATGAAGCCGATTGCCACGCTCATGAAGCCGCTGCGCTCGGTCGATTTGACCACGCTCGAGGAGGCCCCCGCCGCCATCGAGCGCAGTGACGTGTGCGCGGTCCCGGCGGCCGCCGTCGTCGGCGAGGCGGTGGTCGCGCTGGTGCTGGCCGACGCCCTCGTCGAGCGCTTCGGCGGCGATTCGATGCGCCAGCTGCTCGCCCACTTCCGCGACACCACGAGCGAGACGCGCGGCCGCCTCGCCCGGCGGGCGCCGGTCCGCGCCACGCCCTGATGATTCGGCCGATCGTGCGCTACGGCGACCGGGTGCTGCAGCAGCCGGCCCTCGCGGTCGAGGGCATCACGCCGGAGATCACGACGCTCATCACCGACCTGATCGAGACGATGTACGCGGCCCCGGGCATCGGGCTCGCCGCGCCGCAGGTCGGCGTCGGCCTGCGCATCTTCGTGGTGGACCTCTCGCTCGGGCGCGATGCGGCGGACCTGCTGACCTTCGTCAACCCCGTCTTCGTGGAACGCGACGGGATGCAGCTCGAGGACGAGGGCTGCCTCAGCCTGCCCGGCTTCAACGCCACGGTAGTGCGCCCGGCGCGCGTCGTGGTGTCGGGCC
Source organism: uncultured Acidobacteriota bacterium (assembly GCA_963707795.1). Taxonomy (GTDB): domain Bacteria; phylum Acidobacteriota; class Vicinamibacteria; order Vicinamibacterales; family UBA2999; genus JACCSI01. The sequence goes on along the minus strand of OY970174.1, from coordinate 1,590,635 downwards.
TGAACGGCGACGGCGTGGCCCACCAGGTCGAAGGCACGGGATTGCTCGCCCGCGCGTTCCAGCACGAGATGGATCATCTCGAGGGCCGCCTGTTCGTCGATCGGCTGCGCGGCATCAGCCGCGACCTGATCCTGCGCAAGATTCGCAAGCTCTCGCGCGCGGGGCAGTGGTGAGCGGCGGCCCCGGGCTGCGCCTGGTCTTCTTCGGCACGCCGGCGTTCGCCGTGCCGTCGCTGACCGCCCTGCTGCAATCGCGCCATCGCGTGGTCGCGGTCGTCACCCAGCCCGACCGGCCGCGCGGCCGCGGCCAGCGGGTGTCCGACGCGCCGGTGAAGGCCCTGGCCGTGGAACGGGGTGTGCCGGTCCTGCAGCCCGCCCGGCTGCGGGCCGACGACTTTCGCGACGCATGGGCGGCGCTCGACGCCGAACTGGGCGTCGTCGCTGCCTATGGCAGGCTGCTTCCCGGCTGGCTGCTGGAGGCGCCGCGCCTCGGGATGATCAACGTGCACGCGTCGCTCCTGCCCCGCCATCGTGGCGCCGCCCCGGTGCATCGCGCCGTGATCGCCGGCGACACCGAGACCGGCGTCACCATCATGCGCATCGTCGAGGCGCTCGACGCCGGGCCGATGCTGGCCCGGGCGGTACGGCCGATCGCACTCGACGATACCAGCGACGTAGTTGAGCGCGACCTGGCCGCCCTCGGGGCCACCCTGCTCCCCGGCGTCATCGACGACCTCATCGAAGGGCGCCTCGTCGAAGTGCCGCAGGACGACGCGGCAGCAACCTACGCGCCGCGACTGACCAAGGAGGAGGGCCGGCTGGACTTCCGTGAGCCGGCGATGGCCGTGCACAACCGCATCCGCGGTCTGCGTCCGTGGCCGTCGGCGTTCACGTTCCTGAAAGAGCTGCGCCTGGTGATCCATCGCGCCCGGCTGTCGTCCCGTGCCGCCGGCGGCGCCGAGCCGGGCACCTGCCTCGCCGCCGACGGCGCCGGCATTTCGATTGCCGCCGGGGACGGGCACGCGGTGGACCTGCTCCAGCTGCAGCCCGAAGGGCGGCGCGTGATGGCGGCGCGCGATTTTCTCGCCGGCTACGGCCGGCTCACCGGCCAGCGGTTCGGCTGAGGTGCTGTCACCAGCTCGATCGGCAGCGTTCCGGGTGCTGCGCGCGCTGGCGTCGCAGCGCATCGACCTCGGCGAAGCGCTGCGCCGCGGACGCGATCCGCTCACCGACGTCCGCGACCGCGCGCTGGCGACCGAGCTCGTGATGGGCACCCTGCGCACGCGCGCAGCCCTGGATTATCAACTCGCCCGCCTCAGCGCGAAGCCGCTCCCCAGGCTGGATGCCAGCGTGCTCGACGCACTCCGTCTCGGCGCCTATCAGCTCCTCCATCTCGAACGCGTGCCGACGAGCGCCGTCGTCAACGACACCGTCCAGCTGGTGAAGGCGTCGCCCGTTCGCAGCGCCGCCGGCTTCGTCAACGCGATCCTGCGGCGGCTGGCGCGCGAGCGCGGCAGCCTGACCTGGCCCGACCGCCCCGCGGACGACACCCGCGAGGGCCGGCAGGCGCTCGCCGACTACCTGGCCATCGTGCACTCGCATCCCACCTGGCTCGTGCAGCGGTGGATCGACCGGTACGGCGTGGCGATCGCCGAGCGGTGGCTGCAGTTCAACAACGAGCCGCCACTGGTCACGCTCGCTGCGAACCGGCTGCGCGCCACGCGCGAACAGCTTGCCGCGCGCCTTGCCGCCGAGGGAGTGTCGAACCATGCCGACCGCCACCGCCCCGCACGGCCTGATCGTCACCGGTGGAAAGGCGCAGTCGTCGGATGCATTCCAGGACGGGGCGTGCGTGATCCAGGACGAGGCGTCGCAGGTCATCCCCGAGCTGGCCGGCGGGATGCCCGGCGACGCGATCCTCGACGCGTGCGCGTCGCCCGGTGGCAAGACGCTGGCGCTCGCCGCTCAGTGCGGTCCCGCGGGTGTCGTCGTGGCGGCCGACGTTCGTCGTGGCCGGGTCGAGCTGTTGCGCGACACCATGCGGCGGTGCCGCCTGCCGATGGTGCGCGTGGTCCACGTGCCCGCGGCGGGCCCACTCCCGTTCCAGCCCGCCTCGTTCCGGGTCGTCCTGGTCGACGCGCCGTGCTCCGGACTCGGCACCCTCCGGCGCGAGCCGGACATTCGCTGGCGGCGGCATGCCGGCGATTTCCCGGCGCTGGCGGCGGCGCAGGGCGAGCTGCTGGCGCGGGTCGCGCCGCTGGTGATGGCGGGAGGCCGGCTGATCTACGGCACCTGCTCGAGCGAGCCCGAGGAGAACGAGGCGGTCGTCACGCGATTCCTCGCCCGGACGCCGGACTTCGCCCTCGTGCCGCTGCCGGGCCTGGCCGGCCTGGACACGCGGATACGGGCCCTGGCGACGGCCGAGGGGTTCCTGCGGACCGCACCGACCGATGGGCTCGAAGCCTTCTTCGGGGCCGTGCTGGAGAAACGGCTGTAGGTACCGATGATGTGCTGCGGATGTCACTGGGACCGAGAGTCTGGGGGGTTGGCAAGCTGCTGCTCCTCGCAGGCGGGCTGCTGGCCACCTTCATCGTGTTTGCCGGCATCGCCATGCGGGTTGCCGTCCGGGCGCGCGAGGTGACGGTGCCTCAGCTGGTCGGCCGGCCCCTCGACGAGGCCCGCCGCGTGGCCGCCGACCTCGGCCTCGTCGTGCGGGTGGACGATGCGCCGACGGCCCGATCCGGCCGTTCCAGCCGGCCACGTCCTCGGGCAGGAACCGGCGTCGGGGGCGACGGCCCGCCGCCAGCGCAGCATCCGGATCTGGGTGAGTTCGGGGCCGCGGATCGTGGTCGCCCCGAAACTGATTGGCGAATCCGAGCGCGGCGCGCAGATCCGGCTGACCCAGGAAGGCGTCGCCACCGCCGCGGTGGCGCGAGATTCGCGACGCCGCCTATCCGCCCGGGCGTCGTGGTCGCGCAGGACCCGCCGCCCGACACGCGCACGTCCGAAGTGCGCCTGCTGGTCAATCGCGGCGAAGACCGCGCCAGCTACGTGATGCCCGACCTGATCGGCGTCAACGGCGACCGCGCGGCCGACTTGCTGCGCAGCAGGGGTTCCGCGTCTCGATCGTGGGCGCAGCAGTCGGCGCCGGGAATCCCGCCCGGCGTGGTGATCCGGCAGCATCCGGCCGGCGGCTACCAGGTGCACCCCGGCGACGCCATCTCGCTCGAGGTGAGCCAGTGAGCATCCGCCTGGCGCCATCGATCCTGTCGGCCGACTTCGCCGCCCTCGGCGACGAGATCGCCGCCGTCGAGCGTGGCGGCGCCGACCTCATTCACGTCGACGTCATGGACGGCCACTTCGTGCCCAACATCACCATCGGGCCGCCGGTGGTGCGCGCCATCCGGCGGGTGGCGCACGTCCCGCTCGACGTCCACCTGATGATCGAGGAGCCCGATCGCTATCTCGAGGCCTTCGTCGACGCCGGCGCCGCCATGCTTTCGGTCCACGTCGAGGTGCTGCCGCACCTGCACCGGACCATTGCCGCGATCAAGAAGCTGGCGGCGCAGGCCGGCGTCGTGCTCAACCCGTCGACGCCGGTCGTCGGCGATCGAGCGACGTGGCCGGCGACGTCGACTTCGTGCTGGTGATGTCGGTGAACCCCGGGTTCGGCGGCCAGTCGTTCATTCCGCGGAGTGTGGACAAGATCCGCGCGGTGCGGGCGCTGCTGCAGGGCGCCGGCAGCGCGGCGCCGGTCGAAGTCGACGGCGGCATCGATCTGCGAGAACGTCGCGCGGGTCGTGGCGGCCGGCGCCGACATGCTCGTGGCCGGCCACGCGATCTTCGGCGGCGGCCAGGCGGAGCGATCGGTGCGCACGCTGCGAGACGCGGCGATGGGCGCGCTGCATTCCCGTTCGCGCGGCTGAATGTCGACGCCCCTGCCGCCCGTGAATCCAGCCGCGCGCCTGGCCACCGTCCGCGTCCGCGTGCGCTACGCCGAAACCGACCAGATGGGCGTCGTCTACTACGCGCAATTACCTGGTGTGGTTCGAAATCGGCCGGACCGAATGGCTGCGCGAGACCGGGTGGACCTATCGCGCGATGGAGGCCGAGGGCATCGGGCTGCCGGTCATCGAAGCGCACTGCGAATACAAGAGCGGCGCCCGCTACGACGATGACCTCGACGTGCGCACGCGGGCGCGGCTGGTGTCGCCCGTGCGGCTGGCGTTCGACTACGACGTCGCCCGCTGCGCCGACGGCGCAGGTCCTCGCCACCGGCTACACCGTGCACGCGGCGATCGACCGGTCCGGACGGCCGGTGCGGCTGCCGCCGCGAGTGAAGGAATTGTTGTCATGAAAGCACTGGTCACGGGAGGCGCGGGCTTCATCGGGTCGCACCTGAGCGAGCATCTGCTCGCCAGCGGCGCCGACGTCGTCGCGCATCGACTGCTTCACCGACTACTATCCGCGCGCGCTCAAGGAGCGCAACCTGGCGGGGCCGCGGCGCCACACCCGGCTACCGCTTCGTCGAGGACGCCATTGGCAGCGCCGACCTGTCGCGGCTGCTCGACGGGGTCACCCACGTGTTCCACCTCGCCGCACAGGCGGGGGTGCGCAAGAGCTGGGGCCGCGACTTCCAGACCTACACCGTCGCTCAACGTCGACGCCACGCAGGTGCTGCTCGAGGCGTGCGTCGGCCGTCCGATCGAGCGGCTGGTCTATGCCTCGAGTTCGTCGGTGTACGGCGACGACGGCGACGCTGCCGATGCGGGAGGACGCGACGCCGCAGCCGGTGTCGCCGTACGGCGTGACCAAGCTGGCGGCCGAGCACCTCTGTCACCTGTACTTCGTGAACCACAGGTGCCCACCGTGTCGCTGCGCTACTTCACCGTGTACGGGCCGCGGCAGCGTCCGGACATGGGGTTCAACCGCTTCTTCAGCGCGGTCCTCGACGGCCGTCCGCTGGTGCAGTACGGCGACGGGCTGCAGACCCGCGACTTCACGTTCGTGGCCGACGCGGTGACCGCCACCGCCGCCGCCGCCGTCCGCGGGACGCCGGGCGGCGTCTACAATATTGGCGGCGGGTCGCGGGTGTCGCTGCGCGAGGTGTTCGACGATGATCGGCCGCGTCTCCGGCCGCGCGCTGGCCATCGACGAGCAGCCGCCGCAGAAGGGCGACATGCGCGACACCTACGCGGAGACATCGCGGGCGCAGGCGGACCTGGCGTTCGCGCCGTCGATCGGCCTCGAGGCCGGCCTGCGCGAGATGTTCGAGTGGATGGAAGCGACCCGGCAATGACGAGACGTTCCGCGCTGTTCGTGCTCCTGATCGCGATGGCCGTGGGCGCGGCCGGGCTGCGGCGCCAGCCGTACCGAGGTGCCGCCGGGGACGGTCGATGCCGACCAGTTCCTGTTCACGCGCGGGCAGGAGGAACTGAAGGAGCGGCACTGGCTGCGCGCCCGCGAGTACTTCCGCCAGATCGTCGACAACTACCCGCAGAGCGCCGTACCGTCCCGACGCCAAGCTCGCCGTCGGCGACACCTACATCGGCGAGGACACGAGCGAATCGCTGCTGCTGGCGATCAACGAGTTCCGCGAGTTCCTGACCTTCTACCCGACGCATGCGCGCGCCGACTACGCCCAGTTCCGCCTGGCGCTGGCGTATTCGGAGCAGATGCTGGCGGCCGAGCGCGACCAGACGGCCACGCGTGACACCATCCGCGAGCTGCAGGTGTTCCTCGATCGCTATCCCAACAGCGCGCTGATGCCCGAGGCGCAGACGCTGATGCGCGAGGCCAAGGACCGCCTGAGCGAGGCCAGCTACCGCGTCGGCTATTTCTACTACCGCGTCCGCTACTACCCCGGCGCCATCGACCGCTTCCGCGAAGTGCTGTCCACCGATCCCGAGTTCACCGACCGCGACGCGGTCTACTACCACCTCGCCGAGTCGCTGCGGCTGTCGCAGAAGCCGGCCGAAGCCCTGCCCTACTACGAACGGCTGCTGAAGGAGTTCGAGCAGAGCGAATACCTCGAGGACGCGCGCAAGCGCGTGGCCGAGCTGAAGGCGCCGTCGCCGTGATCAGCCGGCGCGTTTGCGCTCGGCGGCGCGGGCGCGGGCGGCGGAAAAATCCGCGACCCGGGTCATCGCGCTCATGGCGCGGTTGAAGCGGCGGTAGTAATCGACGGCCGAGACTAGCGCGGTGGCGAGCACGACCCACAGCGCGGCCTGCCCGGCGAGCAGCAGCAGCGGCATCCGCTCCCAGCCGAGGATGAGGAGCAGGATGGCCACCACCTGCGACACCATCTTGAGCTTGCCCAGCGGCGACGCCGGCATCGTCAGGCCGCGCGCGTAGGCGACGCTGCGCAGGCCGGTGATGGCGAACTCGCGGCCGATGATCACCGCCACCATCCACGCCGGCGCGAGGTCGAGCTGGACGAGCGAGATCAGCGTCGCCGAGATGAGCAGCTTGTCGGCGATCGGGTCGAGCACCTGTCCGACCCACGTGACCTGTCCGCGGCAGCGCGCGAGATAGCCGTCGAGCCAGTCGGTGAGCGAGGCCAGTCCGAAGATGGCGGCGCCGACCAGCTCCACGGGCAGGCCGAGCACCAGCCGCCCCTCGAACTTCGTCAGCAGAACCGAGACCAGGACCGGCACCAGGAAAATGCGCGCGACGGTCAGCGAATTCGGTAAGTTCACGCTGCTGCCCCATTTTACATGAGCGTCTGCGGTAAGATCGCTCGGTTCACATGAAGGCCATTCTCCTTGCCGGGGGCAAGGGCACGCGGCTGCGGCCGCTGACGATTCATACGCCCAAGCCCATCGTCCCTATCTTCGATCGCGCGTTCCTGCACTATCAAATCGACCTGCTGCGGCAGGTCCCCGAGATCGACGAGGTCATCCTCAGCCTCAACTACCAGCCGCGCCGCATCGAGGAGATCTTCGGCGACGGCGCCGGGACCGGGCTGCGCATCCGCTACGTGGTCGAGCCGGCCCCGCTCGGCACCGGCGGCGCCATCCGCTACGCGGCCCAGGGCATCACCGACACGCTGGTCGTGTTCAACGGCGACGTGATGACCTCGGTGAACGTGCAGCAGGTCGTCGACCTGCATCGGAGCGCACGGCGCCCGCGCCACCATCGTCCTCACCCCGGTGGACAACCCGTCCGCCTACGGCCTGGTCGAGACGCACGCCGACGGCGCGGTGAAACGCTTTCTCGAGAAGCCGGGGGCCGACGAAATCACCTGCGACACCATCAACGCCGGCATCTACGTGCTCGAACCCGACACCTTCGACCGCATCCCGAAGGACGTGGCCTACTCGATCGAGCGCGGCTACTTCCCGTCGCTGGTCGAGCGTGGCGAGCCGTTCGTCGCCTACGTCGACCGCGGCTACTGGATCGACATCGGCACGCCGGAGAAGTACGCGCAGGTGCACCGCGACATGTTCGACGGCCGCTTCGCCGGCGGGCTGTTCGCGACCGCGGACCGCCACCAGCCGATCGTGTCGCCCGAGGCGCGCGATCGACGACGGCGTCCGCCTGGAAGCCCCGTGCTTCGTCGATCAGGGCGCCCAAATCAAGGCGGGTGCCGTCATCGGCCCGCATTCGGTCATCGGCCGCGGCGTGGTGATCGAAGAGGAAGCGCACATCAACGCCAGCATCATCTGGCCCAACACCCGGGTCGGCCAGCACGCCGTCGTGGATGGCGCCATCCTGGCGCGCAACTGCCACATCGGGCGCAACGTCATCGTCGCCGGGCCCGTGGTGCTCGGCGACAAGACGACGCTGACCGAGTACACGCGCATCTGACGCTGCGGCCGGACCCTGCCATGCCAACCTCGATCAATCCCGACGTGTTCAAAGCGTACGACGTCCGCGGGCTCTATCCCGAGGAAGTCACCGAGCCCCTGTTCCGCCAGCTCGGGCGGGCGTTCGTGGCCTATCTCGGCCCCGGACGCTTCGCCGTGACCCGCGACATGCGGCTGTCGTCGCCGTCGCTGGCCGCCGCCTTCATCGAGGGGGTGCGCGCGCAGGGCGGCCACGTCATCGACTACGGGCTGGCCGGGACCGACCAGATGTACTTCGCCGTGGCTGCCGACGGGCTCGACGGCGGCGCCCAGATCACCGCCTCGCACAACCCGAAGCAGTACAACGGCTGCAAGCTGGTCCGGCGCGAGGCGTTTCCGCTCAGCGGCGAGTCCGGGATCAAGGAGATGAAGGAGATGATCCTCGGCGGCACGCTGCCGCCGCCGGAGGGCACGCCCGGATCGATCGAGCGGGGGAGTTGCTGGACCGCTATGCGCGGCACGTCATGACCTTCATCGACGAGTGCGATCATCCAGCCGTTCAACGTCGTCCTCGACGGCGGCAGCGGCGTCGCCGGCCTGGTCGCGCCGCTGCTGTTCGACCGGCTGCCGGTGCACGACCACGCGGCTGTGCTTCGAGGTCGATGGCACCTTCCCCAATCACGAAGCCAACCCGCTCATCGAGGAGAACCGGCGCGACATCACCGCGGCGGTCGTCGCCAAGAAGGCCGACGCCGGCATTGCGTGGGACGGGGACGCCGACCGCTGCTTCTTCCTCGACGGCACCGGCGAATTCATCGCCGGCGACTTCATCACGGCGCTGCTCGCCGAGGCGTTCCTGCTGAAGCACCCGGGATCGACGGTCATCTACGACGTTCGCGCCAGCTACGCGGTGAAAGACGTCGTCGCCCGCTACGGCGGCCGGGCGCTGATGAACCGTGTCGGGCACGCGTTCATCAAGCGGCGGATGCGCGAGGAGGACGCCATCTTTGGCGGCGAGGTCACCGGCCACTACTACTTCCGCGACAACTTCTATGCCGACAACGGCTTCATCCCGGCGCTGCTGATGCTCGAGCTGATGTCGAAGAAAGGCCAGTCGCTGCGCGACCTGCTGGCGCCGCTGCGCGAGAAGTACTTCATCTCCGGCGAGATCAACACCAAGGTGGCGAGCATGGACGTCGCGGCGGGGCTCATCGAACGGCTGGCACGCGAGTACAGCCACGGCAATGTCTACCACCTGGACGGCGTGTCCGCGGAGTTCGCAGATTGGCACTTCAACGTCCGCGCCTCCAACACCGAGCCGCTGCTCCGCCTCAATCTCGAGGGGCTGACGCCGGAGATCATGGAGCGGCGGCGGGACGAAGTGCTCGCGATCATCCGCGGCTGAGCGGCGGCGGGCGCCGGCGGCGGGGGCCCGGCGGTGGCCCAGCTGGCCACGGCGCGATTGCGACCGTGCCACCTGTCTTGATAAGCTCGGGTGGCGTTCATCCGCCCCGTGAACGAGGCATCATGCGTTGGAAGACCCTGGCGACCACGGCGCTGCTCGTCGTCGCGTGCACTGTGCTGGCGAGGACCGAGCAGCGGCTGTACGCGCAATTCGCCAGCGTCGCCCGCGACACCGGCGTCTTCCTCACGCCCGACCAGTCCCGCACGCCGCTCGTGATGCTGCGCAAGGGCACGATGGTCAAGGTCGTCCGCCGCGACGGCGACTGGGTCAACGTCCAGTTCCGCGACGAGCGCTTTGGCTACCGGGCAGGCTACACGCTCGCCAGCGACCTCGTGTTCTCGCGCGGCGGTGACGCCGAGCCGATCGACGAGCCTGGCGGCAATGGCTCGCCGCCCGACATCGCGGCAAGAACGGCCAACGACCCCGCGCGTCGCGGCGAGGCCGCCGACACCGATCCCAACGCCCCGCTGCGCGCCCGAACCGAAACGGTCATTGTCTACGCCACGTTCGGCGAGGAGGACATCGCGCGGGCGATCGACGCCGGCCGGCTCGCGCCGGGACGCACGCACGGCGTCCTGGTGAGCGATGCGCGTCAGGCCGGGCTCCCCGCCCCGGGCACGCCCGGCAGCGCCGCGGATTTCCCCGGCGCCACGCGCATCGAGCTGTTCACCGCGCTGCAGTGGATCAAGCAGCTGGCCAGCGACGCCGCGCGCGAGCAGCGCCCGTTCGGCGTCAGCGACGTCCCGTCCGACGCCCTGGAACCGGTGCTCCGCGTGGTCATCTACCCGGAAGGGCAGACCAGCACGACGAGCACGATCAACCGCGGGGTGGCCGCGATCGAGCACGTCGTGCTGCGCGACGAGTCGACCCGCGTGGTCGTGCAACCGCTGCGCACCGAGCTCATCGAGGGCCGGCGGGCGGGTGCGCTGGGGAATGCCGTGCTGGTGCCCGGGTTACGGGCGACCTTTCACCTCGACGACATCTACGACCTGCGCGGGTCGGACGGCGCGCGTGACTTCTTCGTGACCGTCGTCGATTCGGCCGGCCGCGAAAAGAACGTCCGCATCCTGCTGGAGCATTTCGCCGCGATGCCGTAGTGCCGCGGTGGGGGAAGGTGGAGCGGGAGACGGGGATCGAACCCGCGACCAACAGCTTGGGAAGCTGTGACTCTACCACTGAGTTACTCCCGCCCAGTGCGCTTCTTATCTTATCCGGTCGCGCCGGTGGGACCAACACATCGCCCGGCGCCCGCTCACTAACCTACTTCAGCACGATACCCGCCCCCGCCGTGAGCAACGACGCCCGCGGCGCGCCGGGATGTCGTGCCGACGGGGGAATCAGGCTCACCTTGTGCCAGCGCACGTCGAAGCCCACCCCGACGTGGCGGTTGATGAACCAGCGAGCCCCGCCGCCGTAGTTGAGCGTCTTGGTCCAGTCCGACTGACGCGGGGTGAACGTCACCGCACCGCTGCCCGTCAAGGCCGCGTCGCTCTCCACCTTCGTCCGCCCCAGCCCCGCACTGAGATAGCTCCAGCCGAGCGAATGTCCGAAATTCAGCGACAGCTGCGGCGTCATACTGGTCAGCCGGGTGCTCACTTCGGGGATGGCGGCTGGCGGCGGCGGCGCATTGCCGTCCGCGGCCGGCGGTGCCGTGGTCCGGCGCGCGGCGAGAAACGTGCCGCCCACGCCGAGGGCGATGCGTCGGAAGCGCAGCACGTAAACGTGCGCGCCCGCCTCGATCCCGATCGCGCGCGTCGGCACCTCGGTGCCCTCCGGGACGACGGGCGTCCAGCCCGCGGCCCCCGGCATGCCGGTGGACGCCACCCGCACATCCGCCACGAAGCGGCCAATCGGTTCCTTGGGCTGCGCGGCGCACGTCCCGGCGGCGGCGAGCACCGCGGCGGCGGTGAGCAGCGTTCGCACGCCCGCGTTCAGTAGCTGGATGGCTTCACCCCGGCGAGCGGCTCCCCCCGCGATTCCTTGACGATGCGCACACCGGCGCTGGCGCCGACCCGGCTCGCGCCCGCCGCCACCATCGCCTTCACCTGATCGAGATCGCGCACCCCGCCCGCGGCCTTCACGCCAATCGTGTCTCCGACCACGCGCCGCATCAGCATCACGTCGGCGATCGTCGCACCGCCGGGGCCGAAGCCGGTGGAGGTCTTGACGAAATCGGCGCCCGCCGCCTTGGTCAGCGTGGACGCGGCCACCTTCTCCTCCTCGCTGAGCAGCGCCGCCTCGATGATCACCTTGCTGACGGCGCCCGCCTCGCGGCACGCCCGCGTCACCCCCTCGATGTCCTGCTCCACCAGGCGCAGGTCACCGCTCTTCAGCGCGCCGACGTTGATCACCATGTCCACTTCGGTGGCGCCGTCGAAGATCGCCCGCCGCGTCTCGTAGTGCTTGACGTCGGGCGTGGTGGCGCCGAGTGGAAAGCCGACGACCGAGCACACGCCGACGCCGCTGCCGCGCAGCAGCCGGGCCGCCAGCGCCACCCAGGTGGGATTGACGCACACGGTGGCGAAGTGGAACTCGGCGGCCTCGCGGCACAGCTTGTCGATCTCGGTGGCGGTGGCGTCGGGCTTGAGCAGGGTGTGGTCGATGAGGCGGGCGACCTCCCGATCGCCGCCACCCGCGGCATGCAGGCCGAGGCGCTCGGCGCCCGCCGCCACGACGCCGCGCACCTGCTGCGGGCAGCACTCGTAGGCGAAGCCGTGGCAGCTGCAGCGCGCCGGCGCCACCGCGCCGGCCGCGGCGAGCTCCTGCAGGATGATCTCGACGATGTGCTTGATGTCCGCCACGCGATGGGTGCCCGCACGATTCTATCGCGTGCGCTCGAGCGCGCGAATCTTGGCGAGCCGGCGGATGTAGCGGACCTCGCGCATCGGCGTCGTCAGCCACGTCTGCACGATGGCGCGGGCCTCGTCGATCGAGACCAGCGTCGCCCCGAGCGCCAGCACGTTCGCGCCGTTGTGCTCGCGGGCATAGCGCGCCAGCGTCCGGTCGGTGCACATGGCGGCGCGGATCCCGTCGATCTTGTTGGCGGCCATGGCCGAGCCGAGGCCGGCACCGTCGATCACGATGCCGGCATCCGCCTCGCCGCGCGCCACCTGCTGCGCCACCCGGGCGGCGATGTCGGGATAGTCCACCGCGTCGGGCCCGTCGGTGCCGACGTCCTCCACCGCCAGTCCCTGGCCGCGGAGCGTCTCGCGCAACGCGGCCTTCAGCGCGACGCCGGAATGGTCGCTGCCGATGACGACCGATCGCACGGGCGTGATCGGAGCCAGCGATCGGTCGTCCCCGTCCAGCCGCTCGCTCAGCACCGTCACCCGGCGCGCGCGCAGCGTGTCACGCGCCAGCGGGGTGACGTGTCCGCCCGGGTTCAGCTGCACGGTCGAGCCGACGTCGAGGCTGCGCGCGTCGGCCTCGGTGATGATGTCGTAGCGATTCATGCCGGCCCTTCTATGCTACCCTCGCTCGCCATGTCCACCGGCTCGCTGCCGCCCTTCATTCCGGCCGACACGCTGCGCACGCGCATCACCGAGCTGGCGGACGAAATCCGCCGCGACCTCCCCGACCAGGATCTGCACCTCATCTGCGTGTTGAAGGGCGCGGTGATGTTTCTTGCCGATCTCGTGCGGGCGATGAGCGGGCGCGTGACGATGGATTTCATGGCGTTGTCGAGTTATGCCGGGACCACGTCATCGGGCGAGGTGCGAGTCATCAAGGACCTCGACTACGGGCTCGAAGGCCGGCACGTGATCATCGTCGAGGACATCGTGGACACCGGGCTGACCCTGCACTACCTGCAGGAAATCCTGCGCGCGCGCAACCCGAAGACGCTGCGCACCGCCTGCCTGCTGAGCAAGCCGTCGCGGCGCAAGATCGAGGTCACCGTGGATTACATCGGGTTCACCATCGAGGACCACTTCGTGGTCGGCTACGGCCTGGACTATTCCGAGCAGTATCGCAACCTGCCTTACATCGGCATCCTGCAGTAGCGCCGGCGCGGCCGGCGTCACTGGACGGCCGCGCGCACGGCACCGGCCGCCGCCTGCGCCGCCTGCAGCACCTGGGTTTCGTTGAGCGTCAGCACCCGCCCGCCGCGCATCAGCATCCGGCCGTTCACGATCGTCGTGTCCACGTCGTCGCCCCGCGTCGTGTAGACGAGGTGCGACAGCGGTTCGTACATCGGCGTCTGCCGCGGCTGATCCATGCGCACGACGATGAGGTCGGCCCGCTTGCCGACCTCGAGCGAGCCCAGGTCCTTGTCACGGCCGAGCACGCGCGCGCCGCCGATGGTGGCCATTTCCAGCGCCGTCCGGGCGCTGAGCGCCCGCGGGTCGCGGGTCGCCAGCTTGTGCAGGAACGCCGCCTGGCGCATCGCCTCGAACATGTCGAGGTCGTTGTTGCTGGCGGCGCCGTCGGTGCCCAGCCCCACGGGGACGCCCGCCTCGAGATAGGCGACCACCGGCGCGGTGCCGCTGGCCAGCTTCATGTTGCTCTCGGGATTGTGCGAGACGCCGACCCCGTGCCGGCGCAGCACGGCGATCTCCGCCGGCGTGATCCACACCCCGTGCGCGGCCACGACGGTCGGCCCCCAGAACCCCAACTTGGTGAGCGCGGCGACCGGCGGCGCGCTGTGGCGCTGCTGGGAGAGCCCGGTCTCGGCCTCGGTCTCCGCCAGGTGGATCAGGATCGGGACCTGGTACTTGACCGCCAGCGCCCGCGACGCGGTCAGCGTCGCCGCGTCCAGCGTGTACACGGAGTGCGGCGCGACCGCCGGCACGATCAGGTCGTCGCCGGCGAAGGCGCGGATGAACGCCTCGGTGCGCGCCAGGCCGTCGGCCGGGGTCTTGGCGTCCGGCACCGGGAACTCGATGATCGTCTGACCGAGCACGCCGCGCAGGCCGGCCTCCCTCGTGACGCGGGCGATCTCCTCCTCGAAGTAGTACATGTCGGCGTAGGTGGTCGTGCCCGATCGAATCATCTCGAGCGCGGCCAGCCGCGTGCCCGTCCGCACGAACTCGGGTGACACGGTCTTCGCTTCCGCCGGGAAGATGTACTTCTGCAGCCAGTCCATGAGGGCGAGGTCGTCGCCGAGGCCGCGGTAGAGCACCATCGGCGCATGCGTATGGGTGTTGATCAGGCCCGGCATCACGACACGCCCGGTGGCGTCGATCGTCGTCCGGCCGCGGAACCCGGCCGCGATGCGGTCGGCGGTGCCGACCCCGACGATGGCGGGACCGTCGATGGCCACCGACCCGGGCGTGAGCACGCGGCGCTCGGCGTCCATGGTGACGAGGATGCCGTTGGCGACGACCAGGTCGACGTCGCGCGCCGCCTGCGCCGGCTGCGGCGCCGGCGCAGCCGTGATCACCGCCGCCAGCGCCAGGGCGCACGCGCCCACCGGCCGCCGTACGGTTCGTCCAGCGAGGGTCAGCATCCGCGAAATTCTACTCCGCGTGGCGAGGCGGCGCTGATAAGCTTCCCGCCGTGGTCCACCTCGTCGATCATCCCCTGGTGCAGGACATCCTCTTGTCGCTGCGCGATGCGGAGACGACGCCCGAGCGCTTTCGGCAGTTGGCGGGACGCATCAGCGTGCTGCTGGCGGCGGAGGCGTTGCGCGACGTGCCGGCGGTCGCCGACACCGTGGCGACGCCGCTCGGTCCGGCACCCGGACGCCGGGTGCGCGCGGACGTCGTGCTGGTGCCGGTGCTGCGCGCCGGCCTCGGCATGCTGCCGGGGATGCTGGAGCTGGTGCCCGGCGCGCGGGTCGGGCACATCGGGCTGCAGCGCGACGAGCGCACGGCCGTGGCGTCGCAGTATTACGCCAAGCTGCCGCCGCGCCTGGAGGACAGCTACGTCCTGATGATCGACCCGATGCTGGCGACCGGCGGCAGCGCGGTGGCGGCGCTGGACATGCTGTCGCGGGCCGGCGCCCGCACCATCCGCCTCGTGTGCATCGTCGCGGCCCCGGAAGGCATTGCGGCGGTGGAGAAAGCGTACCCGAACGTGCCGATCTTCACGCCGGCGATCGACGAGCGGCTGAACGATCACAAGTTCATCGTGCCCGGCCTCGGTGATTTCGGCGACCGTCTGTACGGGACGGCATGACCACGAGTGACGGGCGGGCGGCAGGGGTGCGACATGACGAGACGCCTGCGAGTGCGGTACACTAGAGGTCCTTTCCCGGACGCGCGCTTGGCTCAGCGGTAGAGCACCGCCTTCACACGGCGGGGGTCGGTGGTTCGAATCCACCAGCGCGCACCATTTCCAGAAAAACAGACGGCGGAGGCGCAGCCGAGCTTGCACGGCTCCCTCGCACCTGCGTAGAATTTTCTGAATGGCGAGCGGTCCGGAGCAGATTCGAAAGACGGTCGAACGCGAGGCGGAAGCGCTGGCCGTCTATCAGCTGGACTTGTTGGGTCAGCTCGAACACCAACTCCGCGCCGTGCATCGCACCATGCGTCAGATCGAGAAGCTGCGCGGCTTGGAAAAGCCGGCCGCCCGGTCGCTCTCGAACGGCGAGAAGATTGATGCCCTCGACCATCTCACCGACGAACTGGGCGTCATCGACGAGGAGTTGAACACCCAGCACGAGTCCTGCCAGATCATGTTGACCACGGTCGAGCAGATGCGCGACCGCCTGCGGCAGATCCGGATCCAGACGCTGGCAGAACCGGAGAGCTTCGAGCCTCCCAGCGCCGGCTAGCATCGCGCGGCGGCCGTCTCCGTCGTGAATGCCGATCCCGACCGTGGTCGGTTTATCATGAACGGGAACGGCGCTTGGGAGCTGTCGCGAGTCGCGCGGTGGCCTGTCTCGGGAACGCGATCGACGCTGATCCGGTCCGCGCGATATGAAGCATCCCGCCCTCGCTGGTAAGTGCGCTCGCATTGATGCTCGCATGCATTGCCACCTCGCCGCTCGGCGCCGAATGTGTCGCGATCTCCGTGCCGCACGCGAAAAGAGAGTCCGCCAGAGTGCTCGAGGGCACGGTCACGAAGATCGAAGGTGTTGGGTCCGTCGCACCGGTGGTGTTTGCCGGAGTCGTGGCGACCGTCACCGTCCATCGCGTCTGGAAAGGCGTGGTCACGCCGGAGGCGACCTTCTATTACGAGGCGAATATTGAAGGGCCGCAGCTGAAGGTCGGCGAGCGGCGCATTATTTTCGGAAGGCTCATGGGCCCTGGCCAGCGTGCCAGGTTCGGCGTTCCGGCCGATGGCCCACAGAGCTTCTACGTGGGCTGCTCCGACTCGCCGGAACCCAATGCGAGCGTCATTCGGGACCTCGGGCGGGCGCGAACGGTGCCCAAGGCGCAGGAGTATTGATGCGCTCGCCCGCATCGACAACCGTCCGACGGGTCACGGCTCGACGACCAGATAGATTCGCCACCAGATCCGCGCCAGCGCGAACAGCATCACCCAGGTAGCGGCCGAGACGCCCACCATCTTCCAGAACTCGCCTCGCGTGCGCCGGCGGCGCGGACGGGCGGAGGGGGCGACCGGTGTGTCTGCGGATTCGAGACGCCGGTCGGGCGCTGGAGGCGAATCGCTCATCGGGGTCCTCTCGACCAAGCGTAGCGCTGTCCCGCCGCCCCTGGTGCCGCGATCTGCGCAGGATGACCGTCTTTCAGGTTCCCCAGGGTGGCGCCGGCGCCCTATCGTGGCGCCAAGCTCGCGTTCGTCAACGAGCGAACGGAATCAGCGCCGCACGCCGCCGGGCTCCATGCCCTGTGCGCGCATGACGCGCGCGGCCGCCGGTCCGGTCAGGAATCGCAGCAGCGCGCCGGCCGCATCCGGGACCGTCGACGCCGTACCGACGCCGCCCGTGAACTCGATGTACGACTGCAGGTCTGCCGGGAGAGGGCCGACGAGCTGAACCCCTGGCGTGGTCAGGATCTGCGTAATCACGACCATCCCCAGCTCGACGTCGCCGTTGGCGACCAGCTCGGACACGATGTCCGCCTCCGGCCGGATGGTCTTCGACCGCAGGGCGTCGGAGAGGCCAAGGCGGTCGATCAGTCCTGCCAGGTAGACACCGCTCTGCCCCTCAGCGAGAAAGGCGATGGACCTGGCCTCGATCAGGGCGCGCTTGAATGCCTCGACCGACGAGATGTCAGGGCGGGGCGCGCCGGCCCGTACTTCGACGCCGATCCCCGATCGCGCCAGCACGGTCCGGCTACCCGCAGCGATCAGGCCTCTGCCGATGAGATTATCGATTTGCGCCGGGGCCGCAACCAGCACGTCGAACGGCTCGCCCGCGTCGACGCGCCTCACCATCCGGATGGCAATGTCGGTCGAGACGTCCAGGGTGTGGCCGGACGCGGCCTCGAACTGGGGACCCACTTCGTGAAGGACCGTCGCAAGGGCCCGTGTCGTCAGGATCTTGATGCGCGCGGTGGTGACCGGAGAGGGTTGGGGCGCCAGCAAGGCACAGGCGATCACGAGCCCGCAGGTCCACGGCGTCATGGCGAGGCGCCTATTGTGCCGCGAGACCCTGGGAGGGAATCAAGGCCCGACCGCCCGACCCAGTCGGGCCCCGACCTCGCCGATGGCCGCCGTCGTCAGCGCCCGACGGCGATCTTCAGCGCGGCTCCGAAGCTCCCCAGGTCGGTCTCGCCGAACTCCGCCGACACGCCGGCGGCGCCCAGGGCGTCGGCGAAACGGCGATAGCGCACCTCGCCGCGGATGTGCACGAAGCGCATCGCGCTGTACTCGATGCCGGCGAACACGACGAACCCGGTGTAGCGCTCGTCCACGTTCTCATCCGCCTCGGCGAAGTCCGACGTTTCCTTGTACTGCAGGAACGACACGCCCGCCGCGCCGTACGCCGAGGCCCGCGCCACCGGTGCGCTGCGCCAGCCGGCGACGATGTCCACGGGCGTCATCGTGATCTCGACCGGGATGCCGAGGCCGAAGACCTCGTCGTCGGGGCCGATGAACACGCGCTCGCCGTCGAGCGATGTTCGCTCCGCGGCGGCCTCGACGAAGAGACCGCGCCACAAGTTCGAGACCTGAACGCCGCCGCCGAAGAAGATCGCCGTGTCCTTGCCGGTCACCGCCTTGAAGCTTTCCGACGCCGCCATCTTGTCGAAGGTCACCGTGCCGAACCCGCGAATGCCGAGTCCGGTCCGCTCGGCAGGCGGCCTCGCCGGGCTCGCCGGCCGCGCCGCCGGCTGCGCCCCGAACTCGGGTCGATCGGGAACCGGTTCGGGCGGGAGCGGTGTCGCAGCCCCGACCTTGACGAACTTCTGCTCGATCCAGCCGGTCCGGCGGCCGAACTGCGAATCATCGAAGGTCACCTGCAGCCAGTCGCCCTGGGTGCGCAGGACCACGAGGCTGGTTCCCGCGGGCAGCG
Source organism: uncultured Acidobacteriota bacterium (assembly GCA_963707795.1). GTDB lineage: Bacteria > Acidobacteriota > Vicinamibacteria > Vicinamibacterales > UBA2999 > JACCSI01. The sequence continues at coordinate 1,572,023 of OY970174.1, read as the reverse complement.
TCCGCAGTGGTTGTCGCTCGGTATCCGGCAGCAGGTAGATCGGCGACGCCACCGTCACCGTGGCGCGCTGCTGCGATCGGGCCGGTGCCGCCGCCGGCGCCTGCGCCCACGCGGGCTGGACCAGCGGACTGATGATGTGGGCCAGCGCGATGCCCAGAATCACGCGCCGCCACCTCGCGGCACTTCCCTTACGACGCGAAGTCATGATTTACGCAAGCTCCCAGGATGACCCAGCCCGGCATTGTGCACCGTCCAAGGCACCTTATCGGCTTGAGCTCGTCCGCTCGACATGCTGCCGATTCTCCACCACATGAGCTTGTCACGCGCTATAGTGCTGGGCGCTGCCCTTCCCAGGAGACCCCTTGTATGTCGTTCCAGTACTCGAGATTGGCGTTTGCGGCGTTGGTCGTCGTCGGATGGTCGTCACTCGCCGCTGCGCAGACGGCCCTGCCGCTGGGTGCTCCAGCGCAGGGAAAAGTGTCGCAGGAGACGGAGACCGAATACACGGTGGTCGCCAAGACGGCCGGGCTGCTGGCTGTGGCGCTCCAGGGAGACGGCGACCTCGCGTTCGCGGTGACCGACGAGGACGGACAGACACTGCCCGACGGGAACGTCGATCGCGACCTCAACGGTTCGTCGGGGACCGAGATGGTGTCTCTGTTGATTCCCGAGCCCGGCACGTACAAGGTCAGGGTTCGCGTGCAGGGCACGTCCTCGTCTGCGTTCACCATCGGTGGGTCGTGGCTGGCCTTTCCGCCGTTCGCACGCGCCAGCTCGGATCCCGATCGCCGGCCGCGCCAGGCGAAGCCGATCGTCGTCGGCAAGGCGCATGAGGATTCGCTCGACTCGGAAGCCGGCGACAGCTGGGACTGGTTCGTGTTGAAGGCCGCGCAGGCCGGGACGCTGGCCATCGTCACGCGCCGCCTCGGCGATGGCGACTCCGATCTGGTGCTCGAGGTCTACACCGATGGCAACTTCAGCCAGCCGGCGCATCGGTCGGATCAGGACCTCCAGGGCGAAAACGCCAACGAGTCGGTGACGGTCAACGTGACCGCGGGCCAGGCGGTGCACGTCAAGGTGGCCGGGACGTTCGGGCGCTCCAACACCAAGTATCGCGTCTCGTCGAGCCTGATTCCCTAGAGTCGGCTCGGCTCCGATCTACCCGGGACGTCCAATCGGCGGCGAGGGGTCGCCGTGGTGCGGTTATTGCTTTTCCCGCTCCATGGCTGACCTCAACGTCCTGCGCGTCGCCCTGGCGACGCTCGCGGTCGCCTCGGCGTCCGGCGTCGCTTCTGCCTCGGCCCAATACTTCGGGCAGAACAAGGTTCAGTATCGAACCTTCGATTTTCAGGTCCTGAAGACCGAACATTTCGACCTCTACTATTACCCCGAGGAAGAAGCCGCGGCGCGCGACACCGCGCGAATGGCCGAGCGATGGTACGCGCGCCTGGCGCAGCTGCTCGACCACCAGCTCTCGAGCCGGCAGCCGCTGGTCCTGTACGCGAGCCATCCGCACTTCGAGCAAACCAACGTGGTGGAGGGCGCGCTCGGCGAGGGCACCGGCGGCGTGACCGAATCGCTGAAGCGGCGCATCGTGATGCCCGTCGGCGCGGGGCCGTTGGAGACCGAGCATGTGCTCGGGCACGAGCTGGTCCACGCCTTTCAGTACGACATCCTGGGGGCCAACCTCAACTATCCGTTGTGGTTCATCGAGGGCATGGCGGAATACCTGTCGATCGGCTCGATCGATTCGCACACCGCCGTCTGGCTCCGCGATGCGGCGCTCAGTGAGCGCCTCCCCACGCTCGACAAGCTGTCCGATCCGCGCTACTTCCCCTACCGCTTCGGCCACGCGTTCTGGGCCTACGTCGGCGGACGCTGGGGCGACCAGGCGGTGGCCGACATCCTGCACAGCGCGAGCGGCCCCCGGGGCGGACCGAATGCGGCCCCCCGTGGCGACGCGACCGACATCATCGAGCGGGTGCTCGGCGTGGACGATGCGGATCTGTCGGCGGCGTGGCACGCGTCGATCCTCTCGTCGATGGTGCGGCCGCTGGGCGACCGCAGCGCCAGTGCCGGCCGCCGCATCATCGAGCCGGATGATGAGAACGAGCTGAACATCGGGCCGGTGCTGAGCCCGGACGGCTCACGCCTGGCGTTTCTCTCCTCGCGCGACCGTCTGTCGATCGACCTCTTCGTGGCCGACGCGGCCACCGGGCGAATCCTGCGCAAGGTCATCTCAACCGCTGCCGATCCGCATTTCGACAGCCTGCAATTCATCTCCTCGGCGGGCGCGTGGGATCCCGAGGGCCGCCGGCTGGCGATTGCCGCGGTGCGCCGGGGCCGGCCGGTGCTGGCCATCGTGAACGCCGACACCGGCGATCGCGAGCGCGAGATTGCCTTGCCCGGCATCGACGAGGTCTTTCACCCGGCCTGGTCGCCTGACGGGGCGCGCATCGCCTTTTCGGGGCTCGCCGGCGGAATCAGCGACCTGTTCGTGTGCGATCTCTCGAGCGGCAGGGGTGGAGCGGTTGACGAGCGACACCTTTGCCGACCTCCACCCCGCCTGGTCGCCTGACGGCCGGCGGCTCGTCTACAGCAGCAACCGGTTCACGAGCGATCTGGACGCGCTGCGCTTCGGCGACTACGAACTGGCGATCCTCGACGTGGCCACCAGGCAGGCCGGCCCACGCCGCGTGTTCGACGGCGCGCGCCATATCTCGCCGCAGTGGGCGCCGGATGGATCGATCTTCTTCGTCGCCAATCCGGACGGCGTGCCCGACGTCTATCGCGTGGGCGCCGAGGGTGGCGCGCCGGCGAGGGTGACGCGGTTGATGACCGGCGTGACCGGCATCACGGCCGCGAGCCCGGCGATGGGTCTGTCGGCCGACGGCAGCCGGCTCGCGTTCGTCCTCTACCGCAACGCGACCTACGAAATCCGGGCGCTCGAAGGCGCCCAGCTGCGGGGCGACCAGGCGGCGCCGGCCAGAACCGCGACCGCCGCCCAGCTCGCCCCCGCGGATCGGCGCGGCACCGCCGTGGACCGCGTCCTGGCCCAGCCACGGGCGGGACTGCCAGCCGGCACGGGCGAGACCGAGGAGTACCGACCTCGGTCTGTCGCTCGACTACGTCGGGCAGGAGTTCGGCGTCTCGACGGCCAACAGCCTTGGCGGCTACGTGGGCGGCGGCGTCGCGCTCATGTTCAGCGACATGCTCGGCGACCATGCCGTCAGCTCGCTTCTCCAGGTCAACGGCACGTTCGAGGATCTCGGCGGCCAGGTGGGCTACATCAATCGCAGCCGCCGCTGGAACTGGGGCGCGTTCGTCGAGCAGATTCCGTACGTGACCGGCGGCATTCTCGGCAGCCTCGAGGACCTCGACGGCCAGCGCGTGCTCGTCGAACAGCAGGTGCGCGACCGCCAGATCGACCGCCGCGTGCTCGGCCTTGCCGCCTATCCGTTCAGCCGCGCGACCCGCTTCGAGGTCGGCGGCTCGTTCCGGCACCTGACGTTCAACCGGCACGTCGATACACGCGCGTTTTCGCTCGACACCGGCCAGCTGCTGTTCGAGGACCGCGAGCGGACGCCGCTCGGCGATCCGCTGACGCTGGGCGAGCTCACCACGGCGCTGGTGCACGACACCAGTGTCTTCGGCGCCACGGGACCGATTCTCGGTCATCGATCGCGTCTCGAGGTCTCGCCGGCGTGGGGCGATCTCACCTTCACCAGCGTCGTGGCCGATGCGCGGCACTACGTGATGCCGTTCCGGCCCGTGACCATCGCCGGCCGGCTGCTGCACGTCGGCCGCTACGGCGGCGACGCGGAGTCGCGCCGGCTCTCGCCGCTCTACGTCGGGTTCCCGAACCTGGTGCGCGGCTACGACATCGGATCGTTCGACGTCGACGAATGCCAGGTCACGGCCCTCACCGGCTGCGCCCTGGTCGATCAGCTGGTCGGCAGCCGGCTGCTCGTCGCCGGCGTGGAACTGCGGGCGCCGCTGGTCGGTCTGTTCACCGGCGATCTCGATTACGGCCCGATCCCGGTCGAGCTGCTCGGCTTCTTCGACGCCGGCGTCGCCTGGGACGGCGATTCGCGGCCCTCGGGCTTCGGCAGCGGTACCCGGCCGTGGGCGCGCAGCTTCGGGGCCGGTGTCCGCGTCAACGCGCTCGGCTACCTGATCATGGAGCTCGATGCCGTGCGCGCCCTCGATCGCCCGCAGGACGGCTGGCGGTTCGTCTTCGGAATCCGGCCGGGGTTCTAGTGGACGGGCCACTAGTGGTCCGGATCAGTGATTCGTGTCGCAAGTCCCGGGGCGTGGCGCCCGGATGGCACGGCGCGACGACCGAGAACACTTGGCGTATTCGAGAGAGGAGCAACGCCGCCAGCCGGCATGCCCCGCCCGGGAATTGTTGCGCGAATCACCGATTCGGGACACGAGCGTCCAGGATCGATCGCGTGCAGGGCGGCTTGCTCCCGTCGCCGCAATGAGCCAGGATCACGCCGCAGCGATGACACCAGCACCCACGCAACGTCCGGCCGTGACCATCTGGCCGGGCACATGGTATCCGCTGGGCGCCACGGTCGATGCGCAGGGGTGCAATTTCTCCGTGTTCTCGGAGGTCGCCACCCGCGTCGAGCTCTGTCTGTTCGACGAGGACGGGAGTGAGCGCCGGGTCGACTTGCCCGAGACGCGGACCCTCTGCTGGCATGGGTACGTGCCGGGCATCAAGCCCGGCCAGCGCTATGGATTCCGCGTGCACGGCCCCTGGGAGCCGGCGCAGGGCCACCGCTGCAACCCGCAGAAGCTGCTGCTCGACCCCTACGCGCGGGCGATCGAGGGCGCGGTGGACTGGGATCCGTCGGTGTTTCCGTTCGAGGTCGACGCCGACGGGACCCGCCACGAGGACCGGCCGGGTGCGCGCGACAGCGCGCCGCACGTCCCGCGGTCCATCGTGGTGGACACGCGCTTCGACTGGGGTGGCGATCGCCGTCCGAACCGTCCATTGCACCAGACGGAGATCTACGAGCTGCACGTGAAGGGCTTCACCGCCCGCATGCCCGGGGTGCCGCCGGAGCTGCGCGGCACCTATGCCGGCCTCGCCCACCCGGCAGCCCTCGAGCACCTGACCCGGCTCGGGGTGAGCGCCATCGAGCTGATGCCGGTCCACCAGTTCGTGCACGACGGGCACCTGCTCGACCGCGGCCTGCGCAACTACTGGGGCTACAACTCGATCGGGTTCTTCGCCCCGCACAACGAGTACGCCAGCTCCGGGCAGCGCGGACAGCAGGTCACCGATTTCCAGGCCATGGTCAAGGCCCTGCACGCGGCCGACATCGAAGTGATTCTCGACGTCGTCTATAACCACACCGCCGAGGGCAACCATCTCGGGCCGGTGCTGTCGTTCAAGGGCTTCGACAACGCCGCCTACTACCGCGTGCTGGCCGGCGACCCGCGCTTCTACATGGACTACACCGGCACCGGCAACAGCCTCAACATGCGGAACCCGCACGTGCTGCATCTGTTGATGGACTCGCTGCGCTACTGGGTGCTCGAGATGCACGTCGACGGCTTCCGTTTCGACCTCGCCGCGGCGCTGGCCCGCGAGCTGCACGAAGTCGATCGCCTGTCAGCGTTCTTCGACCTGATTCAGCAGGATCCGATCGTCAGCCAGGTGAAGCTGATCGCCGAGCCGTGGGACGTCGGCGAGGGGGGCTACCAGGTCGGCAATTTCCCGGCGCTGTGGTCCGAGTGGAACGGCAAGTACCGCGACTCGGTGCGCGACTATTGGCGAGGCGGCGACCAGACCCTCGGAGAGTTCGCCAGCCGGCTCAGCGGCAGCCCCGACCTCTATGCGTCGAACGGCCGCCGCCCGTCCGCCAGCGTGAACTTCATCTGCGCGCACGACGGCTTCACCCTGCGCGACCTGGTGTCCTACAACGAGCGACACAACGAGGCCAACGGCGAGGAGAACCGCGACGGCGAGCAGCACAACCGATCGTGGAACCACGGCGTCGAGGGCGACACCGACGATCCCGCCGTCACCGCGCTGCGCGCACGGCAGCAGCGGAACTTCATGGCGACCCTGCTCCTCTCGCAGGGTGTCCCGATGATTCTGGCCGGCGACGAGATTGGACGCACGCAGCGCGGCAACAACAACGCCTACTGCCAGGACAACGAGCTGTCGTGGATCGACTGGGCGCAGGCGGACCAGGAGCTGCTCTACTTCACCGTCACCCTGCTCGCCTTCCGCCGCGCCCATCCCGTGTTCCGCCGCCGGCGCTGGTTCCAGGGCCGTGCGCTGCACCGCCGCGACGCGCGCGACATCATGTGGTTCACGCCGGCCGGGGTGGAGATGTCGGAGCAGGACTGGTCGGCCGGATTCGCGAAGTCGCTGGCCGTCTACCTGAATGGCCAGGCCATCCCCACCCGCGGCCCCCGCGGCGAGGCCATCGTCGACGACTCGTTCCTGCTGTGCTTCAACGCACATCATGAGGTCATGACCTTCACCCTGCCGCCTGCGAAATACGGCGCGCGCTGGCATCGCGTGATCGATACGGCCGATCCCGACCTTCGTGGCGGCGCCGAGCCAGTCGAGCCCGGGGGCGCCCTCACCGTCTCCGACCGCGCCGTGGTCGTCATGCAGTCTGCCGCCGGCCCCGCGGCCGGGCCGCTGCCTCAGGCGTGACCTCGCGGCCCGGGCCACCCTGGCATCCGCCTTGCTGAGGCTGATCGGCGAGACGTGGGAGTGCCGAGAGATGCCTGACACCATTGCCGCATTCGGCCTGTATCCCTCGACCCGGGCGCTCCATGTCGGCGCGGAGGCCCTGCGCGCGGCCCGCTTCCGGCAGACGGACATCTCGGTGATGTACTCGGACGGCTCGCAGGCGCTGCAGCTCCGCGAGGCGGTGGAACCGCTGCCTGAGGTCGCCGACGAGGAGGAGCCCGCATCGCTTGGCTCGGTGCTGAGCGCGCTGTCGGGCATCGGCGCCATCGCGATGCGGCAGGACGGCCCGTTCATGGCGGCCGGGCCGATCCTGGCCACGCTGGTCGGGGCCGGCGTCGGGCTGTTGACCGCGCTTCGCGCACTGGGCATCCCCGAGTCGCTGCTCGATCGGTTCGAAGGGCGGTTGAAGCAGGGAGGCCTGCTCCTGTCCGTGCAGTGCGAGGACCCGGAATGGGTGGACCGCGCCCGCCAGATTCTGCTGCAGACGGGTGCCGAGCACGTCGCCGCGACGGTCTAGCGCGCCGGCTCAGCGGCCGGGCTACCAGCCAGCTCCGCCGGCCCTGCCCAAACGTGGAACAGAACCACTCACTTGTCGCCGGCGATCGCCGTGGTCCACTCGCGAATCTGCTGAGGTGTCATCCGGCCGAACGGCATCTCGCGTGCATCCAGGTACTCCCACTCGGTGACGTCGGGGAGGTACTGTTCCCGGGAGAGCAGCGTGCCGCGGCACAGGCGTGCCGGCACCGGTTCCGGCGTTTTCAACAGGTGCCACAGCTCATCCATGACCCAGTCCGGTACGGTGTCCTGATGCGCCGGATAGACGAACCGGAACAGCACCAGGTGACTGAGCAGGACGGCCGCGTGCGGTCCGAAGCGGCGGATCAGCCGCACCCAGTCCACCACGGCGCCCGATTGCCGGATCATGTGGGTGACGTCGGCGCCGTCGTAGCGCTCGCGCTCCATGACGAACGACTTCGACCAGATCATCTCCTCGATGCCGACCAGGTGCACGGGCACTTCGAGGATGACCGACGGCACGCCGTGGCGGAGCCAGTCGTCGTCGACGTCCACGATCCCGTTGCCGCTCGAGAAGATGTGATCGACGAAGTGACGCTCGTCGCGGACCTTCGCCAGCCAGTGGCTGTAGACCAGTTCGCAGCGCAAGCCCTGCGGCGTCAGGGTCTCTTCCACGCGCGACCAGTCGGCGCGGCGGACGAACAGGTCGAGGTCCTTGGTGTCCCGGACCAGGCCGGCATGGTGCTCCAACGCGTAGGTGCCCCCCACCAGGTAGGGGATGCCCGCTTCCCGCAGGTGCCAGAGCACCGACCGATACAGGTCCGCGGCACCGGTGTCGTCCGGCGCATGGAGGGTACTTTGGCCCATCGAGCACGCAACGCAAGGCGCGTTCCAGTGGATCATAGTCGAACATCCGAGCAGGGAGCTGATGTCTGAGCCGAAGCGTTTCGTCCGGTTGGCCGCCGTCGGCGACCTCCATTACGGCAAGGCCTCGCGGGGGTCGCTGCAGGCGTTGTTCGCCGCACTGACCCGCCTGGAGTGCGACGTCCTGATCCTGTGCGGCGACCTGACCGACTACGGGCTGCCGGAGGAGGCCGTGGAGCTGGCCCGGGAACTGACGGCCGGGACCAAGATTCCGATCGTCGGCGTGCTCGGCAACCACGACTACGAATCGGGCGCCTCCGTTGAGATCACGAGGGTGCTGACCGAAGCGGGGGTCAGGATCCTCGACGGCGAGACCGTCGAAGTGCATGGGATTGGTTTTGCCGGGATCAAGGGGTTTGCCGGCGGCTTCGGCCGCGGCGCGCTGGGGCCCTGGGGTGAGGAAGCGGTCAAGCGCTTCGTCCAGGAAGCGGTGGCGGAGGCCCTGAAGCTGGAAACGGCGCTGGCCCGCCTCCGGACGCCGACGCGGGTGGCCATCCTGCACTACGCCCCCATCGCCGAGACGGTCGAAGGCGAGCCGCGTGAGATCTACCCGTGGCTGGGATGCAGCCGCCTCGAGGACCCGCTCGCCCGCTACGAGGTCACGGCCGTCTTCCACGGCCACGCGCATCACGGGACGGCCGAGGGCAAGACGATCAACGGGACCCCGGTCTACAACGTCTCGCTGCCCCTCCTGGTCGCGGCGGATGCGGAGCAGCCCGTCCGCGTGCTCGACGTGCCGGTGCCGCCCGCGTCATGACCACTCACGACGCCCCGGCGTTCCGCGATCCGCTCGGGCTGACGCGCCGGGTGAGGTTCGATCCCGAGCAGTTGCGCGACCCGGCGCGGTTGCTCGGGCGCGAGTGGCTGGTCGCCAACGGCCTCGGCGGCTACGCCGCGGGCACCCTGGCCGGCGTGACCACGCGGCGCTATCACGGGCTCCTGATCGCGGCGCTGCCGGCCCCGCTCGGCCGCCTGGTGATGGTGAGCGCGCTCGGCGAACGGTTGCGCCTGCCGGGCGGACGGGTGCACTGGTTCAGCGGCGAGGAGCGCGACCACGGCCGCCTCTATGTCGAGGGCGCGAATCGCCTGCGCGAGTTCCGGCTCGAGGCCGGCCTGCCGGTGTGGGTGTACGAGATCGACGGCTACACCCTCGAGAAGCGGCTGCTCCTGCCCCGCTTCCAGAACACGGTCCACGTCACCTACACGCTCCTCGAGGGGGACGGCGTCGTGCGGCTCAACGTGCGCCCGCTACTGAATGCGCGTCCGCATGAAGCGCCGGTGGACCATCCCCTGCCGCTCTCCCCCACCGTGGTCGCCCGCGATCGGCTGCTCGAAGTCCGGTTCTCCGAGGAGATTCCCCCGCTACGGCTGCAGCTGGCCGATCGCGCGGGAGCGTTCACGATGGACGCGGTGACCGCGACGCAACTGCACTATCGCCTCGAGCAGCTGCGCGGCTACGACGCCAGCGGCGACGCCTGGAGCCCGGGGTACTTCCGCGTCGACCTCGCGCGCGGCCAGTCCGCGACGATGGTGGCCTCCACCGAGGCTGTCGAGACGATGCTGGCGTTGTCGCCGGCCGAGGCCCGGATCGCCGAGCTCGAACGCCGGCGGCGCCTCCTCCTGAGCGCCGACCCGGTCCTCGCCGACGCCGCCACCGCGGAACTCGTGCTCGCCGCCGACCAGTTCGTGATCACGCCGGCCGGGCGCGTCGAAGACGAAGCGCGCGCGTACGCCGCCGGTGACGAGGCGCGGACGGTGATCGCCGGCTACCATTGGTTCACCGACTGGGGCCGCGACACGATGATCAGCCTGGAAGGGCTGACGATCACGACCGGACGCCTGCACGAAGCCCGCGACATCCTGCGCACGTTCGCCTTCTATTTCCGCGACGGCCTCATCCCCAACCTGTTTCCCGAGGGCAACAAGGACGGGCTGTACAACACCGCCGACGCCACGCTGTGGTTCTTCCATGCGCTGCACCGCTATCTGGAAGCCAGCGGCGACTGGCCGACGGTCCAACTCCTCCTGCCCAAGCTCGACGACTCCATCGACCGGCACCTGGCGGGCACGCGCTTCAACATCGGCGTCGATCACGCTGACGGCCTGCTGCGCCAGGGTGCCGATCAGTACGCGCTGACGTGGATGGACGCGAAGATGGGCGACTGGATCGTGACGCCGCGCCGCGGCAAGGCCGTGGAGATCAACGCGCTGTGGTACAACGCGCTGCGCCTGCTGTCGGACTGGCACGAACGGGCCGGCCGGTCGGACCGGGCGGCGATCCTCCAGGCCGCGGCCGGCCGGACCCGCGACTCGTTCAACCGCCGGTTCTGGTTCGAGGCCGGCGGCCATCTCTACGACGTCGTGGACGGCGAACACGGCGACGATGCGGCGTGCCGGCCCAATCAGATCCTCGCCCTCGCCCTGCGCTATCCCGTGCTCGACGAATCGAAGTGGCCGGCGGTGCTCGCCACCGTGGAGCGACGCCTGCTGACGCCGGTCGGCCTCCGGTCGCTGGACCAGGCACACCCCGATTACAAGTCGCGGTACTACGGCGACCTGCGGTCGCGCGACGGCGCCTACCACCAGGGGACGGTCTGGGGCTGGCTGATCGGCCCGTTCATCGACGCCTGGATCAACGCCCATCCCGATCGCGCGCCCGAGGCGCGGCGATTCCTGGCCGGATTCGTCCCCCACCTCGATCAGGCGTGCATCGGGCAAATCGGCGAGATCTTCGATGCTGAAGACCCGTACGCGCCTCGCGGCTGCGTCGCGCAGGCGTGGAGTGTGGCCGAGGTCCTGCGCTGCTGGGTCAAGACCGCCGCGCGCGGCGACGCGGCCCGCGGCCAGTCGCAGCTCGCCGCCCAGGGGCTGAGGATGCCGGGACTGCCCGGACGTCAGTAGCCGCTACTCCTCGTCGAGGACCTCCTCCTCGTCATCGTCATCCTCATCGAGCTCGTCGGCATCGTCGGTCCCGACCCCATCGTCGTCGGCCTCGTCGCCATCAAGGTCGTCATCCTCGTCCTCGTCGTCCTCGTCGTCTTCCTCCGCATCGGCCGCGTCGTCGTCGCTCACCAATGCGAACGTGCGGTCGTCGTCCAGCGCCGGCAGGCCAGCGCGCCGCGCACCGTAGGGCGACCCGTCGTCTCGGAGCTGATGCAGCTCGTCTCTCATGACACCTCCGTTAGCCGTACTCATCCATCGCACGCTACCTGTCAAAAGGCCGCGAGAGCAAGCAAATCTTCGTCGGATGAGCGGTACTCCGCTTGCATTGGCGGAGAGTGGAAGGGCAGCAGATGAGTCGGCATCAGCCAGCGCACGCCGCCGGGACCGTTGCAGCGTCCCCAGGTTCCGCACGTGCCGCGGGACTGCGCTACGCCACCGACCAGCGGCCGGGCATTGGCCGCCGGCGCACTCGCACGGGGTTTCGCTACACCGCACCCTCCGGCCGGCCGATCACCGACGCGCGCATCCTGGGCCGCATTCGTGGACTGGCGATTCCACCGGCGTGGACGGATGTCTGGATCTCGCCGGATGCACAGTCGCACCTGCAGGCGACCGGCCGTGATGCGCGGGGTCGGAAGCAGTATCGCTACCACCCGCGCTGGCGCAGTCTGCGCCACCAGAACAAGTACGATCGGATGGTGCCCTTCGGGCGCGCGCTGATCCGCATTCGCCGGCAGGTGCGGAAGGACCTCCGCGGCGCATCCCTCACCAAGGCCAAGGTCGTGGCCGCCATCGTGCAGCTGCTCGAGAAGACGCTGATCCGTGTCGGGAACATCGAATACGCCCGGGCGAACCGCTCGTTCGGACTGACGACGCTCCGCGACGGACACGTACGGATTCGGGGCGGGGCCCTGCGCTTCGCGTTTCGGGGCAAGAGCGGCATCAGGCAGTCGGTGACGCTGTCCGACGCCAGCCTCGCGCGAATCGTCAAGCGCTGCCAGGAGCTTCCCGGCCAGACCCTGTTTCAGTACCTGGACGAGGAGGGTCGCCGCCGCCTGGTGACCTCGTCGGACGTCAACGCCTACCTGCGCGCGGCCGCCGGCGGCGCCTTCACCGCGAAGGACTTTCGAACGTGGGCAGGGACCCTGCAGGCAGCCATCGCCGCTCGCGCCCTGCCGCAGCCCGTCGCCAACCCAATCGTCCGCATCGTCGAGGTCGTCGCCAGGCAGCTGGGGAACACCCCCGCGGTGTGCCGCGCGTGCTACATCCACCCCGCCGTCCTCGACGCCTGCAGTGACGGCTCCCTGCTCCGCCGCCTCTCCGTCCGCCGGCGCCCCCGCCGCGGGTTGTCTGCCGACGAGACGATGGTCCTGGCGCTGCTCGAACGCCGCTGCGGCTGGCAGGAGCCACTCGCCGAGGCCGCGTGACTCCCCTCCCCGAAGGCCTGCTGGTGCTGGTGGTGCTGGCGATGCCGATTGCCGCCGTGGCCTGGACCGTGACGCACGAGGAGCTGTTTCGGGAACCGCGCGAGGTACCGCGTCCGGCAGAGCGAGGAGGCGCGCAGCCTCGTGGTGCGCAAGGCCTTCTACGTGTTCACCTGCGAGTACCTGCTTCAGCCACTACGTGACTGTTGCCGTGCTCGCGGCGACCCAGTTCCGTCTCCTCTACGACGATTGGCGCGGATATCTCGTCAGCGGATTCGCGCTGGTCTGGCTGGCGAATCATTACATGAGCCTGTTCGGGCGCCTGCGACTCGGCATCAAGAGCGAGCGGATCGACGTCAGCCTGAAGGAGGAGCTGCGCGACGAGGTGGCCGATGACTAGCGCGCGGTTTGGCCCCTCGGTGCGAACCGATGGCGTCTCCTTCCGTCTCTGGGCGCCTGCCCAGCAGTCCGTCGCGCTCGTTCTCGACGACGGTCCAGACGTGGCGATGAGGCGCGACGAACGCGGCTTCTTCGAGGCAGATGTCGCCGGTGCCCGCGCAGGACAGCGCTACTGGTTTCGATTGGCACAGGGGCTGCGGCCCGATCCGGCCTCCCGCTTCCAGCCCGATGGGCCGCTGCAGGCCTCCGCGATCGTCGATCTCTCCCGTTTCGCGTGGACCGATGGGGACTGGCCGGGCGCGCCCCCGCTGCACCAGCATGTGCTGTACGAAATGCACATCGGCACCTTCACGCCCGCCGGTACCTGGCGCGCCGCCATTGACCGTCTGCCGGAGCTCGCGGAGCTGGGCATCACGACGCTGGAGGTCATGCCGGTCGCGGAGTTCGCAGGAGGCTTCGGCTGGGGGTACGACGGCGTCAACCTGTTCGCCCCGTCGCGACTGTACGGCCGGCCGGCCGACCTCCAGGCATTCGTCGACGCTGCGCATCGCCTCGGCCTGGCGGTGATTCTCGACGTGGTCTACAACCACTTCGGGCCGGTGGGCAACTTCATCCGCGAGTTCAGCCCGTCGTTCCTCGGCCAGAACGGCGAGTGGGGCGAGGCCATCAACTACGACGGCCCGTGCTCGGCCGACGTGCGTGCGTTCATGATCGAGAACGCCGCCTATTGGATTCGCGAGTTCCACTTCGACGGCCTGCGCTTCGATGCGACGCAGGCGATTCGCGACGCGTCGAGCGAGCATATCGTCGCCGAGTTGTGCGCGGCGGCGCGCGCCGCGGCGGGCGGCCGCACGGTCTTCCTCGTCGGCGAGAGCGAGCCGCAGGACACGCGCCTGCTCCGGGGGTCGGGCGTCTACGGCGACGGCCTCGACGCCGTCTGGAGCGAGGACTGGCACCACGCCGCCTACGTGTCACTGACCGGACGCCGGCAGGCGTACTTCACCGACTATCAGGGCACGGCGGCGGAGTTCGCGTCGATGGCGCGGCACGGGGTGCTCTACCAGGGCCAGTGGTACACGTGGCAGCGCAACCCGCGCGGACATTACGCACTGGGCGTGCCGCCCGGCGCCTTCGTGTCGTTCCTCGAGAACCACGATCAGGTGGCCAACACCGGCGTCGGCACGCGGCTGTCGCACCAGGTCGGGGCCGCGGAATGGCGCATGATGACGGCGCTGCTGCTGCTGGGACCGTGCCTGCCGATGCTCTTCCAGGGGCAGGAATTCGGCTCGTCGCCGCCCTTCACGTATTTCGCCGATCATGACGACGAGCTCGCCGAGGCGGTTCACCAGGGCCGCCTGGCGTTCCTGGCGCAGTTCCCCAGCCTCAGCGGGCCGCTGATGCGCGAGCGGGTGCCGCATCCCGGCGACCGGGCCACGTTCGAGCGGTGCCGCCTGCGCGACTGCGAGCGCGAGGCCGACGGCCCGGTGGCCCGGCTCCATCGCGATCTCATCGCGCTGCGCCGCGCCGACCCGGTCCTGGCGCAGGTCGGCACCCCCGCCGTCACCGTCGACAGCTCGGCGCCGACCGCGACCCTGCTGCTGATTCGCTACATCGCCGCGTGCGGGCACCGGCTGCTGGTCGTCAACTTCGGCGCCGACCACCTGTCGCCGATGAACGACCCGCTGTTCGCGCCAGCGCCCGCATCGGCGTGGCGTCCGCGTTGGTCGAGCGAGCAGCCGGACTACGGGGGCAGCGGCGTCGTGCCGTTCGTCGATGTCGGGCGCTGGTGGCTCGGCGGTCGGACCGCGACGCTGCTCGAGGATGGACCGGCCGGGACGGCCGGCCGCGAGGATACACTCAGGTGATCGAGATGCGACACGACACCCGCCCGCTCGCCGGTCGCTCGGTGCTCGTCGTCGACGATCACGACGATTCGCGCGACGTGCTGCGCGCGATGCTGGAGGCCCTGGGTGCGGCCGTGGCCACGGCCGCCTCGGTGGACGACGCGCGGCATGCGCTGGCCCGCGCCATCCCCGACGTGCTGCTGACGGACCTGGCGATGCCGGTCGAAGACGGGTTCGGCCTGCTCGAGTACTGCCGCCATCACGGCGATCCGCGCGTCCAGGGGCTGCCGATCCTCGCCCTCACGGGCTACGGCACGGCGGCGGCGCAGCACCGCGTGCTGGCAGCCGGGTTCGACGCCTATCTCGCGAAGCCGGTGGACCCCTCCGCGGTCGCCGAACTCGTCACGGCGCTCGCGATCAGGACGTCTTCTTCAGCTCGGTGAGGAGGGCCTGGAGGGCGGTCACGTAGGCGGCGTCGGCCTGCGCGTACATCTTCATGTAGTCGTCCTCCGACATGCGGTCCTCGCGCCAGTTGCCGTCGAAGTGGATCCCCTTGCCGTTGGCGTCGTGGGTGTCGAAGGGCTGGTTGGTTTCGCGCGTCGGGCGCAGGCCGTCCGCCCCGCCGTCGCTGATCATGACGCGCGATTCGGGAATGGAGGCGCTGTTGAGGTCGATGTAGACGTCCCGGAACTCGCGGCGAATCAGCTTTTCGTTGAGGACGGCCGGCGCCGACGTGCGCGCCCATACCACCAGCAACTGTCCCGGGAAGTAGAGCGCGGCGACGAACTGGTCCGCGGCCGCCGGATGTCTGGCCGCCACGCTATCGAGCTTGCGCTGTTCGAGCAGCGTGGTCAGTTCCTTGACGAGCGCCGCCGACCGATCCTGCGCGTGCACCACCGCGGGCGCCGAGGCACCGAGCAGCGCCAGGATGAGGACGATCGCCGACGCGCGAGCAGCATGCCTAGTCATGGTCACCCCCTGCGGTGGAGCTCATCTGTATCACAGAAGGGCTCATCCGATAAACAGGGACCGCTCTTCCTCCTCGAACGAGGCCGCCCGGGCCGCCGAACGGCGGCGGGTGGCCTCCCGCATCCCCTGCAGCGCCGTCACCGCTGCCTTGACCCCGGCCACGATGGCCATACCGTCCTTGGCCGGTCCGGCGACGATTCGCTGGGCGGCCCCCAGCGTGTGATCGAGACGGGTGGTCAACTCGGTCACCGCACGGTCGATGCGCTCGACCTGCCCGGCGGCGACGGTCGCCGCGCGCGTGGCCTCGGCGCTGAGGGTGGTCAGGTTCGACAGCAGCGGCCGGACGCCGGATTCGATCTGGTCGGCAATCTGCTCCACCCGCCGGGCAAGGCGCAGTCCCGCGACCACCGCGCCTACCTGCACGACGGCCATCACCGCTACGGCGAACGCGATGATCCCGATCAGCACCTCCCCGGTCTCGCTCACGCCGGCTGCTCCCCTCGCCCTTTCGCCTGCTGGTACGCCTCCCGTCCGCGTTCGACGGCGGAGGTCAGCTGATCGCGTTGCGCGTGGTAGACCTCGCGCCCGTGTTCGACCGCGTCGCGCGCCCGCGCCCGGCCCTCGCGCGCCTTTTGATTCAGGTACTCGCGCGTCTCCTCGCCCGAGGCGGGGGCGAACAGCAGGGCGGCGGCCGCCCCGGTCACGGCGCCGAGGAGGAAGGCGAGCATGACGGTCCCACCGTTGTTGTCGTGTGCCATGTGCGGTCCTTTAGAAAATACTGACTTTGACGTTCAAATATTTCTTCGGATCCTTCCGGATCTCGGCGATCAGTCCGCGCAGTTCTCCGACTGTGTGATTCATGTTCTCATATAACTGCCTGTCGCGCAGGAGTTGCCCGGCGGTGCCCTCGCCGGCATTGAGGTTGGCGGTGAGCGTGTCGAGGCGCTGGGCGACGCCGTTGAAGCGGTCGTAGAGCGCGGTATCGGTCATCAGCTTGCCGGCGGTTCCCTCGCCACGGTTGAGCCGGCCGGTCAGGGCCTCGACGTTCTGGCTCGTCGCCGCCAGCGCGTTGGCCATGGCCGGATCGTTCAGCAGCTTCCCGAGACTGCCCTCGCCGCTGCGGATCCGCGTGGTGATGGCGTTGAGGTCCTGCACGGACGCCGACAGCGCGTTATAGAGCTGCGGGTCGTTGGTCAGGCGTCCCAGGGTGCCGCGGCCGTTGGCAATCTGGCTGGCGACGCGGTCGGCCGACTGCACCAGCGCGTTCAAATCGCGGTAGACGCCCTCGTCGGTGAACAGCTTCCCCACGGTGCCGCGGCCGGAGCGGATGTCCTGGAGCAGCAGCGTCGCCTGCTCGATGCCTTCGCTCGCCCGCTCGCCGACCTCGGCCAGCGTCGGCGCGACCGGCCCGGTGGGCACGTAGCCCCATTCGGGAATCGGCGTCCCCGTGGTGGACGGCGAGATGTCCACGGCGCCCTCGCCGAGCAGCGACACCGATCCGAGCACGGCTCGGGAGCCGGTGGTGATGCGGCTCTGGTGCTGCTCGCCCACCTCCATCGTCACCTCCACCTGTTCGCCGACGAAGGCGACGTCGCTCACCGCTCCGACCTCGACGCCCGCCACCCGCACCGGGGCGCCGGGCTTGAGACCGGCGATGTTGCCGAACACCGCCTTGATCGAGTACCGCTGCCAGAACATTCCGCCTTCGCCACTGAGCAGGAAAATCAGGACGGCGGCGAGGACGACGGCGACGATCGAGACGACGCCAATCTTGAGCTCGGACCAGGCGAGGGAGCGGGTGCGCGGCATGGTGTTCCTCTCTCAGGACAAGAACGCCCGCAGGTACGGATCGGTCGAACTTCGCAGGTCGCCGGCGTGGCCCTCGAAGTGGATGCGTCCGTCGCGGAGCATGATGAACTCGGCTTCTTCCGACTTGCGCTCGTCGGCCGGCTCGATGCGAATGGCGCCGCCGTCGACGATCGCTTCGTGCGTGGCGATGCGAAAGGCGTCGCGCAACTGATGCGTGACCACGATCGAGCTGACGTTCTCCAGGTCGCGCAGCTTGATGATCTCGTCGTCGATCGTGTCGGCGGTGATCGGGTCCAGGCCGGTGGTCGGCTCGTCGTAGAGGAGGATGCGCGGCTTGAACGACATGGCGCGGGCGATGGCCACCCGCCGGCGCTGGCCGCCGGACAGGTCGGACGGCATCTTGTCGACGTGCTCGGCCAGCCCGACGAAGCCGACCACCTCCTCGACGCGGCGGCGCACGTCGTCGAGCGGCATGTCGGTCTCCTCGTAGAGCTTGTAGCCGACGTTCTCGGCCACGGTCAGCGAGTCGAACAGGGCGCCTTCCTGGAAGACCATGCCGAGGTCGGCGCGGACCCGCATCAGCTCGGCTTCCGTCATCAGGTCGACGCGCTCGCCGTTGACCCAGATGACGCCGCTGTCGGGCCGCAGCAGGCCGAGGATCAGCTTGAGAATCGTCGACTTGCCGGCGCCGCTGGCGCCGAGGAAGATCTTGGTGTGCCCGGTGATCAGCGTGAAGCTGACCTCGCGCAGGATCACCTTGTCGTCGAAGGCGAGCGAGACGCGGTCGAAGACGACGATGGGCGCGCCCGGGCCGCCCAGGGCCTCTTCCAGCGCCGCCGATCGCGGTTGGGCGATGCGCATCAGTAGATCAGGGTAATCAACAACCGGGTGATGAAGAAATCCACGGCGATCACCGCCACCGAGGCGGCGACGACGGCGTTGGTGGTGGCGCGGCCGACCCCCTGGGTGCCGCCGCGCGCGCGCAGGCCGACGTGGCAGCCGATGGTGACGATGACGAAGCCGAGGAAGAAGGGCTTGATCAGCCCCATCCACGCGTCCTCGAGGTAGAGGCCGTCGATGATCGACGACCAGTACAGGCTCGAGGCGACGCGCAGCTGGCTGACGGCGATGATCCAGCCGCCGATGATGCCGACGGCGTTGGCGATGATGGTCAGCACCGGCGTCATGAAGAAGCCGGCGAGCAGGCGGGGCACGACCAGCTTGCGGATCGGGTCGGTGCCGAGCGCGCGCAGGGCGTTGATCTGGTCGGTGACCATCATCGATCCGAGCTCGGCGGCGATGCCCGAGCCGACGCGGCCGGCGAGCATCAGCCCGGTGAGCACCGGTCCGAGTTCCTTGATCATCGAGGCGCTGATCAGGCGGCCGACGAAGTCACGGGCGCCGAACTGATCCAGGGTGAGGCCGGTGTTGAGCGCCAGCACCGCGCCGGTGAAGAACCCGGTGAGAATGACGACGGTGAGCGAGCCGATGCCGATGGCCTCGAACTGCTCGACCACGTCGTGGCGGTAGAACGGCCGGCTGACCGTGCCGCGCAGCGCCGCGGCGCAGAGGCGGACGTACTCCTGCACCTCGAACGCGGCGGCCTTTGCCCACTCGCTGACCAGCGTGACCACGCGGCGGCTACCTGCCCGAGTCCCGGGAGGGGCCGCGGGGCTGAAATCCCGCTCGCCGCTGGTGCCCGGCTCGTCGCGCCCCAGCGGCGGCAGGCCGAGCTCGCGCGTCTTGAGACCGCGGACGCGATCGCGCAGCGCGGCGGCGCGCTCGAAGTCGAGGTTGGCGGCGGCCGCCTTCATCTCCTTCTCGAGCGCGGCGACGTGCGCGTCGAGCTCCGCCTGGGTGCGGAACGCCGGGCGGTCCTCGCCGACCAGCGGTCCCGAGCCGTAGTCGCGCTCGTAGACGCTGGCCAGGACGTCGTCGATCGCCTTGATGATGCTGGTCGGGGTGATGCCATGCGCCTCGTTGTACGCCCCCTGGCGCGCCCGCCGCCGCTCGGTTTCGCTCAGCGCGGCGCGCATCGAGGCGGTGACCACGTCGGCGTACATGATCACCCGCCCGTGCACGTTGCGCGCCGCCCGCCCCGAGGTCTGGATCAGCGCGCCGCCGGAGCGCAGGAAGCCCTCCTTGTCGGCGTCGAGAATGGCGACCAGCGAGACCTCCGGCAGGTCGAGGCCCTCGCGCAGCAGGTTGATGCCGACCAGCACGTCGAACACGCCGCGGCGCAGGTCGCGCAGGATCTCGACGCGCTCCAGCGTGTCGATGTCCGAGTGCAGGTAGCGGACCTTGACGCCGAGCTCCTGATAATAGGTGGTCAGGTCCTCGGCCATGCGCTTGGTGAGCGTGGTCACCAGCACGCGCTCGCGGCGGCGCCGCCCGCTGGCGAATCTCCTGCAGCAAATCGTCGACCTGGCCCTTCACCGGGCGCACGTCGATCGGCGGATCCATCAGCCCGGTCGGCCGGATCACCTGCTCGACCACCACGCCGCCGGCCTGGTGGAGCTCGTAGGGGCCGGGCGTCGCCGAGACGTAGATGAGCTGCGAGACGCGCGCCTCCCACTCCTCGAAGCTGAGCGGGCGGTTGTCGAGCGCCGACGGCAGGCGGAAGCCGTAGTCGACCAGCACCTCCTTGCGCGAGCGGTCGCCGTGGTACATCCCGCGCACCTGCGGCACCGTCTGGTGGCTCTCGTCCACGATGATGAGGGCGTCGGAGGGCAGGTAGTCGAGCAGCGTCGGCGGCGGCTCGCCGGCGGCGCGGCCGGTGAGGTGGCGCGAGTAGTTCTCGATGCCGTGGCAGTAGCCGATTTCACGGATCATCTCGAGGTCGAACATGGTGCGCTGGTGCAGCCGCTGCGCTTCGAGCAGCTTGCCTTCCTGCTCCAGCTGCGCGCGGCGCTCGGTCAGCTCGGCCTTGATCGTCTCGACCGCGTCGCGCAGGCGCGTGCGCGACGTCACGAAGTGCGACTTGGGGTAGACGGCAACGCGGTCGTGGCGGCGCAGCGCCTTGCCGGTGAGCGGGTCGAAGGTCACCAGCTCGTCGACGTCGTCGCCGAACAGGCCGATGCGCAGCGCCGTCTCCTCGTACGACGGATAGACCTCGATGATGTCGCCGCGCACGCGGAAGGTGCCGCGCCCGAACTCGTGGTCGTTGCGCTCGTACTGGATCTCGACCAGCTTGCGCAGAATCTGGTCGCGGTCCATGCGCTGGCCCCGCTCGAGCGGCAGGACCATGCCGTAATAGGCATCCGGCGAGCCCAGGCCGTAGATGCACGAGACGCTGGCGACGATGATCACGTCACGGCGCTCGAACAACGACCGCGTCGCCGACAGCCGCATGCGGTCGATCTCGTCGTTGATCGTGGATTCCTTCTCGATGTAGGTGTCGCTGGCCGGGACGTAGGCCTCCGGCTGGTAGTAGTCGTAATAGCTGACGAAGTACTCGACGGCGTTGCGCGGAAAGAAGCGCCGGAACTCCTGGAACAGCTGCGCCGCCAGCGTCTTGTTGTGCGCCATGACCAGCGTCGGCCGGTTCACCGTGGCGATGACCTGCGCCATGCTGAACGTCTTGCCCGACCCGGTCACGCCGAGCAGCACCTGGTGCTTGTCGCCGCGGGTCAGCCCGTCCACCAGCTCGGGGACGGCCTGGACCTGATCGCCGCGAAGCTCGAAATCCGAGACCAGGGTGAAGCGGTCGTGCAGGGACGGCATGGCTGAACGTGTGGAATCAACAAGAGTACCACACGCGCGCGGCCCGGCGGCCGCGAGTCGGCGCCACCCCGGGGTGGTCCTGGGTCAGCGTGGACGAGAGCCGCTAGTCGGACCCCGACTCCTTGTAGGGGGCGAAGTAGCCCTTCCGCGAGCGCAGCCGCACGTCGGCTCGCCGGACCTTGATCTCGACCTTGCGCCAGGCGCCGTCCATGGCGGGATTGGTCGAGGCGTAGCCGAGGTGGTACTGCGCCTTGATCTCGGCCAGCACCCGTTCGTAGGCGGCGTCGAGATCCTTGAGCGCGGTGGGAAAAAACGCCTGGCCGCCGGTGGCCTCGACCATCTGCAGCATGCGCGCCTGCAGGGTGTGACGCGAGGAGCCGGCGTGCTCGACCAGGCCGACGGCGTAGACGGTCACGTGCGAGGCGCGCAGCATGTCCATGACGTCGCCGAAGTGCAGCTGCGACCGCGAATCGGCGCCGTCGGTGTACATCACCAGGATGGTGCGGCCGTCCTGCGTGTCCGCGCCGTCGAGATAGACGCCGAGCGCGTCGTACAGTGCCGTCCAGCCGTCGCTGCGGCGCATGCGGATGCGCTCGACCAGGCGGGCGAAATCCCGCTGCGGATAGCGCGTCACGCGAACCTCGTCGTCGAAGTCCACCAGCGTGATGTCGCGCGCGTCGGGCAGCATGTTCAGGAACTTGATGGCGGCGCTGCGCGCGAGCTTCAGGTCGGCTTCCATGCTGCCGCTGGTATCGAGCATCAGCCCGAGATGCGTGGCCGCGGCGGTACCCTCGGCGTCGCCGCGGGCGAAGTGCACGATCGTCTGCGGCTGCCCGTCTTCGACGAGCTCGAAGTCGGCCGCCGTGAGGTCAGGGATGAGGTTGCCGCGGCGATCGACCGCCGTGACGCCGAAGGTGACCAGGTCGACCGCCGTGCGGAAGACCTGCTGGCCGTCGTCGGGGGGGCCGGTGGGCGCCGGGGCCGGCGGCGCGGCCAGCAGCGCGGTGGTGACCAGTGTGACGAACGGCAGGGAGCCAACGACGAGGTGGCGCATCGGCAGTACGGGCGAACGTAACACAGACCGCGCGCCGGTGCGACGCCGAATCCACCCGGGCTCGCGCGCCACGCCGGCGTACGCGCGGGGCCGGCGCGGGGCGTATACTAAGAAGTCGTCCGTGTATATGCAAACCCCCGAGACGGGGCGCCGGAGCCTTCCGGAATGAGGTGCCTGGCGGTCTGTCACACGGAGCTGGTCGTCAGGCTGCTCGACGCGGTCCTCACGCCCGGCTGCGAGCTCGATGTCCTGGTGGAGAGCCCGGTGTTGGCCAGGCGCTTCGACCAGGCCCGGTTCGGCGTCACAGTCGGCGACGCCAAACGCGTGGACACCTTCGTCCGCGCCGACGTCTCGCCCGGGACCTGCGTCCTCATCGAAGACAACGGCCGCCGCTCGCTGCGCAAGGTGCTGCAGGCGGTGCGCGCGGCCGGCGGCACGCTGATCTGGGTGCTCGGCACGAGCCCGGAGGACGCCGAGCGGGCCGACGAGCTGCGGCAGTCGTTTCCCGAGATCACCAGCCTGACGCTGGCCGAGCTCGCCGGGCCGCCGCTGCTGATGGAGCTGGGCCGCTCGGTCACGCGGCAGAAGGTGCAGCAGTACCAGCGCTACCTCTCCGACGCCGACCGCGTGCTCATCCTGCTGCACAACGATCCCGACCCCGACGCCATCGCCAGCGGGCTGGCGCTGCGCAACCTGCTGCGCCGCACACGGCAGACGGCGATCATCGGCTGCATGTACGGCGTCAGCCGGCCCGAGAACCTGCGCATGCTCAAGCTGCTCGACCTGCAGATCGAGGTCCTCTCGGCCGAGCAGATTCGCAACTTCGATCGCGTCGCGCTGGTGGACGTGCAGCCGCACTACTTCCCCGGGCTGCTGCCGCAGGTGGATCTGGTCATCGATCACCATCCCGAGCAGCACGGCTACAACGCCGTGTTCAAGGACATCCGCACCGATTACGGGTCGACGTCCACGATTCTCACCGAGCACCTCCGCGCCGTGGACATCGACATCTCCGAGCGCACCGCGACCGCGATGCTCTACGCCATCAAGTCCGACACCCTGTTCTTCAACCGCCAGGCCAACCGCGCGGACCTCGACGCCTTCTCCTACCTCTACCCGCTGTCCGACGCGACCATGATTCGCAAGATGGAGGGGTCGGAAATCACCGCCGAGCGCCTCGATTTCGTGATCAAGGCGTGGCAGCACGGGCGCATGGTCGAGCACGTGTTCTGCGCCTTCCTCGGCGAGCCGTCACGCGACGACTTCATGCCCTACGTCGCCGACTTCTACCTGCAGCTCGAGAACGTGCAGTGGTCGGTCATTTCCGGGGTGGTCAACGACACCTTCGTCGTCTCGGTGCGCAACCTCGGCTACTCGCGCAACGCCGGCGACTTCGTCCGCCGGTGGTTCAGCGACATCGGCAGCGCCGGCGGCCACCGGACGATGGCCAAGGCGGTGGTCCCGCTGGAGGCGTTCCAGCGCAAGTTCGGCACCTACGAAGGCAGCCGCATCAACCAGCGGATGCTGGAGCTGGTGCTCGCCTTCCTGCACGAGTACGACAAGAACGGCCACCCGAAGGACGGCCACCCCAAGGACGGCAAGGATGCCAAGGAGTCCCGGGAGCCCAGGGACACCAAGGAGCCGGTTTCGCGCTGACCGGCGGTGACACCTCGCCGGCGTCCCGCGTCCGCCGCTGCGAGTGGCCCGTTCACGCTGAAGCAGGCCGGACCACTCTAGGCCCCTTCGAGCGCGTGCGCGAGATCGGCGATGAGGTCCTCGGGATCTTCCAGGCCGATCGACAGCCGCATCATGCCCCGCGTCACCCCCGCCTTCTGCAGATCCTCGTCGCTGAGCCCGTACTGCGAGGTCAGTATCGGCAGGCTGCACAGGCTCTCGGCGCCGCCCAGGCTGGCGGCGCGCTTGATCACGCGCAGCCGATCGAAGGCGCGATAGGCGCCGTGCTGTCCGGCCGTGAGGTCGACGCAGACCATCCCGCCGAAGCCGGTCATCTGCCGCGCCGCGATCGCATGGTCGGGGTGCGAGGCGAGGCCGGGGTAGTACACGCGTACGCACCGCCGGATGGCCGTCGAGGAACTCGGCGACCGCGCGCGCGTTGGCGTTGTGCCGGGCCACGCGCAGCGGCAGTGTCTTCAGGCCGCGGCTGAGCGCGTAGGCCGGCTGCGGATCCATGACGCCGCCGAGCAGCCGTCGCGTGCTGGCCATCGGCGCCAGCACGCGCGCGAGCGCCCGACAGCACGCCGCCGGTCACGTCGCTGTGGCCGTTCAGGTATTTCGTCGCGCTCTGCATCGAGATGTCGATGCCGAGGGCAAGCGGCTGCTGGTTGATCGGGCTGGCGAACGTGTTGTCGAATCCCGAGACGACGCCGGCCTGGCGGCATGCCGCCGCGACGGCGCCAATGTCGACGCAGCGCAGCGTCGGGTTGATCGGTGACTCGAACCACAGGAGCCTGGTCTTCGGACCGATGACGGCGGCCGGGGCCGCCAGCTCCTCGAGCGAGACGAAGCGGCTGGTGATGCCGACGCGCGACAGCAGGCGCTCGATCAGATGGAACGTCCCGCCGTAAATCGCCGACGCGCAGACCACCTCGTCGCCGGCCTGGAGCAGCGCCAGCATCGCCGTCGAGGTCGCGGCCATCCCCGAGCTGAAGACCAGCGACGCTTCGGCGCCGTCCACCGCCGCCAGCTTCTCTTCCACGGCGACGATGGTGGGGTTCTCGTAGCGGGAATAGAGGAAGGCGGCAAGACTGCCCTCCTGATAGCGCTCGACGTCGCGGGCGGAGTCGAAGACGAAGGTGGATGTTTCGTAGATCGGCGTGGTCAGCGCGGTGGACCCGGCCGGGGCCGGCCGTTCGCCGCGATGGATCAGATCCGTGTGCGTGCCCATGCGTGTCAGCTTACTCGCTCCGCGCGCGGCCGCGCCTCCATCGTCCGGCGTAGAATACGCGCCATGAGAGCAGCCGCCCTCGTCCTCGCAACGCTCGTCCTCGCTGCCGGCACGTCCGCTTCGTCAGCCCAGGTCCTGCAGCGGATCAACCCCGCCGGGCTCGGCACGCCGGCGGCCTACAGTCACATCGTCAAAGTGGGCCAGACCCTCTACATCGCGGGACAGGTGGGCGCGAGAGGGGACGGGACGCTGGCCGGCGACACCATGGCGGCGCAGTTCGAGCAGGTGCTCGTCAACCTGCAGACGGCGCTGTCCTCGCAAGGCGCCGATTTCTCGCACGTCGCGAAGATCACCATCTTCGTGACCAGCATCACCGAGTTCCGCGCGCCGGAGATGACGAAGATCCGCGAGAAGTTCTTCGGCCCGCACCGGCCGGCGAGCACGCTGGTGCAGATCCAGCAGTTGGCGAACCCCGCCTACAAGATCGAGATCGAGGCGATCGCGGCTCTGCCGTAGCGCCGGAGCGGCCTCGTAGGGCCATCGCGTATCCTTGTCCTCCATGAGTCGTGCCTTCGTGGCGATCGGCACGCTGCTCGCCGCCGTCGGCGTGCTGGGGTTCGTCTCCACCCCCCTGCTCGGTGTGTTCTCGGCCGGCCCGATTCACAACTTCGTCCACCTGACGACGGGCATTTTCGCGCTGGCGGCGTCGCGGCAGGGCATCGGGGCGATGCGCACCTGGGCCAAGGCGCTGGGCTTCTTCTACCTGGCGCTGGCGTTGCTCGGACTGGCGTCCGGTGGCCGGCTTCCGGGAGGCCTTCACCTCGCCCGACCGGACAACGTGCTCCACGTGGGCGTGGCCGCCTTCTTTCTCTATTACGCCTTGCTCGCGCCTCCGCGGCGATGACGCCCGAGTCGTCGCCGGTCACCCGACGCGATCGTCGGGGCCGCTGCGGAGGTCCTCGCCCGAGGCCGCGACGACGGGCTCGATGAAATCCCGGTAGGCATCTTCGTACCCGCGCTCCATCAGCTCGGCCAGCGGATGGTGGCGGTCGGACCGATCGTCGTAGGCGCCCTCGAGGTCGAAGGCGCCCACCGGGTTGTACGACGGCCGGATCAGATAGACGCCGCGGAATCGATGCTGGACGTGGCGGACGGCGTCGCGCACGGCGGCCGCTTCCATCGACGAGGCGTGCTCGCTGATGCGGCCGAGCGGATCCAGCCGGGGCCGGCCGAGCTCGTGCGGACCGGGTGGCTCGGGCGACGCCGACACGAGGATCAGCTGCTCGGCGCCGGCTGCCGCCGCTTCCTCCAGCAGTCGTCCCAGGCTGGCCGGACGATCGACCAGGCGGTGCACTTCCCCACGCCAGTACGAATCGGAGGCGAATCGTGCGAGAGCCGGCTCGGTCAACCCCGGCACGCTGACCGACGCGCGCACGACGTCGACCAGGTGATGGCGTGCGAGCCCCGCGAGGTCGAAGGCTTCGGCGCGGCGCGCCCCGGCGCTGCCCGGCGCCGGAAACAACGTCCGGCGATAGGGCTCTCGCACCAGGCCGAACACGAGATCGGTGCGGGCATCGAGATCGTGGACGGTCAGGAGCAGCTCGCTGAACCCCGGCTGGCCGAGGTTCTCGGCCAGCAGCTCGGAAAAGCGGCGGCTCAGGTCCTCGGTGGGCGGCGCTCGCAGCGACGTCCCGCCGCGCAGCAGGTCCCAGAGGCCGCCGGCGAAGTGGTCGGCAGCGGGAACGCCGTCGAGCGGCGCCCCCAGCACGGCCCAGGCCAGCGGGCCGCGCGCGCGCCGCCGCACCGGGGCGCGCCGCCAGGCCAGCATGCTGCCGCCGGCGAGCGTCAGCAGCGCGGCGATCACGATTAGGGTGACCAGCCGCGGCAGCCAGGTCGGCAAGGCGGCGGGAGCGAAGGCGCCGCCAACCAGATCGAGGTAGCGCTGCACCAGCGCCGCCCCGCTCTCCAGGCCGATCATGCCGAGCAGGAGCCCGAGCGGATACGCGATCACGGCGAGCGCGAGGAACAGGAGCGGGCTGGCCAGGACGCCGGCAAGCCCGGCGAGCAGCCCGAACAACACGCGAATCGGCCACCGCCATCGATACAGGGACGCGACCGACCGGGCGCGCCACAGGCCCTTCGGGTCCCACAGCCGGCTGGCGCCGTCCACCGCGACCAGCATCGCGGCCACTGCCCCGATGCCGCGGCCGCACACGATGTCCACCTTGACACCCGCTTCGTGCAGCGCGCGCAGCACGCCGGCGTGATACGCGCCGTCGGCACCGGTGCCGGTCAGCACCAGAGCGGTCCGACGTTCGGGTGAGTACGGGTCACTCATGGCGCCGGCTACCGGGCACGAGGCCCCTGGCTATTCGTGGATGGTGACGAGCTTGAGGATCTCGAAGCGCCGGGTGCCGGCCGGCGTGGACACGACGACGGCGTCGCCCGCTTCCTTGTTGAGGATGGCCTTGCCGATGGGCGAGGACGTCGAAATCAGACCCTTTTCGGCGTCGGCATCTTCGGGCATCACCAGCTGGTAGACGAGCTCATGCCCATTCTCGCGCAGCGTGACGGTGGAGCCGAACCCCGCCTTGCCGTGCGGGATGCGATCCATGTTCATGAGCGCGATCTCGTTCATCCGCCGCTTGAGCATGGCGAGGCGCGCCTGCACGTAGGTCTGCCGCTCCTTCGCCGCCTGGTACTCGGCGTTCTCGCGCAGGTCCCCCAGCTCGCGGGCGCGCTGGATCTCCTTCGGGAGCTCCATCTTCAGCTCCCGTTCGAGCCCGGCGACTTCATCCTCGAATCGCTTGAGCAGTTTCGCTTTCATCTCGCCAAACGTAGAAGTGTACCATACGCCGTGGCTCGCCTCAGTCGCCGCGACCAGGACCTGGTCCGCACGTTCAGGGACGCCGCACGGGGCGAGGGCGACCACGCGCTGCTCGATGGCTGGCATCTTCTGCACGAGGTGGCGGCGTCGGGTCTCGCGGTCGAGATCGTCGCCGTGAGCGGGCACCCCCCGACCGCCGCCGACGCGACGCTGCTCGACCAGCTGACGGAGCGGCCCGGCGTGACGCTGGCGGCGGTCTCACCTGCGGTGATGAACGGGCTGTCGCCCGTGCGTACGCCATCGGGCGTCGCCGCGCTCGTCCGCCCGCGGCGCGTCGAGTGGCGCGAGCTGCTGGCGCCGGCGCCCGCGCTCGTCGTGCTCGCCATCGACCTCCAGGATCCCGGAAACGCCGGCGCTGTCGTGCGTGCGTGCGAAGCCGGCGGCGCGACCGGGGTGATCCTCGCCGGCGCCTCCGCCGACGCGTGGGGATGGAAGGCGCTGCGTGCGGCGATGGGCAGCACCTTCCGGCTGCCCGTGCGGCGCGAGCGCGACCCGCTCGGCGCGTGCGCCGCCCTCCGGCGCGACGGTGTCGTGCTGGTGGCGGCCGTGCCCGACCGCGGCCGGCCGATGCACGACCAGGACCTTCGCGGCCCGACCGCCCTGCTGCTCGGCGGTGAAGGCGGCGGTCTCCCGCCGCCGATCGTCGACGCCGCCGACTGGCTGGTCTCCATTCCCATGGCGCCCCCGGTCGAGTCGCTCAACGTCGCGGTCGCGGCCGGCGTGCTGGTGTACGAGGCACGGCGCCAGCGGCTCCAGCGCTGAGCCGCAGTTTCCGCCGCGGCGATCGAGTACCGTGCGATCCTTCGGCATGGCCTCTCTCTTCGACGACCCCGCCCAGGCCCCGGACCCCGGTACGGTCCCGCTGGCCGAGCGGATGCGCCCGCGGACGCTCGACGAGATCGAGGGTCAGGAGGAGCTCGTCGGACCCGGCCGCCCGCTGCGCGAGGCGATCGAGCGCGACCTGCTGCAGTCGATCATCTTCTGGGGGCCGCCGGGCACGGGCAAGACCACGCTCGCGCGCGTGATCGCCGAGCTGACGCGCGCCGAGTTCATCGCCTTCAGCGCCGTCCTCGCCGGGATCAAGGAGGTCAAGGACGTGATGGCGGTGGCCCAGGATCGCCGCCGGCGCCTCGGCCGCCGGACGATCGTCTTCGTCGACGAGATCCACCGCTTCAACAAGGCGCAGCAGGACGCCTTCCTGCCGCGCGTGGAGGCCGGCGACATCGTGCTGATCGGGGCGACGACGGAGAACCCGTCGTTCGAGGTCAACGCCGCGCTCCTGTCGCGCTCGAAGGTGTTCGTACTCAAGCCGCTCGGCGAGGAGGCCGTGATGCGCATCCTGCGCCGGGCGGCGGTCGACGCCGAGCGCGGGCTCGGGCGCGAAGCCCCGGACGTGACGCCGGAGGCGTTGGCTGCCATCGCCCACTATGCGAACGGGGACGCGCGCGCGGCACTCAACCTCCTGCAGCTCGCCGTGGCGACGGCCCCGCAGCCCGCCGGCCGGCCGCACATCGACGTGGCGCTGCTCGAGCGCACGGTCCAGCGCAAGACCCTGCTCTACGACAAGGGCGGCGAGGAGCACTTCAACATCATCTCGGCGCTGCACAAGTCGATGCGCAACTCGGATCCCGATGCCGCGGTCTACTGGCTGGCGCGGATGGTCGAAGCAGGCGAGGATCCGATGTACATCGCGCGCCGCCTCGTGCGCTTCGCCTCGGAGGACGTCGGCATCGCCGACCCGCAGGCGCTGGCCGTCGCGGTTGCCGCCAAGGACGCCGTGCATTTCATCGGCATGCCCGAGGGCAATACCGCGCTGGCGCAGGCGGCGATCTACCTGGCCACCGCCCCGAAGAGCAACGCCGTCTACCGCGCCTACGGCGCGGCGGCCGAGGCGGCGCAGCGGGATGCGGCCCTGCCGGTGCCGCTGCACCTGCGCAATGCGCCGACCGCGCTCATGAAGCAGCTCGACTACGGCAAGGGCTATCGCTACGCGCACGACGAAGCCGGTGCGGTGGCGGACATGGAGTGCCTGCCCGAGAACCTGGCCGGCCGGCAGTTCTACCGGCCGGCCGAGCGTGGGTTCGAAAAGGAGATCAAGCGCCGCCTCGATGGGTGGCGCGCGATCAAAGCGCAGCGCCGGGGCCCGGCCGCCGCGCCCGAGGCGGCCACGCGTCCCGAGCCGGATTGACGTCCGGCCGGCGAGAGGCTCGCGAGTGTTGGCGATCAGCCGACGCGATCGCGAATCGCCGAGGCGAGGCTGGCGGTCGTCGCGGTGCCGCCGAGGTCCGGCGTCAGGACCTGGCCGTCCCGGACGACCGCTTCGATGGCGCCGATGATCGCATCGTGCTCGTCGCGATGCCCCAGGTGATCGAGCATCAGGGCGGCGGCCCAGATCGCACCGATGGGGTTGGCGATGCCGCGGCCGGCGATGTCCGGGGCCGATCCGTGAATGGGCTCGAACATCGACGGATGGCGCCGCTCCGGGTTGAGGTTGGCCCCGGCGCCGACGCCCAGGCTTCCTGACACGGCCGCGCCGAGGTCGGTGAGGATGTCGCCGAACAGGTTCGAGGCGACGATCACGTCGAGCGTCTGCGGCGCGGTCACCATGCGCGCGGCGAGCGCGTCCACGTGATACCGCTGCACGGTGACGGACGGGTAGGCGGGCTGCAGCCCGGCGACGACCTCGTCCCACAGCACCATGGAGTGCTGCAGCGCGTTCGACTTGGTGGCGCTGGCCAGCAGCCGGCGCGGCCGCCCGGCGGCCAGGGTGAAGGCGTAGCGGGCGACGCGCTCGATGCCCGTGCGCGTGAACACGCCGGTCTGCTCCGCCGCTTCTTCGGGCGTCCCGCGGCGCAGGCGCTGGCCGACCCCGGCGTACTCGCCTTCGGTATTCTCGCGCACGCAGACCATGTCCACGTCCGCCGGCGTGCGGCCGGCGAGCGGACCGCGCACGCCGGGGAGCCAGCGCATCGGCCGCAGGTTGACGTACTGCTCGAACTGCTGGCGGACCGGCAGGATCATCTCCCAGACCGACACGTGATCGGGCACCGACGGATCGCCGATGGCGCCGAGATAGATGGCGTCCAGCTGCGCCATGCGCTCGAGCGCGTCCGCATCCATCATCCGGCCCGTGCTCCGATAGTAGGCGCAGCTCCACGGAAACTCGACGAGGTCGAGCGTGAGGCCGCCGCGTCGTGCCGCCGCGCCGAGTACGGACAGCCCCGCCGGAATCACTTCCACGCCAATGCCGTCGCCCGCGACGACGCCGATGCGCAGGGTCGGCATGGCCTACATTCCGGGCGGCGTGAAACGCCCGTCGACGGCCAGCCAGCCGCCGTCGGCGTAGAGAATGGTGCCGGTGACGTAACTGGCGGCGTCGGATACGAGAAACAGCGTCGGCCCCACCATTTCGTCCGCCTGCGCCCAGCGCTTGAGGATGCTCTTGTTCGCGTAGGCCTGGTACCATTCCGGCTGCGCTTTGATCGGCGCGGTCAGCGGCGTCTCGATCACGCCCGGCCCGACGGCGTTGACACGGACGCCGGCGGCGCCGAACTCGCAGGCCGCGCCGCGCACCAGCTGCAGGATGCCGGCCTTGGTCATCGAGTAAATCGCCTGACCGGGCTCGACCACGAGCGACCGGATGGACGAGAAAATCACGATGCTGCCCGACTGCTGACCGGTCATGACCCGGCCGGCCGCGCGGACGACATTGAAGCTGCCCTTCAGATTGATGCGGACGACGCGGTCGAACTCGTCCTCGGCATAGTCGAGCAGCTTCTTGCGCACGTTGATGCTCGGTGTGCAGACCAGGCCGTCGAGCCGTCCGGCCTCGGCGGCGACGCCGGCGATCGCCCGATCGGTGGCGCCGGCATCGACGATGTCGAGGGGCGCGGCGTCGGCGCGGCCGCCCTCGTCGCGGATGGCCTGCGCGGTGGCGTTCGCCGCGTCGCCGTTCACGTCGAGGCACGCGATGCGCGCCCCCTGTCTGGCGCCGCCGAGCGCCACCGCCCGGCCGATGCCGGATCCGGCGCCGATTACGGCGAGGGTCTTGCCGTCGAGTCGAAACATGTCAGTCATGGATGCCCATGGGAAGATGACCGCAGGGTCAGGGTGAGGAAGAATGCCGCCGCGGCGGCGGCGAGGCCGAGGAGCGTCGGATCGAGCCACGGATAGGCGCCGGCGAGGCCGACCCGGACGACAAGCAGCGTCAGCACGCCGGCCGCGATCGCGGCCAGCGCTTCCGGCGTGCCGGCACGGCGGATGTAGAGCCCACCGAGGACCGGCACGAAGAGGCTGACGCCGAGCAGCGCGTAGAAGATGTCGCAGCGCGGCGATGATCGACTGGAGCTGCAGCGCCAGGATGACGCCGCCGGCCCCGCCGGCGACCGCCGCGAGCCGCGCGACGCGCAGCACCTGCCGATCGCTGGCATCGGGGCGGAGGAACCGCTTGTAGAGGTCCTTCGACAGCGAGGTCGCGAGCATGAACAGGATCGCGTCACAGGTGCTGACCTCGGCCGAGAAGACGGCGGCCAGTCCCAGCGCCCCCAGCCAGACCGGCAGCTGCTCGAGCAGCACGGTCGGCAGCACGAGGTTTGGACTCTCGATTCCGGGATTGGCGACCCGGGCGGCCATCCCGAAGATGGTGGGAATGAACGCGAACAGCGCCAGCGCCACCGCCTGCAGGCCGATCCCGACGCGGACGACACGCGGGCTGGCCGCGCCATAGGTCTTCTGCAGCAGTCCCGGCGAGATGATGAAGGCGGGCCCGAGCAGGATCAGGCGCGTCCACCCGGAGCCAGGCCCGGCCGAGTACCAGAAGTCCGAGAAGTGCGCGGGCACCGTGCTGCCCTGCATGATCGCGCCGAGACCGCCGACGCTGGCGACGACCAGCGGCACGGCGACGAGGAACCCGACCAGCAGGACCACCAGTTGCACCGCGTTGACCCACGCCGAGCTGAGCAGCCCGCCGGCGACGAAATACACGGTCATGACCAATGCGCTGATCACGGTGCCGGCCCACCGTGGCACGTCGGCCACGACCGCCAGCACCGCGGCGCCGGCGATGAGCTGCGCGGCGAGAATCGACAGCGTGCCCAGCCACACGAGCGACGCCACCAGCCCGCGCACGGTGCCGCCATACCGCTGCTCGAGGTAATCGCCGGCGGTGAAGAAATTGTGGTCGGCGGCGATCTTCCAGATCTTCGGCCCCACCCACAGGGCCAGCACGATCGACCCGATGGCCGCCGATCCGTTCCACCACCATGCGCTGAGGCCGTCGCGATAGGCGAGGCCGGCGGCGCCGACGGTGGACCCGGCGCCGATGTTGGAGGCGAGAATGGTCGAGAACAGCAGCGCCGGCGTCAGCGACCGCCCGGCGACGAAGAAGTCGCTGCTGCCCCGGACCAGGCGTGCCACCCAGAGACCGATGCCGACCAGCGCGAGCGAGTAGACGATCAGCAGGACGAGGTAGACGTTCATGGCGCCGCCTCGATCTCGACCCGGTACAGGCTGCGGCCGGACAGGTCGTGCAGGCTGGCCGTCAGCGCCCGCGTCCGCGCATCGATGCGCAGGGCGCCGAAGAACTGCAGCCCATCGCTCGGCGGGCGGTTCGGCCGCATGCCGGCCGGGACGCCCGAGAACCGCACCTCCGGGCCGAAGGTGGCATCGAGCGGGTTGGGCCCGAACGTGCCCGCGTGCAGCGGTCCGGCGACGAACTCCCAGAACGGATCGAACTCCGCGAACGCCGCCCGGGCCGGGTCGTAATGGTGCGCGGCGCAGTAGTGCACGTCGCCCGTGATCCAGACGACGTTGCGGACCCGCCGGGCGCGAATCGCCTGCAGGATGGCGGCGATCTCCAGCTCGCGGCCCCGCGGCGGCCCGTGGTCCGCGTTGGCGACGGCCTCGAAATGCGCCGGCCCATCGCGGACGACCAGCCCGATCGGCAGATCGTTGGCGATCACCTTCCACACCGCGCGGCTGGCACCGAGACGTTCGATCAGCCAGTCGACCTGGGCGGCGCCCATGACCCGGCTGTCGTCATCGAGCACGGCCTGCCGGTTCTCGCTGTTGGCGCCGCGGTAGCTGCGCAGGTCGAGCGCGAAGACTTCGATCAGCGGCCCGCTGGAGACGGTCCGGTACAGCCGTTCGGGGTCGTCCGGGTCCACCGACAGCGGCTGATACTCGACGAAGGCCTGGCGCGCGCGGGCCGCCAGCAGCGCGGCGCTCCGCGTCGTGTAGCGCGTGTCGCCGGCCAGGTCGCGGGTCGGGTACCAATTGTCGCGGACTTCGTGATCGTCCCAGAGCACCGCCTGGGCCACCCGCGCGTTGAAGGCGCGCATGTGCGCGTCGGCGAGGTTGTACTGATAGCAGCCGCGGTAGTCGTCGAGTGACTCCGCCGCCCTGGCCTTCGCCGGCGTCACGACGTTCCGCCACACGGTGCCATCGTCGAGCGTCACCTGCGGCTGCAGCGGGCCGTCGGCGTAAATGGTGTCGCCGCAATGGACGAACAGGTCCGGCTCCGATCGCGCCATCGTGTCGTAGAGGCGCAGGCCGCCGAATTCGGGATTGATGCCCCAGCCCTGCCCCACCGAGTCCGCCGACCACGTCAGTGTGACGTCGCGCCCGCCGCTCCATGCGGCGGTGCTGAAGCTGCCAGCGACCGGTTCGCTCCAGCGGCGCAGGTCGGTGAGATCCTGGAAGCGGACGCGATAGAAGATGCGCTGGCCCGCCGGCAGCGCGGTCAGGAGGGTGCGCGCGGTGTAGTCGCTGCCGGGGAGCGCGGCCGGGCCGCGCACGACGCGCGCATCGCGAAAGCTCTCCGTGGTGGCGTATTCGACCGACATCCGCGCCGGGCGGTCGGTGCGGCTCCACACCATCATCCGGCCCTGGCCGGCGTCGCCGGCGGCGACGCCGTCGGGCAGGCCCGGCATCGACCCGGGCGCGCGGACGAGCGCGGGGGCAGCCTGGCGCCGTGCGGAAATCGCCGCGCACAGCGGCGACGGCACGAGGGCGCCCAGCCCCCCGGCCGCCGCGTGGCGCAGAAAAGTACGACGCTTCACGGGCAGGGTGGCGCGGTCACCGCAGCCGCGGCGGCACCGTGCCGAGCTCGCGCGCCGACGGCACGCCCCCGAGGGTGTCGGCGTGCGACACCGCCCGCACAATCGCCTCGGCCATGGCCTCGGCGGCCATCGCACCGAGCACCGTCAGGCTGGCCTCGCCGGTCCAGCGGCCAGTCGCCAGCGCGAACACCGTGTCGCCGTCGCCAACCGTGTGCGACGGAACGATCGCCCTGGCAAACCCATCGTCACCCATCAGCGCCAGCCGGTTCACGTCAACCTTCGACAGCCGGGCGTTGGTCGCGACCAGCCCAATCGTCGTGTTCTCGCCGGGGCGCGGCGCCGGGCGCCGCAGCAGCGCGCCGCTGCGCAGGAGCTTGCGCGCGTCGGCGAGCGTCTTGCCGTCCTCCGAGCGGACGCCCGCAACGACCGCGCCGGTGGCGGGATCGATCACGTCGCCGACGGCGTTGACGGCGACAATCGCGGCGACGACCAGCCCGTTGGGGAGGGCAATGGCAGCCGAGCCCAGCCCGCCTTTCATCGACCGCCCCATTCCCATCTTCCCCACCGTTGCCCCGGCGCCAGCGCCGACGTTCCCTTCGCGGACCGGCTCGGCGGTCGCCGCCTGGGCGGCGCGGTATCCGCAGTCGGCGGTCGGGCGGATTCCGGGCTTACCGCCAAAGGGCAGGTCGAACAGGATGGCCGCCGGCACGATCGGCACGACGCCCGCGGCGCCGACCTTCCAGCCGGTGCCGCGCTCCTCGAGAAACCGCACGACACCCTGCGCCGCGTCGAGGCCATACGCGCTGCCCCCGGACAGCACCACGGCGTTCACCTTGTCGACCATGTTCAGCGGGTGCAGCAGGTCGGTTTCCCGCGTCCCGGGTGCGCCGCCGCGCTGGGACACGCCGCCGACCGCGCCTTCCCCCTCGACCAGCACCACCGTGCACCCGGTCGGCCGTTCCGTGAGCGTGTGCTGGCCGACCCGCAAACCGTGCACTTCGGTCAGACCGCGCCCGCCCGTCGGCGCCAGCGTCTCGGCAGCGGGGCTCGCCGGCTGCTGTCCGCTCGCGCCCGGCGCCGCCAGTGCGAGGGCGCAGGCCAGCGCCGCTGCCGTGGCTTTCGTCATCACCACCTCAGAAACTGTACTTGACCGCGAGCTGGACGATGCGCCCGTCGTCGGCGCTGGTGATTCGTCCGAAGTTCACCGTGCCGATCTGGTTGCCGGGCTGGCCGAAGCGGTTCTGGTTGAAGGCGTTGAACGCTTCGATGCGCAGCTGGACGCGATGGTCGCTGGCGAAGCGGATGTTCTTGAACAGCGACAGATCGGTGCGCGCGAATCCCGGGCCGCGCACGCTGTTGCGCGGGGTCGTGCCGGGCTCGGCGGTGTCGGGGACGGCCCGGCGCTGGAAGCAGCCGGTGTTGAACCACTGCTCCACGGTGTGCGGCGCACCGTCGTTGGGATCGCACGTCTGGTTCGGCCGGTTGGTCAGGTAGCGGATGCTGGCGACGTTGTCCACCACCGTCAGCGGGAACCCGGTCTGCGCCTGTACGATGCCGTTCAACTGCCAGCCGCCGAGGACGGCCGCGGCCACGGTCCCCATGCCCTCCGGCGTGGGCAGCTCGGCGTTGAAGCTGACGACGAAGCGATGCCGAACGTCGAAGAGCGCATCGCCCTTCTCGAACGAGAGCGCGCGATCGACCGACGCCTGGTCGCCGATGGTCACCGGCAGGACGGGACGCGATTCGCCGCCGATGTTCAGGCCCGAGACGTGATCCTGGGCGTGGCCGAGGGTATAGGACACGAGCAGGCTGGTCCCGCGCGTGGCGCGCAGGCGGAGGCTTGCCTGCAGCGAGTCGTACCACGACTCGGCCACCGAGAACGTCGGGCGCACCAGCGTGAACGCCGGGAAGACACGGGCGCCGCCGAGCAACTGTCCGGGCGCATAGACCCCCGGGTTCACTTCCATGAAGATCGGCAGGTTCTTCCCGCGCGACCCGACGTACCCGATCTCCAGTCCGGCCGCGCGCCCGACCTCCTGCTGCCAGCTGATGTTGAAGTGCTGCGCCGACGGCTGCTCGAAGTCCTCGCCCCAGCCGATGAAAATCAGTCCGGGGGGGAAGTTGTTGGGGCCGCCGGCGATGGCGTCGAGCGGACTGCGCAGGGTGATCGGCGCCGGCGTGTTGACCTCGACCAGCGGCGTAAAGGGCGGCGCCAGCACGCCGTTCTGGAAGAAGTCGCCCTGGCCGGCGAGCGCGTCGTAGAACACGCCCCATGCCGCGCGCAGGCTGCTGCGCCCCTCGCCGCCGGGATCCCAGGTGATGCCGAGCCGCGGGGCCAAGTTGTTCGTGTCGGTCTCGTAGGTCCCGCGCGGGACGCCGGGATCGCCGGGATAGACGAGGCCGACCGGCGCCTGCGGGAACCGCTGCGACTGCTGCCCGGGCCGGAACGCGTTCAGCGCGTCGTTGACGTCGACGAACGGCACCGACACCTCGTAGCGCAGCCCGGCGTTCACGGTGACGTTCGACCGCGGCCGGAATTCGTCCTGCACGTAGCCGGCGTAGAGCCAGCCGTGGCCGTCCTGCGGGCTGTTCTGGGTGGTGCGGCGGAACTGGCTCGGCAGGCCGAGGAGAAAATCGGCGGCGGCGTTGCCGCTCAGGGCGTCGCTGAACGTGAAGTCGCCGTTGGGGCGGTTCACGAAGGCGATGAACATGTGCTCGCGGCGCAGGTCGAGGCCGCCCTTCAACTGATGCCCGCTGGTGACCCAGGTGAAGTCGTTGGTGAACTGTGCCACCTCGTTCAGCCGCTCGACGAACGGCTGTTGCGGGTCGCCGAGGCTGAAGAAGCCGTTGATGGTGATGTTGGCCAGGCCCTGCGACGAGGGCACGTTGTGCGGCACGTTGATGCCGTAGGCGCCGTTGTCGAGGCCGCTGGTCAGCGTCGGGTTGGCCGCGATGCGGCTGTACGACACGCGCGCGACGTTGATGGCGGTGTTGCTGAAGACGTGCGTGTTCGCCACCATCACGTCCTGCAGCGTCGCCACCGACGTGGTGCCGATCGGGCGCGTGGTCGGCGGCTCGACGCGCTCGGTCTCGCTGCGGATGTAGCGGCCGAGCAGCGCGCTGCCCTGGCTCACCTGATAGTCGAGCCGCACGCCCATCTGGTCGCGGTTGTCCTCGACATTGGGCGACACGATATAGCGGTTGGCGCCGCTGTTGGCGCGCGGGACGAAGTCGGCGATCAGCTGGCGCGCCGCCGGATCGATGCGGTCGGCGGGAATGGCGTTGTTCGGGAACGGCAGCCCGGTCCGCGGATCGCGAATCGTCGTCGCGCCGAAGCGCCCCTCCCGCTGGTCGTCGGTGAGGACGACGAAGTTCTGGGTGAGGCCGCTGGTGTTGCGATGGCCCTCGTAGAAGCCGAATCCGAACAAGCGGTCGCGGCGGAGCGGCCCGCCCACGGCGCCGCCGAACTGGTTCTGCTTCAGCTTCGGCTTCTCCTGGCCCTGCGGCGCGAAGAAGTTCCGCGCCTGCAGGGCATCGTCGCGATTGAACTCCCACAGCGCACCGTGCAGGTCGTTGCTGCCGCTCTTGGTGACGACGTTCACGACCGACCCGGCGCTGCGGCCATACTCGGCGGAATACGAGTGGGTGAGAATCTTGAACTCCTGGATCGCGTCGGGCGGCGGCCGCAGCACGAAGCCGGTGTTGAAGGTGTCGTTGTTGCTGGCGCCGTCGAGCAGGAAGTTGTTCGACTGGTTGCGCATGCCGTTGACGCTGAATCCGGACGTGACGGCGCCGAAGCCGCCGGGCGTGGCCTCCCCCGCCGCCCCGCCGAGCGCCGCCGGCGGCGCGACGACGCCGGGCATCAGCGTGCCGAGCTGGGTGACATTGCGGCCGTTGAGCGGCAGCTCGACGATCTTCTTCTCCTCGATCACCGTGCCCAGCGTCGCGCTCCGCGTCTCGACCAGCGGCGCGTCGGCGGTCACCGTGATCGTTTCCTCGAGGCCGCCCACGCTCATCTGCAAATCGACGCGCGCGGTGCTTTCCACGCTCACCGTCACCCCGTCACGGGCCACCACCTTGAAGCCGGACAACGTGGCCTTGACGGAATAGGACCCGGGCGCGAGCTGGAGCACCGTGTACGCCCCGGCGGCGTCGGTGATGGCGGTTCGCGTCTGGTTGGTGCCGACGTTGGTGATCTCGATGGTTACGCCCGGGATCGCCGCCCCCGACTCGTCGGAGACGAGCCCGGTCATCGATCCGGTGGCCTGCGCCAGGGCACCGGGCACCGAGGCACAGACGAACAACAGCACGGCAAGGGCCACTGACCCGACGTTCCGCATCACGACAACTCCTTCATGCTCGCGAGTCCGCACCGGTGGAGCATCGCGCCGCACGTGGCGTTCTTCTTATCACATCGCCCCCGCCAGATCGACGACCGTGAGCGCCAGCACCTGGGTGGCCTTGACGAGATCCTCCACGGCGCACCACTCGTCCGGCTGGTGGGCCAGATCGAGGATTCCCGGCCCGTAGGCCACACAGTGCGGGATGCCGCCGAGGCGATCGAAGTGCTTCTGGTCGTAGGTCCCGGGGCTGGCGACCTGCGCCGGCTCCCGCCCGACCACGCCGCGGATGTGCCGCTCCAGCGCCGCCACCAGCGGCGAGCCCACCGGCGTGCGCACCGGGTGCACGACCATCAGATCGCGGAGGGTGTAGTCGAACGCCGGCTGATCGGCCGCGACCTGCCGCAACAGCGCCTCGATTTCGGCCTTGACCGCGTCGAACCCCTCCTCCAGTAGAAACCGCCGGTCGAACACCGCCCGGCACAGGTCGGCCACGCACGGCGTCTGGATTCCGTCCACCGGCTGCCCACCGCTGATGCCGTTGATGTTCAGGGTGGCGTGGCGGGCGCCCGGCGGCACGACCGGCACGGCGGTGGTCCGTGCCGCCAGCGCCGGCAGCAGATCCCGCCGGATGCGGTCGAGCAGCAGACCCATGTGTTCGATGGCACTGACGCCGAGAAACGGCATGCTGCCGTGGCCGATACGGCCGCGCGTCTCGACCTCGAACCAGTACACCCCGCGATGGCCGATGCACACGCGATCGACGTTGAGCGGCTCGGGAATAATCGCGTGATCGACCCGGTCCGCCGTCACCCGCCCCAGCTTGGCCAGGTAGGCGACGCCGGCGAAGCCGCCGCTCTCCTCGTCGGGGGTGGCGCTGATTTCGACCGACCCGGCCAGACGCACTCCCGCACGCCGGATGGCCTCGGCCGCGTACACCGCGGCAGCGATCCCGGCCTTCATGTCGCAGGCGCCGCGCCCGTAGATGCGGCCGTCGCGGACCTCGCCACCGAACGGGTCGCAGGTCCAGCCGGCGCCGGCCGGGACGACGTCGTAGTGGCCGTTGAGGTGGACCAGCGGCCGGTCCGAGGTCCCCTTCCGCAGCCCGACGACGTTCACGCGCGGCCATTGCCGGGTGTGCTCGGGCCGCCCGATGGCCGGGATGTAATCGACGACGAAGCCGCCCGCGGTGAGCCGGCCGCCGATCAGCCGGGCGCACTCCTCGTAAGCCTCGCCCGGCGGGTTGACCGTCGGCACGCGAATCAACGCGGAGGTGAAGTCCACGATCTCGTCGGCGGCCGCCTCGACGGCGGCGAGGACACGGTCCACGTGGCCAGTCACGGCCGGTCGCCTTCGCGGCTCGTGGCCAGCGCCTTCCCCGCCATCGCGTTTCGGCCGCGCGCCCGCGGGGGACGGCTGGCGGCGAGAACCGGCGAGCGTTCGACTGAGTACCGCATCGGACTGCAGCGATGCTACGCGCGCCCGCCACCTCGTGTAAACACGAGGCGGAGGCGCTAACCAATGAAAATCACGGGGAACGGGTGCTAGACCATTCTAGATGCGCTCGAAATTCTTCTCGAGCTCACGCCGGGTGATGCGCAGCATCACCGGCCGCCCGTGCGGGCAGACCGTGGAATACGCGGTGGCGCGCAGTTCCTCGAGGATGTGGCGCATCTTCTCCGCCGTGAGCGGGTAGTTGGCTTTGACCGCGGCGTGGCACGCGGTGGTGGCGGCGATGCGCTTGAGCGCCTCGCGTAAATCCACGCCGCGATCCAGGCCCTCGAGATCCTGGGCGAGGGCGCGCAATGCCGCGGCGCACTCGTCCCTCGGCAGCAGCGCGGGTACGGCCGTCACCTTGACCGTCGTGTCGCCGCCGAACTCCTCGACGTCGAAGCCGAACGTGCGCAACTCGCCGGTGCGGGACAGCAGGGCGGCGCGCTCGGCGGGCGCCAGCTCGAGCACGGTGGGCACCAGCAGCCGCTGGCTCTCGAGCACGCCGCTGGTCAGGCGCTGCATGATGCGCTCGAACAGCACCCGTTCGTGGGCGACGTGCTGATCGACGATGCAGATGCCGCCGTCGTCGATCGCCACGATGAACGTGTCGCGGAACTGGCCGAGCGGAATCATCGGCCTGCCGGCGGCCTCGACCGCCGGTGCGGCCGCGTCGCGTGGCGGCGCGGGATCGGAGGGCGCGCCCGGGACGGGACCGGCTGGCGCCCAGCGACTGGTGTAGACCCCGTCGGCGAGCACGCCGGGAATGGCCGGCGTCATCGGCAGTCCAGTGCCGGTTGCGGGCGGACGGAGCTGCAACTCCGGTGCGACGCCGCGCCCGAGCGCGTCGCCGACCGCACGTCTCACCAGCTCGTGCACCAGTGACTGATCGCGAAAGCGCACCTCGGCCTTGGTCGGGTGCACGTTGACGTCCACGCGGTCTGGCGGGATCTCGAGGAAGAGGTGTACTTCCGGGCTGCGCTCGCGATTGGACGCGACGCTGTAGGCGTCGAGGATGGCGTGCGCGATCGTCCGGTCCTTGACCACGCGGCGATTCACGAACACGTTCTGCGGACCGCGGGTCGGGCCGGTCTCCGCCAGTCCGGCCACGAACCCGCGCAGGTGCAGGCCTCCCCCCTCGCGTTGCACGGTCACGAGATCGGGACGGTCGCCATAGACCTGATAGAGCCGCTGCGCCGCCGATGCCACCGGGGGACACTGCAGCGATCGCCGCCCTGCACTGACCAGGGTGAAGCCCACCTCGGGATAGCACAGCGCGAGCTGCGTCACCATCTTCGACACGTGCGCCGATTCGGCGGCGTCGGACTTGAGGAACTTGCGTCGCGCGGGCAGGTTGTAGAAGAGGTCGGCGACCTCGATCAGCGTCCCCTCCGGCCCGCCGGCTTCGACGACCGATTCGATCGCGCCGCCGTTGACGCGAATCTCGGTCCCGCTCGGAGCGCCGCGGCTGCGCGTGCGCAGGCGGAAATGGGACACGGACGCAATGCTGGGCAGCGCCTCGCCGCGGAACCCTAGCGTGGCGATGGCGCCGAGATCGTCGGCGCGCCGGATCTTGCTGGTGGCGTGGCGCTCCAGGCACAGCCGCGCATCCTCCGGATCCATGCCGGTGCCATCGTCTTCCACCCGGATGAGTTGCTTGCCGCCGTATTCGACGGTGATGGCGATCCGGATCGCGCCGGCGTCGATCGCGTTCTCGACCAGTTCCTTGACCACCGAGGCCGGCCGCTCGATGACCTCGCCGGCGGCGATCTGGTTCGCCAACTCGTCGGGCAGCCGGGTGATGCGTCCCATCAGAGCCAGTCGCGGCGGTGGAACGAGTAGTAGATGAGGGCGGTGACGGCGGCCATGACGCCGGCGATCCACCAGAACTGGGCTGCGTCGCCGCCCGGGAACACGGGAAGGGCGACGTTCATCCCGAACAGCCCGGTGACGATCGTCAGCGGGCCGAGCACGACCGCGATGCCGGTCAGCACCTTCGAGACCAGCGCCAACTGGTTGGATACGGAGGCCAGATGGGCGTCGAGGATGCCGGTCACCCGGTCCTGGAAGATGTTCGCGTCGTCCGCGAGGCGCACGAGGTGGTCGTAGACGTCGCGGAAGCGGTAGGCGTGCTCCTGGTCGATGAGGGCGAACTCACGCCGGGCGAGCCGGGCCATGACGTCGCGCTGGGGAATCACCACCCGGCGCATCGAGGCGATGTCCCGCTTGACGGCGAGGAGCTCGCCGGTGAGGTCGGCGCGCTTCTGCTCCAGCACCCGGGCCTCGATTTCGTCCAGCCAGGCTTCGAGCTCGTCGACTTCGGGCCGGTAGTGGTCGACCATGCGATCGACGATGCGGTGCATCAGCGCCACCGGGCCCTCGCGCATGGGCAGGTCGGAGCGCCCGCACAGGTCGGCGACGTCGGCGATGCTGCGCCGGCCGCCGTCGTGCACCGTGACCAGGTAGTTGCGGCCGAGGAAGAAATCGACGTCGAGCGTCACGAACGCGTGCTCCGACTGCTTGAAATCGATGCCGTGGAGGATGACGTAGAGATACGTGTCGTACGCCTCCACCTTCGGGAAGTGCGATTCCTGCATCGCATCCTCCACCGACAGCGGGTGGAAGCCGAACGTGTCGCGGAGGACCGCGGCGTCGTCCGGGGTCGGCTCCCACACGTCGGCCCAGAGGGTGACGGGGCTGTCGGCGGCCAGCCACGACGGGTCGAGCGCCGCACACGGCTGCGTGCGCCCGTCGCGGTGCACGTGGTACGTGATCATGGAGCGGTGCGCGGATCAGTCTCCCACCCGGACCGCCATCGCCGCCTGCGCGGCGGCCAGGCGCGCCACCGGGATGCGGTACGGCGACGCGCTGACGTAGTCGAGCTTCACCGACTCGAAGAAGTGCACCGAGGCGGGATCCCCGCCGTGCTCGCCGCAAATCCCGATCTTGAGTCCGGGCCGCGCCTGGCGGCCGCGCTCGACGCCGATGCGCACCAGCGCGCCGACGCCATCGACGTCGATCGTGGCGAAGGGATCCTTGTCGAGGATCTTCTTGTC
This sequence comes from uncultured Acidobacteriota bacterium, assembly GCA_963707795.1. Classification (GTDB taxonomy): domain Bacteria; phylum Acidobacteriota; class Vicinamibacteria; order Vicinamibacterales; family UBA2999; genus JACCSI01. The sequence continues at coordinate 1,527,957 of OY970174.1, read as the reverse complement.
CTGATACACCCGCAGGAACTTGCCGATGTCGTCGCGCGAGAAGCCGAACGCCATCTGCGTCAGGTCGTTGGTGCCGAAGGAGAAGAACTCGGCTTCGATGGCAATCTCGTCGGCGGTCAGGGCGCCGCGCGGGACCTCGATCATCGTGCCGACCAGGTACTTGATCTTGACCTTCTGCGCCGCCATCACCTCCTGGGCCACGCGATGGACCACGGCTTTCTGGTCGCGCAGCTCCTTCACGTGTCCGACCAGCGGGATCATGATTTCCGGGACGACGGTCAGCCCCTCTTTCTTCAGGGCGCAGGCGGCCTCGATGATCGCCCGCGTCTGCATCTCGGTGATCTCGGGATAGGTGATGCCGAGGCGCACGCCGCGGTGCCCGAGCATCGGGTTGAACTCGTGCAGCTGCTCCACCCGGGCGAGCAGGGCCTTGCGCTCGGCGAGCGTTCCCGCCGCGCCCCGGCCGCCCTCGAGCCTGGCGATTTCCACCATCAGCTCTTCGCGCTTGGGCAGGAACTCGTGCAGCGGCGGATCGATGGTGCGGATGGTCACCGCTTCGCCCTGCATCGCCTTGAAGACGCCGTAGAAGTCGTCGCGCTGCAGCGGGAGCAGCTCATCGAGCGCCCGGCGGCGGTCCGCCTCGGTTTCCGCCAGGATCATCCGCTGCACGATCGGGATGCGTCCCTCGCCGAAGAACATGTGCTCGGTACGGCACAGCCCGATGCCGCGTGCGCCGAACGCGTAAGCGAGCTCGGCCTGGTCGGGCAGATCGGCATTGGCGCGCACGCCCATGCGCCGGAACTTGTCCGACCAGGCGAGGAGCTGGTTGAAGCGCTCGAAGATCGGCGACGCCTTCGGCTTCAGCTTCTTGGCCAGCACCTGCAGGATCTCGCTCGGCTGCGAGGCCACCTGGGCGATCTTGACCTCGCCGCTCAGCCCGTCGAAGGACAGGAACTCCCCTTCCTTGACCACCTGGTCGCGGATGCGCAGCGTGCGGGCATGCTCGTCGATGGTCAGCTCCCCGGCGCCCACGACCGACGGCTTGCCCATCTGCCGGCCGACGACCGCGGCATGCGAGGTCATGCCGCCGGTGGCGGTGAGCACCCCCTGGGCGACCCACATGCCGTGGATGTCGTCGGGGACGGTCTCGCGGCGCACGAGGATGACCGGCTGGCCGCGGTCGGCCCACTTGACTGCCTCGTCCGCGGTGAACACGACGTGGCCCGAGGCCGCGCCCGGCGAGGCGGGCAAGCCGCGCGTCGCCGTCGGAAGCTTGGCCCACTCCTTCGGGTCGAACCCCGGCGCCAGCAGCTGTGAGAGCGACTCGGGATCCACCTGCAGCACGGCCTCCCGCGGCGTGATCAGCCGCTCCTTGACCATGTCGGTGGCGATGACCACGGCGGCGTAGCCGGTGCGCTTGCCGTTGCGCGTCTGCAGCATGAACAGGCGCTCGTCCTGGATGGTGAACTCGAAATCCTGGACGTCGCGGTAGTTCTTCTCCAGGCGGGTGGTGATGTCGCGGAGCTGCCGGTAGGCCTTCGGCATGACCTTTTCGAGCTCGCGAATCGGCTGCGGCGTGCGGATGCCGGCGACGACGTCTTCGCCCTGGGCGTTGATGAGGAACTCGCCGTAGAACTCCTTGGCGCCGGTGGCGGGGTTGCGGGTGAAGCCGACGCCGGTCCCAGATCGGTCGCCGGTATTGCCGAAGACCATCATCTGGACGTTCACCGCCGTGCCGATCGAATCCGGGATGTCGTAGATGCGCCGGTATTCGCGCGCCCGCGGGTTGTTCCAGGAGCGGAAGACCGCGTTGCGCGCGCCGCGCAGCTGCTCGACCGGATCCTCGGGAAACGCACGCCCGGTCTCGGCCTTCACCAGCTTCTTGTAGCGGGCGACCACGTCGCGCAGGGCGGCCTCGTCGAGGTCGGTATCGAGCGCCGCCCCGCGAGCCTCCTTCACCGCCTCGAACTCGTGCTCGAACGCGGCCTTGGAAATTTCCAGCACCACGCTGCCGAACATCTGGATGAAGCGGCGATAACTGTCGAACGCGAAACGTCCGTTGGCCGTGCGCTGCTCGAGGCCCTCGACCGTCGTGTCGTTGAGGCCGAGGTTGAGGATGGTGTCCATCATCCCCGGCATCGAGAACTTGGCGCCCGACCGGACCGACACGAGCAACGGGTTGGTCTTCGACCCGAGCGTGGCGCCCGCGGCCTTCTCCAGTTTCTTCACGTTGTCGGCGATCTCGCGCTCGATGGCGGGCGTGAGCTTCTGCCCGAGCTTGTAATAGAGGTTGCACGCGTCGGTCGAAATCGTCAGCCCGGGAGGGACGGGCAGGCCCGCCCGGGTCATCTCGGCGAGGCCGGCGCCCTTGCCGCCGAGGGTGTCCTTCATTGCGCGATTGCCGTCCGCTTTGCCGTTGCCGAAGAAAAACACGTACTTCGAAGGCTTCTTGACTGTCTTTGCCATTGAACTGTCTGCGCTCCTGTGGCCGGTGCGATGTCCAGCCGGGACTGTCGTGAGTCTAAGGTGCTTCCGGGACGATCTCGGAGACGTCGGCGAGTTGCAGAATCAACTCCTCGAGACGGCGCATCAACCGCAGTCGCGCCTCCCGGACCTGCGGGTCATCCGCCATCACCAGCACCTGGTCGAAGAACGTCGCGACCGCCGGCCCGAGGCCGGCCGCCTCGCCGAAGGCGGCACGGAATCCCTGCCCCGACGCCACCGCCGACTGGATGGCGGGTTGCCGCGCCTCGAGCGCGGCGATCAGGTCGCGTTCGGCCGGGGCGGTGAGCAGCGCCGCGTCGGATGCTGCGGTGGCAGCCGCCGACGAGCTCGCGGCGAGGTTCCGGGCGATGTTCCGCACCCGCTTGAAGAGCATGGCCAACTGGCGGAAGTCCGGGGATTCGGCGAACTCCGGCAGCACCGCCACCTTCCGCCGCGCCTGGAGCGGGCTGATCGCCGCCGGCGCCCCCGCCGTCACGGCGCGGACGTTGCGCACGTCGGAGCCGCGTTGCTCGAGGACGGACCGCACGCGCTCGACCAGGAACTCGTACAGGCTCGCGTGCCACGTGGCGTCGCCCTGCGGGAAGGCCTCCGCCGTCAGCGCCACCAGATCCCCGAGGGTGACCCGGACGTCGACGCCTGTCAGCTCGGGCAGGTCGAGCAGGATGCGGACCAGCCCCTGCGCCGCGCGACGCAGGCCGTACGGATCGCGCGAGCCGGTCGGCCGTTCGCCGGCGGCAAAGAGCCCGACCACGGTATCGAGCTTGTCCGCCAGCGAGACCGACGCCCAGGTCACGGCCGCCGCGCCGAGTTGCTCACGCGTGGGCGGCGCGTCCGCTTCGACGCCGACCGGGAGGTAGTGGTAATAGACGGCCTTCCACACCTCCTCGGGCAGTCCGTCCTCCCGCGCGTAGATGCCGCCCATGGTCCCCTGCAGTTCCGTCATCTCGCGCACCATCTCGGTGGCGAGGTCGGCCTTGGCCAACCGGCCAGCCGTGCGCGACGGTTCGACTGCTCCGGGGACCCCGAGGATCTGCTCCGCCAGCCGGCCGGCGAGCTGGCTCACACGCTCGGCCTTGTCGGCGTAGCTGCCGAGCGCGTGGTGGAAGAGCAGCGTGCCGAGACGGGCGACACGGCCCTCCAGCGGCTGATCGCGGTCCGCGTCCCAGAAGAAGCGTGCGTCGCGCAGCCGCGCCGAGAGCACCCGCTCGAGATTGCGCGAAATCAGCTCGGGCCGATCGCTTTCCATGTTGAGCACGGCCAGGAAAATCGGCTGCAGCGCGCCCCGGTCGTCGACCACCGGGAAGAAGTGCTGATGGTGGATCATCGTCGTGGTCAACACTTCTTCCGGCAGGGCGAGAAATTCCTCGGCGAAGGTCCCGGAGATCACCCGCGGATACTCGACCAGGTCCGGAACCTCCTGGAGCAGCGCCTGGCCGCCGGCCTGGCGCGACACGCGGCCGCCGCGGCGGCGCGCTTCGCCTTCCAGCTCGCGGCCGACGCGTTCCTGCCGCTCGGTCCGCTCGAGCACGACGAAGTTCTCGGCCAGCCGCTTGCGGTAGTCGTCGAACCCCTTCACCTTGATCGCGCGGCCGGCGCGGCCGCTGGTGGTCAGGAAGCGATGCCCGAAGGTGACCGCGCCCGAGCGAACCTCCTGCACGAGAGGGCCCTGCGCGAGCGGGGTCCGGTAAATCGAGAACGGGACGACGCGGCCGCCGTAGAGGAACAGAATCCAGCGAATCGGCCGCCCGAACGGCAGCTCGCCGCGGCCATCGTCGAGCATGGCATCCCAGCGCATGGCCTTGGGAAACGTCAGCTCGCGCAGCAATCCGGTGAGCACGTCCGGCAGCACGTCCACGGCGGCGCGCCCGCGCAGCAGCTTGCGAAAGGCCAGGTACGTGCCCTTGGGCGTCTCGTGACGCTCGAGCGCGCCGACTTCCACACCGTGCTTCCTGGCAAAACCCGCCGCGGCGGGCGTGGGCTGGCCGGCGGCGTCGAACGACGCCGAGACGGGCGGCCCCGTGAGCAACTCCTCGAAATCGGTCTGCCGTTCCGCCAGCTTGTCGATTCGCGCGGTGAGGCGTCGCGGCGTGCTGTAGCTCTCGATGGGCGCCGCGGCCGGCAGCCGGAGCTCGCCCAGCCGTGCCGCCAGGCGTGCCGCCACCTGGGTGGTCAGTGCCGGCAGCCAGCCGGCCGGCAGCTCCTCGACGCCAATCTCGATCAGTAGCTCTCGTTCCATGACCCTGTTCAGAACGCGGGGGCGTCGCGGCGGTGCATCAGGCGTCCTCTCCGTCGTCGCCGCGCCGCGCGGCGGCGGCGGCTTCTTCCTCGCCGGCATACTGGCGGCAAATCGCCACCGCGAGCTGGCGCACGCGCAGCACGTAGGCGGTCCGCTCGGTGACACCGATGCTGCCGCTCGAATCGAGGAGGTTGAAGTAATGCGAACACTTCAGGCAATGCTCCAGCGCCGGCAGCAGCAGGCCGCCGGCGAGCAGGCGCTCGCCGAACCCGTAGTTCTGGTCGAACATCTGGCGGTGGAACGCGGCGAAGTCGGCGGCGGCGATGCCGGTGTCCTGGTTGAAGGCGTAGCGCGACTGCTCCACTTCCTCGCGCAGCCGGACCTCGCGGTATTTCACCCCGCCCCCCCAGTCCAGGTCGAAGACGTTGTCCACCTTCTGCAGGAACATGGCGATGCGCTCCAGCCCGTAGGTGATTTCGGCCGCGACCGGCGCCAGATCCACGCCACCGACCTGCTGGAAATAGGTGAACTGGGTGATCTCCTGCCCGTCGAGCATCACCTGCCAGCCGATGCCCCAGGCCCCCAGCGTCGGCGATTCCCAGTTGTCCTCCTCGAAGCGGATGTCGTGCTGGCGCGGGTTGATGCCGCACGCCTCGAGGCTGTCGAGATAGAGCTGCTGCACTTCGTCGGGGGTGGGCTTGAGGATGACCTGCAGCTGCAGGTGCTTGAACAAGCGGTTCGGATTCTGGCCGAAGCGCCCGTCATCGGGTCGCCGCGTCGGCTGGACGTAGGCGACGTTCCACGGCCGCGGCCCGAGCACCCGGAACAGCGTTTCGGGATGCGACGTGCCGGCGCCGACCTCGAGATCGAGCGGCTGCTGAATGAGGCAGCCACGTGAGGCCCAGTATGCGGACAGTTTGAGGATGAGGTCCTGGAGGGTCACTGCTGTGGGAGCCGCCGCAGCTCGTTCATCACGCGTATCGACTTCGGCTCCTTTTCCAGATGCGCCGTGATGAGCGCCTGATGGGCGCGCTCGAGCTCGCGCAGGACGGGCACCGATGCCCCGAGCCGGCCGGCGTCGGCCGGCATGACCTGGCGGGTGGCATCCACGAACGCGAGGGCTCCGGTCGAGAGCGACAGGTCGGCCGGGTACACGCCCTGGAGCCGCAGGAGCCAGCACTCGAAGTAGCGGGCCAGGGCGTCCCCCGCGGTGCCGGCGGAGAGCGCGTCGAGCACCGAGGAGCCGAGGCGGAACAGCCGCTCGTCGGCGTCGGCTTCCTCCGCGCAGGCGTCGATCAACTCGGCGAAGTAATGGCTGTACGCCAGCGCCTCGGGACTGGCGGACGACAGCGGCGTACGCACCACCTCGGCGTAGTTCAAGGCCACCAGCTCCCGGCGCTCGCGCTCGAAATACGCGACCCGGACCTCGCTGAGCGGCTCGAGGGCGCCGGTGAATCGCGATCGGGGCCGCCGCGCGTGCGGCGCGACGCCGCGCTTCTTCCCGCGATCCCGGGTCAGGAAGACCACGATCCGGTCGGCTTCCGCCAGCTTGTAGGTGCGCAGGACGAGGGCGTCGGCGGTGTAGAGCGGCATCCGCAGCCCCAATTCTACCGTGCGGCTCCCGGTTCTCCGCCCGAGAATGGCGTCGGCGGGCGTCATGGCGTCAGGTAGCGGAGGAAGATCGTCGCCAGGCCGAGGAACGAGGCGAAGCCGACGACGTCGGTGAACGTGGTGATGAAGACCGACGAGGCCAGGGCCGGATCGATGCGCAGCGCCTTGAGGCCGAGCGGCACGAGGGTCCCGGCGATCGTCGCCACCAGCATGTTGCAGACCATGGCCATGGCCAGCAGCAGGCCGAGCATCGGGTCGCCCTTGCTCGCCCAGGCCACGCCGGCGGCCGCCAGCCCGAGCGCGAGCCCGCTCCCCAGGCCGATGACGGTTTCCTTGAGCAGCGCCTTGCGGGCGTTGCCCCAGGACAACTCACCCAGCGCCAGCCCGCGGACGATCACGGTCAGAGTCTGCATCGCCGCGTTCCCGCCCATGCCGGCGACGATGGGCATGAACACGGCCAGCGCGGTGACGCGCATGATCGTGTCCTCGAACAGGGCCACGACCGAGGCGGCGACGAAGGCCGTCACCAGGTTGACCCCGAGCCACGGCAGGCGCTTGCGCAGCGCCTCGAGCGGCGGCGTGCCGACGCGCTCGTCGCCGGAGACGCCGGCCAGCCGATAGAGGTCCTCGGTCGCTTCGTCCTTGATGACGTCGATGACGTCATCGACGGTGATCACGCCGACCAGCTTGTTCTCCTCGTCGACGACGGGCACGGCGAGCAGGTTGTACGAGGCGACGAGCCGCGCCACTTCTTCCTGGTCGGTCTCGACGCGGACGCTGATGAGCTCGGGGGTCATGATCCGCTTGAGCGGCGTCTCCGGCGACACCAGCAACAGGCGGCGCAGCGAGGTGACGCCGACCAGGTGGCGGCGGGCGTCCACGACGTAGAGATAGAACACCATCTCGACGTCGCGGGAACCCTGCAGGGCGGTAATCGATTCGCCGACGGTGAGGTCCTCGCCGAGGGCGAAGACGCTCGGGTTCATGATGCGGCCGGCCGTCTGCTCGCCGTACTCGAGCAGGCTCTCGACCTGTCCCGACTCGCGGCGGCGCATCAGCTCGAGCACCTCGGTGGACAGCTCCTCGGGCAGGTAGTCGATGAGGGCTGCGGCGTCGTCCGAGGGAATCTCCTGCAGCAGGCGGGCGATTTCGTCGGCCGGCCGGCCGGTGAGGAGCTGGGCGCCGCTCTCCGGCCCCATTTCGCTGAGCGTTTCCATGGCCAGGCGGCCATTGCGCTCGACCAGGAGGTTGAAGACCGCCGGGCGTTCGGTGTCGAGCAGCGACCTGAAGATCTGGGCGAGGTCCGCCGGGTGCTGTTTCTGCAGCAGGTTCAGGAGGTTGGCGGTCGCACCAATGCGCAGGAGCCGCTTGACGGAATCCAGGACGACGTCGCTTCTGCGCTGCGGACCCATGCCAATCGCCTCGTTCTCTTGCGCTACAACCGACGAAATGTAACACGGAAGGATCGACGAACTGAAGCGTCGGCCGCCGCCTGCCGCGTCAGCGTCGCGCGCGCTTCGCGGGCGCGAGGCCCAACTGATCGAGCAGCCGCTCGTCCTCGCGCCAGTCCGACCGCACCTTGACGCGCAGGTCGAGGAAGACGCGGGTGTCGAAGAAGCGCTCGAGCTCGCGGCGGGCAGCGGTGCCGATCGCCTTGACCATCGAGCCCGCCCGCCCCACGACGATGGGCTTCTGCGATTCGCGCTCGACCAGGATCGTGCAGTAGAGGCGCAACAGGCCGCTGGCGTCGGGCTCCTCGAAACGATCCACGATCACGGCGGACGCGAACGGGAGCTCGGCGTGCGTGTGCTGCAGGACCTGCTCGCGGACGAGCTCGGCGACGAAGAAGCGCTCCGGCTGGTCGGTGAGGTAGTCGTCCGGGTAGAGCGGCTCGCCGTCGGGCAGCTGCGCCAGGATCACCCGCTCGAGGCGGTCGACGTTGTCGCCGGTCAGGGCCGAGACGGGGACGATGTCGGTGAAGCCGCCGTCGCGGTCGTAGCGCTCGATCAACGGCAGCAGAGCTTCCTTGGCGACCAGGTCCACCTTGTTCAGGGCGAGCACGCGCGGGGTCCCGACGCGGCGGACCGCATCGAGGACGAACCGGTCGCCGCCGCCGCCCGGCTCGCTCGCGTCCACGATCAGCAGCACCAGGTCGACCTCGCGCAGGGCGGCGAGCGCGGTGTCGACCATGCGGACGTTGAGGCGATGGCGCGGGCGGTGCACGCCCGGCGTGTCCACGAACACGGCCTGACCGTCGGGGAAATTGCGGACTCCGGTGATGCGGTTGCGCGTCGTCTGCGGCTTGTCGGAGACGATGGCGACCTTCTCGCCGACGAGCCGGTTCATCAGGGTGGACTTGCCCGCATTCGGCCGCCCCACCAGGCCGACGAACCCGCTCTTCACTCGGCGGGCTCCCCGGCGACGGCGGGCTGCTCCTGCTGCCGGCGGACGCGGACGCGGGTGATGCGCCGGCGCTCGGCTTCGAGGACGTTCACCGACAAGCCGTCGATCTCGAAGGTCTCGCCGACCGCCGGCACCCGTCCGACGTGCGCGAGGAGATAGCCGCCCACGGTCTCGTAGCCCTCGCCTTCGACGTCGATGTGCAGGCGCTCCGCCAGGTCGCGGACGTGGGTGCGGCCGCTGAACACGAAGCTGCCGTCGGGCTCCTCGAAAATCGGTTCGGCCTCGACGTCGTATTCGTCGCGGATCTCCCCGACGATCTCCTCCAGCAGGTCCTCGATGGTGACGAAGCCAGCCGTCCCGCCATACTCGTCCACCACGACGGCCGCCTGGACCCGCTGGCGCTGCAGCTCGGTGAGCAGCTCGGCGACGCGCTTGGTCTCGGGGACGAAATGCGCGGGGCGGATGAGCGGGGTGAGCGCGTGGCTCGCGTCGGCCGGGTCGAGGAGGATGAGGTCCTTGATCGAGATGAACCCGACAATGTTGTCCAGTGTGTCCTGGTAGGCCGGCAGGCGCGAATACTGCTGCTCGCGCACCAGCGTGCGCAGCTCGCCGATGGTGGCCGCGGCGTCGATGGCGACGATGTCCGGGCGCGGGGTCATCACCTCGCGCACCATGGTCTCGCGGAACTCGACCAGCGATCGCAGGAGGGCGCGCGCTTGTCCCTGCTGCAGGTCGTCGCGGTCGCCGGTTGGCTGCGCCTCGTCGGTGGCCGGCTGCTCGGGTTCGGCCGGATGCACGGCGCCGTTGGTGCGGTCGGGCCGGTGGCGCGTGAGCCGGTGCAGCGCCAGGGTCAGGGGCAGCAGGACGCCGGCGAGGGCCTCGAACGACGGCAGCAGCAGTTCGAGGACGCGCTCGGGATCGCGGCGGACCACCAGCAGCGGGATCACGTGCTCGCAGACCAGCACGAACAGCACGGTCGCGACGATGAGCAGCGGCAGGCCGCGCGGCGCATCCACGCCGGTGACGCGCGCCAGCAGGCTGGCCGCCAGCACGGTGACCACCGTCAGCAGCAGCCGGGCCGGCACGAACAGCCGGTGCGGCTCGTCGAGATGGCGGCCGACGGCGTCGTTGCGTCCGCCGCGCTCGGCACGGAGGCGAAGCGAGAGCCGCATCAACGCGCTGAACGCGGTCACCACCGTGCTGACATAGGCGGCGACGAGTCCCAGGAGGAAGATCAATAAGGGCGTCATCGGGAACGCTCGAGCAGTCCCGCTTTCAAGCCGCCCTTCCGGCGCAGCCGGGCCTCCGCCCGGGCCATCTGCCCGGCGTCGGAGGCATGGTCGTAGCCGAGCAGGTGCAACAGTCCGTGCAGGGCGAGGACCCGCAATTCCGTGGCGACGCCGTGCCCCGCCTCGTCGGCCTGGCGCGCCGCAACTCCGGTGGCGATCACGATATCGCCAAGGTCACCGGATTGGCCGGTCGGAAACGAGAGGACGTCGGTGGCGTAGTCCTTGCCGCGGAAGGTCCGGTTGAGCGACCGCATGCGGCCGTCGCTGACGAGGGCGATGGTGACGTCGCCGCGCGCGCGTGCCGGCGCGCAGTTCGCCAGCCACGTGGCCAGCCCGCGCGTCGGCAGGTCGCCGCCGTCGGGCGAGGCGATGGTGACCACGACGCGCGCGCGGCCGGTGGTCCGGCGGCGTACAGCTTCGCCTGGCATGTCACTCTGCGATCAGGCCGGCCGGCGGCTGGTTTGCGGGCGCTGGGCCCCGTCGCCAAACGATTCGTAGGCCTTGACGATGGCCTGCACCAGCTTGTGCCGGACGACGTCGCGCTCGTCGAAGTAGACGAATTCAATGCCCTCGACCTTGCCGACCACGTCCATCGCTTCGATCAACCCGGAGGTGCGCCCCGGCGGCAGGTCGACCTGCGTGATGTCCCCGGTGACGACCGCCTTGGAGCCGAAGCCCAGCCGCGTCAGGAACATCTTCATCTGTTCGCTGGTGGTGTTCTGGGCTTCGTCGAGGATGACGAAGGCGTCGTTCAGCGTACGGCCGCGCATGAAGGCGATGGGCGCCACCTCGATCGTGCCGCGCTCGAGCATGCGCTCCGCCTTCTCCATCTCCATCATGTCGTAGAGCGCGTCGTAGAGGGGCCGCAGGTATGGGTTGACCTTTTCCTGCAGATCGCCGGGCAGGAACCCGAGCTTCTCACCCGCCTCCACGGCCGGGCGCGCCAGGATGATCCGGCTCACCTTCTTCGCGAGCAGGTAGTTCACCGCCTGCGCCATGGCCAGGTAGGTCTTGCCGGTTCCGGCGGGCCCGATGCCGAACACGATGTCGTACTCATCGATGGCATCGAGGTACCGGCGCTGATTGGCCGACTTGGCGGTGATCCGCCGCTTGCCGGCCTGCCGCAGCTGTCCGCCCTTGAGGAAGTGGTCGCGCAGATCCACCGTGCCATCGGCCGCCATCAGCTGGGTGGCGGTCTGTACATCGCGCGCGGAGAGGGCATGCCCCTCGCCCATCAGCGCGGCCAGCTGCTCGACCAGCTGGGCCACCCGCGCCGTGTCATGAGGCTGCCCGCCCACGAGCAGATCGTTGCCCTGCGTCTTGATATCGACGTTGAGCGTCGTTTCGAGGTGGCGGAGGTTCTCGTCGTGCGATCCGAACAGGGTTTCGATCGCGCCCTCCGGGACCGAGATTTTGCGCAGCGGAACGGTGGGGATTCGCGTATCTCCTTGTGTTGCAGTTACTTACCAGAGCCGATCGTAGCAAACGCCACCCGACGCGTCAAGACGAGCTCCGGATGCGCAATTCGCGCAGCTGGCGCGGATCCACCACCGACGGCGCGTCGGCCATCAGGTCCACCGCCCCGGTCGTTTTCGGGAAGGCGATGACCTCGCGAATCGACGATTCCCCGGCGAGAAGCGCGCAGATGCGGTCGAGTCCCAATGCCAGGCCGCCGTGCGGCGGCGTGCCGTACTCGAGGGCCTCGAGGAAGAATCCGAACCGATCGCGCGCCTCCTCGTCCGTCATGCCGAGCAGGCGGAAGACCTTGGCTTGCGTGTCGCGGTCGTGGATGCGGATGCTGCCGCCGCCCAGTTCCCAGCCATTGAGGATGACGTCGTACGCCTTCGCCTGCACCTTGCCCGGATCGGATTCGAGCAGCGCCAGGTCCTCTTCGCGCGGCGCCGTGAACGGATGGTTGACCGAGTCCCAGCGTTGCTGGTCCGCGTTCCAGTCGAACAGCGGGAAGTCGGTGATCCACAGCAGTTCCCATCGCCCGTCCGTGACCAGGTTCTGCTTTCGTGCGATATGCAGCCGTAGTTGCCCGAGCATCCGCGACACGGCGTCGCCGGCACCGGCGGCGAGCACGAGCAGATCGTCGGGCGTGGCCGCGGCCGCCGCCAGGACCTGACGCGCGCCCTCCTCGCCAATCGGCTTCGCCGACGACTGGGGACCGGCGGCGCCGTGACGCGCCCAGACCAGTCCGCTGGCGCCGAACTGCCGCGCCTGTTCGACCAGCTCGTCGAGTTCGCGACGGGAGAACCGGGCCGCTCCGGGAATGACGAACCCGCGCACGGTGCCGCCGTGCTCGATGGCCTCGCGAAAGATGCCGAACGGCGAGGCGGCGAACAGCGGGCCGACGTCCTGGATCTCGAGCCCGAACCGGAGGTCCGGCTTGTCCACGCCATACCGGGCAATCGCCTCCGCGTAGGGCATGCGGCGGAACGGCCGCGGCACCTCCACCCCGATGACCCGGAACGCGGCGGCCAGCGCGCCTTCGACCACGCCGTAGACGAGGTCGGGGGTGGCGAACGACATCTCGAGGTCGACCTGGGTGAACTCGAGCTGCCGGTCGGCCCGCTGGTCCTCGTCCCGGAAGCAACGTGCGAACTGCACGTAGCGATCCATCCCGGAAATCATCAGGATCTGTTTGAAGATCTGCGGCGACTGCGGCAGCGCGAAGAACTGGCCGGGATGGACGCGGCTGGGCACGAGGAAGTCGCGCGCCCCCTCCGGCGTCGATTTGGTCAGGATCGGCGTCTCGATCTCCCAGAATCCCTCGTCGTTGAAGTAATTTCTGAGCGCCAGGGTGATGCGGTGGCGCAGTCCCATGTTGCCCTGGAGACGGGGCCGGCGCAGGTCGAGATAGCGGTACTTGAGCCGGGTATCCTCCGCGACGTTGGCCTCCTCGGAAATCGGAAACGGCGGCGTCTTCGCCTCGTTGAGGATCCGGACGTCCCGTGCGCGGACTTCCACCTCGCCGGTGGGGACGGCGGCATTGATCGTGCCCGGCGCCCGCTGCTCCACCCGGCCGAGCACGCCGACCACGAACTCCGCGCGCAGCCGCTTGGCCCGCTCGAGCAGATCCGGATCGCCCTCGACGATGACCTGCGTGTGTCCGGCACGATCGCGGATGTCGAGGAACACCAGCGAGCCGAGGTCGCGCACGCGATGGACCCAGCCCAGCAGCACGGCCTCTGCGCCGACGTCCGAAGTGCGCAGGCCGCCGCACGTATGCGTGCGCGCGAGATTACCGAGTTGCTCCGCCATGTTTGATGAATGCTGCCACTTCTGCGCGCGGCACGACGTGCTGCTCGCCGGTTGCGAGGTTCTTGACGGCCACCTCGTCGCGGGCCTTCTCGTTGTCGCCGACGACCGTGACGAACCGGATTTGGCGCGCGTCGGCGTACTTGAACTGCTTGCCGATCTTCTCGGCCTCCGGATAGACGTCGGCGCGCAGCCCCGCCCGGCGCAGTTCGCCGGCGAGCCGGAGCGCGTCGTGCCCGGCGCCGGCGTCCCAGACCGTGACCATGACGTCCGCCGCGGGCTCGATCACCGAGGCCGGGAACATCTGCCGCTCGGTCATGACGACCAGGATCCGCTCGAGGCCGAGCGAAATGCCGCACGCCGGCACCCGCTCGCCGAGGAACATCCCGATCAGGTCGTCGTAGCGACCGCCGCCGGCGAGGCTGCCCGCGAGATCCGGCACCGCGATCTCAAAGATGGCGCCGGTGTAATAGGACAGCCCGCGGGCCAGGCTCGGATCGACCCGCACGCGCGCGCCGGCCGGGCCGGCGGCGGTGAGGGCGACGATTTCGGCGAGCTCGGCCAGCGCGCGTTGGCCGCGCTCGTGGCCGCCGACCCGCGCGGCCAGTCGCGACAGCGTCTCCGCGTTGACGCGCGCCGCCTCGCCGGGTGAGGCGGCCGCTGCGTCATCGATGCCGGCGAACAGGTCCAGCAGCGTCGCCGCGGCGGTCGGGGCAATCCCGCGAGCCTCGAGCTCACGCGCCACTGCCTCGCGGCCAATCTTGTCGAGTTTGTCCACGCCCACGAGCGCGGGGCCGTGCAGGGGCGCCGGCACCCCGGCCGCGTCGAGCATGCCGGCGAGGAGCTGGCGGTGGTTGACGCGGATCACGAAGTTGGCGAAACCCAGCTCGGCGAGGACGTCGGCGGCCGCCGTCAACAGCTCGGCCTCCACGAGCATCGACGTCGAGCCGATCGCATCGACGTCGCACTGGTAGAACTCGCGGAAGCGACCCTTCTGCGGCCGGTCCGCCCGCCACACGGGCTGCACCTGATAGCGCTTGAAGAAGCGCGGGAGCTGGGCGCGGTACTCGGCGACGACCCGCGCCAGCGGCACCGTCAGATCGTAACGCAGCGCCAGGTCCGCCTCGCCGGTCTTGCCGTCATCGCCGCGCTTGAGGATGCGGAAGATGAGCCGGTCCCCCTCCTCGCCGTACTTGCCCATCAGCGTGTCGATGTTCTCGACCGCCGGCGTCTCGAGCGGTTCGAAGCCGTACCGGCGATAGACGCCGGCGACGATGCCGATGACGTACTCCCGCCGTCGGACGTCGGCGGGAAGGAAGTCGCGCATCCCGCGCGCGGGTTTGCTGCTCATGTCCGCTGGCCGGCCTCGATCGGGCGGGCGGGCGGCTCGCCGCGCCCGTTCATATCTTGGGCAGGGTGACGCCCCGCTGGTGCTGGTATTTCCCCGCCTTGTCCTTGTACGACACCTCGCACGGCTCGTCGCTCTGGAAGAAGAGCACCTGGGCGATGCCCTCGTTGGCGTAGATTTTGGCCGGCAGCGGCGTCGTATTGGAGATCTCGATGGTGACGTGCCCTTCCCATTCCGGCTCGAACGGCGTGACGTTGACGATGATCCCGCAGCGCGCGTACGTGGACTTGCCGAGGCACACGGTGAGGACGTCGCGCGGGATGCGGAAGTACTCGATGGTCCGGGCCAGCGCGAACGAATTCGGCGGGACAATGCAGCAGTCGGCCCGGATGTCCACGAACGACCGGGGGTCGAATTTCTTCGGGTCCACCACCGTGTTGTAGACGTTGGTGAACACCTTGAACTCGTCGGCGACGCGCGTGTCGTACCCGTACGACGACAAGCCATACGACACCACGCCCTGCCGCACCTGGCGATCTTCGAACGGCTCGATCATGCCGTGCTCGTGCGCCATGCGCCGAATCCACCGGTCGCTCTTGATGGCCATCGCGCGCCCCTATCTCCTCAGCCACATGCCCGCGACCGTCAGCGCGGCACTGACGAGAATCGAGGTCGTGATCGGCAGATACAGCGTGAACCCGCCGCGCCGCAGGACCAGGTCACCCGGCAGCCGGCCGAGCGGGACGCCGAGCCAGATCAACGCCCCGATGGCGGCAATCACGAGGCCAACCCCGACCAGTACCTGGCCCATGTCCGCTTACCGCGCGCGCCCGCCGCCGACGCGGCGTCAGCCGAGCTCCATCCCGCGGAAAAAATAGCCGAGCTCGAACGCCGCCGTCTCCGGCGCGTCCGACCCGTGCGTCGCATTGTTGTCGATCGACGCGCCGAAGTCCTTGCGCAGGGTTCCCGCCTCCGCCTTGGCCGGATCGGTCGCGCCCATCAGGTCACGCCACTTGCGAATGGCGTCGGGAGCCTCCAGGCACATGACGATGCACGGACCCGAGCTCATGAAATCGGTGAGGTCGGCAAAGAACGGCCGCGCGCGGTGCACTGCGTAGAACCCCTCCGCCTCGCGCTTGGACATCGAAATCATGCGCAGGGCGCGGACCGCGAAGCCCGCCTCCTCGATGCGTCCGAGGATCCGTCCGGAATAGCCCTTCCGCACGGCGTCGGGCTTGATGATGGCAAATGTGCGTTCCATAGAAGCGATCGATTATAGCCCGGCTGGCCGCGCCGTCCTGGCGTCCCCCTTGCACCACCCGCGTGGTGGCGCGCACCGTGAACCTCGCGCGCCCAAAGGAAGGTACGTGATGACGCACATTCGGAAGGGGGCCGCGGCGGCGATCGCGGCCGGGTTCGTGGTCATGACCACCGTGGCGGTCACAGTCCAGGAGCAACCAGCCTCGACTCACGCCGTCGGGAAGGCCGTGACGCTGACCTCATGTGTTGAGAAGGGCGAGAAACCGGACACGTTCGTTCTCACCCAGACCGCCGACGTGCCTGCGCACCCGGCGACGATGGGCCGGGTCGCCTACTGGCTCGACTCGGTGAAGCAACTGCGCGAGCATGTCGGCCATCAGGTCCGCGTGCAGGGCACCATCACCGAGGTCAAGCCGAGTGAAATGGAAGTCAAGCTCGGCGAGGACACCCAGGGCGGCTGGACGGTCGAGATCGAAGGACCCGGCCGTGACGTCCGGACACCGGCGGGTACGGCGGGCGTCGCCGGGGCCGGACGCGCCGACGAGGAGGGAGACGTCAAAATCACCCTCGTCAAGCTGAAGGTGACCGACGTCGTGATGGCGGCGCCGTCCTGCCCGGCGATGTAGGCGGCTCGAGCGCGGTCGGGTCCGGACGCCGGACCCGGCCAGCCAGCCCTCCCCGACACGCACTACTTTTTCTCCCGCACCGGATAACACCCCAGAATCTTCACGAACAGCGTGCGCGCCGCCAGCGACGTCAGCGCCGCCTGCATCCGCGGCTCGCTCACGTGACCTTCGATGTCGAGGTAGAACACGTATTCCCACGGCACGCCCGGCCGCGGACGCGATTCGAGCTTGCTCAGGTTGAGGCCTTCGTCGGCGAGCACGTTCAGGCAGCGGACCAGGGCGCCATGCTCGTGCCGGGTGGCGAGGACGAGTGACACCTTGGCCGCGATGCGCGGGTCGCACTCCACCGGCGCGGCGGCGACAATCACGAAGCGGGTGTAATTCGCCGGTTGATCGGCGATGTCGCGACCGAGGACGCGCAGCCCGAAGTGCGCGGCGGCCTCCTCGCTCGCGATGGCAGCCTGCGCGGGATCCTGCAGCTCGCTCACCAGCTGCGCGGCCAGCGCCGTGTTCGTCGCCGGTACTTGCTCCCACGCCGCCCGTCCGCCGAGGAACTCGCTGCACTGCGCCAGGGCCTGCGGGTGCGAGTGGATGCGGCGAATCGTATCGAGCGGGACGTCCGCGATACCCACCAGGCAGTGCCGCACGTCCACGATCTCCTCGCCGACGAGCGACAGGTTCAGACGCAGCAGCAGGTCGTAGGCCTCGAAGACGGATCCCGCGGTGGTGTTCTCGATCGGCAATACGCCGCGATCGGCGTGGCCGTCGATGACCGCCTCGAGCATCGTGCGGAACGTCGGGTAGGGCTTCAGCGCCACCGGCCGGCGGGACACGCCGAAGTGCTGGCAGGCGGCCTGGTGGCCGTAGGCGCCTTCGGTGCCCTGGTACGCAACCCGGATCTCTTGTTCGGCGTCGCCGGACGCGGTGTGGAGCGCATCATGCTGCCGCCGCACGGAATCGTCCAGGATCTCGCGGAAAATGCGGCGAACGAACGCCGGATCGAGGCCGACCCGCGCGCCGTAGACCGAGCGGTGCTGCAGCAGCGCCGCCTCGCGATCCACGTCCCGGACCTGACCTTCCTGCCCGGCTTTCACCACGGCAATCTCCCTCGACAGACGGGCGCGCTCGCCCAGCGCCGAGACGATGACCGCGTCGATGTCGTCGAGGCTCTTGCGGAGACCCGCGAGGTTCTCCTGGCTCATTTGGTCGTTCCCCCAAACAAAAACCGCCGTCCCAGAATGTGCTGGAGCGGCGGTCGTGGTCGTCAACGTGGGTCGGGTTGCTGCGTCGGGACTACACCGCTCCTCTGGCGGCCTGAAAGCCGCCGCGCGTAAACGAAGTCGTCGCGCGTGTGAGGTTCACGGGTCAGCGGCGCCCGACCAGGTCCAGGATGGCCTGGCCCATGTCTGCGGGACTTTTTACCACACGGACACCGGCCGCGGTCAATGCGGCCATCTTTTCTCCCGCGGTGCCCTTCCCGCCGGCAATGATTGCACCGGCGTGGCCCATGCGCCGCCCCGGTGGCGCGGTCTGGCCGGCGATGAAGCCGACCAGCGGCTTGCGGAAGTGTTCCTTGATCCAGGCCGCGGCATCCTCCTCCGCCGACCCGCCAATTTCCCCGATCATCACCACGGCGTCGGTCTCGTCATCGGCGCCGAACAGCGTCAGCGCGTCGACGTACATCGTCCCGATCAAGGGGTCACCGCCGATGCCGATACAGGTGGATTGCCCGAGACCGAGACGGCTCAACTGATCGATGGCCTCGTAGGTGAGCGTGCCGCTCTTGGAGACGATGCCGATGCGGCCTTCACGGCAGATGTTGGCCGGAATGATGCCGGCTTTGCCGCGCCCGGGCGAGATGATGCCCGGGCAGTTCGGACCGATGAGCCGGGTTGCCGGGCGGTCGCGAAGAAACGTCATCACCCGCAGCATGTCCGTGACCGGAATGCCTTCGGTGATGCACACCACCAGCGCGACGCCGGCGTCAGCGGCCTCCATGATGGCGTCGGCGGCAAACGGCGGCGGCACGAAGATCACCGAGGCGTTGGCGCCGGTCTTCGTCACCGCGTCGGCCATGGTGTTGAACACGGGCCAACCCTCATGCGTCGTCCCGCCCTTGCCGGGCGTGACACCGCCGACGACCGTCGTATGGTACGCGGCCGCAGCCCTGGCGTGGAAGGTCCCTTCCCGTCCGGTGAGTCCCTGGACGAGCAGCCGGGTGTTCTGGTCGAGCAGGATGGCCATTCAGCGCCCCCCCGTGAGGGCGACGACGGCGTCGGCCGCCTCGCTCATCGTGTCGGCGGTCGCGAAGTTCAGGCCGCTCTCGGCCAGCATGCGTTTCCCCGCCTCGACGTTCGTCCCCTTCATGCGGATGACGATGGGCACGCGGACGCCCAGTTCGGTCACCGCGGCAATGACCCCGGCCGCCAGCACGTCGCAGCGCAGGATGCCGCCGAAAATGTTGATGAGCACCGCCTTGACGTTCTGATCGGACATCAGGATCTTGAAGGCGTTGTGAATCTGGGCGGCGGTGGCGCCGCCGCCGACGTCGAGGAAATTGGCCGGCATCCCGCCGGCCAGCTTGATGATGTCCATCGTGGCCATGGCCAGGCCCGCGCCGTTGACCATGCAGCCGATGTCGCCGTCCAGGCGAATGTAGTTCAGGGAGAACTTCGACGCCTCGACTTCGAGCGGATCCTCCTCGGCCAGGTCGCGCAGTTCCCGGATATCGGGGTGGCGGTACAACGCGTTGTCGTCGAAGTTCAGCTTGGCGTCGAGCGCCAGCAGGTCGCCGGCGGTGGTGGTGATCAGGGGGTTGATCTCGAGCAGCGACGCGTCGGTGGCGACGAACGCCTGATAGAGCGCCCGCATCATCGTCGTCGCCTTGCCGACCTGGGCGTCCGCCAGGCCGACGGCGAACGCCAGCTTCCGGGTCTGGTACGCCTGGAGGCCGATCGCCGGGTCGATGAACTCCTTGTGGATCTTCTCCGGTGTGGAGGCCGCGACCTCCTCGATGTCCACGCCGCCCTCGGCGCTCACCATCATGACGATCTTCTGCGTGGCGCGGTCCACCACCATGCTGAGATACAGCTCGCGATCGATGGCGAGCCCTTCCTCGACGAGCAGGCGGCCGACGACCTGTCCCGCCGGGCCGGTCTGGTAGGTGACCAGCGTCTGCCCGAGCAGCGCCGCGGCGGCCCGTTCGGCCGCTTCGGCGCCGTTGACGACCTTGACGCCGCCGGCCTTGCCGCGGCCGCCGGCGTGAATCTGCGCCTTGACCACGACCGTGCCGCCGCCGAGACGGCCGGCGATGACGCCGGCCTCCTGGGCGGAGAATGCGACCTCGCCGCGCGGCACGGGGACGCCGTAACGCGCGAGTATCGCTTTCCCCTGGTATTCGTGAATCTTCATGTCGATGTCGGGTGGGCGGGCTAGACCTTGATGACGTCCACGAGCTCCTTCACCGCCCCCGCCGACTTGTGCAGGGCGGCGCGCTCCTCGTCGGTCAGCTTGATCTCGATGATCTGCTCGACGCCGCGGGCGCCGAGCTTGACCGGCACGCCGACGAAGAGGTCGTGCACGCCGTATTCGCCCTGGAGGAACACCGAGCAGGGCATGATTTTCTTCTGGTCCTTGAGGATGGCTTCCACCATCTGCGCGGCGGAGGCCCCCGGCGCGTACCAGGCGCTGGTGCCGACGAGTTTGGTGATCTCGGCGCCGCCATTGGCGGTCCGGTCGCAGATGGCGGCAATCCGGTCGGCGGGCAGCAGCTCGGTGATGGGGATACCGGCCACCGTGGAGAAGCGCGGCAGCGGCACCATGGTGTCGCCGTGCCCGCCGAGCACGAAGGCCGAGACGTTCTCCACCGACACGTTCAGCTCCATGGCGATGAAGGTCCGCATCCGGGCCGAGTCGAGGACCCCGGCCATGCCGATGACCCGCTCGCGGGGAAACTTGCTGAGTCGATAGACGGCCTGCGACATCGCGTCGAGCGGGTTGGCGACCGGCACGATGATGCAGTCGGGCGAATGGCGGACGATCTCGGCGGTCACGTCCTGCATGATCTTGTAGTTGACCGCGAGCAGGTCGTCGCGGCTCATGCCCGGCTTGCGCGGCACGCCCGACGTGATGACGACGACGTCCGAGTTCGCGCTCTCCGCGAAATCCTTGATGCCGACGCCGACGACGCGAGCGGCGGACCCTTCGATCGGGCACGACTGGAAGATATCGAGCGCGACGCCCGCGGCCTTGGTCTCGGCGATGTCGATGACGACGACATCGGCGAGCTCGCGTTGTGCGATCGCGCGCGCGACGGTGGCACCGACATTGCCTGCGCCGCCGACGACCGTGACTTTTCGATTCATGCCGTCTGCCTGCTGCCTTCCTTCCCGGCGATCACGCGCGTTGCCTTGTCCGCACCGACGCGTCGTCGCGGCTTAGGTCAAATCGCCGTGCGCCTCGGGAATCGATCCACACATTCTGTGGAAAACCTTGTGGAAAACCTCGTGTGACCGCCGTGTAACGCGACGGGTTCCGGCGGAATTGCGCGACTTGCACCAGCGATGGTGCGTCGGTCGCGCTCGGCCCCGCGTTCGCTCGACGGCACAAGTATGGAATCATACACCGTGATGAAAATTATCGTGGCGGACGATCTTCCGGAGTCTGCGCTGGCCATCCTGCGCGCGGAGGGATGGGAAGTCGATGCGCGCAGCGGCCGCCCGGCGGCGGCGCTGGCGGCGGACCTGGCGGATGCCGACGCGATCGTCGTACGCAGCGCCACGAAGGTCACCGCCGACCTGATTGCGGCCGCGCCACGGCTCCGCGCCATCGCCCGCGCCGGCACCGGCGTCGACAACGTCGACGTGGACGCGGCTAGCGCGCGCGGCACTCGTGGTGATGAATGCGCCCGGCGCGAACAGCATCAGCGTTGCGGAATTGACGATGGCCCTCATGCTGGCACTTGCCCGAAAAATTCCGGCCGCGGATGCGTCGATGAAGCAGGGCAAGTGGGACAAGAAGAGTTTTCTCGGCGAAGAGGTGCGCGGCAAGACGCTGGGCCTGGCCGGCCTGGGGCGGATCGGACAGGAAGTGGCGCGGCGGGCCCGGGCGTTCGAGATGGACGTCCTCGCGCACGACCCGTTCATCAGCGCGCACATCGCGCGCGACCTGCGGATCGAGCTGGTCACGCTCGACGAGCTCTGCGCGCGCGCGGATTTCCTCTCGCTCCACCTCCCCGCCACGCCCGAGACGCGGCACACCTTCAACGCGGCGCGATTCGCCGCCGCCAGGAAGGGGCTGCGGATCATCAACACGGCCCGCGGCGACCTGATCGACGAGGCGGCGCTGGCCGACGCCATCGAGTCGGGTCAGATCGGCGGGGCGGCGCTGGACGTGTTCCAGCAGGAGCCGACGTCGGATCATCGCCTGCAGAAGCTGCCGCAGGTCGTGGCGACGCCGCACATCGCCGCCTCGACCCGCGAGGGACAGGAACTGGTGGGCGTCGAGACCGCCTCCGCGCTGCGCGACTTCCTCGCGACCGGCGTGATTCGCAACGCCGTCAATTTTCCGTCGCTGGCGGCGGACGAGTTCCAGAAGCTGCAGCCGTTCGCGGTCGTCGCGCGGCGCCTGGGGTGCCTCCTCGGTCAGATGGGCGCGGCGCGGATCGAGGCGCTGAGTGTCCGCTATTACGGGGCGCTCGCCGACGCGGCGAATCCCCTGATCGTCAGCTCGGTGCTGGAAGGCCTGCTGGGCACCATCCTGTCGCTGCCGGTGACGCCGGTGAATGCACGGGCGGTGGCCGTCGAACGCGGCATCGAGGTCAGCGAGTCGCTCAGCACCCGCCCGCGCAGCTACACCAGCCTGCTGTCGGTGAAGCTCGATACCAACTACGGCGACCAGTGGGTCGAAGGGACCGTCGTCCTCGGCCAGCCGCGGCTGGTGCTCCTCAACGGCGTCCAGGTGGACGCGCCGCTCGAGGGCACGATGCTGCTGCTGATGAACGACGACAAACCCGGCGTGATCGGTGCCGTCGGCACGATCCTCGGCCGTCATGGCGTGAACATCGCCAACTTCGCCCTCGGCCGCGCCGACCATGGGGCGGTCGGCGTGGTGACCGTGGACGATGCCGACGGCCGCGCGTTGTCGAAGCCGGTGCTCGACGAGATTCGCGCCGTCCCTGCCATCCGCTCGGCGTGGGCGGTCCGGGTGTAACCGCGACCGCTCGCGGCGGTGCACGGGCCTCAGTGCTTCAGGCGCAGGACGTGGCGGACACCGGCGGCATCGGCCAGCGTGATCGTGGCCGCGGTCACCTCGACGGCCGTGTAGCCGCCGACGGCATCCCCTTGCTTGACCAGGTGCACCGCGGTGCCATCGGACACGACGGCGGTGTGGACCGGCCCCTCGGGGCCCGTGGTCGTGCCGATGCCCGCGAGCGAGTACTGCCGGCCGACGATCGCAGGCGCCGCGACGGCGTCCATGACCGGCCGCGCGGGCGCGGCGTCGACATCGGGGACGGTGCTGACGCGTTCACGTCCACCGAACTCGAACGGATTGCGGCGCGGGGTCGGTGGCGGCGGCGCCTCGCTGAGCCTGAACTGCAGCCGTTCGACCGGCGGCAGGGAGATCGCGGCCGGCGCAGGCGTCGCGGCACGCTCGGGCAGCGCCTGCACGCGAGCGACCGGCGGTGTCAGCACCGACGCCAGCAGCCAGCCTGTCGTGAGACAGACCGCGCCGATGAGGGCGACAGTTCGGGGCGGCATGAGCGCGATGCCGTATTGTAATACGACGCTCCCCCGTCGGATCCGCCGCCGAGGATCGGCGCCGGAGCATGGTAGAATTCTTCGTGCCTGCTGTTCCGGTCAGGCGTTTGCCCTTCACGCTGACTGAAACGTCGGTCCTCGCAGTCATCCCGGCGCGGTATCACTCGACGCGTCTCCCTGGCAAGCTTCTCGCCGACATCGCCGGCCGGCCGATGATCGAGCACGTCTACCGCCGTGCGCAGGCCGCGCGGCTGGTGGACGCCGTGCTGGTGGCCACCGACGATGCGCGCATCGCGGACGCCGTGGCCGGCTTCGGCGGCGTGGCGTGCATGACCTCGCCGCACCATCGCTCGGGCACCGATCGGCTGGGCGAAATCGCGGCGGCAGTCCCGTGCGGGCTCCTGGTCGGGGTGCAGGGGGACGAGCCGCTGCTCGATCCGGCGGTCATCGACGCCGTGGTGGCGCCGCTCCGGGCCGATGCCGCCCTCGCCATGGGCACCGCGGCCCGCCCGATCGCCGACGACGCCGAGCTGTCGAATCCGCACGTCGTCAAGGTCGTCTGCGATGCGGCGGGGATGGCGCTCTATTTCTCGCGCGCGGCCATCCCGCACGGCCGCGACCGGTCGGCGGCCGCGGCGACGCGGGCGCATGTCGGGCTCTACGTCTACCGCCGCGACGTCGTGCTCCGCCTGGTGACCCTGGCGCCGGGCCCGCTGGAACAGGCCGAGATGCTCGAGCAGCTGCGCGCGCTCGAGCACGGCATCGGCATCAAGGTAGTGGACACGCAGTACCACTCGCTCGGCGTCGATACGCCGGCGGATCTCGAACGGGCCAGGCAGCTGATGTTCGCCGGGGCGCGGCAGTGACGACATGACCATGGGTGAGCAACGTCCGACCAAATACATCTTCGTGACCGGCGGCGTGGTGTCGTCGCTGGGCAAGGGACTGGCGGCAGCCTCGATCGGCGCCCTGCTCGAAGGGCACGGCTACAAGGTCACGCTGCAGAAGTTCGATCCGTACATCAACGTCGACCCGGGGACGATGAGCCCGTATCAGCACGGCGAGGTCTACGTGACCGACGACGGCGCGGAGACGGACCTCGACCTGGGACACTACGAACGCTTCACGCGCACGCAGACGTCGCGCAACAGCAACTGGACGACGGGCAAGATCTACATGTCGGTGATCCAGAAGGAACGGCGTGGCGATTACCTCGGCCGCACCGTTCAGGTGATCCCGCACATCACCAACGAGATCAAGGACTGCATCCGCGCCGTCGGGCGGGACGTCGACGTCGTCCTGGTCGAGATCGGCGGTACGGTGGGCGACATCGAGAGCCTGCCGTTCCTCGAAGCGATCCGCCAGTTCCGCCAGGACGTCGGCCGCGAGAACACCATCTACATCCACCTGACGCTGGTCCCGTACATCTCGTCGGCGGGTGAGTTGAAGACCAAGCCGACCCAGCACAGCGTGCGCGACCTGCGCTCCATCGGCATCCAGCCCGACATCCTGCTGTGCCGGACCGATCGGCTGCTGCCGCGCGATCTCAAGCAGAAGATCGGCTTGTTCTGCGACGTCGCCGAGGAAGCCGTCATCACGGCCAAGGACGTCCCCACCATCTACGAGGTCCCGCTGGTGCTGCGCGCCGAAGGGCTCGACACCGTGATCCTCAAGCTGCTCGGCCTGCCGCTCACCGAGGCGCGCATGGAGGCCTGGGAAGAGCTGGTCGAGCGTATCGCGCATCCCGCCGACGAAATCACCATCCACGTCGTCGGCAAGTACACCGGCTACGAGGACTCGTACAAGTCGCTGAACGAGGCGCTGACCCATGGCGGCTTCGCCAATCGCGCTGCGCGTCAACATCCAGTGGGTGGAGTGCGAAGCGCTGGAGCAGGAGGGCGGGCTGCGCCTGCTCGAGGGCGCGCACGGCATCCTGGTGCCGGGCGGCTTCGGGTCGCGCGGCACCCGCGGCATGATGAAGGCCGCCGAGTACGCGCGCCGCCAGCTGGTGCCCTTCTTCGGCATCTGCTACGGCTTCCAGTGGGCGACGGTCGAGTTCGCCCGCAACGTCTGCATGCTCGACGGGCGCCGATTCGACGGAAGTGGACGAGGCCGCCCGGCACAAGGTGATCTACAAGCTGCGCGATCTGCTGGGCGTGGACGACCTCGGCGGCACCATGCGGCTGGGCAGCTACGCGTGCGACCTGGCGCCGGGATCGCTGTCGCGCCGGATCTACGGCGTGGACACGATCGTCGAACGGCATCGCCACCGCTTCGAGTTCAACTGCCTGTACGAGCCGGCGCTGCGCGAGAAGGGCATGCGCGTCGCGGGGCGATCGCCGGACGGCAAGTTCGTGGAGATTGCCGAGCTGCCCAGCCACCCGTGGTTCCTGGCGGTGCAGTTCCATCCCGAGTTCAAGTCGCGGCCGCTCGAGCCGCACCCGCTGTTCGCCAGCTTCGTCGGCGCCGCGTACCAGCAGAAAGTCGCGGCCGAGGGCAACGCCGTCGATGCCAGCTCGCTGGCGTGATGCCGACGGCTGCCCCCGTTTCGGCCGGCGCGGTCACCATCGGGGCGGGCCACCCGCTCGTACTGATTGCCGGGCCGTGCGTGATCGAAAGCGACGCGCACGCGCTGGACACGGCGCTCGCGCTGGCCGACATCGCGGCGCGGCTCGCGGTGCCGCTCGTCTTCAAGGCGTCGTACGACAAGGCCAACCGCACCTCGCTGTCCTCCTATCGCGGCCCCGGGCTCGCCGCTGGCCTGCGCGCCCTCGCCGCGGTGAAGGCGCGCACCGGGCTGCCGGTTTTGACCGACATTCATGAGCCCGGCCATGCCGGCGCGGCGGCCGAAGTGGCGGACGTCCTGCAGATTCCCGCCTTCCTGTGCCGGCAAACCGACCTGCTGGTCGCCGCCGCCGGCACCGGGCGGCCGGTCAACGTGAAGAAGGGCCAGTTCCTCGCGCCGCAGGACATGCGGCACGTCGTCGCCAAGCTCGAGGCCTCCGGTGCGCGGGGCATCCTGCTGACCGAGCGCGGCTCCTCGTTCGGCTACCACAACCTCGTCGTCGACATGCGCGCCCTGCCGCAGCTGCGCGCGTTCGGCCACCCGGTCGTCTTCGACGTGACGCACAGCCTGCAGCTTCCCGGCGCCGGCGACGGCGTCACCGGCGGGCACGCCGAGTTCATCGAGCCGCTCGCGCAGCGCCGGCGTCGCGGCCGGCGTGGACGCGGTGTTCCTGGAGGTGCACGAGCATCCGGCGCGTGCGAAGAGCGACGCCGCCAACGCCCTGCGACCTGGCGCGCCTCGAACCGCTGCTGCGGCGGCTGGTCGCGCTTGATAGGATCGTCAAGGCGCATGACTGACTTGTCGCTCGCGCGCAAGGTGCTGCAGACCGAGGCCGCCGCGGTGCTGGCACTGGCCGACCGCCTGGACGATCGGTTCGCCCGGGCCGTGGCCCTGGTCGGCGGCTGCGGCGGGCGCGTGATTCTCACCGGGATGGGCAAGTCGGGCATCGTCTGCCGCAAGATCGCCGCCACGCTGTCGAGCACCGGCACCCCGGCGTTCTTCCTGCACCCCGCCGACGCGCTGCACGGCGACCTCGGCGTGATCCGCCGCGACGACGTGGTGATCGCGCTGTCGTACAGCGGCGAGAACGAGGAGCTGGTGCGCATCCTGGAGACGCTCACCCGCCTCGGTACCCCGTTGATTGCGATGACCGCCGACGATCGGCTCGACGCTGGCGCAGGCGGCGGCGGTCGTGCTCGACTGCCGCGTGTCCGAGGAGGCGTGCCCGATGAACCTGGTCCCGACGGCGAGCACGACCGCGATGCTCGCGCTCGGCGATGCCCTGGCGATGACCGTGCTGGTCGAGAAGGGATTTCAGCCCGACGATTTCGCCAGCCTGCACCCGGGCGGCACGCTCGGCCAGAAGCTGCGCCGCGTCGAGCAGCTGATGCACCAGGGCGAGCAGGTCCCGCGCGTCGGCCCGGACACCGCCATGCCCGACGTGGTCTACGAGATCTCGCGCAAGGGACTGGGGATGACCTGCGTGGTGGACGGCGACGGGGCGCTGCTCGGGATCATTACCGAC
Organism: uncultured Acidobacteriota bacterium; assembly: GCA_963707795.1. Taxonomy (GTDB): domain Bacteria; phylum Acidobacteriota; class Vicinamibacteria; order Vicinamibacterales; family UBA2999; genus JACCSI01. The sequence goes on along the minus strand of OY970174.1, from coordinate 1,500,566 downwards.
GGGGACATCCGCCGCAAGATGGCAGCGGCGGCCAACGTCCTCGAGCTGGCGGCCGGCGAGGTGATGACCCCGCATCCCGTCGTCATCGAACGGGCGACGCTGGCGGCGCAGGCGCTGAACATCCTGGAACAGCGGAAGATCACGTCGATCGTCGTCATCGACGAGCGCCGCCGAGTGGAAGGCGTGGTCCATCTCCACGACTTGTGGCGCACGCAGCTGGTGTAACGGCCGCCCGTGCAGGAGTACCTTCCCTTCGTTGCCGCGCTGCTGGCCCTGCTCGCCGGCCTCGCCATCGGCAAGGCCTGGGAACGCTACAAGCTGCGTGACGGCAAGTGGATCGACCGCCGCCGCGCGCGCGAGTCGCACCACTACGTGCTCGGCCTCAATTTCCTGGTCGCCAACCAGATCGACATCGCCATCGAGGAGCTGAGCCAGGCGGCGCGGGTGGACAGCGACGCGCTGGAGATCCACCTCATTCTCGGCAACGTCTACCGCGAGCGCGGCCAGGTGGCGCGTGCCATCCAGATCCACCAGGGTCTGCTGCAGCGGCCCAAGCTGACGCGGACCGAGCACGCCTACGCGCTGCTGTGCCTGGGCCTCGACTTCAAGCGCGGCGGCTTCGTCGACCGCGCGCTGGAAGCGTTCAGCGAGGTGCTGCGCCTCGACCCGCGGAACCAGTACGCGCTGCTCTACCTGCAGAAGCTGCACGAGGAGCAGCACCAGTGGGAGGACGCCTATCGCATCCGCCAGCAGCTCGTCGACCTGAGCGGGCCCGATACGCATCCGCGCAGCCAGTCGATCCTCGCCTTCATCGAGAACGAGCGCGGGCTCGAGGCGCTGAAGGGCGGCCGGCTGGAGGAGGCGGCGCAGCGGTTCGACTCGGCGCTCGACCTCGACTCGACGACCGCGCCGGCCTACCTGAACCTCGGCGACGTCCGGCTGCGGCAGGGCGACAAGGCCGCGGCCCTCGCCGCCTGGGAGCGGCTGCTCATCGCGTCGCCCGATCGCGCCTACCTCGCCTTCGACCGCCTGGAGCGGGCGCATTCCGCCGGCGGCACGCCCTTCAAGTTCGAGGAGCGGTGCCGGCAGCTGATCGCGGTCAACCCGCTCGACTGGCGCGCCCGGCTGGTGCTCGGCCGGCACCTGGCGGCGCGCGGCGAGCACACGAGCGCGTTCGACCTGCTGCTCGACGCGCTGGCGCACAACCCGCATGGCCTGACCGTGCACCAGGCGATCTGGAACGTGCTGCTGCAGGTCGGCTTGAGTCGCGCGCTGGTGCAGCGCTACGTCGAGGCCGCGCGTGACGCCGTCTTCTTCCTCGATCCGCACGTCTGCGTGAAGTGCCACTACCGCTCGACCGAGCTGCTCTGGCAGTGCCCGCACTGCCACGAATGGAACACCTTCGTCGAAGAGCGGATTGCACCGGCGAAAGAAACGGTCGAGATGTGAGCGCCGCGGCGCCGCCGCGTCACGCCGGCGACGGATCGCGGCGCGCCGCGTCCTGGCCGAGCCGCTCGAGCAGCGCCGCGACCTGCGCATCCGTCTCGGCGTAGGTCCCGTCCGTGCGGATCAGATAGTCGGCACGCGCGGCCTTGTCTTCGATCGGCCACTGGCTCGCCACGCGCCGCTCGGCCTCCTCCCGCGTCAGCAGGTCGCGCTCGACAACCCGCGCGACCTGCTGGTCACGGCTGCAGGCGACGACGATGACCCGGTCGAAGTCGGCGGCACGGCCGGTTTCGAAGAGCAGCGGGATGTCGGCGACGGCGAACGGCGTCTGGTCGGGCAGCGCATCGAAGAACGTGCCGATGGCCGCCCGCACCGCCGGGTGGACGATGGCTTCCAGATCGCGGCGCGCCTGCGCGTCGGCGAAGACCACGGTGCCGAGGCGCGCGCGGTCGAGCACGCCCTCGGGGGTGAGCATCGCGGCGCCGAAGCGCGCGACCACGGCCGCCAGGCCCGGGCTGCCGGGCACGACGGCCTCGCGCGCGAGGACGTCGGCATCGACCACCGGCACGCCGGCCGCGCGCAGGCGGTTGGCGACATGGGTCTTGCCGGTCGCGATCCCGCCGGTCAGGGCGATTCTCTGCATGCACGTCCCCGGACGCTCGACCGTCGCGCGGGCGCTCAGGAGGTCAGCGCACGCGCCTCGGCGGCAGTAATCGTATTGCGCACGACCATCGCGACGGTCAAGGGGCCGATGCCGCCGGGCACCGGCGTCAACGCGCCCGCCACCGTGGACACGTCCGGGTGGACGTCGCCAATCAGCACGCGGCCGCGCTGCGCGAACGCCCGCCGCTTGTCGCTGTCGGGGGGAACAGGCGGTGCACCTCCCGCTCCTCGGTCAGCACGTTGATCCCGACGTCGAGCACCGTCGCGCCCGGCTTGACGAACGCCGGCGTGACCAGGCCGGGGCGGCCGATGGCGGCGACGAGGATATCGGCGGTCGCCGCGACCTGCACCAGGTCGGGCGTGCGGGAGTGGCAGATGGTGACGGTCGCGTCACGATGCAGCAGGAGCAGCGCCAGCGGCTTGCCGACGATGTCGCTGCGGCCGATGACGACCGCGTGCCGGCCGGCGATCGGGATGCCCTCGCGCTCGAGCAGCTCGACGCAGCCGAGGGGCGTGCAGGCGACGAGGGACGGGCGCTTCTGCACCAGGCGCCCGACGTTCACCGGGTGGAAGCCGTCCACGTCCTTGGCCGGATCGATGGCGTCGAAGACACGCTGGGCGCCGTCGGCGCCCATCCCGGCCGGCAGCGGCGACTGCACCAGGATGCCATCGATGCTTTCGTCGTCGTTGAGGGCCGCGACCGTGGCGAGCGCCTCCGGCAGCGTGGCACTGGCCGCCAGCCGCCGCAGCTCGGCGCGGCCGCCGGCGTCGCTCACGGCGGTGAGCTTGCTGCGGACGTAGAGCTCGGATTCCGGCCGCTCCCCCGCCAGCACGATGCCCAGGGCGGGCGCGCGCCCGCGCGCGGCGGCAAACGCCGCCAGACGCGGCGCCAGCTCCGCCCGGATGGCCGCGGCGACCTTCGCGCCGTCAAGTATTCGCGCCGTCATCCCGTCCGACGTCCACGCGGGCCGATGCGGCTACCCTCGTTCGCCGGACACCTTCTGGAGGATCCAGCCGAGCGCATAGACCGCCGCGCTCACCAGCCAGCACCTGCAGGCCGAACGTGTCGGCGTTCTCGGCGTTGACGTGCATGCCGAAATAGCGCGAGGTCAGGACGTCGAGCTCGTGCCACTTGGCCAGTGTTTCCGTCGTGACGCCGAGCTCGGTCAGCAGTCCGAGCAGGAACATGCAGATGCCGTTGAAGAGCGCCAGCAGCCCGAAGGCGGTCACGAAATTGGCGAACTTCTGCAGCGGCGTCCGCCGCCGGGTTTCCTCGGCGTCGTGCAGCGGGCTGTGGGTGCGGCCGTAGAACCAGTAGATGATCAGCCCGATGTCGAGCCACACCAGGAAGCGGACCCAGGTGATGACCGGGAGGCTGAGCATCAGATACGCGCACGAGAGGATGCCGAGCACCGGGAACAGCGGGCCGCCCGGCACGCGGAACGGCCGCGCCGCATCGGGGCGCTTGATCCGCAGCATCAAGACCGCCGCGCAGACGACGACGAAGGCGAACAGGGTGCCGATGCTGGTCATCTCGCCGACGACCTGAATCTGGGTCACGCCGGCGACCAGCGCCACGATCACGCAGGTGATGATGGTGGTGAGGTACGGGGTCCCGAACCGCGGGTGCACCTTGCTGACGGTGCGCGGCAGCAGCCCGTCGCGGCTCATGGCGAAGAAGATGCGCGGCTGGGCCATCAACATGACCAGCAGGACGGAGGTGATGCCGGCGACCGCACCCGCCGACACCAGGTACGCCGCCCAGTCCTGGCCGATGACGTTGAGCGCGTACGCCACCGGGGCGTTGAGGAAGCGGACCGACTCCTCGCTGGAGACGACCGCCATCCCGGGCAGCGCGTCGGCCGAGACGCGGAACTGCGTCACCGGGACGATGCCCGAGAGCACCGCAGCGACCGCGAGGTACAACGCCGTGCACACGACCAGCGACGCGATGATCCCGATCGGCAGGTCGCGCTTGGGGTTCTTGGCTTCCTCCGCCGTCGTCGAGACGGCATCGAAGCCGATGTAGGCGAAGAACACCACTGCCGCCGCGGCCATGATGCCGGACCAGCCGTAGGGCGCGAAGGGCGACCAGTTCTCCGGCCGCACGTAGGTCGCGCCGGCGAAGAGGAAGAAAGCGACGGCGACCAGCTTGACCGCGACCATGACGGCGTTGGCGCGGGCGGATTCGCGAACGCCAATCACCAGCAGCACCATGATGACCAGGACGATCAACACCGCCAGCAGGTTGATGATCCCGACCGGCGGTGCCGCCGACAGCGCGGTGGGCAGCGCGAGGCCGGCGCCGGCCATCAGGTTCTGCATGTAGCCGCTCCACCCGATCGCGACCGTCATCGAGCCGACGGCGTACTCGAGAATCAGGTCCCAGCCGATCATCCACGCCACCAGTTCGCCCAGCGTGGCGTAGGCGTAGGTGTACGCGCTGCCCGCGACCGGAATCATCGAGGCGAACTCGGCATAGCACAGCGCGGCGAAGGCGCAGGCGAGGCCGGCCGCGAGGTAGGACATGGTGATGGCCGGACCCGCCTGGTTGGCCGCCGCCGTTCCGGTGAGGACGAAAATCCCGGTGCCGATGATGGCCCCGATGCCGAGGAGCGTCAGGTCCCAGGCGCTCAGGCTGCGCTTGAGCGCCTTGCCGCCCTCCGCGGCGTCGCTGACCAGTTTCTCGATCGACTTGACCTTGAAGAGATTTGAATCCATTCCCCCTCCAGGAAACGGCCGCTGACAAACCGGCTGATTATAGAGGCAACTCAGGCGAGGGCCGACAAATACCGCCGGACGCGCGCTTCCGGGTCCTCGGCGAGCAGGTCACCGATGATGGCGACGGCGCTCGCCCCGGCGCCGAGCACGGCCGGGGCGGTGGCCAGCGTGATGCCGCCGATCGCGACGACGGGAAGCGCCGTCGCCGAGGCCGCCGCGGCGGCGGCGCGGACCGCGCCGAGCCCGACCGCCGCGTAGCCGGTTTCCTTGGTCGCGGTCTCGAACACGGGACCGACGGCGAGGTACGAAATCGGCGCCTGGACCGCCGCCGCGACCTGCGCCGCGCTGTGCGTCGAGAGGCCCACGATCGCCCTGGATCCCATCACCCGCCGGGCATCGGCCGGGGTGAGGTCGTCCTGGCCCACGTGCACGCCGGGCGCGCCAGCCAGAACCGCCACGTCGGCGCGATCGTTGACGATGACGGTCGCGCCGGCCGCGCCTTCCACCATGGCGGAGGCCAGCTCGAGGAATGCCCCGCTGCCGAGCGTCTTGGCTCGCAGCTGCAGCCACCGGGCGCCGCCTTGCACGCAGGCGCGGAAGACCTCCAGGGGCGACCGCCCGGCGCGCCGGCACACCTCGACGTCGACGATGGCGTACAGGGGCGGGATCATCCGCCGGGGAGATCAGGCACTCTCGGCCAACTGGCTGGCCTTCGGCGGCGGCTGATAGCGCTCCATGAAGTGGGTATGCAGGCGCCCGGCGACGAAATCCGGGTCGTTGAGGATCTTCAGGTGCAGCGGAATCGAGGTGCGGATGCCCTGGATGACCGACATTTCCAGCGTCCGTTTCATGCGGGCGATGGCTTCCTGGCGGTCGCGCCCATGGGCGATGACCTTGGCAATCATCGAGTCGTAGTACGGCGAGATCGTGCAGTCGGCGTGCGCGGCGGTGTCGACCCGGACGCCAGGCCCGCCCGGCAGGCTGAACGCATGAATCACGCCGGGCGAAGGCACGAAGGTCTCCGGGTCCTCGGCGTTGACGCGGCATTCGATGGCGTGTCCGGTGAACGTGACCTCGCTCTGCTTGAACGACAGGCGCTCGCCGGCCGCGATCCGCAGTTGCTCCTTGACGATGTCGATCCCGGTCACCATCTCCGTCACCGGGTGCTCCACCTGGATCCGGGTGTTGACTTCCATGAAGTAGAAGTTGCCCTTCTCGTCCATCAGGAACTCGAACGTGCCGGCGTTGGTGTACTGGACGGCGCGCGCCGCGTCGGCGACGACGCCGCCCATGCGCCGGCGGACCTTGTCGGTCACCGCCACCGAGGGCGCTTCCTCCAGCAGCTTCTGGTGCCGGCGTTGGATCGAGCACTCGCGCTCGCCGAGGTGGATGACGTTGCCGTGGTGGTCGCCGAGCACCTGGAACTCGATGTGCCGCGGCGCGTTCAGGTACTTCTCGATGTAGACGTCGCCAAGCCCGAACGCGGCCTCGGCTTCGCGCTGCGCGGTCTTGAACGCGTGCGCCAGCTCCCCCGGGTTCTTGACGACGCGCATCCCGCGCCCGCCGCCGCCGGCCACCGCCTTGATGATCAAGGGGTAGCCGAGCTCCTTGGCCGCGCGCATTGCCTTCTCTTCGCTCTCCACCGGCCCGTCGCTGCCCGGCAGCATCGGGACGCCCGCCTTCTTCATCGCCCGCCGCGCCTTGGCCTTGTCGCCGAGCAGTCGGATGACGTTCGGGTCGGGGCCGATGAAGCGGATGTGACAGGCTTCGCACACCTCGGCGAGATAGGCGCTCTCCGACAGGAAGCCGTAGCCCGGGTGGATGGCGTCGGCCCCGGTGATTTCCGCCGCGCTGATGATGGCCGGGACGTTGAGGTAACTCTCGGCGCTGCGCGCCGGACCGATGCAGATGTCCTCGTCAGCAAAGCGGACGTGCAGCGAGTTCTCGTCGGCCTCCGAATAGACCGCCACCGTCTTGATGCCGAGCTCCCGGCACGCGAAGATCACCCGCAGCGCGATTTCGCCGCGGTTGGCCACGAGAACCTTCTTAAACATGGGTTGCGGTCATCGCAGGCGGATGGCGAACAGCCGCTCGCCGTACTGCACGGCCTGGCCATTCTCGACATAGATGCTGACGATTTCGCCGTCGTACTCCGAGTCGATCTCGTTCATCAACTTCATCGCCTCGATGATGCAGAGCACCTGGCCCTTTTTCACCGAGTCCCCGACCTCGACGAAATTCGCGGTCGTCGGCTCGGGTGCGCGGTAGAACGTGCCCACGATCGGAGACTGGACGATGGCCAGCTCGGTGCCTTCATCAGCGGCAGCGTCGACCGCCGACGCGGCGAGAGACGGCGTACCGCCCGTGGCTGCGCCCGCGGCGACGGGCGCCGCCGCTGACGCCGCCGGGGTGGCAAACGGGGCCGGCGCCACGGCTGGCGCCGCGCTGCCGCTCTTGACGCGCAGCTTCATGCCGTCGTGCTCCAGCTCGAACTCCGAGAGTTCCTGCGCGCGGATGAATTCGATCAGGCGCTTAATCTCGTCCAGGGTCATGCATTGCTCACCATGCGCGGCACGTCGGTCAGCCACTGCGCGCCATCCTCGGTCACCAGCACGTCGTCTTCGATCCGGACACCACCCCAGCCGGGAACGTAGGCACCGGGCTCGAGCGTCATCACCATTCCGGCCGCCAACGGCGGTTCGGCTTCCTGCGGTCGAGCCCGGGTCAGGCGCGGCGCTTCGTGCACCTCGAGACCCAGTCCGTGGCCCGTGCCATGCGCAAACGCATCGGCCAGGCCGTAGCCCTCCAGCACACTCCGCGCGGCGTGGTCCACCGATTCGGGCGGGCGTCCCGGCCCCGCCGCGGCGAAGGCTGCCGCTTGCGCTTCGGCGACCTGTTCGACGAGACGCCGTTCGGCCTGACGTTCCTGGCCCACCTGCACCGTCCTGGTGAGGTCGGTACAATAGCCGTCGAGGACCCCGCCGAAATCCACCACGACGAGATCGCCCTCCGCGATTTGCCGGCGACCGGCGCGTGCGTGCGGCAGCGCGGCGTTCGGCCCGGCGGCGACGATGGTATCAAAGGCCGTCCGTTCGAACCCGGCCTCTCGCAACGCAGCCTCGATCTCGGAGGCGACCGCCGCCTCCATTCGTCCGGCTAAGACTTTCGGAAGTATACACTTAGCGACATCGGACAACCGCCGTGCACCCTCGCGGAGCACGGCGATTTCCCAGGCATCCTTGCACACCCGCAGCCGCTCGACCAGCCCATCCGTCGCGACCAAACCTGCATCCCACCCGTGCTGGGCCAGACGTCGCGTCAGGAACTGATGCCGCCGAACGGTCAGATGCGACGCTTCGATGCCCACGCGCAGACCTCGCAACGGCTGCACGATCTCGGCAATCGCTTCGTCATAGCTGACGCCCGGCCCGAGGTGGACCGGGCGGATGGCTGGATACTCGCGGGCCCGGGCGGCGAGATCCTGCGTGTAACGTCCGTCTCCCACCAGGTGCAGCGCATCGGGCGTCACGACGAGCGCGGCGGCCGAGGCGAAGAATCCCGTGAGATACGCCACATTGGGCACCGCGGTGACGACCAGCGCGTCGATGGATTCGGCGGCGGCAAGCGCCGCCAGGCGCCTGGCCCGTGCGGCCAGCAGATCAGGTGGCGGGTGTCTCATCGCGGACGACGGCGAGCCAGGCTTCGAGTTCGACCAGCGCGGCCCTGTCCGCGTCTGACAGGCCCCGCGAAACAGGTTCGAGGTCGCCGAGCAGCTTTTTCATCAGCGGCGGCGGCTCGGCGTCTGCGGCCCCGAGGGCCTCGAGAATAGCGTCGAAATCCGCCGGCTCGGTCGCCATGCCCCAGCGTACACCCCTGCGGCGTCCCTGACGCGCGATCTACGGCCGGATCGGCACGCTCTGGGACACGGTGCCCTGCTGACCCGCATCGTCGGTCACCGTCAGCGTGACCGTATAGGTGCCGGCGCTGCCGTATGACGTGGTGCTGGTGACGCCGCTTCCCGTCCGGCCGGAGCCGAAGTTCCACTGATACGAGACAATCTGGCGGCCGGCCGCCGCGCGGGATGCCTCGGCGGTGAAGAACACCGTCTGACCCACGCCCGGGCTCGCCGGCGAGAAGGTGAACGATGCCGTCGGGGCGACGCCCGGCGCCACCGTGATCGGCCGCGCCGCCGTGCCGGTGGCGCCCCGCGCATCGGTCACCGTCAGGCGGACCTGGAACGTCCCCGGGCTGCGGAACTGGTGGGTCGCGAACACGCCGGTCCCCGTCGAGCCGTCGCCGTACTCCCAGGCGTAGGTGCAGGCGGAGCCGCACTGCGCACCTTCGTCGGTCGAGGCCGATGCATCGAAGACGACGCTGGTCATCGCTTGGGGCGCCGTCGGCGTGAAGCTGAACTGCGCGACCGGCGGGCTGTTCGGCGGCAGGATCACCCCCGGCGCGATCAGGCGGAGGTCCACGGTGCGCGCCGTCTCGCCGCGGAAGTCCGTGCCGACCGGCGTGACGCTGATGGTTACGATGTTGAACGGCTCGACGGGCTGACTCGGACGGGGTGGTGCGGTATAGGTCAGCCGGGCGCGGCCGTCGTTGTCGGTCAGCACGGTCTTGGCGGATAGGGTCCCGAAATCCTGGACGGTCCCCTCGAAGACGACGTCCACGCGCAGCGCCAGGCTGCGCACCGGCTGGTTGTCGGCCCCCGTCGCGGCGATCTGAATCATCGCCTGCGAAGACCCGTCCTGCAGGATGCTGTCGGGAACCGCCTGCAAGCCGACCCGGAGGGCGAGCTCGGAAGGTCCGGTGAACGGCGGCGCGGACGTGTCCTTGACGGTGCAGGAGATGGCACCGGCGGCCAGGACGCACACGGCCAGGACGGCGGACGGACGGGCACGCGGCCCACGGCTTGCGGTCAGCGCTCTCATGGTCTCGCTACCTGGGATCCCCGAAGTCCCCGAAGTTCACCGACATGAGGCCCGTCACCGTCACCTCGTTGCCCGCCTGATCACGCCCGTAGAACGTCACCTCGGCGATGGTGCTGATCATGTTGGCCGCGCCCCCGCCGGAGAGCCCGCTGAGCGGCGGCTCCATCTTGGCCTGGTGGCGGACGAGGGCGAAGACGGCGGCGGCCAATCCGCTGGCGGGGATGGTGACGGTGACGGCGCCGTCGAAGGCATGGGGCACGTCCACGCCCGGCGTATTGCGGCCGTCGGTGCGGATGAACGACACGCGGTAACGGCTGATGGTGACCTCGTTGAGGGCCGACGGCCCGAGCGGCGACGAGGGCGGCCCCGGGTTCTTCAGCACCAGCCGAAGCGTGGCGCGACCCGAATCGCTGTACACCGTCGGCACCCGCACGGTCTGCCCGCCAACCTGGTCTTCGACCAGCGTTTGCACGTCGGAGAACAGGACCGTGCTGAACGCGTCCGGCTGCGCGCCCGACGCGCCCTCGAGCGCGTCGATGACGACCAGCACGGGCGAGCGGCCGCTGCGGGCGACCTCGCCGCATGCGCCCGTGGCGGCGACACACACGGCCAGGATGCAGAGTTTCGACGTCATCGCGTTCCTCGTCAGCTCCTCGTGATGCGCGGCGTGATGAAGATGAGGAGCTCGCGGCTCTCATCACTCAACTGGTCGCGTTTGAACAGCCAGCCGAGGAGCGGGATCCGGTGCAGGAAGGGAACGCGGTCGTTCGAGGCCTGCTCCAGGCTCAGGTAGATGCCGCCGATCACGGTTGTCTCGCCATCGGCGACGAGCACGCTGGTCACCGCCCGCTGGGTGTCGATGGGCGGGATCCCGTTCACGGCCCGGCTGAAGTCCGGCGACGCGTTCTCGAGGAAGACGCGCAGGATCACGGTATTCGACGCCGTGATCTGCGGCGTCACTCGCAGCGTGAGTGCCGCCGGCTTGAAGGTGACCGTCACGGTGTTGTTCGCCACCGTCTGAATCGGGATCTCGACGCCCTGCGTCATCTCCGCCTCGACGTTGTTCTGCGTCGACACGCGCGGGGTCGAGAGCAGCCGGCCGCGGCCGCTCGATTCGAGCTGCGACAAAACGAGGTCGAGGTTCAGGGCGCCGTTGACCGCGCCGAGTGCGATGCCGAGGGCACTGGTCGCCGCCGGGGCGCGCAGGTTCACCCCGGTTTCGGCCGGCGTACCGCCCGCCGAGCCCTGGGCGCCTCCCACCCGGCCGCTGACGCTGCCGCTGTTGGGAAACGCGAGGCCGGTCGTGTTACCCAGCGCCGGATCGACACGGCCGTTGAATCCCCACTCGACGCCAATGGCGCGCGCGAAGTCGCGCGTCGTCTGCACGATGCGGGCCTCGATCTCCACTTGCGGCTGCGGCCGGTCGAGGGCCTTCACCAGGTCGGCGGCGGTCGTCAGGCGATCGGGCAGGTCGCGGACGATCAGCGTGTTGGTGCGTGCGTCCACCTGCACTTCACCGCGGGCCGAGAGGGCGCTGCGCGTCAGAATCGGCACCAGTTCCGGCGCCTTGGCGTAGCTGAGGGGCACGGTGAGGATCTGCAGTTCCCCCGCCAGCGCCTGCGCCTCGGCGAGCTTGCGCTTCTCTTCTTCCTCCTGCGCCAGCACGCCGAGCGGCGCGATGCGGACGACCGTGCCGTCCACGGAGTAGCCGAGCTTGTTCGCCTTGAGGATGATGTCCAGCGCCTGATCCCAGGGGACCTCCTTCAGGGCGACGTCGACCGTTCCCTGGATCGTGGGATCGATGACGATGTTGAGGCCGCTGATTTCGGCGAACGTGCGCAGCACCGATCGCAGGTCGGCATCCTGGAAGTCGAGCGTCACCGGATGCCCGACGAAGCGGTCCGGCTGCTGCCCCGCCAGCACGGTGGGCGCCGGCGGGGGCGGCGGCTGCTCCGCGGCGGGCGGGGCCGGGACCTGCACGCTCGCCGCCCGGGTCGGACCGCCGGCCGGACCGGCGACGAGGATCAGCGCGATGACGGCAGCAGCGCCGCCCATCAGTCCGGATCGGGGGGCACTCGTCCGCATCACTTGACCTCGCCGCGAAGGTACTTGCGCACTTCGCGCTGCTTGGCCAGCGACAACGGGTCGTTGACCTCCTGCAGGAGGACGACGGCCTCGGCCGTGATGGCCTGCACGCTTCCATCGAGCAGGTCGTCGCCGGGGCGAACCGCGTAGGTCCGGCCGTTGGGTGCGCCGATCATTGCAATCCAGTCGCCGCGGCTGTGCACGATGCCGCGCACCACGACTTCCTCCACGCTGACGCCCTGCAGCCCGTCGGGCCGAACCCGTGGGGATGTCTGCCCGCCGGCATCGGTCCCGCGGCCCACCAGGTTGATGAACGGATCGCGGCGGCCCTCGGCGGCGTACTCGAAGCGCGCCGGCGGCGCCGGTGCATGGTTCTCGGCGCTGACCGGCGCTTGCGCCAGGGCGACCGCCGGACTCGCGGACAGGAGCAGCACGGCGAGGAACTTCATTCGGTCTTCGCCGCCGGCCTGGTGCCGGCGCTCTCCGCGGCGGCGCCCGGCGCCGGCGCGTCCAGCAGGACGAACGTCGTCGCCGTGCACGTGATGTCCACCGTCGCGTGCGGCGCGGGCTGGGTCTTGCCCCGGATCACCAGGGCGCTGACGTTGATGATGCGCGGGAACTTGCTCACGCGGTCGAGAAAGCTGCCGAGGTTGTGATACGTGCCTTCCAGCTCGAGGCTGATGGGCCATTCGGCGTGGAGCTGGCGTGTATTGGTCGCCTGCGGACGGAAGCCGCGAATCGTGAGATTCGACTGCACCGCCAGGGTGTGTACGCGGCGCAGCAGATCGGCGGCGTCCTTTTCTTCCGGCAGGATCGGCTTGAGGCTGTCGAGCCGCGCCTGCAGATCCGCCACCTCTTTCTCGAACTCCGGCAGCTGGCGCGCCGTGGCCAGGCCCTTGGTGATGCGGGCGCGGACGGTTGCCAGCTCGCGATCGCGTGCGGTGATGCGTTCCTGTGCCGGCACGTCGATGTACGAGTAGTACGCCCCGCCGGCGGCCAGCGACAGTCCGACGAAGACCGCGAGCTGCCACGGCCACGGCAGGCGCGAGAGGGAGAGGTTAACCACCGACCCCTCCGGGCGGCGGTGCCGGCGCCGGCGCGGACGCGGCCGGGCGCGGATCGATCCCCGCCATCTGGAAGGTGCCCTTGATGGTGAAGCGGATCAGATCGGGTGCGGTGCCCTGCCCGCTCACGACCTCGCTCATCACGATCTCGACGGGGCGGCGGAAGTAGCGCGTCGCTTCGAGGTTGCCCACGAAATCGGACAGCGCCGTGAGCGACGTGCACTGCCCCTCGATGGTCACGTCGTACCCGTCCTGGCGCAGGCTGGTCAGCCAGGTGAGCTCGGGCAGCGAGCGGCTGATCTGGTCGATGATGTGCACCGGCGCCGTCTGGCCGCGGCGCAACTCGTCGATGAGGGCGACGCGCTGCTGCAGCTGCGTGCGCCGGCGCTCGAAGTCGGTGACCTGTGTCAGGACGGCGGCGAGACGCGTTTCCTCGAGGCGCGCCGCCTCGACGTCGGCGGTGGTGCGGGCCTCGGCCTGCGTCGTCGTCCAGAATCGCCAGCCGATGAGCACGGCCGTCAGCACCAGCAGCAGACCGCCGGCCAGCGTCACCCGCTGCGCCAGGTCGATGCCCGCGCTCGCCGGCTTGACGGCGCGGCGGTCGCCGGCGACGAGGTTGATGCGAATCATCGATCCCCCGCGCGGCGCAGCGCGAGACCGAGGGCGACGGCCGCCATCGGCGCCATGTCCTCCGCGCTGACGCCGAGGCGCGCGCCGTCGAACCCGACCTCGCGGAACGGGTTGAACCGTTCCACGGTCGTGCCGAACCGCTCGTGCAGTGCCTGGTCGAACCCGTCCACCCGCGAGGCGCCGCCGCTGACGACAATGCGATCGATCTGGTCGTTGGCCGCGGTGGCCTTGAAGAAGTCGAACGTCTTCTCCACCTCGAGCAGGGCGTTGTCGGTCATCGCCCGCAGCACGGCCTTGGCGTCGTCGTACAGACCCTCGTCGGGGTGCTGCCCCTTCTTCAGCTGCTCGGCCGTCTCGAACGGCAGATTCAGCTCCTTCTGCACCGCCTCGGTGAAGGCGTTGCCTCCCATCGACACGTCGCGGGTGAACACGGATTGCCGGCCGGAGACGATGTTGACGTTGATGGCGCTGGCGCCGGCGTTGAGCAGGACGACGACCCGTCCGGGCGCGAGACCGTAGTTGACTTCGTAGGCGTTCTGCAGCGCGAAGGCATCGACGTCGACGACCACCGCGGCACAGCCCGCCTGGGCGATGACGTTGGTGTAGTCGGCGATCTTGTCCTTCTTCGCCGCGACCAGCAGTACGTTCATCGTCTGCCCGGTCGGCGCCGGGTCGCCGCTGTCGTTGCTGATCTCGTAGTCGAGGTGCACGTCCTGGATGTCGAAGGGGATGTACTGCTCGGCCTCCCAGTAGATCGATTCGGACAACTCCTGCTCGGTCATCTGCGGCACCGAGATTTTCTTCACGATGACCGAGCTGCCCGACAGCGAGGCCGCCACCTGGCGGCCGGAGAACCGCTTGCTGGCGAAGACCCGGCGCAGCGCCGCGGTGACCGCCGCCGAATCGATGATCGCGCCGTCCACGATGCTGTCCGGCGGGACCGGTTCGACGCTGATCGCCGACACGCGGTACCTGCTGCCGTTGGGCTGCAGTTCGATTGCCTTGACGGCGCTGGACCCGATGTCCAGCCCGATGAGGCTCTTATTGCGACGAAACAACACGAATTGATCTCCAGGCTGCCTGACCGGCGGCCGTGATCCGACGGACTCGAAGGGACTGAATGTGTCGGAGCCACGGGCGGACGGTAGAAACGTCGAGAATCGCGAAGAAATCTGCCTGCCGGTGCACGTGGATGGCTAACCTTTCCACTGGGCTTATCGGCACGACGGGGGGCAATTACAGGCCTTGGTCGGGTCAGGGCGGCCAATCCGCGGCGGGGCGCCTCACGCCGGGCACGTCGCTCCCGGCCCACCGGGAGCATCGCTGCTTGCCGCCGGGAGCCTCGCTCCCCTGCCCAACGCGCCGGCGCCGGCGGCGCCCCCCGGTGCTCCTTCGCGCCTTGACGATCGTCGGCAAGTCGGCGTATCATTTGGGTTTGCCGTCATCTGCTTGAGAGGCGTAAGGATCCATTCGCATGCGCACGTACGTCGCCACTCCGAAGTCCATCGTCAGCCGCTGGCACGTCATCGACGCCGAGGGCCAGTCCCTCGGGCGGGTCGCGACGGTGGCCGCGAAGCTGCTCCAGGGCAAGCACAAGGCCACCTACACACCATTTCTCGACACCGGCGATCACGTCGTGATCGTCAACGCGGCGGTGGTGAAGCTGACCGGGCGGAAGGAAGACCAGAAGGTCTACCGCCATCACAGTGGCTACTCGGGCGGGTTGCGGGAGGAGCGGGCGCGCGTGGTGCGCCAGCGTCAGCCGCGGCGTCTGGTCGAGGCGGCGGTGCGCGGCATGTTGCCCAAGAGCAAGCTGGGCGACGCGATGTTCCGCAAATTGAAGGTCTACGGCGGCCAGGATCACCCGCACGTCGCCCAGCAGCCCACTCCGTACGAGGTCGCATAACGTGGCAGCAACGCAGTACTACGCAACCGGGCGCCGCAAGGAATCGACGGCGCGCGTGTTCCTCCGGCCCGGATCGGGCACCATCACCGTCAACCAGCGCGAGTTCACCGCCTACTTTCCGTCGGAAGCGTTGCGCGTCCAGGTCGTGCAGCCGCTGCAGCTGACCGAGAGCGCCGACAAGTTCGACGTGCTGTGCACGGTCGCCGGCGGCGGCATCACCGGGCAGGCGGGGGCCATTCGCCTGGGCATCGCCCGGGCGCTGGTCGAGCTGAGCGCCGAGAATCGGCCGCGGCTCAAGAAGGAAGGCCTGCTCACGCGCGATGCCCGCGCGAAGGAGCGCAAGAAGTACGGCATGGCTGGCGCGCGCAAGCGCTTCCAGTTCAGCAAACGGTAGTCGTCATGGAGGCAATTTGACCCCGCTCGCGATGAAAGACCTGCTCGAAGCAGGCGTCCACTTCGGCCACCAGACCAAGCGCTGGAACCCCAAGATGAAGCCCTTCATCTTCGGCGAGCGCTCCGGCATCTACATCATCGACCTTGGCAAGACCGTCAAGCTGTTCAAGGAGGCGGAAGAGTTCGTCCGCCAGCTGGCGGCCGACGGCAAGACGGTGCTGTTCGTCGGCACGAAGCGGCAGGCGCAGGACGTCATCGCGGAGGAAGCCTCGCGCTCGGGCATGTACTACGTCAATGAACGGTGGCTGGGCGGGTTGCTGACCAACTTCACCACCATTCAGCGCAGCATCGCGCGCCTGCGCGATCTCGAGGCGATGGCCACCGACGGCCGCTACGAGTTCATGCCGAAGAAGGAGATCGCGCGCGCCGAGAAAGAGAAGCGCAAGCTGCAGAAGAACCTCGAGGGCATCCGCAACATGGGCCGCCTGCCCGACGCGCTCTTCGTCGTCGACACGCGCAAGGAAAAGATCGCGGTGGACGAGGCGCGCAAGCTGAAGATCCCGGTCGTCGGCGTCGTCGACACCAACTGCGACCCGGAAGAGGTCGACTACGCGATCCCCGGCAACGACGATGCCCTGCGGGCGATCCGGCTGTTCGCGGCGCGCGTCGCCGATGCGGTCCTCGACGGGCGCGGTGAACGCGAGTCGGCCATGGCCGATCAGGCGACCGCGGACGCCGAGGCGGCGGCCGCCGACGAAGCCAATCGCACCGTGCGGCCGGCCAACCTGCGCCGCCCGCAGCGTCCCAGCGAAACCCCGGTTGGGTAGCGCGGCGGCGCGCCCCCGTTCGGCGCCGGCAGGATGGCCTCGCCGGCGCTTGTCACGTACGGAGTCATCGACATGGTAATCACGGCGGATCAGGTGAAGCAGCTGCGCGAGAAGACCGGCGCCGGCATGATGGACTGCAAGACCGCGCTCACCGAGGCGGGCGGCGACATGGACAAGGCGGTGGAGCTGCTGCGCAAGAAGGGGCTGGCGTCGGCCGCCAAGCGGGCGGGCCGGGCCACCAAGGACGGCATCATCGGCCACTACATCCACATGGGCGGCAAGGTCGGCGTCCTGGTCGAGGTGAACTGCGAGACCGACTTCGTCGCCCGCACCGACGATTTCCAGCGCCTGGCCAAGGAGCTGGCCATGCACATCGCCGCCGCGGACCCGAAGTTCGTCCGCCGCGAGGACGTCCCCGCCGACGTGCTCGAGAAGGAGAAGGAGATCTACCGCGAGCAGTTCGCCGGATCGGGCAAGCCGGCCACCGTCGTGGACAAGATTGCCGAGGGCAAGCTGGAGAGCTACTTCGCCCAGTTCTGCCTGCTCGAGCAGCCGTCGGTCCGCGACCCGAACGTGAGCGTGAAGCAGATGATCGCCAACGCCTCGGCCAAGACCGGCGAGAACGTCACCGTCAGCCGCTTCGTGCGCTTCAAGCTCGGCGAGGTGGCGGAGGGGTGAGGACCCGGACGGCACGGGACAGTTATAATCACTCGTGCCCTCCGCGCCGTCCGAACCCTCCTACCGCCGCATTCTCCTCAAGCTGTCCGGCGAAGCCCTGATGGGCGACCAGGCGTACGGCGTCGATCCCATCGTCGCGACGCGGATCGCCGAAGACATCGCCGACTTGCAGCGCCTCGGCGTCGAGGCGGCCATCGTCATCGGCGGCGGCAACATCTTTCGCGGCCTGGCGGCGAGCGCCCGCGGCATGGACCGCTCGACCGCCGACTACATGGGGATGCTGGCGACGGTGATCAACGCGCTGGCGCTGCAGGACGCGCTCGAGAAGCACGGCGTGCCGACCCGCGTCCTCACCGCCATCGAGATGCGTGCGGTCGCCGAGCCGTTCATCCGCCGCCGCGCCATCCGTCACCTGGAGAAGGGCCGCGTCGTCGTGTTCGCCGCCGGCACCGGCAATCCCTATTTCACCACCGACACCGCCGCCGCGCTGCGGGCGATGGAGATCAAGGCCGAGGTCATCCTCAAGGGGACCAAGGTCGACGGGATCTACTCCGCCGATCCGGTGAAGGAACCCGACGCGACGCGCTACGAGCGCGTCTCCTACCTGCAGGTGCTGCAGGAGCGCCTGCAGGTGATGGACGCGACCGCCATTTCCCTGTGCATGGACAACAAGCTGCCGATTGTCGTGTTCAACTTGAAGACCCCGGGCAATATCCGCCGCGTGATCATGGGCGAAGCCGTCGGCACCACCGTCACCGCCTGACCCGCCCGGCGCCGATGAACCACTGACCGTCGAGGACCGAGTATGGACGTTGCCGATCTCAAAGGCCTGTTTGTCGAAGTGAAGACACGGATGGACGGACAATTGGAGTTCGTCCGCAAGGAACTGGCCGGCGTCCGCACCGGCCGCGCCTCGACCGGCCTGCTCGAGAGCGTGCACGTCGAGGCGTACGGCACCAAGATGCCGCTGAACCAGGTCGCCACGCTGTCGATCCCCGAGCCGGCGATGATCGTGGCGCAGCCGTTCGACCCGTCGCTGATGGCGACAATCGAGAAGGCCATCCGTACCGCCGACCTCGGCCTCAATCCGGCCAACGACGGGAAGATCATCCGCATCCCGATTCCGGCCCTCACCGAGGAGCGGCGCCGCGACCTCTCCCGTCATGTCCACAAGATGGCGGAAGAGGGACGCAACCACGTGCGCATCGTGCGCCGCGACGCCAACGACAAACTGAAGAAGATGCTCAAGGAGCATCAGATCTCCGAGGACGACGAGAAGCGGGCGCTGGACGAGGTGCAGAAGATCACCGACCAGCACGTCAAGATGATCGACGACCTGCAGCAGAAGAAGGACCAGGAGCTGCTCGGGAAATGAGCGGCGACCGGCCGCCGACGGCGAACCCGCCCGTTGTGTCGTATTTCAGCCATCTCGAGTGCGCCAGCGGCTGCGGCGCGGGGCCATTCGATCCGCGCGAGCGCCACTTCCTCTGCCCGTCCTGCGCGCTCCCCCTGCTCGCGCGCTACGACCTGACCGCCGCGCGCGGCTGGACGCGCGACACGCTGCCGGGCCGGGCGCCGAACATGTGGCGGTATCGCGAGCTGATGCCGCTGCTCCCCGGCGACGAGCCGGTGACGCTCGGCGAGGGCTTCACTCCCCTGCTCCACGCGACGAGACTGGGCGCCGAGCTCGGTCTCGAGCGGCTGTTCATCAAGGACGAATCGCTCAATCCGACCAACTCTTTCAAGGCCCGCGGCCAGTCGGCGGCGATCACGCGCGCGCGCGCGCTCGGTGCCCACACCATCGCGCTGCCCACGGCCGGCAACGCCGGCAATGCCGCCGCCGCCTACTCCGCCGCCGCCGGCCTCGCCTGCCAGGTCTTCATTCCCAGGGACGCCAAGCAGCCGTTCGTGGACGAATGCCGCCTGTACGGCGCCACCGTCACGCTGGTGGATGGTCTGATCACCGACGCCGGCCGGATGGCGGCCGAAACGGGCAAGCCGCTCGGCTGGTACGACGTCTCGACCCTCAAGGAGCCGTACCGGGTCGAGGGCAAGAAGACCATGGGCTACGAGCTGGCCGAACAGCTCGACTGGACGCTGCCCGACTGGATCATCTATCCCACCGGCGGGGGCACCGGCCTGGTCGGGATGTGGAAGGCGTTCGACGAGCTTGAGGCCATCGGCTGGGTGGCCGGCGGGAAGCGGCCACGGATGGTGTCGGTCCAGGCCGAGGGCTGCGCGCCGATCGTCCGCGCCGTCGTGGAGGGGACGCCGAACGCGGCGCCCTGGGAAGACGCCCGGACCGCCGCCGACGGCCTGCGCGTGCCGCGCGCCATCGGCGATTTCCTCATCCTGCGTGCCATCCGCGACAGCGGCGGCACGGCCCTGGCGGTCTCCGACGCACAGATGGTCGAGGACATGATCGCGATGGGCAGCCGCGAAGGCGTCTCGGCCGCGCCCGAAGGCGGGGCGGCGTTGAGCGCGATTCGACGGCTGGTCGCCGATCAGCAGATCCGCCGCGAGGACACGGTGGTGCTGTTCAACACCGGCGGCGCGCTGAAGTACCTCGACGTGCTGCCGTCGCGCCGAGGGTAGGCCTAGAACGGCGTGCGCCCGGCTTCGAAGGGGTGGTCAGTCGCCGAAGGACACGCCGATCGCCCGGGCCGTGCGCAACAGGTCGAAATCGAGCGGCACGGTCTTGGTCTTGCCGACGACATCCGCCAGCGGGATCGGCACGATGTCGGGCGGATTGTTGGCGACCATGCGCCCGAACACGCCGCGCGTAATGAGCTCCACCGCCTTGCCCCCGAAACGCGTCGCCAGCACCCGGTCGAACGCGGTCGGCGCGCCCCCGCGCTGCAGGTGACCGAGCACGACGGAGCGCGTTTCCTTCCCGGTCTTCTCCTGTAGCGCCTTGGCGACGACCGCGCCGACGCCGCCCAGGCGCTCGACGTGTCCGGCGTGCGCCGCCTCGAGCAGGGTCACGTCCCCATCCACGGTACGGGCGCCCTCGGCGACGACGACGATGCTGAAGCGCGCGCCGTAGCTTTCCCGCTCGCGCAGCCGGACCACGATCTTGTCGAGGTCGTAGGGAATCTCGGGGATCAGGATGACGTCGGCGCCGCCGGCGACCCCGGCGTGCAGGGCAATCCAGCCGGCGTACCGGCCCATGACCTCGACGACCATGATGCGGCGATGCGCCTCGGCGGTGGTGTGCAGGCGATCGATCGCCTCGGCCGCGAACGAGACCGCGGTGTCGAAGCCGAAACAGCTGGTCGTGCCCCAGATGTCGTTGTCGATGGTCTTGGGCACGCCCACGACCGGGATGCCCATCAAGTAGAACTGGTGGGCGATGTGCAGCGTCCCGTCGCCGCCGATGACCACGAGGGCGTCGAGCTTCATTTTCGTGAAGGTCTCGACCACGCGTTCCGAGTAGTCCACCTCTCCGCCCGGTGCGCCGGTGGGGTACTCGAACGGATTGCCGCGATTGGTGGTCCCGAGGATCGTGCCCCCGAGGCGCAGGATGCCGGTGACGTCGCCGGGAGTCAGCGGGCGGGTCCGCGACGGGTCGAGCAAGCCGTCGAAACTGTCCTCGAGTCCGATGACCTCGATGCCGGCGTTGACGGCGGCCTTGACGACCGCCCGAATCACCGCGTTCAAACCCGGGGCATCGCCACCCCCCGTCAACATGCCGATTCTCGCTACGGAAGCCATCGTCTCGGACTATACCATCCGCTCTTGCGCGCTCCGGATGCTGTGCTATACTGCGCCGGCCGCCCGACGAGGTTCTTCCCAGCCCTCGTAAACAACCAAACCCAGTTGCCGCTCACCCCAAGAGCGGCCGGAGTGTAAGAAAAGGACTGTACCGATGAAGTGGATCAAGACGACCGGCCTCGCGGCGGTTGTAGTGTCGATGCTCGCGCTTGGCGTTGGAACCGCCGAGGCCCAATACACCCCTGTGCTCACCGTCACGGCGAGCGGCCCGAACGTGACCATCGAGTGGACGCCGATCACCGGCGCCCTGGGCTACACCCTTCAGGCCGGCACCGCCCCGGGATCTGCCAACATCGCCTCCATCAACCTGCCCCCCTCGATCACCCGCGTCGAGGTCGGTGCGCCCGATGGCGTTTACTATCTGCGCGTCCGCGCCTTTGCCGGCGCTCTGGTCGGGCCGTTCTCGAATGAAGCGGTGGTGACCGTGGGCGGCACCGCGTGCACCACGCCGCCGGGCGCGCCGAGCGCCACCTTCACGGTCTCGGGTCCGTCGGTGACGGTGAACTGGGGCGGTGTGGCCAACGTGCTGGGCTACCAGGTGCAGTTCAGCCGCGGGCCGGGGACCACGGAACTGGCCCACGTCGTCGGGGCCGGCACGACCGCCTTCACGCAGTACATTCCGCTGCTCGGCACGTTCTACGCGCGCGTGATCGCCGGCAACAACTGCGGCCTCACGCCGTCGAACGAGGTCAGCTTCGCCATCACCGATCTCAACGGCAGCGGCCCGCGGACGCCGGATCCGGCGCCGGGACAGCTCCTGCCCTTCCCCGCCTACGGCCACGCCGTGGCGCTCGCCGTCGCGCAGCAGTACCCGGGCGATCTGGGTAACGCCTGCGGCAGCCGGACGTACCTCTACCGTCTGGTGAACGCCCTGCGGAGACACGACTCTCGCTGGGGCCTCAACTGGAAGCGCGGTCACGCCGGCAGCCTCTCGACCGACATCGTCACCTACAACGGGACGGACAAGCCGGACAACAGCGCCGATCGCATCTACCTGGTCGACGTGGTCCACGCCATCTGCGACGGTAACGGCTTCAACTGGGACTGGGAGCACACGACCGCGCAGACCTGGGCGGCCCGTGGCAGCTCGGAGTGCGGCACCGAGTGGTGCGCCAAGTGGACGATCGATCCGTACCTGGCGGCCGGGTTCCCGCCGGATCCGAAGTAGGCATCCCGCCGGCAGCGCCGGCTCTCGACACATGACGGAAAGGGCGGCAGGCATGACCTGCCGCCCTTTCTGCGTCTGGCGCCGGCGCGCGCCGCCCGCCGCCACGGACGGACGGACGCTTGGTCGCGAACCGACGGTGGCAACCGGGTGCCTGATGGTGCAGAATGCGCCGTCTCCCACCGATAGATCGGACGGCGGACCGATGGCGGACGCGGAGCCGATCGTCCAGCGACATCGCCGCCCTCGAGAGAGCTCGAACCCTCGACTCGGGACTGGACGGCGCCGATCGCCATGCTATACTGCCCGCTCCCCCGGTCGAGGATCTCCCAGCCCTCGCAACAACCAGACATCGCTGCTTGGCTCCGAGCGGCCTGCGTGTAAGAGAAGGACTGTACGATGACGCGGATCCCGACGACCGTCTTCGCGACGGCAGTGTGTGCGTTCCTCGCGCTGGGCGCGGGTCAGGCTGCGGCGCAGGCGCCCTACCAGCCATTCCTGACGGTGACCGCCAATGGGTCGACGGTGACGATCCAGTGGACGCCGATCGCCGAGGCGCTCGGCTACAACATCCAGGTCGGCACTGCCGCGGGGGCCGCCGACATCGCGTCGGTCAACCTGCCGGCCCTGGTCACGCGGATCGTCGTCAAGGCGCCCAACGGCACCTACTACGTGCGCGTGCGGGCCATTGCCGGCGGCCTGACCGGCCCCTTCTCCAATGAGGCGAGCGTGACGGTGGGCGGCGGCGGGGGCTGTGCGCCACCCGCTGCGCCGACGGCGAGCGCCACGGTCACCGGACCGAGCGTGACCATCAACTGGAGTGCGGTGGGCAGTGTCGACGCCTACCGGGTCGAGTTCAGCCGGACGGCCGGCGGCACCGAGCTGGCCCACAACGTCAGCGGCGCCACGACGTCGTTCGCCCAGCACGTCGGGATGCTCGGCACCTTCTTCGCGCGCGTCGTCGCCGGCAATGGCTGCGGCTCGGCGACGGGCAACGAGGTGGCGTTCACCATCGACAACATCGGCGGCAGCGGTCCACGCACGCCGGATCCACCGGCCGGCCAGAAGCTGCCGCTCCCGGCGTACGGCGCCTCGGTCGTGGAAGCCGTGGCCCGGGCGTTCCCCGGTGACCTGCAGAACTCCTGCGTCGAGCACGGCGGCAACAACGTGTGGATGTTCCGCGTCGTCCAGGCGCTGCGCCAGCACGATAGCCGGTGGGGCCTCAACTGGAAGCGCGGCGTCCGCGGCAGCCTCTCGCAGGACATCGTGAACTACAATTACGGGGCCGGCAGCGACGAGGACACGACCAACGTGTACATCATGGACGTGATTACCGGCCACTGCGGCAACAGCCCCGGATGGAACTGGCTCGATCAGACGCAAGTCACGCTCAATGGCGGCGCGATCGGCCGCTGGACGCTGCAGCCCTACCTCGGCGCCGGTTTCCCTGGCGATCCCCGGTAGGACGGCTTCGCGCGAACAACGGGCCTCGGTCCCGCCGGCCTCTGCGCCGGCGGCCGGGGCCTTCCCGTTGCAACCACCGCCAATTACACCCCAGCGCATGTCACGTGTCCTGATAGCCCTCGTGCTTGCGGCCGCCGCGATCGGCGGTCCCCTTTCCGCGGAAACGCGCCAGCCCTGGTCGATGGCCGAGCTGAGCGACGTGTCCACCCTCGTCGTGCGCGGCCACGTGACGGCCGTCTCGAGCCAATGGGACCCCGCGGTCAACGGCATCTATACCTACGCGACGGTCAACGTCTCGGAGACGTGGAAGGGCTCGCTGGCCCACCGCCAGATCGTCGTGAAAATGCTCGGCGGCGCCGTGGACGGCCTGAGCCTCCAGGTCACGGGCCAGGCGAGCCTCGCGGTCGGGGACGAGGCGGTGTTGTGGCTGGAAGTTCGGCCGCGGGATCGCACGCTCTACCCCGCCGGGTTCCGTCAGGGCGTGTGGACGCTGACCGGCGGCGGCGCGGCGCCGCTTGCCGAGCGAATCGGCGCTGACGGCCAGGTGCGCGAACAGTCCTCGATCGAGACGCTGCGAGCCATCGCGCAGGCGTCGCGGCCGACGGGCGCATCCTACGTGGCCATGCCGGCCGAGTTCAGCGTGGACCCGCAGCCGTTCACCTTCCTGCCGTCCGACGGCCCGCCCGGCCGCTGGCACGAGGCGGACTTCGCGACGCTGGTGTCGGTTGATTACGAGCCGCCGCCCTCCGGGCTTGGCGGCGGCATCGCCGAACTCGATGCGGCCATCGCGCTATGGAACGGGTCGGGCATGAACTTCCAGATTCAGCGGGGCCTGTCGCGCAACGCCCGCTGCCTGGCCACGTTCGAGGGCAACGGACGCATTTCGGTTGCGTTCAACGATCCGTGCGGCGAGATCAGCGACAGCGGGTCGATCGTCGGCCTCGCTGGCGCCTACATGACGCCGGTCCTGCGCGTGGCCAGCGGCATCACCTTCCAGAAGATCATCCAGGGCACCGTCGTCCTCAACAACAGCGCGGGTGCGTTCACGTTCCTGTCCAAGCGCGGCTGCTTCCAGGACGCGCTGACCCACAACCTGGGGCATACCCTGGGCCTCGGTCACTCCACCGACAGCTCCGCCATCATGTGGGCGGATCCGCAGCCCGCCTGCGCCAGCACGTCGGCCGCGCTGGCCAACGACGACCTGAGCGGTATCCGTACCATCTATCCCGCGGGAGGTTCCGGCAGCCTTCCCGGTCCACCGACCATGCTTGCGGCCACGGTTACCGGCACGACGGTGAGCCTGACGTGGAAGGCGCCGACGACCGGCGGCGCGGTGACCAGCTATCTGATCGAAGCGGGGAGCGCGACGGGGTCGAGCAACCTGGCCGTGGTGCCGACCGGTAACACCCTCACCTCGATCGCGTTCAGCGGCGTCGTGCCGGGCGTGTACTACGTGCGCATCCGGGCGCAGAACGCCGTGGGAAACAGTGCACCCTCGAACGAGATCGTGCTCACCTCCGGCACGCCTCCCGGGGCGCCGAGCAACCTGACGGCGTCGGCCACTACCACTACGATCACGCTGAGCTGGTCGCCGCCGGTAACCGGCGACCCGGTCTCGTCGTACGTGATCGAAGCCGGGTCGGCGCCCGGGTTGGCAAACCTCGCTATCGTGCCGACCAACAGCACGCAGACCTCGGCCGGCTTTGCCGGCGTGCCGCTGGGCACCTACTACGTGCGCGTCCGCGCCCGCAACGTGGCCGGCACCAGCGCGGCGTCGAACGAAGTGCAGGTGGCGTCCACCTGCCCGGTGCCGCTGCCGCCATCCAACCTCGCCTTCAGCAAGACCGGCGGCCAGGTGACGTTCACCTGGACACCTCCGGCAACGGGGTCGGCGCCGGAGCGCTACCTGCTGGTGGTCGGCAGCGCGCCGGGGCTGGAAAACCTGGTCGTCGCGGACGTCGGGCTGGTCACCGCGGTCAGCGCGACCGGACCGGCGGGGACCTACTACGTTCGCCTGAAGAGCCGCAACGCGTGCGGCGTGGGCGCTCCGTCCAACGAAGTCACGGTGGTGCTGCCGTAGTCGTCCTCGATGGCCAGACGCGTCGCGATTGAGGGGGCGCCGCTTCGCCGAAGCCCTCTGCCCGTCCTCCTGCTCCTGCTTGCGCTCGGTGCGCCAGCGAGGGCACAAACGCCCGACGCGCTCTTCGTGCCGCTCGGTGCCTCGACACGTCCCGTACCCGACATGACGGGTCCGGCCGCGGCGTCGATTGTCGGGCGCGCGGCCGTCGGGATGCGGCTCGATCGGCTGGTCGATGCGGCCGGCACGCCGGCGGCGCGCGTGCTCCTCAACATCGATTCACATCGCTGGGTGGCGCAGCTCGATCGGGTCGATGACGATGCCCATGGGTATCGCTCGTGGGTTGGCACCATCGACGGGATCGCCGGCAGCTATGTCGTGTTCACCGAACGCGATGGCGTGGTCTCCGGTCTGATCGACACCTTCTCCACCGTCTACCGGCTGCGCACCATCATCGCCGGGTCCTACCTGCTGGAGCAGCTCGATCCAGGCGGCTTTCGCCCCGAGCTGGCGCCGATCCCCGACCGCGGTTCGACGTTTCGGTCCGAGGACGGGTCTGCGGCGGCAGGGGTGAACGACGATGGCGGCACGCTCGACGTGCTGCTGCTCTACACTCCGCAGGCGCGGGCGCAGGCCGGCGGCATTCCACAGATCCAGGCGCTCGCGTCGCAGCTGATCAGCGACGGAAACACCATCTTCGGCCGCAGCGGCGTCGCGACGCGGCTGCGGCTCGCCAGCGCGACCGAGCTCGGGCTCGTCGAAGCGCCGGCGATGATCTCCGATCTGCTCGCGGTGAGAGACTCGCCGGCCGCCCAGGGGCTGCGTGACGCGGTGCGCGCCGACCTCGTGCAGTTGCTGGTGAGCAGCCCCGATCAGAATGCGTGTGGCGTCGCCGTGCTGCTGTCGTCGCCGGCACCGACCTTTGATGCCTACAGCGTCGCTGACGTCAGTTGTGTCGGACAGTACACGCCGACGCACGAGCTGGGTCACAATCTCGGCTCTCATCATGCACCCGAAGACGGCGCCTTCGATGCGGTGTTCGCTTACTCGTACGGCTACAAGGATCCCGCGCGCGCTTTTCGCACGGTGATGGCACTGCAGTGCAGCAGCGGCCCGTGCCCGCGACTGCCGCAGTTCTCGAATCCGTCGGTCACCTACGGCGGCGCGCCAACGGGAACGCCGGCGCAGAACAATGCGCTCTCCCTGGTCAACATCGCGGCGACGGCGGCCGGCTGGCGGCAGGGCGGCGGCACCACCAGCGCGCCGCCGGCGCCGGCGGGGCTGCAGTCCCAGGTGACCGGGAGCCTGGTGTCGGGCGTCTGGACCCTGACGCCGACGGCGTACTGGTACACGCTGCAGGTCGGCAGCGCGCCGGGCGCATCGGACCTGTTCAACGCGCCCGTCGGCGTCGCCACCGCGATCGCTGGCCACATTCCGCCCGGCCAGTACGTGTGGCGGGTCATCGCGCACAATACCGCGGGCAGCAGCCCGCCATCGGCCGAAGCGTCCTTCGTCGTGGGCGGTTGCCATGCCCCCACCGCGCCACACAGCCTGACCGCGACGGTGCAGGGTCACCTCGTGAGCCTGGCCTGGTCGCCACCGTCGGCGGGAGAGACGGTGACCGGCTATATCCTCGAGGTGGGTTCGGCGACGGGTCTTGCGGACCTCTATGACGGCCCGACCGGCACTGCGACCCCGGGTGGGGTCGCCGCGGCGCCGCCGGGGATCTACTACGTGCGCGTCCGCGCGCGGAACGGCTGCGGCGCCAGCGCGGCTTCCAACGAGCACGCCGTGATCGTGCAGTGAGCCGGGCGCCCGCGGTATCCTCTCTGCGCTGATGCCGCGATGGATGGCCTCTGTTCGTGAGAATGCCGACTGGTACCTGCTGTCCGTTGTCCTCGCGGCCGGCCTGTTGACCTCCACCTTCTCCCACACCGAAACGTCGCCGGCCGCGTATCTCACCGGCGCAGCGGGCCTAATCGCCGTGCAGGCGCGTCTGCGGTCCGAGTTCTCGCCCGGCAGCGCGCTGGCCGCCACCGTGCTGATCTTCGCCGCGACGTCGCTGTTCTGGTCGATGACCCACGCCTCCCGGTCCCGCGAGGCGCTGGCGTTCGGCCTCGTCGCCGCGCTCGTCATGGTGACCGCCAGGCTGACGTCGGGCCGGCTGCTGTTCTGGGTACTGGTGGCCGCGGCGCCGCTCGGCGTCCGGGTCCTCGCCGGAGCACCCGCAGCAGCTCACGCGGAGGCGGACCTGGCATCTCCCCTCTTTTCCGCGTCGCGGGGATTTCTGTCGCTCGCACCGGTGGCCTACCTCGCCGCGCTCGGCACGCTCGCCTACGCTCGCCGGAACCCATTCCCGGCCATCGCCGCGATCCTCGTCTTTGCCGCCTGGATCGCGGTCGCGACGTTCAACCCCGCCCCCGCTGACGGCCCGGCCGGCCATGGGTTGACCGCCGCGCTCGCCGTGCTGGCGCCGGGGCTGGCGTTCCTGGTCGAGCGCGCCCGGGCGCGGCCGATGCTGGCGGTCGCGCCGCTCGTGGTCGCCGGCCTGCTGTGGAACTACTGGCTGATGGTGCAGTTCACCATCGGCACCTTGCCCAAGGATGCTCCGGTCAGTTTTGCCGCCATGGTTCGGCAGCAGGCGGACGTGCACACGCGCGGCCCGTACACGTACCCGTTCGCATTCCCGGCCAACGCATGGTTTGGATGGCGCGAGGGCGTGCCGGCGGCGCGCTACGACCTGCTGGCCTCAGAGCCGCGGCGCGAGTCGATCGACCTCGCCCTCGACGAGTCCGCCGACCGCTTCCTGCTCGAGGGGTGGGACGCTCCGGGTCCGGACAGCGCCGGCCCGGTGCACTGGATCGGCGAGCGCCGCGCGACGATTGCGCTGCCGTTGCGCCTGCCGGCGGATCGGCCGGTGCGCGTGGCCGTGACGGCACGCGCCCGCCTCGAGGAGCCGGCCGTCGACGCCGATCTCGGCCTCGAGGTCAACGGCTACGAGGTTGGCCGCTTCACGGTGCCTGCCACCGTGGCCGTCGAAGCCGTCGTCACCGTGCCGGCCGCCGCCGTTGGACGGATCTTTCGTGCGGGCTACAATCGGCTCACCTTGGTGAGCCACGGCGTGCATCGCGCCGACCCCTCTGATTCGCGCGAACCCGGTCCCCTCGCCGGCCGTGTCGGCAGCCGCGCGTGGCCGGTGGCCGTCTCCCGGATCCGCGTGGGCACAGAGGACCCGCGGTGACGCCGGGGACTGCCCCTCCGCTCGCACGCAGCACGACGTCGCGGCCGCTGGTCTCGGTCATCGTGCCGGTGTTCAACGGCGCCGACATGGTGCCCGCCTGTCACGCCGCGCTCGCGCCGGTCCTCGATCAGATGGCCGGGGGCGCCGAAGTCGTATACGTGGACGACGGATCGGCCGACGCCACCGTGGACGCGCTGAAGGCCGTGCAACTGGCCGATCCCCGCGTTCTCGTCGTCGAGCTGGCGGCGAACTTCGGCCAGCACGCGGCGTTCACCGCCGGGTTCGACCACGCCAGCGGCCGCTATCTGGTGACGCTCGACGTCGACCTGCAGTGCGACCCCGCCGACATCCCGCGCCTCATCGACCCGCTCACCCGCGGCTACGATCTCGTCAGCGGCGTGCGCGCCACTCGCCAGGATCCAGCCACGCGCCAGCTGTTCTCGCGGCTGACGACGGCCCTGGTCACGCGCCTGGCCGGCGTCCCGCTCCATGACATCGGCTGCCCGCTCAATGCGTTCACCGACGATGTGGCGCGCAGCCTGGCGGCGTTCGGCGAGCTGCGGCGATTCCTGAAACCGCTGGCGGTCCGCGTCGCCCGCCGGGTGACCGAGGTGGAAGTCCAGCATCGGCCGCGGCACGCCAAGCAGCGTGCCTCCTCGTACTCGGCGACGGGGCTGGTCCGGTTGTTCATGGATTTCTTCGTCAACGCGCTGGGCGACGTCTTCGCGTGGGTCTTCCTCGCCGCTGCCGCTCTATCGGCTCTCCTGCTGCTGATCACCGTCGGTGCGGTGCTCGGGTCCGCCATCGGCTCGGTGTCACCGGTCGTGGCCCTGATCGCGGGCGGCTGGACGGTGCTGGCTGCGCTAGTGGCGCTGCTCGGCCTGGCGGGCGACTACGTGCAGCGGATCTACCGCCAGAGTTCGGGGCGGCCGTTCTACCTGGTGCGGCGCGTGCACGACTCGCGCGATTCCGTGGCCGGCATCCTCGACCGGCCTGGGGCGCGCGCGTGAACGCACGCACGCTTGCCGAGGACGAGCTGTCGCTGGTCGAGCCGCTCGTCGCACGGTATTCGTACAAGCCCTATCGCAACTATCGCGTGCTGTCGCGAAAGGCCCAGGCGGCGGTGATGCTCGCCGAGATCGGCGAGACGCTGACGCACCCGGGCGGCGCCGTGTGGCTGCTGCGCGAGGACGCGCACGAGGCGCTCGCGGTGTCGCGGGTGCTCGATTGGGATTCGCGGTTCTTCGGCGTCCCGATGGGTCGCCTCGAATACCTGATCGCCTCGGACCGCAGGCTGGTTTCGGCGGCGATCGAGCTGGCCGTCGAGGGGCTGCGCGAGCGCGGGGTGCGGCACGTGAGCGCGCGCGTCGATGTCGCCGACATCGAGGCCGTGGCCATGCTCGAGGCCAGTGGCTTTCGCCTGATGGACTCGCTCGTCACCTACATCACGCGTCCGCACAAGGAGCCGCCGAATCCGGTGCGCGAGGTGGGTGCGATCCGCCCGTTCGAGCCGCGCGACGCCGCCGCGCTGGTGGCGATCGCCGTCGAGGCCTACCGCGGCTTCCGCGGTCGCTTTCACCTCGACCCGCACGTGGCCGACGATCGGGCCGACGCGCTGTACGTGGAGTGGGCGGAACAGTGCGTGGGCGCGCGCATGGCGGACATGGTCCTGGTGTCGGAAGGCGGCGACGGCCGCCTGCTCGGATTCCTCGCCTTCCGCCGCCGCGAGCCGGTCTCGACGGCCGGCGGCGTGCCGGTGTTCGGCGGCGGCCTGGGCGCCTGCCGGTCCGACGCCCCCGGGGCGTATGCCGGGCTGATTCGTGCCGGGACGCTCTGGGCGCACGCGCGTGACGGCGTGGCCGAATGCCAGACGCAGAACTACAATTTTCCGGTCATTCGCATCTACGAAGCGGTCGGCGCCCATTACGTCCGCGCCGAGTACACGCTGCATCGCTGGCTGGGGGCCTGAGCTATAATCAGAGTTTGTCGATTGGGCGGCTAGCTCAGTTGGGAGAGCGCCGCGTTCGCAACGCGGAGGTCGGGAGTTCGAGCCTCCTGCCGTCCACCAAAATTCTTGAGGAAAAAGTCGTCTTCGGACGGCTTTTTCGTTTGCTACGCCCTGAAGCCTGGCGCCTGACCCCTGGCGCCTGACCCCTGGCGCCTGAAGCCTGACCCCTGCCGTCCCTAGGGCAACGCCAGCGTCGTGTATCCGCCGTTGCGCGGCAGGACGACGTACTGCTTGCCAGCGTGCAGGTACGTCATCAGACCGTACTGGCCGACGCGAGGCGTCACCACCGCGCCAACGCGCTTGCCGGTCTTCTTGTCGATGCCGAACAGGTGCGGCCGGTTGTCCGCCGTCGTACCGGTGGCGAAGAGCAGCGTCGAGGTGGCCAGCATCGCCGCATGTCCGCGGCGGCCCCAGTTGGTGTCCACCTCCACGCCCTTCAGCAGCGGGTTGTTGCGGAAGGCCTCCTGCTGCTTGGCGTCCATGTCGCCGTGCGGCACCATCCACAGGTGCTCGCCGGTGTTCATGTCGATGGCCACGATGCGGCCGACCGGGCCCTTGAAGAGATCGGGAATGCCGGCCAGCGGGTCGTTGGCATCCGGTTTCGGCGGCGGCGGACCGCCCCCGCGTGCGGTTGCCCACGGTGAGAGCGTCTTGCCCGTCATGCGGTCGTTGTCGCGCTCCACCGCGGGCGCCAGAATCGTCGGCGAGCAGCCGCTCGTCGTCGTGATGAAGAGGATGCCCGTGGTCGGGTCCGCCGCCGGCGGCCCGGTGATGTTCGCGCCGCCGCCGCCGCCCGGGCAGATGTTCGCGGGGCCTTTGCCCTCGGCATTGCCGCGATGCGTGGGGGCCGCGAACAGCGGCGCCAGCAAGTCGCGCGCCCGGGCGCGCTCGAGCGCCAGCTTGCGGATCTCCGGCGTGAAGTCGATCAGGTCCTCCTCGCGGCGGCCCTGCAGATCGAACGGCGCCGGCTTGGTGACATGCGGCTGCGTGGCGGCCAGCTTCTCACCGGGGACCAGCGACTGCGGGGCGGGGCGCTCGACGATCGGCCAGATCGGTTCTCCGGTGTGGCGATTGTACGAGTAGACCCACGACTGCTTGGTCACCTGGAAGAGGCCGGGGATGCGGCGGCCGGCGACGGTGACATCCATCAGCACCGGCGCGGTCGGCGTGTCGTAGTTCCAGATGTCGTGGCGTACCAACTGCTGGTGCCAGACGCGCTTGCCCGTCTTGACGTCGAGCGCGATCACGCTGGTGCTGAAGAGGTTGTCGCCGGGCCGGAAGCCGCCGTAATAGTCGATGGTCGCGCCGTTGGTGGGGACGTACACGAGACCGCGCGCGGCGTCCGCCGACATCGGCGCCCACGACGACACGTCACCCGTCCAGCGCCACGCGTCGTTCTCCCAGGTCTCGTGGCCGAACTCCCCCGGCCGCGGGATGACGTGGAACTTCCACAGGAACTTGCCGCTCTTCGCGTCGTAGGCGAGGATGTCGCCCGGCACGTTCTCGACGCGCGTCTGGTTGTAGCCCTGCTCGGCCGAGTTGCCGACGACCAGCACGTCGTTGACGACGATGGGTGGGGACGAGGTCGTGATGTAGCCGAGCTCGAGGGGCAGCCCCTTGAACGGATCGTACTTCTGTTCCGTCTGCCGCCACGGGATCCAGTCGGCGATCAGATCCTTCAGGAGATCGACCGATCCCGACTTGGGAAAGCCAGGCACGGGCACCGGGGCTCCCCAGCCCTCGATCGGCACGCCGGTTTTTGCATCGAGCGCGTGCATGAAGAAGCCGGGCGTCGTGACGAAGACCACGCCCCGTCCGTTGATGCGGTGGTAGATGACGCCCTTGCCGTGGTTGGACCGCATCGAGTACTCGTGCCGCGGCGTCAGGGGCTCCTGGAAACTCCACAGCGGCTTGCCCGTCGCGGGATCGAGCGACATGACGGTGCGTCGCGGACCAGAGACCGTCAGCAGCATGCCATCGACGTAGATCGGCAGGCCGCGGCCGTTGACGTCGCCCACCTCGACACCGGGGCCGGCGTCGCCGTCCCATTCCCATGCGACCTTCAGGTTGTTGAAGTTCGACGCGTTGATCTGGTCGAGGGTCGAGTAGCGCGTCGAGGTGTCGCCGCCCGTGATGCCGGGCCACTCGCCCGGCCGCGCGTCGGCCGCGCCATTCTGCTGCGCCGCGCCGGGCATGCCGGCGACCACGAGCGCGATGACCACGGCCAGCACGACCCCGAGGGCGTGCGGTGTCCAGCTACGCGACAATCTTTTTTGCATATGCCCTCGATGCCACTACCGCGCGCTAGGATGCTGCGCCAGGTGGACCACTGTCAACGGGCAAGTTTGGCGTGCCGAGGCCGCCATCCCGCGCCCCGATGCGGTTGCGCGCTCCCGGCCGGTGGTGTACAAGCCGTCCTCGATGTCCCCGAGACCGCGCCGGGAGGGTCGAACAGGAGCGCAGGACGCGGCGCCACCCCCGGAACCGCCGTCCGCCCACGAGCCGTTCGCCGCCTTCGCCCTGCCCCTGGGCCTGACCGCCGCCCTGCTGGCCCTGACCCTGCTCCCCCGGATCAGGACGAATTCCGCGCTGACCGCGGCGTTCTGGGGGGCGGCGGCACTGCTGCTCGTGTGGCAGGCGCTCCTCGCGGCCCGCGCACGGGCGGTGACCCGGACCCAGGGCGCCGGCGGCGGCCCAGGACGCGGGCCGTCACTGCGTTTTGCCCCGCCGCGCCGCCAGCACTACGTCCAGAGCGTCTGCCAGCTCGCTGTCTACGCGTATTGGGGCTGGTACTGGCCGCCGGTGTACGATTTCGCTCCGCTCCTGATCGGGCAGCTGCTCTTCGCCTACGTATTCGAGATCCTGTTGACGTGGTCGCGCGGCGAGGAGTACGAGCTCGGGTTCGGGCCGTTTCCCATCGTCTTCAGCACAAACCTCTTCCTGTGGTTCAAGGACGAGTGGTTCTCGCTCCAGTTCGCGCTCATCGCCGTCGGGTTCCTCGGCAAGGCCTTCGTGCGCTGGAACCGCGACGGCCGTCGCGTCCACATCTTCAACCCGTCGGCCTTCACCCTGGCACTGTTCTCCGTCGTGCTGCTGGCGACCGGCACGAGCGACCTGACGTGGGGGCAGGAGATCGCCACGACGTTCGGCCTCGGGCCGCAGATCTACCTGGTGCTGTTCGCGATCGGTCTCGTGGTGATGTATTTCTTCGCGATTACGCCCGTGACGGCCGCGGCCGCGGCCACGTTGTTTGGCGCCAGCGCGCTCTATGGGGTCGTGACTGGCGTCCCCTACTTCGTCGACTCGGAGATTCCGTCGGCGGTGTTCCTCGGACTCCATCTGCTGGTCACCGATCCGTCCACCTCCCCGCGCACGCCGTTCGGGCGCGCCATCTTCGGCGTGCTCTACGGCGCGGGAGTCATCCTGCTCTACGGGGCGCTCGGCGCCTTCGGCGCGCCGACGTTCTACGACAAGCTGCTGGCGGTCCCCCTGATGAACCTGGCGGTGCCGGCGATCGATCGGGCGGTCCGCTCGCTCGGTGAGCGCCCGATCGCGAGCCGCCTGGGGCTCGACGCGCCGCTCGGACGCGCCAACCTGGCGCACATGGCCGCGTGGATCGCGTTTTTCGCGGTGATGACGGGCGTCGGGGCGACGGATGGGATGCACCGCGGGGACGCCCTTCCCTTCTGGGAGCAGGCGTGTGCGGACGACCGCCCGCAGGCCTGCCGGCGGCTGGTGCAGCTCGAGGCGTCGTACTGCGCCGACAATGCCGGCTGGGCCTGCAACGAGCTCGGGCGGCACCACGTGGAGGGCCGTCTGGTGCCGGTCGATCTCGATCGCGCGTTCGAATACTTCTCGCGCGCGTGCGAGACGCGCTTCCAGGCCGGCTGCGTCAACCTCCTGGACCCCGCCGTGCCCACCCGGGCCAATCCCCGCGCGCTCGATCTGCGTCTGCTCGTGCGCGAAGGCGGCCCCAACCTCATCGACCTGGCCGAGCCGGCACTGTACGCGCGCGCCTGCCGCCATGGATGGAGCTTCGCGTGCGACCCGCGCCGGGCGTCGCGCTAACTCCCGGCACGCGCCGCCCACCCGTCGGGTCGGTCGCCGCCGTACGTCTGACGGCGGCCCTGTTCGCCGCGGTCGTGGGCGCGGGCACGATTGCGGGCCAGGCCGGCGCGGGCTCCGCCGGCCCCGGAGCGGAGCTCGCGTTTCCGGAGTTCGTCGAGGTTCCAGCCGGGCCGTTCCGGATGGGGGCCGATCCGGCGCGCGACGCGCTGGCGTTCGACAACGAACGGTGGTCGGCGCTCGCCGGCGAAGGCGTGGTGGACCTGCCGGCGTTCTACCTGTCGCGCTACGAAATCACCGTCGCGCAGTTCGACGCGTTCGTGCGCGCGGCCGGCTGGCCGGCCAGCCCGCAGGCCCTCGCCGGACCGCCGACACATCCCGTGACGTTCGTCTCCTGGCCGGACGCGCTCGCCTACTGCCGCTGGTTGACGCGCACGCTCGCCGCATCGCCTGCCTCGCCGTCGCCGCTGCGCGATCGATTGCGGGAGGGGTGGCGGGTGACGCTGCCGACCGAGGCGCAGTGGGAGAAGGGCGCGCGCGGCGGCGACGGGCGCCGCTACCCGTGGGGCGACGAGCCGCGGCGCGATCGCGCCAGCTACGAGGGCACCGGCACGGCCGCCGTCGGCCGGTTTCCCTGCCCCGAATGCCCGTACGGGTTACTGGACATGAGCGGCAACGTGTGGGAATGGACCAGCAGTCCGTACCAGCCGTATCCCTACGATGCCGGCGACGATCGGACGAACCTGGAGGCCGACGCGCTGTGGGTCATCCGCGGCGGTCACTTCGGCGACGGCCCGCGTCTGGTGCGGACCAGTGCCCGTGGCGCCGCCGATCCGGGAGCGCGGCGCCCGTTCATCGGCTTCCGCGCCGCCGTCTCCCCGCCGCCGGGCGCCGCGCGCTGACGCGTGGCCCTGCTCTCAGTGCCAGTTCTGCAGCTGGATCGAGCCGGCGAGCGACGCGCTCGCCGGCTCTTCCCACTACGGTATCGTGACCACCTGCGCCGCCGTCGCCGCACTGGCGCCGCACGCGTTGGTCGCGTGGACGCTCAACGAATACGTCCCCGGCCCCACCGAGCCGGACAGCGAGCGCATCGTCGTTGGGAACGCTCCCGAGAACGCGCCCGTCACGCTCAGCACGTAACCAGTAGGCGCCGGGCCGCCCGAGCCAGGATCCCAGATCGCCGTAATGACGCTGCCGGCATTCGAGACCACGAAATTGGCGGGCGCTCCCGGCACGCCCGAGCACGGACCGGGGAAGGTCAGCGTGATGGCATTCGACGGGCCGCTCACACCGGTCGCGTTGGACGCACGCAGGCTCAGCGTGTAGGTGCCCGCCGGCACGCCGGCGAAGGTAAAGGTGTCGCCCGGCGGCAGCGGCAGCGTGGCCCGGAGTGTCCCGGCCACGTCCAGGAGCAGGGCGCTGGCCGCGCCGCCCGCAAACGTGTTGCGCCACGCGAGAGCCAGGCTCGATCCGTCAACCAGGCCCAGCAGGTTTGCCGGGGCCGACGGTGCCGCCGGCACGTTGACGAAGATCTGGATCTCGTTCGACGCGATGCTCCGGTTGGCCCCAGCGATCGTATGGACCCGGATGAAGAACGCGCCAGTGGGCGCGGCGAACGTGAAGATCGGCGCCGTGCCGCCCGTCGGCAGGCTGGCGAGCACCTGACCCGGCGCGACGCCGCCCTCGAGCACGTAGCCGGTGGGCGCCAGCCCGGACGCCGGCGGCGTCCACTGGATCGTGACCAGATTGCCGACGATCGTGCGCGCGTAGAGCCCGGTGGGCGGCTGAGCGGCCGGCGGCGCGGCACTCACAACCAGCGTCACGGTCGCCACACCGCTCGAGCCGACCGTGTTGACCGCGCGGTAGGTGAAGGAATCGGTGCCGAAGAAGCCGCTCGCCGGCGTGTAGGTGAAGCTGCCGTCGGCAGTGAAGCCGAGCGACCCGTTGCCGACAGTGGTGACGAGCACGGCCGTCATTGCACCGCCGCCGTTCGTGCTGTCATTGCCCAATACGCCGGGCGCCGCGACGCTGAGCGGGGTGTTGAGGTCCGTGGCATAGCCGTCGTTGGTGGCCGTCGGCACGCTGCCGCTGCCCGACGTGGGCGTGGAGAACAAGCCGCGGCCGTGCGTCACGGCCACCAGGGTGCTGCCGAGGAAGAACAGTTCGTCGACCGACACGTTGGACGGCCCGTCGTGCGGGAGCATCCAGCTGGCCCCGCCGTTCTCGCTCGTGAAGATGCCGAGCTCGGTGCCGGCATAGAGCCAGCTGCTGTTGGCCGGATGCACCTCGAGGTCGCGGACCGGAACATCGGGCAGTGCGGTCGGACCGCCGAACGGACCCGTAATGTCGGACCAGGTCGCGCCGCCGTTGGTGCTCTTGTAGATGTTGTCGCCGGAGAAACCGCCGAACGTCACGTAGACAACCTGGTTATCGCCGGGATCCACCGTGATGCGTGTGATGCGACGGTTTGGCAGGGGGTTCGCGCTTCCGTTGTCGTCGAGGGTGGTCCAACTGCCCAGCACGGTCCCCGCCGCGGCCGTGCCCATCGTCGTCTTGTACAGCCGTCCGGCGTTGTGCCCGACGTAGATGAGGTCGGAGTTGCCCGGAGCGACCCCGATGGCCGAGATCTTGTCGGTCACCCCCAGCGTCGCCTTGATCTCCTCCCACGCCGGCGCCGGCGCCTTGGCATTGTTGGTGCGCCACAGCCGGACCGACGGCACGAGCAGGCGATTGTTGTCGTTCGGGTCCTTGACGAAGGCGGCGATGAACTCCGTGTTGTTGGAAACCCCCGCGTCGGAGATACCGGAGTAGATGAACGAGGAGAACGACGCCCCGCCGCTGGTGTTGCGATGGATGTAGGCGTACACGTACTCGCCGTAGAAGTAGTTCACGTCGGCGGAGTCATAGGCGCTGAAGCCGCCGTCGCCGCCGATGGGCGAGGTCCAGTTCTCGGACGGGTTGCTGATCCCGGGATGGTAGAACAGCGTGCCGTTGTCCTGCGTGCCGCCGGTGATCCGGCCGCTGGCCGGGTGGCCGGCGCCGCCGTAGAACTGTGTGATCGCCAGGCCGTTGTTGAGCTCGGTCCATCCGCTGTCGTGCGGAAACGCCGCGCCCACGGTCGAGACGTCGGCCGCGCGATACACGCCTCCGTCGGTCGCGAAGAACACCGTGCGATTTCCCGCGCCGTCGAAGCCTGGATGTGCCACGGCCGCGTGATGGTCCGCGTGCGCCGATGTCGTTCCGCTGGTGGCGTACCGCTGCCAGCGGCTCATCCGCGACCAGGAGGTGCCCCCGGTGGTGCTCCGCCAGAGATCCAAACCACCCCACACGAGAAAGTTCTCGTCGGTCGGGCTGACGAAGAGCAGGTTGTCGTACCAGCCTTGGAACCCGTACGGATCCACCGTCGTATCTGCGGCGCCATCGAAGATCTCGGCGTAGGTCTGCCCGCCGTCGGTGCTCTTGTAAAGCGAGCCGGAGTCGATGTCGACTCCCGCGTACACGACGTTGCCGTTGCCCGGCGCGACCGCCAGCTCCGTACGGTCGAACGAAGCAACGGCGGGCATGCCGGCGGCCAGCGACCAGGTGGCGCCGCCGTCGCTCGAATAGAGCGCCGTCCCCGCAAACGTCGCGGCGACCGCGCGGGTTGCATCTGCCGGATGGAAATCGACATCGACGATGCCATTGCCGGCCACGATGGCCGAGCCGCCCACCATCGTGGCACGGGCGAAGCTGGCGCCGCCGTTGGTCGAGCGGAAGATGCCGGTTCGCGTGGCCGCGAGCAGCGACGTCCCGGTGTGCGAGACCGCCAGCTCGTTGACGTAGAAGAAATCGGCAGCGGACTGACCGCCCGCCGGCGCCGTCGACGTCGCAGGCAAAGCGGCCCAGGTGATGCCGCCGTCGGTACTGCGGAAAATGCCGGCGCCGCGAAGGCCGTCGCCGTTGTAGAAGCCTTCGCCGGTGCCGGCAAACATCGTGTCCGGCGAGCCGGGGACGATCACGAGCGCGGACACGGCGAGGTTCGCCATGAAGTCGTTCACCGGCGCCCAGGTGGCGCCCGCATCGGTGGTCTTCCAGATGCCCCCGGCGACCGACCCGACGAACATGGTGTCGGTCACGGTGGGATGGACGACGATGGCCCGGACGCGGCCGCCGATGTTGCCCGGCCCGATTGAGGCCCAGCTGCCGCGGTTGATGCCGGCGCCCGCCGGCGGCTCCGGTAGAGCCCGCATCGCGTCCACGTGCGCCTTGGCGTCCATCAGGCCGGTCTCGGAAAGACGGCCGTTCTCGTCCCGCAATGAGAGGTTGCGCCACGCAATGTATTCCGCGGGGCCGTCCGGCCGGGGCCCCTGAGGTCGCGCGCGCGGATCGTCCCGCCCGCTGTGGTCTGCTCGATGACCCAGCCCGCCAAGCATCGCCGTCACCAGGAGCAGGAGTGCGGCCGGGGCACACACGTATCGCGCGCGATGCAGCATGTCGGTTCCTTGAATCGGGGCGGGCGAGCGCATCGTATCTCAGGTGACGCTCCCCGGTGTGTCAGGAGTCGACGGTTGCATGCCTGCAGGCGCCCCAGCCACCCCGCGGGCCAGCCTGACGCGCCGTGGCCGGTTACACCTCTGGGGCCGGTCCGTGCCACACTGGGACACGCCGCTGCGCCGGGCCGCTGACCTTCCGGCCCGCCGGAGCGTCCAAAGAGATATGCGACCGATCCTCGCGGCCCTCGTGATGGCGGGGCTGACCATGCCGCCCCTCGACGCCCGAATCGGCCCGTCCGGCCGGCCCTCGGGCTCCGTTCAGGCGCCGGGCACGCCCGAACAGCTCGCGGCCCGCATCCAGCAGCGCTACGACACGATCCGCGACTTCGAGGCGGATTTCGTCCAGACCTATCAGGGTGGCCTGCTGCGGACGAAGACCACCGAGCAGGGCACGGTGGCCATCAAGCGGCCCGGCCGCATGCGCTGGGTCTACACGAAACCCGAACGCAAGGAGTTCGTTTCCAACGGTCAGCGCATCTACTCGTACCTGCCCGCCGACAAACAGGTCATCGTCAGCCCGATGCCGGCGTCCGACCAGACAACCCCGGCGCTGTTCCTCACCGGCCGGGGCCACCTCGTGCGTGACTTCACGGCCGCCGCCGCCGAGATGCCCGGCGCCGGCCCGGATCTGCTCGTGGTCAAGCTGACGCCGAGGAAAGAGGACCCGGAAATCGAGTGGCTGATGCTCGGCGTCGATGCGACGACCCTGCAGATCCGGCAGCTGGTCGCGGCCGACCGCCAGGGAGGCCAATCGGCGTTCACCTTCAGGAATCTGAAGGAGAATCGCAACTTGTCCGATAAACTCTTCGAGTTCCAGATTCCGCGCGGCGTGGACGTGATTACCAACGGCGTTCCGGCTCAATAGCTCAGCGCGACTGCCCGTGAAGCGACACCTCCTTCCCCTCCTGTGCCTGTCGATTGGGCTGGCCGGCTGTGCCACCAGCAGCGCCCTCCGCGCCGCCCGCCTCGCGGAGAGCCAGCAGGACTTCGATCGCGCCGTCGTCGAGTACACGAAGGTCGTGCGCGCGCATCCGGACGACCGCACGGCGCGAGCGGCCCTCGAGCAGGTGAAATTGCGCGCGGCGCAGGATCACTTCACCAAGGCGCGCCGCTTGTCATCGCTCGGCCGGCTCGAGGAGTCGCTCATCGAGTACCAGCTCGCGGCCGAGCTGAATCCCACCAGCCAGGGCATCCAGGACGAGATGCGGCAGGCGCGCGGCCAGCTGCGCGCCAAGATCGCGGTGAACGAGGAGGGCAAGACCCGCCTGCAGACACTGATCCAGGAGAGCCTCGACGCTCCCCTGCCCGGGTCGGATCTGCCCGAGGACATCTCGCTGCCCGACACGCTGATCTTCCGCGAGGCCAGCGCGCGCGAGGTGTTCACCGCGATCACGAAGTTCGCCAACCTCAGCGTCGTGTTCGACCCCGCCTTCCGCGATCAGCCGATCACCATCGACCTGCGCCAGGTGGATCTCGCCGAGGCGCTGTCGTCGGTGAGCGCCGCGACACGCAGCTTCTGGAAGGCCAACGGGCAGCGCACCGTCACAATCATCCCCGACACGCCGGCCAAGCGCCGCGAATACGAGGACGAGGTCGTCCGCACGTTCTACCTGAGCAACGCCGATCTCAAGGAGACGATCGACATCCTGCGCATCGTCGTGGACGCGCGGCGCATCGCGCAGATGACGGCGACCAACGCCATCACGATCAAGGACACGCCCGAACGGATCGGGGCCGCCGGGCGCATCATCACCGCCATCGACAAGGCGCGGCCGGAGGTGGTCATCGACGTCGAGCTGCTCGAGGTCGATCGCACGCGGATGAAGGAGTACGGCCTGCAGATCGTGTCGCCCTCGAACCCGAGCGGCATCTCCGGCCAGGTGGACGTCAACCGCGACGAGTTCACGCTGCGCGACCTCCGCAACCTGACCCAGTCGGATGTCTTCCTGACGAACCTGCCAGGCCTGTTCTACCGGCTGCTGAAAAGCGACAGCGCCACCCGGGTGCTGGCCAACCCGCAGCTGCGCACCTCCGAGGGCCTGGCGGCCCAGGCGCGCTTCGGCGAGCGCGTCCCGGTGCCGGTGACGACGTTCGCGCCCATCGCCGCCGGCGGCGTGCAGACGCAGCCGATCACCTCGTTCAACTACGAGAACATCGGCGTCAACATCGATCTCACCCCGCGTACCCATCATGACGACGACGTGTCGCTGGCGGTGAAGATCGAG
Source organism: uncultured Acidobacteriota bacterium (assembly GCA_963707795.1). Classification (GTDB taxonomy): domain Bacteria; phylum Acidobacteriota; class Vicinamibacteria; order Vicinamibacterales; family UBA2999; genus JACCSI01. Next base: position 1,458,668 of record OY970174.1, on the reverse strand, counting down.
GTCAGCAGCATCTCCGGCACCGGCTTTGGCGGGCTGCCGACGTTCGGCAACCGCGCCATCAGTACCGTCATCCGCCTGAAGGACGGCGAGACGAACATGCTCGCGGGCCTCATCCGCGACGACGAGCGCCAGGTGCTGTCCGGGATTCCCGGCCTCAGCGACATCCCCGTCGTCGGGCGGCTGTTCGCGCACAACCGCCGGGAGACGCAGGAAACCGACATCATCCTGACCCTGACGCCGCGCATCGTCCGGGTCCTCGATCTCACGGCCGAGGACCTGGTGCCGTTCCGCGTCGGACGCGACAGCGGGGCGCCGCTCATCGACATTCCGCTTCCCGCACCGGTGCCGGCTCCGCCGAAGCCGCCCGGGGACGCCGGTGACGCCCCGGCGGTCGTGCCACCCGGCCAGGCGCCCCCGACGCCGCTCGTGCCGCTGCCGCAGCAGCCGGCGACACCGCTCAAGCCCCCGAAGCCGCCGCCGCCGCCGCGCGGCTGACGATGCAGCGTCAGTCCACGCGCGCGACGTGCGCGCCGAGGCTCTGCAATCGTTCGCTCAACCGCGCATAGCCGCGTTCGACCACTTCCAGCTGATCCACGCGGCTCTGTCCCTTCGCCGCCAGGGCTGCGGCGATCAAGGCCATGCCCGATCGGATGTCCCGGCTGTCCAGCTGCTTGCCGCGGAGGTGGCGCGGGCCGGTCACGATGATGCGGTGCGGATCGCAGAGGAAGAGGTCGGCGCCCATCGCACTCACCTGCTCGAGCGAATACAGGCGCAGCTCGTACAGCCAGTCGTGGACCAGGGTGGCGCCTGCGGCCTGCGTAGCCAGGGCTGTCACCAGGCTGACGAGATCACTCGGAAATCCCGGCCACAGGCCGGTGGTGATGCGCCCGGCGTTGATCAGCGTGCGCGGCTCCGCGCGATAGACGCCCCCATCGTGCTCGCAGTGGACGTTCATCTTGCGCAGGACGGCGGACACGACCTCCATGTCCTCCCAGCGTGTGCCGCCGACCTCGATGGCCCCGCCGGTGATGGCCGCGACCACCGCCCAGCTGCCCGCTTCGATGTAGTCGCCCCACAGCGTGCGGCGCGCCCCTCGCAGCCGGGCCACGCCGTCCACGCGGATCGTCGGGCTGCCCGCCCCCTCGATCCCGGCGCCCATGTCGCGCAGGAACTCGCAGAGCTCCACGACGTGCGGCTCGCAGGCCGCGTGGCGGATCTCGCTCCGCCCGGGCGCGGCCGCCGCTGCCAGCAGCGCCGTCTCGGTGCCGGTGACCGACGCTTCGTCCAGGTAGTACGACGCCGGTGTCAGTCCGCCGGGCGCTTCCAGCGCGTGTCCCTGGCCGTCACCGACGCGGACGCCCATGAAGCCGAGCGCCTCGAGATGGGTGCGAATGGTCCGCCGCGTCGGAAAGTCCCCGCCGGGCGGCGCGATGAGCGCGCGGCCGCGCCGCGCCAGCAGCGGACCCATGAGCAACACCGACCCGCGCAACCGCCCGACCAGGGCCGCGGCCGGCTCGTCCTTGGTCACCTCGCGGCAGCGGATCCGCAGGGTGGTCGTACCGATCCCGTCGATCTCGGCGCCGAGATCGAGGAGGAGCCGGCACATGACCTCGACGTCCGCGATGCGCGGCACGTTATCGAGCACGCACTCGTCGGATGTGAGCAGACAGGCGGCAATCAGCGGCAGCGCGGCATTCTTGTTGCCTTCGACGTCCACCCGTCCGCGCAGCCGATGCCCGCCTTCGATGACCAGTGTTGACATAACTCAGCTCGGCTTCCTCACCAGCTACCCGGAAGGGTTGGCCTCGAGCAGCCAGTCCAGGTCGGGGTTACGGGGAAATCCCACGAAGATCGGTTCGGGCACGAGTGCCACGGCAAACCTCCGCCACACCGCGCGCTTGACGTCGGCGGCCAGCCGCACGACGTCGCTCGCCGACGCGCGGCCATGGTTGACGATCGCCTGCGCCTGGTACGGCGATATGCCGACGGGGCCACGGGTGAACCCGCGGGTGAACCCCGCGTGCTCGATCAGCCACGCGGCCGGCACCTTGACCCGATCGCCATCGAGCGGGTAGTGCGGGACGGCATGGCCGCCCTGGTCGGCCGCCGGCGCGAGGCGGTCGAGGTGCCGGCGCGTGATGATCGGGTTGACGAAGAACGATCCCACGCTGCGGGAGGCCGCGTGGCCTGCCTCGATCACCATGCCCTTGCGCCGCCGGATCTGCAGGATCGCTTCACGGACGGCCTGGACCGACGGAGGCGGCGCAGCCGGATCGCGGCCGGCGAAGAACGCGACCACATCCGCGTAAGCGAGCGTCGGCGGCCCATGCGGCGCCAGCATGTAACGCACCCGGGACACGATGAAGCGATGCTGGTGCCGGAAGCGGCTGGTGCGGTAGCCGAACCCGCACTCGTCCGCGGCGAGGACCGCGGGCGCGAGCGTGTCGCGGTCGATCACGCGGACGTCGGCAATCGTGGTCGAGACCTCCTGCCCGTAGGCGCCGACGTTCTGGACCGGCGTGCCGCCGACCAGACCGGGAATGCCGGACAGGCACTCGAGGCCGGCGCTGTCGGACGCCACTGTCTCCGCCACGAAGGCGTCCCACGGCTCCCCGGCGCCGGCGGTGAATACGTCGCGGTCCGGCTGGCGTTCCACGTCTACGCCGCGGATGTCCACGTGGATGACCAGACCGGCGAACCCCTCGTCGGCGATCACCACGTTGCTGCCGCCGCCCAGCACGTGCACCGGCTGCCGGCGCTCCCCCGCCCACCGCAATGCCTCGACGAGGTCCTCCTCGCTGCGGGCATGGCCGAACCAGCGCGCCGGGCCGCCGACTCCCAGGGTGCACCAGTCGGCGAGCGCGACATCGGCCTGAATGGTCATGCCCGCGATGCCTGCTCGACGAGCCGCAGCAGCGGCCGTTCGCGCGCGATGAGGGCGGCTGCGGCGTCCTGGCGGGAGCAGAACGAAAACTCGATGACGTCGCCCGGCGCGAGCTGGCCGGCGAGGGGCAGATCGGCGCTGATGACGCACGCGATCTTCGGATAGCCGCCAGCGGTCTGGCGATCCGCCATCAATAAAATGGGCTCACCGGCGGCCGGCACCTGAATCGCACCGAACGCCACCGGCTCGGAGATCGGCTCGTCGGTCCGCAGAATCGCCAGCGGCGGGCCCTCGAGGCGATACCCCATGCGGTTCGACCGCGGCGACACGCGGAAGCTCACCGCGGTGAGGGTGGCCGCCGCGTCCGCGGGAAACCAGTCGGCCTGCGGGCCGGGCACGATTCTCAGCCGTGCCCGGCCGTCGGACGGCAGTGTCAGACCGGTGCCCCGGCGCAGTCCGGCGGGCGCCGGCGCCGCGGCGATTGGCAGCGCATCGCCCGCAACCAGCGCGCGGCCGTCGAGTCCGCCCATCGCGCACACCAGATGCGTCGCACGACTGCCCAGCACGGGCGGCGTCTGGATGCCGCCGGCCACCGCCAGGTACGCCCGGGCCCCCGCGGCCCGCCGACGAAACAGCACCCGGCCCCCGGCGGGGACCGCGGTGGCGGCGTTCATCCCCACCGCCTGTCCATTGCACGTCACATCGAAGTCGGCCCCGCACACCGCGATCACCGTCGGCACGTCGAACTCCAGGTCCGGGCCGAGCAGCGTGATCTCGAGCGTCGCCGCCGCGGCGGCGTTGCCGACGAGCAGGTTGGCAAGGCGATGGGAGAAGGTGTCCATCGGGCCGGCGACGGGCACCCCGGCGTCCTGATGGCCCCAGCGCCCGAGGTCCTGCACCGTGGTCAGCAGCCCGGGACGGTGGACGCGCATCGTGCCATCGGTCACGGCAGCGGTCCAACGGGGGAAAAGCACACGAGGTCGCCGGGCCGTAGCAGGCTCGGCTGAGCGCGGCCGGGGTCGAACATCACCGCGTCGGTGCGGCCGATCAGTTGCCAGCCGCCGGGCGACGCAATGGGATAGACGCCGGTCTGCTCGCCCGCGATGCCGACCGACCCCGGCGGCACCCGCTCGCGCGGCGCGCGACGCCGTGGGACCGCGATCCGCCGGTCGACGCGCCCCATGTACGAGAAGCCGGGCAAGAATCCCAGCATGTAGACGCGGTACGTCGTCCTGCTGTGCCGCTCGACCACTTCCGCGGCGGTGCACCCGGCGAGCGCCGCGACTGCATCGAGATCCGGGCCGTCCTCTCCGCCGTAGCGCACCGCGATCTCGATGGGGGCCGTGTCCGCTGCCGGCGTCTCGTCGCCGACGCGGCGCGCTTCCTCCTCGACCAGACGCTCGAGCGCCGCCAGATCGGTGGCGAGAGGATCGAAATGAATGCCGAGCGTGCAGTAGGCGGGCACGATGTCGCGTACGGCATGGCGGAGCCGCCGCTCGAGGCGCGCGGCCAGCGTGATGACCTGATGGTTCACGGTCGGGTCGATCGACGGCTCCCACTCGACGAGGAGCAGGCTGTCGCCGGAGAGGCGAAGCGTCACGCCAGCGCCTCGAGCAGCGTGTGATGAATGCCGCCGAAACCGCCGTTCGACATGATGACGATGGCATCGCCCGGTCGCGCTTCCGCGGCGACGGCGGCCACGATGGCGGCGACGTCGGGCAGGTGGCGCGCCGCAACCCCCTGGGCCCGCACGTCGCTGATGAGCAACTCTTCCGACAGGCGCTCCTCGGGCGGCAGCGTCGAACGAAACACCGACGCGATGACCACCTGGTCGGCGGCGGCAAACGCGCGAGCGAAGTCGGCCTGGAAAATGCGGCGGCACGACGACGCGGAGCGCGGCTCGAAAATTGCCCACAGGCGACGTTCGGGGTGCGCCGCACGCAGCGCGGCAAGAGTTTCCGCCACGGCCGTGGGATGGTGGGCGAAGTCGTCGTAGATCACGACGCCGCGCGATTCGCCGACGATCTCGAGCCGCCGCTTGACGCCGCGGAACGCCGCCAGACCGTCGCGCAGGGTCTCGAAGCCGCTGCCGTACTCGCGCGCCACGGCAATGGCCGCAAGGGCGTTACGAACGTTGTGCGTCCCGGCCAGCGGCACCAGGAAGCGCCCGCGGTCGTGCCCCTGATCGAGGACCCGGAACTCGGTGCCCTCGCCGGAGGCCATCAGGTCGACGGCGCGCCAGTCGGCGCCCTCGGCGGTGCCGAACGTCTGCACCCGGCTCCGCGCGCGCGCGCCGAGCGCCGCCGCGTCGGGGCTGTCGGCGCCGAGCAGTGTCAGGCCGCGCCGCGGCACCAGGTTGACGAGGCGCTGGAAGGCGAGACGCACGGCATCGAGGTCGGCATAAATGTCCGCGTGGTCGAACTCGACGTTGTTGACCACGGCGATCTGCGGCAGGTACTTGAGGAATTTCGCGGTCTTGTCGAAGTAGGCGCTGTCGTATTCGTCGCCTTCGATGACGAACGGGCCATCTGCCGCGCCAATCCGGTAGCTCGAACCCTGCGCGCCAAAGTTGCGGGCGATGCCGCCGATGAAGACGGTCGGATCGGCGCCGCCATGCGTGAGCAGCCAGCCCGCCAGCGCCGACGTCGTGGTCTTGCCGTGCGTGCCGGCGATCACGATCGACCGCGCCTGCCACAGGAAGTGGTCGCGCAGCGCTTCGGGCAGCGAGGCGTAGCGAAGCCGCGCGTCGAGGACCGCCTCGAGCTCGACGTTGCCGCGCGAGATGGCATTGCCGATCACCACCAAATCGAGCGCTGGGTCGATGTGCTCGGCCCGATAGCCTTCGAGGATCGGAATACCTTCGCCGGCGAGAAAATCGCTCATCGGCGGATAGACCTTCTCGTCGGAGCCGCGCACGTTCCAGCCGCGGTGCTTGAGCAGGGCGGCCAGTGTTCCCATGGCCGTTCCGCAGATTCCGATCAGATGCACTCGTTTCATGGTGTCGGCGTCACGCGGTGGCGGCCAACCGTCACGCGCTCACGGCTGCTTCGTCAACCACCAGGGTTGCCGGGGTCGTGAGCACGCGCGCGTGCACGCCGAGCGGCAGCGTCCAGGTGGGTCCGGTGGTGTGGCCGGAGGGAAAGCCGAACAGCGCCGGGCCGGAGAACTGGTGCAGGAAATCGCGGAGCACGTCCCGGATCGCGTGCTCGCCGCCGGGTTCGTCGCACGACGGCAGCTCGCCGAAGACGAGTCCGCGCGCCCGCGACAGGATGCCGGCCTGCGCGAGCTGCGTCAGCATCCGGTCGACGCGGTACGGCCGCTCGCCGACGTCCTCGAGGAACAGCAGACAGCCGTCCGGCGGGTCGAACGCCCACGGCGTGCCCAGCGACGCGGCGAGCTGCGTGAGCGTCCCGCCGACCAGAATGCCGGCGCGCCTCGCCGGGGCGCAGCACTTCGAGGCCCTCCGGACGCAGCTCGCCGAGCGGCGCCGCGACCGTCAACGCACGCAGGAACGACTCGCGATGATAGCCGGCCTCGCCGGCGGCCAGCCGGCGCTCCACCATGGGGCCATGGAAGCAGACCAGGCCGTGCTGGAGGTGAAACCAGAGCAACGCGGTGATGTCGCTGTAGCCGACCAGCGCGGTCCGCGCCCGGCGCATGGCAGCGGGGTCGAGCAACGGCAGCAACTGCGCGCTGCCGTAGCCGCCACGCACTGCGACGATCGCCGAGATGGTCGGATCCGCCCACGCCGCCTGCAGCGCCGCGGCCCGCAGCGCGGCGTCGCCGGCGACGAACCGCTCACGCGCGAACACCCGCTCGTCGTAGACCGGCTCGAAGCCCAAGCGCCGCAGCTCGGCGACGCCGGCCTCGAACTCCTCGCGCTTGAACGAACTGGCCGGTGCGACCAGGGCCACGCGATCGCCGGGTTGCACCCGTCGCGGCTTCGTCCAGCGACCGTCGAATCGGCTCACAGGAACGATGCCATCTCCGCGGCAATGGCCTGATGCTCGTCGCGCCCGATGACCGCACGAAGCGCCCGCATGCGCGCGGAGGTCGTCGGGCGATCGCCCATCAGGAACCGCTCCTTGGCCCGCCGCAATCGTCCGGTGGCGTCGGCGAGACGGGCGCGGCTGATCTCCCCCGCCTCGACGGCCTTGATGAGTGCCTCGAGCGTCGCCACCTGCACGTCGACATTGCCGGCACAGACGAGCAGGCCATCGCACCCCGCCTGAATCGCCTGGACCGCCGCCTCCGGGACCGGCAGCGAGGCGCTGACCGCCTTCATCTCGAGGTCGTCGCTCAGGATGACGCCCTCGTAGCCGAGCTCCTCGCGCAGCAGGCGCTGCACGATGGCGGGCTGACAGCGTCGCCGGCCGCGCCTCGTCGAACGCGGGCACGCGCACGTGCGCGGTCATGATGAAGGCGACCTGCTCGGCGATGGCGGCACGGAAGGGCTCGAACTCGATCGCCCGCAGCCGGTCGGGCGGATGCTCCACGAGCGGCAGCTCCAGGTGCGAGTCGGTACTGGTGTCGCCGTGCCCGGGAAAATGCTTGCCGCAGGCCGCCACCCCTTCCGCCTGCAGGACCCGGATGATGACCGCCGACAGCCGCGCGACATCGTCGGCGCGCGCCGCGAGGGCACGGTCGCCGATCACGGGGTTGTGCGGGTTGGTGTGGACGTCGAGGACCGGCGCGTAGTCGAGGGTGATGCCGACCGCCGACAACTCGCGCGCCAGCGCGCGCGCGAAGCGCTCGGCGAGGGCGTCGGAGCCGGCGCGCCCGAGGACCGCCATCGGGGGCCAGCGGGTGAACGGCTCCTTGAGCCGAGCCACCCGCCCGCCCTCCTGGTCGATGCTCACCCAGGCCGGCATCGTCCGGCCGAGGGCCTCGAGATCGGCGGCGAGCTCGGCCACCTGCTCGGGGGCCTCGACGTTGCGGCTGAACAGAATGCCGCCGCCGAGATCGAACTCGCGGGCCAGGGAGCGCAGCTCGGGAGGGATACGGGTCCCGGGAAAGCTGCCGATCAGCAGTTGACCGATCTCGGCGCTGGAAGCGGAAGGCATCGCGCTCAAAATTATAATGTGCCCGTGCACATTACTGCGTCCGCGCCCACGCGGATCGATCTCGCCGGCGGGACCGTCGATATCTGGCCGCTGTACCTCTTCCACCATGGCGCGCAGACGCTGAACGCCGCGATCAGCATCCGCGCGCACGTGCGCCTCGATCCCCGCCCGGACGACCTGGTCGAGCTCGTGTCCGAGGACACCGGCCGCCAGGTGACCGCCGCCGCCAGTGCTCTGCGCGAACACGCGACGCTTCCCCTGCTCGGACGCCTGGCGTCGGCGTTCGAGGTCAGCGGCCTGACGATGCGCACCCGGTCGGAATCACCGGCGGGCGCCGGCATCGCCGGATCGTCGGCGCTGAACGTGGCGGTGTGCGGAGCGCTGGCGCGCTGGACGCGCGGCTCGGAGGATCCGGAATCCCTGCTGGCGACGGCCATGAACGTCGAAGCGCAGGCGATCAAGGTCCCGACCGGCTTGCAGGACTACCGGCCGGCGATGTACGGCGGCATCGCCGCGCTCGAGCTCGGCCCGCACGGCGTCACGCGGATCCCGCTGGCCGTGGACCCCGGCGAACTGGCCCGCCGGATCGTGCTCTGCTACACGGGCGCACCCCGCGATTCGGGCACGAACAACTGGGACATCATGAAGCGTCACATCGACGGCGACCGCCACGTCTTCGACTGCTTCGAGCGCATTCGCGACACCGCCGCGGCCATGCGCGAGGCGCTCACGCGCGGTGACTGGACGGCGACCGCCCGCCACCTCGCCGCCGAGTGGGACAATCGCAAGCGGCTGGCGCCGGGGGTCAGCACGCCGCAGATCGACGGCCTCATCGGCCGCGCGCTGGCGGCCGGCGGCGCGGCGGCCAAGGTGTGCGGCGCCGGCGGCGGCGGCTGCCTGTTCTGCCTGACCGATCCGACAAAGGCCGGGGCCGTCAGGGAGGCATTGGTAGCCGGCGGCGCCCGGCTCCTCGACTTCACGATCGACCCCGACGGACTCCAGGTCGCCGTGGGCGAGTAACGGGACCGGTTCAGGATCAGCATGCCCCTCGACAATCTCTCGATCGCCCGCGTCCTCGGCGAAATCGGCGACATGCTCGAGCTCAAGGGCGAGAACCCGTTCAAGATCCGCGCGTATCGCAATGCCGCGGACGTCATCGCCCATTCGCCGGAGCCGGTGGCGGGCCTCGACGCGGCCCGCCTGCGCGAGTGGCCGGGCATCGGCAAGGACTTGTCGCTCCGCATCGTGGAGATTTGTGCCAGCGGCACCTGTGCCATCTACCAGGAGCTGGCCGCCCACTTCCCCGCCACGCTGCTCGACCTGCTGCGCCTGCAGGGGCTGGGACCGAAGACGGTGGCCCTGCTCTACGGGCAGCTGCGGATTGCATCGCTCGACGACCTGGAGGCCGCCGCCAGGTCGGGGAAGTTGCGGGAGCTGAAGGGGATGGGGGCGCGGAAGGAGCAGCTGGTGCTGCGGGCGCTCGAAGAACGGCGGCAGCACGTCAATCGCCATCTGCTGGCCGATGCGTCGGACGTCGCCGGACGGATGGTGGATCACCTGCGTGAGCATCAGCCCGCCCTGCGGTTCGATGTGGTCGGCAGCCTGCGACGCGGCGCCGAGACGTGTGGCGACATCGACATCCTGGCCACGGCCGCCGCGGGCGCGGCCCCGGCCCCGGCCGCCGAGGTGATGGCGATGTTCACGTCGTATCCCCTCGTGGAACGCATCCTCGGGCAGGGCGAGACCAAGTCCAGCGTCTTGATCCGCGGCGGCTACCAGGCGGATCTGCGGCTGGTGCCGGGCGAGAGCCGCGGCGCCGCCCTGCAGTATTTCACCGGCTCGAAGCCGCACAACATCGCGCTGCGTGACGTGGCGCTCGAACGCGGCTTGAAACTGAACGAATACGGCCTCTACCGCGCCAGCGACGAGGTCCGCCTGGCGGGCGAGACCGAGGAGGGCATCTACGAGGCGCTCGGGTTCGCCTGGGTCCCGCCGGAGCTGCGCGAGCATCGCGGCGAGCTGGCCGCGGCCGCCGCAGGCCGCCTGCCGTCGCTCATCCAGGCCTCGGATCTGCGCGGCGACCTGCACATGCACACCACCGCAAGCGATGGCCGAGACGATCTGGAAACGATGGTCCGCGCCGCCCGGGACGCCGGGCTGGAGTACGTCGCCATCACCGATCACAGCAAGGCGCTGGCGATGGCCAACGGTCTGGACGAGACCAGGGCCCTCGCGCATGCGGCGCGGATCCGCGAGCTCGACCGGAGAATCGACGGAATCCGTGTGCTCGCCGGCATCGAGTGCGACATCCTGGTGGACGGCTCGCTGGACCTGGCCAGCGACTGCCTGGCCGAGCTCGATCTCGTCGATCGCGTCGGTGCACTCGGCGCTGCGGCAGGACGAAGCCGAGATCACCGCCCGCGTCATCCGCGCCATCGAGCATCCGTGGGTGGACGTGCTCGCCCATCCGACCGGCCGTGCCCTGCTCCGGCGCGAGCCGTCGCGCCTGAACATCGAGCAGGTCGTGCGCGCGGCGGTGGCCCACGGCGTGGCGCTCGAGATCAACTGCCAGATCGAGCGGCTCGACTTGTCGGACGTGCACGCGCGCTTCGCGCACGAGCACGGCGCCGCGCTGGTCATCTCGAGCGACGCGCACTCGCGCGCGGCGCTCGGCACGACGCGCTGGGGCGTGATGGTGGCGCGGCGCGCGTGGGCCCGGCGTGACAACGTGCTGAACACCCTGCCCTACGACGCCTTCCGGCGGGCGCTGCGGCGGCACCGGAATCGGGCGGCATGAGCGCCGCCCTGGACGAGATTCGCCGGCTCTACTACGGAGCGACGCGCGCCACCATCGCGCGCGACTTCGACCGCGCCATCGATCTGCTGAAGTCGATGGCCTCGGAGGACGAGCGCGAACGGGCGACGGTGTTCATGCAGGGTCTGACGGAAATGCGGAGGCAGTGGCTGCCGAAGAACAAGGGGCGGCGGACGGACCGGGATTCGTAAATTCCCCTCCCCTCCCCCCGAAACTATCGCCGCTCCAGCACGACCTTCTTGCGGGCGGCGATGCGCAGCGGCTCGGGGATGTTGCGGTCTTCGGACAGGCGCCGCAGATTGGCGTCGTGCAGCCGCCGCAGCAGCGGCAGCGAGACGGCCAGCGGCGTCTTCGGGTTCTTCACCAGCGCGAGGGCGATGGCGTAGTTCTTGAGCCAGGCGCGCGACTGGCTGATGGCCCGCAGCACGTCGGCGTCGACGGTGCTCATCCGCGCGAACTGCTCGACCTCCGGCTCGGTCAGCTTCGGGCTGCGCAGCACCGTCAGCGCCACCATCTTGTTCGGGTCACGGATGAGCAGGGCGCGCATCTCACGGGTGCCGCGCACCGCGGCGGTCACCCGCTCCGGGACGCTCATCGCCGCGATGCGCTGGATGGTGAGCGCCGGGCTGGCCGCACTTGCGGTTTCGCCGTCGCCCGCGGGATTGTCCTCGGGGCCGTCGGCCATGACGACGCTACGGCCGAATCAGCCAGGACTGGTAATCGTCGCGCCCGATGCGCACCGTCAGCGGCTGGCCCGCCTCACCGAGCGCCCGCGCGGCGCGGCCGTTGACGCTGACGTGCACGGCGCCGGCATCGTCGCCGACGAACACCACGTCGTTGCCCAGCTCGAGGCGCAGCAGTTCTCCGGCATCGACGCGCCGCGCCAGCGCAATTCGTCCGTCGGCGACGACTTGCAGCCGGCACGCCGACGAGACGGAGATCATCATCGCCAGCGAGTGTCCGCGTGACGGGACCACGCCTGTCGTCAGATCGACGACCGGCGCCGCTGTGTCGAAGCCTCGGGCGCTGAGCGTGAAGTAGAAGACGCCGGCGAGCACGGGGAGCAACGTCCCGATCAGGCCGACCACCATGCGCATGCGTATCCGGGGCCGCTTGGGCGGCGGCGCGGTGACGATGCGCTCGGGCGGCAGCGTCGAGGGATCCTGCGGATGCTGCGCGAGGAACAGCCGGAGCGTGTCCTCCGGATCGAGGCCCACCTCCGACGTGTACGCGCGAACGATCGCGCGACAGTAAATCCCGCCGGGGAGCTGCGTCACCCGATTGCGCTCGAGGGCGTCGAGCGTGCGCACGCAGAGCTTCGTCGAATCGGCGATCTGCCGAAGGGTCAAGCCGGATTGCTCACGCTTGACGCGAAGCCAAGTGCCGACGTCACCGGCCGCAGGCTCGGTCATCGGCCCCATGTCGATATTCACGTGTTTGGGTTACTGCCAGAACTGCCGTATTTTCAGCGCGTAAGGCGATACTAGGAAAGGTTCTCGGGGGTGTCAAAGCAAAAACGCAGATCCGCGGTCAGTTTTTGCACTCTCATCGCGATCTCGTCCGGCGGGCCTGACGGAATGAATGCCGAAATGGCGGCGACGCCCGCCGCGCCGGCGGCGATGACGGCGGCAATCCGGCTGTGCGTCACCCCGCCGACGGCCCAGACCGGCACGGCACCGGCGGTTCCGACGATCGAGCGGAGCCCGTCAATCCCCAGCCAGCGCGTGTCGGCGGCCTTGGAAGATGTCGGAAACACGCTGCCCGCGAGCAGGTAGTCCACGGGTCCCGCGGCGGCGACCCCGGCCGGCGCGTGCACCGATCGTCCAACCCGCGACGGCGGCGGCAACAGCCGCCGCGCGGTTGCGACCGGCATGCTGTCTTCACGCAAATGCACACCATCGATCCCCGTAGCGAGGGCGACGTCCAGCCGATCGTTGACGAGAATGCGGGCGCCGGTGCCGGCGGCCGCGGCGTGGCAGCGCCGAACCAGGGCCGCCAGCGCACCCCCCTCGAGATCGCGTTCGCGAATCTGCACGACGTCGACGCCGCCACGAATCGCGCCGGTGACCTGGCTGAGGACCAGGTGCTCGCCCGCAGCCAACGGCTGGCCGGCCGCGGCCGCGAGCCGGCGGCGGTCGGTGATCAGGCAGAGCGTGGTCCGGGTCCGCTCAGCCGGCATGGCGATCGTCGAAACGCGGCGCGTCCTGTGGCATCGCGGGTTCGTCGCCCCCACGGGCGAGGAACAGATCGACCAGCTCCGCGAGCGCGGCGAGGATGTTGACCAGCCCCAGTCCTGACACCGCGCCGCGGACGAACGGATTGCCGAGGATGGCTTCCAGGCCCGGGACGGCGTCGACGAAGTAATTGCGGTCCCACAGCGTCGACCAGGGAATCAGGATGAGCAGCAGACCCGCTTCGAGGAGCAGGGCGACGAACAGCAGACGCCTAAACAGGGGGAACGACCTCTTCTTCGGCGTCGAGCGCGTCGATCCGGCGGCGGATCGCCGCGACCCCGGCCTTGTCGCCACGGTCGCGGCGCCGGGCTTCGACCTCCGACAAGGTCTGGCGGGCATCGGCGAGCAGACCCAGCCGGACCGACATCTCCGCCGCCCGCACGAGCGCGCGATCGTCCTCCGGGCGCAGGCGCGCCACCTTCCTGTAGAGCGCCGCGGCCCGGGCGTGGAAGCCCTCGGCGGCGAAATGGTCGGCCACCCGCCAGAGCTGCGGCACGGCCTTGTCGGTCTGCTGCGTCCGCAGATAGAGATCGGCGAGCGTTTTGACGGAGTTCCAATCGGCGGGGTAGGCGGCGACCACAGCGGCGTACCGTGCGATGGCCGTCTCCACCTTGCCCTGTCGTACGGCGGTTTCTGCGGCCTGGATGGCTTTCTGCCGATCGATGCGGCCCATCAGCACTCCTCGGCGGGCAGCGCGTCGAACAGGGTCGGCGGGCGAAAGGACCGGCGATGCACGCCGGAGTATCCGTGGCGCGCCACCGCCGACAGGTGGTCGGCCGTCGCGTAGCCCTTGTGGCGGTCGAACCCGTAGCGGGGGTCGTCGCGATGCAGGGTGTCCATCAGCCGATCGCGGGTGACCTTGGCGACGATGGAGGCCGCCGCGATGGCGGCGCAGTAGCGGTCGCCCTTGATCACGCCGCGCTGCGCCATCGGCAGGGCGGGAATGCGGAAGGCATCCACGAGCACGGCGTCGGGGAGGGGCGCCAGTGCCAGGACCGCACGCTGCATCGCCTTCAGCGTGGCCTGGTGAATGTTGATTTCGTCGATTTCCGGCGGCTCGGCGGCCGCGACGGCCCAGGTCAGGGCACGGGCGCGAATGGCATCGAAGAGGCGGTCGCGGCCGAGGGCGGTGAGCGCCTTCGAATCCGCGAGCCCGGGAATGTGCCGGTCCGGGTCGAGGACGACGGCCCCGGCCATCACCGGACCAGCCAGGCAGCCGCGTCCGACCTCATCGACCCCGGCAATGCAGACGAACCCGTAGCGCCGGAGTGCGTTCTCGATCGTGCGCCGCGCGCCGACTTTCTTCATCCGCGTAGCACCAGACGTTCCGGACTTCCGCTCCGCACCGGCCGACCCTTGCGCGTGCCGTCGCCTACGAGCGCTTGACTTCCTTCATCCGCGCCGCCTTGCCCTTGAGCTCGCGCAGGAAGTACAGCTTCGCGCGCCGGACCTTGGCCGAGCGCACGACGTCCACTTTCTGGATGATCGGCGAGTGCATCGGGAAGATGCGCTCCACGCCCTGTCCGAACGACACCTTGCGCACGGTGAACGACGCGCGCACGCCGCCGCGGCGCAGGTTGATGATCACGCCCTCGAAGATCTGGATGCGCTCCTTGTCGCCTTCCTTGACGCGTACGTGCACGCGGACGGTATCGCCGGCCTTCATCCGCGGCCGCTCGGTCAACTGACTCTGTTCCACCAACTCCATGGCGCCCATGATCATTCGCTCCCTTTCTCGTCCTTCCGTGAACGCGGGTGTTGCCACTCGCGCAAGATCGCCCGTTCCTCGTCGTCGAGCGTGGCCGTCTCGAGCAGCTCCGGCCGCCGCTCGGCGGTCCGCTGCAACGCCTGCGTCCGCCGCCATCGGCGAATCTCGGCGTGATGCCCCGAGACCAGCACGTCCGGCACGCGCTGCCCGCGAAACTCCGCCGGCCGCGTGTAGTGCGGGTGATCCAGCAATCCGCGCGTGAACGAGTCGGCCTCCACCGACTGGTCGTCCCCGACCACTCCCGGCACCAGCCGCCCGACCGCGTCGATCACCACCATCGCCGGCAGCTCACCGCCCGACAGCACGTAGTCGCCGATCGACACTTCCTCGGTGGCCACGTGTTCCCGGACCCGCTCGTCCACCCCCTCGTATCGGCCGCACAGCACCACGAGATGCCGCAGCTGCGCCAGGCGCCGGGCGTCGGCCTGCGTGAACCGCCGTCCCGCCGGCGACATCAGCAGGACGGCGTCGGCCGGCCCGCGGCGCGCCACCAGCGCGTCGACCGCGGCGTACAGCGGCTCGGGCTTCATCACCATCCCCGGGCCGCCGCCGAACGGCACATCGTCCACGACGCGATGCCGGTCGGTCGTGAAGTCGCGGAGGTTGTGGACGCCGATGTCCAGGATTCCCGCCTGCCGCGCCCGGCCGATGACCCCGGCGGTCAGCCCGGCCTCCACCATGTCCGGGAAGATCGTGACGACGTCGATGGTCACGCCGGCCCTCGTCCGGCCGGGGAGCGCCGGGCTCGCCCGGGCGTCCGCTGCCGCTCGCCGGTGTGCCTCAGGCGCGCCACTCTCCGTTCACCTCCAGCAACCCGTCGGGCGGATCCACGACGATGCGCCGGGCCGCGACGTCGATGTCGCAGATCCCCTGCACCAGCGGGATCAGCACTTCCTGCCGAACGCTGCGCACCACCAGCCGCGTCGCCTCCCCTTCTCCCTGCACGGCGGCGACACGCCCGACGACTTCGCCCGGCCGGGTGACCACCTCGCACCCGATCAGCTGGTGGTGGTAATAGGAGCCTGCCGGCAACGCCCGTTGCTCGCTCGCCGGCACGCGTAGTTCGTACCCGGCCAGGCGCTCGGCCTCGCCGATCGAGCCGATCCCCGCGACCCCGATCACGGGCCGTCCCTGCTGAAAGCGCACGCTCGTGACCTGCACGGGTTCGACCGGCCCGGCGCCGCGCCGGCCGTGCAGGACGGCCCCCACCCGAAAGCGCTCCTCGGGGAAGTCGGTCTCCGACTTGAGGATGACCTCACCGCGGTTGCCGTGCGTCCGGGCGACGAACCCGACCAGCACCATATCCTCCCACTCGGCCGCGGTCACGCCTCGACCCCTTCCCTCGTCCGTTTTCGGCCCGGGTCAGCGGCCGGTGGCGTCGCGGATATCCAGGGTAGCGCGCTTGCCGTCGGCATCCGCCGCCGTTGCCAGCAGCGTGCGCACGGCGGCCGCGGTCCGGCCCTGCCGCCCGATGATCCGCCCGAGATCGCCTGGGGCCACCTGCAGTTCGATCACCGTGACGCCGCGGCGCTCGCTCTCCCCGACCGTCACCGCATCCGGCTCGTCGGCGAGCGCCCGCGCGATCACTTCCACCAGCCCCTTGAGGTCAGCCACGTCCCGCTCCTACGCCTGCGGCGCGCCGGCGCCGGCGTCCGGGGCCGTCACCGCGCCGCGATCGCGGGTCAGATGGCGCGCGATCAGCGTCCGCACCGAATCGGACGGCCGCGCGCCCTGCTTGATCCAGTGGTCGACGCGCGCACGGTCGACCTCCACGGTCGCCGGCTTGGTGCGCGGATTATAGGTGCCGAGAATCTCGAGGAAGCTTCCCTCGCGTGGCGTCCGCCCCTCGGTCACCACCACCCGGTAATAGGCCCGCTTCTTCGACCCGACCCGCCGCATTCGTATGGACAGCATGTTTTTCCTTCGTCTTCCCGTCGTTCCACTCCGCCAGCGCGTTGACCCCGGCCCGCGTCAGCGCATCAGGCTGAAGGGCCCCTTCTTCTTCTTTTTCTTCGGCGGCGCCGCGATGGTCTGCCCGGTTGCCTGCCCGACCATCTTCAGCATCCGCTGCATCTCGTTGAACTGCTTGAGCAGGCGGTTGACGTCCTCGACCGCGGTGCCGCTGCCGCGCGCGATCCGCTTGCGCCGGCTGCCGTCGATGAGCTCGGCGTGCCGGCGCTCCTCCGCGGTCATCGATCCGATGATCGCCTCCACCCGCCGCAGCTGCCGTTCGTCCGGTTTCTGGTCGGCGAGCTGCTTCAGGTTGCCGAGGCCGGGCAGCATCCCGATGATGTGCTCGAGCGGGCCCATCCGGCGCAGCGTCTTCAGCTGGTCGCGGAAGTCCTCGAGCGAAAACCCGCCCTTGCGAATCTTCTCCTCGAGCTTCTCCGCGTCGGCTTCGTCGATGACCTCCTCGGCCTTCTCGATGAGCGACAGCACGTCGCCCATCCCGAGCAGGCGCGAGACGAAGCGGTCGGCGTGAAACGCCTCGATGTCCTCGATGCGCTCGCCGGCGCCGACGAACGCGATCGGCACGCCGACGACCGACACCACCGACAGCGCCGCGCCGCCGCGCGCGTCGCCGTCGATCTTGCTGAGCACGACCCCGGTGACGCCCATCTGGCGGTTGAACTCGCCGGCGCTCTTGATGGCGTCCTGGCCGGTCATCGCGTCGGCGACGTACAACAGGTCGGCCGGTTGTACCGCGTCCTTGATCGCCACCAGCTCGCGCATCAGCTCGTCGTCGATGTGCAGCCGACCGGCCGTGTCCACGATCACCACGTCGTTGCCGACGTTGCGCGCCGCGGCCAGCGCGCTCTGGGCGCGCGCCACCGGATCCATCTCACCCGCCGGGTCGTGCACGCGCACGCCGGCCTTCGCGGCCATGACCGCGAGCTGCTGAATGGCCGCCGGCCGGCGCACGTCGGTGGACACCAGCACCGGATGACGCCCCTGCTTCGCCAGCCACTTTCCGAGCTTCGCCGAGGTGGTCGTCTTGCCCGAGCCCTGCAGCCCGAGCATCAGGATCACGCGCGGGCGCTGGGAGGTGTCCTGCAGCCCGCCTTTCGCGTCGCCGAAGAGCGCGATCAGCTCATCGCGCACGATCTTCACGACCTGCTGGCTCGGCGTCAGGCTCTTGAGCACCGCCTGATCCATCGCCCGGTCGCGCACGCGGTCGATGAACGCGCGCACCACCTGCAGGTTGACGTCGGCTTCGAGCAGCGCCATCCGGATTTCCCGGAGCGCAGCCTCGACCGTCGCCTCGGTGAGACGTGTCTCGCCCTTCAGTGACTGAAAGACGTCCTGCAGGCGGGTGCTGAGCGCGTCGAGCATGGGTGGCCGTTGACGGGAGTGGACGGTGAATGGAGCCGCCCAGCCCTCCGCGGGCAAACCCTTATCTTATGAGCAGTTGTGGGGACTCGTCAAACCGAATCGAGGCGGTGGCCGAGTTTGTCCTTCTTGGTTTTGAGGTACTTCCGGGTGTGCTCCGACGCCGGAATTTCCAGCGGCAGCCATTCCAGCAGGGACAGACCATACCCCTCGACCGCCACCATTTTCCGGGGGTTGTTGCTCAGGAGCCGCATCGAGCGGACGCCCAGGGCCCGCAGGATCTGCACGCCAATCCCGTAATCGCGCTGATCGGGCTTGAATCCCAGCTTCTCGTTCGCCTCCACCGTATCCAGGCCCTGGTCCTGGAGCTCGTAGGCGCGCAGCTTGTTGGCCAGGCCGATCCCGCGGCCTTCCTGGTTGAGATAGAGCAGCACGCCCCGCCCCTCGGCCGAGATCCGGGCCATCGCCGTGTGCAGCTGAATGCCGCAGTCGCAGCGGGCCGAGTGGAAGACGTCGCCGGTGAGGCACTTGGAGTGCACGCGGACCATGACCCGCTCCCCGTCGCCGATGTCGCCGTACACCAGGGCGACGTGCGTCTCCCCGTCGATGAGGCTCTCGAACCCGTGGATCGTGAAGTCGCCGAACTCGGTGGGCAGGCCGGCCACGGCCACTTTCCGCACCAGTCCCTCGGTCCGCATCCGGTAGCGGATCAGGTCGGCGATCGTGATCATCAGGAGCTTGTGCCGCCGGGCGAACCGCGCCAGCTCCGGCACCCGCGCCATCGTGCCGTCCTTGCTCATGATTTCGCAGATGACGCCCGCTGGATAGAGCCCGGCAATGCGGGCCAGGTCCACCGCCGCCTCGGTCTGGCCGGCGCGCACGAGCACGCCGCCCTCGCGCGCGCGCAGCGGATGCATGTGCCCGGGACGCGCCAGGTCCTGCGGCGTGGTGTCGGGATGGATCGCCGTCAGCACGGTCCGCGCCCGGTCGTGCGCCGAGATGCCCGTGCTCACGCCCGCCCGCCCCTCGATGGACACGGTGAACGCGGTGTTCAGCGTGGTGGTGTTGCGATCGACCATCAAGGGGATATCGAGCGCGTCGAGGCGCTCGCCGGTCATCGGCAGACAGATCATGCCGCGGCCATGCGTCGCCATGAAGTTGATGGCCTCGGGCGTCACTTTCTCGGCGGCAATGGTCAGGTCGCCTTCGTTCTCCCGGTCCTCGTCGTCCACGACGATGACGATCTCGCCGCGGCGAATCGCGGCCACGGCATCGTCGATCGGAGCGAACGGCGAGCGCGCGCCCTTGGCAATCTTCAGTTGTGCTGCGGCCATGACGTCACCTGAGCTCCATCACGCGTGCCACGTACTTCCCGATCAGGTCGCACTCGAGGTTGACCCTGGCGCCGGCCCCGCGCGCGCGCAAGGTCGTGACGCTCCACGTGAACGGAATGACCTGGACGGCGAACTGGCCGTCCGCGAGCGTGGCGACCGTCAGGCTGACGCCGTCGACCGCCACCGATCCCTTGCGGATGAAGAAGGGAGCGAGGTCGGCCGGATAGGCGATGGTCAGCCAGTGCGAGTCCGCCTCCGATCGGACGTCGTTCACCAACCCGACGCCGTCCACGTGGCCCAGGACGAGATGGCCGCCGAGCCGCCCGTCCAGGCGCAGCGGGCGTTCGAGGTTGACCGTATCGTACCGCTGGAGGCCGCCGCAGGTTGTCACCCGTGCCGTTTCGGGACCGATGTCGGCGGACAACTCGTCGCCGGCGACGGCCGTCACCGTCAGGCAGACACCGTTCACGGCCACGCTCTCCCCCGCCGTCAACTCCAACGCCAGCGGGCTCTGGATGCGGATCCGCGAGCCGCCTGCGGCCGGTTCGACGGCGGCGACCGACCCCACCGCTTCAACAATGCCCGTGAACATCGGCTTCGATCCACGTATCGGGGCCGCGCGGTTCCGCCACCAGCCGGGTGGCTCCCGACAGGTCGAGCGTCGCCGCGTCCACCCACGGCACCCCCTCGGCCCCCAGGACGCAAGGGGCCACGATTAGATGCACGCGGTCCACCAGACGTGCCGCGCAGAACGCGGCGTGCAGCGCCGGGCCGCCCTCGACCAGCAGCGTGGAGACGTCCCATGCCAGCAGCGCGCGGACTCCCTCGGCCAGCGTCGCCGCTTCGACGACGGTCGCGCCCACGGCCTCGAGCGCGGCCGCGAGGGCCGCGGCCGGGCCGCCGCGGGAGCGCGTCAGGACGATGACCGGGCCTTCCGACACGGTCGAGAACACCCGCGCCGCCGGCGTGGTGCGCAGCCGCCGGTCGAAGATGACCCGCGCCAGGGGCCGCACGCGCTGCACCTCGCGCGCAGTCAGGAGCGGGTCGTCCACGCGCAGCGTCTCGGAACCGACCGCGACGGCGTCCACCGCGGCCCGAAGCGACTGGGTCTTGCGGTTGGCGGCGGCGGCGGTCAGCGGCGTGCGGACGCCGGGTGCCGCGGCGACCTTCCCGTCGAGGCTCGCCGCCGCCTTGAGGACGACGAACGGGCGGCCGCAGGTCCTCACGCAGATGAATGCGGCGTTCAGGCGCCGCGCGTCCTCTTCACACACGCCGGCGTCCACGGCGATCCCGTGACGGCGCAGCTCCGCGACGCCTCGGCCGTTCACCCGCGCGTCGGGATCGGTCATCGCGATGACCACCCGCGCGATGCCGGCGTCGATGATGCGCCGCGTGCATGGCCCGGTGCGGCCGACGTGGCAGCACGGTTCGAGGTTGACATACAGCGTCCCGCCGCGGGCGCGGGCGCCGGCCTGGTTCAGCGCGTGCACCTCCGCATGCGGCTCCCCCGCACGCTCGTGCCAGCCGTGCCCGCTGACCACGCCGTCGGCCGCAACGACGATGGCGCCCACCATCGGATTCGGCGTGGTTCGCCCCTGGCCGCGCGCGGCGTGGAACAGTGCGCGCTGCATCATCGTGACGTCGCTGGTCACCACTTTTCCTGGAACAAGGCCTCGACGTATTCCGCGGCCGAGAACGGCAGGAGATCGTCGATCCCTTCGCCGACGCCGACGAACCGGATGGGCACCTTGAGGTCGTGGGCGATGGCGACGGCGACGCCGCCCTTGGCGGTGCCGTCGAGCTTGGTGAGGACGATGCCGTTGACGCCGGCGACGGTGGTGAACTCGCGCGCCTGGGCAAGGCCATTCTGCCCGACGGTGGCGTCGAGCACGAGCAGCACCTCGTGCGGCGCTCCGGCGACCTCGCGCTCCGCGATGCGGCGAATCTTGTCCAGCTCGTTCATCAGGTTGGTGCGCGTGTGCAACCGCCCGGCCGTGTCGACCAGCACCGTATCGCGTCCGCGCGCCTTGCTGGCGGCCAGCGCGTCGAAGACCACGGCCGCCGGGTCGGACCCCTCGCGCGCCCGTACCATGTCCACACCGGCACGGTCTGCCCAGATCTGCAGCTGATCGACGGCGGCGGCGCGAAACGTGTCGGCGGCGCAGATCAGCGGCCGCTTGCCGGCCGACCTGAGCTGGTTGGCCAGCTTCCCCACCGTGGTGGTCTTGCCGGTGCCGTTCACGCCGACGATGAGGGTGACATGCGGGCTGGCCCCGTTGCCCGCGGGGCGCTGCACGTTGTCGAAGATGCGAAGGATCTCCTGCTTCACCAGCGCCCGCAGGCTCTCGCCGCGACGGGCGCGGCCGCGCACGGCCTCGACGATCTCGTCGGTCGCGGCCAGCCCGACGTCCGCCATGATCAGGAGCTCTTCGAGCGCCTCGAGCGTCTCGACGTCGACGGGCCTGGTGCGCTGCGCGGGGGCGTCGGCCTGCTCGACCAGCGCGTCGAACCGTTCGGAAAACTGCTGCGCCGTCCGTGCCAGGCCGGCCTTGAGTCGATCGAAGAAGCCCACCAGCCGATTCTATCAGCCGGGTGTCGCCTACTCGTGCCGCTGCCGCCGGCCCATGAGCTCGTAGACCGCGGTTTGCGGGTCGCGCCGGCCCTCGAGCACCTCCGCCATCTGCGCCGCGATGGGCAGCTCGATGCCGTGCCGGCTGCCCAGTTCGAGCGCCGCCCGCGTGGTGCGCACCCCCTCGGCGACCATCTTCGTGCTCGCGAGGATCTCGGCGAGCGTCCGTCCGTGCGCCAACTCGGTGCCGACGTGGCGATTGCGGCTGGCTTCACCGGTGCACGTCAAGACGAGGTCGCCCAGGCCGGCGAGGCCGGCCAGGGTGTCCCGCTGCGCCCCCAGGGCCACCGCCAGCCGGCCGATCTCGGCGAGCCCGCGGGTGATGAGGGCCGCCAGCGCGTTGTGGCCGAGTCCGAGACCTTCGACGACGCCCGCGGCAATGGCGATGATGTTCTTCAGCGCGCCGCCGATCTCGACGCCGACGAGGTCGGTGCTGCCATATAAGCGCAGCGCGCCCGAACGGAACTCCTGCTGGACGTGTTCCACCGCAACGGCGGTGGCGGACGCGACGACAACGGCCGTGGGCAATTCGCGGGCGAGTTCGATGGCAAAGCTGGGCCCGGAGAGCACCGCCAGCTCCGATACCTGCGGCAGCTCCTGCGCGACGACCTCCGACATGCGCAGCAGCGTCTGCTCCTCGAGGCCCTTGGTCGCGCTGACGACGAGCATGTCCGCCGTGATGAGCGCCGACGCGTCACGCAGGATCGCCCGCATGCCATGCGAGGGGACCGCCACGATCACCGTCCGCGCCCCCTCCAGCGCCTCCGCGAGCGCACTGGTCGGCTCCAGCGCATCCGGAAAATTGACGTCGGCCAGGTAGACGGCATTGGCGCGTCGCGTCCGCATGTCCGCCACCAGCGCACGGTCGCGGCCCCACAGGTGCACGTCGTGCCCGAGGCGAGCGAGGTGCACGGCGAGCGCGGTGCCCCAACTGCCTGCGCC
This sequence comes from uncultured Acidobacteriota bacterium, assembly GCA_963707795.1. Taxonomy (GTDB): domain Bacteria; phylum Acidobacteriota; class Vicinamibacteria; order Vicinamibacterales; family UBA2999; genus JACCSI01. Next base: position 1,435,669 of record OY970174.1, on the reverse strand, counting down.
AATCACACCGACCCGGTGCGGACGGCCGTTGCGAGGTGCCGTCACGTCAGGCTCGCTGGCCGAGACGCCGCTCGGTGCCCTGCTGCAGCCGCGCGAGATTGGCCCGATGCCGCTGCACGATGAGGAGCGCGGCGACGAGGCTCCCGGCCACGACCGGCACCGGCGACTGGCTGATCCACGCCAGCGGCGGCAGCAGGAGGCTCGCGATCACGGACCCGAGCGAGACGTAGCGCGTGATCCACACCACGACGACGAAGACTGCGGCGGCAATGGCGGTCGCGCCCGGCGCCAGGGTCGCGAACACCCCACCGGCCGTGGCCACGCCCTTGCCGCCGTGGAACCGCAGCCAGACCGGGTACACGTGCCCGATGATCGCGGCGACGCCGGCGGCGGCCGGCGCCGCGGCCCCACCCGTCAGTCGCGCCGCGAGCAGGACGCTCGCGATTCCCTTGGCCACGTCGAGCAGGACGACCAACGCCGCCACAGCCGGGCCTGCGGTCCGATACACATTAGCCGCCCCGACATTGCCGCTGCCGACACGGCGCAGGTCGATGCCCTTCATGCGGCTGGCGGCCAGATAGCCGAGCGGCAGCGATCCAATGCCGTAGCCGACGAGCAGGGGCAGAAGCGTGTCCATGAGTCAGCGAGCCAACGGTGCCGCGAGCACCGTCCTGGCGAGTTCAGTATAGATGGGGCCGTGCGCCGACAGGGCACTGCGCACGAGCCTTACGTGGGTGACGGGCGTGACCGTCGCGTCGATTGCCACATCCGCCAGGAGCGACGACCAGCGGACGCCGCCGGGATCGCGGACGCGTGCGACGGTCAGGTGCGCGCGGAACGGCCGGGCGTCGCCCGGCCCGATCCGCGGGTCGAGGCGTTCGCCCACCAGGCCGGCTAGCACGCCGAGCCCGCTGTCGCCGCTCGCGCCGATCCAGATCGTCTGCGGACGACGCACGTCCGGAAACGCGCCCAGGCGATCGAAGCGGACGTCGAACGGCGCGACCGGGAACTCGGGAGCCAGCGCCGAGACGAGCGCGGGTGCGAGGTCGTCGGCCACCTCACCCACGAAGCGCAGCGTCACATGCGCGGTGTCGGGGTTTACCCACGTCACCCGTGGTGGCCGTGACGCCGCCAGCCGCGGCTCGAGTCGCGCGCGCAGCGCCCGGAGCCCTGCACGAGTCGCGTCGGATGCCTCGACGGCAACGAACAGGCGCATGCGAACCCTTGCGAAGCAGTTAGTTGCGCATCCAGTCGGCGTTGGCCGGAACGTTGGCCAGCACCCGCCGGACCATGTCGATGGCGGTGAACGCGGCGAAGGTTTTCACCAGCTCGCGATTCCCCGGGAAGCGGAACGTCCGCGCGTGGGTCGTCCCGGTGGTGACGGCCACGCACACCGTGCCGACCGGCTTCTCCGCCGATCCGCCGCCTGGCCCGGCGATGCCGGTGATCCCGACGCCGACCTCCACGCCCGCCCGCTCGCGGATGCCGCACGCCATCGCTTCGGCCACCGGCTCGCTCACGGCGCCGTGCTCGGCGAGCAGACCCTCCGGGACTCCCAGCCCGGTAATCTTGGAGGCGTTGCTGTAGACCACCACGCTCTGCTCGACATAGTCCGAGGCCCCCGGCACATCAGTCAGGCGCGAGGTGGCCAGGCCACCGGTACACGACTCGGCCAGCGCGATGCGCCAGCCGCGCGTGCGCAGCATCCCGCCCACCACCTCTTCGAGCGAACGTCCGTCGTCGCTGAACAGGTCGTTCGGCAAGAGCTGGGCAATCGCGGCGACCGCCTGGTCGAGCGCAGCGGCGAGGGCGGCGGGGTCCGGGCCGGACGCGGACAGGTGCAGCTCGATCTGGCCCGGGGCGGCGAGGATCGTCGTCTCGATCGGCGGGTCCTGCTCGCGCCAGCGGCTGTACACGGGCTGGGTGAGCTCCTCGACGCGCGATTCGCTGCGGCCGGCAATCTTCAGGACGCGCCGCGCGAGCGTGAGGCCGGCGGCGCGCGGCCGCAGCCGTTCGGCCACCAGCAGGTCGAGCATCGGCTTCATCTCGCGCGGCGGCCCGGGCAGCAGCGCGATGCCCTTCCCCGCCGCCTCGATCCACAGCCCCGGCGCGGTGCCGTTGGCGTTGGCGAGCACGGTCGCCCCGCGGGGAACCATCGCCTGCCGGCGGTTGATTTCGGGCATCGCCCAGCCGCGCCCTGCAAAGCGGCGGCGAATTGCGTCGGTGATCGCGGGATCCTCGGCGAGCGGCAGGTGCAGGTGCGCGGCCACGACCTCGCGCGTGAGATCGTCCTCGGTCGGACCCAGGCCGCCGGTGAGGACGAGGAGGTCCACCCGGTCGAGGGCCTGCGCCACCTGCGTGCCGAGCTCGTGGCGGTCATCGCCGACGACGGCCTTGAACACGACGCCGACGCCGATGCTGTTGAGCGCCTCGGTGATGTAGAGCGAGTTGGTGTCGAGGCGCGACGAGCCGAGCAGCTCGCTGCCGATGGCGAGGATGGCCGCGCGGCGGATGGGTCCGCCGCTCACGCCAGGATTCCCGGCCCGAGCGCGATCAGCACGCGCATCGTCAGTTGCCCGTACAGCCCGGCCACGAAATCGTCGAGCATGATGCCCGGTCCGCCTGGCAGCGATTCGAGCCGGCCGGCGGGAAAGGGCTTGACGACGTCGTAGAGGCGGAACAGCACGAAGGCGACGAAGGCCCCGAGCGGCGTCACGTCGAGGAAGGCGAGCGTCACCAGCATGCCCAGCACTTCGTCGATCACGACGACCCCGGGATCCTTGCCGAACTCGGCTTCGACGATCGTCGCCGTCCAGGTCCCCAGCGCGAACACGACGGCGATGACCCCGACTTCGATCACCGCGCTGTCGAGCCAGCGCAGGAGGACGTAGAGAGCCAGGCCGACCACCGACCCGGCGGTGCCCGGGGCAATGGGCGCGAACCCGGCGTAGCCGGCGGAGGCGAACAACAACGCGAAGCGCTTCATTGCGGGTCCGGCCCGCAATCAGCGTGCGCGCACGACGCGCGTGCGTGCGAGACGGTCGTGCAGGGCGCGCGCGTCCGGCGAGGCGAATGCCGGCAGGTACGCCAGCCCCACCGTCAGCAGCGACAGCAGGCATCCGGCCGCGCGCACCACCGCGCGACCCACGTCCACGCGGTGTCCCTCCTCGCTGGTGACGCGAATGCCGGTCAGCATCTTGCCGATGGTCTGGCCGCCGGCGGCGGTGAACGCGACGAGATAGCCGCCGTTGAGGAGCAGGAGGAATGCCGCCGTCGGCACGGCCGGCAGCACGGCAACGTTGAGCCAGGTCAGGGGCAGGCCGGCGATGGCCAGCGTGAGGTAGAGGATCGCGCTGTCGATACCGGCGAGGAGTGCCAGGTCCACGAGCATGGCGGCGACGCGGGCGGCGCTGCTGGCACGGCCATCGGCGGGGATGGGGTCGGCGACCGCCGCGCGGTCCGTCTCGATGCCCTGCGGCTCGTGCTGAAAGTTGAGCGGCGCGTCGTCGGGGCGCGGCCGTGTGGCGCGCGGGCGCACGCGTGGCACGTCAGGGGTCGCCCGCCGCACCGACAGCGGGGGCCGGACGGGGCGCGGGGTCGTGATGAGCGGGGTGTCGTCGGCGTCCACGGCCGGAGAGAACAGCGGCAGCCCGCGTCCGGCCGTCGCCTGCGGATTGGGTGTGGACGGTCCCGCGGGCGTCCGCAAGCGGTCGGCGGCGGCAGCCGGCGTTCGAGCCGGGGCGCTCGGCGCCTCGGCCGGGGCGTCGCTGCCAATCAGCCGATCGAGATCGAGGCTCGCATCATCGGCGTGCGCGAGGCCGTCCGGCAGGTCCAGGTCGAGGTCGGCGAGCGGGGCCCCTGTCCCATCGCGGGCGCGCAGCGGCAACTCCGTGGCTGCGGCGGACGGGACCGCGAGCGAAAAATCATAGCCACAGTTGCGACAGCGATCGACCGTCTCGAACCCGAGATAGCCGCACTTGGGACATTTCATTCGTGGGGTGTCGTGGCGCGCTCGGCGGCGGCGAGGCGCAGGAGCTGCTTCTGAAGGTCGGCCCGCAGCCGGTTCGCCTCGGCCCGCACCGGGTTGGCCAGGGGAATGCGATCCAGCTCGGTGAGCGCGTCGTACAACTGGCCGCGTGCGGCCAGCAGCCGCGCGCGCGACAGTTGCGCCTCGCTCGTCGTCGGCAGCGGCAGCGGGTCGGGGGCGATCGGCGCGACGAGGCGCGCATCGGTGGCCGTTGGCGCGTTGAAGATCGGCCAGGTCCCGGGTTCTGGAATCGCCACTCCCCAGGCCCCGACGAGCAGGACGCCGGCTGCCGCCGCGATCAGCAGCGACGCCGCCCGCCACCCGTGACGGCGTCGCGGGTGGCCCGTGGCGGGCAGCGGAACAGCCTCGTCGTCAGCCGTTTGCGCGGCGAACGTGGCCTTGTGGCGCGGCGCGCGCTGCCCGGCCCCCAGCCGCTCGATGCGCTCGAGCATCCCCTGGGCGTCGTCGGGCGACGCGCCGCGGTCGAGCGCGTCGGCGACGAGGCGGCGGGCCCGGGCGACGTCGCCTTCGTGGAACGCCTCGATGCCCTGATGCAGCACCGCCTCGGATTCGCGGAGCCGCTCGGCCTGCGCGCCGCGCGCCCGTTCGATATAGGCGCGGGCACGTCCGTGCGTGCGATCGAGAAAGAGCACGCGGGTCCACAGGTTGATCGACTGCTCGTACTGGCCGGCGAAGTAGAGGTCGAGCCCGGCGAGGAGCAGCTGCTCGATTCGGGCCTCGCGATCGGCGCCGCTCAGCGCCTCGGCGGCGGGAACGTGCGTGCGAAGGGGGGATTCGTGAGGTGCCAAATTCAATTGCCCGTGCCGGCAGCCGGCGTGGCCGTGTCCGCGCCCGGAAGTCGTGCGGATTATAACACTTACAGCAGGTCGCGGCGCCCGGCGATTGGGGCCGGCGGCACGAGAAAAAGGCCGGGACGCTGTGCGCGTCCCGGCCCTGGGGCTCTCACCGGCTCTCGTGCGCGGGCGCCTCGACGCGCCCGGCCACGCTCAGAACCGGTAGATCAGCGAGAAGCGGTAGCGACGCGGCAACAGGAACGACCCGCGCGCGCTCGCCTTGCCGAAGTTGTTCACCGCCGTCGTGCACGCGGTCGTGGCCGTCGTGCCACACCAGGTGACGTTGTTGTTGATGATCTTCTCCTGGTTGTCGGCGAGGTTGAAGACCTCGGCGCGGAACCCGGCCTGGTGCGTGCCGGCCATGCGCCACGACAGCTCCGTTGACAAGTCGATGAAGTTCTCCAGTCCGGGCACCTGGAACGCGCCACGCTCCTCGTAGAAGTAGGTGGCGGTCTGGCCGGAGTTCGTCGTCGTGCCCGGCGACAGCACGTTGACCGAACGCTGCCGCTCGTAGCGGCGCTTCGACACGAACTCGGTGAGCGCCCCGACGGTCAGGTTGAGCGGACCCAGCGGCGCCACGTACGCGGCGTTGAGCTTGAAGTTGTGCGGACGATCGTAAATCGGCCGGCCGGTCTTGTTGGCGCCGTTCTGCACCTCGGCGCAGGGAATGAACCCGCCGCTGCCCACCGTCAGGTCGACGGTCGTCCGGCACTGGGCGTCGAGGTAATCGCCGAGCGGCGGTGAAGGTGTTGCCGAAATGGTTGCCCTCGGTCTGCGAATAGGTGTAGCTGCCCTGGGCGTTCCAGTTGTTCGAGAAGCGCTTCTCGAGGCTGAACTGCACGCCGCGGTAGGTGCGCTCGGCGGCGTCGTAGTTGAGCACCTGCCGCTCGATCGATCCGTCCTGGCGGAACGTTCGCACGTCGTCGATCAGGTTGTTCCAGGTGCGGCCGATGACACGGGCGCCGGCCGCCATGTTGCGGCCGAACTGCTGCTGGAAGCCAACCGTGAACTCGTCCATGTGGTACGGCTTGAGGTCGGTGTTGGGCTGGAAGTCCGAGCCGCCCACGCGCACCGACTCGGTGAACACGTACTGGCTGCCGTTCCAGGTGAACAGGTCGTAGTTCTCCTGCTGCGGGACGTTGGCGAACGCGTCCGAGAAGTCCTGGATGATGCTGGCGTAATAGCGGCCATAGCTGCCGGTCAGCAGCGTCTTGCCGTCGCCGGCGAGGTCATAACTGGCCGACAGGCGCGGGGCCACCACCATCGTGCTGACCGTGTCGGTGCCGATGTCGCTGTCGCCCGTCTGCCGATCGAGGCGGAGCCCCGCCTCGACGAAGAAGCGGCTGGTCACCTGGAACTTGTCGCGGGCGTAGAGCGCGAAGATCTTGCCGGTCGAGATCGAGGGCCCGGCCTCGAAATCCTGCCGGAACAGCGGCACGAACGTGCCGGTGGCCTGGTTGTACGACTCGGCCGTGTAGAGCTGCGCGTTGGGGTACTTGAACTCGGCGCCGGACTCCACGTTCTGGAAGTCGAAACCGACCTTGACGTCGTGGCTGCGGCCGCCCGGCGTGAGGAACCAGTTGCTGGCGGCATTGAACTGCTGCCGCGGCCGATCGACGAACCCGTCGAACGTGGCGCCGTTGTAGTACTTGCTGTCGCCTTCGTTGAAGACGGGCGCGTTGGACAGCTTGCCGCTGCTCTCGAACGTGGTGACGGTGATGAGCGAGCTGTAGTCGGCGAACGCGGCCTCCATCGACCAGTTGTCGCGGAGCACGCCGCTCCACTGCGCCGCCCAGTTCTTGGCGCTCTGGTTCTGCGACGTCAGCGCTTCCCGCTCGCCGGACGGCGTGGTGGCGCCCCAGTAGTCGACGACGAAGCCGTCGCTGGGCGACTGGTAGTACTTCACCCACGCGGTGTGCCCCTCGGCGAGCTGCACGGTGCCGCGCACGTTGGTGAACTTGTCCTCGCGCACCTGCTGGTAGTCCTCGGGAATCTGCCCGGCGGTCTGCCGCTGCGGCGAGGTGCTCTGGGTCAGCTCGTAGGTCCCGAAGAACCACGCGCGGTCGCGCCAGAGGGGCCCGCCGCCGGTGAACGAATAGGTCGGGTTGACCTTGTCGAACTTCACCCGCTCGAGCGACGCCCCGGTGACCTCGCTGACCGTCGTGTTCTGCGCGTCCCAGTTGTCGTTGAGGAAGATGTACTTGGCCGACCCTTCGAAGCGGTTGGTCCCCGACTTGGTGACGACGTTCACGATCGCACCCTGTGCACGGCCGTACTCGGCGCCGACCGCCGAGGTCAGCACGCCGACTTCCTGAATCGCCTCGAAGTTCAGGTTCGTCCCGAATGTGCCCGTCGTCGGATCGGTCGTATCCACGGCATCGATGATGAACAGGTTGTTGCTGGTCAGGGCGCCGAGCGCGTTGACGTTGCCGGTGCCGACGACGCCGGGTGCGGCCGCGATCAGCGACTGGTAGTTGCGGCCGACCGGCAGCTTGTCGAACTCCTCGCGCCGTACGCGCGTGGTCGCCGTGACGCTGGTCGGATCGACGATCGGCGTCTCGCCGAGGACCGTGACCGTGTCGGTCAGCGCGCCAATTTTCATCGCGAAGGGCACGTTGGTCGTCTTGTCGGTTTCGACCAGGTTGTCGGTGGCCTGCGCCGTCTCGAAGCCTTGCAGCGTCGCCACGATGGTGTAGGGACCGATGGGTACGGCGGGAAACACGTAGCGGCCGTTCTGGTCCGAGACGGTCGACCGTGAGAAGCCTCGGTCCTGGCTGGTGATGGTCACGGTGACGCCCGGCAGCGCGCCGGCTGTCGCGTCCTGTACGCTGCCGCTGATCGTCCCGGTCTGGGCGGGCTGTGCGAACGCCGGTGCCGCCACCGCGGCCAGCGTCACGACCAGCGCCGCTCGCATCAGAGTCTTGAGCATGTCAGTCCTCTCTCCTCGTTCACGACAGGAGGCGGGCCCCCCGTCCATCAATCGACGCAGTTGGCAACCCCTTACCGTACCAGATTTCGGTGGCCTCACCACCTGAAACGCGGTGTTCGTCACCGGTAAACAAGACTGGTACCAGGGGTGTGAGCGGGAACAGGAGGCGCGAATGCCTGCAGATCGGCACATCTGCACGGTTTCTCCGGCCGAGCTGGACGATGCCCGTCCAAACGGCTGGAGCGGACTACGGCGTGGTGGACGCCCGCCCTCTCCCCGAGGGGGCTCGCCGCCGGCGGGCCCGAGTTTTCAGGCACTATTAAGCGGCCGGCCCTGGCCGGCCCGACTCCCATGCCGATCATCGAATGCGTCCCGAATATCAGCGAAGGGCGGCGCCCCGACGTCGTGGACCGGGTTGCCGCGGCGATTCGCGCGGTTCCCGGCGTCCACCTCCTCGACGTGCAGTCCGACGCGTCACACAACCGCTCGGTCCTGACGTTCGTGGCCGACCGCGGCGCCGCTGCACGAGGCGGTGCTCCGGCTCTACGACGAGGCGCTGGCCGCGATCGATCTGCGCGCCCATGCCGGCGAGCATCCGCGCCTCGGCGCGGTGGACGTCTGCCCGTTCGTTCCCATCGAAGGCGTGACGATGGCCGACTGCGTGGCGCTGGCGCGGGAAATCGGCGACGGCGGTCGCGACGCGCTTCGATCTGCCGGTATACCTCTACGAGGACGCGGCGACCGACCCGGCGCGGCGCAACCTCGAGGACATCCGTCGCGGCGAATTCGAGGGGCTGGCCGAGAAGATGCGCGGCCCGGCCTGGCGTCCCGACTTCGGGCCGGCGACGCCGCACCCCAGCGCGGGCGCGACGGTTCTCGGGGCGCGCATGCCGCTCATCGCCTACAACATCAACCTCGCCACCGACCGGCTCGACGTGGCCAGAAAGATCGCCGCGGCCATCCGCATGAGCAGCGGCGGCTTCCGGTTCGTCAAGGCGATGGGCATCGCGCTCGAGGACCGCGGCATCGTGCAGGTGTCGATGAACCTCACCAACTACGAGAAGACGCCGATGTTCCGGGTGTTCGAGGCGGTCAAGCGCGAAGCGGCGCGCTACGGCGTCCAGGTGCTGGAAAGCGAGATCGTGGGACTGGTCCCGGCCGCGGCGCTGGCCGCACACCGCGGAGTTCTACCTGCAGCTGGGGGGATTCCGCGCCGCGCAGGTGCTCGAATCGCGGCTGCGCGGGTCGCCGTAGCGCTCCTGCCAGCCGCGCGCGACTCAGTCGCGCGACGGGGCGATCCCGAACGCCTTCATCTTCTTGTACAGATTGCTGCGCTCGACCCCGAGCAGCTCCGCGGTGCGCGAGATGTTGCCATGCTGGGCCGCCAGTGCCTGCAGGATGTAGTCGCGCTCGAAGCGCTCGCGCGCGTCGGCGAGCGGCAGCGCGTCGCCTTCCGGCACCGCCGGCCGGCGCAGGCCGTCGTGGCCGAGGAACGCGAGATCCTGGGCGGTGATGGTGTCGCCGGGCACCATGATCATCAGCCGCTCGATCACGTTGCGCAGTTCGCGCACGTTGCCGGGCCAGGGATACTGCTGCAGCCGCGCCGACCGCCTCCGGCGCGATGCGCTTCGGCCGCCGCCCGTACTCGGCGGCCATCAGCGCCATGAAATGATCGGCGAGGGCGGGATGTCGTCCTGCCGGTCGCGCAGCGGCGGCACGAAGATGGGAATGACGTTGAGCCGGAAATAGAGATCCTCGCGGAAGCGTCCGGCGCGGATCTCGGCGGCGAGCTCCTTGTTGGTGGCGGCGAGGACGCGGACATCGACGCGGATGCGCTGCGTGCCGCCGACGCGTTCCATCACCTGTTCCTGCAGGACGCGCAGCACCTTGGCCTGCGTCTTCAGGCTCATGTCCCCGATCTCGTCGAGGAAGATGGTGCCGGTGGTCGCCTGTTCGAAGCGTCCCGGCTTCTCGGCGACCGCGCCGGTGAACGCGCCCCGGGCATGGCCGAACAGCTCCGACTCGATCAGCTCCTCGGGAATGGCCGCACAGTTGACTTCGACGAACGGCCCGTTGCGCCGCCGGCTGCGCTGGTGCACCGTCCGCGCCACCAGCTCCTTGCCGGTGCCGTTCTCGCCGTAGATGAGGACGCGTCCGTTGGTCGGCGCCGCCATCTCCACCTGCTCGCGCAGCTGCCGCATCGCGGCGCTGTCGCCGACCATCACGTGCTGGCGATCGACGCGGGCGCGCAGGACGCGGTTCTCGGTCTCGAGGTCGCGCTGCCGCAGCGCGTTGCGGACGACGAGGACGGTCTTCTCCAGCGACAGCGGCTTCTCGACGAAGTCGAACGCGCCCATCTTGATGGCGCGCACGGCCGACTCGATGTTGCCATGCCCGGAGATCATCACTACCTGGGCGTCGACGTTGCGCTCGCGCAGGCGCTGCAGCGTCACCAGCCCGTCGATGCCGGGCAGCCAGACGTCGAGGACGACGACGTCGAAGGCGCCGCGGGCGGCGCGTTCGAGGCACTCCTCCCCGCTCGCGGCGGCTTCGACCTCGAAGCCCTCGTCGCGCAGCACTCCGCTCAGCGACGTAGCGGACGCCCGGTTCGTCGTCGACGATCAGGATGGACGGCATCGGCGGATCACGGGCGACCGGGGGAACGTCACCCCTTGATTCTTGATCGGAGTCGGGGGGCGGCTGCGTCCGCCCGACCGGCTCACACCGGCAGTTCGATCGTGAAGCAGGTGCCGCGCGGCACGTTGTCCGACACGTCGATATTGCCGCCGTGTTCGGCGACGATGCGGCGGACGATGGCGAGGCCGAGGCCGCTGCCCCGTCCCTTGGTGCGGTAGTACGGCAGGAACAGCTTCTCCCGCTCCTCCGGCGGGATCCCGGCGCCGTCGTCGGCCACGGTCAGCCGCACCAGGCTGTTGCCGCGGTCGTAGGCGGCGTCGACCACGATCCGGCCTTTCCGATCGGTGGCCTCGATGGCATTGTCGACGAGGTTGATGATCACCCGGCGCAGTCTGCTCGGGATCGACGCGGCACGCGCGGCAGGCCGTCCTCGACGATGCGCTCGATGCGCAGGTCGGTGAACAAGCCGTCGTAGAGCGCCAGCGTGTCAGCGAGCAGCTGGCCGCAGGTCGGTGGGCACGGCGCGCGGCGTCGGCATGCGCGCGAACTGCGAGAACTCGTCGACCAGGTTCTTCAGCGATTCGACCTCGCCGATGATGGTGTTGGTGCACTCGTCCACCAGATCGCTCTGCGCCGCCGTCGAGGGTGGACAGCTTGCGCCGCATGCGCTCGGCCGACAGCTGGATCGGAGTCAGCGGGTTCTTGATCTCGTGCGCCAGCCGCCGCGCGACCTCGCGCCACGCCGCCACCTTCTGCGCCCGGATCAGCGGCGTCACGTCGTCGAGCACGAGCACGGTGCCCTCGTAGTCGCCGCCGGCGCCGGTGAGGCGGGTGGCCGCCGCCGCCACGTGCAGCTCGCGCCCTTCGCGCACGATGGCGACCTCCTGCGCGAAGGCGTCGGCGCGCGCGCGCGCGGCCTGGTCGAGCACGCCGTTGATCGGCTGCAGATCGGTGCGGCCGAAGACGTCCACCGCCGGCTGGCCGACGACGCCGGCGTCGACCTCGAGCAGCCGCATCGCGGCGGCGTTGACGGTGCCGATGCGCCCGGCCGGGTCGATGGAAATGACGCCGGTGGCGACGCGCTCGAGGATCGTCTCGATGTAGCGGCGCCGGCCGTCCACCTCCTGGTTCTTGCGTTCGAGGTCGATCGCGGCGCGCTCCAGCCGCCGCCGGCTCGACGCCAGTTCGGCGGCCATGGCGTTGAAGGCCTCGATCATCGACCCGAACTCGTCGGTCGCCTGGTGCTCGATGCGCTGGTCGTAGCGCCCCTGGCCGATCTCGCGGGCGGCGACCGACAGCAGCTGCACCGGCCGGGTGATGCGCTTGGCGAGGTACAGCCCCATCCAGGTCGAGCTGACCAGGATGAGCAGCGTGACCATGAGGAAGAACGAGAGGTAGACGCCGGCCAGCGGCTGGCGGAGCACGCGCAGCTGGGTGTAGTCCTCGTAGGCCTTGGTCATGCGCCGTGACCGCTCGGCGAGGTCGCCCGAGAGGTAGTCGCTCGCCACGACGACGCCGGTGACCTGGCGGGCGCCGTTGCGGATGACGCTGGCCGCGCGCAACAGGTTGCCGCCCCCCTCCACTTCCTCGAGCAGCCGCGGCTCGACGTCGGCGCCCGAGGCGACGCGGGCGGCGAGCCGATCGGCCGAGGCGCGCGGCCAGCGCTGCGGCATGTCGGGGGCGGCGACGTCCACGATGGGCGCGACGTCGAGCTGTCCGTCGGGACGGGTCGTCGTCCGGTATACCTGCACGATGGCGACGCGGCGGTCGTTGACGTCGCGCGTCAGCTGCGCGCGCACGGCGCGCACGTCCGCCGAGGTCGAGATCGGCGGCGCCGAGCTGGCCGGCGATGCGGGCTGCCTGGTCGGCGACCACCTGCTGGCGGTCGCGGTAGTAGTCAGCCTGCGATCTGGTTGGCCGACGACAGGATCTCGTCGACCGGCTCGTTGAACCACTGATCGACGGCGCGAATCACCACGTTGCTGCCGACGATCAGCACCAGCACCGCCGGAATCAGCGTCATGCCGAGGAGGATGAACACCAGCTTGGCGCGGAAGCGCACGAACGGGATGGCGCGCCGGCGCTCCACCAGCAGCTTGATGATGTTGCGGGCGAGGACGAACACCAGCCCGAGCAGCATCATCAGGTTGGTGGCGGAGAGCGCGTAGAGCACCACCTCGGTCAGGAAGTCCGGCGACAGCCGCGAGGTGCGCTCGGCGACGATCAGCACCGCCACCAGCACCGCCAGCAGGACGGCGATGCCGGCCAGGATCAACCGGGGATTGTCGCGGAATGGCCGCCGCGGCGGGGTCGGCGCCGCGGCGGGCGACGGGGAGCGGGTGGCGGTGGCCGGGCGCGCCATATCGAGGTCGAACCTTCCTCCGTCGCCGGTCAGTCCTTGGCGTTCAACAAATCCTTCAGCTCGCTCATGAACTCGCCGATGTCGCGGAAGTGGCGGTAGACCGAGGCGAAGCGCACGTAGGCGACCTTGTCGAGGCGCTTGAGCTCCTGCATGACGAAGGCGCCGACCTCGGCGGTCGCGATCTCCTTCTCCGGCCGCTCCTGCAGCATCAGCTCGACGCGGTCGGCCACGTCCTCGATCGCCGCCACGCTGACCGGACGCTTCTCGCACGCCTTGAGCAACCCCGCCACCAGCTTCTGCCGCTCGAACCGCTCCCGCGTCCCGTCCTTCTTGACGACCATGTACGGGATCTCGTCGATGCGCTCGTAGCTGGTGAAGCGCTTGTGACACTCCTCGTTCAGGCACTGGCGGCGGCGGCGGATGACGTCGCCCTCCTTGCTCTCGCGCGAGTCCACGACCTTGTCGCCGAGGTGGCCGCAGAACGGACACTTCACAGCCGCACCTCGGAGCGCCGTTCGCCGCCGGCAGCGGGCGCGGCCGGCGTCACCGCGGCGGCCTCACCCGACGCCTCCGATTCGCGCCGCGCATCCTTCGACATGGCGCGCAGGCGGCCCAGGCTCAAGCCGTCTCGGGCGATGAACCACAGGCCGAGCACCGTCACTGGCGCGAAGTTGATGGCATGGTGGACGATCGCCGCGCCGACCGCCACGTCGTTGTCCGCGGCGTAGAAGGACGTCAGGCCGAGCCGCAGCGCCTCGTGCGTGCCGCCGACGCCCCCGGGGGTGGGAATCGACACCCCGACGACGAGCAGCGCCGTCAGGAGGAACGACCCGGCAAACGGCAGCGCCACGTTGAACGCATGCGCCAGCACGTACACCTGGCCGGCGATGCACAGCCACAGGACCAGCGACCACGCCATCGCCCACAACAGACGCGACGGGCGCCGGACGACCGCCAGCCCTTCGGCAAACGTGCGGGCGAAGCCGGCGACGGCGTGGGCGATGCGCGCCGGCAGGAGGCGCTCGGCGCGCAAGACCAGCCCGTGCAGGCGCTCGGGGTGGCCGGCCATCACGAACATCGCGGCCAGCACGCCCAGCCCGACCGGCGCCAGCGCCAGCCCGCCCACCGCCACCGCCCGATATAACGCCGGCGCCGCCGCGGCGGCGTCGCCGGCGAACCACAGGAAGAACGCGCCGAGCAGGATCAGCACGGCGACCAAGTCGAGGATGCGCTCGACGATGACGGTGGCAAACGCCGCCGTCGCCGACAGCTGCTCCTCGCGCGCGAGCAGGTACGGGCGCAGCACCTCGCCGGCCCGCGCGGGCAGGAGGAACGACGCCGCAAATCCGATCACCGTCGTGCGGAAGGCTACCCAGAACCGGGTGGGCCCGAGCGGCTGGAGCAGGTACTGCCAGCGCTCGGCGCGGACCAGGTACATCACGCCGGTGAGGAGCACGCTCACGACCAGCAGGTCGGTGCGCGCCGCCTGCATCTCCGCCCAGACGCGTGTCAGGTCCGCATTGCGCAGGAAGATCGCCAGCAGCCCGACCGCGAGCGCGGTCACCAGAACTGTTCGGAGCAGGGCGCGCAAATCCGAACCAGTCTACATGAGGTAATCTGTTTCCCCTCCCGTGACCGCACCCCTGCTCGAAACGACCCTGGACGGCCTGCCGCTCGTGCGTCGGGGCAAGGTGCGCGACCTGTACGCGTGCGAGGAAGCCCTGATCCTCGTGGCCACCGACCGGATTTCCGCGTTCGACTACGTCCTCGGTTCCGGGATCCCCGACAAGGGCCGGGTGCTGACCCAGTTGTCCGCGTTCTGGTTCGATCGCACCCGGCACATTGTGGACAACCACGTGCTCGGCACCGACGCGCATCGCTTCCCGGCGCCGGCCGCTCGCCACGCCGCGATACTCGAGGGGCGCGCGATGCACGTGCGGCGCACGACGCCGCTGCCGATCGAGTGCGTGGCCCGCGGCTACCTGTCCGGCTCGGGCTGGAAGGATTACCGGGCCACCGGCGCGGTGTGCGGCATCGCCCTGCCGACGGGATTGATCGAATCGGATCGGCTGCCGGCGCCCCTGTTCACGCCGGCGACCAAGGCCGAGTCCGGACACGACCTCAACATCTCCGAGCAGGAGGCGGCGCGCCTGGTCGGGCGCGAGCTGCTCGATCGCCTGAAGACGTTGACGCTGGGCCTGTACGCGCACGGTGTGGCCCACGCCGCGTCGTGCGGCATCATCCTCGCCGACACGAAGTTCGAGTTCGGCCTGACCGCGGCGGGCGAGCTGCTGCTCATCGACGAGGTCATGACGCCCGACTCGTCGCGCTACTGGCCGCAGGACGAGTACCGGCCCGGCGGCCCGCAGCCGAGCTTCGACAAGCAGTTCGTCCGCGACCATCTCGAAGCGATTCAGTGGAACAAGCAGCCGCCGGTCCCCGCCCTCCCCGACGAGGTGGTGGCGCGCACGCGGGCGAAGTATCTGGAGGCGTTCCGCCGCTTGACCGGGCACGACCTGGAGGCGCCGCGTGCGTGACCGCCTGGAGCAGCTGGTCGGCGAGATGGTGGACAAGGGGATCCGCTACCAGGACGCGCAGCGCGAATTCGAGCGCCACTTCATCGCCTGCGTGGTCCGCAGCTGCGAGGGCAACCTCGGCAAGGCGGCGAGCACGCTCGGCGTGCACCGCAACACCCTCACCCGCAAGCTGCAGGAGCTGAAAATCCGGCGCGCCCGGTGACCGCTTGACAGTTTCCGGACGCCTCACTATCATTAGCAGTCGTCCATACCGAGTGCTAGCCGACAGCGTGTCTGACTGCCAGCCTCGCCCGTGCCGGGACCCCCTGCACGGGGGGACGAATCAAGGGTTTGGGCTGGAATTTCTCCCGATTAACCCGTTTTACGCTCCTCAACCCAGAGCGACCTGGAGTGCGACAAACATGGCACTGAGACCGCTGCACGACCGAATCCTCGTCGAACGCATCGAGGAAGAAGCAGAACAGAAAGTCGGGGGCATCATCATCCCCGATTCCGCGAAGGAAAAGCCGCAGCAGGGGCGGGTGATTGCCGTCGGCGCCGGCAAGGCGGACAAGGACGGCAAGCGCATCCCGCTCGACGTCAAGGACGGCGACACCATCCTGTTCGGGAAGTATTCCGGCCAGGAGATCAAGGTCGACGGCAACGAATACCTGATCATGCGCGAGGACGAGGTTCTCGCCGTTGTAACCAAGTAGTGGCCGCCCGCCCGGGCAGCCGTCGTGGCGGGCGAAGGTCCCGCCGTCATCGCATTTTGGAGAACTAACAACAATGGCGAAGCAGATCATCTACGGCGAGCAGTCGCGCCAGGCGATCCTTCGTGGCGTCAATCAGCTCGCAGACGCCGTGAAGGTCACGCTCGGCCCGAAGGGCCGCAACGTCGTCCTCGACAAGAAATTCGGCTCTCCGACGATCACCAAGGACGGCGTCACCGTCGCCAAGGAGATCGATCTCAAGGACCCGCTCGAGAACATGGGCGCGCAGATGGTGCGCGAGGTGGCGAGCAAGACGTCCGACACCGCCGGTGACGGCACGACGACGGCGACGGTGCTGGCGCAGGCGATCTACCGCGAGGGCGCGAAGAACGTCGTCGCCGGCGCCAACCCGATGGAGCTCAAGCGCGGCATCGAGCGCGCGGTCGAGGTCATCACCGAAGAGATCAAGAAGATGGCCAAGCCGGTCAAGGGCAACATGATCGCCCAGGTCGGCACCATCTCGGCGAACAGCGACGAGACCATCGGCAAGATCATCGCCGAGGCGATGGAGAAGGTCGGCAAGGACGGCGTCATCACCGTCGAAGAGGCGAAGACGCTGGAGACGACGCTGGACGTGGTCGAGGGCATGCAGTTCGACCGCGGCTACCTGTCGCCGTACTTCGTGACCGATCCCGAGCGCATGGAAGTCGTGCTCGAGAATCCGGTGATCCTCATCCACGAGAAGAAGATCAGCTCGATGAAGGACCTGCTGCCGGTCCTCGAGCAGGTCGCCCGGCTCGGCCGGCCGCTGCTCATCATCGCCGAGGACGTCGAGGGCGAGGCGCTGGCGACCCTGGTGGTCAACAAGCTGCGCGGCACCCTGCAGGCGGCGGCGGTGAAGGCGCCGGGCTTCGGCGATCGGCGCAAGGCCATGCTCGAGGACATCGCCATCCTCACCGGCGGGCAGCGCGATCACCGAGGACCTCGGGATCAAGCTCGAGAACATCAAGATGGAGGACCTCGGCAAGGCGAAGAAGGTCACCATCGACAAGGACAACACCACCATCGTCGAGGGCGGCGGCAACGCCAAGGACATCGAGGGGCGCGTGAAGCAGATTCGCGTCCAGGTCGAGGAGACCTCGTCCGACTACGACCGCGAGAAGCTGCAGGAGCGGCTGGCCAAGCTGGTCGGCGGCGTGGCGGTGATCAAGGTCGGCGCGGCGACCGAGACCGAGATGAAGGAGAAGAAGGCGCGCGTCGAGGACGCGATGCACGCGACCAAGGCGGCCGTCGAAGAGGGCATCGTGCCCGGCGGCGGCGTCGCGCTGCTGCGCGCCAGCAAGGCGCTCGACAGCCTGAAACTCGAGGGCGACCAGAAGGTCGGCGCCGCGATCATCAAGCGCGCCATCGAGGAGCCGATGCGCTGGATCGCCTCCAACGCCGGTGAAGAGGGCTCGATCGTCGTGGCCAAGGTCCGCGACATGAAGGCCGACGAAGGCTACAACGCCGCGACCGACGCCTACGAAGACCTGGTCAAGGCCGGCGTCATCGACCCGGCGAAAGTCGTCCGCAACGCGCTGCAGAACGCGTCGTCGATCGCGTCGCTGCTCCTGACCACCGAAGCGCTCGTCTGCGAGCTGCCCGAGGAGAAGAAGGACGCCCCGGCGATGCCCGGCGGCGGCGGTATGGGCGGCATGTACTGATGCGCGGCGAGCTGCAGACGCGGCTCGCGGCGAACTCTCTCGAGCCCGGCGGCCTGTCCGCCGGGCTTTTCTTTTGACCGTCACGCAGTTCGTCCCGCGCCGCAGCATTCGCGCGCCGGGTCGGGGATAATCGTCACATGCGCTACCTGCTCGGGTCGATGGTGCTCGCTTCCCTCTCGCTTGCGCCGGCACTGGCCTCGGCGCAGACTCCGGCGCCGGCCACGCCGCGGCTGACCCTGCCGACGGTGACCGTGACCGCGCAGAAGGAACCGGCCGACCGCCAGACGGTGCCGGTCAGCGTCACCGCGGTCTCGGCCGCCACGCTGTGGGATGCCCGCATCGGCATCGTCAGCGACGCCGCCGTCTATGCGCCGAACACCTGGTTCAACGAGTTCAGCGCCCGCAAGCTGAGCAACGCCTTCATGCGCGGGGTCGGATCGAGCCCGGGCAATCCCGGCGTCACGACCTACGTCGACGGCGTGCCGCAGCTGCACGCCAACGCCTCGAACATCGAGCTCACCGGCGTCGAGCAGCTGGAGTTCGTGCGCGGGCCGCAGAGTGCGCTGTTCGGCCGCAACGCGCTCGGCGGCGTCGTCAACATCCTGAGCGAGCGCCCGTCGCTGTCGCAGTGGACGGGGAGCGTGCTGCTGCCGTTCGGCAACGTCGGCAGCCGCGAGTTTCGCGCTGACGCCTCGGGTCCGGTGAGCGACACCGTGGCGGTTGGAGTGTCGGGCGGCTACGCCGCGCGCGATGGCTACACCGTCAACGACATCACCGGGAACGATCTCGATTCGCGGTCGGCCGTGTTCGGCAAGGCGCAGCTGCTGTGGACCCCGGCCCCCGCCTGGCAGGCGCGCGTGATCGTGTCCGGCGAGCGGGCGCGCGACGGCGATTACGCGCTGAACGACCTGGGCAGCCTGCGCCTGCGTCCGTTCCATGCCGCCCGCGATTTCGAGGGCCATACCCACCGCGACCTCTTCAACACCACCATCACGACACGCCGCGAGGGCGCGCGCCTGACCCTGTCCACGACCACCGGGTTCGTGCGCTGGCAGACCGAGGACGAGACCGACCTCGACTACTCGCCCTTCCCGGCCGCCACCCGCAGCAACGTCGAGGAGGACTTCCAGTTCACCCAGGAAGTGCGCGTGGCCTCGGCGCCGGGGGCGCCGCTGGCGCTGTCGCCGCGGGCGGCGCTGCGGTGGCAGGCGGGTGTCTTCCTGTTCGCGCAGAACTACGACCAGAACGCCGTGAACCACCTGGCGCCGTTCGTGCTCTCCCCGCTGCTGCCCTTCGCGGTGGACCAGACCTCGCCGCGCGCCGACCTGAGCGATCGCGGTGTCGGCCTCTACGGGCAGGGGACGCTGACGGTCGCGGAGTCGCTCGATCTGACGCTCGGCCTGCGGCTCGACCACGAGCGCAAGGACGCCGTGCTCGAGACGCTGTTCTCCCCCGCCATTGCCCCGCCGTCGCTGGTGGATGCCGACGAGGGGTTTTCCAACATCTCCCCGCAGGTGGCGGTCGCCTACCGGCTGCGCCCCGACGCCATGGTCTACGCTTCGGTGGCGCGCGGCTTCAAGGCCGGCGGCTTCAACCCGGCGTCGCCGGTCGGCGGCGAGGCGTACGGCGAAGAGCACACGACCAACGCCGAAGGGGGCGTCAAGGCGAGCTGGGCGGGCGGCCGCGTCGTGACCAACGCCGCGGTCTTCGTCATCGACTGGAGCGACCTGCAGTTGAACCTGCCGAACCCGCAGGTGCCGGCCCAGTTCTACATCGCCAACGTGGGAGGAGCCAGCAGCCGCGGGATCGAGCTCGAGCTCAACGCCCGGCCGCTCGCCGGAGTCGACGTCTTCTCATCGTTCGGCTACACGCGCGCGCGTTTCGACCAGGGCACCTCGTCGAGCGGCGCCGACGTCTCGGGCAACGAGCTGCCCAACGCGCCGGATTACACCCTGACGCTCGGCGCCCAGCTGTCGCACGCGCTGCGCAGCGACGTGACGGTGTACGGGCGCGGCGAGTTCACCGCTTTTGGATCATTCCAGTACGACGACCGCAACCTGGCGTCGCAGGATGCCTACTCGCTCGCGTCGTTCCGTGTCGGCGCGCGCGGCCGGCGCCTGTTCGCCGAGGCCTGGGTCAGGAACGCGTTCGACACGCGCTACATTCCGATCGCGTTCCCCTATCCGGGTTTCGCACCGTCCGGCTTCGTCGGCGAGAGCGGACGGCCGCGGACGTTCGGGGTCGGCGGCGGACTGCGCTTCTGACGGCGGCCGCCCTCACTGGCGGCCGTCCGCCCCACCGCGTTCGACACGACCGAACATGTGGCCGCCGCCCCGGCCGACGTGCTCCCACGTGCCGGCGTACTCGTCGCCGTAGAAGAACACACGCACGTTGAAGGTCCCCAGCCCGGGCAGTGTGGCGTCGGTCATCATGATGATCGGGGTGTCGTCGACGAAGCGCAGGGGGACGACGACGGGGAGGGTGACGCCGCTCTCGCCGATGCGGGTGTGGAAGCGCCAGAGGTTCTCTCCGACCTTGTCCACGCTGTAGATGTCGTAGCGATCGGGCGCCGCCGACCCGTCCGCGCGCCCGTTGACGGTGAAGCGGCCGACCAGCGCGGCCCCGTGCATCTGCTCGATGAACTGCCGTTCGACCGCCGGCAGCGTCGCCGGATCGATCGCCGACCCCATGCCGGTCCTCGCCGTCAGCCATCCCGCGGCGAACACGGCGGCGAGGACGACCACCGCCGCCAACCCCATCCCCCAGCGCCTGCCTGTTGCCATGCTGCCTCGCTATTTGACGAACCGGACGCGGAACATCTTCGGCCACAGCTTGCCGGTGATCAGGAAACTGCGATCGGCCGCGTCGTAGGCGATGCCGTTGAGCACGTCGACGCCCTGGCGCTCCAGCGGCGACAACAGCGGCGGGACCTCGATCCGCTCGGTGACGCGGCCGCTCGCCGGGTCGATGCGGACGATCAGGTCCTGCATCCACACGTTGGCATAGACACTGCCCTCGGCGCATTCCAGTTCGTTCAGGTGCTCGAGCGGCCGGCCGTCCATGGTGACGCGCAGCGTGCGCACGATGCTGAAGTCGGCCGGCCGACGGACGGTGAGCGCGGACGAACCGTCGCTCATGATCAGCTGCTCGCCGGCCGTGCACAGGCCCCAGCCCTCGCCCTGGTAGCTCATCTCGGCCTGGCGGGTGAAGGTCCGGCGGTCGTAGACGAGCGCGCGGCCGTTCTGCCACGTCAACTGGATCAGCCGGTCGCCGACGAGCGCCAGGCCCTCGGCGAACAGCGGCGGCGGCACCGCGGTGCGCCGGATCACGCGCCCGGTCTCGAGCTCGACTTCTCGCAGCGTCGACTGTCCGACCAGGCCGGTGCTCTCGTACAGCGTGCCGCCGTGCAGCACCAGCCCCTGGGTGAACGCGCCGCGGTCGTGCGGATAGCTGCGCACCACCTGCACGCGCAGCCGATCGGCCGCCGGCGCCGCGCGCTGCACCCCGCCGGCGAGTGCGGCGATCAGACCGAGCCCCAGCGCCGCCACGGGCAACGTCACCGGCGCACGCCCTCGAGAAACGCGGACAGCTCCCGACCCCACAAGGCGGGAAGCGAGTGCGTGCCGTGCCCGCGCGTCTCGTCGCTGATCGGCAGGAGGACGAAGCGTCCGTGCCGCACCTGGCCAATCAGCGCCTGCATCATCGGCAGCTCCGGCGGGTTCACGAAGTCGTCCGCGGAATTGATGGCCAGCAGCGGCGCGACGATCCCGGCGAGGTGGCTCGAGGGATCGTAATCCTCGGAGGCGCGGAAGTAGTAGAGCATGTCGTTGGCGTCGCTGCTGCGCGTGCGCGAGGCCACCTGCCCGGCGAGCCAGGCGTCGGCCGCGGTCGCCGTCGGAAACTGCTTCTGCCACTGCAGCGGGACGCTCGTCGCCAGCAGCAGGAAACCCAGCGCCGAGGCCAGGCCGCGCGGCTGCTCGACATAGTCGCCGTTCTGCCACGTCGGGTCGCTGACGATGGCATCGGCCAGCAGCTTGCGCCAGACGCGGTTGCGCCCGGCAATCTCCACCGGGTTGCTGGCCAGCGGCACCAGGGCGTCCATGAACTCGGGATACAGGTACCCCCACATCCAGGTGTGCATCCCGCCCATCGACGTGCCCGTGACCACGTGCAGGCGGGTCAGGCCCAGCCCTTCGGTCACCAGGCGATGCTGCAGGCGCACCATGTCGGCGTACCCGTATCGGGGGAACTTCATGCGCAGGCCGTCGCTCGGCTTGCTCGACTGGCCGTGCCCGATGTTGTCGGGCAGGATGATGAAGTAGCGTCCGGCGTCGTACGGCTGACCCGGTCCGAAGAGCCGCCCGGCAAACGTGTCACTGACGAACTGGCGGCCGGTCCCGCCGGTGCCGTGCAGCACGAGAATGCCGTTGCGGACGACCCCGTCGGGATCGCGGCGCGGCTCGCCGATCGTGCGGTAGTGCAGCGTCAGTTCGGGGAGCGACTCGCCGTTCGCGAAGGTGAAATTGCGCACGACGAAATCGCGTTCGACGGGCGCCGGCACGCTGGTCTGCGCCGCAGCGGGCGGCACCGCCGCCGCGAGCGCGAGGGCGATCAGCCAGAAATGGTGCATGAGAACGGGATGTTACCCCGGACGCGGCGCCGGCTGTCCACGACCCGCAATCAGCGCAAGGTGAACGTCAGCTCGATGGTGATGAGGACGGGGACGGGCTGGCCTTCCTTCATGCCTGGCACGAACTTCCACTGCCGGGCCGCCTTGATGGCTTCCTGGTCGAGGCCGAAGACCGAGTCGAGCGATCGGGTCACGCGGATGTTGCCGACGGTACCGTCCGGCATGACGATGCATTCGAGCCACACCGAGCCCTGCACCTTGGCGCGCATGGCGTCGGCGGTGTAGTTCGGCTTCACCTCCTGCAGCACGCGCGGGATGCTGACGCCGCTCCCGGGCCTGTACGCGCCGCCGCCGGTCCCGCCACCGGTGCCGTCGCCGAGTCCCGACCCGGTGCCAGACCCGCTGCCCGTGCCCTTGCCAGTTCCGGCGCCGCCGCCTTCACCACTGCCCTGCGACATCGTCGGCACGACTTCGCGCGTGATCGCGCCGGGCAGAGGCTGCTCAGCCGCGGCCATCGATTTCGCCGGGATGTTCAGCTCCTCGAGCGGCTTCACTTCTTCCGGCGGCACGAGCTTGGGCTCGGGAATCTTCTCGACCGGGACGGTGATCTTTTCCTTCCCGGGCAGCTCTACTTTCTTCGGCGGCTCCGGCGCCTTGTTGCCGCCGCCTCCCCCGCCGCCGCCGGGCCCCGGCTCGTTCAGCCAGACGATATCCGAGGGGAGCTCGTCGCGCACGATCTCGAGCGGCTGAGCGGCGGGCTGATACCGCATCACCAGGAATACGATGACCGCCATCGCCAGGTGTGACAGCACCGACGCGCCGACGCCGACACGGGATTGTGGACGTTCGAACGAAAACGACACCTCGACCGGAACATCGGGGCGGACGTGCAGCACGTGCGGCGCCTCGGATTTCGGCGAGGCGACCCCGGAAACCGCTGGGCGAGGGTCACGGGTGGCGTGCATGCGGGATTCGCGAACGTCCGCTTCCATTCTCGGCCTTTAAATCTAGGCTGACAAGAGCAAAAGACAGGCCAGTATCCGGTCCCCGATCTGGCGACACGGGTCGGGCCGGCTCGGGCTGTTGCGCGGACACCGACCGCTGTCCCCGTTAAGACGTCCTATTTGGTGGAATAGCCGCTGCGGGCACGTACCTTCACATCCGGGCGGTTGACCGTCACCGTGATGCGGCGCCACTCGGCCTCGTCCGCGGGCGGGGGCGCGTAGCCAAGCAGGTACTGCGAGCGCAGGTCTTCGGCGATGGCCTGCAGCGTGGGTTGCAGGGTCTTCGGGTCGCGAAGATGGAACGACCGCCCGCCGGTGACCGACGCGAGCTCGGCGAACAGAGCCGGCCGCACCCGCCCGATGGCGATCGGGTACATCAGGACGTCGGAGCGGCGCGCGCGCGCGACGACGTCGCCGCCGTCGGCCTGGCTGTAGCGATCGACCCCGTCGGACAGGACGACGATCGCGCGCCGCCCGGCTTCCTCTTCGAGCAGGTCGATGCAGCGGATGAGCGCATCGTGCAGCGACGTCGTGCTCCACGGATCGAGACGCGCCAGCGCGGCGAGCACCCGCGTCTTGTCGGTGTCCAGCGGGGCGAGGACCTCGACGTTCCCGCTGATGCTGATCAGGGTGGCGCGGTCGTCGGGCTTCAGCGAGGCGACGAACGCCCGCCCGGCCGTCCGGGCCATGATCAGCGGCGTGCCCTGCATGCTGAAGCTGCGATCCACGGCCAGCGCGACCGCGGCGGGAAACTCGCCGCCCACGAACGTCGTGATCGTCTGCGGCACCTCCTCCTCGAGCACGGTGAAATCCGCCTGGGACAGGTCCCGGACCGCGCGGCCGTCGGGGCCCGTTACAGTGGCGTAGACCTCGACCTGCGTGACCCGCGTCGAGAAGGTGGGCTGCTGGGGCGGCGCCGTCTGGGCGGCCCATGCGGCCGCTGAGGTTAGTGCTAGAATCACCAGGATCGCCGCCCTGCGCGGCCGAACGGAGTCAGTCATGAGCTTCGCGCCACTCCTCGTCGCGCTCTTCGGCCCCATCGGCCTTCCGGAGATGTTGATCATCCTGGTCATCATCATCCTGATCTTCGGTGCAAGCCGCCTGCCGGAAATCGGCAAGGGCATCGGCCAGGGGATCAAGAACTTCAAGTCGTCGGTGAAGGATCCGGTGGACGAAGGTACGCCGAAGAACTCCTGAGGGCCGCGCTACAGGACGATCCGCGTTTCGCCCACCCGCCTGGTCACCCGTTCGCGGTCCAGCCACTCCAGCAACGGAATCGCAAACTTGCGCGTCACGCCGTACCGGTCCTTGAACGCCGGGACGTCGATCGTCGCCCGCCCGGCGGGAGCGGTGGCTTTCAGCGCCTGCACTTCCGTGCGGAGCCGCTGCAGCGCGTCGGCGTGAAAGACGAGGGTGTCCACGCGCACCAGCGCTTTCTGCCGGAGCAGCAGGGCGGTCATCTTCTCCACCAGCGGCGCCGGCACGCGGCCCTCGGCCGCGACCGTGGCCGCGTCGGGCGGCTTCAACCCGGCCTCGCGATAGACGCGCTCGACGGCCTCGCAGGCGCGCCGCTCGTCCGGGGTGAGCTCGAGGCGGTGCCCGTGCAGCGCGAGCCGCTCGCGGCCGGCCAGCCGGTTCGCGGCCACGAGGTCGTTGACGACGAGTTCGAAAACGGAGGGATCGGCACGCGCGAACACTCGTTCGCGCGCCTCCTCGCGCGGCAGCCCGTGCGCCAGCGGCTCGCGCTTGTGGTACTCGGCGACGAGCGCCAGCAGCCGCGCCGCGAGCGCCTCGACCGCGGCCGGCGACACCAGGCGATCTCCTGCCAGGCGCGCGTATCCGCCGCGCTGCAGGGCGGCGACCACCTCCTCCACGCGCGCCGGTTCGACGCCGGCGCGTGACACCAGGCTAGCCACGGTCAGGCCCTGGCGCCCGCTGTCGGCGACCATGCGCGTCAGCGCGACGAGGTCGTCCGCGGCGGCGCCGTCCAGGTCCAGGGCGGCGAACCGTTCGTGTGCGCCGGGCGTCCGCACGCCGGCGCGCGGCGGGTCCGGATCGAGGACCTGGCCGCCGCCAATCGTCGTCGTCGGGGAGTACGCGCGCAGGATGAACCGATCGCCGCGGACCAGCGGCGCCGGCGTCTCCAGTCGAATGCGCACCGGTGCCCGTTCCCCCGGCCGGATGTCGGTGGGGCCGGCATCGGCGACCGAAACCCGGCCCAGCACTTCCGTCGTGCCCTGGTGGAAGTGCACGCGCGCGCCGTGCTTGAGCGGCTTGGCCGACGGCAGCAGATCGACCACCGCGTCGGCGCGCCGGGTGACCGTCAGGCCGCGCGGCGTGGCGAGCGTCTGGCCGCGCTCGACGTCCGCGACCTCGATGGCCCCGAGATTCACCGCGGTGCGCTGCCCGGTGTCTGCCTGCTCGCGCCGGCGGCCGTGCACCTGCAGCCCGCGCACGCGCACGCGGCGATCGCCGGGCACCAGGACCAGGTCATCGTCGGGCCGCAGGCGCCCGGAGATGAGCGTGCCGGTCACGACGGTCCCGAACCCCTGCATGGTGAACGTGCGGTCGATGGGCAGTCGTGTGATGCCGTCCTGACGCCGCCGCGTGACGGCGCCGGCGACGGCGACCAGGGCGGCCCGGACCGCATCGAGTCCGGCCCCGGTGCGCGCCGACACCGGCAGCACCGGCGCCTCGGCGAGAAACGAGCCTTCGACCAGGTCGCGGATGTCGAGGCGGACGATCTCGATCGTCTCTTCGTCCACCAGGTCGGCCTTGGTGATGACGACGAGGCCCTGCTCGACGTGGAGCATGCGGCAGATGTCGAAGTGCTCGCGCGTCTGCGGCATCACCGACTCGTCGGCGGCGACCACGAGGACGACGCAGTCGAGCCCGCCGACGCCGGCGAGCATGGTGCGGACGAACCGCTCATGGCCGGGCACGTCCACGAATGCGACCGTCACGTCGTCGATCACCGTGTGCGCGAAGCCGAGCTCGATGGTGATGCCCCGCTCCTTTTCCTCCTTGAGGCGGTCCGGATCGATGCCGGTGAGCGCCTGGACGAGGCTGCTCTTGCCGTGGTCGATATGGCCGGCGGTCCCGACGACGATGTGTGGCATGAGGATCAGCGCATCTCGACTGACGATCGCGTCAGCGCTTCTTCCGGGCCGCGCGCGCCGACCGGCCGGGCCGCTGCTTGCGACCGCGGGCGGCCGTGCGTTTCCGGCGCTGCTCCGGCGTCTCCTTGCGCTGCTCCTGCTTGCGCCGGGTCCGGCTGCGCGCCGGGCCGCGTCGCCGCGGGTCGTCACGCACCGTATCGAGGACGTCGGTCAAGCCGAGGTCCACCTGACGGCGATCGAGGTCGACGCGGACGACTTGCACCCCGACCCGGTCGCCGAGGCGGTACTGCTTCCGGGTATTCTCCCCGAACAGCGTGTGTGTCTGCTCGCTGTAGCGGTAATAGTCGTCGGCCATCGTCGAGACGTGGACCAGTCCTTCGACGAAGTGCTCGATGAGCTCGACGAACAGGCCGAAGGCGGCGACCCCGGTGATGTAGCCGGTGAAGGTGTCACCGACCTTGTCGGCCATGAAGCGGACCTTCTTCCACTGCACCAGCTCGCGCTCGGCTTCGTTGGCGCGCCGTTCCATCTCCGAGGTGTGGCGTCCGATCTCCGGCAGCGCTTCGTCCAGCTCCTCGCGCCGCTCGTCGGTCACGCGCGTGCGCCGCTGCTCACGCAGCAGGCGATGGACGACGAGGTCGGGATAGCGCCGGATCGGCGACGTGAAGTGCGTGTAGGTGCGCGCCGCGAGGCCGAAGTGGCCGACGTTCATCGAATCGTAACGCGCCTTCTGCATGGTCCGCAGCATCAGAAACGCGATCGGCCGCTCCTCCGGCGTGCCGCGAATCTTGTCCACCAGGCGCTGGAAGTGCACCGGCCGCAGCGTGCTGCCATCGGCGCCGAGGCTGAAGCCGAGCGAGGTCACGAACTCGTCGAACTCGAGCACCTTGAGCGGGTCCGGCGGCTCGTGGATCCGGTACAACGCCGGCATCCGCTGCTCTTCCAGGTGCCGCGCCACCGTCTCGTTCGCCAGCAGCATGAACTCCTCGATGAGGCGGTGCGCGATGTTGCGCTCGTGCGCGACGATGTCCTCGATGAGACCGGCGTCGTCGAGGATGACCTTGGGCTCGGGCAGGTCGAAGTCGACCGAGCCGCGCCGCCGCCGCCGCCCGTTGAGGACGGCGAACAGCTCCGCCATGCGCTCGAACATCGGCACCAGCGGCGCGTAGCGCGCCATCGTGTCGCGGTCACGCTCGGTCAGGATGGCGTTGACCGCGGTATAGGTCATCCGCTCGCGGCTGTGAATCACCCCGTCGTGCAGCTCGTAACGCACCACGTCGCCCTGGCCGTTGACTTCCATCAGGCACGACTGCACCAGGCGGTCCACCTGCGGCCGCAGGCTGCACAGGCCGGTGGCGAGGGCTTCGGGAAACATGTGAACGGCGCGCTCGGGGAAATACACCGAGGTGCTGCGCTCGTATGCCTCCGCGTCGAGCGCGCCCCCTTCGCGCACGTAATGGGCGACGTCGGCGATGTGAACGCCGAGCCAGTAGTGCCCGTTGGCCAGCCGCTCGATCGAGATCGCGTCGTCGAAGTCCCTGGCGTCCTCGCCGTCAATGGTCACGATGGTCTGATCGCGGAAGTCGGTGCGCTGCCGGCGGTCGCGCTCGGTCACCTCGGCGCCGAGACGACGCGCCTCGTCCACGGCTTCCGCGGAATGCTCGTCGGGGATGCCGTGCTTGCGCAGGATGATCTCGGTGTCCACGCCCGGGTCGTCGATCCCGCCGAGGACCTCGATGATGCGCCCGGTCGGCCCGCGCGTCGGCGTCGGCCAGCGCGTGACCTCGACGGTGACCATCTCACCCGGTTCCGCATCCCGCGTATCGCCGCGGGCGATCTGCACGTCGGCCAGCAGCCGGCGGTCGAACGGCACGACGAACCCGAGGCCGGCCTCGTCCACGTCGTAGCGCCCGACGATCGTCTGCGCCCGGCGCTCGAGAATCTGGACGATGCGCCCCTCCGCCTTCCCGTCCGCCCGGTGCCGCTCGATGCGCACGACGACGCGGTCGCCGTGCAGGGCCTCCTTGAGGTTCGGTGCGGCCACGAAAACGTCCCCCTTCGTGCCGTCCAGCGGCCGCTCCGGGGTGACGAAGCCGAACCCGGACGGGTGCCCGTCCAGCCGGCCGACGATGAGATCCATTCGATCGGCGAGGCCATAGCGGTCGCCGCGCACGAGCACGAGGGTGCCATCCGCGACCAGGGACGCCAGGTGCCGCTGCACGGCCGCGCGTTCGTCGCGCGGCACCTTGAGCACGCGGATGAGCTCGCGGGCGGTCGCCGGGTGGTGCACCCGTTCGCGCATCTGGCGCAGGAGCTGGTCGCGGGACGGCATGCTTGATTCTACGGTGCGCTCACTCGTTCGCGCTGGCGGGAGCCTGCAGGTAGATCTGCAGGTCGCCGACGTTGGTATCCGTGCGTCCGGTCCGGATCAGGTCGCCCAGCGGCTCGAAGAAAGCCGCCGAGTCGTTCTCGGCCAGGAAGCGCGCGGGGTCGGCCGCGCCGGACTCGCGGGCGCGCGCCAGGGTCGTGCGGTCGACCATCGCCCCCGCGGCATCGCTCGAGCCGTCGATGCCGTCCGTGCCGACGCTCGCGGCCATGACGTCGGCATCGGCCCGCTGGATGGGCTCGGCGAGGGCGAGGGCGAACTCCAGGTTTCGCCCGCCGCGGCCGCTCCCGGTGACGCGAACGGTCGTCTCGCCCGCGGACAGCACGCACACCGGCTCGCGAAACGCCGAGGCGCGACGCCGCACCAGCGAGTACCACGCCGTGGCTGCGTGCCGCGCCTGGCCGAGGACCGGCTCGGCCAGGACGATCACTCGATACCCGAGGCGTTCGGCCGCCTGCCGGGCGCCCGCCAGCGCGTCATGCCGGCTCGCGATCACGACCCCGCTCGCCCGGTTCAGGCGAGGGTCGCCCGGCTTGGGCGTATCCGCGAGCCGGCCCCCGACACCGTCCGCCAGGCGATCGCGCACCGCCGCCGCATGGCTGGTCCCTCCGAAGCGCTCGAGCGCCGCCGCGGCATCGGCCCACGTCGTCGGGTCGGCGACCCCCGGACCCGAGCCGATCACCGAGAGGTCGCCCGAGACGACGTCGGAGACCGCGAGCGTGAGTGTGGCGCCGCGGCAAGCCATCGCGAGCTGACCGCCCTTGATCGCGGACACATGCTTGCGGACCACGTTCAAGGGATCGATGTCGGCGCCCTCGTGCATCATGCGCTCGATGGTCCGGCACTTGTCCTCGAGCGTGAGTCCGGGCGCCGGCCGCGCGAGCAGCGACGAGGCGCCACCCGAGAGCAGCAGCAGCAGGGTCTGCCCCGGTGCCACCGTGGCCGCGATCTCCGACGCGCGAACTGCCGCGGCGATGCTGCGCTCGTCGGGAAACGGATGACCACCGGCGTGAAATTCCACCGCGTCAGGCAGGTGCGCCGGGCGGTGCGTCCCGACAGCGAATAGTGCGCGCGCGGGCGGACGGTCGCTGGCGCCGAATGCGGCGGCCATGCTGGCGGCCGCCTTGCCCGCCGCAACGACGTGTACGGGGGCCGATAGCGCCGCGTGGAGGTCGGGGCGCTGCAGCGCGCGCGTCACGGCGAGGCCGGCCGCGGCCGCATCGATTCCGGCGCGGGTGATGGCCAGGAGATGTTGTTTGAGCGTGGCGGGCGGACGGGTCAGTGGGCCTTGTGCGGATCCGACCAGGCGGAGAGCCGGGTCACGACGTCGAACTCGCGTAGCAGCCGGGCGACGACCTGGTCGGCGTCCGCTTTCGCGGAAAGGCTGTCGACTTGTGCGATCACCCGTGACCAGGGCCGTCTCGACGCTGTCGATGGCCTGCGAAGAATAGTATTCACGCTGTTCTTGGAGGCAGCGATGATGCTTGAGAAATTCTTCGCGGTAGAACTCGGTGAGGAGGGATGCGGGCGACGGACCTGGACGATCGACGAGGAATCGCTGCATACGGCTCCAGGGGCCCCTTGGAAAAGCGAACTCGATCCAGTGTAGAGGGGGCCTGCGGACCTGTCAACGGCAAAGCCCGTAGATGGACCGGTTCGCCCCGCGCGGCAGTCTGCGCTGTTCAACGATCGTTCAAATCATGGGACGGCGGCACGATACTCCACCAGCTCGGCTCGCACCTCGCCGAAACCGGCGCGGACGACGACGCGCAGGGGAAGGCGCCGCTCGTCGGCGCTGAGCCACAGCGTCATCGCGATGGGCCGGCGGCGCTCGATGCGGCGCATCAGGCGTGGCTCGAGGCGGAGGGCGGGCGCCGCGCGGCCCGCCTGTTCGATGGTTTCGTGCCCGGCGGCGGCAACCTGCAGCACGAGTCGCGTGCCGGCTTCGTTGATCGGCACGCTGACGATCGTCCCCGGCGCCAGCGCCAGCGTGCGCACGTAGAACAGCGCCGTCAGCGCGTCGCGGGCGTCGTCGCTCCCGAGCGGCAAGGTCAGGGCATCGGCCGCGACTGCCGCGGTGCGGGACTCGCCGATGCGCACGGCCCCGGCCGCCTGGTCGTAGACGAACGTGCGCGACAACCGGCGGCGCCCTTCACGAATCTCGCGCTGGTGCTCCAGCGGACGCAAGACGGCGTCGCTGCGCGTCGTGAAGCGGTCCCGCGCCTCGAAGAACGACGACACCCACGACGCGGTCTCCGCCACCGTCTCGAAGGTGTATCCGCGGTCGGCCGCGCCGTCGAGCACGCGCACCACCGCAGTGCCGGCCGGCAGATTGACCGGCCCGCCTTCCCAGTAGACCTCGTATACCGCGCGCTCGCCCGCCGCGAACGGCGCGATGCCGGGCGGTGGCGGCGGGGGACCTGACGTATCGCCCAGCGCGGCCACCGCGACCGGCGTCCACCGGACTTCGTAGATCACGCCTTCCGCGAAACGCGCACGCTCGACGAGCGGCGAGCGCGGATCGCCGGCCCCCGCCACCGGCGCCGGCGCGACGACGAACCGGACGTCGAGCTCGCGCACGGCGGCCAACGCATCGGGCGCGGGAAAATCGGCCAGGCTTTCGACGAGCGCCGAGAAGAACGCGGGCCGCTGCCCGCTGTAGCCATTGACGATCGGGCGGCGATGCTCCAGCGACTGCACCATCACCGGCGTGTTGCCGATGTCGTCGCCGAGCGGTACGTACAGCACGGCACCAGGCCCCGGTTCGGCCGCCAGCCACTGCCCGACTCCCGTGCGCCGGGCGGGCGCCGGCGCGAGCGGCAGCGGTCCGTTGACGTACTCGAGCGCGAGCAGGGCGGCGAGCAGCATGGGCAGCGCTCGTCCGGGCCTCGTGGCCAGGACCGCTCGCGTCCCCAGCGCCGCGAGCAGCCCCAGTCCGAGGACGGCGATCACGGCGAAACGCGCCGGCGCGCGAATCGCCTGGAAGCCGGCGATGTTGTCGTGCAGGGCGGCGTAGGCCGCGCGCGCCCCCTCCGGCCCGAACGACAGCGCCACGCCCACCGTCACCAGCGCCAGGCTGCTGAAGACCAGCGGACGAGCGTCCCGGGCGACGCCCGTCGCGGCGCCGGCCGCCGCGAGGATCAGGAGCACGAGTCCCGGAAAGAGCTGGTGCTCGACGCTCCGACGGTCGCGTTCGCCCGCCGCGGGCGGCCGCGGCGCGAGCACGCCGGTGCGGCCGTAGAGCAGGTTGGCGGGCGGAACCTGGGCGTAGCTGCGCCAGGACGCGGAGTGATTGGCCGCCTCGTACATGGTCCGGCCGAAGCCTTCCGCTTGCTGCACGCGCATGTACGGCAGGTAGGCCGGCGCCGCGACCACGAGTCCGAGCACGGCCGCGGCCAGGAGCCGCGACCACAGGCGGCGTGCCCGCCACTGCCCCGTGCTCGCGGCCAGCATCAAGCCCGACACGGCGAGCACGACGGCCGTCATCACCCCGTAGTACACGCTGGCGATGGCCTGCAGGGCTGCCAGCGCCGGCCAGCGCCAGGGTGTCGCGCCACCGCCGGCCGGCCACCACGCGGTGGAGGAACCACAGCGCCAGCGGCATGAAATACAGCGCCTGCAGCTGGATGTGCAGCAGGTGGGCCGTGCGGTACGGCCAGCACGCCCACGCCAGTCCGGCGACGAAGGCGCCCGGCGTGGAGCCGGTCACCGCGCGCGTCAACAGGTGCATGGCCACGCCGCTGCCGGCGATCGAGCCGAGCAGCAGCAGGTTGTAGCAGAGCACGGCATCGCCGCTCGCGGCATAGACCGGCGAGAGCGCCAGGGCCTGCAGCAGAAAGTGGTCGGAGTAGGCGAGCGTGCCTTCGGCGGGGAAAAAGATGTTGGCGTCGAAGACGCGGCCGCTCAGCACGGCGAGCGGATCAGTGGTCCAGGCGTGCAGGCCCCAGCCGAGAATCCACAGGTTGAGGAACGGATCGCCGGCGCCCTGCAGGGCGCCGAGGTGCGTGGTGAGACGAATCGCCAGCGGCCAGGTGAGCGTCACCGCGGCGGCGAGGTAAACGATCAGCATGAGGGCCGCGCGGCGCCAGGTCACGGCAGCCACAGCTTACACGCCCAACTCCTTC
Organism: uncultured Acidobacteriota bacterium; assembly: GCA_963707795.1. Classification (GTDB taxonomy): domain Bacteria; phylum Acidobacteriota; class Vicinamibacteria; order Vicinamibacterales; family UBA2999; genus JACCSI01. The sequence goes on along the minus strand of OY970174.1, from coordinate 1,402,665 downwards.
TTCAGCAGCGCGTTCACCACCTTCGGATTGGCCTTGCCGCCCGACGCCTTCATCACCTGCCCGACGAGGAAGCCGAACGCGTTGTGACGTCCCTTGCGAATCTGCTCGATCGCGTCCGGATTGGCCGCCACGGCGTCGCGTACGATGCCGGCCAGCGCGTCCGCGTCGCCGATCTGCGCCAGCCCCTCGGCTTCGACGATGGCCGCGGCCGCGCGCCCGGTCTCGTACATCCTGGCGAAGACGTCCTTGGCCACCGTGCTGCTGATGACGGCGCGATCGACCAGCTGGATCAGCTCGGCCAGCGCCGCCGGTGTCACCGGCAGCGCTTCGATCGCGGTGTCGCGCTCCTTCATGGTCCGCAGGATCTCGCCCATGATCCAGTTGCTGGCGGCCTTGGCGTTGCCTGCGGCGCGGGCGGCCGCTTCGAAATAGTCCGCCAGGCCGCGGGTCTGGGTGAGCAGCGTGGCGTCATAGGCCGGGAGGTCGTAGTCGCGCATCAGCCGGGCCAGGCGCGCTTCGGGGAGCTCGGGCACCGTGCCCGCGACCCGGGCCAGGCGGGCCTCGTCGATGACCAGCGGCGGCAGGTCCGGCTCCGGGAAATAGCGGTAGTCGTGCGCCTCTTCCTTGCTCCGCATCGAATAGGTGCGCCCCTGCGCGGCATCGAACAGCCGGGTCTCCTGGACGACGCGGCCGCCATGTTCGACGACGTCGATCTGGCGCTCGATCTCGTACTCGAGCGCCTTCTGCAGGTAGCGGAACGAGTTGACGTTCTTCACCTCCGCCTTCGTCCCCAGCGCATCGCTGCCGACCCGGCGGATCGACACGTTGGCGTCGCAGCGCAGGCTGCCCTCCTCCATGTTGCCGTCGTTGACGCCGATCCACACCAGGATCTGCCGCAGCTTCTCGAAGAACGCCGCCGCCTCGGCGGCCGACCGCAGCTCGGGCTCGCTGACGATTTCGATCAGCGGGACGCCGGCACGGTTGTAGTCGAGATACGCGCGCCGATCCGAATCGGGAAAGCCCTCGTGCAGCGACTTGCCGGCATCCTCCTCCATGTGAATGCGGGTCAGGCGCACGTGCCGGGGGGCGCCATCGCCGGCGGTGATCGTGACGCCGCCGCCGCGCGCCAGCGGCAGCTCGTACTGGGAGATCTGATAGCCCTTGGGCAGGTCGGGGTAGAAGTAGTTCTTGCGCGCGAAGACCGATCGCTCCTGGACCTCGCAGCCGAGCGCGAGGGCCGCACGCACGGCGTAATCGACGGCGACGCGGTTGAGGACGGGCAGCGCACCCGGGAAGCCCAGGCACACCGGACAGACCAACGTGTTCGGCGGCGCCCCGAACGTCGTCGGGCAGCCGCAGAAAATCTTCGTGCGGGTCAGGAGGTGGGCGTGGACCTCGAGGCCGATGACGGCTTCGAAGGTCATGGCCGCGGCCGGCTCACGACCGCGCCGGCCCGGCGTCCACGACCGCGCGATCGACGTCGCCGGCGAAGGTCTTGAAGTTCTCCACGAACATCGCCGCCAGCTTCTTCGCCTGCGCGTCGTACGCTGCCGGGTCCGCCCACGTGCGGCGCGGGTCGAGCACTTCCGAGGGCACATCCGGACAGCTCGCGGGCATGTCGAGATTGAAGATCGGGTGGCGGTGGTACTGCACTTTTTCCAGCGCGCCGGAGAGCGCGGCGCCGATCATGGCGCGCGTGTGCCCGATGCTCATGCGCGATCCGACCCCGAACGCGCCCCCGGTCCACCCGGTGTTGACCAGCCACACGCGCGACTGGTGTCGGGCGATGCGTTCGCCCAGGCCGCGCGCGTAGACATTGGGATTGAGCGGCAGGAACGGGGCGCCGAAGCAGGTGCTGAAGGTGGCGCTCGGATCCTTGACGCCCTTCTCGGTACCGGCGACTTTCGCGGTGTACCCGGACAGGAAATGGTACATCGCGCCTTCCGCCGACAGCCGGGCGATCGGCGGGAGCACGCCGAACGCGTCGGCGGTGAGCATCACGATGTTCGCCGGATGCCCGCCCATCCCCGAGGGCACGGCGTTGTCGATGAACTCGATTGGATAGGCGCCGCGCGTGTTCTCGGTGAGCGACGCGTCGTCGAGCAGCAGGCCGCGGCTCTCGGCGTTGAGAACGACGTTCTCGAGCACGGTGCCGAAGCGGCGTGTGGTCTCGAAAATCTGCGGTTCGGCTTCCTCCGAGAGCCGGATCATCTTGGCGTAGCAGCCACCCTCGAAGTTGAACACCCCGGTGTCGCTCCACCCGTGTTCGTCGTCGCCGATCAGCCGGCGCTGCGGATCCGACGACAGCGTCGTCTTGCCCGTGCCGGAGAGGCCGAAGAACAACGCCGTGTCACCCGCCTTGCCGACGTTCGCCGAGCAGTGCATCGACAGCACGCCCTGCAGCGGCAGCAGGTAGTTGAGGACGGTGAAGATGGACTTCTTGTTCTCGCCGGCGTAGCTGGTACCGGCAATCAGCACTTCGCGCGTGGCGATGTTGACCACGACCGCGACGTCCGAGCGGACGCCGTGCCGGTCCGGCTGCGCGCGGAAGCCGGGTGCCGTGATGACGGTGAACTGCGGCGCGAAATCCGCGAGGTCCCCGGGCGCCGGGATGATGAACAGGTTGCGGACGAACAGGTTCTGCCAGGCGAGCTCCTGGACGAACCGAACCGAAAGGCGGTACTGCGGGTCGGCGCCGGCGTAGAGGTCCTGCACGAACAGGTCGCGGTCGGCCAGGTGGGCCAGCATGTCCCGCTTGAGCGCGTCGAACTGCGCCGCATCGACCGGCTTGTTGACCTTGCCCCAGGCGATGTGCCCCTCGCTCGACGGCTCTTTCACCATGAACTTGTCGTTCGGCGAGCGGCCGGTATGGGCGCCGGTGCGGCAGACCAGGGGACCTTCGGCGGCGAGCTGCCCCTCCCCGCGGCGGATCGCGTGTTCGTAGAGAACGGGGGTGGACAGGTTCCAATGCACGGAGCCCGTCGTGCGGATGCCGTGGTCGTCAAGCCCGCGCTGGTGCCCCGCCTGGGTGGTCGCCATTCATGTCTCCTGGAATAAGGGCGTGAGAATCCGCCGATCGTACCGGCTCGGATCCGGCTAAGTCAATACACCACGCGGATTTGGGCCGTTCTGCTACAATCCTGGTAAACGTCTTCCCCGCGGATCCCGTAAGACATGTCAGGACGCCCGATCGAAGTTGACCTCCACGCGCCCGGACGGGCCGTGGACGCCGCCAGCAGCCCGGCATCGGCCGCCGCCGCCGAGATCAAGGCGCTGCTGCTGGCCGGCGAACGTGACGCGGCGCGGGATCGCTTCGGCGTGCTGGTCGGACTGCTGCAGCGGCGGGGGCTGCGCATCGCGTATCACTACCTGCGCGATACCGCGGACGCCGACGAGGCGGTGCAGGACGCCTTCGTCAAGGTCTTCCAGCACCTCGAGCAGTACCGCGAGGACTTGTCGTTCGACGTCTGGTTCATCCGGATCCTGGTCAATGCGTGCCTGGACCGACTGAAGAGCCGCAGCCGCCAGCAGCGCTGGCTCGCCAGTCCGAGCGACCAGACGTTCGATGACCGCCCGCTCGAGCAGGCGGCTGATGGCGAGGCGTCCACCGAGCACCGCCTGTTGATGCGCGAGCGGTGGCAGGAAGTACTCGACGCCGTGTCCGGGCTGCCCGATCGCCAGCGACTCGTGTTCACCCTGTCGTTGCTCGACGAGCGCACCGCGGCGGAAATCAGCGCGTCCACGGGGATGAGCCCGGCGACCGTCCGGGTCCATCTGTTCCGCGCGTTGCGCAAGCTGAGGGCGGTGTTGGGAGACCGACGATGAGCGTACGAACCGATCACGTGCCCGTCGAGCGCCTGGCGGCGATGGCGCTGGTCGCTCGCGCGCCCGCGAGCGAACCGGACGAGCACGTGCTGTTCCACGTCTCGGAGTGCGACCACTGCGCCGCGGAACTGTCGCGGCTCACCGCCGATGCCGAAGAGTGGCGCGACGCCGCCCGGGCGCAGGCGGACACCCTCTTCGACGACGCGCGCCTCGAGGCTCAGCGGAGCCGTATTCTCGACCGGCTGGCCACGCTCGGCCAGGTGGCGCGCGTGCTGCCCTTCCCGCGCCAGAGCCGCGACGTCGTCATGCCGGTCTCGACGACCAGCCGGCGATGGATCAGCGTCGCCGCCGCCGCGGGGCTGATCATCGGCCTCGTCGCTGGCCAGCTCCTCCACCTCGCACCGCTCGACAGCCTGGCGCGACGGGATGCGGCGCTGACCCTGCCGGCGTCGCGGCCGGCCACCGGCCCGGTCCGCGCCGTGGCAGCCACCGAAACCTTGCCGAGCGAGGACCAGTTCCTCGACGAGATCGAGGCCACCGTTCAGCTGCGCCGGGCCCATTCGCTTCGGGCGCTCGATGCCCTCACGCCCACCGCGGGGGACTTCATCGATCTGCCACGGGGGCCGCGCTAGCGACGCCTGCATGCACGATACGACGCAGTCCATCCACGCCCTGCCGCGGCGGTGCTCGTCATGAGCGTCTCGCCCGTCATCTTCCGGCGCGGCCTCGATCTCAAGCACGAAGTCGCCGGTGTCCTGGCCGAGAGCTATCACAGCCAGCTCGTCGAGCAGATCAAGGCCGCCGACTACCAGTACCACGCGGGCCGGCTGACGGTGTTCCTCGCGCGCGAGTTCGGCTTCTGTTACGGGGTGGACCGGGCCGTCGACTATGCCTATCAGGCGCGCCGCCGTTTCCCGGAGCGCACGGTGTTCCTCACCGGCGAGATCATTCACAACCCCCACGTCAACGACCAGCTGCGCGCGCAGGGCATCCGCTTCCTGAGCGATCCGCAGGAGGACCCGGGAGCCGTGGGGCCGAACGACGTCGTGATCCTGCCGGCGTTTGGCGTCACCGTCGGCGAACTGGCGCGGTTGAGCGCTGCCGGCTGCACGCTGGTCGACACGACGTGCGGCTCGGTCCTGAACGTCTGGAAGAACGTCTCCCGCTACGCGCGTGAGGGGTTCACGTCGGTCATCCACGGCAAGTTCTGGCACGAAGAGACGCGCGCGACGGCGTCCCAGGCGCTGCAGGCGCCCGGCGGGCATTACCTCGTCGTCCTCGACCGGGCGGAAGCCGGGCTGGCCTGCGACTACATTCGCGCGTCAGGCGAGCCGAGTTCGCAGCGCCGGGCCGAGTTTCTGGCCCGGTTCGGCCAGGCGGTGTCGCCGGGCTTCGATCCCGAGGTCCACCTGTCGCGGATCGGCTGCGCCAACCAGACCACGATGCTGAGCACCGAGTCGGCGCAGGTCGGGGACATGTTCCGCGACGCGATGCGCGACCGCTACGGCGAGACGGAGCTGGCCGCACGCTTCCGCGCCTTCGACACGATTTGCAGCGCCACGCAGGACCGCCAGGACGCGGTCGTGCGGCTGCTCGACGACGAGATCGTCGACTTGATGCTCGTGATCGGCGGCTATAACAGCAGCAATACCTGCAATCTCGCCCGGATTTGCGCGGCCAAAGTACCCACCTACCACGTGGCACACCCCGACGCGCTGCTGTCCGCCCAGGCGATCCGCCACCGGTCGGTGGCGGACAAGACGGAGATCGTCACGCCCGACTGGCTGCCGGCCAGCGGCCCGGTGCGGGTCGGACTGACGTCCGGAGCCTCGACGCCCGACAATCTCGTCGAGGTCGTGGTCCGCACGCTGGAGGCCTTTACCGCCCCCGCATCGACGGGCGGGTCGCCCGCGCGGACCCAGCCGTAAACGTCGCGACGACGGTCGTCGTAACCCAGTCAACAGCACCATGAAGATGTCGCGTAAGTTGTTCGTTTGTCTTGGGTTGTCTCTGCTGATCCTGGCCGCCACCACCCCCGCGACCGCGCAGGGATTCAAGTGGTGGCAGCACGAGCAGTTCCAGCGTGATCTGTCGCTGTCGGCCGAGCAGATCGCCAAGATCGAGGCGGTCTTCCAGACGACGATTCCGACGCTGCGGGCCCAGAAGCGGGCCTTCGACAAGCTCGAGGACGAGCTCACCCGGATGGTGCGCGAGGCCCGGGTGGGCGAACGCGAGCTGGAGGAGTTCGTCGTGCGCGTCGAAGCGGCGCGCGCCGATCTGAGCAAGACCCGCACGTTGATGCTCTACCGCATGCACCGCATCCTGTCCGCCGAGCAGAACGTCACCCTCGATCGCCTGTTCGACCAGATGGAGAGGGACAAGGAACGCCGCGGCAAGGGCCGGAGCCAGCAGTAACCGCCGTAGCGGACGGATCACGAAATGATGAAGATCGATTGCCGCGGCGTGGCCGCCCTCTCGGCGTTCCTCGTGTGGGGCGTCAGCGCGTCGGCGCAGTCGCCGGCCGAGCCTCAGACCCAGGACGCGCTGGTGCGCGACGCGCTCGTCCGCTACCAGGCAGGCCTCGAGGCGATCGAGAGCGGCCGCGACGTGCGCCCCGGCCTGGATGGCGTGCAGGCCGGCCGGCCGGTCCGCGATCTCAGGCTCACCGACGTGGTCCAGCTCGCCCTCGAGAAGAACCTGGACATCGCCGTCGAACGGCTGAATCCGCAGTCGGTGGACCTGCAGATCGCCGGCCTGCGGAATTCCTACTTGCCCGTCGCCACGTCCACGATCGGGCAGCGCGACAACACCCAGCTCCCCCGCGATCAGCTGCAGGGCGGCCAGCAGGTGTCGATCGCGACCACGACCTACAACGCCGGTCTGACGCAGAACGTGCCCAAGTACGGCGGCAGCTTCGCGCTGACCTGGAACAACAACAAGCAGGACTCGTCGAGCAGCTTCGTCACCTTCAACCCGACCTACACGACCGGGCTCACCGCGTCGTACACGCAGCCGCTGCTGCGCGGGTTGTTCATCGATCAGACGCGGCAGCAGATTGCGATCACGCAGATCAACCGTGAGATTGCCGAAGAGACGCTGCGCGCCACGGTGACGCAGACCCTGGCCAACGTGCGCAACGCCTATTGGGACCTCGTCTTCGCGCGCAGCGCCGTCGACGTGGCGCAACGCGCGCTGCAGCTGGCCGACAAGCTGGTCGAGGACAACAAGGCGCGGGTCGAGGTCGGCACGCTGGCGCCGCTCGACATCGTGCAGGCGGAGGCGGAGTCGGCGAACCGGCGCCAGGCGGTCGCCGTGGCGGAAGCGACGCTGCAGACCGCCGAGCTGGCGCTGAAGCGCTACATCGTGAGCGGCACCGAAGACCCGTTGTGGCGCCAGGAGCTGCGGCCGATCGACCTGCCGTCGCTGGAGCCCGCGCCCACCGACATCGAGGGCGCGGTGCGGCGCGGCCTCGAGCACCGGACCGATCTCGTGAACTCGCGCAAGAGCCTGCAGAGCTCCGACATCAGCCTGCGCTATTTTCGCAACCTGACCCTGCCGGAAGTCGACCTCGTCGCCAGCTACGGCAGTCAGGGCATCGGCGGCACCAGCATCAAGCGTGCGGGCCTGGGTTCGGCCGAGATCCTGGAAACGATTCCCGGGGGGTACACGGACGCGCTGCGCCTGCTGACCAATCGCGACTACCCGAGCTGGAACATGCAGTTCAACGTCACCTACAACCTCTTTGGCAGCGCCGCCGAGGCCCAGCACGCCCGGGCGCGGGTGCAGAAGAGTCAGTCGCAGGCACGGCTGCGTGCGCTGGAGCTGCAGGTGGCCACCGAGGTGACCAACGCCGCGCTCTCGGTCCAGAGCAACCTGAAGCGCGTCGAGGCGGCCGTGGCGGCGCGGGAACTGGCGGAAAAGCGGCTCGAAGCCGAGCAGAGCAAGTTCGAAGTCGGGATGTCCACCAACTTCTTCGTCGTGCAGGCGCAGCGCGACCTGCGCGATGCGCAGAACGCGGAGCTGCGCGCCCTGGCCGACTATCGCAAGTCGCTCGTCGTGTTCGAGCGCGTGCAGGAAGCGCCGGCCGGGGGCGGCGGGGGCAACCTCGCCATCAGTACCGGCGGCGCGCAGTAGAGCATCCCGCGGTCAGCCGCCAGAGTGGTTCAAGAGTTTATGCGTAAATTTCTCATCGTCGGGCTCGTCGTCGCCGTCGTCGCCGTGGCCGGCTATTTCGGCATCATCCGGCGCGAGCAGGCGGCAGCCGCGGCCAGCCAGGGGCAGCCGGCGGGCTCCGGACAGGCCGGAGGCGCCGGCCAGCGCGGTGGCGGGCCGGGCGGCGGCTTCGGCGGCGGATTCCGGCCGCCGATGACCGTCGAGGTCATCAAGGTGGGCCGCGGTACGATCTCTGCCCACCTGAGCGTCGTCGGCAGCCTGATCGGCGAGGCGACCGTCGATGTCGCGCCCAAGACCGGCGGGCGGTTGACGACCATTGCCGTCAAGCTCGGCGACCGTGTGCGTCGCGGCCAGTTGATCGGCAAGGTCGAAGACCGCGAGCTGGTCGAGCAGGTGCGGCAGGCCGAGGCGTCGCAGACCGTGGGCGAGGCAACCATCCGCCAGCGCGAGGCCGACCTCAACCTGGCGCTCACCAACGTCGAGCGGTCGCGCAACCTCTACGGCCGCCAGCTGCTGCCCAAGCAGACCCTCGACGACGCCGAGGCGCGCTACACGTCGGCGGTGGCGCAGGTCGACCTGGCGCGCGCCCAGCTCGCACAGTCAGCGTCCCGGCTCCAGGAGCTGCGCATCAACCTCGCCAACACCAGCGTCGTGTCGCCGGTGGACGGGTTCGTCGCGCGCCGCAACGTGGATCCTGGCGCGTGGGTATCGCAGAATGCCCCGCTGGTGTCGGTCGTCGACATCTCGTCGCTGCGGCTCGTGGCGAATGTGGTCGAGAAGGACCTGAAGATGGTCGGCGTCGGCGACCGGGCGGTGGTCGAGGTCGATGCCTTCCCCGGCGAGACGTTCACCGGTCGAATCGCGCGGGTGTCGCCGATTCTCGATCCGGCGACGCGCACGGCGCAGATGGAAGTCGAGATTCCCAATCGCGACTTCCGGCTCAAGCCGGGAATGTACGCCAAGGTGAACCTCGAAATCGAGAATCGCCAGAATGTGCTGCTGGTTCCGAAGGTGGCGCTGGTGGATTCCGAGGGCCAGCGCGGCGTGTACCAGCCGAGCGCGGACAACCGGGCGGCGTTCAAGAAGGTCAGCGTCGGCATCGAAGACAACGCCCACGCCGAGATTCTCGAGGGCCTGGCCGAGGGTGACGTGGTGATCTCGGCCGGCGCCGGGGCACTGCGCCGGGACGACCAGCTGACGATCGCCGGGCAGGACGGCCCCTCGCGCGGCCCGGCGGGCGGATCCGGCGACGGGCGCCCGGCCATGGGCGGGCGTCCACGCGGCGGGCCCCCGGGCGGGGCGAATCGCCAGGCGGAGCCGGGTGGTCAACAGCCTCCGGCCACCCAGCCGGGCCGGCCGCCGCAGAGTCAACGCCAGGCGCCGCAGCCGCCGGCGGCCTGAGGGCGATCCCACTCCCGTGAACAGCATTCGTCTACGGCCCGACGCCACCTGCGCGGATGGTGGCTGTGATCGGCCCTCCGCGGCCCGGCCGCCGCTCGTGCGCCCCTCTTTCCGGAGATTCCGATGAGCATCCCGCGTCTCGCCATTCATCGTCCCGTGACGATGTTCATGATCAGCTTCGTGGTCGTGCTCCTCGGGGCCATCTCGTTGACCCGCCTGCCGGTGGACCTGATGCCGGAGAGCGAGTTCCCCGCCATCACGGTGCGCGTGAACTACGCCGGCGTCGGGCCGCTCGAGATGGAGGAGCTGGTGACGCGGCCGATCGAGCAGACCGTGTCGGCGATTGCCGGCCTCGAGCAGGTGAATTCGACCTCGTCCGAGGGCTCGAGCATGGTCCGGCTGCAGTTCGCCTGGGGCACCGACCTCAACGAAGCCGCCGACGAAGTGCGGACCCGCGTCGACCGCGTCCGCGGCCGGATGCCGGAGGATGCCGATCCGCCGACGATCTTCAAGTTCGACTCGAACTCGTTCCCGATCATGGGGGTCGGCGTCGAGGGTGACTTCGACGCGGTGACGCTGCGCGAGATGGCGACCAACGACCTGTCGCCGCGCCTCGAGCGCGTCGCCGGCGTGGCGGCGGTGACCATCGACGGCGGCTTGCGCCGTCAGATCCACGTCGATCTGTCGCGCGAGAAGATCACCGGGCTCAACCTCTCGGTCGAGCGCGTCACCCAGGTCCTGCGCACCGAGAACCAGAACATCCCGCTCGGCGAGGTCGACGAGGCGGAGCGCCGGTTCCTGCTGCGCAGCCCGGGCCAGTTCACCAGTATCGACGACGTGCGCGACCTGATCATCATGACGCGCGACGGCGTGCCGGTGTACCTGAAGGACATCGCCGAGGTGTCCGATTCGACCGAAGACCGCCGCCAGATCATGCGCATCAACGGCCGCCCCGGCATCCGGATGCGGGTGACCGAAGCAGTCGGGCAAGAACACCGTCCAGGTCGCCGCCGGCGTGCGCGCCGAGATCGAGCGGATCAACCGCGAGGTGCCGAGCGTGCGGCTGGCGGTGCTCGACGACCAGTCCAAGTTCATCGAGCGGTCGATTCACAGCGTGCAGGAGCACGCGATGATCGGCAGCGCGCTGGTCGTGCTCATCATCTTCCTGTTCCTGCGCAGCGTCCGCTCGACGCTGATCATCTGCACCTCGATCCCGATCTCGGTCATCGGCACCTTCGCGCTGCTCTATTTCGGCGGCTATACCCTGAACACGCTCACCTTCGGCGGGCTGGCCCTGGGGGTCGGCATGATCGTCGATGCCGCCATCGTCGTGCTGGAGAACACCTACCGGCACCTGGAGATGGGCAAGGACCGCGTGACGGCGGCGATCGACGGCAGCGAAGAGGTGTGGTCGGCCATCCTCGCCTCGACGCTGACGCACATCGCCGTCTTCGTCCCGATGCTGTTCCTGACCGGCGTGGCGAGCATCACGTTCGGGTCGCTGGCGGCCGTGGTGTCGTTCTCGCTGGCGATGTCGCTGTTCGTCGCGGTCACCATCGTGCCGGTGCTGTGTTCGCGCTTCCTCGACAAGCCGGATCACGGCGAATCGCGCACCGGCGTGCTCGGCGCGCTCTATCGCTGGAGCGACCGCGTGCTGAACGGGCTGGACGAGGTCTACTCGCGCGGGCTGCACGTGGCCCTGCACCATCGCCCCACCGTGTTCGCGACCGGCATCGTCCTGTTCGTGACGGCGCTCTACCTCGGCCGCTTCGTCGGCGTCGAGCTGCAGCCGACCACCGACGAAGGCGAAGTCACCGTCGACGCCGAGCTGGCGGTCGGGACGCGGGTCGAAGTCACGGAAGAGGTCCTGATCCGCCTGGAAGATGCCATACGCACCGCGGTCCCCGAGGCGACGATGCTGATCACGTCGGCCGGCGGCGGCGGGTTCGGCGGCGGCTCCGGCCACCGCGGCAACGTCAACGTCCGGCTGGTGCCGAAGGACGAGCGGGAGCGCAGCAGCGAGCAGATTGCGATGACGCTGCGCCGCGAGTTGTCGGGCCTGCCCGGCGTCGTGGTGCGATCGCGGCCGTCGGGCGGCCAGCAGATGCGCGGCATGCCGGGCGGCAATCAGGGCGGCGATGGCAGCCGGTTCTCGGTCGAGGTGCGCGGGCACGACCTCGAGGTGTCGAAGCGGCTGGCGCAGGACGTCAAGACCCTGCTCGACTCGACGCCGGGCATCGCCGATTCGCGGGTCGGGCGCGAGGAAGGCCGGCCCGAGATCGCCGTGCGCGTGGACCGCGACAAGGCGGCGATGCTCGGCCTCAGCGTCACCGGCGTCGCCAACACCATTCGCACCAACCTCGCCGGCACGCAGGCGGCGATGTTCCGCGACGGCGGGCAACGAGTACCCGATCGTCGTGCGGCTGCGCGAGGCCGATCGCAGCGCAGCTCGGCTCGGTCGGCGACGTGCTGCTGAGCACGCCGCAGGGGGTCGTGGTGCCGGCCAAGAACGTGATGGTCACGGCGCGCGAGCAGGGGCCGGTGCAGATCGAGCGCAAGAACCAGGAGCGCATCCAGCGGGTCAACGCCGAGGTCGAGACGACCCTCAGCGAGGCGGTCGATGCGGTGCAGGCCCGGCTGCCCGAAGTCCAGGTCCCGCGCGATTTCGCGATCGGATTCGGCAACGAGGTCGAGGAACAGACCAAGGCCTTCCGCGAGCTGCAGCTCGTGCTGATGCTGGCCATCCTCCTGGTCTACACCGTCATGGCGTCGCAGTACGAATCGCTGCGCGATCCGTTCATCATCATGTTCTCGATTCCGCTGGCGGCGATTGGCGTGGTCACGGCACTGCTGATCACCGACACGCCGTTCAGCATGCAGGCGTACATCGGCATCATCATGCTGGCCGGGATCGTGGTCAGCAACGCCATCCTGCTGGTCGACTATGCCAATACGCTCCGCCACCGCGACAAGATGGAACTGCGCGCGGCGATCGAGCTCGCCGGCCGGCACCGGCTGCGGCCCATCCTCATGACCTCGGTGTGCACGATGCTCGGCCTGGTGCCGATGTCGCTGGGCATCGGCGAGGGCTCGGAACTGCAGGCGCCGCTCGCCCGCGTGGTCATCGGCGGCCTGTTGACGTCGACCCTGATCACCCTGGTGTTCGTGCCCGCGATGTACACCCTGTTCGAGGAAGGCTGGCGCGGGATGTTCCGGCGCGGGGCCGCGTCCGGCGCCGTCGCGCACTGACGCGGCGCGTCACCGCCGACTGGCGTCGTCTTCGGCCACCCGCCGGGCGAGCAGTTGCGCCACGGTGAGGCCAGTCTCCGGATCGAGCCACTCGCCGGCGACCTCGGCCAGCGGCGCCAGCACGAAGAGCCGATCGCGAAAGCGCGGGTGCGGCATCCGCAGCCCCGGCTCGTCCACCTGCCACCCACCGTAGAGAATCACGTCGAGATCGAGCGTCCGGGCGGCCCCGGCGTGCGGGCGCGTGCGTCCCCGCTCGGCTTCGATCGCCTGCAGCGCCTGCAGCAGCCGGCGCGGGCTCTCGACCGTGGTGCCCGCCACGGCGCCGTTGAGGAACAGCGGCTGCGCGCCGACGCCGAGGGGAACCGTTTCGTGCCAGGTGGAGGCACGCAGCCCGGCGAGGAGTGCGGCGCAGGTGACCGACGGCGAACGCGAGGTGCGACGCGCGGTCGCCGAGATTGCTGCCGAGGGCGATGGCGACCGGGACGGGGACGGCTGGCCCGCCCACCCGCGGTCGCCTACTCGATCCAGCGGCGGTCGATGACCACCCCGCGGCGCTCGTTGATGGGGAGCGCCGTGCCGATGATGTCGGTGCGCCCCTCTGCCGCCTGGGCGAACAGGCGCTGGTGCTCGAGCATCTCGCCGAGGACGACGTCGAGCATGCCCTTGTGCCGGGCGTTGCTCAGGGCGGCGATGCGGTCGCGCCACGTGGCGACGAAGGCGGCGTTGGCCGTGGCGTCGTTGCCCGCCAGCTCGCGCACGGCGGCGTCGCCCTTGCCGTGCGCGCGGACGTCGGGCCGCGAGGGCTCGGCGGGAATGTCGCCGCCGAGCGCGAGCAACGCCTGCTGCAGCCAGGCGATGTGCGTCTCTTCGCGGCTGATGATGTACTGATACGCGTTGTTCACGTCGTAATCGGACACGAACCGCGCCGCCGACTCGTGCCGGAGCAGCAGCGCGAGCCGTTCGAGGTAGAACTCCCGGATCAGGTGATGCAGCTCGGTGGGGGTCACGCCTTCTGTTTTTCCTTGCAGGTGATGCAGACCCGGGTCCACGGGATGGCGTTGAGCCGGGCCTCGGCGATCGGCTCGCCGCAATCGCGGCACAGGCCGAAGGTGCCCTTGTCGATGCGGACCAGCGCCTCGTCGATCGCCTGCAGGATCTTGGCGTCGGTCTGTTTCAGGCGCAGGTGAATGTGCACCTCGTTGTTGCCGGAGGCCTGATCGGCCATGTCGCCCTGCCGGCCGTTGTTGTGCTCGATCGACGTTTGGATGGGGCGGAGGCCGGCCGTTTGTTCCAATTCCGAGCGCTTCTGCAGCAGCGCCTCGCGGTAGGTCAAGACGTTCATGACTTGCTCCACTGCCGGGACGACACACGCCAGGCTAAGCGATCATCATAGCCTATTCAGCGCGGAGCGTGGCCAGCGGCTTGCGCTGCAGCACCTCCCACGAGGCCGCGACGCCGACGGCTGCCACGAGCACGGCGCTGACCAGGATGCCGGTCGCGGTCACCAGCGGCAGCGGCGTCCAGCGGATGTCCAGCGCATAGCGGCTGATGCCCCAGGTCAAGGCGATCGCCCCGACCGAGCCGATGGTGCCGGCGAGCGCGCCGAGGACGCCGTACTCGAGCAGCAGCACCGCCGCGATGGTGCGGCGCGTCGCCCCCAGCGTCTTGAAGATGGCGGCCTCGTACATCCGCCGGAACTTGGTCATGGCGACGGCGCCGACGAGAATCAGCAGGCCGCTGAGCACGACCAGGCTGCCCACCACCGACACCGCCAGGGTCACGTTCTCGATCACCGTGCGCAGGGTGGCGAGCATCTCCTGGCCGTCGATGACCGACACGTTGGGGAAGCGGCTGCCGATCTCCCCCTGCAGCCGCGCCCGCGCGGCGCCGTCCGGCGGACCACGGAAGAAGGAGATGAAGCCGTGCGGCGCCTGGTCGAGCAGCCCGGGGCGAAACACGAACATGAAGCCGCCGGCCCGGCTGTCGCTCCACTCGACACGGCGCACGCTGGTCACGCGCGCCTCCATCGTGCGCCCGAGGACATCGAAGCGCATCATGTCGCCGACGTCGATGCGGAAGCGCTCGCGCAGGCTCTCTTCGATCGAGACCTCGCCCGCCGCCGACGGGGTGCCGTCCCAGAACGTGCCGGCGACGATCGACTCGTTGCGCTCGAGGGCCGGGCGATACGTGACCGTGTACTCCCGCGCCAGCGAGCCGCGGCCGCGCACGTCCTCATAGTTCTCGAGCACGACCTCGCGGCCCTGCACCCCGGTGACCCGCGCCCGCAGCACGGGCAGGAGGGCCGGCGCCGGCGTGCCCGGCTGCTGCCAGGCCGTCAGCAGGCGCGTCATCGCCGCGACCTGATCCTGCTGCACGTCGAGCAGGAACATGTCCGGGAGATCCGGCGACAGGTTCACCGTGAACTCGCGCACGAGGTTCTCCTGCAGCGATCGCACGCCGACGATGAAGAAGCTCCCGAGGCCGATCGCGAGCAGCACGATGCGCGCCTGGCTGCCCGGGCGGCTGAGCTGCAGGACCGCGTGGCGCAGCGGGAACCAGGTCGTGGACGCCAGCGGCTGAATCACCCGGATCAGCGCGATGCCGGCCAGGTGCAGCACCAGCGCGGCGGCGGCGAAGCCCACGGCCACGACCGCACCGATGCGCAGCGAGCCGGCCTGCCAGATCGTCAACGCCACCAGCGCCGCCACGACTGCGCCCGAGATCGCCACCTGCGCCACGTCTGGACGCCGCCGCGCCGACTCGGCGCGCAGCAGCAGCGAGGGCTTGACGTAGCGCACCTCGAGCAGCGGGACCAGCGAGAACAGCAGCGCGACCAGCAGGCCGATGCCGAGCCCCTGCGCCACCGCCGCGGTGGTGAGCGAGTAGCTGACGTCGATGCCGGGCGTGGCGGCGGCGGCGAGCGTCGACGGGATCGCGGCGATCGCCACGCCGGCGATCAGCACGCCGAAGACGCTGCCGGCCAGACCGAGCGCGACGACCTGGGCCACGTAGATCGTCAGCAGCTGGCTCGAGCGCGCCCCCAGGCATTTCAGGATCGCGATGGTCCGCAACTTCTGCTGCACGAACACCCGGGTCACGCTCGACACGCCGATGCCGCCGAGGATCACGATGACCAGGCCGACCAGGCTGAGGTAGTTCTCGGCCCGTTCGAAATCCTCGCCGACATCGTTCTCCGTCGCTTTGTACGACCGCACGCGCGCGAACGAGCTCGCCAGGTCGCCGCGCAGCCCGGCGACCAGCGCATCGAGCTCGTCGTCGGGAACGCGCACCAGCCGCTGGTAGGACGCGCGGCTGCCAAACGCGAGCAGGCCCGTCTCCAGGAGGTCGGCGTAACTGATGAAGACCCGCGGACCGAGGCTGAAGGCGCCGAGGCGGCGTCCCGGCTCGGCTTCGATGATGCCGCGGATCGTGAAGCGGCGCGAGCCGATCAGCAGCTCGTCGCCCACCGCCAGCCCGAGGTGCGCCAGCAATTCCGGCCGCACCAGTGCGCCGCCACCGGCGAGCAGCGCATGGGTGTATTGCTGTCCCGCGGCCAGCCGCAACTGGCCGTAGAAGGGAAACGACGCCTCGACCGCACGCAGCTCCACCATGCGCGAGGCGGTCGCACCCTCGCCGGTGCCGCGCACCATGGTCGCCACCTCCACCGACATGTGGCTGGCGGCGTCAACCATACCCAGGCGACGGTCGATGGTCGCCGTCACCGGCTCGTCGAACGGCCGATTGCTGGTGATGATGGCGTCGGCGCTGATGAGGGCGCGCGCCTCCCCCGCGAAGACGCCGCGAACGCTCTGAATGACCGAGCGGATGGCGACGATGGCACCGACGCCGATGGACAGGCAGATGAAGAAGAACAGGAGCCGGCGCCACGACGCCCGCATTTCGCGGATCGCCATCGCCGCCACGAAATTCATAACGGGACGCCGACCGGCAAGGCGGTCGCCGCACGCTCGACCGGCCGGCCGTCGCGCAGCGTGAGCCGTGCATCGGCGATGGCGGCCACACTCGGATCGTGGGTGACCAGCACCAGCGTGACGCCGCGCGCGCGGCGGATGGTGATCAACAGCTCGAGGATGGACGCGCCATTGGCGCTGTCGAGATTGCCGGTCGGCTCGTCGGCCAGGATGAGCGGCGGATCGTTGGCCAGCGCCCGCGCGATCGCGATGCGCTGCTGCTCGCCGCCGGACAACTGCGACGGATAGTGGTGCCCGCGGTCGTGCAGCCCGACCTCGTCGAGCAGCATCTGCGCCCGCCGCCGGCCATCCCGACGACCGGCGATCTCCATCGGGACCAGGATGTTCTCGAGCGCGGTGAGCGAGGGCACCAGATGAAAGAACTGGAAGACGAACCCAATCTTCTCGCCGCGCAGGCGCGCCAGGCGATCCTCGTCGAGCGCGGTGATGTCGACGCCGTCGATCAGGATCTGGCCGCCCGACGGGGCGTCGAGACCGGCAATCAGGCCGAGCAGCGTGGACTTGCCGCTGCCGGACGGACCGATGATGGCCAGGCACTGCCCCGCCGGCACCGTCAGGTCCAGCGGGTGCAGGATCGTGAGCGGGTGATCGCCGCTCTGGACGGTCTTGCTGACGCCGCGCAGTTCGATCATCGCGCGCTGGCGCCGGCGTGCGCCAGCTCGGGCTGGAGCGACGCCCAGACGAGGTCCGCGATCATCCGGGCGCCGCGCGCATTCGGGTGAATCCCGTCGCCCTGGTTGAGCGCCGACTCGCCGGCCACGCCCTCCAGCAGGAACGGGATCAGCCGCACGCCGTGCCGCGCCGCGAGCCGCGGGTACACGGCGCGAAAGCGCGTCGTGTAATCGGCGCCAAAGTTGGGCGGCGCCTCCATCCCGGCGAGGATGACCGTCAGCCCACGCTCACGCCCGCGCTCGATGATCGCCGAGAGATTCGCTTCCAGCTGCTCCGGCGGGAGGCCACGCAAGCCGTCGTTGCCCCCGAGGGCGACGATGAGCACGCGGGGCGTGCCCTCGCCCAGCGCCCAGTCGAGGCGCCGCAAGGCACCGGCCGAGGTGTCGCCGGATACGCCGGCGTTGACGACCCGATAGTCGTACCCGGCGGCGTCGAGCTTGTCCTGAATGCGCGCCGGGAAGCTGTCGCCGACGTCGAGGCCGAGGCCGGCGGTGAGGCTGTCGCCGAGGACGATCACGCTCGGGCCCGTCACGCGTTCGGCCGGGGCGGGGCGGGCGGGCTCAGCCTCTCGCGACGGAGCGGGTACCGGGGCCCGATCCGCGTCGCCGGCCGCACGTCCACACGCAGGCGCAATCAGCGAAACCATCAACAAAACGGCAGGAAGTGCGCGCAGAATCACTCATTTCATTATACGTGGGCAGTGCGGGCCGGTTCCGCCTCAGTCGACGTAGACGACGACCGCGGTGGCGTTGTCACTCGTGCCGGCGGACAGGGCCAGCTCCACCGCGGTGTTGGCCGCCCGCTCGGCCGACGCCGCCGCGAGCGCCTGCCGCAACGAGGCCTCGTCGAGACAGCCGTGGACACCGTCCGTGCAGATCAGCCACTGCTCGCCCCGGCGCAGGGGATGCTCGACGAGCGACGGGTCGACGTCGAGATGCATGCCGATGCCGTTGGTCAGCACGTGCCGCATCGGATGGTCCGCCGCGTGGGCCGCGGCGCCCGAACCGAGCATCACATTCAGCCAGGTATCGTCCTCGGTGATCTGGCGGAGGTGGCCGTCGCGGATGCAATAGGCACGGCTGTCACCCACGTGGCCGACCAGCAGGCGGTCGCCGTCGACCAGCGCGGCCACGATCGTGGTCCCCATGCCCGCCTGATCGGGATTGCGGGTGCCCTGGTCGTGCACGCTGCGATTGGCGATGCGGAGCGCCACCCCCAGCCGGTTCGCGGCCATCGACTGCGACGGGTCGATGGGAAACGGCCAGGTCAATTCCTGGCTGGCGTGGGTCGCGCGAATGAACCCGACCACCGCGTCCACCGCCAGGCGCGACGCCACCTCGCCCGCATTGTGGCCGCCCATCCCATCGGCCACCACGAACAAGCCGAGGTCGAGATCGACGAAGTGAGCATCCTGGTTGGTCGCACGCGGTCCGGCTTCGGAGCGTGCCGCGGCGGTCAGCTGCATGCGCCTACAGCCTGCCACGTGGCGGGCGAGAGTGCCAGCCCGGGCAAAAAATCGCCGGACATACCGCCGGTGCTCCCCGCAGCCTGACGCCTGACGCCTGGGCCCTGGGCCCTGGGGCCTGAACGTGAAGCCTGGTCCCTGGGGCCTGAAGCCTGACGCCTGAAACCTGACGCCTGGGCCTGGAGCCTGGCACCTGAAGCCTGGCACCTGAAGCCTGGCGCCTGGAGCCTGGGCCCTGGCACCTGAGCAATCTGGCGACCATTCGGAGTATCGTCGGGTTGGATACTTGGTATACTCCGCCCCGTGGTCAGCACTCCGCTGCAGCCGGTGATGGCGCGGGCGGCCGGGCACCTCGAGCGGGGCGAGGCCGCGGCGGCGACGGCACTGCTGGCGCCGCTCCTGCAGACCTCCCTGAAACGGGCGGACGACCTGGCCATCCGAGCTGCCATCGCCGAAGCCCTGCTCCAGCAGGGCGACGTGACGCAGGCCAGCGCGATGCTGGGGCGGGCGCCGGACGCGCTTCGCGAATCGATTCCCCCGGTCGTGCTCGCCACGCTGTGGCGGCTGCATGGCCGGGTCGCCTACGCCCGCGGCGAGCAGTCGCGAGCCATCGCGCTGCACGGCCGTGCACTCAAGCAGGCGCAGACCGCCCATGACTCACGCGCCATCGGCCTCGCGCACTACGAGCTCGCGCTCTGCTACCGGAAGGTGGGCGATCACGCCATCGTGCGCGAACACATCACCGAGGCGGCCGCGGCGCTGCACGCGGCGGGCGACCGGCGCCATCTCGCGTTGGTCCATTCGATCTCGGGGATGATCCTCGCGCAGGCGGGGCGCTACGACGAGGCCTCGGCGGCGTTCCATCTCGCCGAGCGCCAGGTGACCGCGCTGGGGGCGGAGGATGCCCTGGCGACGATCTGCATCAACCAGGCGAACGTGGCCCTCATCCGGCATCGCTACGAGCAGGCGCTGGCGCTGGCCGAGCGCTCCGTCAAGCTCCACGAAGGTCTCGGCCAGCGGCCGGGCCTGGCCGTGGGGCTGGCCACGCTCGGGCAGATCTGCGTGCGGATCGGCAACCTCGGCCGCGCCGAAGCCGTGCTGCACCGCGCGCTCGAGGTGCGCAGCTCGGTCCAGTTCCACGAGACCACCGGCGCGGTCTACGACTCGCTCGCGCAGATGTCGCTCATGCGCGGTGACTACGAGAACGCGGCCGAGTTCCTGCAGCGCGCGGCCGACGCCTACGGCGCGTACGGCCGTCAGACCAGCCGCTGGTACGAGTGGTCGATCCGCGTGATCACGGCGCGGCTCGCGGTGCGGCGGGGAACGGCGGACCAGGCCCTGCAGCTCGCCGACGAGATTGCCCACGCGCCGGGCGCGCCGCCGGCGGAGGCGCGCGAGGGCGAGCTCATCGCCATCGAAGCGCTGCTCGCGGCCGATCGCATCGAGGAGGCCGAGCACCGGCTGGCACACGTGGAGGGGCGGATCGATCCGCGGTCGACCCCGGGCGCGTGGGGCGAGTTCCTGCGGCTGCGCGGTCAGCTGCGTACGCGGCAGGCGCGCACGACCGAGGCCTACCACGACATCGCCCAGAGCTCGAGCGTCTTCGAGCTGGTCGGCGAGCGGTACCAGGGCGCCGTGAGCCAGCTGACGCTCGGCCGGCTCGCCTCGCGGGCGGGGGCCCGCTCGACGGCGGATCGCCATTTCCAACAGGCCGCGCAGGTGTTCGAGTCGCTCGGCGCGACGCGCGATCTCGAGGAGGCCCGCGCGGCGATGGCGACCGGGCAGCAGGTCGGCAGCGGCGAGTACGTCGGCTCTCCCGCCGATGCAGACGATGCGCTGGTCCGGCGGCTGATCGACGCGGCGATGATGCCGGAACTGCTGGCACGCGAGCTGACGGCCGCCCTGCTCGAGGCGGTCGCCGCGGAAGTGACGGTGCTCTTCGTCCCGCTGCCGGGCGGCGACCTCCGGGTCATCGCCCATGCCGGCGCCGACGCCGATGGTGCGCGGACGGTGGCCCGCCTCGCCGTTCAGGGTGCCGCCTATGCCTCCGGCAGCCTCATCGTCGAACACATCGGCCGCGAGCCCGATGGTCCCCGCGCCGTGGCGATCGCCTCCAGCCGCCCGCTCGGCCATCATCTGATGCGCCGGTTGCGCATGATGTCTGCCGTCGCCAAACAGGGATTCGACTTGTGCGGGGCGCGCGACGTGCCGACCCGGACCGCCGATACCGCCACCGAACGACCGCTGGAACCGCTGGTGCCCGGCTTTGTCTGCGCCAGCGCCGCGATGCACCGCGTCGTGGATCAGATCCATCGCCTGCAGGGCAACGATTTGACGGTGCTCATCACCGGCGAAAGCGGGACCGGCAAGGAACTGGTGTCGCGCGCCATCCATGTTGGTTCGCCGCGCAGCGCCGCCGTCTTCATCCCCTACAACTGCACCACCACGACCCGCGAGCTGGCCGACAGCCAGTTGTTCGGGCACCGGCGCGGCGCGTTCACCGGCGCGGTGTCGGAGCAGCCGGGACTGCTGCGCACCGCCGCGGGGGAACGCTGTTCCTCGACGAAGTGGGCGACCTCGCGCTGGACGTCCAGCCCAAGCTGCTGCGCTTCCTCGAGCAGGGCGAAATCATGCCCATCGGCGAAACGCGGCCCCTGCGCGTCGACGTGCGCGTCATTACCGCGACCAACGCCGACCTCGAGCAACGCGTGGCGGAGGGCAAGTTCCGCGAGGACTTGTACTACCGGCTGAGCGTGATCCGCATCCACGTGCCGCCCCTGCGCCAGCGCACCGAGGAGATCCCCCATCTCAGCACCTTCTTCCTGCGCGAGGCGTGCGAGCGGCTCGGCAAGCCCGACGTGCAACTCAGCTCCCCGGTGCTCGACCTGTTCTCCCAATACTGGTGGCCCGGCAACGTCCGGCAGCTTCGCAACGAGGTCCAACGGGCCGTGGCGATGGCCCCGCCCGGCGGCATCGTGGGCCCCGAGCACCTGTCGGCGGATCTCACCGCGCCACCCACCATGTCCGTCCCCACGGGCGCGCCGGCGCCGATCAGCCTGCGCGGCGGGCAGACCCTGGCGTCGGTGGTGGACGAAGTGGAGCGCGACTTGATCCGGGACATGCTCGCGCGACACCGCGGCAACATCTCGGAAAGTGCTCGCTCCCTCGGCCTCACGCGACGCGGTCTGTACTCTGAAACTCCGCCGACTCGGGCTCGAGGGGACGGTCGGAGTGGCTACTCAGTAATCAGTATTCGAGGACAGTGAGTAGTCAGTATCCAGCTCCCGGAGCCATTGGGCCCCACTGGTCGTCATATTGAGTCTGTTAAGTGGTGTTCGTGTACCTCAAGCTGGCTGTTTTTCACAGCACGGCATCTCCCGGCGCGGAACTTGGTTAAGGAATTGGCCGGTGGCAACCGCGCCACCAAGTTCAACACCGGGGGTTACCGTGGCCACGACGCGATTCTCAGGAATTCGCAACACGAAACAGCGCTCAGCCCGACGGCAGGTTGCCCTGCCCGCCCGTCTGACCTGGAAAGACGCCACGGGCGCCGTGCGCTTCACGTCGGTCATGACGCGGGACGTCAGCGAAGCCGGCATCTTCGTGGATGCCAATGGGGCGGCCGCGATCCCCCTCTATCGCATCGTGCACGTCCAGTTGGAACGCGCAGCCCGCGAGATCGACGGCATCCCGCCGCGTCTCCGCGAAGGCCGGGTGCTGTCGGCCGTGTGGCGGGTGGCGCCGTGCCAGAAATCGACGGGCACGCCGGCCGGGTACGCCCTGCGCTTCCTGGTCGATCCGCACGAAGGCGCCGGCGCGCGGCAGGCCGAGGCGCACATGCCGGTCGCCAGCTAGTGTCCCGGCCCGCTCATCCCTCCCGCTTGCGCCAGTACCGGGCGAGCCCCTGCCACAACTGATCGAACGCCGCAGCCGCCTCGGTCGACGCCGCATCCTCGGCCGACAGCACGCGGCGGGCATCGGCACGCATCGCGTCCACGAACTGACGAATGCGATCCTCGTCGGTGCCCTCCGCGGCGAGCGACTCGCGCACCAGCGCCGCGCTCCGGGCCAGCACGCTGCGGAACTGCCGGAGATGGTCGGCGACCTCGCCAACGACGCCGAAATGCGTCAGCACGAGCGTCGTCGGGCGCCAGGCTTCGATCGTCGTGAGGCTGGTCTCCCATGCTTCGAGGTCGATGTCCGGCGGGGGCGTCGGGGCCTTGACGTAGCCCTCCGCGATGCGGATGCCGCCGGTGTCGCCGACGAAGGCGGTGCCGCTGGTCACGTCGAAGAAGCTGACATGATGCGACGCGTGGCCGGGGGTGTAGGCGACGTCGAGGGTGCGTCCGGCCAGCTCGAGCCGTTCGCCGCCGCGCAGCACCCGCAGTCGTTCCGGCGGCACCGGCCGGACCTCGCCCCAGAGCCGGTCCATGTGCTCCCCGTAGAGGCGGCCGGCGCTGGCCAGGAGTTTGGCCGGGTCGATCAGGTGCGGCGCACCGCGTTCGTGCACGTAGGCGACCGCGCGCGGGAGCCGGTCGAGCAGCGTTCCGGTCGCGCCGGCGTGATCCAGATGGATGTGCGTGAGGAGCAGCGTCCGCACGTCCTCCACACGATGCCCCTGATCGGCAAGGCCGCTCTCGAGCGCGGCCAGGGTCGAGCTCGGCCCCGGGTCGACCAGTGCCAGGCCCGAGGGCCCGGGCAGGACGGCGGTGCCGATGACCCGGGGCAGGCCCTGGAAGTTGAGATCGACGATGGTCATGGTCAGAACGCTTTCGCGCCGATCAACCGGGCGCGCTCGGCGATTCCCATATCGTGCTGCGACATCGGCATGCCGCGGTTGTCGCCGACGATGAAGAACTCGTCGGCGCCGAGCGTGAGCGGCGGCATCTCCCACGGCGCGCGATGTTCGACGTAGCGCTCGTCGATCGGCGCGCCGTCGATGGTCAGGACGCCGCGATCGATGGCCACCCGATCGCCGGGCAGCGCGACCAGCCGCTTGACGTACACCGCGGCGCGGCCGGGAATCTGCACCGCGACGATGTCACCGCGGCGCGGCGGACGGAAGCGAAACGCCTGCCGGTTCACGAAGATCAGGTCGCCCTCGCGGATGGTGGGCTGCATGCTGATGCCCACGCCGCGCACGGGCAGCAGCACGTAGCTGAGCATGAGGTACGCCCCGGCGATGAGCATGGCCGACCGCGCGGCCGTCCGCCGCGGATGGGCGCCGGCGAGCCACTGCGGCAGGTTCACTCGTGGTACGAC
Organism: uncultured Acidobacteriota bacterium; assembly: GCA_963707795.1. Classification (GTDB taxonomy): domain Bacteria; phylum Acidobacteriota; class Vicinamibacteria; order Vicinamibacterales; family UBA2999; genus JACCSI01. The sequence continues at coordinate 1,378,626 of OY970174.1, read as the reverse complement.
AGCGCGCGGACGCTCTCGCGATAGAGACCGTCGCTGGCGGGCTGGAAGATGCGGCAGCCGTCGAGGTTGCCGCCGTAAATGTGCAGCGTGACCGAGGTCGCGTCGGGCTGGGCGTTGGCCAGGACGTGGTAGTCGGTGGGCGGAATCAGCCGCCCGGCCGTGCCGACGCCGGCGCTCAGCGGACGGCCGATCGGCGTGACGCGGAATCCGGCGCCCTCGGCGCGCACGTCGTACTGCGTCACCGCCATCTCCCCTTCCACCACGCCTTCGACACACCACAACCCGCCGTGATCGTGGACCGGCGTGCCCTGTCCCGGTCCCCATGTCATGACGACCGCGGTAAAGCGGTCGGCGGGATCCTTGTAGAGCAGGCGCCGCGCGTAGCAGTCGGGTCGAGGCAGACGAAAATGGTCGGGCACCACGAGCGCGCCGCGCCCGAGGAGGTCCTCGAGATCCGTCTTCACCCGCGCCGTGATCGCGTCGGGCGTTTGCGCGGCCACGGCCCCCTCGAGCCGGGCAACGAGCTCAGTCAGTCCTTCGCACATGACCGTTTCCTTTGAGTGACGTCTCGAACAGCTTGAGGATCCGCTTGTACTCGTCGGCCCAGCTCGTCTCCTCCACAAACCCATGGTCTTCGACCGGGTACACGGCCAGCTCCCAGTTCTCCTTGCGCAGCTCGATCAACCGCTGCGCGAGGCGGACCGAATCCTGGAAATGCACGTTGACGTCGACCATGCCGTGACAGATGAGCAGCGCGCCCTTCAGCCCCTCGGCGAAGTAGATGGGCGAGCTCTTGCGGTAGGCCTCGAGGTCGGATTGCGGCTCGTTGAGGATGTTGGCGGTGTAGGTGTGATTGTAGTGGGCCCAGTCGGTCACCGGTCGCAGCGCCGCGCCGGCGGCGAAGACGTCCGGAGTGGTGAACATCGCCATCAAGGTGATGAAGCCGCCGTAGCTGCCGCCGTAGACGCCGATGCGCTTCGGATCCACGCGCTGCTCCGCCGCCAGGTAGGCCGCGCCATCGACGACATCCTCGAGATCCTTGCCTCCCATCCAGCGGTAGATGGCGGTGCGCCAGTCGCGGCCGTAGCCGGCACTGGCCCGGTAGTCCGGATCGAGGACGACGTACCCGCGCGACGCCAGCAGGTGGTGGAACATGTACTCGCGGTAGTAGGACGACCAGTAGCGATGGGCGTTCTGCAGATAGCCGGCGCCGTGCACGAAGACGACGGCCGGCCGCGCCGGATGGCGTTTGGCACCCACCATCTCGGGCGTGTAGAGACGAGCCTGGACGTCCTGACCGTCGCGCGTCCGGTACGTCACCAGCCGAGGCTCCACCCAGTTGAAGGAGCGCCATTCGGCGGACGAACTCGTGGTCACCTGGCGCGGCGTCGCCTCCGCCCGGTTGGCCATCACGTACACCTCCGGCGGCCGGGTCGCACTGGAGTAGATCACGCCCACGATCGCTTCGTCCGGAGACACTTCGCCGGCGGATGCGCCGGGCATGGCCGTGAGCCGGCTCCGCGTCCCGCCTTCGGCGCTCACGCGGTACAGGTGACGTTCGCCAGGGTGTTCCTCGGTGGACTGCAGGTAGAAGGCGGTGCCGTCGCCCGAGAGTTGGACGGCGTCGATCTCGAAGCGGCCGCTCGTGAGAGGCCGTCGCTCCGGAGCGGCCGACGTGACGTCCACGGTGTACAGGTGCATCCAGCCGTCATGTTCGGCGAGGAACCACAGGCGTCGGCTGTCCGGGAGCCAGCCCATGCCGCCGCCCGCGTTGCCGGCGGCCCCGATCTCGCGCACCCAAGCCTCGTCGCGCAGGGCATCGACCACACGCGCCCGGCCCGTGGACGGCTCGACGATGCCCAGCCAGCGCTCGGTATTGTCCGCCGCGCGCACCGACACGGCGGCCGTGCGCCCGTCGGGCGATACGAGGAGGGATCCCCAGCGTACGTCGCGATGCGCGGGGTCCTTCGGCGTCGCCGGAGCCGGCGGCGGCGCCAGCAAACGTTCGTCCCCCTCGAGCGGCCTTGGGATGGGCACGGGTTCGGTGATACCCGCGAGCCCGGCCCAGAAGCCCTCGCCGGTCGCGAGATTCAATGTCGCCAGCCGCCGCCGTTCCTGCGAGTCGCCGACCTTGTTCCGAGTCTGAATGTCCTCGGTGTACGCCGACTCGCTGACGAACCGCGGCACGGCCGCGACGCGCGCCGGGGCACGATCCGCGACGATCAGATAGGCGTGCGTGTCGTCGCCGGACAGCACGCCGTCCACCACCGCCTGCCGTTCGGCCAGCTCGAACCGGGGCAAGGCGCGCGCGCGGTCCCGCGCCTCGCGTCGCTTCCGGCGCGCGGCCTCCTCCTCGACCCACTGCAGGAGCTGCCGCTCCTCGTCGCGCACGACGCGCTGGCTGTCGGTGAGCCGGTCGTCCTTGCGAGCGGGAATCACGTCGGTGAGCTGGACGAGCGCGCCCTGCGACGTGCCCTCGACCGGAACGATGAACAGGTTGTTGTCACGGATGAACGTGACGTGCGTCCCACCGCGCGCCCACCGCGGGCTGCTCTCGTTGCCGCTGGTGCGCGTGACGTCGAGCCGCGTGCCGGCCACCGTATCGATGACGACGATGTCGCCGCGATCCACGCCGAGGATGCGGCGCCGTGCCGCGTCCCAGGTGCCGGTGGCGAGCGGTGCCAGGCGACGCTCATCGTCCGACAGCCGGCGCGGCGCTGCGCCGGCCCGATCGGTGACCCACGTGGCCGGCTCGTCGTCTTCCGGCCGTCGCCATTCGAAGTACAGCGAGCGGGAATCGCCCGACCAGCGCAGGTCCGACGGCGGATAGCCGACCAGCGCGGGACCGCGCATGATGCTGTCCACGGTCAGGGCGAAGCCCGTGGGGCGAGCAGGCTGTTCGGCGGCGGTCGGGGCCCCGGCCAGCGTGACGGCGGCGAGAACCAGCACCCTGCGCATCCTGAAAGTGTAGCGCAGCGTGTCAGCGGTCTCCGGGCGGCCGCAATTCCGGCCGGTACGCCCCGTACATCAACTGGTCCCGCACGATGCCGTCCTTGATGGTGCTGCGGGGCATGGTGCCCTCATGCACATAGCCGGCTTTCTCGAGAGCCCGGATCGACCCGGCGTTATCGGCGAACGGCAGGGCAAAAATGCGCAGCAGGTCGAACGGCGCGAACGACCACGCGGTGACCTCGCGCAGCGCCTCGGTGACGATGCCGCGGCCCCAGAAGGGCTCGCCGAGCCAGTATCCGATCTCGGCCGAGACGCGCTCGACGTCGGTCTGCAGCATCAGCCCGATTCCGCCGACCGCCTCGCCACCCACCGCGATGGCCCAGCTCGTCGCCGGCGAGCGGGTCGCGACGTTCGCCAGGAACGCGCGGCCGTGTTCATGCGAGTACGGGAACGGAAAGCGATCGCGCAGCTGCCGCGAGACGTTGCGATTGTTGGCGTGACGGACCAGTGCTGTCAGGTCGTCGGCCGACCAGTGGCGAACCACGCAGGTGCGAAGCTCGAGATGCACTCCTGAGCGACGTCCCCGTCCGTCGACGATCGACGGCCGATGAGGATGACGACCGCTGCCGACGCGCGTGCCACGATCGCGGGATTGAGCCTAGAGCGCTCCGCTATTGAAAGTATCGCACTGCTTCATGTCGCCGCTCTGCAGCCCGCGCAGCAGCCAGCGCTGGCGCTGCTCTGCCGACCCGTGCGTGAAGCTTTCCGGCACCACGTACCCTTGACTCTGTTTCTGCAGACGATCGTCGCCGATGGCGGCCGCGGCGCGCAATCCATCCTCGACATCCCCGGCTTCCAGCAGATTGCGGCGCCCGGCGTGGTGGCCCCACACCCCGGCGTAGCAGTCCGCCTGCAACTCCTGCCGGACCGACAGTTCGTTCGCCTGGACCTCCGACGCGCGCGCCCTCGCCTGCTGGACCTGCGCCGAGATGCCGGTGATGGTCTGGATATGATGCCCGACTTCGTGGGCGACGACGTACGCCCGCGCGAACTCGCCCGGGGCGCCGAAGCGCTGGGCGAGCTCGCGGAAGAACGACAGATCGAGATAGAGCTTGTGGTCGCCCGGGCAGTAGAACGGACCGACCGCCGACGAGGCCAGACCGCACGCGGAGCGCACCGAGCCATCGAACAGCACCAGGACCGGTTCCTCGTAGCGGCCTCCCCCCTGCGAGAAGAGGCGCCGCCAGGTGTCCTCGGTGTCGCCGAGCACGACAGCTACGAACTGCGCCTCGGGGTCATCGGCCGAGGGCGTGCCGGTCGGGACGGACTCGCCGGCGGGCGCGGGGGTCTCGACCTGCTGCAGGAGCTCGAGCGGGTTGGTGCCGGTGAGGAACGAGATGACCACGACCAGCACCAGCATGCCAATCCCGCCGCCGCCCATCATGGCGCCGCCACTCATGCCGCGCCGGTCTTCGATATTCGTGCTGCGTCGGCCTGATTCCCAGCGCATCGGCTCACCCTCCGGGGCTTACAGTAACAACGATACTGAACGTCTGCGCTCACGGGCGCGTTCCATGCCGCCTGGTGCACGCCGACGACGACAACGTAGACAGCACGCCGACGACAAGGAGGCCGACGCCCCACGCCTGCCGGAGCTCCTGCTGGTATCGCTGCGCCATCGGTCGCAGCACCAGGGCCGGATCGTGGACGTGTCCGCCCTTGACCACGCGCCAGACGCGCCGGAGGTGAGCCGGATCGGCGAGCGGATCGGCGTCGAGGATCACGAGATCGGCCATCTTGCCCGCCTCGACGGTGCCGAGGTCCGGCCGGCCGACCGCCTGGGCCGCCTGCTGTGTCGCGGCCCGCAGCGCATCGAGGGGCGAGAGACCGCAACCGGTGAGCAATCGCACCTCGTCGAGCAGCGCGGGGCCCGGCTCGAGACCATCCGTGCCCGTGACGATGATGCCGCCGCGCTGGTGCAGCTCCCGGATGACGCCGCAGACTTGCGCGTAGACCGCGCCAATCCTCGTGCGACGGCCGTTGACCGCCGGCCACCCCCAGTCGCCGTAGGGAACCCATGGCCGCCCCGTCTCTCTCAGCGAGGGCCGGCCATGAAGATAGGCGACGTCGGCGGGCAGCGCGTACGGCAGGGTGACGTGCTTCTCGACGACGAGAAACGGCTCGACCCACGTGCCGCGGCGCGCCACCAGATCGATCGCCGTCATCAGGCGTGCGCGATCCTGATAGTGCCATTGCTCGGCGGCCCAAACCCAGCGCTCGATCCCCTCTGGCGGCGCCGGCCTCGAAGGATCGCGGCGGTCGCCGAACTCGGAAAATGTCGTCAGGTGGGACAACCCGTCCACACCCGCCCGCAGGGCCGGCTCCAGCCACGAGTGTCCGGGCTCCCACGTGTGGCCGAAGACCGGCGCGCCGTTCGCGTGCGCCGTTTGAACGATGTCCACCAGCTCCTGGTCCGTGAACGCAGTCTTGGTCTTGATCGCGTCGGCGCCGCGGGCGAGCAGCATCCGGACGCTATCGGCCACGGTGACGTCCTCGTCGGGCTCCGCGTCCTCCTCCCGGACCAGTCCGCTGACGAGCAGTCGTGGCTCGGGCGTGGCCGCGGCGTCCGCGCGCGGCCGGCGCAACAGGTGCTCCTCGAACTGACCAGGGGTCCAGGCCTCGCGCACGGTGGTATTGCCGAACGCCAGCCGCAGCCTCTGCGCGCGGCGCGCGTCGGTTTCCGTGGTCCAGTTGAGATGCATGTGGGTGTCGATCAGCCCCGGGATGACCCACTTGCCGGCGGCGTCGAGGATGGTCGCTTGCGCGGGGACGGGACAGGCAGGTGCGGGGCCGGCACACACGAGCCGCTCGCCGATGCCGACGATCACGGCGTCCGGAACCGCCGGCGCCTGGCGGCCGTCGATCAGCGTGGCCCCCGTGATCGCCCACGGCGCGGCGGCGTGCTGAGCCTGCGCGGCGCCGGCCAGCAGGACACTCAGCACCGCGGCGGCGACAGTTCGGCAGGGCCGCCAGGCAGACGTCCGGGGTAGCTGCCGGCGCATCAGCGACCCGGGACCCTCGCGCATCGCGCCACGCAGGTGAAGGACTGCGGCGCGCCGCTCTGGTTGCTGCCCCGGCACCGCCAGGAGTTGCCGGCGCTGTGGAAGGAAGACTGCAGCCACAGGCCGGTGGCCGCCCCGCCCCAGATGTGCCCGCCGTCGGTGACGCTGTAGCCCGCGGGACAGGCCGTCTCGACGTCGAAGGCCCCACCGTTGGCGATGACCGACGTGGTCTCCTGGGTGACGGCCTGCAGCGCCGTGGCGTGCGGCGGCAGGAACGCGCCGAAGATATCCAGGATCACGTGCACGGAGCCGGAGGTCTGCATGTAGAACTCCTCGGGTGCGAAGCTGTGATCCATCGTGACCAGCCCCTGGTTGGCCACCTGCACGGTGGGGCCCGCCTCGTACCAGTTGAGCAGGCTGGTCGTCGGCGCCGCCACGTTGGGCTTCACCGCGGCGAACCCGGGCGCGGACGTAGGGCCCACGATCGTGACGTTCAGCGCCAGGGCGGCGACGTTGTTGTTGAAGATACCGAACCTCGTCGTCGGGTCGCACGAGGCATCGCCGCCATAGGTGGCGCCGTTGTTGAAGAGGTCGTAGCCGCGAAAGCCGTTGATGGGGCCGCCGATGTTGCGGGTATCGGCGAAGCGGCACGGTGTGATCGGGAAGTACACCACGTCCCTCTCGCGGTCGCCGAACACCTCCGGACCCTCGGTCGCCGCCGCCGTGAGCGCAGCGGTCAGGGCGTCGGCGCCGTGGGCGTCCCGTTCGACGCGCTCGATCTGGTCGAGCGACAGTCCGAGCAGCGCGTCGAGAGTCGCCCGCCGCCAGCCGGCCGATCGCCCGAGGGCCTTGGCTTCCTGCTCGAACCGGTTCACGAGGCCCGTGGCAATGGCAATCCGCGCAGCCAGCCGTTCACGCTGTCGCGGTGTGATGGCACCGCGCGTCTCCGGCGCCGCTGCGCGCCTGGTGGCGCCGGGACGCTGCGCGGCCAGCCCCGCGGGGGTGTGCCACGTGATCACGCTCGCGAGCGCGAACAGTCCGGCCAGAAAACGTGTTCGAGACATCGTTGGTTTCTCCGCCGGCGCCTACCGGCCGGGTACCCGCGCGCAGCGGGAACTGCAGGTCACCGTGATCGTGCTCCCGGAATTGTTGACCCCGCGACAGAACCAGGCGGTGTTCGCGGGATTGGGCGATGACTGCCAGTTCCACACGTTCACGATCGGGATGGGATCCCAGTTGTGGCCCCCGCCGGTCAGCGCGTAACCGGCCGGACACCCGGCCGTCGTGAACGCCCAGCTGTTGCCGTTGGTGATGGGAGTCGCGGCTTGCACGGTGACAGCGTCCAGAGGCGTGGCGTTGGGAGCGAGGAATGCCCCGAAGAGGTCGAGGATCACCTGCACGGGGGCGGACGTCTGGACGAAGAACTCCTCCACTGCGGGGCCCTGATCCAGCGTCACGATGCCCTGGTTGGCCGACTGGACCGACGGCCCCGCCTGATACCAGTTCACCAGGCTGGTGATCGGCGCACTCGTCGTCGGCTTGACGGCGGCGAAACCGGGCGCGACCTGCGGCGTCACGATCGTCACGTTCATCGCGAGGTTGCCGATGGCGCTCTCGTTGACGCCGAAGATCGCGGTGGGATTGCACGGCGCATCGCCGCCGTAGGTCGCACCGTTCTGGGCGATGTCATAGCCGCGAAAGCCGTCGATCGGGCCGCCGACATTGCGGGTGTCCGCGTATCGGCAGGGCGTGATCGGGAAGTAGACGAGATCCTGGCCGGGGTCACCAAGCACGTTCGGGTCCTCGGCCACTTCGGCGATGACCGCCATCAACGACTCCGCGGCGTGCGCCTGGCGGTCGACCTGCTGGAGCTGGCTCAGCGAGAGGGCAAGCAGCGACTCCAGGCTCGCCTGCCGCCAGCCGCCTGCGCGGCCAAGGGCTTTTGCCTCTCCCTCCAGACGGGCAACGATCGCGCGGGCCGCGGCGACACGGGCCTCGGCATTCGCCATTTGCTCCGGAGTGATCACGGCCTGGTCCGCCTGAACGCGTCCGGCCCCGGACGAGTTTCGCTGGGCGAACGCCGTCGGCGCCGACAGGCTAATGGCCGCGGCGAGGACGACCAGTCCGATGAGATTGTGCGCAATGAACATGATGGTGATGTGTGCGGTGGGTTTAACCGAGGTCGATTCGCGGACGAACTTGCGTACCGAGATAAACGGACGAACGTAGCCGGCTCGCACGCGCGAGTTTATGCAATCAGCACGCCATGGCGGTCTGAACGCGTTCGCGCCGGAGAGGCTCGGCAAAACGGTCGCGGCTCCCGCCAACCGACTCCGGCCCGATGGAAGAAAATGGCGATCCTATTGCCGCTTTTTGCACACGAACGCTGTGCGGATAACCGGAATCGACCCGCGTGGGGGAGCTCGAACGCGTGCCCACATGGCCTGGCATTCCCGCCATCACGACCCGGCGCCGGGCCTGACTCGCCTACCCGTGCAATCCCTGTCTGTCGACCGAGCCCGTGGCGCGCCAGCGCCGCAGGTCGTGCGACACGAAAGACTAATCCAGCGCCCACCGCCGGCCGATACACCTGCTGAGGCACTTCCGCCGGTCTGAACTTCATGAAACTGCCATACAAACTCCTGATTGCTCTCGGCATCGTCGTGTCCGGCCCTGGCCTCGCGTTCGCCCAGTCTTCAACGGGTACGCTGACCATCACCGCCACGGTCACCAGTTCCATCGCGTTGACCTTCGAGAACGACGCCGCGGGCGTTCCGCTGACCGGGGCGGGCACCAACAGCGCGACCCTGGCACTGGGGAACATCTCGGCGCTCGGCACGCTCGCGACGACCGGCGTCACGCGGACCGTCGGGGCCAGCGACTTCACCGTCAGCTCGCCGTTCGGCCTGCGGGTCAACAAGGCAAATTCGCTGAGCACCACGTATACGCTGGCTGCGGCGCTCGCATCGGCCGACCCGACCAATACCTGGGTGATTGATTCGACCACGTTGACCGTCGCCAACCAGAACCTCGGCACCAGCTACGCGTACGGGACGGCCGTCACGCACACGATGGCGCTGACCATCCCGTTCACCGCGACGGGCGGGGCCATCAGCAAGATCATCAACTTCACCGCCACCGCCAACTGATGCGTCTGGGCGCGGCCGGCTGGGGGGTCCTGTTGGCGCTGGCCGTCGCCCCGGCATCGCTGTCCGCGCAACTGTTCGGTATCGATCTGACGTTCGACTCGGTCGCCGGCAGCGTCCCGCTGGCGGGTGCGGGCACAAGCACCGGCGTCCTCAACTTCGGCACCGTCTCGGCCTACCAGCCGGTCGGCGGCGGGGTCACGCGGGTGTCGACGGCGTCCGCGTACACGCTCTCGACCCAGTTCGCCGTCAGGGTCACCAAGGCGCTGATCGTCCTCAGCTCCCATTACACGCTGCGAGCGCGGCTCACCGTCGCGCAGCCGTTGACCTGGACGGTGAACGGCACGGCGATGACGACGAGCTTCCAGACGATCGCCACATCGCAGCACTACGGGACAACCGCGCCCCACCCGGTGGGCTTTACCGTGCCGTTCACGGCCGCCGCCGGCGCGGTCAGCACGACTCTCGAGGTGATGGCCATTGCCAACTGACATCGTTCGCTCACACACGATCCGTCGCCGCGCTCGATCGCTGACGGCCGCGTCCACCGCCGTGACGGCCCTTGTCGTCCTCGGGCATGGATTCGCGCCGGCGGCGAGCAGCCGCACGCAGGGAACGGGGCCGCGCTCGGGCATCTCCCTCTCCCCGTCCGTCGTCATGCTCGAGGGCCAGCCCGGCCAGTCGCATCGGCAGACGCTCCGGCTGACCAATCACACGACGTCGGCGTTGTCGTTCACGCTCGAGGCCCAGGACGTCGTGGCCATCGACGGCCGCCGCGTATTTCTCGCCGCCGGCGAGCGCGCAGACAGTGTCGCGGCCACGGCGGTCTTCTCGCCGGCGACCGTGGTCATCCCGGCGGGCGGCATCGGGGCGGCCGACGTCACCCTGACCGTGCCCGCACACACGGCCGTGCGCGCCGTGGCGGCGGTGTTCCGTGGGCAGACTCCCGTCAGTCCGCACAACGGCGTGGCGATGACGGCGTCGCTGGGGTGCCTGGTCACTTTTTCCCTGTCGACCAGTGTCCGCCTCGACGTGTCGGGTGCGGCGGTCACGGGGCAGGCGGACCCGGACACTATTGCTGTCACGGAGTGGGTGCACAACACCGGGGCCGAGCCCGTCGTGCCCAGTGGCACGCTGGCGATATTGAGCGACCAGGGGGCGCTCGTGGGCAAGGTGCCCGTCGAGCCGCAGCGCCTGCTGCCCGGGGAGCGCCTGGAGTTCGGCGCGGAGTATCCGACCCTGCTCGCGGAGGGCCGCTACCGCGCGGTCTTGTCGCTCGGTTATCTGGACCAGGTGGTCACGAGTGCTGTGGAATTCACGGTGCCGCCGGTACCGGGTGATCGGCGCGCTGGTGACCAGCGCGCTGCTCCTCGGCCCTGACGGCGCAGCCGCGCAATCGCTTGCGGTCGAATATCAGCAGGTGCTCACCCGCCCCGCGGCGGGTGCGACCGCGGCGTTCGCCCTCGATGGTTCCCGCGTCGCGGCGTCGGTGCAGCACGGCGAGCTGACCATCGTCGGCCTGCGGCCGGGCGCGACCCACGTCATCGTCATGTTCGGCGATCGCGCAGAGACCATCCCCGTGCTCGTCGGCGACCCGCCGACGTTGCTGCCGCCGGGCATCGCGTCGAGCGAGACCGACGCGCGCGAGGGCGGCTATCACGACCTCCGCGTCAGCACCGATCCGCGGCTCGTACAGGGCGGGATTGGCTCCACCCGGCGCGAGGGCGACGTCACCACCGAGCTCGCCATCGGGAGCGCGGCGCTGTTCGCCAGCGGATCGCAAGCGCGCGTCAGCATTCCCATGGCCTCGTACAGCGTCCGCGGGCCGACGCGGTCGCTCACCCTCTTCGACGCCGTCGTCGCCAACTCGCCGCTCACCGTCGCCCGATCGACCGTTCGCGGGCTGCACCTCGACTACGGCCGCTGGCGCGTGCGTGCCGGGTACAGCTTCTTCGCCAACTTCCAGCACCTGCTCCTGGCGACCGACCAGGCGTCTGTCGTGGGAGTGAGCTACCGGCGAGCGCTCGGCTCTCGTGTCAGCCTGACGCCGAACGTTTATCACTATCGGGGCGATCCCAACCGACGGGGCGGCACGGTGGGTACGCTGCTCCTCGAGGCGCGGCCCCGGCCGGCAACCACGCTGCTCACCGAGCTCGCGCTTGGCCGCGCGGTCGCGGCGGCGGCGGAGGTCGAGGACGTACAGCCGGGACGCCGGATCTGGGCCAAGTTCCGCCTCGCCCCGGACGACCTGCCGTCGCTCGGGGCCGACCTGCCGAACGGCCGATCGCTCGACGGCGGCTGGGTGACCAATGGGCGGCGCACCACGCTGAGCGCGCGACTGGCGTCCCAGCAATACCGCCAGGGCGAGGTGAACCAGACGACCACGCTCGGCGGCTTCACGATGCAGCGGCGGTATCGCGACGTTTGGACCATTCAGGGCGGGCCCGGCTTCGCCGACTTGCGTAGCGGGACCGCCGAGGCCCCGCGGATCCGTCACCTCACACTGCCGATCGGAGTCGGTGTGTCCACTTCGGCCTTCGGTTTGAACGTGGACTATCAGCTCTCGCACGAAACCGAGCGGGATGTCGCGGGGCATCTCGTGCGGGCTGCTGCCAGCGTCAATCGGGGGGGCTTCCACGCGTCGGGCGACGTCGAGCGCCAGACGCAGGCGCCGACGGCGACCTATATTCTGGCGCAGGCGCCATGGCTGGCCCAGATCCTGGAGCAGCAAGGCCTCACCGCGCGCACGCCGGAGGAGCTTGCGTTCCTGCTGCAGACGAACGCGCAACTGGCATCGTATGGATACGCGAACCGGATCGCGTTGGCGGTGGCGCCCGTCCGGACGCGGATCAGCGTGAATGCGGGGTGGACCGGCGGCGGCCCCGCCCAGCGCCACGTCAGTCTCACGACGCTGCTGACCCGGGAGTCTCTGATTGCCGGAGCGTCGCGAGGCGCCGTGTACATGGCCAGCTACGCGCAGCGCCTCGGCGCGCTCACCGAGCTGTTCGCCGCCGCCTCGATGACCTGCCACGATCGCCTGTCGCCGGTGATGCGCTGCCACCCGGTGGCCAGCGTGTCGCTGCGGCGGCGTCTGCAGCGGGCAGCCCTGCTGCCCTCCCGCCACCGCGGCGTGATCACCGGCACCGTGTTCCGCGACGAGGAGCGGCGCGGCGTGCTCGCGGCCGGCCTGGAGGGCGTGCCGGCCGTGGACGTCGTGCTCGACGGGGTGCGGCGAACGAAGACCGACGCCAGGGGGGCCTACCGCTTCGACGGCGTCTCGCCGGGCCCGCACCGCGTCGAGGTCCGCTACGCGGCCGACGAACCATTTCTGCTCACGACGCCCTCGCCGCGAGTCGTGGAACCGGGGACGCCGGTGAACTTCGGCATCGGCGCCGTGATGTCCAGCATCCGCGGTGTGGTCGACAACGATGCCGGCGTAGGCCTGCTCGGCGTCATCGTCCGCGTAACGGCGGACGGACGGCAGCGGACGGCGCAGACTCTCGACGACGGGACGTTCGTGGTCGAGGGCCTGAAGCCAGGCCCTCACACGGTGACGGTCGATCCGGCGTCGGTGCCGGCGGGATACGTCCTGCAGGGCGGGCTCAGCCATGCGGTATCGGTGGAGCCCGCGGCATCGGCGCACGCCCGCTTCACGCTGCGGCCGTACCGCAGCATCAGCGGCCGCATCCGCGTGTTCGATCGCCGCAGCGGCCAGTACGTCAGCCTCGCCAATGCCACGGTGCGGCTGCTCGAGACCGAGCGCCTGGGCACCAGCGATGCGCGCGGCGGTTATGCGTTCCGCGACCTCGCCGCCGGCGCGCACACCGTGGAGGTGACGCACGACGGCGTTGCGTACTCGGCAGCGGTGACGCTCCCGGCGGGACCGGCGTCGCTCAAGGACGTGGACATTGCGATTGTCCCTGCCGTCATGGGACCGGTGCCGCGGCGTCAGTGAAGCACGGCACCGGCGTCCGCGACGACGCATACTGCCGCGAGCGCGAGGCCGGCGCGGAACGGGGCGGCTCGCGAAACGGCGCCGCTCCGTCGCGATTTTGTCATGCCGTCGTGACGATTGTCCGCAGGGCACTGCCGCGGCATGAAACGGCCGGCAGTGAGACGAAAATGGTGCCGGGGGTGGGGGTCGAACCCACACGGCCTTGCGGCCTTGGGATTTTAAGTCCCATGCGTCTGCCAGTTCCGCCACCCCGGCTCGTCCCCAATTGTACGAGGCTTCGGGAGTATCATGCTGCCATTGGACATGCGTGCATGACCGCCCGTGCCACACTCGTCCTCGTCAGCGCGTTCGCGCTCTCCGGCTGCCTCCATTCCTCCACACTCATCCGCGTCAGGCCCGACGGCAGCGGCACCGTCGAACAGCGGCTGATGTTCAGCAGCGAGGGTATCGAGAAGGCCTTCGCCGGAATGGGGTTCAAGTCCACCGGCGGTACGACGACGAAGAAGTCCACCCCGATCACCGAGGCGGAGCTCAAGACCGATCTCGCCGACCTGGGCGAGGGCGTGACGCTGGTCTCCATGACACCGATCTCGGAGGCCCGCGGCTTCGAGGGCATCGCGGTGAGACTGGCGTTCACCGACATCACGGCGCTGCGGACCGAGGACTTCCTGCTGCCCGCGCCGGCGGCCAAGGAAAAGGGCGGCAACGGCGGGCTCGACGGCATTCGATTCGCGGTGGCGCCGGGAGCGGACGGCGCCACGCTGCTGACGGCCACGTTCCAGGAGACGGCCCGCACGGGCACGCGCTCGATGGCGAAGGCCACCAGCACGAGCGGTAAAGGCGGGCCGGACTTCAACGACCCGGAGATGCGCCAGATGGTCAAGGCCATGTTCCAGGGCTTTCGCATCGGGCTCGATCTCGAAGTCGAGGGGCAGATCGTGCGGAGCAACGCCGATTACGTCACCGGCAATCGCATCACCCTCGCCGAGATCGACGTCGAAGCGCTGTTGCGCGAGGGCAAGAAGCTCGAGGCGCTGGACAAGGTGCTGAGCCCGAATGCCTCGATCGCCAAGGTACGTCCGTATCTGAAGGACATGAAGGGGCTGAAGATCAATCACCCGGTCGTGACCGTCGAGTTCCGCTGACCCCGTTCCGCGAGCCGCCCCGCCCCTCCGCGCTCCCCGCCAGTCGCTTCAACAACTGCACCTGCCCGGCGTGATACAGGTCGTGGGCAGCCGCGCCGCGAATCAATGCGCCGTAGGTCAACGAGCTGCCTGGCGCGCGACGAGCCAGCGTCGCGGCGGCACACGCCATCACCGCCCCTTTCAGCGCGCGGTGCTCGCCGGCGAGCAGCGCCAGGTCCGCCCGCCATGCGGCCTCGGTGTTTTCGACCGGGCGCACCCACCAGTTGCTGCCCGCGAGGGGGAAGCTTCCCCGCTTCTCGCCGGTCAGGCGCCGGCGCACGGCGTACTTCCAGTAGGCGGCGTGGACGACCAGCTCCCAGATGTTGTGCCGCTCCGGGTGCGGCCGCCACGCGGCGACTTCGCGCGTCAGGCCCCGCAGCGCGCCGCGCAGGTTGGTCCCGTGCCACGACCGCCGATCGAACGCCTCGTCGAGGAGGTCGAGCAGCACCTGCGTGGCCGTCACGCGCCCACCATACACCAGTGGCGCGCCCAGGACCGTTACACGCGCATCGACTTCCACCGCCCACGGCGGAAGATCCACGCGCTGACCACGGCCAGGGTCGAGAACGCAATCGTCACCGCCAGGTAGACGCCAGGGGGTCCGAGGCCGAGGTAGATTGCCAGCACGCCGGCGAGCGGAATCTCCCACAGCCAGAAGCAGCCGAGGTTGATCCAGGTCGGGGTCCACGTGTCGCCGGCGCCGTTGAACGACTGCGTCAACACCATGCCGTAGGCATAGAACACGAAGCCGAGGCTGACGATGCGCAGGCAATACACCGCGTGCCGCGCGATCGCCGGGTCGTCGGTGTAGATACCGACGATGGACGGCGCGGCGACGACGAACGCCAGCCCGACAACTCCCAGGAAGAGCACGTTGTAGCGGCACGCCGTCCAGACGGCGCGCTCCGCCCGGTCCGGCTGACCGGCCCCCAGCCCCTGCCCCACCATGGTGGCCGCCGCGTTGGCAAGCCCCCAGGAGGGAAGGAGCGCCAGCAGGATCGTACGGATCCCGATGGTGTAGCCGGCCAGCGCCGCGCTGCCAAACGACGCGATGACGCGGACCAGTCCGATCCAGGCCGTCGTGCTGACGAGAATCTGCACCAGGCCCGTGCCCGACATGCGGCAGACGCTCCACATCACACCGGGCGCCAGGCGCAGGTGCCGCCGGCGGATGCGGATGCGCCCGTGGCGCGAACACAGCAGCCCCAGTTGCAGGCACACCGCGACGCCGCGCCCCGTCGTCGTCGCGACGGCGGCGCCCACCAGGCCGAGGGCCGGGATCGGCCCGAACCCGAAGATGAGCAGCGGGTCGAGCACGAGATTGATCCCGTTGGCCACCCACAGCACCCGCATCGCGACCGTCGCGTCGCCGGCGGCGCGGAAGATCGCATTGATGAGGAAGAGGAGCACGATCACGACGTTGCCGCCGAGCATGATCATCGTGAACCGCGCCGGCTCGCCGAGGACGGCGGGCGCCGCACCCATCATCGACAGGAGCGTACGCGCGTAGACGGCCCCGGCCACGCCGAGCGCCACCGACACGACGACCCCGACGGCGATGACCTGCACCGCCGCAATCGCGGCGCCCTCCGCGTCCTTCTCGCCGATGCGACGGGCCACAATCGCCGTCGCGCCGATGCACAGACCAATGGCCACGGAATACACGATCGCCAGCATCGACTCGGTCAGTCCCACCGTCGCCACCGCGTCGGCGCCGAGGCGGGAGACGAAATACACGTCCACCACGGCGAACAGCGACTCCATGCTCATCTCCATCACCATCGGGATGGCGAGCACGATGACGGCCTGGCCGACCGGGCCTTGCGTATAGTCGCGCGTCGATCCGCGAACGCCTTCGCGGATGAGGCTGAACGCCTGGCGCAGTCGGGGCACCAGGGGGGTGACGGTGTGAGTCGTCGCAGTCATGACGGATCGCTCCTGGCCCGGGATGCCGGTCACGTCGCATGCGGCAACGTGGCCGACGCCGGCTCTCAGTCCGGGCCAGGGCGCCGAGAGGGCGGGTCGCGAAAAACTTAGAGCGGGATGCGCGCAGCCGTCTGGCCGCGCCAAATGATCCCGATACCGACCGGGGCGGTCGGCGACGACGGCGACGAAGCTGAGGTGTGCCGTTTCATCGGAATCAATCCTGAAGTGCCGGTCATTCTACCCGAAGGCCGTGACCGGCGCAACGGATCGGGACCCGGGATGGCGACACGCTGGTCAATGCACGCGGTCGGACGCGGCCGGCGGCTGCATCACGCGAGCAATCATGGCGGTCAGCCGCGGCTCGTCGATGGCGAAGGGTCCGGCGCTCGCGGTGCCGGACTGCATGTCCAGGTGGACGAGCACGCCCCCGGATCCGTCGGCGCTCACGATCCAGCTGAAGCCCCGCAGCGTCACCGCCGGCGGGTCGCCTCCCGGGTTCCTCTCCCGGTCCAGCGCCAGCAGCATCTCCGACAGCAACGTGCGCACGTCCTCGTCGGTCCACGCCGCTGCCGTCGCGGGAACCGCCGTGATGCGGTGCGTGGTCGCGTGCTGCGCGCCGCGCACCCAGATGTCGACGTCGATACTGCCGTTCATGCCACGTCCTCCGCGCGCGTCGTTGGCGCCTCACAGGTGAAGTTACGGCAGACGTAGGCGGCTGCCCGCCCGTCCACCGGCGTCATCGACGCGACCCACGGGATGAGCCCGCCCAGACGCGTCTGGCGCTCGCCGGGCGCGATGCGGAGCAGGGTCATGAAGGGCCGGTAGCGGCGCTGTGCCGCCCGCCACAGCGTGTCGGCTTCGGCATCGCCGGCAGCCCCGACGACGACGATCTGCTCTGCCGGCGCCAGGGAGATTGACAACGCCGCCGCGAGCATCGGCAGGGCACGACCCTGCGCCGACAGCCGGGCGGCGAACGCGGCGAATACGGCCGCCGCGCGCGCGGCGTACGCGTCGTCCCCGGTGAGATGGGCCAGCGACAGCAGGTTCCAGGCTCCTACGGCGCTGGCGGAGGGCTCGGCGCCGTCGTACTCCTCCTTCATGCGCACGAGAACCGAAGGGTCGGCACCGGTCGTGCTGAACCATCCGCCGGCGGCGGGGTCCCAAAAACGCGCGTCCTGCGCCTCCTGGAGCGCGACGGCCCACTCGAGCCACACCGGGTCGCCGTCGGCCTGGAACAGCTCCAGGACGCCGAAGATCAGGTAGGCATAGTCCTCGGCGTAGGCGGCGATGGCCGCGTGTCCGGCCCGGAAGCGGCGCAGCAGCTGCCCGTCGCGCCACATCGTCTGGCGGAGGAAGAGCGCGGCGCGGCGCGCGGTGTCGAGGTGCCGTTCGCCCGGATCGTCGCGCGTCTCCTGCGCCAGGGCGGCGCCGCCCGCCAGCACGCGGCCGGCACGGGCGAAGGCGGCGATCATGAGGCCATTCCAGCCGGTCAGAATCTTGTCGTCGAGGTGGGGGCGCGGCCGCTGCGCGCGCGCGGCAAACAGGGTCGAGCGGGCGCGCGTCAGCGACGCGGCCACCGCCTCCGGCTCCTGGCCCAGCGCTTCCGCGATCTCGCCGATGCCGAGCGCGGTGTACAACAGGTTCTGGCCGGTGAACTCGTTCTGCGGGTCGAAGGGCGCGTTGCCGTCGGGCAAGAGGCCATAGCGGCGCTCGAACGCCGCACTGTCGGGCCCGAGCAATGCGCGCACCTCGCGCAGCGGCCAGATGTAGAACGCTCCTTCGGACTTGCGCGGGTTCGAGGTGCCGGCCTGGTCGGGCGGGAGGCTGTCAGCGTCCTCGGCGGAGTAGAAACCGCCTGCCGGATCGGTCATCTCACGCTGCACGTACTGCAGCGTGTCCTCGGCAATCTGCGCAAAGAAAGGATCCTGCGACGCCTGCCCCGCCTCGAGATAGGCGAGCGCGAGCTGCGCCTGGTCGTAGAGCATCTTCTCGAAGTGCGGCACGCGCCAGTTGCCGTCCACCGAGTAGCGATGGAAGCCGCCGCCGACGTGGTCGCGCATGCCGCCCAGGGCCATGGCGCGCAGGGTGGACAGCACCATGTCCCGCGCCTGGGCGTCACCGGTCCGCGCATGCTCGCGCAGCAGGAACAGCAGCTCGCTGGGACGCGGGAACTTCGGCGCATCGCCGAACCCGCCGCGCCGCGCGTCGAACGTGCTGGCGAACTGGTGCACGGTCGCGGTGAGCGTGTGCGCACCGGGCGTCGCTGGCGAGGGCCCCGCCTCGCCATCGCCGCCCGACGCGATCTCGGTCAGCCGTTCGGTGATGCGGTCGGCCGACGCCAGCAGTTGGGCGCGCTCCTCGCGCCAGGCGCGCGCGATCTCGCCCAGCACGTCGGCAAAGCCCGGGCGACCCCACTGGGCGCGCGGCGGAAAGTAGGTGCCGCCGTAGAACGGCTTCAAGTCGGGCGTCAGCCAGACGCTCATCGGCCATCCGCCGGCGCCGGTCGTCGCCTGGACGAAGGTCATGTACACGCGGTCGACGTCCGGCCGCTCCTCGCGATCGACCTTGATCGACACGAAGTCGCGGTTGAGGATCTCGGCGATGTCGCCGCTCTCGAACGACTCGTGCTCCATCACGTGGCACCAGTGACAGGTCGAGTACCCGATCGACAGAAAGATGGGCTTGTCATCGGCGCGTGCACGGCCGAACGCCTCGTCGGACCACGGATACCAGTCCACCGGATTGCCGGCGTGCTGCAGCAGGTACGGGCTCTGCTCGTCCGCCAGCCGGTTCATCGGCGCGCCGCCAGCTGGCGCAGCAGCGCGTCGTTGAACGCCGGCAGGTCAGCCGGGCGCCGCGACGTGATCAGGTGGCCGTCCTCGACGACCGGTCGGTCGACGTAGCGGCCGCCCGCATTCTTCACGTCCACGCTGATGGATGGTGCGCAGGTCAGCGTGCGTCCCTTGAGGATGTTGGCGTTGATCAGCAGCTGCGGCCCGTGGCAGATGGCGGCCACCGGCTTGCCGGCCGCGAAGACATCGCGCACCAGGTCGACCATGGCGTGCCGCAGCCGCATCTTGTCCGGCGCGTAGCCGCCCGGCACGACGACCGCGTCGAAGTCCGCGGGGGCGACCGCGTCGGCGGCGGCGTCGGCCTCGATGCTGCCCCCTTTCTTGCCCTGGTAGCGCTGCCCCGCCACCGGACCCACCACGACGACCTGCAGGCCCGCTGCGGCAAGGGCGTCACGCGGACTGGTCAGTTCCGAATCCTCGTAGTGGTCCTCGACCAGGATGGCGACGCGCTGGGGCATCCGGCCATTGTACCCGCCCATCCCGATGCCGCCGGACTACCCGGTCCGCGCCATGGGCAACCCGCCGGGCTGCCCCGCCAGTTCGGGATGCTTGCGGGCGGCCGCGCGCAAGCGCGCATAGGCGGCCGTCATCTCCACGCCGTACAGGAGGATGACGGCGGAGATGTAGATCCAGAACAGGAAGACGACCACCGCCGCGATCGAGCCGTGGACGGCGTTCCAGCGTGCCATGTCGCGCGCATACCAGGAGAACGCGGACAGGGCGCCACGCCAGAGCAGCCCGGTCACGATCGCGCCGGGCCAGACCCAGCGAAAGCGCATCTCGGTGTTGGGAATGAAATAGAAGAGCAACGCCACGCAGACGATCAGCAGCACGGTGGCGCCGTAGTCCGCAGTCACGTGGCTCAACCCGATCAGCCAGGGCGAACGCTCGATGAAGTCCCACAGCAGGTTGGTCGGGGCGAGGCGGGCCACGCTGGCCAGGGCGATGGCGACGAGAAAGATGGCGCCCGCCGACACCATCATGAGGAACGACACCAGCCGGTGCATGAGGAAGCTGCGGCGGCGTTCCACGCCCCAGGCGTGGTCGATGGCCGACGAAATCGCGGTGAACACCCCGAGCGACGCCCAGGTGAGGGCGAGCAGCCCGCCGACGCCGAGGCGGAACGTCTGTCCGCGGAACGCGTCGAGCTGACCGGTCATGAAATCGAACTGCCGGGGGAAATAGCGGAAGACGAAGCGCACCACCTCGTCGCGATCGGAGGCATCGGCGGTCACCGAGCCCAGCACCGACAGGACCAGCAGGAGGAACGGAAACAGCGACAGCAGCGCGTAGTACGCGATGGACGCGGCGTGCGTGAGCCCCTCGCTGTTGTAGAGCTCACCCACGCCGCGCCAGGCCGCCAGCCCAATCAGGCGCAGGCCCCGCCACCACTGCGCGGGGTAGGTCAGGGCGGGGGCCGATGGGGTGGCGCTCCGCTCGAGCGGCACGCGGCGAGGAATCACGTTACGCCGATCGAGGATACCCTGTGCCGCTCTTCAGCTCCGCCACGCTCTGCCGCACCTGGTCGGCCGCCGACAGCAGGCGTTCGGCTTCCTGCATGAACGTGGTGAGGTTGCCCTCGGCCTGGACCCGCCAGCGCTGGCCGCTCTCGGTGAAGAACATGTAGCCCGCCGCGACGCCGGCGAGTGCCCCGACGATTCCGCCAAAAATGAGCACAGTACGTTCGGTCACGATCCCTCCGCTTCGCGCGATACCAATCCGGGCGCGTCCGGCACCTCACGGGCGGTGCGCGCGGCACGCCCGGGATCCTCGATGTTGTGCTTGCGCATCTTGCTGTACAGCGTGGGCCGGTAGAGGCCGAGGATATGCGCCGCCTCCTGCTTGTTCCACCTGGTCCTCTGCAACGTCTGCAGGATCGTCATCCGTTCGATTTCCGCCAGGGTGTGATGCGGCGGCACCGCGAACTCGGGCGGTCCGGCGGCCGGCTGGCGCACCGTTTCCGGCAGGTCGGCCGGCTGGATCTCCGGTCCCTTGGTGACCAGCACCGCTCGCTCGATGGCGTTCTCCAGCTCGCGCACGTTCCCCGGCCACCGGCTCCGGATGAGCAGGTGGTAGGCGGCCGGCGCGATCGACCGGACGCTCTTCCCGTAGCGCTGATTGAACTTGGCCACGAAATGGTTGCACAGCAGCGGAATGTCCTCGCTCCGCTCGCGCAACGACGGCACCCGGATGGTGATGGTGTTGATGCGGAAGTACAGGTCCTCACGCAGGCGGCCATCGCGCAGCGCCGTGTCCAGGTCGATGTTGGTGGCGCAAATCAGCCGGAAGTCCACCCGCACGATCGCGTCGCTGCCCACGGGCCGATACTCGCGCTCCTGCAGCACGCGCAAGAGCTTGGTCTGCAGCAGCGACGGCATCTCGCCGATCTCGTCCAGCATCAGCGAGCCGCCGCGGGCGAGCTCGAGCAGCCCGGTCTTGTCCTGGTTGGCGCCCGTGAACGCGCCCTTCTTGTACCCGAACAGCTCGGATTCGATCAGGTCCTTGGGGATCGCGGCGCAATTGATCTTGATGAATGGGCCGGAGGCACGGAGGCTCCGCTGGTGCAGCGCGTTGGCGATGAGCTCCTTCCCCGTCCCGTTCTCCCCCTGCAGGAGGATGTTGGCGTCGCTGGCGGCGACCGAATCCACCAGCTCGAAGAGCTCGCGCATCTGCTTGCTCTTGCCGATGATGCTGGCGAAGGAGTACTGCCCGCGGACCTGTTCCCTGAGCGACTCGTGTTCGCGCCGCTCGTCGGCCAGCGCTGTCGCCCGGGCCAGAATGGTCGTCAGGCCCGCCGGATCGAGGTCCGACTTCTCGATGAAAAAGAACGCGCCCGCCTGGCCGGCCTCGAGCGCCCGCCGAATCGTGCCCTGCCCGCTGATGACGATGACCTCGGGCGCCGGTTCCAGCGCCTTGATGCGCCGCAGCAGCGCGATGCCGTCCACGTCCGGCAGGAGCAGATCGAGAAAGACGACCGCCGGACGCCACGTCCGGCACAGCTCCTCAGCGCGGGCGCCATCGCCGGCCGCCCGCATCTCGTAGCCGGGCCCGCCGGGACCCTGCCCGATAACCGTCGTCAGCCAGTCGGTCACCATGGGCTCGTCGTCCACGAGGAGCACCCGGGTGCGCTGGCGATGTCCAGAGGCTGTGGAATCCACGGCTCGGCCCAACTCGGCCGTCCGCCCGCCATGGGCAGCGGCACTACCCTGTGTCAGGTTCCAATACAGTCTAGATCACGCGGGCGCCAAACGAGAACGGACGGGCTCGTCACGGGGCGGTGGCTGGTGGCCACTCACCCGTGACGACCCCCCTGCAAACCGCGCGGGTCAGACGGGGCGACGGCCCTGGATCACGCGAATCAGCACGATGGCGATCGCGATGATCAGGAGGATGTGGATGAACCCGCCAAGCGTGTACGAGCTCACCATCCCGAGCAGCCACAGGACGATGAGCAGGACCAGAATCGTTGTCAACATGAGTATGCTCCTGATGAGGTTACCGAACGCCCACTACACACTCGGGGCGGACGAGGGGAAGCGATCTGCCGCAGGGGTCTGGCGGTCGGACGCCGGGGACACCCGATCAGAAAGCTGATTGGTCAGCTGCTGCACACGCTCACGACCCTGCTCGCGCAGGTGCTGTGCATTCTCCCGGAGGTGGTGGGCCTGCTCGCCAACGCGGTCAGCCAGGCCGCGATACTGTTCACCCAGGCGGTGCCGCATTTCTGTCCCCGTCTTCGGGGCAAACAGCAGCGCGACGCCTGCGCCGATGAAAGCGCCTGTCATCATGCCCAGCACGAAGCTGGCTCCCGATTGATCCTCTCGATACATGTCCGCTCCCTCCGTTTTCACGCGGTCTGCCACTCTACCGGCAGCCTCAGGCGTGCTATGCACGGACCATGCCCTCGAATCTACAGCTGAACTGTCCAAGCGATTACAATTTCTGACCACCGTGATCCCCATAATCTCATCCGCGGCGGATTCGAGCTTTCACGGTTCAGCTGCACGCGCGTCCTTACTATTGATCGCCCGCTGCTCGCAACGCCACGGAGGCCGCCGTGAGCCAATGTGGTAGGCTCGGCGGTGGCATGCCGGTTGAGATCCCAGACATCCTGCATGTGCTCGCCCATGAGCTTCGAACACCCGTTGGCATCGCACACGGCTACGTTCGGCTGCTGCTCGAGGACCGCCTCGGGGACGGTGCCGACCGTCGGCGGGCACTCGAGCAGACACAGAAGGCCCTGGCCCGGCTCACCGCGCTCAGCCATGAGACGACGTCGCTGGCGGCATGGTATGAACAGGACGAGTCCAGCCCCTCCAGTCGGGTCAGCGCACAGGAGTTCGTCGAACGCCTGGCGGCAGCCGAATTCGCTCCGCCGGTCACGATAGATGCGCCACAGGTATCCGGCGCACTGATGCTCCGCCGTGACGATATTCGGGGCATTACCGACGCGGTCGCCGACGTCGTGCGCGCGACCGCGCGCGAGGTTCGCGGCGAGACGTGCCGCCTCTCGATTCACCTGGCGAACCGGCACCTCGACGTGCTCGCCGGGCCCGAGAGCCAGCTGGCGGCGCTGGCCGCCGGGCCCGAGGCGCCGGCCGCTGGCCCGATCGCGCTGGAGCGCGGCGGTCTGGGGCTCGCTCTCATCCATGCCGCCGTCGTCCTCGACGCGCACGGGGCTCAGCGCTGGACCCAGAACGGGTCGCGGCAGACCGCCGGTATTCGCCTTCCGTTGGAGGAGCCACGCCCGTGACGCCCGCACGACTCGCCCTGGTCGATGACGACCAGCAGTTCGTCGAGTACCTCGAAACGCTGCTCAAGTCCCGGGGCTATGAAGTCCAGCCGTTCACGAGCGGCAGCGACCTGCTGCAGACGCTGCACAGCGACGCGCCACCCGACGTCGTCCTGCTCGACGTCTCGATGCCGGGGATGGACGGGCTGGAGACGCTCAAGGCCATCCGCATCGCCCATCCGCACGTGCAGGTGGTGATGCTGTCGGGAGGCAAGGCAACCGCCACCGTGGTCGACGCGATGCGTCAGGGGGCGTTCGACTACGTGGTCAAGCCCGACGACCCCGAGGGGCTGGGGGAGGCCGCCCTCGAGGCGGCCATCCGCAATGCGGTGGAGAAAACGGTGCTCAGCAGCGAGGTCGCGCGGCTCCGCACCCAGGTCGGCCAGGACCCGGAGGGCGCGCCCTTCTGGGGTCCGGGCAGCGCCATGCGCCACGTCATGGCCATGGTCGAGCGCGTCGCCGACAGCGACGTGGGCGTGTTGCTACGCGGCGAAAGCGGCGTCGGCAAAGAGGTGATCGCCCGCGAACTGCACCGGCGGTCGGGTCGGCGGGCGAAGCCGTTCGTCAAGGTCAACGCCGCCGCCCTGCCCTCGGAACTGCTCGAGAGCGAACTGTTCGGCCACGAGCGAGGGGCCTTCACTGGCGCGCAGACCGCACGCGTGGGCAAGTTCGAGTTCGCCAACCATGGAACCCTCATGCTGGACGAGATCGGCGAGATGCCGGCGGGCCTGCAGGCCAAGCTGCTGCACGTCCTGCAGGACAGCGAGTTCACCAAGCTCGGCAGCAATCGGCCGGTCTCGGTGGACGTACGCATCATCGCGGCCACCAATCGCGATCTCGAGGCGATGATGCGGGCGGGATCCTTCCGCGAGGATCTGTACTACCGCCTGCAGGTCATCGAGCTGTTCGTGCCGCCACTGCGCGACCGCCGCGAGGAGATCCCGCAGCTGATTGAGTTCTTCCTGGTGAAATACTCGGAGCGCTACGGACGGCCGTTGCGGCGACCCTCGGACGCGCTGCGTGACACGCTGATGGAGTACTCCTGGCCGGGCAACGTTCGCGAGCTCGAGAACGTCGTCAAGCGATTCGTGATTCTGCAGGATGAAGCCCTGGTGCTGGCCGAACTGAAGCGGGCGCGCGCCAACGCCGAGTCCAGTATCCCGGCTCGGGTTCCCGCACCGGCGCCCGGCCCCGGGCCGGCTTCGGTGGCGCCTCCAGCGATGGTCTCGCCCACGCCGACGGCTCCGTCTCCCCCGCCGCCCGTGCCCGAGACGCCGGCCGAAGCGGAGCCCGTCAAAGGCGCCGGCGAGACCGCAGCCCCCGATACACTCGTCAGCTTGCCGGAACTCGCCCGGGAAGCGGCCATGCGCGCGGAGCGCGCCGCGATTCAACACGCCCTGGATCGGTACCGCTGGAACCGGCGCAAGGCCGCCGACGCGTTGGGCGTGAGTTACAAGACCCTGCTGAACAAGATGAAGGAGTGCGGCATCAGCGAACAGCAGGCCTAGTGGTCCTGCTTCACCGTGGACGGGCTACTAAGCCCGAGTCCCTGGTGGCCGATCCGTGGAAGCCATGACCGCTCGGCCAGACCGTGGCACAATGCCCGCGTGCCCGAGCCCCGTGTTAAGCCCCTTGTCATCACCCCCGTCGCGTCCGCCATCGGCCCGCGTCTCCACGCCGAGCCAGACCCGCAGACGGTCTGCGAGCGCTGCGGCGCCGCGATGTACCGGATGCACGCCGTCTGGCGCTGCCCGGCCTGCCGGTTCAAGACCGATTGCTGTGGGTGGTGATGGAGACGTTCGAAACACAGATCGATACGGCCGGTGAGGCATTCCGGACCAACGCCGCCCGGATGCAGAAGCTCGTCGACGAGTACCGCCAGCGACTGAGCCGCGTGCGCGAGGGCGGCGGCGCCCGCTACCTCGAACGCCACCGTGAACAAGGCAAGCTGCCGGCCCGCGAGCGCATCGAGAAGCTGCTCGATCCGGATACCCCCTTTCTCGAGTTGTCGGCCCTTGCCGCCTGGGAGATGTACGACGGCGAGGCGCCCGCGGCCGGATTGGTGACGGGCATCGGCCGCGTCAGCGGCCGCGATGTGATGATCGTCGCCAACGACGCGACGGTGAAGGGCGGGACCTATTACCCGCTCACCGTCAAGAAGCACGTGCGCGCGCAGGACGTCGCCCTGCAGAACCACCTGCCCTGCGTCTACCTCGTGGATTCGGGCGGCGCCTTTCTCCCGCTCCAGGCCGAGGTGTTCCCCGACCGCGATCACTTCGGGCGCATTTTCTTCAATCAGGCGCGCATGTCGGCCGCCGGCATCCCGCAGGTGGCCGTCGTGATGGGTTCGTGCACCGCCGGGGGCGCCTACGTCCCGGCGATGTCCGACGAGGCCATCATCGTGCGCAATACCGGCACCATCTTTCTCGCCGGGCCGCCGCTGGTGAAGGCCGCGACCGGTGAGGAAGTGACCGCCGAGGAGCTCGGCGGCGCCGACGTGCACACGCGGTTGTCCGGTGTCGCCGACTACCTCGCCGACGACGACGAGCACGCCCTGCAGCAGGCGCGTACCATCGTGAGCACGCTGCATCGCCTGAAGCAGCTGCCGGCGGACATGACCACGCCCGAGGATCCGATCTACGACCCGTCCGAGATTTACGGCGTGGTGCCCGCGGACGGCCGCCAGGCCTACGACGTCCGCGAAGCGATCGCCCGCCTCGTCGACGGCTCACGCTTCGACGAGTTCAAGGAGCGCTACGCGACCACCATCGTCTGCGCGTTTGCCCGCCTGCACGGGTTCCTCGTCGGAATCGTCGCCAACCGCGGGGTGCTGTTTTCTGAATCGGCGCTCAAGGCCACGCATTTCATCGAGCTGTGCAACATGCGCGGCGTGCCGCTGATATTTTTGCAGAACATCACCGGGTTCATGGTCGGCCGGGAGTACGAGCGCGGGGGCATCGCCAAGGACGGCGCCAAGATGGTGCACGCCGTCGCCAACTCGGTCGTGCCCAAGTTCACGGTCATCATCGGCGGGTCGTTCGGCGCCGGCAACTACGGGATGTGCGGACGGGCCTACGAGCCGCGCCTGCTGTGGATGTGGCCGAACGCGCGGATCTCGGTGATGGGCGGCGAGCAGGCGGCCGGCGTCCTCACCACGGTCAAGCGCGACCAGCTGGCGCGCAGCGGCGAGACGCTGTCGGCAGAAGACGAAGCCGCCATTCGCGACCCGATCCTCGAGAAGTACGAGACCGAGGGGTCGCCGTACTACTCGACGGCGCGGTTGTGGGACGACGGAATTCTCGATCCGGCCGAGACGCGGTCGGCGCTGGCGCTGGGCTTGTCGGCCGCCTACAACGCCCCCATTCCCGCGGCGCGCTTCGGCATTTTCAGGATGTAGGTCCGCTGTGCCTTTTCGCTTTCTCCAGATCCGTCGCGACGGCGCCGTGGAGCACGTCACGCTCAACCGTCCGGACGTCCGCAACGCGTTCAACGACGAAGTCATCGGCGAGCTGACCGCCTGGGCGCGAGCGGCGCGTCAGGATGCCGCCCTCCGGGTCGTCGTGCTCAGCGGCGCGGGCAAGGTCTTCAGTGCCGGCGCGGATGCCGAGTGGATGGCACGGATGGTGTCGTATTCGCACGCCGACAACGTCGCCGACGCCACGCGCATGGCCGAGATGTTCGCGGCGCTCGACACACTGCCGGCCGCGGTGGTCGGACGGATCCACGGCGCCGCGCTTGGCGGGGGCGCCGGCCTGACGGCCGTGTGCGACATCGCCGTGGCCGACGACGCCGACGGTGTTCGGCTTCACCGAGACCAAGCTGGGCATCCTGCCCGCGGTGATCTCACCATTCGTCCTCCCGAAGATCGGTCCGTCCGCGGCGCGGGAACTGTTTCTCACCGGCATGCGCTTCTCCGCCGCGCGCGCGCGGGAGATTGGCCTCGTCCACCAGGTCTGCGCGGCGGGCGCGCTCGACGAAGCCGTGGCCGGCTACGTCCGCGAGGTGCTGAGCGCCGCCCCGACGGGCGTGGCGGCGGCCAAAGCGCTGATCCCGCGAGTCTGGGCCGGTTTGGCGTCCGAGCAGCGCACGCTGACGGCGGAGGCCATTGCCGCGCAGCGCGTGTCCCCGGAGGGACAGGATGGCCTGAAGGCCTTTCTGGAGAAGCGCACGCCACGCTGGGTGCACGACTCGTGATTCGCCGGCTCCTGATCGCCAACCGGGGCGAGATTGCGCTGCGCGTCATCCGCGCCTGCCGCGAGATGGGCATCGAAAGCGTCGCCGCTCTTCAGCGACGCCGACCGTGACGCCCCGCACGCACGCGCCGCCGATCATGCGGATACGTCGGGGCCTCCCCGGCGGCCGCCAGCTACCTGAACGTCGACGCGGTCGTCGGGGCGGCGCGGCGGGCCGGCGCCGATGCCGTGCACCCGGGCTACGGGTTCCTCTCGGAACGGGCGACCTTCGCGCAGGCGTGCGCCGAGGCGGGGCTGATCTTCGTCGGTCCGCCGCCGGCGGCGCTCGAGCGAATGGGCTCGAAGATTGGCGCCCGGCAGCTGATGCAGGAGGCCGGTGTCGCGGTGGTGCCCGGCGAGACGCCGGACGATCAGAGCGACGCAGCCCTCGTCGACGCCGTGCGTCGGATTGGCGTTCCCGCGCTCATCAAGCCGTCGGCGGGCGGCGGTGGCATCGGCATGAAGACGGTGCGCGAGGCCAGTGAGGCCGGTGAAGCCATCCAGCAGGCGCGCCGCGAGGCCCAGGCGGCGTTTGGGGACGGCACCCTGTACGTCGAGCGTCTGCTCGAGCGACCGCGCCACGTCGAGATTCAGGTGTTCGCCGACAGCCAGGGCCACGTCGTCCACCTGTTCGAGCGCGAGTGCTCGATTCAGCGGCGGCATCAGAAGACCATCGAAGAGAGCCCGTCCCGGGGCTGAGCGCGGCGCTCCGCCGGCGCATGGGCGAAGCGGCCGTGGCCGCCGCCCGCGCGGCCGGGTACGTCAACGCCGGCACCGTGGAGTTCCTGCTCGACGGCGACGGCAAGGCGGCACGGTTCTTCTTCCTCGAGATGAACACACGGCTGCAGGTCGAGCATCCGGTCACCGAAGCTGGTGACCGGCGTCGACCTGGTCCAGGCGCAGCTGCGCGTGGCGAGCGGCGAGCCGCTGCCCTGGACGCAGGCGTCAGCTGGCGCAGCGCGGGCACGCCATCGAGTGCCGGATCTACGCCGAAGACCCCGCGCAGGACTTCCTGCCGCAGGCGGGCCGGCTGCTGCTCTACCGCGAGCCGCAGGGCCCCGGCATCCGCGTCGATGCCGGCGTCGCCGACGGCTACGACGTGTCCGTGCATTACGACCCGCTGCTGGCGAAGCTGATCGTCGTCGGCCGAGACGCGGCCGCGGCCATCGCCCGCGCCATCGCGGCGCTGCGCCGCTATGCGGTGCTCGGGCTGCGCACCAACATCCCCTTCCTGCTCGCGATCCTGGCAGCACCCCCGTTTCGCGGCCGGAGACACAGACATCCGTTTTCTCGACGCCGAGGGGCGCGTCGCTGCTGGCGGCGCTCGACGCGCGCGACGTCCCGGCGGCCGCGCTGGCCGCCGTCGCGCGGCACCTCGAAACGCCGGCGGGGCGCCCGGACGCGCCGCGGTCCATCCTCGATCCGTACGCGACCCTCGGCGGCTGGCGGGGGTGATGCGCGAGCTGACCGTGCGCATCGGCGAGCGGACGACGCGCGTGACGCGCCAGGGCGAGTCCGTCGTGATCGCCGACCAGACCTTCGCGGTCACCGCGCTCGGCGGCGGATGGTACCGCGTGAGCGACGGTGCGCGACGCTGGACCGTGGCCGTGGCCGGGGTCGCCGACGATCGCTGGCTGTTCGTCGAGGGTCAGGTCGCCCGCGTCGAGGCTGGCGCGTCAGCGGATGCCCGCCGTCGCGTCGGCCGTCGCGACAAGCACCGGCCCGAGCGATCTCGCGGCGCCGATGCCCGCCACGGTGGTGCGCGTGCTGGTGGAACCGGGGGCGCCGTCGCGCGCGGCGACACCTTGATCGTCCTCGAGGCGATGAAGATGGAACTGCCGATCCGCGCGCCGCGGGACGGCGTCGTCCGCGCGGTGCACTGCGCCGCCGGCGATCTCGTGCAGCCGGGCGTCGGCCTGCTCGGATCTGGAATGAACCCGACGCTTCCCCCCGCGCGTCACCATCGTCGAGGTCGGTCCGCGCGACGGCCTGCAGAACGAGAGCGCGCCGATCGCCACCGCGCGCAAGATCGCATCTGGTCGATCGTCTCACGGCCGCCGGTCATCACGCCATCGAGGTGCACCGCCTTCGTCTCGCCGCGCTGGGTGCCGCAGATGGCCGACGCCGCGGACGTGTTCGCCGGCATCGTCCGCCGAGCCCGGGCGTGCGCTACAGCGCGCTGGTGCCGAACCGCGCCGGCCTCGATCGGGCGCTCGCGGCCGGCGTCCGCGAGATCGCCGTCTTTGCCGCCGCCTCCGAGACGTTCAGCCGGCGCAACATCAACCAGTCGATCGACGCAGTCGTTCGTCACCTACCGCGAAGTGACCGACGCGGCGCTCTCCGGCCGGCCTGCGCGTGCGCGGCTACCTGTCCACCAGCTTCGGCTGCCCGTTCGAGGGCGCCGTGGATCCGGAGCGCGTGGTCGAGCTCACCGAGCGACTGATCCAACTCGGGGCGTTCGAGGTCGCGGTGAGCGACACGATCGGCATCGCCCACCCGGGACAGGTCGCGCAGCGTGCTCGAGACCATCCTGGCGCCGGGTGCCGCTGGCTGCCGTGGCGCTGCACTTTCACGACACGCGCGGCACCGCTCTGGCCAACGTGCTTACCGCGCTCGGCTACGGCGTGGCGACGTTCGACAGCGCCGCCGGCGGCCTGGGCGGATGCCCGTACGCGCCGGGCGCGTCCGGTAACCTCGCCACCGAGGATCTGATCTACATGCTCGATGGGCTGGGGATCGAGACCGGCGTCTCGATCGACGGCGTCGCGGCGGCGTCGGCGTCGATCGCCGATGCGGTGGGCCATCCGTTGCCCTCGCGCTACCTGCAGGCCCGTGGCGCCGGGAGGGCGAGCTGACGGTCCCGGGCCGAGCGGACCGGACGTTTACGGCGTAGCCGACTCGCGCGTCGCCTGGATGATCCGTTCGAGCTCATCCCAGTTGACGGGCTTCACCAGGTGATAGTCGAACCCAGCCTCCGCGGCCTTGCTGCGCACGTCCTTCCCCGCCCAGCCGGTCAGCGCCACCAGTACGCAGATTCGCAGATGCGGGTTGCTCCCGCAGTCGGCGCGCCACTTCATAACCATCCATGAGCGGCAGGCCGAGGTCGAGCAGAACGCAGTGGGGCCGGAATTCAGTCCGCCACGGAGATCGCCTCGGCGCCGCCCGTCGCGACCCGCGTTTCATGACCCTTGGACTGCAGCAACAAGCTCAGCGGCTCCAGCGCATCGGGGTTGTCGTCCACCAGCAAGAGTCGCTGACCGGAACTCTCCATGGCGGTCCATTTTACCCGGCGCGCCGGGAATCCTTTCCACATTCCCGGGTGCCGCCCCTGCTCATCCGTTGCGCCGTGTGTGCCAATGCGTCTGATCCAGGCCCATCGTCCGCGGTCCGGGTGGCACGGCGATTGAAGGACCTTTCTCCGTAGAATGGCCTGCTGCTGAGGCGGGCGCTCAAGGAGGCATTATTGTGAGACGGCACCATGGATTACTGACACTGACCGCAGCGTGCGTGTTCGCCGTGGCAACGGCGGCGTGCGACAACACGTCGCGCGGCGTCCAGCAGGACACCGCCGAGGCCAAGCGCGACGCCCAGGCGGCCTCCGCGGACGCCAAGGACGAAGCCAGGGAAGAAACGGCAGAAGCCAAGGCCGAGGGTCGCGAGGCGGCCGATGACGCCCAGCGCACGGCGTCGGACGCCGGCGGCGCGATCAAGGCGGCGACCGAAACGATCGACGTCAAGACGGCGTTGATGACCGATGACTCGGTCGACGCCAGCGACATCAACGTCGATACCTTCCACGAGACGAAGACCGTCGTGCTGAAGGGATCGGTCGCGACGGCGGCGCAGAAGACCGAGGCCGGCCGCATCGCAGCGCGTGAGGCCGAGGGTTACAAGGTCGACAACCAGCTGGTCGTCAAACCGCGGTAACCTCGCTTCCTTCGCCGATGAGCGGGCCCGTCCGCGCCAGATATACTGGCGGGGATGGGTCCGGTCGATCGCTCCCAGCGCTCGGCGTCGCGTCCGCGCGGCGCCGAGTTCGTTTCGCGCGCCTTCGCTACGACTCCGGCGACTGGGACTACAACCCCAAGGTTGCCGCCAACGTCCTCAACTCCATCGTCGAATACACCAGCATCCGCGTCTATCCGGAAGAGGTCATCATCACTGCCGACTCGGAAGAGCTCGGCGGCGTTTCCCTTCCTCTTCATGACCGGCCACAAGCTCGTGCGCTTCAGCGACCGCGAGCGCCGCGGGCTGCGCCGGTACGTCGAGGGCGGCGGGTTCCTGTTCTCGGACGACTGCAACCACGACGTGGCCGGATTGTTTGCCGTCTCCTTCGAAGAGGAGATGCGGACGATCTTCCCCGGCCCGGGCACGCTCGACAAGCTGCCGCCCACTCACCCCCTGTACCGCGCCTTCTTCCAGTTTCCCGACGGGCCTCCGCAGACCGCACACGAGCTGAACGGCTGGGGTGACGACCTGGTCCACGATTATCTGCGCGCCGTCGAGTTCGCCGGACGCGTCGGCGTCCTGTATTCGAACAAGGACTACGGCTGCGAGTGGGACTACGACTGGCGGAACAAGCGGTTCCAGCGCGACGACAACACGCGCTTCGCGGTCAACATCGTGGTCTACGCGCTGACCAGTTGAGGCGGCCGGACTTCACAACCCGTCCCTGGCACAGACTTTGTTACTCCGTAGCCAGGGGGAGGATCGTGGCACGCACATATTGCAGCATTAACGCCTTCATACTCGCCTGCACCGCCGTTCTGGCCATCGGCGGCGTCGCGGCGTGCGACAGAACCGCCGAGGGGCTCAAGCGCGATGCCCAACAGGCCGAGGCCGCGACGCGCGACGAGCGCGCCCAGGCGGCCGAGACGGCACGAGAGGCCACGCGAAGATGTGGCGCACGCGGCCGGGCGGGTTGCCAACTCGGCGGTCGAAGCGGGGGAGGAACTGGCCGAGCGCGCCAGCGCGGCCGGCGAAACCATCGACGTGAAGACGGCGCTGATGGCCGACCCGTCCGTGGACTCGACCCGCATCGACGTCGACACCGACTACCGCACGCGCACCGTCACGCTCAACGGGTACGTGCCGACCAATACCGAACGGGACATGGCCGAGGTGATCGCCAAGGGCCATGCCATTGGCTACAAGGTCGTGAACAACCTCGCGGTGCAGCCGCGCGGCTGAACGGGGGCGGGAGCCTTCCCGCCCTCACCTTGCGGCGGGAGAACCCGAGGGCGCTGTCCTAGCTGTAGGCGGCGCCGACCATCATCCGGCGGATGCGCAGCCATGGCGAGCCGTGCGACGGATGGTTGATCTGCACGGGCTGCCCTTTCGCGTCGCCGGTGGTTCCGAACATCTCCCACGATTCCTGCCCGGATACCGCGTCGAGGTTGGCCCAGAAATCGGTGGTGATGGCGTTGTAGGTGACGTCGCTCACCATGCGCGTCTTCTTGCCGTTCTTCACTTCCCAGAACGCGTCGCCGCCGAACTGGCCATTGTAGCGCTGCTGATCGATCGAGTAGCTGCCACGGCCGTCGATCAGCACCCCGTCCTTGGTGTCGGCGATGATCTCGTCCGGCGTCGGCGACCCCGGCGGGACCGGCGTCGACGTGGACGTTGGGCATGCGCAGGAAGGGATAGTTGCGCCACGAGGTGGCGAAGGTGCACCCGCGCGATTCCTTCTCGCCGATGTAGTGCGCCGTCTCGCGGTTGGTCTGCAGCCCCACCAGGATGCCCTCGCGGATGAGCGGCCACGACTGCGCCTTGACGCCGTCATCGTCGTAGCCCACGGTGCACATGCCGCCGGCGATGGTGCGATCGGCGGTGACGTTGAACAGCTTCGATCCGTACTTGAGCGTGCCGAGATCGCTCAGCTTGACGAAACTGGTGCCCGCGTAATTGGCTTCGTAGCCGACGATGCGATCGAGTTCGGTGGCGTGCGCGACGATCTCGTGGATGGTGAGCATCGCGTGCGACGGCGTCATGATCAGGTCCTTGAGCCCGACCCCCACCGGCGGCGCCGTGCAGTGCTCCGCCGCCTCGGCGGCGATGCGCGCGACGTTCTCCAGCATCCCGCCGTCGAGCGCAATCTCGTAGCCGCCCGTGCGCGGGGGCACGGTGAACGTCCGCTGCTTCACCTGGTCGTTCTTGCGTGCCGTCACGTTGAAGCTGGGGAAGGTGCGCCACAGTTCCTGCTCGATGAACGAGCCCTCGGAGGTGGCCAGGTACTTCCATTCGAAATCGAACGCGAGTCTGCGACTGCACGCGGAACACGTCGGGTTGCTTGAGGGCGGCCTCGTTGATCGCCATCAGGAACGCGATTTTGTCGTCGAGCGATACGCTGTCGGGATTGATGCGAACGGGGACCGCCCAGTGGTCCACGTGGCTCGGCGTCGGCGCCAGCGTCACCTCGAAGCGCTTGCTCACGGCGCTGGCCTTGGCGACCTCGGTCGCCTGCGCCGCTACCTTCTTGATCTCGTCCTCGGTCACGAATGGACTGCTGGCGAAGCCCCAGACGCCGCTGTGAATGACCCGGACCCCGAAGCCGGCGCTCTCCTCGCGGCCGCCGCCGCCGAAGCCGCCGCCGCCGGTGACGATGCGGTCGCGCACGCCGATGCTGTCGCTGATGTTCCGCGTGAACCGGACGTCGGCATAGGAGCAGCCCAGCCGCTTGGCCTCGCCCAGCGCAATCTCCGACAGGCCCTTGAAGCGGGACTCCAGCACCCGCGGTGCCGGACGACTGCGCCAGGAGATCGCCGACCAGGTCGCTGGCGTAGAGGGCGACCCCGGTGGCGCCCAGGCTCTTGACGAATGCACGACGCTTCATGCCAGGCTCCTGTGCGCGAACGGCTGGGTTCAAACCGCCGGAGAAATCGAGGTCATCGTGAAGTCCTCGATCTTCATCGGCGGCACCAGCGCCGTGCCCGGGTTGTCGTACGCCTCGCCCGTGTGCATCGGCACCGGCGCGCCCGAGCATCGTGATGTTGTTGAAGCCGACCGCCGGCGATTCGTTCCAGCGGAAGTTCTGCACCGGCGCGACGATCTCGCCGTTCTCGATCAGGAACAAGCCGTCGCGCGTCATGCCGGTGTTGAGCAGGGTCTGGGGATCGACGCCGCGGATGTACCAGAAGAAGCTGACCAGCAGGCCGCGCTTGGTGGACTTGATCATCTCTTCGAGGGTGGCCGTGCCGCCGTCCATGACCAGGCTCATGCCCGGCTGCGTCCCCGTCGGTTCCTTCTTCTGCCGGCTCGCCCAGTAGCGGTCGTAGTAGAGGTTCTTGACGACCCCCTTCTCCACCCACGTGACCGGCTTGGCGGCGAGGCCGTCCTGGCCGATGGGCGTCTGCCGCAGGATCGGGTTGCCGATCTCGCTGCGTAGCGTGAAGTTGTCGCCGAACACCTTCTCGCCCGAGCCGGGTGGTGCCGCGTTCCTTGCCGCTCATGAAGCTGCGACCCTCTTCCGCCGGCCGCGCGTTGAGCGACCCGACCATGAGGGACAGGAACCGCGCCGCCGGCCGCGGTTCGAGAATGACGGTGTAGTTGCCCGGCTCGATCGCCCGCGGCTTGCGCGAGGTCAACCCCTTGTCGGCGGCGATCTCGGTCAACGCGGCGGCGTCGATGTTGCGGATGTCCTTGACCCCGGTCGTGCCCGCCCAGCCCGACCCGGTCTGGTCGGGCGTGCGGCAGGTCAGGATGAAGCTGGCCTCGGCATAGCGGAAATAGCCGAACAGCCCTTCCGAGTTGGCGATGGCATCGGTCCAGTGCAGCTTGGGAATGTAGCCGGCGCCGAGGACGCCCTTCTTCTCGCAGATGTCGGTGCTCACCTTGACCATACGCGGCGCGCTCGGCGGGACCGAAATTCTCCGTCTCCGGCAGGACCGCGTCCACCTCGATGTAGTTCTGCGGCGGCTTCACCGGCGGCATCAGTTCCGGGTTGTCCGGCTTGCGCCTGGCCAGGGCCTGCACCTGCTCGATCGGTCCGCTTCAGCGAGGCGTCGTCGAACTGATGGGTCGTGGCGGTCGCGCTCTTCTGCCCGTAGTACACGGTGATCGCTGACCTCCTGATCATGCTCGATCAGGTTGGCGGTGATGCTCGAATTGGCGAACCGCGTGGCCGAGCGCTCGCCGCCGGAGAACCGCACATCGACGGCGTCGGCCTTGCACATGTTCAAGACCTTGTCGGTGATCTGCTTCACCTGCTCGCGTGGATAGCTCATCGTGAATCCCTGTCGTATCCGGCCGGTGCGTGACGAGGTGGAGCCGCGGCGCGCCGCCTAGGAGAACGCGGCGCCCACCATGATGCGGCGAATCAGAATCGGCGACGATCCGTGCGAGGGACGGTTCGACTGCACCGGCTGCCCCTTGGCATCGCCGCCCATCCCGTGGTGTTCCCAGGCGGCGGGCGGCCCGACCGCGTCGAGGTTGGCCCAGAAATCGGTGGTGATGGCGTTATAGGTGAAGTCGGTCACCATGCGCGTCTTCTTGCCGTTCTTGATCTCCCAGAAGGCATCGCCGCCGAACTGTCCGTTGTAGCGCTGCTGATCGATGCTGAAGCTGCCCTGCCCGTCCACCAGGACCCCATCCTTGATGTCGCCGATCATCTGGTCGACGGTCGGCGAACCCGGCGCGCCCGCCTCCATCTGGATGTTCGGCATGCGCAGGAACGGATAGTTGCGCCAGTGGTTGGCGAAGGTGCAGCCGCGCGAGAACGTCTCCCCGATGTAGTGGGCGGTCTCGCGGTTGGTCTGCAGTCCGACCAGGATGCCGTCGCGTACGATCGGCCACTTCTGCGCTTCCACCCCATCGTCGTCGAAGCCGACGGTGGAGGCGCCACCGGGATGGGTGCGATCGGCGGTGATGTTCAGCAGTTTCGATCCGTACTTCAGCGTGCCGAGGTCCTTGAGCGTGACGAAGCTGGTGCCGGCGTAATTGGCCTCGTAGCCGACGATGCGATCGAGCTCGGTGGGGTGCGCGATGATCTCGTGGATGGTCAGGGCGGAGTGCGACGGCATCAGCAGCAGGTCCTTCAGGCCGCTGCCGACCGGCTTGGCCATCGCATGCTCGACCGCCTCCGCCGCCACCCGCTCGGCATGGCCCGGCAGGTCGCTGCCGACCACGAGCTCCCAGCCGCGCGTTTCGGTACCCGGGTTGTAGGTCCGGGTCTTGACAACGCCATCCTTCCGCGCGGTCGCGCTCATGCTGCACGCGGTGTAATAGAGC
Source organism: uncultured Acidobacteriota bacterium (assembly GCA_963707795.1). Classification (GTDB taxonomy): domain Bacteria; phylum Acidobacteriota; class Vicinamibacteria; order Vicinamibacterales; family UBA2999; genus JACCSI01. The sequence continues at coordinate 1,341,300 of OY970174.1, read as the reverse complement.
ACCTGCTCGATGAACGACCCCTCGGAAGTGGCAAGGAACTTCCACTCGTAGTTGAAGTTCGCCGCCGCATTGGCGAACAGGACGTCCGGGTTCTTCTGCATCCGCACCGTCGTGTCCACAAGCAGGGCGATGCGCTCCTCGAGCGGCACGGTCCACGGGTCGGTGGCGATCGGGGTCTGCCAGAAGGTGTCGTGCGCCTTGACCGGGGCCAGGCGGACGTCGAACTTCTTCGACAGGGCGCTCGCCTTGGCGACGTCGGTGGCGATCCCGACGACGCGTGTGATCTCCTCGGGCGTGACGATCGGGCTGCTCGAAAAGCCCCAGACGCCACTGTGGACCACGCGCACGCCGAAGCCAAAGGTGTCCTCGTCGCCGAACTGTCCGAAGCCGATGTTGCCCGACGTCGTCAGCCGTCCGTTGCGCACGGCGATGCCGTTCGACCGGTTCAGCGTGAAGCGGATATCGGCGTACGAACACCCGAGCGTCTTGGCCGCGCGCAGCGCGTCCTCCGACCACGTGCGGTACTTCGGGTCCTTCAGTGGTGGAAACGGCGCCGGCGTCTGGCGTCCGTAGCCGATCGCGGGCGCGAGGCCCAGGCCGACCGCGCCAAGGCCGAGCGCGCGAGTGAATTCCCGCCGGGTCTGCATACGGGCTACTTTACCAGAGTGACGCGCAAGCTCGAGCGCGTGACGGGCCGTGCGCGACCTTCAGCGCTGCCCGGCCCGCCGGCGGAGCCACCACTCCGCGCCGAGGCACGCCGTCAGCGGCAGGATCCACCATGGCGATCGCATGGGACGCGTGTCGTGAACCGTCCGCGGCGCCGAGCGGCGCGCGCGCGTGCGGGCGGCGAGGGCCGACAGGTCGTCGCCGTCGACAAGCACGCCACCGTGCGCCGCCACCCCGCGCGCGAGCGCCTGCGGATCCCCCATCGGGTGCTGCAATGCGGGCGCGACGAGCAGCGCCCGGGCACGCGCGAGCCCGCCCGGCTCGCCAATCCGCGCCTCGACGGTGCACGTCGTGGGGTGTGGCACCTGCACCGACCCCGTGAAGACACCGCGCCGCCCCCCGGGCCAGAGCCGCACCGGTGCCGCATAGCCGTCGTCGCAGGTGACGTCGGCGCCGGCCGTGATCGCGGACGGCAGGTCGTCGATCGCGCGCCACTCCACGGTCAGCGCGGCGCGTGCGCCAGGAGCCGCCAGCGGATCGAGCGCAACCTCGAGCGTCTCCCCCGCGGCACGCACCGCTCCTTCCACCACACTCGCAAAGAACCGATTGAAGCCGGCGTCGCCGCGAAATCGCCAGGCATCGAGTGCGCCCGACGCGACAATCTGTCCGCGGCCTCTCGCCGCCGCGACGACGAGGGGGCCCTCATCCACGGACGTCAGGACCGTGACGCCCGGGGCGGTCCCGTCGAAGGTGAGGAACTCGGAGGCGCGCAACGGTCCGGCGGCACGCGGCTCGGCGCGGAGATGCTCGGCCACGATCGGCGGCAGGATGCGGGTGACCGGGCCCGTCGGGCGGCGCACTGGCAGCACCACCAGCGACCCCCCGCGGCTGCTGACGAAGCGATCGAGCAGATCGACCTCGGACGCGCTCAAGGCATCGGGCGCGGTGACGATGACCACGCCGGCGGCGGCCAGCGCGGCGCGAGTCAGTCCTCCCGGCGCGCCGGCCGCCACGCCGGGCGCCAGCCGGGTGCGTGCGTCGAGCCGGAAGCGGGGATCCGCATCGATGACTCGCCGGACGAAGGTGCCCAGCCACGTCATCTCCGGCTCGTACATCACGACCGGCGATCGTTCCGCGATGACCTCGACGCCGACGTCGGTGGGCGACGCCGCGTGGCTGCCTGGCTCGGTCGCGAGGTTCACCTGCAGACGGCGCGCACCAACGGCCAGCGGCGTCCATGCCACGCGGACGGTGCGCACCTCGCCCGCCGACGCAAGCGCCACGTCCGGTTCGCGGCCGACGAGCACACCCGCGTCACGAACTTCCACGGCGACGGTTGTCGCGCGCCGCGCCCCGACCTCGACCTCGAGCCATCCGAGTCCGTTGACACTCACCCGGCCCGGTGACGTCGTCCGCCTGACAACGGCGGGAGGCGCGGTATCGGGCACGTAGATCGCACCAATCAGTTCGGCGCCGGCCGTCCAGCGCGAGGGCACCGCTCCGCTCGAGATCACGATGCAGCCGCCCTCGGCGGGACAGGCGCTGGCGTCACGCCCCGGCTCATGGTGGTGCACGGAGACGGCGTGATCGTCGCTCAACGCGCTGCGCACGTGCTCGGCGACGCCGCTGGCGCGCGCCGGGTCGGACACCGGCGCGATCATCACCACGGCCATCGGCTGCGGCAGGGCGCCCGCTCGCGGCCACACCGGATCGATGGTCGCGACGACGACGATGGCGATCGCGGCGAGGCGGAAGGCACGGGCGGGACTCATTGCCGGCCTCGTGCGAGCTCGTCGGCCATGCGGCCGGCCAGCGGATCGTGGGCAATCCCCGCGGCGGCGCCGGGCGCCAGCCGGCCGCGCAGCACCGCAGCCAGCTGATCGTGCGCCGCCATCGCAGCCGTCACGCGCGACTCGATCGCCGCGGCACCGGCAAGCGTCACGGCGGCCCGCTGCAGTGCCTCGGACGCCGGATCGACGTTCAGGACCTGGCTGGCGAGCGTGGCATCCAGACCCTGGCGCGAGGCGACCGCGACCCGGACCGCCGCCATCACCTCGCGGACATTCGCCGCGACGGCGTCACCGCGCACATCGCTTGCCGTCCGTCCGGGTGGCGCAGCGGTCGAGCGATCGCCGGACAGGCGGCGGGTGAGGTCGATCCGCGTGCGCTCCGGCAGCGTGCGCAGCAGGTAGCGCCGCCGGTCGAACGCCCGCTGCAGTGCGCGCAGCGCCGCACGCTCGAAGGTGAGCGCCTCGGCCGTATCCGCAGCGTTGAGGCGCGCCTCCGCGCGCGACATCTCGCGAATGGCGGTGAGCAGCTCCTGCTGGGCCGCGTTCTCCAACCGTCCTTCGGCGAGCTCGTGCGCGTGCTCAGCCTCAGCCACTTCGTCAGCCACTTCGCCACCGGTCATGAACACGAACTCCGCCTTCACCATCCGCTGCTCGATCGCCAGCAACCGCGCCTGCTCCTCGACGTCGTGTCGCACCATGCTGTCGCGGGCGCGATGGAGCCGTTCGGTCTTGATGATCAACATCTGCTGACTGATCGCCTGGCGATCGCGTTCCTCGGGCAGCGCGAACCCGGTCGACGACACGCCAACCAGCCTGCCGATCTCCAGCAGGAACGAGTCGGACATGGACGGGTCCGCGCCGGGCTTGCCGTCCGTAGCCACGGCGCGGTAGACCAACGTGTCGCCGTCGGCCAGCGATAGCGACTCGAGGGTCAGCATCGCGTGGCCGCGCCACGTGCCGGCGCCGTGCCGTTCGATCCGCACCGGCACGCGTCCCTCCTCGAACGTGAAGGTCTCGCCCGATCCGGCGACTCGCGTGTAGCGGAGATCCAGCGACCGCAGGCCGAGATCATCCTGTGCCTCGATCACGATCGGGACCTGACCGGCGGGAATACCGAACACCAGGTCCTTGGCCGGGGTCTCGATCCGGACGAGCGGCCGTCGGTCCGGATCGACCCGGACCCGCAGCAGCCGGCTCGCATCGTCCGGTCTGCCGGCGGCCCGGATCAACAGCACCCGGGATTCTGCGGCCTCGAACGTGTGCCGCCATCGGTCGTGGTCCTGTCGGAACGGAATCGGGGCGCGTCCGGGCTCCAGGACCTCCATGCGCCCATCCGCCGCCGCGGTCTCGAGGGCGATGCGGCTACCCTCGAGCGCCGTAATCTCGGTTGGATTGGACACATGGACCGGCGGCAAGCCGCTGTACGCGGGCGGCGTGACGATCACCTGCACGGCGCCTGGCGCCGGCACGGCCGCCGACGCTCCGCTCGCAGGGCGGCTCGTCAACTGCGCCGATCCGCGACTCTGAGGCACGGCCGCGATCACGAGCGCCGACGCAGCAGCGATCGCGATGGCCAAAACGAGGTGACGAGCCAGCGGCTGCATCGTGCCCGGCGGAAACCCACGCAGCCGTGCTTCGGCCTGGTCGAACAGCACGCCCGCAATGGCCGGATGGACGCGCGCGCGGTCCGCACGCAACGCCTCCGCCGCCGTGATCACCAGGTTGTCGAGACCGCCGGCGCGTGACTCGACCTGCATGGCGACTCTGTGCAGGGTGTGCCGGCGCCACCAGCGGAGCCCGAGCCACGAAGCGACTCCGGCCCACACGCCGATCGCGCTCGAGCGCGCCACCACCGGCTCGGCGGCGGTGGCGGCCAGGAGTGCCGCAACCGCCGACGCTGCCACCGCGCCGACCGCCACGGCCGATGCCACCGCGGCCCAGCGCAGCCGCTGCTGATGCACCCTCAGCATCCGCACCAGTGCCGGCCGATCAGGCAACCTGCACCTCGCCTCGCTCCGGTACGGCCGCCGCGCTGCGATTCCGGCGGGCGCGCCGCACCCAATGTTCGAGCGCGAGCAGTCCCAGCACCGCCAGCCAGAGGTATCGGCGGTCGCCTTCGTCGCCGGGCGCTTCGCCAGGCGCAACGGGCCCCGGTGGACGAGACCACGCGGCCAGGGTGGATGCCGGCACCTGGCGGGGCTCCAGGCCGCGCCAGTCCGCGGCGAACGCCTCGCGCAGGACGCGCGCGACGAAGTGCACCGCCGCCGAATCTCCAGGGCCACGCGCCGTCCGTACGACAAAGCGTCCGTTCTCTTCATTGCCGGTGGCGTCCGGCGTGTGGGCCAGGACGCGGCGCATCCAGGGCTCGGAGGGTGGCGCTCCCGGCCGCGCGGGTGCGGGCCAGACGCCGCCGAACTCGATCGACAGCCGGCGGTTGCCCTCGCGCGGGAGCAGCACACCCTCGGCCAGTACCGCCCGCAGGGCGGCCTCGGCGCGAGTCTGCTCGCCGGCCGGCGCGCGAACGTCGACGGGCACCAGGTCGGGCCCGCTCGCGATGGCCCGGTAGTTGACCAGGGTCCTCGTGTCGTCGAGTCCGAGGCGCAACTCGAACAGCGCCGGCGCGCCCGCCGGCGGCTGCGTCACCGCGCGGACGACAGCGTCGCGGCTCACAAACGCCGGAGCGACCGGCAGGAATCGCAATCCCATGGCGGCTGGTACGGCGTCAACGTCGGCGCCAATCAGCGAACCGTCACGGAAGTCGCCGGCGAGGACCACTTCCCGGGCCGCTGGTGGCTGGCGGCGCAGCCACTCGACCGCATCGCGCAGGCCATCAGCGGCGATGGCCGGGGTGAAGACGGCGCTGCGGAACGCGGTACGGCGTTCGTCGGCGAGCAGGCGAGCGAGCGGCGGCTCGACGGCCGTTGCCGTCTCTGCCGACCCCGGCGCCACCACGATGGCCCGCGCGACGCGTTCACTCCATGCCGCGCGCCGCGCCGCGGTGACGAACACTGGCGCGGCGGTGGCGGCGACGGCCGCAGCCAGCACCAGCACGCGCACGACGAGCAACGGCCAGTCGGACACGTGCCGCCGCCGCAGGGCCGCGAGGCGAGACCCGCGGAGAAATCTCAGCGACGGGAACGGTAACCGCCGGCTTCGCGGACGGAACAGCAGGTGAATGACGATCGGCACCGCCACTGCGACCAGAGCCCACCACGCGGCGGGATGCAGCCAGGCGACGGACATCAGGCACGCCTCCGGCGCTCGACGAGAAAGCGCCGCAGCGCCGGTTCGAGCGGGGCTCCGGTCACCAGGCGCAGGTAATCCAGCCCCTCGCGCTGAACGGCGCTGCGGACGCGATCGAGGAATGCCAGAAATGCGGTGCGGTACTCGTCCGCAACGGCGTCCGCGCTCGTCGTCAGCGTCACGCCGGACTCGAGGTCGACGAACTCGGTCGCTCCTCTGGCCTCGAGCGACAGTTCTTCCCGCGCGATCACGTGCACGGTGACGACGTCGTGGCCCATGCGCGCAAGGCGGCGGATCTGCGCGATGGCGCCGCCCTCGTCGTAGAGGTCGGTGAGCACGACCACGAGGCCGCGGCGCCGCAGCAGGGTCGCGACCCTGGTGAGCGCCGTGGCGATCGGCTCGCCGCCGCGGCACTGCAGCCGGGCCAGCGCCGCCAGCTGGACGTGGAGGTGATGGCGACCGCTGCGCGGCGGCACGTAGGACGTCGCCGCGCGCTCGGCGCCGGTCATCGCCAGCAGCCCCGCGGCGTCGCCCTGATCGATGATCAAGGCGCTCAGCACCGCCGCGGCGGCGCGCGCCAGCTCGAACTTGGACGCGGCGCCCTCGGGGAACGCCATCGATCCGCTGGCGTCGACGACGAACAGCGCGCCCATGCTCGTCGTCTCGCGGAACTGCCGCGAATACAGCCGGTCGGTCCGGCCGAACGCCTTCCAGTCCACGTACTTGAGGTCGTCGCCGGGCCGATAGTGGCGATATTGGCTGAACTCGGCGTTGTAGCCGTGGAACGGGCTGCGGTGCAGGCCCTGTCGCAGCCCCTCGACCGTCGTGCGCGCCAGCAGTTCCAGGTCGCGAAGCGCCGACAGCTCCGAGGGTGCGACTACGTGCGCGCGAGACATGCGGCCACCGCGGCGAAGGACCGACCTGGGCGGAGATCGAGCATGGCCGTCGCTCTCATGCCCTCGTGCGGCGGGCTGCCCACGGGGTGGTCAGGGGCGCACCGCGTCAAGCAGCCGGGTCACGACCGTTTCCGCGTCGATACCCTCCGCTTCGGCCTGGAAGTTCACCAGCAGGCGATGGCGCAGGACCGGCGCCGCCACGGCCCGTACATCCTCGAGCGACACCGCCGGCCGGCCGTGCAGCACCGCCCGCGCCTTCCCGGCCAGCAGCAGCGCCTGCCCCGCTCGCGGACCGGCGCCCCAGCGTACCCACTGGCGCACGAACTCCACGTCGCTTCCCTGCGGCCGGCTGGTGCGGACCAGGCGCGTCGCGTAATCGACGACGTTGTCTGCCGCGGGAATCTCGCGGACCAGGAGGCGGGCGCGCTCGATCGATTCACCCGTAGCCACGGCCGACGCGCGCGGCTCGCCGCCGGTCGTCGTCTGCGCGAGGATGGCCCGCTCCTCGGCGGCCGACGGGTAATCGATCAGCACGTTCAGCATGAAGCGGTCGAGTTGCGCCTCGGGCAGCGGGTAGGTCCCTTCCTGCTCGATCGGGTTCTGGGTGGCGAGCACGAACAGCGGCCGCGCGAGGGGGTGCCGGATTCCCCCCACCGTCACCTGGTATTCCTGCATTGCCTCGAGCAGCGCTGACTGTGTCTTGGGCGGCGTGCGATTAATCTCGTCGGCGAGGATGATGTTCGCAAACAGCGGGCCGGGGATGAACCGGATCGTCCGCGCCCCGCTGGCGCGATCCTCCTCGATGACCTCGGTGCCGAGGATGTCCGAGGGCATCAGATCGGGGGTGAACTGGATGCGGCTGAATTTGAGGTGGACCGCCTGCGCCAGCGTCTTGATGAGGAGCGTCTTGGCTAGCCCCGGCACGCCGCGCAGCAGGCAGTGGCCGCCGGCGAGGAAGGCGGTGAGGATCTCGCCGATGACCTCCTGCTGGCCGATGATCACCCGGCCCAACTCGCGCTGCAGGCTGCCGGCGAGGTCGGAGGCCGCCGAGAGCGCCAGCGGCTCCAGCACGGCATGGGGACGGTCGTCCACGGAATCGGTCATCGCTAACCGCATTCTACGGCACCCCTTTGCATGGGGGCACCGCCCGCCCGCGCGCGTGGCACACGAACGCAGGGCCACTACCCATTCGGCTGATCCGCGGCCCGCGCGCCCTGCATACAGTGGGGGCATGAGCAGCATCCTCGCGCAGTTCTCCGACGAGATCGCGACGGCGGCCGACCGCGCCGGCGCATCCATCGTTCAAGTCTACGGGCACCACCGGCCGGTCGCCGGGGTCGTCGTCGCCGACAACCTCGTGGCCGCGCCGTCGCACGGCCTCGGCGATGACACCACGAGCGTCCGGCTCCCTGACGGGCGCAGCGTGGAAGGCACGGTGCTGGGTCACGCGTTCGGCGCCGGGCTTGCCGCCGTGCGCGTCGACGGCCTCTCGCTGCCGCCGCTCGCCGCCGCGGACGAGCCGCGCGTGGGGCACCTGGGCGTCGCCGTCGGCCGGACCTGGAGCGGCGGGCTCATGGCCGCCCTGACCAGCGTCGCGGTCGTCGGCGGTCCGCTGCGCACCAGCCGCGCCTCCCAGCTCGATCGCGTCATCCGGATCGCGCGGCCGCCGCACGGCGCGCTGACCGGCGGCGCCCTGGTCGATGGCGAGGGCCGCGCGCTGGGGCTCATCACCGCGTCGGCCATTCGCGGGACGACCGTCGTGATCCCCGCCGCCATCGCGTGGCGTCTGGTCCAGCGCCTCGTCGACCGCGGCGGGCGCGGGCAGGGCTTCCTCGGGATCAGCTCCGCGGCCGTGGCCCTGCCCGAGCGGCAGCGGGCCGGGCGCGCGCAGGAGTATGGATTGCTCGTGAATGCCGTCGTGCCGGACAGTCCCGCCGATGCCGCCGGCCTGCTGGTGGGCGACGTCATCGTCGCGTTCGACGGCGTGACCGTCGAGGAGCCGGAAGCCCTGTTGACGCTGCTCCGCGGCGACCGCGTGGGCAAGACGACGGCGCTGTCGATCCTGCGCGCGGCCGACCTGCGCGACGTGCCGGTGGCGGTCGGCGATCGACCGCGCCGCGAGCGCCGCGACGGCCGGCACCGGCGCTAAGGGCCCGTCAAGAGATAAGTGAGTCATGTCTGGGCGCCGAGGCGCCCGGATCGCAAGGCGCGAGGAGGAAGTATGCCGAGTGCATGTGACCGACGAGCCACGACGCGAGGCGGGATGCATCGGCGGCCAGGATGGCTCAGTTACTTCTTGACTGGCCCTATGCTGGTCGCGTGAGCGATCGCGTCCGCGTGTGGGTCGTGGGGACGACGGCCGAAGACGGCGCCGCTCTCGCGCGCCGGCTGAACGCCACCGGTGCGATCGACGTCGCCCGAGTAATCCTGCTGCGCGACTTCGAACGAGGGGTCGGGGACGCGCCGGCGGATGAGGCCGTCGTGTTCACGCCGCGAGCGTCTGCCCGTCCGGCACCGCGCCCGGTCACTGACGCACCCGACGCGGGCCTGGTCGAGCCGCTGACCGCGCGCGAGCGCGATGTGCTCGCGTTGGCCGCGGACGGCCGCACCAATCGCGAGATCGCAGCCGACCTCGACATCAGCGAGCACACGGTCAAGTTTCATCTCGCCTCCATCTTCGGGAAGGTGGGGGCGTCCTCGCGCACCGAGGCGGTTCGCCGCGGCCTGCGCCTGGGGTTGGTGGACCTGTGATGGACACGATAGAGCGGGATGATCGCCAGCTGCTCGACGCCTATTCGCGGGCGGTCACAGGGGCCGTCGCGGACCTCGCGCCGGCTGTCGTGAACGTCGAGGCCGGGCGCAGTACCGGCTCGGGCGTGATCTTCACCCCCGATGGCTTGATCCTCACCAACAGTCATGTGATTGGCGGCGCGTCCACTGCGTGGGTGACCGTGCTCGACGGGCGGCGGCTCGGCGGCGATGTGCTCGGCGACGATCCCGACACCGATCTGGCGGTGCTGCGGGTCTCGGCCAGCGGCCTGCACGCCGCCCGGCTGGGCGATTCTGCGACGCTGGTCCCGGGTCAGCTGGTGATCGCGATCGGCAACCCGTTCGGCTTCCAGCACACGGTCACGGCGGGCGTTGTCAGCGCGCTCGGCCGTGGGCTGCGCGCGCGCACCGGACGGCTCATGGAGAACCTGATTCAAACCGACGCGTCGCTCAACCCCGGCAATTCCGGCGGTCCGCTGGTCACCAGCAGCTCGATGGTCGTCGGCATCAACACGGCGATCATCCGCGGCGGCCAGGGCATCGCATTCGCCGTGCCCATCAACACGGCCCGTGAGGTGATCACCGCGCTGTTACGCGATGGTCGCGTTCGGCGCGCCGTGCTGGGTATCTCCGGGCAGACCGCCCCGATCCCGCGTCGGTTCGTGCACGACCACGCGCTCCCGCACGATCATGGGGTCCTCGTTTCGGAAGTCCAGCCCGGATCGCCCGCTGACGCGGCCGGCCTCATCCCTGGCGACGTGGTCCTGGACTTCGCCGGCACGCCGGTGGCCAGCATCGACGCGCTGCACCGGGAACTGAGGGGCGAGCGCATCGGCCAGCCGCTGCCGCTGCGCTTGTTGCGGCACGGCGTCCCGCGCCGGGTCGTCGTGATTCCGGGTGAACCTGCCGACGTGCCACGCCGATCATCCGCGCGAGCGGTGGCCGGTCACCGGTCGCCGCGCTGACCGAGCACCAGGGCATAGACGATGGCGGCGGACACGCAGGCCAGACCGCCCCAGAACGACACCGGCAGCAGGTAGGACGCGTTGCTGCCATCGGTGACGATGAGGTAGAGCCACTCGTCCAGCGCGAGTGCCAGGCCGGTGCCGAAGACCGCGATCGCCGGCAGCGACAGGCGATGCGCCGCCGGCATCACGACCGCGGCGATGCCGCCGAGCGTCACCAGCACGAGGCCGCTGAACAGGTGGTGGATGTTGTAGCCGAGAATCGTGAGATCCGTGTTCGGCGACGCGTGCAGATACGCACGCATGGCGACGAAGGTCGCCGCCATCGACCCGGCCAGCACACGGGCGCGCGCGGTCACTGCCCCTCCCCCGTTGAGGCGGGGCCATTGCGCGGGCCGGGCCTCCCGCCTCTCCGCCTTGCTCGCCGCTCGCAGATGGCCAATCTGGTCACTCCTCGCACCTGGTGATCCGGGCGTCGCGGCACGCGATCTGGTCCGGCTTCAGCGCGGACGCGCCACTACCGGGTCAATGCGACGACGGGATCGGTGCTCGCGGCCTTCCGTGCCGGCAGGAGGCAGGCCACCATCGCCACGCCCGCCAGCAGGCCGGCGACCGTGCCGATGACCCACGGATCCATCGCCCCGACCTCGTAGAGCTGCGACTGCAGCGTCTGCCGCAGCAGATACGCGCCGCCGAGACCGATGGCAGCCCCGGCGCCAACCATCATGGCTCCCTCCGCGAGGACCATCCCGAACACGCGCGAGGCTGCGGCCCCCAGCGCCATGCGGATACCGATCTCCCGCGCGCGCTGGCTCACCTGGTACGCCAGCACGCCATAAATGCCGATCGCCGCAAGCAGGAGCGCCACGGTGGCGAAGCCGGTCGCCAGCATCATGGGCGTCCGGCGATCCACCAGCGACAGGTGCAGCCGCTCTTCCATCGTTCGCACGCCGTAGAACGGGAGCTCTGGATCGATTGCTGCGAGCTCGCGACGCAGTGCGGCGGTGACCGCGGCCGGGTCCTGCGCGGTGCGCACGGCGAGGGTCAGTGTCCGGGACGCGGTCTGTTCAACGGGCAGGTAATAGGCGCCAACCGTGTGGAAGACCGGGCTGTCCACGAGGCCGTCGAGGCGCACGTTCTCCACGACGCCGACGACGGTCAGCCACTGCTCCACCGGTGGCGGCGCCATGAAGTTTTCGGGGTTGCCGGGGAAATACATTCGCCGGCCGATCGGGTCCTGGCCGGCCCAGAACTTCGCCGCCAGCCGCTCGTCCACGATGATCACCCGCGGCGCGCCGGTGCGGTCGCGCGCGTCGAACAGCCGGCCGCGCCGGAGCTCCGTACGCATCGCCTCGAGGTAGCCGGGGCTGATGTGGACCCGGCTGGGCGAGATGAGCGACTCGCCCGGCGCCATCTGGTATCCCTCGGCGATGATCACCGAATCGTTGTGGTCGCCCGAGATGGGCAGCGTGCTCGTGGCGCCGGCGCCCTCGACTCCCGGCAGCGCACGGATTCGATCGAGCAGCCGGTTGAGTGAGGCGTGCACCGCCGCCTCGTCCTGATAGCGCGCGGCCGGGAAGCTCACGCTGCCGGTCAACAGCCGCGCGGGATCGAATCCCGGATCGACGCCGAGGACGCGCTGAAAGCTCGCCAGGAGCAGCCCCGCGCCCACCAGCAGCACCAGCGCGAACGCCACCTGGGACGCCACCAGCGCGCGGCGCACCAGCGTCGTCCGGCGCGAGGACGTCCCCGATCGACCCTCTTCGCGGACGACCTGACTCAGGTTGGCCCGCCGCAGCGCGGCGACGGGAAAGAGCCCCAGGAACAGGCCCACGGCGAGCACCAGTGCCAGCGTGAACGCCACCACCGGCCAGGAGAGGGCGATCTCATAGCCGCGCGGCAGCTCACCGAGGCCGAAGCGTTCTCCGGCGGCCACCGCCCACGCCCCCAGTGCGATGCCGATCGCCCCGCCCACGGCCGCGACCAGCACCGTCTCGGTGAGAATCTGGCGGGACAGCCGGTGGAGGCTGGCGCCGAGGGCATGACGGGTCGCCAGCTCACGCGCCCGCGTGCTCGACCGCACCGACACGAGGTTGGCGACGTTGACGCCTCCGATCAGCAGAACGCAGAGCACGCCGCCCCAGAGCAGATAGAGCGTCCGCTGGGTTCCTTCCACCAGGTCGGCGTGGAAGGGCTTCGCCTGGGTGCGAAATCCGGCGTTGATGAGAATCGCACGAAGCTCGGGAAATCGCTCGAGATTGGCGGCGTTGATCGCGTCAATCTGGCTCTGCGCCTGCGCGACCGTCGCGCCGGGGCGGAGGCGGCCGAACTGCTGCCAGTTGTTGCTGTGGCGCCGGCTGTCGGATCGGTCCTCGGCGCTGAACGCGGCCGGGGTCCAGAGCTGAATCTCGGGATCGATGAAGCGGAACGTGGCGGGGAGCACACCCACGACGCGATACGGCACGCCGTTGATCCGCAGGTCCTGCCCGAGCGCTTCGTCACGCCCGCCGAAGGCTCGCTGCCACAGGCCGTGACTCAGGATGACCTTGCGGTGGTTGCCGACCTCCCCGTCCGCCTCGGTGAAGGTCGATCCGCGATGCGGGCGCGTCTGCAGGATGCGGAAGAACGACGGCGTCACCGGCATGCTGGACACCCGCTCGACTTCACCGCCCCCCTCTCCGCCGATCGTGGCCCCGGTCGTCCGGTACACCGCGATCTCGTCGAAGGCCGTCACCCCGGTCAGCCGATCGTAATAGTCCGGCACGCCGTTGGAGGCACGCAGCGCCCCGGCGCCCGGATACGAGTTGAAGACCGTCACCAGTCGGTCCGGCTCCGGAAACGGCAGCGGCGCCAGCAGCACGGAGTGCACGATCGCGAAAATCGCCGCGTTGGCGCCGACACAGAGGGCGAGCGTCGCCACGGTGGTGACGGTGAATCCGCGGTCCTTCCACAGCAGGCGGATCGCAAACCGGAGATCTTGCAGCAGCCTGTCCATCTCGTTATCTACGGACCCGGCTGCCCTCTGGTTCGGCCGGGCTGCCTCCGCTCGCCGACCACCACCAGCCGCAGACTGGGCAGTGGCGGCCGTTCTGGATGGGACGGTGCGGCTGGGGTTCCAGCGCGGTTGCTGGCAGGGAAGAGCCGCGGCGGCCGGTGACGGTGTTCCGGCGGACGCTAACGCGTCGTGAAGATCAGCACGTGCTGCCGCGGCAGGCTCGAATCCACCGTCGCAAGCACGAAGCCCTCGGGTTCGACTTCCTGACGGGCCTGCGCCACCGTCATCTTGTGCAACGGCAGAATCGGGATCGACGGATCCTCGCCCTTGTACTCGACAAGCACCAGGCGCCCGCCGGGCTTCAGGGCACGGCGGACGTGACCCAGCACCGTCTGCGGCTCGCCGAGTTCGTGGTACACGTCCACCATCAGTGCCAGGTCGAGCGCGGCCGCGGGCAGCTGGGGATTGTCGATGTCGCCGCGGATCAACGTGACGTTCGAGAGACGCGCGCGAGTCATCCGCCGCGCGAGGAGCTCCAGCATGCCCGGCTGGATGTCCGAGGCATACACGTGACCGGTCTCCCCCACGAGCCGGGCGAGCCTCTCGGTGAAGTAGCCCGACCCAGCACCGATGTCCGCGACAATCTCCCCGCGCCGCACGGCCATGATCTCGAGCGCGCGGGACGGCGCTTCCTCCGCCTCCCGCTCGCCGCGGTCCAGCCACGGCGCGCCGGCCACGCTCATGGGCCGGGCGATCTGCCGGCCGCTGACGGGATGGACGCTTGCGCGCTCCTGCACGGCGGCCACGGCGACGGCCGCACCGATGAGCGTCACGACTCCGACGGCGACCAGACGAGGTGGTCTCTGCGTCATGCTGGCAGACCAATCACATGCTATCCGGTATTGGCTCAGCTTGGATGGACCGCGGATGCCGGCCCGAGAGCCCTTGTGGCACGGGGCTTGATACACAGCCTGTAGAAAACCGCGCACGAAAGGCAGATGTGTCCCCCAAACGCGTGCTCCTCGTCGACGATTATCCCGATGTCCTGGACATGTGGGGGCTGTATCTGCGGCTCAAGGGATACGAGGTGGACACCGCCAGCGATGGCTTCGAGGCAATCGAACGCGCTCAACAGCATGTGCCTGATGTGGTGATCCTCGATCTCGGCCTTCCCGGCATCAACGGTTGTGAAGTTGCCACGCGGCTTCGCGGTGCGCCCGCCACCTCTGCTATCCCGCTGATTGCCGCGACGGGGTATTCCAATAGCAGCCAATTGCGGGAGGCCCGGGCGTCTGGCTTCAACGCCATCGTGCTCAAGCCCTGCGACCCGGCGTTTCTCGAAGCCGAAATCGAACGGCAGCTCGAGAACAAAGGCCACTGACGAACGCCGGCGCGACGCCGCGACCGGGCCGCCCCGGGCGTTGCCCGCCCATGGCCTATGATCGCAGCGAGGTGAGAACACACGGTTTCTGGGTCATGGTCGCCGCCGCCTCGGTCATCTGGCTGGCGGACTTTCCCTGGGGCGACCTCCAGGACCACCCTCACTGGGACGCAGTCGGCTGGATCCCGTTTGTGTCGCCACCGCTGAGCGGCCGCGACGTCGCGGTGAACGTCCTGCTGGGCGTGCCGATCGGCATCGCCGCGGGACGCCGGTTTCGGCATGGCACGACCATCGCAATTTTGGTGACCCTTGGGGCGGCGCTGCTGGGGGAATGGTCACAGCTCTACAGTCACACCCGCTTTCCCTCGGCCACCGATATCGCGGCCAATATCTCCGGTGCCGTCGTCGCCTGTCAGGCGGCAACGCGACTCGGACGTCCATGGCATGCCAGAAACGTCTCCATAGAGGCTGTTTCGCAGACTGAAGTCGCCTCTGAGGAAACCTTCCGTGGATAGCCCGACTGTCGTTGTGGCGTCCTGTCAGTGCTTTACAGGCAAATGTTCGTTGGTCGCCGTCTTGCTTTCAGTTCGACGTCCCCCCGCCAGCGTGGAGGCTGGTGTGCCGGTGTCTGTCAGGTGACCGTTGATGAAGAGTCGCGGAATTGTAATTGCCACGGTTGGTTTTCTCCTCGTCTGGGCGGTCGCGGCGGCCGCGCAAGCTGGGGAAGCCCGATTCACCGAGTCGGCGTGGATGCTCGTCTTCGGCATTCTGTTGCTGGCCTTTGCCCGGGTCTCGCGGCGTCGGTTCTTCGGCCGGAAGCAGACCAGCTGAAGCACATCGCGCCGCATCGTCGCTTCGTCCTCATGAGGCGGCCTCGCGTGGCCGGACCGCCCTCCCCATCCTCCGCCTGACCCGCAGTTCACACCATTCCTCACCTCGGCGTGCGCGCGCCGGCATCGGCGATTTTCGCTGACACATTCTCGTTGCCGCCGTGGGCAAGTGGGCGGCAATCGCTATGGTATTGTCAGAATCGCCGCCGCCGGCTGCCACTGCGCAGGCGAGATGGCACCGCCCGAGTGTGCCATGGACCACAAAGCCATCGAAGCCGTCATCCTCCAGTCCATCCGGCAGACCAACCTCGCGCGCGATCCCGACCAGCAGCTCGATGCCTCGTCGGAAGCGCCGATTTTCGGCCCGACGAGCCGCCTCGACTCCCTCGGCCTGGTCGCGCTGCTCATGGACATCGAGGAAGCCCTGCAGGACCAGGGGTGCGCCGTCACGCTCAGCGATGCCCGGGCCATGTCTCAGACGCAGAGTCCGTTCCGGGATGTGCCCGCGCTGGTCGCGTATGTCGCGATGGTGCTGGACGATCGCGCATGAGCGACGGGCGCCGCGTGCTGCTGACCGGCGCCAGTCGCGGGATCGGCCTCGCTCTCACCGAACACTATCTCCGCCTGGGCGACACGGTCATCGGCTGCGCCCGGCACGAGTCGGGGGTGACCGACCCGCGCTACACGCACTTCCGCGTCGATGTGACGGCCGAGGCGGACGTGCGGCGGCTGTTCCAGGACGTGCGGCAGCGGTTCGGTCATCTCGACGTGCTCATCAACAACGCGGGCATCGCCAGCATGAACCCGGTCGCCCTCACCCCGTTCGAGACGGCGCGCGCCATTGTCAATACCAACTTCCTCGGCACGTTTCTCTTCACCCACGCGGCCATCCGGCTCCTGCGTGCGTCGCCCGCGGGGCGGATCGTCAACGTGACGACCGTGGCCGTCCCGCTGCGCCTGGAGGGCGAAGCGGTGTACGCAGCGTCCAAGAGCGCGGTCGAAACGTTCACCCGCATCACCGCGCGCGAGGTCGGCCGCCTCGGCATCACCTGCAACGCGATCGGTCCCTCGCCCATTCGCACACGGCTGACGCAGAACGTGCCCGCTGACAAGCTGCAACGCCTCGTCGATCGGCAGTCGGTCCCGCGCTGGGCCGAGAGCGCCGATGTCGCCAACGTCGTGGACTTCTTCCTGCGGCCGGAGAGCGGCCTGGTGACCGGGCAGGTGGTGTACCTGGGAGGAATGGGCTAGTGATCGAGTTCCTGGTGGACAAGATGACCGCGGCCGGCACCGGCCTCGCCGTCGCTCAGCCGGACGGGCAGTGCCGGTACGACGACCTGCTCGGCCGGCTCGCCGAGTGGCAGCACTGGCTGCGCCACCAGGCCATTGCGCCGGGCGACGTCGTCGCGCTCGAGGGCGAATACGGCATCGATGTCATCGCCATCTTCCTCGCCCTGATCGAGAACCGCAATGTCGTCGTGCCGCTGTCGCGCGACGCCAGCGCGCACCACGAGGCCTTCCTGCGCATCGCCGAAGTGCAGCATCGGGTGACCGCCGCAGGCGGCCACCTCACGACCGGGACGCCGGCCCCGCACGAGCACTACCGGACGCTGCGCGAGCGGCAGCACCCCGGGCTGGTGCTCTTTTCGTCCGGGTCGACGGGAACCCCCAAGGCCGCCGTTCACGACCTGTCGCTCCTCCTGCGCAAGTTTCAGACCCCGCGGCACGCGTATCGGACCCTGGTGTTCCTGCTGCTGGACCACATCGGCGGTGTGAACACCTTGCTCTATACCCTCGCCAATGCCGGCGCGGTTGTCGTGCCACGCGCCCGCACGCCGCTCGCCGTCTGCGAGGCCATCGCCACCCATCGGGTCAGCCTGCTGCCCACGTCGCCGACCTTCCTGAACCTGCTGCTGCTGTCGGGCGAGCACCAGCATCATGACCTCTCGTCGCTCGAGCTCATCACCTATGGCACCGAACCGATGCCACAGAGCACGCTCGACCGGCTGAAGGCCGCCTTTCCAGCGGCGAAGCTGTTGCAGACCTACGGCATGACCGAGCTGGGCATCCTGCGGTCGCAGTCGCGCGGCTCCGACTCGCTCTGGGTACGGGTCGGGGGGGAAGGCTACGAGACGAAGGTGGTGGACGGCCGGCTGTGGATTCGCGCCGAGTCTGCGATGCTCGGGTACCTCAACGCGCCCGCCCCATTCGACGCCGACGGATTCTTCGATACCGGAGACCTGGTGGAGACCGACGGCGAGTGGCTCAAGATTCTCGGGCGCAAGAGCGAGGTCATCAACGTCGGGGGCAGCAAAGTATTCCCCGCCGAGGTCGAGAGCGTGCTGCTGTTGCTCGACAACGTGGCCGACGTGGCGGTCCACGGCGAGCCGCACGCGATTACCGGCCAGACCGTGGTCGCGCGCGTGCAGCTGACCGAGTCGGAGCCGCTGCCGGCCTTCAAGGTCCGCATGCGGCTGCACTGCAAGGACCGGCTCGCCGCCTACAAGATTCCGGCGCGGGTCATCGTCACCGCCGAGCCGGTGTACTCGGAGCGCTTCAAGCGCATGCGCTAGGCGGCGGGGCCGCGCCCCGCGGTCCGCGCCGGCGCGTAGCGCAGCACCTGGTTCAATGATCGTGATCACCCGACCGACAGCCGATCGCTCGTGGTGCGCGCTGGCGGGGACGCCGGCCGTCACCGCCCGCTCCCGAGGCACGCGCGCGTGAGACTCCGGATCCTGATGCTCACGCACCGGTTGCCGTACGCGCCGAATCGCGGCGACCGGATCCGCGCGTATCACCTGGTCAAGCTGCTCGCTTCGCAGCACGACGTCCATCTGGTCTCGTTGATCCACGGCGCCGAGGAGGCCGCCCATCTGGGGGATCTGGAGGGGACCGTGGCGTCACTCGATGGGGCGCCGACCGCCGGCCCCCGACGCTTCGTCGACGCCGCGCTCGCCCTGCCGGGGCAGGTGCCGCTGACCCATGTGCTGTTGCACAGCCACCGGATGCGCGAGATCCTGCAGCGTCGGGTCCACCTCTCACGGCCGCACGTGCTGGTGGCCTACTGCACGGGTATGGCGCGCTATGCCCTCGAGCCGCCGCTGCGAGACCTGCCCTGCGTGCTCGACATGGTCGATGTCGACTCCGAGAAGTGGGCGGCCCTGGCGCAGCAGACCGGCGGCCCTCGCGGATGGGTGTTCCGCCGGGAGGCGCGGCGTCTGCGCGCCTTCGAACGGCAAATCATGCGACACGCCCGTGCCACGGCCGTCAGCAGCGATCGCGAGCGGATGTCGCTCACCGAGGCGGCTCCCGAAGCGGCTCCGGTGACGGTCCCGAGCGGCGTGGACACCGCATTCTTCGCGCCCGCGCACGAGCCCGCCGCCGACCCGGGCGTGGTGTTTTCCGGCGTGTTCAACTACGCACCGAACGAAGATGGCGCGGTCTGGTTCGCCCGTGAGGTGTGGCCGCTCGTGCGCCAGCGCCAGCCCGCTGCCCGGCTGACGCTGGTTGGGATGCATCCCACACGGCTGGTGCGATCGCTGGCCGCGGATCCGTCGATCGTCGTGACCGGAGCCGTCCCCGACGTCCGCCCCTACCTCTGGCGGGCGGCGCTGGCGGTCGCGCCGCTGCGCGTCGCCAGAGGCGTTCAAAACAAGGTGCTGGAAGCCATTGCCGCCGGCCTCCCCTGCGTGGTCACCCCGGAAGTGTTCGCCGGGTTGCCCGAAGCCGTTCGGCCGGCCTGTCAGGCCGCGGCCGAACCCGAGGCGTTTGCCCGCGCCCTCGTCGCGTGGCTGGCGCTCGGCGGGAGCCAGCGCCAGGCCATAGCGGCGCGCGTCAGCCGTGACGATATAACGTGGGAGCGGCAGCTGCACCCGTTTCTCGACCTCGTGGACCAGGCTGCCCGATCAGGCCCCGCATGACCAGAGCACGCGCCGCCCTCAAGGGCATCGTCGATGCCACCGCGGTCGTGCTGCTCGCGCCGGCCGCCGCGACCGCATGGCTCGAGCGGGCATTCGCCCCGGAAGCCGAGGGCGTGTTCTCCTTCTGGGCGCACTGCGTCGCGCTCGTGCCAGGCCCCCCCGGCATCGTCGCACGGCGCGCCTACTATCGGCTCACGCTCGTCACCTGCGCGTCGTCGTTCTACGTCGGATTCGGCGCGCTGTTCTCGCATCGCTCCTCGATCGTCGAGGACGGCGCCTACATCGGGACCTACGCCCTCATCGGCTCCGCGCGGCTCGGCTCGGGTTGTCTCATCGGCAGCCGTGCGAGCCTGTTGAGCGGGTCGCAGCTCCACCAGCTGGACGAGGCGGGACGCTGGCTGCCGACCGATCCGTCGCGACGCCAGCAGGTGCAGATTGGGGCATTCGCCTGGATCGGCGAGGGCGCGATCGTCATGGCCGATGTCGGCGAGGGCGCCATGGTGGCCGCAGGTGCCGTCGTCTCCGCGCCGGTCCCGCCCGGCGTCGTCGTCGCCGGCAACCCCGCCCGGTTCGTGCGCCGGCTGATGCCGCCCATCAGCGACCCGAATCCCGCGGCGGAACCCACGGCCCGCTGATGCCGGCCCTCAGCTACCGTCCCGTTATCGACTGGCTGAAGGCCCTCGGCATCACCTTGATCCTGGTCGGGCACCTGGCCGGTGCCTACATCAACCACCTGACGCCTCCGATCTATCCGAAGCAACTCGGCGTGGCGTTCTTCGTCTTCGCCATGGGCTATTCGCTGGCCATGGAGCGGCGCGGCCGCGCCGAGGTGGTCTTCAACCGGCTGTTCGAGGTGTTCCTCGTCGGGATCGCCATCGCCGTGCTCGTGTCGCTGACGACCTACGTCAGCAGGGGGACTCTGGCGCTCAGCAACTACATGCCGTTCCTGCTCGGCAGCAACGTCGTGGTGAACAACTTCCCCGCCAATCCCACCACCTGGTACATCGGCACCTATCTTCATCTCCTGCTGCTGTGGTCGGTGCTCCGGAACCTGCGCTGGTCGGCGCCCCTCCTCGTGTGTGCGCTCGTCTTCGAGATTGCCAGCCGCTACGTCCTCGCCAGCCAGTTCGGATTGTTCGTCGCCTACATGGCGCTGCCGAACTGGCTCACCGCCTTTGCGCTCGGCTCCTGGGCCGGGCAGCGGGACTGGTTGCCCGCGCGCCGGACCGTCCCCGTGCTCGGCGCGGCGGCGATCTTCCAGGCGATGATTTCCCTGGCCGTTGCGCCCGCGATCACGGCCCGCACCTTCCCGTTCATGACCATCGGGGTTGGTTCGTCGGCATCGGACCTGCTGCTGGCGGCGACGCTCGTGTCCGTTCTGTATCTCGGCTGGACGGCGCTGGTAGTGCTGTTCGTGTCACGCCTCGATCCCCCGGCGGTCGTCCGGTTCCTCGCCCGCAATACGCTGCTCGTCTTCATCGCGCACATGCCGGTGTATTTCTGGCTCGATCCGGTGCTGGAGTCGCTGGGGCTGTCGTTCGCCTGGCGATCGGCGATCACGCTGGCCGTGTGCCTGCCGGGCCTGGCCCTGGTCTCCGAGGCGCTCCATCGCGGTGTACCGATGGTTCGCTGGCGGCGGTCGCTCGCGCGGGCGGCGTGGGTGCAACCGGGCAGCCAGCCGCACCTCCCGCGCTGACGACACCGGCATGCCGCAGCTGGACACTCCTTCATCCCCATCCCCGCAACCGGCCGCGAAAGCGACCCCGTCGCGCGGCCTGGCGTCGTACCTGCTGCGGGCGACGATCGCGAACTGGATCGTCACGCTGCTCACGATCGCCTACGCCTTTGTCATCACGCCGATCCTGCTGCGAGTGCTCGACAAGGATTTGTACGGCGTCTGGTCGTTCCTGAACGGGCTGCTGGACTACTCCAATCTGCTGTACCTGGGATTGGGCGCCGCCTTCATCAAGTTCCTGTCGCAGTACCGCGCGGCGCGGAACGAGGAGGCGGCCAACCGCCTGGCCTCCGTCGTGCTCGTGCTCTACAGCGCCATCGGGATCCTGTGCCTGGTCCTGTGCGTCGCGCTGGCGCCCGCCGTCCCCGGGTTGTTGGCCGAGCCGCTGGTGCCCGCCGACGCCCGCGAGACGGTCATCGCATTCATGCTGCTCGGCAGCCGGCTGCTGTTCGCGTTCGTGTCCACCGTGTACTCCGGCGTGCTGGTGGCCGAGGAACGCATCTGGACGCTGGCGGTCATCAATCTCGCGGCCATCGTGGCCCGCTTCATCGCGGTCCCGGTGCTCATCATCGACGCGGGCGCGCCGCTGATCACGCTGGCGCTGATCACCGGGGTCATCTCCGTCTGTCAGGCCGCGATCCTCGCCATCGCGGTGGCCAGGACGATCCCCGCCCTGCGCATTCGTCCGGTCGTCCCGATGCTCGCCGAACTCCGGCTGCTCTACGGCTTCGGCTTCCGGTCGTTCTTCATCGACTTGTCGGCCTGGCTGATCAACTACACCGACATCATCGTGATCGGGCTGCTGATTGGCGCCGTCGGCGTGGCCGAGTACGCCGTGCCCTTGCAGCTCGTCGCGTACGGACGCGTCGTGGTCCAGGGCACGATGTCGGCGCTGCTGCCGCGGCTGTCGGCGTACCAGACGCTGGGGGATCGGCCGCTGCTCGCCGCCGCCTATCCGCTGATCACCCGCCTGACCAACTACATCGCCGCCTTCGTCGCGCTGAATATCCTGTCGCTCGGCGTCGCCTTTCTCACATTATGGGTGGGGCCGACCTTCACGGAGACGGGCGGCCCCATCCTGGTCCTGCTGACACTGGCCAGCTTCTGCCAGGCGGTCTCGACCCAGGCGGCGGTGCCCTTCTACCAGGCCATGCACAGCCTGCGGGTCCCGGTCGTGGTGCTGTTGATCGAGGCCGGCGTGAATCTCGGATTGAGCCTCTGGCTCGCCGGGCCTTTTGGCGTCACCGGCGTGGCGGCCGCGACGCTGATTCCGGCCCTGCTGATCACGTCCATGGTGCTGCCCGTCCACCTGTGCCGGGAGCTGCAGGTGAGCGCGGCGCGGCTCCTGCGATCGTCGATCGCACCGTCGCTCGGCCTGCTCGGCATCGGCCTGCTGGCCAACCTGGCGCTGGACCAGGTGATCGAGGTGTCGTCGTATCCGACGCTGCTGCTGCGGGCGGCCGTCAACGGAGGGATTGCGGTTGGCGTCGCGGCGGCCGTCCTGCCGCCGGAGGACCTGGCCACCCTGCGCCGCTTACTTCCCGGCGGCCGCGGTCGCCGGTGACGGGGTCAGGATCCGCTCGGCAATCGCCGCCGCGGCACTCTCGCCGATCGACGACCAGTCGTAGTGTTCGGTCACCGCCGCGCGGCCGCGTGCCGCCAGCGCCGTGCCCCAGACGCGATCACGGAGCAGCCGCACGAGGCCGTCGGCGAACTGCTCGCGCTCGAGCACGAGCAAGTGCACGCCAGCCTCGAGGTCGAGGCCCTCGGCGCCGACGGGCGTGCTGACGGTGGGGACGCCCGCGGCCAGCGCCTCGAGGATCTTCAGCCGCGTGCCGCCTCCCGATTCGAGCGGCACGGCCAGCACCGCCGCCTCGCGCAGGTGCGGCAACATGCTCGGAACCTCGCCGGTCACCTCGACGCCGTCGCGCCCGTTCAACGCCAGCAACGCCGCGTCCGGATCGCGGCCGATGATGCGCAGGCGCACGTCCGGCACCTGCGCCCGCACCTGCGGCAGAATCGCGGTGGCCAGGTACATCGCCGCTTCGGCGTTGGGGCGCCACGACATCGAGCCGACGTAGGCAATGAGCGACGTGTCGCGGCCGACGGGCAGGGTGGCGTAGAGCGCGCTATCGACGCCGTTCGGGACCAGCCGCACGTGGCGGGCGCCGCACTGCTCGTAGTAGCGGCGCTCCTGCGGGGACACGGCAAACAGCAGGTCGGCACCCGCGGCCGCGTCCCGCTCCGCCCGACCGAGCATGGCCGCTTCCCGCCGGAGGTACGCCCGCATCGGGCCCGCACGCTCGTCCGCCCAGCGCGCCGCCACCAGCGAATAGACGTTGTGCAGATCGACCACCGCCACCGCCCCGGCGCAGCAGTGACGGTACTGAAACGAGTCGAGGTGATCGAGATAGAGCACCGCGGGGCGCAGACGGTCGCCGAGCGCCGTCACCTGCGCGTGCATCGCGGCATGGCCGTGCCGTCCGTAGAGCACGTACGGCTGCCCGGTCAGGCCGCACCGGCCCGCCTTCAGCACCTCGGACAGGACGGTGCGGCGCGGCAGCACGGCCACGGTCGCCGAGATGTCGTGCGCGGCGAGCGCCGCGACCGCCGCCGGATCCGGCTCGTGCCCGCCGACGACGAGGTGGACCTTGAAGCGCTGCGCGATCGCCCGCAGCAGGTGGAAGGTCCGCAGCCGGCCGCCGGCGTTCAGCGGCCAGGGCAGTTCACTGGACACGGCGAGCAGCGTGGCTCGATTCAGCACCGCCACCCGCTCATCTGATCGACGCGGGCGCCGACGTCCCGACGCCGGCGACCGCCGCCTCGCGTGCCGGCGGCGCCACCGAGCGGACCCGCGGCACGCGGCAGTTCTCATCCCACTTCTGCAGCATCCACAGCGCCCACAGGGCATAGCCGTGATTGGCGCGGCCGGCCATGTGCTCCTGCAGCCAGCGCCGGGCCAGTTCGATATCGACGAAGCCGGCGACCACCCCGTTGGTGGCGAGCACCTGCTCGTGCAAGTGCCCCGCCTGTTCGACGATCCAGCGCTCGACCGGCGCCGTGAACCCGCGCTTCGGAATCGACAGCAGTTGCCGCGGGAGCCGGCGCCGGGCCAGGACCCGGAGCAGGTGCTTCCCTTCCAGACCTTTCAGCTTCAGCGCGCGCGGGATGCGGAACGCCATCTCGATGACCCGGTGGTCGAGCATCGGCGATCGGACCTCCAGACTGTGCAGCATGCTCATGCGGTCCACCTTGACCAGCGGGTCGTTGGGCAGGTAGACGTGGAGGTCGGCGTACTGCGCTTTTTGCACCGGGTCCGGCGAGGGGCAGTTCTCGTACGCCGCCCGCACGATGTTGTAGGCCTCGCGCCGGCGGTAGTCGCTCTCGGCGCCCAGCCCGAGCAGCGCGGAGGTGACGCGCGGCTTCAGGAAACAGATATCGGCGTGGTACGCATCGGCCGCGTCGCCGCCGACGTTGCTCAGGTAGGTGCCCAGGCGCAGCCAGCGCGGCACCCGCGGCCCCGCCGGCCACGCCTGGCCAAGCCGGGACAGCGGCCCGGCCGCGCCGAGCGCGTGCACCGGTCGGCGCAGCCGATCTTCCAGCAGGTGCGGCACGTAGCGGAAATCGTAGCCGCCAAACACCTCGTCGCCGCCATCGCCGCTGAGCGCCACCGTGACGTGCGTGCGCGCCAGCGCCGAGACGTACTGGGTCGGGACCGCCGACGAGTCGGCGAACGGTTCGTCGAACGAGGCGGCGATGGCGTCGAGGACCGGGCCGAGCTCCGGCTCGACCTGCTCCGGATGATGCATCGTGTGCAGATGGCCGGCGGTGAGCGCCGCTGCCGCGAGTTCGTTGTGCGCCCGATCGCCGAACCCCACCGACGTCGTGACCACCGACGGCAGCGCCTCGGCCATGTACGAAACCACCAGGCCCGAGTCGATCCCGCCGGACAGGAACGCGCCGAGGGGCACTTCGCTCTCGAGCCGGGCGCGGACGGCCGCGTTCAGCCGCGCGTCGACGTCCGCGACCACGGCGGCATCCGGACGATGGTCGGTGTCGAACTCCTCGACGTCCCAGTAGCGGCGGGTCCGCACCGTCCCGTCCGCCAAGGTCAGCACGTGCCCCGGCAGCAGCTTGCTCACGCCTCGATGGATCGTCCGTGGCGCCAGCACGTATCCGAGCGACAGGTAGCTCTCGAGCGCCTCGGTATCGACAGCCCCGTCCCAATACGGGCTGCAGCGCAGCGCCTTGATTTCGCTGCCGAAGTGCAGGATCCCGTGCAGGACGGCGTAGAACAGCGGCTTCTTGCCCACCCGGTCGCGCGCCAGCAGGAGCTGCCGGCGCCGCTCGTCGTAGATGGCAAACGCGAACATGCCGTCGAGCGCCTCGACGACATGATCGCCGTACTCTTCGTACCCGTGCAGGATGGCTTCGGTGTCGCTCACCGTCCTGAACACGTGCCCTCGTCCCTCGAGCACGGTGCGCAGCGTCCGGTGGTTGTAGATTTCTCCGTTGAAGACGATCCAGACGCTGCCGTCCTCGTTGGTCATCGGCTGCGTCCCGCCCGCGCGGTCGATGATCGACAGGCGGCGGTGCCCCAGCATCGCGGCGGCGCTCGTATAGGCGCCGTCGCCATCCGGCCCGCGATGGCGCAGGGCGGCGGTCATGGCCGGCAGGGCGCCGCGCAGCGCCGGCGGCAGCGTCCCGTCGAGAGCGACCGCCCCACAGATTCCACACATGCCCCGCTACCCCTCCACCCCGGCACGCGCGACGCGTTCCGACCGCCACGCCGCCCGCGCCGGCCGGCTCACAGCCGGTAGGCCTCGAGATAGCGCTCGAACATCCGCGCGCCGGAGAAACAGGCCAGCACCCGGGTGCGGCCCGCCTGCCCCAGTGCGGCACGCCGCTCCGGCTCGACGGCCAGTTCTGCCAGCTCCCGTGCACACGCCTGCACGTCGCGCGTCCCGATCAGCCGCCCGGTCGCGTCCGGGACGACGACCTCGGGCGTGCCGCCGACCGCGGTGGCGACGACCGGGACTGCTGCCGCCATCGCCTCCAAAATCGTGACGGAAATACCCTCGGAGATCGAGGTATTCACATAGACGTCCAAGCCCGCCATCAACGACCGCACGTCCTTGCGAAATCCGAGCCAATGCACGCGATCGGCCACCCCGGCGACGCTGGCCGCCTGTTCCAGCCGCCCGCGCTCCGGACCATCGCCGATCACGGCCAGACACGCGGTCGGCACCCGGTGCCGCACCTCTGCCAGGGCGTCGATCGCCATGCCCAGGTGCTTCACCGGGTCCAGCCGGGCCGCCGTGCCGATGACGAAGGCTCCCGGGTCGACCCCAATCTCGGCGCGAGCCGCGCGGCGCTGCACCGCCGTCGGGGCTTCGCCCGGCTCGATCCCGTTGTGCACGACCTGCACACGCCCGGCCGGGAACCCCTCCGCGACCATGAACGTGCGCAACTCCGCCGATACCGCCGTGATCACCGCGGGAAGGGGCGCGAGGAAGCGATTCGCCCTGCGGCGCCGCGGCGTGGGCGGCGCATCGGACAGGCGCCCATGCTCGGTGAAGACCACGCGGACGGCCCGACGCGGCAACGACGACAGGGCCCCATAGACGAAGGGGGTGTACTGGTGACAGTGCAGGACCCGCACGCCATGCTGTGCCGTCAACTGCCGCAGGCGCCAGGCCACCCGCAGATCGAGGCCGGGCCGGCGTCCGACGACGTGCACGGGAATGCGCGCGCGATCGAGCTCGTCGGCCCACTCGCCGCGCCGATCGAGGCAGTACACGCGGGTGCCGTACGTCTGCGCGCAGCGCCGTGCGAGATCGATGACGAGTCGTTCGGTGCCGCCGGGGTCGAGCGACAGGACGACGTGCGCGATGTCGGTCGGCGTCACTGCGACGGCAATCGCACCCTGGCGGTGGGGGCCAGCACGGCGCGCCGCTCGACGGCCACCGGCCGCACCGGCACCGGGTGCGTCGCCGCCGCGGTCAGACGCGAGATCCGGTCGAAGCCGGCGACGATCGCGAAAGTGAGCCACGTCAGGTCGTTGTAGGCGATGGACACGAACGTGCCACCCACCAGGAAGGCGACCATCGACGCGATGAGCGCGTTGGCCACCGTCGTGGTGAAACGCGCCCGATCGGGATCCATCAGCGCGGCATTGCGACGCGCGCGGAAGGCCAGGAACATCGCGATGCCGAACAGCGCGACCCACCAGCCGGCGCCGAGCCAGCCGGTTTCGGTCAGCACCTGCAGATGGCTGTTGTGCACGGCCCGCTCCGAGCCGTACAGCCCGCCGGAAAAATCGTACTGATCATAGGTGGTCTCGAAGTTCCACAGACCGACGCCGAGCGGCCGATCGGCCGCCATGTCGAGCGCGACGCGCCAGAAATGCAGCCGGCCGAGCGCCGATCCCTCACCCACCTCCTCGAAGCTTCCGATCGTTTCCATACGATCGAGGTACCCGGACGGCAGCGGCACGAACGTGAGCAGCGGCAGCAGCAACAGCGCGGCGATGAGCGGCTTCGAGCGCCGCTTCTGCAGCAGCAGGAAGGTCACGGTCGCGGCGACCAGCGACAGCAGTCCGCCGCGGGAAAAGGTGCTGATCACGGTGACCATCGTCAACGGCACCCCCAGCCACGCCGGCCACGCCATCCACTTGCGCGGCGGGTTCTGGGCGACGGCGACGAAGAACGGAATCACCATCACGCATCCCACGGCGTAACCGTTGTTGTCGATGAACGCACCGCCGGGCCCCTCGTTGAAGCGCAGCCCCCCCGCCAGCAGCGAGCCGACGCCGGACTTCACACTGTGAAAGCCGAACGAGGCGCAGATCGTCCCGAGCAGCAGGATGACCCGCGCCGGCGTGGACAGCAGGCGGGTGGCGAACAGGCACACCACCACCAGCTTGACCATGAACTCCATCCACACCGTGCCCACGATCTGGTTCGCGGCCTCACGGGTGGCGAGGTAGCAGGTGGCCAGGAAGCCGACGGCGCCGATGCTGAGCGCATGCAAAATCACCGGCCACTGACCGACGAGCACGCAGGGTACGATGAGCAGCAGGCCGAAAATCGTGGAGAGGCGATAGTCCCAGAGCGGGATCCAGACCCACTCCTGCGGACGGAACAGCGCGAACCAGACGTAGAGTTGCAGCGCGGCGAACCGGCTCCACAGCGCGGCGAAGAAGCCGGTCCCCATGATGAGCCCGGCAAAGATCAGGCGGAGCATACGTCGCCTTCTAGTCTGCGTCGTTCCCGCCCACTTGACAATCGGGGATCCGGGGGCCCCCCGCCCGGCCTACCCCGTGATCCGCAGGTTCGTCGGCGGTCGAGGCGTCAGGCGGAAGACATTGAGAGTGGGTTGCAGGTTCCCGGCGCCGACCGAACTCGGCTGGATCCAGAGGATGTCTTCGGTGGTCGTGTCCCAGAAGCCGCTGTTGCTGATCCAGGTCTCAATCGGCCGGGAATTGGCGCCACCGGCACGATTGACCGGCATGTTCGGCCACTTCGTCTTCCAGTTGTAGGTGGCGACCGGATTCATCCCGTCGGCCCACGGCGAGCGCGCGCCCTGTGCCACGGCCTTCACGTGCTCGGGGTCGAAAACGTACAGAGCGGACGTGAAGGCCGTCGATCCATAACCGTTGCCATTGGGCACCGGCCGCGACAGGTCCACGGCGTCGGGCCCTGCGCCGCTCCAGCCGGGCGTGAGACTGCGGGGATTCCACCCGTACCACGTCAGGCCCGTCGCCTGGCGGCCGAAGAGCAGGATCCCCTGCTTCGACGCCGTCTCCACCCAGATAAAGCTGTTCACGTGATCGAGATTCATCTGCCAGTAGCCGAGCGACGCCGTCGGCGCGGGCAGCCCGGACTCGTTGGAACTGTACGGGATACCGTCGTTCTGATAGTTCACGCTCCGCCGCGCATGCGACGGGCGCAACGGACTCTCGCTGCTGTAGTCGGCGAGCCGCAGCCCGAGCGGGATGACGCTGTTGGGCGGATCGCTGAGCGAAGGCAGCTGCGGGATGGCGCGGAACCCCGGCCCCAGGTTCCCCTGACTGCCGAGCGAGCCGACGGTGCCGCCGAGAATGATGGAGTGGCCGTTGAGGGCGCTCTGCGCCGAGGGCGGCACGCGCACCAGCCAGTTGCACACGGCCTTCCAATAGAGCGACGAGGTCTCCGACGGATCGCTGTTGCGATACCACCACGGGCCGTGTTGCTGGCCGACCGCACGATAATTGCCCGTGGTCGGAGTGTCGAGCAGCCGGGTGGCGCCGAGGAGCGGGTGATTCTTGCCCGAGTAGTAGCCGTAGAGCTGATACCACAGCACGCCCGTCGACTCGTCCCAGAGCAGGCCGCCGATGCGCACCCCGTTGGACTTCTCCTGCCAGCTCGGGGTGGTGCCGAGGATCGTCCAGTTCTTCCAGCGACGCGTCTCGATCATCTTCGGCGCCTGCGTCGCGTCCGCACCCGCGTACGCGCCCTGCGGCGGCTCCTGCCACTCGACGAGATCGCCAAACGTCTGCCCCGTCGTCAGGTCCGCCTGCGTGAACGTCGGCATCAGGATCCGACGCTGACCACCGACGTAGCGCACGGCGAGCGCACCCGACGCGTAGGTGGTCGTCCCGGCGCCGCCGGGAGTCGCGTCTCCGATCAACGGGAACGCATAGGTGCCCTGCCAGCGCAGGTCATCGATCGTGATCAGGGCCTTGGCCGCACCGCCGACGGGAATCGCCGTGGGCAGGGCAATCACCAGCAACACGAGGCCGATGAGAACCGCCGAGCGGGCGCGGAGTGTCAAAAATACACGCATGAGTAGAACGATCC
Source organism: uncultured Acidobacteriota bacterium (assembly GCA_963707795.1). Classification (GTDB taxonomy): domain Bacteria; phylum Acidobacteriota; class Vicinamibacteria; order Vicinamibacterales; family UBA2999; genus JACCSI01. Next base: position 1,311,270 of record OY970174.1, on the reverse strand, counting down.
CTTCGTGGTGTTACCGCTGTAGGCGCAAATGCAGGCGCGACCCCGCGATTCAGCAACAACCGCGCCATGTTGCGCAGCTGCGTTTCTCGGGGCATGACCCGCGAGGGCGGGGTCGCTCTGACGAGATTGTGCGGCGCCCGACCGAGATTGTGATCGGCCGCGGCGCCGCGGACGCGCCGCGCCGCCGCACGGCGCGCCGGCCGCTGCTCGGAAGTGCGCCCGGCGACGCCGATCAGTCGCGACGCGCGACCAGACTGTGCGGATGTGCGGGATGGACGTGGCACGCGAAGCCGTGCGCCGCGAGCGCCGACCGACACCGCTCGATCGTCGCCGGCGGGTGCACCTCGAGCGACAGGCTCTTCACCCGCGAGGCCCACGCCAGCGGGGGTCGCAGCACTTCGGCTTCGGCGCCCTCGATGTCCATCTTGATGTAGTCGGCGACCTCGCCGGGGAACCGCTGCAGCAGGCCGTCGATCGTCACGGCTGGTGCCGTTCTCGCGCCGGCGGCGGCGCCGGGCAGAATCGCGTAGGCGTGAACGTCGCCGCCGGCATACGCGATCGCGCCGGGCTCGACCCAGACGGCGGCGTGGATCACCTCGCAGCGGGTGCCGAAGGGCGCGAGATTCTGCGCGCACAGCGCCGCATTCTCGGCGTCCATTTCCACCGCGAGCACCCGCGCCGTGGGATAGCGTGCGGCGAGGCTGGCCGCGGTGTAGCCGACATTCGCGCCCAGATCGAGGATCAGCCGCGGCGCGGGCAGGGCGAACGTCGGCAGGTGATACCCGGCCTGGTACGCGTCCCAGAGCGTAATCGGATCCATCGTGCCCGGCCGGCAATAGAGCGGGCCCTGCGGCACGGCGCGGAGATGCAGCGCAACCGGGCCGGCACAGCGGTCCGGATGATCGCGCACGCGACGATAGGCCTCCACGTCGCGGTGCGATCGGAACACCGTGCGGTACTCCAGGTATTGGCGCACACGGCCGAACACTGAGGCCACCGCGCGACCTAGCGTCGGACCGCGCGGACGAACAGCCGCGTGGCCAGATAGTTCAGGGGAAAGCGTCCGGTGTGATTGTCGAGCGACCGCAGCATCGGCACCCGCCACAGGAACGGAAGATTGGCACCGCTGACCTGCGAGATGGCAAACATGTCCGAACGAAACACGCGGCGGACGTGCCACGGCCAGTCGTAGCCGATGTCCTTGCCGAAGTACTTGCGGGCGGCGCCGAGCACCAGGCCCTGCATCGCGTTGTCGAACTCGGCCACCAGCACGCCTCCCGGCTTGAGCACGCGACCCATCTCGCCGACGAACGCCTGCTTCTCCTCGAGGCCGGGGAACAGATGGAGGAAGTTCAAGCAGACCATCAAATCGAAGGTCGCGTTCGCAAATGGCAACGCCGCGGCGTTGGCCTGGGCCACGCACGCGGCGGGTCCGACCTTCTGGCGGATGACGCCGAGCATCGCCAGCGTGCCGTCCACCCCGATGACCGTGGTCGCCACGCTGGTCAAGGTCGCCATGCCCCTGCCCGTGCCGCACGCGATGTCTGCCGCCCGGTCGACGTGCTGCGGCAGCAGGCCCAGCAGAACCCTGCGCCGGCGGCGCTCGTGCGCCTGGTGCAGTTCCTCGACATAACGCTGTGCGTCGTAGGTCGCGGCCAGCGGGGTGTAATCCTGAATCGCCGGCGCCCGATCCAGCGGGCGCGTTTGCTCGGTATGTGTCATCGCACAGCCATCCTCGCCGCGGCCGCACCTCCCGTAAAGGACCTGTCGGCCCAGAACGAGCGCTGGCCATCGGAGCCGCGCACGGCGTCCACCGTGCGCGTCAGTTCCGCAAGCATTCTTCCGTAGTGCAGTTCGTTGGTGACCCGGGAGACGCTGATGCCGCGACGCCGGCGGGCCAGGGTGAGCAGGAACACGGACAGGTTCCGCAAGTGCAGCAGCCAGAAAGGCGGACCGTCCGGCCGGTCGCGGCCGTAGCCGTCTGCGAATGCGGCACCGGCCTGGTCCATGAGCCGCGTCAGGGGAACCGTGCTCCAGGCATGACAGAGGTTCTGCAGTTCGAGCACCGCCTGGGACACGTCGAGCGCCGGCACGTCGGTGCGGACGTCGTCGAAATCGATGAGCCCGACCGTGCCACTGACGAAGATGTTGTTGCCGCTGACATCGCCATGGCAGGGCGTGAGCATCAGCGCGCGCGCGTCGCCGTGCGCGGCGACGCGCGCCAGCGCATCGAGGGCGGCGTCGGCACGCGCCTGTTGAGCACGGTCCGCGTCCGCCCAGGCACGCAGCCGGTCGGCGGCGAAGCGGGCAACCTCCGCGGCTCGCGTCGTCGATGGCGCGGCCGCCGCGGTGTGGTGCAACGCTGCCAGCCACGTGCCGACCCCGCGCCACGCGGCCGCAATGCGAACGGGCCCGTCGCCGAACAGCGGCGTGACACCCCGATGCAGCGCCACCATCGTCTGCCCCGGCATTTCCGCCGTCAGCAGCAGCCGTCGCTCGGCGTCCGCCGCGACCATGACGTACGGTGTCAGCGCCGGGCGTTGTCCGAGGGCGGCAGCGATGCGCGCCAGATCGGCAAACCGGCGCGCCAGCACGTCGCTCGTCTCGGTCGGGTAGTGCTTGAGGTACCAGCACCGGCGCTCGCCCCTTCCAGCAACCGCCGACAGGCGATAGACCGCGCCGGTGCGGGAGGGAACCCGCGCCGCGGCCAGGCGCACGGCGGCGCCGCTATCGGCCTCGCGGAGCACGGCTTCGCACCACGACAGCAGCGGTGCCGGTAGTGCGTGCTCCGTCTGCTCCGGCGGCGGGTGTGAGCTCACGACGACTTCACCAAGGTTGCGATCAACACCGGGCGGCGCCGTTCGCGCCCCGGCTTGGCGAGTTGCCGCAGCCACAACAGCTCGAAGAACACCGCCACGGGCACGTTGTAGAGCTGCGGCGAGGTCAACACGTGCTCGCAGCGCTGCAGAGCCAGGCCAGCGGCGGATGCCGCGGCGGCGAGCGTGGCTTCGCTGTTGGCCCGGTAGTGCGCCGGGTAGACGTCCTCGGTCCGACGCCGCTGAATGACCCGGGCGAGCAATGCCTTGAACCGTTCCGGCACCAACCGCGCGAGACGAGTGGTGTAGCCGGTCAGATTCGGCGTGTGGATGAGCATCCGCCCGTGCGGCCTCAACACCCGATTCACCTCGCGAAACAACGCCGCAGGCTCCTGCAAGTGTTCGACCACCATGTTAGCCGTGATCACGTCGAAAGTGGCATCGCGAAACGGCAACCGGTGGACGTCGCCCGCCACGCGGTGACGCAAGCCGCGGTGGGCCGCCAGCGCCGTGAAGTCGCTGTCGAGGCCGACCGCGCGGTGTTCGAGCTGGCGCGGGGGATCCACGATCCAGTCGGCCACCAGACTGTGGCCGCACCCGAGATCCAGCCACGCGCCGCCCGCCGGAACGAACTGCGGCAGCCGCCGCGCATAGATGACATGGGAGTTCTCGAGGCCGGGCAGCAGCCAGGCGCGCAGTCGCTGATACATGATGGTCCGCCGCGCAGGACAGCGCGCCCTTCATGATAGCCGTCTTCCCGCGTGACGTGAGAGCTCGTCATAGAGTGCTTCGACCTTGGCCATGCGCGCCCGGAACGACAATTCGCGCTCCACCCGGCGGCGCGCCGCCGCGGCGCGCTGCGCCGCGTGCGCAGGATGACGCAAAACTTCCTCGATCGCGTCCGCCAGGCCCGTCGCATCGCCCTTGGGCACGACCAGACCGTGTTCCCCGGATGTGATGAGCTCCCGGGTGCCGCCGACATCGGTGGCGACGATCGGCGTTTCCATCGCCATCGCCTCCAGCACGGCATTCGGGGTACCTTCGTAGTCCGACGACTGCACGAACAGGTCGAAGGCGTGATGCAGCTCGGCGATGTCGGTGCGATGGCCCGCCAGCACGCAGTCGGACTCGAGTCCGCTCGCGGTCCGCCGCGCCTCCAGGGCCGCCCGCAGGCCACCTTCCCCGACGACGATGAGCTTGAGCCGCCGGCCGACCCGCGCGGCGAGGCCCGCGACGACGTCCATCAGCAAATCGAACCGCTTCTGCGGTTCCAGCCGTCCGACGCCCCCGATGACCACGTCCGTGTCAGCGCAGCCGAGTGCGGCCCGTGCCGGGCCGCGGCGCGCCGGGTCGCGGCGAAACGCCTGCTCGTCGATGCCATTGAGGATGCAGGTCACACGCTCCGGCGCCGCTCCGTGCGCGATCAGCTCGTCGCGCAGCTCGCCGGACACGGCGATGAGGTGCGGAAACCGGCGCACCAGGCGCCGGTCGAACCCGTAGTACAGCACCTCGCGCTTGGAGTGCCCGGTGTAGCCATGCAGCGTCGCGAGCGGCACCACCGGCTCGACGCGACTGAGCAGCCAGGCGTAGAAGTTCGTCTTGTAATCGTGCGAGTGGACGATGGCGATTTGCCGCTGCTGCACCAGCCGCCGCAGCGCTGCCCAGATCCGCACGTCGAAGGAATGGCGCTCGACCACCTCGACGTAGTCCACAGCCAGGTCCGAGGCGCGCTCGTCGATCGCGAACACCCGATCGCGCAGGTCGCGGATGTAGCAGACGGTCACGGCATAGTGCGCGGGATCGGAGAGCGCCGCGCCCACCAGGATCGTCTTCTCCGGTCCCCCGCCGGTCCCCCGCACGCTGCGAAGCTCGAGGACACGGATCGGCCCGCGCACTATCGGGTCACCCGCACGTAACCAGCCCGGCCTCGCCCGCAGGCGTCACGTGTGTCGTCCGGCGAGCGGACAGCGCCCGGGTAGACACTCGGGTACAATGATAGCTTCGCGAGCGCGGGTGTCCCTCCGGCAGCGCGACCGCACCCCGCCGATGGTCGGCGGTCTCGTTGCATGAACGCCGCCCTATCATCCCTGCCCGATGGGCGGCGCGCAGATCCGATGACTCGAGACGTGCGACGATGACCGGCGGGCGAGACAGCGTCAAGGCGATCGCCCGCGCCGCGGCCACTGTGGCCGTCACACCCTTCCTCCTGTCGTTCTGGCTGCGGTCCGCCATCCTCGGGCGCGATCGTGCGCTGGAGGGCTCGTCGCAGACGCTCGCGCTGTTTCCGGGCCTGCTCGGCCGTTACCTGCGGCAGGCGTTTCTCGCGCACACGCTCGCCGGGTGCCACCACACGGTGGTGGTGGAGTTCGGCACGCTGCTGTCGCAGACTGGCGCACGCCTCGACGAGCGCGTCTACATCGGCCCCCGCTGTCATCTCGGACTGGTGCACCTCGAACCCTACGTCATGCTCGCTGCCGGCGTGCACGTGACCAGCGGAGCGCACGCGCACCAGCATTCGCACCCGGACCAGCCAATCCAGCTGCAGCCGACTGCGCGCCGGCTCGTGCGTGTCGGCCAGGGCAGCTGGATCGGCAGCGGCGCCGTGGTCATGGCTGACATCGGCCGCAACACGATTGTCGGGGCCGGTGCGGTCGTCACGCACCCGATTCCCGACGGCGTGGTGGCCGCGGGTGTGCCGGCCCGTGTGCTGCGCCAGCGCGCCTGATTCGGCCGCCTGCTCGCTGAGCATTCTCACGTCGCGATCCAGACCAGCGCGGAGCCCATCGCCAGCGCCAGCGACAGCCCGATCAGGGCCGCCCGGCGGAGCGCCCGCTCCCGCTGCGGGACGAACCGCGCCCGCGGCCGCGCTCGCACGCTCGCCGCGACCGCCGGGGGTGGCGTGGGCCACGCCGCCTCCGGATGCGCACGCATCCATGGCACGCTGCCGGTGTAAGCCATCAACAGCACGAGCGGCCGGGTCAGCGCGCGCGTTGGCAGGCTGGCCAGCGTCGCAATGGCCTGCTCGAAGAAATACACGGCCCGCTCGCGCATCTGCTCGCGTTCGGTCCCGGTCGTTCCCATCCAGGCCAGCACGAAGACCTCGGCCTTGCGCAGGTCCTGCGCGGCCCACGTCTCGGTGGGATACTCGAGGCCGTCCGGCCGGTCGAGATAGGGGACCTCGTGGTGGGCCATCCACCGCGCGTAGGTCAGAAGGCTCTCGCAGGCATGCGCACAGGGCGCGTCGTGCTCGAGGCGATCGAGCTTGTGTGCGAGGTAGCGCCCAAGCACCTGCAAGAACACCGTGTAGGACCATCGATGCTCGGCGTCTAGCAAACCATGGGCCGCCGGATCGTCGGCCGGATGGATGCACCGCGCGATGAGCTCTTCGGCCTTGTCGAGAAACGACCGTTCACCGCTCACGCGCGCAGCCGTGAGCAGGGTGAGAATGGAATTGCCTGCGCCGCGGCCGGGACCATGGTAGCTGGGCGTGACCGTGGCGCTGGCCGCACCCGTTGCCCCGCGGTCGAGCCACGCAAACGGCGTGCGCCGCCCGTCGTCCATCGCCACCACCCAGCTCGCGAGCTCGAGGACGGCCGCTCGGGAGTCCGGATCCCCGGTCAGCAGATAGTGCAGGGCCAGCCCCTCCGCGTAGTCGTGCTCGCACGACGGCCCTCCGCCATTGACACCGGGCGCGGACGGGTACGAGCGATGGCTGGACCGGCCAGCGTCGACGTAGTGGAAGGTGTGCCAGAAGAGCCCACCGTTGTACGCGGCCTTGTCCTCGGTGGTGTGGTAGATATCGACGTCGGCAACGTGGCGCGCGAGCGGTGCCATCACCGCGTGCCACCGCGGATCGCCGGTGCGGAAGAACTGGCGCACCGCGCCAGCGATGGCATCGTACTGGTTGTTGTAGTGCGAAACGAACGGGCCGGTCGCGTTGACGGCCTCGTGATCGGCAGGCAGATCGCCGAAGTGCCGCCAGCCGTACTCGTCCGCGCGCTCGCGCTTCGCGCTGAACGCGTCGGCGCCGTCCACCGCCGCCTGCACGAGCGCGTCGGAGGGCGGGTCGGCCCCGGCCGCCGTCAGGAACGGGAGCGCCGCGCAGGCGCGATACCACTCGGGCGGCGCACTCGCCACCAGCGGTGACCGCGCCCACTCGAGCGGCTCGGCCGCATCGTCGCCGACCGCCACCACGAAGTCGTGCCGTTTCCGCTCCCCGCCCTGAAGCTCGTGCCCGGCTCGCGCCCGGCCGGGAAACAGGCGCAGTGCGATCGCCGTGTCGTCGGCGTCGATCGCCTTGGGACAGTTCTCCCAGAACTGCGGCATCGTCACAGCAAGCGCCGGCGCTCCCTCGAGCCTGACGATCGGCGTGGCGCGGCGGCCGCGGCTCGTGAGCCCGTCGACGCTGAGTTCGTAGCCTGGGAACACCGGGTCGATGGCACCGTCACGCGCGACGTGGGCCGGGCTGTCCCAGTGCGTCCCGCCGCTCGAATCCTGATAGATCTGCAGTGACCCGGTGCTGCGGCGCCACGTCGCGCCCGGCTCCGCGGAGATGCTCGCGCCGCTCCCGGGTTGCCCGCCGGTGCGGCTCACGAGGACGGACAGGTCGCGCAGCAGCAGTGACCCGGGGTCGCCGAGCTCCCAGATGCCGCCCGCGTGCACCGCGCGCGACGGATTGTGCACCGCCACAGACGCGGCGACCGCCCGGGACCCCTCGTGCAGCCCGATGCGCAGGACGATGTGGAGCGGGCGCCGGGAGTCGGGCAGCGTCAGCCGCGCCGACAGGCGGAGGTGCGCGGCGAGCGGGCCAGACCGCTCCACGTCGATCTCATCGAAGCGCACGTCGACTCGCTGGCCGGCGGCGTCTTCGACCCTCACCGACAGCTGGCACTCCCCCGCCCCGGCCCCCGCCCCGGTGCCCGGCGCCGGGCGCAGGTGCACGCCCGTGGAGCGGCACGTCGCGATCACCGCGCGGCTCACGACCGCGATGCCCTCGGCATCCGTGGTGATCCGGAGCGCCGACGGGGGCGCGGCGGCAGGATCGTCGAGCGCGATGACGTCGTAGTCCGCCTCCCCGGCATCGTTGGTCCGCGCCTGAAACTCGACGAGCACCCAGCGAACGCTGCCGTCGCCCCAACGCTCGAGCACGGTGCGCTGCACGGCCACGGGTCCGTGACCGCCGGCGGCGAGGCCAATCGTGTTGGCGTCGGTGACGCGGCCTCTCGGCAAAGGCAGGCCGACGCACACCGGTTCGTCACGCCGGCGGAAGCCGCCGTCGAGCCGCGACGGGCGAAGGCGCAGCGTGGTGAGGACGGTCGCGCCTCGCGTCAGGGGATCCGGAGCCGCACCAGGGTCAACGGCCTGGCGGCCCGAATCGTCACGAGACATGCCGGATGACGGCCGGGCCGAGCAGATTCGCCAGCCCGACCGGCAGGCGCCTCCACGCGGCGGTTGCACGACGGAACCGCGGGCTGTCGGCGCCGGTGGATGGGACCTGCTCGTCGGTCACGAGGCCGTACTCGGTGTACAGCGGCTGCTCCTGCGCGCCCCACTGCAACTTGAAGGCGTGCGTCCCGCCGCCCGGCGACGAGCGTCCGAAGTCGAAGGTGCGCGCCCCGATCTCGACCGACCACTCCAGCATCGACCAGTACAGCAGCATGTTGCCGCACAGTGGCCTGAACTCCTTCAGCGCCGAGGCCCACGGCACCAGGACCGTCTCCCCCAGCCGCAGGGCAATCCCCCCGGCGATGCAGCGGGATCCGCGCCGGACGAGGAACACGCGCGCTCGCTCGGGGAACTGCCGCAGTGTCTCGGCAAACAATGCGCGCGGGAAGACCGGGGTGCCGAGGTCACGCATGTTACGGGCGAAGACCTCGTAGAACTCGGGAAGCAGGACCCCATCGCCGGCGCTGACCGACAGTCCGTCCTTCTGCGCCTTGCGCACCTGGTTTCGCACCTTGCGGTCGAGCGCGGTCCACAGCACCTCTGCCCGTGCCGGCAGGTCGAGCGCCACCCCGACCTTGTTCGACCGGACCGGCAGATCCTCGAACTGCCGCCGGCGATGCCGCAGCTCCAGATAGCGCGCGCCGAACTCGCCGGCCCGCTGCGCGGCCGCGTCCAGGAGCGCCCGCGCGCTGGGCCCGTCGCGGGCGACGATCCCCGCGTAGTTGAAGAACGGCAGCGAGATGGCGGCCCGGCCGATGAGGGCGGAGCGCACGAGCACCACGGGCAGCACGCCGGTGACGTCGCGCTCACGGCGAGCGATGAGATAGGCCGGCCGGTGACGAAACACGCGCGCGAAGACATCGTGCCACGCCCACAGGTGCTCGACGGTGCCGTCGGGGTGCGCGGCCACGAACGCGTCCCACTCGGCCGCCTGCTCCATCGACGCCTCGGCGACGACGCAGTCGACCAGTGGCGACCGTGCGCGCGCGCCGGGCGCAGCGGGTGCGCTCGCGGCAGCGGAGAGCACGGCGGTGGTCATGAGGGGAGGCGCATCCGGCACGACGGGTCACCAGCAGTACGGCAGTGCCGCGGTGCCAGCCGGGTCCGTCAAGCCGACGCGCAGGTCGGCGATCAACGACTGGATCGAGCCGAAGCGGAAGTCGCGGAGCAGCGCGCGCAATCGTGGTTCGGTGTGCGCGAGGTTGCGATAGTGCCGGAACGCGCCCAGCCGCGACGCCGCCAGCCGCGGCTGGTCCGGATCGATCTCCCAGGGGTGCAGGTAGAAGATCGCCGGTCGCCGCTCCAGGCGGTTGAGCCGGGCGATGCCCCAGCGCGTCCACCAGTACGGCAGGATGCGGAAGTAGCCGCCCCCCGCGATCGGCAGGTTCAGCGGCCCGACCTGTGTGGTCGAGCCCGGCACCTCGACGAGAGCGCCAGCCTTGCGCTCGATCGTATAGGGGCGGCGCTGCGATACCGGAATCCCGTAGCGGTCGTGCCGAATCGGAAAGATGCTCGAGTCGTACTCGTAGCCCTCTTCGAGCAGGACGTCGAGCGCCCACAGCGAGCGCGGGGTGATCGAATAGCTCGGTGCGCGGTAGCCGATCACGCGGCGGCCGGTGGCGTCTTCCAGCAGGCGCTTGGCGCGGCGCACGTCGGCACGGAATGCTTCCGGCGTCTGGTCGTAGATGAGGCGGTGCGCGTAGCCGTGCGACGCGATCTCGTGGCCGCGGTGGGCGATGGCTCGCACCAGGTCGGGATGGCGGTCCCCGACCCACCCGAGCACGAAGAACGTGCTGCGCACGTCGAACTCGTCGAACAGGTCGAGCAGCCGGCCGGTATTGGCGACCACCCGGCTCTCCATGTGCTCCCACTGCCAGCGCGGCACGATGCCGTCGAAGACGCTGACGTGAAAGTAGTCCTCCACGTCGATGCTCATCGCGTTGACGACGGAGTCGCCGGCGATCGGCGTCGGGCCCACCCTAAGCCCCTTTCCGCAGGATGACGGTCTTGATCGTTTCCAGGATGATGAACACGTCGAGCGCCAGCGACAGGTTCTTGATGTAGAAGAAGTCGTACTGCAGCTTCTGCAGCGCGTCCTCGGTGCTGGCGCCGTAGGTATAGCGCACCTGCGCCCACCCGGTGAGACCGGGGCGCACGATGTGGCGCTGCGGGTAGAAGCGGATCTGCCGCGTCAGCTCGTCGACGAACTCCGGGCGCTCCGGCCGCGGCCCGACGAAGCTCATGTCGCCGCGCAGCACGTTCCACAACTGCGGCAGCTCGTCGAGGCGGCTGCGGCGCAGGAAGCGGCCGACCGGCGTCACCCGCGGGTCGTGTTGTGATGCCCACACCGGCCCGGTCACCGCTTCCGCGTCGTCGCGCATGGAGCGGAACTTGTGCACGGTGAACACCCGCCCATGCTGTCCGACGCGACGCTGCGAATACATGATCGGCCCGCGCGAGGTGAGGCGGACCGCCAGCGCCACCGCCGCCATCACCGGCAGCGCCAGCACCAGCCCGACGATGGAAATGGCGATGTCCATCAGCCGCTTCATCGTCGAGACCACGCGGCTCTTCTTGAATCCGGGCGAGAAGATCAGCCAGCTCGGGCGCAGGTTCTCGAGCGCGATCTTGCCGGTGTAATCCTCGTAGACCGACGCCAGGTGGTCGAACGACACGCCGTCCAGCTTCATCTCCAGCAACTTGTCCATGGGCAGCTTGCCGCGCGCGTCGGCCAGGCTGACGACGACGCGGTCGACGCCACGGGCGCGGACGATGGACGGAATGTCCTCGATGGTGCCGATGACGCCGGGATTGATGATCGGCGCACCGACCATGGCCGGATCGGCGTCCACGAATCCGACGATCTCGACCCCGAGCTCGTGCCGCCGCTCGAAGATCTCGGCGGCGAGCGCGATTGCCGAACTGCTGGTGCCCACCAGCAGCAGCCGCTCCCGCGCGCGCACGCGATGGCTGACCCAGTTGAAGGCCAGCCGCCAGCCGATCACCACGGTGATGATGAGCAGCGCCGCGAACATGAACACGCCGCGCCCGACGATCAGCGCCGGGAACCAGAAATACAACGCCGCCAGGATGAACGAGGCGCAGCCGAGCGCCTGGACGATGCGGACGAACAGCTCGTAGCGATCGGAGACGGTCCGCAGATCGTAGAGCTCCGCGTAGTACAGGCACACCTGGCAGACGCCGGCGATGAGGATGGTCTTGCCGACGCCGCCCTCACTGAGCATGACGCCCCACGCCGCCTCGCCGAGGCGCACGTATGCCGCCAGCACCACGCAGGACACGATCAGCACGGTTTCGAAACCGACCAGCGCCGTCGATCGGCCCGTCAGACGGTGCCGGAGGAGACGATTCATCAGCGGCCTTCCGCCTCCTGCTGTTGCGAGAGGTAGCCGTAGTAGAAGCCCTCGCCCTTGGTCTGCGACCCTTCGCTGGCGCTGTTGAGCACCACGCCGAGGACCTTCTCGCGCCCGACGGCGGTCAGCGCCCGGTTGACCAGGTCGTAGGACGTGCTGCCGGCACGCACGATCAGCACCGCGGCATCGACCATCGCCCCGAGCAGGTTGGCATCCGGCAGCAGCACGACCGGCGGGGTGTCGATGATCACCCAGTCGAAGGCCTCCCGCGCTTCCGCGATCAGGCGGCGCATCCGATCGGAGGTCAGTCCGGCCATCGGGTCGTTGCTCGGCTCGCCGGCGGGCAGGATCGCCAGCCGCGGCGACACGTCGCGCACCGGCAGCCGGTGCGACTCGTCGGCCATCAGCCCTTCACTCAGCCCCGACGAGTTGTCCACGCTGAACACGGTGTGCAGCGTCGGCCGCCGCAGGTCGGCGTCGATCAGCAGCACCCGCCGCTGGTACGACTCGCTGAAGGTCAGCGCCAGGTTGGTCGCGGTCAGGGTCTTGCCTTCGCGCGGGACCGCGCTGGCGATCATCACGACCTGCACGCCGGTGGCGCGCTGCGCCTGGTGCAGCGTGGCCGCCAGCCGCCGATACTGCTCCCGCGAGGCCGGGTCGAGCTTGCGGTCGGCCACGACCTTCTCGGCAAACGTGTCGCCGATCCGCTGGATGATGGAGGCCGGCCCCGGGTCTGGCTCCCGTCCGGCCGCGGGAACCGCCACCGGCGCCGGCGGCGGTACCGGCGCGGGGCCCGCTCCGGGTGCCGGCGCACTCCACGGCATGGGCCGGGCCCCGGGCATCTCCAGCGGGAACGGCTCGCGCGCGAGCGTGGTCGGATCCAGATCCGGCTGCTCGTCCACGGCGACCGGTGGCTCGACCGGCGCCGTGGTGCGCGCCGCTCCCTGGTCCGCCGCGCGCCGCAGTGCTTCCTCGACTCGACTCATGACACCCTTTGCCAGCTCGATGCACTCGAGCCGCGGTTAATTGAAAAAACGCCACCGTTTCGGCGACAGGCCGGCGAACCGGTGTGGCGTCCCTGACGGATCGGCGAGTCCGGCCGTGCCCGCTCCCTCGCCCAGCTCCAGTTCCAGCACGCGCCCGCCGCCCGTGGTGGGACCGAGCACCCGGCTTTCAGCGGCGTCGGCGAAGTCGCTACCCGGCTCGCCATCCGCGGATTGCAGGTCGAAGTCGTCACACACCTCCCGCACCATCGCGCTCGTCACCGGACGCCGGTCGAGCGCCAGGCCGGTTACCAGCGCGTTGTCGGCGATGACGTTGATCTTTCGGGGGATGCCCTCGGAGCGTTCGTGAATCAGGGTCACCGCTTCCCGCGTGAACAGCTGCGCGCCCTGACCACCGGCGGTCTTGACGCGGCCGGCGATGTAGGCGGCGGTCTCGCGCAGCGACAACGGACGCAGCTCGCAGCGCAGCGCCACCCGCTGTTTGAGCTGGCGGAGAACCGGTTCGTTCAGCCGGTCGGCGAACTCCGGCTGGCCGGCGATGATCACCGAGAGCAGCTTGACGTCGTCGGTTTCGATGTTGACCAGCAGGCGAATCTCCTCGAGCAGGTCGAGGGGCAGGCTCTGCGCCTCGTCGACGATGAGGACGGTGGTTTCGCCCGCCTCGCGACGCTGCCGCAGCAGCTCTTCGAAGGCGCTGAGGAATGCCGCTTTCGACGCGCTCGCCTTCTCCCCGAGCTCGAAGCGGGTTCCGAGCAGCTCGACGAACTCGGCGCGCGTCAGCGCCGGGTTGTGGACGTGCACCGAGTGCACGCGATCCGGCTGGCGCGCGATCGCCGCCCGGATCAGGGTTGTCTTCCCCGACCCCGCGTCCCCGATGAGCAGCGTGATCCCCTTGCGGCTGGCAACCGCGTACTCCAGGTTGCTCAGCGCCTCCTTGTGGCTCTCGGTCAGGATCAGGTAACGAGGGTTGGGCGTCAGGTCGAACGGACGCTCACGCAAGCCGTAGAAAGCTTCGTACATGGCAGTTCAGCGCACCAACGTGTAGACCACCACGGCGAAGGCGCCCATGATCGTGGCGCCCAGCCCGACGCCGACCGCTACCCGGCGGCGCAGCTGGCGCCGCCGTTCGGCGTTCGACAACATGACCGGAATGACGGCCAGGACCGGCAGCGAGAGGACGCTGGCCACTTCGTCGTCGGTGCGGAAGCTGCCGTCGCGGTACTCGGCAATCGCGATCAGCCCGATGCCGAGGCCCAGCCCCACCATGATGCCGGTGAGCGCGATGAGCAGGCGATTCGGACTGTACGGCCGCTCCGGCATCCGCGCCGGATCGAGGACCTTGAACTGCTCGCCGCTCTGACGCCGTTCCAGACTGGCGGCGATCTTGGCCTCCTCGTTCTTGGTCAGCAGGTTCTGATAGATCGTCTGCAGCGTCCCGTAGTCGCGCGTCAGCTCCACCAGCTCGGACTCCCGCGTCGGCGCCATCTCCATCCGCCGCTGGTACGAGCCGGCAATCGTGCGCAAGCGCCGTTCTTCGTCCTGGCGCGACGCGATCTCGCGGTCGAGCGCCTCGAGTTCTCCCTGCACGTCGCGAATCCGCTTGCGTCGCGCCGCCTCGGCGGGCGACACCGCGGCGACCGCGGGCGCGCCGGCCGGCGCGTTGAGCGCCTCCACCTCGGCCTTGCGCTCCAGATCGCGAATCCGCCGCTTCCACAGATTGATCTCGGGATGGTCGGGTTTGAAGCGCAGCTCGAGCGCCTGCAGGGAGGCGCGGGCTGCTTCGAGCTGCTGCGCCGCGGTGCCCCCCTGCGCGGCGGCGTCCCCGGCCTGCAGCGTGACCGGCGGCAGCGCCGGCAGAATCTCCTGCTGCAGATCCTCCAGCTGACGCTCGACCGTGCGGCGGCGGTCGCGATCGCGGTTGATCGACTCGATGATCGACTGGATCTGCAGCTGCGCGTTCTGCATCGCCTGGATGTTGGAGTTCTGCTGCGACGGCAGCTCGCCGGCGTACTGCTTGCGATAGGTCTCCAGCTTCTTCTCGTGCTCCATCAGGCGCTGCCGCGCGTCCTGCAGCTGCGATTCGAGGAACTGGTTGGTGCCCTCCGCAAGGACTTCCCGGTCGCGCAGGTTCTCGTCGATCACCAGGGCGGCGAGGCGGTCGGTCACTTCCATCACCGTGCGCGGCTCGCCTCCGATGTAGGCGACACGAAAGGCATCGCCACGCACGACGTCCAGCCTGATGTCGCGGCGCATCTCGCCGACGATCTCCTCCATCGTCACGGTGCCGCGCTGCTCGGGGTAGAGGTTGAAGTCCTGGATGATCCGTTCGAGGTTGGTCCGGCTCAGAATCTGCTGCGACAGCGCTTGCAGCCGATCCTCGATCCGCGAGGTCACCGTGGCCTTGACGTAGCTCTCCGGCACGCGCTGCGGGACGACGAGGATCAGCGTCTCCGAGCGGTAGCGGTCCGGCAGCAGGCTGGCGACGACCGCGGTCGCCGCCGCCACCACCGCAAAGGGCACCAGCGCGAGCCAGATGTGCCGCCGCAGAATCGTCAACACCGTGATCGGATCGTAGGTCTTACCGGGAAGCATTGGTTCTCCTCACGCGTTGCAAGAGCGGGGCCCATACGTTGATCGAGGCCTCGACACTGTGCCGATCGAAGTCGGACGGCAGCCCAACAGGCAGCACCGCGCTCGACCCGAAGGAATAGCGATAGAAGGAGTACGTGACCGCCAGGGCCAGGTATCGCGTCAACCCCGTCGTCGCCGACACGTTGGCCGAATAGGTATCGAACCCGCTCGCATCCGCGGTCAGTCCGACGTCGCCCAGCGACACCCCGACATTGGACTGGATCTGGACCCGGCGATTCGCCAGTCCGCCCACCCCAACCGTAAAGGCGTTGGAGAAGATGGGCCGGGCGATGCGCTGCAAGACCCCCAGTTCGCGCGCGTAGACCGCCGTTGCGTTCCAGGTCCGTCCCAGCTCGTGCACGAGCCGCGCATTGCCGACGAGGCGGTAATAGGTGTCGAGCTGATCGGCCACGGCCGCGACGCCGGTGTCGAAGGCGAGCGTCGTGCGCCGCGACAGCGACAGCGCACGGGCGAAGTCGACGCCCGCATCGAGGCGGCGATCGACGATCCGCCCGCCCGACGTCGTCAGTTCGGGGTAGGTCCATTCGGTGTGGCCGTACCCCAGTCGCACGCCCAGGCCGCGGCCAATCAAGTAGCGGAAGCGGCCGAGTCCCATCTGCGTGCTCAGATTCTGGCCGCCGGTGAAGTCGCTCAGCTGGTACTGATAACTGAACTCCAGCGAGGCCCGCCGCGACAGCGTCTGCGTGAGGTCGACCAGGGTGCCGTAGGTCAGATAGTCATCGCTGATGGTGCCGCGATCCTGCGCCGCCGGGGGTGTGAGGCCCAGCGTCGGGTCGCCGAGCTGCGGGAACAGGTCGATGGTCAGAAACGGCTGATAGGTGATGGATTGGTTGAGGCTGATCTGCGTATTGCGCGCAACGCGCAGCGACCCACCGACCGCGCCGCTATGCGACATGATGAAATCCGACAGGTCCGGATAATAGCGGCCGGCGGTGCTGGCCGAGGCCGCGAACGACGTCCGCGTGCCCGCCGTCGTGTAATTCAAGCCGGCCGTCAGGGTGCCGTAGCCGCCGCCCTGCGACTGCCGCGGATCCCCGATCGGGGCGGTGCCGGCGCCGCTGGGATCGAGCAGCACATTGCTGTCGTAGCCGCCGCCGACCGAGGCCGTGAACGTGAGCGGCGTTTCGACCGCCGGCGCGCTGCCGCCGAACAGGCCCCGGTACGGACGGGTCGAGCGCGGGCCCTGCGCGAACGCAGGGGCGGCCGCACACACCAGCAGCGTGAGGCAGGCGACGCAACGACGGCCGAGTCCCATGGTCAGTGGCATGCCGGCAACCGCGCTACGGGACCACCACCGTGTCACCCGGCTTCAGCTCGATGTTCTGCTGCAGGTTCCGGCGCGTCACGACGTCCTTGTAGTTAAAGGGATAGCTGAGCGGCTTGCCATTCTCGGTCCGCATGATCACGATCCGTTCGGCGTCGGCGAACTCGAGCAGCCCGCCGGCCAGCGCCAGCAGTTGCAGAACGTTGATCGGGCCGGTGAGCGGGTACGGCCCCGGCTTCCCCACCTGCCCCATGATGAACACCTTGCGGCTGTTGATCGCCTTGACCACGACGGTGACCGTCGGCTCCTCGATGTACTTGCTCGCCGCCTCGGTGAGGCGGGCGCGCAACTGGTCCGGCGTGAGCCCGGCCGCGTGGACGTCATTGAGCAGCGGGAGCGAGATCTTCCCGTCCGGCCGCACGGTGAGGTCCGCCGACATGTCCTTCTCGCGCCAGAACACGATGGTCAGCACGTCGTCCGGGCCGATGACGTAATCGGGCGTCGTCGCCACCCCGGCCGGGATCTCCGGCTGTCCGGCCTCAGCCTTCCGCTCGGGTTTCGCGGCGGCCGGCGCCTGGGCGGCGAGCGGGCGGACGGCGCTCACGGCGACGACCGCGGCGATGCCGCACGCCAGCAGCCGACGAAGGACGGCGCGCCGGCGGTGGCCGGTCACCGTGATCGCGCGCTCACTGCGTGCCATGCGTCGTGCTCCGTTTCTGGGCCGGCGCTGTCGGAGCGGCCCGGGACGTCCCCGTACTGGCGGTACTCCTTGAAGGGGACCTGGCATTCGTGCTTGCGGAGAAAGTTGAGGAAACGCTTGTAGTCGCGCTGCTCCATGTTGAAGATGCGCGCCACCATCTTGTAGTTCCCGCGCGCTTCCTCGAGTCCCTTGCGCACCAGATCGCGCACGTCGCCGCGCGTGATCTCGCGCCGCATGTACAGGGGATAGACCGATGCCCAGAACGACTCGCCCTCTTCGACCATACGCGCCAGCAGGTCGTCGGCCACCGTGCGCCGTCGTTCGCGCTTCGGCCGACGAGACACCGCCCGGTGCAGCTGCACCTCCAGCGGCAGGTGCTCGGGCTGTACCACTTCGGCCCGGCCGGTGACGGCCAGCCGCTCCATCACGTTGCGCAGCTCGCGCACGTTGCCGGGCCAGGAGTACGCCGTCAACAGCTGCAGCGCCTCGGGCGACAGGGTCCGGACCGTACAGCCGTTGCTGCGCGTGAACTGGGCGAGAAAATGCCGGATCAACGCCGGGATGTCCTCGCTGCGCTCACGCAGCGGCGGCACCGTGAGGTGAATGACGTTGAGGCGGTAGAAGAGATCCTCGCGGAACAACGCGCGCGCGATCATCTCGCGCAGGTTCTTGTTGGTCGCCGCCACGACCCGGACGTCCACCCGCATCGTGACACGATCGGTCCCGACCTTCTGCAGCTCGCCGGTCTCGAGGAAGCGCAGCAGCAGCCCCTGCATGCGCAGCGTCATCTCGCCGATCTCGTCGAGGAAAATCGTGCCGCCGTCGGCGACCTCGAGCTTTCCCTGCTTGTCGCGATAGGCGCCGGTGAACGACCCCTTCACGTGCCCGAACAACTCCGATTCGAGCAGCGTGTCGGACAGGCCGGCGCAGTTCACCGCGCCCATGGCCCGGTGCGCGCGCGTGCCCAGTTGATGAATGCTGTTGGCGACCAGTTCCTTGCCGACCCCGCTCTCGCCGGTGATCAGCACCTTGGCCTCCGACCGCGCAATGCGGCCGATTTCCTGCAACAGCTCGACCATCGGTGGGCTGGTCGCGATCAAGTGACCCTGGCCGGCAGGGGCGCCGTCGTGGGCCCCGCCAGGCACGGCTCCCACCTGGGGCAGCGCCCAGCCGCCACGACCTCCCAGATCCGAGACCGCCGGACCTGGCTTCGTCGCGATGACACCGCGCGGATCCCTCGACATGGCACATGCCTCCCGCGTGCGACGACGTCTTCGTCCGGAGGACCGAAGGTCGCCGACCCGGTCAATGCTTGCGTTGATTCTGATCGTGTCCGGCGTTGACGGGTTCGTGAGCTGGGATCACTCAAAAACAGCCTGACATCGACCAAAAGTTAGGACATGCTCGGACAAAAGTCGCCGTGTCCAGACGTCCTGTTGCTGACACAGGCGACGCCTGTGTCATATCCAACGACTCTTATACTCCGAAGCCGTCGCGGATCGGAAGCGTAACACGCGTCACAGGCGCCGAGCATCGCAAATGTGACTTTTGACAACGTGCCGGCGCTTTCTGCACGACGTTTTCTGGAAAGCCTGGCGCAGGGTGTGAAATCCCGAACAGCGGTTCACGCCTCGAACCACCAGTACCCGCTCTACCGGCGCACCCGACCACCCGCGTCGAGAATTGCACGTCGGGTAACAAAACTGTAAGCGGCGGCGCGGTCCTGCCGCCGCGTGAGTCCAGCGAAGGTCAGCGGTTTTCCGAGCAATCTCAACCGTTGGGGGCGATACGGTTCAGCCGGTATTGCTTTTGCCGCCCGCCGATCGGTGCCGTTCCTTACAATCAATCGTTTTTGTGTCGGCCTGCTCCTCGTGTTCGCGGTCGCGCAGCACGCCGAAGCGGGCAATCTCG
Organism: uncultured Acidobacteriota bacterium; assembly: GCA_963707795.1. Lineage (GTDB taxonomy): Bacteria > Acidobacteriota > Vicinamibacteria > Vicinamibacterales > UBA2999 > JACCSI01. The sequence continues at coordinate 1,292,104 of OY970174.1, read as the reverse complement.
TCGTCGCGTGGGACCCTCCGTCGGACCCGACCACCGCAGGACACGTCCTGTGGTGGGGCACGCAGAGTCGCAACTACACCGGTCAGGTGGACGTGGGGCTGCAGACGACCTACACCGTCACCGGCCTCCCCGAGGGCGTGATCTACTACTTCGCCGTGACGGCGTACAACGCCGGCGGCGAAAGCAGCGTGTACTCCGAGGAAGTGTCGGTGGTGTCCGGCCTCGGCGCGCCCCGGAACCTGGTCGGCCTCGCTCAAGGACGTCTGGTGCAACTCTCCTGGAACAGTCCGCCGCAGGGAGGCGCGTTCGACTATCGACTCGAGGCGGGCTCGGCGCCCGGGCAGTCCGATCTCGGCACCGTGCTGCTCGGCCCGGTGCTCGGGTTCAGCGCGCCCGACATTCCAGACGGTGTGTATTACGTGCGCGTCCGGGCGATCAAGTTCGGCATCGCCGGTCCGCCCTCGAACGAAGTCACCCTGATCGTCGGCCACCGACCCTGCGCCGCGGCGCCGTCGGCGCCGCGTAGCCTGGCCGCTGCCGCCAGCGGCGCACAGGTTTCGGTCAACTGGCAACCGGGCGGCGGCGAGGCGCCGACCGAGTTCCTGCTGGAGGCGGGATCGGGGGCCGGCCTTCGCGATATCGCGGCCCTGAGTGTGGCGGGTACGTCGTTCGCGACCAGCGCGCCCAACGGCACCTATTTCCTGCGCGTGCGGTCGGTGAACGCCTGTGGCTTCAGTGCGCCATCCAACGAGGTGGCGGTCACGGTCAACGATCCGGCGGCCATGGTACCGAGCGCGCCGCTCGACCTGGCGGCGAACGTGTCCGGGGCGACCGTCGGACTGACCTGGCGTCGCGGGTCCGGCGGCGGGACGCCGACGTCGTACCTGCTCGAGGTCTCGACCGGCGGCGGCGCGCCGATCGGCACCGTGGACCTCGGCAACACGACGAGCTTCAGCAACCCGGGCACGCCGCCCGGCACCTACAACGTGCGCGTTCGCGGCGCCAACGCGGCGGGGGTCGGACCACCCTCTGCGACGGTGACGGTCGGTGTCGGCAGCGCCGTGGACTGCGTGACCTCGGCATGGACACTGGCATCAGCGGGCGCCTGGAGCGCGTGCGCCAGCGGGGTGCAGACGCGGTCGGAAACCTGGGTGCGGACCGTGATCACGCCACCGGCCAACGGTGGCGCGGCGTGCGGACCGCTGAACGAAACCCGCGTGGGCACGCAGTCGTGCGGCACACCGTCCAGCAACCTCATCGCACTCGATCCCGGCACCGTCCACCAGACGATGCGCGGATGGGAGGCCGTCGCCGAGGCGGCGCATCACAGCTCCGGCTTTTCCACGTATGCGGGCAATCTGTTCGACCGGGTAGCCGCGGAGGGCATCGACCGCGTACGGCTCGAGGTACGCGCCGGGAGCGAGAACACCACCGACTCGTGGACCAACTGGAAGAACGCCGGGTTCCCCGCCAGCGGCGCGGCATATACCGCGTGGCGTGCGAAACGCTACGAGACGATCAACGACAACGCCAGTGCCTCGTCGTTGAACGCCGCCGGCTTCCATTTCTCCGAGCTGAACGACACCATCGACACCCTGGTCACGCCGCTGCGGCAGCGGCTCGCGGCGCGCGGCGAATCGCTCTACGTCAATCTGAACTACGTCGCCTTCACCGGCCAGATCACCTCCGGGCTCTACATCCACCACAACCCGGCCGAGTACGCCGAGTTCATGCTCGCCGCGTTCCTCCACCTGCAGGCGCGCTACGGCTGGGTGCCTGACGCCATCGAGATCATGCTCGAGCCCGACAACGTCACCCAGTGGAGCAACGGCACGCTGATCGGCCAGACCATCGTCGCCACGGCGCAGCGGCTGCAGGCGCACGGCTTCACCCCGCAGTTCATCGCTCCCTCGACCACCTGCATGGGCAACGCCGTCACCTACTTCGATCAGCTGATCGCGGTACCGCAGGCGGCCAGCTACGTGAGCGAACTGGCCTATCACCGCTACTGCGGCGTGAGCGCGGCTAACCTGCAGGCGCTGGCCACCCGGGCGCAGACACACGGCCTGGCGACGTCGATGCTGGAGTGGTGGGACGCGGCCAACGGCTATCAGGTGCTGCACGAGGATCTGAAAGCGGGGCGCAACAGTGCCTGGCAGCAGGGCCCGCTGAGCAATCTGAATACGTCCGGTGGCGTGGGCATCGCAACGGTGAGCACCAGCAACCCGTTGGCGCCGGCGGTCACGACCGGGCCGCTGACCCGCTATACCAGCCACTATTTCCAGCACGTGCGGCGCGGCGCGCGCCGCATCGGCGCCAGCTCGACGACGCCGACGTTCGACCCGCTCGCCTTCGTGAACACCAACGGCCGGACCGTGGTGGTGGTGAAGGCATCGGCGGGCGGCACGTTCAGCGTGCAGGGGCTGCCGGCGGGGACCTACGGCATCCGCTACACGACCGCCTCGGCCTCGAGCAGCCATGCCGACCAGACCGTGGCGGCCGGCCAGAGCCTGACGACGAACATGCCGGCGGCCGGCGTGTTGACCGTCTATCGGAAGTAGTCGCCGCCGCGGCGGGCGCCGCCCCGCCTCCGACGGACGTCAGCGCAGGAGCTTGCGGCCGATGAGGTCCGACAGCCTCACGTTGACCGACTGGCTGACGATCGGAAGGTTCATCGAGAGCGTCGCCTCGGGATCGGGTGGGCGGGCGTCGAGGAACTCGTAGACCACCAGGTTGGTCTCCTGCAGCCGGACGTCGGACGTCCCGATCGGCACGCTGAAGCGAGGCGCGAAGCGGGCCGATTGCAGCTCCTGGCGCAGCCACTCCAGCACGCGCGCATCGCTGGGCCGGTCCTCGATCACGACATAGCGTGTGCCCAGACGCTGCAGCGCGTCGTAGATCTCCTGCGGGTTCTCGATCCGATCCTCGACGCTGAGGCTGCCGAGAAACGACGTGGTCAGGATCTTGTCCGAGCGCAACACGACGAGCCGCCGCTCGGCGTCGTGCTTGCGCACGAAGAACGTGAAGAACCCGGTATCGACGTCGCCGCTGAACAGCACCGTCGGTCCCGGTGCCGACGCGAGCACGAACCGTGCCGCTGCCTCGTACCCCGCGGCGCCGCTCAGCGGCCGGCCGAGGCCCGCGCGCGCCTGCGCGGCGACGACGATCACGCCGACGGCGAGCGCGGCGGCCTTGAGCGCCGGCGGGCGCCAGCCGGTGACGGCCCGTGCGGCGAGCACGGCGAGCGCGGGAATCCAGTAGACGGTGAAACGCGACGGACCATAGGGTGCCAGCACGGCCATGCCAGCGAAGACCACACCCGCCCACACGACCCACACCAGCGACTGCCACTCGCGCCGGCGCGAGGCGTCCACCATGAGGCGCACGAGCCCGATGGCGATCAGCAGGATGACCGGCCCCGAGAATTGCTCGGTGAGCGCCGTCCGCAGGGCGTCGCTGGACCGGTACGACGCTTCGTTCAGCGTGTAGATCGTGTTCGCGATGTTGGTCGGCGACATCCGAATCGTCAAGACGACCAGCGGCGCCAGCAGTAGGCCGACGACGACGGCCGCCACGATGACGTCCCGCCGGATGAGGCGCTTCACGCCGAGCGCCGCCACGGCGGTCAGGGCGAATGCCGGGAACACGAAGATCGCCACCTGCTTGGCGAACAGGCTGAGGACCGTACAAAGGGCGAACCCGACCAGCGCGCCGCGCCGCTGCCGCTCGCAAAACCGGAACAGGAAGGAGGCACTGGCGACCACGAGCGCGACGGCCAGCATCTCCGAGAGCACCGAGTGCGACATCAGCACGATGTAGGGAGACGTAACGAAGACGAGCGCCGCCACCAGCGCCGTCGACGTGCCGAACCAGTGATCGCAGATGCGATAGAGCAACGCCGTGGCCACCAGCAGCGACAGCGCGATGACGATCCGGGCGGACGCGACCGAGACCCCGAACAGCGCGTAGGCCGGCACTTCCGCCACGGCCAGCAGCGGCGGATGATGGCCCAGCGACAGCGCCGGGTAGCGCGCGTAGTACAACTGCGCGTACTCGAGGAACGCGTCGACGCTGCCGAACGGGCGATCGCGAAGCAGATCGAGCAGGAAGACGCCGTTCATCAGATACTTGGGCATGTCCCCCTGCAGCGAGACATAGCCCTCGTCGGTGATGCCGGCGAGGCCCACGAACGCCGCCAGCAGGCAGACGGCGACGAGGCCCAGCCGCGACCACGCGCGTGAGGGTGGCAGTGATGTCATCGCCCGCGAACCGGAAGAGGGTGCATGGACTCGGTTATCGACCGCCGACCGCCGAGCGCGGGCGCTGATTCCACGGCGTGACCGGCAGGGCGCCGGGCAGGCGCAGATTCCAGGCCCGCCCGGCGAGGTACGCGGCGGACCCCCAGGCGAACGAGAACCCGTTGCAGAGATGATGGATGACGTGCAGCGGGAACACGCGCGCCGCGAACCACCAGCCGCGCTGCCGCACGAAGTAGCGGTAATAGGATCCGTTCAGCGCCACCAGCGCCGCCACCATCACCGCGGCGATCGCCGCCGCCGGCGGCCAGACCGGCGCCGCCGCCAGCGCCCCGACCAGCAGGTAGGCACACACCACGCTCAGACGATACTCCGCGCGCAGGTTCAAGTCGTTGTCGAGCCGCGCCGTCCGGAGCAGCAACTGCGTCCACGGCACGCCCCGGCACCAGACGTCGATGCGGACGGACGACAGCACCGTCCATCGCTTGAGATGGCAGCCGCGGATGCGATGATCGAGGCGGATGCGATAGCCGGCGGCCCGCAAGCGGTAGCCGAGGTCGATGTCTTCCACCGAGGGAATGCGAAACCGTTCGTCGAACCCGTCGACGGCGAGGAACGCCTCGCGGCGCACGGCGCCCAGGCCCGCCCAGAAGGTCTGGGCCTCGGCGCTGGCCTGCTGGTGCACGTAGGAATGCGCCAGGTTGCGATACTGGGAGACGAACGCCGGGTCATCGGGCGTTTCGTCGTAGGCCCCGAAGGCGGCCGCGAGATCGGGCTCGCCGGCGAACAGGTCCAGGACCTGCTGCACGGCGGTTGGCGATACCAGGACGTCGGAGTCCACGAAGACGATGAGGTCGCCCAGGGCCGCCGCCACGCCGCGATTGCGGGCCACGGCCGGTCCGCGGCTGACCGGGAGCGACACCAGCCGGACCCCGTAACGTCGCGCCACATCGTCGGTTTCCGGCGGTGCGCCGTCGCCGACGACCACGACCTCGCCCCCGGCGGGCCGGCTCGCGAGCGCCGTCAGGCAGCGCGCCAACTGGCGGGGATCGCCGTGAAACGGCACGATCACAGAAAACTGCACGAATCCTCCCTCGATCTGCGGCGCATCCGACTGCCGGCGAAAACTTTTCTCGACCACCGCGCGCGCCAGGCATCAGGTGATGCTAAAGTCTGGTTGAGTCCGACAAAGGTCTGGTGCGACAGGATATATCCGACCGGGGCGCCTTTGAGATCCTTTCTGCCCTGGTGATGTTTATCGGTCGTCGCCGCTGACGGATTTCATCTCGGAGCGGTGTCCGGCGGGTCCGGCTCCCGATCACCGGACGTGATAGCGTCGTCTTGGTCCGCCGATTCAGAGGTACGCGTGCCCCCACGAACTGTGACCCCGCTTGCGCCCGGTGACCGCGTCGTCATCATCGGGGCGGGCCCCGCTGGCCTGACGGCGGCACACTGGCTGGCGGCGCGCGGCGCCCGCGTCACGGTCCTCGAAGGCGACAGCACCGTGGGCGGCATCTCGCGCACGGTCGTGTACAACGGCTACCGCTTCGACATCGGCGGCCATCGCTTCTTCACCAAGATTCGGCCGGTCGAGGAGTTCTGGAAAACGATCCTCCGCGGCGAGATGCTCAGCGTCCCGCGGCTGTCGCGGATCGTCTACAACGGCCGCTTCTTCCGGTATCCGCTCGCTGCCGGCGACGCGCTCAAGAACCTGGGAGTGATCGATGCGATGCGCATCGTCCTCAGCTACCTGCGCTGGCATTACAAGCCGTATCCGGTCGAGGAGAATCTCGAGCAGTGGGTGACGAACCGGTTCGGCCGGCGTCTGTACGAGATTTTCTTCAAGACCTACACCGAGAAGGTGTGGGGTATTCCGTGCACGGAGATTCGCGCCGAGTGGGCGGCGCAGCGCATTCAGGGCCTGTCGCTGGCCCGCGCCATCCTCTCGGCCGCGTCGCTCAACCGCCGCTCGACCGACGTCAAGACCCTGATCCACGAGTTCGAGTATCCGCGACTCGGCCCGGGACAGATGTGGGAGCTCTGCCGCGACGAGATCGAGGCGATGGGCCACCGGGTGCTGCTCAATCATCGCGCCACCCGCCTCGAGCTGTCGCGGGGCAAGGTGGTCGCGGTGGTGGCGGACACGCCCGACGGCAGCCAGCGGTTTCCGGCCGAGCACGTGATCTCGACCATGCCCGTGCGGTCGTTGACCCGCACGTTCGAGCCGGCGGCGCCCGAGGACGTGCGCCGTGCCGCCGAAGGCCTGCGTTATCGCGACTTCCTGATGGTGGCGTTGATCCTCGACCGCGAGCGTCTGTTCGCGGACAACTGGATCTACGTCCACACGCCCGGATTGAAGGTGGGACGCGTCCAGAACTTCAACAACTGGAGCGCGGCCATGGTCCCGCACCCCGGCCAGACCTGCCTCGGCATGGAGTACTTCTGCTTCAAGGGGGACGGGCTCTGGGACATGGCGGACGCCGACCTCGTGCAGTTGGCGATGCGCGAGCTGGGAGTGCTCGGCCTGGCGCCTGGCGCCAACCTGATCGACTCGTCGGTCGTGCGCATGCCCAAGGCCTACCCCATCTACGACGCCGAGTACCGCGCCAACCTCGACCACGTGCGGACGTTCATCGACCCGCTGCCCAACCTGCACACCATCGGCCGCAACGGGATGCACAAATACAACAACCAGGACCACTCGATGCTCACCGCCATGATGACGGTGTGGAACATGGAGGGGGCGGCGCACGACGTGTGGGAGGTCAACACCGACTTCGACTATCACGAGGAACAGCGAGTGGCGCCGCAGCCCGCCGCGCGCGAGGCGCTGGTCGGGAGTGATCGCTGAGTCCGATGGAAATTGGCGTCGATGCCACCTGCTACGCGAACCCGCGCGGGTATGGACGCTTCACCCGTCAGGTGCTGCCGGAGATGGTCGATCGCGCGCCGGCCGACACCTTCACCTGCTTCCTCGATCGCCGGGCCGCCGAGCATTTCGATCTCGTGCGCCCGAACGTCCGTCGCGTCGTCGTCGACCTCGACGTCTCGCCGACGCTGGCCGCGTCCGCCGACGGGCGCCGCTCGGTCAGCGACCTGCTCCGGCTGACCCGGGCGGTGTGGCAGCAGCGGCCCGCGGTCTTCTTCTCGCCGTCCGCCTACACCTTCTTCCCGCTGCCGCCGCGCCTGCGGGCGCTCGTCACCATCTACGACACCATCGTCGAGCGCTTTCCCGAGCTGACGCTACCCACGCCGGCGGCCCGCGTTTTCTGGCGCGCGAAGGTGCGCGCGGCGCTGTGGCAGGCGTCGCTGGTGCTGACGATCTCGGAATATTCCGCCGCCGAGATCACGACGGTGCTGGGCGTGCCGCCGGGGCGGATTCGCATCGCGGTGCCGGCGGCGGCAGACTGTTTCCGCCCGGCCGAGGATCGCGCGACGATTGCGCGCACGGCGCACCGCTACGACATCCCCGACGGGCGCGACTGGCTGATCTACGTCGGCGGCTTCAACCCGCACAAGCACGTGGACCTCGCGGTCCGCGCGCACGCGCGGATCGCGCGCCGTTCCGGCCCCGCGGCGCCGCTCCTGCTCCTGGTCGGCCCGGTCGACGAAGATGTCTTCCACGGCAACGCGGCGGCGATCCGCCGGGTGGTGGCCGAGGAGGGGACGGACGCGCTGGTGCGCTGGCTCGGCTACGTCCCCGACCCGGAACTCCGGTATCTCTATTCCGGCGCCCGCGCGCTGTTGTTGCCGTCCGCCGCGGAAGGCTTCGGGCTGCCGGCGGTGGAAGCCGCGCGATGCGGGACGCCGGTGATTGCCACCACCGCCAGCCCGCTGCCGGAACTGCTCGCCGGCGGCGGGCTGTTCGTCGCACCCGGCGATCTCGAGGGCTTGACGGCGGCGGTGGCCACGCTGTGCGGTGACGAGGCCGCCGGGCGCGCGATGGGCGCCGCCGGTCTCGCGCAGAGCAGCCGTCTGACCTGGACGCGGACCGCGGACGCCATTCTGGCCGCCCTGCGCGAGATTGCGACCGGCCGCGCCGGCGCCGCGGCCGCCCGGGTCGCGTCATGAGCTGCCGCTTCTGCTTCGTCACGACGTTCTATCCGCCCTACAACTTCGGCGGCGACGGCATCGGCGTCCAGCGCCTGGCCCGGGCGCTGGCCCGCCGCGGCCATCACGTCACCGTGGTCAGCGACGCCGATGCCTTCGCCGCGCTGAGCCCGACGCTGCCTCCCGATCCGGGGCCGGACCCCAGCGGCGTCGAGGAAGTGCGGTTGCGCAGCCGGATCGGAGGGATGTCGTCGCTGCTCACGCAGCAGACCGGCCGTCCCGTGGTGCACGGTCCCCGTCTCCGCCGCATCCTCGAGTCGGGGGCGTTCGATGTCGTGAACTTCCACAACATCTCGCTCGTCGGGGGGCCCGGGCTGCTGGCCTATGGCGGCGACGCCGCGCGCATCTACATGGCGCACGAGCACTGGCTGGTCTGCCCCAGCCACGTGCTGTGGCGCCACAACCGCGAGCGTTGCACCGGGCGCGAGTGCCTCCGCTGCGTCCTGCACTACCGGCGCCCGCCGCAGCTGTGGCGCTACACCGGCTACCTCGCGCGCCAGCTGCGCCACGTGGACGCGTTCATCGCGATGAGCGCGTTCAGCCGCGACAAGCACCGCGAGTTCGGGTTCCAGCACGACATGGACGTGGTGCCCTACTTCCTCCCGGACGGCGTGGCGGCGCCGCGGGACGCGCCGGCGGACACGCCGCCACACGACCGTCCGTATTTCCTCTTCGTCGGCCGCCTCGAGCGATTGAAGGGACTCGACGATGTGATTCCGGCGTTCGCCGGTTATCCCGACGCGGACCTGCTGATCGCCGGGGCCGGCCTGCACGCCTCTCATCTCCAGCGCCTCGCCGCGTCCAATCCGCGAGTGCGCTTTCTCGGCAACGTGCCGAACGACGCCCTCGACCGCTACTACCGGCATGCGATCGCGCTGCTCGTCCCATCGGTTGGCTTCGAGACGTTCGGCATCATCATGATCGAAGCCTTCCGGCAGGGGACCCCGGTCATTGCCCGGCGCCTCGGGCCATTTCCCGAGATCATCGAGCAGTCGGAGGCCGGGGAGCTCTTCGCCTCCGAGCCGGAGCTGATCGCCGCGATGCGGCGTCTGCAGCACGACCCGGCGAGGCGGGCGGCGCAATCAGAAGCCGGCCGTCGCGCCGTCGCCGCCCGATGGAGCGAGGACGCGGTAATACCGGCGTACCTGCGCGTTGTCGCGAAAGCCCGCGAGCGCCGCGCCGCGCGGCGCTCGTCGCCGCTGCCGCGCCCCCAGTCGACCCGGAAGGACAGTGATGGGCGGATCAGGGTCAGCTGACCAGCGGGCGGCGCCGTCGGGCGGCGACCCGGTCGCATCCGTGCCCGCTCCTCGACGGTGACATGCCGGGAGGACGGCCGACGAGTCGATCGCTGCCGCTCGCGCTGGCACTGGCCACCGTGGCGCTCCACGCCCCGCTGATTACCTGGGGCCTGCCGCACGCGACAGGACCCGATCGCGTCAAGACGTTCGCCACCGACGAGATCCTGCCGCTCGAGGGGCTGGCGGAGATGCGGAGCACGTTCGTGAGCCCCGCCCCGGACCGGAACCTGGCCTATCCGTGGTGGCATTATTTCGTGGTCGCGGCGGCCCAGGCGCCGTACCTGGCACTGCTGGCCGCTACGGGCGGGCTGGCCGCACCGTCGGCCGAGTATCCATTCGGGCTGGCCGATCCGGTCGGTTCGCTCGAAGTGCTGACGATCGTCGGCCGGCTGGTGAGCGTGGCAATGTCCGCCGGCATCGTGGTGGCCGCGTATTACTTCTCCGCCGCGGCCGGCGGACGGCTGGCCGGTGTGCTCGCCGCGCTACTGACGATGGTGTCGTACCTGATGGTCTATTACGGGCGGATCGGGAATCTGGACGTGCCGGCGTTCTTCTGGAGCGCCGCCGGACTCGCGGTTCTCGCCTCGATCTTCGCGCGCGGCCTGACAGCGCGGCGCGCAGTCTGGCTGGGTGTGCTCGCCGCGTGTGCCGGCGCGACCAAAGACCAGACGATCCTGCTGTTCCTCCCGGTCCTGGCGCTGCTGCTGCCGCGCGTCAACCACTTGCCGGGCGCACGCTACCAAGTCCGTCCGCTGCTGGTGGGGGCGGGGGCCGGCCTGCTCACGTACCTCGTGGCCACCGGCATGGTGGTGGACCCGCAACGTCACCTGCAGCACCTGTACGCACAGGCAATCGACCCGCAGAGCGTGACCGAGGGAGGGGTCTTCTTCGCGACCGAGGCGCGCGACTGGGAGGGCGCGAGGCGGCTGATGGTCAGGTCCGTCGGCGCGCTGGGATCGATGATGTCGTGGCCGGTCCTGCTGACCGCCATCGCCGGCATCGCGGTCGCCGTTCGGCGCGAGCAGGCGGCGCTGGTGTGGCTGCTGCCGTTCCCGACCGTGTTCCTCGTCCTGGTGTGGGTGCCGGGGATCCTTCTCGTCCGCTATCTCCTGCCGCTCACCCTGTTCGTGGACGCCTTCGCCGCGATCGCCCTGGTCAGGCTGCGCCGGTCGCAGCCATGGGCGGCGGGCGCGCTCTTTGCGCTGCTCCTGATCGTGCGGCTCGTGGTCGCCGCCGACCTGAGCTACGCGCAGTGGCACGACACCCGGTATCAAGCCGCCGCGTGGCTGCAAGCGCACCTGCGCCCAGGGGATCGGATCGAGTACTTCGGCGTCACCGAGACGCTGCCGCCGCTGCCGGCTGGCGTGGACACACGGCGGGTCATGGGCCAGGAGATCGAGTCGGCCCGCGACACCGCGAGCGTCCTGCAGTATCTCCGCCGGCAAGGGCCCCAGTACCTGATCGTGATTCCCGACTGGACGAGCCGCCCCGGCGCGCCGCACAGCGGAGACTGCCCGGCCGACGTGTACACGGCGTTGGTGGGAGGGCAGGCGGGGTACGCGTTGAAGGCCTACTTCCCCTCGCCGGCGCTGGCTCCGGGCGCGCTCGGACGTCCAGCCCTCGACTATCCCACCGTCGCTCCGCCGGTGCGCATCTTCGCGCGCGCGGATTCGATCCCGATGCCACCGCCGCCGCACTGAGGTGACCGTGTCATCCCCGGCCCCGACCCGTATCGTCAGCTCCCGGCGGCGCTGGTCCGCCGCGCTGTGGATGGTTGCCCGCACGGCCGTCGGCATCGGGCTGCTGGCCTACGTGCTTCGCGCCGGGGGAACCTGGGTGCCGCTGAAGAGCCTGTTCGGGTACGTCTGGCTCGTCGTGCTGCTGAACGCCGTCCCGCTGGCGGGCGCCGCCATCGAAGCCGCGCGCTTGTCGGTCCTGTTCCGAGCGCAGCGGCTGGGCGTGCCGTTCGCGCTGGGGTTCCGTGTCGTCGCCATCGGCACGCTGTTCAACCTGTGGATTCCCGGGGGAACCGGCGGTGACGTCATGAAGCTCTACTACCTGACGCAGCGCCATCAGGGACGTGGGATCGAAGTGGCGACGATCCTCCTGGTCGATCGCGCGATGGCGTTGCTCGCCCTGCTGGTGTTCATCCTCGGCTTGCTCGCCTGGCAGCTGCCGCACGGTGGCCTTTCGCCCGTCCTCACGGGGGCCGCGGTCGCCACGGGCGGGGCGCTGCTGGCGATGATGCTGATCGGGGCGATCGCGCTGTCCGGCCGGGTGCGGGCGAACCGGGCCGTCCGCGCGGTGGCCACCCGCCTCCCGATGCAGCGCCAGGTCCGGCGCGCCGCCGACGCGGTGCAGGCGTACCGCCGGCATACGCCGGCGCTGGCGCGGGCCGGGGCGCTGTCGCTCGGCGGCCATGTGCTGACGGCGGCGGTGTTCGCGGTGATCGGCACGGTGCTGTTGCCAGGTGTACCCACGCTGCTCGTGAGCACGCTGGCGCTGCTGGCGCTGCTGGCCAACGTCCTGCCGCTCACGCCGGGCGGGGTCGGCGTGGGCGAGGCCGCGGCGGAGGCGCTGTTTCGGGCGGCTGGCATTCCCGGTGGCGGCGCGGTCGTGGCGGCATGGCGCGGCGGAACAGTCGCCATCTCGGCCCTCGGAGCGTTCTTCTACATCCGCGGCGCGAAGCGCCCGGCGCCCGTCCGGCGCGACGAACGTGCGTGTGAGGCCTGAGATGGCGGAGCCGGCCAATGCGGTGATCGTCAGAAGGGCACGGCCGGAGGATGCCCCCGAGCTCGCCGCCCTGATGATCGCAGAGCTGCACACGCGCCTGGCGGAGTTGGGCGGTGGCGTCGTCGAGCAGCTTACCCGCCACATGACCGCGTCGGCCTATTGCGTGTGCATGGTCGCCGAGCGCCAGGGGGCGGTCGCTGGCTACATGGCCGTCCTGAAACCGGCGCGGCGCTTCTATCTCGAGTTCCTGCTGCGCCGCGGCATGATCTGCGCGTTGATTGCCCTGCCCCGCCTGCTGACGCCCGCCGTCTGGCGGACGGTGTTCACCGGGCTGGCCTATGTCCCGCGGACGCCGCCGACCGATCCCGACGCCGACTGCGTGGTGCTGGCCGTGCGCCGTGCCGATCAGCGAACGGGCATCGGCGAGGCGCTGTTTCGTCGGACGGCTGACGAGTTGCGGGCGCAGGGTATCATGGCGCTGAAGATCTGCACCGACACCGACAACGTCCCCGCCAACGCCATGTACCGCCGGCGCTGCCGCCTCATCCGAAGCGAGCCGCTCTATCACGACACCCGCCTGAACGTGTACGTGTGCGACCTATGAGCCGCGGATCGGGCGTCTCCTCCACAACCCGAGTCCGGACATCCAACCCGGATCACCCCGCGACCGCCGTGTCGTCCTTCGTGCTCCGCTACGAGGCAGGACTGGCGCGGGCGCTCGGCGTCGAACACGTCATCAGCTTCGGCTACGCGCGGCATGGCCTGACCAGCATCTTCACCGCCGCCGGTCTGCGCCCTGGCGACGAAGTCGTGCTGTCGCCGCTGACGTGCCGGGTGGTGCCGCTGGCACTGCTGTCGCTCGGCCTGCGGCCGGTCTACGCGGATATCTCGGCGGACTCGTTGAACCTTGACGCCGCGGCCGTGCAGGCCGCGCTCACGACGCGCACCGGCGCCGTGCTGTTCCAGCACACGTACGGCAACCCCGCCGGGGTACAAGAGGTCGCCGCGGTCGCCCGCGCGCGCGGGCTGTTGCTCGTCGAGGATTGCGCGCAGTGCCTGCCCATGCGCAGTGGCGGTTACCGCCCCGGCCACGCCGGCGACGCGGCCGTGTTCAGCAACAACCTGATGAAGCCGCTCCCGGCGGGAAGCGGAGGTGTCGTCAGCACGAGCGACGAGCGGCTGGTGGCCGCCCTTCGCGCCATTCAGGAGCGGGCCCCGGCCAGATCCGCGGCGCAGGAGTGGCTGAATCGCGCCGAGCACCTCGCGCATCGCTGGATGTTCCGCCCGTGGCTGTACTGGCCGGCCTTCGAGGTGATGCGGCGGGTCGGAGCGACGTACCGGACACGCGACGTGGACACGGAGATCGCCAGCGACGTCACCGCGCGGATGGCGCGCGTGAGCGACTGGCAGGCGCGGCAGGGCCTGGCGGCGCTGGCGGCGCTCGATCGGGTGAGCGCCAGTCGGCGCGCAGCGTGCGCGCACTACAGCCGGGCACTCCGGAGTTGTTCCGCGCTCGCGCTTCCCTGCCTGGACACGACCGCACCGCTGTATTACTTTCCCGCCCTGGTCGCCGACAAGGCGGCACTGCTCGCGGCGGCGCGCCGCCGGCTCGTCCAGGTCGTCGCCTGGCCGATGGGGACGCTCATCTATCCGGTGGAAGACGAGGCCACGCTGCCGCAGTACGGCTACCGGCTGGGCAGCTGCCCCACGGCCGAGGACGTGGCCCGGAGACTGGTCGGTCTGCCGACCGACCCGGGCATCACGCCGCGGCACCGGAACCGGTTGACGTCCCTGATTCAGACGCTCCATCAGGAGCGGGCCCAGGCTCACGACTGACTCGATGTACAGTCACCCGCACCGCGCCGCATGTGTATCCCCGACGTACGCCGGTTGAGCCCGACTCGGGAGGCGGACTGGATGGCCTTCGTCCGGGCACACCCCGGCGCGACGCTGTATCACACGCTCCAGTGGCGGGATCTCATCCGCGACGTCTTCGGCCACCGGCCCGAGTACCTGGTGGCGGCCGCCGATGGCCAAATCCGTGGCGTCCTGCCGCTGTTTCACGTGACGCTTCCCATGGTCGGAGCCAAGCTGATCTCGCTGCCCTACGACATCGGCTCGGGTGGCGCCCTGGCCGCCGACGACGTCGCGGAGCAGGCGCTGGTCGCGCAGGCGATGGCGGTGGCGCGTGAGCGCGGAGTGGATTATCTCGAGATTCGGCACGGTGCGAGGCGCGCGGCTCTCGACACCCTGCCCCTGCGGACCCAGGAACCGGTGCTCATCTCGGAACTGGCCCTCGACGACCCGGCCGCGGTCCGCTCGCGGATCGCCAGCAACCATCGCCAGTCGGTGCGCGTCGCCGCCGCGCGTGGCGTACGTGTCCGCACGGCCGACTCGAAGGCCGACTATCTGGCCTTCTACGACATCTACCTGGAGGCCTTCCGCGACTTCGGCACCCCACCCTACCCGCGCCGCTACTTCACCGCGCTGTGGCACCGCCTGCACGAGGCCGGCGAGGTCCGTCTGCTCGTGGCGGAGGCGGACGGGCGCTGTCTGGGCGGGCTGATCCTGTTCTGCTGGGGCCGCTCGCTGGTAAACAAGTTCACGGCCTGCCTGCCCGAGGCGGTTCCCCTTCGCGCGTACGCCGCGCTGTACGGCCACGCCATCGAGCTCGGACTCGCTGGCAGTTACCAGCGACTGAGCCTCGGCTCGTCGTCGCGCGATCAGGCCGGGCTCATCGAGTTCAAGCAGCGCTGGGGCGCGGTCACGCAGACGGCGGTGCTCTACGATTTCGACGTCCGCGGGCGGGCGCCGGACCTCGCCGGCTATTACGATGCGGACGCACTCAGCCGACGGATCTGGCGGCGCTTGCCGGTGCCGGTCACGCGTTTAGGCGGAAGTTTCTTGAATCGCTGGTACTGCTGACCGGCGCCCCCGCCGGCGATTCCGGCTGCACGGGCCGGCGCTGCATCAGCCACAGCTCCCGCTGGATGATGTTCCCCTGCTTGAGGACGACCCCGAGCACGAACAGCACCATGCCGACGATGATCAGCGACAGGCCGAACAGGGCGGTGAACGCCGAGACCATCCGCAGCGCGAACAGGACCACGGCGCCGGCGAAGAAGATGACGCCGGCCATGATGAAGGCCAGGCTCATCAGCCAGACGTAACGCACCGGATTGGCGAAGATGCTGAACAGGCTGTGCGACACGATCAACCGCTTGACGTTCGACGAGCTCTTGCGCGGCGCACCGCCGCCCTGCCGCTTGTGCTCCTTCCAGGAGAGAATTGCGGGAATCTCCCGGATGCGGTGGCCGAACGCGGTCGCCTTGAGGATCACCTCGAGATGGAACTCCTTGCCCTCCTCGATGAGCGGCAGCTGCTGGATGACCGCACGCCGGTAGGCCCGGGTCATGCCCGTGTTCATCGTCACCGCGTCCGCCATGCACAGCCTGATGATTCGATTGCCGAGGCGGCTGATCCACACACGCTTGGCCGGCACGTGCCGGTATCCGCCGCCGGGCAGGTGTGGGCTGGCGACGACGATGTCGGCGTCGGGCCAGCGTTGCAGCGCCGCCACCAGCTCGGCGACGATCGTCTCACCCCAGGACAGGTCGATCTCCGTGGTGACGATGACCTCACCGCGTGCCGCGCGGATGCCGGTGTGCAGCGCGTACCCGCGGCCACGGTTGCGCGGGTAGCCGAGCACGCGCAACCCGGGATGCTCCCGCGCCACCGCCTCGACCAGCGCCAGCGACCCGTCGGTGGAGCCGTCGTTCACGACGATCAGCTCCCACGTGCCGGACAGGGCCGTCATCTGGCGGAGCATCTCGCGCACGGCGTGCTCGATGATGTTCGCC
The DNA here is from genome assembly GCA_963707795.1 of uncultured Acidobacteriota bacterium. Lineage (GTDB taxonomy): Bacteria > Acidobacteriota > Vicinamibacteria > Vicinamibacterales > UBA2999 > JACCSI01. The sequence continues at coordinate 1,275,847 of OY970174.1, read as the reverse complement.
TCGTTGAAGAACGGGCAGACGACCGACACGTCGACCCCACCCGGCGACGCCACTGTCTGCTCCCTCATAGTGCCCCCCGTCGATCCACCGCCATCCGGAACCAGAGCTCGAGCATCACCAGGCTCACGGCCTGCTTCATGAACATGAACTCGCCGGTACGCAGGCGGTCGAGGATCCCGGCGACTGCCTCCGGGCGCAGTATGCCCCGGGCGCGGACCGCGCGCGGCGACAGGGTGTCGGCCAGCAGATCGCGGAACGCCGGCTCCTGCAGGTAGCGGTGCACCGGCACATAGAACGGCATCTTCCGGCGGCGGGCGGTCGCCGCCGGCAGCAGCCGCTCGGCGTAGCGGCGGAGGATGTACTTGGAGACCCCGCGCCGGATCTTGAGCGCGGCGGGGATCTCCAGGGTGAACTCGACGAGCTCGTGGTCGAGGTACGGCACACGTGCCTCGACCCCGTGTGCCATGGCCATCTTGTCCTGCTTGGTGAGCATGTTCTCGGGCAGCCATGACTGGTACTGCAGGGCCAGAATGCGATCGAGCGACGAGCCGGCGTCCTCGCCGGCCGGGGGATCGCGGTGCGCCAGCTGCGCGCGGAACTCGTCGGTGTACAGCGCTGCGGTATCGCGCTGGTCGAACAGCGAGATGAGGTGGCGGTAGGCCGCGGGAAACTGCCGGTCGCCCATCAGCGGCAGCAGGTCGAGCAGCTTGAGCTTGCCGCGGTGGCCGAGCGCCGCCGGATACTGGAACGCCAGGTTGAGCACCGATGCCGGGGTGGCGCGCACGAGCGGCGTCAGCACCCGCTCGCGCACCACGCGAGGCAGGCGGGCCAGCTGTCCGCCGGCGAGCAGGGCCTTGTGGAACAGATAGCCGCCGAGCGTTTCGTCCGCGCCCTCGCCGGTCAGCACCACGGTGACGTCCTGCTTCGCCTGCCGCGCCAGCTGATACATCGGGATCACGATCGGATCGCCGAGCGGCTCGTCCAGATGCCAGACGATCTCCGGCAGGAGGCTCACGTCTGCGGCCCGGCACTCGATCTGCGTGTGGATGCAGCCCAGCGCCCGCGCCGTCGCCGCCGCCTGCTCCACCTCGTCGTGCTCGTAGTCGAATCCGACGGTGAACGTCCGCACCGGCTGCGAGGTCAGCCGCGCCATGGCGGCGACGATGGTGCTCGAGTCGAGGCCGGCGCTGAGGTAGGCGCCAAGCGGCACGTCCGACATCAGCCGCCGGGTGATGCTGCGCTCGAAGCGTTCGGCGAACTCCTCGAGGTACTCCTCGTCGCTCCGGCGCGCCGTCGGCGCCCGCCGCGTCGGGGACCAGTAGCGGTGCACCGACGTGGCACCCCCGGCGACCAGGGCGTAGTGGCCGGCGGCGAGCTTGCGGACCTCGCGGAACAGACCGGCGGGACCGGGGACGTAGCGGATCGCCAGGTAGTCGTCCACGGCGTTGGGGTCCACGGTCGGCTGGAAGCCGCGGCACTGCAGCAGTGCCTTGATCTCCGAGGCGAACAGGAACCGGCCGGGGGTGTCGACGTAGTACAGCGGCTTGATGCCCAGGCGATCGCGGGCGAGCAGCAGCCGCCGCTCGCGCCGGTCGTAAAGCGCGAATGCCCACATCCCGACCATCCGGTCGAGGCAGCCGACGCCGAACTCCTCGTAGGCGTGGAGGATGACCTCCGAGTCGGACGCGGTGCGGAACTGGTGCCCGCGCGCCTCGAGCTGGTCGCGCAGGGCACGGTGGTTGTAGATCTCACCGTTGTGGATGAGGACGAGCGAGCCGTCCTCGTTGGTGAGCGGCTGCCGCCCGCCGGCCACGTCGATGATGCTGAGGCGGCGGTGGCCGAGCGCGACGTCTCCGTCGCAGAACGAGCCGTCGCCGTCCGGGCCGCGATGCCGCAGCGCCTCGGTCATGCGGGCCAGCAGCCCCTCTTCCCGGAATCCGACGAACCCGCAGATGCCGCACATCGCCGTCAGCCAGTCACGCGGACGGTGCGCTCGATGTCGACCCCGGCGGCGAGCGCCGCCGGATCGATTGGGTCGCCGAGCGGCGGGTCCGCCAGTTCGTTGTCGATGAAATAGCGTGACGATCCCATGTGGATCGTCGTGAACCGTGGCCCCCAGCGGAGCTCCCGCACCTGGGCGGCGCCGACACCAGACAGGTGATCGCGGACCGTGACCTCGGTGTCGCCGAACTCGATGCGCCGGGTGATGCTGACCGCAATCGGCCGGCGGCGGTAGATCAATGTCCGCACGAGCTGCGCTTTCAGCCAACGGGCGAGCCGCGCCGCGCGGCCGACGGTCAACGTGAACAGGCGGAACCCGATGAAGAGGGCCGGGGTCATCGTCGGGCGGGCAAACTCCGTGAGCTGGCCGTCCACCTCGAGGTGGGCCGCCCCGGCGCGCGTGGGCCGGGCCGGGTCGAAATACTGGCTCGACACGAGGCGGCCGTTGCGCAGGCGCCCGACGTAGCCGCAGTCACTGTAGGCCAGCGACCGGTTCCGACGGTCGAAGACCTTCACCACGCCGCCTTTGGCCGTGCCGGCGTACGCGTCGTAGACCGGCGTGCGATGATGCGCCAGGCCGGCCGCCGGAAACCAGGTGAACCCCGGCGCCACCGGATCGGGGGCCGGCGCCCGCACGCCCTGGCCGGCGCAGGCCCGGTGCGCCATCACGAAGTTGTTCAGGAACGGGCAGTAGTTGAAGACGTCGATGCCGCGCAGGCTGGCCGCGCCGCCGGCGTGCGCCCCGGGCCGCAGAGTCTGGGCGATCCATGCCGACACCGGGTCGGCGGCGGCCACCATCTCGTAGGCCGCGGGATAGTAGGTCTGCGTGTTGCGGCTCGCATACTCGCCGCCGACGCTGCCGTCGGGATGGACGAAGTGCGCCAGGAAGCGGGCGGCGCGGCGCAGCGATTCGATGAGCCGCTCGTCGCCGGTGAGCGACCAGCAGCGGGCGAGGTAGAAGCTGCCGTGGGTCTGATAGCCGGGATCGGCGCCGCCGTATTCCTCGTACCAACCCTCCGACGATTGGCGCTGCAGGATCCGATCGAGAAAGTACCAGCTCCGCCGCTCGAAGCGGCGCTCGCCGGTCACCTGGTGCGCGTGCAGCAGGGCACCGGCCGCCGCGGCGAGGTGGTTCGACAGGAAGCCATGAGTCTCGTCGTTGCCGCACAGCCAGGCGCCGGCGCGCGCCATCGTCTCGCGGGCCGCGGCCAGCGCCGCTCGATCGCCATGGCTGCCGAGCATCTCCAGCGCCTCGCCGACGTAGAACGTCGTGAACGCCGTGGCCGCCAGCGACCGTTCGAACGGGTAGGCTTCGTCGAAGCTGCCGTCGGCGTGCTGCAGGCGCGACCAGAAACCAAGCCCGAGATCGATCCAGTCACGGACCCGCGGGTTGCCGCAGTACGGGCTGCCGGGGAGCGGGGTGGTGTAGAGGAACGCCATCGCGCACAGCGCCTCCTGCAGGCGCGAGGCGGGAAAATCGACGAACTTCCACGCCCAGTAGGTGCGATCGCAGCAGCCGGCCGTCGGACTCAACGCCTCGCGGTCCATCATCCCGAGCAGGCGCGGCGCCTCGGCGAGCACCGCCGCGCCGTACCGCGCGTCCGTGCAGTCGTCGGCGGCCGGGAGGGCGGGCGCGCGATGCGGCGCGGGCGCGTTCACGAGACGGCCTCCGCCGGGTCCGCGGCCGCGCCGTCGTGCTCGGCCAGCAGCCGCGTCGTGCTGACCACCGCGAAGTGGCGACGCACGAAATCCAGCATTGCCGCGCAGCGTCTCCGCTTCTCCGCCCCCGGAACCTGCGACAGCGTGAACAAGCGCTGCTGCCACCGCGATACCTGCGCGCGCGGCAGCGGGTCGGCAAAATCGGTGAGATGGAACAGCAGGATCAACGGCGCGCCCGTCCGCCGGTGTCGCGACAGTGCCGCGCGGAAGTACCAGTCGCCGGCGACCAGGCTGTACGACGGATGGAACGGCAGCGCGAGCGGCGAGGCAGTGGGAACCGGAAGCTCGACCAGGCGCCGGCCGGGCAGCGGCCGGTGCGGTTGCGCCGGCCGGCCGCTGCGGCCAGCCAGCAGCGAGGAGTCATAGTCGTATCCCGCCTCGTCGACGAGCCCGAGGACCCCCGGGTCGCAATGGAACCCCGGAGCGCGGAACCCGCGGACCGACACGCCGAGCGTCGACGCCAGACATGAGGCGCTGTCGACGATCTCGCGCCGCCGCGCCGCGTCGTCGAGGCGCGTGAGCCGGGCGTGCGTCACCGAATGCGACGCGATCTCGTGCCCGGCGCGCACCCCAGCCTCGATCAACGTCCGCTTGTGCGGATCCATGAGGTCTTCAGCGATCACGAAGAGCGTCGCCGTCACGCGCTCCCGCTCGAACAGCTCGAGCGCATGCCGCAGTCCGGACGTGAACAGCCCGTCCTCGCGCGACTCGTATGGCCAGCCGTGCGCCTGAAAGATGTGCCGGGCACCGTCGAGATCGACGTGCACCGACGCCAGCGGCCTGACCTCTCGCGCACCCGCTCCCGAGGTCATTGCTCACTCCACCCGCGCGCAGGCACACGCGCCGCCTGCTGGTGTGGGCTGCGAGCGCGGAGCGAGAGCGAATGCCTCGTCGCGATGAATCGATTCTACCGGATTCGCGGCGCGTCCGCGTGCGGACCGATCGCGCGCGGTGCGCACGCCTGCCCGGCCGTTCGCAGTACCCGTGAGCGGAATGCGCCGATGCGTGCCGTGCCCTCGCCGCGTGGTCATGCGGCCCGCACGTCACCGGCCGGGAACGGCTGACTGAAGGCACGCGCGGCGCAGACTTTTATCCGCGGCCCGGCCCCCTCCGGCGTGCGCCCTATCGCGTCGAGCCGCGCGTGGTGAACGCCACCAGCAGGTCCGCGATGCGCTCCCCGGCGCGGCCATCCCACAGCGGAGGCGGAACCGCCGCGCCGCGCGGCCGGCGAAGCGCGCGAGCCGCCTCGGCCCGGAGACGGTGGGGATCCCGACCGACGAGCACGTTGGTGCCCTGCGTGATCGTGATCGGCCGCTCGGTGTTCTCGCGCACGGTCAGACACGGCACGCCGAGGAAGGTGGTCTCTTCCTGGATGCCGCCCGAGTCGGTGATGACCAGCGCGGCGCGCTGCTGGAGCGCGAGGAACTCGAGGTAGCCGAGCGGCTCCACCAGCTGCAGCGCGTCCGGCACCGCCAGCCCGGCGCGGGCAATCTGCGCGCGGGTGCGAGGATGGACGGGAAACACGATGGCCATGCCCCGTCCGACCTCGCCGAGCGCCGCCAGCAGCGCGCCGAGCGTCGCCAGATCGTCGACGTTGGAGGGCCGGTGCAGCGTCACCAGCACGAACGCCCCGGCGAGGCCGAGGCGGCCGCACACGTCGTCGGGACGGGTCTGCGGCAGCAGCCGCACCAGCGTGTCGATCATGACGTTGCCGACCAGGTGCACGCGCGTGGCGGGAACACCCTCGGCCGCCAGGTTGGCGTCGGCGTCCGCCGACGGCGTGAACAGCAGGTCGGCCACGCAGTCGGTGACGAGGCGGTTGATCTCCTCGGGCATCGTCCGATCGCGCGACCGCAGACCCGCCTCGACATGGGCGATCGGCACGCCGCACTTGCTGCACACCAGCGCGGCGGCGAGCGTCGAGTTGACGTCGCCATAGACGACGACGGCCGCGGGATTGTGCTGCGCCAGGAGCGGCTCGAAGCGCATCATGACTTCGGCGGTCTGCTCCGCGTGCGTCCCCGATCCGACCTCGAGGTTGGCGTCCGGCGCGGGCACGCCAAGCTCGTCGAAGAACACGCCCGACATGCGCCAGTCGTAATGTTGTCCGGTGTGCACCACGAGCTGATCGAGCCGGCCCGCGGCGGCGCGATAGACCGCGGCCATCTTCATGAAGTTCGGACGTGCCCCGACGACGTGGAGAATCGGTCCGGTCGCGCGTCGATCGGATTTCACGCGCGCGTCGTCCGTCGCCGGCTCATCGCGGTCCGCGGTGGTCATCCGCCGGTCCGGATCCGGCCCACCAGCTCCCGGATCGCGTCCACCACCACCGCCGGGGCATCGTGGTGAATGAAGTGTCCCACGCCCGGCACCACCAGATGTCGCGCGTCGGGCCGCAGTCCGGCGAGCGCCGCCTGCCACGCCGCCTGCCGGCCCTGTCCCTGGGGGCTCAATACCACCAGCGGCACCGCCGGCAGATCGTGCGCGCGGCGCACCTGCTCGGCCGAGTCGAACTGGTTCAGCCGCTCGAAGTTGCCCGCCTGCTCGTGCCGCACGTACGCGGCCCGCTCGGCCTCGGCCAGATCGGCGGCGAAGCGGGCGAACTGATCCTCGTGAGAGCCATCGATCAGCACGATCCCCGCCACGGTGTCCGGATGGCGCGTGGCGAACAGACGCATGTGCAGAGCCCCGACCGAGTGTCCGACCGCTACGAACGGCGGTGCGACGTCATGCGCGTCGAGCAGCCGCCGCAGGTCGGCGACCACGTCCTCGGCGGCACGGCTGCGCGTGCCGGGCGCGAGCGCGTCGCTGAGCCCGATTCCGCGCCGGTCGTACACGCACACCCGCGTGAACTCGGCGATCCCCGGCGCGACCTGGGCCCACGTGCTGCTGGCCGATCCGAGGCCGGCCTCGAGGACGACCGCCGGCGCGCCGGTGCCGCGGCAGGAGATGTACAGCCGGTAGCCGCCGACGTCCACCAGCCGGCCGTTGATCCGCGCCCAGCCGCGGCGGCCGTGCCAGTAGCCCTCGCGCGCCACGTCCAGGACGGCGCGATACGAGACGATCCCCAACGCCACCAGCACGACGACAACACCGAGGGCGAGTCGCCGCCGGCTCACCGCCGGCGCTCCGTCGATCGAGCGGGGCTCGGCAGCACACGGCTCCGGACGTGGGTGGCGGGGCTGGGCATCAGGGCTGATCGCAATCCCACGCGCGCCGCGGTGCCGCGACCGCGGGCTCGCGGCCCGCCGTTCCGCGCGCACGACGGGACGGGAGCACGCGCGACGGATTGAGATGTTCCGCGGAGAAAAATATCACGGCCCGCGGCGCGGCGCGACGGCGCCATTCGTGACTCGACACGTTACAATGATTCCGTCACGCACCGCGCGCGACCAACGTGCCCGCGACGACTTGCCATTGCTCGTCCCGGCACGGCGCTGCGCTCGTGCGGCGAGACGCGGGTGCGGCGGGGAGCCCGGCACGTGGTCCGGCGGGTGCCGGCCGCGCGAACAGAAGCACACGATGCGGGCGATTCTCACGTACCATTCCATCGATGACTCCGGCTCTCCGATATCCGTGTCCCCGCGCGCGTTCGCGCGCCACGTGCGGTGGCTGGGCTCCGGGGCGGTGCGCGTGACGCGACTCGAAGATCTGCTCGCCGTCAGCGACGAGACCGATGCGGTGGCCATCACCTTCGACGATGGGTTTGAGAGCGTCGCCACCATCGCCGCCCCGCTGCTTGGCGAGCGCGGCCTGCCCGCCACCGTGTTCGTGGTCACCGACCACGTCGGCGGCACCAACGCGTGGGGCGGGTCGTCGCCGGCGAATATTCCGGTGATGCCGCTGCTCGACTGGGACGGCCTCGCTCGCCTGACGAGCGCCGGCGTGTCGCTGGGGGCGCACAGCCGGAGGCATCCCGATCTGACCGCGGTCCCCGCGGCGCAGGCGGAGGACGAGATCGAGGGCTCGCTGGCCGCTCTCGAACGGCACACCGGCGTGCGGCCATCGTCCTTCGCGTATCCGTACGGTCGCGTCAACGACGCTGTGGCCCGCGCGGCGGCCGCTGCGTGCGAATGCGCCTGTACGGCGGAGCTCCGACCGATCGGGGTGATCGACGACCGGTGGCGGCTCCCCCGCCTCGATGCCTACTACTTTCAGGGCGACGGTCGCCTCGAGAGCTGGGGACGGCCGCGATGGCACGCTTACGTCAAGGGGCGCGCGGTCCTGCGGCGCTTGCGCCAGGTGATCGCACGATGAGCGTCGGCGTCGTCGTGCTCGGGGCCGGACCGGCCGGACTCGCCACCGCCGCCAAGCTGGCAGCGCGCCCGGATTTCGCCGTGGCACTCATCGAGCGCGCGGCCGCCGCCGGCGGCAATGCCGGAAGCTTCGACGTCGCGGGGATGCGGGTGGACTACGGGAGCCATCGGCTGCACCCGACATGCCCGCCGGAGATCCTCGCGGACATCCGCGAGGTGCTCGGTCCCGATCTCCTCGACCGCCCGCGCCACGGCCGCATTCGGCTTCGTGGACGCTGGGTGCACTTCCCGCTGAAGCCCCTCGACCTGATGCGCAACCTGCCGATCGGCTTCGCCGCCGGCTCGCTGCGCGATGCGCTCCTCAAGCGGCGGCATGCCAGCAACGGTCATACCTTCGCCAGCGTCCTCGAGCACGGTCTCGGGCCGACCATCTGTCGCGATTTCTATTTCCCGTACGCGGAGAAAATCTGGGGGCGATCGCCGACCGAGCTGGACGGCGAGCAGGCACGGCGCCGCGTCTCGGCGGGTACACCGGGCAAGATGATCAAGAAGGTCCTGCGCGCGGTGCCCGGCTTCGACAAGTCCGGACGGGGCCGCTTCTTCTACCCGCGGCTCGGTTTCGGGCAGATCAGCGACGCCTTCCTCACCCGGGCCCGGCAATCCGGTGTCGACCTGCGGTTCGACACCACCGCCGCCGCGATCGAGGTGGTCGGCGGACGCGCGCGTGCGGTCTCGCTGCGCGGCCCGGCGGCCACCGAGCGCGTCGAGGCCGATGCCGTTCTGTCCACCATTCCCCTGCCATTGCTGGTCCGAGCCATCAGTCCCGCCGCGCCGCCCGACATCCAGGCGTCGTGCGACGCGCTCAGCTATCGCGCGATGGTGCTGACCTACGTTGTCCTCGAGACCGATCAGTTCACCGAGTACGACGCGCATTATTTTCCCGAGCGTGAGATTCCCGTGACCCGCATTTCGGAGCCCAAGAACTACAGCCTGCACGGCCCGGCGGGCCTGACGGTCCTGTGCGCCGAGATCCCGTGCGCCGTCGACGACGAGATCTGGTCGCAGAGCGACGAAGGCCTCGGCGCCATCGTGCTGGACGCCCTGGCTCGCGCCGGCCTTCCGGTCACCAGTCGCGTGCGCCAGGTGGCTACGCGCCGGCTGCGCCAGGCCTACCCCATCTACACGCTGGGCTACAAGGAGCACTTCGACCGGCTCGATCGCTGGACCGAGCAGATCGACGGTCTGGTCTCGCTCGGCCGGCAGGGCCTGTTCGCGCACGACAACACGCACCACACCCTGGCCATGGCCTACGCCGCGTGTGGCTGCCTGGACGACGCCGGGCGTTTCGACCGGGAGGCGTGGCGCCTGCACCGGCAGCAGTTCGAGTCGCACGTCGTCGAAGACTGATCATGGAAACGAGTACCGCTGAGGGCGTCACGCTGATCTTCCCCGCCTGCAACGAGGCCGGCGCCGTCGCCGCGACGGTGCGCGCCTCAGCCGCGGTCATGGCCCGTCTCGGCCGGCCGTATGAAATCGTCGTCGTCGACGACGGATCCACCGACGGCACCGGCGAAGCGGCGCGGGGGGCCGGAGCCGTAGTCGTCCAGCACCTGGAGAATCGCGGCTACGGCAGCGCGCTGAAGACTGGCATCATGACCGCCGCCTACGACACCATCGTCATCAGCGACGCGGACGGGACCTATCCGGTCGAACGCATTCCCGACCTGCTGCGCGAGCTCGACACCGCCGACATGGTGGTCGGCGCCCGCGTCGGCGACCACGTCGCCATTCCCCTGGTGCGCCGTCCGGCCAAGTGGCTGCTCGGCAAACTCGCCAACCGCATCGCCGGGACGGTGATTCCCGACCTCAACTCCGGCCTGCGGGCGTTCCGCCGCGAGTGCGTGAACCAGTACCTGCGCATCCTCCCGAACAAGTTCTCGTTCACGACGACGATCACCCTGGCCTTCCTGGCGGACGATTACCTGGTGCGCTACGTGCCGATCGACTACCACGCGCGGATCGGCCGGTCGAAGATTCGGCCCAGGCACTTCATGGAGTTCATGGTCCTGGTGCTGCGCATGGCGATGCTGTTCCAGCCGCTGCGCGTCTTCCTGCCGCTGGCGGCGCTGTTCACGATGGGCGGGACGCTGAAGGTCGTCAACGACATCCTCGCGTTCTCCTATCGCACCGACCAGCCGTTGGGCTGGTCGATGCTGATCCAGCCGGTGCTCTCCACCTCGGCCCTGCTCATGCTGATGGTCGGCCTGCAGCTCCTGCTGATTGGCATGGTCGCCGACGGCGTCCTCCGGCGCGTCGCCCAGTCGACCCGGGCGCTGGTGACCTCGCGGGCGGTGCTCACCCGCGGGCGGCGCGAGCCGGCGGCCGACGCGGGCTCCGACTACGGCGGCACGAGGACACGGGTCGGGTGAGCCGCCGGGGTTCCGCGATTGGCGTGGCGCTCCTGCTCGTCACGGCGGCCGTGCTGCGGCTGCACCGCCTGGGCGAAGGACTGTGGCTCGACGAAGTGCTGACCTTCGTCAACTACGCGCGGCTGCCCTTCGCCGGGATCGCCACTACCTACAACGATCAGAACCAGCACCTGCTCTACTCGCTGGCGGCGCACGCCTCCTTCCTCGCGTTCGGGGAGAGCGCCTGGGCGCTGCGCCTGCCCGCGGCACTGTTCGGCGTCGCCAGCATCTGGGCCACCTACCTGTTCGGGCGGCAGATCACCTCGCGGACCGAGGCCTGGCTGGCCGCTGCGCTGCTGACCGTCTCGTTCCATCACGTGTGGTTCAGCCAGAACGCTCGCGCCTACACGGCGCTGCTGTTCTTCACGCTCGTCTCGAGCGCGGTCCTGCTGCAGGCGATGCGCACGGGACGGCCGTGGCGGTGGGGGCTCTACGCGATCCTCGTCGCCCTCGGCATGTACAGCCATCTGACGATGATGTTCGTGGCCGCCGGCCAGTTCGGTGCCTTCGCGTGGGAATCGGCGCGTGCCGTCCGCGACCCGCGGCGGCTGATGCTGCCGCTGGGCGGCTTCGCCGCCTCGGCGGTGCTGACGCTCGTGCTCTACGCCCCGGTGCTGCCGCAGCTGCTCGGGCCGGGTCTCGCCGAGGAAACCGAGGTCGCGGTGTGGCTCAACCCGTTGTGGACGCTGACCGAGACGCTGGCCCGGCTGCAGATCGGGCTGGTGTCCGGCGCGGTGTTCGGTGTCGTGGCCCTCGCCGGCCTCGCGGTCCTGCTCGCCGGGACGGGGAGCTACGCACGGCAGCAGCCGGCGCTGCTGGCACTCTTCATCGGCCCGGTGATCGCGGGCGCCGGCGTGACCATCGCCCTGCAGCACGCGCTGTGGCCGCGGTTCTTCTTCTTCGCCGCCGGGTTCGCGATGCTGATCGTGGTCCGCGGGCTCGCCGCCACTGCCGGCGCGGCGGCGCGCTGGGCCTCGCTGCGCGAACCTCTCGGCCGCGCGGCGGGCACGGCCCTGGCGACACTGGCGGTGCTGGCCTCGGCGGTCGCGCTGCCGCGGGCCTATGGACCGAAGCAGGACTACGAGGGGGCACGCGAGTTCGTGGTCGGCGCGGCCGGGACCGATGACGCGATTGCCACCAGCGGGCTGGCCGCCCACGTCTATCGCGGCCATTACGCACCCGAGTGGAGCGTCGTCGGCACACCGGCGCAGCTGCGTGCCCTGGCGCGCGGCGGCGCGGTCTGGGTGGTGGTCACGATGCCGATGCACCTCGAAGCGCAATACCCTGAACTCGCCGCCGAGCTGCGCGAGCACTTCGAGCCGGTCAAGCAGTTTCCCGGAACCCTGGGAGATGGAATGGTGTACGTGTATCGCTCGAAGGACGCGTGGCCAAGCGGTCGGCACGCGAGCGGTGAGGTCCAGCGGCCATGATTCTCGACGACCCGCTGCGCTGGTATCTTCTGGCCGGCCTCATCGCCCACAAGGTCCTCTGGGAATGGATGAAGCGCGGGGCGGCGCGGGCGCCGCGCCCCGGCCTCGTGCTCGGCGCGGTGAAGGCCGTCAAGGTCGCCGTCCTTGCCGGCATCGCCGTCCAGACACTCCTCCCGGATCTGCTGCCGATCGCCGACGCCCCGGCGGCGTTGCGCGCGATCGGCGGCGTCGTCTACACGATCGGGTTGGCGACGGCGCTGGCCGGGCGGCTGCAGCTCGGGTCCAACTGGAGCGACATCGAAGCGGCGAAGGTCCTGGGCGAACACGTCGTCGTCAGTCACGGCGTATATCGCTACGTGCGCCATCCCATTTACGCCGGCGACGTCATCCTGCTCATCGGATTGGAGCTGGCGTTGAATTCGTGGCTCGTGCTTGGTGTGCTGGCGCTGGCGCCGGTTGTGCTGCGGCAGGCGGTCCAGGAGGAGCGCGCGCTCGTCCAGTCGCTGCCCGGCTACGCGGAGTACTGCGCGCGCACGAAGCGGTTCATTCCGTTCGTGGCGTAACGCCCAGGTCCTCGCGGCCGCGGACGCTCCGCGCCGCGGCGCCGCCCGTCGGCATCAGGCGGTCCAGCATCTCGTCCACGCCGAGCAGCGCCGGGTACCGCGATGCCAGCCGCGGGTCCGGACGCGCGACGCCGTCGTTCATGAACGATCCCAGCTGGCCGGCACTGACCGGGAGCCGCACCGGCAGCACCAGTTCGAGCGCCCGCAGCGCCCACGCCACGGGACGCGCCGGCACGTGGACGATGGGGGATGCGGTGCCGCGCAGCCGACGGCTGACTCGCGCCAGCACCTCGTCGAAGGTCAGCACATCGGGACCTCCCAGTTCGGCGATCTCGTTCGTGAGCGAGGGGCGAGCGACCTCCTCGGCGAGCACGTGCGCAAGGTCGTCGACCCAGATTGGCTGTACGCGTACCCCGGCCCCGCCGGGGCGCACCATGCGCGGCCGCCCGGCGAGGTCCGCGATCGCCGACCAGATGGCGCCGCCATGCCCGAGCACCATCGTGGCCCGCACCACCGCCCACGGCAGGCCGCTTGCCGCGACGTGCCGCTCGGCAGCCTCCTTGGCATCGGCATAGTGATAGCCGATGCGCGTGCGAAAGCCGCAGGCAATCGAGCTGAGGAACAGCAGCCGGCCCGCGCGGCGCTCGCCGGCGGCGGTCACGAGCGCGCGCGTACCTCCCTCATTGGCCGCGAAGTGCTCGCGGCGGGTGCCGGCGCCCGTGCGAGCGGCCAGGTGAAGGACGACCGCGCCGGGCGCGATGTGCGGCGCATAGGCGGCCGGATCGCGGAGGTCACCGCGCACGATCTCGACGCGCCCGCGGAGCCCCTCGGGCACGGGGAGCGCCCCCCGCGCCAGCAGCGTCACGCGCGCGAAGCGGTCCGTCTGCAGCAGCGCCAGCAGCCGCGCGCCCACGAAGCCGCTCGCGCCGGTGACGAATAGCGCCGGGCGATCGGACCCGGTCACGGCCGGCCGACGTCCCGCGGGGTCCAGATGCGCCGCGACCAGAGAACGTAGAGCATCCCGGCGGCGAGGACGAATATCGGCAGCGGCGAGGGGCCGTGTCGAAAGTATTCGAGCTCGACGCCAATGCGGGACAGCACCGTCAGCGACGGCAACTGGAAGCCTCCGAGTGTGACGTGCAGGAGCGGTTCGAGCAGCCCGGCGCCGCGCTCGACTTCCCGATACATGGCCAGCGACCATGCCTGGTAGACCGACAGCACCCCGAGCAGGCACGCCAGCGGCCGCGGCAGGCGCAGGAGCACGCCGGCGGCGAGCAGGAACAGCAGCGGCACGGCTGGCACGAGGTAGCGGACGCCCGAGTTGTACTGCAGCCACGAGTAGCGGATGGCGGCGAAGAACACGACCAGGGCGCCGAACACGGCAAAGATGGTCCACACCTCGCGCCGTGGGACCCAGTGGCGCAGCCAGGGCGCGGCAAACGCCAGCAGCAGCAAGGGACACGAGGTGTAGAGCCCGAAGCGATAGTCGAAGAAGTTCGCCAGCGCCAGCGCCGGATCCGGGTAGCTGACGCCGCGCACTCCGGTCGTCACGAACTCGTTCTGCACCGGCATCCACGCCTGGCCGGGATAGAACGGATGGCCAAAGCTCTGGTACTGGTAAAACCACAGTAAAAGGACGGGTCCGATCGCGCCGGCGGCGTACCACGCGGCGAAGGGCATGCGATCCCGCACCCGCCACGCCCCGTACACGAACAGCCCGGCGGCCAGGACGACGCCGGTGTAGTCGAGGAGCAGCGTTCCGCCGCCGGCGAGCCCGGCGAGCAGATAGCGCCGCCGATCGGCCGCGATCAGGGGAAACGGGTGCCACAGCAGGAGGAAGCCGGCGAACCCAACCACCGTCAGGATCATGTTCTGGTTGATGAAGCCCGTGCGGAAGAACACTGGCGTGCCAAACGCATAGAGCAGCGCCAGCCACAGGGCGGCCGTCTCCGATCGAGACAGGTGCCGCAGGGTCCAGAACATCAGCACGACGCCGAATGCCGAGATGGGCGCCATGCACAGCAGCTGCATGACGATGGCGGCGATGCCAAACTTGACGTCGTAGCCGCGCCGCCACGCTTCGCGATAGAACTCGCGCGCCATCGGCCAGGGCGAGTGGTATTCGGGCGGCTCGGCGCCGCTCGCGGCCCGTGTCCGGTTCACCCGATCGACCATCCGATCGGCCAACGGTCGCACCACCGCGTACGGAATCGCCGCCAGCATCGACGTACCCGGATTGTTGCCGATGTGCCAGCCGCGGCCTTCCAGCTCGAACAGGTCCGCGTGCATCCCGCCGTACGCGTCCACCCGGAACGACAAGTCCTCGGCAATGGCCAGCGCCAGGAAGATCTCGCGGACGGTGTTGGTCGCCAGATGCAGCCCGTACACCAGCCAGCAGGTCAGGAACAGCCGCAGGGCGATGTGCCGCAGGCGGGGCGCCGGGGAAGGGGTCGAGGGTGCATCCATCCGTCGTGGTCTCATGCGCGCCCGAGGACGTCGGGCGGCAGCGGCGCACCGACCGGTCCCGGCACCGTGCCGGCGGCCGTGTGCACCGATTCCAGCACGTACATCGGTCGCGGCTTGATCTCGTTGAAGATGCGTCCGATGTACTCCCCCACGATGCCCAGGCAGATGAGCTGCACGCCGCCGAGGAACAGGATCGCCACCATGACGGTGGCAAAGCCGGTGACCGTGATGCCCATCATCTTCTGCACCGGTACGCTCAACAGGTAGAGGAAGGCCACGAACGAGGCCGCGTAGCCGAGCCAGGTGGCGAGCTTCAGCGGCACGGTCGAGAACGACGTGATGCCGTCCATCGCGAACTTGATCATCTTCCGCCATGGGTACTTGGTGCTGCCGGCGTAGCGCTCCACCCGGTGGTAGGGGACGCCGATTTGGCGGAAGCCGATCCAGCTCACGAGCCCGCGCACGAAGCGGTCCTTCTCGCGCAGGCCGCGGAACTGCCGCACCGCCGCGGCGCTCAGCAGGCGGAAGTCGCCGACGTCCACGGGAATCCTGATCCCACTCACCCGATCGAGCAGCCGGTAGAACAGCGAAGCAGTGAACAGCTTGGCGGCGCTCTCGCCTTCCCGCTTCTCCCGCACGCCGAACACGACGTCGTAGCCCTCCCGCCACTTGGCGATGAACGCGCCGATGACTTCCGGCGGATCCTGCAGGTCCACGTCGATGACCACCACGGCGTCGCCGCACGCGTGGTCGATCCCCGCGGTGATGGCGATCTGATGCCCGAAATTGCGCGAGAACTTCAGGACCTTCACCCGCGCGTCCGCGTCGGCGATGCCGCGCAGGCGCTCATAGGTCCCGTCGGAGCTGCCGTCGTCGACGAAGACAATCTCGTGCCGGACACCGGGCAGCGATTCGAGGGCCGCCGTGGCTCGGCGGTGGAACTCCGCGACGACGTCGATCTCGTTGAACGCCGGTACCACCACCGAGACGAGCGGATCCATTGCCATCACTTATCGGCGCCTGCGGCCCGACGGACCATTCTGCGGCAGCCCCCGGCGCATCAGAACGCGTGCTCCGCCACCCGCACCGCATTGGCCATCAGGGTGAATGTCAGGTTCTTGGCGGGCAGGGCCGGGAACGTCGTCCCGTCCACGAAGTGCAGGTTGCCATAGTCCGCGCTCCGGCAGTCCGCCAGCGCCGTGTGCGGCGCCCCGCTCCCGGTCATCGGAATGGTGCCGGCGTAATGCACGCTGGCGCCCATCGGCCGCAGGTGCGACATCCCCGGTGGGACGACGCACCCGAGCCGCCACATCGTCCGGCGCACGGTCTGCAGCGCCAGCCGGATCCGTTCGTCCTCCCCCGCGGGTGGGGCGTAGCGGACGACGAGCGGACGCCGGCCCTGCACGGGGGCGCCCAGGGTGACGCAGTTGTCCGCTCGGCGACGGTCTGCCAGATTCACGTTGACCACGCCGAGGCCGGCGCGGATGTTCTTCAGCACGCTCACCGCGCTGCGCAAGTCGAGTGGCATGTTCTGCACGATCGGGTGCACCAGGGCGGTCTTGAGCGTCGTGATCTGCCCGTGCACGTATTGCCGTGGGCTGCCGCTCTCGAACCCGAGCGCGAGTTGATGGTACTGGTAACTCGCCGGATCGTAACGCTGGCCGAGCATTGCGAGGTTGAGGAAGGGCACCAGGATCTGGCGGTTGTCCATCAGTCCTTCGAGGACCACCGCCTGGCCGGTCTCCTCGAAGACCGTCCGCAGGTAGATGTTCGAGGATGACAGCGTGCCGGCGGCGAGCACGAACCGGTCTCCCGCGATCTCGCCGCCGCCGCCGCCGCCGGATGCCTCCTCGGTGACGGCGCTGATCACACGGCGATTCGGGGCGACCCGCAGGTGCGTGACGTAGACGTCAGCCACGTAGGTGAACCCGGGGAATCGACGGCATTGCTCCAGCGTCGTGCGCGGCGTGTACAGCGACGCCGACGGACACCCCCACAGGCAGCGCCCGAGATACGTGCACGCGCCGCGCCCATCCTTGTCCGTACTCAGCGTCGCCACGCGCGAGCGGCCGAGGTAGACGCCGAGCGTGTCGTTCAGGCGCGCGCGCTCGCTGGCATAGCGCGTCATCAGCACCGCCGACTGCCGATCGAGGCGCAACGGCTCCATCAAGTGATCGTGGACGGGATAGAACCGTGACAGATCGTCGGTGGCGCCCGTGATGCCGATGCGCCGCGCGACCTCGGTGTAGAACGGCTCGAGATCGCCGTAACCGTACGGGAACTCCTCGAGGTCGCGGTCGTCCAGCGGATACGCGCCGCCGGTCCACGCCTCGGCCAGGCCTCCCTGTGCGAACGACGACAGCGCGGCAAAGCCCGACATGCGCGTGGCAAATGCCGGCGGACAGTCGAAGACGTAGTCCTTGCTCGGCGGGAACCCGTAATACTCCACGTCCGCGCCGGGATACACCACGCCCTGATAGCGCTCGCCGAGAAAGTACCCGGATGGATCCCCGAGCGTGCGTTTGAGGTCGCTGAACGAGTCACGCGGGTTGACGCTCGGCGGCCGGGATCGGCCGACATCGAGCATCACGACCTCATGGCCCTTCTGCAGGACGGTGAGGGCGAAATGAACGCCGCTCGCTCCCGAGCCGACGACGACCACGCGCGCCATGACGCGCTACGCGCCCTCCCCCGAATCCGCCGACCCGCCAAGGGCGAGGCGTAGCGGCGTGAACAACACGACCGATGCCAGCAGCGCCAGCGCAAACACGAGACCCTGCCCGGCCAGACGTCCCAGCAGCGCCGCCCGCCCGGTGTCCCGCGGCTCGTCGAAATAGTCGGCCGTCGGGGCGCAGGTCTCGAGGATCGCCAGCAGGAGCACCCATTTGCGTCGAATCAGAGCGCCCTTCAGAAATATCGCGGTGTAGGCATCGACCAGCCTTGCCCCGACAATGTGCGCGGAGGCAACGGCGAGCAGCAGGCGCTCGAACCGACGCCCCGCCCCCCTGTGCAGCTCCTCGCTCCGCCGGTGCGCATCGCGGTACTTGGCCAGGACATAGGGGCCGGGTCTCTGCGCCGTGAGGTAGCGCACGAATCGAGTGCACTCACGATCGAGGTGAGCGTCATGTGATGGGGATGCTGCAGGGATCATGCGCGCAAGGGGGAACGGTAAATGTACTCCAGCCGCCGGCAGGATTGGCCCGGCCGCGCAGCGGGCGTAAATGTGCCAGAAATGGCGCATTCCGACACGGTCCGCTGGGTTTCCCGGCGGCTGCTGGACCGTTTGCCCTGGCAATGGCTGTGCTAGCCTTAATGAACCCTACTACCTTTTTCTCTCGTGCCTGTGTCGAACTCCCCCTCCCCTGGCATCGACTCGACCCGGCCGGTCGCCGAGCCGTCCCGGCGTGTGCGCCCCCAGTTGCTCAAGGGCTTGCTGCTGGTCGGCGGCTCCATGGTCGCGCTCGTGCTCGTCGAGTTGATGCTGCTGCTGGCCATGAGCGAGCCCGGTCCCTATCACTGGGACCGGCGCATCAGCCTCTATCGAGGCAGCGGCGGGGTGGTGTTCGAGAACCTGGCATCGGGTGGGTTCCGCTACGCCCGCGATGCTGTCATCGAGCTGGAAACCTACTACGCACTGCCGGACTGGCGATCGTGGGCTCTCGAATTCGCCTACCGGTTCCGCACCAACAATTTCGGCCTGGTGCAGGAGGCCGACCTCGAACACGGCCGGCCGACGCTCCTCGTCCTCGGCGACAGCTACACCGAAGGGCTTGGAGCGCCGCCCTGGATCAACGACATCGCGAGCGAGCTCGACCGCGCGACCGGGCTGCAGGTCGCCAACGGCGGGATCCTGGGCACTGGACTCCTGCACTTCGCCGACCTTCTGCACGCCCTGACCGCCGAGGGAGTGGCGGTCCGCAGGGTCGTGGTGGTGTTCATCTCGGACGACTGGGTGCGGCCACGGTGGCGCTTTCCCGATCCGGTACTGAACTGCATCGCCGATGTGAGCGCCTGTGAGCGCGTCTCCGGCTACTATGGGCTCCCGGCCGAGGGTGACAAGCCGCAGTTCCTGGACGACGCCGTCCGCCGGCAGCGGCCCGCGCGTCATATCCTGAACCGGCTGGCCCTCTATCGCAAAGGCTACCGCCCACTCCGCGATCGAATCGGCGCCGCTCGCCGCGATCCTCTCTTCGCCGAGAACACCGCTGCCGCGCTGCGCATCGTGGAAGCCGTCGGCGTCGGCAACGTCCTCTTCATCCACCTGCCGGCCAAGGACGAAGTGCTGCGTGGGGCGATCAATCCCTACGGCGTGCGCGCGCGCCAATTTCTCGCGGATCGGGGCATCCCTCTGCGGGGTGGCATCGACGCCTGCGGGCTCGCGCCGCACGATTTCTACCAGACCGATGGCCACCCCAACCCGGGCGGCTATCAGCGCATCGCGGCGTGCGTGCTGCGGTTCGTCACCGAACACCCCCCGTTCCGATCGTAGCGGCCATGGCCTGGGGGCGCGCGCGGCCGTCCGCGTCGCCGTCGAGCAGGTAGACGTCCCACGTGGCGATGTCGGCCAGCCGGGTGTACCGTGCAAACAGGAGGCGGAACGCCGGCGAGCCGGAAAAGTACTCCACGAAATCGAACACGCGTCCCTGCATCGCCTGCTGGGCCGCACTTCGCTCGACGAACAGCAGCCGCGGCGGTGTGCGTACGAGGTCGCCGACCACGGTTTCGAAGAACTCGCGCTCGCGCGGGTCCTGCTGCTCGGGTAGTCGATACGGGCCGCCGCCAGCGCCGGCATACAGCGCCGGAATCGGCCACAGGAAGTGATAGTGGTACGGCCACGGCAGGTGGGCGACGTTCACCAGCGGGAACGTCGGCCAGACGCTGGTGGACATGACGTAGACCGGCTGGCCCGCGGCGTGTTTCTCGACCGCCGCCTGCATCTCGGTGAACCAGCCGGGATACGCCGAGGACAGCGCCGCGCCTCCGCGGAGCACGGCGCCGCCTGTCCCGGCCGTAATGGCCGCGATGCCCGTCGCCGCGCTGCCGATCGCGAGCGGCACGGAAACTCGCGCCACGACCTGCAGCCCCCGCCGCCATCCGGCGTGCTGCACCAGGGCGGCCCCCAGCGCCGCGAGCGCGGCCGCCGCGCTCACTTCGGCCGGCAGGAGTTGATAGAGCCATCCTTTGCCCTGGACGATGTAGCTGAGCAGCCAGCCGAGCGTCGCGGCCCCGAAGATGCGAGCGCACGCCGCGGTGAGGTCGCGCGGCAGCCAGTGGGGACAGACAATCGCTGCCAGCGCGGCCAGCGCGATCACGACGACCCGCCCGGAGCCGACGAGCCCGAGGCGATCCGTCGCGTACGCGCCGTACCAGTCGCTGAGCAGCGGCAGCACGCGTGTCACGTAGTCGGGGTGCCACGCCAGGACCGCGGCGGCATACCCGCACTGAACCAGCAGGAGCGCACCGACATCAGCCCTGATCGTGGCCCGCCGGCCGCGCAGCGCGATCACCACCAGTTCCATGGCGACCCACGGGGCCAGGAAGAACGGCTTGATCGCAACGGCCAGCCCGGCCATGACTCCGCCCGCGAGACTCAGCCCCCTCGGTGACCGATGACCGGCAGCCGCGCACGCGGCCAGCACCGACTGCGGCAGCAGCAGCATGACCGCCACCTGCTCGCGCTGGCCCACCTGGGTCAGGAAGAGGAACACGCTGGCCAGGCAGTAGGCGCCGATGACCCAGCCTCGCAGCAACTGGACCGAGCCGGGAACTCGCCCGGCGGCGAGACCGCCACAGGCGGTGGCGAGCCACAGCAGCGCGGCTGTGAACAGCGCGACGAGTCGTGCATCGGACAGTGACGCCGACGTGCCGGCCATGGCCGGCACGGACATCAGCCAGAAAATCAACGGCGTATTGGTCTCGATGAGATCGACGTACAGCCGGTCACCATCGAGCACCCGCCGCGCGGCCACGAGGACATAGCCGGCGTCCGAGTTCAACGGCGACACGACCAGTGCTGTCGTCGCCAGGGCGAGCCACGCCAGCAGCTCTGGCCATCCACGGTGCCACCTCATGGACAGGTCGTGGGACACGGCTGCGCTACCCGACTTCCGGTTCAGGTCTGGTGCCGGGCGGGCGTCTCGGCGACCACGCCGGCGATCGTGGCATGGGCATGTGCTCTGGAGGCAGTATCGGTCGCGGGCGGACGGTCGTGCACATCATGACGCAGATGTTGCGGCCGGTCACGGCACTGCACTAGAATCCCTTCACGTCCGACAGAGAGCCCAGCGATGGTATTTGACGTCCATACTGTCACACCACAGCATCTCGAGCAGGCCGCTCGCTTCTACGACGAGCACGGGTACGTGCGCCTCTCCGGCCTGCAGCACGGCGTCACCGACGCCTTCGAGGCCTGTCTCGCGGAAGCCATCGGCATTTCGGTCGAGGAATTCCAGCCGCTGCTGGATCCCGGTGCCGACGCCTCGATTTTTCCGCAGGACGTACGCCGGAAGCTGTCCCGCATCAC
This sequence comes from uncultured Acidobacteriota bacterium, assembly GCA_963707795.1. Taxonomy (GTDB): domain Bacteria; phylum Acidobacteriota; class Vicinamibacteria; order Vicinamibacterales; family UBA2999; genus JACCSI01. The sequence continues at coordinate 1,254,421 of OY970174.1, read as the reverse complement.
GACCACGCCTGCGCTCGCCCAGACCCTGGTCGCACGCCTGAGTCCCATCCTGGCGACGCTCATCGGCCCGCTGGCGCACGTCAGCAGCACGTATCATGGCCAGTTCAAGGGCGGCGCGCTGACCGAGGCATCCCGAGACATCGCCACGTACCACAACGAGGCGAAATCGGATTTCATGGAAGTGCACGGCGCTTATCGCCTGCACCAGGACTTCACCGGCGCGAGCCTGCCGACCAGCCCGAGCGGCGTCACCTTGTGGGTCGCGCTCAACGCGTGTCCCGAGTCCACGCTGCGCCTGTTTCCGGGCAGCCACCGGCTCGGGCTGTTCTGCCACAAGATGTGGAAGGCCGACGATGCGCGTCTGCAGCGCCTGGCGCCGCCCATCGAGATCGAGGCCCGGGCGGGCACGGGCGTGCTGTTCAACGCCCTGCTCTTTCACGGGACCGGCAGGCTGGGAACGCTCCGGCGCGTCAGCTGCGACATTCGTTTCTTTCCGCTCTGCGGCTTCCTCCCCTCTGAAGTGCACGCGCTCGATCCCCAACCCCTCCAGCGGCTGCACGCCAGCCTCGCCCGCGCGGACGGAGAGACGCTGCTGGCGCCGGTCCTCGAACAGCTGGCCTACCTCGGCGAACCGGCGCCGCCCGAACCGCGTCCGCCGCTCTCGGTGCTGAACTGGGCCAACTACCTCGTCGAGCTGGTAGGGGGCCGGCCGGAGGCCGCCCTGCCGCACTTGATGCGGTTCATCAACACCGACCTGCTGGAAGACCCGCCGTCGGTCTTCACCCAGAAGTTCCACAATCGCGACCTGCAAACCGAGCGCTTGCGCGCCGTACGCGATCGCGTGGCGGCGGCCCGGGTTCCACACTGACCGCGTGACGATCGGGCCGCGGCTCCAGCCGGCCGTCCGCAGGCCGACGCCAATCCGGCGGCGCGCGGCCGTCCCCGTCAGGCTCGCCACGCAGAGGCTCCGGTGAACCGCTGGGCACAAGCCTACGTCCTGGCGGCCATCTCGCTGTTGACGACCCTCGTCCTGTTCGCCCTGCTGAACGCGCTGCTCTACGTCTTCCCGTCCCTCAGGTCGTCAACCGCCGTCGAGACGCCGATGGCGTACTTCGGCCTCGAGCGGCTGCAGCCCGCCTATCCGGGCTGGAGCACGGCCGACCTCGTCCGGCTGCACGACGAGAGCCGTGTGATCTTCCAGTACCAGCCGATCCTGCAGTTCCGGATCAAGCCGATGTCCGGGACCTACGTCAACGTCACCGCGGATGGCTACCGCCGCAACGCCCCGCAGCAGGGTCCCTGGCCTCCGGCCGACGATGCGTTCAACGTCTTCCTGTTCGGCGGCTCGACGATGTTCGGATGGCTGCTGCCGGATGCGGAGACGATTGCCTCGCAGCTGCAGGATCTGGCGGGCGGCGCATCCTGCCGACCGCCGGTCGCGATCTACAACTTCGGGCACCCGTCGTACATCAGCACGCAGGAAGCCCTGCTCTTCCAGTCGCTGATCCGTGCCGGCGCGGCGCCCGACCTCGCCGTGTTCGTGGACGGGCTGAACGAGTTCTTCTTTGCCGGGGAGCTGGCCTACACGAGCAGCCTGCGGGAGATGATGGACGGATCCGCGCTACCGCACCGCTTGGGTCCCGTGGTCGATCTTCCCGTCTATCACCTGCTGCGGCGGCTGCGCGCCCGCTTCCACGTGCCGCCGGCCATCGACCGCGACGCCGAGACGCAGCTGCATCGCCGCATCATCGCCCAGTGGCTGGCCAACAAGCGCTTCATCGAGTCGGTCGGCCGGCAGCACGCGATCCGGACCGCATTCGTCTGGCAGCCGGTGCCCGTGTACAAGTACGACCGCACGCGCCACTTCCTCTACGAACCGGTCGAGCCGGGCGAGCCGTTTCCCTACGAGGAGATCGGCCGCGCCTATGAGCTGATGAGCGCCGAGCGCCCCGCGCTCGAGGCACCGGGCGATTTCCTCTGGCTCGCCGACATGCAGGAGGACGTGCAGGAGAATCTCTATGTGGACCGCATCCACTACTCGGCGCGCATGTCACGCGACATCGCTGCGCGGATAGTGGGCTTCCTGCGCGAGCGCCGCGCGATCCCCTGCAGCTAGCGGGCGGTCCGCCGACCAACGTCACGATCGCGCAGTTCGCGCGTGCTGACCCGCGGCCGCACACGGGCGATGACGCCGTCCGCCCCCGTCACCGCAGCGTGCGCGGGTCGGTCCCGTACAACGCCGTCAGGTCGAGGTCCCGGGCGGCGCGGCGGGAGTTCCCGAGCACCTGTTGAATGACCTCGCGGTGCGGCGAGTCGCGCCGCACATAGGCGAACAAGGCCCAGTCGCCCGGCAGCTCGTAGGCGGCGCCGAACTCGAAGTGGTCGCGGATGAACTGCATCTCGCGGTAGTACCAGGCAGCCACCCGCTCCCGGTCCCAGCTCGCGATGAGCTCGGAGCCGCGGCCGGCGACGCTGCTCTGCACGCTCGGCGAGAGGAATGCCGGATCGGCGCGCCGATCGCCCACCCCGGGCGTGGCGGGCGGCAGGATCGAATACACGACGTCCGGGTTCAGCGCCGTGATGTACTGCCACGCCTCGTCGATGGTCAGCGGGTACCGCCCCGATAGACGGATGTCGTTCAGGCCGACCCAGTCGATCGCCTTGAAGCGGCTGTAGTACGGCACCTGGCCCGCCCCGCCGAGCAGAATCACGGCGCGCTGCCCGAGGCCGGTCTCGCCCAGATCGCGCCCCATCAGGGCCAGCGCATCGCCTTCGAACTCGCCGACCGCCCGCTCCAGCACCGCGCCGGGCGGTGTCATGAGCATGCCGGTCGTCTGCGGCTGCGCCACCTGCGCCACGGCGGGTGCCCAGGCGAGGCCGAGCGCCACCGCCCACATGTACGGCCGCGGCGCGCGACGCCACAGTTCGGCGAACAGCCCGACCGCGCAGCCCACGAACGGCAGCAGGTACGGGTATTCGTAGCGAAACCCGTAGGCGCTCTCGTGGATGGCGCGTGCATAGAGGGCGATGAGGCCGGACGCCGGCAGTAGCGCCACCAGCGCGGCAACCGTGATGCGCCAGGGAACCCGGAGCAATGCCGCTGCGAACCCCAGGGTCATGGCGACGGGCACGAGGCGGAGGACCGCGAACTGGGCAACCGGGGCCAGGCCCGGCAACAGCACGCCGGCCGAGCCGAAGAGCTGGTTGTCCGACTTGACGTAGTACGCGGTGGGGAGCAGATGGCCGAAGTACCACCACTTCCACGCCAGGAACCCGGCCGCCGCCGCCGCGACCAGCGCCGCGACGATCGCCCACCGTCCACCAATCGGCGCCAGCGCGGCGCGACCGGGAAGGACGGTGCGAAGCATGGGAACCAGCAGCAGGTAGCCGGCGGCGAGTACCAGCCCTTCCGGCCGGGCGGTGATCAGGGCCGCCAGGACGAGGGCGCCGGCGGCGACGGCACCGGCGCCCGGCCGCCGTGCGCTCACCGCGAACCACACCGCCCACACCCACGCGGCGGTATGCAGCGCCACGAAGATCATCGTCTCCATGCCGGTGGAGAGGTGGGCCACCGTCTCGGGCAGGACGGCCAGGGCGCCGCATCCGGCCAGCGCGCTCACCAGGGCGATGGCCGGCGGGACCCGCGTGAGGCGGGCCGCCAGCGCGGCGAGCAGCAGCGGAAGGGCGAGGAACGCCGCGACGCTGAGCATCCGGGTGGTCGCCAACGGCTCGAGGCCCATCCACATCGCGGCCGCGACGATGCCGACGTGCAGCAGGCTCGACGACCCCTCGATGGGCTCTGCATCGGTGGCGTTGAAGCGAATCCCGTGTCCTTCGGCCACGCTGCGAGCGTAGTTGTAGGTGATGTAGGCATCGTCCAGCCTGGTCTCGGCGACGGCGGCGACCGCGGCCACCAGGAACCAGGCGAGCCCGGCGAGGCCCGCGAGGCCGAGCAGCCACGTCGACACGGGGACCGGCACGCGGACCTCTTCGCGCCCGCGCGCCTGGCCCACGCCCCCCGGCTCGTCGCTTCCCGGGGTCGCGCCGTCGCGCCACGCGCCGGCGGTGCCCGGCGACTCCAGCATGGCCATCAGCACACTTTCGCCAGCGAGTCGCCCGGACCGAACCAGTAGCCGACGACTTCGCCGGCGCCCCACGAGGTGACGAAAACGGCGATCAAGGGGATGGCGGTGACCAGCGTCCGCGCGTGCGCACGCTTCTTCGCGATGCGTGTCACCGTGCGGACCAGCAACAGCGGCGGGAGCGCGAACGCGGCCACTCCGTACATGAGGCGACGGCTCAGCGGCGCGCCCGCCACGCGCGCGCCGGCGTACGAGCGCGCGTAGAGGTAGCGCTGCGACAGGTACTCGCCGAAGGTGTAGTGCTTCTTGTGGCCGACGGTGATCTCCGGCCGGCAGTGCAGCTCGATGCCCTCGCGGCGCAGCGTGTCGTGCAGGTGGTTCTCCCACTGCCCTTCGTCGATGACCACGCGATGCGCCTCCACCAGTTCGCGCGCATAGACGACATTGTTGCCGGTCAGCCAGCTCACCGACCCCGATGCGAGAGGCGGCAGGCAGTGGCTGTACTCGCAGAGGAAGCACGCCCAGTCGATCAGCGTGTCGGTGGCCGCGTTCTCCACCGATCCGCCGACGACGCGGGGGCCCTGGGCGAGGGCGTCGAGCATCTGCCGCGCCCAGCCCGGCGGCACGATGACGTGGTCCTCGATGACTGCGATGGCACGGCCGGTGGACTCACGGAATCCCAGTGCGCGCATCTCCGGGATCGTCATCGTGACCGGCACCGTGCGCACGCGCACCCACGGAAAGAGGCGCGTCACGCTCCCGGCAACGGCGTCGCCGTTGCGAACGAGCACCAGCACCTCGAGCTGCACGTCACTGCGCTGCCCTTCCAGTGCCTGCAGGCACTCGACGACATCGGCCAGCGTGTTCACCGCCGGCACGATCACGCTGAGATCCGCGGACGTTCCCGCTACAATATCCTTCGACATGTTGCCTACCGTAGGATACCCGCCCTTGAAGATTGCTGTCATCGGTACCGGCGTTATCGGGAAACTGCGCGCACAAACGGTCAACGACAACGCTGCCACCACACTCGTCGGCGTGGCCGACGTGGACAAGATCAGCGCCGCGCGGGTCGCGCAACAGTTCGGCAGCACGCCGTTCGCCGACTATCGCCAGATGATCGACGAGGCACGGCCCGATGCCGTGATCGTATCGTCGCCGGTCACGCTGCACGAACAGATGTGCTGCGACGCGTTCGACCGCGGCTGTCACGTGCTGGTCGAAAAGCCGATGGCCAACAGCCTCGACGCCTGCCGCAACATCCTGGCGGCCTCGACGCGCGCGCAGCGGGCCCTGGCCGTCGGCTTCAACCATCGCTTCTACCCCGCCGTCCGCTACCTCAAGCAAATGGTGGACGAGGCGCGCATCGGCACCGTCGATCACGTGCGGATCTTCGGTGGCCACGAAGGGCTGGCCAACTTCCGCGCCGACTGGATGTTCAAGGGCACCATCTCCGGCGGCGGCTGCATGATGGATATCGGCATCCACATGACCGACCTCGCGCGCTACGTCGCCGGCGAGATCAGCGAGGTCTACGGCGTCGCCTCCGGCAGGATCTGGAACGTACCCGGCTCCGAGGACAACGCCATGGCGGTCATGAAGACCGTGCACGGCACGCCAATCGTCTACCAGTCCACCTGGACCGAGTGGCGCGGATTCAGCTGGTACGTCGACGTCTACGGCGACCGCGGCATGGTCCGCGCCGGATACGCGCCGATGTTCAATCTGCTGGTGACGCAGGACAAGCCGGGCGACCGCCGCACGACGCTGCGCAAGTGGTATCCCGAGCTGATCCTGCGGGAGAAGCTCAAGGGCTGGCAAAGCACGACGCAGGGCACCTTTGAGCACGAGCTGCAGGAGTTCCTGCGCCGGGTGGCGGGCGAGGGCGACGTGCAGGGCGCCGACGGCTGGTCCGGCGTCCGCGCCAACGAGATCGCCCAGGCGGTGTACCAGTCCACCGCCGAGGGCCGAGCGGTCCGGCTGTCGGATCGCGGCGACGCCTGACTCGCGCAACCGGCGCCATGAACCCACCCGGGAATCCGCAACCCGCCCGCGCGAAAGCCCTCTCGGTGGTGATCACCATCGTCGAGGGCGGGCGCGCCGTCGAGCGGTGCCTGGCCGCGCTGGCCGGCCAGGCCGACGCTCCGCCCATGGAAGTACTCGTCCCGTATGACGAGTCCGCGCGCAGCACGGCCGACCTCGGCTCCTGCTACCCCGCTGTCCGGTTTCTCGCCATGGGGACGGTGCCGACCGCCGCCAGCGCGGCCAGCCCGCGCGGCCAGCACGAACTCTTCGACAAGCGCCGCTCGGTCGGCCTGGCGGCCGCCACGGGCGACGTGGTGGCCATCCTCGAGGACCGGGGCGTGCCGACGCCCGACTGGGCGCGATTGGTCATGCGCCTCCACGCGGCGCTGCCGCACGCCGTCATCGGCGGCGCGGTGGAGAACGCGGTGGACCGGCTGTCCAACTGGGCGGTCTTCTTCTGCGACTTCAGCCGGTACCAGCGCCCGTTCGCCGCCGGACCGGCGGCGTGGGTGACCGACGTCAACGTGTCCTATAAGAAACGGGCGATCGACGCGACCGAGCCACTGTGGCGAGATCGCTACCATGAGCCGGTCGTGCACGGGGCGCTCGCCGCGGCCGGTGAAACGCTGTTCCTGACCCCCGAGCTGGTGGTCGCGGAGGAGCGGCAGGCGACGGCGCTCGCGGTCCTGCTGCGGGAGCGACTGCACTGGGGTCGTCTGTTCGCCTACACCCGCGTGAAGTCGGCTCCAGCCGCCACGCGCGCGACATACATCGTCCTCTCCCCGCTGATTCCGCTCGTGATGCTCCTCCGGCAAGCCCGGCTGCAGCAGCAGAAGGGGCGTCTGGGCCTGTGGCTCAAAGCCTCGCCCATCATCGTGCTGCTGCTCGCGGCGTGGGGAACGGGCGAGGCCGTCGGCTACGTGACCGGACGGCCCTAGCCCGCGGGGCAGCAGCCCGGAAGCCTGCGGCCGTGCTCAGAGGCTGATACGCATGCGGCCGGCGTCATCACGCCGCACCGCTCCCAGGACGGCGAGGGCCGCCGCGTAGGTCAGGACGCCCACCGGCACCGACACCCAGAGTTGTGCTGGCGCCAGCATGGTCAGCACGCTGGCCATGGCCGCGGTGGCGAGGGCGGGCCTGAGCAGGCGCCGTCCCGCGGCCGCGGGAAATCCCGCGGCCTGCGCGGCGCGCGTCGCCAGCGCGTAGCGGATGAGCTCGGTGGCGCAGGTGGCGGCAGCCGCGCCCACCAATCCGTAGCGCGGCACGGCGGCAAGGACCAGCGGGACGTTGGCCGCGGCAGTCAGCGCGTTGATACGCAGGAGCGAACGCTCGCGCCCGGCGGCGATCAGGGCGGCCACCGGCATCTCCCGCAACGCCGCGAGCGGAATGGTCCATGCCAGCCACTGCAGCGCGACCACTGCCGGCAGGTAGGCCGGCCCGAACATCAGCTCGACCAGCTGCGGCGATACGTACCAGGCGCCTGCGCCCAGCGGCAGCGCGACCGCCAACGCGTGCACGCTGGCGCCCTGGTACAGGGAGTCGCGGGCCGGCCGATCGTGCTCGAGCCGGGCGAGGGTCGGGAGCACGGTCTGGGCGAAGGCGACGATGAGGTTGGCGGCGAACGCAATCACGGTGTACGCCGATGCGTAGTAACCCGCCGTCTCGGCGCCGCTGCGCACGCGCAGGTAGATCAGGTCGAAGTTGAACAGCAACAAGCCGAGCAGCGTGAACAGCACCAGATAACGCGACCGCGCGAAGACCGGACGCGCTTCGGCTGGCGCCCAGCGCCACGCCAACCGGATGCCGGCACGGCTGAGCGCGGCCAGAAGGGCCAGACTCGTGACCACGGCGCCGAGAAACTGCGCGAGCGGCACGCGGATCGCGTCGCCGGCATCCCGCACCAGCACCAACACCGCCCCCAGCGTCACCAGCTCGCCCGCGGTCCGGGCGATCGCCACCCACCGCGACCGCTCCAGTCCGAGGTGGATCCATCGCGTGCTCAGCCCCGTGGCGAGCAGGACCAGCGACGAGGCCGCCAGGATTGCGCCGTCCGGCTGCGGCAGCAGCGTCAGGCCGACGATGAAGACGATGAGCGTCACCGTCGCCGAGGCTGCGAAGCGGACGGACAGGATCGGCGGCGCGATCTCGGTCACGCGGTCGCGGGCGCGCGCCACGACCGGCATCCCCATCAGCTCGATGCCGCCATCGGTGATCTGGATCAGGTAGAGCATCACGCCCATGGCGACGCCGACCACGCCGTACATCGCCGGCGACAGCGTGCGCGCCAGATAGATCGTGGCGACGAACGCAGCCAGGCGCGCCAGTGCCTCGCCGCCGCCGAGCGCCGCGAAGCGCCGCCCCACGCCGCTCGGCGTCCCGCCGCCGATGCTCATGGCGCCATCACCGGGCGCCCTCGGCGCCTGCTCCGCGCCCCGTCGCCGGCGTCGCTGACCAGGCGGGCGGCGCGACCGCGCAGTTCGCTCGACGACCGACGCGTACGGTGAGCGTGACGGGTGCAGGCCAACGGTCCAGGTATGGTATGCCGCGCTCGCGTGAAACCAGAACCGCGCGCCGAGACGCGCCGGCCCGCGCCGGTTGCCGAACTGCGCACCCTCCTGCCGGGGCGCCGCGGCGCCCCGGCGGTGCTACACTGAAGCACGGACGCCTGAACGACGGCCGACGCGCCCGAGGACAACATGTACCCGCAGAAACTCACCGACGAGATCGCGCAGGAGGTGCCCGCCGACGTGGGCTGGGCGTTCGCGCCGATCGACAAGCTGGCGGTGGGCATCGCGCTGGGCGTGACCTGCGGCGGCTGCATGTTTCTGCTCACCGCGTATCACGTCCTGCTGCTCGCGCCCGACGAAGGTCCCAGCCTGTGGCTGCTTGCGCAGTATTTCGCCGGCTACGCGGTCACCTGGCCGGGAGCGGTGGTAGGGTTGTTCTGGGGGTTCGTCATCGGCTTCGTGAGCGGCTGGTTCGTAGCGTTCCTGCGCAATCTGTTCACCGCGCTGTATACGTTCCGCCTCCGCGCCAAAGCCGACCTGGAGAACACGGCCGACTTTCTCGACCACATCTAACGACGCCAGACGGATGAGAACCAGATGACCTCGTCACCACTGCAACCTGTCATGCGCCAGCAATCCCTCAACGCCCACGAGCACTACATCGTCCGCAAGGAACTGCAGCGGATGCACGAGCAGGGGTGGGGCATCGCGCTGGGCTCGGTGCTCGGCGTCGGCTTGTTCATCGCCACCAACGTGCTCGTGCTGCGCGGCGGCGAGCCGGTGGGGCCGCACCTGGCGCTGCTCAGCGTCTACTTCCCCGGCTACAGCGTCTCCGTCCTCGGCAGCTTCATCGGCTTCGTCTACGCCTTCGTCCTCGGCTACGCCGTCGGCCGCACCGTCGTCACCATCTACAACTACCTCGCCGGCGTCCGCCTGCCCCAGCGCCGCGAGCGGTAATCGTGCGGCTGCGGCGCGCGCCCGCGCCGCGGCCGTCAGTCGCGGAGCGCGGGCTGCGTCCGTTCCCGCTCGGGTGCCACGGCACGGCGATGCTGGTCGTACCAGGCGATGGTCTCGCGCAGGCCCTGCTCGCGCGTCTCACGCGGCCGCCAGCCGAACTGCCGTTCCGCTTTCGAACAATCGAGGTACTGGTTCTCGATCTCGTGCACCGCCTGGTTGAGAACCACCGGGGTCAAGGACTCCTTGCCCATGACCGCGAGGATGGCGTGCACGAAGTCGAGCACCGACACCGGCTCCCCGTAGCCGAAGTTGAAGGCCTGGCCGACCACCGCGTCCCCGGGCATCGCTTCGGCCAGCGCCAGGTAGGCGTCCACGGCACTGCGCACGTAGATGTAGTCGCGGATCAGCTTCCCGTTGCTGCGGATGAGCGGCGGCTGATCACGCAGGGCGGACATGATCGTACCCGGCACCAGGCGGTTGAAGCTGAGATCGCCGCCGCCGAAGAGATTGACGCATCGGGTGATGGCGATCGGCGTGCGATAGGTGTGGAAGTAGGACTGCGCGATCAGGTCGGCGCACGATTTCGAGACGTCGTAGGGGAACTGTCCCTGCAGCGGCATCTGCTCGGTGTACGGCAGGTGCTCCTGCGCGCCGTAGGCCTTGTCGCTCGACGCCACCACCACGCGCTCGATCAGCTTGCTGCCGCGACAGGCCTCGAGCAGGTTCCAGGTGCCGCGCACGTTGGCTTCGAACGTGGACAGAGCGGACCGCGACGCCGTGCCGACGATGGTCTGGGCCGCGAGGTGGAAGACGGTATCGATCTCGTACTCGTTGAGGGCGCGCACCAGCAGCGCGTGGTCCTCGAGCGGACCGTGTACGACCGTGGTGCGCTGCACCGCGCCGGAGGCGATCAGCCGGCTGGCCGGCACCCAGTCGCGCACCAGGCAGGTGACGTCGGCGCCCTCGCGCAGCAGCTCGTCCACCAGCCACGAGCCGAGCAGGCCTGAGGCCCCGGTCACGAACACGCGGCGCTGCCGCCAGAAGGTGGTGCGGGCGTCCGGGGCCTGGCCCGCGGTCGGACGGTCGTCCCTGGCCGGTGTGCGCGGCATCGTCACTCCCACGTGGCCCACGGCGCGGCGCCGCTCTGCCACAAGCTCTCGAGCTGCTGCTTCTCGCGCAGCGTGTCCATCGGTTGCCAGAATCCCTCGTGGCGGAACGCCACCAGCTCGCCCGCCGCCGCGAGCCGCTCGAGCGGCTCGCGCTCCAGCGATATCCCGTCGCCGGCGAGGTAGTCGAACACCGCCGGCTCGAAGACGAAGAACCCGCCGTTGATCCACCCCTCGTCGGTCTGCGACTTCTCCGTGAACCGGCACACGGCATCGCCGTCGAGGACCAGGCCGCCGAATCGCGCCGGCGGCCGCACCGCCGTGATGGTCGCGACCTTGCCGCGGGCACGATGGAATGCGACCAGCGCGGCGATGTCCACGTTGCCGACGCCATCGCCGTAGGTGACCATGAACGTCGCCTCCTTCAGCCACTCGCGCAGCCGCAGCAGCCGGCCGCCGGTCATCGTGTTGAGCCCGGTGTCGATGAGGCCCACCCGCCAGTCCGCGGCGTGGCGGTTGACCACGTCGTACGAGCCGCTCTGCAGGTCGACGAAGCAGTCGCTGGAGCGGAAGGCGAAGTTCTGGAAATACTCCTTGATCTGCTCCCCGCGGTAACCGCAGGCGACGAGAAAGTCCTTGTAGCCATGGCCGGCGTAGATCTGCATGATGTGCCACAGCATCGGCTTGCCGCCGATCTCGATCATCGGCTTGGGCCGCAGGGTGGTCTCCTCGGAGAACCGCGTCCCCAGGCCGCCGGCGAGGATGACCACCTTCATGACGCGGCGATCCTCGGCTCCGGGATGGGCAGGATGAAGCGCCCGCCGCGGGCGCGATACTCGTCCTGCTGGCGCATGATCTCGTCGGCGAAGTTCCACGCCAGGATGAGCACGTAATCGGGCTGCCGCTCGAGCAAGGTGGACACCGGCAGCACCGGGAGGTGCGCCCCGGGCGTGTACAGCCCGACCTTCAACGGGTTCTTGTCCACCGTGTACTCGATCAGCCGCGTATCGATGCCGCAGTAGTTCAACAGCGTATTGCCCTTGGCCGGCGCCCCGTAGGCGGCCACCGACTTGCCCTCGCCGCGCAGGCGCTCGAGCAGGGCGACCAGTTGCGCCCGCGTCGCTTCCACACGGGCGGCGAACTGCTGGTAGGTGTCCAGGTCGTGCAGGCCGGCCGCCGCCTCCTCGTCCACCAGGCGCAGCACCGTGGCCGCATGGTCCCCCGCGCCCTCGCTCCGGCGCGCATACATGCGGATCGAGCCGCCGTGCACCGCCACGCGGTCGATGCCCGCGATCGCCAGCCCGGCGGCGTCGCACAACCGCATCAGCGACGTGACGGAGAAATAGCACAGGTGCTCGTGGTAGACGGTGTCGAACTCGACCGCGTCGAGAAACTCGCGCAGGTACGGGACCTCGATGACGACCGCGCCGTCCGCTGCGAGCAGCGTGGCGCAGCCGCGGAGAAAATCCTGCGGGTCGTCCACGTGCGCGAGGACGTTGTTGCCGATGACGGCCCGGGCCGGGCCATGCGCCGCCACCAGCTCGCGCGCCGCCGCGGCGTTGAAGAACCGGTTGACGGTCGGCACGCCCGCCGCCTCCGCCATCTGCGCGATGTTTGCCGCCGGCTCGACGCCGAGAACGCGGACCCCGAACGGCTGGAAGCACTGCAGCAGATGGCCGTTGTTGCTCGCCACCTCGACCACCAGGTCGCCGGCGCCGAGCGACAGGCGCTCCACCACGGTGTGCGCGTAGCCGCGATTGTGCGCCACGATCGTGTCGGAGGTGCCGGTGACGTAGAGATAGGTGCCGAACAGCACGTGCGGGTCCACGACATCGGCGAGCTGCACCAACGAACAGGTGCGGCAGAAGTAGACGTCGAGCGGATAGCGCCGCTCGTCGGCGAACTGCTCGGGCGCCGCCAGGAATGCGTTGGCCAGGGGCGTCGGCCCGAGGGTCAGGAACGGCGTCAGCGTCTCACTGCCGCAGGCGCGGCAGGCGGTCCGTTGCGAGGCGCTCACCGGCACATCCCGGGCACGGCCATCATCTAGGACTGCGGCCCCGTCGGCATCGGCTTGCCGACCGGGGCGCTGCCCGGGCGCGACACCCGGCGCGCCGCCAGCTGCCGGTACTGCGCCTTCCACGTCGGCGAAAAGCGGAACGTCAGCACGTGGCGCAGGAACTCCCAGCACGTCTCCACCCGGATGTGCGAGACGCCGTTGCCGCGCAAGCGCGAGAACACGTTCAGCTCGACGACGCGCAGCCCCATGTAGTGGGCCTTGATCATGATCTCCGGATCGAGCACCCACCCCTTCGATTGCAGGTCCATGGCCCGCAGCACCTCCGCCGGCAGGAGTTTGGGCGTGCCGTTGATGTCGATCGATTGCAGCGTCGGGAACAGGATCCGCACCAGCACGTTGTAGGAGGTGGAGACCAGCTTGCGATAGAGCCCGTCCATACGAAACCGGCGCCGCACCTTGGCCAGCACGTTGCCGTCGCTGGCGAGGACGGTCTCATAGAGGCGCACCACGTCCTCGGCGTCCACCTGTCCATCGGCGGGAATCATGCCGATCCAGGGCGCCGTGCACCGGGGAATGCCGCTGAGGACCCCGAATCCGTAGCCTTGATTCACCTCGACCCGGTGTCCGACGATCCCGGGCAGACGCGCGGCCAGCTCGTGGATGATCTCCCCGGTGCGATCGTGCGAGCCATTGTCCACGGCGACCAGTTCCACGGCGTAGCCCGCCTTGTCGAAGGCGGCGTGCAGGCGCTGCAGCGTGTAGGCGAGGATCGCCTCCTCGTTGTAGCACGGCACGATGATCGAGACGTCGGGCGGTCGCGGCACCGCGGTCATGGCTGCACGCCCACTTCCAGCGGCTGGGCGGAGTCCGCCGCGCGGCCCTCCAGCACCCGGCGGAGGTCCTGCGCAAACATCGTCCGCGTGAACTTGCCGAGCCCGGCCGGGTGTTCGCCGAACGTCGTCACCCGCGCCATGATCCGGGCACGGGTCTCCGGCGAGACGTGCGTCGCGAAGGTGCGCGGCTCGGCGAAGCGGTAGGCCTCGAGCGGCCGCTCATAGCGATCCGCGCGCCAGCGGTCGACGTCGTAGGTCGTGCGCAGGACCGGCGCCTCGTCGAGCGACTCGGCGAACGGGACGTGCAGCAGCACGACGCGGAGGTACTCCGACACCGCGCTCAGCTTCTCCGCCGTCTTGTCGGTCAGCGACGCACCCAGCGTCTCGCGCAGCGCCAGCTCGAGGAAGTCGAGCCCCTCCTTCAGCACGTAGAATCGCCCGATCATCGAATACTTGCTCAACAGGTTGCCGCCCACCGAGCCGTCGACCAGCCCCTCGTAATGGCGCTGGGCCCACTCGATGCACTCCTCCTTGCTGTCGAACAGCTCCTCGCGGCTCTCCGCCACGAAGCGGGTGATCACGTCGCGGAACTTCTCCGGCGCCCGGTCGAGCCGCTCGGTCATCGCCACGATCAGCCGGTACGGCTTCACGCCGAGCTGAGCCGCCGCCTCGAACAGCTCGTCGTAGTTCCCCTCGTAGTGGAAGATGGTGAGCAGCAGGTGAAAGACGCGCGACTCCAGATACTCGTCGAAGCTGAAGGTCGGCGTCTCGACCACGATCTCCTCGACCTCGACGATCGGCGCGCCGGTGTACTCACCGATGTTGCGCGCGACAACGCGGAAGCGGGTGTTGAACTGCCACTTCTGCCGCGTCTCCGGGTTGTTCAACGGGGCGCCATGCAGCAGCATCAGCTGGTGCGCCGAGATGCGCTTGACACCGGAATCGAGCAGGTCCTCGACCGACTTCATGAACGACGCCTTGGTCTCGCCCGGCATGCACAGGATCAGCTCGCCGTACGACTGCATCCCCTGCGCCAGCAGCGCCTTCTGGATCTCGGTGTAGGCCTCGAGCTTGATGTTCGAGCGCTTGATGTTCTCCAGCACCACCGGATTGAGCGACTGCACCGCCGAGGTCATCGGCAGGACGCCGTTGGTCTTGCGCATCACGCGGATGATGCGCTCGTGCTTGTTCTTGCCGGTCGTGGTGCGGATGTACTGCGGAAAGTTGTGCGTCTTCTGCAGGTAGGCGATGAAGTCGGCGACCTCCTCGTCCAGCGTGTACATCCCGAAATTGTCGTCGGCGAAGCACAGCGGAATCTCCGGCCGCACGTGCTCGGCGATGTACTGCAGATCGGCCTTCACGTTCTCCAGCGAGTGGCTGAACACGCGGTTGTTGGAGACGACGCTCGAGTTGCAGAACTCGCAGCTGAACGGGCAGCCGCGCGCGATCTGCATCATCGGAAAGTAGCCGGTGGCGAAGAACGGGTCGAGCAGCCCGGCGAGATAGGGCGACGGAATCTCATCGAGATCGCGCATGCGCGGGACCTCGCCGCCGTTGACGAAGGCGCCGGTCGTGCGGTCGATCCAGATGTTGCCGGGCACCGCCTCCTCCTGCAGCCCCTCGACGGACTGCCCGCAGTCGGCATAGCGCTGGATCAGGTTGGCGAACGCCCGCTCGCCCTCGTACGTCGGCCCACGCACGGACACGTCGATCGCCGGCAGCGTGCGCACGTAGCTCTCCTGCTCGGCGACGGTCAGGGGAAAGTTCGGCCCGCCCATCAGGGTGAGCGTCTCGGGGCGCCGCGCCTTGGCGTACTCGGCGAAGTGATAGGACAGCTCGTGGTTCCACGAATAGCTGCTCAGCCCGAGCACGTCCGGCGGGTCGCGGTCGATCTCCGCCTTCAGGTCCTGCGGCTCGCGCACGAGGCTGATGGCCAGCGGCTGACGGGCGCGCACGTGCGCACCGGCGTAGGTCGCCAGGTTCGCCACCCCCAGCGGGTAGACGTCCGACGACTTGGTGACGCGATTGTGGCCGAGGTCCGCTAAAACGATCCGCATGTTCTTCCTCCGCACCGCACCCGCGGTGCCCCCCTCCGCCTACGGCCCATGATGCGCGACCGGCAACGCCGGGCGCCCGGCAAAGCGCGTCGCCCGCCGGATGCCCTCGGCGATGCTCGTCGCCGGCGCCCACCCGGTGAGACGCTGCAGCCGCGCGTTGGTCACCGGCGCATGGCGCATCTCCTCGAGGCGCGTCGGCAGCGCCCCGAACCGGAGACGCGCCTGGTCGATCTCCAGCACCGCGGCCGCGGTCTCGACGAACGCCCGAATCGAGGTCAGCGCGCCGGTGGCGACGTTGACCGGTGTGGCGGTCCGCTCCGCGGCCAGGCCCAGGCGGAGCAACGCCTCCGCCACCTCCTCGACATACACGAAATCGCGCGCGTGCGCGCCGGCGGTCAACCCGATGGGCTGGCGACCGGCGGCGGCGTGCAGCAGCGTCGGCAGCAGGCGTTCCGGCGCCTCGCCCGGCCCATAGACCGCAAACAACCGCGCCGTCAGACCCTTCAAGCCCCGCTGCTCGACACAGGTCGTCAGCGCCCGCGTCCCCTCGAGCTTGGACCGGCCGTAGAGAGTCGTCGGCTGCGCCGGCCCGGCTTCATCCAGGTCGCCCTCGACCCCGCCGTACTCCATCGCCGTCCCCGCATGCACCACGGCCTGCCCCGGCCAATCAGGATCGCCGCAGCTCACCATCGCCGCGCACAGCCGTCCGACCACGCCGGCGTTGATGTGGTACGCAGTGTCGACATCGACCTCGGTGCGATCGACGCCGTAGCCGGCGAGGTTGAACACGACGGCGGGGCGGACGCGGCCGAGCAGCGCGCCGAGCGCCCGCTCGTCGGCAAGGTCCAGTTCCGCGATCGTGCCGCCCACGTCGAACCGATCGAACACGCCCTGCGCCGCCGTCCGATCGCGAACGACGAGCGTCACCGCCGCGCCCGCAGCCGTCAGCCCGCGGGCGACCCACCGGCCGATGAAGCCGGCGGCGCCGAGCACGACCACCGGCGCGCCGCGGTAGCCGGCATCGAAATCGCGGACGGACGCGGCAAGCTCGGCCACGCTACTTCTCACCCTGCAGGAGATCGCCCGCGGCCATCGGACCTGCCACGACCTCGAAGGCGCGTCCGGTGATGGAAGGGCTGTCTACCAACCAGACTGGTCGGTCCGCGTACGCCGCCAGCAGGCGCGTGCGAGTCCGCGCATCGCGATCCCACGCATAAATCGGCGCCGCGGCGCGGAGGTCTACCGGGTTATATACCATGGCCGAGTCGTAGTCCGGGTGCTGATTGCCGCGAATCAGCACCAGGCTCGAACCGAATGCGTAATCGTGCGCGAGCGCGCGCACATCCGGCCGCATCCCGCGGAACATGTGGTACTTGTCCAGGGCACGCCAGGGCAGGAAGGTCACCAGGGCCATCAGGCAGACCACGGCCAGCGCGGCATAGACGCGCACGTCCGCATCCGCGTGCTGGCCCCCGGCGCGCGCCGCCAGCACCTCGCAGCCGCGCGCGGCGAGGACCACCAGCGGGATCACCATCAGGAACCAGTAGCGCGCGGCGAAGTCCGGGCCGCCGCTGAAGTAGAAGAAGAAGTGCAGCCCATAGATGGTCGCCATGGCCGCGGCCATCAGCCGATCGCTGCGACGCAGGCGCTCGAATGCGACGAGCACCGCGAGCGGCAGCAGCGAACCGATGCTCCAGCCGAACAGTTCGGTGTTGAGCGTGGAGACGTTCAGGTTGCTGTTGATCAACGCGTCGCGCGCGCTGTGCCCCGGATACGGATCGAACGCCCAGCCCATGCCGCGATCGGGGCCGAAGCCGTACGCGTTCACGTTGGGTCCAAACAGCCGATCGGTGTAGGCGTTGATCGGAAATTGCAGCGGGTCGCCGGTGAGCGCGTGGTTGTAGAGGAGCCCCAGCGCGCCGGTGATGAGGGCCCCGACGACGAGCCCGGTCGTCGCGGCGAGCCGCAACCGGGCCCCGCCGACGCCGAGAGCCCACAGGCCCAGCAGTGCGGCGACCGCTACCGCTTCGAGCGGCCGGATCAACGAAATCGTCCCCAGTGCCAGTCCGCCGCCCCACGCCCACGTGGCGCGGCCGGTGCGGCGCGCCCACGCGACCCCCAGCGTCGCCAGCAGCGCACAGGTCAGCGCGAGCATGTGCGTCATGAAGCTCATGCCCAGGAACAGGTACCACGGCGACACCGCGAGAAGCAGCACCGCCAGCCGCGCCACGCGCGGGGGATACAACTCGCGCAGCAGCACGTAGCCGAGCAGCACGTTGATCCCGGCGAGCACCGGGTTGACCAGCCACGGCGCCCCGAGCAGCACGCCGAGCGCCAGCACCGCCGGCCAGCCCGGCGGCGGCACCGGATACCAGCGGTCGCCCATGACCTCCATGAGGTAGACCTCGAACCCTTCGGGCACCGCTGGCGCCGGCATGGTCAACGCGCCATGGGCGAAGAACGCCGCATGCGTCAGGTAGACGACCTCGTCGGGGACGTGCGGGTGACGATCGTACGCGAGCACGTTCAGGAGCGCGCTCACCACGACGACCCCGAGCGCGGCGGCGATCACCGTGCGGCCCGGCGCTCCCGGCTGCACGCGATCGTCCGGCGCTCCCACCAGGCGTTCCAGCCATGGCCTCAGCCCCCGCAGGCCGGACGCGGGCAGCGCCATGGCCACCAGCGTCAAGTTCGCCAGTTGCACGGTCTGCACGGCGCCGGCGAACGCCAGCTCGCGCAGGTAGAAGCCGACATCTTCCGAAACGGTCGCCGTGCACACGAGGAACACGCTGGCCACCAGCGCCAACTGCCAGGGCCGCACGTGCGCACGAATCCAGGCGCGGATGCCGGCCCATCGCGCGACGAGCGCCACCGTCACGACGAGGGCTTGCGCGACGATGAGGCCCCAGACCAGCGGCGAGACGGTCGCCAGAACGTCCGCCGGCGCCTTGTAATGCTGGTAGCGAAGCTGCCATCCGGCGTTGATTAGTTGCAGGCACGCCGCCTGCCCGACCAGGGCCAGGCCGCACCAGAGCGCCGCGCGCTGCCACTCGGTCGCGACCGCGAGGCCGGCGACCGCGAGCCCCACTCCGGCTGACAGCGGGAACACGAGCAGACCGGTGAAGGCGCCTTCCGCGTCGCGAAAGCGCGCGTCGGCCAACGCCCACCCGATCGTCAGCAAGGCGGCGGCGAGCGCGACAGCACGGATCCATCTCCGTACGGCGAGCCGTCGCGGCGTCCGCGCGTCGCTCGCGGCGCTGTCCGCGTACTGCAACCGTCCTCCGCTCACGACACGCGCGTCCATCCGTCGCCCATCCGCGATTTTGTCCTCGCGATCGCCAAGCCATCGCCAGGCAGATACCGCCCTGATAAACTTACACCGATAGTTACGACAGAATAGTCCAATCACGCCGTATAACGAACTAAAAGGTAATTACACTGACGCATTTGTTCCTGTGCCGCGAGTACCCGCCGGCGGTTCACCCGCCCGGGGGTATCGGCACGTACGTGCGCAAAATGGCGACCCTGCTCGCACAGCATGGCGAGGTCGTGCATGTGATTGCCCACAGGTGGGATGGCGCGGCCCGGCCACGCGAGGAGTTGCTGGCGGGCCGGCTGGTCGTCCACCGGGTGGCGCTCGACGAGCCCGCTCCGCGCGGGGCCTTTACCGGGTCGGGCGGACGGGAGGTCCCCGAAGGCCTGCTGGCGTCCGCCTGCCCGGTACAGGCCTTCGCATGGCAAGCCGCGCGTCTCGCCGAGCGGCTCATCGAGTCCGAAGGCATCGACATCGTCGAGGCCCAGGAATGGGAAGCGCCGTTGTATTACCTGCAGCTGCGCCGGGCGCTCGGTCTCGGACCTCGGCGCCGTCCTCCCTGCCTCGTCCATCTGCACTCGTCGGCGGCGCAGATCTTCGAGGCCAACGGCTGGGACACCTCGGTCGTCGATTACGCGCCGGCTGCCGCCATGGAGACGCTGTCGATTCAGGCGGCCGACGCGCTGCTCTGCCCCAGCCGGTTCATGGCTGCCGATGCGCGGCGCCGCTACGGCGTCGATGCGGCGGCCCTGCATGTGATCCCGTACCCGCGCGGCGACGCGGCTCCCCTTGCTCGCCCCTCCGAGGTCTGGTCGGCGGGCGCGATCTGCCATGTCGGCCGGCTCGAAGTGCGCAAGGGCATCTTCGAGTGGGTCGACGCCGCCGTCTCGGTGGCTCGTGCCCGGCCCGGCTTCACGGTCGAGTTCGTGGGCGCCGATACACCGGTTGGCGTCGCGGGTGGTGCGACGGTCGGCGACGCTGTTCGCCACCGCATTCCCCGCGAGCTGCGCCCGCGCTTCCGGTTTCACGGCAATCTCGACCGCCGGGGCGTGAACCTCGTCCTGGCCCGTTCGTGGGCCGCGGTCGTGCCGTCGCGCTGGGACAACCTTCCTTACAGCTGCATCGAAGCGATGAGCAGCGGCCTGCCGATCATCACCTCGCCGCACGGGGGCATGACCGAGCTCGTCACCGACGGGGAATCGGGCTGGGTTGCCCGCGATGGGACCGCGGGTGGTCTGGCCGGCGCCCTGCAACGGGCGCTCGACACGCCGCCCGCCAAACGCGAGCATCTGGGCGCGGCGGCCGGCGCGGCCGTTCGCGACCACTGCAGTGACGACCGTGTGCTCGCGCGCCACCTCGAAGTCAAGCGCTCGCTCGTGCAGGCCCCGCTGGTGCAGGCCCACGGCGACGCGTTGGCGGTGAGCGTTTCCGGTCCGGTCCCCGATGACCGCCCCGCCCGCCGGGGCGTGGCGGTCATCGTGAGCGCGCCGCCCGGCGTATTCGACGTCGCGGCGTGCATCGCCAGCGTCACCACGCAAACCGCCCCCGCCGTCGCCGCCGCGATCGTGATCGACACGCCCGTCGCCACCGGGTCGCCGGATGGCTGGACGGTGGCTGCGCGCACGGCTCGTGGCCAGACTGGGATCGAGGCGTCCACCGCCGCTCGCATGGCGTCGGCAGATCCCCGGCCCCTCGCGATCGCGTGGGTGGCATCCTCGGTGCGGCTCGCGCCGGAAGCGCTCGCCTGGTGCGACGCTGCGTTTGCCGCCGACAGCCGGCTCGGACTGCTTGGCGGCTGGATGCGCGACGTGGCGCGACGCCGGGTCACACTGCCCTACCGGCCCGACGCGCCGCACCTGGACGCCGGGGGCGCGCTGCTCCCCGTCGTGATAATCAGGACCGACGCCTTCTCCCAGGCCGCCGGGCACACCCGCTCTGACGACGTGCGTGCGATCTGCGAGGCGGTGATCCGCGCGGGTTGGCGTGGCGCGACCTATCCCGCCGTGCTGGGATCCGTCATCGGCGCGCGCGGCGGCGGTCGGCGGCCGGCGCCGGTCTACTCGTCGATGGCCCGCGCGGTGCAGCGGTTGCACACGCCGTTGATGCGGTGGCTGCTGGCCGCGCCGGTGCACGAGCGCCGGGCGTTCGTGCGGCAGGGCCTGCGTCACCCGGCTCGTACCGCGCGGTGGCTCGCCGGGCGGGCGTTGCGCCGATGGAGCGGTCCGGTGACCCCGGCTGAGGGACGCCCGCTTGCCGCGCCCCAAGACAGCGACCTCAGCCATGAATCTCGCTAACTCCACGGCCGACGCCCATCCGTTCGCCGACGCCAAGGAGCCGCTGGTCTCGGTGATCATGGCGGCCTACAACGCTCGGCCCTACATCGAGCAGACCTGTCGCAGCGTGCTGGCGCAGAGCCATGCGTGCCTCGAGCTCATCGTCGTCGACGACGGGTCGACGGATGGTACGAGCGATGTCGTCGCGGCCCTGGGTGAAGCGGATCCGCGGGTGCGGCTGATCACCCAGGCGAACAGTGGTGTCGCCGCCGCGCGCAACGCGGGAATATCGGCCGCGCAGGGCGCGTTCGTCGCTCCAATCGACTCCGATGACGTCTGGGCGCCGGCGAAGCTCGAACGGCAGGTCCGGCGGCTGCGCGAGGCGGGGGCTGATACCGGCCTCGCCTACTGCTGGTGGGCGTGGATCGACCAGGCCGGGCATGTCCTCGATCGCTCGCCGCGCTGGGAGATCGAAGGCTTCGTGCTGCCGAAGCTCGTCGAGGTGAACTTTACCGGCAGCGCCAGCGTGCCAATGTTCCGGCGGGCGGCGCTCGACGTGGTCGGCGGCTACAGCGTCGACCTCAGGCAGCGCGGGTGCCAGGGGTGCGAGGACTGGGATCTCGCGTTGCGCGTCGCCGAACGCTTTGCCGTCGCCGCCGTACCCGCGGTCCTCGTCGGCTATCGGCGCCGGCGCGACAGCATGTCGGCGGCCTGCGAAACGATGTGGCATTCGCAGGCGCAGGTCATGCGTGCGCTCGCCGGCCGGCAAGCGGGACTGACGCCGGCGGCGATTCGGCGCTCGCGCGGCCAGTTCGCGCTGCATCTGGCGGGCATCGCGTTCTGGTCCGGGCAGTACCTGGAGGCCGTGCGCTGGGGTCTGCGCGCCCGGTCCCTGCCGTTGACGCTGGCCGTCCTGCCACACGTGGCCCGCCTGCTGGCGCGGCGGATGTTCGGCGCCGGCGAGCGGGCACCGACGCTGCACGACACCGACGGACATTTCGACGACGCAGTCCCGTCCAAGCCGCTCATCCCCTACGAACGCATCTACGACCGCCGCTGGCGACGCCAGGTCCGCGACTGACGGGCGCCCCATCGTGAGAATTGCGTTGCTCTCCTACGAGTTTCCGCCCGACACGGGGTTCGGCGGCATCGGCACTTACACCTGGCACCAGGCGCGGGCGCTGGTCAAGTTGGGCCACGACGTGCACGTGCTGGCCGGCGCCAGGGCGGCCACGCCGCTGCAGGCGGTAGAGCTCGACGGCGTCCGCGTCTACCGGTTCTGGGCGGGCGGCGTGGTCATGCGCACCGCCGCCGCGCTCGGCCGGCTGCAACTGTGGTGGACGCGGCAGCGGCTGCAGAATGCGTGGAGCATGTATCGCGGTCTCGCCGCCCTGCATCGGCAACATCGCTACGACGTCATCGAGATGCCGGAGTGCGGCGCCGAGGGTGGTCTCGTCACGCGCCGGCTCGAGGTCCCCACCGTGGTGAGGCTGCACTCGCCGGCCGAGCTCATCATGCCGTTCTACGAGGTACGGCGTACCGATACCGTCCTCTGCAGCGCGCTCGAACGGCGGGCCCTCGTACGCGGCACGGCGATTACCGCGTGTTCCCGCTTCGTGGCGGCCGCAGCCGCCCGGGAGCTGCACCTCGACCGCCCGATGGCCGTCATTCCCAACGGCCTCGATCTCGACTGGTTCGACACCAGCGGCGAGCCCGTCGACGTCCATCGGCGCTACAACCTGCCGCGCCGACCGGTAATGATCCTGTTTGCCGGCCGCATGGAGCGACGCAAGGGCATTCACCTGTGTCCGCAGATCGCCGCGTCGATTCTCGAGCGTTACGATGTCACCTTCGTGTTCGCCGGCGACGACCTGTTCGGCTACATGCAGCAGACCCTGCTGCCGGCGCTCGCCGGCCGGCGGTTGAAGGGATCCGTCCACTGGCTCGGCCCGCTCCCGCTGCCCGAGGTGCGACGGCTGGCACGCGCGTGCGACATCTTCCTGCTGCCCAGCCTGTGGGAGAACTGTCCCTACTCGTGCCTCGAGGCAATGGCCGCCGGACGCGCCATCGTCGCGGCGGACCAGGGCGGGATGCCCGAGCTCATCGCCGACGGGGTGACTGGGGTGCTGGCCGCTTCGGGGGACGCGGCGGCGTTCATCCGCGCGATCGAGCGGCTGATGCACGACGCCGACCTGCGGGGCCGCCTCGGCGCCGCGGCGCGGCACGCGGTCGAGCGCTCGCACCGGGATACCGACATCGCGAGCCGCTCGGTGACCTTGTATGAGACGGTGGCGGACGGCCGGCCCGCCGCGTGAGCGCCCGGCCCGGTCGGCGCAGGAGGTGACACGGTGCGGTTCGTCGCGTATCGCGTGCTGGCGCTGAGCGCGAAGATCGTCTTTGCGCTGCAGTTGCTGCGGCTGCGCGCCGAGCGGCGCCGCGCGGCGCTCGGCCGATCCGCCGGACGGCCGCGCGTCGTGGCGACGGCCTGCTGGAGCTTTCCCATCTACTCGCAGTCGTTCGTCTATCAGGAACTCACCCAGCTCATCAAGGCCGGGTTTGCGGTGAGATTCTTCTACTCCCACCTCAACCGGCGCGATCCGTTTCCCTCGCAGTTCCGCCCGCTGTGGCACGCCAGGCGGCGGCTGCTGCTGCACCGGGCCGTGTGCGAGCAGAGCTTCCGATACTTCGAGCGCCGCAAGCCGGAACGGCTCGACGCGCTGATGGCCCTGCTCGGCCGCGCGTCGGGATTGCCGGCACTGGCGCTGCGCGCCCACCCGCACGTGGCCCAGGCGTTCGCCTTCGCCCGGATGGTCGAGGCCTACCGCCCGCGCTACCTGCATTCGTATTTCTTCTATGAGGGCACGCTCTTCGCGCTGGTTGCCTCGGTGCTGCTGGAGATCCCGCGCGGCGTGAGCTGTTACGCCGACCACATGCTCGACGATTACCCGCTCAAGATGGTGGGGGCACACCTCCGGCAGAGTCAGATCGTGATTGCCACGTCGGATCGAATCCGGAGCGAGTTGCTCGCGCTCGAACCGGCGATGAGCGCGGCGCGGATTCTCGTCAAGCCAAACGGCATCAACGCCGCCGCCTTTCCTCTCGTCGATCGCCCGAATCCGAATGGCGCCGAACTGTTTCGGGTGGTTTCGCTGTGCCGCATCGAGCCGAAGAAGGGCCTGCAATACCTGGTACAGGCGGTGCGGCTGCTCGCGGACCATGGCGTGCGCCTCGAGGTGAATGTGCTGGGCGGGGTGGACGGCAGCCGGGCGAGCCGGGTCTATGCGCACGAGCTGGCGCGGACCATCCGTGCGCTCGACCTCGGGGGCCTGGTCCATCTGCGCGGCCGCCAGTCGGAAGACCAGATCAACGCGTGGTTCGCCACCGCCCATGTCTTCGCGGCGCCATTCATCGAGACCGAAACCGGCGACAAGGACGGTCTGCCGACAGCGCTGCTGGAAGCGATGGCATCGGGGCTGCCGGTGGTCGCCACCGACGCCGGGTCGATCCCCGAAATCGTCGAGCACGACCGCAACGGCGTAATCGTCGCGCAGCGCGATCCGGCGGCACTCGCCGAGGCGATTGCGTCGCTCGCTGCCGATCCGTCGCGACGGGCCGTGCTCGGACGCGCCGCCGCGAGCCGCGTGCGGCAATGGTTCGACGCGGACGCCGGCGAACGGGTGTTTCACCAGCGCCTGCGCGACCTGCTGGGCGGGGGCCCGGCCCGCGACGGCGCCGCGGGTGACCACACGCCGCGGCCGCCGCCGGACGCCCGGACGTAACGGCCCCGTCAGGGCTCCGCCTGCTCGACGCCGGACACCTCCCAATGATGTGGCGCGGACAACACCGCGCTCGTCGGTTCGCCGCGGCCAACTGTCAGGGTATGGACCGACGCGCGATAGTCGTAGGCGTAGGTCCAGCCATTCGCATAGCAGGCGACGTCGATCGTGTACGTTCCCTCAGCCAGATCGAGCCGCTCGATGTGGAGGATGGCGGTGCCGGCGCCCTCGATCACCGACGCGCTGAGCGCCGACATCTCGCTGTTCAGGTCCACGCAGACGACGCCGTCGCCGCGGAGGAACCGTACGGCGAAGATCGGGCCGACCAGCCGCTCGGTGACCTGATACGCGATCTCGATGTTTACCGGCTCGCCGGGGCGGAAGTCGCCGGCGTGCTGGCCGTCATGCTCGAGCACGCGCACGTCGGCGATCTGCAGTTCCACCGAACCGAAGCGCTGCTCGTCGAGGACCACCTCAGCGCCGTCCCGGGTGCGGACGGTGGGATGCGGGCTGACGCCCGGTGGCGCGGGCACATCGTCCAGCAGCTCCGCGGCCGGCTCGCCGCCGGTGATGTGGACCAGGTAATGCCGTACCACCTCGGGCGCCGCCCCGAGCGCCATCAAATGACCGCCATGCAGCCACAGGGCCTCGTCGCAGATGTCGCGAATCGCCGACGCTTCGTGCGACACCAGCAGGATGGAACAGCCGCGGGCCTTGAACTGCTCGATCCGATCCAGGCACTTGCGCTGAAACGCGACGTCGCCGACCGACAGCACTTCGTCGATGAGCAGCACTTCGGGATCGGCGTGCACCGCGGTCGAGAACGCCAGCCGCATCTGCATGCCGGTGCTGTAGGTGCGCAGCGGGTTGTCGATGAACTTTTCGACCTCGGCAAACGCGACGATCGCGTCCAGGCGTCCCATTACTTCCTCGCGCGTCAGCCCGGCCAGGACGCCGGCCAATACGGCGTTCTCCCGTCCGGTCAGGTCCGGGTGGAAGCCCGCGCCGAGGTCGAGCAGCGCGCCGATCCGCCCGCGCACCGCGATCCGCCCGCCGTCGGGGCGGCCGACGCCGCCGATCAACCGCAACAGCGTCGACTTGCCGGAGCCATTGGCGCCGATGATGCCCACGGTGCGTCCGACGCCGACGGTAAAGCTGACGTCGCGCAACCCCCAGAACGTCTCGACCGGTCGCAGGCGCCGCCAGCCCTGCGCCAGCGCCTCCTGCAGGGTCCACGGCCGGTCCGGGTGGTAGCGGCGGAACTGCTTGCTGACGTGGCTGACAACGATGGCGGGGGGTGTCACAACTCGTCGGCGAATCGGCTGCTGGCGCGTCGAAAGGCGGCGAGGGCCAGGGCGAGGACGCCTCCGCTGATCGCAGTCACCACCAGCAACGGGCCCCAGTCGGGCGGCCGTCCGTACAGCAGCACGGATCGATAGGACTCGATCACGTAGACCATCGGGTTCAGGTGATAGGCCGTTTGCCAGCGCTCCGGAATCATGCTGGCCTCGTAGAAGATTGGCGTCAGGTAGAACAGCAGCTGGAGGCCGACGCGCAGGAAATGCTGGGTGTCCCGGAACCAGACGTGGACGGTGGCCAACGGATAGGCGAGGCTCACGGTCAACACGAACTGCACCGCCATGACGACCGGCAGGAGGAAAACGAGGCCGGTGAGCTCGATGCGGCTGGCGAGCAGCAACCCGAACAGGACCGGCAGCGCGAGGATAAAATGGGCCAGCGTGCTCGCCACGGTGACCATCGGCAGGATGACGAACGGCACGCCCGGCCGCTTAATCAGCTCGCGATTGTTGACCACGGCGCCGGTGGCGAACATCAGGGCCGACGAGAACCAGTTGTAGACCAGCAGCCCGGTGAACAGGAAGGCCGAGTAGTTGGGAATCTCGACGGGGAGCACCACGCTGAAGATGAAGAGCAGCACCAGCAGCTCGATCACCGGGTTGAGCAGCGTCCAGGCCATGCCCAGCGCCGAGCCGCGGTATCGCAGCTTCAGGTCGCGGGCGATCAGCTCGCGCAGCAGGTCGCGACCATGGGCGCGCCGCGCCACCCATCCCAGCGCGCTCGCCGTCGACAGCATGGCGCTCGATTGTATCGCAGGGCCAGCGGTCGCCGAGGCCGGCGCGCGCTGATCGGGCCCGATGCGAGTCCTGCACGTCATTCACGATTTTCTCCCCCGCCATCAGGCCGGGTCGGAGATTTATGCCTTCCAGTTGTGCCGCGCACTCGCCCGCCGACACGGCATCTACGTTCTGTGCGCGGAGTACGACGGCGGCCGGCGGCACGGATCGCTGCATTGGCGGCAGCACGAGGCGCTCCCCATCGTCGAGATCGTGAACAACTGGCGCTTCCCGGCCTTTGCGCACAGTTACGCCTCGCCGCGGCTGAACCGGCAGCTCGATCGGGTGCTCGACAACGTCCGGCCGGACCTCCTGCACATCCACAACCTGCTCAACCTGTCGATGGATCTGCCCGCCCTCGCTCGCGCGCGCGGCATTCCGAGCGTGGCCACCCTGCACGACTACACGCTGGTCTGCCCATCGGGTGGCCAGCGGGTGCATCTCGCCGAGGCGCACGTGTGCGAAACGATCGACGTCGATCGCTGCAGCCGCTGCTTCCCGCAATCGCCGTTTCACCATCAGATGGCCATCCACACGCCGGCCGCCCGGCTGCTCTCGGTCCCGGCTGTCGCGGCCTCGCTGCCGGCGCGCGCGGCGCGGCTGCTGACCCGGGTGAACCAGCCGGCAGCCGCACGGCTGCGGCCGACCCCGGACGCCATCCGCCGACGCCTCGCCAAGGTCGCCGAAGTGTTCGACGCCGTGTCGCTCTTCGTCGCGCCGTCGCCGGCGCTCGGCGCGGAGTACGTCCGGCTCGGCCTGCCCGCCGACAAGATTCACGTGGCCGATTACGGCTTCGTGCCGCTCGCGCAGAGCCCGGCGAAGACCCCGACGCCTCGCGGCGCGCCGCTGCGGATTGGCTTCGTCGGCACGCTCGTCTGGCACAAGGGCGTGCACGTGCTGGTCGAGGCGATCCAGCGCCTGCCGCCTGGCACGTTCGAGCTCATTCTGTTTGGCGACGTCGAGGTGTTCCCTGACTACGTCGCCGGGCTGCGCGCGCGCGCCGCGGGGTATCCCGTGCGATTCATGGGCCGCTTCGAGACCGCCGGTGCCGCCCGGGCCTACGGCCAGATCGATGTCCTGGTGGTGCCCTCGCTGTGGATGGAGAACTCGCCGCTGGTCATCCACGAGGCGTTCATGGCCGGCCTTCCCGTGATCGGCGCTCGCAGCGGCGGCATCGTCGATCTGGTCAGCGACGGCGTCAACGGGTTTCTCTACGACGCGTTCTCGCCCGATGCGCTCGCCGGGGCGCTGCAGCGATTGGTCGCGGATCCCGCACTGGTGCGCCGCCTGGGTGCGCGGGCACCGGCGGTCAAGGCCATGGACGAGGACGCGCGCGAGTGGGAGGCGGTCTATGCCCGTGTCGTTGCGCGCCGTCACGGGGCCGCCGCCGCCCCATGACGAGCCCAACGGTCTCGGTGCTGATCCTGACCTACAACGGTGCCGCCACGCTGCCCGGCGTGCTCGACGGCATCGCCGCGCAGGATACCGACTGGCCCTTCGAGGTGGTGGCCGTGGACTCCGGGTCTACCGACGGCACGCGCGAGCTGCTCGCGGTGCGTGTCGATCGTCTGATCGACGTTTCGCCGGCCGCGTTCAATCACGGGCTCACCCGCAATCACGGGATCGCCGCCTGCCGCGGCGAACACGTCGTGCTCCTGGTCCAGGATGCCGTCCCGATCGGTCCCACGTGGCTCGCCGAGCTCACGCGGCCGCTCCTGGCCGATGCGACGGTCGCCGGGACGTTCGCGCGCCAGCATCCGCGCGACGACGCCAGCGCCATTACGCGCTATTACTACACGCGCAGCTGGATGGGCCTGGGAGACGCCCCGCGGACGGCGGCGATCGTGTCGCCGACCGAGTTCGCCGCCCGGCCGCCACTGGAACAACTCGATCTGTGCACCTTCGACGATGTCTGTTCGTGCGTGCGACGGTCGGTCTGGGAGCGCATCCCGTTTCGCGAGACGCGGATTGCCGAGGACCTCGAATGGGCGTTGGAGGTGCTGCAGGCCGGCTACCGGATTGCCTACACTCCCGCCGCTGGTGTCCGCCACTCCCACGATCGGTCTCCCCTGTACGAGTTGAAGCGCGAGTACCTCGTCCACCATCGCCTGCATCACCTGTTTGGCGTGCGGACGATTCCGAGCCTGCGCCACCTGTTCTGGGCGTTCACGGTGATGGTCCCGGCCCACGCCCGCTGTCTCGTCCGCGACGACCGCCCGCCCTCGCTGCGCGCGGCGCTGCGGACGATGACGCTCGCCTTCGCGTATCCGCTGGGCCAATACCTGGGAGGACTGTGGGCGGCCAGGGGCTGGCGGCTGCTGCACGTCAAGGGCGTCTGATGCGGGTCCTGTTCATCGTTCATGGCTTCCCCCCGCTGGCGATGGGGGGCACCGAGGTCTACGCGCACGGCCTGGCGGCCGCGCTGCAGCGCCGGCACCAGGCCGAGGTCGTGGTGTTCACGCGCGAGGCGGAATCCGGCGCGCCCCGAGTATGCGACCCGGCGCGAGGTCGTCGATGGCATCGACACCGTCCGCGTCAACAACCTGTTCCGCCTGACCACGTCCCTCGAGGAGAGCTACCGCAATCCGCCCATCCGCGCGCTCGGCAGCGCCCTCATCGACGAGGTGCGCCCGGACGTCGCCCACGTGCATCACCTCACCTGCCTGTCCACGGATCTGGTCGTCGAGCTCACCCGACGCCGCGTCCCCATCGTGTTCACGCTGCACGATTTCTGGATGATCTGCCATCGTGGGCAACTGCTGGACCTCGACTACCGCCTGTGCCGCGGGCCCTACCCGTTCGGCTGCGGCCGGTGTGTCGGCACGTCGCAGCGCGTGGTCGGCAGCGAGGGCGCCGGTGCCGGCCACGACAACCCGCTGCGCCTGCGGGCCTGCCGCGCCCTTGGCGACCTCGCCCGCCGTGAGGCCGGACGGCGCCAGTCCTGGAAACGGCTGCGGCACATGCGGGCGATCTGCCGCCAGGTGGACCAGTTCCTCGCCCCCTCCCGGACGATGCAGCAGCGCTTCCTCGAGTTCGGCATTCCCGACGATCGGATGGTGCGCCACGACTACGGCATCGACCTGGCGCGGCTCGCGGACGCACGGCCCTCCCCCGCCGATCGGCTCCGCCTCGGTTTCCTCGGCAGCCTGATGATCTCGAAGGGGGCGCACGTCCTGCTCGAGGCGTTCGCGCCGCTGCACCCGCGCGCCTCCCTACACGTCTACGGCGATCCGGTCGGCTATCACGGCGACGACAGTTATCGCCACGAGCTCGCGCCGCTGTTGGCCATTCCGGGCGTGCACCACATGGGATCCATTCCCCACGCGCGCGTCCCCGACGCCCTGCGGTCGATCGACGTGCTGGTCGCGCCGTCCATCTGGCTCGAGAACTCGCCACTCGTCATCCGCGAGGCCCTCGCCGCCGGCATTCCAGTCGTGACCTCCGACATCGGCGGGATGGCCGAGCTCGTGCGCCATGGCGAGAACGGACTCCTGTTCGCCGCCGGCAGCGTGTCCGGCCTTCGCGCCGCGTTGCTGCGGCTGCTCGACGAACCGGCGCTCCTGCCGGCGCTGCGGGCGGGCATCGGCGCAGTCCGCGGCGTCGACGAAGACGCCGACGCGACGTATCGTATCTACCGATCGCATATCGAGCGGTCGCTCGCTTCCGGCCGTCGTGGCGGGGCGGGCTGATCGCTGCGAGCGGCGCGGTCCCCGCGCTCCCACGGGAGAAGGCTGGAGCGCTGCGGCAAGGACCGGAACGATGCAACCAGACTGCCGAATCGTCGCCATTATCGCCGCCTACAACGAACGCGACATCATCGGCCAGGTCGTGGACGACCTCGTGCGGCAGCGCATCAAGGTCCATCTGCTCGACGCCGGCTCCACCGACGGCACGGCCGCGGCTGTTCAGCCGCACGTCGACGCCGGGATGGTGCAGGTCGAGCCGTTTCCGCCTGACGAGGCCGGCGCGCCCGCCTACGAATGGGAGCGCATCCTGCGCCGCAAGGAGGAGCTCGCTCGGACGCTCGACGCCGACTGGCTCATGCATCAGGACGCCGACGAGTTCCGCGAGTCGCCGTGGGAGGGACTCGATTTGCGCGACGCGATCGCCAGGGTGGATCGGCTGGGCTATAACGCCATCGACTTCGAGGTCCTGAATTTCTGGCCAACCGAGGCACGCGAGGAGGCGGGCGACGACATCCGCGCCGCATTTGAGTACTTCGAGCCCGCACAGGAATGGGACAAGCTGCAGATCCGGTGCTGGAAGCAGACGGCGTTGCCCGTCGATCTCGTGTCATCGGGCGGTCACGAAGCGGTCTTTTCCGGGCGGCGTGTGTTTCCCATCCGGTTCCTGCTGCGGCATTACCCCCTGCGCGGGCAGCGCCACGCCGAGCGCAAGATCTTCGCCGAGCGGCGGCCCCGGTTCGTCGCCGCCGAGCGCGCGCGCGGGTGGCATCGCCAGTACAATCGGTTTGCCGAAGGCCAGACGTTCGTCCGCAGTGCCGCATCGCTGACTCGCTACGATCCGGAACGCGCCCGGCTGAACCTCGTGTTGCGCCATCGCGGCGTGGAAGCGCTCGAGGACGCGCCGGAGACGCGGCAGCGTGCCGCCGGGCAAGCCGAGCGTCATGCCGCACGACTGGGCCACGATCTGGACCTGCGCAATCACGAGGTGGCGCGTCTGGCGCACGAACTCGACGCCCGCAATCACGAAGTGACCCGCCTCGCCCGGGACCTCGATGCGCGGAATCACGAGGTGGCACGCCTGATGCGCGACGCCGAGACGCAGGAACAGGTCAGGGCCGGCATCGAGAGCCGGCTTCGCGCCGGCGGCGAGGCGATCGCCGGCCTGCAGGCGGCACTCGAGGCCCGCGACCGGGACGCCGCGCAACAGGCCGGCGTTCACGCGGATCGATTGGCGGTGATGGCGGGTGAACTCGTGGCGGCGCGTGGTCAGATCCAGTCGCTCTACGACTCGCTGAGCTGGCGATCGACGACCCTGTTGCGGGCCGTCTACGATCGCGTCTTCGGCCCGCGGCAATCCGGGCCGTGACTGCGCAGCCGGAACCCGAAACCCCCGCGCGGGCGTCGTTACGGGCGCTCGACGATGATCGCGACGTCCTTCCACACGGACGGATATCCACCCCCGGCACCCTGGCCTCCCGGTGTGGTGACGAAGGTCAGCACCACCTGCTGCCGGCTGCCGTCCGCGATCGGCATCACCACCGGCCCGCTCGCCTCGCCGGGCCGCAGCAGGCGCTCGAACAGCAGCGCGCCGTCGCCGAGGACCTGAAACAGCACCCCGCCTGGCCCAGACTCCCGTGCCGGCGCGTCCAGGAACGGCGTAAAGGCGACGTTCACGTGGCGACGCGCGGTGTCGATGACGAAGGAACTCCCGCTCGGCGCGGGGGAAACGAAATCGTCCCCGCCGACGAGGGGCGTGCCGGCCCCGGATTGGGGCGCCTCGCCGTGCGCCGGCGCGAGCGTTTCCAGCCGCGCGCGTATCAGCGCCGGTCCGGCGGGCAGCGGCCACGGAATGCCGCCGCGCAACGTGAGATCGGACAGCTCCAAGCGTTCGACCGCCGCGCGTTGCTCGCCGGCGAGCGCCACACAGTCTGTCACCGCGCTCCCGCGATAGCAGGTCTGCCCCTCGTCGGCGACGATCGCATACCCGTCGCGCGTCGCGACACCGCCGTTGCGAAACACCACCGGCTGTTCCTCGCCGGTCGTGAGGTCTCGCCCGAGCATGACACTGCCGCGGTCGGTGACGCCGAGCAGCGACAGCAGCGTGGGCGCGATATCCAGGTGCCCGGCCGTCACGGTGTGCTCGCCCGCGTGCGCGCCGTTCGGCAGCCGGACCATGAGGGGCAGGCGATGTCGCAGCCGCCAACGGGCGAACCCGTCATCGGAGGCAATCCCGGCGTGACGGTGCAGGGCCGGCGTCTGCTCGAGAAAGGCTTCGTGATCGCCGTACACCACGATGATGGACCTGTCCAAGCGCCCTGATTCGCGCAAGCCGTCGAGCAGCGTGCCGAATGCGCGGTCGAAATAGTGCACGAGCGCCAGGTAGCCGCCAAGCTCAGTCCCGCGCAGGGCGCCGAGCTCGAACGGCGGTGGATTCCGCGGCCCGTCGCGGAACGGATGGTGGCTGGAGACCGATGCGATGAAGCCGAAAAACGGCTCGCGCAGTCCGTCCAGGCGCCGCGGCATCTGGCGAAACACGTCGGCATCGGACAAACCCTGGCCGAACGTCTCGCCTGGTTCCAGGTGTTCGGGAAACAGCGAGCGGCCGAATCCGAGGGCGGGCAACAACAGGCGCAGATTCCAGAATTCGCCGCGGGTCCCGGTTGCGGCGAGCGTGTCGTAGCCGGCGGCTCCCAGCACGGCGGGCAGTCCGCGGTACGGGATGGCGGGATAGCGCGTCGCCACGGCGCCCACCGGCAGCGGGTGCAGCGACTGCAGCGACGAGAAGATCGCGTCCGACGTCGCGCCGCCGTAGGTCTGGTCGAAGAACCTGGTGAAATGCAGGCTCTCGCGCGCGAACTGTGACAGCCGCGGCGTGACGTCACGCCCCTCGATGGTCAGCCCCACCGCAAACGCCTGCAGCGATTCCACCTGCACCACGATGAGATTGCGGCCGGTGGCGACGCCCGCCAGCGGCGACGGCGGGTGGCGCGCGGCCTGCCGCGCCGTGAACGACTCGCGGACGCGCTGCCGCCCGGTCTCGCCCACCGCGCGCCGGTCGCGCGCGTCGCGAACGACAAACGCGGCCGCGTCGTGCAGGTGATAACCCACCAGGCCGATGGCTGCGACAACCTGGCGGCGCCCGATCGTGTACTCGAACACCCCGTCAGGGTCGCGCGCCACCAGGCGCAGCGACGGCAGCAGCAAGAGGATACCGAGCACGACGAGTGCGGCCTGCGCCCGGCGGCCGGCCCGCGCACCCGCGTCCTGGCCGGTGACGCGCCGACGCCGGAGCAGGGCGACGACACTCAGGCCGAGGACGACATCAGCCCAGTAGAGGAGATCGCTCCAGCGCAGCGCCGTGATGACGCTGGCGTGCACCATCGACAGCTGCCAGGCGGCCGCCGCCTCGTAGACCGACAGCAGGTCACCGAAGAACCGGAAGTACACCAGGTCGGCGAGCGCGATGGTGGTCAGCACGGAAGCGGCGATCAGCCAGCCGGCGAGCCGTGCCACCGGCGCCAGCCGCACCACGACCGCTGTCATCAGCAGCAGGATGGCGGCAGTGGCGCTCAGCGGGTGCACGTGCTCGGGAAAGGCACCGCAGCACGAGAGGCTGCGACCGATGATGACGAGCTTCAGCCACAGCGCCAGGGGGAACGCCGCGAACAGGGCGGCGTGGGACCACGTCGGCACGTCCCAGCTCCTCATGGCCGCGACCGGTGCTGCCGCGAGTCGGCAACCCGCGTCCAGACAGCGTGGGGCTGCGCGCCGGAACGCCGGTGGTGTGCGAGCGCCGCGATGGCGATGATCACCAGCCACACACGCGTGAACGCGACGTACGACGGATCGATTTGTGTCAGATAGTGCGGAAGCGGAATCAGGAGCGGCACGCCGAGAAGGAGGACGGCATGGGGCACGCGGCGCAGGCTTCCCGCCAGCAGCGCGACCACCACGGCAGCGAGCGCCGCGACCGCCGTGGCCGACGAGCTCACCTGACGCGCGATGACGAACCACCCGATGTGCGCCATCGTCCACCATGGCCGCCCGTCCCATGACCAGCGATCCGTCAGGTCCGTGCACCAGGTCACGTAAACCCGTGCCGCGGCGTTGACGGCGACCTGCCGCGGATGCAGGCGCATCCAGTCGATCGCCTGGGCAAAGCTCTCGCGGTTGTAGGCCACCTCGCCGATCTCCTGATACCGCCGCAGTTCACGCCCGTCGATCCCTGGATGCACCGAATCGCTGGTCTGCCGGATCGCGGCCCGCGGGTTGTTGCCCTGCCAGAGCTCGAAGCCGGCGTTGCCGCGCAGCAGGACCGGCGATCCGAACACGATGGCGTTCCGCACCAGCCACGGAGTCACCATCAGAGCCGCGATTCCGACTGCCAGGGCCGCCCGAGCACGGACGCCCGCGGCCACCCGGCCGACCAGCGGCCGTCCGAGGGCCAGCAGGAACACCGGCAGCGGGGTGATGTTGACCAGTGCGACCGCGCCGCCGGCCACGCCAAGCCGTACCGCGTTCCTGCGGCTGGGATTCTCGTGCCACGCAATCCCGAGCCACACGAGAACGGCGACCCCCAGCTCCTGCCAGGTGTAGTACCAGAGTTCGGTGATCCGCAGAATCGACTCCGGCCAGAGTACCGACGGTGAGCGCCCACCACGTCAGCCCGAAACTCTCGGGAGGCACCGGCAGCACGCGCCGCAGGCTGGCGACGTAGAACACCGCCGCCAGGCTGCTCGCCAGTGCCTGCGACAGCCACACCGCGAGCATGGCCTCGGGCGTGTCACCGCCGGCGACGATCAGGATCGCGGCCCAGAGGGCGGGGACTGCGGGACACACCCACGCGGTCGGCTGGTTGCCAACATCGAACGGCGAACTGTAGCCCCGACCCTCGGACAGGTTGACCGCGATGCGGCCGATTTCGGTCCCGTCTCTGCCGATGGTTCGCTGCAGGCGTGCCGGGTCGTCAAGGCTGAAGACGACGATGAACAGCAATCGTGCCAGCAAAGCCAGGACGAACACCCACCCGAGGCCGCGGCGGCGACGGGTCGTCATGCGACGCAGACAGTCCTGCTCATGCGCTCATCCTCGTGAGTTCGTCGTCGCAGTGGCCGCACATGCGTCGCGACCGGCGCCGCGCGCGAATGCTCCCAACCCGCGTGGTACTATCCGGCGCATTCGAGGGTGACGACCTGGCGACGCAACCGGGACGGCCGACGTTCGTGAACCCGATCACGCGAACC
Source organism: uncultured Acidobacteriota bacterium (assembly GCA_963707795.1). GTDB lineage: Bacteria > Acidobacteriota > Vicinamibacteria > Vicinamibacterales > UBA2999 > JACCSI01. Next base: position 1,218,411 of record OY970174.1, on the reverse strand, counting down.
GCGATCCTGATCGCCGTCGCGGTCGTGATGATTCTCGCGCTGGAAGGCCTGGCCAGCCTCCTCGTCGTCGCCGATCTGGCCGTCGAACAGAGTCGGACGCTGGCGGAACGGATTCACGTGCGGCACGACCCCGAACTGGGATGGGTCAACATACCCGATCTCGTCATTCCGGACATGTACGGTCCGGGGATCTCCTTGCGCACCAACGCCCAGGGCTTCCGCAGTGATCGCCCCTTTGCCCGTGCGGTTCCCCCCGGTCGCTTGCGGCTGATCTGTTCGGGCGATTCCTTCACGCTGGGTTATGGGGTCGCCAACGACGACGCCTGGTGCAATGCCCTGGCCGCGCTCGATCCCGGGATTGAGCCGGTCAACATGGGTCAGGGCGGGTATGGCCTGGACCAGGCGTGGCTCTGGTATATGCGAGACGGCGTGCTCCTCGACCACGACGTCCATGTCCTGGCCTTCATCAGTGACGACTTCTCGCGGATGCGGGGCGAGACGTTCCTCGGCTACGCCAAGCCGACGCTCGCCGTCGAGGACGATCGCCTGGTCGTCCGCCACGTCCCTGTGCCGCCGCAATCGGCACTGTCCGTACACCTGCGGAGCATGGGCCGCACGGCGAGCGACTTTCGTCTCGCCCAGTTGTTCCGCCGTGTCCTGCGCGGGCCGGCGGCGCCCGCCGCCAGCATCTGGGCGATGCCGAGCGGAGGGCCAGACGATGCGGTGCGCCCGGTCGCCGAGAAACTGTTCGAGTCGCTTCGTGACTGGCACGACGCTCGCGGCAGCGAGCTGGTTTTGGTGTACCTGCCCGGTGAGGAGGAGTATGGCGGCGGCGTGCCGCACCCATGGCGCACCTTCGCGCACGAGGCAGCCGCCAGACACGGCCTGGCGCTGATCGACCTCGTCCCGGCGCTGGACGCCGTCCCGCGGCCCGAAGCCGAGACCTTCTTCTTCAAGGTGGGCGAGCTCCCCTATCCCGGGAGCGAAGGCCACTACACCGTTCGCGGCAATCGGTTCATTGCCCGCGCGCTCTACCAGCGGCTGCTCCAGATTTCGTCTGTCGCCGCCAGGCTACGTGCGCTGCCGCGCGCACCATGATCGTTCCGCCGGCGGGGCGGCCCGACCGCCGCTCCGGCCGCGCGCCGTGGGGTATCATCGAACGGGCGATGTGGTCGGCCCCGCCGCCCGCGGAAGGCCCGGTACGCGCCGGACGCCGGCATGGGCGACGACGAGGACAGGAACCGGATGGCGCCGCCGAAAATATCGGTCATCATTCCCTGCTACAACCTCGGTTCGTTCGTCGGCGAGGCCGTGGACAGCGCCCTCGCCCAGACTTGCGACGACATCGAGAATCATCGTGGTCAACGACGGGTCCACCAATCCGGCGACCAACAATCTGCTGCGCGACTTCCAGCGGCCGAAGACCCGCGTGCTGACCACCGCGAACCGCGGCCTCGCCGCCGCCCGCAACCTCGGCATCCAGTCGGCCACCGGCCGCTACGTCTGTGCGCTCGATGCGGACGATGCACTGCTCCCCGACTATTTCGCCAAGGCGAGCGCAATCCTCGAGGCCGACCCGTCGGTGGCATTCGTCTCGAGCTGGCTGGAAACCTTCGGCGACGAGAGCTGGGTGTGGCGCCAACACCGTTGCGACCTGGCCACGCTGCTCGCCGAATGCACGGTCTGCACCGCGGCAATCGTGCGCCGCTCCGCCGTGCTGGCCGTGGGCGGCTACGACGAGGGCATGCCGGCGCAGGGCTACGAGGACTGGGACCTGTGGATCTCCCTGGTCGCCCGGGGTTACGCCGGTGCCATCATTCCCGAAGTGCTGTTCCGCTACCGCCGCCGCCCCGACTCGATGAGCCTGACCTGCTGCAGCGGCGACGTCCACCTCGCCTTGATGACTTACCTGATCGAGAAGCATCACGCGAGCTACCAGGCGCATCTGCCGGAAGTCCTGGCGCGCAAGGACGGTGACGTGGCCGACCTGCTCCGCGCCAACGACGACATCGAGCGCGAGATCACGGGTTCGCTCCAGCCGCTCGTCGCGCGGCGGCAGGAGGAGCTGGAGGGTCTGCAGGAGAAGCTGCGTCAGGTCGAGGCCGAGCGCATCGCCCGCACCCGTGTCGCCGAGCTGGAGAGGCGTTTGCACGACGCCGCCGCAGCGCTCGCAGCGGCGTCGGCGGAGGTCACGGGCCTGCGGCGGTCGCGGAGCTGGCGGCTGACGGCGCCGCTGCGCGCGGTGCACAATCTGGTGATGCGCCTCACCGCCGGCCAGCCATGACCTCGTTGTCGCTTGTCGATCGTCGGCACCGGCGCGCAGGTGCTGAACGCCATCGACAGTGCGCTCGGCCAGACGCTGCCGCCGCACGAGGTGGTGATGATCGAGGCCCCGCCACGGTTGCTCGCCTCGGGGCAGCGACAGGCCATCGCCCGGCGCGGCGTTCGGGTCGTCTGCGGCGAGGACGGGCGCCAGGGGGCCCTGCTCAACGCCGCCGTCCGCGCCAGTCGCGGCGCCTGGATCGGCCTCCTCGATCCGGACGACGCGCTGGCGCCGCGCTACGTCGCCTCGACCTGGGCGGCGGCCGAGTCGGCCGCCTTCGTCACCACCGGGAGCCGATGGCCGGGCGGCATGACCCTGCGGCCGGACGCACCGGATGTGTCGCTGTCCTCCGTGCTGAGCGATCCCGATCTCGTACCATCCGGCCACGCTCTTCCGCCGGGACGTCTGGGACCAGGCCGGCGGCTTTGCGGAGGATCTCGAGCAACACGTCGCCTACGACTTCTGGATTCGCGTCCTCGCCGCCGGGGGGCGCGGCATCGCCGTCGACGAACCGCTCCTGGTGCGCCGTTCGGCGCCGGCGCCAGGGGGCGCATCGGCGTCAGCCGGCCTGACGGCCGCCCTCGCCCGCCACCGTGCCCTGTTTGCGGAACACGCGGCGGCGGCGCTGGGCCGGCGCGAACGGCGCCTCGAGGAGATGCGGCGCACGCAGGCCGCCCTGCGCGAACGGCTGCGCGCCGGCGAACAGGAGCAACAGCGAGCGGATGCCGCGGTGGCCGGGGCCGCAGCGGCGCTGCTGGGCACCGGCCGCTCTCGCTTCGAATGGGGCGACTTCGCGCGGCTGACCCCCATCAGCACGGACTGGGGCGCCGATCGCGGCCGCTGCATCGACCGCTACTACATCGAACAGTTTCTCGAGGCGCACGCCGCCGATGTGCACGGCGACGTGCTCGAAGTGCACGACGACGACTACACCCGCGCCTATGGCGGCAGTCGCGTCGTGCGGTCGGACGTGCTCGATATCGATCCCACGAACCAGCGCGCGACGATTTCCGCCGACCTGCGCCGCGCCGACGTTATCGCCTCGGACAGCTACGACTGCGTGATCCTCACGCAGACGCTGCACGTGATCTACGACGTGCGGGCGGTGCTGCGCGAGTGCGCGCGGATTCTGAAGCCGGACGGGGTGCTGCTCGCGACCCTGCCATTCGCCAGCCGGCTGGCGCCGGAGCAGGGACCAGATGGGGACTTCTGGCGGTTCGCGCCGGCGGCCGCCCGCCGCCTGTTCGAAGAGTGCTTCGCACCCGACCGGCTCGACGTGCGGGCGTACGGCAACGTGCTCGTCAATATCGCCTTCCTGTACGGTCTCGCCTGTCACGAGCTCACCCCGCACGAGTTCGAAACGCACAATCCGTATTTTCCGGCGCTCGTTTCTGTTCGCGCCCGGAAATAGCGGGCGGCTCCGATGACACCCATCGCCGTCGTCATCGCGTGCCACAACCTCGGGCGCTTCATCGCCGAGGCGCTCGACAGCGTACACCGGCAGACGCGGCCGGCCACCGAGCTGGTCGTCGTCGACGACGGCTCGGACGACCCGCACACGCAGTGGGCCCTGGCGGCGGAGGCCCGACGCGGGACCTGCGTCGTGCGAACTCCGAACCGCGGCGTCGCCGCGGCCAGAGGCCTGGGCGTCGGCCTGACCCACTCGCCGTACATCGTCCTGCTCGACGCCGACGACGCGCTGCACGCCGAGTATCTCGCGCGCCTGGCCGGCCTGCTCGACGAGCGGTCCAATCTCGATTTCGTGACCACCGGCATCGAGGCCTTCGGTGACGCCAGCTACGTGTGGACGCCGCCGCCGTGCACCTGGGTGCAGACGTTCGTGCGCGGAGGGCCGCACGTCTCGACGATGTTCCGCCGGAATTTATGGCAGGCGGTGGGTGGGTTCGACGAGGGCCTGACCGGCTATGAGGACCTGGATTTCTGGCTGTCGGCGATCGAGCGCGGGCTGCGCGGCGAGGTCGTGCCCGAGCCCCTGCTCCGCTACCGGGTGCGCCCGTCGTCCCGCTACCGTCGGGCGATTCTCCGGGGGCCGTACGTCGAAACCATGAGCCGATCCATCGCCGCCATCCGCCGCCGACCGCGCAGATGACCACCGAACTGCTGACTGAGAAGGATCGCTTCCTGGAAGAGCAGCGCGCGCATCAGCGCCACCTGCTCGGGCAGCGGTCCCGCCTGGAGCAGTCCCTGGCCGACCTGAGTACCGCGCTGCAGGCAGCGACGGCCGAACTCGAGGCGAACGGGCGTGCGGCGCTGGACTGGGGGGACCTTCGTCGCACTTCTCCTGTCAGCCCGGTCTGGGGACTCGACCGCGGCCGGCCGCTGGATCGGTACATACATCGAGGGCTTTCTGGAGCGGCATCACCAGGACATCAGCGGCCGCGTGCTCGAAGTGAAGGACGCGTACTACACGACTCGTTTCGGCGCCGCGCGCGTGACCCATGCCGACGTGATCGATGTCGATACCTCGAATGCCGCCGCGACGATCATGGCTGACCTGACCGACGGCGAAGGGGCGATCCCATCCGCGGCCTATGACTGCTTCGTCCTCACCCAGACCCTGCACATCATCTATGACATCCAAGCCGTCCTGGCCACGGCATTCCGCGTCCTCCGGCCGGGCGGTGTGCTGCTGTGCACGGTGCCGTGCGTGAGTCGGATCTCGTTCGAGGATGGCGGTCTCGACAATGGCGATTTCTGGCGCTTCACCGAGGCGTCGATTCGCAGGGTGATGGCCGAGGCCTTTCCGGTGGAGGCGGTGGAAGTCACCACGCACGGCAACGTGCTGGTGTGCGCGGCGTTCCTCCTCGGACTGGACCCCGGCGAAGTGCCGGCCGGCGCTCTCGACGACACCGACCGTGCCTTTCCGCTGATCTGCTGCGTCCGCGCCGTGAAGCCGCCGGCGACCAGCGCCGCGAGCGCCGAACCGCCGGGGCTCGTTCTGGATGCGCGCGCCGTGCACGCCCGCCCCAGCGGCGCGGTGCTGCTGTACCACCGCGTCGGGGCGCGCCAGCCGGACGTTCACGACCTGTGCGTCGATGTTGGCGTCTTTCGCGAGCACATGCGCCACGTGCGGGACGAGTGTCAGCCGATGGCGCTCGGCGATCTCGTCCAAGCCGCACGCCAGGGGCGGCTGCCCGCACGCGCGGTGGCGGTCACCTTCGATGACGGGTATCTCGAGCACCTCACGGTCGTCTCGCCCATCCTCGTTGAGTACGGCATTCCGGCGACGTTCTACCTCAACACCGACCGCTTCGACCTCGCCCACGAGGCATGGTGGGATTTACTCGAACGCGCGCTGCTCACCGGTGTGCCGCTGCCGCCCACCCTCGATGTCCATGGCGACGGCGCCCTGGTGCGCGGCACAACCACCGAGGCGGAACGGCGGGCGACCCATCGCGCGCTGATGGAAGCGGCCTATCCGCTGCCCGCCGACGCCCGTCGCGCCCTGCTCGACCGGGTGTGCGACTGGAGCGGCCTCGACCTGTCGCCGCGGCCCTCGCATCGCACGTTGACGGTTGACGAGGCCGTCCGGCTGTCGGCGCAGCCGGACCACCACATCGGCGCGCATACGGTGCATCACTTATGTCTGCCCCGCCAGCCGTACGAGGTCCAAGTCCGCGAAATGGCCGACTGCAAGGTGGCGCTGCAGCGAGCGTTGCGTCAGCCGGTCGACAATCTCGCCTACCCGTACGGCGAGTACAGCCGCGAGACGGTCGAGGCCGCCCGCGTCTGCGGCTTCGCACGCGCAGTGACCGTCGAACCGGGGGTCGTCGGCGTCGGTACTGAGCGCTTGCTGCTCCCCCGTCTCGAGATCGGTCCCGCGAATGCGGCGGCGGCCCCGTCGCTCCTTTCCCGCGCATTCGCCGGAGCGTCAGGATGAGTCTCCGGCGACTGGCCGCGGCCGCGCTGGCAAATGTCGCGGCCCTCGTCGCATGTGCACCAGCACCGCCCCCAGCGGCGCCCCTGATTGTCATCGGCCATCGCGGCAACCCGGTGGACGCGCCGGAGAACACGATCGCGTCGCTGCACTCGGCATTCGCAGCCGGCAGCGACGTCGTCGAGCTGGACATCCGATTGACTCGCGACGGTACCCTCGTCGTCATGCACGACGAAACCGTCAATCGGACGACGAGCGGCCACGGAGCAATCGCCGAGCTCACGCTGGCGGAGCTCAAGGCGCTCGATGCCGGATCCTGGAAGGATGCCCGCTTCGCCGGCGAGCGGGTTCCGACGCTGGCAGAGGCGCTGCACGCCGCGCGCGGTAAGGGGCGCCTGCTGCTCGACGTCCCCGTCGATGGCTTGGGCAGCGCCATCGCGGCCGAACTGCGCGCGACCGGCACTCCGCCCGGCGCGGTCATGCTCGGCACCTGGGACGGCGCGCAACGGGCAGACTTCGCGCGTCACCTGCCGGACGTCACGCTGTTGCTCTCGGAGGGAGCGCCCGCGAGCTGGGACGAGGGCTACTTCCGTGAGGTAAAGGCCGCCGGGGTCACCATTTTCGAGATCCCCAACGCGACGCCTGCATTCATCGCCGACGCGCATGCCAGAGGGATGCCCGTGTACGCCTACACCATCAACGACGAGCCGACGATGCGGCGGTTGATCGAGGGCGGCGTGGACGGCATCGAGACCGACGACCCGGCGCTGGCCATCCGGGTCGCCCGGATAATCGGCCGGCGGCGGTAGCCTGACGTGGGTAGACTGACGATCCGACCATGAGCGGGGCCCTGTATCTCGCCGCCGGAGCGCTTCTGACCCTGGCCGCCACGGCGTGTGCGCCGGACCCCGCGGTCGTCAAGGCCGAGGCCCAGCGCCAAGGCCAGGCCCTGGCCGCCGCCGGCCAGCATGCCGAGGCCACGGCCGCGTTTCGCCGCGCCGTCCTCGCCGACCCATTCGATGGCCTGGCGCGGATGACGCTCTCCAATGCTGCCGAACGAGCCGGGCTGCACGGGGAAGCCGTGGCCGAGGCGGTCCGCGCCGCCGACCTCCTGCCCGGCAACATGGAAGCCCGGCTGCTGGCCGCACGATTGATCCTGACGCAGCAGCGATTCGTCGATGCGGCCGATTTTGCGTCGGCGGTGCTGCAAGCCGAGCCCGACAACCCTGAAGCGCTCATCGTGCTGGGCAATGCGCGCGCGCACCTGATCAATCGCGCGTGGGCCATCTACAAGCTCGTGAGCGTGGTTACCGATCCGGTGGCATTCGATGTCGCCCGGCGCCAGCTGCGGCCGCCGGTCAGCCCCGAGCAGGACCAGGCCGCCGAAGCCGCATTCCGCAAGGCGCTTGCGGTCGCCCCGTCGGCCGATTCGAAGCTGGCGCTGGCCAACTTCCTTTGGGCCACCGGCCGCCTGGATGAGGGCGAGACGTGGCTGCGGCAGGCGGCCGACGAGATGCCGGGTTACGCGACGCTGCACCACGCGCTCGGGATGTTCTATCTGTCGCGCAACCGCATGGCGGACGGCGAACGGTATCTCGCGAGCGCTGCCGCCGGAGACCCGCCCGACAGTCGCGCGGCACATCTCGCGCTCGCCGACCACTACGCCTCGGTCGGACGGGACGAGGAGGCGCTGCGGATGTACGAACAGCTGGCCGCCGACGACGACACCGGCGTCGCGTCCCTGCGGGCTGCCAGCCTCGAGGCCTCGGCCGGCAAACGCGCCGAGGCGCTGGTCCGGGTCGAGCGCGTCCTCACACGTCACCCCAGCCAGCCGCAGGGCCTGCTGCTGAAGGCCCAGCTGCTGTTCGCCATGGGCAACCTCAGCGCAGCGCTCCCATCCGCCCGTGCCGCCGTCGCCGCCGCGCCGCAGTCGAGCGACGCCCGTTTCGTGCTCGGCCAGGCGCTGTGGGACACCGGCCAGCCCGATGGGGCGTTCACCGAGCTCCGCGAGGCGCTCCGGCTCAGTCCCGACGCCGCACACGTACCCGCGCCGCTGGCGCGGGCGGCCCTCGCCACCGGGCGGGACCGCCTGGCGCTGGATTACGCGCGCGAGGCGCGCCGCAAACGGCCCGAGGACGATGACGCGGCACTCGTCGAGGTCACCGCGCTCGTCCGCACCGGACGTCTCCCCGCCGCCGATCAGGCGCTGCGCTCCTTGATCGCGCGCAACCCGGCGTCGGCCGAGCTCCAGGTGCAGCTCGGAGCCATCCGCGACGCGCAGCGGAATGTCCCCGCGGCGCGCGCCGCGTACGAACGCGCGCTCGAGTTGCGCCCGGGCCTGCACGACGCGCTCACTGGATTGGCCTCGCTGGACCTTGCCCAGGGCCAGCTGGCGAATGCGCGCCGACGCATCGACCAGGCGCTGCTCGAGCGGCCCGACGATCCGGCGTACCTGGTGCTGTCGAGTCGTGTCTTTGTGGCCGCCGGTGACTCGGCAGGGGCGGAGGCGGCGCTGCGCCGCGTGCTGGGGCGCACGCCGGATCACGTCGGCGCGGCGCTGGCGCTCGCGGACCTGCTGCAGGCGCAGGACCGTCGCGACGATGCCATGCGCGCCATCGAGCAGGTGCTCACCCGGCAGCCGACCTCGCTCGCCGCGCAAATGGCCCTCGCCGGCCTGCTGGAGCAAGCCGGGCGTCACGCCGACGCGCGCGCCCGCTATCAGCGGATCCTCGGGCAGGATCCTGCCGCGGCGAGCGCCGCCGCCCGGCTCGCCCTGCTCGATGTCACGATGGGCGAAAACCTCGACGTCACCCTGGGGCGCCTCTCGGCCACGCGGCAGCGCGCGCCCGACGACCCGGCCGTGGCCGATGCCCTGGGATGGGTCTACCTGCACAAGGGACATGTCGCCCGCGCCGTGGCCCAGCTGGAGGAGGCGGCACGCGCCGATCCGCAGGCGCCGATGTATCAGTATCACCTCGGCAAGGCGTACGCGGCGGCCGGCGACACGAGCAAGGCCCGCGAGGCGCTGACCCGCGCCCTGCAGAGCGACGCACACTTCCCGGATCGCGCCAGCGCCCGCGCGGCCCTCGACGCCCTCGCGCGGTGAGCGTCAGCTCGTCGATCAGCTGGTGATCGCGGCGATGCGGGCCACTGCCGCGCGCAGCACCCTGCGGGCTCCGTCGTGAGTGAGCAGGCGCGCCGCCGCCGCCGGCGCCACCCACCGCTTCTTCCGCTCCTCGCTCGACGGCACGCGTCCAGTCGCCCGCAGCAGGAAATAGCGCACGCGGACGCGCGTGCGGCCGACCGTGAACTCGACCCGCGGGCGCAAACGCGCCACCGCCTCACCGTCCACGCCGGCTTCCTCCTGCGTCTCGCGCACAGCCGCGGCTTGCGGCGACTCGCCGTCCTCGATGTGACCCTTCGGAAAGATCCATTGCCCGGGCGTGCGCCGCGCGCGGACGAGCAGGATTTGCGGACGGCCGGCGCGCCGCCGGAAAACGACGGCGCCGGCCTGGTCAACGGTGTGCACGGGCATGAAGCGCGCCCACGATTCTCGCATGGCGCCGGCCTTTACACGGCAGCCCGCGGGCCGCTATCGTCGTCGTCGCGCCTCCGGCGCGACAGGCAGAGCATCGATGACGATCATTGCGCAAGCGGTCGCCGAGTACGGCCTGCTCGACTCGCTCGTCCTCGCCGGGCAGAAGGTGTCGTTTGCCGCGCGTGCGTTCGTCGCCGACGCCGGCCCCGGCACGTGGACCCTCGTCGGGGCGGTGGTGCTCGGGATCCTCTGGAGCCTGTCGCGCCGCTCCTGACCGTCGGCGGCGCTACGTCGCGTCGTGGAAGATCACGCCAAGCGTGTGACGGCGGCCGCCGCGCAGCCGGCTGACGCCGTGGCGCAGGCTCACGCGATAGACGCCCCGCGTCCCTTGCACCGGCCGGTCGCGGACCGCGAACATTACGGCGTCGCCGCGGTCGAGGGGCACCACCTCGACACGAGACTGCATCCGCGGCCGCTGCTCGGTCAGCACGAATTCCCCGCCGGTGAAGTCCTGTCCGGGGGCCGACAGCAGAATCGCCACCTGTAGGGGAAACACGTGCTCGCCGTAGACGTCCTGGTGCAGCGCGTTGAAGTCGCCCGCGCCGTACTGCAGCAGCAGCGGCGTCGGGCGGGTCTGGCCGGCGGCGTGACAGCGCGCGAGGAAGTCGGCGTGCGCCTCGGGATAGCGGACGGCGAGGCCCATCGCGTCGTTCCACCGGTTGGCGATCGGCGCCAGCCGCGGATAGAGCGCCGCGCGCAACGACGCGATCGCGTCCGGCAGCGGATAGGTGAAGTACTTGTATTCCCCGCGCCCGAACCCGTGCCGCGCCATGACCACGTGGCTCCGGAACCGCCGGTCGTCGTCGAACCAGCCGGCGATCTCGCGGCACTCGGCTGCCGTGAGGAGTTGCGGTGCCACCGCACACCCGTGGTCGTCGAGGTCGCGACCCATGGCCGCCCAGTCCTGGTCGCCGACGCGCGGCTCGAGGGGCACCACTGGCGGGCCATCATTCCGGGGCCCGGCGCCTGCCACGCCCTCTCTCTCCCGCGCGAGTGCCCTGGACATCTGGCTGCCTCCTCCGTCTACTGTGCCGTGCGCCGCGGCGCCACGCACTCCGAATCTTGCGGGCGAATCAGGGCCTGCGGCCGTGCCGGATCGACAACTCCGCGACTGGCGCCGTATCATCCCCCTCCACGAGGCCTGCCGATGCGACTCTTCAATTTCCTCCTCGCCATTGCCCTGCCGGCGACGGCCACGGCCCAGACGGCGACGGCGCCGCTGGCCGCCGCCATCGAGGCGGCGCTCACCGCGTTTCCCGGCCGCACGGCGGTCTACCTGAAGCACCTGACGACCGGCGACGAGGTCGCGGTGCGGGCCGACGCGTCGTTCAACAGCCAGAGCGTCATCAAGATCCCCATCATGGTACGGGCGTTCCAGCTCGCCGAGCAGGGACGGCTGGCGCTCGACGAGCGCGTCACGCTCGGTCGCGCCGACGTGCGCGATGGCACCGGCGTCTTCCAGTACGCCGATCCGGGGCTCGCGCCGACGATCCGCGACCTGATCGTGCAGATGATCATCACCAGCGACAACACCGCCACCGACATCATGATTACTCGCGTCGGCGGCATGGCCGCGTTGAACGCCTGGCTCGCGGACGCCGGGTACCGGATGCGGATGATCAACCGCGGCTACGAATACCGCCGCAAGCTCCTCGCCCGTCTCGATCCGCGCTTCGCATCGATCACGGCGGAAGAGACGACCGGCCTGCAGTATGCGATGAGCGACAACCCGTCGTTCGAGCACTATCGCGGCCTGTTCACCGGCGAGCGGGCCGGCTGGCTCGACATCGTCCGCGATCCGGCCACGCGTCAGCGCCACCGCGAGAATCAGCGACGGCTGATGGTCGAGGACCGGGACATCTGGCTCGGCGAGATCACCGCGCGGGAGATGGGGCGGCTGTTGGAGGCGATCGAGCGCGCGACCATCGCGTCCCCGGCGAGCACGGCAGCGATGCGGACGATCATGCGCCGGCAGCTGGCGGGGTCGCGGCGGCTTCCCCACTTCGTGGACGTGCCGGTCGCCCACAAGACCGGCGACAGCGGCAACATCGCCAACGACGTCGGCATCATCTACACGCGCTCGGGACCCGTGGTGATCGCGTTTCTCGCCAGCGGCATCACCGGCGTTTACGGCGAGGCCGAGGATCGCATCGGGCGCATCGCCCGGCTGGTGGTCGATCACTTCGATGGCATCACGCAGCCGCCTGGTCGCCGGCGGGCGATTCAGCCGCCGGGCTACAAGCCGACCCCCTCGCCGCTGACGCCGGGGATTCTCGTCGGGGACACGCTGTACCTCTCGGGCAGTACCGGCGGCGATCCGGCGACCGGGCACCTGGTGGCGGGCGGCTTCGAGCCGGAGATGCGGCAGATCATGGCGAACCTGCAGATCGTTCTGAAGGAGGCGGGGATGACGCTCGCCGACGTGGTGTCGGTCACCGCCTACCTGGCGGACATGGCCGACTTTCCGCGCTTCAACGCGATCTACCGCGAGTACTTCACCGCCGAACCGTTGCCGGCGCGGTCGACGGTGGCCGTCGCGGCGCTGGCCCGCGGCGCGCGACTCGAGCTGACCATGACGGCTGTGAGGTCCCGATGAAGATCGCCCTGCTATGGCTCCTGCTTGCCCCTGTCACGATCGGCGCCGCCGCCAGGCGCCCGCCAGCCCGCTGTGGCGCGAGGCCAAGGTCCGCAACTACCTGCCACACATGACGTGGCCGGAAGTGCAGGAACTACGCACCCGCACCGACATGGTCATCATCCCGGTTGCGGCCATGGAGCAGCACAGCCTGCACCTGCCCATCGGCACCGACTACCTGAACGGACTCGAGCGGGCGAAGCTCGTCGCACAGCGGGCGGACGTGCTCGTGGCGCCGATCCTGCTGCCCGGCAACTCGCCGTATCACATGGAGTTTCCCGGCACCATCACCCTGTCGTCGACGACCATCCAGCAGGTCTACTTCGAGGCCGCCCAGAGCCTGATCCGGCACGGCTTCACGCGGTTCCTGCTGCTCAACAGCCACGGCGGCAACCAGGCGATCACGCGCTATATCGCGGATCGCATCAACCAGGAGACTGCAGGCATCGCCGTCGAGCTCGGCGACGCGGCCGCGCCGTTCCTGACCCGGACGCCGGAGCCGCCCGCGCCAGGCCCGCGCTCGTTCGACCGGCACGGCGGGGTCGGGGAAACGTCCGCGACGCTCTACCTGGCCCCGTCGCTGGTCGACCTGGATGCGGCGCGCGCGGCCACGCTGACCATGCCCGACCATCTCGACGCGATGCTGCCGGCGGTCGTCGCCGGCGACCCGACCGCCACGCTCGTGTTCCTGGCCGAGGGGCTGAAGGCGACGACCACCGGCAAGGGCACGTCGACGCGCGAGATGTCGGACACCGGCACCTGGGGGGTGCGCGATCCGAAGGAGGCGACGGCCGAACAGGGCCGGCGCGAGACCGAGAACTTCGTGCAGGCCGCGGTGCGGTTCATCGAGCGGTGGAATGAACTGCGGCCGATGGCCCGCTGATGGCGGCCGGTCCAGTCCCGCGCCGCAGCCGCCACACCGGACCCGATCATGCACACCTGGACCTATCGACTCCTCGTCGTCGGCTCGCTGCTCTCGTCGTTTCTCGTCGGCCTCCACATGCCGGTGGTGCACGAGATCGTGGACCATGGCGCCGCCCCGCGCTGGGGCGTGCTGGCGGTGACGGCCTTGCTCGTCGCGATGGCGGTCGGAGGCGGATGGGCGCTGCTACGTCGCACCGGGCCGCCGGGCGGTGGGGCGGCTCGATGAGGCCGGGTGTGCCGCGTGCACGCGTCAGCTCGGAGGGTCGTGCGGCGAATGGCTACTCCCGTAGCGTGTCCACGGGGTCCAGCCCGGTGGCCCGCCGGACCGCCAGGTAGCTCGCCAGCACCGCAGCGCCAACCAGCAGAACGGGCGCGGCGGCGAAGGCCACCGGGTCCAGCGGATCAATGCCGAACAGGAGTCCCTCCAACAGCCGCGTCACGGCCGCTGCGCCGCCGAGGCCGGCGGCGACTCCGATTGCCGTCATCGCGAGCGCACGGCGCATGAACAAGCGGCTGATGTCGGCTCGCTGCGCGCCGACGGCCAGCCGAATGCCAATCTCGCGGCCGCGTCGGGCGACTGTGTACGCGACGAGGCCATAAATTCCGGACACACTCAACACGAGTGCCATCGCGCCACCAATGCCCAGCATCACGAGTGTGAACGACGTTCGCGCCATCGAACGACCGTACACCTCGTCGAGCGTGCGCACCTGCGACACCGGTACCGTCGGCGCGACCGCCCGCACTGCCTCCCGTAACTGCGGCAGCAGCTCCTGCCGCCCGGCCCGATCGGTTCGAACGGCCACGGTCACTCGGCGGGCCTGGTACCCGGACATGCTGAGCAGCCGCTCGTCGGGCTGCGCCGGCCAGTAGATCGTCCCCGGCGGCGGTTGATCCGCTCCATCGTCGTGAACGTCGCCAGACACCCCCACGATCTCGAGCCACGGCGCCGCCTTGTCGTAGTACTCGCGCACGCGCCGGCCGAGCGCCGCCGCGGCCGACCCGAACAGCTCGCGCGCCAGATTCTCGGACACAATCGCCACAGGCCGCGTGTCGTACACATCCGTCCACGTGAAGTCGCGGCCGGCCGCCAGCGGAATCCCCAGGGTCTGGAACAGTTCGGGCGACGCGATCTTGACCTGCCGGTCGGGAGGCGTCTGGCCCTCGTCAGCACGACCGTCGATCGCCAGCGCGGTGCTGCTCCGATCGCTGCCCATCGGCACGCGCGTGGTGAAGGCGACCGCGGAGACGCCGGGAACACCGCGGACGCTGTCGAGCACCGCGTGCTGAATGCGCACGACCCGTTCCGGTTCGGCCACGATGCCTGCGGGAATGGAAATCGTGAACGTCTGGACGTGCCCCGGCTCGACGAAACCCGGGGACACGCTGCGAAGTGCGGAGAAGCTCCGCATCATCACCGCCGCACCGAGCACGAGCACGAGCGCGAGCGCAATCTGGGCCGCCACGAGCACCTGCTGGGACCGCCCGTGCGACGGCGTGAGGCTACTTCCTCGCGCGTGCAGGCCGAGCAAGCCCATCCCCTGGGACCGGGCGTACCTGACGATTGGTGTCAACGCGAACAGCACCCCTGAGATCAGCGACACCGCGAAGGCCACACTCAGCACCACCGGGTCGATGGAGATCTCGGGCACGCGTGGCAGATTGGTCGGTGCCATCCTCAGCAACAGGCGGAGACCCGCATGGGCGATGGCGACTCCACAGATACCGCCCACGAGTGCCAGCGCGAGACTCTCGAGCAGGATCGACCGCGCAATTCGTGTCCATGTCGCGCCCAGTGCCGTGCGAATCGCAAACTCCTGCGAGCGGGCGAACCCTCGAACCAGCAGCAGGTTGGCCACATTCGCACAGGCGATCAACAACACGACCGCGATGGCGCCCAGCAACGTCCACAGCGTGGTACCGACATCGCCGACCACGTCCTGTTTGAGCGGCCGCAGCGCCGGCGCCCAACGGGCCAGCACCGCGGGGTTCTTCACCCAGATCGGGAACAGCCGCGAGACGTCGGCGTTGGCCTGCACCAGGGTGACTCCCTGCCGCAGCCTCGCGACACCGAGCAGCCGGAAGCCGGGTGTCGGCGCCGCGCGGTCAATCTTCAGCGGGAGCACGATGTCGAACTCGCCGTCGAATTGGAAGTCGGCCGGCATCACGCCGACGATCTGATGAGGACGGCCGTTGATGGCGAGCGTTCGCTCCAACACGCTGCGCTCTCCGGCCAACGTCTGCTGCCAGTACGCGCTGGTGATGATCACCGTGTCGGCTGATCCCGGCGTGTCATCCGCCGGCGACAACCAGCGTCCCAGCTCCGGCCGCACGCCGAGTGTCGTCAGCAGGCCGCGGCTGGCTCGTAGCGCGCGCACCTCCTCCGGGTCGCCGTGGCCGGCGATCGTCACCGTTTCGCCCGGGCTCCACACGCCGATGTCGTCGAACGCCTCTGCGTTGTCGACATACGCCAGGTAGATGGCATCCGAGAAATACGGCTGGTCGATGCCGCCGATCGCGTGGACCAGCCGCACCAGGGCATCAGGGGCCGGGTAGGGCAACGGCTTGATGAGGACGCCGTTCACCACGCTGAAGATGGCGGTCGTGCCGGCGATGCCGAGCCCGAGCGTCACGATTGCCGCGGCGGTGATCAGAGGAGCGACACGCACACTGCGGACGAGCTCGCGGGCCTGCGACATGGACGCCTCCTGGCGCGGATGCTAACACGCGGGTTGGGCACGGCTGGACCTGCAGCAATCCGGTGTATCGCAGTTCCACTGATTCTGCTGTAACAGGCCACGCCAGGAACAACCGCCCCCGCCCAACAGCAACTGAATGATTCTCAGGAGAAGTATGCTGGTGCGTCATCGCATCAACCACCTCCGGGGGCGACGCCGGTCAATGGGAGGTCGCTCTGGTCGACGTATCGCCACAATCTCGTCGGGACGGTGATGTCCGATAAGCAGCGCGGACGGTCGCGGAACCGGACCATTGGCATCGCCACCGCTGCATCCGGTTCGTCGTACGGTCTGGCCTTACTGGGCCTGGTCGTCAGCTTTTTCGCGATCGGCGCCCGGTGGCTTTGGCTCTACCGTCGCGGACAGCCCTTCGACATCGACGAGGCGGGCTATCTGATGATCGCGCTGGGTAACTACCACGCGTTGATTGACGACGGGGTTGGCGGCTGGTTGTCCTCGGTCCTGGGCCCCAGCCTGCAGGGGCCGTTGACGACAGCGCTAGCGTCGCTGATCTTCTATGGGACCGGACCCCAAATCATCGCCGGCTTCGCGGTCCCGCTCCTCGCCGGAACCGGTTGTGTGATCGCCACCTATTTCCTCGGCAAAGCGATCGGGTCCCGGCAGATCGGCCTCGGCGCCAGCATCCTCGTGGCCTCATGTCCGGTGATCCTGTCGTACTCGCGCAGCTTTCATTTCTCGCTGCCGGCGGCCCTCCTGTGCACGGTGATGCTCACGGCGCTGGTCAAGTCGCAGCGCTTCGAACGAATCGGCTGGAGCGCGCTCTTTGGTCTCACCCTCGGCTTGATGCCGCTGGCGCGGACGATGACGATCGGCTTCGTGCCAGGGGCGGTGGCCGCGGCCGCCGTGTATGCACTCGCCGAGCCTGCCAGCCGTGTGCGGCGCATGCTGGTGCTGTCGGCGTCGCTGGGGTTGGCCGCGCTCACGGCGGCGACCTGGCTCGTTCCGAACGGCGGGCGCGTGTACCAGTACCTGTTCAGTTTTGGCTACGGCGCCCGCGCGGTGGAATACGAGGCTGCGGGCTCCGTCTCCGCGTGGGACGCGTGGCTGACCACCGTACGGGCGCTCTGTAACCACGACGTCTATCTGCCGCACTTGCTGGTCATGGCCGGTGGCGGCGTGGCGACGATGGTCGTTGCCTGGACTCGGCTGCGTGGTGCCCGCCGTCTGCCGTTCCTTCAGATCGTTCGCGCGCCGGTGGTTCCGGTCGTCATCGTCGTCGCCGAGGCGCTGCTGGCGCTGGCGTCGTCGCGCAATCAGAGCGGCAGCGCGTTCTTCGCGCCGATCGTGCCAGCGGCCATGGTGGTGACGGTGTGGGCGTGTCTCGGCCTCAGCCCGCACCGCTACTACCAGTTGACGCTCCGCGTGGTTGCCGCGGTCGTGGCCATCATGGCGAGTGCTCCGCTCGTGGACCTGCGGAGTGGCATCGCTTTTCCGTGGTTGACCGAGGTTCCGCTCCTCGGCCGGGTCACCGTCACTGATGGGCGCGGCACGTTCCAGGACTACGCGGCGGCAGGAGACATTGGATCACTCGACGTCGCGGACTCGATTGACCGCACCGCCGGCGCGCAGTGGCTCAGCCTCGACCGTGACACCGCGGCGGCCATTACTCGGGCGCACGGCGCTAGCGCCTCGATCGCATTCGGGTTTCGCCATCGCCTGTTCAACGTGAACACGGTCAACCTCCAGCAGGTGCTCGGTACCGGCATGCGGTTCGATGCCCGTCAGGTGGAGCCGACGGTGACGGGCGTGTCGGTGCAGGATTACGTGGCGTGGTTGGCCGGCGAGGCCGCGACCGCCTGTGTCCTGGTCACGTCCGACAGCGACCGCGGCCAGTTCGCACCGGTCGTCAACCCGGCCCGCATGCGCGAGGCGGCGGAGCGGGCGGACTTCACGCCGACGGAGCGTCGGCTTACGCCCGATGGTCAGACCATCACCATCTGGCGGCATCGAGTGGTGCCGCCGAGCTGCGGAGGGGGTACCGGAGCTACCCGATCCGCACCGCGTTGATGCACTACGCGTGTTCGCGGGCATTGCACTTACATGAGAGTAGATCTGTTAGCGCGTCGGCAGGCGGCATTCGCACCAGGGATGTGTCCGCGTCTGGGCTGCGTACGCGGCACCCATGTCCCCGGAATGGACCCAGTGAAGGTTGGAGGCGCCGCCCGGATTTGAACCGGGGATGGAGGTTTTGCAGACCTCTGCCTTACCACTTGGCGACGGCGCCGCTCGGAATGACTCTGCGCGAAGAATGTCCGGCCGCGGATGATACCGCGATCAACAGCGATCGCTGAAGCACGATTGGCCAGAGGGAGCGAGACGCATAGAGGATGTGTGACGGAATCGAGTGCTCAACCCAACCGTGAGTACGCTCGCGCCGAGACCGGATGGCTTGCCAACCGTAGCGCTCACAACTCGAACTGCCCGCCTTCGCCTGGATTACGGCGGGCAACCTTCGCCTGAATCACGCGCGAAGGTTGGAGCGGGAAACGGGATTCGAACCCGCGACTTCGACCTTGGCAAGGTCGCACTCTACCACTGAGTTATTCCCGCCCGCGGGTCGCAGTCCCTCAGTGTAGCAAAGCCGACCCGCCCAGACAACCAACCGCCGCCGCCACCCGTGCGCACGCACGGCACCGCAGAGGCACAACCCCGCATCGCCCCCGGAGTGGAACCCGTCGCGACCCGCCCAATCCCCGCTACCACCCAGGACGAAACGCGTCCGGAATCACCGTCACCGTCGGCGGGCTCGTCCCCGCCTGGACGCTGACGACGTCGAACCGGCACGCCACCTCGCCCAGCCGCTGCCGCGCCAGGTAATCGAGGGCCATCCACACGACGCGCTGCTGTTTCTGCAGCGTCACCGCCTCCTCGGGATCGCCAAAACTGCCGCTCGTGCGCGCCTTGACCTCGACGAACACCAGCACGTCGCCGTCCCGCGCGACGATGTCGATCTCGCCGTGGCGCGTCCGATACCGCCGCGCCACGATGACGTAACCGCGCCGCTCCAGCTCCGCGCGCGCCTGATCCTCGCCCCGCACACCGAACGCCTGACGGGCATACGACACGCCCATCGCCACGCAAGCGGCGTACCCGCCCCGCGGATCAGCCGATGGCGGTCAATGACGCGTCGATGATGCCGACGGCGGTGTCCGCCTGTGCCCGCGTCAGCAGCAGGGGCGGCGACAGTCGCAGGGTATCCGGCCGGCGCCGAGGACCAGCAGCCCACGGCGAAAGCACTCCTCGACCAGGCGATCGCGCTCCTGCGGCGCCCGCTCCTTGGTCTGCCGATCGCGCACCAGCTCGATGCCGATCATCAGCCCCTTGCCGCGCACGTCGCCAATCAGCCGGTGCTTGTCCTGCAGCGCGCGGAGCGCCTCCATCATGTGTTCACCCACCGCTGCGGCATTGTCCATCAGCGATCCGCGAATCAGCCGAATCGTCGCCAGTGCCGCCGCACAGCACACGGGATTGCCGCCGAACGTGCTGGCATGGGATCCCGGCGGCCACGTCATCACGTCCGCGCGCGCCGTGGTGACGCCCAGCGGCAGCCCCGACGCGATGCCCTTGGCGACCGTCACCATGTCCGGCTCGACGCCGAAGTGCTCCATCGCGAACATCTTCCCGGTCCGGCCCATGCCCGACTGCACTTCGTCCGCAATCAGCTGCATGCCGTGCTTGCTGGTCAACGCCCGCAGCCGCTGGTGGAACTCGACCGGCGGCACGACGTAGCCGCCCTCGCCCTGGATGGGCTCGACGACGACCGCCGCGACTTCGTCCGGGGACACCAGGTGCACCAGGATCTGCTCTTCGATGTAGTCCAGCGTCGCCGCGGCGCACGCCTCCCCGCTCTGCCCCGCCGGCTGGCGATACGGGTTGGGAAACGGCGCGTGATAGACGCCGGCCAGCGGCGGGCCGAAGCCCTTGCGCTGGATCGCCTTGCTCGAGGTCAGCGACAGCGAGCCGAGCGTGCGGCCGTGAAAACTGCCGAGAAACGCGATCACGCCCGTCCGCCGGGTCGAGTAGCGCGCCAGCTTGAGGGCCGCCTCCATCGCCTCGGTCCCCGAATTGGAGAAGAACGACCGCTTCGGCCCCCGCCACGGCGCCAGTTCGTTCATCGCCTCCGCCAGCCGGACCTGCGGCTCGTAGTAGAAGTCGGTGCCCGACATGTGGAGGAACTTCCCCGCCTGTTCCACGATGGCGGCGACGACGTCGGGATGGGCGTGCCCGGTGGAGTTGACGGCGATGCCCGCCGCGCAGTCGAGGAAGACGTTGCCGTCCACGTCCTCGACCGCCGCGCCCTGCCCGCGCGCCATGACGAACGGATAGGAGCGGGTGTACGACGGAGAAACGACCACGCCGTCGCGCTCGATCAGCGCCTTCGCCCGTGGTCCGGGCAGCGCGGTCTTGATCTCGGGAACGGAGGTCTGCCGATCGTGCGTGTCGCTCTTCATTTCCGTTTCCATCGTGTTCCCTGTGGGCCATCCTCGAGCAGCACGCCGCGGCCCGCGAGCGCCTGGCGAATGCGATCGGCCTCGGCGAAATCCCGCCGCCGGCGCGCGTCCCGCCGCGCGGCGATGGCCGCCTCGATCTCCTCGAGCGGCACCGGCGGCCGCTCGTCCTCGGCACGGCGCAGCGACAGCACGCCGAGGACGCGGTCGAAATGAGTCGAACGCGGCGGTCACCACCGCGGCGTCGGCCGCGCTGCACTCGCGGGCGTCGATGGCGGAGTTGACCACGCGCACCAGATCGAACACGGCGGCCAGCCCGGCGGCGGTATTGAGGTCGGCGCCCAGCGCCTCGTCGAAGGCGGCGCGCGCCTCCCGCACGCGGTCGGCGATCGCCGGATGCGCCTCGCCCGCGGACACCGCGTCGATGCGGGCGAGGAAGTCGGTGAGCCGGGTCAGCGACTCCTCCGCCTGTTCGAGGCCCTTGACACGTGAAGTTGAGCTGCTTGCGATAGTGCGACGACAGCAGCAGGTAGCGCAGCGCCGAAATGCGGTGGCCGCGCTCGGTCAGGTCCTGCAGCGTGTAGACGTTGCCGAGCGACTTCGACATCTTCTGCGTCGTCCACGAGCAGGTGCTCGACGTGCACCCAGAAGCGCGCGAACGGCGTGCCGGTGGCGCACTCGCTCTGCGCGATCTCGTTCTCGTGATGCGGAAAGATCAGGTCGATGCCGCCGGCGTGAATGTCGATCGGCGGCTCGCCGAGCAGCCGCAGCGCCATCGCCGAGCACTCGATGTGCCAGCCGGGTCGGCCGGGACCGACGCCGCACGTCCCAGGTGGGCTCGCCGGGCTTGGTCGCCTTCCACAGCACGAAGTCGCGGGCGTCCTCCTTGCCGTAGGTGTCGGAATCCACGCGCGCGCCGGCCTGCATGCCGTCGTGATCGAGCCGGGCGAGCTTGCCGTACTCGGGCATCGTGGCAATCTTGAAGTAGATCGATCCGTCGCTCACGTAGGTGTGGCCGCGCGCCTCGAGGGCGCGGATGACCTCGGCCATGGCGGCGAGGTTCTCCGGGTCGGTCGCCCGCGGCATCTCCTCCACCGGCTCGAGCCCGAGCGCCGCCGCATCCTCGTGGAACGCGGCGATGTAACGATCGGTGTACTCGCGCAGCGACACGCCTTCGCGCTGCGCGCCGGCAATCGTCTTGTCGTCCACGTCGGTGAAGTTGACGATGTGGCGCATCCGCCAGCCGGCCACGTAGCGCAGCGTGCGGCGGAGGACGTCCATGCAGACGAAGGTGCGGAAGTTGCCGATGTGGCCGCGCGCGTAGACCGTCAGGCCGCAGGTGTACATGCGGACGGTGTCGTCGCGCAGCGGCGCAAACGTCTCCTCCTGGCGCGTGAGGGTATTGAACAGGCGCATGGCGGGTCAGGCGGGGGGCGGCTGGCGGACGTGGCGCGGCGGACCCCCTCCCGAGATCCGGATACTGACGCCACCCTCGTCGCCGGCAAACACCAGCTCGAGGGACGGCTGGCCATGGTGCGAGGCCGTCAGCGCCGCCTGGGCCTCCCGTGCGACGTCGGCGGCCAGCGCGGTCCCCTGGTCGGCGGACAGCCCGGCGTATCCCGCGGCCTGGACCGCCAGCAGGCGAATGGCCTCGAGAAACCGGGCGTCTCCCGGCAGGGTCACCGTGAACTCGAACGCAGTTGGGGTCATCGTCAAACGCTCAGTCTATCGAACAATCGCCTCGCCCGCCGCACGTCGGCGTCAATCTGCGCCTTGAGGGCGTCCACGTCGGGAAATCGCCGCTCGTCCCGCAGCCGCTGGACGAAGCCGACCCGGAGGCATTGCCCGTAGAGATCGCGATCCACGCCGAGCACGTGCGTCTCGACCACGGCGCGGGCGGCGTCGGCAAACGTCGGGCGCAGCCCGATGTTGGTCACGCTCGGATGCACGACCCCCTCGATGCTGACCGTGGTCGCGTAGACGCCGTCAGGCGGCACCAGCTCGTTCGGCGTCTCGAGGTTGGCGGTCGGGATGCCCAGCTCCCGCCCCCGTCCGGCGCCGCGCACCACCGTCCCGTCGATGAAAAAATGATGTCCGAGCAGGGCGCCGGCCTCGTCCACGCGCCCTTCCGCGACCAGCCGGCGAATGCGGGTGCTGGAAACCACGAAGTCCTTGTAGCGGACCGGGTCGATCTTCTCGGCGCGGAAGCCGTGCTGGCCGCCGAGCGCGCGCAGCAGCGAGAAGTTGCCCGATCGATCGCGCCCGAAGAGGAAATCGGCGCCCACCCAGACCTCGGCCACCCGCAGCCAGTCCACGAGCACGGTCTTGACGAACGTCTCCGGTGCCCAGCGCGACAGCTCGTGCGTGAAGCGCACGACCGCCGCGCCCTGGACGCCGGCCCGCCCGAGCGCCTCGATCTTCTGGTCCAGGGTCATCAGCAGCAGCGGCGCCTTGTCGGGACGGACGACCCGGGGTGGATGCGGATCGAAGGTCAGGACCAGGGCGGTGCCGCCGCGTTCGGCCGCGCCGCGGCGGATGCGGTCGATGATCTTGCTGTGCCCGCGATGCAGGCCGTCGAAATTGCCGAGGGCGAGCACCGGCTGGTGCCACCGCGGCGTGCGCGCATCATCCGGAAACCAGGCCACCTCCACGAGGGGAGGATCATACCAGCGCCGCCGCCTCGACCTCGACGTCGAGCCGCAGCCCGTCGAACGCGAGTTCGACCCCCGCCGGCAGCGCCGCCTCGCTGGCGGCGTGGGGCAAATCGTGGCAGATGTGTGTGAACAGCGCCCGCCGCGGGGCGATGCGCGCGACGGCGGCCACGGCCTCGGCCACGGTGAAGTGCGTGGGGTGCGGGCGATGGCGCAGCGCGTCGAGGACGAGCACGTCGAGATCGTGCAGCAGCGTAAACGACGCGTCGGGAATGCGATTGCAGTCGGTGAGATAGGCGAAGCGCCCGAAGCGGAAGCCGAGCACCGGCAGCTCGCCGTGGAAGACCGGGACCGGACGGACCTGGATTCCCTGCACGGCAAAGGGCCCGTCGATCGCGTGCAGCTCGATCTGGGGCACCCCGCCGCCCAGTTCCGCCGGCGGCGTGAAGATGTAGTGGAACATGCGCCGCAAGTCGGCGCCGGTGCGGGCATCGGCGTAGGCGGGAATGGCCCCGCGCTGCATCACGTTGAAGCGCCGGACCTCGTCGATCCCCATGACATGGTCGGCGTGGCTGTGCGTGAACAGGATGGCGTCCACGCGCGGCACCTCGTGGGTCAGGGCCTGCTGCCGCAGGTCGGTGGCGGTGTCCACCAGCACCGAAGGCCCCCGCTCCACCTGCAGGTAGATCGACGGCCGCAGCCGGCGATCGCGCGGGTCGTCCGACCGGCAGGTCTCGCAGCGACAGCCGATCATCGGCACCCCGTGCGACGTACCGGTGCCCAGGAAGGTGACCCGCGCCTTCACGGCTGGATGATCGGGCTCTCGCCCTTCTTCGCCTCGACGTAGCGCATCCGCAGCTCGAACAGCACCTGGTCGATGAGCTGGCGCTCTTCCGCGGTGAGGTTGCCGCGCGTCTTCACCTCGAGCATCGAGATGATGTCGATGAGCTGCGCCGCGGCCTCGAGATCGGCCGGACGCGTCTCATTGGTCAGCGGATCGGGGAGGTCGCCGAAGTGCACCGCGGCGTTGCTGGCCAGCGAGAACAGGAACGCGATGAAGCTCACCTCGGGGCGTTCGGCGGACTCACTCACGGGCCATCCTCCAGAAGCCGAATGGTACCATACGGGCCATGGCAGACTCAGCCGGCGCCCGCTTCGATCGGCTCGTCGACATCATGCGCACGCTGCGCGGACCCGACGGCTGTCCGTGGGATCGCGAGCAGACGCCGGCGTCGCTGCGTCCCTTCGTGCTCGAGGAAACGTACGAACTGCTCGATGCGCTCGATCGCGAGGATTGGGAGGCGATGGCGGAGGAGCTCGGCGACGTGCTGTTCGAGGTGGTGTTCCTGGCACAGATGGCCGACGAACAGGGCCGCTTCGCCGTGGCCGATGCGATCCAGGCGGTCACCGACAAGCTCGTACGCCGCCATCCTCACGTCTTCACGCCGGAGGGGCGCGCGCTGGCCGACGACCGGAGGTCGATGACGCCCACAGCGGTCGTCGAACAATGGGAGGACCTCAAGGCGGGCGAGCGCCGCCGTGCCGGACAGTCCGACCGCACGATCCTGAGCGGCGTGCCGCGCACGCTGCCCGCTCTGCTGCGCGCCTACGAGCTCGGCGCCCGCGCGGCCGCGGTCGGGTTCGACTGGGTCAGAACCGCCGAAGTGCTCGACAAGATCGACGAGGAAGTGCTCGAGCTGAAGGAGATGGTGACGGCCGCCCAGCCCGACCGCGGGCGCGTGGAGGAGGAGATGGGCGACCTGCTGTTCGCAATCGTGAACCTCGCCCGCAAGCTCGGCGTCGAACCGGAGGCGGCGCTGCGTGGCGCCAGCAACAAGTTCCAGCGGCGCTTCGAGGGGATGGAGCACGCTGCGGCCGCCGCCGGCCAGTCGCTCGGCGACCTGCCGCTCGACGATCTCGAGATGCTGTGGCAGGAGCAGAAGGACGCGGCGGGCTGACCTCGCCGAACGATTTGCCTCACCTCGACCCCCGCCGTCCGGTCCAGGTCGACACGGCCACGGTCCGCCCATCGGTCGCGACGTCCACTTGCCCGTCCTGGTCCGTGCGGTACACGTCCGCCCCAGCGGCCTGCAGCCGTTCCAGCACGCGCCCTACCGGGTGACCGTACGGATTGCCGCGTCCGACGCCGATGAGCGCGATGGCCGGCGCCACCGCGGCAATGAACGCTGCCCCGCTCGAGGTCGCGCTGCCGTGATGCGGCACCTTGAGGACCACCGTGGGCAGCAGGTCCAACGCGGTCAACAGCGCGCCCTCGACCTCGCGACTGATATCACCGGTGAGGAGCACCGAGACGCGTCCGAACCGCAGCTCCAGGACCAGCGAGTCGTCGTTGCGCACGCGCTGCCGTTCCCAATCGGGCGGCGGCGGGTGCAGGACCCGCACGTCGACGCCGCCGGCTTCGAACCGATCGCCGCGTTGTAACGTGCGCCAGGCGCTGCCGGCCCGCGCGGCCTCGTGCCGGAGCGCGTCAGTCGGCGCATGTCCGGCGACCGGGATGCCCCACCAGATTTCCCGCGGGCGGAAATCGCGGACGAGCGCGCGCGCGCCGCCGACGTGATCGGGATCGGCGTGCGTCACCGCCAGGTAGTCGACGCCGAGGACGTGCCGCGCCCGCAGCGCCGGCGCGACGACGCGCTCGCCGATGTCGAAGGCGCTCGACGCGGCGCCGCCGGTGTCGACGACCAGGCGGCGGCCGTCCGGAAAGGTCACGAGCATCGCGTCGCCCTGACCCACGTCGAGGAGGCTGAGGTGCAGCCTGCCGTCGCCACGCGCGCGCACCCGGGCGTGTGGAGCGGCGACGATCCACACCAGCAACAGCACGGTCGCGGCCGCACTCACGCGGCGAAGCCAGCCGGGAACCCGCAGGACGCTGCCGATCATCGCGGTCCCCAGCGCGGTGTAGTAGCCGGCCATGACCGCCGGCGAGGGCGACGGGACACGCCAGGTCAGCCACGGCGCCACATCGAGCAGGCGCGCGCTCCCGGTCAGCGCGCTGCTGCCGGCGGCCACGAGTTGGCCCGCCCAGCCAGCCGCAGCGGCAAGCCCGGCGGTGTCGAGCAGCACGACCGCCAGGGCACCCAGCTGCACGGCCGTCATCGCGGGTAGCGCCACGAAATTGAGCAGCAGGCCGGCCAGGGTCACCCGCTGGAAGACCCGCGCGGCCATCGGCGCCAGTGCCACTTCGGCACAGGCCGAGGCGAGCAGCACGCCGAGCGCGAGGGTTCGCAGCGATCCCGTGAGCCGCGGCGCGTGCGCCACGCCAACCAGGATGGCGCCCGTGGCGCCGAAGGTGAGCCAGAATCCGATATCGGCAATCGACAACGGGCTGGCGATCAGCAGCACCGCGCCGGCGAAGGCAATCGCGTTCGCCGCCGCCGTCCGCTGGTCGATCAGGCGGACGGCCAGGTACAACACCGCCATCACGGTCGCCCGAGCGACCGACGGCCCGCCGGCCGCCACTACAGCGTAGGCCGCCAGCGCGGCGATGGCCGCCACGGCCGCGCCTCGCCCGCGTAGTCCCGCGAGCGCCAGCGTTCCGATGAGCAGGCCCGCGAGGATGGCAATGTTGCCGCCGGAAATGGCGATGACGTGATAGGTCCCGGCCTCCTGCAGCCGGCGCTCGACCTGCACGTCGATCGTGCTTCGATCGCCGATGAGGATGGCGGTCCCGATCGCCGCCGCCTGCCCATCGCCCGCCGGCACGTGCCGCCGGATGGCCGCGCGACTGCGGGCGCGCAGCCACGCGGCGCCCTCCTGCCACCAGCGCCCTCGCGCCCTGACCTCGACCAGCGACGCACTCTTCACCGACCCGACGAGCGTGGCCTCGCGCTGCGCCAGTGCCCGCTCCTGGTCCGGCACGCCGTGGTTGAGGTATCGCGCCGGACGTCGCAGCCAGGCCGGCGCCCGCACCACGCGGCCGGCCGTCCATTGCCCCACGTGCGCCGCGTGCTGCGCCCCGAGCACGGTGACGAACACGCCGCCCGGCGCTGCTTCCGGACACGGGCCGAGCCACACCCGCTCGACGTCTATCCGCAGCGTCGCGCCGGCGCCGGTCATGGTGGCGTCTTCGCGCAACCGACCCTCGATGGTGATCGGACCGGCGGCGTCCGGCGCAGCGGCCTGGTCGCTCGCCAATCCGCCGAGACGTTGCTCGACGACCCGGCGCAGCGGCGCATGCACGGCACGATCGAGCGCCTGGGCGCCGAGCAGCCAGCCGGCGGCGCACACGGCGCCGATCGATCCGGCCAGCAGCACGCGTCCCCTGCCGGTCGCGAGCCCGACCATCGCGGCCCCCCACGCCGCGGCCAGCATCACCGACGGCAGCATCTGCCCCGGTTCTTCGACGATCAACGCGAGGCCGAGTCCAGCCGCGAGCGCAATGGCCAGTCCCAGCGGCAGGTGCGGCACGCCGGGAGCGATGCAATCGGCGTGGCGTCAGCGTGTGCGGGTCAAATGACGTGGAGAGGCGGTTGGACGCGCAGGATCTGCAACGCGCGACGCATGGCACGATCGCAATTGCTGCAACACGACGCGGGTTCCGCGCCTGCCGCGGTGGTGGGAGCGGACGCGCTCAGGTGGCGCTGATTGCCGCGTAGTAATCCTGGAGCGGCCGGACGTCGAGCCCTTCGGTGCGCACGGCGCGAATGGCGTCCACGGCCGCCGCCGCACCGGTGATCGTCGTGATGCACGGCACGCCGGCCATCATCGCCGCCCGGCGCACCGTCTTGTCGTCGAAGAACGACTCGCGGCCGAGGGGCGTGTTGATGACCAGCGCCAGCTTGCGGTTGACGATCTCGTCGGCGAGGCTGGGCCGGCCCTCGTTGACCTTGTAGACCACGTCGCTGTCGACCCCGTGCGCGCGCAGGTAGGCGGCGGTGCCGCGCGTCGCCACCAGTCCGAATCCCAGTTCGGCCAGCGCGCGGGCGATGGGCAGCACGTGCGGCTTGTCCTCGTTGTTGACGCTCAGACACACGGTGCCGCTGTCGGGGAGGCGCTGCCCGGCGCCCAGCATCGCCTTGACGAAGGCAAGGCCGAAGCTGCTGGCGCCGCCCATGACCTCGCCGGTGGACTTCATCTCGGGCCCGAGGATCGTATCCACGCCGGGGAAGCGCACGAACGGGAAGACCGGGCTCTTGACGAACACGCCCGCCGGCTCGAGGTCGTCCACGATGCCGAGCTCGGCCAGGGTCCTGCCTGCCATCACGCGCGCGGCGACCTGCGCCAGCGCCACGCCGGTCGCCTTCGACAGATACGGCACCGTCCGCGAGGCGCGCGGATTGACTTCGAGGACGTAGACCTCGTCGTCCTTGATCGCGTACTGCACGTTCATCAAGCCGACCACCTTCAGCGCGGTGGCGATGCGGCGCGTGTAGTCGCGGATCGCGGCGAGATGCTTCTCACTCACCCGTGCCGGCGGGACGACGCAGGAGCTGTCGCCGGAGTGGATGCCGGCCTCCTCGATGTGCTCCATCACGCCGCCAATCACCACGGCGCCGCTGCCGTCGGCGACGCAATCGACGTCGAGCTCCTTGGCGCGCTCGAGGAAGCGGTCGATGAGGATGGGCCGATCGTGTGACACGTCCACGGCGGTCGCCATGTAGCGGTCGAGGGTGCCGACGTCGTAGACGATCGCCATGTTGCGGCCGCCGAGCACGTAGGACGGGCGCACGACGACCGGAAACCCGATCTTCGAGGCCGCCTCCCGCGCTTCCGCGCGCGAGGTGGCGCTGCCGCTGGCCGGCTGCGGGATGCCGAGGTCCCACAGCAGCTGCGCGAAGCGCTGCCGATCCTCCGCCAGATCGATCGAATCGGGCGTGGTGCCGAGAATGGTCACCCCTGCCTCCTGCAGCGCCAGCGCCAGCTTGAGCGGGGTCTGGCCGCCGAACTGCACGATGCAGGCGACGTCGGGATGGCCGTCGCGCTCGCGCTCGATGACCGCCATCACGTCCTCGAAGGTGAGGGGCTCGAAGTAGAGCCGATCGGCGGTGTCGTAGTCGGTGGACACGGTCTCCGGGTTGCAGTTCACCATGACGGTCTCGAAGCCTTCATGGCGGAACCCGAACACGGCATGGCAGCAGCAATAGTCGAACTCGATGCCCTGCCCGATGCGGTTCGGCCCGCTGCCGAGAATGACGATCTTGGGCCGCTCGGTGGGCGCCGCCTCGCAGCTGTCCTCGTAGCTGCCGTAGAGATACGGCGTGAACGACTCGAACTCTGCCGCGCAGGTATCGATGCGCTTGTACGCCGGCGCCAGCCCCAGCTCGCGCCGCCGTTCCCGCACCGCCGACTCCCCGCACCCGAGGATGTGGCCGAGCTCGTGGTCGCCGAAGCCGGCGCGCTTCAGCGTGCGCAGCAGGTCGCTCGACATGTCGCGCAGGCCGATCATCTCCGCCGTCCGCCGCAGCTCGACCAGCTCGGCGAACTGCTCGAGGAACCACGGGTCGATCCGGGTCAGCTCGTGGATCTGCGCGACGGTCCACCCCTTGTCGAGCGCCCGGAACAGCGCCCACATGCGGCGGTCGTTGGGCACGATCAGCTGCCGCCGCAGCGCCGCATCCTCCTCGTCATCGCGCGCGGCGCCGAGCTCGCCGTCGAGCGCGGCCGGGCGCGTGAACAGCAGCCCGTCCCGCCCGAGCTCGAGCGAGCGGATGCCTTTCAGGAACGCTTCCTTGAACGTCCGGCCAATCGCCATCGCCTCCCCGACCGATTTCATCTGCGTGGTCAGCGTCCGGTCGGCCTGCGGGAACTTCTCGAAGTTCCAGCGCGGAATCTTGACCACGATGTAGTCGATCGTGGGTTCGAACGACGCCGGCGTGACGCGGGTGATGTCGTTGGGGATCTCGTCGAGCCGGTAGCCGAGGGCGAGCTTGGCGGCGATCTTGGCGATCGGAAACCCGGTGGCCTTGGAGGCGAGCGCCGACGAGCGCGACACCCGCGGATTCATCTCGATCACGACGATGCGGCCGTCGGCGGGGTTGATGGCGAACTGGATGTTCGACCCCCCGGTCTCGACGCCGACGCGGCGGATGATGCGCCGGGCGGTGTCGCGCATCCGCTGATATTCCTTGTCGGTCAGGGTCAACGCCGGCGCCACGGTGATGCTGTCGCCGGTGTGCACGCCCATCGGGTCGATGTTCTCGATCGAGCAGATGACGACGAAGTTGTCGGCGCTGTCGCGCATCACCTCGAGCTCGAATTCCTTCCAGCCGATCACCGACTCCTCGACCAGGATCTCGTGGATCGGGCTCATCTCGAGGCCGCGCGCCGCGATGTCCTTGAACTCCTCGAGGTTGTAGGCGATGCCGCCGCCCACGCCGCCCATGGTGAACGACGGGCGGATGATGGCCGGAAACCCGACCTCGTCGAGGAGCGCCAGCCCCTCGTCGAGCGAGCGCGCGACGCCGCTCCCGGGAACCTCGCAGCCGATCTCGCGCATGGCGTTGCGGAACTCGAGCCGGTCCTCGGCGACCTTGATCGCCGGCACCGAGGCGCCGATGAGGTGCACGTTGTGCGCGCGAAGCACGCCGGCCTCGTCGAGCGCGATGGCGAGGTTGAGCGCGGTCTGTCCGCCCACCGTCGGCAGCAGCGCGTCCGGCTTCTCGCGTTCGATGATCCCGGTCAACGCCTCCACCGTGAGCGGCTCGATGTAGGTCCGGTCCGCCAGCTCCGGGTCGGTCATGATCGTCGCCGGATTGCTGTTGACCAGCACGACCTCCAGCCCCTCTTCTCGCAGCGCCTTCACCGCCTGCGTGCCCGAGTAGTCGAACTCGCACGCCTGGCCGATGACGATCGGGCCCGACCCGATGACGAGGACGCGGTGGATGTCAGTGCGCTTGGGCATGAACGTGGGACGATGGGCGCGTCAGCGCTTTTCCATCTCTTCGATGAACTGCGTGAACAGGTAATCCGCGTCGTGCGGGCCAGGCGACGCCTCGGGATGGTACTGGACGGAGTAAATCTGCTTGCTCACGTGCCGCAGCCCCTCGACCGTGCCGTCGTAGAGGTTGAGGTGCGTGACCCGGGCGTCGGCCGGCAGCGAGTCCGGGTCGACGGCGAAGCCGTGATTCTGGGACGTGATCTCGATCTGGTTGCTGTCGAGATCCTTGACCGGATGGTTCGCCCCGCGATGCCCGAACTTGAGCTTGTAGGTGCTGGCGCCCAGCGCCAGCCCGAGCAGCTGGTGCCCGAGGCAGATGCCGAAGATCGGCCGGTCGGCGTGGTCCACGAGCGTCCGGATGTGGTCGACGGCGTAGGTCACGGCCGCCGGGTCGCCGGGGCCGTTGCTGAGGAAGATGCCGTCCGGATCCGTGGCGAGCAGGTCGGCGGCCGGCGCCGACGCCGGGAACACGCGGATCTCGCAGCCATGCGCCGCCAGCCGGCGCAGGATGTTGGTCTTGATGCCGTAATCGTAGGCCGCGACCCGGAGCGGCCGCTTCGCGCGGCGCAGCGGCGCCAGCCCGAACGTCGTCTCCGCCACGGTGTCGGCCAACGACGGCGAAAAATCGTAGGCCGTGGCACAGGTGACCTCCTTGACCAGGTCGGCGCCTTCCATGGTGGGAATGGTGCGGGCACGCGCCACCAGCGCCTCGGGGTCGAGGGCGGCGCCGGTGCCGATGACCCCGCGCATCACCCCGCCCGACCGGAGCTTGCGCGTCAGCGCGCGGGTGTCGATATCGGAGATGGCGACGATGCCGTGGTTGGCGAGGTAGTCGCGGAGCGTGGACTGCGCGCGCCAGTTGCTGGCGATCGGCGACAGATCCCGCATCACGAAGCCGGCGACGCACGGGGCGCCAGACTCGTGATCGGCGGCCGTCACACCGTAATTGCCGATCTGCGGCGCCGTCATCGTGACGATCTGCCCGGCGTACGACGGATCGGTCAACACTTCCTGGTAGCCGGTCATGCTGGTGTTGAAGACCACCTCGCCCGAGGCCTCGCCCGGCGCGCCGGCCGACACGCCACGGAACCAGGTGCCGTCTTCGAGTGCGAGAATCGCGTTCATGCCTCCCCTATCTTGCCTCGAGCGAGGCGGCCACGCGCCGGCGCTCGCCGGCCTTGACCTCGGCGGCGATGGTGACCGGGAGGTGCCCGATCAGCTCGAGACGCACGCTGTGTTTTCCCGGCGCGATCGACTCCAGCGTCAAGGGCGTGGTGCCCACGGGCTTGCCGTCGAGGGTGATCGACGCACCGCTCGGCCGCGACTCGATCACCAACGTCGCCGTCGTCACCGGCGGCGTCGGCCGCGCCGCCCGCGCCGGTGGGTTTGACGGCGTCAACTGCACCTCGAGCGAACGGGAGGGCCGATCCGCCGTCAGGGTAATGGACCGTTCGACCGCCCGGTAGCCTGGCCGGCTGATGACCACCGTTCGCGTGCCCAGCGTCAGATCCCGCAACGTCAGGGGTGTGGTCCCGCGGGGCGTGCCGTCGACGGCGACGCTCGCACCCGCCGGGGAACTGCGCACCAGCAGCCGGGCCGACACCGGCGCGGCGGGCGGCGCCGCGACGGGACGCGTGGCGGCCGTCGCGTCGGGAGCCGCCGCCACCGGGGCGTCGGTGAAGTCGCGGCCCGCCTCGGTGCCCGCCACCGCGTCGCTCGGCGCATCGGCCGCGGCCGCCGCATCCGCCGCCGTGCGCGTGGCGCGGCTCGAGCCCAGCAGGTAGCCGCCGACGCCGCCGATTGCCAGGGCGGCGACGACCGCCGCCACCAGCGTGCCGGTGGCGACGCCGCGACGCGGATTGTCCGCCGGTGGTTCGGCCGCAGCGCCGAAACTCCCCTGCCACGCGACGCGCCCCGGACGCGACCCGCTGGCGAGCGGCGCCGCCGGGCGTGGCGGAGGCGGCCGCATCGGCGGCTCCTGCTCCGCCTCGTCATCGAGGACCAGATCGTCGAGGGCCAGCGACGGCGGCGTAATCTCGACGATTGGATCGTCGGGCAGCAAGGCCTCGGCCGGGTCGTCGGGCAGCAACGCTTCCGCGCCCGACGGTTCGCCGCGACCGAAGGGCAGCAGCGCCGGAGGACTGGGGGCGGCCGGCGGACCGGCGGCGGCCACGCGCGCGACGGGCGGGACGGCCCCGCGTACCGCCCCAGACACTGCAGCGACAAACGCGGCGCAGCTCTCGAAGCGGTTGGCTGGCTGAGGGGCGAGGGCGGTCATCAACGCTGCCGCGAGCGCCTCGGCGTCCACGCCGTCCAGCGCCGGCGCGTCGAGGACCGATTCGGCCGAAATCGGGGCGCGGCCGCCGAACAGCCACTCGTAGGCAATGGCGGCCAGGGCGTACTGGTCGGCGCGCGGGCTCGAGGGAGCGCCGTCCACGACTTCCGGCGCCGCATAGGGCCGCCGGGCGGGCCGCCGTACGCCGACCCGCTCGAGGATGGGCTGGATGCCGATGCCCGCGAGCTGCGTCTCCCGCCCCGAAACCAGAATGTCTCGCGGATGCAGCGCCCCGTGCCAGACGCCCGCGGCGGCCGCCCGGTCGAGTGCGTCGGCCAGCCGCTGCAGGCGCGGCAACGCGTCGACGATCACGGCCGGGCCGAACTCCCTGAGGGCGACGTCCAGCGACTCTCCTGCGACAAGCGGCGTGACCAGGAACGGATCGACCTCTTGCCGGCCGGCGTCGAGCAGCGGGATCAGGCCCGGGTGCTGGGGCTGGCGATCGACGAGCGCGCGCAGCTGGTCGGCCACGCGGCCCGCCAGCTCGGGCGGCAGGTTGAGCCGCAGCTGCTTGATGGCGACGGCTTCCTGCGTACGTGGGTCCTCGCCGCGAAACACGGGACCCAGGCTGCCGACCCCGATCTGGTGCAGCGAGCGAAAGCGGCCGAAGGCCGCCGGCGGAACGTCGGAGGGAACTTCCCCGGGCAAGGTTGGACCCCGATCTTATCACGCAATCTTCCGAGGGCCCAGTAACTTAGCCCTCGTCCGGCTCGTAGCTTGACAGTATCTGTACCCCTCTGCGACAGTACCAGCCGGTGCATTCAGACAGTCACTCGAGCACAGCGCCAGCGGCGGTTGATCCTGGCGCCGCGAGCGAGCGGATGGCGTTGTCCGTCGACATCCGCCGCTTCCCCTGGCTGCGGCGACTCGCCACCGACTACGTCTTTGCGTTCGAGGGGCTGGCGCCCTATTTCGCCGGGAACCCGGCGCAGCCCGACGCCTGGGCCACGGCCATCGCCCGGCGGCACGGACATCGCCGCGGCGTCGCGGCCGACGCGACGGTGGACATCGCTCGTGTCGTCGAGGCCCAGCAGGAGCGCCGGGACGCACCGCCGGCCGCGCGCACCGCCGCCCGGCTGCTCGCCGATCCGCGCGCCGTCGCAGTTGTCACCGGCCAGCAGGCCGGCCTGTTCGGCGGGCCGCTGTTCACCCTCCTCAAGGCGTTGACGGCGATGAAGCTCGCACGCAGCGTCGCCAGCGCCCACGACATCCCCGTCGTGGCGGTCTTCTGGATCGATGCCGAAGATCACGACTGGCCCGAAGTCAATCGCGCCACCGTGCTCGATGCGGAGATGACGCCGCAGACGATTCAGCTCGGCGACCTCGCGGGAGCCGGGCAGCTGCCGATTGGCCGATTGACGCTCGACGAGCAGATTCACGCCGCCGTCGCGGCGCTCCAGGCGGCGCTGCCCACGACCGAGTTCACCGACGCGTTGCTCGCGGACCTCCGCCGCGCCTACAGTCCCGGCCGCAGCATGACCGAGGCGTTCGGCCGCTGGATCGAATCCGTCCTGGGTCCGCACGGGCTGGTGGTCTATGACGCGTCGGATCCGGCGGCGAAGCCGCTGGCGCGGCACGTCTTCGCACACGAGCTGAGCCGACCCGGCGAAACGGCGCGGCTGGCGAGCCTCGCCGGCCAGGGGCTGGTCGCGGCGGGCTACCACGCGCAAGTCACGCCGCACGACGATGCCGTCTCGCTCTTCTATTTGAACGCGGGACGCGACGGGATCCGCTTCGCCGGCGACCGTGCCACTGTCGGCGAGCGCCAGACGACCGTGGCGGCCCTGCTCGAAGAAGTGGAGCGCACCCCGGAGCGCTTCAGCCCGAACGTGCTGCTGCGCCCGATCGTCCAGGACACACTGTTCCCGACGGTGTGCTACGTCGCCGGCCCGAACGAGCTGGCGTACCTCGGGCAGTTGCAGGGTGTCTACGCGCATTTCAACGTGCCGATGCCGTTGATGTACCAGCGCGCGACGGCGACGATCGTCGACTCGGCCACGCTCCGGTTCCTGTCGAAGTATGCCGTGCCGCTGCCGGCACTGGCGCCGCAGGACGAGTCGGCGCTCAACCAGTTGCTGCAGGACCAGCTGCCGCCGACCGTCGAAGCGTCGCTCAACGACGCCACGCGCGCGGTCGCGGCACAGATGGCGCAGGTGGCGACGACGGTGCCGCAGATCGATCCGACGCTGCGCGGCACGGTCGAGTCCACGCTCGGGAAGATGCAGCACGATCTGCACACGCTGCGCAACAAGGTGATTCAGGCGGCCAAGCGTCGCGACGAGACGCTGCGCCGGCAGTTCCAGCATGCGCAGGTGATCACGTTCCCGAACGGCCATCCGCAGGAACGGGAAATCGCCTGTATCTGGTTCGCCAACCGGTACGGCCCGGCGCTGGTCGAGCGGCTCTTGTCGAGCCTGCCCACCGACATGGGCCATCACTCCGTGCTCGTGCTCTGATGCCCAGGGCCGCGCCGCGACCGAGGCGAACCCGCGGCTGGCGGATCCGGATTCCCCGCGGCGCCTGGACGCGTGCCTTCCTCATCGTCGCCGCGGCCGGCGCCATCGTCGGCCTCGGGTTCCTCAACCACTACTACGGCCAGTTCTCGCGCATCATCGAAGCGCGGCTGCACGGCGAACGCGACCGTGTGATTCCGCGCGTCTTCGCGCGGCCGCTGTCGCTGCGCACCGGGCAGGGGCTGAGCGACGTGGAACTGGTGGCGCGGCTCAACGACGTCGGCTACACCGAGAAGTCGCGGGTCGAGCGTCCGGGCGAGTTCGCCCTCGAGCGGCGCGCGGTGCTCGTCGTCCCGCGCGGCGGCGATCACGCCGGGGCGCCGGTGCGCGTGACCTTTGCCGAAGCGCGGGCGGTGCCGGCGGCGCAGACCCGCGCGGCCCCGGCGCCGGGCCGCATTGCCCGCCTCGATGCCGGGGGCCGGTCGGTGGACGATGTGGTCCTCGATCCGCCGCTGCTGGCGGGGCTGGTGACGGCGTCGCGCGAAAAGCGGCGCCGCGTGCCGCTGGCGAACATCCCGCCGCGCATGCAGCAGGCGGTGCTGGCGATCGAGGACCGCCGCTTCTACGGGCATCCGGGCATCGATCCGATCGGCGTCGTCGGCGCACTGGTGACCAACCTCACCTCGACCCGCCGGCAGCCGGTCGGCCGCAGCACCATCACGCAGCAACTGTCGCGGATGTTCTTCCTCAGCGCCGAGTTCAACGCCGAGCTGCAGTCCGGGCAGCGCTCGGTACCGGCGCAAGGCGCTCGAGGGCTTCATGGCGCTGATCCTCGAGACCAAGGCGACCAAGGAGGAGATTCTCGAGCTCTACCTCAACGACGTCTACCTGGGCAACCGCGGGTCGTTCGCGCTGCACGGCGTCGCCGAAGCAGCGCGCATCTTCTTCGGCAAGGACGTGAGCAACGTCTCGCTGTCGGAGGCGGCGCTGATTGCCGGCGTGATCCAGAACCCCTATCAGCATTCGCCGTTCGTGAATCGCGAGCGCGCCAAGGAGCGGCGCGACCTGGTCCTGACGGCGATGGCCGACGCCGACTACATCAGCCGCGAGGCGGCCGAGCGCGCGGCCCGCGATCCGATCACCGTCGTCACCCGGGCGGTGGACAACGAGGCGCCGTACTTCGTCGATCACCTCGGCGAGGAACTGCAGGCCGGTTTTCCCGGCATCACGCAGCGCGCCGGATCGCTCGACATCTACACGACGCTCGACCTCAACCTGCAGCGTTACGCCCAGGACGCGGTGCGCGACGGCCTGGCGAAAGTGGACCAGGCGCTGTCGCGGCGGCGGCGCAAGCCCGGTCCGGCACAGGCGGCGCTGGTGGCGATCGACCCGCGCACCGGCGAGATCCTGGCCATGGTGGGCGGCCGGTTCTACAACCAGTCGCAATTCAATCGCGCCACCGCGGCGCGCCGGCAGCCCGGATCGACCTTCAAGCCGTTCGTCTACCTCGCCGCCTTCGAGCGCGCGGCCGACGAAGGGCGGACCGACCTGACGCCGGCGACGCTGGTCCTCGACGAGCCGACCACGTGGAGCTACGACCAGCAGGAGTGGTCGCCGCGCAACTTCGACGGCGAGTACGACGGCATGGTGTCATTTCGCCGCGCCCTCGCCTTGTCGCGCAACATCGCCACCATCAAGGTCGCCGAGCAGGCCGGCTTCGACCAGGTGGCGGCGCTGTGGCGGCGGACCAAGGTCGGCAAGGCCGACCTGCGCGGCTACCCGTCGATTGCGCTCGGCGTGTTCGAGCTGACGCCGATGGAGGTGGCCACGGCGTATACCGCGTTCGTCAACGACGGCGTCATCCGCCCGCCGCGCGGCGTCGCGCGCGTGGTCAGCGGCGACGAGTCGCTGCTGCCGGCGCCGGTGCAGGGCCCGCGCATCGCGCGCGAGTCGGCGACCTACCTGGTGACCAACATGATGCGCAGCGTGCTCAACGAGGGCACCGGCGCCAGCGCCCGCGGCAACGGGTTCACGCTCGATGCCGCCGGCAAGTCCGGGACCACCAACGACCTGCGCGATGCCTGGTTCGTCGGCTTCACCCCGGAGCTGCTGGCCGTGGTCTGGGTCGGCTTCGACGACAACACCCCGCTCGGCCTGAGCGGCACCCAGGCGGCGCTGCCGATCTGGACCGAGTTCATGAAGCGCGCCCTGGCCGGCCACGACAACGTCGCCTTCGCAGCCGCCGGACGGCATCAGCTTCGTCGACATCGATCGCGACACCGGCCGGGTGGCACTCCCCTTCTGCCCGCGCGTCACCAGCGAAGCCTTCCTCGCCGGCACCGAGCCGCTGGAAGTCTGCGACCTGCACCGCTGGTGAGCGCGACCCGGCACGGCGCCGTCGACGCCACGCCGGGCTCCGGCCAACGGCTATAATTCGAGCAGTGAACCACGAAGTGTTTGCCGCCCTCGGCGAGGCGTTGAAGCGCGGCGAGGACGTCGCGCTGGTCACCATCGTGTCGGCCAACGGGTCGACGCCGCAGCGCGTCGGCGCCAAGATGCTGGTCTACGCCGACGGACGCGTGGTCGGCACCATCGGCGGCGGCTGCTACGAGAACGAGGCGCTGTGGAAGGCGCGCGAGTCGCTGCAGACACGCACGGCCTGCCGTGTCCGCTACGAGCTCGCGGACGATTTCGCCGAGGAGTCGGGGCTCATCTGCGGCGGCCAGATGGAGGTCTTCATCGAACCGATCGAGCCGTCGCCCGCCGTCTACGTGTTCGGCGCCGGCCATGTCGGGCAGTACGTCGGCCGGGTCGCGCACGATGCCGGCTTCCAGGTGCACGTCGTCGACGATCGCGCGCAGTTCGCCAATCGCGAGCGCTTTCCCGACGCCGCCGAGATCATCGTCGAGGACATCCCGTCCTGGCTGGCGGCCACCACGCTGCCCCGGTCCGCCTATGCCGTCATCGTCACCCGCGGCCACCGCCACGACCTCGACGCCCTGCGCGCGCTCGCGCAACAGCGCCTCCGCTATCTCGGCCTGATCGGCAGCCGGGCCAAGGTGAAGCGGATCTACGACGCGCTGGTCGAGGAGGGGACCGTGCCGATCGAAGCCCTCGACGCCATCCACGCGCCCATCGGCCTGAATATCGGCGCCGTGACGCCGCAGGAAATCGCCGTCGCCATCGTCGCAGAACTGATCGCGGTCCGGCGCGGGCGCGCCGCCGAGATCGCCGCGGCGTCGCTGCGCTGGATGCCGAAGCTGCAGGCGCCGCAGCGGACCTGAGCCAAGGCCGGCGCCCGGCCGTCACATACCCATCCCGTGTCCCTCCTCATCCGCGGCGCCACCATCCTCACCATGAACGACGCGTGGGACGTGCTGTCCGGCGACGTCCTCATCGAGGGAGGGCGCATCGCCGCCGTGGGCTCGCTCGGCGATCGCCGCGCCGACCGTGTCGTGCAGGCCGCCGGCCACTACCTCCTGCCCGGATTCGTCCAGACGCACGTGCACCTGTGCCAGACGCTGTTTCGCGGCTACGCCGACGACCTCGCGCTCCTCGACTGGCTGAAGCGGCGCATCTGGCCGATGGAAGCGGCGCATACCCCCGCCTCGCTCGCAGCGGCCGCCCGCCTGGCCGCCGCGGAGCTCCTGCTCGGCGGTACCACCACCGTGCTGACGATGGAGACGGTCCACGATACCGATGCGGTGTTCGCCGCCCTGGCGCCGCTCGGGCTGCGGGCGGTGGTCGGCAAGTGCATGATGGACGCCGACGAGGCCGTCCCGGCCCGCCTGCTCGAACGGACGGGCGATTCGGTGGACGAGAGCCTGGCGCTGGCGGCGCGGTGGCAGGGCCAGGCGAACGGCCGGCTGAGTGCCGCCCTCGCTCCCCGCTTCGCGCTGTCGTGCTCGCGCGAGCTGCTCGAAGCCGTGGGCGCGCTCTCGCGCGAGCGCGGGCTGCTGGTCCACACGCACGCGTCCGAGAACCGCGACGAGATCGCCCTGGTGCGCGCCCGCACCGGACGGCAGAACGTCGCCTACTTCGACGACATCGGCCTCGCCTCCTCCCGGCTCTGCCTGGCGCACTGCGTCTGGGTGGACGAGGACGAGCAGGCGCTGCTCGCCCGCCACGACGTCAAGGTGT
Organism: uncultured Acidobacteriota bacterium; assembly: GCA_963707795.1. Classification (GTDB taxonomy): domain Bacteria; phylum Acidobacteriota; class Vicinamibacteria; order Vicinamibacterales; family UBA2999; genus JACCSI01. The sequence continues at coordinate 1,178,350 of OY970174.1, read as the reverse complement.
TGCACTGCCCGGGGTCGAACCTGAAGCTCGCCTCGGGCATCGCGCCGGTGGCGGCGATGCGCGCACGCGGCATCTGCGTGTCGCTCGGCGCCGACGGCGCCGCCTGCAACAACCAGCTCGACATGTTCGCGGAGATGCGTCTCGCCGCCGGGTTGCAGGCCGTGACCGGCGGCGCGGGCGCCCTCCCGGCCACCGCGGTCCTGCAGATGGCCACCCGCGACGGCGCCCGGGCGCTGGGCCTGGAGCAGGAGATTGGATCGATCGAACCCGGCAAGCGCGCCGACCTCATCCTCCTCGATCGCGACCGGCCCCATCTGGCGACGGCGCCCGATCCGGCGTCGGCCATCGTCTACGCGGCGCGGCCCGGCGACGTGCGCATGACCGTCGTCGACGGCGAGGTGCTCGTAGACGACTTCCGCCTGGTGCACGCCGATGCCGGCGAGATCGCGGCGACGGCGCGGACGGAAGCGGCGGCGCTGGCCGCCCGGGCGTTCTGAGCGAGTCGAGCCGCGTCCTGCCTCGATCTGGTATACTTTCGTTAGCACTCGTCAGTGCCGACTGCTAAATGACCTCTCCGGCGCTAGCTGACCGGACGCGGCGCATCCTCGCGGCGCTCATCCGCGAGTACATCGAGACGGGCGAACCGGTGGCCTCGGCCGCGTTGCCGCGGCGTGCAGGCCTGGCCCTCTCGTCCGCCACGATCCGCAACGTTCTGGCCCAGCTCGAAGACATGGGCTTCGTGTGGCAGCCGCACACGTCGGCGGGACGTGTGCCCACCGACCTCGGCTACCGCTTCTACGTCGACCTGCTGCTGGAAGCGAAGCGGGCGACCAAGGATTCGTCCGGCGTCGAAGCCCGGCTGCGCCAGGAGGCGGGCGACGGCCCGCTCATCGACGATCTGCTGTCGAGCGCGTCGCACGTCCTCTCGGAGGTGTCCAGGCACGTCGGCTTCGCGATCGCGCCGGCCAACGCCGACGCCATCTTTCACCGCATCGAGTTCGTGCCGCTCAGCAGCCACCGCATCCTGGTGGTCTTGGTGGCGCGCGGCAACCAGGTGTCGCAGAAGACGATCGACGTCGGCGAGGACATCGATCGCGGCGCGCTGGTCAACGCCGCGAATTATCTCAACGAACAGTTCTCCGGGCTGACGCTCGATCAGGTGCGCGAGCACGTGCTGGCCAAGCTGCGCGAGGAGCGGACGCTCTACGACCAGCTCCTCGGCATGGCGCTGCGTCTGGCGAGCAGTTCGCTCGAAAACCTGCAGCGCCCCACCGTCTGCATCGACGGCACCTCGTCGCTGCTCGAAGCGGTCGTCGAGGCCAGCGGGTTGTCGCTGTCCACGCTGCGCGCGCTGCTGGTGATGGTCGAGGAAAAGCAGCGCCTGGTGCGGCTGCTCAACGAATACATCGACGGACCGGGGATGACGGTCGTGATCGGGACCGAGCACAGCGACCCGCAACTGCGCCCGTTCAGCCTCATCGCCTCCACCTACTTCGACGGCCGGAGCACGGGCATGGTCGGCGTCATCGGGCCGACGCGCATGCGCTACTCGCGCGCCATCGACCTGGTGGACACCGCCGCCCGCGCCGTCGGCCGGGTCCTGCGCGACAACTAATCGAGATTGAATGCACGAGATGACAGACCCCAAGACCATCGAGCCGGACGACATGCACGAGGCCGAGGCCGAGGCCGCCGAGCCGGGCGCGGACGATTCCGCGCCAGCGGCCGAGACGCCCCTCGCGGCGCTGCAGCGCGAGCGCGACGACCTGCAGGACCGCTTGCTGCGCAAGAGCGCGGAGTTCGACAACTATCGCAAGCGCGTCGACAAGGAGCGCCGCGAGCTCGGCGAATGGGCGGCGGCCGACGTGCTCACCGACGTGCTCGCCGTCCTCGACGACTTCGACCGCGCCCTCGCCGTGGACGCGCCGCCGGAAGCGGCGCCGTATCGCGCCGGGGTCGAGCTGATTCACCGCCAGCTCGGCGAGTTGCTGCGCAAGCGCGGCGTCGTGCCGATCGACACCCAAGGCGTCGACTTCGATCCGCATCAGCACCAGGCCGTCGCCTACGAGGAGTCGCCCGGGGCGCGCGAAGGCGAAATCGTCGGCGAGGTCCGCCGGGGCTATCGCCTCGGCGATCGCCTGCTCAGACCGGCGCTCGTGCGCGTGGCCAAAGCGTCGTGAGCAAGCGCGACTACTACGCCGTCCTCGGCCTCGCCCGCACGGCCAGCGATCAGGACATCAAGAGCGCCTACCGCAAGCTGGCGCTGAAGTATCACCCCGACCGCAACCCCGGGGACGCGCGCGCCGAGGAGCAGTTCAAGGAAGCGGCCGAGGCCTACTCGGTGCTCGCCGACCCCGACAAGCGGGCGCGCTACGACCGCTTCGGGCACGCCGCCGTGTCCGGCAGCGGCGCCGGGGCGGGCGGCTTCGACCCGACCATCTTCGCGGAGTTCGACGACATCTTCGGGAGCATCGGCGACATCTTCGGCCTCGGCGGCATGTTCGGCGGACGACGCCGCGGCGGACCGCAACGCGGGGCCGACCTGCGCTACGACCTCGACATCACCTTCGAGCAATCCGCCGCGGGCACCGAGACCACCATCCAGATCCCGCGGCGGGAACACTGCGAGACGTGCAGCGGGTCCGGCGCCGCGCCCGGCAGCACGCCAACGCCTTGTCCGCAGTGCCGCGGCACCGGCCAGCTCCGCTATCAGCAGGGGTTCTTCACCGTCGCGCGCACGTGCGGGTCGTGCCGCGGCAGCGGCCGCGTCGTCGCCACGCCGTGCCAGACCTGCCACGGCGCGGGCAGCGTCGAGCAGTTGCGCAAGCTCACGGTCAAGGTGCCGCCCGGCATCGCCACCGGCCAGCGTCTGCGGCTGAGCGGCGAGGGCGAAGCCGGCGCCGCCGGCGGCCCTCCCGGCGATCTCTACGTGGTGATCAGCGTCCAGGAGCACGCGTTCTTCCACCGCGACGGCAACGATCTGGCCTGCGAGATTCCGGTCAACTTCACGACGCTGGCGCTCGGCGGCGAGATCACGATTCCCAGCATCAGCGGCGAGCCGCAGACGCTGAAGGTGCCGGACGGCACCGCGACCGGCGCGACGTTCCGGCTGCGCGGCAAGGGCATGCCGGACGTCTCGGGCCGCGGCCGCGGCGACCTGCTCGTAACGGTGCAGGCGATCACGCCGCGCAAGCTCACGCGCGAGCAGCGCAAGGTGCTCGAACAGCTCGCCGCGCTGCTGCCGCCGCAGGCGTTCGAGCCGACGCCGCGCGAGACCGAGGAACGCGGGATCTTCGACAAGGTCAAGGACATCTTTGGCTGACGACGCGCGCTGGCCGGCCCTGCTGATTCGGGCCGACCCGGCTGACCTGAGCCGCTCGCCGGACTGGGTCGAGCTGGTGTCGGCGGTCCTCGACGACTTCTCGCCGCTCGCCATCCACGATCTCGCCGACGTCCCGCTGCCGCCCGGCGGCCTCTGGGACCCGACGCACCCGCCGATCCAAGAACCGCCGCCGGCAGCCCTGCACTGGCGGGCATTCTTCCGCGCCGCAGACGACCGCGACGCCGCACGGACCGCGATTGCCGCCGCCTTTCCGGCGCTCGGTCTCCAGGCCGAAGAGGTCCCGGACGACGACTGGGCGGCCCGGTCGCAGCGCGGCCTCACGGCCGTCACGGCCGGCGCCTTCGTCGTCGCGCCGCCGTGGGCGGTGCCCGCCGCGGATCCCGACGGGCCCACGATCATCGTCATCGAGCCGTCGCGCGGGTTCGGCACCGGTCATCATGCGTCCACGCGTTTGTGCCTGCGCGCCCTGTCGGACACGCCGGTGCGCGGGCGGCGCGTCCTCGACATCGGCACCGGCTCGGGGGTCCTGGCGATGGCCGCCGCCCTGCGCGGCGCGGCGGTGGTGACGGCGATCGACGTGGATGCCGACGCGATCGCGGCGGCGCGGGAAAGTGCCCGGCTCAATGCCGGAGTGGCGCAGATCGACTGGGTCATCGGCGACATCCGCGACCCGCACGGCCCGGTGCGCGCCGGCCACTGGGACGTGGTGCTCGCCAATCTCACGGGCGGCATGCTGATGGCCGCCGCCGCGCGGCTGCGCGACCTGCTTGCGCCGGGCGGCCTGGTGATCGCGAGCGGGTTCGACCGCGGCGAGCGCCCGCAGGTCGAGGCGGCGCTGGGCCTGTCGTGCCGGTCCGCGTTCGACGAGGACGACTGGGTGGGCCTGGTGCTCGCGCGCGGCGGCGAGCCGTCCTGATCAGCGCGGCCCGACCGGCCGCTGTTGGTTCTTCGCCCGGCGCTGGTTCCAGCCGTCGATCAGACGGCGCATCTCCTGCAGCGGCTCCGGACTGTCGTCCACCTGCAGCCGCAGCACGACGTCGTTGTTGAGCCACACCCCCAGGCCCTGGCCGACGATCAGGACGGCCGCCGACTGCATCCCGCGCGTGTCGCCCCCGGCCGCCTGTCCCGCCTCGAGCGCCGCCATGAGCCGCAACGACAGATGTCCGGGCGTCGCCTCGAAGGCCTCGATCATGCCGGTGACGACCGGCTCACCGGCGAGGATGTTGCCCTGTGCGGTGCTGAACTTCCCTTGCCGATGGCCTGCCCATGCCGTCGCCTTCGGGCCCGTATAAACGGCGGTGTGCCCGCGTGCGTCGATCACGGCGAACTGGCGCCCCTGCTTGGTCCAGTTGTCGGGGCGCGGGTCGGGATCGCTCTCCCAGATGGCCTTGATGATCGCCTCGGGCGCCATGCCCGCGCGCAGCAACGCCAGCCCCTTCGGTCCATAGCTGACGTCGACGATGGCCTGCGTCGCCACGAGACCGACCCCGGCTTCGCCCCACAGCACGCCATTGCCCACCGAGAAGACGCGAGATTGCACGGCGCCGCCGATTTCGCCGGTGCCCGGGTCGTAGCCGAGGATCGAGAAGGTCGCGACCGGCTCGGGGACGATGGGCTGTGCCTGTGGCGCCATCCCCGACAGCGCACAGAGAAGAACCACCGCGCCCGTGAGCCTGCAGTACCGAGTCATGTGCCTCACCTCCGGCCCGTGCCCCGTTCGCATCGGGGACCGCTACAGATCATCCCACAGGGCGCGCAGCGCCGTCAGCGCCACGATGGCAACGGCATCGGCGCGCAGTGTCAGGCCACCAATCGTCGTCAGCACGGCCGCGGCGCCGCCCGCCTGCACTTCCGCGTCGGTCCAGCCGCCTTCGGGACCGACGAAGATCGTGACCGCATCCGCACGTGGCACGTCACGCAGCGGGACGATCCCCGCCGCCGCCGCCCCCGGCTCGGCGAGAAACAGTGTCACGCCGGTGGCCGCCGCGAGGCCCTCTGCCAGCGTGGCCACCGCCGCGATCTCGGGTACCACCGCGCGGCCGCACTGCTTGGCCGAGGCGATCGCGATCCGCTGCCAGCGGTCGAGACGCCCGCGCCGCTCCGCCTGTCGCACCGCGGCGTCGCTGCGCTCGGCGGCGATGGGGTGGATTGCGGCGACGCCCAGCATCACCGCGTCGCGCACGACCTCGTCCATCTTGTCGCCCTTGAGCAGGGAGACGGCGAGGACGGTGGCCACGCGCGGTTCGGGCGCCGGCTCGACCGCACGACCGAGCCGGACCCGCACGCTCGCCCCGGAAATCTCGTCGACCTCGGCGTCCCACTCGCCGCCGCGGCCGTCGAAGACGCGAATCGCATCCTGCACCCGCAGCCGCAGCACGCGAATCAGGTGCGCGCTCTCATCCGCGGGCAGCGCCACCGCCGTCCCGGTGCGCGCCGCGGACGGAACGAAGAACCGGTGCATCGCCGGCTGAGTATACTCAGGCCAGATGTTTCTTCGCGGACAGACCACCGGCAAGTACCGCATCGTGGCGACCCTCGGCAGCGGCGGGTTCGGAACGGTCTACCTGGCGGAGGACACCTGGATCGACAAGAAGGTCGCGCTCAAGGTGCCGCACCGGCAGAATCTCGATTTCGGCGAGCTGCTGCGCGAGCCGCGGCTGCTCGCCAGCCTGAATCACCCGAACATCGTCACCGTCCTCACCGCCGAGCGGCAGGACAACACGTTCTTCATCGTGATGGAGTACGTGCCCGGCGACACGCTCGAGCAGATCATCGAGCGCGACGGGCGCCCTCGACCTGGCGCGGGCGCTCGACTATACCTGCCAGATCTGCAATGCCATGGATCACGCCCACCGGCAGGGTGTCATCCATCGCGACCTGCGCCCCGGCAACGTGCTGGTCACCGAACAGGGCATGGTCAAGGTGGCCGATTTCGGCACGTCGCGCTTCCTCGAGATCGCCGCCCACGGCACGACGGTCATCGGCAGCCCTCCGTACATGGCGCCGGAGCAGTTTCAAGGCAAGGCGGTCTTCTCGTCCGACATCTATTCGCTCGGCGTGACGATGTACCAGATGCTGACCGGGTCGCTGCCCTACGCGACGCCGTCGCCGGGCGATTTGGAACGGCTCATGCGCGGTGAGCTGGCCACGCCGCCCAAGGCCCGCAACCAGAAGATCCCGCAGGGCATCAGCGACATCGTGATGAAGGCGATGGCGCCCGAGATCACGATGCGCTATCAGCGCGCGGCCGACGTGCTCGACGCCGTGCTCGCCGCGCGCGCGCGGCCGTCGTCCGGACCGCGGCGTATTCCGGCGACGGGCACCGACGGGCCGGGGCGGCGGGCCGGACGCCCCGCGCCGTTGGACAACACCGAAACCAACGGCTCGGTGACCGACATCCAGGCGCGGCTGAAGGCGCGCGAGGCGCCGCAGGCGCGGTTCTGCTGGCACTGCCGCAAGGCGCTCCACGCGCGGACGGACCGCTGTCCGTTTTGCGGCGAAGCCCAGTAGCCACGGCCGCCCGGCCGGGCACGTCAGGCTGCAACCGCGCACGCTTCCTGCCGATAGTCCGGACGGGCCCGCCGTGCCGCCGGCAGATGTTCCATAATCGACGAACACTCATTGCGTCACAGGAGCGGAGAATCATGGCCTTCAGCGAACAGGGCAAGGTGTGGATGAACGGCAGGCTGGTGGCGTGGAAGGACGCCACCCTGCACGTCGCCACCCACGTCGTCCATTACGGCTCCGGTGTATTCGAGGGCATCCGTGCCTACGACTCGAGCCGCGGCACCCACGTGTTCCGCCTCGCCGAGCACATGCGCCGCCTGTGGGACTCCTGCCGGGTCTACCGCATGGACTCGCCCTACACGCTCGACCAGCTCCACGACGCGGTCCTCGACACGGTACGCGCCAACGGCTTCAAGGCCTGCTACATCCGTCCCCTCGTCTATCGCGGCTACTCGCAGCTCGGGGTCAACCCGATGCCCTGCCCGGTCGAGGTGGCGATCATCGTGTGGGAATGGGACACCTACCTGGGCGACGATGCGCTGGCGAAGGGCGTCGACGTGGGGGTCAGCTCGTGGACCCGCATCGCCCCCAACACGTTTCCGGCAATGGCCAAGGCAACAGCCAATTACGCCAATTCCGGGCTGATCAAGATGCAGGCGACCGTGGACGGCTACGCCGAGGGTATCGCCCTCGACGAATCCGGGCTGCTCAGCGAGGGCAGCGGGCAGAACCTCTTCCTCGTCCGTGACGGCATCGTGTACACGCCGTCGCTCACCTCGTCGATTCTCCAGGGCATCACCCGGGACACGGTGCTGGCGCTGGCACGCGACCTGGGATTCGAGGTCCGCGAACAGCCGCTGCCGCGCGAGTTCCTCTACCTCGCCGACGAGGCGTTCTTCTGCGGGACGGCGGTGGAGATTACGCCCATCCGCTCCATCGACAAGATCCTGGTCGGCGACGGCCGCCGCGGTCCGGTCACTTCGGCGCTGCAGCAGCGTTTCTTCGGAATCATTTCCGGCGAGCTGCCGGACGAGCACCACTGGCTGACGCCCGTGCGCACAGCTGTCGCCGCCGGATGAGCGTCGATCTCGACCGGCTGCTGGAGCGCGCCGTCGACGCCGGGGCGTCCGACGTGCACCTCAAGGTCGGCAACGCGGCGATGGTGCGCGTGCACGGCCGTCTCGAGCCCATCGGCGACCACACGCTCGGCTACGACGAGCTGGCCGCCATCGCCGGGGTGATCCTGCCCGCGGCGCTCGGCGACCAGTTCGCCGCGGCGCACGAGGTCGATTTCGCCTACAGCGTGCCCGGCCTCGGCCGCTTCCGCTGCAACATCTTCCGCCAGCGCGGCTCCATCGGCATCGTCCTGCGAATCATCCCGGTGCAGGTGCGGACGCTCGACGACCTGGGTCTGCCGCCGGTGCTGGCGCGCATCGCGGCGGAGGAGCGCGGCCTGGTCCTGGTCACCGGGACGACCGGCAGCGGCAAGAGCAGCACGCTGGCGGCCCTGGTGGACGACATCAACCGCCGCCGCTCGGCGCACATCATCACCATCGAGGACCCGATCGAGTACCTGCACAGAGACCTGCGCTCGATCGTCAACCAGCGGGAGATCGGCGTCGACACCCGGTCGTTCGCGGCCGCGCTGCGCAGCGCGCTGCGCCAGGACCCCGACGTCATCTTCGTCGGCGAGATGCGCGACATGGAGACGATCGAAACGGCGCTGCACGCCGCCGAGACCGGTCACCTCGTGCTGTCCACGCTGCACACGATGGATGCCACCGAGACGATCAACCGTATCGTCGCCGTGTTCCCCCCGCACCAGCAGCAGCAGATCCGGATTCAGCTGGCGGCGGTGCTCAAGGCGGCCATCGCGCAGCGGCTGTTGCCCACCATCGACGGCACGGCCCGCGTCGTCGCCGCCGAGGTGCTCATCGCCACCGCCTTCATCAAGGACTGCATCGTGGACCGGGATCGCACGCACCTGATTCCGCAGGCGCTGGTGCAGGGAGCGTCGCAGGTACGGGACCCAGACGTTCGACCAGTCGATTTTCGGCCTGCATGCCCGCGGCCTGGTGTCGCTGGAGGAAGCGCTGCGCTGGGCGTCCAACGTGGACGAGTTCAAGCTGCGGCTGCAGGGGGTGTCGACGACCGCCGACACGGCTCGCGACGAGCTGGCGGCGCACGCGCCCGGCGCGATTGACATCGAGCGATTCTGAGTCGCGGGCCGACGCCGCCGCCGGCGCCGGCCCCTGAATCTGCACGTGGACGCCTACACCGCTGCCCTCACCTGGCTCGCCCGGCGGGAGTTGTCCACCCGCCAGCTGCGCGACCGCCTCGCCCGCCGCCAGTTCGACCCCGCCGAGATCGAGGCGGCCCTCGACCGGCTGACCCGCGACGGCACCCTCGACGATTGTCGCGTGGCACGCGCCGCGGCGCGCCTGGAAGCCGGCGTGCGCCGGCGGGGGCGCCGCCGTGTCCTGCAGCAGCTGCAGCAGATGGGCATCGCCGCCGCCATCGCGCAGGACGCCGTCGCCGAGGTCTTCGCCGAGATCGACGAGTCGGCGTCGCTCGATCACGCCCTCGCGCGCCGGCTCAAGGGCGCCGATCCGCGCTCGCTCGATCGGGCCGCCGTCGCGCGCCTCGTGCGCAGCCTCGCCGGGCTCGGCTTCGCGCCCGGCGCCGTCTACGCGCGGCTGCGGCGCCGGCCAGCGGAACCCGACGAGTAAAATAGGCGGGTGCATCCCAACGAGATTCGCGCGTCCTTCCTCGGCTACTTCGAACGCCACGGCCATCGCGCCGTGCCCAGCGCGCCGCTCGTCCCCGGCGACGATCCCACCCTGCTCTTCACCAATGCCGGGATGAACCAGTTCAAGGACGTCCTGCTGGGCCGCGAGCGCCGCAGCTACAGCCGCGCGGCGTCGGCGCAGAAGTGCATGCGCGTCAGCGGCAAGCACAACGATCTCGACACGGTCGGGCCTTCGTTGCGCCACCACACGTTCTTCGAGATGCTCGGCAATTTCTCCTTCGGCGATTACTTCAAGGCCGACGCCATCCCCCTGGCCTGGCGGCTGTTGACCGAGGAATGGCGGCTCGACCCGCGCCGTCTGGTCGCCACCGTCTTCCGCGGCGAGCACGGCATCGCGCGCGACGACGAGGCGTACGAGATCTGGCGCGGCCTGGTGCCGGCCGGACAGATCGGCGAACTCGGCATGGCCGACAACTTCTGGGCCATGGGCGATACCGGGCCGTGCGGCCGCTGCTCCGAGATCTACTACGACCGCGGCCCCGACATCCCGGGGACCGGCGACTTCATGACCGACGCGGCGTCGGGCTCGGAGCGGTTCGTCGAGATCTGGAACAACGTGTTCATGGAGTTCGAACGGCAGGCCGACGGCGTGCTGCGCGATCTCCCGGCGCGGTCGATCGACACCGGCATGGGCCTCGAGCGCATCTCGGCAGTGCTCGCCGGCGCGCGCGCCACCTACGACACCGAGCTGTTCGCCCCCATCCTCCGCGCGCTCGGCGATCTCGCCGGCCGGCGCTACGGCGGAACGATGGACGGCGCCGACGTGTCGATGCGCGTCGTCGCCGACCATCTCCGCGCCACGACGTTCTTGATCGCCGACGGCGTCCTCCCCTCCAACGAGTGGCGCGGCTACGTCCTGCGCAAGATCATGCGGCGGGCCATGCGCCACGGGCGCAAGCTCGGTCTTACCGATCCCTTCCTCCACCGGCTCGTGGACGTCGTCGTCGGCGAAATGGGCGGTGCCTATCCCGAGCTGGTGGCGACCCGCGATGCGATCGTGCAGGCCGTCCGCGGCGAGGAAGACCGCTTCGGCGTGGTCCTGGCCGAAGGGCTGCCGCGGCTCGAAGAGGTGCTCGAGCAGGCCGCCGCCGCCGGCCGGGTCGTCCCCGGCGACCAGGCGTTCAAGCTCTACGACACCTACGGGCTGCCGCGCGATTTCATCGAGGACCTGGCCGGCGCGCAGCAGCTCGCCTTCGACGCCGAGGGTTTCGAACGCGCGATGCAGGGACAGCGCGAGCTGGCACGCGGCAGGAGCGCCTTCGCCGGCGGCGGCGCGGCGGTGTGGACCACGCGCGAAGAGGCCGGCGAGGAGCTGCAGCGCGCGGACGAGTTCCGCGGCTACGAGACGACGTCGGTCGACACCCGGATCATCGAGCTGGTGCGCGAAGAGGGCCAGGAGCGGCGGCCGGTGGACGAGCTCCGCGCCGGCGAGCGCGGCTTCGTCGCCCTCGCCGAGACGCCGTTCTATCTCGAGGCCGGCGGCCAGGTCTCGGACGTCGGCACCCTGCAGGCCGCCGGCGGCGACGCCATCGTCACCAGCGTGGTCAAGGCCGTGGCGCTGCGGCGCTTCCATCGCGTCGAGGTCACGCGCGGCGTGCTCGCGTACCGCGATTGCGTGACCGCCACCGTCGACGTCGCCCGGCGCGACGCCACGCGCCGCAACCACACCGCGACGCACCTGCTGCACGCGGCGCTGCGGCAGGTGCTGGGCCCGCACGTCAAGCAGAAGGGGTCGCTGGTGGCACCGGACCGTCTGCGCTTCGACTTCGCGCATGCCGCCGCCCTCAGCACGGACGAGCGCGCCCGCGTCGAACGGCTGGTCGTCGCGCACATCCTCGCCAACACGCCGGTCGGCACCGACGTGTGCAACACGGAGGAGGCGATCGCGGCCGGCGCGATGGCGCTCTTCGGCGAGAAGTACGGCGACCGGGTGCGCGTCGTCTCGGTCCCGGGGTTCAGCGTCGAGTTGTGCGGCGGCACCCACGTCGGCGCGACCGGCGAGATCGGTCCGTTCCTCATCACCGAGGAGGCCGGCGTCTCAGCGGGCGTCCGCCGCATCGAGGCCCTGACCGGGAGCGCGGCGCACGAGTACGCACGCACCCGCCTGGACCGGCTCGACGAGGCCCTGCGCGCCCTGAACGCGCAACCGGACACCCTCGCCGAGACCCTCGCCGGTCACCTCTCCGCCGAGGCCCGGCTGCGCAAGGAGGTGCAGCACTTGAAGACGAAGCTCGCCGTCGGCGGGACGGGAGCGCCGGCCGACGAGGGCCAGGACATCAACGGCGTGACCCTCATCGCCAGGCAGGTGGCCGACGTGGACAAGGCGTCGCTGCGCGCCCTCGCCGACACCTTGAAGTCGCGCCTCACGAGCGGCGTCGTGCTGCTCGCGTCGCCGTCGCCGGACGGCCGCGTGGCCATCATCGCGTCGGTCACGCCGGACCTGACCACGCGCACGCCCGCCGGGCAACTGGTCAAGCAGCTGGCGCCCATCGTCGGAGGGGCCGGCGGGGGCCGGCCCGACTTCGCCGAGGCCGGGGGCAAGGATCCGTCCCGCATCGACGAGATGCTGGCCGAGAGCCGACGGCTCGTGGAACACCTACTGGCCACGCGCTGACACGCCGATACTCCCGGCGAGTTCTTTCGCGCCCGCCCCGAACAGGGCGCGCAGTCCCTGGCCAGCATGCGCATTTTGTGCACCGCTCTGTTCGCCTGCCTGCTGACGGCCGAGCCGGCCCTTGCGCAGATCTACACCTGGCGGGACGCCACCGGGCACCTGGTGCTGTCGAACAAGCCGCGGGCGGGCGCGACGGTCCGCACCTATGCCGTGCCCGGCGCCGACCTGATGCGCACGACGACCAAGCCGCCGGGAACCAGGGCGGGCAGCCAATACGACAATCTGATCGAACAACACGCCAACCAGTACGGCCTGTCGCCGGATCTCGTGCGCGCGGTCATCCAGGCCGAGTCGGGGTTCAATGCCCGGGCGGTGTCCGCGAAGGGCGCCATGGGGCTGATGCAGTTGATGCCGGCCACCGCGCGGGAGCTCGGCGTGGTCGACCCTTTCCACGCGGGCGACAACATCCGCGGCGGCGTCTCCTATCTGGCCGGTCTGCTGGATCGCTACGACCAGAACGTGGAGCTGGCGCTGGCGGCCTACAATGCCGGACCCGGTGCGGTGGCGCGCTACGGCGCGGTCCCGCCGTACCGCGAGACGCAAAATTACGTGAAGAAGATCACCGGGGCCACCCGGGCCGCCGCGCGCCCCGCCCCCGGCCGGCCGGTTATCTACAAATGGGTCGAGATCGTGGACGGGCGCCCGCTCACGCGTTATTCGAACCTCCCACCCGCGCACGCGGAATACACCATCGTCGGCCAGCGCTGAGCGTCGGCCCAGTGCGGCATCGCGCGCCTTCGGGATGCCGGGGGCCGTCCTGCGGGCGCCGTGATATGATTGTGTGTTCTGAACCCAGCGAATTAGAGGATGACTCGTGGCTAAGCGAAACAAGTCGGCGCTGAAGGCGAACCGGCAGAACGTCAAACGGCGGGAGGCGAATCGCCGGCTCCGCTCCAAGCTCCGCACCGGCCTCAAGGGGCTGCGCAAGGCGGTCAACGGCGACGACAAGGGCGCGGCACGGACCGCCCTCGGCGAGGCACAGTCCCTGGTGGACCGCATGGCCGCCAAGGGCATGATCCATCGCAACACGGCTGCCCGGCACAAGTCCCGCCTCTCGGCGCGCGTCGCCAAGTAACCCCGTCCCGGCCCCGCCGCGGGGCCCCTTGCCTTCGCTGCCGTGCTGTGGCACGATGCGGCCGTAGAAGTCTACATAGATAGTCTTCGACGGAGGGGCGATGCGGCTCACCTACCCGACCACCCTCGTCCTGCAGGCCCTGCTGCAGGGCCACCATCACGGATTCGACATCATGGACGCCACCGGCCTGCCGAGCGGGACGGTCTATCCCATCCTCCGCCGCCTCGACGCCGAGAACTGCGTCCGCTCGCGCTGGGAAAAGGACGGCGTGGCCCGGCGCGAGCAGCGTCCGCCACGCCGCTACTACGAGCTGACGACCGGCGGGCGCCAGATCGCCCTCGACGCCGCCTCCCGCTACCGAGCGGTCCGGGACGTGTCCAGCCCGGTCAAGGCCGAACGGTGACGTCATGACGCCGGAGGGCCGACATCGTCTGGCGCGCGCGCTCGTCCGTGGCGCCGCGCCCCTGGTCCCCGCCGGCCTGCGCGACGACTGGCGCCGTGAATGGCTGGCCGAACTGGCGGCGCTCGCCGACGTGCCGCCGCGCTTCCAGCGTCCGATCCGGCGTGCGCTGGGCGCGTTCGCCGATGCCTTCTGGCTCCGCCAGCAGAGCGTCGCCGACTTCGATTGGATCGACGACATGCGGGTCGGGTGGCGCCAGCTGGCCCAGCACCGCAGCTTCGCCATCACCGCCGTCGCAATCCTGGCGCTCGGCCTCGGGGCGACGGTCACCGTCCACAGCGTCGCCACCCAGGTCCTGCTGCGGCCGCTTCCCTATCCCGACCCCGATCGCATCGTCACGCTGTGGGAAACGCGCGCGCCCGATCTGGAGCCGCTCGACGTCGCCCCGGGCAACTTCCTCGACTGGCGCCAGCGGGCCACGACCTTCGAACATCTGGCGGGGGTGGAGCCCTGGTCGCTCGACGTCGCCGGCGATCCGCGGCCGGAAGTCTGGTTCGCGGCCCGGGTCACCGACGGCTTCTTCGAGGCGTTTGGCGTGCGGCCGCTGTTGGGGCGGTTCTTCGCGCCCGACGAGTACGCGGCGGGCCGCAACGGCCTCGCGGTCCTTGGCGAGGCGTTCTGGCGCCGGCGGTTCGGCGGCGACCCGACGGTCATCGGGCGGACGGTGCGCGTCGACGACACGGTCATTACAATCGTCGGGATTGCGCCGGCCACGTTCGAGCCGCGGCTGCTGGCGACGGCGACCGGCCACCGCGACGTGTGGCTGCCCAAGGCGATCGAATCTGTACGAGCCGAACATCCGCGGCAGCGGCTACTGGGCGGTGGTCGGCCGGCTGCGACCCGGGACCGGGCGCGAGACGGCGCAGGCGGAACTGGACGCCATCTCCCGCCAGCTCGCGGTCGAGTATCCGCGCACCAACGAGAAAACCGGCGCCACGCTCCTGCCGCTGCGCGATCACCTGGTCGGCAACGTCCAGCTCGCGCTGGCGCTGCTCGCCGCCGCCGTCGGCATCGTGCTGCTGATTGCCTGTGTCAACGTCGCCAACCTGCTGCTCGCCCGCGGCGCCGCCCGCGAGCGCGAGATGGCGATCCGCGTCGCCCTCGGCGCCGGGCGCGGACGGCTGGTGCAGCAGCTGCTGGTCGAGAGCGTGGTCATCGCGGGTCTGGGCGCGGCGTTCGGCAGCCTGGTGGCCACGTGGGCGCTCGCCGCGACCGCGAGACTCGGACCGGCCAGCGTCCCCTGGATCGACACGCTGCACCTCGATGGCCGCTCGCTCGCCTTCGGCGCCGGGATGGCCGTGGTCGTGGCGATCCTCTCCGGCCTCCTGCCGGCGGTGCGCGTCGCACGCAGCGGCCTGGCCAGCGCCGGACGCTCGACCGCGACCGCCGACGCCGCGCAGCACCGCCTGCGCACCGGGCTGGTCATCGCGGAGATTGCGCTGGCGCTGGTCCTGGTGAGCGGCGCCGGGCTGCTGCTGCGCAGCTTCATCGGCCTGGTCAACGTCGACCCCGGGTTCCAGCGCGACCGCATCCTGGCCGCCCAGGTCTTCGCCTGGGACTACAGCCCGACGCCGGCGGCACGGCGCACCTTCTTCGCGACGACCATCGATCGGCTGGCGGCGCTGCCCGCGGTGCAGCACGCCGGCGCCGTGTCGGCGATGCCGTTCATCGAATCCAACATCAACATCGAGGCGAGCATTGCCATCGCCGGCCGGCCGCCGGTGACCGAGGGCGAAGCGCCCCGGTCGCACCTCACGGTGGCGACGCCAGGCTATTTCGCCGCCATGCGCATCCCGCTGCTCGCCGGCCGCCTGCTCGAGGCGCGCGACGGCCCCGATGCCAGGCGGGTCGCGCTCATCAGCGAAACCCTCGCCCGGCGCTACTGGCCGCCAGGCGACGACCCGATCGGCGATACGGTGCGCTTCCGGTTCTCCGGCACCCCCACCGAGGTCGAGATCGTCGGCATCGTCGGGTCGCTCCGGCACGACCGCCTCGACCGCAGCCCGCGCGACGAGCTGTTCATGCCGCACGCGCAGGCGCCGTCCGGCTCGATGACCTTCGTCGTGCGCAGCGCCGGCGATGCCACGGCGCTGCTCGAGCCGGCGCGGGCGGCGATCTGGAGCGTCAGCCCGGCGCAGACGATTTATCGCGCCGCGACGCTCGACGAACTGGTCGGCCGCACCATCTCGCCGCGCCGGTTCGCGCTCGCCGTGGTCATCGGATTCGCCGCCGTGGCCCTGCTCCTCGCGGTCACCGGCGTCTACGGTGTCCTCAGCGCCATCATGACCGCGCGTCTGCGCGAGATCGGACTGCGCGTGGCCCTCGGCGCCCGGCGGCGGGACATCCTCCGTCTGGTGATGGCCCACGGTGCCGTGATTGCGTGCGCAGGACTGGTGATTGGACTGGCCGGGGCGCTGGGTGCGGCCCGGATGCTGCGCAGTTTCCTGTTCGGCATCGCACCCGGCGATCCGGTCGCCATCGCCGTGTCGGCGGCGCTGATGCTGCTGGCGGCGCTCGCCGCGTGCTGGGTGCCGGCGCGACGGGCCGCGGCGGCCGATCCAATCGCGCTGTTGCGGGCCGACTGACCCGCGCCCGCCACGCGGCGTCAGAACAGGTACGACAACAGCGCCAGGCCGACGAGCAGGAAGCCGAAGACCGCCTTGGCGATCACGCCGAGCACGAACCCGAGCAGCCCGCCGGCGCCGGCCCGCATCGCCCGCTTGGCATCGGGGTTGCGCGCGTACTCGAACGCCAGGGCCCCCACGGCAGGGCCCAGGATCACACCGGGCAGGCCGAAGAAGAGGCCTCCGATCGCGCCGACGCCGGCGCCCAGCACGCCCCAGGCCGACGCGCCGGCGCGGCGGGCCCCGAACAACCCGGCGACATTGTCGGCGACCAGTGCCACCAGCATCACGGCGAGCATGAGGAAGAGCATCACCGGTCCGATGCGGGTGAAGCCGTCGGCCCAGGCGACGATCAGAATGCCCAGGTAGATGATGGCCACGCCGGGCAAAATGGGCGCGACGAGCGCCACGAGGCCCGCTGCGATCACCAGGACGCCGAGGATCGTCAGCAGAATGCTCACGGCATGTCCCGATCAGGCGATCCCGGCGCGGCAGCCGCGACGTGGCGGCGGCGGGCGCCAGCCGCTATCGCCCGCACAGCTCGATCACCAGCCGCTCGAGCAGGAAGCGCGGCTCGCCGGCCGAGGACTTGATCGCCAGGTCGGTGCGGAAGACGGCGTCGATGCCGCGCCGGGCGCGCGCGTCCGGCTGCAGCTTGCGGGCGGCGGCGCGAATCTGGCCGAGGACCATCACCGGCTGGATGCCGGCCTCGAGCTGCGCCTCGACCTCGCGCAGCGCGGCGCGCGCGTTGTTGCTCCAGATCGCGGTGCCCATCGCGAAGCCCTCGCCGGGCTCCGACTCGGGCGTCACCATCTCGCGCACGTGGCGCGCGGTGACCGCGGGCTCGCCGGCGGCATAGAGCGCCAGCTTGTCGGTCTCGGCCCGGATCCGGCCCAGGCTCAGGCCCGTCGTCTCGAGCAGCAGCGACACGGCACGCGGCTCGATGCCGAGGCCGTCCTTCTGCAGGCGGGCGCCAATCCACCTCGCTGCTTCCGCCGCTGACGCGAGGGTCCCGCAATCGACGACCGCGGCATGCGCGCGGAGCAGCTTCACCAGACGGCGATTGCCGTCGAGATCGCCGGCGACGAAGACCAGCGTCGTGAGCGGCTCGGGGGCCTGCAGGTACTGCTCGAGCTCTTCGACCGGGGTGGCCGAGCGCTTGCGCCGGCCCACCGGCGCCGGCAACTCGGGCTCGTCGTCCTTGCTCTTGCGCGGCGAGAGCAGGCGCTCGGCCTCGTGCACGGTCAAGACGCGGCGCGGCGCCATCATCGGCAGCGTGCGCGCCGCCGTCAGCAGGGCGCCGATGAGCTGGTCGCGCCCGGCCGCAGTGCCGGCTTCGTTGGCGTAGAAGCTCTGGACGTTGAAGGCGTGCAGCCCGGTCTCGACCAGGGCCGCAAACTCGAGCGCGACGTCGTGGCGGGCCTGCAGGTCGTCGCCCTCGAGCACATACAGCGGGCCGGTGTCACCCGAGGCGATCTGCGTGCGGAGCTGCGCCAGCGTCACGTTGGCTCAGAAGGCCTCGAGAATCGCCGACACGACGGTCTTCGCGAAGTCGGTCGACAGCCGATCGATGGCAGCCCGTTCCTGCTCGAGAAAGGCCGTCGCGTCGAGGCCGGTGCTGGTCCGGCTGGACAGCTCGTACTCGTCGGAGAAGCTCAGCGCCGGGTTCTCCCACAGCGTCTTCTTCTGCGTCGCATCGTCGAACTTGACGTTGACCGTGACCGTGAAACGGTAGCGTGTGGCCAGCTGCTGATCGGTGAAGCCGACCGGAGCGGCCGAGATGCCGATGATCTCGCCGCGAACGATGCCGTCGGCGCCGGGTTCGGTGGGCTGCACGGCGTATTGCCCGCGGCTCTGGAACTCGACGCGCACCTTTTCCGTGAACATCTGCTCGACGGTCAGGTACGGCGTGCGGTTGAGGAACACCGGGATGGCGATGGCGCGGATATACGAGGGCAGGAACGACCCGCGGCCGGCCAGCGAGTAGCCACAGCCGGCGGCGCCGATCGCGGCGCCGGCGAGCGCCGCGGCGCGCAGGCACTCCCGCCGCGTCACCAGGCGCCCCTCATCCGACCACGATGCTGACCAGCCGGCCTTTGGCAATGACCACCTTCTTTACCGTCTTTCCCTGAGTGTAGGGCTGAACGGCGGAATCCGCCAGCGCCAGCCGCTCCAGCTCCTGCTCCGGCGTGTCGGGCGGGACGGTCAGGCGGGCGCGGACCTTGCCGTTCACCTGGACCGGGATCACGATCTCGTCCGCCCGCGCCGCCTCGGCGTCGTATGCCGGCCACGACGCGGCGGCCAGGGTCCCGTCATGGCCGAACTGCTCCCACAACTCTTCGGCAGTGTGCGGGGCGAACGGCGACAGCATGACGATCAAGGCGTCGAGCGCTTCCGCCGCGACCTGCGGCGCCTGCGGCGTCGGCGACTCGTCCTGCTGCTTGGTGAACGCATACAGATCGTTCACCAGTTCCATCATCGCGGAGATCGCGGTGTTGAACTGCTGGCGCACGTCGACGTCGTGGGTGACCCGGCGAATCGTCTCGTGCGTCTTGCGCCGCAAGGCGCGCTCGGCGTCGGTGAGCCGGGCCACCTGCAGCCGCGCCGGTCCGCCGATCCGGGCGCGCCACTGCTGCGCGATGTACCAGACCCGGGCGAGCCAGCGAAAGCTGCCGTCGAGCCCGCTGTCGCTCCACTCCACCTCTTTTTCCGGCGGCGCCACGAACATCACGTAGACGCGCAGCGCGTCGGCGCCGACCTTGGCGAGCATCGTGTCCGGATCGACGACGTTGCCCTTCGACTTCGACATCACCTCACCGCCCTTGAGGACCATGCCCTGCGTCAGCAGGTGGGTGAACGGCTCGGCGTGCGTCACCATCCCGAGGTCGCGAAACACGCGGGCGAAGAAGCGCGAGTAGATCAGGTGCAAAATGGCGTGCTCGATGCCGCCGCTGTAGAAGTCGACCGGGCACCAGTAGGCGACTTTCGCGGGGTCGAACGGGCGCGTGTCGTTGTGCGCGTCGGCGAAGCGATAGAAGTACCACGACGAGTCCACGAACGTGTCCATGGTGTCGGTTTCGCGCCGTGCCGGCCCGCCGCACTTCGGGCAGCGCACGTGCACGAACTCGGGCACCTGCGCCAGCGGCGAGTCGCCGCGCCCGCTGAATTGCGCAATCCGCGGCAGCTCGACCGGCAACTCATCGTCGGGAACCGGCACCACGCCATCGACCGGACAGTGGATCATCGGGATCGGCGTGCCCCAGTAACGCTGCCGGGAGATGCCCCAGTCCTTGAGGCGGTACTGGACCGTGCCCTCGCCCATGCCGCGCTGCTCGGCAGCCGCGGTGAGCCGCCGCCGAGCCTCGTCGGAGGGCAGGCCGCTCCACTCGCCGGAGTTCACCAGCACGCCGTCGTTGGACGCGACCTCGCTGAGCTCGCCGCCCGGCGCGGGCGCGCCCTCCTCGGGCCGGACCACCACCACGATCGGCAGGCCGTACTTCCGGGCGAACTCGAAGTCGCGCTCGTCGTGCGCCGGCACCCCCATCACGGCGCCCGTCCCGTACTCCCCGAGCACGAAGTTGGCGACCCAGATCGGCACCGGCTGCCCGGTGAACGGATTGATGGCAAAGCGTCCGGTGAAGAATCCTTCCTTCTCCACGGCGCCGGCGATGCGCGCCGCGCGGTCCTGCCCGCGAAACCGCGCCGCCTGCGCGAGAAACCCCGCGGGATCGGCTGCCTGCTCGGCGAAACGGTTCACCAGCGGATGCTCGGGCCCGAGCAGCACGAACGTCGCACCGTAGATGGTGTCGATGCGGGTCGTGAACACGTCGATGGCGCCGGCCAGCGCGCGTGGGTCCTGCCCCGCGGCACCCTCGCCCGGCGCCGGCTGCAGCGGAAACGTCACCCGCGCCCCTTCCGATCGCCCGATCCAGTTCCGCTGCATCGTCAGGACCTTGTCCGGCCACATGCCCAGGTGGTCGGCGGCGTCGAGCAGATCGTCGGCGTACGCCGTGATGCGGAAGAACCACTGCTCGAGGTCCTTCTGCGTCACCATCGTGCCGCAGCGCCAGCAGGCACCGTCCACCACCTGCTCGTTGGCGAGCACCGTGTGGTCGGTCGGGCACCAGTTGACGGTCGAGCGCCGCCGGTATGCCAGCCCGCGCTCGAACATGCGGATGAACAGCCATTGATTCCAGCGGTAGTACTCGGGCAGGCACGTCGCCAGCTCGCGCTCCCAGGCATAGCTGATGCCGAGCCGCTGCAACTGCCCCTTCATGTGCGCGATGTTGTCGAGGGTGGACGTTTCCGGGTGAGTGCCGCTCTTGATGGCGGCGTTTTCCGCCGGCAGGCCGAACGCGTCCCAGCCGAACGGATGCAGGACGTTGAAGCCCTGCAGCCGCTTCAAGCGCGCGACGATGTCGCCGATGATGTAGTTGCGAACGTGGCCGACGTGCGCGTGCCCGGACGGATAGGCGAACATCTCGAGGCAGTAGAACTTCGGCTTCGCCGGGTCCTCGACGACCTCGAAGGCGCGCGCCGCGGCCCAGCGCGCCTGCCACGTGCGGTCCAGTTCCTGCGGATGATAGTCGGACAATGACGCTCCCGGCCGGTGTGAATCGTTACAGGATATCGGATGACGCGCAGTCGATCACCCGCTGACAGCACTCCGCGAGGACGCCGGTGTCGTAGCCGCCTTCGGTCACGAAGACGATGCGGCCCTCGCACAGCGCATCGGCGGCGTCGATGAGGCACCGGGTCAGCGCCGTGTACCCGTCGGTGGTCAGCTGCATTCCGCCCAACGGATCACGGGCGTGCGCGTCGAATCCCGCCGAGACGAGCAGCAGCCCGGGCCGGAACCTCTGCAGCGCCGGGACCACAGCGTCGCGGTAGACGCGAGCGAACTCGGCATCGCCGGTGCCCGCCGGCAGTGGGAGGTTGAGCGTGCAGCCGGCGCCGGCACCGCGGCCGCTCTCGTCGGCCGCGCCGGTCCCCGGGTAGAACGGATACTGGTGCGACGAGACGAAGAGCACTGCCGGATCCTCGTAGAAAATCCACTGCGTGCCATTGCCGTGGTGCACGTCGTAGTCCACGACCGCGACGCGCGCCAGCCCGCGGGCGCGCGCCCACGCCGCGCCGACGGCGACGTTGTTGAACAGGCAGAAGCCCATCGCGCGCGCCGCTTCGGCATGGTGGCCGGGCGGCCGTACCATGGCCAGCGCCCGGCTGCCGGGCGGCCCGTCCAGCACCGCGTCCACCGACGTCAGCACCGCGCCGGCCGCCAGCCGGGCGACGTCGACCGACTCCGGCGACAGGAACGTATCGGCGTCGATCATCGCCGCACGGCCGCGCGCCTCCGTCAGGGCGCGGACGTGCGCGGCGCTGTGCACCCGCTGCAGGTCCTCGTCGGTAGCCGCGCGCGGCTCGAGCAGCCGGCCGCCAGCCGCGGCCCACGCCGACGCCACCACCTGCATCGCCTCCGCCCGCTCGACGCGCTCGGGGTGACCCGGCGGCGTCAGGTGATCGGCGAACCGGTCGCTCGTGACCACGACTAGCGGCATGACAGCTCCCGGCAGCGCCGTTCGCAGGCGCCGAGCGCCTCCTCGAGCGCCCGTCGGGCCGCCTCGAGCGCCGGCCCATCCGCGTCCGCGTGCACCCAGAGCGGCGGAGCGAACGCCAGCGCCACGCGGGCGAAGGGCTTGGGAATCTGCGTCCGGTCCCAGCTGCCCAGCGTCCAGTGGCGGTCGGCCTCGAGGTGAAACGGAATGATGGGGTTCCCCGTCACTTTGGCCAGCCACAACGCGCCCGGCTGCGCCACCCGGGCCGGGCCGCGCGGTCCGTCGAGGGTGAACGCCACCGGCCGCTCCTGGACCTCGCGCCGCAGCTGCAGCAGCGCCCGGCGCGCCCCGCGCGACGACGACCCGCGGGCGGTGCCATAGCCGAAGCGGGTGATGATGCGGGCGATCCACTCCCCGTCGAAGTTCTCGCTGGTGATCACCACGATCCCGCGCCCGCGGAAATACACCGTGCCGGGCAGGATGCGGCCGTGCCAGAACGCGTGGATCGGATGTCCCCGCGCCTCGGCGGCGTGCAGATGCTCCAGCCCGTCCACGCAAAAGCGGTACGTGGCGCCGAGCGCCGCCAGCGCGGGATATCCCACACCCGCGATGAGCGCGACCTCGGTGCGCCGGATCCACGAGCCGCGCCACGTCCCGTCGGCCATCGCTCAGTCGCCCGCCGCGAGGGGCCCGCGCACGGCATCACACCCCGGACGGCAGGACAGCCGCCGCCGCCCTACATGCCATCGTACTGAGGCCCGCCGCCGCCCTCGGGTGGCACCCATGTGATGACGCCGTAGGGGTCCATGATGTCGCAGGTCTTACAGTGCACGCAGTTCGACGCGTTGATCTGCAGCCGCAGCCCGCCGCGCCCGTTGTCCACCATCTCATACACGTTGGCCGGGCAGAAGCGCACGCACGGGTGCCCGTACTCGCTGCCGCAGATCGTGTGGCAGACGTCGGTGTGAACGAGCAGGTGAACCGGCTGATCCTCGTCGTGCTTGGTCCCCGAGAAATGGACGTTGGTGACCTTGTCGAAGACCAGTCGGCGATCGGGGGGCACCGCGTTCGAGCCGGTCAGGATGTCCCGCTTGCGCAGGCCGTAGTAGTCGTCGAGGACCTGCAGCCGCGTGTGCCCCGGCTCGCCGTGCAGGTCTTCCGTCATCCGCCCCCCGGTCAGCATTGCCAGCCCCGCGAACAGGGACCCGGCATAGAGGCCGTTGCGGAACCCCTGGTGCACGTTGCGCACCGGATAGAGTTCCGACTTGATGGCGCTGGCATCCACGGCCGCCTTGTACGAGCTCAGCGCCGCGCTCGACACGTCACCCGAGCGGACCGCGTCGAACGCGGTCTCGGCGGCCAGCATGCCGCTGCGCATGGCCAGGTGGATGCCCTTGAGCCGCATCGAGTTCACGAAGTTCGCGGCATCGCCGACGATCAGGCCGCCGTTGAAGTGCAGGATCGGCTGGCTGTTCCAGCCTCCTTCCGGCAGGGCTTTGGCGCCGTAGCGGACCATTTGCCCTCCCTCGAGCAGGCGGCGAACGAACGGGTGCTGCTTGAACTGCTGGAACGCGGCGTGCGGGTCGAACAGCGGATCCTGATAGCTGAGGCCGGCGACGAAGCCGATCGACAGGCGCCCGTCGGGCATGGCGTAGAGGAAGCTGCCGCCGAACTCCTCCTGCCGCAGCGGATAACCCATCGTGTGGATGACGGTTCCGGCCTCGAGCCGGTCGGCCGGAACGTCCCACAGCTCCTTCAAGCCGATCGCGTACTCGCCCGGGTGCGCCGGGTCGGCCAGCTGCAGGGTGCGGATCAGCTCCTTGGTCAGGTTGCCGCGAACGCCGTCGGCGAAGATCGTGACCTTGGCCACGATGTCGGCGCCCGCCTCGAAGGTGGCCTTCTGCTCGCCATCCCGGCCGATGCCCTTGTCGCCGGTGCGCACGCCGATGACGCGCTCGCCATCGGCGAGCACGGACTGGCCGGGGAAGCCGGTGAAAAAATCGATGCCCTCGCCCTCGGCGACCTCCGCCAGCCACTTCGTGAACTTGTTCAGCGAGATGACGTAGTTGCCGTGATTGCGAAACGGCGGCGGGGTCACGGGCAGGCGCCACTGGCCCGTGGGCGTCAGATAGTAGATGTTGTCGTTCGCCACCGGGCACTCGAGCGGTGCGCCGCGGGCTGCGAAGTCCGGCACCAGATCGTGCAACGCCGACGGGTCGAGCAGAGCGCCCGACAACTGGTGCGCCCCCGCCTCGCGCGCCTTCTCGATGACGGCGACCGTGAGCGGCGTGCCGCCGCGCTCCTTCTGCAGCTGGGCGAGCCGGATCGCCGCGGACAGCCCGGCCGGGCCGCCGCCGACGATGAGAACGTCGACGTCGAGGGTGTCACGAGTCATCGGCAGGCGGGGGCGCAGCCCCTCATCCTTTCTCCAGTTCCGCCACCAGCGCCGGCGCAATCTCGAAAATGTCGCCCTGGATGCCGTAATCGGCCACCTCGAAGATCGGCGCCTCGGCGTCCTTGTTGATCGCCACGATGGTGCGCGCGCCCTTCATGCCGACCAGGTGCTGGATGGCGCCCGAGATCCCGAGTGCGACATAGAGTTTCGGGGCGACGGTCTGTCCCGAGCTGCCGATCTGGCGCTCCATCGGCAGCCAGCCGTTGTCGCAGATGGGCCGCGACGCCGCCAGTTCGGCGTGGAACGCCTTGGCCAGCTGCTCGGCGATCGGCAGGTTCTCCTGCGTCTTGATCCCGCGCCCGACCGCGACGATCCGCTCGGCCTGCGACAGGTCGACCGCCTGCTTGGCCTCCTGGAACGGCGCCTCCGGCGCCTGCCGGACCGCGGCCTCATCGATGGTCACCGCGGCGGGCGTGATGGCCGCCGCGGCCGCGCCGCGCTTGAGCGCGTCGGCGCGAAAGGCGCCGATCTGAAACGAGATTAGGTGCGGCGCCGGGCCCTCGGGCGCGACATCGGCGGTGAGCTTGCCCTGGAACATCGGCCGCGCGAACACCGCCCCGCCCCCCTGCTCTTTGACCGCGATGACGTCGGTGATGAGGGGCCGCTCGAGGACGGCGGCCAGCGCCGGCGCGTAATCACGTGTCTGGTAGGTGTGCGCAAAGACGACGTACTGCGGCTGCACCTGCTCGATGACCTGCCGCGTGGCCTGGAGGAAGGCGTCCGGTGTATACGCGGCCAGTGCCGCGTGCTGCACCGTCAACACGCCGGCCACGTCGGCCGCCGCGAGCTCGCCGGCCGGACCCTCCATCGGCCCGCCCGCCACCATGATCGTGATCGGGCCCGCCGCGCTCAATTGCTGTGCCCCGACGATCGCTTCCCACGTGGCACGATTGAGCGTGCCACCGGTCTGTTCCGCGACAACGAGAATCATAGGACGCGCGCCTCCTCGCGAAGCCGCTTGACCAGCTCCCTGGCGGCCTCGGCGGGCGAGCCGCCGATCATGACCGTCTCCTTGACCTTGGTCGGCGGATACAGCGCGACGATCTTCTGCCGCGATGGCGCCGGAGCCGCGAGCGCCACTTTCTTGATCTCCTTCTTCTTCGCCGCCATGATGCCCTTGAGCGTGGCGTAGCGCAGCTGGTTGATGCCGCTCTGGATGGTCAGCAGCGCCGGCAGCGGCATGGCGACGTGCTGGAACCATCCCCCCTCCAGCTCGCGCTTGACCCGGACGCGGCCCGGCCCCTCGCCAGCGGCGGCCTCGATCAGGACCTCCATGATGATCGTCGAGTGCGGCACGCCCAGCTGGGTCGCCAGGACGGGTCCGAACTGGGCGTGCCCCTGGTCGTCCGACTGCAGGCCGGTGAGGATGAGGTCGAAGTGCTCCTCGGCCATGGCCGGGGCCAGCGCCGCCGCCGCCGCCGACGCGTCGGCGGCGCCCAACGCCGCATCCTCGACGTGAATGGCGCGATCGGCACCGCGGGCCAGCGCTTCGCGAATCACCTGCTGCACCCGCGCCGGGCCGGCGGAACAGACGACGACCTCGCCGCTGTGCTTCTCGCGCAGGCGCAGGCTCTCCTCGAGCGCGTAGGCGTCCGGCTCGTTCATCTCGTAGGACACGTCCTGTTCGCGAATCCACGTCTTGTCGTCGTTCAGACGCGGCTGCCATTCGCGGGTGGGCACTTGCTTGATGCAGACGGCGATTTTCATGATGTGCTGGTCCGCGCGGCGGACGTCGGCCGCGCCTCTCCATGTCTCCCGGCCGGCGCTCCCGGCCGCCTCACTCGTCGAACTTCTTGAACAACAGCGCGCCGTTGGTGCCGCCGAACCCGAACGAGTTCGACAGCGCATAGCGAATCGGCATCTCGCGGCAGGTATTGGGCACGTAGTCGAGATCGAGCCCCTCGTCGGGATGCTCGAGGTTGACCGTCGGCGGCACCTTCTGATGGTGGACGGCGAGCACGGTGATGCCCGCTTCGACGCCACCGGCGGCGCCGAGCAGGTGACCGGTCATCGACTTGGTCGACGACACCGCCAGGCGCGCGGCGTGCGCGCCGAAGGCGCGCTTGATCGCCCGCGTCTCGATCCGGTCGTTGTGCGGCGTCGACGTGCCGTGCGCGTTGATGTAATCCACCGCATCCGCGGTGACGCCCGCCGACTCGAGGGCCGCCTGCATGACGCGGAACGCGCCGTCCCCGTCCTCGGACGGTGCCGTCATGTGATACGCGTCGGCCGACATGCCGTAGCCCACCATCTCGGCGTAGATCGGCGCGCCGCGACGGCGCGCGAACTCGAGCTCCTCGAGGATCAGGACCCCGGCGCCCTCGCCGAGCACGAAGCCGTCGCGGTCCTTGTCGAAGGGGCGGCTGGCGCGTTCGGGCTCGTCGTTGCGGGTCGACAACGCGCGCAGCGCGCCGAACCCGCCCACCCCCATCGCGCAGATCGCCGCCTCCGACCCCCCGGCGATCATGGCATCGGCGGCGCCGCGCCGGATGATTTCCCAGGCGTCGCCGACCGCGTGCGCCGACGCGGTGCAGGCCGTGCAAGTGGCGGAATTGGGGCCCTTGGCGCCGAAGCGGATCGACACCTGGCCGGAGGCGAGATTGATGATGGCGCTGGGAATGAAGAACGGCGAGATCTTCCGCGGCCCTCCTTCGAGCAGCGCCCGGTGCTCGCGCTCGATGGTGGTGAAGCCGCCGATGCCCGAGGCGATGAACACGCCGACGCGGGGCGCCAGCGCCGGGGTCACCTCGAGCCGGGCGTCGTCCACCGCAAACTGCGCCGCGGCCAGCGCGAACTGAATGAAGATGTCCATCTTCTTCAGTTCCTTCTTCTCGATCCACTGCAGCGGATCGAAGTGCTTCACCTCGCCGGCAAAACGGGTCGAGAACGCCGACGCGTCGAAGCGCGTGATCGGGCCGATGCCCGTCACGCCGCTGCACAGGGCATCCCAGTTGGCCTGGGTCCCGATCCCGACCGGCGACACCAGGCCGATGCCGGTCACCACGACTCGCCTGCTCAAGTTCCCCGTCCCTCCTGGCTCGCGCGCACGGCGCCCGCTACTTCTTCTTGGCGTGCGCCTCGATGTACTCCACGGCCTCCTTGACGCGCGTGATCTTCTCGGCGTCCTCGTCCGGGATCTCGATGCCGAACTCCTCCTCGAATGCCATGACGAGCTCGACGGTATCGAGCGAATCGGCACCGAGGTCGTCGACGAACGAGGCGTCCGGCGTCACTTCTTCGTCGTCGACGCCCAACTGCTCCACGATGATGCTCTTGACCTTATCGGCAACGGCCACTGTGTGCCCTCCATTTCCGAACCGCAGACAAACGTTCGCGGGACCGACTGCCGTCGCCAGGGCGCCGGCAACCGTCCCGCGCTACATGTACATCCCGCCGTTAACGTGCAGTACCTGCCCTGTAATATACGACGCCTCGTCCGAGGCGAGAAAACAGACCGCCGCCGCCACGTCGGCGGGCGTGCCCGGCCGGCCCATCGGGATCTGCGCGCGCCAGTCGGTCTCGGCCTCGGCGGTGATCGCCGCCGTCATGTCGGTGGCAATCAGCCCGGGCGCGACGACGTTCACCGTGACTTCGCGCGAGGCCACTTCTCGCGCCAGCGACTTGCAGAAGCCGATCAGCCCGGCCTTCGACGCCGCGTAGTTGGCCTGCCCGGCGTTGCCGACCTGCCCGACGACACTGCTGATGGCGACGATGCGGCCGCGGCGCTGGCGAATCATCGGCTTGAGCGCCGCCTGGCACAGGGTGAACGCCGCCGTCAGGTTGGTCGCCAGCACCTCGTCCCAGTCGGCGCGTTTCATGCGCAGCAGCAGCTGGTCCCGCGTGATGCCGGCATTGCTGACCAGCACGTCCACGGCGCCGTGGCGGGCCACCGTGCCGCCGACCAGCGCCACGAGCGAGTCGGCGTCGGTCATCTCGGCGGTCGCGCACTCGGCCCGCCCGCCGGCGGCGGCAATCCCGTCCACCGTCGCCCGGGCGTGGTCGCCGCGCGCGGCCGCCACCACCAGGGCGCCGCGGCGCGCCAGCTCCTGGGCGATCGCACGGCCGATGCCTCGTGACGCACCGGTCACGAGCGCGATTCGGCCGTCGAAGGGTCCCGGGGCAGTGGCGGTCATGCGCGACGGCTGAACTGCTGCGCGGCCGCCAGGGCCACCACGTTCTCGAGATGCTCGGGACTGTCGATGTGCGTGTAGGCCGCGTCGCGCACGATCTTGTGTCCGAGGGCCGACAGCACCGTGCCCGGCCCGACTTCGACGAAGATTTTTGCGCCGTCGGCGGCGAGACGGCGCATGACGTCCTCCCAGCGGACCGGCGCCGACACCTGGCGCACGAGCGCTTCGATGCTGCCCGCCGCGTCGGTCTTCGGCTGCGCATCGACGTTGGCGACGACCGGGACGCGCGGCCGCTCGGCGCGGAGGGCGCGCAGCTCGGGCGCCAGACGCTCCTCGGCCGGCGTCATCAGGGCGCAGTGAAACGGGGCGCTGACCCGGAGCGGAATCACCCGTTTCGCGCCCAGCGCCTTGGCCCGCGCGCCGGCGCGGGCGAGCGCCGCGGTGGCGCCGGCGATGACCACCTGGCCGGGGGCGTTGAGATTGGCCGGGCTGACGACCTCGCCCTCGGCGGCGTCCGCGCACGCCTGCGCCACCGTGGCGGCGTCGAGGCCGAGGACCGCCGCCATCCCACCCGTGCCGACCGGCACCGCCTCCTGCATGTAGCGGCCGCGATGCCGCACCACGCGCACCGCATCGCGGAACGACAGCGTGCCGGCGGCGACGTGCGCCGAGTATTCGCCCAGGCTGTGGCCGGCGACCTGCTGCGGTTCGATCCCGCGCGCCATCAGCACCCGGTACACGGCGATGCTCGCGGTCAGAATGGCCGGCTGCGCATTCTCGGTCAGCGTGAGCGCATCGGCGGGACCGTTGAAGATGAGGTCGCTCAGCGGCTCGCCCAGGGCGCGGTCGGCCTCGTCGAACACCTGGCGGCATTCGGGAAACGCCGCCGCCAGCGCCCGGCCCATACCCACCGCCTGCGAACCCTGCCCGGGGAAGAGAAACGCGATCACTATTCGCTCACCACCACGGATGCGATCTCCTCCTCGACACGACCGAGCACGTTGCCGGCCGCAAATCGCGCCGCCATGGCGACGGCGTTGCGAATCGCCTTGGCCGACGACCGGCCGTGGCACACGATGCACAGGCCGGCGACGCCCATCAGCGGCGCCCCACCGTACTCCGAATAGTCCACCCGCTTGCGGAAGCGGCGGAACGCCCGGCGCGACAGCAGATAGCCCACCTGGCTCGAGAACGTGCTCTGCAGCTCGTCACCGAGCAACGCTTCCACCATCTCGACCAGGCCCTCGCTCAGCTTCAGCGCGACGTTGCCGGTGAACCCGTCGCAGACGATGACGTCGGCCTGCCCCGAAAACACGTCACGCGCCTCGACGTTGCCGACAAAGTGCAACCGCGACGCCTTCAACAACCGGTGCGCGTCGCGGGTCAGTTCGTTGCCCTTGCTCTCCTCGGTGCCGATCGAAAGCAATCCGACCCGCGGCCGCTCGATCCCCATCCACGTTCGCGCATAGACGGCGCCCATGGCGCCGAACTGCAGCAAGTACCCCGGCTTGCACTCCACGGTCGCGCCGGCATCGATCAGGATGGCGGCGCCGTCGCGCGTGGGCACCGCCGGTGCGAGCGCCGGGCGGTCCACACCCGGCAGCATGCCGAACGCGCCGTGCGCGGCGACCACCGCCGCCCCGGTGTGCCCAGCGCTGATGAGCGCCGCCGCCTCGCCGCGGGCCACCAGCTCGGCGGCCACCCGGATCGACGCCCGCGGCTTGCGCCGCAGCGCCTGGGCCGGCGATTCGGCCATCTCGATGACGTCGGGCGCCTCAATCACCCGCACGTCGAGCGCTGCCGTGTCCTCGTGACGGGCCAGTTCGGCCGTGACCTGCGCGGTGCGTCCCACGAGATCGATGCCGATCCCCTGCCGCGCGGCGGCCAGCGCGCCATCGACGATCAGCGACGGCGCCCGGTCGCCTCCCATCGCATCGACCGCTATCCGCATGTCCGCGCGCCGCGCTCGACAGGCCTACTCGTCCTCGACCGCTCGTACCTGCCGCTGTTTGTAGTGACCGCAATACTTGCAGACCGTGTGCGGCGCCTTCGGCTCGCCGCACTGCGGGCACTTCCCCGCGGTGGTCGGCGCCAGGGCGTCGTGCGTGCGGCGCTTGCGGCCGCGGGTCTTCGAATGGCGTCGTTTTGGATTAGGCATCGTGTCCGTCCCGCTTCGTCAGCGCCTTCAGTTCCGCCAGCCGGGGATCCTCCCAGCGGACCTGACAGCCGCACGTCTCCAGGTTCAAGTTCGCACCACAGTGGGGGCACAGTCCCCGGCAGTCGGCCCGGCACAGCGGCTTCATCGGCAGCGCCAGGTAGAACTGCTCGTCCATGAGCTGGCCCAGGTCGATCGCATCGTCGCGGTAGAACGCGTCCGACAAATCGTCCTCCTCGATCTCCCGTTCGGCCCCGGTGTTCTCCGTCTGCGGCAGGTAGCGCACGTCGAACGCCGATTCCACCGGCAGCCGGAAGGGCTCCACGCACCGGCTGCAGCTCAGTTCGAGCACCGTCTGCACGGTCCCGTCGAGCCGAAACCGATCCTTGTCCTTGTGCACCGTGCACTGCAGCGCCACGGGCGCCACGACGCGGAACTGGGTAAACCGCTCCGCGAACGCCGAAGCATCGTAGCGGCGGGCGATCTTCGTTTCCGGCTGCCGTATCTGGGTCAGGTCGAGGATCATGGTGCCAGCTACGTCCGCGCCCCCGAAGGAAACGCGAACCCCCCATTATACCGCTCACGCGCGGATTTCCACCCATGGCTTGGGGATGAACAGCTGTTCGTAGAGGCTCACGGCAAACCGATCGGTCATGCCGGCCAGAAAGTCCTGCGCCGCGACGTCGAGGCCTTCGGCCTCCACCGTCCTGGTGTCGAGAAACGCCTCCGGGCGCTGGCGCACTTTCTCCCACAAGCCCCCGAGGATGCCCTCGGCCTTGGCGAACTCGGCCGTGGCCGCCTCGTTCTCGTATACCGACTCGAAGAGAAAGGTCCGCAGGGCCAGGGTGGCGTCGAGCACCGGCGCGCTCATCCGGACTTCGGTCAGGCCGCCGGCGAGCGTCTCGTGCACGACATCCGCCACCATCGTGCCGATGCGCGCCGACGAGCTTCGGCCCAGCGCGCCCGCCACATCGCCCGGCAGCTGTTCCCGGCCGAGCAGCCCCGCCCTGACCGCATCGTCGAAGTCATGGTTGACGTAAGCGATGATGTCGGCGACCCGCGCCACCTGCCCTTCGACCGTCGACGCACGGTGCTCCGGCGGGGCACCGACGGGCAGGCCGCTCTTCCCCTTCGAATGGCGCGCGATGCCGTCGCGGACCTCGAAGGTCAGGTTGAGCCCCTGCCGGTCGTTCTCCAGCACGTCGACGATGCGCAGGCTCTGCTCGTAGTGATTGAAGCCCCCGGGCACGAGCGCGCTCAGCACGCGTTCGCCGGCGTGGCCGAACGGCGTGTGGCCCAGGTCGTGGCCGAGCGCGATGGCTTCGGTGAGCTCCTCGTGCAGGCGCAGGACCTTGGCGATCGTCCGGGCGATCTGGGCGACTTCCAGGGTGTGCGTGAGTCGCGTCCGATAATGGTCGCCGGCGGGCGCGAAGAACACCTGGGTCTTGTGCTTGAGCCGCCGGAAGGCCTTGGTGTGGATGACCCGATCGCGATCGCGCTGGAACGACGGGCGGATCGGGTCGTCCGGCTCGGGCCTCAGCCGGCCCTGGCTGTCGGCGCTCTTGGCCGCCGCCGGCGCGAGAATCGTCCGCTCACGCTGCTCCAGATCCTCGCGGATGGTCATGGGTCCGCGCAGATCTTAGCTGATGTCGCGCAGAAAGCTGCGGCCGTGCGGCAGCGCGCCGACGCCGAATCCGTCGGCGAGCGTCATCGCCAGGTCGGCAAACGTGTCGCGCGTACCCAGGTCCACGCCTGCCCGGACCCGGGGGCCCGCCAGGAGCACGGGGACGTGCTCGCGCGAGTGATCGGTGCTCGGGGTCGTGGGATCGTTGCCGTGATCGGCAGTGACGACCAGCAGGTCGTCGGGACCGAGCGTGGGCAGCAGCCGCGCCAGCCGCCGATCGAAGCGTTCGAGATTGGCGGCGTACCCGGATACGTCGTTGCGATGACCGTAGAGGGTGTCGAAATCCACCAGGTTGGCAAAGATCAACCCCGTGTCCTGCCGCGACATCCGCTCTCCTATCCGGTCCATCCCGTCCTCGTCGCTGATCGTCGGGTAAGACTCGGTGATGCCGCGGCCGGCAAACAGGTCGTGGATCTTGCCGATGGCCGTGACGCGGACGCCCGCGCCGGTGAGCCGGTCGAGCAGGGTGTCGCCGCGCGGGGGCATCGCGTAATCGTGGCGGTTGGTCGTGCGCTGAAACGCGCCCGGCGCGCCGACGAAGGGGCGCGCGATCACGCGCCCGACGCCGTGACCGACGACGACCAGCTCGTAGGCGACCTCGCACCACGCGTAGAGCTGCGCCACCGGCACGATGTCCTCGTGCGCGGCGATCTGAAACACGCTGTCCGCCGAGGTGTACACGATCGGCGCGCCGGTGCGCATGTGCTCGGGACCGAGCTCGTCGAGGATGGCCGTGCCCGAGGCCACGACATTGCCGAGAACGGGCCGGCCGATGCGCCGGCCGAACATGGCGACCAGCTCGGCCGGGAACCCGTCGGGGAACGTCGGGAACGCGCGGTCGAGCACCAGGCCCATCAGCTCCCAATGGCCGGTCACCGAATCCTTGCCCGCGGAGCGCTCGGCCATCCGGCCGTAGGCGCCGCGGGGCGTCGTCGCCGGCATGCCGGGCAGCGCGACGAGGCGGGAGAGGCCGAGGCTGGCCAGCGTGGGAATATCGAGCCGCACGGCCTGCGCGATATTGCCGAGCGTGTGGCTCCCTTCGTCGCCGTACGAGGCGGCATCGGGCAGCTCGCCGATGCCGACGCTGTCGAGCACGATGACGATCGCGCGCGTGAACACTGATCCACACGATCGGCGAGACCACGGCGGGCGCGCCCGGCGCCCGCGGCGGCGCCGCCGCTAGGGATGGTGCGAGGAAAAGTAGTTGGGCACGCTGCGCGGCGTCCTGATGGTGGCGATGGCGTGCTTGAAAATCAGGTGGTCCATGCCCCCGTGTTCGACGATCAACGCGAAACGATCGAAGTTCTTGATGCGCGCGTCGAACTCGCGTCCGTCGAGCAGGTGGATGGTCACCGGCAGCTTCTCACGGCGGGCGTAGTTCAGGAAGACGTCCTGAATGTTCGGCGCACCGGTCTTCGTTTCAGGCATGGGTGGCAGATCCCCCGTCGATCACAAGGCCCCGTTCGGCCAGCCAACGAAGAACGCTGGCCTGCACCTCCGGACGGTCGCCGGAGCCGTCAAACCACATAAGCGTAGGCTCTTTGCGGAACCAGATCAACTGCCGCCGCGCGTAGCGGCGGTTCTCCTGCACGATCAATGCACGGGTCGCCGCCAGGTCGCGCACGCCGCGCAGGTGCTCCATGACCTGGCGGTAGACCAGCCCGCCGAACGGTCGCGCCGTGGCCGGCACGCCGCGAGCGAGCAGCCCGCGGACTTCATCGAGCAGGCCGGCGGCCAGCTGCGCGTCCACGCGTGCCGCCAGGCGCGCGGCGAGCGCGGCCGCGTCGAGACGCAGAGCCACCGCCACGACGGTCGCGTCCGCGCCGAGTGGCGATACCGTGTCGCCGAAGTGGTCGGTCAGCGGCCGGCCGGTCTGAAAGTAGACCTCCAGCGCGCGGATCAGCCGCTTGCGATCGCGCGCCATGATCCGCGCCGCCGAGCGGGGGTCGACGCGTGCGACCATCCGCCACAGGAACTCCACCCCGCGGCGGGCAGCCGCCTGCTCCAGGCGATCGCGCAATCGGGCGTCCTTGCCGGGCCCCGGAAAGAGGCCCCGCGTGAGAGCCCGGTAATAGAAACCGGAGCCGCCGACCAGGATCGGAACCCGGCCGCGTGCGTGCACCGCGGCAATCGCCGCCGCCGCGTCGCGTCCGTAATCGGCCGCGGTGTACTCGGCTGTGGGATCGACAATGTCGATGAGGTGGTGCGGAATGCCGCGACGCTCCGCGACGGGGACCTTGTCGGTGCCGATGTCGAAGCCGCGGTAGACCGCCGTCGAGTCACAGTTGACGATCTCCCCGCCCAGTCGCTCCGCCAGCGCGAGCCCGAGCCCGCTCTTGCCCGTCGCCGTCGGCCCGAGCACGGCGACGAGCGGCTTCATGCGGCGAGGCGCCACAGCACGTACAGCACCAGCAGCGAGACCAGGATCGCCAGCCCGCGCTGTTGCGACCGCGTCGGCATCACTGCCCTCCGGGCGTCTCGTTGTAATAGAAGGTGACGGTGAAGAACGCCTTGTCCGCCGGATACTCGGGCGGCAGCGGTTCGGTCGGATTCGACGCCAGCAGGGCGTTCATCGCCGCGGTATTGAACGACGAGACCGAAGAGGGCTCCACCACCTGGACATCGGTCAGCGCGCCGTTGCGATGGACGTTGAAGGTCAGGACCACGCGCCCGTGCAGCGACATCGCGGCCATCGGCACGAACCAGTTGCGCCGGACCTGCGCGACGAAGCGCCGGATCCACGGCCCGAACTCCACGCCCTTGGTGTCGAACTGCAGCGGGCCGAGGTTCTGCACCTGCCCCTTGTCGTTGCTGAACGACTCCTGGTCCACGTACTTCTGCAGGTTGCGCAGGGCCTCACCGAGCGACCCGCCCTGCGGGGGCTGCGGCTTCGCCGTCGGCAGCGGGACCTCCGCTTTCGCCCGGGTGGTGTCGACCGGCCGCGGGATGGTCCGCTCGGGCGGCGCCTCGGGCGCGGGTTCCGGCTCCGGGCCGCGCCCGCGCGCGCGTTCGTCCGGTGACGCCTCGACGCGCTCCGACGAATTGCCGCGCGCCGACGGCAGCGGGTTCTCGCGCAGCCGCGGCATCTCGAGCGCGCTGGCGCGACGGTCGATGTCGGATGCCTCCGCGCGGGCCGGCGGGGCCGGCGCCGGTCGATCCAGCTGTGGCTGCACGAACACGAACCGCGGCCGTTCCGGCGGCGGCTCCGGTTCCCGCACCGCTTCCACCTCGGCGGCGGCCGGATCAGGAGCGAAGATCGGCAGGAGCGGAGCGAGGAGGAACGCCAGGATGACGAGCCCGTGCACGCCAATCGACAGCAGGACACCATCCCACTTGCGGATGGCGCCGCCGACTGGCTGGTAGTCCTCGTAGCGGCCCTCGAAGTCGAAATACATCCGTGATTTCAGTATAGGGTGTGCGGGGTCGCGAGTGGCCGGCTCGCGAACCTCACGGTGCCAGGCCTGTCGCGCTCTCGCCGGGGCGGATGGCAGCCACCGGCGGGGCCGCGGGTGCGGGCACTGACCCGCTCCGCTCGCCCGTATAGAGATAGACGATTCCGAGCGTCAGCGGCCTGCTCCGGACATTGTTAAATCCAGCCCCGCGCAGGATGTTCGCGAAAGCCTCGCCCGACGGGAAGGCGCCCACCGACGCCGGCAGGTACGAATACGCGGCGTCATGACGCGAGACCGCCCGTCCGATTCGCGGCAGGACGTGGCGGAAGTACCAGAGATAGAGCGGGCGGACGGCGGCCACCACCGGCAACCCGAATTCCAGGATGGCCACGCGGCCACCGGGCTTCAGCACCCGATGCAATTCCGCGCACGCCGCGTCCGGCGCCGCCACGTTGCGAATGCCGAAGGCCATCGTCGCGCGGTCCACGGTTGCGGGCGGCAGCGGCAGCCTCATCGCATCGCCGCGCACGAGATGGACGCGTCGGCTGACACCTTCGTCCCGTGCCTTGGCCAGGGCGCGATCGAGCATCGCGCCGGCGAAGTCCACGCCGACGACCCGTGCCGGACCGCGCCTCGCCCGCGCCGCCGCCAGGGCGACGTCACCCGTGCCGGTGCACACGTCGACGAGGACCTCGAGGCCGGTGAACGCGAGCGACCGGATGGCTTGCCGCCGCCAGTACCGATCCAGCCCCGCCGACAGGACGGTGTTGAGCAGGTCGTAGCGCGGGGCGATGGCGTCGAACATGCCCGCGATGCGCTGCGGTGACTTGTCGAGACCGGCCGGTGCGGCGCTCATACCCGCGGCGACCCTCCGGCCGCCGGAGATCGACGTCCGCCGCCGCGATCGACGCTCCCTGTGGGCCCGGCCGGGCGTTCACCCGTCATCCGACCAGCACCGCCGCCGCCGTCGTGATCAGGTAGAGAATGCCGACGTAGCCATTCAGGTCGAAGGCGCGTTTCACCTGCGACAGGTCGTCGCCGCTGACCAGCGATTGCTCATAGACGAGCAGCGCCGCCACGGCCGCAACGCCGGCGACGTAGATTGCTCCCAGCGGAACGACCAGCGCGAGCAGCGACATGCACGCCACCGCGGCGACATGCATGGCGCGGGAGATCCAGAGCGACCGCCCGATGCCGAAGCGCACCGGGATCGACCGCAGGCCATGCGCGCGATCGAAGGCTTCGTCCTGGCAGGCGTAGAGCACGTCGAACCCGCCGACCCACAGCCCGATGGCCGCGCCCAGCAGCCAGGGCTCCCAGCCCGCGCGCCCGCCGGCCGCGAGCCATCCGCCGACCGGCGCCACCGCCATCGCCAGCCCGAGGAACGCCTGGGTGTAGTGGGTGTACCGCTTGGCCAGCGAATACCAGAACACGATCGCCAGCGCGATCGGCGACAGCCACCCGCACAATGCCCCGAGCTGGAAGGCGGCGGCGACGAAGATGCCCGAGGCGACGGCGATGAAGGCGACGGCCTCGCGCGCGCGCATCGCGCCGCGCGGCAGCTCCCGCATCGACGTGCGCGGGTTGAGCGCGTCGAGCCGGGCATCGACCAGCCGGTTGAACCCCATGGCCGCACTCCGGGCGGCCACCATCGCGACCAGGATCCACGCGACCGTCGCCCAGGTCAGCGGATGTTCGCGCGCCGCCAGCAGCGCCCCGGTCAGGGCAAACGGCAGCGCGAAGACCGAGTGCGAGAACCGTACGAACGCCAGGTAGGTGCGGAGCCGCGCGATCACGCCGCCACCCAGTGCAGCTGTCGCGGCTCGATGCCGGAAACGAGGTACTCCTCGACGCTTTCGGCGGACGTCGCCGTGCCGGCGAAGCCGGGCGGCAGGTCCACCGCGAGCAGCTCCGCGCGCTTACCCGCCTCGAGCGAGCCGATTTCATCGCCCAGTCCCAGCGCCCGTGCCCCGGTGAGGGTCGCGCTCTCGAGGAGACGCCGCGCCGGCAGGGCCGGGGCGAGCCACCGCATCGTCTTCAGCTCCGAGAACAAATTCAGGTCGTCCACGCTGGCCAGGCTGTCAGTTCCCACCGCGACCTGGACGCCGGAGGCATAGAAACGGGCAATCGGCGGTGCCCCTACCCCGACCCACTGGTTGCTGCGCGGACAGGTGACCAGCGTGCAGCCGATGGCCGCCAGCCGCGCCAGGCCGGCATCGTCCAGCTGGACGCCATGCACGACCAGCGTGTGCGCGTCGAGCACCCCGAGGCTGTCGAGATACTCGACCGGCCCGGTGCCCGGCGGCGTCCAGTCGTCGCGGTGCGATCCCACCATGCGCAGGATGCCCGGCCACGGGCCGGAGCCGTCGCGGAGGAACTCGATCTCTCCCGGCGATTCCCCCAGGTGCACGCTGGTGATGGGCACGCGGCTGCGACTGACTTCGGCGCGGATGGCGTGCAACAACTCGGCGGACACCGAGTACGGCGCGTGCGGGGCCAGAGAGACGCGGACATGCTCGGCGGCCACCGCGGCCGCGAGGTCGCGATGCGCCCGCGTCTCGTCCACGGCGCTGCCATCGGTGAGGTTGAAGCCCAGCAGTTCGTGGAAAACCAGCCCCGTCATCCCGGCGTCGCGAATGGCGCCGACCGTCGCCAGCGAGTTGCTGATGTCGCCGACGGCCACCGTGCCGGCCGCTCGTGCCTCGCGCGCGGCCGCCAGGGCGGCGTCGACCACCTTGGGGTCGCCGGCGCGCTCGCTGCGGCCGCCGCGGGTCACAAACAGTTGCGTGATCCAATCGACGAAGGTCGCCGCCGGTGGGACACGGCCGCGCAGCCACGACAGCTCGAGATGGGTATGCGCGTTCACCAGACCGGGCAGCACGGCGACCGGGCCCAGGTCGTGGACCTCGGCCGCCGGGGGCCGCTGGCCCGGCGCACCGACGCGCTCGATGCGGTGGTCGCGCACGAGCAGCCAGCCGCCGCCGATCGGCGGCCCGACCATCGGGCAGATCCAGGCTGCCCGGTAGATCTTCATGAGGAGGTGCGATCGGGGCCGGAGGTGCGGAGGCGCTTGCCCGCGGCGCTGCGCGCCGGATACTCGAGCAGTTCCGGGGGCACCGAATGATCGCCCTCGGCGCGCGCGGTCGCCAGCGCCCGCATCCGCGGCACCTCGCGCAGACGGAAAATCGGGTCCCCGAGGACGTCGTAGTGCATGTTGCGGCGCTGGGCCGCGAACCCCGCGTCCTCGATGTTGCGGACGATCTCGACCTCATCCATGCAGTAGCTGGCGCCGGCCGCCCGCACGACGTTCTCCTCGATCATCACGCTGCCCATGTCGTTGGCGCCGAAGGCGAGGCTGAGCTGCCCGACCTTGCCGCCCTGCGTGACCCAGGACGCCTGCAGGTTGTCCACGTTGTCGAGGACGAGGCGGGCGATGGCCAGCGTGCGCAGGTACTCGAGGCCGGTCGCTTCGGCGCCGCCGCGCTCGGTGTGCTCGGGCTGGTAGCTCCAGGTGATGAACGCGGTGAACCCGCCGGTCTCGTCCTGCAGTTCGCGCACGCGCACGAGGTGCGCGATCCGCTCCTCCACGCTCTCGACCGTCCCGTACATCATCGTGACCGTCGTCCGCAGACCGGCACGATGGGCATGGCGCATGACGTCCAGCCATTCGTCGGCGGAGGCCTTGCCGTGGCAGTTGAGCAGTTTGCGCACGCGATCGACGAGGATCTCGGCGCCGCCGCCGGGGATGCTGTCGAGACCGGCGGCGATCAACCGATCGATGACCTCGGGCACGGCGAGCCGCGACAGTCGCGACAGGTGGATCACCTCGGGCGGGGAGAGCGCGTGCAGGCGGAAATCGGGGTAGCGGGTCTTGACCGCCCGGAAGAGATCTTCGTACCAGGCCAGCGGCAGGTCGGGATTGTGCCCGCCCTGCAGCAGCAGTTGAACGCCGCCGACCGCAATCGTCTCGTCGATCTTGCGGAAGATCTCGTCGAACCCGAGGACGTAGCCGTCGCCGCTGCCGACCGGACGGTAGAACGCGCAGAAGTTGCAGCGCGCGACGCAGACGTTCGTGTAGTTGACGTTGCGGTCGATGATGTAGGTGACGATGTGGCCGGGGTGCTTGCGCGCGCGCACCGCGTCCGCCATCTGCCCGAGCCAGAACGTCGGCGCCTGGGTGTAGAGAAAGAGCGCTTCGTCCGGCGTCAGCCGTCCGCCCTCTTGAATTCGGCCCTGGAGCGCGGTTAAATTCATCTGCGGGCAGTTTGTGCGCGCCCCCGCCCGGGGAGTACGCAGAAACGTGAAATAGACCCGACCCCTTTTCTCACCGTTGCTCAGTAGAAGTGAAGGTCGCGGAGGCCGGGGGATAGCCCCTCGGCAGCGGCCAGCTCGTGGAAGCGCCGTAATCCGGCGATTTCCGCGTCTCCGAGCCGGTACCTGAGATTATCACGCAGGTAGCGCAGCAGGCGCGCTTCCTGGCTCGGATCCCCCGGCTCTCGGCGGCGGCAATCGCCGTCAGGTCGGCTTCTCCGCGCGCGCGGGCCGCGTTCAGGGCGGCGACGTGCTCGGGGCCTGCCGCACCGGCGCGGCCGGTCCACATCGCGTAGACGAACGGCAGGCCGGTCAGCGCCTGCCATTCGCTGCCGAGATCGGTCTTCACCACCCCCTCGGCGGCCGGGTCGATGGCGAGCGCCGGATCGCCGATGATGAGCGCCGCGTCCGCCCGCCCGAGCATGGCGCGCAGGTCCGGCTCGCCCGGCGACAGCTTCGGCGCGATCTGCCAGCGCCGCGCGCACAGCACGCGCATCAGCGCCACCGAGGTGCGCGAGCTGATGTCGAGCGCCATCGTCCGCACGCGATCGATCGGCACCGTGCTGAAGATCGCCACCGACGCGATCGGTCCATCCGATCCGATCGCGACACCGGGAACGATGTAGTAGTCGCCGCGCAGGTACTCGATCGCGGGGATCAGCCCGAGATCGACACGGCCCTCGTGCAGCAGCGCCGCGCACTCGGCCGGGACGTCGAAGCGCAGCGAGAACAGATCCGGCTGCGCCTCCAGGCCGCGCACCAGCGGCTTCGTATTGAGGTAGGAGACGGCGCCGAGCCGGAGCGGCGTCATGCGCGTGGCCGGTACTCGCGCGGCTCGAATCCCGCGGCGCGGATGTTCCGTTCGACGTCCTCGACCGTGCCCCGGCGCGAGCCACGGCTGGCATCGGTCGTGGCCGCCACGGCATCGAGGTGGTCGGCGCCAAAGGTCAGGGCGACCTGCGCCAGCTTGGGCCCGTAGAGGCTCCAGTCCACTTCGACCGACACCTGCGCCGCGCGGGCCTGGCCGCACGCCAGCCGCGTCACCGCGATCACGCGGACGTCCTCGTACCCGGTCGTGGGCTTGTCGGCCGGCATGATGCGCGGCAGCGGCGCGACGCGAATCGGGTGCGGATGCTGCGACAGCCAGCCGCACGCATCGGCCAGCAGCGCCTCTGCCCTCTCCCCCATCGGGTGGACCACGGTCAGGCGCGCCGGCGTGAGGCCGGCAGCCACCGCTGCGCGCAGCGCCGCGCGCACATCGTCGATCTGATCGATCGGCATCTCGGCACAGTCCATCAGGCCCGCCGCCACCATCTGCCGGAGCACCTCGTCGAGACGGCCCCACCCGCCGCGCGCCCGGGCCGCGAGGTCCGCCAGCGAGTAGGCCGCCACCCGCCGTCCGGCGGCGGCCTCGCGCAGACGCCGTACCTGCTGCAGCGCCTCCTCCAGCGTGCCCGGCATCTCGTGCAGCCGGACTTCCGCCGCCGCGTCCGGCACGGTGCCACCGCCAGCCAGGTCCCCCGCCGTCATCACGTGCACGCGCAGGTAGGTCACGATGCCGCCGTCCGGCCTGCCGCGCCGACATTCGTCCGCCCGCATCCCCAGGCTCAGGATGTCGTTGCTCCGCTGCGCCTCGATCTCGGTCACTCCACCCTCTCCATCCGTTCGACGACGCGCTCGGCGAGCGCCAGCGCCGCGCGGCCCTGCTCGCCGGTCACCGCCGGCGGCCGCCGGTCGCGAATCGCCGCCACGAAATCATCCAGTTCCCGCTTCAGCGGCTCCTCGCGCGCGATGTCGAGCTTGCCGCCCTCGATTCCCGGCATCTCGCCCGGCCTGGGCACCAGCCGCCACATCTCCGCCTCCTGCGCCGCGTAGTCCACCGACACGTAGGCGTCCCGCTGGAAGAAGCGAATCTTGCGAACCCGCTCGCGGCTGATGCGGCTGGCCGTGAGGTTGGCGATGCAGCCGCCGGCGAACCGCAGGCGCACGTTCGCGATGTCGATCCGCGACGTCAGCACCGGCACGCCGACAGCCTCGATCGCGGCGACGTCGCCACCGACGATGTCGAGGACGAGATCGAGATCGTGAATCATCAGGTCGAAGACCACGTCGATGTCGAGGCTGCGGTCGGGAAACGCGCCGAGGCGGTGCACCTCGATGAACCGGGGCTCGCGGACCAGCGCTTTGGCGCGGACCACCGCCGGGTTGAAGCGCTCGGTGTGACCGACCGCCAGGGTGACACCACGCGCGTGCGCCAGCCCAATCAGCCGATCGGCCTCGACACTCGTCGGGGTGATGGGCTTTTCGACCAGCACGTGCACGCCACCCTCGACGAAGGCTGCGGCGATCTCCAGGTGCTGGCGGGTCGGCGTCGCGATCGTCACCGCCTCGACGGCGCCCAGGACGTCGCGCCACTCGACGAACGCCCGCGTGCCGCGCTCGGCGGCGACGCGCTCGGCCCGGCTGCGATCGACGTCCACGACACCGGCGAGCTCGACGCCGGGCATGTCCGACAGGATGCGCGCATGGTGGCTGCCGAGATGCCCGACGCCGACGACGGCCACTTTCACGTGCGGCAACTCCTCGACTGCCGGTGGCGGGACGCAGCCCTCAGCATGGCAGCGCCCGCCCGATCACCACGATCCCCGCCTCGTTGGCCGAGGCCAGGAACGGCTCGCGATCGAAGATCAGCGTCTTGCCGGCATCGACGGACAGGACCGCGGCCCCGGCCCGGCGCATCGCCTGGACGGTCGCCAGGCCCACGATGGGCACGTCGAAGCGCATGTCCTGCCTGGGCTTGGCCACCTTGACGATGACCACGCCGGCACCGGCGAGGTCGCCGGCGCGCGCGATGGTCTCGTCGGTCCCCTCCATCGCTTCCACCGCGACCACCGCTTGGTGCTTCACCGCGATCGTCTGGCCGATGTCGAGGCCGGCGATGGCGTCGGCCATGCGGTAGCCGAACGCCAGGTCCTGCTGCTGCCGCTGGTCCGGCGCCTGCGCGCTCAACTGCCCGGCTTCGGCGAGCAGCGGCCGCAGCAGCTCGGTCGAGTCGAGCAGTTGTACGCCCCGCTCCTGCATCACCTCGGCCACCGCGGCGATGAGCGCATCGGTGTTGCGCGCGCGCAGCCGGCCGAGGACCGAGAGCATCGTCAGGTCCGGCACGACGCTGAAGATCTTGGTGTGCTTCACCTGCCCCGCCATCACCGCATGCGACACCGCGGCGTCGGAGAGGATGCGCAGGCATTCGCCCAGGTGGCCGAGCGACACCCAATGCAGCGCCGCGCGCGGCGGACGGGCGGCCGCCTGCTCCAAATCGGGCGCCGCTTCCTCGCGCACCGCGACGACGGTGACGTCGTGACCAAGCGCCCGCGCGGCGTCGAGCACGAGGAACGGGAAGCGGCCGTTGCCCGCGATGAGCCCGAGCTTCATCGGCCTCAGCCGTCCGCCGCGTCGTCGTCGGTGGCCTTGCCGCGCTTGAGGATGGCGCCGCGCGACGCGGTGCGGATGAAGGCGACCAGGTAGTCCACTTCCGGGCAGGCGAGCGACGGCTCGCGTTCGATTTTGTGCAGCGCCTGCGTCGCGTTGAGCTTCGACTGCAGCAGGTAGCGATAGGCGCGTTTCAGCTTGGCGATGGTGTCGTTGCCGAAGCCGCGGCGCATCAGGCCGATGGTGTTCAAGCCGTAGACCCGGCACAGGCCGCGCGCCCCGACGGTCTTGGCGAACGGCAAGGCGTCCTTGGTGATCACCGAGTAGCCGCCGATGAACGCGTGGCGGCCGACGCGGCAGAACTGGTGCACGCCCGAGTAGGCGCTGACGGCGGCGAAATCGTCCACCGAGACGTGCCCGCCCAGGGTCGCCCCGGGGCCGAAGATCGTCTCGTTGCCGACGCGACAATCGTGCGCGATGTGCACGTAGGCCATGAACAGGTTGCGGTCGCCGATGATCGTCCGGCCGCCTCCCCCGGCGGTGCCGCGGTGGATGGTGACGAACTCGCGGAAGATGTTGCGCTCCCCGATCTCGAGGGTCGTCGGCTCGCCCTTGTATTTCAGATCCTGCGGCGGCTGGCCGATCGAGGCGAAGGGATAGAACTCGGTGCCGTCGCCGACCGAGGTGTGGCCGTCAATCACGGCGGAGGCGCCGACGCGGCAGTTGCGCCCGAGCACGACGTGCGGGCCGATCACCGCGTGCGGGCCGACGACGGTGCCGGCGCCGAGGCGCGCCCCGGGGTCGACGTGCGCCGTCGGGTCGATGCGTGCGACGTCATCGTGAACGGCGAGCACCAGTTCGGCTTCGGCCACCGTGTGTCCATCCACCTCGGCCGAGGCCTGGACCCGCACCAGGTCCCCGCGCCGCCGGTCGAGCGTGACCTCGAGACGCAGGCGGTCGCCGGGCACGACCTGGCGGCGGAACTTGGCGTCATCGACGCCGCGCAGGGCGACGCGTCCACCAGGCAGGAGCAGGGTCGCCACCTGCGTCAGCGACTCGATCATCAGGACGCCGGGCATGACCGGCGTCCCGGGAAAGTGTCCCTGGAAGAACTCCT
This sequence comes from uncultured Acidobacteriota bacterium, assembly GCA_963707795.1. Lineage (GTDB taxonomy): Bacteria > Acidobacteriota > Vicinamibacteria > Vicinamibacterales > UBA2999 > JACCSI01. The sequence goes on along the minus strand of OY970174.1, from coordinate 1,133,630 downwards.
CGTTCACGGTCACGTTCTTGACCGCCACGATCCGGCGACCCGGCTCGTGCTCGATGACGTCATCGACGAGCAGCGAGGGATAACGGAAGCGCAGGCGGTCCAGGGCAGTGGCGATGGATGACAAAGGCCTGTACAGGATAGTCGAAAGTGTCGCATCGTCCGCCGCCGGGCGCAGCAAAGGCCGGCTGGCGCTCTCGCGCTCACCGGCCCTGGCGATGCTGCGGCTCGACGGGCGACGCGTGCGGCGGCTACGGCGCCGGCGGCTTGGTGCCTCCCGGCGTCGAGTCGAGCTTCTTGATCACGTCGGCGGAAATGTCGAGTCCCGGATCAGCCCACACCATGCCGGAGTCGGGGCCATTGAAGATGTAGTGCAGGCCCTTCTCCTGGCCAACCTGGGCGAGGATCGGCGTCATCCGCTGCTCGAACTGCTGCTGCAGCTGCGTCTGCAGCTCCTGGATCTCCTGCTGGGCGTCCTGGGTGAAGCGCTGGATTTCGACCTGGATGCGCTCGACCTGCTTCTGCACGTCGCCCTGCGCGGTCGCGCTCATCACCGAGCCCTCCTTCTCGAGCTTCTGCTGCAGGCCCTGCAACTGCTTGTTCTTGTCGTTCAGCTCGGTGGCCTTCTTCTGCTGCAGCGCCTGGATCTTGCTGGTCGCCGCCTTGCCTTCCGCCGACTCGTTGGCGATGCGCTGAAGGACGACGTAGCCGATCTTGGCGCCCTCGGGGAACGGCCGCGGCGCCGGGGCCGGCTCGGCCTGTGCCGGCGGGGTGGCCGGGGCGGCGGGTTTCGCCGGCGGCTGTTGCGCGGGCGCGGCCGGGGCTTGAGCGACGACAAGGGCGCCGGCCAGCATCACGGCCGCCGCGCCAAAGGCAAAACCTCTCATTACTGTGCGTCCTTTCGAGTGTGCGCAGCCCACCATGTTACCTCAGGGATGGACGACGGTGATGTCGTAGGTGATGGGGTCGGTGATGTTGCCGACGTCGTAGACCCGGACGCACAGGTTGCCGAGGGTCGAGACCCCGCCGGTCACGACCGTTCCCTGCGTCGCATCGTCCTTGGTGATTACGAGCTGGCACGCGCTGCCGTTGAACGTTCCCAGGCTGAGGCCGATCACCAGCGCGCTATCCGGCGCCAGCGTCGTCAGCGTGGCGGTGACGGTGCCGCTCGCCTGCGTGGCGAAGGTATGGGTCGCGGCGCCGTTGCGCGTCACGCTCCCGGAAAAGGTCTCGGTCACGGTGACCGGGGGTGTCGGCGTCGTCGGCGTCGTGGCGTCGTCGCCGCAGGCGGCGGCGACGGCGACCAGGGCCGTCAGCGTGAGAGTCCGCATCAATCGTTGCATCGTGGTTGGTCCGTGACGGCGTGGACGACGTGGGTGCCTGGACGTGGAGCGCGCGGGCTCAGAACGTCGTCCCGACGGCAAACCGGAACGTGAACTTCTTGGCCGGGTTGAACTGGTTGTCGAGCACTCCGACCCGGTTCGGATTGTGGGCGAAGATCAGCCGGAACGGCACGTTGAGCACGGGCATGAAGAACCGGATCTCGGCGCCGGTGGAGGTCTTGAAGGCGCTGGTCTGTCCGGTCACGACGCCCTCGTTCTGCGGCACCTGCCCGTCCACGGTCAGCCGCGTGGTCGCGAACGGATCGAACAGCAGCGGCGGCGGCGGAGGCACGATCTCGACGACGTCCTCCTTCCAGCTGAACTTCTCGCCGTTGTTGCGCACCTGGCCGGCGTCGAAGAACAGGACCAGGCGGACCGGCCCGGCGATGGTAATCAGGTACTCGGCATTGAACAGCAGGCTTTTGTTGCCGCCGAGGACGAAGTTGGTGTTGATGTCGCGCGGGCCGATCGAGCGGATGTCGAAGCCGCGGATGCTGTACTCGCCGCCGAGATACAGGCGCTCGAAGATCGGCAGGACCTCGGTGCCACCGTAGGCGCGCACGTATTCCAGCTGGCCGCGCACGCCGAACGAGGTGCGGGTGGTGTGGCGGAAGAACCCCACCGCTTCGACCCGCGGCTTGATGAAGTTGGTGTTGCCGCCGAGGCCGGCGAAGTCGCTGGAGACGGAGAGGCGGCGGCCGGTGCTGGGAAAGATGGGATTGTCGATGGTGTTGAAGACGAAGCTCGGCGTGACCTTGCTGATGGTCCGCTCGCCGCCCTGGCCGATGAGCAGCGAGTCGCGCAGGAAGGGGTTGCGGCGGAGCAGCTCGAGCGCGTCGGGCGTCAGCTGTGACAAGTCGTCGAGCGAAATGTCGCGGCACCCGGACTCGCGGAAGAAGCAGTTCGGATCGAAGAACGCCTCGTTGAAATCGCTGACCTTGGTGCCCTCGTAGCTGTAGGTGAGGAACAGCCGGGAGAAGTCGGCGACCGGGAACCCGAACAGGATGTTGCCGCCGGTCGACTTCTGGGTGAACTGGTTGATGTACTGCAGGCTGCGCTTGTAGACGTCGATGCCGCCGGTGATGTTGCGGTCGAAGAGGAACGGCTCGGTGAAGGCGACCTGGTACTGTTCGGCGCGCGAGCCCGCCTGCATCGACAGGGTGAGCGACTCGCCGCGGCCCATGAAGTTCGAGGTCTGGAACGACAGCTGCCCGAAGACGCCCTCGAACTGCGAGACGCCGGCGCCGAAGGTGAGCTGGTTGCGGTTCTGCTCCTCGAGCTTGAGGGTGACGTCCACCTCGTTCTTCGAGTTCGCCGTCTTCTGCACGTCTACGGCGTCGGGTGACTGCTCGAGGTTCTGGAAATACCCGAGCTGATTGAGCCGGCGGATGCTGTACTTGAGCGCCTCGGTGCTGAAGACACCGCCTTCGACCAGGCGCATCTCCCGGCGGATGACGTTGTCGCGCGTGGTGTTGTTACCAGTGAAGGTGATGCGGTTGACGAAGTACTGCTCGCCCTCGGTCAGCCGCATGGTGACGTTGACGGTCGGCTCGCTCGGACCGGCGACCGGCCCCTCGGCCGGGTCCTCGAACGACATGTCGGGGAACCCGGTGAACTCGAAGTAGCCGCCGCCGCCGTAAATCTCGCGCGCCTTCTCGAAGCCCTTGCGGACGTCCTTTTCCGAGTACCAGTCGCCCTTCTCGAGCTTGAACAGCGGTTGCAGGAACTCCGACTTGATGACGGTGTTGCCCTCGAAGCTCACCTCGCCGACGCGATAGCGATGTCCCTCGGTGACCGGAATCCGCAACTGCACCCAGCGCGTCTGCTTGTCCTCGGAGTCCTCGAGCGTCCGGATCTCGGGCGTGCCGACCCGCGCCTGCACGTAGCCCCGCTCGCGGTAGTACTCCTGCACCTTCTCGGCGTCCTCCTCGAACTTGGCTTCCTGGTAGGTGCCGCGCCCGGTGATCCACGAGAGAAACCAATGCTCCTTGGTTTCCTTCATCTTGCGCTTGAGCCGTCCGTCGCCGATCGCCTCGTTGCCGATGAACTCGATGTCGCGGACCTTGACCTTGGGCCCCTCGGTGATGTCGAAGATCACCTTGGCCAGCTTCGGGCCGCCGGGCAGCGACTCGACCCGCGACTTGACGTCGGCGAACTGGTGGCCCTTCTCCGCCATCATCGCGCGCAGGATGCCCTCGACCCGCCGCACCGAGCCCTGATCGAGGAACGAATCGAGGCGCAGCGACACGTTGGCCTCCTTCATCTTCTCCTCGATCTTCGTGCGATCGACCTTGTCGGACGGGTTGTACTCGACGATCTTGACGCGCGGGCGCTCTTCCATGTGGAAGATGACGTGCTTGCCCAGCACGCCGTTGTCCCACGGCAGGTCGAGCACCTCGATGCGGAGGTTATCGAGAAAATTCGTCGCCCACAGCCGCTTGAAATCCTCGAGCAGCGAGCGCTCGGTGTCCTCGGTGAACGGCGTCCACACGCCGTCGCTGGGGCGGCTGGACTGGGTCTGGATGTAGTAGAGGTACGTCTGCGGCTCGATCAGCGACTCGTTGACCGGCTCGAAGCGCAGCTCGACAATCCGGACCAGCGGGCCGGAGCCGGCCGGCGGCAGGATCGGCGCCCGCGTGGCGGGCTGCAGCGCCGGCTGGGCCGGCGCGACCGGCGACGGCGCCGCCGGGGTCTGTGCCGCGGCCGATGCCGCGAGGGAAAGCGCCAGCGTCAGCGCGCCGAACGCACGAACACACGTCAATGCCATAAGCAGAACGCCCCGCCGCCGGGGCCACAAACGCCTGATCTTATCAGTTATCAGGCTTCAGGCTTCAGGCGTCAGGGATCAGGGTCGATCCAGGCCTGGCGCCTGGCGCCTGAATCCTGGGCCGCCCTGCCTGAAGCCTGGTCCCCGAAGCCTGGCGCCTGGGGCCTGACGCCTGGCCCCTGATCAGACGTTGGTCGAGAGCCGACGGCCGGCCACGACCGGCTCGCCGGCGGGACGATAGGCCAGTTGCCCGTCCTCGAGGTAGACCTCGACGTCCCCGCCCTGCAGGTGGCCCCGGATGAGCTCCTCGGCGAGCGGGTCCTCGATGTAGCGCTGGATCGCCCGGCGCAGGGGCCGCGCGCCGTACGATCGGTCCTTGCAGGTGATGTCGATGATCCAGCCGGCGACTTCCGGCGTGAGCACCACCTTCATGCGCCGATCGGTCAGGTTGCTGTTCAGCTGCTGCAGCAACAGGCCGAGAATCTGCCGGAGGTCGTCGTCGGACAGCGCCTCGAACACGATCAACTCGTCGATGCGGTTGACGAACTCGGGGTTGAAGGTGCGCTTGACCTCGCCGAGGACCATGTCCTGCACGCTCTTGGCCAGCTCGGCGGAGTCGGCGGACTGGAAGCCCATCGAGGCCTTCTTCTGGATGAAGCGGGCGCCGATGTTGGAGGTCATGATGACGATCGCGTTCTTGAAGTTCACGCGATTGCCGAGTCCGTCGGTCAGGTGGCCGTCTTCGAAGACCTGCAGCAGGATGTTGAAGATGTCGGGGTGCGCCTTCTCGATTTCGTCGAGCAGCACCACCGAATAGGGGTTGCGCTTGACCTTTTCGGTGAGCTGTCCGCCCTCTTCGTGGCCGACGTAGCCGGGCGGCGAGCCAATCAGCTTCGACACCGAATGCTTCTCCATGTACTCCGACATGTCGAAGCGGATGAGCGCGTTCTCGCTGCCGAACAGGAACTGCGCCAGCGCCCGGGCGAGCTCGGTCTTGCCGACGCCGGTCGGGCCGAGGAACATGAAGCTGCCGACCGGCCGGTTCGGGTTCTTCAGGCCGGCCCGCGAGCGGCGGATGGCGCGGGAGACCGCCGAAATGGCCCGTTCCTGGCTGATGACGCGGCGGTGCAGCTCCTGCTCCATGCGCAGCAGCTTGTCGCTCTCGTCCTGGTTGATCGACGACAGCGGCACGCCGGTCCACTTCGAGACCACCTCGTCGATCTCGCTCTTGCCGACGACCACGCGGCGGGTGCTCGAGCGGACGTCGAACTTCTCCCGCACCAGCTGCAGGTTCTCGCGCGCCACCTGCTCCTGCTCGCGGTAGAACTGCGCCTTGTCGAAATCCTTGGTCGAGACCGCGCTCTCCATCTGCTCGACCGCCACGCGGATGCTCTTGTTGATCTCGCCGAACTCCTCGCTGAACCCGGCTTCGCGCAGCTTCGCCCGCGCCCCCGCCTCGTCCACCAGATCGATGGCCTTGTCGGGCAGGAAGCGGTCGGTGATGTAGCGGCTGGACTGGTAGACCGCCGCTTCGATCGCGTCGCGCGTGTACTCGACGTGATGGAACGTCTCGTAGCGATCCTTGATCCCCATCAGGATCTCGATCGTCTCCGCCTCCGACGGCGGATCGACCTTGATCGCCTGGAAGCGGCGCTCGAGCGAACGGTCCTTCTCGATGTACTTGCGGTACTCGGCCGGCGTGGTGGCGCCGATGCACCGGATCTCGCCGCGCGAGAGCGCCGGCTTGAGGATGTTGGCGGCGTCGAGCGAGCCCTCGGCCGACCCCGCCCCGACCAGCGTGTGCAGCTCGTCGATGAACACGATGATGTTCGGGTTGTCGGTCAGCTCCTTCATGATCGCCTTGAGGCGTTCTTCGAACTGCCCGCGATACTTGGTGCCGGCGACGATGAGCGAGATGTCGAGGGCGAGGATGCGCTTGTCGGCGAGGAAATGCGGCACGTCGCCGTAGACGATCTTCTGCGCCAGGCCCTCGACGATCGCGGTCTTGCCGACACCCGGCTCGCCGATGAGGACGGCGTTGTTCTTGGTCCGCCGGCACAGGACCTGCTGCACGCGCTCGAGCTCGTAGTCGCGGCCGACCAGCGGATCGAGCTGGTTCTTCATCGCCGCCTCGGTGAGATCGCGGCTGAACTCCGCCAGCAGCGGCGTCTCCTTGACCCGCGTCAGCGTCGTCTTCTCGTTCAGCAGCTGCACGATGTCCTCGCGCACCTGATGCAGGCGCATCCCCTTTTCCATCAGGATGGTCGCCGCCACCGAACGCTCTTCGCGCAGGATGCCGAGCAGCAGGTGCTCGGTGCCGATGTAATTGTGCAGCAGCCGATCCGCTTCCTCGGCCGCGAACTGCAGCACCCGCTTGGTTTCGGCGCTGAACGGAATCTCGACCGAGGTCGACACCTTCTCGCGGAAGACGGTGCGCCCCTCGATCTCCTTGCGGATGTTCTCCAGCGACAGGTGGGAGCGGGCGAAGATCCGGCTGGTCAGGCCCTTGCCTTCGCGGATCAGGCCCAGAAGCAGGTGCTCAGTCTCGATCGAGATGCTTCCGAGCTGGCTTGCTTCATAGCGGGCAAAAAACAGCACCCGCCGCGCTCTTTCGGTGTACCGCTCGAACATCCGGCCGCCTATTTCCTGAAGTCCACGGACGGCACAACGAGCCGTCCTTGTGGCCATTATACGGCATGGCTGGCCCTGCTTCCAAGGGTTCGATCTCGCTAAGTTGCAGCTGGCGTTGGACTTCGGAAGATTGGATCAGCGAGCCGCCGGAGCCCGACTTGTTCGCCCTCAGAACCGGACTACGTACGCGGCCCGCACCGCCCGGTAGGTTTCGCGGCGAAAGGCGTGCTCCTCGACCGTCACCCGCAGCCAGGTATCGTCGGTCAGCGTCAGCTGACCGTGCACGCCGAACTGGCGCGTGAGATACACCGATCGTTCCACCGTATCCCCGCCGAGCGGCGAGGACTCCCCCGCCAGCGCAAACCCCACGTAGGGATAGACCGCCAAGCCATCGGTCAGGGTGAACTTCTTGAACAGCTGGCCGCCCGCAAGCACGTACCAACCGTCCGCCTCACCGTCCACATGGTCGCGGAAGTACTGGGCGTGCACCGCCAGGCTCAGCGGCACGGCATCGTCGTCTTCCTTGAAAATGAAATAGCGGGCGAACGGCGTCCACTCGATCAGGGTGGTGTCATCGGGGCCGCCGAAGTCCGCCGCGTACCGGTTGACGCCGAAGCCGACGTCCCACCGCCCGTCGAGCGACAGCGCCGCGAGTGTCTCGATACCGTCCGAGAACGGTCCGACCGACCACGCGACCGAGCCCTCGGCGGCGCGTTCGCCGGTCAGGATGAAGAGCGACTGTGCCGCCGCCGGGCTGGCGGCCGGCAGCGCGAGCACGACACAGAGCAGGATGCGGCGCATGCGGCCGATCCTACTCATTGTGTCGGCGCCGCGCGCACCGGCGCGGCGCCGTTTGCACGGAGACCGCGCTCAGCGGGGACGAGGGGACGTGGTCGTGGCGGCGGCCGGGACCGGCGGTCCCACGATCGCCTGATTCACGAGCACCCGCAGCTTCTCCTGGAGGTCGCTGCCGCCGCTCGGCAGCAGCTGGGTGAAAAAGACGACGAGGAGCTGCTCGCGGGGATCCACCCAATAGCGGCTGAAGTAGGCGCCGCCCCAGCTGAACTCGCCTGCCGACCCGTAGCGGCCCGAGCGCCCGAGGTCCTCCACGGTTTCGAAGCCGAGGCCGAACCCCCGGCCCGGCGCCGGGTAGAGCCCGCCGATCTGGTTCGCCGTCATCAGTTCGATCGTCTTGGGGCTCAGCAGGCGCACGCCGTCCAGTTCCCCCTGGTTGAGCAGCATCTGCAGGAAGCGCGCGTAGTCCTCGGCGGTGGACAGGAGCCCGGCGCCGCCGGAGAACGCCGCGCCCGGGCCGCCGACGTAGCGTCCCTGTCCTGGATGCCCGTCTGGCGCCCGGATCAGCCCGGTCTTCTCGGACCTGCCGTAGACCGTCGCCAGGCGCGCGGCTTTCTCCTCCGGCAGGAAGAAGTGCGTGTCGCGCATGCGCAGCGGTCCGAAGATCCGGTTGGCGAGATAGACGTCCAGCGCCTCGCCCGACACCCGCTCGATGACGTGGCCGAGGATATCGGTGGAATACCCGTAGACGAAGCGCTCGCCCGGCTGCGCTTCGAACGGCAGCGCCGCCAGCTTCTCGATCCAGTGCCCGATCGGTTGGGTCTTGTCGGCGAAGTACCACTGGGTGAATCCCTGGCCCTCGTAAAGCTCGCGCAGATCCGCCTCTCCGCCGTAGGACACACCGGCGGTATGGGTCAGCAGGTCGCGGATGGTCATGCGGCGCCGCGCGGCGATGGGATTCATCGACCGTCCCGATCCGGCGCCGCGTACGCGCGTCTGTTCGAAGGCCGGAATGTACTTGCCGACCGGGTCGCCGAGCAGGAGCCGTCCCTCCTCGACCAGCATCATCGCGCCGACGCTGGTAATGGCCTTGGACTGCGACGCGATCCGGAAGATCGTGTCGGTGGTCATCGGCACGTCGCGCTCGATGTCGCGCAGGCCGGCAGCCTCCAGGTGCACGACCTGTCCCGCCCGCGCCACCAGGGTGACCGTGCCCGCGACCTCGCTGCGGCGCACGTAGTCCTTCATCACCCCGCTCAGTCGGGCGAGCCGATCGGTGGACATGCCCACGGATTCCGCGGTGGCGGTCGGTGCACGCTGCCCGGCGGCGAGCGCCCACCCGCCGGCGGGCGCGGCCAGGGCCACGATCAGGAGCGGGAGGAGGGATCGCATGCGCGACATCCTACCCTCGCGAGAGGGGCGCGCGACACTCGTGGGTGACGAAGCGGCCGCGGACAGCCTCAGTGGGGGGCGGCCGGCTCGACGTTGGACAGCGTGAGCTTCTGCACCGGACTGGTGATGATGACCTCGCCGTCCACGTGCAGCTCCATGCAGAACCCCGTGTAGACGCCGCGCAGCTTGAGGAAGCTCCCGCCCAGCGAGCAGCCGGCGAGGCACACATCCCGCCACTCCGGGAAGAACTGCCCGCCGCGGACCCGCACGCGCCCTTCCTGGCTGGCCAGGACGATGATCTCGTAGAGGTGATTCATCGTGAACACGCGAAGGGCCTGCAGCGCCGGCAACTGGTCGATCTGGCAGCCGTCGGTCCACTCTGCCTGCGTCCAGTTCTCGAGCACGGCCAGCGCGGGCACGGCCCGTGTGCGGTCAGGCGCCGAGGCGAGCGAGGGGCGAGGTTCGCGTTCGCGCATCATTGAAGCCGGCTGCAATTCCGGGGCCGGCGGGGCGGCGCCGGAACGTGGCGGCATTCTAACCCGAGCCGGCCGGCCGGCGTCACGCCGGATGCAACCGTCCTCCCTCGAGGCGGAGGACGCGGTCGCACTGCTGTGCCAGCCGCGGGTTGTGGGTGGCGATGATGGCGGTGAGGCCGAACTCGGCGTGCATCTCGCGCAGCAGCGCGTGCAGCGCATCGGCCGTCGTCTCGTCGAGGTCGCCCGTGGGCTCGTCCGCCAGCAGCAGCGACGGCTGCATCACCAGGGCGCGGGCCACGGCGACCCGCTGCTGCTCCCCGCCCGACAGCATGCCCGGTCGATGCTCCAGCCGCTCGCCCAGCCCCACGCGGCGCAGCAAGGTCTGCGCCCGTTGCCGCGAATCCGCCACACCGACCCGCGCGATGCGCAGCGGCATGGCGGCGTTCTCGGTGGCCGTGAACTCGGGCAGCAGGTGATGGAACTGGAACACGAAGCCGACGTGGCGGTTGCGGAACGCCACCAGCTCGGGATCGCTGACGCGTGCCACCTCGACGTCGCCGACCCGCACCTCACCCGCGTCGGGACGGTCCAGGCCGCCGAGGACATGGAGCAGCGTGCTCTTGCCCACGCCGGACGCCCCGACGATGGCGACCATTTCCCCCTGCTCGACGGCGAGGTCGAGGTCGCGCAGGACGTGCAACCGCGTCGCCGCCACCAGGTACGACTTGTTCAGGCCGCGCGCGTCGGCATAGGCCATCAGCGCACTCGCCTACTCATAGCGCAGTGCCTGGGCCGGATCGAGCCTGGCCGCCTGCCGCGACGGATACAGCGTCGCGAGGAAGCACACGACGACGGCCCCCGCCACGATCAGGATCAAGTCGCGAGGCTGGACGTGGAACGGGAGATAGGTGACCTGGTAGACGTCGCCGGGAATGCTGATCAGGCGGTAGCGGTCGAGCACGCCGGCGATCCCGGCGCCGAGCGCCGCCCCGACCACGGTCCCGATGGTGCCGATCACCATGCCCTGGACGAGGAAAATCAGCATGATGCTGCGCGCCGAGGCGCCCATCGTCTTCAGGATGGCGATGTCGCGCGTCTTTTCCATCACCAGCAGGATCAGCGACGCCACGATGTTGAGGGCGGCGACGCCGACGATCAACCCGATGCCGATGCCCATGGCGATCTTCTCGAGGTAGAGCGCGGAATACAGCGACTGGTTCATGCTCGACCAGTCCTGGGTGACGTAGTCGGAGCCGAGCGTGGCGGTGACCGACTCGGCGATGCGCGGTGCCGCGTAGATGTCGGACACCCGCAGCTCGAGGTGATCGGCGGCGCCGGCCCCCATCATCCGGGCGGCGGTCTCCAGCGACACGTAACCGTAGCCCTGATCGAACTCGAGCAGGCCGAGCCGGAACGTCCCGACGACGCGAAAGCGCCGTTGCCGCGGCGCCATGCCCATCGGCGTCAACGTCCCCTGCGGGGTGATCAGGGTGACCGTGTCGCCGACGAAGGCGCCGACGGTCCCGGCCAGCCCGTGGCCGATCACGATGCCGGGCAGCGCGTCGGTGTCCGCCGGCGTCATGGCGTCGAGACTGCCGCCCGTCATCGCCCCGGCGATCTCGGTGACCTCGCGCTCGAATGCCGGGTCGATGCCCTTCAGCGTGATGAACATCTCGCCCCGATCGGTGGTGATGATCGCCTTGCCGTACACGGCCGGCGCCGCCGCCACCACGCCGGGGACCTGGCGCAGCCGCGCCACTTCGGCCCGATAGTCCTCGATGCCGCCGGTCTTCCACACGCTGACGTGGGCCATCGCCCCGAGGATGCGGTCGCGCAGCTCCTGCTGCAGGCCGGTCATGATCGCCAGCGCGATGACCAGCGCCATCACGCCGACGGTCACGCCCAGCGTGGAGACGAGCGAGATGACCGAGATGAAGACCTGCCGGCGCTTGGCCACCAGGTAGCGGAGCGCGATCTGCAGCTCAAACGGCATCGGCGGGACTCGCGGCCACAGCCCTACGAGGGAGACTCATGCGACGACTCCGCCGTGGCCCCATCCTCCGGCCCGCCGCGCGGACGCATCACCGGGAAGAGGATGACGTCGCGAATGGTCGGCGAGTTGGTGAGCAGCATGACCAGCCGGTCGATGCCAATGCCCTCGCCGCCGGTGGGCGGCAGCCCGTACTCGAGGGCGCGCAGGTAGTCCTCGTCCATCTGGTGCGCCTCCTGGTCGCCGCGGGCGCGGTCGGCGAGCTGTGCTTCGAAACGCCGCCGCTGCTCCGCCGGGTCGTTGAGCTCGCTGAAGGCATTGGCGATCTCCATGCCGCCGACATACAGCTCGAACCGCTCCACCGTCTCCGGGTCGTCGGCGCGCTGCTTCGACAGTGGCGACACCTCTGTAGGATAGTCGTAGACGAACGTGGGCTGGACCAAAGTGTCCTCGACGAACTTCTCGAAGATCTCCGTGCCGATCTTCCCCGGGCCCCATCCCGGCTCCACCTCGACTCCCAGCTCCTGCGCCAGGGCGGCGATCGACGCGAGGTCGCGCGTGGCCGCCTCCTCGACCGCCCGGCCCAGCCGCGCCGCCGCGGCCTCAACCACCAGCCGGCGGAACGGCGTGCGCGCGAACGGCGCGGCGAACGAGATCTGCCGATCGCCCCACGGGACCTCGACGGCCCCCACCGCCTCCCGGACCGTGAAGACGAGCAGCTCTTCGGTCAACGCCATCAGGTCGTGGTAATCGGCGTACGCCCAGTAGAACTCCAGCATGGTGAACTCGGGGTTCCAGCGATAGCCAAGCCCCTCGTTGCGGAAATTGCGGTTGATCTCGAACACCCGCTCGATGCCCCCGACGACAAGACGTTTCAGGTACAGCTCCGGGGCGATGCGCAGGTAGAGCTTCATGCCGAGCGCGTTGTGCTGGGTCACGAAGGGCCGCGCCAGCGCCCCGCCGGCGAGCGGTTGCATCATCGGGGTCTCGACCTCGAGGAATCCGCGCCCGACCAGGAACTCGCGGATGGCCGTGATCGTCCGGCTGCGCACCTCGAACACGCGCCGCACCTCCGGGTTGACGGCGAGGTCGAGGTAGCGCTGGCGGTAGCGGGTTTCGACGTCCTGCAGCCCGTGCCACTTCTCGGGCAGCGGGATGAAGCACTTGGCCAGGAACTCGAGCCGTGAGGCCCAGATCGACAATTCGTCGGTCTTGGTGCGAAACAGGTGGCCCGCGACGCCGAGGTGATCGCCGTAGTCGAGCAGGCGTGACAGCGCGAAATCGCGGGCGCTGAGGGCGTCCTGGCGCACGTACACCTGCACCCGCCGGCGTCCGTCCGAGAGCACGAAGAAGCTGGCCTTGCCGAAGCTTCGGATGCTGATGATCCGGCCGGCGGTCACGGTCTCGACGCGCTCGGCCTCGAGGGCGTCCTTGCTGCGGCCGCCGTAGCCCTCGGCCACCTCGCTGACCGTGTGCGTGGCCGCGAAGCGGTGCGGGTACGCCGCGATCCCGAGCTCCTCGATGGCCGCGAGATTGGCGCGGCGCTGGGCGATCTGATCTTCCTCGTTGGACATGGTCGCTGTGGCGGTGCGCGCGTGGCCGCGTCGGCTAGTCGTGCACCGTTCCTTCCGCTTTCAACCGCTGGAAGACGCCGTCCAGCACGCCGTTGACGAACCGGGCCGCCTCGTCGCCGCTATAGGTGCGCGCCAGCTCGATGGCTTCGTCGATGACGACCCGCGGCGGCGTCGCCGGGTGCGCGCGCAGTTCGTGGACCGCCAGCCGCAGGACCAGGCGATCGACGACCGCCAGCCGCTCGACGCGCCAGTTGCGCGCGGCGTCGGCGATGATCTGGTCGAGTGCCGCGCGCGCGCCCCAGGCGCCCTCCGCCAGCGCCACCGCGTACGCCCGCGACTCGTCGTCGAGGGCCAGCGCGTCGCGGCCGCCGATCGCGTCATGGGTGCCGGCGACTTCGGCCAGCGCCAGCCCGCCGACCTCGGCCTGATACAGCATTTGCAGTGCGCCCTCGCGGGCCCGGCGCCGCCCCTCCCATCGTCCTCCCGGTGCGGGCGTGGTCATGACGGCTGGTCGCCCAGCGTCGCGAACAGGCGCGCCATGGCCAGCGCCGCCAGCGCCGCTTCGCGGCCCTTGTTGTCCGCGCCGGGACCGGCGCGCTCGAGCGCCTCCTCGACCGAATTCGTCGTCAGCACGCCGAACGACATCGGCACGCCGGTCGCCGCCGCCGCCGCGGTGATGCCGTGTGCGCACGCCGCCGCGATGTGATCGAAATGAGGGGTCGCCCCTTTGATCAGACAGCCGAGGCAGACGACGGCCGCCACGCGCCCGGTCTCGGCCACCCGCTGGGCCGCCATGGGAATCTCGAACGCGCCGGGCACCGGCAGCACCTCGACGTCGGCGCCGTCCAGCCCCTGTTCGCGCAGGGCCTCGCGCGCCCCGGCGAGCAGCCGGTCGGTCACGAAATCATTGAAACGGGAAACGACGATGGCGATGCGCATCCGCAGCTGGGCACCGGCGGCGGGTCAGCGGCCCCGCCAGGCGGCTGGACGCTTGTCGAGAAAGGCCCTGGTGCCTTCCTTCATGTCGTCGGTAGAGGCCACCAGGCCGAAGAGGGTGGCTTCGAGGAACTCGGCCTCGGCGAACGGCATCGCGCTGCCACGATTGACGGCCGCGAGGATGTAGCGCGTCGCGAGCGGCGCCTTGCCCGCCAGCGCCGACGCGACCTTCTTCGCTTCGCCCAGCAGCTCCGCGGCCGGAACCACCTTGTTGACCAGGCCAATCTCATAGGCGCGAGCGGCCGGAATCATCTCTCCCGACAGCAGGAGCTCGAGCGCCACGCCACGACCGACCAGACGCGGCAGCCGCTGGCTGCCGGCATAGCCCGGGATGATGCCGAGGTTGATTTCCGGTTGGCCGAACCGCGCCGTGTCGGCCGCGATGCGCAGCGTGCAGGCCATCGCCAGCTCGCAGCCGCCGCCGAGGGCGAACCCGTTGATCGCGGCGATGACCGGCTTGCCCAGGTCCTCGATGGCGGCGAACACCGCCTGGCCGCGGCGCGCGTGCTGCTGCCCCTCGGCCGGCGACAGGACCGCCAGCTCGTTGATGTCGGCGCCGGCCACGAACGACTTGTCCCCGGCGCCGGTCAACACGATGGCGCGCACGTCGGGATCGTCGCCAAGCGCGCGCATCGCCTGATCGAGCTCGCCCATCGTCTGGCGGTTGAGGGCGTTGAGCACCTTCGGCCGATTCACGGTCACGACGGCCACGGCGTGATCGCGCTCGACGAGAAGGGTTGCAAAGGTCATAAACGTCGAATTATACCCCACGCCCCCACGACCGCCGCCGCCGCCAGCGCGCCCACCGCATCGGCGCCGAGGTCGCGGAGCTCGGCGTGGCGATTGACGACGAAGGACTGGTGCCATTCGTCCGAGGCGCCGTAGAGGATGGCCACCACGCACGCCCATGCGAGCCGCGTCACCGTCACGCCCGCCCAGCGGCCGCCGGCCAGCGCGCGGATCAGCAGCAGCGTGAGGCCGAAGTAGGCCGCCTGATGCATCGACAGATCGGGGATGTCCGAGGGCACCGGCGGATCGGGGATGCCGGAGACGACGAAGATCCCGATCATGTAGGCGAGCACGGGGAGCCACAACGACAGCCGCCGCCGGTACGACCGCGGGTGTGCTTCCCGCGGCGTGCGCCCATCAATCGACCGCTGGCTCACCGCTCGGCGATCGCGAAACCAGGGAGAGCCGCCACGCACGCTACAGCGGCAACGGATACATCAGCCACGCGAGCAGGAGCGCGGCGCCCACGAAGCCGCCCAGCAGCCGGGCGCCAAAGCGCAACTGCTCGGCGGGTGCGTCACGCATCAGCGTGGCGAAGATCGCGGACACGAAAAGGGAGAACAGGACCATCAAGCCGAGGTGCGTCGTCATTTGCGCCCCAGCGCGATGTCGTAGGCGTCGAGCACGACCAGCATGTTGAGCAGGCCGGCGACAATGAGGAACGTGTTGCCGTACTCGGTACGATGCGGCGGTGACGACGCCCGCACCCAGCCCCAGCAGCGTGGCCGCCAGGTACGGCAGCCCCACCCCGAGACTGGCGAAAGCCGCCAGCGCCACCAGCGGCTGCGACAGCTCGAACGGAAACAGCCGCCCGTGGAGGGCCAGCCCGATGGCGAACATCAGGGGGATGGCGACCAGGAACACGAGTCCCTTCTGCATCCGGCCCTGCCACAAGTGGCCGGCGCCGGGAAGGAACCAGGCGGCGATGGAAATCAATGAGGGATGGCTGGATTGCACGCGATCGGCGGCGGCGGCCCGCACGGCGCTAAGTTTACCTCAGGTCTTTCGCCGCGACCGCGGCGACCAGTCCGCCCACGGCGGCCCCGAGCGGCAGCGCCAGCAGCGCCCGCAGGACGTTGGCCGGGTCCCACACGCCCAGCCACGCGGTGACGAGCGACAGCACTGTCGGCGCGGCGGCCGCCACGATCAACCACCGAAGTCGCGCCGGGGCCAGCAACCGCGCGGCGCGCGGCGCGGCCACGCGGCCGAGGCCGGCGCCAGCGGCCCACGCCAGGACGCCCAGCAGGCCGCCGCCGTACAGGCCGAGGCAGCGGGCGCACACCGGCAACTGTGCGCCCTCGGCATGAAACGATCGTTCCGGGCGTTGATGGCAGACCAGCGCTCCAGCCGCATACACCGCGGTGCTCAGCGCCGGACGCTCGGTGGCGGCCGGCGCCGTCATCAGCGCGGCCACCCAGGACACGGCGACGGCGGCCACGGCGAGAATCGCGAGACGGCGCCGCACGAGCCGACAATATCGCGTTTCGCCGCCCGCGGTCGACGTGCACTCGTACGGCTTCAGCGTGGACGGACCACTCTAGTCGCGGCGAAGCAATTCGTCGGCCGTGGCCCGTTCGCGCGCGTCGGCGAAATAGCCCGACCGCGTCCGCCAGCTGACACCCGAGCCCGTCACACGCAGCGAGATCCGGCGGAAGCCTCCGTCGCGCGCCGGATTGGACGACTCGTACCCAATCGCGTACTGCCGGGCCAGTTCCGCGGCAATCTCGTCGAAGACTCCGGCGAGCTCCTCGAGGGAGGTCGGAAAGTACGCGCCGGCGCCCGTCTCCGCCGCCATCTTCCTCAGCTCGTAGTCCTGCTGGCGGCTGGACTCGCCAAAGGTGACCTCGCGATATTCGCGCAGGCGCACGGGCCCGCGCGGTGCGACTACGTAAATCGGCAGGCCCGCGCGGCGGATCTGCTCCAGCAGATCGTCGAACTGGAAGCTGCTCGCCGTATCCTGCCCGTCCGAGAACACGACGACCGCCTGCCGTCGTGGCGCTTCCACCGTCACACGCCGGAGTTTGGCCAGCTCGTGGAGCGCGGTGTAGACGGACGCGTAGAGGGCGGTGCCGCCGCGCGCTTCCGTTCGAACGATCGCGCGATCGACGGCGGCCAGGTCGTCCGTCATCGCCTGCAGGACTTGCAGGCGGCTGGTCACGCTCATCAGCGTGGCGCGATCGCCCGGCCGCAACGCGTCTATCAGCCGGCGGGCGGCCTGTCGCATCATGGGCATCGAGCCCGCCATGCTGGAGCTGGTGTCGAGCAGGATGGCGACGTCGAGCGGCATCGCGCCCGACGCGAAAAATTGTACCGCCTGGGGCACGCCATCCTCGAAGACCTCGAACTGGTCGGGCGTGAGTCCATCGATCGGCTGGCCGCCGGCGCCGAGCACGGCCACGTTGAGGTTGACCAGCTCGGTCACGCCGCGGAACGTCTGCCCGGTCGCGTGCGCCGGAGCCATGCACACGGCAGACGTCACGATCGTGGCCGCCACCGTCCGTTGCCAGTTCATCCTCACGCCTTCCCCTCCACGCCCGCCCGAGCCGCGGCGTCAGGACGTCGAGAGCAAGTTCAGTACCGGTCTGGTCAGGCGGACGGCGCGTGCGGCCTGGGCGCGGGAAGGGATTCCGGCCAGGCCGGGAAGTGCGCGTTGTAACGGGCGACGAACTCGGCCCAGCTGTAGGCGTGGCTGGTCCCACCCAGCCGTTCCAGGGCATACGTCGCGGCGACACTCCCGATGCGGCCGCACACCTCCACCGGCGCGCCCATCGACAGGCCTTTCATGAACCCGCCGCGGAAGGCGTCGCCGACGCCGGTCGGATCCTCGATGCGATCGGGCACCACGGCCGGCACGTCCACGCGCGCCTCGCGGCTGATGACGGTGCAGCCGTGCTCGCCCTTGGTGATCACCAGCAGCTCGACCTGGCGGCGCACGTCCTCCTCGGAGAACCCGGTCTTCTGTCGCAGCAGTTCGAACTCGTAGTCGTTGACGATCACCATGTAGGCGCCGGTGACGCCCTCGGCGAGCTGCGCGCCATCCATCCGCGCGCACTGCTGGCCTGGATCCCAGATGTAGCGGATGCCGAGCGTGCTGCACTCCTGCGCGTACTGCACCATGGCGGCCGGGTCGTTCGGCGCGATGATGACCAGTCCATCCTCGCGCAGCCCGGGCAGCGTCCGGAACGACAGCTCGCCGGCATTGGCCATCGCCCCGGTGTAGAACGACGCGATCTGGTTGTTGGCCTGGTCGGTGCTGCAGAAGAACGACGCCGTGAACTTGCCGTCGATGACCTTCACCTGCGAGGTATCGATGCCCGCGGCATCGAGCCAGCGGCGATAGTCATCGAAGTCCTGGCCGGCGGTGGCCATGAGGATGGGCCGCTCGCCGAGCAATGCCAGGGTGTAGGCGATGTTCGGCGCACAGCCGCCCCGTCGCTTGTCCATCGAATCGACGAGGAAGCTGAGACTGAGCCGGTGCATGTGCTCGGGCAGCAGGTGCTCGGTGAACTTCCCGGGAAACGACATCAGGTAGTCGAACGCGATCGAGCCGGTGACGACGAGTGTCATGAGATGTACTTTCCGATGATCGGCGCCAGGTCGCGCTTGACGGCGTCCGAGATGGCGTCGCGGCGGGTGATGATCGCCGTGGACAAGGCCGAGCCGCACGGGCAGTCGCCGCGGCCGGCGTAGCGCTCGACGGCGGCGGCGACGACGCGCTGCGCCGCCTCGGCGTTCTGCGTGAGATTGGCGACGATGAGCTCGACCGTCACACTGTCGTGATCGGGATGCCAGCAGTCGTAGTCGGTGACCAGTGCCATGGTCGTGTAACAGATCTCCGCCTCCCGCGCCAGCTTCGCCTCCTGCAGGTTGGTCATGCCAATCACCGCCGCGCCCCACGATCGATAGAGGTTGGATTCGGCGAGCGTCGAGAACTGCGGTCCCTCCATGCAGACGTAGGTGCCGCCGCGGTGCACGCGCACCCCCGCCTCTTCCGCACAGCCGGCCGTCAACAGGCGCAGCGCATCGCACACCGGGTGGGCGAAGCCGACGTGGGCGACGATGCCGTTGCCGAAGAACGTCGCCGTGCGGCTGAACGTGCGATCGATGAACTGGTCGGGGAAGACCATGTCGAGCGGCCGCAACTCCTCGCGCAGGCTGCCGACGGCGCTCGCCGACAGCAGCGCCTCGACCCCGAGCAGCTTGAAGCCGTAGATGTTCGCGCGGAAGTTGAGCTCCGATGGCATCAGCCGATGCCCCTCGTCGTGCCGGGCGAGGAACGCCACGCGCTTGCCGCGCAGCGTGCCGAGCGTATACGCGCCGGACGGATCGCCGAACGGCGTCGTCAACACGTGGCGCTCGCGCTCGGTCAGTTCGGCCATGTCGTACAGGCCGCTGCCGCCGATGATTCCAATCTGTGCCTGCATCACGTGCCTCGTTGTGCTAGATGACGCGCTCGACCCGGCGCCGGCCGTCCGCCTCGCGCAGCCGCCCGGCGGCGCAGCCCGGATCGTGCTCGAAGAAAATCAGATACTCGCGCTCGATGGCTTCGCGGGCAAATGCCTGCTTGAACGCCAGGGTATCCATCGGATAGAGGTCGTAGCCCATGATCCACGCATCCGCGACATGCGCCGACGTCGGGAACATGTCGGCCGTGAATGCGGCCGTCTCGCCGCCCGACTCGATCATCACCACCTGATGGTGGCGCGTGTGCCCCCCCGACCGCCGCAGCGTGACGCCGGGCATGATCGCGGCGCCGTCGTCGACCAGATCGACCACGCCGGCGGCGGCGAGCGGGACGAAGTCGTCGGCCAGATAGCTGGCGCGGTTGCGCGCGTGCGGCTGCGTGGCATCCGCCCACTCCCCGCGATGGATGAGGTAGCGGGCGTTGGCAAACCGCGGTACCACGCGCCCGCCGGCATCACGCCGGGTGAAGCCGCCCGCGTGATCGAAGTGCAGATGGCTGGCCAGCACGATCTCGATCTCGTCGGCGGCAATCCCGGCCTCGGCGAGCGCGTGGTCGAGATGGTACTCGCGCTCGAGGCGATAGATGTCGCGGCTGCGCGCGTCCATCTTGTCGCCGCACCCGGCGTCGATGATCATCGTGCGTTCGCCGCGCACGACGAGCGGCCGCAGCCCGAGCGTGATGCGGTTGTCGAGGTCCGGCGCCAGGCGCGGGGCCCACAGCGTGCGCGGCACCACGCCGAACATCGCCCCGCCGTCGAGATGGAAGAACCCGTCGCTGAGGGTAATGAGCTCGAGGCGTCCGAGCGCGTGCCGCGCCGGCGTCCGCAACCGGGCCGGCGCCGCGGCCTGCTTCAGCTCGACGAGGACCCCGTGCGCCGCGCTGGGATGGACGAACGCCACCAGCGCGTCCTCGGCGCCCGGCCGCGGCGCCTCGTCGATCAGCCGGACACCCTTCGCCTTGAGCATCGCCAGCGCCGCGTGAATGTCATCCACCCGCAGCGTGATGTGGTGGAGGCCGGGACCGCGCTTGCCGACATACCTGGCGATCGGCGAGTCGGGCGCCGTGGCTTCGAGCAGCTCGAGGGCCGCCTCCCCCACCGGCAGGAACTGCGCCCGCACCCGCTGCGAAGCCACCTCTTCGGCGTCCGCGACCTCCAGTCCGAGCGCGTCGCGGTAGAACGCCAGCGCCGCGTCGACGTTCTCCACCGCGATGCCGACATGGTCGAGCCGCGCCTTCACGACCCACCGTCCCGGCGGGATCGCGACCGGCGGCACCTATCGCCGCTCGGAAGCGGACGCCTGTCGACGGCGGCGCTCATTTCAACGTCCGGCGCATGATGTCGCCGGCCACGGTGTAGGGATCGGTCTCGCGCGCCGCGATGCGTTCGACCAGCCGCGCCAGCTCGCCGGGCGCCAGCACGTCGCGCTCGAGGTGCGCGACAAACCGGTGCATCAGCAGGTCGCGCAGGCGGAACTCGCCGCGCGCCCGTCGCCTCGACTCCTGCGTGGCGGCGGAGTGCTGGCGAAACGACTGGATCGCGGTCCACAGGTCGCCCACCCCGCGTCCGGTCGTGGCCTCGGTCTTGACGATGGGGGGACGCCACTCGCCGGCGGCGAACGATTGCAGGGCGAGGTTCGATTCGATGGCCGAGACCGTCCGATCCGCGCCCTCGCGGTCCGCCTTGTTGACCACGAAGATGTCGGCGATCTCCATGATGCCGGCCTTGAGGGCCTGCACCTCGTCGCCGGCGCCGGGGACGAGGACGACCAGCGAGACGTCGGCGGTGCGGACGATGTCCACTTCATCCTGGCCGACGCCCACGGTCTCGATGATGACCAGCGACTTGCCCGCGGCATCGAGCACCAGCGCCGCGTCGGTGGACGCGCGCGCCAGCCCGCCGAGTTGTCCCCGCGTCGCCATGCTGCGGATGAAGACGCCCGGATCGGCCGCATGCGCCTGCATGCGCAGCCGATCGCCGAGAATCGCGCCGCCGGTGAACGGGCTCGTCGGATCGACGGCGACGACACCCACCGTCTCGCCGCGCGCCCGCGTGTCCGTCACCAGCCGATCGACCAGCGTGCTCTTGCCGGCGCCGGGCGGGCCGGTGACGCCGACCAGGTAGGCGCGGCCGGTGCTGGCGAAGAGCGCGGCGATGACGGCGGCCGCCGATGGCGCTTCGTCCTCGATCAACGAGATGGCGCGGGCGATCGCGCGGGGATCGCCAGCCAGCACACGGTCGGCCAGAGCGGGGTGGCTCACGTCAATCGGCGAGGAGCTGGCGCGCGATGACGAGCCGCTGCACTTCGCTCGTCCCCTCGCCGATCGTGGTCAGCTTGACGTCGCGAAAGAACTTCTCCGCCGGGTAATCCTTCACGAATCCGTAGCCGCCATGGATCTGGACGCAGTCCTCGGACGCGCGCACCGCGATCTCGCTGGCATAGAGCTTGGCCATCGAGGACTCCAGCGTCATCCGCCGGCCCTCGTCTTTCAGCCACGCGGCCCGGTAGGTCAGGAGCCGGGCGGCCTCCACCCGCGCCGCCGTATCGACCAGCTTCCAGCGAATCGATTGGAACGTGCCAATCGGCCGGCCGAACTGCCGGCGCTCGAAGGCATAACCGCGCGCCGCGTCGTAGGCCCCCTGCGCGAGGCCGACCGACAGCGCCGCGATGCCGATGCGGCCGGCGTCGAGCACCTGCAGGGTCTGGATGAAGCCCTGCCCCTCGTCGCCCAGACGCTGGTCGTCCGGGATGCGGCAGTTCTGGAAGAGGACCTCCGTCGTCTCGCTCGCCCGCATGCCGAGCTTGTCCTCCTTCTTCCCGGCGACGAAGCCCGGCGTCCCGCGCTCGACCACGAACGCGGAAATGCCCTTGCTGCCCTTGCTCTTGTCGGTGACCGCCATCACCACCATGGTGTCGCCCGACTTGCCATGGGTGATGAACATCTTGCTGCCGTTGAGCACCCAGGCGTCGCCGTCGCGGGTCGCGGTGGTGCGCATCGCCGCCGCATCGCTGCCCGAGCCCGGTTCGGTCAATCCCCAAGCGGCCAGCTTCTCGCCGCGTGCCAGCGGCGGCAGGAAACGCGCGCGCTGCGCGCCGCTGCCGAACATCGCGATGTGTGCCGCGCCGAGGCCGTTGTGCGCGGCGACCGAGAGCGAGACGCTCGGATCGACGCGCGCCAGCTCTTCGATGCAGATGCAGTAGTCCACCGCCGACATGCCGGCGCCCCCGAGGTCGGTCGGGAACTGGATCCCCATGAGCCCGAGCGCCGCCAGCTTGGGCAGCAGATCGGCGGGGAACGCCTGCGCCTCGTCCCACGCGCGCACGTGCGGCCGGATCTCGGTCTCGGCGAACTCGCGCACGCTGCGTCGCAGCAGGACCTGGTCGTCGGACAGGCGGGCGTTCACCAGAGAAACGTATCACACGGCCCGGCGCCGACCGCCGGCGGCGTCAGGCCAGATCCCAGTCGGTGTGGGGCGCGCGATTGTCCACCAGCCAGCCCCTGACCAGATGACCGTAGCCGCGCCAGGGAATCCGGTGGCGGTCGTAGAACGGCGCCAGCGCGCGCTGGAGCGGCGGCAGGTTGTAGAAGGGCACCCCGGGGAAGTAATGGTGCTCGAGGTGATAGTTGGAGTTGAGGAACCAGAAGTCCCAGAACCAGTGTCCGCGCATCAGCGTGGTCCACTTCGCCGGATCGGTCGGATCGATGTCGTAGTGCTGTCCGAGCCGGTTGAGCGTGAAGGCGAGGGGGAAGACGAAGAAGACGGGAATCACGTAGGCACGCATCGCCGCCGCCCCGCCGGCCAGCCCCCAGATCGCCGCGAGCGCCGCCAGGTGGGTCAGGATCGCGATCCGCCGCTCCCCGGCGATCCGTCGCTGCAGCTCCGGCGGATACGTGAGCGACTCCCGCCGCGCGGCGCGGAAGTAGATCGGGAACAGCGCCGGCGAACAGTAGAGCAGCTTGAACCACCGCGCGTTGACCTTTGGCGACAGGTGGTGGCGCTTCGGATCCGCCACGCTGGAGCCCAGCTCGGCGTGGTGATCGAGGTGCCAGCGGCCGAACTGCGAGGCGGCGATGCCGCTGGGCACGGCATACAGCCAACCCAGCGCCCGCTCGGCCCGCGGATGGCGGCGGTCGAAGACCGCGTGGTGCACCACCTCGTGCAGCAGCACGGTGAAGTTGAAAATGGTGAAGCCCTGGACCAGGCACAGCGGAATCCAGATCGCCGGATGGTCGAAGCGGATGAGCGCCCAGGTGGCGCCCCCGAGAATCGCGAACTGCCGCGCCGCGATCGCCAGGTGCCGGCCCGGGGACTTCCGGTGGAACCGGCGCATCTGCTCGCGCGACAGAGCCGTGGCAAGCTCTGCGCGAAGCGGTCCGGCGTGCGCGCTGTAGTGACCCGACATCGAGTTCCAGAGAGTTCCATGCGATCATAGCATCCGATGCGACACCGGCTGCCGATCCTGCTCCTGGCGCTCTGCGCCATCGCGCTGCCGCGCCCGGCGGCCGCCGACATCACCGCGTTTCTCGGCGTGACCCCGACGCCCGAGCGTCACCTCGTGCGCGGCTTCGCCGTCGGCTTCGGCCTGCTCATCGTCGGGTTCGAGGGGGAGTACGCCAACACCGGCGAGGACGCAGACGAGGGGCTGCCCGGGCTGCAGACCTTCTCCGGCAACATCCTGCTGCAGACGCCGATCGAAGTGTCGGGCATCCAGGTCTATGGCACGGCGGGCGCCGGCGCCTATCGCGAGCGGCTGCTGCTCCGGCAGGAGACCCACCTGGCCAGCAACCTTGGCGGCGGCGCCAAGATTCGCGTGCTCGGCCCGCTGAGGGTGCGGGCGGACTATCGCGTCTTCCGGCTGCAGGGCGACCCGCTCCACCAGACCTACCAGCGCTTCTACATCGGCGGCAATCTCGCGTTCTGAGGGTCGGCGGCCGGCGCGTCCGGCGAGCCGTTGCCCGGCTTGGCCGGGGCGTTCGCGGGGGCGGCGGGAGGCGTCGGCGCGGCCGGCGTCGCGTTGGCGGGCGGCACCGGGGCCACCGTCATGTTCGCGAACTCGACCAGGGCGAGCTTGCTCGGCGCCCCGGCAAACGCCTCGCGATAACGCGCCAGCAGTTCCGGCGGCGCCCCCTGGAGCAGGCGATCCAGCCACACCGAGGGCCGGTAGTCCACGCCGGGGACCGCAGGCAGCAGCAGGTGGACGTAGATGGCGTTGGACTTCCCGTCGGTCTCGGCGGCCTTGAACACGCGCCACCCGCTGGCCATCGACCGGATGGCCGCTTCCTCTGAGCGCGAGAGCGCATCCTGGAGCGCCACGATCACCGCGTCGTAGTCGGCGGCTTTCTCCCGGTGCACGGCGACGAACAGCAGGCCGGCGGCGGTCGAGAACGTCACGGCCGCGGGATCGGACGCCGCGGGGCCGGCGGCCGGCGCGGTCGGCGCCGGCGTCTGGTTCGTGGGAGTCTGGGGAGAGGGAGACGTCTGGGCGGCCTGGCTGAGCAGCAGGACCAGAAGGAGGCGGCTCACGACATGTCAGGGTCGGATGCTGCGCGTGCCCCGGAGCAGGCTCCGGGGCACCGGCGGCTCGCTACTGCTGCATCGTCATGAACGGCGTCATCTCGGTGATGGCGCGGCCGGCGAAGGCGTCCTTGTACTTGGCGAAGATCTCCTGCACCTCGACCGGGAACACCTCGGCGATCAGGCGGGTGATGTCGTACTCCTGGCCCTTGACCACCGGGTCGATGCGCATGAGGTAGACGGCGTTACCCTGCGCCATCTGCGACGACTTGAAGACCTTCCACCCCGCGGCCTGCTCCTTGCGCTCGGGCTTCTCGCTCTTGTTGAGCGCTTCCTTGAGCTTGGCGAGCACCAGCTCGAAGTCGGCCGTCTTGTCGGGCTTGATGAGCAGCGTGATGATAGCCGCATCGCTGCCGATGGTGAGCACCGGCTTCTCAGGCTCGGCGGGCGCCGCCGCGGGCGTGGCCGGGGGCTGTTGACCGGCAGGGGGCGCCGGGTCGGGGGGCTGAGCATTGGCCGTGGACGCGCCTGCGAGGGTCACCGCGACCAGCGCCGCACCCGTCACGAAAACCTGGAATCCTCCGCGCATTGAGCTGCCTCCTTAAACGAAAGGTCGATACTCTACCGTACTGTTGGCCCGATGAAAACCGCCATGACATCGTTTGCAAGCAGCATTCCCGCCCGGGTCAGGGCCAGACGGCGCTGCGGCTCGTGGATCAGCAGGCCCGCCGCCGCACAGCGCGCCAGCTCCGAGCCGTATCGACTCCAGACGTCCAACCCATAACGCGATCGGATGGCAGCCAGATCGAGACCGGCCGTCAGGCGAAGGCCCGTGAACAGCACCTCCTCCAGGCGTTCGTCCGCGGCGAGCACCCGCCGCTCGGCGATGGCGCTCTCGCCGGCCGTGATCCGCCGGACGTAGTCCATCGTAGCAGCAACGTTGCGCCAGCGGACGCCGTCGCGGGTGGAATGGGCGCCGCAGCCGAGGCCCAGCCACTCGCCGTCGCTCCAGTACTTGACGTTGTGCCGCGCCTCGAATCCGGGCCGCGCAACGTTGGAGATCTCGTACTGCCGGTAGCCGGCGGCCTCGAGGCGCTCGAGGGCCGAGAGGTACATGGCCGCGGCATCCTCGTCGGGCGCCTGCGACCACCCCGCGCGCGCCATGTCCTCGCCGAGCGGCGCGTTCGGGTAGAGCTCGAGCAGATACAGGGACGCGTGCGTGGGCTCGGCGTCGATCAACGCGTCCACCGACACCAGCCAGTGGTCGAGCCGCTGCTCCGGCAGCCACATCATCAGGTCGAGACTCAGGTTCTCGAAGCCGGCGGCGCGGGCGAGGGTGAGGGCGGCGCGGGCGGTCGCGCTCGAATGCGCCCGCCCGAGCCGCACCAGCTCCTCGTCGCGAAAGGACTGGACGCCGAAGCTGAGGCGAGTGATTCCTGCCGCACGATAGCCGGCCAGCGAGTCGCGCGTCACGGTCTCCGGATTGGCTTCGAGCGTGACTTCACTGTCCGGCGCGATCGCGAACGCGCGATGGCAGGCGTCGAGGATGCGGCCGACCTCGACCGGCGCCAACAGCGACGGCGTGCCGCCGCCGAAGTAGACGGTGTCCACCGCCGTCGCCGGTTCGGCCGCCTGCCCGATCTCGGCGACGAGCGCCTCGACGTAGCGCGCTTTCAGCGCCTCGTCGAGCAGGCCGCGATTGAAGTTGCAGTAGTGGCAGATGGACGGGCAGAACGGGATGTGCAGGTAGAGGCCGAGCACCCGAACACTCTATCAGGGGGTTACGAGCCGGCCTTGCCGCCGGTCCACTTGAGGTCGGCGTCGCCCTTGCCGGGGCGCAGCTGGGCGCGCGCCTGGCCGCGCGCGCGCGAGGGCAGCTTCGCCGATTTGTCGGCGTTCTCCGGCGACGCGGGCGAGGTGGCCTTCCAGCGCGCAATGTCGTCCGGCGAGGCGTCGGGACCCACCTCGCGGATGTCGGCGCCCTGGATCTCGACCCAATCGCACATCTCGATCAGGCGCGAGCGCGTGCGGGCACCAAGCTGGAAGATGAACGAGCGCGGATCGGTGTTGTCAGGAAGGTCGATCAGGTTGCTGGTGAAAATCGTCGGGCGCCGGGCGTTGTAGCGGGTGTTGACCACGAGACCGAGCGTTTCCTGTACCCAGTCGGAGGTGCGCTCGGCGCCGAGGTCGTCGAGCACCAGCAGATCCGCGTCGAGCAGGGGGGCGAGGATTTCCATCTCGGTCTCTTCGACCGATCGATTGTAGGTGTCGCGCACCAGCCGCAGCAGCTCGCGGGTCTCGAAGAAGAACGCGCGCGCGCCCTTGCTGCGGACGCAGGCCTTCAGGATCCCGACGGCGAGGTGCGTCTTCCCGACCCCGTGCGGCCCGAAGAGCAGCAGCCCGCGGTCCACGACCGGGAAGGCCTCCACGAACGCGGTCGCCTTCTGCCACGCCTGCCGCTGCGTGTTCATGTCGTGCTCGAAATTGCCGAGCTCCGCGCGCGCGAAGCGCGGCGGGATCCGCGCCTCGGCGAGCAGGCGCGCCGCGACATCGCCGCGCCAGCACTCGCAGCGCACCACGCGCTCGACGCCGTCGACGTCGATCGACTGCCAATACGTGTCGTGGCACAGCGGGCACATGGGCAATCCGGGCTAGTTGAGGCAGCTGCGCAGGTGCTTGCCGCGGCGCAGCTTCTGGATGGCGCGCGACTCGAGCCGGCGCACCCGGCCTCGCGTCACGCGCAGCTTCGCACCGATCTCGCCGACGGTCCACAGCGCATCGTCGTGCAGGCCATAGCGCAGGCGAATGACCTGACGCTCCTGCGGGTCGAGCTCGCGCATGGCGGTCTCCAGCTCCTCCACCAGTGCGTCGCGGGTCCGATCGTCCTCGATCTCGTGCGCGGTGCGCGCGAGCAGCGCCTCGAACAGCTCGTCGCTGATCCCGCCGCCGGCCGGGATCCAGGCGCGGCCGCCGGCCGCCGCCGGCGGCGGGCCGGCCGGCCGCGCCGGCAGGTGCCGGTCCGGTGCGGACGCCGTTTCCGCGAGGCGCTGCACCATCGTCTGACGCACCCACCACACCGCGTAGCGCACGAACGATCCGTCACGGTGCGGCTGAAACCGCCGCGCGGCTTCGATGATCCCCCAGTTGCCTTCATGGATCAGATCGAGGTACGGGACGCCGCGGTCGCGATAGCGCCGGGCAAAGGTGACGACGAACCGCAGGTTGGCGCCGACCAGCGCCGTGAGCGCCGCCTCGTCGCCGCGCTGGATGCGTTCGCCGAGGTCGCGCTCGCCGGCCGCGTCGAGCCGCGGGAACTTGGCGATCGCGCGCAGGTAGGCCTGCAGCGTGCCCGAATCGGTGGCCAGCGTCGCCAGTCGTCTCACGCAGCGAATCTTATCAAACAGCGGCCGCCCGTGGCCGGCGAGGATCGCCGTTCAGCCCCGGCTTCGCCTTGGTCGATCGCCCTTGTCGTCGTCGGGCGCCGCCGCCGGTGCCGCACGCACGAGGTCGGTCGGCGACGCCTTGACCAGCGCGGTGCCGAGCCGCTGTTCCCAGTCGTCGATGCCGCGGGCGAGCTCACGCTTGACGTATTCCATGAACTCGTTGACCTCGCCCTGCATGTCTTCCATCTTGCGGCGCATGTTCAGGATGATCTCGACGCCGGCCAGATTGACGCCCAGGTCGCGCGTCAGCGAGAGGATGGTCTCGAGTTGTTCGAGGTCGTCTTCGGAATAGAGGCGGGTGTTGCCCTCGGTGCGCGACGGCTTGAGCAGGCCTTCGCGCTCATAGAGGCGGAGCGTCTGCGGGTGGATGTTGTACTTCTGCGCCACCGCGCTGATCATGTAATACGCCTTGCCGGATCTCTTTGCCATGGGCACCCGCGAACACGCGACCGGTCAGCCGCCATCACCGTCTGGTTGATTCCGCCCCTGCGCCGCGCCCGGCCCGCTAGCCGGTCGCCGGCCGCCGTTCCCACTCGCGCCGCACCGAGGCCCCGTTGATGCGTCCGAACTCGCGCAGCAGCTCCTTCGAGCGCTCGTCGAGCACGCTCGGCAGCATCACCCGGACGTGGACGATGAGGTCGCCGCGCACGCCGCTGCGCGCCGATGGCGCGCCGCGCTCGCGCAGCCGGAAGCGCTGGCCCGACTGCGTGCCCGGTGGAATCCGCACCCGAGCCGTTCCGTCCGGCGTCGGCACCTCGATGCGGGCGCCGAGTGCCGCCTCGTGGATTTCCACCGGCAGTTCCAGGTGCAGGTCATCCCCGCTGCGGCGAAACATTTCGTCCGGCCGCACCGCGATCTCCACATACAAGTCCCCCGGCGCCCCGCCGCGCACGCCGGCGTGGCCCCGTCCCGGCACCCGGACGCGGGCACCGTCGGCAATGCCGGCCGGGATGTCCACGGTCAGCGACTCGCTTCGCCGCTCCACCCCCTGTGACTGACACGCCTCGCACCCGCGCTCGCGCAGCCGCCCGCGGCCGCCGCACCGGGCGCAGTTCCTGGCAAAGACCATGTGCCCGCGCACCGACCGCACTACCCCTGCGCCGTCGCAGGCGAGGCACGTGGACTCGACGGCCTGCCGGTACCCCGAGCCGGCGCAGGCACGGCATGCGTCCTGGCGGGTGACCGTCACCGCCCACGGCACGCCCCGCCATGCGTCCTCGAACGACAGGCTGGCCTTGACGTGGATGTCCGCGCCCCGTTCGCCAGCCGTGGGTCCGGGCTCGCGCCGGCGGGTCAGGACGTCGGCGAACAGGTCGCCGAACGTCATCGCCTGCGGCCCGGTGGCACGGCTCGAGAAATCGAATCCGCTGAACCCGACCGCGCCGGTGTCCTCGCGCACTGCGCCGAGCGCCCCGGCGTCGTAGCGGCGGCGCCGATCGGGATCGATCAGGACCTCGTAGGCGTCGAGAATCTGCTGGAAGCGGGCCGCGGCCTCGCGATCGCCGGGGTTGATGTCGGGATGCAGGCGGCGGGCGAGCCGGCGGTAGGCGCGCTTGATCGCCGCGGCCGGCGCGTCCCGCTCGAGGCCGAGCAGCACATAGAAATCCATGTCACTGCCCGGCGGCCGGCCGGCGCCGCGCGCCCCCCTCCGTCACTTCTTCTCCTCGTCCACGACCTCGGCGTCGATGACGTCGTCGCCGCCCTTGGCCTCGCCGGCGGCCCCCGGACCCGGCGCTTCGGGACCGGCTCCGGGCGCGGCGCCAGCGGACTGTTGCTGGCGATACAGCGCTTCGGCGGCCTTGTGCTGCGCCGCGGTGAGCGCCTCGAGGCCGCGGTTGATCGCCGCGGTGTCCGCCGACTCGATGGCCTTCTTGACCTCCCCGACCGCGGCGTCGATGGCGGCCCGATCCTCGGCGCCGAGCTTGTCGCCGCTGTCGCGCAGGAAGCGCTCGGCGGCGTAGACCGCCTGGTCGGCGCGGTTGCGCGATTCGATCTCGTCGCGCCGGGCCTTGTCCTCCTCGGCGTGCGACTCGGCCTCGCGCATCATCCGGTCCACTTCCTCCTTGCTGAGGCCGGACGAGGCGGTGATGGTGATCTTCTGCTCCTTCTGCGTCCCGAGGTCCTTCGCCGAGACGTTGACGATGCCGTTGGCATCGATGTCGAAGGTCACCTCGATCTGCGGCACGCCGCGCGGCGCCGGCGGCAGGCCGACGAGATGGAAGCGGCCGAGCGTACGGTTGTCGCGGGCCAGCGGCCGCTCGCCCTGCAGCACGTGCACCTCGACACTGGTCTGGCTGTCCGCGGCGGTCGAGAACACTTCGCTCTTGCGCGTCGGGATGGTGGTGTTGCGGCCGATGAGCGGTGTCATCACGCCGCCCAGCGTCTCGATGCCGAGCGACAGCGGTGTGACGTCGAGCAGCAGCAGGTCCTTGACCTCCCCCGACAGCACGCCGGCCTGGATCGCCGCGCCCACGGCCACCACCTCGTCCGGGTTGACGCCCTTGTGCGGCTCCTTGCCGAAGAGCTCCTTGACGATGGTCTGCACCCGCGGCATGCGCGTCGAGCCGCCGACCAGCACCACTTCGTCGATCTTCGACGCGTCGAGGCCGGCGTCCTTCAACGCCTGCCTGGTCGGGCCGACGGTGCGCTGCAGCAGGTCCTCGATGAGCGATTCCAGCTTGGCCCGCGACAGCTTCATCGCCAGGTGCTTGGGGCCGCTGGCGTCGGCAGTGATGAACGGAAGGTTGATCTCCGTCTCCATCACCGAGGACAGCTCCATCTTCGCCTTCTCCGCGGCTTCACGCAGGCGCTGCAGCGCCATGCGATCCTTCCCCAGGTCGATGCCGTCGCTGTTCTTGAACTCGGTGATGATCCACTCGATGATCCGCTGATCGATGTTGTCGCCGCCCAGGTGGGTGTCGCCGTTGGTGGACTTCACCTCGACCACGCCCTCGCCCACCTCCAGGATCGAGATGTCGAAGGTGCCGCCGCCGAAGTCGTACACCGCGATGGTCTCGTCCTTCTTCTTGTCGAGCCCGTAGGCGAGCGCCGCCGCCGTCGGCTCGTTGACGATGCGCATGACCTCGAGGCCGGCGATGCTGCCCGCCTCCTTGGTCGCCTGCCGCTGCGCGTCGTTGAAATACGCGGGCACGGTGATCACCGCGCGCGTCACCGGCTGTCCCAGATAGTCCTGCGCCGCCTGCTTCAGCTTTTGCAGGATCATCGCGGAGATCTGCGGCGGCGCGTGGTCCTCGCCGTTGGCCTTGATCCGCACGTCGCCGTTCGACGCCGCGACGACCTGATACGGCACCATCTTCATCTCCTCATTGACCTCGCCGAAGCGGCGGCCCATGAAGCGCTTGATGGAGAAGATCGTGTTCTCGGGGTTGGTGATGGCCTGGCGCTTCGCCACCTGCCCGACCAGGCGCTCGCCGGTCTTGCTGAACGCGACGACCGACGGCGTGAGCCGGCTCCCTTCCGCGTTCTGAATGACGGTGGGCTGGTCGCCCTCCATGACCGCCACCACGGAGTTCGTGGTGCCCAGGTCGATGCCGATGATTTTGCTCATGCCCTTAGTATGAAATGTGAGTGACGGATTGTAAAGCTGTGCGGCAATTTCCTGCCGTATACTGGCTAAGCCAGCCCTGATTGATCCGGTCCTCGCCCGGACCGGATCGAGGATCGCCATGCCGACCACGCCGCGTTTCCTGTTGACGGCCGTGTTGCTGTGCGCCGCTCCCGCGCTCGTCGACGCCACGCAGGACGCCGATGCCACCGCCCAGGCCCCCGCCAACCTGGCGTACGTCGAAGGCGCCGTGGACCTGATCCACGACGGCATCACCGAGCGCGCCGAGGCGCCGATGATGCTGCTCGAAGGCGATCTGCTGCGCACGCGTACCGGGCGCGCCGAAGTGGTCTTCGCCGACGGCACGCTGCTCCACCTCGACATCGGCGCCGAGCTCGAGATCCTGGCGCCCGAACGCCTGCGGCTGTCACACGGGCGTGCCCAGTTGCGCCTCTCAGCCGCGGCGGCGCAGCCGTACACCGTGGATACGCCAGCGGCCACCGTGCGCTTCGCCACGGTCGGCGAGTACGGCCTCGAGGCGGACGGCACCCGGCGCGGGGTCGCGGTCACGGTCGCCCGTGGCGCCGCCGAGATCGACGATGGCAACGGCCGCGTGAGCCTGGGCGCGGGCCAGATGCTCGTGCTCGGCGCGTCTGGCGCGCGGGCCGTCGTCCAGCCGTTCAACTCGGCGCGCCACGATGCCTTCACCCAGTGGTCGAGCGAGCGGTCGCACGGCGTGGCGGCGGCACAGTCGTCTGCGCAACTCCCGTCCGAGCTGCGCCCGTATGGGCCGGTGCTCGATCAACACGGACGCTGGGATTACGTCGCGCCGCACGGTTACGTATGGTTTCCGTCGGTCGGCGTCGGCTGGCGGCCCTATTACGACGGCGCCTGGAATCACACGCGTTACGGCTGGACGTGGTACGGGCGCGACCGCTGGGCGTGGCCGACGCACCACTATGGCCGCTGGGGTTTCACCGGCAGCTTCTGGTACTGGATTCCGGCCCGTGTCTGGGGTCCGGCGTGGGTGAGCTGGGGATTCGCGCCCGGCTACGTCAGCTGGTCGCCGCTCGGGTGGGATGGCTAC
Organism: uncultured Acidobacteriota bacterium; assembly: GCA_963707795.1. GTDB lineage: Bacteria > Acidobacteriota > Vicinamibacteria > Vicinamibacterales > UBA2999 > JACCSI01. The sequence continues at coordinate 1,100,766 of OY970174.1, read as the reverse complement.
CCGGTCATCGGGTTCGCGGCCGGCCACGGCTACAACCCGTGGCGGTCGTGGACCATCGTCCCGCGCGATCGGTTCGGGTATCGACGGCACGTGCGCACGCACGCGATCGACGGCGGCCAACTCGACCCGCGTGTTCGCACGGCCCTTGCCGTACGGCCGACGACGCCGACGGCCAACGCCGACATCGCGGTGCCGCGCGGCACCACGTGCCCGCCGCGGGCGCCGGGCGCGGCGCGGTCCGCCAGGCGTTCCCCGACGTGCCCCGCCGCGGAGTCGTCCGGCGGCTGGTGCCGGCGGCGCCCCCGGACAGCACGGCGAGCCCGGCGCCAACGGCCGGCGTTGCGTCGGAGGGGGCGGTGGCCCGGCCGGCGCCACGGTCCCGCGGCATCGCTCCGGTGGATCGGTCGCGACGGGCCGAGCCGGAAGGCGGCGCGGCCGCGGAGCCTGCCGCCGGGTCCGGCGCTTCGGTACGCGAGCGCGGCGGACGGAGCGGCGGCGACGCGGGCGCCGGGGTCGAGCGTCCAGGCCGCGTCCGCAGCGCGCCGCCGCGCAGCGAGCCACGCGCCGAGGCACCCGCCCCGCGTGGTGGCAGCGGGGGGAGCGACAGCGGGGCTCGTCGCCGCGGTGGTTCCGCCGGTCCGCCCCCGTCCGCGACGCCGCCCACCGCGACACCGCCACCAACCGCCGCGCCGCCACCAGCCGCGCGGCCTCCCGCCGGCGGCGCCGTCCGCCGGCGTCCACCGCAGTGAGGCGGCCACACGCCGCGACAGGTCATCGCTGAATGCGCTACGCCATCAAGATCGCCCGTCAGGCCAGCATCGCCGCGCTCTTCGTCGTCGCGGCGCTGCTCGGCACGCTGAGTGGCGTGGTCGTGGCCTACGCCGACGACCTGCCGCTCATTTCCGCCCTCGACGACTACTCGCCGCACACCATTACCCGCGTGCTCGGGCGCGACGGGGCCGTCGTCGGCGACTTCGCGGTGGAGCGGCGATCGGTCGTCACCTACCAGCAGATTCCCGAGGTGCTGCGCAACGCCATCGTGGCGGCGGAAGACGACGGCTTCTTCGATCACGCGGGGCTGAGCATCTCGCGCATGATGCTGGCGCTCATCCGCGACATCCTCGCCCCGGGCAAGACCCCGGGCGGCAGCACGCTGACGCAGCAGCTGGCGCGCAACCTGTTTCCGACCACCATCGGCTTCAGCGCCGGGGATCGCTCCTGGGAGCGGAAAATCAAGGAGTCGCTGGTGGCGATGCAGATCGAGAAGCGCTACACCAAGGCCGAGATCTTCACCATGTACTGCAACCAGATCTATTGGGGCCACGGCGCCTATGGCGTCGAGGCGGCAGCACAGGTCTACTTCGGCAAGGCGGTCGGCGATCTCACGCTGGACGAGGCCGCGCTCATCGCCGGCATCATTCAAGGCAACGTGCGCCAGAGCCCGTACGTCAACATGGACGCGGCGCGGCGCCGGCGCAACTATGCGATCGAGCGCATGGCCGCCGAGGGCTACATCGCCCGCGAGGTGGCCGACGCCGCGAAGGGCCGCCCGATCACGACGCGCGGCGAGCCGGCGCAGGATTCGTCGGTCGCGCCCTACTTCATCGAAGAGGTGCGCAAGTACATCGAGGCCCGCTACGGCGCCAAGGCGCTCTACGAGAACGGCCTGACCGTGCGGACCTCGCTCGACGTCGAGCTCCAGCGCGCAGCCAACCGTGCCGTCGACCACGGCCTGCGCGAGATCGGCCGGCGCCGCGGCGCCTGGCGCAAGCCGGCCCGCAACGTGCTGACCGAGGGCCAGACCCTCGACGGCTTCCAGCACGATCGCTGGTCGCGGCCGATCGCCGTCGACGACATCGTCCCGGCGGTCGTCACCGCCGTCAGCGCGCGCGACAGCGGCAGTCCCACGGCGCAGGTGCGGTTCGGCCGCTACATCGGCGACGCTCGCGCCGAGCGGCTTTCGCTGGACGCGGCGGACGCACGCCGCCGACCTGGTGCGTGCCGGCGATCTGGTCGAAGTGGGCGTGCGGACGCTCGGCGAGTCGGGCACGGCGACGGTGACGCTCGAGCAGCCGCCGATGGTCGACGGCGCGCTGGTGGCTATCGACAATGACAGCGGCCAGGTCCTGGCCATGGTCGGCGGCTTCAGCTTCGCGCGCAGCAAGTTCAATCGCGCGACGCAGGCGCACCGCCAGCTCGGCTCGACCTTCAAGCCGTTGCTCTACACCGCGGCCATCGACCGCGGCCTGACGCCGACCTCGATCCTGATCGACAGCCCGGCTGCCTTCGATGCCGGCGCCGGACAGCCGCCGTACGCGCCGCGCAACTACGACGGCACCTACGAGGGACCGGTGACCCTGCGCCGCGCGCTGGAACAGTCGCGCAACATTCCGGCGGTGCGGGTGATGGAGATGCTCGGTCCGCAGCAGGTGGTCGCCTACGCGAAGCGCTTCGGCTTCCCGGAGGAGTTCCCGCCCTACCTGTCCACCGCCCTGGGCGCCGCCGAGGCGACGCTGCTCGAGGTGACCAGCGCCTACAGTGCCTTCCCCAACCAGGGCATCCGCATGCTGCCGTACCAGGTCACCGCGGTCGTCGATCGCGAGGGCAACGTGCTCGAGGAAACGCGCCCGCGCCGCGCGGGACGCCATCCGCGCCGACACCGCGTTCGTGATGACCAACCTCCTGCGTGGCGTCGTGCAGCGCGGCACGGCCACCGCCGCCGCGGCCCTCGACTGGCCGCTCGCCGGCAAGACCGGCACCGTGGACGACTACACCGACGCGTGGTTCGTCGGATTCGATCCGAACATCACCGTGGGAGTGTGGGTGGGTTACGACGAGAAGAAGCCGATCGGCAACGGCGAGACCGGCTCGGTCGCCGCGTTGCCGATCTGGATCGACTTCATGCGCGCCTACATCGACGCCCGCGGCGACCGCAAGAATCCGCCGGCATTCGAGGCCCCCGGCAACATCGTGTTTCGTCGCCGTCGATCGCCGGACCGGCGAGGTGGCCGGCGACGGCGTGCCGGCGATCACCGAAGCATTCATCTCCGGCACCCAGCCGAGCACGTTGCCGCCGCCCTGAGCGGCCGGCCCGTGGCGCTCACTGCCCCGCTACACGTCGTCGCTGTCGGGCGCGCCGGCGCCCAGCGTGCCGGACGCCTTCTGCATCAGATAGGTCTTGATGAACTGATCGAGGTCGCCGTCGAGCATCCGCTGCACGTCGCCGACCTGCAGCTTGGTGCGGTGGTCCTTGATCATCTGGTACGGCTGCAGCACGTAGCTGCGAATCTGGTTGCCGAACGCGATCTCCTTCTTCGCGCCGCCAATCTGCTCCAGCTTCGCCTGCTGCGCCTTCTGCTTCAGATCGTAGAGGCGCGCTTTCAGCACCTTCATCGCGATATCGCGGTTCTTGTGCTGTGAGCGCTCGTTCTGGCACGAGACGACGATGCCGGTCGGCAGGTGCGTGATGCGCACCGCCGAGTCGGTGACGTTGACGTGCTGCCCGCCGGCGCCGCTCGAGCGGTAGGTGTCGATGCGCAGGTCCTTCTCCGGGATCTCGATGTCGATCGTCGTCCTCGATCTCCGGCCAGACGTAGACCGACGCGAACGACGTGTGCCGGCGCGCCGCCTGATCGAACGGCGAAATCCGCACCAGGCGATGGACGCCGGCCTCGGCCGCCATCAGCCCGAAGGCGTGACTCGCCGCCGAGCGTGATCGTGGCGCTCTTGACCCCGGCCTCGTCGCCCGGCTGGTAGTCGAGCACCTCGCGCTTGAAGCCGCGCCGCTCGGCCCACTTGAGGTACATCCGCAGCAGCATCTCGGCCCAGTCCTGCGACTCGGTGCCGCCGGCGCCCGGGTGGATGGTGACGATGGCGTTGGCGTCGTCGTGTTCGCCGGCGAGCATCGTGTTGACCTCGCCGATCTCGACCTCGCTGCTCGAGCGCGTCGAGCGCGCGCTGCAGGTCGGCGCTGACCTCCTCGCCCTGCTCCGCCCACTCGACGAGCACGCCGAGATCGTCGAGCTTGCGCACGACCGAGGCGCGCAGGTCGAGATCGTCGGTCAGCCGGCGGCGGCGCTGCAGCAGGCGCTGCGCCTCGGCCTGGTCCTTCCAGAAGTCGGGCGCCGACACGCGCCGTTCGAGGTCGGCGACTTCGGCACCGGGGCTGGCGGCGTCAAAGATAGCTCCGCAGGTCGCGGGCGCGTTTCGTCAGGACCTCGGAGCGGCGAATCAGGTCTTCCAGAGCCAGTGACACGGAACCTCCGCACGGCGCCGGCGGCGCCCCCATCCAGCCGCGACCAGGGTCACGGGCGTCCGCGGGCACGCGTCGGGCGCGTATTGAACTGCCAGGCTGAAACCCCGACGCCGAGCAGCGTCAGCAGGACCGCGAGTTGCGCCGGCAGATCGCCAATTGTGGCATACACCGTGTGCTCCTGGAGAAAGCGGACCTCGCCAATCACGGTCGTCGTCTCGAACAGGTCGGTGCGCGCCAGGATCCGCCCGTAGGGGTCGACGATGCCGGTGATCCCGGTGTTGGCGGCACGCGCCAGGTAGCGCCCCTGCTCGATCGCGCGCAGCGCGGCGAGCTCGAAGTGCTGGAACGGCGCCGACGATTCCCCGTACCACGCGTCGTTGGTGACCGTCGTCAGCAGTTCGCTCCCCTGCAGCACGCCGGTCCGGATGAGATGCGGATAGACGACCTCGTAACAGATCGCCGTGCTCGCCATGTGCCCGTCCACCGGCATCATCGTCACGCGCGCGCCGGGCGTGAACGCCGAGACCGCTTCCACCAGCGGCGCGACGAAGGTCAGCAGGGTGCCGAACGGGACGTACTCGCCGAAGGGCACGAGGTACATCTTGCGGTAGACCGCCGCGGTGGCGCCGGCCGAATCGAGCATGAAGGCCGAGTTGTAGTAGCGCGGCGGCGATCCGGGCTCGACTTCATCCGTGCCAAAGAGCAGCGGCGTGCCGGTCTCGCGCACCAGACGGCGGATCTCGTCCGCCCGCTGCGGCTCCTCGTCGAAAAGAAAAGGCGTCGCCGACTCGGGCCACACGATCAGCCGTGCGCCGGCCGCGGTCGCCGCCCGCGTCATCGCCAGATAGCGATCGAAGATGGCCGAGGCCCGGCTGGGATCCCACTTCTCGGTCTGCGGGATGTTCGCCTGGATCAGGCCGACGCGGATCGGGGTGCCCTCGCGCAGCAGCCGGCCGTCAGCAATGCGCGCCGCGCCCCACAGCGAACACGCGGCGATCACCGCCAGCGCCGCCGCGCCGATTGCCGTGCGCCGCCGTCCGCGGCTCAGGGCGGCGAGCGCGAACGCCGCGTTGAGCGTCGCCAGCAGCCACGACAGCAGATACACCCCGCCCACGCTCGCCAGCTGCGCCAGCGGGAGCAGCCGGACAACAGCGTTCCCGAGCGGAATCCACGGAAACCCGCCGAACAGGTGCGCGCGAAGATACTCGGCCGACACCCACGCCGCCGGCGCGAGCAGCAGTCCTGCCGCGCCGAAGCGGCCGATCAGCGCCGCACTCGCCGCCGCGGCCGCGCGCCACGAACAGGGCCATGTACAGGACCAGCAGGCCCGCCACGAACACGGCGACTGGGAGGGCGAGGCCGCCGAAGGTACTGACGGTGCCGCTGGTCCAGTACAGCGTCCCCGCGAAGTGCACGATGCCGGTGAGGAAGCCGAGGCCGAACCCGCGGCGGACCGTGACGCCCGGCAGCGACAGGGCCACGTACAGCGGCGTCAGCGCGATGAACGCAACTGCCGGATGGCCGTACCGCGGGAACGAGAGCGCGAGCAGCGCGCCCGATAACAGCGCTAGCGCACGATCCAGGGGTTGAACTGCTCTTCTTTTTGGAGCCGGGACGCGATGGATTCCGCCTCGCGACGATCCTTGAACTTGCCGACGCGCACCCGGAAGACGGCCGGACCACCCGACTCGGGCGCGACCACGTACGCCGGATAGCCCTTGCCGCTCAGACGGCGCGCGATTCCGTCGGCCTCGTCACGCTTGCCCAGCGCCGCAAGTTGAATGGCGAAGCCGGGTCCCGCGGGTTCGGCGGCGGCCGGGGTGGAGGCGGCACGTGCGGCCGGTGCCGCGGGTGTCGCTGCGGGCTGCGCTGACTGGGCCGGTGCGGGCTCGGCGACGACGGGGGCCGGCGCGGGCGCCGGCTTGGCCTCGAGCCGCTCCCGCGGTGGCGCCGCACTGCCGAGAGTCTCCGGATACGTGACGGCCTCCTTCGACGAGGGCGACGGTTCGCTGCCCATCGTCACGGCCGGCGGCGGCGCGTCGGCCGGGGTGATGCCCTGCGCCTGCACCGCCTCGATGGCGCCAGTGTCGGTGCGCACCCCGCGTCCGACGAGGACGCCGCACAGGAAGATCACCACCGACACCACGGTGACCGCCATGAAAAGGAAGACCAGTTGCTTCCCGTTCAGCTGTATCTCGTGGAATCCGTCGTCTGTTGCGCTCGTGGCCATGGGCTAACTCTCTGATTCTAAGGCTGATCTTAGCACAAGCCTCACGGTTTCAGTTTCGCCAGCCGCGCGGCGAGCGCCTGCGCTTCCGCGGAGCCAGGCTCCAGCACGAGCACACGGTCGAGCTCGGTCTTTGCCTCCGCCCAGTTCTTTTCCTGCAGGTAGGCTTCGGCCAGCGCCAGATGGCCGGCGACCGTCTCGTCGCTCCAGAGCGCGATCTTGAAAGCCTGAATCGCCTCGGCGGTCCGGCCCGTGCGCAGGCAGATTCGACCGAGGAGCAGATGTGCCTCGGCCAGGTACGGCGACAGGTAGAGCGCGCGCCGCAGTTCGCGCTCGGCCTCGCGATCGGCTTCGCGTTCGAACGCACGGCGCCCCGCATCGAGGTGGAATGTTGCCAGCTCCGCCTGATCCCGCTGGCCGGCCGCCGTGATGATCGCGTCCACCCGCGTGCGCGGGCGATCGAGCGAGGCCTTGAGCCGCTCGAGTCCGCGCAGGGCGGCGTCTCCGGAGCCCGCGGCCTTGGCCGACAGGCGCAGCGCCAGCTCGCGTTCGCGCGCGGCTTCCGCCTTGGCGCTGGTCTGCTGCAGTGCGGCGCTGAGCACCAGGTGCGCCTCGCCATCCTCCGGCGCGCGCCGTACGGCCTCGCGCAGCCAGTACACGGCCGCCGGGGGATCCTTGTCCAGCCAGTGGGCGTAGCCGAGGTTGAAGAAGTAATCCGCATCCGCCGGATCGGTCTGCGAGGCCTGGCTGAAGTAGTACATCGCGGTGCCCGTCTGCGGGGTGCTGCCGCGCCGCAGCTGCACGACGCCCAGCGCATTGAGCGCTTCCGCCGAGCGCGCTTCGGCGTGCAGCGCCGCCAGGGCGTCGAATGCCCCGTCGTAGCGCTTCAGCGCGATCTGCGACCGCGCCGCCAGGTAGCGGGCGGCGCGCGCGTGCACGCTGGCCGCGGGGACGGATTCGGCCATGGCCAGTGCGGCCAGATCGTCGCCGGCTTCGGTATGCACCCCCCACAGCGACAGCTTGATCCGGTCGTCGGCGGGGGCCGCCTTCGAGGCCTGTTCCAAAAACGCGCGCTGCGTGGTCACGGCCTCGGCGATGAGGCCCTTGACGAACAGCTCGACGGCGCGCGGAACCGCCAGCATGGTCGCCGGGGGAGGGGCCGGCGCCGCGGTCGTGGCGCCGCGCAGCCGCTGTGCCGCGCGGTCGTAGATTGTGACGAGGTCGCCCAAGGGTCCGCGCTCGATCACCTCCGGCGTCAGCCGGCCGGCGTCGAGCCGGATCGAACGGACGCGGATCGTGAGCTGGTCTCCCGCCAGTTCGTAGCCGCCGACGACGAGGTCCGAGGCGCCGACGAACTGCCCGACTTTGATGACCGTGGCGTGGCTGAGCGCGGAGGCCGGCGGCAGCTGCAGGCGATCGAACGCGGCCACCCGCGCGTCGCGCGCCACCGTCGCGGCGCCGTAGCGCTCGAGGCACTCGGACAACAGCACCGCCGAGCCCTCGGCGAGCCATGCCAATCGCGGATCCGCCTGCTCGCTGTCGAAGGGCATCACCAGCGTGGCGCCGAGCGCCGGCGGCTGGGCGTTGGCGCGAGCGAGCCCGACGACGAGCAGCAGGACGCCGGCGAGGCAGGCGCGGCCTGCCATCAGGCCGCTTCCGCGGCGGGCGCGGCCGCCGCGGCGCCGTGGAGGGCGACGGCGAGGGTGCATTCGGCTGCGCCGGCGGCCTTGCACTCCTGCACATGGACGTCGGCGCCGACCGCGAATCGCCGCAGGAACTGCTCGACCGCCGCCGCGTAGAACACGCACATCGGTGCCTCGCCCGCCTGGCGCAACTCGCAGAAGATCGAGCCGCGAATCTCGACGCGCGCGGCTTTTCGCCGGACGCGCACCCGGGTGCGCGATCCGCGGAACGTCTGCCACACCAGCCGTCGGCTCAACCGCAGGGCCCAGCGCGCGCGCAACGCGGTCGGCAGCGTACGCCCCAGCGCCCGCTGCACCGCGCCCAATTCCAGGTAGGCCCAATCGGCGGTGTACTCGCCCGCCTTGCGCATCGTCTCGTCATACGCCGGCTGTCCTTCCAGCCGCAGGAAGCTGAGGACCGCGTGCAGGGGCGCCAACCCGAACTTGTCCGAACGCAACCCCGGCGCGGTCAGCCAGTTCTCGTAGAACGGCAGGCGCGCCGGCAGGACGTCGGCAATGCCCTGGTGAAGACTCGCGATCAGAAGGCGGCCAATTCCGGCATCGACCATAATGCGGCTGAGAAGTTCTGATAACGTAACACGGGCTCAATCATTTGCAGACGTGGTCTGCGGATTGCGGGCCGGCGGCGCCGGTGGCGTGGCGCCGCTGGACCGTGACGGGGAGCACGCCAGGGTGGGCGACGTCAGTGCGGCCATACTCGTCGGCGGCCGGGCGCGGCGGTTCAACGGCGAACTGAAGGCCGCGTTGCGCGTCGGCGAGCACACCATCCTCGAGCGCCAGCTCGCCGCCATCCGTCGTGCCGGCATCGGCGAGATCTGGCTGGTCGGCCGCTGGCCCGCGGCCGCGGTGGCGGGCGTCCGGCACGCTCCCGACCTTGTCGACGGCGCCGGACCGCTCGGGGCGCTGTATGCGGCACTGCTGCTGTCGGTGGCGCCGATCGTCGTGATTCTGGCCGGCGATCTGCCCTTCGTCGAGGCGCCGCTGATCGAGCGGCTGGGCACGATGCCGCCGGCAGCCGAGGCCATCGTGCCACGCCCCGGGGATCGCTGGCACCCGCTCTGCGCCGGCTATCGCCGGCGGGTCGCGCTCCGCGTCAAGGCGCGGCTGGACCGCGGGGCGCTGCGCGTCTCGGACGCGCTCGCCGACATGTCCGTGCAGGAACTGACCGCCGCCGAGATGGCGGCGTATGACGAAGATGGCCTGTTGCTGATGAACGTGAACACGCCCGACGACCACCAGCGCGCGCAGCGCCGCGCGCGCGTCCGCGCCTAGCCCGAGCCTCGCCTCATCATGATCCTTCCCCTGCACGAGAGAGTGAGAGCGCGGGTCCGCGCCGTGGTGCATGAGCTGTACGGGCTCGACGCGGCGGCGCTGGCCATCCCGATCGAGTCGCCCCCCAACCGCACGCTGGGGGACCTGGGGACGCCGGTCGCCTTCGAACTCGCCCGGCCGCTGCGCAAGGCGCCGCGCGTCATCGCGCAGGAAATCGCCGGCCGGTTCGGCGCCGTGCCCGACGTCGCCCGCGTCGAAGCGGCAGCGAACGGCTATCTCAACGTATTTCTCGATCGGCCGGCATTCCTGCTGGCGCGCCTCGGCGTCACCGCGCCGCCCGAGATGCCAGCGCCGCCGCCGGGCAAGACGATCGTCGAGCATACCGCCATCAACCCCAACAAGGCGGCGCACATCGGCCACCTCCGCAACTCCGCGCTCGGCGATACGCTGGTCCGGGTCCTCGGCTTCCGCGGCGTGGCGGTGGAGGTGCAGAACTACATCGACGACACCGGCGTGCAGGTGGCCGACGTGGTGGTCGGCTTCCGCGAGCTCGAAGCGCTGGACCTCGACGGCGTGCGCGCCATCGCCGACTCGACGCGCTTCGACTACTACTGCTGGGACCTGTACGCGAAGGTCACCGAGTGGTACGGGCAGGACAAGGAGCGGCTGCGCGTGCGCGGCGCCGCGCTGCACGACATCGAGCACGGCGTCAGTCCCGCCGCGGACATTGCCCATTTGGTGGCCGACCGCGTCGTGCGCTGCCACCTGCGCACGATGGGGCGCCTCAACATCGACTACCACCTGCTCACCTGGGAAGGTGACATCCTGCGCCTGCAGTTCTGGGCGCGCGCGTTCGAACTGCTGAAGCAGATGGGCGCCGTCTATCTGCAGCCCGAGGGGCGGCTGGCCGGCTGCTGGGTGATGAAGATCGACGACACTCCGGCGCCTGCCGACGCGGCCCCCGCCGAGGGCGACGAGGACGGCGACGAGCGCGAGAAGGTCATCGTCCGGTCCAATGGGACGGTGACCTACGTCGGCAAGGACATGGCGTACCAGCTCTGGAAATCCGGGCTCCTCGGCCGCGACTTCTCCTATCGCCGATTCGCCCGCCGGCTCGATGGCGGCGACGTGTGGGCCACGACCAGCCGTCCGGACGAGGCGGACCCCTCGCACCCGCCTTTCGGCGCGGCCCAGGCGACCTACAACGTCATCGACGTGCGCCAGTCGTACCTGCAGAAGCTGCTCAAGCAGGCGCTGGTGGCCGTCGGCCATCCGGCGGAAGCGGATCGGCTCACGCACTTCTCCTACGAGATGGTCGCCTTGTCGCACGCCACCGCCCGCGAGCTCGGCTACCTGCCGGCGGCGGAGAGCGACGACGCGCGGCGGGGGTTCGTCGAGGTGTCGGGCCGCAAGGGCATGGGGGTGAAGGCCGACGACCTGATCGACCGGCTGTTCGACAAGGCGTCGCTGGAAGTCGAGCGGCGCAACCCCGAGCTGCCCGCCGGCGAGCGCCGCCGGATCGCGGAGCTGATCGGGGTGGCGGCGGTGCGCTATTTCATGATCAAGTACTCGCGGACGAAGGTGATCGCCTTCGATATCGACGAGGCGCTCAGTTTCGAGGGGGAAAGCGGCCCCTACCTGCAGTACGCTGTCGTACGCGCCAACAACATTTTCCAGAAGCTGCTGGCGCGCGACGGCGTCAGCGAGCGGGACGTGCTGGCGACGCTGGCGACGCTTCCCGCCGCGGCGCTCGCCGGCGCCGACGGCGACCACGACTTGTGGAACCTGGTGCTCGAGGCCGCCCGGCTGGACGATGTGGTCGAGCAGGTGACGCGGTCGCTCGAGTTCGCCGTGCTCGCCAAATATGGGTTCGGGCTGGCGCAGATGTTCAACGGCTTCTATCACAAGGCGCCGATCCTCAACGAAGAGCGCGACGACGTGCGGCGCTGGCGGGCGGCAGGGGTGGCCTACTTTCGCCAGCAGTTGACCCGCGTGCTCGAACTGATGGGCGTCGGCGTGCCGGCGCGCATGTAGCAGGAACGATGTACGCTAACGATCCCGGGAGCGGCGCACCGTCACGGGGAGACGAGGCACCGGTGCCGGGATTGGCCCCGACGGAAAGCTGACAACCATGCCTGTGATTGCAATTGCCCCGTGCCGCGCGATGGCGGATTACCTGGAATCGGTCCGCCGCGCCGGGGGCGAGCCATGGGAACTCGAGTACCAGCGCGATCGCACCGCGGCGGTGGTTGACCGCGCCAATGCGCTGATGCTCACCGGCGGCGGCGACGTCGATCCTGCGTTCTATGGCGAAGCTCCCGATGCGACGTTCCAGGCCTCCGAACCGGGACGAGACGATTACGAGATCGCCCTGGTCAAGGCGGCGACCGCCGCCGGCATGCCGATCCTCGCCATCTGCCGCGGCATGCAATTGCTGAACGTGGCCTTGGGCGGCACGCTGGTGCAGGACATCCCGTCGATGGTCAACGGCGCGCTGCCGCACGCCGTGCCCGAGCCGCGCTACGCCATCGCCCACGAAGTCTGGGTGGCCACCGGGTCCCGGCTCGAGGAACTCATGGGCGACAAGCTCGACCGCGGCACCTGCCAGGTCAACAGCCGTCACCACCAGGCGGTCAAAACGGTGGCGGCCGGATGGGACGTCTCGGGGACGGCGCCGGACGGGGTGATCGAGGCCATCGAACAACCCGGCACCGTGTTCCGGCTCGCCGTGCAGTGGCACCCGGAGAACTTCTGGCGCACCGGTGAGTTCCGTCCGCTCTTCGAGGGATTCATCGAGGCGGCGCGCCAGGTGACCCGCTAGGCCGGGTGTCCAGCGCCACGTCGAAGTGGCGGACCTCCCGATCGAAGCGCGCGAGCAGCGCCTGCGCGGCGTCGGCGACGACGGCGCGCACCGGTTCGTCGCCCGCGAACGCCCGGACATCCTCGAGCGACCGCCACCAGGTCATCACGACGATCTCGATGTCATCGCCATCCTGGCGCTGCAGCACGGTCGCGCCCTCGTAGCCCGCCAACTGCTCGATGGCCGGCAGCACCACGCCACGCAGGTGGGCGGCGTACGGCGCCGCCTGGCCGGACGCCGCGCGGGCCGTCCACACGCGGGCAATCATCGGCCGGCCGGCGCCGGTGGCGGCGGTCCCGGCTCCGCCGGATCGTTGCCGATCACGACGTTCCACGGGCGGACCTCCCAGCTTCGCACGAGCCCCTGGGTGACGTACGGATCGTGTCGAGCGAACTCCTCGACCGCCTGCTGGTCAGGGGTGCGAAAGACGAGCAGCGCACGGTCAACCGGATCGGCGAGCGCTCCGGCCAGGATCAGCTCACCGCGCGCGTAGGCCTCGCGCGCCTTCTCGAGGTGCTGGGCGCGAAACTGGGCGCGGCGGGCGACGTAGTCGTCGACCGTGTCGTAGAACAGTGCGAAGTACGGCATACGCTCCCTCGTCGGCGGCGGATCGGCTGCGCCGATCAGCGCTCGAAAACCGCGACGCTTTCGACGTGCGCGGTGTGCGGAAACAAATCAAAGGCCTGCAGGTTTGTCAACCGGTAGCCGCCCGCCGTGAGGACGCGTGCATCGCGCGCCAGCGTGGCCACGTCGCACGAGACATACACGAGGCGCGGCGCCGCGAGCGCACCCACCCCGGCCGCCGCCTCCTGGCTCAGCCCGGTGCGGGGCGGATCGACGATCACCGCGTCGGCGCCGGCGCCGTGCCCGGCGGCGAGAAACTCCTCCACCGCCTGGTGCTGCGGTGCCATGGCGGTCCCGACCGGACCGGCGTTGTACCGCAGATCGGCCGCCGCCCGTCGATCACCTTCGACCGCCACGATCGCGGCCTCTCCGCGCGCCGCCAGCGCCACTGCGAAGACGCCGACGCCCGCATACAGATCGACGACCCGGCCCCCCGGCACCGCGTCCACGACGGCGGCGACGAGCGCCGGCAGCACGAAGCGGTTGCCCTGGAAGAACGATCGGACATGCCGCCGCAACCGCAGCGGAAACGGTCCGGCCGCGGACGGCACGGTCACCACGTCTGTGACGTACGGGGAGCCGGCGATCTCGTGCAGGTGCTGGCTGGCCAGCGTCCCGTACGACAGGCCGGTCAGCCCGGACAGCGCCGGCAGCGCGCGCAGCAGTTTCGGTTCAGCCCCCGGCGCCAGGTCCAGGTGCAGCGCGCGCTCGTCGGCGGGCGCGTTCTCGGACAACTCCAGCTCGGCGTCCATGGTTCGCGGCCAGTCTTGAACCGCCGCTTCCAGCTCCGCCAGCGCCGCCAGCGTGGAGGGCAACAGTTGCCGCGTCGGACCAGGCGCGCACAGGTCGTGTGAACCTTCGCGGAAGAACCCGATGCGCTGGTGACGCAGGTGGAGGCGGGCGCGCATGCGGTAGCCCTCGACCGGCGACGGGTGGACAGGCAGGTGATCGGGAGCCGGCAGCCGGCCGATGCGGGTGAACGCGTCGCGGATGATCTCGCGCTTGATCGCCAGCTGACGCGGGTAGCGGATGTGGGCCAGGACGCTGCCTCCACAGGCCCCGTCCAGGCCGGGGTCGATCCGATCGGGAGACGGCTCCACCACGCGCATCGTCCGCGCCCACGTGGTGCCGCGCTGCACCTTCTCGACCGACGCCTCGACCGTCTCTCCGGGAATCGCGCCGGCGACGAGCACGACCGCGCCGTCGTGGCGCGCGATCATGCGGCCGCCGGCGGCGGGCTTTTCGATGGCCAGCGTCAGCCGGTCGCCTGGTTTCATCGCTCGAAGTCGATCGTCGGTACCGCGAACCGGTCGCGGACGTAGCGGGCGACCGCCGCCGCGTGCGCGCGCTGATAGGCGCCGGGGTCCATCCGATCGCGAAACGGCGCCAGCGCTTCCCGCGCCTCCGCGTCCGCAGCCTCGCGGACGTCGCCGCCGAGCGCCGCGAGGATCGCGGACATCAGGATGGCGTCGAGCGCGCGCAACTGCGCCAGCACCGCCTCGCGCGCTTCGCCGCGCGCACGGCGCCGCCTCGTCGCCGAGCGCGGCCACCTCGCGGGCCGCGGTCCCCCACTGCCCGGCGTCGAGCAGGCCGGGCGGCGCATTCCGCGCCAGTTCCTCGAGCCGCGCGCTCACCTGTTCGACGTGGCGGGCGAGCGACACGCGGCGCCGGCCCGGCGCCGGCGCATCGGCGTCGGCATCAGCGGTGGCCGTGCCCGGCACGGGCAGCGCGACGCCCACGGCACGCCGCCAGTCGTCGAAGGCGTCGAGCACGTCGGCCTCGCAGAACTCGACGCGCACCGGGCGGCGCCGCGGCCCGCGGCGATAGTAGCGCTCGAAGTAGCGATCGATCCCGGCGCAGGCGACCTTCAGCGGGACGCCGTCCAGCGCCCACCGGGATACCCGCTCGAACGCCGGCCCGACGATGCGGATCAGATGCCCGTCGTTCTTGCGGCAGAGATACGCTTCGATGGCGCGGCAATAGACATCCGGATCACTCACGCGTCACCCGCGCGGCGTCCCGGCCGCCGCCGTCGCGGGCCGCTGGTTGCGCTCCCAGACGATCCGCAAACCTCTAAGGGTCAACTCGGGGTCCACCTGATCGACGACCCGCGTCTCCGGCGCCACGCTCTCGGCGAGGCCTCCCGTCGCCACCACCGCGGCGTCGCCGCCGAGCTCCACCTGCATGCGGCGCACCAGCCCGGCCACCATGTCCACGTAGCCCCAGAACAATCCGGCCTGCATCGAGCCCACGGTCGTGCGCCCGATCACACGATCGGGCCGAACGCACGTCGATGCGCGGCAACCGCGCCGCGCGCTGGAACAGCGCGTCGGCCGAAATCTGCGGCCCCGGGCAGATGACGCCGCCCAAGTACTCGCCGGCCGCCGAAATGGCGTCGAACGTCGTCGCCGTGCCGAAGTCCACGACGATGACCGGGCGGCCGCGTGGCCGGCCGTACTCCTCGTAGGCGGCAATGCCGTTGACCACCCGATCGGCGCCGACCTCGGCGGGGTTCTCGTAGCGGATCGGCATGCCGGTATTGACCGCCGGCTCGACGTTGAGCGGCGTCTGGCCGAAATAGTCGCGGGCCATGGTGATCATGGTGCCGGTCAGCGGCGGCACCACCGACGCCATGACGATGCCGACAATCTCGTCGCGCGTCACGTGATGATGGCCGCACAGCCCCGTGATCAGCATCCCGAGCTCGTCGGCGGTCCGCTCGCGCAGCGTCGTCAACCGCCAGCTGTGGATGAGCGCGGCATCGCGGAACACGCCGAGCACCGTGTTGGTGTTGCCGACGTCGAGGGCTAGCAGCATCGACGAGTCCTCACAGCCATCGCACTTCCCCCGCAATCACGCGCTCGAGCCCCGCGGCCGTCCGGACGAGGAGCGCTCCCTGTTCGTCGACGCCCGCCGTGACGCCGCGACGCCCCCCGTTCCCCTGGTCCCATTCGACGGGGCTCCCGGAGGCCGAGGGGGCGGCGGCACGCCACGCGCGGAGAATATCATCCGCCTCCCCGCGCCGCAGGCGCAGGTAGGCATCGGCAACGCGGCGCAGCGTTTCGTCCACCAGGCGCGGGCGATCGACCGCGCCAGCGCCTTCGGCTTCGATCGCGGTGGCGCGGGCGGCGACCTCGTCAGGATGCGGGCCCGCGGTGATGTTGATGCCGATGCCGAGAATCACGGTCTGGGCCGCGGTCCCGATGCCCATCCCCTCGGCCAGGATGCCGGCCAGCTTGCGCCGGCCGACCACGATGTCGTTGGGCCACTTCAGCTGGGCCGCGACACCCGTGGCGTGTTCGATCGCGTCACGCACGCCGACGCCGGCACCCAGCGTGAGCAGCGACAGCAGCTGCGGCGCGCGGTCATCGAGCGGGGGCCGCAGCACCAGCGACAGGTAACAGCCGGCGCCGGGCGGCGAGCTCCACGACCGGCCCCGGCGTCCGCGGCCCGCGGTCTGGGTTTCCGCCACGATCACCAGTCCTTCGGCCGCCCCAGCTTCGGCCGCCCGCATCGCCTCGTCCATGGTGGACGTCACCGACGAATACGAACGGAGATCGAGTCGCAGCGATGCGGGAATCTCAGACACTTTGCAGCCAGGTCGTGCCTACAGCGGCTCCAGCTCGAAGCTCAGATCGGCGGCGCGAACCGAGTGGGTCAGGGCACCGATCGACACGTAGTCGGCGCCGGTCGCGGCGATCTCGCGCAGGGTGTCGAGGGTCACTCCGCCCGACACTTCGACGGCGGCGCGTCCGGCGGCGCGGCGCACGGCCTCGCGTTGATCGACCGGCGAGAAATTGTCCACCAGCACCCGGCGCGCGCCGGCGGCCAGCGCCTCGTCGAGCTCGTCGAGGCTCTCCACTTCCACTTCGACCGGCAGCTGAGCGCCGGCGACGCGGGCGAGGACCGGTGCGATCCCTCCGGCCAGCCTCTTGTGGTTGTCCTTGATCAGGATCGCATCGTCCAGGCGCTGCCGATGGTTGGTGCCGCCGCCGCAGCGGACCGCGTACTTCTCGAGCGTCCGCAAGGTGGGCGTCGTCTTTCGCGTATCCAGCACCGTGACCGCCCCGCCGGCGGCCTCCACGTAGCGTCGCGTTTCGGTCGCAATCCCGCTCAACCGCTGCAGGAAGTTGAGGGCCGTGCGCTCGGCCGTCAGCAGCGCCCGGGCACGGCCGGCTACTTCCGCCACCACGGTGCCCGGCACGCACGACTCGCCGTCGCGCCGCTGCACGCGGAACACGACCTCCTCGTCCAGCTGCCGAAAGACTTCGTGAGCCACGTCGAGCCCGGCGAGCACCAGCGCGCTCTTGGCCAGCAGCACGCCGCGCGCCCGCTGCGTGGCATCGACGGTCAGCGCCGTCGTGACGTCCCCGGCGCCGATGTCTTCGGCCAGCGCGCGGGCCACGAGATCGCGATACGCCTCGACCGGCAGCGGCGGCGGCGCCATCAGACGACGGAATCGGACAGCGCCGGGTCGGGCTCGGCGAACTCGATCGACACCGAAAAGGCATCGGCCGGCTCCAGCGTGAGCGACTGGATGAAGGCGGCGGCGCAGACGTCGGCACGTGCGGCTTCGAGGAGGGCCAGCCGCGCCGCCGTGTCGCGCACGGCCGCGTGCGCAATCGGCGCCTTGAGCGGGCGCTTGGCTTCCGACTTGGCGCGGCGCACTTCCCCGAGCACGGCCACGGCGGCGGCGAGCGTGCCCGCCGCGGCCGGGTCGGCGCCGGCGGTCCCGGCGAGGTCGCTGGCCGCCGGCCACGCCGCCCGGTGGACGGAGCCCTCGTGCGACCACGACCAGATTTCTTCGGTCACGAACGGCAAATACGGCGCGAACAGCCGGACCACGACCGACAGCGCGGCTTGCATCGCGCGGTTCGCGGACTGCGCACCCGCCTCGCCGTGGTCGCCGTAGCGGCGCGATTTGACCAGCTCGAGATAGTGGTCGCAGAAGCTCCAGAAGAACGACTCGGTGCGGTCGAGCACGCGCGTGTACTCGTAGTCCTCGAGCGCGGCCGTGGCTTCGTCGACGAGCGCCGCCAGCTCGCGCAACATGTCGCGGTCGAGCGGGTGCGTGACCTCGCCGTCCGCCGCGCCGCCGGCGAGCGCGAACTTCGACGCGTTGAGCAGCTTGATGGCGAGGCGCCGCCCCACCTTCATCTGGCCGACATCGAACGCCGTGTCGACGCCGGGCCCGCCGCGCGCCGCCCAGTAGCGCACGCCGTCGGAGCCGAACTCCTGCAGGCGCGCCAGCGGCGTCACCACGTTGCCCTTCGACTTCGACATCTTCTTGCGGTCGGGGTCGAGGACCCAGCCGGAGATTGCC
Organism: uncultured Acidobacteriota bacterium; assembly: GCA_963707795.1. Lineage (GTDB taxonomy): Bacteria > Acidobacteriota > Vicinamibacteria > Vicinamibacterales > UBA2999 > JACCSI01. The sequence goes on along the minus strand of OY970174.1, from coordinate 1,082,502 downwards.
GTATGCCGCCACGGCAGGGAGTCACTCTCGAGGTGGGTGCGCAGCACCGTCGAGAACAGCCAGGTGCGGATGATGTCGTGCGCTTGCGGGCGCAGGTCCATCGGGAACGTGCGTTCGTACAGGTCGGGGTCGCGCTCCCATCCGCAGACGATCTGCGGCGTCACCGACGAGGTCGCCCACGTGTCCATCACGTCGGGGTCCCCGGCGAAACCGTTCGGCTGGCCGCGCTGCGCCTCCGTGAAGCCCTCCGGCACGTCGGTCGAGGGATCGATCGGCAGCCGCGACTCGGCGGGCACCAGCGGGCGGGCGTAGTCGGCGCTGCCGTCCGCGCCCAGCGGGTACCACACCGGGAACGGCACCCCGAAGAAGCGCTGCCGGCTGACGCACCAGTCGCCGTTGAGGCCGTTGACCCAGCTCTCGTAGCGGGCGCGCATGTACGGCGGGTGCCACTCCAGCTCGTGTCCGCGAGCGAGCAGGGCGTCGCGGAACTCGATGGTCCTGATGAACCACTGCCGGCTGGTCACGATCTCGAGCGGGCGATCGCCCTTCTCGTAGAACTTCACGCTGTGCGTGATCGTCCGCGGCGCGCCCACCAGGTCGCCGCTCTCGGTGAGCAGCCCGACCACCACCGCCTGCGCCTTCTTGGCCGACAGGCCCGCCAACTGGTCGTGTGCCGCCTGCGCGCGGGCGGCGTCCGCGGACTCCCACCCGGGCGCACCCCACGTCGCCGGGCCGATCGTGCCGTTCGGCTGGATCACCGCGCGAACCGGCAGCTTCAGCTCGCGCCACCAGACGACGTCGGTCAGGTCCCCGAAGGTGCAGATCATCGCAATGCCGCTGCCCTTTTCCGGGTCGGCGAGCGGGTGGGCGTGGACCGGGACGCGGGCGCCGAAGAGCGGCGTCACGACCTCGGTGCCGAAGAGCGGCCGGTAGCGCTGGTCATCGGGGTGCGCGACCAGGGCCACGCACGCGGGCAGCAACTCGGGGCGGGTGGTCTCGATCTCGATCGGCGGGCCGCCGTCCGGCCGGTGAAACCTGACGCGATGATAGGCGCCCGGCTGTTCCCGATCCTCGAGCTCGGCTTGCGCCACGGCGGTCCGGAAATCCACGTCCCACAGCGTCGGCGCCTCGACCTGATACGCCAGCCCGCGCTGGAGCAGGCGGAGGAACATCAGCTGCGACACCCGCTGCGACGGCCCGTCGATCGTCGCATAGGTCATCGACCAGTCGATCGACAGCCCGAGATGCCGCCACAGGTCCTCGAAAGCCTTCTCGTCCTCCGCCGTCAGGCGGCGGCACAGCGCGATGAAGTTCGGGCGCGAGACCGGCACCGGCTGGCTGCCGCGGTTTGTCCGGGGGCTGGAACGCCGGATCGTACGGCAGCGACGGGTCGCAGCGGACCCCGAAGTAATTCTGCACCCGCCGCTCGGTCGGCAGCCCGTTGTCGTCCCAGCCCATGGGATAGAACACGGCCTTGCCCCGCATGCGCTGGAAGCGGGCGACGATGTCGGTGTGGGTGTAGGAAAAGACGTGGCCCACGTGCAGCGATCCGCTGACCGTCGGCGGCGGCGTGTCGATCGAGTACACCTCGGCGCGCGGTCGCGACCGGTCGAAACGGAACGTGCCGTCGGCGTCCCACCGCGCGGCCCACTTCTCTTCCAGCCCCTCGAGCGCCGGCTTCTCCGGAACCTGCATCCGGTGATCTCTAGCAGGCCGGCTGCACCGCCGGACGGCTCGCCCTCAGCCCTTGCCGCGCGCCTCGCGCCGGATGCGTTCGATCTCGAGCCGCACCAGCCGCTCCGAGACGTCGGCGACGATGCGTGGCAGGGTGGCGGCCATCGAGCCGCGCAGCAGATGTTCGGCGACGCGGACGGCGAGGCGGTCCAGGTCGGCCTCGGAGAGCGGCACGGCGTCCGCGCCGCCGTGCGCGGGCGGATCCGGCGGCTCCGCCGCCCGATCGGGGCCGGCGACCGACGTCACCAGACGCCCGGGGTCGCGCGCGGGGCCGTCCGGCGTCTGGCCGAGCAAGCGCCGGATCACGCGTCCACGCGGGTGCGGGCGTTGGCCCCGATGTAGTCGACGATCTGCTGCATCGGCGTGCCCGGCAGGAAGATCGCCGTGGATGCCCATCTCGTTGAGGCGGGCAACGTCGACGTCGGGAATGATCCCGCCGATGACGACGATCACGTCGGTGAGGCCATGCTCCTGCAACAGCTCCATGATGCGCGGGCAGATGTGCATGTGGGCGCCCGACAGGATCGACAGCCCGATGACGTCGGCGTCCTCCTGCAGCGCCGCGCTGACGATCTGTTCCGGGGTCTGGCGCAGGCCGGTGTAGATGACCTCCATGCCGGCGTCGCGCAGCGCCCGCGCGATCACCTTCGCCCCGCGGTCGTGGCCGTCGAGGCCGGGCTTGGCGATGACGACTCGGATTTTCTGATTCGTGGTCACAGTGTCGGTGTCCTCATCGCGCATCTCGGTCTCACGCTCGGTCTCGGTCCCACTCGCGTCCCGCGCCGCCGCCACGGGTCCGCCGCGGGCGCAGCCTAGATGATCGGCGTCTCTTCGTACTCGCCCCAGACGTCGCGCAGCGCATCGCACATCTCGCCGACGGTGGCATAGGCGCGGACACACTCGAGGATGGCGGGCATGGTGTTGCCGGTGCCGCGCGCCGCCGCGCGCAGGCCGTCGAGCGTCCGCTGCACGGCGGCGGCGTCGCGGGTCCGCTTCAGGTCGGCGAGCCGCGACAACTGCCGCTCGGCCGCGGTGTCGTCGATGTAGAGAATGGCGATTCGCTCCTCATCCTCCTGGATGAAGTCGTTGACGCCGACGATGACCTGGTCCCGCCGCTCCACCGCCTGCTGGAACCGATACGAGGCTTCGGCGATCTCCTTCTGCGGGTAGCCGGCCTCGATCGCCTCGACCATGCCGCCCATGCCGTCGATCGTCTCCCAGTAGCGCAGCGTGCCCTGTTCCATCTCGCGGGTCAGCGCTTCGACGAAGTAGGAGCCGCCCAGCGGGTCGACCGCGTGGGTGACGCCGCTTTCGTGGGCGATGATCTGCTGCGTCCGCAACGCGATCGTCGCCGTCTCCCGGGTCGGCAGCGCCAGCGCCTCGTCCAGCGAGTTGGTGTGCAGCGAGTTGGTGCCGCCGAGCACGCCGGCCAGGGCCTGCAGCGCCGTGCGCACGACGTTGTTGTACGGCTGCTGCGCGGTCAGCGACACGCCGGCGGTCTGGGTATGGAACCGCAGCTGCCACGAGCGCGGGTTGCGGGCGCCGAAGCGGTCGCGCAGCGCCTCCGCCCACAGCTTGCGCGCCGCCCGGTACTTGGCGATCTCCTCGAAGAAGTCGCTGTGCGAATTGAAGAAGAACGAGATCCGCGGCACGAAGTCGTCCACCTGCAGGCCGGCATCGACCCCGTACTGCACGTACTCGAGGCCGTCGCGCAGCGTGAATGCCAGCTCCTGCAGCGCGGTCGAGCCCGCCTCGCGGATGTGGTAGCCGCTGACCGAGATCGTGTTCCAGCGCGGGACCTCGGCGGCGCAGAAGGCGAAGATGTCGGTCACCAGGCGCATCGACGGCCGCGGCGGGAAGATGTACTCCTTCTGCGCGATGAACTCCTTGAGGATGTCGTTCTGGATCGTGCCCGAGATGCGGCGCCAGTCGGCACCCTGCTTCTCGGCGACGACGAGATACATCGCGAAGATCATCGGCGCCGGCGAGTTGATCGTCATCGACGTCGTGATGTCGGCGAGCGCGATGCCGTCGAACAGCCGCTCCATGTCGGCGAGCGACGTGATGTTGACGCCGCACTTGCCGACCTCGCCGAGCGACAGCGCATGGTCGGGGTCGCGGCCCATCAGCGTCGGCAGGTCGAAGGCGACCGACAGGCCGGTGCCGCCGGCGGCGATGAGATCCTGATAGCGCTGGTTGGTCTCCTCCGGCGTCCCGTAGCCGGCGAACTGCCGCATCGTCCACAGCTTGCCGCGATAGCCGGTGGGATGAATGCCGCGGACGTAGGGAAACTCGCCCGGGTCGCCGATCTGCCGGGCGTAGTCGATGCCGGCGACGTCCTCCGGCGTATAGAGCCGCTCGATCGGCTGGCCGGACATCGTGGTGAAGGCGGCCTTGCGCTCGGGCGACTTCTGCAGCGCCGGCTCGAGGACGTCGCGCTCCCAGCGCTGCTTGCCCGTCACGGCGGCATCGATCGTGGATTTCATGCTGTTTTCATTATAGAGAACCCCCCGCCCGCGCGGATCCGCCCGTGGCGCCTGCGCCGGCCCGCGCCCCCGGGGACGCCGCGCGGCCCCCGCCCGGCCGTTTGACAGCGACGCGGCGAGGGCGCTACTTTGGGCCGTTTGGACGAGCGCCGGTGCACCCGCCCGGCAGGGACGAGAAGAGCAATCATGGCGTCAGAGCGCAGCGTGTTCGGAGCGATGCTCCAGGAGTTCGAGGGCGCGGCCCGCATCCTCAATCTCGACCCGGGGATCTGGAAGATCCTGACCAAGCCGAAGCGCCAGATCATCGTCGCCTGCCCGGTGCAGATGGACAATGGCGAGATCGAGGTCTTCACCGGCTACCGCGTGCAGTACAACATCACGTTGGGGCCGGCCAAGGGCGGCATCCGCTTCCACCCCGACGTCACCCTCGACGAGGTCACGGCGCTCGCCGCCTGGATGACGTGGAAATGCGCCGTGGCGCAGCTGCCCTTCGGCGGCGGCAAGGGCGGCGTCATCTGCGACCCGACCAAGATGTCGCGGCGCGAGCTGGAGGCGCTGACACGCCGCTACACCGCGGAGATCATCGACGCGATCGGCCCGGAAAAGGACGTCCCGGCGCCGGACGTGAACACCAACGAGCAGGTGATGGCGTGGTTCATGGACACCTACTCCATGCACATCGGCCACACCTCGACCGCCGTCGTCACCGGCAAGCCGATGGAGATGGGCGGGTCGCTCGGCCGCCGCGAGGCGACGGGACGCGGCGTGATGATCATCACGCGCGAATCGGCGCGGCACCTGGGATTCGCGCTGGCAGGCGCCCGCGTCGCCGTCCAGGGGTTCGGCAACGTCGGCTCGGTGGCGGCCGACCTGCTCGCCGACATGGGCGCCAGGATCGTCGCCGTCACCGACTGGAAGGCCGGCGTGCACCACGACGGCGGCCTCGACATCGAGAAGCTCCTGGCGCACAGCGCCGAGCACAAGTCGGTCGAGGGCTTCGCCGGCGCCGAGCCGATCAGCAACGAGGACCTCTTCCGGCTCGACGTCGACGTGCTGATCCCCGCCGCGCTGGAGGAGCAGATCACGGCCGCCAACGCCCGTGACATCAAGGCGCGGCTGGTCGTGGAAGGCGCCAACGGGCCGACCACCCCGGAGGCGCACCAGCTGCTGCACGAGCGCGGGGTCTTCGTCGTGCCCGACATCCTGGCCAACGCCGGCGGCGTGACCGTGTCCTACTTCGAGTGGGTGCAGGACCGGCACGGCTACTTCTGGGCGGAGAAGGAAGTCAACGACCGGCTCGAAGCGAAGATGTGTCAGGCCTTCGAGGTCGTGTTCGAGACCGCGCAGAAGTACAAGGTCGACATGCGCGTCGCCGCGTACATCGTCGCCATCAACCGGGTGGCGACCGTCACCAAGCTGCGCGGGATGTACGCCTGAGCGCGTCGCGCGCCGCCGGCCTCAGCTGCGCAGCCGGAACGGAATGAGCTGCGTGGCCGGTGCCTGGCCGTCGGTGGCGGCGGTGAGCTCCAGCAGGTATTCGCCCGGGGCCAGGCTCGCCAGCGGCAAATCGATCAGGAACGGCTGGCCGGCCGCCGCGGCGCTGACGGGAATGTCGGCGAGCGACTGGCCCTGCTTGTTCAGCAGCTTCGAGGTGACGGTGACGAGGGCGTCCCCCGGCGCGTAGGCGTCGGTGCGGATGAGCAGGCGATCGGTGCGGCTGAACTCGCGGTCGGCCGTCGGCATGGCATCCAGGTCCTTGCTCAGGGCGCGGAACTCCAGTGCGTTGCGTGCCACGAGGATGCGCGGCGTCCCGAACGACAGGTCGGTCCCGGTCAGGTCCGGCACCACGACCTCCCGGTCGTCGCTGTCGAGCGCCGCATCACCGTTCTGGATCGACAGACGCAGCTGCACGCGGCCCGGTGGTACGTCGAAGCTCACGGCCGCCCCGCGGCGCGTGGCGTCCTCGTGCTGGGACACGACGCCGCGGTAGTACGTCTCGCCGTCCGGCGACGCCGCGATGAGCGAGACCGCCGTGGCGGAGTCGCGGCGGACCCCCGGCGGCGGCGGCAGCGGTTCCCAGACGAACGTCAGCTTGGTCCGCCCGGCGGCGCCGCGCGACGTGCCCACCCAGGTGCGCACGAAGCGGCCGCGCGTGGGCTCGGAAATCGAGGACAACGCCCGGGCCACCTCCGTCGGCGGGCCCGGCTTGGACGGCGCCGTGGCCGCCACCGTCTCCTCGGCGGTGAGCGCCCAGTATCCCTTGCGCGCCCGTACCTGCGTGCCGGGGCGCTTGACCCGCACCTTGATCTCGTGGAACTTGCCGTCCTGCGGGGCCTGCGACGAGTTGTAGCCGAGCAGGTAGTAGGCGCTCGAGTCGATCACGATTTGCCGCATCGCCCGCGCCAGGTCGTTGCGATTGACGATGGCGCGGCCGTCGGTCTCGTCGGCGAGCACGCGCAGGGTGTCCTGGGTCAGGCGCAGCGAGTTGTTGCTGCGCGTCATCCCGACGTTCTCGTTGATGTCGAACTCGCCGGTGGCGAGGCCGCGCGGGTCGACGGTATAGAGGGCGGTGTTGCTGCGGTTGGCGGCGGCGAACACGTCCTGCATCTCGCGCTGCAGGTCCATCTGCCCGCTCATCTCGGCGCGGTCCTCGACGATGCTGTTGTCGCCAATCCTCGGGTTCCGCCGCGCCGGGTTGCCGACGCCCGGCATGCTGGCGATCGGATCGCGCAGCTGCGGCGGCAGCACCGCCGTGTAGCCCTCGCTGACGACGATCACCGCCTTGCGGCCCTCGCGAAAGGCGCCGAGCTTGACCGACAGCCCCTCGATCGCGCTGAGCGCGACCTGGCGGCGGATGCGCTCGACGACTTCGGCGGGATACAGCGCGTAGCGCTGTTCGATGTCGTTGCGCGGCTCGTAATTGAACTTGCGGCCCTCGAAGCGCTCGAGCACCCGGATGACGGACTGGTGGTCGCGGGTCAGGGCGACCGCGTCGATCGGCGTCAGCGGGTACATCACCGCCAGCAGGTCGTTGGGCCCGACCGAGTTCTGCACGAACTCGACCAGCGGCTTGCGCGCGCCCAGGCTGTTGCCCAGGCGGACGTGATAGTCGTCCAGGAAGAACACGAAGATGCGCGAGTCCTCGTTGGCCGCCGCCGACTCCTCCTCCGCCCGGGTGCGAAATCCGCGCTGGGCCGGCATCGGCGCGGAGGTGTCGATCTTGACCAGGCGGAACGTTTCGAGCGTCTGCGGCTTGCCGTCCTCGAACACCTCGAAGTCGGCCTGCGTGAGATCGGTGACCGGAGTACCCTGCTTGTCGGTGACGATGGCATCGACGCGCACGAAGTTGATGCCGGTGCGGAACACCGGCTGCTGGTCCGGTGGCGCGTCGGCCGGGGCGGGCGGCTGCGACGCCGGCGGCTCGGCGGGAGGCGGTGGCGTCGGCGTCTGGGCCGCGCCCGCGCCCAGCGACAGCATGGCGATCGCCGCGGCCACTGCGGAGAGACGGACCTTCTGCATGCATGCCTTTCCTGACGCCGGGCCCGCGCGCGCCGATCGTTCAGCCAATCGTTCAGCCGATCGTTCCGCGGACATGAGACGCCTGCCCGGGGTCACCGCCATGGTAATGATAACATTCCACTTTTTGACGCGCCTGGCCGCCTTCAGGCCGTGTTTCATCGGATGATCGAGGGGTCCGCATGTCCCAGCCCACCCACGAGCCGGCGCTCGCCGCGAGCGCGGCGCTGACGCAGCTGGCGGAAGACGAGGTCATCTTTCGCGACAGCGTCTACGAGTTCGCCGACCGCGAGATCCGTCCGCTGGTGCGCGAGATGGACGAACAGGCGAAGATTCCGCGCGCCCTCCTCGACCAGCTCTTCGCCCTCGGGGTCATGGGCATCGAGGTGCCGGACAGCTACGGCGGCGCCGGGGCGTCGTTCTTCCATTCGGTGCTGGCGGTCGAGGCGCTGTCGCGCGTCGATCCCTCGATCGGCGTGCTCGTGGACGTGCAGAACACGCTGGTCGTCAACGCCCTGCTGCGCTGGGGCAGCGACGAAGTGCGGGCGCGCTGGCTGCCGAAGCTGGCGAGCACGACGGTGGGCGCGTACTGTCTCTCCGAGGCGGGGTCGGGCAGCGATGCCTTCGCCCTCCAGACCCGCGCGGTCGAAACCGCCGACGGCTACCAGATCAGCGGCCGCAAGCTGTGGATCACCAACGGCAACGAGGCCGACCTCTTCGTCGTCTTCGCCACTCTCAACCCCGAAGCCGGCTACCGCGGCATCACCGCCTTTCTCGTCGAGCGCGGCATGCCCGGCTTCACCGTCGGCAAGAAGGAAGACAAGCTCGGCATTCGCGCCAGCAGCACCTGCGAGCTGCTGTTCGAGGACTGTGCCGTGCGCCACGACCAGGTGCTCGGCGCGGTGGGGAAAGGCTACAAGGTGGCGATCGAGACGCTCAACGAGGGCCGCATCGGCATCGGCGCGCAGATGATCGGCCTGGCGCAGGGCGCACTCGACCACACCATTCACTACACCAAGGAGCGGCAGCAGTTCGGCAAGCCGATCGCCGATTTCCAGGGTGTACAGTTCCAGCTCGCACGGATGGCGATCGACGTCGAGGCCGCCCGGCTGATGGTCTACAACGCCGCCCGGCTGCGCGACGCGCGCCAGCCCTTCCTGCACGAAGCGGCGATGTGCAAGATCCAGTCGTCCGAGGCCGCCGAACGCGTGACGTCGATGGCCGTGAACCTCTACGGCGGCTACGGGTTCGTCCGCGACTACCCGGTGGAAAAGCTCTATCGCGACGCGAAAATCGGGCAGATCTACGAGGGGACGTCGAACATGCAGCTGATGACGATCGCCAAGCACCTGCTGGCGTAGGTCGGCTACCCCCCGAGGCGGCGCATCGCCGTGATGAACGGCACCCCGAGCCGCCCGACACGCAGGTCCACCTCGTAGCGCGGCGGCCGCGGGTGCGATGCGGCCCCCGCTGGCGATGGCACCGGGCCGTCCGGCCCGAGGCCGGCAAGCTCCGGCAGCAGGTGTCGCGGGACGGTCACCCGGGCGGGTACCAGCTCGCGGACCCAGGCGTACAACGATCGGATCGCTCGAATAGCCGAGGCTGAGAATCGCCCGGACGACCAGGTGCCGGTCGCCGTACTGGGCGCGCAGCGGCCCGGGGTCGAGGCCGGCGTCCACCGGCACCAGGCGGGACGGGGCCAGCGTGGGCGCCCCTGGATTGCCCTCCCGCCGCAGCGCCCGCCGCCGCTCGATCGCCGCGAACGCGGGGCCGTCGTACTCGAGCACCACCCACGCGAGCCGGGCGGGCACGTTGGCATAGGCAGCCCGTGCGGCCGGGTCGCCGGCAGGCACGATGAGCGGAAAGCCGAGCGCGCGCAGCTTCGACTCGGGCAGCCAGTTCCGCGCGTCGAGCGGCTCGGTACGCGGCTCGTAGCGCAGGTGCAGCTGCTCGCCGTGGCGCGCATCGGGCGACCACGACCACGTCAGTTCGCGCTCGGTGAGCGTCAACGCCGGCACGGCCTCGCCGGTGCGATTCCAACCCGCGAGGCCGACGAACGAAGCCACCGCGAGGAGGACCGCCAGCGCCGGCACGGCGATGCGCGTCATCGATTCCCTCGCGCGGCGAGCCGCGTGCGCAGACGGCGCAGCACGAGCAGCCACATCATCGCCGCGGCCGCCAGGACGAAGAAGAACGCGTAGCCGGGCAGGGCCTCCCAGAACCAGTCCACGTATCGGATCAGCAGAAAGACCGTGAGCGCGACCGCGCTCAGGCGCACGGTCTCGGTCCACCGCCAGCGCACGCCGAAGGCCAGCAGGCCGACGGATATTGCCAGCATCAGCACCTGGTACACGGCTTCGCTGGTCGAAGCGCTGGCCGGCAGCAGGCTGGTGGTTCCTGCGGAGGACATGATGAGGACACCCAGGAGTCCGGCGCCGAAGCCGACCAGGCGCGTCACGGCCGCGAACGCCGGATCGAGCTGCCCCAGGCGCGGCGCCAGGCCGACGAGCGCAAATGCCGCCAGGGTGAACAGGTCGAGGTGTTCGACGATCCCGGTCCACGGATACCCGGCGGCCTGGAAGATCGAGCCGGCGACGGCCGTCGCCAGGCTGACGAGCGCGGCACCGAGGACCAGGCGGAAGCGGTACGGCAGCGCCAGCGCGAACCCGAACAGCGCGCCGGCCCAGATCCACGGCGGGGCCACGGGTATGTTCACCGCGGCGCTCAGCACGCCGATGGCCAGCCAGTAGGTGCCGTAGGCGACCGTCGCGAACAGCGACGCGACATACAACGTCCGCTCGCGACGCGCGGCGAGTTCGACGCCGATGAGCGCGGTCAACGGGAACGCGGCGAGCAGCACCGCCTGCAGGGGCACGTCGAAGCGTCCCCAGTAGCGCGACACGAGCGAGTAGATCGCGGCGGTCAGGGCGACGGCGGCGAAGAACGAGGCCCACTGCATCCCGCGCGACAGCCGCTCGGCATCGGGGGTCAGGTCGATGTCATAGGCCGCTGCGAGGCTGGCGAGGAGCCGATCGTGGTGGGCCGCGATCGCGGCCGCCTGTTCGTCGGTGATCGGCGGCATGACCGGCGCCGCGCGCACGGCGTCGAGCTCGGCACGGAACGCGCGAATCCGGTCGGCCCGCCGCTCGGCGGCTGCGCGGTCCCGCATGTCGCTCAGAATAGACGAAGAGCCACGGTCCGCGGCGCGAGGGACCGCTACTGCGGGAGCAGTCCGCGCGCGGCGGTGGCCCGCTGGTCCTCTTCGGTGCCGAGCAGCAGGGTGAGCGCGCGCACGTCGCGCGCCAGGCGCTCGGGCACGGCGCCGTCGCGGTACGCGTCGGGCCCGCCGATTCGCAGCGCCGCATCGACCGCCGCGCGCGCTGCCGCGGACGCGGCCAGCCGCGCCACCGCCACCTCGGTCTCGGCGTCGCCGGCGTCGAGCGCCTGCGCCGCCGCCTGGGTCAGCAGCCGCGCCGCGTCCAGCTCGGTGGCGCCATCGGCGACCACCCAGTGCGGCCGCTCGCGACCCTCGCGCGGCTCGCCCTTCGCCCGCCGCAGATCGGCCAGCGCGTGATCCAGGGCCGCGCGCCCCAGCCCCAGCGCCACCGCGGCGAGCATCAGTTGGGTGCGTGGCGAGTCGGCCGGCAGGCGGCCGCCGCGCAATCCGGCGAGATCGAGTGGCGAGCCTGCCGCCGCCCCGGTTGCGGCAGCCAGTGCCACCGCACCACTCGCCACGGCCAGCTCCTCGAGGGCGGCCACGACCGCGCCGGCATCCGCGCACTCGTCGATGAGGCTGGCCGCCTCGCCGGCAATCGCCGCCGGTACGGCCCCCGTCCGATCGATCTCCGCCGCCGCGGCACTCAGCCGGGTGGCGGCAAACGCGCGCGCCTGATCGCGGGCGGCCTGCTGGTCCGCCGTGAGGTCGAATGTCATGTGGTGGATCGGCCCGGCTCGCGTCCGGTCGCCTCGGGTGACGCGGCGGCCGTACCCAGCCGCGCGAAGATGGGCCGCAGCCGCGCCGCCGTATGCGGCAGCTCCTCGGGCAGGACGCGGACGTTGCCGACCACGGACATGAAGTTGGTGTCGCCGGTCCAGCGCGGGACCAGGTGCACGTGCAGATGGTCGAGTACGCCGGCGCCCGCCGGCCGGCCGAGGTTCATCCCGACGTTCAGGCCCTGCGGCTGGTAGGCCTCGGTGAGGGCAATCTCGGCGTCACGGGTCAACGACCCGAGCTCCGCCAGCTCGTCGGTGTCGAGCGCGGCGAGCGTGCCGACGTGCCGGCGCGGAACGATCATCAGGTGTCCGCTATTGTACGGGTAGAGATTCAGGATGACGAAGCAGGTCGGGCCTTCGGCCACGATCAGCGCCCGGCCCTCGTCGCTGGCGAGCGCGTCGCAGAACACGCAGCCGGCCTCGTCCGGGCTGCGGGTCACGTAGGCATGTCGCCAGGGGGAATACAGACGGTCCATGGCGGCGACTCTGACGGACTGGGGGGACGTCGGAGCGACGCGTCGCTACGACGCCGCGGAATCGGGAGTGGACGAGGCCAGCGGTGGCGGCGCCTCGTCCTCCTTGTTGATCAGGTCCTTGAGTTCTTTGCCCGGCTTGAAGTACGGCACGCGCTTGGGCGGCACGTCCACCTTGTCGCCGGTCTTCGGGTTGCGTCCCTTCCGCGGCTCGCGCTTGCGCAGGCGGAAGCTGCCAAACCCGCGCAGCTCGATCTTCTCGCCACGGTGCAGCGCATCGATGATGCTCTGGAAGACCGTGTCGACGATCACCTCGGAGTGCTTCTTGGTCAGATCCGAGACCCGGGACACCTCTTCGACGAGTTCGGCTTTTGTCATACCCTCATCAGGCGCCAGGCCTCAGGCGTCAGGCGTCAGGCGCCAGGCTCCAGGCTTCAGGCGCCAGGCTCCAGGCTTCAGGTTTCAGGCTCCAGGCTTCAGCTTGGCCACTGGCGCCTGACCCCTGATACCTGATACCTGATACCTGATCCCTGACCCTGACCTAGCGGTTGTGCTTCAGGTGCTCGGCCAGCGTCGCACCGCCCTCGCCTTGCGACGAGGAGTATTCCACCCAGTCCGAACGGATCTCATCCGACTTGAGCGCGCGAATGCTGAGCCCGATCTTGCGGTCGGACGGGCTGAGCTTGATGATCTTCATCGGGGTCGTCTGCCCGACCTCGAGGTTGATCTTCTCGCCGCCCTGCGATTCGTCGAACTCGCTCACGTGAATGAGCCCCTCGATGCCCTCGTCGAGCTCGACGAACGCGCCGAAGTTGGTCATCCGGACGATCTTCCCCTCGATGGTGTCGCCGACGTGGCGGCGGGTGAAGAAGTCCTCCCAGATGTCGGTGGCCAGCTGCTTGAGCCCGAGCGACAGTCGCTGGTTCTCGGCGTCGATGCTGAGCACCATCGCCTCGACCACGTCGCCCTTCTTCAGCACCTCGCTCGGGTGCTTGATGCGCTTGCTCCACGACATGTCCGAGATATGGATCAGGCCGTCGATGTCCTCCTCGACCTCGACGAAGGCGCCGAACTCGGTGAGGTTGCGGACCTTGCCCTTGATCTGGGTCCCGACCGGGTACTTCTCGACCAGCTCGTGCCAGGGGTTGCTCTCCACCTGCTTCAAGCCGAGCGAGATGCGCCGGGCGGCCGGGTCGACGCCGAGCACCATCGCTTCGACGCTGTCGCCGATGTTGAGGATCTTCGACGGGTGCTTGACGCGCTTGCTCCACGACATCTCGCTGACGTGGATCAGCCCCTCGACGCCCGGTTCGAGCTCGATGAAGGCGCCGTAGTCGGTCAGGCTGACCACCTTGCCGGCCATGCGGGCGCCGGCCGGGTAGCGGTCCATCGCCGTCACCCACGGATCCTGCATCAGCTGCTTGTGGCCGAGCGAGACGCGCTCGGTGCCGGCGTCGTACTTCAACACCACCACGTCGATCTCGTCGTTGACCTTGAACAGCTCCGAGGGATGGCCGACGCGGCCCCACGACATGTCGGTGATGTGCAGCAGGCCGTCGATGCCGCCGAGGTCGATGAACGCGCCGTAGTCGGTGATGTTCTTCACCACGCCGCGCAGCACCTTGCCCTCGGCCAGGGTCTCCAGCGTGTGCTTCTTCTTCTCCGCGTTCTCCTCTTCGAGGAGCACCTTGCGGGACAGCACGATGTTGCCGCGCTTCTTGTTGACCTTGATCACGCGCATCCGGAGCTCCTGCCCCTTCAACGCGTCGAGGTTCCGCACCGGCCGCACGTCGATCTGGCTGCCGGGCAGGAACGCGCGCACGCCGATGTCCACGGCCAGCCCGCCCTTGATGCGCTCGATGACGCGGCCGATGACGACCTTCTTCTCGGCGAAGGCACGCTCGACCTCGTCCCAGATCTTCATCTTCTCGGCCTTTTCGCGCGACAGCACGATGTGGCCTTCCCGATCCTCGGTGCGCTCCAGCAACACGTCGACCACGTCGCCGGGCTGCACCGTCACCTGGCCGGTTTCGTCGAGGAACTCGTCGACGGCGATGACGCCCTCCGACTTGTAGCCCACGTCGACGACGATCTCGGTATCGGTGACTTTGAGAACCGTGCCCTTGACGACTTCGCCTTCTGCTATATTCCGGAAGCTGTTATCGTAAAGGTCCAATAGGCGGGCGTATTCTTGCTGGTCCACCTCGGAATCTCCCTGCACCCAGGGAGTCGTGGTTTTGAGCGTCTGCCGGCCCGTAGAGTGTCTTCCCGGGGCCGACACGCTCTTCGGCTCCACAGCCGGGTTGTGCTCGTCTTGCGGCATGGCCATTGCGGTGCGCGTCCTCCTGCTTCTCGATTTTGCCGGTCGTTGATGAGCGGGGGCCGGCGCCCCGCGGATGTTCGTTTTGCGCCGATTGGGAATGCCGCTGTCGGGGCGCCGGATGCCGCCGCCCCACGAAATCGAAACCGGGCGCTCGCGTAACCAATAGACGTTACGTCAGTTAGCGCGCCCTGTCAAGGAACCTGCGGAAAGGATGCCATGCCGAAACGGAAGGGGCCGGGACGAAAGAGCGGCGGCAGCTCGCGCCGCGTGAGGACTGCCAAAGCGACACGCCGGGCCGCCCGGAAAGCGACGCGGGCCGCCGCACGGCCCCGGTCCCGCGCGAAGACGAAACCGAAGGCCAAAACCGCCCGCAACCGCGCCGCGGCTCGCACCAAGACCGCGCGGACGAAGCGGCGCGCCCCGGCCAAGCGCTCCGCCGCACGCGCGGCCAAGGCGCCCGCACGGCGCGCCAAGTCCACCAGTCGTCGCTCGGCGACCAGCACCGCCCGCCCGGGCCGCCAAGACCGCCGCCAAGACCAGCGCCAAGACCGCCGCGCGGGCGCCGCGCACCGCCCGGACGGCCGCCGTACCGAAAGGGCGCGCGTCAGCGCCGGCACCGGCGCCGACACCCGCCAAGGCCGCCCGCCCCAGCGCGCGCCGCGTCCCGCTGCTCGACCGCGAGCGCCGCACCGTGCGCGAAGACGAGCCGGCCGGCCCGCCCTCGTCACTCGACCTGCCGCGATCGGCCTCCTCGGTCCGCAGCGGACGTGCCGAGCTCGCCGAGAAGCTCCACCGCCACACGTCCACCGGTCCAGCGCTGACCGCCGGCGACATCGACGCCGACTGGGGATCCGCGGAAGCAGTGGGCGACGAGGCCCCTGGCGGCGACAACCCGACGCCCGATCAGGATGTCGTCGAGGAAATCGGCAAGGCGCTCGGGGTGCAGTACGACGACGACGAGGAATTGCAGGGCGGCGACGAGATCGTCGAACGGGACCGCAATCGCTGGGAGCTCGACCCCGCCTCATCCGACGACTTCGACGACCGCGCCGATCCCGCCGATCGCGACGACCGCGAGGAGTAGACGAGCCGCGGCGTGATGGCCGAGGGGGCCGCCGCGGCGGCCCTCACCCCACCGTCTCTTCCCCCAGCCGCGTCCTGACCATGGCCAGGACGCGCTCGACCACGTCCTCGATGGGCATGCCGGTGGTGTCGATGTAGGTCGCGTCGGGCGCGACGGCCAGCGGCGCCACCGCGCGCGTGGAGTCGGACTGGTCGCGTGCCTGAAGGTCGGTCTGCACCCCAACGAGGCCGCCGTGTTGTCCCCCGGTATGCGCCGGATCGGCCGCCCGCCGCCGGGCGCGCTCGTCCGCCGAGGCATCGAGGTAAACCTTGACGTCGGCGTCGGGGAACACGACCGTGCCGATGTCACGGCCCTCCATCACCACTCCTCGGCCGGCACCCTGGGCTCGCTGCCGTGCGACGAGAGCATCGCGCACGCGCGGCAGGCGCGCGACGGCCGCCGCGGCGCGATCGATCTCGGGCGTGCGAATCGCGCGCGTCACGTCCACGCCGTCCACGGCCACGCGCCCGTCTTCCGTCCCCAGGGCGGCGTGCGCCGCCAGCGTCGCCACCCGCGACTCGTCGTCCAGCGCGATGCCGTCGTGGAGCGCCTTCCACGCCACGGCGCGGTACATCGCACCGGTGTCGACATGGCGATAGCGCAGCGCGGCCGCAACGGCGCGCGCCAGCGTGCCCTTCCCGGCCCCTGACGGTCCGTCGATGGCAATGAGCAGTCGCCGCGCGTTGGTCACCGCAATCCTTTCACCGGCACGCCCGTGCCGATACGCGGCCGTGCGCATCGTCCACGGCATGAGGCGCGAACCGAGCCGCGTGCGCGGTTGCGACGCCGGCCGGCGTGCGGGATCAGTGTACCATCCGGCTGTGCGCCGCCTGGTCCGCGTCCTCGCCGTGACTCTCGTCCTCGTCGCGGCGTTGGCGGTGTTCGGACTGCCCTACGTCGATGCCCTCGCCTTCATCGCGCGGGCCGCGTCGATGGACGGCTACGCCGGGCGGGTGGCCGACTGGCGCGCGCAGGCGTTCGTGGCCGACCCGATCATGCAGGTCCCCACGCGGCACGGGGCGGTGGACGCGCGCCTGTATCGTCCGGCGAGCGGGCCGACGCGGCGCGCCGTGACGCTGGTGCCGGGCGTGCACATGGATGGCATACGCGAAGCGCGGCTCGTCGGCATGGCGGAGGACCTGGCGGCGAGCGGCTTCGCCGTCATGACCGTCGCGACCCCCGACCTGCAGCGCTTCCAGATCAGCGCCCGCTCGACCGACATCATCGAGGACGCGGCGGCATGGCTGGCGTCCGGCGGAGGCGGGACGCTCGCGGTCCCGTCGCGCGACGGCCGGATCGGGATGCTCGGCATCAGCTTCTCGGGCGGGCTGTCGCTGGTCGCCGCGGGCCGGCCTGCCCTGCGCGACAAGATCGCTTTCGTCATGTCGTTCGGCGGGCACGGCGACCTGCCGCGGGTGATGCGCTATCTGTGTTCGGGCGACGCTCCCGCCATGCCGCCGCTCGGGGACGGGGCGACCCGGGTGCCCGGCGCCGAGCACGTGACGATCAAGCCGCCGCACGATTACGGGGTCGCCGTGGTCCTGCTCAGCCTGGCCGATCGGGCGGTCCCGCCCGACCAGGTCGAGCCACTGCGTCGCGGCATCATGACGTTCCTCTCCGCCTCGTCGCTCGACATGGTCGACAAGCCGCGCGCGGCCGCCGAGTTCCAGCGCGCCCGCGAGTACGCGGAGACGCTGCCCGAACCGGCGCGGACGCTGATGCGCGACGTCAACGACCGCGCGGTGAACAAGCTGAGCCCGGTGCTGCTGCCGATCATCGAGCGGATCGACGAACCCGACGCGCTGGCGGCGCTGTCGCCGGAAGCGGCGCCCGCCCCCGCCGCGCCGGTCTTCCTGCTGCACGGCGCCGAGGACAACGTGATCCCCTCGGTCGAGACCGTCCTGCTGGCGAACCATTACCGCGGTACGACGGAGGTGCACGCCGTGCTCAGCGGCCTCATCACACACGCCGAGGTCGATCGCTCGGCGGCGGCGACCGAAGTGCTGCGCCTGGTGAGCTTCTGGAAACAGCTGATGGCGCAGTGAGGCTCAGGTCGCGCATTCGCCGTCCAGCACCTCCGGGGTGAACGCCTGGGTCTCTCCCAGGTCGACGTAGTCTTGCGGCTCCGACGCCTCGGGCGTGAACGCTTCGAGATCGGCGAGCAGCGCCTTGACCGACGGCACTGACGCACGCGCGAAGAACGCCTGCGGCGTCTCGCCTGCGGCGCGATCGCGTCGATACCAGTCGAGGAGGCGTTCCACCGCCGCGCCGACACGGCGCGCCGGCACCTTGGACGCCAGCCGCGCGAAGGTGGCGCCGTCACCGCTCGTGCCGCCGCCGACCATGACGAAATATTGCGGCACCGCACGGCCATCGACCTTGCGCACGCTGCCCTGGAACCCAATCGTAGCGACGTGATGCTGGCCGCACCCGTTCGGGCACCCGCTGATCTTGATCGACGCGGCGGCCGCGGGTCCGGCGAGGTCCGGCCGGGAGGCGAGGCGATCGGCGAGCACCCGCCCGAGTCCGCGCGACTGCGTCACCGCCAGGCGGCAGGACTCGGCGCCGGGGCAGCTGGTGACGTCGCGCACGGTCGCCGCGCCGGCCTCGGCGAGACCAGCCGCCGCCAGCCGTCCGAACAGGTCGGGCACCGCGTGCGCCGGCACCCAGCGGAGCAACAGGTTCTGATCCGGTGTCAGGCGCACCGTGCCGTCGCCAAACGCCGGGGCCAGCGCTGCCAGCACGCGCAACTGGCCCGCCGTGATGTCGCCCAGCGGCAGGCGGACCAGCGCGACGACGAACCCTGCCTGCCGCTGCGGCCGGATGTTCGTGCGCCGCCACTCGGCCAGCGCGTCGGCGTGCGCGGGCGAGGGCGCGACCGGCGGATGCACGCCGGGCCCGGTCAGCCGCGTGGCCGCCACCAGGTCGGCAACCGCCTGCAGCGACGGTGCCGCGGCCGGCGCCCACGCCGGCGGACCCTCCTCCGGCGGGACGTCCGGATCGAAGGGCAGGCGCGCGCCGCCGTCCGCCTGCACCTGCCGCCACGCTCCCAGCACCTCGTCGCGCCAGCGATCCCAGCCGAGCGTCTTGATCAGGAACTTCATCCGGTTCCGGTGCCGGTGCTCGTGATCGCCGAGACGGTGGTAGACCCGCAGGATGGCCTCGGCGATGTTGAGCATCTCCGCCGCCGGCACGAACTCGACCAGCACGCGCCCCGACACGGGCAGAATCGAGGTACCGCCGCCGACGGTCAGGCGGAACCCGCGCGTGCGCGCGCCGTCCGATCCGCCGACGCGCGCCACCCAGCCCAGGTCGTTGATCGACGCCAGCGCGTGGTCGTCCGGGCAACCCTCGAACGCGATCTTGAACTTTCGCGGCAGCACCGCGGCGAGCGGATGGCGGAGCAGGTAGCGGGTCAGCGCCTCGGCGTAGGGCGTGACGTCGAACGTCTCGTCCGCCGCCACGCCGGCGTACGGGCAGGCCGTGATGTTGCGCACCGAGTTGCCGCAGGCCTCGCGCGTGGTGATGCCCTCGTCCGCCATGCGCCGCATCACGACCTCGACATCACCCGGATCGAGGAAGTGATACTGCACGTTTTGCCGCGTCGTGACGTGCGCAAAGCCGCGCGCGTACTGCGCGGCGACCGCCGCGAGCGTCCCCAGTTGCGGCGCCGTCAACACGCCCTGCGGGATCTTGACCCGCAGCATCTGCACATCGTCCTGGCGCTGGCCGTAGGTGCCGCGTACCAGGCGGAACTTCCGCCACGCGTCGGCCGAGATCTCGCCGCGCTCGAAGCGCTCGAGCATGGTCACGAACTCGTCGATGTCGGCGGTGTCGGCGAACGACTCGCGGGCGCGGCCTGGAGTTGGCTCAGCCATGACGCACCTCCGGCTCCGCGCCGACCGTCTGGCGCAGCAGTCCGTCGCGCAGCGCCACGACGTCGCCAATCACGATCGTTCCCGGCCCGTCGGCGTCGGGCGCCTCGGCCAGGGCGTCGAGCCTGCCGGTCCACACGGTCTGGGTGACCAGCGACGCGTCGCGCACGATCGCGGCCGGCGTTGCGGCGCGCCACCCGGCGGCGAGCAGTGTTCCACCGATGCGCGCCCGCCGGTCGGTTCCCATCAGCACCACCAGCGTCGCGGCGCCGGGCGCGATCGAGGCGGCGACGCTCGAAAAGCGATCGACGTCGTGGCCGGTGACCACGAGCACCGCACTGCTGACGCCGCGATAGGTCACCGGAATCGAGGCGGCCGCCGCTGCCGCGAACGCGGACGACACACCCGGCACCACGTCGAACGAGACGCCGGCGGCCTCGAGGGCCAGTGCCTCTTCCCCGCCGCGTCCGAAGACGAACGGGTCGCCACCCTTGAGCCGCACGACCCGGCGGCCGCGCCGGGCGGCTCGAATCAACGTGCGGATGATCGCGTCCTGCCCGGTCGGCGCCGACCCACGCCGCCGGCCGACGAAGATCTGCTGCGCGTGGCGCGCCAGCGAGACCGTGGCCGGCGAGACGAGCGCGTCATAGAGCACGAGGTCCGCCTCGGCCAGCCGCCGCGCGGCGCGCCGCGTCAACAACTCCGGATCGCCCGGACCGGCGCCGACGAGCGACACGTGTCCTGCCGCGGCTGGTGCGGGCGCGCGCGCGCGCCGGCCGCGCGCCGAAACTGCCGGCCCGGTCTCCGCGTGCAGGCGGGCGAGCGCGGCGAGCAGCGCGTTGCGCCGCGCGCCCATGGGGACGCGGTCGCGCCGCCACTCCTGGCGCAGCCCCACGGCAAGCGCGGTCCAGTCTTCGACGTCGCGGCCGATCAGCCGCTCGAGCGCCTCGCGCAGCACACGGGCGAGCGCGGGCGCGTCACCACCGGTTGACAGGGCGACCGTGACCGGCCCGCGGCGAAAGGTGCTCCCGGCGAACGCCGTCGCGTGCCGGGGATCGTCCACGGCATTCACGAAGATGCCGCGCGCATTGGCCTCGCGCGCCACGTCGGCGTTGACGGACGGGGGCGCGGCGCTGACGACGTACCAGGCGCCGTCGAGATCGGAGGTCACGAAGGGACGGCGGACGATCTCAACCGGCTCCGCCTCGATGGCCGCCGTCACGGCCGGCGCCACGACGACGAGGTGGGCGCCGGCTTCGAGGAGCCGCGGGATCTTCGCCGCGGCGACCGATCCGCCCCCGACGACGAGCACGCGGCGCCCGACCAGGTCGAGAAATGCCGGGAACAGCTGGCGCGGCATGGCTAGCTCCCCGCCGCGGAGGGCGTCTCGACGCCGCTGGTGCCGAGCGTGGCGATGACCCGCATGACGCTGCGATCGACCGGCTCCCAGTCCACGGCGACCACGACCTGCGCGCCCTTCGGCGATTGGCCGTCGGGCAGTTCGCCTTCGACCAGCGCCTCGATGTCCGACTGTGCGTGGACGTGCAGGACCGAGGGGTCCGGGTCAGGCCGGGCCTGGCGGCCCAGGCGCACGTCGATGTTGGCGCCTCGCAGCCGCCCGGCGAGCGCGGCGACGAGTCGTGCCTTTCCAGGCGACGGGAGTCCGGTGACGAGTACGGTGCGTGCGGCCAGCATGGTTCCTCCGGGGTCCGCGGCGCGGGAGCCCGGCGAGGCCGGCGCGCGTGCCGCGAGATCAGCCCGCCGCGATATGCGGCGGGCGCCGAAACGAAAAAGGCCCGGAGAGCGTCTCCGGGCCTTCGAACCGTGTGCTGGATGGAGAACGCCAGGTCAGGCGTTCGGACGTTCGCGCAAGGTCGATGGCACGCGGAGGCCCTCCCGGGCCCCGGGACATGTGCAACAACAGCCGTGCCGACCTCGCAACATCATCGCTATTAACCCGCAGCCCTGGCGGCAAGTCAAGCGCAAGCGGCTTATCATGACGATTCACGCCCCTCATGATCCGCCTGCAGAAGCTCATGTCCATGGCCGGCATCGCGTCCCGCCGCGCCGCCGAAGATCTCATCACCGACGGCCGTGTGACGGTCAACGGCGAGGTGGTGCGAACGCTGGGCACGAAGGCCGACCCCGCGGTGGACGAGGTCCGGGTGGACGGCCGACGGCTGCGCCTGGACGTTCGGCCGCGCTACCTCGTGCTGCACAAGCCGAAGGGGTTCGTCACGACGCGGAAGGACCCGGAAGGGCGTCGGACGGTGATGGACCTGCTTACCGGCGTCCGCGAGTACGTCTACCCCGTCGGCCGCCTCGACTACGACAGCGAGGGATTGTTGCTGTTGACCAGCGACGGCGACCTGGCGGCGCGCCTGATGCACCCGCGCCACGGCGTCGAGCGCGTGTACGAGGCCATTGTCACGGGCGCGCCGTCGGAAGCGGCGATCGAGACCCTGCGGCACGGGGTCCGCCTCGAGGGCGAGCGCACGGCGCCGGCGGACGTGCGGCAGGGGACGACCGTCGGCAAGGGCCGCCAGCAGACCACGAAGCTGACGCTCACGCTGCGGGAAGGCCGCAACCGGCAGGTGCGGCGCATGTGCGCCGCCATCGGCCATCCGGTGCGCCACCTCATACGCACCCGCATGGGACCGATCCGCCTGGGGGATCTGCGTGCGGGACACTGGCGCGATCTGACCGCGGCCGAGGTCGCGGGGCTCAAGGCCGCCGCCGAGCGCGCCTGATGGAGGGCCGCCGCCGAAT
The DNA here is from genome assembly GCA_963707795.1 of uncultured Acidobacteriota bacterium. Taxonomy (GTDB): domain Bacteria; phylum Acidobacteriota; class Vicinamibacteria; order Vicinamibacterales; family UBA2999; genus JACCSI01. Next base: position 1,060,210 of record OY970174.1, on the reverse strand, counting down.
CAGCGGTCCACCGGCTCGTCGTTCTCGTCCGGCTCTCCCGGCTCCCCCGGCTCGGTCGCGTGACCAGTGGCCGCGTCGCTGGCGGCGGACCCCTCGTCGCTGACCGGGTCGCCGTCCTCGAGCGGCAGCATCTCCTCCGGCACGGGCCGCTCCATCAGGATGGCGGGCGCGTCGAAGCCGAGCGCGGCGGCCATCTCCTCGACCTTCGGCAGGTCGTTGAGATCCTTCAACCCGAAGCGAATGAGGAACTCCTTGGTCGTGCCGTAGAGGAACGGCCGGCCGATGACGTTCTTTCGTCCGACGATTTTGATCAGGTGGCGATCCATGAGGGTCGAGAGCACGCCGCTGGTGTTCACGCCGCGAATCTCGCCGATCTCGGCCGCGGTGATCGGCTGCTTGTAGGCGATCACCGCCAGCGTCTCCAGCGACGCCAAGGACAGCTTCTGCGTCGTCCGCTCGTTGAACATGCGGCGGACCCAGTCGTGGAACTCGGGGCGGGTGGTGATCTGGTAGCCGCCGGCGACCTCGGCGAGGTGCAGGCCGCCGCGCTGCTCGTAGTCCGCCTGCAGCGCCGTGACGGCGGCGGCGACGTCCTCCTTCGGCTCGTCGTTGAGCAGCTTGTAGAGCATCTTCGGGGTCAGCGGGTCGGGCGAGGCGAAGACGAGCGCCTCGATGATCGCCTTGAGCTGTCCGCCGTCCATGCGCGGCCGTTCCGGCCCCGCCTCGCCGAGGTGGTCGTCGGTCATCCTTCGTGTCCTTCGTCGGTGGCGCGCGCCGGGCGCGGCGGATCGGGGTGATGGGCGCGGTACTCGTCTTCGGGATCGTGAATGGGATGCGGCGCATCCTTCGGCCGCGCGCGTTTGTAGATCCGGATCGGCCCCGCCTGCCCGGCCTGGAAGACGCGAATCAGCTTCAGCCGGATCATTTCCAGCAGCGCGAGGAAGGTCGTGATCATGTCGGCGCGCGAGGCGGCATCGTCGAAGAGATCCTGGAACCCGCAGGCGTCGGTCTCCGACAGCCGCTCCAGCAGCGTCTCGATGCGCGCCTCGATCGAGATTTGTTCCGGCGGCAGCGGCAGCGGCGGCCGCTCGCGCGCCCGCTCGAGTACGGCGCGGAAGGCCGCGAGCAGGCTGAACAGATCGACCTCGATCTCCGGCTCGTAGTCGTCGCCGGCCAGCTCCTCGACGCGTGCATCGGGGCGCGTCCACTGCGCGCTGCGCAGCGTCTCGCGGTCGTGCAGCAGCCCGGCGGCGGTCTTGAACTTTTCGTGTTCCAGCAGCCGCCGCACCAGGGCATCGCGCGGATCTTCCTCGGGCTCGTCGGCCTGGGCCGGGTCGGGGCGCGGCAGCAGCATGCGGCTCTTGATGTGGATCAGGGTCGCCGCCATGACCAGGAACTCGCTGGCGACGTCGAGGTTCAGCTCCTGCATCAGGCTCAGGTAGTCGAGATACTGCCTGGTCACCAGGGCGATGGGAATGTCGTAGACGTCGATCTGGTGCCTCTTGATCAGGTGCACGAGCAGATCGAGCGGTCCCTCGAAGGACTGCAGCGTGATGCGGATGTCTTCGAGCTGCGACTCGAACTCCTCGTCGGCGCCGGGGCGATCGGTGTCGGCCATCGTCAGTAACGCAGCTTCACGGCGGCGCGGACGCGCTCCATGGTCTCCCGCGCCACGGCCTGTGCCGTGCGCGAGCCCTCGACCAGCAGGTCGCGCAGGTAGCCGGGCCGGGCGAGGGCGGCCTGGCGCCGCTCGCGGATGGGATCGAGCGCGTCGTTCACGGCGCGCGCCAGCTTGGTCTTGACCTCGACGTCGCCGACGGTGCCGAGGCGGTAGCGCGTCTTGAGGTCGTCCACCTCGTCGCGGTTGGGATTGAAGGCGTCGTGGTAGGTGAAGACCGGGTTGTGTTCGACCGTGCCCGGGATGTCGGCGCGGATCCGCTTCGGGTCCGTGTACATCTGGCGCACCTTGCGGGTCACCGTCGCGGCGTCGTCGGACAGGTCGATGGTGTTGCCGTAGCTCTTGCTCATCTTGCGATTGTCGAGGCCGGGCAGCCGCGGCGTCGGGGTGAGCAGGGCCGCCGGCTCGACGAAGACCTCGCCGTAGAACTTGTGGAAGCGGCGGACCACCTCGCGCGCCAGCTCGAGGTGCGGCACCTGGTCGTCGCCGACCGGGACGAGGTGGGCGTTGTAGATGATGACGTCGGCGGCCTGGAGCAGCGGATAGCCGAGAAAGCCGATGCTCGACAGATCGGTGTCGGCGAGCTGGTCGATCTGCTCCTTGTAGGTGGGGACGCGCTCGAGCCAGGGGATGGGGGTGACCATCTGCAGGAGCAGGTAGAGCTCGGCGTGCTCGGGCACCAGCGACTGGACGAAGAGGGTGCACCGCTCGGGGTCGATGCCGGCGCCGATCCAGTCGGCGACGTTGTCGATCGCACTGGCGACGATGGTGTCGGTGTCGGCGTAGGCGCTGGTCAGGGCGTGCCAGTCGGCGACGAAGTAGAAGCAGTCGTAGTCGGCCTGGAGGGTGTTCCAGTTCTGCAGCGCGCCGACCAGGTGGCCGAGATGGAGCTTGCCCGTCGGGCGCATGCCGGAGACGACGCGCTTAGCCATGATTTCCACAAAGGGGTCGGGTCTCTTCCACGTTTCTGCCACCACTTTTCCGCAAAGGGGTCGGGTCTATTTGCGGATTCTGCCACCCACCCGGACCGCCGGGCGCACAAATTGCCACGCTACAGCATCCAGTTCAGCAGCGTCCTACGCACCGGCAGGGTAATGGCCGACAGCACGCCCGACAGCATCAACACGTACAACAACAAAAACCCCCACGGGCGCAGCCGATCGACCAGCGCCGCCAGCGACTCCGGCAGCACCCCCATCAGCACGTTCCCGCCGTCGAGCGGCGGAATGGGAATCATGTTGAACACCGCCAGCAGGACGTTCACCACGACGAACATGATCAGCCCGCGGGCGATTACCTCGCCGCCCGGCACCCCGCCGAGGTCCGGCATGACCTGGAACAGCACCGCCCCGCCCGCCGCGAGGAGCAGGTTGCTCACCGGACCCGCCAGCGCGACGATCGCAAAATCGCGACGGGGATGCGCCAGGTTCCGCATGTCCACCGGCACCGGCTTGGCCCACCCGATCAGCGGCACGCCGGTCATCAGCGCAATCAGCGGAAACACGATCGTCCCAATCAGGTCCACGTGCACGACGGGATTGAGCGACAGCCGCCCCAGCCGCCGCGCCGTCGGATCACCAAGCCGGTTCGCCGTCCAGGCGTGTGCCGCCTCGTGACACGTCAACGAGCCGATGAGGACGATGAACGCGACGAGAAGCTGGGGGAAATCGAGGCCGGCCAAAGCCTGAGAGTAGCACAGGCCGCGGGGCCGGCGGGCGACGACTCAGCCCGCCAGACGCGCCGCGGCCGCCCGCACGTCCGCGAGCAGGCGCGCGACATCCGCCGTCCTCGTCCGGAAATTGACGATGCAGGCGCGCAGCGCGAACGCGTCCCCGATCATCGTATTCGAGAGATAGGAATCGCCCGCGCGCTGCACCTCGAGCAGCAACCGGCGATTGAAGTCGTCGACCTCGCCCGCGCCGAGCGACGCCGGGCGGTGGCGGAAGCAGACGATGCTGAGCGGCGCCGGGGCCAGCCGCTCGAAGTCCGGGCTGGCATCGATGGCGGCGGCCAGCTCCGCGGCCACCGCGATGTTGTCGTCGATCGCCGCAATCATCGCGCGCGCACCATGACACTTCAGCGCAAACCAGATCTTGAGCGCCCGGAACCGTCGCGACAGCTCGGGGCCGACGTCCCAGTAGGCGAACGTGGACATGTCCGCATCGGCGATGACGTCGACATACGAGGCCCCGTGGGCGAACGCGCGCCGCAAGTGCGCGCCGTCGCGCACCAGCAGGCAGCCGGCATCGAGCGGCGCAAACAGCCACTTGTGCGGATCGAGCGCCAGCGAGTCGGCGCGCCGCAGGCCCGCGAGCGCCGCCGGCGCCCGCGGCGCCGTCGCGGCGAATCCGCCGTACGCCCCGTCGACGTGCAGCCAGACGCCGTGCGCCGCGCACACGTCCGCGATCGCGTCGAGCGGATCGACGGCGCCGGTATTGACGTCGCCCGCGTTGGCGACGACGCACACCCGGTGAATCGCCGCGCCGGCATCGCGCGCGAGCTGTCGATCCAGTGCGACCGGATCGACCCGGCCGTCTCCGTCCACCGCCACCGTCGCGATCGCGTCACGCCCGAGGCCGAGCAGCGCCGCCGCCTTGGCGATCGACATGTGCGCGCCGGCCGGCGCGTACACCCGCGGGGGCGCGGCCAGCGCGGCGACGCCATGCTGGTTGACGTCCACGTCGGTGGAAGCGCGGAGGGCCACGGCGAGGCCGGTCAGGTTCGCCAGCGAGCCGCCGCTCAGGAGCAGCCCCTCGCCGCCGCGATCGAAGCCGACCAGCTCCGCGATCCATTCGATCACCTGCCGCTCGACGGTGGTCGCCGCAGGCGCCGATCGCCACGAGGTGACGTTCTGGTTGGCCGCGGACGCGAGAAAGTCGCCGATGACGCCGGCAAAGCTCGCCGACGACTGCACGTAGCCGAACATCCGCGGATGGCCGTTGCTGCGACCCAGCGCGGCCAGCGCGGCGAACTGCTCCAGCACCAGCGCCGGATCCTGCGGATCGATCGGCAGCGTCTCGCGCACCGTGTCGGACACACCCGCCGCGGTGACCGTCGGATAGACCGGCATGGCCGCGACACTGGCGAACTGCTGCAGCACCCACTCCAGCGCGGCGTGTCCGAGCGCGGCGCGTCCATCGGCGGTGAAGTCGATCGGGTCGGGCGTCACGAGGTGTGCGCGAAGTGCTCGATGACGGCACTCGCGCTCCGCGCACCGACCACGCGGGTCAATTCCTCGCGGGTGGCCCGCCGCACGCCGGCCAGACTGCCGAAATGGGTCAGGAGCGCCTTGCGCCGCCGCGGACCGATCCCGGGCACGGCGTCGAGCTCCGAGCGCAGGTCACGGCGGGCGCGCGCCTGCCGGTGGAACGTGACCGCGAAGCGATGCGCTTCGTCGCGGATGCGCTGCAGCAGCCGAAGCGCCGGGCCATGCGGATCCATCCCGATCGGCCGATCGCTGTCGCGCACGAACACCAGCTCCTCCTTCTTGGCCAGGCCGATCGCCACCAGATTGGCCAGACCGACGTCCGCCAGCGCTTCGTACGCCGCGTTGAGCTGACCCTTGCCGCCGTCCACGACGATGAGGTCGGGAAACGGCCCCCCGCGTTCGAGCATCGTGCGATAGCGGCGACCAACCACCTGCTTCATGGCGGCCACATCGTCGAGGAAGCGCGCGCCCGCGTCCGCCGGCACCGCGGCGTCTCCCCGGACGCGGAACTTGCGGTACTCGCTGCGCTTCATCCGGCCGTCCTCGCACACGACCAGCGAAGCCACCGTCTCGGCACCCTGCATCGTCGAGACGTCGAAGCACTCGATGCGACGCGGCAGCATCGGCAGCTTGAGGATGCCTTGCAGCTGGTCGAGGGCGTCGTAGTGCGCCGTGGCTTCGGTGTCGAATCGCGAGCGGTAGGCCAGGGCGGCGTTGCGCTGCGCGAGGTCGACCATGTCCTTCTTGTCGCCACGCTGCGGCACCAGGATGCGGACCCGGCGCCCGGCCCGCGCCGACAGCCAGGCTTCGAGGACGTCGCGCTCGTTCGGCTCGGCCGGCACGTGGATCTCCGGCGGCGGCACCTTGTCGGCATACAGCTGCGACAGCGCCACTTCGAGCAGCTCGCCCTCCGACACGCCGGGCTCGGCGGCGCCAGCGCCATCAGCGCCGTGGCGCCCCGCCGGCGGCAGGTCGGTCTGCAGCTCGAAGCGCTCGATGACCCGGCCGCCGCGGAACACGAACACCTGCAGGACGGCGCCCTGGGTGCCGACTTTCGCGCCGATGACATCGCGATCGTTCAGACCGGCGGTGGCCATCTTCTGCTGCCGCTCCTGCACCGACTCGACGGTGCGGATGGCGTCGCGCAGCTGCCCGGCCTCCTCGTAGCGCTCGGCGGCCGCGGCCTGCACCATCCGGCCGCGCAGCTGCCCCACCAGTTCCTCGTTGCGGCCCTCGAGGAACAGGCGGGTGTCGGCCACCGCGGCGGCGTAGCGCTGCTCGCTGCAGATGGCGGCGACGCACGGCGCCAGGCACCGGCCTATGTCGAATTCCAGGCACGGGCGGGGCCGCAGACCGGTGATCACCTCGTTGCACGAGCGCAGGCCGAACAGCTTGTGCGTGAGCGCCATGGTCCGGCGCGCGAACTTGGCGGGCAGGAACGGCCCGGCGAAGAAGTCGCCGCCGCGGTCGACCTGGCGTGCGACCAGCACGCGCGGAAAGCGCTCGCTGGTGGTGAGCTGGAGATAGGGGTAGTTCTTGTCGTCGCGGAGCAGGATGTTGTAGCGGGGGAACCGCTGCTTGATGAGATTGTTCTCGAGCGCCAGCGCCTCGACGACCGAGTCGGTGACGATGACCTCCAGGCGCACCGCCTCATCGAGCAACGCGTCGTGGCGGGGGCTGGTGCCGTAGGCGCCGAGATAGCTGCGGACCCGGTCGCGCAGCGACCGTGCCTTGCCGACATAGAGCGTCTCGCCGGCGGCGTTGGCGTAGAGGTAGACGCCGGGCTGCAGCGGCAGCCGCGCGATCTGCTCCTTGAGATCGTGAATCGCCATTGATACGCTATCAGGCCATTACGAACCCCGGCCTGCACGGCACACCTCACCGGCGGCGCGGCGCGACGGTCCGGCGGGATCGCCGGGCGGCCTCGTTCCGTCTGCCTTGTTCCGTCGGGGGGCGGCCGATGGCCAGTCGATCCGGCCGCGCACGCGGGACCTGCTCCCAGTGTAAACGATGACCTTCACGGGCGCGATCGGCGCCGTCTGCATGCTGCCGCTGCGCGCCATCATCGCCGCCAGCGTGGCGCTCGGCATCCACCCCAACGTCTTGACCCTGGTCGGCGTGCTGATCAACGTCGTCGCCGCCTGGGCGCTGGCGATGGATCGCTTCGTCCTCGCCGGCGTCATCATGATCGTCGCCAACATCTTCGACTTCATCGACGGCAAGGTCGCGCACATCACCGGCACGCAGTCGGCGTTCGGCGCCTTCTGGGACTCCACCCTCGACCGCTTCTCCGACCTGGCGCTGTTCACCGGGCTGATCTGGCTCTATTCCTCGCTCGGCCGCGAAGGGTACGTCCTGGTGGCGACGCTGACGCTCATTTTCTCGATCATGACCAGCTACGCGCGCGCGCGCGCCGAGTCGCTGATCGAGAAGTGCAAGGTGGGCTTCATGGAGCGGCCCGAGCGGATCGTGCTGTTCATGATCGGCGCCTTCACCGATCGGATGGCGGCGGTGCTGTGGGTGATTCTGGCGCTGTCGGTGGTGACCGTGGCCAACCGGATCTACTACACCTTCCTCGCCCTCAACGACCGGCCGATGCCGGCGACCGGCGGGGTGCGCGGCATCCTGTGGCGGGCGTTCTTCTGGCGGGACGATCGCGCCACGCGTGGCCTATGACGCCTGGGTGGTGGCGATTCTGGCGTTCGTCTGGCTGACTCCGCCGGACTGGCTGCGCGATCCGACGGCCCGGGGGATGGGCCTGCTCGGCTACCTGTGGTGAGACGGGCGGCTACCGCCCGCGGCCGGACGAGCTGACGCCGTGCGACCGGTGACCCGGGCGCAGCGATCGCCGCGCTCTCGCCCGCGCACGCCGGCCCTTCGCGGTTTTGTCCTTCCGGTGCGCTCCCCAGACTGCTTTGCTTGCCATCACGAAGCCTTCCGTTTCTTGGCGGCCTTCTTCGCGCCTTTGACTGCCGTGGCGTCGACGACCTTGGCCGTCTTCTTCTTGCCCGTGCTCACCTGATCGAGGCTGCGGCGCAGCGCTTCCATCAGGTCCACCACCTTGGGCGGCGCCTCTTCCGCCGGCGCCACGAACTCCTCCCCGGCGACCTTGGCATCGATGATCTGTTTGAGTCCCTCCTGGTACTCGTCCTTGTAGTCGGACAGGTTCAATTCGCCCTCATAGCTCTCGATGACCTGCTTGGCGAGCTTCATCTCGGCGGCGTTGACCTTGCCGCGCACCTCGCGCAGCTCGTCAATCTGATCGATCGTCCGGATCTCGGCGGCGTGATGCAGGGTGTACATCACCAGTCCCTGCTTGTGCGGCTTGACCGCCACCAGCGACTCGCGGCCATGAATGGCCACCTTGCCGACGCCGACCTTGCCGTGCATGCCGTCGCGCATCACGGCGTAGGCATCGGTCGCCATCGGCCCGTCGGGGACGAGGTAGTAGGCGCGATCCACGTACATCGGGTCGATCTCGTCGTCTCCGGCGAACTGGACCAGGTTGATGACCTTGGTGGATTCGGTGCGCACCTTGGCGATGTCTTCGTCGGTCATCACCACCCAGCGGCCCTTCTCGAACTCGTAGCCCTTCACCACCTCGGCCGAGGTGACTTCACGCTCGCACTTGGCGCACCATTTCTTCTGGTTGATCCGGGTCTGGCACTCGGCGTGCAGCTGATTGAACGAGATCGTGGCGCTCGCCTCGGTCGCCGGGTAGACCTTGACCGGGATGTTGACGAGGCTGACCTTGAGATAGCCTTTCCAGGTCGGGCGCGGTGGCATAGTTGGTCTCCTGAGATATCGGCCAAAGTGTGCAGGGCTTTACTGCCGCGCGCAACCCCTGACCGTTTTCGCCCCCCCTGCGCCGGCGTCGGCCGGGTGAGACGGGTCCACCGGTCCGGTCAGACCGAGTCGCGCGCGTCGCGGGCCCCGAGGTGGATGCCGGGGCCCTCGTCCATCTCGATGGCGTGGCTGGTGATCTTGTCCCGCAGCACGCGCCGCACTTCCCCGAGGCAGCCGATCGGCACCTCCAGGCTCCGCGCGACCGTTTTCAGCCGCGAGATCAGGACCAGCGTGGGCGGCTCGCCGTCCCGCCACTTGATCCCGCCGATCTGGGCGTAGGGCAGAAACCCGGTGTCGGCCCAGATCCCCTCCGCATAGAGCCCGCGCGTGATTCGGGTGGACAGGGGCAGCATGTAGCCGAAGTACACGAACATCATCAGCTCGCCAAACGTGGTGCGGCCGAACACGCCGAACCACTGCGCCAGGCCGTCGCTCTGGCGCAGCGCGAGGTACGCCTTCAGCATGATCAGCAGCCCGAGCATCATGCCGATCCCGAGGCTGAGGCCGTAGAACGGCGGCTTGCTCGCCGGCCAGGTGACCAGCGCGGCCGGACGGCGTCGGCGCCAGCGCACGAGCTCGACGGCGAGGCGCACGTTCGCCAGCAGGAACCCGACGCCGAGCACCAGCAGAATCTGCGGGAGCAGGGCGACCAGGCTCATGACCCCTTCGCGCTCGCGGCGCCGGCGGGCGCGACGTTCGACAGCGTGGGATCGAAGCAGTGGCGGCAGCGGGCCTCGTAGGTTCCGGTGGCGCCGAGCAGGACGCGGTCGGAGCTGTGCACGAGCCGCTGCGTGTGGTTCGCCGGATTCCCGCACACCATGCAGATGGCGCGGGTCTTGGTGATGTACTCCGCCACGGCGAGCAGTTGCGGCATCGGCTCGAACGGCTTGCCCAGATAATCCTGATCCAGGCCGGCGACGATGACACGCACGCCATGCGAGGCCAGCTCGGCGCAGACGGCGGGCAGATCGGTGTCGAAGAACTGCCCTTCGTCGATGCCCACCACCTCGGTCTCGGGCTTCACCCTGGCCAGCAGATCGGCGGAACTGGCCGCTTGTTCCGACGGGATGCGCAGCTCGCTGTGCGACACGATGTGGTCGTCGCCGTACCGCGTGTCCACCGCCGGCTTGAAGATCTGCACCCGCTGCCGCGCGATCTGTGCGCGCCGCAACCGGCGGATGAGCTCTTCGCTCTTGCCGCTGAACATGCTGCCGACGATGACTTCGATCCACCCCGCCTGCGGGGTGCGGACGACGTCCATATCTGGATTATAGGATCCGCGCGGGCGGAGTGCCGGGCTCCGGCGAGGCGGCCGGCGTGGCCCACGCCGCCGGGTGGTAGAACGGCGCGAAGGCCGCCACCGTGGCAAGACGAAACGCCTCGCGGCGGCCGATGAGGTCGCACGTCAGCAGGCCCCACGCGCCGCGCGACCCGCGCACCGGCACGCCGGCCATCGCATCGACGACGTCGCCCAGCTCTTCGCCGCCAACCACGCGCTCGACGACCGCCGCCGGCAGCAACAACGCCGGCCCGGCGCCGACACCCCAGCGCGCGCCGTCGCTGACCGCGGCCCAGGTCTGCAGCGTCCATCGCTCGCCGCCGCCCGGCAGCCGTGCCAGCCCGCCCTCGAGGCCGACGGCCAAGGCCGGCGGGTCTCGCCGGGCCTCGGCGGCGAGCAGCGCCCGCGCCCGGCGCTCGGCGCCGTCCACGATCGCGTCGACGCTCATCGGCATGCGCGGGGCCACCGCGGTCAGATCGTGGGGGTGGAGCGAGACCGAGGCGAACCGCGGATCCACGCTGGCGATCGCGGCCAGCGCCTCGCGCACGCCCTCGACCTTGGCGGCGCGCGTCGATCCGATGAGGATGATCACGCGCGCGCCAGGTATTCCCCTGTGTCGGTGCTGACCCGGATCATGTCGCCCTCGCCGACGAACGGCGGGACCTGGACGACGACGCCGGTCTCGAGCGTCGCCGGTTTCATCTGGTTGGTCGCCGTGGCGCCCTTGATGGCCGGGACGGTCTCGACGACCTTCAGATCGACGGTCTGCGGCAGCTCGATGCCCACCGGTTCGTCACCGTAGAACTCGACCCGGATCTTCATCTCCGACTTCAGGAAGCCGACCGACTCGCCGAGCGTCCCGGCGCTCATGTGGATCTGGTCGTAGGTCTCGGTGTCCATGAAGTGGTAGCCCTCGCCGTCGCTGTAGAGGAACTGCATCTCCTTCTCATCGAGCGTCGCCCGTTCGATGACGTCCTCGGAGCGCAGCTTCTGCTCGGACATGGTCTGGCTGCGGAGGTTGCGGCCCTTCACGCGCACGAAGCCGCGGAGGTTGCCCGGGGTGACGTGCATCAGATCGTGGATGCGGAACAGCTCGCCGTCGAGCTTGATGATCATGCCCTTCTTCAGCCGGGTCGCCAGGAGTGTGTCTGCCATGATGCCTTCGTTTGAGTCGGTAGAACCTTGCAATGCTAGCACTATCGACGGCCGACCCGCCCCGCCGCCGGGACGCCCGGCCGGTGGCGGCGACGGCGTCACCGGGACGGGCCACTAGCCGCCACGGCAGGCCTGATGCTACGATGCCGATCGTGGCGTTCGCGCGCTGGGATCCACTTCGCGACCTGCTGGCCATCCAACACCGCTTGGAGCGGCTGTCCTCCGCGGGCCCGCAGGGCTGGGCGCCGGCGGTCGACCTCTGCGAGACGGCCGATGCCTTCATCGTCACGGCGGAACTGCCCGGCATCGCCCGCGAACAGGTGCGCATCGAGGTCTCCGACGGGCGCATCACGTTGCAGGGACGCCGCGATGCGCGGGTCCCGTGCGAGCAATATCATCAGGTCGAGCGCGGCCACGGCGAGTTCTCCCGGACCTTCGCCCTGCCGCCCACCGTCAACGCCGACGAGATTTCGGCGGACCTCCGTGACGGGGTGCTCACGGTGATCGTGCCCAAGTCGCCGCCGCGCGGCCCTCGTCGCGTGGATGTGTCCTGATCGATCCGGACCTGACTTCTCTTCGTGCCGGCGGGGACCTTTGTCGGGGTGACTCATGACGAAGCGTCTCTCCATCGCGCTGATCTTCCTCACCGCCGGCCTGGTCGCCGGGGTCGTCCTCACCGGCCGCCTGCGCAGCGACGTGGTGGTCACGGCGCAGCCCGACACCGCGGCCGCCGGCGCGCCGCGCGGCGCCGCCGTGGCCCTCACGACCGCGCCCGGCCCCGACTTCACGCGCGTCGCCGACCAGACCATCCGCGCCGTCGCCAACATCTCGTCGATTCAGGTCGTGCGGCAGCGCACGTCCCCGTTCTTCAGCGACCCCTTCTTCCAGCAGTTCTTCGGCAATCCCGACGGCATGCTCGGCTCCCGCGACCGCTATGCGTCGAGCCTCGGCTCGGGGGTGGTGGTGTCACGCGACGGCCTGGTCGTCACCAACTACCATGTCCTCGGGCAGGGCACGATCGAGAAGGTGACGGTGGCGCTCGCCGACAAGCGCGAACTGCAGGCGGCCATTGTCGGCGTCGACACCTGGACCGACCTCGCGGTGCTCAAGGTGGAGGGCGGCGATCTGCCGGTGATTCCGTGGGGCGACTCCTCGCAGTTGAAGGTGGCGGAATGGGTGATGGCCATCGGCAATCCCTACCAGCTCAGTCAGTCGGTGTCGCTCGGCGTCGTCAGTGCCCTGGGCCGCAATAACGTCGGCATCTCCACCTACGAGGATTTCATCCAGACCGACGCGGCCATCAACCCGGGGAACTCGGGAGGGGCGCTGGTCAACGCTCGCGGCGAGCTCGTCGGCATCAACACGGCGATCTTCACCCAGAGCGGCGGGTACCAGGGCATCGGATTCGCCGTGCCGAGCAACCTGGCGCGGCGGGTGGTGGACGAGCTGAGCCGCTACGGCGAGGTGCGGCGCGGGTCGATCGGCTACCTGGAGGTGGCGCCGCTGACCACGCACATCGCGCAGCAGCTCGGCGCGCCGTCGACCGACGGCGTCGTGGTCACCGGCATGGGCCGCGGCGCGGCGATGCAAGCGGGCATCGCACAGTACGACATCATCATCGAAGTCAACGGGCAGCGCATCAGCGACACGGCCACCCTGCTGAAAGTGATCTCCGACGCCCCCGTCGGCAGCACCGCCACCATCGCCGTCCTGCGCGACGGGCAGCGCCAGACCTTCAAGGTGCCGGTGCAACGCCAGGGGCAGCGTCCGGCCCGGCGACGAGGCTGACGCGACCTGAACGGCGCCTGTGACTGCCGCCCTCCTGACTGCCGACTCTCTCGACCTCGCGCTGGCGCTGGCGTTGGCGGTGACCCTGGCCGCGGCGGCCGCGCTCGCCGCCGGTCGCCTGGCGCGCCGCGGCCTTCTCGCCGGCGGGCGGATCTCCGCTGACCCCGACCCGCTGGCCCGCGGCACGATCCGGGTGGTGCGGCTGGTCACGTTCCTCCTCGTGCTCGCCATCGTCGTGTTCCCGGCGATGGAGTACGCGGGGGTCGACGTGCAGGTCGGGCTCCCCTCCGCCGAGCTGGGACGCTGGGCGGCGACCAGGGGCCTTCGCATCGCCGCGCTGCTGCTGCTGGCGTTTGCGCTGGTGCGCACGCTGGCGGCGATCATCCTGCGCGCGGAGAGCGAGATGGCGGTCGGCACCGGGCTCGACGCGCTCGAACGCCGCAAGCGCGCGCAGACGATTGCCGGCATCGCCCGGCGCGGGCTCGGCATCGCTGATCTGGGCGACGGCCGCGCTGATCGTCTTGCGCGAGCTCGACGTGGACATCACGCCGGTGCTGACCGGCGCCGGGATCGCCGGGCTGGCCGTCGGCTTCGGCGCGCAGACGCTGGTGCGCGACGTCATCACCGGGTTCTTCCTCATCGTCGAGGATCAGGTGCGCGTCGGCGACGTCGCCATGGTCAACGGCACCGGGGGGCTGGTGGAACAGATCAACCTGCGCACCATCGTCCTGCGCGATCTCGAGGGGGTGGTCCACGTGATTCCCAACGGCGAGATCAAGACGCTGGCGAACCGGACCAAGGACTTCTCGTTCTACGTCATCGATCTGGGCGTGGAATACGACGCCGACACCGACCGCGTGGTGGCGATGCTCAAGGACGTGGGCGCCGACCTGCAGGCCGACGAGGCGTTCGCGCCGTTCATCCTCGCCCCCGTCGAGGTGCTCGGCGTGGACGCGTTCAGCGATTCCTCCGTCACCCTGCGCCTGCGCATCAAGACGATTCCGCTGAAGCAGTGGGAGGTGGGCCGCGAGCTGCGCCGCCGCATCAAGCGGGCCATGGATCGCGAGGGCATCAAGATTCCCTTCCCGCGCCTGGACGTCACGCTCATGCCCGGGTCCGACGCGGCGCGGCCCGACGGTGACAACCGGAGACAACCGTCCGGTTAACGCGCGAGCGCAGGCGGCGTATTAAGGACCGTCATCCCCTGCTCCGGTGGAGGAATTGTGAACGGTCCGACACTTCGCCGCGCGACCCTGGCCGCCGCCATCGCCGCCGCGGCGATTCTGATTCGCGTCAACGACGTCCCGGCACACGCTCAGGCGGTGCCGCGCGATCCCACCGCGGTGCTCGTGCCGGCACCGGCGATCGCGTTCGATTCGGGCACCGACAGCAACAGCCCGGCCATCTGGGAACGCCTCAACGGCCGCCCGACCCTGTTTCTCTTCACGTCGTTCAATGGCTGGCCTACCCGCCAGACCGGGACCCAGGTCGCCAACCTCGCGGACGCGGGCGCCATCGCGTTCGTCGAAAACGGACCGTTGCACGGCGTGTGGCTCGAGGCCATCATCCCCGACGTGGACGGCACGTGGTACGGCTACTACCACAACGAGCTGCCCGCCGAGATCTGTGGCGAAGACGATCGGCGGACGCTGCCGCGCATGGGCGCCGCGCGATCGACCGACCACGGCGAGAGCTGGGAGGACCTCGGCGTCATCCTCGAAGCGCCAGCCGGCTGGCACGATTGCGCGTCCACGAACCGCTACTTCGTCGGCGGGGTCGGCGACTTCTCCGCCGTGCTCGATGCCGATGCCCGTTATCTCTACTTCTTCTTCAGCCAGTACGGCGATCGCGAGCAGACCCAGGGCGTCGCCATCGGCCGCATGGTGTGGGCCAATCGGGACCGGCCCGCGGGCAAGGTGTCGGTCTGGTGGCGCGATTCGACCTGGGTCCCGACCCGGCGGCCGCGCGGCGCCGATGCCCAGGGCTACGCCTACCCCGCTGGCGTGCCCATCTATCGGGTGCGGGACGGGTGGCACGACGACCAGCAGGTGGACGCGTTCTGGGGCCCCTCCGTGCACTGGAACACCTACCTGCAGCAGTACGTGATGCTGTTGAACCGGGCGAACGACGTGTCGTGGCGGCAGGAGGGGATCTACGTCGCGTTCGCATCCGCGCTCGACAACCCGGCTGACTGGTCCGACCCGCAGCGCTTGATCGCCGGCGGCCTGTGGTACCCGCAGGTCATCGGCACCGAAACGGGAAGCGGAACCGACAAGGTCGCCGGCGAACGGGCCCGCTTCTTCATGGGCGGACGGTCGCAGTACTTCATTCAGTTCTCGCGCTAGTAGCCCGTCCGCGCTGACGCACGACGGACCGTTAACGGCGGCATCGGCGGACGAGTCGCCGCGGCGGACGGACCAGCACTACACTCGTCGGATGACGCCGGACGAGTTCAGGGCCGCTGGCCACCAGATCGTGGACTTCATCGCCGACTACCGGGCCCGGGTCGGCGAACGGCCGGTGATGGCGGCCACGTCGCCCGGCGAGATCAAGGCGCAACTCCCGTCCCGGCCGCCGTCCGACCCCGAGCCGTTCGCCGCGATCCTCGCGGACCTGGATCGGCTGATCGTGCCCGGCCTCACCCACTGGCAGCATCCCTCGTTCTTCGGCTATTTCCCGTGTAATGGCACGCTCGCCAGCGTCCTCGGCGACTACGTCAGCACCGGCCTGGGCGTGCTGGGGCTCGCCTGGCAATCGAGCCCGGCGTTGACCGAGCTGGAGGAAGTCGTGACCGACTGGCTCCGGCAGATGCTCGGGCTGCCACCCGGGTGGCACGGCGTCATTCAGGACACGGCGTCGACGAGCACGCTCGTCGCGTTGCTGTGCGCGCGGGAGCGGTCGACGAATTTCAGCCTCGGGCACGGCGGCATGCAGGCGCTGCCGCAGCCGCTGACCGTCTACACGACGCGGCAGAGCCACAGCTCCGTCGACAAGGCGGCACTGCTCGCCGGCTTCGGGCGCGACAACATCCGCGTCGTCCCCGATGACGAGCGCTTCGCGATGCGGGCCGATCGCCTGGAGGCGCTCGTCACCGAGGATGCCGCCGCCTCGCGGCTGCCCTGCGCCGTGGTGGCCACCACCGGCTCGACGACGACGACGGCCATCGATCCGATCGCGGCGATCGCACCCATCGCCCGGCGGCTGGGCCTGTGGCTGCACGTGGACGCCGCGATGGCCGGCTCGGCCATGGTGCTGCCGGAATGCCGGTGGATGTGGGACGGCATCGAGGACGCCGATTCGATCGTCGTCAACCCGCACAAGTGGCTCGGCGCGGCTTTCGACTGCACGGTCTATTTCGTGCGCGACCCGGAGCACCTGGTGCGCGTCATGTCCACCAACCCCAGTTACCTGCAAACCTCCGCCGACGGCCGGGTCCGCAACTATCGCGACTGGGGTCTGCCGCTCGGCCGTCGATTCCGCGCCCTCAAACTCTGGTTCCTCATCCGCGAGCAGGGAGTCGCGGGGCTGCAGGCGCGGCTGCGCCGCGACATCGACAACGCCCGCTGGCTGGCCGATCAGGTAACCGCCACCCCGGCGTGGCGGGTGCTCGCGCCGGTGATCCTGCAGACCGTGTGCGTCCGGCACGAGCCGCCCGGCCTGGCGGGCGACGCGTTGAACCGCCACACCCTGGCCTGGGCCGACCGGGTGAATCGCTCGGGCCGCGCCTACGTCACCCCCGCCATGCTCGACGATCGGTGGATGGTGCGCGTGTCCGTGGGCGCCGAACAGACCGAACGCGCGCACGTCGCGTCGGTGTGGGCGGTCATGCGCGAGGCGGCCGAGCAGGCACCGTCGGCGTAGCGCGAGACGCCGTGTGTGTTTTCGCCGGCCGGCGTCCGCGCGCCGGGCCCATCGTCGCGCGGTTCCGGAACGCTCAGTGCGCGCGACCGATCCGGACGTCGGCGAGCAGCCAGGTATTGGGGTCGAGCGACACGGCCGCCGGCGCCGTCGCCGCGGGAAGCACGATGGTCTGCGTGGACGCGTCGATGGTGTGGCGCTCGACGCCGGTCAGCACGCCAGCGGCGTCGACGAGGCCGATGTCGACCATCATGCGAAACGGCGGCGCACCGGCCGGTTGCGCCAACGCGAGTTCGACGACCTTGCGGCCGGGGTCGAATCGCCAGCTGCCGTCGATGCGCGGTGAGGCGCCGCGACTGAGCCACTGATCGAAGAACCAGCCGAGATCCCGCCCGCTCGCCTCTTCGGCCACCTGCCGGAACTCGTCGGTCGACGCATTGCGGTCGCGGTAACGGCGATAGTACTCGCGGATGGCCGTCCAGAACGCGTCAGTGCCGATCTCGGCGCGCAGCATGTGCAGAATCCAGCCGCCCTTCTGGTAGACGAGCTGATTCAGCACCTGCCGCATGTCGGCGAGGTTGCGGTGGACGACGGGGGTGCCGGGCCGTTTGGCCTCGAGCTCGAGCACGGCGCGGCGGCTCTGGACCAGGCCCTGCACGAAGGCGTCGCGTCCCTCGACGTGCTCGGTATACAGCAGCGCGAAGTAGGTCGCGAATCCCTCGCTCAGCCACACATCGTCCCAGTCGCGCTCGGTGACCGAGTTGCCGAACCACTGGTGTGCGATCTCGTGGACAACGGGCGCGCGGCCCGCGGCGACGCCCTTGTCGCCGTAGAAGATGGCGGTGGCGTTCTCCATCCCGCCGGTGATGCCGGCGGCCTGGACGTTGGCGAGCTTCTCGTACGGGTAGGGGCCGACCCGCGTCGTGAAGAACTCCAGCGCGCGGCGCGAGGTCTCCTCGAAGACCGCGCGGCCCTGTACCCGGTCCTGCGGAAAGACCCACGTCTGCAGCGGCACCGTCCCGACCACGCCCGCGTGGTGCACGTCGAAGCGGGCGACGCCCAGCGCGTAGAGCCACGAGGCGATCGGCACCGACTGCTTCCAGTGCGTGCGGCGCCGGCCGGCGCCGAGATCGATCTCCTCGACCAGCCGGCCGTTCGACACGACCTGGAACTGGGCCGGCGCGGTGACGATCAGCTCGCCGGTCGCCTTGTCGTACGGGTGGTCGATGAGCGGCAGCCAGTGGCGCGCGCGGTCCGGCCAGTTGTCGCTGAACACGGCCCGGTCGCCGTGCAGGGTGGTGGTCGCGCGCAGGCCGTCGCCCGGCGTGCCCGCGTAGCGGATCTCGTAGACCAGGTCGTCGCCCGGCTTCGCCGCGTCGGGCACGGGCAGACGCAGGCGGTTCGCCTCGTGCGCGTAGGTGACGGCCTGGCCAGCCAGCGACACGGCGCGTACCGTCATGCCGGTGTGGCCGTGGGCGGACGCGAGATCGAGCGCGACCTCGCGCACCGGCGCGACCAGGCGCACGGTCACGGTCGCGTCGCCGTCGATGTGGAAGCTGTCGTCGGCGAGGGTCAGGTCGAATCGGTAGTGCCTCGCATCGACGTTGGGCTGGCGGGGGTAGGTGTCCGCGGCCAGCGTCCACGACGAGGCGGCAAGGACGAGGGTCGCGAGGATCGCGCGCGCAGGCATCAGGAGAGTATAGGAGTGCGGCGGGGGCGCGCGGGGCCGGAGAGCGCGGCGCTGCCAACGACTGTGCAGCGCCAGCGGCGGTCGGTGCCGACGCGAATGCCGATGCGCGGGCTCCAGGTCACCTCCGGGGCGGCGCCACCGGGATCCTCGATCACGAGCGGGGGGGTGGTGAGCGGCCGCCCGTTGTGCGCGAGCGTGATGCCGAGCGCGGTCGTGAGATTGCCGGGGCCGCGACAGAGATCGTGGTCGGGGGGCGTCGGCTTGCCGCGGCGCCACTTGCTGCGGGCGCGGCGCCGGCGCATCAGGGCGAGGCCGTCGATCGGCTCGAGCGCGCGAATCAGGACGGCGGCGGGGGCGCCGGTGTCCTCGGTGACGGCGTTGACGAGGTAGTGAAGGCCGTAATTGAGATAGACGTAGGCGATGCCGGGAGGCCCGTAGAGGGGGGCATTACGCGCGGTCGGGCCCACGGCCGCGTGACACGCGGGGTCGTCCTCGCCGATGTAGGCCTCGACTTCGACGATGCGGCCGGCCGTGAGGCCGAGCCGGGTGCGGTGGCTGAGGACTTTGCCGAGTAGATCGCGGGCGACGTCGAGGGTCGGGCGGGCGTAAAAGTCGCGGGGCAGGGTCGTGCCGAAAAAGGGGTCGGGTCTCATTTAGATTTTTGCGTACGCAGAATCGTTCAATAGACCCGACCCCTTTGTGGAAATCAGCGGGCGACGGTCTGCAGCAGGCGGCCGGACGAGAGAATCTCCTGCAACAACCGCCCGGTGTGCGATCCAGGCACGTGCGCCACCTGCTCGGGCGTCCCCATCGCCACGACCGTCCCCCCATCCTCCCCGCCCTCCGGGCCCAGATCGATGATCCAGTCCGCCACCTTGATCACGTCGAGGTTGTGCTCGATCACCACCAGCGTGTGCCCGGCCTCGAGCAGCTTGCGGAACGCCGCCAGCAGCTTCGCGATGTCGTCGAAGTGCAGCCCGGTCGTCGGCTCGTCGAGGATGTAGAGCAGCCGCTCCCCCCCGTGCGACGTCAGGTGCGCCGCAATCTTGATCCGCTGCGCCTCGCCGCCCGACAGCGTCGTCGCCGGCTGTCCCAGCCGCAGGTAGCCGAGCCCGATCTCGTCGAGCACCTGCAGGCGGCGCAGCACCTTCGGCGAGCCGCCGAAGAAGGTCAGCGCCTCGCGGACCGTCATGTCCAGCACCTGGGTGATCGACTTGTTGCGGTAGCGCACCTCGAGGACCTGCGGCTTGAAGCGCCGCCCGTCGCAGTGCTCGCAAGGCACGAACACGTCGGCGAGAAACTGCATCTCGACGCGCACTTCGCCTTCGCCCTGGCACGCCTCGCAACGCCCGCCCGGGACGTTGAACGAGAAGTGACTTGCGGTCAGGGCGCGCGACTTGGCATCCTTCGTCCCGGCGAACAGCTCGCGGATCGGATCGAAGGCCTTGAGGTAGGTCACCGGGTTCGAGCGCGGAGTGCGGCCGATGGGCGCCTGATCCACGAGGATGACGTCGCTCACGAACTCGTGTCCCTCGAGCTTGCGATGCGCGCCGACCTTGCGGTCCCAGTCGCCCTTGGCCCGCTTGATCGCCGCGTACATCACGTCGTGCACCAGGGTCGACTTCCCCGATCCGCTGACGCCCGTCACCACCGTCAGTGTGTTGAGCGGCACCTCGACATCCACCGCCTTGAGATTGTGCTCGCTCGCGCCGGCGAGGCGGATGCGCTGCGGCGTCCCCCGCCGCCGCGTGGCCGGCACGTGGATGGCCAGTTCGCCGCGCAGGTACTTGGCGGTGAGCGATCGCGGCTCGCCCATCAACGCGTCGAGCGTGCCGGCAAAGACCACCCGGCCGCCATGCTCCCCCGCGCCCAGCCCCATGTCGATCACGTGGTCGGCCACCGCAATCATGTCGGCATCGTGTTCGACGACCAGCACCGTGTTCCCCTGATCGCGCAGCTGCCGCAGGATGGCGATGAGGCGCTGGTTGTCCCGCGTGTGCAGGCCGATCGACGGCTCGTCGAGCACGTACAGCGTGCCGACCAGCGACGCTCCCAGCGAGGTGGCCAGGTTGATGCGCTGCGCCTCGCCGCCCGACAGCGTGGACGACAGCCGATCGAGCGTCAGGTAGTCGAGCCCGACGTCGCTGAGGAAGCCGAGACGGCGCTGAATCTCCTTCAACACCTTGTCCGCGATGGCCGCGTCCTTCTCTGACAGCGCCAGCCCGACGAAGAAACGCTGCGCGTCGCGGACCGTCAGCGCCGAGACGCGATCGATGGTCAGACCGCCCACCCGCACGTCGCGCGCTTCGCGCCGCAGCCGCGTCCCGCCGCAGTCGGGGCAGGTGAGGTAGCCGCGGTAGCGGCTGAGGAACACCCGCACGTGCACCTTGTACTTTTTCCGCTCGAGCCAGCGGAAGAAGCCGCGGATGCCCTCGTAGTCGCTGCCATCGCCCTCCACCACGAAGCGCCGGTCCTCGTCCGACAGGTCCTGCCACGGCGCATCGAGCCGCAGGCCACGCGCCTTGCCGGCGCGCTTCAGCTCCGCCAGGTGCGAGCGGTAATGCGGCTTGCTCCACGGCTCGATCGCGCCGTGGTTGATCGACTTCGCCGCGTCCGGCACGACCAGATCCATGTCCAGCTCGATGATGTTGCCGAAGCCGTGGCAGGTCGGGCAGGCGCCGAATGGATTGTTGAAGGAGAAGAGCCGCGGCTGTGGATCCTCGTAGGTGATCTGGCAGCGCCGGCACTCGAATCGTTCGGAGAACACGTGCGCCACGACGTCGGCGGCGCCGGCCGCGCCTTCGCCGGCCGGGGGATCCGGCAGCTGCAGGGCCCATGCCGCACCACCCCCTTCGCGGTACGCCATTTCGATCGAATCGGTGAGCCGCGCGCGCTGGGCGGGGTCGATCCGGATGCGGTCCACGACGACGTGAATCGACGGCTTGTCCTGCAGCGCCCGCGGATCGATGTCGTCGAGGGACACCGCCTCGCCGTCGACGAGCACGCGGCCAAACCCCTTCCGCCGCAGCGCCTCGAAGGTCGACCGGATCGCAGATTCTGCGTACGCAGAATTGTTGAATAGACCCGACCCCTTTTCCTCGCCGGGGTCGTCGCCGGAGTCGGCTTCGGTCGCCGCGGCTCTCGCCTCCGCGTCCGCCGCCGCCAGCGCCACCACCGGCAGCTCGAACCCCAGAATCAGCCGGGTGCCTGCCGGCAACTCCAGCAGCCGCGTCGCCACCACCTCGGCCGTTTCGCGCACGACCTCCTGCCCGCACTGCCGGCAGGACGTCCGCCCCACACGGGCGAACAGCAGGCGCATGTAGTCGTGGATCTCGGTGACCGTGCCGACCGTCGAGCGCGGGTTGCGAATGCTGTTCTTCTGGCGAATGGCGATCGACGGACAGATCCCGTCGATCCGATCGACGTCCGGCTTCTCCATCCGCTCGAGGAACTGGCGGGCGTACGCGGACAGCGATTCCACGTAGCGGCGCTGCCCCTCGGCATAAATGGTGTCGAACGCCAGGGAGGACTTCCCGGACCCGCTGACGCCGGTGATGACGATGAGACGTCCCGCCGGAAGGGTGACGTCGATATTCTTCAGGTTGTGCGTGCGGGCGCCGCGCACGACGATGGCGCCCGGGTCACGCGAAGACGACTGCATGGCTCGGGATCCCACGGCGCGGCCCGCGGCCGCGTCCATAACCCCATGATGTTAGCAGATATGCCCGTGCGCCCGCCCCCTACCGGCGAGACGAGTAGGACCTGCCGCCGATACGAGCAGGACCTGCGCCATGCGACGAGGCCCCTGCCGCGTCGGCACGGAACGCATTCGTGCACGCGGCGCCCGCCCCTATACTGGATCGGCAGACTGGATCGACACGACCACGACCGTTGAGCTGGAGTGTTGCGATGCTGACCACGCGCCACGGAATTCACCGCCAGACCGCCATCGACTGGTACCGCAAGAACCGCGCGCGCACCGCCGCGCTCTTCGATCTGCTCACCGACGAGGCGTACTATGCGCAGCCCATCGCGCTGCGCCACCCCATCGTCTTCTACGAGGGACACCTGCCGGCCTTCAGCCTGAACACGCTGGTCAAGCGCGCGCTCGGACGGCCGGGCCTCGACGAAGGACTGGAACGTTTGTTCGCGCGCGGCATCGATCCGGACGAGGTCGATGGCACCAGCACCGCGATCAGCTGGCCCGATCGCGCCAGCGTGCGCGCCTTCGTGGACGCGGCGGATGCCGTCGTCCTCGATGCATTGGCGCACGCCGACCTCGACGTGCCGGGCCATCCGCTGCTCGACTCCGCCAACGCGGTGTTCACGATTCTCGAGCACGAGGCCATGCACCAGGAGACGCTGCTCTACATGTGGCACCGGCTGGCATTCGATCAGAAACGTGCACCGGCCGGGTACGCGGCGGTCACCGACGGCGCGCCCGGGGCGAACGTTCCCGTGGCCGTGCCGGCGGGTCCGGCGCGGCTCGGCGCCGCCCGCGGCGAGATTTCCTTCGGCTGGGACAACGAGTTCGGACCGCTGCCGATCGACGTGGCCGCCTTCCGCATCGACGCGAACAACGTCAGCAACGCCGAGTTCCTGGAGTTTGTCGCGGACGGGGGCTACGCGCGCGAGGACCTGTGGTCGCGAGAGGACTGGGCGTGGCTGCGCGAGGACCAGGTGGAGCATCCGGCGTTCTGGCAGCGCGACGGCGGCGACTGGATGTGGCGCGGCATGTTCGGCCTGATTCCCCTGCCGGCGGCGTGGCCGGTCTACGTGAGCCACGCCGAAGCCAGCGCGTACGCACGGTGGCGCGGCGGCCGCCTGCCGTCGGAGGCCGAGTACCAGCGCGCCGCGTACGGCTCGCCCGAGGACACGGCGCGGGCATTTCCGTGGGGCGACGCGCCGCCCGATCCCTCGCGCGGGGTGTTCGATTTCGCCGGCTGGGACCCGCAGCCGGTCGGGACGCATCCGGCCGGGCGCTCGGCCTGGGGCGTGCACGACCTGGTCGGCAACGGGTGGGAATGGACCTCGTCGATCTTCCGCCCCTTCCCCGGCTTCGAGGCCGGCGCATCGTATCCCGAGTACTCGGCGGATTTCTTCGACGAGTCGCATTACGTGATGAAGGGCGCGTCACCGGCGACGGCGCGCGAACTGCTGCGGCCCTCGTTCCGCAACTGGTTCCGCCCGCGTTATCCCTACGTCTACGCAGCGTTTCGCTGCGTGGGTGACGCGTCGTGACCGCGACCGTGCGCAGTGCGGCCGAGATGGCGGCCACCGAATCGCTGATCGCCGACGTGCGGCGCTACCTCGCCGCCACGCCGCGGCAGCTCCCGTCGCGGGCGCTGTACGACACGCTGGGCTCGGCGCTGTTCGACGCGATCTGCCAGCTGCCGTGGTACCCGGTGACCCGCGCCGAGCGCCGGCTCATCGCCGCCCAGCGTGACGCTATCGCCGAGAGCGCCGGCCAGCCGGAACGCCTCGTGGAACTGGGCTGCGGGAACGGCGACAAGCTCGCGCTGCTGCTCGGCACGCGGGACGCCCCGTCGCATCGCGCGCTCCGCCGTGTCGACCTCGTGGACGTCTCGGTGTACGCGTTGTGGGCCGCCGGCCGTCTGATCGCGGAGGACCGCGACGTGCAGGTCGCCACCCACCAGCACCGCTACCTCGACGGGCTCGCGCTGGCGACGGCGACCCGCACCGCCGGCGAGCGTCTCGCGGTGCTGTTCCTCGGCTCCAATATCGGCAACTTCGACCCGCCGCAGGCCCGTGACTTTCTCGCCGCCGCCCGCGACACCCTGCGCCCGGGCGACGCGCTGGTCATCGGCGCCGACCTCGTCAAGCCGGTACAGGACCTGCTGCTGGTGTACGACGACCCGCTCGGCGTCACCGCCGCGTTCAACAAGAACCTGCTCGTGCGCTTGAATCGCGAGATGGGCGGGAACTTCGACGTCTCGGCCTTCGACCATCGCGCGGTGTGGAACGCCGAGCGATCGCGCATCGAGATGCACCTGGTCAGCCGCCGCCACCAGCGTGTGGACCTGGTCGACGCCGCGCTGTCGTTCGAGCTCGATCCCGGCGAGCCGATCTGGACCGAGAGCTCCTACAAGTACGACGTCCCGACCTTCGAGGCGCTGCTCCGCGACGCCGGCTTCACCCCGACGCGGCACTGGATCGACGCCGAGGGCCGGTTCCTGCTGGTGGTCGCCACCGCCTAGTCAGGCGCCAGCGGCCAGGTTTCAGGGGCCGGGCGTCAGGCTCCAGGCCTCAGGCTCCAGGCGTCAGGCCCCAGGCCTCAGGCCTCAGGCCTCAGGCCCCAGGCCTCAGAAGGGCAATTGCCACCCGAAGCCTGAAGCCTGGGCCCTGGGCCCTGGGGCCTGGAGCCTGGCCCCAGGCCCCTGGCCAAGCTACCAGTACAACTTGATCCCCAGCTGAATCTCCCGTGGGGCACGCGTGGCGAGCACCTGGCCGAAGCGGTCGGTGGCCACTGTGCACGAGGTGATCGACACCGTGCAGGTGTTGTCCAACTGGCTGGCGGTCGGATCGGCCTGCCACTGGAGCTGGTTGAAGGCGTTGATGAAGTCGGCCCGGAACTGCAGGCGCGTGTCGGCCGTGGGATAGAAGTTCTTCGACAGCGTGACGTCCCACTGGTGCCGTCCGGCCTGCCGGAACGGGGCGCGGCCGGAGTTGCCGAACGTGCCGTCCGCCGGCGGCGCGAAGGCGGCGGGGTTGAACCAATAAACGGCGGTGCCGTCGATTCGCTCGCCGGCCTGGATGTCGCCGACCAGATCGGCGTGCACGCCGCGGCGGAAGTTGTTGGTGGACACGGTGAGGCGCGGCACCGGCTGCCCCGAGCTGACGTTGACGATGCCGGCCACCTGCCACCCGCCGGCCAGTGCCCGCACGATTGCGCCCGCGTCGCTCAGCATCGGCACTTCGTAGATGTACGACGCGGTCATGATGTGCCGCCGGTCGGTGCGCGCGTCGGCGTAGTCGGCGTCCGGGTCGAGCGGATTCTGCGGGATGTCGAGGGCGTCGCGATCGTTCGAGGCGTCGGTCTGGTTGCGGCTCAGCGTGTAGTTGATGTTGGCGGTCCCGGCACGGCCGGCGTTGTAGCGGAACGCCGTCAGCAGCCCGTGATAGCGCGAGCGCGCCGTCGTCTCGCGGTAGGTGATGGCGCCGTAGGAGCGGAACGGCCGCACCGGGTTGACCGCCGTGGACCCGGTCGCGGTCTGCAGCGCGACGACGTCGGCCGGCTGCGGGTAGTTGATGTCGGTCGGGCGGATCAGGTTGTCGCCGCGGCTGCCGACGTAGCTGATCTCGGCGAACGCCTGCGCCAGCACCCGCCGCGTCACGCCCATGCTCCACTGCATCATCCGCGGGTTCTTGAAGTCTGTCGCGCTGGCAATGATCGTCCGTACGCCGGTCGTCGTCGGCGTCTGTCCGGCGGCGGGGTTGGCGAGCTGCGGGTTGAGGAAGGTCACGTTGTTGACGATGGGCGGCATCGTGAACGAGTTCTGTTCGAAGATGCCGACCAGCGGCTGGTCGAAATACATGCCGTAGGCGCCGCGCACGATGGTGTCGCCGGTCGAGGTCGGATCCCAGGAGAAGCCGACCCGCGGCTGAATGCTGTCCTTCTGGAAGGCGTAAATGCCATCGCCGTACGGCGAGTTCACGCCACCCTGGATGATGCCGACGAGCAGATCGCCCGAGTTCCGGTTGATGAGGGTGCCGTTGGCGTCGGCGAACGCCGGCGCGCTGGCCACGTTGTACGCCGACGGGTCGAAGGTGACCAGCTGATTGCCCCTCTCGGTGATCGGCGGGTAGAGCGAGTAGCGGACGCCGTAGTCCACCGTGAAGTTCGACCGCAGGCGCCAGGTGTCTTGCGCGTAGAGCTCGAAGCGGTTGAACCGCAGCTGCAGGTCGATGTCGCGCTCGGCCTCGGTGTAGGCACAGGCGGCGCAGGCGCTGGTGGCGTTGCCGCGCAGGAAGCTCTGGAACGCGGATGGGCCGTTAGCGGTCGCGACGAAGCTGAAGCGGCCGTGGCTGACGCTGGCGGCGTTCTCGTTCTTCTGCTCGAAGGTCATCAGCCCGCCGAACTTGAGGGCGTGGTCGCCGCGCTGCCAGGAGAAGTTGTCGGTGAACGTGTGGTTCAGGTACTGGATGCGGAACAGCTGGTTGGCGCCGAGCAGCCCGAGGCCGGCGACGTCGATGATGGGGATGATGTCGTTGACGTTCTCGGGAAAGACCTCGGGGATGGTGACGCCGAACTCCGCCCGCGTGTTGCGCACGCCCTCGGCCTTGGCCGACCCGATGCGGTTGCTGCTGAACTGGTACTGCGCCTCGTTCAGGCGGTTGTTGCCGAGGATGGACTTGACGACGACCGCAGCCACGCTCCCGGGCACGTCGGTATCGGTCGCCGCCGTCCCCGGCATGCTCGTCGTCCCGAAGAACAGCCCCTGCAGTTCGCGCGTCTGGCTGAGGTCATGGGTGTAGCGGCCGGTGAGCCGCCACTTGTCGTTGAGGTCGTAATCCACGCGCACGACTTCCTGGCGCGTGTTGTTGATGTTCGGGTTGACCACCTGGTAGCGGCCCGGGTTGCCGGGCGCCGTCGGCGGCAGGTTCGGCGTCGGGTAGCCCTCGAGCAGGCGTACCGCCCGCGGGTCGCGCTCGCCCGGCGCGACGTAGTTGGCGCTGGTCGGGTCGGTCAGCCATTCCGGGTTGGGCACGTTGAGGATGGCGGACGAGGGGGCGCGCTTGATGCGGCGCCATTCCTGCGACCAGAAGAAGAAGGCCTTTTCCCGCGACGGCAGGAGCGGCCCGCCGATGGTGTAGCCGAAGTTGTTGTAGCGCAGCGACGGCGGGTTGTCGCGGATCTGCGGGTCGGTGGCGAGCTTGCGGAAGTAGGAGTTGGTGTTCAGCGCATCGTTGCGCCAGAACTCGTAGCCGCTGCCGGTGAACTGGTTGCTGCCCGACTTGGTGACCACGTTGATGATGCCGCCGCCGCTGCGCGGCCATTCGGCGGCGTAGCTGGAGGTGATGATCTTGAACTCCTGGATCGATTCCAGCGTCGGCGTGCTGAGCAGCGTGATGTTGCTGCCCACGTCGACGTTGCTGACCCCGTCCACCAGCCAGTTCACCGCGTTGCGGCGGGCGCCGTTGATCGACAGGTTCATCGTGCTGGTCAGGCCGACGCCGACCTCGTCGTTCATGTCGCTGGAGACGCCCGGCGCCAGCGTGGCGAGCTGGGCGAAGTTGCGGTTGTTGATCGGCAGCTCCTGCACGCGTTCGGCGCCGATCAGCGTCTGCAGCGCGGCGGTCGGCTGCACCGACTGCGTGCTGGTAACCTCGACCACCTCGCTCACGCCACCCACCGTCATCCGCGCGTCGATCTGCAGGCGGTCGTTCACCGACACCGCGATGCCGCGGACGACGCGCTGCTGGAAGCCGTTGAGGGTGAAGGTGGCCTCGTAGGTGCCGATGGGCAGCAGCGGCGCCGTGTACAGGCCCGCCTCCGAGGTCACCCGTTCGAAGGTCTGGCCGGTGCCGGTGTGGCGGAGCACGACGGTGACCCCGGGGAGCACCGCCCCGCTCTCGTCGGTGACGGTGCCGAGGATGGTGCCGGTGGTCTCCTGCGCGCGCACGGCGGCGGGAGCGGCGAGGACGAGCGCGACGAGCAGGGGGAGCCGGATGGATCGAAGGCACAGGGACATGGATGTCATTCTCCCAACAAAATCAGAACGCCGGCGATGACGGCGACGAACGGCAGCACGAGTGGAGGCACGCTGAAGGCGAAGACCTGCGTGAGGCCGGACAGGATCAACCAGATGGCGAGCAGAATCATCCCGAAGCTGCGGTTGAAGTGGGGCGCGACCATGGGATCTCCGGCGGAGATGATACGCCGGTTGCGAGCCCGGCGGGGAGGCGGCACGGCCGTGGTAAGATGCAAGGCTTGCCAGCCGGCCGGCGTAGCTCAGTTGGTAGAGCAGCTGATTCGTAATCAGCAGGTCGTCGGTTCGAGTCCGACCGCCGGCTCCAATTCACACATCCGACAACAGAGACGTCGGCCGCTGCTCGGCCCTGCCGAAGGCCCGCGAGGCAGGTCACAGGTGGACGGGTCGCGCCTGTTCACTCCTCCTGCTCGCCCGGCGCCCGCTCGACCGTCACTCGTCCCTGATGGCACATGTAGCACTGGGTCTGCGGCATCCGCGCTGCCGCATCGAAGAAGGTGGGGATCAGATCGAAAAGGCTGAGCATCAGCGGGACGCCTTTGTGCGGCGCCTTCGAGGGATTGCGCCAGTCGCCTGGCACGTGACAGTGCGTGCACGCGACGCCGAGCGACGCGGCGTACACGCTCATCGTCAGGCCGAGTCCATCCCGGCCGGCGACGTCGCCCGCGTGCGCCAGGGCGAGCGACTCCCACGCGGCACGCGGAATGCGCGCCGGGATCGGACGGCCGCGATGGCAGCTCCAGCAGGTGACACCGCCGAGCGCACGGAGCGGCCCGTTGCTCAGCGCGCGCACCATTCGCTCCATGCGGCGCGCGAAGTCGAACATGGGCTTCGACGGGTCAGCGAAGTTGCCGGGGGTGTGGCAGTGGACACAGTCCACCCCGAGTGCACGATTGAAGACACCCGAGGCAGCGTGCGCGGGCTGCCCCTGTCCGGTCGCAGCGGACGGCCAGGCACCAGACCAGGCCAGCACGAGGAGGATGATGTGCGTCCCGCGGCGCATTGGCCTGCAGTCTACGCTGCGACCCGTGCGGGCGGGGCCGCCGAGACCAGGGTCTCATGCCCTGCCGGGCGGGTCGAGTGATAGGCGCCGAAACGACGGCGGCCGCATCGCGAGAAGATGGCGGTGCCGGAGCGAGACCTCAGCGGCAAGGCAGTTGACTCGCTTGCTGTCGCCGCGCCGCCGCGGCTCGCGCACGCTGCTCCTGGGACAATCGCACCAGGTGATGATTGCCGACATCGCTCCCGCGTTCGATGATCAGCGCGGACTGGTGCCAATCGGCCCGCGCCTGGTGGCATCGCCCTCTTTCAGAGTGGAGGCGACCGCGTAGGTAGTAGGCCGGACTCGAATATGGCGCCCGGCTCACGATCTCGTCTGCCAGGGTCTCCGCCTCTTCCAGCCGCCCTTCCTCGAGGGCGCGGTGAGCCAGGTGCAGATCCCGGTCAAGTGCGTCGGCCGGACTCCGCACGTCGCGAACTTCGAGCTCGATGGCGGCTGGAGCCAGGCTGGCATACACAACCCGGAGCGGGCTCGACGCGATTGCACGATCGATCCAGTGCGCCTTGATCGTATAGGTGCCGGCTTCCAGAGCGAACTCGTGCGCGTCGAACCGACACCGGAACTCCTGGGCGCCGCCCGACGCGTCGAGCACGACGTAGTCGGTGCGCGGTGTGGCGCCCTGACTGCGCAGCAGCGCCGCCCTGCTCTCACACGGCAGTCTCGCGATCTGAGTCGGATGGTCGGCGAATCGACCGCCCCGCACCAGCGTCACGGATATCCGCTCGAGCCAGTCCGTCTCCGCGGCCGCCGTGGGCCCGCGCAGCGAGTTGACAATGGCAATCACGACGTCGAGGGGTTCGCCGTGCAGAACAACCGCTTGCCCTTTGACCCGCGGGTCGCCGTAATCGACGTTCAAGAAATGGACCGCCACACTCAGACCCGCTCGAAACAGCACTTCCTGTCCCTCAATGGGCCCGTGGAGCAGACCGATCGCCGTCAGCGTCGCGAGCAGGCGATGGCGCATCATCGGTGTCGCCGATATTCTCCTTCCTTTCATCGCATCGCCCCCCGTGATATGTCTGGCACGCAGTCCCGTGTCCCGCTCATGAGAGGAGTGCCATGATCATGGCCGGCAACGTGGCGTTGGTTCGTCGACTCACCCTGCCCCCTGCGGGCCTCTGCCTGATCCTCGCGCTCGGCGGCGGGTCCTGCGCTCCGCGCACGCCCGCGAGCCAGTCGCCGCAGGAGCCCGCGCGTCCCGGTCAGCCCACCCCGGGCGCGGGCGCGGCCGCGAAACCCACCGCTCCGCCGGCGCGCATGGCCACCTCGCCGGACGGTACCCGCATCGCGTACGAGACAGCTGGCACCGGGCCGGCGCTCCTGCTGCTGCACGGAGGCGGGCAGACACGGCGATCGTGGAACGAGGGCGGCTACGTCGAGCGCCTGAGCAAGCAGTTCACGGTGATCACGGTGGACCTGCGCGGGTCGGGCGACAGCGGCAAGCCGCCGACGCCCGAGGGCTACGCGCTCGACCCGGTGCTCGCCGACCTGCTGGCGGTCGCCGACGCGGCGTCCGCCCCGCGGTTTCACGTCTGGGGCTTCGGTCACGGGGCGACCATCGGCCGCTACCTCGCCGCCCGCTCCGACCGCGTCATCTCGGCCGTGCTTGTCAGCGCGCGCATGGGCGACGCCGTGTCCGGGATTCTCAAGGACGCCATCACCGGCATGCGCGCCCATTGGCTGCCGCTCCTGAAGGCCAGGGCCGACGGCACGCTCGACCCGGCCACGCTCTCCCCCGGCGATCGATCGGCGCTCGAAGGCGGGGTGGCCTCGTCGGTGCTGCCGCTGGGGGCCCTGGTAGACTATCCGCCGCTCGAGCCGGACGCGATCAAGGCGCCCACGCTGTGGATCGTCGGGGCAGACGACTCGTCGCTGATGGAGAACGTAAAAGCGTACGAGGGCAAGCTCAGCGGCACTCGCGTCACCCTGAAAGTCCTCGGCAGCACCAGCTACACCGACAGCTTCCTCAAGAGCGACCGCGTCCTGCCCGAAGCGGAGCCGTTCCTCGCTGGCGCCGTGCAACTCTCCGACCTGAAACGCCCACCGGTCTGATAGACTACACTCTGGCAGTTCGGTCTCCGGTGAGCGTGGCTCGCGGCTCACCTCCTCTCCACTACGCGTCCGATGTGCCACGGAAGCTGACATACACATGGATCAAGGCGACTTTCTCCGTCATCGTGCGCGTCCGGAATGGGGCATCGGTCAGGTGCTGGTGAAATCGGACGACCGGCTGGACGTCCAGTTCAGCCACGGGCTCGTGCCCCTCAAGCTGTCGGTCGCCAACGCCTACATCGAGCGCGTATCCAAGGCCGAGGCCGTCGCCGCCGGGGTCGCCACGGTCACCCGCCGCACGGGACCGGCCAAGACGGCGTCCGGGCAGCGTAAGGCACCCAAGAGCGCGGCGAAGACCGCGGCGCCAAAGACCTCCACCCCCAAATCCGCCTAGCCCTCGCTCGCGAATCCGGGTCGGTCCAGCCGGCCAGGTTCGAGGGACGCGTAGGCTCCGGTCTGGTCCGCCGGCGTCCGGCACTGCTAGGGCCCTTTCACTCTCCCGCACCATCCGCATGCCTCACCCGGGGTGCCGAAGCGCGCACTTCAGTGCTCCGCCCCCGCGAATTGACCGTCGTTTTGTGCATGTCTTTAACGTCGTTCAACGTCGTCTTTGATACTCTAATGCTCTCTTTCAATGACATCCGGCTCAGCCGCCCGAGTCGTCGTAGCCGATTCGCATCCCCTGTTCGTCCTCGGGATGAAAGCCCGGCTGGCCGATGAGCCAGGCATCGCGGTCGTTGGCGAAGCCGGGAGCAGTGACGAGACGCTGCGCGTGGTCGAGGCGGCGCGGCCCGACCTGCTGCTCCTCGATGTGACGATCGCCGGGCTCCCCGCCTTCCCCCTGCTGAATCGCCTGTCAGCGCTGAGACTGCCGACGCGGACGGTCCTGACGACCCCGGCCAACGACCCGGCCCAGGAATGCACGGCCGTGGCCCGTGGCGCGCGCGGTGTGCTGACCAAGCAAGGCGGACTGGAACTGGTGGGCCGGTGCGTGCGGCAGGTCATGCACGGCGAGTACTGGATCAGCCGCGAGAGCATCGGCGAGCTGGTCGTCGCGCTGCAGACGCCGGCCGGGGACAGCGAGCCTGCCGTCCGCCTCTCGGCCCGCGAGCGCGACATCGTGTCGGCGGTCATCACGGGCGCGAGCAACAAGGACATCGCGTGGCAGTTCGGCCTGGGCGAGCAGACCATCAAGAACCACCTGCGACGCATCTTCGCCAAGTTCGACGTCGGCAACCGCGTCGAGCTGGCGGTCCACCCGCTGGCCCGCCAGCTGGCGCTGGCGCCCGGCGAACCCGCGCGCTCAGGTCGCCACGAAGAAGGTCTGCGCCTTGCGGATTGACTGCCGGCGAATGCACGCGGCAATGACGACGCGGCCGTCCGCGTCGGAACGCGAACGCACCACGCGTCCCTGGCAGTGCAGGTCAGGGAGCATGGGGACACCTGGTCCTTTGAGCGCACCCAGCGACAGGTTGATCACGAACTCGACCGGCCCGGCCACTTCCGACGCATCGGTCACCACGAAGAGGACACCGGAACGGCTGATGTTGAGGGTGTGGCCGCCCTCCCACCGGGTGCCGTTGGCGCGGCGGCACGCGATCGGGGCCCTGACCGGCAGACGGGGCGCGCGCGGGACATGGGACGAGGGACGAGTCATGTCGCCCCGTAGTGTCGCAGAGTCGCGGCGGAAATTGGCATCAATCGACCGCGCGGCGCCCGAGTATTTCGTGCACCGCCCCTACGCTTCGGTACTCCCATGAGCGATCGGATACGCGTCGCGATCGCCGACGGGCAGCCGATCTTCCGGCTCGGCGTAAAGACGCTGTTCGCCCTGCAGCCCGGGCTCGAGGTAGTGGGCGAAGCCGCTCACACGGCCACCGCCATCGAGATGGTCGCCTCGCTGCAGCCGGACATCCTGCTCACCGACCACACGCCGCCTCGTCTCGACGGCCTGGCGATACTCCGGCACCTGCAGTCGGCCGCGAGTGCGACTCGCGTCATCCTGCTGGCCGCCGCGATGCGGGAGACGGACATCCAGGCCGCCCTCTTCCACGGCGCCTGGGGGCTGGTGCTCAAGGGCAGCGCCCCCACTGTCCTGCCGCACTGCATCCGTCAGGTGATGCACGACCAGCACTGGGTGGGCACCGAGAGCGTCAACGCGCTCGTGGGCGGGCTGCGCGCGCCGGTCGACAGCGGCACCTCGTCGCTCACCGCGCGCGAGATCGAGATTGTCCGCTGGGTCGCCCGCGGCGCCAGCAACCGGGACATCGCCGCCCAGCTGTCGATGGGCGAGCAGACCGTGAAGAACCACATGCGGCGGATCTTCCGGAAGCTCCGCGTCGCCAATCGCGTCGAGCTGGCGCTGCTGGCGATCGAACAGGACGTCGCGCGCCCCGACGACCCCGGACCGACGCCGTAACGGCGCGCACCGGTTACGCAACTTAGAGGTTGCATAACAACCGGGCACCCGCTAGGATCCCTTCCTGGCGGCCGCATGACAACCACCTCCACCGATCAGATCGAGAAGAGCGTCGTCCTCCGCGCTCCCCGCGCGCGCGTCTGGCGCGCGCTCAGCGACCCACGCGAGTTCGGCCGCTGGTTCGGGGTCCGCATCGACACCCCGTTCACCGCCGGCGCGCGCATCCGCGGCGCCGTCACCCATCCCGGGTACGAACACCTGACCTTGGACATCCTCGTCGGGGACGTCGAACCGGAACGTCGCCTCACCTGGCGGTGGCACCCGTACCCGATCGATCCGGGGGCCAGTTACGACGAGGAGCCAACCACGCTGGTGGTCTTCACGCTGGAGGATGTTCCGGGGGGCACGCTGCTGCGCGTGGTCGAATCCGGATTCGACGCGCTGCCCCCGGCCCGGCGCCTCGATGCTTTCCGTGGCAACGAGCAGGGCTGGATCGAGCAGATGGCCAATATCGAGCGTCATGTCTCCGGCCACGAGTGAACGCATGCGGCCGGGTGCGCGCCGCCGGCGCGCGGTGGTCGGCGGGACGCTGGCCGCCGCGTCGATCTTCGCCGCGCTCAGCGACGGCACGCGGCTGCGGATCGTGCAACGGCTGTCCACCGGAGAACCGCTTTCGATTGCGGCCCTCACCAGCGGCACCGGCGTCACCCGGCAGGCGGTCACCAAGCATCTGCACGTGCTCGACCAGGCCGGTCTGGTCCGGAGCGCGTGGCAGGGGCGCGAGCGGCGATGGGCGCTGGCGCCGCGGCCGCTGCAGACGGCGCGACACACGCTCGACCGCATCTGCGCGCAATGGGACGAGGCGCTCGGCCGCCTCCAGGCGCTGGTCGAGGAGGACCCGGCGTGACGAGGATGCGATGCCCCGCGTGACCTTCACGGCGCACCTCCAGCGTTTCGTCGACGCGCCGGCTCGCCAGGTGAGCGGCACCACCGTGGCGGAAGCGCTGGCACGCGTATTTGCCGACAATCCCCGCCTGCGGGAGTACATCCTCGACGAGCGCGGCGCGGTGCGGCAGCACGTCACCATTTTCGTCGGGGACTCGCCGGTGCGGGACCGCATCGCGCTCGGCGATGCCGTCGAGGCCGAGACCGAGATTTTCGTCCTGCAGGCGCTGTCCGGCGGCTGACGCGCAGGCAGGCGCGCCACGTCAACATCTGCGGCACGGTCGGCGCCGACCGGAGCACGCGACGGGGGATCACGTGACACAACCACTCTGGGTGGCAACACGCAAAGGGCTCTTCTCGCTCCAGGCCTCGGATGGCTGGCGCATCAATACCCCCTCCTTTCTCGGCGACCCGGTCACCATGGTGCTGGACGACCCGCGCGACCGGACGATCTACGCGGCGCTGAACCTCGGTCACTTCGGAGTCAAGCTCCACCGCTCGCACGATCGCGGCGCGACGTGGCAGGAGTGCGCGGTCCCGTCCTACGCTGAGGTCCCGCCCGACGCGGCGACCGCGGACGGGCCGCCGCCATCGCCGCCGACGCTCAAGCTGCTGTGGGCCCTCGAGGCCGGCGGCGCCGGTCAGCCCGGACGGTTGTGGGCGGGCACGCTGCCGGGCGGGCTCTTCCGATCCGACGATGGCGGCGGGCGCTGGGACCTGGTGCGCTCGCTCTGGGACCGGCCGGAGCGCGCGAACTGGTTCGGCGGTGGCTACGACTGGCCGGGCATCCACTCCATCTGGGTGGATCCGGGGGACGCGGCCCGCGTGTTCGTCGGCGTGTCGTGCGGCGGCGCCTGGGCGAGCGACGACGAGGGCGGACACTGGGAGTCGCGGGCGAAGGGCATGGTGGCCGAGTACATGCCCCCGGAGCGGCGCGACGACGAGTCGATCCAGGACCCGCATCGCATTGCGGTCTGCGCCGCCAGGCCCGAGGTGATGTGGACCCAGCACCACAACGGCGTGTTCCGTTCGGTCAACGGGGGGCGCGACTGGAGCAGCGTGCCGGCCGCCCGCCCGTCCGTATTTGGTTTTGCCGTCGCCGCGCACCCGACCGATCCGGACACGGCGTGGTTCGCGCCCGCCGTCAAGGACGAGCGCCGCATCCCGGTGGACGCACAGCTGGTGGTGTCGCGCACGCGCGACGGCGGGCGGACGTTCGAGGTTCTCGATCGCGGCCTGCCGGCGCCTTCGTTCGACCTCGTCTACCGCCATGCGCTGGACGTCGACCGCAGCGGCAGCGTGCTCGCCATGGGCTCGACCACCGGCGGGCTGTGGCTGTCGGAGGACGGCGGCGATTCCTGGCGGACGCTGTCGCAGAACCTGCCGCCGATCTACGCGGTGCGCTTCGGCGCCTGAGTCGCGCCATCGCCGGCCGGCGGTGACGCGGCGCGAGCCGTGCGACGGCTGGTTACGGCGTCGCCGCGACCCAGCGCTGGAACCATTCCAGGTTCCGCCGCATGGATTCGCGCTGCTGCACCGGTTCGTAGAGCACGTGTCCCCCGCCGGGGTACATGTCGTACTCGACGGTGCGGTCCAGCCCCTTCAGCGCCCGATACAGCTTCTGCGCATTGACGATCGGCACGCGCGGGTCGCGCTCGCCATGCTGGATGAGCATGGGCGTACGGATCCGCTCCACGAAGGTGAGCGGTGAGTGCGCCTGGTACGACTCGCGGTTCTCCCACGGGCGGCGGAAGTATTCCACCATCAGGTCGCCGCCATCGGGCAGGTAATAGAGGTCGGCGAGATCGCTGATGCTGGCCGCCGACGAGGCAGCCTTGAACCGTGTCGTCTGCGTCACGATCCAGTTGGTCATGAACCCGCCGTACGACGCCCCCATCACACCGAGCCGGTCGGGATCGGCGATGCCGCGCGCAATCACGTGGTCGACCCCGGCCATGATGTCCTGGAAATCACCCTCGCCCCAGGCATCGAT
Source organism: uncultured Acidobacteriota bacterium (assembly GCA_963707795.1). Classification (GTDB taxonomy): domain Bacteria; phylum Acidobacteriota; class Vicinamibacteria; order Vicinamibacterales; family UBA2999; genus JACCSI01. The sequence goes on along the minus strand of OY970174.1, from coordinate 1,023,508 downwards.
GATGGCGCGGTGTCCGGCCTCGCCGTAGCCGGACCCGCCGCGCGGCATCGGGAACAGCACGGCGTAGCCCGCACTCGCGAGCGCCTCGGTGGGATAGGGATCGACCTGCCCCACGGTGTGGGCAAACTGCGGGAACAGGCCGTAGGTGACGCCGCCGATCGGCCCGCCGTGGCAGTAGACGATGAGCGGCAGCCGCCGCGAGCCGTCCCAGCCTGGCGGCGTCAGCAGCAGTCCCCAGATCGCCATGCCATCGAACGACCGCCAGTGGATTGGCTCGAGGTCGCCGCGCGCGAGCGCCCGCAGCTGCGGATTGACCTCGGTCAGCTTGCGGCGCTCGCCCGCCGGCAGCTCCTGCACGTAGACATCGCCCATCGTCCGGCGATCGGCTGGTCCGCCGTCAACCGCGCGGAACGCCAGCGTGCGGCCGTCGCGACTCGTGCTCAACGAGTAGTTCACCGTCGGACCCGCGACGACCGGCGTCGCGGCGGAACCATCCACCGGCACGCGCACGACCGGCATCTCGAACATGTGTTCGCCGGTCGCGAACGTCCCTTCGTTCATCAGCACGAAGATCGAACGGCTGTCGCGCGCCCACAGCAGCTCGCCGATCCACGCGCCGCCGAGACTGTAGGACCGGATGGTGGCGGGGTCGCCGTCCGCGCGCACGACCGCGAGTCCGCGCGGCGCGATGATCCCCTGGCGCTCGTTGGTCGTCACGAACGCCACCGACTGGCCGTCGGGTGCGAACTGCGGCATCGTGTTCATGCCTGGGCGATCGACCACGACCCGGGGTGCGCTGCCCTCCGGCGACACGGCGTAGATCCGTGTGGAATACGGCGCCAGGAACCCGGTGACCGGGGCGGCCGAGTAGGCAATCTCGTGACCGTCCGGCGACCACGACAGGCTGTCCACGTACTGGCCGTCCGGCGTCAGCGCACGGGCAGGGCCGCCGGGCGATGCCACCCACAGGCGCACCGCCGGATCGGTCGTCGCACCGGCGCGAATGACCGGCGGACGGGTCGCGGCATCACGCGAGAGGTACGCGATCCGTCGTCCATCCGGCGCCCATTCGTAGGCGATTACGCCTTGCGGCGCCGACGTCACCGGCTCGGCGCCGCCGCCGTCGGCCGGCGCGGTGAAGACCTGTGGACGGGCGTCGGCCACTGCGAGGAACGACACCCGCCGGCCGTCCGGGGCCCAGCGGAGGCGCGCCGCCGGCAGCGCGGGAGTGTATATCCTGGCGTCCGCGCCGACCCGGACGGGGACGCCCCCGGCCGTCGGCACGACGAACAGCTCGACCTGGTGCGTGTTGGTCTCGACCGACGGCGTGGACACGACGTAGGCGACGCGATCGCCGTCAGGCGCAATGCGCACGTCGAGGACCGTGCGCAGGCGCATCAGATCCTCGACGGTGATCGGCTGGCGCGGCTGGGTTGGTACGCCCGCCGTCACGAGCAGAAGCGCGGCGAGTCCCAGGACGCCGAGGCGCGGACGGGGCATCCGCGCAGTCTACCGCTTCGCGCCTATTTCCCGGGGTAGCCGGCGCTGGCTTTGACCTCGCGGATCTGCAGGATGTGACGCTGCGAGTGGCTCGAGATCATCAGCATCCACTGGTAGACGTCCATGTTGCCGCCCTGGAGCTGGCGGCCCCGCAGATCCTCGTCGGTCTTCCCGGCGAACTCCTTGATGGTCGCCCGGAGCTTGCGAAAGTCGCCGAGCGCGGCCGCGGCTGTCTCGTACGTGCCCTTCGGGACGCGCGCCTCGCCGGTCTTTTGACGATTGGTGCGGTCGATCCCGTACCAGAGGATGGCGGCGTCGGTGGACTCGGACTTGTAGCCGGTGGCCGGCTTTAGCGAATCCTGCACCTGCTTCCAGTATTGCGGCTCGGCGATCGCGAGATGCTCGACGACATCCTGGATGCTCCAGCTGTCCGGCGTGGCCCGGAACGTGAGCTGGGCCTGCGAAAGCCCGTCCAGCTCACTGACCAGCCACGGCTCGGTCATCTCCAGATGCGCCACCAGGCGCTGGCGCTCACCCGCCGTCATCGGATCGGCATGTGCGGGAACGGCGGCGAACAGAACGGCAGCCACGAAGATCGCGCAGAGAGTTGGATGCATGGTGGTCAGACGGTGACCGACGAACGGCTGCCTGTCAACGCCCCCGGGACCAACATCGTCGATACGAGGACGAAGGGTCCGCCCCGGGGGTCAGGGAGCGGCGACGCGCCACGGGACAAACCGCCACGTTCGCGCTAGGCTTGCTGGCACAATGGAGGATCTCACCAAGGGTTCGGTGTCCGCACACCTGATCCGCACCGCCAGTTTCATGCTGGTGACCATGGTCTTCCAGACGCTGTATTTCCTCGTGGATCTCTACTGGGTCGGGAGCCTGGGGAAGGAGGCGGTCGCCGGCGTGGGCGTCGCCGGCAATCTCACCTTCATCGTGCTCGCAGTGTCGCAGATGCTGGGCGTCGGCACGACCACGCTGGTGTCGCATGCCGCCGGGCAACGCGACAAGGAGCGGGCGCTGCTCGTCTTCAACCAGTCGCAGCTGCTCTCGATCCTCGTCGGGGCGGTCTTCCTGCTGATCGCGATGACGTTCCGCTGGACCTACGTCCGCGCGCTCAGCGCGGATGCGGTCACGGCCGCGCTCGCCGCCGACTACCTGCTGTGGTTCCTGCCCGCGATGGGCCTGCAATTCGGCCTGGTGGCAATGAGCTCGGCGCTGCGCGGGATCGGGGTGTTCAAACCCGGGATGGTGGTGCAGACGGCGACGGTGATCATCAACATCGTGCTCGCCCCCATCCTGATGTTCGGCTGGGGCACGGGCCGCCCGATGGGGGTGGCCGGGACCTCGCTGGCCAGCCTGGTGGCGGTGGCGATCGGCGTCGGCTGGCTCACGACCTACTTCATCGGACCACGTGCCTACCTGACGTTTCTGTGGAGAGACATGAAGCCGCAATTCAAGTTGTGGGGGGCGACGCTGAAGATCGGGCTTCCCGCCGGCGCCGAGTTCGCGCTGATCGCGGTCTACCTGGTCATCGTCTATGCGGTGGCGCGCCCCTTCGGGGCGGCGGCGCAAGCCGGCTTCGGGATCGGCATGCGGATCGTCCAGGCGCTGTTCATGCCGGTCGTGGCGCTCGGTTTCGCCGTGGCGCCGGTCGCGGGCCAGAACTTCGGCGCCGGCCAGGCCCGGCGCGTCAAGGACGTCTTCAAGACCGCGAGCACGATGGCGGCGACGGTGATGTTCGTCTCCGCCCTCGTCTGCAACATCGCGCCGGCGGCCTTGATTGGCCTGTTCTCCGCCGACGCCGGCGTCATCGCCGTCGGCGACGAATACCTGCGCATCATCTCGTGGAACTTCGTCGCATCGGGGCTGATCTTCGTGTCCTCGAGCATGTTCCAGGCGATGGGCAACACGATCCCGTCGCTGCTGGCGTCGGTCAGCCGTCTGGCGATCATCGCCGGACCGGTGCTGCTGCTCGCGCGGCTGCCCGGGTTCGAACTGCGGTGGATCTGGTACCTGTCGGTGGTGGCGGTGCTCTGTCAGCTTGCGATGATCCTGCTGCTGCTCCGCCGCGAGTTCCGCCTGCGGCTCGACTCGATGCCGGCGGTCGTCGTCGCCGACTCGGCGCCCGTGCCGGGCTGATCCGGCCTCGGGCGCCCGATAGGGCGCGTCAGCGGCGCGGCTTGGGAGCCGGTTCCGAATCGCCGCCGGTGAAGAACGACCCGAGCTTCCGGAAGAACCGTTTCGCCTTCCCGGGCTTTGCCGCCGGCGCCGGGGCGGGGGTGCTCCTCGCCTTGACCTTGGCCTTCGATTTCGATTTCGCCTTGAGCTTCGTCTTGGCGCGGGACGCGACCTTCGGGGCCGCTGCCTTGCGCGCGATGGTGGCGCCGCCTGTCGTCGCACGCAAAATCGCGGGAGCCGGCAGCGCCGTGGCAGCCGGCGCCAGCGTCGCGTCAGCCGCCGCCGTTGGCCGGGCCGCGAGGGCCACGCGTTCGTGATCTCGCACCCGTTCCGCATGCACGACGAAGCGCTGGGGCGCGGCACCCACGAAGTTGAACGGGTAGCAGGTAATCAGCGTGAGCACCTGCGCCTCGGTGGGCCGCAGCACGGAGAGGTCGTCCGGGGTGACGATCGTCGTACTTCGGACCCGGTAGCGCAGATCGCCGCGCGTCGTCCGCACCACGACCTCGTCACCGGTCCGAATGTCCTTCAACGGACGAAACAGGCCGTCGCGATGTCCGGCAATGGCGCTGTTCCCGGCCTCCCACGGTCGCGGCGTGTCGGGCAGGTGCCCGACGGCGATCTCCAGGGTCGCGGCATCGTCGCCTCGAATGACCGGTGTGGAGAGCGACAATCGAGGAATTTCGAGCAGCCCGATCAAATCGGTGTCGCGATCGGCCGCCGTCGCACCGGCTGCGGACGCCGCAGCGGACTCGCTCGCGGCGACGAGGGGCGGCGGCTTGGGGAGCGGCCCCGCCTCCCGCAGGCGCTCGAACTCGGCCGCGTGTTGCTGGCGCACGATTCCGGCGCCCAGCGTCACCGCGCCGAACCACCCGAGGCAGCCGAACCCGACGACGAGGAGCAGACGCTGGAGCCAGAGGCGAGCGGCGCTCATCGCGAGCCTCCGCCGGAGGACGGCGCGCGCGGCGCCAGGTAGCCGCCACGGGTCTGCACCTGCAAGGTGCGGCCGTCGGGGTGACGGGCGACGACTCGCAGCTTGCGCAGCGACCCATCGCGCATCTGATTCGTCGGGACGAAGCCAAGCGTGTAGGTGGCGCGGATGTCGCGGGCGATATGCGTAATGGCGTCGGGCACTTCCTCGGTCTCGCGCGGCACGAAGGATTCGCCGCCGGTCGCGCGTGCGATGCGCGCGAGCAGGTTGCGGTCGCCGTCACGGTCCACCGGGTCGGTCAGCGCCACCGTGTAGATCATCGCGTTGGACGACCGGGTGCGGCCGAGCATGTCGTCGAGGGCGGTCCGGCTGGCGTTGTCGCTGCCGTCGCTGACGATGACCAGCACCTGACGGGCGTGGCGGCCGCGGCTCAACCGTTCGAGACCGCGTGCGATGGCGTCGTAGAGGGCCGTTTTGCCTCGGGCCGCGATGTTTCGCTGCAAGGTCGCGCGCAGGTCACCGAGGTCGCTTTCCTCGAGAAGGCGCGGCGCCCACGCCTCGTGGACGTTCTCGTTGAAGGCCAGCACGAAGATCTCGTCCGCCGGATTGCTGAGCTCGGCAAAGCCCACGACCGCCGCGATGACGCGTTCCCGCTTGCTCGACATGCTCGTGCTGTTGTCGATCAACAGGCCAATCGACGCCGGCGCGTCGGCGCTCGAGAAGAAGCTGATGGTCTGCGGGTAGTTGTCTTCGTAGACGAGGAAGTTGCTCGCGCTGAGGTCCGGCACCGCGGCTCCGCGGCCATCCTCGACCATCGCGTGCACGACGACGAGATCGGAGACGGCCGTGAACGTCGGTCGATCCTGCCGGGTGCCGTCCTGAGCCGGCACCGGCGTGGGAGCGACTGCGAGCAGGGTCGCAATCGACGCTGGGAGAACGAGGGATCTCATGCGCATCTCGCACCTCGCACCGCGCGGCCGCCTTGCGCGGCCGGAGACGAGTGACGAGGGGCGACCGGGGGCCGCCCCTCGACGTCGAGTGCTACCGTCGGCGGCGCAGGAACGCCGCTCCGGTCAGCGACACCAGTCCGATCAGCCCGACCAGCGGCATCACCGATGCGGTGCGCGGCAGCTCCGTGCGCTCGAAGTCACGGTCCGCACGGGTGTCGTCGACGCGCGGCGCCGGCGTGGCGGCTCGCGGTTCGTCGCGAACAGGCTCGTCAACGCGCGCCTGACGCGCGTCGGCCGCTGCGTCGGCCTCAGCTTCGGTTGTCTGCGTTCCCGCCGCGTCCACGCGCGACAGGTCAGCCGTCCGCATCTGCTCCGGATCCGTCTCGTCGCTGTCAACGGTCAGGACGCTCTCGGTCTGCGCAGCCGCCAGACGCCGCGCCTGGTCCTTCGGATAGATGAACTCGTGGCCGACGGTCCGGCCCGGGTACCACCAGGTGCGGATGGCTGGCGGCTGGCTGGCCGCGGCTTCCATGAAGCGCACCTCGGGCTCGTCCGGCGGCTCCTGGCGCTCGGCCGGGATGGCCAGGATCGTCGCGTGCATCTGCATCCGGTCCTCGCTCAGGATCTGCACGATGTGCCGGTTGCCCGGCGTGTCGGCAATCTTGAACGTGTACTTGCCCGCCGGCAGCACCTTGCCGCCTGGCAGTTCGAACGGCGCACTGAAGGTGAAGAACGTCGTCTGATCCCACGTCGACTGGGCGTACGACGGCGCCGCCATGACCGCCACGGCGGCGGCGAGCGCACTGGTCATTAGCATCTTGCGCAGCATGTGTATAAGACCTCCTGAGCTGCGGGCGCCATGGCGCCCGCGTGTTGAACACTCAGGATGTGTAGCAAACATGTTGCCGGGGGGGCACCGGCTCAGCGGTACGCGCGGCAGACTCCGTGAGGCGGAGCAACTATTCGCAGGCCGCGAGGAAGCGCGAATTCTCGAGCCAGTTACGGTCGGGATAGTAGGCGAAGACCAGACTTCCGCCCTTCACGCGGTCGATGAGCTCGCGCGCCACCGGTTCGCGGACGGCCGGGCAGCCGTGACTTCGCCCGAGACGGCCGAGCTGCTTCGAGATGTGCCCGTTCACGTAAGGCGCGCCGTGCATCACGATGGCGCGTTCGCGCGCGCGATCGTTGAACCCCGGTTCGAGGCCATCGAGCTTGAGCGAGTAGCCGTTGCGCCCGACATAGGTGCTCTCGGTCGCAAACAGGCCGATGCTGGTCTGGTGCGACTCGGGCTCGTTGGAGAATCTGGTCGGGACGTTGCCGCCGCTGCCCTGCCCGTGCGCGACCAGTTCCTCGTAGACCACCGCGCGGGTCGCCAGGTCGAGCACCCAGAGGCGCGGGTCGGTTGACGGCTGCGAATAGTCGATGATGGTCAAGGTGGACGGAGCGGTCACCGCCCCGCTCGACGCCGCGCAGCGGGCCGCCCTGAGTCCCAGCGTGAACACGGCCGGATCGATGCGGCCCACCTCGCTGGCCGGCCACGCGTCGGCCTCGAATGCGAGCGCCCGGCTCTCGGCGGGCGGCAGCAAGACCACACGCTCATCCGACGCCACCATCGTCGCGTCGGCCGCCGGCGAGGCCGCTGTCGTTACCGGGCGTGCCGCCTCTCGGGAGGGTCCGAGCGCCGTCACGCTGGTCAATCCGAGACTGAGAGTGATGGCGGCGGTAAATGCCGAGAGCGGCCATAGCCGAGCTGACAAGAGACACCGATCCACTGTTTGCACGCTCCTTCCGGTGGGTTGAGAGGGAACCGCGGCGCCAAGTTGGTAACGCGCGCCGCGACGACTCTACACATTATAGCAAAAAATGGCCGGAAAATCACCCGGAAGTGTCGTGAACTGACCAAGCGTCAGCGCCGGCGTGCGCGCGCGTGCGCCGCGTCGTACCCGTACACGTCGGGTGCCACGTGCAGCCCATTCCGCGCATCGACCCACGCGGTGAAATAGACGATGTGCACCGGGATCGGCTGCGACAACTTCACGTGCCGAGCCTCGCCAGCACGCATCGCGTCATGAATGGCTTCTGTCGTCCATTCCGGCTGATCGCGCAGCACGTAGTGCGCCAGCGCCTCCGGCTCTTCGACCCGAACGCACCCATGGCTGTAGGCGCGGCCGATCCGGCTGAACAACGCGTCGGCCGGGGTGTCATGCAGGTACACGTTGTGCCGGTTGGGGAACATGAACTTCACCAGCCCCAGCGCGTTGTCCGCGCCGGGCCGCTGGCGAAACCTCAGGTCGGTCAAGGCGGATTCGTCGTCCCACGCGATCGAGGACTCGGGGACGACCCGGCCGGAGGCATCGACCACTTCCATGTTGTTGCGTGACAGGTACTCGGGGTCGCGCGCGATGGCCGGCGCCGTTTCCTCCAGTGCGATCGACTCGGGAATGTTCCAGTACGGGCTGAACACCACGTGGGTCATCTGATCGCTGAAGGTCGGCGTCTCGTTGCCGCGCTTCCCGACGACGACGCGGATGTCGAGTACGGGCTGGCCGTCTTCGCGCGCAACGAGATGGTAGTGCGGGATGTTCACGATGAAATGCCGCGCGCCGAAGTCGTCGGGCATCCACCGCCAGCGCTCGAGGTTCAGGGCCACCTGTGAAAGCCGTTGGTCGAGAGGGACGTTCATCGCGGCGAGCGTCGCGGCATCGAGGCGTCCCGTTGGCTCGAGCGCGTGGTGCTCCTGGAACGCGATCACTGCCGCCTCGACGCCGGCGTCGTAATGCGTTGAGTCGGTGACCGCATCGGACGGCAGGTAACCGCCGGCGGCGAGACGGCGGCGCAGCGGCACGACCGCCGGATTCGACCGTCCGATCTGCAGTGACGCCCGTGGCACGGTGGGCCACCCGCTCGCCGCCTGGCCGCCGAGCGCCTGCAACGCCTGGCGCAGGGCGTCGTACTCGGGATGCCTGGGCTGCACGGCGTCGAGAAACCCGCCACCGCCGGACTCCCACGCGGCTTGCAGCGCCGCCACATAGGGCGGCGGCTCCCGGCGCACGTTCCAGCGGCTGTCGATGGTGGCCGCCTGCACGCGGCCGACCGCCACGTCCCGCCCGAGCCGCAACACGGCCGTCGTCACCGCGGTGTCGTACTCGGCCAGGGCCTGCGCGCGGCCGGCATCGGCGCCAGCCTGGTTCGTCAACTCCGCGTAGCGGCGGGTGAGGCCCGGCTCGTCGTAGTCGCTGCGATCGAGACCGTGGGTCTCCGCGGCGCGCAGCGTCGCCAGCGCGTGGCTGGCGCGCTCGGTCGGCCCTTCATCGTCCGACCAGGCGAGGCGATGCCCACGCGCTGCATAGAAGGCCTGGACGTCACCCCACACGTCTCCGCGGGCGTCCGCGCGTTTCCCGGCCAGGAGCGCCTGGAGTTCCGGACTCGACTGCCTCGCCTGCCGCTCGCTGCACGCAGCCGAGGCGGCGACGAGGACGGCCAAACAGAGCAGGCAGCGGGCACGCGGGAGAAATCGGCGCATGCGAAGGCTGGGCTGCAAAGCACGTACCTCATGAGCTCCAGCGTCGGAAACTGGCACATTGCGAGGTGGAGGGACTATCTGTGAAGCACAAGTGGCCACTCGCCGCCGCTCTGGTTCTGGCTGCGGCATGTATCCCGGAGCCGGCGCGCGCCCAGGCACGGCAGTCGGGAGACGTCGAAATCCTCGGCACGGCGGCGCTGCACGCGCTCTGGGACGACGAGAGTTTTCTGGGAACTGGACTGGCGGCGGGCGGCGGCGTCCACGTGAGTTTGACCGACACGCTGAGTCTGCGGGGCCGTGTTCTGCGCGTTCGCAACGAACGCGACTTTGGCAACGGGGTGGTCTTCGACGCCGATGCCACCCGCTACACGGCGGAGCTGCTCTGGCAGCCCTCGCCCTCTACTTACGCGCCGTACGTCGGGGCCGGCATTGGCGGCTTTTCCTACGAGCGCCGCAGCCGGTTCCCCAACCAGTTGCCTGGCAGCGTCAGCAGCGGCACCGACACGATCGTGGGCGGGCTTGCCGGGTTCACCGCCGTCACGCGCGGCCGGTTCCGCCTCGCCCCCGAGGCTTCGATCTGGTGGTCGCGGCCGAACAATTTCATCGCCATCGACGTCGGACTCGTCGCCACGTGGCGGTTCTGACGACGGGAGGGCCCCCCGGAATGCGCGACGTGTAAAGTAGCGCCGTGGCCGGACCGCCCGATGCCTCCGTGTTTCTCACGCTCTCGTTCGCGGGGTTCGCCATCGCACTGGCACTGGGTGTGGTCGGACTCGTGGAGGTGGCCGGCCGGCGGCTCCATGAACCCACTGCGACCAGGCGTCGCTGGACCTGGTCGGCGCTGGCGGCAAGTGCGGCATGGATGGCCGGGGCCGCCGTGGTGGCGGAGGCGGGCCTGCTCGCTGATTTCGGCCGGCGCCCGCCGCCTTTCGCGCTCCTGCTCCTCGTCGTGCTATCAGCCGGCGCCGCACTGGCATTCGGCCGCGTCGGCCTGCGCCTCATGCTCGGCCTGCCGCCGTGGCTGCTGGTGTTCAGTCAGTCGTTTCGCCTGCCCCTCGAGTGGCTGATGCACCGCGCTGCCGACGAGGGCGTGATGCCGATTCAGATGAGTTACAGCGGCTGGAACTTCGACGTCCTCACCGGCCTGACCGCACTCCCCGTCGCCTGGCTGCTCCGCCGCGGCGGCCGTCGCATCCTGATCGCGGTCTGGAACACGATGGGGAGTCTGCTGCTCGCCAACATCCTGTGTATCGCGGTGGTCTCCACGCCCATGATCGCCGCGTTCGGCCCGGACCGCCTGAACACCTGGGTGGCGTATCCGCCCTTCGTGTGGCTGCCCACGGTCATGGTGCTGTGGGCGCTCGTTGGTCATCTCGTACTCTGGCGTGCGCTGCTGACTGGGACGGGCCAGGGCCCACGCTAGGCCGTCTCGCGGCTCGTTCGATCGGCGACGGGCCACAGCCAGGCGGCTCCGCGCACGCCGCTCGCATCCCCGTGCCTGGCCCGGACCAGGCGGGTGGCGACGACATCGGAGAACACGTGCGCACCCCAGCGCGGCGGGATGGCCGTGTAGAGGCGCTCGACGTTGGAGAGTCCCCCGCCGAGCACGATCACGTCGGGGTCGATGATGTTGATGACGCCGGCGAGGGCACGCGCAAACCGGTCCTCGTAGCGCTCGAGAGACAGGGACGCGCGGAGGTCTCCGGCAGTGGCGAGGGCGACGATCTCGTCCGCCCGGAGCCGCTCGCCGCCCGCTTCGACGAAGTCGCGCGTCAGGCCGGGGCCGGAGAGGAACGTTTCGATGCAGCCGCTGCGGCCGCAGTAGCAGGGGGTCCCCGGCCACTCCGCCGCGCGCGGCCACGGCAGCGGATTGTGCCCCCACTCGCCCGCGATGCCGTTGGCGCCGGCGAGGACCTGCCCGTCCACGACCACGCCGCCGCCTGTGCCGGTGCCGACGATCACGCCGAAGACGACACGCCCGCCGGCGGCCGCGCCGTCGGTCGCCTCTGACAGCGCGAAGCAGTTGGCATCGTTCGCGAAGCGAAGCGGACGATCGAGCAGGCGCGTCAGGTCCTGCGCGAGGGGGCGGCCGTTGAGCCAGACGGAGTTGGCGTTCTTCACCAGGCCGCTGGCCATCGACAGCGTGCCCGGCATGCCGATCCCGATCGTCGCGGTCACGCCGAGGTCGGCTTCGATCGCGGCGGCCAGTTCGACGATGGCGGCCAGCGTCGCGCCGTAATCACCGTGCGGCGCCGGGATCCGGCGGCGGCCACGTTCCCGGCCCTCGTCGTCGATGGCGATGGCCTCGATCTTGGTCCCGCCGACGTCGATCCCGATGCGCACCGTGAGAATCTAACAGAGCGCCGACCAGTACGCTGACGAGATCGGTACCTCGGCGACAGACTTGGCGCGATCCGTTGCGTTACTCACCCCGTAACGCGCGAATTCGCGAAGCTTTGTGCGTGTCGGCGACTGGCACCGCGATTGAACAGTGGCGCGCGAGGCCCCACTGAATGCTCGTTGAAGGCGGATACCTGCACAGCCTGAAGCTGCTTGTCGAGAAGGCAGCCAAGACTCCCGACCCCGACGCCCCTGCACCATCCGAGGCGCACGTCCCGCCGGCGCCGCCGCGACTGATCGAACGGTTGCTGCGGTTCGCCGGCAGGCGCCCCTGACTCGCGGGCACGCGAGCCCGGCCGACAGCGTCGCGTCATCAACCGAACGTCGGATTCCAACCTACACCCTGCCCCACTCACCTTGGGAGCCGGTGTGCCCTGATCGGACCCAGCACCGTCACGCGGGGCACGCGCGACGGCGGCATGCGCGGCGCGTGTTTTGCTTCGTCGAGCGTGAAGCGTGCACTGGACCTCAGGGCACGGCTCGAAGTGGAGGAAACGAATGGCGGACCAGAAACGCAACGCGCCGTCCAGACAGCAGCCTCGCAGCGAGGAAGTACTCGAGCCTCGCGACCCCGAGCTCGAGCGTTCGAACCCGTCCGATCGGCAGCGCTCGACGCATGAGTCACCGTCGGTCGCGCGGGACGCCGGTCGCGGCCGCGACGAAGCGGCCAGCCGGTTCGAGCAGAACCGGACCTCGGACGAACTCGGCAGCGAGGCCGAACGCGAGAGTGGCATTTCCGAGTTGGACGACGAGGACGTCAACGGCCCTTCGGATCGCTAGTAGTGAAGGGTGAGGCGGTCCCCCCGCCTCACCCGGTTGCACGGACCGGCTCATCCACACCCTGAAGTAAAGAAGACGTGAAGAGGAACCACATGACACTGCACGAGATGCTCGTCGACGAGATCAAGGATCTGTACCACGCGGAAAAGCAACTGACCAAGGCGCTGCCGAAGCTGGCGAAGGCGGCCACCCACGAAGACCTCCGGGCGGCATTCGAGTCACACCTCGAAGAGACCCGCGAGCACGTCAGCCGCCTGGAAGAGGTCTTCGCGGCGCTCGACGAACCGGTGAAAGCCAAGCCCTGCGCCGGCATGGCCGGGATCATCGAAGAAGGCTCGGATCTGCTGCAGGAGGACGCGGAAGCGTCGGTCCTGGATGCCGGCCTGATCGCAGCGGCGCAGCGCGCCGAGCACTACGAGATCGGCGCCTACGGCACGTGCATCGCCTGGGCACGCCTGCTGGGCCACGGCGAGGTCGCGGCGCTGCTCGAGGAAACGCTCGAGGAAGAGAAGGCCGCGGACGAGAAGCTGTCCGCGCTGGCTGAATCGGAGATCAACGAGGCCGCGGTCGCCGAAGGGCGCGCCGAGGACGAAGAGCAGGAGAACGCGAGCGGCCGCAGCGGGGCGGGCAGCGGCGCGCGGCGGAAAGCGGCCGGCGGCGCCAACGCGCGGGCGAAAGCGGCCGACCGGCGCCGGTAGCGCTCACACACGCAGTGCCGGGATCCAAGTCCCGGCACTGTGTTTCCTCTAAATGGGTGGGAATCAGACCTGTTGCGAGCGGGACTCGCGGCGTGACAGCTCTCCGATGCCGCTGGCCCGCCGTGTGGAGTCGAGCGGGACGTCGTTGGTTTCGAGCAATGTCTTGAGCTTCCGCAGGTCCGAACGGATCTGCTGCGACGGCTCCTCTCCGAACAGCCAGGCGACCCATGATCCGAGCTTGCCAGCCGGCGGATCGTACTGCAGGCGCACCACGATCTCCGTCCCACCCCCCGGTGCCGGCGTGAACCGGACCGACCCGGCGGTCGCGACGTCGGCGTTGGCGGTCGATCGCCATCCGATCAGCTCGCCCTCGATCTCGTTGATGATCTCGGCTTCCCAGCGCACGGAGAATCCGGCGGGCGCGCGCGCGGTCCACACCGACCGCCTGGCGCTCTCGACCTCGACCTGCTCCAGGTGATCCATGAAGCGCGGCAGGTTCGAGAAGTTCCGCCAGAAGCGGTACAGCTCGTCGGCCGGCCGATCGATGGTGATCGCCTCGTGGACACGGACGCCGCGGCTGCCGGACAGCGCCGTGCGGGTGTCCGCGCGACGCGCATGTCGGCCGACGAGCGCGCTCACCGGACAGTAGCCGGTCACGCCCCGACCGATGAGGCCGGTCGCCGAAGTCAGTAATGTCGTCGAGGAATGAGGCTCGCTGCGGCGGGATCGCGTCAACGCGTACGCCAGCATCGCCGCTCCCGCGCCGACTGACAGCATCCGTTCCAAGTCGCTGATGTTTCGTTGCATCTCGTTCGTGCCCTCCCGTTTATGTGCGATCGTCGAGTCCACGCACACCCGCATGCGACGCGCAATGGGCGCAACAGTAGAAGGTCCCGTCGGACTCCATCCCATGGCCGATGATGCGACAGCCGCAATGGGCACACACCGGCGCCAGGACGTGGATGGCGCACTCGAAGCTGTCGAACGTGTGCGTCTCGCCGCCCTTGATGACCTGGAAGGCCTTGTCGTAATCGTTCCCGCAGACTTCACACAATGCCATGGGACCTCCTCGCCGCCACGCAAGCAAGCGAGGTGCCTACCCGCCGGCGCGGCGCGGAAGCGGGACCAGCTTGGGCGGCCGCGCACCGTGGCGGCTGGCACCGGGGACGAGCACGGAATAGTCGAGCTCGACGTTCGCGGCGACGCTCCTCAAGAGCAGGCCGCCACGGCTCATGTCGCCGCGCCCGACGAACGCCGAGGGATAGCACAGGCGCGGTCCGAACACCCCGGTCAGCGCGTCCACATACTTGCCGGTGGCGATGCTGCCGAGCAGCACGACCCGCGCCGACGGCGACAGGCTATGGCCGAGTTGCCGGAGGTCGCGGTCGAGCGGGGCACGGTACCGCGCCTCGTCCACCAGCAGGTCCACACCGGCGAACTCGCGCAACACCTCGGCAGTGACGGGGGTCTCCGGCGGCTGCAGCCCACGGGTCGGCGTAATCACCAGCGCGTCGCCGAAACGGCGCGCGTAGGCGAGCTTGCCGCGGAAGTACAAGCCGCTCATGAAGGAAAACGCGTCGCCCAGGGTGAGCGTTCCATCGGCCAGTTGGCGGGCGAGCGCGAGTTGCGACCCCTCGCGCAAAAGATAGCCGGCACGCCGGCCGCCGCAATACGCCGGCGAGAGCAGGAAGAGCGAAGCGGGCCGCACAGGACAAGGATAACGCGGCGGTGCGGCGGCATATGATGGGCCGCATGGTCACCAGACGCCTCCGCCGCCGCCTCAGCTTCTCCCGGTCCTCGTCGGCGTCCTCGCCGTGCTCCCGACTCCGGCCGGCGCCGAGATCCACAAGTTCAAGCCCGCTGCCGGCGTTCAGACATTTGCCGTCCGCCCGCCTGTTCTGACCATCCGCCCGGGCGATACCGTCGAGACCGAGACCTTCTCACGCCCGGGCGACTATTACGACCCCGACAAGGCCGGCCCATGGCCGGGCGAGGTGGGACCGTTCCTCATCGACGGGGCGGCGCCGGGCGACACGCTGGTCGTGCGCATCCTGAAGCTCGCGCCCAATCGCGACATCGCGATCTCGAACGTCACGCAGACCAGCATCAGCGGCGTCGCGGCCGACAGCCGCACCCGGATGCTCAACGATCCCCTCACGCCGCGGCGGTTCGTCTGGCGGCTCGACCGGCAGCGAATGGTCGGGCTGCTCGACACGCCGGCCTCGGCCGTCAAGCGCGTCGAGCTGCCGCTGCAGAGGCATGCTCGGCCGGGTCGCGGTCGCGCCGGCCGGCGAAGAGGCCTGGGGCGGCCTGTGGCCGGGCGACTTCGGCGGCAACCTCGATGCGTCGGATGTCGCGGAGGGCGCCACCGTCTACCTGCCGGTCTTCCATCCCGGCGCGCTGTTCTACTTCGGTGATTTCCACGCGCTGCAGGGCGATGGTGAAATCGCGGGCTCGGGGCTGGAGTCCACCGCCGACGTGACGTTCCAGTTCGACGTGATCAAGGGCCAGCGCATCCGCTGGCCGCGGATCGAAAACGACGAGCACATCATGGTCGCCGGCAGCATTCGCCCGCTCATCGACGCGCTGCGAATTGCCTACGTCGAGCTCATCGAATGGCTGATGGCCGATTACGGCTTCGACAAGATGGATGCGTACCAGATCGCGTCGCAGGCCGGCGTCGTGCGGGTCGCCAACGTCGTCGACCCGAACTACACGGTCATCGCGAAATTCCCGAAGAAGCACCTGCCGCCACGGCGTCAGACGCCGTAGCCGTCCCGCGGCTCAGGGCAGCGACACGCGAACGCCCACGCGCACGGTTCGCGGCCAGCCCACCGTCCGCAGTGGCGTGCGCCCGGTGTCGTAGTCCTCGTCGAACAGATTCTCGGCCGACACGAAGGCCTGCACGGTCCGGGCGAACTGGCGCGCCACCGAGAGGTCGAGGATGGCGTAGGAGCCGAGCTCGAACGCCGGCGAATTCAAGTCGTCGTCGAACTGACTCCCGCTGCCGCGGAGCTGCGCGGCAATCGTCAACAGGTGCGGCGCGGACCAGGTGACGCCGGCGCCGAACTGCACGGCAGGCACCTGGGGCACGCGGTTCCCTTCGAGCGCCGGGGTCGCGATCGAGCCGTGGTAGCGGCTGGAGGTGAACGTGGTCTGCGCGTTGATGGCCACGTCCGGGTGCACGCGCAGGTCGGCTTCCACTTCCAGGCCACGCGCGCGGATCTCGTCCGAGTTGTCGCGGATCCGGGTGATCAGCTGCGGCGTCTGCGCGATGGTCACGTTGGCGATGGCCCCGTCGAGCACGTTGTAGAACGCCGTCGCCCGGACCGAGACCGCGGCGCGCGAGAACAGCGCACCGCCTTCGATGCCGTTGAGCTGCTCTGGCTCCAGCAGCACGTTCGGGTTGGTGACGATGTTGCCGACGCGGAAGCCGCGGTGCAGCTCGTTCAGCGTCGGCGTGCGATGCGCGCGGTACACCGCCGCCTGGAACGTCATCTCGCCCGCCCGGTAGCCGGCGCTGACGCGGGGACTGAAGAAGGACACCGACTTGGTGGGCAGCGTCGCCAGCACCGGTTCGGACCGCCAGAAGTCACCGCGCAGGCCGAGCGACAGCGTCAGGCGATCGCTCGCCGCAAAGCCCACCCGGCTGTACAGCGCCGTATTGCGCTCCTCCCCGCCGACCAGGAACGGTCCGGTCCGCGTGTTGACGCCCGAGAGCAATACGTAGCGAAACTCCTCGACCGTGGAATCGGTGAATTGCGTGTCGGCGCCCACCAGCACGGAATGCGGTCCCAGCGACGTCGACCACTGGCCGGACAGCGAGAAGAAGTCGCTCGGCGTCATCTGCTCCGTGGTCAGTCGTTCGGATTGCCGGTCGGCGGCCACTGCCGAAAAGGTCTGGTAGTAGTCCTGCGAACCGGTCGCGACGTGCCCCTGCCAGACGCCGCCGCCGGCGAAGCCTCCGACCTCGCCCGACACCTGGCGCCAGTCGGTCGTATTCACCTGCACCGCCGTGCCGTTACCCCGGTCCTCGCCGTAGGCGCTGACGCGGGCGGAGGCCCGCCATCGCTCACGCTGCGTGCCGAAGCTGACGAACCCGGTGCGGTAGTCGCTGTCGGCGCGCACGTCCACCGGGCCGGCGACGGCGGGGTCGATCGTCGGAACGCCATCGGTCCCGACCCACTCCCCGGATGCCGTGGTGGTCCACGGTCCCAGCGTGGTCCCTCCGAAGACCGACGCCCGGCCGGTGCTGTGCGAGCCGCCGTCGACCATGGCCCGCAAACGAGGCCGGCGTGGCGAAAACGTCAGCAGCTGGATCACGCCCCCCAGGGCGTCGGCCCCGTAGAGATCGCCGGCGCCGCCGCGCACCACCTCGACGCGGTCGATGGCCGCCAGCGGAACGCGATTCCAATACACCCAGCTGCCGAATGGATCGTTCAGCGGTACGCCATCGGCCAGGACCAGCGTCCGGCTCGCCCCGGATCCCGACACGCCGCGCAGCGTCACGCCTTGCGTCGTCGGGTTGGCGGTGCGAGACGACGATCGCCGGAACAGCGTGAACCCGGGTGTCTGCCGGAGCACGTCGTCGAGGGCGCCGGCGGCCGAATTCGCCAGCTCCGCCGACGACAGCACGGTGGCGCTCGCCGCGGCGGGCAATCGCGTCGCGCCTCGATCGGCGGTGACGACGACCGAATCGGCGAAGGTCGCGGGCTGGAGGACGATGCGCACCGTCGGGGTCGTGGCCGCGTCGAACGGCACGAGCAGCTCGCCGAATCCGTCCGCCGACACCCGCAGCGTCCCGGACGCGACCGGCAGCGAGAATGTCCCGTCATCGGCGAGCGGCACCGGCTGCTCCCTGCCTTCGACGAGCAGGACGACGGTGGCTTCCGGAATGGCGGCGCCGGACAAATCCACGACGGCGCCACGAATTTCCGCGGACGCCTGGACGATGGTGACGAGGGCAACGAGGGCGGCAAGCACGCTGGGCATGGTCGTTGACTGCCAATTCTAGGAGGCTTTGGTCCGAAATAGACAACAGGCCGTCCCCAGCACGTCGGTAGCCCGGACCGCCGCCGGCCGGACAACTGGCACGAACCCTGCTCATGGTGCCGGTGGCGCCTCGCGCCAAATTGGAGGAGCTCATGAATTCGGACGTGTTCAAGGGACAGTGGAAGCAGCTCAAGGGCGACGTGAAGATGCGCTGGAACAAGCTCACCGACGACGACCTCGAAGTCGTCGACGGCGCGATGGACAAGCTCGAGGGTAAACTCCAGGAGCGGTACGGCTGGGAGAAGGAACAGGTCCGCCGAGAGATCGATTCCTGGGGACGTGATCGCGGCGCGACGATCTGAGCATCCGTGACCACCGGCCTTTCCTGCCTGCTTCAGGGCACGTGGGAGAGGTCGGACTTTCGCCGGGGCGCTCGAGGCGCCTGTTACGATTGGGGGACGCATGACCGCTTCCCCCCGCCCCCGCCGCCGGTCGTCGAACCGTCGGAAGACGATCGTGTCTTTCTCGAAGGGCCGCATTCGCGGCTCAAGGAACTCCTGATTCTCGTGCGCGCGGCCCGCGATTTCATCCGCGGGTTTCGCGCGCTGCATTTCGTTGGTCCGTGCGTCACGGTGTTCGGGTCGGCCCGCTTTCTCGAAGGTCATCAGTACTACGAGCTCGGCCGTGAGGTCGGCACCGCGCTGGCCGGACTCGGCTTCACCGTGATGACCGGCGGTGGTCCGGGAGTGATGGAGGCGGCTAATCGCGGCGCCCGCGAGGCCGGCGGCCGCTCCGTGGGGTGCAACATCACCCTCGCCCACGAACAGTTCCCCAACCCCTATCTGGACCGCCACGTCACCTGCCATTACTTCTTCGTGCGCAAGGTGTTGCTGTTCAAGTATTCGTACGCGTTCGTCGTGCTCCCCGGCGGCCTGGGCACGCTCGACGAACTGACCGAGGCGCTGACGCTGATCCAGACGGGCAAGATCCACCAGTTCCCGGTCGTCCTGATGGGCGCCGACTACTGGACGCCTTTCACCGACCTGCTGAAGGAGATGGTGGCGTTCGGGTCGGTGTCGGCCACGGACCTGGACTTGTTCCTCGTCACCGACAAGGTGCCGGACGCCATGGCACACATCGAACACCACGCGATCCGGCGCTTTGGCTTGACGCGGCGCAAGGGCCCGCCACCCCGGCGCTGGCTCTGGGAAGAGGCGCTCGCCGAACGGTCTAAGGCTGCGGCGAAATAGCCAGGCCAATCGGGCAGGCAACGCCGGTGCCGCCGTGGCCGCAATATCCGTGCGGGTTCTTGGCCAGATACTGCTGGTGATAGGGCTCGGCGTAGTAGAAGGCCGGCGCCGGCGCAATTTCGGTCGTGATGTCGCCATACCCGGCGGCGGCGAGGCGCTGCTGGTACGCGTCACGCGACGCCTCGATGGCCGCGCGCTGCGCCTCCGAGTAGTAGTACGCCGCCGATCGGTACTGCGTGCCGGCGTCGTTGCCCTGCCGCATCCCCTGGGTCGGGTCGTGCCCTTCCCAGAACACGCGCAGCAGCTCGTCGTAGCTGAGGCGCGACGGATCGAAGAACACGCGAACCACCTCGACGTGACCGGTGCCGCCGCTGCAGACCTCTTCGTAGGTGGGGTTCGGCGTCTGTCCGCCCGCGTATCCCACCTGGCTGCTGACGACGCCAGGCGTCTGCCAGAACATTTTCTCGGCGCCCCAGAAGCAGCCCATGCCGAACATCGCCTGTTCGAGGCCCGGGTCGTTCGGTTCGAGCGGCCCGCCGTTGACGTGATGCCGTTCCGGCACCGGCAGGGGCGTGGTGCGGCCGGGCAGGGCTTCGCTTGCCGCCGGCAGCTTCGTACGAGTGGACTTGGAGAACATGGCTTCGTCCCGGTGGGCGACCGCGTTACCGCCCGGCCGCCTCAATACGACCATCCTACCGCGATCGTGACGCCGAGCGACTGGATGTCGGGATTCCGGTGACGGCCTTCGCGGCCGTTGTTCGACACGTGAAGCCAGCGCCCGCCGACGTCGAGCCCCAGCCGCCCCGACAAGGGCACGCGGGCCCCGGCCCCGGCAAGCGCGAGGTAGTTGCGGGCGGTGCCGTGCGGAGGGATTGGGCCGGTGGCGCCGGCGAGGCCGACCGCAAGGTCGACGAAGGGCGTGATCGGCCCGGACCCCCAGCGCGCGCGGCCGCCGATCGTGACGCCGTGGAGCCACTGGTCGGGGCCAGCCTGACGGACGCGGAGTACGAGCGCTTCGCCGCGCACGCCCAGGGTCTTCCACACGTGCCGCTCTGCCGCCGCGCCGACCCCCGCCAGTGTCTCGCGGCCACCGTTCAGGTCCCATGCTTCGGCCATCGTGGTTCCGGCGAGATCCACCTGCCACGTCCGCGCCTGCGCCGACGCGCCCGCCGGGCTGAGCGCCAGCAATGCGACAATCCAGGTCCACCACCGCATGCGCCATCGTACCGCGGCCCTCGTCATCGCCCTGCTCGGCACGGCATTCCCGGCGGCCGGGCAGACGTACACCGCGGCGGCGGACCTCTACTTCTACGGCGACAACACCGAGTTCGCGAATCGCTTTCGCAGCGGTGAGACGCTGCTCGGCACGTCCGGCCGCATCTTCCTCGACGTCGCGTTGAGCGATGCGGTGACGCTCCGCGGCGGCGTGTTCGGGCTCGGCCGGTTCGGCGCGCATCGGTTTCTCGAGCACGGCGAGCCGCTGGTCGCGCTCGAGATCGCGCACGGGCCCTCGCGGGTCATCTTCGGTTCGCTCGAAACCGTCGCGACACGCCATGACGTGCCCGGGCCCGATACCGAGACGCTGCACGGCCTGCTGCCGCCGCTCCAGCAGGAGACGCTCGCCTTCACCCGCGGGCAGGAGATGGGCCTGCAGTGGCGGCTCGACGCCGCCGCGATCGAGCACGACGCGTGGGTCAACTGGCAGCGGCTGAACACGACCGAGCACCGCGAGCGCTTCGACGCGGGGTACCGCGCGTCGGTGGCCGTGCAGCCGGGATGGCGTGTGCACGGCCAGTGGCACCTCGTGCACGAGGGCGGCCAGCAGTTCGGCCGTGGGCCGGTCAGCGACAGCCAGGGCGGCGCGGGAGGTCTCGAGTGGTCGCGCCGCACGTCGTCGACACGCCTGGTGGCCGACGGCCATCTGGTCGCGGCACGGCACGTGCCGGATCGCGCGCGGCCGCGACTGACCGAGGCCGGGCTGGGTGTGTTCGCGCGTATGGCGGTCGAGCGCGGACCGTGGCGATCGCACCTCGTCGTGTGGCGCAGCCGCGATCTGCTGAAGGCGGAAGGCGACGCCAACTACCTGGCGGCGGCGACCGACGGTACCCTGGTTCGCGGCGTCCGCGATTACGGCGAGATCGGGCTGACCCGCCATTTCCGTCCCGCGCCCGGGGTGCACCTGTTTGCCGCCGCGCGCCTCCATCGCGTCGAATCGGCATACGAGTATTCCTATCGCATTGCCGGCCGCCTCCGGCTCCGTCACCCCTTTTAGCGGGGGGGCCTCGGGCGCTACGGTGATGCGACGGGAGGCCGGATACCGGCGGCGCGCGGCGGCGCGAAGGGCCGGGCAGCGCGGCGGCCGCCTCCTGTGCGAAGCTAGACCTCTATGCGCCTGGCGAAAGTGGCGGTGGCGAGCCTGAACCCGACGGTCGCGCCGTGCGGTCCAATGTCGCGCGCCTCACGACCGTCGCACGGGAAATGGCCGACGCCGACGTGACGATCGGCGCCTTCTCCGAGCAGGTGATCGGCGGCTATCCGCCCGAGGATCTCGTGCAGTGGCGCGGCTTCCTCGACGGCCAGCGGCGGGAGCTGGAGCGATTCGCCCGCGAGACCGCCGATGCGCCCACCGTCTTCGTCCTCGGCCTCGCGGTCGCCGTGGGCGGTCAGTTGTTCAACGCCGCGACCATCGTCCACCGCGGCCGCGTCCTCGGCTTCGTGCCCAAGGAGAAGCTGCCCACCTACAACGTGTTCTACGAGGCCCGCACCTTCTCGCACGGCGGACCGAAGCTGGCGCTCGACGCTGACGGGGTGCCGCTCGGCGACTACATCTTCCGCTTCGACTTCGGCCTGGTGGCGATCGAAGTCTGCGAGGACGCGTGGTCGCCGGACGGGCCGATGCGGCGGCGCTGCTATTCCGGCGCCGAGATCGTGGTCAACGTGTCGGCCTCGCCGTACCGCATGGGCGTCGGACGACACGCGCCGCGAGATGCTGGCGACGCGGGCGGCGGACAACCAGACCGTCCTCATCTACGCCAACGCCGTCGGCGGCCAGGACGGGCTCATCTTCGACGGCGGCGGCCTCGTCTTCCAGAACGGCCGCCTGGTGCTCGATGCGCCGCGCTTTCGCGAGGGGTGGATCGCCGCGGTCGTCGATCTCGATCGCACGAGCCGGCTGCGCATGGAGAACACGACCTGGCGCACCGACTGCGAGGAGTTCCGGCTGCAGCGGCTCGACGTGCCGGTGCTGCGCGGCGACGGCGCCACCGCCGATCGATCGCGGCTCGCCTATCCGGCGCCCGCGGGCGGCAGCTTCTTCCTGCCGCCGGCGGCGGCCGTCGCCGGCGATCCGCGCGACTGCGCGCTCGACGATCTCTTCGAGGCGCTCGCGCTCGGTGTCACGAGCTACTTCGAGAAGACCGGGGCCTTCACGCTCGCTCGGGATCGCCCTCTCGGGCGGCCGTGACTCGATGCTGACGCTGCTGGTCGCCTGGCGCGCGGCACAGCTGCTCGGCCGCGCGGGCGGCCTCATCACCGCGTTCTACATGCCCAGCCGCCATTCGCAGGCCGACACGCGCACCGCCGCACACACGCTCACCGACGAGCTGGGCGTCGAGCTGCGCACGGTGCCCATCGACGAGGCGACCGACCGCGAGCTGGCGGCGACCCGCGAGATGCTGCAGGGCGAGCGAACCCACCGAGCTCACGCGGCAGAACGTCCAGGCGCGGCTGCGCGGGCAGCGGATGTGGAACTGGGCCAACTCCTCGGGCGCGCTCTTCCTGCAGACCGGCGACATGAGCGAGAAGGCGGTGGGCTACACCACCATCGGCGGCGACCTCGAAGGCGCGCTGTCGGTCATCGCCAACGTGCCGAAGACGGTGGTCATCGCCCTGCTCGAGCGGCTGCATCGCCGCTTCGGCTTCGCCGGCGTGGCGGCGACGCTGGCGACCGACCCCGGGCCCGAGCTCGCCGATCGGCAGGTCGCCGAGCACGAGCTGATGCCGTTCCCGGTCCTCGATGCCTGCCTGCATCTCTATGCGGCCGAGAAGATGTCGCCCGACGAGGTCGAGGACGCGCTGGTCAGCCTGTTCCCGGAGACGTCGCGCGGGCAGGCGCAGGCGTGGGCGGCGCGCTTCACCACGCTGTTCACGCAGTCGATCTACAAGTGGGTGCAGTCGCCGCTGTCGCTCCACGTCGGCTCGCTCGACCTCGATCGCGAGCGCGCCCTGCAGATGCCGGTGGTGCAGAAGACCGAGTGGACCCGTTCGTCCGAGCCCGCGCCTACGACCGCCCGCGCGGCGAGCAAGGGCGCCAAGCCGAAGGTGGCGCGGTTCACCGCGCGCGCCTCGTCCAAGAAATCGCGCTAGCCGCGTGCTCGCCATCGACGACCTCGGCGACCCGCGCCTCGCGGACTACCGGCTGCTGACCCGGCCGGACGCGCTCGCCCGCGCCGGCCTGTTCGTGGTCGAAGGGCGCCTGGTGCTGCCGCGGCTCCTCGCCGAGCACCGCTTCCGGCTGCGATCGGCGCTGCTCACGCGCGCGGCATACCACGCGCTCGGCGACACGGCGGCGGAGGCTGCCGCACGGGCGCCGATCTATCTCGTCGAACCCGCCGTGATGGAGGGAATCACCGGCGTCGCGATCCATCGCGGCTGCCTGGCACTGGCCGAGCGGCCGGCAGACCTGGCCGTCGACGAGCTGCCGCTCCCCGCGATGCGCCGCCTGCTCGTGCTCGAAGGCGTGAACAACCCCGACAACGTCGGCGGCCTCTTTCGCAGCGCCGCGGCATTCGGCGTGGACGCCGTCATCCTCGGCCCGGACTGCGGCGACCCGCTCTATCGCAAGGCCATCCGCACGTCGATGGGCGGCACGCTGCGGCTTCCCTTTGCCACGGCGCGCGCCTGGCCCGATGACCTGGTCGGACTCCGCCAGCGCGGGTGGCCGGTGCTGGCGCTGACCCCGGCGCCCGGCGCCACCGCCCTCGACGACATCGCGCGCCATCAGCCGCGCGCGGCGCTCCTCGTGGGCGCCGAAGGTCCGGGGCTCTCTCCCGCCGCCCTCGCCGCCGCCGACCAGCGCGTCCGCATCGCCATGCCGGGAGGCGGCGACTCGCTGAACGTCACCGTCGCGGCGTCAATCGCCCTGCATCACCTGGCCTGACGCCGGCGCGCGATCCGCGGCCGTCAGCGCGGCGGACGTCACTCGAGCGACCGCCCGCGCGTTTCGGGGCCGATCCACAGCATCAGCAGCACCAGCGCACCGGCACTGGCAATGCACGCCAGCATCGCCGCCGGCAGCGCCATCCCCCGGTCCTGCAGGGCGCCAATCAGGAACGGCGTGAACGAGCCCAGCCCGGCGCCGACGTGGTAGGCGAACCCGGTGCCCACCGCGCGCGCGTCGGTGGGAAAGCGCTCCGAGAGATACCCCGGCACGATCCCCCACGCCCCCGAACAGCCCAGGCCGATCAGCAGCGCGCCGAGCAGCAGCAGGTCTGGGTCCGACGACCACAGAGTACATCGGCGCGGCGAGCACCCCGACGAGCATGCCGAGGGTCGGGGCACCGCGACGGCCGAGCCGTGTCTCGGAGAGCTGTCCGAGGATGACCGAACCAATCAGGCCACCGGCGTTCAACGCGATCAGGTAGCGCAGCGGCGGCAACTCCAGCGATCGCAGGAAGGTCGGGTACCAGAACGTAATCGAGTGGTACGAGAAGATGAAGGTGGCCATCAGCGCCGAGGTGTGGATCGTCACCCAGCGCAGATCGGGGTCGAACAGCCGCGACACCGAGAAACGCGGTTTGCCGCCCGACTCGCGGCGCTGGCGCTGCTGCTCGAGCCACACCGGGCTCTCGTCGACCTTCGTCATCACCGCGAGCACGACCAGCGCCGGCAGCACGCCCGACCACAGCATCACGCGCCATCCCCAGTCCGGATTGCCACCAACCAGTGGCCAACCCAGCTGGTAGACCAGCGACGACAGCATGAAGCCGAACGAGAACCCGCCCTGCAGCAGGCCCGAACCAATCCCGCGCAGCCGCGCCGGCAGGTGCTCGAGCGCGAGCGGCACCCCGGCCGCCCACATCCCGCCCATGCCGATGCCGAACAGCCCGCGGAAGGCGAACAGCATCACGTAGCTCGTGGACAGGCCGCTGAGGAGCGCGAAGGCGGTGAACCAGGCGATCGAGAAGATGATGGGCGGCTTGCGGCCCCAGCGGTCGGCCGCCGTGCCGGCGCTGATTCCGCCGACGACGCGGAACACGAGCGTGACGGTGCCGAGGGCGCCGGCCAGCGCGGCGTTGACCGAGAAGCTCTGCTGGATGTTGACCAGGACGAACGTGAGGATGGTGAAGTCGAAGGCGTCGAGCACCCACGCGAAGAACGTCGTGAGGAACGCCTTGCGCTGCGCGGGTGACAGCTCGCGATGCCAGCTCACGGCCGGTGCAGACGACGCCGCGCCCGCGCCCGGTCCGTCGCCAGGCGTCACTCTTCCCAGTCCAGCGATCGGCTGACCGCCTTCTTCCAGCCCGCATACAGCCGCTCGCCCACGGCTTTCTCCATCTGCGGGGCGAACTCGCGATCGAGCGCCCAGTTGCGCCGCACGTCGTCGAGGCCGTCCCAGTAGCCGACCGCGAGGCCGGCCAGATAGGCGGCGCCGAGCGCCGTCGTCTCGCCCACGACCGGACGCCGGACCGGCACGCCCAGCAGATCCGCCTGGAACTGCAGCAGCATGGCGTTGGCGGCGGCGCCGCCGTCCACCTTCAGGGTCGTCAGCGACAGCCCGGCCTCCTCCTGCATCACCTCGAGCACGTCACGGGTCTGGTAGGCCATCGCATCGACCGCCGCGCGCGCGACGTGGGCCATCGTCGTGTTGCGGGTGAGGCCGAGGATGGCGCCGCGCGCCCGCGGGTCCCAGTACGGCGCCCCCAGGCCGACGAACGCCGGGACCAGGTACACCCCGTCGGTGTCCGGGACCTGATGCATCAGCTTCTCGACATCGGCCGAGGACTGGATGGCCTTCAACCCGTCGCGCAGCCACTGCACCGTGGCGCCGGCCACGAACACGGAGCCTTCGAGGGCGTAGGTCGTCTGCCCGCCAATCTTCCAGGCGACGGTGGTCACCAGCCCCTTGTGCGACGGCACCGGCGTCTCCCCGGTGTTGAGCAGCATGAAACACCCGGTGCCGTAGGTGTTCTTGGCCGAGCCGGGTTCAAAGCACGCCTGTCCGAAAAGCGCCGCCTGCTGGTCGCCGGCGATGCCCGCGATGGGGATGGCAGCGCCGAACAGCGCCGGATCGGTTTCGCCGTACACCTCGCTCGAACTGCGCACCTCGGGGAGCATCGCGCGTGGCACGTCGAGGATCTCCAGCAGCTCCTCGTCCCAGGCCATGGTGTGGAGGTTGAAGAGCAGCGTGCGGCTGGCGTTGGTCACGTCGGTCACGTGCTGCTTCCCGCCCGTCAGACGCCAGATCAGGAACGAGTCGATGGTGCCGAAGAGGACCTCGCCGCGGGCCGCGCGCGCGCGCAGGCCGTCGTGCGCGTCGAGCAGGTGCTTGATCTTGGTGCCGGAGAAATACGCATCGAGCACGAGGCCGGTCTTCTCCCGGAACAGCGGCTCGTGCCCCGCCGCTTTGAGCCGGTCGCAGATGGGCGCGGTCACGCGACTCTGCCAGACGATGGCGTTGGCCGACCGGGCGGCCTGTCTCCCGTTCCCAGAGGACCGTGGTTTCGCGTTGGTTGGTGACGCCGATGGCCGCCACGTCGGCGGCAGTGATCCCGGCCCTGGCCAGCGCCTCTCGGGCCGTTTCCACCTGCGAGGTCCAGATCGCCTCCGGCTCGTGTTCGACGTGGCCGGGACCGGGGAACAGCTGCGGGAACTCCTGCTGCGCGAGCGCGACGACAACGCCGGCGCGGTCGAAGACGATGGCACGGCTCGACGTGGTGCCTTGATCGAGGGCAAGGACGAAGCGGCTCACGATACCTCCACGGACGCGGGCGGGTGATGACGGTAGATCAACAGGTCGTACGCGAAGGCGCCGATGACGGCGCCGATGCAGGGCGCGACGACCGGCACCCACCACCAGGCGCCGGCGGCGCTGAACACGCCGGTGCCCCAGCCGGCCATCGCGGTGAACAGCCGCGGCCCGAGGTCGCGCGCCGGATTGATCGCATAGCCGGCATTGAACCCGAACGAAATACCGATCGCGGTGACGATGCCGCCGACGATCACCGGCGTCAGCCAGTTGGGGGTCGAGTTGTTGCGCGGGTCGGTCACCCCGAGGATCGTGCCCATGAGCAGCGCCGTGCCGACGACCTGGTCGATGACGCCGCCCAGGATCGAGAGGAACGGCTGCGGGTAGGTCGCGAAGACGCCGGCAGTGCCCTGCGGCCCCGTGATCTGGCGCACACCGCCGTCGAAGGCGGTGAACGCCTCGGCATAGGTCACGTAGACGAGGGCGGCGGCGGCAAACGCGCCGGCCATCTGGGCCAGCATGAACGGCGCCACCTTCGCCCACGGAAAGCCGCGGGTGATCGCCAGGGCGAGGGTCACCGCCGGGTTGAGGTGCGCCCCCGAGACCCCGCCCGCCATGTAGACCCCCAACATGACCGCCAGCCCCCAGCCGATGTTGATGGCCAGAAACGACCCGCTCGCACCGCCGCTGAGCACCGTCTGCGCCACAACGCCAACCCCAAACACGATGAGCACGAACGTCCCGAGAAACTCCGCGGCCGTCTCACGACCGGTCCCCTGCAGCATCGGCGCCTCGCTTTCCGCGCGCATTATTTCAGGTTTCCGGTTCCAGGGATCAGGGCGTCCGCAGGTGTCAGGTTTCAGGGACTTCAGGCTTCAGGCTTCAGGGATCAGGGATCAGGGATCAGGGGTCAGCATCGTCCGGCACCTGGAGCCTGACGCCTGATACCTGACACCTGGCGGAAGCCTGGCCCCTGAAGCCTGACGCCTGAAGCCTGGCCCCTGAAGCCTGACGCCTGAAGCCTGACGCCTGGCCCCTGTACCTAGAATGGCTGGTCGATGTCATTCACCGCTCGGGCTGCAACGAAGGACGATGCAGCGGCCATCACCCGCATCTACAACGAGGGGATTCGCGATCGGATCGGGACGTTCGAGACCCGCGAGCGGACGCTTGACGAGGTGCGCCAGTGGTTCAACGGCCGCCATCCCATCGTCGTTGTCGAGTCGGCCGGCGGTGAGGTCGTCGCGTTCGCGTCCACCTCGGCATACCGCCCGCGCGAGTGCTACGCGGGCATCGCGGACTTCTCGGTCTACGTCAGCCGTGCCGACCGGGGCCGCGGCGCCGGGCGGCTGGCGATGGGCGCGCTCATCGAGGCGGCGCGGGCGGCGGGCCTGTGGAAGCTGGTGTCGCGCGTGTTCGTGGAGAACGCGGCCAGCCGTGCGCTGCTCGGCTCGGTCGGGTTCCGCGAGGTCGGCATCTACGAAAAACACGCCCGTCTGGACGGCCGGTGGCGCGACGCCGTGGTCGTCGAACGGTTGATCCCGGAGAACCAGCCCGACGCTGACCCGTCATCCGCGCCGCCGCCGGCCGCACCGCCGGGATGAGGCGATCCCTTCCGACCTGGATTTCGCGGGCGGCTATGCGCGATCGGGCTCGCGCTGTTCGCCCTGACGCTGTTCTACATCGACCGCGAGGCCACGCTGCGCGAGTCGCGGCGCCTGGGGCTGCTGCTGCCCCTCGTGCTGCTGCCGAGCGGGGCCTGGCACGTGTTGCGCACGCTGGGCTGGTTCCTGTGCTTCCCGGCGGACGCCCGCCCCGCGTTCTGGCGCCTGTTTCGCGTCCGGCTGGCGGCGGACGCGGTGTCCTACTTCACGATCCGCGGCGTGGCCAGCGAGCCGCTGCGCGTCGTGCTGCTGCTCGACCGCGTGCCGGCCGCGGTCTCGACGGCCTCGACGATTCTCGAACGCACGGCCATGGGGGTGATGAGCGTCGTGCTCGTGGCCGTCGCGGCTGCCGGCGCCATGACCTCGGATGCGGTGCCCGAGGATTGGCAGCGCGTCTTCCGCGGCATCGCCATCGTCGCCGTGGTCGTCGTGCTGCTGACGCTGATCTTCCTGACGCGCAAGGGCCGCTACCTCGGCCCGATCTTCGAGGCGCTCTATCGACGTACCGGCTGGGGGTGGACGGAAGGACGCGTCGCGCACTTCATCCTCGAGGTGGAGACGCTGTTCCTCGATCTGGCGCGATCCGATCCGGCGCGCCTGCGCCGGCTGGTCGGGCTCGCCATCGCCTGTTTCGTCCTCATGGTGCTCGAAGTCTGGATCGTGTTCTGGGCCATCGGGCAGCCGGTGGACGTGTGGAGCAGCGTCTTCGTCGAGACGTTCACGCGCTCGGCGAGCGTGTTCAGCGGCGTGATTCCGGCCAGCCTGGGTGCGCTCGAAGCGTCGAACGTCGCCGTGGTGCGGGCACTGGGACTGGCCGGCGGCGGTTCGCTGGCGCTGGCGCGGCGGGTGCGCGGCCTGTTCTGGGCCGGCCTCGGCCTGGCGCTCTACCCACGCGACACATTGCGCAGCCCGGACGGAGGATCCCGCTGATGCTCGGCGGCCTTCTCGACCGGATCCAGGAATGGGCGAGCAGCGTCGGCGGCGTCGGCCTGTTCATCATCGCGGCACTCGACTCGTCGTTCCTCTCGTTTCCGCAGGTGAACGACCTGCTGATCATGTTCCTCAGCACCCGCAATCCGGCGCGGATGCCGTACTACGCGCTGATGACGATGGCGGGCTCGCTGCTCGGCTGCTTCATCCTGTATGGGCTGGCGTGGCGGGGCGGCGAGATGTTCCTGCGCAAGCGGTTCAGCGGCCCGCGCGTCGATCGCGGCCTGGCCCTGTACCAGCGCCACGGCCTGCTCGCCGTTGTCGTCCCCGCCCTGCTGCCGCCGCCGGTGCCGTTCAAGCTGTTCGTGCTGCTCGCCGGCGCGGCCAAGGTCGCGCCGTGGAAGTTCGGGGTCGCCGTCGCGGTGGGCCGCGGCATCCGCTATTTCGGGCAGGGCTACCTCGCCGTGCTGTACGGGGAGCAGGCTGCGGCACTGGTCCGGGAGCACGGCGCCGTGGCCGGTCTCGTGCTCGCGCTGGTCGCGGTGGGCATCGGGATCGCCTACTACCGGCTGCGCCGCGATCGCCCGGGGGCCCGCTGACCGGACGCCTGTCGGTGTAATCTGAAATTTCCG
This sequence comes from uncultured Acidobacteriota bacterium, assembly GCA_963707795.1. Taxonomy (GTDB): domain Bacteria; phylum Acidobacteriota; class Vicinamibacteria; order Vicinamibacterales; family UBA2999; genus JACCSI01. The sequence goes on along the minus strand of OY970174.1, from coordinate 993,105 downwards.
GCCCTCCGCCATCATGCCTGCAGATGCTCCCGTCAACCGCGTCATCGTCGGCACCGTACAGGACCGACGCGCCCGGGATCGTGGCGCGGCTCGACCGTTATCGAGCGCTGCTGTCCGCGGAGGAAATGGACCGTGCGGCGCGGTTCGGTCATCCAGACGATGCAGCACGGTTCGTGATCGGGCGGGCGCTGACGCGGACGATGCTGTCGCGCTATGCGGGGGTGGCGCCGCGTGACTGGCCCCTGGTCATCGCCGAGCGCGGCCGGCCCGAGCTGGTGGCGCGGCCACCCGGCGTGCCGGACCTGCGCTTCAACCTGTCGCACACTCCCGGGCTGGTGGCCTGCGCCGTGACCGTGGGCCGCGAGGTCGGCGTCGACGTCGAGCACATCGGCCGCCGGCTGACGCATGACGTCGCGGAGCGGTTCTTCTCGGCGCGTGAGGTCGCCGACCTGCGGGGGCTGCCCGCGGACGAGCAGCCCGTGGTGTTCTTCGATTACTGGACGCTGAAAGAGTCGTACATCAAGGCGCGCGGCCTCGGCCTCGCCCTGCCGCTGCGGCATTTCTCGTTTCTGCGAACCCCGGGCGAAGCGCCGACGATTGCCTTCGATCCCGAGCTGCACGACGACCCCGCGGCGTGGCAGTTCGCACAGTTCTGGCCGACGGCCGAGCACCGGATGGCGGTGGCGGTGCAGCGAACCGGCGCGGACCTGCCCATCATCGTCGAGCCGGTGGTGCCCGAGGTTCCGGCGTGAACCTGTGGGCGATCAGCGACCTGCATGTCGGATTCGAGGAGAACCGCCAGGCCGTCGAGCGGCTCCCGGCGCGCCCGGAGGACTGGCTGATCGTCGCCGGCGACACCGGCGAATCGCCGGCGCACCTCGACTTCGTGCTGAGCATCGTGAGCAGGAGGTTCGCCCGGATCGTGTGGACGCCCGGCAACCATGACCTGTGGACGCCGCGCAGCGTCGACGAGGATCGCCGCGGCGAGGCGCACTATCAACGGCTGGTGAAGCTGTGCCGGAGCTACGGAGTGCTGACGCCGGAAGACCCCTACGTGGTCTGGCCCGGCGCCGGGCCGCGCACGGCCATCGTCCCGGCCTTCCTGCTCTACGACTACTCGTTCGCACCCGATCGCCTCTCCGCCGGCGAGGCTGTCGCGTGGGCAGCGGAGAGCGGCGTGCGCTGCGCGGACGAAGACCTGCTGAGCCCGCATCCGTACGCGTCGCGACCCGACTGGTGCGCCGCCCGCGTCGCCGAGACGGAGGCGAGGCTGGCCGCCCTCCCGGCCGACGCCAGGCTCATCCTGGTCAACCACTGGCCGCTGCGCCGCGATCACGCGGTCGTGCCGCGCGTGCCGCGCTTCTCCATCTGGTGCGGGACGCGCGCGACCGAGGACTGGCATCAGCGCTTTCGCGTGGACACGGTGGTGTACGGCCATCTCCATCTCCGCTCGACGCGGATGCTCGACGGCGTGCGCTTCGAGGAAGTGTCGCTCGGCTACCCGCGGCAGTGGGATCACGGACGCGGCCTCGGCAGCTACCTGCGTCTGATCAGGTGAGCGGCCGCCCCGTGCCTGGTCAGACGCGCCGGAGCCGCTCGCCGGCGGCGCGCAGCGTCTCGTCCTTCTTGGCGAAACAGAAGCGCAGCACCGGTCCGCCACCATCCTGGTAGAGAAACGCCGAGCAGGGAATCGACGCGACGCCGTGCTCGGTGAGGAGGCGCATGGCCATGTCCCGATCGGGGTCGTGCGCGATCGCCGAGTAGTCGAGGAGCTGGAAGTAGGTGCCCTCGCACGCCAGCGGCGTGAAGCGCGAGCCGGCGATCAGGCTGAGGAACAGGTCGCGCTTGCGCTGGTAGAAGGCCGACAGGTCGGATGCGAGCGGGTCGCGGCGGACGAACTCGGCGAACGCGATCTGCGACGGCGTGTGCACGGTAAAGGTCATGAACTGGTGCACGCGCTGGACCTCGGCGAGGATCGGCGCCGGGGCGACGCAGTAGCCGACCTTCCAGCCGGTGGTGTGGAAGGTCTTGCCGAACGAGCTGATCACGCACGCCCGCGCGCGCAGCTCGGGGTCGCGCAGCACGCTCTCGTGCCGGCGGCCGTCGAAAATGACGTGCTCATACACCTCGTCGGCAATGACCAGGATGTCGGTGCCGTCCACCACCGCGGCGAGCTGCCGCAGGTCGTCGGCGGTCCAGGCAACGCCGGTCGGGTTGTGCGGCGTATTGACGAGAATCGCGCGCGTGCGAGGCGTGATCGCGCGGCGGACCTCGTCCCAGTCGACGCGATAGTCGGGATAGCGCAGGCTGGCGAACACCGGGGTCCCGCCGCTCAGGCGGATGACGGGGACGTACGAGTCGTAGCAGGGCTCGAACAGCAGCACCTCGTCGCCCGGCTGCACGAACGCCGTTAGCGTCGCGTAGAGGCCGGCCGTGGCCCCCGCGGTGACCTGGATCTCGGTCTGCGGATCGAACGCCGCGCCGTAGCAGCGCTGCACCTTCTCGGCAATGGCCTCGCGCAACGCCAGCACGCCGGGCATCGGCGCGTACTGATTGTGCCCCTCGCGCATCGCCTGCGCCGCCCGCGCCACCAGCGCCGGGTCGCAGTCGAAGTCGGGGAAGCCCTGCGACAGGTTGATGGCGCCGTGCTCGTTGGCCAGCCGCGTCATCACGGCGAAGATGGAAATCCCGATGTCGGGGAGCTTCGAGACGATGGCGGCGGACGAGGGCATTCGCGCGCAGGATACAGATGATCGCGAATCGCCGGCGGCACGTCAGATCGCAACGCGTCACACCGACGCCAGCCGAGATTCCACCCTGCCGGCCCAACTCCAACGCCTTGGCCGGCTCAAGATCCGGCACATACCGAGTCGAACCGTTACTGAATGCCGGCATGATGCTGTGATCCCGTGCTCGCCCTGCTGCTCGCCGCACAAGCCGGCTACGCGCGTCCGGACCTGCTGGTTGACACCGCGTGGCTGGCCGCCCACCTGAACGACCCGGCCGTGCGCATCGTGGACCTGCGGCCGCGGGGTTATGCCGAGGGGCACATCCCCGGCGCGGTCTGGCTCGACAACAACGCCATCCGCATCGCCGGCCGTCCGCCGGAGTTCCTGCCGACCGCCGCGGAGTTCGAGGAGCTGATGGCCCGGCTTGGGATCTCGAATACCACGCGTGTGATCGCATACGACGAGCGCGGCGGCATCTACGCCGCTCGGTTGTGGTGGATCCTGAACCACTTCGGCCATGGCCAGGTGGCGCTGCTCGACGGCGGGTGGACGGCGTGGACGGCCGGCTCCCACCCGACCACGCCCCTCGTCCCGGCGGTGACACGCGCGGCGTTCGCCGCGCGGCCGGGGACGGTGAAGGTGGCGACCGCGGACCAGGTGCGCGCCGCCATCAACCAGCGCGGTACGAAGCTGGTCGATGCGCGCACGGAGGCCGAGATCGCGGGGAAGGACCTGCGCGGGATCAAGCGCGGCGGCTTCATCGAGTCGTCGGTCCCCGTCTACTGGGAGGACACGCTCGATCCCGTCAGCAAGCGCTTCAAGAGCGCGGCCGAGATCGAAAAGCTGTATCGCGACCGCGGCATCCAACCCGCCGACCAGGTCATCACCTACTGCCAGGTCGGCATGCGCGCGTCGCACGACCTGTTCACGCTCGCGTTGATCGGCCACGACCTGGCGAAGTTGAGCAACTACTACGGGTCGTGGGAGGAGTGGGGCAACCGTCCCGACACGCCCATCAAGACCAGGCAGTAAGGCCGCCGGCGCGACGCGCGCCACGGACCCAACGGGTGCGGGACCTGTCGCGTCCAAGGTCGCATGCGCCTGCCCGACCTGACGCTCGCCGCGCGGAACCTGATGCGCCGTCCAGGGTTCGCGCTGACCGCCATCCTGCTCCTCGCCCTCGGCGCCGGCGCCAACGCCGCGGTGTTCAGCATCGTCCGCGGAATCCTTCTCCGGCCACTCCCCTACCAGGCGCCCGACGAGCTGGTGGCCGTCTGGCCGACATCGTTCGTCAGCAACGAGGAACTGGGGTACTGGCGCGACCGGACGCGCAGCTTCCAGGCCATCGCCGCGCTGTCACCCGGCTGGATGATGGCGTTCGCCGTGGACGGACAGGAACCCCTGAAGGTCACCGGCGCGAAGACATCCGGCAACTTCTTCGAGACCCTCAGCGTGCGGGCCGCCCTCGGCCGGACGCTGGACGCCGTGGACGCCGCTCCTGGACGGGCCGGCGTCGCGATCATCAGCGCCGGAATTTTCGAACGCCAGTTCCAGTCCAACCCTGCGGTCATCGGCCGCACGGTTCTGCTCGACGGCCGGCCGCACGAGGTCGCCGGGGTCATGCCGCGCGGCTTCGAGTTCTACGAGCCGGGCACCGACGTGTGGGTGCCACTGCCCTTCGATCCCTCGGCGGCGGCGCAGCATCGCTCGCAGTTCTCGCAGGCCTTCGCCCGGCTCCGCCCCGGGGCGACGGCGGAGGGCGCAACCGCCGAACTGCAGGCCCTCCTGCCCGACATGCGCCGCGACCTGGCCAAGCCGGCGCGATGGGGCCACGACCTGCGCGCGGTGGGGCTGCAGGATGCGGTCACCGGCGATGTCCGGCCGACGCTGCTCATCCTGCTCGGGGCGGTCGGCCTGATTCTCCTGCTCGCCGCCATCAACCTCGGCACCCTGGTGCTGGGCCGATCGATCGCCCGTAGTCGCGAAATGGCGGTGCGGACCGCACTTGGCGCGTCGCGCCTCCGGCTGATCCGCCACCTGCTCGCCGAGCAGGCACTGCTCGCGTCGCTCGGTGCGCTGGCCGGGCTCGCCCTGGCACGCGTGGCGCTGCCGGCGCTGGTCAGCCGCATCCCGCCCGAGATGCCGCGGCAGTCCGAGATCGCGCTCGACGCCGGGGTCTTCGCCGTCGTCTTCGCGGTGACGGTCGTCGTGTCGGTGCTGCTCGGCCTCGTCCCACTGGCGATGGCTGCGCGCCCGGAGCTGCAGCCCCTCCTGCGTCAGACCCAGAGCACCGAGACGCCGGCGCGCCGGCGCGCGCTCGGCGCGCTGGTGGCCGCCCAGGTCGCGCTCGCCATCGTCCTCGGCATCGGCGCCGGCCTGATGCTGCGCTCGGTGTGGAACCTCCAGCAGGTCGATCCCGGTTTTCGTGCCGCGCAGGTGCTGACGTTCCGGCTGCAGACCACCTCCAAGTACACCAGCCTCGCCACCGGGCTGCCCTACCTCGAGCAGATGCGCGCGCGAGTGCGGGCGCTGCCCGGGGTCAGCCATGTGGGCGCCATTCAACATTTGCCGTTGAGCGGGTACAACTGGACCGCCCGGGTGCACCCGGTCGAAGAGCCGCCGCCGCCCGGCGCGACGGCGGACACGGCGGTGTGGCGGTTCGTCGGCTGGGAGTACTTCCAGACGATGGGCATCGGCCTGCGCGCCGGCCGGCTGTTCACGACCGGCGACCATGTGAACGCGCCCGGCGTCGCGATCGTGAACGAAGCGTTCGCCCGGCGGAGGTACGGCGCGCCGGCGGCCGCCGTGGGGCGGCAGATCGTCAGCGAAGCGAGCGGAGGCACCCGCACGCTCGAGATCGTCGGGGTGATCGCGGACGTCCGCTTTCAATCGCTCGATCAGCCCGCAACGCCCGAACTGTACCGTCCGCTCGCGCAGACCTTCATGTTCCCGATGGCCTTCGTGGTGCGCACCACGGGTGAGCCCGCCGCCATCGCGGCGGCGGTCCGCCAGGCGGCGTTCGCCGTCGACCCGGCCATCCCGGTGGCGGAACTGCAGCCGCTCACCGCGCTCATCGCCGGCTCGCTGGGCCGCCCGCGGCTGCTGGCCATGCTGCTGACCGTCTTCGCGGCGGCCGGCCTCGCCCTCGGCATCATCGGCGTCTACGGTGTGGTCGCCTACCGCGTACGGCAGCGGGAGCGCGAGTTCGGCATCCGCATGGCGCTCGGCGCCGGACCGCGGCGCATCGTCCACGCCGTGCTGCGCCAGGGCGCCGGCTATGCCGCCGGCGGCCTGCTCGTCGGCCTCCCCGCGGCCTTCGCGCTGACCCGCCTCATGCGCTCGGTCATCTACGGCATCACGACGCACGACGCGCTCACCTTCGTCGCGCTCCCGGCGGCGGTCGTCGGCGCGACGCTGCTGGCGTGCGCGTGGCCGGCTCGGCGCGCCGGCCGCGTCGATCCGGTGGTGACCATGCGCGCCGACTGACGGGAGCGGGGCGCGCTCGTGCGGCACCCGGCGCGTATAATCACCGGCGGAGGCCCCATGACCCGCCGCATGTTCGTTGTCCTGCTCGCCCTCGCCCTGTCGTCGCTCACGCTCGATGCCGGTTCGGCGCCAGTCCGCGCCAAGCGCGGCATGGTCGTGTCACAGAGCGACCTGGCATCGCAGAGTGGGCTTCCAGGTGATCCGCGACGGCGGCAACGCCGTGGACGCCGCGGTGGCGACCGCGTTCGCGCTGGCTGTGACACACCCGGCGGCTGGCAACATCGGCGGCGGCGGCTTCCTCGTGTTTCGACCGGCCGCCGGCGAGCCGACAACGTTCGACTTCCGTGAGATGGCGCCGGCGGGATCGAACCCGGAGATGTGGCTGGTCGACGGCAAGTACGATTCGCAGCTCCACCACAACAGCCATCGCGCGGTCGGCGTTCCCGGAACCGTGGCCGGCTTCCACCTGGCGTGGAAGACGCTGGGTAGCAAGCCGTGGAAGGAGCTGGTCATGCCGGCCGTGGCGCTGGCGCGCGACGGTTTCGAGGTGAGCGACGGACTGGCCCGTTCGCTCGAGCGCACGCTCGACTCCTTCAAGAAGTATCCGGCGTCGCTGGCGCAGTTCTCCAAGAACGGCGCGCCCTACCAGGCCGGTGACACGCTGAAGCAGCCGGACCTGGCGCGGACGCTGGAACGCATCGCCGACGAGGGGCCCGCCGGCTTCTACGAGGGCGAGACGGCGGCGCTGCTGGAAAAGGAGATGAAGGCCAACGGCGGGCTGATCACTCGTGAGGATCTGAAGAACTACCAGGCCCACCAGCGCGCGCCCATTCGCGGCACCTATCGCGGCTACGACGTCATCGGGATGCCACCGCCGAGCTCGGGCGGCATCTCGGTCCAGATGATGCTGAACGTGCTCGAGGGCAGCGACCTCAAGTCGAACGGCTACGGCTCGGCCAGGAACCTGCATCTCATCGCCGAGTCGATGCGCCGCGCCTTCGCCGACCGGGCGCAGCACCTCGGCGATCCCGATTTCGTCAAGACGATGCCGGTCGATCGGCTGATCTCGAAGGCGTACGCGGCGGAGCTGCGCAAGACGATCAACCCGAACAAGGCGTCCACGTCCTCGCCGACGACCTTCACCTGGGCGACCGAGTCCGCCGAGACGACGCATTTCTCGATCGTGGACGGCCAGCGTAACGCGGTGGCGGTGACCTACACCCTCGAGGCCGGCTACGGCTCGAAGATCGTGGTCCCGGGCACCGGGTTCCTGCTCAACAACGAGATGGGCGACTTCAACGCCGGGCCCGGGATGACCACCGACACCGGGCTCATCGGCACCGACCCCAATCTCGCCCGCCCGGCCAAGCGCATGCTGTCGAGCATGTCGCCGACGATCATCGCCAGGGACGGCCGGCTGGTCATGGTTACCGGCTCGCCCGGGCGGACGCACCATCATCAACACCGTGCTGATGACCATCCTCAACGTGATCGACTTCGGCATGAACGCGCAGGAGGCGGTTGACGCGGGGCGGCTGCACCACCAGTGGCTCCCCGATCGGATCGGCCTCGAGGAGTATGGCTTCTCGGCCGACACCATCGCGATGCTGAAGCAGATGGGCCATACGGTGCAGGTCGGCGGCAGCCAGGGCGTGGCGGAGGTCATCGTCTACAACGCCAAGGACGACATGCTCGAAGGCGGCGTCGATCGCCGCGCGCCGGACGGCGGCGCGGCCGGCAAGTAGCGAGCGGTCAGTCGGTCCCGCGCCGCACGTGCTCGATGAACTCGTCGTAGCCGTTGGCCAAGATGGGGACGCCGTGGTACGCGACCGGGACCGATTCGCGCAGTTCCAGCGGCGCGGCGGTCCGCTGCATCCAGTCCTGCACCGCGAGGTCGGGCGGGGTGTTGGTCCGCACCGCCGCGGCCGCGACGGCGACGACCTCGGCCGCCGTCCGCCACGGCCGCAGGTTGAGCTGCAGCGACGCGGCCATCGCCAGGCCGACGCCGGCGACCAGCGGCGTCCACGCCCGCCGGCCGTTCACCGCGGCCCCCGCCAGGCCCGCCAGGATCATCCCCCATCCGGCCGCCGCGAAGTAGAGGTAGCGCGACGCCTGCAGGTCAGACCTGACGAAGAAATATCCATACACGGGAAGCGTCGAGGCGAGCACCACGAATGCGCCCGCCACCAATCCGCGCGAGTCGCGCCGCACGGCGACCGCCCACGCGAGCAGGACGATCGCTGCGACCGCCGCCACGCACTGCACGGCGTTCGGAATGTCCACGGCCGCCGCGTTCCACGGCTGGGCGAAGAAGCGATACGGCAGGGCGACGAACTGCTTGGCCAAGTACCGCGACGGCGCGACGAGGAACGATTCGTCGATCGCGGCGTAGCGGGCGCGGACCGCCAGGTAGACGAGCACCTCCCCCAGCAGCATGCCGTAGGCGAGCGGCAGCCACCGGCCGCGGCGCCCGCCATGGAACGCCCGATCGGCGGCTGGCAGCAGGAGGAGCAGACAGAGCGCCGTCTCCTTGCTGAGCAACGCCAGGGCAGCCAGAACGAGGGTCGCCGTCATCCGCGCCCGCGACAGGATCGGGGCGCCGACGTGGACGGCGAGTGCGGCAAGCGCGAAGAAGGTCCACAGCAGCTCCTGGAGACCGGAAATCCACAGCACCGCCTCCACCTGCAGCGGGTTGAGCAGAAACGCCGTGCCGCAGAGCGCGGCCCGCCCGCGGTCGGCGAACAGCCGCAGGGCGAGGCGGAACACCAGCCACGACGACCCCAGGTGCAGGCTGAAGCCCGCCAGGTGGAACAGCCAGGGCGATGGTGCCGAAGTCTCGGCCAGCGCCCAGAACACGGTGGCGAAGAGGGGCCGGAAGAACTGCGGCGTGCGATTGAGGTCCTCGAGATCGCGGTAGAGACCGAGGAAGACGTAATCGTCGCTCAGGAATGGGAAGCCGAGGAGCGGGAGGAAGGTCCCGAGCCACAGGGCCGCCATCGCCGAGAGCAACATCACCGTCGCCCGCCGCGAGAGGCCTTCCGGGGCGGGCAGCGCCGCCGGGCGCGCCGCCAGCGGCGCGAGAACCGCGGCGAGCAGGATGACGGCTGACTCGACGCGGTAGGCCGCGGCGCCGCCGCGAATCAGGTAGACGTAGACGCAGTTGCCCGCCGCCCACGCCACGGCGAGCAGCACGACGAGCAGATACGCGTTCCCGCGCACGGGCATGGCAGATGCCTCACACCGATCAGGCCGGCCGTCCTTTCGCCGTCGCGCTCGGGGGGAGTGCCTCCATGCCGGACCGATTTGCCGTTCTGGCTCACTCGTCGCCGGTATGCACGTACTCGAAGCCGAACCGGCCCTTGACGCACAGGTTGCCCTGGGTCACGTCGTTGTCGAGCGGCGACGTGATCTTGACGATGCGCTCGTCCTGAACGTGGACCGTGAGCGTGCAGCCGACGCCGCAGTACGGGCAGATGGTGTCGGTGGCGCGCTGCCGTTCCGGCGCCCAGGCGCCCGCCGCTCGCAGGGCGAACTCGGGCTTGGCCATCAACGCGCCGGTCGGACAGACGGCAATGCAGTTGCCGCAGTAGACGCACGCCGACTCGGGCAGGGGCACGTCGAGCTCGGTGGAGATGTGCGCGTGGAACCCGCGGCCGGCGACGGCGATGGCGAAGGTGTTCTGCGCATCGACGCCGCACGCCTCGACGCACTTGTAGCAGAGCACGCACTTCCCGTAGTCGCGGACGTAGAGGTCGTTGTCGTCCTTCACCGGCTGCGCCACCGTGGCGCCGCCCGCGAACCGCGCCGGGTCGGCGCCGTATTCGCGCAGCCGCTCCTGCAGCTCGCCGGCGGTGGACAGGTCCACGGACGAGGCGAGCAACTCGAGCACGACGCGCCGCGACGTCCTGACGCGCGGCGAGCTGGTGTGAATCACCATGCCCGGCGCCGCGGCGCGCGAGCATGCCGGCGCCAGCACCCTGGCGCCCTCCAGCTCGACGACACACACCCGGCAGGCGTTGATGGGCGTCAGCGTCTCGAGGTAACAGAGGGTCGGGACGTCCGCGCCGGCGGCGCGGCAGGCGTCGAGAATGGTGTCCCCGGCCGCGACCTCGACGGTTCGCCCGTCCACCGTAACCGGCACCGCGTCTCGCGCCGGCTCGGCCGGGGGCTGCGGAATGACCGTGGCCGGGGGCGGCAGCCTGTACCAGATCGCGTCTTCGCTCATCGCGGCCTCGCTGCCGGCTGATCCGCGACCCCGCGAGGCGGACGAGGATCCCGGCGAAACACCTGCAGCCGCGACACCGCGGACTCGATCGCCGACGAGGCCGTCTGTCCGAGCCCGCAGATCGAGGCGTCGCGCATCGCCTGCCCGAGCTCGGTGAGCAGCTCGAGGTCGCCGGCGCTCCGGGCCTGCATCATCCGCTGCAGCAGTTCGTGCTGGCGCACGGTACCTACTCTACAGGGAACGCACTGGCCGCACGACTCGTCGGCCATGAACTGCGCGATGCGCAGCAGCGCGTCGCCGAGCTCGGCGGTGTCGTCGAACACCATCACCACGCCCGAGCCCAGCGTGGCGCCGGCCGGGCGGACGTCTTCGAAGGTCAGCGGCAGCGACAGCGCGTCGGGGGCGACGAAGGTGCCAGCCGCGCCGCCGAGCAGGATGCCCTGCAGCGCGCGGCCGCCCGCCACCCCGCCCGCCTGGTCGAGCAGGGCGCCGAGCGTGACGCCGAACGGCGCCTCGTACAGCCCTGGCCGCGAGACGTGGCCGGACAGGCAGAAGAGCCGCGTGCCGGTCGACGCCTTCGTGCCGACGCCGGCCCACGCGGCGCCGCCTTCGAGCACGATGTCGAGCACGTTGACGAGCGTTTCCACGTTGTTGACGACGGTCGGCTTGCCGAACAAGCCGACCTGCGCGGGAAACGGCGGCTTCGATCGCGGCTCGCCGCGATGGCCCTCCAGCGAGTTGAAGAGCGCGGTTTCCTCGCCGCAGATATACGCGCCCGCGCCGCGGCGGACTTCGATATCGAAGGCCACCCCGTGGCCGAGGATGTTGTCGCCGAGCATGCCGGCCTCGCGCGCCGCCTCGATCGCCTGCTGGATGCGCGCCGCCGCCAACGGGTACTCGCCGCGGATGTAGATGTAGCCGCGGCTGCACCCGGTCGCGTAGCCGGCGATGGTCATCGCCTCGATGGTGGCAAACGGATCCTCCTCGAGCAGGACGCGGTCCTTGAACGTGCCCGGCTCGGATTCGTCGGCGTTGCACACGAGGAAGTGCGGCTGCGCCGCTTCGCCGGCCACCGCTTCCCACTTGCGGCCGGTCGGGAAGGCCGCGCCGCCGCGGCCGAGAAGGTTCGCGGCCATCACTTCCTGGATCACGGCCACAGGCCCGAGGTCGAGCGCCCGCGGCAGGGCGCGATAGCCGCCGTAGTCGCGGTAGGCGGACAGGCTCGACGGATCGGCCTTGCCGACGCGGCGCAGTAGCTTGATAGCGGCGCCGGTCCACGCCGTGCCGCCGGGCGCGCGTGGCCCGTCGATCGCCTGTATCAGGTCAGTGGCGCTGCCGATGCCGGTGATCACGTCGGCCGACGGCGTGGGCCCGGCGCGTACGACCAGGGCTGCCGGCGCGCGATCGCACTGCCCGAGGCACGGCGAACGATGCCATCGCCACGTCCCCGCGATCGCCTTCGGATCGGCCGCCAGGTCCTGGCAGATCGCCTCGGCTCCTCGCAGCCGGCAGGCGATGTCGTCGCACACGTGCACGGCGGTCGGCGGCTGCGGCTCGGTGCGGAACAGGTGGTAGAACGTGACCACCCCCCACGCCTCCGCCGGCGGGACGAGCAGACGCCGGCAGATGTCGTTGAGGGCGCCACGGCTGATCCAGCCGACGCGGTCCTGCACGCCGTGCAGCGCCGGCAGCAGCAGGTCTCGCCGGCTGCGGGCCGCGGACCATCCGCCACGAGCGGTGCGCGCTTCGTCGAGACCCGCCCCACGCGTCCCGCCCGCCCATCCCGATTGCGCCGGCCCCAGCACCGCATCCACCGCGGCCCGCTCGTCGGGCGTCGGCTCGGCCCCGACGATGTGCAAATCCACGGTTACTCCTGGGAACGAAGAACGAAGGACGAAGAACGAAGAACGGCGGCCACTTCCCTCACCGTCGTGCAGGTTACCCCGCTCGCGTTCTCACGACTACAGGCTATGCTCGACGCTCGACGCTCGACGTTCAACGCCCTACGTTCGACGCTCGGCGTTCTACGCTCTGCGTTCCTCGTTCTTCGTCCTTCGTTCTACGTTCTAGTTCTTCGCCCTTCGTCCTTCGTTCTTCGTTCCCCACCTCAATCGCCACGGCCGCGGCCTTGAACTCCGCCGTGCCGGACTTCGGGTCCGTCGAGTCGATGGTCAGCAGGTTGGTCGCGACATCGTCCGGGAAATGGAACGTCATGAACGTGAGCCCGCGGCGCAGCGAGGGGTCGACGTGTACCGGCACGATGACCTCGCCGCGGCGCGAGCGGACGCGGACGGACTCGCCTTCGCCCACGCGCAGGTCGGCGGCGTCCTCGGGCGAGATGTCGATGCGCTCGCCGCGGCGGGTCGGCGACGCGTAGGCGCCGGTCTGCACGCCGGTGTTGTACTCCGCCAGCCGGCGGCCGGTGGTCAGGCGATAGGGATACTCGTCGGTCAGCTCGTCGACCGGCGGGCGATGTTCGACCGCGGTGAACGGGGCGCGAGGGCCGACGACGGGCCGCTCCCAGAGGCGGCTGTGCAGGAACGCCTCGCCGGGATGATCCTCGTCGTAACACGGCCACGGAATGCCGCCGAGCGCTTCCAGGCGCTGGTAGCTCATGCCGGCGTGCACCGGCGACAGCGCCCGCACTTCGTTCCACACGCGCTCCGGGTCGGGCGTGCCCCAGTCGTGTCCGAGCCGGCGCGCGAGGTCGAAAATGATGGCGAGATCGTCGCGCGACTGCCCCGCCGGCGCCTTGGTGCGCCGCATGCGCTGCACGCGGCGCTCGCTCGACGTGACCGTCCCGTCCGATTCGAAGGCCGCGGCCGCGGCCGGCAGCACGACGTCGGCGATGCGCGCCGTCCCGGTCATCACCAGGTCCTGCACGATCAGCATGTCGAGTCCTTCGAGCAGGCGCGCGGCATGATGCTGATCGGCCTCCGACTGCAGCGGGTTCTCGCCGATCACGTAGAGCGCGCGCAGCTCGCCCCGCTCCATCGCCTCGAACATCTGCGACAGGTGCCACCCTTTCGCCGGCGGCACCGGCCGCCCCCAGGCCCGGTCGAACCGCGCCCGCACCTCGTCGTTCTCGACGTACTGGAACCCGGGCAGGCGGTCGGGCAGCGCGCCCATGTCGCCGCCGCCCTGCACGTTGTTCTGGCCGCGCAGCGGGTTGATGCCGGAGCCCCAGCGGCCGACGTGCCCGGTGAGCAGGCCGAGGTTGATGAGCGCGAGCACGTTGTCCACCGCCGTGTGATGCTCGGTGATCCCCAACGTCCAGCAGATCATCGCGCGCGGGGCGGCGGCGTAGATGTGCGCGATCTCGCGGATGGTGGCGGCCGGCACCCCGGTCACCGCCTCCCCGCGCTCCAGGGTCCAGTCCTGGACCGAGGCGCAGTAGGCGTCGAACCCGGTCGTCGCGTGCGCGATGAACTCACGATGGGCGAGGCCGGCGTCGATGATCTCGCGCGCCATGGTGTTGGCCAGCGCGATGTCGCTGCCGACGTCGAGGCCGGCCCACACGTCGGCCCACTCGGCGGACGTCGTCCGCCGCGGATCGATGGTGATCAGCCGCGCCCCGCGCCGGATGCCCTTGAGCAGGTGGTGGAAGAAGATCGGATGCGTCTCACGCGCGTTCGATCCCCAGAGCAGGACGCAGTCCGTCTCTTCGGTCTCCTGGTAGGAGCTCGTGCCGCCACCCATCCCGAATACCGTCGCCAGACCGGCGACGCTCGGGGCGTGTCACGTGCGGTTGCAACTGTCGATGTTGTTCGACCCGATGACGACGCGTGCGAACTTCTGCGCGGCGAAATTCATCTCGTTCGAGCTCTTCGAACAGCTGAACAGCCCGAACGAGCGGGGCCCATGCGTCCCCACTGCCGCCCGCAGTCCTTCCGCCGCGCGATCGAGCGCCTCGTCCCACGTCGCCGGACGTAACGCCGACCCGCGTCGGTCTCGCACCATCGGCTCGGTCAAACGAGCCAGCCGTGCCATAGCGGCAGTGTAACACCCCCTACTCGGTCCACCGGGCGACCGGGATCGAGAGCAGGAGGTAGCGCTGGCGCAGGGCGATGACGCGGGCCGGCAACTCGCGCGTCGAGAACTCGCCGGCACGGCAGCGATCGCGCAGCTTGCGGATCTCGATACGGTAGAGGTCGTTGATCTGCGCACGGAGCCGCGCCGGGGGCGTCTGCGGACCGGGACGCAGGCCGTGGCGCGCGAGCTCGTCGAGGATCTCGGCGCGGTACCGAATCATGGACAGCCGGCGAGATCCTGGCGCGCGCGCTCACGAAGCGCCGGCGGCGCCTCGTCGCGCACGCGGCCGTACGCCGCGCAGGCATCGGCCCCGCGCCCCAGGCGCGCCAGCGCCCGCGCCAGGCCGACGACGGCCGCCGCGCCGGGGTCGGACCTGGCCGCGCGTTCGTAGGCGGCGCGCGCCTCCTCGTAGCGATCGACTTCGAACCACAGCTCGCCGGCGAGCAGGTTGAACGGCCGCGGCCATCTCGCCCGGCGCCCACGCGCCCCGAGTCGCTCCGCCAGGTCGCGCGCGTGCGTGAGCAGCAGCTCGAGCTCCGGCCGCTCGTCCTGCGCCGCGGCCACCGCGGCGCGGATGGCCGTCTGCGCGTAGCCGGCCTCGAGCCCGGCGGCGCCGTCCTGCCATCGCGCGAGTTCGCCGAGCGCGCGCCGCACCGGGCCCTGGAGGTCGGCCGCGCCTCCGGCGCTCGCCAGCCGGCGCGCTTCCGCCCATCCCTCCAGCGACACCCGCTGCACCTGGACGAGAGCGCAGCGGGCAACCGCCCCGCCGCCGTCGCTCGAGGGCGGTGGTTCGTCGCCCCGGGCGACGACCTGCGCGTCGCGATCGAGCGACGCTAGGTCGTCCGCCGAGCAGTCCGCGCTCGCCGCCGGGGGCGGCGCGGCCGTCAGCTGCCACACGACCAGGAGCGCCGGGAGCATTGCGGCTACTTCTTGATCAGTCGATCGAGGCTGAACCGGCCGGCGCCGACCAGCAGGAACATTACGGCCACTGCCAGGAACAGGAACGACAGCTCCTTGCGCGCGTACGGGTCCAGGGCGTGGCGCATGAACCCGGCGACCGAGAGGTTGATGGCGATGAGCAGCGCCGCCGGGCGCGTGAGCAGGCCCGCCGCGAGCGCCAGGCCGCCGAACACCTCGGCAAACGCCGACAGCCACGCCGCCTCGCCGGGCATTCCCATTTTCTCCACACCGCTCATGAACTGCGGCGATGGCGGCAGCTTCCCCAGGCCGTGCGCCAACGCCAGCGAGATGCCGGCGAAGCCGCGGAGGATGAGCAGGCCGAAATCGCCGACCAACGAATTGAGACGCGCGCCGCCGAACATCAATTCTTTCATCGTGCTGCTCCCGATCCTGGCGGGGCGGGCCGCGCCGGCGTCGCCGACGGACTCGCCGGCTGCGCGCCGCGCATCTCGTAGTCGGCCGGAGGCTCGGCGCCGAGAAGGTGGCGAACGAAGTAGTCCCAGCGCCGGCGGACCATGTACGGTTCGTTCCCGAAGCCGTGCCCGCGGTTGGGCAGGATGATCAGGTCGAAGTCCTTGTTCGCCTTGATCAGCGCGTCCACGACGAGCAGCGTGCTGTAGTACGGCACGTTGGTGTCCATGGTCCCGTGCGCCAGCAGCAGCTTCCCCTTCAAGCGTGCGGCGTGGTTCTGGTTCGCCTGGTCGTCGTAGTTGCTGGTGCCGTCCGGCTTCTTCACCAGCAGCCCCTGCCATTTCTCCGCCCAGTCGTCTTCGTAGATGCGATTGTCATGGTTGCCGGCCTGCGAGACGCCGACCTTGAAGAAGTCGGGGTACTTGAACATGGCCGCGGCGGTGGCGTTGCCGCCGCCGGAGTGGCCGTAGATGCCGGCGCGGTCGAGGTCGATCCACGGGTAGCGGGCGGCCAGCTCCTTCATCCCCGCCACCTGGTCGGGCAGGGTGTTGTCGCCCATGTCGCCATACCAGGTCTCGTGAAAGGAGCGCGACCGCCACGGCGTGCCCATGCCGTCGATCTGCACCACGACGAACCCGAGCTCGGCGAGCGCCCGCGCGTCGCCGCGGGCGGCGGAAAAGCTGCGGCCGGCAACGCTGCCGGTCTGCGGACCCGGATAGATGTGGTTGACGATCGGGTAGCGCCGCGACGGGTCGAACTGCGACGGCCGGAACAGCAGGCCGTACAGGTCGGTCTGGCCGTCGCGCGCCTTGACCGTGATGGCCATCGGCGCTGTCCATCCCGTCGCCAGCAGACGGGTGACGTCGGCGCGCTCGAGCGGCAGGACCACGGTGCCATCAACCGAGCGCAGGACGGAGAGGGGCGGCGTGTCCGGCGTCGAATAGGTATCCACGAAGTAGCGGCCGGACGGCGACAGCTCCACCGTGTGATCGGCGTCCTCCGGCGTCAGCAGGACTTCACCGCTGCCGTCGAAGGCGATGCGGTAGAGATGCCGGTAATAGGGATCGCGCCCGCGCGTCTTGCCGACGCCCTGGAAGTAGATCGTCCGCGCGTCCTCGTCCACCCGCAGCACCTGCGTGACGTTGCCCTCGCCGGTGGTGATGCGGTTCTTCTGCAACCCGGTGCCGGCGTCGTGCAGGTAGAGATGGCCCCAGTCGTCCTTGCGCGAGAACCACAGCACTTCCTTCGCGCCCGGCAGGTAGCGCCAGTTGACGCGTCCCTGCCCGGATTCGAAGAAGGTCTCGGCGCGCTCCGCCAGCACGTTGCGCACCGCGCCGGTCGCCGCGTCGGCGACGCGCAGGTCCTCGCGCTTGTGATCCCGCGACGTGGTGACGAACGCGACCTCGCGGCTGTCCGGGCTCCACTGCACGTCCGCCCACACGCCGCCGCAGACGACGTGGTCGCACAACGTCGATCGGTGCGGATCGGACGGCATCTTCAGCCGCACAACCTGCTTCTGATCCACGTCGAGGATGACGCGCTCGATCATGAAGATCTTGTCGTCCCCGGGCAGCGGGTACTTGTGCGTCGTCAGGGTCGGGTGTCCGACGACGGTGTTGACGTAGTACATCTCGCCGACCCCGCGGGCGTCGTGGCGGAAGGTGGCAAGCCGCTTCGAGTCCGGCGACCACACCACGACCGGCGTGTCGCTGCGCGTCCAGCCGGCGTCGTTGGTGGCGTACGCGAAGTCCTTCACGCCATCGGTCGTTAGCGCCGTTTCGCGGCCGCTGGCAACGTCGCGGACCCAGAGGTTGTGGTTGCGCACGAAGGCCGTGCGCGCGCCGTCCGGGGACGGAACGTCGGTGCGCGACGGCGGGGCGCCGGAAGCGGCGCGCTCCGCGGCGGCGCCGAGCGACGTGCACGCGGAACCCTGGCGGTCGCAGCGCCAGCGCCGCTTCGCGGCCTCGAACTCGATCGAGCGCATGTCAGCCGAGAAATCGAACTCGGTGAACGGCAGTGTGGCCGCGCTGTAGGACTCGCGGGCAGCGGCGCTGAGCGAGGCCGCCAAGCGCGCGTGGTCGAAGGCCGGCTCGCGGACGGCACGGGCCGGATCGACCAGGACGAATTCGGCCCCGCCTGGCACCGTCGTACGGTACCAGAATCGATCGTCTGCCAGCCAGGTGGGCCGACCGGGCACACCGACGACCAGCGGCGTCGCGTTGTAGCCCATGAACCGCTCGGCGCGCGCATAGTCGTCCGCGGTCAGGACCGCGCGCGCGGGGGATGCCTGCTGGGCGATCAGCGGAATCCCGCACGCCAGGACGATTGCGGCAGCCAGGCCGGATCTGTGAGGGTGACGTCGCGACGCACCGAGTGCCATGAGCCCTCCCGAGTTCTCCTGACTGTAACACCCGTCCGCGGCACCGGCGGCGCGGGCAATGAGCCGCGTGTGGCGCCGTTGGCACATTGCGCGGACAGAACGCCGGCACGGACCGGCAACCGTGCCCGAGGAGGGACCGTGGTCACCTGGAGGTTGGTCGGACACCTGGCGGCGGTGATGATCGGGCTGTTGCCGGGACTGGTGCACGCGCAGACTGCCCGGGAGGGCCGCCTGTTCGCTGGCGTCGTCGGCGGCACGTCCGCCACCAGCGCCGATCATGTGTCGGGCGCCACGGGCAGCGCCGGCGTCACGGGCGGTGTGCGCCTGCGTCCCTGGCTCGACCTGGAATTCGACGTGCTGCGCGGGATGGGCGTGCTCACGCGCGACTACACGGGGCGCAGCGTATCGTTCGCCGGGCCGGGAGCGCGGCCCGAGGACTTCGTGATCACGCGATTCGTCAACGAACGCTCGAGCCGCCTCGTCCTCGCGGCCGGCGTCTCCCTGCATCCACGACGGCCGGCGGGACGCTGGATGCCCCGCGTCTTCGCCGGCATCGCCAACCATTGGGTCCGTGATCGGACGGTGCTCGAGCACCTGGTCCTGCCGCCAGGCGTCACCCTGGCGCAGGTGAACCGGGCGCTGCCGCCAGGAGGCTGGCGCAGCCGCGCCCTGGGCGGACCGAGCGTCGGCGCCAGCGTCTCCATCGCGCTGTCCCCGCACATGGCGATCGTCCCCGACATCCGCTACGACTACGGATCGCTCGGGGACGAAATCAACAACGTGCTCCGCCCTTCCGTGCGCGTGCTTTGGCGATTCTGACAGCGACCGCACGTTCCCGCCGCCGACGCCGCGCCGCACTACTTCGCTCGCCCCTTGAATCCGGCGGTCTGCAGATCCACCTTGAACGCGGACCCGCGACCGACGATGTAGAGCGTCTTCTTGTCCGGGCCGGCGAAGGCGATGTTCTGCGGCGCCCGGCCGACCGGAATCGTGCCGAGATGCGTGCCGGTGACGTCGAAGACCTCGACACCGGCCGACGTCGCCGCGTAGACGCGGCCCTCCTCGTCGATGGCGAGGCCGTCGGCGCCGCTCGTCACTCCGGTGGGGCCGCTCGCGGCCCCTTGATACCGGGCGAAGTGGCGCCGGTTGGTCACCCGGCCGTCGGGCTGGACGTCGAATGCGAGCAGGTGCTCGCCCTGCGTGTCGTTGACGTAGAGGACTTTCTCGTCGCGGCTGAGCATGATGCCGTTGGGCCGGCGGATGCCCTCGGCGATGCGCACGGCTTTCCCTCCGGGCGGCACGTAGTACACGGCGGGCGGCAGCGGCGGCGATGCCGGCGCGGGCGCACCGGGCGCCACGTTCGGCCCCGGCTCGGTGAAATAGATGCCTCCCTTCGCGCTTACGACGAGATCGTTGGGCCGGCCAAATGGCTGACCGTCGAAGCTGTCGGCGAGCACCGCTTCCCGGCCCTTCGGATAGATGACGCCGATGCGAGTCCGGCCCGGCGTGGTCTGCACCGAGATGAGGCGGCCGCTCGCATCCCACGCCAGGCCGTTCGAGCCATTGGTCTCCTCGAAGAACGTGCTCGTCGTCCCATCCGCCGCGATGCGCGTGATGCGGTTGGCCTGGGTCTCGGTGAAGATGAGGCTGCCGTCGGGCATGCCGATCGGCCCCTCCGTCCCCTGGAAGCCCGACTTGATGACGACCACGGCGGTGCCGGCCGCGACCACGCCGGGGATCGCGGGTGCGACGGTATCGGTGGGCGGGGCCGAAGCCGGTGGCGCTTGCGCCGCCACGAACATCGAGGCGAGCGCCCAAATCGTCAGAGTCAGCTTCATCGGTCAGTTCCTTTCATGCCGATCCCGCCGCCGGGCATCGGCACTTTGTGATGACAATCGGAGACAACGAAGCAGATGTGCGGCGCGCCCCGCGTCCTCTACAATGCGTCCCATGCCTCGCTCCTGCGCCGCGGCCGTGATGCTGACCGCGGTCCTCGGGTTGTCGCCGTCCGGTGCGGCCCAGCAGCCGGCGCCGACGCCGACGCCGCCCGCCCAACCGGCACAGCCGGAGCAGCCGGCACAACCGCCGCAACCGTCCGCCGGGCCGCAGGGCCAGCGTCCCGCCGGCGCGGGCGGTGGCGCAGCCGCCCCGCGTGCCGCCGTCCCGGCGGCGGCCAGTTCGATCGCCGCCAAACCCGAGGCATTCTACGGGCAGTACGTCTCGATCTACGCCACGGTCGAGAAATCGTTGACCCCGCTGGCGTTCACCGTCGATCAGGATCGAACGGCGAGCACGGGCAAGGAGGTCATCGTGATCGCACCCCGGCTGCATCAGCCGGTCACGCCGAACACGTACCTCACGGTGATGGGCGAGGTCGTGCCGCCGGACGCGGCCGAGATCACCAAGCGCGCGGCCTGGGCCGCCGGCACGGTGCCGGCGATCCTGGCCGAGAACCCCGGGCGCCCCGTGATTCTGGCCAGCGCCGTGATCACGCCCGCGCTCGACGATCTCGCCAAGTTCCTGCCGCCGCCGCTGACGCCGGAGGAAGAAGCGCTCGACAGGACCATGAAGGGCGTGGGCGCCGCCAACGGCGCGCTGCGCAAGGGCATCGAGGCTACCAACGCCGAGCTCATCAAGACCCACACCGAGAGCCTGGCCGAAGCGTTTGCCGAGGTTGAAACCTTCTGGCGCGCCCGCGGCAAAGACGATGCGGTCAAGATGGCGCAGACGGCGCGCACGGCCGCGCAGGCGATTGGAACCTCCGCCGCCAAGTCGAACTGGGGCGACGTGAAGACGCACGCCGCGGCGCTCGCGCAGCAGTGCGCGAGCTGTCACGGCGTCTATCGTGAGCGCCTGGAGGATGGCTCGTTCGCCATCAAGGCCAAACCGCAATAGCGCACTCGCGCAGGGACATCATCATGACGAGACTGTTTGCCGTTTCCGCTGCCGTGCTGTTGTTTTCGAGCGACCTCGCCCTGGCACAACCGCCGCAGCCGGCGCCGGGCGCCGCGGCGCCCGCGGCGCAGGGTCAACGCCAGCAGCGCGAGCCCGACCCGCGGACGATGGGCGGCGGCGATTGCCGCGACAATCCGTACAACTGTGCCGACACGCCCAACCCGCTGCCGCCGGCGACCACGGTGTGGCTGGAAGAGATGACGTGGATGGACGTGCGGGATGCCCTCAAGGCGGGGAAGACCACCGCGATCATCCCAACCGGGGGGATCGAGCCCAACGGCCCGTGGCTGGTGACCGGCAAGCACAACTACGTGCTGCGCGCCAACTGCGACGCCATCGCGCGCAAGCTGGGGAACGCGCTGTGCGCACCGATCCTCGAGTACGTGCCCGAGGGCGACATCGAGAAGAAGAGCGGCCACATGTCCAGCCCGGGGACGATCAGCCTGCGGGAGGACACCTATCGCGCGGTGCTGACCGACGTCGCGCACAGCCTGAAGCAGCACGGCTTCCAGCACATCATCTTCATCGGCGACAGCGGCGGCAACCAGAACGGCCAGCGCGCCGTCGCCGAGACGCTCAATCAGCAGTTCGCCGGCGCCGCCGTCGTCGCGCACGTGCAGGAGTATTACGACTACGCCAGCGTCGCCAAGTTCATGGCCGGCCACGGCATTGTCGAGGGCAAGAGCGACGGCCTGCACGACGATCCGATCATCACGTTGAACATGTTCGTTACCGACCCGAAGTCGGTGCGCTATGACGAGCGGGTGAAGGCGGGCAAGGCCGCCATCAACGGCGTCGACCTGTCCGATCGCGCCAAGGCGACGGCGCTGGCGAAGCAGGTCGTCGAGTTCCGCGCCGAGCACACGGCGGCGGCGATCAAGAAGGCGATTGCCCACAAGGGCACGCTGCCGGCGGCGCCGCGCACCCAGCAGTAGCCGGACGGCGATCCGGGCGCTTCACGCACGAACGGGCGGCGCGGACATCGTGTCCGGCCGCCCGTCGTGGCGTGTGCGCGGCTGCCGGGCCGCTGGGGCACCCGGCTAGTAGCGGTAGTGCTCCGGCTTGTACGGCCCGTCGACCGGCACGCCGATGTAGTCGGCCTGCTCCTTCGAGAGCGTCGTCAGCTTCACCCCGAGATGATCGAGGTGCAGCCGCGCGACCTCCTCGTCCAATTTCTTGGGCAGCATCAGCACCTGCAGCCCGATCTGCTCGGCGTTGGCGTGCAGCTCGAGCTGGGCGAGCACCTGGTTGGTGAACGACGCCGACATCACGAAGCTCGGATGGCCGGTGGCGCAGCCGAGGTTGAGCAGGCGGCCCTCCGCCAGCACCAGCACGCTGTGGCCGTCCGGGAACGCCCACTCGTCGTACTGCGGCTTGATATTGATCTTCTTGATGCCGGGAAACTTCTTCAGCCCGGCCATGTCGATCTCGTTGTCGAAGTGGCCGATGTTGCCGACGATGGCGTTGTGCTTCATCCGGCTCATGTGGTCGACGGTGAGGATGTTGAAGTTGCCCGTCGCGGTGATGAAGATGTCGGCCTTGTCGATGACCTCGTCCACCGTCACCACCTGGAAGCCCTCCATCGCCGCCTGCAGCGCGCAGATCGGATCGATCTCGGTGACCACGACGCGGCAGCCCTGGCCCTTGAGCGACTGGGCGCAGCCCTTGCCCACCTCGCCGTAGCCGAAGACGACGGCCAGCTTGCCGCCGAGCATGACGTCGGTGGCGCGGGCCAGGCCGTCGGGCAGCGAGTGGCGGCAGCCATAGATGTTGTCGAACTTGCTCTTGGTGACCGAGTCGTTGACGTTGATGGCCGGGAACAGGAGCGTCCCCGCCTTCATCATCTCGTAGAGCCGGTGCACGCCGGTCGTCGTCTCCTCGGAGACGCCGCGGATGCCCGTGGCGATCGTGCTCCACGCGCCGGGGCGAGCGGCCAGCTCGCGGCGGAGGGTGTCGAGGATGACGCCCCACTCCTCCGGATCCTTGTCGGCGTCGAACGTCGGGATCCTGCCCGCCTTCTCGAACTCGTGCGCCTTGTGCACGAACAGGGTGGCATCGCCGCCATCGTCGACGATCAGCGTCGGGCCGGCGCCGTCGGGCCACACCAGCGCCTCGACGGTGCACCACCAGTACTCGGGCAGCGTCTCGCCCTTCCAGGCGAACACCGGGATGCCGCGCGGCTCGGCGGCGGTGCCGCCGGTTTCCGGACGGCCGACGACCACCGCGGCGGCCGCGTGGTCCTGCGTCGAGAAGATGTTGCACGAGACCCAGCGCACGTCGGCGCCGAGGTCGGCGAGGGTCTCGATCAGCACCGCCGTCTGGATCGTCATGTGCAGGCTGCCCATGATGCGGGCGCCGGCCAGCGGCTTGCCGCCCTGGTAGCGCGCGCGCACCGCCATCAGTCCGGGCATCTCGTGCTCGGCGAGACGGATCTCCTTCCGTCCCCACTCGGCCAGCGACAGGTCGGCGACCTTGAATGGCTCACGCCCCGCCTGGCGGGCCGCGTCGAATGCGTGCATTTCCTTGACTGCGGTTGACATCTGCTTCTGTCTCCTTGAAATCGTCGCCCGAGTTCGGGGCGGCGCGTGTCACCCCGCGGCGGTGCGGACCACCCGGTCCGCGCTACGCCGCGCGTTTCGTGCCTACGGCAGCGAAGAGCGCCGGCCCCCTCGCCTCCTGGTTGATCGGGAGCGCGCGGCTGCGGATGCCGCCGAAGCCGGCGGCGGCCAGCAGCTTGTGCATCTGGCGCTCGGGAAATCCAAGCCACACGTGGCCCATCTGCTGCTGGTACTCGACGCGATCGTGCGGCAGCATGTCGATGACCAGCGCCCGCCCGCCGGGCTTGAGCACGCGCGCGCATTCGCCCAGCGCGCGCGCGGGATTCGGGACGTGATGGAGCACCAGCCCCATCATCGCGAGGTCGAGCTGCCCCTCGTCGATCGGCAGCCCTTCGAGCGCGCCGTGGCGAACGTCCACGTTCGCCAGGTCGGCGAGACGGCGCCGCGCCGCCTGCAGCATGTCGGCGGAGCTGTCCACGGCAACGACCCGCGCCACGTGCGGCGCCACCAGCTCGGTCAGCTGCCCGGTGCCGCAGCCCAGGTCGCCGACGATCGCCGCGGGATCGAGCAGGCCGAGCAGCGCATGGAGGTGGAAGGCGGTGCCGAACAGCTCTTCGCGCAGCCGGTCCCACTGCCCCGACGCCGACGAGAAGAACTGCTCGGACTTCGTGCGCCGCCGGGCGAGCACGCTCTGCACCCGGCGCTCGTCGTGCTCGGCGCCAGCAGTGGCCGCGACCTGCTCGCGGAGGATCGGCCACAGCCGCCTCGCCCCGGCATCGAGATCCTCGACCGTCATGCTGTAGTACCGGCTCGTGCCGTCGCGGCGCGAGTTCACCCACGACGCGTCGGCGAGCGTCTTGAGATGCCGGCTGACGGTCGATTGCGGCAGTTGCATGACCACGCACAGCTCCGACACCGTGAGCTCGTGCCGCTCCAGCACCTGGAGCATGCGGCAGCGCAGCGGGTCGGCGAGGGTGGCCAGGTGGTCCACCATCGAGCCCAGCCCTTCGGGCTCGATTGGGACTGCTCTAATCGCTTCCATCCGTGTATTCGGATATTAGGATTAAAGCCGGTCGCCAGTCAAGATCTTCGCGCTGCAACCTTTCTGAGACCGCCGCCGTCTATGTGCTTCAAGCGTATAGACTGAAGGCACCTATGGACCGCTTCCGCCCCGAGACCTTCCTCCCGCTCACGCCCGTCGCCTTCGAAATCCTCCTGGCGCTGGCCGACGGCGAGCAGCACGGCTACAGCATCATGCGCGAGGTGGAGCGGCGGTCGGCGGGCGCCGTGACCCTGCACCCCGGGACCTTGTACCGGGCACTCGCCCGCCTGCTCGAGCACGAACTCATCGACGAGCTCGACGAGCGGCCCGACCCCAAGCATGACGACGAGCGGCGGCGGTACTACAAGTTGACCGACCGCGGGATCGCCGTCGCGCGGGGAGAGGCGGAGCGCCTGGAGAGCCAGCTGACCGCCGCGCGGGCCCGCCGCCTGCTCGGGGCCCGTCCGTGACCCGGATCCTCTTCCGCGGCGCCCTGCTCGCGTATCCGCGCGCCTTCCGGCAGCGCTTCGCCGCCGAGATGTGGTCCGACTTCCGCCGCACCGTCGACGTCCCAGGAGCCGAGCGGCCCCTGCGCATCGTGCGCGTCCTCTGCGCGCTCGTCGGCAGCGGCCTGGGCGAGCGGCGCGCCGCCGCCGCGCGCGTGCTGTTCTGGCCCAACCACCGCCCGCACCTCTACGAACCGGCAGGGAGACACTACATGTTCTGGGACACGTTGCGCTCCGACATTCAACATGCGCTCCGCCTGTCGCGCAAGGCGCCGCTCGCCACCGCGCTCACCGTCCTCGCGCTCGCGCTCGGCATCGGCGCGACCACGGCCATCTTCGCCGTCGTGGACAGCGTGCTCCTGACGCCGCTCCCCTACCGCGACAGCGATCGGCTCGTCAACGTCTGGAGCGACGCCTCCCGGCAGGGGCGCCCGCGCAACACTATCTCGCCGGCGAACTTCCTCGACTTCCAGCGCATGAACCAGACGCTCGACGGTCTGGAGGCCTACTTCTCGTTCGTCACGCCGTTCAAGCTGGTGTCCGAAGGGCCGAGCGAGATCGTCATCGGCGTCACGGTGACGCCCCGGCTCTTCACTCTGCTCGGCCGTACGCCCGCCCTCGGCCGTACGATGAACGGCGACGACTCGGCCTTCGAGATTCTGATCAGCCACGGTTTCTGGCAGCGCCGCTTCGGCGGCGACCCCGACATCGTCGGGCGCACGCTTCAGATCGCCAACGCCACTCCGGTCATCGTCGGCGTGATGCCGGAGGACTTCACCTTCCCCTATGGCTCGATGCTCGGGCCGTCCGGATTCACGCGCGCGACGACGGTGGACCTGTGGGCGCCGATGATGTTTGCCGGGCCGCTGGCCGCGGCGAACCGCATGCTGACGCAGCAAGGCCAGGTCGTGCGCGGCACGCACTGGCTGGGCGCCATCGGTCGGATGAAGCCGGGTGTCACCGTCGAGCAGGTCCAGGCCGACATGACGACCGTCGCGCGACAGCTGGAACAGGCCTATCCGGAGACCAATGCGGGCTGGGGGGCCACGGTCGTGTCGGTCCTCGATCAGACCGTCGGGCCGATCCGCGGCCCGCTGTTCGTCCTGGTCGCCGGGGTCGCGCTCGTGCTGATGATCTCCGCCGTCAACGTCGCCAATCTGGTGCTGGCGAAGAGCATCGCCCGGCAGAAGGAGATGGCCACCCGCGTCGCGCTCGGCGCCGGCCGCGGCCGGATGATTCAGCAGGCGCTCACCGAGGGCTTGCTGCTCGCCGCGATCGGCGGGCTCGCCGGGCTGGTGCTGGCGCGCTGGGGCGTCTCGGCGCTGGTCGCGCTCGCCCCGGCCGACTTGCCGCGCCTGCACGAGGTGTCGCCCGATGCGACCATGCTGCTGATCACGGCGGCGGTGGCCATCTTCACCGGCGTGTTCGTCGGGCTGCTCCCGGCGATCACCGCCACACGCGTCGCGCCCCAGTCCGCGCTGCAGGACAACAGCCGCGGCAGCGTGGGCAGTGCCACCCGCCAGCGCGCACGCGCGGCGCTGGTCGTCGCCGAGGTCGCGATGGCGGTGACGCTCACGGTCGGCGCCGGCCTGCTGCTCCGCAGCTTCGTCTCGCTGATGTCCGTGAACCCCGGTTTCGAAGCGTCGCGGATGCTCACGTGGCAGATGAACCTGCCGTCGCGGATCACCACGGCGGACGAGCGAGCGGCGTTCTACCGGCAGTTTCTCGAGCGGATGCGGGCGCTGCCCGGGGTCGTGAGCGTCGGCGGCACCAGCCGCCTCCCGCTCGGCAGCACCGGCTTGACCACGTCGGTCTCGGTCGAGGGACGGGGCACGCCGGCCGCCGAATGGCCGGAGGTGCAGTTCCGCCGATCGGTCGGGGATTACTTCCAGACCATGGGCATCCCGATCCTGAAGGGACGGATGTTCAACGACGGCGACACGCCGACGTCGCCGCCGGTGTGCATCATCAATCAGACCATGGCCGCCCAGTTCTTCCCGGGGGAGGACCCGGTCGGGCGGCAGATTCGCAACAGCCAGACCGGCGAACCGTGGACCATCATCGCGCTCATCGGCGACGTCAAGCACGGCGCACTGGACGAAGCGTCACAGCCGGAGATGTACGTCAGCACCAACCAGGGGCCGATGAACTCCCCGTACATCGTGATGCGCACGACCGGCGAGGCGTCCGCAATGGTCGACCTGGTACGCGCCGAGGCGCGGCAGATCGACCGCGACCTCCCGCTCTATGCAATTCAGCCGATGCAGGCGGTCAAGTCCGCATCCGTGGCGCAGCGGCGATTCATCCTCATCCTGGTCGGCTTGTTCGGTGCGCTGGCGCTCGCGCTGGCCGCCATCGGCGTCTACGGCGTGATGTCGGTGCTGGTCAGCGAGCGCACCCAGGAGGTCGGCGTCCGGCTCGCGCTCGGGGCGCACCCGTCGCAGGTGGTGCAGATGCTGGTCGGACAGGCCGTGCGCCTGGCGCTGGTGGGCGTCGCCATCGGCCTCGGGCTGTCGTTCTTCGTGATGCCGCTGCTGGCGGCGCAGCTCTACGGCATCCGGGCGCGCGATCCGCTGACCCTGGCGGGGGTCCCGGTAGTGCTCGTGCTGATTGCCATCCTGGCGGCGCTGGTGCCCGCGCGCCGGGCGATGCGGGTCAACCCGGTCCAGGCCCTGCGCTACGAGTGAGCCGGGGGCCCTCCGCGGCCGCGCCGCCAATCGCACCTACTGCAGTTCGTCTTCGAGGCGCGTGACCAGGGCGTCGAGCTGGGCGACGACGGCGCGGACCGTTTCCGGCTGGCTGAGATCGACACCGGCCCGGGCCAGCAGGGCCATCGGGTAATCGCTGCTGCCCGCGCGCAGCAGCTCCAGGTAGCGGCTCACCGCCGCGTCCCGCGGCCCCGGGTGCCGCGCTGCGCACGTCGCTCATCAGCTTGGCGCTCGACGCAAAACAGGTCGCGTACTGGTAGACGTAGTACGGCGCCTGGAAGAAATGCGGGATGCGGGCCCAGGTCAGCTTCGCCCGCTCGTCCCGCGACAGCGCGTCGCCCCAATACTCGTCGATCAGGTCCCCGTAGATGCGGCTCAGGTCGTCGCTGGTGACCGGCCGGTCCTGCTCCACCAGCGCGTGCGCCTGCAGTTCGAAGTCGGCGAACATCACCTGGTTGTAGAAGGTGCCGACGATGTTGTCGATGGCATGCTGCAGCAGCACCACGCGCTCTTCGCGCGTGGTGGCACGCGCGAGCATGAAATCGAGCAGCAGCGCTTCGCTGAGCGTGGACGGCACCTCGGCGACGAAGATCGTGTAGCCGGCGTACACGAACGGCTGCGTCTCGTGCGACAACAGCGTGTGAATGGAGTGGCCCATCTCGTGCGCCAGCGTGAACACGGCGTCGAGGGTGTCGTTGTAGTTCAGCAGCATGTACGGATGTGACCCGTACACCGGGGCCGAGTAGGCGCCGCTGCGCTTGCCCTGGTTCTCGTAGACGTCGATCCAGCGGCCGGCGAACGCCGCGCGCACGCGCCGGCGGTAGTCGTCGCCCAGCGGCCCGACCGACTCCGTGATCCAGTCGAGCACCGCGTCGTAGCGGTAGCGGACGTCGTGGTCGACCAGCGGGACGAAGCCGTCGAAGACGAAGTACTCGTCCAGCCCCAGCCGGCGCTTGCGCAGGCGATGGTAGCGGCGGAAGGGCTCGACGCCGGCCTTGGTCTCGGTGATCAGGTTGCGCACGACCGAGGGCGGGATGTTGTTGCCGAAGAGCGCCGCGTCCAGCGTGCTCGCGTACCCGCGCGCCCGCGCCTCGAACCACTCACGCTGCATCACGCCGTTGTAGAGAGTGGCGTAGGTGTTGAGCGACCCGGCATAGGTGTCGTACAGCGCTTCGTACGCCGCCTGCCGGTCCGCCTGGCGGCGGCAGGTCGCCAGCAGCTTGCGATACTGCCCGTAGCTCACCTGCACCGCATCGCCGGACGACAGCGTGATCGTCGGGAACCGGGCGTCGGCCGTGGACAGCGCCGCATAGGCGTCCTGCGGCACCGCGCCGAGGCGGCTGGAGAGCGACAGCAGCCGCTCGCCCGGTTCGTCGAGCACGTGCGCCTGCTGCCGGAACAGATCCTCGATGAAGAAGCGGTACAGGGCCAGCGCCGGAGTCCGAGCCATCCACTCGCGCACGGTCTCGATCGGAATGCGCAGCAGCTCCGGGCTGAACCACGAACTGGCCTGGCGCCAGCGCGCCATCAACATCTGCACCCGCTGGCGGCGGCCGTTGACGAGATTGTCGCGCTGGTCCTGGTCGTAGGTGAGCGAGGCGTAATACCACACCCGGTAGGCGAGCTGACCGAGCACATCCTGTTCGGCCAGCGCCTCGTACAGCCGGTCCGCCCCCTGCGCCAGCGTGCCCTCGAATCGCTTGAAGGCTTCGACCTGCGCGTCGAGCGCCTGGTACTGAGCGTCCCATTCCGGCCAGTCCGCGAAAATGGCGGACAAATCCCAGGTGAACCGGGGGTCGACACTGTCGCGTGCGGGAACGATCGCCGGGACGGGGGCTACGGAGGACATCCCCGTGATCATAGAGACGCTTCACGCGGCCGACAAGCGCAACTGAACCATAATGTGCAGGTCCGATTTCGCCTTTTTGCGCCACCGGCCACGTGACCCGACTCGTCCGAACCCTGTCGTGCGCGCTGATGCTGGCGGCGCCGCTCGCCGGCGCCACGCCGGCGCAGCCACCCGTCGCCGCGGTCCCCCCGATTGCCATCGTGGTGTCCATCGACGGCTGGCGCTGGGACTATCTGGAGCGGTACGGTCCTCCGGCCATTTCCGCACTGGCCGCGCGCGGCGTGAGGGCCGAAGGCCTGATCCCCGTCTTCCCGTCGAAGACGTTCCCCAACCACTACTCGATCCTGACCGGCCTGTACCCCGCACGCCACGGCATCGTCTCGAACAACATGGCCGACCCGCACCTGCCCGGGCGGTTCACCCTGGACGATCACGCCGTGCAGCAGGACACGCGCTGGTGGGGCGGCGAGCCGTTGTGGATCACGGCCGAACGACAGGGGTTGATCAGTGCCGCGATGTTCTGGCCCGGCTCCGACGCCGAGATCGCGGGGCGCCGCCCGCGCTACTGGCGGGCCTACGACGACGATCTGCCGAACGAGGCCCGCGTGGACCAGCTGCTGGACTGGCTGCGCACGCCGGAGCCGGCCCGGCCCACCTTCCTCACCCTGTACTTCAGCACTGTGGATACGGCCGGGCACGATTACGGACCCGAGTCGCCGGAGGTCGCCAAGGCCGTGGCCGCGGTCGATGCCTCCATCGCGCGGCTGACCGCCGGCATCGAGGCGGCCGGCCTGGCCGCACGCACGCACGTCGTGCTGGTCAGCGATCACGGCATGGCCGCCCTCTCGGCCGACCGCGTGATCGTTCTCGACGATTATCTCGACATGGGCACCGTGGAACTGCTCGACTCGTCACCCGTTGCCGGGATCAGCCGCCGCCCCGGGTCCACCGTCGACCTGTACGCGGCACTGAAAGACAAGCATCCCGCGCTGCAGGTCTTCACGCCAGACAACCTGCCGGCCGCGCTCGGCCTGGCCGGGCACCCGCGGCTGCCCGACGTGATCGGGGTCGCCGACGACGGGTGGCACGTGACGACGCGGCGGACGCTCGCGCGCGAGCACGGGCTGATACCCGGGGGCACGCATGGCTACGCGCCGTCGCACCGGTCGATGCACGGCCTGTTCGTCGCCGCCGGTCCGCAGTTCCGCCGCGGCATCGTCGTGCCACGCTTCGAGGGCGTTCACGTCTACGAGATGCTGTGCCGCCTGCTCGGGCTCCAGCCCGCCAGCAACGACGGCGACCGTGCCGTCACGGCCGAGTTCTTTCGCTGAGACGCCGCCTCAGAGCAGCGCGTGCAGCGCCGCGAGCGTCGGCGCGATGCGCTCGACCGTCCGCTCGCGCGTGAGGGCATCGGCCAGGGATCGGGGCCAGGCGACCGGTTCACCGATGAGCGGCTCGACCGTCTCGCGAAACTTGGCCGGGTGCGCGGTCGCCAGGAGGATGCGGGTCGCCGCGGCGGGCGCCGCGGCCGACAGTCCCAGGTAAGCGATGGCCGTGTGCGGGTCTGCGACGTAGCCGTGCCGCCGCCAGATGTCGCGGATGCCCGTTCGCACCTCGGCATCGGTGTGGACCGACGGCGTCACGATGGCTCGCAGGGCCGCGCGGTCGTCGCCGAAGAGCCCGCGCATCCGCTCGGCGTTGCTCGGGTCGCCCACGTCCATCGCGTTGGCCAGCGTCGGGACCGACGGGCGGGGCTCGTACCGTCCGCTGTCGAGGTACCGCGGCACGGTATCGTTCACCGTGGTCGCCGCCACGAACCCGGCAATCGGCACGCCCAACCGCAGGGCCCACAATCCCGCCGTGAGGTTGCCGAAGTTGCCGCTGGGGACCGAAAAGACCGGCGGGGTCTCCACACCCAACGCCGCCGACGCGTAATAGAACATCTGCGGCACCAGGCGCCCGATGTTGATCGAGTTGGCCGAGGTCAGGCGCGCGCGCCCGCGCAGATCGGCGTCAGTGAACGCGTCCTTCACGAGGCGCTGACAGTCGTCGAACGTGCCCGCCACGGCAACGGCTGTCACGTTGCCGCCGAGGGTGGTGAACTGTGCGTCCTGGACGGGCGTCACGCCGCCCTCGGGGAACAGGACCACCACCCGCGTCCCGGCGAGGCCGAAAAACGCCTGCGCCACGGCACTGCCGGTGTCGCCGGAGGTCGCGACCAGCACCGTCAGGGGCCGCTCCTCGGCGTTGAAATGCGCCATCAGGCGGGCCATGACCCGGGCGCCGACGTCCTTGAACGCGAAGGTCGGGCCGTGAAACAGCTCCAGAGCCCGGGTGGCCGCGTCGAGCGGGACGAGCGGGACGGGAAAATCGAGGGCGTCGGCGAGCAGGCGCTCGAGGGCGGCCCGCGGCATCGCATCACCGACGAAGTGCGCGCCGATGACGCCGCCAACTTCCGGCAGCGACGCGCCGCGCAGCCCCTCGAATTGCAGCCGCCCGAGCGTGGCCGGCACGTAGAGCCCGCCGTCGGGCGCGAGCCCCGCGAACAGCGCCGCCGGGAACGAGACCGCCGGCGCGGCGCCGCGCGTGCTGATGAACCTCATGGCCGCGCCTCCATTCGTCTGGCCGTCACGCGGCGATGACCCGCGCCCCCCGCCGTCCGACCGGCGACACCCACAGGTCGGCGCCCAGCCCGGCGTCGCGCGCGTACGCCTCGCGCATCGCCTGACCCGCCAGCTCGGCGCGGTCCGGTGACGCGCACAGCGCGAACATCGCCGGGCCGGAGCCCGACAGGCTGCAGCCGAGCGCGCCGGCAGCGTGGGCCGCCCGTTTGACGACCTCGAAGCCCGGCACCAGGTGCGCGCGGCGGGCCTCGACGACGTGATCTTCGAGTGCGCGGGCGATGAGCGGGAGATCGCCGAGAAAGAGGCCGGCGACCAGCGCGCCGACGTTGCCCCACTGGCGCACGGCGTTGGCCAGCGGCACGGTGTCGCCGACGAGCCGGCGCGCCATGCCGGTATCGACCTCGAGGTGGGGATGGAGGATGGCGCACGACAGGCCCTCGGGAATCGGCAGGCGCACGACATCCGGGGGCGACGGCGCGCGCACGAGGACGAACCCGCCGTACAGCGCCGGCGCGACGTTGTCGGGGTGCGCCGACCCGCAGCCGGCGACCTCGCCGGCCATCGCGCACTCGAGGAGCCACTCGAGCGGCGCCGGACGGCCCAGCAGTTCGTTGACGGCAACCACCGCCGCCACCGCCGACGCCCCGCTGCTGCCCATGCCGCTCGCCAGCGGCAGCCCCTTCTGGATCGTCAGCCGGATCCCGCGGGTCGTGCCCAGCCGGTCGAGCAGCGTCTGCGCGGCGGTGCCCGCGGTATTCCGCGCCGGATCGCGCGACAGTCGACCGCCATCGCCCTCGATGGCGGCAATCTCGACCCCGGGACCGTCCCCGGCCTCGGCCGTCACCACGTCGCCCGGGGCGTCGAGCGCGAAGCCCAGCACGTCGAACCCGCAGCCGACGTTGGACACGGTCGCGGGCGCATAGACGCCGATCATGCGGGATGGATCGGGGTGGGCTGGCCATCCGGGCCGACCGCCACCAGCACGACCTCCGCTTCCGTCACCTTGATCCGCTCTCCCATCCCGGCGCTCCAGCGCTCGACTTCCACCAGCACCTTGACGGTGACCGAGGTGCGGCCGACGCGCAGCGTCTCGGTATAGAAGCTGACGATGTCGCCGAGGAAGACGGGGGCGTGGAACTCCACTTCACGCATCGCCTTGGTGACGTAGCGCACCGGTGCGGTCTTGCGCGCCTCGACCGCCGAGGCGAGGTCGATGTGCGAGAGGATCACGCCGCCGAAGATGGTGCCGAGGGCGTTGGTGTCCTTGGGCAGCAGCAGCACTTTGATCGCGGGAACCCGTTCCGACATCGCAGCAGTCTACTGCGCGCACGGGCGGCGCGCGCAGCGCCGCGTGGCGCGCCGGGCGCGTGCGGCGGGCGGCGTGCGCAAAAAGTACGTGCACCGGCGCAGCTTTCGTTTATTCTGAGACGTCGCAATGAGCATCGTCACACGGATGCGAGCCGAGTCGGTGGGCGCCAAGTGGTCACTGACGGAAGCCGCCGAGCTCTACGACGTCGACCGCTGGGGCCAGGGCTACTTCTCGATCAACGAGCACGGGCACCTGCAGGTGCACCCGACCAAGGACCCGGCGCGCGGGGTCGACCTCAAGCGGCTCATCGATCGGCTGCAGCTGCGCGGCCTGAGCGCCCCGATCCTGCTCCGCTTCACCGACATCCTGAAGCACCGCCTGGGCGAGATTCACTCGGCGTTCAACCATGCCATCGCCCAGCACCAGTACCAGGGCCGCTACAGCTGCGTCTACCCGATCAAGGTCAACCAGCAGCGGCAGGTCGTCGAGGAAGTGCTCAACGTCGGCCGGCAGTACGGCTTCGGTCTCGAGGCCGGCAGCAAGCCGGAGCTGCTGGCCGTGGTGGCGCTGGCCGGCAACGACACCCCGATCATCTGCAACGGGTTCAAGGACGCCGAGTTCATCGAGATGGCGATGCTGGCCCAGAAGATGGGCCGGTTGATCATCCCGGTGGTGGAGAAATACACCGAGCTCGACCTGATCCTCCGCTATGCCGAGAAGGTCGGGGTCCGCCCGAACATCGGCATGCGCGTCAAGCTCGCCGCGCGCGGCTCCGGCCGCTGGCAGTCCTCCGGCGGCTACCGATCGAAGTTCGGCCTCACCGTCACCGAGATCCAGCGCGGCCTGGAGGAGCTCAAGGCCCGCGGCATGGCCGACTGCCTGAAGCTCCTCCACTTCCATCTCGGCAGCCAGATCACCCACATCCGCATCATCAAGAACGCGCTGAACGAAGCGGCGCGCGTCTACACCGAGCTGGTCAAGCAGGGCGCCGGCCTCACCTACATGGACGTCGGCGGCGGCCTCGGCGTCGATTACGACGGCTCGCAGACCAATTTCGAGTCGTCGATGAACTACACCCTGCAGGAGTACGCCAACGACGTCGTCTACCACGTGCAGACGGTGTGCGACGAGGCGGGGGTCGATCACCCGACGATCATCTCGGAGAGCGGGCGCGCCGTCTCGGCGTACCACAGCATGCTGATCTTCAACGTGCTCGGCACCATCGGCTTCGGCGAGGAGACGGTCCCCACCGCGGTCAAGGACGAGTTCGAGCAGCCGCTGGTGGACCTGATCGAGACCTACCACTCGGTCACGCAACGGACCGCGGTCGAGGCCTACCACGACGCGCAGCAGGCCCTCGACATGGCGATGAACCTGTTCAGCGGCGGCTACCTGCCGCTGCAGCAGCGCGCGCACGCCGAAAACCTGTTCTGGGCGATCTGCGAGAAGATCCACAAGCTGACGCAGAGCATGGACGACGTGCCCGAGGACCTGCAGAACCTCGAGGACGTGCTCTCGGACACCTACTTCTGCAACTTCTCGCTGTTCCAGTCGATTCCCGACAGCTGGGCGATCAAGCAGCTGTTCCCGGTGATGCCCATCCACCGCCTCAACGAGCGCCCGGTCAACCACGCGGTCATCGGCGACATCACCTGC
The DNA here is from genome assembly GCA_963707795.1 of uncultured Acidobacteriota bacterium. Taxonomy (GTDB): domain Bacteria; phylum Acidobacteriota; class Vicinamibacteria; order Vicinamibacterales; family UBA2999; genus JACCSI01. The sequence continues at coordinate 957,675 of OY970174.1, read as the reverse complement.
GACTCCGACGGCAAACTCGAGCAGTTCATCGATCGCCGCGACGTCAAGAAGACGATCCCGCTGCACCCGTTCAGTGGCGAGCCGTACTATCTCGGCGTCTTCCTGGTCGGCGCCTACCAGGAGATTCTCGGCGACATGCACAACCTGCTCGGCGACACCCACGCCGTGCACGTGTCACTCACCGACAACGGCGACGACGGCGACGGCGCGCGGGTCGAGCACATCGTCAAGGGCGACACGGTGACCGAGGTGCTGCGCTACGTCGAGTTCGACCCGGAAGTGCTGATGGGCAAGCTGCGCCGCGACGTCGAGATGGCCGTGCACGGCAACCTCATGGCCGATCCGCAGGCCGGCCGCCTGCTGAAGTTCTACGAGGACGCGCTGCAGGGCTACACCTACCTCGAAGACCCGAACGCGGACTAGCGTCCGCGCCCGGGCCCTAGGCCCGGGCCAGGTGGCGCCGCTTCTGCTCGAAAAAGCGCCGGCAGGCGCGATCGAAACGATCCTGCAGCGGCTTGCGGTCGGTGGGGTCGAGCGGTCCCAGGCGCTGCCAGGCCGACTGGGCGCTGCGCACTTCCTGCTCGGTCGCCCGGTGGCGCGCGTCTTCGGCCTGGCGGGCGGCGGCGGCGCCCATGGTGTTGGCCGCCAGGGCTTCGCGCCACTGCCGCGCCAGCACCTCGGCCGGCGACAGGTTCGCCGCCGGCTCCTGGATGTCGGGCGGCAGCAGCGCCTCGATCTTGGTGACCAGCTTCTCCATCTTGCGCCGCGTCAGGTCGGGGTCCATGTCGGTGCCGCGAAAGGCGTCCGGCCAGCGCACGACCAGCGCCGAGCATGGCGGCGTTCAGGCGCTCGGCGAGCGGGGCGAGCGTGTGGCGTGGCAGCTCCGGCCCTTGCAGGTAGCGCGCCCGCGCGGCCTGGACGCGGGCGTAGAGGTCGTCGGGGGCCGGCGATTCCGGCGCATCCGCCGGCGGCGCCAGGGCCTCGAGCTCGGCAATCGCGGTCTCACGGTCGGCAATCTTGCCGGCGACCGCGACCTGATCGCGGTTCTTGTAGCGTTCGAAGAACGCGTCGCACGCGCCGCGGAACTTCTGCCACACCACGTCCGACTTGCTCTTGCGGACCGGGCCGACCTTCTTCCATTCGACCTGCAGCTGCTTGATGCGTGAGGCCGCCCGCTCCCACTCGGTGGACTGCGCGAGCTGTTCCGCTTCCGCGATGAGGGCTTCTTTCCTGGCCAGGTTGTCGGACCACTCGTGCTTGCGTTCCTTCAGGTCTTCCTGGCGGCGGGTGAAGAACCGGTCGCAGGCGGCGCGGAACTGCTCCCAGACCGCCTTCTCGTGCCCGCGGGTGACGGCGCCGATGTTCTTCCATTCGGCCTGCAGCGCCTTGATGGCGTCGGCGGTCCGCACCCAGTCGGTGGAATCGGCGAGCGCCGCGGCCTGCGCGCACAAGGCTTCCTTCTTCTTCAGGTTCTCCTGCCGTTCGGCGGCCTGCTGGGCGAAGAAGTCCTTGCACTTGTCGTAGACCTGATCCTGCGCGGCCTTGAAGCGGGTCCACAGCGACTCGGCCTGCGAGCGCGGCGCGGCGGCGACGCTCTTCCAGCGCTCCTGCAGCGTGCGCATCTCGCCGGCCGCCTTTTCCGGCTCGCTCTCGGCGATCGGAATCAGCGCTTCCATCTTCCCGCACAGCTCTTCCTGCACCTGGACGTTGGACCACCGCTTCCATTCCTCGGCATCGCGGAGCTCCTTGATGCGCGGCGTGACGGCGGTGCGGACTTCCTGCAGGCGGACGGTCAGATCGTCGCGGTCCTGGCGGGTGGGCAGCGGTCCCATCGTCCCCACGACCAGCTTGGTGTCCTTGAGGATGCGCTCGGCGTCGCGCAGCGAGAGGTTCTCGGCGGCGGCTCGGGTCTCGAGATCCTGGACGGAAGCGCGCAGGCGCTGGAGGTTGTCCTGCTGCGAGCGGGTGCGGCCCTCGCGATGCTCCTGCTCCCGGACCTCGAGCTGCTGCGCCGCCTGCTCGTAGCGGGAGCCCAGGGCCGCGTCGATCTCGGTTTCCCGGCCGATGGCCTGCCACTGCTTGCGCAGCGTGTGCCACTGCGTTGCGCACGGCGTTGTAGTCCTCGGCGGCCGCCACGGCCTCGACCTGGGTCAGGACCTCGGGCAGGGAGTCGACCAGTTGCCGTGCCGCCAGCCGGCGCTCGTGCCGGCGCTCGGCGCTGCGGCACGCGGCGTCGAACCGCTGCTGCAACTCCCCCGCCCACGCCTCGGGCATCGGCGGCATGCCTTCCCAGGTTGCGCGCGTGCTCGCCAGCCGGTCCAGCGCTTCGTCGCCGCTGAGCGCCTCGACTTCCTGACAGAGCGCGGCGCGGTCGGCCTGCTCGCGCTGGCGCGCCTCGGCCTCGCGCGCCACCTGAAGGCGGGCCGCTTCGTGCGCGTTCAGCGCTTCCCGGACCGCGATCCGACAGCGCCTCGAACCGCGCCACGTGTTCGGGCTGCACTTCCGCGTCGGCGAGCAGCTCCACCCACGCCACGCGCAGCGCGGCGTAGGTCTGGCGCACGGCGGTGATGTCGGGCGTCGCCGCGATGGCCTCCATCTGGTCGGCGAGCTCACGCGCCCGCTGCTGGTCGGCCTCCTTGAACTCGATGGCGGGAGCGGCCACCGCCGGGCGCGCCGCCTCCTCGCGGGCGCGCAGCAGCGCGCGGGCGCGCTTCTGCACCGCCTTCGCCCGTGCCCGCTGCACGAGGCCGTGGAGGAGATCGTCGCTCGGGTTGGGCAGGCGCTCGAGCGCCTCGACCGCGGCGTCGGCGTGCTCGCCGCGGGTCGCGACCGCCTCGAGCTCGGCGGGATCGGTCAGCCGCTCGACCGCGACCAGGCGCGCGGTGGGCTCGTGTGCATGACGGGCGATGCCGCCGAGCGCCTTGGCATCGGTCACCTGCTCCACGGCGGCGCGGCGAATCGACGGCAGGCCCGCCAGGCGCGCGGTGGCCGCGAGCTCGCGCTGCCGCCCCAGCGTCGCGAGCGCGGCGACGGCGTCCAGCGCGATGCGCTCCTCGCCGTGGTCGGCGAGCGCGACCAGCCGGCCGGCGGCGTGGTCGCGAGCCGCCTCGTCGCTGTCGTTGCGGACGATGGAGGCCAGCGTGGCCGCGTCGGTCGACCCGCGAGGCCGCGGCGCGCCGGACGCGCGCATCCGGGTCGTCGGTGGCGAGGGCCGCCAGCGTCTCCTGGTCCGTATCGTCGATGGTCTGCAGCGCGTCGAGCCGGACCGCCGGGTCGGCGTGCTTCCACTTCGGTTGCCCGCGGAGTTTTTCGAGGAGTCCCATGGTGGTTCGCCTCTGGCGGCTCGAGAGTCCAGCCAGAGCCCGGTAGTGAGTGACGGTTGAGACGGCCGGGGGCTGACCCAGCCGTCCGGAAACTCCCAATCCTATCATCGGGATTTCCCGGTTCTGCCGCCGGCCTGCCCGCGGCGGCCCCAGCCAGGCCCCACGCGGCTTGCGAATTCGCATCTACTCATCTAAATTGGTGGATATGAAACAGGCGTCGGCGCTGTTCCGCCTGTTGGGCGACGACGCGCGGCTGCGGCTGTTGCGGGTGCTGGCCCTCGACCGGTTCAACGTCACCGAGCTGACGGGCGTGCTCGGGCTCGCGCAGTCCGGCGTCTCGCGGCACCTGGGACTGCTCAAGGACGCCGGGCTGGTCGCCGAGGAGCGCGACGGCGCCTACAGCTACTACCGGCTCGCCCCGTCGCTGCGCGAGACGCCGGACGGTCCGTTGTGGCCGCTGCTCGAGGCGCAGTTCGCCAGCGAGCGCGACGCCGCCGCGATCCGCGCCGACGACGCCCGGCTGCAGGAAGTGCTGCGACTGCGGCGCGAGAATTTCGACGCCCACGCCGGGCCCGATACCCGCGACAGCCGGCAGCTGGTGCCGGGGCGCAGCTGGGCGGCATGGGCGCGCGCGCTCGGGCATCTGCTGCCGCCGGTGGACGTCGTGGACATCGGCTGCGGCGAGGGGTATCTGACCGTCGAAGTGGCGCGCTGGGCGCGCCGGGTCGTGGCCGTCGATCGGTCGGCCGCCGTGCTGGAACGCGCCAAGGCGCTCGCCGGCCGCCGGCGCGCCGGCAACATCGCCTTCAAGCGCGGCGAGCTCGATCGCCTGCCGCTCGAGGACGGCGCCGATGGACGTCGCGCTGCTCTGCCAGGCGCTCCACCACGCCCCGGACCCGGCGGCGGCGACGGCCGAGGCCGCACGCGTCGTGCGGCCGGGCGGGAAGATTCTGGTGCTCGACCTGCGCGCGCCACGAGGAGACGTGGGTGCGGGAGAAGCTGGGCGACCGCCACCTCGGGTTCGCCGACGAGGAGCTGGCGCGGCTGCTGACCGGCGCCGGGCTGACCGACGTGCGCGTCACGGTGGGCTCGCGCCGCGCCGGCGATCCGTTCATCGTCCTGGTGGCGAGCGGCACCTGTGGTGCCGCCCGGGCAGCGTCGCGCCCCGCGCGCCGCCGGCGGCCGGCGGTGACCAGCACAACCGTGGATTGACACATGCACACCGAAACCGACACTCACACCGACATCACGCCGCGGCTGCACGATCTGCTGGCGCGGCGCATTCTCGTCCTCGACGGCGCCATGGGCACGATGATTCAGCGGCTCAAGCTGTCGGACGCCGAGTTCCGCGGCGAGCGCTTCGCCGCCCACCCTCGCGACCTCAAGGGCAACAGCGACCTGCTGGTGCTGACGCGCCCCGACGACATCGCGCGGCATCCACGCCGCGTATCTCGAGGCCGGCGCCGACATCGTCGAAACCAACACGTTCACGGCCACGAGCGATGTCGCAGGCCGACTACGGGCTGGAGTCGCTCGCCTACGAGATCAACGTCGAGGGCGCGCGCATCGCCCGGCGGGTGACCGACGAGTGGACGGCGAAGACGCCGGACCAGCCGCGCTTCGTCGCCGGTTCGCTCGGCCCGACCAACCGGACGCTGTCGATCTCGCCCGACGTCAACAACGCGTCGTTCCGCGCGGCGACCTTCGACGAGCTGCGGCGGCGTACGCCGAGCAGGCGCTGGGCCTCATCGACGGCGGCGCGCACCTGCTGCTGCTCGAGACGATCTTCGACACCCTCAACGCCAAGGCGGCCATCGTCGGGATCGAAGAGGCCTTCGAGCGCCGCGGCGTCCGCCTGCCGCTGATGATCTCGGTGACGATCACCGATCGCAGCGGGCGGACGCTGTCGGGGCAGACGCTGGACGCGTTCTACGTCTCGATCGAGCACGCGCGGCCGTTCAGCATCGGCCTCAACTGCGCCCTCGGCGCCCGTGACATGCGGCCGTACCTGGCGGAGCTGGCGCGCATCGCGACCTGCTACGTCAGCTGCTACCCCAACGCCGGCCTGCCCAACGCCTTCGGCCAGTACGACGAGCTGCCCGACGAGACCAGCCGGCTGCTGCGCGAGTTCGCCGACAGCGGCTTCGTCAACTTCATCGGCGGGTGCTGCGGGACGACGCCGGACCACATCCGCGCGGTGGCCCGGACCGTGGCCGGGGTGCGGCCGCGGCCGCGGCCGGCGGCCGCCGACACGCCGTTCCACGGGCTGTCGCGCTACTCGGGGCTGGAAACGCTGGTGCTGCGGCCGGAGAGCAACGTTCCAGATGATCGGCGAGCGCACCAACGTCACCGGCTCGCGCCGCTTCGCGCGCCTGGTGGTGGCCGGCGACTGGTCCGGCGCGGCCGACGTCGCGCTGGAGCAGGTGCGCGGCGGCGCCAACATCCTCGACGTCAACATGGACGAGGGGATGCTCGACTCGGAAGCCGCGATGACCACGTTCCTGCACTACATCGCAACCGAGCCGGAGATCGCCCGCATCCCGGTGATGATCGACAGCTCGAAGTGGACGGTCATCGAGGCCGGGCTGCGCTGCGTGCAGGGCAAGGCGATCGTCAACTCGATCAGCCTCAAGGAGGGCGAAGCGGATTTCCTCGCCAAGGCGCGCACGGTGCGCCGCTTCGGCGCCGCCATGGTGGTGATGGCCTTCGACGAGCAGGGCCAGGCCGATACCGTGGCGCGCAAGGTCGCCATCTGCGAGCGCGCCTACCGGCTGCTGACGACCGAGGCCGGCGTCGATCCGGCGGACATCATCTTCGACCCCAACGTCCTCGCCATCGCCACCGGTCTCGAGGAGCACAACGACTACGGCAGGAACTTCATCGAGGCGACGCGGCTGATCAAGCAGCAGTGCCCCGGGGTCAAGATCAGCGGCGGCATCAGCAATCTGTCGTTCTCCTTCCGCGGCAACGACGTCGTGCGCGAGGCCATCCACTCGGCCTTCCTCTTCCACGCCATCCGCGCCGGGCTGGACATGGGCATCGTCAACGCCGGGCAGCTGGTCGTCTACGAGGACATCCCGGCCGACCTGCTCGAGCACGTCGAGGACATCATCTTCAACCGGCGGCCGGATGGCACCGAGCGCATGGTGACGTTCGCCGAGCAGGTCAGGGGCTCGGCCACCAGGCGCGCCACCGACCTGGCGTGGCGCGAGGACACGGTCGAGGCGCGGCTGGCGCACGCCCTGGTGCACGGCGTCGTCGACTTCATCGAGGCGGATGCAGAGGAAGCGCGGGTCAAGTACGGGCGGCCGCTGCTGGTGATCGAAGGGCCGCTGATGGACGGCATGAAGATCGTCGGCGACCTCTTCGGCGCCGGCAAGATGTTCCTGCCGCAGGTGGTCAAGAGCGCGCGCGCCATGAAGCGCGCCGTCGCCTAGCTCGAGCCGTTCATGGAAGCGGAGAAGGCCGCCGCCGGCGCCGTTCAGCGCGCGCAGGGCCGCATCCTGATGGCCACCGTCAAAGGCGACGTCCACGACATCGGCAAGAACATCGTCGGCGTCGTCCTCGGCTGCAACAGCTACGAGGTCATCGACCTCGGCGTCATGGTGCCGTGCGACCGCATCCTGCAGGAGGCCGCCGATCGCCAGGTGGACATGATCGGCCTGAGCGGCCTCATCACCCCCTCGCTCGACGAAATGGTCTACGTCGCGCAGCAGATGCAGCAGCGCGGGCTGACACTGCCGCTGCTCATCGGCGGCGCGACGACGAGCCGGCAGCACACGGCGGTGAAGATGGCGCCGGAATACCGGCAGCCGGTGGTGCACGTGCCCGACGCCTCGCGCGTCGTCGACGTCGTCGCCAGCCTGATGAGCCCGGAGCAGCGGCCGGCCTTCGCGCACGCCACCGAGGTCGAGCAGGACGCGCTGCGCCGGCAGTACGGGGCCCGGAAGGAGCGGCCGACGCTGTCGTACGACGAGGCGCAGCGCAATCGCCTGCGCCTGTCCTTCGACCCGCCGGTCCCGGCCTTCACCGGCGCCCGGAGCGTCGACGTCGATCTCGCCGAGCTGGTGCCCTATATCGACTGGACGTTCTTCTTCGCCGCCTGGGAACTGAAGGGGCGCTTTCCCGCGATCCTCGATCACCCGCAGCACGGCGCCGCGGCGCGCGATCTCTACGGGCACGCGGAGACGATGCTCCAGCGCATCGTCAGCGGCAAGCTGCTCCGCGCCCGCGCCGTGTACGGGTTCTGGCCGGCGAACAGCGACGGCGACGACATCCTCGTCTACGAGCCGGCGGCCGCCGCTGGCGCCGCCGCCGCGGTCATCGCCCGCTTCCCGATGCTGCGTCAACAGGAAGTCATCGCCGACGACAAGCCCAACCGGTCACTCGCCGACTTCATCGCGCCCGTCGAGTCGGGCCGCCGGGATTACCTCGGCGCATTCGCCGTGACGGCCGGGCACGGCGTGGATGAGCTGGTGCGGCGCTTCGAGAAGGCGCACGACGATTACTCGGCGATCATTGCCAAGGCGCTGGCCGACCGCCTCGCCGAGGCGCTCGCCGAATACCTGCACGCGCAGGCGCGGCGCGACTGGGGATTCGGGGACGACAACCCGTCGCGCGAGGATCTCCTGGCCGAGAAATACCGGGGCATCCGTCCGGCTTTCGGGTATCCCGCGTGCCCGGACCATAGCGAGAAGGCGCGGCTCTTCGCGCTGCTCGAGGCCCCACGAATCGGCATGGCGCTGACCGAGTCGTACGCGATGACGCCGGCGGCGTCGGTGAGCGGCCTGTACTTCAGCCACCCCCAGTCGAAGTATTTTGTGATTCAGCGGGTAGGGGCAGATCAGGTAGAACAGTATGCCCGGCGAAAGGGCGTTTCGACGTCCGAGGCGGAACGCTGGCTGCGGCCGGTGCTCGCCTACGAACCATCGCTGGTAGGAGCCTGAGTTCGATGCCTCAATCGTGTTTCGTCGCCCGCGCACTCGCGATCTGCCTCGCGGCGGTCCTCGCCGCCGCCACGGCGTTCGCGCAGCAGGCTCCCACCAAGCCCTTCGAGCCAACCGTCGGACAGGCCGGCAAGGACGTGGTGTGGGTACCGACGCCGCCGGAGCTGGTCGAGAAGATGCTGGACATGGCCAGGGTGTCGTCGGCCGACGTGGTGATGGATTTGGGATCGGGCGACGGCCGCAACGTCATCGCGGCCGCCCGCCGGGGCGCCCGTGCGATTGGCGTCGAGTTCAACCCGGACATGGTGGCGCTGTCCGAGCGCCGTGCGCAGGAGGCTGGCGTCGCCGGCAAGGCGACGTTCGTCCAGGGCGACATGTATCAGGCGGACATTTCCAGCGCCACCGTCATGGCGCTGTTCCTCCTGCCCGACAACCTGCGCAAGCTCACCGACAAGTTCCTGGCGTTGAAGCCGGGGACGCGCCTGGTGATGAACACGTTCGGCATCCCCGATTGGGACGCGGACGTCACCGAAACGGTGGGCGGCACCTGCCCGAGCTGGTGCACCTCCCTGCTCTATATCGTCCCCGCCAGCGTCGCCGGCACGTGGAAGCTCGCCCAGGGCGATCTGACGCTCACCCAGACGTTCCAGAAGATCTCGGGCACGCTGTCGACCGCGAGCTCCTCGTGGGCGATTGCCGACGGCAAGTTGAGCGGCGATCAAATTACGTTCACAGTCGACGGGGCCGAGTACGCCGGCCGTGTGACCGGCGATCGCATGGAGGGAACCGCCGCGCGGGCCGGGAAGAAGGAGAACTGGACCAGCACGCGTGTGCGGTAGCGGCCCGGCCCTGCCGCCGCCGGCGACCGGACCGGTCATCGATGCCGGGCGTGCCATCGACGAGCGGCCGTGGGGCCGCTACCAGAAGTGGCTCGTCCTGCTGACCGCCATCACCATCGTCTTCGACGGCGCCGACAACCAGCTCCTCGGGCTCGCCCTGCCGTCCATCGGCCAGGACTGGGGGCTCGCGCGCGGCGCGTTTGCGCCGGTCATCTCGGTCGGCTACTTCGGCATGATGCTCGGCGGCGCGGGCGCCGGGCTCGTCGGCGACGGCCTGGGCCGCCGCACGGCGCTGCTCGGCAGCGTGGCGGCGTTTGGCGCCGCCACGACCGCCATCGCGTGGGCCGACGGCCTGACGACGTTGGCCGTGCTGCGCTTCGCCGCCGGCGTCGGCCTCGGCGGCGCCATTCCGAACGGCGCGGCCCTGGCGGCCGAGTTCGTGCCGCGACGGCAGCGGCCGCTGGCGGTCACGCTGGCGATCGTCTGCGTCCCGCTCGGCGGCGTGCTGGCGGGCCTGCTCGCCGTCCCAGCCCTCCCTGCCATCGGCTGGCGCGGATTGTTCGCCGTCGGCGGCGCGGCGCCTCTGCTGACCGCCCTGGTCCTGACGCGCATGCTGCCGGAATCACCGCGCTACCTCGCGTCACGCCCGCATCGCTGGCCCGAGTTGACGCAGCTGCTCCGCCGCATGGGGCATCGGGTGGAGCCCGGCGCCGCGTTCGCGCAAGCGGAGGGCGATGCGCCACGCGAGACGACGCGCTTCGGTGCGCTGCTGGCGCCGGGGTTCCGCGCCGACACGCTCGCGCTGTGGACGGCGTTTCTCTCCTGCCTGCTCGCGGTGTACCTCGGCTTCAGCTGGCTGCCCACGCTGCTGCGCGACGCGGGCCTCAGCACGACGGTTGCCAGTACCGGCCTGACCCTGTTTAACCTCGGCGGCGTCTTCGGGGCCATTGCCGGCGGTGCGATCATCGCGCGCTTCGGATCGCGGCGAACGATGATCGCCATGGCGGCCGGCGCGGTGGCCGGCGCCGCGGTCATGAGCCGCATGACCTTCGACGGCCTGGCGTCGCCACTGCCGCTGCTCGCCATGCTGGCCATCACGGGCGGCCTGATCAACGCCGTGCAGACGACCATGTACGCGCTGGCGGCGCACGTCTACCCCACGGCCATCCGGGCGACGGGCGTGGGAACGGCCAGCGCCGTCGGGCGTACCGGCGCCATCCTCAGCGGGTTCGTCGGCGCATGGGCGCTCGAGATCAACGGCAGCCGATCGTTCTTTGCGCTGATGGCCGCGTCGCTGCTGGTGACGGTCGTGGCGCTGGCGGCGCTGCGCCGGCACGTCGGCCGCCGGACCGAGGACCGAGCCGCATAGAGGACGTCGCGGAACCGGTGGTTCGTCCACGGTAAAGCAGGACCGGATCGCTGCGGGGACTCCAACAGACACCGCGACCCGCGGGTCGAATCGGTCCGCGACGACCCCCGCTTCCAGGCTATCGTGAAGCGCCTCGGTCTCCGGGTCTAGCCGGCGGGGTCCCCGGCGGCACCGTCCACGATTCGTCGTAGCCGTGGCCGAGCACCGGATGCGGCTGGTACGCCGCCTCCACCGCGGTCCGCTCGTCGCGGCTCAGCGTCACCTGCATCCCGGCCTCCAGTTGCTCGAGCTGCTCGCGCCGGGTGACGCTGACGATGGGCGCGGCGACGCCGGGCTGGCCCAGGATCCAGGCCAGCGCGACGTGGATCGGCGGCACGCCCCTGGCCGCCGCCACTTCCGCCACCCGCGCCGCCACCGCGTAGTCCGCGTCGGTGTAGTACAGCCCGTGGCCGTAGGCGTCGTGCTGCTCGCGCAGCGTCGCGTCCTGCCGCCCGGGCCGGCGGTTGCCGGCGAGAAAGCCGCGCGCCAGCGGGCTCCACGGGATGAGCGAGATGCCCTCGGCGCGGCAGAACGGGTTCATCTCACGCTCTTCCTCGCGGTAGATCAGGTTGTAGTGGTTCTGCATCGAAATGAAGGCGGTCCACCCGTGGCGGCGCTGCGTGTACAGCATCTGCGCGAACTGCCACGCGAACATGCTCGACGCGCCGAGATATCGCGCCTTGCCCGCCTTCACCACGTCGTGCAGCGCCTCGAGCGTCTCCTCGATCGGCGTCTCCGCGTCGAAGCGGTGAATCTGGTACAGGTCCACGTAGTCGGTGCCGAGGCGGCGCAGCGAGGCGTCGATGGCCGCCAAGATGTGCTTGCGCGACAGGCCGCCGGCATTGGCGCCGCCGCCGGTCGGGTAGTAGACCTTGGTGCCAATCACGACCTCGTCGCGGGACACGGTGTCGCGGATCGCCCGCCCGAGCACCTCCTCGCTGGCGCCATTGGAATAGGCATCGGCGGTGTCGAAGAAGTTGATGCCCAGCTCCAGCGCACGGGTGAGGATCGGGCGGCTGGCCGCTTCGTCCAGCACCCACGGCCGCCATGCCGGCGTGCCGAACGACATCATGCCGAGACAGAGCCGCGACACCTTCAGGCCGCTGCGGCCGAGATTGACGTAGTCCATGAGCCTCCCGCCGCAGAGTATCGCAGAACCGCCGCGCCGCCCCTCGACCGCGCTACGCCGGCACGTCGAGCGCGCGGCCGAGGAGCTGACGCTCGACGACGATGAAGAACGGAATGGCGAGCGCGGCCAGCACCGCCGCCGTCGCCCACGCCGGACGATAGCCGACGTGCTCGATGATCCAGCCCATGGCGATGGATCCGGTCCCAATCCCGGTGTCGAACGCGCCGATGATGCTGCCGAACGCGGCGCCGCGGCGGTTCTCGTCCACGAAGCGGAGGACGTAGCCGAGATACGCCGGATACGCGGAGCCGAAGCCGACCCCGAAGATCAGGGCGGACAGGACCAGGATCGGCCGCGACCCGCCGACCGCGAGCAGGGCGAATGCGGCAACCATCAGCCCGACACAGGGCAGGAACACCCGGCGGTAGCCGACGCGGTCGGAGAACCGGCCGATGAACGGCCGGGTGACGATGATGGCCAGGGAGAAGAGCGTGAAGTACAGCGCCCGCGGCGTGACGCCATTCACGTCGGTGTAGAGCGCGACGAAGCTGGTCAGGCCGCCGTAGCCGAAGGCATAGAGGAACAGCGTGGCCGAGAGCACGAGGATGCGCCACTCGATCAGCGTGCGGACCCTCACCCGCGGGGCGTGCGCGCGAACGGGGTCCGGCGGCAGCCGCCAGGCGATGATCGCCATCAACAGGTTCAGCGCCGCGGTCTCCAGGCACATCGCCGTCCAGCCGCCGTGGCTGTACACCCACAGGCCCAGCGTTGGCGCCACCGAGACCGCCAGCACCGTCGAGAGGCCCCAGTAGCCGATCCCCTCGGCCCGGCGATTCGCCGGGACCAGCGACGTGACGTAGGTCGCCGACGAGGACAACAGCCCCGACCAGAACACGCCGTGCACGACCACCAGCACGAGCATCAGCGCATAGCTCGGCAGCACGGCGTAGACCAGCGCGAAGAACATGATGGCGACGCTGCCCGTGATCAGCAGGCGGCGCGGGCCGAAGCGGTCGGCCAGGGCGCCGGTCAGCGGCGCCGCGGCGGCCGACGAGTAGGTGAGAAAGCCGAGGAACAGCCCGGCCACCGCCGCCGTTCCGCCGAGCGCGAGAATGCGGTACGGCGCCACCGGCAGGAGCTGAAAGGCCGAGAGGAAGACCGTAAAGCTGAAGGCGCACATCAGGAAGAAGCGCGGGGTGAAGAGCGGTACGGAAGCGGACACGTCGATCCTTTGAACGGGCAGAACGGACTGGCTCAGGAGACGGTGAGCACGATCTTGCCGATGTGGCGGCTCTCCTCCATCATCCGGTGGGCGTCGGCGGCGCGGGCGAGCGGGAACGTGGCGTGCACGATGGGCTTGACCGAACCGTCCTCGAGCAGCGGCCATACGTGCTCGGCGAGCTGACGGGCGATCGCGCCCTTCTCCTCGACGGTCCGCGGGCGCAGCGTCGATCCGGTAATCGTCAGGCGCCGGCGCATGACCTGCATGAGGTCGAGCTCGACGCGCGCCGACTTGAGAAACGCGATCTGCACCAGCCGTCCTTCGATGGCCAGGGCGTCGAGGTTCATCGCCACGTAGTCGCCGCCGACCATGTCGAGAATCACGTCGGCGCCGCGGTTGTGCGGTGACCTCGCGCACCGCCGCCACCCAGTCGGTGGTGCGGTAGTTGACCGCGCGCGCGGCGCCGAGGGCCTCGCAGGCGGCGCACTTCTCGTCGCTGCCGGCGGTGGCCAGCACGAGCGCGCCGTGCGCCCGCGCCAGCTGGATCGCGGTGGTCCCGATGCCGCTGGAGCCGCCGTGGATCAGGATCGCCTCCCCACGCTGCAGGCGCCCGCGCTCGAACACGTTGGTCCAGACGGTGAAGAACGTCTCCGGGATGGCCGCCGCCTCGACCAGCGTCAGGGGTGCGGGCGGGCGCAGGCACTGGGACTGCGGCGCGACGCAGTATTCGGCGTAGCCGCCGCCGGCGACCAGCGCGCACACCGCATCGCCGTCCTGCCACTGCACGACGCCGGCCCCGCGCCCGGCGACGTGGCCGGCGACCTCGAGGCCCAGGATGTCGGACGCACCGGGCGGCGGCGCGTACTTGCCGTAGCGCTGCAGCACGTCCGGGCGGTTCACGCCGGCCGCCGCCACCTTGATCAGCACCTCGCCGTCGCCGGGCATCGGCATCGGCCGCTCGCCCAGACGGAGGACGTCGGGGCCGCCGAACGACGCGGTCTCGACGGCGATCATTTCAGCCCGGACGGCAGCCGCGGCGACGACAGCAGCGCGACGAACTCCGTCCACGTGCGCCGCGGCGAGCCATCGGCCCGCGCCCGCTTTTCGACGAACGCCTTCACCAGGTCCTTGCCGAGGTTGTAGTTGATGACGTAGCTGCGGTACTGGTCGAAGAACTTCACGCGCTGCTCGGCGCGCGGCCGCGGCATCATCGCGTAGCGCTCGAGCCAGTCGGCCGCCGCCGCGGCGTCGATCTCGCCGTCGAGATAGCGCCGCGCCGCCTCGTTTCCCGCGTAGGACAGGCGCTCGACCAGCGTGAGGACCTCGTTGTAGGCGCCGACCTGGCTGGTCGTGATGCCGGCCAGCGGGGCGAGCACGTCGCGCTCGAACGCGATCCGGTCCTCGCGCGGGAAGGCGACCTCGATGCCGTAGTTGGCCGTGCCTTCGGCGATGAGCGACTGCGGCGAGAACAGCGGGTAGACGGTGAACTCGATCCACCCGCGATCGCGCACCAGCTCTTGTTCGAGCAGCACGTTGTAGACGTGATGGCCGGGGTAGCCCTCGTGGCACGCCAGATCGAGGGCCCGGTCGAGGTAGACCGGCAGGTCGGTGTTGACCTGGATCAGGCTGCGGAAGCGGCCCTGATACCAGTTGTAGCCGCTCCACGACTTGCCGGTCACGTATTCGACCGTGAAGCTCTCCCCGGGCGGCAGCTCGACGTAGGAGCGCGTGCGGTCGCGACAGGCGCGGATGGCCATCTGGAACACCGCATCGAGGCGATCGCGGGGAATGACGAACCCCTCGCGAAAGCGGTCGTAGCGGGCGATGAGCGGACCCTCGCCCGGCAGCAGCGGCTCGAGCCGGGCGAGCACGGCGGCGAACTCCTTCTCGGTGCGGCGTGGCGCGACGGCGTCGTAGAGCGCCAGCGACTCCTCGTCGAACGTCAGCCGCCGCCCCTGCAGCATCGACAGGCGCGCGCGCAGGGCCGCGAGCTGCCGCTCGAGGTACTGCTGCCGCAGCCGCCACAACTCGGCGTCGTTGTTCGGTTGCGGAACGGCGATCGCCGTCACCTCGGCGGCGAGCGCCGCGGCGCGCTCGTCGAGTTCGGCCAGCGACGCCGTCCCCGCCTTCGCCTGCTGTTGCCATTCCGGCGGTCCGTAATAGGCGTCGACGTAGTCCGCGTCGTGCTGCCCCACCGCCAGCACCAGCCGCACGTAGCGTTCGGCGACGTCACGAAACGGATCGCGCGCCTGCTGCTCAGCCACGATCGACGTCCCGGCGGCCGCCACGAGCGCGGTGAAAATAGCCCACTTCATGTCCTTGCCGTCCTTGTCCCCGGTCTGCCGCGCTCGTCACGCGGCCGGTCTACCGCGCATAGCGCGCCCGTATCGTCGGGATCAGGTAGTCCCTGAACGCCGTCTGGAAGTCGTAGGTCGGCGCGAAGCCCCAGTCGGCGCGCGCCGCCGAGTCGTCCACCGCCTCGGGCCAGGAATCGACGATGCCCTGCCGCTTGGCGTCGGTCTGCCAGGCGATTTGCGCCTGCGGAAACGCGCGCACGACCTCGGCGTGAATTTCCTCGGCCGAGGGGTTGAACGCCGCCAGGTTGTAGGCGGTGCGCGTCAGTCGCTCGCGCGGCGCCGCGGCGAGCAGGAGCAGCGCCTGGATCCCGTCGGGCATCGCCATGAACGGAATCCGCGTGTCCTGGCGGACGAAGCAGGCGTACGGCTCGCCGCGGGCCGCGGCGTGAATCATCTCCGGCGCGTAGTCCGACGTGCCGCCCGAGGGCACGGTGACCGCGGAGATGAGGCCGGGGAAACGCACCGAGCGGAAGTCCACGCGCCCGCTCTGCGCCTGCGCGGCGAGCTGCTTGTAGAAGCGCGCGTAGTAGCGCCCCAGCTGCTCGCAGTACAGCTTGTTGCACCCGTACATCGTGGTCGGCGTGTTGTAGTCGTCCTCGCGCACGCGGCCGGCGGCGCGCTTGGTCGCGGCATCCGGCAGGCCGTAGGCCGCGATCGACGAGGGATAGAGGAACAGCACCGGCCGCCCGTGCGACTCGGCCTCGCGCTGCGAGAACTCGAGCAGGTTGAGCGTGCCCTCGACGTTGACCTGGTGCGCCGTCAACGGCGTGATCTCGGAGCGGGTCGAGAGCAGCGCCGCCAGGTGGTAGATGGTGTCGATCTCGAATTCGGAGAGGATGCGATCGAGCAGCCGCGTGTCCACGATCGAGCCGGTGAACTCGCGGCGCACGCGGGCGGCGAGGCCGGGCTGCAGCGGGTTCAAATCGAGGGTGACGATGGAATCGCGGCCGTCCGCCACCAACCGCTCGATGAGTCCGTGCCCGATCTCTCCTCCGGCGCCCGTGATGAGCACCACCGGTTTGCGCATTCCCACGCCTCCTGCGACGCCTTGCTATTCTAGTCGGCCTGAACACACGGCTGTTGATCCAGGGCCGCACGCTCGAGGCGGCGTGGTGCGGCCGCCTCGCCGACGAGCGCCCGCCGATCGTGCTGCTGCACGAAGGGCTGGGTTCGGTCGCGATGTGGCGCGACTTCCCCGACGCGCTCGCCGGGCGCACCGGCCGGCGGGTGTTCGCCTATAGCCGGTTCGGCCACGGTCAGTCCGATCCGCCGCCGCGCCCGCGCACGCCCGCCTTCATGCACGAGGAGGCGCGACTGCTCCCCGAGATCCTCGACACCGCCGGGATCGCCCGCGCCATCCTGCTCGGCCACAGCGACGGCGGATCGATCGCGCTGCTGGGGGCGGCGCGGTTCCCGGCGCGCGTGCAGAGCCTGGTCCTCGCCGCGCCGCACGTGTTCGTCGAGGACGTCTCGCTGGCGAGCATCGCGCGCATGAAACGCCTCTACGCCGACGCCGACAGCCAGCTTCGCACCCGGCTGCAGCGCTATCACCGCGACGTCGACGCCGCGTTCCACGGCTGGAACGACGTCTGGCTCGACCCGGCGTTCCGGCGGTGGACCATCGAGCCGGAGCTGCCCCTGGTCGCCTGCCCCGTGCTGGTGATGCAGGGTGAGCTGGACGAATACGGCACGCTGGCGCAGGTCGACGCGATTGCCCGGCAGGTGTCGGGACCGGTCACGCGGCTGGTGCTCGACAACGCCGGGCACGCGCCGCATCGCGACGCGCCGGCGGCCGTGTTCGACGCCGTCAATGCCTTCCTCAGCCGCCAGGCCTGAGCACCCGCCCGAGCAGCCCGTTCCACGGCGGGATCACCAGCGTCACCGGCCCGAAGGCCTGCGCCTGACACGCCAGCCGCACGACCGGATGCGTCCCGTCGGCGGCCACGCCGCAGTCGAGCAGTTTCTGCCGTTCGTTCCCGGTAATCGGCGACAGGTTGGCCGCTCCGGACAGCAGCCCCACCCAGCACGTTCCACACGAACAGGAGCGGCACTGCACCGGAATCGGGCCCTCGGAGCAGCGCGGGTCGTGGTTCCGGTAGTCCCGTGCGTCGAGCGCCGCGGCGGTGGCCACGTGCTGCGAGTGCACCAGCGGAAAGTGGGCGCCGGCCCGCTGCTCGTCGAAGGTCACCGTCCACTGCCTGCGCGCGCCGCGCAGCACGTTGAGCACTCCCTGTCCTGCGGGACGCCGGCGGCGGGCCAGCACGGCGTCGGCCGTCAGCCCGTCGAGAAGACCGCGTGCCTCCGCCGTCAGTGGACCGGCAGCCATCGCGGCCGCGCCCACCTGCTGCAGCGTCCGCAGGCCGATGGCGGTCAGGCCGAGGACCAGATCCGCGGTCGTGCCCGCCGCCGTCGCGGCCCGTGCCGCCGCCTCGTGCACCTGCGCGCCGAGGTCGAGACTCCCGGGCGCGGTCGGTGCATCGGCGAAGTCGAGCACGGCCCGCTTGACGAAGGGCCAGAAGCGGTGGGCGAACAGAAAGTGGTGTGACGTGTCGATCTGGTCGGCCAGCCGCCAGCGGCCCGCCAGCGCCATGCGACGCGCCAGGTCGGCGGCGTCGGGACGCGCCATCGCGTCGGCAAGGGCGAGCGGAAAGACCTGGAACCAGATGCGCGTCGCGGCGCGGTCGACCGGATGCATCGCACCCTCCAGCCGATCGATCACCCGCAGCCACGCTGCATCGTCATGCTGGGCCAGGAAGGCGAGGAACAGTTCCCTCACCACAATGCGGCTTTCATCTGCGCGATCGCGATCTCCACGCGGCCGAGGTCGGCGAGCACGCGCTCCGACTCCTCGATCGTCTGGGCCAGCGCGCCGGCATCGGGCGCACTGCCCCGCTTCACTTCCCAGGCCAGGTCGCGCATCGTCTGCGCGCAGGCCCGGCAGATGGCCAGGGTGCGTTCGTGCGCGTCGATGAGCTGGAGGACTTCGCGCTTCTCTTCTTCGGTCACGTCAGGTTCGCAGGTCGTCCGCTCGCCAGTGCTGGATGGCCTGTTTGATGGCGTCCGGTGCCAGCCGCTCCGACGCCGCCCGCTGCAGCAGCATTCCCACTTCCTGGTCCGATGCGAAGCGCAGCGCGACGATCTGCTTCGTATCGAGCTGGTCGAGCAGCACGGTCTGTTCGGGCGGCAGCAGGCCGGTGCAGCGCACCTGCATTTCGAGCCTGATGATCCGATCCTGGAGGCGTGCGGTGTAGATGCGCGACATCGACACCAGCATCACGACCGCGCACGCCAGGCTGACGGCGCCGGCGGCCAGCGTCGGCCAGCCGAGGAGCCATGCGCCGATCAGGCAGACGAGCGCGATCAGCGTGAAGCCCGCGGCGACGTACGTCGGCACCGGGTGGTGGGCGTGCGACGCGTAGGACTGCGGCATGGCCGTCACGGCCCGGACACCCGGCTCATTTCAGCCGGCCCTCGATTTCGTCGTAGACCTTGCGGATGGCCGTGAGGTCCTGCTGATCGGCGAGCATCCATTCCTTGTACGGACCCCAGTTCGCCTGGGCACGCGCCGCGTCGGGCGACAGGCCGAGGGCATGCAGGCGGCGGACCTCGGCGATGACGGCCTTGAGCGCCTTCTGGTACTCGAGCAGCTCCTCGCGCGACGCCGCGGGCTCCTCGACGAAGCCATGGCCGGGCACGTAGCGATCGACGTCCATGGCCAGGGCGCGGTCGAGCGTGGCCACCCACTCGGAAGGATAGGCGGAGCGCATGGCCGGGAACACGCGATTGAGGTAGGCCTCGCTCATGAAGAGGATCTTCTGCCGCGGCAGGTAGACCATGAGATCGCCGCCGGTGTGCGCGCGACCAAGGAACAGCACCTGGGCGTCGATGCCGCCGAGGTCGATCGTCTGGCGGTCTCCGGTCATCGCCGCCGGCGGCACGATGACGATGCGCGGGACCGGCGCCGGTGCGCCGCTCGCGGCCGCGGCGGCCGCGGCCTTGTCGTTGGCCGCCTTCGCCGTCAGCGCATCGCGCTCGAGCTGCGCCCGCGAGGTGGGATGGACGATGTAGGTGATGCCGGAGGGCAGCACCGCGTTGCCGGCCGTGTGGTCGCCATGGTCCGAGCCGACGACGTACCACCGGATCGGCTTGGTCGTCGTCTTGCCGATCGCCTGCACCAGCCGCTCGGTCGCCGCCGGGCTGCCCTGCCCGTCCACCAGCATGACGCCGTCCTCGCCGACGACGAACATGCTGACCGTCATCATGCCGGCATTGTGGAAGTCCTCGTAGGCGAAGACACCCTCGGCAATCGGCACGACGCGCGGGAAATCGGACTTCTGGAACCCGCGCTTCTCGGGAAACGCGGTGCGCGGCTGCGCGGCCAGGGTCGCTGCGGCGACCGCGGTGAGAAAGACGAACGCGACGGCCACCGGGCGAGTCATGGGCACACCGATGCTAGCACGCGGGATCGGTCGCGGCCGGCTCCCGCGGCTACCGGCCGTCGATCAGGTCGCCGAGCCCGCCGACGCGGTCGAGGATGGACCCTTCACCCGTGCGCGCGCCGCCGGTCTGCGGCGCCGCCTTGTAGATGCGATCGGCCAGGCGGCTGAACGGCAGCGACTGCAGCCACACGCGGCCGGGGCCGGTGAGCGTGGCGAAGAAGATGCCCTCGCCGCCGAACAGGGCGGTCTTGATCTTGCCGACGAACTGGATGTCGTAGTTCACGCTCGGCTGCAGCGCGACGATGCAGCCGGTGTCGACGCGGAGCGTCTCGCCGGCGCCCAGCTCGAGATGATGGATCGTGCCGCCGGCATGGACGAAGCACAGGCCGTCGCCCTCGAGCTTCTGCATGATGAAGCCCTCACCGCCGAACAGGCCGACGCCGATCTTGCGCTGGAAGGCGATGCCCACCGAGACGCCACGCGCCGCGCAGAGGAACGAGTCCTTCTGGCAGACGAGGTGACCGCCGAGCGCCTTCAGGTCCATCGCCAGGATCTTGCCGGGATAGGGAGCGCCGAACGCCACGCGCTGCCGGCTCTGTCCGCCGTTGGTGAAGACCGTCATGAACAGGCTCTCGCCCGTCAGCAGCCGCTTGCCGGCGCCGAGCAGTGCGTCGAAGACCCCGCTCGGCTGGCGCGAGCCGTCGCCGAAAATGGTCTCGAGCTGGATGCCGTTGGTCATGTACATCATCACCCCGGCTTCGGCGACCGCTGCCTCGCCCGGGTCGAGCTCGACCTCGACGAACTGCATCTCGTTGCCGTGGATCACGAAGTCGATGTCGTGCGCGCGGCGTCCCGGCGCGATCGGCGGGGGCGCGGCGCCGGCCGCGGCCCCGCCGCCGAGCAACGGCGCGAACGCGGGCACGTCACGGACCTTCTGCCAGTTGGCCATGCCCGCCGTGAACACCAGCGTGTCGCCGTCCACGCTGCCGTTGCGGAGGTTGGCGACGATCTCGTCCTGCGTCACCGGGCCGACCTGGTGCCCGCCAATCGCCATGTACCACTGCGTCGATCCGTACATCACATCGCTCCTGAGGGCCCCGGTTGGCCGGGGCGTTTGACCCGTGGTGTGGTGAGGGTTCCCGCGCGCTCAGCCGGCCGGCGCCTCGGGCGCCTCGGGCGCGTGGTCGATCGTCGAGGCCGTCTCCTGTTCGAGCCGCGTGACGGTGGCCGCGTCGAGCCCGAGCTGATGCGCGAGCTGCGCCAGGTAGATCCGCTCGGCGCCCGACACCTCGGCGTCGGCACGGACGATGGTGAACGCGAGCACGTAGAGGTCGTGCCGGCGCTGGGGATCCTGCACGCCGCCGACGATCTCGGCGAGCGGCCGCGACTGCGCCAGCTCCGCCTCCACCGTCCCCTCCACGCCCGCCTCGCGCGCGTGGCTGAGAATGAGGGCCCGCTCCGCCGGCAGCAGCGCCCCATCCGCCCGCGCCGCCGACACCGCCAGCCGAACGATCCGCAAGACCTCGTGCGGCAGCCCCCGATCCTCGAGCGTCACGAGCGCGGGTGCACCACCCGGCAGCGGCGGCGGCGGCCGGCACCTGCCGCACCTGCCGCACCTGTCGCACCCGCCGCACCCGTCGCACCCGTCGCACCTGTCGCACCCGTCGCACCTGTTTTAAGACTGTCCCACACGCCCCACGCGACGCCGGCGGCGCCGAGCAGGGTGCTGGCGGTCAGAAACCCGCGATGGCCGGTGAGAAACGACGCGGCGCGGCGTGCGCGCTTGCGGCCGCGCGACCCGAGCGCGCCGCGGAGGAAGATCGACAGAAGCTGGCTGTTGTCCACCCCTCGTTTGGTCCCTCTGCTGAGAAGAATACCGTGGCGGGGCGGCAAAGGTTCCGCCGGCGTAAATCCCGCGGCGTGTCGAGCCGATATTCCGGCGGATGGATCCCCACGCCGCCGAGGGCATTGCCTGGCGCCACCCACACCCGGCGCCCAGCCCGTCCGCACTCGACGCCGAGCCGGCGCTCCGCAAGCGCGACCTGCGCCGCCTGCGCCAGGACAGCTCGCGCCCGCTGGACGCGTGGGAGCAGGTACCGCGCCCTCAACGACGCGATGGACGATGCCTACGAGGTGACCGACATCAGCAACCGCGAGGCGCGCTTCGGGCTCCTGGTCATGGGCATCCTGAACGCCTTCGTCGTCATCGCCGCCAGCCGCCAGGAACTGGTCAACAGCCTGCAGGGCGTGCTGCGCACGGTCGCGGCCGTGCTGCTCGGCGTCTACGCCGTGACGGCCGTCTACTTCCTGTTCCAGGCCATCGAGGCGTTGCGCCCGGGGCGGTTTCGGCCGAAGCTGGGCGCCTGGCCCGCCGACGGCAAGGACTTCCCGCTCGGGATTCGCTACTACGAGGACGTCATCACCCGCGACGTGCACGACCACTGGCGGGCCTGGTGTGACGTGCGCGTCGAGCAGCTCAACGCCGAGCTGGCAGTGCAGCACCACAGCCTGTGCTTCAAGAGCCAGGTCAAGCGCGCGGCGCTGCACCGGCTGTTCGCCGGCTTGCGCCTCATGACGCTGCTGGTCGTCGGCCTGATGATCCTGGTCGTCGCCGCCGCCTGGATCTGATCGAGGGACCCTGCCCGTTCACAACTGTGACGAGACCGGCTTGGGCGGGACGGCCTTCACCGGCTCGGGCGTGAAATCCTCGCCCGGGTTGATGAAGCGGTCGGTTTCGAGGCGGTACTGCTTGTCGTGCAGCTGCCGGTAGCGCCCGTGCAGCGCGATCAGCTCGGCGTGCGTCCCGCGCTCGACGATCTCGCCGCCCTCGAGCACGAGGATCTGATCGGCGCTGCGAATCGTCGACAGGCGGTGCGCGATCACGAAGGCGGTGCGCCCCTCGCGCAGCCGGCGCAGCCCGTCCTGGATCATCTCCTCGCTCTCCGAATCGAGGCTCGACGTGGCCTCGTCGAGGATCAGCACGCGCGGGTTGGCCAGGATCGCCCGCGCGATCGACACCCGCTGCCGCTGCCCGCCGGACAGCTTGATCCCGCGTTCGCCGACGACGGTGTCGTAGCCGTCGGGAAAGCGGAGGATGAACTCCTCGCAGTGCGCGACGCGCGCGGCGGCGACGATCTCGTCGCGGGACGCCGACGGGTTGGCGTAGCCGATGTTCTCGGCAATCGTCCCGTCGAAGAGGAAGTTCTCCTGCAGGACCGACGCGAGCTGCTCGCGGTAGTCGTGCAGCGGGATGGACGACAGGTCGCGGCCGTCGACAACGATGCGCCCCTTGAGCGGGCGGTTGAACGCCATCACCAGGCTGATGAGCGTGCTCTTCCCCGATCCGCTCGACCCGACCAGCGCCGTCGTCGTGCCCGGGGCGGCGCGGAAGCTGACGCCGCGCAGCACCGGCCGGCCCTCGTCGTACTCGAACCACACCTCGTCGAACGCGATGTCGCCGCGGATCGGGCCGAGCGGCGCCTTGTCGGCGTCCATGTCGTCCTCGGTCGCCGTGTCGATCACTTCGCGAATGCGATCGAGGCCGGCGAAGGCCTCGGTGATCTGCGTGCCGATGGAGGCAATCGACACCATCGGCGCCGCCACCAGGCCGACGAAGAAGATGTACATGATGAAGTCGCCGAGCGTCATCTCGCCGGCGAGGATGTCGCGCCCGCCGAGCCAGATCATGATGACGCCGACGATGCCGACGATGACGGTGCTGCCGGCGGTGGTCGCCGAGACGCCGGTCATCGACTTGGCCACGTTGCGGAACAGGCGATGGGCGCCCTTGGCGAAGACGATCTCCTCGCGCTTCTCCGCGGTGTAGCTCTTGACGATGCGGATGCCGCCGAGCGCCTCGGTCAGCCGGCCGGTGACCTCGGCGTTGATCTTGCCGCGCTCGCGGAACAGGGGCCGCAGCGTGCGGAAGGCGTAGGCCATGCCGAGGCCGAAGAGCGCGAGCACGACGATGGTGACGATGGTGAGGCGCCAGTTGAGGTAGAGCAGGACGCCGAGGCCGAGCACGGCCGTGACCACGCCGCCGACCAGCTGCACCAGCCCGCTGCCCACCAGGTTGCGGATGCCCTCGGCGTCGCTCATGATGCGCGACAGCAGCACGCCGCTCTGCGTCGAGTCGAAGAAGCGCACCGGCAGGCGCATGACGCGCGCCTGCACCCGCTTGCGCATCTCGGTGATGGCGCGCTGCGCGGCGACGCCGAGAATCTGCGAGTTGACGAACGAGGTCACCGCCTGGATGGCGGTGGCGATGCCGCCGGCGATGGCGATCGGCATCAGCAGGTCGTGCCGCCCGTTGCCGATCACCTCGTCGACGAGGTACTTGGACGAGGCCGGGAGGACCAGCCCGGCGATGCGGCTGACCAGCATCAGCGCCAGCCCGAGGATCAGGCGGTTCTTGTGCGCGCGAATCAGCTCGCGCGCTTCGCGCCAGGCCGCTGACGCCGACACCTTCTTCTTGCCGGAGGCCGCGTCGTCGGGCGAGCGGCCGGCGGCGCCCAGCCGGGCGCTGGTCCGCTCGGCGCGCCGCATGCTGGGTGTTGCCGGTCTGAGGAAGGCCATTCAGGATCTATCGAATTCCCGGAGCGCGCGCGGCGCGCCCCTCAATTGAGGGCGTTGGGGACCGCGAGGGTGAAGGGCGCGATGCGCGCCTCGAACTGCTCGCCGCCGGGCCGCACCATCGTGTAGCTGCCCTGCATCGTCCCGACGTTGGTCTTGAGCGGACAGTAGCTGGTGTACTCGTAGCTCTTGCCCGGCTCGAGCACCGGCTGTTCGCCGACGACGCCGGCGCCGCGCACCTCCTGCACTTCGCCCTCGGCGTCGGTGATGATCCAGTGGCGGCTCAGGAGCTGCGCCGTCTCGTCGCCGGTGTTGGAGATGCGGATGGTGTAGGCGAACAGATACTGCCCTTCGCGCGGAGAGCTCCGGTCGGCCAGATAGGTCGTGGTGACCTGCACCCGGATGCCGCTGGTGGTGGTAATGCCGTTGGTCCTGGTATCGCTCACCCGTCGATTATCACACGACGCTGCGCGTGGGCCTACCGCGCTCGCCGGTCGAACCACGGCGCGCCGCGCGGCGCACGGACCCGGGCGCACCGGCGGTGCCATCGCCGGACGTCGTCAATCGAGGTGCGCGCGTTCGGCGTCGCCCATCTCGACGCGTGCCGCGGGGAAGTATTCGCGCCAGCGGCCGGTGACGCGGCGCGCGACCTCGTCGCCGCAGGACACCTCGGCGGGATACCACGGCTTGAGCCGGGCGTCGAAGACCACCGGCGGCTCGTAGGCGATGTGGTTGCGCACGATCTGCCGCCCCGCGGCATGGATGTCGGCTGCCGGCTCGAAGCGCGTGAAGGTCGTCCACAGGAAGTTCATGACGCTGCGCGTCGCCCGCGCCGGCTCGTCGCTGAGCACCACGAGCGGCCAGTCGCGAAAGGCGGGGTGCGCCGCCAGGCGTGCCGCGGCGTCGGGATCGTCGCGATACGTCCTGCCGCCCACGACGAGGCATCCGGCGCAGAACACGCGGACGTCCGACACGTCGGACGGGGGCGCCGCCGCGGGACGAAACTCCCGCGGCAGGTCGCGCACCGGATCGCCGAGCCCGAGCCACACGCCCTTCGATCCCTCGTTGACCGCCGGACCCGTGTAGTCGAGGGTGTCCATCGAGAGGTTGGACAGCACGTAGAGGTCGGTCTGCGGCCGCGTGCGGGCGAGCACGTGCTCGAGCGTCGCGCGAAAGTCGCGGAGGTCGACCGCGCGATCGGTGAGGAGCAGGAACTTGGTCAGCGACAGCTGGCCCTCGCCGAGGATGCGGAAGGCGCTGGCCATCGCTTCGCGCGGGTAGCGCTGCTTGACCACCGCGCCCGCCAGCGAGTGGTAGCCGGTCTCGCCGTACGACCAGAGCTGTTCGACGGCCGGCATGACCAGCGGAAAGAGCGGCGACAGCAGGTCCTGCAGCAGGTCGCCGATGAAGAAGTCTTCCTGCCGCGGCTTGCCGACGATCGTCGCCGGGTAGATCGCATCGCGGCGGCGCGCGACCTGTTCCACCTGGAACACCGGGTAGTCGTGGCGCAGCGAGTAGTAGCCGTAATGGTCGCCGAAGGGGCCCTCCGGCCGGCGCAGCTGCGGCGGCACCTGCCCCATCAGCGCGAACTCGGCCGAGGCGACGAGCGGATGCGGATGGCTGCCCGGCGCGCCGACCTGCGGCAGGCGCTGGCCGGCGATGAGCGAGGCGAGCATCAGCTCGGGGACGTTCTCCGGCAGCGGCGCAATCGCCGCCAGGATCAGTGCCGGCGGCCCGCCGAGCATGACCGTGGCGGGCAGCGCCTGGCCGGCGGCCTCGGCCACGGCGTAGTGGAAGCCGCCGCCCTTTCCGATCTGCCAGTGCATGCCGGTGGACTGGCGATCGTGGACGTGCAGGCGGTACATGCCGAGGTTGTGTCCCGGGCGCGCCGGGTGCGTGGTGTAGACCAGCGGCAGCGTGATGAACGGGCCGCCGTCCTCCGGCCAGCAGGTGACGATCGGCATTCGATCGAGGCGGACGTCGCGGCTGACCACGTCGAGCACCGGACCGGTGCGCTGCCGGCGCATGCCGACTCGCGCAAGCTCGAGGGCGAGGTCGCGCGCCCCCCACAGCTTGCCGCGGCGTCGGCGGCAACAGCGTCTCCGCCAGGTCCACCAGCCGCCCAATCAGGTGCTGCGGACGCTCGCCGAAGGCGAGCGCGGCGCGGCGCGGCGTGCCGAAGAGGTTGGTGACGAGGGGAAAGTCCGCGCCGGTGACGTTGGTGAAGAGCAGCGCCGGGCCACCCGCGGCGATGACCCGGCGGTGAATCTCCGCCGCTTCCAGGTGCGCGTCCACGGGCGCCGCCACCTCGACGAGATCGCCGTCGCGGCGCAGGCGGTCGAGGAACGCGCGCAGGTCGGCGAACACTGCCTAGGTCGTCGCCTCGGCCGGCCCCTGCCACTGCTCGTCGAAGCTGCCGCCGTAGATGCTCGGCACCTTGGCGCCGGTCGGCCGCAGGTAGGTGGCGAGCTGTCCGCGGTGGTGCACCATGTGGACCAGGGTGAAGAGGAGCAGCTGCACGGCCGGCATCTTCATCCCGAAGAAGTCGACGATCTGCGCCAGGCGCGCGCCGTCGAGGGCAAGGATGCGTTCGAGGCGGTTGGGGAACTGCTGCTTGTACCAGTCGGCGACACCGGCGACCGTCGCCGCCGGCGCCTCGTCGCTGGGCTTGCCGAATGCCCCGGTGAGCACGCCGTCGAGGAACCAGATGTCGGCGCCGGCGATGTGCGTGACCAGGTCCCAGGCGCTGCGCGCATTCGGGTCCGGCTTGTAGTCGCGCTTGCCCTCCGGGACCGCGGAGAGGACCTTGTAGGTCGTCATCCATTCGTACTGCAACTGGCGGCCGACGGTCTCGGCGGCAGCCTTGGCGTGATCGGGGTTCATGGGTACGCCTCCAGGTGTCAGGAGAACCGACGGGTGTCCGTCAGCTCCGGGTCAGCTTCCGGTACTTGATGCGATGCGGCTGTTCGGCGCCGGCGCCGAGCCGGCGGCGGCGATCGGCTTCGTAATCCTGATAGTTGCCGGCAAACCAGGTGACGTCGGAGTCGCCCTCGAACGCCAGGATGTGCGTGGCGATGCGATCGAGGAACCAGCGGTCGTGGCTGATGACCACGGCACAGCCGGCGAAGTCGACCAGCGCGTCCTCGAGCGCGCGCAGCGTGTCGACGTCGAGGTCGTTGGTCGGCTCGTCCAGGAGCAGCAGGTTGCAGCCGGTGCGCAGGAGCTTGGCCAGGTGCAGGCGATTGCGCTCGCCGCCCGACAGCGCGCCGACCTTGCGCTGCTGCGCCGCCCCCTTGAAGTTGAACCACGAGACGTAGGCCCGGGACGGCACCGTGCGCCGGCCCATCACGATCTCGTCCTCGCCGCCGGAAATCTCCTGCCACACCGTGTGCGCCGGGTTGAGCGCGTCGCGCGACTGGTCGACGTAGCCGATCTGCACCGTGTCCCCCAGCCGCAGCGACCCCTCGTCGGGCTGCTCGGCACCGGTAATGAGGCGGAACGTGGTCGTCTTGCCGGCGCCATTGGGGCCGATGACGCCGACGATGCCGCCGCGCGGCAGCGTGAAGGTGAGGTCGTCGAACAGCACCAGGTCGCCGTACGCCTTGCGCAGGCCGCGCGCCTCGACCACGATGTCGCCGAGCCGCGGCCCGGGCGGGATGTAGATCTCGACCGCGTCGATCTTCTGCGCCGCGTCCTCGGCCAGCAGTTGCTCGTAGGCGTTGAGGCGCGCCTTGCCTTTCGCCTGGCGGGCGCGCGGCGACATGCGAATCCAGTCCAGCTCGCGCTGCAGCGTGCGCTGGCGCTTCGACTCGGCCTTCTCTTCGTTCGCCAGCCGGGCGCTCTTCTGCTCGAGCCAGCCGGTGTAATTGCCCTCGTACGGTAACCCAGTGCCGCGATCGAGCTCGAGGATCCAGCCGGCGACGTTGTCGAGGAAATAGCGGTCGTGCGTCACGGCGACGACGGTGCCGGGATAGTCCTTGAGGAAGCGCTCGAGCCACGCCACCGATTCGGCGTCGAGATGGTTCGTCGGCTCGTCGAGGAGCAGCAAGTCGGGCGACTGCAGCAGCAGCCGGCACAGCGCGACCCGTCGCCGCTCGCCGCCGGAGAGCGTGGCGGGGGACGCGTCGGGCGGCGGCAGCCGCAGCGCGTCCATCGCCATCTCGAGGCGGGAGTCGAGGTCCCAGGCATTGCCGGCTTCGATCTGGTCCTGCAGCCGCGATTGCTCGTCGAGGACGCGGTCCATTTCCTCGGCCGAGAGGTCCTCGGCGAGCCGGGCGTTCACCGCGTCGTAGCGATCGAGCAGGGCGCGCGTCGCCGCCACGCCCTCTTCGACGTTGCCCTTGACGTCCTTGTCGGGATTGAGCGTCGGCTCCTGCGGCAGGTAGCCGATGCTGACACCCTCGCCGGCGAATGCCTCGCCGGTGAAGCGGGTCTCGACGCCGGCCATGATCCTGAGCAGCGTGGACTTGCCCGCGCCGTTGGCGCCGAGGACGCCGATCTTGGCGCCGGGCAGGAACGACAGCCAGATGTCCTTGAGGACGACGGTATCGGGCTGATGGGTCTTGCCGAGACCCTTCATCGTGAACACGTATTGCGGCATGGTGAATGTCTGGACGCCGGACGTCTGCGGTCAGCGTTGCGCCGACCACTCATTCTAACTGATTCAGTCGAAGCCCTCGGGCACGGTCTCCGGCTTCAGCGTCACCACCGTGTAGCGATCGGCCGGAAAGTACTTCTGGAACACCTCGTGCAGCACCGGCGGGGTCAGCTTCTGGATGCGCTCCTCGCGCCGCGTGATGCCCTGTGGATCCCAGCCGAGCATGTGCACGGTCTGCAGCGATCCCATCCAGTAGGCATTCTGCCGCGTCGCATTCTGCAGGTCGCGGCGCTCCAGCTCCTGCACCCGCGCCACGTCCTCGGCGGTCGGCCCCTCCGCCTTCAAGCGCTCGACTTCCTTGAGCACCTCGCCGGTGAGCTTCTCGATGTTCGCGGGATCGCTGCCGAACTGGACCGTCATCGATCCGTACCCCGGCAGCGGCAGCGAGTTCTCGTAGGCCACGCTGACGCCGTAGGTGCCGCCCAGCTCCTCGCGCAGGATGTCGCGCAAGCGGATGCCGAGCAGCGACGCCGCCGCCCGCGCGCGGTGCATGTCGAGCTCGTCGAGCTTCGTGTCGGCGAAGAACGAGATCACGGTCTGGCCGCGCGGCTCGCCGCCCGCGGCGCACCGCGTCGGTCACGGTGCGCTCCGGGAAGCGGACGCCGACGTCGCGGAAGGCCGAGCCCTTCTTCCCGGTCGAGGGCAGCGATGCCACCCAACGCTCCAGGAGCGGCGTGATCTCGTCGACGGTGAACGCCCCGACGATGAAGTAGGTGAAGTCGGCGGCGTTGGCGAACCGCTCGCGGTAGAAACGCTGCAGCACCTCGAGGTCGAGCGCCTGGACGTCGGCGACGGTCAGCGCCTTCGCGCTCCAGTGGTTGGAGGTGTTGACCAGATCGACCTTTTCGTTGAACACGTAGCCGGGATTCTGCGCCTGGTTCTCCAGCGCGCTCGACAGCCGGCGCTTGAGCAGCTCGAACGCCTCGCGCGTCAGGTTCGGGGCGGTGAACGCGAGATAGTTCAACTGGAACGCGGTCTCGAGATCGCGCGGCGCGGCCCGGCCGTTGACGCCGTGGGTATACGGCCCAATTGCCGGCGACGCCTGCGCGCTCTTGCCGGCGAGCAGCTTGCTCAGCGCCACCGGGTCGAGCCCTCCCAGCCCGCCGATGCCGGCGAGCGCGGTGGCGAGGCTGGCCTCGTGGTAGTCGCCCTCGGCGGCGAGCGACGACCCGCCCAGGGCGTAGGCGCTGAAGAGCACCTCGTCGTTCTTGAAATCGGTCGGCTTCAGCCACACCTCGACGCCGTTGGACAGGGTCAGCACCGTGGCGCCGACGTCCGGCACCGTCCGCCGCGCGGTCACCGTCCCCGGCGCCGGCGGCTTCTCGACCAGCGCCCGCCCGGCCAGCGCATCGGTGTAGGCGGTCACCGGCGCCTTGCCGGCCCTGGCGATGGTGGCGCGCAGATCGGCCTCGGTCGGGACCGGCACGTCCTTCTTCTCGGGCGCGACCACCAGGACCACGCGGTTGTCGTCGTGCACGAGCGTGCGGGCCTCGGCCATCACCTCCGGCAGGGTGATGGCGGGCAGGAACGTCGCCGCAATGCGATGCTCGAACTCGATCCCGGGAATCGGCTCGCGCTCGAGGAACGCGCGCACGTATTCGTTCGCGTATCCGGGGCTCTCGCTGGTATCGCGTTCCTTGTACGCGCGCTCGTAGGCGTTCAACAGGGCGGCGCGCGCCCGGTCGAGCTCGTCGGCACCGAATCCGTGTTCCTGCATGCGCCGCGCCTCGACGACGAGCGCCTCGAGCGCGGCGGCGATGCCGCCCTCCGGCACCGTCGCGCCCAGCTCGTACACCTCGACGGCGCGCCCCAGCGCCGACCCGCCCGCTTCCGCGGCCAAAAACGGCGCATTCGGGCGGCGCGCGATCTCGCGCAGCCGCAGGTTCAGCATCTGCGTCGCCAACTGCTGGATGAGCGAGCGGCGGTAGTCGCCGACAGTGGTCGAGACCTCGACCGGCCGTTTGTGGGCGATCGCCACCGACCAGCCCTGCGCCTCCGGATCGGTCGCGATGGTGTAGAGCGTCTGCTCGTGCGGCGGCACCGTGCGCGCGACCGTCTCGAGGGTGGTGGTCACCGGCGGGATCCCGCCGAACCGCTGCTCCACCAGCGTCTGCGCCTCCGCCGGGTCGACGTCGCCGACCACGACCACCGCCATCTGATCGGGCCGATACCACCGGCGGTAGAAGTCCACGAGCCGCTGCCGCGGGAACGACTTGAGGATCTCCGGCGTGCCGATGGGCAGCCGCTCGGCGTAGCGCGAGTTGGCGAGCAGCACCGGCAGTTGCTTGTCGGTGACCCGCGACCCGGCGCCCAGCCGACCGCGCCACTCCTCGATCACGACGCCCCGCTCCTTCTCGATCTCCTCGGCCGTGAGGTTCATGCCGGCCGCGAAGTCGTGCAGCGCCAGCAGCCCGCGCTCGACGTACCCCGGCTTGTCGGTGGGCACGTCGAGCATGTAGACCGTCTCGTCGAACGACGTGTAGGCGTTGACGTGCGGGCCAAAGCGCGCGCCGATCGACTCGAGAAAGGTGATGAGCTCCCCCGGCTTGAAGTTCTCGGTGCCGTTGAAGGCCATGTGCTCGAGAAAATGCGCCAGCCCCCGCTGATCGGCATCCTCGTGGATCGACCCGACGTTGACCGCCAGCCGCATCGACACCCGATCGGCCGGACGCCCGTTGCGCCGGATGTAGTACCGCAGCCCGTTCCCCAGCTGCCCGGTCCGCACCGCCGGATCGACCGGCAGCACCTGGTCGAGCGACAACGCCGGCGCCGCCGCCGGCGCCACCTGCCGCCCCTGCACGCCCGTCCCCCAGGCCACGACGATGGCCACACCCACGGCCGCCACGCACCGGATCACTCGCATGTTCATCCCGCCGCACCCGTCGCACCTGTCGCACCCGTCGCACCCGTCGCACCCGTCGCACCCGTCGCACCTGTCGCACCCGTGCACCTGTACCATTGTCCCATGCGTCTCTCCATCACCCGCCTCGATCCCTCGATGCCCCTGCCCGCCGCCGCCAGTCCCGGCGCCGCGGGGTTCGACCTCTCGGCCCGCGAGGACTGCGAGATCCCGGCCGGACAGATCCGGCTGGTGGGGACGGGGCTGGTGATCAAGGTGCCCGACGGTCACTTCCTGGCGGTGTTCGCCCGCAGCAGCACCCCGCTCAAGCGCGGGCTCATGGTCGCCAACGGCGTCGGCGTGATCGATGCCGACTACTGCGGGCCCGCGGACGAGGTGAAGATCCAGCTCCTCAACGTCACCGGCGAGACCGTGCACGTCCGCCGCGGCGACCGCCTCGCGCAGGCGATCGTCCTGGCGGCGCCCGCCATCGAGTGGGTCGAGACCGCGGCCGTGACCGCCGTGTCGCGAGGAGGGTTCGGGAGCACGGGCACGTGACCAGCCGCGATCGCCTGGCGGCGAGCGATCGCGCCGGAGACGCCGCCTCGGCTGCCGACACGGGGGAGGTGCCCGCGCCGGCTGTTCGCCGGATCCTGCACATCGACATGGACGCCTTCTACGCGTCGGTCGAGCAGCGGGACAACCCCACCCTTCGCGGCAAGCCGGTCGCCGTCGGCGGCGATCCCGGCCAGCGCGGGGTGGTGGCGGCGGCCAGCTACGAAGCGCGCGTGTTCGGCGTCCGCTCGGCGATTCCGATGTCGCGCGCCGTCCGCCTCTGCCCCGCCCTCATCATCGTCCGGCCGGACTTCCAGAAGTACCGGGCGGTGTCGGAGCAGGTGTTCCGCATCTACCGCGAGGTGACGCCGATGGTCGAGCCGCTGTCGCTGGACGAGGCCTACCTCGACGTGACCGTCAACGCGTGGCAGGAGCCGCTCGGCGTGACCGTGGCGCGGCGCATCAAGCAGGCGATCGTCGAGACGACCGGCCTCACGGCGTCCGCGGGCGTCGCGCCGAACAAGTTCCTGGCCAAGATCGCGTCGGGGTGGCAGAAGCCGAACGGCCTCACGGTGATCGCGCCGGAGCGCATCGAGTCGTTCCTGCAGGGCCTGCCCGTGGACGCGCTGTGGGGGGTGGGGCCGAAGACCGCCGCGCGCCTGCGGGCGCACGGTATCGAGAAGCTGGTGGACGTGCGCACGCGGTCGCTCGACGAACTGCGCGAGATCGTCGGCAGCTGGGCGGACTGGCTGCGCGACCTGTCGCACGGCCTCGACACCCGCCCGGTGGAGCCCAACCAGGAGCGCAAGTCGGTCGGGTCCGAATGCACCTACGAGAGCGACGTGACCGATCGCGCGCGCATCGA
Organism: uncultured Acidobacteriota bacterium; assembly: GCA_963707795.1. Classification (GTDB taxonomy): domain Bacteria; phylum Acidobacteriota; class Vicinamibacteria; order Vicinamibacterales; family UBA2999; genus JACCSI01. The sequence continues at coordinate 924,524 of OY970174.1, read as the reverse complement.
GGAGGAGATCGCGGGCATGGCGCGCGACGCGGCGCGCTGGCTGGAGACGCACGACCAGTTCGCGCGCACGGTGGTGATCAAGGTCCGCTATGACGATTTCACCACCATCACCCGCAGCCACAGCGATGTGCGGCCGGTGCGTGATGGTGACGCGATCGCCGCCCGCGCCCTCCGCCTGCTCGACAAGACGGAGGCCGGCCGCCGGCCGGTACGGCTGCTGGGCGTGAGCGTGCACAACCTCGAGCCGACATCGGACGCCAGGCCGCGGCGGGCGTCACGCGACGCCGAGCCGCGGCTGCCGCTCGACTGACGAACCACGCGGTTACCTCTTCTCGACGCGCACGCTGCGCAGCTCGATCCGCTCCACCGGTGTTTCCCCCTGCACGGCGACGCCCTCGATCTGCTGCACGACCTCGATCCCCCCGACCACGCTGCCGAAGATCGTGTACTGACCATCGAGCGCCGCCGCGCGCCCGGTGACGATGAAGAACGACGTACTGGCGGTGTCGGGCCCGGCCAGGCGGGCCATCGAGACGGTCCCCAGCTCGTGTGGCTGGTCGCTGAACTCCGCCGGCAGATTGCGCACGTAGCGCTGCTGGGTCTCGACGAGCGGCTCGCGCCGGGTGGGCAGGTGCCCGGTCTGGATGACGAAGCCCTTGACGACGCGATGGAAGCTGGTGCCGTCGTAGACGCCGGCCGACGCGAGGCGGAGGAAGTTGCGCACGTGGCCCGGCGCCGTCTCGGGCGCGACGGCGATGCGGATCTCGCCGAGCGTCGTGTCGAGCACCGCTTGGTAGCGCGCGAGGTCGGCGGCGCTCTCGGCGGAGAAGGGCTCGGCCGTCTGCGGCGGCTTGTCGCGGATCGTGACTCGCGTCATCACCATGCGCTCGACCGGAGCGCCCTTGTCGTCGGTGGCCGTCTCGGAGATCGTCTGCGCCACCAGCAATCCTTCGACCACCCGCGCGAAGACCGTGTACTGGCCGTCGAGCGCCGGCTGGTCGGCGATGCAGATGAAGAACTGCGTGCCGGCGCTATCGGGGCGATTCGGCACGAGGACGGCCGACACCGCCCCGCGGGTATGCGGCTCCGGGTTGATCTCCCCCTTCAGGAGATGGAGGCCGCCGGTGCCGTAGCGCGCGGCGGCCGCGGGATCGGTGGACAGCGGGTCGCCGCCCTGGATGATGCCGTGTCGGATGACGCGATGGAACACGGTGCCGTCGTAGCCGCCGGCGCGCGCCGTCTGGATGAAGTGCGCCACGTGGGTCGGCGCCCGCTCGGCGAGCAGGTCCAGGACGATGGTGCCGGCAGTGGTTTCGATGACGGCCTGCTTGTGGCGCAGCTCGTCGGCGGCGTACGGGTTCACGAATGGCGGCGGCGCGGGCTTCTGCGCCGCCACTGAGACGAGCGCGGCGACGAGGAGCGCGAGACGGTTCATGCCCTGCATCATATCGAGGTCCATCCCATCGTTCGCGTCACCAATCTGACGCGGGTTGCGAACCCCTCCGCGGCGACGCCCGTCTACATGACCAATCGACCGACACTGTCGCCGGCGTCGCGGACGCCGGCGTTGCAAGTCCTGATCGGGGCGTGGTGAGCGCCGCCTCGTGCGTCCGAATCCCCGGCGCGCGATGGAGGCCCGGCTGCTGGCGGGAGATTGCCATGCTTCGACGCCACGCGCTGCTCATCCTCGCCCTGCTCGCGGTGCCCGTGCACGGGTTGGCCAGTCCGGCCTCGGCGGCGAACCCGGAGCTGGTCCGCAACGGCGGCCCGCGCGTCAGGCCCTACGACTCGCGCAGCGCGGCGCTGCTGGTCGAGGGGCTGCGCCGGTCGGAGCGCTTGCGAACCCTGGTGACCGAGCTCGACCACTACAACGTCATCACCTACGTTCAGATTCAGCCAGCCCTGAAGGGCCGGCTGGCCGGATCGCTGACCTGGGTCACCGCCACGCAGGAGTTCCGCTACGTGCGGGTGTCGATGAGCCCGGACCTGCGCGGTGCGGCGGCGATCGCCACGCTGGCGCACGAGCTGCAGCACGCCCTCGAGGTCGCGCAGGAGCCGTCGATCGTGGACGCGCAGTCGCTGATGCGCCATTACAAGGAGCATGGCATCAGCATGTCCGCGCACCGCAACGGGTTCGACTCGGAAGCGGCGCGCCTGGTCGGCGACGCGGTGCGCCAGGACCTGGCCAACGCCGGCCATGCCCAGATCAGCGAATCGCTGCAGCAGTTCGACCCCGACAGCTGGCCGGTCGTCTACCGGCGGGCGCGCGAGTCCGGACGCTAGGCCGACCGCTAGCGCCGATCGCGGTCGCGATACAGGTCCTTGAGCGCCTTGCTCCCGGCTTTTCCCCGCCGCTTCTCGTCGATCTGCGCGCGCGCATCGCGGCGGTCGTCGAAGGCGCGCATCTCGTCCTGCAGCTTGTGATAGCTGACCAGCCGCTCGGCGGCGAGCGTGCCGGCCGCGACGGCGGCGCTCACGGCGCAGCGCGGCTCGCCGCGGTGCCGGCAGTTGCCGAAGTGACAGCCGCCGGCCAGCGCGTCGATGTCCTCGAAGGTCTCGCGCGCCGCCTCGGCCACGTCCCAGAGCTGCAGCTCGCGCATGCCGGGCGTGTCGATGAGCAGTCCGACGCCCGGCAGCACGAGCAGCTGCCGGTGGCGGGTCGTGTGGCGGCCGCGCGAGTCGCTCGGCCGTACGGCGGCCGTCTTGAGCGCGGCGGTGCCGGAGAGGATGTTGATCAGCGTGGACTTGCCGGCCCCGGACGAGCCGAGCAGGGCCCCGGTGCGGCCGACGCCGAGATACTGCACCAGCACCGACACGTCCGGCGGCATCGTCCGGCCGTCTGGCAGCCGCTGCTCGACGGCGCTGATCGCGTGCACCGGCACGGCCGGGCGCCAGCGCCTCGATTTCGGCAACGTGCACCGCCGGATCGGCCGCGAGGTCCGCCTTGTTCAGCACGACCACCGGCTGCGCCCCGCTCTCGTACGACGTCAGCAGGTAGCGCTCGAGCCGGCGCGGGTTGTAGTCGCGGTCGAGACCCATGACCAGGAACACGGTGTCGATGTTGGCGGCGACGACCTGTTCCGCCGTGACTTCGCCGGCGACCTTGCGCGAGAACTTGCTGCGCCGCGGCAGGATTGCCTCGATGGTCGCGGTGGTCTGCCCGGCGGGCGTGCGGGCGGCCACCCAGTCGCCGACGGCCGCGAGCTGATGCCGGCCCGTGGCGCGATGCAACAGGCGGCCGGCGTGCTGCGCGCGCAGCTCGCCCGCGAAGGTCAGGAGCCGGTAGAGGTGGTTGTACTCGACGGCGACGCGGGCCGGCACCACGTCGGCCTCGGCATGCGACGCAAACTGCCGCGCCCACTCTTCGTCCCAGCCCAGCTCGCGTGGATCGATCATCCGGCTCGCCTAAAATATGGCACTTGTCCGATCAGTTGTCGCTCTTTGGCGACGCGGCCGACACGCCCGGCCGCGGCCGCGACGCGCGCCGCGCTCGCCCGCCAGCACGCCGACGCCCGCGAGATCGCGGCGCAGCTGCCGGCCGGCGTGTTCTTCGGCACCAGTTCCTGGAGCTTTCCCGGATGGGCGGGACTCGTCTACAGCGAGACACGCAGCGCCAGCGAGCTGTCGCGGGCTGGCCTGCGCGAGTACGCGCAACACCCGCTGCTGACGACGGTCGGCATCGATCGCAGCTATTACGCGCCGCTGCCGCCGGCCGACCTGTCTGCCTATGCCGCGACAGCTGCCCGGCCGGGTTCCGCTGCTGCATCAAGGCGCCGGCCGCCGTCACCGCGCTCACGCTCGGACCTGGCGCCGGCCGCGGCGAGCGCAACCCGGACTTCCTGTCGGTGGACCGGCTGTCGCAGGATCTGCTCGAGCCGCTCGCCGCCGCGTTCGCCGCGCACACGGGCCCCATCATCCTGGAGTTCCCGGCGGCGCCCGCGCGGCCTGGCGCCTCGAAGCCGCCGCCTTCGCCGATCGACTCGACGCCTTCCTCGGCCGGCTGCCGCGTGCGTTCGAGTACGCCATCGAGCTGCGCGATCGTTCGCTGCTGACCGCACGCTATCGCCAGCGTCATCGCCGCGCACGGCGTCGCCCACACCTACAACTACTGGTCGGCCATGCCGACGCCCGGCGCGCAGGCCGCCCTCCTCGATCCCGCCGATCTCCGCTTCATCGATCGTGCGCCTGCTGCTCAGGCCCGGCACGTGGTACGAGGATCAACGCGACCGCTTCCGGCCGTTCGACCGGCTGCAGGCGCCCGACGACGCGATGCGCACCGACGTCGTGACCCTGGCCCGGCGTGCACTCGCACGCGGGCGCCGGGTCTACGTCCTGGTGAACAACAAGGCGGAGGGGTCGTCGCCGCTGACGGTCGTGGCGCTGGCCCGGCGGCTGGCGGAACGGGACGCCGGCGTCGGCGATCACGCGTGAGTCAGTCCGGCGACGCGGCGGCCGTGGCCCCGGCCGCGGCGAGCCGCGCGTCGATAAACGCCCCGGCGCGCTCGATGAACGTCGCCTCCCACACGTGGCCGTCGTCGAAGACGTGCATCTCCGGCGCCAGGCCGGCCGCCCGCAGGGTGGCCAGGTCGGCCGCGCCGCGGGCTTCGGTGTACCACTGGTCGGCCGTGCCGCGGCCGATGAGGACCGGCGGGAGCGAGGCGGCGTGCGGCGCGACATCCGGCGGCACGTCGCCGGCCAGGGCGACGACGCCTGCCGGCGTCAGCGCGGCGCCCGCGGGCGGCGCGTCGTGTGCCGCGACGGCGGCGCGATAGGCCATCGCCACCCCCTGCGAGAAGCCCGCGTAGGCCACCGCGCGCGACGCGGCGTATCCGCCGCGGACGGCGGCGATCACGGCGGCGACGTACGCCGTGTTGTCGGCGATGGCCTGGTCGCGATCCTGGCGCGTCATCCAGCTCGCCACCACGGTGTCGTTGCCGCGGCTGTAGAACCGGTGCAGCGCCTGCACGCTGACCAGCAGCCAGGGCCGCGTCGCCGCGGACGCGCTGGAGCGCGTCGAGCATCGGCTCGGCCTGCTCGCCGTAGCCATGGAAGCCGACCAGCATGGGAAACGGTCCGTCGCCGTCCGGGCAGTCGACCAGGTAGCGGCCGTGCGTCGTCGTGGCGATGACGTGGGTCGGCATCCGCTTACCGCAGCACGTCGAACATGCGGCTGAACTTGACGATCAGGCTGCGGTCGGTGCGCTCCGGCCGGACGAACAGGTCATCGAGCGCGTGCGTGTCGGTGTAGACGACGAAGAGCCCGGTGTTGGCCGCCTGCAGCCAGCCGAAGCGCAGGTTCATCGACCACAGGTCGGCGCGATCGTTGTACTGCAGCAGGCCCTGGACGAACGTCCGGGGGTTGAACGAGTACGAGACGCGCGTGCGCACCAGGTTGGTCACGAACTCGCCGCCCGGCAGGTTGACGTCGTTGCGCTGAGTAGGACAGCTCGGTGTTGAAGGTCTCGCCCACCCGCATGCGCAAGACCGGAGTGGTGGTGAAGCGATCGCCGCCGAAGAAGCCGCCGACGAAGGTCATCACGCCAGGCTGATCGGCGCCCCCTGGTTCGTCATCACGTTGATCTGCGCCTCCTGGTGCTCGTAGGTCCCCGGCGGCACGAACACGCCCGGGTAGATCTCGAACGGCTGCGCGGACGCCCTCGAGCGTCAGGTTCATGCCGGTGTGGATCTCGGTCGAGTTGCGGAACTGCCAGTGGTTGTCGATGTGCATGTAGCCGGTCTCCTGGAAGCCGTCGTGGCCCCAGAAGCTCCGGTACGACACGTGCGGGCGCACCTCCTGCAGCTTGAGGAAGTCCCGGGGACGGAACCGGGTGAGGATGCGCGCGTCCGGCTTGCGGTAGCCGCGGCGGCTGAGGAAGCCGACCTCGGGGTTGAAGCGATCGCCGACCTCCTGGTAGCCGAGCTCGAGGTCGAAGCGCGACTGGTTGGTGCGCGACCGCAGGTTGTAGGCATAGTCGTCGCGGCCACGCCGGGCGTGTCGGTGCGCGCGACGAAGCTCGAGAAGACGGTGTTCTGCCCGAGGCCCCACTTGCCGTCGAGGGCGTAGGTGCGGTTGTGATCGCCGTCCGCGGCCAGAGACCCGGTGCCCTGGCGGTTGACGAAAATGCCGCCCACCGACGATCGGTTGGGCAGGTCACGGCTGACCCGGACGACGCTGAAGTTGTTGCTCGGCAGGCGATCGCGATAGTCGTCCGTCTGCATGTTGAGCAGGCCGATGTTGTACGGCGCCGGCCTTGCCCGACACCCGGCCGCCGCCGAGGATGGGGATGGCTTCGCCGCCGGCGCCGATGCCGATGCGCCGGCTGAAGAACAGATCGACCTCGCCCGGATTGCCGACCGAGAAGAACCCGGCGTTCTCGAGAAAGAACGGCCGCTTCTCGGGAAAGAACAGCGTGAACCGATCGAGGTTGACCTGCTGGTCGTCGACCTCGACCTGGGCGAAGTCGGTGTTGACCGTCGCGTCCAGGGTCAGGCTGGGCGTCAGCGTGTACTTGAAGTCCACGCCGACGTCGCCGAGCACCGCCGCATCCACCGGCCGCTGGCCCGACTCGACGATGCTCCCCAAGCACATACGGCGTCGCCTTGAAGTTGCGGATCGCCGGCGTCTGGATGCCCGCCACCGAGCCGGCCAGCGTCAGCCGATACAGGTTGTACTGCCGCGGGATCGGCGCCCAGTAGGCGCGCTCGTTGCGGCGCCGGATGTTGCGCTGGAAGTTGACGTTCCACTGCTGGTCGCTGCCGGAGGGAAAGCGCAGCGTGCGGAACGGAATCGCGAACTCCGCGCTCCACCCGCGTTCGTCGATGCGGGTGCGGACGTCCCAGGCCGCGTCCCAGTTGAGGTTGAAGCCGCTGCCCGACCCCGACTGCTGGTTGCCGCGCAGGCCGCCGCCGCCCTGCCCTTCGTTGGTCACCTGGCCGTCGTACTCGATGGCGGCGGGATTGGTGCCGAAGACGAAGCCGTTCTGCCGGTCGCTGTAGGTGTCGAAGATCATCCGGAAGCTGTCGGTGTCGTCGAGATCGGCGTCGCGCCGCGAGTCGGACATGATGATCGACCCCGGCTCGCGGTCGTAGCAGATGACGCCGACGAACAGCGTGTCGCGAGTGAAGATCATCCGCACCTCGGTCCGCTCCGACGCCGGCTGGCCCTCGTCCGGCTGCTCCTGCCAGAAGCCGCTGATGACCGGCGCCTGCTGCCACGCGACATCGTCGAGCACGTTGCCGTCGAGAGTGGGCGCGTCGGCGACCGCCAGCGCCGTGGCGGCGGGCAGCGTCGTGGGCCGGGCCGGCGCCGCGGGCAGGGCCGCGGGGGGTTGGGCGGAGGCCGCCTGCGCCAGCAGCACGAGGACGCCCACACAAACAGGACCGATCTGATTCATGATGAACGGGTAGTTTACCGCGATGACCCCGGTAGCCTTCTCGCTCGATGGCGACCCCGCACTGGCGCGACCCGCCCTGCTCTATCCGGCCGACCGTCCGACCCGCTACGGCGCGCTGCTGGTCCTGGCCCACGGCGCGGGCGCCGGACAATCGAGCCCGTGGATGGTCCGCTACGCCCGCGCCCTGGCTGAACGCGGCGCCGATGTCGTGACCTTCAATTTTCCCTACGTGGATGCCGGACGACGGTCGCCGGACCGGGCGCCGGTGCTCGAGGCGGCGTTCCGGGCCGTCATCGGCGCGGCGGCCGCGCACCGGCACGTCGAGGCGGCGCGGGTGTTCATCGGCGGCAAGTCGATGGGCGGCCGCATGGCGACGCATCTCGCCGCCGCCCCGGAATCGTGGCCGGCCGGCGCCACCGCCGCTGGCCGGCGTGGTGGTGTTCGGCTACCCGCTGAAGCCGCCCGGGGGATCGCGGGTGTCACCCGATCGCGTGTCGCACCTGGCGCGCATCGCCGTGCCCGTGCTCATCGTGCAGGGCACGCGCGACACGTTCGGCGGACCCGACGCGATCCGCGACGCCGTCGAATCCGTGGGTCGCCCGCCGATTACGGTGCAGGCGGTCGAGGGCGGCGATCACTCGCTCGCCGTGCGGGCGTCCGCCGCGCGCAGCCAGGCCGGCGCCGACGAGCAGGTCTGGCAGGTCGTCACGGCGTTCATGCACGGCGCCGGGACGGACCAGCGGGCGCCGTAGCCGTAGCCGTCGACCCGACGCCCGCGTCAGCCCTTCGCCACCGCCTTCTTCTCCTTGCCCGTCTCTTTCGCGCGGTAGCGCTTGTGCAGGCGCACCGGGTCGTGCCCCGAGCGCACGCGGAGGTTGATCATCTCGACGAAGACCGAGAAGCCCATGGCGAAGTAGATGTAGCCCTTCGGAATGTGCATCCCGAAGCCGTCGGCGACGAGCGACAAGCCGATGAGCAGCAGGAACGACAGCGCCAGGACCTTGACCGTCGGATGGCGGTTGACGAAGTCGCTGATCGTCTCCGCCGAGACCATCATGATGCCGACCGCGATGACCACCGCGGCCACCATGATGGAGACGTCGTCGGCCATTCCCACCGCCGTGATCACCGAGTCGAGCGAGAACACGATGTCGAGGAGCATGATCTGGAAGATCACCGCGCCGAACGAGACGGCGGCCTTCGCCGCCGACTCGCCGTCCTCGCCTTCCAGACGGTCGTGGATCTCGAGCGTGGCCTTGGCGAGCAGGAACAGGCCGCCGAGGATGAGGATGAGATCGCGGCCGGAGAAGTCGTGCCCGAACAGCGTGAACAGCGGGTTGGTGAGCCGGATGATCCAGGCCAGCGACAGCAGCAGCAGGATGCGCATCGCCATCGCGCCGATGAGGCCGAGCCGGCGGGCGCGCGGCTGGCTCGCTTCCGGCAGCCGCCCGGACAGGATGGAGATGAAAATCACGTTGTCGACCCCGAGGATGACCTCGAGGAAGGTGAGGGTGAGGAGCGCGATCAGGCCGTCGGCGGTGAGGAAGGCATCAAACATCAGGGCACTCGACGCGGCTTGTGGTCACAGGTGGCGGTATTGACGCAGGCGTCGGGCAGCCGCAGGCGCTCGACCGGTTCCCCTGCCAGGAGGTGGCGCTCGACGATCTCGTCGATGTCCCCGTCGGTCACGCCGCCGTACCAGACCGCATCGGGATAGACGACGACCGTCGGGCCGTGCTCGCACTGATCGAGACAGCCCGAGCGGTTGGCGCGAATGCGCCGGGTCAGGCCGCGGGCGGCCAGCGCCTTCTTGAACGCCTTCTGCAGCCCGTCGTCCGCGTCGGGATCGCAGCACCCGCGCGGGTGGCCCGGCTCGCGTTGGTTACAGCAGATGAAGACGTGCCGCTCGTACGGTGGCATCAGCGAACCCCGCCAGTCATGTCAGGCGGCGCTCAACTCCGGACGGCCGCGCAGGCCGCCCCACGTCGCGGGATCCTGCCAGAGCAGCGTCCAGAAGTAGCGGGACACGTCGGCGGGGGGAAACGCGGCGGCCAGTGCCTGCGCCGCCTTGTCGAGGGTCTCGTCCGGCGGGGCGGTCGGGGCCTCGTCGCTGATCAGCCCGTTGTCGTGCGCGATGCCCAGTTCGTCGAGGAACCGCCCCATCATCGGGCGCTGGTGCTGGAGGTGATACGCGACGAGCAGCCGCGCCGCCAGCAGGTCCGAGACCTGCGCCATGCCAGCCAGGTGTCTGGCCTTCTTCTCCACCGGCAGCGTCAGCACGCTCTTGGTGCGGAACTTGATCTGGCGGGCGATGAGGCCGACGGCTTCCGCCTGCTCGAGGGCGGCTTGTTCATCGGTCCAGAAGGCGGTGGAGGCGGCGATGCGGACGTCGGTGGGCAACTCGCGCCACAGCCGGGCTGGGCGCATCTCGTCGGACATGCGGGACAGTGTACCAGACGCCGCGACTGGGTTGCGGCGGCGCCTGGCTGCGACGGGCGTCGGCGACCGCTTATGCCGCGTCGGACGAGCGGCGCAGCAGCCCGACGTTGTCGAGCATCTGGCCGACGCCGCGGACCACGGAGGTCAGCGGTTCGTCGGCCACCGTCACCGGCACGCCGGTTTCCTTGCGCAGCCGTTCGGCGAGGCCGCGCAGCAGCGCGCCGCCGCCGGTGATCACGATGCCGTTGTCCGAGACGTCGGCGGAAATCTCGGGCGGGATGCTGTCGAGCGCCGTGCGCACCGCCGCGACGATGACCTTGAGCGGCTCGGCGAGCGCCTCGCGGACCTCGTCCTCGGCGACCACCACCACCCGCGGCCGTCCTTCGCGCATGCAGCGGCCGCGCACTTCCATCTCCAGCTTCTCGTCCATCTTGGCGGCCGACCCGATCTCGATCTTCACCTGCTCCGCCGTCCGCTCGCCGATGAGCAGCTTGTGCTGCCGGCGCATGAACTGGATGATGGCCTCGTCCATGTGATGGCCCGCGGTCCGCACCGACTTGGTGTAGACCATGCCGCCGAGCGCGACGACGGCGATGTCGGTGGTGCCGCCGCCGATGTCCACGACCATGCTGCCGCGCGCTTCCGTGACCGGCAGGCCGGCGCCGATGGCCGCCGCAATCCCCTCCTCGACCAAATGCACCTCGCTGACCTTGGCCCGGTAGGCGCTGTCGAGGACCGCCCGCCGCTCGACCTGCGTGATGTCCGACGGGATGCCGATGACCACGCGCGTGCGCCGCCACGAATACGGGCCCTGCGCCTTGCGGATGAAGCTGGTGAGCAGCCGCTCGGCGGCATCGAAGTCGGCGATGACGCCGTCGCGCATCGGCCGCACCGTCGTGATCGACGCCGGGGTCCGGCCGAGCATGGCGCGCGCATCGTGCCCCACCGCCTCGGTCTTCGAGCTGGCAGTGTTGATGGCGACAATCGACGGCTCGTTCACGACGATGCCGCGGCCGGCCGCGAAGACGACGGTGTTGGCCGTCCCCAGGTCGATGGCCAGGTCACGGACGGCGAAGGGCATGATGTTCAGCAGCACTGACGTGTCTCCGGTTTATGGTCGAGGTGCGCGCGCCCTATCGCAAGGCCTGTGCCGGGTGCGGTGAGTTGCCCTAAGCGAAAAATCCCCAATATTTACGGATGTTCTTCGAATGCGGCAGGCCACGCAAGACCGGTACCTAGGTGCAGGCCTGGAACCTCAACGACAAAACTGTAATGAGGCCGAACACCCGCTGACGGTCTCCGCACCGCGGCCGGAGGTCCAGCGGCTGGGCCGTTCCGTGGCCCGCCGGCGCCCGCGGCAATAGGCCGCCGCGGTCGTGCCGTGATAAACGTCCCTGCATGACGGCACCCGCGAACTTCTTCGACGAAGTCACCCAGTACTTCGATCAGGCGGCGGCGTTCACCGACTATCCGCCGGGGCTGCTCGACCAGATCCGCGGGTGCAACAGCGTCTATCGCTTCGACTTTCCGCTGCGCCGCGCCGACGGCCGCATCGACGTGATCCGGGCGTGGCGCGTCGAGCACAGCCACCACAAGACGCCGGTCAAGGGCGGCATCCGCTACGCGCCCGAGGTCTACGAGGAAGAGGTGATGGCGCTGGCCGCCCTCATGACCTACAAGTGCGCCATCGTCGACGTGCCGTTCGGCGGCGCCAAGGGCGGCATCCGCATCGACCCGCGCGAGTACACGGTCGAGGAGCTCGAGCGCGTGACCCGCCGCTACACGCACGAACTGGTCAAGAAGCACTTCATCGGCCCCGGCATCGACGTGCCGGCGCCCGACTACGGCACCGGCGAGCGCGAGATGTCGTGGATTGCGGATACCTACGCGGCGCTCAATCCCGGCCAGCTCGACGCGCTGGGCTGCGTGACCGGCAAACCCGTCACCCAGGGCGGCGTCAGCGGCCGCAAGGAAGCGACCGGCCGGGGACTCTACTTCGCGCTGCGCGAAGCCTGCGCCCAGGCGGACGAGATGAAGCGCCTCGGATTGGCGACCGGCCTCGAAGGTAAGCGCGTGGTCGTGCAGGGGCTGGGCAACGTCGGCTTCCACGCCGCGAAGTTCTGCCGCGAGGCCGGCGCCGTCCTCGTCGGGATCGCCGAGCGCGAAGGCGCGATCACCAGCGCGACCGGCCTGCACGAGCGCGAGGTCGCCGAGCACCGCAAAGCTTCGGGATCGATCCTCGATTTTCCGAACGCGACGGCGTTACCGTCCACGGAGGCGGCGCTGGAGCTCGACTGCGACGTGCTCATCCCGGCGGCGCTCGAGGGCGTGTTCACGGCGGAGAACGCGGCCCGGGTCAAGGCCCGGATCATCCTCGAGGGCGCCAACGGACCGACGACGCCCGCCGCCGATCCGATCTTCCGCGAGAAGGGCATCCTCGTGATCCCGGACATCTACGCCAATGCCGGCGGGGTCACGGTGTCGTACTTCGAGTGGGTGAAGAACCTGTCGCACGTGCGGTTCGGCCGGATGTCGAAGCGGCACGAGATGGCCAACGAGCTGGCCATGCTGCGGACCATCGAGGCCGCGACCGGCAAGGTCTTCACCGACGCCGAGCGGCAGCGCATCGCCAGGGGACCGGAGGAACAGGACCTGGTGAATTCCGGGCTGGAGGAGACGATGATCGCCGCGTTTCACGGCTTGCTCGAGACGCGGAGGTCGCATCCAGGCGTGCCCGACCTGCGCATCGCGGCCTTCCTCAACGCCATCCACAAGGTGGCGCGCGCGTACCAGGAGCTCGGCATCTTCCCGTAGACGCCGGCCCGTGACTGGCGCCGCCCGCGAGCGCCGCGGCCCCGCCGGCGGCGCCTCAGCCGACGCGCAGCGCCACCACCGGGTCGACGCGGCTGGCGCGCCGCGCCGGGATGTAGATCGCGGCCGCGGCGACCAGCAACAGGATCACCGGGATGCCGACGAACGTGGTCGGGTCCATCGCGCTGACGCCGTACAGCAGGTCGGTCACCAGGCGCGTCAGCAGCGCCGCGCAAACGATCCCGAGCACGATGCCGGCGCCGGTGAGCGCCAGCCCCTGGCGCAGGACCATGCCGCGCACCTCGGTGGTGGTGGCGCCGAGCGCGAGGCGGATGCCGAGCTCGCGCGTCCGCTGGCTCACCGAGTAGGCCATGACGCCGTAGACGCCGATCGAGGCGAGCGTCAGCGCCAGGCCGCCGAAGATGCCGAGCAGCAGCGCCCCCATGCGCGCGGCCCACAGCGCCTGGTCGAAGACCTCGGCCATCGTGAAGACGCCGACCAGCGGCATGTTCGGCTCCATCTGCTGGACGACGGCGCGCACGGTGCCGAGCGCCGCCTGCGGATTGGCGCTGCGAATCGTCAGCGTCACCGCCGGCTGCGGATCCTGGGCGAACGGCGAGTAGATGTACGGCTGCGGATCTTCGCCGACGAAGTTGTACTTGCTGTCACGGGCGATGCCGACCACCTCGGTCGTCATCTCGTCGCGGAAGAAGCGGAACCGCTGGCCCACGGCCTCCTGTCCGGGCCAGAACGTGCGGGCCATGGTCTCGTTGACGATCACGACGCGCGGCGCCTGGCCGGTGTCGGTGGCGGCGAACGGACGGCCGCGCAGCAGCGGCACGCCGATCGTCTCCAGGTAGCCCTCGCCGGCGCCGCTGACCTGGACCAGCCGCGCCGCGCGCGGGTCGGTGACGTCCTGGCCTTCCAGGAAGACGCTGCGCGCGAAGCCGCCGCCGCCCAGCGGCGTCGTGGTCGCGTAGGCGGCGGCCTCGACGCCGGGCACCCCGCGGACGCGCTCGAGAATCTGCCGCTGCCGGTCGACCGCGGCGTCGAGCGGCATGCCCTGCATCGACAGGTTGAACGACAGCACGGCGAGTCGCCCGGCGTCGAACCCCGGATCGATCGTGCGCGCCTGGTTGAGGCTGCGCAGGAACAGGCCGGCGCCGATGAGGGCGACGAACGACAGGGCGACCTGCACGACCACCAGCGCGCTGCGCGCGCTGACCCGGCGCCGCGCCGCGCTCGGCTGGCTGGTGCGGTCCTTGAGCTCGACGGCGAGGTTGGGCCGCGAATACTGCAGCGCCGGCGCCAGGCCGAACAGCACCCCGGTCCCGAGCGCGATCGCCGCCGTGAACAGCAGCACCGTGCCGTCGATGGTGGCGGCGAGCGCGTCCTCGGGCAGGAACGGCGGCCGCAGCGCCTGCAGGCCCGGGCGCGCCCACAGCGCCAGCAGCAGGCCGACGGCCCCGCCCAGCGCGCCGAGCACCGTGCTCTCGACCAGCAGCTGCCGCACCAGGCGGCCGCGGCTGGCGCCGAGCGACAGGCGGATGGCAATCTCCTGCCGCCGCGCCGCCGCCCGCGCCAGCAGCAGGTTGGCGACGTTGGCGCACGCGATGAGCAGCACCAGGCCGACGATCACCATGAGCAGCCCACCGGCCCTGACGAAATTCTGGCGGAAGGCAGGATTGATGGTCGCCTGGGCCAGCGGCACCAGCGTGACGCTCCGGCCGCGGTTGTCGTTCGGATACTCCTGCGCCAGGGCGGCCGCGATCGCATTCATGTTGGCGTTGGCCTGCGCCAGCGTCACCCCGGGTTTCAGCCGCCCGGTCATCTGGAACAGCAGCGCCCGGCGCGATTCCCAGTTGTCGCGCACGAACCCGCTGGTCGTCTCGCGGTACATCGCGAACGGCACCCACAGCTGCGGCCCGCCGATGGCATTGGTGCCGCGGAACGACTCCGCCGCGACGCCGACGACGATGAAGGCGCGGCCGTTGAGGGTGAGCGTCTGTCCAACGACGGCCGGATCACCGCCGAAGCGGCGCTGCCACAAGCCATGAGTGAGCACGGTCACGGGGGCGGCCCCGGGTCGCGCCTCCTCGTCGGGCAGGAACCGGCGCCCGGCGGCCATCGGCGCGCCGAGCAGGTCGAAGTAGCCGGGTGACACGATCTCCGCCGCCACCTGCTCGGGCTCGCCGCTGCCGGAGAGACTGACCGCGGCGAAGCTTTGCGCCACGAGCCCCTCGAAGACCTCGTTCTGCTGGCGGTAGTCCTCGAAGTTCAGGCGCGAGGTCGGCATGAACCCGCCGAACGCCTGCTGCCGGTTGCGCTCGTCGGCGGTGAACACCGAGACCAGGCGATCGGAGTCCGCCAGCGGCAGCGGGCGCAGGAACACCTCGTTGACGAGGGTGAAGATCGTGGTGTTGGCACCGATGCCGAGGCCGAGCGACAGCGCGGCCACCAGCGTCAGGACCGGGCTGCGCGAGAGCAGCCGGATGGCGAGGCGGAGGTCGTTGAGCACGGTAGCCATGGCGGCAGTCTACGCCGGCCCGCCGGCGGCGCGGCCGGCGTTGTGACGAACGGCGGGGCGAGCCGGCTCAGGACTCCTTCTTGGGCCGGCGGCCGCTCTCCAGAATGCGCTTGCGCAAACGGATGCTCTTCGGCGTCACCTCGACCAGCTCGTCGTCGTTGATGAACTCGATGGCCTGCTCGAGGCCCATCAGGTGCGGCGGCACCAGCCGGATGGCCTCGTCGGCCGACGAGGCGCGCATGTTGGTCTGCTTTTTTTCTTTCGTGATGTTGACGTCGAGGTCGTTGGTGCGCGAGTTCTCGCCGACGATCATGCCCTCGTAGACCGCCGTCTGCGGGTCGATGAACATCACGCCCCGCTCCTGCAGGTTGGCAATGGCGTACGCGGTCGCGATGCCCGCACGGTCGGCAACGAGCGCGCCGGTGAGGCGGGTGGCAATGGGGCCGTGCCAGGGTTCCCAGCCGGCAAAGAGGTGGTTCATGATGCCGGTGCCCTTGGTCTCGGTGAGGAAGACCGAGCGGAATCCGATCAGGCCGCGGGCCGGGATGCGGAACTCGAGGCGGACGCGGCCGCTGCCGTGGTTGACCATCTTGGTCATGGTGCCGCGGCGCATGCCGACGTTGGCGATCACGACACCCTGGAACTCCTCGGCGACGTCGATGACCAGCTCTTCGACCGGCTCCATCACCACGCCGTCGATCTCGCGGGTGACGATCTCGGGACGCGACACCTGCAGTTCGTAGCCCTCGCGCCGCATCATCTCGATCAGGATGGCCAGCTGCAGCTCGCCTCGGCCGAGCACCTTCTGCTGCTCCGGCGTGTCGGTGTCCTCCACCCGCAGCGAGACGTTGCCGAGCAGCTCGCGCTGCAGCCGCTCGCGCAGGTGCCGCGAGGTGACGAACTGGCCGTCGCGCCCGGACACCGGGGAGGTGTTGACGCCGAACACCATCGACACCGTCGGCTCGTCGATGGCAATCGGCGGAATCGCGACCCGGTACTCCGGGTTGGCGATGGTCTCGCCGATCGTGATGTCCTCGATGCCGGTCAGACAGACGATGTCGCCGGCCGCCGCATCGGCAATCTCCACCCGCTTCAGCCCTTCGAAGGCGTAGAGCTTGGTGACGCGCGTCTCCTGCGTCGTGCCGTCCAGGCGGATGACGACGATCGGATCGCCGAGGCGCACGGTGCCGTTGAAGATCTTGCCGATGGCGATGCGGCCCAGGTAGTCGCTGGAGTCGAGATTCGAGACCAGCATCTGGAACGGCGCCTCGGCATTGCCGCGCGGCGGCGGCACGTGCGCGACGATGGCATCGAACAGCGGGCGCAGGTCCTCGCCGCGCACGTCCAGGTCCGGGGTCGCGGTGCCGGCCCGGCCGCTGGTGTAGAGGACCGGGAACTCGATCTGCTCCTCGGTGGCGTCGAGGTCGATGAACAGGTCGTAGACCTCGTTCAGCACGTCCTTGGCACGGGCGTCGGCGCGGTCGATCTTGTTGATGACGACGATGGGCGGCAGGCCGCGCTCGAAGGCCTTGCGCAGCACGTAGCGCGTCTGCGGCAACGGGCCTTCCGCCGCGTCCACCAGCAGCACGACGCCGTCCACCATCGACAGCACGCGCTCGACCTCCCCGCCGAAATCGGCGTGACCCGGCGTGTCCACGATGTTGATGATGATGTCCTGGTAGTGAACCGCGGTGTTCTTGGCGAGGATGGTGATGCCGCGCTCGCGCTCCAGCTCGTTGCTGTCCATCGCCCGCTCCGCCACCCGTTCGTTGACCCGGAAGACGCCCGCCTGCCGGAACATCGCGTCCACGAGCGTGGTCTTCCCGTGATCGACGTGGGCGACGATGGCGACGTTGCGGCGAAGCGGATTGGCGACGGGGGCGCGCATGGACGAGGAGGCCGAGGCGGAAAGCATCTCTCCAGTATAGCGGCCGGCCGCCCGGCTCGCTCAGAACAGCGGGTGCACCGTGACGAACATCGCCAGGCCGAGCGCGTAGAGGATGGCCGAGGCGCCGATGAGGATGTGGTGGCGCAGTTCACCGCCAAAGCTGGCCAGCAGCAGGGGCAGCGGGAACAGGACCGATGTGTACCGGCCCAGCCCTTCGAACTGTCCCGACGACAGCGGCAGCGCCAGCGCCGCGACGACCACCACGGCGTAGCCCGCGTTGAAGCGGCGCCAGATGAAGGGCACCAGCGCGAGCGCCCCGACCGCGGCCGCCGCATTCAGCGTGTCGTACGGGGCCAGGCGACCGGTCGCGAGAAACCGGTACGGATCGGTCGCCAGCGCGGAGGCCAGCGCGCCAAGGCCGCTGAACGGGTTGCCCCCGGGGTGGTAGTCCCAGTACGTGATCGCGTGATACCAGGCCCACGGCGTGCCGCTGATGCGGTAGTTGAAGAGGCTGTAGCCGCCAATCCCGACCAGCGCGCCGGCCACCGCCGCCGCCGCCCGCACCCGGGTCCCGCGATCGCGCCCCGCCGCCTGCCAGGCCAGCAGGGCCAGCCCGGGGACCGCCATCAGGCCGGTCACCCGCGTCGCGGTCACCAGCGCGCCGGCGACGGCGCCGGCGAGCCAGCGGCGGGTCCGCAGCGCGTAGGCGGCGCCGACCAGGGCGAGGAAGAAGACGCTCTCCGAATAGACCATGCCGAAGAAGTAGGCGAAGGGGAACGCGGCCGCGTAGATCACCGCGCGCAGCGCCGCCGAGCGCGTCAGGTCGAGCAGCGCCAGCCGGTAGAGGAGCGTCATCGCCGCGGCGAACGCCAGCCACGAGATGACGATGCCGGCGAAGTAGTAATCCTGCTGGCGTCCGCCGAGGAGCCAGCCGCCGCCGCGCATGAGCAGCGGGTAGACCGGGAAGAATGCCAGATTGCTGCGCCCGCCGGCGCCGTACTCGTAGCCCTGCGCGGCGATGCCGTGGTACCAGCCGGCGTCGTAGCGGGCGAACGCGTCCCAGAACAGGTGGGCGTCGCGAAAGACGCTGAAGCGCTGGTCCTGATACTGCGGGAACACGACGTTGGCGAGAAAGCCGACGCCGGCGCTGAAGACACGAAAGAGCAGCGCCGCGATGAAGATCCGCGCTTCATCGCCGACGCTGCGCCTTGCGAGGGGGGAGGTCTCGGCGGCGGCAGCCACGCCGGATGATTATAGACGCGGGTCGACCAGCGCCTTGGGCAGCCGCATCGCCTCGGCATCGGCCAGCGCGAGGTTCAGGTCGCCCAGGGCGTACACGCGGGCGCCGATGTCGCGGAAGGGGATGTGCCGGGCGTGCGACTCGAGAATCGTGAGCGCGCGCAGGAAGTGCCCGGCCTCGCTCCCCCAGCAGCCGCGAATCTCGAGATGGGGGCGGTTGATGTGCGCATGGGCGTTGATGGCGCTGGCGCCGGCGTCGGTATAGTGCCCGGCAATCACGTAGCGGCCCCCGTCGCGCACCAGGGTCACGCCTTCTTCGACCGCCCGCGGCGAACCCGCGGCCTCGATGCCGACGTCCACACCCCGCCCCGCGGTCGCCGCCAGGACACCCTCGCGCCGCGCCTCCACGGTGGTCTCGGCGACATCGAAGGTGACGGTGGCGCCCATGCGGCGCGCCAGCGCCAGCCGGTCGGCCGGCGCGCCAATCGCGACGATCGTGGAGGCGCCCGACAGGCGCGCCAGCGCGATGGTGCACAGGCCGACGGCACCGGTCCCCTGCACCACGACGCGATCGGCCAGGCGTATCCGCGCCCGATCGATGGCATGCACGGCCGTGATCAGGCCGCAGCCGCCGCCGATGTAGTCCTCCGCCGCCACCGACTCGGGGAGCACCGCCGCCACGACGCCCGGCTCGAGGTAGATGGCCTCGCTCCAGCCGCCGAACAGGCCGTCGGCGGCTGCGTCGGTGATGCCGTAGACCTTGCGCTCGGCGCACCGGGTCGGCGTCCCGCTGACCGTGCAGGCGTAGCACCGGCCGCAGGTGCGATGCACGTCGTAGAAGACCACGCGATCGCCCTCGCGGAGCGCGCGGCCGTCGGCGCCGGCGATCGGTCCCCGCATCTTGTCGACGAGACCCACCGACACGTGCCCCGGAATGATCGGGTAGGGCACGCCGGCCAGCCGGCCGTGCCACAGATGCACGTCGGTCCCGCAGACCTCCGAGTAGATGGTGCGGAGCAGCAGCCCGCCGGGTTCGATCGCCGGCTCGGCGAACTCGCGCAGCTCGACGGGCAGGCGCGGACCGGGCATGACAGCGGCGGTGATGGTCGGCATGGGTGTGCGGCGCGGCCGCCGTGGTCCTGCATTATCATCTAGTGATGCCGCTGTACGAATACGAGTGCCAGGACTGTCACCAGCACTTCGAGCTGCTGGTGCGCGAGCAGACGGTGCTGGCCTGCCCGGCCTGCCGGAGCCGCGCGATCGAAAAACAGCTGTCGGTGTTCGCGGTCGGCGCCCCGGCCACGAGCATGACGCGGGCGTCGGCCCCCGGGCCGTGCGGGAGCTGCGGCGATCCGCGCGGGCCCGGCGCGTGCGCGATCAACTGACCGGGCCCCTCATGAACCCATCGGATTGCATCCTGTTCAGCGGCGGCGCCGCCGGCGCCGAGGCCGAGTTCGGCGCGTGCGCGGAAGCGCACGGCGTCGAAGAAGTCAACTTCACCTTCGACGGCCATCCGCTCGTCCGCTCGCGCGGCGTCCGCGTGCTCAACCACGAGGAACTGCTCGCCGGCGACGTCAGCCTCGCCTACGTGTCGCGCCTGATGCACCGCCGCTACACGGACAGCGCCGGCATCCGCAAGGTCCTGCAGTCACTGTGGTACCAGGTGAATCATGGTCAGGAGATCTACGTGGTCGGCGTCATGCTCGACGACCAGACCGTGCGCGGCGGCACCGGGTGGGGGGCCGAGTTCGCCAAGCTGTGCAACAAGCCGCTGTACGTGTTCGACCAGGACCGCAAGGGGTGGTTCCAGTGGACCGGCGAGCAGTGGGACGCCGCCACGCCCCCGGTCATCACCCACCCGCACTTCACCGGAACCGGGACCCGTCACATCTCGGACGATGGCCGGCAGGCCATCGCCGACTTGTTCGCGCGCTCGTTCGCGCCGCGGTGACGGCGCGCCCCACCCAGCCGGCCCATGAGAGGCGCACCGCGCGGCGTGTGGCACCTGCTGGCGGCCGTGGGCCTGCTGGCGCTCGTGGCCGGCGCGTGGCTGTTCCAGCAGGGGATCGGCACCCGCACGCCGCCGCCGGGCGCCGAAACCGCGCTCGCGCGCGCCGCCCGCCATGCCATGATCCCCGCCGCCGCCCGCGCACGCCGCAACCCCGGCCCGCAGAGCCCCGACACGCTCCGCGCCGGAGTCGAGCACTGGGCGGACCACTGCGCGAGCTGCCACGCCAACGACGGCAGCGGCGACACCGAGATGGGCCAGGGGCTGTACCCGCGCGCGCCCGACATGCGCGAGGCGGCGACGCAGGACCTGACCGACGGCGAGCTGTTCTATATCATCGAGAACGGCGTCAAGATGACCGGCATGCCGGCGTGGGGCACGGGAACCGCCGACGGCGAAGCCGCCTCGTGGCACCTGGTCCAGTTCATCCGGCACCTGCCGCAGCTCAGTGCCGGCGAGATGGCGGAGATGGAAGCCCTCAATCCGCGGTCGCCGGCCGAGTGGCGGGCCCTGGAAGACGAACGGCGGTTTCTCGCGGGCGAGCCGCCGCTCGATGCGGTTCCCGACAAGCCCCGCCATCCTCACGACGGAGGCACACCATGACGCGCGCGACGGCCACGACCTTCCCGCTCGACCAGCGCTGATCGGCTTCCATGTTCACGAACATCCTCTGCCCCGTCGACTTCTCGGAACACTCGCACCGGGCGCTCGACGTCGCGCTCCGCCTGGCAGCGCTCGCGGGCAGTCACGTGATGGTCATCACCGTGGTCGACCCGCTGCTCGACGCCGCCTCCGAGGCGCTGGGCAATCGCGCCGCCCTCACCGGCCAGACGCAGGACGCGCTGCGCGACATGCTGGCGCGCACGGCAGCCGCGCACCGGGAACCGGTCGGCATCACGGTCGCCGTCGGCGACGCCGCCGAGAAGATCCTGGAGCACGCGGTGGAATGCGAGGCCGACCTCATCGTGATGGGCACGCAGGGGCTGGAAGGCGCCCGGCGCTTCGTTTTCGGCTCCACGACCGAGGCCGTGTTGCGCCAGGCGCGCGTGCCGGTGATGGCCGTGCCCGCGCCCGAACCCTAAGGCCGGCCGCCCGGCCGCTCGATCGCGCCGAGCGGCGCCCGGTGTCGCGCGACGCCGGCTACGATCCCGCCCGCAGCAGTTGCTCGGCGGTGGTGAAGCGCGGGGCGATGTCCACCGGCAGGTCGGCCAGTCGATCGAGCAGGCGCCGGGTCTCGGGACGAATCACGCCCAGCGTGTCGATCATCGCGCGTGCCCGGGCGTACGAACCCTCCGCCTGCAGCGTCATGATGTCGCGCGTCAGCGCGGTGACGCCGTCGCGCATCTTCGCCGGGTCGACCGCGAAGGTGCCGTCGGCATTCACTCGCACGCCACCCTGGTCGAGCAGGTAATTGAGCTGGATGGCCTGCCCGCGGCCGTGCGCCTCGTTGATGCCGAAGCGGATCGAGCGGAAGGCCGACGCCAGGAACGTCGTGTACATCGTCCGCTCCAGGCCCTTGTCCAGCTGTCCCTCGTCGATCAGCAGCTGCAACGCGAACAACCCGGAGATGTCGGCCTTCGCTTCCTCGATCGCGCTGTAGGTGTCGGTCAGCGCCTGGCGCACGGTGGTGGCGCGGCCGTCCACGGTGATGTCGTGCGGTCCCAGGCCGTGCATCAGCTCGTGCATGAGGATGTGGGTGAAGAAGGCGTCGAACGCGACGCTCGGCTGATCGGCCGCGGCGAGCGCGAGGCGCGAAATCGGCACCAGGACGGTGGCGAACTTCGCTTCCTGGTGATTCTTGAGCATCACCCGCTTGCTGCCCTTCTCGCGGATGACGCGCTCGTCGTTGGGCAGGTTGAAGGCCGCGGTCTGCACGCCGCGATTGCCGTCGCCGGCCGCGAACACCGTGTTCACGACCGCGATGGGGGCGAGCGCGCCGAGCGCCGGGTTGCGGTAGGTCGGATCGATCGGCAGCCGGTTCTCGATCATCTGCAGCGCGCCGGCGAATTTCTGCAGCTGCTGCGATTCGCCCTGGTCCTTGATCGTGATGTAGGCCTCGAACGCGGCCTTGCGATTGAACCACTCGTCCTCGTAGACCTCGTAGGGGCCGATGGTCGGCTCGATCGAGGCGTCGAGCTCCATCCACTTCACGTCGCTGTCGTAGTAGTCGTTGGAGAGGAACGCGGCCGCGCGCGACTCGAGAAACGCGCGCAGCGTCGGCTGCGCGGTGTGCGCCGCCGCCTGGCGCAGATGGGCGGCGGCGATGGCCAGCTCCCCCTGGTATTCGGTGCTGTACGGGACCGCGGTGAACCGTCCGTCCGGGCGGCGGCGGATGGTGGTGAAGAAGCCGGTGGCCTGCTGCTTCTCGCCCGGCGGCAGGCTCTCGATCCACGCCTCGACCTCTTCCTTGGTCGCCGACGCGGGGTAGTAGTTGGCGGCGGCGGGCTTGGGCGGCGCGCCCGGCACGAACGGCTCGTTGTGGTCGAGCCGCGACCAGGGGCCCTTGTTGATGAGGAAGTAGTGCAGGCGGGCCCGCCCCTCGTCGGTCCGATCGCGCAGCAAATCGAAGAGCATCGCTTCGTTGCCGGCCCACACCTGCTCGAGGAACAACGCGTCCATCACCTCCGCGGCGCGAATCATCTCGACCAGCGCGCGGCGCTCGCCCTCGGGCAGCCCGCTGACGTCCGCGGTGATCTCCGTCGGCGCGAAGCGGGCCGCCCGGCGGGTCAACTCCTCCGCCGCGCCGGGGACGGCGCCGGCGGCTGCGGCCGGCGCGGACGCATTCGCGGGGCTGGGGGTGGCGGTGGACGCCGGCGACGGCGCCCGGTTGCAGGCGGCGAGTGCGCTGATCACTGCGATCGACATAAGCCTCGACATCATCATGGCGTGTCTCACGTGGCGGTGTGCCGGCCGGTCACCGCTTGCTCGTCGCCGCGTCAATGGACGCCGGACGAGGACTGTAGCGCCGACGGGTCGGCGCCGAGCCGGCGGATCGCGGTCTCCCACATCTGCTCGAGCGGCGTGGCGAAGACCAAATCCGGATGCAGGGGCG
Source organism: uncultured Acidobacteriota bacterium (assembly GCA_963707795.1). GTDB lineage: Bacteria > Acidobacteriota > Vicinamibacteria > Vicinamibacterales > UBA2999 > JACCSI01. Next base: position 901,166 of record OY970174.1, on the reverse strand, counting down.
CCAGCAGCCACGACGAGGCGGCGAGCTCGTCGTCGAGCTGCCCCGGCGCCCAGCCGGCATACCCGATGACCAGCCGCACTCGCGGATCCGGCGAGGACTGCAGCGTGTGACGGATCAGATCCGGCGACGCCGACAGGTAGACGCCCTCGATCAGTTCGAGCGCGTCGCCGTCGAGCTCGCGGTGCGCGGTCAGCACCCAGGCGCGATGCGGCTCCACCGGACCGCCGACGAACAGGTGGACGTCCTTGCGGATGTCCAGCGGCGGGTCGGGCCGGATCACCTCGTGCGCCGGCTCGGCCATCCGTCGATTGACCACCAGTCCGAAGGCGCCGTGCCTGCCGTACTCGGCGAGCAGCACGACGCTGCGGGCAAAGTTCGGGTCGAGCATCTGCGGCATCGAGACCAGCAGGACCGGCGCGATGGAGGAATCGGAATCCGGCATGCCGTCATCGTAATACGGAGGCCGACCGCGGGTCTTGCGTCTTCGAGGCGCGCGTCAGGATCCGACGTGCGGGTCGGAGCTCGCCGGGGACGCGGCGGCGCGGCCCTGGCGTCTGGCCCACGCCACGTGCTCGCGGACGATCGGTGTCTCAGCGCTGGGCGCCGCGTGCGGAATGCCGCCCCCGGCACGGTCCAGGACCTCGTCCGCGTGGCTGCCGGCGGCGTTGCCGAGCACGACCGCCAGGTTGCGCCTCAGCCGCGACAGCGACGTCCGCGTCATCGCCGAGTCCTTGACCAGGGCGTGCAGGTCGGAATCGGAGCGCTGCCACCACTCGGCCGCGCTGGCGCCGACGCGGCCGGGGCGTGGCTGCCACGCCGGGTCGAGCGTCGCCAGCGGGGTGAGGTTCCACGGGCACACGTCCTGGCAGATGTCGCATCCGAACACGTGGTCGCCCACGGAGGCGCGCTGCGTGTCGGGTATGGGACCGTCGAGCTCGATGGTCAGGTAGGAAATGCACCGGGTCGCGTCGAGCTCGTACGGCTCGACCAGCGCACCGGTGGGACAGGCGTCGAGGCACAGCGTGCAGGCGCCGCACAGGTCCGGCGCCGGTGTGTCCGCCGGCAGGTCGAGATCGACCGCGATGCCGGCGAGGAACAGCCACGATCCGATGTCGCGATTGATGAGACAGGTGTTCTTGCCGATCCAGCCGAGCCCGGCGTGCCGAGCGAAGACGCGCTCCTGCACGGGATGTTTGTCCACGAAAATCGCGGACGCGAACGGCGCGCCGTGCTGCGCCCGCATCCACGCGGCCAGCGCCTCGAGTCGCTCGGCCAGCACGATGTGGTAGTCGTCGCCGTGCGCGTAGCGGGCGATCCGCGCTGGTGGGTCCTCCCCGGACACCGCGGGCTCGGCGGCCGGAGACGGCTCGGTGTAGTAGACCGTCGCGGTGACGATGACCGACTGCGCACCGGGCAGGAAGCGGCGGATGTCCGCCCGCACGTCGGCGCTCCGGTGCAGGTAGCGCATCTCGCCGGCCCGGCCCTGGTCGAGCCAGTGGCGCAGCCGGGCCAGCTCGGGCAGCGCCGCGGCGGGAGCGATGCCGCACAGGTCGAACCCGAGCGCCCGCGCCTGTGCCTTGATCGCTGGGACTGAAATGGACACGCTCGGCGACTCCGTTCCCGGCCCACGCGCCGGCCGCCCGGGGCCTCCGCTCAGCGGCCCTTGACGAGCTGGCGCAGCACGTACGGCAGAATGCCGCCGTGCGAGAACGCCGTCAGTTCCTCCGGCGTGTCGATCCGGACGACGACCGGGAAGGCGACCACGCGTGCCGTTGTCGGAGGTGGCGCGCACGTGCACCGCGCCGCGAGGCTGCAGCGCCGGCCCCGAGCCGGCGAGATCGAACACTTCCCGCCCGCTCAGCCCGAGCGACCGGGCGGAATCGCCCGGCTTGAACTCGAGCGGCAGCACGCCCATGTTGACGAGGTTGCTGCGGTGAATCCGCTCGAAGCTCTCGGCGATGACCGCCTTCACGCCGAGCAGCATCGTCCCCTTCGCGGCCCAGTCGCGCGACGAGCCCGAGCCGTATTCCTTGCCGGCAAGGACGATGAGCGGCACGCCCGCCTGCTGGTAGAGCATCGACGGCGTCGTAGATGCTCATCACCGCCGCGGTGTCGGCATCGGGTGCCGCGGCCGCGCGCGGCCCGGCCTCGAAGTAGGTCGTGACGCCGCCCTCGGTGCCGGGCGCCAGTTGATTGCGCAAGCGCACGTTGGCGAACGTTCCGCGCATCATCACCTCGTGATTGCCGCGGCGCGCGCCGTACGAGTTGAAGTCGCGCGGCTCGACGCCGTGCTCGATCAGGTAGCGGCCCGCGGGGCTGTCCGCCTTGATCGAGCCGGCCGGCGAGATGTGATCGGTCGTGATGCTGTCGCCGAGCACCGCCAGCACACGCGCGCCCGTGAGTGTCGGTGCGCGGCGCCGGCTCGGCGGTGAGGTTCTCGAGAAACGGCGGCCGGCGGATGTAGGTCGAGTCCGTCGTCCCACTGGAACCGATCGCCGGTCGGCACCGGCAGCGACTGCCACCGCTCGTCGCCGTCGAAGACGCTGGCATACTGCCGGCGGAACGCCTCCGCGGTGACCGGCGTGCAGCATCGTCTGCTGAATCTCCTGCTCGCTCGGCCAGATGTCCGTCAGGTAGACGTCCGAGCCGTCGGCGCCCGTGCCCGAGCGGCTCGGTGGCCAGGTCGACGTTCATGCTGCCGACCAGCGCGTAGGCGACGACCAGCGGCGGCGACGCCAGATAGTTGGCGCGCACGTCCTGCTGGATGCGGCCTTCGAAGTTGCGGTTGCCGCTCAGCACCGACGCCACCACCAGGCCGTGCTCGCGCACGTCGGCGGCGATCTCGTCGGGCAGCGGGCCGCTGTTGCCGATGCACGTCGTGCAGCCGTAGCCGACCAGGTTGAACCCGAGCTGCTCGAGGTAGCCGGTGCAGGCCCGGCCTTCTCGAGATAGTCGGTGACCACCTTGGAGCCGGGCGCCAGGCTGGTCTTGACCCACGGCTTGCGCTGCAGCCCCTTCTCGACCGCCTTCTTCGCCAGCGAGCCCGGCGCCGATCATCACGCTCGGGTTCGAGGTATTGGTGCAGCTGGTGATCGCGGCGATCACGACCGAGCCGTGCTCGAGCGCCGTCGCGGTGGCGGTCGCGACCGCCGCGCCGCCGCCGCGCCGCCGTCTTCACGCCCTTCTTCAAGTCGGGCAGCGCGCTGGCGAACGAGCTCTTCGCCTTCGCCGAGCGGCACACGGTCCTGCGGACGCCGCGGCCCGGCGAGGCTCGGCTCCACGGTCGTCGAGGTCGAGCTCGATCGTTTCGCTGTAGGCGGCGTCGGGCGTGGCGTCGGTCCGGAACAGTCCCTGCGCGCGCGCGTAGGCTTCGACCAGCGCGACCTGCTCGGGCGTCGCGCCCGGTCAGCCGCAGGTAGTCGAGCGTCATCTCGTCGATCGGGAAGATGGCGACGGTCGCGCCGTACTCGGGGCACATGTTGCCGAGCGTGGCGCGGTCGGCGATCGGTGAGGTGCGCCAGGCCGGGCCCGAAGAACTCGACGAACTTGCCGACGACGCCGTGCTTGCGCAGCAGCTCGGTGATGGTGAGCACCAGGTCGGTGGCGGTGGCGCCGCTCGGGCAGCGCGGCCGACTAGCCGGCAGCCGACGACGGCGGGAATCAGCATCGAGCTCGGCTGCCCGAGCATCGCCGCCTCCGCCTCGATGCCGCCGACGCCCCAGCCGACGACGCCGAGGCCGTTGACCATCGTCGTGTGCGAGTCGGTGCCGAAGAGCGTGTCGGGATAGGCGACCACGCCGCTCGCTCGGACGCGTCGCGCGTAGACCACGCGCGCGAGGTACTCGATGTTCACCTGATGCACGATGCCGGTCTCGGGCGGCACGACGCGGAAGTTGTCGAACGGCGGTCTGGCCCCAGCGCAGGAACACGTAGCGCTCGCGGTTGCGCTGATACTCGAGCTCCGCGTTCAGCTGCCAGCGCGTTCGCGGTGCCGAAGTGATCGACCTGCACCGAGTGGTCGATGACCAGCTCGACCGGCTGCAGCGGGTTGACCTGGTCCGGGTCGCCGCCGAGCGTCACGATGCCGTCGCGCATCGCCGCCAGGTCCACCACGCACGGCACGCCGGTGAAGTCCTGCAGCAGGACGCGCGCCGGCATGAAGGAGATCTCCTTCTGGACCGGCGCGGCGGCGTCCCAGGACGCCAGGGCGCGGATGTCGTCGGCCTTGACGAACGCAGTTGTCCTCGCGGCGCAGCAGGTTCTCGAGCAGGATCTTCAGCGAGAACGGCAGCGTGTCGACCTGCGGAAAGCGTGCGCGCCAGCGCCGGCAGGCTGTAGATGCGAGACCGTGTCGCCGCCGACGGTGAGCGTCGAGCGCGTCTGGAAGGTGTCGAGGGACATCCCGATCCGATCGATCGATACCGGCCAGCACGCGTCCAGGAACTCGCGCGCCACCTCGCGTGCATCGCGGCGCAGACCGTCCACCTGGTGGTTCATGCGCCGCATCTCCGCCGCCGAAATGCGGCCGGCGAGCCGGCGCAGCGCGGCGTCCACCTCCGGGTGCGCGAGCAGGGTGGCGGCGCGCGCGACCGGTACCGCGTCGTAGGGCGGGAAGTACTGGCGGTCGTCCTCGAGCACGGTCAGGTCGAGCGCCTCGATCAGGCCGCTGGTCGCGTCGCCGGCGGTGACGTCGATCTCCCCCGCCGCCAGCGCGCGGTAGATCAGGTTGAGGTCCATGACGCGCGGCGCGCTCGCGAAAGCGCAGGCCGTAGGCGCGGCGACGCCCGGCAAAGCCGTCCGGCCGCTCGAGGAACTCGTAGCCGAACCCGGCGCGCCAGCGCGGGGCGACGCGCGCCAGGTCGCTGATGCGCGCGAGCCTCTGCTCGCGGGCGGCCGCGGCGCGCACCAGGATGGCGAAGGTGTTGTTGAAGCCGAGGCCGGGCAACATCGTCACGCCGCGCGGCAGCGTAGCAGCTCGCGCACGCGCGCGGCCACCAGCGGCGCCGCGGTCCCACCGGCTCGTTGAAGAGCGCGGTCAGCGCCGTGCCGGTGTACTCGACATAGACGTCGATGTCGCCGCGCCGCAGCGCCTCGTCGCAGACCAGCGTGCCGCCGAGATTGAGCCGCCGCTCGACCGACAGGCCGGTCTGCCGCTCGATTGTCTGCGCCAGCGATCTCGCCGAGGATGCACCTGCTCGGTGAAGTTCTTCGATCCGACGACGATCGCCGGCGCCGGCGAGGCGCCGGCGATCGCAGAAGCCGGCGGACCCCGCCGACGACCAGCGGCCAGCAGCGACGGCGCCGCAGCGCTGACGATCCGCGGCGCGGGTCGGCGCGCGTCCGGCGAGGGCGAGCAGCCCGTCGGCGGCCAGCGCCAGGAGCGCCGCCGGCAGCGCGCCCGGCGAGGATGACCACGGATCGACCATGGCGAGCCCGCGGAAGATGTAGTCGCCGAGCCCGCCGGCGCCGATCGCCGACGCAATCGTCGCGGTGCCGACGCCGACCACCGTCGCCACCCGGACGCCCGCCAGCGATCGCCGGCGCCGCCAGCGGCAGCTCCACCTGACGCAGCACCTGCCGCGGCGTCATCCCCATGGCGACCGCGCATTCGAGCACGGCGCGGTCGATCGCCTGCAGGCCGGCGATGCGTCGTGCGGACGATCGGCAGCACGGCGTAGACGGTCAACGCGACCAGCGCCGTCCGCGTGCCGATGCCGCCAATCAACGGCAGCGGGATGAGGAAGCCGAAGAGCGCGAGGCTGGGAATGGTCTGCGCCAGGTTCGCGAGGCCGACCAGCGGCCGCGCCGAGCGCCGGCCGCCGGGCGGCGAGGATCCCGAGCGGGACGCCGATGAGCGCGGCGATCGGCCGTGGACACCGCCACCAGCACGATGTGCTCGCCGAGGCGGACGAACAATCTCGGCGCGATGCGAGGCGAGAAACGCGAGCAGGGCGCTCATCCGAAGCGGGTCTCGACGCAGCGACCGCACGTGCGGGTCGTCCGATCGGGCCAGCGACTCGGGTGCGCCGCAGGCCACCAGCCGGCCCTCGTGCAGCACCGCCACGCGGTGCGGCGAGGGCGAACGCTTCGGCGAGGTCGTGGGTGACCAGCAGCACCGTGCGCGGCATCGTGGCCTGCAGCGCCTTGAACTCGCGATGCAGCTCCGCGCGCGTGATCGGATCGAGCGCGCCGAACGGCTCGTCCATCAGCAGCACCGGCGGATCGGCGGCGAGCGCCCGCGCCAGCCCGACGCGCTGCCGCTGCCCGCCGGACAACTGGTCCGGCCAGCGGCCGCGGAACTCCGCCGGTTCCAGGCCGACGCGCGCGAGCAGTTCGTCCACGCGCGCCGCGACGCGCTCGGCCGGCCAATCCAGCAGGTGCGGCACCACCGCCACGTTGGCGGCGACCGTGAAATGCGGGAACAACCCGACGTCCTGGATGGCGTAGCCGGTCTGCCGCCGCAGCGCCGTCTCGTCCCACGCCGCGACGCTGCGGCCGCCCACCCGCACCTCACCGGCATCGGCGCGCAGCATCCGGTTCACCAGCCGCAACAGCGTCGTCTTGCCGCTGCCACTGCGGCCGACCAGCGCCACCACCTCGCCTTCGGCGACCGCCAGCGAGACGCCGCGCAGCACCGGGCGCCCGCCTCGACTGGCGACGACGTCGAGGAAGTCGATCATGGTGATTAGAATCCGGCGAATGCGAGGACGCTGAACGCCGGATAGCCGCGGCTGCGATCCTCGAAATCCACCCCGCCGGTGCGGCGGACGTAGCGGCCCTCGGCGCGGAGGCCCAGGCTGCGGCCGGTGGCGGCGCCGCCGCGCAGCCACGCCTGCACGCCGCCGCCGGCGTGATACACGCGCCCGGTCTCGAGCAGCAGACGGCCTTCGTGCAACTGGCGCAGATACCCGGCGCCGGCTGTCACGTACGGCCGCAGGCGCGAGCCCAGACGCAGGCGCGGCACCAGCATCACAGCCGCGGCGTCCACCGTGTACTGCGACACGCGATCGGTGATGCGCACGGTGTCGGGCGATTCGGCGTCCGCGGAAATCGCCACGGCCAGCGTCGGCGTCGCGTAGCTGCCGCCGACTTCGACGGCAAACGCGCGGGTGAGGGCCACCGCCAGCCGCGCCTCGACCCCTTCCACACGCTCGAACCGGGAGTCGGCGCGGAACAGCGTGAACGGCGGCGGCACGCCGAGCGAATTGCGGCGCAGCTCGGCGTTGCGGTCGCCCACCGGATAGCCGCCGGCGACGAGCAGGCCGGCCGACACCGCGAGGTGGCGCGGACGGAAGCCGGGATCGTCGCCCTGGGCCGCCGCCGGCGGCACCCCGAGCCCCGCCCACACGACGAGCGCCGCGATCGCGCGCACACGCCCGGTCACTTCGGCCTCACCGGGATCTCGACCGTGTCGGAACCGGCACCCGGCGGCGCGGTGACCACCCGCGGCGCGTAGCCCACGCGAAAATCGACGTCGATGGCCGCGGCGAAGAAACTGTCGGGTCGGCATCGTCCAGCGGCTCGGCCCGCACCAGGTACAGGCCGGGCTCGAGCCCGGCGATGACGAAGTCGCCATTGCGTTCGAGGGCGAAGCCGCCGACGATGACGCCCGTTTCGAGATTGAAGGCCGCGACGTGCGCGCCGAAGACGCCGGCGCCGTTCTTCGTCACCCGGCCGCTGATCGCTGCTCGTCGCCGCGTCGAACCCGGCCGCCGGATAGACGTCGCTGATGCCCGCGATGTCGTCGGGCTGCAGCTGCCGATCGGCCGTCGCTCCGGCCATCAGGGCGATCGGGAAACATCACCGCGCCGGACCCGATCACGCGGCGCCCGCCCGCGACCATCTCGGTCTCGCCGAGCGCGGAGTGGCCGAGGCCGAGGAGGTGCCCGATCTCGTGCAGCGCCACCGATTCGAGATCGACCCGCCCGGCCGCGCCCTCCGGCGCGGTCGACCACGTCGAAGCGGCGTGTTGAAGAAGACGTCCGCCTCCAGAATCTCGCCGCTCTGCGCGTCGAGCAGGAAGCTGGTCGCCCCGAGCACGCGATCGAGATCCGGCCGATCGAGAAAGCCGAATGTGGTGCGGCCGTCCTGCAGGCCGGGCGGCGCGAGTCGTCACCCCCGGAACTGGCTGCGCACGGCCGCCGTGCTCACACCCTGCCAGGTGGCAAAGGCCCGTGTCACGGCATCGCGCAGCTCCGGCACTGTGACCCCGGCGACCGCCCGCTCGGTGACGAAGTACGGAACCGGCTGGTTCCACTTCAGGTCAATCACGCCGCTGCCGACGAGCACGCCGAACTTGAGGTAGGCCTGCGCCGGCCGCGGGGCGCCGATCGCCAGCAGCCCGACGACGAGGCACGCGACCACGCGGTTCATCGCGCCGCCCCGAGCGACTGCACCGTCGCCGCGAAGGCGTCGAGCGTGAGCGCCCGCCGCTCGGCGGCGCCGCGCACGATGCGGCCGGCCACGCTCCCCTTGAGCGGCGGCGGGGTCACCAGCGTCGCGCCCGATCGCGGATCGCGCACCACGCGAAACACGCCCTGCCCCATGCCGAGCGCCGTCGGGATCGCCGGGCCGCGCGCGGTGAGGAACAGCACCACCAGCTCGCCGTGCCGGAGGACCGGCGCGCCAGGGATCACGTTGATCATCCCGCCGGCCTCTCCGCCCGGCAGCTGCATGACGACGCGTCTCGCCGAGATCGCCCTTGAAGTAGCGCAGCGGTTCGACGTGACCAGGCTGTCGATGGATCGGCGATCGGCGGTCCACTGCCCGCGCACGTCGGCGACGCGCCCGTAGACCACCGCGACCGCCTCGTCCACCAGTTCCTCGAAGGTCATTGGGGTGACGGTGATGGCGTCGAGCGATCGCCCAGCCCATCATCGCGAGGATCGCGGTCAGGGCGAGACGTCTGCTCATGGTGCGTGTTCCTTCTTCGCGGATGCGGCCGCGGCCTGGCGGCGGCCAGCGACCTCGAGAATGGCCTCGGCGGCGCGCCCGCTGGCCCCGCTGCCGCCCAGGCGTGCGCGCACGATCGCGAGGCGCTCCTTCATCTCCGCGACGCGCTCGTTGTCGGTGAGGAGCCGGACGGTTTCCCGCGCCACCGTCTCCGGCGTGCACGCGTCCTGGATCAACTCCTCCACCACCCGCTCTCCGGCGACGAGGTTGACCATGCTGTACATCGACACCCGCACCAGCGGCTTGCCCAGCTTGTAGGTGAGCGGCGACAGCCGGTAGACGACGACCATCGGGGTGCCGTGCAGCGCGGCCTGCACCGTGGCGGTGCCCGAGGCGGTCACGACGGCGTCGCTCGCCGCCAGCACCTCGTCGGTCCGCCCCTCGACGATGCGCAGCGGAGGCGCCGACGCCGTGGAACGGCAGGAAGAACGAATCGGGGAGGTGCGGCGCGCGCGCCACGACGAACTGGGTGCCGACGACCGCGGAGGCGATGCGCGGCACCGCCGCCGCCAGCACCGGCACGAGACGCTGCAGCTCGTTGCGCCGGCTGCCGGGCAGCAGCGCCACGATCGGCCGCGACGGATCGAGGTCCAGCCGCCGCGCGATGTCATCGCGGCTGCCGTGCGTCGGGATCAGATCGACGAGCGGATGGCCGACGAAGCGCACGTCCATCCCCTGCTCGCGATACAGCGCCTCCTCGAAGGGAAAGATCGGCAGCACCCGATCGCACAGCGCCTTCATCGTCTGGATGCGGCCGGCGCGCCAGGCCCACAACTGCGGGCTGACGTAATAAACGATGGGCATGCCCAGGCGGCGGACCGCCGCCATCAGGCGGAAGTTGAAATCGGGATAGTCGATGAGCGACGAGAACGTCCGGCCGCTCGCTGCCGCGCCGCCGCCACGCAGCCGGCGCAGCATCGCCCAGGAGTCGGGGAGCACGCGCAGCGCCTCGACCAGGCCGGTGACCGAGAGCGCGTGGAAGTCGCCGAGCAGCCGGCCGCCGGCCGCTTCGAAGCGGTCGCCGCCGAGGCCGAAGACGTCGAGCTGAGGATCGCGGGCGCGCAGCGCGTCGACGAGGGCGCCGGCGTACAGGTCGCCGGACGCCTCGCCGCACGACAGCATCACTCGCATGCGGACGGCTCAGGGCCGGGTGCCGGCCGCGGCGGCGCCACCCCAGGCCTGGGGCTTGGACGGCCGGCTCGACTTGCGCAGGTCGGCGGACAGCAAATCCACCTGATCGATGGGGATGCGCTCGAAGTCGCCGAAGCCGACGCCCGTCAGGTCCTTGACGAAGGCATCGGCGTTGCCGACGAGCACGACCGCCAGCCGATCGGGCCGCAGGTAGCTGCGCGCCACGCGCTGCACGTCGGACGGCGTGACGCTCCTCACCCGCTCGGGAAACGTCTGCAGCTCGTCGAGCGGCAGCTCGTAGAACAGCTGGTTCAGCACCTGCGTCGCGATCGCGTCCGGCGTCTCGATGGTCAGCGGGAAGTTGCCGGCGAGGTATGCCTGCGCCCCCTCGAGCTCGCCGTCGTACACGCGCTCGCGCTGCAGCTTGTAGAACTCGTCCACCGTCACCCGCAGCACTTCCGCCGTGGCGTCGGTCCGCGTGTCGGTCTCGGCCACGATGCCGCCGGCCGTCTTGTAGGTGTCGAGGTCGGCGGAGGCGCCGTAGGTCAGGCCGCGCTGCGAGCGCAGCACCTGCTGCAGGCGGTTCGCGCCCTCGCCGCCCAGGATCTTCACCGCCTGATCCATGGCGAGGTAGTCGTCGTGCCGGCGGGCGATGCCGAGCTGGCCGACGCGCACCTCGGTCTGCACCGCATCGGGCTTGTCGATGACGATCACGCGCTTGGTCGGCGGCGGCGGATCGATGGGCGCGAACGCCGGCACCTCGCGCGGCGCCCAGTCGCCGAAGCGCCGCTTCGACGCCCTTCATCGCGTCGTCGGCGGTGCACGTCGCCGACGATGGCGAGCAGCGCGTTGTTGGGCACGAAGAACTGCCGGTGATAGGCGACGATGTCGTCGCGGGTGAGCGACGCCAGCGACTGCGCCGTGCCGTTGCCCGGCCGCCCGTAGGGATGGAAGCCGTAGATCAGCCGATCGATGACCTGGCTCGCCACGTTGTCCGGGTCCTCGGCGGCGACGCGCAGACCCGACAGCGCCTGCTGCCGCTGCCGCTCGATCTCCTCGTCGGCGAACGTCGGCCGCCGGACCACGTCGGCAATCAGCCGCAGCGCGAGCGGCAGGCTGTCGTTCATGACGATGGCGTTGACGTAGGTCAGGTCGGTGCCGGCGCCGGTGCCGAGGATGCCGCCGACGAAATCGATCGAGTCGGCAATCTGCTCGGCGCTCTTGCCCGCCGCGCCCTGGTCGAGCAGGGCCGCGGTCAGCATCGCCAGGCCCATCTTGCCGTCCGGGTCCTGGGCCGCCCCGGCCCGCACCAGCATGCGCACGCTGACGGCGGGCTGCTCGTGCTGGCTCACCAGCACCACCTGCAGGCCGTTGGGCAGCTTGCGGATCTCGTACGGCGGGAACGTGACCGGCCGCGCCGGCAGCGGGCGGGGCGGGCCCTCGCTCGGCCACGACCGTGCCGTCGCCTGGCCGGCGTCGCCGCCGGCGCCGGCGGTCAGCGGCACGCCGGCACAGAGCACGGCCGTGATGACGCCGAGCAGCCCGTAGGCGGCGCCGACGCGCATCGCGCGGGCGATCATCGTCCACCTCCCTTCGGCATGACGTGCAGCACCACGCGCCGTTCCGGCGTGAAGTAGGTGCGGGCAACGCGCTGCACGTCGGCCAGCGAGATTTTCTGGAAGATGTCGAACTCGCCGTCGGCGGTGGTGATGTCGGAGTGCACCACCTCCGCATGCGCGAGGTGCGTCGCTTTGTCCTGCACCGACATGCGCCCGAGGATGTAGTCGCGCGCGAACTGGTTCTTGGCGCGCTGCAGCTCGCGATCGGTGATGCCCTCGGCCTTGAGCCGGTCGAGCTCGGCGATCAGCGCCTTCTCGACCGCCGCCGGCGACTGCCCGGGGTTGACGATGGCGACGGCAAAGAACAGGTTCGGGTCTTCGATGATGTTGCCGCCGCCGAACGCGGTCAGCGCCAGGCCGGTCTCGTACACCAGCTTGCGGTAGATGCGGGAGCTCTGCCCGTCGGACAGCACCTTCGACACGATGTGCAGCGGGTAGGAATCCGGGTGGCCGTCGTAGGTGATGTGGTGGGCCACGACGACCGCCGGCAGCGGCCACGCCTCCTCCACCGTCGCTCGCCGCTCCTGGGTCTGCGCCGGTTCCTTCGGGATGTCACGCGGCACCTTGCCGCCGGCAGGGACGCGCGCGAGGTAGCGGTTGACCAGCTCGACGGTCTGATCGACGTCGAAGTCGCCGGCGATCACCATCGTGCAGTTCGCCGGCACGTAATACGTGCGATAGAACTCGCGCACGTCGTCGATGGTGGCCGCCTCGAGGTCGCGCATGCTGCCGATCACCGGGTGCTTGTACGGGTGGACCGTAAACGCCTGCTCGAACAGGATCTCGTTGAGGCGGCCGTAGGGCTGGTTCTCGATCCGCATCCGGCGCTCTTCCTGCACGACCTGGCGCTCGTTGCGGAAGGTCTTGTCGTCGATGCGCAGCGTCGCCATCCGATCCGCCTCCATCCACAACACCAGCGGCAGGTATTGTGCCGGCACCGTCTGCCAGTAGACGGTCGCGTCCTCGGTGGTATACGCATTGGCCCGGCCGCCGACCGACGACACGATCGAGGTGTGCTGCTCGGGCTCGACGTTCTTCGAGCCCTTGAACATCATGTGCTCGAACAGGTGCGCGAACCCGGTGCGCCCCGCCCGCTCGTCCTTCGAGCCGACGTGGTACCAGAGCTGCACGTGGGCAATCGGCGTGGACCGATCCTGGTGCAGCAGCACGGTCAGCCCGTTGGGCAGCGTCAGGCGCTGGTACTCGAGCTTGGGCGGCCGCACCGCGGCGTCGACCGCCGCGCGCCACGGCGCCACCGCGAGGAGCCCGGCGAGGAACACGAGCAGCACGACCCGGTGAAGCAGCATGTGTCTCATGTGGATCCCTGATTATCGCATCTTGCGGCGCGGGCCCGCGCGCGGGACGGACGGCCGCGGCGCGCCGGTCACTCGCCGGCCTGGCGGGCCCGCTCGATCCGCTCCAAGCGCTGCTCGAGCGCCAACAGCTGCCGCCGCAGCTCCGGCAGGTGGCGCACCACCACGTGCGCCTTGCGCCAGGCGAGGTTCTCCATGTGTGGATACCCGCTGATGAACGCGTCGGCGGGCACGTTGCCGGTCACCCCGGTCTTGGCCGAGGCCTTGACGCGGTCGCCAACCGTCACATGACCCGTCACCCCGACCTGGCCGCCGAGCATCACCTGGTCACCGACGACGGAGCTGCCGGCGATGCCCACCTGCGCCGCGAGCAGCGCATTGCGGCCGACACGGACGCCGTGCGCGATGTGCACGAGGTTGTCGATCTTGGTGCCGGCCCGGATCCGCGTCTCCCCCACCGCCGGCCGGTCGATCGTCGAATTGGCGCCGACTTCCACGTCCTCTTCGATCACCACCGTCGCCACCTGGGGAATCTTCTCGTGGGTCCCGTCCTCGCGGTGCGCAAAGCCGAAGCCGTCGCTGCCGATGACCGCGCCGTCCTGGACGACACAGCGCGCGCCGACGACGACCCGCTCTCGAATTGAGACGCCCGCACGCAGCACGCAGTCGGGACCGATGGTGGCGCCGTCGCCGACGACCACGTGCGGGTGCAGCACGGAGCGGGCGCCGATGCGCGCGCCGGCGCCGACGATCGCATAGGGGCCGATGCTCACGCCGGCCTCGACGGCCGCACCCGGGTCCACCAGCGCGAGCGGATGAACACCCGCGGCCGGACGCGGCTCCGGATACAGGAGGCGGGTGGCGCGGGCGAACGCGAGGTACGGGTTGGCGGTGCGCAGCAGCGCGCACGGCGCCGGCCCGACGTCGGCCGTCGCGATGATCGCGGAGGCGCGGGAGGTGGCGACGAGCGAGGCGTATTTGCTGGTGGCGAGGAAGGTGAGGTCGCCGGGCCCGGCCTCGTCAATCGCCGCGACGCGCGCCACCTCGATGTCCCCGTCGCCGTCGAGCTGACACCCGAGCTGCGCGGCCAGACTGCCGAGCTTCACCGGTCGAGAATATCACGCGCTCGGCGCGGCCACGTCCTCGCAGAACGACGCGAGATGCTCGAGCCGCAGCCGATCGGCGAGCTCGCGAAACCGCCGCTGGCGGTGCGGCGGCGGCAGCGCCATGACCTCGCGCAGCTCGGTGAGGTCGTCGCTGGGGTTGAACGTCCACTGCACCACCGCCAGCCCCTGCCGGGCGCCGCGCATCGACAGGTAATGCCCGACGACCTGGAAGGTGAAGTAGAACCCGGGGATGTTGGGGCCGGGAATCAGGACCAGCGGCGTGGTCAGGAGCAGCAGCGTCAGATCGATGAGCAGCCACTTGAGATGGTGGTCGGCGTCCTTCTTGAGCATGCCGCGCACCACCTTCTCCGCCACCGGCTGCGACAAGTCGGCGGGGATGCGCGCCGACACCTCGGTCGCCTTGCGCATGTGCCACAGCAGCCGCTGCTCGGCGATGCGCTCGACGACGAAGCCCAGGACCCTGCGCCGGAGCCCGGCAAGGAACCCGACCCGCTCGACCTGCGCCTCGTGCCGCCGCTGCCGCCATTCCTCCGCCTCACGGAGCATGGTCGCGAAGCGACGCTTCATGCGGGCCACGATCCCCGTGTCGAGCGGGTCGTCCTCGTCCTCGTCCTCGTCGCGCGCCTCGTAGTACAGCTCGTAGCGCTCCGAGGTGGTGGTGGGAATGAGGAAGACGTCCATATGAGGGAGGACGAGCCGGCGCCTGGTGCCGTTCCTCAGTTGCGCGGGCGGACAATCGGCCGCGGCGTGCGCACGCGCTCGGCCGGGACCGCGGGACGGCCGGCCTCGGTCCACGCCCCGACGATCAGGGACGCCGCAGCCGTGATGGCGTCGGTGAGCCGCCGCTCCACGACCGGCAACTGCGTCCGCGCCAGCGCCGCGAAGTACGCGTCGTCGTAGAACTCTCGCCCCGCGGCGGCCTGCTTGTCGGCCGCGAACACCGCGTCCGCCAGGAGATGGCTGGCGAGGAGCACGTCGAACATGGCCTCGCGCGGGTCTGCGACCGGGGTCGCGGGAGCCGGCGCGATCCGCAGCGCCGCACGATTGCGCTCGAACAACTCGGTCTCCCAGCGATTGTGCAGCCCCTGCTGGCTGGTGCGCTGCCCGTCGTAGTTGACGACCGAGTGGAGAGGGACGTGCGCGTCACCGACGTAGTGGGCGAGGAGCGCGGAGAACAATACGATGTCGTCCTGGGCGTAGGTGGCCGGCGGCTTGCGCGTCAGCCCCTCGAACGCGCGCTGGAGGCGGCCGTAGAACTCCTGCACCCGCCACGGCAGCAGCCCCTGCTCGTGGATCACGTCACGGCCGAACTTCTGCACCGCGCGGTCGTAGGCGCGAGGCAGCTCGGTGAACGGATAGGCGCCGAAGTGATCGAGGTCGACGAAATGGTTCGGCGGCTCGGCGTCCCAGCCGACCGTCCGCCAGAGATCCGGATCGATGGAGCGCTCGATGACGAAGGCCTTGCGCTTCTGGAAGAGCGGCTGCAGCTCGGCCGGCAGCAGCGCGATCATCTGCTCGGCGATGAACTTGTGGGCTTCGAACCCCCACGCGAACGCCGGCGCCGGGGA
Organism: uncultured Acidobacteriota bacterium; assembly: GCA_963707795.1. GTDB lineage: Bacteria > Acidobacteriota > Vicinamibacteria > Vicinamibacterales > UBA2999 > JACCSI01. Next base: position 885,456 of record OY970174.1, on the reverse strand, counting down.
GCACGCGAGCAGGAGGAACGCGACCAGGGCGATGCGCATGGCTCCATTGTACGTGGCCTCGCCACCAGGACTCGCATCGTCCGCGAGGCCGATCACGGCAGATCGACCTGCACGCCTGCCCAGCCGTCGCGGCCGCTCGCGCTCGCGTAGCGATAGTCATTGAGGTAGACGCGCGTGCCCGCCGCCGTGCGCTCGACGACGTAGAACGGGAACCGCGACCAGCGCAGATAGGCCTGGACGACCGGAGCCCGTGCCGCGAGCGCCACGGCCGGGTCGGCGGGCGTGATGTCCACGCCGAAGCCGGCAGGCCGGAAGTGCGGCTGCGGCTCGAACCACAGGCGGCCCTTCTCGTATCGCCCGCCGGTCTCGACCACGACCTCGCGGCGCCGCGGATTGGCGAACACCGGCGTGACCATGAACCGCGTGTCCGGCGCCAGCCCGGCGCGCTCGAGGCCGCGCCGCACCTCGCTGCGCGCCCACAGGTTGGAGGCGAGCATGAGGACGATGTAGAGGCCGGCGGTCGCGAGGCCGACCCGGGCCGGGCGCCACGGCGCCGGCCGGCCGCGATGCGCCGCCACGCGGGCACCGATCACGGCGGCGCCGAAGATCAGCCACAGCCACGGATCGACGATGTAGAGCGCGTCGCCATAGAACCACCGGTTGGAGAACGGCATCAGCAGACGCACACCGTAGCTGTTCAGGAAGTCCATGAACACGTGCAGCCACACGCCGGCGTAGGAGAGGAGCAGCAACCCGCGCAGGTTGGCCGTGCCCGCGCGCACGCGGTCGACCGCGAGCATGAGGAGCGCCAGCATCGCCGGCAGCACGACCCAGGCGAGCACGCCGTGCGTCCAGCCGCGCCGGAACGACATCGCCAGCGTGTTGGTGGCGAAGACGGCGACGTCGATGTCCGGCAGGTTCGACGCGATGAGCAGCGTGCCCATGCCCATCGCCGTCCGCTGCTTCAGCCCCGCCTCGCCAAGCGCCGCCCCGGCCAGCGTGTGGCAGAGGTTATCCATGGGGGTTATCCGTGGGGTGATCCCTGGCGGTCATCCCTGGGGATCATCCATGGGCCGCGTGCGCCTCCCGCGCGGCATCGCGGAGCTCCTTGCGCAGGACCTTGCCGACGTTGGACTTCGGCAACTCGTCGCGAAAGACCACGGTGCGGGGGATCTTGTAGCTGGTGAGCCGGGTCCGCGCGTGCTCGCGGACCCGATCCGCGGTGAGCGACGGGTCGCGGCGGATGATGAACGCGACCACGGCTTCCCCGCACAGCGGATCCGGGGCGCCCACCACGCAGACCTCCGCCACCGCCGGGTGATCGGCCAGCACGGCCTCGACCTCGTTGGGGTAGACGTTGAACCCGCTGACCAGAATCATGTCCTTCTTGCGATCGACGATACGCAGGTAACCGTCCTCGTCGGCGGTCGCGACGTCGCCGGTGGCCAGCCAGCCGTCGCGAAGCATGCCGTCAGTCTCGTCCGGCCGCTGCCAGTACCCGGTCATGACCTGCGGGCCGCGCACAAGTAGTTCTCCCGGCGCACCGGCCGGCACGTCGCTCCCGTCATCGCTGACGATGCGGACGTCGGTGCCGGGAATGGGGACGCCGATCGAATCCATCTTCGCCCGCTGGAACGGGTTGAGCGTGACGACCGGCGACGCCTCGGTCAGGCCGTAGCCCTGGTAAATCGGCGTGCCGGTCATCTGCTCCCAGCGCGCGCCGACGGCCGGCGTCAACGCCATGCCGCCGGCGATGGTGCCCTTCAAGGTCCAGCCCTTGCGCGCCTGGAACCAGGGCTCGTTCATCAGCGCGATGAACAACGTGTTGATGCCGGTGAACCACGTGATCGGCTCCTCCTCCATCACACGCTTGAGGTTGGTGAACGGACGCGGGCTGGGAATCAGGATGTTCCGGCCGCCGACCGAGAAGAAAATCATCAGGTTCGCGGTGAACGCGAAGATGTGGTACAGCGGCAGCGCCGTGAGCATGACCTCGGTGCCGCGCTCGAGGAAGGGCTTCCACATCTCGAGGCTGGCCACGACATTGGCGAGCAGGTTGCCGTGCGTCAGCACGGCGCCCTTGGAGACGCCTGTCGTCCCGCCGGTGTACTGCAGCGCCGCCACGGTGTCGTGCGTGATCCCGGCCTGATAGCGAGGCGACCGTGCCGGCGCCGAGCCGCGCCTCGCCCTGCGACAGCGCTGCCGGGAACGTGACGTGCGCAAAGGTGACCGGCGGGATCGTTTTCTTGACGTAGCGCTGGACCGCGCGGACGACGAAGCGCTTGAGCGTCGGCAGCAGGTCGGCCACGCTGACCAGGACGACCTGGCGGATCTGCGTCCGCGGCAGGACGTCGGCGACCTTGGTCGGCGAAGACGTCGAGCGCGACCAGCCCGACCGCCCCGCTGTCGGCAAACTGATGCGTCATCTCGGCGGTGGTGTAGAGCGGGTTGGTGTTCACCATCACCAGCCCGGCTTTCAGACAGGCGATGACCGCGACCGGATACGCCAGACAGTTCGGGAGCTGGAGGGCCACGCGGTCGCCGGCCGCGAACCCGGCGACCTCGCGGAAGTACGCCGCCAGTGCGTCGGAGTGGCGGTCGATGTCCCGGTAGGTCAGCGTGCCCTGGGTCCCGTTGGGCAGGAACAGCGTGAACGCCGGCCGGGCGGCATAGGTCGCGATCGCCTCGGCGATGAACGCCGGCAGGTGCGGCCACGTCAGCGGCGGAATGTCCGTGCTGGTGCCTGGCGGGTAGTACCGGGTCCACGAGCGCGTCATCGTTTGCGGTCGATCGTCCAAATCTGCGTACCCGAGGTGATGGTACGCGGAATCTTGAAATAGACCCGACCCCTTTTTTCACGGACAGACCTGGCCGAACTGGAAGCCGTGGCGGCGCAGGGCGGGGATCAGGGCGCGGGTGATGGCGATGGCGGATTGGCGGTTGGCACGCGGATCCTTGTGGTCGCCGTCGTGGATCACCACGATGTCCCCCGCCGAGGCATAGCGCACCAGCCGCGGGACGGACCGTTCGGAGCGGGCACGGAACAGCTCGTAGTCCCACAGGAAGAATCCCCACCCCACCATCTGGTAGTCGATCCGCGCCAGCCCTTCGAGCAGACGCACCGTGCGCATGCCGGCGTGCGGCCTGAACGCCCGGCACGGCGGCCGGCCGGTAATTCCCTGCAGCCGCGCCGCGAACGCGGTGAGCTGCCGCGCCAGGGCGTCGGGCGGGAGCACGGCCGTGGCGCGCGTGTGCGAGTGCAGCGCCAGCGCGTGCCCCTCCGCCGCGATGCGCCGGACGATGGGCTCGGTGTCGGCGGTGATGTGACGTTCGATGAGGAAGAACGTGGCGTGCACGCCCTCCGCCGCCAGGGCATCGAGGACCGCCGGCGTCGCCGCCGGGTTCGGGCCATCGTCGTAGGTCAGATAGACAGTGGGCGGACCGCCGGCGTGCGGCATGCGCCAGATGACGCGATCGGCGTGCAGCGCGTCGATGAGAAACGGAAAGGGGGCGGTGTGCGCGAGCGCCGTCACCGCGGCCGCGAGCGCAAAGACCAGCAACAGCACGGGTGCGTCGAGTCTGCCACAATAGCGGCATGACGTGGCGTCTGTGGATCAGCTTGGCGGTATGCGCCGCGTGTGCCGCGGGATGCAAGAGCGATACGCCGACCACCCCCACCCCCGACGGCGAGGTGTCGTACTCGGCCATCGCCGCCAGCGACGGGATCGGCTTCGGCGGCAGCGTTCCCTGCGTGCCGTTCGATCCGGACTGCCCGACCGGGACCGGCTACGTCTACCTGCTCAAGCGGCGGCTGCAAAGCGACGGCCTGACGGTGCTGCTCAGCAACCGCTCGGTGCCCGGCGCCGTGCTGAGCCCGGCGATCCAGGCGCTGTCGCGCGACATCGGCCGGGACATCCCGACCAACTTCCTCGATCAGTCGGCGCCGTTCGTCGCCAGCAACAGCACCCACGTCACGGTGTTCGCCGGCGGCAACGACGCCAACGTGATCGCCCAGAACATCCGCGCCGGCCGCGGCGCGAACGACATTCGCGGCTTCATCGATCAGCACGTCGCGCAGTGGAGCACGGACCTCACCGAGTTGATTCGACGCGTGCGCCTGCGGGCCCCGACCGCCCGGATCGTGGCGTTCAACCTGCCCAACCTGGGCGCGGCGCCGTATGTCGCCAGCCTCTCCACCGGAGAGCGCAGCATCCTGCAGCGCATCGCGGTGTCGATCAGCGACCGCATCAACGCGTTGACGTCGCAGAACGTGCTGGTGGTGGACCTGCTGTGCGAACCGCGGCTGTACGACCCGGCGCGGTTCTCCGCCGATGGCTTTCATCCGAGCGACGCGGGCTACGCGCTGATGGCCGAGCTGGCGTATCCGGCGCTGCGGGCCGGCAGCGCCGCCGCGCCGTCCGGATCCTGCGCGCAGCGCACGCTCCTGCCCACGTTCTGAGGGTCCGGCCCAGCGGCCCCCGCTTCCTTCCCGCTTCTTCCCGCACCTTCACGGCGCTTCGCCAACGCACTCCTGTCGCCGCCGCACGGTCGATTGACCAAAAACGACGCCAAATCGTGCGTCCAGAGCACAAAACCTGGCGCCTGCGCGTTGGCCAATCGGCAAAACTGGATGAGTGACATCAAAATCTTGCATGTGATGCACGGTTCAGGTGATACTCGTCCATTCCCGGAGACGCCATGCCGCCTCTCATTCCCAGCGGACCAACGGACAGCTCGACTCGGAAAGGACTTGCCACGACCATGGGCTCAGCAGCGCTCGGCGACGCCATCAGGAACATTCGCGACTGGTCGATGACGGAAGGGCGGCAGGCGAGGATGCCGGCCCGGGTGAGCGACCTCTTCGGGTCGCTCGTCTTCAACGATCAGGTGCAGCAGGCTCGCCTCCCCAAGCCCGCGTACCGCGCGCTTCGCAACACCATCACCGAGGGCGCCGCGCTCGACGCCTCCACCGCCGACGCGGTGGCCAGCGCGCTCAAGGACTGGGCGATCGAGCAGGGCGCGTCGCACTTCACGCACTGGTTCCAGCCGATGACCGGGATCACGGCGGAGAAGCACGACTCGTTCTACGCGCCGGGCAGCGACGGCCGCTCGATGGCCGAGTTCAGCGGCAAGGAACTGGTCCGCGGCGAGCCCGACGCGTCGAGCTTCCCGTCCGGCGGCATGCGCAGCACCTTCGAGGCGCGCGGCTACACGGCCTGGGATCCCACCAGCGCGCCGTGGCTGCTGCACAACGGCAACAGCGTCACGCTGGTCATCCCGACGGCGTTCGTGAGCTGGACCGGCGAGGCGCTCGACAAGAAGACGCCGCTGCTCCGCTCGATGGAGGTGCTCTCCACGCAGGCGACCCGCGCGGTCAAGCTGTTCGGGTCGCGCGCAGTGCGCGTGACGGCGACGTGCGGGCCGGAGCAGGAGTACTTCCTCATCGATCGCAACTTCTATTTCGCGCGGCCGGACCTGATCAACGCCGGGCGCACGCTGTTCGGCGCCCGCCCGCCCAAGGGGCAGGAGCTGGAGGATCAGTATTTCGGCTCGATTCCCGAACGCGTCCTCGGGTGCATGGCCGAGACCGAGGCCGAGCTCTACAAGGTGGGGGTGCCGATCAAGACGCGGCACAACGAGGTCGCGCCGAGCCAGTACGAGATCGCACCGATCTTCGAGAGCGCCAACGTCGCCACCGATCACCAGATGATGACGATGGAGACGCTGAAGCGGGTGGCGCCGAAGTACGGCCTGGCGTGCCTGATGCACGAGAAGCCGTTCGCCGGCGTCAACGGCTCGGGCAAGCATCTCAACTGGAGCATTGCCGACAACCTGGGCAACAACCTGCTCAACCCCGGCGACACGCCGCACGCGAACATGCAGTTCCTGTTCTTCTGCGTCGCGGTGGTGCGGGCGGTGGACGTGTGGCAGGGACTGCTGCGCATGAGCATCGCCAGCGCCGGCAACGATCACCGGCTCGGCGCCAACGAGGCGCCGCCGGCCATCCTGTCGGTGTTCCTCGGCGACATGCTGACCGACATCTTCGACCAGATCGAGACCGGCAGCGCCCGCTCGACCAAGTCCGGCGGCGATCTCGACATCGGCGTGTCGGTGCTCCCCAAGCTGCCGCGCGACGCCGGCGACCGCAACCGCACGTCGCCCTTCGCGTTCACCGGCAACAAATTCGAGTTCCGGGCGGTGTCGTCGAACCAGAACGTCGCCTTCCCCGCCACCTGCCTCAACGTCGCCGTCGCCGAGTCGCTCGACTACATGAGCGGCCAGCTCGAGGCGGCGATGGCCAAGGGCCAGGGGCTGGAAGACGCCGTCGCGGCGCTGCTGAAGAAGGTGATCAAGCAGCACCGGCGGATCGTGTTCAACGGCAACGGCTACTCCGCGGACTGGCAGAAGGAGGCCGCCAAGCGCGGGCTGCTCAACCTCAAGAACACCGTGGACGCGCTGCCCGAGATCATCGCGCCGGCCGTCGTCTCGACGTTCGAGAAGTTCAAGATCCTCTCGGAGCGTGAGCTGCACGCACGCTTCGAGGTCAACCTCGAGACCTATTGCAAGACCGTCAACGTCGAAGCGCAGCTCATGGTGCTGATGGCGAATCGCTACATCCTGCCGGCGGCGCTCGAATATCAGCGCCGCGTCGCCGAGAGCGTCTCGGCGGTCAAGGCGGCCGGCAGCCCGAGCCTGGAAGGGAAGAAGATGCTCGCCGGCCTGGTCAAGCTGGTGGACCAGTTCCGCGCCCAGACGATGGCGCTGGCCAAGGCGCTCGACCATACCAGCGCGTCGACGGTCAAACACGCCACGTTCATGCGAGACACGGTGGTGCCGGCCATGAGCAAGCTCCGCGACCTCGGCGACCAGATCGAGGTGCTGACGCCGCACGAACTGTGGCCGTTGCCGACGTATCGCGAGATGTTGTTCATCAAGTAGGTACAACACGCGACGGGTGCGACACGGCAGGTGCGACGGGTGCGGCGGGTGCGATAGGTGCGACGGGCACGACAGGTGCGGCAGGTGCGACGGGTGCGATAGGTGCGACGGGTGCGGTGCGGTAGGTGGGAGTCGCGCCCCGTGAGATGATTGGCGGATGATGGTTCTCGCGCGCGTGGGTCTGGTTCTGGGTGCCGTGGTCGTAGCCGGGTGTGGCGGGTCGTCGACGCCGACGTCGCCGAGTCAGCCGCCGCGGGCGGAGTATTCGCAGACGGATCTGCGGGTCGGCACCGGGACCGAGGCGGTCGCGGGGCGGCGAGTCTTCGTCAACTACGCGGGCTGGCTCTACGACCCGGCTGGCGTGGACGGGAAGGGCCGGCAGTTCGACGCCGGCACCGGGTTCAACTACATCCTCGGGACCACGGTCATCGCGGGATGGAACCAGGGGTTGCCGGGCATGCGGGTCGGCGGGCTTCGGCGGCTCGTCATTCCACCCGAACTGGGCTACGGGTCGGTGGCGAACGGGCCGATCCCCGCCAACTCGACGCTGGTGTTCGACGTCGAACTGACCAACGTGCAGTAGCGCTCACTCGCGCAAGGTGAGCGAGAGCCGCTGCAGCGCGAAGCCGAGGTCGCGGGTGTCGCGCGCGTCGTGCGACCCACGGGCGGTGCGCGAGATCGCGAACAGCAGCTCGTTGGTGCCGGCCAGCCAGGCCGCCGCCGGCACCGTCCAGCGATACTCCGCCCGTCCCGGCGCCAGCGCCGCCGGCGGCAGCGCGTGGGTGTCGTTGACCGTGAGCGTCAAGGTGGCGGGCTCGCCGGACGCCGGGGCGCCGCGGACGACCACCTCGACGGTCCCCCGCCGGGCAAAGTTCACCAGGACCGCGCCCTGCCCTTTCATCCAGCGGATGGTGCCGAGACCCGGCGCGCCCAGCTCGGGTCCATACCAGCCGGTGCCGAAGTACTCCGGCGTATCGGGCAGCACCACGAGATCGCGTGCGCGCGCGAAGGCCGGGTCCGCCGCGATCGGTGCGGCGCACACGCGCGCCCGCGCGGCGTCGCCGTAATCCTTCAGGCGGGCGAGCACCCGCGGGGCCCGCCTCCCCAGGCGCAGATCGACGAGGCGCGGCCGCGCCGGCGGCGCGTCGAACGTCACGCGAACGACCGAGCCCGGCGCGCTCCACGGATTGCCCTCGCCGAGCCAGAATTCGGCCGGCGCCGTCGAGGCCGGGCCGGGGCGCAGCAGCTCGATGCGCATCGGCACGGGGAGGGCCTCCAGGTCCTGCGCCTCGAGATCGAGCGGCACGGCATCGCCGATGATGAACACCAGGGCGCCGTCGAGATCCGGCGGCAGCCGCACGCCCAACCGGCCGGTGTACTCGAGGCCGGGCAGCGGGCTCCAGCGATCCTCGCGGATGTCGGCACAGTGCAGCGAGCCGCGCACGCGCGACCAGGGGAACGCCGCCGCGTCCGGCGGCTGCGGCAGCCACTCGAGCTCGAAGCCGGTCAACTCGAGATACGTTCGGCCACGCGACAGCGCAAGCAGCTCGCCTTCCTGCACCGCGCGGGCGATGGCGGCCTCGTCTCGCGCGATCAGCGCCGCGCCGCCCGGGGGCACGGCGTCCAGCGCCTGCGCCACCGTCCGATCGACGGCCGCCGACTCGGCAAGGATCGCAATCGGCCGTCCCCGCCGGTCCATGATGGCGCGGGCCACGGCCGCGCGAACCTCCGCGTCGGCGCTCATGCCAGGCAGGAAGCGGGACAGCCAGCCGGTGCCGACGCCGTGGGCCACCATGCCAGCGCCGACCACGACGACGACCAGCACCGCCGCGACGCGTCCCTTCCTCACGGCACGCGTATTCTAGTGTCTCGAATCAGTGATTCGTGGAACAAGTCCCGGAGCGCGGCGCCCGGATGGCAAGGCGCGACGACGTGGACGGGTCACTCGCGGGGCGCCGAGGCGGCGATGTCACCCGCCCGCGGCGGGCTCGCCGAAGACATCGGCGCGGAACCGGTGCACGGTCGCGCCCCGCCGCCAGGCATCGGGCGGCAGGCCCGCCTTGACGCAGGTCTGCGCGAGGAACGTCCCTCGATCCCAGCCGTGCTCCACCGCCACCTGCGGCAGCAGCAACCCGCGCCGGCGCCCCTGCTCGACGATCAGCCCGTCGCGGCCCACTTCGATCGTCGCCGGGTCGACCACCGGCTCGGCCGGCGTGAGCACCGAGAGGCTCACCGTCACCGCGTCCAGTTCACGCACGGCGATCGGCGCGAATCGGTGATCCTCGCACGACACGTCCGCGGCCAGACGCACGACGGCCTCACCGAGCGGGTCGCCGGCGTCGAGCGTCCCGAGGCAGCCGCGCAGCTGACCGCCGCAGTACACGGTGACGAAGACTCCGGCCGCGAGCGCGTCGAGATCCGCCGGCACCGCCGGCGGCGGCTGGTGGCGGACGCGTGCGGTGAGGGCCGCCCGCGCCAGCGCCACGAGCCGCTGTCGCACGCGATCGTCGATCATCGCCAGATCGCCGCCGCGACGTAGCCCACCACCGACTGCTTGTCGCCCGAGACCTCGCCCGAGTCGGCGTAGCGCAGCACCCGGCTGGTCGTCGCCCCCGCCGCCCGCGCCGCGCGCAGCACCGACACGATGGGCCCGCCGCCGCAGGCGTGCTCGGGCCGCCGCGACACGCGATCCATCAGCCCGTCGGCATCGAGCGCCTCGATGTCGGCGACGACCGCGGCGTCGAGTCGGGCCGCCGTCGCCGCGTCGAAGAAGTGCGACAGGTCGGAGCTGGCGATGAGCAGCGTCCGATCGGCGAATGCCTGAATCAGCGCGTCGCCGACGAGGGTCGTCGTCTCGCGGGTCTGCTGCCCCATCACGATCGGCACGATCGGCAGGGCGGGTGCGAGGGCGGCGAGAAACGGCAGCTGCATCTCGAGCGAATGTTCGCGCCGGTGGGCGGCCGGGCGCTCGTGCAGGATGGGGCAGCAGTCGAGCAGGGCGTCGGCGTGCTCCTCGCTGACGCGAAGCGGCCCCAGCGGCGTCTCGAAGGTGCCGCGGCGCCACACGGCGGCGCCGTGGAAGCCGAGGTAATGCGAGGGTCCGATCAGCACCGCGGCGTCCCAGGTGCGCCCGCGCAGCTGGCGGTAGGCGTGCGCGGCGACCGGGCCGGAATACATCAGCCCGGCATGCGGGACGACCAGGCCGAGGACCTGCGCGCCCGGCGGCGGACCGCCGTTGCCGGCGGCCGCGAGGTGGGCGTCCACCTCGGCGGCGAGACGGTCAGGCGCGTCCGGGTACCAGGTCCCGGCGACGGCAGGCCGTCGAATGGCCATCGGCGGAGTGTACTATCGGCGGCTCATTCGGGAAACCGGCCGAGCGCCACCAGCAGATCGAGCCGCGCCTGGCGCACGCGATCCTCCGCCTGCGCCGCGGCGGTGTCGGCGTCGCGGGCCCGGCGCTGGGCGTCGATCAGCTCGATGTTGGTCGTGGCCCCCTCGCGAAACGCGACGTCGGTGATGCGCAGCACGTCTTCGGCATGCCGCGCGGCCAGTCGCGCCTGCACCAGCCCGCGATCGGTGCTGTCGATGGCCGCCTGCGCGGCGCGCAGTTCCGCCCGCGCCCGCAGCTCGACGTCGGTGAGCTGGATGCGCGCGGTCTCGACCGCCACTTCGCGCTCGCGTCTGGCCGCACGCCGCGCGCCGCCGTCGAACAGCGGCACCGACAACGCGAGGAACCCGCGCCAGGTGCGGGACGGCTGGAACAGACCCGACGGCGTGAGCAGCTGCGGCTCGAATGCCGCGGTCGCCGTCGGCACCCAGTCGCGCCAGCTGTCGCGGTAGACGCGCGCGGCCGCGTCGATCTGCGCCGAGACGAGCTGGACGTCGGCGCGCCCGGCCAGCCACTGATCGCCGGCCGCGAGGTCGCCCACGACTTCGAACGCCGGCTCGCCGGCCGCGTCGACCGGTCCGTCGGCCGCGAGCAGCACGCCGAGCGCCTCCTGCGCCCGCCGCAGCGCCAGGCGCGCGGCCTCGAGCAGCACTTCGTCGGTAGCCAGCTCCTGCGAGGCGCGCAGCTCGTTCAGCTTGCTGCCGGCGCCGCCCTCCAGCCGCGCCCGCGCGTAGTCCTCGTGCGCTTGCGCGTTCTCGCGCGCGCGCAGGTTGACGTCCACCAGTCGCTGCTGCGCGATGACGGCGAGGTACGACTGGCCGGTGGCCAGCGCGATCTGCCGCCGGGTCTCGGTCACGCCCAGCCGCGCGATGCGAATCTGGTCCTCGGCCTGCGCCCGTTGCGCCCACCGCGCCGCCGCCAGCACGGGATACGAAATCGATCCGCTGACCAGCGACTGCGTCCGCGGCTGGGTCACGAACTCGTCGAACCCGCGTTCGGCGTCGAGCAGCGTGGTCGTCACGCTGGCGCCAACCGTGGGGCGATAGACGGTGTGCGCCTGCTGCAGCAGCGTCTCCGCCCGCAGGATCGCCTGCGCGGCCTCGGCCACGCCCGGATTCTTCTCGATCGCCCGCCGGATCGCGTCCTCGAAGGTGACCGGCTCCGGCGCCGGCAGCGTCTGCCCGCGCGCCGCGCCGGCGCCGATCACGACCAGCGCGAGCGCCAGCCCCAGTACCCTCACGCTACGCATGCGCCGTACCCTCCACCGCCGCGCCCTCGACCGGCCGCGCCGGCCGCCCCGGCACCAGCGTGCGGATGATCACGTAGAGCACCGGAATGAACACGATCGAGAGGACCGTCGACGCCACCATGCCGCCGGCGACCGCCGTGCCGACCGAATTGCGTGCGGCGGCGCCCGCGCCGCTGGCAAACGCCAGCGGCAGGACGCCGAGGATGAAGGCGAACGACGTCATCAGAATCGGACGCAGGCGGATGCGCGCCGACCCGAGCGCCGCGTCCACGATCGACAGGCCCCGTTCGCGCAGCTGCTCGGCGAACTCGACGATCAGGATCGAGTTCTTGGCCGCCAGGCCGACGAGCATCACCAGGCCGACCTGGCAGAACACGTCGTTGGCGAACCCGCGCAGCAGCTGCGCGCTGAGCGCGCCGAACACCGCGAGCGGCACGCCGAGCAGGATGATGAACGGCAGGATCCAGCTCTCGTACTGCGCGGCGAGCACGAGGTAGACGATCAGGATGCTGAGCGCGAAGATGTAGCCGGCCTGCCCGCCCGCCTTGATCTCCTCGAGCGACTGCCCGGCCCACGCGAAGGTGAATCCCGGAGGCAGCGTCTCGCCGGCGAGCCGCTCCATCGCGGCCAGCGCCTCGCCCGAGCTCACGCCCGGCGCCCCCGACCCGGTGATCTCGGCCGAGCGGAACAGGTTGAAGTGGCTGATCACCTGCGGCGCCGTGGTCTCGCGCAGCTGCACGACGGTGTCGAGCGGCACCATCTGGCCGGTCTGCGAGCGCGCGTAGAGCTGGCCGAGGTCGGCGGGATCGGCCCGGAACCGCTGATCGGCCTGCACGTAGACGCGATAGGCGCGGTTCTTGAAGTCGAAGTCGTTCACGTACTGCGAGCCGAGGAAGACCTGCAGCGCATCGGTGACCTCGCGCAGCGGCAGGCCGAGGCTGCGCGCACGGTCGCGGTCGATGTCCACCAGCAGCTGCGGGTCGTCGGCGCGGAACGGCGTGAACAGGCCGGCGAGGTTGGGGTGCTGGTTGCCCTGCGCCACCAGCGCCTGCGTCGCGCTGGCCAGGCCGGTGATGTCGCCGCCGGACTGATCGAGGACCTCGAACTGGAAGCCGCCGAACACCGACAGCCCCTGGATGCCCGGCGGTGCGAAGGCCACCACCATGCCGCCGGGGATGCCGAACAACTGGCCGCGAATCCGGTTGAGCACCGCGTCGAGCGACTGGTCGTCGTCGCGCCGCTCACCCCAGTCGCGCAGCCGCGCGAACATCATCCCGTTGTTCGCGGCGGCGCCGGTGAAGCTGAACCCGAGCACCGAGAACACCGCCTCGACCTCCGGGTCCGCGAACAGGATCTTCTCCGCCTGCTGCGCGATCTCGGTCGTGTACTCCAGCGACGCGCCGGACGGCGCCTGGACGATGGTCATGAAATAACCCTCGTCCTCCTGCGGCACGAACGCCGAGGGCACCGCGTTGAACACGGCCCACGTCCCCCACAAGCCGACGACGAACAGCGCCAGCATCACCATCTTCCACTGCAGCGCGCGGCCGAGGACGCGGCGTGTAGCCGCGGGTGCCGGCGTCGATGACCTGGTTCACGCGGGTGAAGAAGCGGCCCTTGCCGTGCCCGTGCTTGGCCAGCAGCAGCGCCGACAGCGCCGGCGTCAGCGTCACCGCGTTGAACACCGACAGGATCGTGGCGAAGGCGATGGTGAGCGAGAACTGCTGGTAGAGACGGCCGGTCGTGCCGGGGAAGAACGCGACCGGCACGAACACCGCCACCAGCACGATGCCGATCACGACCACCGCGCCGAACACCTCGCGCATGCCGTCGATCGCCGCCTGCTGCGCGCTCTTCCCGTACTCGCGCATGTGCCGTTCGATGTTCTCGATCACGACGATGGCGTCGTCGACGACGATGCCGGTGGCGAGGACGATGCCGAACAGCGTCAGGGTGTTGATCGAGAAGTCGAAGAGCTTGAGGAACGCGAACGTGCCGATGAGCGACACCGGGATGGTCAGCGTCGGGATGATGGTGCTGCGCCAGTTCTGCAGGAACAGGAACATGACCAGCACGACCAGCGCGATCGCCTCGGCCAGCGTCTTCAGCACCTCGATGATCGACTCGCGCACGACGCCGACGTTGTCGAACGCCAGGCGCCATTCCAGCCCGGGCGGGAACGTGCGCTCGAGGCGCTGCATCTCCTCCATCACGCCCTGGAACGCGTCGAGGGCGTTCGCCGTCGGCAGCAGCTGGATGCCGACGCCGGCGGCGTTGAGCCCGCCGAAGCGCAGGTTGGAGGAATAGGTCTCGGCGCCGAGCTCGACCCGGCCGATGTCCTTGATGCGGACCAGCGCCGCGTCGGCGCCGGCCTTGACCACGATGTTCTCGAACTCGTTGACCTCGCTCAGCCGGCCCATGGCGCGGACGCTGATCTGGAACATCTGGTCCGCCGGCGCCGGCGCGTCGCCGAGCGCCCCCGCCGCGACCTGGATGTTCTGCTCGCGCAGCGCCGTGACCACGTCGCTGCCGGTGAGACGCCGCGCCGCCAGCTTCGCCGGATCGAGCCACAGCCGCATCGCGAACTTGCGCTCGCCGAAGATGATGACGTTGCCGACCCCCGGCACCCGCTTCAGCGCATCCTTGACGTAGAGGTCGACGTAGTTGCTGAGGAACTGCGCGTCGTAGCGGTTGTCGCGGGCGAAGAATCCGAGCCCGCCGAGGAACCCGGTGGTGTTCTTGGTGACCGTGATGCCGGTGGTGCGGACGTCGGTCGGCATGCGGCCGAGCGCCTGGTTGACGCGGTTCTGCACGTCGATCGCGGCCAGGTCGGGATCGCGGCCGATGTCGAAGGTGACGGTGATCGTCGACACGCCGCTGTTGGTGCTCGACGAGGACATGTAGAGCATGCCCTCGACGCCGTTGATCGCCTGCTCGAGCGGCGTCGTCACGGCGCTCTCGACCGCCTGGGCGTTGGCGCCGGTGTAGAACGCCGTGACCGTCACCGACGGCGGGGCCAGCTCGGGATAGCGGGCGATGGGCAGGATCGGGATGACGATCGCGCCCGCCAGGATGATCATCAGCGAGCAGACCGTGGCCAGGATCGGGCGGCGGATGAACAGATCGCTGAACATCTAGCGGCCCTCCGCCGGCGGCGCCGCCGGGGACGCACTGTCGCCCGGGGCCGACACCTGCACCGGCATGCCGTCGCCGATCTTCTGCACGCCCGCCACCACCAGCCGCTCGCCCTCGCGCAGACCGTTGAGCACGACGTAGTCGTTGCCGACGACGGGGCCGAGCTCGACCGGCCGCTGGCGCGCCACCGTCATCCCGCCCTCGCCGGCCTCGACCACGTAGACGAAGAACTGCCCGTTGATCCGCGTGACCGCCACCAGCGGCACGGTCAGCCCGGGGTCGTCGCTCCACACGAGGTGGACCCGCACGAACTGGTCGGTGCGCACCGGCGTGTCGTTGCCGATCGGCGCCTTGACCAGCACCGACTGCGTTTCCGGATCCACCGACGGCGACACGAAGTTGATCGCCGTGGTGGCAATCGGCTTGCCGCGATCGTCCACGATGCGCAGCGGCAGGCCGGTCTCGAGTCCCGCCGCCTGTGCCACCGGCACGTTCAAGTACAGCTCGAGGCCGGCGTTCTCGTCGATCGTCGTCAGCATCGTGCTGCGCGTGACGCGATCGCCGACGCGGACGGGAATGTCCCCGACAATGCCCGCGGTGGGGGCGGTCACGCGGTGGTAGCCGAGCTCGACCCGCTGCTCGCGAATCTGCGCGTCAAGCGCTCGCAATTGCGCCTGCGTCGTCTGCACCGCGGTCGCCGTCTGCTCGTGCTCCTGCAGGCTGACCGCGCCGGCATCGTAGAGCTTCTTCATGCGATCGGCCTGCTGCTGGGCCAACTGCACGTCCGCCTCACGGGCGGCGCGGACGGACTCGAGGGAGGCGACCGCCGCCTGCTGGCGGCCGGCATCGATCTCCATGAGCACCGCCCCGCGCCCGACGCGTTGACCGGGACGCGCCGCGATGCGGGTGATGAAGCCCTCCACCTGCGGTTGAATCGTCGACGATCGTCGGGATTTGACGGTGGCCACGTACTCGGTCGTCCGTTCGACCGGTCGTGCGGCGAGCGTCACGGCCTCGACGCCCATTGCCATCGGCGGCCCGCCACCGGGCCCGCCGGGGCCGGCGCCGGCCGCGCCATCCCCGCCGCACGCGGCGAGCGTGAGCGACAGCATCGACGCCAGGGCCACCGCGCCCAGGCGGACCTCCAGCCGAGTGACAAGAGCAATGACATGCAGGTTCATGAGGAGTCCTAAACGGGAGGCCGACGACAAAGAGCCGCGAACAACCTTCTACTATAGGCGCGCTACCGCGCCTGACTGCCCGAACGCCCCTGGTCCGAAGCCGCGCCCGAACCTGGACCATTCATTATTCTTCGGAATCATTATTGATGATACGCATATTTCCCCTGCGTCGGTTCCCGGCGTTCGGGGGACCCGTGCAAGATAGCGGGCGATATATGTCACCTTCTGTCATAGTTCGCCGGGCAGGATGGCGCCGCGCAAAAGTTTCCTCTGATGAAGGCTGACCGACTCCTGTCCGTTCTCCTCCTGCTCCAGGCCCACGGCCAGCAGAGCGGGCGCCAGCTGGCCACCCGCCTCGAGGTCTCCCGCCGGACGGTCCATCGGGACATGGAGGCGCTCAGCGCGGCCGGGGTGCCGGTCTTTGCCGTCCGCGGCGTGGGCGGCGGCTGGCGGTTGGACGAGCATTGGCGGACCCAGGTCCCCGGCCTGGACGAGGCGGAGCTGCGAGCGCTGCTGATGGCGCAGCCCCGCGTGATCGGCGATCCGCGCCTCGCCGCCGCGGCCGAGCGGGCGCTCGACAAACTGCTGGCCGCACTCCCCACGTCGCTGCGGGCGCGAGCCGCGTCGATCAGGCAGCGCCTCTACGTGGACACGACCGGCTGGTTCGGCGTGGCGGAAAACCTGGCGGCGCTGCCCGTCGTACAGGACGCGGTCGCGCGCGACCGCAAGCTGGCCATCACCTATCGCCGTGCCGATCGCGAACAGGTCGACCGCACTGTCGATCCTCTGGGCCTGGTCGCGAAGGGCGCGGCCTGGTACCTCGTGGCCCACACGGCCGCCGGCTTCAGGACCTACCGGGTGTCGCGGATCATCAGCGCCACGGCGCTGGAGCTGGCCAGCGAGCGCCCGGCCGATTTCGACCTGGCGGCACACTGGCAGTCGTCCACCGATCAATTTCGCGAGTCGCGGCGGCGCTTCGTCGCCACGCTGCGTCTCGATCCCCAGGCCGCCGACCACGTGCGCGCGTGGCGAATGGCCGATCCGCCGGTCGATGAGACGGCACCCGACGAAGGCAACTGGGTCACGCTCCGCGTCTACTTCCAGGACGAGGAACAAGCGCGGTTCGTCGCGCTGGGGTTCGGCCCACGCGCGGAAGTGGTGGCGCCCGCCAGCCTGCAGGCGCTGGTCGAGGCCGATTTAGCTGCGATGGTCCGGCGGAGTCGTTCTTCAATGTAATCATTATCGTGTGATACGGTATCCGGAGTGACCAAGAGCCCTCAGCTGGGTCCGGCATTCCTGCTGGCCCAGATCGGCGCTCACGCCTCGGCCCGGTTTGCCGAACTGCTCGCCCCGCTGGGCCTGTCTCCCGCCCATGCCGGCCTGATGCGGATGATCGCCGTGTGCTCGGGCGGCAGTCAGCAGGAGGTCGCCGGGCGGCTGAGAATGTTCCCGAGCCGGCTGGTCGCACTCATCGACGAACTGCAGGAACGTGGCCTGGTCGAGCGTGCCACCAATCCCGGCGATCGCCGGACGCACGCGTTGCGGCTCACGCCCGACGGACAGCGCACGATCGAGACGATCGCGGAAATCGGGTGCGCGCACCAGGACGCGCTGCTCGCCGCCCTCACCGCGGAGGAACGGGAGACGCTGTCGTCGCTGCTGCAGAAAGTCGTCAGCGATCAGGGCCTGACGCCCGGCGTGCACCCCGGCTTCGCCCGCATGCGTCCGCCGTCCGCCGCGCCCGATGAGTAAGAGCCCGATCGAGGATCTCACCGGCTACAGCCGCGCCCTGTATTCCAACTGGCTGTGGCACCGGCCGCTGCAACTGGTGATCGACGCCGGCGAGGGACTGCCGCTGGCGCTCGGCTCGAACGTCTTCGCCCCCGCCACCATCGCGATCAGCCACGGCCACTCCGATCACGTGCTCGGCCTGCCGGGATTCGCCGGCGCACGGCGCTTCGGGAAGGGCGCCACCACGCGGCCCTGGACGCTGGTCTACCCCGCCGGGTCCACGGGCGTCGACGCCGTCCGCCAGGCGATTGCCCAACTGTGGCGCGGTGTCGAGTTCCCGGTGTCGTGGATCCCGCTCGCCGCGGGCGAGGCCCACCCGCTCGGCCACGATCGCGTGCTCGAAGCGTTCGCCGTGACGCACATGCCGCACGAACCCGCCGTCGGGTACCGCGTCCTCGAAACGCGCCGGCGTCTGAAGCGCGAGCATGCCGGGCTCCCGGCAGACGAGATCGAGCGGCGCGCGCGGCGCGACGGCCGCGACGAATTGATGGAAGAGTATCGCCACGTCCTGTTCGCCCACTCCGGAGACGCGATGCCGATCCCGCCGGCGCTGGCCGGCGGGGCCGACGTGCTCGTGCACGACGCCACCTTCCTCGGAGCCGACGAACGGCGGGCCCCGATCCACGCAACCTCCGAAGAGGCCTTGCAGGTGGCGCGCGAGGCCGCCGCCCGCGTGCTGGTGCTCAACCACCTCTCGGTGCGCTACGAGCGCACGGCGGCCGTGGCGCGGCTGCGGGAGCAGGTCGCGGCCAGCGGATTTTCCGGCGAGTGCTGGCTGCTCGACGAAGGCGCGTTCGTGCCGCTCCGGTAGAATCGGTGGTTCATGCCTGCTTCATTGTCCGCCGACGAGGTCCGTCGCATCGCGCAACTGGCACGGATCGACCTCACCCCCGACGAGGTGGCGCTGTTCACGCGGCAGCTCGCCGGGATCCTCGACTACGTCGCCGCCGTCCAGGGCCTCGACACGACGGGTGTGCTGCCGACGACGCAGGTGATGAACCGCCCCGTCGATCGGCCCGACGAGCCCGCCGCGACGCTGCCCCGTGACGCGGCGCTCGCCAACGCGCCCGAGGCGGCGCCCGAAGCCGGCCTGTTCAAGGTGCCGCGGGTGATGGGATGAGCGATCCGACCGCCCTCACCCTCGAGCCGCTCGCGGCCCAACTCGCCGCCGGCGACCTGCGCGCGTGGGACGTGACGCATGCCTACCTCGATCGCATCCGGTCGCTCGACGGATCGCTGCACGCGTTCCACACGGTGGCGGCCGAACAGGCGCTGGAGCGCGCCGGCGCGCTCGATGCGGCGCGCGCCGCGGGTCAGGTTCCCGGGCCGCTGCACGGCGTCCCCATCGCGATCAAGGACAACCTGTGCACGCGCGGCATGGTCACGACGGCCGCCTCGCGCATCCTCGAAGGGTTCGTGCCGCCGTACAACGCGACGGTCGTCGAGCGGCTCGAGGCCGCGGGCGCGGTCATCCTCGGCAAGACGAACCTCGACGAGTTCGCGATGGGGTCCTCCACGGAGAATTCCGCGTTCGGCGCCTCGAAGAACCCGTGGGCGCGCGATCGCACCCCGGGCGGGTCGAGCGGCGGATCGGCGGTGGCGGTCGCCGCCCGGCTGGCGCCGGTCGCGCTCGGCTCGGACACCGGCGGCTCCATCCGCCAGCCCGCTGCCCTGACCGGCGTCGTCGGGCTCAAGCCCACCTACGGCCGCGTCTCGCGCTACGGCCTGCTCGCGTTCGCCTCATCGCTCGACCAGGTCGGGCCGCTGGCGCGCACGGCGGCCGATGCCGCCCGCATCCTCGAGGTCATCGCCGGCCCCGACGCGCACGACTCGACGGCGCTCGCCGACCCGGTGCCGTCGTACCGCGCCGCGCTGACCGGCGACGCCCGCGGCATCCGCATCGGCGTCCCGCGCGAGGTCATGGCCGAAGGCATCGACGATTCCGTGCGCCGTGCCTTCGACGCGTCGATCGACGCGCTGCGGGCCCGCGGTGCCACCGTCACGGACATCGCCCTGCCGCACGCACGCTACGCCATCCCGATTTACTACCTGATCGCCACCGCCGAAGCTTCATCCAACCTGGCGCGCTACGACGGCGTGCGCTACGGCTACCGGGCGGCGGTGGACGGCGACGCCAAGGCGGAACGGCAGCTCCAGGCGATGTACGACCGCACGCGTGACAACGGGTTCGGCGCCGAAGTGAAGCGGCGCATCATGCTCGGCACCTACGTGCTGAGCGCCGGCTATTACGACGCCTACTACCTCAAGGCGCAGCAGGTCCGCACGCTCGTGCTCGGCGACTACGAGCGCGCGTTCCAGGACGTGGACGCCGTGGCCATGCCGACGACGCCCACCCCCGCGTTCCGGCTGGGCGAGAAGACCGACGATCCGCTGCAGATGTACCTCGCCGACGTCTTCACCGTCAGCGCCAACCTCGCCGGGCTGCCGAGCATCAGCGTGCCGTGCGGGTTCTCCGCCGATCGGCTGCCGATCGGACTGCAGCTGACCGGACGCATGCTCGATGAAGCCACGCTGCTGCGGGTGGCGGACGCGTACCAGCGCGACACCGACCACCACCTGCAGGCGCCGCCGGTCTGATCGCACGCCGCCGTCAGGCGGTCGCGGGACGCCGGCCGAAGACGCTCCACAGCAGGAGGCCGAGCAGCACGAAGGGGATGGCCGGGATCAGCAGGCCGAGCACGGTGGCAAGCAGCGCCACGACCAGCCCGGCGCCGACGACGAGCAGCAGCAGCGGCAGCGCGACGACGCCGAGGCCGAGGCCAATGGCGCCGAAGGCGAGGCCGACCGGCAGCCACAGCAGCTTCAGCAGCAGCTTGATCGGGAAGAAGACAGCCCACAACGCCAGCTTGATCGGGAAGAAGACGACCCACAGGACCATCTTCAGCAGGAGGTAGACGAACCCGACCACCGCCGCGATCGACAGGCCGACGACGGCCAGCAGCGCCAGGACGAAGAACTCAATCACGGAGCGATCCCCCTGAAGGGGGAATACGTCGAATGGCGACGCGGAGTTCGCGCCGCCCGCTCAGGAGGGGATGGGCCGCCCGGCGGCCCTATCGCGTGTCGAAGACGGCCTTGAAGTCGGGCAGCGCCCACTCGACCAGGCCGTGCCGCACCTCGGTCATGGCCAGGCGCTCGGCCTTGAGCGGCCGCGGCGTGGCGTCCACCTCGGGAGCAGGCTCCGGGAGCCGCAGCTTGGCCCCGCGGCGCAACTGCTTGGCGCGCAGGGCGGCCACGTCCACGAACAGGAAGCGGCTCTCGATCGGGGCGGCCGGCTCGCGCGGCGCCCGTGATTCCTCGACGAGGGGCTCGCCCTCTTGCATTTCCAGGTCGGACATAAGCTTCTTAGCTTACAGGAGCCGGCGGTCGCACCGCAACCGGCGCCCCCCGGTCCCCCGTCAGTCCCGCCGGACGAAGATCCCGATGAACCAGGAGAAGACACTGGTCAGGAACGCGCCGAGAATCGCCGCGAACCAGGACTGGATGCGAAAGCCGGGCACCAGCGCGGCCGCCAGGCCGAACGCCACGCCATTGACGACGAGATAGAACAGACCCAGCGTCAGCACCGTGATCGGCAGGGTGAGGATGACCAGCACCGGCCGGATCACGGCATTGACGAGGGCCAGCACCAGGGCGGCGAGTGCCAGCGTGGCCCACGACCCCACCGTGATGCCGGGGACGATGGCGGCCGTGAGCCAGATGGCAATCGCCAGGACCACCGTGTGGAGGAGGAATCCGCCCATCCGGTGATCGTAGCGCGAAGTCGCCGCGATTACGCGGCGACCTCGATGTTGATGGTCCGCGGCTTGGCTTCCTCGCGCACCGGCAGCCGGACGCTCAGGACGCCGTTCTTGTACTCCGCGCCGATCTTCGTGGCGTCCACGGCTGGCGGCAGCGAGAACTGGCGCGAGAAACTGCCATACGCCCGCTCGATGCGGTGGAAGTTCTCCTGCTTGATCTGGTTGTCGAGCTTGCGCTCGCCGCGGATCGTCAGGGTGTGGTTCTCGACGCTCACGTCGATGTCCTCGCGCCGCATGTCGGGCAGTTCCGCCTTCAGCACGAGCGCGCCGTCGATCTCGTAGATGTCCACGGCCGGCGTCCAGCTGCCGCGGTTCATGAGGTCGTCCTCGCGCCCGCGCCCGTAGCTGTCGTTGAACATCCGGTTCATGCGGTCCTGGAGCACCGCGAGGTCACGGAACGGATCGAATCGAGTCATAGCCATGTCGGTCTCTCCTTCTCAGCGGGTCTCTGCGTATTCGCCCTCGACGACCTCGCCCTCCTTGACGTCGGACGAGTCATCGGGGCCCTGCGGGCCGGCGTCAGGAGCGTGCGCCCCCGCGTCCGGACCCTGGTTCGCCTGGTAGAGCGCCGCGGCCATCGCGTGCGAGGCCTGCTGCAGCTCGGTCGTCGCCGCCCGGATGGCGGCAAGGTCCTCGCCCTGCACGGCCTGCCTGGCCGCCGCGAGCGCGGTTTCGACGCGGCCGGCGTCGGCCGGCGTCAGCCTGGCCTGGCTCTCGGCGAGGGTCTTCTCCACCGAGTACGCCAGCGTGTCGGCCTGGTTGCGCGCTTCGATCAGATCGCGCCGCGCCTGGTCGCCGGCCGCGTTCGCGGCCGCGTCCGTGACCATGCGATCGACCTCGTCCTTCGACAGGCCGCTCGAGCCGCTGATCGTGATCGTCTGCTCCTTCCCCGTCGCCTGGTCCTTCGCGACCACGTGGACGATGCCGTTGGCATCGATGTCGAACGTGACCTCGATCTGCGGCAGTCCGCGCGGGGCCGGCGGCAGGCCGACGAGATGGAAGCGGCCCAGCGTCCGGTTGTCGCGGGCGAGCGGCCGCTCCCCCTGCAGGACGTGCACTTCGACGCTGGTCTGGCTGTCGGTCGCGGTCGAGAAGATCTCGCTCTTCTTCGTCGGAATCGTCGTGTTCCGCGAAATGAGCGTCGTCATCACGCCGCCCAGCGTCTCGATGCCGAGCGACAGCGGCGTGACGTCGAGCAGCAGGAGATCCTTGACCTCGCCGGCCAGGACGCCGCCCTGCAGCGCCGCGCCGATGGCGACGACCTCGTCCGGGTTCACGCCTTTGTGCGGCTCCTTCCCGAAGAACGCCTTCACGACCTCGTGGACCCGCGGCATGCGGGTCGAACCGCCGACGAGCACGACCTCGTCAATCGCCGAGGCCTTGACGCCCGCGTCGGCGAGCGCCTGCTGCAGCGGACCCATCGTCCGCTGGACGAGATCCTCGACCAGCGATTCGAGCGTCGCGCGCGTGAGCTTCAGCGCCAGATGCTTCGGCCCCGCGGCGTCCGCGGTGATGAATGGCAGGTTGATCTCGGTCTCCATCACCGAGGAGAGCTCGATCTTCGCCTTCTCCGCCGCCTCCTTCAGCCGCTGCAGCGCCATGCGGTCCCTGGCGAGGTCGATGCCCTCCGCCTTCTTGAACTCGCTGGTGAGCCACTCCACGACGGCCTGATCGAAGTCGTCGCCACCCAGGTGCGTGTCGCCGTTGGTGGACTTCACCTCGACCACGCCTTCGCCCACCTCCAGGATGGAGATGTCGAACGTACCGCCGCCCAGGTCGTAGACCGCGATCGTCTCGTCCTTCTTCTTGTCGAGGCCGTAGGCCAGCGCGGCCGCGGTGGGTTCGTTGACGATGCGCAGGACGTTGAGCCCGGCGATGCGTCCGGCATCCTTGGTGGCCTGCCGCTGCGCGTCGTTGAAGTAGGCCGGGACCGTGATGACCGCGTCGGTCACCTTCTCGCCCAGGTGGTCCTCCGCGGCCTGCTTCAGCTTCTGCAGGATCATCGCGGACACCTCGGGCGCCGAGTACTGCTTGCCGCGCACCTCCACCCATGCGTCACCGTTGCCGGCGGACACGAGCCGGTACGGGACACGGGACGCCTCGGCGCCGACTTCGGAAAACTTGCGGCCCACGAACCGCTTGACCGAGAACACGGTGTTCTCGGGATTGGTCACCGCCTGGCGCTTCGCCACCTGGCCGACCAGCCGTTCACCATCTTTGGTGAAGCCGACGACCGAGGGCGTCAGGCGCGACCCCTCCTGGTTGACCAGGACGGTCGCCTGGCCGTTTTCCATGACCGCGACCACCGAGTTGGTGGTGCCGAGGTCGATTCCAATCACTTTGCCTTTTGCCATTTCGCCCCTTCCCATTCATTCCCGACGCTTAGGATAGCAATGCTATGAGTGAGTGTCAAGCAGCTTATATTAGTTTATAACACTCATATTACGAGGCTTGGCGTGGCAACCGCTCCGCGGACGCTAACTCAGCAATTTGCGGTCCCTCCGTCCCGGTTCGGCGAGAGACCCGGCCAGATCTCCACGCCAACGTCCTACAATCTGCCCATGCTCTCCCGCCGCGAGTGGCTGACCCTGACCGCCGGTG
Source organism: uncultured Acidobacteriota bacterium (assembly GCA_963707795.1). Taxonomy (GTDB): domain Bacteria; phylum Acidobacteriota; class Vicinamibacteria; order Vicinamibacterales; family UBA2999; genus JACCSI01. The sequence continues at coordinate 861,351 of OY970174.1, read as the reverse complement.
CCGTGCTCGCGGCGCCCACTCGCCTGCCGGCGGGTGGCGCCCAGGCGGCGCCCGCGATTGACGCCGCGCGGCTGCGGCGCCGGATCGAAGCGCTCAGCACCTTCGGCCGTCCCGCGGGCGCGACCTTCGACGCCGGCGTGAGCCGGGTCGCCTATTCCGACGCCGACATCGCCGCCCGGCAGTGGCTGCTCGCCGAGATGACGACGGCAGGCCTGACGCCGCAGCTCGACGCCGCGGGCAACGTCTTCGCGCGCTGGCCGGGCGGTGCGCCGGAGCGGCGGCCGATCCTCTTCGGGTCGCACATCGATTCGGTGCCCACCGGCGGCAACTTCGACGGCGATCTCGGCACGCTGGCGGCGCTGGAGGTGATCCAGGCGTGCCAGGCCGCGGGCATCTCGCCGCGGCATCCGCTCGAGATGGTGCTGTGGGCGCACGAGGAGAGCACCGCCTTCGGCCGCGGCACCGCCGCCAGCCGGGTGGTCGCCGGCGACCTGCAGGCCGGCGATCTCGACGAGGTGTGGAACGGACTGCGCCGGGCCGATGCCATTCGCCGGATTGGCGGCGACCCGGCGCGCATCGAGAGCGCGGTACGTCCGCCGGGGACGTGGCACGCCTATCTCGAGCTGCACATCGAGCAGGGCGGCACGCTCGACGCCGCCGGCATCCCGATCGGCATCGTCGAGGGCATCGTGTCGATCCATCGCTATGACGCGACCGTCACCGGCTTCGCCAACCACGCCGGGACGACGCCGATGCCGGAGCGGCGGGACGCGCTCGTCGCGGCCTCGCGCCTGACGCTCGCGGTGCGCGAGGCGGTGCAGGCGCGGCCGGGACGCCACGTCGGCACCGTGGGCCGGATGGAGGTCGTGCCCAACTCGCCCAACGTGATTCCCGGGCGCGTCAACCTCAGCGTCGAGCTGCGCGACTTGTCGGAGTCGGTGCTGCAGGCGCTCGCCGGCGACATCCGGCAACGCGCCGCGGCGATTGCCGCCGAGACGCGCACCGAGATCGCGCTGACGCTGGCGTCGCGCAATCCGCCGGCGCTGGCCCATGACGGCGTACAGCAGGCGGTCGCGCGTGCCGCCGACCGGGCGCGGCTGGCGGCAGCCCGCCTGCCGAGCGGCGCCGGGCACGACGCGCAGATGATTGCGGCGCTCTGCCCGATGGGCATGATCTTCGTGCCCAGCGTCGGCGGGGTCAGCCACTCGCCGCTCGAGCGGACGACCTGGGACGACTGCGCACGCGGCGCCGAGGTGCTGCTGGGCGCGGTCCTGGACGTGGATTCGCGCGATACTATGGATTGAGTCGCGCCAAGGCACCGGCGCGGGCTCGCTGCGCGCCGCGGCTCCCCGCACGGCGCGGCCCTGGATTGCTATGCGCCCCCTGTCACGAATGCTCGTTTCGACCGACGTCGGCGACCTCGGACCCGAGGTACGCCGCCTGTTCGAGGACCTCGCCCGCCGCCGCGGCGACCGTCGCCACCTCGTCTCGGGCGAGTGCCTGCCGCTCTTCGACGTCTTCGAGACCGAACGAACGATCGAGATCGTGCTCGACGTCCCCGGCGTCATCGCCGACGGCGTCCGCATCCTGATCAAGGCCGGCGTCGTGTTGATTGCCGGCGAGAAGGAACGGCCCGAACCGGCGCGCGGGCCGGCGAGCTTTCACCTGGTCGAGCGCGACTTCGGCCGCTTCGCTCGCGCCGTCCGCGTCCACGTCGCGATCGACGCGGCCGCGGCGCGCGCGCGCCTCAAGGACGGCGAGCTGCGCATCATGCTGCCCAAGATCGCGGAGCGGCGCGGCCGCGACATCCTCGTCAACGTCGAAGCCGATTCGGGCGACCGCGCGGTTCCCCGCGGATGAACATCCTGTTCATCGGCGACATCGTCGCGCGGCCCGGACGCGACGTGGTGCGCCGCAGCCTGCCGGCGCTGGTCCGCGCGCACGCGGTCGACCTGGTGATTGCGAACGCGGAAAACGCGGCCGGCGGCGCCGGCGTCACGCGGGCGATCGCCGACGAGCTGCTCGACATGGGGATCCAGGTGCTCACCTCCGGCAACCACATCTGGGACAAGCGCGAGGTGATGGAGTTCATCGCCGGCATGCCGCAGCTGCTTCGGCCAGCCAACTACCCGGCGGGCGCCCCGGGGGCGGGGTCGTATGTCTGGACCGGCGCCGATGGCGTCAAGGTCGGCGTCGTCAACGCGATGGGCCGCGTGTTCCTCGCCAACCTCGACAACCCGTTCACGGTGGCCGCCGAGCACGTCGCCCGCGTGCGCGCCGCCGGGGCGACGATCGTGTTCGTGGACTTCCACGCCGAGGCGACGTCGGAGAAGCTGGCGTTCGGCTGGTTTCTCGACGGCCAGGTGACGGCGGTCGTCGGGACTCACACGCACGTGCAGACCGCCGACGCGCGGGTCCTTCCCGGCGGCACCGCCTACATCACCGACGTCGGGATGACCGGCGCGCACGACGGCATCATCGGCATGGAGCGCACGTCGGTCATCGCCCGCTTCACCAGCGGCCTGCCGTCCCGCTTCGCCGGCGCCACCGGCGACCCGTGGCTGCATGCGGTGGTGATCACCGCGGATCCCGCCACCGGCCGCGCCGTCGCGATCGAGCGGCTGTCGCTCGATGCCGACGCGCTCGACCGCCTCGCCGCGCGGCGCGACAGCGAGCCCGAGGTCTCGCTGCCGTGAGCGGCCTCTTTGACCTCCCCTTCGAGGAGCCGGAGCCGGAGCCCGCGCCGGAGCCGCGCCCGGCGCCTGCCGCCCCCGCACCCCCGCCGGCGCGGCCGGCGCGGCGCGTCCTCACCGTCAGCGAGCTGACCGGCTCGATCCGCGAGATCCTCGAGACCACGTTCCCCGAGATCTGGGTGGAGGGCGAGCTCTCGAACGCGCGCGTGTGGACGACCGGGCACCTCTATTTCACGCTGAAGGACGGCGGCGCGCAGATCAAGGGCGTGATGTTCCGCTCGGCGCTGCGCTATCTCAAGTTCAAGCCGGAAGACGGGCTGCACGTCGTCGTGCGCGGCCGCCTCAGCGTCTACGACCCCAAGGGCGAGTATCAGCTCGTCGGCGAGCAGATCGAGCCGCACGGCTTCGGCGCGCTGCAGCTGGCCTTCGAACAGCTGAAGAAGAAGCTGGCCGGCGAAGGCCTGTTCGAGGCGGCGCGCAAGCGGCCGCTGCCGGCGCTGCCGCGGCGCATCGGCATCGTGACCTCGATCGACGGGGCGGCGCTGCGCGACATCGTCCGCGTGCTCCACCGACGCTATCCGAATGCGCACCTGGTCATCGCCCCGTCGCGGGTGCAGGGCGAGGATGCGGCCGGCGAGCTGGTGCGCGCGATCCGGCAGATCGGCCGGATCGAGGGCGTGGACGTGGTCATCGTCGGACGCGGCGGCGGCTCGCTCGAGGACCTGTGGGCGTTCAACGAGGAGAAGGTCGCGCGTGCGATTGCCGCGTGTCCGGTCCCGGTGATTTCCGCCGTCGGCCACGAAACGGACGTGACCATCGCGGATTTCGTCGCCGACCTGCGGGCCGCGACGCCCTCGGCGGCGGCGGAGCTGGTGGTGCGGCGCAAGGACGAGTTCTGCGGGCACATCGACCGCCTTGGCGACCGGCTGGCGGCCGCGGCCCGCGCGCGGGTGCGCCGGCTCGAGTCGCGGCTGCACGTGCTGCTCGCCCGCCCCGGCATGTCCGGACACCGCGGCCGGGTCGCGATGCGCGGCCGGCACACCGCCGAGCTGCGTGCGGCGCTTCGGCAGGCGCTGGCCGGATCGATGGCGCGGCGGAGCCGCCGGCACGAAACGCTGCGCCGCGCCCTCGAGACGTTCGACCCGCGGCACCGGCTCGCCGCCGTGCGCGCCCGGCTCGCGGCTCGGGAGACGCAGCTGGGCACCTCGTGGACGCGGCGGCTGCATCGCGCCGATTCGCGATTCAAGGCGCTCGCCGCCCGCCTCGACGGGCTGAGTCCGCTCGGCGTGCTCGCCCGCGGCTACGCGGTCTGCTGGAACGACACGCGGACCCGCATCCTGCGCGACGCCGCCGCTGTCGCTCCCGGCGACCGGGTGCGCGTCACGCTCGAACGCGGCGAACTGCAGTGCGAGGTCACCAGACCCGCGCCGGAATAGCGATTCCGGCGCGCCACGGATCGACGGAAGCAACCCATGGATTCCACCATCAAGGACTTCGAGGCGGCCATCGCCGAGCTCGACACGATCGTCAAGAAACTCGAAGAGGGCGACCTGGCGCTGGAGAAATCGCTGGAGCTGTACGAGCGCGGCGTCCAGTTGTCGCGGTTCTGCCACGCCCGGCTCGAGGAGGCGGAGCGCCGCATCGAGGTGCTGAACGATCGCGGCGAGCTCAAGCTGGCGCCGCCGACGCTCGGCCTGCCCGGCGACGAGGAACGCTGATCCGTGAGCCCGCTCGACGAATACCTGCGGGAGTGTCGCGCGGACGTCGACCGGGCGCTCGCCGGCTACCTGCCGCAGCCGCCGCGCACGCCCGCCGTCGTCGCCGATTCGATGCGTTACAGCCTGATGGCCGGCGGCAAGCGATTGCGGCCGGTGCTCACGCTCGCCGCCGCCGACGCGGTCGCCGCGCTGCGCGGCGAGGTGCCGGCACTGGCGCGCGCGGCCGCGCTGCCCGCCGCCTGCGCCATCGAGATGATCCACACCTACTCGCTCATCCACGACGATCTGCCGGCGATGGATGACGACGTCATGCGGCGCGGACGGCCGACGCTGCATGTGATCGCCGGCGACGGCATGGCGATCCTCGCCGGCGACGGCCTGCACGCCGAGGCGTTCAGCGTGCTGGTCCGCGATCCGATCTCCCACGATCCCGTCGTCGTCGCGCGCAAGCTGCACGTTATCGAGATCATCGCCGACGCGGCCGGGCCGGCCGGGATGGTGGGCGGACAGGCGATCGATCTCCAGGCGGTGCGTCCCGCCGCCGGCCAGGCGCCCGCGACCTTCGACGCCGGCGCCCTCGAGGCGATGCACGCGCGCAAGACCGGCGCCCTGATCCGCGCCGCTGCCGCCTGCGGCGCGGTCATGGCCGGCGCCGACGAGGCGCGCGTCGCCGCCGTCGATCGCTACGCCGCGGAGATCGGCCTCGCCTTTCAGATCGTCGATGACATCCTCGACGTCGAAGCGGGGTCGGAGGCGCTCGGCAAGACCGCCGGCAAGGACGCGGCCGCGGGCAAACCGACCTACCCCGCCCTCTTCGGGCTCGACCAATCGCGAGCCCTGGCCGAGGCGTGCGCCGGGCGCGCCGACGCGGCGCTGGCCGAGGCCGGCCTCACCGGCTCGCACCTGCCCGCCATCGCCCGCTGGATCGTCACCCGCCGATCGTGAGCCCGCCCCGCACCCGCCTCGACACGGTGCTGGTCGCGCGCGGCCTGGCCGAGTCGCGCGAGCGGGCGCGCGCGCTCATCATGGCCGGCAAGGTCTCGGTCGCCGGACGCCCGGCGGCGAAAGCCGGCCAGCTCGTTCCCGCGGATGCCGCGATCACCGTCGTCGAACCCGAGCACCCGTGGGTCGGCCGCGGCGGCATCAAGCTCGCACATGCGCTGGCGAGCTTCGCCATCGATCTCGACCGCGCGGCTCGGCCTCGACATCGGCGCCTCCACCGGCGGGTTCACCGACGTGCTGCTGCAGGGCGGCGCCCGGCGCGTCATCGCGCTCGACGTCGGCCACGGGCAGCTGCACTGGAAACTGCGCACCGATCCGCGGGTGACGGTGGTCGAGGGCTGCAACGCGCGCGCCCTCACCCCGGCCGACCTGCCCGGCCTGGGCGAAGGCGCCGACATCGTCACCATCGACGTCTCGTTCATCTCGCTGCGGCACATCCTGCCGGCGCTGCCGCCGCTGCTGGCGCCGGGGGCCGATGTGGTGGTGCTCGTCAAGCCGCAGTTCGAAGCCGGGCGCGCCGACGTCGCGCGCGGCGGCGTGGTGCGCGACCCGGCGGTGCACGCCCGCGTGCTGGAGGAGGTGACCGCGGCGGCGGCTGCAGTAGGATTGACCCGCGTCGGCCTGGTCGAGTCGCCGATCACCGGCGCCGAAGGCAATCGCGAATACCTGATGCACCTGCGATGCGCGTAGGAATCGTCACCAAGCAGCACCTCAGTGCCGCGAGCGAGACGCTCGCCACCCTCGAGGTCTGGCTGCACGACCGCCAGGTCGAGGCGGTGTGGGCCACCGATTCCGCCGACCTGATGCCGCCGGCATCGCGCCGGGTGGTGCCGCGCGAGACGATCGCGGCGGACGTGGATCTGGTGCTGGTCCTCGGCGGCGACGGCACGCTGCTCGCCGTCGCCGACCTCATCGGTCAGGCAGGCCTCGACGTCGCGATTCTCGGCGTGAACTTCGGCTCGCTCGGGTTCCTCACCGAGATCACGCGTCCGGAACTGTTCACCGCGCTGGCCGCGGCGCTCGCCGGCGAGGTGGCGCACGACGAGCGGATGATGCTGCGGGGCGTGGTGAACGGCCAGTCGCGCGTCGCGCTCAACGACATCGTGCTCACCCGCACCGCGCTGTCGCGGATGATCGACCTCGACGTCACCGTCGGCGACCAGTTCGTGACCGCCGTGCGCTCCGACGGCCTCATCATCGCCAGCCCCACCGGATCGACGGCGTACAACCTGTCCGCCGGCGGACCGGTGATTCATCCGGCGATGGACGCCATCGTCCTCACGCCGATCGCGCCGCACACGCTCACCCATCGCCCGATCGTCATTCCCGCCGAGCGGGAAGTGCGCGTGCGGGCCGCGTCGGGCAACGCCGGCGCCGAGATCTACGTCACCTTTGACGGCCAGCACGGCTTTCCCCTGCCCGAGGGCGAGGAGATCTCGGTGACGCGGGCCGCGAAGCCGATTCGCCTGGTGCGCGCTGCCACCCGCAGCTACTTCGAGGTCCTGCGCAAGAAGCTCAAGTGGGGAGAGCGCTGACGGGCTACTCTGCCGGTCGCGCGCTTCTGGCGGAAGTACTCGACCTGCCACTGCTGGACGTTGCGGTTGTGCTCGGCCAGCGTCCGCGCGAAGACGTGCGACCCGTCGTTGCGGCTGACGAAATACAGGTAGTCGACCTCGGCCGGGTTCACCGCCGCCGCCAGCGCGGCCCTGCCCGGCGCCGCGATCGGCCCGGGCGGCAGGCCGGGGTAGCGGTAGGTGTTGTACGGCGAGTCGAACTGCAGATCGTCGCGGCGCAGGTTGCCGGTGTAGCGGCCGGCGCGCTGCAGGGCGAAGATCACCGTCGGATCGGCCTGCATCGCCATGCCGATCCGTTTGCGATTCAGGTAGACGGCCGCGACGATGGGCCGCTCCTCCGGCACCGCCGTCTCCTTCTCGACCAGCGAGGCCAGCGTGACCGCCTCGCGGACCGTCAGCCCGCGCGCCGCGGCCGCCTCGCGCATGTCCGGCGTGAAGGTCTTGAGGAAGAGCGCGGTCATCTGCGCCACCAGCGCCGACGCCGGCGTCTCGCGCCGAAGCGAATAGGTCTCCGGGAACAGATAGCCTTCGAGATCGCGCGCCGCGGGATCGAGGGCGGCAATGGCACCGATGTCGCGCGCCGCCGCCTCGAACTCGGCCGCCGCGCCCAGCCCCGCGCTCGCGTAGACCGCCGCCATCTCGGGAATGGTCAGTCCCTCGCGGAACGTGACCAGCCGGCGGTACACCTCGCCGCGCGCGATCATGCCGACCACGTCGAGCGGCGTCAGCGGCCGGTCGAACCGGTATTCGCCCGCCTTGAGCTCGCGCGCGCGGCCGCTCATCCACACCGCCGCGCGGAACGTGACGGCGTCGCGCACCACCCCGGCATCGACCAGGCGCTGGCCGATGCTCGCGGGGCCGGCGCCCTGCGGGATCTCGACGAAGGTCTCGGACTCCGCATAGCCGCGGTACGGCTCGTACAAGCGGCCGGCGCCGAGATACGCGGCCACCCCCGCGGCGAGACCGATCACGATCAGCAGGATCAGGAGATAACGGAGGGCGCGCATCAGGGCTTCCGGTGATCGAGGTAATCCTGGAGCACGACCGCCGCGGCCGCCGCGTCCAGCTTCGCCTTGCGTCGCCGCCAGTCCCGCTCACGCGACGCCAGGCGGGTGTCGGCTTCGTGGCTGCTCAGGCGCTCGTCCTGCAGGACGACGGGGATGGCGAGCCGCGCCTCGAGGGTGCGGGCGAGGGCTTCGACGTCCGCGGTCTGATGGGTGGCGCTTCCATCGAGCCGCCGGGGCCATCCGACTACCACCGCCGCGAGCCCGTCGTCGTCGTGGATGAGCTCGTCGATCACGCGCATGAGCACCTCGAGTGTCTCCCGCGGCGACGGCGGACGTTCGAGCAGCCGCCACGGCGAGGCCAGCGTGGCGGTCGCGTCGCTCAGCGCCAACCCGATCCGGCGCGCGCCGTAGTCGATCGCGAGCACGCGCACCGATCCAGTATACGTGCCACCGTCGAGCGAGCCGCGGCGCGCGGGCCCGTGGTCGCCGGACGCTGTCCGCTACTCGCCCTATAATCTGGCGTGCCGAAAATCGTGTGCGCGGCCGCGGCGCTCTGCATCGCGTGCGGATTCGCCTGCTCGCCAGGCAGCCAGTCGGCGTTCGCGCAGAAGATGGTGATCCTCGGCTTCGACGGCATGGATCCCGACCTCGCCGAGCGCTGGATGAAGGCCGGGCGGTTGCCCAATTTCGCCAAGCTCGCCGCCGCCGGCGGCCTGTTTCCGCTGGAGACGACCCATTCGCCCGAGAGCCCGACCGCCTGGGCTTCGTTCGCCACCGGCGTGAACGCCGGCAAGCACAACATCTACGACTTCCTCATCCGCGACACCGCCACCTACCTGCCCGACCTGGCGATGGTCAAGCGCGAGCCGCCGCGGTTCCTGTTCAACTACATCCCGATCAGCAAGCCGCAGCTCACCTCGACGCGCGGTGGCACGTCGTTCTGGGTCACCGCCGGTCAGGCCGGCGTCCGCTCCAGCATCCTCACCGTGCCGGTCACCTTTCCGCCCGAGACCGTCCCCCACGGCGAACTGCTCGCCGGCCTCCCGCTCCCCGACATTCGCGGGACGATGGGGACGTTCTACTATTTCGCCACCGATCTCAGCCGCTACGAGGAGGGCAACACCGAGTTCGGCGGCATCCTGCGCCGCCTGGTGTTCGACGGCAGCGTCGCACGCGCCGAGATCGTGGGCCCGCCCAATCCGATCGTGCGACAGCAGGAGCGGCGCCTGCGCGAGCGCGGCACGCCCAGCGACGAGGACAAGGCGGAGCTGGCCGCCCTCGCCGCCGACGCCGACGTCCGGCTGCCGTTCACCATCACCTGGAATCGCGACGCGCGTACCGCGAACATCGACATCCAGGGCCAGACCATCCATCTCAGCGAGCGCGGCTGGAGCCGCTGGGTGGACCTCGAGTTCCGCGTCAACCTGCTGGTCCGGGTCCATGGCATGGCGCAGTTCTTCCTGGTCAAGGCGGGCACCGATCTCCAGCTCTACGTCTCGCCGGTGAACTGGCACCCGCAGAGCCCTCCCGCGGCCATGTCGGCGCCCGAGTCGTTCGCCGCCGACCTGTACGACCGGCTCGGGCCCTATCGCACGCTCGGGTGGCCGGAGGCCACGTGGCCGCTCAACGAAGAGCGGCTCGACGAAGCGACGTTCATGGACGACCTCGAGCGCGCGTTCAACGACCGTGCCGCGGTCATCCTCAATCGCGTGGACGCGCGCAACTGGGACCTGCTCGTCGGCGTCATCGAGACCACCGATCGCGTGCAGCACATGATGTGGCGGCTGATCGATCCCGAGCACCCGATGTACGACGCGGAGCTCGCGCGCGTGCACGGCGGCGCGATCGAGCACATGTACCGCCGCGCCGACACGTTCGTCGGCGAAGTGCTGGCGCGGCTCGAACCCGGCACCGCCGTGCTCGTCGTGTCCGACCACGGGTTCCACTCGTTCCGCTGGTCGGTGAACCTCAACACCTGGCTGGTGCAGAACGGCTACATGGCGCTGCAGGGGCAGGCGCCGGGCGAGAAGAAGCTCGACGACCTGTTCGGCGGCGGCACGTTCTGGGAGAACGTCGACTGGTCGCGGACGCGCGCCTACGCCATGGGGCTGGGCCAGATCTACGTCAACCTCGCGGGACGCGAGGGCCAGGGGATCGTGCAACCCGGCGCCGAGCACGACGCCCTGGTCGATGCCCTGGCCACGGACCTGATGGCGATGCAGGATCCGCGCACCGGCGGCCGCGTGATCCGCAACGTCTACAAGCGGGCTGACATCTACGACGGTCCCTACTTTGCCGACGCCGCGGAGCTGCAGGTCGGGTTCGAGGACGGCTACCGCACCTCGTGGCAGACGACGCTCGGCGGCACGCCGCCGCAGCTGATCGAGCCCAACATGAAGAAATGGTCGGGCGACCACGGCTCGTACGACTATCAGATCACGGCCGGCGTCCTCATCACCAACACGCGGCCGGCGACGCCGGTGCCGCGCATCATCGACATCGCGCCGACCGTCCTCAAGTTCTTCGGCCTCGCCCTTCCGCCCGATCTCGACGGCAAGCCGCTGTTCTGAGCGGCGGTCAGCCGCGCGACATGCCGATCAGCGCCTCGCGCAGGTAGAAGGCGATGCTCGCGGCGGCCGCGACGAAGACGATCATCCGCAGCACGCCGGCACGCATGCCGAAGGTCCGCTGCGTGATGATCTGGATGGGCTGCCAGGCCAGGAAGAACACGAGATACGACAGTCCGACGCCCAGGGGCATGCCGAGACGCGGAATCAGCAGCAGCGGCATCAGCGTCAGGATGAAGATCCCGCCGGTCCAGACGCCGAGCGTCAGCCAGTAGAACTCGCCGGCGCTGAGCTGGATGCTGCGGGGACTCTCGGGCGGCACGGCGGGGCGCGGCGCCGGCGTCGCAGGTTCGGTCATGGTCGCCTCAGTGTATCCTCCGAACGCAGATGCCGGCCTGGTTCGCCGCCCTCGACCCCGTCTCGCAGGCGTTTCTCGCCACCGTCGGCACCTATCTCCTGACCGCCATCGGCACGACGCCGGTGCTGTTCTTCCAGCAGGCGCCGCGCCGGCTGATGGATGCGCTGATGGGCGGCGCCGCCGGCGTCATGGTCGCGGCGGCCTGCTGGTCGCTGCTGCAGCCCGCGATCGAGATGGGCGGCACCATGCCGGCGGTCATCGGCCTCGCGCTCGGCGGCCTCTTCATCTTCGGGCTCGACCAGGCGCTGCCCCACCTGCACCCGGAGTTCCCCGACGAGGCGCAACAGGAGGGGCCGCGCTCGAGCTGGCGGCGAGCGGTGCTGCTGATGGTGGCCATCACCATCCACAATTTTCCCGAGGGGCTCGCGGTCGGCGTGGCGTTCGGCGGCGGCAATGCCGGCGCGGCGCTGGCGCTGGCCATCGGCATCGGCCTGCAGAACATCCCGGAAGGCCTGGCCATCGCGCTGCCGCTCCGCCGCGAGGGCATGAGCCGGCTGCGCGCGTTCTGGTACGGCCAGTTGTCGGCGACCGTCGAACCGGTGGCCGGCGTGCTCGGCTGCCTGCTCGTGCTCGTCGCGCAGCCGGTCCTCCCCTACGCCATGGCGTTCGCCGCCGGCGCCATGCTCTACGTCGTCGTCGAGGAACTGCTGCCGGAGACGACGCGCCAGGGCAACACCGACGTGGCCACGCTGGGGTTCCTCAGCGGGTTCCTGATCATGATGGCGATGGACACCTCGCTCGGCTGATCATCGCGCCACCTCGTGGCCCGTCCACGCAAAAGCAGGACCACTATTGAATCAACCGGTCGGCTGGCGCGCTCGGGCCGCACGCGTTCACCGCGATCACGCGCACCCACGCCTGGAAGCCCGCCGGCAGCCCGCTGGCGCTGATGGCCGTGCTGGCGCCGATGTTGGTCGGCGCCAGATACTGCACGCCGCCGGGACTGGTGCCCGCCGAGACGATGTACGACACGGCGCCGGCCACTGGCGGCCAGCTGACCGTGGCGGTGCCGCCGGCCACGCCGCCGCTCGGTGACGGGCTGGCCGGCAACGGGCACGAGGGTCCGATCGTGAAGGCAAACGCGGCCGAAGGCGGGCCGGCCAGCGTGCCGTTGATCGCCGTCACCTGCACGGTGAAGCTTCCCTGCGTGCCGGCCGGGATCGGAATCGCGGCGCTCAGCGTCGCCCCGACGGTCACCGCGGCCACCGGCGCGCCGCCGGCGAAGAAGTCGAGCCGGTGCGTGGTTGCCGTCGCACCCGTGCCGGCGAGCCAGGACACGGTCAGGATGCCGCCGCTGGCCGTCGCCGACGTGACCGTTGGCGCGCCCGGCGTCCCGATGCCGATCGTGAAGGCGAAGAGCGGCGACGCCGGGCTGGACCCGGTGGCGTTGGTGGCGACGACGCTCACCGCGAAACTGCCGACGGTCCCGGCCGGGATGCCAATCGTGGCGGTCGTCGCGGCGCCGGCGTTGACGCTCGTCACCAGCGACCCGCCGGCGAAGAAATCGAGGCGGTGCGAGGCCGGCGCGCCGCCGGCGCCCGACGTCCACGTGACGGTCAGCGTGCCGCCGCTGGCGACCGCCGATGTGACGGTCGGCCGGCCCGGTGCGCCGACGGCGAGCAGCGACGTGCGCGCGGCGCCGACGTTGATGCGCGGGTAGATGGCCTGGCCACCCTCGCCGATCGAGAGCGGATCGTCGATCGAGACACCGGTCCCGCGCAGCGCGTCCAGCACCTGCGAGACCGTCGCGCCCGGCCGCGCCTGCTTGAGCACCGCCCACGCCCCGGCCACGTGCGGCGCCGACATCGAAGTGCCGCTGAACGTCGAGAAGCTGGAGCCGGGCACCGAGGACAGGATCGAGCTGCCCGGCGCCAGCAGGGCGAGAAACGACGCACGGTTCGAAAACGGCGAGACCGTGTCCGACTTGGTGGTCGATCCCACGCTCACGGCCGAGGAGATGCAGGCCGGGGCGCTGGTGCTGTCGGTGTAGCCGTCGTTGCCGGCAGACACCACGGTGGCCACACCGACCGATCGCAGGTTGTCGATCGCCGCCTTGCGCGCCGACTGCGCGGCGTCGCATGCCGGCTGATCGACGTAGCGGCCGCCGCCGACGCTCATGTTCACCGCGGCAATCTGGCCGGCATTGCCGGCGCCAGCGAGAACCAGCACCCGTTCGAGCGCCGCCACCTGGTCCGACGGAAACGACAGCGCGCACGGGGCGGCGCTGCTGCCGCAATTGGAATCGAACCGCGTGAACACCTGCATCGCAATCAGTTGGGCGCCGCGCCCGACGCCGTGGAAACTCGCGCTCGTCCCCACCGCGATCCCGGCCACGTGGGTCCCGTGATTGCAGCCGTTGACCGAGCAGTCGATGCCGCTGCCCGCGGCCGTGGACGTGGCCACGCCGCCGGGACACACCGCGGTCTGGCCGCCCGCGCCGCCGGCGTTGGAGTAGCAGGCCTCCCCGACCGTCTTGCCGGCGAGAAATGGATGATTGGTCTGGACACCGGTGTCGAGGACCGCCACCTTCCAGCCGGCACCGGTCGATCCGGCGGACCAGGCCGCTGGCGCGTTCACCAGCGGCACGCTCTCGGCGAGCCCGCCCACCTCCGGGAGGTCCGCTTCGATCGTCAGCACGCCCGGCGTCTGCGCCAATGCGGCCAGGGCATCGCCGTCGACACGCGCCGAGAAGAACGGGATGCGCTGATAGCGATGCCCGACGACCAGCCCGAGAGGCACGTTGGCCAGCACCGCGTCCACCGTGCTGCGAATCGCCAGCATCTGCGCCGCGACCTCCGGCGCGCTCATAGCGCCCTCAACGGAGTACGACGGCAGCTCGACGCCAACGATGACCTGCGCGGCGCCGGCGCGGTTGATCTCGGCGATTACCTCATTGGCGATGGTCGGTTGCGCGCGCGCCGTCGAGGGCACGGCCACGAACGCGACGAAGACCACGACCCGGACGGCGTACGACAGCAACAGCGGACAGGAAAGGGATCGAGACATAAGGCATGACGACCGGGAACGGTTGGATGGACACGTGAACGAAGGCGCCGGCGGAAGGGGCGACGGCGGACCCGACGAGACGGGGTGGCCGGTCTGGACCGGCCACCCCGCGTTGAACAGATTACACGGCTACTGCACGAAGAAGTCGGTCGGGGCGGACTGCTGTCCGCAGGCGTTGACGGCGATGACGCGCACCCACGCCGTGAACCCCGCCGGCAGCCCGCTGGCGCTGACGCCCGTGGACGCGCCGACGTTCGTGGGCGCCAGGTACTGTGTGCCTCCCGGCGCCGTGCCGGCCGACACCAGGTACGAGGTGGCCCCGGCGACCGCCGTCCAGTTGACCGACGCCGTCCCGCCGGCCACGCCGCCGGTCACGACCGGGCTTGCGGGCACCGTGCATGACGGGCCGATGGTGAAGTTGAACAGCGCCGACGCGGGGCCGGGCGTGGTCCCATTCAGGGCGGTGACGCTCACGGCGAAGCTACCCTGCACGCCAGCCGGCAGCGGGATCGCAGCGCTCGTCGATGCGCCGGTCGTCACCTGCGCCACGAGCGCCGCGCCCTGGTAGAAGTCCAACCGGTGCGACGTGGGGGCTGCGCCCGCGCCCAGCGTCCACGTCACCGTCAGTGTCCCGCCGCTGGCGGTCGCCGAGGTGACCGTCGGCTGTCCCGGCGCGCCGCTGCCGATCGTGAAGGCGAACAGCGGTCCGAACGGCCCGCCTCCCGACGCGTTGAAGGCGCGCACCCGCACGGAGAACGTGCCTTGAATCCCTGCCGGCAGCGGAATGTTCACAGAGGTCGCCGCGCCGACGTTGATCGACGCCACCAGCGAGGCACCTGAGTAGAACTCCAGCGTGTGCGCAGTCAGGCCGGCGCCGGCCGAGGTCCACGTCACCGTCAGCACGCCGCCGCTGGCCACGGCCGACGTCACCGTCGGCGCCCCGGGGACGGCGCCCGATCCCGGATAGATGAATAGCTGCCCGTTGACGTCGTCGGTCGCCAGGTTGCGGCCGGCACCGTTCGCCGAGCAGGTGGCGAACGCGACCGAGGCGAACATGATGGCGCTCGAATCCGCCGAGTGGCCGAGACCGAGCACGTGCCCGAGCTCGTGCAGCTGGATGTCGGAGAAGCAGCCGCTGTTGGTCAGGAACTGCAGCGCGGTGGCGCTGTCGTTGTTGATGACGAACCCTTCCAGCGCGTGACGGAACAGGACGCCGTTGACTGTGGTCCCGCCGCTCGTCTGGAAATACGACCCTCCCACCGCCAGGGTCCCGCCCGAGTTGCTGATTTCAGCGCACGGGTCCATGAAGGTGATCTGGACGCGGCTGTTCCCGAGGAACGGATCGATGCAGCGCCCCTGCACGCCGCCGCCGGCCCCGAACTGGAGGGACGACCCGGTGCCGTTCCATCGGCCAATCGTGTTGCCGACTTGCGCGAACCCGCCGCCGGCGAGCCCGGGCTGCCCGGTGTTGTGGACGTCAACCGGCGGATTGAACTGGTAGCGGTACGGCGTCGTGTTGCTGATCAGCACGAACGGCTCGGCGTCGCGCGCGTCCACGGGCGCCGCGTTGACGAAAGACGCACGCGCGCCCGTTGCCGCCCCGGCGGCGATGGTCCCGCTCAGTGTCCGCAGGTCGCGCCGCTCGGAAGCGCCGGTGCCCGGCTCGCCACGAACCGCCGTCCGCACGCCGCGTACCGTCTCGATGGTCCACTTACCCTGCCACAAGGCCGTCGTGTAGAGCGTGCCGTCGCGCGGTCGTGCTTCCAGGAAAAGGAGCACGTCCTCGCCGAGCGCGAACGTCGGCTGGTCCGCCACCGACAGGCCGATCTCACCGGCCACCCCGCCCATCTGCTTGACGATGACCCGACTGGTGTTCACCGCACCCCGCAGCACTTCGTCCACGTCCACGTGGACATACGTATAGATAGTCCCCACGCTGTCGTCCCGTCCGGAGGTGACATCGGCCACGCGGCCGGTCAGAATCACGTCCGAGAATCCGACCAGCTGCTCGTCCGACCAGCGGGGCGCGCTGGCGGCGCGCGCCGCATCGACGGCGGCGAAAACGAGCAGAAGCGTGATGATGGGCGGCAGGGATCGCAGGTGCAAACGCGTCATGTTTCCTCCAGAGGGGGGCGGTTTTTCGAGAGCGCGTGTCCGACAGCGGGACCGGGCTGGCTAACCCTACGCCGACCGTGCCCTGAGATCAAGAGCGGAAACGAACGGACTCGATTGGCGCCGAAGGGGTCGACGCGGCCTGCGGCTTCCCGTAAGATGGAAGAGGAGTCCTGATGAAATCCCGCGGCCGTCTCGGCGTCCTGCTTGTGTCGGTTCCTGTCCTTGCGTTCGCCCTGGTGGGCGGGTACATGGACAAGGCCCTCGCCCGCCAGGATGGCGCCCCCTACCAGTACCTCCGCATCTTCGGCGACGTGGTCGAGTTGATCGTCAACAACTACGTCGAGGAGGTGAAAGTCGACACCGTGATGCAGGGGGCGATGCACGGCCTGGCGGATGGCCTCGATCCCGACAGCGCCTATCTCGACGTCGCGCAAGTGAAGGCGCTCGACAGCAAGGAGGCGCCGCCGCGCGGTCAGACCGGCCTCGAGCTGACGCGGCAGTACTACCTGCGGGTCATCGCCGCCCGCGACCGGTCGCCGGCGGCCCGCGCCGGCCTGCGGCCCGGCGACTACATTCGCGCCATCGACGGCCAGTCCACGCGCGACACCTCCGTTCATCAAGGCATGCGGCTGCTTGCCGGCAACCCGGGTACCAAGGTAACCCTCGCCGTTCTGCGCGGCAATGCGGCCGAGCCGCATCACGTCGAGCTCGTCCTCGAAGAGATTCCCGCCGCCAGCGCTTACGGGCGCATCGCCGTCGATGGAGTCGGCTACGTGCGCATTCCGGAATTCGCGGCGGCCACCGCGGACCAGTTGCGCCGCGAAGTGTCCACCCTGACGCAGCTGGGCGCCTCGCGACTGGTCATCGACGTGCGCGGGACGGCGTTCGGCGAGATGGAGAGCGGCCTGGCGGCGGCGCGTCTGTTCGTGCCGCGCGGGACGCTCGCGTATCGCCAGGAGCGCGGCCAGGAAAAGGAGCCGATCACCGCCGCCGCCGGCGAGGGATCGATCACGCTGCCGATCGCACTGCTCACCGACAGCGGCACCGCCGGCCCCGCCGAGCTCTTCGCGGCCGCGCTCGTGGGCAACAAGCGCGCGACCACGGTGGGCGAGCGCACGCTCGGGCGCGCGGGGGAGCAGAAGCTGGTGCGCCTGCCCGACGGCAGCGGCCTGCTGCTCACGCACCTCTTCTACCTCACGCCCACCGACGCGGTGATCAACGAGAAGGGCCTCACGCCCGAGATCGGCGTCGAACAACCGGACATCGACTTCGGTCAGCCGGCGCCGACGACCGACGCGACACTCGACAAGGCGATCGCGCACCTGACCGGTCGGTAAAGCGTTCGCCCGTCTTCTGTCATTCCCCCCACTCGCACGTGACGTGCGAATCGCTGGAGAAGCCCGAAAAATCGCGCTCGACGCTTGACTCGCCTGTGGTGCTCGCGTATAACCGCACAGCATCATCGTCGCGAACGTCAGCGCGTGCGGCTCACTTCGTTACGCGCGTCAGGAGGTCAGGATGAACAAACAGGAATTGATCACGAAGGTGGCCCGTGACACCGGCGGCAGCAAGACCATGGCGGCGCAGGCCGTGCAGTCGGTCATCGAAAGCATCACGCGCGCGCTCAAGAAGGGCGACTCGGTCACCTTCGTCGGCTTTGGCACGTTCAAGACATCGAACCGCAAGGCGCGCACCGCGCGCAACCCGCAGACCGGCGCCACCATCAAGATCCCGAAGCGGAAGGCCGTGCGCTTCGTCGCCGGCAAGGCGCTCAAGAGCGCCGTCAACTAGGTCCGGCGATTCACGCCCCAACATCTGCCACGACGCCCGGCGCGCCCGCGCGTGCCGCGGCGTCGCGCGCCCGCCACAGCCGTACGCTATACTTTCTGTTCGCCCTTTCGATGCCGGCCCGCCCTGCAGGCGCGTAGCTCAGTTGGTTAGAGCGCCTCCCTGACACGGAGGAGGTCAGTGGTTCGAGTCCACCCGCGCCTACCAACCTCCGCTCGCTTTTCGCGCGGAGGTTGTCCGCCGTAGCCGGCGGCGGACCTTACGCTCGATGGACGAGCGAACGGTTTGGCAAGCCACCCTGCTGCCCATAGTGCGCGTCTTCACCCTCAGCGTCATCGCCGATGTCTCAGATCACTGTCACGCTCCCTGACGGGTCCACGCGCCAGGTTGACGCCGGCACTCCCGTCCTGGCGGTCGCCCGCGACATCTCGGCGCGGCTGGCGGAGGCGGCGCTCGCCGCGAAGGTCGACGACCGTCTCGTCGATCTCACGTTTCCGTTGCAGACGGACGCCCGGGTGCAGATCGTCACCAGCAAGGCGCCTGAGGCGCTCGATCTCTACCGGCATTCGACCGCGCACCTGATGGCGGCCGCGGTGACCTCGCTCTTCCCGCAGGCCCAGTGCGGCATCGGGCCGGCCATCGACGAAGGGTTCTTCTACGATTTCATCGTCGATCGGCCGTTCGTGCCCGAAGACCTCGAGCGCATCGAGGCGCGGATGCGCGAGCTGGCGGCGCGAGGACCTGCCCTACGAGCGCCAGATGTGGCCGCGCGCCGAGGCGATCGCGTTCTTCGGCGCACGCGGCGAGCCGCTCAAGGTGCAGCTCATCGAGGAGAAAACCGCCGGCCAGGCCGAGGTGTCCTGCTACACCATCAAGGACCGCGATACCTTCGTCGATTTCTGCGTCGGGCCGCACGTGCCGTCCACCGGACGGCTGAAGGCCTTCAAGCTCCTCGCCACCTCCAATGCCTATTGGAAAGGCGACGCGCGCAACCAGCCGATGCAGCGCATCTACGGCACCGCCTTCCTGTCGCAGAAGGAGCTCGACGCCCACCTCGTGCGGCTGGAGGAAGCCAAGAAGCGCGACCATCGCCGCGTCGGCCGCGAGCTGGGGCTGTTCACCGTCCACCCGTGGGCGCCGGGCGCCACGTTCTGGCTGCCGAAGGGCACCATTCTCTACAACACGCTCGGCAACTACATGCGCGGCGTGCTCGTCCCGGCCGGCTACCAGGAGGTCAAGGCGCCGATCATCTTCAACAAGGCGCTGTGGGAGACCTCCGGCCACTGGGAGCACTACCGCGAGAACATGTTCCTGGTGAAGTCGGCCGACGACGAGGACATGGGCCTCAAGGCGATGAACTGCCCCGGCCACTTCCTGATCTACGGCAGCGAGATGCGGAGCTACAAGGACCTGCCGCTGCGCCTGCACGAGCAGACGCCGCTGCATCGCAACGAGGCGTCGGGCGTGCTCACCGGACTCACCCGGGTCCGCCAGTTCTCGCAGGACGATGGCCACTGCTTCGTGACCGAGGCGCAGATTGGCGCCGAGGTCGAATCGCTCCTCGGGCTGATCCAGCGCGTCTATGGCGACTTCGGGCTGTCCTACACGGCCAAGCTCTCGACCCGGCCGGAGAAGTTCCTCGGCGAGGTGGCCACCTGGAACCACGCCGAGAGCGCGCTGAGGCAGGCGCTGGAGGCCGCCGGACAGCCGTATGCCGTGAACGAGGGCGACGGGGCCTTCTACGGCCCGAAGATCGACTTCGACATCACCGACGCCCTCGGACGCAAGTGGCAGTGCGGGACGATTCAGCTCGACTACATGATGCCGGAGCGGTTCGACCTCAAGTACATCGGCGCCGACAACGCCGAGCACCGGCCGGTCGTCATCCACCGGGCGATCTTCGGCAGCATCGAACGTTTCATCGCGATCATCCTGGAGCACTTCGCCGGCGCCTTCCCGCTGTGGCTGGCCCCGGTGCAGGCGGTCGTGCTGCCGATCGCCGACCGCCACGCCGGCTACGCCGCCGAGGTGCAGCAGACGCTGGTGGCCGCCGGGCTGCGGGTCGAGCTCGACGCGCGGCAGGAGAAGGTGAATTACAAGATTCGCGAGGCGCAGCTGCAGAAGGTGCCCTATATGCTGGTGATCGGCGACCGGGAGGCCGCCGACCAGGCGGTGGCGGTCCGGCACCGGGTCCGCGGCGACCTCGGCGCCCGGCAGGTCGAGGCGTTCCGTACCGACGCGCTTGCCGAGGTAGCGGCAAAAACGGTATCCTAGGCGTTTGTCGCCGGGCGCCGCGGCGACACCCGTTACGCTCTTCGGAGGAGTGAGTTATCGCATTCGACCGTAATCGCCCGAGCCGCCGCGACGATCGGCTTCGCATCAACGAACGTATCCGGGTCAGGGAGATCCGCGTCATCGACGACGCGGGCCAGCAGCTGGGCATCATGCCCCCGCCGCAGGCCCTGGCCATTGCCCGGCAGAAAGGCCTCGACCTCGTGGAGATTTCACCCACGGCGGTGCCGCCCGTCTGCCGGATCATGGACTACGGCAAGTATCAGTACCAGGAGCAGAAGCGCGCGCGCGAAGCGAAGAAGCACCAGCACGTCGTCGAGGTCAAGGAGATCAAGTTCCGGCCCAAGGTCGACGAGCACGATTACACGTTCAAGAAGAACCACATCCAGCGGTTCATCGAGGACGGCGACAAGGTCAAGGCGACGATCTTCTTTCGCGGCCGCGAAATGGCGCACCCGGAGATCGGCCACAAGATTCTGATGCGATTGATCGGCGACCTGGCGGAGGTCGCGGTGCCGGAGACGCAGCCGCGGATGGAGGGCAACCAGATGCACACCATCCTGACGGCGAAGAAGGGCGCGAAGGCCAGCAAGCCGGCGTCCGCGCCGCAGCCGGCGGAAGTGGAAACGAAATGAAGATGAAGCTGAAGAGCCACCGCGGCGCCGCCAAGCGCTTCAAGAAGACGGCCTCGGGCAAGTTCAAGCGGGCCCAGTCCTTCAAGCGGCACATCCTGACGAGCAAGAGCACCAAGCGGAAGCGCGGGCTGCGCAAGAGCGTCCTGGTCGCCGACCAGGACCAGGCGAAGCTCGAGCGGATGCTGCCGTACCGGTAGCGCGTTCCCGATTCGTCGTGCGATCGGTTGGCCGGCAGACGGTCAGGGCATTTCCGCCGCCAACCACGTGATCGCCCCGGCCCGGCGGCCCGCGGAGCACCTTTGGCTCCACCGCGGTCCACCGCGCCGGCTCAAGTCCATGTCAGTGGCCCCCTGATCGTCGTCCAGGAGCATCATGCCTCGCGTCAAGCGCGGAACCGTCCGCCGAGCCAAGCGGAAGAAGCTGTCCAAGCTCACCAAGGGCTACTTCCAGAACAAGAGCAAGCTCTACAAGTTCATGAAGGAGGCGTCCGAGAAGGCGGGGGTGTATGCCTACGTCGGACGCAAGCGCAAGAAGCGCGACTACCGCAGCCTGTGGATCGTGCGCATCAACGCCGCCGCCCGCGAGCACGGCCTGTCGTACAGCGTGCTGATGAACGGCCTGAAGACGGCCGGCGTCACGCTCGATCGCAAGAGTCTCGCGGAGCTGGCCGCGCGCGAGCCGGCCGCCTTCGCGGCCCTGGCCGCCAAGGCGAAGAGCGCCATCACCTCAGCGGCCTGACCGGCCGCGTCGATGTCCCGGCCGGGCGCAGGCGTCAGCCAATCGCTGGTGGCGGCTGACCGGCTCGGACATGCGGCATCCCGGCTCCGGCACCCACGTGTCAGCGTCCATCGACCCTGCCATCGGCCACGAGCGCGCCCTCGATCTGTTTCGCGAGGAGCTCGCCGCCGTGCGCTCGGCCGCCGACCTGCAGGCGCTGCGCGTCCGGTGGACCGGCCGCAAGGCGAGCTGGGTGGCGGCCTTCATGGAGCTCGTCGGCCGCGCGGCGCCCGCCGACAAGCGCGAGCGGGGCCGGCACGCCAACGTGCTGAAAGGCGCCGTCGAAGCGGCGCTGGCCGAACGCGAGGCGGCGCTCGCGGCGACCGCGCGTCCCGCCGGCGCGGTGGACGTGACGCTCGCCGGCCGCCAGCCCGTGCTCGGGTTCCGCCATCCGCTCAGCCTCGTTCGCGAGCAGGTCCAGGAGATCTTCACCCGCCTCGGCTATCAGCTGCTCGAAGGGCCCGAGGTCGAAGACGACTACCACAACTTCGAAGCGCTCAACATGCCGGCGGAACACCCCGCGCGCGACATGCAGGACACGCTCTACCTGTCCACGCCGCTGCCGGCGCCGTCGCCGGAGCGCCGCGGGACGGCGGCGGCCGCGCCGCGGCATGCCCCGCAGCCGCTGACGCTGCTGCGCACGCACACTTCCGCCATGCAGATCCGGCACATGGAGCAGCATGCGCCGCCGGTGCGGCTGGTCGCCATCGGGCCGGTGTACCGCCGTGACAACCTCGACCTCACGCACACCCCGATGTTCCATCAGGTCGAGGGGCTGGTCGTCGGCGCGCACATCACGCTCGCCGACCTCAAGGGCACCCTGCTGTCGATGGCGCAGGCGCTGTTCGGCGAAGGCCAGGACGTGCGTTTCCGCCCGAGCTTCTTCCCCTACACCGAGCCGAGCGCCGAGGTGGACATCCGCTGCATCCGCTGCCAGGGCGTGGGCTGCGCCATCTGCAAGCGCACCGGGTGGATCGAGATCCTCGGCAGCGGGATGGTGCATCCGAAGGTCTTCGAATACGTGGGCTACGACCCGGACCGCGTGACCGGCTTCGCCTTCGGCATGGGCATCGAGCGGGTGGCGCTGCTCAAGTGGAACGTCGAGGACATCCGCCTGTTCTACGAGAACGACCTGCGCTTCCTGGAGCAGTTCGGCCTGTGAAAGTCCTGCTCTCCTGGTTGCGCGACTTCGTCGACGTGCCCGGCACCGCCGCCGAGATCGGCGCGCGGATGTCAGTGCGCGGCCTCGCCCTCGAGGGCATCGAGCCGCAGGGTGACGAGGACGCGGTGCTCGACTTCGACGTCACCGCGAACCGCCCAGATTGCCTGTCGATCCGCGGCATCGCCCGCGAGATCGCGACTGTCTACGCGCTGCCGCTGCGCGACGCCGCCGCCGGACCCTCGCGCGAGCGCAATCCCTCGGCTGGCGCGCCCGCGCCCGGCCCGGCGGAGCCGGTGGCCGTCACGATCGAGAACCCGGACCTCTGCGCCCGCTACGTCGCCGCCGTCGCCGACGTTGTCCCCGGTCCGTCCCCCGACTGGATGCGAGCCCGCCTGGCGGCCTGCGGCGTACGTGCGATCAGCAATGTCGTGGACGTCACCAACTACGTCCTGCTCGAGCTCGGCCATCCGCTGCACGCGTTCGACGCGGCGCGCCTCGGCGGCCGTGCGATCGTGGTGCGGCCGGCCCGCCCGGGAGAGACGCTGGTCACGCTGGACGGCAAGCCGCGGACGCTCGACCCCTCGGTGCTGGTGATCGCCGACGCCGAGCGCGCTTCCGCCATCGCCGGCGTGATGGGCGGCGCCGAGTCGGAAGTGTCCGACCGGACCACCCAGATCGTCCTCGAGAGCGCCTGGTTTCAGCCGCGATCGGTGCGCGCGACCAGCAAGCGGCTCGGCCTGCGCACCGAGGCGTCGTATCGCTTCGAGCGCGGCGCCGATCTCACCGCCCCGCTGGCCGCGATGGAACGCGCGCTCGAGCTGCTCGAGGCCATCGGCGCCGGGACGCGCCGCGGATCGCCGGTGGACTGCTACCCGGCGCCACACGAGGCGCGCGAGCTGGTGATCAGCGCGCCCGCCATCGGCCGCCTGCTCGGGATGGATGTCCCCGGCGGCGAGACCGAGCGCATCCTCACCAGCCTGGGCTTCGGCGTCCGCCCGCTCGGCGGGTGGCACGCCGGCGCACCCGATGCGGCGGTGACGATGGGCCAGCCCGGCGATACCTGGCAGCTCACGGTGCCCCCGTGGCGCGTGGACGTGCAGCGCCCGGTGGACGTCATCGAGGAAGTGGGCCGGCACCACGGGTTCGAGCATCTGCCGAGCACGTTTCCGGCCATCGAGCAGCCGCCCGCTTCGGCCGACCCGCGCATCGCTCGCGACAGCCGGGTGCGGCGGGCGCTGGTCGCGATGGGGTTCAGCGAGGCGATCACCTTTGCGTTCATCGAGAGCGCGGCGGCCGCCCCGTTCCACGGCGCCGACGCGCCCGTGACGCTGGCCAACCCGCTCTCGGAGAAGTTCGCCACCCT
Source organism: uncultured Acidobacteriota bacterium (assembly GCA_963707795.1). Lineage (GTDB taxonomy): Bacteria > Acidobacteriota > Vicinamibacteria > Vicinamibacterales > UBA2999 > JACCSI01. The sequence continues at coordinate 837,234 of OY970174.1, read as the reverse complement.
GCGCCCGCGACTGATGCCGGGGCTGGTCGATGGCGTCAGCCACAACCGGCGGCACGGACGAGCCGACGTGCGGTTGTTCGAAATCGGCACGCGCTTCTCGCCGGCGGGTGAAGCGCGGGCGGCGGCGGCCATCTGGACCGGGCTGGCGACCTCCGACCACTGGAGCGGCGAGCGCCGCGAGGTGGATTTCTTCGACCTCAAGGGTGCGGCCGAACAGATCTGCCGGCTGTTCCATGTGGTCCCCGAGTTCGCGAGCGGCGGCCCCTCGTATTTCGTCGAGGGCCGCACGGCAGAGGTGCGCGTCGACGGGCAGCTCGTCGGCGTGCTCGGACAGATCGTGCCGGCGCTCCTCGAGGCGCGCGACCTGCCGGCCGGCGAGGCCGCCTACGCCCTCGAGTTCGATCTCGATGCGCTGGCGGCGCACGCGCCGGCCCAGGTGACGCTCGCCCGCACGCTCCCGCGCCACCCGTCGGTGGTCCGCGACCTCGCGCTGCTGGTGGACGACATCTTGTCTGCCGCGACGGTTCGTGACACGATCCGGGCGGCGAGCCCGCCCATCCTCGTGGACGTGCGCGAGTTCGATCGCTACCAGGGCGCGGGGATTGCGGCCGGCAAGGTCAGCCTGGCGATGCGCCTCACGTTCCAGGCGGCGGACCGCACGCTGACCGACGCCGAGGTGCAGGCGGCGGTCGAGGGCATCCTGGCCGCGCTGACGGCGCAGCTGGGCGCGCGGCAACGCTAACGGATCATCTGACAGCCGGCACGGACGGCATTCTTGGGATAGGCGTTATGGCAACGAAGACTGCGACCCCCTCGGCGGTGGAACCGATCGACCGCCTCGAAGAGAAGATCAAGCTGCTGGTGAACGTCATCGGCCGGCTGCGCACCGAGCAGTCGCGCGTGCTCGAGGAGAACGCCCGGCTGCAGCGCGAGACGGAGAACCTGCGCATGCGCATCAACGACGCCGAGGGCGCGGCCAGCGAGCTGTCGGAGCTGCGCGGCGAGCGCGATCAGATTCGCTCCCGGGTCTCGGAGATGCTGCAGCAACTGGACGCGCTCAATCTCGGTGCCTGAGCCCCGCGTCGTCCACGTCGAGGTCCACGGCCAGCGTTATCCGATTCGGACGACGCTCGATCCGAGCTACGTGCAGGACCTGGCGACGTTCGTCGATCGGCGGATGGCGCTCGCCTCCGAGGCGTCGCCGTCGACCGACACGCTCGGGCTCGCCGTGCTGACGGCGCTCAACATCGCCGACGAGCTGTTCCGCGCCCGCGACGAGCACGTCGACAACGCCGACAGCGTCACCGCCCGCGCGGCGGCGCTCGAGCGCATCGTCGACCAGGCGCTGGAGCTCGCCGGCCACCGGGAGTGAACGGCGCCCGGCTTTGCCTTTTGTTCGGGCTCCCCGGCTTCTGTCTTGACCGCCTCGCCCGGCCCGCCTAAGATCCAATTCGTTCCTGCTTTGCTCGTGATGGTTTTCGGAGGCTTGTCTGAGCCGATGTTTAAACCCAAGCGAGTTGCGACAGTCGCGTGGTGTGCATGCCTCCGTGGTGAGGAAGCCTGAAGCGCGGCTTTTACAGCGACTCCACCTGCTCTTGCAGGTTCAGCAATCCTCCCCACACGGCAAAGCGGGACGCTTCCACGACTTCGATCGACCGGCCGGGAGCCCCCCCGCTCCAGCACACGCCGGCCGCACCGCCGCACCCCTCGGCGCGGTGCACCTGACTTGAGTTCGACGGTTTCGGATCTCGGCGAGCGGCGACTGCTGGCACGAATTCGTGAACGTCTGGGAAGTCCGGGGGCGGCGTCCGCCGGCCTGGTCGTCGGCATCGGCGACGATGCGGCCCTCGTGCAGCCCACCCGGAACGCGCAGACCGTCCTGACCACCGACGCGCAGGTCGAGGGCGTGCACTTCGAGCGCCGCTTCTCGCGCGCCGACGACATCGGCGCGCGTGCGCTGGCGGTCAACCTGAGCGACCTCGCCGCCATGGGCGCACGTCCGCGGTGGGCGCTGCTCTCGCTGATCCTGCCGGACGCGTTGCCGGTGGCGGACGTGGACGGGATGGTGGACGGCATCGCCGGCGAGGCGGCGCGGCACACCGTGGTCGTGGTCGGCGGCAACCTCGCGCGCAGCCCGGGTCCCGTGATCGTCGACATCACCGCCGTCGGTGAAGTCGGGTCGCGGCGAGCCATCAGGCGCAGCGGCGGCCGCCCCGGCGACGAGTTGTACGTGAGCGGCACCATCGGCGGCGCCGCGGCGGGCCTGGAGATGCTGGCGAGCGAACGGGCATCGGGCGCCGAGGCGCTCGACGCGCGCACGAGTGCCGAGCACCCCTGCGTGGCGAGGTACCGCCGGCCGCAGGCGCGGGTGCGGCTCGGGCTCGCTCTCGCGCAGGCGCGCGCGGCGCGGGCGGCAATCGACGTGAGCGACGGATTGGCGGGCGCGGTGCGGCAGCTCGCGGACGCGAGCGGATGCGGTGTCGAGATCGACGCCGCCGCGCTGCCCATCGATCCGGATGCCCGCGAGTGGTGGGTCTCGTCGCACCGCGACCCGGTGGCGGCGGCGCTCGACGGCGGCGACGACTACGAGCTGTTGTTCGCCGTCGCCCGGACGGCGCGGGGCCGGCTGCGCCACGCACGCACGCGCGTGGCCGACCCGGCGCTGACACGCATCGGCGTGTTGACCAGGGAAGGAACCGGCTGCCTGCTCGTCCGCGAGGGGCGGCGGGAGCCGCTGGGGGAAGGGTTCGGGCACTGGGGTCAACCGTGACGCCCGGGCGATCGATCGTGGGCACGTAACGAGTCGCGATGTTCATCACCCGCTCGTTCTGGCGCAAGGTCGTGGCGACCGTCGGGGCCGCGGTGGGATTCGTGTTCGTCTACGAAGCCACGATCCGCGATTCGCGCTACGCCGCGCGGCAGGCCGTGCTCTCCGAGACGTCGGCCGCGCCGCACCCGGGGTCACGGCTGCGCTTCACGGCGACGGCCTACTGCAAAGGCGAGACGACAGCCTCCGGGGTCGGTGTGCGCACCGGGATCGCGGCCGCCGACCCCTCGCTGCTGCCGGTCGGCACCGTGGTCCGCGTGTCCACACCCGACCCGCGGTACGACGGCATCTGGACCATCATGGATACCGGTCCCGCGGTGCAGGGCCGGACGATCGACCTGTACCTGTGGAGCTGCCACGACGCGCTGCGGTTCGGGCGGCGGCCGATCGAATTGACGGTGCTGCGCCTGGGCTGGAACCCGCAGAACAGCGAGCGCGGGCGCGTGGACACGCTCTTCCGCCAGCGCGAGCAGGACCGCGCGCAAATGCCGCTGCCCTCGCGGCCGGTCGATCCGGCCGGCACCCTCGCCATCCCCACCGAGCCCGCCGCCGCACCGCCGCCGTAGGAACACAGGCCCCAGGCTTCCAGGCCTCAGGCTCCAGGCTTCAGGCTTCAGGCTTCAGGCTTCAGGCTTCAGGCTTCAGGCTTCGGGCGGTAATAATATACTTAACGCACAAGGCGGTGACCTTTGCGGCGGGTAAAACCGCCTCTAGTCGGGTTGGCTAAATCGCTTGGTCAGGTCGTCCAGCGTGGTTCCCATGTCGCTAAAACTTCCTTGGGGAGGCCAGACAACTCTGGAGTGAGTGGTCGGCCAAATCCGAAACAGACTCTCCCGCCAAGGCCCGGGCCTAGCCTCGAAGGTGAACCTCGTGACGTCATGGTCATCATCACTTCTGACGGAGAAGAGTTGAAAGACCAAACGGCCAAGCCCGATGGTGCTGACGTAGCCTTTCTCGAATCGGTTACCGGATACAGGTACGGGATTGCTCATTCGACGGGTGTGAGCGTAGAGGCTCCCGCTATTCGCGTTTCGACCAGCCCACACAAGCGTGTTCGGAGGAATCGAAAGCGATGACATCAGCCGAGCGCGTTCACCTTGCGTGTAGAACCATTCGTTCTTGGGTCTGGTCGCCTCACAAACCATCGTGGTCTTGGCGACCCAGGTGGATGCGATGACCTGCGCTGCCGTGTCCAGCGCCATTGAGAAGTCGGTCATGAGTGGTCTAAGGATCGGGATCGATATTCCTTCTAGACGACCCATCCAACCGCCATTGCAATGGACCTTGCAGACGTGTCGTCGTGCGCTTTCGAGTCTGCCGCCACGCCTTCTCGCGGTTGTCAATCTCGTCTTTCGGAACGGCCATGACCTTGGAGCCAAGTTCTTGAAACCGTCCCTTGGGACTTGTGGCCGACAACGGCAACGGTTCGTCTTTCATTTCCGTCGCTTTCTGCCGCGCCGCAGTTGCGGCTCTGCGGCCTTAGTTCGAGAGACTTTCCGACATGTCGTGACCGGTAAGCGCATTGTAGGTCAGACGCTTGCCGATAATTGCCTGACCGGCTGTCACGAAGCGCTGCGAGTCGTTCATGTCGCGCATGTTGAACCGGCACGCTTGCTCGTCGAGATACCGAAACAGTGGAGCGGCTCGACCGATACGTAAGTGCCCTTGATGGTGCGCTTCAACAGCGACCAAAAGTTCTCAAGGCCGTTCGTGTGGACGTTACCTTCGACATACGCCTCGGCGTGGTCGATGACGTTGAGCGCGTAGTCAGTCTCAAGCGCCACGTAGGACGACAGCGAGTCCGTGTGGACGTTCGCGCCAACCTCGACGTGCTTCGTGACGTGAGGCATCAGGTGGCGCCGCTTGTTGCTTTCGATGGTTGCAAGACGGACGCGCGACTTTCCACCAGCACCGGTGCGCTCCAGCAGGCCCATGACGGCGAGCTTGCCCGCCATCGAACGGCCCTGAGTGATGCCCATGCGCTTGCGCTTGCGCTTGGCGTAGTGCATGTTGCGGGCCTTGCCGCCGATGCAAGTTTCGTCCAGTTCGACCTCGCCGCCGAGCTTCCCGCCGGTGATGTGGTCCTGCATCGCCAGACGCACACGGTGGAGCATGAACCACGCGGATTTTTGCGTAATACCAAGCGCCCGGTGCAATTCGTAGGACGAGATGCCGTTCTTCGCCGACGAAAGCAGCCAAATCGCGACCATCCACTTGTCCAGACCAAGCGGCGAATCCTCCATGACGGTGCCAATCTTCACGGAGAACTGGCGACGGTCGTGGACCTGCGAGCAGCGCCAAATGCGACGCGTGGCGATGAAACGCACGTCGGTGCTGCCGCACGTCGGGCAGGTAACAGGCTTGCCCTGCCACCGAAGTTCCACCGCTGCCGCCAGCGCACGGTCCGCGTCCGAGAAGTAAATGACCGCTTCCTCGAGCGTCTTGGGCCAAGTCATTGTCGCCATGTCCCTTAATTCTAGGGAGTTACAGCCTGTGTGTTAAGTATATTGTTACCGTTTCAGGCTTCAGGGCGTCACGCTGACCTCGCACCCGGCACTTGGAGCCTGTCGCCCGGAACCTGAGGCCTGGGGCCTGGGGCCTGGGGCCTGGGAGCCTGGACCGTGTGCGACGTGCTCAACGCCCGCGGGCTGGTCGCACCGATGCGTCGACGCCCCCCGGCCGCGCACGCCTCGTCGCCCCTGGCGCCGATCACGGGCGTGAATGAAACGTGGACCACCGATTTTAAGGGCGAGTTTCGGACCGGTGATGGCGTCTATTGCTATCCGCTGACGCTGCGCGACGGCTGGAGCCGGTTTGTCTTGCGCTGCGACGCGCTGGTGAGCCGGAGCTACACCGCCACGCGGCGCCGTTTCGAACGCGCGTTTGCCGAGTATGGCTTGCCCGAGCGCCTGCGCAGCGACAATGGAGGGCCGTTCGCCAGCACCGGGCTGGCGCGGCTCTCGCGGCTGTCGGTGTGGTGGATGCGCTTGGGCATTGTGCCGGAGCGCATCGCGCTGGGTCATCCCGAACAGAACGGATCGCATGAGCAGTTTCATTCGGTGCTCAAAGCCGGGACCGCGCGACCGCCGGCGGCGCATGCGAGGGCCCAGCAGCGCCGATTCGCGCGGTTCTGTGTGGAATACAACCAGGAGCGGCCCCACGAGGCATTGCGGGATGCGGTGCCGGCGAGCTGCTATCAGCCGTCGCCGCGCGCCTTGCCGGCCCGCCTGCCCGCGCTGGACTATCCCGGGCATTGCGAAATCCGCCGCGTCTCCACCGCCGGCACTGTTTCGTGGCGCAACCGCCCCCTGTTTCTGTCCGAGGCCCTCGCCGGGGAATACGTCGCCTTCGACGAAGTCGACGACGGCATCTGGACACTCCGCTTTGCCACCGTCGCGCTGGCCCGGTACGACGACCGTCATCGCTCACTCCACCCCATCGCGTCGCTGTCCTCTGCGGGGCGCTCCGCCAGCTCCGCTGGCTCCGCGCCTGTTAGGAAGCACAAAGCCAATGACCCCTAAGTCTCACCAACTGTTACCCATGTCTCCGGACTAATCTGTTACCTATGTCTCCGGCTGCGCCGCCTGGAGCCTGAAGCCTGGAGCCTGGAGCCTGGAGCCTGGGGCCTGGGGCCTGGTCAACGACCGGGACGCTCGGACGCGAGCTGGAGCTCGTACAGCCGGTGATAAATCCCGCGATGGCCGAGCAGTTCCTGATGCTGACCGGACTCGCGCAGTTCGCCCTTGTGGAACACCAGGATGCGGTCCATGTCCTGGATCGTAGACAAGCGGTGCGCAATCGCGACCGTCGTCCGGCCCCGCATCAGGGTCGCCAGCGCGCCGCGAATCAGCCACTCCGTCTCGGTATCGACGCTCGACGTCGCTTCGTCGAGCACCAGCACCGGCGCGTCGAACGCCAGGGCGCGCGCGAACGACAGCAGCTGCTTCTGCCCCACCGACAGCGTGGCGCCGCGCTCGACCACCGGCGCATCGATGCCGCCCAGCGCGTCCACGAAGGGCGCGGCGTTGACCGCGACCAGCGCCTGGCGCACGGCCTCGTCGCTGATCGCGTCGTTGCCGAGGCGGACGTTCGCCGCGATGGTGCCGGAGAACAGGTGGACGTCCTGCAACACGAGACCGAAGCGGGCGCGCAGATCGGCGAGCGGCAGCTCGCGGATGTCGGTGCCGTCCACGGTGATCCGTCCGCGGCTGACGTCGTAGAACCGCAGCAGCAGGTTGAGGATCGTCGTCTTGCCCGCGCCGGTGGCGCCGACGATCCCGATGCGTTCGCCGGGCTCCACCGTGAACGACACGCCGCGCAGCACGTAGTCCTCGTCGTTGTAGGCGAACCAGACGTCCTCGAACGCGAGGCGCGTGGCGCCGGGCGCCGGCGCGGCCACGGGACGCACGCGGGGCTCGGCGGGGACGAGCGCGGTCGCGCCAATCACGACCGGCGTGTCGAGGAGCTGGAAGATCCGCTCCGACGAGGCCATCGCGCCTTGCAGGAGGTTGAACTTGTCCGACAGGTCCTGGATGGGGCGGAAGAAGCGGCTGGCGTACTGGATGAACGCCACCAGCGTCCCGAGGGTGAGCGTATCGGCCATCACCCGGCCGCCGCCGAACCAGATCAACAGTGCCGTCGCCAGCGCGCTCAGCAACTCGATGGCGGGATAGAACACGGCGTAGTAGAAGATCGCGCGCAGGTTGGCCTGCATGTGCGCGGCATTGATGTCGTCGAACGCCGCCCGCGCCCGTGGCTCGCGGGTGAACAGCTGCACGGTCGAGATGCCGCCGATGTGCTCCTGCAGGAAGGTGTTGATGCGCGCGATCCACATCCGCACCTCGCGATAGGACGCGCGCGCGTGAATGCGGAACCAGTGCGTCACCAGCACGATGCCCGGGATCACCGAGAAGGCCACCAGCGCCAGGCGCCAGTCGAGCAGCAGCATCGCCCCCATGATGGCGGCGAGGGCGAAGACGTCGCCGAACACCGACACCACACCCGACGTGAACAGCTCGTTGAGCGCATCGACGTCGGTCGTCACCCGCGTCATCAGCCGCCCCACCGGATTGCGGTCGTAGAAACGGACGTCGAGCCGCTGCAGGTGCGCGTAGATCTCGCTGCGCAGGTCGAACATGATGCGCTGCCCGGTCATCTGCAGCGTCACCGTCTGGACGAACTCGAGGCCGAACTCGGCGACGAGCGTCGCCAGATAGAGCGCCGCCACCAGCCGCAGCCCGTCCCACTCCCGCGCCGGGATGTAAACATCGATCACCTGCCGGGTCAGCCACGGCGGCACCAGTTGCAACGCCGCGGCGGCGAGAATCGCCGCCAGTGCCACCAGCACCGCACGCCAGTACGGCACCAGATAGCGCAGCAGCCGCCGCATCAGCTGGGGGTCGTAGGATTTGTCGAGAAGATCGTCCATGGGAACTAAGAACGAAGAGCGAAGAACGAAGAACGAGAACAAAGAACGGAGAACGGAGAACGGCGAGCCCGGAACGGCGAACGCAGAACGGCCAACCGGAACGCCGAACCCGGAACGGGCGAACGGGACGGACGGGTCGGGGCAACGTCGACCGGCGGTTTGGAAGTGGGAGTATCCGATTTCATAGCTGTCGAACCTTTCCGACTGTCGTACGGGTCGAACGGCCAATTCGAGTGCGCGCGTTGTCTTCAGTCCGGCACCCGTAATCCCCGACCCCGTTCGACGGTTCGACGGCACTGCCCACTCGGCCGCGGGCGCAATGCTCGTTCGCCCACCCGTTCTTCGGTCCCCGTTCTTCGTTCTAGTTCTTCGTTCTTCGTCCTTCGTTCTTCGTTCTCTACGATGCCCTCAACTCCTCCTCGAGCAGTTGTTGCCGGTTGAGTTCGGCGTACAGGCCGCCGCGCGCCACCAGTGTCTCGTGGCTGCCCTGCTCGACGATGCGGCCCTCGTCGAGCACGACGATGTGGTCGGCGTCGCGGACGGTGGAGATGCGGTGCGAGACCAGGATCAAGGTGCGGCCGCGCCGGCTGTGGCGGACGCGCGCCAGCACCTCGTGTTCCGTCTGCGTGTCCACGGCCGAGAACGCGTCGTCCAGCAGCAGGATCTGCGGGCTCGCGTACAGGGCGCGGGCGATGGCGGTGCGCTGCTTCTGGCCGCCTGACAGCGTGATCCCGCGCTCGCCGATGCGCGTCTCGTAGCCGGCCGGAAACGCCGGGATGTCCTGGTCGAGCCGCGCGAGCGCGGCGACCTCGTTCACCCGGCCCGGGTCGCCGCTGCCCGGCCCCGCATCGGCGAACGCGATGTTGGCGGCGATCGTGTCCGAGAACAGGAACGGCTCCTGCGGCACGACGGCGATCGCCCGCCGCAGCGTCGCCAGCGGCAGCGCGCGAACGTCGATGCCGTCGATGAACACGGTGCCGGGCGGCGGGTCGTGCAGGCGGACGAGCAGCGACAGCAGCGTCGATTTGCCCGATCCGGTCCGCCCGATGACGGCCACCGAGGCGCCCGCCGCGATGTCGAGCGTCACGTCCTCGAGCACCTGGCGGCCGCCGTAGGTGAACGACAAGCCGCGGAACGTCACCGCGCCGGCGAGGTCGGCGGGCCGCACGTCCGGCCTCGTCACCGCGCGGTCGTCGATCGCCGGGACGGCGTCGAGCACGTCGAGCATGCGCGTCCACGAGGCGCGGCCGCGCTGGACCAGGTTGGTGACCCAGCCAAAGGCGATCATCGGCCACGTCAGCATCACCAGATAGCCGTTGAAGGCCACCAGCTCGCCGAGCGTCATCCGCCCGGCGATGACGTCGCGGCCACCGAGCCAGAGCACCACCAGCTCGGACAGGCCCATGAGGAAGCCGAGGCTGGGATAGAACAGCCCCTGCAGGCGGATGAGCCCGCGATTGCGCGCGAGGTACTCCTGGTTGGCGGTGCGGAAGCGCGCCAGCTCGCGCGGTTCCTGTCGGTAGGCGCGCACGACGCGAACGCCGGCCAGCGACTCCTGCGTGACGGCGCTCAGGTCGGACAACTGCGCCTGAATGCGCTCGAAGCGATCGTGGATCCGGCGGCCGAACGATCGCGTGGCGACGGTCACCAGCGGCAGCGGCGCCAGCGCGATGAGCGTCAGGCGTCCGTTGATCGAGGCCAGCAGCACGACCGACGCCACGAAGGTCAGCGCCGTGCTCACCGCGTACATGACCGCCGGACCGACCATCATGCGCACCGCGCTGAGGTCGTTGGTCGCGCGCGACATCAGGTCGCCGGTGCGGTTGGCATGGAAGTACGCGAGCGGCAGGCGTTGCAGCTGCGCGTAGAACGCGTCGCGAATGTCGTACTCGACCAGGCGTGACAGCCCGACCAGGATCTGCCGCATCGCATAGCGGGCCACCCCGCCGGCGGCGGCGATGACCAGGATCAGGGCGCCGTAGAACCGCAGCTTGGCGCTGGTGACGCTGGCGGTGAGGTCGTCGATCGCGTACTTGAGAACCCACGGCCCGGCCAGCGCGATCGCGTTGGCGAGCACGACACAGGACAGTCCGAGCACCAACCGTCCGCGATGACGGACAAGGTAGCCTGCCAACTGTCCTGTCGCGGGGTCAACGGCGGCGAGGAGGCGCGAAAGTATTGACAATCTAAGACTTTCCGGTGGTGGGGCCTGCTGATATCATCCGGGCCCTATATGCACGCGCTGTATCTGATCCTGCCGGCCCTCGGCATCTTCGCCATCGCCTACCGCTACTACAGCGCCTTCATCGCGGCCCGGGTGATGATGCTGGACGATGCGCGGGTGACCCCCGCCCACGCCAAGTACGACGGGCACAATTACTATCCCACGTCCAAGTGGGTGCTCTTCGGCCATCATTTCGCGGCCATCACCGGATCCGGGCCGCTCATCGGTCCGACGCTGGCCGCCCAGTTCGGCTACGCGCCGGGCTTCATCTGGCTCGTCGCCGGGTGCTGCCTGGCCGGGGCGGTGCACGACTTCGTGATCCTGTGGGCGTCGGTCCGCCGCGGCGGGCGCTCGCTGGCCGAGATCACCCGCGACGAGATCGGGCCGGTCGCCTGGCTCGCCGGCGCCATCGCCATCCTCTTCATCGTCGTCATCGCCATCGCCGGGCTCGGCATCGTGGTCGTCAACGCGCTCGCCGAGAGCCCGTGGGGCACGTTCACCATCGCCATGACGATCCCGCTGGCGATTTTCATGGGCTTCTACATGTACGTCTGGCGCAAGGGCCAGGTCGTCGAAGCCACGGTCATCGGGATCGCCGGGTTGATGGCGTGCGTCATCTTCGGCGAGCCGCTCAACCATCCCGATTCGGCCATCGGCAGTTGGTTCCGCCTGTCGCGCGAGCAACTGGTGGTGGCGATTGGCGTCTACGGGTTCGCCGCCTCGGTGCTGCCGGTGTGGCTGCTGCTCTCGCCGCGTGACTACCTCAGCTCGTTCATGAAGATCGGTACCATCGCACTGCTGGTGGTGGGCATCGTGGTGGTCAACCCGGTGCTGCAGATGCCGCCGCTCACCGAGTACATCAACGGCGGCGGCCCCATCATTCCCGGGCCGCTGTTCCCGTTCTGCTTCATCACCATCGCCTGCGGCGCCATTTCCGGGTTCCACGCGCTCATCGCCTCGGGCACGACGCCCAAGATGATCGACAAGGAGAGCCACATCCGGCCCATCGGCTACGGCGCGATGCTCATCGAGGGTACGGTCGGGGTCCTGGCGCTCATCGCCGCCGCCGCCATGTATCCGGGCGACTACTTCGCCATCAACACGACTCCGGCGGTGTATGCCACGCTCGGGCTGTCGCACGTCAACCTGGAGTCGCTCGAGCTGGCGGTGGGCGAATCGGTCGCCGGCCGCGCCAGCGGCGCCGTATCGCTGGCCGTGGGGATGGCCCAAATCTTTACCGCGCTCCCCGGCATGAGCGGGCTGATGGCCTACTGGTACCACTTCGCCATCATGTTCGAGGCGCTGTTCATCCTGACCACCATCGACGCCGGCACGCGGGTGGGCCGGTTCCTGCTGCAGGAATTCCTCGGCCGCGCCTATCAGCCGTTCAGCAATCCGGCGTGGGTGCCGGGCTCGATCATCTCGACCGCCGCCATCGTGTTCAGCTGGGGCTATTTCATCTACACCGGCAGCGTCGACACGATCTGGCCGATGTTCGGCGTCGCCAACCAGCTGCTCGGCGTGGTCGCCCTGTCGGTCGGCACGACCGTGATCATCAACATGGGGAAGGCGCGCTACGCGTGGATCACCGCCGCCCCGCTCAGCCTGCTGGCCGTGAACACGCTCTGGGGAGCGTTCCTCAACATCCGCGACAACTACTATCCGATGGCCGTGGGCGCCAACGAAGCGGTCCACCTGCAGGGCTGGGTGCTGACCTCCTCGTCGGTCATCATCATCGTCTGCGCGCTCGTCATCCTCGGGGCGGCGATCCGCAAGTGGGCCACGCTCCTCGGCGGCGGCCAGCAGGCACTGCCCGCCGAGTCGTAGCCGGGTTGGCACGGGCGCGGGCCATCCGCGCCCGATTTCTGTTATTCTCTGGAGGCCTGTCGTCCCAGCCAGGCTGACGAGTCCTCCCCCAGGGCTCGATCGCCCGCTTCCTGCGGGCCGCGCGTGACATTCCGGGGCAGGATTGTTCGAGATGACACTATTCGTCTGTCGTCGTGTGGGATGGGCCGCCGTGGTGACCGCCGCGATCGTGGTCTGGGCGGGGCCGGCGGCGGCACAGTACCAACCCGGGGAGCCGGCGATCGGCGAGCGCTACAACGTCGAGGCCGCCGCCGCTTTCTGGAGCGCCGATCCCTCGCTCATCGTCTCGAGCGAGTCGCTCGGCATCCCCGGCGACGATGTGGACCTGATCAACGACCTCGGCATCGAGAGCAAGCGCCTGTTCGAGCTGCGCGTGGTGCTGCGGCCAGCGACGAAGCACAAGTTCCGCTTCCACTACCTCCCGATCACCTACGACCAGGAATCGATCGTGCAGCGCGAGTTCGTGTTCAACGGCCAGCGCTACCGCGTCGGCGTGCCGGTGCACACGACCGCGGAGTTCACCACCTACCGCTTCGGCTACGAGTACGATTTCCTGTACCGCCCGCAAGGGTATGTCGGTGTCCTGCTCGACCTGAAGTACACCAATGCGCGGGTCGAGCTCGACAGCCCGGTCGGCACCGAGTTCACCGATCAGGTCGCGCCGATTCCCACCGTGGGCATCGTCGGGCGGGGCTACCTGGTGCGCAACGTGTCGATCACCGGCGAGGTGACGTTCTTCAAGATCCCCGAGCGCCTGAGCGACGATTACGGCAGCGGCCGCTACTTCGACTACGACTTCTACGGCACCTTCAATTTCACGCACAACGTCGGCGCACAGCTCGGCGTGCGCAAGGTGGATGTCGAGTACACGAAGGAACAGGACCGCGGCGATCTGGCGTTCACCGGCTGGTATTTCGCCGGCGTCGTGCGGTTCTGACGTGCACGCGAGCGCGGGGGCATCGGCACGCGGCCGCCGATCTCAGGCCGGCTTGCGCGCGTGGCACATCAGGGAGCTGCCGATTGGCATGTCCACGACGCGGAGCGCGGCGGCCTCGAGCCCGAGCAGCCCGGTCAGCAGCGCATTCACCGGCGCCGGCGGGACCGTGATGTCGAACTCGCCGGGTGCACCGCCGCCCCTCCAGCGCTGCACCACTCGCACCGGGAGCATCAGCGGAAACAGTGTCGCGTGCACGAATGTCAGACGCTCGACGATCAGGCCAGCGCCCGCGAGCAGGTCGCGCAGCGCGGCGGTGGTGTAGCGGCGATACTCGACCGACAGCACCGCGTGCCCGCCGCTCAGCACCTCCAGGGCCGCGACGTTGACGATCAGCCGGCCGCCCGGCTTGAGCACGCGGTGAAACTCCGCAACACCGGCCCGCTCCACCTCTGCCGGCACGCACTGCAACACGTCGAACGACGTCACGACGTCGAACGAGGCGTCGGCAAATGGGATGGCGGCGACGCTGGCGCGCGCCACCGCTTGACCGGCCTGACGGGCGAGCTGCAGACCCGTGCGGTTGAAGTCGAACCCACAGGCACGGCCGAACTCGCGCAGCAGGGCAAGGTTGCTGCCGGTGCCACAGCCGCAGTCGAGCAGGCGCGGGTCGGCGACGCCGGCCACGGCGCGCGCGAGCTCCGGACGGACGAACCAGCGGAAGCCTCGAAACCAGAAGTGGGAGCGCTCGGCGCGGGCAGTGAGTTCTAAGAGACGGTCCATTCGCTCGCGGGCAAGACCCGCATGCTACCATACGGGCTCGCATGAACAGGCGCGGGATCGTCGAGGCCGTGCAGGTCGTGTGCCTCGCAAGCGCCCTGACCGTCGCCCTCACCTACCCGCTCGCTCCCCGCATGTCCAGCATCGGCCGCGTCAACACCGATGACGGCCGCTTTAGCGTCTGGACCGTGGCATGGGTGGCGCATGCGCTGAGCACCGCGCCACGACGCCTGTACGACGCGAACATGTTCTACCCGCACGACGCCACGCTGGCCTACTCGGAAGCGAACGTCGGCGCCGGCGTCCTCGCGCTGCCGGTCTGGTTGCTGACCCAGAACCCGCACGCCGCCCACAACTCCGTCGTCCTGCTCTCGTTCGTCGTGTCGTTCATCGGCATGTACGCGCTGGCCACCTACCTCGCCGCCAGCCGCGCCGCCGGCATGGTGGCGGGCGTCCTGTTCGCCTTCTGCCCGTTCGTCTTCGCGCGCACGGCGCACATCCAGCTGCTGATGGTCGGCGGGCTGCCCTGGTGCATGCTGGCGTTCCATCGGCTCGCGGATCGGCCGGGATCCGGGCGGGGGGTGACGCTGGGGCTGTTGATCTGGGCGCAGGCCCTGTCGTGCTCGTATTACGGCATTTTCGCGGCCCTGATGGTCGGACTGGCGACGCTGGTCACCGCGGCGCTGCGCCCGTGCTGGCGGTCGCGGCCGTTCTGGATGTCCGTGGCGCTGGCCGCGCTGGTCAGCGTCGCGCTGACCCTGCCTTTCTTCCTGCCCTACGTCCGGCTGCAGGAGGAGCAGGGGTTTGCCCGGTCGCTGGATGACACGCGCGAGTTCGCGGTCAATTTCCAGGCCTGGCTCGCTTCGTCGGCGTGGGCCCACCGCTGGTGGCTGGGAACCATTCCCCGCTTCAATGAGGTGCTGTTCCCCGGCATCCTGACGCTCGCCGCCGGCCTGGGCGGCATCGTCTGGCAGTGGCGGCGACGCCCGGAGACGATCTTCCCGCGCTACCGGCGCGAGGTCACCTGCACCTACGTGGCCATCGCCGTCATCGCCTTCTGGTCGTCGTTCGGGCCCGACGCCGGACTGTACCGGCTGTTTTACGAGACCATCCCCATCTTCTCGTTCCTCCGCGCGCCCGGCCGCATGGGCATCCTCGTCGTGCTGTCGCTGGTCGTGCTCGCGCTGCCGATGCTCGCGACGTGGCTCGGCCGCGCACGACACCCTGCCCGGCTCGGCCTCGCCGTCGTCGTGGTCGCCGCCGCCGAGCTCACGGCCGCTCCCTTGACCCAGTACCGCGAGGTCGAGCCGGTCAACGGCGTCTATCGCACGCTGGCGACGCTGCCCTACGGCGCGGTCGCCGAGTTTCCCTTCTGGTACGAGCGCAGCGACTTCCCCCGCCATGCCTACTATCTGCTGAACTCGGCCGTCCACTGGCGGCCGCTGGTGAACGGCTACGGCGACCACATTCCGGAGGACTTCCGCCGCAGCGTGCGCACGCTCAGTTCGTTCCCCACGCGCGAGGCGTTCCAGATCCTCGGCCAGCGCGGCGCCCGCTACGTGGTGTTCCACACGAACATGTACGACCAGCGGCTGCGCGCGCGGCTGCTAGTGCAGCTCGACGCATATTCGGCCTATCTCCGTCCGATCGACCGGGACGGCCCGGTGTGGCTCTACGAAATCGTCGGCTGGCCGAACTAGCGTGGTCCGTCCACGCACACGTGGCTGCTGACGCGCCGCACCTCAACGCAGCACGCCCAGGGTCCGCGTCACCGAGTCGCGCGCGATGCGCTCGATGATCGGCCCCGCCACCGGGCCGAGCGCCCAGGGCACATCGCGGCTGAGGGTCAGCGACTCGAGCTCGACGATGACCCCGCCGGATACGGCCTGGTAGCGCCAGTACGAGTGCAGCCGGCGCATGAACCCGCGATCCTCCCCCGCGGCTTTCTCCCGCTCGCCCGGCGTCCCCAGCCCGTCCAGTTCCGCGATGCGCGTGGCCACGCTGCGGCTTTGTGCGCGATCCGCGCCGAAGCGCTCGACCGTGACATCGTGCTCCGTGTTGTAGGCGACGGTGACGATCGCCTGCCGACGCAGCTTCAGGAACAGGCGGAACCGCTTCTCGTTTCCGTCGATGATCCGTGCCGTGATGACATCGTCGGGATGCCGCACCCGCTGGCCCTGCAGCCGGGCGCCGTCGAGCAGTGCATCCAGCGAGGCGCCGGGCACGAAGACTGCACCGCGCCAGTGGCTGATCGCCCCGTCCGGGATGCCCACCGTCCGGCCCGCGACGTTGTGGACGACGACCTCGCCAGCGAGCAGCCGTGCCCGATCGGCCGGGGACAGATCCGGCGCGCCGAACGGTTCGCCCTGGCGGCGCGCTTCGACCTGCGCGACGTACGCGTGCCACGCGGCCGCCGTCTGCGCCTCCAGTGGAGGCGGCGCACCGGCCGCCAGCGCGACGCGAGGAGTTGCCGTCGTGACCGCAACCGCCAGCAGTCCCGCGAACACCCAGCGGTCGGCGAGTCGGAGGTTGATGGCCGCCAGCGTCACGGTGGCACAGGCATTGGCGGCGATGACCGGGAGGCCGGTGGCGTGTGTCAGCACCATCGTCAGCGCCCCGTTGCCCGCGAGGGACACCAGGCCCGACGCCGTGTTGAACCGCGCCAGCCTGATCGCCGACACGATCGGCCGCGCCGCCGGCCGATCGTTCCAGGTCCAGCGCTCGTGCCAGACGAAGTTGTGCACGATGGCGGCCTCCACCGCCAGCAACACGGCAACTCCCGCGTCGATGCCGGCGGTCACGAGCCCGTGCAGTACGGCGATCTGCACCGCGAACCCCATGACCCCGACCACCACGAACCTGGGTCCTCGGCTCATCGCGCACCGCCGCCCAGCGGCTCGGCACGGTAGAGCGCCCGCCCGTTGCGCACCGCCGAGATGAGAAACACCGCGCCCATGCCGATGGCGCCCAGCAGCCCGCCGATGTCGAACAGCCGCACGTCGGCAAGACCCCAGAGATGCACGATCGGGCGGTCGATCGCGACCAAAGCGCCGATGCTCAGCAGGATCCGCAGCTCGGTCGGACCGAAGCCCGAGAACGAGATCCGGAACACGCCCAGCGCGTACGTGGCCAGGAACGACTCGGCGCAGAGCATGAGGTAACCCACCAGGAGCGCACCCGCGATCCAGGGGCTGGCCAGGCCGGACACGGCCAGTCCGGCGAACAGGACCGTGGCGTTGGCCACGTCCACGACGTGGTCGATGTAGAAGCCGTAGCGGGGCCGCTGCGCGTTGCGCACCCGGGCGACGGTGCCGTCGAGGCTGTCGCCGAACCAGTTGATGGCCAGGCACAGCGGCACGAGAACGAGCGCCCACCTCGTCACCGGGACCGCGGCGAATGCGGCGCCCGCCCCGACCATGGCTGCGGCGCCGAGGGCGGTCAAATGATCGGAGTTGATGCAGGCCGGGAGCCGGTGCGCCAGCCAGACCAGCAGGCGCTTTTCGGCCTCGGCCAGGACGCTTCGGTGTTCGCGGACGTGCTGCCCGCCAGCGGCGACGGCGGCGGCGGTGACGACAAGACCCGGCATGACTCACTCCAGTGAGGCCGGAAGCCGTGGTCGGCGACCACCGGCGGCCTCACCTGGGAATGTGCCGACGCGCGCGGAAGGGGCTCAGGACCCGGCGTGCGCGGGGGGCACCGGCAGCCGGGCCAGCCGCTGCCCGGCTTCGCGGATCGTCTCCTCCCGTTTCGAGAAGCAGAAGCGCACGAGCGACGATCCGTCCCGCGGATCGCGATAGAAGCTGCTCCCCGGGATCGTGGCCACGCCGATGTCCTTCACCAGGTACCGCGCGAACGCCACATCGTCTGCGAACCCGAACCGCGAGATGTCGGTCATCACGTAGTAGGCGCCGGCCGGCTTGTGGCACACGAACCCGTGGCGTTCGAGGATGGCGAGCAGGCGATCGCGGAGCCGCTGATAGGTTGCGGCCATCTCGCGGTAGTAGCTGTCGGGCAGCGCGAGCGCGATGGCGCCGGCTTCCTGCAGCGGCGTCGGCGCCGCCACGGTCAGGAAGTCGTGCATCTTGCGGATGCCTGGCGTGAGCGAAGGCGGCGCGATCGCCCAGCCGATCCGCCATCCGGTGACGCTGTAGCTCTTGGACAACCCGCTGATCGTCACCGTGCGCGCGGCCATGCCGGGCAGCGACGCGATGGGCACGTGGCACGCCCCATCGAAGACGATGTGCTGGTAGATCTCGTCCGCGATCGCCAGCACGTCCCACTGCTCGCACAGGCCGGCGATGAACCCGAGCTCGTCGCGCGTGAACACTTTCCCGGTCGGGTTGGTCGGCGTGTTGATCACGATCGCCCGCGTGCGGCTGGAGAACGCCGCGGCGAGGCGCTCGCGATCGATCGTCCAGTCGGGCGGGGCCAGCGGGACGTAGACCGGCGCCGCCCCGGCGAGGATGGCGCCCGGACCGTAGTTCTCGTAGAACGGCTCGAAGACGATCACCTCGTCGCCGGGATCCACGCACGCCAGCATCGTCGCGAGCATGGCTTCGGTCGAACCGCAGCAGACGGTGACGCTCTGGTCGGGATCGACGGGGACGCCGTGACGGCGCGCGAACTCGGCTGCAACGGCCTCGCGCAGCGACGGCGTGCCCGACGAGATCGAGTACTGGTTATCGTCGCGCGTGATCGCCGCGCACGCCGCCTGCTTCAGCGCCTCGGGCGCGGGGAAATCGGGAAAGCCCTGCGACAGGTTGACCGCAGCGTAGCGCTGGGCCAGCCGCGTCATTTCGGGGAAGATGGAATCGCTGAACGCGGCGAGTTTCGCCGACCCGCGCACCCTCGACGGCATGGGCCGCAGCGTATCACCGCTTCTTGGTCGGCTTCTTCTTCGCCGGCGTGCGCTTGCGCGCCGGCGTCTTCGCGGCCGGCGCCTTCTTCGCCGCCGGCCGGGCCACGGTGGCCGGCTCCTGGCCCTCGCCGTAGAGCCGGCGGTAGTCCTCGGCCGTCCCGAGGATGCGCTTCACGTAGTTCTGCGTCTCCGGGTACGGGATGTTGTCGATCCACTCGTCCTGCGGCAGTCCCGGCGCCTCCGCGTTCCAGCGTGCCACCCGGTGCTCGCCGGCGTTGTAGCTGGCGAGCGCGTGGTGATGGCCGCCGAACCGGTTCACGAGGTCGGCGAAGTACTGGGTGCCGAGCCGGGCGTTGATCTCCGGGTTCTCCAGCGAGCGCTCGGTGAAGCGCTGCACGCCCAGCTTGCGCGCGTAGCGGCGGCCGGTCGCGGGAATGATCTGCAGCAGCCCGATGGCGTTGGCCGACGAGCGAATCCGCGCATCGAAGGTGGACTCCTGCGCTGCCAGCGCCGCGATGATGTACGGATCGAGGCCGTGCGCCTGCGCGTGGCCCTTCAGCAGCGGCCAGTAGTCGAGCGGGAAGATGACGCGGAGAATCTCCGGCGGCAGCTCTTCCCCGCCCGCCGCCATGTACTGCGGGTAGGCGCGCTTCATCGCGTTGATGCCGAGCCGGAGATTGCCCATCCGGTGGTGGACCAGCCCGATCGTGGCTTGCAGCGGCGGCGAATCGCCCCACACCTTCTGCGCGTACTGCAGCTCGTTCAGCGCCGGCCGATACAGGCCGGCGCCAATCAGGTGGCCGATGGCGGCCGCCGTGGGCGGCGGGTTGGGCGGCGCCACCAAGGCCCGCCGGACGCCGGGCGTCACCGTCGCCTCTTCGCGCGACTCGAGCTGCTGCCAGGCGAGGCGGCCGTAATAGGTGTTGAGATAGTCGGTCGCCGCGAGCCGGTAGCGATCGGTGGCCGTCGCGCGCTCGCCCACCTGATCGTAGGACCGCGCCGACCAGTAGATCCACGACGGGCGATAGTCGGAGCGCGGGAACGTCGCCGCGCCGCGCTCGAAGACGCGAATCGTCTCGCGGAAGTTCTTCGTCCGGTAGGCCCACCAGCCGGCCTTCCACGTCGCCCGCTCGGCGAGCGCCCCGGAGGGAAACCGCTCGATCTGCTTGCTGTAGATCTCGGCGGCCTTCCCGTCATCGTCGGTGAGCACGTAGTAGCGGGCCAGCTCGTTCAACGCCTGCTCGGCCAGCGGATGCCTCGGATAGCGCGCCACGAAG
Organism: uncultured Acidobacteriota bacterium; assembly: GCA_963707795.1. Taxonomy (GTDB): domain Bacteria; phylum Acidobacteriota; class Vicinamibacteria; order Vicinamibacterales; family UBA2999; genus JACCSI01. The sequence goes on along the minus strand of OY970174.1, from coordinate 817,040 downwards.
TCGTCGGTCAACTGCTTGAACTCGTCGCTCTCGCCCAGCGCACGCGTGGACATGACCGCGCCGTGAAGCGCCTCTGGCGCGAGCACGGCGTGGCCGACGAAACGGCGGAACACCTCGCGCGCCGCCCGATGCTGGCCGTTGGCCGCCTGGATCTGGGCGAGACGGAATGTCACCCGGTCGCGCTCGCTCTCCTCGGCGAGGCCGCCGACCCGCTCGAACGCGCGGCGCGCCTGCTCCCACTTGCGAGCGGCGAACAGGGCGTCCGCGCGGTCCAGTTCAGCCCGGACGAGGTCGGGGCTGTCGAGCGACAGGGCACCGAGCCGATCCAGCAGTGTTTCCGCCTCGGCCGCTTCCGCGGCCAGCGTGAACTCGCGGAGCACGCGCCGGTACGCCTCGATCGCGCGCGGCCGGTCGCCCGCTGACGAATACGCGACGCCCAGCTTGACCAGGGTGATCGCCGGCGACGCCGGGCCGCGCTCGAGCAGACGCTCGTAGATGGCCGCGGCGCCGGCAAAATCCATTCGCGTTTCGCGGATTTCCGCTCGGCGGTAGAGTGCGGCCTCCGGAAGTTGACCGGGCTGCTTCAAGCCGGCGACGGCCTCGAACGCCGCGTCCGCTTCGTCGAGTCGATTCAGCCGCTGCAGCGCGACGCCGGTGTAATAGCGCGAGTAGCCGGCGAGCGGTGTCTTCGCCAGCGCGCCGGCGCTGACCAGCGGCAGCGCCTCGCCGGGGGTGAGAAAGTCGTCGAGCATCTGCACGCCGCGTGCGAAGTTCGCCACCGCCGCGCCGGGCGACCCTTCAGGCTTCCCGGCGTACCACATCGTCGCGAGCGTGGCCGGGACTGCGGGATGCGCCGTCGGGCTGAGCCGGCCCTCGAGGGTGCTCGGCGGGCTGGCCGGCTCGGCGCCCTGCTGCGCACCCGGGACCGCGTTCCAGGCCTGGACGGTGATGAGCAGCACGGCGGCGCCCAGCGGCACCAGCAGCCATTTCAGCCATGGCCTCTGCAGCTCGGCCCGCCGGGGCGTCACGGACGGCCGCGGGACTCGCGGTCCACGGGCCGGGGTTGGTGTCGGTGTCTCGTCGTCAAGCGGCATCGCAATCCGATGACACGTTCCACGCTGCCGGAACGTGTCGGGAAATAACGGTTCGTCTGCCTATCGGGCACTGGACCCGAGCGCGTCACCGCCGCTGGTCAGCGGAGACCGGAAACAACTGCGGACGGGGCCTGCGGCTGGGGAGCGCGGCCGGCCTCGCTTGGGTGGCGGGGTCTGATTCGTCCTTACCGGCATTATGGGGACGCCGCGCGGGCGTGTCAAGGTGAACCGGGACCTAAACTGATGACTTGTAAGCGGTTACGACCAAACACCGCTTTGCCGGTGGCGCGGGCCGTCGGGTTCGTGCGGCCCGAGGGGCGGCAGGAGAGTCGTCCACTTGTTGCGGCGGTCAGCGCTGGCTCTGGCTCATCCGTGTGGCACACTTCGTGCCCCGCCCCGGCTTCGTCCGACGGCCGCGCGAGAGCGACGTCGTCACCCAGGTGAGGCCATGATCGCGCTGAATCCGCCGGAAAACCCCCATCACACGTCCGCTCACCCCGGTCTGCCGCGCATGCGGTTCCGCGCGTCGCGGATTGCATTTCTGATGCTGCCGGTCGCCCTCTGTAATATCCCGTCGCTCGCCGGGCAGGCGCCGGAGTCGGCGCAGGTCACCGTGCGTGCCGCGGCGCACTTCCTCGATCAGGCGACCTTCGGCGCCACGGCCCCGGAGGTCGCGGCGGTCCAGTCGCTGGGCTACGACCAGTGGCTCGCCCAGCAGTTCGCGCTTCCCGAGAGCCAGGTGGCCGACGGCCTCGGCGTCAACGAAGTCCGCAATCAGCTCTTCCTCAACATGGCGAACGGCCCCGATCAACTCCGGCAGCGGGCGGTGTTCGCGCTGAGCCAGACCATCGTGGTGTCGGCGAGCAAGAACAACAGCGGCGAGGAGCTGATCCCGTGGGTGCGGCTGCTGTCCCGCAACGCCTTCGGCAACTACCGCACCCTGCTCGAGGAAGTGACCCTCAGCCCGACGATGGGCAGGTACCTCGACCTCGCGTACAGCAAGAAGGCGTCGAACACCAGTTCGCCGAACGAGAACTATCCCCGCGAGCTGCTGCAGCTCTTCACGATCGGCCTATGGGAGCTGCACCAGGACGGCACCGTGAAGCTGGACGGACAGGGGCAGCCGATTCCGACCTACAGCCAGAACACGATCAAGGATTTCGCCCGCGCGCTCACCGGCTGGACCTTTCCGACGCAGCCGAACCAGACGCCGCTCAACTCCAACCCGCCGTACTACGTCGGCTGGATGGAGCCGCGAACGACCACGCATGACACCGGGGCGAAGACGCTGCTGCAGGGCGTGACGCTGCCCGCCGGGCAGTCCACGACCGCCGACATGCAGGCCGTGCTCGACAACATCTTCCATCACCCCAACGTCGGGCCGTTCGTCGCCACCCGGCTCATTCGGTCGCTGGTGACGAGCAATCCGGCGCCGGCCTACGTCGGGCGCGTCAGCGCGGCGTTCGCCAACAACGGACAGGGCGTGCGCGGGGACATGAAGGCGGTGCTGCGGGCCATCCTGACCGATCCCGAGGCGCTGGCGTTCGCCGCCGATGCCGGACGGCTGAAGGATCCGGTGCTGCACAGCATCGGGCTCGGCCGCGCCCTGGGCGCGCAAATCACGAATCCCGATTCGTTCATGTACGTCTTCAGCAACCTGACGCAGCGCGTGCTGACTCCGGCGACCGTGTTCAGCTTCTACTCCCCGCTCGGCACGCTGCCCGGACACTCCGATCTGTTCGGGCCGGAGTTCCAGATCTATCCGCCGGCGCTCGCCATTCAGCGTGCCAACTTCATCTACGGGATCCTGAACGGGCAATTCAGCAGCTCGTTCGCGGTGGACCTGGCGCCGTACATCGCCGCCGCGGCGAATCCCGCGACGCTGGTCGATCTGGTGAACCAGTCGCTGATGTTCGGCCGTATGTCGCCGGAACTGCGTGATCTGCTCATCGCCGCGACCGGCGCGATCGCCGCGACCGACGGCCGGCAGCGGGCGCTGGGCGCGCTCTACCTCGCCGCGATCTCCAGCGAGCACTCGGTGCACTCCGACACCTCGGGGGTCGGGGCGACGGGCGTGCAGCCGCCGACCGGACTGTTCACCGCTTCGGTCGTCGGCAACCTGGTAACGCTGCGCTGGAAGCCGCCCCTGGTCGGGCCTGCGCCCAACTCCTACGTCTTCGAGGCCGGCGTTCATCCGGGTGAGGTGCTGGCAAGCATGCCCACCGGAACCGCCGCGCCCGCCTTCACGTTTGCGGCGCCGCCGGGTTCGTTCTACGTGCGCGTGCATTCGATGGCCGGCGGCGCGAAGAGCCGTGCCTCGAGTGAGATCCGCGTGCACGTCCAGGTCCCGGCGGGCCCGACCGCGCCCTCCAAGCTGATGGGCGTCGTCAAGGGGACGTCGCTGGGGCTGTCCTGGGTCAACACGTTCGGCGGCGGCGCGCCGACGTCGCTGGCGCTCGACGTGACCGGGCCGATTGTCACCTCACTCCCGCTGCCGCTGACCGAGACGTTCAGCTTCGCGGGCGTGCCGGCCGGGACCTACACCTTCAGCGTGCGGGCGATCAACGGCGTCGGATCGAGTGGGGCGTCGAATCCGGTCACCCTGACGTTCCCGACCAACTGCTCCGGTTCGCCGCAGACCCCGATCAACTTCGTGGCCGCCGCCACCGGCAACACCATCTCGCTCGCCTGGCAGCCGGCGGCGAGTGGCAGTGCGACCCTGAGCTACGTGGTCAACGTCACCGGCGCCTTTGCCGGCGACCTGCCGACGGCCGAGCGCGCGCTGGCCGGCGCCGTGGGCCCGGGCACCTACAACATCCGCGTCAAGGCGGTGAACCCCTGCGGGTCGAGCGGGTGGACCGCCACGCAGTCGCTCACCATCCCGTAACGACGAGAGCGAAGGACATCATGAGCCACACGCACGTTCCGCAACGCCGCCACTTCCTGAAGCTCAGCGCCCGCCTGGCGGCCTTGGGCCTGACCGGCCTCGGGCTCGGCCCCTCGCGATCGTTCTTTGTCGCCGAGGCCGCCGCCGCGGCACAGGTGACCGATTACAAGGCGCTCGTCTGCGTCTACCTGTTCGGCGGCAACGACAGCAACAACGTCATCGTCCCGGTGGACAACACCCGCTACACGGAATACAAGAACCTGCGTGGCGGCCTGGCGCTGACTGGAACCAAGCTGCTCGCGCCCATCGCCGACGGCGCCGGCAATCCCTACGCCCTGCACTACGGGCTGCCGGAGATGAACACGCTGTACAACGCCGGGCATCTTGCCATCGTGCTCAACGTCGGCCAGCTCAATCGGCCGCTCACGCGCGCCGAGTACCAGCAGGGGCTGTCGGCGCCCTCCAACCTGTTCTCGCATTCCGATCAGACGACGCAGGCGCAGACCGGCACGTCGATGCCGAGCGCGTCCGGCTGGGGCGGACGGCTGCTCGACGTCTTCGGCGCCTCCGACACGCTGGCGGCGGTCTCGGTCTCTTCGCCGGCGCTGTTCCTGCAGGGCGAGGATGTCCGCAGCAACGTCATTCCGCCCGGCGCCAACCTCAACCTCTCGGGCATGAGCTTCTGGCCGCCGCAGGCCGCCGACGCACGGCGCCAGGCGGTGAACGCGATGGTCCTCATGGACGGCGGCAACCCGATCCGCGAGGCCGCCAACAGCGCCTTCGCCGACGGCCTGCAGCTCGCCGACACGCTGCAGCTGCACGGCAGCCTGCCGCCGCTCAGCGCCACGTTCCCCACGACGTCCATCGGCTCGCAGCTCAAGGAAGTGGCGCGGCTCATTCGCGTCCGCTCGCAGATGGGCCCGGGCCGGCAAGTGTTCTTCTGCTCGATGGGCGGCTTCGACACTCACAGCTCGCAGGACTGGACGCACTGGAACCTGCTGCAGCAGCTGTCGCAGGGGCTCTCGGCCTTTGCCTACGCGACGCTCGAGCTCGGGATCGCGAACAAGGTCACCACGTTCACGCAGTCCGAGTTCAACCGCACGATGCAGTCCAACGGCAGCGGCAGCGACCACGCCTGGGGCAGCCATCAGTTCGTGCTCGGCGGCGCGGTGCGCGGCGGCATCTACGGACAGATGCCGACCCTCGCGTTCTCGGGACCCGACGACGCCAACAACCGCGGCGTCTGGATTCCGACGATTTCGGCGGCGCAGTTCGGCGCGACGCTCGGGCAGTGGTTCGGCGCCACCGGCGGCGAGCTCGACTGGGCGTTTCCGAACCTGCCGCAGTTCGCGACCAAGAACGTCGGGTTCATGCTCTGACGAGCGCCGCGCGCTGGCGCCGCGCTCCTCGGCCATCGCGAAGCCGACGCAGGCCGCGGGCCCCGTGCTGTTCTCCACGCCGTTCAGTGGATGGAGAACTGGACGACTACGGTGATGATCACGGCGACAGCGACGCCGTCGAGCCGCGACGGCTCGAACTCCCATTGCCACACGGCGTCGAGCGCGGCCTGATCGAGCGCCGGCACCGACTGCACCACCTGCGCCTCCGACACCCTGCCGTCGGCATCGACCACGGCTTCGATGACCACGATGCCGCGCGACTGATCGGACAGGGCGCCCAGCGGGTAGGTGGGCCGCACGTCCTTGATCTTGCGCGGGGGCTCGATGCCGCTGCCCACCCGCATCGGCCGCGACGCACCTGGACCCACCAGCCGCGATCCGGCCGGCACTCCCCCGACCCCATCGCCGGCAACGCCCCCGCTGATGCCGCCCGCGACGCCGCCGGGCGCGTCGTCGGTCGCCGGCTCGGCGACGGTCGCCGGGGTGAATCCGGACGGCGCTTCGATCGGCGCCGGGGCGGTCGTGCTCGAGTGGAGCGGCGAGACGGCGGGCGGGGGCGGCGGCGTGGGGACGGGAGTGGCGCGTTCGACCGGCTGTGACGCCGGCCTCGGCGCCGGACCGTGCGGGATGGTGACCATCGCGAGGGTGGCGGGCATCAGCAGCGGCGGACCGGCGCGGACCTGCGGCGGGTCGTAGGGCCGGGCCACGAGCACCATGAGCACGGCGGCGAGGCAGCTCACGTGCGCGGTCATCGAGGTGCCGCACGCGGTGCGGATGTGCGGCTGATGGGCGGTGGTGAAAATCCGGTCGCCGAACCATTCGCGCGTGCCGCCGCGCGCCGTCGTTTCGCCGTCGGGCCGCGGGCGCCACGGCGTGTGCTTCCGGACGGGGAGCGGCGACGTGCGCCGCACGGCCACGATGTCCGGCGGGACGATGAACCTGCGCATGCCAGGTGGCGTCGTGTGGCTGACGGTGCGGCGGGAGTTTCGGGACACGGCTCGCGTCACTCCTCACTCGATTAGACGGCGCTCGGTGGCACGATTCCCCGAGAACAACCTGCCATTCCCCATTTCCGCGGCGCGCGGGTGCCGCACCAGCTCGTCGGGAGCGTGGGGGTGTTACAATTGAAATGCGAGTGCGATCGCAGTGTCACGTCTGGGGGCGACTTGGCTTCGACGGGGATTCTGAATCGCAGGACGCGTGCCGAGGGCCATCTCCTCGTAAATCCGGTGGAAAATTCGCAACTGCGAATTCTGACTACGCTCTCGCTGCTTAATAACCAGTGAGCGGTCGCCCTGAGGTTGCCTGCGCCTCGGGGGTCGACTGTCATTCAGCGGGCTGGTTGTCGCGGATCTCCCGGGCCGCGATGACGAGATTCTCCGGGAGGGGCGGCCGGGGCGTTTGGCCCCGTTCTCAACCGGCCGCGACATGCTGAATGGGGACACGCACGTAGGGTCTTGCGGGGAAGGTTTCTCGGACGCGGGTTCAACTCCCGCCGCCTCCACCACCTAACTCGTTGACTGCGTGGATCTTACCGATTCACGCCTGTCCGTCTCCAACATGTCTCCAAACGTGGGGCCCGATCCCCGGTTCTCCAAGAGCCGAATCGCCCCCGCGGTCGCATCTGGACTCAGATGCATATACCGCTGGGTCGTCGTCAAGTCTTTATGGCCCGCCAGTTCCTGGATCGCGCGCGTCGGCGCACCCCGCATCGCCAAATGCGAACAGAAGGTGTGCCGTAGCACATGAATCCCTTCCTGTTTCACCTGCGCGCGACGGGCCGCCCGTCGGACCACGCACTGCATGACCTTCTGCGAGAGCGGCCGGCCATCCGGTTCACAGAGCACCCGGTCGCCGCGGAGGTGTCGATGCGCCCGGAATGCCGCCGCCAACCGGGTGGTCAGCGGAATGTATCTGAGCCGCCCGCCCTTTGTGCTGGTGACGTGTCCCTTCCACTCTGACCGTTCCACACAGAGTTGGCCTTTCGTCAGATCGACGTCCCGCCATTCGAGAGCCATCATCTCGCCACACCGGAGACCCGCCTCCCCGCCCAAGAGCACGATGAGGTACGTCCGCCGGTCGGTCATCTTCGCAGCTTCGACGAGCCGTTCGTAAGCGTCGAAGTCGTGGAACTGGCATTGATCCGATCGCGTGGACGGTTTGGTTACGCTGCTTGAGTCATCTTGCGCTCGAACGCGGCCGGACTCATGCGGCCGACCGACGAGTGCCGGCGCCGTTGGTTATAGAACACTTCGATGTAGTCGAACAATTGCATCTTGGCTTCCCCGTTGCTGTCGAACCGCTCGCCGACCTCGCTCTTGACCGTCGAGAAGAAGCTCTCCATTACGGCGTTGAAGCCCCTATGTGTCAAGAAATGAGTTTCAGCAGTCACGCCGCCTCGATGACGGCCATGCGGGAGCGATGGTCATCGAGGAGCGAATGGTAGATCTCGCGCGCTACAAAGCGCTTGAGGCATCGGATGATGTCCCTCTTGCTAAGACCCTGTGCCGTGCGTCGAGCCACGTAGTCCAGCGTCGGTTGATGCCAGCGCATGCGCACGGTGACGATGCGGTAGAGCGCTGCGTTTGCTTGGCGATGGCCGCCGCGAAAGAGGCGGTGGCGTCGTAGCAGTTGCCCCGTCGGCTCATGCTGCACGTGATGCCGCGGCTGGCGAGGAGTCGTTGATAGTCCTCGCTGGCGTACGTGCAGCCCTGGTCGTGTGGCGATCGGATTGCGGAGTAGGCACCCGGTCTCTGCCATCGGATCAATGGTGTGAAAGAGAAGCGGAAGGGACGATCCTAGACTTCCACATTCGGAGGCTGACCAGATTTCCGCCAGCTGGCGAACAGATAAGGCACGAGTTTGAACCATTGCAGGTACCCGACGACGACAAGAACTCCCCAAAAAGTCCACAACTGTAATTCTGGCGCCTTGATGATAGGAAAGGAGCCTCTGGCGAGCCAATAAAGCACGTAGACCAGGTACCAGGCAAGCAATCCGAGCGGGAAGGTGAGAAATCGCATGATGCCATGAAAGATCACTACCCCGTACATGTTGTTCGGGTCCTCCGGATGCTTCAGTGCCGCGAGCCCGGCGACTAGCGTCAAGACACAGGCGCCAAGCCATGCGATGCGAAGCAAGTTCCCGATTGCCCTCGACGCCCTAGTCAAGAGGATCACCGACTGGTGCCTCTCAGGCACTCCGTCATGCAACCCCAGATCTGCTCCGTTGCCCACTCCTGGCAATCAAGTCCAGCAGGACCGATAGCATAATTGGGTCGCGGGTTAATTGGGTTAATCCTCCTCGCTATACACCTCTCGAAGCACGACCCTGGCAGCGCACGGGCGTGGGTGGCACGTATGCGCGTACCAATCTTCCGGCGGCGCTCTCTTCGGCGACCTACGACGACGCGAACCAGATCACCACGTGGGGTGGTGCGCCGTTCACGTACGACGCGAACGGGAGTCTGGTCAACGACGGCGCGCGCAGCTACACTTGGAATGCGCGCAACGAGCTGACGGCGCTTGCCGGTGCGGCCACGGCCACCTTCGGGTACGACGGTGCCGGACGACGACGAACGAAGACGGTTGCCAGCGTGGCGACGCAGTTTCTCTACGACGGGTTGAATCCGGTACAGGAGCTGAGCGCAGGTGGTCCGAGTGCCAATCTTCTCACCGGTCTCGGTCTCGACGAGTTCTTCACGCGTACCGATGCGGCCGGCGCGCGCCACTACCTGTCGGATGCGCTTGGCAGCACCGCGGCACTGGTTGACGGCGCTGGCGCCATCCAGACCTCGTACAGCTACGAGCCGGTCGGCGGAACCACCGCGAGCGGTGCCAGTACCAGTAACACGTTCGCCTTCACCGGCCGTGAGCATGATGATACGGGCTTGAGCTTCCATCGTGCCCGGTTCTATGACCCGAGGGCGCAGCGCTTCATCAGCGAGGATCCGTTGGGTATCGTTGGCGGCCTAAATTTGTTCTCGTTATGCGGGGAATCGACCGACGCTCTACAGCGATCCGCTCGGACTCAAGCCATCGGGTCGCTTCGGTGCACCGCCCGGCCCGCCACCGCCGGGGAGGGGCCCACCCGCTGGACCAACACCCCCGCCACCTCCGCGCCCACCTGAACCCGACCCGCCGCACGGCTGTCCTGGTGGGCCGGATGGTTGGTTCAGGCCCCCTTCGCATGGCTACCTCTTCGGCCGAACCGGACTCTGGCCCTTTGAGCCAGGAACCGGATTGACAATGTTCCTCGAAGACTACGTCCCCGGAGCCCACGGCACTGCGACCTTTCATGATGCTCTGCTGGCCTATTTGCGCAGTCAGGGTTGGTCTGACTTGCAGGCGAATGTTCCGACCATGCCAATTGCTGCGCTAACGGAACTCTTGAACCAGTTCAACCGCAGTCTTGGACACCCTCTCTATCCGACGTGTCATGGATGATGGGTGTGGCGGCTATTGCGCGCCGAGGTATTCGCTCGCTGGCGAAGAGGATGACTCCACGAGGGTTCTGAAATGAAGCAGGTTCACGCTCCGACGTGGCTGTGTGTTGTGTTGACGCTCACAGCGTGCCAGATGGGCGCCGGTGAGGAGATCACGTCGAGAACACCCTACGCCGACCTGATCGGTGCGAAGTATAGCGTTGTGGCGGATAACCTCGTCGCGTACGGGGTATATACATCGCTAGACACCCAGACGATCGGCTACGTCATCCTGTTGCCAATCGGCATAAGTGGCCCTGAAATCGCCTTTCGGCGGAACGTCCCCAAGGGCCAGGTCATTCGAATTCTGAGCGCCTGGAGGCACCGATTCATTCCGTTTGAGAGCGGTGTTTATTATGTCGTCGAAATCGAGAACTCAGATCTCCCTCAAGGCATTCCCATCAGATTGGAGCTCTATAAAGGTGGCAACGGGGGCGTTGGTGCGGACCTGAATCCGGCGGTATACAAAAAGCTCCCCAAGGCGAACTAATAACGCTGCGCTGAATCGTAAGGAGATCTTCGGAGACCGGATTTGTTGAATCAGGCCACCGCAGCCTGCTGATAGTAGAGTGCCTCGAACTCCGCCGGCGTTTTGCGCCCCGGTCGGGGCAAGATGACGCGTCGGACGCCGCGCATCACGGCGGCCTCTTCGTTTTTGGCAGAGGCGAACCGCGATCGCCCGTAGCCAAGCCCGGCGCACACTGGGAGGACCGGGTAGCGGGAACCGCTAGCACTACAGCGCGAAGTCCACGACAGACAGCTACCGAAAACTGGACGTCCGCCGCTGGGTGCGCGAAGGCATGCTGCGGCCGGGTTACTCAGGCTTCTGGCAATGGACGCGCGACGGCGAGGTGCTGGCTTCAATCCAAATGCGCGCCGAAGAGGAACGCGTGATCCTGATGTACCGACATCGCGAAGGCGGCGGGGACTGGAAGGACGAGCAATACCCCGTCCAGATCACCCGAACGCCGTGCGCGCTTGGCGGCTCCCGCCACTGGTTCATCTGCCCGGCAGTGGGATGCCGACGCCGAGTCGCGATCTCGTATGGGGGCGCTATCGTCGCCTGCCGGCACTGTCATCAACTCGCCTACCCCAGTGCCCGAGAAGACTCGGGTTGCCGCGCGATACGCCGCGCCGACAGGCTCAGAGCACGTCTCGGATGGGAACCAGGAATCATCGACCCGGTAGGCGAAAAACCGAAGTGGATGCGCCGCCGCACCTTTGACCGCCTCGTCGCACAGCATGAGCAACTCGTGGGAGGGTCTGTGAACGCCTTGGCTGCGAAACTGCGGCTTCTCCGAGGCGGCTAGTGAAGTGACCAGCCGCATGCGGGGGCAACATTAGGGGCAACTCTGGCGGCCAAGCCACACAGTAGATCAATAGATTCAACCAGTTATCGGCTGATGGTGAAGGCCGCCGCCTCCACCAGCCTTCGCTCGATGGTCACAGGAAGGCTGCCCGCCGTAGCCTTGGCGGAGGCGGGCTGACTCAGTGAGTTACTCGCTACGGCTAGCAAGCCAATCCCTCGCTGCGCTCGGTCTTGTTGTCGGCGCCGTCGTTAGACGACCAAATCGCGCTGCCTCCACCGCCTTCGCGCAACGCCGGCGAAGGCTGCCCGCCGTAGCCTTGGCCAAGGCGAACACCGGTCGGCGGTCGCACGGCCGCCCCCACCCTCCGGACGACACGCTCGCCCGCTCTTACAATTCGCCGCATTTCCGCTGGCGTAGTCAACGCCGCTGACTACCCCCATAGGTAGGTGACAGCCGGGGGTCTCGCGACTTACCGTGGCGATGGTCCAGGCAAGGCGTGTACGGCTTTTGGAGGGTGCAGATCACATGAAGAGGCACTGCCGCACTGCCCTCATCGGATTCATCGTACTCGTCGCTCCTACCGCGCTGCTGCTCGCCGCTCGACAGGAGGGGCCAACGGGCACTCCACGTATCCCCCTGCGCGTGGGGCTCACCATCGTCACCGCCCTCAACCAGCCCGGCGTCGGCGATTACGAGTCGCTCAAGGTGATCGTGCAGACCAACGACAAAGACGTGCGGCTGAAGTACTCGGCCGACGTGCCCGCGCCAGAGGGCGGCGACAACGACAATCCGCTTGCGGCCATTCTTGCCGGCGGCAAGCGCCAGACGACGAAGAACGCCGATGGCAGCTCGGTGCGGCAGATTCGTGCTACGCGGACGATCGCCCGCAGCGATCTCGAAGCGGCCGGTGAGTACCGCCTGGTGTTTGGAGACGGGCAGCCCGAGTCGTTCCCCGACAGCACTGCCGTCGGCGTGTCACGCCGGGTCTTCACCGACCTGAAGGAGAAAGGCAAGGCGACGCTGTCGGTACCTTCAGGCGGCTTGTCGGGCGGGATTGCCAACCTCGTCGGTGCGCTGCTGGGAGAGGCCTCGAAGGAGTTCGGCCTGGCGACGATGAGAGCGGGCAGTCTCGAACGCGTCGCTGCGAACCCGGTGCCGTTCAAGGTGCTTGTGAACGATCAACCGACAGAGCTGCCTGCCATCCGCGCGCGCGGAACATTCGAGGACGCCGAGGCGGAGTTCTGGCTGCTCGACGATGCCGACAATCCACTGGCGCTGAAGTGGACGATCGGCGACGACAAGCTGCAGGTCATTCGTTTGTCCTATCCAATGCCGGTGGAGACCGAACGGCCGAGCGGCGCCGGCGGTTCGATGCCCGCCGGCGGCGCGGCAACGAGCAGTGGCGCGGGCGCGGCGGGGAGCGGGGCGGGAAGCGGGTCGGGCGGTAGGGTGGGGAGCGGCGCCGGCGCGGGCGGGGCTGCGGAGGCGGGAGGCGCCGCCGCCGGCACCGCCAAACGTATCGAGGCCGATCTGGAGAAAGAGGGACGCGCCGTCGTCTACGGCATCTATTTCGACTTCGCCAGCGATCGGATCAAGGAGGAGTCCGAGCCGGTGCTCGCCGAGATCGCACAGGTGCTGCAGCAGAACCCCGCGTGGCATCTCAACGTCGAGGGTCACACCGACAGCATTGGCGGCACCGACTACAACCAGAATCTGTCGGAGCGCCGATCGGCCGCGGTGAAGCAGGCGTTGACCGCGCGCTACAAGATCGACAGCGCGCGGCTGCAGACCTCCGGCTACGGACTGTCACGGCCGAAGGAGCGCAACGACACCATCGAGGGACGGGCACGCAATCGCCGCGTCGAGCTGGTCAAGGCACAGTGACCATCGCGTAGGTTGAGACACTCAGATGTTTGAATCGTTTGCCTGTAAGCATGGTGCGTTCCGGCTGATACGAGCGTTTGCCGCAACGGTCCTGGCTCTGACCATGGCCGCTGCCTGTAGTGGCGACAGCGAGACGCGTGCGGACGGACGCGCTGCCGCCTCGAGCAGCCCGCCGGCATCACAGAACACCGCGCCCGCGGTCCAGACAGCGACAGCTCCGGAAGATCCCTGTGGGTGGATTCCAGCCGCCGACGTGGCCGCGATCGTCGGCCCGCTCACCGGGACGCCGACGCGCGTCCGATCGGCGCAGGGTCCAAGACCAGATCCGCATGGCAGGGCTTGTCAGTATGCGCTCGCACAGGCGCCAAAGATGGGCGAAGGCACGGTCGCCGTCGAAGTGGTGCTCAACGCCGACGCCATCTTCGAGAACGTGGTCGGCAGCATGCGCCAGAAATTCGCGCGTGAGTTCGGTGACGGCGCCGCCGCCGCGCCGAACACCACGGCTGCCGCTCCGGCGCCTGCGGACGGTTGGGATTACGCCGGCCGCATGCCGAATACGTTCATCGGCCGACAGGGCCACATCGGCGTGACGGTCAGCACGCAGACCTTCGACGTCGCCCACGACACGCTCGCGGCGCTCGCGCGAGTCGTTCGCGATCGCTTGCCCGATCAGCCGTTTGCCGAGCCCCCACCCGATCCCGTCCTCGCCGAGATCGCGGCGATGAACAAGAAGGCGGGGATCGAGCCAGGTCCCGAGCCGCTGCCGCCGGACACGTGCGCGCTGCTCACGCGCGCCGAGGCCGAGGCGGTCCTCGGTCCGCTCCTGGTCGCACCCTATCGATCGGCGAAGAACACACCGTTCGCCAGCGCGACGGGTGCGAGCTGCAGTTACTACTCAGCCAACCACCGCGCGCTGGTCCTCAGCCCGGAATGGAGTAACGGCAAGATGCTCTTCAACATGGTCAAAGGGGTGGGGGGCCTGGTCGGCGCCGCCACCGGCTCGAAAGCGCCGGGGGGGACCGACACGGGCCCGTGGGATCAGGTCGCCGGCGATGTCACCGGCGTGCTGCACTTCCTGAAGGGCGATCGCGTGCTCGAGATGCAGTACCACACCTCCTCTACGGATCGCGCGGGGGCGCTGAAGCTGGCCGCGGTGGCGGTGAATCGGCTGTAGTCCAGACCCTGGATGCAGGAGCGACAGGCCACCGACATCGTGGTGCTCGGAGCACGGAGCCGGGGGGTGCGATCAGTGGGAGGGCGCATGTCGAAACGATCCAAGAACGCGAAGCTCGTGGCCGGCCTGTGGCTCGCTCTCGTAGCTGGCGGCGCGTTGGTGACGGCGCAGTCGACGCCGGCAGCCGCGATGAGAGCCTACTACGAAGCTGTGAAGGCCAAGGATGCCGCCGCCTTCAAACGCGTGTTGTCCGCTGCCTCGCAACAGCGGTTCGCCACCCCTCAAATATCAGTCGAGAGCGTGCTGGCGGCGATCGGCAGGGATCTACCGGCGACGGTGCCTGAAACCCGTAACGAGAAGATCGTTGGCGAGCGGGCAACGTTGGAAGTTCGCGACGTTAAGAAGAATCGGTGGGAGACGATGAACTTCGTCAGGGAGCACGGGCAATGGAAGCTGGCACTCGAAGAGATGGGCAAGAGAGAGTGAGCCCCTCCTCGTCACCGAGGGCGCCCGAGACAGTTGCACCCCGAACGAATCGTGTCTTCAACCGCGGTACTGCCCAGAGACAGGCCGCTCACGGAATGCCGACAATGCAGTCGGGAACCTGCAGTCCCAGATAGTTGCTACCGCACTTGTACCTCGGGCCAGCGCGCACCACCCCGACACCCGCGGGACCGACGCCCGCCTCGACAGCGCTTTGACCGCCCGCGTCGAGGAGCTGAATGTGTCCGCCACCAGACGCCCCGGGTCTGATGTTGGGCCACCGCGACCTGGCCGTTGAAGACCTCGATCGCCGCCTCCAGATTCGGGCGCCTTGGCCATGACGGCAAGCGGGGTCGAGGCTGTTAGAGACGAGAATCGCGCCTACCGACGAGAGCCACATCATTCGGACCCTCGAATACTGGGATTTCGAAAGAGACTGGTGTCCACTTTGCGCGGTCGTCGGCATCTTCTGGTGTCCGCGTCGCGAGGACGACCTCTCCACCGAGTGAGCCTCGGTGGTCGTCATTACGGCAGTGCGAAGGCGACCAGCGTGCTCCCCGACGGCGCGCCGTTCTTGCCGCCACCACTGGCGATGACGACGAACTGGCGGCCGCCCACGCTGTAGGTGGAGGGCGTCGCGCTGCCGGCGAACGGCAGCGTCGTCTCCCACAACAGCCCGCCGGTGAGCTTGTCGAAGGCGCGGAATTTCCTGTCGAAGTTGGTGGCGGCGATGAACAGCAGCCCGCCGGCGGTGACGATGGGCCCGCCGTAGTTGTCGCTGCCGGTGTCTCGCAGGCCCTTGGCGACGAGCTCGGGATACTCGCCGAGCGGCTTTTGCCATCGCATGGTACCGGCGTTCAAATCGATCGCGCTCAGCGTGCCCCACGGTGGTGTGATCGGCGGGTAGCCGTCGGGATCGCGCCACAGCACCTCGCCGTCGTTGCGGAACTTCAGGCGGTTCGGATCGCGGACGGCCGCCGGCGCGTCGGCCTGGTCCTTCCCCGTCACGAGGAACTCGACGAGGTCGCCGATGTTCCTGGCGCCCATGTCGGGGAAGCCGGGCATCCGGCCGGTGCCCTGCCGGATGATGGTGGCGATCTGATCGCGCGAGAGGCGCTTGCCAACATCGACGAGCGAAGGGGCCTGCGGGCTGCCGGTGCGGTCCGCGCGATGACAGGACGCGCACTTGCTGCCGTAGAGCGCCGTGTCCGTGTTCGGAATGAGGCGCATGAGCCACGGCATCTCGTTGGCGTTGACGTAGAGCAGTCCCGTGTCGGGATCGAACGCGCCGCCGCCCCACTCCGCTCCGCCGTCCACGCCCGGAAACACGATCAGCCCGTCGGGTGAGGGCGGGGTGAAGAGCGGACCGCTGCGGTAACGTCGAAACTCCGCCAGCACGGCCGCCCGGGCTTCGGGCGTGCGCGTCGTCAGCATGTCCTCGGTGAGGTGCTGGCGCGTGAACGGCGGCGGCGCGAGCGGGTGCCTCTGCGTCGCCGCGGCGCGCTCGCCGTCGACCGGCGACGGCGGCGCCTGGCGCTCCTCGACGGGGAAGAGCGAGGTGCCGGTCTTGCGGTCGAGCACGAACACGTAGCCGTGCTTGGTGAGCTGCGCGACCGCGTCCACGGGCTTGCCGCCGCGCGTCACGGTCACCAGGCTGGGGGCGGCCGGCAGGTCCCAGTCCCAGATGTCGTGCTTGATGACCTGGTAGTGCCAGACGCGCTTGCCGGTGCGCGCGTCGAGCGCGAGCACCGTATCGGCGAACAAG
This sequence comes from uncultured Acidobacteriota bacterium, assembly GCA_963707795.1. GTDB lineage: Bacteria > Acidobacteriota > Vicinamibacteria > Vicinamibacterales > UBA2999 > JACCSI01. The sequence continues at coordinate 800,560 of OY970174.1, read as the reverse complement.
TTGTCGCCGTGGCGGTTCACGCCATACCAGTCGAACGACGCCGAGCCGGTGGCGGCAAACACCATGGCGTTCTTCTCGTCCACGGTGATGCCGGCCCAGGCATTCGCCCCGCCGGACAGCGTCGGTCCCTCGGGCCACGTGTCGGCGCCGAACTCACCCGGCCGCGGAATCGTGTGGAAGATCCAGCGCAGCTTGCCGGTCGTGACGTCGAACGCGCGGATGTGGCCGGGCGTGCCGGGCAGGGTTTCGGGCACGCTGCTGCCGAAGACGATCACGTCCTCGAAAATCGCTCCCGGCGTGCTGGCACTGACGCTCGCACGCTCGACGGGGATCCCGAGGCCCTCGCGCAGGTCGATGCGGCCCTCGGCGCCGAAGGACGCGATCGGCTGTCCGCTGTTGCGATCCAGCGCGTAGAGCCAGTTGCGATAGGTGACGAAGACGCGGTCCCGGTGCACGGTGACGCCGCGATGGCGGAAGCGCGACCGCGGCGCATCGGCGGGCGCGAGCGCGAAGCTCCAGCGCTCCCGGCCGGTGGCCGCATCCACGGCCGCCACCTTCATGCTCGGCGTCGTGACATACACCGTCCCGTCCACCACGACAGGGTGGCTCTGCATCTCGGAACCCGGAAACGCGTCCTTCGAGTCGTAAGTCCAGGCCGTGCGCAGCCGCGCGACGTTCGCGGTACTGATTTGCGCGAGCGGCGAGTAGCGGATGCCGTGCACGCCACCGTGCATCGGCCACCCGACATCAGGCGGCTGCGCGATTCCAATCGACACCACGCCCAGGACCAGCACCAGGATCCTCATGGCGCGCATTGTGGCATAGCGCGTCGACGTGACGATCGTGCCTCCTCGCTTTGACTTGCCGCGTCGCTCGGATTACGCTGGCGGTGCGTGCCAGGACGCATCCGTCCGCGGAAAGGGCAGAAGCCCACCTCGTCGTGAACACGTTTCGCGAACCTTCTTTCAGCCCGATGTGCGGACCGCGGGCGCTTCGATGAAAGGAGGTCGCTGTGTCGACTGATCCGTCCCACCCGCCTCGTCGCCTTCCCGATCGTCCCAATCTGCGCCATCTCAAGGACCAGGCGAAGGACCTGGTGAAGGCCGGCCTCGCCCCGTCGATCACCGCCGCCCAGTTACAGATCGCCCGCCTCTATGGCTACCCGAGCTGGCCCAAGCTGAAGGCCTTCGTCGACTCGCTCGGACAAGTTGGCGAACTGAAACAGGCCATCGACACGAACGATCTCGCGCGCGTGAGCAGTCTGATGACGCGCCACCCGGAGCTGCACCGTGCGCCGCTCGGGTACGGCCACGACGGACCGCTGACCTGGGTCGCCGAATGCCGCGTGCCGCGGGAGCCGCCGGGGCCGGCGCGCCTGGCGATGGCGCAGTGGATGATCGAACACGGCTCGGACGTGCACCAGGGTGGCGATGGCCCGCTGATGCGGGCGGCGCTCGACGCCGGCCGCATTCCGATGATGGAGTTGCTCGTGTCGCACGGTGCGAACGTCAATGCCCGCTGGCACGGAGACTTCCCCATCGTCTGTGCGCCGTGCGAGGCCGTGGACTCGCAGGCGCTCGGATGGCTCCTCGCGCATGGCGCGAATCCGAACTGCAATGCCCGCGGCGGCACGGCCCTCGACTACCTGATCGGGACCTACGTGCGATCACCGGAGCGCTTGAGCGCCTGTATCGACGTGCTGCTTGACGCCGGCGCCACGACCCGGTACGACATGCCGGGCGTGTTGGACGTGATTCGTCGCCGGCTCGATCGGTTGGCCGAGCAACTCGATGCCGATCCGGGCCTGGTGGACCGGCGCTTTCCAGAACTCGACTTTGGCAGTACCGGCGGCCGCCGCCTCCTGCTGTCGGGGGCGACGCTGCTGCATGTGGCCGCCGAGTTCGGGGCCGTCGATGCCGCGCGGCTGCTGCTCGATCGCGGCGCCGACGTCAACGCGCGCGCGACGGTAGACGAGGCCGGCATCGGCGGGCAGACGGCCATCTTTCACGCGGTCACACAGTTCGAGGATCGAGGCTTGCCGATGACACAGTTGCTGGTGCAGCACGGCGCCGACCTCAGTGTCCGTGTGACCCTGCCGGGCCACTACGAGCGCCCCGATGAAGTTGTCCACTGCACGCCACTGGGCTATGCACGCCGTTTCACGAGCGAACCTCCGTCCGGCGAGGGCCGCACGGTGGCGTTCCTGCAGGAACGAGGCGCCGTGGAGTGAGTCACCTCACGGTAGACGGCGAGTTGCGGGATGGCAGCAGGTTGGCGCGCCGCAGCAGATCCTCGAACCGTGGATCGCCGCGGAGCGGATCCCAATCGGGATTGATCTTCAACTGACGAATCTGGCCGCCGCGCGTCGCGTACAGCTTCTCCAGCCAGTCGAGCGCGCGTGGATGATCCCCGATCTGCAGATAGGCGTGGGCCACGGCGTAGGGCTGGACCTCTGGCTCCTCCAGCAGGAACTGCAGCCGCCGCTCCCAGAAGCCCGTCAACCCGCCTCGATCCGCCGCCGTCCTGAGCGCCGCAACCTTGTCGCGGTTTGCCTCGGAGAACGCCAGCGGCGCGATATGGGCGTCGACGGCCTCGCGCGAGCGACCCAGATGCTGGTACGCACGGCCCAAATAGGCGTGCACGAGGGGCGAGTAGGGATCGAGTTCCAGCGTCCGGCGACACATCTCGACGCATTCATCGTAGCGGCGCGCCAGGAACAGGATCTGCGCCTTGTCGCGGTTGGCGAGCACGGACGCCGGGTCCTGGGCCAGGGCGCGATCGGCCAGCGCCAGCGCCTCCGGGAATCGGCCCTCGTCCGCCAGGACACGCGAATAGCAGTGCAAGACGAACGGGTCTGCCGGATTGAGTTCGAGCGCCCGTCGCATCTGACGCTCGCCGCCCTCGAGGTCCCAGTCGAAGTGGATCAGGATCCTTCCGAGGACCGCATGGGCCTCGGCTATCGTCGGGTCCAGGTCGAGCGCGCGCCGCACCGCCTGGCGGCCGGCTTCCACGAACGGCTGCGTCGGACCTCCGAGCAGCGCGACAGAGACGTGGGCGAATCCCAGCGTCGCGTGCGCGGCCGCCGAGTTCGGGTCGAGCGTCACAGCCTCCTGCAGTAGTTCCGCGGCGCGCTTGCTGTCGGCGATGGTCCGCCGCAAAAGCAGGTAGCGCGCGCGCAGGTAACGCTCGTACGCGACGCTGTTGGTGGGGTGGGGCTTCGACGCCAACCCCGCGGGCGCCAGCCGGATGGCCATCGCGCGGCTGACCTCGCTCGCGATGGTGTCCTGCACGCTGAAGATGTCGTTCCACGGCAGGTCCCATTGCCTGGCCCAGAGCGTGGTGCCCTCCGCGACATCGATCAGACGGGCCGACAGGCGTACGCGGCCATCGGCGCGCAGGAGGCTGCCTTCGAGGACGGCGTTCACGCCGAGTTCGCGTCCGGCCACACGGGCATCCGCATGCCGCTGCGCATAGGGCTGGACCGCGTGGATGGACGGCACGCGCAGCGGCGTCAACTGCCCGAGCCTGATGATGACGGCCTCGGCCAGTCCCACCTCCAGCGCTTCGTCACGCGCTTCCGCGATCAGCGGGCGGAACGGAAGCACGGCCACGGACTCGACGTCGCGAGCCGAATGACCGGCGCGGGTGCCGCTCCACACCGCGGCGCCGGCCGCCACGGCGCCAGCCACCACGACCACCAGCGCGACGGCCCACAGCCAGCGGTTCGCGCGCACGCCGCCACCGGCCGGCCGGCCGGCGTGCGAGATTGTCGGCCGAGCGGTGACCGGGAGGATCGCCGGGTCGGGTGGCGTCAGGGGGCGCACCTCCGCCAGGAACCGGTAGCCGCGCCTGGGAATCGTCTCGATGAACCGGGGCGAAAGGCGTGAGTCGCGCAACGCCTGGCGGATCTTGTTGATCGCGACGTTGAGCGCCGTATCGAACTCGACGAACGTGTCGTCGCCCCAGACGGCCCGGCGCAGATCCTCGCGCGTCACGACCTGACCGGGCTGGCTCAGCAGTTGCGCCAGGACCTGGGCCGGCTGGCTCTGCAGCGGCACCACCCGGCCGCCGTGGCGCAATTCACCCGACGCGAACTCGAATTCGAAGGTGCCGAAGCGCACGGCGCGATGGGCGTTCAGGGCCGGTGTCTCCCGCGTGGCGGCAGTGTATATCAGCCGTCGCTCGGCCCGCAGGCTTCCTTCACCGTCCGTCGCGCGGCGATCGGATCGCTGGCCGCCCTCGACGGCCAGCCAACTCGGCGCTGCAACACGCTGGAGGATAGCGAGTTAGCGATTAAGGTCGCCTTCAGCGTCCGTCTATGGCGCCCGCGGCCTCGCCTCACGTATCTGGAGATCAATCTCGCGCGCAAGCAAGCGCGCGCTACGACGAGGTGACTCATGATGACGAAGCGAACGGCAATTGGGGCGAGCGTGATGGCGGTCATCGCGCTGACAGCGGGCGGAACAGGACACGCGGGCGCCGGGCAGGCGCAGGCGCCTCTCAAGCTCACCGGGATCATCAACGACTACGTGGAATCCGGCGGCGCCTGGCACGTCAACGGCTCCTGGACCGCACAGGCCAAGGGCGAGAGCGGAAAGGCCGATTTCTTTGCGTCGCTGACGATGCTCCGATCTGACCTGTGGGTGCAGTTGACGCAGGCCGACCCCACGAATCCGGCGCTGCGGGGAGCGCATACGCATCACGTGGGTCTGATCGACGGCACCGTGACCGTGCTCGCCAATGGCTGGCGGCTGTCCGGCAACGCCATCGTCACCTCGAACGGCAGCGCCGGCGGGCTGTCGGGGTCACCGATCGACGTGGAGATCACCGGCGGGACCCTGCTTCAGTCGAACCTCAAGCTGACGTTCGCCGGCGCGGCCGCCGGACACTTCGGCACGCAGGCGCTCGACGGAGTCGTCGTCTTCGCGCGTTAGCGTGCCCCATCGGTCTTCGCAGGCCGGAAACGGACGGCGTGTCCGGTCCTGCGGAGGCCTCCCGCAGGTCGCTCCGCTCGATTCGCGCGGCTGCCGTCCGTCGGTTCGATCGCGACCAGGGGCCGGCCGGGTCTATAGTTCGAGGGCTGTGCGACCCGCTCCGAGCGATCTGCTGCGTGGATGCCTCCACGATCCGCAGACGATCCGGCGCCGCCCTCGACTGGCGCTGCGGGTCGCCGGCGCCCTGCTCGCCTCGCCGTACCTGTTCGACACTGGCCAGCCGGCGGCCCCCGTCGTCACTGCGCGACTCATACGGTCAACACGCCGCTCTCAGTCAGGCCGGCCCTTCCAGGTCTGTCGATGGCGGTGCCAGACGAAGAAGTACGCGGCCACGTTGGAGAGAACCACCGCAACGGCCAACGAGAGCTGGACCCGGTGAGAAAGCGTGGACGGATAGATGGCGGGAGCGAGGTAGTGCTCGACGAAGCCGCCGGAATAGCCTGACGCCCCCGCGGCACGCCGCAGGGTGTTTTCGAGCGGCGTGAGCGGGCAGACGTTGCCGGTCACTTCGACGAACACTCCCCAGACAGCGGCCGGGACATGCACCAGGGGCACCCAGCGCCAACGCCACGCGAGCAGCCCACCTGCCACCACGAAAATGATGAATACGAGATGGAGGACGAGGACCAGATCGGCCAGTGTGTGATAGAGCATGACAACGGCCTGTTACGGGCCTCGGAGAGGCGCTCCTGCTTCGTCAGGCCAGCCAGTTAGGCGGCCTCATGACTCGGTTCCGGTGGTGGGAGTCTCTGGATGGAAATTCTCAGCGCGTGTTCGCAGCGCGTGGTTGAGCGCGTGGTGACTTCGCTCGACAGGTCCTCCCATGAAGAGGGCGAAGAGCGGTGCAAGGAGCCCATGGACATCCTCGACATGCGTGACGCTGACGCGACGGTCGCCCGTCGGGTGAATCTCAAACGTGCGATGACCCTCGAAGAACCATGGCGCAACAACGTGGCCGCGCCAGGTCAGTAATCGACGGGGCTGGACCTTTTCGATCGTTGCAACGAGATTCATCGCGGGCCGTCCCGGAAGGACCAGGCGCAGGTCAAGCCGGCCTTGTTCCTCGATCGCGCCACTCGCCGTCGGGATTTGCGGGTTCCACTCACGGTATCGATCCAGCGTCGTGAGCACCCGCCACACCGATTCCGCCGACGCATTGACGTCGAACGTCGTCTGGTAGATGGGCATGCGTGGTCCCTCTCTTCCTTGTCCGCCTACACACCATGGCTGTCGGAGCACGGACCTGGCCTACGTAGTAAATCATGGGTTACGCGATGCCGATGAGGGTGCCGCGCAATGCCACAGACACGGAGCAGGTCTCGGCGAAACGTAGCATGCTCGTGGGGAGGGATGTCCACAAAGAATCGATCGACGTCTCGCTCGCCGAGGAGGGGCGCGACGGCGAAGTGCGTCCCCAATGCGATACCAGCTTCGTGGAAGCGGTTGAAGCCGGGGCACTCGACGTCGACCACGTACAACCCGGGGGGAAGGACCGGGAAGCGCAGCCGCCCGTCGCGCTCTTCGCGCTGGTCTTGACGCTCGGCGTGGAGCAATCTGACCGCGACCTGGCGGTCCCGGGCCTATAATTCGAAGGCTGTGCGACCCGCTCCGAGCGATCTGCTGCTTGGATGCCTCCACGATCCGCAGACGATCCGGCGCCGCCCCCGACTGGCGCTGCTGGCCGCCAGCGCCCTGCTCGCCACGCCCGTCCTGCTCGACGCCGGCCAGTCCGCGGCCCCTGCCGGCATCGCCGCGCCGTCCGAAGGCGAGCGCCAGACGATCCCGGCTTTACGCATCGCGGTCGCCCCGGTCATCGACGGCCGGCTGACCGACGAGATCTGGTCGCACGCGCAGGCGGCGGACCACTTCCGCCAGCGCGATCCGCTGGAGGGCGAGCCGGCGACCGAGCGCACCGAAGTACGCATCCTCTTCGACGAGGAAGCGCTCTACGTTGGGGCGCGGATGTTCGACCGCGAGTCGTCCGCCGCCTCGGCCCGCCTGAGCAGCCGCGACGCCCGGCCGGATGCCGACTACCTGACGGTGCTGCTCGATCCGCGCCACGACCACCGCACCGGCGTGCAGTTCACGGTCACCGCGGCGGGCGTGCAGGGGGACAGCGTCATCTCCAACGACACGTTCACCGACGACTCGTGGGACGCGGTGTGGAGCTCGGCGGTCGCGCACGACGCCGACGGCTGGTCGGCCGAGTTGCGCATCCCGTTCTCGCAGCTGCGCATCAGCGGCACGGCGCCCGCGGCGTGGGGCCTCAACGTCTCGCGTTTCATCCACCGCAAGAACGAAACGGCGTGGCTCGAGTTCTGGCCCAAGAACGACAGCGGGCTCGCCTCGCGCATGATGCACCTCTCGGGCCTCGAGGGCGTGCGGCCGCGGCGGCGGCTGGAGCTGGCGCCGTATCTGGCGGCGCGCCAGGAGTTCGTGGAGGCCGACGCCGGGGATCCCTTCAACGACGGGTCGCGCCTGTTCGGCGCCATCGGCGTGGACGTCAAGGCCTCGGTGCCGGGCGGCCTGCTGCTCGACGCGACGATCAACCCCGACTTCGGCCAGGCCGAAGTGGACCCGGCGGTCGTCAACCTCACCGCCTACGAGACCTTCTTCCAGGAAAAGCGCCGCTTCTTCATCGACGGCGCCGAGATCTTCAACAACTTCGGCCACGGCGGCTCCAACAACTTCTTCGGCTTCAACAACTCCAACCCGAGCCTGTTCTACTCGCGGCGCATCGGCCGCGCGCCGTCGGTCACCGCCGACGGCGACTTCGTGGACGCCCCGCGCGCCACGACCATCCTCGGCGCGGCGAAGCTCACCGGGAAGACGTCGAACGGCTGGAGTCTGGGCCTCATCGAGGCGGTGACGGCGCGTGAGCGGGCCCGGCACGTGACCGGGTTCGTCGACGGCCGGACGCTGGTCGAGCCGACCGCCAACTATCTGGTCGGGCGCGTCCAGCGCGAGTTCGCCCGCGGCGGCGCCGGGCTGCTCACCACCGCCGTGCTGCGCAACCTCGAGACGCCGGCGCTCGCCGACGCCCTCACCCGCCGCGCGTTCGTCGTCGCCGGCGATGCCTACTACTTTCTCGACGAGCAGAAGGACTGGGTGCTCACCGGCGACGCGGCGGTCAGCCACGTCAGCGGCACCGCGGCGGCCATCGACGCGCTACAGCGTTCGTCGCGGCGCTATTTCCAGCGGCCGGACGCGGCGCACCTCACCCTCGACCCCGAGCGGACGTCGCTCGGCGGCTACAAGGGCCGGCTCTTCCTCAATCGCAACAGCGGCGTCTGGCGCGTCAACGCCGCGCTGTGGGGGGTCAGTCCCGGGTTCGAGTCGAACGACCTCGGCTTCCACAGTCGCGGCGATCGCGCCGGCGTCCACAGCGTGCTGCTGTGGCGCAATCAGACTCCCAACCGCATCAGCCGATCGCGCGGCTGGTGGCTGGCGAAGGCGTGGACCTGGAACTTCAACCGCGACGTGCTCAGCGACATGTGGATGGGCTGCGCCAACGCTGTCTTCTCCAACTACTGGCACGCCAACAGCTGCTTCGGCCATCAGTCCCGCGCGCGGCAGGACGACCTGACGCGCGGCGGCCCGGCCACCGAGAGCCCGCGCGGCAACTGGACCAACCTCAACGTCAGCACCGATGGGCGCAAGCGTGTCTCGCTCAGCGGCTGGGTCGGCCGCGACTGGAACGAACAGGGCGGTGCCTCCACCAACGGTGAGATCTCGGTCAACGTCAAGCCGCTGTCGTCGCTGTCGTTCTCGACCGGTCCCTCGATCGGGCGATCGCTGAACGTCGCGCAGTACCTGGAGACGGTGGACGACCCGACCGCGGCCGCGACGTTCGGGCAGCGCTACGTCTTCGGCACCATCGCGCAGAAGGAGCTGACGCTGCAGACCCGCGTCAACTGGATCATCAACCCCACCACGTCGCTGCAGGTCTACATGCAGCCGCTCATCTCCACCGGCGCCTACAGCGATTTCAAGGAGCTGGCCGCCCCGCTCACCTACTCGTTCCGCCGCTACGACAGCGCGAGCTCGTCGTTGACCTACGATCCAGTCGCCCGCTCGTACACCGCCGATCCCGACGCCGCCGGACCCTCGTCGCCCTTCACCTTCGACGACCCGGACTTCAACTTCAAGTCGCTGCGGCTGAACGCGATTTTCCGCTGGGAGTTCCGCCCCGGCTCGACGCTCTACGCCGTGTGGACCGAGCAGCGGCAGGACGACAGCTTCCCCGGCCGGTTCAGCGCCCGGCGCGACCTGGCGCGGCTGTTCGCGGCGAAGTCGGACGATGTGTTCCTGTTGAAGATGACCTACTGGATTGGGCGATGACGAGTGCCCGCGACGACCGCGCCTTTCGTCGCCGACCTGCTCGGCGACATCGCGTTGCATCGCCGGACGCCGATAGAAGGAGCCGTCTGCCCTCTGGCGTGGACGGCGCGTGGGCCACGCTGCTCGGCGTGATCGCGGCGGTCACACTGGCTCCCGCGCTTCCGCTCCCGCGCGCAGGGTTGGCCTCCGCCCAGGCGCCGCCGCCGGTCCGCCTCGTCGTCCGCGGCGTCGAGATGCACTACGTCGAGCACGGAACGGGCGAACCCGTGGTCCTGCTGCACGGCGGCCAGGGAGACTACCGCGCCTGGCAGCCGCACGTGGAGGCGCTCGCGGTCCGGTATCGCGTCATTTCGTATAGCCGGCGTTACCACTACCCCAACGACAACGCGCTGACCACGAATCACTCCGCGCTCGTCGATGCCGACGACCTGGCGGGCCTCTTCGCCGCGCTGCGGCTCGGCCCGGCTCACCTGATCGGGACGTCGTATGGCGCGTTCACGGCGCTGGCGTTCGCGACCAGGCACCCGGCGCTGGTGCGCAGCATGGTCCTCGCCGAGCCGCCGGTGCACGCGTGGGTCCTGGATTCGGCGCACGGCGGCGCGCTGTACAGGACGTTCTTGTCCACGGCGCACGAACCCGCTGGACGGGCGTTCGCGGCCGGACGCGACGAGGACGCCATGCGCATCCTCGTCGACACGTTCGATGGCCGCGGCACGTTCGACGGCCTTCCCGCCGATCGGCGCGCCAGCGTCATGGCCAACGCGCGCTTCTTCAAGGTCCTCACCGCCTCCTCGAACCCCTTCCCCATTTTGAGCAGGGACGAGGTAGGGCGGCTACGCGCGCCCATGCTGATCGTCAGGGGTGCCGACACCGATGCGCTGCACGCCGCGGTGACCGACGAGCTCGCCCGCCTCCGTCCTGATGCCACCCGGGTGACGATTCCGCACGCCGGGCACGGCTCGCCACGCCAGAACCCCAAGGCGTTCATCACGGCCGTGCTCGCCTTTCTCGATCGGCTGCGGCCCAGTGGTGCTCGTTGACCACCCCGGCGTCATCACGCCCCTCCCGTGCGCCGCGCGGCCTGACCCGTGTTGGCGACCAGGGTGCGAGGCTGCGCGTGCCCTGCGCTAGACTGCACTCGCATGACCGGACGGATCCGATGAGGGCGGGCGGTGGCGTCCGCCGGCACCGAACGCTTTCCCGGCCACTGGAGATCACGAGATGTATGGCTTGATCGGAAAGATGAGCGCACGGCCGGGTGAGCGCGACACGCTCATCGCCGTGCTGCTGGAGGGCATTGCCGACATGCCTGGCTGCCTCAGCTACATCGTCGCGCGCGACCCGGCCGACGCCGACGCGATCTGGATCACGGAGGTGTGGACCGACGCGCAAAGCCACCGCGCGTCGCTGACCCTCCCTGCCGTGCAGCGCGCGATCGCGCGCGGCAAGCCGCTCATCGCAAAGTTCGACCAGAGTACCGCGACCGAGCCGGTTGGCGGGCATGGACTGGCAACCGCGTAGACCGGGAGGAGACGTGCCGATGCGTATCGACGTCGATCGGCGCCGGATGCTGGCGGGCCTGCTCGGCGCCGCCGGTGCCGCGCTGTGGCCACGTCCGCTGACCGGCCAGCGGCCCGCGACCCGGCTCATTCTTCTCGGCACGGGCGGCGGCCCGCGGCCGAAGAAAACCATGTCCGCCCCGGCGCAGGCGATCGTCATCGGCGACGCCGCCTACCTCGTCGACTGTGGCGACGGGGTCGCGCGTCAACTCGTGCTCGCCGGCGTGCCGCTCACCAGCGTGCGGCACATTCTCATCACGCACCATCATTCCGATCACAACGCCGACTACGGCAACCTGCTGCTCCTGGCCTGGGCGTCCGGACTCCGCACCCGCGTCGATGCGTGGGGCCCCCCGCCGCTCGCCGAGATGACGCGGCTGTTCTTTCAGATGAACGCGTTCGACATGGAGACGCGGATTGCCGACGAGGGCCGGGTGCCGCTGGTGCCGCTGGTGCACGCGCACGAACGTCGCGACGGCGGCCTGGTCTTCGAGGACGAGCGGGTGAAGGTCACCGCGGCGCTCGTGCACCACCCGCCGGTGACCCCCGCGTTCGCCTATCGCTTCGACGCGCCCGATCGGTCGATCGTCTTGTCCGGCGACACCGCGCGATCGGACAATCTCGTGCGCCTGGCGGCAGGCGCCGATATCCTCGTCCACGAAGCCCTCTACCTGCCGGCGGTCGATCGGCTGGTGGCGACCGTCCCCAACGCGTCCACACTGCGGCAGCACCTGATCGACAGCCACACCGCCGTCGAGGACGTCGGCCGCGTGGCCGAGGCCGCCGGCGTCAAGACGCTGGTGCTCTCGCACTTCGTGCCAGGCGAGGATCCGGAGGTGACCGAGCGGACCTGGCAGGACGCGGCGAAAGCGCACTTCCGCGGCACGGTCATCGTCGGCACGGACCTGCTGGAATTGTGACCGCGCGTGATAGGATGCCGGCCGCCTTCATTCCCCTGGGCAGAAACTGGAGCGTTCGATGAGTCAGCGTGCTGAAGCCCTCGCCAACCGGATCCTGCAGGGCGCCGAGGCCCTCGCCGCCTATGCCGAAGGGCTCGACGAGGCGGCCTGGACGACGACGCTGCCGGGCGACGGCCGGTCGGTGGGGGTCGTCGTCCATCACGTGGCGTCGGTCTACCCGGTCGAGATCCAGCTCGCGCGCAGCCTGGCGGCGCAGAAGGCGATCGAAGGCGTCACCTTCGCCGGCGCCATCCGCGAGATGAACGCCAAGCATGCCGCCGAGCACGCCGCCATCGACAAGGCGGCGGCGGTCAAGCTGCTGCGCGAGAACGCCGCCGTGGCGGCCGCCGAAGTGCGGACATTCAGCGACGCCGAGCTGGACGCGGCGGCGCCGGTGTCGCTCAACGGCGATGCGCCGCTGACGGCGCAGTTCTTCATCGAGGACCACGCCCTGCGCCACAGCTTCCATCACCTCGCCAAAATCCGCGACGCGCTCGCCACCTCCCGCCGGTGAGGCCGGGTGACAGCCAGCACCAACTCGGCTCAGATCGGCTCGCCACCTGGGCCGTCCTGCTGATCGCCGCGCTGTCGCTGTCCCTGTCGATCAACGCCAACCTGTTCGTCGCCGGCGGCACCGATTCGTCCGGCTACATCAGCGCCGCGGACCTCTGGCGGCGCGCCGAGGTCCATCGGCCGGAGCCGCTGGCGTTCTGGCCGGCGTGGCCGCACACGATCGACAGCACCGCGCCGGTCGGCTACCGGCCGGGACCGATCCGCGGCACGGAGGTGCAGGTCTATCCGTTCGGCTTTCCGCTGCTGATCGCCGCCGCCACCGCGATCGGCGGGCCGCTCGCCGCGCACCTGGTCGCGCCCGTCATGGGCGCCCTGCTCGTCCTCTGCACCTTCGCCCTGGGGCGACTGATCGCCGGCAACCTCGCCGGCCTCGTCGCCGCGGTGCTCGTCGCCGCCAGTCCGATCACGCTGTTCCAGATGGTGGACGCCATGAGTGACGTGCCGGCCGCGGCGTGCTGGGCGGGCGCGTGGCTGCTCGCCGCACGCGGCACCGTTGGCGGCAGCGCCACAGCCGGGCTGCTCGCCGCGCTGGCGATGACCATGCGGCCCAACCTGGCGCCGCTGGCGATCGTCGTGGCGACCGTGGCGTGCGTCGCCGCGTCCTCGCGCGGAGCCCTCGCAGAGAAGCGGCGCTGGTGGGCCGCCGCGGCGTTCATCGCTGCGGCCGCCATGGGTCCGGCGCTCGTGCTGTGGTCGCAATCCGCGCTCTACGGCAACGCAGTCGCGTCGGGCTACCCGGGGCAGGCGGGGTTCTTCGCGCTCGCGCACGTGCTGCCGAACGCCGCGCTCTACCTGCGTCTGCTCGCCACCACGCACACGCTCGTGCCGCTCGTGGGCCTCTTCCTCGTGCCGCTGGTCATCTTCCGGCCTGGCACCGCGCCGCTGCTGCCGGCGGCGCGGCTGATGACGCTCTCCGCCGCGGCGCTCCTCCTCTGCAACTACGCGCTCTACCTCCCCTACCTGCCCTTCGACCACTGGCCGTTCCTCCGCTTCCTCCTTCCCGGCCTGGTGGCGCTGTTCGTCCTCTACGGCAGCCTTACGGCCTACCTGACGCATCGGGTCGCGCTGCGATCGCGCTGGCTCGCAGCGGCCGTGCCGATCGCTGCGCTGGCGATCGTCTTTCACGGGCTGCCGCTGGCCCGCTATGCGCTCAACGACTGGCGGGCGCAGGCGCGGGTGCGGCTGCTCGGCCATTACCTCGACGCCGCGCTGCCGGAGACGGCGGCCGTGTTCGCCGCCGTCCACAGCGGCTCGGTCGCCCACTACACCGGCCGCGACATCGTCCGGCTCGACCTGATCGATCCGGCGGCGCTCGACCAGACGATCGACGCCCTCGCGCGGCGCGGACGCCGGCCGGTGTTCGTCCTCGACCAGGCGCTCGAGTTCAGTGCGTTCCAGCAGCGGTTCGGCGGATCGCGGTTCGGACGCCTCGACTGGGCGCCGCGGGCGGTGTTCACGAGCACGACGTCGGTGTGGTATCTCGACGCGGCCGACCTGGCCGGCCACCGCGGCGGCGAGCGCTGGCCGATCGACGTACTGCAGTGACGCATCACGGCGTTTCGGAGCGTCTGACGGCGCGAACCCTCAGCGTACTCGGTTGCTCGACGTCGTCGGTCGCGCTAGCGTATCTGGCGTGGAGACCACCGCTGCCGGGCCAGACGGATTCCCTGTCGCCGTGAGCGATCCGCTCGCGGCGGTCCATGCATCGCTCAACGCGTTCCTGGTGGGCGCCGAGGCCGCGGAACGGGCCGGCGTGCCGGCAGACATGACGGCCTGGAAGAGGCTGCCCAAGCGACGCATCATCGAGCACATCGAAGCCATCCTCCGCCGACTCGCGTGGCTGTACGAGCACGATCGCGAGCTGGCGGCGGGCCATGGCGACCGCGCGCGGCTGATACGGCTCCTGCGCACGCTCCACGCCGTGACACTGCCCGCCACCGAGGCCGACCTGCGGATGATGCTCGATCTCACCGCGCCGCTCCTCGAGCACCTCGCGCCGGACGGCCCGGTCGAGCACGTCATGCGGTATCTGAAGACGCACGACCTGACCGAAGGCCTGTGCCAGTCGCTCCGCCGCTTCGACGAGCAGGTCCGCACCGACGTCTCGGGTATGGCCGCGCTGCAGTCGCTCAAGCAGCGGCTGCACATGCTGCGCTGGCTCGACGAGTGGGAGCCGCTCGATCCGAGACGCTGCTGGAGCGAATGCGTGCGGCGGGACCTGCGCGCGATGTCAGGCGAGCAACGTGTCGCGTGGCGGAAGCTGCTCGCTCATCTCCGCGGCAACGCGCCGCCGAAGATGCCCGCCGGCTGGGCGCGCGAGGCCGAGCCGCGGCTGGCGGCCGTCGGCCTCGACGACTTCCGCCGCCAGCTCGGCGCCTGGTTCCTGCCGTTCCGGTCGGCAGAGCCGCTGCCGCTCTCGGTGGCCGGGAGCCACGTGCTGAAGGGCCTGATCTGGTACGCGGCACTGACCCGGGACGAGGAAGTCAAACAGATCGCGCTCTGGCTCCTCGACGTGAAATGGAAACAGAAACGCAACGCCGAGAAGTCGATGCTCGCGCTCGAAGCGCTGGGCCTGAACAAGGACGAGTTGAGCGCTCGCGGTGTGGTGGCGCCGCCCCGGCCGCCGGCCGATCCGATGCCGAGGATTCTCGCCGCCCTGATCGAGGTCGAATCTGGTTACGCGGCGAGCCGCATCGCCGATGCCGGCGACGGCGACTTGATCGTCGTCCAGGGCGAGTTGCACTACTACCGGCTGTTCCGGTCGAGCGGGCGCATCGAGCGCGCAACCGACGATCGCGCGATCGAGCTCGACTGGCATGCTCTGCCCGACCACCTGCGCGTCGGGGTCGGCCCGGACGCCGATTCCGAAGAGCAACTGCGGATGCGGGCCTTCATGCTGGCCCACGACTCGCTGTACCAACCGTACTTCCGCCCGCTGCCGTCGTAGGGAGGTGGACGGGTCCGCTTCCCGCCGCTACTGCTGGCTCGTCGTGCGTGCCGCCGCCGGCACGACCGTCCCGTAGAAGCCGATCATCATCTCTTCCCAGGTCTGGTCGCCCCACCGCACCGTGGCGGTCGGGTCCGGGTTGAACAGGTTGCGCGGCGAATTGTCGAAGTGGGCCACCACTTCGAGGCGCGTGCCCTTCGGCAGCAGCTTGGGCTCCGCCAGCTCGTAGCTGTGCTGCCAGGCGAAGTCGTACTTCGGCACCGACAGCAGGATCTCGGTGCGCCCGTCGGGATAGTGGGCCAGGTACTGCATGTCCTTGCCGCGCACGTGCATGTGCGGCGTCATCGACGTCAGCAGCGTGTCCTCGGCCATCACCCGGCTCTGCCGCACTTCGTGGTTCTCCGCGAGCGGCGGGATCTCGAAGCGGAGGTTCATGATGCTGCCGCCGGCGACGAGCTTCTTCGGCGGCTCCTTCGCGAAAATCAGCGCGATGCTCGTCCGGTCCCGTGCCTCCACGCCCATCGTCGTGTAGTGCATCTGCAGGATGATCTCCGACCCGGCGCGCAGCAGCCGCGCCACGCCCGGCTCGTAGACCACACCCGGCTTGTTCGGGGTGGTGCCGCCGAGCGACGTGCGCCCGGGCGTGCGCTCGTCGCGCGCGTTGGCGCCGGCGGGCTGCGCCGACGCGATCACGTGGTGCACGACGCTGCGGTTGCCCGGGCTGATCTCGATCGCCTGCACGTAGCGGTCCTCGGCGAGATTGGTCGGGATGGTGATGTACTGGTACGGGATCGTGCCCTCGGCGGGGACGACATAGTCCTCGGTCATCGTGAACACGGCGTCGGGCGTGCCGATCGTCCAGCCCTCGGCGTACCGCGGCGCCGGTGGCAGGTCGCGATCGTCGCCTCGCGGCGCGCCGGCGTCCACCCAGGCGGCGATGGTGTCGATGTCGGTCTGCGACAGGCGCGGGTCGTTCTTGAAGACGCCGTGCGCCGGGTCCGCCGACCATGGCGGCATCTCGCGCCTGACGACACGCTGCTTGATCGCGCGCGCCCAGGGCCGCGCCTCGTCGTAGGTGACGAGCGACATCGGCGCGAACATCGACGGCCGGTGGCACTCGGTGCAGTTCGCGTAGAGGATGGGTGCGACGTGCCGGTTGAACGTCGGCGCCGGCGCCGCGCTCGCCGGTCGCCGCGCGGCCGGCTGCTCCGCGAGAGCCACCGACCCGGCCATTGCCGCCGCCAGAATCGCCGCCGCACCGCCGACCAGTCGCTTGCTCACGGCAGACTCCTGTTCACAGATTCGAGGCGCGATCGTGACTGTCAATAAGGTAGCGGGACGCCCGGCGCCAGGCAAGGACCAATCGCCACCAGAACGCAGGGGTAGAATGCCTGCGCCGTATTCTCCGGAGGGGCCGGTGACACCACGAATTTCGACCTTGCTGCCGCCGGCGCTCGTCCTGCTGCTCGCGGCTCCGCCCGGGCTGGCGCAGACCCCTGCGGGCAATACCAGCCCGCCGGCGCCGGCCGGGAACGCGAGCCCGCAGGCCCCCGGCGGGTTCCTGCGCAAGAGCCCGCCACAGCCGCAGCAGACGCAGAGCCTGGATTACTTCGTCGGGCGCTGGAACGCCACCTGGAGCGGCCGTGAGAGCGCCTTCTCTCCGGGACCGCGCACCGGCACCCTGACCTTCAGCCGGCTCGGCGCCAGCCACTTCCTCGCAGTCCGCGAAGAGAGCAAGACCGAGGCCGGCGACGCCTTCGCCCGCGAGGGCACGCTCGGCTGGCATGAGGCTGCAGAAGATCCTGGCCCTGTCCGAGCGCCTCCCGAACGGCATCCACCTGCTGAGCGTCGGCGACTGGACGTCGCCGATCGCGATCCGCTTCGAGAGCGCGCCGGTCACGGCGCCCCGTGGCGATCCCGACGCCGGCAAGACCCTGACGCTGCGCCGCAGCATCGGCATCGTCTCGGCGCAGTCGTTCACCATCACCGATGAACTGTCGATCGACGGCCAGCCGTTCGTGCGCATCGGCAGCGCGGTGTTCGGCAAGGCGGCGGCGCGCGAGTGACGGCGCCCGTCCTCCTGCCCGCTCTGCTGACGGCTCTACGCTGCCCCGCCTGCCAGGCCCAGCGCTGGACCATCGGCGATCCGCCGACCCGGCTCGCCTGCGCGGCCTGCGGCCACGCGCACGGCATCGCCAACGGCATCCTGCACGTCAACGTCCCGCACGAGCACGAGGAGGTGATCCAGGAGCGCGCCTCCGTGCCGGCCACCGAGATGTCGCCGGAGCTGGGCGGATGGAGCGAGGCGTACACGCCCGCCACCGATCCCTCGTCCAGCCTGGCGCAGGCGTACCTGTCGCTGCCGCACGGCAACGACTCGTCCCACTTCGAGCAGGCCGGCTACTTCCAGAACGTCCGCCGCTTCGCCCCCGAGTTCGATTTCATCCGCCGCCACGTGCCGCACCACGGGCTCCTGCTCGACCTGGGCGCCGACGGCACCTGGTCCACCGCGCAGCTCGCGCGGCACGGACTCACCTGCATCGCGCTCGACATCACCGACCACCTGGCCCTCGCGCACCTGTTCCAGACCGCCAGCCCGCGCTACGGCCTGGTCAACGCCGACATGCACGAGCCCGTCTTCGCCGACGGCGCCTTCGACGTCGTCACCGCCTTCAACGCCCTGCACCACTCGAAGCGTCTCGACGCGCTGGCGGCGAACATCGCCCGCATGCTGAAACCCGGCGGCATGCTCGGCATCGTCGAGCCCTACGTGCAGAACGCGCAGCAGGAAGCCGACTTCGGCGCGCCGCAGAGTGCCGTGGGGATCAACGAGAACGTGCACACCGTCGATCGCTGGCACCGCGCCTTCACGCAGGCCGGCCTCGACCTGGCGGCCATCGCGCTCAGCGATTCGTTCAACGCCGTCTACGTCAGGACCCAGGGCCAGGGCCCCCGGGATCAGACCGATCCGCTCGCCGACTTCTACGATGCGGCGCTGCAGGTGTCGCCGGCGAGCGTCAGTGTGGCCGCCGGCGAGGTGACCCACTTCCAGGTCACCGTGGAGAGCCGCGGCCGCGCCGCCTGGGCGAGCCGCGGGCCGGTGCCGGTGCGTCTGAGCTACCACGTCTCGCGCATCACGCCCGAAGGGCCGGTGATGGTTGCCTTCGACAACGAGCGCACGCTGCTGCCCGACTTCGTCGGCGCCGGCGCGCCGGCCGGCTTCGGCGTGCCGGTACGCATCGCCGAAGCAGGCGCCTACGAGATCGAGTTCGACCTCGTCCACGAGACGCGCTGCTGGTTCAAGGAGCGCGGCGGTCGTACGGCCCAGGCTTTGGTGAAAGCAACTTGATCAGGTTTCAGGGGTCAGGCCTCAGGCTTCAGCAGGGTCAGGCTTCAGGCTTCAGCAGGGGTCAGGGGATCAGGCTTCAGGCTTCAGCAGGTTCCAGGTGTCAGGGGT
The DNA here is from genome assembly GCA_963707795.1 of uncultured Acidobacteriota bacterium. Lineage (GTDB taxonomy): Bacteria > Acidobacteriota > Vicinamibacteria > Vicinamibacterales > UBA2999 > JACCSI01. The sequence goes on along the minus strand of OY970174.1, from coordinate 781,730 downwards.
CAGGCTTCAGCAGGTCCCAGGGTTCAGCGGTCAGCCTGGAGCCTGGACCCTGGCGCCTGGCCCCTGGCCGCCTGGAGCCTGGCGCCTGGCGGCCTGGCCGCCTGATCTCAAACACATAAACCGCGTGGCCGCTGCGCGCATGCCGGATCTCCGGCGAGATCGTGCGCGGGACGACGCGGGGGCTGCCGCCGCCGAGGCCGGTGGTGACGGCGATGTACTGCTTGCCGTTGACCGAGAACGACACCGGGAAGCCCTGCACCGACGTGCCCAGGCGCGTCTGCCACAGCACCTCGCCGGTGCGGACGTCGTGGGCGCGGAAGTAGCGGTCGAGGTCGCCGATGAACACCAGGCCGCCGCCGGTCGTCAGCGCTGCCGTGAGGTACGCGGCCCGCTGTTCCCGGCTCCACACCTCCTTCATCGTCGTCACGTCGTAGGCGGCGAGCTTGCCGACGTTGCCGTCGGAGCCGGGCATCTCGAAGAACCGGCGGCGACGCGGCGACGCCGCCCGAGCCGGCCTGCATCTCCACCTTGCGCGCCGCGATCTCCATGCACGACTGGCTGAGCGGGATGATCAGCAGCGCGCGTGCCCGGGTGGTAGCTCATCGACTGCCAGTTGTGGCCGCCCTCGGTGCTCGGACACGCCGGGATCCACTGGTCGATCTTCTGCTCGAGGATGTCGGGGCGATAGGTCGGCACGCCGGTCTTCGGGTTGATGGTGTCGAAGACGTTCTGGAAGACGGTTTCCACGTGGCCGAGAAACGCGCCGGTGCGCCGATCGAGCTTCCACAGCACACCCGCCTTGCCGATGGTGAACAGCGCCTTCTCGGCGCCGATGTCCACGAGCACGCGCTCGAACACCTCGTCGAGATCCAGCGACTCGCCCGGCATGTGCTGGAAGTGCCACGCCAGCGACCCGTCGTCGGGCCGCAGCGCGACGGTCGAAGCGGTGTACAGCGCCGCGTCGCGGACGCTGGTGCCGCGGCTGACCGGCATCCACGGCTTGGCCTGCGCGATGCCCCAGTAGGTGAGGTCGAGATCCGGGTCGTAGCTGCCGGCCATCCAGGTCTCGCCGCCGGCGCGCATCATGTCGGGCAGCTTGCCCCAGGTGTCGCCGCCCGGCTCGCCCGTGCGCGCCACGGTGTGGAACTTCCACGCCAGCTTGCCGGTCTCGGCATCGTAGGCGCTGATGAAACAGCGCTCCTCGCGATAGCGATCGCAGCCCTGCAGCCCCTGCACGACCTTGCCGCGAATGACGATGGGGCCGCTGGTGTTGGAGAAGCCCTTGGCGCGATCGGCGATCACCGTGTCCCAGACGAGCGCGCCGGTGCGGGCGTCGAGCGCCACCAGGCGCGCGTCGGTCGTCGCGAAGAAGACCTTGTCGCCGTAGATCGCCATGTTGCGCATCGACCCGAAGCCGATGAGCGTCGACGGCCCGACGTGATGCTCCCAGATCAGCTCGCCGGTCGCGGCGTCGAGCGCCTGGACGATGTTCATCGTGTTGGCGAGGTACATCACGCCGTCGTGCACGAGCGGCGTCGGCTGGTTCGCGCCCTCCTCGTTCATCGCCCACACCCACGCCAGGCGCAGCTCGTGGACGTTGGCCGTGGTGATCTCGGTGAGTGGGCTGTGGCTCCACGCCTGGTAGTTGCGGCGAATCATCAGCCAGTCGCCGGGCGGCGGATTGCGCAGCATCTCGTCGGTCACCGGGCGGTAGTTCGGCACCTCGCCCGTAAGGGTGAGGCCGCGCGGGGCGGGCGGCGCGGGGTCGGCGGCGGGCGTGGCGGAAGACGCGGCCGCGGCGGCCGGCGCCTCCGCCGGCGCCGTGCCGGTGGCGATCGATCCGATCGCGACCGCGGTCGCCGGGCTCAGCGGCTGCGCGCCGGGCACTGCGCCGTTGGCCTGCAGCAGGTACGCGGTCACCGCCAGGTAGGTCTCGGCGCCGAGATTGGCGCCGCCCGGCGGCATCGTGGCGGAGATGTACTCGTACAGCTCGCGCGTCGACTTGTCGCGCCACGCGTTCATGAAGTTCGGTCCGGCCAGCGGCGACGCCTCGTTGCGCCCGCGCAGGTCGGGCAGGTGACAGGCGGCGCAGCGCGCCTGGTAGGCCGCGCGGCCGGCGGCGGCCTGCCCGGCCGTGTAGGCGCCCGGCGCCTGTGGCTGCTGGCCGGCGGTGATCGTCAGGCTGGCGAGCGACGCGGCGAGCGCCAGCGGGATGGACAGGCGCGCGATCGTCATGGGCGGGTCTCTCGCGGCAGCAGCCATCCGCGCAGGTTGCCGTCCGGCGCCTGCTCACTGTGCAGCTGAATATAGAAACGGCTCTTGCCGAGGTCCTCGACCTGTGCAGGACTCAGGTCCACCACGCCGGTGATCGACCCCTTGGTGTCCTGGCTGACCTGCAGGTCGAAGAGAGCGGGGCCGCGCAGGCCGCGGGGCGCGACGTGGAGGTGCGCGCTGCGTGGCCGGTGACCGCAGCCCCTCGAACGTGCCCGCGATTGACAGTCGCGCGCCGCTGAGCGACGCCGTTGCGCGGCCGCGGCCGGCCACGGTCTTCTGCATGACTTCGTCGATCGGCACCGTGGACAGCCGCGCGGTGAACTCGCGCGGCGCCTGCGTGGCCGCGACGGGCAGCGCGAGGCCGATGAGGCCCGCCGCCAGGAGAAGGAATGCGGATCGTGGCATGTCTCTGCGCCCGCCTCGCGTCGAGGGGCGAGCGCAGTATGCAACACCTGGCCGCGTAAGCCAACGGCGGCTACTTCATGATCGAGGCGCGGACTTCGACCGTCATCTTCCGGTCGGTGATCGGGTCGGCGGCCTGGGACACGACCATTGGCTTCCCGTTCTGCAGGATGACGCTGAGGCTTTCGTTGAGCACCGTGGGCCGCTGCACCACCTGGCCGCTGTCGCGGTACGGCGTGTACTCGATGGTCAGGTCGAGGAGGATGCGATCGCCGTCCATCACCGACGGGCGGGCGTCGACGTTGAGACCCGTGCCGACCATGCCGAGCGGGCCGGGCCGCTGCGCGTCCGCCGAGGCGCGGATGCGCCCCATGCTGGCATCGGCGACGACCATCGACACCACTTTCTTGTCCGGCACGGCGGTGCCGGCCTGGTCGCTGATCGTGATCTCGATCTGCAGGTTGACGTCGCGGCCGCGCGGGCGGCGCGGCGCCGGATCCGGCGTCGGGATGGCGAGCGTCGGGGTCGGCGGCGGCGTCTGGCGGGTGCGCGGCGTGGCGGGCGGCGTCGGCTGCGGAACCGGTGCCGGCTCCTGCACCAGGACCGGGTTTCGAGCAATGGTCGCCGGGACTTCCTGACCATCCTGCGCGGCGCTGGCGCTGGCGCTGGCGCCGACCCCGACGAGACAGCACAACACGATCCACGGACTCTTGCGTCTGATCATCATGGCTCCTTCGGCTCGCCGCCGGGAATGTCCCCGACCCGATCACGGGCAGATCGAGGTCTGCGACATCGACCGGCGCGATCGACAACGACTCCAGCGACAACGCATCGACGCTCAGCGGGTCGGGCGCCGGCAGCGCGGCGATCCGCGTGACGAAGACCTCGTCTTCCTCGGCCGCCAGGTCGCGCTGCGGCCGAACCCCGTCGCGCCGCACGGCGGCGGGGCGCATCAGCGCGGCGACCGGCGGCGGGATAACCCGCACCGGCATGGCCGCCGACGGCAACGCCGCGCGTGCGGGCTGCGGCCGCGACCGCGCGGCTTCGTCATTCCCTGGGAGGACGAACGCGATCGCCGCCACCACGACCGCGGCGGCGGCACCTGGCAGCGCGACCCACCGCCAGGCAACCGACGCGCGTGTCGCCAGCCTGGCGTCGACGCGGGCGGCAAACCCCGGATCGGCTGGCACGGCGGTCATCGCGGCCGCCACGCGGTCGATGGCTTCGTCCATCGTTTCCCGCATCATCGCCGGCCCCCAAACCCGAGCCGCTCGAGCTTCCCGCGCAGCACCCGCCGCGCTTCCGCCATCCGCCATTTCACGGTGCCCAGCGGGATCGCCAGCATCGTGGCGATGTCCTCGTAGCGATGTTCGCCGGTCGCCGCCAGCAGGAACGGATCTCGCAGCCGCGCCGGCAGCGACCGGATCAACCGCGCGACCACGCGATCGCGCTCCCGCGCCAGCAACTCCTCGTCGGGCCTCGGGTCGTGCCCCGCCACCGCGGCCATCTCGTCCCCGTCGTCGTCCTCATCGCGATCCCGGCGCAGGCGCCGCAGCCACCCCGCCAGCGAGCGGCGCCGGTCGAGCGCCTTGCGCCAGGTGATGCGCAGCAGCCAGGCGCGAAACGCCGCCGGGTCGTCCAGCTGTTCGATCCGCTGCCACGCCGTGAGGCACGCGTCCTGCACCGCCTCGTCGGCGTCGGCGTGATTGCCCAGCGCCGCGGCCGCCACCCGCCGTGCCGCCCGCTGGTGCAGCGTCACCAGGGCGCTGAACGCCTCGTGGTCGCCGCGGCGGGCGCGCACCGCCAGTTGAGTCGTTTCGGCGTCGAAACTGGCGTCGGACATCGCGGGGGCGGCGGTCGAGGCGCGCGACGCGGTCAACTCGGCCACGGTCACGCTGATCAGACGAAAGGCCCGGGACACGGGTTGGATTTTCGCTGAGAATGGGGGGCACGCGCCATGGTCCTGCCCACGACGCTGGCCATTTCGGCCGCCACCACCGCTGACCTCGCCGACCTGCGCGAGATGCTGACGGAATACCGTGCCTGGATCGCGGTCGCGTACGCGGAGGCGGCAAGAGGTCCCCGGCCGACGCCGCTCGACACCGTGCTCCGGCGGCTGGCGCGGGAGATCGAAAGCCTGCCGGGCGACTATCAACCGCCCGACGGCGCCCTGCTGATCGCGCGCCTCGGGGAGCGGCCGGCCGGCATGGTGGCGCTGCGCCGGTTCGACGAAGGCCGCGGCGAGATGAAGCGGCTCTACGTGCGCGCCACGGCGCGCGGCGCCGGCGTCGGGCGGCAACTGGCCGAGCACGCGATCGCCGAAGCGCGCGTCCGCCGCTGCCGCGAGCTGCTGCTCGACACGCTGCCGGTCATGGCGAGCGCGCAGGTCTTGTACGACGCGCTGGGCTTCCGCGAGATCCCGCCCTACTACGAGGCGCCCTTGCCCGGCACGCGCTACCTGTCGCTCCACCTGTCGTAGTCGGACATCGCCGCTGCCGGGCCTCCGCCTCAGGTAGGAGGGCCGATCACCGGGCGGTATCATGTACGTGTCTTGTCGCGTGCGCCCACTCTCCTGCTGCTGTCGTTGACGCTGGTCGCCGGCATCCTGCCGCCGCCTTCGTCGGCGCAGGCGCCCGCGTCCGGCCTGCGGGTCATCTCGCGCGAGGGCACGCGCACGCTGCCCACGGTGATCCACAACAACCAGGAATACGTCGCGCTCGACGACCTGGCGCAGGCATTCGGCCTGACCTCGCGCGAGGATCAGCTGGCGGGCGGCGTCACCGTCACCGCCGGCAGCCGTTCCATCATCGTCACGCCCGACCAGAGCGTGATCTCGGTCGCCGGCCGGCTGGTGTCGCTGAATGCCGCGCCGACGCGGCAGGGCGGCCGCTGGCTCTTCCCGCTCGAGTTCCTGCCGCGCGCGCTCGGCCCCGCGCTGGAGACGCGGCTCGACCTGCGCCGCCCGTCGCGCACGCTCGTGGTCGGCGATTTGCGGCTGCCGCGTGTGGTCGCCCGCGTCGAGCCCTCGGCCGCCGGCACGACGCTGACGCTCGACGCCACGCCCGCCACCGCTGCGCGCGTGTCGCTGGAGAGCGGCCGGCTGATCGTCCTGTTCGAAGCCGATGCCCTCGACCTGGCGCTGCCCTCGCTGCCGCCGCAGGAGTTCCTCCAGGCCATCCAGCCCGGCGACGTGCCGGCGGCCGTCCGTCTCGTCACCGGTCCGCGGTTCGGCACCTACCGCGCGACGACGTCGCAGGTGAACGCGAGCACGTCGCGCATCGCCATCGATCTGCTGCCGGCGACGTCGGACCTGGCGGCGCCCTCCCCGGCCGCACCCGCCGCACCTGGCGCACCTGTCGCACCCGCCGCACCTGACGCACCTGTCGCACCCGTCGCACCTGCCGCACCTGTACCCGGCGTCCGCATCGTCGTGATCGACCCCGGGCATGGCGGCGACGACGCCGGGGTCCGCGGCGGCGGTGGCACGCAGGAGAAGGACGTGACGCTGGCCATCGCGCGGCGGCTGCGCACGATGATCGAAAGCCGCCTCGGGCTGCGCGTGTTCCTGACCCGCGACGACGACCGTGCGATGAGCCTGGACGAACGGTCGGCGTACGCCAACAGCCAGAAGGCCGACCTCTTCGTGAGCATCCACGCCAACGCCAGCCCGCGGCCGGTGATGACGGGCGCCGAGGTCTATTACCTCGCGGTCGATCCCGAGAGCACCGGCGTGACCGGGTCGTCCACCGCCGACGTCCTGCCGGCGCTCGGCGGCGGCACGCGATCGGTCGATCTCATCCTCTGGGACAGCGCGCAGGCGCGCTATCTCGATCAGTCGTCCCGGTTCGCCGGCCTGGCGGAGCAGGCGCTGCGCTCGCGGGTGCCGATGTCACCGCGCGCGGTACAGCCGGCGCCGTTCCGCGTTCTCGTCGGCGCCAACATGCCAGCGATCCTGGTCGAGGCCGGCTACCTGTCCAATGGTGGGCAGGAGCAGGCGCTGGCGAGCGGCGCATTCCAGGATCAGGTCGCGCAGGGGCTGTTCGACGCCATCGTCCAGTTCCGCGCCAGCGTGGAGCAATAGGCCACTCGCCATGTGGACCCTCCCTGCCGCCGTGACGCGCCAACGAGTCGTAGCCGGCGCCGCCATCGCCCTCGTCGCCATCGGCCTCGGCTGGGCCCTGATGGCGGGGCTCGGGCGCGTCCTTCGCGACACCGAGCCGGCGCCCGTCGGCGAGGTAGTGCAGCAGCCGCCGCCCCAGACGACGCCCGGCGACGCGCCGGCGGTGCCGCGCATCAAGGCGACGCTGTTCTTCGGCTCCGAGGACGGGCGGCACCTGGTGCCCGTCGAGCGCGAGATCCCGCTCGCCGAGGGTGTCGTCGCGCAGGCGCGCGCGCTCGTCGAAGCGCAGCTCGCCGCCACGCCACCCGAGCCGCTCGCCTCGACGATTCCTCCCGAGACGACACTGCGCGGGCTCTACGTGTCCGACAAGAACGAGGCGTTCGTCGATCTCGATCCGGCGGTCCGCGCCCGGCATCCCGGCGGCTCGATGAACGAGCTGTTCACCGTCTACACCATCGTGCACGTCATCACCGCCAACCTGCCGGACGTGCAGCGCGTGCAGCTGCTCATCGACGGCTCCGAGGTGGATACCCTGGCCGGGCACGTGGACTTGCGCCGGCCGTTACGAAAGAATGAGTCGCTACTGACCCCATGAGACAGCACGACCGCGCCCCCCACGAGCTCCGCCCCACCACGCTGACCCCCGACTTCCTGCAACACGCGGAAGGCTCCGTTCTCATCGAGGTGGGCCGCACGCGGGTGATCTGCGCCGCCAGCGTCGAGGAACGGGTGCCGCCGTTCCTGCGCGGGAGCGGCAAGGGCTGGATCACCGCCGAGTACGGCATGCTGCCGCGCGCGACCTCGACGCGCACCACGCGCGAAGCCTCGACCGGCAAGGTCGGCGGCCGCACCATGGAGATCCAGCGCCTGATCGGCCGCTCCCTGCGCACCGTGGTCCGGCTCGCCGAGCTCGGCGAGCGCACGGTGTGGGTCGATTGCGACGTCATCCAGGCCGACGGCGGCACGCGCACGGCCTCGATCACCGGCGCCTTCGTCGCCCTCGTCATGGCGCTCGATCGCATGCGCAAGCAGTCGCTCATCCGCACCATGCCGATCACCGACTACGTTGCCGCCACCAGCGTGGGGATCGTCGCGGGCATGCCGCTGCTCGACCTGGCGTACGAGGAGGACTCGAAAGCCGACGTCGACATGAACGTCGTCAAGACCGGCGACGGCCGCTTCATCGAGATCCAGGGGACGGCGGAGGCCGAGCCGTTCGGCAGCGACGCGCTCGTTGGTCTGCTCGCCCTCGCCGATCGCGGCATCGCCGAGCTCGTCGCCAGGCAGCGCGAGGTCGTCGGGGGCATCCTCGGGCGATAGCGACCGGGAGTCCGAGTCCCGGCCTTCCCATTTTCGACGTGTGTGCCGCGCCCGCGCCGGACGGCCTGGAGCCGTCCTACGGCTGGCGCAGCGTCACGGCCGGATCCACCCGTGCCGCGCGCGCGGCGGGAATCGCGCACGCCAGCGCGGCGACGCCGGCGAGCACGACGGCGACCGCACCGAACGTTGCGCCGTCGGTGCCGCTGACGCCGAAGAGCAGGCTCTCGAGCACGCGCGTCGCGGCGGTGGCGCCGATCAGCCCGGCGGCGACCCCGAACGCGGCGAGCCACAACCCCTGGCCCATGGTGGCGCCGAAGACCGCGGCGGGCGAGGCGCCGAGCGCCAGGCGGATGCCGATCTCGCGGCGGCGCCGGCCGACCGACGCGGCGAGCGCCGCGAAGACGCCGCCGGTGGCCAGCAGCACGGCGATGCCCGCGAAGATCGCGAGGCCGATCAGCGCGAACCGCGTCTGCGCCATCGCGTCGGCCAGGTACGCCGCCGCCGGACGCACGTCGAACACCGGGAGGTCCGGCTCGATTGCGTGCACCGCCTCGGTGATCGCGCCCACGAGGGCCGCCGGATTGCCGGCGGTCCTGACCGCGGGATACATCGTGCGCTGCGGTGACTGGTGGTGCGCGACGTAGACCTGCTCGCGTCCCGGGCGCACCAGGCTGTTGAGCCGGACGGAGTCGATCACGCCGACGACCTCGCCCCAGTGCGGGCGGAAGAAGCCCTCGCGGAACAGCTCCACGCGCACCGGCTGGCCGAGCGGGTCGCGCCCCGGCCAGGCTTTCTGCGCGAGCGCCGTATCGACCACCACGGCGATCGCTCCGTCCCAGCGGTCGCGCCCGTCGAAGACACGGCCGGCGACGAGCCGCGCGCCGATGGCGGCGAACCATCCCGGCGTCACCGTGCGGTAGTCCGCCGCCAGCGCGCCCCACTCGACCTCGCCGTCGGCAAGGCGGTACGCGTACGGTCGCGCGCGCATCGGCGCCTCGGAGAGCGGCGGGCTGAGCGTCGCGCCGGCGGCCACGACGCCCGGGAGCCGTGCCAGCCGATCGTCGAGCTGGCGGTAGAACTCCGCGATCGCCGGGCCGCCCGTCGAGTACGGATAACGCGCGTCGGGCAGCGACAGGCGCGTGGACAGGACGCCGGACGGGTCGAACCCTGGGTCGATGGCTCGCAGGCCGACGATGCTCCGCGCCAGCAGCCCGGCCCCGCAGAGCAGCACCACCGACAGCGCCAGCTGCGCCACCACCAGCACGCGGCTCGCAGCCGTCGTCCGCGCGCTGCCGCGCGTCGTGCCGTGCAGCGTGACGCCGCTCGCGTGCGCGAGCGCGTGGCGCGCGGCCACCGAGCCGCAGGTCAGCGCCGCGACGATCGCGGCGGCCCCCGCGGCCAGCAGCGTGCGCGTCCCGACCGCGATGTCCGCCAGGCGCGGCAGGCCCGCCGGGTCGAGTTGCCCCAGGAGGGCAATGCCGCCCACGGCGACGCCGACGCCAGCAGCGCCGCCCGCGAGCCCGAGCAGCAGGCTCTCGGTGACCAGCTGTCGCCACAGCCGTCCGTGCCTGGCGCCGAGGGCGAGGCGCAGGGCGAATTCCGTCGAGCGCTCCGTCTCGCGGATCAACAGCAGGTTCGCGACGTTGGCGCTGGCGACGAGCAGAACGATCAGCACCACGCCGGCCAGCACGAGCAGCGTCGGACGGACGTGGCCGACGACCGCCTCGGCCAGCGGCTCGCCGTCGAGCGCGAAACCCGATCGGGCGTAGTCGGCGTGCTCGCGGGCGACCGCGGCCGCGACCGTCTGCAGCTCGGTATCCAGCGCCGGCCAGCCCGCTCCGTCTGCCAGGCGCGCCACCATCGTGAAGACCCGGAATCCGCGCGTCAGTTCGCGCAGGTCGCGGCCCCACGGCAGCCAGGCGCCGACCGCGGGCACGCCGTCCTCGGGAGCGAAGTGCATCCCGAACCGGCGCGGCATCACCCCCACCACCGTCCGCGGCTCGTCGTCGAAGTCCACGCGCCGGCCGATGATGCCGGCGTCGCCGCCGAAGCGCTGCTGCCAGAGCTCGTAGCCGAGCAGCATCACGTCGGTGCGCCCGTGTTCCTCCTCGCTCGGCAGCCGTCCGAGAAGCGGCGGCACGCCGAGCGCTTCGAGAAATCCTGGCGTGATCCAGCCGACCTCGATCTCCGTCGCGGCGGCGCTGCCGCTACCGAGCACGCCCGGCCGGGCCCACACCGCGCCGCCCCGCGCGATGGTCCGCGTGCGCTCGACGATGTCCACGACCTCCGGACCCGCCAGCTGCGCGATCGCCTGCTGCTGCCCCGGAAGCCCCGCGCGCACCACGGCCAGCCGCTCCGGCGCGGCGAACGGCAGCGGCGACAGCAGCACCGCATCGACCACCGTGAAGACCACCGACGTGGCCGAGATACCGAGCGACAGCGTCAGCACGACGACCGCCGTCAGCAGCGGACGGCGGCGCCAGTTGCGGACGGCGAGACGGGTGTCCTGGATCAGTGTGTCCATCATGGTCTTGGTGCGCGCCTCGGACTACCGCGCCGGTCCGCGCGCCAGGATTCCGGCGGTGGCTCCTGACCGATCTTCTTCGATTTGGCGGCCCGGGTTACGCGACGCCCTGACCAGAGGTCAAGCAGCTGGGAAGAGCGGTGGGACGAGTGAGGGTGGAGTCCGGCCCTTGTCCCGGAGGCGCATGTGGCTGGTGATCCCCCGAGCGTGTTCTACTGTTCGACGTGTTCGAGCCGTCGCCTCGATCCAGTACGCGCGCACGGTCCCAATGCATTTGCTGATCGCGACGACCAATCCCGACAAAGTTCGCGAGATTCGGGCGGTGCTGGCCGGTGTGCCGGTCGCGCTCGTGACGCTCGCCGACCTGCCGCCGATACCCGCGCCGGAGGAAGACGCGGCCACTTTCTGGGAGAACGCGCGTGGCAAGGCGCTCGCCTATGCCGCGGCCAGCGGCCTCACGGTCGTCGCGGAGGATTCGGGCCTCGAGATCGCGGCGCTCGGCGGCGAGCCAGGCGTGCACTCGGCGCGCTTCCTCGGGCCCGACGTGCCGTACGCCGTGCGCTTCGCGGAAATTCAGCGGCGCCTTGCGGTGGGCGGCGGGCGACGCGACGCCCGCTTCGTCACCGCCCTCGCCGTTGCCCGCGGCACGCGGATTCTGTACGAAACCGAGGCGTGGATCGACGGCATCATCGCCGACCAGCCGGCCGGCGAGCACGGCTTCGGCTACGACCCGATCTTCTTCTATCCGCCCTTCGGAAAGACGACCGCCGAGATCCCACTCGATCGCAAGAGCGCTGTCTCCCACCGCGCCCGCGCCTTCCGCGACCTCGCCGCCGCACTGAAGTCCGGCGCAGCGCCTGAGGCCTGAGGCCTGGAGCCTGGTGAAGCCTGGGCCCTGGGGCCTGGTGAAGCCTGGCGCCTGACGCCTGGCGCCTGGAGCCTGACGCCTGACGCCTGACGCCTGGAGCCTGGAGCCTGAGCCTGCCTGAGGCCTGGGGCCTGGTGAGCCTGGAGCCTGGAGCCTGGAGCCTGAGGCCTGGGCCCTGGGCCCTGGGCCCTGACTAAGAAAGTCCCAACTGTCTGGACTCGTGCTCCACCGTGTGCCGCAGCCCTTCGTCCAACGGACGCACCGTGAACCCCAGCGCCTGCTCCGCCTTGGCGCTCGATCCGATCCAAGTCGTCCCGGCCATCAGCCGCAGCGTCTCGGCCGCGTGGGGGAACTGGAAGTTCCATCGCTCCACCGCGTCGGCGACGCGGGCGGCGCCGCGCATCAGCAGCGGCGGCGGGTGAATCGGCGGCCGCCGGCGCCGCGCGATCGTGGCGGCCAGCGCGATGGCGTCCTCGAACGTGTGGATGGGGCCGGTGAGCAGGTAGCTCTCGCCCGGCCGCCCCGCGTCCATCGCCTGGCGCACGCCGCGGGCGATGTCTTCGATGTAGCCCCACGCAAACGTGGTTCCGCGGGGCGTGATGAACAGCCGCCCGCGCAGCAGTTGCGAGAGGACGTCGTGGATGGGCCCGGTATCGTTGGGGCCGTAGATCAGCCCGGGCATGACGATCGTCAGCGGCAGGCCAGCGCCGATCATCGGGATGGCGACTTCGTAGTGCGCCATCCACTTCGACCGGTCGTACTCGGTGAGGAAGGGGCCGCGCGCGTAGTAGCGCTCGTCCACCGCCTTGCCGTGCGTGTCGCCGAACACCCCGACCGTGCTGGTATAGACGATGCGCGGGATGGCGAGCTGGCGGGCGATCTCGAGCACGTTGCGCGTGCCCTCGACGTTGACCCGCTCTGCCGTCTCGCGCCCGTGCGGGACGCCGATCTTGTACCAGGCGGCGGTGTGGAACACGCCGTCCACGCCGATCATCGGCTGGCGCAGGCTCTCGCGGTCGGTGATGTCGCCGACGTGCAGCGCCACGCCCAGCGCCTTGAGCAGCGCGGCCTTCTCCAGCGACCGGACCAGCCCCACCACCTGATGGCCGCGCCCGACGAGTTGCTTCGCCAGCTCGCCGCCGAGAAACCCCGTCGCGCCGGTGACCAGGTAGCGTGGCAACGCCCCTAAAATACCTTGAAGTCCCGCCGGGTGCGGGCGCCGCGGATTTCTCAGTGCAACCGTGTGACCTCAGCGATCGGCCGCGACCAGCTCGCCCGCCGACTGCCGCGCGCGCGCCAGTGCGTCGAGCCCCTCGACCAGATCCTCGACCAGGTCGTCGGGGTGCTCGACGCCCGGCGACAGCCGGATGAGCGCGTCCGACAGCCCGAGCGCGCGCCGCGCCTCCGCCGGGATCGAGGCGTGCGTCATCCGCGCCGGATGGCAGAGGAGCGACTTCACGCCGCCCAGGCTCTCGCCGAGCGCGAAGAAGCGCCGCGACGACACGAAGCGGGTCACCTCGTCGGCGTTGCCATCGAGCTCGAACGACACCATGCCGCCGAAGCCGCTCATCTGACGCTTCGCCAGCGCGTGCCCGGGATGCGTCGCGAGGCCCGGATAGTAGACACGCTGCACCAGTGCATGCGCGCTCAGCGCGTCGGCGATGCGCGCGGCGTTCTCGGCGTGCCGCAGCAGCCGCAGCTCCAGCGTCTTCAGCCCGCGCAGCGTGAGCCAGCAGTCGAACGGCGACGGCACGGCGCCGGTCGCGTTCTGCAGGAACTTCACCGGCTCGAACACCGCTGCGTCCTGCGCCAGCACCGCGCCCTGGATGAGGTCCGAGTGGCCGGCCAGGTACTTGGTCACGCTGTGGACCACGAGGTCGGCGCCGAGCGCGAAGGGCTGCTGGAAACAGGGCGTGGCGAACGTGTTGTCGACAACGACGAGGGCGCCGCGGGCGTGGGCGATACGAGCGATGGCGGTGATGTCGGAGACGATCAGGCGCGGGTTGGTCGGCGTCTCCAGCCAGACCAGACGGGTCGCCGGCGTGATCGCCTCGGCGACGCGCTCGAGATTGGTCGTGTCCACCGGACGGATGCGGCAGCCGAGCGGCTCGTAGACCCGCGTGAGGATGCGATAGGTGCCGCCGTAGACGTCGAGCGGCACCACCACTTCGTCGCCCGGCCGCAGGTAGGCCTGCAGCACGGCGTTCTCCGCCGCGAGGCCCGATGCGAACACGGCGCCGTGGCTGACCCCCTCGAGATCGGCCAGGACCTCCTCCAGGCGTTGCCGCGTCGGGTTGTTCGTCCGCGAGTAGTCGAAGCCGCGATGCTCGCCGGGCGTGATCTGCTCGTAGGTCGAGGTCTGGAAGATGGGCGCAATCAGCGATCCGGTGCCGGGCTCGCTCGGTTGCGCCGCGTGAATGGTTCGGGTTGCGAATCGCATGGTCACTGCTCCTTGGTCCCGGCGCCGCCGGATCAAATGGCTCGAATCGCCAGGCACTGCAGCCGGTGCGTGTCGCGCAGCACGGCGAGGGCCCTGGTCACCTGGTCGCGCGCCGCTTCGTCCACCAGCAGCCACCGCGCGTCGTGGATGCTGTCGGTCACGTGGCGCACGGACAGGCCGTGCGCGTGGAACGCCTCGCGTGCCGCCGAGGCGTCCGGCACCAGGCCGGGAAACCGCGCGCGGATGAACCAGCGCGTCGCCGGGCTGGTGATCGGCAGCGTCTCCGCCGCCCTCCCCGCCACTCGCGGAAACCGCGGCGCGCTCGTCACCGCCTCCACCGCATCGTCCAGGATCGTCGCCGCCGTCACGTCCGGTCCCGCGCCCGGTCCGCTGAAGAAGAGGTCCTGGACGTAGCGCCCGGAGAACTGGATCCCGCTCAGCGTGCCGGCGAGCGTGCCCAGCGGGTGCCGCGCCGGCACCAGCGCGGGGCCGATGAAGACTTCGAGCGCCGCCTCGCGGCGTGCCGCCCACACCAGCGGCTTGATCGTCGCGCCGAGCGTGTGCGCGACCGCCAGGTCCTCGGCCGTCAGGTCGCGGATGCCCTGCACGTCCGCGGCGCCGGAGGGGATCGGGCCCCAGCCGAAGATCGTGGCCAGCAGCGACACCTTGTCGGCCGCGTCCAGCCCGTCGAGATCGCGCGACGGGTCGGGCTCGGTCAACCCCAGCGCCTGCGCCGCCGCGAGCGCCTCGTCGAAGCTGCACCCGTCGCTCTCCAGCTTCGACAGGATGAAGTTGGACGTGCCGTTGACGAGCGCCGCGAACTGGTGGACGTCGGAGACCAGCGGCCGCGCCGCGAGGGCGCCGAGGAATGGCACGCCGGCCAGCGCGCTGGCCTCGTAGCGGAGCGACGTGCCGCGCCGCGCCGCCAGCGCCGCCAGCTCCGCGCCGTGCGCGGCGATGAGCGCCTTGTTGGCCGAGGCCACCGGAATGCCGCGGCCGAGCAGCCGCGACACGATGCTGCGCGCCGGCTCGATGGCGCCGAGCGCTTCGATCACCACGTCGTAGTTGCCGCGCAGGAACGCGGCCGGGTTGGTCGTCAGGCGCGACGGCTTCGGGCAGCGGCGCGGCCGATCGATGTCGCGCACCAGCGCCCCGGCGACGCGGAAGCGCAGGCCGGCGGCGGCGAAGCGATCGGCGGCCGGCGCCAGCCGCGCCACCGCCTGCCCGACCTGGCCGAGGCCGACCAGGCCGATGCGAATGGTGCGCACGCCGGCGACGGCCGTGGGGCCGAGCGGCTCGTCGGTGATCGTGTCGCGCGCAGCGGCGAGTGGTTTGAGGGCGGCCGGCAGCGGCCGTGGCTTCGGGGCCCGCGCATCGGGCCAGAGAGCAGCAGACATCACGTCCTCCCCGCGTCGGCGACGCGGTCGTCTTGAATCGGTGCGGGGAAGATCCGCCGGCGCCTCGTGCACCGGCTCGATCGTTTATCTCTCCCCCCGTCGAGAGCTCGACGCGCCCGCGAGGGCGGCGCCGGCCGGGGCGGGATTTAGCACCTTGGCTCTTGCAGCCAGGTTGCTGTGGTGTCGGCGGGCCCGTTCCCTCGACCACTCTGGATAACGCGTTGCCGCGGCCGCGCCGGGCAACGTCAATCAACGTATGTCAATGAATAGATTCGTGTCAAGAAGATTTGCGGAACAGGTGCACAGGTGCGACGAGTGCGGCAGGTGCGCTGGGTGCGGTGCGGTGCACGGGTGCGACGTATAACAGGTGCAACAGGTGCAACAGGTGCGACGGGTGCGACGGGTGCGGCAGGTGCGCTGGGTGCGGTGCGGTGCACAGGTGCGGTAAAAGCGGTACAGCGGCTGGGGCGCTGGGTGCGGCAACAGCGGCGGCGGTGAACGCGAGACGTGGCCCTGAGGCCTGAGGCCCGGGGCCCGGAGCCTGGGGCCTGTCCTCAGCCCTGGTGAAGCCTGGAGCCTGAGTCCTGGCCCCTGGTGAAGCCTGGGGCCGTCTGGGGTCTGGGGTCTAGGGCCTGCTGAAGCCTGAGGCCTGGGGCCTGGGGCCTGATGAAGCCTGGAGCCTGACGCCTGGGGCCTGGCGCCTAGGGCCTGCTGGAGCCTGGAGCCTGGAGCCTGGGGCCTGGGGCCTGAAGCCTGGATCTGGGCCCTGGGGCCTGCTGAAGCCTGGAGCCTGGAACCTGAGACCTGACGTCCGCCCGCCACCGCCTCCAGCGCCCCGTAGACCGTCTCCGCGGTCAGGCCGTAGACCAGATGCGACACGAGATGCTGCAGGTTGGTCGCGGCCGGATAGGCCTTGAGCGGCCACGGCCCGAGACCGGAGAGCGGGAGCGCCAGCTGATCGGCGGCGACCCACACCACGGCGCCAAACGGCCCGCCGCTCGCCAGCGTCGAATTCGGCCACAGCTCACGGATGGCGCCGTAGAAGATGCCGCTGCCAATCCCGAACGCGTAGTGCACCGCGGGGCCGCCCACTTCCTTCTTCTCAGTCTGGGTAAGCTCGCTCCCCGTCGCCGACTCGCTCACCCGCTCCGCCACCTCCATCGTCGCATCGTCGCCCTCCGCGTCGACCGGCTTCTTCGACTGCGGCTCCTCGGCATCGGTGAGGCCACGGCCGCTGAGCGCGACGTGAAACCGCGTCATCGCATACGACGCAACCAGCCCCGCCACCGCCCCAAACACCATCCCACGCCAAACCCGGCCGTTGTCAGTGGACGCCATGAGCCCGGCCGTTGCAAACGCAGGGCCTACGACAGGGGCCCGGTTGCAGGCCCCAGGCTTCACCAGGCCCCAGGCCTCAGGGCTCAGGCCCCAGGCTTCACCAGGCGCCAAATTCCAGGCTTCAGGCTTCACCAGGGCTCAGGGCTCAGGCCCCAGGGCCCAGGCTTCATCAGGCCCCAGGCCTCAGGGCCCAGGCTCCAGCGGGCCCCAGGCTTCATCAGGCCTCAGGCTCCAGGCTTCAGCAAACCCTAGGCACCAGGCCTCAGGCCCCCAACAGGGCCCAGGCTTCAGGCCCGGCCCCAGGCCCCAGGGGACCTCTGGCACCCATCGTACCCGTCGCACCCGTTATCGCTGTCGCACCCGCACCGCACCCGTCGCACCTGTCGCACTCGTCGCACCCGTCGCACCTGTCGCACCTGATTTACCCGTCGCACCTGTCGCACCTGTCGCACCCGTCGCACCTGTAACGTCGCACCGTCGCACCTGTAGCTGTTACTGCAGCTACGCGCCGCCCGCGACGATATACCCGCTGACGTGGGCTGGGTCCGGGCCGCTGACCTTCGCCCCACTTCCCCGCTTCTCTCCACTGGCCCTGGTTACCGAGGACGTACGTTATGAAGTCGATCGTTCGGCTGGCCCTTGCCGCCTGCCTGTGCCTGGTTGGATCCCAGGCTGAGGCGGCGACCCTTACCATCACCACGACCGGCACCAACCCGGGCGCGGTTGGCGTCATCCCGACCGCGCAGGTGTGCAATCCCTCGGGCGGAGGCACCTGCGTGTTCACCATCGCCGTGGGCACAGAAGTGCGGATCGCCGCGAACTCGCCATCGACGCCCGGTGTGTTCTCGGGCGGCACCGGCGACGCCGCGGCGTGCGGCCCGACCAGCACCTGCCGCTTCACCATCAGCGGCGACAGTTCGATCGTCGCCACCTTCAACGCCGGCGTGTATCCGTCGGTCCAGATCACCCTGGCCGGCGACGGCAAGGGCGAGGTCGGCTCCAACAACAACCGCTGCCAGAACTTCGAGCTCGACTCCAGCGCCTGCACCGTGTACTACGCCGCCGGGTCGGAGGTCACACTCGAGGGGCGCAGCCTGCCCGGCAACATCTTCACCAGCTTCTCCGCCGGCACGGGCGGCGCTGCTGCGTGCGCGGCCACCCCGTGCGTCTTCACGCTCGCGGCGACGAGCGCCGTCACCGCCAGCTTCGCGGCGCTGGCGTCGGTCTCGGTGCAGCCGGCCACGGCCACGATCAACGCCGGGCAGACGCAGGGATACGGCGCGACCGGAACGTTCAGCAACAGCGCCACGCGGCCGCTCGTCTCCGGCATCGGGCGCTGGCGCACCGACTCCGCGATGCTCACCCCCCGATATGGGGCGTCGGCCGGCGCGCTCGGTCAACGCGTGTTCGTCGTCGGCGGGGCGACGGTCGCGGCGCC
This sequence comes from uncultured Acidobacteriota bacterium, assembly GCA_963707795.1. Classification (GTDB taxonomy): domain Bacteria; phylum Acidobacteriota; class Vicinamibacteria; order Vicinamibacterales; family UBA2999; genus JACCSI01. Next base: position 763,609 of record OY970174.1, on the reverse strand, counting down.
GCTGGCGGTCGTGGAAGCGTACGATCCCGTGTCCGGGAACTGGACGGGTAACTTCACCGTCGGCGTCCCGTTCGCGTCGATGCCGACACCGCGCGAGAGTTTTGCCGCCGCGGCGATCGGCGCCGAGTTGTACGCCGCCGGCGGGCGCACGACCGGCGGCGGTGCCGTCTCCGTCCTCGAGTCGTTCAATCCGGCGACCAACGCGTGGACGACGCGCGCGCCGATGCCGGCGCCGCGAGCGGCGCTCGGCGCCGGCGTGATCAACGGCATCCTCTATGCGGTCGGCGGCGAGCTGGTCACGCCGCTCGATACGCTCGAGGCGTACGACCCGGGGGGCAATTCGTGGACGCCGCTGGCGCCCATGCCCACGCCGCGCCGCTCCCTGGCCGTGGCCGTTGCCGGCGGGCTGCTCTATGCCATCGGCGGCGATGCCGCAGGCACCGTCGAGGCCTACGATCCCGTCAGCAACACGTGGAGCGCGAAGGCGCCGCTGCCCACGCCGCGATCGGGACTCGCCGCCGGCACCATCGACGGGTTGATCTACGCCGTCGGCGGCAGCAATGCCGCGACGAGCGGAGTCGTCGAGGTCTACAACCCGGCGACCAACGCCTGGAGCACGGTTGATGCGATGCCCACGGCGCGCGACGAGATCGCGCTCGCCGTCCTGGACGGCCGCCTGTTCGTGTCCGGCGGCAAGACCGGCGTCGGCGGCGGCACGCTCGTCGCCGCGCATCAGGAGTTCCGTCCGCCGGAAGCCACCTGGTGGAGCAGCGCCGTCGGTGTCGCCACCATTCAGCAGAATCCATCGCCCTCCGCCACCGGGATCGCGGCGGGTACGGCCAGCATCATCGCGCGCGCCGTCGGCGTGGATTGCAGCGTGTCGAGCAGTTGCGGTTCGCTGACGGTCGCGCCAGGCTCGCCCGGTGCGCCGGGCGCGCCGGTCGTCTCCGGCAGCGGCAACATCGTCACGTTCAGCTGGTCGGCGCCGAGCGGGGCGCCCGTCACCAGTTACTCCCTGATCGCGCGTCTCGTACTTGGCGGCCCCATCGTCGCCACGCTTCCGGTCGGCGCCGCGACGAGCACCACCGTCACCGCGCCGGACGGCACCTTCGTCGTGTCGGTGCAGGCCAGCAATGCGGCTGGCACCGGTCCCGAGTCGGCGCCGGTGACCGTGACGCTGCCCTTCGTGCCGGTCCTGCCGGGTGCGCCGCAGAATCTCGTCGCGTCGCTGAGCGGCACCACGGCCACCATCACCTGGTCGCCGCCCGCGAGTGGCGGCGTGCCGACCGGTTATCACGTGCAGGTGTCGCTCTCCCCTGCCGGCGCGGTTCTGGTGTCGTTGCCCACCACGGCCACCAGCCTCGTCGTGCCAGGTGTGCCGCCGGGCGTGTTTTATCTGCGCGTCGTCGCTGTCAACGCCGCCGGCACCGGTCCCGCGTCGAACGAGGCCGTCATCAATGCCGCCGGCTGTGCCCTGCCCGACGTCCCGAGCGGTCTCAGCGTCGGCCACGCCGGCGGAACGGCGACCGCGAGCTGGAATGCCGTCGCGGGCGCGGTGAGCTACACCGTGTTCGTGCAGCCCGGGTCTGGCGGCAGCTTCGCGCCGGCCGGTACCGTGACCGGCCTCAGCGTCAGCGCGCCGGTGGGGAGTGGGGTCGATGTGTGGGTGAGCGTGGCGGCGACCAATTCGTGCGGGTCGAGCCTGCTGGCGCCGGCGGTGCGGCTGACGGTGCCGTGAGCGAGTGTCGCGCATGCAGCGCGTTGCCGAGCCTGACTCCCACGTGGCCGCGCGGTGCGGCGGGCGTCGGCTCGGCCGCGCGTGCCTACGTGTGCTGGAGTTGGCAACAGGGCCGTGTCGTGAGGCGTGAGCGACTACAATGGGGTGGTCGGGGCGTAGCGCAGCCTGGTAGCGCACCTGCCTTGGGCGCAGGGGGTCGCTGGTTCGAATCCAGTCGCCCCGACCACTTTTCGAGGGTCCATTCCGGGGGCACACGTAACAGATCATTCCGGCGGTGAGCGTCAAGGTAGTTGTCTCGCTCATCACGATGCCGCATCGACTCTGACCGCTGAAGGCTCGGGCTCATGCAGAGGTTGCCACGGCCATCGGTCGTGGTTGTTCAGACAAGTTGCTCGATCGTGCGGCGCTCGATCGCTGCCTGCGCTTATGCTCTCGCCTTCTTTGTCAATCGCTTGAGGGCCGCCTCCAGGTAGTCAGTTCCCTCGCCGCCTTCTTTTACGGCGATGACGGGCGGGTGCCCGTGCTGACAGGCGAACTTCCAAATCAACATCGCCTCGACGTAAGTTGATGCGGTTCGCTTGGACCGCGTAATCGGCGCACGCCGTGTCATAGAGCGGCGCGACAGAGACATATAAGCGATCGAGCGAGCCATCTTCAAAGAGGCGTCGATATCGGCTGATTTTGTGGTGAACTCCCGACAGTGGTCTGTGGGTCAGGTTTTTCGCATCGCCGACGTAGATGACCTCGTAAGGCAGGTCGTCAGGCTTCGGGACGTCCGCAGGTGGGTCTCCCACGAAGTACCCGAACAAGTACACGCCACCCTTCGGCTGGTCACCGGCCGCGGACTTGCGATCCTTCCACCGGGCCCAATGGCCGAACTCGATTGTTGGTTCTGCGGTTGGCATTCGTGTCTCCGGTCAGCGATCCTAACGCTGCCTCCGTAAGGCACGCGATCGGATGCGCACCCACCCGGACCGCGGCTGCTCGTCGCACGCTAACATCAACAGCGAGTTAAATCCAAATCGAAGAGTGCAGAAGAACGCCGGAAAGCGCGCCGTTTCTCGCTTGGAGAGCAGGGGGCTGGGTCGAGTCCAGTCGCCCTAACCCTCTGCGAGGGTCTATTACGGTCACATCATGTGTAACAGTCCATTCCGACGCCCTGCGTTTGGACGCTGACGGAACCCGTCCGGGGGTTTCACGCACAAGCGGACGCGGCGCGGCAAGAGCGCATGAAAACGCGAAAGCTCCTCTAACCTTGATCGGCGATACGCTTGCGCAATGCGACCCCTTCGGTATTCCATCAACGTCACCCTGGACGGGTGCTGCGATCATCGGGAAATGAGCGCGGACGAAGACCTGCATCGTCACGCGATGGACAACATCGCCCAAGCCGATGCGCTTCTCTTTGGCCGGGTGACGTACGAAATGATGGAGACTGCCTGGCGGCGCGCGACGCGGACGGTGACGATGCCTGGCTGGACGGAACCCTTCGCCCGGACGATCGACGCGGCAAAGAAGTACGTCGTGTCCAGCACCCTGGACCGGGTCGATTGGAACGCGGAGCTGATCCGCGGGAATCTGGGACAGGCCGTTCAGCAACTCAAGCAGGAGCCGGGCAAAGGACTGTTGACCGGCGGCGTGACGCTCCCGCTGGCGTTGGCGGAGCTGGGATTGATCGACGAGTACGAGTTCGTGGTCCATCCCAGGCTGGCCGGCCACGGGCCGACGCTGTTCGCGGGGCTCACGAAGCGTGTCGACTTGAAGCTCGTAGATCGGCTGGAGTTCGGCTCAGGGGCCGTGGCTATGCGGTATGAGCTTAGTAGGTAGCCCCACGCCATCCATTCTCGCCGTCTCCGACCACACCGGCTGGGCACACTTCGTCTGCGTCTCCGCTCGCGACGGACGGCCAGTCGTCGTCACGCGGCGCCGCATCGCGCTGATCGAGCGCGGGCTGCCGACGCAGCCGTACGAACACGACACGCGGGCGCTGCGGCCGGACGAGGCGGACGCGCTGGTGGCGACGGTGCGGAAGTCGATCGCGTCGGGCGACCGATCGTGCGCTGGGCCGGCTGGTCGACGAGCTGGCGCCGGAGCATCCAGTCGCGGCAGTCGCCATGCGCACACCGCCGTTCGACACGCTGCCGCCAACGGTCGCGGCGGTGCACGCGTCGTATCCGCTACTCTGCGCCGCCGACGGCCTGCTCTACCACTCCGCGATTCGCGACGCGGCGACGCGGCACGGGCTCGCGAGCGAGCTGTGCCGGCGCGGCGAGGAGATTCAGCTCGCCGCGGCCGCGCTCGGCGTAGCGCCGGAGGCGGTGGAGGCATTCGTGACCGGCCCGGGCCGCCCACCAGGCCCGCCGTGGACCGCAGAGCATCGGCGCGGCTACGCGGCGGCGATTGCCGCACTGGCCGCGCGCGTCGGCGGGCTCACGATCGCGTGACGCCCAACGCACCGCTACGCTCGCGACCCCCTGCTCTTCGGCACCGCGTGCCGCCCGTTGTACGCGATCGCGGCGCGCAGCAACGCTCTGAGACCGGCCTCGTCGATCGTGTCGCCGTCGCGCATGTCGATGGCCCGCCACTTGTTCCCGGCGAGCCCGGCGTTGAACAGCTTCTTCGGGTCCGGGAGCTGCGCCCCGTGATGGAACGTGAGCTTGACCTTGTCCTTGTGCGCGTTGGCGAGCGCGTACATGCCTTCGTGCGACCACACGGGCGTCCCCATCCACTTCCACTCTTCGACGACGTCCGGATCGACGTCGTGGATGATTCGGCGGATCTCGGCCAGCCGCTGACCCCGCCAGTCGCCGAGGTCCGCGATGTGCTGGTCGATCCGCCGCGATGCGCTCGTGGTCGCCGGCGAAGCGCCCGCCGGCGTCGCCGCTCTGCGCGGCCTGGCCGCTTTCGCCTTCGCTGCAACCCGCTCGGTCCCTGACTTCGCCGCGGCCTTGGCTGCGGCCTTCCCCGCTTTCTTCGCTGTCTTGCCCACCATCGTGTTCCACTCCTGGATTGCGTTGACGTACGAGATTACTGACCGCGCTACGGGGCATGCAGTTCACCGGAGAACAGCGCTCAGTCGAGCTCGGTGCCGACTCCATCGGACGTTCGCGGCCGTCCGCCCTCCACCATCGCCTGCAACACTGCCTGCGCGCCGCCTAACGCGCCGGCGCGGCGAGCGCACTGATCGTGACGTAGTATCCATCCGGATCGCGGAGCGAGAACTCCCTCGTCCGCGTGTCCGGGTTCACGTGCGGCTCCTCCTCGAGCCGGGCGACGAGCGTGCGTGCGCGCGTCAACGCCAGATCGAAGTCGTCGACGCGAAAGAACAGGAGCAGCCCGTTCCCCGGCGGCGCCTGGTCCGGACTCATCAGGGAGGGATGCTCGTGCGCGCCCCACTGGTGCAGGCACAGCAGCACGGTGCCATCCGTATCCAGGATCTGGCCGAAGTGGTCATGGGCCGGGCCGGTCTCGAGATGGCCGAAGATCGACTGGTACCACTTGAAGCTCGCCGTGACGTCGCGTACGCCTATGATCGTCCAGATCCGCTTCATCGCGTGACCTCACATGACCGAACCAGCCATTTCAAGCATCGCGCCGTTGTTCATCGTCCGGAACGTCACCGCGACGCTGTCCTTCTACCACGAGCGCCTCGGCTTCGACATCACGTTTCAAGGGCCCGAGCCCGCCGACATCTTCTTCGGCATCGTCCAGCGCGGCCGCGCGATGATCATGTTCAAGGACGTCGGGGTCGATCCGGTGCCGAACTGCACGCGAGACGTCGGCCAGGGCCTCGCCCGCTGGGACGCGTATCTCCACGTGCCCGATCCGGACGCGCTGGCGGCAGAATTCTCGTCGCGCCAGGTCGAGTTCTTCGCGCCGCTCGCGGATACCGACGATGGGCTGCGTGGATTCGAAGTCCGGGACGCCGACGGCTACGTGTTGTTCTTCGGCCGCCCGCGTGCGTGAGCACCACTCCCTGGAGGCGATGACGTCCATCACCGCGACGACGAACCGCGACGAAGACGTGCGGCGATGAGCGATCGCGATGTCCTGGCCGACCGGTTCGAGGAGCACCGGGCGCACCTGCGCGGCGTGGCCTACCGGATGCTGGGCTCGCTCAGCGAGGTGGACGATGCGGTGCAGGAAGCGTGGCTGAGGCTCAGCCGCGCCGATGCCGCGGCGATCGACAATCTCGCCGGCTGGCTGACCACCGTCGTCGCGCGCGTATGCCTGGACATGCTGCGGTCGCGCCAGTCGCGGCGCGAGGAGCCCTTCGCCCCCGGCGGGCCGGAGCCGGTCGCGGCCGGCGCGAGTGGGAGCAGCCCGGAGGAGGAAGCGCTGCTCGCGGATTCGGTCGGGCTCGCGCTGCTCGTCGTGCTCGACAAGCTGACGCCCGCCGAACGCCTCGCCTTCGTGCTGCACGACATGTTCGCCGTGCCGTTCGACGAGATCGGGCCACTCGTCAACCGGTCCGCGGAGGCGGCGCGGCAGCTCGCCAGCCGCGCGCGGCGCCGGGTGCGCGGCGGCAGCGCGCGCCATGCCGATCTCGCCGGGCAGCGTGAGGTGGTCGAGGCGTTCATGGCCGCACTGCGTGCCGGCGACCTCGAAGGGCTGCTGGCCGTCCTCGACCCCGATCTCGTGGTGCGCGCGGACATGGCGGCCGGCGCGCCAACCGAGATCCGCGGCGCCGCCGCCTGGGCGAAGGGCGCCGTCGCCTACGGGCACCTCGCGCGGCTCACGCAGCCGGCGCTGGTGGACGGGGCCATCGGCGTCGTGGTGGCGCCGCGAGGAAAGCTGCTGCGAGCGCTCCGGTTCACGATCGAGGAGGGCCGGATCACCACGATCGAGGTCATCGGCAACCCGGCGCGGCTCGGCACACTCGACGTGTCGATCGCCGACTGAGACCTGCGCGCTCACCCCAGCACTGCCCCGCCGGTCCGTCGCCCGCGGCGCCACCTGGTGAGATGCGGAAGCACGAACAAGTACAGCCCGGTAACGAGGAGCAGCGCGAGCGGCAGCAACGGCGAGTAGGTCACCCAGGGCGGAGGCATCCCGCCGCCCTGCGCCAGGGCGATGAAGTTGGCGATGACGGTCACCGTGAACACGATCGACACCCAGCGATGAATCTGGCGCACCCACTTGTTCCACTCCACTGCGACCCCCTCGAGGACGAGCCGGATGCTTCCGGCGTCGGACACGTGCGCCCTGCCCGCGCGTCAGGGGCGCCTGAATGCGATTGCCGCGGGCGCTGCCGCGATGCCACCATGACGAACCACGCGGGGAGAACGTGACAGAGGGCTCGACCGTGCCTCATGCCAAGAGGGCGTGTCTTCGTCACCGTCACCCATCCCACCCGCGCGGGGCCAATCGGCCGAGCCGCATCGAGGATGTCAGCCGGCGTGGCTCGCGGCGGGGCGCGAGACCGGCCGGATGTGCGCGAACATGCTGCGGGCGTTCCAGGTCGGAAAGGCCCGGACCAGCGACGGCAGGCCGTCGAGCTGGATGCGCCCGTCACGGGTGGCCTGCGCCCAGGAAAGCTGACCGGCGTGCCATTTGACGAACGCCTCGGCATCCGCGGTGATGTAGAGATCCTCGTCGAGGCCGTGATAGGTCTTGCAGATCTCGGTGTCGCCGCGCTCGATGAGCAGCCAATAGCGCTCGCGCTTCGGGCGCCCCGTGAAATCGAAGCGGATGACCACGCGGCGATCGGGGAGCCGGTCGCGGCGGAGCGCGTTGCACATCGACCACAGCGCCACGAAGGGATCGAGGTTCTCGGGCGCGATCTCGAGCCACCGCGCACCCCACTCGCCGAGCGTCCGGCAGACGGTGAAGAGACCATGGCCCGCGGACGTCAGCGCGTACTGGCGCCCGCGCCCGTCTGGCTTGAGCGTCGAGACCACCACGCCGAGCCGTTCGAGTTGCTTGAGCCGCTGTGAGAGCAGGGTCCGGGACAGACCGGGCGCACCCTCCAGGATTTCGCCAAAGCTGCCGCACCCCAGGTGCAGGTTGCGGATGATGAGCGGCGTCCAGCGCTCGGCGAAGATCTCGGCGCCCCGCGCGATGGGGCAGTACTGGCCGTACGTCCTCACCGCGCCAGTGTCGCGCAGCCGCCTGGCTTTGTGAAGTCCAGATTCTTGACTTTACCGTCCGCAATGCCCGGTGGTCCGATGGGAGCGTCGAGAGGAGGACAGCATGACGCCAACCATCGCCGGCTCGGGCCCACGCAGCCGGGAGCTAACCGCGCAAATCCATGGGTTCCGCGGCCGTCTCATCACTCGCCACGACGCCGACTACGACGAAGCCCGTGCCGTCTGGAACGGCGCCATCGATCGCCGACCGCGCCTGATCGCCCGCTGCATCGGGGCGGCCGACGTGGTCGCGGCCGTGCGGTTCGCCCGCGAGCGCGGCCTGGCGATCGCCATCCGCGGCGGCGGCCATAACGTCGCCGGCACCGCCGTGTGCGACGAGGGGATCGTCATCGACCTGTCGGCGATGCGGGCCGTGCGGGTCGATCCCTCCGGCCGCCGGGCCTGGGTGCAGGGCGGGGCGCTGTGGGGCGACGTGGACCGCGAAACGCAGGCGCACGGCCTGGCCACGACCGGCGGCATCGTGAGCCACACCGGGGTGGCCGGCCTGACCCTCGGCGGCGGCGTCGGCTGGCTGATGCGCCTGCACGGCCTCACCGTCGACAACCTCCTGGCCGCCGACGTCGTGACGGCCGACGGCGAGCGGCTGCGGGCATCCGAAGACGAGCACCCCGACCTGTTCTGGGCGCTCACCGGCGGCGGCGGCAACTTCGGCATCGTCACCTCCTTCGAGTTCCGCCTGCATCCCGTCGGGCCGTCCGTCCTGGCCGGCCCCGTCCTCTGGGACGCGAGCGACGCCGGAGCGGTCCTCCGCTTCTATCGCGACTTCGTGCGCGATGCCCCCGACGAGCTCGGCACGGTGGTGAGGTTCGGCACCGCGCCGCCATGGCCGGCCATCCCCGAGCATCTGCACTGGCGCCCGGTGGTGATGATCGGCTGCTGCTACGCGGGGACCAGCGAGGATGGTGAGCGGGTGCTCCGCGCGCTGCGCACGTGTCGGACTCCCCTGCTCGACCTGGTCGGGCCGGCGCCTTACGTGGAGTTCCAAAGCGCGATCGATTCGACGGTCGCCCACGGCTGGAACTACTACTGGAAGTCCACGCATCTGCCCGAGCTCGGCGACGCGCTCATCGACACGATCGCCGATCACGCGTTCGTCGGCACCTCGCCGCGGTCGTACGCGGCGATGTTCCATATGAAAGGCGCGGTGAGCCGCGTGGCCGCGGGCGCGACGGCGTTCGGGAACCGGCAGGCGTCGCACGCGATCACCCTCGACGCGGTGTGGCGGCCGGGCGAGGATTTCGGCGAAAGGGACACGGCGTGGGCGAGGAGGTTCTTCGCCGCCCTCGGCCGCTTCCGCGAAGGCGTCTACGTCAACTTTCTCGGCGGCGACGAAGATCCGGCGCGGGTGCGCGAGGCCTACGGCGACGCCGTCTACGACCGGCTGGTGGAGGTGAAGACCACGTACGACCCGGAGAACGTCTTCCACCACAACCAGAACATCCGGCCGCGGTCCTGATGGACGGGGCACGCGGGCGCGACGGCCCAGCGTCGGTGAGCCCGCGTTCGCGCGGATCGCACATTACCGGTCATGGACGACCGTCGAAGACCGACCGCGCTCGCCGCGGTCGCGCTGCTCCTGCTCTGCCCCGCGCTCGCCGCCGGCCAGGCGCCCGCGCCCACCTTCGACCAACTCGCCGAGGCCCTGACGCCGGGTCAGCGCGTGATCGTCACCGACGTCGACGGACGCACAGCCAAGGGCCGCGTCTCCGAGGTCACCCCATCCGGCCTCACCGTGCGCGTATTCGAGGGGTTCGTCGAGCAGCCGCGCCGGTTCGAGCGCGATGCGGTGCGCACGGTCCGGCGGACCGACTCGGTCCTCAACGGCGTGCTGATCGGCGTGGCCGCGGGATTCGCCGCCAACGAAGTCTGGGTCCGCGCCCAGTGCGGACCGCCGGGGTCGGACGATGAGTGCACGGCCATCGCCCGTGTGATCGGATGGGTCACGATCGTGCCCGGCAGCGGCGCCATCGGCGCGCTGGTAGACAAGCTCATCGGCGAGACCGTGCTCTACCAACGCCCCGCCGCCAAGGCCACGCTCCGCCTGACCCCCGACCTCGGACCAAAACGAACCGCCCTGCGCGTACTGGTGAGGTTCTGAGCGTCCGCACCGCACCTATCGCACCTGTCGCACCTGTCGCACCCGTCGCACCCGTCCTGTCGCACCCGTCGCACCTATCGCACCTGTGCACCTGCTAAATGTTTAGCCTCATCTGCTCCAACCGCCGCTTGTGATCCGGATAGCGCGCGTACAGATCGCGAATGCCCGGAAACAGGTAATTGAACGGCGACGCGCCATCCTCGTACGCCTTTTCCTGATACGCGATCGCCCGCTCGCGCTCACCGAGGCCGGCGTAGATGTAGACGTAGCACTGCGGCGGCACGTAGACGTCCGGCGGCTGGCGGTCGAGCTCGGCAATCAGGCCGAGCGCCTGCTCGCGCATCCCGAACTCGCCATAGCAGCGGCCGAGGAGGCCGACGTAGAACGGTGCGCGCTGCCCGAGCGTGGCGGCGCGCTCGAGGTCGGCGACGGCGCGGTCCTGCACCGACGTGGCCAGGTGGCAGAGCCCGCGCAGGTGCATGGCGAAGACGTAGCCGGCGTCGAAGCGCAGGCACTGGTCGCACAGCGCGATCGCTTCGGCGTAGCGGCCGCCGAGAAATAGCGTCTGCGCACGCGCGGCGGCGACGAACCGGGACGCGGGCGCCAGCGCGTGGCCGCGCGCCGCTTCGGCGCGTGCGGCGTCCTCGCGGCCGAGCAGCATGAGCAGCCACGAGTAGTAGACATGGCCGGTGGGGTTGACGGCGTCGAGCGCCAGGCCGCGGCGGAACGCCTGCTCGGCACCGTCCCAATCCCAGTCGCCGCCGAATCGGGCGACCGCTGCCTCGATGAAGCCGGCGCCGAGCGACGGGTCGATCGCCAGCGCGCGCTCGGCCGCACGTCCGGCCGTGGCGAACGCCAGCGTCGGCTTCACGAGGCAGTAGTAGCCGAGGAAGTTGTAGGCGCTGGCCAGCGCCACGTGCGCGAGCGCGAAGCGCGGGTCACGCTCGATGGCGTGCTGGAAGTGATCGATCGCCGGCCGCCACCCGCCCTCGAAGCACGACTTCCACAGGTGCTGGCCGCGCTTGAACGCGTGGTACGCATCCGGGTCCTGTGAGTAGGGGCGCGAGGGCGCCGGCGACAGGCCGCCGGCGAGCCCGTCGCACAGCTCGCGGGCGATGTCGTCCTGCGTGGTCAGCAGGTCCGTCACGACGCGCTCGATGACGAGCGACGGCAGCACCGCCCGCTCGTGCGCGGCGTCGACGAGGCTTGCCGTCACCCGCACCCGCTCGGCCGTCTCCTGCACCGTGCCCTCGACCACCATCTCGACCCCGAGCCGCCGGCCGATGTCGCGCACCGATTGTCCGGCCAGCGCCGTGGTAGAGGTCCGCGGCGCCACCCAGAGATCCTTCACGCGGCTCAGCCGGCTGCGCAGGTCCGCCGCCAGGCCGTCGCCCAGTGCCTGCGCATGCGGGCCCGGCGTGCCGACGACATCGAACGGGAGCACGGCCAGCGACGCCGCGCCGCGCGGCAGCGCCTGCGATCCGACGGCGGCGGTGATGCGCCGCAGCGCTTCGAGCTCGGCGCTCAGGACGCCGGCCGATTGATAGCGGTCGTCCGGACGCTTGGCGAGCAGCCGGTCGACGATGCGGCCGAGCGCCGGCGGATGGTCGGGCGCCAGCTGCGGCACAGGCAGGTGCGGCTCGCTGCGGATCGCCGAGCTCAGCGCCTTGCGCGGCTGGATGTCGAAGGGCCGCGCGCCGGTCGCCATCTGGTAGATCACGGCGCCGAGGGCGAAGAAATCGCAGCGGTAGTCAACCGCCCCGCCGGCCAGCTGCTCGGGCGACATGTAGTGAATCGTGCCGGGGACGACACCCGCGCTGGTGAGGTCGTCGGTCATCTGCTCGTCGCCGGACGCCGAGGGAAAGTGCTTGGCGAGGCCGAAGTCGAGCAGCTTCACGATGCCGCCGGCGACCAGGAAGATGTTGCCGGGCGTGATGTCGCGATGGACGATGCCCTGGGCGTGCGACGCGCCGAGCGCGTCGGCCGCCTGGATGGCGATGTCGAGAATCTGGCCGAGCGGCAGGCGCCCGGCGAGCAGCCGCGCCTTCAGGCTCACCCCGTCGAGCAGCTCCATCGCGATGAACAGCTGCGACTCATCGTCGTTCACCTCGAGGATGGTGCAGATGTTGGGATGGTTGAGGGACGAGGCGAGGCGTGCCTCGCGCTTGAAGCGGCGGACGGCGTCGCGGTCCTTGGACAGATCCTCCTTCAGGACCTTGATAGCCACCGAGCGCGGAAGGCGAGTATCCTGCGCTTCGTAGACCACTCCCATGCCGCCGGTGCCAAGCGTGCGGATGATGTAGAAATGCGAGATTTGCCGGCCTATCACCTGGATCGCTCGACGGATGGCGGGAGCAGCGCCATTGTCCTCCGTTCGCGCGCGGCCGCACGGCAAATCGTCGCGCCGGCGATTCCGTCGTGAGCGCGCCCCCCGATCCGCCGATCCCCGACCCGTCGTCGGATTCGACGCTGTACGTGCTGGAGCGCGCGCAGGAGGGCGACGAGGCGGCCGCGCAGGTCCTGATCGAGCGCGCGTTGCCTCCGGTGAAGCGGTGGGCGCACGGCCGGCTTCCCCGCTACGCGCGCGGCGACGCCGACACCGAGGACGTCGTGCAGGACGCCTTCATGCGGACGCTGCGCGGCATCCAGCGCTTCCAGCACCGAACCGTCGGCGGGCTGCAGGCCTACCTGCGCCAGGCGGTGCTCAACCGCATCCGCGACCTGATCCGCGGGGCGCGGCGCCACGGCGTCGCGCCGGACGTCGTGGCGGAGCCGCGCGACTGGAAGCCGTCGCCGCTCGAAGCCGCGATCATGGGCGAACAGCTGGACCGGTTCCTGGCCGCGCTCGGCCAGCTGCGGCCGGCCGACCGCCAGGTCATCGTCTGGCGCATCGAGCTGGGCTACACGACGGAGGAGATCGCCGCCAGGCTGGGCAAGTCGAAAGCGGCCGCGGGAATGTCCGTGAGCCGCGCCATGGCCCGGCTCGCGAAGGAACTGAACCTCGACCCGCCTCGTCCGTGAGTCGAATCCGCCCTGCCCCAAGCACTGCCCGTCCCGTCGCCCACACCCGTCTTGACGGCGTGCGCCGGGTTGTTGTATTTAACGTAGTAGATAATTAACTTTGCGGTTCACCAGATGACTGCCGATCAGCTCAGCACCACCTTCGCCGCTCTCGCCGACCCGACCCGGCGCGCCATCCTCGCGCGCCTGGCGACGGGCGAGGCGTCGGTGACCGAACTGGCCGAGCCGTTCGACATCAGCCTGCCGGCGGTGTCCAAGCACCTGAAAGTGCTCGAGCGCGCCGGCCTGATCGCGCGCGGGCGCGAGGCGCAGTGGCGGCCGTGCCGGCTCGAGGCGGCGCCGCTCAAGGGCGTCGCCGACTGGGTGGAAACGTATCGCGCGGTCTGGGAGGAGCGTTTCGACCGTCTCGACGCCTACCTGCGGGAGATGAAGGACCGCGAGACGCGGTCGCGGCCCGCCGGCCGCCGCCGCAAGCGCGCGCCGCGGTAGCCGCCGGCGTCAAGAATCACCAATCGGACGTTGAATAGGACACGCATGACTCTTCTCACCGACCTCCGCTTCGCCCTCCGGTCGCTCGCCCGCGTCCGCGGCCTCGCCCTCACGGTGATCGTCACCCTGGCGCTCGGCATCGGCGCCAACGCCGCGATTTTCAGCGTCGTGCGCGGCGTGCTGCTGCGGCCGCTGGTCAACCGCGACGAGAACCGCCTGATCTACATTCGCCAGAGCGCGCCCGGCGCCAGGCGTCGAGAACGCGTCGTTCTCGGTCCCCGAGCTGCGCGACCTGCAGTCGCGGCGTGAAGACGCTCTCGTGCCTTCGGCGACTTCTCGACCATCGAGTTCACCATGATCGGCCTCGGCGAGCCGCGGGTCGTGCGCGCCGGCGTCGTCGGCGGGTCGTACTTCGAGGTGATGGGGCTGCGGCCGGTGCTCGGACGGCTGCTGGGCCCGTCGGACGACGGGCCGCAAGCGGCGGGTGCGGCGGTGCTCACCTACCGCTTCTGGACGACGACGTTCAAGAGCGACCCCTCGATGATCGGCCGGACGGTGCGGCTCGGCGATCGTGCCGCGACCATCGTCGGCGTCCTCGAGCCGTCGGTGCCCTATCCCGCGGAAACCGAGATCATCGCCAACGTCGTCACCAGCCCGCACCATCTCGACGCGACGATGGTCGAAGGGCGCGTGCACCGGATGACGGAGCTGTTCGGCCGGCTGGCGCCGGGCGGCGGATCTCGAGGCGGCGCGCGCCGAGCTGCGGGCCGTGCACGGCGCCATTCTGCAGGAGCACCCGGAGGCCTACCCGCGCCAGGACGACTTCCGCATCGAGGCGACGCTGCTGCGCGATCAGATCACCGCGCCGGCGCGGACGGTGCTGCTCGTGCTGCTGGCGGCGTCGGCGCTGGTGTTCGTCATCGCCTGCTCGAACGTCGCCAACCTGATTCTCGCGCGATCGGTGCGGCGCGAGGGCGAGCTGGCCATCCGCGCGGCGCTCGGCGCCGGCGCGGGCGCGCTGCGGCGGACGCTGCTGGCCGAGAGCCTGCTGCTGTGCGGCGCCGGGGCGGTGCTCGGCGTCGCTCATCGCGCGGCCGATGGTGGCGGTGCTGGCGCGCTACGCCGCGCGCTTCTCGGTGCGGGCGCTGGACCTGACGGTGGACGCGAGCCTGCTGTGGGTCGGCGCCGGGCTCGCCATCGCGGCGGCGGTGCTGCTGGCCTTCGTGCCGCGGCTGCCGTCGGCCGAGGCGACCAACGGCTTCGGCCTGTCGAGCGGCAGCGTGCGCATTACGACCGGCACCAACCGGCGCCTGCGGCTGTTCGCGGTCACGCAGATTGCCGCGTCGTTCGTGCTGCTGGCCGGCGCCGGGATGCTGCTGACGACGTTGCTGACGCTGCAGGCGGCGCAGACCGGCTTCAACACGCGCAACGTGCTCGCGGTCAACGTGCCGGTGGTCTCCTTCGAGCGCAAGCCGCACGAGGTCGTGGGGTTCTACAAGGAAGTGATGCGGCGCATCGCCGAACTGCCCGGCGTGACGCAGGTCGCGGTCGGCACGGCGGTGCCGTGGCGCGATGCCGGCGGGTTCTTCGACGCCCAGTTCACGGTCGAAGGCTACGACAAGGCAGACGGCGAAGAGGATCCACGGGCGCGATTCCGCACGGTCTCGCCCGGGTTCTTCGCCGCGCTCGGCGTGCCGCTGCTCGCCGGACGCGATTTCGACGCCAGCGACCGCACGACGGCGGAGAGAACGGTCATCGTCAGCCAGAGCCTGGCGCAGCGGATGTTCGCGGAACCGTGACGCGCTCAACCGCCGGCTGATCTGGACCGATCCGGTGATGAAGTTCATCGACGTCAGCACCGACCCGCGGCGCATCGTCGGCATCGTCGCCGACGTGGACGACGAGAACGTGGTGCCGCAGCCGGCGATGACGGTCTACCACCCGCTGGAGCAGGAGATTGGCGGCGGACGCCTGTTCGTCCACGCCAGCAGCGATCCGTATCCGCTGGTGCCGCCCATCACGCGCATCATCCGCGAGCTGTCGGCCGAGCAGCCGGTCGAACAGGCGGCGACGCTGGAGGACATCCGCGCCGAGGTGCTGGCGCCCAACCGCCTGAACGCGCTGGTCTTCGGCGGCTTCGCGGTCGTGGCGCTGACCATCGCCGTCGTCGGCGTGGCCGGCGTGCTGGCGTTCTCGGTCAGCGCGCGGATGCGCGAGTTCGGCGTCCGGCTGGCGATCGGCTCGGCGCCACGCCACCTGCTGACCGGCGTGCTCGGCGAGGGCGCCGTGATCGCCGGCGCGGGCATCGCGGCCGGCGCGGTCAGCGGCCTGGCGCTGGCGCGCCTGCTGGGCGGCTACATTCCGGAGCTGCGGGTGCCGGGCGCGCTGCCGATCGCGGGCGCGGCGGGCGTGCTGATCGCGGCCGCCGTGCTGGCGTCCCTGATGCCGGCCGCGCGCGCCTCGCGCGTGGACGTCCTGCAGGCGCTGCGCTCCGAGTAAGTCAGACCCGCGCGGAGGTGATGATGGAACGATCCACGCAGCACGCGACCTTCGTGGTCGATCGGACGTTTGCCGCGCCGCCGGCGCAGGTGTTCCAGGCCTGGGCCGACCCGGCCGCCAAGGCGCGCTGGTTCGCGGGCCCCGACGACTGGGTGAAGACCGCGCACACGCTGGACTTCACCGTCGGAGGACGCGAACGCCTGGCCGGAGGCCGCACCGGCGGGCCCACCTACCACTACGAGGCGCACTATCAGGACATCGTCCCGAATGTGCGCATCGTGTATGCCTACGACATGCACCAGGACGACCGGCGCATCTCGGTGTCGCTGGCGACCGTGGAACTGAAACCGACGGCGGGCGGTACGCGCCTCGTGTACACCGAGCAGGCGGTATTCCTCGATGGTCTCGACACGCCGGCGGCCCGCGAGCACGGCACCCGCGAGCTGTTCGACAAGCTCGCGGCGTCGCTCGAGGCGGCGACAACCTGACCCGGCCACCCGAAACGAGATGGCCAAGCGAGCCGGCAGGCGCAGCCGGTGCTACTTGGCGATGCGGACGGCGTTGATGCCGTTGGCCAGGGAGTACGACGCGCCGACGGCCCCTACCATGCAGGTCTGGCGCGTCAGGCCGGCGAGCTCGCGGATGCGGTAGACCGCCTCGATGCCGGTGCAGTGCGCGCCCACGAGCTCGCGCACGCCAAACGCCTTGAGCTGCGCCGCCGTCCATGCCAGGTGCTGCTCGTCGGCGGCAAAGAGATGCAGCCCGCCAATCACGGCCTTGACCGGCGCCGGATCGATCGTCTTGCGCACATGGTCGAGCGTGTTGATCACGCCGGCGTGCCCGCAGCCAAAGAGGTAGACGAGCCCGTCGGCGGTCTGGAAGACCAGCGCCATGTCCTCGGGCACCGTGTCCTCGACGTCGCCGGTGTCGCCGCGCACCTGGCCGAGCGTGCTCCAGTTGCGCTCCGGGTGCACGCGCGGCACCGGGCCGGTGAGCCACACCCCGGGAAACAGCTCGATCGGCTTGATCACTTCGACGATGCCGCCGCCGCCGGCTTCGAAGTCGCGGCGGATGCGCGCCATGCGGTCGTCCACCTGCCCTTTGGCGCCGATGCGCGGCCAGAACAGGCCACGGCCGGCGTAGACGCGGCCGAGCGCCCGCGGCGACCGAGTCGCGAACTGACGCCGCAGCGGCAGCAGGCCCGTAGTGTGGTCGGCATGATTGTGGCTGAGGACGACTGACTCGACGTCCGCGAGGTCGAGGCCGAGGACACGGAGGTTGCGCTGGACCGTGTCGTCGTTGGCGCCGGTGTCGAAGAGGATGCGCGCGTCCGTCGGCCTCGACCAGGGCGGCGAATCCCCACTCGCCGAACCCCTCGTCCGCGAGCATGGTCGAGAGGATCTTGATCTCGAGGCTGGAGACGCGGTGCGCCGCGGGTTGCGCCGGCGCGGCTCGATCGGAAACCGACGCGGCTGCCCCGCTCAGCGAAACGGCCAGGACGGCGATCAGAATGGCGACGTGCCGCAACTGCAGGCTGCTCATGGTTCGTTGGCCGCGCGTTCTTCGTGAGTCGATGGCGCCGGGACCGCAGCATACTCTACACTCCCACGCCATGACACCCCGCGGCATCCGGCGAGGCGCAACGATTGTCGGCTCCTGTCTCGCCATCGCTCTGACGGTCTCGGCGTCGGGTTCGTCGATGCCCGCGCCTGCCACGGGCGCAGTGGCGCAGGCGCCGGACGAGAGCGTGTCGTATCGCTTCCGCTACGGCCAGGCCGGCGACGCCGCGGCGGCCATCGAGATCGCCTGGACGACGCCGCTGGCCGGACCGCGGGCGCTGATCATGCCGCGCGCCATTCCCATGGGCTACGGCGAGCAGCGCTACGACGCCTTCGTCGCCGACGTGCGTGCGTTCGGCGCCGACGACGCCGGCCTGGCGCCCGAGCGCGAAGAAGGTCCGCGGTGGCGGCTGCCGGCGGGCACGCGGCGGGTGACCTACCGCGTGGACCTCGGCCGGATGGAGCGCGACGTACGGGCGGCGTCCGACGCGTCGCGCGTGCGCGAGGGCTACCTGAGCGCGCTGGGCTACTCGGTGTTCGCGTATGTGGAGGGCCGCGACCAGGAGGCGGTGCGCCTGCGCGTCGAGGGCCCGGACGGGTGGCCGGTGCTGACGACGCTCGCCCCGGCCGCGCCGGCCAGACCGGCGGCGATCGACGTCCGGGCGCCGGACTTCTACGCGCTGGCCGACAGCCAGATCGTGATGGGGCCGCGGCTGGTCGTCCGCCGCCTGAGCGAAACGCCCGTGCCGCTCTACCTCGCCGCCTATGCCGAGGGGCCTGTCGATCTCGATCGCGTCGGCCGCGCCGCCACGACGGCGTTCCAGCGGGTCGCTGCCTACTTCGACCAGGTGCCGTTCGAGCACTACACCATCCACCAGGAGTTGCTGGCACCGCTCTCGCCGCAGCACGAGTACGGGATGAGCATGGAGCACCTGGGCTCGAGCACCTACTACCTGGCGGCGTCCACCGGGCTCACCGCCGCCTCGACGCCGGAAGACGATGCCCGCGTGCTCTACAACTTCGCGCATCACATCACGCACGCGTGGGTGCCCAAGCGGGCGTACGGGCCGGGCTACTTCCCGTTCCAGTGGGAGCTGGCGCCGGTGCTCGACTCGATCTGGTTCGCGGAGGGCTTCGGCCAGTACGCGGCGATCATGGCGCTGGCTGCCGGGATGGCGGATCCGGCAGCGTATCGCCAGGGAATCCTGAGCCGGCGCTTCCAGTCGAACATCGCCGTCGCGCCGCCGTTTCTCAAGCGGCTGCCGCTCGTCGATCTCAGCCGCATCGCGTCGACGCGCTATGCCGAGGACTTCCGCACCGGGCGGCTCGTGTTCTCGCGCGGCGGGCTGATGGCGGCGGCGATCGACGATCGCATCCAGTCGGCGACCGGCGGCCGCCGCAGCCTGCGCGACGCGCTCCGCTTCCTGGTGGCGTGGACGGCGCGCGAGCGGCGCGCGTTCGCGATCGACGAACTCGCCGGCCTGATCCAGCAGGCGACGGGTGTCGACACGAGCGACGTGATCGCACAGTGGCTGCAGCCGCTGCCGTAGCCGCCCGCACCTTCTACGAGCAACCCCGGATGGCGGGGCGAACCGGGGCCGGCTACTGGCGCCCGGAGTCCGTGGCCGCCAGGCTCTTCAGGGCCTTGCGTGCTTCGAGCACCGCCGGCGACGTTGGCGCGGCGCCCGGCATGTCGGCGATCGCTCCGTAGTGCTGGCGCGCGGCGGCCGTGTTCCCGGCCCGCTGCGACGCGCGCGCCAGGCCCAGCAGCGACGGCGTCCGCTTCGGCGTGCGCAGCAGCGACTGCGCGTACGCCGCCGCGGCGTCCTCCGCGCGACCGGCCTCGAGCAGCAGATCGCCGTAAAACTCCAGCGCCGGCTTCATCGGATCGGGCGGCCCGGATGGCGGGTTGAGCGCGGCCTCGAGGTCGGCCGCTTCCTTTGCCAGCGCCAGCGCTTCGTCCGGCTTGCCCGCGGCGAGCCGTGCCGCCGCCGCGACTTCCTTCTCGAGGATCGCGATTTCCCTGCCGGCATAGGCGGAAGGACCGGCGGCCGCCTTCTCGCGCGCCGTTGCCAGCCGTGTCGCCGCGGCGTCCGCCGCAGCCGCGTCCCCGAGCCGGGCCGCGCTCAGCCCGGCGATGAAGATCCAGGCGTTGCCCGGGTCGGCGGCGGCCATGCCGGGCATGCCCGGCATGCCGGCGTGCGCGTCGGCCGGCGGCGTGGCAGTCGAGTCGAGCGCGATCTTCTCCCACTGGCCTGTCTCCAGGATGTAGCGCGCGCGCATGCCGAGGTACCCGTTCTGGACGCCGCGGTTCTTCGGGTGGCGCTCGGCGGCCTGCCGCGCCAGTTCCACGTTGGCCTTCGCCTCGTCGAACCGGCCGAGCATCAGGTTGGCGTAGGTCAGCCACGACAGCGTGTGGAAGTCCTCGCGCCCCTCCGCGAGCTTGAGCCGCGCGTTGACGTCCATCGCGGCCTTGTAGGCGACCACGTTGGAGGCCGCCACCTGCTGCCACATCCCGAGCTGCACGTAGATGTGCGACGGCATGTGCAAGGCGTGCGCGGCGGCGGGAGCGATCGCGGCGTAAGCGTTGGCCGCCGGCAGCGCCAGCGGGGCGTGCTCCGGGTCGTCGAACGAGTGGATGATGAAATGCGCCGCACCCGGGTGCCTGGGATTGGTCGCGAAGATCTTCTGGGCGATCGACGCGGCGAGCGCCTGGCGGCGATAGCCCGTGTCCCCGGGACGGACCGTGCCGAGCAGCGACAGCGCGTAGAGCGTCGCCATCTCGTGGTCGTCGGGCCACCGCGCGTAGAGGGCCGCCATGGCGTCGGAGTAGGCGCGGTCGCGGGCGAGCTTGTCGCCGGGCGAGAAATACAGGACCTGCATCGCCTCGAGCAGCGCCTTCTCCGTGGGGAGCTTGGCCAGGGCCAGCCGCGCCTCGTGCGTCGGCGCCAGACGCTCGAGCGCCTGCCGCGCTGCATCGACGTCCTGCTGCGCCCACAGCGGATGGTTGTAACTCATCGCCTCGCCCCAGAACGCCATCGCGAAGGTGGGATCGGTCTTCTGCGCGCGCCGGAACGCCTCGGCGGCCGCATCGAACTCGAAGCTGTGCAGCGCCTTGACGCCGGCCAGGAAATCCGCCTGCGCAGCCGCCGCGCCGGACGTGGGAAAGGTGATGGTGCCCAGTTCCTGGGCGGCCGGGGCCGCCCCGCTCAACAGGGCCGCCATCATGATGAGACGCACGTGGTTGGTCATCGCTCGATTCCTCGATCCTGGCCGGTCGGCTGGCGGCGCTGTGTCCTGGTGGCGGGCACGCCGCCGGTGTGGACGCCGTGACTGCCCAGTATAGATGGACCGGCGTGCCGGACGTGTTATGGTTCGGGCGTCACTTGCTGGAGGTCCACGCCATGACCAGCCGTACACTTCCCGCTCCCGTGCTCGCGGCGCTCTGCGCGGTGGCGATCGGGCTCGCCGCTGCTTCCGCGCACGCGCAGGACGCCGCACCGGCCAATGCCAAAATCTGGGTCGACCGTGCCGCCGAGATCGAACAGTACCTCCGGTCCGCCGAGGTGGTCGGCATGGAGGAGCTGAAGGTGGGCGTGACACGGCCGCGGCGGGCGAAGCTGGCGCCGGGCGGGCTGGTCGACGCGATCGTGTTCAAGCCGATCAAGCCGGGGCGCTACAACGGCTACTGGGAGAGCTATAAATCCGAGATCGCGGCCTACGAGCTCGACAAGCTGCTCGGCCTCGGCATGGTGCCGCCGACGGTCGAGAAGCGCGTGCGCGGCGACCTGGGGGCGGCGGTGATGTGGGTGGCGCCGGTGCAGAGCTTCAAGGACATGGGCGGGGTGCCCGGCCAGCGCGGGGTGAAACCGCCGCCGCCGCGGCAGATCGCGGCGTGGTCGCGGCAGATGACCCGCGCCAAGATGTTCGACAACCTGATCGGCAACCTCGATCCCAACCTGGGCAACTGGCTGGTCGACCCGGCGTGGAACCTGATCGTGATCGACCACACGCGCGCGTTCACGGTGACGCGAAACCTCTATCACGAGCTCACCCACGTGGACGCGGAGCTGTGGGACAAGATGAAGGCGCTCGACGAGCCCGGCCTGACGGCGGCGCTCGGAGAGTGGCTCGACTCGGCCGCGATTCGCAGCATGCTGCAGCGGCGCGACAAGATGCAGCAGGTGGTAGACGCGCTGACGAAGTCGAAGTAGACGGCGGCCGTGGAACACCGGTGCGGCGGGAGGAGACTGCGATGAGGCTCGACAAGCGACATCTGCTGACAGGCGCGGCGCTGGTGGCGCTGCTCGCCGTGCTCGGCGCCGGCCAGGCGATGCTCGAACGCGCCGCGGCGCAGCAGCCGGGCGTCGAGGCGCCGCGATTCGAAGTCGATCCGCTGTGGCCGCGCCCGCTCCCCAACCACTGGGTGCTCGGCAACGCCATCGGCGTGTGGGTGGACGACCAGGACGTCGTGTGGATCATCAACCGCGGCGCGGCGACGCTGGCCGCCACCGAGAAAGCGCTCGACCTCAAGACCGGTGACTGCTGCGCCGGCGCCCCGCCGGTGCTTGCGTTCGATGCCAGCGGCAACCTGGTCCGGCACTGGGGCGGACCGGGGCCGGGCTACGACTGGCCCGCCTCCAATCACGGCATCTTCGTCGATCACCTCGGCCAGGTCTGGATCGGCGGCAACGGCCCCGGCGATTCGCACATCGTCAAGTTCACCAAGGACGGCAAGTTCCTGGCGCAGTACGGCAAGCCCGACGCACGCGGCGGAACGCCCGATGGGCAAGGCCAGCGCGCCTATGCCGGCGGGAGCAACGACCCGGCCAACTTCGGCCGCGTCGCCAAGATCTTCGTCGACCCGCGCACCAACGACGCGTTCGTGGCCGACGGATACCTGAACAAGCGCGTGGCGGTGATCGACGGCAAGACCGGCGCGATGAAGCGGATGTGGGGCGCCTACGGCAACAAGCCGGACGACACCAACCTCGGCGCATACGATCCGGCGGCGCCGCCGGCCAAGCAGTTCCGCAACCCGGTGCACTGCGCCGACCTGTCGCACGACGGGCTCGTCTACGTCTGCGATCGCGTCAACGATCGGCTGCAGGTGTTCCGGCCCGACGGCACGTTCGTGAAGGAAGCGTTCATCGCCAAGAACACGAAGGCCTCGGGATCGGTCTGGGACGTGGCGTTCTCGAAGGACCCGCAGCAGACGTATCTCTATGTCGTCGACGGCATGAACAACCGCATCTACGTGCTGCGCCGGGAGACGCTGGAGGTGCTGACCAGCTTCGGCGACGGCGGCCGGCAGCCGGGGCAGTTCTACGGCGTGCACAGCATCGCGGTCGACTCGAAGGGCAACCTCTACACGACGGAAACGTGGGAAGGCAAACGGCTGCAACGTTTCGTCTTCAAGGGCATCGAACGGGTCGCCGCGCCGCACCAGGGCGTCGTCTGGCCGCGGCCTCCGGCCTAGCGTCCATGCCGCCCGGCGCAAGCTGCCGGCCGAACGAGCCCCGCGCCGCGGGGAGTACAATTGCCGGATGAGCCGCGGTGTCCTCTTTGCGGCGCTCCTCGTGTCGGCCTCGGCGCTGACCGGGGCTCAAACTCCCCCGGCGGCGCCCGGGGGTCCTGTCGCCCTCGTTGCGGAATACGAGGGCATCATCCACCCGATTGCCGCGGAGTTCTTCGACGAGGTGATGGCGCGCGCCGACACCTCGGGCGCCACCGTCACCGTGCTGGTGCTGCGGACGCCCGGCGGCCTGCTCGAATCGACCCGGACCATCGTGTCGCGGATGATCGCCGCCCGCGTCCCGGTGGTGATCTTCGTCGGCCCCTCCGGCGCGCGCGCGGCCTCGGCCGGGTTCATCATCGCGCTGGCCGCGGACGTCGCGGTCATGGCGCCGGGCACGCACATCGGCGCCGCGCACCCGGTGCCGGCCGGCGGCGAAGGGCAAACCGACGAAACGATGGCCGAGAAGGCCGCGGCTGACGCGTCCGCCTACGCGCGGACGCTGGCCGACTCGCGCGGCCGCAACGCCACGCTCGCCGCCGCCGCCGTCGTGGAGAGCCGGGCGTTCACCGAGCGCGAGGCGCTGGAGGCGACGCCCCCGCTCATCGACTACGTGTCGCCGAGCGTTGACGACCTGCTGGTCCAGCTCGACGGCCGCACCGTGCGGCGCTTCAACGGCAACCCGGTGACGCTGGAGACGACCGGGATCCGCATCGAGCGCGTCGAGATGAGCCGCCGCCAGTACTTCCTCAGCGCCATCGCGCACCCGCAGATTGCCTACATGCTCCTCACGCTGGGCATGCTCGGGCTGACGGTGGAGCTGTGGAACCCGGGCGCGATCGTGCCCGGCGTGCTCGGCGGCATCTCGCTGCTGCTCGCGTTCTTCGCCTTCCAGATCCTGCCGGTGAACACGATCGGCATCCTGCTCATCGTCTTTGGCGTCGCGCTGTTGATCGTGGAGATCAAGGTGCCGAGCTTCGGCGTGCTGGGCACCGGCGGCGCAGCGGCGCTGGTGATTGGATCGGTGATGGTCACCAACGAGCTGCCCGGCATCCGTGTCGGCTACGAGTTCGTGGTGCCGATCGCGCTCTCGGTCGCCGCCATCA
This sequence comes from uncultured Acidobacteriota bacterium, assembly GCA_963707795.1. Lineage (GTDB taxonomy): Bacteria > Acidobacteriota > Vicinamibacteria > Vicinamibacterales > UBA2999 > JACCSI01. Next base: position 739,435 of record OY970174.1, on the reverse strand, counting down.
TGCTGTTCCTGGGCCGGCTGGCCGTGCAATCGCAGCAGATCAAGCCGGTGACCGGCGCCGACGGGCTCGTCGGCACGTCGGGGCGGACGCTGACCGACCTGACGCCCGGAGAGCCGGGCCAGATCACCGTGCACGGGGAAATCTGGCGCGCGATCAGCGCGTCGGCCGTGCCCTCCGGACACGGCGTTCGCGTCACCGCGCTCGCCGGCCTCACGCTGCTCGTCGAGCCGCTGACGCCGGAGATGCGCAAGGGAGAAGCCTCATGATCGTGTCCCCGGTCCTCGTCATCGTTCTCGTCGTGCTGCTGTACCTGATCAGCTCGATCCACATCCTGCGCGAGTACGAGCGCGGGGTGGTCTTCCGGCTGGGCAAGCTCCTGCCGCAGTCGAAGGGGCCGGGAGTCGTCCTGGTGTTCCGGCCGATCGACACCATCGTGCGGGTCAGCTTGCGCACGCTGGTGCACGACGTGCCGCCGCAGGACATCATCACGCGCGACAACGTCTCGGTGAAGGTCAACGCCGTCGTCTACTACCGGGTCATCGATCCGCGGCGGGCGATCGTCGAGGTCGAGAACTACACCTACGCCACCTCGCAGCTGGCGCAGACGACGCTGCGCAGCGTGCTCGGCCAGGCGGAACTCGACGATCTGCTGTCGGAGCGCGATCGGCTGAACCAGCAACTGCAGCAGATTCTCGACAGCCAGACCGATCCGTGGGGCATCAAGGTGTCGGCCGTCGAAGTGAAGCACGTCGACCTGCCGGCCGACATGCAGCGCGCGATGGCGCGGCAGGCGGAAGCCGAGCGCGAGAAGCGCGCCAAGATCATTCACGCCGAGGGCGAGTTGATCGCGTCCGAGAAGTTGTCGCAGGCCGCGGCCGTCCTCGGCACGCAGGCCGGCGCGATGACGCTGCGCTACCTGCAGACGCTCAACGAGATCGCCGCGGAGCAGAATTCGACCATCGTCTTTCCGCTGCCGATCGACCTGATCGGCCTGCTGCGTCCGCGCGACGCATAGCCGCCGCGGCAACGCCGGGCCAGGACCCGGCGCCAGGCCGCCCGTCTGTCGAACCCCCGACGCGGGACCGAGATCCTCTCCGGGCCCGTTTCCGGCCCGGGTCCGGGGATTATAGTGATCTCGCTCGCAATGACCTGTTCGGCCTGCGCATCCTCGATTCCGCCAGGGGCGGCGTTCTGCCCGGGGTGCGGCCTGCGGGTCGGGTCTGCCGCCGGCTCTGCCAGCGGTGCGCCGCCGCCCCCTGCGCCCGCGGCCTCGCCGGGCGACGAGGCCACGCTCCTGCCGCCGACGGCCGTGACGACGCCGGCGCCCGACGCCGCGCCGACGCGGCCGCCGTCCGACGTCGCCTCCAGGCTGCAGCCCGGATCGCCGTTCGGCACGCGCTACCGCATCCTCCATCGCCTCGGCGAGGGCGGCATGGGCGTCGTCTACCAGGCGTGGGACGACGAGCTGGCCATGCCGGTGGCGCTCAAGGTGATCCGGCCGCAGGCGCTGGTCGATCCGGAGGCCGCGCGGCAGATGGAGCGCCGCTTCAAGCGCGAGCTGGTGCTGGCGCGGCAGGTCACGCACAAGAACGTCGTCCGCATCCACGACCTCGGCGAGCTGAACGGCGTCAAGTACTTCACCATGCCGTTCATCGAGGGCCACAACCTCGGGACGGTCATCGCCCGCGACGGCAAGCTCGCCGTGGCGCGGGCGCTCCGCATCGGCCGGCAGGTGGCGGCGGGCCTGGTCGCCGCCCACGAGATCGGCATCGTCCATCGCGATCTCAAGCCGGAGAACGTCATGATCGATGCCGACGACACGGCCGTGATCATGGACTTCGGCCTGGCGCGGACCAACGACGACGCCAACCTGACGATGACCGGCGCGGTGGTGGGCACGCTGGCCTACATGTCGCCGGAACAGGCGCGCGGCGAGGAGGTCGACCAGCGCACCGACATCTATGCCTGGGGCCTGATGCTCTACGACATGCTCGCCGGCCGCCGGCGCAGCGGGCACAAGGACGCGATGTCGGAGATGTTCTCGCGCATGCAGCACGCCCCGCCGGCGCTGCGCACGCTCGAGCCCGGCGTGCCGACCGCGCTCGACGCGATCATCGCGCGCTGTGTCGAACCGGACCCGGCAAAGCGGTGGCCGACGTCGCAGGAACTGCTGAGCGCACTGGAGACGCTCGACGCCGACGGTCATCCGCTGCCAGTGCCGGCGGCGGCCGCGCCCGGACTGCCCCGGCGCGTCGTGCTCGGCGGCGCCGCCGCGGCGCTGCTGGCCATCGCCGGCGTCGCGTGGTGGGCGCTGTCGCGGGGCGCCGAGCCGGCGCCGGTGGCGGCGCGTGAGCCGCTGTCGGTGCTGGTCGCCGACTTCCAGAACGCGACCGGCGACCCGGTGTTCGACGGCGCGCTCGAGCAGGCCCTGACGCTGGGGATCGAGGGGGCGTCGTTCATCACCGCCTACCCGCGCCGCGACGCCGAGCGGGTGGCCGTGCAGCAGATTCGGTCCGAACGCGAAGCTGGACGAGGTCACCGCGCGCCTGGTGTGCCAGCGCGAGGGCATCAAGACGATGCTGGTGGGCGCGATTACCCGCGCCGGCGCCGGCTACACGGTGACGGTCCGGGTCATCGATCCGATTCCCGGACAGGAGCTGGCGCAGGCCTCGGAGGAAGTCTCCAACAAGACCGATGTGCTGGAGGCGATTGGCGATGTGTCCGCGGCCATCCGCACCGCCCTCGGCGACGCGACGCCGCAGACCGCCATGGCGGCCGCGGCGGAGACGTTCACGACGACGTCACTGGAGGCAGCCCGCGACTACGCCGAGGCGCAGAACCTGGCCAACGCCAATCGCGACGAGGAGGCCATCGCCGTGTACCAGCGCGCGCTCGGCCACGACGATCGCATGGGCAGAGCCTACGCCGGCTGGGCGGCCAGCGCGTTCAAGCTCGGGCGGCGAGCCGAGGCGGAGGACACCTACAAGAAGGCGTTCGCGCTGGTCGATCGCATGACCGAGCGGGAGAAGTTCCGGACCTTCGGCACCTACTACCTGAACATCGCCGGCGACTACCAGCGGGCGATCGAGAACTACGAATCGCTGGTGGCGAAGTACCCCGCCGACGGCGCCGCGCACAACAACCTGGCGCTGGCGTACTTCAACGAGCACCAGTTCGACAAGGCGCTGGCGCAGGGCCGGCACGTGCTCGACATCTATCCGCAGAGCCCGCTCTATCGCTACAACTACGCGCTCTACGCGATGTACGCGGGAGACTTCTCCACCGCGGCCACCGAGGCGCGCGCGGCGCTCGAGCAGAATGCCAACCTGCCGAAGGCGCACCTGGCCATCGCCATGGCGGCGCTCTCCAGCGGCAACGCCGCCGAGGCACGCGCCGCCTACGAGCGGGCCCGCGGCGCCGGGCCGCGCGGCGTTTCACTGGCGGCGATGGGGCTCGCGGACCTCAGCATGTACGAGGGACGCTTCGAGGATGCGACGGCCCAGCTCGAGGCCGGACTGGCCGCGGACGAGGAGGGCCAGAACGTCGCCGCCGCCGCGGCCAAGGCCATCGCCCTGGCCGAAGCGCAGCAGGCCCGCGGCAACACGTCTGCCGCCGCGCAGGCGATCGAGCGGGCGCGCCGCCTGAGCGATCAGCCCGCCGTGCTTGTCCCTGCCGCCACGCTGCTGCTCGCCTCCGGACGAGCGGCCGACGCGGCCCGCATCGCCGATCACCTGGACAGCGCCCTGGCTCCGCGTCCGCGCGCCTTCGCCCGGCTGCTGCGCGCCCAGGCGCACCTCGAGCAGGGCCGCCCGCGCGACGCGCTCGACCTGCTGCAGCAGGCGCAGGCACTGGCCGATCTCTGGCTGGTGCGCTATTACAAGGGCATCGCCTACGTCGGCCTCGAGGCCTACGCGCAGGCTGTGTCCGAGCTCGACCTCTGCGTGACGCGCGCGGGCGAGGCGACGGCGGTCTTCCTCGACGACGTGCCGACCTTCCGCTACATGGCGCCGCTCAATTACTGGCTGGGGCGCGCGCACGACGGGCTGGGCGCACGCGACGCCGCCGCCCGTCACTACCGCGCATACCTCGCCCTCCGCTCGCCCAAGGCCGATGCGCTGGGCCGCGACGCGGCCGCGCGCGTCGCGCGCTGACCGCCCGTCCCGCCCTCAGTCGCCAATCGGCGGCGTCGCGTTGAACGACCCCGACTGGAATTTCATGGCGCCAACGCCGGCCACGTTGACCGTGGCGACGAAGCGATAGCCGGACGCGGTGCCGAGGCCGGGAACGGTGAAGACGGCCTCGCCGGCGGCGTCGGTCACCGCCTTCATCGGCGTGAACCCGCCGTTCACCGGTCCGGGGACGCCGTCCACGGCGTTCGGGCCCTCCAGGATCAACTCGACGGTGGCGCCGGGCACAGCGGTGCCCGAGCCCTGGAACACGGAGACCGTCATCTGGAACGGTGTCCCGGCCTGCACCGAGGTCACCGGCGTGAAGCCGGCGAAGTACGGGGCGAGGTGGATGGGCGCGGGCGCCAGCAGCTGGTTGTTCGACTCGCTGATCTCGGCAATCTGATTGGCGGAGTCCACCAACACGCCGAGGAAGAACGTCCCGTCGATCGCCGGGCCCTCGATCGGCGTCGGCATTCTCAGCCGCTGCGCCGGGAAGGGGATGGCGCCGCCCGGCCCGAGCGTCGAGGCATTGCCGATCGTGCCCAGCGAGGTGTCGTGCCCGACATCGAGCGTCGAGTCGGCGGACAGCAGGTAGCGCCAGTCGAAATCCGTGTCTGCCACCGCCGCCGCCGTGCCGATGTTCTGGACGGTGGTGCCGGGAACGTCGACGATACCGCCGTTGCCGGCGACCGGCGGCGCCGACAGCGAGCCGGCGACGACGAGGTCGGGGAAGTTCCCCACCGCATCCTCGCGCGGCAGCAATTCGCCGGTGTTGGGGGCCTGCGCCTGCGTCTTGATGATGATCTTGTCGAAGCAGTCGGCCGACGGGCCCTCGGCGGTGCAGAACGCCGGCGTGGTCTGCTCGTTGCGGACGACCCGCAGCGTGACGCGAATCGATTCGCCCGGGCGAACCAGGATCGTCGGGTGCTTCTCGCTCGCGTCGTTCTCGTCGAAGAACGCCCGCCCCGAGGCGAGGTCGCTCCCGTCGAGCGGGATGGCGAAGATCGTCTGGTTGCGGCGCTCGCGCACGAGGTGGCAGTTGATCGACGCCGGCGTCGAGTACACGCGCCGCGCCATGAGCAGGAACTTGTAGCCCGTGGTGTCGGCGTTGGTCTGCACCTGCACCTGGTAGCCCGAGCTGGTGTCGCCGTCGTTGGTGACATCGGCCGAGACGTCCTGGAAGTTGGCGTTCTCGGCATCCGGGTTCTCCGCGTCGGGGTTCTCCGCGTCGGGGTTCTCGGCGTCCGGATTCTCGGCGTCCGGGTTCTCGGCGTCCGGGTTCTCCGCGTCGGGGTTCTCGGCGTCGGGATTCTCGGCGTCCGGGTTCTCGGCGTCCGGGTTCTCCGCATCCGGATTCTCCGCGTCCGGGTTCTCCGCATCGGGGTTGTGCGATTCGGGACCGAGCGGGTTGCCGTTGGCGTCCCGGCTGCCGGGGTTGGCGGGATCCGGGTTGATGACCACCGACGCCGACGGCCCCGAGGTGTTCGGGTCGATCATGCGGGTGGCGGTCACCACGACGCGCGCGGCCGCGGCCGTGCCGCAGCGCACGTAGACGGTCCGCGTGCTCGACGACCGCGGGTAGATGTTCAGCAGGATCTCCCGCACCGGCGTCTGGTTGGGCGCCAGCGCGCACCCGGTGGACACGTGCGGCGCACCCAGGAAGGTCCGTCGCGAAAAGGAGGCGTTCGGGTCGGACAGCGTCAGCTTGAACAGCGTCGGCGTCTCCGGCGCAGCGACCCCGGGCGTGAGATCCAGGTTGTTGGTGAGCTGCACGGCGAACGCGCGCACGACGCCCGGCGTGTTCGTCGGCTTGGCGTTGTTCGGGATCGTCAGCGAGAAATCCTGGCTGATGCGCGCCGTGTAGACGTTGGCATCGCGGGTCTGCGTGTTGTCCACGCCGGACTGGCACTGCTGGTCGGACACGCTCCAGTTCGGTGGCAGCGGAGACGGCGGCAGCGTCGGCGGCGTGTAGTCGAGGCGCGGCTGGCCGGACGGCAGGGTCGTCGTCGTTGCATTGCCCACGCCGGCGTCGCGGTTGTCGGTCCAGGCAGCGTGGAACGCGGCGAGACCGGGCTCGTTCGCGTTGCCGAGGCCGTTGAACACCCACTTGCCGGCGGCCGGGTCGAATACGAACGGCGTGCCCCCGATGTCGATGTAATCGCCCATGAACGGAATCGTGCCGCCGCCGTACAGCTCGAGGTTGCCGCGGTTGAACTGGAGCTGCCGCGGCCCGGCGCCCTCGACGGTCGCGGGCGTGGGATCCCCGATCAGGTACTGCGACACCCGCGGCCCGCGCAGAGGCCGGACACCGCCCACGACCTCGTTGTAATCGGGCTGCGCCACGCCGTAGGGCTGGAAGACAGGCGGCCACGCCGACGAGGGCAACGACGCCTGGGCGCCGAGCAGGTCGATGGTGCGGCGGATCTTGAACGGCTGCGGCTGGTCGAGCGCCTCCTTCTCGTTGATCAGGGCCGAATCGGTGAGCCCGGATTCGTCGAAGCGCACGTCGTACCAGATCAACTGCAGGCGGCCGGCGGCGTAGGCCAGCGCCGGCATGAACTGCTGCCCGTCGGCGTCCGCCTCGACCACCGGCTGCAGCGCGTCCCATGTGCTGCCATTGGTGCGCGTCATCGTGATGCGCGCCTGCGGCCCGCCCAAGGTACCGGTCGGCCCACCCGGCACCTGCGACACCGCCAGATAGAGGTAGCCGTCATCGGCAAACGTCACCGCCGGATAGCCCACGGTGCGGAAGGTCGTCGTGGACGAGCCCGATCTTCGTGGACGTGGTGTTCTGATCGAAGGGCGCGTACTGCCCTTCGGCCAGCCCTGGCACCGGCTCGGCCTTGGTGAAGCTGCGGCCGCCGTCGGACGAGCGGGCGAAGAGAATCGCGTCGGTGTTGCGGCTGGTGCGAATCTGCCGCCAGACGACGTAGATGTCGTTGGGGTTGAGCGGGTTCACCGCGATCGCGGTCCCCTGCCCGAGCGGATACCCTTCGCTCAGCTTCGTCGCCGGGCCGGCGAGGCTCGCGCCGCAGTTGTTCGAGCGCGCGAAGTAGACCTTGCTGCGCAGGTTCTCCGGGCTGTTACCGACAAACTCCGTCCACGCCACGTTGACCGTCGTCGCCGGCACGGTCTCGCCGTCGAGCATGCACGTGCCGGTGGCGGCCGGGAACACCGCCAGGCTCGGCTTGTCGATGAACTGCCCGGAGCTGCCGCGGGCGATCTCGGACGTGCCGGCGTACTGGATCGGGCTGCGCGCGCGCCGCTGGTTGTTGGTGCCGTTGGCACCAATGGTGAGCACGTCGGGATCGACGAACGCGTCGCGATCGTTGTGATCGATCCCACGCGCCAGGGCGAGCTTGCCGACGTTGCTGCCGCGGTTGAAGGCGATGAAGAGGTAGTAGAAGCTCCCGGCCGCGCCCGAGCGCACGACCGGATCGGCGCCGGCGCTGAGACCCTTCACCGGCGAGGCGAGACCCTCCGCCGAGGCGTCCTGCGGATAGCCGGGCACGAGCGTGCTGTACCAGGTCGCGCCGCAATCGGTGGACTCGTACCACCCCAGCCACGCGTCGCCGATCTCCTTGTCGTCGGGGAGCCCCGGCAAGTTGACCGCGCGGTAGTCGTTGGCGCCGGCGAGCAGGTGACAGGGATTGCGCGTGGACACCGCAATCGACGGCTCGTTCTGCTTCTGCAGGTACGGATCGCCGCCGGGGAAGGTCCCGCCGGTCACCATGTTGACGTTACGGCCTGCCACCTGCGCGGCCGGCGTGGCAATGACGGCGGGTACGACAACCAGCGCGGCGAGCACCGGGATTCCCAGCCGCAGGGGAGAAACAGTTCGTTTCATGACCAGCCCTCAGGGAAGCAAGCAGACTTCAAGGTGCTACAACGCCCCGGAGGGACCGGGGACTAGGCGCGGGAACTCTACGACGAGCCGCCCTGCGGAAGCAAGTCCGAAAAATATTGTGTGCAGCGGGAACGGAGAGGGTCGGGATCGGCCGAGGAAAAAGTGGGCACCGGACCGGTACCCACCCAAAGGGACGCTTTACACCCGGGCGCGTGAGCGCGTCAGGACCCGGTACAGGGCGAGGAGCAGAATAGCTCCCAGAATCGACACGATCATCCCGGCCGGTTCGCCTTCGCCATAGAAACCCATGGCTTGGCCCAGGAAGCCGCCCAGCAGGGCGCCCGCGATGCCCAGCAGGATGGTGACGATGAAGCCGCCGGGGTCCTTGCCAGGCATGAGGAGCTTGGCGATGACACCTGCGACCAGACCAAACAGAATCCAACCAAGAACACCAAACATCGGGTTCCCTCCTGGGCTCCCGTCATTGCATGTTTTGGACCAGTTCGTCGCGCCGGGGTCCGCCGGTCAGCGCCGCAGCTTCCCGGCGATGAAGGCGACGCCCGCCAGAATCAGCACGACGAGGATCACGCCGACCCACATGCCAGCCTGAAAGATGTTGCCGATGACCTCGCACCCCGCGAGGGTCGTCGTGCTCAGCAGCAGGAGGACGAACAGCAGCGTGCGCATGGACACCCCTTTCCATCGTCGCCAGCTGCAAGCACGAGGCCGCATCGGCGGTTCCGTCTGACTCATCAACGCGGCAGCGGCGTGCGATACACTTTCGACATGCATCGGTTCCTGAGGCTGCCAGCTCTGACGCTGGTCTGCGCCGGGCTCATCGGCTCTTCCTGCGCGCAGGCGGTGCGCGACCCCGCCGCCCCGGCGGCCCCGGCGGCCGAGGGCGCGGCCGCGCAGAACCAGACGGCCGATCGCCCGCAGGCGCCCACGCCTCCGGCCCCCGGCACGCCACCCGCTGCTCCGGGCAATCAGACGCCCGCCGGGCCTGGCAACCAGACACCCGCCAAGCCCGCGGAACCGCCGCCGCCGCCGCCCGGCATTCCGCTCTACGTCAGCCCCGGCGTCGTCCAGTTCATCCAGCAGAAGCTCATCAGCCTCGGCCATCCCGTGCCGTCGGTGTCCGGCGCGTGGGGCGAGACCTCGTCCGCGGCGCTGGCCAGGTTCCAGGAAAAGGCCGGGCTCGACGCCGGCGGCGATCTCGACGAATTGACGCTGCTGGCCCTCGAGATGCCGCAGGTGCTGGTCGGCGAAATCCCGGCCGGCGCCGAGGCGCCGGTGACGGCGCAGGCAGCGGCCACCGGCGGCGCGCCGCTTTCCCTCAGCCCACGGATGACGCGCCTGCTGCAGAGCACGCTGACCGACGCCGGATTCCCCACCGACAACGTCTTCGGGATCTGGATGACGGGCTCGGAGACGGCGGCGCGCAGCTTCCAGAAGGCGCGCGGGCTCGATATCACCTCGTCACTCGACCTCCGGATCGTCCACGCCCTCGGCCTCACGACGGCGCTGACCGATCCGAAGCCGGGAAAGCTGCCGACCGACAACGTGGCGCAGATCCTGTCCGACCGCGCGGTCGCCTTTACCGGGGCGCCGCTCTACGTCGGGCCGGCGGGCATCCGCCAGATCCAGCGCGCCATGCAGCAGCGCGGCTTCAAGGGGCCGACCGACGGGAAGTGGGGCGAGCAGAGCGCGGCGCTGCTGAAGAAATTCCAGGAGTCGCAGCAGCTGGAACCGACCGGCAGCGTGAACCTGCGGACGCTGCGAGCGCTCGGCTTCGAGCGTCCGCTCGACGAGCTCGATCGCACGCCGGCCGCGCCGACGCGCTGAACCCGCTCCGAGGCTCAGAAGCGCAGCAGGCGCGTGATCTTCAGGACCAGCGCGCGGTTGCGCAGGCCGATGCCATTGGGACGCGTGTCCCGCTCGTCGGTCCACACCACGAACAACTCGCTGCCCGGCCGGTACTCCCAGCGATAGCGGAGGTTGCTGCTGAAGCTCCGGTCGGTGGAGCTGTACTGGAGCAGCGCGCTGGCGAACATGCGCGCGGAGAATCCGTAGTCGGCCCGCGAGCGGACCACCCGGGTGGTGAACCGGCCGACTGGCAAGTCGACCTTGCTGACCGAGAAGCTGGGCTCGAGCGACAGCCGTTCGGTGAGCGACACGCGGCCGGTGCTGTAGCCGAGCGTGGTGATGTCGCCGTCGTAATACTCGCCGGCGTTCAGCGACAGCGTGCCCGACACGCGGCGCTGCGCGCCGAACGTATACGACAGCGACGTATCGTCGTAGCTGTAGCGGCCGACCGGAATGGCGACGTCGCGCACCACCTGGAACGGCAGCACCAGGACGTCGAAGTTGCGCCCCGCCTCGGCGGCGAAGCGGTCGCTGTTGTTGAACTCGATGTTGAACTTGGCGTTCTGCTGCCGCGATTCGAGGAAGCCGGCGCCGTTGAGGATGTACTCGATGTTGGCCTCGGTCGTGTACTTGCGGACGACGGCGCTCGAGGCCGGACGCGGGCTGAAGCGGAGCGAGGCGAACGAGCGCTTGAAGTTGTCGCGGCGCAGGAAGCCGATCTCGGGGTTGAAGTTGTCGCCGACCTTGAGGTACTCGGCGCGCGCGCCGTAGCGATCGCCGCCGTAGTCGAACCGCGCCTGGTAGCTGTCGTCGTCGGCGGCCAGCCCCGGCGTGCTGGTGCGCGCGTAGTAGGCACCCAGCGTGAGGTTCTGGTAGAACGAGAACAGCCCGTCCACCCCGTAGGCCTGGTTCGACCCACGTCCCGGTGCGGCCACCGAGGCCGAGCGGCTGGTCAGCATCGCGCCGATGGCGCTGCGGCGCAGGATGTCGCGCTTGATGCGGACGACGGTGAAGTTGGTGTCGGGCGTCTGCGACACGCTCTCGTCGCCGGCCTGGATGTTGACCACGCCGACCGCGAAGTTGCCGACCTTGCCGGTGAGCCGGCCGCCGGCGAGGATCGGGATCTCGCGGTTGGCGTTGAGCCCGATGCGCCGGCTGTAGAACAGGTACGGCGTATCGGTGATGCTGGTCCCGCCGCCCGGATTGCCGCCGCCCCCGCCGCTCGAGCCGCCACGGGCGAAGTCGAACACCCCCTGCCCCTCGAGAAAGAAGTCGCGCTTCTCCGGGAAGAAGAGGCTGAACCGCGTCAGGTTGACCTGCTGCTCGTCGATCTCGACCTGCGCGAAGTCGGTGTTGAAGGTGAAGTCGGCCGTGAGATTGGCGGTGACACCGTACTTCACGTCGCCGCCGAGATCGGCGTCGAAGTCGTTGGACACCGCCGGCGTGCGCACCCGATCGGTCGAGACACGCGAGATCGCGTACGGCTTGAGCTCGACGTTGCGGCTGGCCGGGGGCAGGTCGAGCCCGACCAGCGTGCCGGCCGACGACACGCGGTTGAACGCCCCCGGACCGGCCACGCTGCGCGGGACCGGGGTCAGGTAGGTCCACTCGTTCTTGTGCCGGATCGCGCGCCGCACCTGCACGCCCCAGACCTGGTCGTGGCCCGACTTGTAGCGCAGCGTCTTGAACGGAATCGCCATCTCCACCGTCCAGCCGCCGTCGAACCGCGCGGTGCGCGACTCCCAGACCGGGTTCCAGTCCTTGTTCGGTCCGCCCTCGTCCACCACCGTGTAGTCGGCCAGCGCCCCGAGGGGGTTGGTGTAGAAGAAGAAGCCGCTGCGGCGATCGTAGTAGGTGTCGAACATGACGCCGAAGTTCTCGTTGTCGCGCAGCTGGTTGGTGTCGCGGCGCAGCTCGTTCGAGATCCAGCGTTCCGGCGGGGCCGTGTCCCAGCAGCGCGCGGAGACGTAGATGGTCGTCTGGTCGTAGGTGATCCAGACCTCGGTGCGCTCGGTCGCCTCCGCGCCGTGATCGGGCGCCGCCTGGATGAGCCCGCCGAATGGCTTCGCGGTCAGGTAGATCTCTTCGTCCAGCCGGCCGTCGACGCGCAGCGGCTCGCCCAGCTTGAGCGCACGGACGGTGGCGCGCCCCTGGGCATCGCGGGTGATGGTCTCCGGCGCCACCGGCGCCGCCGATCCGTCGAGGACCACCAGCGGTGCGCCGCCGTTGTCCTGGGCCTGGGCCAGGGCCGGAGCGAGACCGAGCACGAACACGAGAACGGTCACTTGCATGTGCGTGGAAAGCGATCGCGAGTGTCTAGGAGACCTGCCCCTCGCCGGTTTCGCCCTGTTTGGCAGGACCGAGGCGCGAGGGGCAGGCCGATGTTTCGAGCGTCGTCGTCAGCCCACCGTGAACGGAATGGTGGCGCGGGTGTTGCCCCAGTCGATGTGCATGGCGCCGCCGGTGGCGGTGTCCTCGAGGGTGATGGTCAGGCGCTCGGCTGCGGCCGGTGGCTTGCCCATGGTCATCGGCACGCGGCCGAGGTCCTCACCGGCCGGGTAGGGGATGCCCCAGCCCTTCGGCCGCTTGCTGATGATGAGCTGCCACTGCCCTTTCATCGGAATCGTGTGCAGGCCGTAGGTGCCGGCAGGGACGGCCAGCAGGCCGAACTTGAGCGGGTGACTGGTGACGAGCGTGGTCTGCTCGTCGGCGCCGGTGCGCCATTCCTTGCCTTCGTACGGATCGACGTCCTTGCCCGGGGTGCGTCCCTTGAGGGCCGGACGGCCGTACTCGACCGAGATGGTGGCGCCGTCGATGGTGGCTTCGGTCCGGACGTGCGGGCTGCCGCCCTTGCCGGGGTGAACGTCCACCGTCTTCTGCGCGGAAAGCGTGACGCCGAAGGCCGCCGCGATCAGCGCGGCCGAGAACACGAGAGTACAACGTTGCATTCGTTCCTCCTGGGAAGCATGTATCGAGACGGCTGAACGCGCCGAACCAGCGCGGCGCGTCAGCAGGACACGCATTTATTGTTGTTCTTCGCGCCGAGTTTGACCAGCAGCTCAACCGCTTCGGGGTACGGCTGCGTGCGCTGGACGGGCCCGTTGGCCATGTCCGCGGTACTCTGCCCTTCGCGGTTGATGGCCTTGACATCCGCGCCCTTGGAGACGAGGTACAGGATCATCTCGACGTCGCCGCGGGCAGCGGCGTTGTGCAGCGCGGTGTTGCCCTCGTGGTCCTTGGCGTTGACGTCGGCGCCCAGCTCCTCGACCAGGTACCTCACCGCCGGCATCCAGCCAGCGGGATGGATCTTGTGGGAGTTGGCGGCAAACCCCTCTGCGTAGCCGACGCCGGTGGCCGCCATCAGGGGGGTCACGGACGGACCGCCGACCGGGACCGGCGGGAGGCCGGACACGTCCTTGACCTCGCGCGGGGAATCGCCGAATTGCGGGCGGCCGGCGGGCTTCACGCTCGGCAGCGCCGGGTCGGCGCCGCGGGCGGCGAGCAGGCGCATGGCGTCGAGGTCGCTCGCGTAGGCGGCGCGCCAGAACGGCGTCGCGCCGGTCTCGTCCACGCCGGACAGGTCGGAGTTGTAGCCCGAGTACCACACCTTTTTCTTGAGGCGGACGTTCGGATCGGCGCCCTTGTCGAGCAGCGCCGTCATCAGGTCGAGGTAGGTGAGCGTCTGCTGCGCGTAGGCGCGCGGCTGCGGGTAGTTCGACTTCTGCGCCCACACACAGTTGAGGGCGGCGTAGAGCGGCGTCACGCCGTTCTCGGCGGCCGCCGTCGGGTCGGCGCCGCGGTCGAGCAACTGCTTCGCCAGGTCGAAGTGTCCGTTGATCGTCGCCATCAGGAGCGGGGTGGTGCGGTCGCCGTCGCGCGGCTGATTGACGTCGGCGCCGGCGTCGAGCAGCGCGCGGGCGCCGGCAACGTGGCCTTCGCGGGCGGCGAACAGGAGCGCGGTCATGCCCCCCTGGTAGGCGATGAGCTCGGTGTAGTTGTAGCCGCGATCGAGGCCGGGGATGGGTGGCCGCTTGGGCGCCGCCGCGGCGCGTGCCGCGCGCCCGCCACCGCCCCCGCCGCCGGTGCCGGCCCCGCCGGCGCCCGCTGCCTCGGGCTGCTCTTCCCGGCTCAGCTCGTAGAGGTCGACGAGGGTGCTGGTCGCGCCGAGGGCGGCGCCACGCGACGCCAGCAGCTCGATGACCGCCACGCGGTCGTAGGCGGCGGCGAACATCAGCGCCGTCTGGCCGCGCGCGGTTTCGCGCGCGTGCAGGTCGGCGCCGGCGTCGAGCAGCATCCGCACTGCGTCGGCACTGCCCGACGCGGCCGCCAGCATCAGCGGCGTGGAGCCGGTGACCGACACGGCGCCGGCGTCGGCGCCCTTCTCGAGCAACAGGCGAACCAGTGCCGCGTGGCCGCCGCGCGCGGCGAGAAACAACGGCGTATAGGCGTTGAGGCGCGTGCTGGCGCGGAGATTGGCGCCGGCGAGGACGAGCATCTCCGCGAGGGTGACGTCGCCCTGCGAAGCGGCCCAGTGCAGGGCGGTCATGCCGTCGCCCTGCGCCCCGTTGACGTCGGCGCCGCGCTGCAGCAGGGTGCGCGCGGTGTCGAAGTCGCGCGCCATCACCGCTTCGGCCACCGGCGCGGCGACCTGCGCCGCAGGCGCGGCGGGAAGCGCCGCTGCCGCCAGCACCAGCAGGCCCACACCCCCGACCATGCGTCTCATCGCGATCTTCATGCGTTCTGGCCTGCGCCGCGGTTACCGCGCCGTTGTCGTCTCCGGCACGTGCGTGAGGTCGAACTCCCCCGTGCTGTCGCCGAAGGTGTCGACCTCGTCGAGCCCGAGGTCGTGCATCAGCTTGAGGAACACGTTGGCCATCGGCGTCCCGTCGGCGGCCTTGAGGTGCAGCCCGCCCGTGAGATGGCCGCCGGCGCGCCCGGCGAGGAACAGCGGGCAGCGCTTGTGGTTGTGCACGTTCGAGTTGCCCATCGGCGAGCCGTAGATCACCAGCGTGTTGTCGAGGAGGGTGCCGTCCCCGTCGGGCGTGTTCTTCAGCTTCTCGAGGAAGTAGGGAACCATGCTCACGTGGTAGCGATTGATCCGGGCGAAGTCCAGGATCCGGTCCTCACGCTCGCCGTGGTGCGACGCCGGGTGGAACGCCGACTTGGTGCCGCTCTCGGGATACGAGCGGCCGGATGCGTCACGGCCGAGCTTGAACGAGAACACGCGGGTGGTGTCGGCGGCGAAGGCGAGGACCTGCAGGTCGAGCATCAGCTTGACGTGCTCGGAGAACGAATCCGGGACGCCGGCCGGCGCTCCCGGCAGCTCGCGCGCCGCGCCGGCGCTGTTCTGCGCCTCGACCAGCTGGATGCGCCGCTCGACCTCGCGCACCTCGTCGAGATACGCCGCCAGGCGGACGCGATCGGCGGCGCCGAGCGTATTGCGCAGGCGTCCGGCGGAGGCGGTGATGGCGTCGAGAATGCTGCGATCCTCCTGCCGCCGCGCCGCCCGCTCCTCCGGCGTCGCGCCGACGCCGAACAGCTGGTCGAACGCAAAGCGCGGGTCGCGAATCATCGGCAACGGCTGCGTCGCCGAGGCCCAGCTGATGGTGTCGGTGTAGACGCAGGAGTAGCCGTAGGAGCAGCCGCCCGCCTGATCGACGGCCTCGATGCACATCTGCATCGAGGGGATGGCGGTCTGCTGCCCGAACTTCTGCGCGTAGTACTGGTCCAGCGACTTGCCGACGAAAACGTTCGATCCCTTGGTCTGGCGCGGGTGCGCCTGGGTGAGGAACACCGCGCTCGAGCGGAAGTGATCGCCGCCGATCTCCGGCGTTTCGAACGCCTCGGCGTTCTTCACGTCGGTGTTGCTGACGATGGTCAGGTAGTCGCGCCATGGCTCGAGCGACGTCAGGCTGGTCGGCGCCAGATCGAAGGCGCGGCCGACCGCGGCCGGCGACCACAGGTTCTTCTGCAGGCCGATGGCCGTGGCGCCGGCCGAACCATGCACCATCTCGATGGCCGAGAGCCGGACGCGGCCCGGCGCGTTGCGGGCCAGGACGGCGCCGGCCGGCGCCATGGCGTCGAGGAACGGCAGCGCCAGGGTGACGCCCATGCCGCGCAGCACGGTCCGGCGCGAGAGGTGCTTACTGGTGATGTACATCCGAGGCTCCTGGTCATGGTCCGGCCGTGCCGGACCTGCCGCCGCTTATCGTCCTGCCGTGGTCTCGCCCGCCGCCGCCCGGCTCATGCGGAACGCCGCGCTGTGCACGACGCCGGTCACGAACGCCGACATCCGGTTTCCGTCGTTCGCCGCCGCGCGCACGATCGCGCGCACCGCGGGCATGTCGTAGTACTCCACCGGCCGCCCCAACGCGTAGGTCATCAGGCTCTCGGTGAAGCTGAGGAGAATCGCGTCGGAGTGCGCGAGCAGCGCCGCCCGCAGATCCGACGGCCCGCGGAGCGGGGTGCCGTCGTACATCACGCCGGTGGGATCGACCGGCACACCGCTGTCCTTGATGCGCCATTTTCCCGACGGGTCGAAGTTCTCGAGCGCGAGGCCGAGCGGATCGATGACGCGGTGACACGAGTTGCACGCCGGATTGGCACGGTGCTCTTCCATGCGCTCGCGCACCGACAGCAGCCGCGCGTCCTTGACGCCCCTGGTCTCCTCGAGATCGGGCACGTTGGGCGGCGGCGGCGGCGGCGGCGTGCCGAGCAGCACCTCCATCACCCACTTGCCGCGCAGCACCGGCGAGGTGCGATCGGCCACCGACGTGAGCTGCAGGATGCTGCCGTGGCCGAGGATGCCGCGCCGCGACTCGTCGGTCAGCGCGACGCGCCGGAAGCGCTCGCCCATCACGTTGGCAATGCCGTAGTGCTTGGCGACCCGCTCGTTGGCGAAGGTGTAGTCGGCGGTGAGCAGGTCGAGCACGCTGCGGTTCTCGCGCACGAGGCTGTCGAAGAACAGCTCCGTCTCGCGGCGGAAGGCGTCGGCCAGCGTGTCGTCCCACTGCGGGTAGAGCAGCGGATCGGGACGGTTCTTCTCGATGTCCTGCAGCCGCAGCCACTGCGCGGCAAAGCGCGTCGCCAGCGCCTCCGAGCGCCGGTCGGCGAGCAGGCGGCGGACCTGGGCGTCGAGGCCGGCCGCGGTCCGCAGGGCGCCGGCGCGCGCCGCAGCCACCAGATCGGCGTCCGGCAGCGTGCCCCAGAGGAAGAACGACAGCCGCGACGCCAGGTCGAGATCGGAGATGCGGTAGGTCTGCCCGGCGGCGAGCGACGCCGGCGCCTGCTCCATGCGGAACACGAAGCGCGGATTGGCGAGCATCGCCTGCAGGGCGAGCCGGATGCCGCCCTCGAAATCACCCGCGGCGCGGCCCTGCTGATAGAACCGGCGCAGGTCCGCCACATCGTCGCCGGGGGCGTAGCCGCGGTACGCGCGCAGCGCCAGGCGGGTGATGATCTCGGTGGCGCAGGCATCCTCGTCCGCCGCACGCGTCGGGCGGCAGGTGAAAATCAGCCGCCGGCTCGGCGTCTCGGAGACGCCGGTCACCTGCTGCGGCCCGGTAATGGCGAACTCGCGCAGGTGCGGCAGGGCGGTGACGCCATAGGTCTCGCCGATGTTGGTGTCGGCCAGGGTGTGCTCGATCGGCGCGACCAGGTCGTCCACCGGGCCGTCCGCCGTCTGGATGAACGCCGCCGAGATGCGCTGCGGGCCGGCCTTGACCTGGATGGGCCCGGTTTGCAGGTTGAGGCCGTGCGGATCGGACTCGCGCATCAGGTGGTTGATGGTCAGCACCGCCGCACGCTGGCCGTTGACCGAGACCTCGATCTGCTCCCCGCGCGTCGCGCCGCCGAACAGGTCGCCGGTCGGACCGCTGTGCAGCAGCATCTTGAACACGTAGTCGCCGTCGGCGGGAAACACGTGCACGACCGAGAGCCCGCCGCGCGTTCCGACCGGCGCACCCGGGACGTGACGCATCTGCGTGCCGTCGCGCGGCAGCTTGTAGATGGTCGACGTCGCCGATGCCGCCGGGTCGCCCACCGCCAGCCGGCTGATGGCGCTGGCCGCACGCAGGTACCCTTCCATCACGGCGGTCGACAGCCCCTGCTCTTCCGAGATGTTGTCGAAGCCGTGCGCCAGCGTGTCGGGAGGCAGGTACTGGTTGACGTCGATGTCGAGCGCCAGCAGCTCGCGGATGGCGTTGGCGTACTCGGCGCGGTTCAAGCGGTGCGACGGGCGCGACCCCGGGTTGGGATCGCGGGCTGCGGCGCGATCGATGCGCGACTCGAGGCTCTCGGCAAGCGCAGCCAGCACCGGACCGTCCGGCCGCTTCGCGCCTGCCGGTGGCATCATGCCGGCGCGCAGCTTGCGAATCATCTTCTCCGCGACCGCGGGCTCGTCGGCGGCGCGCGCGGCGTCGAAGGCCGCCAGCGACAATCCACCGGCCTTGCCGCGCTCGCTATGACAGCTCACGCAGTACTGCTTCACGACCGCGGTGTGCGAATCGACGGCCGCACCGGCGCGAGGCTGGGAGACGGGCGGCTGGTGGGCGGAGGCCATCGCCAGCGGCGCCGGGCCGCGGGCGGCGCCGGGCGCGGACGGAGCCGGCTGGGCGTGTCCCGTCGGCGACAGGGCGGCAATTCCCGCCAGGCAGGCGCCAAGGATCGTGACAACGAAGTGTTTCATACGACGGTCAGAGATCGGTGGTGCGGTCGGCGGAGATTTGAGCGGCCTATTGTCGCACTTTTACAGCCGGGGCGTGTCTGTGAATGTCACGGGTAACCCGCCCGGATTCACGCATTTACGCCTGGCAGGTCGCCGGTCGGCGATGGCCGCGCCGGGACGGCCGGGGCATCCCCCGGCCGTGCCCCGACCGGGCGTGTCAGCTCGGACAGCGGTGGTCGGTAATCTGCGACCGCTTGGCCTTGAACGCGCCAACCCAGTCGTCCACGGTCACCGGCCGGCTGTCGCCGTCGGCGCCCTTCGTGGTGTCACCGCGCCGTTCGACGCGCGCCGCCGTGAACAAGTCGCGGATCTGGCGGTCGCTGAGCAGCATCATCCGAGAGGCCAGGAAGCGGCGGCCCGCCTCGCTGATGACCGGGTGCTCGAGGTTACCCACCAGCGAGCGGGTCAAGTCGCCCTCGCAGGTCGCCGGGTCGCGCCAGACCGGCACCTCGCGCCAGCTGTCCAGCTTCATCTTCGGGAAGCTCATGCGCCTGGCTTCGCCGAACGACGATCCCAGATCCCGGACCATGAGCACCGGCGTCTCGCATGACGCGTTGCCCTGGCGATCACGGCTGACGGCGCCATTGGCGCACACGATCGCCTGCTGTCCCGGCTTGCTGTCCACGTGCTGGATGAAGACCGCGAGCAGCTTCAGCGCATCGACGTGCGCGCGCGGCGCGCCGCCGGATTCGGCATCGACCAGCTCGAGCTCGGGCCATGCCCATCCTTCGTAGCCGGGAACCTCGACTTCCTCGCCGGGATAGGGCCGCTCGATCGTGGCCGGGTCGAACAGCTTGTCCGACACCGTCGCGCTCTTGCCGAGGTGCCACTCTTCCTTGCTCTCCTTGAATGGGTCCGCCGGACAGTTCCGGCAGGTCACCCTGGTCGGGTACATCCGGTCGGCGGGAAATCCGAGCGCCCAGAACAGCCGGCTGCTCGCCACCTCGGCGTAGACCTCGCCGTTGTTCTCGCCGTACTTCACCTTGACGACGTCGCCGTCCTTGACCGCGCATTCGAACTTCGGCGTCACGCCGCCGAGCGGCTTGTCGGGGTACGCGTAGTCGCAGGTCACCGGCGCGTTGAACGCAAACGCCCCTTCGTCGCGGGGGCCGGCGAGCAGGTTGAGCTTGGCGGTGTCGATGGGGTGCCACACCTGGGCGCGGCTGATGATGTCCCGCCGTTCGTCCACCGTCAGCTTGTCCAGCTCGCGGGGAGAGGGGTTGACGGGTGTGGAGGCTGAAGGCCCAAACTGGCCTTTCGCACAGCCTGCCGCGACGGCCAACGATGCAATCACGAGAACCGCGCGCCACGGGCGAGCCATGTCGGAATCCTCCCGGGGTCGGGAGGTGCAAAAGGGAGGCCGTGGGGGCTACGCCCGAGCTGGCGAGCGGCTCGTCGGGAGGCCCGCCGGTCAGAGCGTCGTGCTGGGCACCTGGTTGAGGTCGAGTGTCGCGGTGCTGTCGCCGAAGGACTCGAAGTCGAGCCCGAGCGCGTGCGCGACCGACAGCATCGGATTGGCCATCGGCGTGCCGTCGGCGGCCTTGATGTGCACGCCGCCCTTGAGTCGCGCCGCCGGCGCGGCCGGCGAGGAACAGCGGGCAGCGCTTGTGGTTGTGCACGTTCGAGTTGCCCATCGGCGATCCGTAGAGCACCAGCGTGTTGTCGAGCAGCGTGCCGTCGCCGTCGGGCGTCCGCTTCAGCTTGTCCAGGAAGTACGGCATCATGCCGATGTGATAGCGGTTGATGCGGGCGAACGCGGTGACGCGGTCCTCGCGATCGCCGTGATGCGACGCGGAGTGGAAGCCGGTGCTGGTGCCGCTGTCGGCGAACACCCGGTTCGACGCGTCGCGTCCGAGCTTGAACGCGAACACGCGAGTGATGTCCGAGGCGAACGCCAGCGCCTGCAGGTCGAACATCAGCTTGATGTGCTCCTCGAACGAGTCGGGCACGCCGATCGGCGCGCCGGGCAGCTCGCGCTCCTCGCCGCTGCGGTTCTGCGCCTCGACGCGCTGGATGCGGCGCTCGATCTCGCGGATGTCCTCGAGGTAGTCGCTCAGCCGCGCCCGATCGGCGGCGCCGAGCGTGTTGCGCAGGCGTGACATGTCCTGGGCGATCCAGTCGAGGATGCTGCGGTCCTCGGCGCGCCGCTCGGCACGATCCTGCGGCGTGGCGCCGACGCCGAACAGCATGTCGAAGACCGAGCGCGGGTCGCGCACCATCGGCAGCGGGTCGGTCGGCGACGCCCAGCTGATCGAGTCGGTGTAGACGCAGGAATAGCCGTAGGAGCAGCCGCCCGCCTGGTCGACGTTCTCGATGCACAGCTGCAGCGACGGAATCGCGGTGTCCTGCCCGTACTTCTGCGCGAAGTACTGGTCGAGCGAGGTGCCGACACGCACGTCGGAGCCCTGCGTCTGGCGCGGGTGCATCTGGGTGAGGAAGACGGCGCTCGAGCGGAAGTGATCGCCGCCGATCTCCGGCGCCTCGAACGCCTCGGCGTTGCGCACGTCGGTGTTGCTGACGATGGTCAGGTAGTCGCGGAACGGCTCGAGCGGGCTGAGGCTGGTCGGCGTCAGGTCGAAGGCGCGGCCGATCGCGGCCGGCGACCACATGTGCTTCTCGGCGCCGATCTTGGTGCTGCCGGCGGCGCCGTGCACCATCTCGATCGCCGCCAGGCGGACGCGGCTGGCGGTCTGCGCGCGGGCCGCCCGGGCCGGGACCATCGCGTCGAGGAACGGCAGCGCCACGGTGACACCCATGCCGCGCAGCACGTCACGCCGGGAAATGTGCCTTCTGCTGATGAATCATCGGGCCTCCGTCCGCCTCGTCTTCCTGCATGTTACCCGAACTGGCGTCCGCCCCATGCTACCGCCCCGCCATGTCCGTCGCGCGCGCGTCGGCCGCCGGCACCCGGCCGCGCTGGAACGCCGCGCTGCTCGACCACGCCGCGGATGAACGCCGACAGGCGGTAGTCGTTCTGCGCGGCGTCGCGCACGATGGCGCGAATCGGCCGGCATGTCGAAGCTCTCGACGCGGCGGCCGAGGGCGTAGGTCATCAGGCTTTCGGTGAAGCTGAGCACCACCGCGTCCTTGTGCCGCAGCAGCGCGCTGCGCAGGCTGGCCGGCCCCTCGACCTTGGTGCCGTCGTAGAGCACGCCAACCGGATCGACGGCGACCTCGTTGTCCTTGATGCGCCACGCGCCGGTCGGGTCGTAGTTCTCGAGCGCCAGGCCGAGCGGGTCGATCACGCGGTGACAGGAATTGCAGGTCGGGTTCTTGCGGTGCTCCTCCATCCGCTCGCGCACCGACAAGGTGCGTCCCGACGCGGTCGGCTTCACCTCGTCGAGCTCCGGCACGTTGGGCGGCGGCGGCGGCGGCGGGCTGCCGAGCAGCACTTCCATCACCCACTTGCCGCGATACACCGGCGAGGTGCGATCCGCGTTCGACGTCAGGACGAGGATGCTGCCATGGCCGAGGATGCCGCGGCGGGTGTCGGGCAGCGCCACGCGGCGGAAGCCGGGCCCGCTGACATTCGGCGATGCCGTAGTGCTGGGCGACCCGGTCGTTGACGAACGAGTAATCGGCGGTGATGAGGTCGAGGAGACTGCGGTCCTCGCGCACCAGGCTGTCGAAGAACAGCTCGGTCTCGCGGCGGAAGCCGGCGGCCAGGCGCTCGTCGTACTGCGGGTACTGCAGGTAGTCCGGGCTGACCTTGTCGAGGTCCTGCAGCCGCAGCCACTGCGCGGCGAAGCGGGTGGCCAGCGCTTCGGCGCGCGGGTCGGCGAGCATGCGCGTGATCTGCTCGATCGAGCGCGCCGGGCGAGGCCAGCGTGCGCGCGCGCACCTGCGCCAGCAGCGCCTCGTCCGGGACCGTGCCCCAGAGGAAGAAGGACAGCCGCGACGCCAGATCCGCGTCGCTGAGGCGATAGGTCTGCCCCGGCTTCAGCGTCGCCGGCGCTTCCTCGAAGCGGAAGACGAAGCGCGGGCTGGCGAGGATGGCCTGCACCGCCAGGCGGATGCCGGTCTCGAAGTCGCCGCGGCCGCTGCGCCTCGTCGTAGAACGCCAGCAGGTCGTTGATGTCGTCGGCGCTGACCGGACCGCGGAACGCCTGCGTCGCCAGTCGGGTGACGATCTCGCGCGCGCACGGCCGCCTCCTCCGCCGCGGTGGTCGGGCGGCAGCTGAAGATCTTGCGGCGGCTGGGCGTGTCCGACACGCCGGTGACCCGCGAGGGACCGATGACGCGCAGCTCGCGCATGTGCGGCAGCAGCGTGATGCCCTGGCCGATGGACACGTCGGCGAGCGTGTTCTCGAGCGGCATCACCAGGTCGTCGGGGATTGCCTCGAAGTTCTGGATGAAGGCGGCGGAGACGCGGTGCGGGCCGGCCTTGACGTGGATCGGGGCGGTCTGCGGCTCGAGGTTGTTCTTCGGGTCCGACTCGCTCATGCGCGGGTTGAGCTCGAGCACCGCCACCCGCTCGCCATCGATCGAGACGTCGATCCGCTCGGTCAGCTCCAACGCGCTCATCGTCGAGCGGCCGACCAGCCCGCCGAGCGGCTCGTAGTGCAGCGCCGCCTTGAACACATAGTCGCCGTCGGCCGGAAAGACGTGCACCTCGGAGACGCCGCCGCGGGTGCCGATCGGAGCGCCGTCGACGTGCGCCATCTGCGACTTCGCGCGCGCCACCTTGTAGGTGACCGAGGTGGCGGCGGCGGTGCGGTCGCCCACCGCGAGGCGGCTGATCTGGCTGGCCGCGCGCAGGTAGCCTTCCATCAGCGTCGGCGACAGCGTCTGCGCGTCGGCGACGTTGTCGAAGCCATTGCTGATCGTGTCGGGGGGCAGGAAGCTGTTGACGTCGACGTCGAGGGAGAGCAGGTCGCGGACCGCGCGCGTGTACTCGGCGCGGTTGGCACGCTGGAAGGGACGGAAGCCGGGGTTGGGCGCGAGCGCGGCCGCGCGATCGATGCGATCTTCGAGCGCCGTGGCGAGCTGGATGCAGGCCGTCGCCCTCCGGCCGGCGCGCCCCCGCCGGCGGCATCATGCCGGCGCGCAGCTTGCGGATCATCTTCTCCGTGGTCTCGACGGCACCGGCCGCCTGCGCGGCGTCGAATGCGGCGAGCGACAAGCCGCCGGCCTTGACCCGATCGTTGTGGCAGGTGGCGCAGTACCTGCTTGACCATCGCCGTCTGACCGGCGGCGGTCGCGGCTGACGCCGCGTGCGCCACCGCCATCGCCGGCGCAGCGGGTGTGGCGGCGGCGGTGGGGGACGCCGGCCGGGTGTCCGCAGCCGCAGGCACCGGTGCCGGCGCCTGACCGGTGGCCAGCAGTACGCCGGCGCTCAGGACCGCGGCGCCGAGCGTGGCGGGGACGATTCGCATCATGACTGTTCGCGCGGGGGGATCACCGCGACGTCCTCGATCGTGCATCCTGCCTAGCAGGACACGCACTTGTTGTTGTTCTTCGCGCCGAGCTTGACCAGCAGCTCGAGCGCCTCCGGGTAGGGCTGCGTGCGCTGCACCGGCCCGTTGGCCATGTCGGCCGTGGTCTGCCCTTCGCGATTCACCGCCTTGACGTCGGCGCCCTTCGACACCAGGTAGAGGATCATCTCGACGTCGCCGCGCGACGCGGCGTGATGGAGCGCGGTGTTGCCCTCGTGGTCGCGGGCGTTGACGTCCGCGCCCAGCTCCTCGATCAGGTACTTGACGGCGGCGAGCATGCCGCCCGGCGCATAGCGGTGCGAGTTGGCGGCAAAGCCCTCGGCGTAGCCGACGCCGGAGGCGGCCTGCAGCGGCGTCACCGCGGGCCCGCCGACCGGGACCGGCGGCAGCCCCGAGACGTCCTCGACCGTTTCGCGCCCGCCGTCGCCCGTGCGCGGACGGCCCGCGGGCCTGGCCGACGGCATCTTCGGATCGGCGCCGTGCGCGACCAGCAGCTGCATCGCTTCGACGTCACTAGCGTAGGCGGCGCGCCAGAACGGCGTCGCGCCGATTTCGTCGACGCCGGCGAGATCGAAGTTGTAGCCGGAGTACCAGACCTTCATCTTCAGGCGGGCGTTGACGTCGGCGCCCTTGTCGATGAGCAGCTGCATCAGCTCGAGATGGGTCAGCTTCTGCTGCGTGTAGGCACGCGGCTGCGGGTAGAGCGCCTTGGGCGCCCACTGCACGTTGAGCACGCCGTAGAGCGGCGTGGCGCCGTTGCTGCTGGCGCGCTTCACGTCGGCCCCGCTGATCGATCAGGTAGCGGGCGAGGTCGTAGTGGCCGTTGATGATCGCCATCAGCAGCGGGCTGGTCTGGTCGCCGGTGCTGACCTGGTTGACGTCGGCGCCCGCCTGCAACAGCGCCTGCACGGCCTCGACATGCCCCTGGCGCGCCGCGAAGAGGAGTGGGGTCAGCCCGCCCTGGGTGCTCACCAGCTCGTTGAAGCGGTACTGCCGGGTCACGCCGGCGATGTCAGGGCCCTTCGGCTTCGCCGCGGGACGGGCGCGGGCGCCGCCCGGCGCGCTGGCCGCGGCCGGCGCACCACCGCCGGGCCGCGCGGCCGCCGGGGTCGCGGCGGCTGCGGCCGGGGCCGGCGCTGCGCCCGCCGCGGGCGCCGGGGTCTGCTGCTGCTGCTGTTGCTGGCTGCTGCGAGGAAGAACTCCTCTTCCGGACTCGTCAACCCGGCGAGATCGACCACCTTGGTGGTGACGCCGATCTCCGCCCCGCGCGCGATGAGCGCCTTCATGGCGTCGACGCGGTTGAAGTTCGCGGCGAACATCAGGGCCGTCTCCCCGCGCGCCGATTCCTTCGCGTTGGCGTCGGCGCCGTGGTCGAGCAGCCGCGTCACCGCGTCGGCGTGGCCGGACGCGGCGGCGAGCATCAGCGGCGTGGTGCCGTTGGTGGTCGCGGCCTTGGCGTCGGCGCCGGCCTCGAGCAGGATGTCGATCATGCCCGCGTGGCCGAGCTGGGCCGCCATCGTGAGCGGCGTGTAGGCCCCGAGGCGGGTGGTGGCGCGGACGTTGGCGCCGGCATAGAGCAGCATCTGCGCCAGCTCGACTTCGCCGTAGCGCGCGGCCCAGTGCAGCGCCGTCATGCCGTCGCCCTGCGCCGCGTTCACGTCGCGGCCTTCCTTGAGCAGCGCCCGCACCGCGCCGGCATCCCGGGCCATTGCCGCCTCGGCGACCGGCGAGTCGGCCGCGCTCAGCACGGCCGACAGGCACAAGGCGCCGAGCGCCCCGAGACAGG
Source organism: uncultured Acidobacteriota bacterium (assembly GCA_963707795.1). Classification (GTDB taxonomy): domain Bacteria; phylum Acidobacteriota; class Vicinamibacteria; order Vicinamibacterales; family UBA2999; genus JACCSI01. The sequence goes on along the minus strand of OY970174.1, from coordinate 713,607 downwards.
CGCCGGTCATCAGTTTTCGCACCATGGGCTGGGTCCTCACCGTCACCTACGCCACCGTCGTGTCGACCGCCGCGTTCAAATCGAACTCGCCGTTGCTGTCGCCCAGGCCCGGCAGATCGAAGCCGAGCCCGTGCGCCAGCGTGAGGAACACGTTGGCCATCGGCGTGCCGTCGGCCGCCTTGAGATGCAGGCCGCCCTTGAGCAGGCCGCCGCCGTGCCCGGCGAAGAACAGCGGGCAGCGCTTGTGGTTGTGCACGTTGGAATTGCCCATCGGCGACCCGTAGAGCACCACCGTCTGATCGAGCAGCGTGCCGTCGCCCTCGGTGAGCGACTTCAGCTTGTCGAGGAAGTACGGCAGCAGCCCGACCTGGTACTTGTTGATGGCGGCGAACTGCGCGACGCGATCCTCCCGTTCGCCGTGGTGCGACGCGGGGTGGAACGGCAGCGTGACGCCGCTGTCGGGATAGACGCGGGCCGAGCCGTCGCGCCCGGTCTTGAACGAGAACACGCGCGTGATGTCGCCGGCGAAGGCGAGCGCCTGCAGGTCGTACATCAGCTTGACGTGCTCGGTGAACGAATCGGGCACGCCGGCCGGCGCGCCCGGCAGCTCGCGCTGCTCGCCGCTGGCGTTCTGCGCTTCGACCCGCTGGATCCGCCGCTCGACCTCGCGCACGTCGTCGAGATACGAATCCAGCCGCGCGCGGTCGCTGGCGCCCAGCGTGTTGCGCAGGCGCGAGACCTCGGTGGTGATCCAGTCGAGGATGCTGCGATCGGTCTTGCGCCGCGCGGCGCGCTCCTCGGGGGTGGCGCCGACGCCGAACAACTGGTCGAAGGCGTAGCGCGGGTCGCGAATCATCGGCAGCGGCGTCTTCGCGTCCGCCCAGCTGACGGTGTCGGTGTAGACGCAGGCGTAGCCGTAGGCGCAGCCGCCGGCCTGGTCGACGTTCTCGATGGCCAGCTGCATCGACGGGATGGCCGTGTCCTGGCCGAACCGCTGCGCGTAGAGCTGATCGAGCGACGGACCGACCTCGACGTCCGAGCCTTCCGTCTGCTTCGGGTGCGCCTGGGTGAGGAACACCGCGCTCGAGCGGAAGTGGTCGCCGCCGATCTCATTGGGGGCGAACGCCTCGGCATTGCGCACGTCGGTGTTGCTGACGATGGTCAGGTGCTGCCGGTAGGGCTCGAGCGAGCTCAGGCTGGTGGGCGACAGGTCGAAGGCGCGGCCGGTCGCTGCCGGCGACCACATGTTCTTCTCGAGCCCGATCTTGGTGCTGCCGGCGGCGCCGTGCACCTGCTCGATGCAGGAGAGGCGGACCTTGCCCGCGGCTGCCGTCTTGGCCCAGACCGTCCGTGCCGGCACCATGGCATCCAGGAACGGCAGCGCCATGGTCACGCCCATCCCGCGCAGCACCGTGCGCCGCGACACGTGCGTCTTGGTGATGTACATCGCCTCTCTCCCCTCCCCGTCAGTGGCCGAGCGGGTCCGAAACGGACCCGGTCAGTGCGCCGCTTCAGTCGTCTCGACGGTCGCGGCGCGGCTCAACTGGAACGCCGGGCTGTTGACCACGCCGAGAATGAACGCCGACATCTTGTGCTGTTGCGCGGCGGCGTCGCGCACGATCTCGCGCACCGTCGGCATGTCGTAGTACTCGATGCGCCGGCCGAGCGCGTAGGTCAGCAGGCTCTCGGTGAAGCTCGAGACCACCACGTCCGACCGCTGGAGCAGAGCCCGTCGCAGTCCGATCGGGCCGCTCATCGCCGACCCGTCGTAGAGCGTGCCCGACGGGTCGATGGGCACGCCGTTGTCCTTGATCCGCCAGGCGCCGGTAACGTCGAAGTTCTCCAGCGCCAGGCCGAGCGGGTCGATCACCTTGTGGCACGAGGTGCAGGCCGGGTTGCGCCGGTGCTCCTCCATGCGCTCGCGCACCGACAGCAGGCGGGCCTCGGCGACGCCGCTCGTCTCCTCGAGCGCCGGGACGTTGGCCGGCGGCGGCGGCGGCGGCGATCCGAGCAGCACTTCCATGATCCACTTGCCGCGCAGCACCGGCGAGGTGCGGTCGGCCACCGACGTCATCATCAGCACGCTGCCGTGCCCGAGCAGGCCGCGGCGATTCTCGTCGGTGAGCGTCACGCGGCGGAAATGCGCGCCGGTGACGTTGGCAATCCCGTAATGGCGGGCCAGCCGCTCGTTGACGTAGGTCCAGTCGGCGGTCAGCAGCTCGAGCACGCTGCGATCGTCCCGGACCAGCGCCGCGAACAGCAGCTCGGTCTCCCGGCGCATCGCTTCCGCGAGATAGTGGTCGAACTGCGGATAGGTGAGCGCGTCGGGGTGGATCTTGTCGAGATCCTGCAGGCGCAGCCACAGCGACGCGAAGCGCGTCGCCAGCGATTCGGCCTGCGGATCGGCGAGCATCCGCCGCACCTGCGCCTCGAGCACGCCGGGCGCGCGCAGCCGCGACTTCATCGCCACCGCCACCAGCTCCCGATCCGGGACGGTGCCCCAGAGGAAGTACGACAGCCGCGAGGCGAGGTCGATGTCCGAGATGCGGTAAGTCTGTCCCGGCTTGACGCCCGCCGGCGCCCGCTCGAGCCGCATCAGGAACTGCGGGCTGGCGAGCAGCGCCTGCAGCGCGGTGCGCACGCCGAGCTCGAAGTCACCGTCCGTACGGCCGGTCTGGTAGAAACTCATGAGGCCGCGCAGCTCGTCGCCGCTCACCGGCCGGCGGTACGCGCGATCCGCCAGCGTCCGCATGATCCGCTCCGCGCACGGCGCCTCTTCCGCCGGCGTCGTCGGACGGCAGATGAACACGCGCTGACGGCTCACGGTCGCCGACACGCCGGTCACCGCGTGCGGCCCGGCAATGGCGAGCTCGCGCAGGTGCGGCAGCGTCGTGATGCCGAGGGCGCTGCCGATCTGCGTGTCCGCCAGCGTGTAGTCGACCGGCGCCAGCAGGTCGTCCACCGGGCTCTCCGACCGCGCGACGAACGCCGCCGCGATGCGCTGCGGTCCCGCCGTCACGTGAATCGGCGCCGTTTCCAGGCTGATGCCCTTCGGATCCGCCTCGCTGATGCGCGGGTTGATGTCGAGCAGCGCGACGCGCTCGCCGTTCACCGAGATCTCGATCTGCTCGTCCCGCGTCGTGCTGCCATACAGCTGGCCCGTGGGAATGCTGTGGAACATCACCCGGAACGTGTATTGGCCGTCGGCCGGGAAGATGTGCACCACCGAGGTGCCCCCGCGGGTGCCGATCGGCGCGCCGGGCACGTGCTTCAACTGCGCGGCCGTGCGCGGAACTTTGTAGATGACGCCCGACGGCGCCGCCGTCGGATCGCCAATCGCGTCGCGGCTGATCTTCGCGGCGGCGCGCAGGTAGCCTTCGAGGACCGTGGGCGAGAACGCCTGGACGTCGGCGATGTTGTCGAAGCCGTGGCTGATGGTGTCGGGCGGCAGGAGCGCCGAGACGTCGACCGTGATCCCGAGCAGGCCCTCGATGGCCGCGCCGTACTCCGCACGATTGAGCCGCTGGAACGGCCGCCGGCCCGGGTTGGGCTCCAGCGCCGCGGCGCGGTCCACGCGCGTCTCGAGCGCGGCCGCGAACGCAGTCAACGTCGCCTCGTCGGGGCGCCTCGCGCCCGCAGGCGGCATCATGCCGGCGCGCAGCTTGCGAATCATCTTCTCGACGACCGCCGGATGTTCGTCGGCCGTCGACGCCGCATCGAACGCGGCGAGCGACAAGCCTCCCGCCTTCGCGCGATCGCTGTGGCAGCCCGCGCAGTACTGCTTGACCAGCGCCGTCTGCTCCGCGGGATCAGGCGCACCGACCCGCGTCGCCGGGGCGTGACTGGCCACGGGGACCGCTGCGGCCGGCGCGCCGCCACCGGGCGCCTGGCCGGTCGCCGTGACCACAGCGAACGCCGCCACCAACGCGGACGATAGGGCAAGGAGGAGTCGGTTCATTCCCACCTGTATCGGGTCTCGCCGAGTATACGGCCGAACTGCCGGAACCGTTTTATTTTCCAATGTTTATCGGCATTTGTTGTCAGTGTTTGTAAAGTCCGGACGGGTGGCGAACAACGAGCGAAGACGGCGGCGCGCACGCTCACCCGCTCACGGCAGGAGGATGCCCCGTCCCCCGGCGCCGCCGGCCAGCGCGGCCAGGGCCTCGTTCACCCGCTCCAGCGGGTAGGTCCGCGCCACCAGTTCGTCGAGTTTGAGACGCGACTGCTGATACAAGCCCACGAGATCCGCGATGTCGTCGAGCGGGTTGCCAGAGCCGTAGACCGACCCGATCAGCCGCTTTTCCTGCATCACGAACGGATACAGGCGGATGACGCCCTGCGTGTCGAGCCGCGACAGGCCGGTGACCACCACCGTCCCGCCCTTCCGCGCTGACAGGATCGCGTCGGTGAGCGTGGCCGGGCTGGCCACCGTGTCGAACACGAAATCCGCACCGCGGCCGCCGGTCAGCTCGCGGACGGCGTCGGATGTCTTTCCCGCCGGCCGAACGGCATCCGTCGCGCCGAGCCCGCGCGCCACGGCGAGTGGGGCTTCTGCCCTATCGACAACGATCACGCGCGACGCGCCGGCGAGCGACGCGCCCTGCACCACGTTCAGGCCGACGCCCCCGGCCCCGATGACGGCCACGATCGCACCGGCCGGGACGCGTGCCGCGTTGCGCACGGCGCCGACGCCGGTGACCACCGCGCAGCCGACGGCCGCCAGCGGCGCGAACGCCACGTCGCGAGGCACGGCCACCAGAGCCTCCTGGGGCAGCACCGTGTGCGAGGCAAAGCAGGCGGTGCCGAGGAACGGCGCGATGTCCTTCCCGCGCGCGCGGAGCCGCGTTCCGCCGGCCGGCAGGCGATTACGGAAGGTGGTCTTCTCGAGGCGATCGCACAGCATCGGGCTGCCGGCCGTGCAGGGCGGGCAGACGCCGCACGCGGGCGCCCAGCACAGGACGACGTGGTCGCCGATCGCGACGCGGGAAACACCTGCGCCAACCGCGCGCACGATCCCCGCCCCTTCGTGGCCGGGCACCAGCGGCACGCCCATCGGCCAGTCTCCCGACGTCGCGTGCAGGTCGCTGTGGCAGACGCCGGCGGCCTTGATCTCGACCAGCGCCTCGCCGGCTCCTGGTCCATCCAGCGTAGCCGGCTCGACCGACAGTGGCGCGCCTTGTTCCCAGAGAATCGCCGCCCGAATGTCCACGGCGGTGATTCTAGTGGCCCGGCCACGCTGAAGCAGGACCATCTCGCGGACGGGGCACGCCACGGCGGTGCTCTACGATGAGTCGGTGGCGAGCGACACGAACGCGCGGGTCAGCGCCCTGCTCCGCGACCTGGCCGCGGTGCAGACGTCCCCGCAGAGCCGGTGGGGCTACCGGCGGGCCGCGTCGGCGATTCTCTCGCTCGACGAGCCGCTCGAAGCGCTGGTGCAGAAGGACGGCACGCTGCGCCAAGATTCCCCACGTCGGACCCTCCTCGACCCGCGTGATTCTCGAGTTTCTCCGGACCGGCCGATCCGACACGGTCGAGCGCGCGGTCGCCGGCAGCGGCCGATCGCCGGAGGTGGAGCGCAGCCGCGGGCTGCGCGAGGCGTTTCTCAGCCGGGCGCAGGTGGCCGCCGCCCTACGCGCGCCGGCGCGCGGGGCCCCGCGCCTGGCCGACTATCGCGGCGACCTGCAGATGCATTCCACCTACAGCGACGGCCGGGCCACGCTGACGGAGCTGGTCGACGGCTGTCTCGCGCGGGGCTACCGGTACTGCGCCGTCACCGACCACTCGCACGGGCTGCCGATTGCCAACGGGGTGTCGATGACCGACCTCGCGCGGCAGCACGCGGAGATTCAGGCGCTCAACCGCCGCTACCGTGGCCGATTCCGGCTGCTCAAGGGGATCGAGGCCAACATCCTCGCCGATGGCCGGCTCGACCTGACCGCGCGCGAGCTGCGCCGGCTCGAGGTGGTGGTCGCCGCGCCGCACTCGCGGCTGCGCACGAGCGACGACCAGACGGCGCGCATGCTGGCCGCGGTCTCCACGCCCGGGGTGCACATCCTCGGCCATCCGCGCGGCCGCAAGCTGGGGGTGCGCCCCGGCGTCAGCGCGCGGTGGGACCGGGTGTTCGCGCACGCCGCAGCCACCGGGGTGGCGATCGAGATCGACGGCGATCCGTCGCGGCAGGACGTCGATTTCGGCCTTGCCGCCGAGGCCCTGCGCGCCGGCTGCCTCTTCGCCCTCGACAGCGACGCGCACAGCGTGGACGAGCTGTCCTACGCGGAGACCGCGATTGCGCACGCGCGACTGGCTGGCATCCCACGCGCGCGCATCGTCAACTGCTGGGACATCGACGCGCTCGAGCCGTGGCTGGCGGCGGCGTGGACACGCTGATCGGCGGGACACAGGTGCGACGGTATGATTCGAGCGCATGCGCGAAGCCGTCATCGTCGCCAGCAGCCGCACGCCGCTCGCCAAGTCGGGCCGCGGATCGTTCAACCGCACCCGCCCGGACGACCTCGCCGCGCACTGCATCGCGCACGTGCTGGGCAAGGCGCCGGCGCTCGATCCGTCGGAGATCGAGGAGGTCGTCCTCGGCTGCGGCCAGCCGCACGGTCCGCAGGGGCACAACATCGCGCGCGTCGCCGCGCTGCGCGCCGGTCTGCCGGTGACCACGCCCGGCGTCACCGTGAATCGCTTCTGCAACTCGGGCCTCCAGGCCATCGTGCAGGCGGCGCACATGGTGCTGCAGGAACACGTCGACGCGGCGATCGGCGGCGGCGTCGAGTCGATCACGATGCTGCAGCGCGACCACTCGCCCAACCCGTGGGTGCGGGAGCATCATCCCGGGCTCTACATGGTGATGGGTGAAACCGCCGAGGTCGTGGCCAAACGCTACGGCGTATCGCGCGACGCGCAGGACGAGCTGGCCCTGATCAGCCAGCAGCGCATCGCACGGGCCCAGGCGGAAGGATTCTTCGCCGGCGAGGTCGCTCCCATCGACGTCACGCGGGCCGTGCTCGACCGCACGACGGGCGAGGCGACCGGCGAGGAGCGCGTGCACGTCGATCGCGACGAGTGCAACCGCGCCGACACCACGCTGGAGGGTCTGGCCAGGCTCCCGCCGGTGTTCGACACGACGAGCGGCGCCGGCAGCGTCACCGCCGGCAATTCGTCGCAGTTGTCCGATGGCGCGTCCGCGACGCTGGTGATGTCCGCCGAGCGCGCGCGGACCCTGGGACTGCAGCCGAGCCTGGTCTTCCGCGGCTACGCGGTGGCCGCGTGCGAACCGGACGAGATGGGCATCGGTCCCGTCTTCGCGGTCCCCAAGCTGCTCGCCAGACAGGGACTCACCGTGGACGACATCGATCTCTGGGAATTGAACGAAGCCTTCGCGTCGCAGGTGATCTACTGCCGCGACCGCCTGCACATTCCCATGGAGCGGCTGAACGTCAACGGCGGGTCGATTGCCATCGGCCATCCCTTCGGCATGACCGGCTCGCGCCTGGTGGGCACGCTGGGCAGCGAGATGGCGCGCCGGCGGGCCCGCTACGGAGTGGTCACCATGTGCGTCGGCGGCGGGCAGGGCGCGGCCGCGCTGTTCGAGCGGGCGTGACTCTCCCGATGCTGAGCGGCGCCACCACCGGCACGATGGTCGTCGCGCTCACATCGTGATCACGATCTTCCCGACCGCCTGGCGCGACGCCAGGAGGTCGAGCGCCTCGGCCCCCCGCGCCAGGGGGAAGGTTGCCGAGACGTGCGGGTGCAGCCGTCCCTCAGCGTACCAGCGGCTGATCTGCGCGACGCTGGCGGCGAACGCCGCCGGCTCGCGCTGCAGGAACCCGCCCCAGAACACCCCGACAATGGCGCAGCCCTTGAGCAGCGTGAGGTTGAGGGCGATGCGCGGGATGGCGCCGGCGGCAAAGCCGACGACGAGCAGGCGCCCGCGCCAGGCCATCGATCGCAGCGCCGGCTCGGTATACGGGCCGCCGACCGGGTCGACGATGACGTCCACCCCGCGGCCGGCGGTCAGCGCCTTGATGCGCTCGCGCAAGTCCTCGGCGCCGTAGTCGATGCCCTCGTCGGCGCCGTGCTCGCGCGCCGTCGCCAGCTTGGTCGCGCTCGACGCGCACGCGATCACCCGTGCGCCCAGCGCCTTGGCGATCTCGATCGAGGCCAGCCCGATGCCGCCGCCGGCGCCCAGCACCAGCACGGTCTCGCCCGCGGCCACCGCGCCGCGATCGCGCAGCGCGTGATCCATCGTGCCGAAGGTCATCAGGAATGCCGACGCCGTGACCAGGTCCATCCCGGGAGGCACCGGAAACACCGCCGACGCGTGCACCCGCACCCGTTCCGCGAACGCCCCGTACAACGTGAAGGCCATGACCGGGTCGCCCGGCCTGACCGACGTCACGCCCTCGCCGACCTCGCGGACGACGCCCGCCAGCTCGCTGCCCGGCGAGAACGGCAGCGGCGGCTTGAACTGGTACTTGTTCTCGATCACCAGCACGTCGGGAAAGTTGGCGCTGGCCGCCGCCACGGCAATCACCACCTCGCCCGGGCCCGCGACCGGGGGCGGCACGTCGGCGACCTGCAGCCGCTCGGGCGGGCCGAACTGCGTGCACAGCAGGGCCTTCATCGGGACGCCGTCCGCATCATCACCTTGACTCCCCCACCCCGGACAACCAATCATCTCGGGCCGCTCGCGGGCGCGCGGCATCCCGGTCCCGGGCCGCCTTATGCAGAATCCAATCGCGCTGGCGATGATAGCCGCGTACCTGGCGGTCACGACGCTGGTCGGCATGCTGATGCTCCGGCGCAGCCGCGCCGGCGACGACTGGGCGGTGGCGGGCGGCCGGATGGGCGTGCTGCTGATCGCCGTCGGCATCGCCGGGACGCGCGTCGGCGGCGCCGCCACCTACGGCGTGGCGGGCGACGTGATCACCGGCGGCGTGTGGAGCATGTGGTACGCCGTCAACACGCTGCTGGCACTGGTGCTGGTCGGCGTCTTCTTCGCCGTCCCCTACCGCCGGCTCGGCATCCACACCGTCGGTGAAGTATTCCTGCAGCGCTTCGGCAGCCGCCGCTGCCAGTGGCTCACCAGCCTCTGCGTGCAGATGGAATACCTGATCGTCAACATCATCGAGCCCTACGTCATCGGCCGCATCCTGACCGCCATGACCGGCGTGCCGTTCGGCGTGACGGCGCTGCTCGCGGGCGTGATCATCGTGACCTACACCTCGACCGGCGGGCTGTGGGGGTCGGCGGCCACCAATCTCATTCACTGCGTCGCCGTCCTCGGCGGCCTCGGCGCGGTCGCGATTGCCGGCATCGTCCACCTGGGCGGGTGGACGCAGGTGGTCACCTCGGTCGATGCCGCGCTGGCCGGCTCGTCGGCCGACCCGGCCGCGTGGTGGTCGCTCGCGGGCGCCGGCTGGCTGCCGGTCATCGGCATGTTCTTCGCCGCGACCATGCACACGCCGGCGGCCTCGGTCTACTGCAACTTCGCCGCTGCGGGGCGCGACGAGCGCACCGTCCGCCGCGCGTTCGTGTGGGGCGGGCTCATCGCGATGCCGATGCCGCTGCTGGCGGGCGCGATCGGCATCCTCACGCTGGCGAAGTACGGCGCCGCGGCGCAGTCGGCCAGCTACCAGACGCTGACCCGCCTCGCCATCGACATCAACCCCTGGATCGGCGGCATCGCGGTCGCCGCCGTGCTCGCCGCGGTGGTCTCGTCGGGCGGCCCCATCCTGCTCTCGAGCGCGACGATGTTCGTCCGCGACTGGATCCCCGGGTCCGGCCAGTGGACGCAGGCACGGCGGCTGCGCGCCTACCGGACGACGACGATCCTCTACGGGATGGGCGCCGCGGTAGTGGCGTGGCTCGGTCCGGTCACTTCGATCCTCGGCCTGCTGCTCTTCGGCTTCGCGATGGTGGTGCCGCCCGCCCTCGCCGTGGCCTTCACCCTGTACTGGCGCCGCACCACGGAGGCGGGAGCGTTCTGGGGGATGACGCTCGGCTTCGCCGGGGGGCTGGCGTGGTTCGTGCTCACCCGGGTCGTGTTTCCAGGCCGCGCCGAGGGCATCGACCCGTCGTACGCCACGCTGCTGCTTCCGCTGGTGACGATTCCACTGATCTCGCTGCTCACGGCCCCGCACGTGGCCGGCCGGGAAGCGTTCTACGATCGGCTCGCCGGCGCCCGCGCCGCGACCGCGGTCCCGCCGGCGTGATCGCCGGCCGGCACAGGAGCGCGCCCCCTCAAGACGAGGCGGCCATCCAGGCGCGCAAGGCTTCGATGTCCCGGCGCACCGTCCGCGAGGCCGCGAACAGCACCAGCGCCAGGAGCACGGCGAGAATCGGGATGGCGTACATCGCAGCGTGGAGCCCGGCGCCGCGGAACGGCTCCAGCGCCTCCGCCGTCGGCGCCACCAGGCCGGCCGCGCGCGCGGCGCGCGCGGTGAAGACATCGCTGATCATCCCGGTGCCCAGCGGACCGAGCGATGCGCCGGCCAAATACATCGCGCCGAAATAGAGCGCCATTGCCGTGCCGCGCAGCGACGGCTCGACGATGTCCTGAATCGTCGAGTACACCGTCGCGTAGTAGGCGTACATCACGCCCACGCCCGTACCCATGAGCAGCGCGAAGCCGGCGACATCACCCGCCGGGCGGGCCAGCGACCAGAACATGAACGGCGCACAGATCACGATGGCCAGGGTGGCGACGAGCAGACGGCCGTCCTTGCGCGTCCGGTAGAGACGGTCGGCCGCGATGCCGCCGCCGATCAGGCCGACGATCCCGGAGAGGCCGTAGACCAGCATCGCGATGCGTCCGGCCTGCGACAGGCTGACGCCGTGATAGCGAATCAGGAAGGACGCCAGAAACGCGCCGAGCGCGTACATGTTGAAGTTGTGCAGCGCCCCGGACAGGATGATCCACCACATGGTGGGAATGGACAGCACCAGGCGATACGGCGAGCCGGCGCGCCGGCGTTCGCCGACCGGATGCTCGTCCACCATGCCGCGCGCGGGCTCGCGGATGAACAGGGCGGCCACCGCGCCCACCACGCCCGGCGCGGCGGCGAGAACGAGCGCCGTCCGCCAGCCCCATCGCTCGGCGACCAGGCCGCCAATCAGAAAACTCAAGCCGAGGCCGATCGGCAGCCCGAGCATGAAGATCGCCGTCGCGCGCGCACGCTGGTCGGTGCGGTACAAATCGCCGATGAGTGAGATCGCCGCGGGCGCGCAGCTGGCTTCGCCGACGCCGACCCCGAGCCGGATGACGAAGAGCTCCCAGAACGAGCGCGCCAGCCCCGACGCGGCGGTCAGCAGGCTCCAGGCCAGGACGCCGGCGGCGAGGATGTGCTTGCGCACGGCGCGATCGGCCAGCCGCCCGAAGGGGACGCCGACGAACGCGTAGAGCAGCGTGAAGGCGGTGCCGAGCGCGCCCAGCGCGGTGTCCCCCAGTCCCCATTCGCGACGGATCTGTTCGCCCACCGCCCCCAAGATCTGGCGGTCGAAGAAGTTCATCAGGTTGATGGCGAAGAGGACCGCCAGCGCGTAGGCCGCGCCGGGTGCGGTCAGCGTCGCACGCGGACCGGCCGGGCTCGCAGCGGCACGGGGAGCGGCGGCAGCCAGGCGCGGCACCAGCACCTCAGAACGGATAGCGCCCGGCTTCGCGCGCCGCGTCCCCGATTCGGCGGCGAGCCGCGATGGTGTCGGCGCCCGGATGCGCCGCCACGGCGTCGAGGCCCGCGAGGGCCGCGGCGGCGCCGCGCCCGGCGAGGGCGCGGGCGATCTGTTTCCCGGCATGGACGATGCGATCGGCGGCATCGCTGGCGTACACGCGTGCCGCATCCGCCGCCAGCGCCGCACGGTCGCCGCCGGCGCCGAGCCGCTTTTCCGCGCGCCCGACCGCGCTCTCTACCGCGTAGATCTCGATGACGATGTTCGCGGCGTGTGCCAGCAGTTCCTGTTCGTCGCGCAGGCGGTCGCCGCAGGCGTCGGCGGCGGCCGCGAGTGCGGTAATGGCGACCCGCTTGGCCTGCGCCGCCAGCTCGCGTTCGGCCGCCAGCGGCGACCCGGTGGCCCCGGAATCGATCGCCACGGCCAGGCGGGCGGCCCCGCTCTTCAGCAGCCGCGTGGGAATGATGAGGCGGTTGATCTCGTTGGTGCCCTCGTAGATCCGCGTGATGCGGGCGTCGCGATAGGCGCGCTCGACGGGGAACTCGCGCGAGTAGCCGTTGCCGCCGAACACCTGCACCGCCTCGTCCACCACGTAGGCGAGCGCTTCGCTGGTCGCGACCTTGTTGATCGAGCACTCGACGGCGTAGCTCTCGATCGTCCGCAACTGGCCGGCGCCGTCGCCCGGATCGAGCCCGGCGAACGCACGATCGACGTCGCCGAGCGCGCGATACACCATGGCCTCGCCGACGAAGCAGCGCACCGACATCTCGGCGAGCTTCTGCTTGACCAGGCCGAACTCGCCGATCGCGCGCCCGAACTGCCGCCGTTCGCGGGCGTAGGCCACCGACTGGTCGATCGCCCGGCGCGCGGCCGCCATGTTGCGCGCCCCGAGCTTGACCCGGCCGAGGTTGAGGATGTTGAAGGCGACCTTGTGCCCCTCGCCGATCGTGCCGAGCACGTTCTCGACCGGCACGGGGACCTCGTCCAGCATCAGGACCGTCGTCGACGATCCGTCGAGGCCGAGCTTCTTCTCCTCCGGTCCGCTCACCACGCCCATGTCGCGCTCGACCAGGAACGCGGTGAACCGCTCGCCGTCCACCTTGGCGAAGATCGTGAACAGGTCGGCGAACCCGCCGTTGGTGATCCACGCCTTCTGCCCGCTGAGCAGGTAATGCCGGCCGTCGGCGCGTCAGCCGCGCGGTGGTGCGCGCCGACAACGCGTCGGAGCCCGAGTGCGGCTCGGTCAGGGCGTAGGCGCCGACCAGCTCGCCGCTCGCCAGCCGCGGCAGGTAGCGCGCCTTCTGCGCCTCGGTGCCGAAGTAGACGAGCGGCAGCGTGCCGATGGACGTGTGGGCGCCGAGCGATCCGCCGAACGACGGGTTCACCGCGATCTGCTCGCCGACGTAGGCGGCGCTGACCTTGTCCAGGCCGAGGCCGCCGTAGGCCTCGGGGATCTCGAGGCGCAGCAGGTCGAGCGTCGCCCGCCTTGCGCAGCAGCTCGCGCGTCAGCGTCCAGTCGTGGGCGTAGAGGCGGGCCTCGTTCGGCAGCACCTCCTTGCGCCATGAACTCCGCGGCGGTCCGCCCGAACAGGCGCTGCTCATCGGTGAGGTCGTCGCGCGTGAGCATGTCGGCCGCGGCCACGGGCCGCGTCAGGAACGTGCCGCCACCCGTTGCCTCGTGCACCTCGGTCACGGCATCCTCCGCCCGTGTGTCTGTCGCCCACCGGTCCGCGATAACGATTGACACGCAATCGGGGCGCCAGTATAAGCGGGCGCACATGCCTGCCATCCAGGATTTGTTCCAGCTCCGCGACCGGGTCGCCATCGTCACCGGGGGCTCGCGCGGCCTGGGCGAGGAGATGGCCGAGGGGCTCGCCGAGGCCGGGCGCCGCGCTGATGCTGTGCGCGCGTCGCGACGAATGGCTCACGCCGACCGTCCAGCGGCTGCGCGCCGCCGGCTACCGCGTCGAAGGGGTGGTGGCCGACGTCGGCCGGCCAGCCGACGTGCAGGCGGTCGTCGATGCGGACGATGGCGGCGTACGGCCAGGTGGACATCCTGGTGAACAACGCCGGCGTCACCTGGGGCGAGCCGCCGGAGACGATGCCGCTCGACAAGTGGCAGAAGGTCCTCGACGTCAACCTCACCGGCGCCTTCCTCTTCGCGCAGGCGGCGGGGCGGGAGATGCTGAAGCGGCAGTACGGCCGCATCATCAACGTCGCCTCGATTGCCGGTCTGCAGTCGTCGGTGCGCGGGCCGCATTACGCCGGCTACGCCGCCACCAAGGCGGGACTGATGGGCCTGACCCGCGAGCTCGCCGCGTCGTGGGGCCGGCAGGGCATCCGCGTGAACGCCATCGCCCCCGGGTTCTTCCACTCGCGGCTGGCCGATCCGGCGATCCCGCAGGCGGAACCGTCGATCAAAGCGTCGTCCCCGATTCCGCGCGTGGGCGCGGCCGGCGAGCTCAAGGGGGTCGCCGTCTTCCTCGCCGCCGACGCGTCCAACTACATCACCGGCCAGGTGATCGTGGTGGACGGCGGCCGCACGATCGCGGGCCATTGACGAGGAAACGCGCCGCGGCGGCGTCCGGCTACGCGGCGCGCCCGTGGCTGGCGCATTACGACTACTGGGTGCGCCCGCACATGAGCTACCCGGGCCGCCCGCTGTACGAGATTCTGGCGACGACCGCGGTGGAGATGCCGGACGCGACGGCGACGGCTTTTCTCGGCGCGACGCTGACGTTTCGCGAGATCAAGCAGCGGGTCGATCGGCTGGCGGCGGCGCTGGCCCGCCTCGGCGTCGGCCAGGGCGATCGCGTCGGCATCATGCTGCCCAACTGCCCGCAGTACATCATCGCGGCGTTCGCGACCCTGCGGCTCGGTGCCGTCGTCGTCAACATCAATCCCACGTACACCGCGCGCGAGCTGCGGACGGTCGCACTCGACTCGGGCATGACGGTGCTGGTGACGCTCGATCGGCTCGCCGCCGCCGCCCTCGCCGCCAGGGAGCAGACCCGGCTCGGTCACGTGATCCTGACGGCGCTGGCCGAATACGCGGGCGCGCCGACGGCGGCCCCGCGCGAAGCCGGCACGCTGGCCCTGGTCGACCTGGTCGCCGGCGATGCCCCGGCCGATCCGCCGCGCGTGCGCATCGCACCCGAAGATCTCGCCGTCCTGCAGTACACCGGCGGGACGACCGGCACGCCGAAGGCGGCGATGCTCAGCCATGCCAACATCTTCGCCAACGTCATCCAGACCGAGACCTGGCACTACCGCGAGTATCACCGCGGCCGCAGCCGTTACCTGCTGGTCATCCCGTATTTCCACATCTACGCGTTCACCGTCGGCATGATGCGCGGGGTCTGGGTCGGCGCGCTGCAGATCCTGATCCCGAAGTACGACGTGGAGCAGGTGCTGATCGCGATCCGTGACTGGACGCCCACCTACTTTCCCGCCGTCCCGACCGTCTTCGTCTCGCTGCTGGCGCATCCCGATGTCGGCGCTTACGGCCTCGATCGCGTGCAGACCTTCAACAGCGGCGGCGCGCCGTGTCCGCTCGAGGTCATCGAAGAGTTCGAGCAGCGGATCGGCCGCCCGCTCAACGAGGGTTACGGGCTGTCGGAGACCTCGCCGGTCACCCACTCGACGCCGCTCGTCGGGCGGCGCAAGCCCGGGACCATCGGCCTGCCGCTGCCGGACACGGATTGCGTCATCGTGGACGTCGAGAGCGGGACGCGCGAGATGCCCTTCGGCGAGCCGGGCGAGCTGTGCATCTGCGGGCCGCAGGTGATGCAGGGCTACTGGCACCAGCCCGAGGAAACCGCCCACGTCCTGCGCCGCCACGCCGACGGCCGCGTCTGGCTGCACACCGGCGACGTCGCAACCATGGACGCCGATGGCTACACGTCGATCGTCCAGCGCAAGAAGGACCTGATCATCGTGGACGGATTCAACGTCTACCCGTCGGAGGTCGAGGGAGTGCTCTACACCCACCCGGCAGTGCAGATGGCCGCCGTGATCGGCGTGCCCGATCCGTACCACGGCGAAGTGGTGCGCGCCTGCGTCGTCGCCCGCGACGGAGGCGTGTCGGTGGATGACCTGCGCGCCCACTGCTGCGCCAACCTGGCGCCGTACAAGGTGCCGGCCGCGATCGAGCTGCGCGACAGCCTGCCGCAGAGCGCCGTCGGCAAGATCCTGTATCGCGTCCTGCGCGACGAGGTGCAGGCGCGGCGCTGACGCCGGTTACGCCGTCTCGCCTTTCCGCAGCTCGATCTTCGCGATCGCCTCGCGATGCACCTCGTCGGGCCCGTCGGCCAGCCGCAGCGTGCGGGCGTGCGCCCAGGCATGGGCGAGCGGAAAATCCTCGGTGACGCCGGCGGCGCCGTGCGCCTGGATGGCGCGGTCGAGCACCTGCAGCGCCATCCGCGGGGCGACCACCTTGATCTGGGCGATCTCCGATCGCGCCGCCTTGTTGCCGACGGTGTCCATCAGGTACGCGGCGCGCAGCGTCAGCAGGCGCGCCTGGTCGATGTCGATGCGCGACTGCGCGATGTCGGCGCGGATCGTCCCCTGCCCGGCGAGCGGCTGGCCGAACGCGACGCGGGACTTGACCCGCGCGCACATCAGCTCGAGCGCGCGCTCGGCGACGCCGATGAGCCGCATGCAGTGGTGGATGCGGCCGGGGCCGAGCCGGCCCTGCGCGATCTCGAAGCCGCGGCCCTCGCCGAGCAGCATGTTGGCGGCCGGCACGCGCACCTCGTCGAAGTCAATCTCGGCGTGCCCGTGCGGCGCATCGTCGAAGCCGAACACCGGCAGCATGCGGCGGATACGGACGCCGCGCGCGTCCATCGGCACCAGGATCATCGACTGCTGCCGGTGTGCCGGGGCATCCGGACTGCTGCGGCCCATGACGATGGCGACGCGGCAGCGCGGGTCGCCGGCGCCCGAGATCCACCACTTGCGGCCGGTGATGACATAGTCGCCGCCGTCGCGGGCGAGGCGGGCGCGGATATTGGTGGCGTCCGAGGACGCGACATCCGGCTCGGTCATGGCGAAGCACGAGCGGATGGTCCCGGCGAGGAGCGGCTCGAGCCACTCGCGCTTCTGCGCCGCGGTGCCGTAGCGCACCAGCACCTCCATGTTGCCGGTGTCGGGCGCCGAGCAGTTGAAGACCTCGGGGGCGAACCCGGGCGAGCGCCCCATGATCTCGCACAGCGGCGCGTACTCGACGTTGCTGAGCCCGGCGCCGTAGTCGCTGTCGGGCAAGAACAGGTTCCACAGCCCGGCCGCGCGCGCCTCCCGCTTCAGCGTCTCGACGATGGGCGTGGGCTGCCAGCGGTCGCCGTCGGCGATCTCGGCGCGGAAGCGCGCCTCGTTCGGATAGACGTGCTGCTGCATGAATCCGGCGACACGCCGGCGCAGATCCTCCACCTTCGGCGAGAACGCGAAGTCCACGGAGCGCATGATACTGTAGCGCCCTCATGCCGCAGCTGGTGCGCGCCGACACGCGCGATCGAGTGGCCGTCATCACCATCGACAACCCGCCGGTGAACGCGCTCAGCCCGGGCGTTCCGGAGGCCATCGGCGACGCGGTGGCACGCGCCGGCGCCGACGCGTCGGTCGACGCGATCGTGCTGATCGGCGCGGGAACGACCTTCATCGCCGGCGCCGACATCAACATCTTCAAGACGCTGAAGACCCCGGCGCAGTCGCTGGAACGGTCGGCGGCCATGCATGCGCGCCTGCGGGCGATCGAGGATGTCGGCAAGCCGCTGGTCGCGGCGATTCACGGCCACGCGCTCGGCGGCGGCCTCGAAGTGGCGATGGCCTGCCACTACCGCGTGGCAGCTGCCGGCGCGAAGCTCGGCCAGCCGGAGGTGACCCTCGGCATCATCCCGGGCGCCGGCGGCACGCAGCGCCTGCCGCGGTTGTGCGACGTCGCGACGGCGCTGGAGTTGTGCACCGCGGGCAAGCCGATCGGCGCCGCCCGTGCGCTTGCCGCGGGACTCATCGACGCGGTGATCGACGGCCCGCTGCTCGACGGCGCCGTGGCTTTCGCACGCGCGCGCGCGGCCGCCGGCGGCCCGCGGCGAACGCGCGAGCTGCCGGTGAAGACCTCCCGCGCGGACGGCATCGCCGCCTGTGCCGCCGCCCGTGCCGCGGCGGCGAGCGACGCCCGCGGCCTGCGCGCGCCGGTCGCGGCGATCGAGGCCATCGAGGCCGCCGTCACCACCGATTTCGAGACCGGCTCGCGGGTCGAGCGCGAGCGCTTCGCCGCGTGCGTGGTGTCCACCGAGTCGCGCGCCCTCGTCCACGTGTTCTTCGCCGAACGCGACGTCGCCAAGATCCCGGACGTGCCCCGGGACACGCCGGTGAAAGCCATCGCGCGCGCCGCGGTGGTCGGCGCCGGGACCATGGGCGGCGGCATCGCCATGGCCTACGCCAACGCCGGCATTCCGGTGCTGCTGAAGGACGTCGATCAGGCAGCGGTCGAGCGCGGCCTCGCGATCATCCGGAAGAACTACGACTCCACCGTCGCCAAGGGCCGGATGAGCGCGGAGGCGATGGCGCGCACGCTGGGCCTCATCACCCCGACCACCACCTACGACGACTTCGCCGGCGTGGACATCGTCGTCGAGGCGGTGTTCGAGGACATGGATCTGAAGAAGGCGACCTTTGCCGATCTCGGGCGGGTGACCCGGCCGGACTGCGGTGCTGGCGACCAACACGTCCACGCTCGACATCGACGAGTTCGCGCAGGCGAGCGGCCGCCCGGCGCAGGTGATCGGCCATCACTTCTTCAGCCCGGCGCACATCATGAAGCTG
This sequence comes from uncultured Acidobacteriota bacterium, assembly GCA_963707795.1. GTDB lineage: Bacteria > Acidobacteriota > Vicinamibacteria > Vicinamibacterales > UBA2999 > JACCSI01. The sequence goes on along the minus strand of OY970174.1, from coordinate 695,109 downwards.
CTCGAGATCGTGCGCGGCCGGGAGACCAGCCCCGAGCTGATCGCCACGTCGCTCGCCCTGGCGCGGCGGCTGAACAAGGTCGGGGTGGTCGTCGGCAACTGCTTCGGGTTCGTCGCCAACCGCATGCTCGCCTACTACATGCGCGAGGCCTACCTGCTGCTCGAGGAAGGCGCCAGCGTGCCGCGCATCGACCAGGCGCTGGTGGCGTTCGGGATGCCGGTGGGGCCGTTCGGCATGCAGGACATCGCCGGCATCGACGTCGGCGCGCGCATCCGGCAGTACCTGCAGTCGATCGGCAAGACGCGCGCCGAGGGCCCGCAATCGGAGGTGCCCGATCGCCTGTACGAGCTGGGTCGCTACGGCCAGAAGACCGGCGCGGGCTGGTACCGCTACGAAGCCGGCAGCCGCACCCGCATCCCGGATCCGGCGGTCGAGGAGATCGCGGCGGCCGCGGCCGCCAGGCGCGGCATCACCCGCCGAGCCATCGACGACGAGGAGATCGTCGCGCGTGTCACCACCGCGCTGGCCAACGAGGGCGCGCGCGTCCTCGAGGACGGCTACGCGATCCGCGCCAGCGACATCGACGTCATCTACTGCCACGGCTTCGGCTTTCCACGTCATCGCGGCGGGCCGATGTTCTACGCCGACACCATCGGCCTCGCCACCGTGCTGGAGCGCGTCCGCGCCTACCGGCGGCAGTTCGGCGACTACTGGAGGCCGGCGCCGCTGCTCGAGCGGCTCGTCGCCGAGGGGCGCGGGTTCCACGACGGTCCGCCGTGAGAGCCGTCCCCGATCTGGACGGGTTGCGCGCCCTGGTGGGCCAGGAGGTCGCGGCCAGCGACTGGGTGGTCGTGGCGCAGGATCGCATCGACGCCTTCGCCGACGCCACCGGCGACCATCAGTGGATCCACGTCGATGCCGAGCGGGCCGCGGCCGAATCGCCGTTCGGCGCGACGGTGGCGCACGGTTTCCTCACGCTGTCGCTGCTGAGCGCGTTGATGCGCAATGCCGTATCGATCGGCGGGTTGCGGATGACGATCAACTACGGCGCCAATCGCGTGCGGTTCGTGGCGCCGGTGCCCGCCGGCGCGCGCATCCGCGCCCGCGTCACGCTCCTCAGCCTCACCGACGTCGATCAGGGGGCGCAGGCGGCGTGGCAGGTCGTCGTCGAGCGCGAGCACGCCGAGAAGCCGTGCCTCGTCGCCGAGTGGCTCCTCAGGTACTACCCGGATGGCCCTCGTTGACACACGCGCGGTGCGGCCGTCCGAGCAGCTCGACTGGCCCCGGCTGGAGCGCTGGCTGCGAGTCGAGCTGCCGGCGGCGCACATCGACGGCCTCGACCTGGCGCAGCCGATGCGAGTCGAGCAGTTCGCCGGCGGCCATTCCAACCTCACCTATCTGATCCGGTTCGGCGAGCGCGAGCTGGTCCTGCGTCGTCCGCCGCTCGGACCGGTGGCGCCGACCGCGCACGACATGGCCCGCGAGTTCCGCTGGCTGTCGGCGGTGCATCCGGTGTTTCCGCTGGCGCCGCGGGCGTACGCCCTCTGCACCGAGGTCTCCGTCGTCGGATCGGTGTTCTACGTGATGGAGCGGCGGCGCGGCCTGGTGGTGCGGCAGGAGGAACCGCGGGCGCTGCAGGATGCCGGGGTGCGGCGGCGGGTCAGCGGAGCGCTGGTGGACGTGCTCGCCGACCTGCATGCGGTGGACGTGGCTGGCGCGGGGCTGTCGCACCTGGGCCGGCCGGCCGGCTTCGTCGCTCGCCAGGTCCGCGGCTGGACGGACCGCTGGCTGCGCGCACGAACGGCCGACCTGCCGGTCATGGAAGCGCTGGCGGCGTGGCTGGAGGCGCATCTGCCGCCCGACCCGGCGCGGCCCGCCATCGTGCACGGCGACTTCAAGCTCGACAACCTGATGCTGTCCGCCGCCACGCCGGACGAGATCGTCGCCGTCTTCGACTGGGAGATGAGCGCGCTCGGCGACCCGCTGGTCGACCTCGGGATCCTGCTCGCCTACTGGCAGCCGACGGCGCCGGCCGGCCAGCGCGATGCGCTGACGACCGTCACGTCGCACCCGGGGTGGTTCTCGCGCGACGAGCTGATCGCCCGCTACGGCGCACGCAGCGGCCGCGACCTCTCGGGGCTGCGCTATTTCGAGATCTTCGCGCTGTTCAAGATTGCGGTCGTCATTCAGCAGATCTACCAGCGCTTCGTGAGCGGGCAGACCGACGACCCGAGGTTCGCCGCGTTCGGCGATCGCGTGTCGCACCTCGCCGGCCAGGCCGAGCGGCTGGCGAATGTCCGATGAAGGTCAGCGGCTGAAGATGATGCGCTCGCGCCGCAGCAACTCCGCGGTCAGCCGCACCAGCATCAGCGCAGAGAGCGTCATGACGGCCGCGGCGGCCACGAAGGCCCAGGCCGGCGTCGTCTTGGCGCCCAGCACGTCCGCCGCGAGCACGTGCTGGCCGAGGACGGGCACCAGATACATCCAGGGGCGCGTGTCCAGCGGATAGACCGAGCCGATGATGCCGGGCAGCATCGGTAACAGGATCAGCATCCCCATGTAGGTCTGGGCTTCCTTGAAGGAGCGGGCGAACGTGGCCAGGTAGAGTTGCACCGCGGTCGAGAGCAGGCACATCGGCACCACGGCGGCCAGCAGTGCGAGCACCTGCACGCCCGACAGCCGGAAGCGCACGCCGAACTCGTGCATCGGGATGTAGCGCAGGATGGCGAGCACGAGGGCCGTCGTCAACAGGACGCCGAGCACGGCGGCCAGCGTCGCCGCCAGCCACTTCCCCGCCGCGATCGACCGACGCGGCGCGGGGTTGACCAGCAGCGGCTCGAGCGAGCCGCGTTCGCGCTCGCCGGCAGTGGAATCGGTCGCGATCTGCATCCCGGCGGTGAACGCGGCGAGGATGATGAACAGCGGGATGAAGCTGAGGATCCGGGCCGCGCGCTGCTGGGCGCTCGACACCTCGAGCTCCTCGAGCCGCAGCGGAGCCGCGATTGCCGGGCTGACGCCCCGCCCCACCAGCCGCAGCGTCCCGATCTCGCCGTTGTAGCGCTCGAGCAGGCGGCGCACGCGCAGGACGTACGGGCGCGCGGTCGAGCGCGAGCCGTCCGAGACCACCTTGACTTCCGCCGGCAGGGACGAGCGGAACTTCTGCTGGAAGTCGGCCGGCACGATGACGATGACGTGCTCGTCGCCGTCGCGCACCGCGCCTTCCGCGTCGGCCGGTGCCGCGGCCACCTGGACCCCGGCCTGCTGGCGCAGCCACTCGATCAGCGCCGGGGCATGCTCGATGCCGACGACGGGAATGGTGATGTCGAGGACCTGGCGCTGCCGATCCGCCAGCCGATTGAGCATGAAGCCGACCAGGATCGGCCCGACCAGCGCCCCGAGGACGATCGACGCCAGGGCGCGGCGGTCGCGAAACGCGTCGGTGATCTCCTTGCGGAAGACGACCATCACCTGCCGGCGCGCCGTCATCGGTCGTCCTCGTGCTCGAGGCCGGCGAGCGCCACGAACGCATCCTCGAGGCTGGCATGCCCGGTCTGCTGACGCAGCGCGTCGGGCGTGCCGCGGGCCACGATCGTGCCGCGTGCGATCACGATGATCGAATCGCACAGCGCCGAGACCTCCTGCATGACGTGGCTGGAGAACAGCACCGAGCGGCCGTCGGCGCGCAGCCGGCGGATGAGGTCGCGCACCGCGCGCGTGCTCATGACGTCGAGCCCGTTGGTCGGCTCGTCGAGCAGCACGTTCTGCGGCTCGTGGACCAGCGCCCGCGCCAGCGCCACCTTGGTGCGTTCCCCGTGCGAGAACCCCTGCGTCGGGCGGTCGGCGATGGCGCGCATGTCGAGCGTGGTCAGCAGCTGCTCGACGCGATCGTGGAGCTGCGGCGGGGGCAGCCCGTGCAGCCGGCCGTAGTACTCGATGTGCTCGCGCGCGGTCAGCCGCGGATAGAGACCGGAGACGTCCGGCAGTACGCCGAGCCGGGCCTGCGCCCGCTGCGGCTCGGCCACGGCATCGACAGCGTCCACGCGGATGGTGCCGGCATCGGGGCGCAGGAGCGCGTAGAGCATGCGCAGCGTCGTGGTCTTCCCGGCGCCGTTCGGGCCCAGCAAGCCGGTCACGGCGCCGTCGGCGGCGACGAAGCTCACGTCATCGACCGCCGTCACCGCGCCGAAGCGCTTGCTCAGGTGCTCGACGCGGATCACCGGTCCGCGCCCCGGGTGCCGGCCGGATCGGGACCCGCCGGGGTCAGGAAGAACGGCGGCCGCCGCAGGCCCCCGAGGCACGCGGTATCGAGTTCGACGGCCGTCCCCCGCTCGATGAAATCGTTGATCAACCGGGCCCCACACCCGGTGGCCACCGCGCCGTGGCCGGTGCCCGGCACCACGATGTGGCGCGCGTTGCGCAAATGCTCGGCGACGGCGTCGCCCCAGGACGGCGGCGTCACCGGGTCCAGGTCCCCGGACAGGATGAGCGCGGGTACCGGCGAGACGACGGGCTCGTAGTAGCTCGCCTCGACCGCGCCCTTCGGCCAGAGCTCGCAGGCGCGCATGTGCGAGCGCAGCAGATGGTCGCCGAAGAGGCTCTGCGCGGACTGGGCCGCCGCGGTCTCGCGCGCGATGCGCGGATAATCTTCCGCGCAGACCACCGACAGCTGCATGCCGGCGCTCATGTTCTCCGCCGAACGCTCGTTGACCAGTCCCAGCGCCAGCAGCCCCTGGAAGTCGCCCGCCTCGGCACGGCGAATCAGTTCCGGGATGAGCGCCGAGGTCAGCGGCGAATACAGGGCCCGCGCCAGGATGCCGGCGACGAAGCCCGCGTCCACGGTGACGTCCTCGGCCACACCCGTGCGCGGATGCGTGAGACGTCGCCGCGCCGGTGCGCTCGTCAGGCGGGCGAGCAGCGCCCGCGTGCGCGCGGCCAGCGACGGATACTGATCCCGGCACGCCGGGTCGCCCTCGCAGTCGGCGACGAGCTTGTCCAGCGCGCGCTGTGCATCCCGGGCGAAGAAGAGGGGCAATCGCATGTCCGGAGGCGCCACGCCATCGAGGACGATGGACCGCACGTGCGCGCCGTGGCGGCGGAGGTAGACCAGCGCTGCCCGCGTGCCGTAGGACCCGCCGTACAGGTTGACCGACCCGTACCCGAGGTGCGCCCGCACGTCCTCGAGATCGTCCATGGCGATGGTCGTCGTGTAGAGGCGGGGATCCGCGTCCAGCCCGTCGAGACAACGCCGCAGCCGCGCCACGCCCTCCTCATCGGATTCATTCAGGGCACGGAGCGAATCGCGGTCGGACGGGCACTCCAGCGGATTGGATCCGCCGGTGCCCCGCTGATCGACCAGGACGATGTCGCGGCGGGTCTGGATGCGTTGGAAGAGCGGCGCAACCTCGTCGGCCATCCGGGCGGCGCCCTGCCCGGGGCCGCCGGCGAGGAAAATCAGCGGGTCGGGGTGCGCGTCGCTGCCAAGCGCCGGCAGGACGACGATCTTCAGGTCAATCGTCCGCCCCTGCCGCGCCTGCCGATCCTCGAAGACCGGCAGCGTGCCGCAGTAGGCATCGGTCGGACCTTCGTCGCTCGCACAGGGATGCAGACGATCGAGTGCGGTGGCGACCTGCCCCTGGGAACAGCCGACGGCGAGCAGGAGCAGACTGAGAGCGAACGGTCTCAACCCGGGGATGATACATCCCGGGGCCGCCGGCGCGAGGTATTCAGCGCTGGCGCGCCGGCTCGCTCCGCACCAACTCGGCCAGCACGCGATTCTGATCGTGCGCGCCGCTGATGCCCTGCGCCGCGTCGACGAAGAGCGGGCGGGTGGCCGCGGAGAGCGTCTGGACCTTGAGGATCTGCAGCAGCAGCGTCGCGCGATCGTGGCTGCTGGCGATGGACGTTGCCGCGCGCAGCAGCCCGGACAACTGGACCTCGGACAGTCCGGGCCGTGCGGCCAGCGCGCCCAGGACCCGGCCGAGATCGTGCGACGACCGGATCGTGACCGCGGTCGCGAACACCGAGGCCGCGGATTCGTCGGTCACGCCGCCGCGGCGAATGAGGTCGATCAGCACCTGCGACTTGTCGTGCGAGGAGCCGATCAGGCGCGCGGCGTCCATCGCGGCCGCCGCCGTGCCCGCCGACACCGTGTCGCCGGCCAGGGCGGCCGTGAGCACGCGCCGCTGGTCGTGGTCGCTCGTGATGCCGCTGACGGCGCGCGCAATGGCGTCCCGTACCGCGTCGGTGACCGCGTTGGTGGCCAGAAACGCGATGTACAACGACGCCTTGTCATGGTCCGAGCTGACCTCCTTCGCCACGCGGTCAGTCAGGCGCGTGAGCAGTGCGGGCGTCAGCGCTGCCTGCTTGACGAGCGCCATGTAGTAGACGCGCTTGAGATGGCTCGAGCGTCCGCCCAGCCGATCGATCTCGGCGAGCACCGCGTCGGGGCCGCCGTGCGCGAGCAGCCGCGTCACGCGCTCACGCGCGAAGAGCCCGCTGCGGATCATCCGCGCGATGGCATCGACGAGAAACGCCCGTCCCTCGGCGTCGAACTCGCGCGCGATGCCGTTGCGATAGTAGGTGCGCTCGACCGTCCCGCCCGGGCCGCCGCGCAACTCGACGCGATCGGCCAGCACCAGACCGTCGCTGATCGTGACGCGCGCGCCATCTTCCACCCACGCGATGTCCCGCTCGTCGTCCGAGAGGCGGAAGGGCCCGGTCCACCGGACGGACAGCCGTTGGCCATCATCACTCCAGGAGAAATGGCCCGAGGAGCGTCGGTCTGCCCCCACGGCTGACGGGTCCGGGGGCTCCGGGGGAGTCGGCGGAGTGGGAGGTGTAGGCGGCGTCGGCGGTGTCGGCGGTGTCGGCGGCGTCGTGTCCGTTGGTGGGGTCGGGGGTGTGGGCGGCGTCGGCGGCGTTGGCGGTGTCGGAGGCTCCGGTGGTGTCGGTGGTTGTTCACTGCGCGCGAACGGGGCGAGCACCGCATGGATGCCCGACGCCATGGCCTCTCCCAGCCGCTCCCCGAGCGAGCGGGCCAGAACAGCGACAGGTGGGGCAGGTGCGACGGGTGCGGCAGGTGCGACGGGTGCGATAGGTGCGACGGGTGCGACGGAAACAGGTGCGACGGGTGCGACAGGTGCGACAGGTGCGACAGGTGCGACGGATGCGACGGGTGCGGCAGGTGCGACCGAAACAGGTGCGGCGGGTGCGGCGGGTGCGACGGGTGCGGCAACCGGTATCTGCGTCGCGTCCGCGGCTGACGTTGTCAGTTCGTAGGTGCCCGCGCCACCGAGCAGGGCGACGACGGCGAGGATGCCCCATGAGGGGGGCAGTTCGCGCCGCGCCGGCGCCGGCTGTCCGAGGATGCGGCGGACACGGGTCAGGAGCGATCCATCGGTTGCCGCGAGGGCGAACACCTGGCGCTCGATCGACGTGAGCTCGGCCAGCGCCGAGACGTACACGAGGCGATCGCCACACACCGCGATCGCCAGATCATCGCAGCAGTGCTCGCGTTCGGCCCGCACTTCCGACGAGACCCACCAGACCGCCGGGTGGTAGAAGAGCAGCGTTTCGACGATCGACTGCAGCAGGTTGACCAGGTAATCGTGCCGGCGCACGTGCGCCAGTTCGTGCGCGAGGATCGCTTCGATCTGCGACGGGGTGAGCCCGGCGAGCGCGGCCGCGGGGAGCAGGACCACCGGCCGCACCCACCCGATCAGCGTCGGCACCGCCACCGCCGCCGACTCGAGGATCTCGACACCCCGCTGCACCGCCAGCCGGGCCGCGATCGTGCGGGCCGCGGCTTCGATCGCCGGGGAGACGGCGGCGACCGCGCGACGCGCCAGCAGGCGTGTGGCCATCCAGCCGCCGAGCAGCCGGAGGGTGAGCGTGACGACGCCGAGCACCCACACCGCGGTGACGACCGACAGCCAGAGCGGCGCGGCCGCCGCGGTCACCGGCGCGACCGGCGCCGATCCTGGAGGGATCACTCGACGGACAGCGGCCGGGTCCGCCGCCATGTCCGCGATGATCGACCCGGTGACCATGGGCGACCCGGATACGGGCCCGCGCGCGGACACCTGGAACAGCGGCGCGCTGTGCGGACGGCTGGAAAGCGTGGTGAACGTGACGAACGGCGCCAGGGTCATCACAACCAGCGCCGCGACGCCAATCACATATCGCGTGGATGCCGCCGCCGGCCGGACGATCCGCAGAACGACGTAGGTCGCCAGGCCGATGAGGGCCCCCTGCCAGATGAAGTGGAGCAGCGCCCAGCCCAGGGCGGCGGCAACCGGATGCTCCGCGAGGTGAAGCGCGCTACTCATGGCTGGTCCTCCTCGCCTCGTCGATCAGGCGGCGGATTTCGCGCAGGTCCCGGTCGGATGTCTGGCTGGTGCTGAGCGCCCGCAGGACGAGCTCGGCCGCCGACCCGCCGAACGCGCGATCGACCAGGTGATCGAGCAGCTGCCGCTGCGTGGATTCCTGGGACACCCTGGCCTCGTACACGTGCGTCCGGGCCGACTCGTCGCGTGTGACGAGCCCCTTGTCCGCCATGATCTGCATCAACTTCAGGGTGGTGGTGTAGCCGGTGTCGCGCGTGGCCGCGAGGGCCTCGTGGACGCGGCGCACGGTCGCGGGACCGTGCGCCCACAGCACCCGCAGGATCTCGAGCTCCGCGTCGGTGGGCCGCGGCGGGGTTCTGGTCATGATTGGGCCATTATACGAAGGCGTTCGTATTTGTCAACGAAGACCTTCGTGGCCCGACCGCCTTACGGCAGGCCCAGGGTCAGCGCCCGGGTGGCCCAATTGGTCGCGGCGGCAGAGATGAACTGGTCACGGCCGTGGGGGAAGTCGGCCTCGAAGTGGGGCTGAATCGGGAGCGCCCGCGTGCGCACGAACCACGACCCGTCCGCCATCTGGCTCCGCAGCAGGAAGTCCGCGCCTCGCCGGAACGCCGGGTCGGCGGACGTGAGCGCGCCGGTCTCGATGAGCGCGACCATGGCCTGGCCGGTCGCGTACGCATCCGATTCCAGCGACGGCAGCTGGGCCCATCCTCCGTCCGGGCGCTGCTCGGCCACCAGCGCGCGGGCGGCCTCGCGGCGACGATCGGCGGCCTGATGGGTCCACGAGAATCCGAGCAACTGAAAGGCGCGGTCTTCCGTCGTGTCGGCCGGCGCCCGCGCCAGCCATTCGGCGGCGCGCTGGATCGCCTGCGTCGCCGCCGCCTGCTGCCGCCCGCGTCCGTAGATCTGCAGCACCCGCAGCGAGGCGGCGGTCACTTCGATCTCGCTCGACTCGATCGGCGGCCGGTGCGCCAGCAGTGTCCAGCGGCCGTCGGCGCTCTGCTGCTGCACCAGGTAGCGCGCCATGGCGTCGGTGGCCAGGTCGGGCGGGTGCTGTTCGGCGGCCAGCCCGAGCAGGATGTAGCTGACCGTGTCGGCATTGCCGGGGATGCCGATGCCTTGCAGCGTCCGCTCCCGCCAGCTCTCGAGGAAGGCGCCAATGCGCGCCTTCTGCTCGCGGGCGATCGTCTCATCGACGGCGAGGCGCCGCGCGCGCGCCGAGGCGACGGTCATCGCCGTGAGCGTGTTGTTGTGGCAGGACACACAGCCCGACTTGCGCAGGAAGGCGACATCGGTCTTCTGCAGCAGCGGCAGGCTGCGCTCGATGGCGGCACGCGGGGAGGCGGCCGGTGACGGTGACGGCGGCGCCATCGATGCCGATCCGGGCGTTTCGCGCGCGCCCGCCTCGACGAGCGCGTCGAACACGCGGGTCCTGCCGCGCTGCCGCGCCAGCGCCAGGGCGGTTTCTCCCCGCGGCGACACCGCACGGACATCGGCGCCCTTGGCGATCAAGCCGCGGACCGTGTCCAGCGGCACCCGATCGGAGCTGGCGGCCAGCATCAGCAGCGTCCGCCCTTCGAGATCGCGGGCGTTGGGATCGGCGCCGCGCTGCAGGAGGAACGGCACCGTCCAGGCATCGCCGAGCGGGGGCGATGCCATGGCCGCGGCCACGTTGAGCAGCGGCGGCGGCGCATCGGTCAGCAGCAGCTCGACGCAGCGAGCACACGCGGCGCGCAGCGCGAAGACCAGCGCCACCGGCGCGTCCAGCTGCGGGCGCAGGCCGCGCTCGACCAGCAGCCGGAACGTCGCCTCGTCGCCGGCATACGCCGCCTCGGTGAGCGCCGACGCCGGCCCGAACAGGCTCGGCCCGGTATCGGCCAGATGCGCGCCGCGGTCGAGCAGCAGCGCGACCAGGTCGCGCGTGCCGCGGATGCCGGCGGCGATACGCAGCGGCGTCCGTCCGTCGCGCGAGCGGGCGTTGGGATTGGCACCCTGGTCGAGGAGCCGGCGTACTTTCCCGACGTCGGGAATCGCCCACATCAGCGCGGTGGCGCCCGCGTCGTTGGCCGCGTTCGGATCGGCGCCGCGCTCCAGCAGCAGGCGGACCGACGGCTCGTCCCCGTCGAGCGCCGCCCACATCAGCGGCGTGGACCCGCCCGCGCCGCGGCCGTTGATCGCCGACCGCTGCGCGCCGACCGCCGCGGCCAGGGCGGCGCCGTCGCCGCCGCGAATCGTGTCGATGAGAGCAACCGCGGCCGGGTCCGGCGGCAGCGGCATGGCCTCGTTGGCCAGCGCATCGGGCCACTCCGCACCTTCGTCGATCCAGCGCTTGACGATCGCGACCTGCGCGGCCGCGAGCGCGCCGGTGGGCGGCATCTGCGGGCCGAACCGGGTCCCGATCAGGCGATGGTACAGCCGGCTGCCGTCGGCGTTGCCGGGACCGATGACCGCGCCGAGCGACCCGCCGCGCAGCGCATCGCCCCGGCGATCGAGCCGGAACCCGTTCATCTGCTGTGAGGGACCGTGACAGCCGATGCAGTGCTGTTGAAAAATGGGCTGCACGTCGCGGGCGAAGTCGAGGCGTGCAGGCTGGGCGAACAGGGCGGGACGCGACGAGGACGCTGCGGCGGCGACGGTGAGGCACAACGCAGCGGCGGCGGCACTGCGGCGAAACATGCGCATCTCCCTTGGCGGCGGCCGCCGGCGGCGCCCTTGCCGCGGGATGCGGACGGCGCGACGCCGGAACCGGTCACGCGTGGCAGGCATCATAGCCTGCCTCCGTGGTAGACGGATCTACCGGGCGCCCGGTTTCGTCGCCTCGAACTTGATCTTCTTGAGCGCTTCCGGTTCCGGCGCCAGCTCGGTCTTCCCCGCCGGGAACCCGCCGGACTTCAGCAGGTAGGCGATGATGTCGGCTTTCTCCTTCGCCGAGACCGACGCGGGGTCGGTCGGCGGCATCGAGACGCGGATCCGCTCGAACAGATCGGCCACCGACAGCGAGTTCCAGTTGTTCATGAAATCGGGACCCTTGAGCGCGGGCGCGAACCCGTCGCCGGCCAGGTCGTCGAGGTGACATTCCGAGCAGGTCTTCGCGTACAGCTTTCGCGCCGGCCTGCGCCTGGGCGTCGGTGTACACCCCGCCCCACGTCGAGGCGGCCGGCGCGGCGGGCGCGTTCTGGCCGGCGGTGGCCGACATGCCGACGCCGCCCGCCCATGCCACGACGAGGATGGCCGCCGTCATCTTTACTGTCATGGCCGTCATGGTAACCCGAAATCGTCACTCGATCGCACGCCGCTCCGCCGACAAAGTCGCGCGCCCGGAGCCACGGACCGCGCGCTCACTGCGCGCGCACCGCGCTCACCATCGCATAGCACTCGCACGACTGCTCGCGCAAGGCCGGCATGCTGCGGATGATGATCAATCCGCGGCGGTAATCGATGGCGCCCGACGCGCGCAACTCGGCCGCGGCCTCGGTCACGGCGCTGCGCGGTCCGCCGACCATGAAGGAAATGAACTCGTGCGTCAGCGGCAGCTCGGTCGAGCTGGCGCGATCGGCGGTCATCAGCAGCCAGCGCGCCAGCCGCTGCCGGGCATTGTGGAACCGATTGCACACCGCCGACTGGGCCACCTGCGCGATCATCTCGTGCGTGTAGTCCATCAGCCGGTCGTGGAGCTGCCCGCACTCGCTGGCCGCCTGCGCCACCAGATCGGTCGGTACACGGAGGGCACGGCCGGGAATCTGCGTCACCACCCGGAACGGGAGGGCGTTGCGTCCCAGAACAGCCGGGATGCTCGCCACACCTTCATTGCCGACGATCGCGACCTCGACGGTGCCGCCGCCCGCAGTGGTCCCGACCAGCGAGACGACGCCCTCGAGCGGGAAATAGACGTACGGCGCTGGCTCACCCGCCTCCGCGATGCGGGCGCCGCGTTCGAGCGGTATCTCCTCCGCCGCCCGGAGCAGCGAACCGATCTCCTGCTCATCGAGTCCTGCGAGAATCGCATTGGTCGAGTCGGCAACGATCATGGCGACGTTCCACCCTTCGCCCATCCGAGCTAGCAAATTCTTTGCCCACGGCCGCGGTTGCCGTCGGGCTGGCGCCGCAGCCCATGTGCGTACACGCCCGGCGGTAGGATTGCTACCACCAGCACGAGCACGCAGGTCAATCGGACAGTCGATCGACCTGCAGTTCGCCGTACACCGGAAAATGATCGGAGGCCGATGGCACGGAGGCCCCCGCCGTGACCACCCGGCAGGCCGACAGGCGCTCGGCGAACGGCTTGGGCAGGAACAGGTAGTCGAGACGCACGTGCGGATCCCAGGTCGGGAACGTCAGCCCGGCTTCTCCGCCGTGCAGCAGCCTGAAGCCGTCGACGTAGCCGGCCCCGAGCATGATCGCGATCGTCTGCCAGCGGATGCGCCCGCCGCTCAGCCACACCAGCAGCCGGAGGCGCCGTGGCAGCCGCGCCGTGTCGAGCCGCTCGTCGGGCGCCAGCGTGTTGAAGTCTCCGAGCACGACGTGGTGCCGCCCATCGAGCCCGGCGATGACCGCCAGCAGCTGCCGCAGCTCGCGCACGCGCCGCCGCTCGGTCCACGCGGCGTGGACGGCGCTCAGGTGCACGCCGAAGAACCGGACGTCGAGACCGGCCGGTACGATTTCCAGGAAGGCGTGCTGCGAGAAGCGCGGCCGCACCCAGCGATGCTCGGCGATCGGCAGCCGGCTGAGAAAGGCAAGCGAGCGCCCGCGCGCGGCGCCGTGAACCGGCATGCCGGTGGTCGCCGCCAGCTGCGCCACGACATCGGGTCGGGTTGCTTCCTGCAGCACCACGATGTCCGGCGACTGCTCGCCGATGACCGCCGCCAGCCGCGCCTCGCGGCCGACCCCGCCGCGCAGGATGTTGTAGGTCAGGACGCGTAACTGCATCACGCTGGCGCCGCCGGCTTCGAATCCTCGTCGGCACGCGCCACCAGTGTCAGGTAGGGCTGCCCGAGCAGGTCGCCACGCAGGAACATCACCAGGTCGGCCGTGGCCTGGATGTTTACCGGCCGGCCCACCATCATCATCAGCTTCTGCCGTACCGGCGCCAGCTCGGGGGCGATGGCCGGATCCTCCTCATCGCTCAACGGACGCGAGTGCACGCCGGGTACATAGAATCCGTCGAGCCGGAAGAGATCGAGCGCCTCGCCACCCACCAGTGTCAAATCCAGATCGCTGGTGCCGGGACCCTCGGCGTCGAACGGCGCCCCGTCCTTCCAGCGCGTGCCGGTGACCGCGCTCCCTCGCAACACGGCGCCGACGCCGAGGGGAATCGCGTTACGCACGGTCTCACAGAACTCCACGAACTTCTGCTCGTCGCCGCCAAACACCAGGCGCACGACGTGCGCACGCTTCTGCGATTCGGTGAGCTCCGATTCGTCGACCGGTTCCACGCCGGCGGGCTGCTCTCGATCGGACACGGGGGACCTCCACCGACGGGCTCTGCAACGGGAGTGCCGTTCAGCCACCCATCCAGCTCATGGATAGCCTCCGCTCCGCCGGCCAGACACTTTATAGTGTCGTCATGCTGCGACTTCGACGACCCCTCCGCGCCGCCCTGCTCGTAATCTGTGCCGCAACCGTTCCGCTGGCCGGCGGACAGCAACCGGAGCGTTACTGGCCGCAGTGGCGCGGACCGGACGGGACCGGCGTCTCGCGGCATGCGCAACCGCCGATCACCTGGGCCGAGGGCAAGAACGTCCGCTGGAAGATCGAGATCCCGGGCCGCGGCTCGGCGAGCCCTGTCGTCTGGGGCGAGCACGTCTTCCTCCTCACCGCCGTGCCGGCCAAGGCCGCAGTGGCGGAATCGCACCAGCCGCTGGGCGGCGTCAGCCCGCGCACCGCACACGAATATCGCGTGATGGCCATCCGGCGCACCGACGGGACCACGGCGTGGGAACGCACCGCCCGCGAGGAGGTGCCACACGAGGCCTCGCACCAGGACAATGGCACCTGGGCGTCGAGTTCGGCGGTGACCGACGGCGAGCACGTCATCGCCTCCTTCGAGTCGCGCGGGCTCTACTGCTACGACATGAAGGGCAACCTCGTGTGGCAGAAAGACCTCGGCGACAAGCAGATGCGCAACGAGTTCGGCGAGGGCTCGACCCCGGCACTGCACGGCAACACGCTGGTGGTGGTCTGGGATCACTTCGTACCCGGCGCCTCGTTCATCGTGGCACTGGACAAGCGGACCGGCGCGGAGTTGTGGCGCGTGGCGCGCGACGAGATCGACACCTGGGCCACGCCGCTCATCGTCGAACACGCCGGCCGGACCCAGGTCGTGGTGCCCGGCATGAACCGGCTGCGCAGCTACGATCTGGCCACCGGCAAAGTCATCTGGGACACGGCCGGGCTGACGATGAATCCGATCCCCTCGCCGGTCGCCGCGGACGGCATGGTCTTCGCGACCAGCGGGTTCCGCGGCAACAGCCTCAAGGCGATCAAGCTCGACGGGGCGTCCGGGGACATCACGGGCACCCCGAATGTCGTGTGGACCCTGGACCGCGACACCCCGTATGTGCCGTCGCCGCTGCTCTACGACGGCGTGCTCTATTTCCTGAAGACCAACAACGGCCTGCTGTCGGCGCTCGACGCCCGGACCGGCGAGCCTCACTATCGGGTCCAGCGCCTGGCCCAGGCGGCCAACGTCTTCGCCTCGCCCGTGGGCGCCGCCGGGCGGGTCTACATCGCCGGCCGCGACGGCACCACGGTCGTCCTGCGGCACGGTCCCACCTTCGAAGTCCTCGCCGAAAACCCCCTGGACGACGGCTTCGATGCTTCGCCGGCGCTGGTCGACCGTGAACTTTACCTGCGCGGCTACCGATACTTGTATGCGATCGCCGAGGGGGGCAGGCAGGATTAGCGCCATTCGAGTGCTCTTCGTCGAGGACCAGGAAGACGATGTCTTCCTCATCGTCCGCCAGCTCGAGCGTGCCGGCTACGCCGTGGAATCGCTGCGCGTGGACACGCGCGACAGCTACGTCAACGCCCTGGCCAACGCCACCTGGGACGCGGTCATCTGCGACCACTCCCTGCCGCAGTTCGGGTCGCGCGAGGCGCTGACCACCCTGCAGGCGCGCGAGCTCGACTATCCGTTCATCATCGTGTCGGGGACCATCGGCGAGGACGCGGCGGTGGACGCGATGCGGGCCGGCGCCCACGACTACGTGCTGAAGAACAACCTCGCGCGACTGGCCCCGGCCATCGACCGGGAGCTCAGCGACGCGCGGCTGCGGCGGCAGGCACGGGAGGAGCGGCAGGCGCGCAAGGCCATCGAGCGGCAGTTGCAGCAGGCGCAGAAGATGGAAGCGGTCGGACGGCTGGCAGGCGGCATCGCGCACGACTTCAACAACCTCCTCACCGCGATCCTCGGCTTCACCAATCTGGCACTGGAACGGCTCGAGACCAGTCCCAGCGTGCGCTTCGAGCTCGAGCAGGTGAAGCAGGCCGGCGAGCGAGCGGCGCGCTTCACGCGGCAGCTGCTCGCCTTCAGCCGCCAGCAGGTCCTCGCGCCGCGGCTGATCGACCCGGCCGAGAGCGTCGAGTCGATGGCGCCGATGCTGCGGCACCTGCTCGGCGAAGCGGTGCGCCTCGAGACGTCCGGCGACACCGGACACGGGCGGGTGAAGGTGGACCCCGGGCAGTTCGAGCAGGTGATCATGAACCTGGCGATCAACGCGCGCGACGCGATGCCGCAGGGCGGCGCGCTGCGGCTCGAGACGGCGCGGGTCGAGCTGCGTGGACGCGACGCCGAGGCCCTGCAGCTCGCGGCGGGCGCCTATGCGCGGGTGTCGGCGGCCGATTCCGGCACCGGCATGGACGACGCCGTGCGCGCCCGCATCTTCGAGCCGTTCTTCACCACCAAGCCGCCCGGCCAGGGGACCGGACTGGGACTGTCGACCGTGTACGGCATCCTCCAACAGAGTGGCGGGGCCATCGCCGTGGACTCGGCGCCCGGCGACGGGACGACGTTCCGCGTCTACCTCCCGCTGAGCGACGAGCAGGAAGTCGCCGTTCCGGCGCCGCGTCCGCCGCGGCGGACGGGCGAGAGCCGGGGCACCGTCTTCGTGGCGGAGGACGAAGAAGCCGTGCGCGTGCTGGTCCGGACCGTGCTGGCCGGCGCCGGCTTCCGCGTGCTCGAAGCCGCGTCGGGCAGCGAGGCGGCCGAGCGCATCCTGGCCCTCGCCGAGCCCATCGATCTGCTGGTGGTGGACGTGGTCATGCCCGGCATGGTGGGACCCGACCTGGCGCGGCTGACCCTGGATCGTTTTCCGCAGACGCGGATCCTCTACATCACCGGGTACGCGACGCACTCGGCGGTGCCGCCCGGGTTCGTCGGCAGTGCCGACGCGCTGCTGCAGAAACCATTCCTGCCCCAGGAACTGCTCGCGCGGGTCCACGAGCGGCTGGGGCTGGCGACGTGATGGCGACGCGCGGTTCCGGCGTGCGGCCGTCCGCGGAGCTGACGCGCCGGCGCAACTTCCTCACGCGCTGGTGGCTCAACCTGCCGATGCGCGACAAGGGCCTGCTCGTCGTGGTCCTGCTGCCGCTGGCCTCGCTGGTGGCGGCCGTGCTGATGCCCTTTCCGTACACGCTGCAGCAGCGCGAGACCACGGGGCTGATCGAAGGCGTGGCCGCCGCGCGCGAGGCGCAGCGCGAGCTCTTCATCGGTCTCCTCGATCTCGAATCCGCGATTCGCGGTTACGCTCTCACCCGCGACCCGGCGATGCTGACGCGGGTGGCGGAAGCGCGCGAGACCACGCCGCGACATCTCGCCCGCCTCGACGGGTTGCTGGTGCGCGCGGACGATGCGCGGCGCCTGGCCGACATCAAGGAGCTGGTGGCGCGCGAGCTGGAGCTCGCCGATCGCCTGATGCCGGCCGGTGCCTCCACGCTGCCCGACGACCGGGCGGTGCGGCTGGAATTGCTGTCGCGGCAGGAGCGCCTGCTCGACCAGCTGCGCGAATCGCTCGACGCGCTCGGCCGCAGCCAGGACGCCATCCTCGCCGAGTCGCAGGCCGAGCTCGACCTGCGGCGCCAGCGGCTGCGCGCGATCCTGCTGGTTACGCTGTTTGGCGGCCTCGCCGCGGCGCTGGCGGCCGGCTGGTGGTTCGCCACCGATATCGCCGCGCGCGTCGCCGCCCTCGAGCGCAACGCCGAACGCCTCGCCAACGGCGAACGGCTCCAATACGAGCCGTCACGCGGCCTCGACGAGATCGGCAGCCTCGACCTGACCCTGCGGCGGGCGGCGCTTCGCCTGCGGACCCGGGAACGGGAGCTGCGCGAGGTGAACGCCCGGCTCGAACGGACCGTCCACGAGCAGGCGCTCCTCAACCGCGAGCTGGAGGCCTTCAGCTATTCGGTCTCGCACGACCTGCGGGCGCCGCTGCGCAGCATCGACGGGTTCGCCCAGGCCCTGCGCGAAGACTGGGGCGATCGGCTCGACGAAACGGCGCAGGATCACCTCGCCCGCGTCCGCAACGCGGCGCAGCGCATGGGCCGTCTCATCGACGATCTGCTGAAGCTGTCGCGGCTGACGCGGGCGCAGATCCAGCGGACCGAAGTGGATCTCACACACCTGGCACACGAGGTGGCCGGGGAAATCACCGAACGCAACCCGACCCGGGCGGTGAACTGGGTCATCGCCGACGACCTCCACGCCTGGTGCGACCCCGCCCTGGCGCGCATCCTGCTCGACAACCTGCTCGGCAACGCGTGGAAGTTCACCTCCAAGGTCGCCGACGCCCGCATCGAGTTCGCCGCCGTCCCCGGCAGTAGCCCGCGCCAGTTCATCGTGCGCGACAACGGCGCCGGGTTCGACATGCGCTACGTCGAGAAGCTCTTCGCACCGTTCCAGCGCCTGCACGGGGAGCGGGAGTTCCCGGGAACGGGCATCGGGCTGGCGACCGTGCAGCGGATCGTGCACAAACATGGCGGCGAGGTCAGGCCCCTGGCGACGGTCGGCGGCGGGGCCACCTTCTTCTTCACCCTGGAGGCCGGAGAGGGCGCGGAGGCCGTGGCATGATCGGCGCAGGTGTGCGTGATGGCGCAGAAGACGATTTTACTGGTTGAAGACAGCGCCGACGACGAGGCGCTGACGCTGCGCGCGTTGACCCGCAACAACATCGGCAACGATGTCGTCGTCACCCGCGACGGCGAAGAGGCGCTCGAATGGCTGTTCGCGACGGGGCGCTACGCCGGGCGCGATCGGTACGACCTGCCGGCGCTGGTCCTCCTCGATCTCAAACTGCCGAAAGTGGACGGGTTGGAGGTGCTCCGCCGCATCCGCGACCGCGCCGAGACCCGGCTGATCCCGGTCGTGATCCTGACCTCGTCGCGCGAAGAGCACGACCGGCTGGAGGGATACAGCAGCGGCGCCAACTCCTACATCCGGAAGCCCATCGACTTCGCGCACTTCGTCGAAGCCGTCCGCCAGGTGGGACTGTACTGGCTCGTCCTCAACGAGCCACCCCCCGACGCCGCACGGTAGCGATAAACCCGGACGGGAAACCGGCATCTCGGCCGGCATTCCCTCCAGCTCGAGCGTGGTATCGTGGCCTGGCCATGAGCGCCTTGGGCCGAGGTCCCGTCCACGCGAGCCGCGGGCCGGGACACGACGTCGAGATCGCCTGCCGCGCGCTGAGCGAGATCAGGCGGCAGCTCATGTCGATCGCTCGCGTTGGCGGCGGAGAGCCCACGCCCGGCCTGCTGCTGGCGGCGGTCGATGACTGCCCCGAAGCGGTCATCGTGTGCGACGATGCGGCCGAGATTCGCATGGTCAATGGCAGGGCGGCGCGCCTGATCGGCCTGTCGATCCGCGAATTGCAGTCGCTCACGATCTGGGACATCACGCACAGCACCTCGCAGGTGGACTTCGAGGTGCTGTGGCGCGAGTTCCTGCGCGCCGGGCGGCAGCGCGGGCAGTACACCCTGCTTACTCACGCGGGTGCACCGGTCGAGGTGGCCTATTGCGCCGAGGCACACCTGCTGCCTGGTCAGCACGTGTCGGTACTGCGACACCCAACCCGACCGTAGGCTTGGCAGCAAGCGTGCATCTCCTCCGCCGGAGGATGATGTGCGACTGGCTCTCCTGACCTTGGGCCTGTGCCTGTCGGTGGCGGCCGCGTCCGAGGCCCAGTCAGCGACGGCGAACCCGCCACCGGTGCAAGCGGAGCCGGGCGCCGCCCCGCGCACCCGTCTGCAGCTCGGCATCTCCCTCAAAGGGACCGTGACCCCCGGCATCGACACCGACAACTCGATCAATCCGACGTTCGTCTGGCGCTGGCGTGGCAAAGGCAGCCGCACCGACGATCGATGGTCGCCGGCGTATCGATTGAGTTCCTTCAGTTCGCAGGTTTCGTCACAACTCGGCAGCCGCGAACTTCCCGTGGGTGACGTGAAGATCCGGCCCCTGATGATCGGCATCGACTACAAGATGCCGCGCGGGAAGTGGAACTGGGCGGCGGGAATGTCGGCCGGTTGGGCACTGAATCAGGTCGAGACCCGCTGGGAGTACCGGGCAGTGGCGACCGACCTCGCCGGCGCTGAGGACCTCTGGGTCGACGTGCACAACAGCTTCGTCTGGGGGCCGCGGCTCAAGGGTTGGTACGACGTGAATCGCCGGGTGTCGTTCATGGTCGAGAGCGCGTATCTCGTCGCGCGCCCGCAACTCGACGTTCGCGCCAACGGCGTCATGTCCACCCGCCGCCTGAACCTGGACGCGCTGATTCTGAAGGCCGGAATCGTCTACGGCATCTTCTGACCGAAGGTAGGACTCGAGCGCGGGCCGCGGCGTTGCGGCCATCGCGGTCACGGGCTCGCGCGAAGCTCGACCGTGAACGCGCCTGCCCGTCTTTTCTCAGCAAAAGCCCCAATCGAACAATGCTACAGTTTTGCCTCTGAGCAGCCAGTCGATGCCATCCGAATCTCCTGCCGCGCCGCTGATCCTTCTCGTGGACGATTACGAGGACGCCCGGGTGATGTACGGGCACTTCCTCCGGATGTCGGGTTACGAGCCGATCGAGGCGGCCACCGGGGAAGAAGCGCTGGAGCTGGCATACGCGCGTCTGCCCGACTTGATCCTGCTCGACATGTCGCTGCCGGGCATCGACGGCTGGGAGGTCACCGCCGAGCTGAAACGCAACGCCCAGACCAAGCACATCCCGATTGTGGCGCTGACGGCGCATGCGCTGCAGACCGAGCGCCAGCGCACCGAGCGGGCCGGCTGTGACGGCTTTCTCGCCAAGCCGTGCGCGCCACCCGACCTGCTGGCGGAGATCTCGCGCCTCCTGGGGCCGCGCGCGGGCACACCCGGAGCCGCTTCGTGACCATGTCCAATCAGATTGAGTTCGGGCGTACCCGATCGACGGGACTGGTCGAGGTGCTCGACCGGATCCTCGACAAGGGCCTGTTCATCGGCGGCGACATCAAGATTTCGCTGGCGGAAGTCGAGCTGCTCACCATCCGCATCCGGCTGATCGTGTGCTCGCTGGACAAGGCGCGCGAGATTGGCCTCGACTGGTGGATGTACGACCGCCACCTGTCGCCGGGACGCGCGGGCGCGAGCGACGGCCTGGAAGCGCGCATCGCCGCGCTCGAGCGCCAGTTGCGCGGGCAACCGGCCGACGTCGCTCCGGTGACGCCGGTGGCGCGTCGCGGACGCACGGCGGCGCGCACACGCAAGACCCGGGCGAGGCCGTGAGCGGCGCCGGCGGGTAGAAATCGTGCGCGCGGCGGCGCACGCTGCAGCGGATGGAGTAGACAATGCCCGTTGAGAGAGCAGCAGGTGGCAGCAGTCTCGTCGATGTCCTGGATCGGGTGCTGGACAAGGGCATCGTCATCGACGCCTGGGTCCGGGTCTCGCTGGTCGGCATCGACCTCATCACCGTCGAGGCGCGCGTCGTGGTCGCGTCGATCGACACCTACCTGAAATATGCGGAAGCGGTGGGACAGGTGTCCACCGTCTCGCGGCCGGCGCTGGAGCCGGTGGCGGCCGAAGTCGTGATCAGCGACGTCGACCTGTACCCGCGCAAGCAGGTTCCGCGCAAGCAGGTCCCGCGCAAGCAGGTCCCGCGCAAAGCGCCGGTCAGCGCCCCGCGGCGCCGGCCACCGCAGTCAAAATGATCGGGGCGGAGGTCAAGCTCGCGCTGACCGAGCTCCTGCTGGGGATCGTGGACGCGTCGGTGTGCGCACAGAAGGGGTTGGAGTGGCTGGGCCAGCACGTCACCACCGGCCGCGCGTTGCTGGCGACGGCAGCCAGCGACCCGGGGCGCTTGTGGGGCATCGCGACCCTCGGGTTGTCCAGCGCGCGCACCGGCGAGTTCGTGCTCGAGATCGACGACCGCCGTGATCCGCTGGTGGCCGTGGCGTGGAGCGGGCTGCCGGCGCACTTCCGGCGCGGCCCGCGCCAGCCGGAAACGCCGCTCGAGGGAGCGCCCTTCTACGCCATCCCGCTGCGGCCGGACCGCCAGGTGCCGCCGCTCGGACTGCTGCTCCTCGAAAGCGACGCGCCGGAGATCGACGACGACGTGCTGTGGTTCGCCGAGATTCTCGGCGAGAAGCTGCAGGCACTGCGGGTGCGCAACATCACCGCCGATCCGGGCGTCGATCGGGAACGCCACCTCCTCTACAGCATCATCAACGCCGTCACCGATCCCATCCTGCTCACCGACGACGCCGGCAAGCTGATCATCGGCAACCTGCGCGCCGAGCAGCTGTTCGCGATGCGACCGGAGGAGAGCGAAGGCCGGCGCCGCGCGGTCGAGATCAACAACCTGTTCTTCTCGTCGGCGCTGGCCGGCCGGCTGGTGCAGGAAACGCAGCCGTCCGCGCGCGAGGTGGTGCTGGTCGATCCCGAAGACGGCTCCGACCTGATGTTCGAGCTGCTGACCTCGCAGATGGCCCTGGAACGCGACACCACCGCCGTCGTCTCGGTCCTGCGCAACGTCACCGATCTCGGCCGCGCCCGGCAGGAGCTGGAGGAGCACTACCGGCGGCTGATGGAAGCGGAGGCGTCGATGCGCACGGAGCGCAACCGGCTGAACCTGCTGGTGGACTCGGTCGGCGATCCGATCATCGTCACCGATCCGGCGGGCGACATCCTGATGACCAACGCGCCGGCCGAGCGTTTCTTCACTACCGTGGAGGGCGGCGGGCGGGAGGCCCCGTCGCGGGTGCAGTCGAACGTCGCGCAGTTCTCCTCGTTCGTATCCGGGCTGCTGTTGCAGAGCGGCGGCAGCGGCGTGCAGCGGCGCTGGCGCGAGCGCCTGGTGGTCACCGAACCGGATACCGGCCGCCCGGTGCCGATGGAAGCCGTCGCCGGGACGATGGTGTCGGGCCCGAGCGAGCTGACCGGCGTGGTCACGGTCCTGCGCGACCAGACCGAGACGATCGAGCGCGAGCGGCTGTACGAGGAGCTGCAGCAGGCATCGGCACAGCTCGAGGTGCGCGTGCGCGAGGCGACCGCCGAACTGGCGCACCAGAACGAGCTGCTGCGGCGGCAGGCCCTGGCGCTCGAGCAGGCGTCGGCAGCCAAGTCGCAGTTCCTGGCCAACGTGTCGCACGAGTTCCGGACCCCGCTCAATGCCATTCTCGGCTACTCGCTGATGCTCGTGGGCGGCTTCTACGGGCAGCTGAGCGAGGAACAGTCGCGGACCGTGCAGCGCATCGACGCCAACAGCAAGCATCTGGCGACGCTCATCAACGACGTCCTCGACATCGAGCGCATCGAGGCCGGACGCATGCCGCTGCAGATCTCGCAGTTCCTCGTCGACGAAGTCGTCGGCGAGGTGATCGAGGAACTGCAGGGCGTCATCGCCCAGAGCACGGCCCGGGTGCGGGTGAATATCGCGCCCGACCTGCCCCGCTTCCGCAGCGACCGGCAGAAGGTCAAGCAGATCCTCGTCAATCTGCTCAGCAACGCCTTGAAGTACACCAAGGGCGGCGACATCGAGATCCTCGCCGTCCAGCCGGCCGGCGAAGAGCGCATCCACCTCAGCGTCCGTGACAGCGGGGTGGGCATTGCCGCCGAAGATCACACCCGCATCTTCGAGCCGTTCCAGCAGGCCAAGCGTGTCATCACCCGGCCGCAGGGCGGCACCGGCCTGGGCCTGGCGATTTCGCGCCGGCTGGCGCGGATGCTCGGCGGCGACATCAGCGTGCTCAGCGAGCTGGGCGCCGGGTCGACGTTCACGGTCGCCATTCCGGTGCGGGCGCGGGCCCGCGCCTCACACGCGCGGCCGGCCGCGGAACGGCGGCGGCGAACGGCGTAGCCGCCACGTGACCGGCGACGATTCGAACGGAGAGAACATACCGCCATGGCGAAGAAGACTGCGAAAGCACGGAAGCGAACGCCGCCCCGCCCCACCCGGGGCACGCGGCCGGCGCGCGGCGCTCGGGCCGCGGCACGGCCGGCGACGCGGCGCGCGGCGGCGACGCCGCGGGCGCGAACCCGCGTGCCCGCGGGCGGCACCGCCGGTCCGGCGGCCCGCGCCAGCGACCGCCCCGGCATCGGCCGCTACGTCTACTGCATCGTCCGCGCCGACCAGCCGCTCTCGTTCGGGTCGATCGGCATCGGCGAGGAACCGGCCCCGGTCTACGCCGTGCGCTGCGACGACCTGTCGGCCATCGTCTCCGACACCCCGCTCGGCGTCCTCGACCCGACCCGCGACAACGTGCTCGCCCATCAGCGGGTCAACGAAACGGTCATGCGCGAGCACACCGTGCTGCCGATGTCGTTCGGCACGATGTTCAAAACCCGCGACGACGTGACGACCTTTCTGCGCTCCGCCTATCGCGCGTTCTCCGACGTGCTCGACAAGATGGAGAACAAGCTGGAGTTCGGCCTCAAGGTGCTGTGGGACCGCGAGGCGGTGATTCGCGACATCGAGGCCGAGGACGAGGACATCCATCGCCTGAAGAGCGAGATCGCGGCGCAGAAAGGCTCCACCTATTTCGCCCGCATGCAGTACGGCCGGCTGATCGACGCCGCCCTGCAGGCCACGTCCGAACGCTACGTCGGCGAGATCTTCGACCGCCTGCGCGATGTCTCGGTCGCCGCCCGCGCCAACAAGCCCATCGGCGACCGCATGATCCTCAACGCCGCCTTCCTCGTGACCCGCGCGACCGAGGACGACTTCGACCGGCGGGTCAAGGAGCTGGGCGCGGCGCACGACCGGCTGACCTTCAAGTACACCGGGCCGTGGCCGCCGTATAATTTCGTCAACATCAGGTTGAAGCTCGAGCGCGCCTGACACCGACACCCATGTTCATCCTCGACTCGCTGCTCATCAACGGCCTGAAGTTCACCCTCGAGAAGGTGCGTCAGGTGGCCGAGCAGCAGATGGACAGCGCCGCGACCCTGCAGCGGGAGCTGCTCGAGGCCGAGATGCAGCGCGAAGACGGCACCCTCGACGAAGAGACCTTCGCCGCCATCGAACGAGACCTCTTCGCCCGGCTGCGCGCGGTGAAGGGCCACGAAGCCGCCGGGGGAATCGCCGACGCGTCGGCGTTCGACGCGGTCGAAATCGAGGTGTCCGACGACGAACGCCCGTGAGCGCCGGTCCAGCGCCGGGCGGGCGTCGATGAAAGCCGCGCGCCGGCCGGTCCCGCCCCACGTCTACGTCTACGGTGTCGTCGCCGGACGTCTGCCGGCGCGCGCGCTCGCCGGCCTGCCGTCGCTGCCCGACGGCGCGGCGCCCCGTACCGTGGCCCTCGACGACACGATGCGCATCATCGTGGCGGACGTACCGGCGGCGGTGTACAACGCCGCTTCGCTGGCGCCCCACCTGACCGATCTCGAGTGGGTCGGCCGCTGCGGGGCGGCGCACCATGCGGTGGCCGACGCGCTGGCGCAAACGCACGCCGTGCTGCCCTTCCGCCTGTTCACGCTGTTCTCCAGCGAAGCGCGCGCGCTGGCGACATTGCGGCGCAGCCAGCCGCGCCTGGCACGGGCGCTGGCGCGCGTCGCCGGACGTCACGAGTGGGTCCTGCGAATCGGCCGGCCGCTCCCGCCCGCGGGCGGCCCGCGCGCGGCGAACCGGGAGCCGGCGGCGACCAGCGGCGCCGAGTTCCTGCGCGCCAAGGCCGGCGCGCGCCGCGCCCTCGGCGATCGCAATGCCCGGGTCGCCGACGAGGCGGCCCGGGTCTTCGATGCGCTTCGCCAGCTCTCCGACGCCAGCGCGGCGCGTCCGATTCCCGCCGGCACGAGCCTGCTGCTGGACGCCGCGTTCCTCGTGCCCAAGCGCCGCACCGCCGCCCTGCGGCGAACGCTGACCCAATCCGCGGCGATGCTGCTGCGCGAAGGGTGTCCGGTCAGTCTCACCGGCCCCTGGCCGGCGTACAGCTTCGCGTCCCTGGAGTCGGGCCGTGCCCGGTGAGTCGCCGGTCACGCGCGCTTCGCTCGCCAGCCTGCTCGAGTCGCCCGACCACAGCCTGATCGACCTCGTCGACAACCTCCTCGACAAGGGGGTCGTGCTCGACGGCGAGATCGTGCTGGGCCTGGCGGACGTCGACCTGATCTACCTGCGGCTCAGCGCGGTCCTCGTCGCCGCCGATCGGATCCTGCCTGCGGAGAAGGGGTAGTTGCGGCTGTATCTGTACGCCCTGGCCGCCGGCCTTGCGGACCTGGCCGGGGTGAGGGGCATCGCACAGGAACCACTCGTCGTGATCGCGGCCGGCCGCGCCGTGGCGGTGGGCGGCTGGATCGAGCACCTCCCGGCCATGTCGCGGGACGCGCTCGTCGCGCAGGATCAGGTCGTGCGCGCCCTGCACGACCGTGCGCTCGCCCTGCTGCCGATGCGCTTCGCCACGTGGAAGAGCGACGAGGCGGCGGTGGTGCGCGCGGTGGACGCGTTTGGCCCCAGCCTCGCCGGGCGGCTCGAGTTGGTGCATGGCCGCGACCAGATGACGCTGCGTGTGCTCGATCGCCCCGGCGCTGCGCCGGAACACGCGGCGCCGGCGGAGGATGTGGCGGAGACGGCTGGGCTGGAAGCCGCTGGCGCCGGCGCCCGGTACCTGTCGGCGCGCGCGGCGCGCGCGGTCCCCGCGTCGCTGGCGGCGATGCTCGAACCCCTGCGCCCGCTCACGCGAGCGAGCCGCACGGAACGAGGCCGCGGCTCCGGTCTCGTCGCCACCGTCTACCACCTGATCGACCGCCGATCGCACGACGCCTACCGCCGCGCCGCGGAGCTCGCCGCCGCCGGGAGTCCGGCACTCACCGTACGCATCGCGGGTCCGTCGCCGGCTTATGCCTTCGCCGACGTCGAGGTCCGCTGATCCCGGCACCGCACCCGCCGCACCTGCCGCACCCGCCGCACCTGCCGCACCCGTCGCACCCGCCGCACCTGTCGCACCCGTCGCGCCTGTCGCACCCGTCGCACCTGTTTTATGTGAGCGTGCCGAGCGGGCCGAGATCGAGGTTGAGATCCTTGGGGTCGATCCCCGCCTGGCGGGCGAGGTCGTGGACGGTCGCTTCCAGCTGCATGAGCGCGGCGCCGACGCGTTCGGTCTCCTCCGGCGTCAGCGTGCCCGCCTCGACCCGGCGCAGCGCCTGGCGCTCGAGCACCTGGCGGATGAAATCGACGAGCGTCAGGACCAGTTGCATCACCGAGCGCCGCACGTCCTCCGGATTGGCATTCCAGCGGGCGGGGCCCGCCTTCTGTTCGAGCCGGCGCTTCAGATCGGCGGCCAGCCGTTCCAGGTCGTGGATCTCGTCAGGGCCGGTCACGGCGTCCGCGGGCGTGAAGGGCAGGGATGAAACCTGGGCCGAGCGGCGTGCGTAAATTAAGGATTGAGGTCATGACGCCGTGGTTCACACGCTGAAAGCGGTCAAGTTCCTGTTCATGGCGCCGCTCATCCTGGCCCTGCTGGTGGTCATCAACGTAATGACCTGGAGCGGGCACTGGTGGGTCCAGTGGGCGGCGCTGGGCCTGGGCATCGCCTGGTTCTCGAGCCTGTTCAAGGTGGTCCGGGGGGTGATGCTCGCCGGCGGCCTGGCCGCGCTCGGCGCGTACCTGTTCAAGAATCGCAGCTAGGCGCCGCGTGCGTCAGACGCCGTGGCCGTAGCCGTCTTCCCTCAGCTCCTCGGACTCGGGATGCGGCGGCGGGGGCGCCGGCACACGCACCGGCGCGTCCTTGCGCGCCGACAGGGCGGCCGTTGACGGCGAGCCATGGCTGGCCGTCGGCTGCCGTTTCGCCGGCTCGGTGGGTTGGGTCACGCGCTGCATAGTCGTCTCGCATTTCTTATCGGTCGCTGCCAGCCAAAACAAAAGGGCCATCACCCGGTGTCGGATGATGGCCCTTCGTCTATCTCGAAGTCTCGTGTGTCAGCGCAGCATCATCCGCTCGTGGCCGTCGGCCCCAGCAGGCCGACGCCAATAATGGCCAGAAGTCGAAGGATGCCGGTCACACGCATGTTCACGTCACGATAACAGGAATGCCCGCGCCGGGTCCAGTCGCGACGCGCGCACGTCTCCCCCGCGGCCGCCGGGCTGACGGTAAACTGTAGCTCGCATGCGATTTGTGCCCGCTCTCGTGGTGCTCGTCGTGGGCCTGGCGCTCTACGTCACCCGAGGGGTCCTGGACCAGATCCTCACCGGCGAGGGGCTGATCCGGGTGGCGCTGCTGCCGCCGGTCCAGGCGCTCGGCGGCTTCGTCGCGCTGGCGGCACTCGGGCTGTTGTGGCTCGACCGGCGCGCGGTACCGCGGGCCAGCGCGACGCAAGTCCGGCCCGCCCTGGGCCCGCTGGTCCTGCCGCTGTTCGGGCTCCTCGTGCTGCTGCTGCCCTACCTGCCGTGGCTCCCCGACGCCGTCCCGGCCGTGCAGATAATCGCCGGACCGCTGCGCGCCATCGTCTGGCTGGCCGTGGTGATGCAGTTCGTCTGGGTGCTGTGCCAGGTCCGCCTGCTGCACGCGGACTGGCTGGGACGCTGGACCTTGCGCCGTGCGGCGCTGGCGATCGGCGTGGCCACCACGCTCATCTGCGGGGCGGCCGCGGCGCGGCTATCCGGCACCGTGCTCTTCCCCGCCGGCGACGAGCCGCACTACCTGGTCATCGCCCAGAGCCTGTGGCGCGACGGCGATCTGAAGATCGAGAACAACCACGCGCGCCGTGACTACCGCGAGTACTACCCCCTGGATCTCGATCCGCACTATCTGACGCGAGGCGCCGACGGCGAGATCTACTCGATCCACCCCATCGGGATGCCGGTGCTGATCGCCCCGGTGTACGCCCTCGGCGGGTATCCGGCCGTCGTGGCGCTCTTCGTCCTGATGGCAGCCGCGGCCGCGGCGCTGATGTGGCACGCCGTGGTGCGGGCCACCAACGCGATCGGCGCGGCCACGTTCGGGTGGGCGGCCGTGGCCGCGACGACGCCGTTCCTCTACAACTCGTTCGCGATCTACCCGGAGGTGCCCGCGGCCCTGGCGGTGGTCGTGGCACTGAGCCTGACCCACGGCGGCGCCGGCCCACGCGAAGCGGTGACGCGCTGGCTCGGCGTCGGACTCGCCTGCGCGGCGCTGCCGTGGCTGAGCACGAAGTACGCTCCGATGTCGGCGGCGCTGCTGGTCGTCGCCGCCGCGCGCATTGTCTGGCCGGCGGCGGCGGTGCCCACCCGCCTGCCGGTCCGAGCCGGCGGCAACCACCTGGTCGCTCTCGCCGCGCTGATGGCGCCCTATGCAGTCTCGCTCGCCGGCTGGTTCTATTTCTTCGCGGCGATCTGGGGCACCCCGCGGCCGCAGGCACCGTATGGCGACCTGGTCCAGACGCGCCCGTTCAACCTGATCTTCGGCGCGCCGGGACTGCTCTTCGATCAGGAGTACGGACTCGCGCCGTACGCCCCGGTCTACGTCCTCGCGGTCACCGGCCTGGTCGCGATGTGGCGCAGCGGCGGCGAGATGCGGCGCCGCGCCGTCGAGGTCGCGCTGCCGTTTGCGGCGCTGCTCGGCACGGTCGGCGCGTTCCGCATCTGGTGGGGCGGCTCGGCGTCTCCCGGCCGCCCGCTGGCTTCGGGGCTACTCCTCCTCGCGTTGCCCATCGCGATCGCGTTCCGCGGCGCGGCGGCCGGCAGCGCGCGGCGCGCGGCCCACCACCTGCTGCTGTGGCTGAGCATCGGCATCGCCCTGACCCTGCTGCTCGCCCAGAACGGCCTGCTCACCGCCAATGGCCGCGACGGCACGTCGAGCCTGCTCGAGTACCTGTCCCCGCGCTGGCCGGCATGGACGCTCGTGCCCTCCTTCATCCATCACGAAGCGGGCACCGCACTGCTGCACGTGCTGGGCTGGGCGGCGATTGCCACGCTCGCGGCCCTCGCGCTCGCCCGCACCGGACAGACTCGTCCGGGCGCGGCATCGCTGCGGGCGCTAACCGTCTGCTTCGCGGCGCTGCTGACGGCGGCCCTCGTCATTCCCTGGCTGCCGGCCTCGCCGCCGTGGCCGGGCGTGGACCTGCGGGCGCGTCCACGCGTGGCGCTGCTCGACGCGTTCGACGCCGTGGCCCGTCCGATCGGCATCGAGTACTCCCCCATCCGTCTCGTGCCGGCGGCCGACGTCCCCGCGCACGCCGCCCTCGAGGTCGAGCCGGGATGGCGCGCCGAGCCGCAGCCGATCCGCGTGCTGCACAATGGCCGTTTCTCGCTGCCGGCCGGCCGCTACCGGATCGAGATCGAATGGAACGAGGCGCGCACCGGCGACCGGATCGGGCTGCAGATCGGGCGCACCGGCAACGAATGGCAGACCTGGGCCGTGCAGCCGCGGCCGGGCGAGCGCTGGACCACCGAGTTCGCGGCGCCGATGGACCTCAGCTTCGTCGGCCTGCGCGGCACGCCGGAGCTCGAGCGAGCCGTCCGGCGCATCGCCGTCGTGCCACTCTCGATCGTGGACGCGGCGAGCCGGCCGCGCGTCGCCACCGTCATCGCGGCGTCGCGCTCCGGCGCGGCCTCGGTCTTCTACTACGACACCAACGCGTTTCCCGAAGAGGCCGGATTCTGGGTGCGCGGCGAGCGGACGACGCGGGTGACCATCGAGCGCGACCAGGCCTCCGCGCCGCTGGTCCTGCGCGTCCACAGCGGTCTCATCGCCAATCGCGTCCGCCTGACCGCGCCGGGATGGTCGCGCGTGGTGCCGCTGCAGCCGCAACAACCGGAGGAGGTCGAGATTCCCGCCGGGGGACGGGCCCTGATCACGCTCGACGTGTCGGCCGACCGCGCGTTCGTCCCGAAGGAGCGCGACCCGGCCTCACGGGACAGCCGGCCGCTCGGCGCCTGGATCGAGGTCGTGCAGCCATGAAGGATCTCCGGCGCGAATACGCCAGCCGGTCGCTGGACGACCGGTCGACCGACCCCGATCCGTTGGTGCAGTTCCGCGCCTGGTTCGACGAGGCACTGGCGGCGCACATCGCCGACGCCAACGCGATGAGCCTCGCCACCGCGTCGGCCGCGGGTGAACCGTCGGTACGGACGGTGCTGCTGAAGGACGTCGACGAGCGCGGGTTCGTGTTCTTCACCCACTACCCCAGCCCGAAGGGACGCGACCTCGCCGAGAACCCGCGGGCGAGCCTGCTGTTCTACTGGGCCGCGCTCGAGCGGCAGGTTCGCATCTCCGGCGCGGTCACGCGCGTGCCGCGCGCGGTGTCCGACGCATACTTCGCGACGCGGCCGCTCGACAGCCAGTACGCGGTGTGGGCCGCGCCGCAGAGCACGCCGCTCGACGATCGGCAGACGCTCGAGCGCCGGTTCGCCGAGGTCAAGGCCCGCTTCGCCGGACAGCCGGTGCCGTGCCCGCCCGAGTGGGGCGGCTACCACGTTGCCGCCGAGCGCCTCGAGTTCTGGCAGGGGCGGCCCGGGCGCCTGCACGATCGCGTCTTGTATACGCGCGATGCCGCCGGTGGATGGGTGCGGACCCGCCTGGCGCCCTGATCCGCCTGCGTCGCCCATACGCCGCAATCAGACCATCAGCCGCCCTTCGGCGACGAGCACGGCTTGCCCTCCCACCTGGACGCGGGTGATGGCATTCCCGGCATCGACGCCGATGGCAATGTGAATGCGGCTCGGCCGTCCCATGGCCACGCCCTGCCAGCTCACCATCTCGGAGGCCGCCGGTCCGCGCACGAGTCCGTGCCGGACCAGGTACGACCCGAGTGGGCCGCAGGCGCTGCCGGTCGCCGGATCTTCCGCGATGCCGAGGCCGGCGGCGAACATCCGGCTGTAGGCAGTGACGCCCGGCTCGGTCGGCTCCAGCGTGAACAGATAGATCCCGACGTGATCGATGGCAAAGGCGCTGGTCAGCGAGCGGAGCCTCGACATGTCGGCGGCCGCGGCGTCGACCGCCGCCCGGGTGTCGAGCGGCAGGCAGATGTACGGAACGCCGCAGGAGATTTCCTCCATGGGCAGGCCGGTCCGGCTCCACGCCGCCGGATCGACGCCGACCGCCGTCGCCACGTCAGCCGCCGTGACGGCCGGTTCGCGAAACTCGGGCAGCGGCTGATCCATGCGCGCGAACGACAGCGCCGGGCCGTTCCACTGCAGTTCGACACGGGTCGGTCCCACGCCGAGCCCGAACACGAACTGCTCGCGCGCGGCCGCGATGCGTCCGGTGTGCGCCAGCGCAAAAGTGCTGCCGATGGTGGGATGTCCGGCCATCGGCAGCTCGACGCCGGGGGTGAAGATGCGCATGCGGACGTCGGTGTCCGCACGTTCGGGCGGCAGGATGAACGTGGACTCGGAAAAGTTCATCTCCCGCGCGATGGTCTGCATGCCGGCCGTGTCGAGGCCCCGCCCGTCGAGGAAGACGGCGAGCTGGTTGCCTTCGAAGCGGCGGCTGGTGAACACGTCGAGCTGGAGATAGTCAAGCGATGGCATGGTCGAATCGTACCGACGATGGAGGGGTGGCGGCGTGAATTGTTCTCATTTGCGGTAGTAGTATGCTTCGCGGTCATGATGAGTATCCGTTCGGGGCACCGGCTGCTCGCGGTGTGCGGCGTGATGGTCGCGGCGACGCTTGCCGCGCACGCGCAGGGCATCTCCAGCCAGGACCTGCTCGGCGGTCTCACCCACCCCGAGCGGTGGCTGACCTACTCGGGTGATTACTCGGGCCGGCGGCACAGCCCGTTGACGCAGATCACCGCCGCCAATGCCGGCCAGCTCGCCGCGCAGTGGACGTTCCAGACCGGCGTCGCCGGCAAGTTCGAGGCCACGCCCATCGTCGTGGACGGCGTGCTTTACGTCGGCGGGCCGATGAACAACGCCTGGGCGATCGACGCGCGCACGGGACGCCAGATCTGGCGCTACCAGCGGCCGGTCCCCGACGGCGTGAAAGCATGCTGCGGCATGGTCAACCGCGGGCTGGCGATCGCCGGCGACCGGGTGTTCATGGCGACGCTCGACGCCTACCTCGTGGCTCTCGACGCCACGACCGGGAAGCCGGTGTGGGAGACGCAGATCGCCGACTATCGCCAGGGCTATGCCAGCACCGGCGCCCCGCTCGTCGTCAAGGACAAGGTGATCACGGGCATCGCCGGCGGGGAGTACGCCATCCGCGGCTTTCTCGACGCCTACGACGTCGCGACGGGCAAGCAGGCATGGCGCTTCTGGACGGTCCCGGCGCCTGGCGAGCCGGGCAGCGAGACCTGGCCGACGGATGCCGCAACCTGGGAGCGCGGCGGCGCGCCGACGTGGCTGACCGGCAGCTACGACCCGGATTTGAATCTCGTGTACTGGGGGACGGGCAACCCCAATCCGGATTTCTTCGGCGACGACCGCAAGGGCGACAATCTGTATTCCGGATCGCTCATCGCCCTCGACGCCGACAGCGGACGGCTGCGCTGGCACTTTCAGTTCACCCCGCACGACGTCCACGACTGGGACGCCAACCAGATCCCGGTCCTCGCTGACGTGACCGTCGCGGGGCAACCGCTCAAGGCGGTGATCGTCGCCAATCGCAACGGGTTCCTCTACGTGCTCAATCGCGAACGCGGCACGTTCGTCCAGGCGAAGCCGTTCGTCCACCAGACGTGGGCGGCGGAAATCGGCGCCGATGGGCGCCCGGTGGAGCTGCCCGACCAGCGGCCGACGGCGACGGGCACGCTGACCTGCCCCGACCTGTTCGGCGGCACGAACTTCATGTCGCCCTCGTTCAGTCCGGCCACCGGCCTGCTCTACGTGTCGGCCCGCGAGACCTGTCAGATGTACTTCTCGGAAGCTCCGCCGCCGGGGTACAAGGCGGGCGACCGCACGATGGGCGGACGCGTGAGCCGGGCGCCGGATCACACGGCGCGCGGCGCGCTGCGTGCGATCGATCCGCTGACCGGTGAGAAGAAATGGGAGATCCCGCATCCGACGCCGTCGTGGGCCGGCGTCCTCTCCACCGCCGGCGGCGTGGTCTTCAGCGGCGACAACGAAGGCCACGTGCTGGCGGCCGACGCGGCGACCGGCCAGGAGCTGTGGCGCTACCAGACGGGGGCGCCGATCTACGCGCCGCCGACCACCTACATGCTCGACGGACGGCAGTACGTGGTCATGCCGGCCGGCATGACGCTGACGGCCTTCGCCGTGCCGGCCGCACCGCCGCTGTCCGGCCGGTAGTGGTCCGTCCACGCTGAAGCACGACCCGATCGCGCGGCGCGGCGCCCGGATCGCCAGGGCGCGCGGAGTGACGGGCCACCAGCCGCCTCGCGCGATCGGGATCAGGGCAGCGCGCCCAGATCGAACGTCACTCGCGTCAGCTCCCGCTCCTCGAGCCGGACGGCGAATTCCCGCGTGTCCTGGCCGAGGGTGCCGGCCTCGAACACGGCCTCCACGACGGCCCCGAGAATCGGCAGCCGATCCCCTGGGTGCGGTGATGGCAGCGAGAGGATCGGATCGCGCAGCATGCCAATCACCTCGGCCGCCCGTCCCAGGAGCACGATGTCGGCTGGCGGCACGGCGATGTAGGTGTTCTGCGGGTGGAATCGCAGGCGCGCCACGATCGACACCCGCCGCTTCCACGGGGCATTGGCCTGCTGCGCCTGCGGCACGCTGTAGGCGAACGCGCGATCGCCCTTCAACCACCGCTCGTGCGCCGTCAGCACGATGCGCCGGAACTCGCTGACCACCTCGACCCGTTCCACCGCGGCGGAATCGACTCGACGGACGTAGGGCGCATGGAAGGCCTCGCGTTCGCGGTCGGACGAGCGGGCAATGACGAGCGCCCGCTCGACGTCCAGCGGCGTGACATCAAGGTCGATGGCGCCGGCGCCGAACGCCGCCAGCGCCAGGGCCGATACGAAAGTCCCGGGGCTCGCCCTCATCGAAGGCATCTTAGCGCCGCTTCGTTGACTCCCTCCGCGACGCCTTCATTCCAGCCGAACAGTCGTGGTACAGTCCCGCGCCTAGGCTCGCGCACCAGGGCGCGTGGGAGGTCGCCGTCCGGACGAGACCTGCCGCTGCCCACGGCGGGTCGCCCAGGAGGAATCCGCATGTCCGCACGTCGTCTCCGTTTCGCCGGGCTCGCTGCCCTGCTCACCGCCGTGATGGGGTTCCAGGCACCGACCCAGGGCCAGGCGCCGACGCGTCCGGCCGCGCCGGCGGTGGACCCGTTCGCCGGCTTGAGTTTTCGCAACATCGGTCCCGCCACCATGGGCGGCCGGGTGGACGACCTCGCGGTCCTCGAGTCGAACCCGGCGGTGTTCTACGTCGGCACCGCGACGGGCGGCCTGTGGAAGACGGTCAACAGCGGCACGACGTGGGAGGTGCTGTTCGACGACCTCGATGACGCGGTCTCGATTGGCGACGTCGCCATCGCGCCGAACGACGCCAACCTGGTGTGGGTCGGGACCGGGGAGAACAACAACCGCCAGAGCGGCTCCTGGGGCAACGGCGTCTACAAGTCCACCGACGGCGGTCAGACGTGGACACACATGGGCCTGCGCGAGTCGCGGCACATCGCCCGCATCATCGTCGACCCGGTCGATCACGACCTCGTCTACGTCGCCGCCCTCGGCAGCCTGTGGGGGCCGGGCAAGGAGCGCGGCGTGTTCAAGAGCACCGATGGCGGCGTGACCTGGGCGAACGTGCTCTTCGTCAACGAGGACACCGGCGCCACCGAACTGGTGCAGGATCCGGCCAACAACAAGGTGCTCTATGCCGCGACCTACCAGCGGCGGCGCGCGACCTGGGGCTTCAATGGCGGCGGACCGGGCAGCGCCATCCACAAGACCAGCGATGGCGGCCGCACGTGGACCAAGCTCACCGGCGGCATCCCGGAGGGCCCGCTCGGCCGCATCGGGCTCGACGTCTATCGTGCCAACCCGAACATCCTGTACGCGCGCATCGAGCATCGCGGGGAGAGCGGCACCTATCGCTCCGACGACGCCGGGGTGACGTGGCGCAAGATGTCGAACGTCAACCCGCGGCCGATGTACTTCAGCCAGATCCGCGTCGACCCGACCAACGACCTGCGCGTCTACGTGCTCGGCGTGCAGCTGCACATCTCCGATGACGGCGGCAAGACCTTCGTCAACAACGGCACGATGCACTCCGACCACCATGCGATGTGGATCAACCCCGCCAACCCGAATCACATCATCGACGGCAACGACGGCGGCATCGGCATCAGCTGGGACAAGGGCAAGACCTGGGAAGGCATCTACAACATGGATCTCGGGCAGTACTACCATGTCGGCTACGACATGGAGACGCCGTACAACCTGTGCGGCGGGCTGCAGGACAACTACACGTGGTGCGGTCCGAGCGCCGTGCGCAGCCGCAACGGCATCGTCAACGACGACTGGTACCAGATCCAGGGCGGCGACGGCTTCGAAGCGCTGCCCGACCCGAACGATTCGCGCACCGTCTACGCCGAGTCGCAGGACGGCAACATCGTCCGCGTCGACCGCGTGACCAACGAACGCAAGACGATTCGCCCGCTGCCCGGCCGCGACGATCCCGCCCTGCGCTGGAACTGGAACACGGCCGATCCACATCTCGCCGCACGACTCGTCCACGCTGTATGCCGGGGCGAACATGGTGTTCCGCTCGACCGATCGTGGCCAGTCGTGGCAGGCTATCAGCGGCGACCTCACCCAGAACGTCGACCGCGAGACGCTGTCGCTGATGGGCGTCACCGCCAAGGACTTCACCATCGCCAAGCACGACGGCGTGCAGTCCTTCGGCAACCTGGTGCAGGTGGTGGAATCGCCCAAGCAGGCCGGGATCATCTACGCCGGCTCGGACGACGGCGTCGTCAACATGACGCGGGACGGCGGCAAGACCTGGACCAACCTGACGGCCAAGTTCCCGAACATGCCGAAGAACGCGTATGTCTCCGGAGCTGGTGGCGTCGGCGCACGACGCCAACACCGTCTACGTGGCGTTCGACAACCACACCAACGACGATTACGACAACTACGTCTACGCCAGCGTCGACGGCGGCAACAACTTCCGCTCGATCAGCGAGGGTCTGCCCAAGGGGCAGGTGGTGATGACCGTCGCCGAGGATCCGAAGAACCCGGCAGTCCTCTACGCCGGGACCGAGTTCGGGCTGTTCGTTTCCACCGACCGCGGCGGCAGCTGGCAGCGCATCCGCGCCGGCCTGCCCACCGTCCCGATTCACGAGATCGTGTTCCACCCGCGCGACAACGACATGATTCTCGCCACGCACGGCCGCAGCATCTGGATCCTGGACGATGCCACGCCGATCCAGCAATCGGCCGAGGCGATGCGGACCGACGCGTTCCTGTTCGACATGCGTCCGGCCATGCAGTTCAACCCGGCCAACAATCGCGGCTTCGTGACCGACAAGCCGTTCCGCGGCCGCAACCCGACATTCGGCGCGCCGATCAGCTATTACCTCAAGGGAGACGCCAAGCAACGTGGCGCTGCGGATCCGCGACGCCGGCGGCGCCCTCGTGCGCGAGATCGAGGGCAACGACATGGACGAGGTGCGCAAGGCCGGCATCAATCGCATCCACTGGGACCTGCGCTATCAGCCGCTGCGGCCGGTCGCCGGCGAGACGGCCGGGGGGCCCGGCGGCGGCGGCGGATTCGGCGGCGGCGGCAACAACGGCCCGTTCGTCATGCCCGGCGAGTACCGGGTCACGCTGGTCGTGGACGGCAAGGACATCGCCACCAAGCCGGTGACGG
The DNA here is from genome assembly GCA_963707795.1 of uncultured Acidobacteriota bacterium. Classification (GTDB taxonomy): domain Bacteria; phylum Acidobacteriota; class Vicinamibacteria; order Vicinamibacterales; family UBA2999; genus JACCSI01. The sequence continues at coordinate 657,614 of OY970174.1, read as the reverse complement.
TGCGCGGCGACACCGCCGTGCTGTTGACCGACGCGGATCGCAAGACCTGGCACGATACGGCGCTGGCGCTCCATCGCCTGCACGAAACCGCGAACGAGGCGGCGACGGCCGTGTCGCAGCTCGGCACGCAGTATCAGGCGCTCGAGGGATTGGTGAAGATGGCGGCGAACGTGCCGGCCGACGCCAAGACCGCCATCGAGGCCACCGGGAAGCAGCTCACCGAGCTGCGGCGGCGGCTCGGGGTCACCGCACCCGGACAGCAGGGCGGCGGACAGGGCGGTGGCGGCGGTGGATTCGGGGGCCAGCAGCAGAACGTGCGCGGGCAGATCGGACAGACCAAGGGCCAGGTGATGAACTCGCACTCGCTGCCGAGCGAACAACAGCAGCGCGTGCTGGCCGACAATCGCGGCGACCTGGCGAAGCTGGTTCAGGAGACCAACGCGCTCATCACGGCGCTGCCGGACCTCTTCGAGAAGATCGGGGCGGGCGGCGTGAAACCGGCGGCCATCAAGCCGGTGCGGGCCGTGACGACCAACTAGAGCGGCCACCCGGGCCAGGTTCCGGCCGACACGTGTCCGGCCGGAACCTCACGCCCGCGGCAACGGCCCGACGATGTCGCGCCCTGCTGCTGCCACGGCGGCGACTACTGCCGCTGCTGGCGCGATGCCGGCGGGACCAGGCCGTTGAGCCGGTAGTACACGACGAGCTGTCCGTAATGCTCGCTCGAGTGCGCGATGAAGGACATCCACAGTTCGGCGGCCTTGGGCGCGGGATCCGCGCCGGCCTTCAACTGAGCGGCAGCGTCCGCGACCGACTTCTTCAGCGCCGCGACGATCGCGGGTTTCGTTGCATAGTCCGCCTTCGGCAGCTCGTTGGGCTTGCCATCCGGCTTCTCACCGCGCGCCGTGCGCGCCACCCAGTCGTTCCAGAAGGCCACGTGCCGCAGCGTGTCGGCGAACGTCCGCACGCCGTCGGCGGGCTTGAAGTCGTACTTGTCCGCGGGCAGGCCCTCGGCGAGCTCGACGACCTTGTCGCCGATGCCGTTCCAGCCATCGAGCAGCACGCCGCGCAGGGTCGCGGGTTCGGCTGGCTTCTGTCGGGCCGACGCCGGCGGCGCGGCGACGAGGACGAAAAGAACGGCGGCGGCAATCGTGTGCAGCATGGTGATGGTCTCCTGCTGCTGGCTTTTGCCGCGTGGCGCGGGTTGGTAACACGAGACGGTCGACGCGCAGGGCGTCCCGGGAGCTACCGCGGTCGAGGCGCGATGGCGATCCGGTAGATCGCCACCGGCGGCGCCTCGCCGTCCTTCGTCAGCACCAGCCGGATGAAGCCGCTGATCCTGGCGGCGGGCACTGCCATCGTGGCGCGGGATCGCTCGCGGGCATCCGCAGTCAGCGTGCCCGCGGGACGGCCGTCGATCGACACGGCGACGAGGACCGCGGTGGGCGGGTCCAGCAATCGGGTGCGCGCGTCGATCTCGAGTGTGGCCGGACTGTCGTCCGCGAGGCGGAGCGGGAGTATGACCTCGGCTCGCGCCTCTTCCATCCAGCGCAGGTCACCCCACTGATCGGCCGCCCGCGGCCCCCACCCCGCGATCAGGAATCGGCTCGCACCAGCGTCGAAGGGCAGGTCGATGGCCGGCCGCAGCGGCTCGGGTGACAACAGATCGTACTGATCGATCGACAGCCCCGTCCGCCAGGCGAACCACGCGTTCGCGGGAAACGCGAAGGGGTAGAAAAATGGCGGCCGCGTCGCCAGCGCAGCCTGCTGCCGGACGATCTGCGCGAACGTGACGTCCTCGCCGGATTCGATCAGGCCGGTCGCGAACTGCTGCATCAGCAACTGATTCCAGGTGATTGCGGCGGCTGCCAGCAGCGCAATCGGGATCATCGGCCGGCGTATCAGGGTCTGCACGACCAGGGCGAGGCCGGGTGCGAGCAGGACCAGGCAGCTGGTGAAGCGCCGGCCGCCGAACGACCACCCGGCCGCCCAGTCGGCGGTGGAGCCGTTGACCCAGGCCATCAGGAACAGCACGACAAGCGTGATCGCGGCCCAGCGCGCGCGGACCAAGAGGTAGGCGATCGTCCCGGCGACCGCGATGTACGCGACGGGCGACCAGGCCAGGAAGCCGTGCCACGACGACCACAGGGTGTCGTCCCAGCGCGAACTGAAGGGGTCGAGATAGCCGCCGGCGCCGACCAGCGAGAAGCGCTCGCGGCTCAGGAGGATCGACGAGTGGATCGCCTGGAGCGCGAGGGATGGCAGCGCTCCGACGAATGCCCAGGCTGCGAGCCGGGAAGCGGCCGTCAGGCGCGGCCGCATCGGATCCGGCGACGCGACCAGGAGCGCCGCGGGCACGAGCGCGAAGAGCGCCTCCTGCGGGCGGGAGAGAAAGGCCGCGCCCAGCAGCGCGCCCAGCATCACCGCGCGCGCCGGCGTGATGGCCGGCGACGTCCAGCGGACGGCGGCGGCCACGAACAGCGACACGAAGCCGAACGAGGCGGCGTGCGTCATCGACGGCTCGTAGACCATGTACCAGACGAGCGGCGTGGCCGCGAAGACGAGGAGGGTGGTAGCCAACGACACCGCGGCGCTGAACTCGGCGCGCAGCAAGCGATGGAGCACGACCAGGCCGAGGGCCCCGATGGCGAATGACGACACGAGGGCGGCCCGGACGTAGGGCAGCGTCAAACCGAGCGCCGCCGGGTCGGCCGGCGCCGTCCACCATCCCAGTCCCCGCCCCACCGCGTCGGCGCCCGCGACCAGCAGGTAGAGCGGCAGCCAGACGAACGTCGGGCCGATCGGCACGACGTGATACGGCCGCGGCGGCTGACCGAGGTAGACGAACTCGGCGGCGACGTTCAGGTCGCGGTCGAAGATGACGCTGCGCAGCTGCGAAAAATAGATGACGCCGTCGGTCGTGATGCCGTGCGCGTCCTCGAACTGGACGCCGAGCGCGACGAGCAGGACGATCGCCAGGGCATGGCCGTCGAGCGTGCGCCGCAGCCACGCCGGCCACGGCTCGGACTCCCGGTCGTGCGCGAGCCACGACCCCAGCGCGACGATGGGCAGGCCGGACAGGAATACGATCCACGCCGCCGGCCGCGGCGGCAGGGTCAGCAGCCACGCGACCCAGGCCGCCGCCGGGACGAGGAGTATTGGCAGGCGCGAGCGACGGAACAGGTGGATCAGGGCACCCATGATCGCAAGTTCCCGTTGCCGGTGACAAGGCGAAAGCGGCGCTATCATTCCCATCCATGTCCGCCCCCGATCTCGCGCGCATCGCCCCGACACTGTCGCGCGGGCCGGACGGCATCTGGCACGCGGCGGGACCGTCGGCCGTGGACTATCCGGACGAGGCCAATGCCTTCTGTTTCCAGATCGAGGACCGCTCGTTCTGGTTCCAGCACCGCAACCGCGCGATCGTGGACACGGTCCGCCGCTTTCCGCCGACGGGACCGATCGCCGACGTGGGCGCCGGCAACGGCTTCGTCTCGCTCGCGCTGCGCGACGCCGGCTTCCCGGTCATGGTCATCGAGCCCGGTCCGGCGGAGCGCGCAATGCACGCGCCCGCGGGCTCGACCCCGTCGTCTGCGCGACGCTCGAGGACGCCGGACTGCAACCCGGGTCGCTCGATGCCGTCGGCGTGTTCGACGTCCTCGAGCACCTGCCGGACGATGGCCGCTTCCTGCGCCGGCTGCACGAGGTGATCCGCCGTGGCGGGCGTTTGTACGTCACGGTGCCGGCCTTTTCCGCGCTGTGGTCGCGGGAGGACGAGTTGGTCGGGCATCATCGGCGGTACCGGCTGGGGACCTTGGGCCGCCGCCTGGCGGAGGCTGGGTTTGCGGTCGATTACGGGACGTACCTGTTCTCGCCGCTGCCGCTGCCGCTGTTCCTCCTGCGGTCGCTGCCGTCGCGGCTGGGACGCCGGCAGACACTGGATGCGGCGCAGACGGCGGCCGAGCTGAGCCCCCCGGCGGGCCTCGCGGTGCAGATCGTCACCATGCTGCTGCGCGGGGAGGCGGCGCTGATCCGCCGCCGGGTACGCATTCCGTGCGGCACCAGTTGCCTAATTGCGGCAACCGCTGTAAAAGGGGTCGGGTCTATTTCACGTTTCTGCGTACGCAGAAACGTGAAATAGACCCGACCCCTTTTTCCCCATGGCGCTGGTCATCCGCATCGCAGCAGCCATCGCGGCCGGCGCCATCGTCGCCATGCTCCTCGCGTACGCCGGGGCCGTCCTCGTCATGCTCGTCACCGTGGGCCTGCCGCTCGGGGCACAGCCGCGCGAGACATCGCCAGCCGAATACGCGGTGCTGCTCGCCGTGGCCCTGATCGCCGCCGCCGCCGGCGCGCGGGTCGCGGCGCGCATCGCGCGGTCCGATGCCAGCCTCGCCGTGCTCGGCCTGGCGGGTGTGCTGGCCGCGACCTACTGGTTGGGATTCACCGGGGCGGCGTCGGCGTGGCCCGAGTGGTGGGCGCCATCGGTGGCGGTGGCGGCGGCGCTCGGAGCGTGGGCGGGAACGATTGGCGTGCGTCGACTGGACGACTGAGCCCGGTCGATCATCGGGAATCGACGGTCTCGATCAACCACTCTCCATCCCGCTGCCGCAAATCGAATCGCCAGTGTCGAGTCTCGCTGCGCGCCCGCCGGTTGCCGACCTTCGGGACATAGGTCGCACTGCCGCTGCACGAGGCGACGGCCCGTGCATTGCCCAGCGTGATGGCACAGCTGTCGAACTCGAACGACTGGGTCTCGAGGCGGTCGAACGCCCGGCTGAGCGCCTGGACGTTGACCGTCGGCCACACCGCGCGCGCGCTGCCGGCGTCGAGCCCGTTGAAGGCGCGGCGATACCGGCTGAGAGCATCCCTGATCTCTGCCGTCCCGGCCGCGTCGGTTGCCGGCGGCGCGGCGCTGTCGAGAGCCGTCGCCAACGGGGCAAGCGTCGTCGCGTCGACCGCGGCCGACTCGACGCCGAGCGGCGACCCGACGGCCGAGACCGCATCGCGCCCGGCCTCGGACGCGGGTATCGTCACCGCCGCCGTCGCCGCCGCACGAATCGCCGAGGCGCGTGCGGGGAGAGGAGCAGGCCCCGATCGCCGAACGGGCTCCGCGGGCTCCGCGCCCGCGGTCGCGACGTGCGCGCCGCTCGTGCGCGCCGTGGCGGGCATCTTCAGCGGTGAGATCCAGCTCGCCGCGACGAGATCGCCTTCCGACGAGCCCTGCCCGGCGGTGGCCGTGGGCGGTGGCGAGGCCATGGTCACGCCGACGACCGCGAGCGCCAGCAGCGCCAGCGTCAGTCCTGCCGGCTGCGCCCGCTCGGACCGGAGGGTCGCCTCGACATCGGCCCATCGGATCCGGCCAGCCAGTTGGACGGACCAGCCGATGATGTCGGTCATCCTGCCGCCGCGCGGACGCGAGTCCGGTCGCAGCGGCGTCTTCCGCACCGGGGCGAGCTCGGTGGAGCGCACGAGCAGTGTCGCGTCACGCGACTGGTCCTCGGGCGCGAATCCGCCGAGCGCCGACAGGCCATCGGCAGTGCCGTCACCCCGCGCCGCGCGGGCCGCTGCCGCCTCCTCCGAACCAAACTCCTCCAGCGCGCTGTCCACGCCCTTTAACGGCGCCACGAGGACACGTTGCGTGCTCGTGGCAGGAGCTGTCTTACGGCGCCGGTGTCCGATGTCCGATTGCATGCGTTACCGTCCAAAAGAATAGTCGAATGTCACCGTCGGAACCCAGCGCGCGTTGAGCCCGCTCCTCGTCAGCGGCCGAATCACGTGCCCGCTCAGCAGCCAGGCGCCGACGATATTCCACTTGACGCCGACAACCGCCACTGCTCTCGTCGTGGCGACCGGCAAACTGGTCAGTCGAATGGTGTCGATGCCCGCCAACCGCGGATGAGCTGACGTGGTCTCGATGAGCCGCCCCGAATTGCTGAGCCGGCGCCCGATTACCTCGCCCACCACCGTCAGCCGCGGCGCCGCGACGAGAGTGACTGCGCCGCCGTAATCCCACTCGTCGGCCACACGGCCGATTGAATAGCCGAGGTTGCCGTGCAGCCCGACCGCCCCGCGCTCGAGCGTTCCCACCAAACGTGGCTGCACCGTCGCGCGACCAGCGCCCAGGAGATTCGGTTCACTGCCGGTCGGCAGCCTGACTTCCCCGCCCACGGCGAGACCGCTGCTCCCGATCCGGATCACGTTGTATTTGGCTCGAACCACGACGTCGCCCAGCCCGGACGCCCGCGCGGTGGCGATGGCCTGGATCACCTCTCGGCCGCGGTAGGTGTCCACGCGGCGTCCGTTGAGCGCGAGCCGGACGAACGGCACCGCGGCGCTGACATCCAGCCGGTCGCTGACCCCATAGTTGCCGGTCAGCGTGACCGTATCGGTCTCGAGCGACAGCGCCAGCGTTTCGACGTCGAAGGGGGCGGCCTCGCCGCGAACACGACTGGCGGTGGCGACCAGCGTCCCGTCCCGCAGATTGCGACCGTCGATGTTCTGGTAGGCGGCGCGCTGGTAGCCGAGCCCGACCGAGAACTGGCGATGGCCGGCGGTCAGGGTCCGTTCGACGAAAAAGGGGCCGAAGCTTTCGCTGGACAAGACGACTGTCCCGAGCGCCGGGTCGAGCCGGTAGGTGAACCCGCCGGCAGACGAGCTGATGGGCAGCGTCGAGAGCTCGGCAAGCAGGAAGCTGGTGAACGTATCGCGCGTCGCCGCAGCCGCCTCCTCGTCCTGAACGAAGTCGTCGGTGGGGATCGAGCGATTGGTCAGGAGAAACGACAGGACCTCGCTGACCGACTGCTGACGTGCGGCAGGGCGGTCGGCCGCCGCCAGGGCGAGCAGGGCGGTCAGGGTCACGCGCGCACGCCAGCCACCCGATGTCACAGCGTGCGCTCCCGCTCCGGAATCGGCCGCGCATGTCGAGCGACGAGCAGGCCGGTCTGCGTCACGGTGAACGTCTGCCCGGCGATCGTCATGGTGCCGGTGCGGCGAGTCACCAAGTTCGCCGCCACGCGGTATAGGACCACACCCGTTCCGCTGCCGCTGGCGCCCCCGGTGATCGTCACCCAGGCCACATCGCTCACCGCCGTCCAGGCGCACCCCGCCGGCGCGGTCACGGCAATGGGCGTGCCGGGGCCGCCCCCGAGGCCGAACGATTCGCTGCTCGGCGCGATGGTGTAGCTGCAGGCGACGGCCGCCGCCTGCGAGACGGTGACCGTCTGCCCCGCAATCGTCAGGGTGCCGACTCGTGCCGCGCCGGTGTTGGGCGCCGCAGTGTAGAGCACGACGCCGTTCCCGCTGCGCGGCGGATTGGCCGGGATCGTCAGCCACGAATCGTTGCTCACCGCCGTCCAGGCGCAGTTGGAAGCCGTTGACACGGTGATCGGTGACCCCGGTCCGCCAGCCCAGCCGAGCGATTCGCTCGTCGGATTCACGGAATAACTGCACGCGCTCAGCGCGGACTGGCTGACGAGGAAGTTCTCACCCGCGATGGTGAGGAGGCCGGTGCGCGCCGGACCGGCGTTGGGCGCGACGGTGAAGGTGACCGTCCCCGGGCCGGTGCCACTGGCGCCGGAGGTCACGAGGATCCAGGGCACGCTGCTGACCGCGGTCCAGGAGCAGCCTGCGCCGCCCGACACCGCGACCGGCGGCCCGCTGCCCCCAACCGCACCGATGCTGGCGCTCGACGGGTTGATGGCGTAAGCGCACGCCGGCGGCGCGGCCTGCGACAGCGTAAACGTCTGCCCCGCAATCGTGAGCGTCCCCGTGCGGGCACCCCCCGTGTTGACGGCAACGGTGAACCCGACGCTGCCCGGGCCGATGCCCGAGCCGCTGCCGGTGACCGTGATCCACGGCACGTTGCTGACCGCCGACCACGAGCAGGCCGCGTCGGTGGACACCGACACAGGCGTGCCGCTGCCGCCGCCCGCGCCCATCGACTGGCTGTTCGGATTGATCGCGTAGGTGCACCCCGGCGCGCCGGCCTGCGTGAGCGTGAACACGGTACCCGCGATCGACAGCGTGCCACTGCGCGCCCCGCCGCTGTTGGCCGCCACGTCAAAGGCGACGCTCCCGGGGCCGACGCCCGAGGCGCCGGACGTGATCGTGATCCACGGCACGTGGCTCGCGGCGGCCCAGGCGCAGGCGGCGTCGGTGGCCACGCTGACCGGACCGCCATTGCCGCCGCTCGCGCCCATCGACTGGGTCGTGGGGTTGATGGCGTAGGCACATGGCCCGGTCCCCGCCTGCGTGACGGTGAACGTCTGCCGGGCAATGGTCAGAATGCCACTGCGCGGATCGCCGGGGTTGGGCGCGACGTTGAAACCGACCGTCCCGTTTCCGCTGCCGATGTCGCCGGACGTCACCGACAACCATGCGTCGCTGCTCACGGCGGTCCACGGGCAGGCGGGACCGGCGACGACACCGACCGCTCCGCCGCCGCCGCCAGCGGGCACGCTCTGCGAAGTTGTCGACAGCACGTAGGTGCACTGCGGTGGCAGCGGCGTGCCGTCCGCCTGATCGACGAGCACGGCCTGGCCGGCGATGATCAAGCGGCCGCTCCGCGCGGGGCCGGTGTTCGGCGCCGCCGTGTATCGTGCGGCGCCGCTGCCGTTGCCGCTGCCCGCGCCGGCAATGGTGATCCACGGCGATTCGCTGAGCGCGCTCCACGCACAGCCGGCGGCAGTCGTCACGGCGAACTCGCCGCCGCCGCCGTCGGCGGCCGCAGCCTGCCGCGGGGGCGCAACCGCGAACTGGCACAGCGCGGCCTCCTGCTGTACGCGCAGCCGCGCGTCGTTGACGAGGATGTCGCCCTGGCGCATGGCCGGGGTGGGATTGGCGGGGATCTGGAACGGGACTTCGCCGTTGCCCTGTCCCGAGGTCGGACCCGACGCGGCGATCCAGTTCGCCTCGGCGGCCGCCGTCCAGGTGCACTCAGGCGTCGTCGTGACCTGAACGGTGAGCGTGCCGCCCGTCGCGGTGAGGGTCGTCGCGGAGGACGCGAGCGCAACCTGGCACTTGACCGGGGTCGGCCCCGTGGCCACGCGAGACGAGGACCCGCAGCCGGCGGCGACCAGTGCGAGCACCACCGCGACGCTGCGCATCACGTGCGCAATCGGTCTGCTGTCATCGGAAGGCAAGCAGGACATCCGTCACACCGGATCCATCCTGTGACCGGGAAACTATGGCGTCAAGTACCGAGATTGTCCTTACGGCAGAGGTTTGCAATACTTCAGATCGGCGATGCAGCGGCCAGGTCGGAAAGCGACGCGCCTCGTGCCGGACGCCATGCCGCAACGGTTGCGGGCGGAACGATCGCCGGCAAACGCCGTTACACTGCCACAAGGCGCCCGTAGCTCAGTGGATAGAGCATCGGCCTTCTAAGCCGAGGGTCGCAGGTTCGAGACCTGCCGGGCGCGCCAATTCTGGGCAGAACTCCGCAGTCGTCCCGAGCAGTGGCCGTTGTGAGGCTTACGCTGGCAGGCCTGACCGGTCAGAATTCGGCAAGTCTTAGCTCACTCGAATGGCCTGCGCACTTCGAACACGAGACTGTTGAACCAGAGCCATCAACGTTCGCTCTCCATAGCAGCCACGGAGTGGGGTGTCAATGCTGGGACGACGGCAATCCGTCTGGATGCCAATCACCTAGTCGTGATTACGCACAACCTCGCAAACACAGAGTCCGCAGTCGCCGCCCTTTTCCGGCAGGATGGTTGCGCGCACCGAACTGAGCTCGGGGCGAGGTCTGCAAGTCGTGGGACGGCGCGCGCTCGCAACGTCAACGCGCGCCCGAGTCAGGGCGAGCCCATACGCGACCGCGATCATGGACTCACCGGCACCCGTCGGCGTAGCTCATCGAAGAAATTCAGGATGAAGACGAACGATTGTTCCGGGCCGGCCGAAGTGGTCGACGTCGGCATACTCACAGCGACGCGTTTCCCGTCCGGACTTGGATCGAACCCGCCGGTCGTGCGCACGTCTGCCGCCCAGACACGCGCTTTCTGGGCCACGAATGACTCGCCGCTTGCGGCGTAGCCCACCGCCATAATCTGGTTGCCGACGAGATACAACAGATCCCGGCCATCCGCCGACCACCGGGGCGACGTACCGCCGTTGTTCGAGATCACCCAACGGCGGGTGCCCGCCGCACCGTCTGCGGCGATGGCGCGCACGTAGATCTCGAACCGTCCCGACTCGTTCGAAGCGTAAGCCAGCCAGCGGCCGTCGGGAGAAAACGTCGCGTCCACGTCGACAGACTTCGTCGTCAGAAAGCGCACCGGCGTGCCCGCCTTCAGTCCGCTGCTGTCCTGTTCGAGTGGGACGGTCCAAATCTGTGGATTGGCGTCGGGGTGGAAGTAAGCGAGCCGCTTGCCGTCGCGAGTCACACTCGTCGGCAGCTGAACGCCCTTCGTCTTCAGCAACGGCTGCGGCGACCCGGCGCCATCCGCGCGCGCCGACAGGAGGCCGCTGCCAAGCAATCCGAAGATCACGTACTGGCCGTCAGGGGTCCACACCGGGTTGCCGGCCCGGATGCCGCCCAAGGTGAGACGGGTCATCGCATCGCGCGCCGGCTCGTATACCCAAATGTCGTAGTTGACGCCGTCTTTCACGGTGATCGCGATGCGCGTGCCATCGGGCGACAGGCGCGGCGTCTCGTACACCCCGACACGGGTGAGGAGCGGCGCCGATTTCCCAGTCGAGTCCACCCACTGCACCGTTGAGGCCGATCGCTCGCCCGGGTAACGGCGGTAGACCAGCGTGCCCGTGCGCGAGACGTCGTACTGCGCGCCGCTGGCGACCGTGTCGAACGCGACGTCGTCCAGCACTCGCACGGGCGTCCCGCGGGCTTCGAGCCTCTCAAGGTTGAACGGCAACGCGAACATGGTCGCTCGATTCGTGTAGACGAGGTGACCGCTCTCGAGATAGCGCGGCGACCCGCCTCCGCGGACGACGGTCTTGCGCTGGCGATCGGCCAGTGACGCCACGTCGATCGCGTAAGGGCCCTGTGCCGCGGACCTCGTCACCACTTCTATCAGAATGTGCTTACCGCCCGGCAGGACTCGCGGGTGCGTATGAAACCATTCGCCGTTGGCCAATTCGAGCAGTGAGGTCATCGCGCCCGCTGGAGAAATCCGCAGCACGCTCGAGGCCGCGTCACCTGCCGCGACGATCACGTCGCCGGCTTCGGTCCAATCGCCGCCGCCCATGGCCGGCAGGTCGGCCAGCTTCGTCGCCCCGCCACTCTCGACGGGCACCTTGAACAAGGCGCCAGCGTTCCAAAAGCCGACCCACTGGCCGTCACGCGAGAAGAATGGCTGGCTCGCACCCTCAGTGCCGACCAGTTCGCTGAATTCGGGCTGATCCAGCCTTCGCGTGAGTAGTTTGGGCGGTCCGCCGCGCACGCTGCCGACATACACGAGACGCGTACCGTCCGGCGAGATCACGACGCTGCTGAAGGTCGGAGCCGAGAGCGGCGGCAACACCACGTCGGTTCCGGCGTCCACCTGGAAGCGCATCGGTTCGCGCAGCGCTGGAGACGATTCGCCACGCCAGGGAGCCCAGAGCGCGATGGCCGTGACGATCGCCAGCAGTCCAGCTGAGATCCATCCGAGCGCACCGCCTTGAGCGGGCACCGGCACCGTCGGCGCGGCGTCCACGAGTTTCCACGCGTCCCCGATGTCGCGCAGCCGCCTGCGCGGATCCTTCTGCAGGCAGCTCTCGAGTAGCGGACGCAGGCTCGCCGGCACGCCATCCCAACGCGGCTCGGACTGAATCACCGCCGCGAGAACAGATGCCACATCTTCCCGGTCGTTCGCAGCCGCGTGCGACGAGCCGGCGACTCTCGAACGGCCGAACAGACCGCGTCCGGTGATCATCTCGTAGAACACCACGCCGAACGCCCAGATATCCGCGCGCTTGTCGACCGTCTTGCCCTTCGCCTGCTCCGGCGCCATGTAAGCGGCCGTGCCGAGAATCATGCCGCTCATGGTGAGCGCCGCCGGACTCATGAAGGTCGGCGAATTCAGCGGCTCCACACTTGACGCACCTGCCGCACCGGCTCGCGCGAGCCCGAAGTCCAGCACCTTCACCGTGCCGTCGGCACGCAGCTTAATGTTCGCGGGTTTGAGATCGCGATGGATGATCCCCTGCTCGTGGGCGGCTTCGAGGGCTTGGGCGATTTGGCGAGCGATGGGCAACGCTTCGTCGAGCGGGATCGCTCCACGTGCGATCCGCTGCGAGAGATCCTCTCCGACGACGAGCTCCATCACGAGCGCGCGCACACCGTTAGATTCTTCAAGGCCGTGAATGGCCGCGATGTTGGGATGATTCAGTGAGGCGAGCGTCTGCGCTTCGCGCGCGAACCGCGCCAGCCGGTGGGCGTCGTTGGCGAACGAGTCCGGCAGCACCTTGATGGCGACGCTACGCTTCAGATTCGTGTCAATGGCCCGATACACCTCCCCCATTCCACCCACGCCGATCTGGGCGGTGACTTCATACGGGCCGAGACGCGTTCCGACGACGAGGGCCAAACCGTGTGGATTATATGGTGGGATTGCCGCTCGGAAGGGATTACTCCTGCCTGACGCCGCAGTGTTTTAGAAGAGCGCTTGCAGGCTTCTCAGCCGGGCAGGACGACGGGTGCCCAGTCACCTCGATCGATCTGCGCTGGAGGGCGATTTGCGGGTGTTCGCGCGATCGGTTATCAGATCTCGCGCCTGAATGGGCACAACGGTGGCATTTTCGCGGCACGAACCGTGGTGTGGGCAGCAACGAGCTGCTACCTATAACCGCCTTGATATAACCGTTTATGACATCGGGCCTTCTAAGCCGAGGGTCGCAGGTTCGAGACCTGCCGGGCGCGCCAATCCTGGGCAATGTTCGCGATTCCGATACTCGATGCAGGACCTGCTCTCGCGCGGCAGTGTCTGTAGTCCATGGTCCTCAGTCCTGGGTCTACGCGAGCGTGTAGAAGAGATCGACAAACGACTTCGTCGCGCCATCGATCCCCGCCACCTTGGGGTTGGCGGATTCAATGAGGTAGTACTCATCGGGCGCGTGTGCGCCGGCGCCGTGACCCATGCCGAAGATCCCGGCGGGCAGCTTGAGCGGCTCGCCGGTGAAGATCACGCCGGGCCACGACCCGGCCAGCCGCGGCCAGAGCAGCGGATCGACACCCTGCTTGGTGTAGGTCCGCACCATCGCTTCCACGAGCCGCGAGTTCGGCGGCGTCTCAGTCGGGTTGTAGCCGCCAGTCATGTTGACCTCGATGTCGCCGAAGCCCTGCTTCTCGAGGTGCGCCTTCAGCTTCGCCAGAGTACTCGTGGTGGTCATGTCCGGAACGAGGCGCATGTCGATTTTCGCGACCGCCTTGTGCGGCAGGATGGTCATCCCGCCCGGTCCCGTGTAGCCGCTGACCAACCCTTCGATGTTGATCGTGGGCTGGCTCGCGAGCCGCACCAGCGAGTCGTGCCACGATTCGTCCTCGATCCAGCGCTGGACGCCAAGTGCCTTCTTGGTGGCGGCTTCGCTGCGGCGCGGTATCGCCGCTTCCAGAATCTCGCGCAACCGCGGACTGAGCGGCTTCGCCTCGTCGAAGAACCCTTCAACGGCCGGCGTGTGCCCGTCGGGTTTGATCAGCGTATTGAGCGCGCGGACCAGGCGCCAGGCGGGGCTGTCGACGTGCGCCGCAAGGCTCGAGTGAATGTCGGCCTTGGGGCCGCGGCCCCATTTTTCGCCTGTGGACACGAGCTCGAGTTCGACGATGCCCTTGGCGCCGAGGCTGACCTCGACGGCTCCGTCGAGCGATTGATTGCCCAGCGGAATGATGATGCCCACGGCCTTGCGGAGGGCGGCCTCCACCTCGGGCTTGAACACGATTTCTCTGAAGTTCGGCGAGCCGATCTCTTCCTCGCCTTCGCAGACGAGGACAATGTTGATGGGCAGCTTCTGTTTGGCGGCGTGGAACGCATGCAGCGCGGCCAGGCAGGCCATCTGCGGGCCCTTGGTGTTGGTGGTGCCGCGGCCGACCATGATCTTGCCGACGCCGGGACGATCGACGATCCGTCCTTCGAGTGGCGGCGAGCTCCACTCCTTCGGGTCGTACTGCTTCACGTCGTACATGAAGTAGATCGCCAGAGTCGTGGCCGCGCCGTTGTCGAGCGTGGCAAAGACGCCCGGCTTGCCCTTGGTAGGGATGACCTCCACGTGCGTGAACCCGGCATCGCGGGCGAGCCGAGCCATGTATTCGGCGCCTTGCGGGTAGTTGAGGTTCTCGGCCGCGATGGACGGCATCGCGATCCACTCACGCAGCCGCTGCACAGTGGCATCGTGCTGGCGGACGATCTCGGCGATCACCGCGGCCTGGTCCGACTGAGCGATGAGCGCGTCGGATCCGGCGAAGGCCACGGCCGCCGCTCCGGCCATGCTGGTGTGAAGGAAATCCCGGCGTGTCACGTCGCGCGGCGCTGCTGGATACATCCGTGGTCTCCCCGAAGAAAGGTGAGAAGCACTATAGATCAGCCGCAGCATCCCGATCGCGGCACCTCAGTGGCCACCAGAGCCGTCTCCCCTGCGGGGGCTTGAGTCCACCGGGGAAGCGGTGTACAAGTCGGCCTTTCACCCCTGTCGACGAGACGCGGACCCAGCCCGCGACCGGTTTCAGAGTTCCAGTCGGGCCGTGAAGATGGTCGTAAGGGACCACGACGCGACGAAGCGAGCCAGAACACGAATCACGTAGAGGAACCCATGCGCAAGGAAATTACTCGTCGTCAGTTCGTGCAAACCGGCGCCGCCGTGGGTGCCGCTGCGATCGTGCCAGAGGTCAGCTTCGGACAGGGCCCGACGGTACTGACGCCGAGAAGCGTCAAGGCCGTGGTCATCGCCTCGGCGAACGGCAACCGCTTCAAGAACGGTGGTACGCAGACCTGCGTCGAGAAGGCGTTTGCCCTGATCACGCGCGGCGACGATGTCCTCGACGCGCTGATCGCGGGGGTGAACATCAACGAGCTCGACCCTGAGGAAGGCGGCGTTGGCTACGGTGGCACCCCGAACGCGGACGGTGTCGTCCAACTCGACGCCTCGTGCATGCACGGACCAAAGAAGCAGGCGGGCGGCGTGGCAGCCCTCGAAGGCGTACGAACGCCGTCGCTCGTTGCCAAGGCGGTGATGGAACAGACCGACCATCACTTGCTCGTCGGTACCGGCGCGCAACAGTTCGCACGCGATATGGGATTCAAGATCGAGTCGGACCTCAACACCGAACGCTCTCGAACCCGGTGGCTCGAATGGAAGCGGCGCATCGATCCGTCGCGTTATCTGGATCCGAAGCGGAGGCAAGGCGAAGCGCTGCGCGTGCTGCAGGAGATGGTGGCCGATGGCCTGCTCGATCCCGAACATTATCTCGGTACCATCAACTGCGACGGCATCAACGCGCGGGGCGAGATCTGCGGAGTGACGACGACCAGCGGACTGTCGTTCAAGATTCCGGGGCGCACGGGGGACTCTCCAATCCTGGGCGCCGGGCTCTACGTCGACGGTGACGTGGGCGCCGCGGGATCGACCGGTCGCGGTGAGGCCAATCTCTACGGCCTGTGTTCGTATTTAATCGTCGAGGAGATGCGGCGCGGCCGCCATCCCAAGGACGCTGGGATGGAGGCGCTCAGACGCATCAAGGCCAACACCATCGAGGAGCGCCTGCTCGACGAGCGTGGCGAACCGAGCTTCGGCATCAGCTTCTACGTGCTCAATGCGAAGGGTGAGCATGCCGGCGTGTCCATGTTCACGGGATCGAACTATGCCGTGTGCACCGAGAACGGCCCACAGACGCTCCCGTGCGACGGCTTGATCACGCGACCGCCGAAACCATCGAGTGGCCGCGACTAACGTTTTCCACAAAGGGGTCGGGTCTATTTCAAATTGTTGCGTACGCAGAAATTTGAAATAGACCCGACCCCTTTTCCATGTCGACCCGCTCGTCAGACAGCGCCGGATGGAGGTCTTGGCGGGGGACGACTATGCGTTGAATCGCTGCCGCACGCTCAACCGGAATGTTCGCACGAACGGCTAAGTCTGGAGGTCGCAGTGAATCAACGTCTCGTGCTGAAACGAATCGCCGCCATCGTCACCGTGGCCATGGCTGCAGGTGCAGCCGCGGGTGTCGGGCGATCTGGCCAGGAGGCCATGCTTGCGCGCGCGAAGAAGCTGGAACTGCCGACGACATACGTGCCTCCGCCAGGCGATCCGCTCGCACATCACGCATCCGGATACGCGAAGATTCTCTGCTCGGCTGTGTTCATCACGGGCCTCGACGCGGCGTTCGCGGCCGAGAATGTCGGGTACTTCACGGCGCCGTACGTCGAGCGGGCGAAACTGACGTACGCCGTCGATCACGCCGCGAAGGCGGTCGACGTCACATTGCCGAACGGTTCGGTGCGGACAGCGAAGCACTTCGGCGACCAGGGGTGCATCACGCTGCCCATCGGGAAAGCAATGCTGAATTTCACGCCCGCAGATGTCAAGAGCACGCTGCCGGATCCCGAGACCCAACCGTGGCCGATGGGAGATGTGCTCTCGAAGGACCCGCCCCCGACCGGCGTTGATGGGGCCAAGGTCCAAAAGGCCGTCGACGCTGCCTTCGAGCCAAGGGAGGCGCTGACGGCCGCGTTCGTGGTGACGTACAAAGGCCGAATCGTCGGTGAACGCTACGGCGACGGCATCACCCATACGACGCCGCTCGAGAGTTGGTCCATGGGCAAAAGCGTGACCGCTACGATGATGGGCATCCTCATGCAGCAGGGTGTGTACCGGTTGGATCAGCCGGCGCCGATACCCGAATGGCAGAAGACGCCTGGCGATCCACGCGCGAACATCTTGATCCAGGACATCCTGCGTATGTCGAGTGGCCTCCGCATTCGCGCGCCACAGGACCCCGATCATGCCCCGTCAGAGGAGTACCCCGATCACCTCTATCTCTACACCGGCAGCGTCAATTCGTTCCACTACGCTGCGACGCGGCCCCAGCAGTGGCCGCCCAACACCGTGGGGCGCTATCGCAACACCGACCCCGTGTTGACCAACTATCTTGTGCGCCTCGCCGTCGACAAGCGCGGCGACGAATACCTCTCGTTCCCGCAGCGCGCCCTCTTCGACAAGATCGGCGTACGGACCATGGTGATGGAGACCGACCCGTACGGGAACTTCCTGACCCAAGGCTATGAGTTTGCCTCCGCTCGCGACTGGGCGCGGCTCGGCAACCTCTATTTGCAGGACGGCGTGTGGAATGGTGACCGCATGCTGCCACCAGGCTTCACGAAGTTCGTCAGCACCCTCGCGCCCGCGTGGGTCGCCGACGGCCGACCGGTGTACGGCGGGTTCTTCTGGATCAACGGTGACGGCGCGATGCCAGTTCCGAAGGAGGCGTATAGAATGGCCGGTGCCGGCGGGCAGTCGACGTGGATCATTCCGTCGCATGATCTCGTCGTCGTACGGCTGGGCCACTTCAAAGGCGCCGGAGCGGGAGAGAAGGCGCTGCGGAACGCGCTGGCACTCCTGATGGAAGCGGTTCCGGCGCGATAGTAGGCTTACACTGACAGGCCTGACCGGTCACAGTTCGGCAAGTCTTAGCTCACTGACGTACCTGCTTAAGGTCGCTTCACTTCCAAGCGGCGCGATGGCCATCTTTGGTTGGTCGATGCCTGACTCCATGCGCTCCAACGCCACTCTCCGTGATTGCCGTTACGAGATTCATCTGACGCAGCGCGCAATGGCCGGAAACGTGCCGCGAAGCCAGCCTGAGATTTGTGTGGCGACCACTGGAGGGCGAGCTTCGCCGCCACGATGCGCCGGAGCGCGGGTCGCGTGGCCAGCCGGCACTGTTTCGGACGTCGTGTGCGTCCCCACGCCCGGCGTCCGGCTCCTTACGGAACCGTCACGATCTGCGCCGGCGTTGCGCCGCTCGTACCGCACGCGTTGGACGCAGCCACGCTCAAACCATAGGACCCCGGACCCACGACACCACTCAGCGCCCGCGCCGCTGTCGGGAAGCTGGCATCGAAGGCGCCGCTGACGGTCAAGACATACTGCGTCGGCGCCGGACCGCTGGCCGGCGGATCCCACATGACGAAGATCGTGCTACCCACCCGGTACGCCAGAAACGCTGCAGGCGCGAGCGGCGCGCCGGAACAGGGGCCAGGCACCGTCACCGTCACCGCATTCGACGCCGCGCTCGTGCCTGCCGCGTTCGATGCGCTGACGCTCAATGCGTACGTGCCGCCGGGCACGCCGCCGAACGTGACGCTCGTCGCCTCGCTCAACGGAAGCGACGCGGTCATCGATCCGGCGACGTTGAGCACGTGCGTCGTGGCGGCGCCGCCGAGGAACGTCGGCCGCCACGTCAGCGCCAGCGACGATCCGTTGACGAGCGCCAGCAGATTCGCCGGCGGCGACGGTGGCGACGGCGTGTTCACGAAGATCTGAATCTCGTTCGAGGGGCCGCTTCGCTCGCTGGCGGTCATCGCGTGCACGCGCACGTAGAACGCCCCGGTGGGAGCGCTCACCGTGAAGACAGGGAACGGACTGTTGGTATCGAGACTCGCCAGCACTTGTCCCGGCGCGATGCCGCCCTCGACAACAAAGCTGGTCGGCCGCGGCCCGATTGGCGACAGGTCCCAGCGGAAGGTCACGAGATTACCCGAGATGGTAGACGCCCGCAGATTCAGTGGCGCCTGCAACGGCGGCGCCGGTTCGATGGTGACCGGCACGGCCGGCGATACGCTCGGCAGGACACCGCTGCTCCCGGTGAACGCGGCAAGCAGCCGGTGCAGTCCGAGGGGGAGCGCCGAAGTCTGAAACGACGCCACGCCGTTCACGAGCGGCGCCGTTCCGAGCAAGGTGGCCTCCTCGAAGAACTGGACCTGACCTGATGCCCCTCCACTGGCCGGCGTGACGGTCGCAGTGAGCGTCACCGGCGCGCCGAGCGTGGCCGGACTCGGCGACACGCCGAGCGCGGTTGTCGTCGCGCTCCTGATCGGATCGGCGAGGATGACCGCGCGTGCGATGGTGCCGGTGCCTGCCTGAAAATACGCGGTGAACGCCACCTGCCCCGCGTCGTTGATTGCCTCCTCGCTCATCGCGACGTTAGCCACCGTGCCGACACCAGGAATGACGTCTCCGGATTTGATCACGGTGTCGGTGGCGGTGTTCGGACCGATGAAGATGCCGGTTGGGCTCGACCCGAGCCGCGCCTGAAACGCCACGACGGTCGCGTTGTTGATCGACGCTTCGCCGCCAAATGACTGGTAGGTGGCGTTCGACGCGACAATCATCGGCGGTCCGCCGTCTCCCCACCGCACTGAGGCGCTGTTGACCACGAACGCCGCGCGACCGACATCGTTGATCCCGGCAAGCCAGGACGTACTATTCAGCGCGATCGTCGTCAGCAGCCCTCCGCTGCCGGCGAACAGCCCGGCGCCGACTGCTGCGTTCCCAACGAATCGGACGACACCGCTGTTGTTGAGCGCCGGCTCGATGGCCTGCGTGAGGATGCCTGTGGTCGGCGTCGGAGTGCCGGGTCCGGCGATGGTCGTGATGCCGCCGCCCTGAGCCACGGCGACGGTATCGTAGCCGACCGTGCCGGTGGAGCCCATGAACGCGACGGCACCCGAGTTGTTGATCGACGGGCGCAGCACCTGTTTGAACTGCGTGTGCACGGCGGTATCGACAACCGCGCTCACTGGACCACCATTGCCGACGAGGATGACCTGACGAGCCCCGACGCCGGCCGAGCCTGAGAACGCGACCGCGCCGTCGTCGTTGATGGAGATAATGCCATCGGGCACAGAAAACGTCGGACTCGTCGTAAAAGTATAGATGTCGGTCAGGGTTCCGCTGCCGTCACCACGGCGGACGATCACGCTGCCGCTGGGCCCGATCGGTGGGAAACAGGGCCCCGCCCAAAACGCGACCTGGCCCGCGTTGTTCAGCACAGGGCTGCCGAGGTTGGAGCAACTGGTGCCGTCGGCTATGACCGTGTAGGTGTAATGCGCCGGGCTCTGTGCCGCCAACGGTCGAACCAGCGCGACATCGGCAAGGTGCGTCCCGTGAATCCACCCGCCTGGGCCGATGCTCAGATAGGCGAAGACAAGAGCGAGACCGACGAGGGGGCGGGCTGAGAAGATCGAGCGTGTTTCCATTGTTCGTGCGCAGACATGGTTCGGCCCGTGGAGGATGCCGAGCCGTTTGTAAAACACCCTGACAACGGACACCGATCCTGCTGGCCGGCGCCGCGTTGCTCGGAACACGCGGCAGGCGAAAGCCTACCATGGGAGGCTTTCGCGATGACCGACAGTGCAAAGGCGGATCGGCGCGAGGCAGCGCTTCCGCCAAGAGGCCAGCCGTCGCTGCCGAATCTGGAAGGACTCGCTTGGCACCTCGGCATGGCACCGGCAAGCGCTGGCCTCAGCGTCGGACGAGCGTTCACGCGATTGCTCGACGTGGGCACCTGGAATTCGCGCACCTGCACGGAACATCGGTTTCCCGGCCGCCGCGCCCATTCTGCTCGTCGATACGCCTTGACATTCACGGGGGCATCGCCGCACCGTGGCGACTGGGCGACCTATGACCCTGACCGTTCAGTGTCTGCGCATCGCGACTGTCTTTCCCCGTCGCCGCACGCCAGCACGACGCTGTACTCAATCCACGATCTCGGCGCGTTGGGCTCCCCTGCATCTGCACAGCGATGGGACAGCGCTGCCTCGAGCATCAGCAATGCCGGCATCATCGTGGGCTGGACCACGTCGGCGAGCGATCCTACGGCACGTGTTCCCTTGATCTATTCGGGGCGGAACGATGACAGCGATCTCCGGAGACTTCGGGGCCGCGACGAGCGTCAACGAATCTGCGCAGGCAACTGGCACGATCCATCCTGATCACGTGGCTGGCCTGAACGACCATGGCGAGATCGTCGGGACAGCGTACTTCGCCACTCCGGACGGCGTGCGGTTGCGCGCGTGCGTCCTCAGGCCTCTGCCGCAGGCCGCACGATAAACGGGCAGCTGATTCGCGCCTAGCGGCTTGTCCACGCTGAAGAGGACCAGCTCGCGCGGCCCGGCGCCCGGATCGCCAGGCGCGAGGAGGTGGTCCTGCTTTAGCGTGGACGGGCCACTAGAACGTCACGGTGACGTTGTTCGAGCAGGTGGTCGTCCCCGCGTGGCAGACGCGGTAGGTGAAGCCGTTCCCGCCCTTGGGCAGCGTGTCGGTGTGATCGCCGTCGTTCGGCGTGGTCGCCACCACGGTGTTATTGCGGTAGACGTCGACGTTCGCCGACGTCGCGCCGCTCCAGCTGAGATCGGCGAACCGGTTCCCCTTCACCTTGCGCGTCGCCACCGTCAGCGTGATGCCCGTCGGCGGTGGCGGCGCCGTGACGGTCACCGTGCGCGTCGCCGAGCCGGACAGATTGCCGCTGTCGGTGACCGACGCGGTGATGGTGTGGGTGCCGACGCCGAGACTCGATGTGGTCACCGAGGCGCCGGTGCCGAACGTTCCGGACAGGTTCGAGCTCCAGGAGATGCCGGCGCTGATGTTGCCGTCTTCGGTGTCGCTGGCCGACCCGGTGAAGGTGATGGCCGAGCCCTGCGGAAACGAGCTGTTGTTGGCCGGGGCGGTGATGCTGACGGTCGGCGGCGTGTTGCCGCCGGCCGTGCACGCCGCGGGAACCACGAACGATTCCGTCACGCTGCTCGTGCAGCGGATGATGTTGCAGCTCTCGGTGCCGGCCGCACCCTGGCCGATGCCATAGGCCGCGAACGCCTCCCACACGACGCAGTCCTCGGCCTGCGTCGGCAGGGCCGCGAGGATGCCGTCGCGCATGTGCTCGTACTTGGGGCGCGAGGGGGTCAGGTTGGCGCCGTCGATCACCGCATCCCACAGCGCGTCCTCGCTGCGCCCGCTGCCCAGCCACAGCGTCCGCAGCCGCCACATCGCCGCGGCGTAGATCTCGCCGTCGGCATGGACGCTGCTGCCGGTGTGATCGCCGTAGGTATTGGGATAGTTGGTATAGGGGAAGCGGCGGATGCCGACGCTGTTGTTGCGCGAATACTCCGCGACGCGGTCATCGTTGTTGATGTAGATCGCCAGCACGTCGCTCATCCCTTCGCCGATGGCGCCGGCAAAGGGTCCCGACATGTTGCCGATCATGCGCCACGTCAGTCCGTGCCCGTACTCGTGGTAGACGATGTCCGAATCGACGTCGCCGTCGCGGCTGGGCGTCGACGAGGTCCACAGGTACATCTGCATGCGCGGCCGCGACCCGTCGTTCGGCGTCGCAAAGTTGGCGTTGTTGGTGCCGCCGCCGTCCTGGGCCTCGGCATTGACCGGATCGTTGCCGGCGCCACCCTTCCCGAAGTTGTCGGCCTGGAAGTTCCCCGCCGCTTCGGTGAAGCCGTGGCGATACAGCTTGTCGTGGATCAGGTTGTTCAGGTAGAAGAGGTTGGTCACGCCGACCATCCGGTTGGCCGTCGTCGACGGCGACTGCGTCAGATCGGCGGCCTGGAGAAACTCCCGCGTCGCCGACACTGGACGCCCGCCCGCATCGGCGGCGTTGTTGTTGTCGGCGTCGAGATACGCGTCGACGTTGTTGCCGATGGTGGTGTTGTTGGTGACCCACCCCAGCGGCGATTCCGCGTTCCCGCTCCCCGGGCCGTTCACGATCGTCTGCGCCGTTTGCCCGGGCGCAATCGGAAAGATGTTGTAGCGATCGCCCGCCGTGCGCAGCTCCTCGTGCAGGATGCGGCCGCTGCCGCTGACGATGGTGTGCCACAGCATGTTGGCCTGGTCCCAGGTCTCGACCAGGTAGCCGACGCGCAGGGCGCCGCCGGCGTGCGGCACCGCGAGACGGGTGACCGACGGGCTCTGGTAGAAACCGGGTCCGCCCGCGAAGTACACGGTGTTACCCAGGCTGCGCTCCTCGACAAGACCGAGGGAGGCTCCCGGATAGCGGCGCGCGAGGGCGGCGACGAGCGCATCGCGGTAGCTGACGCGTTCGGGCACGACCGCGCGCACGGTAGCCAGGTTTTCCACCACGCTGACGAGATCGCCGTCCGTCGTCATCGCGGCACGCGCATAGGTGCCGTACACCTCGAGCCCCTGGACCTGCTGCCGGAAGCGCAGGTGGACCGGTCCGCGCGGCGTGTTGTTCTCGCCCTCGAGCACGAGGCTGTCGAGCGTGGCGGCGTCGTGGCGCGTGCGGAGGAATGCCGCCAGGGTGTCAGCCCGGTTGCGGCCGGCGCCGGCGAGCAGCCGGCCGCCATTCGCCGCGCGGGCAATGCGAGCGCTCGAGGCACCGAGATCGGCAATCGATTCCGAATCCTGCGCGAACGGCGCCGTGGAAAGGGCCAGGACAGCGAGCAGGCAGGAAAAGCGGCGCATGGTACTCCTCGGCAAATAGGGACCGGGGCACTGTAGTCAGGGACGAACGGCGCCGCAAGGGTACGCGATACGACGGCACGACGCAACGGCGGCGCGCCGGAAACGTGCAAAAGCACGAAGTGCGTGACCGGCGTGCCATGTTTCTCACGCGCCGGCGCCAGCCGCTCAGGCGGTCGCGCGGCTGCGCGCAGCGGCCAGCCGGCTCATCCAGCGCCCGCGGCCTGCCTTCCTGGCCGGCGCTCGATCGTCCAGCATCCGTCGCGGCAAATGGATCCGGAGCGACATGTTGCCGGTGGGTTCCGCGAGGATCCAGAGGTGGCCGCCGCAATCACCGACGAGCGCCTGCAGCGCGCCGAGGTCGACTCCGGGCCTGGGCGCGGGCGGCGGGCCGTCGACGGTGGCGTGGTCGCGGACCGCTGCGGGCCAGTCCTGGCCTGGCGTCTCCCGTTCTTCATTCACGGTCAACAGCACGTGCGCGCCCGGCCGCACGTTCGGGTACTTGTCGACGAAGGTGCGGTCGATCACGGCCGGGCTGACGTCGATGACCAGGCGGCCGCCGGCCGGCATGCGCTCTCGCCCGTACGCCGCGACATTCACCAGGATTCGCTCGACCCGGTGCCGCTCGACGTCGAGGTGGCAGGGTGGCGACGTCCGGGGCATGACGAGCTCGACGTGACGGCCAGCCACGCGGTTCAGGACCGGCCCCAGATCACGCAGGACCTGCTGCACCTCCACGACATCGGGCGTGTTCTTCTGCTCGATGCCGTAGGCGGTCAGCTGTCGGAGGAACCCCGCCGCGCGCGTCACATCGTCGAGCAGCATCGCCCCCTGATGGCGAACGGCGTCGCTCTCGATGCCGGTGAGCCACTGCTGTCCCTGCTGGTGCACCTGTCCGAGGAGCCGGTCGCAGGTGGCTGCCACTTCCGACGCATAGCGGGCGACCGATTCCATGCGCTGCGAACGGTGGAGCTTCTCTTCGAGGCTGCGGCGCGCGGTGATGTCGATGGCCACGAAGTCCACCGCGTCGGCCGAGGCGGCCGTCGCCAGCAGCTGGACGACCAGCCCCGCGCCGTCCCGTGTCCGCCAGGTCGTTTCGACGGTTTCCGGCGACCGCGAGGCCAGGCAGCGATCGATCAGCCACTGCAGTTCGTCGGCCGATTCGAACACGGTGGCCGACAGGTTCGTCGGCAGCAGTTCATCGACCGATTTGTACTGCAGCAGGCTGGCCAGGGCGTGGTTGGCCTGCAGGATGGCGCCATCCGGACCGCTCCGCCACATGGCCATCGGCGTGCGGTCGAAGCGGAGTCGATACTCGGCCTGCGTGTCGTCGATCAGCTGCTGCAGCAGGGGGACGCGGTCCGCCTCCCGCGCCAGCGTGTCGCGTTGGCGATCGAGGGCCGCCAGATCCTGGGTGAGCGCGGCGACGCGGTGCTCGAGTTGCGCGATCGTCCGCGCATCGCGCTGACCCGCCTCGCGGGTCGCCCGCAGCTGCTGCTCGACGTCGGCCATGGCGGAGGCCGCGGCCGTGCGGGCCGCCTCGTGGCTCGTGGCCTGTTCGGCGAGCTGACGCTCGCGCTCGGCCAGGGTGGCCTGCCACTGCGCGCGCTCGCCGTCGTGCTCGCGTGCGACGGCTTCCATTCCCTGCTGTGCGGCGGCCTTCGCCTGGGCGAACGTCGCCTGGAGCGACGCCAGCGTGCCACGCTCTTCGGCGTTCGCCGCCTCGAGTTGCCGGATTCGCACCTCGCCTGCGGCCAGCGAGCGCCGCGTCAGCTCGCCGTCCAGCTCGAGCTGGCCGATCTTCTGTTGGCGATCGGCGAGGGTGGCCTCCCACTCGGCGCGCTCCCTGGCGGCGCGCTCCCGCAGGCGCGTGTCGTGCTCCGCCGTCTGCTGCCGCATCGCCGCGATGCCGTCGACAAACCGCCGCTCCGCGGCCGCGGCCGCGGTCTGCAGCGCGCTCAGCGCGTGGTCGGCGGACTCGCGTCGTGCGGCTTGCTGCGCCAGCGCGGCTTCGAGCGCGGCGCGTTCGGTGGCGAACTGATCGGCCGCCGCCTGGCGCTCGGCAGCGTCGTGCTGCCGCGCGGCCTGCAGCGTCGCGGCCGCGGTCGCCGTCGCCTCCGCCAGCCGCGCGTCGGCTGCCGCGATGGCCGCGGCATGCTGCTGCTCGGCCTCCGCGAACCTCGCCTCGACCGCCTCGAGCTGGCGCGCGAAGTCATCCTGCGCCGACGTCAAATCGGTCGCCGACTGGGCCGCCGCCCTCTGGCGGGCTCCCTGTTCTTCGAACAGCTGCGACTCGAGCGCCTGCCGGGTCGCCACCTCGCGCGCCAGCGTGGTCTCGAACTCCTCGCGCTGCGCGGCCGCTTGCTCCGCGGCGACGGTCCGGTCGTGAGCCGCCTGCGCGTGCGCGCGCTTGACCGCCGCCGCAGACTCGGCCAGCCGCGCGTCGAGTTTCGCCACCTGCGCGAGCGCGTCGCGCACCTGCGCGTCGGCGTGCTGCTGCGTCTCCGACAGGCGCCCTCGCCAGCTCTCGATCTCGGACTGGCGCTCGTGCGCCTCACGCTCTCGCGCTGCGTCCTGCTCGGCCAGCTGCGTCGCCAGGGCCTCGGCGCCGGCGCGCTCCCGCGCGAGCGCGGCGTCGAACTCCGCGTGTTGGCCCGCCGCCCGCTGCGCCGCCGCCTGCCGGTCGCTGGCCGCCTGGGCCTCGGCACGCTGCAGCGCCGCGGTGGCGTCGGCGAGCATGGCCTGCTGCTGCTCGAGTGCCGCCGCGAGCGCGGCGCGGCTGCTCTCGGCCTCGTGCTGGTAGGTCGACAGTCGTTCGTGAGCGGCCGCCATCGCCGCGGCGTGTTCCGCCGCGGCCCGCTGGTGACCCGCTTCGGCGTCCGCCAACCTGGCGGCGAGGTGCTGCCGCCGGGCAATTTCCTGGGCCAGCCCGGTATCGAACTCGGCCTGACGGCGCGCCGCCTGCTCGGCTGCGTCGTGTCGATCCGCGTTGGCCTGGCGCTCGGTCTCCAGCAGGGCGGCGGCCTGCTCGACCAGCGTCGCCTGCAATGCCGCCAGCGCGCCGGCGGCCTGCGCCGCGCGTGAGTCGGCCTGCTGCCGTGCCTGCGCCGCCTGCGCCTCCAGGGCACGCGCCGCCGCGGCGGCATCGGCCTGTTGTCTGGCGGCGCGCTGCTCCACGGTGCTCAGCGCCGCACGTGCGGCCTCGAGGGCGGACGCGTGCTGCCCGTCGGCCAGACGAAAGCGCTCGTCCGCCGCGGCAAGGCGAGACTCGAGATCCTGACGGCGGGCGTCGAGCGCGTGCAGCTCGTCTCGGTGTCCCAGATCACGCGCGGCGAGCTCGGCGGCCAGAGCCTCGCGTCCGCTCACGGCTTCTGCCCGCGCGAGGTCGAGAGCGGCCTGCTGCGCGGCGGCCCGGCCGGCGTCCTCGAGCGCGGCCGCCAGCCTGGTTTCGAGCGACTGCGTGGCCGCCGTCGCCTCCGCCCGCTGATCGTGAGCCCGCTGCTCCGCCGCGTCGAGCGCGGCGCGCGCGTCGGCGAGCGTGGCCGCGTGCTCGTCCTCGAGCCGACGACGGGCATCGGCAGCCGCGACCACGCGGGTGTCCAGCTCGTCGCGGGCGGCCTCGAGCGCCTGGAGCGCCACGCGGTGCGCGCGATCGGTCTCGACGTAGCGGGCGGCCTCCTGTGCGGCCGCTCGCCGGTCGGTGGCGGCCTGCTCCTCCACGAGCCGGCTGGCAGCGTCCCGGTCGGCCAGCTGCTGCATCAGCGCCGCGCGCTCGGCACTGGATGTTCGTTCGAGACCCCGCAACGTGACCAGGGTGTCGGCCAGCTCACACTGCAGCGCGTTGGTCGCGCGCGCCGCCTCCGCCAGCCGCGCTTCGGCCTGCTCCTCCACTTCCCGGATGCGGGCGGTGGCGTCGGCCCTGATCGAGGCATGCAGGTCGTCGGCGAGCAGGAGAATGCGCTTGGCCTCCGCCAGCTCGTGCGCGAGGGCCTGGGTCTCCGGCGACTCGTGCTCGACGCGCGCCGAGTCTCGCGAATCCTGCACGGACCCGGTCTCGGCCTCGCTGCGGTGACGCACGGCCTCGACGTCCGCCAGCCGCTGTTCCAGCGCCGCCCGAACGGCATGCTCCTGTTCCATCGCCGCGTGCCATGCCGCCTCGCGAGCGCGCAGCTGTGAGAGGGCCTCTTGCGCGCGCTGCTCGGCGCGCGCGGCCACGGCCTCGGTGTCGCGCAGCTGCCACTCCAGTTGCCGCGTATCGGGCGCGACCGGAACCTGCGGGTGCGGCGCCTCGGGCAGGCAGAGCACCCGACGGACCGCATGCGGCAGCTCGTCGAGGATGCCGGCGTGTCGCGGCACCACCTCGTCGGCCACGGCCCGCACCGAGAGGAGCACGTCGCGGCTGTCGCTCAGCGGGATGCCGATGACCGGGACTTTGACGCCGACGCCGCGCGCGTGGTTGATGAGCGCCTCGAAACTGCGGGAGTCCGAGTCGACCTCGATGATCAGGACGCTGACATCCTGGTTGTCCTCAATCCAGCGGCGGGCCGGTCCCAGGTCGGCTGCCCACGAGACGGCAACATCGGGCCCGACGCCGCGAAGGGCGAGGCCCGCTGCTTCCGCGGACTGGCGTTCTCGAGCGACGTAGAGAAACTTCATGCGCGGCAGCCTCGGCAGGGCTCGGGGGCGTCTGGTGGGTTATCGGTTTGACGCACAATGGACTGCAGGTGCACGATCGCCGGACGGTGGTGCATGAGGATTCCCCCAGTAGCGAGAACGTGGGCGCGGCACCCTCGTCATCCATGGCATGAGCGGGGCGCGCGACGCTGGAGGGAGACAGCGGACCGTGATCCACGCGTGGGGGACGCGTGATGCGCACGGTCGAGGTGCCGTGCACATAGAACATCATCGCCGCCGCGAGGGCAACCGATTTCTGCCCGCGCCAGTTGGTCAGGTTAGGCAATTGTGAGAAAAATTGTGCCGCCGGTCGAAACGGGCGGCACGTTTTTCAGGGACGCGCACTGTACAGCAGGATGGCCGGCCCGCGCGGAATGCGCGCGCCATGGCCGTCGGGAGGAGTGGGCATGCGGAAATACGGGCTCGTCATTCTGGCGTTTGCGTTGTCGACGGTCGGCGTGTCATCCCAGAGCAAGCCGACGCTCGTCGTGCAGGCATTCACCGCGGCCGCGGGCGTGGAACTGCCCTACGACCTCGCGCAGTTGCAGCCGCAGCTGCTCGCTGAGTTCCGGGTGCTGCTCGGCAAGGACTTCGCGATCGCCGCGGAACCTCCGGCGGCGGGCGCGGACGCCACCTATACCCTCACCGGCGAGATCACCGGGTGGCGGGCCGGCAACGCGGCCAAGCGCCTGCTCATCGGCCTGGGGTCCGGCCGCGAGTCGAGCGACATCCGGTATCGCGTCACCGACCGCGCCGGCAAGACGGTCGTCCAGCGCGAGGACACGGTCCGGACGAACTTCTTCTCACAGGGCGCAGGCTCCACCGGCACGCTGGCCCACCCCATCGCGCAGAAGATCGCCGACCGGATCAAGGACGCGAAGCTGAAATAGCCGTCCGGCGGCGCCGTCAACGCCGCGCGGACTAGCGGACGAAGACCACCAGGAAGTCCACCGGCTTCCCGCCGGTGTTCTTCGATTCGTGCGCGACGCCGCGGCCGATGAACTGCGCCTCGCCGCGCGCCCAGGACGTCTTCGCCGGCTTGCCGTCGATGGCCAGCGACATCTGCGCCGCGTCGAGCGCGATCACGATCTGGTCGTAGTCGTGCTTGGAGCCGGCCGGCTCCAGGAACGCCGGTTCGGCGGTCAGCCGGTAAATCGCGCCGCGCGGACCTTCCGCCAGCGGCTTCATTGCCATGTTGTCGCGCGCGGTGGGCAGCGTCGCGGTGCCAGGCGCCGGGGTCTTGAACTCCACGAGAATCGCGTCCACCGCCGCGCTGCCGACGTTCGCCGGGTTGTGCGCACCGGCTGGCGTGTACATGGCCGACTCCACGGCCATGTCCGCGTCCTCACTCTTGCCGTCGGGCAACGTGAAGCGAACCTTGGACGGCGACAGCGCCACCACGATGCTGTCCGGGTGCTGGTGCATGACGCTCTTCTCCCCGGGCGCATAGCGAATCTTCAGCACCCGCACGCTCGCGTTCTCGAGCATCACCGTGTAGTGCTTGGCATCCACCTTCACCGGATCCTGGGCAGCCGCCGGCACCGACCCGAGCAGGACGAGCGAGACGAGCGAGACGGGCGAGAACGCCTGGCAGGACTTCATGAGCTTGGCTCCTTCACGGTTGTTTCGTCAGGACCGAGGGCGGATGGGCACGATTCGCGGGTAGACCGAGGGGACTATACCAGAGCGGGCGGCGTCCAGAAGCCACGCTTCACATCATCGCCTCCGATGGGGTAGTGTGGCCGAAAACAGGAGGTCTGGGATGGCATATCAGCTCAAAGGCCGATTGCTGGAGGTGTGCACGTGCAACACCTTGTGTCCTTGCTGGGTCGGAGACGACCCCGACGGCGGCACCTGCGACTCCGCGCTCGCCTATCACTTCGATGAGGGATCGATTGACGGCATCGACGTCTCGGGCCTGACCCTGGCGCTCGCGGTACACATCCCGGGCAACGTCCTCAAGGGCAACTGGCGCGCCCTCGTCTTCATCGACGAAAAGGCGAGCCAGGCCCAGGAGGCCGCCATTCTCAACGTCTATACGGGCAAGGCCGGCGGCCCCATCGCGGAGCTGGTCAAGCTCGTGGGCGAGGTCATCGACGTGCGCCGCGCCCCCATCCGGTTCGACGTCCGGGAAGGCAAAGGCACCTTCGTCGTCGGGGACGTCGTCGAGGCGAAGCTCGAGCCCTTCCTCGGTCCGAGCGGCAAGCCGACGACGCTGCTCGAATCGATTTTCTCCACCGTGCCCGGGTCGCCGGCCTACGTGGGCAAGGCCTCGAGCTACCGCCAGCGATCGCCCGAGCTGAAGCAGGACATCACGCTGCAGGGCCACAACGCGATCCTGTCCGATTTCGCCTTCGACCATCGGGACGCAGCCTGAGCCGATGACCCGCGACGTGGTGCGAATCGCGCTGCCGGCGCTGGTGGGCACGATGAGCGGCGGCGCCTGGCTGCTGATGTGGCAGCTGGGCGATTCGCCGTGGGGACATGGACTGCACCACCACGCCGGCGGTGCCGGGGCTCGCTTCGCCGGAGGGACGTCGGCAGCCGTCTTCGTTGGCGGGTGGGTGGTGATGACCACAGCCATGATGCTGCCCACGACCATCCCGCTGCTCGAGATGTTCCGGAGGCTCACCGGCGCTCGGCCAGACCGCGCCTGGCTGGCCGCGTCGCTGGTCGCGGGCTACCTGTCGGCGTGGGCGGTGTGCGGGGCGCTGGTCTTCGCCCTGTCCACGACGCTCCCGCTTCTGGTGCCGGCGGCGTGGGCCAGCACGCCCCGCGCGCTCGCCGCCGGACTCTTCGTCACCGCCGGCGCCTTTCAGTTCTCGTCATGGAAGTACGCCTGTCTCGATCGGTGCCGCTCTCCGCTCAGCTTTCTGAGCGCGCGCTGGCGCGGCGGCCGTGACGGGTGGCACTCGTTTCGCCTCGGCATCGAACATGGTGCCTTCTGCGTCGGATGTTGTTGGGCCCTGATGCTGCTGATGTTCGCATTCGGCGCCGTGCAATTGTCGTGGATGCTCGCGCTGGCAGCCATCATGGCGATTGAAAAGAACATGACGTGGGGCCGCCGGCTGTCGACGCCGCTCGGGGTCGTGCTGCTGCTGGCCGGCGCGGCGATCGCGGTCGTCTGACCCGGCGAGCGCCGGATCGTGCCGTCAGGTGATGGAGGTCCAGGCCGGCCCCGGCGATCAGGGGGTGGCGCGCCGCCGCACCTCGTCGAGCAGGGGATCTTCGCCGGCCTTCTCGCGGATCGCCAGGTAGCTCCGGTAAGAGTCGGCGTAGCCGGTACTCCTCATGGCCTCGCGCACCCGGCCCTGGTAGTAATAGACCGACGGCAAATAGCCGTAGGTGGCATGTTCGTCGAGGAACAACGAGAGCGCTTCGCCACGCCGCTTGAGGCAGCGGTCGAACTCCGAATCGGCCTGGATGTACGCCCCCGCATTCAGATAGGCGCGACCGAGGTCGAAGCGCCCGATCCAGGTGTCGAGAATGGTGGCCGCCTCCTCCAGCGCCCGGATCGCTCCGCGTGAGTCCTTCGCCGACAGTGCTACGAGGCCGTCGATGATCCGGGCGTACGCCCGCGGTTCGGCGAGCCGCTCCGCCGCGAGGCTGGCGGACAGCTCGCGGGCGCGAGCGACGGCCCCGGCCTCCACGAACAGGCGTCCCGCCAGGAATCGAATCTTGGCGGCGTTGCTATGCGCCAGCGCCTGCTCCGCCGCCGCGATGGCGGCGCGCGGCTGACGCCGCGACAACTGTGCGTAGGAGAGCGCCGCGAACTTGGCGGCGGCGCCCTCCAGCGTCTTGGCCGCGACATTCGCCGCCGCCCCGTCCTGGAGAATGGTCACCGCGTCGGCGAACCGGCCCTCGTAGATTGCCAGATCGCCGAGACCGGCGGTCATGAAGGAAGCGCCGAGCGCGCCGACCTTCCCGAGCGCCTGATAGGTGTCCGTGGCCTGCGGCAACTGCCCCTGTCCGAGCTGGGCGAACGCCAGCGGCAGGTGGCCCAGCCGGCTCCCCAGGTCGAGCGCCGCGCGCGCCTCGGTTTCGGCGGTCGCGAAGTCGCTGCTGTACGCCGCGTACAGTCCGAGATTGACGCGGTAGAGGGCGCGCCGCGGCAGAATCGCGACCACCCGCCGCATGCTCTCGACCGCCATCGGCATGTTGCGCAGCTGCGTCGAACAGAGCGCGAGGTTGTTGTGGGCGGACGCGTCCGCCGCGTAGCGCGTGATGAGGTCGGTGTATTCGCGGACGCAGGCCTCGTGATCGCTGGTGACCATGTAGAAGAGGCCGCGCGCGCGGTAGCGCTCACGCTCGGTCATGCGGTCCACGTGGCGCACCGCTTCCTGGATGTGTTTCTCGGCCTCCGCCTGGCGGCCGGAGTTCCACGACGCCATCGCCAACCCGGCATACGCCAGCCCGAAGTTGGGATCGAGCTCCACTGCCTGGGAGAAGCCCTGATTGGCGTCATCGAAACGGCTGTCCGACATCGCCTGCATGGCGGTGGCGTAGGCACGCACGACGTCGAGCGACGTCGCCGACAGCGTTTCCTCGGCGAAGCGACGCGCTGCATCCGACGTGTCATCGCCGAGCGCCTCGCGAATCTCGCCGGCCAGCGTCGTCGCCAGTCCCACGACCTGGCCGCGGTCCCCGGCCCGCGCCTGTGCCGTCCCGATGACGTCGCCGGTCACCGCCTGGGCGGCCCGGAGCGAGAGCGCGTAGCCGTTCCCCTGCCGTTCGAGACGTCCTGACACGACCACCGGCAACCCCTGCTTGACGGCGATCTCGCGCGCCGCGGCCTCGTCCAGCGTCGCCGGCGGCGCGACGCCCACGGTGCGCATCGACGCGCGATCGTAGGCGCTGATGAAGCCCGCCCCTTCGAGCGCCATCTTGAGCAGCGGCTCCAGTGTTCGGTCGAGGCTCGGATCGCCAGTGCCGTTCTCCACGTCGGCAATCAGCACGGTCATCGGTTCGTGTTCGACCGGCGGCGGCGGCGGACGCGTGAACCACCAGGTGCCGGTGACCAGCGCGAGAACCGTCGCCACTGCGGCGGCGATGACCGGCTTGCTGAATCGCGGCGGAATCGGGATGAGCTCGCCGTGGTCGTCGAGCGCGTCCAGCGCCTCGTTCAGAGCGGCCGAGGTCTGGTAGCGGGCAGCGGCATCAGACTCCAGGCAACGAGCCACGACCTGCGCCAGCGGCTCCGGAATCGACGCGTCGGCGACGCGCACCGACGGAAAGCCCAGGTCGATGCGCACCTTCAAGGCGTCGA
Source organism: uncultured Acidobacteriota bacterium (assembly GCA_963707795.1). Taxonomy (GTDB): domain Bacteria; phylum Acidobacteriota; class Vicinamibacteria; order Vicinamibacterales; family UBA2999; genus JACCSI01. The sequence goes on along the minus strand of OY970174.1, from coordinate 624,253 downwards.
TGCGCGCCTGGGTGGTACTCGGCGATGGCCGCGGGCCGACCAGCATCTCGTAGAGGATCAGGCCGAAGGCGTAGATGTCTGCCCGCGCGTCCACGGGGCCGCCGGTGCTTTGCTCCGGCGCCATGTACTCGAGCGTGCCGATCACCCCGCCGCTGCTGTTGGCCTCGGCGGCGGGCGCCGAGATGCCGAAGTCCATGATCAGGGCCTGGGCCTCAACGCCGGCGCCGCTGATCATCACGTTGGGAGGCTTCAAATCGCGATGGACGACGCCCGCGTCGTGCGCGGCCTGCAACCCGCTGGCAATCTGCCGGGCAATGCGCAGCGCCTCGTCCACTGGCCGCTTGCCATCGCGCCGCAGAATGGTGCCGAGATCGTCGCCCTGGACGTACGGCATCGTGATGTACTTGATGCCCTGCAGCTCGCCGAGATCGTGGATGCGGACGACGTTCTTGTGGGTGACCTGACGGGCGAGGAGCAGCTCGGTCTTGAAGCGCTTCTCGAGCTCGGGTGACGCCGTGCCGCGCCGCCCCACCCGGATCACTTTCAGTGCGACGGCGACGCCGAGCTCGGCGTCCCACGCCTGGTACACCGCGCCCATCCCGCCGACGCCGAGCAGCTTGATGATGTGGTAACGGGCGCTGAACGCCTGGCCGACCGCCAGCGGACCCGCGGGCATGCTCCCGCCCTCGTCACTCGCCCCGGTCTCTCCTTCCGCACCCGCCGCCGATCCCAGGAACGTGGCAGCCATGGTTTCAGGCTCGCGAGACGGGCCGAAGGTGGCACCGGGCGGCAGACCAGTCGTGTCGAAGGGCACCGCGGGCAGCAGCGCTGCGCCACAGGCTGGGCAGTGCTCGCTAGCCTCCGTCGACGAGCGGCCGCAACGCGGACAGAGCATGGCTTTCACGGATCACCGATGAGGTAACTGTGCCGTGTAATGGTGCGCAAGTAAAGGCCGGGGTCACCGGCGCCGCCGCGCGGGGAGGCGAGCGCCTCCCCGCCCTGCGCGGCCGGCTAACGGCTGGCCGTGACCAGATTGGAAATGCCACTCTGCGTGGCATCGAAGAAGGTCGCGACCACGAAATAGGTATAGACCACGTTGTTCTTCGTCGTCGTATCGACGATGGTCGTCGATGGTGCCAGCGCCGTGCCGACCAGTACCCGTGCCCCGAAGTTGCTGGCCGTGATGCCGGTCCCGATCACGCGATAGAGGTTGTAGAAGTTGACGCTGGCGACCGGCGGCGCCTTCCAGTCGAGCGTAATCGTCTTGCTCGTCACCGTGGCCTTGAGCCCAGACGGCGAGTTGCCCAGCGACGTCGCGGTCTCCAGGTCGATCTCGCCGGGCGGCGCGCCCACGTCCGCGAACCCGAGGTCGCCGGTGCCGACGTCGCCGAAGCCCACGTCGCCGAACCCGACGTCGGCAAACCCGACATCGGCAAAGCCGACATCGGCGAAGCCCACGTCGGCGAAACCCACGTCACCGAACCCGACGTCGGCAAACCCGACATCCGCGAACCCGAGGTCGAGCGACATGCCGCCGCCGTCGGCGTCGCCGCGCGGGCTGCCGGCGTTCCGCCGGCTGCCGACCTGGCGGAAATCCATCAGGCCGAAGTCGTTGGCGCCGGCGTTCAGCACGGGAAACTGCGGCGGATTCCCCGACAGGATGCCGTTGAAGCTGATGTCCTGCGCGAACGGCGACGAATCGATCGAGCCGTTGGCATTCCAATCGGTCGCGCTGAGCGTGGTGCCATCCACGCGCACGAAGTCCACCCCCTCGGTGAGCGGCGAGCCGTTGCAATGCCGGCTCGCCGCGGTCGTCCCCAGGCCGGCGTCGATGAAGCTCGACGCTTTTGGCGCGTACCACCGCGTGTAGTAACGCAGGCCGGGAATGGCGGCATCGGTAAGGGCGTTGGGATTCAACGCCGGTAACTGGTCGCGCGAGAAATCCAGGGCGGCGCTGCCGGCACCCGGCTGTCCCACCGGAACGGTCAGGCCGCGCGCCTGGAACAGGTAGTTCATCACGCTCTGGTAGTTCGGCTTGCAGTTGAACTCGAGCGGCCGCCCGCCGTGTCGGAGCCCGAGGTTGTGCCCCAACTCGTGCGCGGTCGTCGACGCCTGCATGAACGGCGTACCGACGAAGTCGTCCCAGTAGCCGAGCGTGACCAACATGTCCCCGCCGAGCAGGTCGGCGATGCCCGACGTTTTCGCGGACACCCCTTTCGACGGCGGCAGCCCGAGCGCGTGCGCGTACAGCGCGTAGTGGAAGATGTCCTTGCGGTTGCGATCGAAGCGGCGCTGGCAGGCCGCGCCGGCCGCGACACAGGCTTCCTCGGCCGAGGCCGCACCGGGGACCGTCGGGTGACTGAGCGGCTGGTTCTTGAAGAAGTTGAACGCGCTCTTCCAGCCGACGGTGCCCGGCTGGTCGGGGAACGCGCAGCCGGCAGGACCTGAAGACGGCGTCGTGCACGAGGCGTACTCGACGATCTCTTCCCCACCGCGCGCCAGGCACTGGGTGTCGAGCGCCGAGGTGCACGGGCTGCCGTTGGCGCGCCGGTACGGGACCACGAACGGATTTCCCTGGTAGTGGTTGCCGACGTCGAAGTGGACGTTGATCCGGGACGGCGCGTTCTTGAAGACGTTCCCGACCAGCGTCAGCGCCTCCTCGGCGGGCAGGTGCGAGTGCGCCGGCACCTGCCCCTGCACGGCGTGCGAGTAGCCCGGCGTCGACAGGTAGCCGACCTCGACGAACAGATCCTTGACGTTCTTGTCGGCGCCCATGGCCTTGAGATTCGGCAGCGGCTGGCCGGTGGGGTCACTCAGCGACTCGGAGGTTTCCCAGATGTCCAGCAGGCCGTCCTGATCGGTGTCCTTCACGGTCGTGCTGAAAATGATCGCGCCCCACGACAGGCAGTCGGCCGAGTTGAACCCGACGTTGTCCACGGTGGTCGTCACCGCGTCGACGAACCCTCCCGGCCCGGCGGTTACGTCGAAGGTCAGCGTGTCCCACGCCGGATCGGCGGCCGGCCCCAGAGCGCCGACGAACGGGTTGGTGGCGATCACCTGGCCGTTGAAGAGCAGCCGTTCCGGAAAGTTCGGCTGGCCATCACCCACGATGTGCGTCACCCGGCCAGCGGGGGTCGCGCCCTCGTAAAAGCCCTTGAGCGTCTGCGACAGCACCGGCGCCTGGTTGCTCAGCGTGGCGCCGCCGTCGTAGATGACGATCGCCCGCAGCGGCAGCGACTGATCCCGGTAGATGACGACGAGGGTGGCGCCCGCCGTCGACGGCACGGCATTGCCCTTCCCCCGGTCGGGCAAGCCGACCGGGTGCGACGTCTTGACCAGGTGCTTGCCCACGTGCGGGCCGCTGGTTTCGAGCGGCAGGAAGCGGAGGACGTCGGCGCGATAAGTGATCATCCGGTGCGCGCCGCCCGACTCGCCACCGAGGCCGCCGGAACTCCAGCACGGCGCCGTGCCCGCAGGGTTCACGGCCCGGGCGATCGTGCTGATGTCGTGCCCGCGGAACGTCGCCCCCGACGTGCCCGTGGCGCTGTTGGGCGTTTCGATGGTTTCCCAATACAAGAACGCCGCGAGAATGTCCACGCCGCCGGGAATCGACGCATTGGTCAGGTCTATGGTCCCGCTGGCGATGCCGTTGACGCCGGTTCCGCGCAAGCCGACACCACCGACGATGTAATCCCCCGAGACGAAATAGTTCTTGAAGAAGCTGAGAGTGTTGGCCGATCCCTGCGCACTCAGCGGGGCTGGCAGCAACAGACAACAGAGAATGGCGCTCAGGAAGGCGGGTTTCATCGGCAGGCTCCTCGGATCGCTGTGAGTGAGCGACGTACGTCGCTCCTGGTTCCCGGCCGTGGACACACGTCGCCAGATTTTCCCGGAACGGATGATTATGGCGCGGGGCCGTTCGCATGACAAGCGCGTTCGGGCACAATGGTCAGCCTCCGACCATCGCGGATTGGCTCACATCCGTAAGAACGATGCACCGGTTCCTGCTCACGCTCGAGACCACCGTGATCCTAGCCGCCCTGAGTGCGCCGCTCGGCGCCCAGAACGGCATCAACGGAGACGTGCTCCGTATCGATCATCAGAAACAGGGTTTCTGGCTGGATTGGGACGACGACACCGCGAAGCCGGCGTGTTGTGCCGCGCGAGCCTGGTCAGGGCAGCTGCAGGCGCCAGATCCGGATGTCGTTGGTCGAAAACGACGGCACGAGAATCAGGCTGCGCTTCGAGTCGAACGCCAGGCCCGCGGGGGTCGCCAGTCCGGTGACCAGCGTCGTGCGCACGCCGTCGCGAAAGAGGTGGATGCCACCGTCGGCATGGCTCGACGCGATCACTGCCCGGTCGGGCGTCATCGCCAGGCCGTCGAACTCACCCGGACCTGACGCGACGACCGTGCGCTGCCCGTCGCGCAGCCGATAGATGGACGTCCCGCGGAACGACGCCACCAGCAGCCCGCCGGCGCCCGCGTCCCAGACCAGGCCGTTCGGGCCGGCCAGCGACGGGCCCTCCGCCACGACCCGCACCTTCCCCGACGGATCGATCCCGAAGAGTCGAAAGGTCCCGTCGCCGCGATAGGCGCCGGTCGCGTCGAACTCGATGGCCGTGTCGCTCACGTACACGGTGCCGTCGGGCGCCGCGGCAATGCCGTTCAGGAACACGGCCCCGTGCGGCGCCAGGTCCACGGTCGCCAGCAACGCTCCGGTGCGTGTGTCGAACGCGCGCACGGCGTCGATGTCCGCCACCCATAGCCGCTGCCCGGACAGCGCCAGGCCCTTGGGTGCATGCAGCGTCACGCCTCCCCGTCCGCCTTCGATGAGGGTCGTGCTCGCGCCCGTTCCCGGCACGACACGGCTGATGAACCCGTTGTTGTCCTTCTCGGCGCCGCCGCCGCGGATGTTGGACACGAAATACACGTCGAGGGCCGGATCGTAGGCGATGGATTCGGGGGCTGCGAAGCCGTCGAGCCGGCCGGCGTCGGTAGCGATGGCCGCGGCGCCGCCGCCCGCGGGCTGGAGCGCGCCGGCCATGGCCAGACTGACCAGAATCAAGTACATGATCGTCAATCTACTGGGCCGGTCGCGTCGGGCGACGCGCCATGTGACGAAGAGCCGCCGGCAGGGCCGGGCAGGTATTGCGTGGGGACGGTGACACGTGGACAGTCCGATGGCAGGCAACCAGCACTTGCTCCTCTACGACGGCGTCTGCGGCCTGTGCAACGGGCTGGTGCGATTCCTGCTGCCCCGAGACCCGGACGAGGTGTTCGTCTTTGCCTCGCTGCAGAGCGCGATCGGCCAGTCGTTCGTGCGCCGGTTCGGTGAGACGGCCGACGACCTCACCACCTTCTATGTCATCGCGAACTACCGCTCCGCCGCGCCAGCCGTGCTGGTGAAGTCGCGAGCGGCGCTCTTCGTCTCGGCGGCGCTCGGCGGGATCTGGCGTGCGGCAGGGTTGCTGAGGATCGTGCCGCCAGCGCTGCTCGACCGCGTCTACGACCTCATCGCCCGCCACCGCTATCGCGTCTTTGGCCGCTCCGAGACTTGCCCCCTCCCCGCACCCGGCGACCGGCACCGTTTCATCGACGGCTGATGCCGACCCGCAAGACGCCGTGCGGCCCGGTTTCAGTTCGCGTCCCCGCGCCCGACGTGCCATCATGCGGCGGTTTCGCACAGGGTTATTCATGCCGATGACGACCGTACGCCTGCGCACCGCCCCGATCGCGTTTGCACGCCGGCTGCTCGCCGCGGCGCTTGGCATCCTGCTCCTGATCACGACGTCCGGTGCGCAGGACACCGCCACGCTGCCGCCGCTACGCGGCTTCTCGCCGGACGCGGCGGTGGCCCAGCGCGCGATCGAGCGTCGCCTCCGAGCGCTGCCCAGCACCGACGGTCTCCGCGCCTGGCACCGCTACTTCACCGCCCGGCCGCATCCCGCCACTTCGCCGCGGACGCGGGAGATTGCCGAGCGCATCGCCGCCGAGTGGAAGGCGCAGGGGCTGGACGAAGTCGTCATCCACCGTTACGACGTCCTGTCGTCGAATCCGAGGCGGGTACGGGCCGAGCTGGTGGCCCCGACGCGATACGTGCCGTCGCTGCGCGAGGATGCCTACCCCGAGGACCCCGATTCCGCGCAACGCGCGATCAGCGGCGCCTGGCTGTCGTTCTCGGCGTCGGGTGACGTCACGGCGCCGGTGGTGTACGCCAACAGCGGCAACCCCGCCGACTACGACGTCCTGCGCGCCCACGGCATCGATCCCCGCGGCAAGATCGTCATCGTCCGCTACTCGAACCCGTACAGCTACCGCGGCTTCAAGGCGCTCACCGCCGAGCGCGAGGGCGCCGCCGCGATGGTCGTCTACTCCGATCCGCAGGAGGACGGCTACGTGCAGGGCGAGGTCTTTCCGAAGGGCCCGTGGGGCCCGGCGAGTCACCTCCAGCGCGGCGGGATCGCCTACGACTTCATCGTGCCGGGCGATCCGCTCACTCCGGGCTGGGCCTCGACCCGGGGGGCGACGCGGATCGCGGCCGGCGACGCGGTGTCGGTGCCCAAAGTCATGGCGCTGCCGATGTCGCATCGCGACATCCAGCCGATCCTCGAGCAGCTCGGCGGGCCGCTCGCCCCACCCGCGTGGAAGGGAGCGCTGCCGATCGAGTACCGGCTCGGCGGCGCGGACGCGCGCCTGCACCTGCAGATCGACATGCGCACCGACGTGCAGCCGAACTACGTGGTGGAAGGGCGCATCCGCGGCAGCGACCTGCCCGACGAATGGGTCGTGCTCGGTAACCATCACGACGCCTGGGTGTTCGGCGGCGTCGATCCCTCGAGCGGCACCGCGGCGATGATGGAGCTGACGCGGTCGCTCGGCCAGCTGGTGAAGGAGGGGGCGCGCCCGAAGCGCACGCTCGTCTTCTGCAGCTGGGACGGCGAGGAGGTGACGCTCACCGGATCCACGGAATGGGGCGAACAGTTCACGACCGAGCTGCGGCAGAAGGCGGTGGCGTATCTGAACGTCGACTCCGCCGCCTCCGGCCCGCGACTCGAACTCTCGGCCGTCGGATCGCTGGCGCCCATGATCGTCGATCTCACCCGCGAGCTGCGCGACCCCGCCGGGGCGTCGCTCTACGACGCGTGGCGGCGTCCGCCCGGCCCGGGCGACGGCCCGACGGACGGGATGCTGCCGGACCAGGCGCTGGCGGTGACCAGGATCGGCAGTGGCTCCGACCACACTGTGTTCATCAACCACGTCGGCCTTCCGGTCGTGGAGATGACCTTCGACGGGCCATACGGCGTCTATCACTCCGCCTATGACAGCCACTACTGGGTGGACAGGATCGGCGACCCCGGATTCCGCTACCACCGGCTGATGACCGAGCTGTGGGGCTCGATGGCGCTGCGCCTGGCGAACGCCGAGATCCTGCCGTTCGACATCGAATCGTACGCCGCGTCGATCCGTGACTTCGTCCGCCGTCTCGACGAGATCCCCGGCCTGTCCGAGCGCCTGCCGGTCGGCCGCCTGGTCGAAGGTACGCGTGCCTTGCGCACAGCGGGGCGGAGGCTGAACGCGCGGCTCGACGCGGCGCTGGCAGCCGGCGCGCTGCCGCGCGACGTGACCCGCCGCGTCAACGAGCGGCTCCTGCAGTTCGAGCAGGGCTGGCTGCACGACGCCGGCATTCCCGGCCGCCCCTGGTTCAAGCACCTGCTCTATGCCCCGCGCTACACCTATGCGGCGATGACGCTGCCGGGGATCACGGAAGCGGCCGAGCAGGGCGACTGGACGCGCGCCGAGGCCCAGCTGGCGCTGGTCGCCGACGCGCTCGCACGCAACACCGCGCTCACCGACGGCATCGCCGCCGGCCTGCCGGCCGGACCGGCGCCGACCACCCTCGAGGCCCGTCTGCACCGGGTGCGCGACGAGGTGGATGGCCGCATGGCGATCTACGTCGAGAACCTGGCCACCGGCGAGCGGGTGGCGATCGACGCCGACGCGTCGTACGAGACGTTCAGCGTGATCAAGGTTCCCCTCATGGCCACGGTTCTCGAGCAGGTGCGGGCGGGAACGTTGTCCCTGTCCGATCGGGTGACGCTGACTCCCGATCACCGCCGGATTCCGTCCGGGGTGCTCTACGCGCTCGACCCGGGGCTGACGCCGACGGTGCGCGATCTGCTGACGCTGATGATCATCATCAGCGACAACCAAGCCACCGACGCGCTGGGCGATCTCGTCGGTCGCGACACCGTCACCCGTCACATGGCGCGCCTCGGGCTGCCGGACACCGTGCTGCGCTTCTCCGACCTCGAGTGGGATCGGCAGTGGCTGTCGCGGCTCGATCCATCGTACCGCGACGCCAGCGGCGATCGCACGATCGGGTTTCCGTTCGCGCACTACGGCGAGGCCGCGGTCCGCGAGGCCTTTCGCCAGGTCGTCGAGGACAGCGGGCTGTTCTTTGGCCGCAGCACCGCGCGCGAGATGGGACGACTGTTCGCGCTGATGGCCCGGGGCGAGCTGGTCTCGCCCGACGCGTCGGCGCTGATGGTGTCGATCCTGAAGCGGCAGCAGGTGAACGACCGCTTCCCGCGCTACCTCGGCGCCGGGATCGACATTGCGCACAAGACCGGCGACGGCCAGCCGTGGGTCGCCAACGACGCCGGCATCCTCTGGGTCGAGGGCACGCCCATCGTCCTCGTCGTCTTCGCCGGACACCACCGCGGCTCGACCGGCGCGCTGCACGAGGCGGAAGCGCGCATCGCCGCCATCGTGGCCCACCACTTCGGCGGCACCGTGGATTCGGCCGCGCTCGGCACGCCGGTTTTGCGGTAGCGTAGCGGGGTGACACCCGCACCCGATCCGCTCCGCACCTTCCTCGCGCACCTTCTCGACTGGGAGGAAGCGCACGTCGGATTCGACAAGGCGGTCCGCGGCATCCCGCCCGAGCTGCGCGGGGCCCGGCCGGACGGCTTCACCCATAGCGCGTGGCAGCTCCTCGAACACCTGCGGCTCGGCCAGAAGGACCTGCTCGCCTTCTGCGCCGACGCGAACTACGTGCACGAGCTGACCTGGCCGGACGACTACTGGCCCAGGGACCCGGCGCCACCCACCGCCGCGGCGTGGGACCAGAGCGTGGCCGATTTCGTCGCCGACCGCGCGCGTCTGACACACCTGATCCAGGACCCGCAGGTGGACCTCATGGCCCCGGTGCCCACCGGCAAGGCGACGCACACCTACGTGCGCGCCTACCTGCTGGTGATGGACCACAACGCCTATCACGTCGGCCAGCTGGTCGCCCTGCGCCAGGCGCTGCGCATCTGGCCGTGACCGTGGTCGCGGCTACTTCGGGCTGATCGGCTCCTTCTTGTTCCGCACGAGCATGCGGTTGAACGCCGCCAGCTCCCCGTCCAGCGTCTGGTCGAGTCGGCGGGAGTGTCCGGCGAGCTCCTCGGTCAGGTCCTTGAAGATCGGCTCGACGTTCGCGGTCGGCCGCCCCTCGCCGGTCACCGTCACGCGCAGCAGCGAGGCCAGGCGGTTGTTGGTGCGGATGGGGAAGTTCAGCGGGTCCTGGCCGCTCTGGTTGCGCACCTGGTAGATGTCCTCCTCCACGGCCGCCAGTGACAACGTCAGCGTGGCGCCGGCGTCCTGGACTTCCTTCGGCGCGTCCTTGCTACGGGCGGCGATCTCGGACTTGATGCGCCGGATGTTGATCACCGCGCGGTTCGCGTCGTTCACCTTGTCGCGGATGCGGCTGGCGAGGTCCCACTGGTATTGCAGGTCCTCGTCGCTGATCGGGCGCAGCGGATGCTTGACGACGGCGAACGATTGCGTCGCGGTGGTCTGGTCGGCGGTGAGGCGCACGGTGTACTCGCCGGGCAGCACCATCGGCCCGTTCTGCGTCGCGCCCCACAGGATCATGCCCGGGAACGACACGACCGGTGTCGAGTTCAGGTCCCACGCGTAGCGGTTGACGCCCGCGGCCATGGGCGCGCCCGGCGGGCCGCCGAAGCCGCCGCCGCCCGCCGCGGGGGCGGGCTTTTCGTCCGGCTTGGGCGGCGGCTGGCCCGCGATCGTACGCATCACCTGCCCGCGTGCGTCGAGGAACTCGATGGTCAGGCTCTTCGGCTGCTCCTTGAGGTAGTAGGTGATGCCGGCGCGCTCGAGCGCCCGGATGACGTCGGCCGGTTCGAACAGGATGACGTCGCCGCCGCCGGCGGCCCCGCGCTGCCGCAGCGCCGCAATGTCGTCCATCACGTAGAAGCTGCGCCCGTGGGTGCCGATGGCCAGCGCATTCTTCTCCACGACGAGGTCGGTCACCGGCGTATCGGGCAGCCCGTTCTTGAACGGCAGCCACGACTCGCCTTCGTCGAACGAGACATACACGCCGTGCTGCGTGCCGGCGTACAACAGCCCGCGCCGCACCGGATCCTCGCGCACGGTGTGGACGTAATCGGTGCTGCCGATGCCGCCCACGACCGTCGCCCACGATTTGCCGTAGTCGCGCGTGCGGAAGATGTACGGCGCCCGGTCGCCGAGGAGCATCTTCTTCACCGCGACATAGGCGGTGCCATTGTCGAACGAGGAGCCGTCGATCTGGCTGACGCGGCCGAAATCCGGCATCTCCGGCGGCGTCACGTTGGTCCACGTCCGGCCGTGGTCGCGGGTGACGTGGATGCGCCCGTCATCCGACCCCGCCCACAGGATGTTGATGTCCTTCTTGCCGGGCGCCAGCGAGAACACGGTGCCGTAGATCTCGGGGCTGTTCATGTCGTGCGTGATCGGACCGCCGGACTCCTCGAACGTCTTCGGATCGTGGCGGCTGAGGTCGCCGCTGATCGCCTCCCAGCTGTCGCCGCCGGTGGTCGAGCGCCAGACCCGCTGCGAGCTGGTGTAGAGCACCTTGGGGTCGACGTGGGAAAAGATGATCGGGTAGGTCCACTGCCAGCGCTCTTGCACGTCCTTCGACGGCTCGCCGGAGAAGAAGCGGGGATAGGCGCCGACTTCCTTCAGCTCGCCGGTCCGCCGGTTGTGCCGGGTGAGGAACGTCCCGTTGTTGGCGCCGGCGAAGAACACGTCCGGGTCGGTGCGATCGGGGGCGATGTAGCCCGGTTCGCCGCCGCCGACCGGGTACGGCGCCACCGGCGGGATGCCGCCGAATCCGCCGCCGCCCGCGTTGGTATGGCTCGGCACGCACAGCGTGCTGTTGTCCTGCTGCGCGCCACAGACGTGAAAGGGCAGGTGCGCGGTCGTGACCACGTGGTACCACTGCGCGGTCGGGAAATCCTGTTCGCTCCACGTCCGCTCCGCCGACCCGATGTTGAAGCTCAGCGCACCGCCGCCGTCGTTGGCCACGAGGACGTGCTCGGAGTCGTCCGGGTCCACCCACAGGTCGTGGTGGTCGCCGTGCGTACCCTGCCCGACCGAGGCGATGGTCTTTCCGGCGTCCGTCGAGCGGAACAGCGCCGTGTTGAGCATGTAGACCACGTCCTTGTTGCGCGGGTCCCCGTGCACGTGGGTGTAGTAGAACGCACGCTGGCGCACGTTGCGCGAGTCGTTCATCAGCCGCCAGGTCGCGCCGGCGTCGTCGGAGACGAACAGCCCGCCCTTGTCGTTCTCGACGAGCGCGTAGACGCGGTTGGAATCGGCCTGGGTCAGCGCCACCCCGATCCGCCCGACCATGCCTGCGGGTAGCCCGGGGTTGCGCGTGATCTCCGTCCAGGTGTCGCCGCCGTCGCTGCTCTTGAAGAGGCCGCTCCCCGGCCCTCCGCTCGACATCTGGTATTCGATCCGATAGGCCTCCCACAGCGCGGCGAACATCACATTCGGGTTGTTGGCGTCGATCGCCAGATCCACCGCGCCGGTGCGCGGGTCGCGAAACAGCGTCCGCCGCCACGTCTTGCCGCCGTCGGTGCTCTTGAACACGCCGCGCTCCTCGCTCGGTCCGTAGTACTGCCCGAACGCCGCGACATAAACGATGTCGGGGTTGGTGGGGTGAATGCGGATCTTGGAGATGGCGTCGACCTGGGCGAAGCCGACCTTGGCCCAGGTCTCGCCCGCATCCGTGGACTTGTAGACGCCGTCGCCGGGCATGATGTTGCCGCGGATGCACGACTCCCCCATGCCGATGTAGACGACGTCCGGATTCGACTCCGACACCGCGACCGCGCCGACCGAGGAGCTGGTGATCTTGCCGTCCGTGACCGGCCGCCAGTTGTTGCCGGCGTCGCTCGTCTTCCACAGCCCGCCGCCCACCGCCCCGAAGTACGCCTCGAGCGGGCGGCCCTTGACGCCGGCGACGGCGATGGACCGGCCCCCGCGATCGGGACCGATGCTGCGCCACCGGTACGCGGCGAGCAGCGCCTCGTCCGGCGAGGCGGTCTGCGCCTCGAGCGCGGTTGACGGGGAGCCCGGCGCACCAGCGCCGGGCAGGACGATCAGGACGGCGCCGCAGACGACAGCGGCGAGACGGCCAGCGTTCACGATCATCGAGCCTCCAGGAAAACAGGAAGCCACGAGTCTAGCAAAGACCCGCCATCGCGAGGACGCGCCGGGTCGAGGGTGGCGCGCGAGGCGCGGGCAGGCGCCGGCCGGCGCCCCCGTTTACTTCGTCATCGACAGGCCGCGCAGCAGGCTGCGCGCGGCGTCCGCCACCCCCGAGGCGCCGCAGGTCGAGACCGACTCCTCGAGCCAGCGGCGCGCGTCCGCCGGCGCCCCGGCGGCCGCGGCGATGGCGCCGGCGTGGTAGAAGCTGACCGGCTGCTTGATGCCGATCGCCAGCGCCTTCTGCATCTCGACGAGCGCGTCGCGCGGCTGCCCGGACGTGTGCAGCGCCCACGCCAGCGCCTCGAGCGTGCGCACGTCCTGCTTGCGCGCCGCTTCCTTGCGGGCAATCGCCAGGGCGTCGGCCGGGCGGCGGGCGTGATCGGCGTAGTAGTAAATCAGCTCGATGTTGGCGTTGTCGCGGCTGTCCATCTCCCCGCGCGCGGCGCGGTCGAACCGCTGCCACGCCGCCAACGCGTCCTCCGTGCGGCCCGCACGCTGCAGCGCAACTCCCAGCTCATACTCGTTCTCGGGATGGGGGGCGGCTTCGTAATGACGCTGCCGCAGCGCCGCCGCCTCGGCGAGCCGGCCTTGCTGCGCGCGCACCTCGGCCAGCTGCGCCAGGGCATAGTGGTAGTTCGGGAACAGCGACAGCGCCTCGTTCAGCACCTGCTCGGCGGCATCGGTGCGGCACGTGAGCAGCGACAAGTGCGCGATCTGCGTGAGGATCCACGCCCGGTCCTCGACCTCGGAGGCGGCGGTCCGCCGATACGCGGTGTCCAGCAGCTCCACGGCCCCGGCATGATCGCCGAACAACTCGCGCAGGTGCGCCGCCCGCGTCAGCCCCGGGATGTTCCCCGGACGCAGGTCGAGCATCCACTGCGCGGCCTTCTCCGCCTCGGCGTAGCGGCCGAGTTCGACGTAGCCGTCGACCAGGAACCCGTAGACGAGCACATCGTCGGGGACGGCGCGATTGAGCTGCTCGGCGGCCTCGACGGCCCGGGCGAACTCGTGCTGCCCGAGCAGGATCCAGATCCGGACCTTGCGGCCCTCGAGGTTGCCCGGCTCGATGGTCAGCGACCGTTCAGCGGCCTCCCAGGCTTCCGCGTAGTACGCGGGATCGGCGGTTTCGCGCGCCCGTCTCGCCAGCGCCAGCGCCAGGTCGTTCCACGCGCCCGCGCGCGACGACTCGTGCGCCAGCGCCTTTCGCGCGGCTGCGATCCGCTGCTCGGCCGGGGAGCCGACGGCGCGCTGCTCCGCCGCCAGCGCGGACAGCGGGGCGGGCACCGTGGATGCCGGCGGCTGCGCCGCGACCGGCAGACCGGCTCCGCACACGATCATTCCGAGCGCCACGACAACAGGTTTCAGCATCACGCACCTCAGGAACTGCGGCGGGTCGCCGGCCCGAACCGGCGCCCCGCCAGCGACTGGTCCATCGATCATTCCGGCGGGCACGGTGCGCCACCGCCGGCCGTGCATCCGGGCTCGGTGGGGTCGATGTGCCGTCGATCGCGCCCGCTCGGCGAGTGGGCGACGTAGGGGAAGCTCGCCTGGTACGGCGCGTCGTTCACGTTGACGCCGTCTCCCAGACGCGCGTTGACGTTGGCGTTGTAGCCGGGAAACGGCGCCGCGAGCACCCCGCCGGCAACGACTCGCAGCGCGATGTCGACGACGTCGTCGAAGACGCGGCGGCCGTTCGGGAATCCGGCGTTGTCGCCGGCCAGCACCGCCAGTCGGCTGGCCGAGGCCAGCGGCGTCGGCGGCACACCGGTGTTCAGGCGCAACAGGTCGGCAAGCGGGCCAGGCGAGGTGCCGGCGGCGGCGATCGGCGGCACGTACTGCACCAGCGGCCGCAGGTCGAAGCGCGGCGGCGCGGGAATGGCGAGCACGCCGCCGGTCAACGCGTTGAGCACGCGCGGCAGCGTCGGATCGGCGAAGAAGCCGACGAACTGCGCGTCGTTGGCGGGCTCGTCCATGCTGAAGCGGTCCTTGGAGCCGGTGCCGATGATGAGCTCGTTGATCAGCGGGTTGCCGATGCGCTGCACCTGGCGGAACAGCCCCGAGCGATCCGGCACGCCGCGATTGCTCTGGCGGACCGACACGCGCGGCCGTGACGTGGTGGCCCAGACCCCGATCGTCGCCGCCGGCGAGGTCGCCGGCTCGACCTGCCCGGTCCGCGTCAGCAGGGCAACGGGCAACTCGATCGCGATGGTGTTGACCGCGTAGCCGGACACCGTGTCGGGAGCGAAATTCTCGAGAGCGGCGTCCTGGGCGGGCGACAGGGCGCCAGGCGCGACGGTACTGCGCAGATTGAAGGTGTCGAAGGCGGCGCCGAGATCGATCCAGAACGGATCATCGGTGGTCCCCGCGAACACTTTGATGCCGCCGGGCAGGTCGTGCACGCCCTGCGAGAACAGCGCCGTGTAGTCCATCGTGCGCGGCCCGACGTTGGTGGGCACGGCGTAGAGCGCCCGGCCATCGACGGCGCGCAGGTCGAACTCGCGATTGCCGCCGAAGGCGCGCACCGAGTAGCGCTGGCGCTGCCCCAGGCCGGGGGAGTCGAAGCTGGTGATCTGCGGCGGCACGATCAGGGTGCCGGGCGGGACCGGCGCCGGTGAGTTGGCAGGTGCAGACGCACCGGAGCCACCCACCCCGGCGTAGACCTGGAACAGCGACGGCAAACGCTGTTCGGTCTCGAACCGGAACTGCAGCGTGATGTCTTCCCGGGCGTCGTTGTTGTTGTCGATCTTGATCTCGTACAGGATCTCGTCGTCGAACGGAAACCAGTTCGGTCCGTTGGCCGGATCGAGCAGCGGATCCACGCAGAGAATCAGCGTCACCCGGGCGGCGTCGCCCGCGCCGTAGCTGCGGAACGCATAGAGGTCGGTGATGTCCGCCTTGTGGTCGAGGGCCGTGATCGGCGCCTCGCGGTGGTTCGATGCGGTCACCTGCAAGCTGAGTGCGCACACCACGGCAACGACGCCGACGGCACTGCGCCCGAATGGACGTCTCATGTAAACCTCCCACGCTGCCCTGTGTCGTCCCGCCGCTACAGCTCGGGGAGCGGGCGTGTGCGGGCTGGAACAAGCACGACCTCTCCCCTCGAGCGCACGCCGGCCGCGACGAGCCGAAACTCGCGCGACGGATGCACCACCGTATCACCTGGGACGCGGGCCGCTGAGAGAAAGATCCAGGGCCGACAACACGGATGAGGTCCGATCCACCTGAGCCGTCGGCGTGATCCGCCGGCTCGATCAGTGGCTCGGTGCGAGCGGGAGCGTCAGGATGAACGAGCTGCCGACCCGCTCTTCCGACTCGACCTCGATGCGGCCGCCGAGCGATCGCGCGCAGTCGGCGACGATGGAGAGGCCCAGCCCGAGGCCTGCGACGCGCAGGTCGCCGTCGCGCTCGGCGTGCGCACGCGAGAACTTGTCGAAGATCCGGCTGAGGCGCGCCGCCGGGATGCCAATCCCGTTGTCGCGCACGACGATCTGCGCCGCGCCCTCGTCGGCCGCGCCGGCCACGATCTCGACGAAGCGATCGGATTTCGCCCCGTCCGCGTACTTGATGCCGTTCGACAGCAGGTTGACCAGCGCCAGCTCGAGCCGGCCGACATCGCACGAGATGGTCGGCAGACCGTCGGTGATGCGCAGCTCGACCGCCCGCGCCTCGGCCATCTCCTGCAGCTGGCGGGCCGCTTCCCGGGCGACGGTGGTGAGCGAGACCTCCTGGACGGCCGGGTCGTCCGGCTCGGTGCGGAGGCGGGCGAGGATTTCGATCTTCCGCGTGATGGCGATGAGGTGCGCGAGGTTGCGGTCCATCACGTCGAGGGCCTGGCGGGTCTGCTCGGGCGTCAACGGCGAGTCGCGCACCAGGCTGATCGCGAACTGCAACGACCCCAGCGGTTGCCGCCACTCGTGCGTCGCCATCCGCGTGAACTCATCGAGCCGCTCCGCCTGCTCGGTGATGGTGCGGGTGTAGAGGCCGACGAACGTCTCCACCGTCGTCTGCATCAGCACGTTGACCGCCTGGTGGAGTCGCGACGCCACCGTGACCCCTTCCGCCGGAGTGGGCGCCAGGCCGAGCCGTGTGGTCTCGTCGCGCACGAAGTCGACGAGCACCGTGCCCAGCAACTGGTATTCGCGCAGGAGCTGATGCAGTGACGCACGCTGCTGGTGACGCAGCGTCCCCAGCTCGCGCGCCTTCTCCAGCACGACGGTGTTGGCGGCGATGGCCTCCTCTTCCGGCGCCTGCAGGTAGTCGGCGATGTCCACGACTAGCGACGGGATGTGGTCGAGCAGGCTGGAGCTGGGGAAGACTTCGGTGGCATCCACCGGCAGCAGGAGCACCAGCCGCTCGAACCAGCGCGCGGCGATCGTCGTGTGCTCGGCCCGGACCCGCTCACCGATGCTGTCTGCGAATCCAATCATGTCCCACCTCCCGTCTCTCGCGGCCATCCGGCGCTTCCCCCGCTGGTGGGCAGGGCCAGCCTCAGCCGGACATGCCGGCATCGAAAGCCTCAGCCGTAACTATAGTGCGCTGCACAGCAAACCCGGCAATGGCCCGGCGGTCGAGAACCGACCACGTTTGAGCCACGAACTTGCCCATTTACGGGAACGGCGGCGGCGCACGGGCTGGATCGGTTTGTGCTCTGCCGCCTCCTGCCGGTGAGTGAGGAGCCGCGAGGGCGAATGGGGCTGCAGCAGTCAGAAGGAACCTTCCCTGTCGTCGGCATCGGCGCCTCGGCCGGCGGGCTCGAGTCGCTCGAACGCCTCTTCTCGCAGCTGCCGGCCGACACCGGCATGGCGTTCGTCGTCCTGCAGCACCTGTCGCCCGACTTCAAGAGCCTGATGGACGAGCTGCTCGCGCGGCGCACCGAGCATGCCCGTCCGCCCGGCCGAGCACGACATGCCGGTCGAGCCGAACACCGTCTATCTGCTGCCGCCGATGAAGGAGATGATCATCCGGCAGCGGCGGTTGCTGCTGACCGACAAGGACCCGCGGCAAGGCCTGGCCCTGCCGATCGACCTGTTCTTGCGGTCGCTGGCGCAGGACGTGGGCGAGCAGGCGGTCGCGGTCGTGCTCTCGGGCAGCGGCAGCGACGGCTCGCGCGGCATCGTCGAGGTCAGCCGCGCCGGCGGGCTGGTGTTCTGCGAGAGCCACCGATACCGCCAAGTTCAACGGCATGCCGGTGAGCGCGATGCGGACCGGCGTCGTCGACCAGGTGCTGCCGCCGGAGGAGATCGCCGGCGCGTCTGCGCAGCCGCCAGCCGCGGACCGGCGGACGCCGCGGCCGCGCGCGGCGGCCGGCCGGCGGATGCGGCCGGCGTCGAGGCGATCCTGCGCCTGCTGCGCGACGAGTACGGCGATCGACTTCTCGCACTACAAGGCCACCACCGTCGGCCGCCGCATCGAGCGGCGCCTGGCGATGAACCGCACGCTCGATCTCGACGGCTACGTCGACCAGCTGCGCGCCGACCCGCGCGAGCTGAGCTCGCTGTACGAGGATCTGCTGATCGGCGTCACGCGCTTCTTCCGCGACGAAGACGCCTTCGACGATCCTCGGAGCGCGCGTCATCCCCGAGCATCCTCGAGCGGATCGGTCGCCGACGAGCAGATCCGCGTCTGGGTCGCCGGCTGCGCCACGGGCGAGGAAGCCTACTCGATGGCGATGCTCCTGCACGAGCGACTGGCCGCGCGCGAGCGGGCCGGTCAACCTCAAGATCCTCGCCACCGACGTCCACCGGGCGTCGCTCGAGGTGGCGAGCGCCGGGTTCTACACGCGAGGAGCAGATCGCCGGCGTCAGCGCACGAGCGGCTGCGCCGCTTCTTCACGCTCGAAGGCGAAGGGCTACCAGATCTCGCAGGAGCTGCGCGAGAGCATCGTCTTCGCGCCGCACAACCTGATTCGCGACGCGCCGTTCACCAAGCTGGACCTGATCACCTGCCGCAACCTGCTGATCTACTTCCAGCCGCACGCGCAGAAGACCGTGCTGACGCTGTTTCACTTCGGCCTGAAGCCCGGCGGCTTCCTGTTCCTCGGCTCGAGCGAGAGTCCCGGCGGCCTGGTCGACGAGTTCGACACCATCGACGAGCACGGCCAAGATCTACCGCAAGCGGCGCGACGTCGCGCTGCCGCGCGACCTCAAGCTGCCGCTCGCCGCGCGGCAGCGTCCTGACCATCCCGGCGCCGACCGCGCGGCGCGGGCACGCCGGATCCTCGCAGCTGCTGGTCGCTGTACGACCGGCTGCTCGACCGGTTCATGCCGCCGAGCTTCCTCGTCGACGAGGACGGCACAGCTCGTCGACACCTTCGGCGGCGCCGAGGCGCTGCTCAAGGTCCAAGCCGCGCCGCCCGTCCACCAACCTGCTCGATCTGCTCGACGACGACCTGCGGACGCTCGTGGCCGGCGCGCTGCATCGCCTGCGCCGTCAGCCCGTCGCCGTGCGCTTCACCGGCGTCGCCCTGCCCGGGCGGGCGGAGCGGTCGATCCTGGTCGGCCGAGCCGGTGCCGCGACGCCGCACGGCGCGCTCACGCACGTCCTGATCTCGTTCGAGCCGGACCCGGCCGCCGCGGCGCACCGCCGGCGAGGTCGCGGCCGCTCGCCGCGCCGGCGGCGCCGATGCCCGTCGCCGGTCGCGGTCGGCAGGTGCACGAGCTCTCGCGCGAGCAGGCAGTCGCCCTCGAGGACGAGCTGGCCTACACGAAGGAGAACCTGCAGGCGACCATCCAGGAGCTCGAGACCACCAACGAGGAGCTGCAGGCCACCAACGAAGAGCTGATCGCGTCGAACGAGGAGCTGCAGAGCACCAACGAGGAGCTGCACTCGGTCAACGAGGAGCTCTACACGGTCAACGCCGAGTACCAGAAGAAGAACGCCGAGCTGCAGGAGCTGCAACGACGACATCGAGCACCTGCTCGAACGGCACCGACGTCGGCACGATGTTCCTCGATCGCGAGCTGTGCATCCGCAAGTTCACCGCCGCGCATCGCCGACGATCTTCCGACGTCATTGCCGCAGGACGTCGGGCGGCCGGTCACGAGCTTCGCCCACGACTGCAGCGGCCGACACGCTGATCGCCGACGTCGAGCGCGTGCTGCGCGAGGGCATCATCGCTCGAGGACGCAGACCTGCGACGAGCGCGGGCGCGCTACTTCCTGCGCATCCTGCCCTACCGCGCCCGCACCCGCCGGACCTCCGGCCCGAAGGGCACGAGGACGGATCGCCGCCCGGGCTGGCGTCCGACGGCGTCGTCCTCACCCTGACCGACATCTCGGCGCTCGAACAGGCGCGATCGCGCGACTCGCCCAGCTCTCCGCCATCGTGCGAATCGTCGGACGACGCCATCATCGGCAAGACGCTCGACGGCATCGTCACCAGCTGGAACGACGGCGCCGAGCGCCTGTACGGCTATCGCGAAGCGGAGGTGATCGGCCGGCACGTCGGCTTCCTCTATCCGCCGGACGCAGGCGCCGACATCGAGTCGGCGCTGGCGGCGGTGCGCGAGGGCGGCGCGGTCGAGCGGCTCGCAGACGCACGCGCGTCCGCAAGGACGGCAGCCGGGTCGACGTCTCGGTGACGTTCTCGCCGATTCGTGACGCCGGCAACGGCATCGTCGGCGTGTCGGCGATCTCGCGCGACATCACCGCGCTGGTGACGGCGCGCGCAAGAGCTGGCCGAGCGCGAAGAGCGCATCCGCCTGCTGCTCGACTCGACGGCCGAGGCCATCTACGGCATCGACCTCAGCGGCGTCTGCACCTTCTGCAACGCCGCCTGCGCGCGCCTGCTCGGCTTCGACTCGCCGGCCGCCCTGATCGGCCGGCAGATGCATCGCGCTCATTCACCACACCCGGCCCGACGGCCAGCCGTACGCGGCGGAGCAGTCGCCGATCTACGAAGCGCTGCGCCACCGACGGCCAGCGCACGTGGACGACGAAGTCGTGTGGCGCGCCGATGGCACATCGTTTCCCGCCGAGTACTGGAGTCACCCGATCGTGCGCGGCGACGAGGTCCTCGGCGCGGTGGTCACCTTCCTCGACATCACCGAGCGGCGGCGCGCCGAGCAGGAGATCCAGGACGGCGTCCGCCGCCGCGAGCAGTTCCTCGCCATGCTGTCGCACGAGCTGCGCAATCCGCTGGCGGCGATCCTCAGCGCCACCCGCGCTGCTCGAGCGTCGACCGGCGGGACGGTCCGGTGCGCAAGGCGGCGGCGGGTGATCGAGCGCCAGGCCCGGCACATGGCGCGCCTGCTCGACGACCTGCTCGACGTGGCGCGCATCACGCGCGGCCGGATCGTCCTGCGACAAGCGAGCCGCTCGATCTGCGCGAGCACGGCGCAGGCGGCGATCGAGGCGCTCGCGCCGTTCCTCGCCGAGCGCGGCACCCGGCTGACGATCGACATGCCGGACGACGCCGTGCCGGTCGTCGGCGACGCCGCGCGGCTGCAGCAGATTCAGGCCAACCTGCTGAGCAACGCCGCCAAGTACTCGCCGCCGGGCGGCGAGGTCACGCTTCGACCGTGCGCGTCGAGCAGCGCCAGGCCGTCATCCGCGTCGCCGATCGGGGCCGCGGGATCGAGCGCGACGATGCTGCCGACGATCTTCGACCTCTTCGTGCAGGGATCGCAGCCGCTGGATCGCTCCGACGGCGGACTCGGCATCGGCCTGACGCTGCTGCGGTCGCTGGTCGAGCTGCACGACGGCCGCGTCGAGGCGCACAGCGAGGGTCCGGGGCGCGGCAGCGTGTTCACGGTGTGGCTCCCGCTGGCGGCGCTGGCCGACGTGCGCGCCCGCGAAGCGGGGCCGGCGCCTCCGCCGGCGGTGTCGAGCGTGGCGGTGGTCGAGGACCAGGAGGATGCGCGCGAGATGCTGCAGCATCCTGCTCGAAGCCGATGGCGTCACCGTGCATCACGGCCGGCGACGGCCTGCACGGGCGCGCAGCTGATCGAACAGGTGCGTCCGGATCTGGCGCTGGTCGACCTCGGGCTGCCGGTGATGAACGGCTTCGACCTCGCCCGTCGCGTCCGCCGCGCGGCGGGTGCCGACCCGGCTGGTGGCGCTCAGCGGATACGGACAGGAATCGGACGTCCAGGAGGCACTCGAGCGCCGGCTTCGACGAGCACCTCACCAAGCCCACCGACCCCGATCGGCTCAAACGGCTCCTGTCCGCGCCGCGTATAATCCGGGGCGAAGAAAAAAGGGGTCGGGTCTTATTTAAATTTTTGCGTACGCAGAATTGTTAAATAGACCCGACCCCTTTTTTGACGAGGTGGACTGGTGAGCAGCCTGAACGGCCTGATCGACAACAACCGCGCGTGGGCGGCCCGCGTCACCGCGCGGGATCCGCACTTCTTCTCCACCCTGGCCAAGCAGCAGACGCCGCAATACCTCTGGATCGGCTGCGCCGACAGCCGCGTGCCCGCCAACGAGATCGTCGGCCTGCAACCCGGCGAGCTGTTCGTCCATCGCAACGTCGCCAACCTGGTCGTGCACACCGACCTGAACTGCCTGTCGGTCCTGCAGTTCGCCGCCGACGTCCTCAAGGTCCGCCACGTGATCGTCTGCGGCCACTACGGGTGCGGCGGCGTCCAGGCCGCAGACGCCAACGTCTCGCTCGGACTGGTGGACAACTGGCTGCGACAGGTGCAGGTCGTTCGCGAACGGCATCGCGGCATCCTCGACGCCTGCGTCCGCGAGCCTGACCGCCTCGACCGGTTGTGCGAACTCAATGTCATCGAGCAGGTCCGCAGCGTGTCGCAGACGACCGTGGTCCAGGATGTGTGGCGGCGTCGGCAGCCGTTATCGGTGCACGGCTGGATCTACGCCCTTCAGGACGGCCTGATCCGCGACGTCGCGGTCACCATGAGCGCCGCCGGCGAGGTGGACGAGACCTACACCCGCGCCGTGGCCGAGATCGCGGCGGGCGCCGGCGCGCGACGCTTCAGCGCCTGAGTCGCCGACCGCCGGCTCGACGCACCACCCGCCATCCTCCCGCGCGGTGGGCTATCGTAAGGCGTGGCCCAGCCGCGGCGGCACATGTCGATGCTCCGGTCGTTCACCGCGGCCGATGCCCTGACCATCGGCAACGCCAGCTGCGGCACGGTGGCGATCTTCCTCTGCCTCGACTATCTCGCCTCCGGTCGCGCCGGTCGGCTGTGGTGGGCGTTCGTGCTGCTGCCGCTGGCGCTGGTCCTCGACGTCCTCGACGGCTATGTCGCGCGACTGGATCGCTCGCGGCAATCACGCCTCGGCATGGACCTC
The DNA here is from genome assembly GCA_963707795.1 of uncultured Acidobacteriota bacterium. Lineage (GTDB taxonomy): Bacteria > Acidobacteriota > Vicinamibacteria > Vicinamibacterales > UBA2999 > JACCSI01. Next base: position 601,450 of record OY970174.1, on the reverse strand, counting down.
GACTCACTGGCCGACATCGTCTCGTTCGGCGTCGCCCCCGCGGTGCTCGGCTTCACGCTCGGCCTGCGCGGCGGCTGGGACATGCTCTGTCTCACCTACTTCGTGGTGTGCGGCATCAGTCGGCTCGCGCGCTTCAACGTCACCGCCGATGCCCTCGCCGACGCGGACACCGGCAAGGTCAAGTACTTCGAAGGGACCCCCATTCCGACCAGCATCGTGATCGTCCTGATGCTGGCGACGGCCTTCGCCCTCGATCAGGTCGGCGACCGCCTGTGGCTGGGCACCGTCACGCTGGGCCCGGCCACGCTGCACCCGCTGGCCCTCATCTATGCCGCCAGTGGCAGCGCCATGATCAGCGCCACGCTCCGCATTCCCAAGCCCTGACGCGCCCAGTTGCGGGGGATCCGCAGGTCGATTACAATTTTGGCGGCCGGATACAAGATTCCCAGCGGCCCTCGACTGCCGCCCAGCCTCCGCGTCGCGCGAAGGACCACAAAACCGTTATATTGGCCGCCCCGGCAGACGAAAGTCGGCGCCCCGTTGGAGTATCCGTCGCCCTCGCGAAGGGCGACCCGCGTTTCGCGGCCGCGGCCGTGGCACAGAAGTGGCTGCGATTCAGCCTTTTGTACCTAGTAGAGGAGCGACCGTGCGCCTGGCATCGAGCAACTCGCAGGACAACGCCGCGAAAATTCCAGCCGAGCCGGTCCCCTTCCCGGGGGCCCCGTCCGGCGAGGGAGCCTTGTCGGCCGAAGCCCGCATTCGCGCACTGCAGTCGCGGGTGCGCGCCTCGGGGAGTGGACCGGCAGCGGCCGCTCATGCCGCCGAGCTCGAGGATCCGGACGATTCGCTCCTGTCCTTTGGGACCGAGCGCGCCCCGGCTGGCCCGCCGCCGGCAGCCACCCCGGCCGGCCCTGCCGCACCTCCGCGCCGGCTGACGCCGGCCCGACTGGCGATCGCCGTGCTCGTCCTGCTCGCGGTCGCCCAAGGCGCGTTCATTGTCGTCCGGCTCGCGCGAGGGACGGCTGTGGCCGCGCCCGCGGATACCGGCGCCGTGCAGGTGACCTCGGAACCCTCCGGCGCGAGCGTGTCGATTGATGACGTGGTCCGTGGCACCACGCCGCTGCGGACACCGCTCGCGACGGGGACCCATCTCGTCACCGTGAACCATGCCGGCATCGTCCGCACCCAGACGCTGACCGTGGCGCGGGGCGGCGAAGCCTCGCTGCACGTCGAGCTCAGGCCCGAACCGCCGCCGACGGCTCCGGTCACGCCGACCGGCAGACTCGAGATCAACACCACGCCCAGCGGCGCGCAGGTGTCGATCGACGGGCAGCCGCGCGGCAGCGCCCCGCTGACCATCTCGAACATCGAACCAGGGTCGCACGTCGTACGCGCCACCCGCGACGGCCATACCGTGACGCAGAACGTCCGGGTACGCGAGGGGACCGTGTCGTCCGTGATCATCTCGCTCGGCGCCCCGGCCGGCGCCACCTCCGGGTGGCTGGCCATCGAGAGTCCGTTCACCACGCAGATTCGCGAGGACGGGACCCTGCTCGGCAACTCCGACACGCCGCGCATCATGCTGGCGTCCGGGCGGCATACCCTGGAGCTCGTGAACCCCTCGCTCGGCTACCGCTCGCGGCACACGGTACAGATTGCGGCCGGGAAGACGACCGCCCTCAAGCTCGATGTCCCCAATGGCACCGTGCACCTCAACGCCCTGCCGTGGGCCAACGTCTGGATGGGAGCGCGCCAGCTCGGCGAGACACCGATCGCCAATCTCTCGTTGCCGATCGGGACCTACCAGCTCGTCTTCCGCCACCCGGAACTCGGCGAGCAGGTGCGGACCGTCGTCGTGACCGCCGGGGAGCCCGTACGCGTGGGGGTCGATCTTAGAAAGGGCGCGCAGTAAACATGCGGCGCGCCATTGTCGCGTTCGTGCTCTGCCTCGCGTGGCCGCTGACCGCGCAGGACGCCCTCGAACCCGTGCGCGAGCTGTACGCGTCGGCGGATTACGAGGGTGCGCTGTCGGCGGTCAAGCGGTTGAAGAGCGCCGCGGACGCACGCACGGCCGTCGAGCTCGATCGCTACCAGGTCCTCTGCCTCGTGGCCTTGGGCCGCACGGCGGAAGCCGACGCGGCGATCGAAAGCATCCTGATCCGCGACCCGCAATACGATCCCGCCGCCAGCGACGCGCCGCCGCGGATTCGCGCAGCCTTTCGCCAGGTGCGGCAGCGCGTGATTCCCGAGCTCGTGCGCGAGCTCTACGCCGACGGGAAGGCGGCGTTCGATCGCCAGGCGTACCCCGATGCCGTCCGCAAGCTGGATGAAACGGTGAGGATCCTGCGCCACCCTGATCTGGCGGAGCAGGCCGACCTCGACGACCTCCGGACGCTGGCCAAGGGCTTCCTCGACTTGAGCCGGAACGCGATGGCGGAGGCGCCCCCACTCGCGCCGGCGGCGGTCGCCAACACGCCTCCCGTGCCCGCGGCGCGCCCGGCGGCGCCGGCACCCTCGGCGAGCGCGGCCGCGCCGCCGCCGACCGATCCTGTGGTACTGCGGCAGAACCTGCCGGTGTGGCCTCCGGCATTGGCGCGCGGGTTCTTCAATGCCGAGTTCAGCGGCGCCCTCGAGGTCGAAATCGACGAGCGCGGGGAGGTATCCGCCGCGCGGATCGTCACGCCGATTCATCCGATGTACGACCCGCTCCTCCTCGAAGCCGCGCGCGCGTGGAAATACGAGCCCGCGCGACGCAACGGCGTGCCCGTGAAGATTCTCAAGCGCGTCGACATCGTCCTCCGCCCGAAATAGCGCCGGCGACGGGACACCCTCACCGCGCCCGGCGCTGGCGGCCGTGCCGCGCGACACGCGCGCGAAGGCCCACCGCGTACGCCAGGTAATAGCCGAGGACGACGGCCCCAGCGGCGAGTGACCCGGCCGCGCCCGCGGCCGCGAGCCACGACTCATCGCCCGGCGTGACGCTCCAGGCGTGCCAGCCCCGCCAGAATCCATAGAGCAGCCGCGTCGTCACGACGAGCGTGAGGGCGAGGATGAGCCAGCGATTGGGCGTGTAGTGCAGCGAGTACGCGGTCGCCTCCCAGCGGCTCAGCCACAACCCGGCCACGCCGAGCAGCGCCCCGCCCGCCAGCCCGGCGAGCGCGTAGGGAAAGGCGTCAGGCACCCAGACGGTGGCGAGGGCCGCCGCGGCGAGGAACATCGCTGCGGACAAGGCCAGCAGCACGATGTTCAGGTTGGCGACCCAGGGCCGCGCCAGCCGCCTGGTCGTGCCGGCACGGTAGCGGAGCACGAGAGACAGGGGGATGAGCGCGATGAACGCCAGTATCCCGAGCACGACGACCACGGCACCAGCCACGAACGGCACCCTGCCAGTGTACGCTCTCGCGCCGGCTCCCGCCACCAGACGGCAGGCGGCGGCCCGCGATGCGGTTGCCGGTACAATCGCTGCGTGATTCGCGCGTTGATCGTCTCGCTCGCACTTGTGGCGCCGCTTGCCGCCGCCACACAGGACCCCGCGCCCGCCTGTGCCTCGTCTGCCGAGTGCCGTCAGGCCGCCCTCGATGCCGCCGCGCGCGATGACTACGAGACGTTCCACACGCTCGCCTGGCGAGCGGTCCAGATGGGAAAGTCGAACGACGTGACCCTGATGTCTCTGCTCGCGCGAGCCCAGAGCCTGAGCGGGCGGCCGCACGACGCGCTGGTGATGCTGCGGCGCCTCGCCGAACGCGGCAGCGCCGTCGTCGAGGCGGAAACGAGCGACGACTTCCGCCGCGTGCGGGCGCTGCCGGGCTGGCCCGCCGTCCTCGATCGGATTCGCGGCGTGGCGGCCGGCCACGTCGAAGCGCCCGCGGCAGCGGCGACGCCGGCAGAGGCGATCGAGACGCCCAGCGCGGCGCCGGTGGCCAAGTTACCTGCCACCCCGCGGGCGGAGGCTCCCCCGCCCACTGCCGGCGAGCCGGCGACGGAGGCTGGCAGCGCGGACGAGGAGGCAGTGCCAGTGCCGGCGACGCTCGCGCGCCCGGTGGCACTCGATCACGACGCGGTGTCGCGCCGGTTCGTGTTCGCCGACGACAGCACCGACACGCTCAAGATCGTCGATGAGTTGTCGAAGAACGCCGTGAACCTCGTGAGCCGAGGATGGGCCGGGCCGTATCGCACCGTGGCCTTGGCCATCGACCCGCAGCGGGGCGATCTCTGGGTGGCGGGCACCGACCTGGCGGGCGCCGAGCCGCGCAGCGCCGTCCATCGGGTCCAGCTCGTTTCCGGCCGGCTCCTCTACACCATCGCATTGCCGGCCGACGCGGGGCCGGCCCGCTTTGCCGATCTCGCGATGTCCGGAGGTGCCGCGTTCCTGCTCGACGAGGATGGCCGCCGGGTGTACGAATTGGCGCTCGGCTCGAAGACGCTGCGGCTGCATGCCACGATCGAGCGCGACGTCGCGCTCGCGAGCGTCGCGCCGTCCGTCGACGGGATCCTGTACGTCGCCCATGCCGACGGCATCATCCGCCTCGGCCCGGCGCCGCAGTCGCAAACGGCCGTCACCGCGGCCCGCGGGGTCGACGTGCGCGGACTTCAATGGATTCGCGCCTACAAGGGAGGGCTGCTCGGGATCCAAACACGGCCCGACGGGACCCAGGCCGCGGTGCGCATCCGCCTCGATCGCCGGGGGCGAAGCGCCACCGCACTGCAGGTCCTCGGCGAGGCCTCGTCACGCGCGGCTGCTATCGCGGGCGGCGTCTTCTACTATCTGGGCGCATCGCCGGATTCGACCACGATGCTGCGCCGGGTGACGTTGAAATGACCGGCGAGGCATTCACCGCACGCTGATCCGCGCGCGCCCGGGTACGCGCACGCCGTCAATTGCTCTCGCTGGTCGGCTTGTCGGCGTTGGCGTCCCGGCTGCGCCAGAAGAGGCCGGCCAACCCCAGTGCCGTCAGCCCCATGAACCCATGCTTCAGCAACTGGCGGCCGCGCGACGTCGTCGTATCGGTGTCGATCAACCGCTTGTAAACATCGGCTTCCGGCGACGACGTGGGGCGCGGGCGGCGACGGCCCTCAGCGGGCGGTACCCAGCGGGTCATGAACGTGAACGTCTCCGAGCCGCACACCGGGCATTGCGGCGCGTCGTGAACCTCCTCACAGTCCAGGCAGAGACGGGCGGTCCGCAGTTCCATGCACCATCGAGTTTACGTCATCGGCCTTCGACGATCAGGAACCCCCTGGGAAGATCGAACGTGACCCGGGAAAACAGGTGCAACGGCAGCAACCCGTCGCCGAGCCACCCGGGCGGCTCGTCCGACTCGATCAGCGCGGCGGGCTGATTTCTCAACCGCACGGCACCAACCTGAAGCTCGTCCACGAGAACGCCGGGCACGGTCCGGGCGCCTCCCTGCGAAGCCAGCAGGGCATTTTCCCGCGGGCTGTCGCCGGCCATCGCACGCCCAGGCTTGCCGAACAGTACGAGTTCCGTGGCGCCGCTGTCCGGCACGAGCCGTAGCGACGTGGGCGGACGTGGCGTCACACGGGACGTCTGCGGAAGTTCCACGAGGAGCCCTTCGTCGAACTGCTCGAGTCGCAGCCGGCTGCCATCGATCGCATCGGGGACGGGGCCGAGATGCCAGGCGACGTGACGATGCTCGTAGTCGATGGTGTAGGGGCGGCGGGCCAGGATGTCCCGGCCGATGATGCCACGCACGCCAAGGCCGCGGTCGAGCCGCGCGGCTGGCAGGATCATCGCCAGCACCGTGCCCGGGGGGCCGTCGCCCAGTGCCACGCGGAGGAGCGGAGCCAGCGGCCGCCAGGTCCGTCCGACTACCGTGTGCATCGACGTATGCCCAACGACTCGCAAGCCAAGCCGTGCGGCGAGATCGTCCGCGACCGCGGTGCGGCTCGAGCCGGTGTCGAGCAGGAAACGAAACGGCCCCGCGCCGTCGATGGTGACCGGCACCACGATGTCGGCGTGGCCCAGCAGCTCGAACGGCAGCACTCGGACGGGATCTGCCATCGCCGGCGCGGCGGCAGTCAGCCCTATCACCATCACGGCCGCCAACGTCGCACGCATGCCGACACCTCCCTCCGCGAGAGGTCACTGTGCGACCGGGGAGCATCCGGTGTCGTGAGCGGATGGCGATGAATGCGTGCGGAAGTGCCCGGGACCGGCTCTCGACGAGGCGCCGGAGTGGTACGGGACGAACGTCGTGACGGTGGTGTGATGTTTTCCTGATGACCAGGGAAGGGCCTCGACGGGAGCCGCGTTCCCTCGTCATACTGAGTAACCGTGGCTGCGCTGTTTCGCTGGGACGATTTCGTGCTCGACCTCGACTCGTACCGGCTCGAACGCGCCGGGCGCCCGCTCGCGCTCGAGCCCAAGGCGTTCAACCTTTTGGTCTTGCTGGTGCAGCGTCCCGGTCACCTCTTCACCAAGCAGGAAATCTTCGACTCGCTCTGGCCCGATACGGCAGTCACCGATCACGCCTTGACCCGAGTCGTCGCGCAACTGCGGCGGGTGCTGGGCGACGAGGCGCGCGAAGCGCGCTACATCGAGACGGTCCCGACGCGCGGCTACCGCTGGGTACGTCCGCTGCTCCCGTCCGCGCCGCCAGCCCCCGACGGGACCGTGGTCGCGGTCGCCGGTTCCTCGCAGGCTGGCCCCTCGCAGGCTGGTCCCCCGCGGTGGTATGCCGCGGTGGCCGCGGGCCTCATCCTTGCCGCGATCGTCGTGACGCTCGTGGTCATGGTCCAGCGCGGGTCACCCACTTCAGCGGCGGCCGGAGCCGCGGATCCGCTTTCGGTCCGGGATCCCGGGCACGTGCGCCTGCCGGTGCAGGTGACGACGCACGCGGGGCTGGAGCTGCATCCGGCGTTCTCGCCGCAAGGGGATGCCCTCGCCTTCGTTTCCGATCGGTCGGGCGAATTCGAGATCTACGTGCGCGCGATGGGCGGCGCGGCGGCCGACACACCGCTCACCGGGGACGGCGGCCACAACGTGCAGCCCGCGTGGTCCCCGGACGGGCGCTTCATCGCCTATCACTCGTACCGCCGCGGCGGGGTCTGGGTCATCCCCTCACGCGGCGGGCCAGCCGCGCAGGTCGCCGCGGAGGGATCGCACCCGGCGTGGTCGCCCGACGGCGCTCGCCTCGCGTTCCAATCCGACGAGCACGCGGATGTGACCCCACGCGGCTGGGGCGCCCAGAGCGGCTCGACGATCTGGATCGCGGGGGCTGATGGCAGCGGGCTGAGGGAGCTGACGCGCGCCGGCCAGCCGGCGGGCGGGCACGCATCGCCGGCATGGAGCCGCGATGGCCGCCACCTCGCCTTCACGGTGTTCGAGGGTGGCCGCAACGGCGGCATCTGGATCGTGAACACCGAGGGGGGCGACGCGCGGATCCTCGAGGCCGGCGACGGGCTCTACGAGGTCGTCTTCGCCGCCGACAACTCCGCGCTCTACGCCGCGGGCGGCGAGGCGGCCATCGTGCGGCTCCCCTTCGACGCGGCAACCGGGGCGCTCGGCGGCCCGCGCGAGGTGATCCCGGTGCCCGGGGTGCCGGGCGTCCGTGGTCTGGCGGTGGCCCCCGACGGACGAGGGCTGGCGTTTGCCGGACTCGCCCTGAGCAGCCAGATCTGGATGCAGCGCCTCGACCCGGACGGCGCGGGTGTCGGCCCCTCGCGTCCGCTGACCAGCGATACCAGCCGCCGGAATGCCCTGCCGACGATCGCTCCCGACGGCACGACGGTCGCTTACGCGTCGACCCGGGCGGGCGAGCCTCCCAACATCTGGATCATGGACCTCGACGGCCGCCAGCCGCAGCAGATGACCGATAACGGCGCGGCGAACCACCAGCCGCGATGGCTGCCCGACGGGCGCCGGGTCGCGTACATGTCGAACCAGCGCGGCAAGTACGGCTTGTGGGCGGTCGATATCGCCACACGCCGCGAGGACGTGCTCTTCGACCCCTTCGGAGTAGTGGGCAACTGGAACGTGCACGGTACGCACGGTCGCCTCGCCGAGGTGGAACTGGCGCCGTCGGCCAGCCGACTGGCGTTTTCGATGATTCCGGCGACGGGACGGCGCGTGTTGTATGTCAGCCCGCTCGATCGACTGTCGCCGCAGGCACTCACCGATGGCACCTCGTCGGTTGGCTATCCGGCGTGGTCGCCCGACGAGCGCCACATCGCCGTGGAGGTCAAGGACGGCAGCTCGACGCATGCCGCGGTCATCGATGTCCAGTCTGGCGTCATGCGGCCGATCACCGGCGACCGCGGGCAGACCTGGGTGCGGAGCTGGTCGCCGGACGGCCGCAAGGTGGCCGCCGCCGTGCTGCGCGACGGCCTCTGGAGCCTGATCTCGATCGACGTGTCGACGGGCCGGCAGCAGCCGATGACGCCGGCCAGTCCTCCGCATGTGTACGTGCGCTACCCCGCCTGGTCCCCGCGGGGGAACCTCGTCGTGTTCGAACGCGGGGAATTGCGCGGCGACATCTGGACGCTGGCCCTCCCCTAGTCTGGTGGTCCGCTGCCACGAGCGGGCCCGGCCAACCGAATCCCGCCATTTCCGTCAAACTCTCCGGATGCAGGAACGCGACCGCGCCGTCCCCGCCGGGGCCGGCGCCGGCGGCGACGAGGCGTTCCGCGCCCTCGTCGAGCGCCATGCCCGGTATCTGTTCAACGTCGCGTATCGGCTCACCGGGAACGCTCCCGACGCCGAGGACGTCGTGCAGGACAGCTTGCTGAAGGCCTTCCGCCAGTTGGACCGCTTCGAAGCGCGCGCCGACGTGCGGACGTGGCTGCACCGGATTACCGTGAACAGCGCCATCGACCTGATTCGCACACGCCGGCACCGGGAGGAGGCGAGGGACGCCGACGACCTCGAACAGGGCCCCCAGGCGCGCGCGCACGACGGCGCCGGCCCGGACCGCTTGCTCTTCAGTGCCGAAATCCAGGCGCGCGTGCGCGAGAGCCTGGGCACGCTGACCGCGAGCGAGCGGCTGGCGTTCACGCTGCGCCACATGGAGGGCCTGTCGATCCGTGAGGTCGCCGCCGCGATGGGACTCAAGTCCGAAGCGGCCAAGAACAGCATATTCCGCGCAGTGAAGAAGATGCGCGCCGCGCTCGAGCCGTTCGCCGAGGAAGCCAATGCATGCAAGTGACGAGGATCTGATCCTGCACTACTACGGTGAAGCCGACGCCGACGGGCCGGTGGCCCGCCACGTCTCGGCCTGTCCGCACTGCCAGGGCGAACTCGCCCGGTTGAATCGGGTGCTGACGCTGGTGAACGAGCATGCGGTCCCCGAGCCCGGACCGGCCTTCGAGCGCGAAGTCTGGGCCCGCCTGTCGCCGCACCTGCACGACCGCCGGCACTGGACCGATCGCCTGTGGCCCGCCGTCCCGCGCTGGGGCCTCGCGGCGGGGGTGGCGGCGCTGGTGCTGGCGGCATTCTTCGTCGGGCGCGTCAGCACCCCGCCGCCAGACGTCGCTCCAACCGTCGCCGACGGCGACGTCGGCGAACGCGTGTTCCTCGTCGCGGTCGGCGATCATCTCGACCGTTCGCACATGGTCCTCGTCGAGCTGCTGAACGCCGAGCCGGGCGACGTCGCCGCCATCGGGCTCGAGCAGCAGCGCGCTCGCGAGTTGATCGCCTTCAACCGCTTGTACCAGTCGAGCGCTGCCCACACGGGCCACGAGATCATCGGGACGACACTCGACGACCTCGGGCGGGTGCTGCTCGAGATCGCCAACGCCCCGGCGGATGCGACCCCGGCCGATCTCGACGCCATCCGGCAGCAGATCGGGGCCAGCGGCCTGCTCTTTCGCGTCCGCGTCGTGCAGTCGGAAATGCGCGAACGCGAGCGGGAACGGGCCACGTTGATCGTCGGATGAGAACGACTGGGATGGAATCGGAGACGGACACCCGCGGGTGTGTGGAGCTGCAATGATGAATTCAGTGATCCCGGTGAGCGCACTGGCGTTGACCGGGCTGTTGATGACGCCGCCGCCGGTTGACGCCGGCCAGCCCGAGCCGATGGCGCGGGCGGAGCGGAGGGAGGCCGAGGCCGAACGCCAGGCCGAACGCGACGCGGCGCGCCGCGATCGCGACGAGTCGCGCTACGAGTCGGCGCAGCGGGCGCTGGAAGAAGCCCGCTGGCAGCGTGCCGCCGAACAGTTCGCCGCGATCGCCGAGGCGAAAGGCGCGCGCGCCGACGCCGCACTCTACTGGAAGGCGTACGCGCTGGACAAGCTGGGACAGAAGGCCGAAGCCCTCGCGGCCGCCGCCGATCTGATCAAGAGCTACCCGGCCAGCCGGTGGATGAGCGACGCCAAGGCCTTCGAGCTGCAGGTCAAGCAGAGCGTCGGCCAGCCGACGCGACCCGAGGGCGAAGCCGACGAGGAGCTGAAGCTGCTGGCGCTCCAGGGCCTGCAGCATTCCGACCCCGAGCAGGCGGTGCCGATGCTGGAGAAGATCCTCGCCGGCAGCCAGTCGCCGCGGCTCAAGGAGCGCGCCCTCTTCGTGCTCGCGCAGAGCCAGTCGCCCCGCGCCCGCCAGATCCTCACCGACGTCGCGCGCGGTGGCTCCAACCCCGACCTGCAGCGCCGTGCCATCCAGTACCTCGGCGTGCACGGCGGCCGCGAGAACCGCGAGGTCCTCGCCAAAATCTACGACGCCTCCGTCGACGTGGACGTCAAGCGCCGCATTCTGCGGGCGTTTGCCATCTCCGGCGAGCGCGCCCGCGTCCTCGCCGCCGCGACCGGCGAGGCGACGCCCGAGCTGCGCGCCGAGGCCGTCCAGCAGCTGGGCATCATGGGCGCGCACGACGAGCTGTGGCAGCTCTATCAGAAGGAAAGTTCCGTCGACGTGAAAAAGCGGATTCTGCAGGCGATGTTCGTCGGCGGCAACGCGGCGCGCCTGATCGAGCTGGCCAACGGCGAACAGGATCCGGAGCTGCGGCGGGCGGCCATTCGCAATCTCGGTCACATGGGCACGCAGCGCACCGGCGACGCACTGGTCGCCCTCTACGCCCGCGAAAAGGACCTCGAGGGCCGCAAGGCCGTCATCCAGGCGCTCGCCAACCAGAACAATGCCGAACAGCTCGTGGCCATCGCCCGCAAGGAATCGGATCCGCAGGCGCGCAAGGAAATCGTCAGCCGCCTCTCGCACATGCGCTCGAAGGTCGCGCTCGACTACCTGATGGAAATCCTGAACAAGTGAGGGACGTAGCGTGCGACACATTCCTTCGTCGGTGACATCGATGGCGCTGGCGTCGACGCTGGTCGCGGCGCTGGCCGGCGCGCCCGCACCGGTCGAGGCCCGGCAGCCACCCCTGACCAACGGCCAGATCGAGACCCGGACGGTAGCGGGCGCGCTCGACCAGGCCGTGCGGGCGCTGGCCGCGGGACGCACCGAACCGGCCTGGTTCGGCTACGCCGCCCCGGCGCGAATCGGCGAGCACCGCAGCTGCTGCTGGAACGGCTCCGGTGCGGAGTGCTGCGCGGGGTGCCAGCTGGAACCGGGCGCCTCCGGCGCCGTCAGTGTTCCCGTCCCCGCCGCCGGCCCCGTGGCGCTCGAACCGCCCGACACCATCTTCGTGCTCGCCCGACTCGAGGGAGCGGCGATCTCCCGGATCAGAACGTTCTCGCCCGACTGCCCGCTCGACCTCGGCGGCCGGACGCTGTACTGGCTGTCCGGCGTCAGCGAACGCGACAGCGTCGCGTGGCTCTCAGGGTTCACCACGACCGGCTCGCCGAATCGCCTCGCGGACGCGGCACTGGCGGCGCTCGCCATGCATCGCAGCCCGCTTGCCCTGGAGCACCTGCTCGCGACCGCGCGGAACGGCACGACCACCCACGCACGTGGACAGGCGCTGTTCTGGCTCGCCCAACGAGCCGGCGACGAGGCGATCGGCGCGATCGCCGACGCCATCGCCTCCGACCCCGAGACCGACGTCAAGCGCCGCGCCGTGTTCGCCCTCAGCCAGCTGCCCAAGGATCAAGGCGTCCCGCTGCTGATCGGGGTCGCCCGGACCCATGCCAACCCTGCCGTGCGCAAACAGGCAATGTTCTGGCTCGGCCAGTCACGCGATCCGCGGGCGCTGCAGTTCTTCCAGGACATTCTCTTCAAGTAACCAACCGCGCTGCGGGTTGGCACGGCTGCTGCAACATCTGCATTCAGGAGTTGCGGCGCAGCCGCGAAGGGGTGTCAGATGAGCGCGCGGGAAATGCGGTTGGAGATGTTGCGGATGGTCTCGGCGACGGCCGCCATGGCCGTTGGAGCCAGCCTCGCCGCCGGGTCGGTCATCGTCGCGATTGCCGCATGGTTGCAGTAACTGCCACCAAGGCAACTGCCACCAGAATCGGCACGGCGCAGCGAAATTTGTTCTAGGACTGGTTCGATTCGGCTTTCGCCGGCGTCCCGAACAGACACACGCCCGGGGTATTGCCCAGAATCAGGATGCTCCCGAAGTAGTACGCCGCGACCGCCCCGCTCAGCGGCGCCCACGCCACTCCCAGCATCACGAACAGGATCAAGCCGACCGCGCTCAACACGAAGGCGTCGAGTGCCACCGCGCGCAGTCTGGGCCGGAACGCCCGGATCACACGGCCGCCCGTGAAAAACGGCCTCGAATCGGCCAGCGTGAGGCGTAGCAACGGCTGGTTTCCCGGCGGCGCCTTTGGCGGAACCGAATCGACCAATACGGGCGGCGTAGCGTGGTGTTCGTCGGCGTCCGGAAAGCGCTGGGCAAACTCGCGGAGGGTCGCCTCGTTGTCGAGGCCAATCGCCGCCGCGTAGGCCCGAAAAAACGCACGCCGATAAAACCCCGACGGCCACCGCGAGACGTCGTCGTTCTCCAGGCCTTCGAGCAATGCCCCTAAAATCTTGGTTTTGTCGGCAATTGTCGCGATCGAGACCTGGCGGCGCTCGCGTTCGGCACGCAGGCGCGCGCCGAAGCTTCGGGCACGGGAGTGCATGGCCGCCACCGGCGCGGGCCGACGGCTCGGAGCGTTCTCGCTATCGTGATGAAGCATCGTGACTGATTGCATGCGAGCCGGGCCGGCCATGCGACCGGCGGCCCGAGCAATTGATACGCCAGACGTATCGTACCTGTAAACGCCAATAATGCAGCGCATCCGTGGAAAATTTGTCGCCGGCATGTAAAAACGACCAGGCATGAAGCCTGCGTCAACCGCGGGTGGCCAACCTTCTGTGAAAGACTAGGCGGTAATGCCTTTCACAGGTCTGCATCTGCATCCCAGCCTTCTGCAAGGCATCCGTGAACTCGGGTTCGCCCGTCCGACCCCCATCCAGGCGGAGGCCATCCCGGCCGGCATGGCCGGTCGGGACGTCATGGCGTGCGCGCAGACCGGGACCGGGAAGACGGCGGCGTTCCTGTTGCCTATCCTCCACCGCCTGATGGACCGCCCGCGCCGGACGACCCGCGCCCTGGTCCTGACTCCCACGCGCGAGCTGGCGGCGCAGATCCTGGAAGACCTGAACGCCCTCTCCGTGCACACGCCGCTGACCGGCGCCGCCGTCTACGGTGGGGTGGGCATGGGCCCGCAGGAGCACGCCTTTCGGGCCGGCGTGGACGTGATCGTGGCGACCCCGGGCCGGCTGCTCGACCACGCCACCCGGCCGTACGCCAAGCTGTCCGGCCTGGAGTATCTGGTCCTCGACGAGGCGGATCGCATGCTCGACATGGGATTTCTGCCCGACATCAAGCGGGTGCTCAGGCATATTCCCGCCAAGCGGCAGACCTTTTTCTTCAGCGCCACCATGCCGGCGGCGATCGCGACGCTGGCCGGCGAGATGCTCAAGAACCCGGTGATCATCAACCTGCAGCGGCAGTCCACGCCGGCGGTGGGCATCACGCAGGCGGTCTATCCGGTGGCGCAGGACCTGAAGGCCGCGCTGTTCGTCGAGTTGTTGCGCCGGAACATCCTCCGCGAGGCCCTGGTCTTCACGCGAACGAAGCATCGCGCGAACCGCCTGGCCGAACACGTGCTGCGCTCCGGGATCAGCAGTGCCCGCATTCATGGCAACCGCTCGCAGGCGCAGCGCACCGAAGCGCTGGCCGGGTTCAAGAGCGGCAAGTACAGGGTCCTGGTGGCCACCGACATCGCGGCACGCGGCATCGACGTGGACGCGCTGAGTCACGTCGTCAATTTCGACGTGCCGATGGCGCCGGACGACTATATTCATCGGGTGGGACGTACAGGGCGCGCGGACGCCTCCGGCGATGCCTTCACGTTCGTCTCGCGCCAGGAGGAGGCGGACATCCGGGCCATCGAGCGCGCCATCGGCCAGACCCTGCCGCGCGTCACGCTGCCGGACTTCGACTACCACGGCCGGGCCTCTGCCCCGCTCGAGATTCCGCTGGCCACGAGGCTGGCCGAGATGCGGGCGCGCCGTTCGCCTCGGCGGCCGCCGCGCGACGCACGCCCGGCGGCCGGTGGTCGAGCCGCGGCGCCCACCGGGCATCGGCCGCCGGGCCGGCATCGTTCTCGCAAGACCCGCAGCCGGTGAACTCCAGAGCTGGCGCCGAGGGCCTTGCCGACGCCGTCGAGGCACCAGGCCCGCCGTCTCGGGATGTCCTGTTCAGCCAGGAGCGCCTGGAGGCGCATGCGCGCGCGATTGCCGCCGGACACGTGCTGGCGGAGGCGGGCGCGCGCTCGCGTCCCCTGCTGCCGCGGCTCGACGACAGCGCGCACGAGCTGGAAGAGGCCTACCAGTTTCTCTCCGCGATCGCCCGCGGCGACCCGCAGCCGGTGGCCTCCGAGGACTGGCTGCGGGACAACTACCACGTCGTGCAGGATCAGGTGCGGGAGATTCGCGAGGATCTGCCGCGCAAGTACTACCGCGAGCTGCCGAAGCTGGCCACGGCGCCGTTCGACGGATTTCCGCGCGTCTATCCCATCGCCCGCGAGCTGATCACGCACACGGCCGGGCGCCTCGATCTCGAGACGCTGGTGGATTTCGTCAACGCGTATCAGCAGGCCGCGCAGCTGTCGATCGGCGAGTTGTGGGCGATCCCGATCATGCTGCGCCTGGCGCTGATCGAGGAGCTTCGCCGCCTGGCGTCCGGGGTCGTGGCCGCGCGGCACAACCGGGAGCAGGCGCGTCACTGGCAGCGGGCGGTGGCCGAGCGGGCGGGCGCGATCCACGAGATCGAGGCGCGGCTGCGCGAGCGGGTGCAGGCCGAAGGCCGCCTCTCGGCCGCGTTCGTGGTCGAACTCCTGCAGTGGCTGCGCGACCAGCCGCCGTCGGCGGGACCGGTGTGGCTCGCCCTGCAGCATGCGCTCGAAGCGCAGGGCGAGACGGCGGAGGAACTGCTGCGCGTCGAGCACCAGCGCGAGGCGAGCGACCAGCTGGCGATGGGCAATGTCATCACCAGCATGCGGCTGCTCTCCTCGGTGGACTGGCCCACCTTCTTCGATCGCGTCAGTCTGGTCGAACGCATTCTCCGCGGCGACCCGGCCGGCGCCTATGCCGCGATGGACTTCCAGACGCGCGATCGCTACCGGCACTCGGTCGAGCAGCTCGCCAAGCGCTCGCCCCACGCCGAGCTGGCGGTGGCGGAACGGGCGGTCGACCTCGCGCGCAGCGCCCAGGTCGAGGATCCTGCGCACGACCGGCGGCATCACGTCGGCTACTACCTCATCTCGCGCGGGCGGTTTCACCTGGAAACCGCCCTGCGCTACCGGCCCAGCGCGTCGGAGTGGCTGGCGCGCTTCTTTTTCCGCCATCCGCTGCTCGGGTATCTCGGGTCGATCTCGCTGGCCACCGCCCTCGTCGTCGCCAACCTGCTCGCCTATGCGGCGCGGCGCGGCGCCACCCCTGGCGAACTGTGGCTGGTGGGGCTGCTGGCGCTGATTCCGGTCAGCGAGCTGGCCATCAGCCTGATCAATTCGCTGCTCACGGCACAGATTGCGCCGCGGCCGCTGCCCAAGCTGCACATGCGCGATGGCATTCCCGACCACGCGCGGACGCTGGTGGTCGTCCCGGCCATCGTGGACTCGGAGGCCCGGCTCGAGACGCTGCTGCACGACCTCGAGGTGCGCTTCCTCGCCAATCGCGACCGCAACCTTCACTTCGCGCTGCTCAGCGATTTCCCCGACGCCGACGCGGCCGTGGTCGCGGGCGACGACGCGCTGCTCGAGTCGGCGCGCCGCCGCGTGGAGAGCCTGAACGAGCGGCATGGCCCGCACCGCTTCTACGTCCTGCACCGCGAACGGCGCTGGAACGAGGGCGAGGGCCGCTGGATGGGGTGGGAGCGCAAGCGCGGCAAGCTGGCCGAGCTCAACGACCTGCTGCGCGGCGCCACCACGACCAGCTTCGCGGTGGTCACCGGCGACCTGTCGATCCTGCGCTCGGTGCAGTACGTGATCACGCTCGATTCCGACACCCAGTTGCCGATGGAGAGCGCCCGCCGCCTGGTCGGCACCATCGCGCACCCGCTCAACCGTCCCCGGTTCGACGCCGGGCGGGGGCGGGTGACCGAAGGCTACGGCGTCCTGCAGCCGCGCATCGAAGTCAGCGTCGAGAGCGCGAACCGGACGCCGTTCGCCCGGGTCTTTGCCGGCCATGTCGGCCTCGACCCGTATACCACCGCCGTCTCCGACGTCTACCAGGACCTGTTCCACGAGGGCAGCTACGTCGGCAAGGGCATCTACGACGTCGACGCCTTCACCGCCGCGCTCGACGGCCGCGTGCCGCCGAACACGCTGCTCAGTCACGACCTGTTCGAGGGCATGTACGCACGCACCGGCCTGTGCACCGACATCCATCTGGTGGACGACTATCCGGCGAATTACCTCGCCTTCGCCGCGCGCCAGCACCGGTGGGTCCGCGGCGACTGGCAGATCGTGCGCTGGCTCTGGCGCACCGTCCCGGACACGACCGGCCGCGCCGTGCCCAACACCCTGCCGGCCATCGCCCGGTGGAAGATCCTCGACAACCTCCGGCGCAGTCTGCTCGCACCGGCGCTGGTGGCGTTCTTCGCCGCCGGCTGGACGATGCTGCCCGGGTCGGTGCTCACCTGGTCGGGCGTGGCCCTGCTGGTCCTCGCCTTCCCCGCCTACATGCAGGTGGGCCGCTCGCTGTGGAACCGCATCCACGGCGTGCCGCTGCGCGAGCACATCCTCGCCGAGCGCGCCAACCTGGAGACCAGCATCCGTCAGGCGCTGCTGTCGGCGGTGTTCCTGCTGCACCAGAGCGTGGTCATGCTGGACGCGATCGGGCGCACGCTGATCCGCGTGCTCGTCACCCGCCGGCACCTCCTCGAGTGGGTGACCGCCGATCGATCGGTGCACGTGGCTGCCTCGTCCTCCGAGGTGTTCCGCCGGATGCGGGCGGCGCCGATTGCCGGAGCCGCCATCCTCGCCGGCGTCATCCTGGTGGCCCCGGGACGCGTCGCGCTGGCGCTCCCCATCCTCGTCCTCTGGATCGTGTCGCCGGCGCTGGCGTCTGCGACCGGACGGCCGCTGCAGCCGCACCTCACCCGCCTGCGCGCCGCGGACCGCGCGGCGCTCGGCCGCCTGTCGCGGCGCACCTGGCGATTCTTCGATGAATTCGTCGGCCGGCACGACCACTGGCTCATTCCCGACAACATTCAGGAGAACCGACGCGACCTGGTGGCGCGCCGCACCTCGCCCACCAACATCGGCCTGCAGCTGCTGTCGGTCCTGGCGGCCTACGATTCGGGGTACGTGACGCTGACCGGCGTCCTCGACCGCCTCGAGCCGACCTTCGACACGCTGTTGCGCCTGCCGCGGTATCGCGGCCACTTCTACAACTGGTACGACACCGGCACGCTGGCGCCGTTGACCCCGGGCTACATCTCGACCGTGGACAGCGGCAACCTGGCCGGCTACCTGCTGACCCTGCGCGCCGGCCTGCTCGGTCTCGGCGAGCAGAGCCCGATCATCGGCCGGTGGCTGCTGGCCGGCCTCGAAGACCTCGTCACCCTGGTCGACGACGAAACCGTGCGCGCGCTCGGCGACGGCAAGGGCCGCGGCGGGGCGGGCCGCGCCTTCCGCAACGACGTGGCGGCGCTGCGCGCCCGGCTCGGCGACGACCCGACGACTCTCGGGCAGTGGAAAACCCTCCTGACGCAGCTGCACGAGACCGTGTCGGCGCTCAGCGTCGGGTTGCTCGACCTCGAGGAGCCGTTGATTGCGCGCACCGCCGCCGCCGGAACGGCACATGCCACCCTCGGCGAGGCGGGGTACTGGCTGGAGCAGCTGGGGAGGACCATCAGCGCCTGGCAACAGGAGCTCGACCGGCTCGCGCCCTGGGCGGAACACGATTCGGAAGCCCCGGTGCCGACGCTGCCCCAGCTGCTGGCCGTCGAGTCGTCGCGGCAGGCCGCGAGCGAGATCATCGATCGCGCCGAGCGCCTGGCGGCCCTCGCCGACGACTTCATCGAGGAGACGGAGTTCGGCTTCCTCTTCAACACCGAGCGGCAGCTGTTCTCGATCGGCTTCAACGTGGCGGACGGCCGTCTCGACGCCTCCTACTACGACACGCTCGCGTCCGAGGCCCGCCTGGCCAGCTTCGTCGCCATCGCCACCGGCAAGATCTCGCACGAGCACTGGTTCAAGCTCGGGCGCTCGCTCACGCCGGCGGGCCCGTCGCGCGCGCTGCTGTCGTGGAGCGCGTCGATGTTCGAGTACCTGATGCCGTTGCTGGTGATGCGCGCATATCCGGGGACGCTGCTCGCCGAGACCCACGACGCGGTGGTCCGCCAGCAGATCCAGTACGGGGCGCGCCGGGGGGTGCCGTGGGGCATCTCCGAGTCCGCGTACAACGCCCAGGACCTCGACGGGAACTATCAGTACCGTGCGTTCGGGGTGCCGGGACTGGGCCTCAAGCGGGGTCTCGCCGACGACCTGGTCGTCGCTCCCTATGCCAGCATCCTCGCCGCGCCGCTCGTCCCCGATGCCGTGGTCAGCAACCTGAGTCGCCTGCGCAGCGAGGGCATGGCCGGGCGCTACGGATTCTACGAGGCGATCGACTACACGCAGGACCGGCTGCCGCCGGAGACGACCGGCGGCGCCGTGCTGGCCACCTACATGGCGCATCACCAGGGCATGATCCTGCTCGCGCTGGACAACGCGCTGCACGACGCTCCGATGCAGCAACGCTTCCATGCCGACCCGCGGGTGCGCGCCGCCGAGCTGCTGCTGCACGAGCGGATTCCCCACCTGGTGCCGCTGAAGAACCCGCCGGCCGAGAAGGCCGAGCACGTGCCGGCGACCCGCCGCCTGCCGCCGACGGCCGTCACACGCTACGCCACGCCGCACACGCTCAGCCCGCGGACCACCCTGCTGTCGAACGGGTCGTACGCATTGATGGTGACCAACGCCGGCGGCGGCTACAGCCGCCGCCACGATCTCGCGCTCACCCGCTGGCGTGACGACCTGACCACCGACGCCTGGGGCAGCTTCATCTACGTCCGCGACCTCGAGAGCGGCGCGCTCTGGTCCACGACCTATCAGCCGACCCGCAGGGAGCCGGACGAGTACGAGGTGACCTTCGCCCCCGACAGGGCGGTATGGCGGCGCGTGGACGGCGACATCGAGCTCCGCACCGAGGTCGTCGTCTCTCCCGAAGACGACGCCGAGCTGCGGCGCGTGTCGGTCACCAACCATGGCCGCGACGTCCGGACCCTGGAGCTGACCAGCTATGCGGAGGTCGTGCTGGCGCCGGCCGACGCCGACCTGGCGCACCCGGCGTTCAGCAACCTGTTCATCGAATCGATCGCGGTGCCCGAGCGCGACGCAATCATCTGCGTGCGCCGCCCCCGCGGCGACGGCGAGCCCGTCTACCTTGCGCACGTGGTGAGCGGACGCGGGCACCTGGGTGGCGTCACCGAGTACGAGACCGACCGCGCGCGCTTCGTCGGCCGCGGGCGCACGCTCGAACGTCCGCTGGCGCTGTCGGGCAAGACCCGCCTCTCCCGCACCACGGGCCCGGTGCTGGACCCCATCGTCAGCCTCCGGCAGTCGGTGCGCATTCCGCCCGGCGTCACCGCCCGACTCGCTTTCACCACTGCCGTGGCCGCCAGCGAGGAGGCGGCGCGTCAGCTGGTCGAGAAGTACCACGACCGCCGCGCCGTCGCCCGCGCGCTGGCGCTGGCCAGTACGCACAGCCAGATCGAGCTGCGGCACCTCGGCCTGACGACCGACGACACCCTGCGCTTCCAGCGCTTCGCCGCCCGGCTGCTGTTCGCCGACCCGCGACTGCGCGTCCGCGAAGCGGTCGAAGCCAACATGCGCGGACAGACCGCGCTGTGGAAGTACGGCATCTCGGGCGACCTGCCGATCGTGCTTTTGCGTCTCGCGGACCACACCGGGATCGGCCTCTTCCGCGAGCTCCTCAAGGCGCACGAGTTCCTGCGGCTGAAGGGGTTCGCGTTCGACCTCGTCGTCGTCAACGAGCATGCCGCCAGTTATCTGCAGGACCTGCAGCAGGCGCTCATGCAGCTGGTCGAATCCGGTCCCGAACAGGCCTGGCAGGATCGGACCGGCGGCGTGTTCCTCCGGCGGGCCGACCTCATGCCGCTGGAAGACCAGCAGCTGCTCCGTGCCGCGGCACGCGCGGTCCTGGACGGCGCCGATGGCAGCCTGGCCGATCAGCTCAAGCGTCCGCACATGCCCCTGGCACCGCAACCGCCGGCGGCAGCCGCCGCCGCGCGGCAGCAGCCGTCGTCGCCAGCGACGGCGCGCGCGGCGTCCCAGCCGCCGGCCGGCGTGATGGCCTTCAACGGCATCGGCGGATTCGCCGACGGCGGGCGCGAGTACCTCGTGCAGGTGCACCCGCAGGCCGGCGTCATCCCGCCGGCGCCCTGGGCCAACGTCGTCGCCAACCCGGCGTTCGGGTTCGCCGCGACCGAATGCGGGCCGGGCTACACCTGGTCGGTCAACAGCCACGACAACCGGCTGACACCGTGGCACAACGACCCGGTCGGCGATCCGCCGGGAGAAGCGGTCTTCGTCAGCGACGACCGCAGCGGCGAGTTCTGGTCGCTGACGCCGCTCCCCGCCGGTGACGGGCTGCCCTACACGGTGCGTCACGGCCAGGGCTACACCTCGTTCGAGCACGAGCGCCACGGTCTCGCCTCGACGCTGCTGCTCTTCGTTCCGCCGGACGAGGCGGTCAAGGTGTTTCGCATCTCGCTCCGCAACACCTTGCCCGAGCCGCGAATCGTCGCCGTCACCCTCTACGTGGACTGGGTGCTCGGCGAGAACCGCTCGCGGTCGCATCCCCACGTCGTGACCAGCGTCGACCCGGCCACTGGCGCGCTGCTCGCCGAGAACCGCTTCCGCCCGGCGCTCGCCGAGCGCCTGGCGTTTCTCGATCTCTCACCTGGCGACGAGCGCAGCGTCACCGGCAACCGCACGGAGTTCCTCGGGCGCAACGGCACACTCGCCCGGCCCGAGGCCATCTACCGTCCGCAGCTGTCGAACCGCACCGGCGGTGCCCTCGACCCGTGCGGCGCGATCCGCGTCCTCGTCACGCTCGGCCCCTCCGAGACGCGCACGCTCGTCGGCCTGCTTGGCGACGCGGCGACCCTTGACGAGGTGCGCGGCACGGTCGAACGCTACCGCGACCCCGCCGCGGTGGACGAGGCGCTGGCACGCGTGCGCGGGTTCTGGGATCGCCTGCTCGGGACGCTGGTCGTCGAGACGCCCGACCCGGCGCTCGACGTGATGCTCAATCGCTGGCTCCTCTACCAGACCCTGGCCTGCCGCGTGTGGGGACGCTCGGCGTTCTACCAGTCCAGCGGCGCCTTCGGTTTCCGCGACCAGCTGCAGGACGTGATGGCGCTGCTCCTCGCCGCGCCACACCTGGCGCGTGCCCATCTCCTGCGCGCGGCCTCCCGGCAGTTCGTCGACGGCGACGTGCAGCACTGGTGGCACGAGCCCGGCGGCCAGGGGGTGCGCACGCGCTTCTCCGACGATCGCGTCTGGCTGGTGTACGCCACCCTGCACTACGTGCGTGCGACGGGCGATGCCGCGGTGCTCGACGAGCGCGTGCCGTTCCTCGAGGGACGACGCCTCAACCCGGACGAGCACGAGGCCTACGAGGTTCCCACCGTGTCACACGAGGAGGCCTCGCTCTACGAGCACTGCGTCCGCGCGCTCGCGCTCAACCTCGACACCGGGACGCACGGCCTGCCGCTCATCGGCACCGGCGACTGGAACGACGGGATGAACCTGGTCGGCGCCGGCGGCCAGGGCGAGAGCGTCTGGCTGGCGTGGTTCCTGATCTCGGTCCTGCGGCCGTTCGCCGATCTCGCCGCCGCGCGTGGCGACACGGCGCGCGCCGCCACTTATCGTGAGCATGCCGATCGGCTCGCGGGCGCCGCGGAAGAGGCCTGGGACGGCGCCTGGTACCGCCGCGCCTACTTCGACGACGGGACGCCGCTCGGATCGCAGGTGAACGAGGAGTGCCGCATCGATGCCATCGCGCAATCATGGGCCGTGCTCGCCGGCGCCGATCCGGCACGGGCGCAGCAGGCCATGGCCTCGACCCTCGAGCACCTCGTGCGCCACGACGAGCGCATCGTGCTGCTGCTCACCCCGCCGTTCGATCGCATGATGCCGAGCCCGGGCTACATCAAGGGATACCTGCCCGGCGTGCGCGAGAACGGCGGGCAGTACACGCACGCGGCGTTGTGGACGGTCCAGGCGTTCGCACGCCTGGGGGACGGCGATCGGGCCATGGAGCTGTTCAGCATGCTGAACCCGGTGACGCATGCGCGATCGGCCGCGGAGGTGGCCACGTACCGCGCCGAGCCGTATGCCGTCGCCGCCGACGTCTACTCGCGACCGCCGCACGCAGGCCGCGGCGGATGGACCTGGTACACGGGGTCCGCCGGGTGGATGTATCGCATCGGCGTCGAGGCACTCCTCGGCATCACGCTCGAGAACGGCGCATTGCGGCTCGACCCGTGTCTGCCGCGCAGCTGGCCGGGCTACCGGGCCCGCGTCACGATCGCCGACGCCGAGATCCAGATCTCCGTCGAGAACCCCGACGGCGTCAGCCGCGGTGTGCACCTCATCGAGGTGGACGGTGCCGCGAGCGCCGATGGGCTGGTCCCCCTCGCAGGGATGAGCGGCCGGCACGAGGTGCGCGTCGTGCTCGGCGGCGTCGGCGAGGCCGCCACGCGAGAGGCCTAGCGGCCCGCCCACGCGATCCTGCGATGCTCGCGGCGCCAGCGGCGCGCAGCGCCGCGAGGCGGGGTGCGCCGCGGACCTCAGCGCGCCCGGGGCCCCCAGAGCAGGAGGCCGCCGCCCACCGCAATCAGCGCCACCCCTGCCCACACCGGAATGTTGACGCGTTCGCGCTCGGCGACGGAGATTTCGATGGGACCAAGGTCGGCTTCATGCGTGTCGCTCGTGTAGGTGAACCCTCCGTACACGAGCGCGAGCACGCCGGCGGCCAGCAGGACGATCGCGAGAATTCGCATGTCGACATCCTACCGGAGCGCGCCGGCGGCGGCCCGAACGATCTTGCCGCCGCGCGAGGAGATCGGTGAGATGATGAGCCAGACAGATGCGGACGATGTGGATCGCGGCGGCAATCGTCCTGGCCGGGGCGTCGCTCACCGCCGACGGACACCAGCCTGAACCGCTGGAGGCCGAGGCGCTCGCCGACGCACAGCGCCATTTCTACAACGCGCGGTATGCGGAGGCCGCCGAGCTGGCCCTGCGCCTGCAGCCGGCGGCGGCCGACCCGGTCACGAGCCTGGCGATCACCGAGCTGCGCAACTCCGCGCTCCACTTCCAGATCAAGAGCGCCCTCGGCAAGGCCCCCGATCGCGGCAAGGCGCTCGAGGCCTGCACGCCCTGTCCGGCGCTGATGAAAGCGTTCCAGGCCGAGCTGGATTCCGGACTGAGCGCGGCACGCGCCGCCCTCGCGCTGAATCCACGGGATGACGAGGCCCTGTTCTTCCTCGGCAAGCTCAACCTCAATTTCGTGTGGCTGCACCTGGGAACGTTGGGACGCCGCACCGGGTGGGATCAGGTCCTGGGAGGCGCGCAGGTCGCTGGATGCGCTGCTCAAGCGCAACCCCACGCATGCGCGCGCGCGCGTGGCGCGCGCCTGGATCGACTACATCGTGGACACGCGCATGCCGCGCGGGACGAAATGGCTGCTCGGCGGCGGCAACCGGCGCCGCGCGCTCGCGGTCGTGCGCGAGGCTGCCGGCGCGGATTCCGAGTTCTTCACCCGGATCGAGGCCGAGTTCGCGCTGTGGGACATGCTCATTCGCGAAAAAACACTCAACGAGGCCACCATCGTCGCGCGCCGGCTCGTGGTCGACTTCCCCGACAACCCCGAGCTGTCCACCTACCTGACGGCGCAGCGCTGACCGCGCCCGCGACGCGCCCTCCGGGTCGTGATCGTGCCCGGGCGCGTCAGTGGTAGTGCCCGTGCTCGGCCGACCAGACCCGGCCGGGCGTCGCCGTCGGCGTCGGGCTCTCACCGAACGAGGTGAGCGCCACGGCGATGGCGCCGGCCAGCACGGCGAGGACGAGCGCGGTCATCGCCCGGCTGCCGCGTGCGGAGTGCGTCTTCCGCTCGCAGCATCGCTTGTACTTCTTGCCGCTGCCGCACGGGCAGGGATCGTTGCGACCGGCTTTCTCAGGGCGCGACATCGGGTCCTCCTTGTCCAGACACCGAGGCGATCGTTGCCACGCTTGCCCCGGCTGGTCAAGTCCCGCGACATGGACGCGCCCGCACGCGGATGTCCTGCCTTCGCCGCGGCGGACCATCGCTACTCGCTGCGCAGGGCCACCGTCGGGTCGAGGCGGGCGGCGCGGCGCGCCGGCAGCCAGCACGACACCGCCGCCACCAGCAACA
Source organism: uncultured Acidobacteriota bacterium (assembly GCA_963707795.1). Lineage (GTDB taxonomy): Bacteria > Acidobacteriota > Vicinamibacteria > Vicinamibacterales > UBA2999 > JACCSI01. The sequence continues at coordinate 576,573 of OY970174.1, read as the reverse complement.
GCACGGCGGGGACGGCCACGAAGGCCACCACGTCGAGCGAGCCGCGCAGCAGCCGGGTGTAGACCGCGAACACGGCAACCCATCCGAGCGCCGCGCCGATGGCGATCACGGCCAGGCTCTGCCGCACGACGAGCGCCACCACGCCGCCGGCGGTAGCGCCCAGCGCCAGCCGGACGCCAATCTCGGCCGTCCGGTGCGCCACCGAATAGGTCACCACGGCGTAGATGCCGATCGCGGCCAGCGCCAGCAGCAACGGGCCCAGCACCCCGAACATCCGCGCCGGGATGCGGCGCAACGCGAGGTTGGTCTCGACGTGCTGCGTCAGCGAGCGAACGTTGTACAACGGCAACGACGGGTCGATGTCGCGGACCGCGCGGCGCAGGTCTGCGGCCAACACCGTCGGGTCGCTCCCGCTGGTGCGCACGTGGATCTCCCCCTGCGGCGACGGCCGGTCCCGGTACGACAAATACACGTGCGGCGTCGGCGGCTCGCCGAACGATTCGTAGAGCGAGGTCCGGGCGACGCCCGTGATCGTGTAGGGACGGGAGCCGACTGCAAGCGACCGGCCGAGCACCGCGCCCTCACCGAGATAGCGGCGCACGAATTCCTCGTTGACCACGGCTTGCGGCGCCGACGCCGTGTCGGCAAGGTCGACGAAGTCGGCGCCCGCGACGATGGCAATCCCCATCGTGCGGAAGTAACCCGGCGTGACCACGTTGGAGAGCACGCGGTCCGGCGCGCCGTCTGTCCGCGCACGGCCCTCCAGTTCGAAGGTGCGCAGCGGCAGCCCGTGAATGTCGAGCGGCACCTGCGTGGCGATCGCCGCCGCCTCGACGCCGGTCGATCCCGACACCCGGGTCAGCAACCGGGCCGCGAACTCGCGCGCCGCCGGTCCCTCGATGTTGCGGCCGCCGAGGTCGTACGCGGCCAGCAGCACTCCGTCCCGCTGGAAGCCCGGATCGTCCCGCGACTCACGGAAGCTCTGCCAGAACAAACCCGCCGTCACCAGCACAATCATCGCCAGTCCGACTTCGGCGGCCATGAGCAACTGGCGCAGGCCGCCTCGCGGCGCGCTCGCTGCCCCCATGCGCAGCACGACCTGCGGGTCGACGCGCGCGAGCTGGATCGCGGGCGCCGTGCCGAACAGGATGGCAGCGAGGACGCCGAGCGCCACCGCGAACAGGAGCCCGACTTCGTTGACGCTGGTCTGGAACCGAACCGGGAATGCGGTCGTCATCAGCGGCATCGCGCGCAGCGCTTGCGTGCCCCAGACCGCGAGCACGGTGCCCAGGCCCGCCGCCAGCAGGCCGAGGAGCACGTGCTCCGCGACCAGCAGCCGGACGATGCGCCAGGTCCCGGCGCCGACGGCGAGCCGAACACCCATCTCGCGCTGGCGTCCGGTGGCACGCGCGAGCAACAGGTTGGCCGTGTTGCCGCACACGGCGAGCAGCAACACCAGCAACACCCCCTGCAGCACGCCCAGCCCCTGCAACAACAGGCCCTGCGGGCCGCGCGACGCCCGCCAGAACGGCAGGGTCTCCACCGCGAACGCGGCATTGGTCGCGGGATGGAGTGCCGCCAGTTCGCTCATCGTGCGCGCCGCCTCGCCGTGCGCCACGGCGGCCGTCACACCAGGCGCCAGGGCCCCCATGACGTAGTAGCCGCGAAGGCCGCGGTCGTCCAGTTCCGGCAATCCGTTGAGCACCACCGGCGCCAACGTCGCCGGCACCCACAGGTCGAACTGCAGACCGAGCACGGTGCCCTGGAAACCGGGCGGCGTGACGCCCACAATCGTCAGCTCGTGGCCGTTGACGCGAACCCGCTCGCCGATGGCGGCCGGCGAGCCGCCGTAACGCGCACGCCAGAACCCCTCCGAGATGATCACGACCGCCTCGCCCCCGGGACGCGCGGTGTCGCCGGGCTGCAGCAGGCGCCCGAGCGCCGGACGCAGGCCGAGGCCGGCAAAGTAGTTCCCCGACACCAGCAGCCCGTAGGTCCGCTCGGTGCGGCTCGTGTCGCCGATGTTGAACGGCACCATGCGAAACGCGAACAGGTCCGGCATCGCACGCACGCGCTCCTGCAGGTCGCGATACTCGAGCCACGACGACCCGGGCCGCGTGCCGCTTTCCGATCGCGCCTCGATCAGGTGGAAGGCCGATGCGTCCGCGACGCCGGGCAGCGGCCGGAACACCAGCGCCTGAATCCACGAGAAGACGACGGTGTTGGCGCCGATGCCGATACCGAGCGACAGCACGACGACGGCCGACACCCCCGGGGCGCCGGCGAGCGTCCGCCACGCGTGGCGCAGGTCACCTGCCAGCTGTGCGATCATCGCCGGCCCTTTCTCAACTCGTACGCAGCGCCGTCGCCGGATCGACACCGGCGGCGCGCGCGGCAGGCACCCAGCTGGCCACGGCGGCGAAGACGAGCAGCAATCCAGCCATGGCCGTGAACACCGCGATGTCCGGCGGACCCTCCACGATCCGCGCATGGCCCACCTGGGCCACCACCCCGCCCGCCGCGGCTCCGGCGGCGACGACGCGCATGGTCTCGCCGACAATCTGCCACGAGACGCGCCGTGCGGTCGCGCCCAGGGCCAGGCGCACGCCGATCTCCGCCGTCCGTTGCGCGACCGAGTAGGCCACGACCGCGTAGATTCCGATGGCCGCCAGCGCCAGCAGCAGCGGGCCGAGCACCAGGAACATGCGGGCGGGAATCTTGCGCAGCGCGAGGCTGGTCTCGATGTGATCCGTCAGCGCGCGGACGTCGTAGACCGGCAGCGCTGGATCGATCGCCGCCACCACCCGTCGCAGCGCCGGCGTCAGCGCCGCCTCCCGGTCCGGTCGGGTACGCAAGTGAATCTGTCCCACCGGCGCCGGCCGGTCGCGATAGGAGAAGTACATGCACGGAATCGGCGGCTCGCCGAACGCGTCGTTGACCGAGTTGCCGGCGACGGCGACGATCGTGTAGCCGCGGTTGCCGATCGACAAGCGGCGTCCCAGCGGCTGCGCCCCGGGGAGGTACCGGCGCACGAACTCCTGGTTGACGATGGCCTGTGCCGGCGCCGCGGTGTCGGCGAGCGCGGCGAAGTCGGCGCCCGCGAGCAGCGGAATCCGCATCACCGCGAAGTAGCCGGGCGTGACCACGTTGCTGAGTGCGCGGTCCTGGCCGCCGTCGCTGCGTGACCGACCCTCGAGGGTGAACGAGCGCAGCGGCAGGCCGTGGATGTCGAGCGGCACCGACTGCGCGACCGCGGCGGCCTCCACCTCCGGGAGGGTGTGCGCGGCCTCCAGCAGCTGGCGCACGAACTCGCGTGCCGACGAGGGCGTCACGCTCCGCCCGGTGAGGTCGTACTGCGCGAGCAGCACGCCCTCCGGCGTGAAGCCGGGGTCCGCCCCGCGCGCGTCGGTCAGGTTGCGCAGGAACAATCCCGCGGCGATCAGGACGACCAGCGCCAGGGCGACCTGCGTGCCCATGATCAGGTTGCCGAGGGTGCCGCGAGCCGTGGCCCGCCCGCCCGCACCGAGCGCGCGGAGCGGATCGACCCGCGCCAGCTGCGCCGCCGGCGCGGCGCCGGCCAGCAGCGCGCACAGCACCCCCAGCGCCGCGGCCACCGCCAGGCCACTGCCGTCGACGCCGGCGGTCATGCGCACGGGGAAACCGGTCGTCAATGGGATCGCGCGGATGGCCGGCGTGGCCCAGACGGCGATGCCGCCGCCGAGCGCGGCGCCGAGCAGCGCGATGATCATCGCCTCGATGAGCTGCAGCCGCGCCACGCGCAGCCGGTTGGCGCCCACGGCGAGCCGCACGCCGGCTTCCCGCTGCCGGGCAGTGGCCCGCGCGAGCAGGAGCGTCGCCGTGTTGCCGCAGACGGCGAGCAGCAGCACCAGCATCAGCCCCTGCAGGATGACCAGCGCCCGGACCAGCATCCGCTGCGGACCACGCGGCGACTCCCAGAACGCCAGCACCTCCCCGCTCACGCCGTGATTGGTCGCCGGGAACGTCGTCGCCAGCCGGCGCATGGCCGCGGTGAGCGCGGTCTGCGCCTGCGCCGGCGTCGCTCCGGGACGCAGCTTACCGGCCGCTTGATACCCGCGCACGCTGCGTTCGTCGAGCTCGCGCGAGCCGTTGAGCAGGAGCGGCGCCAGCGTCGCCGGCACCCAGAGGTCGAACCGCATGCCGATGACCGTGCCCGGGAAGGCCTCCGGCGTGACGCCGACGATCGTCAGCGGTCGATCGTTGACGAGCAGCGTCTGGCCGACGGCCGCCGGCGAGCCGGCGAAGCGCTGGTGCCAGTAGCCGTGTGAAATCACCACGACCGGGTCGCCGCCCGCGCGCGACGCTTCGTCGGGCTCGATGAAGCGGCCGAGCGCGGGTCGAACGCCGAGCGCCGTGAAGTAGTTGCCGGAGACCAGCAGACCCGACGTCCGCTCCGCCTCGCTCGCACGCCCCACGGTGAGCGCCTGGATGCGGAACGCCAGGATGTCGCTGAAGGCGGTGAGCTCGTCGCGCAGGTCGTCGTATTCCGGCCACGAAATGCCGGGATACGAGCCGGCCTCGCCGCGCGGCTCGATCAGGACGAAGCGGGTCGCGTCGGCGACGCCCGGAAGCGGACGCAGAACCCGCCCCTGCATCCAGGAGAACACCGTCGTGTTCACCCCGATGCCGACCCCGAGCGAGATGACGATCACGGCTGACAGCAGCGGCGCGCGTGTGATCGATCGCACGGCGTGTCGGACGTCGCGGAACGCACCCTCGAACATCGATGATCCTCCCGAAATTGCGCCGGCCGCGAGGCATCGGCCTGGCCGGCGCATTCGTTATCGCGCAGTGCGGCTGAACGCGGGCTGAATCGAGCCGGACGGTCAGGCGGCCGCGGGGAGGCGCAGGCGGGCGCGCAGCCCGCCGCTCGGCGAACGGTCGAGCGTGATGTCCCCGCCGTGCAGTTCGGCCAGGTCGCGGACGATGGCGAGCCCGAACCCGGAACCGGGCGCGGCTTCGTCGGCCCGCACGCCGCGCTGCAGCACCTTGCCCCGCATCGACGGCTCCAACCCCGGCCCATCGTCGTCCACCGTGATCACGATGCCGCCCTCGCCGTTCGACGAGGTGACGGTGACGCGGGTGTGGGCCCACTTGCAGGCGTTGTCGAGCAGGTTGCCCAGCATCTCGTCGAGGTCCTCGCGCTGGCCCTGCACCACGTGGTCGCCGACGTCCACGTCGATGGCGACGCCGCGCCCGGCGTACAGGCGCTGAAGCGTGCGCGCGAGCCCCTCGACCGAGTCGGCGACCGGGCAGCGGACGCCGGGCGTGGCGCCGGACGCCGCGGCACGGGCGTGCGCGAGGTGGTAGTCGACCTGGCGGCGCATGCGCTCCACCTGCTGGCGAATCGCCTCGGCCAGGTCGGGGTGGCCGGCCGCGTCGGCGCGCTCGGCGTCGTGGGCGAGCAGCGCCAGCGGCGTCTTGAGGCCGTGCGCGAGGTCGCCGGCCTTGGCCAGCGCCTGGTTGACCCGCGCGTCGCGATGCGCGAGCAGCGCGTTGAGGTCGTCGACCAGCGGCTGCACCTCGGTCGGATAGCGGCCGCCGATCTGGCGCGTCAAGCCGGTGCGCACGTCCGACAGGTGGCGGCGAAGCGCGCTGAACGACGACAGGCCGGTGCGCGCGAGCCACACCCCGGCGGCCATCGACACCACCGCCACGCACAGCGTGGCCAGGATGCGCGGGAGGGCGGTGGAGAACGCGCCCGGCCCGAACATGATGACGACCGACAGCAGGTGCGCGACGTAGAGGAGCCCAGCCGTCCACAGGAGCGACCCCGCCAGCAGCCGCACCCGAAACGACGACCACGGGTTCATGACGCGCCCCCGACGCGATAGCCGAGCCCGCGCACCGTTTCGATGAACGATGCGCCGAGCTTGCGGCGCAGGCGCGCGATGAAGACCTCGACCGTGTTCGAGTCGCGGTCGAAGCTCTGGGCGTAGATGTGTTCGGTCAACTCGGCCTGCGACACGATGCGTCCGCGATGGTGCATGAGATAGGACAGGACGCGAAACTCGTGGCTCGTCAGCTTGACCGGCGCGCCGTCGCGCGTCACCCGGACGAGCCGCGGGTCGAGGGACACCCCTCCGCAGTGCAGCGACGGACTGATCTGGCCGCTGGCGCGGCGGATCAGGCCGCGCAGCCGCGCGAGCAGCTCCTCCATGCGGAAGGGCTTGGACACGTAGTCGTCGGCGCCGCCGTCGATGCCCTGGACCTTCTCGTGCCAGCTGCTGCGTGCGGTCAGCACGATGACGGGCATGTTGAGGCCCGACTCGCGCCAGCGCCGCAGGACCGTCAGCCCGTCGATGCGCGGCAAGCCCAGGTCGAGAATGACGGCGTCGTAGCGTTCGGTCTGCCCGAGATACTCCGCCCGCTCGCCGTCGGCGGCATGGTCCACGGCATAGCCCGCGTCGGCCAGCGCGCCGGTGAGCTGCGTCAGCAGCAGCGTCTCGTCTTCGACGACCAGTATGCGCACCGGGTCCCTGCCGGTGACGATAGCGCAGTCCCGGCTGAACCGGGTCTGAACGCCGCGTTCACGGGTGGTTCAGCGCACTGCCCGCAGCATGCGGGGCATGGACCAGTGCATCGGCCTGTCGAAAGCCGGCCAGCTGTCGATCGTCGCGCTCGCCGCCGCGCTGTGCCTGGCTCCCGTCGGGATCGAGGCGCAGGCGCCGTCCGGCGTGGCCGGCACGTGGCGGATGTCGATCGGGTTTCCCAACGGCGACGGGGCCGCCGGCCTCGAGCTGATTCAGCAGGGGACCACGCTCACCGGCCGCTTCGTGGCGGCGTTCGCTGGCGGCGAGGTCCCGCTGGAGGGCGAGTGGACGGACGGAACGTTCACATTCTCGGCCTCCACGACCGGCGGCCCCCACCCCGGCGAGCAGCTCGATTTCAGCGGCACGCTCGAGAAGGACGGGACCCTCGCCGGAACCCTGTCGGCCTCGTTCGGCGACTTTCGCTGGACGGCCGAGCGGCTGCCGTGACCGCCGCGGGCGCCCGCTTCGAGCGGGGCCGGCGTGGCGCGGGCGGCGAGGGTCACGACGGCGGCAGCGCCGGCGACAGGTAGTCCAGGACCAGCGCCGCGTCGACGTCGCGGAGCACGAGGGTCCGGCCGATGAAGCGGTACTCGAGCTCCTTGGGCAGCGGCGGCAGCGCGTGCAACAGTACCGCCGGCGAGGTGGCGAGCACGCGTCCCGACGGAAATCGCAGGTGGACGGTCGGCCGCCGGATGGTGTTCGGCTCTTCGTTGATCAGGGCGAGGATCGCCGCACGATCCGTGCTGCGCAGCGCGAGCTCGAGCTGCCGGCGAATGGCGACGGCGACCGCCGGAGGAAAGAAGACGCCCTGGCGCGCGTTCCCCCGCCCGCGCTGCACCGCGCGCGCGAGGGCGTCGGACGCGGCGTTGATCTCGGCGGCGCTGGGCGTCACCCGCAGCGGCGGCAGTTCGCTCGAGATCCTCGTGCGCAGCGCCAGGTAATCGGCAAGTGCCGCATGGAACGGCGCCAGCGCGGCGTCACCGGCCGCGGGCGCGCCGGCCGGCGGCGCCTGCTGACGATCGCCGGGCGCCCGCCCCGCGGCGGACACGGCGGCCGCCGCCAGGAGGAAGACCCCTGCGAGGATCGGCCCCAATCGCATCAGTCCTCGAGCACGAAGGTGAGCAGCATGTTCACCTGGTATTCGCTGATCTTGCCCTTGTCGAGCCGCACCTGCTGTTCCTTGATCCAGGCGCTGCGAATGTTGCGAATCGATTTGTTCGCCCGCTTCAAGCCCTTCTGGATCGCATCTTCGAAGCTCACCTTGGAGGTGGAGGTAATCTCGGAGACCTTCGCTACGCTCATGTTCCGCTCCTTGTCTGTAGCCACCGGCCGATCTTAGTCCACCCCGGTGCTGCGCGGGGCGGCGCGCGGCGGCCGCGAACTGCACGGCCGAGCCTGGGCTTATACAAACACAAATATTATTAATTTGATTAATAGGTCGGCGCCTGCTCCAATGCCTGGACGCGACGCGTGTCCCCGCGGCGTCGCCAGTGAGACATGGAAAAAACCGGCGCGCAGATTCTGTGGGAATGCCTCGTCCGCGAAGGGGTCACCGACGTCTTCGGCTACCCGGGCGGCGCCATTCTCCCGGCCTACGACGCGATGCTCGCGTATCCCATCCGCCACGTGCTGGTGCGCCACGAGCAGGGCGCGACGCACATGGCCGACGGCTACGCCCGCGCCAGCGGCCGGGTGGGCGTCGCCATCGCCACGTCCGGGCCCGGCGCCACCAACATGGTCACCGGCATCGCCACCGCGATGATGGATTCGTCGCCCATCGTGTGCATCACCGGCCAGGTCGGCAGCCGGCTCATCGGCTCGGACGCGTTCCAGGAAACCGACATCACCGGCGTCACCCTCCCGATCACCAAGCACAACTACCTGGTGACCCGGCCGAGCGAGGTGGCCGCGGCGGTGCGCGAGGCGTTCCACATCGCCCGCAGCGGGCGGCCCGGCCCGGTGTTGATCGACATCACCAAGGACGCGCAGCAGGGACGTACGGCGTTCGACCCGGCCGCCGAGCCCGTGATTCGACGCGCGCGGCCCACCCCGGCGCTCGAGGACGAGGCGCTCGCCGACGCGGTGGCGCTCATCGACCGCGCCGTCCGGCCGGTGATTCTCGCCGGTCAGGGGGTGATCGCATCCGGGTCGGCGGCGCGCCTGCGCCGCTTCGCCGAGCGCACCGGGATTCCGGTGGCCACCACCCTGCTCGGCCTCGGCGGCTTTCCCGCTTCCCATCCGCTGAACCTCGGGATGATGGGCATGCACGGGGAGGCCTGGGTCAACGCCGCGATCCAGGAGGCCGACCTGCTGATCGCGCTCGGGATGCGGTTCGACGACCGCGTTACCGGCACCCTGGCGACCTACGCGCCGCTGGCGCGCAAGATCCACGTCGACATCGACGCCGCCGAGATCGGCAAGAACGTGCGCGCCGATGTCGGCATCGTCGCCGACCTGGCCGAGGTGCTCGCGGCGCTGCACGAGCGGGTCGCGCCGGCCGGGCGCGACGCCTGGCGGGCGCGGATCGAGGCCAACAAGGGCGACACCGCCGTTCGCGACATCCAGAACCTGCCCGACGATGGCCACCTCTATGCCGCGCACGTGATTCACGATCTCTGGCGGGCGACCTCTGGTGACGCGCTCATCGTCACCGACGTCGGGCAGCACCAGATGTGGGAAGCCCAGTACTACCGCCACGAGCAGCCGCGCTCGCTCATCACCTCGGGCGGGTTGGGGACGATGGGCTTCGCCCTGCCGGCGGCGATCGGCGCGAAGATGGCGCGGCCCGAGGCCGAGGTGTGGGCCATCATCGGCGACGGCGGCTTCCAGATGACCTCGGCCGAACTGGCGACGCTCAGCCAGGAGAAGCTCGACGTCAACATCGCCATCGTGAACAACGGCTACCTCGGCATGGTCCGCCAGTGGCAGGAGTTCTTCTACGAGCGGCGCTATGCCGCCACGCCGCTGCACAATCCCGATTTCGTGAAGCTCGCCGAGGCGTACGGGCTGCCCGCGCGCACGGTGCGGACCCGCGCCGACGTCCTGCCGGCGGTCGACGCGGCACGGCGTCACCGCGGCGGCTACCTGATCGATTTCCGGGTCGAGCAGGAGGATTCCGTCTACCCGATGGTGCCCGCCGGCGCCGCCCTCGACGCCATGATCCGGCGGCCGAGCCCGATCGTCGAGACTGCCGCGGACTGATGCCATGCTGACCTTTGCCGTATACGTCCAGGACCATCCCGGTGTGCTCAATCGCGTGGCCTCGCTCTTCCGCCGCCGCGCGTTCAACATCGAATCGCTGACCGTGGGCCATACCGAGCGCCCCGGCGTCTCGCGCATGACCATCGTCGTCGATGCGCCGGAGACGGCGCGCGGGCGCATCGAGGCCAACCTCTACAAGCTGCTCGACGTCGAGCGCATCGAATCAATCCCGCTGGCCAGCGCGGTGCACCGCGATCTCGCGCTGATCAAAGTCACCGCGTCGCAGGCCTCGCGCAGCGAAGTGATGCAGCTGGTGCACGTCTTCCGCGCCCGGGTGGTGGACGTGGCGCCGGAATCGCTGGTCGTCGAGATCACCGGGACCGAGGACAAGATCGACGGGCTGCTCGACGTGCTGCGGCCGTACGGCGTGCTGGAGATGGTGCGCACGGGCCGTGTGGCGATGACGCGCGGCGCGGCGGCCGGCGACGTGGCGAGCGTGACCGGCGAACCGGCGGCGGTGGACGAAGGCGCCGGCATCTCGTATTCGGTGTGACGAGGACGTTTCGATCGAAGGGCTGACCATGGCAAACATCTACTACGACAAGGATGCCGACCTCACGCTGGTGCGGGGGCGCAAGGTGGCGATCGTCGGTTACGGGTCCCAGGGGCACGCGCATGCGCTCAACCTGCGGGACAGCGGCGTGTCGGTGACCGTCGGCTTGCCGGCGGCGAGCCGCTCACGCGCCAGGGCGGAAGCCGACGGGCTGCCCGTCGCCTCGGTGGCCGACGCCGCCGCCGCGGCGGACGTGATCATGCTGCTGACGCCCGACACCGCCCAGCCGGCGATTTATCGCGAGTCGATTGCCGCCGCCCTGACTCCGGGCAAGATGCTGATGTTCGCGCACGGCTTCAACATCCGGTTCGGCGGCATCACGCCGCCTCCCTCCGTGGACGTGGCCATGGTCGCGCCCAAGTCGCCCGGGCATCGCGTGCGCGAAGTCTATCGGGAAGGCGGCGGCACGCCGGCGCTGCTGGCTATCCACCAGGACGCCACCGGCCAGGCGCACGCGCTCGCGCTGTCCTACGCCCGCGCGCTGGGCGCCACGCGCGCCGGCGTCATCGAGACGACCTTCACCGAGGAAACCGAGACCGACTTGTTCGGCGAGCAGGCGGTGCTGTGCGGCGGCGTGAGCGAGCTGGTCAAGGCCGGCTTCGAGACGCTCGTCGATGCCGGCTACCAGCCCGAGATCGCCTACTTCGAGTGCCTGCACGAGCTGAAGCTGATCGTCGATCTGATGTATCGCGGCGGCCTCAACTACATGCGCTACTCGGTCAGCGACACCGCCGAGCACGGCGACTACACCGGCGGTCCGCGCATCGTCACCGCCGAAACCCGGCGTGCCATGAAGCAGCTCCTCGCCGAGATCCAGAACGGCACCTACGCGCGCACCTGGATCGGCGAGAACGAGGCCGGCCGGCCCACGTTCACGGCCACGCGCGAACGGGAGCAGCACCAGCTGCTGGAGGAAGTCGGCGCGCGGCTCCGCGAGCTGATGCCGTTCCTCGACCCGGTGCGGGTGACGCCGGGCGGGGGTCAGTCTTCGTCCCAGCCGGCGGCGCCCCCGGCAACGCCCGCGCTCACCACCTGACGCGCGGCCGCCACCTCGGCGGCGTCGGACGCGTAGATGAACTGGTAGCCGACGAGCTCGTCGATCGGGAACCACACCAGAATGGGCGCGACCGCGCCGGGCCGCGCCGGGCCGAGCAGGATCGATTGCCGGAGTGGCGCGCCCCGCGGCCGCGTGATCCGCACGGTGGGACCGGCGAACGAGATCCGGTGACTGCGCCGGTAGCGCACCCGCACCTGGTCGAAGCCATCCAGGTGCGCTACCTCGAACGCGTACTCACCAGCCACGAGCGTTACCCCGGGCAGGCCCACGGGCACGCTGAAGCGGATGAACTCCAGGTTCTGGAATTGCGCGGCGGCGCCGACCGCCGCCGCCAGCATCAGCGCGACGGCCGCGCCGGGCACGATGACGAAGGCTCGGTTCACCATGCGATCACCTTTTCCGTAATGGGGGGCGCGCCGCAGCGGCAACCGTCCGCCCCTGCCACCGGCCGCGGCGGCCGCCCTACGGCGCCCGGGTCGACCAGCAGCTGCGCCAGCGCCGCCGCGAGGACCCGCGTCGACGCATGGCGATCGGCCGGCAGCGTCTGCAGGCAGCGGACGGCGACCTCGAGTGCGGCAGGCGACGCGTCCGGCGGCGGGCACTGCGGCTCGTTGGCCAGGATCGCGGCGGCCAGCTCGAAGACCGTGGCGCCGCGGAACGGGCGATAGCCGCACAGCATCTCGAAGAACAGCACCCCCAGCGCCCAGATGTCGGAGTAAACGTCAGCCGGGCGCCCGCGCAACAGCTCCGGCGCCATGTAGGGAACGGTGCCCGTGCACGAGCCGGGCGGGGGCGGCCCCGTCGTCTCGATTTCCGAAGCGGCAGACAGGCGCGCCGCCATCGGTTTCTGCACGGCGAGGCCGAAATCCAGGATCTTCACCCGCCCGTCTACGGCGACCATGATGTTCGAGCTCTTGATGTCGCCGTGCACGATCCCACGGTCGTGGGCGTGGGCAACGGCGTCCACGATCTGCCGCGCGTAGTCCACGGCCGCCGCCGCCGGCAGCGCGTAGCCGCGCTGGAGGATGGTCGAAAGCGGTTCGCCGCGGACGTGTTCCATGACGATGAACGGCTCCCCGTTCACGTCGCCCACGTCGTACACGCGGCAGATGCCGGGATGGCCGAGACACGACGCGAGGCTGGCCTCTCGCACCAGGTGCCGCACGGCATCCGGATCGCGCCGCGAGTGATCGACGACCTTGACCGCGACGCGCCGGCCGCGGGCCGTGTCGTGGGCGAGATAGACCAGTCCCATGCCGCCGGTGCCGAGCAGTCCCTCGATGCGATAGGGACCGAGGTGCTGCCCGGCGGCAAGGACGTAGGTCGTGTCGGGGAACATGACAGTCTTGTAAGAGAGACGGACCACGGTGGGCGTTTTCAGCCACCACGAGGAGAAGGCCGGGACGGTTGACCTGTCCTGCCCCACCGAGTCCTTCCGGTGGGCTCGCCCGTGCCCGTCACCGCACCGGGACGGGCCGCCACGACGAGGTTTCCCGCGGCGGATCCCGGTTCGGCCGCCTGGCGGTGGCGGCCAGAATTCGTGGACCGGCGTCCGTCTATTCCGTTGTGAGCCCCCGGCCAATGGTGAATAATCCGCGGTTGAACCGGCGCTTACTCCCGGGCACGCTGACCGTATCCGGTACCCCTGTGCAGTCGGCGGCGCCCGCCATTTCAGTTTCGACGGTGGCGTCGTTTGTGACCGACGAAGCGAAGTTTCTCGCCAACCTGTCCGTCATCGACGAGGTGGCCGCCCGCGTCTGCCGGCGGCATCGCCTGAACGCGTCCGAGACCGAGGAGTTCCAATCCGACGTCCGGCTGCATTTCATCGAGCGCAACTACGAGGTGCTGCGGCGCTTCGAGGGCCGCAGCAGCGTGACGACCTACATCACCGTGGTCATCCAGCGGCTCTTTCTCGACCGCCGCAATCGCCTGTGGGGCAAGTGGAGGCCGAGCTCCGACGCGCGCCGCCTGGGGCCGAGCGCGATCCTGCTCGAGCGACTCGTCACGCGCGATGGCTGGCCGTGCGAACAGGCCCTCGAGATGCTGCGGGTCAACCACGGGATCGCGGTCACCGCGGCGCTGCGCGCCCTGGCCGACCGCGCCGGCCGGCGGCCGGCCTCGCGCCAGATCCTGCCCGAGGAGCGGGCCGGCGAGGTCGCGGCCACGACGCCGACGCCGGAGGCGAACGTGCTGCGCGCCGAGCAGGACTTCGTGGCCAAGCGGGTGCAGACGGCGCTCGATCGGGCGGCGCAGTCGCTCACCGCCGAGGAACGGCTGGTGCTGAAAATGCGCTTCGAGGACGGCGCGCCGGTGGCGACCATCGCGCGCGCGTTGCACCTCGACCAGAAACGCTTGTATCGCACGCTGCACACCCTGCTCGAGTCGGTCGGCGCGGCGCTCGCCGCGGAGGGCATCTCGGCCGACGACGCGCGGGCGTTGCTCGCGGTGGACGAGGCCACGCCCCCGGCGGGCGGAACCAGGGCGAGCGCCGCTGGCATCCATGCGCGGCCGGCGGGCGCTCGAGCCGGCACAGGAGAACGTCATGGGCGCTGAGCCGGTAACGCGCGACGCCGGGGAGTGCCCCGACCTCGAGACGCTGGCAGCCTACCTCGATGGCCGCGTCGCCGAGGGCGATCGCGCGCGCATCGCCGCGCATCTCACGGCCTGCGAGTCCTGTTACTTCGTGTTCGCCGAAGCCGCGCGGATGGACACCGGCGTCGCGCGCGAGCCGGCGCCGCCACGCTGGTGGGCGAGGCCGCGAGTACTCTGGCCGACAGCCGCCGCCGGCCTGGCCGCCGCGGCGGCGCTGGTGCTCGCCGTCAGCGGCAGCCTGACATCTTCCGGCCGCGACGTCCCGGACCTGACCCCGCTGCAGGCTTCGCTCGCCACACAACGCACGGTCGAACCGCGGCTGACCGGCGGGTTCGCCCACGCGCCGTTGCGCGCAACTCTCCGATCCGCGGACGCCGTGGCGGACGTCTCACCCGAGGTGCGCATCGCCGCGGCGTTGGTCGAGAAGGAAACGGGGACCCGGCAAACGCCCGGTGCGCTGCACGCCCGCGGCCTCGCCTGGCTGGTCGCCGGCGACGTCGATCGCGCGGTGGCGTCGCTCGAGGCGGCTGCAGCCGCCCGGCCGGACGACTCTGGCATCCTCAGCGATCTCGCAGCCGCGTATCTGGTCCGCGCCGACCGGCACCCCGGGAGCGGCGACGCGGCCCGTGCGCTCGCGGCGGTCAATCGCGCGTTGGCACGGCAGCCGGGATTGCCGGAAGCGTCCTTCAACCGTGCGCACGCGCTGGAGCGGCTGGCGCTCGTCGACGAGGCGCAGACCGCCTGGACGCAGTACTTGACGATCGACGATCGCTCGGGATGGGCCGACGAAGCGCGGGCGCATCTGCGGGCGCTGGGAGCCGAGCGGCCCCAGGGTCGCTGACCAAAACGCCGCGACAGAGGTGGTGTGGTGCCACGGCAGCCGATCGCGCGGAGCCCGGCCGAGTGTCCACGGCTCGAGATCATCGCCGCCTTCGTCGACGGCATGCTGTCGGACCGCGAGCGGGCGCGCATCTCCGCCCACGTCGCGGCGTGCGAGCGCTGCTACTTCCTGTTCGCCGAAACCGCCCGCGTCCGCCCGCACCGGCCGCCGCGGGCCCGGACCCACACCCTCATCTCCCGCGCCGCGCTCCTGCTCACCTCCGCCGCGACGCTGCTGTTCCTGGTGCCCGCGGCGCGGCCCGCGCCCGCGCGGTCCGACCCCGCCCTGGCGGCCCTGGTCGACGCGCTCGGCGCCACCCGGATCGTCGAACCGCGGCTGAGCGCCGGGTTCGACTACGCGCCGATGCGGATCGTGCGCACGGCAGAGGCCAGCCACGAGGCGCTGCCACCCGACGTTCGCATCGCCGTCGCGCAGATAGAGAAGCGGGCGGCGGAACGTCGCGTCGAGACGCTGGCACCGCTCGGCGTGGCCTACCTGGTCACTGGTCAGCCGGCCCGCGCGGTGCAGGTGCTGGAATCGGCCATCGGTCGAGGCGTCGCGTCGCCGCCGGTGTTGAGCGATCTGGCCGCCGCGTATCTGGTGCGGGCGGCCAGCGGCCACCAGTCGCAGGATTTCGTTCGGGCCTTGGCGGCCGCCGATCGCGCGGTGACCGCGGACACGACGCTCGCCGCCGCGTGGTTCAATCGCGCACTCGCGCTCGAGCGGTTGTCGTTGACCGACGAGGCCCTGGCGGCGTGGCACGACTATGTTCGGGTCGATCCGGCATCCGCGTGGGCCACCGAGGCGCGGATCCACGCCGCGGCGCTCACCACCTCGTCCCGGTCGCGGGAGGAATCGCACGCGCGGGAACGACAACGCGTCGCCGACGCCGCACGTCATGGACCCGACGCGGCGATCCTGGACCTCGTCAGGCAGTCGCCGCACGCCGTCCGCGAATGGATCGACGACCAGCTCCTGGTCGCCTGGCCGCGCCTGGTCGATGACGGCCGGCTGCGCGACGCCGATGACCTCGTCGCCCAGGTCACGCCGGTCGCGTCGATGGTGGCCACCGAGCGCGGTGATGGATTTCTGCGCGATGCGGCCGCGGCGGCGGCGGCGGCGTCCGGAGACCCGCCCCGGATGCGCGCGCTGGCGGCGGCCCATCGCGGCTACCAGGCCGCCTTCGCGGACTACCAGGACGATCGGATTCGCCAGTCCGCCGCCGGCTTCGAGGTGGTGCTGCCCGCGCTCGAGCGTGCGCACAGCCCGCTCGCGCTCGCCGCCCGCTTCTATCTCGCGGTCGCGTCCTACTATGCGTCCGACCTGGACGTCGCGCGGGCGGCGCTCGGCGTGGTCGGGCGCCGCGCCCGGCCGTCCTCCTATACCAGGCTGCTCGGCTTCGTGCACCGCATCCGCGGCCTCATCCACGTGACGCAGGGCCGCTACGGCGAGGGCCTGGACGACTACCGGGCGGCGCTCGCCTGCTTCGAGCGTGTCGGCGACGTGGAGAACGATGCCGGGATCCATGCGAGCCTGGCCGAGAGCCTCGACTTCGTCGGCGAGCGCGAAGCCGCGTGGGCGGCGCGCTATGCCGCGCTGTCGCGGCTGAGCCTGGTGCACGATCGGCGGCGGCGGCACACCATTCTCCAGGGCGCCGCCATCGCGGCCGCCCGCCAGGAGCTGCCGGAAGCGGCGCTCTACTTTCAGCGCGCCGCCCTCGAGAACGCACGGCGCTGGGGCCGGCCGAGCGCGGCGGTCAACATCCTCATGCATCGCGCCGAGGTCTACGACAAGATGCGGCAGGCGGACAACGCCGAGGCCGACCTGCGCGAGGCCGAGCGCACGCTGTCCCGCATCGACGATGCCGGGTTGGTCGCACGCAGCCGGGCGCGCATCCAGCTGGCGCGCGGAGAGATCGACGCCACCCGCCAGCCGCAACAGGCGATTCGCGATCTCGATATCGCCCGCGCCGCGCTCGAAGGCGGCGGCGCCAACTGGGCGGCGGCGCGCATGCACCTGGCGCGGGCGCGCGCGCAGCTGGCCCGCGGCCGCGCCGACCTCGCCGAAGATGACCTGCGCGCCGGCATCGCGGTCTTCGAGCGGATGCGGGCCTCGCTGACCTCGGACGCGCTGCGCAGCGCGTACTTCGAACAGCCGTGGGACCTCTTCGCGGAGATGATCCGCCTGCAGGCCGGACAGCTCGGCCGTCCCGATCGGGCCCTGGCGTTCGCCGAGCAGGCGCGTGCGCGGACGCTGCTCGAGGCCGTGTCGCCGAGTCCGCAGACGCCGCCCGTCGATCCGGCGCAGGCGCGGCAGTCCCTCCCGGCCGGCGTGACGGTGCTCTACTTCGCCTCGCTGGACGAGCGGCTCCTCGTCTGGGCACTGACCCGGGCGCGCCTGGCCTTCGTCGACGTGCCGATGGGACAGGATCGGATCGCCGGGCTGATCGAGGAGTATCGCGCGCGTGCCGCCACACTCGACGGGCAGGACGTGCAGCCGGCCCTCGCCGCCCTGTACGACGCGCTGCTGCGTCCGATCGCGCCGATGCTGGACCCCGGCACGCGCCTGGCGATCGTGCCCGACGGCGTGCTGCACGCGGTACCGTTCGCCGCCCTGCTCCGGCGGGAGGATCGGCGCTATCTCGTGCAGGATCACCTCGTCCAGATCACGCCGAGCATGACCATGTTCCAGATGGTTCGCGGCGGGTCCTCCCGGACCGCGCTGCGCGACGAGCGCGCGCTCATCGTCGGCAACCCGCGCGTGCCGTGGACCGGAGTCGGCGGCGACCTGCCCGGGGCGCAGGCCGAGGCGCGCGACATCGCCGCCATGTACCGCGCGCCGGCGCTGCTCATCGGCCGCGATGCCACCAAGGCGCGGTTTCTCGACGCGGCGGCCACACACGCCATCGTGCACTTTGCCGGCCACGCGATCCCGAACGAGGACTATCCGGGGCTGTCGCGCCTGCTGCTGTCCGGCGACGGCGACAGCGGCGACACCCTGTTCGCGCACGAGATCGGCGCGCGGCGATTCGCCTCCACCCGGCTCGTCGTCCTCGCCGCCTGCCAGACCAATGTCGGACGCATTCGCCGCGGCGAGGGCATCTTCAGCCTTGCCCGGCCGTTCCTGTCGGCCGGCGTGTCGGCCGTCGTCGCCAGCCTGGCCAACGTGGACGATCGCACCAGCCATCGCCTGTTCGTCGCGTTCCACCGCGCCCTGCGCGACGGGCAGGCGGCGACCGAGGCGCTGCGCTCGGCGCAGTTGGCGGCGCTGGCCGATTCCGATGCGGACGCCAGCCATCCGGCCCATTGGGGAAGCGTCACGGTGGTGGGCGGCGTGTCTGCGATCGGCCACGCGCTCGCCGTCGTGCCAGTGGCGTCATCGCACGCCGTCAGTGAACGGGAGGAGCTGCCATGAGATTCGATCGCCGAGATTTTCTGCGTATCAGCGGTGCGGGTGCCCTGGCGGCGCTCGGGTGCGAGCAGCGTGCGCCCACGACGGTGGGCGATCGAGCGCGCAGCGATCCGGCGGGCACCCTGCAGATCGATTTCACCGGGCTCGTCCTGCTCCAGCAGGCGCCGCGGTCGATGGTGGTTCATCTCGTCGACGGACCGGCGCTGCAACTCGGCGAGCACGTGGCGCAGCTGTGGGCGCCGGCCGCGGCCATCGATCAGGCGCAAACCGCCAGGCCCGCTGGCACGCACGTCAAGCACGAGGGCGAGGAGTTCTGGCTGTGGGACCTGAAAGGCCTCGCGGTCACGACGCCGGCGGCGGCAAGCGGCGAAGCCGACCTGACGGTGGACGAGACGTCGACCGGCTCGGCGGAAACACCCGCCACCGAGGCGGCGTGGAGCTCGCTGGAATGGGTGCCCAGCCTGCGCACCCTGTCGGGGGCCACGAAGATCACCAGGCCGGACGCGCTGGTCTCGTCGCTCACGCTGACGCACGGCCACGTCGCCTCGATGGTGCCGGACGGTGTGGGACGGTTCGCGGTCTGGCGGTTCACGGCGCCCGACGGACAGGTCCTGCTGCGGCGGGCCCTGACCAACCGCGTGCGTTTCAGCGCTCCGACGGCGGGGGCCGCGTCGATCCTGATCGGCTCGCAGCCGGTCGTCTTTCGCCCGGGCGCCGACGCGCGGCTGCGGGTGATGAACCTGCCGCCGGAGCCGGCCTCCCCCGTTCCGTGTCCCAGCCCCTGCCACCCGAACATGAATCACTTCGCGCCGTACTTCGGCCTCGTGGACGCGAACCACACGCCGACGATCGCGCTCCACTCCTTCACGCCGCCGACGGGCGCCGACGTGCATCCGGACTACTGCCCGCCGGGTCGCATCTGATGGCTCGCCGCGGAACCCGGCTGCCGGCGCTGACGGTTGCGCTGTCGCTGCTCGTCGCGTGCGGCGGGCAGCCGCGGGCCGGTACGACGCCGGCGCGTGAGGCCGACGACATCGTGTCGCTGGCCAGCACGCGCCCGGTCACCGTGCTGCTCGACGGGCGGCGGGCCGCGTGTGCCAACGACGAGCGCGTGAGCGGCACGGGGTCGATTCCGGTGGGAAACATCCTCACGCCGGGATCGTGCCCGTCCGAGCTCGCCGCCTTCGCCGAGAGCCATGCCATGCACCTGCTGGCGCCGCTCGCCGCGTGGACCGATGCCGGCGGGGACGTCGTCTCGGTCAGCATGACCAGCCTGCTCGACGTCCCCCTGGCGGTGTGGATCATGCATCAGAATCGATCCAACACCCGCGCGGCCGAAGTCGAGGTCGATGTCAACCGCGCCGCGCAGCTCTACGACACCGAGCAGTGCGGCGTCGAGTTCACGGCGACGGTGAGCGACGTATCGAGGCGGCCGTTCCCGTCCGATCTGCTCGGCGCCGGCTGCGACCGCCTGGCGGATTTCAAGGCGGTGGGGTTCCAGGCCGGACGCATCAACGTGTATTACACGCGGACCGCCAACGGGTTCCAGGGCCTGCAGTGTCCCGACGGCAACTCGGATGTCCTCCTCATCGGCGCCACCATCAACGACAACGAGACGCTCGCGCACGAACTGGGCCACGCCCTGTCCTGGGGACACTGGAACACGACCCAGGGCAATGGGGGCGACAACGTGATGCTCAGCCCGGGCTCGTTCCGCAACAGCATCTCGCTCGGTCAGTGTTTTCGCGCCAACGCGAACACCGGTTCGGTCCTGAACCGGCTCTCCGTGCGCACCGGTCCGACGCGCGACTGCCCCGACGGCGTCGCCACGGCCTCGTGCCCGTCACTCGCGATCAAGTGAGGTTGCTCATGGATATCAGACCGTCGGCCTGCCTCCTCGCGGTGGTTGCGGCCGCCGTGCTGCCCGGTCGCGGCGTGGCCTCGGCACAACCCCCGCCCGCCGCCGCGGCCATCACGGCGTGGCTGGACTGCGTGGAGTGCTCCAACGCCGAACTGAAGTCGGTCGTGGCCCTGGGCGAGTCCGCCGTGCCCGAGCTTCGCCGCGTGCTGCTGAACGGACCGGCGGCGGAGCAACTGGCCGCGGAGCGCCAGCACTTGCAGCGCACGTATCGGACGCTGAAGGAGTACGAGCAGCGCCGTCCCGAGCGGCGTGTGCCGCTCACCGAGAGTGAGTACGTGCGGACCTACGAGGAGAAGTTCGTGTTGCTGAAGCGCGGTCGCGCCGCCCGTGCGCTCGGCGCCATCGCCACCGAGGCCGCGGTTGCCGCGCTGCGCGAGGTGCTGAAGACGGACCTGCCAAACGACCTGCGCAGCGACGTGGAACAGGCGCTCAAGGGCGTGCCCTGAGCGCCCGCTCCGCGCCGGCGGCCGGCGTTACTTGGCTTTCTCCCGCACCCGGACCTCGGCGGCATGCAGCGTCGTGCCGCGCTTGTGATACAGGACGCTGACCCGGTCTCCGGTCCCCACGAAGCTGGTGATGCCCATCTTCTCGCCCTTGGCTTCCGCCGCGGCCGACGCGGTGCTGGCCCCGTGCGCCACGACCACCGTGTCACCGTCGATGGCGAAGGTCTGCGAGAACTTGGCGCCGCCGCTCGCGGCGCCGCTGATCGTCAGCGAGGTGGCGCTCACCGAGTCGACGCGGCCGTTGGACGTCTCCGCCTTGTCGTCCGACGTCGAGCCTCCACCGGGACCGGCCGAGGGCACGCGGCGGATGCGCGAGGCGACCATCGCGGTCCCCGTCTCGCGATAGGTCACTTCCACCGGGTCGCCGACCTTGACGAAATCGGAGAGCTTGGGCCCGGGCTTGCTCGCCGACGCCGCCTGCCGCGATGCGGTGCCGGCGCCCGACGCGGTGAGGACCGTGTCGTCGGTGACCGTGAATCGCAGCTCGCGCTCCCCGGCCTTCACCGTGACGGCGTCACCGGCCATCGCGGTGACCGTGCCACGCGCGGTCTTGTTGTCCTGAGCAGCCGCGGGAGAGGGGAGCCAGCCAACGAGCGAGAACGCGGCGAGCGATAGTCCGAGAACGATCCGTCGCATATCGGCCTCCTTGATGTGCAAGACGCCCGCGCCGGAATGAATACAAGACAACGTCTGCCCAGTATTACGGAGGGCTAGGCAAATGGTTCCGCGTCGTCCTCCCGCTCCCATCGCTCGCGCAGCGCCGCCCGGTGCTGACGCCGGCGCCGCACCGCCCATCCGGCCAGGAGCATGATGACCAGCCAGATGGTCAGCGTGCTGGTGAGCGCCGGCACGAGCTGGTTCCACCAGCTGTAGCGCCAGAACACTGCTTCCGCCTCGTCCAGCGACGTGCCGGTCGCGGTTGCGAACGCCTGCGCGAACGGTTCGCCCGCCGCCAGACGCGACAGGATGGCGCCGGGTACCGCCCCGCCGTGCCGCCTCAACAGATCGCGAACGAAGGCCCCGCTGACGCCGTAGGCGCGCGCGGCGCGATCCGGACCCCCATCGAACTCGACGTCGAGCCCGGCAATCGAGGGCCGGTTGCCGAGCGCCGCCACCGCAAGCTGCCGGTGATCGGCGAGGCGCCAGGTCCGTTCGGCCGCCATGGCCAGACCTTCGTGGAACCATCGCGGCACCGGCGCGCCGCCGGCGGCCCGGCTGATGAGGACGTGCGCCACCTCATGGTGCAGCAGCTCTTCCATGGTGTCGTAGGGATACGTCGGGGCCCGCGACGGAAACAGCACGACCCGGGCACTGCGGCCGTCGGCGAACCCGGCGATCCAGCGGGGCGTCGCCCGGCCCAGATCGGAATCGTCTGCCGCGAGCACCACCGTGATGGGGGGCCCGGGCTCGTCCAGCCCGACCAGACGCATGACATTGCCCAGGCGAGTCGCATCGTAGCGCTCCAGTCGGGCCGCCGCGGCCGCCAGTTCCGGCGCGGCCGCGACGCGCAGTTGTGGCGGCGTCACGGCCACGCGCCGTTCGGGTTGCGCGCCGGCACACGCACTGACGCACACGGACGCCAGGAGCGCAGCCGCCAGGGCGCGAAAGGACATCAACGACTAGTCCCCTGGAAACGTGATGACTTGCATAAGTCCCGGCGCGAGGCGACCGGATCGCCAGGCGTGACGACCGACCATCTTCGGCATATGTGAGGGAGGAACAACGCGGCGAGGCGGGATGCCTCGCCCGGGAATTATGTGAGTCATCACGTTTCCAGGGGACTAGCATTATCCTGCCGTGTCCCGCTTACTGCCGCCTTCCCTGCCCCGCCCGCGGCGCCGGGCATCGCCCGCGTTCGTCCGGCGAGTCGGCCCACGCGCCGTGGCGCTCGCACTGGTGGCCTGCGCCGTGATGCTCGCCGACGCGCGGCAGCCCCTCGTCAGACCCGACATCCATTTCACGCCCACCCGGCACGCGGTCGCCGAGGCGATGCTGCAACTCGCGGGCGTGCACGCGGGCGACGTGGTCTACGACCTGGGCTCGGGAGACGGCCGCATCGTGATCATCGCGGCGCAGAAGTACGGGTCTCGCGGGGTGGGCGTCGAAATCGACCCGGCACTCGTCGCGCGCGCCCGCAGCAACGCGCAGGACGCCGGAGTCACCGACCGGGTGTCGTTCATCGAGGGCGACCTGTTCACCAGCGACATCGCGCCGGCCACGGTCGTCACGTTGTATTTGTCGCGCTCCGTCAATCAGCGGCTGGAACCGAAACTGAAGCGGGAGCTGAAGCCCGGTACCCGCATCGTGTCGCAGCAGTTTCCCATCGGGCGCTGGGCACCCGACGAGCGCCGCCGCCACGACGAGGTTGATTTGTGGCTGTGGCGGGTGCCATAGCGATCCCGCGTCAGGGGGCGCGCTTGCAGGGCGTCGGCCACGTCTCGCACGGGCCGACGCTGCGCATCCGCGAGTAGGCCAGCGCGCTGGCGGCGCTCGCCGCAGCGGTGACGTCAATCGATAGCGTGTTCCCATCCTCGCTCACCGTGTAGCGCTCCGTCACCGGGGTGGAGACGCCGGCGGCATTGACGAGGGTGCCGTCGCTGACGAGCGTGCGTCCGGCCCACGTGGACGCCATCGTGATCGAGCCGCCCTGTCCTACCGGCGTGGTCGTCTTCGCGCCGGGATGATGCATCCGCGCGTGGCCCTCGTTGATCGGGCTTTCGACGAGGATCGTGCCGTTGGCCGGCTGCGTGACGAACAGCATCGGCGGCACGCCGGCGCCGATCAGCCCGGCCAGGCCAGCCGCGTTGTCGATCCGGCTCGCGGCCGCGTCCAGTTTCCACGTTCCCGCCAGCGGCGCACCGGGCGCGACGGCCGGCCCGGCGGGCGCGCGCGTCGGGCCCGGGCGCGGGATCGCCGACGGCGCTGTCGCCGGCGCCGTCGCGGGAGCGGACGGATCGCCCAGCTGCAGCGCCACGATCTTCTCCCGATCGCGCGCATACAACCTCGTCCCCACCAGCGTGGGCGCGGTCCAGGTCGTCGTATCGAAGATGCGGGCCTCGGCGAGGACTTCGACCTTCTCGGGCGAGACCTTGGCGAGTGCGAGATCGCCGTCTTCGTCCATGATGATCAACTTCCCGTCGGCGTGGACCAGGCTCGCGCGGCCGAAGCCGCGATGCTGCCAGGCCGAACGGCCGGTCTTGACGTCGAGCGCGGTCAGGAAGGCGGGGCCGAAGTCGCCGGTCGTCCCATACACGTGATCGCCGATGCGAACGGCGTTGAGGAACATGAAGCGCACGCGGTTGGTGAACCACAGTTCTTCGGCGTGCGTCGCGGCGCCAGTCCGGGTCAGGCGAATGGCGCGGCTGCCGGCCTTGTACGCGGACGAGACGAACAGGATGTTGTCGGGACCCCAGAGAGGCGTCCCGCAATTGAGGTCGTTGCCCGGATCGTGCGGGTGCGCCCACAGGTACTCGGCCGGTGGCCGGGTCGAGGCCCACGACCGTCCCGCCGGCCAGGAAGACCACCTGTGGCGTCCCCTCGACGTCGATCAGGATGGGGGCCGCTGCCGAGGTCAGGAAGTCTCCGCTCTTCCACGCCACCGCGCCGTCCGCCTGCCGGAACGCCATCACCGACTGCCCGGGGCCGCCGACGCTGCAGATGATCGTGTCGGCGAACGCGATGGGACTGCAGCCGTATCCCACCTTGACGACCGGGCGGATCAGCAGCTCCGGTGAACCGAACTCGGCGATGAGATCGTGTGACCAGAGGACCCCGCCCGTCCGCTTGTCGAAGGCGAACAGCTGCTGATTGGTGCCGATGGTGAAGACGCGATCGCCGACGACCAGCGGCGTCGAGTGGGGGCCGGCGCCGAAGCTGAAGTCCTCGCGCCGTGACGGGTACTTGTGCTCCCAGAGGGTCCGGCCGGTGAGCGCGTCCAGAGCGACGACCGCTTCCTCGGCATCCCATGGGCCCTGCCGCGCACGGCCGTTGCCGGCCCGATACATCGTGAACAGGCGGCCCTCGTCGGCCACGATCGCCGAATGGCCCGTGCCCAGCGGGCGGCTCCACAGCACCGGCGGTCCACCCTCGGGCCAGCTGTCCGCCAGCCGATCCGCCCGCACGACGAAATCACGGGTGGGGCCGCCCCACTGCGTCCACGGCCCGGCCGACGCCTGCTGAACCCGAACGGCCAGTGGCTGGGCGGCGGCAGCCAGCACGATCACGATTCCAATCGCCAGCCGCCGCGTGCGAGGTCGCGTCACACTCATCCGCCGGATTCTACACGCCGGCTGACGCCGAGCCGCCGACCCCGTTGGGCGCCTTCGCATCGTTGCGACAATTCGTGGCTGAGATACGTCTAGATCTAGTAGGGCGCCAATCGGAAACGATGAGCTGGCGCTCGTCCCGGTCCGGTTGTTGCATCGTCGAGCCAGACCAGAGAACACCCCCATGAAGAGTCGAGCCCGACCGTCTCGCGAGTCGCGCCAAGCGGGGAGAAGTTTGCCCGTCGGTGTGCCGCTCAACGGCGTCGAGCATCGTCATTTCGCGGGGATGGCTCAGCCGCCGGCAGAGTGCGGCGATGATCGCCCACCACGCCAGCAGCTCGGCCGGGAGACGGCCGCGGACAGCGACCCGGCGAACGATGAATTTGATCGGAGCAAGACTATAAATGCCCCCGTGAGAGGTCCCAGGCCGCCAGCAGCGTCTCCGGCTCATCCGGGCGAGCGACTGCGCGCGGCGCGCGAGGCCCGCGGCATCTCGCTCGACGAGGTGTCGCGCGCGACGAAAATAAATGCCAGCCTGCTGACTGCCCTCGAGGCAGGAGACGTCGAGCACCTTCCCGCGATCATCTTCACGCGAGGGTTTCTGAAAGCCTATGCCAGGGAAGTAGGCCTCGATCCGGACGAAACCGCCGATTTCTACCTGGCTCAGGTGGCGCCTGACAGTTTGCTCGTCGAGGGCGCCGAGGCGCGGCTGAAGGTGGCGTCGCCGGCGGCACGCAGCGAGGTGCTAGCGTTTGACGAGGACACCTCGAAGTTCCTCGCCGATCGCCAGGTGGGCCGGGTCGGCTGGCTGGTGACGGTCGCGGCGATGGTCGGGCTCGTGGTCTATGTGTGGTCGTTCAACTGGCAGGACTCGCGGCCGATATCCCCTGCCGTCGACCTCATGCGGGATGGGGCAGTGGACGCGGCGCCCGCGGGTGCGGCGTCCACATCGGTCGAGGATGCCGCGCCCGCGATCGCCGGCGTTGAAACGCCTCTCGGATCGCTGCGATTCGAACTGCGGCCGCACGGCCCGTGCTGGCTGGCGGCGGCGGCAGACGGCACCCCGGTCTTTGCCCGCCTGCTTCAGCCCGGGGACCAGGAAACCATCGAGATCCACGACGAGCTGATTCTCCGTGTCGGCGATCCCGGCGCGTTGACGTTCTTCATCAACGGCCGTCCCGGCCGTACGCTCGGTGAGCCCGGCGAGCCGGTCAACGTGCGCATCACGAAAGACAACTTCCGCCAGTTCCTCGGTTCGTAGTGGTCCCTCGTCTGCGTCGGCCGGGCGCCGTCACCGCCCGGCGGCGGCGCGGCCGGCTCGAATCGCCTCGTCCGCGTCGCGGCCCTGGGCGAGGATTCCCAGGAACCCCTCCGTGACCCGCTGCTGCACGTCGGCGGTCGTCGCGGTCAGCATGTTGACGAGATGCACGCGTTTGGTTTCGGCAAGGACTTTCTGGGTGCCCGCCTCCGCTCCCGCGCGATCGCCGCCGAGCGCCTGCGTCAGGCTGCCGATGCCGCACGCGAGAATGCTGTAGCCGCCGAGGTCGGCGAAT
The DNA here is from genome assembly GCA_963707795.1 of uncultured Acidobacteriota bacterium. Lineage (GTDB taxonomy): Bacteria > Acidobacteriota > Vicinamibacteria > Vicinamibacterales > UBA2999 > JACCSI01. The sequence goes on along the minus strand of OY970174.1, from coordinate 550,005 downwards.
GCCGGCGCCTCGGCCAGCGCCTTCGGATCCTCGATCATCATCATTACGATCTTGTCGCCGCGCGGCGTCGCGGGCGACCACACATCGATCTTTTCCGCCGCGGCGGCGGCGAGGATCTGCCGGCCTTCCGCAATCGACTCGACGTGCGGAAAGGTGATGCCGTCGGCGCCGGCGGCGAAGACGGTCCTGATGCGCGTTCGTCCCGCCGCCGGATCCTCGTGGAACGCGGGGACACGAACGATGAGCGTCGCGTGACCAGGCGGGGATGAAGCGCGCAGGCCTTCGGCGATGGCGCGAACGGCCGCCTCGTCGAACGCGCTCTCGAGGTTGAGGAAGACGAAGTCGTAGAGCGGGTTCGCCGCGAGCCGTTCGCCGCCGGCGCGCGTGTAGCGGGGCGTGGGCCGTGGGCCTGCGGCGGGAGGCGGCGCCCCGGCGGGCGGCACCGCGGATGGCCGCGGCGAAGCGTTCTCGTTCGGCACGAAGACACCGAACGCCGGTTTCCCGGCGGCCCACAGTTCGATGGCCGCGGTCCTGGGAGCGGTCTGCGCCCCGCTGTCCGGCACGACGAGGCACGCGAGTCCGGCCGTGAGAAGGGCGGCCGCGACGAGCTCGATTCTCATCCTGTGAGTCTAATCGACCGCATCGCAGGCGGCGCCGGATTGACGGGCCACGCGCGGGCGGTTCACTCGCTGCGCAGGGACACGGCCGGATCGATGGCGGCGGCCCTTCGAGCCGGCACGTAGCCGGCCATGGTGGCGACGAGGGCGAGCAACGCGGCGATGGCCCAGAACGTCAGCGGATCCGCCGCGTCGACCTCGAACAGCAGGCTGTGCATGAACCGGGTGAGCCCGAGAGCGGCAGCGACGCCGATTCCCACGCCGAGCCCGGCCAGCGTCGCGGCCTGCCGGCCGATCAACCACACGACGGCCCGCGGCGTCGCCCCGAGCGCGAGCCGGATGCCCAGCTCGCGGGTACCCTGGCTCACCAGGTAAGCCATCACGCCATAGATGCCGATGACCGCGAGGAGCAGGGCGACGAACGCGAACAGCGACAATAGTTGCATGGCGAACCGGCGCCGCGCCAGCGACTCGCCGACCCGGTCGCTCATGGTCCGGACGTTGTACAAGGGCAAGTCCGGGTCGAAGCGCTGGAGCACGTCGCGAACGGCGGCGGCGAGGATGCCTGGCGGGATCTCGCTCTTCAGCACGAGATTCATCGCCCGCCGCGGGTACTGCGTATCCGACAGGTACATCGCGATCCGCGAGTCGCTGTCGAGCGTGTACTGCTTGACGCCGCCGGCCACGCCGATCACCGTGATCCAGGGCGTGCTGGAGTTCAGTCCCCCGGTCCGGATCCGCTTGCCGATGGGATCCTGCCCCGGCCAGAGATCCCTCGCCATCCGCGCGTCCACGACGGCCACCCGCGGCGTCAGATCGGTGTCCCGGCTGTCGAACAGGCGCCCTTGCAGCAGCGGGATCCCCATCGCGCGAAAGTAATCGCCGCCGACCATGCGCATGTCCGCGTTGATGAACTCCTCCCCCGCCGGCGGCGTCCGGCCTTCCACCGTGATGGGCCCCCACGCGAACATCTGGCTCAGCGGGAGCGAGGTCACCCCACCGGCTGCCGTGACACCGGGAAGCGCACGCAGCTGCTCCCACAGCTGCCGGTACGCCTCCCGAACCGCGACTGCATCGCTGTAGCGCTCGCCGGTCATCGTCAGCTCGAGCGTCAGCACGCCCGTCGGGTCGAACCCGGCCGGCACGTCCTGCAGCCGGGCGAAGCTGCGAATCAGCAGGCCCGCGCCAACCAGGAGGACAACGGACAGGGCGAGCTGCGAGACGACCAGCAGGCGCCGCGCATTGCCGCCGCCGGCCCACAGGCTGCTGGCGCCCGCGGAGCCACGGCCGGCGTCCTTCAGCGTCGACTGCAGATCGACCCGCGAAAGCCGGAGCGCCGGGACGAGCCCGAACAGCAGCCCGGCCGCCGCGGCGATGGCCAGCGTGAACAGCAGGACCTCGGCGTTGATGGCGATCTCGCCCACGCGCGGGACGCTCGAGGCCCCGAGCCCGCGAATCCACCGCAGGCTCCCCGCCGCGAAGCCGACCGCGAGCACCGCGCCCAGGGCCGCCAGCACCAGGCTCTCGCCAACCAGCTGCGCGACAATGCGCGCGCGGCTGGCGCCGACCGCCGCCCGCACCGCAATCTCCTTCTGCCGCCCCACGCCGCGCGAGAGCAGCAGGTTGGCGACATTGGCACACGCAATCAGCAGCACGAAGACGACCGCGCCCATCAACACGAGCACCGAGCGCCGCACGTCGCCGACGACCTGTTCCTGGAGCGGCACGACGCTGAAGGTCAGCCCGCTGTTGGGCGGGTACGCTTCCGGGTGTGCGCGGACCAGACGAGCGGTGAGCGCATCCAGCTCCGCCTGCGCCTGTTCGACCGACACGCCGGGGCGGCGCTTGACCAGGATGTTGTAGTCCTCGGCGGTCCGGATGCGGGCGGCGTCGACAGCCAGCGGCAGCGGCAGCAGGATCTCGGAGTTCTCGGCTCCGCCGAGCGTGGGCAGCACTTCGCGCGGCAGCGAGAACGACGGCGGCAGCACGCCGACCACGTCGTACGGCTGGCCGTTGAGCACGAGCCGGCGCCCGATCACACCCGGGTCGCCGCCGTAGCGCCGCTGCCACGTGCCGTGCGACAGCACGGCGGTCGCCGGCGCCCCCACGCGGTCGTCGTCCGGCCGGAACAGCCGGCCCAGCGCCGGGCGCGCGCCGAGCATCTCGAGCACTCCCGACGACACGCGGATCGTCCCCACGCGCTCGGGTGCGGCGCCGTCGCCGGTGAGGTTGTAGTTCCCGCCGATGGCGATCGCAACGTGCTCGAAGCTCTGCTGCGATTCCCTGATATCGAAGTACTGGGCCGTCGAGAACCAGTCCTCCGCGATCCCCAGGCCGGGCGAACGGTTCCACAGGATCGCGAGGCGGTCGGCATCGGCATACGGCAGCGGATGCAGCAGCAGCGCGCTGGCGACGCTGTAGATGGCCGTGTTGACCCCGACCCCGATGGCGAGCGACAGCACGGCAGCCACCGTGAAGCCGGGGGTGCGGGCGAACGAAGCGAGGCCGTGACGAAGGTCCTGGAGCATGAGGCACGGGGCACACGTGAGCCCGCTGGCGCAGCATGATATTACGCCCGCGGCTGAGCTTCGCGGTCGAGCTTCACGGTCGAGCTCTGTCGCCCGCCACTGTGTGCTAACGTCGCAGCGGGAGGTGACGCATGACGCTTCGCGAGAAGTACAACCACGCGATTCAGACGGCCAAGGGCTTCCGGATGGATGGCTCAGCCGAGGAACGCGACGGGAAACTGCACTTCAAGGGCACGGTCACGAACGAGGCCGAGATGAACAAGATCTGGGACGCGATCAAGACGGTCCCGGACTGGCGCAACGACATCATCGGCGACATCAAGGTGGCGCCGGGCGCCGCGGCACGGACCTACACCGTGAAGTCGGGTGACACGCTCAGCAAGATCGCCAAGGAGCATCTCGGCAACGCCAACAGCTACATGGCGATCTTCGAGGCCAACCGCGATCAACTGTCCGACCCCGACAAGATCAAGCCGGGCCAGGTGCTCAAGATCCCCGCGGCCCAGTAACCGCACGCACGGCTGGCTCCCCGGCCGGCGTCCACATCACTCACCGGCACCCTAACGTCCGGCCCCACGGGGGTCGCGCCGGTGCCCGCGGGCGGGGCTCACCCGCTCGGCTGCGCACGCAGCGCGAACACGTACGTCGGATCCACCGGATCCGGCAGGGTCAGTGGCTCGTCGAAATCCGCCGACTGCATCAGGGCGGTGACCACCGCGACGAATTCCGCCGGCTCGTAGAAGCGTTCGTGGACGATCACGTACTCCACCCCGAGGTCGCGGAGCCGTGCGACGGCAGCGGCGTCCGGGAGCGACTGCAGGCGATCGAGCGTGGCCACGTAGGCGCGTGGCGCGTAGCCGCTGTAGCCGTTGACCAGCCGGCTCCAGTGGTAGATCGACATGTATTGGTAGTGCGTCTCGTACGCCCAGAGCGTGCCCGGTGTGGGCAGCGGCAGGTGCAGCACGACACTGTCGCTGTGCCCCCGTAGCCATTGATGGACCGCCGGCCGCGTCAGGATTGGCACGCGCGTGGCGATCGGCGCCGACCAGGTACTCGGCGAGGCACAGCACGGCGAGCGTGCCGGCCACGAGCCGGCGCGGCACGGCGGCGAGATCCCTGACCACGGCGTGCAACCCGATCGACGCCAGGACGGAAAGGGCGACGAGCACGAGCGTGGCAAAGCGTGCGGGCGCGCGCAGGCCGCTCAGCAACGGTGCCGCGGCGGACACGAGTGGATAGCCGATCCCGTTGGTGCCGAGTGACAAGTCGAACGCCAGCACTGTTAGCGCCGCGTAGAGAACGGTCGTGCGCCGGCGAGCCAAGATCAGTGCGCAGAGCGCGAGCAGGGACGCCGTGATTCCGGGAAAGAGGCTGCGCTCCTCGGACGCCATGGCGGGATCGGGGCGATAGAGCCGGTTGCCGGCGTTCACCCGCACGTAATCGGACGGGGTCGCACTGTGCGTCCGGATCTCGTGCACATCGCGCCCGCCCAGCTCCCGGTGCACGGTGTAGTACACGTAGCCGTACGGGGCCGTCAGCAGCAGACCGGCCACGCCTCCCACGGCCACGCAGCGCACGAGGCGTCCGCGGGCGTCGCCCCGCTCGAGCAGCAGGGCGACGATCGTCCACAGCGCGATGAAGAGCGCGAGGAACACCGCATAGTACAGGCTGCAGTACGCCTGCGCGGCGACGATCGCGCCAAGCAGCAGTCCCTGGCGCCACGAGCGCGGATGGGTACGTGCGCGATGCAGGACCAGCAGCGCGAGCGGCATGGGCGCCGTCCACAAGAGCTCCAGGTGCCCGATATGCGCGAAGCGATAGGGCGCGAAGCCGACGATCACGCCGCCCACCAGCGCCGCGGCCGTGGACGCCACCAGCGTCCGGCACAGGAGAAACCCCGCGAACGCCGCGGTGGTGAATGCCGACAGCACCAGCAGGTTGTGGACGACGACCGGATGCACGCCGAGCCGGATCGCCGGCGTGGCGAGCACTCCCAGGCCGAGCATCGCGTCGGAGTAGGCCAGCGTGTTCCGCAGCGGGTGGAACACGTTGCTGTCGAAGAGCGCCGCCGGATCGCGCCCCAGCTGGTGGGCGACCCACGCCAGCCGCCACACGTTGAAATACGAGTCGTCCGCGTGCGGCAGGAGCGGCCGGTCGACGCGGACCAGCGGGTAGGTGAACGCCGCGGCGACGAGGGCGTAGAACAGCAGTACGGCCAGCAGGGTACGCGCGCGCGGCAGGGCCTCGGGGCGAGATGCCGAACCGTCTTTGGGTGTATGCTTCGCGCCAGAAAAGCGGGAGGGTGCCATGGTCAGCCGACGAGCGTTTCTGAGAATGACGAGTGCCGCCGGCACCGCCGCGTGTGCCCTCAAAGCATACGGCATCGACGAGGTGCGCGCGGCATCGGCGCAGGTGTCCGGCCGCGCGGCCGCCGACGTGGCGCAGGACGAGTTCTACTGGCGTGAGATCCAGCACGCCTTCATGCTCGACCGCACCCTGATCAACCTGAACAACGGCAACAGCTGCCCCAGCCCCACCGTCGTCCATGACGCGCTCAAGCGCTACCTCGACTTCACCAACCAGGCCCCCGTCTACTACCGCGGTCAGCTCGAACAGAACAAGGACACCGCGCGCCGCCGGCTCGCCGCCGAATTCGGCTGCGACAAGGAGGAGCTGGCCATCACCCGCAACTCGAGCGAGGCGCTGCAGATCGCGCAGAACGGGCTCGACCTGGCGCCCGGCGACGAGGTGCTGACCACCGAGCAGGACTACGGCCGGATGCTGACGACCTGGGACCAGCGCGCGCGCCGCGACAAGATCACGGTCACGCGCATCAACTTCCCGGTGCCGACGAGCGAGGACGATCTCTACCAGCGGTTTGCGCGCGCGATCACGCCGCGCACCAAGGTCCTGCACTTCTGCCACGTCACCAATCTGACCGGCCAGCTGTTCCCGGTGAAGCGGCTCAGCCGGATGGCACGCGAGCGCGGCATCCTGACCATCGTCGACGGCGCCCATGCCTTCGCGCACTTCCCCTTCACGCTCGCCGACCTCGAGTGCGATTACTACGGCACCAGCCTGCACAAGTGGCTGCTCGCGCCGCACAACACCGGCTTCCTCTACGTCCGCCGCGACCGGATTGCGCCGACCTGGCCGCTGACGGCGGCCACGACGCGGCAGAACGACGACATCCGCAAGTTCGAGGAGATCGGGACCATCTCGGTGGCGCCGTTCGCCGCCATCAACGAGGCGCTCGCCTTCCACCAGGCGATCGGCGTCGAGCGCAAGGCGGCGCGGCTGCGCCACCTCTCCATGCGCTGGATCAACCGGCTGAAGGCCAACCCGCGCATCCAGATCCACTCCAACCTGGACCACACCTACGGCCTCGCCCTGGTCGGCGTCGAAGGCGTGAAGGCGGCGGACGTCAATCGCTTCCTGTGGGATCGCTATCGCATCATCACGGCGACCATCACGCGCGACGACTACCAGGGCATCCGCGTGACGCCGAACATCTACACCACGCTGGAGGAAATCGACACCTTCGCGCGGGCGATGGAGGACCTGCTCAAGAACGGCATCGCGTCAACCACGGCGTAACACGCCGCATTGCCAGCGGGCGCGCCGCCCGCAGGGAAGGGACCGTTCGATGCCGCTCGATCGCCGCCGTTTTCTCGCCGCCTTCACCGCCGCGGGCGTGTCCTCGTCGCTGCTGCCGGGCGTGCTGTGGGCGCGCATGCAGGAGCACGGGGCGGCCCGGGTGACGCTGGAGATGCTCAACGATGCGCTGGCGGTGTCCGGGCTCGAGTTCAGCGAGGACGACAAGAAACAGATTCTCGAGAACCTGAATCCGAACCGGTACGACGAGCTGCGCAAGGTCCCCATCGCCGACAGCGTCGCGCCGCCGCTGTACTTCAGCCCGCTGGTCCCGGGCACCAGGCTCGATCGCACGCCGCGGCCGGCCCGGCCCGGCCGGCCGCCGGCGGTGACGCGGCCCGCGGATCTCGAGGAGACGGCATTCTGGCCCCTCACGCACCTGGCGGAGCTCCTGCGCACGCGGCAGGTGACCTCCACCGAGCTGACCATGATGTACGCGGCGCGCCTGCACCGCTACCAGCCGACGCTCAACTTCGTCGTCACCTTCACCGACGACCTCGGCTTGACGCAGGCGGCGCACGCGGACCGCGAGATCGCCGCCGGGCGATACCGCGGCCCCCTGCACGGCATCCCGTGGGGGTGCAAGGACATCATCGCCGTCCCCGGCTACAAGACCACCTGGGGATCGGGCGCGTTCCTCGATCAGGAACTGACCGGCGAAGCGACGGTGGTGACGCTGCTGCGCGAAGCCGGCGCCGTGCTCATCGCCAAGCTCGCCACCGGCGAGCTCGCCGCCGGCGACCGGTGGTTCGGCGGCCGCACCAACAGTCCGTGGGATCCCACGGACGGTTCGAGCGGTTCGTCAGCGGGGCCCGGATCGGCCACCGCGGCCGGCTGCGTCGCCTTTGCCATCGGCACCGAGACCAGCGGCTCCATCCTCAGCCCGTCCACCGTCAACGGCGTGACCGGCCTGCGCCCCACCTTCGGACGCGTGAGCCGGCACGGCGCGATGACGCTGTCGTGGACGCTGGATCGGCTGGGGCCGATGTGCCGCACCGCCGAGGATTGCGCCGTGGTGCTGCAGGCGATCGCCCGTCCCGACGACAACGACCTCAGCGTGATCGACTTGCCGTTCAACTGGGACGCGCAGGCGGACGTCCGGCGCCTGCGGGTCGGCTACCTGGCGGCCGCATTCGCCGAAACCTCGCGCGAGGCCGAGTGGCGCGCGAACGACGAACGGACGTTCGCGGCGCTCACCGCGCTCGGCGTCACGCTCGAGCCCTTCGAGCTGCCGGCGATGCCGTCCAGCGTGCTGAGCGGCATTCTCGGCGCCGAGTCGGGCGCCGCGTTCGACCATTCGCTCCGCAGCGGCCGCCTGGAGAAGATGACCAACCGCAGCCGCAGCAACGGCTTCCGCTCCAGCCGCCTCACGCCGGCCGTCGAGTACCTGCAGGCGCAGCGCGTCCGCGCGATCGTCATGCGCCAGTTTGCCGCGGCGGTCTCGAAGTTCGACGTCTATCTGGCGCCGGCCACCGGCGGCGGCACCCGCCGCGCCGGTGCGGACGGCGCCGCGTCACCCGCAGCGCCTTCGACCCCTCCCCCGCCGGCGCCCCCGAGCGTCACCCGGGATCATTTCCAGGTCGCCAACATCTGCGGCTACCCCGCCGTCTCCGTGCCCAATGGCTTCACCACCGACGGCAAGCCCACCGCCATCACGTTCCTCGGCCGCTTGTACAACGAGGCCGGCATCCTCGCGCTCGCCAAGGCCTACCAGGATCGAGAGCAGTGGCACACCCGGACGCCTCCTCTCAGGTCCCAGGCCCCAGGCCCCAGGTTCCAGGTTCCAGGCGCCAGGTTCCAGGCGCCAGGCTTCAGGCTCCAGGCTTCAGGCGCCAGGCTCCAGGGATCGGGCAGGACTGAGGGTGACTGAGCCACCGAGGCCCGAGGCAGGTCAGAACGGCTTCGGCGAACCGATGCGAAACTTCGGCGGATTGCGGAACTTCTGGGTCAGCACCGCATTGCCTTCGGTGCGCGCGTCGAGGACAGCACTGATCGGCACCGCCGCACGATGGAAGATGTGGATGTCGTCGAGGTAGTCCACCATCACCTGGTACGGCGACAAAAACCGGAAGGTGGCCGGGTTCAAATCGTAGGTGTGCATGTCGTTCCACGCCCACGGATGATTCACGTAAAACCAGTCGCAGTCCCCATCCGCACACGACGGATGCGTGGGGTCGAAGTCGTGCTCGTACTGCCAGTGGTGCCACGCCTCGTGCAGGATGACTGCGGCCCGCAGGGTGGGCGTGTCGAAGATCGAGCCGACATTGAAGAGCGGGCAGTGGAGGTTGGTACGGTCGCGCGCGAGGAATCGGCGTAGTTCGGTGTCGGCGGGCTTCGCGCCGGAATCGATGAAGCGTGTGTAATACGGTCCGTGGAACCTGTTCGAGACGGCCACCATGAGATCGCGATAGTCGATGGCGTTGTGCCATTGTCGGCACGCCGCCGCTCCGCCGGGATCGTTTTTGAGCCCGTGCACAATCAGGAAAATACTGTTGATGACCTTGGCGAACGGCAGGGTGATGTTGCAGCCGTCGAACTTGCCCGTCGGCTCCCAGGAGTCGTCGCTCATGTCATACGCGGTGTAGGCCCACTGGCCAAACTCGGGCCAGCAACGGTTGTACATGGCCTGCACGTTGCGGTCGCTGCTGCCGGCGCCGTCTTGACACATGTCAGAACTCCGGAGGTTTGCTCGACACGTGATCGGGTGGAGGGGAATCGGCGTACGGTGTCGCTGGCGGCACTTTTTCCGGCTTCGGCGCCCGTGCGGTGAGGCGCGCGACCCGATCGCGGAACTCTTCCGGCCTGGTGTCGAGCGTCCGCCGCGGGATCCCCACCCAGTCGCGATCCTCGTCGCGCGCCCACGCCGTCACCGCACGCACCGCTTCGGCCGAATCCTGATGGTTGAAGAGGAATGCATCGATGGCGGCGCGCCGGACGTCCGCCTCCGGATGCTCGCGGATGACACGCTCCGCCCCTTCGAACGCCCGTGCCGTCGCGATGTAGGTCAGCATCTCTGCCGCCCGCGATCGCAGCGCGCGCCCGACGTCGATCCCGATGTCGCAGACGATCTGATAGGGAGCGACGCTCAGGGCGGCGCCGTACTCGACTGGCGCGCGCACGTCGACGATGTTCCACGTGAACCGCTCGAGCGGATCGATCGCGGATTCGCGTCGTGACTCGCCGAGGATCGACAACAACACATTGTGCCGGCTGGTGTCGGTGATCGGCAGCGTGTTCAGCTCGCGGCCGAGCATCTCCACGATCCCGTCGTCGCACCCCTCGGCAATCGAACGGCGGACGGCGTCGACCTCCGCCATCGCCGCCGCTCCCACCCATTCGACGAACTCGGTGACGGTCCGCACGCTCAGCGGCACCCTCTGCCGCGTCTGCATCATTGCCGGATCCCAGTCCGGCGGCGGAAGGATTTCCTTCGAATGAGCCATGACGGCCTCCTGCAATCCCGGACGTCACGGGATCCTACAGTATCCATCGCCGCTGCCCTGGACCCCTGGCGCCTGAAGCCTGGCGCCTGAGCCCTGAGGCCTGAGGCCCGGGGCCCGGGGCCCGGGACCTGGGGCCTGGGGCCTGGGGCCTGACCCCTGAGCCCTGGCGCCTGGCGCCTGAGCCCTGGCGCCTGACCCCTGACTAACGGCCGAGCGCGCTGACCGTGCCGCCGGCGGTGAACGGCTGCGGCGGCGCCACGCCGGCCATGTTCTGCCAGATCACCAGGCCGATGTCGCACGCGAAGGCGCGCGTGCCGGTCGCGCCGACACCCTGCGGGACCGCCGTCGCATAGAACCGCTCGTTGGTGGGCTGCCCGCAGACGTCGTTGGGACCGGGCACCCCGCCCGCGCCGGGGACGACGGCGAACACGTAGCCGCTCTTGATGACGCCGTTGGCATTGAGGTCGGCGGAGATGAAGGGAATCGACAGCTTGGCGCACGTCGCCGCCAGCGTGTCCAGGCTCGCCGCGTAGGCGTTGTTGAGCGCGCGATAGTCCTGCTGCGACGACACGACCGTCCGGATCGACCCGATGGCCGAGGCTTCGTTGCCGGAGATGCGCGCGCGCAGCAGGCCCGGCACCGCGATCGCCGCGAGGATGCCGATGATGGCGACCACGATCAGGAGCTCGATGAGGGTAAACCCGCGCTGGCTCATGTGTGGGCGCCATCATCGCCGAAGATGGCTCGCGAATCCAGCACGCCGGTCCGTCCGCCCGCCTGTACAATGATCCGATGTCAGCCAAACGCTACCAGTTCAAAGTCATCGAAGCCGCCGACGCGCCGGAATTGGAGAAGCTCCTGCGCGAAGCCGGTGCGCGGATGTGGTCGGCGGTCGGCTACGGCGTGCTCCCGGATGGACGGCGCAGCGTCCTGCTCGAGCGCAAGGTGAAGATCCGGGACCGCCGCTCGCATCACCACGACGAGGATCGCGCCGTCGTCGGCGCCGACGATCAATAATCCGCGCGCACGTCCGGACGCGCGCCCGTAGCTCAGTTGGATAGAGCATCAGCCTTCGAAGCTGAGGGTCACAGGTTCGAGCCCTGTCGGGCGCACCACCTTCCCGCGTCTCACGTGCCGGTAACACTGGCGCGTGTCCTGCATAACCCCTGCTGTCCGCCACACGATGAGCCAAGGCGGGTGATGAAAAGGGGTTCGTTATGCGATCACTGAGCAAGAGTGGTGTCCGCGGCGTATCGCTGATGGGCTTGGCCGTGGGCCTCGGCACCGGCCTCGCTGCGGGCTTGCTGCTCGCGCCCAGCCGCGGCAGCGAGATGCGCGCGAAACTGCGCGACGGCACCGCCGACGGCCGCGCGCGTCTGCAGTCGCTCGCCAGTTCCGGCCGCGAGTGGGCCACACACGCCATCGACCGCAGCGTATCGCTGGTGGAAGCGGGCCGCCGCGCGCTCGGCACCGGCTCACGCGCGTCTGAGCCCTTGCATGCCACCGTTGCCGAAATCGCGTCGACGCACACTCCGGCCGGCCAGGAGGTGCTCCGATGAGCGATACATGGGCTGGAGTCATTGCCGTCTCGGTCGCCGTCATGGCCCTGGTGCAGATCGTGGTGCTGATCGGGCTGGCGATTGCCGCCAGACGGCTGATGGCCGTGGCCGACACGACCCAGCAGCAAGTGGAGACCCTCGCCGCTGACCTGAAGCTCCGCGTCGGCACCGTCACCGATCGTGTCAACGCGGTCGCCGACGACGTGCGCGGGGTGACGACCAGGGTTCAACAGGTCGCCTCCACCGTGTCGGATGGAGTACAGCGAGTCGAGCAGTCCGTGAAGACGGCGGGCCACAAGGTCGCGCAATCCATCGACCAGGTGCCGGGATCGGTCAAGCGCGGCGTCCCCGCCGGCCTGGCCATCCTCGCGGCGCTGCGCACGGTGCAGCAGGTGCGGGCACGGATCAAGGACGACCGCCGCGCCGCCAACGCGTCGCTGGACGATAACGGGTTTGTGAGTTAACAGGTGCGGCGGGTGCGATAGGTGCGACGGGTGCGGAAGGTGCGGCGGGTGCGGCAGGTGCGGTGCGCGGCTCGTCTAGCGTGAGCCGAAGAGGTACTGCACCGTTACGCCGAACACGTGGAAACCCGGAAAGCTGACGCCGCTGCTGGCGCGGAGCTTGACCCCTGGGGCGACGATGACGGCGACGGCGGCCTCGACGCCGCCGATGGGGATGTAGTCGGCCAGCCCGGTGTCGTCGAAGATGTGGCGCGCCTCGACGGTTGACGACTCGCTCACGACGGTCAGCGTGGTGGCGCCGGTGGGCGGCGTGCGGACGATTTGCAGGTGTTCCTGCACCTCGTCCGCGCTGCCGCGCAGGCGCGCGATGCCGCCGGTCAGCACCGCACCCACCTGGACGCGGCGGGCCATCGTGCCAATCGGAAAGAAGCGGTGCACCTGCACTCCCGTCATGTTCGCCCCCCGCGTGCGGTGCAGGGTCCCACGCGCGCACACGTCGGGCAGGCCGTCACGCGCGACGCATTTCAGATCCTCCTGCTGGACGACCACCGATTCATCGTCCACGCGCCGGCGGATGTACGAGATGCCCCACTCGCCGCCCAGATCCCGGCCCCGGACGATGCCGATGCGCACGTCGGCGCCTTGCATCTCGACGTCGCGCTCCATCGGATCCTCCAGGAGTTCGAGGAACTCCCAGCGCGGTACCACCGACGCGGCGATCCCCCACCGCGTGTCCGTCTGCGCGGCGGCCGGCGCCGCCGCCGCCACGAACAGCAGCGCGGAGAGCAGCCCTGGACAGAATCGCGGCCCGCGCCGGCGTGCGGCGGTGAGCGTCATCGGGGTGCCCCCGGCCAGATGACGAGGTCGCCGGCGGCGGCGCCGACGGCGTTCGCATACAGGTTGTAGACGACGGCGAACGCGTGCGCGTCCACCAGGCCCTCGGGGCCGGTGAACCCATCGAAGTGATCGAAGATGCCGAGGGCGTGCGCGAGGATGTGCTCGGCGTACGCGGAGTCGTAGCGGCCCTTCGTGGTGTCGGCGCACTGGCCGGACCCGAGATGAATCGTATACGCGCCGGCGAGCGCGCTCGACCCGTCCCACTGCGGTACGAAGCCGGGAGGATTGGAGGCCGGGAGGTTCGTCACGTCGGCGCATCCGCGGTCCACGTCGCGGGCGCCTCCCTCTACGAACGTCAGTCCCATGGCCGGGGTCGCGGCCACGCGGCGGAACTGGATGACCCCGCCCGACCACTGCTCGAAATGGGTGACCGCGGTCTCGGCCCGCTCGATGCCGTTGGTGTTGACCGCGATCGGCACGCGCCACCGGGTGAGGCGGCCTCGCGCGCCGGCGGTCGCGTGGTTCAGGTTGGCCGCCAGCAACTGATCGCGCACCTGGGCCGGTGACCACACGCTGGGCGCGGTGGGGGTGTCCGAGCAACCCCAGCTCAGCCCTGACGCGACGACGAGGGTGCACACCACGGTCGTGAAGGGTCTGGTCATGGATCCGTGCGGGATATTCGGTCGTCCGCTGCCGAGCTTGGGGAAAGCCAGGCCGTTCCTTACTAATATCGGTCGCCGCGGGCCGTTTCGCCACCTCATTTTTATGGCGCTCGTCTTGCTATGGCTCAGGGAGGGCTGCCACTTCTCCCCAGCCGAACGGCATACCCGCGAGGAGCGTGCATCAGCATGGAGCGATGGACCACCCTGTCGGACCGCGATCTCGTAGCCGGCCTGGCGGCGAGCGAGGGAGCGGCCCCCGCGGATGAACCGGCGCCCTCGGTCCTGATCATCGACGACGACCAGGAGATCCACCGGTTGCTGCGCGCGCGGCTCGAAGCTCGCGGCTATCGGGTCGCGGCCGCGTCGAGCGGCGAAGAAGGCATTCAGCGGCTGCGCGAGCTCAACCCCGACCTGGTCTTTCTCGACGTCGCCATGTCCGGGATGACCGGCATCGACGTGCTCGACGTCGTCCGGTCGCGCGGGCTCGATGTCGCCATCATCCTGACCACGGCCTACAGTTCCGAGCAGGTGGCCATCGCGGCGCTCCGGCACGGCGCCGACGACTACCTGCGCAAGCCCTTCGACCGCGGCGAATTCCAGGCCGCCCTCGATCGCACGCTCGCGCGCCTGAAGATGGGGCGCCAGATCAAGCAACTGCGACTCGAGCTGGAAACCAAGCAGGCGCAGCTCGCCGAGGAGCTGACGCGCGCGGCGGTCGTCCAGTCCGAGCTCCTGCCGGTCGAGAACCCGCCCCTGCCTGGCTTCGAAATCGGGGCGCGCTGCCTGCCGGCGCGCATTGTCGGCGGCGACTTCTACGACTGGCAGCAGCTGCCGCTCGGCACGCTCAGCCTGACCGTCGGGGACGTCATGGGCAAGGGCATGTCGGCGGCGCTGCTGATGGCCACGGTGCGTGCCGTGATCCGCGCGATGGTGTCGCAGCATGGCCCCGCCGACGCGGTGCAGCACACGGCGTCGTCGCTCGATGGCGACCTGGCGCGGTCGGGGTCGTTCGTGACGCTCTTCCACGCCCAGTTGAACATCGACACCGCGGAGCTCCGCTATGTCGATGCCGGGCACGGCCAGGCCTTCGTCCGGCGCGTGGACGGCGCGATCGAAGCGCTCGAGCCCTGGGGACTCCCGGTCGGGGTCCTCTCCACCGAGACGTATCGCGAGGGATCGATCACCATGGCCCCGGGCGACCTGCTTGTGATCTACAGTGACGGCTTGAGCGAGGCGCGCCCCGATCTGTTTCGCGACCATCGGATGCTCGCCACCCAGATCGACGCCGACGAGACCGCCGGCGGCACGGCGCAACGCCTGGTCGATCTGGCGACGGCGTCCGGGCCGCTGCCCGACGATCTGACCGTGGTAGTCGTGCGTCGTTCACCGGAACCGGCGGCCGCCGCCGCGTGACATGTGCCCCATGAGTGCCAGCCGCGACCGCAACGGCCTCCCCCGCGACCGCCTGGCGCAGCTGCGCCACGACTTGCTCAATCCGCTCAACGTCCTCGACGGCGCCACGACGGCGCTGCTCGGCACGGAGCTGACAGAGACGCAGCGCACCTGGGTGCGCATGCTGCGCTCGACCAGCGAGCGCATGCTGGCGATCGTCCGCGGCCTCGACGACGACAGCGAGGACGCGCCGCTCGTCGAGGGCCGCGCGCGGCTCGCCGACCTGCTGTCGATCGCGGCGGCACGCGTCGGCAAGCCGTTCAACCGCGAGCAGCTGGTGACGGCCGTGGAACGGGTGGCGGGCCGTCGGCCGCTCAAGATCCTGCTGGTGGACGATTCGCCGGAGCTCGTCGCGCTCGTCCGGACGTTCCTGCGCGACACCAGCTGGGAGCTCGACGTGGTCGAGAACGGCGAGCGTGCCGTCTCGCAGGCCACCACGGAGCAGTACGACGTCGTGCTGATGGACATCGGCCTGCCCGGACTCGACGGCGCAACGGCGGCGCATGCGATCCGGGCCGCGGATCTCGCGCGCGGGACGTCGCCGACGCCGATCATCGCGATGACCGCGTTCGACGCGCCCTCCCGCCAGCGGCCCGCGCCTGCCGCCGTGGCGGGGTCGGAGATCGTCACCATCGAAGACCCGGAAATCAAGCCGCTGGTGCCGGAGTTTCTCGACAACCGCCGCGCGGACGTCCGCGCGTTCCGCGACGCGCTTCGCGCCGGGGAGTACGCAGCCATCCAGTCGACTGCGCACAAGATGAAGGGCTCGGGCCGCGGCTACGGCTTCACCGTCGTCAGCCGCATCGGCGATCAACTCGAGCTCGCCGCGCACCAGCAGGACGTGGAGCGCATGTCCCGGCTCATCGATGAGCTCGATGGCTACCTCGCCCGCGTGCGCGTGGAATCGCCGTAGCCACGATCGCGCCGGGTTCGGAATTCGTGCAGACGCGGCGAACGGCGCGGTGAGCGCCGGGGGGCCTGCCCGACGCGGCACGCAGTGGCCACGATGACGTGGTCCGGCTGTTGGAGCAGGGCCTCCGCGGCCGATAAGACGCGGGAGTCCCTGACCACGCGAGAGGAACCGATATGGAAATCGACGTCGAGCAGGACGGCGGAGCGACAGTCGTGCGGCCAACCGGCGACCGGCTCGACATCGAGGTCGCCGGGCACTTCCGCTCCAGGCTGCTGTCGCTCATCGAGCAGGGCAACCGGCACCTGGTGGTCGACCTGCACGACGTGACCTTCATCGACAGCTCGGGGCTCGGCGCGCTGGTGTCGGCCCTGAAGACGCTGAAGCGCACCAATGGGGCGGGCGACGTGCGGCTGGCGCGCGTCCAGCCGCCCGTGGTGTCGCTGCTCGAGATCATCAGGCTCAACCGGGTGTTCACCAGCTATCCGAGCGTGGAGCAGGCGATCCAGAGCTTCAAGTAGTCGAGCCGGTACGCGAGCAAAGGGGTGCAGTCGGAGCACGCATCATGGCCACGCTGACGCTTCCCAACCGCGTCGAGTCGGTGCGCACCGCGACGGCGTTCCTCGTCCAGGCCGCGCGCGCGATGCACGTCCCCGCCGCCACCGAACCGGTCTTCGAAGTGGCCGTCGGCGAAGCGCTCGCCAACGCCGTGCGGCACGGCCGCGGCGACCGCCCGGACGAAACCATCACGTGCGACATCCACGCCGAAGACCGGCGGTTGACGCTCCGCATCATCGACGGCGGCGCGGGTTTCGAGGTGCCGGCACGGCACTTGCCCGAGGTCTCGCGCCAGCACATCGAGGACGTCCCGGAACGCGGATACGGACTGCCCATCATCCAGACGGTTTTCCCCAGCGTCCGTGTCATCCGCGTCGGCGGCAAGCTGGGCGTCGAGCTGGGAATGACGTATTGATCGCGCAAAACCCGACCTCCGCCCGTGGCGCATGCCTTGCAGTCGCCGACGGGGACGGATCCCGCTCATGATGTCGGTGCTCAGACACACATTCGCCACGCTGGCCATTGCCTCGCTGGTGATCCTGTCGGGCTACGCGGAGGCGCCGGTCTCGAAATACCTGTCCAGCTTCCCGGTCCAGGACGGCTTCGTACGCGCGGCGGGCATTGGCGATGCCGTCGCGGTCGAGGCGTTCGTCGCGCGCGGCGTGCCGGTCGGAGGCCGCGACACGTATGGCCGCACGGCACTACTCGCAGCCGCCGATGCCGGGCAGGCGACGGTCGTGGCGCGGCTGCTGGCGCGGGGCGCCAGCGTCAACCAGGGAAAGCCCGACGGCTGGACGCCGCTGATGGCCGCCGCGCAGAAGGGACATCGCGCCCTCGTTCTGCAGCTGCTCGCCGCGGGCGCCAGCCCGCACAGCCGGCTGGTCAACGGCTACACGCCGCTCCTGGCGGCGATCGAGTCGGGCGATGTGGAGCTGGTGGCGGACCTGCTCGACGCCGGCGCCGACGCCAACACCCCCGCCGACGATGGCTGGACGCCGCTGATGGCCGCCTCGCTGCGCGGGCAGCCGGACGTGGTTCGGGAACTGCTGGCGGTCGGCGCCGACCCCGACGCGCGCAACGGCGCGGCCTGGACGGCGCTGCTGGCGGGGGTCGAGACCGGCAACGAGGAAGTGGTATCCGCGCTCATCGAGGGGAACGCCAACGTCGACGCCGCGTCGTGGGATGGCTGGACGCCGCTGATGCGCGCAGCGTCGCATGGCCACAGGTGGATGGTGGCGACCCTCCGGGACACCGGCGCGTCGACCGAGGCGGAGCTGGCCGCCACCGACCTGACGGTGCTGGCCATCGTCGAACCACCCCGCTGACGGGCGGTGCGAGGGCGCCGGCGTCAGGACGTGACGGCCGAGGGTTCGGTCGCCGGCGCCGGCCCGGCGGACAGGTGCACGCCGACGACGGCGTGGATGTCGTCGAGTGCGCGCGCCAGCGCGGCGCTCACCCGCTCGCGCTCGTCGCCGGACAGGGCCGTCAGCACGCTGTGCATCTCGGTCGTCCGGCTGCGCAGGCTCAACGTCAGGTGATACGCCCGGGACTCGTCGAGGAACCGTTCGCGCGCGATCTCCATGGGCGTCCTCTCAGCCTGCCGCCGGCGGCGGATCGGGCTCGAGCACGAGTCCGTCGCCGGCGCGCGACACGCGCACCGTCGATCCGGCCTCCAGGTTGCCGAACAGCAACAGCTCGGAGAGGGGCTTCTTGATGGTTCGCTCGACCAGGCGCGCCATCGGCCGGGCGCCGAACGATCGATCGAAGCCCTTCTCGGCGAGCCAACCACGCGCCTCGTCGGTCAGCTCGATGGCAATGTGGCGATCGACGACCAGCGCCCGCAATTCGTCCACGTGCTTGTCCACGACGCGGGCGATCTCGGCCGGGCCCAGCGCATTGAAGTGGACGGTCGCATCGAGGCGGTTGCGGAACTCCGGCGCGAACACCTTCTCGAGGATGCCCGACGAGCGGCCGCCGCTACCCGGGTCGCCGAACCCCATCTTGCGTCCGGACAGGTCGCGGGCGCCGGCATTGGTCGTCATGATGACGATGACGTGGCGGAAGTCGGCCTTGCGCCCGTGCGTGTCGGTCAGCGTCGCGTGATCCATCACCTGCAGCAGGATGGCGAACAGGTCGGGGTGCGCCTTCTCGATCTCGTCGAGCAGCAGCACCGCGTGCGGTGACTTGCGCACGGCATCGATCAGCAGGCCGCCCTCTTCGAACCCGACGTACCCCGGCGGCGCGCCGATGAGGCGCGAGACGGCGTGCTTCTCCATGTACTCGGACATGTCGAACCGGAGGAACTGCACTTTCAGCGCCCGCGCGAGCTGGCGCGCCAGCTCCGTCTTGCCGACGCCGGTCGGCCCGGTGAAGAGAAAGTTTCCGATCGGCTTGTCCGCCGCGCGCAGCCCGGAGCGCGACAGCTTGATCGCCGAGCTGACCTCGTCGATGGCGGGGTCCTGCCCGAAGATCACGCGCTTGAGCTCGTGCTCGAGGCTCTGCAGCGCGAGCTTGTCGTCGCTGGAGACCGCCTGCACCGGCACCCGGGCCATGCGCGCGACGATGTGCTCCACTTCGGCCACCCCGATCTCGGCGACCCGCAGCTCCGCCGGACGCAGCTTCTGCGCCGCGCCGGCCTCGTCGAGCACGTCGATGGCCTTGTCCGGCAGGTGCAGGTCCCTGAGGTGCCGGACCGAGAGGATCACCGCCGCGCGAATCGCCTCGTCCGAGTAGGTCACCCCATGATGCTCGGCGTAGTGGCTTTGGAGTCCCTGCAGGATCTCGATGGTTTCCGCCTCGGTCGGCTCGAGTACCTCGATCTTCTGGAACCGGCGCGACAGCGCACGGTCCTTGTCGAACGACTGCTTGACGTCGGCGAACGTCGTCGAGCCGATGCAGCGCAGCGTCCCCGACGCCAGCGCCGGCTTGAGCAGGTTGCCGGCGTCCATCGTCCCGCCCGACGCCGAGCCGGCGCCGATCAGCGTGTGGATCTCGTCGATGAAGAGAATCGCGTCCTTTTCCTTGCTCAGGCGATCGAGCACCTGCTTGACGCGCTCCTCGAAGTCGCCGCGGTAGCGGGTGCCGGCGATGAGCGACCCGAGATCGAGCGCGAACACCCGTGTGCCGAGGAGCGTCTCCGGCACCTCGCCGTTGTGGATGCGCAGCGCCAGCCCTTCCGCCAGCGCCGTCTTGCCGACGCCGGGCTCGCCGACCAGCAGCGGGTTGTTCTTCCGCCGCCGGCACAGCACCTGGACCATGCGTTCGAGCTCGTCGGCGCGGCCGATCAGCGGGTCGATCCGCCCGCGCGCCGCGCGGTCCACCAGGTCGGTGGCAAAGGCTTCCAGCGGATCGCGCGGACCCGGTTCGTCCGACGGCTCGCCGCGGCCCGTGGTGGCTGGGACCGTCCCGCCCCCGTGCGAGATCACCCGCAGCAGGGACAGCCGATCCACGCCCTGCTTGCGCAGGAAATAGGAGGCGTGGCTGTCCTCCTCCTGCAGCAGGAACACCAGCAGCGCGCCGCTGTCCACCTGCTGCGCGCTCGACGAGGCCGCGTGCACGACCGCGCGCTCGACGACGCGATCGAAGCCGATGGTGGATTCCGGCTTCACGATCTTCTTGCCCGGGACGGGCGAGAACGACTTATTGAGCACCTCGTCGAGGTCGCGGCCCAGTTGCGGCAGGTCCACGCGGCACCCGCCGAGCAGCTGGCGCGCCTGCGGATCCTCGATCAGCGCGTAGAGGAGGTGTTCCAGCCCCACCAGGTCATGCCGACGATCGGCTGCCAGCCGGAAGGCGCGTCGGATGCTTTCCAGCGTCTCCGGGGCAAAGGGGACGGGGGTACGACTCATGCGCGCTGCTCCTCCGGCTCGGGCTCCATCGTCACCAGCAGCGGGTACTCGTGCTGTTCCGCCAGCCGCCGTGTCGCGTTGACCTTCGTGTCCGCGACGTCGCGGGTGTAGATGCCGGCCACGCCCAACCCCGACTGGTGTACATGCATCATCACCGCAAACGCCTCCGCCTGCGCCTTGTTGAAGACGGTCTCGAGCACCCAGACGACGAATTCCTGCGTGGTGTAATCGTCGTTGTGCAGCAGGACCCGCCACATGGCGGGCGGCTGCACCTGTTCGGCCGTCCGGCTGTCCGTCAGGACCGACTCGAGAGGGGCGGAACGAGGCACCCCTTCATTGTACAGGTGCCGCGGTCAGGAGCGGAGGGCCCGGACCGGCCGGGACGCACGGATCAGCCGCGCTTTTCCTCCATCAGCGCCAGCGTGTTGCCCTCGCTGTCGCGAAAGAACGCCATCCACAGTTCGTGGTCGGGCATGCGGGCGACGAGGTGAGGCTCGCCGATGAAGACGACCCCGCGCGCCGCCAGTTCGCGGTGCTGCGCGGCGATGTCCGAGACGGCGAAATACAGCACCGAGCCGGGATGGTCGTACTCGGCTGATTCCGGGGTCGAGAGCATCAGCCGCACGCCGGCGCAATCGAAGAACGACAGGTTGCCGGCGCGGAACAGCAGCGGCAGCTGCAGGGTGTCGGCGTAGAACGACGTCGCCCGATCGACATCGCGCGCGGTCATCGAGATCTGGCCGATCCGCCCGAGGCTCATGCGACCCCCTACGCCGCGCCGAGCGCGACGAGATGATCCACGACCGCCTGCGACGAGGCGCCGCCCGCGCGCGCGTGCCGCACGAGCGAGATGCCGTGCGGGCCTTTCGACTGCAGCAGCCCCGGCCACGCGGCGAGCAGCGCCTTGACGATGTCGAGGCGGCCGAGCATGGCGGCGACGAAGATGTCGAGGCGGGCGCCCTGGCCGATCAGGAACTCGGCAATCTCGCGGTTGCCCATGTGGCCCGCGCCGCCCAGCCCGGTCTCGAAGTCGCCCCCGCCCCAGTCCCACGTCGCGTTGAGCAGCGAGGGCTGCTCGGCGAGCAGCGCCTTGGTCGCCGGCAGGTCGCCGTGCGCCTTGCCCACGAACTCCTTCACCAGCGCCGGGGCGAGCGGGTCGGGCCGCGCCGGGACGGGGTTCTGCGGCGCGGTGCCCTGCGCGAACAGGACGAGCGGAGTGCCGGCCACGAACAAGCCGGCGGCCGTCTCGGTGACGAAGCGGCGGCGCCCGAATCCGGTGGTCCTCATTGCGTGCCTCCTGTGGCTGACGGGTGGTCCTGGCCCTGACGATCTGACGGAGCGTTCGTGGGCCTGGCCGCGGCCATTATCTCCCTCTCCCCCACCGCGTCGCACGCGGACGGACCTTTGCGGGGACCGGCGCCGGGACGGGCGGGGGCCATGCATGGCATCGGCCGTCAGACCGGCAACAGGTCGGCATCGAGTCGCCACGGCAGCGGCGGCGCGGGTTCCTGGACCAGCCGCGCGACCCGCCGGACGAACTCCGGACGGGGCATCTCGCGCGAGCCGAGCCGCGCCAGGTGGCTGGTCGCCATCTGGCAGTCGATCAGCGGGAACTGCCACCGGGCGAGTTGCGCCGCCAGCGCGACCAGCGCGATCTTCGACCCGTCCGCCCGCCGGCTGAACATCGACTCGCCGTAGAACATGCGCCCGAGAGCGACGCCGTACAACCCGCCCGCGAGCTCGTCGTCCATCCACACCTCGATGGAATGCGCGTGCCCGGCCCGATGCAGGCGGTGATAGGCGCGTTTCATCGAGGAGGTGATCCAGGTTCCGCGCTCGCCAGCGCGCGGCGCGGCGCAGCCGTGCAGCACGTCGCCGAACGCGTGGTCCAGCGTCAGGCGATAATCCTTCTTGCGCAGGCGCCGGGCCAGCGAGCGCGAGACGTGCACGGCATCGGTGGGGAGCACGACGCGCGGGTCGGGCGACCACCACAGCACCGGATCGCCGTCGCCGAACCAGGGGAAGATGCCGCGCGAGTACGCCTCGAGCAGGCGGGCCTCGTTGAGCCCGCCGCCGGCGGCGAGCAGCCCGTTCGGCTCGTCCAGCGCGTGCTCGACCGGGGGAAACGGGTCGCTCGGTTCGAGCCGAGGAATCATTAAGGGATCAGGCCTCAGGCTCCAGCTCAGGGATCAGGGTTCAGGGATCAGGCTTCAGGCTTCAGGCGTCAGGCGTGAGGCAACTGGCGCCTGGGGCCTGGGGCCTGGCGCCTGGCACCTGGCCCCTGAATGTCCCTTGTATAATCAAAGCGCAACGAATGGTGAGTGTAGCTCAGTGGTAGAGCTCCGGATTGTGGATCCGGCTGTCGCGGGTTCGATCCCCGTCACTCACCCCAATCTCTCCACTCCGCCGGTTACTTCAGCAACGCCTTCTTGATATCGGCGCCGAACTTCGGCTGATCGCGCGTGCCGGTCACCGAGATCGGGAGGAGCGTGCCCTGACCCTTGTCGTCCAGCATCGGGTCGAAGATCTTCAACACCAGCGACTTCCACCCGGTCTGCGTCTGCGACGCCTTGGCCTGCAGGCGCAAGGTGCCACGGAAGTCGAGCCGTTCGGTGGCCACGCCGTACCCGCCCGCGAGCCGCACCTCGGCGCCCTCGACCTGGAACGACAGGGCGGGCACGGTCATGTGCGCATTGTGCAGGCGGAAGCGGCCGCGCAGGTCGGAAGCGACCTGGTCGATCGCCTCGTCGCGCGGGCGGCCGCGGCCGCGCCGGCTCAGTTCGTCCACGCGATCCTGGATGGCCTGGCTCGTGAAGCGCGCCGATCGCACGTTGAACGTGCCGGCGAGATCCATGCGCTCGATCACTTCCGCTTCTCCCGGCGGAATGTCGAGCGTCGCCTCCACGTCGACCAGGCCGGTCATCGGCGACCGGCGCACGCGCGTGGTGAGCTTGACGAAATCCTCCAGCCGCCCGTTGCGCGTGCGCGTCTGCAGCGTAATGCGGCGTCCCTTCACCCCGGGGACGCCGACGATGGCGCCGCGCGCCGAGATCTGCGACTGACCGAGCCGGCCCTCGACCGATTCGAGCGTCGTGTCGCCATTGGTGCCATCGACGACCGCGTCGTAGTCAACCGCCAGCGGGAACTCGGCGCCGCCAGTGGACAAGTGGAATCCCTCGGTCCTGGTCCTGCCGCTGGTGCGGATGTAGTCGAGCGGGCCGCTGAAGGTCCCCTCCGCGTGCATCGCGCCGCCGATCCCCTTGATCGTGCCCAGGTCGGCGTCGAACAGGAACGTGCCCTCGATCGGCGTCAGGCTCGGCTCCTCGCGGTGCCACGGCCCGAAGGCGCCGACCACGGCGATCTCCCCCTCCGGCGTCGGGTTGGTGATCGCCGCCTCGAACGGCGTCGCCTTCGCGAACTCGAGATCGTGAAAGCGAAGGCGCCGCAGCTGAAACACCCGCGGCCGCTTGCCCTCGCGCTTGGGCATGATGGTCAGCAGGCTGTTTTCCGTCAGCAGCTCGCCGATGAACACGTCCGGCTGACCGGTGGCATCAGGCCCGGCCCCGGCATCGGCCGCGGCCGGCGCCAGCCGCGGCATGTCCTGGCCGCGCCGGGGCGGAATCATGATCTCGAGCCCGTCGAGGTGGACCCGGTCGATGCGCCGCGTCCACAGCTCACGCACGCTGGCCGTGATCGTGAACGCGCGAATCGCGATCACAGGTGGGATATCCTTCCGACCCTTGTGCCGCAGCGTCAGCCCCTCGCCACGAATGCTCAGCGCCGGCGTGAACCCGACGGTCATCCGTTCGAGCTCCACTTCGCTGTCGAAGCGCCTCGACAACAGATCGATCGTCGCCGGCCGCAGCCGGTGCTCGATGAGCCGGTCGGCCCAGACGTAGGCCGCGATGGCCAGCCCGGTGGACACCAGCGCCAACGCAAGGAGCACGCCGCCAACCCATCGGCGGCGCCTCGATCTGGTAGCGTCCGTCACAGGTGGGGCCATCTCGGGCGTGATTTCATGACCGTGGTGCCTCAGCTGCAACGCGCGCGCCAACTCAGGAGTCGATGACCACCGCGGGTTTTGCGGCGTGGCTCGACGACCTGCAGGCCCGACACCTGGCCGACCTGCGCTTTTCGGAAGTCACACGCGCCGTGCGCGCGCTGTCGGCGGGGTATGTCCAGCGCCGCGCCCGCCTCGGCGAGCGCCGCGCGCTGGACACGGCCGGCAAGCGGGCCGCCTACGCGCTCTACTACAGCCCGCTGCACTACCTGACCGTCTCGGCCATCGTGCACCACCTCGACGCGGGGCTGCCACCGAAGACCACGCTCCTCGACCTGGGGTGCGGCGCCGGCGCCGCGGGCGCCGCGTGGGCCGCCGGGGCCGAAGTCCCCGCCATCGTCGCGATCGACGCCCTGCCCTGGGCCCTCGAGGAAGCCGCGCACACCTACCGGGCGTTCGGCCTCGCGCACCGCACCCGCCGCGGCGACGCCGCCACCATCGCCGTGCCGCGGCCGGTCCGGGCGATCGTCGCCGGGTGGATGATCAACGAGCTCGACGAGCGTGCGCGGGCGGCGGTTCGGGCGAAGCTGTGGGAAGCGGCTCGCGCCGGGACGGCACTGCTCGTCGTCGAACCGATTGCCACGCGGGTGTCGCCGTGGTGGCCCGAGTGGGCCGACGAATTCGCGCGCCACGGCGGGCGCGCGGACCAGTGGCGGCTGCCTGTGGAATTGCCGGACTTGCTGCAGCAGTTCGATCGCGCGACGGGAATGGACCATCGGGAGCTGACGGCCCGGAGCCTGTTTCTCCGCGGTCGGGCCGCGCGGCGGCTACTGAACGTTGCTGCGAACGGGAAACGCCACCTCGATCGCGGTCAGAAACGTCGTGGCCATCGCATCGAAGCCCTTCTCGGTCGTGTGGATGCCGTCGTTGCCGACGAAGCTGCGGTCGTCCATGACCGGATAGAGGTCCACCAGGTGCACGTTGAGCCGTCCCGACGGGATCTTCTTGATCTCGGTGTTCAGCAGCGGAATCACGCTCGCCCCGTTGTGGCGGATGTTGCCGTCAGGGTCGGTCACCTCGTACGTCTGGTACATCGTCGCCAGCAGCACCGGCACGCCGGCGCCCAGCGCGGCGTCGACCATGCGGCGCAGCGATGTAGCCACCTGGGTGACGCTGGCGTCGTTGTTCAGGTCGTTGATCCCCTCGAGGAGCAGCACCGCCTGCGGCCGCCGGCTGGTGAGCATCAACTGGAAGCGGGCCAGCGCGTTGCCGGCCAGCTCGCCCGGCTGCCCCTCGTTGAACATCGTGAACCGCTGCGGCGCGTGATAGGTGTTGAGCGCCGCCAGCAGGCGCTCCGGAAATCCGCCATTGACCGCCGCGAACAGGAACCGTGGATCGTAGGCCGAGGTCGCACCCCAGGTGATGCTGTCGCCGAACGCGACGAATCGGGTCAGTCCGATCGCGTTGGGGACGGTGGCGTTGTCACGCGGCGGCACCGGCACCGAGGTCTGCGGCAACTCCCCGATCGCCGCGGGCGAGTTGGCCGCGGAGGGGCTGGTGGGCGTCTGCGAGCAGCCGGCGAGCACCATCGCGCCCGCAAGGACGAAAAACGACATGGGCCGGGCGAAGAACATCGACATTATCCTAACAGGCCCCAGGCCTCAGGCCTCAGGCCCCAAACCCTCAGCCCCGCTGAACTTTGGAGCCTGAGCCCTGAGGCTTGGACCCTGGAGCCTTGAGCCTGAGGCCTGAGGCCTGAGCAGCCTGGAGCCTGGCGCCTGGAGCCTGGAGCCTGATCCCTGATGTTCACTGCCGCGACCCTCCGGCCCATGCTGGCCTCCCTTCCCCCGACCGAGCCCCCGCTGGTCGATCCGCTGCTCGTCTACGAGCCGAAGTACGACGGCATCCGTGCCATCGCCCTGGTCGAGCCTGCCCGGCCGCACGCACGCGTCCGCTTCTGGTCGCGGCTGGGCAACGAGAAGACCGCGCAGTTTCCCGAGCTGGCGGACGTGCTCGGCGTGTGGGGCCGCACGCTTCGTGGCCCGGTGGTGCTCGACGGCGAGATCGTGGCGCTCGACGCAAAAGGCCGGCCCGCCGGCTTCCAGCGCCTGCAGAACCGCATCCACGTCACCGTGCCGGGCTATCGATCGGACAAGCCGATCCTCCGGCCCGACGAGCAGCCCACGGCGTTCATCGCCTTCGATCTCCTGCGCGACGGCGACCTCGACCTGCGGGGGCTGCCGCTGACCGAACGGCGCGCCAGGCTCGAGCGGCTGTTCGCGAAGCACAAGCCGCCCTCGTCGGCCCTCCGCGTGAGCGAGCAGGTCGCCGGCGACGGCCGGGCGCTGCTCGATCGCGCCCGCGCCGAGGGCTGGGAAGGCCTGCTGGTCAAGCACGCCCGCTCCGTCTATCGCGATGGCCGGCGCAGCCCGGAATGGCGCAAGCTCAAGCTGCAGCAGCAAGACGAATTCATCATCGGCGGCTGGACCGAGCCGAAGGGCGCGCGCTCGTACTTCGGATCGCTGATCCTGGGCCAGTACGACCAGGCGCGGCGGCTGGTCCACGCCGGCGATGTCGGCACCGGCTTCAGCGCCGCGGAGCTGCAGAAGCTGTGGAAGCTGCTGCAGCCGCTCGCGACCGAGGTCAGCCCGTTTCACGGCAAGCCCAAAACGCTCGGCCGGCCGCACTGGGTCGAGCCGCGGCTGGTGGCGCATGTGCGATATACCGAGTGGACCGACGACGGCCGGCTGCGCCATCCGGCGTATCTGGGACTGCGCGACGACAAGCGGCCGCGCGAGGTCACGACCGTGACGCCGCCGCCGCGGCGCCGCGCCGGCGGATCGAAGAAGACCCGGGCCGCCGCCAACCCGCTGACGGCGTGGGCCGAACACGCCGACGCGCTGACCGCCCAGCTCGACGACCTCGAACGGCGCAAGAAGGACGGCCGGCTGCAGCTCCCCGACGGCGACACGCTGGACGTCACCAACCTGCAGAAGGTGTTCTGGCCCGGACCGCCGTTCACCAAGGGCGACCTGCTGCGCTACTACGCGCGCATCGCGCCGCTCATCCTGCCGGTCGTCGCCGAGCGCCCGCTGGTGATGAAGCGGCTGCCCAACGGGGTCGACGGCCAGTCGTTCTACCAGCACCGCGCGCCGGACGTGTTTCCCCGCGGCGTCCGCGTCGAGCCGATCCCCGGCGTCGACGTGCCGGCGATGTTCGTCGGGGGCGGCCTGAAGACGCTGCTCTACCTGGCGCAGCTGGCCGCGATCTCGATGGACCCGTGGTTCTCCAAGATCGGGGCGCTCGACGAGGCCGACGTGGTGGCCATCGACCTGGACCCGCAGCCCGGGGCGACCTTCAGCCAGATCCTCGACGTGGCGCGCTGGGTTCACGACGAGCTGGACAAGCTCGGCGTCCCCGGCTTCCCCAAGACGTCCGGGTCGGAAGGGCTGCACGTCTTCATCCCGCTGCCGGCCGGGACGTCGTACGAGACCGGCGT
This sequence comes from uncultured Acidobacteriota bacterium, assembly GCA_963707795.1. GTDB lineage: Bacteria > Acidobacteriota > Vicinamibacteria > Vicinamibacterales > UBA2999 > JACCSI01. Next base: position 521,977 of record OY970174.1, on the reverse strand, counting down.
GTTGTTCTGCCAGATCGTGGCGACGATCGTCGCCAGCAAGCACCCGAAGGTCGCCACCGTGGAGCGGATGGTGAAGAAGCGGAAGGACCGAACCGTCTACGTGGACTACCTGCAGAACATTCCGGGCAAGACGCTGGCGTGCGCCTACAGCGCCCGAGCCAGCCCGTTTGCCGGCGTCTCGGCGCCGCTGACCTGGGACGAGATCGACGGCAGGATCTCGCCGCAGGATTTCACCATCCGGACCATCGAGGCGCGGGTCGCCGAGGTCGGCGACCTCTGGGAGCGGACGCGCACGGCGAAACGGGCCAACCTCGCCGTGGCGCTGGACAAGCTTCAGCTCTGACCCGGGCCCAGCTTCAATCCGTGCACCAGCGCGACGTAGTCGGGCCGCGCGGCGGAGTTGCGGTGGCGAATGGCGGCAAGCGTGCGGCCGCGGTGCAGCACGAAGACGCCGGTCAGCTGCCGCCAGTTGGGGCCGGCAGCCCCCACCCCGTGACCGCCGAGGACCGCCGTGCGCAGCCAGGGCCACCAGACGCGCGGGTGGACCAGCGCGCCGATCGAGCCCTGCTCCAGCGCGAACGCGCGATAGAGCGACTTGTCGGCGTCGCTGACCCGGGTGACGTCGGACAGCCCGTAGCGCGCGAACCAGCGCTCCGCCTCGGCCGGCGGTGACATGTGCACGAACGCAACCTGCGTCCCGGTCGCTGCGATGGCCGCGCGGTGGCGCGCGATGTCGGCCAGCGCCTCGCGACAGAAGGTTCAGCCGAAATGGCGCAGGAAGATGAGCAGGAGCGGGGCATCCGCGGCCATCCGGTCGAGCGGCGGGGGCAGGGTCATCGGGGGCAACAGCGTGCGCGTTCTGACGTATCTTACTGGCTCCTGGTGCGACCGCTGACGCGTGCTGTTCAATAGCCTCCAGTTCCTGTTCGGCTTCCTGCCGGCCGCCTACTTCGTGTTCTGGCGCCTGCGCTCCAGGCAGGCGCGCTACGTCTGGCTGACGATCACCGGCTACGTCTTCTACAGCTTCTGGGACTATCGCTTCTGCTCGCTGATGGCGCTGTCCACCGGCGTCAGCTATCTCGCCGGACGCGGCATGCTGGCGCACCCGCAGCGCAAGCGGCTCTATCTGTGGGCCGCCGTGACCACCGACCTCGCCCTGCTCGCCTTCTTCAAGTACGCCGGCTTCGCGATGCGATCGACCAGCGACCTGGCGGCGCTCGCCGGCTGGGACCTCGCCCCGCCGGCGTGGAACATCGTCCTGCCGATCGGCATCTCGTTCTACACCTTCCACACCATCACCTACATCGTCGACTCCTATCGCGGCGTGATCGTGCCGACGAAGAACTTCTGGGAGTTCGCCGCCTACGTGTCGCTGTTCGCCCAGCTCGTGGCCGGGCCGATCGTGCGCTTCCGCCAGATCGAGAGCGACCTGGACGATCTCGACACCGCCTACGAGCGGCGCAACCTCGATCGCGCGTGGTCGTTCTTCACCCTCGGCCTGGTCAAGAAGGTGCTGATCGCCGACGGCATCGCCATGCTGATCGACCCGATGTGGGCGCGCATCGACACGCTGTCGACCACCGACGCCTGGCTGGCGGCCCTCGGCTACACCTACCAGCTGTACTTCGACTTCTCCGGCTACAGCGACATGGCCGTCGGGTTGGCGCTGATGTTCGGCCTCCGGCTGCCGCAGAACTTCAACTCGCCGTACATCGCGGTGGACATCGCGGACTTCTGGCGGCGCTGGCACATCTCGCTGTCCACCATCCTCCGCGACTATCTCTACATCCCGCTCGGCGGCAGCCGCCGCGGCGCGTGGATGACCTATCGCAACCTGATGATCACGATGCTGCTGGGCGGGCTGTGGCACGGGGCGGCGTGGACGTTCGTCATCTGGGGCGGCTATCACGGGCTGCTGCTCAGCTTGCACCGGCTCACGGCCCATCGCACGGCGGTCCTTCCCGTCGTCCTCCGCCAGGTCGTGACCTTCGCGCTCGTCGTGCTCGGCTGGGTGTGGTTCCGTGCAGCGTCACTCGACGATGCCCTGCTGATGTTCGGCCGGATGCTGCGGCCGACGGTCGCCGAGCCGACCGCGAACCAGTTCGCGCTCGTGCTCATGCTCGCACTTGCCGCGCTGATCGCGCACTGGCTGCCGAACACGTGGAAGCTGCGGCATGGGTGGGCGCCCGCGCCCACCGTCGGCCTCGCCGCGATGCTGCTGATGGTGATGGCCGTGCTCTACGCCGGCCAGCCGAGCCCGTTCTTGTATTTCCAGTTCTGATGCCGATGCTGCGACGATGGCTCTCGACGGGCCGGCTGCTGCCGGCGGTCCTCGCGGCGGTCGGCCTCGCCGACGTGGTGACGCGCGGCCTGCCGATCGACGCGCTGGCGTTCCGCGCCTGGGAAGCGATGGTCTACTATCGCGAACCCGGCGCCGCCTTCGAGGCGCACGCCGGCTACGATCGCTGGTCGTACGGCGACCTCGCCAACATCGCGAATCTCCCGGCGTACCGGATCTACCGGCGCGAGCGCTGGACCACCGACGAGTACGGCTTCCGCAACCCGCCGGGCCTGGCCGCGAGCGGTCGCGTGCAGGCGCTGCTGGTCGGCGACTCGTTCGCGGCCGGGTCCGGCGTCGCCGATGACGACACCCTGTCCGCGCAGTTGACCGCGCGTGGCGTGCCGACCTACAACGTCGCCCCGCTGCGATTGTCGGCCGACGCCACGCGCGCGGTCGCCGGCCGCCTGGGGATGGCGGGCGGCTGGGTGCTGTACGAGCAGGTGGCGGGTCTGCGCTACGTGCACCTCGATCCGGCGAGCGTGACGCCCCGGGCACCGGACGCGATGCCGCCACTGACCTTTGCGGCCCGCTTCGCGCGCAACGTCGGTTCCGCCACCTGGCCGCTCCGGATCGCCGCCGAACGCTGGCTCAAGCGGTGGCAGGACGATCGGTGGTTCGCCAACCCGTACCGGCACACGATCGAGATCAGGCGGCTGTCCAACGGCGATTCGATGCTCTTCTTTTCCGGCGAGGCGCTCGCGCGGCCGCTACCGCCGCAGGCGGTGGCGGCCATCGCCGAGACGGTCGCGATTTACCGCACGCTGCACGCGAGCCTGGCCGCGCACGGGCTGCGCCTGGCGGTGATTCTCGTGCCCGATCGCTTCGCACTCTACGCGCACCTCATCGACGGCAGCGCCTGGGCGGGCGGCCCGTCGCCGTACCTCGAGACGCTCGACCGTGAGCTGCACGCGGCGGGAATCCCGACCGTGAACGTCTACCCGGCGATGGCGGAACAGGTGACGCGCGAGGCGGACGCGTTCCGCTACCTGTACTGGCTCGACGACACGCACTGGAACGGCCGCGGCATCGCGATCACCGCGGATGTCGTCGCGTCGTACCTGCGGGCACGACCATGAGGACACGCGCCTGGCTCAGGGGTCTCGCCGCGGCGGCACTGGGCGCGATCGGCAGTGGCACGATCGCCTGCGGTCCCCCGGCCGCCATTCGGGTGTTGCGAGCGACGTATGGCGCCAACTGCCAGGCGGCGCCCGGCAACGCCACGGCCTCGGTCAGGGCGGAGTGCGACGGGAAGAGCGCGTGCCGCTACACGGTGCGTGTGAGCGCGCTCGGCGACCCGAAGTTCGGCTGCGCCAAGGCGTTCGACGCCGTCTGGCGCTGCCCGGGCGAGGAGGACGTGCGCCAGGTCACGGTGCCGGCCGAGGCCGCCGGCGCCGTCATCACGCTCTCCTGCGGCCGCTGACCTGGTGCGCTACGCCGCGGTGACGGCCGACTGGGCCCAGGCCTCGAGCTTGCGCGCATCCTCGTAGAAGCGCCGGATGCCCTCGCTCAGCTTCTCGACCGCCATGGCGTCCTCATTGTGCATCCACCGGAAGGTCTTCTCGTCCAGTGCGATGCGCGATTCCCCGCTGGCGCGCGCCGCCTCCGCGGTCAGGCGAGGCGTCACCTCGCCGGATGCGTTCTGCAGCTCCTCGAGCAGTTCCGGGCTGATCGTGAGCAGGTCGCATCCGGCGAGCCGCACGATCTGCTCAACGCGGCGGAAGCTGGCGCCCATCACCTGCGTCGGGTAGCCGAACTTCTTGAAGTAGTTGTAGATGCGCGTCACCGAGGCGACGCCCGGGTCCTCGTCGGGCGGGATCTCCGATCCGCGCTGCTTCTTGTGCCAGTCGTAGATGCGTCCGACGAAGGGCGAGATCAGCGTCACCCGCGCCTCGGCACAGGCGACCGCCTGCGCGAAGCTGAACAGCAGCGTCAGGTTGCAGTGGATCCCCTCGCGCTCGAGCCGCTCGGCGGCGCGGATCCCCGCCCACGTGCTGCCGACCTTAATCAGGACCCGCTCGCGGGGAATCCCGTTCTGTTCGTACATCCCGATCAATTGCCTCGCCTTGGCGATGCTGCCCTCGGTGTCGAAGCTCAGGCGGGCGTCGACCTCGGTTGAGACTCGCCCGGGCACGATGTTCAGGATCTCGCCGCCGAACGCGACCGCCAGGTGATCCATGAACGCCTCGGTGCGCGCCGCTTCGCTGCCCCCCGTGCGGCTGGCGGCATGCAGCGCGGCCTCGACCAGCGAGCGGTAGCGCTCCTGCTGCGCGGCTTTCAGGAGCAGCGACGGATTGGTCGTCGCATCCTGCGGGCGGTACTCGGCGATGGCCTCGATGTCGCCGGTGTCGGCCACGACGGTGGTGTAGCGCTTCAAAGAATCGAGCAGCGACATGGCTTCAGTTTAGTTCAGGCCCCAGCTCAGGCTCCAGGCTTCAGGCCCAGGCTTCAGGTCGCCAGGGGTCAGGCGTCGGGTCAGGCGTCAGGCGCTCAGGCGGGTCAGGCTCAGGCTCAGGGGCCAGAGTCAGGAATCAGGCGGAACTTGCGAACCGCGCGCGACTGGTGGTCTCGAGAAGTGCGTACACCGGTTGGTTACGCTTCGATCCCCGCGGGGTTTCACAGGGTACGGTTCGTGGAACGACGTTGTCGTGGCAATCGCCACGGTCACGGAGCTCAAGGTGTGGCAGCGGGCGATGGATCTGGTTGTGGAGGTCTATGCCCTCACCGACGCCTACCCACCCGGCGAGCGGTTCGGGCTCACCGCGCAGACGCGAAAGACTGCCGTGTCCATCCCGTCGAACATTGCCGAAGGGTTCTGCCGCCGATCGCTCGCGACCTATCTCAATCATCTCGACATCGCGCTCGGCTCGGAGGGCGAGTTGTTCACACAGCTGGAGATCGGCAGGCGGTTGGGATTCGCTCCGATCGTCGCCGTCGACCGCTGCCTGAAACAACTGAGCGAAGTCGGCCGCATGCTCCGAGGCCTGTCCGCATCCCTGGAGCGACACTCGCCCAGGCCGCACCCCCTGTCTTCGTCCGAGCGCAAGGGCTAGCCCCTGGCCCCTGCCGCCTGGCCCCTAAAGCCTGATGAAGCTTGGAACCTGGCACCTGGAGAGGACCCCTGGCCCCTGGCGCCTGAAGCCTGAAGCCTGATGTCGCCTGGAGCCTGGCGCCTGAAGCCTGGCGCCTGAAGCCTGGCGCCTGAAGCCTGGGGCCTGAAGCCTGGCGCCTGAAGCCTGACCCCTGGCCCCTGAACTAAACTGGCCCCAATGTCCCTCCTCGACCTGCCCGCCTGGCAGGACTTGCAGCGCCACCGCGAGGACATTCGCGCGGCGCACCTGCGCGACTGGTTCGCCGCCGACCCCGGGCGGGCGGAGCGCATGTCGGCGCGGCTCGACGACCTGCTGGTCGATTACTCCAAGCACCTGGTCACCGACGACACCCTGCGGCTGCTCCGCCGGCTGGCCCGGCTGCGCGGCGTCGAGGCGCTGCGCGACCGCATGTTCGCCGGCGAGCGGATCAACGTCACCGAGGATCGCGCGGTGCTGCACGTGGCGCTGCGCAACCGCTCCGGGCGGCCGATCACCGTCGGCGGGCGCGACGTGATGCCGCGGGTGACCGCGGCGCTCGACCACGTGCGCGACTTCAGCGAGCGCATCCGCGGCGGCTCGTGGACCGGCTTCACCGGCGCCCGCATCGCCGACGTGGTCAACATCGGCATCGGCGGGTCCGACCTCGGGCCGGCGATGGTGACCACCGCGCTCACCCGGTACACCCGCGAAGGCCCGCGCGTGCACTTCGTCTCCAACGTCGACGGCGCGCACCTCGCCGAGACGCTGCGCGGCCTCGACCCGGCGGCCACGCTCTTCATCGTCGCGTCGAAGACGTTCACCACCGAGGAAACGATGATGAACGCGCGGTCGGCGCAGCGCTGGTTTCTCGCTGCCGCGCGCGACCACGCCCATGTCGCCCGCCACTTCGTCGCCGTGTCCACCAACGACGCCGCGGTGACCGCGTTCGGCATCGATCCGGCCAACATGTTCGTCTTCTGGGACTGGGTCGGCGGCCGCTATTCGCTGTGGTCCTCGATCGGCCTGCCGATCGCCGTCGCGGCGGGATTCGAGCGCTTCCGCGAGCTGCTCGAGGGCGCGCACCGGATGGACGAACACTTCCGCACCGCTCCGCTCGACGACAACCTGCCGGTGACCCTGGGCCTGCTCGGCGTGTGGTACGCCGATTTCCTCGAGGCCGGGACGCACGCGGTGCTGCCCTACGACCAGCACCTGCGCCGACTGCCCGCCTACCTCCAGCAGCTCGACATGGAGAGCAACGGCAAGCGCGTCGACCGCGATGGCCAGCCCGTCCCCGTCCCCACCGGCCCCATCGTCTGGGGCGAGCCCGGGACCAACGGGCAGCATGCGTTCTACCAGTTGATCCACCAGGGCACGCGCCTCGTCCCGTGCGATTTCCTCGTGGCCGCCGAGTCGCACAGCGGGTTCGACGACCATCACACGACCCTCGTCGCCAACTGTCTGGCGCAGAGCGAAGCGCTCGCCTTCGGCAAGACCACGGACGAAGTCGGTGCCGAGTTGCGGGCGCAGGGTCTGGCCGAGGACGCCATCGTGCGGCTGCTCCCGCACAAGGTCTTTCCGGGCAATCGTCCGTCGACGACGATGGCCTACCGGCGCCTCGACGCGAGGACGCTGGGCATGCTGCTCGCGCTGTACGAACACAAAGTGTTCGTCATGGGCGCGATCTGGAACATCAACTCGTTCGACCAGTGGGGCGTCGAGCTGGGCAAGGCACTGGCGACGCGGATCCGGCCGGAACTGGAGCAGGACGCGCCGGTCACGACGCACGATGCGTCCACGAATCGGTTGGCGAATTTCCTGAAGGGACTGCTCCACCCGTAACGCCGTCGCCGCACGCACGGCGAGCTCCTGCCGCCGCTGCCGCAGCTCGTAGGACATCACCCGGTAGACGCCGACCGCCAGCACGATCGCCAGCAGCGCGAACATTTATGCCACAGCCAGTGCCGTCCGCCGACCCGCACGATGGGCATGCCGAGCGTCCCGAAAGACCGACGGCGTGACCGGTTCCCAGGTGGGGGGTGAATGGACCGATGGAGGGTGGCGCGCCCGACAGGATTCGAACCTGTGGCCTTCGGCTCCGGAGGCCGACGCTCTATCCAGCTGAGCTACGGGCGCGTATGTGAGGCGCGGGACGAGACCGGAAGCTCACAGTGTATCTGTCGAGCCTGAGGACCAGCAAGCGCATAACGTGCCGTGCGGCAGCCTGTGCTCACGTCATGCCACGCGAGTCACGACTGGCGGTGCCGCCCCGCCCCGGTCCGCCGGGGCGAGACGGCGCCCGCAATCGCTACGACAACAGCTTCTTGATCAACTGCACCTGCCCCGCGTGATAGACGGCGTGGCAGGTGATGCCGAGCACCACGTCGATCTGCTCGCCGGCGCTGAGCGGCGACGCGCCCCCTTCTGCGATGGCCACCACGGCGGCGGACAGCTTCCGGTGTTCCGATTCGACGACGGCGGCGATCTCGCGCCAGGTCAGCCTGGTCGCGTAGGGCGCGTCGAACCAGTCGTCTCCCTCGAGCACGAACGGTTCCGGCGCCGTGCCGGTGAGGCGCCCGCGCACGGTGCGGACGCAGTAGGCGTGATGCAGGGCGATCTCGGCGATGTTGTGGCGCTCCGCCGCCGGCCGGCGGAACGCCGTGTCGTCGCCGACGTCGGCGATGGCGGCCTTGAAGTCGGGCCCGTGCCAGGCGCCGGGGCCGTAGCCCTCCGCCAGTACGCGGGTCAGGAATCCGGTCGTGGTTCGTTCGGTGGTCGTGGTGCTCATGGCCTCTCCCGGGTTGTAACTCTCTAACATGCTCATACCGGTGTCACCGTACTCCGGAGGCGAGTAACCTGTCAATAACATTTTGTTGGTTACGCCCGGCCGCGCGGAGCGCGTAGAATGGGTGTTGTGCCCAGGACACGGACGCGGCTGCCGGAGGTGCCGACGGAGGCGACCGATGCGGGCCGGACGCTGGCGCTGGTCAATACGTTGAGCGGCCGGCCGACTGCGGCGCCGGTCGAACGGCTGGTGTCCTACGACGCGCTGGCGGCGTGGGCCGGCGAGGCCGGGCTGCTGTCGGCGGACGAGTCCACGCGGCTCGCCGCGCGCGCCCGCCGCCGTCCCGCCGACGCCGCGCGCATCGTCGAGCGGGTTCGCACCCTGCGCGAGCTGCTGCACGACGCCTTCACCGCGCTCGAGGCCGGGACCAGGCCCGCAGCGCCGACGCTGGACGGGCTGGCGGCGCACCTGTCGCAGTGGTACGCGCACGGACGACTGGTGCCGGGGCCCGACAGCCTGCACTGGGTGTCTGACGGCGCCGACGACCTCGAGCGCCCGTACTGGGACGCGGCGCGGGGGGCGGCGCGGCTGCTCACGTCGCCGCTGGTCGGGCGGGTGCGAGCGTGCGCCGCCGCCGACTGCGGCTGGTGGTTCCTCGACGACACGAAGAACGCGAGCCGGCGGTGGTGCGACATGAAGATCTGCGGCAATCGCGACAAAGTGCGGCGGTTCCGCGCGCGCGGGCGCGGGTGAGGCGCTGTGTTATGATCGGGGTTTCGTGCGCCGTGCGCCGGCGTCCCGTGCATCGGCGCCGCGCGCGAATGTGCCAGCCCCCCGAGTGGGCCCGTAGCTCAACTGGCAGAGCAGCAGACTCTTAATCTGTTGGTTGAAGGTTCGATTCCTTCCGGGCTCACCAGCCTTCGCTCACCCATCACGCGAAGGCTGTCCGCCGGAGCCGCCGCGAAGCGGTGCGTAGGCGGACCCACTTCCATGTCGCAGCGTGACTCAGACTGGCGAGCCCTGGCTCTGTCGGCGAATCACCACCCGTCACGCGAAGGCTGTCCACCGGAGCCGCCGCGAAGCGGCGCGTAGGCGGACCAAGTTCCATGTCGCAGCGTGAGACTCCGGCTGGCGAGCCCTGGCTCCTGCTGGCGAGCCTGGCTCTGTCGGCGACGCGCCACCCGTCACGCGAAGGCTGTCCGCCGGAGCCGCCGCGAAGCGGCGCGTAGGCGGAACGCGGATCCTTCATCGCCCTCTCTGTAGTCACCTTGCACAATCTGCATTGCCGAAGCGCTTGCCGTCTTGATCATCAGGAGAACTCGACGTTCGTGCGCTGGTTCGACTCTTGATTCATTGGGGCACGTGAGCCGTCCCAAGCGCTTCGTCTACATTCTGAAGAGCATTGGCTTCGACACTGCCTACTACGTCGGCGTCACGTCCGACATGTCAGCGAGGCTCGCCGCTCACAACGCTGGCCTCTCGCCATTCACGGCCCTGCATCGGCCATGGCGGCCGCTGGTGGTCATCGAATTCGACGACGAGAAACCGGCGTTGCAGTTCGAGCGATACCTGAAGACTGGATCCGGTCGCGAGTTCGCTCGGCGTCACTTTCGCCAGACTGCGCATCGAGACGAGCGGGGCTGAGCCGGACTTGACGCAGGATCGCCGGCTGTCTGTGAGCTGTGGCACAGCGTCTCCGCAGCCAGCGATTTGCCGACCACCCATACCTGGAACGCGCGCGGCGAACTGGCGGTGCTGAGTGGCCCACGACGGCAAGCTTCGCCTACGATGGCAGGGGCGTCGGCGGGGAGCGACAGCGGCCCGACGACGAGCTTTCTGTACGACGGCCGGAACACCGCGCAGGAGCGTGCCGGTGGCGTCCCGACCACAAACCTTCTGACCGGATTCGACCTCGACGAACGTTCTTCGCGCGCGGATGCGGCGGGTTCGCGGGCACTGCTGGTGGGTGCGTTGGGCAACACGCTGGCGCTGGCCGACGGTGCGGGCGCGGTCGACGCAGTACACCTACGCGCCGTTCGGAGCGACCAGCGCGTCAGGGAAAGCCAGCACGAATGCCGTACAGTTCACGGGACGGGAAAACGATGGCGCAGGATTCGTGTACGCCGCGCGCGGTACGGCGAGCCGGACGCGCAGCGATTCTTCAGAGAGGATCCGCTCGTTGCACCTCTCCGAGGCTGCCCGCGCCGGAGGCGGAATAAGCGCAGGTGCGGACTGGTACGCAGGTCGACTAGGGCGACGGCGGCGACGTGTGCGTATCGCATGCCGATAGGGTCCGCGTTAGTGGAACGGCGCAACCTGCCGCATTATCAGCGACGTCCTGGGATTGTCAGGCATCGACCGTGGGAAGGCTGGTAAGACCTGCAATGATCTAACGCCGAGAGCCGTCCAAGCCCCCGGCATGGACGGACCCGCTGCCACACCCCCGGAATGTCTTCGGTGACCTTTATTGATGATGAACAACTGAGCTCGACACTCACTTCGGTTTTGTTTGCGGCTTGGTCGCTGAAACACTCGGCCAAGAGCGAAGTGCGATCGCCTACTACCGCAGTGAGATCCGGCGAACGTCGTACTTTAAGGCACATTACAACCTCGCCCGCTTGCTTTCCCAGCGACGCAGGTGGCGTGACGCGATTGCGCACTACAAGCAAGCCGCTAGACGCAGTCCCGACCGCATCGTAGCGTCGGCCGCGCTCAACAATCTGGGAGTTGTGTACAGCAGGCAAGGCCGCGCCCGGGACGCGCTAGCGACTTTTCGAGTCGCAGTATTGAAGAATCCCGATGATCCTATGCCAAGAGCTAATGGTGCTTTGGACCTTCTTGAGCTTGGCGACAAAACAAAGGGGCAGCGATGGCTGAATCGGGCAATTATGCTTCACCGGCACAATCACGACGCTGACGACTTGATTGGCTACGCGCTCATCGCGTACGACTCTGATGTTCGCCGAGGTGTGCGACTGCTGGAAAGAGTTCTTGCGAAAGACGGCACCAACGCGCGCGTCCTGGCCGACCTTGCGGTCGGCTACATGAAACTGGGCGATAGTGCAAAGGCCAGAAGGACTGCGAAACGCGCACGGCGCCTGGCCCCTCACGATAGAGTCGTCGCCAGACAGATCGAGCTCGTGATTCAGCCTGGGAAGAGGCTTGTGCGCCGTTTACAGCCTGCGGCTCGCCGTTCAACGCGGCCCGGTATACGACGTCGCTTACCCAAGCGCTGAACACCCGCCCGGACGACGTCTGCCAAGGGCCGCTTGGTTTCGGCCCTGTTTCGCCAAACTGCACCACGCGGTCACGCCGGCGCTCCGCCTTTACTGGGACGATGGCCGGAGCCTGTGCGACGAGATCGCACGACGCTTACTCCCGTTGTATGGGAAGCCAGTGACGACCGACTTCAGATCTCCGCGACTAAAGTTTGGATGGCTCGCGCCGCGTTGATCGCAGCAGTGGCAGGCGATTACTTTTGTTTGTGTATTTTTTCCCAATGAACGCTGATCTTCAACGTCGCATGGCATTGCAGCGGGCGGCGGGGTTAGATCGGTTTGGGGACTTCGCCCCGAATCCGGCGGCGGAAAATCTCGTCGCACCGCCGGTCGATTTCGTCGTGCGTGGCCTGCGACACCCTGGGCACCTTGGTAGACGGCGTCGGTGATGGCGCCGCGGGCGTGGGCGGCGTCGAGGGCGTGGTCGAGGGTGGCGGTGAGCCCATCCCGATCAGGATACGCCTGCTCGCGCAGCCAGTCCACCGCCCGCGGCACCTGCCCGTGCTGCGGCAGACGGGTGGCTCAGCTTCAGTTGCCTCTTCCCTCACCCTCCAACTCGGTCCAGTTGACCCAGCACCTGTTGAAGTTCCCGATACCTCCTCCGGTTGTCAGCGATCAACGCCCGCGTTTCACGCGAGTATGCGCCATGCCTGAACCGCGCGTGCCGGCTAGGTTCCAAGCCTGCCGCCGTCCGTGGGCCGGTACTCTTGCCGCCGTGCATCCGACACCGGCCGTTCCGCATCGCAGGCGTGGCAGTGAGCCCATCTCGATCAGGATAACGCTTGCTCGCGCAGCCAGTCCACCGCCCGCCGCAAGGCCTGCGACACCCTGGGCACCTTGGTAGACGGCGTCGGTGATGGTGCCGCCGGCGGGGAGGGAGGTACGATCCTGGGTCAGTCTCACCGTGTAGACGAACGACTCGTGGGTCTTTTCCCGCGCCGTGGAGTGGATTGCACAGAACTTCTTGCGGCGGTGGACACCTCCGACAGCGTCCGTCTAATAGATCGGGACCCACGTATCGCCCCGCCGCCATAAAGACGTCGCGTGGCGTTCGCGACTCATTGGTTGCGTTGCGGTCGCGGTGAATGGCGGCGTAGATCCGAGGTTCTCGAAGAGGAGGGCGCCAATGCTCCGTGTCGTCGGCCCGGTGTCGGTGGGGGCCACTTTACGGGCAAAGAGGGGGTGAATTGCGACCGCCCAAACAAGTGACCTGTTGACATTCACATGGCGTTCGTGGAGCAGCGTCCGCCGGCGAATCCTTCAACCAGCCAAGCCGAGGCGTTAGAGTGCAGCAGCATCACCGCAGAGATCATCCCCCCGCCAACGTCCGGAGCCGTGGGATTTGCTGGGACGCCTAGGCAAGAAACCCGGGAGCCTCGCCGGCGCGCACAAAGAGAATCGCCGCGCACGATCCACCGGCCGCTCCGCATCACCGGTCAGTTGTTCTTCGACGGGTCGCATGAAGCGTGCCGCGAAGGTAAGCGGGTGGGCGGACAGCCGGTGCGCTGACGACTGGGAGATTCACCCCGTGTATGCGGTCGATGTCTGCCGGTTCAACAGCACGACGAACTGCCGCGTGATCGCGAAGACGCGTGGCAACCACTTCACGAGAAACTGGCAGAGGAGGAAGAGGAGGACTACGGGTAAGCAACGCGCAGAATTGTTCACATTAACGCAACGGCTTGACGCCGGCAATGGCGGACAGCCGAGGAGGATCGCCATGCGCTCACGCCACTTTGCCCTTTTGCTGGGTGTGGTACTGGCTCTCGCTCTGGGCTTCTGGCTTGGGCGCCAGGCAGCGAGAGCGTCGCCGCGAAACCGAAAGATCCAGATCCGATCGGCGACGTTTGGAGAGCCAAGTGTCAAGAAGAGAAGGACCAAGGGAAGAGTTTGTTCGCATGCTGCAAGAAATTCGCGGATGACTGCGATGAAGACTGCGCTGGAAACACAAACTGCGAGGGGCGCTGCCATCAGCACTGGCGGACATGCACAGGACTAGATGCGATCACCAGTCCGCAGGAGCTTAATGAATTTTTGAAGCTCGCACAGCCCTAGCTTGGCTAGTTTGGCACGGGACCGACATGATGCACCGTGAAGGCTGTGAGCAGGCCAAAGGACAAGACGACACGTGACGTGATTGCGCTTAAAAAGGAAGGAGGTGTCCGATGCTGCGCGTCCGACTCGTCCTCGACAGGCTTCATTGCCATTTGCAGACGGACAAGAACGCGCTGTCAGAACCGTATCTGTGGACAGTGTTTTTCAAAGGCGACATCGAATCGGCAATGCTGGGGCCGAAGCATCGTATCGCCACGTTCACACACCATGATGAAACAAGTGCCCGCGAATTCTTCCCTGGCGGAGTCGACACCGGCGATGACGTGTCGATTCCAATCGCGATGGGGGTACACAGCTTTCTGATCGATAGGGGTGGATTATCCGTCGCGGCGGTCGGGTTTCTCGCAGTGTTGCTGGAGAAGGATGAATCCCCTGAACACGCCATGCGGGCAGGACATCAGGCGTTCGCAGAGGCGGCTGATCTCGAGATCAACGCATATGTTGACGACCACTTTCCTGCGATCGTCAAACCTAGCGACGAGGAGATCAAAGAGATTGCGGGACGGATCGCGAAAGAAGCCAAGGATGCCGTGCGGGACGAGCTCGCATGGTACCAGATATTCTCTCGAACCAGGACGACGTATTCGGTCACGGGCACGCCTTGTTTCTGCTGGAAGATCTCGAGCAAATTGCCGCGTCAGTCTCGCCCGAGCAGTCATTGTCCCCGAATTCGGATTCAACATGAAAAGAAACTCTTCAACCCCACAACGGGAGAGACCCTCACACTCGTCAATGACTACGAACTGTTCGGCCGTATTCGCGTCGAGCGGGCCGATCCTCAGCCCACTGCCTGCACGGATGAGCTCGCCGCGTACGATCTTGCCGTAGCTCGCCCTTCAAGAATATCGACGAAACCATCGCGGCTTTGACTCAACGAGCCAAGGACGCCAGCGAGCAGGAGAAAGAGAATATTGCAAAACGAAATCTTACGGCTTCGCAACGAAGAGCGACAGCCAGCACTCCAAGTCGTGGCGGCCACGCGAAGGGGCATATCAGCTGTGCACGGAGCTTTTTCGACCGGGTCCGGATCTTGGAGCGGCGGTTGCGCTACTGCGCGCCCGCCGGCGCGACAGGCTCAAGCGCCGAACCCATCGCCTCAGCGAACCTCCCCTCAAACCCTACCGTCACCGTACTCCGCCCGCAGGCCTGATGGCGGCGACGGCACGCTCATGTTCACTAGGAGACGGTCACCCTTCAGAGGCTATCCCCTAAACTCTTCTCTCGGCCGCTGCACTGACCGATACCGGTACATGGAGCTGTGCGGAAGGTTTGAGCCAATGTTCACCGCGGCATCTTCGTCGGGCAGGATACGCAGAATTGGGCCGGGCATTGCCTTTCGTCTCGGCACTGGCGCTTGTGGCCCCAGTCGTCGCGCAGGGCACGGGCCATCTTGAAAATCCATTTCATGGACGTGGGCCAGGGTGACGGCGCATTGCTCATCACCCCCGGAGGCCAAACCGTCCTGTTCGACAACGGCGCGTTGACGCTATGTAGCCGCCCGCTCACCTATCTCGCCAGCTCAGGACTTTCGAAGATCGACTACCACATCGCGAGCCACTATCACGCCGATCACATCGGCTGCACCGAGGAAGTAGCTAATGTCCCACTCGGCGGGTTGCGTTCTCGGACAAACGGTGCGGCAGCATTCGTGCGCCCACTCGATCGCCTGTTTGTTGGTGACGAG
Organism: uncultured Acidobacteriota bacterium; assembly: GCA_963707795.1. Lineage (GTDB taxonomy): Bacteria > Acidobacteriota > Vicinamibacteria > Vicinamibacterales > UBA2999 > JACCSI01. The sequence continues at coordinate 506,706 of OY970174.1, read as the reverse complement.
GCGATAGTCGCGGCTGACAACGCCGAGCACCCGGCCGCTCGCGCAGTTGACGATTGCCTTCTATCAGGAACGGCCAGGCGGCGTTCACCTGACGGCTGGTTGGTGATCGCAAAGACAGCCTGTTCCTCAACCGGGAAGCACACGGCCTCGAGCGTCGTCAAGTCGCCGCCATCAGTTCCTCGTTCGCGGGCCAGGTGACACCACACGGCGAGACTCTGCAGGGCACATAGCGGGCGACTGTGCCGAACGGTGTGCAGTCTCGATCGTCCAGTTTGTATTCCCGCACGATAGCAAAAGGATCGTGAAGCTCGTCGAGCCGCGACTTGGCCGTCGAGACTAAGCTCACGCTGGGCCATCAATCGTGGCGAAATTTGTCAAAAAAACAAACCTATAGATGTTGCCGTCGTTGTCCTTGCCAATGCCAAAGCCATGCGCGGTGCCGGCACCAGTGACAAACTCCAACTGCACCACGCGTCCGCTGCCGCACGCTACGAGGGCTTGTCCCGGATTCTGGCCGGAGCCTGTCGAGACCGTGACACCAGAAAGGTGTGTCGAGCCGTATTGCGAGATCAGGCTCCCAGTCGTGACCGCGACCCCCGCGCCAGCCGCTGAAAACCAGCGCCCTTTGCAGGCGTCGCCATCGGGCATCCTAAAAGTCACGTTTCCACTGTTCCCCATGATGCCGTCCGCGCGCACCTTCAATACGGGCACTGGCCGCACTTGGCTTAATGGTCCTTCGACCGGCACCATCGTGCCGTTGAGCGCGCAGCCGACAGCGAACGTGGAAACCGCGACGACCGCTGGGACCATGAAGATTGACGCCGACGAAAAGACCTGCTCGGGCCTGTTGCCCAAGTATGCGTCCGGCCGGCGTCACAGAGATCTAGCGGAGCTCGCGCGGCGGGCGGCGACGTGTGACGCGGTGACGGTTTTCTGACGCGCGAGAAACCGTCACCTTTCCGTGAGCCCCAATGGCGCACCTAGGAACAATGATCCGCCACGTTTCCCTCCAGGACGTTCTCCTGAAACGAGTTGTCGCCGGCCGGCCCCATTACGCCGCAGGTGTTCAGCGAAATCGTGTTCTCGATGAAGCGATTGCCGGTCGGGATGAGCCCGCCCGCACCAGGGTTGAATCTGATTCCGGCAGCATTCCCGATGAACGCGTTCTCCTTGATGACGTTGCCGGACACCGCCCCGTTCACGTTGATCCCGGCGTTGCTGCTCGCGGAGATCCGGTTCTCTTTGATTGTGTTGCCAGTGGGTGTGTCCACCAGGATGATCCCGTTGGTGTTGTCGGTCAGCGTGTTCTCAACGACGAGGTTCTGCGTCGAGTTCCGGATTCCGCTGGGCCTCAGCATGACGCCCACTCTGGTGTTCTGCCAGGCGGTGTTCTCCTTCACGGTGCTCCAGCTCGTCCCGATGAGAAAGACGGCGTCCTGGTTGCCGGTAAACCGGTTGTCCTTCACGACGATTGTTGTCGAGTTGACCAGCTGCACGCCGGCCAGAAAGTGCCTGACCGTTCCCCCGACGATCAGCACGCCCGTTCGATTGGACACGCTGATGCCCACACCGCTCCCGGGTCCGCTGATCGTGTGGCCGTTGAGGTTGATCGTGATCCCATCGGCGCCGATGACAAGCCCGTTGCCGGTGCATGTCAGATCGTGATCCAGCGTCAGGTTCGCGAGAATCGTCGTCCCGCACAGGTCCGACGCTGCCGACTGCGGGCTCATGCCCGCCACCAGGCACGCAACCATGAGCAGCCATGCCCGGGCGGTGATCGCGCGCTTGTCTCCTCGGTCCATCATGCGAGCCGTGTCTGCCAGCCTGCGGAATGTCATACGGTCTCCTTGTCTGCGCTGTGCGCAGGAGGACATACCGTCGGAACGTGGCCGGAGTCCTTGCAAAATGCCCCAAGAAAGCCCCAAGATTCCCAGGCGCGGTCTCTTCGCTGGAGTCATGATGGCTGGCATGGGCAGGCCGTACTTCGAGTTCGGGCCGTTTCGCCTGGATGTGTCGGAGCAGATGCTGCTGCGAGACGGTCATCCGCTACCGCTGACCCCGAAGAACCTTGCTGTCTTGAGCGTGCTGGTCCAGCACGCCGGTCATCTGGTCGACAAGGAGCGTTTGTTGAACGAGGTCTGGCCAGACAGCTTCGTCGAGGAAGGGACGCTCAATCGCAGCGTGTCGGTCTTGAGGAAGGCTCTCGGCGACAGCCCATCGGGCCACAGATATATAGAGACGGTGCCAACGCGGGGGTATCGCTTCGTTGCCCCAGTCGCGGAGGGCTTCCACCCTGATCCGAGGTCCCCCACCCAGCCGCAGAGCGGCCCGGCGACCGCCGCAGAAGTCGCACCGTTGAGTGTGTGGTCGATCCTGTCGAAAAAGCGAATGGCCGGTGCCGCCACCGCAATCCTGCTCGTTGGTGCGATCCGATCTACGGTCGTCGGGCCCAGCACCGAACCGACGACGAATGCGGCGGCGACCGCGGCTCCCGCGCACACGGAGATCACCTTCACCGGAAAGGACAGCAATCCGACCATTTCACCGGATGGCACGCGCATCGCCTATGTGTCGAGCGGAAAGCCCGACAAACGATTGATGGTGCAGGAACTCGCGGGTGGGCAGCCGCTCGCCGTCTTCAGCGCGCCCGAAGTGGGGCACGTGCGCTGGTCACCCGACGGATCCGAGCTGCTGTTATGGACGCGAGGCGCCGGACGAAACGGCCTGTACATCATGCCGCAGCTGGGTGGGATGCTCCGCAGCATCGCTCCCGGCCAATACATCGGCTGCTGGTCGCCCGACGGCTCCACCATCGCCGTTGCGAGTTACATGGGCGCGACGATCTGGCTTCTGAACACGCGTGGGCGGGTGGAACGAACCGTCTTGCTTCGGGACGTTGACTCTCCGATATCTGACATCGACTGGTCAGCAGCCAACCGACTGCTGACATTCGTGACCAACGACGATGAGAGGAAGCATACGATCTGGACGATCCGGCCTGACGGAAGCGACCAGAAGCAGATCGTCATCGAGAGCAGCGAAATCTCGGCCGCGCGCTGGGCTCCGCACGGCGAGGCCATCTACTTTTCACGCCGCCTGAACCAGACGTTTTCACTGTTCAAGGTTCCCGTACCGCGCGGTGATGAGACTGGAGAATCCGTCATCGCGACTCTGATCACCGGTCTCGAGGCCGAGCCGCCATTTGCGCTGTCGGCCGATGGAACTCGACTCGTCTACACTCGCGCCCCCTATCATTCCAATCTGTGGCTGCTCGAAGTGGACGGAGACGACGGCCAGCGAAGTGCACCGAAAGAACTGACGCGTGGTACCTCGCTCATCGAGAGACCCAGCATCTCGCCGGACGGACACTCTGTCGTCTTCAATGTCGGTCATGAGGGACGCGCGAATCTTTATGTGATGCCAATCACCGGCGGTCCCTCCAGGCAGCTCACATTTTTCGATTCGCACAACGTGGGAGGAGTCTGGTCTCCCGATGGGACACGAATCGCCTTCGCCTCGACCGAAGGGGGGAGAACCCGGGTCTGGACCGTTGATGCCGTGGGCGGAGTCCCGCGCCCGCTGACCTCGACGGTCATGAGCGACACCTACGAGCTCGCCTGGTCCCCGGCGGCGCGGATCCTCTTTCAGCAGCCGGGGTACCGCAACTACACGGAGGTCGATCCACAGACGCGAGTCGAACGCCGGCTCGTCAGGAGTTCGGTTGGTTGGATGTACTCGCCGGTCCACTCACCCGACCGGCAGAAGATTGCCGTGTTCTGGAATCGCCCCCCGAAGCGAGGGGTCTGGGTCATCGACGTCGATGACCGTGCCGAAAGGCTGATGTATCCGACTCACACCGGATCAGCGCGGCCGCTTGGATGGTCTCCTCATGGGGATTCGATCTATGTGATCGAAGGAAGGAACTGGGCCTACCGTGGCTTGACGGCAGTGCTCGGAGAATCCTTGACCGACGCGAGGATTCTGCTGGTGCCCCTGGACAGCGGTGAGGCGCAGACAGTCGCCACGCTTCCCTTCGAGGAAATCGGTGGCGTCGCCGCAGCGCCCGACGGCCGCATGTTCGTCGTGACCGTCTACTCGTCGCGGTCCGATGTGTGGATGGTCGACAACTTCGATGGTTCGTCGGCATCGAAAGCCGCGCGAGAATCCGCGTCGCGAGACTGAAGAAGGAGCTCCGCGTGCACTCGTAAGCTTCCCCTTCACGCTGACAGTCCGTTAGGAGACCGGCGGGCTGGTTGACGTTGGTCCCTTAACGAGACAGTTCTCAGCTAGAACACGCGACTTCTTCGACGACCCGATTCTGACGCTGTTCGGGCGTACTCGTCCGGTGTCGATGCCCGAGCGAGCTGTGCGGCCGGCGCTGATTGTAGTCGACGCGCCACGCTTCGATCTTGGCTTGCGCATCGGCGAGCGACGTCAACTGGTGGACGTTCAAGCACTCATCGCGCAGGCGCCCGATAAACGCTTCAATGAACGCGTTTTTCACGGGTTTCCCGGGCCGGATGAAGTCCAGCGGCACGCCGCGCCGACAGGCCCAATCCTCCAGCGCCCTCGCCGAGAATTCGGTGCTGTAATCGACGGTGATCGAGCGCCGCCCGGGCCATCGTCGAGGACGCGATCGAGTGCGGCCCCGACCGTGCGGCCGGACATGCTCGAGGCGGCCTCGACGATCGGACTCTGGCGACTCCACTGATCGACGACGGTAGATTGCGACCACCAGGTCCATTCCGCGTTGCCACACGTCGAGGTCACGGAACGAAAGGATCTTCGGCATATCGCCCTCGCAGAATCTGCGCCAGCGAACTGGCTGTGGTTGTGGAGACATTGCACATCCGCCCGTCATTGGTAGACGCGGCGCATTGATCAGCAGGACGTGAGCTCCCCATCCCCCACCCCCCTTCCCCCCCCTGTATAATCCCCTCCTCATGGAGCTCGAAGCCGGCCAGCGCATCGGGCCCTACCAGATTCGTTCCGTGATCGGCAGCGGCGGCATGGGCACCGTCTATCTCGCGGCCGACACGCGCCTTCACCGGAACGTCGCCCTCAAATTCATCCAGCCGGACGCGACCGCGGATGCAGACGCGATCGTGGCGCGGCTGCTGAACGAGGCACGTGCGGCGTCGGCGCTGAATCACCCGAACGTGTGCCAGGTCTACGATGTCGGCGGCGAAGGGCGTGAGTCATGGATCGCGATGGAGTATGTGGAAGGACGTCCTCTGTCGGACATGGTGCGATCGGCGGGATTGCCGATGCCCGAGGTCACCCGGCTCGGCATGCAGATCGCGGAAGGCCTCGCGCATGCGCACAGCCGCGGGGTCCTGCATCGTGATCTGAAGACGGCGAACATCGTGTGCGATCGATCCGGCCGGGCGAGGATCCTCGACTTCGGCATTGCCCGGCGGCTCCGCGGCGAGGTGTCGAAGGAGTTGAGTACGACTGCCGTGCCCGTTGATCCCGGCTTCGCGGGAACGCTCGCCTACATGGCGCCGGAAGTGGTGAGGGGTGACACGCCTGACGAGCGTTCCGATCTCTGGTCGCTCGGCGTCGTGCTGTATGAGATGGCCACTGGCACGCGGCCGTTCCACGGCACCCACGTGGTCGACATGGCCGCCGCCATCGTCCGCGATCCCGCGACGCCGCTGCCCGACGACGTCCCAGCGCCGTTCGCCGCGATCGTCATGCGGCTGCTCGCCAAGTCTCCGGTCGAACGGTACGCCACGGCCGGCGAGGCGGCGGCCGCCCTGCAGCTCCTGTCGGCCCATCCGCGTCTCGAGCGCGCGCGGACGGCCCACTCTCGCTGGCTGATGGTCATGATGGCCGCGCTGGTGGTCGCGGTCGCCGCGCTCGGGTTGTTCATCTGGCGGCGTGACGCCGGGGAGCTGAGAATCGGACAGCAACGGCTGCTGTCCGCGGCGGATACCGGGCAGCGGTTCCCCGCCTATTCAGCGGACGGATCGAGGATCGCATTCACGGCTCCCGATGCCACCGGCGTCGAGCAGATCTGGGTACGACACATCGACAGCGGAGACTCCATGCAACTCACGCGGGAGCGCGTTCCGGCAAACCGGCCGCGGTGGCTGTCGGGCGACCGATTGCTGTACGGGGTCGCGGGCCAGGGCCTGTGGGTCGTGTCGGCGCTGGGCGGGACACCGTCACGGCTGATCGAACGCGGGGCACATCCGAATGTCTCCCGTGACGGCCGCCGCATCGTGTTCGAGGCCCGCGCCGGCACCGGGCCAGCCCTGTGGACGGCTGCCGCTGATGGCTCTGACGTGCGACAGATCAGCGGCACCGCGCCGCTGTACTACGGCTTTCCGATGGGGCCGGCGTTGTCGCCTGACGGGTCACAGGTCGCGTACTTTCACGCCGCGGCGGGGCCGAACGGCGATTTCTGGATCATCCCCACAGCCGGTGGCCCGCCGCGACAGCTGACCTCGGATCTTCGCGAGGGTGGCTGGCCGGTCTGGGCGCCCGACGGGAACGCGATCGTCTTCTCGTCAACGCGCGGGGGCAGCCGCACGCTGTGGCAGATCCCCGCGACTGGCGGTGAACCGATTCCGCTCACCACCGGAGCCGGCGAAGACGACCAACCGGAGATCAGCGGCAACGGACGACAGCTCGCGTACACGAACGTGCGGCACGCGTGGGAGTTGAAGACGCGAACGCTCTCGACCGGGCAGGATCGAACGCTGCTGCGACGGGGCCTCGAGACGGTCTCTCCCGTGTTTTCACCCGACGGCCGGCGGATCACCTACTTCGGTCGCGCGGACGAGGCGGTGGCGGTCTTCACGATCGGGATGGATGGCACTGACCCGCGGCAGCTCACGGGCGGCCGCGATCTGAATCATCACCCCCGCTGGGGTCCGGACGGGAAAGACATCTACTTCTTTCAGCTGCAGCCGGTCGTCGGCTTTCGGCGTATCCCCGCCGTTGGGGGCCCCAGCACGGACGTCCGTCCCTGGGAATGGCAGGTGCAGAACGCGCCGTTCTTCGACCCGACGGGACAGTTCATCGCCTACACGCGCCAGCGGCCCCCCGGCGCACCCAGGACCGAGGCGGAACATACCGTGATTCACGAAGTCGCCACGGCGCGGGAGCGCGTGTGGCCCGAGCCGCATACGCACCCGACCGGCTGGTCGCCCGACGGCGATTCGATCGTCGGCGTGCAACATGACCCGTCGGGTGGCGGACTGGTGATCGTCACGATCTGCCGTGTCGCCGACGGCACGTGCCGCTCGGTGACGCGTGGGAGAGGACCGAAGTGGTCCGTCGCCGACAACCGGATCTATTTCATGAGGGCGACGAAGACGGGTGAGCAGCTGTGGTCCGTGGCGATTGACGGCAGCGACGAAAGGTGGGTCGCCGACCTCGGTACCTTTTCCACGCTCGCCACTTACTTTGACCTGTCGCGTGACGGCGTCGTGGCGTGGGCCCCGTTCCAGCCGGGCCGCCAGGAGTTGTGGACGGCGACGCTGTCACGTTGACGGGGATGGGGTCAGGGGTAAGGGGTCAGGGGTCAGGGGTCAGGGGTCAGGGGTCAGGGGTCAGGGGTCAGGGGTCAGGGGTCAGGGGTCAGGGGTCAGGGACGGGGATGGGGGATCGGGGATGGGTTTAGGCGAAGCCCTCGCCCATCCCCATCCCCATCCCCCCCCCCATCCCCCATCCCCCATCTCCCATCTCCCGTCCCCGATCAAAGCCGAAGCGCCGTCAGCTGGTCGGCACCAGGCGCTTCAGCTCCTCGAACCAGTTCTGCACGACAACAATCGCGTTGTCGCCCCGAGTGGCGTTGCCGGATTTGATAATGACGAACCGTTGGCCATCGGGCGCCACGTCGAACGGCCGTGATCCGGGATAGTCGCTGAGGATCGTGCCCTCGAACAGGAGTTGTGCGACACCGGCGGTCAATCGTGACTGAATCGACACGGGCACGGCAAACAGACTCGTCCCATCGGCGCTGATGTAATAGAGCGCGCGGCCATCTGGCGACCAACGAGGCTTGACGCCACCATTCGCCGACATCTTTTGTCGATCGCCGAGCTAGGGAAACCGTTTGTCAAACGACAGGGGAAATTGACCCCCTTACGCCACTAAAACTGACCCCCTCATAATCAGTATTTTCTTCTTTCAGCGCGAGCCGGCTCGCCGGCGAGCGCCCGTTCTCGGTGCGGCACCGCGGGGATCAGTCCAGCCGTGCGCTTCTGTGTCAATCGATAGCTGTCGCCTTGGATCATCAGGGTGTGACTGTGGTGCAGCAGACGGTCGAGGATGGCGGCGGCGAGGACTTCGTCGCCGAAGACGGTGCCCCACTGCGTGACCAGCTGATTGGTCGTGATCAGCAGGCTGCCGCGCTCGTACCGGCGGGCGACGAGCTGGAAGAACAGATGCGCGCTCCGCCGCGCGAACGGCAGGTAGCCGAGCTCGTCGATCACGAGCAGCTTGGGTTTGCTGTAGAACAGCAACCGATCGGCGAGCTGGCCGTCGGTCTCGGCTTTGGCCAGAGCGGCGAGCAGCGTGGTGGCGCTGGTGAAGAGCACCGAGTGCCCGGTCTCGACGGCGGCGCGGCCGAGGGCGATCGCCAGATGCGTCTTGCCGACACCGGGTGGGCTCGTATCAGTGAGGTGACAGCTAGAGTCATGCCCCTCTCTACGGCAACGGCCTTGACTTCGAGCCCGGGCCGCCGGTGCCGTTGCGCACGTCCGCGGCCGTCGCCTCGTCGACGCCGCGCGGCCAGCGGCGCTTTGACGGGTCCGCGACGTTGAAGGTCAGGCGGCCGATGCGGCTGATCTCCATCTCGACGTGATCGCCGTCCTGCAGCGCGCCCAGGCCCTGGTGGTTGGTGCCCATGTAGAGCACGTCGCCCGGCTCCACCGGCGTGATCGCCGTGGCCCAGGCGATCGATTCGGCGATCGAGTGCGCCAGGTCGCTGGTGTTGTAGTTGGGGCGCAGCTCGCCGTTGACCCAGAGCTTGATGTCGAGGGCCTGCGCGTCGCCGACCTCGTCCTTGGGGACGATGGCGGGGCCGAGCGGCGCGAAGCCGTTGTAGGACTTGCCGGCCGAGATCGGCATCGTCGTGATGTCGCGGCCGCCGCCGGCGCCGCTGGGGGGCATGCGGGCGGAGACGTCAACGCCGGCGGTGTAGCCGAAGACGTAGTCCAGGGCCTGCGCCTGGGGGATGTTGCTGCCGGCGCGGCCGAAGACGACGACCAGCTCGGCCTCGTGGTGGAAGATGTTGGCGTCGATCTCCGGCAGGACGACGGTGCCGCCGGAGCCGAGGATGGCGTCGGTGGACTTGAGGAAGCCCCACATCGGCGCGGGCTCGCGGTGCGCCGAACTCGCGGTAGTTGCCGCCCATGGCCAGCAACTTCGCGCGTGGCACCGGCGCCTTGAGCGTCACGGCCGCCAGCGGCTGCGCGGCGCCCTCGGCAGCCAGGCGCGCCAGCTCCGGCTTGAGCTCGTCGTAGCGCGTGATCAGCGCCTTCATGGCGTCGTGCCCGCCGAGGGGCCGCACAAGGGCGCTGACGTCGACGACGCCGCGCTCGGTCAGCAGACCAGGCCTGCCCTCGTTGAAGATCACCAGCTTGATTCCCCCTCCCCCCTTGCTTTCCTGGGGCACTGCGGCTGTCGGGGTGCCTGCAGTCTCGGAGCCGGTCGCAGGCGCCGGCGAACCGCAACCCATAAGGGCCGCAGTCGCCAGCGATAGAATCGCAAAGGAAACTGTGAGCGACCTTCTTCTTGACGGCATTGCGACTCTCCTTCTTTTGTCTGACGATAAGACGGAGCAGGACCCTCTCGCGGGTTGACCACAACGTCCGTTCTCAGCCCCCGGGGGCGGCCTCCCCCGTCGACAGCGCGGATGAAACCCGCTGTCGGCAGCGATTCTGACCAGCGTGGCGGACGATTGCAAGAGGCACTGGGACGCGGGCCCGAAGTCATCCGCAAACTGAAGGCCGCGGGCTTCGTCGAGAAACGTTCCGGGAAAGGCAGCCACCTGCTGTTGAAGCACTACTCCACCGGCAAGGAGGTGTGGGTGGCGGTTCACACGAAGAAGGATGCGGGCCGTCTTGGCAACCGCATTCTGCGCGAGGCAGGTATCGAATGACCATGCTCTATCCCATCGTCTTCGAAACCGAGGAGGGCGGTGCCGTCAGTGCCTACGTCCCCGGGTTGCCCGTGTACGCCGCGGCAGATTCGCACGCGAGGGCGGAACGCGCTATTCGCGCGGTCCTGGCGGCGTACCTGAAGGCGCACCCGGCCGCTCGGCCGGGTGCCCGAGTTCGTGTCGCACGGGTATCAGATCGTGGCGAGACCAGCGTCAGCGTGGTCGGCGTTGCCGCTTTGGTGGGCGCGAAGCGCACCGCCGCAAAGGCACGCGCATCAAGAGCCAACGGCCGGCTCGGGGGTCGTCCGCCCAAAGACGCGGCCGCGCGGACGACTCGCACCAAAGCCTCGCGCTGACTTGCCGGCAGGAGGCGTTTGGTCAATGTCCTCAGGGTCTAGAGTGGACCGAAAACCGAACCCTGAGGCGCCGTGCTGCGGGCAGAGGCGCGTCAGGGTTCAGCCATTGGGCTTCTCAGGCTGGCCGCCATTCGACCAAGAATCCGTTTGACGGCCGGAAGACCGGAACTGGCAATGTGGGCGGCGAACGGCCGATCGCCGGAGAAGGCGTTCGAAACCTCGGCCCAGCAGCTGGACATCGAAACGGCCGTCCCTCGTTCAGCGCGACGGAGGCAAGCTGGCGCCACCGGTCAGCGTCCAGCATGTCACCGGTCGCCATACGCGCGGATGCAATGCGGCTGCCGTCGACGACCAAGATGCAGCGCCACGAAGCGATGGAGTCCACGCGCCCGGCCATGCGGACACCGCGACCCTGGCCTGTCTGCGGTCGCAGCCGCGACCATCTCTGACGCCCACCTTGACGCCCACAGCGATGCCCCGGTGGATTCCGGCGGACTTGCTGGACTCGCTGGAAGGATTTCCCCAGCGATTCTGACAAAAAGGACGCCGGCAGGCCGGCTCAACCGACCTGTGGATAACATTGACTTTGCGCCGAACTACCAGCCATGTCCGCAGTAGCCTGCGGAGAACGACCATGAAGTTCGTGTTCGCCCTCGGAATATCGATTGGCCTGGCGGCGGTTGCCCAGGAACCGCCACCGAACCATGTGCTGGATCTCGTCGGTCACCGCCCGGCGCCGGCGATGCCTTCGTCGAGAGGCATTCCGCCTGGCGGCTTGAGCGTGGGAACACATAGCGGTCGAACGCCACCGAGTTTACGTGTAACGCTTCTCTCACTCGATCGATCGGACTATCGGACCGGAGACCCGGTCATCTATGAGGTGATGATTCAGAACGTCGGAACGACACCCGTTGAGTTGCCATGGTCTCCTGACGCACATCTTTTCAGCGATCTTTCTTTCGCGTTCCCGCAAGTGGCGAGTGCTTCAGTCCGGCAGTCTTTTCTCTCTTTGGAGATTCTCGGCGCTGGGGCGCAGCGACTTGCGTCGCTTGAACCACGGCCACTATTCGGACATCACTCGGTCGCAGGGAGCTTGCAGACCCTGGCCCCCCGCGCAACGGCCTGGATTCGGGTTCCCGGGTTTTGGCGTACCACCGACGATCAAATCGCGGCGATCCTGCGAGAATCGGAGCATCGTGTATGGGTCCATTCACAATTCATGCTGTCTGAGGATCTCTTGATTGTCCGTTCGACGAACAGCATCGAGGTCACGGTGCAGAGTTCTCTTCGCCCGCGTGGAGCGTGAGCCATCGACGTGCCGTCGTCGGTCAGATCACGGCCCTCTTCTAACATCTCCCGCCGACGACGTCCGGGTGAGCAGGATACGGGCGTTCGAAAGCTACGTGCGCCATGACCGCGTGCTCGCTGAGGGTCGCGCCTCCGCACGGGAAGGCCGAGTGCTCGGGCACGATGACGTCGCCGCTGACCAGAGGCCACCTTGAACCCGGCGAGCTCGGCCACAACCCGGTAGGTGCCCATCGTCAGGGAGCGCAGGACGAATCGACCATCGAGGTCAGTCACCGCTTCCCGAGATTGATCGGCGTCCGCGATCGTGATGCGGACGCCCGGGAGCGGCGATCGCCCGTCGGTCAGACGTCCACTAATCTCGCCCGCAGGGCTCTGGGCGATCGCGTTGGTCACGGCGAGCGCGACCAGCGTGACGAGGATTCGGCCCGCTCTACTGCGGTCCCACACACGACCCCACGTCTGCAGCCGCTCGTCGGCGGCAGCGGCCTGTCAGGCAGCACACCCGATTGCGACTATCGGTTCAGCCGCCACAGCTGCAGGTTGAGCGCGCCCGCGAAGCCCACCCAACACAGATAAGGCAACAGCAGCACCCCGGCTGGCACCGAGACTCGCCAGAATGCGATGGTGGTCGCCAGGATTACCAGCCACAGGACGACGATGTCGAGGAACGCGACAGCGGGCTGGTGGATCCCGAAGAACAGATACGACCATAGCGCATTGAGCACAAGCTGCAACGCGAACAATCCCATCGCGACCGGAGCGCCCCGAACACCGACCTGGCGCCAGACCAGCCAGGCGGCGAGGCCCATGAGCATGTAGAGTGTCGACCACACCGGGGCGAAGACGGAGCTCGGTGGATTCCAACTCGGCTTGGCGAGTCCCGCGTACCACTCCCCGGGAGCAAACCCGGACCCAATCCAGCCAGCGGACAGCGAGACGACCAGCCACAGAAGCAAGCCGACCGCTTGGCGCGTCATCCAAAACTCCGTTTCGGCGCTCATACGCCGGCGTCGCGACCCTGTGCAGACCGCCTGCCTCGCGACGTCAACACGGCGTGTTCACTCGTCCGACACGCGGCCACGCCCGCCCCGTCAACCCCGTCCGTCGGTGCCTTCCGTCGACAGGTCGTGTAACACATCCGGACCGCGTCCGCAACTCGAACCGCAGCCGCACGCCAGTCAGCGCGCGACAACCTGCCCGGGCGGCTCGTGCTGCGAGCAATCGCTGACGCGACGCGCGTTCAGCCGCCCGGCTCGAGCTCCTCGCCCGGGTTCACGAACCGGTTGCGCGCGGCGCGCTGCTGCCGCTCGTACAGCGCCGCATACCGACCACCGTGCGCGAGCAGCGACGCGTGCGTCCCTCGCTCGATCAGTCGGCCGCCGTCCAGCACGATGATCTGGTCGGCGCTGAGGATCGTCGACAGCCGGTGCGCGATGACCAACGTCGTGCGACCCTTCCGCAGCGCGTCGAGCCCGGCCTGGATCAGCGCTTCGCTCTCGCTGTCCAGGCTCGACGTCGCTTCGTCGAGGAGCAGGATCGACGGCTCGACCAGGAGTGCCCGGGCGATCGCCACGCGCTGACGCTGCCCGCCCGAGAGCTTCACGCCGCGCTCGCCGACCACCGTGTCATATCGCTCCGGCATGCGGTCGATGAACTCGTCGCAGTGCGCGATACGCGCCACGCGCCTCACGTCCTCGAGCGACGCGTCGGGCCGCGACAGTCCGATGTTCTCCCGGATCGAACCGTCGAACAGGACGGTCTCCTGCAGCACCAGCCCGAGCTGCGACCGGTACTGGTGGAGATCGAACGCGGCGATGTCACCGCCATCGACGGTGACGCGGCCTTCGGTTGGGCGGTGAAACGCCGCGAGCAGACCCAACACGGTGCTCTTCCCTGATCCGCTCGGACCCACCAGCGCGGTCGTGCTTCCCGGTGGCGCGTCGAACGTCACGTCATGCAGCACCGGCACGCCGGCTCGATAGGCGAACCCGACGCGCTCGAACCGCACCGCACCGCTGAGCCGCGGCACGGCCTGACGCGGTGTGGACGAATCGCGTTCCGCCGGCGCATCCAGCAGTTCGCGCGCCCGCTCCAGGCCGGCCATGGCGTCGGACAACTGGGTGCCGATCTGCGCCACCTGGACGAGGGGCGCGGCCACCAGGCCGGTGAACAGCGCATACATCGCGAGGTCGCCGAGCGTCAGCGTCCCGCCGAGCACGGCGCCGCCGCCCATGAGGATCAGCGTGGCGCCAATGCCGCCGACCGCCAGCGCCGTCAACGCCCCCACCGCCGCCCACCCCGACAGCGTCACCATGACCAGCCGCAACATGCGGTGCACCCCACGCGTGAACACCAAAGCCTCCCGCCGCTCGGCCACATAGGCCTTGAGGATGCGGATGCCACCCAGCGCCTCGGTGAGCCGGCCGGTGACGCGGGCGAACTCGACGCTGCGCTCGCGGTTGATCGGCCGCAGCCGTGCGAACGCGAACGCGACCCCGATGCCGATGGCGCCGAGGAACAGCAGCATGACCGCGGTCATGCGCCAGTCGATCCAGAACAACACGCCCAACGACGCGCCGGCGGTCACCAGGCCGCCGAGCAGCTGCACGAACCCCGATCCGAGCAGGTTCCGGATCCCGTCGGGGTCGGACATGATCCGCGAGACGAGGGTGCCGACCTGCGTGGCATCGAACGTCGCGACAGGCAGGCGCATGACGTGCGCGGCCAGCGTTCGCCGCATGTCGGCCACGGCCCGCTGCGCCGCGACGCCGAGCAGCCGCGTCAGCGCGTATCCCGTGCCCGCCTGCACCAGCGTCGCCACGACGACCAGCGACGCCAGCGGAAGCAGCAGGTCGCGGCGCTGGTCCACGAGCACATGGTCGATGAAGTACTTCGACGAGGCGGGCAGGACGAGTCCGGCCAGGCGGCTGATGAGCGTGAGGATCACGCCGCCGAGCACGTGCGCCCGATAGCGGTGCAGCAACGCGCGCAGTTCCCGCCACGCCGACACGGATGCCGGGCGGATCGCGAGCGGATCGTCGACCAGATCTTCCGGTCGCGGCAGCCGGTCGCCACGCGGGAACATGCGCAGGGGCGAGCTCACGTCAGGCAGCGGCCGGGCGTTCGGCCAGCCACGGCGCCCCCCGCGTCGTGACCCAGCGGATCAGGGCCGCCAGACCGATCCCGACGATCGCCACGATCGTGAGGGTCGCGTAGAGCCGGTCGATCCGGAACGTCTGCCACGACAGCCAGAGCAGCGACCCGATGCCGATGCGCGATCCGACCATCTCGACGCCGATGGTAGCGTGGAACGCGACGTTCGCCGACAGCCGCAATCCGGTCAACATGAGGGGCAAGCTGCCGGGGAGCAGGACCCGCAGGAACATCTGCCGTCGCGTCGCGCCGAAGTTGCGCGCCAGCTCGAGGTGCACCGGGTTCATGGCCCGCACCCCGGCCACGGTGTTGAGCAGCATCGGAAAGAACGAGCCCAGCGACACGGCGGCGAGCTTCGACAGTTCGCCAATGCCGAACAGCACGATCAGCAGCGGAAAGAACGCGAGCCGCGGAATCGGGTGCAGGGCGGCGACGATTGGATCGAACAGACGCCTCGCCCGGCGCGACATCCCCATGGCCAGGCCGAACAGCACGCCGGTTCCGGCGCCCGCCAGCAGCCCGACCACGATGCGACTGAGGGTGGAGCCGAGATGCGCGGCGATGGTGCCGTCGCTGAACATTTCGGCGAGCGCCGACGCAATGCGCGATGGCGCGGGCAGGAAGAGACCCGAATACAGCCCGCTGCGGACGATGATCTCCCATGTCGCCAGCAGGACCAGCCAGACCATGACGTAGCGGGCCGACCATCGGATCGGCAACGCGGCCTGGGTGATGCCCGACGCAGTTTCCGCCATCAGCGCAGCGCCTCGACCGGCGCGTCCAGCAGGGTCCAGATACGTTCGACGATCTCGTGCGCCTGCGCGTAGTCCCGGTGAAAGTCACGTGGCCGCGCGAGCGTCACGTCGATGTCCGCGAGGATGCGACCCGGCCGCCCGGACAGAACCACGACGCGATCGCCCAGCAGCACGGCTTCCTCGATGTCGTGGGTCACGAACAGCACGGTGCGGCGATCGGTCGCCCAGATCGACAAGAGCTCGTTCTGCATGTGGCGGCGCGTCTGGGCATCGAGCGCGGCGAACGGCTCGTCCATGAGCAGGAGCGGGGCATCGACCACCATGGCGCGACCGATGCCCAACCGCTGCCTCATCCCGACCGAGAGCTCATAGGGGTAGTGGCGCGCGAACGACGTCAGCCCCACGCGGTCGAGGTACGCCATGGCGCGCGCGCGGCGTTCGCCGCGGGCCATGCCCGCGATCGCCAACCCGAACGCGACGTTGTCGACCGCCGACAGCCACGGAAACGTGCCGTGTTCCTGCACGACGAGGCCGCCGCGCGCGCCGCGCGCGGCTGCCGTTCCCTGAAACAGGATCCGCCCCGCGGCCGCAGGCTCCAGGCCGGCGATGATGCGCAGCAGTGTGGACTTCCCACAGCCGCTGGGGCCGACGACACAGACGAACTCGTGTTCGTGCACGGTCAGCGACAGGTCCGTCAGCGCCTCGACGGTTCCGCGTTCGCCGCGGAAGGCATGCGTGATCCGGTCGCAGGTGAAATGCACGACGCGGCCGCGGCCGGTGGTCATGGTTTCGCATCCGCAGCAGATCGGCTCTCGGCGACCAGCGTGATGTCGAGCGCCTGCTCCCTGGTCACCGTCTGCTCCATGAACCCCCGCGACCGCGCCCAGTGCTGGAACTCATCGATACTCCCCCAGTTGACGCCCGAGTCGGCCGTGAACGTGGGCCAGCACGCCGCACGCGTGTGATCGGTCGTTTCCCCGGCGCCCGTGGCGAGGATGCTGACGTTGCGGTCCGTCTTTCCCTCGCGAAGCTGCGCCACCGCCCTGTGCCAGGCGCGCATGAACCGCACACCGGTGTCGCGATCGCGGACGAGAAACCGCTCACCCACCGCCAGGACACTCCATTGATACCACGGCGCGGCATCCTGACCGGACAGCCACAGGGTGCCGGTCCTGGAGACGCGGGTGAGCGCGGGCTCGGTGATGGCAGCCGCGTCGAGCGACCCGTTCACGAGCGACATGGCGAGGACGAAGTCCTCGACGCGGATCGTCTCGATCCGGTCGAGCGACATGCCGCGGCCCGCGAGCATGCGTTCGACGATGTAGCGCGTGGAGCCGTCGATGCTGGTGCGCAGCCGCCTGATGGCCGGCGTCCCGGACGAGTCGAGGCCGGGGCGGAGCACGATGCCGAAGTAGGTGCAGCCGTTGGGGTCGAGCACCCCGCTGCCGGCGGCGATCTTGACCGGCGCGCCACGGGCCACCGCCGACAGGAACGCGGCATGGATCGGCCCGGGGCGGACGTCGATGTCACCCGTGATCAGGGCGACGAGGGTCTCCTCGGAGCTCATCGCCGGCACGAGCTCGACCTCGAGCCCCTCGTCCCGGAAGTATCCCTCGGCCTGCGCCACCATCAACGGGCTCCACCCGAGGTGCCGCTCGAACGAGACACGCACCCGGCGCCGCTCGACGTCGTCCCCTGCCGGCGCGCCGCAGGCCAGCGCGAACGCGGCCAGGCAGAGCGCCGGGAAGGTTCGCCTCATGACAGCCCCTTCCGGATATCGAGCGGCAGAAGCTTGCCTCGCGTGGTCATCCACGGCGTCTCGCGCCGGATGCGGAGCGTTCCGGCCTGCCGCAAGGTGGACCGCGTCAGCGCGCCGCCGGCACCAGGGCTGTCGAGTGCCTGGAGCACGAACTCGGCGACGGCCTGCTCGTCCCGCAACGCCACCGACGGCGCGACCCGGAGCGTGAGGCGGGTGAAGCCCTGTTCGTCCTCTTCCTCGGCGAACTGATAGTCGAGCGCGCTGCCGCCGAACCGTGACGGCAGCAATTCGTCGAGGATCCGTTCGAGATGGCTCCCGACCAGGGTGACCCCTTCGCTGGTCAACTTGCGAAAGCTGCGGATCTCGCGGATGTGCCGGGGAAATCCCAGTCGCTCCCATTCGCAGCCGCATGGGGTCGAGTCGACCGCGCCGTAGTCGTCGGACTCGACGTTGAACAGGAGCTTGGGCGACGTCGGCAGCAGGCCGGTGAGGCAGAAGGCCGGTACCTGGATCGCGAACCCGGGCACCGGACGCGGCATCTGGATCAGGGCGAGGTGATCCTGCATGAAGTGCTGGTCGTTCGCGGACGCGGCCCGCAGGCACGACGAACCCACCGTTCCCACCTCGCTGAAGGCGTAACTCGAATGGAAGGTGGCGCCGGTGGCGGTGATGCGCGACACCTTGGCCGGCGTGGGCGGCTCGCCGCCACCACGGAGCACGGCTCCCGTCAGATCGATCGCGTGCTCCTGCGCGGCGACGGCAATCCGAAGAATCCGGCTCACCGACGAATGGATCGTGCACGTGCCGGAGCGCTGAACCTGTTCACGCGCCCACTGTGCCAGTTCGACGGCGCGCTCGAACGGGACGTGCCTGGGCCAACGCACCGACGCGCCGGCCGCGCGTGCGACGGCCAGCGCGGCAGACGTCGCCAGGCGAAAGCGCAGCGCGTTGTCGCGGCCATGGAGACGGGCGCAGCACCAGTGCACGGCGTCTTCACCCGCGGCCGCGTGCAGCAGCACCCCCTGGAGCCCTCCCGCCGGCGGCAGGTCCGACCACGACGCGGCGGGAACACCGGTGATGCCCTGCACGTGGCGGACGAGGATCCGCAGCGGCAGTTGCGCCTCGAGGTGCCTCAGGTCGAGCCGGACGCGCCGACCCGAGCCGGTGCTCCCCCCGGTTGCGCTGGCGTAGTACCGCCGCGCGAATGGATTGTCAAAGTCGGCCGGCGTCGTGTGAATCGTGAGGCTGCCGCGCACGATCGGCTGGATGCCCTTGAATTCCTCGAAGCTGACATAGACGCCGCTGCGCCGGAGCTCCAGCAACGCGCCTTCGACACCGTCCTTCGCCACCAGGTCGCGGATGTCGCCCAGCGAGCACCCGGCGGCGTCGAGGAGTTTCCGGTACGGACCGGGCGAGGCGGCAAAGATGCGCTCGGCGACTCCGAGGAAATTGTGCTCCCGCTGCTGCAAACGGGCCTGCACAATCGCCAGGGCTTCCGCCACCGTCATGCGGCGCCGCAGCAAACGGGGCAATCCGGCCAGAAACATTGCAAACGCGCGTGACTCGGAGATCCGGTTCTCGCGGAACGGGGGGCGGGGGGCCATTGATTGAGCGAACATATCGCAGAAGCCGCCGTCGCATCGTCCGGCTTGGCGGCGCGATCCCGACGCGAAGAACGGGCCTGTCGAAAGGGGGAGTGCGTGACGAGACCGAGTGGACAGTCGTTGGCGCGATTTGGCGAGCGTGCCGAGGCGCATGTGCGCAGCACAAGGCCCACGGTCGCGACTACAATGGACCGCCGACGGCGACGCTGACGCGCGCGATCGGTACGGAGCCGCGCCGATCGGCGAAACGACCCCGCCCCGTCCGATACACGCGTCTCCGCAGTCTCGTACCGGCAAAGGAGGCATGCGATGAGGTCACCAAACGTCCTGGCGCTTTCGCTCTTGCTCGTACTGGCGCCAGTTCTGGCACAACCGTCGGGACAGGTGCACGCCAACAGCGCTCAGCCCGCCGGGCCCGGCCAACCCGTCTTCATGCCGGGGAGCGACCTGACATGGACCGACCTCGATCCGAAGGGCGCTCCGGGAGTCAAGGTCGCCAATCTGTGGGGCGACCATGCCAAGGGAGCGTTCGGCGCCTTCTTCAAGCTGCCGGCGGGATTCGCCGTGCCCCTGCACACACACACGCACGACATGAAGGTCGTGTTCCTGTCGGGCACCTACCTCCAGACGCCTGAAGGCAAGGCCGAGGTGCGGCTCGGCCCCGGTTCGTACATGATGCAGCCCGGCGGGAACTACCGGCACGTGACCGCCTGCGACAAGGGCTCGGAGTGCCTGTTCTTCGTGGAAAGCGACGGAGCCTTCGACCTCAAACCGGTTACGGGCGCAAAAGGACCGGCGGCAAGGTAACGGCCGCCGGGCGACGTCCGGGTCCCGGGCAGGGCGGATGCCGGCCCCTTATTCCAGGGGACGTCCGAGCAGCGGCGCGAAATCGAGCAGCCCGCGCTGCCTGGCGCGCTCGCGCTGCGCCGCCACGTCGGTCCTCGCGCGATCGACCAGCGCCCGGAACCGGGGATCGTCGCGCACCGCGGCGAGCATCGGATCGACGGCGGCGATCCCATAGTCGCGCCAGCCCGCGTCGTAGGCGCGCTGCAGCTCGGCGAGCGCGCCGGGCACGTCGCCGGCGAGCGCATGCGCGACGCCGGCTTCCATGAATATCGCGGCCGCACGATCGCCCGACGCGATCCGCGCCCGCGCCCGCGCCGCACTCTCGTCGATCAATCCTCGCGCGCGCGGCTCGCCTCGTTGCTGCAGGAGAAACGCATAGCGCAGCCGGCCTGATGCCGGCAGCAGTACACCTGGCACGTCGGGCGAGGTTCGAAACATCTCGGCGTTGAGGGCCTCGGCATCGTCGGCAGCCGCCAACACCGCGAGATCGTTGCGCGTGAACCGCACCTCGGAATCGCCGGCGTCACGCTGCGCTCTGTCGCGAACCCGGGCGAGCGCGCCCGCGATGTCGCCGCGGTACACCTCCAGGCTGGCGGCCGTGATGTCGGTGCGCGCGAAGTCCCGTAAACGCCCGGCGTGCGCCACCCACCGCCGTGACAGCTCGTCGTCTCGCAGCAGGAGCAGCGGCACGCTGATGTGATACGCGTCGCCCGGTCCCCTGGCGCTCAGCGGCCACGCGCGGCGGGCCCAGTAGAGGCTCTCGTCGATCTGCCCGCTGATGGCGTACGTGTACGAGAGGTTCTGCATGCTCCCGATGTGATTCGGGTCGAGCTCCAGCGCCCGCAAGAACGCCAGCCGCGCCTGCTCGAGCCGCCCGAGCAGGCCGTAGGCGCTGCCGAGCACGAAGTGCGGAGCGGCGAGCGTGCCATCGATCGCGGCCGCCCCCAGCGCGAGCCGAATCGCCTCGTCCGCGTACTGGCGATCCTCCGTGTACGCGCGGAAGAACACGCGATACGCCAGCGCTGCCTGCGCCCTGGCCAGCTGCGGGTCGAGCGCCAGTGCCCGTTCGAAGAGGCCGATCGCCTCGAGGTTTCGCTGGCGATCGGCCATCCCCCGCAGGGCCTGCCCGCGGAGATACAGCGCGTACGCCTCGGGATCGTGGGTCGCCTGCGGTTCGATGCGCTCGCGCTCGGCCGGCGACAACGTGGCCGCCAACTGCTGGGCGATCTGCACCGCCACCTGGCTCTGCACGGTCAGAATATCGGCGAGCTCGCGGTCGGTACTGCTCGGACCAGCGCGTCTGTTGCGTGATCGCCTCGACCAGCTCGACGGCCACGCGCACGCGGCTGCCCTCGACGCGAACGCTGCCTTCCACCAGATGACTGGCCCCGAACTGCCGTGTGAGCGCGGGACCATCGGCGTCGCCGAAGCGATCGACCGCGCCCCGGCTCAACACCCGCAATGCCGAGATCTTCGAGAGCTGGCCGCGAATCTCGTCGGTGATGCCCTCCGAGAAGTAGCCCTGCGAGCCGTCCTGCGACAGGTTGCGGAACGGCCGCACGGCAACGACCGGCGCCGATGCGGAGGCCGGGGAGGACTCCCGCCGCAGCCACAGCCAGCCGCCGCCCGCCATCGCGGCCAGGAGGACGGCGGCGGCACCGATCTGCCCGGCCCGCGACAGCCGTGGCCGCGCCGGCGCGGGGAGGGTTGGCGGACCGACCGTCACGTCGTGCAGATCGCGCGCGAGATCGCGCGTGGATTCGTAGCGGTCCGCGGGACTCTTCTCGAGGCAGCGGTGGATGACGCGTGCGAGATGCGGCGGGACGTCGCGGTTCAGTGCGTGGACCGGCTCCGGTTCGGCCTCGATCGTGGCCGCCATCGACTGGGCCGCCGTGGGCCGGGCGAACGGCCGGCGTCCGGTGACGGCTTCATAGGCGATGAGTCCCAGCGAGAACTGATCCGACCGGTGATCGGCATCCCGTCCGCTCGCCTGTTCGGGCGACATGTAGCCGACCGTGCCGAGCACGACGCCCGCGACCGTGCCCGCGGACAGGGTCACGGCCTGCGACCGTTCGGGCCCGTCGGGCCGTTTCAACTTGGCGAGCCCGAAGTCGACGATCTTCACGTGATCGGTGTCGCTCACCATGATGTTCTCGGGCTTGAGATCGCGATGCACGATGCCTGCGGCATGCGCCTGGGCGAGACCCTCGGCAATCTGGTGGGCGATGCGGGCAGCGCGTCGTGGCGGCAACTGGCCGCCCGCCAGCAGGTCGCGCAGGCTCCTGCCCGCTACCCATTCCATGACGATGAACGAGATGCCGGCCTCATGGCCAATGTCATGGATGGTCAGGATGTTGGGATGGTTCAGGGCGGAAGCCGCCTCAGCCTCCTGCTTGAAACGACGCAAACGGTCCGGATCGTCGGCGAGATCGGATGAGAGGACCTTGATCGCAATCGTGCGATGGAGGCGGGTATCGAGCGCGCGATAAACCTCGCCCATGCCGCCTGCCCCGAGAGGGCCGAGGATCTCGTAGGGACCGAGCGTGGTGCCCGACCGAAGGCTCACCGGAACGCCGTCCTTGACGTCGAGTGCTTCTCGCGCGCAGCGACGACCTCATGAGGCCACGGGCGTGTGCCGGGGGCCAGCCGCATCGACGGCAATGGTACAGCAGAGGCAGCCGGTCGGTACGAGGCGGCTCGCCATTCCACCGACCTCTCACGCCCCGAGCGGCGTCTGTCGTCCCGGGCGATTCCACAGCGCGCGTACCGAGAGCGCAAGAGAGATCATGCCGCTCGCGCCGAGCGCCACGTTGGTCCACACCCAGAACAGGGCGCCGCTCGACTCCACCGGGATTCGCCCGCCGACCACTCCGATGCCCTGCATGTGCAGGATGGGGACGCCGGACGCCAGCAGCGATCCGAGCAGGAGGATGACGAGCCCCGATCGCCGTTCGCGGATTGCCAGCGCGCCGTACAGCCAGATGAACAGGATGAGCAGGCCGCCCCAGGTGCGGTCGATGGTGCCGGGCTCGATGCCGCGGGCGATCTCGTCCGCCCAATGCAACGAGAACAGCAGGACTGAAAGGAGCGATGTGACCGCGAGCGTTCCTGGCTGTGTCATCAGCTGGCCTTCCTGTTCCTGGTCTGGAGCCCTGGATGCTGCAACCCCGGCTCTCCAGCCGGTGACCCGTGGTCGGCGCCTTCGGCCTGGAAGCGCAGGATGTCGCCGGGCTGGCACGCCAGCGCCTTGCAGATCGCGTCGAGCGTCGAGAAGCGGATCGCGCGCGCCTTGCCGGTCTTGAGGATCGAGAGATTCGCCAGCGTCATGCCGACCTTCTCTCCAAGCTGCGTCAGTGTCATGCGACGGTCGTGCAGCACGTCATCCAGCGTGACGAGGATGGGCATGTCAGACCGTCCCTTCGAGGTCGTCGCGCATCCTGGTGCCTTCCGCAAACACGCGGGCGAGCACGAACGTGAGGATGACGGCCAGCCACCCCGCGACCGAGAATCCGGCATCGAGGCGGAGCGGATGCGCCGCCGTCGAAACCGCCTTGCCGATCGTGCCGATGACGATGCTAAGAGTCTGGAGCGCGAGGAGCGACCACGCGATCGTGCGCAGGCGCGCGGCATTGGTCGCGACGAACGGGTCGCCGGCGCGGACCGTTTCCACCATCGCAAGCAGGCGCGTGAGTATGCCGTAGTGCACGGGGATCGTCACCAGGCCGAGCACGGCGACCGCGCGCAGGCCCATCACCAGGCGGTCCGCCTCAGGCGACGGAGACAGCTTGAACGCCGCCATGATCCACGCCTCGTTGGGCGTGGCCACCAGGAGCAGCGCAATCGCGGCTCCCATCAGCCAGTTGAGGATGATCAGGGTGCGGACGACCCCGCGGGCGATGGGAAGCGCGGCGGACGAGGGCTTGGAGTTCACTGACATATCGAATAGCAATATATTATTTATCGATGGTCGTCAAGTCAGACATTGACATTCGATAATGCCCTTGACATGCCGGCCCGCGCGGGCGCTTGCTGCGCGAGGTACGGACGAGGGCGGCGCTCACGACCGCTTTGGCAGCCGAAGACCTGAGCACACACATGGCCTCGTGGTCGAGCGACCTGAGACACGCCGTCAGAGGCTGGCTGCAGGCGCCTGCGATGGCGCTGGCAGCGATCGCCACTCTGGCCTGCGGGCTTGCGGCACTGACGGCGGTCTTCGCGCTCGTCAACGCCGTCCTCCTGGCTCCTCTGCCCTATCCCGATGCGGACCGCCTGGTGATGCTGGTCAATGCCTTTCGCGGACAGACGTCCCACAGCCCCTATGTCTCGGCGCCGCGCGCGCAGGCATGGCGGGAGCACACCACAGCCCGGGTCGCCGTGTATCAGATCGGCTCGGCGGTCAACGTGGCGACGGCAGGCGAGCTTCGACAGGCCGCCGGCGCGCGGGTCACGGCAAGTTTCTTCCCCCTCTTCGGCGCCCAGGCCGACCGAGGGCGCGTCTTCACGGCCGACGAGGATCGGCCCGGCCAGGCCCTGGCCGCGGTAATCAGCCACGCATGGTGGCAACAGCTCGGCCGTCGCGATGACATCGTCGGCCAGCCGATCGTCGTCGATGGCGAACCCGCCGTGGTAGTCGGCGTGCTCGCGCAGTCGTTCGACGCGCGCTCCCTGGCGCCTGGCATCGTCTCGCCGCCGGATGTCTGGCTGCCCCTCCGGCAGACGCCGGCCTCGAAAGACGACGCGAACAACCTCATCGCGGTGGCGCGGCTGGCACCGGATGGTTCGCTGCAGACCGCGCGGCAGCACGCGCGGGCCGCCGCGGAGCAGTTCCGCGCGGCCTTTCCCGGCGAGCTCCCCGCCGATGCCACGTTCGACGTGCTCACGCTCGAAGAGGTGGTGGTCGGCGACGTTCGGCCCGGCCTGCTCATGTCGTTCGCCGCGGCCGCCCTGGTCTCGTTGCTCGTGGCCGTCAATATCGCAAACCTCCTCATCGCCCGCGCATCGGCCCGCCGTCGCGAGTTCGCCGTGCGCACCGCGCTCGGCGCCAGCCGCTGGCGGCTGGTGCGCCAGCTGCTGTTCGAAGGCGGCAGCCTGGCAGCGGCCGGCGGCCTCGCGGGCGGTGTCCTCGGCGCCGTTGCCGTTCGTCTGCTTCTCGTGCAGAACGCCGTTCAGCTTCCTCGCCTCGCCGCGCTCGACGTGGCCGACATCTTCGACGCCCGGATGCTGCTCCTGCTATCTGCGAGCGTCCTCGCGATGGGGACGTTCATGGGGCTGGCGCCGATCGTCGCCGCGGCTCCCTCCGGCAATGGTCCCGACGTCGATCTGCGTGCCGGCCCGCGCGCGGGACCCGGACGCCACCAGCGACGTGTCCACGCGGTGCTGCTCGCCGCGGAGGTGGCCATGGCCTGCGTGCTGCTCATCGGAGCCGCGCTGCTGGTGCGCAGCTTGGTCAACCTGAATCGGGTCGATCCCGGCTTCGCGCGCGCGGGGGTCGTGACGATGCAGACGGCGTCCGGCGACCCACGGCTCGCGTCCCCGGTGGGCGCCAACCGTGTGTTCCAGGACGGGCTGCGACGGCTGGCGGAGGTGCCCGGGGTCGAAGCCGCAGCCGTGTCGCTGACGGGCGTGCCGCTGGCGCAGGGCGGCGCGCTTCGCGCCGACGTTCCCGGCCGCCAGGCGGATCGCCAGTACGTGGCGAGCTGGGACCTGGTCTCACCCGCGTATTTCGATGTGTTCCGGATCCGGCTCGCCCGCGGTCGGCTGTTCGACGAGAACGATCGCCGCTCGACGACGCCTGTCGTCCTCGTCAACGAGACCATGGCGCGCCAGTTGTGGCCCGGCGAGAATCCGATCGGTCAACGCCTGCTGATTGGCCAGGGCGCGGGTCCGGCGTTCGAAGACCCGGCGTCGAGAGAGGTGGTCGGCGTCGTGGCCGACGTGCGGCAGTATGGCCTCAGCCGGCCCCCGCGACCCGGGATGTACGTGCCCATCGCGCAGGCGGCGGACGCGCAGGTGGCCTTCGTGAACCGGCTCGGCGTGCGAGCGACCTGGGCCGTCCGCACGGCGGCCGCGACCCGCGTCCCGGCCGCCACGCTGCAGCGCGCCCTCCTCGAGTCGACGGCCCTGCCGGCGGCGCACGTGCGCACGATGGACGAGGTGTTCGGCGCGGCTCTCGCACCGGCAGCGCAGAACACATGGCTCATGAGTGTCCTGGGGTTGCTGGCGTTGATCGTCGCCGTCGTGGGCGTGTACGCGATTGCGGCACGGTCGGTGCAGCAACGCTCGCACGAACTGGGTGTCCGCATCGCCCTGGGCGCGCAGGCGTCGAGGATCCGGCGCATGGTCGTTCGCGAGAGCATGCGCGACGTCCTGGTGGGGGCGACGGCGGGCGTCGCCGCGGCGGCGGGCCTTTCGGTGCTGTTGACGTCGCTGTTGTTCGGCGTGTCCGGTCACGATCCGCTCACGTTCGGGTCGGTTCCCCTCCTCCTGGTCGCCGCGGCGGCCGGCGGCGCGTATCTGCCGGCGCGGCGAGCCTCTGCCGTCGACCCGATCGTCGTGCTGCGGGAGTGACGGCCGCGGGCTCGGAACCCTCATTTGTCAGACATCGTCTAACATATGGCGATGCCAGTCGTGCAGGCGCTCGGCGACTTCGAACAGCTCGTCCTGCTTGGCGTTCTGCGGAGCGGGCCCGAGAGCTACGGCGTGCCGATTTGGCGGGAGCTGGAACGCCGGACCGGCCGGCGGGTCTCGCTCGGCGCCGTCTACAAGACCCTTGATCGTCTGGAGCACAAGGGTCTGCTGCGAAGCGCTCGCGGCCAGCCCTCGGCCGAGCGCGGCGGACGAAGCACGCGCATCTATCGGGTGACGGCCCTCGGGCTTCGTCTGCTGAACTCGACCCTGGGCGCGTTGGCGCGTATGACCGACGGGCTGGAACTGGAGCCGGGCACGTCATGAGCGGCCCGCGGCTGGCGCGCGCCCTGCTCGACCGGCTCATCGACCCGCGGCTGCGGGACGCGGTGGCCGGCGACCTCGAGGAGATCTTCGCGTCCGAGCAGGCGGCGCATCCCGTCCGTGCCCGCGTCGCCTACTGGACGCGCGCGATCGGCCTCGTGCTTCGGCTCGGGCCTCACGCGCGGCGAACCGCGCGGCGTGCCCCGCGGGGGCGGGGAGATGGAGGAATGGCCATGGTGTCCGCCGACCTGCGCTACGGCGCCAGGCTCTTCATCAAGCAGCCGGCATTTGCCCTGGCGGCGGTGGTCACGCTCGGACTGGCGATTGGCGCCAACACGCTGATCTTCACGATGGCCAACGTGCTGGTGCTCAAACCGCTGCCGCTCCGTGAACCCGAGCGGCTCGGATGGATCTTCGCAACCGGGCCGGATGTCATCTCCTGGCGCGGCCCGATCTCCCTTCCCGAGTATGCGTCGTA
Organism: uncultured Acidobacteriota bacterium; assembly: GCA_963707795.1. Lineage (GTDB taxonomy): Bacteria > Acidobacteriota > Vicinamibacteria > Vicinamibacterales > UBA2999 > JACCSI01. The sequence continues at coordinate 479,382 of OY970174.1, read as the reverse complement.
TCGCGACGGCATCACCGGCTATGCGAGTCTGAGCGCCTATCAGCGGCGGCCGCTCACCATGCATGCCGACGCGGCGGCGGAACGCGTGTTGGCCCAGGTCGTGATCGGGGACCTGCACGGCCTCTGGGGGGTTGGCGCGATCGGGGGTCGCCCGTTGACGCTCGCCGACGAACCTCCGCAGGCACCGCGAGTCGCGGTGCTCAGCCATCGATTCTGGACCACCCGATTCGGCGGCGCACCTGGCGTCATCGGTCGCACGATTCGTTTCGACGGCGAGTACCGGACGGTGGTCGGCGTCCTGGCGCCAGACATCGAACTGGGCAATATCTCCGAGATCGACGTCTGGCTGCCCTATCAGAACGATCCGGCGCGCGCGGCGCGGACCGATCGATCGTGGCGAGGGGTCGGCCGGCTGGCCGAGGGCGCTACCCTCGAATCCGTCGACGCCGAAGTCCGCACGCGGGCCGCGCGACTGGCGGCGGAGCACCCTGATACCGATCGCGAGCGCCTGGCACGGGTCGGATCGACCAGGGACGCCCTGGGCACCCCCGACACCTGGCTCGTGCTCGCCATGCTCATCACCGTCGTCGGACTGCTGCTCCTCCTGGCGTGCGCCAACATCATGAACCTGCTGATTGCGCGGCTGATCGCGCGACGCGGCGAGTTGGCCGTGCGCACGGCCCTGGGCGCCACGCGCGGACGTGTTCTGCGGCAAATCGTGGCGGAAGGCCTTTTGCTCGGCGTGGCGGGCGGCGTGCTCGGCCTGGCCATCGCCGCCGGTGGCCTTCAGGCGGTGCGCGCGGTGGCGTATGAGCCGTTCTTCCGCCAGCTTGCATTCGACGTTCGCGTGATCGGCTTTGCCGTCGCGCTGGCCTTCGTCGCGCCCATCGTCTTTTCCGTGATCCCGGCGCGACGCCTGCTCCGCGCCGACGCCGCGGCCGCGCTCACCGACGCCACGGTGCGCACCGTCGGGAACCGGAGTACGATCCGGCGCCAGTCGGCGTTGGTGGTCCTGCAAGTCACCCTGGCGGTCACCCTGCTCGTGGTCGGGACGCTGATCGTACGCTCGATGCAGGCCCTCACCCGCGTCGATCCCGGCTACGCGATCTCGGGCTTGCTCTCGACGCAGATCGAGATCCCGGCGTGGAGTGTCGCGGACGATGGCGACGCGCTGCGCGTGCGGCAGAGACTCGTGCAGGCCGCAGCCGCCATCCCCGGGGTCGAAGCCGTGACCACCGCCAGCGAGCTGCCCGCCCTGCAGCCGATGACGATGGTGCCGTTCGCCGCCGGCGATCGGCTTGAGGGGAACGAGGCGAGCCGTGCGGGGCTCACCGTGGCGAGCCCACACTACTTCGGCGTCCTCGGGATCCCGATCGTGCGCGGACGCGCCTTCACCGTCCAGGACGCGGCAAGCCCGGCGCCGGTCGTCGTCATCTCGCGTGCCATGGCCCGGCGTTTCTGGGGCGATGAGAGCCGCGCGCTCGGGGCGCAGATCATCGTCGAACCCGCGTCGGCCATCGCCCGCGCCCCGTCCACGGTCGTCGGGGTCGCGGCCGATGTCGCCAACGCGGGCTTCGGACAGGCGCCGCGGCCGCAGCTGTACGTCCTCGACGCGCATCGGCCGACGCGCAGTTTCCATCTCATCGTGCGGGCACACGAAGCACGGACTCTGGCACCGCCGCTGCGAGCCGCGGTCAGCCGCGTCGACCCCGACCTGCCGACGTATCAGCTGCGCACTGTCGAAGAAGCGTTCAAGGACGAGGCTTCGTCCAACCTGGTGTTGAGCGGCCTGTTTGCCGCCTTCGCGATCGTGGCGCTGCTGCTGGCGGCCAGCGGCCTGTACGGCGTGATGTCCTACGCGGTCAGCCAGCGGAGCCCGGAGCTGGCCATTCGCATCGCGCTGGGTGCGTCGCCGCGAAGCGTGGCCTGGAGCGTCCTCGGACGCAGCCTCTCGCTGGCGGGGATGGGCGCAGCGCTGGGCACCGCCGGAGCGTTCGGGCTCGCGCACGCGATGCGATCGACCCTGTACGGCGTCGGCCCCGCCGACCCGGCCACCTACCTGTCCGCCCTCGCCATCACCGGCGCGGCGGCGCTGGCCGCGTCGTGGATTCCGATGCGGCGCGCCGCGCGCGTCGACCCGATCACGGGGCTGCGGCAAATGTGACGCGACGGATCGGCGTCAGCGTGCCCGTCAGCGAATGACCCGGCCCATCGTCTCGTCGAGCCAGCCGCTGGCGGCGGCCATCAGCACATCCAGCGGCGGCACGTGGCCGCCGTCGTACAGGACCATTTTCTTCGGCTCGGGGAGCAGCGCGAAGAACGGTTCGGCGGCGGTCCTGAGCGGCGTGTCTTCGTCGTAGCGTCCCTGCACGATCAGCTTCGGCACCGCGATGTGAGGGACGAAGTTGATGGGGTTTGCCGCCGCGACAATCGGGCGGTACGACGCCGGGAGCCCGGCGCCGACGAAGGCAAACGTCCGGTAGCGCGGTTCGACGGCGCCGACGATCATCCCGAGCAGTGATCCGGCGCTCGGCGCCAGCGCCGCGATTTTCGTGCGGTCGACGTCGGAACGGGTCTCCAGGTAATCGAGACCGCGCCGCAGATCGGTGACACGGCCGATGACCTGGTCGGCAAATTCCACCGTGGTCGCGGACGGCCGCACGTAGCTGGGCGGCCGGAGACGCTCGATGTATCCCTCGAGCACGACGCCGAACGCGGCCCGGCCGGCCCGCACGAACGGCCCGACCCGATCCTCCAACGAGGCGGGCAGCGATCGAAAGCCCCCGTCCACGTCGCCGGCGGGCAGGTACTGGATGACCTGCAGCGGGCGCGGCGCGTTGTTGGGCAGATACAGGTACGCGATGGCGCGCGCGCCGTTGGCGCCGGCGAACGTGATCTTTTCGCGCCGCCACTCCGGGGTGTCGATCGTCTCTTCGATCCGCGCCTCCAGGGGGGCCGTCGTGTCGTAGCGATACGCAGCCGCCAGCGTCGCGAGCTCGGCCGGGGTCGATCGCGTGTACTGCGGCACCTCCCTCGCCATCTCGAGCTTGAACCGGCCCTGGTCGCCGGACGTCTGGCTCGCGTCGCGGACGCAGCGAAACCCGAGCTTGTCGGAGCTGAAGAACCCGGGGCGGCCGCCGAACTGCGCAAAGGTATAGGTCGGGTCGCCCCAGGCCCCGCCGGTGGCCAGAAATCCCTCCGAGCTGTCGTTCGCCGTCCACTCGGCGACGTTGCCGGCCATGTTGTAGGCGCCGTACACGCTCATGCCGAACTCGTTGCTCGTCGTCGGCAGCGCGGCAGCCGCGAAGTTGGCGCGATTGTCGAGCGGGTCGCCGGGATGGAACGGTCCCCAGGGCATGCCGGCGACGCCCGCCTGCGGCGTGAAGCCGTCACGCGCGGCCTTTTCCCACTGAAAGATCGACGGCAGCCGCATCCCGCGAAAGGCGGCATAGGCGTCGGCCTCGTACCACGTGACGTCGGTCACCGGGTGGTCCGCCTTGCCGTCCGGGACGCTCTGGTTCGACCACGTGCGCGGTGCGGAGAGCCCCGTGCGGTCCACGAACAGCCGCATCGCGTCCGCCCACGGGATGGTCTTGCCGTCCCTCACGAACGGATGCCTCCAGAACTCCCGTTTCACGTAGCCACCGGCGTTGATGAACTCCTTGAACTCCCGGTTGCTGACCTCGAACTTGTCGATGAAGAAGTCGTCCAGGTTGACGCGCCGGTCGGTCGGCCGCGACCACGACACCAGGCGATAGTCGCTGCCGGGCACGAACGCCATCCGTGGGGGCATGGCGTCCGCCGGGAGGAGCTTCTGGCTGATGCGAATCGGCGGCGGCGTGAGCGTGAACTCTCCGACCCGAATCAACGCGCCGGAGATCGTTCGTTCGATCGGCGCGTAACCGTCTTTTTCTATCGAGAGGACGTATTCGCCGCGCGCGAGCCGGACGTTGGTCAACGGCGACGAGCCGAGAAGCTGACGGGGCGCACCGGCATCGTCGGGGACGCCGGTGAAGCGCCTGACGTGGACCGCGGCTCCTGGCGGGTCGGTCGTCACCGAGATGGTGTCCGAGATGGCCGGCATCAGGGCCGCGATCGTCGGGTCGCCGGGCACGTACGACAGCACCTCGGTCGCCAGCCCGTAGGCGTCGTGGTAGCGCCTGGCCTCGGCGAGCGCGGCGACCTCGGCGACCTGAGCTCTCGCCCACCGGGCGTTCGATGCTCGCACGGCGTACCAGCCACCGGCGCCGATCGCGATCGCGGCGATGGCGGCCGCCGCGATCAGCGCCGGCCGCCTCGGGCGCGATCCAGCGGCGACTGTCCCTGGCGGCCCTTCGGCCCCCGAGGCTGCCGCATCCATCGCCGGCGCGGACGCTGGCGCGACTGTCCCGGGCGCTGACGCCGGCGTGGACGCCGCGGGCGCGGACGCGGTCGCGCGACCGGTCGGCGGCGTCTCGCCGAGCCGGCTGTGAAAATCCTGCTCGTCCTTCAGCGTCCGCAAATCGATCAGCAGGTCCTTCGCGGTCTGGTAGCGATTGTCGGGCTGCTTGCGCAACAGCTTGGCGACGATCCGCTCGAGCTCCGGCGGCACGTGGGCCGAGAAGCGGGCCAGCGGGTGCGGCTCCTGCGTGAGGATGGCGGCGGCGACGGCCGCCGAACTGTGCCCCTGGAACGGCCGCTGGCCGCTCACCAGTTCATAGAGCAGCACGCCGACGCTGAAGAGGTCGCTGCGCGCATCCAGCACTTCCCCGCGCGCCTGCTCCGGCGACATGTATGGGGCGGTGCCGATGATCTCGCCGCGCGCACTCAGCAGCGACGCCGTCCCCGCGGTCTCCTCCGCGTCGGCGATGGCCTTGGCGAGGCCAAAATCCATCACCTTCGCGTCGCCGCGCGCGTTGACCATGATGTTGGCCGGCTTGATGTCGCGGTGCAGGAGTCCGTGCCCGTGAGCCTCGGTCAGGGCGTCCACGATTTGGACGGCCAGGGTGAGCGTCTCGCGCAGCGTCAGCGGCGCGCGGCGCACGCGGGCGTCGAGCGCCTCGCCTTCGACGTACTGCATGGCGATGAACGGCCGGCCGTCGGCTTCGCCGACTTCATACACCGAGCAGATGTGCGGATGGTCGAGGGTCGCCGCCGCCCGCGCTTCACGCAGGAACCGGCGCTGCGCGATCGGATCGCTCTCGACGGCCGGCAACAGGAACTTGAGCGCCACGCGACGTCCCAGCTGCGTATCGTCGGCGAGGTAGACCTCGCCCATGCCACCGGCGCCGAGCCTGGTGCGAATCACATAGCGGCCGAACGTGGTCCCGGGGGCGCTCATGCCGGCCCCAGTCTAGATGATTTCCGAACGACGGGACGCGCGCCGGGATTCCGGAGCGCCGCTCGCACCTCCCCGTGGTAGCGTAGGCGCCGCACGGATTCGCGACCCAAGGAGGCTCGGGAATGATCCGACTCTCACGCCACGCGGTCACGCTGGGCGCGCTCGCCGCGCTCGTGGCCGGCGCCGGCTACTTCTTGGGTGCCCTGGTGTGGACCTCCGAGCACCGCGGGTCCGGGCCCGACGCGGCCACCGTCGGCACCTGGGTCAACATCGGTCCCGCACCCCTCAGCTACATCAGCGATCCGGCCAACCCCGCGAACTGGAACAGCGGACGCGTGGCGGCCATCGCGATCGATCCGCACGACGCCAACCACTGGCTGATCGGCGTGGGCAACGGCGGGGTGTGGGAAAGCGTCGACGGCGGGACGTCGTGGCTGCCGATCACCGATACGGCGCCGACGCTGGCCACCGGCGCGATCGCATTCGCGCCGAGCAACCCGCAGATCATCTACGTCGGCACGGGGGAATCCCCCGGCGGCATCGGTTTCGTGCAAGTCGGCCTCGGGATGCTGAAGTCCTCCGACGGCGGCCGCACGTGGTCGCTGCTCGCTGCGTCCACGTTCGCGCGCGGGTCGGTGAAGCGGATTCGCGTGCACCCGGCCGACGCCAACGTGCTGCTCGCCGCGACCAGCCGCGGCGGATTCGGCAAGGACAGCCGGGAGGGCGCGCCGTCACCGCCGCTCTTCGGCATCCACCAGTCCTTCGACGGCGGCGTGTCGTGGGTTCGCACGCTCGCCGGCCAGGCGAGCGCGCTGGAAGTGGATCCCACGAACTTCAACAACCTGTACGCCGCGATCGGCGATCAGCGCGGCGGGCGGCCGGGCGAGGCGCCGGGGAGCGTGGTCAACGGGCTGTATCGCTCCACGAATGGCGGCGGTGCCTGGACGCGCATCGAGGGCCCGTGGGGCACCAGTCAGTCGCCGGCGCTCGAAACCACCGGACGAATCGAGCTCGCGCTCTCGCCCTCGTCACCCAACGTCCTCTACGCCAGCATCCAGGTCCCTCCCAACGGCGGGACCTCGTCGACCGGACTGCTCGGCCTGTACCGGACGGACAACGCCTGGTCGCCCACACCGGCGTGGATCCAGGTGCCCACGCTGGGAACCCCCGTTGGCGACTACTGTTCGCCCAAATGCGGCTACACGCACGCCATCGTCGTCGACCCGGCCGACCCCGCCACGCTCTACGCCGGCGGCGCCGAGCGCGGCTTCTGGCGTTGCGCCAGTTGCGGCAGCTCGCCGTCGTGGACCAACGCCACCGCGACGGCGCCGGTCCATTCCGACCTTCACGACTGGGCCTTCGCCGGAGGCCGGTTGATCGCGGGCACCGACGGCGGTGTGTGGAGCACCACCAACGCAGGACAGAGCTGGCAGAATCACAACCACGGGCTGTCGACGGCGATGTTCTACAGCGCGGCGCTCCACCCGACGGACCGTCAGTTCATGATCGGGGGGATTCGCGATTTCCAGGCGAGTGTGGCCGGACCGAACCGCCGCTGGTCGATCCTGCGCCAGGTCGCCACGTGGGAATGGGGCGAAGCCGAGGTCGCGATGTCCGCCGCCAACCCCACGACGCACTGGATGCTGGCGTGGCTCTTCGGGGTGATCTCGCGCACGACCGATGGCGGCCAGACGGGCATCCCCGCCGACGCCGGCATCGACAAGGCGGGGGCGGCGTTCGTCGCGCCGGTGCGGAAATGCCCGTCGGACGATGACATCTTCGTGACCGGCACGAACCGGCCGTGGCGGACCACCAACTTCTTCTCGGCCACTCCGCCATCATGGACGCCGAACGGACCCGCACATCCCTACCCGTTTCCGAATGCGCTGGACGCGCCGGGCACCATCCACGCCATCGGCTTCGCCCCGACGGAACCGGGCTGCCTGACATACGCCTACGGCAACCGAGGCGGCGAGGTGTATCTGACGCGGGACGGCGGTACGACGTGGACGAATCTCGATCCCACGCGAACCTTGCCGGCGCGCCCGATCAACAGCATCGCGTTCGATCCGACGTCGGCGGCCATCGCCTATGCGGCCGTGTCCAGCTTCAACGACGCGACGCCGACCAGGCCCGGTCACGTGTTCAAGACCGTCAACGCGCTGGCCGCGTCACCCATCTGGACCGACGTCAGCCCGGCGGCGGATGTCCCCTTCAACGTGGTCGCCATCGATCCACGCAATCCGCAGCTCCTCTACGCCGGGAGCGACCGCGGCCTGTGGCAGAGCACCGACGGCGGCGCCACGTGGGCGAAGCAGGGTCTCGACGTCGGCATTCCCAACGCCGCGGTGTTCGACATCCAGATCAATCCGGCCACCGACAGCACCGTGGCGTTCACCTACGGCCGGGGCGCGTATCGGCTGGTCACCATTGCGAATATCGTCGAGCCGCCCACCGATCTTCGCGTGGTGTCCGTCGTGGGCAGCCAGGTCACCATGGCGTTCCGCCCGCCCGCCGACAGCCTGACGCCGACCGGGTATCTGCTCGAGGGCGGCACCACGCCAGGCCAGGTGATCGCGGCGCTGCCGGTCAGCGCGGCCGAGACCACGTTCAGCTTCCAGGCGCCAGCCGGCGCCTTCTACGTGCGCATGCATACGCTGGCGGGCGCACTGCGCAGCGCGGCCTCCAACGAAGTGCGGCTGTTCGTGAACGTGCCGGCGCTGCCCGCGGCGCCGACGAACCTGCTCGCGACCGTGAATGGCAGCACGCTCTCGCTCGCCTGGATGAACAGCGCGAGCGGCGGGCCGTACACGCGCGTGCACATCGTCGTGCGCGGGTCGGCGAGCACGTTCGTGCCCATTCCGCTGACCGAGAGCATCTCGATTCCGAACGTGCCAGCGGGCACCTACCGGCTGTGGGTGCATGGGGTGAACGCGAGCGGTGATGGCCCGAACTCGAGCCCGGTCGACGTGATCGTGCCGTCGGCGTGCACGGGCATTCCCGGCGCCCCGACCAACGTCACGGCGACCCGATCGGGAAACATTATCTCGCTGTGGTGGGATCTCCCCGTCGCCGGCCCGGCGCCGGCGAACTTCCTCGTCGACGTGACGGGGGCGTTCGCCGGACGCTTTGCGGTCGGCGCACGGAGCCTGTCCGGGGGCGTCGGCCCCGGCTCGTATACGATCGCGCTGCGCGCGCAGAACGGCTGCGGCGTCTCGGTCCCGTCGCCGCCGGTGACCGTCGTCGTACCCTAGTGGCCCGTTCACGCTGAGGGAAGGCTCACATGGCTCTGGCCGCAGGCAGCCGGCTCGGCCCCTACGAGATCGTCGCCCGGCTTGGCGCGGGCGGCATGGGAGAGGTCTACCGCGCGCGGGACACCCGCCTCGATCGCGACGTCGCCGTCAAGGTCCTCGCGGCACACCACAGCGGCGATTCCGACCTGCGCCAGCGCTTCGAGCGTGAAGCGCGCGTGATTTCCAGCCTCAACCACCCGCACATCTGCGTGCTCCACGACGTCGGCGAGGCGGCGGCGCCCGATTCGCGGCAATACCTGGTGATGGAGCTGCTCGGCGGTGAAACGCTCGCCGATCGATTGACACGCGGCCCCCTCCCGGTGCCGGAAGCGCTGACGCGCGGAGTCGAGATCGCCGACGCCCTGCACGCCGCTCACCGGCACGGCATCGTCCATCGCGATCTCAAGCCCGGCAACGTCATGTTGACCAGGACGGGCGCCAAGCTGCTCGACTTCGGCATCGCCAAGCCGGGCGCGCGGGCCGCACGGTTGCACGGCCTGAACGACGCCGAGGAGACCGTCGCCTCGTCCGACATCACCGCCGGCACGACCATCGTCGGGACGGTCCAGTACATGGCGCCCGAACAACTCGAGGGTCTCGCCGTCGATGCGCGCGCCGACATCTTCGCGTTTGGCCTCGTCCTGTTCGAGATGATCACCGGCCGCAAGGCCTTTGCTGCCAGGACCGAGACGAGTCTCATCGGGGCGATCCTGAAGGATCAGCCGCCCGCGGTGTCGTCGGTCGTCGCCGTCACTCCGGCGCTCGACCGGGCGATTGCCAAATGCCTCGCCAAGGACCCCGACGACCGCTGGCAGGATGCCGGCGACCTGCGCGATGAGTTGCGCTGGATTGCCAGCGACGGCCCGTCGGCCGGCGCCCGGACAGTAGTCGCCACCGGGCCCCGGCGGCGGGAATGGCTGGCGTGGGCGATCGCCGCAGCCGCCCTTGCCGGCGCAGCGGCCGTCGCCCTGCCAACCCTTCGCCGCCCGTCGCCGCCGCCCGTCGTGCGCTTCACGATGCCGCCGCCGGCCGGCGTGCGGTTTGCCCCGGTGGGCGCGCCGGTGGCGCCGTTTCCGGCGGTGTCGCCCGACGGCACGCGGCTGGTGTTCGTCGCGGCCCGCGGCGACCAGGCGCCCACCTTGTGGGTGCGGAGCCTGGATGCGTTCGACGCACGGCCGATCGAGAACACCACCGTGAGGACCGACACGCTCTCGCCGGCGCTGCCGTTCTGGTCACCCGACTCACGCACGATCGGCTTCTTCGCCGACGGCAAGCTCAAGCGCGTGGCGACCGATGGCAGCTCCCTGCAAACGATCTGCGATGCGCCACAGTCCGGCGGCGCGTCGTGGGGCGCGGATGACACGATTGTCTTTGCATCGAAGATCGACGAAGGCATTCGCAAGGTGGCCGCCAGCGGCGGGGTGCCCATGCCGGTAACGCAGCCCGACAGGGAAAGGGGCGAGCTCGCGCATTCCAATCCGGCGTTTCTCCCCGACGGCCGTCACTTCCTGTTCTGGGTTCAGGCGCCGGCGCCGTCCATTTGGGTCGGCTCGGTCGACTCCCCGGTGACCCAATACCTGTTCGACGCCGATTCGCGGCCGGTGTACGGCTCTGGCTACGTCATCTACGTCCGCCAGAGCACCCTGTTCGCGCACCCGTTCGACACGACGCGCCTGGCGCCGGCCGGCGAGCCGGTACCGATTGCCGAGGACGTCCGCACGTTTCCGCTCAACGGCCGATCGGCGTTCAGCGTGTCGAGCACCGGTGTGCTCGTCTACCGTACCGGGAGTGCGCGCAGCGGCCTGGCGCTGGCATGGCGGGATCGTCAGGGACGGCAACTGTCGGTCGTCCCGGACTCGATCGCTTCGTACGGCGGCGTGAGCCCGGCGGCGGACGATCGACACCTGATCGCCCAGATCGACGAGGGTAGTACCAGCGACCTGTGGATGATCGACCTCGTAGAGGGAACGCGATCGCGTATCACCTCGGGCGGCAGGAGTGAGGGCAGCCCCGTGCTGTCGCCCGACGGCTTGTCCGTCGTCTTCGCGTCGGATCGGTACGGCATCGACGACCTGTTCCGCATGCGCGTGGACGGCGCCGGCGACGAGCAGGTCGTGGTGAAGTCGCGTGAGCGGAAATATCCGACCCACTGGTCCGCGCACTGGATCACGCTGACGGTGTTCGATCCCACGCACAAGCAGGATCTGTGGGTCCTCGAACCTGGCGGCGAGGCCAGGCCTTACCTGCAGACCGAGTTCAACGAGCGCGACGGCCGGCTGTCCCCGGACGAACGGTGGATGCTCTACGTCTCCGACGAAGCGGGTCCGGATGCCGTGTACCTGCGGCCGTTTCCGGACGCGAACGGCGGCAAATGGCGCGTGTCGCGCGCCGGCGCCGGGATCGCGCCGCGCTGGCGGGCCGACGGCCGGGAGATCTTCTACGCCGACGACACCGGGCGCCTGGTCGCCGTCGGTGTGACACTGGGCGCGCAATCGCCGGCCCTCGGCGTTCCTCAACCTCTGTGGGCGGCCGGCACCCTCGCCCGATCGCTGTACGCAGTGAGTCGGGACGGCACGCGGTTCCTGGTGCCGGTGCGGACCGAGGACGGCGCCGGCGATGTGCCGCTCTCGATCGTGCTCAACTGGCCGGCGATGGTTCGCCGGTAACACCACGCGGTTCTCTCCGCATGCGGGATGGCTTCGGCATAGGCAAGGCCACCGCGAACCTTTACAATCGAGGGCAAGGGCCGCGCGCGCGGCCACGGACGAGGATAGGGGATGCGGGATCAACTTACAGTCATGCTCGAGCCGGCGATGCTGCTCCGCGCGGCGATAGCCGCGCTGCTCCTGGGACTCCCGCTCGGGGCGCAAAGTCCGAAGCCGCAGTTGCCGCCGGGCGGCAAGACCCTGATCACGGCCGCCGACCTGACCTACAAGGGGTTCTGGAGGCTCCCGGACACCGAGGGCACCGGGTACACGACGGCGTCGATTGGCGTCCGGTATGTCGAGGGGGACCGCCGGTTCCTCATCGCAGACTTTACGAACAAGGCGCCGAGCGGGCGCTTCTGGGCCGACCTGGTCGAGTGGCGGTGCCCGTCGCACGAGCTGGCCATGGGTGGCGAGCCAGGGGCGGCGCCCGCCTGCACCGAAGCGCGGCGATGGAAGCAGGACTGGACCGTGCACGATGCGACGCCGGCATGGCATGACTCGGCCAACAGCGTGCGGCTCGGCGCGATCCTGTGGGACGAAGCGCTCGGCGGGGTGTGGTACACCGCCTTCGGCTACTACAGCAGCAAGAACATGCCGTTCCTCGGCTTCACGCGTCTGCTGGACGAGGGCCGCGTCCAGAAGTTCGGCCCGTGGTGGTACCGCGAGAACGATCCGAACGACCAGTCACTCTACGTGAAACAGGTATCACAGGGCCTGCTGGCGGTGCCCGAAGGGTCGCAGGAAGCGCTCGACGGACGGCGGCATGTCGCGTTTGCCAACCCGGGTTCGCTCGCCTCGCAGGGGCACCTCGGCGTCGGGCTCCACGCCCTGCACCTGCCCTCGTTGTCCACGCCCGCCCACCGCGAGATTCCGCTCGGGCTGCGCCTGGCCGATTATTCGCCCGACAGCCCCGCGCGTCCGCAACATGCGCGGCGCGATCGCGATTACACACCGATCACCTTTCCCGGCCACTCCATCGCCGACACCGGCCTGCAGCCCGGCGGCTATTGGCAGATGAACCTCGACCAGGTGAACGGCTGTGCCTGGGTGGACGGCGCCACCCGCGAAGGCGTCCTCTGCTTCGGGCGTCAGGTCAGCGGCAAGGTCGCCTACGGGTGGAATCCACTGAGCACCACGCCCGGCTGGACGCGAGGAACCCCCGACTTCGTCGATCCAACCCGCGCCGTCGGCGACGGCAACGGCTACAAGGGCGAATTCTGGAAGGGCGCGATCTACCGTTTCGATCCCAAGGAGCTGCGCGAGGTCGCCGACGGCCGGCGCGCGCCATGGAACACGGGTATCAACCCGCAGAATATCGGCGACTGGAAAGCCTTGTGGCCGGGGATGCCCTCGTCCACGGGCCGGCACATGGACGTCCATATCGGGTCCAGCCTCGTCTGGGACGATCGCGCCAAGGAGCTGATCTGGTGCAACCCGACGACGGCCGGCGCGCAGCCGACTTGTCACGTCTGGGCCGTGCCGTAGCCGGTCGCCCAGGCACCGCCCGTTCGAGCGGCGCCCTCACACCACGCGGCTGAAACCCGGCCGTGACATTACCCGCCAGACAGGAGTCCTGACGATGCCGTTCGTGACCGTTGGCAAGGAAAACACTACCGATATCGCTCTGCACTACGAGGACCATGGTTCCGGCGATCCCGTCATCCTCATCCACGGCTATCCGCTGAGCGGGGCATCGTGGGAGAAGCAGCTCCCGGCCCTGCTCGCGGCCGGGCACCGGGTGATCACCTACGACCGGCGCGGATTCGGCCGCTCGAGCCAGCCGACGTCGGGGTACGACTACGACACGTTCGCGGCGGACCTGCGCGCGCTCGTCACCGCGCTCGAGCTGCAGCAGGTCACGCTGGTCGGCTTCTCGATGGGCGGCGGCGAGGTCGCCCGTTACCTCGGCACGTTCGGCTCCGCCGGCGTGCAGCGCGCCGTCATCATCGGCGGCGTCCCGCCGTTCCTGCTGAAGACGGCCGACAACCCCGAGGGAGTCGAGCGCAGCGTGTTCCAGGGCATCGAGAAAGCGGTTGCGGCGGATCGCTACGCGTTCTTCGGCGAGTTCTTCAAGAACTTCTACAACGCGGACGCGCTGCCGAGCGCGCGGATCAGCGAGCGCGCGATTCAGGCGAGCTGGAACATCGCCGCCGGCTCGTCCGCGGTGGCAAGCCTCGCCTGCGTCGCGACCTGGCTCGAGGATTTTCGCGGCGATCTCTCGCGCATCGACGTCCCGACCCTGGTCATCCATGGCGAGCAGGACCGCATCGTACCCATCGACGCGTCGGGCGCACGTACGGCGGCGCTGGTGCGTGGCGCGCGACTGGTCCGCATCGCCGACGGCCCGCACGCGGTCAACTGGACGCATGCCGCGGAGGTGAACGACGCGCTGGTGGGGTTCCTCCGGCGGTAAGGAAACCGGTGGCCGCGCAGGCCGCGGCCACCGGCGTCCGTCGTCAGTGCTGCGGCTGGCCGTCGGTCTTGCTGACCTTGCGCGCCGGGAACTTCGTGTGGCCGGGCACCGGCTTCGACACCACGCGATTGCGCAGCGTGCCGAGTCCCTCGATCACGATCTCGACCGTCTGTCCTTCCTTGAACGTCACCGTGGGCTGCGGCACACCCGTGGCGACGATATCGCCGGGGAGCAGCGTCTGCCTCTCGCTCAGGTAGGCGATGACCTCGGGAACCGTGAAGGTGAGAAACGACGTGTTGCCGTTGGGCACCGGCCACTTGTGCCGGACGCCGTCGACGACGGCGTAGACCTCGAGCTTGTGCGGGTCGGGGACGTCGGCGGTCAGCGTGATGTAGGGGCCCACCGGGCTGAAGGTGTCGAGCCCCTTGCTCATGTTCGACCCCTGCGAGGTGTGCTTGCCTTCCGGCAGGTCGCGCGCGCTGACGTCGTTGAGGATCGTGTAGCCCATGATGTAGTCCATCGCCTGCGCCGCCGGCACGTTCTTCGCCGTCTTGCCGATGACGACCGCCATTTCCGGCTCGTGCACGCCCGTGGTCAGCAGCCCCTCGAGGTTGATCTCCGACTCGTGGCCGGTGAGCGACGAAGGCGGCTTGAGAAAGAGGCTGGGGTATTCGACATTGTCGAAGGCACCCGGCTTGCCGTCGGGACTCTTGCGGATGTAGGCGCCCGCGGCGCCGTAGACCTTGGACGGATTGAGAATTGGCGGCAGGTACGTGATCGCATGTGCCGGAAAGAAGACGCGCCCGCCGCCTGCCGGATCGGCGGCCTTGCCGCCGGCCTTGAGCTGGACGACAGCGTCGTACACGGTGCGCACCGCCGCGATCGAGGGCGCGCCGGCTTCGATCAGCGATCGCATGTCCGGCGGCACCGGCGGCATGGATCGCACTTCGGGCGCGTTCGCCTTGATGAGCAGCAGGATGGCGTTGTGCACGTCCACCACTTCCAGCTCGCCGGCGCCGCGCGTGGCGCCGAGGCGCGGGCCGCTGGCGCCGACCTCGAAGGTCAGCAGCCGGAACGTGGGCGCTTGCGCGAATCCGCCCGTCGATGAAAAGGCCAGGCCTGCCATGGCGATGGCGGCCAGCGTGGAGCGGCGGAGCGCCGCGCGGTCGGTGATCATGTCGGCTCCTCTCGAACGTTGGGTCTTGCTACTGGTCCTGAGATTCTACCGGTGCCGGGCTATCGGGCCGCCTGGCGCGCCTCGGCCAGCTCCGGGCGCCCCGGTCGATCCGCGGCCTTGGCAATCTGCAGCAGGCTGGCGTAATAGGTCGAGGCCTTGGCCCGATCGCCGGCAACCAGCGCGGCGCGGGCGGCGCCGTACACGGCGCGGAACCGGCCCGGCTCCTTCCCGAGTGTCGCTTCGAAGGCGGCGAGGGCCTCGGCCGGCTGCTTCAGCTCCAGCAGCATTTCGCCCAGCAGTTCGCGCGCCGGCTTGAGCGGGCCCGGCGTCACGACGGACTTCTCGGTCGCATCCTCCATGTTTGCGGCTTCCCGCATCAGTGTCAGCGCCTCGGCCGGCTTCCCGTCGGCGAGCGTGAGCCAGGCGAGCGCGGCGCGGCGCTGAATTTCGACCTGCCCGGCCCAGTACGCGTCGTTGGCCTGCCGCAGGGTATCGCCGAGCGCCGCCAGCCGGTCGAGGTCGGCGCGCGCCGCGGCGGCATGGCCGCTGCGGGCGGCACCCAGCGCGCGCGCGAAGTGGGTCACCGCGTCCGCCCAGGCGACCGGCGTGGGTGTCGGCGTCAGCGCCGCCGCCTCGGCCCACGCGGCGCGCTCGAGCGCGTAGCGCGCCGGGATTGCCGCCGCCGCGTAGTAGCCGGCGGCGGGCGGTGCCGCGTGCCCCGCGCCGCTGCTCGAGATGCTGTCGGCCATCGGGCGGATCGTGGGCAGCGCGCGCTCGACCGCCGCGTCCTGGCCGGTCTGCAGGTAGGCATACGCCTGGTAGTCGAGCGCATGCAGCTCTTCGGTCACGGCGTCGTCCTTGCGGGCGGCCGCCGCCGAGGCCAGGTTGGCGTCAATCGAGTCCTGCCAGAAGCCGACGCGCGTGAACGTGTGCGAGGGCATGTGGAGCGCGTGCGGCGCGTCGGGCGCGATCGTCGCGTAGCGGCGCGCGGCATCGAGTGCCCGCGGCGCCAGCGGCGGCACGTCGAGGCTGTGGATGATGTAGTGCGCGAGCCCCGGATGATCGGGCTGGCGTGCGAACTCCCGTTCGAGGATCGCCGCGGCCTTCAACAGATTCGCATACGTCTTGTCGGTCGGCGACGCCGACTGGACGAGCGCCAGCGCGTAGAAGATCCGGGCCTCGATGTCGTCGCTGTAGCGGGCGGCCAGCCCTTCCATCGCCTTCTCGTAGGCAAGCACGCGCGTCCGCTGGTCCACCGTTTTGGCATCGCGGTACAGCAGATCAAGGGCCGCGACATACGCCTGCTCCCGTGCCGTGCCGGCACCCGAGGCCCTGGCCGCCTCGGTCGCGGCCAGGCCGGCGGCAAGGGCCTGCGGCGTGCGGATGCCGGCAATCGGATTCCCCCACCAGCTCATCGCGATGCCCCAGTGCGCCATCACGCAGCGTGGATCACGGTCGAGCACGCGCTGGAACGAATCGATCGCCGCCGTGAACCAGAAGGAGTGCAGCCACGCCATCCCGCGGTCGAACTCGGGCTGCACGGCAGCGGCGCAGGTTGTGTCCACGTGCACCGTCCCCAGCCGTCCGGCGGGCGCGGGATGACCATGCGGCGCCGGTTGCTGGCCGGCCGCCGCGGCCGCAACGCCGAGGCTCATCGTCAGGATGCATGCGATTCCGGACCGGCTCATGTGGCCCCCCTGCGACGGATTTTATCGCGCCAGGCGTTGGGCCGTAAGCCGACAGTGCGCAAGCTGGCGCCGGACGAGGGCTGGTGTCAGACGTGCATACGCCAGGAGGGCGGCACAGGAGACGTACGTGGCACGCCCCACATCCACGAAGGAAGAGGTTCTCATGGCTGAGTGGTATCGAGACGACGATGAACGAAGGTATCGACAGCAGGCCGACGATCGCAGCCGCGACTACGGCGGGCGCGATCGCCAGCGCGGCATGTACGAGCGCGGACGCGACGAGGTCCGGTCGTGGTTCGGCGACGAGGAGGCGGAACGGCGCCGCCGCAGCGACGAGCGCCAGTCGGACTGGGGTTACGGCCGCGGCTCGAGCGGCGAGCGCTACGATCGCGGCTACCGTACGGATGAGTACGACCGTGGCGGCTGGCGCGACGACTACGGCCGCGGCGCCGGACGCAGCGATTACTACGGCCGCGGCGGTGGGAGCGGCAGCGAATACGGCCGTGACGACCGTCGGTTCACGACCACCGGCAGCGGCGGCTACGGCGAGGGCGGCGGGTTCGGCACGCAGGCCGGCGGGTACGGCACGCAGGATCGAGAGTACGGCCGCCGCGCGGCCGGTGACTACGAACCAACGTCGTGGACCTACACCGAGATCTGGATGATCCCCGGCCCGCAGACCGGCCGCGGCCCGAACGGCTACCAGCGCGCCGACGACCGGATCAAGGACGAGATCTGCGAACGGCTCACCCGGCACGGCCAGATCGACGCGCGCGACATCGACATCACGGTCGCCAACGGCGAGGTGACGTTGCGTGGGTCGGTGGAGAGCCGCGCCGCCAAGCGTCAGGCCGAGGACGTGGCGGAATCGGTCTCGGGTGTTCGCGAGGTCAGAAACGAACTCAGGACCTCGTCGGGCGCGCTGGATGTGGATCGCCGGCCGGCCTCGTCCACGGCCCAGGGCTCACCGAGCCTGGAAGCGCCGCTCGGCCTGGGGACGCAGACCAGCGAGCGGCAGGCCTCGTCCAGCCAGCCGGGCCGTGAAGGCTCGAGGGGCACGAAGGCCACGACGTAAACGCACGCGATCTCGCAGGGCCAGGCCGCGTCCGCCGCCCGACGCAAGGGGGACGGGCGTGGCCTGCGGCCCCACTCCCGCGCGCTGCAACATGTAACACCCGCCGCTCTCATTCAGTGTCATTGGTGGCACTCGAGCCGGACTGCCGACGCGCTCACCGTGGCCTCGCTCGCGAGCCCACGCTCGAGGCAGGGTCGTCGAGGCAGAGTTCGTCCGGGGAACCCCGGTCAGCAACCGGCCGGCACCGTTCGACAGGTTCCTCTCTTGCACGCTCCCGGGAGTGGCTGCCCGACTCCTGCTTCTCCTTCTCAGCGCCGCCGCCGCGGCAGCGCTCTGGGCGCACCTCGAAGGGGTTCCCTTTCTGCGGATGCTCCGCGAGGCCACGGCGGAGAAAAGCCCGCGCGACGAATACGTCGAGCTGCTCGAGCGGTCGGGTCTGACGGCGTCGCCCCTCGGGCAGGCGTGGGTGGCTGCCGCCGCGCAGTCGCTCGAGACGGCGCCGGCCGTGGCCGCCCCGTTCCGCCGCAGTGTTGCCGTCGCCGCCGACGATCCCGTCGCGCTCGCCTACCGGATCAGCCTGCGGCGGGGGCAGCGCCTGGACGTGACAGCCACACTCGACGGCGGCGCGCCGGCGGCGATCTTCGTCGACCTGTTCGACGAGGACACCGGCACCCCCCGCGCCGGGGCGCAACGCGGCACGGCAGTGGAAGCCTCA
Organism: uncultured Acidobacteriota bacterium; assembly: GCA_963707795.1. Classification (GTDB taxonomy): domain Bacteria; phylum Acidobacteriota; class Vicinamibacteria; order Vicinamibacterales; family UBA2999; genus JACCSI01. The sequence goes on along the minus strand of OY970174.1, from coordinate 460,993 downwards.
GACGAGGAGCGGGTGCTCGTGCGCGTGCAGCCCGAGTTGCTGCGCGGCGGCCGCTTGGAGGTATCGGCCCGCGTCGGTCCGGCGCTGCTCTTCCCGGTGGAGGGCGTCGGCGCGGCGAGCCTGCACAGCGTGTTCGGCGATTCGCGCGATGCGGGACGGCGCCGCCACGAGGGCGTGGACATCTTCGCGCCGCAGGGGACGGCGGTGCTGTCCGCCACCAGCGGTATGGTCACACGGGTGAGCGACGGTGGCATCGGCGGACGCGTCGTGTGGGTCTGGGACACCGGGCGCGGGCTGCACCTGTACTACGCCCACCTGCACGAACAGCTCGTCGCGCGCGGGACCCGCGTGCGCCGCGGCGACGTGCTCGGCACCGTCGGCAACACCGGCAATGCCCGGACGACGCCGCCGCACCTCCACTTCGGGATCTACGAGCAGGGACGCGGCGCGATCGATCCGGATGCGTTCATCCGGCCGGCGCCCGCCGCCGCCCGGGCTGACGCCGCCGAAGTAGGTGTCCGAACCACACGCGTCGCAGCAGCCGCGATCGCTCCACGTCCGCCGGCCGCGGCACGCGGCCCCGACGCGACCGGCGCCCGGCTGGCGTTCTCCGACCGGTAGTCGGGCACCGCCGTCAGGAACGTGTTTCAGTGAGCCGGCGCGGGCCGGAAGATCAGGAAGTGCTGGCGCGGCAAAAAATCGGGCGAGCTCTCCAGGACGTAACCCGCCTGCGTCATTTCGTCGACAATCTGCGATGGCTCGAACCGGAACTCGCGCGGCGGCCCATCCGGCGCATCCTTGCGGAAGTCGATGATGGCCACCCGCCCCCCCGGCTTCAGCGACGCCTGGAGGCTGGCGAAATACGACGGGCGGCCCGGCACGTGGTGGTAGGTGTTGACGACGAGCACCACATCGACCGGCGCGGGCAGGTTCGGGCTGGAGCTGGTGGCCAAAACGGGCGTGACGTTGGCCAGGTGATCGGCGTGCGCCCGCTTGCGCACGTGCTCGAGCATCGACGGTTCGATATCCACCGCGTACACGGTCCCCTTCGGCACCGCACGGGCGAGCCGGATCGTGAAGTACCCGGTGCCGGCCCCGACATCGGCGACCCTGGCGTCAGGCGGCAACGCCAGCGCCTCGATGACGCGCGACGGCATCTGCCACCCGTCGCGTGCCGCATCGTCGAACGACTTGGCGAAGCGCTCCGGATCGTCGAAGCGATGCTGCATGTGATCGGGCTGCGGCGGGTGTTGCGGCGGCTGTCGAGCGGCCAGGCCGCCGCCGGCCAGCGCTACCGCCACGAGCGTCCCCAGCACACGTCCGCGCCGTCGATTGATTCGCATGTCGTCCTGCCTCGGCCCTCATTATCCCGCGGGCGGGCCGCCGCCGCCAGCCCGATTGGGCGACAATGACCGAGCGGCGACACGGGGACCGTCTCCACACCTTGACGCGCACGCTGGCATGACGTTCGACATTCGCCCCGCCGTTGCCGACGACGCCGACGCGATCGCGGACGCGCACCGCCACTCGATCGAAACGCTGGGTCCGCGCTTTTACCCGGCGGCGGTCGTGCGCGACTGGGCCGCGCTCGTGCGCAGCGACATCTACCTGGAGGCCATCTCGAGCGGCGAGCGGTTCTTCATCGCGGTCGCGTCGGGCGGCGCCGGCGGCGTGCTCGGGTTCTCATCGCACCGCAACGACGGCGGCGTGCACGGGGTGGCTGTCTACGTCCGTGGCGATGCCGCGCGGCAGGGCGTCGGGTCGGCGCTGCTGCGCGCGGCTGAGGCGTCCGCCGCGGCGGCCGGCGCGACGCGCCTGGCAATCGACGCCTCGCTGGCCGCCGTCGCGTTCTACGGCGCCCACGGCTTCGTGGAGACCGGGCGCGGCACCCATCCCCTCGCGCACGGCCGGTCGATGGCCTGCGTGTTCATGCGCAAGGACCTGGGGGGCTCGCCTATTTCGGCGTCCCGGGCCACCCGCCGACCATCGGGCCGATGATCTTCGCCGGATCGGCGTTCGCCTTCGGGCGGAACATCTGCGAGCGGTCGTTGGCGACTTCGGTGACGTAGAGGTTGCGCTCCTGGTCGACGTTGATCTGGTGCACGCCATCGAACTGGCCGGGCTGGGGTCCGTGTCCGCCGATGTCGAGGATGTAGCGCCCGTTGAGGTCGTACTTGACGAGCCGATCGGTCGTCCAGTCCGCCACCCACACGTAGTCGTCCTGCGTGACGATGTGGGCGAGCACCGCCGAGTCGTGGCCGGTCGGCCACATCTCGAGGAACTTGCCGTGCTCGTCGAAGACCTGCATGCGGTGATGCTCGCGATCGGCGACGAACACCCGGCGGTCGCGGCTGATGCCGATGCTGTGCACGGACCAGAACTCGTATGGGCCGGGCTTGTTCGGATCGGCGGGCGGACGGCCCCAGTCGCGCACGAACTTGCCGTCGCGATCGAACTTGGCGACGCGGGTTCCGGCGTAGCCGTCGGCGACGAAGAAGGTGCCGTCGGGCAGCCAGGCGATGTCGGTGGGCCGGTTGAAATTGTTCGGCCCGCGCCCCGGGACTCCGCGCTCGCCCATGGTCCGCACGAGCTTGCCGTCGTTGGTGAAGATGTTGATGACGTGCATGTCGTCGTCCACGATCCAGATGTGCTTCTGTGCATCGTAGGGATTGATGAGGAGCTTGTGCGGGCCGCGGCCGACCTCGCCGAGGCCGGAGCCGCGCGGCGGGGCGAGGAACTGGTCGTGCTGCAGCCATTCCTCGATGGCGCGGCCGGTGCGATCGACCGCGAAGACGAGGTGATGGCGCCGCATGTCGTAGGTATAGCCCTTGCCGGAGTACGGGCGGCGACCGGTGTTCGTGCGGCGTGGATCCAGCAGGCAGGGGCAGATCCAGGGGGTCGCGCCGGGCGGGAGCTGAATCTCGCCGCGCTGCGCCACCCAGACCTTGTCGGGACTCTCGGCCCAGACGCCGGCGCCCGATCCCCAGGTCCAGCCGTCGTGCGGCAGGTCGGTGTCGGGGAGCGGCTTGGGCCAGTCGGCCACGACCTCGTAGTCGCCCATCGGCACCGGCTGGACGGGCAGCTCCACCTTCTGTTGGGCCGTCGTGGGCGCGGCGCCCGGTGTGGCGGCGGGAACGAGCTGGACGACCCCCAACGCGATCAGGACGACGAGCAGTCGGTACGGCACACGCATCTTGGCGATCTCCTGGGGCGGGCCGATCGAACCCCGCCGGCGATTCGCGTCAGGATGTGCCGCCCGGTGTGTGGTGTCAACCGATACTTGACAGCCGGCGCGGCGCGTTGTTGACTAGCGGCGTCATGCTGTCAGCCTTCTGCCGCCGCCTCGCGCTCGTATTCGGCCTGGTCTCGCTGGTGCTGTCGCCGATTGGGGTGACCGCCCAGGCCCCGAGCCAGCCGGCGCCGGAACGTGTCCGCGTGCCGACCGGTCATGCCAACGTGCACATGGGTTCCTCATCCGGCGCGGAGGTGCTGGTGCTGGTGCCGCGGGGCACGGTGCTGACGGTGGTCGCCCGCGACAAGGAGTGGATCCAGGTGCAACTCACGCCCGAACTGCGGAAGACCGGGATGGTGATGCGCTGGTACAAGAACGAAGATCGCGGCTGGATGCACGACTCCACCGTCGAGCCCGTCAAGTAAGGAAAAGGGGTCGGGTCTATTCCACGTTTCTGCGTACGCAGAAACGTGGAATAGACCCGACCCCTTTTTTTCTACTGCACGAACAGGTCCTGCGCGGGGCCGTGCTGGCCGCACGCGTTGACCGCAATCACCCGCACCCAGGCGGCAAATCCTGCCGGCAGGCCGCTGGCGCTCGCGCTCGTGCTGGCGCCGATGTTGGTCGGCACCACGTACTCGGTCCCTCCGGGCTCGAGACCGGCCGACAGGATGTACGAGGCGGCCCCGGGCACTGGCGGCCACCAGACGGCAGCCGTACCCTCCACCACCGCGCCTTCGACAGCCGGGCGGCCCGGCGGCAGGCACTGCCCGATCATGAACGGGAAGACCGGCGACTGGAGCCCCGTCGGCAGCGCGGTCACTCGCACGCCGAACGCGCCGTGCGTGCCGGCGGGAATGCCGACCGAGGCGCTGGGGCCGGCGCCCGCGGCCACGCTGGCCACCACGGTCGGCCCGGAGAGGAAGTCGAGCCGATGCGATGTCGCTCCCGCCGTGGCCGTCCACGTCACGGTGAGCACGCCGGCATTCTCGACCGCCGAGGTCACCGTCAGTCCCGCCGAGGGCCGCGTCGAGGGATCGTAGATGGTGAGAACACCGGCATCGGGAATGCTCGTCGTCAGGCTCTGGCCGGCCGCCACGGTCTGGTCGGCATGGCTGCTCGAGGCCGCGGCGGTCGTGTAGCGGATGCCGTAGGTCCCCGCCGGCAGCCCCTGCACGCTGAACGTGCCGCCCGCCGATGCCTTCACCACCACTGCCGGTCCCCCGTTGCTGTTCACGAAGGCGAGTGGGTCGAACGTCGGCGTCGTCGAGCTGGCGCCGATGCGGCGCGCGCCGCGCCGTACGTGCTGGAAATACTGGCCGGTATAGCGCGTCAGCGGCCCGGTCGTCACCACCGGCGCCGACGGGTTGCTCGTGTCCACGGTCGCGATGCCCACGCCACCCGAGGTATTGAGGTTGCTCAGCGGGCCCTGCTGCCAGGCGCTGTTGCGCCCCGCTTTCAGATCCTCGTGCAGCACCTGATAGCCGTTGGCCGCGTCCCACCACTCCAGCATCGACGTCGCGACGCCGTGCGTCTGCGCCCGGTTGGCCAGCGCCTGCAGATTCGCGGCGCTCACGCCGCAGTAGCGGTGATAGGCCAGCTCGCTCACGTAGCTGGCCGCCTGCGGTACCGCGATCAGCTGATCGAAGTAGGTGACGGCGTTGCCCATGCAGCTGGTCGAGGGGGCGATGAATTGCGGAGTGAAGCCGTGCGCCTGCAGCCGCTGCGCCGTGGCGACGATGGTCCGGCCGATCAGCGTGCCGTTGCTCCACTGGGTGACGTTGTCGGGCTCGAGCATGATCTCGATGGCGTCGGGCACCCAGCCGTAGCGCCCCTGCAGGTGGAGGAACGCGGCGAGCATGAACTCGGCGTACTCGGTCGGGTTGTGGTGGATGTAGAGCCCGGAGGTGATCTGGCCGGTGAAGGCGACGTAGTTCAGATTGACGTAGAGCGATTCGCCCCGCGCCGCGAGCCGCTGCCGCAGCGGCGTGACCAGGGTGTCGATGGTGTCGTCGAGCTCGGAGAAGTGGAAGCCGGCGGCGTTGAACGTCAGTGGGTTGGCGTCGTCGTTGATCGTCTCGTAGCGCCTGGCGCGCCAGAGCGCGTAGGCGGCGCCGCTGGCGGGAAAGCCGGCGCGAGCCCAGTCGCCAAACGAATCGGCGGGGCTTTCACTGCCGGCGCGCACCTCCAGCCGCACCCGATCGATGCCCTCGGCCACGACCTGGTCGAGCAGGGTGCCCGCGTACGAGGCGAATCTGGCCTCGTGATGCGCCGCTTCGGTGACCGCCTCCCACCCGCGCATCGTCTGATACACGGTGCCAGGGTCGAGGGTGATGACGCCGCCGACGGCCGGCGATTCCGGCGCGGACTGGCGAGCGAACATCGTTCCATCGAGGGCGGCCGTCAGCAGCCCCAGCCCGAGACACACCACGCTCGCACGCTCGCGAATCTTCTTACACATCGTTCCTCCGGCAAATTCGCGCCTGACACTGACACACGGAGCACTCGCGGCACGGCGCCGCCAGGCATCCAGGGCGCAGTCCGGACGAAGTTGGGTTAGGCCGACGAAGGGCGCTTACAGCTCACGGGCTGCAGGACACGACGTGGCGGTAGGTGATTTCGGGTTGATGATCGCGGGACGGGGGGAGCGTGGAATGTAGGAGCCGGGCATCATTTGCGCGTCCGGCCGGAGCGAGCAGCGTGCGAGACAAGCGGTGACATACCTCGGAGCATGGTGCGATGTTTCTTCCTCCGACGACCGGCCAATGCATTGTCCGATCCAGGGATCGACCGCTCGGCAACGTCGTGCGGCAATTGCGGCCGACCGCGCGCGGCGCCCGGCATTTCGGCCACTTTCCGGCGATCCGCGGCGCAGCCGCTGCGGAGGCGCTGGATGGAGGGCGAGCTGGCGACCGCCTGTAACTATTACCGAGTGCGTAAAAGTTCCGAGCCCCGCGAGCCCGCCGCTCCGCGAACCAGCCGCCGCAGCGGTTACCGATCGCCGTCAGGCGGCGGAGGCGAAGGCGGAGGTGGCTTGGGTTTGCGCATGGGCATCGGTTCGGGCACGTCGGGCGTCGGGTCCGGCTCCGGCGTGTCGGGGGGCGTCGGCGTGGGATCGACAGGCGGGATCGGGGACGTCGGGGGCGCAGGCGATGCCGGCGGCGGATCGGGCGCGTTCGTCGAGAGGCCATACACGGTGAGCACCCCGGCAGCGGGAATGCTCGCCGCCAGCCCTTCGCCGGCCACGATGGTCCGCTCGGCAGGGCCGGTCGATTCGGTCTCCGTCGTGTAGCGGATGCCGTAGCGGCCCTCGGGCAGGCCGCGAATCGAGAACGAGCCCGCGTTGAGCGCGTTGACGACGACGACATAGGTGCCGTTGACGTTGACGAAGGCCAGCGGGTCGAGGGCCGGCGCGCTCGACGCCGCGTCGATGCGGGTGGCCCCGCGCCGCACGTGCTGGAAGTACTGTGACGTGTAGCGCGTGAGCGGCCCGAGCCGGATGTTGTTCTCGCGATCGACGTGCAGCAGCGTGACGTGACCGCCGCCGGTGCCCGCCAGGACGCCCTGTTCCCACGCGCTGTTGCCGCCCCGCTTCAGGTCCTCGTGCAGCACCTGCCGGCCGTTGCTGTCGCTCCACCACTCCAGCATCGACGTCGACAGGCCGTGCATGCGCGCCCGCGCGGCCAGGGCGTCGAGGCTGTCGCCGCTGACGCCGCAGTAGCGATGGTAGGCAATCTCGGTCAGGTAGGTCTTGACGTCGGCGACTCCGATCAACCCGTCGAAGTAGCTGACGGCGTTGTTCATGCACGTCGTGGATGGCCCGACGAAGTGCGGGGTGAAGCCATGCGCCGCCAGCCGGCGGCCGGTCTCGACGATCACCTGGCCGATGAGCGGGCCGCTCCGCCACTGCGTGACGTTGTCCGGCTCGAGCATGACCTCGATGGCGTCGGGCACCCAGCCGTACTTCTCCTGCAGGTGCTGGAACGTGGCGAGCATGAACTCCGCGTACTCCGCGGGCGCGTGGTGCAGATACTGGCCCGAGGTGATCTGCCCGGTGAACGCGACGTAGGTGAGGTTCACATAGAGCGATTCGCCCCGCTCGGCCAGCCGGCTGCGCATCGGGTTGACGACCAGGTCGATCGTGTCGTCGATCTCGCTGAAATGAAACCCGCGGCGGTCGATGACGTTCGGGTCGCTGTTGTCGTTGAGCGTCTCGTAGCGGCGGGCGCGCCAGGCGGTGTAGGCGGCTCCGTCGCCAGGGTAGCCGGCGGCCGCCCACTCGGCCCAGGAGTCGGTCCGGTTCTCGCTGCCCGCGCGGACCTCGAGCCGCAGCCGATCGATCCCGATCTCGACCGCCCGATCGAAGGCGTGCGGCGCGTAGGCGGGGAAGCGGTCCGAGAAATGCTGCTCGGCCTGCGCCACGACTTCCCATCCGCGCATCGTCTGGTGCACGGCCTGCGGATTGAGCGTAACGATCGCGTCTTCGGCCGGGGGGGGCGGCGGCGTGGCGGCCGCGCGCAGAGCGTGGAACACGCTGCGCAACAAGCTGGTGTCGGCCTTGTGTGCGAGCACGGTGGCGGTCAGCGCCACGCCGAGCAACAAGGCCCCGATTCCGATGCCAAGGGGTCGTCCAATCCGCGCGCGCATACGTCCTCCGTCCCGGTGGGGCCGCTCCTACCCTACACCAAGGATTGGGGCTTCGCTACCCGATCGCCTCACGCCTGAGCTTACGGTACACTGCGCACGGCCACCGTCCGACTCGACATGACGTGCCCCAGCTGCGGCCATTCGGATTACTCACGTGACGCGGGCTGTGGTGCCTGCGGCCAGCGTGCGTCCGCGCCGTCGTGGCCACCCTCCGTCGCCGGCACGGACTGGCGCGACGGCGAGACGCGTCTCGCGCCCGAACCACCCACGGGGACGGGCGGGCCTGTCCCGGCGGCGACCGCGGCCGCGCTGCCCGTGCCCGGGCAGCGCTTCGGCGCGCGCTATCAGATTCTCGAGGTGCTCGGGCAGGGCGGAATGGGCCTCGTCTACCGCGCGTGGGACGAAGAACTGGCGGTGACCGTGGCGCTCAAGGTCATCCGACCCGAGATGATGGGCCAGGCGGGCGCCGCCGCCGAGATCGAGAAGCGCTTCAAGCAGGAGCTGATCCTGGCGCGGCAGGTCACGCACAAGCACGTCGTGCGCATCCACGATCTGGGCGAGATCGACGGCATCAAGTACCTCACGATGCCATTCCTCGACGGCCAGGACTTGCATGCGCTCATCGCCGCGGCCGGCACGCTCCCGGTCAGACGGGCGCTGACCATCGCGCGCCAGGTCGCGTCCGGGCTGGAGGCCGCGCACGCGGTGGGCGTGATCCATCGCGATCTGAAGCCGGCCAACGTGATGGTGGATGGCGACGACCAGGCCGTCATCCTCGATTTCGGCATCGCCCGCTCCACCTCGTCCACCATGACCAGCGGCGCGGTGGTGGGGACGCTGCACTACATGGCGCCGGAGCAGGCGGAAGGCCGGCCGGTGGACCAGCGCGCCGACATTTACGCGTTCGGCCTGCTCGTGTACGACATGCTGGCCGGCGCGCGGCGGACGTCGGCGACCGAGAGCGCACTCTCCGACCTGATGGCGCGCCTGAAGGCGCCGCCGCAGCCGCTCGCGGAGCTGGAACCGCTCGTGCCCGAGGGGCTGAGTGCGATCGTCACGCGATGTCTCGCGCCCGATCCGGCGGCGCGCTTCCAGACGACGACCGAACTGCGGGCGGCGCTCGCCGCCGTGGACGAGGACGGGCGGCCGCGGCTTGCCGCGGTCGCGGCTCCCGCGGTGTCGCGGCGAGCCATCATCGCCGGGGCCGTGCTGCTGGCGGTGCTCGCCGGCGCCGCGGCGACCTGGATCGCGCGGCGTCCCGATCCGCGGGCGCCGGCATCCGTGCGCGACCCCGTCTCGGTGCTGATCGCCGACTTCGACAACCGGACCGGCGACGAGATCTTCGACGGGTCGCTCGAGCAGGCGCTCGCGCTCGGCGTCGAGGACTCGTCGTTCGTCACGGCCTTTTCGCGGCGCGAGGCCCGGCGCGCCGCCGACCAGATTCGCGCCGGCGGGCGCCTCGACGAAGACGTCGCCCGGCTGGTGGCCCGGCGCGAGGGCATCAAGGTGGTGCTGGCCGGGACCATCGCCGCCGCGGGCAGCGGATTCACCGTCTCGATGCGGGCGCTCGACACGGCGGCGGACGGCCGGGTCATTGCCGAGGTGAGCGAGCGCGCCGCCGGCAAGCCGGCCGTGCTCGACGCGGTGGCCGCCGTCGCGCGAGCGGTGCGCGAGGCCCTCGGCGACACGACGCTGGAGGCGGACGGCCGCGCCCCGCGCGAAACCTTCACCACGACGTCGCTCGAAGCGGCGCGGGAGTACGGCGCGGCCCAGGAGCTGGCCAATCAGGACCGCGACGAGGAAGCCGTCACCCGCTACCGCAAGGCAGTGGAACTCGACCCGACGTTCGGGCGTGCCTACTCGGGCTGGGCGGCGTCGGCGCGCAAGCTCGGCCGCCGCGACGAAGCGGAACAGCTGTACCAGAAGGCGTTCACGCTCATCGCCCGCATGACCGAACGCGAAAAGTTCCGCACCTTCGGCGCCTACTACATGCAGATCGCGCGCGACTACGACAAGGCCATCGAGAACTACCAGGCCCTCGTCGACCGCTACCCGGCCGACAGCGCCGGCCTCAACAACCTGGCGGTCGCCTATTTCAGCGTCCTCGACTTCGGGCGTGCGCGCGAGCAGGGTGCCCGGCTCCTGGCGATCTATCCCAACAGCGTGCTCTACCGCTACAACTACGCGCTCTATGCCATGTACGCCGGCGACTTTGCGGCGGCATCCGCCGAGGCGGCCAAAGCGCAGGAGATCAATCCCGCCACCCATCGCCCGTACGTCGCGCGGGCCCTGGCGGCCGCCGCCACCGGGCGCCGCGACGAGGCGCGCACCGTCTACGCGCAGGCACGGGAGCACGCGGGCCGCCAGGGCGCATCGCTGGCCCAGATCGGGCTGGCGGACCTGGCCATGCACGAAGGACGCTTCGCCGATGCCGTCCCGCTGCTCACCGAGGGCATCGACCGCGACCTCGCCGACGCGAACCAGGTCGGGGCCGCCCTCAAGCTGGTGGCGCTGGCCGAGGCGCACCTCGCGCACGGGAATGCCGGCGCGGTCGTCGCCACGCTCGCGCGGGCGCAGTCGCTGGCGCGGCCGTCGGAAGTGCTGGTGCCGTCGGCGTTGATGCTGGTCGATCTCGGCCGGCTGCACGAGGCGGACGCGATCGGCCGCGAGCTCGACGGCCAGCTGCCGTCACAGCCGCGCGCCTACGGCCGCCTGATCGCCGCGCGACTGGCGCTCGCGCGCGACCAGCCCGCCGCCGCCGTCGACTTGCTGCGTGCGGGTCTCGAACTGGCCGACCTCTGGCTGATCCGCTACTGGCTGGGCATCGCGCTGGTCACCGCGGACGCGTTCCCACAAGCGCAGTCCGAGCTCGAGGCGTGCGACCGGCGCCGCGGCGAAGCCACCGCGGTGTTCCTCAACGACGTCCCGTCGTGGCGCTACACCGCACGGCTGCACTACTGGCTCGGCCGCGCGCGCGACGGCCGCGGCGAGCCGGACGCGGCGGCCGCTGCCTACACGGCTTTCCTCGCGTTGCGGCCCGACCGCGCCGCCGACCCGCTGGCGGGCGACGCGGCGCGGCGGCTCGCCGCCCTGACCGGCGCTGCGACTACGGCACGCTGAAGGTCACCGACACGCCGCGCGGGAACGAGAAGCCCGGCAGGCTCGCGTTGAATTCCAGCGACACCGTCGGATTGGCGTTGTCGATGGTGAAGTTCAACAGCGCCTGGCCCGACGCGTTGGCGATGGTCGACACCGACGGCTGGCCGCCGTTGAACGTGTTGCTCATGCTCTCGTTGGTGAAGGTCACGGTCACCAGCGCGCCCGGCACCGCTGCGCCGCTCGTGTCGGTGACCACGACGTTGATGCTCTGCGCACTCCCGTTCACCGGCTGCGAGAAGGTGGCAAACCCGGTCGCGGTCTCCACCTGCGCGCAGTCGATGAGCTCGGAGTTGTTGCCCAGGCCGTCCACCAGCGCGGCGGACACCTGGCCGGCGCCGACCGGGTAGGGCACGCTCACCCACGACTGCCCCTGCCCGAGCCCGTCGAGGGTCACGCCGGCGGGCGGCTGGGTCAGGAACTCCTCGGCCTCCGCTTCGCTTCCCGGCGCGCACGCGGTGTTGCGATAGAAGCGAATCTGGACGTTCTGGTTGGGTTCGCCGCGGAACGTCACCGCCATGGTGAGCATGCCGCCGCTGTAGCCGCCGCCGATGCCGGCGACCGTGTTCTGCAGGTTGTTGGGGCCGCTGTCGGCGTCGAGCGCATCGTTGTTGATCACATCGTCGGCGCCGAGGTCGATGCCCATGTCCTGGTTGTCGTAGCTCAGGATGCCGGGGAAATGGCTGCCGGTGCCGCCGGTCACATCGATCCCCGCCCCATGATTGAAGCGGATGATGTTGACCGCCGTGTGACCGGCGCCGCCGACGCGCACGTCGTTGCCGGCGATGTGGATCCCGGCCGCGAACGCCACGCCGCCGTTGCCGAGGTCGATGCTGCCGGCGGCGTCGGTGCCGATCATGTTCGATTCGATCACCGCATCGTGCCCGTTCGCCGTCACGTCGAGGCCGAAGGGACGATTGCCGGACAGCAGGTTGCCGTCAGCCGGAGTGGGACCGCCGACGACCACGTTCGGCGCGTCGATGCGGACGCCCGGCCCCTGGTTGCCCAGTGCGGCCGTGCCCGCCGCGTTGGTCCCGACCCGGTTGCCGCGCAGCGCCGAGCCGTTCCCCAGGCCGGTGACGAGCACGCCGGCGATGTTCGTGCCCGGCGCGGTCGCTTCGCCGGCGCCGGCGACGACGTTCTCGAGGATCTGCGTGTTGGGCGCGTCAACGTAGATGCTCTCGCCGAACGTCTGCGGGCCGGTCAGCGTGCCGCTCACGTCGATGCCCGCGTAGTTGCCCTGGATGATGGTCCCGCCGGAGCTGAACCCCTCGACCGAGATGTTGCGGCTATTGTTGGCCACCACGTTCCGCGTCGACGCCCCGAGCGTGCCGCCGATGACGACGTTGGGGACGCTGAGGATGGAGATGCCGTGGCCGCTGTTGCCGCGCGGTCCGCCGCCAGGGCTCCACCCGACGACGTTGCCCCGGATCAAGACGTTGGCGGCCGGATCGGTGACGCGGATGCCGTCGAGCCCGCTCTCGGCGACGTGGTTGCCGGCCCCCGGCTCGCCGATCCGCGTCTGGCTGGCGGTGACGAAGATGCCGTAGCCGAGGTTGGCCATGTCGTCGGGCACGGCGCCGCTGCCGGGCGCCGCCAGACCGATGATGTTGCGCGCGATGATCGTGTTCACCGGCGTGTTCAGCACCTGGATGGCGTTCTGCAGGTTGCCGGAGATGACATTGCCGCTCCCGGCCGCGGTGCTGCCGATGCTGAGGTTGGTCGCCGACCCGGTGACCGACACGCCGTGGGCGGCGTTGCCGAACGCGGTATCGCCGAGCGGGTTGAGGCCGATGTAATTGCCGGCAATGGTCGTCAGGTCGCCGGCGGTGACGGCGACGCCGGTGAACCCGGACGAGATCACGTTGCGGTGCACGGGCAGCGTGCCGCCGATGGCGGCCGCGTTGGCGTCCACCTGCACGCCCGTGTGGTTCGGGGTCTGGACGCCGAGCCCATCCACGCCGAAGTAATTGCCGTGCAGCGTGATGCTGTCGGCGCGCAGCCAGGCGCCGATGCCGCTGGTGCCCGCCGATTCATCTCCGAAGCGCGTGATGCGGAACCCGCGCAGGGTGCTGAACGAGGAGCCGGGGTCGAACTGCAGGCCGACCTCGTTGCCGAACGCGCCTGACCACTGCAGGCCGACCAGGGGCGCTCCGCTCCAGCCGGGCTGCGTCCACCCGTCGATGACCACCTGGTCGGTAATGGGCGGCAGCGGTGCGGTGACGACGACCGTCTGGACGCCGCCGCCGGGAATGTTGAACTGGATGTTGTTGGCGCCGGGCAGGGCGTTGGCGTCGCTGATCGCCTGCCGCAGCGATCCCGGCCCCGCATTCGCCGTCGTCGTCACCAGGAACACCGGCACCGGCGCGGCGAGGACGTCGAACGGATCGGAGGTGGCGGCGAACTGCAGCGGGCCGGGCACGGTGATGGTCGCGATGAGCGAATAGTTGCTGCCCGCCGGGCCGACAACGAGGTCGTTGAAATAAGCGATGCCGGTGGCGTCGGTCAGGCGCGTGAGCGTGCCGGTCAGCGTCGCGCCCGGATGGTTCGGCGTCAGCGACATCGTGACCGCGACGCCCGGCAGCGCCGCGCCGGTCGTATCGCGCACCTCGACCGCGATCGGCGGCGCGATGGGGTTGCCGACGCTGGTGTCCGATGGCTGCACGTCGAAGCGGATCGGCCAGTTGGTCGCACCCTGGCCCGGCGATTCGACGTCCACCGGCGGCTGCACCTCGCCGGTGTTCGGCGCCTGCGCCCTGGTCAGCACGGCAATCGGGTTGGTGACGTCGCAGGTCGTGTTGGGCGCGCAGAACGGGACGAACGGGGTGGACGAATCGCCGTCCTGGCCGGGAATGGGCGTCGGCGACGCGTCCTTGTCGATCGCGCGCAGCGTCAGCTTGATCGTCTCGCCCGGCGCCAGCAGCACGGTCGCATTGCGCAGGTCGTCGTCGTTGGGATCGCGGAAGATCCCGCTGATGTCCGGATCGGTGATGTTCACCAGCACCTGCGCCTGTGCCGATGCGCTCAGGACGCAGTTGGTGGCGGTCGGCGAGCTGTAGGCGCGCCACGCCACGAGCTGGAACAGCCACGCCGAGGTGTCGCCGCCGACGGCGAAGTTGACCTGGAACGACGAGGTCGTGTTGCCGTTGTTGGTGACATCCACGGTCACGTCGGTGATGCTGCCGTTCTCGATCTCCGGGTTCTCGATCTCGGGATTCTCGATCTCCGGGTTCTCGATTTCCGGGTTCTCAATCTCGGGATTCTCGATCTCTGGGTTCTGGACGTTGCGATTCTCGATCTCGGGGTTCTCGATCTCGGGATTCTCGATCTCGGGGTTCTCGATCTCCGGATTCTCGATCTCCGGGTTCTCGATCTCCGGATTGTGCACCTCGGCGTTCTCGATCTCGGGATTCTCGATCTCGGGGTTCTCGATCTCCGGGTTCTCGATCTCGGGGTTCTGCGGATCGGCGTTGAGGAGGAGGCTGCCGACCGGCCGGCCGGGCGCGGAGTCGCTGACGCCGGTCACGTCCACGACGGTGACCGGGACGGGCGGGAACACCGCGGTCGAGCGGACGTGCACCGTGCGCGACGCGGACGAGCGGCGCGGGATGTCGACAAAAACCTGGGTCGTCAGGGTGAACGCGTTGAACGACGCCGAGCCGCCCGGCGGCTGTCCCGGCAGCGACACGCGGAAGCGGCGCAGGACGTCGGTGCTGTTGCTGATGCCGACGGGAAACGCGCGCGCCGCGACGCCGTCGCTCCCGATCGACTGCTTGGCGTTGCCCGGCGCCGACACGAAGACGCCCGGCGTGATGCGGGCCGTGTAGACGTTGGCGTTGCGCGTCGTCGCCGGGACGGTGCTGCAGTTGCCCGGCGCCACCGAACCGGGGGGGAGCGGCGGCTGGTAGGCGAGCAGCGCCGGATCGCCGGGGCCGACCAGCGCATCACGGTTGTCGGTCCACGCCGCCTGGAACGGCGTCGGCGTCTCGCTGAACAGGTTGGCGACCCAGTTGCCGCCCGAGCGGACGAACGGCACCGTCTGCACGTCGAGGTAGTCGCCCATGAACGGCTTGGTGCCGCCGGCGTAGAGGCGCAGCAGGCCGCGGTTGAACTGCAGCGGCTGGATGGTGTTCTCCGCCGCCGGCCCGCCGAGGAGGTACTGCGAGATCTTCGGGATGGCGTGGGTGGGGGGCGGGGTTGCGGGCTGCACGATGCCGCCGTACGGAACCGGGGTGACGTCGCCGTTGGCGGCGATCTGGAGTTCGGCGCCGCGCACGTCGAGCGTGTGCCGCCGGCCGGCGGTGGCTTCCTGGATGAACGGCCCGAACACGCCGGCGGCGTCGTCGCGGAGATCGTACCAGACCACGTGCAGCCGGCCGCCGCCGTAGGCGAGCGACGGCATGATCTGATGGCCGCGCAGCGGATCGAGGCCGGCGCCGCGATAGTCGAATCCCGGGCTGTCGATGGGGAACGGCGCGCTCCACGTGTGGCCGCCGTCGCTGCTGGCCACGAGCACCACGCGCGCGTCGGTGATCGGCCCGTAGCCGCGCACCGACAGCGCCAGCCAGATGCGGCCGGTGTGATCGACGGCCAGCGATGGGAACGCGTTGGTCCGGAAGCTGGTGGTGGTCGTCCCCTGGTCGAAGGGCGGCACCGCGCTCGACAGCAACGGCACGACCTCGGCGTTGGAGAACTTCTTGCCGCCGTCGGTGGACCGCGCGAAGTAGATCGCGTGCGGCTGCGCGTCCTTGGCGAACTGGCGCCAGGCCACGTAGACGTCGCCGCTGATCGGATCCACGGCCAGCGACGCGCCCTGGCTGACGTGATTCCCCTCCTGCACCTTGAGCGGATTGCCCATGAGCGTCTGGCCGCAGTTGCCGAGGCGCGCGACGTAGACGCGTCCCTTGTCGGTGCCGTTGCCGCCGCCCTGCCCATTGCCCACGAACGCCGTCCACGCCACGAAGACGTCGTGGCCGGGCACGGTCTGGCCGTTGATGCTGCAGGTCGTGCCCGGCACCATGCGCACGGCGATCGTCTGCTTGTCGAGGAAGCGCCCCTCGCTCCCCGACGCGACCAGGGTGCTGCCCAGGTACTGGATGGGATCGCCCGCTTCCTTGTTGTTGTTGTCGATGAGCCGCGCGACCACGACGCGGCCGACGTTGCTGCCGCGATCGAAGGCGATGAACCCGTAGAAGAACAGTCCGGCGGCACCGGACCGCACGACCGGATCGGCCGCCGTGGTCAGGCCCTTGGCCGGCGAGGCGGTGCCTTCCGGCGACGTGTCCTGCGGGAACCCCGGCATCAGCCCGCTCTGCCACGTCTGCCCACAGTCGAGCGACTTGTACAAACCCACCCAGGCGTCGCCGATCTCCTGGTCGTCGGGCAGTCCGGGCAGATTCACAGTGCGATAGTCGTTCGCACCGGCGACGAGGTGACAGGTATTGCGCGTCGAGATTGCGATCGACGGCTCGTTCTGCTTCTGCAGGTACGGGTCGGCGTCCAGCCCGCCGAGCATGTTGATGTTCTGCCCCGGCATCGGGGGCGGTGCCTGCGAGCGGGCGGGCAAGGTGAGACCGAGGATGACGGCCACGACCCCGACAAGGTGAGCGCATCGACGGCCGCGCGAAGACGCAGGCTGACTGACATGGCGCATGAGGGGAACTCCCGCCACATCTTACGGCGGCGTCGGACCCGCCGTGCGCAGAAGTGCGCTCAGAACTTCGGCAGGCGACGACCGAGGCGCGAGCGCCGGCGCATGATGTACAGCGTCAGCAGGATTCCCGCCAGCGCCAGGACGGCCATCGACAACGCCAAGGGACTCAGATACATACGTACCCTATCGGTCCGCCCGACCGCGCGCTGCAGGCGTCATCGGCGCAGTGACCCGAGGGCAATGGCGTGCAGGATGACGCCAGGGCGCGCCGCCGCGAATCGGGGGGCACCCGCCCGCGCCGTGTCATTTGGCCAGCGGGTCGGGCCGCAGCTGGAAGTGGGCGGCGAGCGGCCGCGATCCCTTTCCGCCCTCGATCAGCCACGGCGTGCGATCGCCGTTGGCCGCCCACAGGCCACGCCCTTTCCAGCCCGCCGTGGCATCGTCGATGCGGCCGTCGAATCCCTTGGCGTAGAAGCCCAGCGGATAGGGCACGCGCAGGACGATCATCTTGCCGTCCTTGAGCGCGAGCAGGCCGTCGTTGAGGTTGCCGGTGGACATCGGGACGTCACGCCCGAGGCCGAACGTGTCGTGCTGATCGACCCACGTGTAGTAACTCGACTCGGCGCTGTTCTCCCCGATGCCCTGGAAGCCGGGCCCCGGGTACTGATGGAACGTCCACCCCTCGGGGCAATGGTCGCCGGTGGCGGTCGGCCCGTTGAGCGGTCCCTTGCACTTGCCGCGATCGAAGCTGCCGAGATGTCCGCTGGAGAGCGAGACCCAGAGCACGCCTTTCGCGTCGATGTCCCCGCCGCGGACGCCGAAGCCGGGCAGCGGCACGTTGTAGATCTCCGCCAGCGCGGTCTGCGGCGGGTTCGCGCCAGGCGCCAGCCGGACGACGCCGCTCGTGCGGCCGCGGAACGTGCCCCACACCGAGCCGTCCACCGGACTGGGCATGACCGCATAGAAGCCGGCGTTCACCCGCCTGTCCCTGGCCGGATCGACGGCCACGTCGGGTTCGACGTACTCGTCGCGCCGGCCGTTGCCGTTGGTGTCCACGATCAGAGCGGTCCAGCCCTGCGACCGCGCCGCGTCACCCGTCTCGTCGAACATCTTCGTGTTCAGCCATCCGACGACGGGGCCGCCACCGCTGGTCCAGAGCGTGTCGTTGGCGTCGTAGCCGAACTGCGGGTGGTGCGTGCCGTAGCAGGTGTCCACGAAGGTGTACTTCTGCGTCTTCGGATCGAGCATCGCCAGGTGGCGGACCGCGCGCTCCAGCGGGAACAGCTTCGCCGACGGGTGATCGGAGCCGGCCTTGCAGAAGTCCGGGTTGGCCGGCCCGCGCACGGTCGCCGCCAGCCACAGCCGGCCGCGCTCGTCGAACATCGAGTTGTGGTTGTTGGCCCGCGTCTCCCAGATACGTTCGCTGCCCCAGTACGCCGAAGGGTGCAGCGGGTCGAGCGCCGCCGCATGGCCGGGCCCGAGGCCGAGCGGCGTGTCTTCGTCGCGCACCGGCGCCTTGAAGGTGGTCGCCACGTTCTTCACCGGGTCCAGGATGGGCAGCAGGTCGGAGCTGTACTCCGGCGATCCGTACAGCGGACCGTAGGCGTTGACCGTCGGGTTGCGCCGATCGCTGGCGATGAGGTCGTGCAGGTAGTGCTTCTCCGTCATCCAGTCGCGGAGCGTGACGACGATGTTCCGCTCCTCGCCTTGCGGCCGCGGCGGCGTGGCGTGCGGCAGCTCGCCCTTGCCGATGCGATCCATCCAGTCACCGTAGTTGGCGAACGCCAGATCGCCGAGCGAGGTGAGCTGATTGAGCATCTGCTCGCCGGACTGCCCCGCCTGGATGCGGCGCCTCCACGCCTCCGCTCCGGACGCGAACGTGCCGAACGCGGCAGGCATCGTCCGCGTCGAGGCCTGACCGAGCTGGTGGCAGCCGACGCAGCCATTGCTCTTCATCCGATCGAGCCAGTCGATCTGCCGGATGTTCTTCGGGATGGCGCTGCCGTCGAACTGCGCCGCCGCCGGGATGCGGAGCATGGCATACCAGTAGATGGCGGGATAGTACTGAGCCGCCGCGGCCGCATCCGGCGCCGGCACGGCGGTGAGGTTGACGTGCCGTCCGGGCCTGGCCTCGACCTTGGCACTGTCGACGAGCCCGTAGCCGCGGGCCCAGACGGTGTAGGTGGCGGCCGGCAGGTCTGGCACGACGAAGCGCCCGCGGTCGTCGGTAACGACGGATTTGATATACCGCACCGGCAGGTCGCGGGTCTCGGCGATGACCCAGACGCCCGCCTCGGGCCCTTTCGCGCCGGTCACGACACCACCGATGTCGTCGGCGTCGATGGCCACGGTGCCGGCGGGCTGCTGCGTGTGGGACAGGGCCAGCGCCAGGGCGGTCGCCAGGACGAGCGCGATCGCAACGGCGAGGCAACGCGTGAGGAGGGCAGACGCTAATCTCATGGTGACCCCGATTTCCATGGACTGTAGGTCGTCGCTCACCCTGCTGTCCAGTCGATCCGGCGGCCGCCAGCCGGGCCGGCGGCGGGAGGACGATAAAGGTCGCCCGGCGCGAAACCGATACGGCCGTCAGCAGAGCCCATGCCCTCGTTCGTCACCCCGCTGCTGAAGCAGCCCGGCCATTCGTTTCGCCTCGTGAACGACCGCAACGGCCAGGTGGTCGCGACCCGGGTGCTGACCGCCTTCGATTCGGCGAGCCGGCGAACCGGTCTGCTGAAGCATGCGAGCCTGCCCGAGGGCACGGCGCTCATCATCGCACCGTGCAGCGCGGTGCACACGTTCGGCATGCGCTTCGCCATCGACGTCGCCTTCGTGGCCAAGGACGGCCGCGTGCTCAAGGTCCGCCACGCGGTCGCGCCGCGGCGGATGACCGCCGCGCTTGGCGCGTTCGCGGTCGTCGAACTCGCGGCGGGACAGCTTGCCGCCGCCGACACCCGATCCGGCGATATGCTGTCGACGTCGGACTGACATTCACGCAGGTTGCCCCATGGCCACCGCTCCGCGCACCCGCTTCCGCCTCGACCTCTGGGAGACCGTTCTCCTCCTCGCCGTCAGCGTCGGCATCACGGTGGGCGTCATGCGCGTCCGCAACCCACCCGACTACAACCCGGTGCAGAGCGAGCGCGAAATGGACTACTTCCGCGAGCGCTACGGCCCCAGCCACTACAGCGAGCGCGAGGAAGAGTGGATGATCCGCGACTTCTTCCAGGACCGCCGCGGCGGATTCTTCCTCGACGTCGGCGCCAACCACTACCAGGAGGCGAGCAAGACCTACTATCTCGAGACGGTCCTCGGGTGGTCCGGGCTGGCCATCGAGCCGCAGCAGCAGTTTGCCGCCGACTACGCCGCGCACCGGCCGCGCACCACGTTCTTTCCGTTCTTCGTCTCCGACGTCTCGAACGAAACGGCCAAGCTCTACGTGCTGAACAAGGCCTCGATGGTCGCCTCCTCCAATCAGGAATTCGTCAAGCTGTTCGGCGAACCCGACGAGGTACGCGACGTGCCGACGATCGCGCTGAACGACCTGCTCGAGCGTGAGAACGTGACCACCGTCGACTTCATGTCGATGGACATCGAGCTGCACGAGCCGCAGGCGCTGAAGGGGCTCGACCTGTCACGCTTCAAGCCGTCGCTGGTGTGCATCGAAGGGTTGCCTCCGGTGCGGCAGGCGATCATCGATTACTTCACCGCCAACGGCTACGTGCTGGTCGGCAAGTACCTGTGGGTCGATCGCGAGAACCTGTACTTCACGCCGCTCGGGAACGCGCCGGGGCCGGCGCAGTAGAACCCGCGCCGGCCTGCCTCACTCGCCGCGCAGGCGGTCGCGCCTGACCTCGTAGACCACGTACCCCGAGGCCGGGTCGCCCATCCGTGCGGTCAGGCTGCCCGGATCCGTCGCCGCCAGCGCCTCGGCCAGGGGCTGGAGCTGGTCGGCCCGCGTGACGACCACGTAGTCCGCCTGCATCACCAGCAGCCGCCGGCGCAGGTCGTCGACGCTGCCGAACGGATTGGCCGGCGTGACTCGAAGCGCATAGTGCATGCCGAGCTGGTCGAAGGTGAACGGCCGCATCGCCTGCCGCCCGGTGAACAGGTAATAGGTCGGATCGTGAATGGTGGCCAGCACCGCGTCCGGCGGCGCGTGCCGGGCCACCCGCACTCCCGCCGATTCAGACCGGAACCCCGCGTGCGTTGCACGTCGCTGCATGCGCCCGGTTACAAACCTGACGTCGGCATCACAATTTCCTTGAGCCGTCGAGCCGGCGGATTTGCAGCGGGGCCCTCGCAGAGTACATGTAACTATTTGCATAATATGGTCTTATAGGATAAGTCGGCGTCGGCTGATGAGGTGGCAATCTCCATGCACATAGTCTTGGCAGGGTTGAAAAACAGACGCCATTTTTACTGGCACCGTTCACCTTGCAGGAGACACACATGCAGAATCTGATGAGTCGCTTCGTCCGTGATGACCAGGGGCAGGACCTGATCGAGTATGCGCTGCTGGCCGGTTTCATCTCGCTCGTCGCCGTCGTCGCCATCACCAACGTTGGCACTGGCGTAAACGCGGTCTACGGCAACGTCGACGCGCAGGTGCAGGCGATTCCGACCGGTTCCGGCTCCTAAAGTTCGAGCCCGGCGGGGTGCTCGCATAGGCGACACCCTGCCGGTCACCGCTAACTCATCGAACCAACCCTGCGCCGAGTCGATCGAGATTCACGCGGTACACCAGATATCCCACTCCCGGCTCACCAAACACCGGCTGGAGACCACCAGGAATCTTGGCGAGCGATTCGCCCACCAGCGCCTGCAGATGCGGCGACTCCGCATACCCGTAGCCCGGAGTCATGATCAGGTAGTCGGCCTCCATTCGGATCAAACGTTGAACAAACTGTTCGACCGTACCCAACGGATTGCTCAACTTCCCCGCGACGTTGTAATAGAGGAGAAAGGCGTCCGGACTGAATGCGCGAACCGCTTTCCTCCCCGTGAACAGGTAGTGCGCCGGGTCAATGTTTCCGGTCAGAACCGCGTCTGCCGGCGTCTCCCGTAACACCCAAGCATGGAGTTCTGACACTTTCATCCAGTCGTCACCATATCCAGCTACCGGCCACGGGCTTCCGGTCGCGCGAACCTCATGTGACAAGTTCCGTAGTTGCCAGGTGCCCGACAGGCAAAGTGTGGTCAGTACGACCACCCCCACCCATTTCGCGCGACCCACCCCCTGAACGCCAGCCCAGATGAGCAGCGGGATCGTGGGCAGCAGGAATCGCAGGGGCGGCCAGACCCAGCCCATCAACATGGCCCCGTAGAAGAACAGCGCGATTCCGATCGGATGCCTCCGGGACCGCCAGACCCCGCGCACGACGAGTGCGGCACAGATGACGCCGACCACGATGCCCAACGGCGACTGCGGCCCGAAGCCCCACAACTGGCCAAACGCCAAAACGGCGTACAGCATGTTCATGCCGAGGATGATGAACTTCTCAGACCACGAATAGCTCGTGATGATGTTCCACGATCCGTACGGGGACGCCGAGTAGTACGCGTCCGTCAACGCCAAGTCTGCGTTGTTGGTCGTGACCCACGAGTACCATGGCAGCATGATGATCGTCACCGCCGCCGCGTAGTGCACAGTTTCGATCCACCGACGCTGTACGACCAATGTCACCAACCCCGCCATTGCCGGAGCGATGCCGGCTGCGCGTGTCAGCCATGCAGCGGCCATGCAGACGCCGGCACCTGCGGCTATCCAGGGTCTTCTCGCCTTCCGATCACGTCTGTCGAGCAAGAGAAGACCGCCCGTCATCAACGCTGCAAAAACCGTCTCCGACATCAACGAAGTAGCCGCGAATGCAACCCATGGGGAGGTCAGGATGACGACGAGCAACGCGGCTGTGGCCCATTGCGGTACCCCATGCCTTCGAAGCAGAAGCCACGACAACATCAGCCAAAGCAAAGCGCCCGTGAACGCGACTCCCCGGAGCCAGACGAGGTTTTGCGGAAACGTGGGAAACACTCGCCAGACAAGGGAGACCAGCCACGGGAACAGGATCGGATATTTGGTTTGCGGTGGCTCTGACGGAAGGCTGACGATCGTGTATCCCTTGCCCTCAGCAAGTGCCTGCGCAGTCACCAAATACAGGCCATCGTCATGAAAGGTTCCAACCGCGGGCGCACGCCAGAATGTGAGATAGAAATGACCGAGGGCGGCGCCAACACATGCTGCCGCCATGCACAGCAGTGCGTACCGAAACACTGTTGATGTAGGCGGTGGTAACAAAAAGACTCCTGGTTCAGCGGACAATCTCGTTTCCATTCACGGCGTGGGCACTCGCAACCGCAAAGGAACGCAACGTCCTGACACAGTCATCGCCCCCTAGACTGCCATCCAACCGTTGTGGACCATGTCGATCGACTGAAATGCAACCGTCGCACGCAGCAATCGGATTAGATTTTTGCTGGGCGCACGTTGGAGTGTCGGCCGCCACCGCGCGGCCCGGCCACTCAGTTCCGCAGGTTACCGCTTCCCTACGGACGGCTAGCGCGTGAGGTCAGCCGAAGGTGGCGCGCTGAAGACGCTCCAGCCTGGCCCTGCCGGCTGTTCGCCCCAGGAATCCCTGCGCAGGTGCTGCGAGAGCGTCGACCGATCGGGAGTGAGCGCGCAGGTAATTCCATAGCGCTCGAAGGTGGACTGGTAGTCGCCTGTTGCTTCAAGCCGAATGGAGTCCATGACCATCTCCTCCGGGAACGGGTCCTGCCGGCTATCGATGAAGACCGGGCGGTCTTTCAGGAACCAGATGATGTAACCGCCCTCGTCGTAGCGATTATAGAGAGGGCCGAGGCAATCGCTGATCGCCTGCCGCATCTGCTCGGGCATCGGCTGCCACCCCAGTCGCGCGAGCGGCGCGCTCCACGCCCACCCGACCACGCTCACCGCCACGACGGAGACGGCGAGCAGGAACGTCGTCGAGCCGGATGCCTGTTGACGAGCTGTTGGCGCTGCTGCCGACGCCGCCGGCCGCGCCAGCAGCAACGCGGCGAGCGGAGTCGCGCAAATGAGGAACGTCGCGACGTTTCGGGTGCTCCGCAGAGCCAACGCGAGGGTAAAAGCCGTGGACAGCAGCAGCGTCAAGGCCGTCCACGATCGGGGCTGGTGGCGCTGCTGCACGAGCAGGCCGATCAATGCCGCGACGACCAGCCAGAACGGGAGGTCCGACGGATTGCTCAAGGCTGGCGCCCGCCACTCGAGCACACCGTACCGTTTTGAGGCGGACTAGCGAACCTGGGATCTCCAGCCAGAACGACAGGCCGAGCGGGGTCGAGGAAATCGCGATCGCGCACAGGACGCCAATCGCCACGAGCTTGGGCAACGCGGCGCGATCGCGTACCAGCGATGCAGTCGCCGCAGCCACGAGAAGGAGACCCCCGGTGGCGACTGCCCCGTGCAAGTTGGCCCATACGAGGAACAGCGCAGGCAGCAGCCACACGTACCGTCGCCGTAGGACGACCCACAGGGTGGCGGCAAAGAACGCCAGCGACACCGTCTGCGGCCGGAGCGACCAGGTCGCCGTCGACAGGGCCGCGCCGACGCCAACGAGCAGGAGTCGTCGCCCGACCGGCCCGTCAGTGAGCGTGAAGACCAGCACCCAGGTGACCACCACCGCTGCGGCACAGAACGCCGTCAACAGGGGCAGACCGCCGGTGCGGTAAAGCCCATAGAACATCACCTGAGCCAGCCACTCGTGGTTGGGCCAATACTGGGCGGTGACGGTGTGCGTGAACTCGTCGTGCAACAGGATCCTGCCGGTCCGCCACATCTCCTCCCCGGCGCGCAGCAGCCACCAAGTGTCGCTCTGGGCGGGCATCAAGCAGGCGATCACGCCGATCGCGAGAAAAAGAATGACCGTGCTCGGATCGAGGCTTGCGTGCCGGAAGAAGGCTGGCCTCATAAACGCGCCAACATGCGGGGGAACAGGGACGGTTTGACAAAAAGAAAACCAACGGCCGCGGTCAAGAGAACCATCGCAATCACTGAAGCTTGCACGTGCGTGAAGCGGGAGGCGGCGCCGGCAAGCGGCAGCAGGTAGGAGAAATACAGCGCCTGTTGCACCGGCTTCGACAACGGGTGTGCCGGGTGACCCAGCGACCAGTCCGCGACGATGAGGAAGGCCGGCGCGAGGATCACGAGGTCGTAGACGTAGAGGTGCGGGCTGACCAGGACCGTGGCCAGCAGCAGGAACGCGAAGCGCCGCGACAGCGGCGCTGGCGACCGCCACGCGACGCAGGCGGTTGCGACGAGGGCAGCGGCGCACAGCCCATAGACGGCCAGGGCGACGGTGTCCCACGGCAGCAGCAGCCGCCAGAACGACAGCAGCGAGTGCATCTGGTACGGCTTGATGTGCAGGAGCGGCGCGATCTCGCCGACACCCCGCAGCCACGTCCAGTAGTCCATCATCACGCGGGTGCCGACCACCAGCCAGGTCAGGCCCAGCTGCAGCACGGCCCCGGTCACCGCACCGGCCACGATGCGCCACTCGCGTCCGAACAGGAACACGCAGGCGGCGACGAGGCCGAGCTGGGGCTTGAATACCAGGGCGCCGATGGCGAGGCCGGCAAGAAACGGCCGCCCCTGGCGCAGCGCCAGGAAGGCGGCCGTGAAGCACGCCAGCGCCACCGCCGAGTTCTGCCCGTGCGCGACCAGGTTGAAGAACGCGGGCGCCGCCGCCCCCAGGATGGCGACCGTCGAACCCTCCGCGCGCAGGTGGGCACAGGTTCGCCAGACCAGCCAGCCGCAGACGCCGTAGAGGACAGTCGTGGCCAGCGTCCACAGCACGAGGGCCCAGGCGTACGGCAGCGCCGAGAAAGGCGCGAAGAACAACGCCACCTGCGGGCCGTAGATCGGCAGGTAGTAGGTGCCGCGCGATTCCGGGAGCAGGCGGGCGGCGATCTCGGGAAGCGCGACACGATCGTAGAGAGCCGACGACGGGCCGTGCCGCGCGATCCAGCCGAGGGTGTAGAAGTTCGAGAAATCCGTCCCTTTGATCTGGCCGGCACGATCGAGCAGGCCGGGCGTCCAGACGTTCACCACGAAGACCAGCGCGAGGCACGCGCCCAACAGCACGGCAGGTCCACGAACGTCTGATCGACGCGGGAACACCGCTATTGGGCCGCGATCCAGACTGTCTTCAGGTACCGGACCGGCTGGCCGTCCTTCAGCGCCGGCTGGAACCGCCACGCCTTGATGGCGCTGAGCCACATCAGGTCGTGGATGTTGCGCGGCGAGCTCACCAGTTTCACCGTTTCCACCGAGCCGTCCACGGTGATCACCAGCTCGATGCGGGCCAGATCCTCGATGCGCACGCCGCGCGGCAGGTCCCGGGGCAGCTGCGGGCGGATGCCCACTGGCGGCACCACATCACCGTAGGTCGGGTCGTAGACGTCGGGCTCACCGGCGCCGTCGAGGACGATGGTCGGCGGGGCTGAGTCCGCGTCGCCGGCCGGCCGTTCGCTTCCCGATGCGGACGCGGGCGCGGGCTCGAGGTCGTAGACGATGATAGGAACCGTCGGCGCGGGCGGCGTGTCGGCAGCGGCGCGACTGCCCCGTGACGCCGGCGTGCGCGCCGGTGGCGCCGCCGCCGCGGTTTCCGGGGTCTTCGGCGCCTCGGCCGCGGAGGGCTCCGTCACCAGCCGGCCCAGCCCGACCTTTTCCGTCACCGCCGACAGTCCGGTGACGACCGCTTCCCCGACGACGCCCGACGCCTTCTCGGCCAGCGCCGCCAGTTCCGCGTTCGCCTCGGTCGCGCCGGACACGCGGAGGTACTGCACGGCGCCCGCAATGGCGAGGAGGAGAATCGCGGCGACGGCGATCTGCCGGCGGATTCGCCGTTTTTGCGACGGCGTCTTCGGCGGCTTGGGCGGCCGCACCGGTTCCCGGCTCGGCAGCGGTGCGATGGAATCCACGGTCGGCGCCGGGCTCGCCTGCGCTGCCAGCAGCGGCGGCGCTGCGGCGGCACGCTCGTACAGCCCCCGCAGGATGGCGTCGCGGTTCGGGCGCTCGTAATACCCCAGCACCTCGTCGAACTCGCGAATGCCAGCAAAGCTCGGCGTCGGCGCCGTGGCCTGCGAAATCACCAGCCGCAACTGCACCGGCGGTTCGCCCTGGCCCAGGCTCGCCTGCAGGAGCTGTCCCAGCCGCCGGACGGGCTCGTCGGACGAGATCCCGCCGATGACGTCGACGCGACCCGACGCGTCGAGCTCGATGTGGTGGAGCTCCGGAATCACCGGGCTCGGCAGCACGCTCAGCCGCTCGGCGACGCTGCGCACGAGTGCCACCGCTTCGGGCCAGTCGACCGCGACGCCGCGCCGGATGATCTCGGCAAGTGTCAGGTTGTTGCTCATGCCGTCACAGGTCCTTGATCCACCCCACGACCGCCTGCGCGATGTCCGACATCCACAGACTCACCGTGTTGACGAAATTGGTCGGCCCCCCGAGCGCGAGCACCACGAACAGCAGGAACACGGTGACGGGGACGACCGTCATCCATCCTTCGTGTGGCCTGCCCGATGTATCCATGACCGCAACCTACCGTCGTCCCGGGGCGAGAGCGCCACTGGCCGGACGCCCGCTCCCGCATTCACTGATCGTTTCCGTGCACACTGCTCGCGACTCCCCGTTACGGGTTGTATCGGTCGATGGGCCGGCCATGATGCGCCCGCTGACGCGACAAAACGACTGGCGCTTCACGACAATATGAGCGCATAGCACTCATATTCGTGGCGCTGCAGGGCCACAGATCCCGCCGCGCATCCGTGATGACCGGTTACTGGTAGACGACCGGGCTTTCCTGCTCGTCCACGAAGTAGCCGGCGCACGCCGCCTGCAGCAGGTCGGCGGTCATCCGCCGCGGCTCCCCGCGGTAGTCGGCCAGCGAGAGCACCTGGTCGATCAGGTCGCGCGGCTGGCAGCCGCGCAGCGGCGATCTTGCGCGGCTTGTAGTAGGTCAGCAGCAGCTGTTCGACGAGCGACGCGGTCGAAGCGCGACGCCGCGATCGCGGCAGCAGTTCTCGAAGATCTGCATGAACTCCGGGACGGTCGGGCTCTCGGCGAACACCTTGTAGTGGATGCGGCGCAGGAACGCTTCGTCCACCAGTTCGGCCGGCTTGATGTTGGTCGCGAAGACGACCAGCACCATGAACGGCAGCTCGAACTTCTGCCCGGACTGCAGCGTGAGGAAATCGACGCGGCTCTCGAGCGGCACGATCCAGCGGTTGAGCAGGTCGCGCGGCGAGCACCTGCTGCCGGCCGAAGTCGTCGATGACCAGCACGCCGCCGTTGGCGATGCGCCTGCACCGGCGCGCGGTAGAAGCCGGTGGTCGCGTTGTAGCTCAGCTCGAGCGCATCCAGCGTCAGCTCGCCGCCGACCATGACCATCGGCCGCCGGCAGCGGACCCAGCGGCGATCGTCGCGGCGCGCCGAGGTCGCAGCGTCGGCTGCGGATCGCGGCGCTCGGACTCGATCGGCTCGTGGTTCACCGGGTCGAAGAACCGGATGATTGCGCCCTCGACCTCGATGGCGTGCGGGATCGGCGATGTCGCCGTCGCAGCAGCTTGCGGATCGCCTGCGAGATCACGGTCTTGCCGTTGCCCGGCGGCCCGTAGACGAACATCGAGTGGCCGGCGTTGATCGCCGGCCCGAGCTGATCGAGCACGTGCTGGCTGATGCACCAGGTGCGACGAACGCCTCGCGCACGCGATCGCGCGTCGCGCTGCTGCGGCGTCGCCGTCTGGAAGTTCAGCATGTAGCGCCGGTACTGCTCGAACGGCACCGGCGCCACGCCCGACGTACTGGTTCGTCTCGAGGAACAGCGCCGCGCGCTGCCGGCCGGCGTCGGTGATGCGGTAGCGATACGACGCGCGGCCGACCATGGTGCCGCCGACGATCTCCACCTGCCGCTGCGTACTTCAGGAAGTCGAGCGCCGGCTCGACGACGGAGAAGTTGAGCCCGAGGCGCTGCGCCAGCTCGGCGCCGCTCAGGTCGCCGGCGAAGTGCAGCGTCTTCAGGCTCAGCTGCACCAGCAGGTCGAGGCTGAGTCCGGCTTCTTCGGGCGTGGTCGGGGCCGGCGGAATCGCCGAGACGCTGCGGGCGGCTGAGTTCGGTCTCCGGAGTGGTCAGTGCCATAGTGGCTGGTCCGTCAGTCGCCGCCGGTCAGCAGCCGCAGCCGCGCGGCATGCGCCCGCAGCTTGGCCGCCGAGAACGCCGGCCGGGCGGCGATCGCCGCCTCGAACGCGGCCGCGGCGGCGGCATCGTCGCCGCGCGCCAGGAACACGATCCCGAGGTTGTAGTGCGCCGTCGCTTCGTCACCGCCGGCGGCAAAATGCGTGCGCGCGAGCACCAGGTCGCCAGTGGCGGCGTAAATCAGCGCCAGGTTGTTGTGCGCCGCGGCCAGATCGGGCTGCAGGCGCAGCGCCGCCTCGCAGTGCAGGCGCGCATCGCCCAGCCGGCCGGTGCGGAAATCAGCGTAGCAGAGATTGTTGAGGGCCCACGCCGCCGTGGGGTCGAGCAGCACGGCGCGGGCATAGGCGTCACCCGCCGCTCCAATCTGCCCGAGTGCGTCGAGCACGGTGCCGAGCGTGTTCTGCGCCGAGGCCGACCGCGCCCCGAAATAGGCGGCACGCTGTGCCGCGCCGAGCGCCCGGTCTGGATGCCCCCAGTCGCGCCAGGCACGGGCGATGGCCTCGTGGGTGGCCGTCGATCGCGGCTCCAGGGCTGCCGCCATCTCGAGCCGCGCGAACGCCGCGTCGAGCACGCCGACGCGCCGGTACTGCGCGGCGACACGCAGGTGGTTGGCGGCGGTGGGAACCGCTGCTTCGACCAGCAGCGCCGCGGCCAGCTCCGGATCCGCGTCCTCGATCGTCCGGCCCTGGATCGCCGCGCGCGGCGGGCCCGCGGCCGCCGCCGACGGGGCGGCCGGCGCGGCGTCTAGTGGTGGTCCGCCGAGATCGACGGTGGGCTCGCCCGGCCGAATCAGGCGGCCGGAGAGCGACGCCGACGGGGCGGTCGCGCAGCCGCCGACGAGCAGACCGCCGAGCAGGATCGCGGCCGTGCCGAGGGCCTTGCGCACCGCCATGGCCGCAATCAGTCGTCGGCCCGCAGCCGCGAGCGCCGGCGCATCAGGTACAGCACCAGGCAGACGCCGGCGATTGCGAGGAGGACCATGTTCAGGGTGCTATCCATAATCCGATCTGTCCTTTGCGAGGGGTTAGCGGTTGACGACCTGGCCGAAGAACACGCGCACGAACTGGATGACGGCCGGCCCGAG
The DNA here is from genome assembly GCA_963707795.1 of uncultured Acidobacteriota bacterium. Classification (GTDB taxonomy): domain Bacteria; phylum Acidobacteriota; class Vicinamibacteria; order Vicinamibacterales; family UBA2999; genus JACCSI01. The sequence goes on along the minus strand of OY970174.1, from coordinate 430,970 downwards.
CGTCACGACGTAGAACGCCGGGAACAGGAAGAACACCAGCGGGAACACCAGCTTGACGCCGATCTTGGCGGCCCGCTCCTCCGCCCGCTGCCGCCGCTTGGTGCGCGAGGTCTCGGCGTGCGTGCGCAGCGCCTGCGCGACGCTGGTGCCGAACCGGTCGGTCTGCATCAGCATCGCGACCAGCGCGCGCACGTCGTCCACCTTGGTCCGCGCCGCGAAATTCTTGAACGCCTCGATGCGCGGCTTGCCGGCCCGGATCTCCGTCGTGATCAGCCGCAGCTCGGCGGCCAGAGTCGGGATGCGAGATCTCGAGCTCGTCGCTGGTCTTCATGGATCGCCTGGTCGAGGCCGGTGCCGGCTTCGACGCAGACGATCATCAGGTCGAGCGCGTCGGGCAGGCCGTTCTCGATCTGCAGCTTCTGCTTGCTTGATCAGCGTGCCGAGCGACGAGGCCGGGCAGCATGTAGCCGATGACGGCCGCGATGACGCGCGAGCAACCCACGCCATCGGCGGGAACATCACATCAGCGGACCGGCCGCCGAACAGGATCGGCAGCGTCAGCTCGGCAGACGGCGTAGAAGACCGCGGCGCCGAAGCTGTGGATGCCGGCGGTGGCCAGCCGGCGGCGGAGCGCGGCTCATCTCCTTCGGCGACTTCGGCAGCGCTTGCTGGCGATCTGCTGAAGGCGCGGGTTCGAGCTGCTCGGTCAGCCGGACTTGCTTCCGGCCGTCGCCAGCGACATCCCGGGTCCGCCGGCGGTGGCCAGCTCGCGCAGGCGGCGCTGCTCCGGGCGCCGCGCGGCCGAGCAGCGATCGACGCGCCAAGGCCCGTCGAGCAGGGCGATGGCCACGAAGAGGCCGCCGACGACGAGCATCAGCGTCAGGAGTCATGGGTCTTCGTCAGATACCGGAATGTCCACGAGCTTGCGGATGATGAGCGTGCCGATCACCTGCAGCACCAGCGCGCCGATGATCATCTGGACGCCCGAGTCGGATCGCTCAGCAGCATCTGCATGTGCGCTGGGCGCGGTGATGAACATGACGGCGGCCAGCGCCGGCGGCAGGCCGGCGCAGAATCCAGCCGGTGATGCGGCCGTGCGCCGTGAGCACGCGCACCTGGCGCTTGACGCGGAAACGGTCGCGAATGACCGACGGCCAGGTTGTCGAGCACCTCGCCGAGGTTGCCGCCCGTCTCGCGCTGCGTCAGCACCGCGGTGACGAAGAAGCGCGCGTCGATGCAGCGGGATGCGCTCGGCGAACGCACTGCAGCGCGTCGGGCAGCGGCATGCCGAAGTTCTGCCGGTCGTAGAGCAGCTTGAACTCCTCGCCCACCGGCTTCGGGATCTCCTCGGCGGCCATCGCCAGGCCGGTGGTGAACGCGTGGCCGGCGCGCAGCGCGCGGCCGATCAGGTCGATCGCCTCGGGGAACTGCTCCTCGAACTGGCGCAGCCGCTTGTTCTTGCGGAACTTGACGTACCAGAACGGGATGAACGCGGCGAGACCGCCGGCGAGCGAGGGCGAACAGCGTGCTGCAGCGTGAAGTAGCGCGACCAGCACGTAGGTGAGCAGCGCCAGGCAGCCGGACGAGAGCAGCAGCGTGCCGACGGTGACGCGCATCGCCGCCTGCGTGATGTCGCGCTGCAGCGGCGCGCTGATGCGGGTCATCGCGCTCAGCAGCGTGTTGAGCTGCGGCGACGTTGCTCAGCTGCTCGATCGGCTTCTGGATCTGCAGCCGCTTGGCCGTCTTCGCCACCGGGTCCGGCTGGAGACGGCGCTGCAGGGCGGCCTCCTCCGACTGGTCGGCGCGCAGGACGAACAGCCAGTACGCGCCCAGAATCACGAGCAGGACGGCGGCGAAGGTGATGGCGACGAATATGCCCACGGGTGCCTCAGGCCACGGCCTTGACGTGGTCGAACATGTCGATCGGCAGCGTGCATGCCGGCCGCCGCGATGCGGCTCGCTGCACTTCGGACGCACGCCGGTGGCGCGGAAGCGGCCGACCACCTTGCCCTCGGGGCTGATGCCGGTGCGCTCGAAGACGAAGATGTCCTGCATGGTGATGACGTCGCCTTCCATGCCGGTGATCTCGCGAGATGCCGGTCACCTTGCGCGTGCCGTCGGCCATGCGCGACACCTGCACGATCAGGTTGATGGCCGACGCGATCTGCTGGCGGATGGCGCGCTCCGGGATGTTCAGGTTGGCCATCGCCACCATCGTGTCGAGACGGTAGAGCGCGTCGCGCGGGCTGTTGGCGTGGATCGTCGTCAAGCTGCCGTCGTGGCCGGTGTTCATGGCCTGCAGCATGTCCAGCGCTTCCTCGCCGCGGACCTCGCCGACGATGATGCGGTCGGGGCGCATACGCAGGGCGTTGACCACCAGCTCGCGCGGCGCGGACCGCGCCCTTGCCTTCGATGTTCGCCGGGCCGGGTCTCGAGCCGCACGACGTGCCGCTGCCGCAGCTTCAGCTCGGCGGCGTCCTCGATCGTGACGATGCGCTCGGTCGAGCGATGAAGCTGGACAGGATGTTGAGCAGCGTCGTCTTGCCGGCGCCGGTGCCGCCCGAGACGATCAGGTTGAGCCGGCAGGCGATCGCGGCCTTGCAGGAAGTCGAGCATCGGCTGGCGTCAGCGACTCGCGCGTCGACCAGGTCCTGCGCGCCGAGGCGGTCGGTGCGGAAGCGGCGGATCGACATCGCCGGGCCGTCGAGCGCCAGCGGCGGGATGATGGCGTTGACGCGCGAGCCGTCGGCGAGCCGGGCGTCGACCATCGGGCTCGATTCGTCGATGCGGCGGCCGACCGAGCTGACGATGCGCTCGATGATCTGCATCAGGTGCGCGTCGTCGCGGAAGACGACGTCGGTCTGCTCGAGCTTGCCTTCGCGCTCCACGTAGACCTGGTCGTAGCGGTTGACGAGGATGTCGGAGATCGCCGGATCCTTGAGCAGCACCTCGAGCGGCCCGAGGCCGAACAGCTCGTTGATGACGTCGGCGATCAGCGCCTCGCGCTCGAACAGGCTGAGCGGCGTGGTCGCGCTCTCGCGCTCGATCATGCCGACGATGAGGCTGCGGATCTCCGGCTCGGCATCGTCGCGGCGCATCGCGCGTCAGGCGCTCGAGGTTCGAGCCGGTTGAGCAGCTCCTGGTGGATCCGGCTCTTCAGATCCTGGTAGTGCGGACTCCTGGTGTCGATGCCGGCACCGCTGAACGCCGTGGTTGGAACTAGTGACATCGGTTCTCGTCCTGAAATGCTGTGTCCTGGTTCCCCGCCGGGCTCAGGCGCGCTTGGGCGCGAGGCGGCCGAACAGGCCGCCGGTCCACGCCTTGCGCTCCCCGCCCTCGGCCTCGGCCACGCCCGCCAGGTCGCGGGCGAAGGCGCTGAAGGCCGCCGCCAGCTCGCTGTTGGCGTCGAGCACGATCGGACGGCCCTTGTTCATGGCCTGCAGGGCCAGCCGGTAGTCGCTCGGGAACGTGTGCCGGACGGTCGATCCCCACGGTGCGCTGAACGTCCTCGTGCCCGATTTCGGCTCGACGGTCGGTTCGCGTGAGGACCAGGTCGATCCGGTCCTGGCCATAGCGCTTGCGCAGCGCCGTCGGCCATGCGGCTGGCGTTGCGCACGGTGGCCAGCTCCTGGTTGGCGACCAGGATGATCCGGGTCGCCATCTCCAGCGAGTCGAGCGCGGCGGTGTCGGACCGCGGCACGTCGAGCACCGTAATCCGGCGCGTCTGGCTGACGAAATCGATCAGCGCCCGGATGCGGGTGGCGTCGAAGATGCCGGTGGTGGGCCGCCCCGGCGCCCCGAGCAGCTCGAGGCCCGACTTGCGTGCGCACGACGAGCCCGCTGAAGAACGCCTCGTCGAGCCGCTGGACGTGCTCGAGCGCGTCCATGACCGAGAAGCGTGGCTCCTCGCCGAGGAAGACCGCCGCATCGCCGAACGCCACGTTCAGGTCGATGAGCAGCGTCGAATCCGAGTGCTTGGCCAGCGCCGTCGCCACGTTGACCGCGACCGTCGTCGCGCCGACGCCGCCCTTGGCGCCGACGAAGGCGTAGACCTCGCCGCGGGCCCCGGCCGCCAGGTTGCCCATCAGCCGCTTGACCGCCGCCAGCAGGTCCGGGACCGAGACCGGGTCGGTGACGCACTCGTTGACGCCGGCGCGCATCGCTTCGAGCATCAGCGTCGGCTCGAGCTGTGACACGACCAGCAGGACGCCCGTCGCCGGGTGCTGGCGCTTGAGCGAGCTCAGCGCCGGCGGCAATTGCTGCTTGCCGCGCAGATCGACGACGAGCACTTCCGGCTGGCGTGCCCCTGGCTGCGCAAGCGTCGCGAGCGCGTCACTCGACACCGCGACGCATTGCATGCCCGTCTCGCGCAGGCTCTGCGCGAGATGGGCATCCGAACTGACGAGCTTGATCACCGTGGACACCGGAAACTCCTCACCGTACGAGAATGATGCTGCGCAGGAACGTTGCGTTGGTCGTGTTGGAGGACGAACCCAACCCGGGGATCGTCAGGATGCGGCCGATGACCGCCTTGTTGCCGCCACAGTTGACGCACATGGTGCCGTCCGGGTTGACGTCGCCCATTCCCTCGATGAAGAAGCCGAAGATGTTGACGAGCTTCAACACGCCATTGGCCCCCGACGGGTCCTGGGCCATGAAGTGGTTGATGTCGATCACGCCGATGGGCACAACCCGCGGGCTCTTCCACCAACTCGCGCCCTGGTTGCTGTTGATCACCTGTCCCGTTTGGCCGCCGGACCACATCGCGTTGGGGTCCCGCGCGACCAGGTCGTCGATGCCCTGACGCGTCGGCCCCACCATGTTGCCCGGCTCGGTGGCATAGCAGCCGCGTTCGGCCCAGTAGGCCGCATCGCCATTGGTGATGTTCGTCGGACACACGGTGGACGGGTCGGCGTAGCTATTGGGCAGACCGCCGCAGGTGCTGATGTTGTTGCGGTACACGTTGCCGCCGGTCTGTCCGTCGAGCCGCGGGATGCGAATGGCGCGGAACCAGCCCGGAGATACGGTGGAGTTGGTGTTCGAGTCCGTCTTCACGGCGAACTGCTTACCGCTGTCGTACTTGAGGTTGTAGCCCGTGCCGACCTCCGTCGCCGACGGCGGAACGTAGGTGTCGTTCTCCTGCGGGGGGGCCTTGCCCTTGCCGGTGGAATAGCGATCGAAGGTGGACGTGCCGAAGTTGAACTCGGGGTCGCCAGTCGGGTTCCAGTCGGTGGTCGGCGCGTACTGGATGGGGCCGAACTCGTCCCAGCGATCGATGACGGCCCACGGCTTCAGGCAGTCCGTCGTGTCCGCCCCGATGACCTGCGCCGTCGCGGTCGCGCGCACGCCCTGGTTGCTGACGCCCACCAGGTTGCCGAACAGCATGCCCAGCGGGTTGCCGCGCGCCTGGTTGCGGAAGGCGTCCACCTTGATGCACATGTCGGGCGGTCCCGGCGCCCCCGGGGGGCACGGCGGGAAGGTGATGTCGGTCAGCTGGACGTCCGGCGCGGCGCCCCACACGCCGTTGGCCCGCGCCACCGCCTGCGCCTTGACCTTGGCATCGGCCTGCGCCGAGGCCAGCGGCGCGACCCCATCATGCCCCAGCGCGATGGCGCCCGCCAGCGCGCCGGCATCCGCCGACGTCTGGATCTGGCCGCGGCTGGCCCACATGATCCCGTAGTCCATGACGAAGGCGGAAAACGCCAGGAGGACGAGCAGACAGACCGCCACCTGAATGATGACGGCTCCACGCTCGGAGGATGAACGCGCTGGCTCTATCTGCATGAGTGACCTCGCTCTCGAAGAGAGATTACGACTTCGGCGATCCCTTCCGCTGCGCCGGCGCCGACGGCGCGTCCACCAGGCCTCCGCCACCCTCGAGCCGGCTGCCGAGGTCGGCCGGCGGCGGCGCGCCCTCCGGACCGGGCTTGCGGATGAACGGATCGGTCTGCGTCGGCAGCGGCGGCACCTCGTCCGGATCCAGCGCCCGCACCAGCCGCGGCGTGATGAGCACCATCAGCTCGGTCTGCTCGGCGCGCCTCGCGCGGCTCTTGAACAGGTTGCCGATGATCGGTAGCTTACTCAGGATCGGCATCGCCGCGGAGTCGTTCTGCGAAATGTTGTCGAGCAAACCGGCGATGGCGAATGACTGCCCGTCGCGCAGCTCGACGGTCGGTCTCGGCGCGGCGCGTCGTCAGCGCCGGAATGCGGAAGCCGGACAGCGTCAACGCCATTGGCGAAGTCGAGGGTGCTGACCTCGGGCCTCACCTTCAGCCGGATGACGTCGCCGGCAATGGTCGGCAGTGAACGTCAACCGGATCCCGAACTCCTTGAAGATGCACCGACACGCCGCCTTGCGCGCCCTGCACGACCGGCACCGGGAACTCGCCGCCGGCGAGGAAGCTGGCTTCCTGGTTGTTGTAGGCGATCAGGTTCGGCTCGGCCAGGCTCTGGAAGGCGCCCGTCGATTCCAGCGCCCGCAGCACGCCGCCGATCCCGTGTTCGCGGTCGAAGAAGAAGAGGTTGAGGAAGTCGCTGAAGATCACGACACCGTCCCGTCCTCGCCGCCCTCGAAATCCGGCGCGGCAAACTGCTGCGTCGTCGAGCGTGCGAGGAACCGCTGCCGCGGTTGACGAAGAGCGACAGGCCCGCTTCCGACAGCAGCCGACGGTTGACCTCGGCGAAGCGCACCTGCAGCATCACCTGCTGGCTCTCGCTGCCGCCCGGCACCTGCAGCAGGTTGATCACCTGCGCCTTGGGCAGCGACGCCGCGGCGATCTCGCCGATCCGCAGCATCACGTTGGTGTTGGACACGCGCCCGGACAGCACGGTGGCGCCCTCGCTGGTCGCCGACGGTGACGTCCTCACCGGGAAACAGCATGTGCAGCTGCTGCTCGAGCGACGTGATCGGCTGCTCGACGACGACGTCGTACTGGGTGCGGCTCGAACTGCCCCAGACGATCAGGCTGACCGTGCCCGGCGCCTTGCCGTCGATCAGGATCTCGCGCGGCTGCACGACCACGGCGTCGGCGATGGCCGGGTTGGTGACCGCGATGCGGGTGACGTCGAAGTCGGTGGAGATGACGGTCGAACGGCCGGCCGTGAGCGGCACCTTCGGATAGGAACCCTCTTCGGCGACCGGTTGCGGCGCCTGCGCGGCGACCATCGACGAGGCGGCCACGACCGCGAGCGCAATGCGCGCCAGCGGCCGGGCGCAGTCCGGCGAATCGATTGAGGAGGCGCATCACCGCACGACCTCCTCGGAACGCTTCGCGCCCCGGATGGCTTCCACGGTGTAGATCTTCGACACCGGTGCCGGCGGCGGCGCGGGCGCGACGGCGACGCGACGGTTGGCGACGGTCTTCACCACCGGCGGCGGGGCCGGGGCCGCACCGAGCAGGCCGCCGTACGGATGCCGTTGGTCTCGGTCGGCTTGCGGTCCATCGGGTTGCGCAAGGTCAGCATGATCTGGCCTTCGCTCGAGGCCAGCGTCACCTTCTCGGAATCCTCGGGCGTCACCAGCAGCGTCACCACCGTCGTTGGAATCGGCTGGCCGTCGCGGGCCTTCTCCTGGTCGTAGCGGGTGCCGGCGGTCAGCACCTGCACGTCGCTGACGACGACGCGCGTCATGCTGTCGCGGTTCTGGTCCTGGCGCAGCGTGACCAGCAGGTCCACGCGTGTGCCCGGCACGACGAAGCCGGCGACGCCGACCACTTCGTTCACCTTCACCGACAACGCGCGCATGCCCTGCGGGAATGGACGGCGGCAGCCCGGCGCCCGCCTCGAGCGGCGCCAGCTTCGTCTCGGTCAGCGGCTCGTTGGCGCCGACGGCGGCAATCAGCCCGCGGTTGACGACCTGCTCGATCTCGGTGAACCCGTTCGGCAGCGGGTCGCTCGCCGGCCAGGCCACCAGCTTGACGTGGTCCTTGGTGACGAGGCTTCCCATCGGCATGTCGGCCACCGCCACCACGTGGTGCACGCTGCGGACTTCCACTTCGCGCACGGGCATGCGCTGGATCGCCTGGTAGGCGCCAAAGCTGGCGAGCGCCGCCGCCGCGACAGCGACGCCGACGACGACGAGAGTGCGAGTATTACGATCCATTTATCGGTCTCCGGTTGGGTGTTCCCAGGCTGACACTGCTGCGGCCGTCGGGGGCGACGTCCGTCCACTTCATCGGTCGATGGCCGTACGACCGTTACGATCCCACTTACGATCCCCCGCCTGCCGGCACCGCAATCTCGTCGCGCATGACCGCCGTGGCGTTCACCGGAACCGTCCCGAAGGAGCCGCCGCCAATCCAGCTCGCGATCCCGCCGATGAAGAGATACTGATGCGGGAACGATACCGTCACCGACTTGCCGGAGATGGAGGAGCTGCCAGCCGAAATAGTCGTGTTGGTGACGTTGATGTTGGCGGCGCTCGAGCATTGGGCCGCCGTCATCGGTACGCCGCCACCCTGCACGTAGTCGCACACCCGGTCGCGGACGTCGGCCACCGAATACCCCGGCAACACGGCGATGCGCGCGCCCTCGCGCGCCGCATTGGTGACCACTTCCATCCGCTGGAACAGGAACCCGAAATCGACGATGCCGAGCACGATGAACAACAGAAGCGGGAACACGAGCGCGAACTCGATGAGCTCGGCGCCGCGCTCGGACCGGGCGGCCTTCCTGGGAGAAATCGGAGACATCAAACCCACCATAGCGTCACCATCAGTCCTGCGAGGACCGGAACTGCGTAAGCCAAGCGGGGAGCTCGGGAGGACGACGAGAGCGTCAGCTCGGGCAGCGGCCGCACGCCGGCCACCCGCCAATATAGCAACAAACCCCAGACATTGGCGAAGGCCTGGCGTAAATACCCGGCATACGCCCCGACCAGCAGCGCCATGACCCCGCCGGCGATGCCGGAGAAGAGGCCCACCCAAATCACCGGCACCGGCCCCAGCCAGGCCCCGAGCGCGCCCAGCAGCTTGACGTCGCCCCCCCCCATGCCGCCGAGTGCAAACAGCGGAAAGAAGAATGCGACGCCGACCGCCCAGCCGGCCAACGCCCAGCCGGCCGCGGACCAGCCGCCGAGATACCCGTGCACGGCGAACGCAAGCAGCGCGGCGGAAAACGTGAGCAGATTGGGAATGCGGCGGGTGGAGAGATCCCACACGACGGCACAGACGGCGACCACGATGGCAGCGCTCTGGACGAGGGTCATCGGCGGCCTGTCTCACTCATCGGGCGGCGGACAAAAAACGACAGTCACGGGGCGTCACGGGCAGCCCCCACCTCCGGGATCGGGGGTGCACGCCGACAACGTCTGGACGCCGGTGTCCCAGCCGGTGTAGGCGTTGAAGATGCCAACGCCGATGTTCTGCCAGATCAGAATGCCGACGACGGCAATCCCCGCGCTCAGCAGGGCGTACTCAATCACGTCCTGCCCGGATTCGTCGCGAACGAATCGCCGCGCGAGCTTGTTCACTAGGACCCACCAGAGGGAATGGTTGCGATCGTCGCACCGTAGCCCTGGTACCACTGGTTCACACGACTGCCGATCGACGTGATGAATGCGGTCGAGGTCAGCGAGATGAACGCCGCCAACAACGCGTATTCGATCAAGTCCTGTCCGGAGTCCTCTCGAAATAGCCGCGTCATCAAGCTCATCTCGCAATCCCTTCTCGACTCGCTGTCAAACCGTTGTGCCCACGTGAGGGTGAACCGGTTAATTCGAGGACACTGCCTTCTGCCAGCTGAAAACTTTGGTTCGTGATCAGCTGAGTAGGCAAGGCGCCGGGCTCCGCCCGGCGCCTTGCGCGAACGGTCGCCGACTACGAACCCGAGCCGCCGGGAATGGCCTGCACCTGGCTGTCGATGTTGCCGTAAACGGCGTTGACGCCGGTGCCGACGTTGGTGATGGCCACGACCGCCACCAGCGAAATGAACCCGGCCAGCAGCGCGTACTCGATCAGGTCCTGGCCCTGCTCGTCGCGAACGAAACGATTCAACAGATTCTTCATCATCTACTCCAGTTTGACTTGCGTTGACAGTTCGGTTGCCGGCAGGTTCGCCCCCCGGCGTATGAACGCGACATCAGCTCCCGTGGCTCCTGGCTCACCGCGTCCGGTGAAGTTCGCCAAATCTGACGATCGGACCCGGTCGCGAACCTCGCGTTCCTCTGCGCAGCGTCGCTCGTCCCGATCGGTGGCTGCGCCCACCGCCGGCTTCGCCTCGCGGCGAATTCCCTCGAACTCTTTTTCGGTCGCTCGCGCGATTGGTGAAGCGTCTCGGCCTCGACCCGCGGCGCGGTCGTCGTCGAACCTCGTTGAACTCCAAACTCAGGTTCGCAACGCCTGCCACGCACTGCAGAGTCTGTGCCGGACATTGCTGAGGTCCCCAACGCACCCGAATTACAGTTTGGGAGCCGGTACTTTTATCACATCCGCGGCACGACACAAGAGTATTCCTGGGTAGAAAAGCCCGTCGCCGCACGGTTTTACGTGTCCATGACAAGAACTGTAGCGGCGTTAGACAGGTACTGGAGGTGGAATTAGAGGACTAACGTGTCCTAAACAGGACCATGGTGTGCTGCAAAATGGACCTCTCGACCACCGCGGCGACGCGCACGACCGCCCCAATTGGGGCAGGATGGCCGTCAGGAGGGGTCGAGACGAGCGGGCTTGAAGTGGTCCACGACGTCGAACGTCGACCGGAACCGCGCGAGCGGTTCGCCACGCTGCACGATGCGGCGCTCGTCGCCCTGTCCGAGGAATCGCCCCGCTTCGTCCAGGTAGCGCAGCTTGCGCGGATCGAGCCCGATCATGCGCGCCAGGGTCGAGTCGACGGCCACGAGATCGCTGCCCATGGCGACACACCCGACGTGCCGGGCGCGACCCATGATCGGGCCGTCACCCTCCATCGCCGTCACCGCATCAACGATGGAGAAGTGCGGGCGGATCGTCGCATTGAGGTCCAGGATCGACGAGTCGATGCCGTGCATGTGCAGGATGTTCTTCGGCCAGCCGTAGACGGCCCCGGGGACGACGCCGAAGAAGTTCTTCATGCTCGCGGTCAGCCCGGCCCAGTGATGGGTTTTCAGTTTCGGCATCGAAACGACGAAATCCGACTGAAGCAATTCGGCCGGCAGCGCCAGCCGCTCGAGCCCGGTGAACCGGCTCCGTAACGGCACCTCGGCCACGTCGTCGTGGTTGAGATCGACGAAGCGGATGCGATGCTCGCGCAACTGGTCGTAGAGCCCGGTGCTCGCGACCAGATACTCCATGTCGCGACGATGGCCTGGCCCCTCGCCGACCACGACGGACGCGGCGCCCGCCGCGCGGAAGGCCAGCGCCGCGCCGGCGACCACCAGCGGGTTGGTGTTGATGACGCTGCCGCTCTCGTACTCCACCATGTTGGGCTTGAGGAACACCCGGCGCCCCCGTACGTCCACCCCCAGTTCGGCCAGGCCGCGGCCGATGAGGTCCGTGAAGTCGACGCGATAATCGGGTGCCGCGAACAGTCCGACGTTCGATTCGCTGGGGACGCTGAACTGCGCGGGATCGTAGGGCCCGCGCCGGCAGGCGGCGGCGACGAGCGCGCCGGAGACGGCGGCGAGGAACGACCGCCGCGTCAGGCGGGCGTCGAACGGCGGATCACAGCGTGACGGCAGCATCGGCGTGGTCGGTGCGAAGAGTATAGAGCGCCATCGCGGCAGCGGCATGATTGCCCAGCCCCACGGTGACGGGCAGTTGATCGAGAATGGCCGTTCGCGCGGCGGCGTCGTCGCGCCGGTGCACGCGCAGCGCAAGGGCGGCCAGTGCCAGCGAGGACGCCGAGCGCTCGGAAATGCCCTGCGCCTCGAGCATCGCCACGCCCGCCTTCGTCGCCGGTTCCTCCGGTCGATCCTGCAGCGCGAGCAGCGCCACAGCGGTGGTCGGCACGTACGGGTGCAGGTCCTGCCCGAGGACGCTGGCGTTGCCGTAGTTCCAGCCCCCGCCCCGGCAGGCGCGATCAGCGAGGAGGCGTTCGGCCTCCGCGATCCGCGCGGCGTCCGCGCCGGCGCCAGGCAGCCGTGCCCACTTCTTCAATGCCAGCAGGCACCAGGCGGTTGGCTCGACCCAGCCGAACGTCCCCGCCACCCACGACCAACCGACCAGGGAGTTGTCCTGGCGGATGTACGGCGAATTCTCGAGGGTCACGCTGCGGGCGCGCTGCATCGCGTCGGCGAGCGTCGCATTGCCGGCGGCGTGGTCGACCTGGAGGGCCAGCAGCGTCAGCAGTGCCAGGCCATGAAAGGCGAAATTGGGATCGCCGTCGCGCCGCTCCAGCAGCAACCCGTCGCGGGCCGGCCACGCGCGCAGCGGCGCGGCGTCGACGGGCGCGCCGGGCCGGCCGGCGAGGGCGAGCAGGGCCCAGCAGGTGGGTTCGAGGCGGCTGGCCTTGCCGGCAAAATAGCCCCAGCCGCCGTCCGCGTTGCGGCCGCGCACCAGGAGGTCGGCGATGTCGCCGGCGGTATCGACCTGCGGGGTTGTCACGGATGCGCTCACGGGTTCGTTCCCACTATCGGTCCGGTCCGCGCCCGCCGGTATCGCGCGCGATCAGCGCGACACGCCAGACGGGCTCACCCCGCCGCTCGGGGCCAGGGCCGCGTACTCCAGCATCTGCGCCGTCAGATCCAGGGGGTACGAGATCGCGACGTCGGTGATGCGGCCGTCCGCGCCGCGCACCGGCGTCAGCTTCGGCATCACGAACCCGGTGTACGACGGCAGGTTCAGCGCCTGCACGCGCGATACGATCTGGTCGCGCAGCTTGGGGTCGAAGTGCACACCGTGCGTGGCGAACAGCGTCTTCGCCGCCGTGTAGTCGCCCTCGGACTTGATCCGCTGCACGTCGGCGAGCAGCCGGCCCACCCCGTCGCGGAAGGCCTTCGCGTCCACCATGACCAGGTACGTCTTGCCGTCGCGGCTGCGTTCCTCGATGGCGGCGGTATTGGCCATCAGCCAGCGCACGATCATCTGGCGGTTGCGCATGTGGTCTTCTTCGATCTGCGTGCCTTCGCGGATGCGCCGGAGCTGCACGATCGCATTGCGTGTGTAGGCTTCGTACTCGGCGCGCACGACGGCGTCGTGGTCGGCGGCGGCGATGATGCCCAGCTCGACGAGCTTGGGGTCGGCCAGGAAGTACAGCCCGACCAGGTCGGCGCGGGCTTCCTCGAGGGCGGAAAATTCTTCCTTGATCAGCGATTGCGGGCTCCCCGCCACGTCCGGCGACTGCCGCCCCGATGCGTGCCCGATCACCTCGTGCATGTCCGTCGTCAGCTCGCCGGCGAAATCGGCGAAACGGGCCGCCCGCTCCGCTTCCTCCGGCGACCAGGTGAACTCGCTGCGCATGCCGCCCGGCGTGGAACGGTTGTAGGCGTCGGTCACGTTCGACAGGGCCACCGACTTGCTGCCGTAGCGCTCGCGAATGGTCTGGTCGTTCGGGAGGTTGATGCCGATCGGCGTCACCGGGCCGGAGTCGCCGGTCTCGATGACGACGTCGATGGCGTTGGCGACGATGCCCTGGACGCTCGGCTTGCGGTACTTCGGATCCCACGGCATGCGGTCCTCGAACCACTGCGCGTTGTTCGCGAGGGTCCGGATCCGCTGGGTCTTCTCGTGGTTCACGTAGAAGACCAGCGCCTCCCACGCGCCCTTGACCCCGCGCGGATCGAGGTACACCTCGATGAAGCCGTTGATGGTGTCGACCGGCGACTGGTCGTCCTGCACCCACGCGATGTCGTACTTCACCCGATCGGCGTCGTCGCCGGTGCGATACCACTGCACCAGCGCGCGCAGCGCGTTGGCCATCGGCGGCGCGGCAAACGGCATCGCGGCTTCGAGATGGCCGACGATGGCGGCAATCTGCGGCCCGTAGCGGCCGTCGATCCGGTAGACCTCCTCGGCCAGACCGCTGTCTCTCTTGACCAGCCGCGAGTTCAGCCCGTTCTTCTCGACGAACCCGGCGAGATCGGCCATGGTGACATTGAGATAGAGGTTGTTGGCGCTGGCCTGCAGGATGTCCTGGCCCGGCCCGGGGGTCTTGTTCGTCACAATGGGGTCGACGGCCGGGTCGAAGAACATCGGCTGCAGCCTGGCGAGCGCGGCCTCGAGCGACTCGCCCGCACGCACCGGGAACGTCGCGCCGCTGCCGGCCGCCGCCCGGGCAGCGTCGGCGAACGCCTGCGGCGTGCAGGCGAGGACGAACTTGCGCGCGGTCAGGTTGTTGTAGGGACCGTTGTTGATCCAGAACAGCTTGGTGTAGCGCTGGACCTCGGCCAGCGTCGAGGCGGCCACGCCTTCGGGGTGACGGACGATCTGCTCGAGGAACGCGCGCATCTCGAGCGCGTCGCGGTGCTTCTGGTCGTAGAAGATGTCGCGGCCGGCAATGGCCGCCTGGTAGAGATGCCAGATGAGGGTCTTCTGATCGAGCGGCAGCGTCGCGAACCCGTCCGCGTACAGCTGCACGACGGCGACCTCGTCTACCCGCTCGAGCAGGTACTTGCGCTCGCTCGAGTTCTGTGGAGACGGCGACGCGGCCGGCACAGCCGCGGCCGGCGTCGCGGCAGATGATCCATCGCGCGTGCGTTCGGCGTCGGACGAGCACGCGGCCAGACCGGCCGTCAGGACGAGGGCGAGGATGCGAAAGGCCATGCCGTCACGATACCAAAGCTGCGGGGAGCCGTGCCTGCCACCTCGACAACCGGACTAGAATCAGGAGATGTCCCCCGCAAAGACTGCATTCGCACTCATCATCTTCCTAGCTGCCATGAGCGCGCACGCGCTCCTCGAACAACAGCCCGTCACCGCGTCGGCGGGGTGGGTCAAAGCCCCGGCTCCCGGCGAGGACACGGCGGCCGCGTTCGTGGTCGTCACCAATCCCACGATGTACGACGTCTACCTCGTGTCGGTCACGGCCGATGTCGCCGGCGAGGCGCGGTTCCGCCAGGCGCGCGCCGAGGGCGCGGGCAGCGGCGAGGTCACCGAGGTGACCGCTCCCGCCTATGGCAAGGTCGAGATGACGCCGGCCGGCGTCCACGTGGCGCTCGGCAAACTCAAGCGGCCGCTGAAAGTCGGCGAGACGGTGCAGATGACGCTGACGACCGACAGCGGCGTCGCCCTGCAGGTGGCGGCCGTCGTGAAGCCCTGATCGCGCCCTTACTGCCCGAGAAACCTGGTGACGTCGCCCTTGGCGCCGGCGTGCGCCCAGACCTTGGCGTAGACCTTCGCCAGGCTCTCTCGACTGACGACCCGGCGCGCGATGTCGTTGGCGAGCCGTTCGGTGTGCAGGTAGGGATGGTGGGTGAAGATCCACACGTGCCCGAGCTCGTGCGCGACCACCGCGCGCAGTTCCTCGTCGTCCAGCATCTCGAGGACGCTGGCTTCGACGGAGATGATGAAGACGCGGCGGGCGCCGGCCGGCGCCGCGGGTTCGACCGACACCAGCTTCGGGTTCGCGGTGACGAGCGCGATCTCCACCCGCGCCTCGAGTGCGAGGCGGGCTCTCAGCTCATCCGCGAGCATCTGCAGGTCGGAGCGCTCGTGGCGGGAGTCCGCGACGGCCGGACCAGGGGCCAGCAGGACGAGCACGAGCCAGAGAATCGACGGCCGCATCGGGGGAATGGATAAGCTAGCATACGGCTGAGCTAAGAGTGAATGACTTTCGGGTCTGCCCGAAAAAATTACACAGCTCGAACCCCGCCTCGACCGTCAGCCTGTCTGCTCAACTTCAATGCCAGCAGCACGTTAACTGAGTGCCTCAATCTGCCCACGCAGGCATGCTCCTTGCCCTCCTCTTCACATTCCTGACACATGGAGGAGGCAAACGTGAACACGACCAACCGCACGGTATTCGTCCTGATGGGTTTCGCGGTGCTGGGCCTGGCGCTGGGTCCGGCGACGGCCCTCGCTCAGGAGCCACAGCAACCGCCAGCCCCGGCCCCGCAGGCTGAACAGCCGCGCCAGCCGGCCCCGATTGAAGGTGACCTGGTGCGCGTCGACGCCGAGGCGAAGAAAATCGTCGTCAAGACGGCCGATGCGGGCGACGTCGAATTCGTCTACGACGAGAAGACCGAGGTGACCGGCGCCAAGGACGGCGCGGCCGGCCTGGTGACCATGAAGGAGGGGCGGGTCACGGTCCACTTCACCGAGGATGGGGGCACGAAGACCGCTACGAAGATCATCATCCAGCCTGCGCAATAGCTTGCATGCGCCTCCCGCCCGTGGCCGCGGACCGTCGTTGGACGGCCGCGGCTACGCCGCCGGGAGCCAGCCGCGCCCGACGATGCCGCCGACGCTGCTGGTGATTTGAAACGCGAGGCGGCGCCCGTCCGCGAGCGTCAACGTCAGCGTGCCGGGCCCGGCGAGCACGACGGTCTCACCAATCCCGGTGATGTCGATATGGCCGTCCACGCCCTCGGTCTGACCGTCCGCGGACGCCTGATCGTCGGACCACACCGACAGGTTGTAGGTGGTGGTGCGCAGCAGAATCTCGCCCGCGTGGATCGCACCGACTCCGGTCAGCGATTCGACCAGCCGTTTCGCCATCGCGCCCTCAGAAGCTGTACTCGATCCCCACCAGCGGCGTCACTTTGTCGCGCAAGCCGTGATCGTCGAGCTTGAACAGGAGGTTGACGTCGAGCAGCAGCCGGCCGAAGAGGTTGCCCTTGAGCCCGATGGCACCGCTCAACGCGTTGAACGAGTCGCGGGAGAACACGATGTTGGGAAAGACGGAGCGGTCGTCGAGCGCCTGGAACTCCTGCGGCCGCAGCCGCTCGGCATCGATGAAATAGCGGCCGACGAGATCGAACGCCAGCGTCAGGCGTGGATTGACGCTGAGGTCGGCGCCGGCGCCGTAGGCCACCTGGTCGGGAAAATGCGCCGACTCGCCGCGCGCCGGGTTCCCGGCGAGCACGCTCGATCCGTTCCATTTGTAGCTGACGTTCACGTGTGGCGAGACCTTGTCGAAGGTCGCGGACCAGATGCCGAAGGGCTGCAGCCCCGGCGCCCCGCTGCCGAGCAGGTTCATCTCGTCGCCCGTCGGCAGGCGCACGTCGAGCCCGACCGCCAGCCCGCTCGACGGCTGCTTCCGCACCGTCTGCTTGACGCGGATCATGATGTCGCCCAGCCCGCTGGCGTTGCCGACCGCCGTGAAGATGCGCTGCTCGCCTACTTCCCCGTCGGACTGGCGGAAGAAATGTGTCAGGGGATTGGTCGTGCCGAGTCGGTTGATCGTCGCGGTGGACACGACCTTCAGGTAGTTCGAGACGTAGGGGACGGCGAGCGAGACGTCGAGGCGATCGGTGACGCCGAGCGTCACGAACGTCGTCGCCTGATCGACGGTGGCCTCGATGGCGTTGCGCGTCGTGACCACGTCCTCGCGGCCGCCGCGCAGCACGGCGTTGTCGTGGGTGAACACGGCCGGCACGTTGCCGAGGTCGAGGCCCTCGACGGTGTCGAAGTTGAAACGCTGGTAGGCGAAGCCGAACGACACCCGCCGCGCGCCGATGGTGTCGGCCCGGTCGGCCAGGATCGGCCCGAAGCTCTCGGTGGTGCGCTGAAACACGCCGAGCGACGGGTCGAACTGGTAGGTGAACCCGCCGCCGGGCGACGGCAGCGGCACGCTCACCAGCTGGCTCACCAGGGCGGTGCTGAACTGATTGAAGTTGAACTGGAAGTCGCTGGTGAAGTGCGCGGTATGCGGCTGCTCGCCGGGCAGCGTCGCCAGGCTGTCGACGATGAGGCCGCGCGGGCCGAACAGGTCGGTGAAGAGGGTCGCGAGATTGCGCACCGGCGCGGTCAGATTGTAGGGATCCTGCGCCGCCGCCGGACCGCCGACCGCGAGCACACCCACCAGCGTCAACGCCAACCGCCGCAGCATCAGGACCTCCCGTCTACCGGATATCCACGATCACCCACTGCCCGTTCGCCTGCGCGACGCCGAGCGTCTGCCGGCTTTCCGCCGTGTGCTGGCGTCCGCCCGCCTGGATCGTGTCGCGGCGGCGGACCACGACGGTGGCCTCGTCGCCGCGCCGGTCGATCGAGACCACCGACAGGTTGACTCGCTGCGAGGTGACGGCGCGAAACCCCTCCTGCAGCCGCCGCTCTTCTTCGCCCGACAGGTTCGGCTTGATCGAACGGAAGAGCGCGATGTCCTTGTTCTCGATGGCCCGGGCATAGGTCGCCGCCAGGCGGCGGATCGCGGCGTCGGCGGTTTCCGCGGGAGCGCTGGGCGCGGGCGTCTCGGTCCGGGGCGGCGTCGCCGGCGCCGGAGCCGGTGTGACGACCGGCGCGGGAGGCGTCGTCACAGCCGGCGCGGCGGGCGGCGGTGTCGGCGCGGGCGCGGCCGGCACGGGAGCCTGCGGCACGGGCGTCGGCGCGGGAGCCGGTGTGCGCACTTCGGGCTTCTCGGGTTCGGCGCGCACCGGCGGCGGTGCGGGCGCCTCGGGCTCGACCGGTGCCGGCTTTGCCGCAGCGGCTTCGCGGCGCGGCGCCGGTTGCGCGGGCGGCGCCGCTGCCCGCTCCCCGGCACGCGTCCCGGCGCTGGTCCGGCGCGCGAGGTCGCTCAGCCGCGAGGACAACTCGACGACCACCGGCGCGCTGGGATCGATCGTGCGCGCGGTCTCCAGGGCGCTGGCCGCGCCAGCCACGTCGCTGGCCGCGATGCGGTTGCGCGCGTCGGCGACCGCCTCGTCGAACCGGGCCAGCATGGCGCCGGCCTCGGTGCGAATCCGGGTCGCCTCGGCGTGCCCGGCCTGCATCGCCAGGACTTCGTCGGCATACGCCACCGCCGCGCGATAGTTGCGGCCCTGGAGGCTGGCGCTGGCGAGCGCCAGCCGGTTCTGCACCGTGGCCTCCGCCAGCGCCACCGCCGGCGCCGGCGCCGTCAGGCTTGTGTCGAGCGGCGCAGCTGTGTTCGCCCGCCACCACGCATAGCCACCGCCGGCCAGCACGACGAGGAGGGCCACGCCGCCCGCCACCCATCCCCCACGCGAGCGCGACCGCGCCGGCGCGGCCACCGGGGGGGCCACGGCAGTACCTGTCGCGGCCGCGCGCGAGTACTCCGCTCGTCGAGGTGGCCCGCGTCACCTCATCGGTCACCGGCAGGCCGGTCACCGCGTCGACGGTGCGCGTGTGCCCGGACTCGAGATCGCGCCGCACCCGCTTGAGGTCCGCACGCAGGTCGGCCGCGGACTGGTAGCGCAGCTCGCGATCCTTCTCCAGGCAGTTGTTGAGGACCGCTTGCAGCCGCAGCGGCAGCTCGGGATTGAGCGCGACCGGCGCCACCGGCACCTTGTTGAGGATGCCGGCGAGGGTGACCGCCGAGGTCTTGCCCGGGAACGGGTGCCGCCCGGTCGAGCATTCGTAGAGCACCACGCCGAGCGAGAAGATGTCCGTACGGCCGTCGAGATCCTCGCCGGTCGCCTGCTCGGGCGACATGTAGGAAATGGTCCCGAGGGTGACGCCGGCCACGGTGGCCTCGAGCGTCGCGCCGGTGGTGTTCGAGCCGGCGAAACCCGGCGTCAGCTTCGCCAGCCCGAAGTCGAGCAGCTTCACGTGGCCGCTCTCGGTGAGGAAGATGTTCCCCGGCTTGATGTCGCGGTGGATGATGCCGTCGCTGTGCGTCGTGTGCAGCGCATCGGCGATCTCGATGCCGATGTCCACGATATGGTGGACCTTCAGCGGCCCGCGAGCCAGCCGGTCGCGCAGGCTCTCCCCCTTCATCAGCTCCATCACGATGAAGGGCCGGCCCTCGTCTTCGCCGACGTCGTAGATGGTGCAGATGTTGCCGTGGTTGAGCGCCGAAGCGGCACGCGCCTCCGACCGCAGGCGCTGCAGCGCCTGCTCGTCGGTCCCGTAATCCTCCGAGACGAACTTGACCGCGACCGACCGGCCGAGACGGACGTCCTCGGCGCGGTAGACGACGCCCATCCCACCCGCGCCGAGCTGGGCGACGATCTTGTAGTGTGAAATTGTCCGTCCAAGCATGATCGCGGACCGCTGCTGCAGGTACGCGGTAATCATACCTCCGGGTGGGCCGGCTGTCGCCAGCGGGCACGAGCCTGGTCGCGGCCTGCCCGGCCCGTCAGGTCTGCGCGAGCGCGGCGGCACACGCGTAGCTCACGTGCGGGTTGGCCACGTCGCCGTGATGGGCGATCACGCCGCCCGACCCGTCGAGCGACGTGATCCGGCCACGCGCGAACGCGTACGGCGTATCCGGCGCCGACAGCCGCATCGCGACGGCCTCGGCGGTTCGCTGCGCGCCATTGCGGCCGAGCGCGCCATACGGATCGACGCCGTCGCCGAGCGCGCGGCTGGCGTCGCCGGCCAGTCGCGACACCAGCGCGTAGACACCGCCGAGCAGCCGGTCGTCCGCGGAGCAGGTCGCGAGCAGCGGGCCTGACACGATGGCCCTCGCGACCACCGGCCGGAAGAATCCCGGCGTCCCGAAGCCGTTGTCGGCGCTGAAACCAAAGTGCGAGAACGCGGCCTGCAGCAGCGTCAGCGAATCCAGCGGCACCGCCGGTGGCGCGGAGAGGGCGCTGGCGCACGCGGCGACCACCCGCGCGCCGAGGCTGTGTCCCACGAGCTGAACCTTCAGCTGTGGGTGCGCCGCCTTCAGGCGCCGCACGGCATCCGCGAGCGCGCGTGCGCCCACCGAGCCCGCACGCTCCTTCATCAGGTACCACGTCAGCAGGTTGAGGAACTGATTGACCCGGCCGGGCAGCGAGGCGGCCAGGCCGCGGGTCCGATCGATGCGGGCGAGCAGCTCCGATCCCGGCACCGCCGCGAGGGCAGACGCACCCTCGGTCGTGTCGGACGCCGACTCGCGCAGCACCGACCAGAGCTCGGCCACGAACTCGTCTTGCCCGCGTCGCTCCGCCAACGCCGGCACCAGCGCACGGGCGCCCTCGATCGCGGCCCCGGCGCCCGCAGGGTCGGCCACCCACGACGCCAGCGCGGCTACACGGGCGGACACCCGCGACATCGCTTCCACGCCTTCCCCGTCGCGCGATTGCTCCGTCCCGGCGTCGCCCTCGTCGAAGGTTTCCGGGAACGCCGTCGCCGGCCAGTACACACCCGCGACCAGGAAGCGCCGCGATTGCAACCGCGGACGCAGCACGGCCCGCGACAGGTCGGCGCCGAACGCCCGCAACCACGCGGCGTAGCGCCGCGTCGCCTCGCGCTCGTCGTGGCGGAAGCCGTGGACGATTGCGATCAGATCGGTCGCGCCGCCCGCGGTGATGCGGGCATCCAGCCGGGCGACCTCGTCCACGTTCTGCAGGGCGCCGTCGCCGCCGGCCGTCAGCGTCGCGAAGTCGAATCCCTCGATGCGTTGCACGGTGAGTGGGCGCCGGCGCGTCGCCGCGCGCAGGCGCCATGGTAGCCTGCGGCCCTCCCTGTCCGCGCAGCGAGGAGCTGGGCCTCATGGCGATCTCGAGGATGCCCGGAGCGCTCGATCACCCGGCGACGGCATCGGCACGGCTCGCGGCTCGAGCCGCAGAGGCGGGCCGCGCGGCCCGCCAGCGCGTGCACGTCCGCATCGTCCACGACGACCTCGCCAACGCGCACACGCCAGTGCTCGTCGGCCACTACGACCACGACGTGATCGTCGCCGCGGAGCGATCGCTCGATCGTCATTTGTCGGGGCGGCTGTCCGAGCTGCATCGCATGGACGTCTACGCCGGTCCGCTGCAGACGGCCACCGTCGTGTTGAGCGCGCGCGAGCCGGGCGGCGCCGGTGGCCGTCACCCCGGCGCCATCGTCGCGGGACTCGGCGCCGTCGGCGAGCTGACGCCCGGCCGCCTGACCGCAACCCTCGACCAGGCGCTGACCGTTTACGGCGAGGAGCGCGTCGGCCTCGCGCGCCGGCACTGGCAGGGCGCCGCGCCGGCCGCGCGCCCGGCCGTGGTGCGCGCCCCCGTGACCGCGGTGCTGGTCGGGTCGGGCGAGGCCGGCGTGACCATGGCCGACAGCCTGCAGGCGCTGTTGCGCGCGGTAGCCGCCGCCAACGGGCGGCTGGCCCGATCCCGATCAGCGGCGGTTCGCGCCGCCGGTCGCGGCGCGTTGACGGCATTCATCGACCGGGTGGACATTTTCGAGCTGTACGAGGATCGAGCGATCGAGGCCGTGTACGCGCTGCGCGCAGTGGCCCGGCCGGACGAGCTGCGCCGGTTCACGCTCGCCGAGCGGTTGACGCACGGGCGCGCGGGCCAACAGCGCGCCAGATACGGGACCGCGCAGGCATGGTGGCAGCGGATTCGCGTCACCGCGGACGACAGTGGCGCGCTCGAGTTCGAAGCGCTCACCCAGCTCGCCCGGGCGCACGCGGCGCTGACTGCCACGCAGCGCGGGCTGGTGGACGCGTTCGTGGAGCGCGCGACCAGGGTCCCGCTCGTCGATCGCACCGTGAATCACACGCTCTTCGAGCTGCTGATGCCGAACGAGCTCAAGGCCTGCGCGCCCGACCGGCGCAACCTGGTGCTGGTGCTGAACCCGGGCGCCGCGGCGTTGCCCTGGGAGCTGTTGCACGATCGGCACGACGCGGGCGCGGCGCCGCTGTCGGTGAACAGCGGGATGATCCGGCAGCTGCTCACCGCACGAGGTCGCGATCGTGTGCAGCGGGCGGCGACGCCGACGGCACTGGTCATCGGCAATCCCCTGGTCCGCGACCCGCGGTTCGCGAACCTGCCCGGCGCCGCCGACGAAGCCGCTGCGGTAGCCGGCCAGTTCGCGCGCGCGGGGTACGAGGTCCGCGCCCTGACCGGCCGTGCGGCTGATCCGGTCGCCGTCCTGTCGGCGCTGCACGAGCGGCCGTGGCGCGTCGTGCACCTGGCCGCGCACGGGGTGTTCGAGCATCGAGCCGCGCCGGACGAGGCCGCCGTCAGCGGCCTCGTGCTCGACGATGGCGTCCTGCTCTCGCCGGCCGATGTCGAGCAGATGCGCACGGTGCCGGACATCGTGTTCATCAACGGCTGCCATCTGGGGCGGATGCGGGCGAGCCGGCCGCTGGCAAACGCGTTCCCGCGGCTGGCGGCGAGCCTGGCGGCGCAGTTCATCGAGATGGGCGTGCGCGCGGTCGTGGCGGCGGGATGGGCCGTCGACGATCGCGCCGCGCGGGCGTTCGCGGCCGCGTTCTATGCCGAGATGTTCGGCGGCCGCACGTTCGGCGATGCCGTCGTCGCCGCGCGCCAGCGCGTCTACCGCGAGTACCGCGACACCGGCAGCTGGGGCGCCTACCAGTGTTACGGCGACCCGGGCTTCGCGCTCAGTCCCGCGCGCGCACCGGCTCGGCGCGAGCGCTGGGCCGCGTGGTCCGAAGCCGCCCGCTGGATCGAGCAGGTCGCCGGCGAGGCGGGCGACGGCCACGAGACCGGCCGGCTGGCGGCGATCGCCGACATCGAAGGCGGCCTCGCCGGGATGCCCGCCCCGTGGCGCGCGGAACCGGTGCTGATGGCGGCAGCGGCCGTCGCGTTCGGGACGCTCGGCGATCACGCCCGCGCCATCGCGTGCCGCCCCGCCATCACGCGCGCCGAGCGCGCAGCGGTCCCGCTCGACACCCTCGAGCAACTCGCCGGATTCACGATCGCGAGGGCCGGCGAGCTGGCGCGGACCGCGGCGCGCTCGGCCCAGGCCGCGAGGCTGCTCGCCGAAGCCGGAACACTGCTCCAGGCCCTGCTCGCCATCGGGCGGACGGCGCACCGGTGTTCGCTGCTGGGCAGCCTGCACCGGAGTCGGGCGCTGATGGCGCGTGATGGCCGGCGGCGCCGCCAGGCGATCGAGGCCATGGCCGAGGCCTACGGCGACTCGGTGCGCCTCGCAGCCGCTGCCCCGCGCGTGCGCGTGCAGCAACACCACGAAGATGGCGTCTGGGCCGAGGCACGCGCCGAGCGCCTCGCCGCACTCGCGGTGCTGTGCTGGTGGCCGGGTCGGGCAAGCGTGCAGGCCCGGCTCACGCGGCAGATCCAGGCCGGCCTCGCCGAACTGAGGGCACTCCCCGGCACGTCACGAGCGCAGACGCGGCCCGATTACCTGCTGATCGATGCCCTGATAAACGGGGCGCTGATGGGCGGGCCGCTGATGCACGAAGCGCTCACCGTTCGCAGGCGCCGCCAGCTGCTCCAGGCCTTGCGACGCCCGATCAACGGCACGGGCGGCTCCTGTCCAGCGCTCGGCGGCGGCGCGTCTCGTGTTCATCGCGGGAATGATCCCCGCGCGGCGGAACCCACGCGCGGCCGCGGTGCGCCGCCTGCTCCATGACCTCGCGCGGGAGCTGTCGTGAACCGCCGCCCCGCGATCATGGCGCGAACACCGGTTCGTCGAAGCGCGCCGTGCGCCCCTCGAGCTGTGGCACCTGATCGAAGCGCCGGGCCTTGAGCAGCCGCGATGCACGCTCGTGCCACTGCCGGAAGGTGAGCGACCCGCGCGCCTCGTGCAGCGCGTGCACCAGCGCATGTGTGAGCGCGCCGGCGTAGGCCCCGTCGATGAACGCATCGGCGGACGTCTGGCTGTCGCGGCACCCGGTGATCAGCACCTCGGGCACGTCCGCCGTGACGACGTCGCGTGCCCGTCGTGCGGCCGGCGACGACCGCCGCAGCTCACGCACGATCCTGCCGCGCAGCGGCCGTTCCGACTCCGCGGCCATCAGGTCCCACGGGTTGGGCAGGTAGCGCGGCTTGATCGGCGCGTCGTGTGCCACGATGGCCCGCGTGTTGGTGCCGGAATGACAGCAGTCCATGATCGCCATCAGGCGAACGCCCGCCTTCACCCGGTCGATGGTCTTTCGCAGCCAGTCGTCCGTCAGGGGATCCTTCCAGTCGAGATCGGTCGGGCAGAGGATCTCGTCACGTTCGTCGGCTTCATCGCCATTGGCGTCGGGAACGTTCGCGCCGTGACCCGAGTAGTGCAGGACCAGCGCATCGCCCGTGCGGCCCGCGCCGATCAGCTTCCGGATGGCCGCCTGCATCGCCTTTTTCGTCGCGTCGTAATCAGTCAGCGTGGTGACGTCTTCATCGGCGAACCCGCCCCAGGCGAGGAGCGCCGCCTTCATCGAGGTGACATCGTTGACGCAGCCGCGCAGGTCGGCGCCGGGGATGCGGTAGCGGTTGATGCCGATGAGCAGCGCGCGCCTGGCCATGGAACGGCACGATATCAGGCCCCAGGCCCCTGGCCTCAGGCCCCAGGCTTCAGCAGGCGCCAGGCCTCAGCAGGCCCCAGGCTTCAGGCCCCAGGCGCCAGGTCAGGGGTCAGGTATCAGGGGTCAGGCTTCAGCAGGCCCCAGGTCCCAGGCATCAGGCCTCAGGCGCCAGGTCAGGGGTCAGGTATCAGGGGTCAGGCTTCAGCAGGCCTCGGCCCAGGGCCCAGGCGCCAGGCCTGGAACCTGGCACCTGGAACCTGCTGGAGCCTGGCGCCTGAGGGCCTGGAACCTGCCGGCAGCCTGGAGCCTGGGCCTGAAGCCTGGCGAAGCCTGAAGCCCTGGAACCTGCTGAAGCCTGGAGCCTGGAGCCTGGAACCTGGAACCTGAAGCCTGAAGCCTGGACCCTGGAACCTGCTGAAGCCTGGAGCCTGGAGCCTGAAACCTGTAACCTGCTGGAGCCTGGAGCCTGGCTCCTGACACCTGTGGAACCCGGCGTGAGGTGGCGACCCATGAAGCAGGTTCATTCGCCGAGTCATGATCCGGCGGCGCGAACCACCCGTGCCCTGCTTGTGTTCTTACTGCTTCCGGCGATCGCCGCCGCGCAGGAACCGTCGCTCGATACTGTCCTTGCGCGCGCGGCGGACTACGTCGCCGCCTTCCACCAGCAACTGTCCGGGATCGTGGCCGAGGAGTCGTATAGCCAGGAGTCGCGCCGGCCGGGTCTCGGAGCGCAGCGCCGCCGGCTGACGTCGGACTTCCTGCTCGTCCTGCCACCCCGCGCGGATCGCTATGTCGAGTTTCGGGACGTCTTCGCGGTGGACGGCCGCGCGATCCGCGACCGCGACGAGCGGCTGTTTCGGCTATTCCTCGACCCGGCGGCGACAGCCGACCAGGCCCACGCGATCATCGAGGAGAGCGCGCGCCTGAACATCGGCGGCATTCCGCGCAACCTCAATACGCCGATGCTGCCGCTGAACTTCCTCCTGCCCGCGCAGCAGCCCCGCTTCAGGTTCCGGCGGGTGAACCGCCGGATGCCCGATCTGACCGGCCACGGCGCACCGGCGGCAGGGGTCGCGACCTTCCGGGTCACGACGGATGTGTGGGTCATCGCGTTCGAGGAATCGCGCCGGGGCACGGTGATCCGCAGCTACGAGGGCCACGATTTTCCCGCGGCGGGACGTTTCTGGATCGACCCCGCCTCGGGCGCCGTGCTGATGAGCGAACTGGTGATGGAACGCACCGGCATCCACGCCGTCATCGACGTCAGCTATCAGTCGGAGCCGCTGATCGGGTTCCGCGTGCCGATCGAGATGCGCGAGCGCTACGTGACGCGCGACGAACGGATCGACGGCGTCGCCACCTACGGCCGGTTCCGCCAGTTCACGGTTCGCACCGACGAATGGATCGGGACACCCTCCGTCCCCGGCAAAAAACCCGGACCTGGGCCTGGCGCCTGAAGCCTGGGGCCTGAGGCCCTGAGCCTGACGCCTGGCCCCTGACGCCTGACCTCAGCGCAGGCGGTTGTATTTCTTCAGGGCGGCGAGCAGGCGGTCGTGCGGCAGCGCGTACACGCGCACGCCGTCGCCCCCTTCCATCGTCTCCGCGGCCAGCAGCGCGTTGACGATCGCTTCCTCGGTGGCCTGCACGGTGGCCTGGAACAGCCCGTTCAGCCGCGCGTTGGCCAGCAGGTCGACGCGCGCCGTCTCCGGCTCGCCGGCCGCCTTCGCGTTCGCGGTCGAGAACGCCAGAAAAATATCCCCGGACGAGTTCGCGCCGATGCCGCCCATCCGCGCGATCCCGAGCGACACGCGGGTGGCCAGCCGCTCGAGCTGATGCGGCATCAGCGGCGCGTCGGTGGCGACGACGACGATGATCGATCCCTCGTCGCGGTCGGCGCCGGCATCGCCGGCGTTTCCTCGCGGCGCGTCGCAGGGCTGCTCTCCCTCGACCGGAGTCGGGCGCGCGATCGTGCGGCACGGCAGCAGATCGGCAATCTCGAGGCCGACCGGCACGCCGGCCACCGTCAGACCGGGGCGGCCGCCGTAGTTGCACTGCACGAGCACGCCGACCGTATAACCGCCGTCCGCAGCGGCGAGCACGCGCGAGGCGGTACCGATGCCGCCCTTGAACTGATGGCAGCGCATGCCCGTCCCGCCGCCGACGTTCCCTTCCGCCACCGCGCCCGGTCGCGCGCCGTCGAGCGCCGAGAACACGTGCTCGGCGGTCACGTGAAACCCGTTGATGTCGTTCAACGAGCCGTCGTAGGTCTCGGCGACGATGGGGAGGCCCCACGGCTGCATGCCCGGCCGCGCCACCTGCCATTTGAGAATCGCGTCGTGCACCACCCCGACGCTGTGCGTATTGGTGATCCCGATCGGTCCCTCGAGGATGCCGCTCTCCTCCAGCCACGTCGTCCCGGTCATCTCGCCGTTGCCGTTGAGCGTGAACCAGGCGCCGAACACCGGGTCGGGATTCTGCCGGCCGCGCGGGTGCACCACCGTCACCCCGGTCCGCACCGGCCCCTTCCCCACCACCAGCGGCGGGTCGCCGGTGATGATCGTCCGGTGCCCGACCTCGACGCCGGCGACGTCGGTAATCGCGTCGAGTGCACCCGGGGCGCCGCCGATGAGCGCGGTGATTCCCAGTTCGCGCGCCCGCGGCTTGGCCGGCGCCGGAGCTTGCGCCGACACGGCGACGGGGGCGGCCAGCGCTGAGGGTGAGGGTGATGACGAAGGCGGCGCGGGCCACGTGTGTCGTACGGCGGGTCATGCGCGCATCATATCGTCCCCGCGCGGCGGGCTGCCGCCGGCCGCCGCGGTGGCCGCGATCTCGGCTTCGTGCGCTTCGCGAAGCTTGAACTTCTGGATCTTTCCGGAGGCGGTCATCGGGAAGCTGTCCACGACCCGGACCAGGCGCGGCACCTTGAACTTCGCCAGCCGCGGTTCGCAGAAGCGCAGCACCTCGGCGGCATCGATCGACGCGCCGGAGTGCGCGCGAATCGCCGCCGCCACCTCTTCGCCGAAGAACGCGCTGGACACGCCGTAGACCGCCACGTCCGCGACGGCGGGATGCTGGCGCAGCACGTCCTCGATCTCCTTCGGCGCCACGTTCTCGCCGCCGCGGATGATCAGGTCCTTGATCCGCCCGGTGATGCGCACGTTGCCGTCCTCGTCGATCGACGCCTGGTCGCCGCTGCGCAGCCAGCCTTCCGGCGTGATGGCGGCCGCCGTCTGCTCGGGCATGTTGTAGTAGCCGCGCATCACCGCGTAGCCGCGAGCCCACAGCTCGCCGCGCTCCCCGCGCGGCAACTCCGCGCCGGTGGCGGGATCGACGATGCGCACCTCGATCGCCGGCAGCACCTGGCCCACCGTCTGCGTGCGCTGGCGCAGGTCGGCGTCGCGCGGCGTCTGCGTCAGACACGGCGATGTCTCGGTGAGCCCGTAGGCGATGGTCATCTCCGGCAGGTGCATGACGTCGATCACCTTCCGCATCAGCGGCTCCGGACAGAGAGCCCCGGCCATCACCCCGGTGCGCAGCGACGTCAGGTCGAAGCGATGGAACTCGGGATCCTCGAGCTCGGCGAGGAACATCGTCGGCACGCCGTAGAGCGCGGTGCAGCGCTCGCGATCGACCGTCTCCAGGACGGGCCGCGGCGCAAAGGCCTCGACCACGCACAGGCACGTGCCGTGGGTGTAGGCGCCGAGCACGCCGATGACGCAGCCAAAGCAGTGGAACAGCGGCACGCACAGGCACAAGCGGTCATCGGGGGTGAACGCGAGGCCTTCGCCGACCCAGTATCCGTTGTTCACGATGTTGGCGCTCGAGAGCATGACGCCCTTGGGAAACCCCGTCGTGCCCGAGGTGTACTGCATGTTGATCACCTCGTCGACACCGATCGTTGCTTCGAGCTCGTCGAGCGTCGCGTCGTCCACCCCACCGGCCGATGCCGCCAGCCGGCTGTACGGGATGAGGTCTGGCGCCGCGGAATCGCCGATCAGGATCACCCGCTGCAGGTGCGGCAGTGCCGCCTGCCGGGCTGCCCGGCCGCCGCCGATCGCACCGATCGCGGCGAGCTCCGCCAGGTAGTCGACGGCGCGGAATCCCGGGATCGTCACCAGCGTCGACGCCTCGCTCTGGCGCAGGAGGTACTCGATCTCGTGCGCGCGCAGCGCCGTGTTCACCGTCACCAGCACCGCGCCGATCTTGGCGAGTGCGAACTGCAGCACGATCCATTCCGGCACGTTCGTGGCCCACACGGCCACCCGGTCGCCGCGGGCGACACCCTCGGCCAGCAGCCCGCGCGCGACCAGGCGCGCCTCGTCGTTCAGCTCGCGGAACGAGTACCGCAGCGCGCGGTGCGTGTAGACGAGGGCCTCGCGATCGGGGAAGTCTTCGGCGAGACGCGAGAGCAGCGACCCGACAGTCGTATCGCGGTAGGGCGCCCCGTGCGGCATGGGCGGATTATCGTGCGCGCCCAGCGTTTTCTCAACCGCGCCCGCAGACGCGAGGCTCCGCGCAAGCCGGCCCACGAGGCCGTTGGCCCGGACGGCGACGGCATTACGGCAGCCCCACGGCCTTGCGCAAAGCCACGACGCGGGGATGGCCACGCAGCCGGGCAATATCCGGCTCGATGAGCAGACGGCCGATGCGGTGCGGCTCGGTCGCCGCCGCGCGCTCGATCGCCTCGACCGCCCGGGGGGTGTCGCCCAACGCGGCGGCGATGATTGCCAGACGGAACGGATACCCCTCCGACTCCGCAGCCAGCTTCTCCGCTTCCGCGCGCCGACCAGTCTTCAGGTAGACGTAGGCGAGCCAGGGGGACCCCTGGTCGACCCGGGCCTCCGCCTCCTCGATCCGTCCGACGAGCATCAGCGCCCTCCCCAGATACGCCTGCACGAAGGGAAAGTCCGGTTCGATCTCGACCACACGCTGGAGCGTGTCCACGGCCTCCGCGTGACGCCCCGAAAAGAGCTGAACCTCGCCGATCTCGCGCTGCACGTCCAACGACAACGGATCGCGCACGAAGGCCGCCTGCAGCAGCCTCAGCGCCTCCGCCCATCTGGCTTGCGGCTGCAGCGTGGCAACGGAATAGCTCGTGTAAGCCTGGGTGAGGGCAGGATTCAAGGCGATGGCCTGCTGAAAGGACTCGTCGGCGTTCGCCCAGTCGTGCTCGTACGTATACACCCAGCCCATCGCCACGTGAGCCTCCGCGAGCAGCGGATCGAGCGTCAGCGCGTTGACCGCCGCGGCGCGCATGACCGGATAGGCCCTGTCGAAGGAGATCCCGCGGTGCGGGAACGATTGGAAGGCGTAGGCCATGGCGAGCCCGGCGTGCGCCGGGGTGAACGCCGCATCTTTCGCAATGGCCCGCTCGAAGAGCTCGGCAGCCTGATAGCTGTTCGCCAGGCCTCGTCGGTCCACGAGCTCGCGGCCTCTGAGATAGAGATCGTACGCTTCCAGACCGGTGCCCGCATGCCGGCGCGGCCGGCCCGCCGGGAGGCCCACCTCGGCGACGATCGCGTGCGCGATCCGGGCCGGGATCGACAGGACGTCGTCGAACGGCTCATCGAACTGCCGGGTCCACAGCGAGATCCCTCCGGTCGCCTCGGCGAGGCGAGCGGTCACGTGCGCGCGATCGCCCGTCCGCACGACTGCGCCCTCCACGATGAGAGTGGCACCGAGCTGCTCGCGCAGCCGGCGAAGATCGCGTGGTTCGTCCCGGAACATGAACGACGAAGCGCTCGACAGCACCAGCAGCCCGGGAACGCCGGCGAGGTTGCGCACGATTTCGTCGCTCAGCCCGTCGGCGAGGCGGATCGCGCCAGCCTCGGGGCTGTGGCTCGCGAACGGCAGCACCGCAATCACCGGCTGCGTCACAGGCGTGCTCAGCGCGCCGGCTCGCCGGGCCAGACCCGCCAGTAGCCCGCTCGGTGTCGTCTCGGCTCCGAGGTATCGGCCCGCGCCCTCCCAGGCGACGGCTGCGCCGAGGATGACAGCCAGGCCCACCCCTGCGGCGCGCGCCAGGCGCACGCGCTTCGAGTACGGCCGCAACGCGGCGGCCATGGACTCGACGCTGTCGTAGCGTTTCCGGGGATCGGGATCGAGAGCCCCGTCGATCGTGAGGACGAGGCGCCGCGGCACATGCGCGGCCAGCGCCTTCAGCGAATGCCGTTCGCCACTCGCGTGTGCCGAGCGAAGCGCGGCCAGGTCGCCGCCCGTCACTGGATAGCTGCCGGTCAAGAGAAAGAACAGCAGCACGCCAAGGCTGTAGATGTCCGACCGCACCGAGGGTTCCGCGCCGGTCAGCACTTCGGGCGCCAGATACAGCGGGGTGCCCGCCAGACTCGCACCCGCCGCGGCACGGTCGCGGCCCGAGCCAAAATCCATCAAGACGACGCGGCCGTCGCGCGCCATCATCACGTTCTGCGCCTTGATGTCGCGATGCAGCAGCCCCGCGGCGTGCACGGCGGCGACTGCGTCGCAGAGCGTCTGGCCGATGGCGGCGACCTCGCGCGCCGCAACGCGCCGCTGATCCTCGGTGACCAGTTGGTGCAGCGTGCGGCCGTCGATGAACTCCATCCACAGGCCGATCCGACCGTCGATCCGCTCCGCCCCGTAGATGGTTACGACGTTGGGGTGCCGGACGCGCGCGAGCAGCCGCCCTTCGTCGATGATCGAGCTGGCCAGGCTCACGCTCCGCGAGCGGTCGAGCAGCTTGAGGGCCACCTCGCGATCCAGACGCGAATCCCAGGCACGGTAGACCTCGCCGTACGCGCCGCGCCCGACGGCTTCGAGCACCCGGAGTGGTCCCCAGCTTTCCGGGACCTCCGCGCGATGGGCCCGCGCGATGGCCGCAATGGACCTGAGATGGCGCACGACCGGCACCGCCTCCGCCGAGACGTGAGAATCGGCCGCGTCCCAGTCCACGGCCGTCCCATCCAGCACCGAGCCGGCCAGATCGGCGAGCCCGTCGTCGTCAGCGTTCACGTTCCATCTCGCGCGCCAGGCGTACCAGCGCCCGCTGCGCGGCCTTGCGCGCCGCATCGGCCGTCGGCTTCTCCAGTGCGAGCGCCAGCTCCTGGTAACTCAACCCCAGCTCGATACGTCCGACCACGGCCTCCTGCTCCTCGGGTTCCAGGCGCCTCAGGGCCTCGTCGTAGGCCGCCATCGTCTCGGCGCCGACGGTTTCCTCCACGCGAGACCGCACGGGCAGAGTCGCGTCATCCGCCGCCACACGCTCCGGCGTTCGAGCCTGGCGCCGCAGCTCGTCGCGCATGCGATTCATGACGGCCTGACGCAGGTAGGCCTGGAGCGCGCCCGGATGACGCGACTCGAACGTGTCCAATCGCTGCAACGTCTGGAGCAGGGCGTCCTGGACAAGGTCGTCCGTGTCCGCGAGATCGCGCGCCCACCCGGGCAGGCGGCCTCGTGCGAAGCGCTGGAGCGGCTTCAGATGCCGCGCGAACAGCCGCTCGATCGCCGCGGCGTCACCGGTCCGCGCGCGCGCCAGTAGTTCGATCGTCGTCTCGGCCGGCGTGGCCGGCGCATCGGCCTGCTCCCCTGTCGGGTCGTCGGACATCGCCAGGATCTCGGCCGATATTAGTCGCCCCCGGGCCGTCTGCGAAAGCAAGTCCGATTCCGAGCCTCGGAAACGTTACAGGCAGTGGAGGGGTTGTGATTCCACGGCATTTCTGCCACACCGGGTGCGAACGCGCGGCCCGACTGGCGGTGTGCATCATCGCCGCTGGCACCGCGACGCTCGTGGCGGCGGCGCTGGCATCGTGCCGACGCCCGCCCACGGCTCCGAGCGCGGCCTTCGTGACCGGGCTGGAGTTGATCGCGCCCGCCACGCTGGCGCCAGGCGCGACCGCCCAGTTCCGTCTGATAGCACACCGCAGCGACCGCACCTCGGAGAACGTTACACACGCCGCCACGTTCTCGAGCCAATCGCCCGAGATACTGGCAATCTCCCGGGACGGTGTCGCGACAGCTCTCCAAGTCGGCGACAGTCTGGTCACCGGCCGCACAGGGTTCCGGGAGGCCAGGAGCGAAGTCGTCGTCGTCCCGGACGGCACCTTCCGCGTTGTCGGGCAGGTCGTGGAGCAGCGTTCGCCGACTCTGCCCGTCGGCGGTGTCCTGGTCCAGGCGGAGAGTGGGGCATC
The DNA here is from genome assembly GCA_963707795.1 of uncultured Acidobacteriota bacterium. Lineage (GTDB taxonomy): Bacteria > Acidobacteriota > Vicinamibacteria > Vicinamibacterales > UBA2999 > JACCSI01. The sequence continues at coordinate 397,650 of OY970174.1, read as the reverse complement.
CGACCTTACCGACCTCGATGGACGCTACCGGCTCTACGGCGTGCCCGCGCAACTGCGCCTGCTATTCAGCAAGAACGGCTACGCGACGAAAGAGCTGAGTCTGCTCATCTCCGACCATCACTCCCAGGCCGTCGCTCTCGAGCTCGACGGACCGCGCGCCGACTTCGCAGGCACGTATCAGTTGACGGTCGACGCCGCGTCCGCGTGTCGCACGCAGCTTCCGGAGGCGGTTCACACCCGGCAGTATGCGGCCACGATCAGCCAGTCAGGAACCGATCTCCGCATCAGGCTGAGCGGCGCCAACTTCGTGAGCGCCGCCTTGGCGGCGCGAATCGAACAGTCCGCAATCGTTTTGGATTTCATCAACTACCCGTATCAATACGGCCACTGCGAAAACCCGTACGTACAGTTCGTGGAGAAGATCGACGAGGCGACCTACTTCATGATCCACGGACTCGCGAGGCTCGCCTCTATCGACGGCGGCTTCGCCGGGGCGCTGCGCGGAACGTCGGTAGTGTCCTCCTGCGTTCCCTGCTCGTATCCCTGCTCGGACGAGGCCGAGGCGACGTGCGGCTCGCACCAGGTGACGCTGTCCCGGTGAGCGACGTACTCGAAGTCAGCATCGGCCCGCTGAACCTCGGTTGCGGTGCTTTCCACGCTTTTCCGACTTACAGGAGGGCCTCATGAGATGCGCCATCGGCTTCGTGTTAGCCGCCGTGCTGTCTGTCAACGTACCCGCAGCCAATCGGGTGAGCGGCCCGCCGCGAAACGCGACGGAACCACGACCGCTTGCGAGCGGCTGGAGTCGCGCTGCGCCGCGGACGGTCGTCTCCCCACCCGGAGTTGGTCTCACTATCCCGGGCGAATCGGCCAAGTTCGTCGAACGGGGAGCCGGACCGGCCGACCCGACGAGCGACCACGTCGTGCTCGAGTGGAACGAGATCGCGGTCACGACCATCGGGGCACAGCCTCCCTTCCCATCGACCCGCTTCATGGCGGCAGTTCAGCTTGCGGTGTTCGAGGCGGTCAACGCGATCCGCGGCGGGTACGAGCCCTATCTGGGAACCATTGCGGCGCCCGCAGGCGCGTCGACGGAAGCCGCGGCCATCGCGGCCGCGCACGGCGTGCTCGAGGCATTCTTCCCCGCCGCTGCGGCAACCCTCGACCAGCGGCGCGACGCGTCGTTCGCGGGGTTACCCGACGGCCAGGCGAAAGTCGATGGCATCACGGTCGGCGAAGCGGCAGCGGCCGCGATGATCGCGGACCGGACCGGCGATGGATCGACGCCCGCCCAGTTCCACGTGCCGGCGAACGCCGACTCGTACGAATGGCAGACGACTCCGAGCTGCCCGCCGGCGGGCGGCGCGTTCCTGCACTGGCGGAACGTCAGGCCGTTCGGCGTGGCGAGCGCGTCGCAGTTTCGCGCCGAGCCCCCTCCCGCGCTGACGAGCGAGGACTACGCCAAGGATTTCAACGAGGTTCTACAACTCGGCAGCCTCGGCAGCCCCATCCGGTCACAGAACAATGCCAACGTCGCGCGCCTGTACGCAGCGCAGCCGCCCCACCAGGGATGGAACTCCGCGGCTCGGCAGATCATCAACGCACGCGACGACGACATCGTCGAGACGGCGCGCACGCTGGCGCTCCTGAACATGTCGCTGGCTGACGCGCACATCACCGTCTTCGAAGACAAGTACTTCTACAGGACCTGGCGCCCCGAGACGGCGATTCCGCGTGCCGCCGAGGATGGGAATCCCGCCACGGAGCCAGCCGCGTTCACGCCCTTCATCACGACACCCTGCTTTCCCGGTTATCCCTCGGCTCATGGGATAGGCGCCGGCGCAGCCAGTCGCATTCTGTGGAAGGCCTACGGCCGGTTCCACGCCGTCGTCAACTCGCATCCGAGCGTGCCGGGCTTCGTCGCGACGTACACCGATCTGCTCGACATCGTGAAAGCCGTGTCGGACGCCCGCGTGTACGGCGGCATCCACTTCCGCACTGACCAGGACGCTGCGGAGCGGCAGGGGAAATCCATCGCCCAATGGAATCTCGACAATCATCTCCGACCGCGGTGAGCTGAGCCGAAGCGCGGGACGAGTCAGTTCGATTGCAATCCGCGAGATCGCGTGACGCGTGGGTAGCGTCATCCCGGCGAGGCGGTGCGCGCTACTCGCGCGCGAGCCACACGCGCAGGTAGGTGACGTGCACGAACATCATCATCAGCCAGCCCGCTGCCGGCATCCCCGTCCCGCACTGGACGCGCGCCTGTTCCCCGGGCGCGACGTCCAGTGTCAGCCGGCGGGTCAGCAGCGTGTTGAACACACGCACGGTGTGCCGGCCAGGCTCGATCGGCCGGACGATGGCCTCGCCGTAGCGGATCTTGCCCAGCGGTTCCTCGTCGATCCACAGATAGATCTGCCGGTCCTGGAAATCGTGCGGCGAGCTGCGCCGCACGACGATGGCGGTCTCGGGCACGCGGCGGACGGTGCGCGGCGCGTCCGCCTGCCAGGCACGCTCCCAGTCGGTCGGCTCGAATGTCGCGAGATCGGGAGTGTCGAGCACGTCTGCCACGGGCGACCCTCGATTGCCGGGGTGTGAGGCTCGCCCTAGAATACCCGGACGATGCGCGCCACGATCCTGCTCTTTTGCCTCGGCACCCTCCTGGTCGCCACCACGGCCGACCGTGCGTCGGCGCAGCGGTCCTTCGACCTGCTCATCCGTGGCGGCGATGTCATCGACGGCTCGGGCGCGCCTGGGCAGCGCGCCGACGTCGGCATCGCCGATGGACGGATCGCCGTCATCGGCGCGCTGGACGCGGCGACGGCGAGCGCGACCATCGACGCCCGCGGCCTGGTGGTCGCGCCGGGATTCATCGACGTTCACACCCACGCCGACGAGATCGCCGCCCACCCGCTGGCGGAGCACTTCGTGCGCATGGGCGTCACGACCCTCGTCGCCGGCAACTGCGGCGGATCCGCGGAAGACGTCGGGGCCGCACTGGCGGCGATCGAGCGCACCGGCATCGCCGTCAATTACGCCACGCTGTTCGGGCACAACACGGTCCGGCGGGCGGTCATGGGCACCGAGCGCCGCGCCCCGACGGCGGACGAACTGGCGAAGATGCAGACGCTCGTCGGACGGGCCATGGCCGACGGCGCGGTGGGCTTTTCGACCGGCCTGCAGTACGTGCCGGGCACCTACGCCGAGCAAAGCGAAATCGTCGCCCTGGCCACCGTGTCCGCTCGGTCGGGCGGGGTGTACGCCACACACATGCGCAACGAGGGCACGGAGATCGAGAGCGCCGTGAACGAGGCGCTGGCCGTGGGTGCGGCCGCGCAGTGCCCGGTCGAAATCTCGCATCTCAAGGTGGACGCACCGAGCCGATGGGGCGCCAGCGCCAAGGCACTCGCGCTGATCGATGCCGCGCGAGCGAAGGGGCTGGCCGTCGCTGCCGACGTCTACGTCTACGACGCCGCGAGCTCCACGCTGGGCATCCGGTTTCCCTCGTGGGCGCTCGAGGGCGGCCAGGACCAGATCAATTTGCGCCTGGACGAGGCGGCCACGTGGGCGCGGATCAAGGAGGAGATGAAGACGCTGATTCGCGAGCGCGGCCTGGAGAACTACAGCTTCGCCCGCATCGCCTCGTACCGCGCCGATCCATCGCTGAACGGGCTGTCCATCCCGGACGCCGCGCGTCGGATGATGGGGGCGCACGATCTCGAGGCGCAACTCGAGACGATGCGGCGGATGCTGCGCGCCGGCGGCGCGTCGATGGTCTATCAGTTCATGGCCGAGCAGGACATCGAGGCTGTCTTGCGCCATCCGCACGTTTCGGTGGCGTCGGACAGCGGGCTCAACGTCATGGGCGAGGGCGTGCCGCACCCGCGCGGCTACGGCAACGCCGCGCGTGCGCTCGGGCGCTACGTGCGCGAGCGCAAGACCATCAGCCTGCCGGAGGCGATCCGCAAGATGACCTCGCTGCCGGCCGATCACTTCGGGTTTCGCGACCGCGGGCGGCTCGGCGTCGGCCGTGCCGCCGATGTCGTGATCTTCGATCCGGCACGGATCGTCGATCGCGCCACCTACGAGCAGCCGCACCAGTATCCGGACGGGATTGCCGCCGTGCTCGTCAACGGCGTCCTCGTCGTGCGCGACGGCGAGCATTCTGGCGCGCGTCCCGGGCGCGTGCTGCGCCGGCGTTAGTGGTCCGTCCACGCTGAAGCAGGACCAGATCGCGCGACGCGGCGCCCGGATCGCCAGGCGCGAGGAGTGAGCATATTGGCCATATGCGAGCGAGGAGTAACGCCGCGAGGCGGGATGCCCCGTCCGCGAGATGGTCCTGCGTCAGCGTGGACGGGCCACTAGCCGGCGAACAGCTCCACGACGTCCTGCGCCGCGCGCGGGGTGGCCTCGTGCTGCAGCCCGCCCGCCCACGCGGCCGCGCCGATCACACGCGCGGCGTTCCATCCCGCCGCCCGCAGCTCCCGCACGCCGGTGTCGCCGTCCGACTTGCTCAGCTTCTGCGTCGGCGATTTCATGACCAGCGGATGATGGACGAACTGCGGCGGCGTCTCGCGGCCCTGCAGGCGCGCCAGGGCGATCTGCCGGCCGGTCGAATCGAGCAGGTCCTCGCCGCGGACGACCAGCGACACGTCCTGCCGGACGTCGTCGGTCGTGGCGGCCCACTGATAGGTCCAGTTGCCCAGGCGATCGCGCACCAGGACGTCGCCGCACTGGTCAGCCGGCGACTGGCGTTGCAGTCCGAGTCGTCCGTCGTCGAAGGTCTCGGCGCCGGACTCGATCTGGACGCGCCAGCCTGTGCCGTCGCCGAGGGGCAATGCCCGGTGCCGACAGTGCCCCGCGTATGCGCCGGCGGTCTGTTGCGCGCGCGAGCAGTCACAGGCGTAGACGAGGCCGCGGGCGATGAGCGGCGCGAGGGCCTCGGCGTAGACGGCGGCGCGGTCGCTCTGCCGTCCGTCGAGCGGGCCGGCGCGGAAGGCGGCGGTCGGGAAGATGTCGGGGCGAAAGCCGAGCCAGTCGAGGTCGTCGAGCAGGGCGGTTTCAAAGTGCGCGCGGGAGCGCTGCCGATCGTGGTCCTCGATGCGAAGCAGGACCCGGCCCCCAAGGGCGCGCGCCAGTCCCCACACGAAGATGGCGTTGACGAGGTGGCCGAGATGGAGCAGGCCGGTCGGGGCGGGCGCGAATCGGGTCAGCGGACGGGTCACGCGGTCGCGCAGGCGGCGCGTCAGCGCCGGTCCGTCGACCCGCGTCGGCGGGGGGTACGCAGAAATGTTAAACAGACCCGGCCCCTTTTCTCCCCGTCGCCGTCCCGAATTCCCCAGCTATCGGCGGCCGTACGCAGAAACCTGAAATAGACCCGACCCCTTTTTCCGACCGCTCGATCGCCGGATCCGACCGGTGGCGGCGGGGGCGGCGACCGGGCGGCGCGGCCGTAACGTATCCTGCAGGCAGCACAAGCACCCGACCACCACATGCCGATGCCCCTGAGCATTATCGCGCTCTGCATCTTTCTCTTCGGCGCCTACGCCTACGGCTCGGTCGTCCTGCTCTCACTCCAGCACGGCCGGCCGATCTGGTCCGCCGGCGCCGCGCCCGGCGCCCGCTCGCGCGTGCCGTTCCGCACGCTGGCGATGTTCGGCACCTGCACGCTCTGGTTCGTCTTCCATGCGGTGATCGAGTTCCGCTTCCTGATGGGCGAGCCGCGCAACGACGACTGGCTCGATCTGGCGGCGCTGGTGCTGGTGTTCGCGTTCCCCGGCCTGATTTTTCACACCGTCCTCGGCGAAAGCGCGGCCGGCAGCCTCCAGCCGCCGGCGCGCGGCTGGACCGGCGCGCTGCTGCTGATTTACGCGGCCAGCGCGTTCCTGGCCGTCTATCTTCCGGCGGCCATCTTCGGTCTCGTCCCGGCCAGCCGCCTCGCCAGCCAGAACATTGGTCCTGCGATTGGCGCGCTCTTTTCGGTCTCCAGCGCCTGCAGCCTCGCGGTCATGGCGTCGCGGCGCCGGCCATCGGCGACCCGCGACCAGCGCCGCCTGCACAGCTCGCTCATGGGGCTGTTCGCGGCGATCATCGTGGTGTTCTTCGTGATGACCTTCGCCCGCGATCGCGAACTGCTCATGGACCTGCTCGACGTCGGGGTGCGGACCACGCCGCTCCTGTTCCTGGTGGTCTCGGTCTATTTCGGTAACCGCATCGAGTTCTACGATCTCATCGTCAAGCGCGGCGTGATCATGCTGCTCAGCCTGCTGGCGCTGGCGGTGATGCTGGCGCTCAGCCTGGGCTGGGTCGAGCAGCTCCCGGGCGGGCTCGCGCGTCCGTGGCTGTTCGCCGTCGCGCTGCTGCCGCTGGCGATGCTGCTGCCCTGGCTGCACGCCCGCGTCGGCCGCCTGCTCGATCACCTGTGGTTCGGGCGCGAGTTCACCCCGGTCGAGGCGGTCAAGCACGTGCTCAGCGGCATGCAGCAGGCGACCGACGAGCCGTCGCTGGTGGCGGCCACGGAAGCGACGCTGTCGGACATGTTCCGCCGCCGCGTGGTCATCCTGATGGACGACCAGCCGGTGCCCGAGCAGGCCATCACCACCGACATCCGCGCGTCGGCGTCGGCGGCGCCGCTGCGCATCGCGGTGGTGGACGAGCCCGGGGCCCGCCCGATGCTGAGCGAGGACCTGGCGCTGCTGCGCTCGCTCGGCAGCGTCTTCGCCTTCATGTTGGAGAACGTGCGGCTGCAGCGCAAGCGGCAGGAGCAGGAGCAGGTGGCGCAGGAGCTGCGCCTGCAGTCGAGCCGCTCCGAGCTGAAGGCGCTGCGCGCGCAGATCAATCCCCACTTCCTGTTCAACGCCCTCAACGCCATCGCCTCGCTCATCCACACCGATCCCTCGCGCGCCGACGCCGCGGTCGAACAGCTGGCCGAGGTGTTTCGCTACACGCTGCGCCGCTCGGATCAGGAGTGGGCGCCGCTCGACCAGGAGCTGGCGTTCGCACGGGCCTACCTCGACGTCGAACAGGCGCGGTTCGGGCGGCGGCTGGAGTGCGCCATCGACGTCGACCCCGCATTGGCGCTGGCGCGGGCCCAGGTGCCGTCGATGCTGCTGCAGACGCTGGTCGAGAACGCGGTCAAGCACGGCATCGCCAGGCTGCGCGGCCCGGGCCACATCGCGGTGCGCGCCGAAGCCGCCGACGGCCGCCTCACCCTCGAGGTCAGCGACAGCGGTCCCGGGATCGACCGCGCCGGCCGGCCGGCACCGGCCGGCGAGAGCTTCGGACTGCGCAGCGTGCGCGATCGCCTGCAGGGACATTTCGGCGCCGCGGCCTCACTCGAGCTCGTCCGCGAGGGCGACCGGACCGTCGCCCGGATCCGGATGCCGCTCGTCGACGCGCCCGCGGCGGTCGGCGGGGCGGCGCGATGATGGTCCGCGCCTTCATCGTGGACGACGAGCCGCCGGCGAGGATTCGGCTGCGGCAGCTCCTCGCGGAAGACGCCGAGGTCCTGGTCGTCGGCGAGGCCGGTGACGCCATCGAGGCCCGCAGCGCCATCGCCGACACCCGTCCGGATGTCGTGTTCCTCGACATCGAGATGCCGGAAACCTCGGGAACCGAGCTGGCGGCGTCGCTGCCCGAGCCGCGGCCGTTCGTGGTCTTCGCCACGGCGTTCGATCGCTATGCCGTGGCGGCGTTCGCCGTCGACGCGACCGATTTCCTGGTCAAGCCGATCAGCCGCGCACGGTTGTCCGGGACCCTGGCGCGCGTGCGCGAGCGGCTGTCGCGCCGGTCCGATCTCGAAAGCGACCTGGCGGCGGCCTCCGCGGCACAGGCCATGATGCTCGGCAGGCAGCTCCCACCCATCGTCGGCTACGACACCGCCGCCGTCACCGTGCCGGCGCGCGGCGTCGGCGGCGACTTCTTCCTGAGCCAGCAGGTCAGTGCGACTCGCGTCGTGCTGGCGCTGGGAGACGTGTCGGGCAAGGGCATGCCGGCCGGCATCGTCGCCTCCAGCCTGCAGGCGCGCATCGAGGCGGTGGCACGCCACGCCCAGGGCTCCGCCAGCGACCTCGTCGCGGACGTCAACCGGGCCCTGTGCGCCCGTTCCGAGGGCGGGCGATTCGCGACGCTCGCCTACCTCGAACTGGACATCGACCGATCGCACCTCTCGGTGATCAACGCCGGGCATCTGCCGCTGCTCGTCGTCGAGGCCGCGGGCACCGTGCGGCAGCTGCCGTCCACCGCCCCGGCGCTCGGGATCTTTCCGGACGCGTTCTTCGAGGCCACGCCGGTGCGGCTGGCCGAGGGCACGCTCGTCGTCGCGTACAGCGACGGCGTCACCGAGGCGCTCGACGCCGAGGGTACTGAGTTCACGGACGAGCGCCTGCTGCGCGTCGTCGAGGCGAGCGCGGCGGCGTCGGCGGCCGCGGTGTGCAACAACATCGTGGCCGCCGCCCGCGCGCACGCCGCCGGCGCGCGCGCCGCCGACGACATCACGGTGCTGGCCATCCGGAAACATGGACGGGCCGGAGCCGCGTGATGGCGATTCGTACTCTGGTGGTGGACGACGAAGAGCCGGCAAGGACGCGGCTGCGGCAGTTGCTGGCGGCGCTGCCGGCGGTCGAGGTTGTCGGCGAGGCGGAGGACGGCGTCCAGGCCGTCGAGCGCATCGCGGCACTGACACCCGACCTGGTCCTGCTCGATATCCAGATGCCCGGGTGCAGCGGCCTCGAGGTTGCCGCCTCGCTCGCCCGTCCGCGGCCGGCGATCATCTTCTGCACCGCGTTCGACCAGTACGCGGTGGACGCCTTCGAGCTGCACGCGGTCGATTACCTGCTGAAGCCAGTGAACCGGGCGCGGCTCGGCGCCGCCATCGCGCGGGTGGGGGACGGGCTCGGGAACGATCGCGACCGTCGGCTGGACCAGGCCGCGCGACAACCGGGCCTGGCGCCGGCGCGCTTCCTGGCGCGCAAGGGCGCCCGGTTCCGCGTCGTGCCCCGCCAGGACGTCGTGGCGTTCACCTTCCAGGAGGGCCTCACCCGCCTGCACACCGCCAGCGAGCAGTTGTGGATGGAGCCCAGCCTCGCCGCACTCGCCCGCCGCCTCGACGGCGGGAGCTTCGTCCAGGTATCGCGCACGGCGATCGTCAGCCTCGACGCGGTGCGGGAGGCAAGGCCGTTTCCCGACGGTACCGGCGCGGTGACGTTGTCGAACGGACTGACCCTGCCGGTGGCGCGACGCCGGTGGCGGGTGTTGCTGGAACGGATCGAGGCCTAGGCAGGTTCAGGTTTCAGGTTTCAGGCTCCAGGCTCCAGGCTTCAGGCTTCAGGCTTTCAGGGGTCAGGCTTCAGGGTTCGGGGTCCAGGTTCGGGCCACTAGGTTTGGATGCGGGCCGCTGGTGCGTGGGCAACGTGTCATAGAATTCCGCCATGCCTGTGTCCCGCCGTGAGCTGCTGACCCTGGTGGCGCGTGCCGGCGCGGCCGGGATCGCCGTACCGCACCTGCCGTGGGCTGCCCTGTCCGCGCAGAGCGCGCGGGTGAGCGTGGCGGCCGGCAAGGAGAAGCTGATCGTCCGCTCGCTCCGCCCGCCCGACTACGAGACGCCGGTGGCGTTGCTCGACTCGTGGCTGACGCCGGTCGAGCATTTCTACGTGCGCTCGCACATGCCCGTCCCCCCGGCGCTCGACGCCGCCGGCTGGACGCTGCAGGTGGAGGGCGAGGTCGCGTCGCCCGAAGCGCTGACGCTCGAGGCGCTGCGCGCGCTGCCCAGCGCCTCGGTGACCACCGTCCTCGAGTGCGCCGGCAACGGCCGCGCGTTCTTCGATCCGCCGGTGGCCGGCATCCAGTGGGGCAAGGGCGCGGTGGGCAACGCGCGCTGGACGGGCGCACGGCTGGCCGACGTGCTCAAGCGCGCCGGCGTCCGGCCGAACGGTCGGTTCGTCGTCATGCAGGCCGCCGACCGGCCGCTCGGGACGATGCCCGACTTCGTCCGCCAGGTGCCGATCGAAAAGGCGATGCACCCCGACACGATCCTCGCCTACGAGATGAACGGCCAGCCGATCCCGGCGCTGCACGGCTTTCCGCTCCGCGCGATCATTCCCGGGTGGGAGGGCGCCTATTCGATGAAGTGGCTGACCCACCTGCAGGTCGCCGAGCGCGAAAGCGACAGTTTCTGGGTGGCCACCGGCTACCGCTACCCCGTCCGGCGGATCGCGCCGGGCACGGCCGTGGATCCCAAGGACATGGCCCCGCTGACCGGCCTCGTCGTCAAGTCGCTGATCACGCGGCCGGGCGACGGCGCCACGCTCGCCGCCGGCCGCATCGAGGTCGCCGGGTTCGCGTGGGCGGGTGAAACCGACATCGCGCGCGTGGACGTGTCCACCGATCACGGTTCGTCCTGGCAGCCGGCGCGGCTGGTCGGCGAGCAGGCCAAGTACGCCTGGCGGCGATTCGAGTTCGCCTTCGACGCCACGCGGCCCGAGTCGTACCTGATCATGTCGCGCGCCACCGACAGCGCCGGCCGCGCCCAGCCGATGACGCCGCCGTGGAACCCGTCCGGTTACTTGTGGAACGCTCCCGATGCGGTGCGCGTCGAGGTCAAGGGATGAGGGCCGCGTGTGCGGCGCTCGTGTGCGTGGCGGTGATCGGCGCCGGCGCGCAGGAGTTGCCGCCGGGACCGGGCCGCGACGCCGTCACCACCCGCTGCCTGAGCTGCCACGAGTCCGACCTCATCGTGCAGCAGCGGCTGTCGCGCGCCGGCTGGGGCCGCAGCCTGGACAAGATGATCCGCTGGGGTGCCGCGATCGAACCGGCCGAGCGCGAGCCCATGCTCGATTATCTGTCGGCGCACTTCGCCCCCCGCCCGGCGATTTCCCACCTGGTCGCCACCGCCGGCAGCGAGTCCATCTACAAGCGCGCCTGCCTGACCTGCCACGAGGACGACCTGATCGAATCGCAGCGGCTGACGCGCGCCGGCTGGGTCCGCGAGGTGGACAAGATGGTCCGCTGGGGCGCCGACGTCGCGGCCGCCGATCGCGATGCCCTGGTGGACTATCTCGCCGCGCGCTACGCGCCGCGATAGGCGATGCCGGCTCCGCTCCCCTCGCCGCACCCGCCGACGGGCCGGAGCCCCGCCGTGATGATGCCGTCGCGGCGCGCCGCGGCGCGCCCCGGCTGCGTCCGGACGCGCCGATGACGTGGGCGGCCGAGCTCGAAGGGCGCAGCGTGCTGGTGACCGGCGGCGCCGGCTTCATCGGATCGCGGGTCGCGCGGTTCCTGGCGTCGCGCGCCCCCGGCGCCCAGGTCATGGCCATGGACAGCCTGCGCCGGCGCGGAGCGGAGTTGAACCTCGAGGCGCTGGCCGCCGCCGGCGTCGAGTTCTGTCACGGCGACGTCCGGGCGCGTGACGATTTTCCCACGCCGCGCCGGCCGCTCGCCCTCATCGTGGATTGCTCGGCCGACCCGTCGGTCCACGCCGGCGCGAACGGGGCGGCGCGATTCGTCGTCGACACCAACCTGGGGGGCACGGTCAACTGTCTGGAGGTGGCCGGCGCGGCGCGCGCCGACTTCGTGTTCCTGTCCACCAGCCGTGTCTACCCGGTTGGTCCGCTCAACGCGATCGCCGTGGACGAGACGCCGACGCGATTCGCGCTCGCGGCGCGGCAGTCGCTGCCCGGGGTCTCGGCCGAGGGTGTGGCCGAGGGCTTCGGGCTCGACGGCGTGCGCTCGCTCTACGGCGCGACCAAGCTCGCCTCCGAGCTGCTGATCACGGAGTACGCGCACGTGCATGGTCTGCGCTGCGTGATCAACCGCTGCGGCGTGGTCACGGGGCCGGGGCAGTTCGGCAAGGTCGAGCAGGGCGTGTTCGCGCTGTGGATGGCGCGGCACTTTTTCGGCACCCCGCTGACTTACCGCGGGTGGGGCGGCGGCGGCAAGCAGGTGCGGGACTTCCTGCACGTGGACGACCTGTGCGAGCTGCTGGCGGCCGAGCTCGCGCGCTGGGACCGCGTCGCCGGGCGTACTTATAATGTCGGCGGCGGCCGGACCGGCTCGCTGTCGTTGTGCGAGTGCACCGAATTGTGCCGCGAGATCACCGGCCGTGAGGTGCCGATTGGGTCGGATCCCGAGACCGCGGCGCTCGACGTCCGCGCCTACGTGACCGACACCGCGCGCGTGACCGCCGACACGGGCTGGCGGCCGCGCATCGGCGGCCGCGACACGCTCGAGCAGATTTACCACTGGCTGCGCGAGGACGAGCAGCGGCTGCGGCCGGTGTTTCAGCCCTGAGGCGGATGACGACAGCCCATGAGCGTTGCGCTGATCACCGGGTCGACTGGATTGGTGGGATCGGAGGCGGTGCGCACGTTCGCCGAGGCCGGCTTCGACGTGGTCGGGATCGACAACGACCTGCGCCGGACCTTCTTCGGCGACGAGGCGTCGACGGCGTGGATGCAGGCGCTGCTCGAGAAGCGCTTTCCGCGCTACCGCCATGTCAGTGCCGACATTCGCGACCGCGACGCCATCGAGCGCCTCATCGGCGACCTCGGCGGCGACCTCGGCGTGGTCGTGCACGCGGCAGCGCAGCCGTCGCACGACTGGGCGGCGCTCGATCCCTACACCGACTTCTCGGTCAATGCGACCGGGACGCTGGTGCTGCTGGAAACGATCCGGCAGCGGGCGCCCGGCGCCGTGTTCATCTTCACGTCCACCAACAAGGTCTACGGCGACACGCCGAACCTGTTGCCCCTGCACGAGCAGGAGACGCGGTGGGAGATCGATCCCGCGCACCCGTTCGCCGACGGCATCGACGAGTCGATGAGCATCGATGCGACGCAGCATTCGCTGTTCGGCGCCTCGAAGGCGGCGGCCGACCTGCTGGTGCAGGAGTACGGCCGCTATTTCGGCATCGCGACGGTGTGCTTCCGTGCCGGCTGCCTGACCGGCCCGCAGCACGCCGGCGCCGTCCAGCATGGCTTCCTCGCCTACCTGGTCAAGTGCGCCGAGACCGCGACGCCGTACACGGTCATCGGCTACCTCGGCAAGCAGGTGCGCGACAACCTGCACTGCGCCGACCTCACCGCCGCCTTCCTCGCCTTCGCCCGCGACCCGCGCCCGGGTGAGGTCTACAACATCGGCGGCGGCCGCGCCAGCCACTGCTCGGTGCTCGAAGCGATCCGCCTGTGCGAGGAGAAGGCCGGCCGGCCGATGGTGTGGACCTACGATCCGCAGGCGCGCCGCGGCGATCACATCTGGTACGTGAGCGACGTCGGCAAGTTCCAAGCGCACTATCCCGGGTGGCGCATCGACCACTCGGTCGAAGACATCATCGACGGCATTCGCGAGCGGCACCAGCGCGGGGCGGCCACCGCCTGGGCGACATGACCCTCTCGATCGTCATTCCCGCGCACGACGAAGAAGGCCACCTCGAAGCGACGCTGCGCGCGCTGGTGAGCACGCTCGAGGCCGAACAGGTGCCGCACGAGGTGGTGGTGGTCGACGATCACTCGACCGACGGCACCGCGGCACTGCTCGCCCGACTCGAAGCTGAGCTGCCCACCGTCCGCCGCGTCGCCAATCGCGACGCGCCCGGCTTCGGCATGGCCATCCGCGCCGGCCTCGACGCCTACACGGGCGACGCCGTGGCCATCGTGATGGCCGACGCCTCCGACGACCCGCGCGATGTGGTGCGCTACTACCGCACGCTCGAACAGGGCTACGACTGCGTCTTCGGATCGCGCTTCGTCGCCGGCGCGCGCGTGGTCAACTACCCGCGGCAGAAGCTGGTCCTGAACCGGCTGGCGAACTGGATCGTCCGCGTGCTCTTCGGCTTCGCCTACAACGACGTCACCAACGCGTTCAAGGCCTACCGGCGCGAGGTGATCGACGGCGTGCGGCCGCTGCTCTCCTGCCATTTCAACCTGACGGTGGAGCTGCCGCTGAAGGCCATCGTGCGCGGCTACTCGTACGCGGTGGTGCCGACGCGCTGGTACGGGCGCCAGCACGGGTTCTCCAAGCTGAAGATCAAGGAGATGGGCAGCCGCTACCTGTTCATCGTGCTCTACGTGCTGCTCGAGCGTTGGCTGTCGCGCGGCGACTACGCCCGTCAGGCCGGCGGCACGACCGTGCCCGACCGCACCGGGTCGGGCGCCCGCATCGCGGACCCCGACGCCGGACTGGGACGGCGCGAGCGGCGGTGGCTCGACGTCGCCGCCGTGGTCCTCATCGCCCTGGCGTTCGCCCGCGGCGTCTCGGTCACCTACGACCTCGACTGGCCCAACGACCCCGATCTCTACCGCGACATCGCCCACGCGCAGACCATCCTCGACGGCAGCCTGCTCGACGACCCGCACTATCTCGGCGAGACGATCTGGTACAACCCGCTGGTCCCGGCGCTGGTGGCCGGCCTCGACTGGGTGACCGGCGCCCGGCTGCACGTGCTCGAAACGCGCGCCGGCGCTTACCTCAACCTGCTCGCGCCGATTGCGTTCTACCTGCTCGCCCGGGCGCTCCTCGGGCGTTGGACCGCCGTGGCCGCGACCGCCGTCTTCCTGTTCTGTACCGGCGACACCGGCCCGTCGTACGCCTCCTCCACGTACACGCCGTGGTTGTTCGTCGCCAACTTCGTCCAGGGGGTGTTCTACCTGGCCGTGCTCGCGCTGCATCGCGCCGTCGAAACCCATCGCGGGCATCGCTTCGCGCTGGTCGGCATCCTGCTCGGCGTGACGTTCCTCGGCCACGCCGCGCCGGCCATCCTCGTGGGCGGACTGGTCGCGTTGTACAGCTTCGGGCGTGTCGTCGAGTCCGCGCGCGCGGCGCGCTGGATCGACGTGCGCAAGACGCTCGCGCGCCTGGCGGTCGTCCTCGTCCTGGCGCTGGTGGTCAGCGCGCCGTACCTGATGTCGATCGTCGGCAACTACCAGCTCCACATCGTCCATCGCCATCCGACGTTCTGGATTTACCCGGAGATGGAGGTCGGCAACCTGGGGCAGTTCCTGACCGAGCGGCTGTCGCGGACGCTCGTGCTGCCGGCACTGGTGGGGCTGGTGGCGCTGCTGGCCGACCGGCGGGCGCGGGTGGCACGCGGGTGGGTGCTGGGATGGATGGGCCTGTCGTTCGCCGCGATCGCCTACTCGTACGTCTGGCAGATCCTGCTGGCGCGCGGCGTGGTCTGGCCGAGCGTGGTGCCCGGCTTCCATTTCCTGCGTTACTTCAACGCCGGGGAATCGCTGCTGGCCGGCTACGGCATCGTCACGATCGGACGGGCGCTGGCGTCGATGGCGGCGCAGTGGGGGCTGGGGAGCGGTCGCGCAGTGCCGGTGCTGCGCCGCGCGACGCCGGTGCTGCTCACCAGCGTGCTCGCCGCGATCAGTTATCCGGCCTATGCGTCGCGGCCGGACCTGACCAACTATCGGGACCAGGCCAAGCAGATGTATCGCGGACCCGACGTCAACGAGATGTTCCAGTGGGTCCGCCGCGAGGTCGGGCCCACCGACGTCGTCGCGGCGCCCGAGAACTTCGCGCTCAGCCTCGTCGGCCCGGCCGGCCGCAAGGTGCTGGTGGTCGATCGCTTCTTCTCGAACCCGTACGTCAACTGGCAGGCGCGGCGCTCCGCGCTCGACGCGATCGAGCACGCCCTCGACACCGGCCGCTGCGAGGCGTTTCAGCGCGTCGCGGCCGAGTTCCAGGTGACGCACGTGCTCACCAGGCGCGCCAGCGTGCGCCCGGCCGTTGTCGAGGCGTGCGGCCTGGAGACCGGGTTCGCGGGACGCGAGTGGGTCATCTACCGGCGGCGCGGCCCGCGGCCTACACGGACGTCCCGAAGGCCTGCGGCGTGTCCTCGAGAATCTCCCGAAGCGTGTGCACCGCCCGGCTGAGCGACTGCCGCTCCGCCGGCGGCCCGAGACAGACGCGCACCGCGTTGGGCGCGTCGTGCCGCGCGACCGCGAACTCCCGGCCGGGCGTGATGACGACGCCCCGTTGCCGGGCCTCACGCACGAAGTCCTCGGCCGGCCAGCGAGGCGGCAGAGGCAGCCAGACGTGCTGGCTCTCGGCCGACCCGCCGATGAGGTCGCCGAGGATCCGGCGCGTGGCCAGTTGCCGGGCCTTGACCTCCTCGCGTTTCCACGCCGCCACCCGATCGACGGTGCCGTCGGACATCCACTCCACGGCCGCCGCCGCCGAGAGCGGCATGACGGTGACCGTCGTCGCGAACACCGCGCCGGTGACGCGGTCGATCCAGCCCGGCGGCGTGCGGAGAAGCCCGACCCGGAGTCCGGGCACCAGGCTCTTCGAAAGGCTGGTCAGGTAGAAGGTGCGCTCGGGAAGCAGCGAGACGAGGGGCGGCTGTCGATCGGCGAGAAAGCCGTAGGTATCGTCCTCGACCAGGAACAGGTTGAGCCGCGCTGCGACGCGGGCGACGTCCTGGCGCCGCCGGCGCGACATCACCTGGCCGGTGGGGTTGTGAATGGACGGCATGCAGTAGAGGACGCGGCTGCCGGATTCGACGGCGGCGTCCTCGAGGGCGTCCGGCAGCACCCCCTCGGCGTCCATGGCCACGGCGTGCGGCCGCACGTGCAGGTGATTGGCCAGCGAACGCATGCCGGTATAGGTGAGCGCTTCGCACAGCACCGACTCGCCAGGGGCCGTCAGCGTGGCCAGCGCGACGGCCATCGCGTGCTGGGCGCCGGAGGTGAAGATCGTGTCGGCGCCCGACGCCGGCACATCGCGCTGCCGGAGGAAGGCCGCAGCGGCGTCGCGATGCTCCGGGCGTCCCGCGTGCGGCTGGTAGTTGAACAGCTGCTCGGGCGACAGGCGGGCGAGCAGTGAGGCCAGGCGCGCGGCCAGCTCGCCGGCGTGCGCCTGCGGCAGCAGGGCGTTGGTCCCGAGGTCGATGAGATTGGCGGCCTGCAGCTGCGGGGCCGTGAAGGCGGGGCCGCGCACGAACGTGCCGCGGCCGACCTCGCCACGGACCAGCCCGCGGCGGTCGGCCTCACCGTAGCCGCGGGTGACGGTGGTGACGTTGAGGGCGAGCGCATCGGCGAGCTCGCGCTGGGGCGGGAGCCGCTCCCCGGCCCGGAGGCGTCCGCTCTGGACGTCGGCGGCGATGGCGTCGGCCAGGGCGCGATAGAGGGGGCCGGAGGTGCGGTCGAGTCGAGGGCGCCACATTGTATGGTGGCAATATTATCATTGACATCATCCATTGCGGGATCGAAGATTCGACCGTGGTAGTCACCCTGTTCCGCTCCCGCCTCACCGCCCAGGCGGGCGACGACTACACGGCGATGTCGGGCGAGATGCTCGAGCGCGCGAAGACCTACCCCGGGTTCGTGGCCATGAAGAGCTTCAAGGCCGACGATGGGGAGCGGCTGACGGTGGTGTGGTGGGAGAGCGACGACCTGCAGTCGGCGTGGCGCCGGGACGAGCGGCACCGCGAAGCGCAGCGCAAGGGTCGCGAGCGTTGGTACCACTACTATCACATCGAAGTAGCCACGGTCCTGCGCGAGCACCAGTTCGTCCGTCCGACCTGATTTCCACAAAGGGGTCGGGTCTTATTGCGCCCACCTCGACTGGTACGCACAATCTGCCCCTGCCCGCGTGCGGACCGCCCGGATTTCCGCAAAGGGGTCGGGTCTCTTCGCAAAATCTGCCCCTCACCGCAGCCGCCCGAGTACGCAAAACAGATGCGGGCGGCGTATTGTGCAGTCGAGACGAGCGATGCCGGGCGGCGACGAACGGCCGACGCCCCAGGCACCGCCCCAGCGACCCACCCGAGGAGGTAGAAGATGGAACGGAAAACAGCCCAAGATTTCGACCAGGAACTGCTGATCCTGTTCGATGCCTACGTCCACGGCGCCATCGATCGCCGCGGCTTCCTGGACAAGGCGGGCAAGTTCGCCGTGGGCGGCATGACGGCCGCCATGCTCCTCGAGGCCCTCAACCCGAAATTCGCCGAGGCGCAGCAGGTCGCCAAGGACGATGCGCGGCTGAAGACCGAGTCCGTCGAATACCCATCCCCCAAGGGTTACGGCACCATGCGCGGCTACCTCGTGCAGCCCGCGTCCCCCGCCGGCAAGCTCCCGGGCGTGCTCGTCGTCCACGAGAACCGCGGCCTCAACCCGCACATCGAGGACATCGCCCGCCGCCTGGCGCTCGATAACTTCATCACCTTCGCCCCCGACGCGCTGTTCCCGCTCGGCGGGTATCCGGGCGACGAGGACAAGGCGCGCGAGCAGTTCGGCAAGCTCGACCAGGCCAAGACGCGCGAGGATTTCATCGCCGCCGCAGGCTTCCTGAAGGCTCGACCGGAGTGCACGGGCCGCATCGGCGTGGTGGGGTTCTGCTACGGCGGCGGGATCGCGCACATGCTCGCCACGCGACTGCCCGATCTGGGGGCCGCCGTCCCCTTCTACGGCAATTCGCCGGCGCCCGAGCAGGCGGCGACCATCAAGGCGCCGCTCCTCATCCATTTCGCCGAACAGGACGAGCGCATCAACGCCGCGTGGCCGGCCTACGAGGCCGCGCTCAAGGCCAACAACGTGCGCTACGAAGCGCACCAGTACCCCGGCACGCAGCACGGCTTCAACAACGACACGACGCCGCGCTACGACAAGGCCGCGGCGGCGCAGGCGTGGAAGCGAACCGTCGACTTCTTCAACAAGCATCTGCGCGGATGATCGTCGGGGCCGGAGCCCGGGCCCGTCGCACCGTGCGCCGGGGCCCGGCACGCGCCCGCGAAGATGTCTGGTGTCCCGTATCAGTGATTCGCGCAACGATTCCCGGGCGGGGCATCCCGGCTGGCGGCGTTGTTCCTCTCTCGAATACGCCAGGTATTCTCGGTCGTCGCGCCTTGCCATCCGGGCGCCGCGCTCCGGGACTTGTTACACGAATCACTGATCCGAGACACTAGAATTGTGTGATGCCGACGGCCCCCGCTCCCGACCAGACCGCCATCGACCGCGCCCGCACCGACCTCGACGCCTGGGTGCGCGAGGTGGTCGCGTGGCATTTCAATCCCGACACCGGCTGCCCGTTCTGGCTCGACTGGGCGGCCCGCGCCGGCTGGGATCCGCGCCGCGAGGTGACCGGCTACGCCGACCTCGACAAGTTCGGCGCCTTCCAGGACGAGTGGCTGCGCGGCGGGCCGGTGCGGCGGTGGGTGCCGCGCGCCTACCGCGATCGCCCGGTCTACACCTTCGAGACCGGCGGCAGCACCGGCGTCCCGAAGTCACGCATCAACATCGACGACTTCCGCATCGATTACGAGATGTTCAGCCGCACGCTGCCCGACGAGTTCTTTCCGCCCGGCGCCGACTGGCTGCAGGTGGGCCCGAGCGGCCCGCGCCGGCTGCGCCTCGCCATCGAGCACCTGGCCCAGCACCGCGGCGGCATCAACTTCTGCGTCGATCTCGATCCGCGCTGGGTGATCAAGCTGATCAAGTGGGGCGAGATGGAGATGATGGAGGCGTACAAGCGCCACGTCATCGACCAGGCGCTCATCCTGCTCAAGGCGCACGATTCCATCCGCTGCCTGTTCACGACCCCGAAGCTGCTCGAGGCCCTGTGCGAGCGGATCTCGCTGAAGAAGGCGGGGATCACCGGCGTGTTCTGCGGCGGGACGGAAATGACGCCGCAGTTCCATCGCTTCGCCGTCGAGGAACTGATGGAGGGCGCCTACTTCGCGCCGACCTATGGCAACACGCTCATGGGCCTGGCCGCACACAAGGAGCCCGCGCCCCATGACGACTGGGCGATCATTTATTTTCCGCCGGCGCCGCGCGCGATGATCGAAGTGGTGGATCCCGATCAGCCGACCCGCCTCGTCGGCTACGGCGAGACGGGGCGCGTCCGCCTCACGACGCTGACCAAGGAGTTTTTCATGCCGCGCTTCCTCGAGCGCGACGAAGCCGAGCGCGAGCCGCCGTGCAGCAAGTACCCGTGGGACGGCGTCCGCAACGTGCGGCCGTTCTCGCGCTTCGCCAAGGCGGTGGTCGAGGGGGTGTACTGATGCTGCACCTGCCGATTCTGCGGTGGGGGGTCCCGTACCGGAGCGTGGACCGGGCCACGGTGCCGCACTTCCGCACCCGTGCCCCGTTCGTCGAGGTCAGTCAGGCGAACGTCGGCCTGATCCGCCGCGATCTGCTGCGCCAGGCCGAGGCCCGCGCGCGGTTGGCCGCCATCCCCGCCGCCGCCCTCGTCCGCATGGCGCAGGAGGCGGCCGAGCACTTCTCCCACGCGACGCTGCCGCTCGATCCCTCGTCGGGGTCCACGCAAACGCCGGACGACTACGTCGAGCAGGTGTCGGCGACGACCGGCATGCCGTGGGCGAACGTCCGCCGCAACATGACGAAGGTGCACGGCGTGCTGAGCCGCGTGGACGAAGTGCTGCGCGGGCTCACGCGCGGCGTGGATCTCTCGCTGCTCGACCAGGGCGTCGGCGAGGCCGACGGCCAGGTGCTCAGCTTCTTCCCGCGCGCCGACGCGCTCGGCGTCGTGCTGCCGAGCAACTCGCCGGGCGTGCACTCGTTGTGGGCGCCGGCCACGGTCCTCAAGATGCCGCTCGTCCTCAAGCCGGGCAGCGGCGAGCCGTGGACCCCGTTGCGCATCATCCACGCCTGGATTCGGGCCGGCGTACCCGCCGAGTGCTTCAGCTACTACCCCGCCGACCACGCGGGCGGCGCCGAGATCCTGCGCTCGTGCGGACGCGGGATGGTATTCGGCGACGTCGCCTCGACGGCGCGCTGGAAGACGGATCCACGAGTCGAGGTACACGGGCCCGGCTTCAGCAAGATCGTGATTGGTCCCGACGTGGCAGACGACTGGGCCGCGCATCTCGATCTCATGGCCGACTCGATTGCGAGCAACGGGGGACGCTCGTGCGTCAACGCCTCGGGCGATCTGGGTGACCCGGCACGGGGACGCGATTGCCGAGGCCCTGGCCCGCCGCCTCGCCGAGGTGACGCCACGGCCGGCCGAGGATCCGGAGGCGGTGCTGGCGCCGCTGGCCGACCCGGCGGTGGCCGCCCGGATGTCGGCGGCGATCGATCAGGAGCTGTCGGCCATGGGCGACGACGGCCCGGCCACGGGCGCGGCGACCGCCCGTGACGTGTCGGCCGCCGTCCGTGGGCCCGCGCGCCTGGTCCACGCGCACGGCGGGACCTACCTGCTGCCCACCGTGATCCGCTGCGACCCGTCGCACCCGCTGGCGAATCGTGAGTATCTGTTCCCCTTCGCCAGCGTCGTCGAGGTCCCGGCCGACGCGCTGCCCGGCGTCCTCGGCCCCTCGCTGGTCGTCAGCTGCGTCTCGGATGACGCGCGCTTCCGCGCGCGCTTCGTCGCCTCGCCGCACGTCGATCGACTCAATCTCGGACCCATCGCCACGACGCAGATTGGATGGGATCAACCGCATGAGGGCAACCTGTTCGATCACCTGTATGCGCGCCGTGCCATCCAGCGGCTGGCTTAGACATCTTCTATGGCCTGAGGCGTGACACTTGGAGCAAGTTTGTCGACCGGCCATCGATGATGTCCGGCCCCGCGGAGCGGGGCCAAGACGATACCAACAGCCAGCGAAGCGAAGCCACCGCTGGGTTCTCGGCGGATTGAGGCGACGCTCCGCTGGTGGCCCGTCCACGCTGACGCCGGGCCATCTCGCGGCCGGGGGCAGGCCCTCCGGCGCCGGACGCCGATGAGAATCCTGTCGATCACCGCCGGCGCGGCGGACATGTTCTGCGGCAGCTGCCTGCGCGACAACGCGCTCGCGGCGGCGCTGCGCGCACGCGGCCACGACGTGACCCTGCTGCCGGTCTACACGCCGACGGTCACCGACGAGCCGAACATGAGCGCCGGGCAGCCGGTCTTCTACGGCGGCATCAGCGTGTTTCTCGAGCAGCACGTGCCGCTCTTCCGGCACACCCCCTGGCTGCTCGACCGCCTGTGGGACTCGCCGGCCGTGATCCGGCGGCTCGCCGGCGGGTCGATCGACGTCGATCCGCAGTCGCTCGGCGCGCTCACCATCTCCACGCTGCGCGGTGAGGAGGGCTATCAACGCAAGGAAGTCGACAAGCTGGCGCACTGGCTGGCCGGGGAGCCGCCGCCCGACGTCGTCAACCTGCCCAACTCGATGCTCATCGCGCTCGCGCGCCCGATTCGCCGCGTGTTGCAGCGGCCGATCGTGGTGACCCTGCAGGGCGACGACCTGTTCCTCGACGGCCTCGCCGCCCCGTACCGCGAGCAGGCGCTCGACCTGATCCGCCGGCAGGTCTCCGAGGTGGACCTGTTCGTCGCGGTGAGCGACTACTACTCGTCGTACATGAGCGGCTACCTCGGCATCCCGCGCGCGAAGATCCGGACCGTGCCGCTCGGCGTCAACGCCGCCGACTTCGAGCCGCGCGCGGCGCTCGCCCGCACGCCGTTCACCATCGGTTACTTCGCCCGCGTGGCGCCGGAGAAAGGGCTGCACAACCTGGCCGAGGCCTATCGCATCCTGCGGCACGAGCGCGGGCTGCCGCCGGCCAGGCTGGCGGCGGCCGGCTACCTCGGGGCGGGCCAACGCGGCTATCTGCGCGCGATCGAAGGCAGTCTGGCCGACGCCGGTCTCGGCGCCGAGTTCACCTATCACGGGACCGTGGACCGGGCGACGAAGGTCCGGTTCCTGCAATCGATCGACGTGCTGTCGGTGCCCGGCGGCTATCACGAGCCCAAGGGCCTCTACCTGCTCGAAGCCATGGCGTGCGGCGTCCCCGTCGTCCAGCCGGACCATGGCGCGTTCCCGGAGCTGATCGGCCGCACCGGAGGCGGACTGCTGGCGCGCTCGGAACAGCCGTCCGCCGTCGCCGATGCCCTGCTCGAGATCTGGCGCGACCCGGCACGCGCCGCCCAGCTCGGCGCCCGCGGCGCCGAGGGAGTCCGGCGCGCCTACACGACCGACCACATGACCGATGGCATCCTCGAGGTGTACCGCGAGCTCACGGGGGGCGCCACCTCGGATCGCGCCGCCACGGCCTGACGCCGCTCCAAGTGCCGCATCAGGCCCGGACGACCGGGCCGCTGGTGCTAACGTTAGTTCGTGCTCGAAGCCACGCGGCTCACCAAGACCTATCCGTCCCCGGCCGGCCCGCTCACCGTGCTCGCCGACGTGTCGTTCGTCCTGCAGCGGGGTGAATCGGCGGCGATCATGGGACCCTCGGGGTCGGGCAAGAGCACGCTGCTCTACGTGCTGGGCGGACTGGAACCGCCGACCAGCGGGGTGGTGCACCCTCGACAGCCAGGATCCGTACCAACTGGATGCCGACCGCCTCGCCGCATTCAGGAACCGCCGCGTCGGGTTCGTGTTTCAGGATCACTGCCTGCTGCCGCAGTGCACGGTGCTCGAGAACGTGCTGGTACCCACCATCGTCGGGGAGGCCGACGCGCAGGCCGGCGAGCGCGCGCGCCGGCTGATCGAGGACGTCGGTCTCACCGCACGGCGGGACCACCGACCGGCCGCCCTCTCGGGCGGGGAGAAACAGCGGGTCGCGATCGCGCGCGCCCTCGTACGGGAGCCCGGTCTGCTCCTCTGCGACGAGCCGACCGGCAACCTCGATGCCGACTCCGCCGATCGCGTCGCGGAGCTGCTCGTGGCGCTCCATCACCGGCAGAACACGGTGCTCGTGGTGGTCACGCACAGCCCGGCGCTGGCCGCTCGGTTCGACCGGCAGTGGCGCATCGATCGCGGGGTGCTGGCCTCGGCGGGAGCGACGACGTGACGCCGGCGATGCGCCCTCGGCGGTTGATCGCCGCGAGCCTCCGGCATTACCGCGGTGTGCACGCCCTCGTCGTTGGCGGGGTCGCCGTGGCGGTCGCGGTGCTGGCCGGGGCGCTGCTGGTCGGCTCGTCCGTGCGGGCGAGCCTGCGCGACCTGGCGCTCGCCCGCCTCGGGGCGACCGGCCTCGTCGTGTCGTCCACGGGATTCTTCCGCGAGGCGCTGGCCGACGACGTGCGTGGGGCGCTGGCGGGCGCGACGCCGATCCTGGCGCTGACCGGCGCGGTGAGCCACGAAGACAGCCGCCGGACGGCGGCGCGGGTCCAGGTCTTCGGGATCGACGAGCGCTTCCTCGCGCTGCACGGGTTGCCCGCCGGGGCCCCCGCCGAGCGGCAGGCGTGGGTCAGCGAGGGGCTGGCCGGCGAGCTGGGCGCCGCCGATGGAGACAGCGTCGTGCTGCGTGTCGCCAAGCCCACCGACATCCCGCTGAGCACGCTGCAGGGCCGGCGCGAGGACGTGAGCGAGCGGGTGCGCCTGACCGTGACGCGCGTTGTCGATCGCGCCGCCCTCGGCGAGTTCTCGCTGCTGCCGGCGCAGGGCCCCGCCCTTTCCATCTTCGTCGCCCTGCCGCGGTTGCAGCAGGAGCTCGATCTCGCCGCCGAGGTGAACGCCATCCTCGTCCCCGCCGGCAGCGGCGCCAGCATCGCGTCGGCGCGGCAGGCGGTGACGTCGGCCGTGCGGCTCGAGGACCTCGGCCTCACCGTTCGCCGCGACCGGACCGGCAGGGCATCGGTACTGGAGAGCCGGGCCGGCCTGTTGCCCGACGGCGTGGTGGCACAGGTGGCCGCGGCCACCGACCGCCCGATGGTGGGAGCGCTGACCTATCTCGCCAACGCGATTCGCGCGCGCGGGCGCGAGATTCCGTACTCGGTCATCACGGCCATCGACCTCGCCGCCTACGATCGACTCGGTGCCCCGGGCGACCCCGTCGCGACGGGAGCGGCCGCCACGGTTCCGCCCGCCTCGCCCCATCCGCCGATTCGCCTCAACGAGTGGGCGGCCGCCGACCTGGGGGCCGAGCCCGGCGATCCGGTCGAGGTCGAGTACTACCTGTGGTCCGACCAGGATGGCCTCGAGACACGCACGGCGACGTTCACCCTCAGCGGGATCGTTCCGATGTCGGGCGCGGGAGGCGACCGCACGTTGACGCCGGAGTATCCGGGCATCACCGACGCCGGCGATGTGATGTCGTGGGATCCGCCGTTCCCCGTGGACATGAGCCGTGTGCGCCAGGCCGACGAGGACTACTGGGACGCGTGGCGCGGTGCGCCGAAAGCGTTCATCCCGCTCGAGGTGGGCCAGCGCCTGTGGCCCAGCCCGTTCGGCGCGCTGTCATCGCTGCGGGCGGCGCCGGTGGATCCGGCGTGGCCGTCGGCGCAGCGGCTCGATGCGTTCGCGGCGGGGCTGACCGTGCGCGACGCGCGCGCCGAAGCGGTCGCCGCTGCCGGCGGCACGACCGACTTCGGCGAGTATTTCGTCTACTTCAGCTTTTTTCTGGTCGTCTCGGGGCTGCTGCTCGCCGGCATGTTCTTCGCGCTCAGCGTGGAGCAGCGCGCGCGCGAGTTGGGCGTGCTGCAGGCCGTCGGCTTCCGTCGCGCCGACCTCCGGCGCACGCTGCTCGGCGAAGCGCTCGTGCTCGCGGCGGTGGGCAGCGTGATCGGCATCGCCGGCGCGATCGGCTATGCCGCGGCGATCATGTACGGCCTGCGCACCTGGTGGGTCGGCGCCGTCGGCACGACGGCGTTGTCGCTCCACGTCGATCTTGCGTGGCTGCTCGCGGGAGCCGGCGCCGCACTGTTGGCGGCGGTGGTCGCAATGTTTCTGTCGTTCCGGCGCGTGTCGGCGCGTTCCGCGCGGGCGCTGCTCACCGCCGGCCTCACGGGTCCCGCGTCGACGACGGGCATCGGGCGGCGCGTGCCCGCCGGCGCCACCGCCGCCCTGGCGGCCATCGTCGCGGCGGTGCTGGTCGCCGCCGCGATGCTCGGGGCGATGAACCCCGTCGGCGCGTTCTTCGGCGCGGGAGGACTGCTGGTCGTCGCCGGCTGCGCCGCGTTCGCCACCTGGCTGCGCCGGCCGGGCGCACGCTCGGTGCAGCCGGGACTGGTGCGCTTCGGCGTCGACTACGCGCGGTGGCGCCCCACGCGCAGCGTGCTGTCGGCCGCGCTCATCGCCTTCGCCTGCTTCGTCATCGTCGCGGTCGGCGCGTTCCGGCGCGATCCCGCGGGGGCATCGGCGGCGCGCGACTCGGGCACCGGCGGCTTCGCGCTGATGGCCGAGGCCGTCGTGCCGCTCATGTTCAACCCCAATACCAGCGCCGGCCGCGACGAGCTCAGCCTCGCCGGCTACGCGGAGCTCGACGGCACCCGGGTATCCCGCTTCCGCCTCCGCCCCGGCGACGAAGCGAGCTGCCTGACGCTGTATCAGCCCACCAACCCGCGGATCGTGGCGCCGGAGGCGGCGTTCCTCGACGAAGGACGCTTCACCTTCGCGCAGTCGCTCGCGGCCACCGACGCCGAGCGGACCAATCCCTGGCGCCTGCTCGAGCGGCAGTTCGATGACGGCGCGGTGCCGGCGATCGCGGATCAGACGTCGCTGACCTACGTGTTCCATCGCCAGGTGGGCGACGACATCGTGCTCGCCCCGGAGGGCCGCGCGCCGATTCGCTTGCGCATCGTCGGGACGCTGGCCGACAGCGTCCTGCAATCCGAGCTCATCATCGGCGAGCGCGACTTCGTCCGCCTGTTTCCGCACCTCGAGGGCTATCGGGTCTGGATGATCGAGGCGCCGGCCGAGTCCACGGCGGCCGTGACCACCTTGCTCGAGGATCGCCTGTCGGACTTCGGCGTGGACGTCGTGGACACCGGTGCGCGGCTCTCGGCGTACCATCAGGTGGAGAACACCTATCTCTCGACGTTCCAGGCGCTCGGCGCGCTCGGCCTGCTGCTCGGCACGCTGGGCCTGGCGGCGGTGCTGGCGCGCAACGTGCTCGAGCGCCGGCGCGAGCTGGGGCTGCTCAGTGCCATTGGCTTCACGCCGCGGCATCTGCGCGCGATGGTGACGGCGGAAAGCCTGGTGCTGGTGGCCGCGGGAGTCGCGATCGGCACGATTGCCGCGCTGGTGGCGATCGCCCCGGCGCTGGCCGAGCGTCCACACGCGGTGCCGGCGGGAAGCCTGGGCCTGCTGCTGGCGGCAGTGGTCGCCACGGCGCTGGTGGCGGCGCTCGGCGCGGTCCGGCTCGCCCGCGCGGTGCGCGTCGTCGAGGCACTGCAGGCGGAATAGACAGTCGCGGACGGGGGAGCACGAACATGCGCATGCAGACGTTGATCGCCAGCCTGATCGTGGCCGCCGGCAGCATGGCCATCGCCGCGCAGGCGCGACAACCCGCCTGGCCGCAGTGGCGGGGACCGGCGCGCGACGGCATCGCCCCGCTCGCCGTGCCGGCCCAGTGGCCCGACACGTTGACCAGGAAGTGGGAAATCGAGGTTGGCGGCGGGCACTCGTCGCCGGTGATCGCCGGCGACCGCGTGATCCTGCATGCGCGGCAGGGTGAGCGCGAAATCACGCGCGCGTTCGACCTGGCATCGGGCCGGGAGATCTGGCGCAACGACTACGCGGCACCGTACACGATGAACTCCGCGGCGCGCGGCCATGGACCGGGACCGAAATCGACGCCGGCGGTCGCCGACGGCCGGGTGTTCACGTTCGGGATCAGCGGCATCCTGTCGGCGCACGACCTCGCCACCGGGGCCGTGCTGTGGCGCACCGACCCGCCGCCGGCGCCGCCCGAGTTCGGGACGGCGATGTCGCCGGTGGTGGAGGGATCGCTGTTGATCGCGCACATCGGCGCACTCGACGAAGGGGCGCTCACCGCATTCGACGCGGCCACCGGCGCGGTCCGCTGGCGCTGGACCGGGGACGGCCCGGCCTACGCGTCGCCGGTCGTGGCCGCCATCGGCGGCGTGCGGCAGGTGGTCACCCAGAGCGAGAACGCGGTGATTGGCATCGACGCGGCGAGCGGCAGCCTGCTGTGGCGACTTCCCTTCCGCACCCCGCACGACCAGAACTCGATCACGCCGGTGGTCGTGGGCGATCGGGTCATCTTCTCCGGGCTCGACAACGGCACCACGGCGGTGCGCCTCGTGCGCGCCGGCGCCGGCTGGACCGCCGAGCCGGTCTGGAAGAACGACCAGGTCTCGATGTACATGAGCACGGCGGTCGTGAGCGGCGGCACGCTCTTCGGCCTCTCGCACCGGAACCGCGGGCAGTTCTTTGCCATGGACGTGGCGACCGGACGAACGCTGTGGACCACACCGGGCCGCGAAGGGGACAACGCGTCGGTGTTGAGCGCCGGGCCGCTGCTGCTGTTCTCGACGACCAACGCCGAGCTCATCGTCGCGCGCGCCAATCCGGCCCGGTTCGACGAGGTGAAGCGGTACGTGGTCGCCGACTCGGCCGTCTGGGCGCACCCGGCGGTCGCCGGGCGGCTGATCGTGGTGAAGGACGTGGACTCGCTGATCTGCTGGAGCCTTTAGTGCAGGGGCCAGGGGCCAGGCGCCAGGCGCCAGGCGCCAGGATCCAGGCGCCAGGCTCCAGGCCTCAGGCCTCAGGCCCCAGGGCTGAAGTTCTACATCAGGCCGGGCGGCGCGGCCCGGAATCTGAAGCCTGAAGCCTGAAGCCTGAAGCCTGCTCAGTAATACTGCCGGTACATTCCGCGCCTGAAGATCCAGCCGCCGAGCGGACCGAGCCAGTTCGAGCACGTGGTACATGTAGCCGAGATCCATCAGCTCGATCAGGTTGCCGTCGAAGTCCGTGCGAAGAAGAACGAGTGTCCACGCGGCGAGCGTTCGGGCGGGCTGACGCACTCGACGCCCTTGCGCTGCAGGTAGTCGTACCACTTCTGCAGTGTTGCGCACGTTGAAGCTAGATGTGCGTCAGCCCGACGCGGTTCCACGGGATCGTCGACGGGCGGCTGCTGCGGCTCGAACTCGAAGATCTCGAGCACCGCGCCGCCGGGCACGCGGATCCAGCCGATCTTGCAGCGCGGCGCCTCGCCCTCGACGCCGAAGAAGCTGCGCACCCGGTCCGGCGGCGTGTCGGCGACGCCGACGAGCGGACAGCCGAAGACGTCCCAGTAGAACTGCACCGCCCGGTTGAAGTTCGACACCGTGATGCCGACGTGGCTGAACGATCGCGCTTTCACGTCGTTGCTCCGTCGACCGCGAGTTCGGTCGCCTTGATGTGATCGGCGACGCGCAGCGCCTGCGCCACGATCGTCAGCCCCGGATTCACGGCCGCCGACGACGGGAAAGAACGACGCGTCGACGACGAAGAGATTGTCGACGTCGTGGGTGCGGCAGAACGGATCGAGCACCGACGCCCGCGGGTCGGTGCCGAAGCACAGCGTGCCGCACTGGTGCGTCGTGTTGCGGCTGCCGTGCGAGTGCGTGACCACGCATCCAGAAGCCCAGCCGCCGCAGCATCCGCGTCGTCTCGCGAACCAGCGCGCGGTGGGCGGCCAGGTTGTTGGGCCGGTAGCGCAGGCGGATGCGGCCCGTCGGCGTCGACGGTGACCCGGTTGTCGAGCCGCGGCAGATCCTCGGACATCACCAGCCAGTCCACGCCGCGCGACACCCACGCGTCGTACGCCCACAGCGGGAATCCACGGCACTAGGCGGTCTGCGCCATCACGCCGTGGGTCCGTCCCTGCGACTGGATCTGGCCGAGCGGAAACGGCGCGTCGCGGACCGCGCAGGTAGAAGTCGTTGATCGCCACCGTCTTCTGGAACACGGTGGCGTTCGGCCGCAGCGGATGAAATCCCTGCATCATCGTCGCCAGGTGCGCCATGTAGCGGCGGCCGACGAGCCCCGACGAATTGGCGAGGCCCGTCCGGATGCGTCGTCGCTCGCCGACCGCAGCAGCAGCGCCGCCGAGTTGACGGCGCCGCACGGCACACGACCAGCCGGCGCCTCGACGCGCATCGATCGTCGCCGTCGCGCTCCACCTCGACGGCCTCGATCCGGTCTGCCGGACGGGCTGGTCAGACAGGCGGCGGGCGCGGGCGCTGGTCCACAGCGTGACGTTCGGCCGTGCCAGCGCCGGGCGGATGCAGCAGACGTCGGCGTCGCTCTTGGCGTGCACCTTGCAGGGGAACGAGTTGCAGGTGTTGCACAGGATGCAGCCGTCGCGCTCGCCGGGACGGACGAGGCCGAGCGGCAGCGGCGACGGGTGGAGCCCGTGCGCGCGCAGCTCGCTCGACGATGGCGGCCATCGCCGGCGGCGTGCGGGATCGGCGCGTACGGGTAGGGGCCGCGCGCCGGCTCGGTCGGATCGATCGCCGTCCTGGCCGTGCACGTGGTACAGCCGCTCGGCGCGATCGTAGTACGGCGCCAGCGTGTCGTAGTCGATCGGCCACGCCGGCGAGACGCCGTCCATGTGCTCGACGGCCTGGAAGTCCTCGCGCCGCAGCCGGTAGAGCACGCTGCCCCAGAACTTGGTGTTGCCGCCGACGCTGTAGTGCGTGTACGGCGAGAACGTCGCGGCCGCGCTCGTCGAGCCAGCGTTCCCGCGTCTGGTAGCGGCAGATGCTTCCAGACCGCCTCCGGGCTCCAGTTCTCGTCCTCCTGCGGCACGAAGTCGCCGCGCTCGAGGATGAGGAAGCGCGCGCCGGTGTCGGCGAGCGCGTGCGCCATCGTGCCGCCGCCGGCGCCGCTGCCGATGATGACGATGTCGTAGCGCGCGTCCACCATCACGTCAGTTCGGGACTGGCGTAGATCTGATCCATCAGCCGCTGATCGTCGATCGCCCGCTCGAGGCTCATCTCCGGCGCCCGGCCGTCGCGAATCGCCGCGGCGAAATCGCGGTACATCGCCTGGTAGCCGCGGATGTCGCGGAAGCCCGGGAACAGGACGCCGCGGCAGGCCGCGCCCGCGCACCAGGACGAACAGCCCGTTCGACTCGAAGCGTGATGATGCCCGTCGCGGCCGAACAGCTTCGACAGCCGCAGGCCGCGCAGCAGCGACGGCATCTCGCGCGAGTAGTAGAGCGGCGCCGACGGCGCCGTTGTCGTAGCGGAAGGCGACCATCATGCTCTTGGCGCGCGTGTCCGGGCCGGCGCGCGACGGCGTCGGCCGGAACCCGTGGATCGGCGGTGATCGCCGGGCCGAGGCTGCCGGCCAGGTGCAGCCAGTGAATCCCTTCCTCGAAGAACGCGTCGCCGCCGGCCATCGCCTCGTCGTTGCGCCAGTCGTCGGCCGTCTTGAGCGCCGGGCGATGCGTGGTGAAGTGCGCGAAGACCATGTCGCCGATCGCGCCTTCGGCGAGCAGACGGCGCAGCGACACGGCCAGCGGCTTGTAGTGATCGTTCTCGCCGACCAGCACCACGCGGCCGGCGCGGTCGCGGGCGGCCCGCACCGTCTGGTAGTCCTCGAGTCGCAGGAAGGCCGGCTTCTCGACCAGCACGTGCTTGCCGGCGGCCAGCGCGCGCAGCGTCGAGGTCGAGATGGAAGCGCGGCGGCACGGCGACGACCACGGCGTCGCACGCGCGGGTCGGCGAGCGCCGCCTCGTAGTCCGGGTAACTGGCGGTGCCGCCGAACCGGCGGCAGTACGCCGCGGCGCGGGCGGCATCACGGCTGGCATAGCCACTGCTGATGTCCGCGGCGCAGCGCTTTGAGATGGCGGCTGTGCACCTGGGTGATGAAGCCACATCCCAGAAAGGCTATGCGGAGCGGATCGGGCATCGGGCCGTCTCCATCATACGTGGACGCGCCGGACGCCGGTAAGCGTTGACGGCGGCGCCCGCGTAATG
This sequence comes from uncultured Acidobacteriota bacterium, assembly GCA_963707795.1. Classification (GTDB taxonomy): domain Bacteria; phylum Acidobacteriota; class Vicinamibacteria; order Vicinamibacterales; family UBA2999; genus JACCSI01. The sequence continues at coordinate 366,047 of OY970174.1, read as the reverse complement.
GCGATAATGGCGGAACGACTTCCGGGGGTGGCGATGCGGCGTACGGCTGTGGTGGTGATGTGCCTGGTGAGCGCGACCGCGGCGCTGTCGGCGAACTGGCCGGCGTGGCGGGGCCCGCGCGGCGACGGCGTGAGCGGCGAGAAGAACCTGCCGGTGCGGTGGAGTCCCACCGAGAACATCGCGTGGAAACTGGCGCTGCCGCAGTGGAGCGGCGCGACCCCGGTGATCTGGGGCGACACGATCTTCCTCAACGTCGCCGAAGCCGACCAGGAGAACCTGTCGCTGTGGGCGGTCAGCCGCGCCAGCGGCGCCGTGCTGTGGAAGCGGCCGCTCAGCGGCGGCAACAACCAGCAGCGCAAGCAGAACATGTCCTCGCCCTCGCCGGTGACCGACGGCACGACGGTCTGGATCATGACCGGCACCGGCTATCTCAAGGCCTTCGATTTCAAGGGCACCGAGCTGTGGATGCGCGACATCCAGAAGGACTACGGCCGCTTCGGGCTGAACTGGGGCTACGCCAATTCGCCGCTGCTCCACGACGGCGACCTGTTCGTGCCGGTGCTGCACGGGATGAAGACCGACGACCCGTCGTACCTGCTGCGCATCGACGGCCAGAGCGGCAAGACCGAGTGGCGGGTCGAGCGGCCGACCGACGCCATCCGTGAATCCCCCGATGCCTACATCACGCCCGCCCTCGTGCGCGTCGGCGCCGGCCACGAAATCGTCCTCAATGGCGGCGACGTGGTGACCGGCCACGATCCGGCGACCGGCAAGGAACTGTGGCGCGCCGATGGGCTCAACCCGGACAACAACCCGGCCTACCGCATCGTCGCGTCGCCGGTCGCCATCGGCGACATCGTGATCGCCCCGACGCGGGAGCGGCCGATGCTGGCGCTCAAGGCCGGCGGGCGCGGCGACGTCACCACGTCGCACAAGCTGTGGGAGTTCCACAACGGGCCCGACGTGCCGACGCCGGTCAGCGACGGCAGCTACGTCTACGTCGTCAACGACCGCGGCATCGCCTACTGTCTCGAGGTGAAGACCGGCAAGACCGTCTATGGACCCGAACGGCTGACGCCGGGCACCTACAGTGCGTCCCCGGTTCTGGCCGACGGCAAGATCTACATCACCAACGAGGATGGCGTCGCCACGGTGTATCAGGCCGGACCGTCCTTCACGATCCTGGCCGAGAACAAGATGGACGACTACACGCTCAGCTCCATCGCCGTGAAGGACGGGCAGATATTCCTGCGCACCCGCAACTGGCTCTGGGTGATTGGCGAGCGCCGGGCCGGCACCTAGCGGCCGTCCGACATCCCTGACTAGTGGCCCGTTCACGCTGAAGCAGGACCATCTCGCGGACGGGGCATCCCGCCTCGCGGCGTTGCTCGTCGCTCACATATGGCCAATATGCTCACTCCTCGCGCCTGGCGATCCGGGCGCCACGTCGCGCGATCTGGTCCTGCTTCAGCGTGTACGGACCACTAGCTCGTCGGCCGGTAGTAGAGCACCATCCCGGCGCCGACCGCCGCGAGCAGGAACCCGAGATAGAGGAGCGGGTTCGGCGCCATCTTGGGCGGGTGGATGACCGCCGTCGCCAGCACGTTGACCAGCGGCGCGCCGCCGAAGACCAGCGGCATCACGTAGAGCGGCGAGGCCCCGGCACGAAACGAATAGATGATGCACACCGCGCCGAGCGCGCCGAGTGCGCCGGCCACGGTGGCGGTCAGGGCGCCGGTGGCGTTGAAGCCGCGCAGATCACCCTGCGACGCCAGCGCGCCCATGGGCACGAACACGCCAATCAGCACGTAGGCCACGCCGACGCAGAGCAGCGCCTTCATCGGGCTGCCGAGCATCACCTGCCCGCGGTGCAGCGACGCGCCGTACAGCCCCCACGAGAGCACCGCCCCCGCGACATAGATCATCCACGACATCCTGTCCTCCGTTCGAAAGGCGGCGGCGGCCGCCGGTCCGGTCGTTCGCGTGCGCGCCCGGGCGCACCGCGGCCACCATTGTCGCAGGTTGCCGCGAACGCGGCCGCCTCAGAAGCGCACCCGAACGCCGAGTTGAATCTGCCGCGCCGTCGTGATGGTGCTGCGTGCGCGACCGAAGCTGGCCAGGGGTTGTTCGCCGTCGGCCGCGCCGGCGAAGGCGATGAGCTGCGGCGGACCGAAGTTGGCCCGGTTGAAGATGTTGAACGCCTCGACCCGGACTTCGAGCCGCCCGCCGGCGCCGAGCAGCGGCCAGGCGCTGTCCTTGACCAGTGACAGGTCCACGGTCCGCAGGTTGGGGCCGATGAAGTCGCCCCGTCCGGTATCACCGAACGTGCCGGCCGCGGGCAGCGCGAATGCCGCCGGGTTGAACCAGGCGTTCGGATCGCCGGTGACGGCGCTGTCGGCGTCGAACCCGGCCGCGTAGCTCGCCCGATCGCGCCCGATGCCGGGGCCGACCGACGCCTGCCACAGCGACCGCGATCGGTTGTTCTGGACGAACACGGTCAGGGGGCCGCCGCTGCGCACGTTCACGATGCCCGACAGACGCCAGCCGGCGAGCAACGCGCCGGGAGCGCCCGTGAGACCGCGGCCGAACGGCAGGTCGTAGCTGAAATTGACGACCCAGTTGTGCGCCGCGTGAAAGTCCGACAGTCCCTTGTTGTAGTCCGGGATGAACTCCGGGAACGCCGAGGTCGTGCCGTTGGTGGCGTCGGAGAAGAACGTCGACGCCTGCGTCGTGTCCTCGGACCGGGACCAGGTGTACGACGACTGGAACATCAGACCGCCGGACCAGCGGCGGCGGACTTCGAGCAGCAGCGCGCGATACCACGAGTCGCCGTCCGAGCTCTTGAGTTCGATCGTGGTCCACGCCGGGTTCATCCGCGTCCCGCCGGCCGGGAAGAAGGGTTGCCCGTCGGCGCCGGTGACCGGCGTGGCCGTGTTCACGTCGCGGCTGCGCAGCAGGTGCTCGCCGCGCGAGCCGGCGTAGCCGATCGTCACCGCGGTGTGGGCCGCCAGCTCCCGCTGCAGGCTCAGGTTCCACACCTGCACGCGCGGCGTTTCGACGTCCCACTGCACCGGCCGCACCGACAGGCCGGAGGCGCGCTCGAACGGGGGATTCGGGAAGGTCGGGTTGGGATAGACGACGCGCGGGGTCGCCGGCGGATTGGTCACCGTGACGATCAGGTTCTGCGAGCTGTTGGTGTTGAAGTACATTCCGTAGCCGCCGCGCAACGACGTCAGGCCGTCCCCCGCCGGGTCCCATGCGAAGCCGACGCGGGGTGAGAGGTTGTTGCTATCCGCCTGCTCGTAGAGCTGACCGGAGGTGGCGGCGCTGTCGGTCAGGTTGATCAGGGCAGAATCGCGGCCGTTGATGTCGCGCGGCAGCGTCATCACTTCGTAGCGGAGGCCGCCGTTCAACGTCAGGCGGTCGCTCACCGGGAACTCGTCCTGCACGTAGGCGCCGAGCAGCCAGAACCGCCAGTAGCGATCGAATTCGCCCTGCGGCGTCAGCCCGATGAAGCTGGTCGGCCGGTTCTCCAGGAACGCGCGCACGTTGGCGAACGAATAGGTGCCGAGGCTGAACGTCGGGTTCACCATGTTCTGGAGATACCGCTCGGCCAGGCCGCCGATCTTGAGCAGATGGCGTCCGCGGCTGGTCGCGACGTCCCCCTGCGCCCCGATGACCTGCTGCAGGAACCGCACGTCCACCGACGACTGCGTGCCAAAGCGGTTGAGGCCGCCGACGTCGATGTTGCCGACGAGCCCGCGGCCGGGCACGAACGGCGCCAGCGGCGACGTCGTGTTCGCCTCCACCTGCTGGCCGACACGGGTGCGGCTGTAGCCGAGCCGGTAGGTGGCGAGCGTCCGGCTGCTGAGCACGCTGCGATACTCGCCGGTGAAGAACTGGTTGCGCGACACGAACGATCGCGGGAACTGCGGGTAGTCGGTCGGCAGGTACTGATCCGCATCGTCGATCGTGTAGCGCCCGAAGATCTGGCTGCCGGGACCGAGGTTGTAGTCCACGCGACCCTGCAGGAAGTGCTGATCGAGCCGCTGGTCGAACTGGAAGGTGTGGATGGCGGTGCCGTCCCCGAGCACGTCCCCATTGGGCCGCGGATACGCCGCCAGGTACGGCGCCACGCCCGGATGCACGCCGACGTTCAGCAGGCCGCCCGCGACCGAGGGGTCCGGCAGCAGCCCGCGCCGCGCGTTCTCGTCGGGCACCGTGGAGGTGATGGTGCGGCCGAGGTTCTCGTGCAGCGCCTCGTAGCCGGCGAAGAAAAAGAGCCGATCCCGGCGCAGGGGCCCGCCGACCGCCCCGCCGAACTGGTTGCGCGTGAAGGGCGGCTTGCCGGCGACGTCGAAGTAGTTCTTCGCGTCCAGCGCATCGTTGCGGTGGAACTCGTAGACGCTGCCGTGATGCTCGTTGCCCCCGGCCTTGGTCAGGACGTTGATCTGGCCGCCGCTCATCCGCCCGAACTCGGCGCTGTAGGTGTTGGTCTCGACGCGGAACTCCTGCACGGTCTCCATCCCCAGCGCGGTCCCGGCGGCGCTGCCCGCAGGGCCGTTGGTCATGTCGTTGAGCAGCGTCCCGTCGAGCAGGTACACGTTCGAGCGCGGGTCCTGGCCGTTGACGCTCATGCCCAGGCCGTGCGCGACCACCGATCCGCCGTCGCGGTGCGGGTAGGCGACGACGCCGGGCTGCAGCAGCGCGAGGTCGGTGTAGTTGCGGCCGTTCAACGGCAGCTCCTCGATCGCCCGCTCGTCAACCAGGTAGCTCAGCTCCCCGGTGCGCGTGTTCACCGTCGGCGTGTCGCCGACCACGGTGACCGCCTCGGCGACCCCGCCCAGCGTCATCGTGAGATTGACCACGGCCGTCTGCGCGATGGTCAGCGTGATGCCGCTGCGCACCAGCGGGCGGAAGCCGGACAGCTCGGCGCGGAGCTCGTACGGCCCTGGCGGAAGCGCCAGGATCGAATAGCGGCCCTCGGCATCGGAGGTGGCGATGCGCTGCAGGTTTGTCTCCGTTTGTCTCGCCGCCACGGTCACGCCCGGCAGCACACCGCCGCTGGCGTCCACCACCCGGCCGGCGAGCGTGGAGCTGACCTGGGCCGCCGCGGTCAACGGAAGCGCGGCGACAAACGTAAACAGCACGAGAACGAGTCGGAATCGTCGATGCATAGGGCTTCTCGTATACTACGCGCGCTCGTGGCGCAGCGTTTCGTGTGCGTCGCTCGGCGGTGACCCAACCCAAGACCGGCCCCTGCAGCCCGTTCGACCGAGACGCCTATGCCCGCTCCACGCCTCACCCCGATTCAGTGGCTGATCTGCGCCGTCGCCGCGCTTGGCTTCGCTTTCGACATCTACGAGGTGTTGATGGCGCCGCTGGTCGTGGGGCCGGCCATTGGCGAGCTCACCGGGGCGCGTCCGGGGACGCCGGCGTTCAATTACTGGGTCGGCCTCTTCTTCTGGGTCCCGGCCATCGTCGGCGGCGCCTTCGGCCTGCTCGGCGGTTATCTCACCGACCGCTTCGGCCGCCGCCGCGTCCTCGTCTGGAGCATCCTGCTGTACGCGTTCTCGGCGATGGGCGCCGGCTTCGCCACGAGCGTCGAGATGCTCCTGGTGCTGCGGTCGACGACCTACATCGGCGTGTTCGTCGAGTTCGTCGCGGCGGTGGCCTGGATCGCCGAGCTGTTCCCCGATCCCCGGCAGCGCGAGTCGGCCCTCGGGTACACCCAGGCGTTCTCGTCGATTGGCGGATTGCTGGTCACCGGCGCCTACGCGATCGCCGTGACCTACGCGGATTCCTTCCCCGCCATTCACGGCGCGCATTCGCCGTGGCGCTACACGCTGATCTCGGGCGTCATTCCCGCCCTGCCGCTGATCGTGATCCGGCCGTTCCTCCCCGAGTCGCCGGCGTGGCAGGAGAAGAAGCGCGCGGGCACCTTGAAGCGGCCGAGCGTGGCGGCGCTGTTCACGCCGGAGTTGCGCCGCACGACCATCGTCACCACCATCATGTTCGCCTGCGCCTATGGCGCGGCCTTCGGGGCCATCCAGCAGATGCCGCGCATCGTGCCGGGCCTGCCGGAAGTGCAGGGGTTGCCCGGCCCGCAGCAGCAGCAGACCGCGAGCCTGGTGCAGGCGTTCCAGGAGGTCGGCGGCCTGGTCGGGCGGTTCCTGCTCGCCTACCTGGCCATCCGCATCGTGTCCCGCCGGCGGCTGCTGCGGCTCTTTCAGGTGCCCGGCCTGATCGCCATCCCGATCGTCTTCGCCTATGCCGGCACGCACAACCTCGAGCTGGGCGAAATGGGGCATGTTCCTCGTCGGCCTGTTCACCGTCGCGCAGTTCTCGTTCTGGGGCAACTACCTGCCGCGCGTCTATCCGACGCACCTGCGCGGCACCGGCGAGGGCTTCGCCGCCAACATCGGCGGACGGATGCTCGGGACCGGCTTCGCCTTCGTCACCACGCAGATGGCCAACGTGATGCCCGGCGCCATTCCACCTCAGCGTCTGGCGTATGCCGCGGCGGTGGTCGGGTTCGGCGTGTACTGCCTCGGCTTCGCGGTCAGCTTCTTCCTGCCCGAGCCCAAGAGCGACGAGCTGCCCGAGTAGCGCCGCCGCGGGCGCGCGTCGCAATCGGTCTCGTCAACCGTGCACGACGTCGGATAAGCTGAGCGGGTCACGCGTAACGGAGGACCCGATGCAGCAAGCGCTCGCGATCGCCGCCCTCCTTCTCCTCCCGTCAGTCGCCATGTCGCAGCCCGTATCGCCCGCTCCCGGCCAGGCCGCTCCGGCCGCCAAGCCGCAGGCGCCGAAGATGGCCAGCGATGACGTGATGGCGCTGCTGGAGAAGGGGGAAGTGTTCTTTCTCGACGTGCGGGAGCCGAAGGAACTGGAAGAGCTCGGCACGCTCGACGGATACGTCAACATCCCGCTCGGCCAGATCGAAGCGCGGCTGCAGGAGATTCCGAAAGACAAGGCCATCATCACGGCTTGAAACGGCGGAGGACGCGCCGCGCGTGCCGCGGTGTTGCTGGAAGCCAAGGGTTACCAGGTGATGGCCTTCTGCGGGCTGAACGACTACACGGGCAAGTCGGGAAAGAAGAAGGTATTCCCGAAGCCGCCGCCGCGCTGACGCGGCCGGGCCGGCGCTATCGCGGTGCGGACGGCGGCGCCTTCCTGGTGCCCACGTCCTCGCCGCGGAGGAACTTCAACAGCGGCGGGTAGAGCCGATCCGGAGCCTCGAACTGCGGATTGTGGCCCACGCCCGGAATGAGCACGAGCTGGCCGTTGGGAATGGTATCGGCCACCCGCCGCGCCTGAGCCGGGAAGTTGGGGCCGTCCTGCTCGCCGCCGATCACCAGCGTGCGCGCCGTGATCCGCGGCCAGTCGTACACCACCGGGTCGGCGTAGATCGCCTGCTGCTGCAGGGCACGGACCATCGCCATCCGCGGCCACTCGCCGCTCCTGGTCCAGCCGTAGTGAACCCTCACGTACTTCATGTACTCGGGCTTCCAGGTCACGTAGTACGCCCGCATGCCCTTCACGATGTCGGCATAGTCGCGCGCCAGCGACGCCCGGTAGACCTCGGACGTCTCCCGCCACGGCCGGCTGCCGCGCGCGTCGCTCAGGCCGATCTGGTTGATCATCGCCAGGTTGCCGACCAGTTCCGGGTACGAGGCGGCGAAGCGGCTCGCGACCATGCCCCCCATCGAATGCGTGACGATGTCGGTCGTCTGGATGCCGAGGTGATCGAGCAGCCGCCTGGTGTTCGCGGCGTGCGTGCTGATCGAGTAGTGGAGGATCGGCTTGGACGATCGCCCGTAGCCGATCTGGTCGGGGACGACGACCCGGTAACCCTCCTGGCGCAGGATCTCGATCGTGTCGGTCCAGGCCTCGCCGAAGAAGTTCATGCCGTGCAGCAGGACCACGCTGCGGCCGTTGGCACGGCCGGCGGGCGCCACGTCCATGAACGCCATCCGGACGTCCTGGCCCTCGAGCACGAACGGGAGATGGGAGACCGGGTGTGGATAGGCGAGGTCTTCGAGGTTGATGCTCATCGGACCCCAGTCGGCGGGCGGCACGGGAGGCGGTTCCTGCGCGGCAGCGGCGCCGGCGGACCACGTCAGCAGCAGCGCGGGGATCAGCAGCGTTCTCATGACGTCTTCCTTGTCCGGTGGCGGCGCGACCCAGCGCCGTCGCCCGACACTATACACGCGGCTCGACGCAGCGGTCGCCGCGTTAAGATGCGCCATGCGACACCTCGCTGGATTCACCGTCGCCGCCGTGCTCGCGCTCGCGGCCGGCACCGTCGGCTACCCGGCCGCCCAGGGTGGTCCGTTCCGCTTCTCGATCGCGCTGCCGGAGACGATGGAGGCGCCAGTGGACGGGCGGCTGCTGCTGATCGTCTCGCGTCTCGAGGGCGGCGAGCCGAGAACGCAGGTCAACGACGGCCCCACCGGGCAGCCCGTGTTCGGCGTGGACGTGGAGAACTGGACACGCGCGGCACCGGCCATCGTCGATGCGAGCGCGCTCGGCTTCCCGATCGACAGCATCGCCGACATTCCCGCCGGACGCTACACGGTGCAGGCGCTGCTGCACCGCTACGAAACGTTTCGCCGCGGCGACGGCCACACCGTCAAGATGCCCATGGACCGGGGCGAGGGCCAGCAGTGGGCGCAGGCCCCGGGCAACCTGTACTCGTCACCGCGCCAGGTGATGCTGGACCCGCGGGCCGGCGGAACTGTCACGCTGACGCTCGATCAGGTCATCGGACCAATCGCGCCGCCGGCGGACACGAAATACATCCGGCACGAGCGCATCCAGAGCGCGCTCCTCACCAGGTTCTGGGGGCGGCCGATGCACCTCGGCGCCAACGTCCTGCTGCCGGAGGGGTGGGACACGCATCCGGAGGCACGCTACCCGCTGTTCATCTATCACGGGCACTTCCCGTACACGTTCACCGGGTTCCGCGAAGCCCCGCCGGATCCGGAGCTGAAGCCCGACTTCTCCGCGCGATTCCGCCTCGAGGGCTACAACCGGATCCAGCAGCAGTACGCGCACCAGTTCTATCGCGACTGGACCGGGCCGGGCTTCCCCCGCGCCATCGTCATCGAGATCCAGCACCCGACCCCGTTTTACGACGACAGCTACGCCGTGAACTCGGCCAACAGCGGGCCGTACGGCGATGCCATCGTCACCGAGCTGTTGCCCTATCTGGAGAAGAAGTATCGCGCGCTGGGCCAGGGCTGGGCCCGCTTCATGTACGGCGGCTCGACCGGCGGCTGGGAGGCGATGGCGGCGCAGATCTTCTATCCCGACGCGTTCAACGGCGCCTATATCGCGTGCCCGGACCCGATTGATTTCCGTGCCTATACGGTCGTTAATCTCTACGAGGACAGCAATGCCTATTACCTCGACGACACGTGGAAGCGGACGCCGCGTCCCGGGCTGCGCAACGCCCTCGGCCACGTCAGCGCCACGCTCGAGGAGATGAACCGGCTGGAGCTCGTCCTCGGCACGCGCACCCGCTCCGGCCAGCAGTGGGACGTGTGGGAGGCGACCTATTCTCCCGTCGGACCCGACGGGTATCCGGCGCGGATTTTCGACAAGCGCACCGGCGTCATCGACAAAACGGTCGCCGCGTACTGGCGCGAGCACTACGACCTGTCCTACATCCTGCGCCGCGACTGGGACGCGGGACTCGGGCGCAGGCTCGAGGGCAAGCTCAACATCTATGTCGGGGACATGGACAACTACTATCTGAACAACGCGGTCTACCTGGTCGAGGAGTTCCTCGAGAGCACCCGGAACCCGCATTACGGGGGCGAGATCGACTACGGCGACCGGGCCGAGCACTGCTGGAACGGTGACCATACGCGGCCCAATGCGTTGTCGCGCCTGCGCTACCACCAGATGTTCATCCCGCGCGCCGTGGAGCGGTTGCGGGCGACGGCGCCGCCGGGATCCGACCTGACCAGCTGGCGCTACTGACGGAGGGCGCTCTCGAGCGCCCGGGGGCGGCGTCCCCGCCTCCGGACAGCACGGAGCGCGACGGGCGGGGCCCGGCCGAGTCGGGCCCGGGGCGTCTGAAGTACCATTCAGACCATGAAGCTGGCACTCGTTGCGACACTCCCCTGCCTGCTCCTGTGGCCCGCCCCCGCCGCGGCGCAGCGCAAGCCGGCGCCCGCGGCGGCGACGGCGACCACTACCGCCACGATCACGGTGACCGACCAGTCCGGGGCGCCCGTGCCCGACGTCCGGGTGACGCTGACCGGACCGCTCGATCGTTCGGGTAGCACCCAGGCGAACGGCACGGTCAAGTTCGACGGATTGCGGGCCGGCGTCCACCGGCTGCGGCTCGTGAAAGAGGAGTTCATGACCCTCGAGCGGGAGTTCGAGTGGCGAGCCGGTCAACCGGCGCCGAACCCGTCGCTGGCCCTCTCCCCGGCGCCGCCGGCGGCGCCGCCCCCGGCGCCGGAGCCGGTCGCGGCGACCCTGCCGCCGCCGGGCAAGCCCCTGAGTCTGTCGCTTCCCGACTTCATCGAGAAGAACTACATCACCAACACGCAGCCGCAGAAAGTGTCCGAGGTGGCTTGCGGCGGGCTGGCGCACAATGTACTGTGGCAGATTCGTGAACCCTGGGAAAACCGGGAGCACGCCGGCGCCGACGCGATGCTGTATGTGATCGGCGGCGAGGGCACGCTGCGGATGGATGGGCGCGATACGACCCTCCAGGCGGGGCATTTCGTGAACGTCCCCCGCGCCACGGCCTACGGACTCATCCGGCGGGGCCGCAACCCGCTGATCGTCTTCGCCACCCTCGTCGGGGAGCCGTGCGCGCCATGACGAAGTTGCAAGGCCATGTTCCGAAATGCTGCACGTGACGACAGTCTTGAGATCGCGCGCCCGCGCCGCGCCGGTTGCCTGGAACTGCCCTGTTCTAGACCATCTGACGATCCGATAATTGAGCTGCTTCCCAGCAGGCCGTTATGACTCGTGTCCCCGCGCGTGCCCTCGTCTGGCTCGCGGCGATTGCTGCCCTCTCCCTGTCGGTCGGGGGGTCATTCGAGGCGCAAGCGCCGACGATTGACATCACCTCGCCCCTGGGGCGCATCGCGTCGGCGGGGGCCGTCCGCATCGTCGCGCAGTTGCGTGCCGAAGGCGAAGGTAGCGTCATCCCGGTGTCGGCGGTCCGCTTTTTCGTGGACGACGCGCCGGTCGGCGAGGACGCCGAGGGACCGGTCTACGCGGTGGAATGGGCCGACGCCAACCCCTTCCACCCCGTCACGATTCGGGCCGAGGCGGTGGGGCTCGACGGGCTCATCGGCATCGATACGGTGACCCTGCCCGCGCTCGACGTCACCGACGAGACCAGCGTGGCGAGCGTCCTGCTCGACGTTGCGGTCATGGACAGCGACGGCCGCTACGTCCACAACCTGTCCCGCGACCACTTCTCGCTCTACGAGGACGGCGCGGTGCAGACCCTGGACCTGGTGGACGCGACGGTGATGCCGACCACGCACACGCTGCTGGTGGACACCAGCCAGAGCATGTCGTATCGCTTCGATTTCGTGCGCCGGGCGGCGCGGCGCCTGGGCAGCGCCATGCGCGAGCACGACCAGATGGTCGTGCTGCCGTTTGCCAAGACGCTGGGTGCGATCACCGGTCCGACCAACGATTTGCAGACCGTGGCCAGCGCCGTGGAGACGATGAACAGCAAGGGGGGCACGGCGATCGTCGATGCGATCCTCGGCGCGAGCGAGCGGCTGCAGCACCTCGAGGGCCGTCACATCATCGTGCTCATCACCGACGGCTACGACGAGCACAGCGAAGGGTCGGTGGAGGAAGCGGTGGACGCCCTGCGGCGGCGGCACACGACGCTGTATACGGTCGGCATCGGCGGCGCGGCCGGGATCTCGATCCGCGGCCGGGCGGCGCTGAAGCAGCTGGCGGAAAAGACCGGGGGCAAGGCGTTCTTCCCGCACCGCGACGAGGAGCTGCCGGTGGTGCACGACCGCGTCGCGGCCGACGTGGCGTCGAAGTATCTGCTCACCTATACCCCGACCAACCAGGAGCGCGACGGCCAGTGGCGGCAGGTGCAGGTCGTCACCGGCGACCCGACGCACACCCTGCGCACGCGCGACGGCTACTACGCCGCGGCGCCGATTCCGATCCGGCCGACCCTGGAGTTCACCGCCCGCGACGCCAACCGACGGCTGCTGACCGTGGATGCCTCCAACCTGATCGTCATCGAGGACGGGGTCGAGCAGACGGTCACCGACTTCCAGGAGGCGTCCGAGCCGGTGTCGATCGTGATGGCGCTGGACAAGAGCGGCAGCATGCGGCAGGAGGAAGAGGCGGTCAAGGCCGCCGCCAGCTCGTTCGTCGACTCGCTGCGAGGGGAGGACAAGCTCGGGGTGGTGGGCTTCTCCGAGGGCGCCGAGATGCTGGCGGACGTGGCCGCGTATCGCACCTGGTCGCGCCACGCGATCAGCCAGTACCGCACCAATGGCGGCACGGCACTGTACGACGGCCTCGGCCTGTCGCTGGAGCGGCTGGAGGCGGTGAAGGGCCGGCGCGCGATCGTGGTCATGACCGACGGCCGCGACGAGAACAACCCGGGCACGGCGCCGGGCAGCGTGCTCACGCTCGACGAGATCATCAAGAAGCTGACCGACACCAACGTCACCATCTACGCCATCGGCCTGGGCGCCAAGGTGGACCGCGCCACGCTGGAGCGGCTGGCCGAGGTCACCAACGGCGAAGCGTATTTCCCCGCCGACGTGTCCACGCTCGCCGCCGAGTTCCGCCGCGTGACCGAAGACCTGCGCCGCCGTTATGTCGTCTCCTACACCTCCACCAACTCGAAGCACGACGGCCAGTGGCGGACGGTCGAGCTCAAGTCGCGCACCGAAGGGCTGATCTTCACCAGCAAGGGCGGCTACGAGGCACCCGCGCGCTGAGCCGCGGCGCGTCCGCGGCGGCCGGGCGGAGGACGACACGCCGCCAAGGTGATGTAATCTGCTCGTGATCGATGGCCGACGATAAGCTCACCGCGCCTGCCCCAGCCGCCCAGGACTTCATCCGCGAAATCGTCGCCGCCGACGTCGCCGCCGGCCTCCACGGCGGCCGCGTCGTGACCCGCTTCCCCCCGAACCCAACGGCTACCTGCACATCGGCCACGCCAAGGCGATCTGCCTCGACTTCGGCATCGCCGCCGAGTTCGGCGGCGCCTGCAACCTGCGCTTCGACGACACCAACCCGGTGCGCGAGGACGTCGAGTACGTCGATGCGATCAAGGACGACGTGCGCTGGCTCGGCTTCGAGTGGGCGGACCGGGAATACTACGCCTCGGATTACTACGAGCAGCTCTACCAGTATGCCGAGTCACTGGTCCGCGGCGGCCTCGCCTACGTCGATTCTTCGAGCGCCGACGAGATCCGCGCGGCGCGCGGCACGCTCACCGAGCCGGGGACCGACTCGCCGTACCGCACGCGGCCGGTGGACGAGAACCTCGGCCTGCTGCGCCGGATGCGTGCCGGCGAGTTCCCGGATGGTGCGCACGTGCTGCGGGCGAAGATCGACATGGCGTCGCCCAACCTCAACATGCGCGACCCGGTGCTCTACCGCATCCGCCACGCCGCGCACCACCGCACCGGCGAGGCCTGGTGCATCTACCCGATGTACGACTTCGCGCATCCGCTGTCGGACGCCCTCGAGGGGGTGACCCACTCGTTGTGCACGCTCGAGTACGAAGACCACCGGCCGCTCTACGACTGGATGGTGCGGGCCGCCGCGACGGCGCACCAGCCGCGGCAGTACGAGTTCGCGCGCCTCAACCTGAACTACACGGTCATGAGCAAGCGCAAGCTGCGGCAGCTGGTCGCCGAGCGCCACGTCTCGGGCTGGGACGACCCGCGGATGCCGACGCTCGCCGGGCTGCGCCGCCGCGGCTACACCCCCGAGTCGATTCGCGACTTCTGCACCCGTATCGGCGTGGCCAAGAAGGAGAACGTCATCGACGTCGGCCTGCTCGAACACTGCGTCCGCGAGGACCTGAACCGGCGCGCGCCGCGGGCCATGGCGGTGCTGCGGCCGCTGAAGGTGGTCCTCACCAACTACCCCGACGGGCAGGTCGAAACCATGGACGTCGGCAACAACCCGGAGGACCCGGCGGCCGGGACCCGCGCGGTGGCGTTCGCCGGCACGCTCTACATCGAGCGCGACGACTTCCTCGAGGACCCGCCGAAACAGTTCTTCCGTCTCGCGCCCGGCCGCGAGGTGCGCCTGCGCAACGCCTACCTGATCACCTGCACCGACGTGGTCAAGGACGACAGCGGGGCGATCGTCGAACTGCGCTGCACCTACGATCCGGCCACCCGCGGCGGCGACGCGCCGGACGGGCGCAAGGTCAAGGCGACGCTGCACTGGGTGTCGGCGGCGCACGCGGTCGAGGCCGAGGTCCGCCTCTACGATCGCTTGTTCAGCGTCGAGGATCCGGAGGGCGCCGCGGCCAGCGCCGGCGCCGACCTCGCCGCCCTGCTCAACCCGCACTCGTTCGAGCGCCTCCGCGGATGCCGGATCGAGGCGGGCCTCGCGGCGGCGCCCGCCGGCACGCGCTTCCAGTTCGAGCGGCTCGGCTACTTCATCGTCGATCCCGACTCGCGCCCCGGCGCACCGGTGTTCAACCGGACGGTGTCGCTGAAAGACGCGTGGGCGCGGCTCGCGGCGCGCGCGAAGTGACGGCGGGATCGAGGGGTTTCGCCGGCCGGCGCGCGGCGCGGTCGCGCGCGCATCCGTGCCGGGTCAGCGTGACCGGTTGCGCCGTGACTCGAGCGATTCGATGATGCCGTTGAACCGCGGATCGGACCGAACGCTGGCCAGCCGGCTGCTGCGCCGGAAGTACGAGGTGCGCTCGTCACTATTGCGGACGGTGCGCTCGATCCACTCCAGCGCTTTCGGCGCGTCACCCAGCAGCGCATAGTATTCGGCGACGCCCACCGTCGCCGGGAACGCCGCCGCGGCGAATCGCAGCGTCCCCTCGTCCATCGCGTCACGCGCGGCATCGAGCTGCCCTTCCGCCGCGAGCAGCAGCGCCCACGCTTCCCGCCACAGGTAGTTCGCCGCGAAGGCCTGCCGCTTCGATTCGAGAAGGACGCGCGCCCGCGGCGTCTCGCCGCTGTCGAGATACGCCAGCGTGATCCACCAGATGGCGCTGATGTTGTCGGGCGCCTGCTCGAGCACCGTCGACAGTTCCTGGATCGCCGAGCGCAGGTCGCCCTCGTTCCGCAGCGACTCGCCATAGAACATCCGGGCGGGTCCGAACAGCGGTTGCCGATCGAGAATCGCGCGGAAGTCGGCTTTCGCGGCCGCCGGGTCATCGGCCAGCATCCGCGCAATGCCGCGCCAGAGCCGGTTGTACGGGTTGCCCGGATCGCTCGCGATCTCCTGGTCGAGGCGCGCCCAGTCGACGAGTTCCCGCCGGCCCTGCGACACGTAGACGGCGGCGAACGACGACACCAGGCTGGGAAGGCCGGGCTCGCGGGCCGTGACCTCGCGCAACTGCTCTTCCGCGCGGTAGAGCAGGCTGGTATCGTTCGTGTAGCCGTTGAGCAGGAGGATGACGTTATTGGTCGCGTAGAGCCGGCGCGCTTCCGTGAATTCCGGATCGAGCTGGATCACGCGCTCCAGCGCCTGACTGCCGCGCAGCAGGTCGTTCTGCACGCCCAGTAACTGCTGCGCGAGCGCAAAGGCCTCGACGGCGCGCTGGTTGGACGGCTGCGCCGGCGTGGTGCGAACCGGTGGCGCCGGCACGTGCGACAGGCGCGGCCATGCGACCGCCACGACGGCGATCGCCATCGCGGCCGCGAAAGCCGCCCAGCCCCAACGCCGCCATCCCGCCGCACGCGACCCGCGTCCGGGACCGGCGACCGCTGCTGACACCATGGCCAACGCCGCTTCGAGCGCCGCGCGGACCTCGCCCGCCGTGCGATACCGATCCTCGGGCGGTTTCGCCAGGCAGCGCTCGACCACGCGCTGCAGGACGAGTGGCACGGTAGCCGGCAGCGGCGGCACCGGGTCGCGCGCGATCTGTTCTCCGATCGCGAACGCCGTCGTCCCCTCGTACGGCACGCGCCCGGTGAGCATCTCGTAGAGGACGATGCCGAGCGCCCAGACGTCGCTGCGGGTGTCCGCCGGCGCGCCGCGGAGCAACTCGGGAGCGAGATAGGTCGGCGTGCCGACGACAACGCCGGCCAGCGTCAACGCGTCGCGCGTCACCGGGTCGCGACCCTCGACGGCGTCGATCTGCTTGGCCAGGCCGAAATCGAGCACTTTGACCTGTCCACGCGCCCCGATCATCACGTTGCCGCTCTTGAGATCGCGGTGGACGATGCCGCGCGCGTGCGCGGCCTCGAGCGCATCGGCGATCTGAGCGCCGATCGCGACCGCGGCCCGAACGTCCATCGGCCGACTGCCGATCGCCTCGCGCAGGGTGCGGCCTTCGATCAACTCGAGCACGAGGAACGGGCGCCCCTCGGCCGCGCCAATGTCGAAGACCGCGCAGATGTGGGGATGGGTGAGGGCCGAGGCCGCGCGCGCCTCGCGTTCGAACCGTTCGAACGAGCGCGCGTCGTCGAACTCCTGCCTTAGCACCTTGATCGCAACGTCTCGGTCGAGGCGCGTATCGCGCGCGCGATAGACCTCGCCCATGCCGCCGGCACCAAGCGGCGACTGAATCTCGTACGGCCCCAGACGATCGCCGGTGGTCAGCAACACGGCTTCCTCGCAATTATAGGAGGGCGGCTCGCCGTGCGGATCGCAGCACACGTATCGCCGTGGGACGACGCAGCCGGAACCCGCGCGCGGCGGGACGGGAGCCGCCGGTGCGCGGCCTCGCCGCCGCCGGCCGCCCGCCTCGCGCGTGTCCCCGGGTGTTACGGCATCGCCCGCACCGTGAAATGCGGGTTCTCGATGAGACCGATCAGATTGTCGAACGGATCGGCCACCGTCGCCACCTTGATGCCCTCGCCGACGTCCTTGGCGGGGGTCACCAGCGCCGCGCCGGCGTCGAGGAAGTGGCGCACGGCCAGGTCGATGTCGGCGACGCGCCAGTACGCGACACTGCCGCCGCGCCCGGCGGTGCGCCCGGTTCGATCCGGATCGAGTCCCAGCTCGTAGCCGCCGATGTCGAAGCCGACGTAGAACGGCTGGTCGAAGTACGGCTCCTGCGCGAACGCCCGCGCGTACCATGCCGTGGCCTGCCGCAGATCCGTGACGTGATAAATCACCGTGCCGAGTCCGTGCACCATGTCGATTTCCTTTCGATCGCGGACGGGTGGATGCGGCGGGCCGATCCCGGTCTGGCGTCGGGACGCGCCCCGGCGACGGCCGGAAGCATCGAGCGGCGTCGAGGCATCGCACACGTCTCCGTGTGCTCGCTGATGCCTACATCCGCGACTCGGCGAGGACGAGACGCAGGTAGGGGCCCTGATGGACGCGCGTGGACCCCGCTAGGTACGCCCCAAACTGTAACACCCGGACGCCGGCCGGCCAAGCGTGGCGGTGGCAGCGCCCCGCGGCGACTATCGGCGCTCCGCACGCTCGCGCCGGAGCTGGGCCAGGTAGGCCTGCTCGCCCTCGGCCACCGCGTTCCGGTAACCGTCGGGATCGATGAACGGATTCGGCCCACCGCCTGCGCCGCGGCGGCGGAGCTTCTCCTCGAACCCGAACAGATCCGGATGCTGGGCGAGGAACACGCTCGCCTCGAGGCGCTCGAGGACGCGGAACGTCTGCGCATAGTCCTCGGCGATCCGCGGGTAGGCGGCGTTTCCGACCAGCCGGACGCCCGGGTTGATCGTGTAGCCGCCCACGAATACGACCGGATACCGTCGGCCGCCCTCGGTCGTCTCCATCGTCCAGGTCGTGCAGCCTTCGGTGTGGCCAGGCGTCAGGTGCGCCCGCAGTTCGACCCCGCCAAGCTGCACGACGTCACCGTCTGCAATGATGCGATCGACGCGACTGGCCTGCCAGCCTTCCCACAGCTCGTCCCCGCCACGGGCGATGACATCAGCGTCCCGTCGGCTGGCGACGATCTGCGCGCCCGTCTGCTGCTGGACCAGCGCGTGGCCCGCGACGTGATCGAAGTGGGCGTGCGAGGACAGCAGCAGGCGAATGTCATCGAACCGGAACCCGAGGCTGGTGATGCTGTCGCGAATGAGCGGCACGCTCTGGTTGAAGCCGCTGTCGAGCAGAACATGGCCGTCGGGCGTCACGATCAGGAACGACGAGACGCCATTGGTGCCCACGTAGTAGATGTTTCCGACGAGCTGAACCGGCGCCACTGGCTGGTTCATCTCGGGCAGAAAATCCTCGGGCTGGAGCCGCGGTGAGGAGGGCTGCAGGCAGGCGACGCCAGCCGACATCAGGGCGCACACGGCGACCAGGCGCATCGCACTCGCAGGCTGCGTCGCCTCGGCGACCGCCCGCCGTAAATCGACAGCGCAGCTCACGCCGAGGGCTCCAGCGCGACGTCGACCAGCGTCGGCCGCAGCACGCGCACGAGATCGTGCGGCGACAGCGCGACGAGAAAGCCGCGCCGCCCGCCGTTGATGAAGACCCGTTCCAGGTCGAGCACGGTGCGCTCGAGGTACACCGGCATCGGCTTGCGCGTGCCGAACGGCGAGGTGCCGCCCACGAGATAGCCGGTGTGCCGCTCGGCCGTCGGCGGCGCGCACGGACGGATGCTCGTGCGCCCGCTCTGACGCGCCAGTTCCCGGGTCGAGACCTCGCGATCGCCGTGCATCAGGACCATCAGCGGCGCGCGGGCCTCGTCCTCCATCACCAGCGTCTTGACGACCGCGTGCTCGTCGACGCCGAGCGCCCGCGACGAGACCCGGGTGCCGCCGCGCGCCTCGTAGCGGTAGCTGTGCTCGGTGAACGGCACGTCGTGACGGCGAAGCAGGTGGATGGCGGGAGTGGCGCTCGACACGCCACTCCACACTAGCCTTCCGCTACTCGGTCCGCAAGGCGATGACCGGGGAGACGCGGGTGGCGCGGAACGCGGGCAGGTAGCTGGCGGCCAGCGTGACGGCCAGCAGCGCCAGCGGGACGAGGGCATACGTCAGCGGATCGCTCGCCGTGACCTGATAGAGCAGCCCCTGCATCAACCGCGTCGTGGCGAACGCGGCCACGAGCCCCACGGCGATGCCGGCGGCGGCCAGCCGCATGCCCTGGCCGAGCACCATCGCGAGGACCTGCCCGCGGGTGGCGCCAATCGCCAGCCGGATCCCGATCTCGTGCGTGCGCTGCGAGACCAGATACGCCAGCACCCCGTAGATGCCCACCGCGGCGAGCGCCAGCGCGATGGCGGCAAATGCGCCGAGCAGGAAGCCGGTCAGGCGCGGCGTCGCCAGCGAGGCAGCGACGACCTCGCGCATCGGGCGGATGTTGGCCACCGGCAGGTTGGCATCCATCTGCCGGATCTCGCTGCGCACCGGGCCGGCGAGCCCCAGCGGATCGCTCGCCGTGCGGATGACGACGAAGACGTTGCGGATGATATTGCCGCCGGTCGCCACGTGCCACTGGCTGTGCGGCACGTAGAACTTCTCCTTCACGATGCCGGTGACGCCGTTGTGGCGCTCGTCGGCGACGATGCCGACGACGGTCATCCACGGGTTGCGCGGATTGCCGATGCGCATGCGGCCGCCGACGGCCGCGCCGTCGCGCCAGTAGGTCCTGGCCATCGTGTCGTTGACCACGGCGATGTGGACGCTGCCGGTGGTATCCGCCGGCGTGAACCAGCGGCCGCGCAACAGGCGCGTGCCCAGCGCCTCGAACGCCCCGTGCGACGCGATCTGCCAGTCGCCCTTGGCATTGCGACCCGGCGACTCCTCGAAGCCCTCGACGTCGACGCCGAAATCGCCGATGGTCGTGGCCAGCGGGAGCGCCCGCACGATGCCCGCGTGCTCGACGCCCGGCAGCGCGCGCACCCGATCCAGCAGCCGATCGTAGAAGCCGACCACCATCTCGGGGCTCTCGTAGGAGGCCGCCGGCACGGCCAGCCGCAGGGTCAGCACGCGATCGGGATTGAAGCCGAGGTCGATATTGCCCAGCGCCGCCAGGCTGCGAATCATCAGCCCGGCGCCAATCACCAGCACGACGGCCAGCGCGACCTCGGCGGCGACCAGCGCCCCGCGCAGGCGCTGCCGCCGGCCGCCGAGCGTGGCCTGCTGCCCACCCTCGCGCAGCGACTCGACGAGGTTGACGCGCAGCGTGCGCAGCGCCGGCGCCAGCCCGAACACCAGCGTGGTCACGACCGCCAGGATCATCGAGAAAACGATCACGGTGACGTCGAGGCGGACCGGCGCCAGCGGCGGCAGGCTGGTCGGATCGACGCGAATCAACACCTGCAGCGCCGCAGCCGCCAGCCCGAGGCCGAGCGTGGCGCCGACCAGAGCCAGCAGGAGGCTCTCGGTGAACAACTGCCGCACCAGCCGGTTCGGCGCCGCGCCAATCGCCGTGCGGACCGCCATCTCGCGCAGGCGCGCGTCGCCGCGCACGAGGAGCAGATTCGCGACGTTGACGCAGGCGATGAGCAGCAGGCACGCGACCGCGCCCATCAGCAGCCACATTGCCGGCCGCACCTCGCCGCGAATCTCCTCGTCGAGCCCGACCGCGAAGGCGCTGAACTGCATGGCCTCGGGATAGGCACCCTGTTCGGTCAGCCGCCGGGTGATGGCGCGCAGCTCGTCGGAGGCCGAGGCGGCCGTGTGGCCGGGGGCCAGGACCGCCGCGGCGTAGAGGCCGTGGTTTCCGCGGTTGAGATTGGTCGCGTCCACCTGCAACGGACGCCACAGCTCGGTCGGCTCCGCCGCGTCCGCGTTGAAGTCGGTCGGCAGCCGGAACCCGGCGGGCATCACGCCGACGACCTCGACGGGGACGTCGTTGAGCAGCAGCTTGCGCCCGACGATGGCCGGATCGCCGCCGTAACGCGCCTGCCACAGCGAATAGCCGAGGACGGCCACCGGCGGCCCGTTGGGCGTGTCCTCGGCCTCGGTGAACGCGCGGCCCATCAGCGGCGACGCGCCGAGCACGTCGAACAGGTTGGCGGTGGCGAAGCCGACCCCCACCCGCACCGGTTCGCCATCTCCGGTCAGGTTCTGCTGGCCCGTCGACCAGCCGGCGATGGCCGTCATGCTCGTCGCGAATTCCCGGTAATCCCAGATTTCCTGCGTCGAGAGCCAGGTCTTGTCGAAGCTGATCCACTTGCTCCAGATGAGCACGCGCTGCTCCGGCGCCGCGTACGGGAGGGGGGTGAGGAGGACGGCCTTCACCACGCTGAAAATGGCGGACGTGGCCCCGATGCCGAGGGCCAGGGTGATCAACGCGGCGGCCGCGAATCCCGGGCTCTTCCACAGGTTGCGGGCCGCACCGCGAAGGTCCTGTCGCACCGCATCAGCCACGGACATGACGTTCTCCCATCGGGCGGTTAGACGGCGAACACGGGGGGCGGGTTGCCTGGCCGCTTCTGCCGCCGGTCAATGTATGAAATCATCGTCGCCGCATGACCCGTCTCGGCGAATGGCCGCTGTCCACGCTGGTGCGCGAGCAGATCGCCCGCCCCTCCCCGATTCGCCAGATCATGAAGATGGCCGAGCGCCAGAACATCCTGGCCATGGGCCTCGATCCCGACGAGGTTATCTCGTTTGGCGGCGGCTGGGTGAACCACGAAGCGCCCGAGCCGCTCCGCCAGGCGTACGCCGAAGTGGCGGGCGACCCGGCCGCGTTCCACCGCAGCGGCGGATACACGGCCACGCTGGGTGACTGGGAGTGCCGCGAGCAGCTCGCCCGGTTCGAGGCGCACCTGTTCGATGTCCCTCGATTGACGGCGCACCACGTCGCCATCGGCGCCGGCAGCACGCAGCTCACGCACGACCTGTTTCGCGTCCTCCTCGATCCGGGTGACACCGTCCTGTTGATGGACCCGACGTACGCCAACTACGAGGGGCAGATTGCATTCGCGGCCCCCGGCGTGCGCGTCGAGCGGCTGCGGCTCATGGATCCGGACAATTGGGCGTACCTGCCAGCCACGGATCCGGAGTGGGTCATCGCCGAGTTCCATCGCCTCTGCGATCGCCACCGCCCGCGTCTGGTCGTGTTCGGCGCTCCGGACAATCCGACCAGCCAGATCCTCCCGCACGCGCTGGTCGACGCGATGCGCGCGCGCGCCGCCGACGCCGGCGCCTGGCTGGCGATCGATTTCGCCTACAAGTGCCAGTACTTCGGCGCCATCCCCGGCTACTATTCCTGGTCGCCGGCCGATCATCCGCACGTGATCGGCATCCATTCGAATTCGAAGTGGGGGCGCGGCCTGGGGCGCCGGCTCGGCTGGCTGACGGCGGCGCGGCCGGTGATCGAAGCAATCGAGCGCGTGCAGCAGTGCAGCCTGCTGTGCGCCGACACGCTGTCGCAGATGGCGATGACCCGCTACCTCGCGCGCGCCATCGGCGACGGCTCGCTGCGCGCGTACGTCGCGAGCACCAACGATCTGTATCGCGAGGCCGCGCGGGTCACGCTCGACGCCATCGACACGCTGTGGCGGCGGCCCCGGCTGGTGCCGATGGGCGGCCTGTACACCATGGTGGACGTCGGCACCGATGCCGACGCGTTCGTCCCGCGCGCCCTGCAGGCGACCGGCGTGCTGGTGGTGCCCGGCGGCGGGTTCGGTGCATCACTCACGCACGGCGTGCGGATCTCGTACGGACCGCTGGTCACGGCCCCCGATCGCATCCGCGAGGGGATCGCACGCCTCGCCGCCTGGATGGATCAGGGATCAGGGATCAGGGATCAGGGATCAGGGGTCAGGGGTCAGGGATCAGGGGCCTGAGGCCTGAGGCCTGAGGCCTGGAAACGGGAGGTCACATGTTGTCGCGTCGAACCTTGATCACGGCAGGCGTCGCCGGCGGCCTCACGGCTCCAGCGCACGCGGCGCCAGGTAGCGCCGTCGAAGAACAGTCGGCGGATCGGGAAGGCCAGCGCGAGATCGCGCGCATGATCCAGAACGTCGATCGCACGCTGAACGACGCCCTGCTCACCTCGTCCCTCGCCTTCGGCGTCGTCGTGAAGCTGCGGCAGGACATGGAGCAGTTCCTGCGCGCCAGCGGCAAGTTCCCCGACTTCATCGACGTCGGCGTGGCAGTGTTCTTCGAGATCTACGACTGGCACGTGAAGCACCGGCAACCGCTGACGGTGACGCGCGTGGCCGAGGGCCGTTATGCCATGCAGTTCATGTTCACGTCGCTGGTCCTCAGGCCCGAGCAGGACCGTAACTACATCGGCGTCCCGACCGACCGCGTGTAGTGGCGGCTCGCCCGACCCGGGCCGCAGCCGGAAACCGCGCCAGCATCGCGCCGGCCGCTACGGGACGCACGCGGCGCGCCGATAGGGGTAGTCGACGCCGCGCGTCTGCCCGTTGGCCGTGCCCTCGATGCGCGCATGCAGCGCGTCGGCGCCGGGCCGGTAGCGAATGCGCTGCGGAAAATCGTGGGCGAGGTTCTCGAACACGA
Source organism: uncultured Acidobacteriota bacterium (assembly GCA_963707795.1). Taxonomy (GTDB): domain Bacteria; phylum Acidobacteriota; class Vicinamibacteria; order Vicinamibacterales; family UBA2999; genus JACCSI01. The sequence continues at coordinate 342,483 of OY970174.1, read as the reverse complement.
CCTCGTCTCCCGCCCGGACCGTCGCCGTGAAGCTCGCTTCCGCCTGACCGGAGGGCCTGGCCGTGTAGACGAGGCGGCCAGCCTGGTCCTGGATCCGCAGGAACTCGTACTCAACCGTCTTGCCGTCGGCGACCGTGCGGCTGACGCCCAGCAGCATTCCGCCCGCCGGCGCGAGCCAGTGTTCCTCGACGAGACGGCCGTTGCGTTGCAGCTGCCAGCAGCCGGACATGAACCCGAGATCTGCCGTCGTCGGCATCCCCTGGCTGTACGCCGGCGCCACGGCGGCGGCGAGGAGGGCCGGTAGCCAAAGTGATCGCATCGCCACGCTCCTTGTGCGCGTGATGGTAGCGGTTGGTGCCGCGGGTGGCTTGTCGATTCGCGACACGCGGCGCACGCCCGCCGCTACGTTTCGGCAAAGAAGGCCGTGAGGCCGCTGGCCTGGACCAGCCGTGTCGGCGTGCAGCCGGCAAAGCGCCGGATTTCGCGCACCAGGTGCGCCTGGTCGGCATAGCCGCAGCGCGCGGCGACGGCGGCGCCGTTCTCGACGCCGAGCGCCCGGAACGCGCGCTGAAATCGGACGATGCGGCCGAAGAGGCGCGGCGGCAGCCCGACGTGCTCGCGAAACCGCCGCTCGAGCTGTCGGCGGCTGACCCCGGCCTCGCGCGCCAGCCGATCGATCGACGCGGTGCCCGCCGTGGCTCGCAGTCGAGCGACGACCGCGCCGAGGGCGCGATCGTCCTGCTCCGGCGCGACGGGTACGATCGATTCGAGCGCCCGCTCGAGCGCGCGGAGCCGGCTGTCTGCGCTTCCCTGCTCGGCGACCTGGTCAGCGGTCCGCCGGGCCCACGCGCCCAGCACGGCCTCGAGATCGTGGACGCCTCCGGCGATCTGCTCCTCCGGGATTCGGAGCAGTCGATGGAGGACGCCGGGCGCCAGCCGCGCGCCAACCATCGCCACCCGGCCGGTGGCCGCAACCGTCAGCGGCGCCGCCATCTGACCCACGAGCAGGTGTCGGGGCTGCCGGCGCGAGTCCAAGCCGCGCCGCTCGCACATCGGGTCGCCAAGGTGCAGCACGATCTCCGTGTATCCATCGGGACAGATCGTTTCGGGCGCCATGGCGCCCGGGCCCTCCACATCCCACAATCGATGCACCACGCCGCGAAGCCGGCCTCGAGGGGCCCGCGCGAGCTCGCCCATGTCGCCTTACTATAGGGCGGCGCCGGCAACGTGCCCCGGGTTGCAGGCCGTGCCTCGCCTGTCCCGAAGCGCAGCCCGGCCGTCCCGGATCCGGTCACACGCACGCGCGGCCACGGGTCATCTCCCGGCCTAAGGCACTGCAACGCCGTGATTTAGCTCCGCGATGCGGCTGGCACGCCGTTCGCGTTTCACGGCTCGGCATGTCGACCTTCTCCCAGGACCTCCGCTACGCCCTGCGAACGCTCGCGCGCACGCCGGGGTTTTCGCTTCATCGTCGTTCTCACGCTCGGCCTCGGCATCGGGGCCAACACCGCCATCTTCTCGCTGATGGATCAGGTGCTGCTGCGCCTGCTGCCGGTGAAGAACCCGCGCGAGCTGGTGCAGCTCGACGGACCCGGCCCGTTCAGCGGCCGGACGATGAACGATCGGACGTTCTCGTACCCGATGTACGTCGACCTGCGCGATCGCAACGACGTCTTCGCCGGTCTGGTCGCACGCTTCGGGGCCAGCGCGACGCTGACCCAGCGCAACCAGGCCGAGCGCGTGGACGTCGAGCTGGTGTCGGGCAACACCTTCGAGGTGCTCGGCGTGTCGCCCGGCCATCGGCCGCGCGCTGACGCCAGACGACGATCGCACGCCGGGCGCGCATCCGGTGGCCCTCCTCAGCTACGACTACTGGCAGCGCCGCTTCGCAGGGCTCGCCCGCGATCCTCAACCAGGTGGTCACCATCAACAGCACCCCCATGACCATCGTCGGGGTCGCCCCGGCGCGGTTTGCCGGCGTCGCCGCGACGCAGTCTCCCGATCTGTTCGTGCCGCTGATGATGAAGGCGCGAGTTGACGCCGACCTGGAACGACCTCGACAACCGCCGCAGCCGGTGGGTGCAACGTGGTCGGACGGCTCGCGCCCGGGCTGACCGCGGACGCCGCCAAGGCGCGGCTCGATCGTCGTCTACCAGCAGATCAACGAGTTCGAGCTGCACGGAGGTGCCGGCGTTCGCCGCCGGGTCGCAGACGTTTCGCGATCGCTTCCGCGCGAAGAAGATGACGCTGCACCCGGCCGGTCAGGGGCTGTCGGAGCTGCGTCAGGGCGTCAGGACGCCGCTGGTCGTGCTGATGGCCATGGTCGGCCTCGTGCTGCTCATCACCTGCGCCAACGTGGCCAACCTGCTGCTGAGCCGGGCCACGGCGCGGCAGAAGGAGATCGCGGTGCGGCTGGCGCTGGGCGCCGGGCGCCCGCGGCTGATTCGCCAGACCTTGACCGAGAGCCTCGTCCTCGGCGCTCGGCGGCGGCGTGGTCGGACTGGTGCTCTCGATCTGGGTCGGCGATCTGCTGCTCGGCGTGATGCCGTTCGAGAGCTTTACGCGATCGCTGTCCACGGCGCCCGACCTGCGCGTCGGCCTGTTCACGGCGGCGCTGGCCCTGCTCACCGCCGTCCTGTTCGGTCTCATCCCGGCGCTGCAGGCGTCGAAACCGCACCTCAATCGCACGCTGCGCGAAGAGGCGGCGGTCGCTCGCCGGCGGCACTCATCATGCCCGCTTCCGCAAGGGGCTGGTCGTGGCGCAGGTGGCCCTGTCGATGCTGCTGGTCGCGGGCGCCGGGCTCTTCGCCCGCAGCCTGTACAACCTGAAGAACCTCGACACCGGCTTCGACGTCGCGAACCTGGTCACCTTCCGCGTCGATCCGGCGCTGAACGGCTACGACCAGACCCGCATCAAGCGGTTCTACGACGACCTGCTGCGACGACATCCGCCCGATTCCCGGCGTGCAATCGGCGTCGATCGCCCAGGTCGCGGCCCTCACCGGCAGCGTCAGCAGCCGCACCGTGCAGGTGCAGGGCTACGAGCCGAAGCCGGACGAGAACCTGAACCCGTGGACCAACGAGGTCGGCGCCCGACTACTTCCGGACGCATGGGGATGCCGCTGATGATGGGGCGCGAGTTCACCGAGCGCGACGTCGCCGGTGCGCCGCGGGTGGCGATCGTCAACGAATCGTTCGCCCGCTACTTCTTTCCGCGACGAGAATCCGACTGGCCGGCGGTTCGGCTTCCGCGCGTTCAACGACCCCGGGGCCATCGAGATCGTCGGCGTCGTCAAGGACGCGCTCTATGCCGACATGCGCCAGGGCACGACCGAAGAGAACAACGAGACGCCGCGCTTCGTCTACACCCCGTTCCAGCAGAGCGACGAGCTCAACGAGATGACCGTCTACGTGCGGACGGCCGGCCCGGCCGCCGCGGGCATGCCCGAGCAGTTGCGGCAGGCGGTCCGCCGCGCGGACACGGCGATGCCGGTCTTCGAGATGCAGTCGATGGCGCAGACGGTGGACGAGGCGCTGTTCAACGAGCGCATGCTGGCGCTGCTCTCCGGCTCGTTCGGGCTGCTGGCGACGCTCCTGGCTGCCATCGGGCTCTACGGCGTGATGTCCTACACGGTGTCGCGCCGGACCCGTGAGATCGGCATACGCATCGCGCTCGGCGCCGAGCGCACGGCGGTGGTGTGGCTGGTGCTGCGCGAGGTGGCGCTGCTGACCATCGTCGGCATCGCGCGTCGGCGTGCCCGGTGCGCTCGGCCTGAGCCGGTTCGTGCGCTCGCAGCTGTACGGGATCGAGCCAAGCGATCCGCTGACCATCGTCATTGCCGCGTCCATCCTCGGCCTGGTCGGCCTGCTCGCCGGCTATGTCCCGCGCCCGGCGCGCGGCGGGCGTGCAGCCGGTGCTGGCCCTCCGCTACGAATAGCGCGCGGCCGAAGCCGCAGGCCGCGGTTCGCACTCCCGCCGCGGCGGGCGGCATGGTTCCACGACCGCTGGGGCACAATGGTGCATGCGTGTCTGGCTCGCGGTCGTGTCCCTGCTGATTCCCGGCGCCGGCTCGGCGCAGACCGACTCCCCCGCCACGGGGATTCCGCTCGACGCTCGCCGAAGCGCGCGCCGCGCGCATCAGCGCCTCCGCTACGACCTGCGGCTGTCGATCCCCGCCGACGCAACGGCGCCGATCGAGGGCAGCAACGCCATCCTCTTCGATCTCGCCACCGCCGCCGATCCGCTGGTCATCGACTTCGCCCCCGGCCGCGAGCACGTCGGAGCGCGTGCGCGCCAACGGCGCCGACGGCAGCGTTCGAGTGGGTCAACGGCCACATCGTCGTGCCCGCCGGCGGCGCTGCGGGACGGAGCCAACCGCATCGAGGTCGACGTTCACCGCCGGCGACGCGCCGCTCAATCGCAACGCCGACTTCCTGTACGCGCTGTTCGTGCCGGCGCGGGCGCATCTGGCGATGCCGGTCTTCGATCAACCGGACCTGAAGGCGCGCTGGACGCTGAGCTCGACGGCGCCGGCGCCGTGGACAGTGGTCAGCAACGGCGCCGAGCACGGGCGGAGCGTGCGCGACGGGCGCGCGACCGTCCGGTTCGCCGAGACCGAGCCGCTGCCGACCTACCTCTTCTCGTTCGTCGCCGGCGACTTCCGCGTCGAGACGGCCGAGCGCGACGGCCGCACGCTGCGGATGTTCCACCGCGAGACCGACGCGGCGAAGGTGGCGCGCAATCGCGACGACGATCTTCGATCTGCACGCCCGCGCCCTGGCGTTCATGGAGCGAGTACACCGGCATTCCGTACGCGTTCGGCAAGTTCGACTTCGTGCTGATCCCGGCGTTCCAGTTCGGCGGCATGGAGCACGCCGGCAAGATTCTCTACAACGCCTCGGGGCTGCTGCTCGACGACTCGGCGACGCAGAACCAGCAGCTCGGACGCGCCTCGGTCATCGCGCACGAGACCGCGCACATGTGGTTCGGCGATCTGGTCACGATGCGCTGGTTCAACGACGTGTGGATGAAGGAGGTGTTCGCCAACTTCATGGCCGCGAAGATCGTGAACCCCTCGCTTCCCGGAGGTGAACCACGAGCTGCGGTTCCTGCTGTCGCACTACCCGGCGGCCTACGACGTCGATCGCACGGCCGGGCACCAACGCGATCCGGCAGGCGCTGGCCAATCTCAACGAAGCCGGCAGCCTGTACGGCGCGATCATCTACCAGAAGGCGCCGATCGTGATGCGCCACCTCGAGCACCTGATGGGCGAGTCGCGCTTCCGCGACGGCCTGCGCGAGTACCTGCAGCGATACGCGCTCGGCAACGCGACCTGGTCCGATCTGATCGCGATCCTCGACGAACGCACCGCCACCGATCTGGCGCGCGTGGAGCCGGCTGTGGGTCGAGGAACCGGGGCGTCCGGACATCGCCACCACGCTCGACGTCGGCCGCCGGCGGATCGCGCGGCTGTCGTTCCGCGCAGTGCGAACCGGCGGCGCACTCGGACCGTCGCTGGCCGCAGGAACTGCGCGTGCTGCTGGGTATCCCGACAAGGTGCGTGCCGCTCAGCGTGCGCCTCGACGGGGCGACACGGTGGACGTCGCCGCAGCCGTCGGCCTGCCGGCGCCGCTCTACGTCCTGCCCAACGGCGACGGCTGGGCCTACGGCGGCTTCACGCTCGATGACACGTCACGCGCCTACCTGTCCCGGGCGCTTCCCGACCTTCCCGATCCGCTGACGCGCGGCGCGGCCTGGGTCACGCTGTGGGACTCCCTGCTCGCGGGCGCCATCGCGCCGGCGGACTTCGTGGCGTTGGGCATGACGGCGCTTCCCCGCGAAACGGACGAGCAACTCACGCAGCCGGATCCTGGGATACCTCGGCAATGCCTGGTGGCGCTTCCTCACCGCCCCGCAACGGCAGGCCCGGGCGGCGCCGCTCGAAGCGCTGTTGCGGGCCGGGCCTCGACCGACGCCGCCACCCCCAGCCAGAAGGCGTCGTGGCTGGGCGCGCTGCGCAACGTCTCCGTCACGCCGCCCACCGTCGCCTGGCTGCGCCGGGTGTGGGAGAAAGCCGAGGAGGTCCCGGGGCTGCCCCTGGCCGAGACCGACTACATCAACCTGGCCCTCGATCTGGCGGTGCGCGAAGTCGAGGGCTGGCAAGACATTCTGACCGCCCAGCGCGGCCGCATCGAGAACCCGGATCGCCTGGCGCGGTTCGTGTTCGTCATGCCGGCGCTGTCAGCGGATCCGGCCGAGCGCGAACGATGGTTTCGCGCCCTCGCCGACGTGGAGAATCGCCGCCGCGAGCCGTGGGTCCTCGAGGGACTCGAGCTATCTGCACCACCCGCTTCGCGCCGGGGCATCGGCGGCGTTCGTGCGCGCCGAGCCTGGCGCTGCTGCGGGAGATCCAGACAGACCGGCGACATCTTCTTTCCCGTTCGCTGGATGAACGCGACGCTGTCGGGGCACTCGTCCACGGAGGTGGCCGCGGTCGTGCGGCAATTCCTCGCCGAGTTGCCGCGTGACTACCCGCCGCGGTTGCGCAACGTCATTCTGGAAACGGCAGACGAGTTGTTCCGGGTCGCGCCGGCGGCGCCGTAACCCGCCGCGCCATGCTGGCCAACCGACCGCGCTGAAGGAGGAGACACCGTGACACGAACACGACGACGGCCACGAGCGCCGAGGCGGCTCACCGTCGCCACGCTCGCGGCCTGTCTGCTGGTGGTGACGACGCCGGCACAAACGCCGCCGACCATGACCGTGCGTGCGGCGCGCGTGCTGGACGGGCGCGGTGGCGTGGCCGCGAACCAGACGGTCACGGTGCGGGGACCGGCCATCGAAAGCGTTGCCGCAGCCTCGGGAGCAGTCACCTACGATCTGGGGGCGGCGACCCTGCTGCCGGGCTTCATCGATACGCACGTGCACATCGGCTGGCACTTCGGTCCCGATGGCCGCTACGTCGCGGGGCGCGAGCCGGCCGATGTCGCCGCCCTCTATGGCGCGGAGAACGCCTACGTCACCCTGCTCGCCGGCTTCACTACCGTGCAGAGCGTCGGCTCGGCGTCGGACAAGGCGCTGCGCGATGCCATCGCGCGCGGCGTGCTGCCCGGGCCTCGCGTCCTCACCTCGCTCGGGTCCATCGGCAACGCCGCCCTGACGCCCGACCAGATCCGCGACGAGGTGCGCAAGAAGAAGGCCGAGGGCGCGGACCTGATCAAGATCTTCGCCTCGGCAAGCATCCGCGATGGCGGCACGCCGACGCTGTCGCAGGAGCAGGTGGACGCCGCCTGCGGCGAGTCGCGCGCACAGGGGCTGCGCTCGATGGTCCACGCGCACAGCGCCGAGGCGATGATGCGCGCCGCCCGCGCCGGCTGCACCGTGATCGAACACGGCGCGCTGGCGACCCCGGAGGCGTTCCGCCTGATGGCCGAGCGCGGGACCTGGTTCGACCCGAACATCGGGCTGGTGACGCAGAACTACCTGGAGCACAAGAGCCGCTTCCTCGGCGTCGGCAACTACACCGAGGAGGGATTTGCCGCCATGGAAAAGGCGCTCGCCCTCAAGAGCGCGATGTTCGGCGCCGCCCTGCGGACACCCGGCCTGAAGATGGTCATGGGCACCGACGCGGTGGCCGGCGCGCACGGCCGCAACATGAACGAGACGCTCGAGCGGATCAAGGAGGGGCAGCGGCCGATGGACGCCATCGTGGCGATGACCTCGGCGGCCGCCGAGTCGATGGGCCTGGCGCAGGAGGTCGGGGCCATCGCGCCCGGCCTGCAGGCCGACCTGGTCGCGGTGGACGGCGATCCGCTGACCGATCCGACGGCGCTGACCCGGGTCGTCTTCGTGATGAAAGCGGGCCGGCTCTACAAACGATAGAGCTATTCAGGGGCACTCAAGCCGTGTTGCGATGCAGGCCGTTTGCGCAGCCGCCCGTGTGTAGCAGCCGGTCGCCAATCACGAAAAACGCGGCGCAGGCCAGCGACACCGGCGTCGGTCAAGGGACCCAACGCCCGCTAAGTCCGTTGGAAAAACGGCGTTGCGCGGCCTGACGCCCGCGTTTTCATACGGACGTTGAGCCGAGCACGGGTTTTTCCCGGCTGCGGAACCCGGGGGGCGTACGCAAATGGCCTGCGTCAACATCTCCCGTCTCCGAAAGATCCGCGTTAGTGGCCGGGCTCGTGGATCGTCCGGCCGCCTTTCATCACCAGCGTCACCCGGCGCAGCGCGCGGATGTCGGCCGCCGGATCACCGGCCACCGCAATCAGGTCCGCGAGCAGGCCCGGCTTCACCGACCCCAGCCGCGCGTCGAGGTGGAAGAGCGTCGCGTTGCCCGCCGTCGCCGCCCCGAGCGCGGCGGCCGCGGTCATGCCGTACTCGACCATCAGCTCGAGCTCGCGCACGTTGTCGCCGTGCGCGTACACCCCGACGTCGCCGCCGAAGCACATCGTGACCCCGGCGTCGAGGGCGGCCTTGAAGCTCACCCGCTTGGCCGCGATCCGCGCCGGCTCGGGCGCCGCGCCCTTCTTCCAGCCGCCGTACTGCGCGATCGCGTCGCCGGCGGCCAGCGTCGGGCACAACGCCACGCCGCGTTCGACCATCAAGGCTCCAGATCTCCGGCGTGCCGCCATCGCCGTGCTCGATCGTCTCGACGCCGGCCTCGATCGCCCGGCGCATGCCGTCCGGGGTCGACGCATGCGCCACCACCCCGCGGCCGCTGCTGCGGGCGACCTCCACGATGCGCCGCAGCTCGTCGGGGATGAAGGTCGGCCGCGCTTCGCCGTCGGGCCCCCAGCGGTAGTCGGCATACACCTTGATGAAATCGGCGCCGCGGCCGATCTGCTCCCGCGCCACCCTGGTCACTCCGTCGAGCCCGCTTGCCTCTTCCGCGCCTTGCGGCACCGTCCACTCCGGCGCGTAGCCCCGCGGCGCGTAGCTCCCGGTCGCCACCATCGCCGGCCCGGCGACCAGCATGCGGGGCCCGGGGACCAGACCCTCGTCGATGGCCCGCTTCAGGCCGACGTCGGCGTATCCGGCGCCCTCGCTCCCGAGGTCGCGCACCGTCGTCACGCCGGCGCGCAGCGTGTCGCGGGCGTGGTTGACCGCGCGCGCGACGCGATAGGCCAGCGGCTCGCGCGCAACCTGATCGTTCCACGGCGTCTCGTTGTACGGATGCAGCAGCAGGTGCGAGTGACCCTCGATGAGTCCCGGCAGCAGCGTGGCGCCGGGGAGCGGCACCACGCGCGCCCCCGCCGGCACTTGCACCGACCCCTTCGGTCCGGCCGCTTCGATCCGCTCGCCGCGCACCACCACGATCCAGCCGTCGTGGCTGGACCGGCCGTCGAACACCCGATCGGGCATCAGGGCCACCGCCGGCTCGGGCGCCTGCGCGCGCGGTACGCTGGCGACGAGGGCGACGATCGCGGCCACGGCCGACCATCCCGGGACTGTACGCATGAGGCAATATATGTCAGGGCCCAGGCCCCAGGCCCCAGGCCTCAGGCGTCAGGCGCTCAGGCTCCAGGCTTCAGGCTTCAGGCGTCAGGCGTCAGGCTCCAGGCTTCAGGGCTCAGGCCCCAGGGGCCAGGCGTCAGGGGCCAGGCGTCAGGGTTCAGGGCAGACGATGAGGAATACGGCGGACGTGGTGATCGTCGGCGGCGGGTGCATGGGCGCCAGCGTCGCGTATCATCTCGCGCGGCTGGGCATCGACGATGTGGTGCTCGTCGAGCGCGAGGCGCAGCTCGGCGCCGGGTCCACCGGACGCAACGCCGGCGGCTTCCGCCACCAGTTCTCGCACGCCGCCAACATCGCGCTGTCGAAGGAATCGATCGCGCTCTTCGCGCGCTTCGAAGAGACGGTCGGGTATCCCATCGACTTCTGGCCGGACGGCTACCTGTTCCTGCTCTCGTCACCATCGAGCGTGGACGCCTTCCAGCGCAACGTCGCGCTCCAGGTGGCGCACGGGATCCGCGTCGAGTGGCTCACCGCCGCCGAGGCCGGAGGGTTGTGCGCCGGGCTGGACACGAGCGGCGTGCTCGCGGCCACGTTCGGCCCCGACGATGGCATCGCCGATCCGAGCGGCGTGACCACGGGGTTTGCCCGCGCCGCTCAGGCGCGCGGCGTCGACATTCGCCGCGCGACCGAGGTGGTGGCCATCGATCGCGAACCCGGCGGGCTGTTCATCGTACGCACCGGCGCCGGCCGGATCGAGACGCGCACGGTGGTTAACGCCGGTGGTCCGTGGGCGCGCGGCATCGGGCGGATGGCCGGCGTCGACGTTCCGGTGGACCCCGAGCGCCGGCACATCTTCATCGCCCAGGCGCCGCGCGACCTTCCGGCGACGCGGCTGATGGTGATCGACTTCGAATCGACGTTCTACTTCCACCGCGAGGGCAGTGGCCTGTTGTTCGGGATGGGCGATCCGGACGAGCGTCCGGGCTTCGACACCACCGTGCGCTGGGACTTCCTGCCGCAGGTGATCGAGGTGGCCGTGCGCCGTCTGCCTGCGTTGGCCGACGCGGCGATCTCGCACGCCTGGGCGGGCCTCTACGAGATGACGCCGGACCACAACCCGATCATCGGCGCGGCGCCCGGGCTGCCCGGCTTCTACACCTGCGCCGGGTTCAGCGGGCACGGCTTCCAGCACTCGCCGGCGGCCGGCCGCATCGTCGCCGATCTGATCGCCGGCCGCGACCCCGGCCTCGACCTGGCCCCGTTCGCACCTGGCCGGTTCTCGACGCCGCGCGAACGGGCCGAGCTCAACGTGGTCTGACGTGTTGGCTGACGCCCGCGCTACTCGGCCACGAGCGACAGCGCGGGCAGGTCGAGCCCTTCGACGAGGGCGGTCCACGTGTCCCCGGCGGCCAGCGGCTGCGACTCGGTCAGCGTGCCCGTACTGATCCGATCGCCCGGCGCCAGCGGCTCGGCGCCCGGCTGGCGTGCCAGCGCCGCTGCCAGCTCGCCCACGCACAGCGCCGGGCTGCGCAGCGCATTCTTCCCCGCTCCTTCCGCCACGACCTCGCCGTTGCGCGACAGCGCGACCCGGAAGCGCGCCAGCTGGTCGACGAGCGCCGGAATCGACGCGGCATCGACCACGCGAGGCGTGCCGACGACGAGCGCCGCGTGGAGGCCGAAGGCGGCGACGAAGTCAGCCGGTTGCAACGTCCAGTCGGGATACGGGCTGTGAATGATCTCGAAACCGAGGGCGACCGATTCGACCGCCGCGAGGACCGCTGCCGCATCGCTCGCCCCCTCACCGAGGGGTGCCTTCATCGTCAGCACGATCTCGGGCTCGATCTTCGGCGCGTGCAGTCCCGCCACCGCGAGCCGCGCGGCGTTGCCCTCGGCCTCGCGAACGGTGTCGTCGTACATGTGTGCCCACACCAGCGTCTGCAGCCCGAAGACACGCCACATCGCCTTGTTGGCGTAACCCACCTTGTAGCCGACGGTGGTGCGACCGCTGGCGCGCCGGCGGCGGGCGATCTCGGCCTCGACGGCGTACGCCGCCGCCAGATCGAACCCCGCCACGCTGGACGACGGAGGCGCGGCGAGCCGCGGCCCGCCGGACTGGGCGGCGACCAGAGCCTCGATCAGCGCCGGCAGATCGGAAGACACGACGCTCATGCGGACGCCCGGCTACGATCCCGCCGGCACCGGCACCGCCGACGGTTTGGGCACGGTGTTGAAACGCAGCGCAACGGCGAGCCCCGCGGCGATGAGCGCCATCACCGCGCTGCCGTAGAAGCCCACCGACCAGCTGCCGAACTGCTCGTAGAGCAGGGCGCCGACCCACCCGCCGATGATCGACGCCACGCCCTTGGCGGTGTAGAGCACGGCGTAGTTGGACGTCGCGTGCCGGGTCCCGAAGTAATCGCCCGCGGTCGACGGGAAGAGCGAGAAAATCTGGCCCCAGGTGAAGTAGACGAGCACCAGAGTCAGGGCGAAGAATGCCGCGGAGAGGTGGCCGAGCCAGGACCACGAGCAGCAGGCAGATGGCCTGCAGGAAGAAGGTGAGAATCATCGTGTTCTCGCGGCCGAGGCGGTCCGACACCCGCCCCAGAAGATGCGCGCGCCGCCGTTGGCCAGCGGGCTGAGCGTGGCGGCGAGCGTCAGCGCCGCGGCGGACAGGCCCCACGAGCGCGCCATCGGCCCGGCGTTGGCGGTGACCAGCAACCCGCCGGTCGCCATCAGCACGAACATCGCATAGAGCACGTAGAACTGCGGCGTGCGCAGCATCTCGCCGGTCGTGAAATGGCGCTTGCCGAGCTGTGAGCCGGCCGACGCGGCCGGTGCCGGCGCCGACGCGGGCTCGGCCGCCGGATGGCGGAGGAACTGCGCGACCGCGACGATGACCAGGCCCTGCAGCAGGCCGGTCGCGATGAACGCCGACTGGTAGCCGCGCGTCGCGATGAGCCAGGAAATGATCGGGATGAACAGCGCCGTGCCGCCGCCGAAGCCGGCGGCCATGATCCCCGACGCCAGGCCGCGCTGGTTCTTGAACCACTTCAGCGCCGATCCGATCGAGCCGCTGTAGACGAACGCCGCGCCGACGCCGGCCAGGCAGTACAGCCCGTAGAGCATCGGCAGCGAGGTGGCGTAACCCAGGCCCGCCCATCCGAGACCGCACAGCAGGCCGGCGGCGCTGATGAAGCCGCGCGGCCCGAGGCGATCGATCAGCCAGCCGTCGAGCGGCTGCACCCAGGTCTGGAACAGGATGAACAGTGTGAAGGCGAACTGGATGTCCGACAGCCCCCAGCCGGTGCCCGCCTGCAGCGGCTGGACGAACAGCGTCCACGCATACTGCAGGTTCGCGATCATGATCATCGCGATGAGCGACGCGCACGAGCTGGAACCAGCGATTGTTCAGATTCATCGTCCGACCTCCGTCTGCGGCCGGCCGCCGCCGGCCGCGCCCACACCCGTCGGCGACGCCCCCGGGCCCGCCGCCGATTCGGCCGGCGTCCGGCGCCGGCCCTGCTGCTCGTCGAGCATCTTGACGCAGGCGTACACCGCCCGCGTCGCCGGCATCGCCACGCCGAGCCGCTCGCCCAGCTCGACGACCGCGCCGACGACCGCCTCGAGCTCCATCGGACGCCCGGCCTCGAGGTCCTGCAGCATCGAGGTCTTGTGCGCGCCGACCTTCTCCGCGCCGGCCATCCGCTGCTCGATCGAGATCGGCAGCTCGATGCCGAGCTTTGCGGCGACCGCTTCGGTTTCGACCATCAGCTCGCGCACCAGCCGCGCCGTGTCCGGGTGACGCACCAGCTCCTCGAGCGTCCCGCCGGTCAGCGCGCTGATCGGGTTGAAGGCCACGTTGCCGAGCAGCTTCACCCAGATCTCGTGGCGGAAGCGGGCGGTCACCGGGCAGCGGAAGCCCGCGGCGATCAGCGCTTCGGCAATCGCGGCGCACGCGCTCCGACCGGGTGCCGTCGGGCTCGCCGAAGCTGATGCGGTTGCCCTCGGTGTGATGGATCACCCCGGGTGCGGCGATGTCGGTGGAGAAGTACGCCAGCGACCCGACGACGCGTCGCGGTTCGATGGCCGCCGGCGATGACGCCGCCGGGGTCGACGCGCTCGAGACGCAACCCCTCGAGCTCGCCGCCGTGCTGCTGGAAGTACCACCACGGCATGCCGTTCTGGGTGCTGACCACGACGGTGTCGGGGCCGAGCAGCGGCGTGAGCCGCGGCGCCAGCGCGGTCAGGCCGTGCGCCTTGACGCCGAGAAAGACGACATCGGCCGGGCCGATCGCCGCGAGGTCGTCGGTGACCTGCGGCCGCACCTCGAAGTCGCCGTCCGGCGCTGGTGACGCGCAGGCCGTCGCGCTGCATCGCGCGCAGGTGCGGGCCGCGCGCGAACAGCACGACGTCGGCGCCCGCCCGCGCCAGCCGCGCGCCGATGTAGCCGCCGATCGCGCCGGCGCCGGCGATGACAATCTTCACGAGCCGGTCCGGAGCGAACGCCTGCGCCACGATCCGGCGCTGGATCTTGCCCGTCGCGGTCCGTGGAATGGTGTCGGTGATGTGGATCTGCTTCGGCCGCTTGTAGTCGGCCAGCCGCTCCCGGCAGTAGGCGAGCAGGTCGGCCTCGCTCACCGTGCTCGCGCAGCACCACGACGGCTGCGACCTCCTCGCCCCACGTCTTGTGCGGCACGCCGAAGCACACTGCCTCGGCGACCTGCGGATGCGTCAACAGCACTTCGTCGATCTCGCGCGGCGAGATCTTCTCGCCGCCGCGATTGATCATCTCCTTGAGCCGGCCCGACGAGCGTCAGGTAGCCGTCGGCGTCGAGGAATCCCTGGTCGCCGGTGCGGAACCAGTCGCCGAAGAACGCCGGTCGCGTTCGCCTCCGGATTGTTCTCGTAGCCGGTGATGACGTTGGGACCGCTGATGCAGACCTCGCCGCGTTCACCCGCCGGCAGGTCCTGTCCGTTCGCGTCGCGGATGCTGATGCCGACGTTGGTGCCCGGCCCGACCGACCCGGGCTTGCGCGCGCCCGGCGGCAGCGGGTTGGAGGACATCTGGTGCGCCGCTTCGGTCATGCCGTAGGCCTCGAGCACCGGCGCGCCGAACGCCGCTTCGAGATCGTGCATCATCTGCGGCGCCAGCGAGGCGCTGCACGAGCGGATGAAGCGCAGCTTCTCGGCCCCGGGCGGCTTCCCCGCCGCCGGATCGGCACGAGCCAGCAGCAGCTGATGCAGCGTCGGCACGGCCGAGTACCAGGTCACCCCGTGATCGCGGGCCACGCGCCAGAACGACAGCGGGTTGAACTTGCCGGGCACCACGACGGTGCCGCCCGTCGCCAGCGTCGCCAGCGTCGAGGCGACCAGGCCGTGCACGTGGAACAGCGGCATCACGCACAGCGAGACATCGTCGGGCGACAACTGGTAGCTGTTGGCGACGTTCTGCGCCGACAGCGACAGGTTGGCGTGCGCGAGCGGCACCCGCTTCGGCCGGCCGGTGCTGCCGCTGGTGTGCAGGATGAGCGCGACATCGTCCACCGCCGGAGAGGTGACCGGCTTGCGCTGCCCCACCCCGGCCAGGGTGACGGTGCCGCGATCGTCGATCTCGACGGTCAGGATGGGCACGCGGTCGCCGGCGGCCCGTCGGGCGTCCTCGGCCCCCTCGGGCGGCAGCAGCAGCACGCGCGCGTTGGTGTCCTCGAGATAGAACCGGAACTCGTCCTCTTTGTAGCCGGGGTTCAACGGCGCGGCCGTGCCCACCTCGGACGCCGCGAGGAACGAGACGATGGTCGGCAGCCCGTTGGGCAGCGCCATCCCGACGCGGTCGCCGCGGCCGACGCCCCACGCGGCGAGCGCCTCGGCCATCGATTCGACCTGGGCGCGCAGCTGGCCGTAACTGATGCGAAGACCCGATTCGGGCAGGATGATGGCGGTGCGGTCGGGCGCGGCCGGTCCGAGCAGGCCGAGCAGGGTCGTGGAAACGGGCTGTGACGAAGTCATGACGGTGCAATGTGGCTCACTGCGCCGAAATCGTCAACGGGAAATCGCCGGGGCGCGCGCGAGCCGGTTCCGCTGCCTGGGCGCGCCCCCCGCGATCCGACAGCGCGGCGCGCCGGCCTCAGAACGCCACGCGGGCGTCGATCTGGATCCGCGTGAGGAGCGCGTTCGTGGCGCCAGCCGGCGGATCGAGCAGGCGGGTGAGGATGGCGATGACGTCCAGGTTCACGCGGCTGCGCGGCATGTAGGAGAACGTCGCCATATTCATCACGACGTTCGTCGGCGGGCCCATGTCGCTGAAGTTGTAGGCCGAGACCACCGCGTCGCGCTCGACCCGCGCGAAGGTATACGTGGCGGCGAAGGTGCCCGGCTGGGCGGCGCGGCCGTAGGTTCCCGCCAGCCAGTAGCCGGTGTCGTCGTCGCCGGCGGCGCGGGTGTTGACGACCAGGTCGGCGAGCGCGATGACCGGGTACTGCGGCCGGCCGGTGTCGAGCGTGACCTGGCCGATGACGTCCA
Source organism: uncultured Acidobacteriota bacterium (assembly GCA_963707795.1). Taxonomy (GTDB): domain Bacteria; phylum Acidobacteriota; class Vicinamibacteria; order Vicinamibacterales; family UBA2999; genus JACCSI01. Next base: position 326,506 of record OY970174.1, on the reverse strand, counting down.
CGAGGTGGAACCCCGACGCGTATCCAATCACGCGGCCGGCGGAATCGCGCCGCAGCGCATTGGTGCTGGGCGTCCGGATCGCGGTGCGCTGCTCGAGCGCCACGGCGATCTGGTCGGGGTTGCGGAACGCGTAGTCGGCGACGGAGAGCTGCACGGCGTGGCCTCCGAGCGTGAACCCCGCCTGCAGGTACTCGCCGAACAGGAACGCGTCCTCGCCGGCGCCGACCTCGTTGATCGGCGACTGCACGCCGACCAGGCGCAGGGTCACGGGGGCCAGGGTCCAGCTGACCTGCTGGTAGGCCCCCTCCCAGTTCACGTCGTCGTCCCAGACCATCTGCGTGCGGGTCAGCGGGTAGGCATACTTGCCGACGCCGAGCGTGAGCGCCTTCGCGCGCGCGGGCCGGTAGGCGAGCGACACCTGGTCGATGTTGATGGGCTTGCGGTTGAGGAAGTCCGTCAGGCTCTGGTTGGTCGAGGTGACGTCAGACGCCTCGCCGCTGGCCAGGCGAACGTTGAAATCGAGCCCCTCGGCGACGGCGGTGCGCATCCCGAGACGGAAGCGATAGCGCCCGCGCTGCCGCGTCTCGGCCTCGTCCTGGACGAAGCCTTCGTAGCGCGCGCGGAAGTCGCCGTAGAAGGTCAGCCGCTCCCACCACGGCCTGGCCGCCGGCGCCGCGTCCGCCGGGGGCGTGGCCGGCTCCGGGGGCGTGGCCGGTTCCTGGGGCGTGGCGTTGCCCGGGGGCGTCTGCGCAGAGAGATCCGCGGACGCCGACGCGAGAACCAGACCCGTCACGAGCAGCAGGACCCGGGTGTGCATGGCCCGATTGTGGACGGTGGATGTTAGGCGGGCGTTACCGCGGCGTTACATCTGCGTTACACGCCTCGGCTGCTTGTTATACTGCCCTTTTCCCATCCGAGGTCGTCCCATGCCCATGAGCCGCTCCCGTTCGCTGCGCGTATCCGCAGCCCTGGCCTTCGTCGCGGTGTGCGCCGGCGTGGGCGGTCCGCCGCCTGCCGTCGTGCTGGCGCAGGGCGATGCCAATCAGGTCGTGCCGCTGGAGGCGTATCGGGACCTGAAGTGGCGGATGGTCGGCGCCGCGCGCGGCGGCCGCGTCACCGGCCTGGCCGGCGTGCGCCAGCGGCCACACACCTTCTACGCCGGCGCGACCGGCGGCGGCGTGTGGAAGACCGAGGACGCCGGTATCACCTGGTTCCCGGTCGGCGACGGCCAGATCACGACCGGGTCGATCGGGTCGATCGACGTCGCGCCGTCGAATCCCGATCACGTCTGGGTCGGGACCGGCAGCGCGGCCATCCGCTCGAACGTCATCATCGGCCGCGGCATCTTCAAGTCCACCGACGCCGGCAAGAGCTTCCAGTTCGCCGGCCTCAAGGAATCGGGGCAGGTGGGCGGGATCCGCGTCCATCCGACCAACCCCGAGGTCGTGTGGGCGGCGGCGCTCGGCTCGCCGTTCGGCCCGTCCGAGGAGCGCGGCATCTTCAAGACCAGCGACGGCGGCAGGACGTGGCGCAAGACCCTGTTCGTGGACACCGAGCACGGCGGCCGCGACGTCGAAGTGGACTGGCAGAACCCCGACGTGGTGTACGCCGCGATGTACCGCGGCGTCCGCAAGGGCTGGGACATCGTCAGCGGCGGGCCGGCGGACAAGGGGGGCATCTACAAGAGCACCGACGGCGGCGTTACCTGGAAGAAGCTCTCGGCCGGGCTGCCGGCGACGCTGATCGGCAAGATCGACCTCGACATCGCGCGCAGCAATCCGCGGGTGCTCTACGCGATGGTCGAGGCGCCCGGCGCCGAGGGCGGCCTCTACAAGTCGAGCGACGCCGGCGAGACCTGGGCGCTGGTCAACAACAGCCAGCGGCTGCGCGCGCGCCCGTTCTACTTCCACTACGTCAGCGTCAACCCGAAGAACGAGAACGAGGTCTACGTCAACGAGCTCGGGTTCCACAAGTCGGTGGACGGCGGCAAGACCTTCACCAGCCTCAGCACGCCGCACGGCGACAATCACGGCGTCTGGATCAACCCGGACAACCCGGAGATCATGCTGCAGGTCAACGACGGCGGGGCCAACGTCACGCTGAACGGCGGGCGGAGCTGGTCCACCATCCTCAACCAGCCGCATGCCGAGTACTACATGGTGGCGGTGGACGACCAGTACCCGTACCGGCTCTACGTCCCGCAGCAGGACAACTCCACGCTCATCGTGCCCAGCCTGCCGCCGGTGTCGTGGGGGCTCGATCACCCGGCCGAGTTCTGGCAGCAGGCATCGGGGTGCGAGACCGGCCAGATCTGGCCGCGCCGCGACGGGTCGGTGGTGTGGGGCGCGTGCAAGGGCGAGGTCGGGCGCTACAGCGTGCTCACCGGGCAGGAGCAGCACTTCTGGATCTACCCGCAGAACCGCTACGGGCACGACCCCGACGACATCAAGTTCCGCTTCCCGCGCCAGACGGTCGTCTACCTGTCGCCGCACGACGACACGATCGTCTACCAGGCGTCGCACGTCCTCCATCGATCGACCGACGAGGGCGTGACCTGGGAGACGATCAGCCCCGACCTGACGGCGCACGAGCCCGAGTTCCAGATCCTGCCGGGCAATCCGATCACCCGTGACGTGACCGGCGAAGAAGTGTATTCGTCCATCTACGCGATGGTCGAGTCGCGGCTCGAGAAAGGGGTGATCTGGGTCGGCGCCAACGACGGCCCGGTGCAGCGTCTCGCGCGACAACGGCAAGACCTGGAAGAACGTCACGCCGAAGGGTATCGGCCCGGGCGGCCGCGTGCAGACCATCGAGGACTCGCCGCATCGCAAGGGCACGGCGTACATCGCCATCTACCGCTACCTGCGCGAGCACGATCTCAAGCCGTACATCTACAAGACGGACGACTACGGCGAGAGCTGGACGCTGCTCACCGACGGCACCAACGGCATTCCCGCGGACCACCCGACGCGCGTCGTGCGCGAGGATCCGGCGCGCGAGGGGCTGCTCTACGCCGGCACCGAGTTCAGCGCCTTCGTCTCCTTCAACGGCGGCCGCCACTGGCAGACGCTGGCGCAGAACCTGCCGGCGACGCCGGTCACCGACATGCGCGTCCATCGCAACGACCTGGTCGTCTCGACGATGGGGCGGTCGCTGTGGATCATGGACAACGTCACGCCGCTGCAGCAGCTGGCGGCGCTGGCGGCCGGGTCGTCACCGACCAGCAGCCAGGGCGCGAGACCGGACGCTGCGGGTGTCACCCTGGCGATCGCGCCAGGCGCCGTCGCGCGCCAGGCCTCGCAGGCGGCGCCGGCGGCAGTTGGCCGCGCCACGCTCCCGTCCGTGCACCTGTTCCAGCCGCGCGATACGATTCGCTACCGCCACTCGGCAAACGCCGGCGGCAACGGCGAGCCCGAGTATCCGGCACCTGGCGTGCACGTCGATCTGTGGTTTGCGTCGGCGCCGCCGGCCGACACCCGGCTCGAGGTCCTCGATGCGAAAGGACAGGTCGTTCGCGCCATCGGCCTGGCCCGGGCCGCGGCGGGCGGCACGGGACAGGAGATGCGGGGGCCGGGCCGCGGGCAGGCGGCGCCGGCCGCCATCCGCGCGGACGCCGGGATGCAGCGGGTCAACTGGGACATGCGCCATCCCGGCCCGTGGACGAGCGCGGCCCCGGGCGGCGGCGGCGGCGGGCCGATGGCGGCACCCGGGAAGTACACCGCGCGCCTCACCGCGGGCGGGCAGGCGCAGACGCGGGACTTCGACCTGATGGTCGATCCGCGCGTCACGCGCGACGGCGTGACCCAGGCCGACCTCGAGACGCAGGCCACGTTCCTGTTGAGCGTCCGCGACGCCATCAGCGACGCGCGCAAGCTGCAGCAGCAGGTCGAGGAGTCGATGAAGAAGGCCGGCGTCGCGCCGGTCCCCGCGGCGCAGCCCGGTGTGACTGCCGCGGACGCCACGCTGTCGCATCCGCTGCAGCGGCTGTGGGCGCGGCTCGTCGAGCAGCCGGGCATCTACCCGCAGCCGATGCTGATCAACCAGCTGCAGAACGTCGCCCGGATGGTGGGCCAGGCGGATCAGAAGGTGGGACGGGATGCCGTCGATCGGCTGGCCGACCTGACGAAAGAGCTGAAGGCCGTCCAGGCTGAGTTTCAGAAGGTCAGCGCGATGTAGGCCGTCGCATCCCGCCTTCGGCCCTGGTCCGGAGGACCAGGCGCACGAGGTGCCCCGTGCGCGGGTCGATGACATCACGCCAGCTCTTGGGCGAACGACGACGAGCCGGTCGGCTGCGAGTGCTCAGATCCCCCGCTGGATCCTGCCAGCTCGACCGGGCTACCCGCAGCCGTTGCTGGTACGCGAGAGCCCGCCGCGACCGACGCGGATTCTTTGTGTGATGTGCGAAATCAGCGAAGCGGGTCCTGTCGCCGGACAGCCCCAGCCGTCCTCGGCGCGACACACATGATCACGGCCGACGCGCCTGCGCGGCGGCCGGGGCGCCCCGTCCGGCGTCACCCGCGCGGGCTGATTTCGCGGCGTGTCGTCGCTCGACCCGCCCACGGACGAATCGCTCGCGACACGTTGCAACGCCGCCGTTGACGCTCAGCGCTCGGTCGTCGGGCGGGCGATGGCGCCGCCCTTCCAGAACGACATCAAGGTCCGGTAGCGCGCCTCGGCGAGCTCGGGATGCCCGGCGGCGGCGTGTGCCCTGGCCGCACCCATCAGCGAGCGCGCCCGGTTCGGCATCCGCAGCAGGCTGGCGTCGAACGCCGCGGCGGCGTCGGCCGGCTTGCCCACTTCGAGCAGCACCTCGCCGAGCAGCTCGTGCGACGGCTTGACCGGGTCGGCCGCACCGTTCGGCGGACGCATGCTCTCCTCGAGCGCCACCGCGTCACCGAGCCGCGACACCGCACCGGCCTGGTCGCCCTTCTTCAACGCAATGAGCGCCGCCAGCTCGTGGTGCATGATGCGCGGCGCCTTGTCGGCCGGCGCGGCGGCGGGCGCGGCGGGGGCCGCACCATGATCGGAGTGGGCGCCCGCGGCGGCCGGCGCCGTGCCGCCGGCGCGCGCCGACAGCAGTGCCAGCATCTTCTCCGCTTCGGCGAGGTCGCCGGTCTTCACGGCGCTCATGCCGTTGGCCAGCAGCGTCTCCGGCGACGCGTCGTCGGCCACCGGCTGCACCTTCCACTCCTCGGTCTCGATGATGTAGCGCGCCTTCACCAGCGCGCCGGCGCCGACGGCGCGGCGGTTCTGGCTGGTGAGGGTGGCCATCTGGTCGAACAGGTCGATGGCCTTGCGCGCGCCGGCATAGTCGCCGAGCTGGAGGAAGCCGTAGTGCCCCCAGTCGAGCGCGTGCACCATGTCGCCCGGCGAGTCGCCCGCCTGGTAGAGATCACGGCCCACGCCGTAGGCCTTCATGTTCTGCGCCGACACCTCGTTCCACATCCCGTGCTGGATGAAGATGTGGGTGGGCATGTGGACGGCGTGCGCCACGGCCGGGACGATGACGGCGTACGCGCGCGCGGAGGGCAGCGCCAGCGGCGCGTGCACCGGGTCGTCGAAGGCGTGAATCGCGTAGTGTGGCGCGCCGGGATGCTTCGGCCGCCGCTGGAAGACGTCGAGCGCGAGGCTGCCGGCCTTCATCTCGTAGCGGAACGATTCCTCGTTCAGCGCGCGGGCGCCGCTCAGCAGCGACAGGGCGTAGAACGTCGTGACCTCGTCATCGGCCGGGAACTGCTCGTGCAGCCGTTCCATCGCCTTCATGTACGCCACCCGGCGATCGCGCCAGTCGCCCTCTCCCCACAGCGCCTCGACCGCCTGCAGGAATCCCTTCTCGCGCGGCGTCGGCGCCTTGGCCAGCCGGGCCGCCGGGTCGGCGCCGAGCCTGGCCAGCACCGCGCGCGGTGTCTTGCCGTCCTGCTCCGGTGAGAGCGGATGGTTGTAGCTGAGGGTCTCGCCCCAGTAGGCCATCGCGAAGCCGGGGTCGATCTCCTGCGCCCGCTTGAACTCGGTGATCGCCTGCTTCCACCCGAAGCTGTGCAGGATGGCGACGCCGCGCAGGAAATGCGGCTGCGCCGCGGCGGATCCGGAGGTCGGAAAGACGATCTCGCCGACGTTGTCGAACTGTGCCGCCGCCGGCGCCGTCGCCAGGGCCAGCAGGGCCACACCAATCAGTCGACGCATGGAAACCTCCGTGGGTTGCGGGATTTGGCAATTCTACACGCTCGGCCCGGTCCGCCCGCCAGCCGCGCGGATCCGGCCCTATGATCGCGCCCATGAGCGGCAGCCGGGCAGCGGCGCTGGCAGGAGTTGTCCTGTCGATGGGCTTCGCGGCCTGCGCGCCGTCGAAGCCGGCGGAACCGCCGCGGCCCGGGCCGCTGCGTGTGATCCAGCGATTGACGCCGGTCGAGGGCGTGGCGCCGTTCGACCCGCTCGCCCGCGCGGCTGTCTCGCCTCTTCGCTGGACCGCGGCCGCGATCGAACGCCAGTGGACGCGCCTGGGATCCCGCGCGCGCCCCACCTACATGAGTCCGCCCCTCGACACCGCGTTCGCCATCGTCGCGACGTTTCCTGAGGTGAAGGCGGAGGCGGAGCCGGCGTTGCTGGTGTGGTCAGCGGGCACGACGCTGTCGCGCGAGGACTTCGCGCGCAACCGGCGTGAACTGCGGCCGTCGCCGGGCACAGCCGCCGCCGTCTGGCCGGCCGACCACCTCAGTCCTGAGGGGCAGCCGATCCGACACCTGTTCGTTCATCCTCCCGCGGGCACGGATCTCGCCGCGGCCCTCGACGCCGTGAGCGTCGTGACCCGCGATGACCTGACCACCCACGGCGCGGTCGGCCCGCTGCGCCTGATGCAGGACGGGGACCTGCGCGACGTGGTGCTGGCCGCGCCCGCCCAGCGCGTGGTGTACGAAGTCGGGCAGGCGGCATCGCGCGTGTCGTTCGCCGTGCACCTGCCGCACGACCTGGCGACGACCGTGCGGGCGTGGCAGGAATCCCCGGCCGGATCGCGCGAGATTCTCGCCGAGCCGGCCACCGGTCGCGGATGGCACGACTTCAGCGTGCCGTTCGCCGCGTCCGGCGGATCACGCCTCGCGGTGGACGTCCAAGTGGCCTCGCCCGCGGCCGTCATGTGGTCGGCGCCGCTGGCGATGGCGCCCGACCCCGGCGCCACGGCGCCGCACATCGTGCTCTACATCGTCGATGCGCTTCGCGCCGACGCCCTGGGGCTCTACGGTGCGGGCGGCGGCCGCTCGCCCGTGCTCGATGCCCTCGGCGGTACCGGCCTGGTATTCGGCCACGCATACGCCGCGGCGTCGTGGACCAAGCCGTCGGTGGCCACGATCCTGACGTCGCTCTACCCGGCGACGCACGGACTCGGTGCGCGCTACTACGGCGACCAGCTCCCCTCGTCGGTCACGACGCTGGCCGAAGTCCTCGCGGCGGCCGGCTACGCGACCGCGCAGTTCTCCGCCAATCCCTTCACCGGGGCGCTGTCCAACCTCGACCAGGGGTTCGACCTGACGGTCGTCGCCGGCGCGCCCCCTGGCGGCGCAACGAGCGGCCGCCCCCCGCGCGCGCGGGACCTGCACGAGCGCGCGGCCTCGTGGCTGGTGCGGCAGGCGACGACCCCGGCCTTTGCCTACATCCACGCCGTGGACACGCACCCGCCATTCGCCGTGCCGGGCCCGACGGCCCGCGCGGCGTACGACGCGTCGCTGGCGTCGGTGGACGCGGAGATCGGCGAGCTGCGGCGGCGTCTCGCGGCCGGGGGACTCGGCGACAACCTGCTCTTCGTGGTCACCGCCGATCACGGCGAGGCGTTCGGCGAACATGGCCACGACGGCCACGGGCAGTCCGTGTACGACGAAGAAGTACGTGTCCCGTTGCTGCTCCACTGGCCCGGCCGCATCGCGGCTGCCCGGATCGACGAGCCCGTGCATCACGTCGATCTCGCCCCGACAATCCTGGCGCTGGCCGGCATCTCCGCCGACACGGCCGGCTTCGCCGGGCGCGCGCTGTGGCCGCTGGCGCCGCGGCCGACGCCCAGCGCGGTCGTCGTCTCGCGCTTCGCTTATCCCGAGGATCTCGACGCGACCGTGGCCGATCGCACCGACGCGGTGGCGCTGGTCGACTACCCGTGGAAGCTGGTCTCGATCGCGGGCCGCGGGGGACAGGCGCGGACCGAGCTGTACCGGCTCGACGCCGACCCGGGCGAGCGACGCGACCTCGCGCGCGAGCAGCCGGCGCGCGTGCGGGCGCTCCAGCGTGCCCTCGACCAGTTCGCCGCCGAGGAGCAGCGGCGACACGCGCGATTCGTCGCCGAGCACGCCCGCGGCCGCGAGCGGCCGCCGCCGCCGGCGCGCGCCCTGCTGGATCGCCTCCGCAGCCTCGGCTACGTGCGCTGATAGAATCACGGCAGACGCATGCCGCACCGACCGCCGCACGACGACATCCTCGGCACCATCGGCGACACGCCGCTGGTCCGCATCAACCGAATCACCGCCGGCACGGTGGCCGCCGAGGTGTTCGCCAAGATCGAGACCTTCAACCCCGGCAACTCGATCAAGGACCGCATGGCGGTGAAGATGATCGAGGACGCCGAGCGCGCGGGCCTGCTCAAGCCGGGCGGGACGATCATCGAGGGCACTTCCGGCAACACCGGGATGGGCCTGGCCATGGCCGCCGTGGTCAAGGGCTACAAGTGCATCTTCACCACGACCGACAAGCAGTCGAAGGAGAAGGTGGACGCGCTCAAGGCCTTCGGCGCCGAGGTCATCGTCTGCCCGACCAACGTCGATCCGGAGGACCCGCGGTCCTACTATTCGGTCTCCTCACGCCTCGAGCGGGAGACGCCGAACGCGTGGAAGGCGAACCAGTACGACAACCTCTCCAACAGCCAGGCGCACTACGAGCAGACCGGCCCCGAGATCTGGGCGCAGACCGGCGGCCGCATCGACCACCTGGTTTCGGGCGTCGGCACCGGCGGCACCATCTGCGGCGCCGGACGGTTCCTGAAGGAGCGGAAGCCGGGGCTCAAGGTGTGGGGCATCGACACCTACGGATCGGTCTTCAAGAAATACAAGGAGACCGGCATCTTCGACAAGAACGAGATCTACCCGTACATCACCGAAGGCATCGGCGAGGACTTCCTGCCGAAGAACGTGGACTTCTCGGTCATCGACGCCTTCGAGAAGGTCACCGACAAGGACGCGGCAATCATGACGCGCCGCATCACGCGCGAGGAAGGGATCTTCGCCGGCAATTCCGCCGGCGCGGCCATGGCCGGCCTGGTGCAGCTGGCGGAGCACTTCAAGGCCGGCGAGACCGTGGTGGTGATCTTCCACGACCACGGCACCCGCTACCTGGGCAAGATGTTCAACGACGACTGGATGCGGGCCAAGGGCTTCCTCGAGCCGACCGGCCTGACGGCGCGGGATCTCGTCGCCACCAAGAAAGCAGCGGCGCTGGTGGCCATCGACTGCTCGGACACGGTCGCCCGCGCGGCGCACGTCATGACCGAGCACGGCTTCTCGCAGATTCCGGTCACCGCCAAGGGCCGCATCGTCGGATCGATCAGCGAGGCGCGGCTGTACGGCGAGATCGTCCGCAACCCGGAAGTGAAGCGCGGGCCGGTCGAGGCAATCATGCAGCCGGCGTTCCCGTTCGCCGACGTGTCGAGCAGCCTCGAAGCGCTGGCGACGATGCTGACGCCGGAGACACCGGCGGTGCTGGTACGCGACTTCAAGAGCGACGAGACGTACATCATCACCCGGTCGGACGTGATCCAGGCGCTGAGCTGAAGCGCGGCCGATCCGCCTTGATCTCGATTATATAAATCAGTATAACGGTGCCGATGACGTCCGCGGCGCCCGCACCGCTCAAGCCCCGCCACTACCACATCCTTCTCGCGCTCGCCGCCGGCGCCCGCCACGGGCAGGCCGTCGCACGCGACGTGGAACAGCTCTCCGACGGCGCGGTGCGGCTGTGGCCGGCGACGCTGTACGCGACGCTCGACGAGCTGCTCGAGCGCGGCTGGATCGAGGAGCTGAGCGAGAATCCCGCCGACCAGAGCGAGCGAAAACGGTTCTTCACGCTGACGCGCGCCGGGCGCCAGGCGCTGGCCGGCGAGACCGACCGCCTCGCGGAAGTGGTGCGCGTGGCGCGCACGCGAATGCGCCGCAGCGGAGCCGTCTCATGACCGCGGCTCCCAGGGCCGGCGCCCGCCTGTATCGATGGCTGCTGCGGACCGTGCCGGCGCGGCTCCGCCGCCGTCACGGCGACGAGATGGTGGAACTGTTCGCCACCGCGCTGGCCGCGGCACGTCGTCGCGGCCCGGTGGCCGTGCTCCGGACCTGGGGCGCGGCGCTGGCCGACCTCGCCGGCGCATGGCCGCGCGAGTGGCAGTGGCGGCGGCGCCATCGCGGCCGCGTCGGCATTCCCACGGAAGGACGGCCCCTGATGGTCGGCTCGGACCTCCGCTACGCTCTGCGGTCGCTCGTGCGCCAGCGGTTTGCAACCGGCCTGGTGGTGACGATGCTCGGGCTCGGCCTGGCGGCGAACGTCGCCGTGTTCAGCCTGGTCAACGGCCTGTTCTTCCGCCCCTTCCCCTTCGAGCAGGCCGAGCGCCTGGTGTTCGTCAACGAACAGGCGCCGAAGTGGAATCTCGAGATCACCGGCGTCAACTTTCCCGACTTCGACACGTGGCGCACGGGCGAACAGCTCTTCGACGGGCTCGCGGTCTGGACCTCGGCCAACCTCAACCTCGCCGACGGCCACACGGCCGATCGGATCGCAGCGGCGATGGTGTCGCACGAGTTCGCCGATGTGCTGCGCGTGCGGCCGGCACTCGGCCGGATGTTCACCCCCGCCGAGGATGCGCCGGGCGGGCCGGCAGTGGCCCTCATCAGCGACGGCTTGTGGCGCGAGCGGTTCGCCGGCGATCCCGCCGTCCTCGGCCGCACGCTGAAACTGAGCGGCCGCCAGCACACCATCATCGGGGTGCTCCCGCGCGAGGCCGACGCCTACCCGGGTGACGCGCGACTGTGGGTCCCGTTGCAAGGGGACCCCGCGCAGCAGGGAGAGAGCTATTCCTACAACGTCCTCGGCCGTCTCGCGCCCGGCGTCACCGCGGCGCAGGCGCAGGCCGACTTGCTGCGCGCGCACCAGCCGATCTTCGACACCCGCGACAAGGACCGCGTGGTCACGCCGGTCGTGCTGCCGCTGCGGGAGATCCAGGTCCGCAACTTCCGCACCGCGGCCATGACGTTGTCCGGCGCCGTCGCCCTGCTGCTGCTCGTGGCCTGCGCCAACGTCGCCGCGGTGCTGCTGGCACGAGCGCTGGCGCGGCGGCGCGAGATGGGCATTCGCGTCGCGGTGGGCGCCAGCCACGGCCGGCTGCTGCGCCAGTTGCTCATCGAGAACCTCGTGCTCGCGCTGGTCGGCGGGGCGCTCGGCCTGGCGCTCGGACAGTGGGCCATTCGTGCGCTCGTCGACGCGCTGCCCGACGGGCCGCCGGCGTGGGCCGCCTTTGGCGTGGACGCGCGGGTGATGGGGTTCGCGCTGGCGGCGTCCGTGCTGACCGTGATCTTCTTCGGATGGGCGCCGGCGCTGCACGCCATGCGCGGCGACGTGCGCGCAGCCATGCACAACAGCGCCAGCGCGGCGGCCGGCACCCAGGGGGGACGCCGGACCCTGCGCCTGCTGATCGGCGCCGAGTTCGCGCTCGCCACGCTGCTGCTGGTGTGCGGCGGCCTGCTCGTGCGCGCCTACGATCGCGTCCAGCAGGTCGATCCGGGGTTCACACCCGACCACGTCCTCACCTTCACCATCGCCCTCCCGGCCACGCAGTACCCGGACGATGCCGCCCGGCAGGCGTTCTGGGATCGCCTGGAGGCGCGCATGGCGCAGTTGCCAGGCGTGCGCTCGGCGGGGCTGGTGAACTGCCCGCCTTTCGGCTGCCACTGGGGATCCTTCTACCTGGCCGAGGGTGCCGCGCCCCGCACCGCCGATGAAGGCAATCCCGTGGTCCTCAACCGCGTCGCCACGCCGCGCTACTTCGAGACGATGGGCGTGCGCCTGAAGTCGGGCCGCTTCTTCGAGCCCCGCGACGGCCGCGGCACGGGCGCACAGGAGCGCGTCGTCATCGTCAACGAGACATTCGCGCGCACGTTCTTCCCCGGCGTCGCCGACCCGGTCGGGCGGCGCATCCGCTCGACCGGCCGCGACGAACCGTGGAACCGGATCGTCGGTTACGTCGCGGATGTGAAGCACTACGGACTGGAGCAGCCGATGCGGCCGGGCCTGTACTGGCCGCTCGCGCAGGAGCCGATGACGACGATGGCGGTCGCCATCAAGACCGCGGGCGAACCAGAAACCCTGACGGCGTCCGCCCGGGCCGCACTCCGGGAGATCGATCCCGAGCTTCCGCTCTTCAACGTTCGCACGATGGAGACCGCGCTGGCGCGGACACTGGCGGTGCGGACGGCCTATTCGTGGATGCTCGCGGTGTTCGCGCTCGCGGCCCTGACGCTGGCGCTGGGCGGCACCTACGGCGTGTCGTCGTACCTGGTCACGCAGCGCATCCGCGAGATCGGCATCCGCGTGGCCCTCGGGGCGGCGCGGACCGACATCATGGCCGGCGCGCTGCGCGGGAGTCTGGTGGCCGTCGCCGCCGGCGTGGCCGTCGGCGTGCTCGCCTCGCTCGGCGTGGGACGCCTGCTCGAGACGCTCCTGTTCGGCGTCCAGCCGCACGACGCGGCGATCCTGGCCGGCGCGACGGCCGTGCTCCTGCTGTCGGCCGTTGCGGCCAACGTGCTGCCGGCCCGGCGCGCCGCCGGCGTCGATCCGATGATTTCGCTGCGCACGGAATAGCCGGCGCGCGCACCCGGCCCCGCCTTGGGTTAGGCTGCGGCATGCGCGCGCCACTGCCTCCGGTCCTGGCACTCCTGCTCCTCTCTGCCACCCTGGCGGCAGCCCAGGACGGTCCGCCGCGGACGCATCGCCTCGAGGCGACACCGGCCACGGTGGCCTACGGTTACTACTGGTCGGAGGCCAGGCCGGCGCTGCGAATCCGGTCCGGCGACATCCTCGACGTCGATACGCTGCTCACGTCCACGCCCGACCGGCTCGAGAAGGCCGGCATCCCGCCCGCCCAGGTGCAGCCGTCGCTGCGCGCCATCGTCGAGCAGGTCACCGACCGCGGACCGGGCGGCCACATCCTCACCGGGCCGGTGTTCGTCGAGGGGGCCGAACCGGGCGATGCGCTGGAAGTGCGCGTGCTGTCGATCGACCTGCCGATCGAGTACGGCTACAACGGCTGCAGCGGATTCATCCGCGAGAACTGCACGCCGGGGGCAGGCCTGCGCATCATCCGCCTCGATCGCGCGGCGCGGATCGGCCACTTCGCGCCCGGCATCGAGATTCCGCTGCGGCCGTTCTTCGGCAGCATGGGCGTGGCGCCGCCGCCCTCTCGCGGACGCGTGAGCAGCAACCCGCCCGACATCCATGCCGGCAACCTGGACAACAAGGAGCTGGTCGCCGGCACGACGCTGTGGATCCCGGTGCACGTGCCGGGCGCGCTGTTCCAAATCGGCGACGGTCACGCCGCGCAGGGCGACGGCGAGGTCGATCAGACGGCGATCGAAACGTCGCTGCGCGGGCGGGTGCAGCTGACGGTGCGCAAAGGCATGACGCTGTCCTGGCCGCGCGCGGAAACGCCCTCGCACTTCATCAGCATGGGCACCGACGTCGACTTGACCGCCGCCACGCGGATCGCGATTCAGGAGATGATCGACTTCCTGGTGTCCACACGCAAGATGGACAAACACGCGGCCTATCAGCTGACCAGCATTGCCGGCGACGTGGCGATCACGCAGCTGGTGGACGGCACCATGGGGGTGCACGTGAAGATGCCCAAGGGCATCTTTCGGTAAGCCTGGGGCCTGGGGCCTGGAGCCTGGAGCCTGGGGCCTGGAGCCTGAGGAGAAGCAATGCGCGCACGTTTCGTGATCGTCAGCCTTGTCGCCGCGCTTGGCGCGGGCGTCGTCGTCGGATCGCAGGGGACCGCGAAGAAGGCCTACCTCGTCGTCCAGGTGGACGTCACCAATCCGGCGCAGTACCAGGAGTACGCGAAGCTGTCGCCAGCGATCGTGGCGCAGTTCGGCGGGCGGTTCCTGGCGCGCGGGGGGCGCACCGATACGCTCGAAGGTCCGCGGGCGCGTGCCCGGGTGGTGGTCATCGAGTTTCCGAGCTTCGAGCGCGCCCAGGCGTTCTACCAGTCGCCCGAGTACGTCGCCGCCCGCAAGGTACGCGAGGGGGCCGGCGAGGCGCAGTTCGTCGTGGTCGAAGGCGTCGAATGAATCAGCGCAGGGGCGCGATCGCCGGGCGGCGCTGGATCGTCTGCGCGGCGGTCGGGCTCGCCGCGCTGGCCCGGCCGGAGACGGCGGTCGCCCATCCCGCTCCCTTCAGCTACCTCGATCTCCGGCTGGGTCCGTCGGGCGCCGACGGGTCGCTGGTCCTGCACGATTACGACGTCGCGCACGATCTCGGCATCGAGTCGGCCGGGGACCTGCGCGAGCCGGCGGTGGCGGCGGCGGCCCGGGCGCAGCTCGTCCAACTCATGACCGCGCGTCTGACCGTCGCCCTCGACGGCCGCCCGCAGCCCCTCGAGTGGGCGGAGCTGGAGACGCTGCCCGATCGGCAGAGCGTGCGGCTGTCGTTTCGCGCCGGCAGCCGCCGGCCCGGATCGGCTCGGGTGACGGCGGTCCTCTTTCCCTACGACCCGGTGCACCAGACCTTCGTCAACGTCTACGAGGAAGGCGCGCTCCGGCACCAGGCGATCCTCGACGCCCGGCGCCCGCGCGTGGATTATTACGCGGGCACGTGGCAGGGCGCCGCCGCCGTGATCGCGCTCTTCGTGCCGGCCGGCGTCGAGCACATCCTGATCGGCCCCGATCACGTGCTGTTCCTGTTCGGCCTCATGCTGCTCGGCGGCTCGGCCTGGCGCCTGGCCACGATCGTCACCGCATTCACGATCGGGCACAGCATCACCCTCTCGCTGGCCGCGCTCGACATGGTCTCGCCGCCGGCGAGCGTGATCGAGCCGGCGATTGCGTTGAGCATCATCTTCGTCGGCGCCGACAATCTGCTGGTCGCGCAGCAGGCGCGGGCGGAGGTGAGGCGTGCGCCGCGCGACATCCGGCCGCTGGTCGCCGGCGTCTTCGGGCTGGTTCACGGCTTCGGGTTCGCCAGCGTGCTCAAGGAGCTCGGATTGCCGATCACCGCGCTCGGCTGGTCGCTGTTCTCGTTCAACCTCGGGGTCGAGATCGGCCAGCTCGCGCTGGTGCTGGTCGTCGCGTCCGCCCTCGCCGCCGTTCGCCGGCGCCATGACGGGCTCAGCCGGCGGCTGGTCATCGCCGGCTCGCTGATCGTGGTCGCGGCGGGAGTCTACTGGTTCGTCGAGCGCGTGTTCTTCCGGGCGGGGATGTAATGGGACCGGCGCCGCGGCGCGGAACCCGGAGCTCGGCTACGAGCGCTGCGCGCGGCGCGACAGCCAGCGCGTGAGCCACGCGCCGGCCAGGGCGGCGAGCAGGATCCCGCCGAGGTGCGCGGGGAGGACGTGCGCCGGCTCGGAGAACTCACAGAACAGCCGCCAGCCCGCGTCGGCCATCAGGCCACCGCCGGCGCCGGCGAGCAGCCCGCAGACGGCCGGGCGGGTCGGAAACGCACGCACGGCCAGCACCGAGGCCAGCGCCACGACGGGCAGGGCGCTGATGGCGGACGACAGCAGGCAGATGACGGCGACGAGCGGCGCCCACCCCGCGAGCGGCACCGGACTCGCGCGCCAGCTGCCGATCGTGACCAGCCCGACCAGCACGATCGGCGTCGCGAGCAGCACGGCCAGCATGCGACCGGACCAGGAGCGTCCGGGGATCGCCTCATGCAGCGCGGCGGCGACCAGCGCCATCCCTGCTACGAGCTGCAACGCCGAGGCGCCCCACGACCAGCCAAAGCCGAGCGCGTGGAAATCGCGCATCGCAAACACCAGCGGCGCCGCGATCACGAGCAGCGCGCCGAGGGGCGCCACCCACAACGCCCGCGCCAGGGGCGCCGGCAGCGGGCGCACCGGCACCAGGCTGGCGGCGATGGTGGCGCGCAGGGCCGGAGGCGGCGTGTCGATCGAACGCTCAGGCATTCTTGTCGCGCTCCCGCGGCGGCGTCGCCGACTGCAGCCGGGAGCGCAGCTCGCTCATCCCGCGGCTGGACCTCAATTTCGCGGCGTCCGCGCGAATCCCGAGCCGCGTGGCGATCTCCCGGAAGCTCAAGCCCCACACGTGATGCCAGACCAGGGGACGGCGACGGTCGGACGACAGCGCGCCCAGCGCCGCGTGCACCGCCGCCTTCTCCGGATAGGCCTCCGCCTCCGCCCGGGTCGTCAACGCGATCGTCTCGACGTCGGTGTCGGGCTGCGGCCGCCTCGACGCGGCGCGCCGGTGCATCAGCCACACGTGCCTGGCGATGGCCAGCACCCACGGCAGGGGGGGATAGGCCGGATCGTAGGTATGCCGTGCGCGGTGTACCTGCAGGAATGTCTCCTGCGCCAGGTCGGCGACCCGTTCGGCGTCGACCGTGTGCCGGCGCAGGACGCGGCGAACCGCCGGCGCCAGCTCGGCGTACAGCTCCTCGAACGCGGCGGGATCACCGGCCTGGTAGCGCACCATGAGGGCGCGCAGCCTGGCCTCGTCCGGCGTTCGACCGATCACCTCAGGCTCATTCACGTCTCTTTGCCGCGCGCCGCCGATCGTATCAGGACACGTTTTGGCCCGGGGCGGCAAACCTCACCTGCATGAGCCGGACATCTGCGTGCACGTGGGCGGCGGCGATCGCGGCGACCGTAATACAGACGGCGTTGGCGGCGTCGGCCGCGATTCTCCAGCCGGGCGGTGAGTTGCCGCATGCGCTGGCACAGATGGCGGATACCGAACGCGCGTTCGCGCGGCGCGCGCGTGAGACGACCGTCCGCCAGGCGTTCATCGATTTCTTCGCCGACGAAGCGGTGGGCTTCGGACCCGATCCCGAGCCGGCGCGCGAGGCGCTGCGCCGCCAGACGACCCCGCAGCCTCCGGGCTTCGAACTGCACTGGGAGCCGCGCCTCGGCGACGTGAGCGCGAGCGGCGACCTCGGTTATCTCACCGGGCCGGCCGAGTACATCAACCCGGGGAAGCCGAACCGCTATTCCTGTTACTTCTCGGTGTGGAAGCGACAGCCCGATGGCCAGTTCCGTGTCATCCTCGACATCGGCGCGAACACGCCGGCCAAGACGCCCTTCGCGCCCGGCATGGTGCGCTCCCCGGCGGCCGCGACGTGGAAGGGACAGGAGCCGCGCGCGGGTGCGGAGGCGACGCTGCGAGCCGCGGACGAGGCGTTGGCGGTGTCGATCGCGGCGCAGGGCGCGAGTGCGGCGTTCGCGGCGGTGATGCCAGCGGCCGGGCGCGTGTATCGCAACAACGTCCAGCCGATGACGCGCGCCGATGCCGTCGCCTGGCTCGCGCGCGAGGTGACGGCCATGACCAGCGCGCCGATGAAGGTGGAGACGGCGGCGGCGGGAGACCTCGGCTACACCTGGGGCCGGCACACCACGACCGGCGCGTCGGGCGCGGAGAGCAGCTACTACCTGCGCGTGTGGACACGCCGGGACACCGGCGCCTGGCAGCTGGTCGCCGACATCACGACACCGCCGCCGCCGCCGAGCCGTTGACGAACGGTTTCAGCACGGTCGCGATGAACGCATGAATCGGCGTCGGCACGCCGAGGCTCGCCCCCAGGCGCACCACCGCCCCGCTCAGCCACGGCAGCTCGAGGCGCCGGCCGCGCTCGAGGTCCTCGAGCATCGACGCCCGCGCGTGCGGCGGCAGCGCGTGGACCATCTCGAGAATCTCCGCGATCAGCCCGTCCGGGATCGCCACGCCGCGCGCCCGTCCGACGCGGATGGTCTCCTGGCAGGCGGCTTCGAGCATCGCCAGCAGCTCGGGGTCGGCGCGCAGGACGCCGATCGGGCTGCGGGTGATGGCGGTCATGCCGCTGAACACCGAGAGGCGGGAGAACTTCGCCCACAGATCGATCTCGATCTCCCGGCTGACGCGGCCGGCGAAGCCGGCGCGCTCGCAGGCGGCCGCGAGCGGTTCGAGCCGCGCGGACGGCCGTCCGTCCACCTCGCCGAAGATCAGCGCGTCGAGCGAGGTGTGCCGGATGACGCCCGGCTCCGCGATGACCGCGGCCACGTAGGCCACGCCGCCGGCGACGTGATCGGCGCCGACGTGCGCCCGGACGATGTCCACGGCCTCGACGCCGTTCTGCAGGGTCACCACCACCGTGTCCGGGCCAATCAGCGGCGTGAGCCCCGCCGCCGCCCGCTCCAGGTCGTACATCTTCACCGTGAGCAGGACCACGTCCGCGACGCCGGCCGCGGCGGGCTCGGCGACCGCCTGCACGTGCGGAAGGTGGAGGTCCCCTTTCGGGCTCAGCAGCCGCAGGCCGGTGTGCTGCAGGGCCTCCAGCTGCGCGCCGCGCGCCACGAAGACGACGTCGGTGCCCGACGCCTGCAGGCGGGCGCCGAAGTAACCGCCGACCCCGCCCGCCCCGATGATGGCGACCCGCATCAGGCGGCCGACCCGGCCGGATGGAGCTTGATGCCGTCGAGGGTGACGACCGGCGCCTCGCCGATGACGGCCGCGCTGTGCATCGCCCCCGCCGGGATGCTCACCCACTCCCCGGCACCGAGCACGGCGACGTGGCCGCCGATGACGAGGCGGAACCGACCCGAGATCACCGCATCCACCTTGTCCACGCCGTGCTTGTGATCGGGAAAGACCGTGCCGGGCGCGTAGACAGAGCGGGCCACCCGGTATCCCTGGGCCTCGAGCTTGCCGCGGAGCGCCGTCTCGGAGAACGCGCCGTCGATGGCTTCGTTCCAGCGCTGGACCGGCATCCGCCGATCTTACCCTGCCGGCCCGCGCCGCGGCGGCCGCGGCCAGCGCAGGAGCCATGTGCCCAGCGCCGCGCCGAGACCGGCGAGCAGCATGAGCGGCCCCGCATGCCAGAGCAGCATGTGCAGCGGGCGATCGTTGGGGCAGATGATGTTGGCGCCGAGCACGCCAACCGCCGCGGTGGCGAGGACGGCGAGGAACCCGGCCCACGCGGCGCGCAGCGGCGCGGCGTAGCGGACCATGGCGAAGAGCGCGATGCTGGGCACGGCGGCTACGCTCGCGGTCTTGTAGATGCAGGCCCACGACAGCGACAGGCGGCCGGCCGGCGCGCCCGCCGAGCTCTCCATCGCCAGCTCGCCCGCCACCCACAGGATGCTCGCCGCGCCGGCCATGACCGGCACCCAGCGCACCAGACGCGTCCGCTCGGCGCCGGGAATGCTGACCAGCAGCGCGCCGACGGCCGCCGACAGGGCCGTGACGATGAGCAGCGCCGCCTCGACGGCGAAGCCGGCCTGGTCCACCGCCTCGCCGAGATCGCGCCGGACGCCGGACAGCAGCGCGACGATCCCGAGCGAGGCAACGGCGAGGACGAGCCAGCCCAGCGTCTGCAGGGCGACCGGCCGCAGGCGGCGGACCGGCGGCGCGTCGCGCGCCAGCTCGCGGATGAGTTCCTCAGTCTGCACGGGTCCACTCCTCGATCTGCCGGCGGAGCGCGCGATAGCCGCGATGCGCCGTCACCTTGACGTTGGCTTCGCTCATGCCGAGCCGCGCGGCAACGTCGCGGACGCTGAGATCCTCGAACTTGAGCAGCTCGATCACCTGGCGCTGCCGGTCGGGAAGACCGGCCAGGGCGCGACGCACGTCGGCGCCGAGCGCGTCACGCTCCTGCGGCGGGCGCCGCCAGGGTTCGGGCATGATCCCCGGCTGCACCTCGCGCAGCAGCCGCCGCCGCTTGGCGCGCAGCGCGTCGGCGAGCCGGTTCTGGGCAATGGCGTACATCCACGGCGCGAACGGCCGGGCGATGTCGTAGGTGTGCCGGGCCCGATGCAGCGCGACCAGGGCGTCCTGGACGACGTCCTCGGACCACGTGGCGTCGCCGGTGCGGCGCCGCATGAACGCCTGCAGGAGCCCGGCGACGCGAGTCAGCAGGTCTTCGTAGGCGTGCCGATCACCGTCCTGCGCACGCGCCATCAGGCGCCCGAGCTCGCGTTCCTGGTCTGCCGTCACCGATCGAGAGTTATACGCCGGCCGCCCGCGGCCGGTTACGGTTACGCGCCGCGAAGCGCGTAGAGATGGGTCTGGGTCCGGATCAGCAGCAGGTCGCCCGACAACGCCGGGGTGGCCAGGCACGCCGCGTCCATGTCGTTCACCGCGATCAGCTCGAAGCGGCGCCCTGCGCGCACGACGAACACCCGGCCGTCCTCGGTGGCGAGGTAGATCCGTCCGGCGGCGGCGACCGGCGAGGCGGAAAAGCCGCCGGCGTTCGGCGACAGCCGCTGCTGGTAGACGCGGGCGCCGTCGGCGAGCTGGTAGGCGCTGAGGATGCCGTTGTCGGTGACGACGTAGAGCAGGCCGTCGTAGGCGAGCGGCGTGCTCGTGTACGGCGACCCGCGCTCCTGCCGCCACGCGATCGAGCCGTCGCGCACGCGAATCGCATAGATCGGCCGGCCGGCCGACGGGTAGCCGCCGGTGACGATCGCGAGATCGCCGGCGGCGATGGGCGTGCTCACCTTGACTTCCCCGCTCGGATCCGCGATGCGCCAGCGCTCCTCGCCGGTGACGGTGTCGTGGCCGCGGATGAAGCGCGGCGAGTTGGTCACGACCAGCGGACGACCGTCGCCGGGGTGGACAAGCGGCGTGGCCCACGCCGGCAACTCGTCGCGGCCGGACCGCCACAGCTCGCGCCCGCTCATCAGATCGAACGCGATGAGAAACGAATCCCGGTAGCGGTCGTTCTGCACCACGACCATGTCGCCGTGGATCACCGGCGAGCTCGCCGGGCCCCATTCATACGTCGGATCGTCGGCCAGCCCCACCGCCAGCGCGCCGAGGTCGCGGCGCCAGAGCAGGACGCCGTCCCGATCGAACGCGAACAGCCCCTCCGACCCGAGCATGGCGACGAGGACGCGGCCGTTGGTGGCGGGAGTCGCGGACGCGTGGCTGGCCTTGACGTGACGCTTGACGCGCGGCACTCCCTGGTGCGCGGTGCGCGTCCACAGCACTCGTCCACTCGCCCGATCGAGCGCCATGACCTGCCAGCGGTGCGCGACCAGGTCCGCGGCCGCGCCGGTCCCGGCGGCATCGACGTCGCCCAGGGTCAGCGATCGCGACGCGGCGGCGGCCGACACCGCGCTGGTGAGATAGACGCGGTCGCCCCACACCACCGGACTGGAATGCCCGAGCCCGGGGATGGCGGTCCGCCACGCGACGTTCGTGGACGCGGCGACGTCCCACCGCACCGGTGGCGTGGACGCGGCGGCCACGCCGGAACCCTGCGGTCCGCGAAACGAGGGCCACTCCTGCGCCTGCGCGGGCAGCGCGATGAGGATGAATGCTGGGACGAGATACCGGAACCGCGCACGCGTCATGGTGATAGGACGCGCGCCGCACCGACACGGACGGCCGCCGGATCAGGCGGGCGCCGAGCCGCCTTCGACCGGCATGCCGGGCATGCGACCCGCCGACAGCTCCTGATCGATCATGAGCAGGCCGACGCCGCTGTTGCCGGCAAGGCGGATGCGGCCGAGGACCGCACGCGCCGCCGCCTCTTCTTCCATCTGCTCGGTCACGAACCACTGCAGCATCACCGTGGCCGGCCGGTCCTTGGTCTTTTCCGCCTGGGCGTAGAGGTTGTTGATCGAGGAGGTGACCTCCTGCTCGTTCTTCAGCACGTGCTCGCAGAGCGCCTCGGCCGAGGCCCAGCCGGTGGGCGGCGCGTCCACCGCGGGCAGGACGACCTTCTGATCCCGCTCGATGAGGTGATCGATGATGCGCTGGGCATGCAGCAGCTCGTCCGAGGACTGCTTGCGCATCCACCGGGAGAAGCCGGGCAGGTCGTGCTCCGCCAGCCAGATCGCCATCGCCAGGTACTCGTGCGAGGCGCGAAACTCGAGCTTCAGGTGCTCGTTGAGGCCGTTCAGCAGGTCACTGTTCATGGCCTACAGATTACACCGCACCCCGGTTCTTTTTCTGCGCGCGGTGGTACGCGGTGAACGCGGCGACCAGGTGAAACGGCCAGCCGAACAGCCCGGCTGTTCCGATCCAGAAGCCGGGCGTGACGATGAGCCAGAAGATGCCGCGCAGGAAGTCGCCGTTGTAGATCTGTCCGACGCCGGGAATGAGGAGGCTGAGCACCGCCGCGGTCCCGGGATTGTACGGTGGGGGCATGTAACGTTAGACGGAGCGGCGGCGGGCGAGTTCGAAGGCCAGACCGCCGAGCAGGACGAACGCGGCCGTGCCGCCGAGTGCGAACGGCACCCGGCCGATGCCCGCGAAGTACACGGCAAGGGCCATCGCGGCACACGCCAGCAGGGCGCACCCGCCGACGAGCACGGCCGAGGGTTTCGAGGACATTGCCGTCATTGTACCCGGCGTCAGCCGCCGACGCGGTCGGCCAGCAGCGCCACCGCCAGCGCGTAGGAATGCGCACAGTTGTAGGCGAGCAGCGCCTCGTAATTGCCGTAGACGAGGAACGCGCGCTTGCCCGTGTGGATGAGCGACGCGTCGACGGCCGCGCGCGGCAGCGCCGCGCCGGTCGCGGTGCGCACGCCGAGCGCCTGCCAGCGGGCCAGCGGCAGCGGGTGGGTCATCTCCCGTTCCGCGCGGCATCCCTCGACTCGCATCCCGACACGCTCGCGCATGGCCGTGATGCCGGGCGCGGGGAGCCTCACCTCGCGCCCCCAGGTCAGGTCCTCGGCCCAGCCGTGCGCCTGCAGGTAATGGGCGATCGAGGCGAACACGTCGGGCGAGGATCGCCAGATGTCCCGGTGCCCGTCCTTGTCGAAATCGACGGCCCATTGCAGGTAGCTCGACGGCATGAACTGCGGCTGCCCCATGGCGCCGGCCCACGAGCCGCGCAGGGCCTCGAGGGCGATGTCCCCGCGATCGACGATCTCCAGGGCATTGAGCAGTTCACCGCGGAAGAACGTGCCGCGCCGCCCTTCCCACGCCAGCGTCGCCAGCGCCTGGATGGTCGGCCGGACGCCGCTGAAGCGCCCGAAGTTCGATTCCAGGCCCCAGATGGCGACGACGTACCGAGCCGGCACGCCGTAGGCCGCCTGCACGGTGCGCAGCAGATCGCGATGGCGGGCCGCCTGCTGGGATGCGGTCCGCACCACGGACCGCGTCAGGCGCCGCGCGACGTACTCGTCCACCGAGAGCACGACCTCCGCCTGCGTCTGGTCGCGCTCGATCACCGTCGGCGACGGCTCGAGGTTGGCCAGCGCCCGGTCGACGACGGCCTCATCGAGGCCGCGGGCCAGCGCCTCCTCACGCACGCTTTCGACGAAGGCGGGAAAATCCACACGCTCGGGCGCCGCCGGCGCGGCGATGGCGACCTGCGCCTCGTCGCGAGCCTCCACGCGAGCGCCCGGCATCGCGACGCCGGCCGTGATCATCGCCCCGCCGACGAGCCCGGCCGCCCAGCCCCGCTGCCACGCGCACACTCGCACGGCTCCATTGTACGTAGCCGCGGCGGAGGCGCGCCGGGGAAATGGCGGACGCCGTTACCGGTAGTCGTCGCGCACGGGTGAGAAGACGTCGAGCACGCGACACGCCGTGCGCGCGCGCCCCGAGTGCGCCACGTGCGGCGGGATGTGAAACGCCCGGCCCGGCGTCAACACGTGCAGCGTCCCGTCGACGGTCAGCTCCAGCGTGCCGTCGAGCACGTTCACGGTCTGCTCGTGCGGGTGGTGATGTTCCGGGAACGTCGCGCCGGCATCGATCTCCACCCACGACTGCGACGTGCGGTCGGTGTGGACGACGCGGGCGCGCAGGCCGGGGAAAATCTCGCGCATGGCGAGGTCGTCGAGGGTGATGAGCGGCATGAGTACCTCGGAATCCTCGTGATGAGGCGGGCGGACACCTCAGAGCGCGGTGCCGGCGCCGCCGTCCACGGTCACCGCCTGCCCGGTGACATAGCTGGCGGCGTCGGAGGCGAGAAACACGACGACATTGGCCAACTCGTCGGGGCGCCCGATGCGCCCGAGCGGCACGCTGGCCGCCGACGCGCGCTGCACGTCGGCGAGCGGCGTGGCGGACTTGTCCGCCGTGATGCGGTCCAGCTCGTCGATGCGTTCGGTCTGGATCCGCCCGGGCGCCACGACGTTGACGCGAATCCCGTCCCGGGCCAGCTCCCGCGACAGGCTCTTGGCGAGCCCCCAGACCCCGGCGCGCAGGGCGTTGGAGAGCACCAGGTTGGGTATCGGCTGCTTGATGGACGAAGACGCGATGGTGATGATCCGCCCGCCACCACCCCGCTTCAGTTCCGGCACCGCGGCGGCCACGATGCGGACGAAGCTGAGGAGGTTCTGCTCGATCGCTTTCTGCCACTGGGCCTCGGACACCGCCGTGAACTCGCCGGCCGGCGGCCCGCCGGCGTTGTGCACCACGATGTCCAGGCCGCCGTAGTCGGCGCGCGCGGCGTCCACCAGGCGGGCCGCCTCGCCGTCGAGGCTGACGTCGGCGGCGAGGGCACGGACACGACCGCCGGTTTCCTTGACGATGGCCTCGCCCGCGGCGCGAATCCGTACCTCGTCGCGGCTGCAGATCACCAGGTCGCAGCCTTCCCGCGACAGCGCCAGGGCCGAGGCGTAGCCGAGCCCGCGGCTGGCCGCCATCACAATTGCCCGCTTGCCCGCGAGGTTGAGATCCATCGTCGGTGAGGATTCTACCGGGCCGGGGCCGTCGTCGGGGCCTCGCGCTTGCGCACGCGGTGAATCACCGGCTTCTGGTCGCGCAGGTAGGCATAGACGGCGCCGAGATCATCACGGGTCATCCCGCCGAGCTGCTTCCACGGCATGACGGTGTTGGCCGAGCGCTGGCCGGCCGGCAGCACGCGATCGGGCACCCGCTCCCAGATCTTGAACCGGCTGACGAATTGCTCCTCGGACCACGTGCCGATACCGGTGTCCGCGTCCGGCGTGATGTTGGGCGCGCGCACGATGCCGCCCTCGGGAAACCGGAACTCCATGCCGCCGGCGAACTCCATGCCCGGACGCAGTTCGCCGGATCGGTCCCGCGTGGCATGACACTCGGCGCAGCCGGCCGTGCGCGCCAGGTAGCCGCCGTACGCGATCCGATCGGACGGATCGGGCGCCGCCGTCAGGTGCGCCGGCCGCGGGAGTGTGCGCACGAGGATCTGCATCGGGAAATGAAACGATCGATCGGGCACCTCGTCCGGCTGCGGTTTCAGCGTCCGGAGGTAGGCCACCAGCGCATCGACGTCGTCGGGGTCGAGCTCGCCGTAGTTGCGGTACGGCATCACGGGAAACAGCGCCTCCCCGTGCTTGTTGACCCCGGTCGTGATCGCCCGCGCGATCTCGCCGTCGGTCCAGCCCGCCAGCGCGGTGGGGGTGATGTTGCGGGCGTAGAAATCGCCGGGGATGCCCATCACCGCATGCGTGAACGCCTCGCCGCCCTTGCCCTCGGTTCCGGGCACGACCGGGGCGGCATACTTCGACCAGTCCCGCGTCGAATGGCAGTCGACGCAGCGCGCGACGTTGTTGAACAGATACGACCCGCGGGCGACGGTTTCCGGCGACGCGGACACCTGCAGCGAAGCGGGGTCGGGGACGCGCGGGTACTCGAGGTAGAGCCATGCGACCCAGCCGCCCGCAACGAGCAGCACGCCGGCAGCCGCGGCGACGAGCACGCGTGTCAACAGTCTCATGCGCGCTCAGTTGTGCTTCTGGACCCTGTTCACGATCGGCTTGAGCGTCCGCAGGTAGGTGTAGATGGCCCCGAGATCCTCCCGGGTCATGCCGGCGTAGGAATACCACGGCATCCACGTGTTCTCACGCCGCTCGGCGGCGGTCAAGGTGCGGTGCTCGGCGCCGTCGAAGGCCTTGAACTTGTCGATGAACTGCTGCTCGCTCCAGGTCCCGAGGCCGGTGTCGGCGTCGGGCGTCAGGTTGGCGCTGCGGACGACGCCGCCGCCCGGCAGCGCCAGTTCGAATCCGCCGGCATACTCGCGGCCCGGGATCGGCGCGCCCTGTTCGTCCATCGGAGTGTGGCAATCGCCGCACACCGCCGCGTTGATCATGTACTCGCCGTAGGCGACGCGGTCGCTCACCGGCGGCCGCGGCCGGAACTGGCCGTGCGCCGGCATCGTGCGCACGATCAGGGAGAGCGGGAAGCCGAGCTGGCGGGCCGGCGGCGTGTAGTCGACGGGCTTCAGCGTGCGCACGTAGGCGACGATCGCCTCGATGTCCTCACGGGCCATCCGTGCGTAGCGATGGTAGGGCATGATCGGGAACAGCGGCTCGCCATCGCGGCTCACGCCCGAGGTGACGGCACGGATCACCTCGCCGTCGGTCCACGCGCCGATGCCCGCCGGGGTGATGTTCCGGCTGACCAGCACCTCGATCGGCGAGCCCGGCGTGCCGAAATCCTCACCGCCCTTGCCGAACGATTCCGGAATCACCGGGCCGGCATACTTCGAGAAGTCACGCTCGGCGTGGCACCCGACACAGCCGGTGACGTGCTGGGCCAGGTAGGCGCCGCGGGCGATGACCTCGGGCGTGGCCGCCACGGTCACCTCTTCCGCCGGCGGCACGTCGGGATAACCGGCATACAGGTAGCCCACTCCCGCTGCTGCCCCGACCGCGACGATCACCCCCAGCACGAGCACGATCTTCCACACTGTCCTCATCGGTCCCCCGTCTATGCGCTGACCTCCGGTCAGCATCGGTGTCGTTCGGCGCACCCGGCTCCCGCCGGCACGCCGGGCTACTGTGCGGTCGTCGGCGACCGTCGCGCCTGCTTGGCCTTGTCGACGCGCGCCGCCACGTCGGCGAGCAGCTTCTTCGCGTCGTAGACGATGCCGTCCTTGACGACGAAGTCGATGCCGCCCACGCGTTCCGGCTTGTTGACCGCGTCGTTGATGCGCACGGCGCCGGTGCCGTACAGCGTCTTGAAGTTCTGCAGCGGATTCTCGCGCGTGATGACGAGGTCAGCCTTGAGGCCCGGCCGCAGGATGCCGAACTCCGGACTGGTGCCCTTCGGCTCGTGCAGCGCCTCGGCCCCGAACAGGGTCGCCGAGCGCAGGACCTCGAGCGGATGGAAGCCGGCTTCCTGCAGCATCTCGAGCTCGAGGATGTAGCCGAAGCCGTAGGTCTGGTAGATGAAGCCGGAGTCGGACCCGGTCGTGACGCGGCCGCCGGCGTTCTTGTAGTCGTTCAGGAACGCCATCCACACGCGGTAGAAGTTCTTCCACGCCACCTCGTCCTCGGTGGTCCAGTCGAACCAGTAGGCGCCGTGCGCCACGCGGTTGGGCTGAAAGAAGTCCCACAGCGAGGGCAGGGTGTACTTGTCGTGCCAGTCGGCGTTGCGCATCCGCATCACGTCGCGGCCGGCCGAGTAGATGGTCATCGTCGGATCGAGGATGAAGCGGCGATCCACCCACTCCTTGATCAGCGCCTTCCACTCATCGCTGCCCTGCGGGTGGATCTTGTCCCACAGCCGCGCGACCTGGCCGAAGCGGTGCTGCTCGTCGTTGTAGTTGTGCGTCGACCGGGTACGGCTGGATGCTGTGATCCTTGAGCAGCGACTCGAACAGGCCGTAATAGTGGGTCATCGCGCCGAGCCCGAGCCGCGAGGCTTGCAGCGCGTTCATCCGCACCACGCCCATTTGGTCGAGATGGGCGGTCGAGCCGAGGCCGTGCTTCTTCGCCTCGTCGAGCAGCGCCGCCATGATCTCGGGGTCGGAGGCGCCGAGCTTGAGGCCGTCGATCCCCTTCTTGGCGGCGAAGCGGACCCACTCGCGGGCGCTCTCGGGCGTCTGCGGCCGGGCGCGGTCCCAGCCCTCGCCGGTGAACGGGCGATGATACGAGAAAATGCGCGGGGCGACGATCTCGTTCTTCGCGGAACGCTCGCGCTGCTGCAGGTCCCAGTCCATGCTCCCGCAGGGCACGCCGCGGACGGTAGTGACGCCGTGCGCCAGCCACAGCTTGTAGACGTATTCGGGATCGTTGGCCTGGCCGCCGCCGCAGTGCACGTGCAGGTCGACGAAGCCGGGCATCACATACATCCCGGTGGCATCGATTTCCTTGGTGCCCTTCGCCGGCCGCCCGCGCTCGCCGATCGGCACCTTGGGGAAGCCGACGCTGGCGACCTCGCTGATGCGGTCCTGCGCGATCACCAGGTCCACCGGCCCGCGCGGCGGCGCGCCGGTCCCGTCGATCACGGTCGCACCGCGAAGGATGAGGCGGTCGTGCGGACCATCGCCCTCACCGGTGCGCCGTTCGGGGGTGGGCTGCATCTGCTGTGCCGCCAGGGAGATCGTGAGGACGCCCGCGAAGGCCGCGGACGCCAGGGCACGGAGCGGGAAGGGGTGGGACATGGGGACGTAGTATACGGCGACTGGACGGGTGCGACGGGACAGGTGCGGCGGGTGCGGCGGGTGCGACAGGTGCGGCGGGTGCGACGGGACAGGTGCGACAGGTGCGGCGGGTGCGATGGGTGCGACGGGTGCGGTGCGGTGCCACAGGTGCGGCGGGTGCGACGGGTGCGATGGGTGCGGCAGGTGCGACGGGTGCGATGGGTGCGATGGGTCGGGACAACCCGGCGAGCCGAGGAAATTGCGTGGGTTGAGGGCAGCGGGCGCGGCACGAACTGCGATCCGCGAGGTGGGCGCCTGGAAGATTCGCGGAAGCGGAAGCGGCAACGGTCGTGCACGGCCGCTGGCATGGGCGCGACGCGATTTCAGGAGCTGGTGGCCTGGCAGCTGGCCCGCGAGCTGCGCCAGCATGTCACGGCGCTGACGAAGACGGCCCCGTTGGTCGACGAGCACGACCTCTGCCGGCAGCTCCGGCGCGCAGCACGGTCGGTGACCAGCAACATCGCCGAGGGCTTCCCGTGCCCGTCACACGCCGAGTTCGCTCGCTTTCTCGACATCGCCGGCCGCTCGGTGCGCGAGATCGAAGATCGCCTCACGGAGACGCTCGACAGCCACCTGCTCGCCAGCGCCGACACCGCGAGTGCCTTCAACCTGGCCAAACGAACCTCGGTCGCGATCGCCCGACTCAGCGCCTACCTGCGCCGGACACCCTGACTCACTCACGGCTCGGCCAGCCCCGTATTCGCACCGCACCCGTCGCACCTGCCGCACCTGCCGCACCTGCCGCACCTGTCGCACCCGTCGCACCTGCCCCGTCGCACCCGCCCTGTCGCCCCTGTTCTGTCTACACCTTTCTAAACTTCCCCGCGTTGCGTTGCATCAGCGCCCGCACCACGCGCCGCGGCAGCAGCCGGGACAGCGCGGCCATGGCGCGGTTGATCCGTCCCGGCACCGCGATCACGGTCCCCGCCATCACCGCGTCGTAGGAGTAACGGGCCACGACCGCGGCGTCGAGCCACAAGAAGCGCGGCAGCTTGCTCACGTGTGCCCGGGTGCCGGTGACGTCGTGGAACTCGCTCAGCGTGAAGCCCGGGCAGCTGGCGGTCACCTGAATGCCGTCCGCCCTCGTCTCGAGGGCGAGCGCTTCGCTGAAGGAGACCGCGAACGCCTTCGCGGCCGCGTACAGCGTGTGGCCGGCGACCGCCGGCATCAAGCCGGCCAGCGACGCGACCGTGATGATGCGCCCCCAGCGCCGTTCGATCATCCCCGGCAGCAGCCGGTGCGTCAGCTCGCAGACCGCGACGACCAGCACTTGCAGAAACCGCTCCTGATCGGCCCACGTGGTTGCCGCATAGCGGCCGGGCACGCCGAACCCGGCGTTGTTCACCAGCAGGTCGATGGCCAGGTCCCGCTCGACCAGCCACCGCGTCAAACGCTCGACCGCCTGCGGCTCGGACAGATCCAGCGTGTGCACGTGAACCAGGACGCCATACTGCGCAGTCAGGTCCCTTGCGGCCGCCTCCAACCGGTCCGTGCGCCGGGCGACGAGTACCATTTCGTACCCATGCGCCGCGAGCAGATGGGCGAACGCGAGGCCGATACCCGACGAGGCACCGGTGACGAGCGCCCGCCGGCCAGATCCCTCTGCCATGGCGCCCAAGTGTATGATCAGGCGTCAGGGATCAGGCGTCAGGGATCAGGCGTCAGGGATCAGGCCTCAGGCCTCAGGGATCAGGCGTCAGGCCTCAGGCTTCAGGGATCAGGAGGTTCTTCGTGGTGCTTCGCGTGGCCGTCCTCACCGTGTGCGCGGCGGTGCTCTCGGGGTGTATCAACAGCGGGACGCTGGTCAAGGTCAAGCCTGACGGCAGCGGCACCATCGAGCAGACGATGCTCGTCAACGCGGCGGCGCTGAAAGGCCTGCTGTCCGGCTTCGGCGGCCAGGCGCAGGTGAAGGAAGCACCCGGGGCGATGAACGAGGACGAGTTCAAGCGTACGGCCGAGCGCATGGGCGTCCGTCCGGTCTCGCTCACGCCGATGAAGGAAAACGGCTTCGAGGGCTCGAAAGCGATCTTCGCGTTCGACGACATCACCAAGATCCGCGTCGATCAGGACCCGCCGCCGGTCCCCGGGTCGGCGGCCACCGCCGGCAGCAAACCATCCGCCGGCAGTCCGATCAAGTTCGGCTTCGCCCGCCAGGGCGCCAACTCGGTCCTCACGATCACGGTCGACGAGAAATCGATGACCGCCGGCTCGTCGCCGGCCCCGGCCGGCAAGCCCGGGATCGAGAAGATGGACCCGGCCATGCTGCAGATGATCAAGACGATGTTCCAGGGCTTCAAGGTCCAGATCGATCTCGAGGTGGATGGCACGATCGTCAAGACCGACGCCGACTACGTCACCGGGTCGCGGGTCACCCTGCTGGAGCTGGACATGGCGACGCTGTTCGAGAACGAGGCGGCGCTGACAGCGCTGCAGTCCAAGGTGGGCCCCGGCGCGTCGATTGCCGATGTCCGTCCGTACTTGAAGGACGTCAAGGGCGTGAAGATCAACAACCCGAGCCTCACGATCGAGTTCCGGTAGCGCCGCGCCCGGCGTTCGTTCCCCGCGAGGGCCCGATGAAGGTTCCAGCCACCTGCGCGGCCGGGCTCGTGACGGCCGTCCTCGCCCTCTCTGCCGGCCGCAGCGACGGCGTCGCGACGCAGCCGCCGCGCCCGCGACCGGACTACAACTCCGGCGAGTATCTCTACCGGACGTTCTGCGCCAGTTGCCACGGCGAATCGGGCCGCGGCGACGGCCCGGTGGCCGATCTGCTGCGCCGCCCCGCCCCCGACCTGACCGCCATCGCCGCGCGCGCGGGCGGCACCTTCCCGCGCGACACGATCGTCGCCGTGGTGGACGGCCGCACGGCCGTCGCCAGCCATGGACCGCGCGAGATGCCCGTCTGGGGCGACGTGCTGCGCGTGGTCGAACCCGACGATGCCACCACGCGCCGGCGCATCGACGCGCTGGTCAAATACGTCGAGTCGATGCAGCGCTCGCCCGCCGGCCGGTCATCCGGCTGATGCGGATGCGGAACACGATCGGCGCCCGCGGGTCGTGGTCGGCGAGCGGGACCGCGGCCGGCTCCCACCACATCGCGGTGGCCTGAAACAGCCCGTCCGCGACCTGTCGCGCCTCTTCGGATGCCGCCGCAGC
Source organism: uncultured Acidobacteriota bacterium (assembly GCA_963707795.1). Classification (GTDB taxonomy): domain Bacteria; phylum Acidobacteriota; class Vicinamibacteria; order Vicinamibacterales; family UBA2999; genus JACCSI01. Next base: position 294,769 of record OY970174.1, on the reverse strand, counting down.
GGGCAACTCCTCGAACTCCCCGAAGACCACGATGGTCTCCCACTGGGTGTTCGTGGTGACGCTCTCGATTTCCAGACAGACGAGACGATTGCGCCGCATCCACTCGATCTTCTGCCCGAGCGTGGCGTAGCCGTAGAAGTAATCGCCGGCGAGATTGAGATGAATCGGGACGACGTAGGGCTGGTTGTCGAGGGCACAGGCGAGGCGCGCCACGACCCGCCCGCTCAGGCAGGCGCGGCACTCCTCGTCGGTCATTTCATGAATCACCATGGTCACCGCCCCGCCTGCTCCGTGCCGTGGCCGCCGACGACGGGCAGCGCTCCCGCACTGCAGGCTTCGATGGGCTGCAGGCCGAGGGCCCTGGCCGTTGTACAGCGCCTGATCAGCCGACGCAAACCACGCGTCCGTCCGACGATCCGAAGACCACGCGGCCCGACGCGATGGCCGGTGACGACATGATCGCCCCACCGTCCTCGTATTCCCACTGCACCTTGCCGCTGGCCAGGTCGAGCACATAGAGGCGGCCGTCGTTGGACCCGACGAACACGCGGCCGCCGGCGATCGCCGGCGAGGAATCGATGCGCGCCCGCGTCATGTGCGTCCACCGCGCCTTGCCGGTCGCCGCGTCGAGCGCGTGCACCATGCGGTCGCGCCCGCCGAGCACCACCGTGCCGGCGGACAGGGCGGCGGAGGAATAGAACGGAAACTTGCGGTCGGGATGCTCGTAGCGCCAGCGCACGCGGCGTGTCTTCACGTCGAAGCCGATGACCTGGTTGTCGAAGGTGCCGAAATAGCCGACGCCCTCCGCGAGCGCCACCGAGGCGCCGGTGTAGGCGGTGGCCGACGCGTCGAAGACGGTGCCGCCGTCGCGCACGCGCACGGCATGGAAGATCTCGTCGCAGCCGGCGAAGTAGGCCACGCCGTCGGCCAGCGCCGGCGTGCCGTGCACGTAGTTCTCGGTCTTCACCGTCCAGCGCAGCGCCCCATCGCTGCGGCCGAGGCCGTACAGGGCGCCGTCGTACGATCCGATCAGCACCAGATCGGCGGACAGCGTCGGCGAGGACTTGATCTCCGAGCGCGTCTTGTAGGTCCAGGCGCGCTTGCCGTCGGCCGCGGTCACGGCGTGGACGACCCCGTCGAGATCGCCGATGAACACGAGCCCGCCGGCGACGGCGGGCGATGACTCGCCGATCGACTCGCCCGCCTTGTAGCGCCAGCGCAGGGCGCCGTCGTTCAACCCCAGCGCCACCAGCTCACCGGCGGCGGTCCCGACGTAGACCACGCCGCCGACGATGGCCGGCGACGAGTCCACCGGCACGTCCGGGCCCGATTCCCACACCCACAGCCGCTTCAGCGCCGCCGGCACCGGCGACGACGAGGCGCCGGTGAGCGCGGCGGTGCCACGGAAGTGCGGCCACGCGTCGGCCGGCGCGGCCGCCGCCGCCGCGCTCTGCGCCGACGTCCGCGACGAGGCCAGCGCCGCGGCGCCCACCAGGGTCAGGAACTCTCTACGTCGCATCATTCCGCTCGGCGCCGCAGCCGGTCACTCGGCGCTGGGGCGCTTCAGCGTGGCCCCCTCCGCGAGGGCATACAGCTGGTTGCGGTTCATGATGAACAGCACGCCGTTGGCCGGAACCACCGTCGAATACACGGAGCTGCCCATGTTCTGCTCGGAGACGACCTTCAGCTCGCGGCCGTGCTGCAGCACGGTGACGTCGCCGTCCTCGTCGCCGAGGTAGACCTTGTCGTCGATGATCATCGGCGAGCTCCACAGCGCGGCAAACATGTCGTGCACCCACAGCGGCTGCCCGGTCTTGACGTCGAGGCAGTGCAGGAACCCGCTGAAGTCGGCGAGGTAGATCAGGCCGTCCTTGATGGCGGCGGTCGAGATCGACCGCCGGATCTTCTGGTAGTGCCACAGGCGCCCCGATTCGGTGATGTCGCCGCGCTTGGTCGCATCGATGGCATAAGCGTGGCCGACACCCTCGCCGTGCTCGGGATCCTGTCCGTTGGCGATGTAGACGACGTTGTCGAGGATCACCGGCGTGGCGATCACCTCGTTGCGGGTCTTCGGCCACACCGAGTCCTTGGGGTTGGTGTCGAACTCCCACAGCTTCTTGCCGCTCACCGCCTCGTAGCCGCGCACCCAGCCGTCGCCCTGCGCGTGCACCACCTGGATGACGCCGCCGATCTCGCCCACCGTCGGGGTCGACCACTGCCCGTGCAGGATCCGGTCCTCGACCGAGTTGTCCTCCCACACCAGCTTGCCGGTGCTCCGATCGAGCGCGATGATCGAGGGCGCCCGCGGCGAGGGCACGTTGACGTGGCTCTCGTCCTGCCCGTTCGAGGTGCTGACGTAGATCAGGTTCTGGTGCGACACCGGCGACGAGTTGGCCAGGTTGTGCGGGAAGGCGCCGACCTCCTCCAGCATGTCGAACACCCACAGGAAATCGGGGTCGTTGAGGCCGGTCAGCTTCTCGTCCTGGTGCGGGCCGTCGTTGCTCTTGTCGTGAAAGCCATCGAGGTCCGCGGCCACGACCTGGCCGCGGTTGGAGACGAAATAGGCGACGCCGTCGATGACCAGCGGCGACGAGGCGATGCCCTGGAACGGCCAGTCGTTGGCGCGCCCGGACGACAGCTTCTCGAAGGTGGCCTGCCAGAGAAATTCGCCGGTCGCCTCGCGGAAGGCCATGAGCACGCCGCGATCGCCGCCCTGCTTCGGATCACGCACGGCCTCGTTGTTGGTGCCGACGAGGATGACCCCGCCCGCCACGACGGGGTTGCCGTACGACTGCGAACCGAGCTCCGCCACCCATTTCACGTTCTTGCCCGACTTCACGTCCCACTGGGTCGGCAGACCCTTCATCGGCGAGACCATGTTCCGGGACGGGGTCCCGCCCCACATCGGCCAGTCGGCCGACGCGGCCGCCGTTGCCGCCACCACCACCACCGCCGCACCGAGCACCCATGCACGTTTCATGTTCGACCTTCTTCGGATCCTGCCGGCGTCATTTGTTCGGCGAGACGCTCACGTTGTCGAAATACACTTCCGAGATGCCGTCGGCGTAGATCCCCGGGCTGCCCTCGCGGTGTGCAATCCGATCGATCTTCTCGATGCTCCACGCCTCCGGTTCCGCCTGCCCGGTCGGCCACACCTTGCCGCGCACCTCGGCGCTGCCGTCCGCACGCCGGTCGACGCGCAACTTCATCCGATACCAGGTGTTCGGTTCCCAGGCAAAGGGGACGCGGACGGTCATCTCGTCGGCCGCCTGCCACGGGTGCAGCTCGAGCTTCTGCCCGTTGCCGAACAGCACCAGCACGTAGCGCTGATTGATCAGGCCGACATCGCCCCGCTGGCGGCGCTGCTCGGTGGCGCGGACGTCGCTCTCGACGGTGTAGCCGCTCAGCGTCGCCGGCCCGAACGACACCTTGGCGCGCCGGCCGACGGTGTCGTCGCGCGGGCGCACCAGCACGCTCCCCACGCCGTCGACGGTGCGCTGGAACACCTTGCCAGGCGCACCGGTCCACCAGCCCGGCGGCGCCTCGCCGGCCGGCTTGTCGAAATCGAAGCGCCACGGCAGGGGCGGGATCACCCGCACGCGCGCCTGGCCGGTGACGCCGCCGACCGTCGCCTTGACGAAGCCCGCGGACGGCTCCGCGCTCGCCACGTACACGCCGTCGGGACCCACCGCGCCCGCCAGCTGATCGACCGTCCAGGTGGCTGCGCTGGCCGGCTCCTCGCGCATCAGATCGCCCTTGGCATCGAACAGCCGCAGCCGAAACGCCTGCTTCTGCCCCGGCGCGAGCAGGGCGCCGTAGGGAAACAGCTGCACGTGCGCGACCGGACCGGCGCCCGCTTGCGCCGGCGGCATGGCGGCGGCCCGCGACCCCGCGGGGCGACGCACGCGCGTGCCGATCGCGTAGGTGGCCTCCATCGACGTGACGTAGACACGGCCATCGGCGACGATCGGCGAGGCGAGGATCGGTTCCGGGTCCGCCTGCGAGCCCAACCAGTCCTCGTCGAGCACCTCGACGCCGGTCGCCGACGGCCGCAGGATGAAGAACTTGCCGTTCTCGGTACCGACATACAGCTTGCCGTCGGCGAGGATCGGCGACCCCTTCTGCAGCGTCCCCAGGCCGCGCTCCCACAGCCGCTGGCCCGTCGCCAGGTCGAACGCCGCGACGATGGCGCTGTTGTCGACGGTGTAGAGCCGCTCGGCGTCCATCACCGGCGAGGCGAAGGTGGGCAGAAAGCCGAGCGTCTTCCACTTGAAGGCCGTGTCGGCGAGCTCGCCGCGGCCGCGCGGGTCGAGCGCCGCGATCATGCCCATCTCGGTCGTGCCGAGGTTCTCCTCGCCGTGGGTCAAATAGACCGTACCGTCGCGGTAGAGCGGGCTGTTGAGAATGGCCCGCTTCGAGACGTCCACGCGCCAGATCGGCTCGCCGGTGTTCACCTTGAGCGCGTGGAACGCGCCATCGGTCCCGCCGACGAGCAAGGTGGCCACCCCGTCGATGTCGGCGACGATCGGCGTCGAGTAGTTGGTGTCGTAGTGGCGCACCTGCGGTGAGCTGATCCAGACCGTCTGTCCGGTGCGCGTGTCGAACGCCATGTAGCGATTCCCCGGTCGATTGAGGTCGCCCCACGCCAGCAGCAGCGCATTGAGGATCACCATGTCGCCGTGCACGATCGGCGACGTGGTGCGGCCGCCGTGCGTCGTCACCGCCCCGTATTCCTCGGGCAGCGATCGATCCCAGAGCACCGTGCCGTCGGGCGCCAGCGCGATGAGCTGCGCACCGACGGTGAAGACGTAGATGTTGCCGGTGGCGGGATCCACGGCCGGGGAGGCCCAGGCGGCGCGGTGCTGCGGCACGTCGCTGAGGTAGATGCTGAAGCGCCGCTCCCAGATCAGCTTGCCGCTCTCGGCGTCGATGGCCGCCAGCCGCTCCTGCGTCGTGGCGGCATCGCCGACGACGGTCAGGAGATAGAGGCGATCGCCAAAGGCCACCGGGGCCGAGCGTCCGCCGATCGGGATCCGCCAGGCGAGATTCTCGCCCGACGGCGACCAGGTGGACGGCAGGTTGGTTTCCGCGGAGCGGCCATCGCGAGACGGCCCGCGCCACTCCGGCCAGTCGTGTGCGACCACGCTCGTCCCGGCAACCGTCACCGCCAACAGCAGGACTGCGGCCACGCGCGCACGCGGCCCAATGAGCGTTCGAAGATTGATGTGTATCATGGCCTCCGTGATCATCCTTATCTTATCGCCAAGGGCTTGGCCATGAAGGTGTTACGCAGCCGCGCGCGGGCCTGTTTACTGTCTGCGATTGTCATCGCCACCGCACCGGTGGCGCTCGGCGGCGCCAACTGGCCGCAGTGGCGCGGCCCGGCCGGGCAGGGCATCTCGGGCGAAAGCGCACTGCCCCTGCAGTGGTCGCCGGGCGACCGCATCGCGTGGAAGACCCCTATCGCGGGCCGCGGGCATTCGGCGCCGATCGTGTGGGACCAGCGCGTCTTCCTCACCACGGCCGTCGAGGGTGCGCCGGTGCCGGGACACGCGGCGCCCACGCACATCGACAGCGGCAAGCCGTTCCTGCATCCCGACAGCGTCGGCGTCGATCGCCGCCACACGCTGCGCGTCATCGCCCTCGACGCACGCACCGGCGCGGTGTTGTGGGACCAGGTCGCGTACGAGGGGCCGATGTTCGACAACCGGCACAAGCGCTCGAGCTACGCGTCCACCACGCCGATCACCGACGGCCAACGGGTGTTCGTCCACTTCGGGGCCGAGGGCGTCTTCGCCTACGACGTCACCGGCACGCTGGCATGGAAGACCAGCGTCGGCCGCATCAAGACGCTCGGGCTCGGCGTCGGCGCCTCGCCCATCCTCTTCCGCGACCTCCTCATCCTGCAGTGCGACGACAACACCGGCGACGACTCGTTCATCGTCGCGCTCGACACCAAAACCGGCCGCGAGCAGTGGCGGACCCGGCGCGACGTCCAGGTCAGCTGGTCCACGCCGGTGCTGGTGGACGTGCCCGCCGACGGCTCGACCCCGGCGCGAACCGAGCTGGTGACCAACGGCTCCGAGTGGATCGTCGCCTACGACCCCGCGAGCGGCCGCGAGCTGTGGCGGACCATCGGCGTCCGCAGCAACGCCATCCACACGCCGCTGGTCGGCAACGGGCTGGTCATCGCCAGCGCCGGATTTCCGGAACGGCGGGTCATCGCGATCCGGCCGGGCGGCTCCGCCCGGGCCATTACCGAGCGCGTGGCCTGGACCTACGACAAGGGCACCGCCTACGTCGTCTCGCCGATCCTCTACAAAGGGCTGGTCTACCTGCTCAACGATCGCGGCGTGATGACGGCGCTCGAGGCCGCCACGGGCAAGGTGGTCTACGAGGGAGGGCGTGTGCCAAAGCCGGCGACCTTCATGGGATCGCCCGTGGCGTTCGGCGACTACGTGCTGCTGACGAGCGAGGAGGGGGAGACGTTCTTCATCACCGCCGGCGCGACGCACGCGGTCGCGCGCAGCAATTCGGTGGACGAGCCGGTCTATTCGACGCTGGCGCTGGCCAATGGCCGCATCTTCATCCGCGGCGAGCGGCACCTGTTCGCCATTCACTGATCGCCGTGCGGCGGCCGCCGCGCGTCAGCTCGGGGCGTTGCTGATGAGGTATTCCTGCACGGCGCCGCGGGCGGCAGCCGCGCTGTTGATGGCGCGCCGCGCCGGCACGCGATAGGCGCGGAGGCCCGCGCGCCGCACCTCGTCGTTGGCGTCGAACAGCGCTTCGATTAACGGGGCGACGGAATTGCTCACCAGGACCGCGCACCCGCGCCGCGCCAGATCGACGACCAGCGCCTGCAGGCGCTGGTGATCGGCCAGCGAGAAGCCGGCAGCCGTGTAGGCGGTGAACTGCGACGTCCGGCTGACCGGCGCGTACGGGGGATCGAAGTAGAGGAACTCGCCGGGCCGCGCCGTGTCGCGCACGCGCTCGAACGAGCCATGCACGATCGACACCCGCGGCTGCGAGAGCAGCGCCGCCACCGCGCGCAGGTTGCGCTCGTCGCAGATGCGCGGCTGGTCGTATCGGCCGGCCGGCACGTTGAACTCCCCTTTGGCGTTCAGCCGGAACAGGCCGTTGAATCCCGTGCGATTGAGGTAGACGAACTGCGCCGCCAGATCCACCGGATAGCTGTCGGCGGCCGGGCCGGCGAGCGTGCGCCGCCGCGGGTTGAAGCGCGTGTCGCGGACCTCGTAATAGAAGGCGCTGCCGCCGCGCGCATGGCCGCGGGCGAGGCGGCGGAGCTCGGCGATGACCCCCGACGGATCACGCGCCAGCGCCTTGTAGGTCCCGATCAAATCGGCGTTGTCGTCGATGAGCGTCACCGGCACGCCCGCGGTCCGGCCGTCGGCGGCGAGGTCGAAGAACAGCGCGCCGCTGCCCAGGAAGGCCTCGGTGTACGCCGAAAAGGCGGGCACGAAGCGCTTCAACTGCGGCAGCAACTGCCGCTTGCCGCCCGCCCACTTCAGAAACGGCTTGGCCGGCGGCGCCTCGCGATGCGGTGCGGAGTGACGCGCGGGCACGGCGGCAGACGCCACGGCAGCAGGCGCTCAGGCGCCGTTCAGCCAGACCAGTTGCTCGCAGCTCGGACAGGCGTAGGCGAGGCGGAGATCCTGGACGAAGGACACGAAACCGCCGTGGCCGGTCGTCGCGCAGGCCGGACAGATGGCGCGGGCGCGAGCGTCCTTCGTCGCGATCCGCAGGAGCCGCCCGCTGTGCGGATCGGGAATCGAGGCCGGCGCCTCGGCGTGGGTGGACAGCTGCGGTTGGCCATCGGAAGGCCGTTCCCAACGAAAGAGGCCGTGGTAGAGGTCGGTCCGTGAAGTCATGCGCGCAGGAGAATGTAGCACCTGCCTCCCACCACCGCAACATGTAGGGGGGTGGCTTCGAACCGCCCACTAGATTCGAGGGGCAGAGGAATGCTACCCTTGACGGGATAGATACATAGACAGCGACGCCATCGGCGGACCCGGCGCGAAGCGGGACGCCGCGGCAGCCAGGCACGACGCGAAAGTGGCGGAACTGGCAGACGCGCCGGACTTAGGATCCGGTAGCCGCAAGGCTATGGGGGTTCGACTCCCCCCTTTCGCACCAGCCTTCGCTCACGGCAGCTCCTGCTGGCGGGCCAGCTGAGCTCGCCGCCTCGCGGGTGGGCGCCGCTGACAGGTGCGTTCCGCGGTCGGCCTCGATATCCCCCATTCCATGAAAACCGAACTGGTCGATCTCAACGAAACGCGGCGCAACCTTTCGGTCGAGATTCCACCGGACGTGGTGGACGCGGAGATCGCGCGGGTCGCGGCGCGCTATGGCAAGGCGGCGCGCCTGCCCGGATTCCGCCCCGGCAAGGTGCCGACCAAGGTCGTACGGCAGCGCTTCAAGAGTCAGATTCTCCACGACGTCGCGCACCAGCTGGTCGAGCGGGCGGTCGAAGAGGCACTCACCGAGCGCGGGGTCGAGCCGGTCGGGACGCCCGACATCCGCAACATCAACGTCGAAGAGGGGCAGCCGCTCACGTTCACGGCGGAGTTCGACGTCGTGCCGCCGTTCGACCCCGGCGAGTTCAGCTCGATCGAGGTGCGCCGCGCCCCGGTGGCGATCGAGGACGCCGCCGTCGAGCAGACGCTCGATTCGCTGCGCGAACGCGCCGCGCGGTTCGAGCCGGTCGAGAACGGCGTCGTCGGCGCCGGGCACACCGTGGTGGTGGACCTCGAGCGCCAGGGCTTCGACAAGGACGGGCAGCCGGGCGAGAAGACCACGCACGAGCGCGTACCGGTGGAGCTGGGCGCCGCCGCCAATCCGCCCGGCTTCGACGAGAACCTGACCGGCCTCACCGCCGGCAGCACGAAATCGTTCCGCGTGCGCTTCCCCGACGACCACGCGGTGCCCGAGCTGGCCGGCACCGACGTTGCCTATCAGGTCACCGTGCACGACGTCCGCCAGCGTCTGGTGCCGGCCCTCGACGACGAGTTCGCCCGGGACCTGGGGGAGTTCGATACGCTCGACGCCCTGCGGGCGCGCGTGCGGCAGGACCTGGAAGCGGAAGCGACGGAGGCCAGCGAGCGGCAGGTGCGCGCCGACGTGCTGAAGAAGCTCGCGGCGCGGGTGCCGTTCCCGGTGCCGGCGTCGCTGGTCGATCGCGAGATCGATCGCCGGCTGGAGGAGTTCGCCCGCCGGTTGATGGAGCAGCGCATCGATCCGCGGACGGCGAAGATCGACTGGGCGGCGTTCCGCGATGCGCAGCGCGAGCCGGCGACCGAGGCGGTCGGCTCGGCGCTGGCGCTCGACGAGATCGCGCGGCGGGAGGGGATCGAGGTCGTCGAGGCGGATCTCGACGCCGAACTGGAGAAGTACTCGTCGCAGTCGGGGCTGACGGTGCCGGCGGTGCGGGCGCGGCTCGAACAGGAGGGTGGGCTCGGCCGCCTGGCGGCCGGCCTGCGCCGGGAGAAGGCGCTGGCGCACGTGCTCCAGCAGGCGCGAATCGTGGAAATCTAGAGGGAAACGTGGGTAGACTCGGTGGGTGTCCCCGGGACGCGCACCGGCCGATAAGAACTGCAGCCGTCGGGGCGCCCGTCGCCCCGGCCTTCGAGGTGTATGACCCCTTCTTCGCTCGAGTCCCGCAATCAGCTGGTTCCCATGGTGGTCGAACAGACCAGTCGTGGCGAACGCGCGTACGACATTTTTTCGCGCCTGCTCAAGGACAACATCATCTTCATCGGGACGCCGATCGACGACAGCATCGCCAACCTGGTGATCGCCCAGATGCTGTTCCTCGAGGCGGAGGATCCGGACAAGGACATCCTGCTCTACATCAACAGCCCGGGCGGGTCGATCACGGCCGGCTTCGCCATCTACGACACGATGCAGTTCGTGCGCCCCGACGTGCAGACGACGTGCATCGGCCAGGCGGCATCGATTGCCGCGGTGCTGCTGGCGGCGGGGGCGAAGGGCAAGCGCTATCTCGCTGCCCAACTCGCGCATCCTGATCCACCAGCCGTGGCTGTCCGGGCTGGGCGGGCAGGCGACCGACATCGACATCGCGGCGAAGGAAATCCTGCGCATGCGCGTGCGCATCAATGAGATCCTCGTCATGCACACCGGGCAGGACGTCAAGCGCATTCAGGACGACACCGAGCGCGACTACATCATGTCCGCCGAGCAGGGCCGCGAATACGGAATTATTGACGACGTCATTCGCAAACGGGTGTAACCTAAAGATCGGGCGGGGAGAGGAAACGGCAAAAGTCCAGAGCGCGACGCACCGGGTTCGGGGTGGCGCGAGCCACGGGCCGGCGGTGCCGACGACACTCCAGGGATACTGAAGCATGGTCAAGAAGACCGGAGACAGCAGCGAGATTCTGCGCTGCTCGTTCTGCAACAAGGATCAGAACGACGTCCGTAAGCTGATTGCCGGGCCGACCGTCTTCATCTGCGACGAGTGTGTCGAGGTCTGCAACGACATCATCGCCGACGACAACCGGTTCGAGAGCCGCGGCGGCCGCACCTCGCTTCCCACGCCGCAGGAGATCAAGAAGTTCCTCGACGAGTACGTCATCGGCCAGGAGCTGACGAAGAAGAAGCTGGCGGTGGCGGTCTACAACCACTACAAGCGCCTCGAGATCCAGAAGCAGCCGCGCAGCCGCAACGACGTCGAGCTGACCAAGTCGAACATCCTGCTGATCGGGCCGACCGGCACCGGCAAGACGCTGCTGGCGCAGACGCTGGCCAAGCTGTTGTCGGTGCCCTTCACCATCGTCGATGCGACGACGCTGACCGAGGCCGGCTACGTGGGCGAGGATGTCGAGAACATCATCCTCAAGCTGCTGCAGGCGGCGGGCGGCGACATCGAGAAATGCCAGCAGGGCATCGTCTACATCGACGAGATCGACAAGATCGGGCGCAAGGACGAGAACCCGTCGATCACGCGCGACGTCTCGGGCGAGGGCGTGCAGCAGGCGCTGCTCAAGATCCTGGAGGGCACGGTCGCCAACGTGCCGCCGCAGGGCGGGCGCAAGCATCCGCACCAGGAGTTCTTCCAGATCGACACCACCAACATCCTGTTCATCTGCGGCGGCGCCTTCGTCGGCCTGGACAAGGCGATCGAGCGCCGGGTCGGGCGCAAGACGCTGGGCTTCAAGGCCGACATCAAGTCGCAGAAGACCAAGGACGTCGGGGTGATCCTGGAACAGATCGAGCCGCAGGACCTGATCAAGTTCGGGCTGATTCCGGAGTTCGTCGGCCGCCTGCCGGTGGTCGGCACGCTGCACGAGCTCGACCGGCCGGCGCTGGTGCAGATCCTGACGCAGCCGCGCAATGCCATCACGCGGCAGTACATGAAGCTGTTCGAGTACGAGAACGCCAAGCTGCGCTTCACCGACGATTCACTGGAAGCGATTTCGGAGATGGCGCTGGAGCGGCGCATCGGGGCGCGCGGGCTGCGCATGATCATCGAGGACCTGATGCTCGACCTCATGTACCAGCTGCCCGGACAGAAGAAGTCGCGCGAGTTCGTCATCACGCGCGAAATGGTGTTGAGCAAGAGCACCGGCCTCGAGGTCATCGAGAAGGCCGGCTGACGACCCGCAGGCTCCGGTGCACCCGGCACCGGGGATGCGATGCGGCCGCCGGCTGCCCAGCACCGGGCCCCGCGGTCACGCCGGACCGCCGACGGCATTCGGGACCGGGCATCACGGCACGTTAGTTCCTATGGTTGAAGTCTACGAAACGCTCCCCATCGTCCCGCTCCGCGACGTCGTCGTGTTCCCGCACATGATGATGCCCTTCGTCATTGGACGGCCGTCGTCCATTCGGGCGCTGGAGCACGCCCTGGGCAAGGACAAGCGCATCTTCCTCGCCGCCCAGCACGACGCCGCGATCGACGACCCCGGGTCGGAGGACGTCTACACCATGGGCTGCGTCGCCAACGTGGTGCAGAGCCTGAAGCTGCCCGACGGCAACATCAAGGTCCTGGTCGAAGGCGTCGATCGCGCCCGCGTGATCGAGTGGAAGGAAGACAAGGGCTTCCACCGCGTCGTGGTCAAGGTGCTGCAGCGCCTCAGGGAGCCCGCCGGCGAGGTCGAACAGACCATGGGCCGGGTGGTGTCGCTGTTCGAGCAGTACGTCAAGCTGTCCAACAACCTGCACTACGACGCGATGATCGCCGCGGTCAAGGTGGACGATCCGGGCAAGCTCGCCGATACCATCGCCGCGCACCTGCTCGTCGGCGTCGACGAGAAACAGAACCTGCTCGAGATCAACTCGCCGCTCGAGCGCCTCAACCGCATCACCGCCATTCTCGAAGCCGAGGTGGACAAGCTCCAGGTCGATCGCCGCATCCAGTCGCGCGTCAAGAAGCAGATGGAGAAGGCGCAGAAGGAGTACTACCTCAACGAGAAGATGAAGGCGATCCAGAAGGAGCTCGGCCGCAAGGACGAGAAAGGCAACGAGATCGAGGAACTGAAGAAGAAGATCGACCAGGCGCGGATGCCGAAGGACGTCGAAGAGAAGGCGGTGCAGGAGCTGAAGCGGCTCGAGGCGATGCCGCCGATGTCGGCGGAAGCGACCGTGTCGCGCAACTACCTCGACTGGCTCATCGCCGTGCCGTGGCAGCGCAAGACCAAGGAGAGCCGCGACCTCAAGAATGCCGACCGCATCCTCAACGAGGACCACTACGGGCTGGAGAAGATCAAGGAGCGCATCCTCGAGTTCCTCGCCGTGCGCGCGCTGGTGAAGAAGCCGAAGGCCACCATCCTGACCTTCGTCGGGCCGCCCGGCGTCGGCAAGACCTCGCTGGCCAAGTCGATCGCCCGCGCCATGAACCGCAAGTTCGTCCGCCTGTCGCTCGGCGGCGTGCGCGACGAGGCCGAGATTCGCGGCCACCGCCGCACCTACATCGGCGCCTTCCCCGGGCAGATCATCCAGATGATGAAGAAGGCCGGGTCGCTCAACCCGATCTTCCTGCTCGACGAGGTCGACAAGATGTCGATGGACTTCCGCGGCGACCCGTCAGCGGCGCTGCTCGAAGTGCTCGACCCGGAGCAGAACAACGCCTTCCTCGATCACTACCTCGACGTCGAGTACGACCTGTCGCACGTGATGTTCATCTGCACCGCCAACGTCCTGCACACGATTCCGCAGGCGCTGCGCGACCGCATGGAAGTGCTGCAGCTGGCCGGCTACACCGAGCAGGAGAAGGTCGAGATCGCCAAGCGCTTCCTCGTCCCCAAGTCGGTCGAAGGCACCGGGCTGACCGGCGCCAATATCTCGTTCGCCGACGAAGCCATCCAGAACGTCATCAGCCGCTACACCCGCGAGGCCGGGGTGCGCAACCTCGAGCGCGAGATCAACTCGATCTGCCGCAAGGTGGCGCGCAAGGTCGTCAGCGACGGCACCGGGACCTACGAGGAGATCACCGCCGACAAGGTGACGCAGTTCCTCGGCGTGCCGCGCTACCGCCCGACGCTGGCCGAGGAACAGAACGAAGTCGGCATCGCCACCGGCCTGGCGTGGACCGAAGTCGGCGGCGAGATCCTGATCACGGAAGCGACGCTGATGCCCGGCCGCGGCCGGCTGACGCTGACCGGCAAGCTCGGCGACGTCATGCAGGAGTCGGCGCAGGCGGCGATGAGCTACGTCCGCTCGCGCGCCGAGGACTTCGGCATCGCCAAGGACTTCAACCGCCGCCTCGACGTCCACGTGCACATCCCCGAGGGGGCGATCCCCAAGGACGGTCCGTCCGCCGGCATCACGCTGGCGACCGCGCTCATCTCGGCGCTGTCGCGCGTGCCGGTCCGCCGCGACGTGGCGATGACCGGCGAGATCACACTGCGCGGCAAGGTGCTGCCGATCGGCGGCGTGAAGGAAAAAGTGCTGGCGGCGCATCGCGCCGGGATCAAGAACCTGATCCTGCCCAAGGACAACGAGAAGGATCTGGCCGACATCCCGAAGAACGTGCTCGACGTCATGAACCTGTATCTCGTCACGTCGATGGACGAAGTCCTGAAGCAGGCGCTGGCGGGCCCGGTGACGCCGATCGTGCCGACACCCGACCCGGACGTCGTCGAGGTGGACGATGCCCCGGACGCGATTACGCATTGAGGTCGGGGCCGTGGGCCGGGCGCCGGGGCGCGGCTGATCGGTGACGGCGGAATTCACCACCAGCGCGACCGGCGCGGAGGGGTTTCCCCGCGACGGGCTGCGGGAACTGGCCCTCGCCGGGCGGTCGAATGTCGGCAAATCGAGCCTGATCAACGCGCTGGTGCGGCGGCGGATTGCGCGGACCAGCGCCGCGCCGGGCAAGACGCGCCTGGCGAACTTCTACCGGGTCGTCCCGGAGGGGTCGCCTCCCTTTTATCTGGTCGATCTGCCGGGATACGGCTACGCGCGCGGCGGCGAAGCCTCGGCGCGGGAGTTCGCGGCGATCACCGGTGACTATTTCGGCGCGCGCGCGGGCGCGCAACTGGCGGCCGTGCTGCTGCTGATCGACAGCCGGCATCCCGGGCTCGCGCCGGATCGCCAGGCCTGGGCCTGGCTGCAGCACGTGGCCGCTCCGTGCCACGTCATCGCGACCAAGGTGGACAAGCTCACGCGCGGGGAGCGCGTGCGCCACTTGCAGGAACTGGAACGTATACACGATGGACCGGCACTGGCGACCTCCGTACAGACCGGCGAAGGGTTGAAGGAACTGTGGAAAACGATCGACAGGCTGCTCCGGCAGCCACCGCTGGAGACGCTCCCGCCGCCACCGCCGAGCCGGTAACGCTGGATCTCACCACGCTCAAGGAGTTGAGCGTGACCGCCCTGACCAAGATCGCGCGCGATCACGAGATCCCGGGTGCGACCGGCATGCGCAAGCAGGAGCTGATCTTCGAGATCCTGCGCGCCCGTGCGGCCAAGGCCGGGCTGATCTTCTCCGAGGGCGTCCTCGAAGTGCTGCCCGACGGGTTCGGCTTCCTGCGCGCCCCCGACTACAACTACCTGGCCGGGCCGGACGACATCTACGTCTCGCCGTCGCAGATCCGCAAGTTCGACCTGCACACCGGCGACACCGTCGCCGGACAGATCCGGCCGCCGAAGGAAGGCGAGCGCTACTTCGCCCTGATCAAGGTCGAAGCGGTCAACTTCGAGCCGCCCAACCGCGGCAAGGAACGGATCTTCTTCGAGAACCTGACGCCGCTCTACCCGCAGGAGCGGATCCGCCTCGAGGCCGACCCGGAGAACCTGTCGACCCGGGTGATGGACCTGATGACCCCGCTCGGCAAGGGCCAGCGCGGCCTCATCGTCGCGGCGCCGCGCACCGGCAAGACGATGCTGCTGCAGGCGATTGCCAACGCCATCACCACCAACCATCCCGAGGTCTACCTCATCGTGCTGCTCATCGACGAGCGGCCGGAGGAGGTCACCGACATGCAGCGCTCGGTCAAGGGCGAGGTCATCTCGTCCACCTTCGACGAGCCGGCGCAGCGGCACGTGCAGGTGGCGGAGATGGTGATCGAGAAGGCCAAGCGCCTGGTCGAGCACGGCAAGGACGTCGTCATCCTGCTCGACTCGATCACCCGCCTGGCACGCGCCTACAACACCATCGTCCCGACCTCGGGCAAGGTGCTGTCGGGCGGCGTGGACAGCAACGCCCTGCAGCGCCCGAAGCGCTTCTTCGGCGCCGCCCGCAACATCGAACAGGGCGGCTCGCTGACCATCGTCGCCAGCGCGCTGGTGGACACCGGGTCGCGGATGGACGAGGTGATCTTCGAGGAGTTCAAGGGCACCGGCAACATGGAGGTGCACCTCGATCGCAAGCTCGCCGACCGCCGCGTGTTCCCGGCCATCGACATCCAGAAGAGCGGGACACGCAAGGAAGAGCTCCTGCTGTCCAAGGAAGACCTCAGCCGCGTGTGGGTGCTGCGCAAGGTGCTGACGCCGCTGTCGCCGTCGGAAGCGATGGAACTGCTGCTCTCCAAGATGGGCAAGATGAAGAGCAACGCCGAGTTCCTGTCGGCGATGCAGAACGGGAAGTAGCGCGCGCCGGACGCACAGGTCAGCCGGTCGAGCCCCGACCCGGGCGGCTCATCGCGCCGGGGGCAAGGGGATTCTCCCACCGCAGTCCCGCGAAGCGGCCAAAGTCGCCGTCGCTCGAGCACAGCGTCAGGCCGTGCTCGACGGCGAGGGCCGCCAGATGCGCGTCCGGCACCAGTCGGCCGGTCATCCAGGGCTGGTCGAGCAGAGGCGCCAGATGGCGCCGATGATCGGGCCCAGGGACGGGAATCCAGACGTTGCCCCGCTGCAGCCACTCGCTCGCGCGCGCCCACGCGGCGGCGGGAGCGACCGGCAACCGCATGACCGCGGGATTCGACACCAGACGAACGAATGCCAGCAGGGACGGCCACGGGACCCCGACCCGATCCGGCGCGTTGACGACGCGTTCCCACCACGCTCGCGCCGCGACGTGGTCGGCGGCCGCCGTGTCGTGGGCATAGACCAGCAGGTTGGCGTCGACGAGTATCACCGGTGACGCTCTCCCTCGACGCGTGAGAGCACTTCCTCGACGTTGTCGAGGCTGCCGACGAGGCTGCCGCCAAGGTCCCAGGGCGTGACGCGGAAGGGGGGCTGCTCCGGCACCGCCCGGGCCCGCTGGTCCAGACCCTGGCGCAGGGCGTCGTTGATCACCTGCTTCAGCGACGCATTGCGACGTTTGATTTCCCGCCGCACCAGCACCGCGACGTCATCGTCCAGCGTCAACGTGGTCCGCATGCTATGATGCTAGTTTGGTGATGCCTTGATGTCAAGATTGTGACATCCTCGCATCAACACCAGCCGCGATTGGGAAACGGCGCAAAATGCTATCGTCTGAACTATGGTCCTACGGGTCGGGCTGACCCAGATGGCGTGCGGCGACGACGCGGAGGCCAACTTGGCGCGGCAGGTGGCGCTGGCCGAGCAGGCGGCGCGCGGCGGCGCGCAGGTCGTCTGCACGCAGGAGCTGTTCCGCTCGAAGTACTTCTGCCAGGTGGAAGACCACCGGTTCTTCCAGCTCGCCGAGCCGGTGCCCGGCCCCTCGACGGAGGCCCTGCAGGCGGTCGCGCGCGCGCACGACGTCGTCATCATCGCGTCGCTGTTCGAGCGGCGCGCCGCGGGGCTGTACCACAACACGGCCGCGGTGATTGACGCCGACGGGTCGCTCCTCGGCGTCTACCGCAAGATGCACATCCCCGACGACCCGCTCTATTACGAGAAGTTCTACTTCACGCCGGGCGACACCGGGTTTCGCGCCTGGAAGACACGCTACGCGACGATCGGCGTGCTGATCTGCTGGGACCAGTGGTTTCCGGAGGGCGCCCGGCTGACCGCGATGCAGGGCGCCGAGCTGCTCTTCTACCCCACCGCCATCGGCTGGCATCGCTCGGAGAAGGCCGAGTACGGCCGCGCCCAGCACGAATCGTGGGAACTGATCCAGCGCAGCCACGCGGTGGCCAACGGCTGCTTCGTCTGCGCGCCCAACCGCATCGGCCACGAGGTCGTGCACGCCGCCGACGGCCGGCCGGTGCATCCCGACGGCATCGAATTCTGGGGGCAGTCGTTCGTCGCGGCACCCGACGGCTCGGTCATCGCGCGCGCGTCGGTGGATACCGAGCAGGTGCTGCTGACCGACTGCGACCTCGCGCGCGTCGAGTTCAGCCGCACGCACTGGCCCTTTCTTCGCGACCGCCGCGTGGACGCCTATGGCGACCTCAGCAAGCGGTTCCTCGGCGAGCCCACCGGCTGAGCGGGCCGCGGGTGCCTGCATGCGTGCGTAGCGGCAGATGACAGCGACCCGATCGGTCCGGCGGCCGGCCCGCGGACGACGAGCGGCGACCGCCACGCCGGCGGCGCAGGGCTACAGCTTCCCCGCCGAATGGGCGCGCCATCGCGCCACTTGGATCAGCTGGCCTCGCCCGGAAGGCATCTCCTTTCCCGGCCGCTACCAGGAATGCATCGACAACGTCGTCGAGGTGATCCGCGACGATCACCCGCTTCGAGCCGGTCCACCTCAACGTGCCGAACGTGGACTACGAGGGCATCGTGCGCGCGCGTCTGGCGGTACGGCAGGTGCCGACGCGGCGCGTCCGCTTCCACTACATCCGGACCAACGAGTGCTGGACGCGCGACCATGGGCCGGCGTTCGTCCTGCGCACGCGGCGCGGTCGCGTGGACGCCGCGATCGTGGACTGGGGCTACAACGCCTGGGGCGGCAAGTATCCGCCCTTCGACGCCGACGATGCGGTGCCGGAGAGAGTGGCTGAAGCACTGGGGCTGCCAGTCTTCCAGCCCGGCATCGTCATGGAAGGCGGCGCGGTGGACTTCAACGGCGCGGGCACCGTGCTGACCACGACGTCATGCCTCCTGAATCGCAACCGCAATCCGCACCTGTCGCGGAGCGACGTCGAGCGCTACCTCGCGGACTATTACGGCCAGCGCCACGTCTGCTGGCTCGGACGCGGCATCGCGGGAGACGACACGGACGGCCACATCGACGATCTCGCGCGTTTCGTCGATCCGTCCACCATCGTCATCGGCGTCGAGACCGATCCGCGCGACGCCAACTACGACATCCTGCGCGAGAACCGGCGCCGACTCGACCGCCTCCGTGATCAGGATGGGCAGCCGTTCCGCGTCGTCGAGCTGCCGATGCCGAAGCCGGTGACCTATCGCGGTCAACGGCTCCCGGCCACCTACCTGAACTTCTACTTCGTCAACGGCGCGCTGCTGGTGCCGACGTTTGCACAGCGGCGGCGTGACGCCCGCGCGCTCGAGATCCTCGGACGCCTGCTGCCCCGCCGCCGGATCGTGGGCGTGGACTGCCGCGCGCTAGTGTGGGGACTCGGCGCGATTCACTGCCTGACTCAGCAGCAGCCGGCGTTTTGAGCGCCGCGACCGGCGGTTCACCGAGGCCTGCCCTGCCGCAGCCATCGGGAAAGCCACGGTAAGATTCACGGATGGCCTCTCCCCTGCGGCTCGTGGCCGATCAGGCGTTCTCGCGCGCCGCCGGGGCCCCCCTCGTCGAAGGCAACGCCGTCGAGCTGCTGTGCGACGCGAAGGAGAACTATCCGGCGTGGCTGGAAGCGATTCGCGGCGCCGAACGGTGGATCCACTTCGAGAGCTACATCGTGCACGACGACCAGTGCGGCCGCGAGTTCGCGGAGGCGCTGGGCGATGCCGCCCGGCGCGGCGTGCGGGTGCGGCTCATCTACGACTGGCTGGGCGCCATCACGGCGACGACGTGGATGTTCTGGCACCGCCTGCGCAAGGCGGGCGTGGACGTACGGCCGTTCAATCAACCGCGGCTCGACGCGCCGTTCGGGTGGGTCTCACGCGACCATCGCAAGATGCTCGGCGTCGACGGCCGCATCGGGTTCGTCACCGGACTGTGCGTCGGCAATGCGTGGAAGGGCGGCGTGCACTGCAACGGCGCCGACCCATGGCGCGACACCGGCGTCTCGGTGCGCGGCCCGGCGGTCGCCGACATCGAGCAGGCATTCGCCGAAGTGTGGGCGGCCGCCGGCGGCACGCTGCCGGCGGAGGAAATCCCGGAACCGGAATCGATTGGACCGGCGGGCACGGTGTCGCTGCGGGTCATCGCCACCGAGCCGTCCGAAGCCGCCATGTTCCGGCTCGATCAGCTCGTGGCCGCCGTCGCGCGGGAGCGGCTGTGGATCACGGATGCGTATTACGTCGGCGCCTCGCCCTACGTCCAGGCGCTGATCGCAGCCGCGTCCGACGGCGTGGACGTGCGGCTGCTCATGCCGGGGAGCGGCTCCGACCTCCCCATCGTGCAGAACCTGACGCGCGCCGGCTACCGGCAGCTGCTCGAAGCCGGCGTCCGCATCTTCGAGTGGAACGGAACGATGATCCATGCGAAGACGGCGGTCGCCGACGGCCGCTGGGCGCGTGTGGGATCGAGCAACCTCAACATCCAGAGCTGGCTCGGCAACTGGGAGCTGGACGTCGCGATCGAGAACGAGGAGTTCGCGGGTCGGATGGAGGACGTGTACCTGCACGATCTGGAGAACGCGACCGAGATCGTCCTGACCGAAAAATCGGTGGCGCGCCCGATTGCCGGATCGAGCCCGGGGCCCCCCGCGAGGCCTCGGAGGCGGTGGCGGCGGGCACGCCACACCGGCCGCACGCGGCGCGCGGCGACGGCGGGCGCCCTCAAGCTGGGACGCACGTTCGGGGCGGCGCTGACCGCCAGGCGCGCGCTCGGCGCCGCCGAGGCCGTGAGCTTGCTGTGGGGCGTCCTGCTCCTCGGGGCGCTGGCCTTCGTGGGTCTGAAGTGGCCCAAGGGACTGGCCTATCCGTTCGGGGTCATTTTTCTCTGGGTCGCCGTCAGCTGGGTCATCCAGGCGGTGAAGCTGTGGCATCGTCGCGACCGCTCTGCGACGAATCTCAAGCGCACGGCAGCCGACGACCGCCGGGACGCCGCCTGAGAACACGCTTTGCTATACTGGTGTATTGCACTTTCCGCCGGAAAGTGTGCAGGCAGCTGCGGCTGCCTGGAGTGGAGCCCGTGGGCTCCGCTTTCGGGGCTCGGGCCCCGGCCCGGATCCGGCACTGGAGAACGTCGTGAGAGAAGGCATTCATCCTCAGTACGAGGTGGTGACGGTCCATTGCGGCTGCGGCGCCACCTGGCAGACCCGTTCGACCAAGAAGGACATGCACCTCGACATCTGCGCCAACTGCCACCCGTTCTTCACGGGACGGCAGAAGCTGCTCGACATCGAGGGCCGCGTCGAGCGCTTCACCAAGAAGTTCGGGGCGCAAACGTCCGAGCAGCGTAAGACGGCGGCCAAGACCGCCAAGGCTGCGAAGACGGCAAAGGCCGGGAAGACGGCCAAGACCGCCAGCAAGCCGAGCTGAGCCCCGTTCAATCTTCGAGAGCGGCCATGAGGCCGCCGCGCTCGCGTCCTGCCAGCTTCCGTTCCAGCCGGCGCAGGCGGTAGTGCGCCTGCTCGCGCCAGCGGGCGCCCGCCTGCTCGGCGAGCACGTCGAGGACGAAGCTGCGCGCCCGCTCGAGGTCGCGCGAGCGGTGCTCGTGGTGGATGGCGAGCGCCTCGCGCGCTTCCCGACGCAGGGCGGCCGGACACCCGGCGACGCCCACCAGTTCCTGCCAGGCCGCCGCGGCCTCGGGCATGCGTCCGGCCCGGCGCCGCACGAGGGCGAGGCGGCGCAGCGCGTCGGCATGCACATCCGGCTCGCGGCCGACTCGCGCCGCCATGGCCGCCGCCTGTCCATAGCTCGCCTCCGCCTCGTCGGCGCGGCCGGCGCGCTCGTAGACGCGTCCCAGTCCGACGCACTCCCGCGCGTGCGTGGCGGCGGCCGGGCCGCGCGCGATCAGGCGCAGCGCCCGGGCCGTCACCAGCGCCAGCGAGATGAGATCGATGCGGTTGTGTTCGAGCACCGCTTCGAGCGGATGCACATCGCCGTCGCGCACGAAGCGGAAGTAGCGGGACGGGATGTCGAAGCCCGGGACATCGCCGATGCGGTGATAGCCGCCGAGGTGCCGCTCGAGGACGGCGAGCGTGCAGCGGTCTTCGTCGAGCGGCGGGCCGGCGATGGCGGGCCGCTGTTTCCACAGCCGGCGCGCCGGGTGGAGCATGTCCAGATGCGGCATCGCCGCCAGCGGATACGCGAAGCGGTGCAGCAGATAGCGTGTCTCGATCAGCGGTGCGTCGAACGTCCGGCCGTTGAAGCTGACCAGCGTCCCCTGCGCCGAAGTCCACTCCCCCACCATCGCCAGGAGCGCACGCTCGTGCTCGAAGCCAGGCAGCAGGAACTGGCGCACCCGGATCCCGCCGTCCTCGATCACGGCGCTGCCGACGAGGAACGCCTGCGTGCCGGCGCCGCCGGCGAGGCCCGTCGTCTCCAGGTCGAAGAAGCACAGCTTCGGGCCGTAGACGAGGCCGTGCGGGTGACGATCGACCCCCGGCCAGGCACGGGCGAGCACCGCCAGCGCGTCGGCGCCTTCCTCCAGCGTCTCGACGATGGCGCCGATCGGCTCGCGGCCGTGGCAGCGATCGCCGGCGTAGTAGCGGTCGACGACGACGACCGCGCCGTCGGGAGAATCGACCCAGCGCCCGGCGAGGACGTCGGCCATGCGCGGACCGTCGAGCGCCGCACGTGAAGCGGGCAGGATCGATCGCAGATCCGCGGTGGGAGCTGGGGGCGGAACGGCACCGGGGTCCACGCGCGGAACCGTCCCCCGCACCACCTGGCGCAGCCGATCGCCCAGGCTGATCGACATCCTCAGCGGCCTCTCATTAGAACGGCATCTCGTCGGCAGCGGCCGCCATGGCGGCCGGCGGCGTGACGTCGCGCAGGCGATCGCGGGTCAGGTGGTCGAGCATCCTGAGCGCCACGGTCTTGGCCAGCGGGCCGGTCTGCCCCACCGGGCCGACGCAGCTCGGGCAGCCGTTGTCGCAGGGACAGCCGTCGATGAGCGCGCGGGTACGCTCGAGCAGGTCGGCATGCATCGAGAACAGCGGCTCGCTGAACCCGATGCCGCCCGGATAGGCGTCGTAGATGAAGATGCGCGGGGCGTCGGTCTCGACCTCTTTCTCGCCGGCCGTGATCGACAGCCCGACGTCGTGGCCGTCGCACATCAGCAGCAGCGTCGCCACCTGCTTCAACGCGAAGGCGAGGCCGAAAATGCCGTCGCGCCGATCGTCGGTGGCGAACGGGAGCGCCGGACCAGCTCGAGTGGAATCTCGAGCCAATAGGCGGTCGTGTGCATCTGCTGTTCGGGCAGGTCGAGATCGCCCGAGCCGACGTTCTCGTTGGTGTGGAACTTGATCTTCTTGAACCCCACCACCCGCGACACGACGTGCACCTCGCCATGGTTGGCGACCGCGGCCGCGTCCGCTGCAAACCGATCGAGGATCGTCACCCGCGTGTGGGTGATGGCGTCGGTGTAGTAGTCGCAGTCCACGGCGGTGACGTACGCCTTGCGCCCCTCGAAATCGAGCCGGTCGACCTGAAACAGCCGGCCCTCGATGAGATAGATGGCCTTGGGATGCAGCGTCGGCGGTCCGCTGGTGAAGCTGGTCTCGGCGATGACCTTCGCGTCGTGCGTCTGATCGACGACGACGAAGTTGTCGGAGGAGATCGAGCGCAGGCTCACCGCATCCGCCGGATAGGACTCGCTCGTCCAGTGCCACTGCCCCGGCGCCTCCTCGTCCGTGCCGCCGGTGCCGCCCGGCGCGGCCGGCGACTGGTGGACCAGGCCGGCCTCCTGCAGCACGCCGAGCACGTCCTGCACGCTCACCGATCCGAAGCTGTCGGCGGTGGAGAACGGCAGCTCGAAGGCCGCGCACTTCACGTGATCGACGAGGATGTGCAGGTTGTCGGGATTGACCAGCGCGTGTTCCGGCGAGGCGTCGAAGAAGTACGAGGGGTGGCGGACGACGAACTGGTCGAGCGGCGCGCTCGAGCCGACGAGCACGGCGGCCGAGCGCGACGACCGGCGGCCGGCGCGGCCGGCGCGCTGCCAGGTGGCGGCAATGGTGCCCGGGATAGCCCGCCAGCACGGCGACGTCGAGCGCCCCGATGTCGATGCCGAGCTCCAGCGCGTTGGTGGATACCACGCCGCGGACGAGCCCGTCGCGCAACCCCCGCTCGATCTCGCGCCGGCGCAGCGGCAGGTAGCCGCCGCGGTAGCCGCGGATCAGCTCCGGCATCCCGGGAGCGTCCGCGAAATCCTCCTTGAGGTACGTGGTCAGGATCTCGGTGGACAGCCGGCTCTGCGCAAAGACGATGACCTGCAGCTGGCGGCGGAGGAACTCGCCGGCGACGCGGCGCGTTTCCGCGAGGTACGACCGCCGGATGCCGAGCTCGCGGTTGACCACGGGCGGATTGACGAAGACGAAGAACTTCTCGCCGCGCGGCGCGCCGCTTTCGGCGACGAGCTCGAACGGCCGCTCCGTCAGCCGCTCCGCCAGCTCGCGCGGGTTGGCGATGGTGGCCGACGAGCAGATGAACTGCGGGTCGGAGCCGTAGTGCCGGGCGATCCGGCCGAGCCGCCGCAGCACGTTGCACAGGTGGCTGCCGAAGACGCCGCGATAGGCATGCAGCTCGTCGATGACGATGTAGCGGAGGTTCTCGAAGAGCTTGGCCCAGCGCGGATGGTGCGGGAGGATGCCGGCGTGCAGCATGTCGGGATTGCTGAGCACGACCTGCGCGCGGGTGCGAATCGTGCGCCGGGCATCGGCCGGCGTGTCACCGTCGTAGGTGTGGACACCGATCGGATCGCCGCCGACCTCGGAAATCCCGCGCGCCAGATCGTGCAGCTCCGCCATCTGGTCCTGGGCCAGCGCCTTGGTCGGGAACAGGTACAGCGCGCGCGCCGATCGGATCGCGCAGGATCGCGTCGAGCACCGGCAGGTTGTAGCAGAGCGTCTTCCCCGAGGCGGTCGGCGTGGTGATCACCACGTGGCGGCCGGCGGCGACATGCGCGAGCGACTCGGCCTGATGGGTGTAGAGCTGGCCGATCCCGCGCGCGGCGAAGGCCTGGCGCAGCCGGCCGTCGATCGACTCGGGGAACGGCGCGAAGCGGGCGTCCACCGCCGGCAGGCGGCGGACGGCGGTGACGATGCCGTCCGGCGTGTCGTCGCGCGCGATCCACGGCCCGGGGGCCAGCTTCTCGAGCGCGCCCTGCAGCGCCACCTCTTTCCGTTCGGCGCCGCGGCGTGCGGGGAGGGACATGGCCTCGCGATCCTACACGATCAGGAGGCGAAAGCGAAGATCCGGCGGAGTGGAAGATTGTGCAGAGCCGCGCACACCCCGGAGTGATCCGGCTGCGGCGGGTTTCACAGGTTCTGGAACGGCGGCTGTTCGCGCACCGAGATCGAAATCGATGTCCCGCGGCAGCCGCCAGCGGGTGAACGCCGGCAGCGCGTCGAGCGGCCGCTGCAGGTGCTCGCGCGCCACCGCCGCGTCGCCGCGCAGCGCGTACAGCGCCGCGATGTAGTAGCGGGTGAAGGGATCGTCCCCGCCCCCCGCCAGGCGCGTCTCGAACAGCCGCAGCGCCTCGGCCTCGTGCGTCTCCGCCGTGGTCTGGTCCCCGCGGCGCCGGTACGCGGCGCCGAGCTTCTGCTGCAGCTCGATGCTCGTCCGCTCGCGCAGCAGGTGATCGCCCACCGACAGCAACTCCAGCTCGCGGCGATACTCGCGAATCGCCTCGTCGTAGCGCCCCTGCCGGTAGTGCACGTAGCCGAGCCGCGAGTGGGCGCCGACCAGCAACAGCCCGGTCGATCCCGACATCGCCTGGTCCTGCAGCCGGATGGCGTCCTGCGCCAGCTGCTCGGCGGCGCGGTAGTCGCCGCGCAGCGTGTAGAGCATGGCCAGCTGCAGGTGGACGTAGCCCGCCGACGGGTTGAGGCGCAGCGTCTGCTCGAACTCCTCGATTGCCGCGTCCACCTCGCCCTTGCCGAGCCAGAAGGCGCGCGCCAGCGTGCCATGCGCGTCCGCACGCTCGGGCTGCAAGCGAATCCCCTCGCGCAGCGACGCGATGGCCTCGTCGATGCGCCCCATCGACAGCAGCGTGTCCCCGCGCTGGACGTGCGCATCCGCATCGCCGGGACGCTGCGCGACCGCTTCGTCGGCCAGCGCCAGGCTGCGCGCGAACAACCCGGGCAGGGCGAGGAACGAGGCCTTGACCTCGAGTGCGCCGGCGAGGGCGACCATCGCTTCGACGTAGCGCGGATCGCGCTCCAGCGCCTCTTCGAGCAGTCCGATCGCACGGTCGATGGAATCGCGATTGGCCAGCCGCAGGTTCAACATGCCGCGCGAGTACGCTTCGTAGGCCTCGATCGACAAGGTCCCGGCATGCGCGATGGCCGACTTGTCCTGCTGCGCGACCTCGACCTTCAGCCCTTCGGCGAGCTCGGTGACGAGCCGGTCCTGGAGCTCGAACAGCTCCTCCATCCGCCCGTCCATCTTCACCGTGGCCATCTGCCGGCCGCTCGACACCTCGATCACCTGCGCCGTGATGCGAATCCGGTCGCCGAGCCGCTGGTAGGCGCCGGTCACGGTGACGGTCGCGCCGAGCCGGCGTCCCAGCTCCATCGCCTGCCGTTCGTCGAGCCGGCGGCCGAGCTCGTTGAGGCTGCGCTGCAGCTCGAAGATCTGCTCGCGCGGGACGACCGCGATCGACTTGATCAGCGTCAGGTCGGCGGTGAGCGACTCGGCGATGCCCTGGCCGACCCAGTCGTCGGCGGGGTTGCCGGTGATGTTCGCGAAGTTGAGCACGGCGACGCTGGCGCTGGCGGGGCGCACGGCGGCCGCCGGCGGCAGCGGCATCGGCGCCGCCGCATCGGCGAAGTCGATCGGGCTGAGCCAGGCGCTGTTGCCGCGGTGCGAGTCGGTCTGCGTGATTCGGCGTCGCGCGTTGAGCAGGTCGATGTAGAAGTCGCGCGCCGTCTGATAGCGGAATTCCGGCCGCTTGCTCAGCGCCTTGCGGACGATGGCGTCGACGTCGTCGCCGACGTTGTAGTTGTAGCGGGCGAGCGCGTCGGGTTCCTGGTGCAGGATGTGATCCGCCATCTCCGGCATGGTGGCGCCGGTGAACGGTAACCGGCCGGTCAGCATCTCGTAGAGGACGACGCCGCTCGAGAACAGGTCGGCGCGGGGATCGACCGGCGCCGCCGCTCAGCTGCTCGGGCGCCATGTAGCTGAGCGTCCCCAGCACCAGGCCCGGCGAGGTCATGCCGGCCAGCGTCCGCGTGTCGTCGGCGGTGGGCGCGGCGAGGAACTTGGCGAGCCCGAAGTCGAGCACCTTGACCAGGTGCCGCGCGGTGAGCATCAGGTTGGCGCTCTTGATGTCGCGATGGACGATGCCGCGGCCGTGCGCTTCGTCCAGCGCGTCGGCGAGCTGCAGCGCGACGTCGAGGCCGTCGGCGACCGGCAGCGGCCCGCGCGCGATGCGCGCGGACAAGCAGCTCGCCCTCGACGTACTCCATGGCGATGAACAGCGAGCCGTCGTACTCGCCGAGGTCGTAGGTGACCGCGATGTGCGGCGACCGGAGCAGCGCGGCGGCCTGCGCCTCGCGAATCAGCCGTTCCCGCGCCTCGCCATCGGCATCGACATGGGTGGCCAGGAACTTGAGGGCGACGCGACGGCCGAGACGCTGGTCTTCGGCGAGGTACACCTCGCCCATGCCGCCGCCGCCCAGACGCTCGAGCACGTGGTAGTGCAGGACGGTCGAGCCGATCAGTCCTGTGCCGATGGCCACGTTTCAATTATATTGGGCCGGCCATGCCCACTCTCGTCCGTCGTCTCGGGCTCTGGAGCTCGATCGGAATCGTCATTGGCATCACCATCGGCGGCGGCATCTTCCGCACGCCGGCCGGGATTGCCACGCGGGTGCCCGAGCCCACGATGATGCTGGCGGTCTGGGTCATCGGCGGTCTGATCGTCCTCTGCGGGGCTCTGGCGTTCGCCGAGCTGTCCGCGTCCATGCCCGAAACGGGCGGAATGTACGTTTATTTGCGCGAAGGGTGGGGACGCCCGTATGCGTTTCTCTACGGCTGGGCCCAGCTGGTCCTGATCCGTGCCGCCGCCCTGGGCGGCATCTCGTCGGTGTTCGGCGAGTACTTCCTGCGCGTGTTCGGCGTCGATCCGGCGCTGCACCCGGCCTGGGCGGACTATCTCGCCGCCGGGGCCATCCTCTTCGCGGCCGCGGTGAACATCGTCGGGGTGCAGTTCGGGGCGCTGTTCACGGGACTGTCGACCATCACCAAGTTCGGGGCGCTGGCGCTGCTGGTCATCCTGTCGCTGACGCTGGGCGGCGGCGCCGGCGGGACCTGGTCGAACCTGGCGCCGACCGACGCCCCGGTGCAGGCGGGACTGTTCGGGCTGGCCCTGATCTCGGTGCTGTGGGCGTACGACGGATTCGCCGACCTGTCGTTCGCCAGCGGCGAGGTGCGCGATCCGCAGCGCAACCTGCCGCGCGCGATCATCTTCGGCACGCTGCTGATCATCGCCATCTACCTGCTGGCCAACGTCGCCTATCTCTACATGAACCCGATCGACAAGGTCCAGAGCTCGCGACTGATGGCCGCCGACACGATGTCGGCGCATCTTCGGGCAGACCGGCGCGGCGTTCATCTCGGTCGTGGTCATGATCTCGACGTTCGGCTCGCTGATGGGCAGCATGCTGGCGTCGCCGCGCATCTTCTTCGCCATGGCCGACGACCGGCTGTTCTTCCGCCAGATCGCCGCCGTCCACCCGACCTTCAAGACGCCGTACGTGGCCATCTCGCTCGCCTGCGGCCTCGGCATCGCCATGGTGATGACGCAGACCTTCGAACAGCTCACCGACACGTTCGTGCTGGCGATGTGGCCGTTCTACGGCTTGAGCGTGGCGGCGCTCTACCGGCTGCGCCGGATCGCAGCCGCACCTGCAGCGCCCGTACAAGGTGATCGGCTATCCGGTCGTGCCCGCGGTGTTCATCCTCGCGGCCACCTACCTGGTGGTCAACGCGATCATCAGCGACCCGGTGTGGACGTCGCTCACGTTCGGGGTCGTGCTGGCGGGGCTGCCGGTGTACTACGCCGTCTTCCGCCGGCCGGCGTCGGCCACGCCCTGATCGCGGCAGCCGGACATCCGCCCCGCACTCCCGCGCGGGTCAGAACATGCGCGACTGGCAGCCGTCCACGACGACGGTCGTGCCGCTGACCCAGCTGGCGCGCGGCGAGGCGAGGAACGCGACAAGGTCGCCCACTTCCTCCGGCCGTCCGAAGCGACCGAAAGGCAGCTCGCGGCGGACGAATTCGGCGATCCCTTCCGGGTCGGCCCGCTGCCGCGCATCCCACGACCCGCCGGGAAACAGGATCGAGCCGGGGGCCACGGTGACGACGCGAATGCCGTCGACCGCGAGCTGCTGGGCCAGCGACTTGCCCAGGCTGATCTCGGCGGCCTTGACGACGTTGTAGGTCATGCGGCCGCCGGCTTCACGGCCGAAGATCGACGAGATGATGACGATGGCGCCGCCGCCGCGGCGGCGCAGATGC
Organism: uncultured Acidobacteriota bacterium; assembly: GCA_963707795.1. GTDB lineage: Bacteria > Acidobacteriota > Vicinamibacteria > Vicinamibacterales > UBA2999 > JACCSI01. The sequence goes on along the minus strand of OY970174.1, from coordinate 265,674 downwards.
GGCACCGCCGCGCGCGACGCGCGGATGGCGGGATACAGGGTCTGGTCGAACGCCTCGTCCCACACCGTCGTCCGGCGTCTCCTCGAGCGACCCGCCTTTGCCGAGCCCGACGTTGTTGACGAGGACATCGAGGCCGCCGAACTCTGCGACGGCCGCCTCGATGACCTGCTCGACCGCACCGGGAGTGGAGACGTCGGCCGGCGACCGGCAGAATCGCGGCCCCGGGGATCGCCGCAGCGATCTCCGCCGCCGCCTGCGCCAGCCGGCCCGGCTCGCGCGCGCAGATCGCGACGCGGCAGCCCTCGGCCGCCAGCGACCGCGCAATCGCCAGCCCGAGCCCGCGGCTGCCGCCCGTGACCACCGCGACCTTGTCGGAGAGCTGTAAGTCCATCGTGGTTTGTCGTCGCCTGGGCGCTGCCGGTGCGGGTCAGTCCTGCGTGCGGCTGCCGAGATCGTTGAGCCGCCAGTCGAAATCGAGGAACGTCATGCGGAAGGCATTCTTCTCGAGGAACGACGCCTCCGACCCGGACAGATGCGGTTCGATGAGCGCCAGCACCGCGCGTTCGAGCGGGCTGCGCTGTCGGAAGAGGTCGTCGGCCTTGTCGGCCAGCGCCGCCACGAACGCGTCCTCGCGCCAGGAGAAAATCGGCGACATCCGGAGCTCGTTGGCGGCCTCGTCGATGCGGACGATCTCCTTCCGGTTGACGGCTTCCGCGCCGACCGCCTCGAGCTGCCGTTCGAGGCGCGATGCATCGAAGGCCTCGCTGCGCAGGCGGCCGCCGCCCGCCGCGCCGCGGCCGAGGGCGAGGAACACCCGCGGGTCGCCGAGCGGCGCCAGCACCTCCTTCTCGATCGCGTCCAGCGTGAGCACGCGGCCGGCGGCGCGATGGGTGCGCTTGTCGAACGCGCCGGGAATCTGGCGGATGCTGTTGGCCGGATAGGCCGGAGACCGGCCGCGGATCGGAAAATGGTCCACCACGGTGTCGAGCACGAACGCGTTGTAGGCGTTGATCCAGAACGCCTGCTGCTGCGCGGGCGACCCGCTGGCCTGGGCGCGCGCCGCCGGCCCGTCGAGCGAGGCCAGATAGCGATCGAGACGCGAGCGGTCGCTGCGCAGCGCGTTGTAGTAGACGAAGCCGTCGCGCACGTAGAGATCGAGCATCTCGTCGAACGGCCGGTGCAGCGGATCGATGGCCGGCGCGGCGGACTCCTGCACGGGCACCGGGGCGGCCACGGCCACGGCCACTAGCATCGCCAACGCACCACAGGTTGCGACCCACCGCCCGCTCGTCACACGCATGAGAAAACTATAGCCGACCCAGGAAGTCGCGCAGCGTGTCGTTGAACGCCTCGGGCTGCTCGAGGTTGGCGAGGTGACCGCTGCGCGGCAGCACGACCAGCTCGGCGCGGGGATTCTCCTGCAGCAGCTTCTGCGATTCCTCCACCGGGGTCAGCACATCCTCGTCGCCGACGACAATCAGGGTCGGCACGTCGAGGCTGCGGACGACCGCGAACGAATCGGGCCGGTGCATCATCCGCAGCACGGCGCCGCGGATCGCCTCAGGCGACTGCTGCTTGATGAGCCGGCGGACCAGCGGCTCGACGTCCGCCCGTTCCTGCAACGTTGTCCGGCCGAGCAGCTTCGGCATCATGTCGCGCGCGATCCCGGATGGGCCTTCCCGATCGAGCAGCGCCAGCATGCCGCGGCGGTTGGCGCGGCCCTCGGAGCTGTCGGCGCCGGCGCGCGTGTCGGCCAGGATCACGGCGCGCGCGAGGGCCGGCGCCCGGCGCAGCACCGCCAGCGTGACGTAGCCGCCCATCGACAGGCCGCCGATCACCGCCGACGCGATGCCGAGCTCGCGCAGCAGGTCGATCGCGTCCACCGCATAGTCGTCGATGCTCGGGTGGTCATCGTCCGGGCTCGGGATGGTGGATCCGCCGAAGCCGCGGACGTCCGGGGCGAGCAGCCGCCAGCCGGCGGGCAGCGCCTGCGTCTGCCCTTCCCACATGGCGGCCCCGAGCGGAAACGCATGCAGCAGCACGAGCACCGGCGCCGCGCCGGCCCCGGGCGCCGAGTCGAAATAGCTGATGGTGCGGGACTCGACGTGCAGGTACTGGCGGTTCATCGACAGGGATGATACCGGAGATGCACGCCGGCCACCGTGCCGGCTCAGTCGCCGCGAAGCGCCGTGGCCGGGTCGATCCGCATCGCGCGACGCGCGGGCGCAGCACAGGCGACGAGCGCCGTCGCCAGCAGCAGCGTGGTGACCACCAGGTACGGAGTCGGTGTCGCCACGGTGACGCCGAACAGCAGCCCGCCCAGCACCCGCGAGCTGGCCAACGCCAGCATCAGTCCGAGCACCAGCCCGATCGTCACCTGCGCAAGCCCTTCCTTCAGCACCATGGCGAGCACCTGCGCCGGACTGGCCCCGATTGCCAGCCGGACGCCAATCTCCCGCGTGCGCTGGCTGACGCCGTGGCTGAGCACGCCAAAGACCCCGATGGCCGCCAGCAGCAGGCCCGACACCGCGAAGCCGGTGAGCAGCCAGGCCAGCGAACGCGGCGTAGCCACCGAGGCGTCGACCACCTCCTCCATGGTGCGCACCTGGTAGAACGGCATCTCGCGATCCAGACGCCGCACGACAGCGCGCAGCCCGGCCACCGCCGCCTCGCCGTCGCCGTCGGCGCGGGCGATGAGCGCCACCTCGCGCATCGCGGGCACCTGCGCATAGGGCAGGAAAAACGTGGGCATCGAATCCACATCGACTCCGAGGTGGCGGTCGTCGCCGACGACGCCGACGACCTCGAACGGTGCCTGCGTGGACACACCGACCCTCGCCATGCGCCCGATCGCCGGACCGTCGCCGAAGGCCTGGCGCGCCAGGCGCTGGTTGACGAGGACGACACGCGGGCTGCCCTGGCGATCCTGTGGGCCGAACGCACGTCCCTCGCGCAGCGGGAGACGCAGGGCTTCGACAAAGCCGTCCGTGGCGTAGGCGAAATTGACCGAGGTCGCGCGCTCCGGGTCGACCGGCGGTCCATCCAGCGGAATGAAGGACGTGCCCTGGCGGTTGTCGGCCATCGGCACGGCGTCGCTGATTCCCACGGCCGCCACGCCGGGCACCTCTCGCGCGGCGGACAGCAGGCGCTCGACGAACGCGGCGCGGGACGCCGCATCCGGGTATCGCCCCGCGGGCATGACGATCTTGCCGGTCAGCACGCGATCGGCACGGAACCCGGGATCGACGAGGCGCAAGTGGCGAAAACTCTCGACCAGCAATGCGGCGCTGACCAGCAGCGCCATGGCCAGCCCGACCTGTCCGACGACCAGCACCTGCTGCAGCCGCAGCCCGCCGCCCGGGGCGGCGCCGCGTTCGCCCAGCCACTCGCGCACGCCGGCGCTCATCACCCGCCACGCCGGCACGAGGCCGGCGAGGAGCGCGGCGGCGAGGGTGACGGCAGCGGCGAACAGCAGGGCGCGCGGATCGATCGCCGCCTCGCGGACACCGGGCATCGTCGCCGGACCAAGCCGCACGATGAGACGGACGATCAGCACGGCGAGCGCCACTCCGGCGATCCCGCCGATCACGGCCAATGCGAGCGACTCGACGATCACCTGCGCCGCCAGCCGCCGGCGCCCCGCCCCCAGCGCCGCGCGGACCGCGAACTCGCGGCGGCGGCCCACGCCGCGCGCGAGCAGCAGGTTGGCGACATTCGCGCAGGCGAGCAGCAGCACGAATCCGACCGCGCCGGCGAGCAGGAGCATCGAGCGTCGCGACGATTCCGTGACCCAGCCGCTCAGCGGCACCACGCGCGCGCCCCACTCCTGGTAGTCGGGGTGCTCGCGGCCGACCTCGAGCGCAATGCGGCGCACGTCCGCGTCGGCCGCCTCGACCGACACACCGGGACGCAGCCGCGCCACGACGCTGAGGTTGTGCGCGCTCCGCTGGCCCCCGGCGAGGTCGGTCGCCAGCGGCAGCCACAGTTCCGCCCGGTCGGCCGGCGGACGGCCGCGCAGGACCACGGGCGGCGGCGCCGAGTAGCCGGGGGGCATCACGCCGACGACCGCGTGACCGACGCCGTCAATCGTGACGACTTGTCCGAGCACCGAACGGTCGGCGTTGAAACGGCGGCGCCACAGGCCATCGCCGAGCAGCACCACCGGCGGCCCGTTGGGCCGATCCTCCTCGTCGAGAAACAGGCGCCCGAGCGACGGCTGGATCCCGAGCGCGCGCAGCAGCGACGCGGTCATCGTCGCCCCGCGCACCTGTTCCGGCTCGCCGCCGCCGACCGTCACGCTGCGCCAGCGGAAGGCGCCAATCTCGCTGAACGATCGATGGCGCGTCGTCCAGTCGAAGAGCGTGGGCGGCGACGCCACCATCACCGGCACGGGCAGCCGCGGGTTCGTCTCCCAGACGACGACCAGGCGGTCGGGTTCGGGGAACGGGACGGCGCGGAGGATCACGGCATCCACGATCGTGAAAATCGCGGTGTTGGTGCCGATGCCCACGGCCAGCGTCGTGACCGCAACCAGGGCGAAGGCAGGCCGGCGAAGGAGCAGGCGAAAGCCGAAACGAAGGTCCTGGCGGAGCATTTCGATTGTTCGACGACAAATGGTCGCGGAACGTTTCCCCGCCGGTCCCCGGGGTCGATGCTATTCGTAGCGGAGCGCGCGAACCGGATCGACGCGGGACGCGCGCAATGCCGGCACGGAACTGGCCAGCAGCGCGACCGCGAGCAGTCCGCCGGCGACGCTGATGTAGGTGACGGCATCGGCGGCCTCGACGCCGAAGAGCATGCCGGTGATCAGCCGGCTCGCTCCGAACGCCAGCAGCAGGCCGATCGCCAGGCCGGCGGCCGCGAGCAGCCCGGCATGGCGAACGACCATGCCCACGACCTGCCCGCGACCGGCGCCGAGCGCGAGGCGGATGCCGATCTCGCGGGTGCGCTGCGCGACCACGTGCGTGAGCACGCCGTAGATGCCGATTGCCGCCAGCAGCACCGCCGTGCCCGCGAACAGCCCGAGCAGCAGGACGTAGACGCGCGGCTGCGCGACGGCATCGGCCTGCAGCTGTTCCATCGAGCGCGCGCGGAACATCGGAACGTCGGCATCGAGGCCGCCGAGGATGCGCCGCAGCGATTCGTGGGACACCGAGGCGCCGGGCCGGGCGCGGGCGACGACCGTGACGAAGCTGACGGGGAACTGGGCGTGGGCGAGATAGACCGTCGGCCTCACCGCCGGCACCGGACCGAAGTCGCGGACATCGGCTGCGACGCCGACGACCGTTCCGCCAGCGCTGGCGCCTCCCTGCCCCAATCGGGTGCCAAGCGTGAACTCGTGGCCGAGCGGGTTCTCGCCTGGCCACAACCGCGCCGCGGCGGTCTGGTTCACCACAACGCTCAGCGGCGCCCCGGCCCGGTCCTCGGCGCCCAGGGCCCGCCCGCGCACGACCGGGATGGTCAGGGCCCGGAAGTAGTCGGGGGTGACCACGCGGATCTGGAGCGAGCGCGCCATCTGCTCGTCGTCATCGAGCCGCCGGCCGTCGAGCGTGCTCATCGAGATCGTGTAGCGGACGTTGGTGAGCGGCAGCCCGAAGATGGCCGCGGCGGCGTCTACGTCGGGCTCCTGCTCTACGCGGGCGACCAGCGTGTCGACGAACGCCGCCCGCTCGGCGGGCTGCTGGTAGCGGGCCTCGGGCAACGCCACGTTGAACGTCTGGACGCGCGCCGCGTTGAAGCCGAGGTCGACCGCGGCCATGTTCAGGAAGCTGCGCAGCAGCAATCCGGCGCCGACCAGCAGCACGACGGCTAGCGCCGTTTCCGCGACGATCAAGGCCGAGCGGATGCGCTGGCGGTGGCGATCGCCGGTGGCGGTGCCGCTGTCCTCCCGGATGCGAGCGGCGAGGTCGGCAATCGACGAGGTGTGCCAGGCCGGGAGCGAACCGAACAGCACGGCCGCCAGCAGCGACACACCCATCGTGAACGCGACGACGCCGCCGTCCACGCGCGTGTGTTCGAGGAGCGGAATCGCCAGCGCGCGCTCCAACCCGGCGATGCCCTGGCTCGCCCACGTCGCCAGGACCAGGCCGGCCGCACCGCCGAGGACCGCCAGCAGCACACTCTCGACCAGCACGCCGCGGACCAGCCGCACACGGCCGGCGCCGAGCGAGCCGCGGATCGCCATCTCGCGCGTGCGGCCGAGTGCCCGGGTGAGCACCAGGTTGGCCACGTTGACGCACACGATCAGGAGCACGAAGCCGACCGCCCCGAGCAGCATCAGCATCGCCGGCCGTACGTCGCCGACCATGGCGCTGCGCATCTCGTGCACCGCGATCCGCGAATCGCGGTTCGTGTCGGGATAGGCCTCGGCGAGACGAAGCCCGACGCCGCGCATCTGCTCGCGGGCCTGGTCGAGCGTCACACCCGGCCGCAGGCGGCCGATGACGTCGAGGTAGTGCGCGCCACGCTGCGTGGCCAGCTCGCGCTCGCTGAAGCGCAGCGGCAGCCAGAGGTCCGACTGCAACGGGTAGGCGAACCCGCGCGGCATGACGCCGACGATGCGCACCGCGACCCCATCCACGGTCAGCGTCCTCCCGACCGCGGCGGGATCGCCGCCGAGGCTTCTCGACCACAGGCCGTGGCCCAGCACCGCCACATCCGGGCCGCCCACGCGGTCGTCCTCGGGCTGCAGCGTGCGCCCGACGAGGGGCTGCACGCCGAGCACCTCGAAGAACGCCCCGGTGACGTTAGCGCCCGAAATCTGCTCGGCGGCGCCGAGGCCCGTGAGGGCGTAGGTGCCCGCGTTGACCGCCGCCAGCTCGGTGAAGCTCGCGTGGTCACGGCGCCAGTCCACGAAATCCGGCGGCGACGCGGTGCCCGCCGCGCGGTCGGGTGTGCGGACGGTGGTCGAGAACAGCTGCACGAGCTGCTCCGGCGCGGCAAAAGGCAGCGGCCGCAACAGCACCGCGCGCACGGCACTGAAGATCGCCGCGTTGGCACCGATGCCGATCGCCAGTGTCAGCACCGTCATGGCCGCGAAGCCGGGTCTCTTGCCGAGCCCGCGCAACGCGTGCCGGATATCCTGCAGCACCATCTCCAGCCTCCATCGATCCCAGCGCAGCCACGCCGCGTGCACGCATGCGCCGCCGCAGCGCGCGACCAGGCGCACCCGCGACGCTGGGGCGGGCACGCCGCGCCGCCCCAGGCGGACCGTCGCATGATGCAGTTCGGCGTGCCACTCGCGAACCCACTCCCGCCGCGCATCGGCCGGGACCACGTACGCCGCCGCGGCAATGAGGCCGAGGCAGACACGGACCGTGCGCGAGCCAGGAGCCATCACGGTCGTGGCCGGCCCAGCGCGCCCGCGGCGGGAAGCAGTTGGCGATAGTAGGCCGCCGCCTCGTCGAGCGCGCGCACGCCGGCGGCGGTGACGCGGTAGTAGCGGCGCGCCGGGCGGCCGGCGGCATGCGCGCGACTTTCGTCCTCCCACGCCGAGCGTACGTAGCCGTCGCGCTCGAGCCGGCTCAAGGCCGGGTAGACCGTCCCGCTCGGCAGGCCGGTCGCGTCGATGACGTCGAACCCGTATTCGAAGCCGTCCGCGAGGGCGCGCAGCACGCTGACGGCGGTAATGCTCAGGCGGCGCATTGCTCAGTAGTATCACTACATAGCTATGCGGTCAATGGCAGGCCTCAGGGGGCAGGCTTCAGGCGTCAGGCGTCAGGCCTCAGGCGTCAGGCCAGGCGTCAGGCGTCAGGCCCCAGGGATCTGGGGAGCTCGGAACGAAGAACCAAGAATCGCGATCGGAGGCGGGGTCTGGAGCTTGGAAGCCTGGAGCCTGGGGCCTGAGACCTGGCGCCTGGCGCCTGAGGCCTGGCGCCTGAGGCCTGGCGCCTGAAACCTGATCAAATCTCAAGAGCGCCGCCGAGCGCGCGCAGGTGGTCGCGGAAGGTGTGCGACGGGTCGGCGGTGCGGCGCGCGACGTAGTCCGCCAGCCGGAGCTGGTCGCGCAGCCGCTCCCCCTGCCGCAGCCGGGCCGCCTGTGCCTGCTCGCGGGCGGCGATGTCGCGGGCGGCATCGACGACGCGCGCCAGGTCCGCCACGCCCACGACGACAATGCCGTCCTCGTCGGCGAAGATCACATCGTCTCGCATGACGGTGACGTGGCTCAACGACGCAGCCTCGAGCGCGTGCGGGCTGCGGGCGCGGACTTCCTGCGGCCCCGCCGGACACGTGCCCAGCGACCAGACGGGGATGGCAATCGCCTGAATCGCGGCCGTGTCGCGGTGGGCGCCCCAGACGACGATGCCGGCCAGCCCGGCGACCTGCGCCTCTCCGGCGACCAGGTCACCGATGCACCCCTCGTCGAGACGGCCGCCGTTGTCGATGACCAGCACGTCGCCACGCGCGGCGGCGGCAATGGCCTCGAGAAAGACATCGGTGCTCCCGGCGTGCCGCGCCGGGCAGACGCGCCCGGCGATGTGGACTCCCGGCTGTAGCGGGCGGAAGCCCGGGGGCCCGAGGCGAATCGGCACCTGCAGCAGCGCGCAGGCATCGGCGATGAAAGGCGTGGTCCAGTCGAAGCCCGTCAGCAGCGAGTCGGTCATGACAGCATCATTGATCGCGGGGCGCCAGCAGCCGTACCCGGATCGACACTCGACGGCCGCCGTCGCGGTCCGCCCCGGATCCGTCATCGGGCGACGCAACCGAGGCCGTCCGCGCGTTCAGGATGAGCGCGTCGAAATCGTCACGGCGGAAGAGTGCCAGCACCGCGTTGGCGCGCGCCCGCGCGAGGCTGCGTCCGGAGGCCGCGGCACCCTCGGGGGCGAAGGCGATGATCTCCACCGATGCGCGCGCGCCGCGCGCGTGCACGATTTCGTTCAGCTCGCGGAACAATGTGGACAGCCGCCGGATCGAAGCCTCCTGCCCCGGCACCAGGTCGGCGTGAAGCGGCGAGAACTCCAGCGAGCTCACCTCGATCTGCTCGATGAGACGCCGCTCCGAAGGCGTGGCGACGACCGGCGGCGAGGGTGTCGATGGCGTCGCGGGCTTGGCTGCTCCCGTCTCGGCCGGACGCGCGGGAGGCTCCGCGGTCTTCACGGGTGGTGCGGCTGACGCCGACGGTGATGCGGGCGCGGTCGGAGCCCGCACGGGAGCCGGCGGCGTATCGGTGTGGGGCGGGGGTGGTGGTTCGGCCGTGCCACCCGCATCCTCGGCGTCGAGTGCATCCCCCACGAACTCGAAGCGGCGAACGCCGACCAGCGCCGGCGCCCGGTCGCGGCTGGCCGCGACCCAGGCCGTCGGGGCCGTCCCCTTGGCGGTCAACACGCCGTCGCGGTAGCTCAGCGTCACGCTGGCGGGCGGTCGCAGAACGAGGCGCGCGCGCTCGGACACGAAGCGCGGGTGCAGCGCGTAGTACGGCTCCCAGCGGCCTTCGACCGAGTCGGGCGGCAATCCCGCCGACGCCAGCAGCGTTGCCGGATCCACGGCCAGCTCGTCTCGCAGGCCGCGCACGAAGTACTTGCCATCCTGCCGGCCGCTCTGGATCACGACAATACCCGGCTCGGCGCCCAGCCGCTCCACGTAGTCGTTCCAGACCTGGCGCTCGCGAAACCCCTGAAAGGTCCAGACCCCGGCGACCAGCAGCGCCGCCGCCCCCAGCGTGATGAGGGGCGCCAGCGTCTGGGCGATGGACTTGCGGAGGGCGCGGCCGATGACCGGCATCAGCGCGTCGACCAGCGGCCGCGGATCGCGGCGCGCCGACGCGGTCAGCGCCTGCTCGATGGCGGGAGCGAGGGCGCGCGCCAGGTGCGGATCGCCCGCACTGTTGGCGATGGCGTCGGGCAAGACCTCGCTGACCTCGAGCGTCCGCGTCTGGCGATCGACGGGCGCGGGCTTGACCTCGACCCGGCGTTCGGCGCCGGGCAGGAGCGACCGCGGCTCGGGAAATCGGGGCGGCTCGACAGGCTCGCGCTCGGGGTCGGGCGCTTGGGGGGGACGACGATCACTCAAGCGGTCGGAGCCGGAATCAGTCACCGCTCGAGTCCTTGGCTGTGCTCACGACCGCGATTGCCGGATTGTTAGGCAGTGCTGCGAACTGACAGAACGATACGGTGACAGACTCTCCCTGTCAACGACGTAAACGGTCATCGTCTAGACCCGGGCGCGCAGCCGGGCGCGCTGATGCGCAGTCCTGGCCTCTTCGAGCGCCGCGCGCAGACGATCGACCTGCTGCTCGGCCTTCTCGACGGCGGCCCGTGCCCGTTTGACCGCCGCCTCGGTGCGCGCCACTTCCGCCTGGGCCGCGCGCGCCTCTTGCTCGGCACGGCGCTGTTCTTCACGCGCCTGCTTCTCGCGCGCCTTGGCGGCCCGTGCATCCTTCGGGGACGGCGCGCCGTGCGATCGCACGACACGCAGCGCCGGCGGCGTGTCGCTGAACCTGGCGCCGGCCAGCGCCTCGAAGCCGCCGGGCTTGAGCGGACGCGTGAGCCGCCCGGGGGGCTCGCCGGCGGGCAATGCCTGCAACGTGTCCGTCACCGCGGCGAGGGTCGCTGGCGAACTGGGCTGGCCACTGGCGTCCAGGATCCGCCGCACGGCGTCGCGCGCGTCCCGTAGCGCGTCGCGATGCGCCGTTTCGGCGCGCCGGACGTCCGCGGCCTTCCCCGCCAGGAGCTTGCGATGCTCCGCACGCAGGGCCTCGGAGGCGCGCACCAGCGCGTCGACCACCTGCCGGTCCCGCCAGAACAGCTGGTTCACTGCCCACGCGGCGGCGTGAGGCTTCGCCAGCGACTTGATGGCCGGACGCCCGAGCCGCTTGGCCAGCGCGTTGCGGGCGGCGGTGAACTCCTCGAGCGGGAGCTGGAACAACCGATCGAGGTCCTCGTCGTGCTCAGCCATGCGCGTTGATGGTGTCGAGGACGACCCCGCCGAGCGCGTCGATCTTGCGGGCGCCCATGCCGTAAATCGCGGCCAGCTCGCCGAGCGATCGCGGCTTGACGCGGGCCAGCTCGCGCAGGGTCGCGTCGTGGAAGATCACGTAGGGCGGCACGCCGCGCGCCCGTGCGATCTCGAGCCGCATCGCGCGCAGCCGCTCGAAGAGCGCGCGGTCGACGTCCTGCCACGATTCGATCTCGATGCGCGCACGCGGCGCCGCGCGGCCCTTCAGCGCCCGCCGCTGGCGCGCCAGCGTGAGGCCGTTGGCGGCGCCGGGGTCCTTGAGCAGCGCGACGCCCCCGGGCGTGAGCTGCAGCACCGGGTAGTTGTCGTCCGTCTGCTGCAGCAGTCCCCCCGCCAGCAGCTGGTCGATGTACCCGCGCACTTCGTCCATCGACGCGTCCCGCAGCAGCCCGAACGTGCTCAGCGCCGCGTGCCCGCGTGCGGCGATCTGCTCCGACTCGCTGCCGCGCAGTACGTGGGCGATGTGGGTGGCCCCGAAGCGCTGGCCGACCCGCGCCACACACGAGAGGATCTTGCGCGCGAGGACGACGGGCTCGCCGACGGCTTCGAGCTCGCCGAGGCAGTAGTCGCACGCGTCGCAGGCGTCGCGCGGGTAACTCTCGCCGAAATAGCCGACGATGTGGCGATGGCGGCAGCCGACGCGTGACGCATAGCGCTCCATGTCGCGCATGAGGCTGCGGCGCTCGGGGCTCAGCTCGCCATTGCGCTCGAGCATGACCCGCCACTTCATGAAGTCGGCGGCCGAGGTCAGCAGCACGCATTCGGCCTCGAGGCCGTCGCGCCCGGCGCGGCCCGATTCCTGCTGATAGTGCTCGAGCGACTGCGGCGCGCCGGCGTGAATCACGAAGCGCACGTCCGAGCGGTCGATGCCCATGCCGAACGCCACCGTGGCGACGACGATGTCGACGTCCTCGTTGAGGAAGGCGTCCTGGTGGCGGTGTCGCACCTCGTCGGGCAGGCCCGCGTGGTACGGCACCGCGCGATGACCCTCGTCGCGCAGCCAGGCGGCCAGATCGTCCACCTCGCGGCGTGACAGGCAATAGACGATGCCCGCCTGGCCGCGATGACGGCCCAGGATCTCGAGCAGCTGGCGCTTCAGCTGCGCCCGCGGCAGGACACGATAGACCAGGTTCGGCCGGTCGAACGACCCGACCAGCTCGACCACGTCGGTCAGCCCGAGCTGCGCCACGATGTCGCGGCGCACGCGCGTCGTGGCGGTGGCGGTGAAGGCGTGCATGCTCGCGCCGGGGAGCTTGCGCCGCAGGTCGGCGAGCTGGCGGTACTCCGGCCGGAAGTCGTGTCCCCACTGGCTGATGCAGTGTGCCTCGTCCACGGCCACGAAGGACACCGGCGCCGGCGACAACCCCCAGATGTCGCCGCCGTCCCCGACCAGGCGCTCGGGCGCCAGGTAGAGCAGGCGGTAGCGGCCTTCGCGCAGCCCGGCGCGCACGCTCGCGCGTTGATCGGCGCTCAACGCGCTGTTGTAGCAGGCGGCCGGCACACCGTTGGCGAGCAGCGTGTCCACCTGGTCCTTCATCAGCGCGATGAGCGGCGACACCACCAGTGCCAGCCCGTCGCGGACGAGCGCGGGCACCTGGAAGCAGATCGACTTGCCCCCGCCGGTAGGCAGGACGAGCAGCGAATCGCGCCCGGCGACCACCGCCTCCATCGCGTCGCGCTGGAGCGGCCGGAACGCGGTATAGCCCCAATACTGCTGGAGAACGTCGTGGAGAGAGGAGGAAGTCAAGGCGTACGACGACTGTCAGGTATTGTAGCGGAGAGCGCGATGCTGCACGAGACTGCCGCCGGCCTGTACTGCCCGGACGGCGACTTCTACATCGACCCCTGGCAGGGCGTCCCGCGAGCGGTGATGACGCATGCGCACGGCGATCACGCGCGGCCCGGCAGCGCCGCGTATTTGTGCGCGGCCGAGTGCGCGCCGCTGCTGGCGCGACGGTTCGAGCGCGGCGTCGTCATCGAGCCGCTCGCCTACGGTGACACGCGGGTCATCGGCAATGCGCGCGTCAGCCTGCATCCGGCCGGCCACATTCTCGGGTCGGCGCAGGTGCGCGTGGAGGGTCGCGACGGTGTCTGGGTCGCGTCCGGCGACTACAAGCGAGCCGCCGATCCGACGTGCGCGCCTTTCGAGACGGTCGCCTGCGACACCTTCATCACCGAGAGCACGTTCGCGCTGCCGATCTACCGGTGGGATGCGACCGCGGTCGTGATCGCCGAGATCATGGCGTGGTGGGAGGCCAACCGGGCGGCGGGCAAGACCTCGGTCCTCTTCTGCTACACGCTCGGCAAGGCGCAGCGCGTGCTGGCCGAGCTCGCGCGGGTGACCGACCAGCCGGCCTTCGTGCACGGCATGATGATCGGGATGATCGAGGCCTATCGCACCGCCGGCGTCGCCATGCTGCCGACCGTACCGCTCGCCGACCGGCCGCGCGGCACCTCGCTCGCCGGCGAACTGGTGCTGGCGCCAGTGTCGGCGCGGGGGACGCCCTGGATGCGGCGGCTGGGCGAGTTCTCCGACGCCTTCGCATCGGGATTGATGCGCGTGCGCGGCGTGCGCCGGCAGCGCGCCTACGATCGCGGTTTCGTCCTGTCCGACCACGCCGACTGGCCGGCGCTGCTGCAGACGGTGACGGACTGCGGCGCCGGCCGCGTCCTGGCCACCCACGGCCACGCGGAGGCCCTGGCCCGCCACCTCAGCTCGCGCGGGTTCGCGAGCGGTGTGCTGCGGACGGCGTGGGAGCAGGAGGGCGAGTCGGACTGACCCCGCGCAGGGGCGGCGTGATAATCAGGTGCCAGTCGCGATGCGCCGGTTCGCCAGGTTGTTCGCCCTCGTCGACCAGACCACCTCGACCAACGCCAAGGTCGCGGCGATGGCCGACTACTTCGCATCCGCCCCGCCGGCCGACGCGGCGTGGGCCGTGTACTTCCTGACCGGCCGGCGGCTGACGCGGCTGGTGCCGCACGCGGCGGTGGGCCGCTGGGCGCGGGCCGCCACCGGCGTGGACGAGTGGCTCCTGCACGAGTGCTATGCGGTCGTCGGCGACGGCGCCGAAACGGCCGCGCTCGTGCTCGATCAGCTCCCGAGCGCCGCCGCGACGCCGGCCGGCGACGGTGCGCCAGACGAGGACCTGGCGCAGTGGATCGAAGCCCGCCTGCTGCCGCTGCGGCTGCTGACGCCCGACGAGCAGGACGCGCGCGTGCTCGCATGGGTCGGCGGCCTCGATCGGTGGCAGCGGCTGGTGCTGTTCAAGCTGGTGACCGGCGAGCTGCGCCTCGGGGTCTCGCAGACCCTCGTCGTTCGCGCGCTGGCCGAGACCGCGGCGGTCCCGCGCGCGACGATCGCCGCCCGTCTGACCGGCGACTGGACGCCGTCCGCGGAATGGTACGAGCGCCTGCGCCGCGCCGAGACGACCAACGAGGACCGGTCGCGCCCGTATCCCTTCTACCTGGCGTCGCCGATCGACAGCGGGGGCCCGGGGCCCGGCGTCGAGCTGACCGACGCCGACGGCCGCAGCCTGTGGCTCGCCGAGTGGAAGTGGGACGGGATCCGCGCGCAGATCGTCACGCGCGCCGGCCGCGTGCTCGTCTGGTCGCGCGGCGACGAGCTCATCACCGATCGGTTCCCGGAAGTCGCCGCCGCCGCCACCGCGCTGCCCGACGACACCGTCCTCGACGGCGAGATCCTGGCGTTCCGCGACGAACGGCCGCTGCCGTTCGCCGCCCTGCAGCGGCGCATCGGACGCCGTGCGCAGATCGCGCGGCAGGCGCGGGACGTTCCGGTCGTGTTCATGGCCTACGACCTGCTCGAGGACGGCGGCGAGGACATCCGCGCCATGCCGCTCACGGCACGGCGGGAGCGTCTGGACGCGCGGCTCGCGGCGATCGCCGGACGAGCGGCGCCGCCGCCGGCGACCGGCCACGGCACGACGCCGCTGCTGCCGTTCGAGACCGATGCCCCGTCCGCCGGCGACGTCCTGCGGATCTCTCCGCTCGTGCCGGCGGTGTCATGGGAGGCGCTCGCCCGCCTGCGCGCGACCTCGCGCGCCGAGGGGGTCGAAGGGCTGATGCTCAAGCGCCGCGACTCGCCGTACGGCGTCGGCCGCAAGCGCGGCGACTGGTGGAAGTGGAAGATCGATCCCTTCACCATCGACGCAGTGCTGATCTACGCGCAGCCCGGCTCGGGCAAGCGGGCCAGCCTGCTCACCGATTACACGTTCGGGCTCTGGGACGCGGGCGAGCTGGTGCCGGTCGCCAAGGCGTACTCCGGGCTGAGCAACGAGGAGATCGCCGAGCTCGACCGCTGGATTCGCCGGCACACGGTGGAGCGCTTCGGGCCGGTCCGCCATGTCGAGCCGGTGCAGGTGTTCGAGCTGGGGTTCGAAGCGGTGGCCGCGTCAGCGCGCCATCGATCCGGCGTGGCGGTGCGATTTCCGCGGATGCTGCGGTGGCGCAAGGACAAGCCGGCGCACGAGGCCGACACGCTGGAGGCGCTCAAAGAACGGGTGCGGCGCACACGCTAGGTGCGACACGACGGGTGCGACGGGTGCGGCAGGTGCGACACTACAGGTGCGACGGGTGCGACGGGTGCGAGCAGGTGCGACAGGTGCGACGGGTGCGACAGGTGCGTTGCACGATTTCCCGGGCGATGGTCGTGGCAAGCCGGGGGCGGATCTTGGCGAGGCGGTGTCGATCGCCGTGGCGGTCAGTGGACCGCCACGGACGATCTGATCGAGGACGTCTGCAGGAATCGGCGCCAGACCGCGGCGCCGGCCCTGTCCTGGGTTCGGTGTGCGGTGCCCCCGCCGCACCTGTCGCACCCGTGCACCGCACCGCACCTGTCGCACCCGTCGCACCCACCGCACCCACCGCACCTGTCGCACCCGTCGCACCCGTCGCACCTATCGCACCTGTTTACGCACATCCCGACGTCGTGCCGCAGTTCGAGCACTTGTAGCAGGCGCCGCTTCTCACCATGATCGAGCCGCAGGTCGAGCAGGGCGGCGCGTCTTCCTGGTTCTGAATGGCGGCGAAGGCAGTGGTGGAGGTGCGGGCAGGCGCCGGCATCGGCACCGGCGGGACGGCCTCGCCGGGGGTGCGGCCGTTGCCGCCGTCCGCCATCTCGTCGCGGTTGTTGACCCCGGCGACGTATTGCGCCTGCGGCGACAGGAACTTCGAGGCCATCCAGCGGAAGATGTAGTCCACGATCGACTTGGCGAAGCGGACGTCGGGATTGCGGGTCATGCCCGACGGCTCGAAGCGGACGTGGCTGAACTTGTCCACCAGCGCCTGCAGCGGCACGCCGTACTGCAGGGCATAGCTGATCGCCTGCGCGAACGCGTCGGCGAAGCCGGAGATGGTCGACCCTTCCTTGGCCATCACCAGGAAGATCTCGCCCGGCTGCCCGTTCTCGAACAGGCCGACGGTGATGTAGCCCTCGTGTCCGGCGATGTCGAACTTGTGCGTGATCGCCTGACGCTCGTCGGGAAGCTTCTGTCGCACCGGCGTGCGGGCGGCGACGGCCTGCGCGACCACCGCCTCCGCCACGGCGGCGGGCCCGGGGTCCGCCGCGGAGGCCGACCGCGGGTCGCGCGACGTGTTGAGCGGCTGCGTCCGCTTCGAGCCGTCGCGGTAGATCGAGATGGCCTTGGCGCCCAGCCGCCAGCTCTCCAGGTAGGCCTGCTCGATTTCCTCGACCGTCGCCTCCTTCGGCACGTTGACCGTCTTGCTGATGGCGCCCGAGATGAAGGGCTGGGTCGCTCCCATCATCTTGATGTGGCCCATGTAGTGGATGGAACGGTCGCCGTTGGCCGCCTTGAAGGCGCAGTCGAACACCGGCAGGTCACGCTCGAGCAGGTGCGGGGCGCCCTCGATCGTCTCCTGGCGGTCGATGTAGTCGATGATGTCCACGACCTGCGCCGCGGTGTAACCGAGCTTGCGCAGCGCCATCGGCACCGTCATGTTGACGATCTTCATCATCCCGCCGCCGACCAGCTTCTTGTACTTCACCAGGGCGATGTCCGGCTCGACGCCGGTGGTGTCGCAGTCCATCATGAAGCCGATGGTGCCGGTGGGCGCGAGCACGGTGGCCTGGGCGTTGCGATAGCCGAAGTCCTCGCCGAGCTCCACCGCCTCGTCCCAGGACTGCCTGGCGGCGGCGTAGAGATCGGCCGGCACGTGGCGGGCGTTGACGCCCTTGAGCGCATCGCGGTGCTTGCGCATCACGCGCAGGAACGGCTCGCGGTTGACGTCGTAGCCGGCGAACGGGCCGCCATGGTCGCGCGCCACGCGCGCCGACTGCGCGTACGCCTCGCCGGTCATCAGCGCCGTGATCGCCGCCGCGTAGTCGCGGCCGGCGTCGCTGTCGTAGGGCAGGCCGCGCGACATCAGCAGCGCGCCGAGGTTGGCGTAGCCGAGCCCGAGCGGGCGGAAGGCGTGGCTGTTCTTCTCGATCGCCTTGGTCGGATAGCTCGAGTTGTCGACCAGGATCTCCTGCGCGGTGATCAGCGTGCGCACCGCCGCCTTGAACGCTTCGGCGTCGAATTCGCCGTCCGCACGCACGAACTTCATCAGGTTGATCGACGCCAGGTTGCACGCCGAGTCGTCGAGGAACATGTACTCCGAGCACGGGTTGCTGGCGTTGATGCGCGCCGTGTTCGGGCAGGTGTGCCACTCGTTCACCGTGGTGTCGAACTGCATGCCCGGGTCGCCGCAGACCCACGTGCCCTCGGCAATCAGGCGCATCAGGTCGCGGGCACGATAGCTGTCCATCACCTCGCCGGTGGTCACCGTGCGCGTCTGCCACACGCCGTCGTCCACCGCCGCGCGCATGAACTCGTCGGTGGCGCGCACCGAGTTGTTCGAATTCTGGAAGAACACCGAGCCGTAGGCGGTGCCGGTGAACGAGCCGTCATAGCCGGCATCGATCAGCGCCCACGCCTTCTTCTCCTCGTCGACCTTGCAGTTGATGAACTCGACGATGTCCGGATGTTCGGCGTTGAGGATCACCATCTTGGCGGCACGCCGCGTCTTGCCGCCGGACTTGATCACGCCGGCGAACGCGTCGAAGCCCTTCATGAACGACACCGGCCCCGATGCGGTGCCGCCGCCGGCGAGCAGCTCCTTCGACGACCGGATCGCCGACAGGTTGCTGCCGGTGCCCGAGCCGTACTTGAACAGCATGCCCTCGGTCTTGGCGAGGGTGAGGATCGACTCCATCGTGTCGTCGACGGCGTTGATGAAACAGGCCGAGCACTGCGGCGCCTGCTCGAAACCGCAGTTGAACCACACCGGGCTGTTGAACGCCGCCTTCTGCTCGACCAGCAGGTGCTTCAGGTCGTCGCTGAACGCCGACAACGCCCCGGCCGAGGCGAAGTACTGCTGCCGCCGCGCCCACTCCGTGATGGTGTCGACCACGCGCCCGATCAGCTGGCGGACCGAATGTTCACGTTCCGGGGCGCCGACATGGCCACGGAAGTACTTGGAGACGACAATGTTGGTCGCCTGCTGCGACCAGGCCTTGGGCATCTCCACCTGGCGCTGCTCGAAGACGACCTGCCCCTTGTCACTGCCGATGACGGCGTCGCGGACCTCCCAGTCGACCTGGTCGAAGGGGTCCGTGCCCGCGGTCGAGAAGAATCGGGGAAACTCGAGGCCGGGCACCGCCGCCGGCGCCCGGGTCGCCACCGGCGCCGACCCCGCCGAATCCAGGTGTCCCGTCGAAGCTACCGTCTGTTGCCCGGCAGCGGCGGCCGCCATCTTGTGAGCAGCGCCTTCGTGCATGCGTCCTCCCGCACGAGCGACACCCCTCCCCTATGGGGGATCGCCCCGATGTTGAAACCCGATCAATCAGTTGTCTGTGGTCGCGCGCGCGGCGGTCGTTCGAAGGTCCGTCCTCGCCTGCATCAAATCACGTCCTGGGTGACGCGTTCCGATCCAAGCCATTTTCGCGCGCGACGCCCAATATGCGCTCGACCGTCACACTTGTCAAGCACTCACAACCACAAGATGTTGCGTTTTTATTTTAGGTCATACGCTAGATATGGATAATATCCAGCAATTCTATCAGATTCGCCAAATCTTCGTTTTTGCCCGGATCGTCACACCGGCTCGCGCGGCTCGGGAGGGTGCGGATCAGCTGCCTTGGGGGCTGAACGACGGTCAGCGGACCAGCACGGCGCCCATGATGGCCGCCTTGTCCGCGAGCTTCCCCGCGAACGCGAGGTTCCCGCCCTTCAGCGCCTCCTCGGCCTGGTCCATGAACCGCCGGGCCGTGTCGTACTGCGCCCGGCCGTCGGCGCCCAGCGCGGCGTAATTGACCTGCTGGAGGTCACGACGGGCGCGCGCCAGCAACTCGCGAATCGACGCCTCGGTCTTCGCGGCGACCCCCGGCGCGGGCTTCAGCGTCAGGGCGGGCGGGGCGGCAGCCGGCCGCTCGGGCTCCGACCGGGCCGGCTCGGACTTCGGGGGCTCGGGACGCGCCGCGGGCGGCCGCGCCGGCGGGCGCGCCGGCGGCGTCAGGAGTGCGGCATCGGCCGGCCCGGGCTCGACGGTCGGCACCGGCTCGCTCGCGTAGGGATCGACCATTCGCGGCGGCGGCGGCGGCGGCTCGAGGACCGGCATCGCCGGCTCGGTCTGGGCTCGCGCCTTCGCGCACGCGCCGGTACCGGTCGCGAGACCGATCACGGCCAATAGGAGGAGGAGGATTGGCACGTTCGTCGATTCTACCGAATAAGACGGTGCGCCCACACCTGCAGCCGGGCTCACGGCTTGCCCAGCCGCTCGACCTCTCCCCGGAGCGACGTGCTCAGGGGCTGTGCCACCGCCGAGCCGCCAGCCCGGGGCATCTTGATGATGAACGTGGTCCCCTTGCCGGGCATGGATTCGACGTCGATGTCGCCGTTGTGCAGCTGGATCGTGCGGTAGACGAGCGAGAGCCCGATTCCCGTCCCCTTGTCCTTGGTGGTGAAGTAGAGGTCGAAAATCCGCGCGAGGTTCTCCGGGGCGATGCCGACGCCGGTATCAGTGATGCGAATCTCGACGCGCCCGTCCTTGGTCGGTGCGCTGGCGATGGTCAACGTGCCGCCGTCGGGCATCGCCTGGACCGCGTTCTTGGCCAGGTTGAGCAGCGCCTGGCGCAGGATGCCGCCGTCGGCCTCGATCTTCGGTACGTCCGGCGCGATCGACGATTCGATGGTGACGCCGGTGACGTCGGCTTCCACCGCCAGCGTGTTCAGGACCTCGTCGATCAGCTCCTGCGGCGCGATCGGCCGCAGCGTCAGCTCCTCGGGACGCGCGAACTTCAAGAATCCCTGCACGACGTCGTCGAGCCGGCGGATCTCGCGACCGATGACGTCGAGGTGCGACTCGGTGGCGGCCGGACCGGCGCTGACCGCGAGCTTCTGCTTGAGCAGCTCGAGGTGGATGGTCATCGCGTTCAACGGGTTCTTCACCTCGTGGGCGACGCCGGCAGTCAGGCGGCCGAGCGCGGTCACCCGCCGCGACAGGTCGAGCAGCTGGGAGCGCTTGGCGCTGTGCGGAATCACCTCCTTGAGCTGGCTGGTGAGGCTGGCGAAGACGTCGCCGAGCTCCTTGAACTCGTCGCCCTTGAGATCGAGCGTGGCGCCGAGATCGCCCTGGCCGAGCCGGCTGAGGCCGCTGCGAATCACGTGGATCGGCCGGACGACGATCTGCGCCAGCAGCACGGCGACGACGACCGCCACGAGCAGCGCGACGGCGGCGGCAAACGCCGCCGGCTCGAGGGCCTCGGTGAGCGTTTCGCGGATGAGCAGGGTCGACTGGCCGACGCGAACGTCGGCAAAGGCGATGTCGCCGAGCAGCATCGGCTGTCGCCACTCGAGCATCCGGTCGGTGCGATAGACCGCGCGCAGCTGGGTGACGCCGGTCGCCTCGGCCAGGGCGCCGAGGTCGTCGCCGGCCGGCAGCCGCTCGCCCACGCGCGACGGATCGCTGTGCGCGATGATCGTGCCGGCCGGATCGACGATGGCGGCATAGGCGACGTTCTCGGAGTAGAGGGCCGATTCCAGCGTCTCGCGCACGCCCGGGTCGCGGCGCAGATCCTGGTAGGCCGTCTCCGGGCTCACCACCACGTTCTGGGCGCGATGGTAGATGGTCAGGGCAGTCACCTCGCCGCGATGACGGCTCTGCTCCAGCAGCGCCCGGGTGAGCGAGACGAGGTGCAGGGCGCTGAGGACCACGACCACCAGGACCACGATTGAGGTCACGCCGAGGACCTGTTTCTGCTTGATGGATAGCGGCATGGGCGGGTACCAGCGGATGCCGGTCCCTCAGATCGCTTGCTTCATCCGGTTCAACTTGTTGTGGAGGGTCTTGAGGCTGATGCCGAGCATCTCCGCGGCGCGGGTCTTGTTGTTGCCGGCGGCCTCGAGCGTGGCGAGGATGAGCTTGCGCTCGGCTTCGTCGACGGTCATGCCGGGCGCGATGGTGACGCCGCTGGTCGGTTCGATGGCCCGCGCCGGCGGGGTGAAGCGCGGCAGGTGCGACGCGTCGATGAGCTCGCCGCGGGCGAGAATCGTCGCCCGCTCCATCACGTTGCGCAGCTCGCGCACGTTGCCCGGCCAGTCGTAGTTCTCCAGCAGGCGCATCGCCTCGGGCGTCACCGTGCGCACGGTGCGGCGGTCGCGGGTGTTGAACTCGTCGAGCAGCGCCTGAATCAGCAGCGCCAGGTCTTCTTTCCGTTCGCGCAGGGGCGGCAGCTCGATGGTGAAGACGTTGAGCCGGTAGTAGAGGTCGTCGCGCAGCTTGCCGTCGCGGATCGCCTCATTCGGCTTCATGTTGGTCGCGGCCAGCACGCGCACGTCGACGTCCTGCTCGACGCGGCCGCCGAGGCGCCGGAACTTCCGTTCCTGCAGCACGCGCAGCAGCTTGACCTGCGTCGCCGGCACCATCTCGGCGATCTCGTCGAGGAACAGCGTGCCACGGTCGGCCAGCTCGAAACAGCCGGCGCGCCGATCGATGGCGCCGGTGAACGCCCCGCGCTCGTGCCCGAAGATCTCGCTCTCGAGCAGCGTCTCCGGAATCGCCGCGCAGTTGATGCCGACAAACGGCGCGGTCTCGCGCGGGCTGAGCTGATGCAGCGTCTGCGCCACCAGTTCCTTGCCGGTGCCCGACTCGCCGATGATCAGCACCGACGCCGTGGTCGGCGCCGCCTGCTCGATGACCTGGTAGATCTTCCGCATCTTCGCGCTGTGCCCGATGATGCGTCCGAAGCTGCCCTTCTCGCGCAGCTGGCGGCGCAGCGCTTCGTTCTCGCGCTTGTGCGCGTTCAGCTCGGCAATGCGCTGCAGCAGCAGCCGCAGCTTCTGTGGATCGACCGGCTTGGTCAGGTAATCCTCGGCGCCGACCTTGACTGCCTCGACCGCGGTCTCGACCGATCCCTGCGCGGTGAGCATGATGACGGTGACCTGCTCACCTTCCTCCATCAGCGCCTTGAGCAGCTCCATGCCGTTCATCCGCGGCATCACCATGTCGGTGACCACGATGGCGGGACGGAAGGAGGTGACGAGCTTGAGCGCCTCCTCGCCGTTCGCGGCGGCTTCGGTCACGAAGCCCCACGTACGGACGAGCTCGGCGAGTCCGGCGCGGGTGGCCGCATCGTCCTCGACGATGAGCACGCGCTCGGCCTGCGATGCGGTCTTTCCAGCCTCAGCCACGACTTCCGAGTGTACCATCGCTGAGCGTGTTCCCAGAGCCGTCCGAGGCCCCCGCCGATCCCCTCCCGGCTCTCCCCCAACCAGCAGCATCCCTGACGCGGTGGCGGGCGGCGGGCGAGGTCCTGCTGTGCTCGGGCTACCCGACGCAGCTGGCGATCGTGGCGCTGCTCAGCGCGGTCGGCGTGCAGCCGGTCGAGCAGGGTTCCCTGTCGCCGCGGTTCGTCTTCATCGTCTCGGCGGTGGACACCGCCGTCCTGATCGGGCTGGTCCTCGCCTTCCTCGCGCGGTCAGGCGAGCGGCCGCGCGATCTGCTGGTCGGCGGCCGATCGCCCACCCGTGAAGTCTGGGTCGGCCTGCTCCTGGTCCCCGCGCTGTTCATGGTGATGGTCCTCACGCAGCTGCTCGTCTATACCGTCGCGCCGAACCTGCACAACGTCCCGGTCAACCCGTTCAACGCGTTCCTGCAGTCGCCGGCCCTGCGCTGGGCGTTTCTCATCCTGGTCGTGATCGCCGGGGGCATTCGCGAGGAGGTGCAGCGCGCATTCCTGCTGCACCGATTCGAGCAGCGCCTCGGAGGCCCGGCGGTCGGCCTGGTGGTCACCAGCGTCGCGTTCGGGTTGGGCCACACCGTCCAGGGGTGGGACGCCGCAATCATCACGGCGCTGCTCGGTGCGTGCTGGGGCCTGACCTACCTCGCACGCCGCAGCGCGATCGCCAACGTCGTGAGCCACGCCACGTTCAACGTGCTGCAGGTCGTCGCCGGCGTCTCCTCGATCGCGCGTTCATGACGCGGCGCGGCGGGCGCGCTCGGCCTCACGGCCGCGGCCGCCACAACTCGACGACCCTCGCGCGGCGGCGCAAGTCGGCGATCCAGTCGGCGATGAGGTCGGCGCGCCGATCGTCGGCAAAGCGCTGGTCGAGGTAGGCGGCAATGCGCAGGTCATCGCGGATCCAGGCGCGTATCCGCTCCTCGGTGAAGCCGCCGGCGGCGAGCGCGCCGGCCCAGGCCTGCGGATCCGGCAGCGTCGCGCGCCGCGCGGCGAGCCGCGCCTCGATCGCAGCGGGGGCCGGCTCGGGCGGCGCGTAGCGCTGCACCTCGCGCAGCATCAACAGCCGGTCGATGAGCAGGGGCGTCACCGCGGCCGGGTCCGAGGTGCCAGCCGGAGCCGGCACGAGCCCGAGCGCCACGGCCGTGCGCGCGTCCGACTGCGTGATCGCCTGATCGCCGATGATGGCCAGCGTGCGGTCGATCAGTTCGCCGGTCTGTGCCGCCGCGCCGACGGGAGTCCCGGCCACCGCCAGCGCCAGCGCCGCGACCAGCACGCCGGATGGCGCGAGACCCACCATCAGAACGCCTGCCCCAGCGAAATGTGGAAAACGGTGCCGCGCTCGCGGGCGCCTCCCGACAACTGCTGGCGATCGAGGTTGAATCCCAAATCGACGCGGAGCGGACCGAGCGGCGATCGGTAGCGCAGCCCGAAGCCCGCCGTGGGCCGCAACTCGCCGAGGCTGACGTCGCCGGCGCTCTTGAAGACATTGCCGGCGTCGAAGAAGCCGACGGCGCCGAGTCCCTTCCACGACGGCGACCGCAGCTCGAGGTTGACGACCGCGAGGCCGTTGCCCCCGGTGGGAAACCCTTCCGCATTGCGCGTCTCCGCGGTCCCGAGCCGGTCCAGCACGAAGCCGCGCACGGTGGTGTCGCCCCCGGCGAAGAAGCGCTCGCTCGCCGGCACCTCCGCGAGCACGTCCACGATCGGCTGGCCGTCGGGCCCGAGGACGGGCACTCCATTCTCGTCGCGGCGCTCGACCAGGCGCTCGAACCCGACCGCGAAGCCCAGCCGCACGCCGCCGGCGACGATGAGGCGGGCGCGCCCGGGCAGGCGGCGATAGGCGAATGCCTGCAGGAACGACTTGAAGAACCCGACCTCGGACCCGGCCGATCGCGCGGCCAGGGTGCCGTCCGCCCCGAGCACCGTCCCCCGCGACGGGTCGAGCACGTCATCACGCGAGTCGCGGAGCACCGACCCGGTGAACGTGGACAGGCGGACGCGCGGGAACAGGCGGTCGATGAGCAGCTGATCCTCGGGCTGGATCTTCTCGTCGAACAGACGCGTGCGATCGAGCGCGTAGCGGCCGCCGAGGGTGAGGTGCTCGCCGAGGCGGCGGGCGTACTCGGTGCGCACGCCGCGGCGGCTGAAGTTGAAGCTCGACCGAATCGCCTGTTCGAGGAACGCGGTGAACTGCAGGTCGCCGGCGGCGGCGAAGGGCCGCGGTTCGCGGAAGGTGCCGACGAGGCGATATTCGTTGAAGCCGTAGCCGCCGCGATCGACCGGCTCGAGGACGGCCACCGCCGGATCCCGCGGCCGGAAGCTGACGCGCGTGAGCAGGGTCACGCTGCGGTTCTTGCCCCACAAATTGCGGCGCCCGATCTCGAGAAAGCCGCGCGGCGCCACCTCGATCCGCTCCTCGGCCTGGGCCCCGTCCTCCGCCAGCCGCAGGCGGCGTCCCGCCTCGAGACCGCCCCCGTACGAGACCGTGGTCGCCGGCGCCTCCTCGACCTCGATCAACACGTCGCGATCGTCGCCGGCGCCGTGCGGCAGCTCGGCAATGCGCACGCGGCGGAAGAGCCCAAGCGCCGCCAGCCGGCGCTGGCTCTCGGCGAGGGCGTCGGCGCCGAGCGGCACGCCCGGCTGCAGCGTGATCTCGCGGCGGATCAGCTCGTCGCTGGTGCGCAGGTTGCCGGTGACGAGGACGTGATCGACGCGAATCTGGACGCCCTCGTCCACCGCCCACACCACGTCGAGCCGACGCCCCTCGTCGCGAACCTCGGTGCGGGCCTCGACCCGCGCGCTGCGGAATCCCTCGTTCTGATACAGGCGCTCGAGGGCCGCGCGGTCGGCCTCGAGCTGCGGCCGGTAGAACGGGCGGCCGGCGGTCAGCCCGAGGCTGGCGCGCAAGCGCCCCTCGCCGATCGCCGACGCGCCCTGGATGGCGACGTCGCCGACGATGGTCGGCGAGCCCTCGGTGACGACGAGGCGGACGCCGACGGGCCGGGCCACGCTGCCGTCGCCATCGCCGCGACTACCGGGCAGCACCGTGATCTCGGGCTTGACCTCGGCGCGCGCGAAGCCGCGCACGCGGTAGAGCTCGGCAACCGCGGCCGCGATGGCGGCGACGCGGCTGTCCACGAAGGGCTCCCCCGGCTCCAGCCGCAGCAGCGGGGCCAGATCGCCCGAGCTCAGCGCCCGGCTGCCGACGATGTCGATCGACTCCAGGCGATGCAGCGGGCCACGGGCGACGGTGAAGGTGAGCACCGTCTCCCCGTTCTTCGCTTCCCGCACGTACGGGGCCTCGGCACTGCGATAGCCCTGCTGGCGGAGGAAGGCCTCGATGTTGCGGCTGGCATCTTCGAGCAGGTCCAGGTCGACGCTGCGCTCCTGCCGAATCGGCACCAGGGCCTCGCGGCGGTTCGCTGGCAACGGATCGCCGGCGAACACCACCCGCACGCGCGGTCCGCGATCGATGTCGAGCGTCAGGTTGACCACGCCATCGTCGGCGGCGACGACATCGGTCACCGTGAGGTCCACTTCGTAATAGCCCTCGTCGCGGAGGTCGTCGGCGAACGCCTGCAGCCGGGCGTCGATGTCGACGCGGTCGTACGGCGCCCCCGCGTCCAGGCGCAGCCGGGCGCGCAACGCGTCCGGGCTGCTGCCCGCGTCGCCGCGAATCAAGACCTCGCCGATGCGGGTCCGCGGCCCGACGTCCACGGCCAGCGTGAGGAGCGCGAGCCCGGGCACGCGGCCGGGCGTCAGCCGCGTCGTGATCGTGGGGTGGGCATACCCGCGGGTCGCATAGTAGCCGGTGAGGGCGTCGACCACCTCCGGGAGGCGGGAGCCGGCCGGCGTGTCCCCCACCTGCTCGGCGATGGCGTCGCGCAGCGTCGAGCGCGCGACGGCCGGCTGGCCGGTGATCTCGATGTCCGCGATGCGCTGCACCGGCTGCAGGAGCCAGCGCAGCTCGACGCCGCGCCCCTCCGGGGCGGGCTGCGCGAAGAGCTGGACGTCCTCGAAGCGGCCGAGGCCGACGAGATGGTCGATCGTCTCGCGCACGTCGGTCATCGACAGCGGCTCGCCGATCCGGGTCTCGATCAGCCGCAGCACTGCCGGCTCGCTCACGGCCGCGCCGCCAATCTCGACGCGCACGTCGACCATGGTGCGTCCGAGGAGGTCGTGCACGTCGGCGCGCGCGGCGGCCGGGCCGAGCGTCAGGATCGCGAGGGCGGCGACCACGCACCGCGGCACGCGCCGCGCCCGGAGGGGCACGCGTCTCCAGCGGCGCCTCGGGTGCGGCATCAGAACAGATGCCTCTTCCGGACCTCCAATGCGTAGGTGCGATCTTCGTTGCGCGAGAGCACCCACCCGAGGCTGTCGTTCTGATCGTATTCGAGCAGGATGATCTCGTCGCGCGTGGACGAGGACAGGCTGCGCGCATAGGTCAGGTAGAGCCGGTCGGAAATCCGCTTGCCGATGGTGACACGCGCCGCCGGATTCACGTTGAGCCTGGCGGATTGCTGGTAGGGATCCATGAGGAGCGGCGTGATCTGGAAGCTGTCGACGCCAAAGGTGTCCTGGACCACGCGGCCCACTTCCTGCGAGAGTGCGCCGGTCAGCGCCCGTGTCGCGCGCGCCTGCAGGATGTCCTGCTCGCGCTGATTCGGCTGCCGCAGCGAGGCCAGCTCGATGTCGCCGGCCGGGGCCGAGTCGCTGAACAGCAGTGTCAGGATGTCGATCGGCGCCAGCGGCGGGTCGGAGGTGAATTCCGGCTGCATCCGCTCGGTGGTGCCGGCCATCCGCAGCGTGACCCGGTAGGTCTGGCCGGGCACGCGGACGCGCGTTTCGGCCTCGACGTCGAAGAATGGATGGATGCGGTTGGGGTTGGTGAAGTCGAGGCTGCCGCGGGTCACCTGGTAGCGGCGGCCCTCGAACCGCACCTCGCCGCGCTCGATGTCGGCGCGGCCGAACAGGAGCGGACGATCGAACGTGCCGCGGAGGCTCAACTCGCTGCTGGCCACGATCCGCGCCACGTCGTTCTCGATCTGCAGGGTGGACGGGGCGATGATCCGCACGTCGTAGCGCATCGGCACCGTCGCCGCCGCCAGCGAGCCGGGCGCCGCCAGGGCCTCGTCGGCGTCGCCGAGTGAAAAGACGTTGGCCGACGAATCGAACCCGCGCGTCCAGCTGGCATGCTCGACCGTCACCGTGCCGCTCAGCAGCGGCGCCGCCGCCGGCCCCTGCAGCGCCAGCGTCGCGTCCACCACCGAGCGCATCCCCTCGGGGAAGCGCAGGCGCATGTCGTCGCCGGTGGCGGTCACGTCGTACTCCGACAGGGCGTAGCCGACCAGGCCGATCCGGCCGCCGAACCTGACCACGCCGCCGCCCAGCCGCCCGGTGAGCGGCGTGGTGTACCCCGGATCGTCGAGGCGGATGCCCGACGCGGTGAAGGTCACGACCCCGTTGAGATCCTCGAGGGCGTGGGGAAACGAGAAGTGGCGGAGGCGTCCGGCGGTGAGCATCGCCTGACCGGACACGATCGGCCGCGCGACGGTGCCGCCGATGAGCGCCGACACGTCGGCGCGTCCCGAGCTGCGCAGGTCGCCCATCACCCCCTGCAGCACGGCGAGATTGGCCGCTCCGTTGGCCTGCAGCGACAGCGCCTGACGCGGCAGGTCGACCGTGCCCATGACGTCCAGCGCGGTGTCCTCTCCGACGACGCGCAGGCTCTCGAGGCGCAGCGTCGGCCCATCGACGACGAGCTGGATCGCACCCTGGTTGCGCAGGCGGTAGTCGATGAACCGCAGGTCGAGCTGCTCGATGGCGGTGCTGATCTTCAGCGCCTCACGGTCGTAGAGGTCGCCGACCACGCGGATGGTGCCGCTGACGATCGCCGTGGTGAAGGGCGACAGGTCCGGCTTGAACACGCGGACGTACGGATCCAGCGACGTGTCGCTGACGCGGAACGACAGCTCGGCTTCGGCCGTCTCGTCGAAGACGATGCGGCCCGAACCCGAGACGGCGAGCCGGGGCGAGGCCGCCTCCACCTCGTAGGTGAGCAGCGTATCGCGCACCGACAGCCGGCCGTTGACTTCGCCCACCCCCTCGTCGCCGAAGAAGAGATCCTGCACGCCGACCTTGACGTCGTAGCGCGGCTCGGCGAAGGTCGCGCTCCCGCTGGCGGAAAAGTCGAGCACGCCGGTCAGCGGCGGGCGATCGGCGGCGGACGCCAACGCCAGCGAGGCCACCGGCAGGCCGCGGCCGTCGGCATTGAAGGAATAGGTCCCGTTCCACCCGACGTACGCAGCCCCGGTGACGGCGCCGCTGCCCTTGGCAATCTCGATCGCGTCCAGGCGCACGCCATTGCCCTCGAATCGCAGCGAGGCGGTGGCCAGCGAGAAGCGCTCGCCATAGGCCATCCCGTCGACGACGGACATGCGGCCGAAGCCGAACGGACGCGTATACGGACCGTAGACGTGGAACTCGCCGGAGAGCAGGCCCTCGACCGGGTACTCCTCCAGGTCGAAGGCGTCGGCGAGGTCGACGACCGGCCGCTGCTCGAGGCGGATACGGGCGTTGATCTCTTCCCCCGATCGCGCCGCGGGTAGCCGAGCGAGAAGACCCCGGAGACGTCCATCCGCGAGTCGCCGCGCCGCACGACGGTGCGGCTGACGCTGGCGTAGGAGTTCTCGACCACGACGTCCCCCTCCGCGTCCCCCCAGGTGACGTCGAACGCCTGCATCGCGCGGACGCGGAAGTGCCCCTCGATGCGCGGCCGGCGGAACGCGCCGAGCAGGATGCCGTCGAATTCGCCCGCGCCGTCCATCTCGATGGCGCGCGTCGGCGCGCCGAACGCGGTCATCAGCCCGGCGAGAAACCGGTCGCTCTCCTGCCAGTTGGCGCTGGTCACATGGAACGGCAGGCGCGCGTGCTCTCCCTGCCAGCTCGTGTGCCCGCTGAAGGTCACGAACGTGTCGGGGGTGGACAGCTCGCCGGCGGTCAACTGCGCCCCCTGTCCGTCGAAGGTGTAGTCCAGCGCCCCGCTGATCGACACCGGCGCCACCGGCAGGTGGTTGCTGAACGGGCCCCAGTTGCCGGCGCGATCTTCCGCCGCCGCGACCTGCGCTTCCGTGAGATCCCGCCCCATCAGCGGCGTGGCGACGGCCGGCGCGACGAACAGCCGGCCCTGGCCGCGGCGATCGCGAAACGCGCCGAGCGGCCACTCGAGGAGGTTCTCGCCGGTCGCCTTCCCCGCGAGCCGCAGCCCGGGGCGATCGTAGAAGGCGGTGAGGGAGGCGAGATCGATGTTCTCGTATGCGACCTGGAAGCGCGCCCGCCCCCGCTCATCGCGCCGCCCGAGCGGCGCCATCCGATGCTGAAAGCGCGTCCGGCCGCCGTGGAACTCCGAGCTGGCATGCGTGATCTCGAAGCGGTCGGGCACCCATTCGAGCGCGCCTTCGAGGTTCTGGAACCGGTAGCGGTCGATGCCGGCCTCGCGGCTGAAGAAGTTGCCCTTCAGCTCGCGGCCTCCCTTGAACAGGCGGAACGTGCCGGTGAAGTCGCCTTCGCCGTGCAGCGAGAAGCGCTCGTCGGCAAAGAAGATCTCGCGCATCCGCGGGAACTGCACCGTGGACTTCACCTGGTAGAACATCTCCGGCCAGCGGGCGGTGTCCACCACGCCGGTGAGCGAGGACTCGGCGCCGTCGGTCGTCAGATCGATCCGGTCGAGGACGATGCGCCCGCCCTGGATGCGGAAGGTCGTGAACATCGCCGCCGCCATCGGCTGGAAGTCCTGGAAGTGAATGGTGCCGCCCGAAAACCGCGCCCGGCCCCGGTACTCGGCGAGCTTGCCGGCGGTCACCTCGAGATTGGGCGCAACGACGCCCCACCGCGAGCCGTGGTCGTCGAAGACGAACTCGCCCCGTGTGGCGCGGACGAACTGCACGGTGGTGACCACCGGCCGCGGCGTGGTCCGCGGCGCGCGCGGCGGCCCGTTCAATCGCGGCCAGTTGTGGCGGCCGTTGGCGAAGCTCTCCACCACCATCCGCCAGTCCGACATCTCGACGGTGTCGACCAGGAGCTCGCGATTCCACAGCGCACCCCAGGTCAGCGACACGTCGATCCGCCCGGCGACCAGCCATGGACGCGCCTCGGGCGTCAGGCCGTCGATGCGGACGTCCTCGACGACGAAGCGGCCGCGGCCGATCTCGACGCCGAGCCGCCCGATGTGCAGCGGCCGGTCGAGCCACTTGGAACCCTCGCGCTCGGCGCGCGTACGCAGCGCCGGACCGAGATCGATGGCCACGGTGGACACCACCACCGTCGCCACCAGGATGGCGACGACGACCAGCACGGCGCGGAGGCGGCGGTAGGTGGCCTTGAGCACGGGCGGTTACTCGACGACCAGGAGCGGCGTGCCGGCCTCGACCGACTGGCCCTCGGCCGCCAGCACGCTGCTGACGGTGCCGGCGCGCAGCGCGCGCAGCTCGTTCTCCATCTTCATCGCCTCGACCACGACCAGGACCTGGCGCGGCGCGACGACGTCGCCAGCGGCGACGAGCACGCGCACGACTTTGCCGGGCATCGGCGCGGTGACCCGCTGCACGCCGGCGCCGCGGGAGGCGCCGGTCTCGCGGCTGGTGCGGCCCTGCCCGTGGCGCAGCTGCACCGGGACGCGGACGCCGTCCACGTGCACGTCGAACGCGCCGTTGGCCGACTGCGGCGGGACGTCGGCCTCGACGCTGCGCGCAGCGTGGTCGGTCTCGTTGCGGACGATGAGCGACCACGCGCGTTCGCCCAGCCGCGCCGCCTGGACCTCGTGCGGCCGGCCGTCGACGGTGACGAGATAGCCGTCCGGGCGGCGCTGCACGTCCACGATGCGGGTCCGCTCGCCGATCTCCAGCTGAAACTTCATCCTGTGGGAACGCTCAGCGGAGCGCCGCGCGGCGGCCCTGGTCTCTCCACCGGCTGGAGGGGGCGGGCGCCGCCGCAAGGGAGGCGGGCACGACCCGCGCCAGGGCGACGGCCACCGCTGCCAGATCCTCGTCGGCGGCGGTGGGCGCGCGCAGCAGCCGGCCGTTCCGCTCGCCGAGCTTGCGATCGATGAAGCCGGTATCGAACCGCCCCGCCACGAAGTCCTCGTCGTCGAGCACCCACTGGAAGAACGGGATGGTCGTCTTGATGCCGAGCACGGAGTACTCGCCGAGCGCCCGGCGCATCCGGGCCAGCGCGTGCGCGCGCGATTCGCCCCAGGTGATCAGCTTGGAGATCAGCGGGTCGTAGTGGATCGGCACCTCGCCGCCCGCCGTCACGCCGCTGTCGTCGCGCACGCCGGGGCCCTGCGGCGCGCGCAGCGCCGCGATGCGGCCGGGCGAGGGCAGGAACCCGTTGTCCGGATCCTCGGCGTAGATGCGGCACTCCACCGCGTGGCCGCGCGGCGCGAGCAGCGCCGCCGGGTCGAGCGTCAGCGCTTCGCCGCGCGCGATCCGGATCTGCCAGGTCACCAGGTCCACGCCGGTCACCGCCTCGGTGACCGGATGCTCGACCTGCAACCGCGTGTTCATCTCGAGGAAGTAGAACGACCCGTCCGCGTCGAGCAGGAACTCGATCGTCCCGGCGTTGGTGTAGCCGACCGCGCGCGCCACCGCCGCGGCGGCCGACGTCATCTCCTGGCGCCGCTCGGCGGAGACCGCCATCGACGGGCTCTCCTCGACGACCTTCTGGTGCCGCCGCTGCAGCGAGCACTCGCGCTCGACGAACGGCAGGACCGTGCCGTGCTGGTCGGCCAGCAGCTGCACCTCGATGTGACGCGGCTGCAGCAGCCGGCGCTCGAGGTAGACGGACGAATCCCCGAAGGCCGATCCGGCTTCCGAGCGGGCCGCGCGCAGCGCCGCGGGCAGCTCGTCGGCGGACGCGACCATGCGCATCCCCTTGCCGCCGCCGCCGGCGACCGCCTTGAGCATCAGCGGGTAGCCGATCCG
This sequence comes from uncultured Acidobacteriota bacterium, assembly GCA_963707795.1. Taxonomy (GTDB): domain Bacteria; phylum Acidobacteriota; class Vicinamibacteria; order Vicinamibacterales; family UBA2999; genus JACCSI01. The sequence continues at coordinate 232,983 of OY970174.1, read as the reverse complement.
CGCGCCGACCGCCAGCACCTCGGCGTCCGGCACCCGCTCGTCGAGCGGCTCCTGCGTGCCGGGCACCACCGGGACACCGGCGCGTATCGCCGCCTGGCGCGCCGCGGTCTTGCTGCCCATCAGCGCGATGGCCTCGGCGGTCGGCCCGATGAAGATCAGCCCGGCGTCACGGCAGGCGGCCGCGAAGGCGGGGTTCTCGGCGAGGAAGCCGTAGCCGGGATGCACCGCGTCGGCGCCGGCGCGCGTCGCCGCCTCGACGATGGCGTCGATGCGCAGGTAGCTCTCGCGCGGCGGATTCGGCCCCACCGGCCACGCCTCGTCGGCCAGCCGCACGTGCAGCGCCGCCCGGTCGCAGTCGGAATACACCGCCACGGTCGCCAGGCCCATGTCGCGGCAGGCGCGAATGACCCGGACCGCAATCTCGCCGCGGTTGGCAATGAGGACTTTCTTCACGGGGGAGAACCTTCCGATTCTAGCATCGCGACCGCGCGCGGCCGCCGGCCTTCCCGCGCCTCACAGCGGAATGTTGCCGTGCTTTTTCGGCGGGTTCCGTTCGCGCTTGTCGGCGAGGGTGGCCAGTGCCTGAATCAGCTTGCGCCGCGTCTCGCGCGGGCGGATCACCTCGTCGATGAAGCCGCGCTCGGCCGCGACGTAGGGGTTGGCGAACTTCTCGCGGAACTCGGCAACCTTCTGCGCCCTGAGCGCCGCCGGGTCGGCAGCCTTCTCGAGCTCGCGCCGGTAGAGCACGTTGACCGCACCCTCGGGCCCCATCACCGCGATCTCGGCGCTCGGCCAGGCGTAGTTGAAGTCGGTGCGGATGTGCTTGCTGGCCATGACGCAGTAGGCGCCCCCGTAGGCCTTGCGGGTGATGACCGTCACCTTCGGCACCGTCGCCTCGGCGAAGGCGAACAGCAGCTTGGCGCCGTGGCGGATGATGCCGCCGTACTCCTGGACCGTGCCGGGGAGGAAGCCGGGCACGTCCTCGAAGGTGATCAGCGGAATGTTGAAGGCGTCGCAGAAGCGGACGAAGCGCGCGCCCTTCACCGAGGCGTTGATGTCGAGCGTGCCGGCGAGGTGCGCCGGCTGATTGGCGACGATCCCGACGGAGCGGCCGCCGAGCCGGGCGAAGCCGACCACCAGGTTGCGGGCGAAGTGCTCGTGCACCTCCAGGAAGTAGCCATCGTCGGCGACGCCGTGGATGACGTCGAGAATGTCGTACGGCTGGTTCGGGGAGGGCGGGATCAGCGCGTCGAGCGCCTCGTCCTCGCGGTCGACGGGATCGGAGGTGGCCAGCAGCGGCGGGTCGTCGAGGTTGTTGCCGGGCATGAACGACAGCAGCTCGCGGATGAGCGCCAGGCACTCGGCGTCGTCCTCGACGGCGAAGTGGGCGACGCCGCTGCGCTCGTTGTGCGACATCGCGCCGCCGAGATCCTCCTTGCTGACGTCCTCGTGCGTCACCGTCTTGATCACGTCGGGGCCGGTGACGAACATGTAGCTGGTGCGCTTCACCATGATGATGAAGTCGGTGATCGCCGGCGAATAGACGGCGCCGCCGGCGCACGGTCCGAGGATCGCCGAGATCTGCGGGACGACACCCGAGGCCAGCGTGTTGCGCAGGAAGATGTCGGCGTAGCCGCCGAGCGAGAGCACGCCCTCCTGGATCCGCGCCCCGCCGGAGTCGTTGAGCCCGACGATCGGCGCGCCGGTGCGCGTCGCCATGTCCATCACCTTGCAGATCTTCGCGGCGTTGGTCTCGGAGAGCGACCCGCCGAAGACGGTGAAGTCCTGGGCGAAGGCGTAGACGACACGGCCGTTCACCCGGCCGTGGCCGGTGATCACCCCGTCGCCGGGAAAGACCTGCGCGGCCATGCCGAAGTCGGTGCAGCGGTGGGTGACCAGCTTGTCCACCTCCTCGAAGCTGCCCGGGTCGAACAGGCGCTCGATGCGCTCGCGCGCCGTGAGCTTCCCCTGTTCGTGCTGCTTGCGCAGCCGCTCTTCCCCGCCGCCCAGCTCGGCCCGGCGCTCGCGGTCCTCGAGTTTCTCAATCGGATTCATAGGTTTCGCTGGCCATCCCGAGGGGTGGGCTGACGGCTCGCCCGCCGTGAAGAAGGACCACTACGCCTCGACGCAGGGGTTGCTGAGCGAGCCGACGCCGGTCACCTTGACCATCACGCGATCGCCCGGCTTCAGCGGGCCGACGCCCGAGGGCGTGCCGGTGGTGATGACGTCGCCCGGCTCGAGCGTGCAGAAGCGGGTGACGAACGCGACCAGCTCGGGGACCGGGAAAATCAGCTGATTGGTGTTCGATGCCTGGCGCTTCTCTCCGTTCACCCATCCCTCGATCGCGAGGTTCGACGGATCGAGCCCGACCGCGATGCACGGGCCCATCGGCGCGAAGGTGTCGAAGCCCTTGGCGCGCGTGTACTGAACGTCCTTCTGCTGCAGATCGCGCGCGGTGACGTCGTTCAGGCACGTGAGGCCGAGCACGAAGTCCATGGCCCGCTCCACCGGCACCGCGCGGGCGCGACGGCCGATGACGACGGCGAGCTCGGCCTCGTGATCGACCCGACCGGCCCAGCGCGGGATGTCGATCGGGTCCTCAGGTCCGATGACCGACGAGGGGGGCTTCGAGAACACGAGCGGCTCCTCGGGCAGCGGCTTGCCCATCTCCGCCGCGTGATCCTTGTAGTTCAGCCCGATGGCGACGATCTTCGTCGGCTGGACGGGCGGTGCGAAGCGCAGCCCCTCTTCCTCGATGAGCATCCCGGCGTGGTAATCGCCGAAGACATGCCCCTCCAGCCAGTACAGCCCGCCGTCGCGCTCGAGCGCGTAGCGGCCACCCATGCCCTGCCGGATGCGATAGATGCGGTCCATGTCTCTGGTCTCGGTCAGCGACGGCGCGCCGCCGGGCGGCCGGTCACGGTCTCGATCACGGCCTGGCCGTCTCCTCGACGGTGTTCGACGGGGTGCTGCGATTGCCGGCCTTGTCCACCGCCACGACCGCGTAAATGTACAGCGAGCCGGCCTGGACGGCGTTGTCGGTGTAGGTGGTGCCGGCCGCGGCGTCGGCCATCAGGGGGCTGAGTGTCGCACCCGGCCCCTCGCCGCGCAACACGAGATAGCCGGCGAGATCGGCCGCGGGACTGGGATTCCAGATCAGGCTGATGCCGCCGGAGGTGGCCACCGCGACCAGGTCGGCCGGCGGCGCCGGCGGGAAGGTGTCGGCGAACGAGGCGCACACGGCGGGCGATGCGGGACCGCGGACGTGAATCCCGGCCAGGATGTCCACCGGGCGCACGATGAAACAGCGCTCGGCCCCCAGCGTGATGTCCGAGGCGATGAACTCCAGCGCGCCGACCGGCGCCGGCGTCAGCGGCGCGGGCACGGTGGCCGGCCCGGCGTCCGCCGCGCGCGACGGCGTCACCTCGTAGACGTCGTAGGTCGTCGGGGGCGGCGCCGGGACGAGCGAACGCGAGGGCAGCAGTCCCTCGGCGGTGGCCTCCTCCGGCGCGCGAGCATCGGCAGGCGGCTGCCAGCGGATCGTGGCGGACTGTTCGGCGACGATGATCTCGGGCGCCGGCGGCGCCGCGCTGGTGGGGGCCAGCGGCGCCGGGGCGAGGTGCGTGGGAGGCCCGTAGCGGCCGCGCGGGCTGACCGCCACCGCGAAGTAATAGCGCGCCGGCCCGGCGCCCGGCGGCGGCGCGATCAGCGGCCCCACCGCCGCGCTGCTCGCCGCCGTGCCCGGTGGCTGGTCCGGCAACGCGACCGCGGTTCGCGTCTCGGCGGTCAGCACTTCCCGCATGACGACCGTCGCGCCCGGATCGACCCCCGGACCGGGCGGCGGCATCGGCACGGCGGCCACGCCGGCCGGTGGTGGCGGCAACGGTGGCAACGGCCGGCGCACCGGCTCCCGGCCCACGAGGGTCGCCAGGTCGCGAAGATCGGCCGGGTCCTCCACCGCCGGCAGCTGTTCGGCGGTCAGCGCGTAGAGCTCGACGCGGGCGACGTCCGCAGGACCGGCGCCGTCCACATTCACCACGGGGACCGTGAACCGTGCGTAGACGTCAGTGTCGATCCGGGTCACGGTGAAGTCGCCGGGCGCCGCCGGAATGCGCTGCAGCGGCGGCAGCGGGTTGCCGCGCTTGCCGCAGCCGCACGCCAGCAGCGCGACGCCCAGGACGATCCCCAGCGCGGGGCGAGACACCGTCACAGGATGTAGCGTGAAAGGTCTTGATTCTTGACGATGTCGGCCAGCATCCGGCGCACGTAGGCGGCGTCAATCGTAATCGATTTCTCCGCCAGTTCCGGGCCCTCGAACGAGATCTCGTCGAGCAGCCGCTCCATCACCGTGTGCAGCCGGCGGGCCCCGATGTTCTCGGTCTGCTCGTTCACGATGCGCCGCAAACTCGGCGATGAGCTCGAATGGCATCGTCGGCGAAGCTGAGCTCGAGCGCCCTCGGTGGCGAGCAGCGCCGTGTACTGCGTCACCAGCGAGCTGCGCGGCTCGGTCAGGATGCGCACGAACTCCGCCTGGCCGAGCGGCTCCAGCTCGACGCGGATGGGAAACCGCCCCTGCAGTTCGGGGATCAGGTCGGAGGGCTTCGAGACGTGAAACGCCCCGGCGGCGACGAAGAGGATATGGTCGGTCCGCACCAGTCCGTGCTTGGTGTTGACGGTCGTGCCCTCGACGATGGGCAGGATGTCGCGCTGGACGCCCTCGCGGCTGACGTCCGGCCCGTGGCCGCCCTCGCGGCCGGCGATCTTGTCGATCTCGTCGAGGAAGATGATCCCCGCCTGCTGGACGCGATCGACGGCGACCCGCGCGACGTGCTCCATGTCGATCAGCTTCTGCTCCTCCTCCTGCGCCAGCGCCCCCTTGGCGTGGCTGACCGGGACCCGCTTCTTCTTGGCGCGCCCCTGGAACAGCCCGGGCATCATGTCCTTGAGGTTGAACTCGACCTCCTCGACGTTGGCGCCGGAGATGATCTCCAGGGACGGGAAGCCTCTTCTCCCGGACCTCGATCTCGACCATGCGGTCGTCGAGTCGGCCGTCGCGCAGCTGCTCGCGCAGGCGTTCGCGCGTCCGCTGTGTCTCCTCGCGGACGTGCGCGGGATCCTCGTCCGGCGCATACGGGCGCGGCGGCAGCAGCAGGTCGAGCAGGCGATCCTCGGCGTTCTGCTGCGCCTTGGCGCGCACCTCGACGATCTGCTCGTCGCGAACCATCGCCACCGCGATCTCGACCAGGTCGCGGATCATCGACTCGACGTCGCGCCCGACGTAGCCGACCTCGGTGAACTTGGAGGCCTCGACCTTGAGGAACGGCGACTGCGCCAGCTTCGCCAGCCGCCGCGCGATCTCGGTCTTGCCCACGCCGGTGGGGCCGATCATCAGGATGTTCTTGGGCGCGACGTCCTCGGCCAGTTCCGGCGACAGCTTCTGGCGGCGCATGCGGTTGCGCAGGGCGATGGCCACGGCCCGCTTGGCGTCCTTCTGTCCGACGACGTGCTTGTCGAGCTCGGCCACGACTTCGCGCGGCGTGAGCGCGTCGATGGCGGTGTGCGTGCGTTCGGGCAGGCGGATGACACTCATGAAATCTGGACGCTCACAACTCTTCGATGGTGAAAGTGCCGTTGGTATAGATGCAGATCTCGGCGGCGATGGTCATCGCCTGTTCCGCGATCGCCCGCGCGTCGAGCGTGCTGTGCCGGACCAGCGCCTTGGCCGCCGCCTGGGCGAACGGCCCGCCCGATCCGATCCCGATGATGCCATCATCCGGCTCGATGAGGTCGCCGGTGCCCGACAGCAGGAACGTGGACTTGCGGTCGAGGATGAGGAGCATCGCCTCCAGCCGGCGCAGCGCGCGATCGGTGCGCCAGTCCTTGGCGAGCTCGACGGCGGCGCGGTCGAGGTTGCCGCGGTACTGTTCCAGCTTGGCTTCGAAGCGCGAGAACAGGGCGAACGAATCCGCCGCCGAACCGGCGAAGCCGGCCAGCACGCTGTCGTTGTACAGCCGTCGAATCTTGCGCGCGCCGTGCTTGACGATGGCGTTGCCGAGCGTGACCTGACCATCGCCCACCATGACTGCCTTGTCGCGATGCCGCACGGCGAGGATGGTGGTGGCGCGGATCATCTGTCGAGGCTATCTGGTGGTTCGAACGAGTGTCAAGAAACGCGGACGCGTGCCCGCGCCAGGGGACGGGCCCAAGCGGGCCGAATGCGTCAGAATGGCCGAAAGATGGCGCGATTCGCGCCAACTCGAGCTGGCAGGCCCGTTGCTATGCCACAGAATGGGGCGCGCGGCGGGATCTGCCCGGCGCGCCGGCCCCGGTTGGAAGGAGTTGCGTATGAGATCGGTCGTCCGCACGGCCACTCTCGTCACGATCATCGGCCTCGGCGTACCCGGCCTGGTGCGGGCGCAGGAGCCCGATCCGGCTCCGGCGCCGGACGTCGCCGTCGCGCGCTCGCGGCCGGCGGTCGCCGCCCGCGAAACCGAGACACGCGCGCCGGCAAGCGCCCAGGAACGGCGCGGCGCCGATCGCGCCCTGCCGCGCGCCAGTGAGCGGCCGACACGGGAGCCGGCCCCACCGGCGGAAGCCTCGGAGCGGGCGTTACGCGTCGCGCCCCGGGCGCCGGCAGCGGCCGTCGCCGCAGGTGCGACGGTCAGCGAGGAGCAGCGCTCGGGCGGCGGACAGCGCCGCGGCGCCGTGCGGCGTCCGCCCGCGGGCGGCTCCGGACGCACGGCCACTCGCGATCGCGCCGTGCCCCGCGACAGCGCCCCGCGGCAGGCGGCGCCAATCTACGTCTATCCGAGCTATCGCGGCTACAGCCGCTACTACGATCCCTGGGGCTACGGTGCGTTCGGCCTCGGCTACCTGGCGTATTCACCGTGGGCGTGGAGCCCGTACTACTACAGCCCTTACGGCTACGGCTACGGGTCCGGCGCCGGCTACGGGGGCGGCTACGGCTACGGGGGCGGCCCCGGCGCCTACGGCTACGACGTCGGCGGCGTGCGCCTGAAAGTCGAGCCGCGCGATGCGGAGGTGTACGTGGACAACTACTTCGCGGGTCACGTGGACGATTTCGACGGGATGTTCCAGTCGCTGAAGCTCGACAGCGGCGGCTACCGCATCGAAGTGCGCAAGCCCGGGTATCGCGCCGCTCCAGTTCGACGTCCGGGTGCAGCCGAATCGCACGATCACCTTCCGCGGCGAGTTGCAGCCAGCAGTACCGTAGCGGGAACGAAGAACGAAGGACGAAGGACGAAGAACTAGGACGGCGAACGAGGAACGAAGGACCGTTCCGTGCGTTCCTCCGTTCATCGTTCTAGTTCTTCGTTCTTCGCCCTTCGTTTTTCGTTCTTCACTACAATTCTCCCGTGCTGCGTGCCGTGGCGGCCGTTTCGCTGGTCTACGACACCGGGGTTGGCCTGGCGTTGTGCTTCTTCCGCGATCTGCTGCAGGCGTGGTTCGCGGTGCCGGCGCCGCAGCCGCCGATTCACGTCGACCTCAATGCGCTGTTCGTCACCGTCATCGGCGTCGGCTACGTGCTGCCGCTGCGCGACCCGGTCCGCTACCGGGCGTACTTGTGGCTGTTCGGGGTGGCGTTGAAGGCCGGGGGCGCGCTGCTGTTCGTGCTCGATTACGCGCTGCGCGGATCGACCGGGTGGTTCCTGCTCTTCGCCGCCAGCGACGGCGCGCTCGCCGCCCTGACCTTGATCGCGCTCACGCGCAGCCGCAACCGCGCTATCGCGTCCCGCGCGACCTGAACCACAGGTACAGCGGGATGCCGGCGGCAATGACCGCGAGGCCGGTGAGGCTGGAGACCGGCTCGCGGTAGATCGCGTTGACCACCATGACGAAGCTGAACACCACGAAAATGGCCGGCGTGAACGGGTAGCCCACGGCCTTGAAGGGACGCGGCGCATCGGGGTGCCGGGCGCGCAGTACGAAGACCGCCGCCACCGCGATGCCCGCGAACAACGTGATGGCGAACGCGACGTAGTTGCCCAGCGCGTCGAGGCTGCCGGTCAGGACGAGGACGGTCGCCCACCCCGCTTGCGCGGCGATCGACACCGAGGGCGTCTTGAAGCGGGGGTGCACGCGCGCGGCCGCGGGAAAGAACACCCCGTCCCGGGCCATGGCGAAGTACACACGCGGACCGGCGAAGGTCCAGGCATTGACGCCGGCCGCCAGGCTGACGAGCGACACCACACCCATGATGTCGCCGGCGCGCGCCCCGAGCAGCCGCTCGGCGGCGATGTCCAGCACGCTCCCCCTCACCGTCACCAGTTCCTCGATCGGGATGACATACAGGTAGAGGACGTTGATCAGCAGGTAAATCACGGTGACCGCGGCCGTGCCGAGCGCCAGGGCCAGCGGCAGGTTGCGGCCGGGGTTCCGCACCTCTTCCGCCATGTAGGCGGCCGCGTTCCACCCCGAGTAGACGAACATCACCACGATCAGCCCGAGGAACCAGCCGGTGACCGTCACCGCCCCCGCCGATTGCTGCAGCGGCGCGGCGGCCGTGGTCCCGCCCATCGTCAGCCCGACGGCGATGAAGATGAGGAGGCTGCCGACCTTCAGGATGGTGAGCGCATTGCTGACGAAACGCCCCGGACCGACGCCGCGGATGTGGACCAGAGCGAACAGCCAGATGGCGGCGACCGCGATGATGGTCTGGTTGGACAGCGTGATCGGCAGGTAGGGCAGGGGGATCTGGACGATCGGGGTCGAGCTCGCGGAGCCGGGGAGAAACCGCTCGAGATAGAGCGGAATGATCATCGCGCTGGCGGCCATCGCGCCGGCGAAGCCGGCCACGAACGAGGTCCAGCCGGTGAGGAAACCCACCAGGCTGCCATACGCCTCGCGCAGGTAGACGTATTCGCCGCCCGCACGCGGGCGGAGCGCGGCCAGCTCCGCGTAGGCCATGGCGCCGCAGAAGGCCAGCGCCCCGCCCGCGACCCAGGTGGCGAGGAACCAGAAGGTGTCGGGCGCGTTCGAGGCGATGATCGGCGGGAAGAAAAGGATGCCGCCGCCGATGACGTTGGCGATGATGATCGCGGCGGCGTCGAACGGGCCGAGGCGGCGTTCGAGCGTCTGCGCGGGCGGCGCGGCGGTCGTCGTGGTCACTGGGTCAGGAGCTGGCGCTCAATGGGAAACTCGGCGAGTTTAGCCCAGACCCTCGACCCCTGCCGCAGGAAAATCTCGACCTTGGCGTCCACGAACTCGGCGTTCTGCAGCATCTGCATGCGCGGCTGCTCGCCGGTGTAGCCGAGCCCCGAGCGCAGCACCAGGTCGGCGGTGGACGCGCCGGGCGCCAGTGGATCGCGCTGCACCACCCAGCCGAAGTGTTCGCCCCACATCTCGGCCTCGCCGACGCGCTTGAAGATGGCGTTGATCTGGATCGAGCGGACCGGCTCGGCGCTGGTATTGCGCAGCTTGAGGGAGATGCTCGGCACGAGCTTGTTCATCTGCCCTTCGACGATCCCCGCGTCGTACCAGCCCGTGACGACGTCGTGCGCTTCGAGCACGGTCGTGGGATCGATGTTGCGGTTGCAGCCGGCCGACAGGGCCAGCATCAGGCAGAGCGCCGGAAACCAGCGGTTCATGGCCGTTATCTTACGACACCACGCGGCGGGAAACGTTCCGCTCGTCCCGGCGTCAGAACTCGCGGATCTGGACGCGCTTCTTGACCTCCTCGCGATCGATCTGACCGGAGCGGTAGGCCGCCAGGTCGGCGCCCTTGATGCGCAGGAGTACCGTGACGACCTCCTCGTACGGGTCGGGCGGCGCGAGGCTGTCGCGGCGCATGTTGTCGCGCGCGCCTACCGTAAGGAACTCGTCGGGACCCAGGCCCATCGGCAGGCTGTAGGCGATCATCGCGTCGATGAGGGCGTTCTGCACCGAGGTGGTGTACGCCTGGTTGATCGCATTCGGATCCTGCAGATACTTGCGATCGATCGACGGCGACGGGCGCGGCGTCGCGGCGACGGGCGCCGGCGCGGAGGGCGCCGGACCGGGGTCCGAGGCAACCATCGCCGCAGTGCCCTGCTCGGCGGGCAGCGCCGTCGGGAACGTCAGCTGCGGCAGCTCGGTGCCGCGGTTGAGCGGCCCGAGCTGGAGCTCGATGCGCGCGATGGCATTCTCGAGCGCCTGACGGTTGGCCGGCGTCCGCGCGTCCTTGGCCTGCTCCTTCAGGAGATTCAGCGCGTCCACCAGGCCCTTGTCGTCCTGGCCCAGCATGGTGCGCAGGCTCCAGACCATGCTCTGGTGCAGGATGGGCACGCCGACGTCGAAGAAGACGCCGTAGCCCTCGAGGTACACGCCGCGCGCCTGCGGCTCGCCCGAGACCGTCATCATCTCGGGGATCACCGATCGGATCTCGCGGGTCAGGCGCTGCGCGCCGAACGAGACCGCGCGGACCAGCGCCCCCTCCATGACGTAAATCTGATCGCGCAGTTCGCTGCGATCGAGCGGCCGCGCCGCCCCACTCGGCGCCGGCGCCTGCGCCCCGGCCGCGGTCGCCAGCCCCACGACGAACACTGCCGCCGCCACGATTGATCCTGTCCTGCTCATATCGCCAACCTTCGTCCTTACCCCTTCGGGCGATGCTGTCGTGGTCATGGCCTCACGGAATGGGCTGCGCCGCGACCCGGCGCAGGTAGTTCACGACTTCCTGCTGGCCCGCTTCGGCCTTGTAGGTGCGGCCGGTGAGCGCGCCGAAGCTCTGGTTGATGTTGACCAGATCGGCGCGTCGCCGCATCTCGATGTCACGGTTCAACTGGAGCATGCGGACCGCCAGCTCCTGCCGCTGCCGCTGCTCGCTGTCCTCGAGCATGGCCTGCACTCGCCGCAGGATGGCGGCGGTGTCGGCCGGCGGCGATTCGCGATCGGCGACGGGCGCGGGCGTCTCGCGGCGCGTGACTTGCGCCAGCTCGGTGCGCAGATCGCGCTCGAGCGCGGTCAGGGCAGGACGCCAGTCGGCGGCCGCAGCCGGTGCCGGCGACGCGGACGGCACGGGCGAGGCCGGCGCCATCCATCCCGTCGTCACCGCCAGCCCGTCGCGGTCGTAGCGCACCTGCAGATTGGCCAGCGCCGCCCCGGCGGCGAGGACCAGGACGGCGGCGGCAACCTGCGCCCACGCCGGCAGCGCCGTCAGCGCCGCCCACCGCTGCGGCGGTACGCCGGCAGCCGCGTGACGACCCACCGTGATGTCCAGATGCGTCTCGGGCGGCATCCAGGCCTGCAGGTCCTGGCGCACCGCTTGCAGCCCGGCCAACTCCGCGGCGCAGGCGTGACAGGACCGCATGTGGCGCTCCACCTCGCGGCAGCCATCCCCGTCGAGCTCGCCGTAGAGATACTCGACGAGCCGATCCTTGTCATCGCAGCCGAACGTTTCGCTCATGATGCCATCTCACTCTTTCCCGCGCGCCCCGGCCCGCGGGTCATCCCCTGCGCCTCGAGGTGGCGGCGCAGCACCGACAGTCCTTGATACAGCCGTGTCTTCACGGTGCTCAACGGGCACCCCTGCAGCTCCGCGATCTCCTGAAAGGTGAGACCGTGGTACTCCTTCAGCACGATCGCCGTCCGCTGCTCGTCCGGCAGCCGGGCCATCGCCTCGGCCACCACCGCGCTCATCTCGCGACGCGAGACCAGCTCCTCGATCGACTCGACCGGCCCCTGCTCGCTCGCCAGCTCGACGAGGTCGACCCCTTCGGGGGCCGCCACGACGGGCGTCCGGCGCTGCTTGCGGATCCAGTCGCGGCACAGATTCAGCGCAATCCGGTAGAGCCACGAGGAGAACTTCGCCTGACCTTTGAAGCCGGGGAGCGCGCGGAATGCGCGGAGAAACGTCTCCTGGACGATGTCACGAGCCTCCTCTTCCCGGCCGATCGTCCGGTACGCGAGGGCATAAATCGGCCGTTCCCAGCGGACAATCAGCTGGTTGAAGCTGTCAGCGTCTCCATCGACGGACCGTGCGACGAGCTCTTCGTCGGTCCATGCTGTCCGGACCAGGCGGGGCTCCTTCCCGGATGCGGTTGCTCGCCCTTCACCAGGGTAAGACGGCGCCAGGGCCCGCTTAGCCGGGCGTCGAACACTGGCCTCGTAACCCCTAGTCTATCAGCCCCTTAGGCAGTGGACTCCCCCTGCCCCGCATGGCGTAGAATCGCGCCGTGCGCGATGACGCCCGCCTGCAGCCGCTCGTGCGGGCCATCGCCCGCGGCGATCGAATGGCCGGCGTGGTGACGGCCATTCAGGACCACGCGCTGCAGGCCGCCAACGGCCGATCGAGCGTCATCCTCCGCCGCGACCCGGCCACGGGCGGGCTGTATGCCTGGTCAGCGACCGGGCTCGACGACCTCGCGCCCGAGCCGTGGTTCACCGGGCGGCGCGGGGAGGCCGCGGCCCGGGACGTCTGGGCCAGCCGCCAGCCAACCGTCATCGCCCGGCTCGCGGAGCTCCCCAGCCGCCTCGGGACCAAGACCGCGCTGGCGGCGCCGCTCCTCAGCCATGACACCCCCATCGGGATGCTTCTGATCGGCATCGAACGGCCCGACGTTCCCGGCCCGGCCCTCGAGGAGGTCGCGGCGGTGGCCGACCTCCTGACGCTCGCCCTCGATCGGGCGCACCTGGGACGCCAGGCGGCGCTGCAGCAGGACGTGCGCGAGCTCGGGCTGAACCTGATGCGGGCGGTGTCGTCGGCCCTGGACCTCGATGCCAGCCTCGAGGTCTTCTGCGACAGGGCGCGGAACCTGTTCACCGCCGATCGGGTCTCGATCTGGCTGCACGATCGCCGGGCGCGCGCGCTGGATCTGGTCGCCTCCTCCGACGCCGGCGAGATTGCCGCCCGGCGCCGGGTCGCCACCGACGATCCGGCCGTGCCGGTCTCGCTGGCGATGCGAACCGCCGGCGCCGAGGTTCTCGCCGCGCCCGGTGCCGCGACGCCGACGATGCTCGCGCCGCTGCGTGGCCGGCGCCGCGCGCTCGGCACGCTCGAGGTCGCGGGGCTGCGAATGGAGCCGGGGGAGGCAAGGGCCATTCTGGCGCGCCTCGACGAAGCCGCGACCCTGGTCTCGGCGGTCGTCGAGAGCGTGCTGCTGCTCGACGACCTGCTGCGCGCGCGGCGCGAGCTCGAGAGCACGTTCAATTCACTCGCCGACCTGGTCGTCGTCAGCGACGGGCGGCTGCGGGTGAGCCATGCGAACCAGGCGTTCGCCGCCCGGGTGGGACGCCGCGCCGCCGAGCTGATCGACCGCCCGCTGGCCGACTTTTTCGGGGCCGATCTGGTGGGCTGGGTGGAACGGCTCGGGACGCCGCAACGGGGTGGAAGCGGGAGCGAGTCGGAATCGCGTGAGCTCGACGATCCCACCCTGAGTGGAACGTTTCTGTTCACGGTCAGTCCCTTGATCGGGCGCGACGACAAGCGAATGGGCGCCGTCGTGGTGGCCAGCGATGTCAGCGAGCAGGCCCGGATGCAGGCCGAGCGGGTGGAGCTGCGCGACCGCTTGACCCAGTCGGAGAAGCTCGCCGCGCTGGGACAGTTCGTCGCCGGCATCGCACACGAGCTCAACAACCCGCTCCAGGGGGTGCTGGGACACCTGGAGCTGATGCTGCAGGACACCGCGCAGTTCCCGGCTCGCTCGAAACGCGATCTGAAGCTGGTGTTTCGTGAGGCGGAACGGGCCGCCAAGATCGTGCACAACCTGCTCGTCTTCGCCGGGTCGCGGCGCATCTCGCGGCGGCGCCTGAACGTCAACCACGTGGTCACCCGCGTGCTCCGGCTGCGGGCGGCGACCGCCGCCGCCAGCTCGATCGAGATCGTGCAGAATCTGGCGCCCCGGCTGCCGCGGGTGGCCGGCGACGCCCTGCTGCTGCAGCAGGCGCTCCTGAACATCGTGATGAATGCCGAACAGGCGCTGGCGACCCGGGACACGCCGCGACGCCTCGAACTGCGCTCGCGCCGCTTGGGGCGCCGGACGATTGAGATTCAGGTGGTGGACAACGGGCCGGGCATCCCGGCCGACGCGATGCCGCGGCTGTTCGAGCCGTTCTTCACGACCAAGGAGGTCGGCCAGGGCACCGGGCTGGGCCTGGCGATCGCATACGGGATCATGCAGGAGCACGACGGCCGCTTGTCGGCCGCGAATCGGCCGGAAGGAGGCGCCGTGTTCACGCTGGAATTGCCGGTGGGAGATAACGCGGTAACGGAGTAGAATCAGCGGTTAAAGCGCAGTGGCCATCAATTTCCCCAGTGACGAAACGTTTCTGACCACGGAGGAGGTGCTCGAGTACCTCCAGGTCAACCTGCGGACCGTGTATCGCCTGATCAAGGCCGGGAAGATTCCCGCGGTCCGCGTCGGCCGGCAATGGCGGTTTCGCAAGCGCGATATCGACGCCTGGCTCGATGCCCAGCGGCCGCGCAGCGAACGGACCGAGCCGGTGGCGCCCGAGCGGCCCGCGGCGCGGACCGATGAACCGCCGCGCGTGCTGGTGGTGGACGACGAAGCGAGCATTCGCGAGCTGCTGTCGAAAACCCTGGCGCTTGCCGAGTACGAAGTGGACACGGCCCGCGATGGCCGCGCCGCAATCGAACGGCTGCGGCTGGGCCACTACGACCTGCTCATCGCCGACCTGAAGATGCCCGGCATCGACGGGTTGTCGCTCATCCGCGAAGCGAAGCGACTGAAGGCGGATCTCCCGGTGATCATCATCACCGGCTTCTCCACCGAGTCGAGCGCCATCGAAGCGGTCAACCTGGGCGTGTCCGGCTATCTCACCAAGCCGTTTCGCGTGCCGCAGGTCCTGGCCGCCGCCGCGCGCGCGCTCGGGGAATAGCCGGCCGGCCGCGCGCTCGCGTCGGGAACCCGGCGCACCGGCGTGCGTGCCCAGGCGGCGACGCGGCGGTTTGCGCCGGGCGGCACGCCGTGCGCGGCCTCGTTCAAGTCATGATTCAGCTCCAGCAGCTGCACAAGCAATTCGGCGGACGCGTGCTCCTCGACGCGGTCACCTGGCAAGTCGGCGATCGCGATCGCGTCGGCCTGTGCGGACCCAACGGCGCGGGCAAGACCACCCTGCTGCGGATGCTCGCCGGCTTCGAGGAGCCCGACGACGGGCGGGTCATGCGGCCCAACGCGCTGACCATCGGCTATCTCCCCCAGGATGGGCTCGTCCACCGCGGCCGCACCGTCGTGGACGAGGCCAGCCTCGCGCTCGCGTCGCTGCTCGAGATGAAGAGCGAGCTGCACGATCTCGAGCACCGCCTGGGAGACGACAGCCTGTCCGCCGAGGCGCACGACGCCGCCCTGCATCGCTACGCCGACCTGCAGGAGCGCTTCCGCATGGAGGACGGCTACCATCTCGAGCTGCGCGTCGCCAACGTGCTGCGCGGGCTCGGGTTCGAGCCGGCCGATTTCGACACGATGACCGATCACTTGTCGGGCGGCTGGCAGATGCGGCTGGCGCTGGCCAAGCTGCTGCTCGGCCAGCCCGATCTGCTGCTGCTCGACGAGCCGACCAATCACCTCGACCTCGACGCGCGCAACTGGCTCGAGGCGTACCTCGCCGGCTACCCGCACGCCGTGATCCTGGTCTCCCACGACCGCTACTTCCTCGACGCCGTCGTCACCCGCATCGCCGACCTGGCCCTGCGCACCGTCACCGACTATCACTGCAACTATTCGCAGTACCTCGTGCAGCGCGAGGCGCGCATGGAGCGCCTGCGCGAGGCCAAGCGGCGCCAGGACGAGGAGATCGCCCGGGTGCAGGAATTCATCGATCGCTTCCGCTACCAGGCGACCAAGGCCGCCCAGGTGCAGAGCCGTATCAAGATGCTGGAGAAGATTCAGCGCATCGAGGTGCCGCCCGAGCGCAAGCGCATCCACTTCCAGTTCCCGCCGGCCCCCAAGAGCGGACGCATGGTGTTCGAGCTGCGTGAGGCGCGCAAGGCGTACGGCGCGAAAGTCGTGCTCGATCACGTGGACCTGCACATCGAACGCGGCGACCGCCTCGGCCTGGTCGGCCACAACGGCGCCGGCAAGTCGACGCTGATGCGGCTGCTGTCGGCCGAGGAACCGCCCGATCGCGGCGCGCGCAGCGAGGGCCACCAGGTCGTGACCCAGTACTTCGCGCAGGACGAGGCGACACGGCTCGACGCCACCCTGACCGTCTACGAAACCCTCGCCGCCGGGTCGCCCGACGCGATGATTCCGGCCATCCGCAACATCCTCGGCGGCTTCCTGTTCTCGGGCGACGACGTCTACAAGAAAGTGGGGGTGCTGTCCGGCGGCGAACGCACGCGCCTGGCGGTCGCGCGGATGCTGCTGCGCCCGTCGAACACGCTCCTGCTCGACGAACCCACCAATCACCTCGATCTCGACTCCAAGGAAGTGCTGCTCGACGCGCTCGCCGACTACGGCGGCACGCTGGTGTTCGTGTCGCACGACCGTTACTTCGTCGAGCGCCTGGCCACGCGCATCGTGGAGGTCGCTGAC
The DNA here is from genome assembly GCA_963707795.1 of uncultured Acidobacteriota bacterium. Lineage (GTDB taxonomy): Bacteria > Acidobacteriota > Vicinamibacteria > Vicinamibacterales > UBA2999 > JACCSI01. Next base: position 216,493 of record OY970174.1, on the reverse strand, counting down.
GGCAAGGCCACCCTCTACCCGGGCACCTACGGCGAGTATCTGTGGTCCAAGGAACGAGGCGTCGCGGCGGGCGCCGCTCCCGCTCCCGCCCCCGCGTCCCAGACCCGTACCGCCCGCGCTCCCGCGCCCCGCGCCGACGCCTCGACGCCGGCCCCCGGGCGCCGCGCCGCCGCGCGCGCGCCGCGCACGGGCGGCTCCGACGGGCACGAGCAGCGCAAGCAGGAGGCGGCGGAAACCCGCCGCCGGCAGAAGGCGATGAAGGCGCTGGCCGACCGGATCGCCACCCTGGAAACCCGGATCGCCGAATGCGAGGCCGCCATCAAGCACCTCGAGGCGACGATGTCGGCGCCGGGGTTCTACGAGCGGCGGGAGGAGGCCCAGCCGGTCATTACCCAGCACCAGGAGCTGATGTGGCAGGTGGGCGACCTCTTGAGCCAGTGGGAGATGCTGCAGACCGAAGCATCGGACGCGACGAATGCGAAATCGTAACCTCGGCGACAGTTTTGTAATTTCCGATACCTCACGACATAATCCAATTTCTGTAATCGCCCGGGAGTTGGACGGTTCGCCCCGACTTACCGATGAGGTACGGCGTTTGCGAACACGGCCGGTTCGTTGGCTGCCATGGCTTCCCCGCAACGACTGAATCCGACTGGATCTCCGGCCCGGCGTGCGCGCACGGGCGGGACCTCCGATGACTTCTTCCGCCACATGGTTGCCAATATGCGCAACGGTGTGCTGGCCATCAACCCCGACGGCCAGGTGGTGCTGATCAACGACGAGGCCTACCGCACCTTCGAGCTGCCTGCCGATCTCGATTACCTCGGACAGCCGTACTCCGAGGTGTTCCGCGCCCATCCCGACGTGGTCCGTGTGCTGGGGGGCGTGTTCGAGATGGCGTCGCTGCCCAACCGCGCCGAACTGCGGTTGAAGTCGACCGGCACGGTCATCGGCTACACCCTGTCGCTCATCCGCGACGAGCACGACCATACGGTCGGCGCGGCGCTGCTGTTCAAGGACCTGACGCACGTCGAGCGGATGGAGGAGCGCGAGCGGTTGCGTGACCGGCTGGCCGCGCTCGGGGAAATGGCCGCGGCGATGGCGCACGAGATCAAGAATCCGCTGGGCGGCATCGAAGTGATGGCAGGGCTGCTGCGCCGCCAGCTACACGACAATCGCGAGGGGCAGGCGCTGGTGGGCGAGATCATCAGCGAAGCCAAGATGGCCAATGCCATCGTCCAGGAGATGCTCGACTTCGTGCGGCCGGTGCGGCTGCAGCTGGACCGGGCCTCGGTGGCCGAGGCGCTGCAGGCGGCGGTGACGATGGCCGACGGCAAGGCGGCGCGCGGCGACACGACCGTCAGCGTCCGCGTCGACGACCAGCTGCCGGCGATCCACGGCGACAGCACGCAGCTCGCCCAGGTGTTCGCAAACCTGCTCATCAATGCCTACGAAGCGCTCGGCGGGCGCGGCGCGGTGGCGCTGACTGCCCGCCAGGTGGACGCGGCGGGCGCGGGGGCCCTGCTCCCCGACGGCACGCAGCCGGTGGCCACGATCGTCATCGAGGTCGCCGATACCGGTCCCGGGGTGGATCCGGACGTGGCGGACAAGATCTTCAATCCGTTCATCACCACCAAGCCCAAGGGCTCGGGCTTGGGCCTGGCGATAGTGCGCAAAATCGTCGACGCGCATGAAGGACGCATCGACATGACCACCGCTCAGGGTCGGGGAACGACGTTCCGGGTGTCGCTCCCCGTGGAACACACCGATATGTGGGTCAGGTAGCCACCGGGGCTCGAGTAGCTGCGACCATGGGACGAATCCTTGTAGCCGACGACCACGATGCGCTCCGGCGCGGCCTCGCGCTGGGGCTGACCGCTGCCGGGCACGAGGTCGAGGAGGCTAGCAACGGCAACGCTGCCATCGAGAAGCTGCACGCCGGCTACTTCGACGTGGTCGTCAGCGATCTGAAGATGGGGGGGTCGACCGGCCTCGAGGTGCTGAAGACGACCAAGGCGCTGCATCCGACGACGTCGGTCATCCTGATGACCGCGTTCGGCTCGGTGAGCACCGCCGTCGAGGCGATGAAGCACGCCGCCTTCGATTACGTCCAGAAGCCGTTCGAGATCGAGGAGATGGAAGTGAAGGTCGAGAAGGCGCTGGAGTTGAAGCGCCTCAAGAACGAGCTCGACTATCTCCGCCACGAACAGCAGTCGTCGTACGACTTCGAGCGCATCGTCGGGCGCAGCGAGCCGCTGGAGAAGGTCCTCGGCGTGGTCCGCAAGGTCGCCAAGAGCAACGCGACGGTGCTCATCCGCGGCGAGACCGGGACCGGCAAGGAGCTGATCGCCGGCGCCATCCACCACAACTCGCTGCGCGCGGCGCGCAACTTCGTCAAGGTGAACTGCGCGGCGCTGCAGGAGAACCTGCTCGAGTCGGAGCTGTTCGGGCACGAGAAGGGCGCCTTCACCGGCGCCGATCGCCAGCGCATCGGACGGTTCGAGCAGGCCGACGGCGGATCGCTCTTCCTCGACGAGATCGGCGACATGAGCGGCAGCACGCAGGCCAAGATCCTGCGCGTGCTGCAGGAGCACGAGTTCGAGCGCCTCGGCGGCACGCGCACGATCAAGGTGGACGTGCGGCTGATCGCCGCCACCAACCGCGACCTGCCCTCGATGGTGGCCAGCGGGCAGTTCCGCGAAGACCTGTATTACCGGCTCAACGTGGTGACGATCGAGATGCCGGCGCTGCGCGAGCGCAAGGAGGACATCCTGCCGCTGGCCGGATGGTTCGTGCGCCGGTTCAGCGGCGAGCTGAAGAAGCGGCTCGACGGGCTCGAGCCCGAAGCGCAAAAGATGCTGTCGCGCTACAACTGGCCGGGCAACATCCGCGAGCTGGAGAACGCCATCGAGCGCGCGGCGCTGCTCACCGAGGGCCCGCTCATTCGCGCCGACGACCTCCGTCTCGGCGACCACGGGAACACGACCTCGCGCGAGCCGTGGTCCTCGGTCAAGATTCCGTCCAAGGGCATCCCGCTCGAGGAGATCGAGCGCCAGGCAATCACCGAGGCGCTGAAGATGTCGAACTGGGTGCAGAAAGACGCCGCCGAGCTGCTGGCCATCAGCCCGCGGGTGATGAACTACAAGATCAAGACCCTGAACATCGAGCTGCCGCGCCGGCGCATGACGACGGTGGCGTAGCGCCCACGCTCAGGGGGTGCGCAGCACCACCGCGATCCCGTAGCGGTCGGGGGCGCGTCCGGTGAACGCGCGCGGCCCGGCCACCGGCCAACTGCCGCTGATCCACGGAAACGGGTTGGAGATGTCGGCCCAGAACAGGCCGACGGTCGCCAGCCGCGAGACATCCAGGTAGACGCGGGCGACGGTCCCGCGGTCCTTCTTCCCCAGCGCCACCCCATAGAGATCGTTCAGGGCGAGATACTTCACCAGGCTGTCGTCGCGGGAGAGTTCCTCGCGGGTGACGGTCACGCCGGCGCGCGCGCGGCGGCTGACCGGCACCTCGAAGGTGCCGCCGACGTAGTAACCCGGCTTGACGATCGGCTCGGGGTCGAACCCGACCAGCTCCGCCGAGGTCGCGGTCGGTCCCCACACATAGCGGGCGTATTCACCGAAGAGCGCGAGCCAGGGGTGCACCTGCACCCGGGCGCTGGCCACGAACGCGTCGTCAATCCGCTTCGAGGCCCAGTAGCTGGGCAGCCGCTCCACCTTCGAGCCGGTGAACCCGCGCTTGTACGCCGCCCGCACGTCGATCGCGGTATGCGGGCGCGCCCGGACGCTGGCAATCGCGGTGAGCGCGCTGTTGCTGTCGAGGGTGGGATTGGCGAAGTAGAACCAGTCGTAATCCTTCTCCCGATTGCCGTCGCCGAGCACGCCCATGACCGCGGCATCCACGAGCGGCGCGCCACCGGCGCGGCGGAACGAGTACGCCAGCATCAGGCCGAAGTTGGCTTCCGCATTCAGCCGCTGGATGCGGGTCAGGTCCTTGGCCGTCCACGAGCCCACCTCGCGCGGCGCGAATCCGACCGGTACGATGAAGCGGCCGAAGCGGGCCGACAGGCCATCGCTGGCGCGCCAGTCCACGTAGCCTTCGCGCAGCGGGCCCTGCTGCGTGATGTAGTCGAGCGCGTAGGTGTTGTAGGTGTCCACGCGCTTGTGCCCGTTCTCCGGATTGCACGGCACCACGGGGCCGGCGGAATAGATGCGCGGGTCGTTGGGAAAGAAAAAATCGGCCTCGCCGCACGCCGGCTTCGACGAGACCTCGTCGACCGGGTTGAACGAGACGACGTAGCGGACGCGGCTGGTCAGCCGGCCGCTGAAGGCAATGGTGGCCTCCGCCACCCGCCCCTGCTTCTCGAACCCGAGCTGCGCCTGCGCCCCGTCGTGCGACCAGCCGGCGACGAAGACCCCGCTGATCTTCAGCCGCTCGGTCTGCGTCGCGGCGAACCCGAACAGGTCGATGCCCTCGGGCTCGTCGGGCGCGGCGGGCGCGGCGGCCGGCGGCGGCTCAGGGGCCTGCGCCCTGGCGGCAACCGGCGCCGCCAGGCAGAGCACGGCCAGCAACAGCGCGGGACAGCGGAACAGTGTCGGCAAATTCAGTCCTGACGGCCGGATCGGGGATGGGAACGCCGGTACACCTCGATCAGGTGGGCGGCGTTGACATGGGTGTAGCGCTGGGTCGTGCTGAGACGGGCGTGGCCGAGCAGGGTCTGGATCGTGCGCAGGTCCGCCCCCCGCTGCAGCAGATGGGTGGCGAACGAATGCCGGAGCGCGTGCGGGCTGATGCCCGTCTGCAGGCTGCACTGCGTCGCGTAGCGGCGCAACAGGCGGTCGACGCTGCGGCCGGTGAGCCGTGTGCCGCGATAGTTGACGAACAGCGGTTGACCATCCCGGTCGTGGTGCCCCGTTCCCCCGCGCCCGTTCTTCGTCCTTCGTCCCTCGTTCTTCGTGCCCCTGTCCACCATCTGCGCGCGGTCCTTGAGCCACGCGCGCAGCGCCCGCTCTGCCGCGGTGTTGAACGGGATGATGCGTTCCTTGCCGCCCTTCCCCATCACGCGGACCATGCGGCCGCCGAAATCCACGTTCTCGAGGTCCAGCGACTCGAGTTCGCTCAGGCGGAGCCCCGAGGCGTAGACCAGCTCGAGGATGGCGCGGTCGCGGCGGCCCAGCGGGTCGTCCGCCCGCGGCAGGTCGAGCAGGCGTGCCATCTCCGGCTCGGTCAGGTGCGCCGGCAGCGTCTGCTCGCGGCGCGGCGCGACGGCGAGGGCGGTGGGGTCGTGCTCGATGTGCCCTTCCCGGCGCAGGTAGCGGACGAACGACCGCAACGCCGAGACCTTGCGCGCGACCGAGCTGCGCGCCTCCCCGGCGCGGCCGAGCTCGGCGATGTGCGACCGCACGGAGCCGCCGTCGAGGTCGGCCGGGCGCAGCAGACCGATGCGCCGCTGGCGGTCCGCGGCCACCCAGGCGAGGTATTGCAGCACGTCCACCTCATACGCGCGGATCGTGTGCGCCGAGGCATTGCGATTGAACCGCAGGTAGTCGAGAAACGCCTTGAGATGATCTCTCATGTGATCACGCGGCGCTCACGCGCCGCGGTCCACCAGGGGCGCGAACCCGGCGAAGGCCTGATTGTGCCATAGCGCGAGATCGCGCAGCGCCCGCTCGGCGACGAGCGCCTTCTTGCGCGCTTTGTCCTTCGGCGGGCTGTCGAGCGCCGCCATGATGCCGTGCGTGATGTTCGACGGTTGATAACTGGCCGCGTCGGCGTGCGAGACGTAATACGACAGCGCTCCGATCGCCGTCGTGCGCGGTGGCACCGACAGCGGGCGGCCGAGCACCAGCGCCGCCGCGTTGCGCCCCGCGAGCAGGCCCGACGCGGCCGACTCGACGTAGCCCTCGACCCCGGAGACCTGCCCGGCGAAGAACAGGTCCGCCCGGGTCCGCGTCTGCCACGTGTCGCGCAGCACCGTCGGCGCGTTGATGTAGGTGTTGCGATGGACCATCCCGAAGCGGACGAACTCGGCGTCCTCGAGCCCCGGGATCAGGCGCAGCACCCGCGCCTGCTCTCCCCACTTCAGCTGCGTCTGGAAGCCCACGAGGCTGTAGTGGTCGCCGGCCAGCGTGTCCTGGCGCAGCTGCACGACCGCGTACGGGAACCGGCCGGTCCGCGGATCGGTCAACCCGACGGGCTTCATCGGACCGAAGCGCAGCGTGTCCGGACCGCGATGGGCCATGACCTCGATGGGCAGACACCCTTCGAAGAACTGCGCCGTGTCGAAATCGTGCACGGTCGCCGACTCGGCCGAGACGAGGGCGTCGTAGAACGCGACGTACTCGTCCTTCGTCATCGGGCAATTCAGATAGTCGCCCTGGCCATCGTCCACCCCGCACGCGGGCCCGCCCTCAATGCCTGCCGCCCCGCGCAGGCTGCGATCCCACCGCGAGGCGCGGAACACCCGGCTGCGATCGATGGTCTCGGCCAGGACGATCGGGCTGATCGCATCGTAGAACGACAGGTGTTCGGCGCCGATGAAGGCGCTGATGTCCGCCGACAACGCCTCGGACGTGAGCGGACCGGTGGCGACGATGACCGGCGACCAGCCGGACGAGGGGGTGGGGAGCGCGGCCACCTCCTCGCGCGTCACGGTGATCAACGGATGGTGAGCGATGGCGCCGGTCACCTCCCGGGCGAAGGCCACCCGGTCCACGGCGAGCGCGGCGCCAGCCGGGACGCGGGTCGCATCGGCGGCGCGCAGCACCAGCGAGCCGAGCCGGCGCATCTCCTCCTTGAGGAGCCCGACGGCGTTCTCGACCCTGTCGCCGCGGAAGGAATTGCTGCAGACCAGCTCGGCGAGCGCGTCCGTCTTGTGCACGGCGGTGGGCCGCAGGGGCCGCATTTCGTGCAGCGTGACGGCGACGCCGAGCTGCGCCGCCTGCCACGCGGCTTCGGACCCGGCCAGTCCGCCGCCGATGACGTGAATCATGAGCGGCTGTCCACGCTCCTGGCGCCGCGGCCCTTGCCCGCGCGGGCGGGACGCGCCGCCGCTTTGGCCTTCTTCGCTGTGCGACGGCGCGGAGCCTTGCCGCCGCCACCGCGGGCCGCGAGCAGCGCCCGCGCGTCCTCCATCGACAGGGCCTCGGGTGCCGTGCCCTTGGGCAGCGACGCGTTCGTCGTCCCGTCGGTCACGTAGGGCCCGTAGCGGCCATCGAGAATCCGCAGCGGCGCGCCCGACTCCGGATCCGGGCCGAGCGCCCGCAACTCCTTGGCCGCTGCGCGCTGCCGGCGCACCGACTTCTTCTCCTGCGCCAGCAGCTCCTGCGCCCGCGCCAGCGGGATGGTGTAGACGTCGTCGGTGGCCTCGAGCGAGCGGAACTCCGAGCCGTGCTTGACGTACGGCCCGAAGCGGCCGACGTTCGCCACGATGGCCTCGCCGTCGGCGCCGGCGCCGAGCTCGCGCGGGAGCGACAGCAGGCGCAGCGCGTCCGCCAGCGTGATCGTGTCCTCGTTCATGTCGCGGCCGAGCGACGCACGCCGCGGCTTCTCGGCCTTCTTGTCCGTGGGCGTCTCCCCGCGCTGCACGTAGGGGCCGAAGCGCCCGAGCATGACGTAGATCGGTTCGTTCGTCTCCGGATCCTCGCCCAGGGAGCGCGGCCCCTGCGCTTTGGCCCGCAGCAGCGCGACCGCCTTCTCGCAGGTCAGATCGGCGGGCGCGAGATCGGCCGGCACCGACGCGCGCGGGCCCTCGCCGGCGGTGTCGCCCACCTGGAGGAACGGTCCGTAGCGGCCAATGCGGACCCGAATGGGCGCTCCGGTGTCCGGGTCGTCGCAGACCTCGATGACCGGGTAGGCGATCTCCTGCCCCTTGTCCTCGACCAGGTGCTCGAGCCCGTGGTGCTTGCCGTCGCCGCGGTAGAACTCGCGGATGAAGTCGAGCCAGTCCTTTTCACCGTTGGAGATCTTGTCGAGGATCTCTTCCATCTCGGCCGTGAACCCGAGGTCCACGTAATCGCCGAAATGCTGGCGCAGCAGGCGCGTCACGGCGAACGCGGTGAAGCTGGGGACCAGCGCCTTGCCCTGCCGCGACACGTACCCCCGTCGCTGGATGGTGGCGACGGTCGGCGCGTAGGTCGAGGGGCGCCCGATGCCCTCCTCCTCGAGGCGCTTGACCAGCGACGCTTCGGTGAAGCGCGGCGGCGGCGTCGTCTGGTGCGACTTGGGATCGACGCCGGCGACAATCAGCCGGGCATCGAGCTGGTCGGGGGCCTGCACCCGTTCGCCGACGGTGAGCTTGGGCAGCAGCGACTCCTGGCCGTCGAGCTCGGCCGTCGGGTCGTCGCTGCCCTCGACGTAGGCGCGCAGGTAGCCGGCGAACTCGATCGCCTTGCCGCTGGCCGTCAGCATCGCCGGCTGTCCGTCGGTGCCAGTGCCGGTGATCTCGACCGCCGTCCGCAACAGCCGCGCGTCGGCCATCTGCGAGGCGATGGCGCGCTTCCAGATCAGATCGTAGATCTTCAGCTCGTCGGGTTCGAGCACCCGCTCCAGCGCCTGCGGCGTGCGGCGGAACTCTGTCGGCCGGATCGCCTCGTGCGCTTCCTGCGCGTTCCGCACGCGGGTCTGGTACTGGCGTGGGCCCTTGTAATAGTCGCCGCCGTACATCTCGGAGACCGCCTGCCCGGCCTCGCGCAGCGACTTGTCGCTCAGGGTGGTCGAATCGGTGCGGTGGTAGGAGATCAAGCCCTCGAGATCGCCGCCGCCGATGTCCATGCCCTGGAACAGCCGCTGCGCGACCTGCATCGTGCGTTCGGCCGAGAAGCCGAACTTGCGGTTGGCGTCCTGCTGCAGCGTGGAGGTCGTGAAGGGCGGTGCCGGGCGCTGGGCGAACGGCTTCTCCTCGACGCTGCTCACCGTCCACGGCAGGTTGCGCGAGAGCGCGTCCACCAGCTGGTGCGCCTGGGCTTCGTCGAGGACGCGGACGCCCTTGCCGGTGAGCACGCCCTGGGCGTCGAAGTCCTTCCCCGACGCGATGCGCTGCTCGCCGAGGCGGACCAGCGTCGCCGTGAACTCGCGCTCGTCGGCGCGCAGCTTGGCTTCGAGATCCCAGTAGCTCGCCGTGCGAAACGCCATGCGCTCTTCTTCGCGCTCGACGATGAGCCGCACCGCGACGCTCTGCACCCGGCCGGCGCTGAGGCCCGTCTGCACCTTCTTCCACAGCACGGGGGACAACGTGTAGCCGTACAGACGGTCGAGGATGCGCCGGCTCTCCTGCGCGCGGACCAGGTTCTCGTCCACGTCCTCGTGCGCCTGCCGCAGCGCTTCGTTGATTGCTTCTTCCGTGATTTCGTGGAACACGATGCGGCGGACGCGAACCTTCGGCTTCAGCACCTGCTTGAGATGCCAGCTGATCGATTCGCCCTCTCGATCCGGGTCGGTCGCGAGGATGACCTCGGACGCGTCCTTGAGCGCCGCTTTCAAGTGCTGGACGTACTTCTTCTTGTCCGCCGGGACGACGTAGTACGGCGTGAACTCGCCGTCGGTGTCCACGCCGAGCCGGCCCCAGGCCTTGCCCTTGATGTCCTTGGGCACCTCGGCTGCCGACTCGGGCAGATCGCGCACGTGGCCGTAGCTGGCTTCCACGCGATAGCGGTCACCGAGAAAGCGGCTGAGTGTCCGCGCCTTGGCGGGCGACTCGACAATGACAAGCGGTTTCGGCATCTACGGTCTCGGGCTCTCCAAACGGTTTACGGTAACACGCGTTTTCGGGATGCGGGGGCGAAGCGGCGGCGCAGGGGCGGCAAATGGCTTGATTATGGGCACTTTTTGCGCTCAGCCGGACCCGTCAGTCCGGCTTGGCCGGCCGCTCGACCCGCAGGAACCGTCCGCCATCGATCCGCGTGACCACGCCGCCCAGTTCGAGGTCGAGCAGGCGCGCGAGCACCACGGCCGCCGGCTGCCCGCAATGTGCCGCCATATCGTCGACCGTGAAGTCGAGGGCCGGCGGCAGATCCGCCACCGCGTGCGACACGGCCGCGCCCGGGGCGCGGCGAAGGATGGCCGGCCCGAGGTGCTGGAGAATGTCGTCGGCCGACTCGACGACCGTCGCCCCATCGCGGATCAGCAGGTGCACGCCGCGGTTCCGCCCGCCCGTCACCGGACCGGGCACGGCCATGACGTCGCGCCCCTGCTCGAGTGCCGTGGCCGCGGTGATGAGCGCCCCGCTCTTCTCTGGCGCCTCGATCACCACGACCGCGCCGGACAGTCCGCTGATGATGCGGTTGCGCAGTGGAAAGTGGTGCGGGAGGGGCGGCACGCCCGGCGGGTATTCGCTCACGACCGCACCGGTGTCTTCCATGCGGCGGGCCAGCACCCGGTGCTCAGCCGGGTAGACGCGATCGATCCCGCAGCCGAGGACGCCGACCGTTGCCCCGCCCGCGTCGAGCGCCGCGGCGTGCGCCGCCGAATCCACACCACGCGCGAGCCCTGACACGATCACGAGCCCCGCAGCGGCGAGATCGCGGGAGAGGCGCGCGGCCAGCGCGAGCCCGTACGGCGTGGCGGTGCGCGATCCGACGAGCGCGACCGCGGGCGCGGCGAGCGTCACGTCGTGTCCCCGCGCCCACAACAGGGGTGGCGGGTCGGCAATTGCGGCGAGCAGCGCCGGGTAGCGCGGATCGAAGAAGGGAATCGACACGGCACCCGCGCGAGCGGCGCCCGCGACCTGTGCCGCCGCCGCGTCTTCCACCCGTGCCACCTCTGCGCGCAGCGCGGCGCCGTCGTGTTCTGGCCTTCGAGCGCGGCACGCCCAGGCGACGAGTGACTCGCCCGGCACGCGGGGCGGCAGCGCCGCCATGTCCTCCTCAGTCGCGCGGCGCGTGATTACCCGCAGCAGGGCCGCGAGCAGGCGGCGGTCGTGGAGTCCCACGATGGCCAGCGCGGCGGCGTCGGTCGACGTCATCGACCCCCTCCGGCGGGCCCGCTGGCAGCGCGTCGCGAATGGCCGCGCAACGCACGACGCCGGGGCCCGGCACAAACCGGCGGCCCCGACCTCGCTCATCACTATACGGTCGCCAAACTGCCCCGACAAGGGCTGTTTTGACCGGTAATTTCCTTGCTCCCTCCGGAGCGCAGCCGCTATAGTGGCAAACAGGGGTCATGTCTGTGCGCACCTACTCCATAGCCCTGTGTCTCCTGATGCTCGGCGCCGCCCCGGCCGCCGCGCAGCGCGGCGACGCCAAGGAGCAGGTCGAGTTCGGCATCCAGGTCGCACAGCGTGGACTCTGGCGGGAGGCGATCTATCGCTGGGAACGCGCCACCCAGCTCGATCCCACCTATGCCGCTGCGTTCAACAATCTCGCCGTCGCCTACGAGCAGGCGGGCGAACTGGACAAGGCCCGCGGCGCCTACGAGAAGGCCGTCGCGCTCGATCCCGAGAACACGCTGATTCGGCAAAATTTCGATCTGTTCAAGGAAATCAATGACCGGAAGAAAGACGGTCGGTAGCCTCATCCTGGTGCTGGCGGGCGCGCTCGCCGGGTGCACGAGCTACTTCGAAGTCCCCATCGAAACGCCGATCCAGCCGAAGCTCGACATCGCGGGCTTCCAGCGCGTCCTCGTGGCCGGCTTCGTCGCCGGGGGCGACGAGGAGGTGGATGCGAACCTCGAGACGGTACGGCTGCTGCGCAGCCAGCTCCGGCAGAAGGGCTCGCTGCGCGTGATCGAGAGCGAAGCGCTGCCGTTGGCCGACATCGTCGTGCAGCAGAATGGCGGGGCGGCGCCGGCGGCGGCGTCGTCTGACCCGGCGACCCCGGACGGCGGGCTGCCACCGATCAAGGAAGAAAAGGACCTCGAAGCCTACGAGAAGATTTTCTCCGACGTCGAGTACCTGGAAGAAGCTCGGCGAGGAGCATCAGAATCCGCTCATCGTGACCGGGACGGTGCTCTTCCGCCCCCACACCACGTCGGGCTTCGTGCAGCGCGAGCAGGAGATTTACGACTCGTTCGGCCGCCGCCGCGTCGTGCCGCAGCGCGTCTACATGGAGCGGCAGGGGTTCATCCTCCGCCCGACCTTCGTCTTCATCGACGGCAAGACCGGCGAGACGCTGCACAGCGAGACCTTCCGCGAGGAAATCCTCTACAACCAGAACACGCAGACCCCCGCGCTGTCGTCGTTCTTCGAGTTGATGGACCGCCTGCTGCCGACCTTTCTGAACGCGATGAGCGCCCAGAAGATCCGCGGCACGCGGGTGCTCCTCAAGTAGCCGGCGCGCGCGGTCGGGTCGCTGACCCGACCCCGGTGCTGGCCCCGGGCGGCCGTCCGGTGCTATACTCAGGAGTTCGAGCCTCCTCGGGAGAATTCACTGTGTTTGCCATCATTCAGGCTTCCGGCCGCCAGTTTCGCGTCGAGCCGGGCGCGCTCATCGAGATCAGCGGTCACGGCCACGACGCCGGCGCCGAGCTCACCTTCGACCAGGTGCTCCTGGTGGGCCAGGACGCCGGCGAGTTCATGGCCGGGTCGCCGTTCGTGTCGGGGGCCAAGGTGCTGGGCGTGGTGCACGACATGGACAAGACGGCGAAGATCCGCATCTTCAAGAAGAAGCGGCGCAAACAGTACCGGCGCACGAAGGGCCATCGCAGCCTGATTACGCGCGTCCGCATCACCGACATCCAGGTGTAGTCATGGCGCACAAAAAGGGACAGGGCAGCTCACGCAACGGCCGCGACAGCAACTCGCAGCGGTTGGGCGTGAAGCGCCACGACGGCAACATCGTCACCGGCGGCTCGATTCTGGTGCGCCAGCGGGGCCGGCGCTTCAGCCCCGGCCTCAACGTCGGCCTGGGCAAGGACGACACGCTCTTCGCCAAGATCGGCGGGCGCGTGCGCTTCGAGGATCATGGCGCCCACGGCCGCCGGATCAGCGTCCTGCCGGTCGAGTAACGCGAGAGTCGCCCGCTGTTCGTAGACGAAGTCGAGATCCATGTCGCCGCCGGCCACGGCGGCAGCGGCGCTCTGAGTTTCCGCCGGGAGAAATTCGTTCCGCGCGGCGGACCCGATGGCGGCAACGGCGGCCGCGGCGGCTCCGTCTACCTCGTCGCCGATCCCCACCGCAACACGCTCGTCCACTTCCGCTTCACACCCGAGTTCGCCGCCAAACGCGGCGGCCAGGGCGAAGGATCGCTGCGCTCGGGTCGCGACGGCGACGACCTCGAGATTCACGTGCCGGTCGGGACCCTCGTCTTCACCCACGATCCCGCCGTGCCCGGGTCGGCGGAAGCGATCGCCGACCTGACCGCGCCGGGCGAGCGCGTCCTGATCGCCAAGGGCGGCCGCGGCGGGCTCGGCAACGCACATTTCGCGACGTCGACCAATCGCTCGCCGCGCAAGCATCAGCCCGGCGAACCCGGTGAAGAACGGCACCTGCGCCTGCAGCTCAAGCTGCTGGCCGACGTCGGCCTGGTCGGCTTCCCCAACGCCGGCAAGTCGACGCTGATCGCCCGCATCTCCGCCGCCAGGCCGAAGATCGCCGATTACCCGTTCACCACCCTGACCCCCAACCTCGGCGTCGTGACAATGAGCGGGGAGCGCAGCTTCGTCGTGGCCGACGTGCCGGGCCTGATCGCCGGGGCGCACACGGGCCACGGCCTCGGCCACCAGTTCCTGAAACACATCGAGCGCACGAAAGTGCTGCTGCACCTGGTGGATGTGTCGGGCGCCTCTGGCCGCCGGCCGGTGGAGGACTTCGACGTCATCCGCGAGGAACTGGCGCTGTACGACCGCTCGCTCCTGGACAAACCCGAGCTCGTGGTCGCCAACAAGATGGACGCGATGGCCGATGCCGACGAGGTCGCGGCGCTGGAAGCGCGCGCCCGCGCCCTGCAGCTTCCCTTCTTCGCCATCTCGGCCGTGACCGGCGCTGGCGTGCCGGCGCTGCTCGAGGCGGCCTGGCCTTTCATCGCCGACGCCCGCGCCGCGGAGGCCGCGGCGGCGACCGCGACCGAGGACCCGCGGGGCCGATGACCGTCCGGCCGCGCGTAGGCGTGCTCGGTGGCACCTTCGACCCAATTCATGCCGGCCACCTCGCCGCGGCGCGTGCGGCCGAGGACGCCGTGCGGCTCGATCGGGTGCGCTTCGTGCTCTCCGCACGCCCCCCGCACCGGACGGACCGCCCGCAGACATCCGGGTATCATCGGCTCGAGATGGTCAAGCGGGCGATCGCGGCCGAGCCGGGCCACCGGTCCTGGGAGGCGTCGGCGCTGGAGCTGCACCGCGAAGGCCCGTCGTATTCGTTCGACACGCTGACCGCGCTGCACCGCGAGGGCATGCGCCCGCAGGAAATTTTCTTCATCACCGGCGCGGATGCCTTTGCGGAAATTGCCACCTGGCACCGGTACCCCGACGTGCTCGACGCGGCGCACTTCCTCGTCGTCGCGAGGCCAGGCACGCCGCTGGCGCGGCTGGCCGCGCGCCTGCCATCGCTGGCGCCGCGGATGGTTCACGCGGCAGATTTCCACGATGCGAGCGGCCCAGCCATCATCCTGGTCGACGCAGAAACCCCCGACGTGTCCTCGACCGACATCCGCCGGCGTGCGGCGTCTGCGCAGCCGCTCGACGGTCTCGTCCCCGCCGCGGTCGCGGCGTACATCGCGCAACACTCGCTGTATCGTTCCTCCGGAAGCTGATTTGCATGGCGAAATCTCCACAGACGCGGACGAAGACTCCCCCGCGGGGCGCACCCAGGCTCCCGCGGCTGCCCGGTCAGTTGCGCAAGGCCATCGCGGCCGCCAGCGACCGGAAAGCCGAGTCGCTCACGGTGCTCGACCTGCGCAAGACCGGCGCATTCACGGATTACTTCCTGATCTGCACCGGCGCCAATCCGCGGCAGGTGCACGCCATTGCCGACGCCATTGAAGAATCGCTCAAGGCAGACAAGGTGCGCCCGGCGCACGTCGAAGGCTACGACCGCGCCGAGTGGGTGCTGCTCGATTACTTCGATTTCATCGTGCACGTGTTCTCGGTCAACGCCCGCCAGTTCTACGGGCTCGAACGGTTGTGGGGCGAGGCGACGCGGATCGAAATCCCCGACCAGATCGCCTCGGAGCGCCAGGCGCGCGCCTGAGCGGCCCGCCGCGGGTCGCGTGGCGCCGCCGCACCGGCCCGGGGGAGACCCGCGGTGACCGTCCGCGGCGCGGCCAATGCCCTGCTGGCCGCCCTCATCGCACCACCCTGCGCCTGCTGCGGCCGGGTGCTCGACGAACCGCTGGCCGGCGCGGTCTGCGGCGCCTGCTGGGACGCGGTGGCGGCGGCCGTCGTGCCCCACTCGACCGAAGGCCTGCGGCTGCTCGCGCACGTGGCCGCGGTGGGGCCCTACGACGGCCGGCTGCGTGAGGTGATTCACGCGCTGAAGTACGACGGCCGGCGATCCGTCGCGCCCCCGCTCGCACGTCTCATGGCGGCGATCGCCTGCGAGACGCTCGCGGGCGCCGACCTGGTGGTGCCGGTGCCGCTGCACCGCGCGCGCCAGCGGGCGCGCGGCTTCAACCAGGCCGAAGACCTGGCGCGGGGGCTGGGTCGCCCGCTGGCGCTCGTCCTCCGCCGCATCCGGGCGACGCGATCCCAGGTCGAGCTGCCGGCCGCCGAACGCTCCGGCAACGTGCGCGGCGCCTTCGCGCTGCGCCGGCCGTTCGACCCGCGCGTCCGCGGCGCCACGATCGTGCTGGTGGACGACGTCGCCACCACCGGCGCGACGCTGGAGGCGTGTGCGCGGCCGCTGCTCGCCGCGGGAGCGAGCGAAGTGCGCGGCCTTACGGCAGCCCGAGTCGCGACCTGACCGCGGCCAGCACGCCCTCGGTCACGGCGTGGCGGGGCTGCGCGCCGTCGATCCGCACCCAGCCCGGCGCGGCCGACTGCCGGTGGTAGCTCGCGCGGACACGCGCCAGCAGGGCGAGATCGCGCTCGTAGCGGTCGCGCTCGAGTGCCTTGCGCTGCAGGGAGGCCTCGGGGGCGATGTCCAGCAGCACGGTGAGCGCCGGCTGCGGCAGGCGCTGCTGCAGCAGCGTCAGCCACGCGGCGTCGAGGCCCTGCGCCTCGCCGTAGGCGACGCTCGAGGCGAGGTAGCGGTCGCAGACGACGAGACCGCCGGCCGCGAGCCACGACTCGATCCGCGCGCGATACTCGTACCGGTTGGCGACGTAGAGCAGCTGCATCACGTCGGGGGCGAAGTCGCGCTCGCCGCGCAGCGCGCGGCCGATCTCCGACCCGATCGGCGTCGCGTAGTCGGGGAACGACAGGAGATGGACCTCGCGGCCCTCGCCGCGCAGGGCTGCCGCGAGGCAGTCGGCCTGGGTCTGCTTGCCGCTCTGGTCGAGACCCTCGAAGGCGACGAGATGCCCGGTCTTTTCCGCGGCGCCCGGCGCCGTCACTCCTCGAGCCCCAGCATGTCGTCGAGGGTCTGCCGGCGGCGGATCACCCGCCAGCCGCCCTCGTCCACCAGGAGTTCGGGCGCCAGCGGCCGCCGCAGGTAGGTGGAGGCCATCGCCGCCCCGTAGGCGCCGACGTCGCGCACCGCCAGCAGGTCGCCGACCTCGACGGGAGCGAGCGTGCGGTCGCGCGCGAAGGTGTCGGTGCTCTCGCACACCGGCCCGACGATGTCGGCGGTCATCGGCTCGCCCGGGCGCGCCCGCACCGGCTCGATCCGATGGAACGCCCCGTACAGCGCCGGCCGCATCAGCTCCGTCATGCCGGCGTCGAGGACGATGAACTGGCGGGCGCCCTCGAACTGCTTGACGTCCACCACCCGCGTCACCAGCGTGCCGGCGGGACCGACCAGGCTGCGGCCGGGCTCGACGAGCGCGGTCAGGCCGGTCGGCCGCACCAGGCCGACGAGGGCGCGCCCGTACTCCGTCGCGTCGATCGCCGGCGAGCCGTCATAGGAGATGCCGAGCCCGCCGCCGAAGTCCACGTGGCGCAGCGGCAGGCCGTCGGCGCGGACGGCGACGGCGAGGTCCACCGCCGCGGCGGCCGCCCGCAGCAGCGGATCGAGCGTGGTGATCTGCGAGCCGATGTGGCTGTGCACGCCGACCGCGTCGAGCGACGGGCGGCGGCGAATCTCGCGGAAGATCTCCGCCGCGGCGCCGATCGGGACGCCGAACTTGTTGGTCTTGAGGCCGGTCGAGATGTGCGGATGGCTGCGGGCGTCGATGTCCGGGTTGACGCGCAGCGCGACGCGGGCCACGACCCGCTGCTCACGGGCCAGCCGATCCAGCCGATCGAGCTCGCCCGGCGATTCCACGTTGATCGCCTTCAGCTGCAGGGCGATCGCGCGCGCCAGCTCGTCGGCGCTCTTGCCGACGCCGGTGAACATGATCTGCCCGGGGGCGAAGCCGCAGCGCAGCGCGACGTCGACCTCGCCCATGGAGTTGGCGTCCACGCTGCTGCCCAGCGTCTTGAGCAGGCGCACGATGGCGAGCGACGAATTCGCCTTGAGCGCGTAGTGAATCGCGTGCGGATAGGCGCCGAAGGCGGCGTCGAGCGTCGAGTAGGCCTGGCGAATCGCGGCGGCGCTGTAGACGTAGCACGGGGTGCCGGCGGCGGCGGCGATGTCGGCGAGGGGCACGCCATCGACGGCCAATCCGCGCGCCGCCGTCGAAAAGGTCGTGGTCAACAGGATGCTCGGGTCGGGAAGTGCCGCGCGCGCCGCGGCGCGCCGGTGCCGGCGATCTTACCGCGAAGGCGAGGCCCGGTTCGACCGGAAAAACGTGGTACGATCGGCCGCCAGTTACGCCCTGATGCCCGATCCTTCTGCGCCGTCGGACTCGATCGATGCGGTGATCCAGCGCTGCCTGGCCGGCGACCAGGACGCGTGGGCCGTCATCGTGCGCCAGCACTGGCGGAAAGTGTTCAACATCGCGTACAAGTTCACCGGCAAGCACGACGAAGCGGAAGATTTGACGCAGGACGTCTTCCTCAAGATCTTCAAGTCGCTGAACACCTTCGACCGCCGCGCCAACTTCCAGACCTGGCTGGTCAGCGTCAGCCGCAACCTGTGCATCGATCACTACCGCAGCGTGCGCAAGGAACGGGAAACCATCGACCGCGACGTCGATGCCGGCGAGCTGATGCCGGCGGCGTCGACGACCAGCCCGTTCGCCGCGCTCGAACAGCGCGATCGCGTCGACCTGCTGAAGCGGGCGCTCGAGCAGCTGGCGCCGGCGCTGCGCTCGGCGGTGCTGCTGCGCGATATTCAGGAATTGTCGTACCAGGAGATCGCCGACCAGCTGCACCTGCCGGAAGGCACCGTCAAGTCGCGGATCAATCGTGGCCGCACCGAGCTGGCGCGGCAGATACGCCGGTTGAGGCATGAGCTCGAAACTGGAGTCGCAGGATGAACCTGACCACCGAAAACACGACCGGCATCGCCATCGTCCGCATCGGCGAGCCCCGCATGATGTACCCGCTGCTGGCCGATTTCTCCGGCGCCGTCGCCCGCCTGCTCGCCGCCGGCGACCGCAAGCTGCTGCTCGACTTCTCGAAGGTGACGTACGTGGACAGCGCCACCATCGGCTGCCTGATGGATCTCTACCGCCAGACCACCGCGGCCGGCGGCACCATCAAGCTGGTCGGCGTGCAGAAACGCGTCGAGACGATGCTCACCATGACCGGCGCCCACAACTTCCTCGAGATGCACCCGGACGAGGCGAGCGCCGTCAGCAGCTTCCAGGGGTAGCCATGCGCACCATCAAGACGACCTCCGGACACGAGATTGCCCTCGACGGCGATCTGCTGGCGGTGCTCGAGGCGCTGTTTCGCGAGGTCACCGCCAAACGCGAGCTGGAGCGCTCGTACGACGACCTCACGCGCGAGATCCAGCACCTGATCGGGCAGATGGCGGCCGAGGACATCAGCGCCTACCTGGCGGAGAGCCTGTTCCTCAACCAGGTCAAGTACGAGAACGACAAGCTCGAATCGTACATGCGCAAGCTGGAGAAGAAGTAGACGCACGCGCGATGTCGCTGAACTACCTCGCGACCCGCTTCACCTGCTCGTGGCCGTGGTCGACCGCCGTGCTGCTGTGCGACGGCCGCGTGGTCTGCGGCTGTGCCGACCCCTATGCCAAGCGCGTCCTCGGCGACACGCGCACCTCGTCGCTCACCGCGATCTGGACCGGCCCCGTCGCCGGCGGGCTGCGCGCGGACCTCAACCAGGGAGGCTCCGCCTTCTGCGGCGACTGCCCGCTCAAGCTGCCGCTGGCGGCGACCGACGTGCCGCCGGTGCGCGATCTGGCGGTGGCCGCGCAGCCGACCCGGCTCTATATCGAGTGCACCGCCGCCTGCAACATCTCGTGTTTCCAGGCCTGCTGCGCCCCCGAGACCGGCATCACCCGCTCGCGACAGGCGGGCATGCTCGACTGGGACGTGTTCACCCGGGTCGTGGACGAGGCGGGCCCGACGCTGACGCGCATCGACTTCTTCAACTACGGGGAGGCGTTCCTGCACAAGCGCGCCGTCGAGATGTGCGAGTACATCAAGACCCGCTTCCCCCACATCTACCTCTACACCAGCACCAACGGCCTGGCCGTGACCGAGGACAAGGCGCGCCGCCTGGTGCACTCCGGCATCGACGAGGTCACCTTCTCGATCGACGGCGCCTCGCAGGACACCTACGTGCGCTATCGCCAGCGCGGGACGTTCGCGCTCGCCCTCGCCAACCTGCGCGCCATGGCCGACGAGAAGGCGGCCAGCGGCCGCGACGTGCCGCAACTCAACTGGCGCTACATCCTCTTCACCTGGAACGATCACGACGAGGAAATGGCGCGCGCGCGCGCACTGGCCACCGAGGTGGGCGTGGACCGGCTGTGCTGGGAGATCACCGACCATCCCGAGAACGCCTACTCCCGCCGCTTCGTCGCCGGCTCCCCCGACCTGGAGCGGATCCGCCACGAGGTGTGGGATCACAACAACCTCGGCAACGCCATTCCCGGCGCGACGCCGCGGGCGCAGATCGACCTGCGGGAGTGGATTCCCGGCCGCCCGCTGCGCGGCCGCGTCGCGCAGGCGCTCACGGTCGCCACCCGGGTCCGAAACCTGTCGACCAGGCCGTTTCGCGCCCAGGCGAGCTACGGACGCCGGCTGGTGCGGCTCGGCGCCCAGCTGCTCGACGAACAGGGACGGCTCCTCAACCGCGATCACGCGCGCGCCTGGCTCCCGGGCGACATCCCGCCGGGCGGCAGTGCCGACGTCCGCATCGACGTGCCCGCGCCGGACACGCCGGGACGCTATGCGCTGAAGTTCGACCTGGTCAGCGAAGGCATCGACTGGTTCGAGGCCTGCGGATTGGCCACGACGACCCGGGCGCTGGTCGTCGGCCAGTAACCCGGCCATGGCACTGGCCGTCCTCTACGACCTGCACGGCAACCTGCCGGCGCTCGAAGCGGTGCTCGACGAGGTCCGCACTGCCGGCGTGGACGGCATCCTGATTGGCGGCGACGTCGTCCCCGGTCCGATGCCCCGGGAAACGATCGACTGCCTGCGCCAGCTCGACGTGCCCACGCGGTTCATCCGCGGCAACGGCGACCGCGCGGTGCTCGCGGTGATGCAGGGCCACGAACCGGACGGCGTGCCGGCACCCGTCATCCCGCTCGTGCGCTGGGTCGCCGAGCAGCTGGATGCCGACGACGAACAACTCCTGGCGAGCTGGCCGGCCACGTGCACGGCCGACGTGGACGGAATCGGCGAGGTCCTCTTCTGCCATGCGACCCCGCGCAGCGATACCGAGATCTTCACCCGCCTCACGGCGGAGGAGCGCCTGGCGCCCGTCTTCGGGGGCCTGCGGGTGCCGCTGGTGGTGTGCGGGCACACGCACATGCCGTTCGACCGGCGCATTGGGGGAGTGAGAGTGGTGAATGCCGGCAGCGTGGGCATGCCGTTCGGCCGGCCGGGCGCCGACTGGCTGCGGCTCGGCCCCGGCGTCGAGCTGCGCCACACCGCGTACGATCTGGCCGCCGCGGCGGCGCGCGTCGCGGCGACCCGCTACCCACAGGCGCGCGAGTTCGCCGCACGGAACATCCTGCAGCCCCCGTCGGAGGCCGACATCCTGCAGGCCTACGCCCGCGTCGAGCTGACGTGAGCAGCCGGGTCAGCGGCCGGCGCGTGCGGCCGCCTCGACCTCCGCCATCACCCGCAGCAGGTTGCCGCTCCACAGCTTCGCGATCTGCTCCTCGGTATACCCCCGGCGCACCAGTTCGAGGGTGACGTTGAAGGTCTCGCCTGCGTCGTTCCACCCGTCCACGCCCCCGCCGCCGTCGAAGTCCGAGGAGATCCCCACGTGATCGAGCCCGATCAGCTTCACGATGTAATCGACGTGGTTGACGAAGTCGGCGACGGTCGCACGCGGCGGCGGCGGCAGCCGCGCGTCGATCGCCGCCAGCCGCTGCTGGTAGGCGGTGCGTCGCTCAACGGGCAGCTTCGCCAGCGCCGCGGCGCCGCCGCCGCCGGCGGGCAGTCCGAACTCCTTGCGCAGCACGCCGAGGGCCGCCGTGCGCTCGGCCGATGGCTCCGGCGGCACCTTGACGTAGCCGTTGAACGCCACCGTCTGAATCACGCCGCCGTTCTTCTTCAACGCCAGTAGCTGCTCATCGTCCATGTTGCGGCTGTGGTTCGCGAGCGCGCGCGCCGCCGAGTGCGAGGCGATGACCGGCGCCCGGGATACGGCGACGGTCTGCATCATCGACGCCTTCGAGGGATGCGACACATCCACCATGATCCCGAGACGGTTCATCTCGGCGATGGCCTGGCGGCCAAGCTCGCTGAGTCCGTTGTGCAGCCATGTGCCGTCGCGCTCGCCGGTGTTGGAGTCGGAGAACTGGCTGTGGCCGTTGTGTGCAAGCGACATGTAGCGGGCGCCGCGGTCGAAGAACTCCTTGATGCGCGCGAGGTCGGTTCCCACGGGGTAGGCGTTCTCCACGCCGATGAGCGCCACCTTGCGGCCGCTCGCGGCGATGCGGCGGACGTCGGCAGCCGTCAGCGCGAGCCCAATCTTGTCGGGCGCAATCTGCTCGGTCAGCCGATGGATGGCCTCGAACTTCTCGATCGCCTGCGCGTAGGCCGCCCGATAGCCCTCCGGCGTGCGATCACCCTGCCCGACGTAGACGATGAAGAACGCCGCGTCCAGCCCGCCGCCGATCATCTTCGGCAGGTTGACCTGCGTCGGCAGGTCCTGGGTGTAGTTGCGCGCGGCGGTGAAATTGGCCGGGTTGATGTCGGCGTGGGTGTCGAGCGTGAGGACGCGATCGTGAATCGCCCGCGCACGCGCGGCCAGGGCCGCGTCTGTCTGCCCGTGAGCCACCGGTCCCGCGCCCGCCAGCGCCGCGGCCATCACCAGGCCCAACCCGCTCCATCGTCGCACGCTCATGGATCCCCCTCGGAGTTCGACGGCCGACGCCGTCACCCTGACACTCTACGCGTCCGGTCCGTGGCAACGCAATCACCACGGTCACCACGGCGCGCGCGGGGGACAGGCCGCGCGAATGGCTTCGACGGTGCGGTGGGCAAAAAAAACGGCCGCATCGTGCGGCCGTTTCAGGCGAGGAGGCGAACTCCGAGCGTGTCAGTTGGCGCGAGCGGCGGCCGGCACCCCGGCGGGCATGAGACCCACCGCCGCGGGCGATTCGACCAGCATCCACGCGTCGCGATCTTCGAGCAGGCGCGCCGCCAGCGCGGTGTGCAGCGCATGCCCGGCCCGATGCGCGACGACATGGCCGACGATGGGATGGCCGACCAGCGCCAGGTCGCCGACCACATCGAGAATCTTGTGCCGCACGAACTCGTCCTCGAAGCGCAGGGCGTTGAGGACGCCGGCATCGCCGATCACGATCGCGTTCTCCAGCGAGCCCCCGAGGGCGAGGCCGTTCTGGCGCAGCATTTCGACCTCCTTGAGGAAGCCGAAGGTGCGCGCCGGCGCGATGCTCTCGGCGAAGCTCTGCTCGGTGATGCGCTCGGTCCGTGACTGGTGCCGCAGCATCGGGTGATCGAAGCTGATCGTGTAACTCACCTTGAAGTGGTCCGAGGGGTAGATCGCGATGCGCTTGTCGCCGTTGGCGATCTGCACCGGACGCAGCACCTTGAGATAGCGCCGGGGCACGGACAGCCGCTTGATGCCGGCTTCCTGCACGAGGTAGAGGAACGGCGCCGAGCTGCCGTCCATGATCGGCACCTCGTTGTGCGTCAACTCGATGACCAGATTGTCGACGCCGACGCTGACGAGCGCCGCCAGCAGGTGCTCGACCGTTTCCACCGTGGCCTTGCCGCGCCCCAGCACGGTCGCGTACTGGAAGGCCGAGACGTTCCCGACCGTGGCCGGTATCTCGACACCGAGGTCGGTGCGGCGGAAGATGACGCCGGTATCAGCCGGCGCCGGGCGAAGCGTCAGGGTGACTTTGTTGCCGGAATGCAAGCCGATGCCGGCACAGGAAATCGGGCGGCGAAGGGTCCGTTGCGCGTCCATTCAGTTCATCAGTCCAGTTCGGAGCGGTGCTAAGTCCAGCAAAGTCAATGCCTGGAATACAAACATGTGATCGTGCGGTCTAAATACAACATTATCAAAGAGTTATGGATTTGGCACCCCTTGCGTCGAACGTCGGCTGTGGCTCGCCAGCCACAGAAATCGTTAGCTGAGGTGTGTGAAAAATACCACACTCGTCAGGGCCTCATGCCGTTAGACGACCGGCCCGCGCCGTTTTCGTTCTTGAAGAGGTCCGCCAGGAACCGGCCCGTATGCGAGCCTCGGGCGGCCGCCACCTGTTCGGGCGATCCCTGGGCGACCACCTTGCCGCCGCCTTCCCCGCCCTCGGGCCCCAGGTCCACGATCCAGTCGGCGCTCTTGACGACGTCGAGGTTGTGCTCGATCACGACGATGGTGTTGCCCTGCTCGACGAGCCGGTTCAGGACGTCGAGCAGCCTGCGCACGTCCTCGAAGTGCAGGCCGGTCGTCGGCTCGTCCAGGATGTACAGGGTCCGGCCGGTGCCGCGCTTCGACAGCTCGCGCGACAGCTTCACCCGTTGCGCCTCGCCGCCGCTGAGCGTGGTGGCGGACTGGCCGAGCGCGATGTAGCCGAGTCCCACGTTCTGCAAGGTGCGCAGCTTGTTGGCAATCGGCGGGAAGTTCTCCAGGATGGGGAGCGCCTGGTCGACGGTGAGCTCCAGCACGTCGGCGATGGACTTCCCGCGGTATCGGATCTCGAGGGTTTCGCGGTTGTACCGGCGGCCCTTGCACTGCTCGCAGGTCACATAGACGTTGGGCAGGAAGTGCATCTCGATGGCGATGACGCCGTCACCCTGACACGCTTCGCATCGCCCGCCCTTGACGTTGAAAGAAAAGCGCCCCGCTTTGTAGCCGCGCGCCCGCGCCTCGGGAACCATGGCGAAGAGCTCGCGGATGAAGGTGAACAGGCCGGTGTAGGTCGCCGGGTTGGAACGCGGCGTCCGGCCAATCGGCGACTGGTCGATCTCGATCACCTTGTCGATGAGTTGGATGCCCTCGATCGTGTCGTGCGTGCCCGGTTCGTCGGCAGCGCGATAGAGCGTGCGGGCCAGCGACTTGTAAAGGATGTCGTTGACCAGCGTACTCTTTCCCGAGCCACTGACGCCGGTCACGACCACGAACAGGCCCAGCGGAATGCGCACGTCCACGTTGCGCAGGTTGTTCTCGCGTGCGCCGCGGACGACGATCTCGCCGCGGGACGCCTGCCGGCGTGCCGGCGGCAGGGCGATGGTCCGGGCGCCGGTGAGGTAGGCGCCGGTCAGCGACCCGTGCCCGTCGAGCATCAGGTCAGCCGGCAGCCCCTGGAAAATCACCTGGCCGCCGAGCTCCCCCGCGCCGGGGCCGAGGTCGATGACGTAGTCGGCCATGCGGATCGTCTCCTCGTCGTGCTCGACGACGACGACGGTGTTGCCGAGATCGCGCAACCGCGCCAGCGTCGCCAGCAGCTTGCGGTTGTCGCGCTGGTGCAGGCCGATGGACGGCTCGTCGAGGACGTAGAGGACGCCGGTGAGGTTCGATCCGATCTGGGTGGCCAGGCGGATGCGTTGCCCCTCGCCGCCGGACAACGTCGCCGCCGAGCGCGCCAGCGTCAGATAGCCGACCCCGACGTCGTTGAGGAAGCGCAACCGGTCCTGGATTTCCTTCAGGATGCGGGTCGCGATCATCGACTCGCGCTCGTTGAGCTCGAGCTCGTCGAATCGTGTCAAGGCCGCGGCCACCGAGAGGTTGACGTAGTCCGCGATGGTGTGCCCCTTGACCTTGACCGACCGGCTCTCGGGGCGCAGGCGGTCGCCGCGGCAGGCGGGGCACTCGCGCAGCGCGCGATAGACGTCAAGCTCCTCCTGCACGACCCAGGAACCCTGCTCGAACCGCCGGCGCAGGTTGGGAATGACGCCCTCGAAGTCGCGTCCGAACGGATCGGCAGTCGCGGCCCTGGTGCCGCGCGTCGCCGGCCGGGCGGTTCCCGGGCCGAACAGCACGAGGTCGCGGTGCTTCTTCGGAAGGCGGGCGAACGGCACCGCCGGATCGACGCCGTGGTAGGCAGCGATCGCCTGCACGGCGTCCCGCACCATCCGCCGATCGCCCCTGCCCCACGGCGCAATCGCGCCCTCCGTCAGCGACTTGCCATCGTCGGGCACGATGCGGAGCGGGTCGAAGTCCCACGTCGCCCCCAGGCCCTGGCATTCCGGGCAGGCGCCGTGCGGCGAATTGAACGAGAACGCGCGCGGCGACATTTCCGGCACGCTGAGGCCGCAGACGACGCAGGCGAGCTTGCGCGAGAACAGCCGGTCGCCACCGTCGAGGGAGTTGATGAGGACGATGTCGCCGGCCAGCCCGAGGGCGACCTCGACCGACTCGGCCAGCCGCCGTTCGATGCCGCTGCGCACGATGAGGCGATCGATCACGATGTCGATGTTGTGATTGCGGCGGCGATCGAGGCTGATGTCCTCCTCGAGCGACCGCGTCTGGCCGTCGATCCGGGCCTTGGTGAAACCGCGCGCACGCAGGGCCTGCAGGTCCTTCTTGAACTCTCCCTTGCGGCCGCGCACGATGGGCGCCAGCACGTTGATGCGGGTGTCCTGCGGATAGGTCATCACCAGATCGACGATGCGATCGAGGGACTGGGAGGCGATCTCGCGGCCGCAATTGGGGCAGTGCGGGACGCCGACGTTGGCAAACAGCAGCCGCAGGTAATCGTAGATCTCGGTGACCGTGCCGACCGTTGAGCGCGGGTTGGAGCCGGTCGTCCGCTGTTCGATCGAGATCGCCGGCGACAGGCCCTCGATCAGGTCGACGTCGGGCTTCTCCATCTGCTCGAGGAACTGCCGCGCGTAGGCGGACAGCGATTCGACGTAGCGGCGCTGTCCCTCGGCATACAGCGTGTCGAAGGCGAGCGACGACTTGCCCGAACCCGACAGGCCGGTGATGACCACCAGCTTGTCGCGCGGGATGTCGACGTCGATGTCCTTCAGGTTGTGCACGCGCGCGCCGCGCACTGCGATCCAGTCGTGAGGCATGTGACACTGCGGGGCCGGAGACGAGAAGCCCAACAGGTGATTGTATCGCGATCGGCGGCTGTCGCGGCGGTGCGGCGGCAGCTCGGCGCTAGCAAGCCCCGCGGATTGCCGGGGGCAGGCCGCGACCGGCGTCAGCGTGGCCGCAGGCGAGAATGGCGGTAGCCGTAGAGGACGTAAATCGCCGCGCCAATCAGCAACCACCAGCCGAACCGTGTCCAGGCTTGCGGCGGCAAGCCGACCATGATGAACAGGCACGCCGCCATGCCCAGCGG
The DNA here is from genome assembly GCA_963707795.1 of uncultured Acidobacteriota bacterium. Taxonomy (GTDB): domain Bacteria; phylum Acidobacteriota; class Vicinamibacteria; order Vicinamibacterales; family UBA2999; genus JACCSI01. Next base: position 189,660 of record OY970174.1, on the reverse strand, counting down.
CGCCACCAGCCAGACGAACGGCACCCGAAACGGACGCGTGCGCTCGGGCTCCGTGATGCGGAGCACCAGCACCCCGGCGCACACCAGGGCGAACGCGAACAGCGTGCCGATGTTGGTCAGGTCGTAAGTTTCCGCGGCATCGCCAATCAAAGCCGCCACCGCGACCACCAGCCCGGTCACCAGCGTCGTCACGTAGGGAATCCGCGTCTTCGGGTCCACGCGCGCGGCCCACTGCGGCAGCAGGCCGTCGCGCGCCATGGCGAAGAAAATGCGCGGCTGGCCGTATTGAAAGACCAGGAGCACCGTGGACATCGACAGAATCGCGCCGAACGCGACCAGCCAGCCGACGCGAGTGAAGCCGGCAATCTCGAGCGCCCGCGCCAGCGGGTCGGCGACGGCGAGGTCGGAGCTGGGCACCATGCCGGTGAGCACGATGCCGACGATGACGTAGATGACGGTACAGATGGCGAGGCCCCCGAGGATGCCAATCGGGAGGTTGCGCTGCGGGTTCTTCGTCTCCTCCGCCGCCGTGGAAATGGCGTCGAAGCCGATGTAGGCGAAGAACACGATCGCCGCGCCCTGGTGGATGCCGGTGAACCCGTTCGGCGCAAACGGCGTGTAGTGCTCGGGATTGATCACCGTGAGGCCGGCGACGACGAACAGCGCCAGCGCGGCGAGCTTGACGACGACCATGATCTTGTTGGCCTGTGAGCTCTCGCGGGCGCCGCGCAGCAGCAGCCAGGTGATGAGCATCACGATGGCGAACGCCGGCACGTTGACCAGCACCGGCACACCGGCGAGACGGGGGGCGCTGTCGATCAAGCCGTGCACCGCCGGATCGGCGCTGAGCAGCGCCGTCCGGTACCCGGTTGACAGGTACACGGGCAGGTCGAGGCCGAAGCCGCGGAGGAGCGTGTTGAAGTAGTCGCCCCAGGAAATGGCGACCGCTACGTTGCCGACGGCGTACTCGAGAATCAGGTCCCAGCCGATGATCCAGGCCACCAGCTCGCCCAGGGTCGCGTAGGTGTAGGCGTACGCGCTTCCCGCCTGCGGAATCATCGACGCCAGCTCCGCGTAACAGAGCGCGGCGAGCGCGCACGCGCCCCCGAGGAGAATGAAGGAGAGCACGAGGGCTGGTCCGGCGCCGTAGCGGATGACCTGACCGTCGGGCCCGACCTGGCCCGCGGCGGCCGTGCCAATGGCGCCGAAGATCCCGGCGCCGATGACGGCGCCGATGGCCAGCATGATGAGGTCGCCGGCGCCGAGCACGCGTTTCAACGAGTGTGGCGAGCTCTCGTCGACGAGCAGATCCGCAATCGGTTTGCGTGCGAACAGCGACATCAAGGCCCCTTGGGCGCGCGGCCCGGCAGCCGCGGGGCGCTCTGCCCCCGGACGGCTCGTTGGTCTGCGGAGTTTAGCTGAAGCCGTGCACGGTGTCGCTCGTCGCCACCACCATGCCACCGCCCGGTCGAGTGGCCAGGCCGACCAGACGCGCGCCCCCGACCACCAGTTCCTTCGCGCCGGCGAGAGGCAGCGCGTAGACGCCACTCACCCCCGCCAGCGCCTCGACCACGTGCAGGACGCCGGCGGCATCGAAGGCCAGGCCCTGGGGACGCCCGAAGGATTCGTCGATGACCTCCACGCGGCCGTCCATGTCGATGCGGTAGACGCGGTCGTAACTGCCCAGTGTGGGTCCTGTGACGTACAGGTGGGCGTCAGGGCCCATGGCGAGATGAAAAGCGGCCACGCTGGCGGGCAGGGTCGCGAGGATCGCGATGCGGCCTCTCGCATCGATGTGGAAGACCGAGCCGGAGCGGTCCCCGACCAGCATCGTCCCGTCCGGCGCGAACGCCAGACCGCAGGCGAGGCCGAGCTCCGAGGCCGCGACCTCGTAGCGCCCGTCCTCGAAGACACGATAGACCGTGCCGTCGAAGCGGCTGGAGACGAAGAGCTGGCCCTGATGGTCGAAGGCGAGCGAGGTCGCATTGACGATGCCGGAGACGAAGGCCTGGCGCGAGCCGCCGGGAGTGATCCGGAAGACCGACACGGGGGCCTGCTGGCCGCGAGGGCCGCTGTAGGTCACGTAGACACGGCCGTCGGCGTCCACGGCGGGATTGTCCACCTGATGGAAGCCGGTCGCCAGCGGCGCACCGACGTCCACGAAGAGCGTGGCACCCGCCAGCCCCGGTATCTTGACCTCGGTCCGGCCGCCGGGCAGGCCGGCCGGAACCTCCAGGCACAGGCGCTCCGACGCCGCGAAGAGCACCCGGGCCGGCAGGCCGCCGATCCGGCAGAGCTCGGCCGCGGCGGTCGGGACCGGCAGGGCGCCACCGCGCATCCACAGCCGCCCTCCCTCGATCACGCGCAACGGATCGACCCCGTGGACGGTCGGTGCCATTGCTTCGTGTACCAAGGAAACGCCTCCCGCCACGCCGCCACCAACGGCGACACGCTCCGCCGGCGTGGCGAGCGAAACCGTGGGGTCGTGGTCGATCCGAACCGCCGGCGCTCGTTCGCCCGCCCGCGGAACGCGGTCTAGGTGTCGTCGAGCTCCAGGTTCCAGTAGAGGTAGTCGCGCCAGCTGTCCGGCGCGTTCCGGAGACCGATGGTGATACGAATGGCCGGGGCGGAGTCCGGCCGCCGCGGTGCGCGCACCAGCTTCATGTGCGCCTCGTGCGGCGTGCGTCCACCCTTGCGCCGGTTGCACGACACGCAGCAGGTGACGATATTTTCCCAGTCCTTGCGGCCACCCTGCGAGACCGGCACTACGTGATCGAACGTGAGCTCCTGGGTCGGGTGCGACTTCGCGCAGTACTGGCAGGTGTATCCGTCCCGCGCGTAGATGTTCGCGCGGGAGAACGGCACGTAATCGAATCGCTTCTTGATGCGCACGTAACGCAGCAGGCGAATCACCGACGGTAGCTTCAGGCTGAAGGTGACCGCACGAATCTCACGATCGTGCTCGGCGATGATCTCGACCTTCCCCTGGCACCACAGGGTAATGGCCTTCTGCCAGTGGACGACCTTGAGCGGCTCGTACGTCGCGTTCAGGAGGAGCGTCTGCTCCATAAGACTTACCGTATTGTGCCCGCCCACGGCCGAGCCTGTCAAGGTAACGTCTGCGTAAAGGTCTGCCTGATATAGAGTTAGGTCGCCGCTGCACGCAACGGCACATGATGCCGATAGGCTGGTGAGGCATGGGTCGAATGGCTCTGGTGATCGGGATCGGCGTTCTGGCAGGCGCGTGCGCGAGCGGCGGCGGCGTTCCCCGGCCCTTCCCGTCGCCGGACGGCCACCCGGTCCCGCCCGTGGCGCCGGCCGCACCGGGCGCCGTGGCCGACGGCTACTCCATTTCCGGGACCGCGCTCTCGCTGCGCGGCGTGCCCTACCGAAACGGGGGCGCCGACCCCTCGGGTTTCGATTGCAGCGGGCTGGTCCACTACGTGTTCGCGCAGCACGGGGTCTCGATCCCGCGCGAGGCGCGCCGCCAGTTCCAGGTTGGGCAGCAGGTGGCGCCGACGTCGCTCGAACCGGGCGATCTGGTCTTCTTCACGACCGTGGCGCCCGGGGCATCACATGTCGGGATCGTGGTCGGGGGCGATCAGTTCGTCCATGCGCCCAGCGACAACGGCGTCGTTCGGGTCGATCGGCTGACCGCGCAGTACTGGTCGCGCCGATTCGTCGGAGCGAAACGGATCAACTGACTGGCGGCGTGGGGCGGGACGGCTCGGCGCCCGGTATCAGGCGGCGGAAGCGATCGAGTAGTCGGCGACGAGGCGGGAGGTGTGCCCGGTGAATTCGCGCAGTTGCAGGTCCTCTTCCGAGAATCGCCGCGCGGACGGATCGATGATCCGCTCGACCGGCGCGGACTGTACTTCGTCCATCATCGGCTGATCGGCCACCACGTCGCGATAGCGGCGCGGATAGGACGGGAAGGCGCGGAAGGTGGCCCCGGCGACCGCACCGTAGCGGCTGCGCAGGCCGTCGAAGTCGTAGTGCAGGAACTCCAGGAGGGCGGGGTCGGGCCGTGACGCCAGGTACCCTTGGACGAGCGCGGCCACGTCCTCGAAGTAGGTCGGGCTGTGCAGCGCGTCGGACAGGCGGCCGTCCGCGCGGGCGAACCGGCGCAGCGAGTCCTGCTGCGGGTCGATGTGATACAGCTCGTGCATCACCGTGTCGAGCTTGGCCACCCAGTCGGGCGTGCTCTCGGGATACAGCGAGCGCTTGCGCGAGCGGGCCAGGGTCTGATCGGTGAATCGCGGCAGGGCGAACGAGATCATGTAGTTCATCGACCGGCCGTCCACCGCCACTTCGGGAGACCTGGTCACGAACCACTCGGTGCGCCGCGTGATCGCTCCCGTGTCGCGGTCGCGCCAGAAGAAATAGCCAGGCTCGCTGGTCGGGAGGCTCAGGCAGTGGCAGCTCGCGTAGGCGCCGTCGGCGCTGCTGCGTCCGGGACGGGCAAAGACCAGGACGCGGCTGACATCGATGAAGCCGAGCGCCGGAACGCGCAGGATGATGTCCTGCATCAGGCGATTCAGATGTCCCGTATAGTTGACCACGTCACCTCGTCCCTCGCGGCGGAGGGGCTGCTCACGGCCCCCTGGGCCGCGGCGGCACAACCGCCCCACCCGAAGCATTCCTGCCTGCTGAAACCGTCGGAATCGATGGCATCGGCGGTACTGACGCCCCGCCGTGATCCGGAGGTTGCACGGATTGTGCCGACGGCGGAGGGGCTGGAGGTGACTGATTTACTGGGGAAAACCCGATCAGTGCGTCATCTGATTGTGGCGAGTCTGCTGCTGGGGTGGGCGCGGCCGCAGGGATCGGCGCCGGCGGCTTGATGCCCATCCGCCGCACGATGATCTGCTGCCGGCGCCGCAGCCGCCGTGTCGGCCGAGCCGGACTGTGCTCGCGCGGGTTGATGATCGCCCCGGCCAGCAACGCCGCTTCCTCGGGCGTCAGCGCCGCTGCCGGCTTGCCGAAGTAGGCGCGGGAGGCCGCCTCGGCCCCGAAGATTCCGTCCCCCCACTCGATGACGTTGAGATAGATCTCGAGGATCCGTCGCTTGGTCAGCGCCGCTTCCAGGCGCCGCGTGATCAACAGCTCCTTCAGCTTGCGAATGGGATTGCGCGACGGCGACAGGTAGAGGTTCTTGGCGAGCTGCTGGGTGATCGTGCTGGCGCCGCGCGAGAATCGGCCCTCCTCCCAGTTGACCTCGAGCGAGGCGCGCAGCTCTTTCAGGTCGACCCCTTCGTGGTCGAAGAACGCGCTGTCCTCGGTCACGACCACGGCGCGGCGCAGCGCATTGGAGATCTGCGGGTATGGCACCCAGCGGTGGCGGAGGTTGAGCGTGCGACCGGCCGCGGCCGCCTCTCGCTTGCGCAGCTCCATGAAGGCGGTCGTGCGCGGATTCACGGTCGCGAGCGCGCGCACGTCGGGCAGGGTGAGGTAGATATAGCAGAGATAACAGAACCCGAGCGCGGCGGCGGCCGCCAGCCCGCGGGTGAGATACCGCCCTCGCACGCGGGAAGGAAATATCCGCACGCCGCCGATGATATCGGCAATTCAGCGGCGCGACACGAGAGCGCCGTCGCGTGGAAGTTACCCGACGACGACGATCTTGATTCGCGCGCCCGGCCGCGGCTGCTCGTCGATGGCGTGATTGTTCATGATCGCGAGATCGGTGGCGCGCACCAGCGATCCGCCGCGGGCCGCGATGGACTGCCAGGTGTCGCCCGCCCGGACCGTGTAGAAGTCGAGGCGATTGGCGCGGATGTCGTCCGCCTCGCGGGCCGAGAGCGGGCGGAACGTGCGCAGCGATGCCGTGACGAGACCGTCGATCGGCGCGAAGCCATCGCGCGGCGCAAACCCCGCGAACACGTACACCTGCCGGCCGTGCAGGATGTGGGCCGCACGCATGATGACGTCGCCGGTGCCCTGGATCGAGCCCTGATACAGGCCGATATGCGCGTCGAGGCCACCGATGGTCGTGGCGCCGCCCTCGATCCGGCGGAAGCCGGCGCCGCCCATCGAGTTGACCGCGATCTCCTCGGGGGTTCGCCCGCGCGGCTGTTCGAGCAGCTGCAGGAGCATGTAGTGCGGCTGTCCGGGCTCGCGGGCGGCGACCTGCGACGGCGTGTTCATCACCTCCCACCCTTCCGGGAACTCGAGCGCGAAGCGCAGCACGGGATGCAGGAAGGCGTGACCGCGGACGATGCCGTCCTTGGGGTTGTCGCCGACGACGATGCCGTCGATGTGTTCGAGGTAGGCATCGCGGTTGCGCTCGGCGCCGCCCGACGCGGCGAGCGTCGCGGCCAGCGGCCGTGTCTCGATGACCCGCTCGGCCGGCTCCGGATGCGTGGACAGGAAGTTGGGAACGCCCCGCTCGCTGAGCTCGCCCACACGGGCCAGCGTCCCGAGGAACCGCGGGACGCCGGACGGATCCCATCCACCCTGCGAGGCATACTCCATCCCCACCCGATCGGACTCGCGCTCGTCGTCTCGCCCGTACTTCAGGAAGGCGACGCTCAGGGCGGTCGACGCGAGATCGCCGAACGGCCGCGCGGCGGGGACGAAGATGCCGAGCGCGATGAGCCCGACCTGGCCGCCCGTCGCCCGCGTGTATTGCTGCGCCGCGTGTCGAGCGGTGACGTGCGCAATCTCGTGGCCCAGCACTCCGGCGAGCTCCGCCTCGTCGTCCAGATACGGCAGGATGCCGCGCGTTATATAGATGAATCCGCCTGGCAGGGCGAAGGCATTGATCGCCGGGTGATCCACGACCGCGAACGCCCACGGCAGGTTCGGGCGGTGCGAGAGCCGGGCCAGCCGGTGCCCGAGATCGGACACGTAACGCTGCAGCGCCGGGTCGTCGTACACGCCCATCTCGCGCCGTACCTCGGCGTCGGTCTGACGGCCGATGGCAATCTCCTGGGCTTCGCTCAGCAGCGAGAGCTCCCGTTTGCCGGTGACCGGGTTGGTCGCGCAGGCAGCGAGAGCGGCGGCGGCAACGACGACCAGGAGTCGCTGGGTCATGGCTGTCACGTGCAGAGGGCGGGCGCTGCCCGCCGTCGCCGCTTGTGCAACTCACGTACCACGGAGACTGTCGGCCAGCGCAGCCAGACAGAGCGCCACGAGCCACTCCGTGGAGCTGCTGCCCATCAGCCCGATGCGCCAGATCTTCCCGGCCAGCGGACCCAGACCTGCGCCCACTTCGATGTTGAAGCGCTCGAGGAGCCGGCGGCGGACCGCCGCCTCGTCCGTGCCCTCCGGCACGCACACGGCATTGAGCGTCCAGAGCCGTTCGCCCGGCGGCGGGAGGAGCGACAGATCGAGTGCCGCGAGGCCGGCCGCCAGCGAGAGATGGTTGCGCTCGTGCCGGCGCCAGCGCGCCTCCAACCCTTCCTCGTCGACGACCACCAGCGCTTCGCGCAGCGCGTAGATCAGCGATGCGCACATGGTGTGGTGGTACTTGCGCTCGATCCAGTACGCCTCGAGCAGGGTCAGGTCGAAGGCAAAACTCCGGCACTGGACGCGCCGGGCGAGCGCCGGCGGGGCGAACACCAGCGGCGCGACCCCGGACGGAGCGCCCAGGCCCTTCTGGCTGCAGCCATAAATCACATCGAGGCCCCAGGCGGCCATCTCCAGCGGCATCGCGCCCAGCGAGGTCACCACGTCGGCGACGATGAGCGCGCCGTGCTCGTGTGCAATCGCGGCGACGTCCGCCACCGGATTGAGCACGCCGGTGGACGTCTCCGCGTGCACGACGGTCACCAGGTCGGCTGGCGATTCGGCGAGAGCCCGGCGCACGGCGTCGGGATCGCAGGCCCGGCCCCATTCCACGTCGACCCGCCGCAGGTCGGCTCCGTAGCGGCGGCACATCTCGGCGAGCCGGTCGCCGAAGTACCCGGTGACGACCGCCAGCACGCGCGATCCGGGCTGCACCAGGTTGGCAATCGCTGCCTCCATGGCGGAGGTGCCGGTGCCCGACACGGCGAGGGCGAGCGAGCCGTCGGGGGCGCGGGCCACGCGCGCAAGGCGGGCGCGCAGGTCGTCCATGATCGCCAGGAACTGGGCGTCGAGATGGCTGAGCATCGGAGCCGCCATCGCGCGCATCACACGCGGCGAGATCAGGCTGGGTCCGGGGCCGAGCAACAGCCGCTCAGTGGCTGGGAGCATGTTCTTCCTTCAGGATACCGAGCGTCGTCAGCTCCGCGCGCAGCCGGTCGACGGCGGCTGGAGGCACCGCGCGCAGCGGCGGCCGCGGCGGCCCTCCGGCGAGGCCGACCAGATCGAGGGCGGCCTTCAGACCGGGAACGCCGAGCACCGGCCCGATGGAGCGCGCGATCGGCATCAGCCGGCGCTGCAATCCCCGCGCTTCGTCGAGCCGGCCGGCGTGCACCAGCGCGACGAGCTCGACGCACAACTCGGGCGCGAGACCGGCCAGGGCGAGCACCGCTCCGTGTGCGCCGAGGACCGTGGCCGTGAACAGGGTCGGCGCAGCTCCGGCGAGGATGGTGAAACCCTTGGCCGCGCGGGCGAGGTAATCGGACAACTGCAGCATGTCGTTCCCGGAGTCCTTCAGGCCGGCGATATTGGGGTGCTCGCTGAGCTCCTCGACCGCATCGGGCATCAGGTTGACGCCGGTATACATCGTCACGTTGTAGAGCAGCACCGGCGCCGGCGAGGCATCGGCGACCTCGGTGAAGTGACCAACGAACGCCGCGCTGGTCATCTGCGGCTTGTAGAAGGAGGGCGTGCGGACCATCACGGCGTCGACCCCGAGCGCGGCGGCGCGCTTGCAGGCCGCGATGGTCGCCCGCGTCGACTCGCGGCCGGTGCCGGCGAGGAGCGGCCGGCCCGCCGGTACGCGCGCGCGGACCAGCGCAATGGCACGGTCCGCCTCCTCGTCGTCGAGCTGCGTCGCTTCGCCGTTGGAGCCGAGCACGACGATCCCGGTCAACGGACTCTTCAAATAGCGATCGACGTTGTCGCGGAGGCCCTTCTCGTCCAGCTCACCGTCGGCGGTGAACGGCGTGACGATCGGAGTGTAGATACCGGCAAATGGCTGTGACATAGGGCTCGCTTCCGGTCATCGCAGGCCGCGGACCGGTGATACGGGGTCGATCTTATCCGACTGCAGCACGATGTTCGCGACCAGCACGACCAGGAAGAGGGCGGCGGCGGGCGCCAGCGTCCACGGGAACCGGGCGAGCGCGCTCACGTTCGCCGCGTCGCTCAGCATCGTGCCCCAGGTCGGAACGCTGTCCGGGAATCCAAACCCAATATACGAGAGGGTGGCTTCGGCGAGGATGAACGCCGGCAGCAGCAGCGTTGCCTGCACGAGGAGAAAGCCGAGGCAGGCCGGGAGCAGATGGCGGCTGACGATGCGCCACCGGCCGGCCCCGAGCGAACGCGCGGCCACCACGTATTCGCGCTGGCGCTCGGCGGCGACTATCCCGCGCACGCCGCGCGCCACGAACGGCCAGCCGACGAGGGCGAAGATCCCCGTCATGGAGAGAAACACGGTCGTCGCGGGCAGTACCAGTGGGAGCGCCGCCCGGAGCACCAACAGGACGTAGACGGCCGGCAGCACGAGCACGAAGTCGGCGGTGCGCATGGCCAGCTCGTCGACCCACCCACCCCGATACCCCGCAACCGCGCCGATGATGGCGCCGAGCACGAGCGCGCCCAGGACGGAGAGCAGCGCCACGCCGATCGAAGCACGGGCGCCGTGCAGCAGCCGCGAGAGCAGGTCCCGTCCGAAACTGTCGGCGCCGAGGAGAAACACGGGGCTGCGCGGGTCCCTCCCGAGCCAGGGCAGCGGAAGCGTGCGCGCGCGATCCTCCACGTACCGCTGTGCCAACCGATCCGTGAGGGTGAGCGGATAGACGAACGGCGCACGGGGCCCCTGGGCGGCGAAGACGCGCGGGCGCATGGGCGGCGCGTGCAGGAAATCCGGGTGATGCAGTTCGGGATCGTACGGCGCCAGCCACGGCGAGACGATGGCCGCGGCGATCAGGCCGATCAACAGGGCGCTGACGTTGCGGATCATGATCGCGTGCCGCGTACCCGCGGATCGACGGTGGCGAGCGCCAGGTCCGAGAGCAGGGTGCCGAGGGCGACGAACAGCGCGCCTGCCGCTGCCGATCCGGCGACCAGATACAGGTCGCGCGCACGCAGCGCGTCGTACATCAGCCGGCCCAGACCTGGCCACGCCGTCACCACCTCGACGATGAACGAGCCGCTGAACAGGCTGCCGACCATCAGCCCATACAGGCCGAAGATGGCACCGAGCGAGACCGGCCAGGCGTGTCGGCGCGTGGAGCGGCCGGCAGACAATCCGCGGGCCCGAGCCGCACGGACGAAGGGCTCGTCGACGGCGGCGCGAAGTGATTGCGACTGCAATCGCTCCAGTGTGGCGGCCAGGGGCAGGGCGAGCGCCAAGGCCGGCACCACGAGATGCGCGAGCAGGTCCGGCAGCCACACGCCCCAGGCGGCCCCGGCGGCGCCGGCGGACAACATGCCCCCGACCGGCAGCCATCCGGTCCGCGCCGCAATCAGGACCAGTCCCAGCGACGCCACGAGCGGCGGCATGGACAGCAGGAGGATCGACAGTACGCGGATGGCCCGGACTGCCGGTCCGCGGCGCCGACTGCCGGTGTAGACGCCGAGGGGGATGCCGACGGCCGTGGCAACCACCAGCGCCGACGCGGCCAGCACGGCGGTGTTCCGGGTCCGCTCGCCCAGGAGCGCGGAGACCGGGCGCATGTAGAGGAGCGACTCGCCGAAGTCGAGGCGTCCGGCACGGCCCAGCCAACGCCGGAACTGCACCGACCACGACTCGTTCAGCCCGAGTGCGGCACGTCGCGCCTCCAGGAGGGCCGGATCGACCCCCATCTCCTCCGTCAGGAAGTCTCCGGGCGCCGCCAGCGTGAGGAGTGCGGCGCCGGCGGAGACGACCACCACGAGCAGCAGCGCGAACACGCCCCGGCGGAGCAGGTAACGCGCGAGCGACATCACCGCGTCACTGCGCAGGACGGGCGTCGGCAATCGCTAATGTGTCGGCACTCCACAGCAGGTTGGGGCGCGTGAGCGCCGGGGTCAGGTTCATCAGCCGCGCGCTGGCGCCAATATAAACGCGAGGAGCGGCAAAATGAAGCATCGGCAGGTTCTCGGAGAAGATTCGCTGCACCTCGTTGAACAGCCGCTTGCGCTCCTGCTCGTCGAGCGTCGCGGCCTGCTGCGCCATGAGGCCGTCGATCCGGCGTTCCCAGTCGGTCGCCGGCGACCCCTGCCCGAGGTGCCAGAAATGCGCGCCGCCCGAGCTGAGCCAGAGGTCGGTGGACATGGCGGGGTCGGGGTCCGACGTGCTGAACGTGATGAACGCGGCCTCGAAGTCGCTGCCCACCACGGCCTGGCGGACCGCGTTGGCGTCGAGGGCCACGACGTCGATGGCGACGCCGACCTGCCGCAGCGCATCACGGACGACGGCCGCTCCCCGCTCGAGCGCACGGTTGCCGCGGAAGGTCAGCATGGTGAGCCGGGCCTCGGTCCCCTGCGCGTCCTCCAGCCACTCGTCGCCGTCGCGATTCTGCAGTCCCAGTCCCCCGAGCAATCCCAGGGCCTTGTCGCGCGAGAACTCGTAGCGGGGGATGCTTGGCCAGAACCATCGCGGGTTGCCCGGCGTGACCGGCCCGTGAATGGGCACCGCGGCGCCGAGGAACACGGCGTTGGCGAACGCCTCGCGATCGACCGCATGCGAGAGCGCCTGACGGAATTCCTTGCGCGGCAGCCACGCCCGGCGCGGATCCGCCGCCCAGCGCTCCGGCCGCAGATTGAAGACGAGCGAATCGGCGTCCGGGCTGACGCCGAGCTCCAGCACCTGGACCTTGCCCTGTGCCTCGAGCGGCTTCAGCGTCTCGACGTCGGCCGCGCGCAGCGGCTGCTGCATGAAGTCGATCGCGCCAGCCTGGAGCCGCACGAGTTCGGCATCCTGGTCGGGGACGATCTCGAGCGTCAGGCCCTCGGCGTACGGCAGCTGCACGCCGCGTGCGTCGGTCCGCCAGTAGTGGGGGTTGCGGGCGAAGACGATCCGCTGCGCCGGCAGGTACTCCGTGACGAGGAAGGGACCCATCCCGACCAGGTCGGCCGGCAGTGTGTCCGGCGCCCAGGCCTTGGCGAAGCTGCCCGCTTTCAGCGACGCTTCGAGCTTGTGCCTGGGCAGGATCGGCAGGCCGTCGAGCAGCCGGATGCCTGGACCGAAAGTCTGCGCGAATTGCACCACGATCGTCCGCGGGTCCGGGGAGGAGACATCCAGCGGTTGGCCGCCGGGCCGGAACGAGGTGGCCAGGGCGCTGGTCGTTCGCGGGTCGTACAGCGCCGCGAACGAGAACAGGACGTCGGCGGCGGTGAACGGCACGCCGTCGGACCAGCGCAGGCCGTCACGCAGGGTCAGGGTAAAGGTGCGACCATCCGGTGACGCGCTCCACGCCTCGGCCAGCCACGGCTCCAGCTCCGTCGTGCTGCGGTTGATGCGAACGAGCTTGGCTTGCGTCAGCATGGTAAAAAGCTCGGTGGCGAGCTCAGGCTGCGCGATGCGATTGAACGAGCGCGGGTCGGTCCGGGTCGACGCGACGAGGGTGCCGCCGGGGCTGGGGGTGGGTTCGGCGGACGGCCGTGCGCTGGTGGCCGGCGCGCTGCGCGACAACCACCAGTACGGGATCAGTACGGCGGCCACGACGAGAATCGTCAACAGTGCGCGTGAGTGTCGGTTCACTTTTTACCCGGCCGGCCAAGATTTTGGCCGTTCTCCCTCGTGCAGTATCTCGGCGGCACGCGATGGAAATTGCGCAGAAATTGCAAACTTCTTGAGGTCGTTGCTGGCCGGCTAATCCGTTGACCAACCTCGACGGACTCCCCGCCCCGCATCACGCGGGCGATCCTAGACCGGCAAAGCTCATTTTCGCAATCACTTACGGACACTCAGCGGCAGATTGTCACCGCTGGCACCGAGCGTGCCATATGGCCGGCGGAGCTTGTGTCCATGAACCCTGCAGTCGCACACCACGAACCGGCGCCTCCGCAGCTGGGCCGCAGCGTGACGATCGACCAGGCGGCGCTGCTTCTCGGCGTCTCGCGTCGGACCGTGTACTACCGCATTCGCGAAGGTCGCCTGCGCACGATCCGGACCCTGGGCGGCTCCCAGCGCGTCCTGATCGAATCGGTGCAGGAGCAGCGGCTCGGCAAGTCTTCTTACCCTCTTCCCCCAACCCGTTTGGAGGATCCGTCATGTCCACCGCGCTGAAGATGGGCGCGAACCCCACTGCCGTCGTGCGACCACGAGCGCAGTGGCTCGTCATCGCCGGTGTGATCGCCGGCCTCGCCGGGACGGCAATGCCAGCCACGGCGCAGGGTCATGGGCGGCTGTCGTCGGACCTGTCCGCGCACCTGGCTGGCGCGCAGGCCGGACGGCAGGTGCCGCCGACGGTCGACGTCATCATTGCCGGCAACGATGCCTTTATCGATCGCATTGCGAGCAAGCATGGGGGATCGGTCAAGAAGCGGCTGAAGCACGGTGCGGTGGTGACGGTCAGCACCAATGGCCTGAGCGGGCTGGCGGGCGACGGTGAGGTTGGCGCGGTCTCGGGCGACGGCGACATGCGGTCGCAGCTGGCGAATGCCACCGAGTCGACCGGCGCCGCGGCGGCGTGGGCGGGGAGCATTACCAAACTGGGCGCGGTGCTCGGTTCCGGTGTGGGCGTCGCGATCGTGGACTCGGGCGTCGACGGCCACAGCGCGATCAAGTCGCGGCTGGTGGCGAGCGTCGATTTCACCGGTCCGCAGGGCAAGGGCGGTGATCACTACGGCCATGGCACGCACGTCGCGGGCATCGTGGCGGCGGGTCGCCCGAAGAAGGACACCGGCGAAGCGCCCGTGGGGATGGCGCCGGGCGCACACCTGGTGAGCCTGAAGGTGCTCGACGCCGAGGGTCACGGCAAGGTCAGCAATGCGGTTGCGGCCATCGACTGGGCGGTGGCGAATCGGCAGCAGTATGCAATCCGCGTCATCAATCTCTCGATTGGCGCGGCGCCGACGCAGTCGTACAAGACGGATCCGCTGTGCCAGGCGGTCGAGCGTGCCGTGAAGGCGGGCATCGTCGTGGTGGCCTCGGCGGGCAACTACGGCCAGACCGCGGACGGGCGACTGGTTCTCGGCAGCGTGACCTCGCCGGGCATCTCGCCGTATGCGATCACGGTTGGAGCGCTGCGGACGCAGGGCACGGCAACGCGGTCGGACGACGTGGTTGCGCCGTGGAGCTCGAAGGGGCCGACGGTGGTGGATCACCTGATCAAGCCGGACGTGGTGGCGCCGGGCAGCAAGATCGTGTCGCTGATGGCGGCGGGGTCGACGCTGGCCAAGCAGTTTCCGGAGCGCCAGGTCGGCAAGGGCGGTCACGACGGCTATTTCCAGTTGAGTGGGACCAGCATGGCGGCGGCCGTGGTGAGCGGCGCGGCGGCGTTGCTCCTGGAGTCGCAACCGCAGCTGAACCCGCTGATGGTGAAGGTGCTGCTGGAGGCGAGTGCCGAGTTCCTGCCGCGAGAGGGTTTGGTGGGGGGCGGTGCGGGGAGCCTGGATTTGCGGGACTTGAAAGCGCCCTCACCAAGGGGAGCAGTCACGCTAGCGATGGTTTTCGGGACGACCCTCGCTTCTCGAGCCTCTCTCGACTCGGCGTCGCCCGTGGCCACGCTCACCATCGTGTGGGGCGACGCCATCGTGTGGGGTGACACCATCGTGTGGGGCGACACCATCGTGTGGGGCGACGCCATCGTGTGGGGTGACACCATCGTGTGGGGTGACACCATCGTGTCGGGACGACACCATCGTGTGGGACGACGCCATCGTGTGGGGCGACGCCATCGTGTGGGACGACGCCATCGTCTGGGGCGACGCCATCGTGTGGGGCGACGCCATCGTGTGGGGCGACGCCATCGTCTGGGACGACTAAGCGTCGGTTGGCGCGGCAGCCCTCCCGACCACTGGTGAAGAAACGTGCAAAACCGTTAAAGGAGACCAGGCAATGAGCCGATTAATCATTTGGGTTGACTAAACGCTCTCCCGCGCAGACTACAGGCCGATTACTATTGCCGCGAAAGCGGATGATCCAGGCTTACGTCCCTAGCGTCACAGCCGCCGGACTGATAGTAGTCGGCCACTGCATCAGCACCTTGGTACAGCAGCCCATCGAACTGGGTTGGCTTGTTCTCGCCGTTCTAACTCTACTGACCGGGTCCTTTACCATTCGGATCCCTTCAGTTCCCGCCAGACTCTCGGTCTCCGAAACCTTCGTTTTTGCGTCGGTCCTGCTCTTTGGAATCTGTGCCGGAACGATTACGGTCGCGCTCGAAATCCTTATCGTAATCGTCACAGGTGCTGGGAAACGGAATCCCGTTCGGATTCTGTTCAACGTTTCATCGGCGACGCTGTCTATCTGGGTCGCTAGCAACGCGTTCTATGCGCTTGCGGGTATCCCACCCTTGGCGAGCCATGAGGCAGAACTGCACACGTTGCTGTTGCCTTTAGCGGTGCTCGCGAGCACGTACTTTCTACTGAACAGCGGCATGATTGCTCTGGCGCTGGCGATCCAGAGGCGCGAATCAGCCCTGACCATTTGGAGAACAAACTTCCTAGCGCTTGCTGTGAACTACTTCGGTGGTGCTTCCCTCGCGGCTCTATTTGTCTCCTACACGCGGACGATCGACTTTGTGGCGCTCGGTATCATCGTGCCGCTCTTGATAATTTCGTACCTCACGTTCAAGACATCGTTGGGCCGTGTCGAAGACGCGACTAAGCACGTCGAAGAGGTGAAGCGACTTTATCTCTCAACGATCGAAACGCTCGCGACCGCTATCGATGCGAAGGATCAAGTCACTCATGGGCACATCCGTCGCGTTCAGCAGTTCGCTTTGGGTCTCGCTCGAGAACTCGGGGTCCGCGACCAAGGTCAACTCCAGGCGTTGGAAGCGGCCGCACTTCTTCACGACACCGGAAAGCTCGTCGTGCCTGAACACATCCTCAACAAACCAGGCAAACTGACTCGGGGCGAGTTCGAGAAGATGAAAGAACACGCCAGTGTAGGAGCTGAGATTCTTTCATCCATCAACTTTCCCTATCCAGTTGTGCCCATCGTTCGCCATCACCATGAAAACTGGGACGGTGGTGGCTATCCAGACGGTCTAAAAGGAACCGATATTCCAATCGGCGCAAGGGTACTTGCCGTGGTCGATTGCTTCGACGCACTCACTTCCGATCGTCCTTATCGCCCACGAATGACTGACGCAGAGGCGATGACGATTCTGTTGCAAAGGCGAGGCACGATGTACGACCCTCTTGTGGTTGACACTTTCGCCGCGACGTGGGAGAGGCTCGCGGCAGCCATCGTCGCGCCAGAAGACACTCGAGTGAATACGTCCAAAACGGAGCCCGTACATGTTGTGGGAGCCCCCGAATCGGACGTTCACGTGCGATCGGCTCTCACTGAGCCGCTGGGCGTACTACTTGAATCTTCGCTTCAGCAAACTGGCGCCACCCTAGCAATCCTGTTCGCGATCGACTCAGACAGGGACCGATTGCTTTCTCTCGCTTCGCGCACCGTCGATGGTCCAACCAATCGGATTGTTGCTATGCCTTTGGGGTCGGGAGTCGCAGGATGGGTTGCGGTCAATGCTACACCCATGGTGAATGCTGACGCCGCCCTCGATTTTCGCGACAATCTTGCCGGAAGGGAATTGGTCCGGAGCATATGCGTTCCGGTGTTTGCCAAGGGTGCCGTCGTGGGAGTCTTGTCCTTGTACTCGAACGACCGGCGTGGATTCAGTGAAGACGACAAGGGATTTCTTCAACAGTTGGTTGCAGGTTTGGACGCGGATGTGCCATCACGCGCTTTCGATCTGCTCCTGCAGACACGCAAGGTCGCTATCGGCTCCGCGCCTACCGTGCATTAATCGCGTCCGACGAAGGAAGTGAAGGTTGCGACCGCTTGTCGACGAACCGCGGAAAGCAGCTTGTTGACGCAGGTCAGTTCCTTGACGCTGCGCGTTGGCTCGACGCTAAGACGACCCTGAGCCAGTCCGATAGAGTTCTGCGAACACATGTCGAGCTTGAGATCGGCGATGCTGAGTCCGCACAAACCCAGGCGGAGTCACTGCTTCTGGAACATCTCGACCCAGGATCGCGGGCCACTTGCATCAGCCTCGCCGGAAGGGCCGCTGGACGATTGGGAGCAAGTCTAGACGGCCTAAACCGCATGCGAAAGGCAGTGTCCTGTGCTGCTGAAATTGACAGCCACCTTGAAGCAGAACTACACGCACACGTCGTCAGCGCTCTTCTGAACTGGGTTGGAATCGAGCCGGCCATCGCGGAGTTGCCACGGCTCCGGAAGGCGGCTCTCGCGTCCGGGAACGCGCAGGCGCTCGTCGAATACCACATCATTCACGCTCGAGTCTCAGCTATGCGCGGGTGGCTGGAACGTGCCGAACAGGAGGGACGAATCGCCTCCGAACTGCTCCAGTCGTCGCCAAATCTAGTCCAACTTTGGAAAGTCCGGCAACTGCAATCCAACGCAGCGATCAAAGCTTGCGAACTCAACGCCGCGAAACAGTTTGCGAAAGAATGCTTACAACTGGCCGGAACCGCTGGTTCTCGACAGGCTTTGGGAACGACCTACGGAAATTTGGCCCATATTGCAGTACCTGGCTGGTGATTTTGACGACGGAAGGCATTTTCTCAGTCAAACGCTGAAGCAACTCGACCCTACCAGTTACATGCGAATCGCGGCGTTTTCAACTGGTGTAGACCTTGGACTTTCGGCGGGAGATGATTCATTTGCCGACGAGATGGTGGCGCGAGGAGAATCGATTCGAGGCGGCCACTCAGAGGAGCGATCGTACTACCATCTTTTCTTCGAGCTAAATCGGGTTCGCTGGCTAATCTATCATGAACGTTTTCTAGAGGCTGCTAAGTCAGCGAGCGCTGCATTGGGAGTGATTGCCAAGCTTGCTGACACAGACTTATTGAATCGCATGAAATTGCTCGCAGCTGAAGCTCATTGGCGAGCAGGAATTCCGGACGACGCATTACGTCTGTTCTCCGAGGCGTGTCGCAACGTCAGTGATGCAAGCCTCGAGACAGCGGCAGAGTTGAATCGCGTGGCGGCTGTTCTTGAGAATGCTTCGGGGTCCAGCCTGGCGCATGAGTATCTTGCCCGATCCTGGCGCATCTTGAGCTCAGCTGGACTTATTGGAAGACGCTCGGCAGTGGAACGCACAATAGCGGAGCTGCATCTTTCGATTGGCGAGGAGCATGCGGCCCAGTTAGCGAGGACGACGACGCAACCTCTCCAGGCAGTGGCATCGACCCTTCAATTCGGAGCCCATCCGCGTGTATTAGGAGCAGAGCTTCTGTCGCTGTTAACGTCGTTCGGGGCCGGTGACGGCGCCACTCTAGCAACAACCCATGCTGCCGCTGACGAAAGTCAATCGGAAGCCGCCAGCGAAAATGACAACGAGGCGCCGCGAGAGCTGAATCTTCGCCTGGGTCTACCACGGCAGGGTGGTTATTCATTAAGAGTGCACGCAGAACGGACCGCGAGCGCTTCAATGCTCTGGCGAGCCGTGAATCAGATAGTTCGGTCGGCGGCCGCTGCGGCCACAGATGCCGAGAATGAAGCGAATTCTCGCGTTTGGCCGGTAGAAGTGCCTACAAACGAACGCGGGTTTGTCGTTGCGGCCGACCAGATGGCCGAACTGGTTGCGACGGCGCGCCGGCTGGCGCCATCTAGCATCACGGTCTTAGTCACCGGTGAAACCGGCACCGGCAAGGAAGTCCTGGCACGCGACCTCCACGAGTCGTCTCCACGCAAATCCAAACCCTTCATCCCCTTCAACTGCAGCGCCGTCGCCCGCGACATGCTCGACGCCCAGCTCTTTGGCTATCGCCGCGGCGCCTTCACCGGCGCCCACGACGCCTTCCAGGGCGTCATCCGCGCCGCCACCGGTGGCACCCTCTTCCTCGACGAGATCGGCGAACTGTCGCTCGAAGTCCAGCCCAAGCTCCTCCGCTTCCTCGAATCCGGCGACATCCATCCCCTCGGCGAACCTCGCCCCCTCGCCGTCGATGTCCGCGTCGTCGCCGCCACCAACGCCAAGCTGGAACAGCTGGTCGCCGACGGACGCTTCCGCGAGGACCTCTTCTACCGCCTCAACGTCGTGCGGCTGCACGTCCCGCCGCTGCGCGAACGACGCGAGGAGATTCCACCGCTGGTGCACCATTACCTGGAGCGCTGCACCCGCGAGTCGCGCAAGACCGGCCTGCGCTTCGCCGAAGAAACCATGGAGTACCTCGTGCTCTATCGCTGGCCCGGCAACGTCCGCCAGCTCGCCAACGAGGTCCGCCGCCTCGTCGCCCTCGCCGAACCCGGCGCCGTCCTGATGCCCGAACACCTGTCCGACGACATCCGCGCCAGCCGCCGCACCATTCCCGCCACCGAACGCGCCCTCGCGCCCACCGAGTTCGTCGTCCGCCTCGATCAACCGATGCCGGCAGCAATGGAGCACGTCGAACGCACCATGGTCCAGCACGCCCTCAAGGTCGCCGGCGGCCGCCTCGAGGACGCCGCGCAACTGCTGGGATTGTCGCGCAAGGGCCTGTATCTCAAGCGCCAGCGCCTCGGCCTCGGCGACAGCAGCACCAGACCCGCCTACGACGGCACGACCGCGACCCGCTGATCGGGTACCGCGTCACCCCCAATCCGACGGCGGCAGGCGGGCGCCCCGCACGACCCGCCGGCGCTCAACCCCGCTGCCCTCATCACCACGTCCATGCCGCGGCGCGTTCGCCGCCCATGAAGGAGACTGAGGACATGAGCAGAAACTGGAGAACCAGGCTGATTCACACCGAAGCGACCGTTCCGGCGGGCTTTCACTCCCTCGCCCCGGCGGTGTTTCGCGGCTCGACCACCCTGTTCCCACGTGCCGCGGCGATCGTGGATACCTGGGACCACGATCGGGCGCCGTACACCTATGGGTCGTACGGGACACCGACCACGCTCGCCCTGGCGGCGCGCGTCGCTGAACTGGAAGGTGCCACCCGCGGCTTCATCACGCCCGGCGGACAGTCCGCACTGACGCTCGTGTACTTCGCGTGCCTGCGCGCCGGCGATCACGTGTTGATTCCGGAGAGCGTGTACGGGCCGAGCCGCGCCTTCGCCGACGAGCTCCTCTCGGCGTACGGAGTCGAGGTCGAGCACTACCCTCCGCTGGAGGGTGCGGCGATCGCCGCGCGGTGCCGTGACCGCACGCGGCTGATCTGGTGCGAGAGCCCCGGGTCCTACACGATGGAAGTGCAGGACATTCCTGCCATCGCCGCCGCTGCGCATGCACGCGGCATCATCGTCGCCGCTGACACCACCTGGTCCGCCGGAGTCCTGTTCGACGCCTTCGCCAGGGGGGCCGACATCGCGGTGCAGGCGCTCACGAAGTACGTCGGCGGGCACAGCGACCTGCTCCTCGGGTCGGTCACCGTACGGGACGAGTCGCTCTACCAGCGCCTCGGCGCCACCCATCAGCACCTCGGGCTGGCAGCCTCGCCCGACGATTGCGCACTGGCCTTGCGCGGCCTGCAGACCCTGCACGCGCGCCTGCAGGTCATCGAGGCGTCGGCACTGCAAGTGGCAGCCTGGTTCGCACGGCGGCCGGAGGTGGACGTCGTGCTCCATCCTGCCCTGCCCTCGTGTCCCGGCCACGACATCTGGAGCCGCGATTTCACCGGGTCGTCGGGCTTGTTCTCCGTCGTCTTTCGGCCGCCGCTCGGGCGCGCCGACCTCGCAGCGGTCATGGACCGCCTGACTCTGTTCCGGATGGGATACAGCTGGGGCGGCGTGACCAGTCTGGTCGTCATGCCCGATCCCGCGGATGGGCCCCACGCGCGCTACGACGGCCGGCTCGTGCGGTTCCACGTCGGACTCGAAGATCCCGACGATCTGATCGCCGACCTGGATCAGGCCTTCCCGGCACGAGGCTGAGCTTGATCCTGAAGCGCGCTTCAGCCGCGATACTGCCATTCGTGGCCGAGGATCCGAGCACGTCCGAACGTGCAACGCCGCCGCACGCGTCGCCATGCCCCGACTGCGGCTGCGAGGGGCAACCCGTGCAGCTGGCGACGGTCAAGGCCCTGTTGAAGGCATCGGCCCTTCGCACGCTGGAGGCCGGGACGCATCGCTTCTGTCCGCAGCCGGCCTGCGCGACGGTCTACTACCACGAGCAGGCGCGACAGCGGTTCGCCGCCGCCGATCTGCGGGTGGGCGTCTGGCAGAAGGAAGCGCCCGGGGTCCGGATGATCTGCTACTGCTTCGACGAGAACGAGCGCGACATGCGCGACGAGGTCGACCGCGACGGCCGGTCAGGAGCCGCCGACCGCGTGCGCGCACACATTGCGGCGGGCCGGTGCGCCTGTCACCTTCGCAACCCCCGCGGCGCCTGCTGCCTGGGCGATATCATGGCAGCGGCCGCCCGGCTCGGCACACGCCCGGACGACACCGGTACGACATGACATCCCGACCAGATCGCACCTATCGCATCGGCGAGATCGCCTTGCAGGCTGGCGTCAGCGTCGAGGCCCTGCGCTACTACGAGCGGCTTGGCCTGATCCCGGCGGCTCGCCGCACCGACGGCGGGGCCCGCCGCTTCGGTGCCGGGATCGTCTCGCGGATACGGTTCATCAAACAGGCCCAGAAACTCGGGTTGTCGCTGCGCGAGGTGCGCGAGCTGATCGGCGACGATCCGCGCCGGACGCCGAGCGGATGCCGACGTGTGCACGCACTGGTGACCCGTCATCTCGAACGGCTCGATCGCCGGCTCGCCGAGCTTCGCACGCTGCGCCGCAGCCTCGACGAGTGCCGCCGGCGGTGCGAGGGCGCGCTCCACGACGACGCCGAACCACCCTGCCCCGCGCTTGCCACTCTGGCGGGACGTCCGTAAGCCCGATCGCACCGCGGCTCACCTGAGCCGCGTGGCGCGCGATGTCCCGCGAGACTGGGCCGCCTCGCTCGCGAAGCGTCCCCGCATCGATCCGTCATCGGCCACCTGCATGATCAGGGTACCGGCGGTCGTCCGGCGCCTGCCCTTCTCGGTGAACCGAAGCTCCAGGCGCCGGCCATCGAGGGTGCCTTCCAAGGCGATCGGGGTCCGGGCTCGCGGAGAAATCGCGCGGCCGTTCTCGCTCCACTTCTCCCCGCTTCCCATCACGCGGTCGCCCTGCTGCTTCAACTGTAAGCGGTACACGAGTGTGAGGTTGGCGAAGGCCGGATAATTCGAGGCGTCGATCCGGTTGACCAGGGTCCATGCGCCGCTGACCGGCTCGACCGACAGGTCCGCACCAGCCCGGCTTACGTCCGCCGGCTCGTCGCGCGCGTCGGCACGTGCCGGCTCCCGTGCGGGTTCCTGCTCCTCCGCGGCGTGCGTGCGCGGCGACGAGGCTGCGGGCGTCGCGTCGCGCCGCGACGCTGGAGACGGTTCAGCAGCCCGACCCGACGGCCCCGGCTCGTTGACCGTCGTGCGATCAGACGGGAGTTCATCCAGCTGTGCCGACAGGATGAAACCCGCCAATACGGCCGCCGCAACCCCACCCGCGAGTTTGCCGGCATGAAGCGGCTGGGCCGGCCGTGCGGCATTGTCCCGCGTCACCGTACCGAGAGTTTCCTGCCGGAACTGTGCGGGCCGCCACGGCCGCGCCCCGTCGGCGGCCGGTGCGACCACCGTCTCCAGCGCGGGCTGAGGCTCATGCTCCGGCGCGGGCTCAGGCTCGACGTCTGGTTCGTCCGCGCGTGCCTCAGCCGGCCCCTCAACCGGCTGACCGGGACTCACCGTCTCGACCGGCCCCGGCCAACCGTCGGAAGCACGACCCTCGGCTGGCTCCGCCGGCCGAGGTGACAGATCGAGAATTGGCGGCTGCAAGCTCGGGTTCGGCTTCGCCGGAAGAGGTCCGAGCTCCAGCACAGCTGGCAGCGGCTCTTCCGAAGCCTCGGTCTCGAACTCGTCGAGCGCTGTTGCTGCTTCGAACTGTGCCAGATAGCGTTCGGCGACGTGGTCCGGGTCGAGACCTACTTCGCTGGCGTAACTGCGAACATATCCGCGCAGGTACACCAGTGGAGGCAACCCCTCCCCGTCGCCGCGCTCGATCGCGTGCAGGCGCTCAATGCTGACCTTGGTTCGCGCCGACACGTCCTGGAGCGACAGGCCGCACCGCTGGCGCGCATGCTCGAGTTCTTCTCCGACGGTCATTCGACGGGAGACAGCAAAACCTGATCCCCGCTGGAGTGACCTGCAAATGGGACGGCACGGCCGCGGACCAGACGGCGGCCGTGTAATTCGCGACGGCCGTGGTGCACATTCGACGCACCTGTCGCACCTGCCGCAACTGCCGCACCCGTCGCACCCGCCGCCCCTCCGCCTCTGTCGCCTGTTCTGCTACCAGATCGTCAGGCGGCTGAACGGTTCGACGTAGGCCTGCAGGAACACGAGCACACCGACCAGGCAGGCCAGCACGACGCTGTGCCAGAAGACGAAGCGCAGAATCTCGCCCTCATGTCCGTACCACCGCGTCGCGGTACTGGCGACGACGATGCTCTGCGCATCGATCATCTTGCCCATCACGCCACCGGAGCTGTTCGCGGCGGCCATCAGCGTCGGGCTCAAGCCGAGTTGCTCTGCCGTGATCCGCTGCAGGCTGCCGAAGAGCACATTGGACGATGTGTCAGACCCGGTGAGCGCGACGCCGAGCCATCCCAGCATGGTCCCGAAGAACGGATACAGCATTCCCGTCCCGGCAAAGGCCAGGCCCAGCGTCGCGTCGAGACCGGAATAGCGCGTCGTGAAGCCCAGGGCCATCATCGCGCTGATCGTGAGCAGGGACGTGCTGACCAGCGCGAGCGTGCGGCCATAGGTCCGCGCGAGCTCACGCGGCGAGCGTCCCATGACCAACCCGGCGATGATCGCCGCCACGAAGATCCCGGTCCCCGTCGCCGAGAGCCAGTTGACATTGAACACCGCCGCCTCCGCTGCTGGTGCGGCCACGACTGGCGGGGTTCGCAGCACGTGCAAGTGGAGCGCGGGGACCGGAATGCGAATGATGGAAACGCCGTCCAGCCATGCCCTGACCTGCGGAATCCCCCACAGGAATACGAGCACGCTCAGGATCAGCCACGGGGTCCACGCGCGCATGACGTCTCTCGACGCCGGCGCGGCGATGGCGTCGCCCTCGGCGTGCCCGCCGGCCCAGCCATCGGCCGGCTGCCAGACACGCAGGAACAGGACGACGGCGCCGATCGAACCGACCGAGGCAAGGATGTCCACCAGCCACGGGCCGTGGTAGTTCGACACGACGAACTGCAGCACCGCGAACGAAGCGCCGGCGACGAGAATCGCCGGCCAGACGCCCAGCATCCCGCGGCGCCCGGCATAGGCCCAAATCAGCCAGAACGGCACGATCACCGAGAAGAACGGCAGCTGCCGGCCGACCATCGCGCTCAACTCGAACAGGTCGAGATTGGTCACGCCCTGTAGCGCGATGATGGGCGTCCCCAGCGCGCCGAAGGCGACGGGCGCGGTGTTGGCGATGAGCGAGAGGCCCGAGGCGTTGAGCGGGGTGAAGCCGAGGCCAATCAGCAACGCGCCGGTGATGGCGACCGGGGTGCCGAACCCCGACGCGCCCTCGAAAAACGCGCCGAAGCAGAAGGCGACCAGCAGCAGCTGCAGCCGGCGATCGCGGGTGACGGCCGTGATGCTGTGGCGCAGCGTCCCGAACAACCCTGCATCAGAGGTCAGCTGATAGAGGAAGATGACGTTGAGCACGATCCAGCCGATCGGGAGCAGGCCGTACGCGGCCCCGTAGCCGGCCGTCGCGATCGCCAGGCGCCACGGCATGCCGAAGATGGCGACGGCGATGGCCAGCGCCGACGCGAGGCCGACCAGCGCCGCGACGTGCGCGCGCAGGTGGAAGAACGCGAGGCCGCCCAGGAGCACGACCACGGGGAGGGCCGCAAAGACCGTCGACAGCACGACGTTGCCGAGGGGATCGTAGGTCTGCGTCCAGTCCATCGCGCCTCCGCCCGCCGCCGATCGCGCCCGGGCGTGGGCGCCGACGTGGACGCGCGTAAGCTTATAGTGAACCGCACGGAATGCAGCCTCAGGACCTGGTCGGCGACCTCGCGCGGAGATTCCCCGATCGCGTGCTCACGAGCCCGGGCGCGCTCGCCCCGTACGAATCGGACGGCCTGACGACGTTTCGGGCACGGCCGCGGGCCGTCGTCCTCGCCGCGTCGCCGCAGGACGTGGTCGACACGGTCCGGCTCTGTCACGCGGCGGGCGTCCCCTTCATGGCGCGCGGCAGCGGCACCAGCCTCTCCGGCGGGGCGGTGCCGGTCGAAGACGGCATCGTCATCGCGCTCAACCGGCTGACGCGGATCGTGCGGCTCGACCCGGTGGCACGGATGGCGGTGGTCGAGCCCGGCGTCGTCAACCTCGACGTCACGACGGCGGCCGCCCCGTTCGGGCTCTATTACGCGCCCGATCCGTCGAGCCAGTCGGTGTGTACGATTGGCGGCAACGTGGCGTTCAACTCCGGCGGCGCCCACTGCTTCCGCCACGGGATGACGGCCAACCATGTCCTCGGACTCACGGCGGTCCTGCCGGACGGCGAAGTCGTGCATCTGGGCGGCGACTCGGTGGAAGACGTGGGACCGGACCTGACCGGGCTCTTCGTGGGGTGCGAGGGACTGTTCGGCATCGCCCTGGAGATCAGGCTGCGGCTGATGCCGCGGCCGGAGGCCTATCGCACGCTGCTCGCGGGCTACGCCTCGCTCCAGGACGCGGGCGACGCGGTCTCGCAGATTGTCGCGTCCGGGTTACTGCCGGGCGCGATGGAAATCATGGACCGCCTGGCCATCGACGCGGCGGAAGCGGCGGTGGACGCGGGCTACCCGGCCGGCGCCGCCGCCATCCTGATCGTCGAGCTCGAAGGCGACGCCGTGGAGGTGGACGCCGAGTACGAGACGCTGACGCGCATCGTCCAGGCGTCGGGTGCGACCGCCACGCGTGCGGCCAGCGACGCGGCCGATCGCGCGCGCATCTGGAAGGGACGCAAGTGCGCGTTCTCCGCGGTCGGCCGCCTCAGTCCCGATTTCATCGTGCAGGACGGCGTCGTCCCGCGCACGCGGCTGGGCGAGGCGCTCGCGGGCATTCAGGGACTGGCCGCCGAGCACGGCCTGCGCGTCGCCAACGTCTTCCACGCCGGCGACGGCAACCTGCATCCGCTGATCCTGTTCGACGGTCGCCAGCCGGGGGCGCTCGCGCGCGCCGAGATGCTGGCCGCCGCCATCCTGCGCATGTGCATCCGGCTCGGCGGGTCGGTCACCGGCGAGCACGGCATCGGACTGGAGAAACGCGCGTTCCTGGGAGAGATGTACGGGGCCGAGGATGTCGCGTTCATGCACCGGTTGCACGACGCGATCGATCCGAAGGGCCTCGCCAATCGCGGCAAGATGCTGGGCGGGAGCAGCGGCCCACCGGCGCACGGCCTGCATCCCCTCGAGCGTGCCGGGGTGATCTCGCGGGTATGAACCTGCTGCCGGCGAGCGTGGCGGAACTGCAGGACGCCGTCCGCGCGCACGCGGCCGTCACCGTGCGCGGGCGTGCGACCAAGGCGTCGGCGGACGCTCGAGCCCGCCGGCGTGGCGCTCGAGGTCAGCGCCCTCAGCGGCATGCTCGATTATTCGCCCGACGAGTGCGTCTTCACCGCCCGCGCGGGCACGCCTCTTCGCGACATTGCCGCCGCGCTGGGCGCGCACGGGCACTATCTCCCGTTCGATCCGCCGCTGGCCGAGGCCGGCGCCACCATCGGCGGCACCGTGGCCGCCGGGCTGAGCGGATCGGAACGCTATCGCTACGGCGGGATCCGCGACTTCCTCATCGGCGCGCGCATCGTCGATGGCGAGGGCCGGCTGCTCCGCAGCGGCGGCCAGGTGGTGAAGAACGCCGCCGGCTTCCTGCTCCATCACGCCATGGTCGGCAGCCACGGCCGGCTCGGCGTGCTGACCGAGGTCACGTTCAAGGTCTTTCCCGCTCCCGAAGCGCGAGCGACGCTCCACGTGGCCTGCGAGGACATGGCCGACGCCGCCGACGCGGTCCGCGCGGTGGAGATGGCGGGGCGGGACGTCGCCGCCCTCGACTTCGATGAGGCAGGCCGCCTGTGGCTGCGGGTCGCCGGACGCAAGGCCGGCCTCGGCGCACGCATCGACCGGCTGCGGCGCGCGCTGCCCGCAACGTCCACCGTCCTCGACGAGGCCGACGACGAGCGTGTCTGGTCGGATGCGCGCGAGTGGCGGTGGGCGCCTGCCGGCGCGTCGATCGTCAAGGTGCCGGCGGCCGATCTCACGCCGTTGGCCGCGGCAGCGTCGCGCGGCGCCGAACGGCCGCCGATGCGGTTCACCTGCGGCGCCCGCTGCGCCTGGATGGCCGTGGCGGACCTGCGCGCCTGCGGGCCGCTCCTCGAGTCGGCCGGACTGCGCGGGCAGGTCGTCCGCGGCGCCGCAAGCGGGACCATGCTCGGTGTCACCCGGCCCAACGCCTTCGAGACGCGGCTGACCCGCGTTCTCGATCCACGAGCGCGCTTCCGTGCAGCATCAGATCCCCGTCGATAGGCTCGGGCCGCACGGACCGGGCATGGCCGAGGCGGTGTCGGCGTGCGTGCACTGCGGCTTCTGCCTCGCCGCATGCCCGACCTATCGGGTGCTCGGCGAAGAGATGGACTCGCCGCGCGGGCGCATCATCCTCATGAAGGAGGCGCTCGAAGGAGGCCTGACCCTGCGCGACGCACTTCCCTACGTCGATCGCTGCCTTGGTTGCCTCGCCTGCGAAGGTGCCTGCCCGTCCGGCGTGCGCTACCGCGAACTCCTCGTGCCGTTCCGCGCGCACGTGGACGAACAGGGCGCGCGCCCGCTCGCCGACCGGCTGCGGCAGCGGGTGCTGCTGTCCGTCCTCGAATCGCCGACGCGGTTTCGCGCGGCGCTGCTGGCCGGCCGGCTGGCACGACCGTTGTCACGACTATTGCCAGCATCATTGCAGGACATGCTGCGGTTGCTGCCGCCCCGGCCCCCGGATGCGGCGACGCTCCCGGCGGTCGTCCCGGCACAGGGAACCCGCCGTGCCCGAGTGGCGTTGCTTGCCGGCTGCGTGCAGCGCGTCCTGCGGCCGTCCATCAGCACCGCCACGCTGCGGATGCTGTCCGCCAACGGCGTCGAGGTGATCGTGCCGCCGGCCCAGGGCTGCTGCGGCGCGCTCGCCCGGCACACGGGTGACCAGCGCCGCGCACAGGCGCTGACCGACCACAACCGGCGGGCGTTTTCCGCCGACGTGGACGCCATCGTCACCACCGCCGCCGGCTGCGGATCGGCCATGAAAGACGATGGCTACGGCAGCGCGGTGCAGGACGTGTCGGAGTTTCTCGACGCACTGGGCCTGCGCACCCCGCTGTCGTTCGCAGCGCCCACGGTCGTGGCCTATCACGACGCCTGCCACCTGTCCCATGGCCAGGGCATCAGGGCCGCACCGCGCCGCCTGCTCGGGCGTATCGCGCAGGTGACGGTCGCCGAGCTCGGCGACGGCGAAACCTGCTGCGGGTCTGCGGGACTCTACAATCTCGAGCATGGCGACACGGCGGCCGAACTGGGCCGTCGGAAAGCCGCCGCGATTCGGGAGACCGGGGCCCAGCTCGTCGCCACGGGCAACGTCGGATGCCTGGCGCAACTCGCGACGTATCTCGACGGGATCCCCGTCCTGCACACGATCGAAGTGCTGGATTCCGCCTGTCGTGCGCGCGGATAGATCGGCGTGATGATGGAGGCCCCCGGGCGGCGCGCCGCGAAAGGTCGCCCAAGACCCGCAATTGGTTCGTGAGATCGGGATCGGTCAGGGCTCGGAGGTGAGCGTCAGCACCGATTCCACGACATCGAAGATCGTCCGCCGGTGGCTCCGGCGCTCCTCGCCGGCGGCCGTGGACGAGGTCGTCACGATCACCAGCTGCAGGCGCGGGACGACGAAGACGTACTGGCCGCCGTAGCCCCAGGCGTAGAACGCGGTGACGGATTCTGCGCCGGCCGGAGTGGTGCGGGTCAGGTCGCGGATCCACCAGCCATAGCCGTACAGCTCGCCGCTGTAGTCCGATCGGCCGCGCGGGATGAACGATTCGTCCACCCAGCGCGCCGGTACGACCTGACGCCCCCGCACCGACCCGCGATTCAGGTACAACTCGCCAAACGCCACCATCTGCCGAGGCGTCAGCAGCATCTCGTTGCCGCCGAAATAAACACCCTGCGGATCCTGTGGCCAGCGTGCCAGGGAGAACCCGAGCGGCGCGGCGAGGACGTCCTGCGCGTACCGCCAGGTGCTGCGTCCGGTGGCGGTGGTGAGGATCGCCGACAGCAGGTGCGTGTTGCCGGTGCTGTACGCCATCGTCGTGCCCGGCGGAACCTCCAGGGGCCGCGCCAGCACGTGCCGGACCCAGTGCCGGCTGGTCACCCACGCGCCGTAGTTGCGGCCGCTGGTGGACGCCAGTCCGGACCGCATCGACAGCAGGTCTTCGATGGTGATGGCGCGCTTGGGGCGATCGGCGGCGGCGCGCAGGTGATCGCCCAGGTAGGCCGCGATCGGCTCCTCGACGCCCGGGATCCGACCTTGCTCGATGGCGATGCCGACGAGCGCGGAGATGACGCTCTTGGAGACCGACTTGACGTTGGCCGGACGCGCCGCGCGGGCGCCATTGAAATAGCGCTCCAGTACGAGCGTGCCGCGGTGGCTGACCAGGAGACTGTGGAGCCGCGGGAGTTCCGCCGCCGCGGCCGCGGCCGCGTCGAACGGCTGCGTGCCTTGCACGGGTGCGCCGAGGCACACCAGGGCCAGCACGACCAGCCCGCTACGCATCGCGCGGCACGACCGTCCCGCCTACTTCTTGACGTACTTCTGCAGCTTGCGTGGCCCGACCTCGGCGCCGTAGATGTTGCCGGCAGCATCGACCGCCACGCCTTCCGCCGCCAGCGTGCCCGACGTCAGGTCCTTCTGCGGATCGGGAATGAAAGAGTGCACCGTGCCGTCCTTGATGCTGCCGATCCGGATGCCGCGGATCCAGGCCTTCTGCGCCGGCGCAACCGAGCCCGATTCGGAGTCGGCGACGTAGATCATGTCGCCGTGGACAGCGACGCCGCTGGGCCGGCTGAACTGCGCCCATTCGGCGATGAACTTGCCGTCGGTCGTCATGATCTGCACGCGGTTGTTGCTGCGGTCGCCGACATACAGGCGGCCCGCCGCGTCGAGGGCGAGTGCGTGCGGCTGGATGAACTCGCCCGGTCCCGACCCGCGCGTGCCGAACTGGCCGAGGTGCTTGCCCGCGCGGTCGAAACGGACGATGCGGTTGATCGTCGTCTCCGCGTTGGAATGTCCCTCCGCCACCAGGACGTCGCCGTTCGGCAGGGTGATGACATCGTTCGGCTGGTAGAACGAGGCAGGATCCATCGGCTGCCCGGGCTGATTCCCGCCCGCCTTGCCCAGCGTCAGCAGCAGCTTGCCTTCCGGACTGAACTTGTAGACCTGGTGCCCCACCACCTTCTCCGGCTGCGGCGGCAGCGGCGCGTCGGCAGGCTGCCCGGGCCGCCGGCGCGGCAGGTTGTCGGACCCGTCGGTCACCCACACGTTTCCCTGGCCGTCCACGTGGATGCCGTGCGGAAAGACGAACATCCCGGCGCCAAAGCTGGTGAGGAGCTTTCCCGACTCGTCGAACTTCAGCACCACATTGTGCGGCGAGAACTTCCCCGCCGCCGCGTCCCAGCAGGTGTTGGCGCCGCACCGCTCGGCCACCCAGATGGTCTTGCCATCGGGCGCGACGTCGACCGCGCTCGTCGCGCCCCACGTGCGCCCTTCGGGCAGCTTGAAGTGGCCTTCGATGGTCTGATAGGGATTCGGGGCGTCGTTGGTCGGGGCGTCGTTGGTCGGGGCGACGGCGGACTGGGCCGGTGGTGCAGCGGGCGCGGGCGTCTGGGCACCAAGGCCATTGCCGGACCACGCCACCGCGGTGACGACCACCGCGGCGAGGGTGGTGCTGTTCGAGACGCTACATGACATCGAGCCTCTCCCTTGGAGCAGAAACGCCCTGCATCTTACAACAGGGGACGACGGGGAAGGGCTCAGGGAATGAAGGTGAACTTCGTCTGGGCAGAGCGAACGCTGCCCCAGGGCCAGAGGAACGCCGCGTTGCGCGGCCTCACTTCCGCCCGCACACGGACGTAGTACTCGCGGTTGGGCTCGAGGCTCCGGGTCCTGAACAGCGGCAGGCGTTCGAGCGTGGTCACCAGCTGCCGCACTTCGTCGTCGCTGTCGGTGACCCGCGCCTCTTCGACGCGCCCGTCGAGCGTCCTGACCACCGTGTGACGCCGCGTGAGGTTGTCGTACTGGACGGCGGTGCTCACGACCGTGGAAGCAACGGTTCGATCGATCCAGGCGGGCACTTCCGCGCGCAGATCGACGTAGTAGGTGAACGTCGTCTTGAGACCGCTCTTGATCGCGGCGCGGACGTCGTCGGTGAAACCGTCGGCGAGCTCGAACGAAATCAGCACGGCTCCGTCGCGCACCAGCGGGACGATGCGCATCCCCTGCGCCGACAGCGGCACGACCGACACGACCAGCGCGATGGCAGTGGCCCAGCGCAGTGCCCGCGAAACGCGGCAAATTCCGGCGCGATTGCCCAAGATGACGCTTGAAACTTTATCACAGGCCCCGGGTGCCGGTGCCCCCGCGAGCCCGCGGGTCGCGATGCTATTATTCAGGCTCGTCTGCGAGCTTCCGATGACCCACGGCCCCAAGGCCCTCGTGCTGGCGTTTGCCGCTGCTGCCGCGCTCCCGCAGGGAGTGCCGGCACAGAACCTCGCGTTTCACCTCTTCGAGCAGTACGTCGAGCCGCTGCGCCACCAGGCCGGGATTCCCGGCCTGTCGGCCGCGATCCTGCAGGACGGCCAGATTGTCTGGGAGCGTGGCTTCGGCCACCGCGACGTCGAGGCGTCGCTGCCGGCGCTGCCCGATACGCCCTATCCCATTGCCGACCTCACGCAGACGTTCAGCGCGGTCATGCTGCTCACGTGCGTCGAGCTGGGGCTCATCGAGCTCGACCAGCCCGTCGGCACCTGGGCAGCCGGGCTGCCCGATCCCGGAATGACCCTGCGGCAGCTCCTGACCCATACGGCGCCGGCCGGCGCGCCAACGACCTATCGCTACGATCCGGGCCGCTACGCCGGTCTGGCCGCGCCGATCGAAGCGTGCGGCCGACAGCCGCTGCGCAAGCTGGTCGCCCAGTACGTGCTCGACCGGCTGGCGATGCGGGACGCGGTGCCCGGACGGGACATCGTCACCGCCCCGGGCGAGGTGCGGGACCTGTTCGACGGCGACGCGCTCGCGCGCTATGACGCCGTGCTGGCGCGACTCGCGGCCCCCTACAAGGTGGACCGGCGCGGCCGCGCCTCGCGCTCCGAGCTGCCGCCCGCCGGACTGAACGCCGCCCACGGCCTCATCGCCAGCGTCCGCGACCTCGCGCGCTACGATGCCGGCCTGGAGACGCTGCTGCGACCGGACACGCTCGCCGCGAGCTGGACCAACGGCATGGCGAGCAACGCACCGCTGCCGACCGGGCTCGGCTGGTTCGTCCAGACCTACCAGGGCGAACGGCTGGTGTGGCATTTCGGGCTGGCCCCAGATGCCTACTCGTCGCTCATCCTCAAGGTGCCGGGACGCCGTCTGACGCTCATCCTGCTGGCCAACAGCGACGGGTTGAGCGCGCCCTACGCGCTCGACAAGGGCGACGTCACGAGCTCCCTCTTTGCGAAGACTTTCCTGCGGCTCTTTCTCTAGCGCGCCAGGCGTGCTCGCGCTCGCCCTCGCGATGGCGGCGTGGCCAGCGACTGCCAGCGCCGACTGGTTCCTCACGCCGTTTGCCGGTCTCAAGTTCGCCGGCGAGAGCCGCATCGTCGACCTCGATCAGGGGGCGAGCAACACCAAGTTCACGCTCGGCGGGATCGTCGGGATGATGAGCGAGGGGCTGCTCGGCGTCGAGGCCGACGTCGGTTACTCCCCGCGGTTCTTCGAACGCTCGAGCGGAATGCTCATCGCCCGCAGCCACGTGTTGACGGTGATGGGCAACCTCGTCCTGACGACGCCGCAGGAACTCACGGGCGATTCGCTGCGGCCCTTCGTGAGCGGTGGCGCCGGGCTGATCCACGCGGAGATCGACGACATCCTCGGTGCGCTCCCGGTCAACAGCAACCTGTTCGGCATCAACGTCGGCGGCGGGGCGACCGGGCGGCTGACCGACGTCACCAGCCTGCGCTTCGAGCTCCGCTATTTCAAGAGCGTCACCAGCGACGACCAGGCCGTGCGTCTCGGGACCAGCCTGAGCTTCTGGCGCGCCGGGGTGGGGCTCACCCTGAGGTACTGATGGACGCACCCGATCGGGACGATCCGCGGAGCCGGACGTTTCACTGGGACGACGTGCAGACCATCCGGACCGGCGTGCGCGAACTGTCCGGGCTCGAAGCGCTGCAGGCCGTCGTCGCCGGGCGACTGCCGCCGCCGCCGATGGGCCGGCTGATGAACATCCGCTTGACCGAGGTGACCCGCGGGCACGTCGTGTTCGAGGTCACGCCGGCGGAATATCACTACAACCCGATGGGGATGGTGCATGGCGGCCTGGCCGCAACGCTGCTCGACTCGGCCATGGGCTGCTGCGTCCATTCGTGCCTCGATGCCGGCGACCGTTACACCACCCTGGACATCAAGGTGAGCTATCTCAGGGCGCTGACGGTGGAGACCGGACCGGTGCGTGGCATCGCCGACCTGCTGCACCTCGGACGCACCGTGGCTCTGGTCGAGGCGCGGATGGTAGACGCCGCCGGCGCGTTGTACGCGCATGCCACGTCGACCTGCCTGATCAAGCGCGCCGAGTCAGCCGCGCGCTGACTCGCCCATCCAGCGGGCCGCGGCGTCCGCATCCTCGGGGGTCAGCGCATGCCCCCCTTCGGTCCAGCGCAGCCTCACCGTCGCGCCACACTGCTCGAGCAGCGTCGCGAGCGCCTGCGTGTTCGCCGGCTCGACCATCGGGTCGTACCGGCCGGCGCTGATGAAGACCTGCACGCCGTCGAGCACGGGGAGCGGGTCGGGGACGAGCGGCACCATCGGACTGAAGAGCAGGGCGGCACGGAGCACGTCCGGGTGCAGCAGCAACAGGGTGGCGGCGATGTTGGCCCCGTTGGAGAAGCCGGCAGCAATCACGCGTCCGCCATCGAACCCGTAGTGTCCGGCCGCCGCCGCGACGAAGGCCGCCAGCTCCGCGGCGCGCAGCCGCAGGTCGTCGAGGTCGAAGACCCCCTCGGCGAGGCGGCGGAAGAACCGCGGCATGCCGTGCTCGAGGACCTTGCCGCGGGGACTGAGCACGCCGGCGCCGGGCAGGAGCGCACGTCCGAGCGGCACCAGATCGTGCTCATCGCCTCCGGTGCCGTGGAGGACGAGCAGCGTCGGCTGGCCCGGGGCCGCGGCCGGCTCGTAGATATGGACGAAGTCGAGCGGCGCACTCATCGCGTGTCTGGAGCAGCAAGCGGTTGGGGTGGCGTGAGGACCGGCAGCACCGCTTCGATGGCCAATCGCTGCGGCTCGAGGAATGGCGGCAGCACCAGCGACTCGCCGAGGTGGCTCGGATCTTCGTCGACGGCGAAGCCGGGTCCGTCGGTGGCGATCTCGAACAACACGCCGCCCGGCTCGCGGAAGTACACGGACTTGAACCAGAACCGGTCGATGACTGGCGTGGCATCGCCGCCGGCGGCCTCGACGTCCGCGCGAACGAGCAGTTGCTGCGCCTCGTCGGCGACCCGCCACGCGAGATGGTGCACGCTGCCGACACCCCAGCCGCCGCGGCGCGCGTCCGGCGTTTCCAGGATATCGACCACGCCCGACTCCTGCGCGAAGCCGAAGCGGGTCCACGGGCCGTCCTGGCCGAGCGCGGCGAAGCCGAGCACGCTGGTGAGGAACTCCACGGTCGGCGCGGCGGCGCGTTCCCAGAGCCTGGCGCCATACAGCCCGCGCACCTGATGCTCCGCCGGTACGCTGCTCTCGTCCCACGCCGTGAACGCGGTTCGCCGATGGCGCGCCGGCTCGACCAGGGCCACCGCCAGGCCATGCGGATCGACCAGCGGCAGCACCGCATCGCCGAATCTGGTTTCCACGCTCGCGATGCGCGCCCCGTACTTTTCCAGCCGCGCGCCCCAGAACGCGAGGCTGCCGGGCGGCACCTCCAGGCTCACCTCCATGGCACGGCCATGGCCGTCGCGCGGCGGCGCCAGGTGCGCCCAGGGGAAGAAGGTCAGGTCGGTACCGGGCCGTCCTTCCGCGTCCGCGTAGAAAAGGTGATACGTCCCCGGGTCGTCCTGGTTGACGCTCTTCTTCACCAGCCGCATCCCCAGCACGCCGGCATAGAAGTCGAGGTTCTCCTGAGCGGGACCGGAAATCGCCGTGATGTGGTGGAGTCCGTTGACAGGCATGCAGTGTCTCGTTGCTGTCGGCCGGTGCCGCGCCCCGCCGACCACTTTCCGGCAGCCACCTCTGCTGCGACGGCCGCGTGGTGGGTTGTGATCCTGCCTATTCTCATACAGATTAAGGATTGGGAGGACCCGCGGGGTCGTGACGGATGCACAGCATGCCTGCGGCCGGACTCGTCTCGTTTCACCGGCGCCACAAGCTGCTGCTGATGGCGCATTCCCCCGTGCGCCTGCGCGCCCTCGGCCGCCTCGCCGCCGCGGCCAATGGTCCGGACGCTGAAGTGATCGCGGCCCGATACGCGGCGGTGTTCACCGCGACCCTCGACCTTCCGGTCAGCCGCGGACGGCACGTCAACGTGCTCCAGCACATGGCCGGCTACCTGCGCGACCGCGCCACGATCGAGGAGCGGCGCGACGTGGCGGGGGTCATCGCGGCGTACGCCGCCGGTGAGACCGAGCTCGACCGGCCCGTCGCCGTCATTCGCGATTTCGTGAGCGCCTATGGCATCGAGTACCTGCGTGAGCAGGTCTACTTCGACGTCTACCTCTGATGTCGATCGAGACCCTGGCGCGGGATCCGCGCGTCACCATCCGCCGGCCCGGCGCCCCCGATCCCGACGGCGCGGCCCTGGTCTACTGGATGCAGCGGGCGCAGCGCGCGCGGGACAATCCCGCGCTCGACATGGCAATCGCCCTTGGCAACCTGCTCGACAAGCCGGTGGTCGCCTTTCTGGGGCTGCACCCGGGCGTGACGCGTGCCAACCTGCGTCACTACCAGTTCCTGGCCGAAGGACTCGGCGATCTCGCCGGCGAACTGCGGGAACGGCGCGTCGGCTTCGTCCTTCGCCGCCCTCCAGCGCACCGGTTGCGCTCGTGGCTCGACGAGGTCCGGCCGGTGATGCTGATCGGCGACGAGAATCCGCTGCGCCAGACCGAGCGCTGGCGCGAGCAGGTCGCCGACTGGACCCCGGTACCGTTCTGGACGGTCGACGCCGACGTGATCGTACCCTCGCGGTTGATCGAAACCGAGCAGTACGCGGCGCGCACGCTGCGGCCGCGCATCCACCGGCATCTGGACGAGTTCCTCCGGCCCGGCGAGGAACCCGTGGCGCGACGGGCGTGGGCCGGCGTGTCGGCGCTGCCCGATCCGACCGTGCTCGACGACCTGCCCATCGACCGCTCGGTCCCCGCCGTGGAGGGCCTGCAGGGCGGTGCCGTACGGGCGCGCCGCCACCTCGCACGATTCGTGGCGGACCGGTTACCCGACTATCACACGGCCCGCAATCATCCGGACCAGGACGGGACCAGCCGGCTCTCGCCGTACCTGCACTTCGGGCAGATCGGCCCGCGATCCATCGCGCTGGCCGTCCGCGATTCGGGCGCCCCCGCCGAGTCCATCGCGGCATTTCTCGAGCAGCTCATCGTGCGCCGGGAACTGGCGGTGAATTTCGTGCGGTTCAACCCGGCCTACGACCGGCTGGAGGGCTGCGAGCGATGGGCGCGGCAGACCCTGCAGCGCCACCAGTTCGACCCGCGCCCGCATGTGTACTCGGCGGCGGAATTCGAAGCCGCGGCCACCCACGATCCGCTGTGGAACGCCGCACAGCGGCAGATGGTTGCCACCGGCTGGATGCACGGCTACGTGCGGATGTACTGGGCGAAGAAAATTCTGGAGTGGAGCGCCGACGTGGCGGACGCATTCGCCACGGCGATCGCGCTCAACGACCGCTACGAACTCGACGGGCGCGACCCGAACGGCTATGCCAACATCGCGTGGGCGATCGGCGGCAAGCACGACCGGCCGTGGCCGTCGCGGCCAGTCTTCGGCACCGTGCGATCGATGTCGCTGGCCAGCACGAGCCGGAAGTTCGATGCCGGCGCCTATATCGCCCGGCACGGCTCGGCGGCCGACATGGCTCGATTCACTCGACCGAAATCTCGCGCCACCAGATAGAGAAATCCTCGCGGCCGCTGGCGATCGCGCGGCGGCGTTCATCGGCCGCCGGCTGCCGGCCGCCGTTGACGTCGGTCGCGCGTGACGCGAGACGATGTGGGCCGGGCGGCAGGTCCCGGACGGCGAGCGACCACAACCGCCAGGCGTACGGGCCGCGCGGGGCCTCGAGCACGGCTTGCTGCCAGGGACCCTCGTCGATCTGCACCTCGACGTCGCGAATCTCTACCGGGCCGCCCCACGCCGGTCCCGAGATCCGGTACTCCCAGCCGCCGCCGGCACGGCGCCTGGTGACGCGGGCAACCACGGATTTCATGTGCGTCTTCGAAATCGAGGTGTCCAGCCACATCGGCCCGTCGGGCGTGTCGTACGATCGCACCGCCAGATAGTTGCGGGTCATGTGCTGCCCTTCGTAGCGGCGATCGAGCACATGGATACGGGACAGCCACTTGATCTGCGTCATCCCGTACCACCCTGGGAGGATCAGCCGCAGGGGGAACCCCTGTGCCGCCGGGAGCGGCTGCCCGTTCAGGGCGAACGCCAGCATCGCCTCCGCCCCGAGCGCGTCCTGCACGTGAATGCTGCGTCCATGCGGCGTCACGAACTCGCGGTTGCCCGCCGCCGCCTTCTTCTCGGTTTCCATGTCGAGACCGAGGAACACCACCTCGCGCGCCTCGGCCCGCACACCGGCCTCGGCGAGAATCGACGCGAGACCGACGCCGGTCCACACGCCGTTGCTCAACAGCCCGCTCATGCGCTGCGGGCGCGTCGAGTTGCCGGAGCACTCGAGCGTCACCGGGAGATCGCGCCGATCGGGGCGCGCCTGCAATTGCTCGAGCGTCAGCGCGAGCGGCCGTTCGACGACGCCACCGACGTGCAGCCGGAACGTGGCCGGGTCCACGCGTTGGGTTTCGCCCTGGTGAAAGGCGTAGAACTGATCGTTCGGCGTCGCCCACGTCGTCAGCGTGCGCAGGTCGTAGCACCGCACGGTGGGGTTCGCCGGCTGGGCCTCGACCTCGAAGGCCGCCGTGTAATCGGAGAAGGTGACCAGTTCCTCGCCGTCCTGCAGGGCCCAGACCGCGTCCGGAATCCCCAGGGCGGCCAGCCATGCGGCTCCGGCTGCGCCGCGCGCGAGAGCCTCCCGTCGTGTCAAATCCGCCACGTGACCTCCGCCGAAATTATCGTCCGATTCGAGACCGGCCGCCCGCGCGGATCTGTCGCCGGACTTTGGTAACGTATCCCGGTGCAAAGTGCGTCCGAACCCGAATATGGGATCGCGCCGCCAGGCCATCGCCTGCCGGATCGAACCCGCGCCGGACGAGTTCGGCTCCAGGTGAGCGACCTCGACCGGTCGGTGGCGTACTATCGCGATGTCCTCGGATTCCGCATCGTCCGTTCGGACATCGCGAGCGCCGCTCTCGCCCCGCTGGACGGCGACACGATTCTGGTGGAGCTGCGCGAGCGGCGCAACGCACGCCGGGTGCCGCCGAACGGGCTGCTCGGCCTCTATCACTTTGCGATTCTCCTCCCCGGCCGCGCCTCCCTGGGAACTTTCGCCGCACACCTGCAGTCGCTGGGGGAGCGGTTCGCGTCAGCCGATCACCTCGTGAGCGAGGCGCTCTACCTCTGGGACCCGGACGGATTGGGGATCGAGGTGTATGCCGACCGCCCGCGCGCCACATGGCGGGCGCACGACCGTGAGTTGAGGATGGGCACCGAGCGGCTCGATCTCCGTGCCGTGGCCGATGCCGCAGCCGGCAGCGCGTGGGGCGGCATGCCGGACGGCACGGTGATGGGACACATGCATTTGAGCGTCGGCGACCTCGCCGCGGCGCGCCGCTGCTACCACGTGTCTCTCGGCCTCGACGCCACCGTCTGGAGCTACCCGGGAGCCCTCTTCCTCTCGGCCGGCGGCTATCACCACCATCTCGGCCTCAACACGTGGGCGACGGGGGCACCGCCAGCATCCGACGAGGATGCACGGCTGCTCGAATGGGAGCTCCTGCTGCCGCAGCAGGCTGACGTGGCTGCCGCGACGGCGAGCATGCGTGGCGCGGGCTACGACGTTGACGTGGACGAGACAGGTGCCGTGCTGACCGATCCGTGGGGCACCCGGTGCCGGCTCCGGGCCGGCTGATCGGCAACCGCATCGGTCACGGACGGGCGATGAGCGGCCCGCCCGACGGCGACGCGAGCGGAAGCGCGAACGCCAGATATTCCGCCTGCGATCCGGCGCCGCCCACGGCAACGACGATGAACTGGCGGCCGCCGGCCATGTAGGTCATCGGCGAGCCGGTCTGACCAGCCGGCATCAGGACCTCGCCGACGTTCTCGCCCGTCTGCTTGTCGTAAGCGCGGAGCATCGCGCCGCGCGCGCGGCCTGGCGGCTCGGTGACCTGGCGATCGCCCATGACGACGAGCGTTTTGGTCACGACCAGCCCCTGGCTGCCGTTCTGACCGGTGCGCGGGATGGTCAGCCCCTTGAGCGCCGGATGATTCCGCACGACATCCGGTGTCTCGCCGTGGGGCACGCGCCACTTCAACGTGCCGTGATCGAGATCGATCGCCGCCAGGAGGCCGTACGGCGGCTTCACGATCGAGAGATTCTGGACGTTCAGGCCGGCGCCCCCCTGCCGCCCTGCCACTCCCGAGATGTACGTTCCATCGCCGAGCTCCGGGCGGTGCTGGACCGACTGCCCGCTCACGCCGGCATTGCTCGCCATCACGAACACCGTCCGTGTCTCGGGGTCGTAGCCGCCACCCGGCCAGTTGGTGCCACCCAGCGTGTTCCCGACCTGCACGGCACCGAGCAGACCCTTCATGTCGCCGACGATGGGCGGTGAGAAGAGCGATTCGTCCCACTGGTAGCGCTCGAGGAGCTCGAGCGCTTCCGCCCTCAGCTCCGGCGTGAAGTCGATGAGGTCATCCTTGGCCAGGAAGTTGCGCGCATACGCCGGCGGCTTCGTGGGAAAGGGCTGCGTCGGCCAGGTCTTCTCGCCCGGCACCCGGCTCTGCGGCACCGGCCGCTCCTCGATCGGCCACACCGGCCGGCCGGTGATTCGATCGAAGACGTAGAGAAAGCTCTGCTTGGTGGGCACGGCGACCGCCTTGATCGCGGTGCCGTCCACGACGATGTCGGCCAGGATGGGCGCCGACGAGATGTCGAGATCCCAGATCGGGTGATGCACGAACTGGAAGTGCCACTTGCGTACGCCGGTCTCGAGATCGACGGCGACGAGACTCTCGCCAAACAGGTTGGCGCCGTGGCGGTTGCCGCCATAGATATCCTGCGTGGGCGACTCCACCGGCAGGTACACGAGCCCGGCGTCTGCATCGGCGGTAATCTGCGCCCAGACACCCATGTTGCCGGCGTACTCGAGCGATCCCTGCTCCCACGTGTCGTAACCGAGCTCGCCCGGCTTGGGGAACGGGTCGTACGTCCACAGCCGCCGGCCGGTCCGCACGTCGAACGCGCGCACCAGCCCGCGGCTGTTCGACCGCCGCGGATAGTTCAGGCCCTCCGAGAACGCCGAGCCGACAATCGCAATGTCGCCGACGATCGTCGGCGTCGCATGCAGCCCCACCTCGCCCTTCTCGAGGTCGATCTGTACGGGTTTCCCGGTGGCGTGACTCATCACGCCCACCTTCAGATCGACGATGCCCTCGGAGCCGAACGTGGGGATCGGCATGCCGGTGCGGGCGTCGAGGGCGACGAGACGATAGCCAATCGTCACGTAGAGGATGCGCTCGTCACCGCGCCCGTCGGTCCAGTACGCCAGGCCGCGGCCCGAGTTGCGGCGCGGCGCCGCATCGCCGCGCGCCCCTTCGTGCAGCCCATGCTTCCACAACAGCTCGCCGGTCGCCGCGTCGAGGGCCACGACCGCACGCCGGTTGCCGCCACCGCCGGTGGCGTACAACCGGCCGCCGACCGCCAGCGGCGTACCCTGCAGGTTGAACTCCGGGCGCGGTCCGAGGTTGGCCGTGCTGAAACGCCAGGCCACGCTGAGCGTGTTGAAGTTGGAGGCATCGATCTGATCGAGGGGCAGGTAACGGCTGCCGCGGACGTCAGCGGCGTAGTGCGCCCAGTCACCCGGCGCCGGACCCGGGCGGGCGCCGGCAGGCGACTGACCGGCAATCGGCGCCGCGATCGCGATGAGCCCGGTGACCCCCAGGATCGCGGCCAGCCTTCGATACCCTCGTGGTGCACGGATCGATCGCGGCATCATGCTCCTCGCTGGACGGGGCCGGGACCCCGCCCGGCCGCGGTCACTCTATCGCATCAGGGTGGGGTTTCGATCGCCGACGAGGAGATCCCGATCAGACGCTCGGCGCCAGCGCGGTGAGCGCGTACCAGACGCCGAAGATCAGGCTGGCGGCGCCGAACACGGGCACGACTCGCTCGAGCCGCGGCGCCACCGGGCCGCGGACGAGGCCATAGCCGACCGCCGCCGACACCAGCGCCATCGATACCGCCGTCGCCGCGGCGAACAGCAGCAGGCCGGCGACGGCGTCGAGGCGATCGGCCACCGACGCGACCAGCAGGACGCCGACGCCCGCCGATCCCCCCATGCCGTGCATCAGGCCGATGCCGAACGCGGTCGCCGGCGAGCGGCCGAGGGCGTCGGCATGGCGGTGGGGGTGGGCGACCGGATGGGCCCCGCCGCGTGCCGGTTCGTGCACGTGCGGATGCGTATGTCGAAGGTCGCCGTGCCGGTGCGGGTGGGAGTGGAAATAGCCGCGGCGCCAGCGCAGCAGCAGGCGCACCGCGAGAAACGCCGTCAGGACGCCGATCAAGAACTCCGCCGCCTGGCCGATCACGCCGGGCAGCTGCGCGCCGAACACCACGATGGGGACGCCGAAGAGAAACAGCGTCGTCGCGTGCCCGAGTCCCCAGAAGAGGCCGAGCGTCGCCGCCTGGCGCCCGCCGCGGCGATCGTCGGAGAGAATGAGCGTGGACACGGCCGTGAGGTGATCGGGATCCGTCGCGTGGCGCGCCCCGAGCAGGAGCGCGACGATGAGGCCGAGGGTCAGTCCGCTGCCGCCCAGCCCGATCACCCACTCGTCAAGAATGTGCATGCTCGCGACTTTCCCGGGCGCGGGCCGCCACGTAACGCAGCCACTCGTCCATTCCCACCCCGCTTTTCGCCGACAGCTCGAGAACGGGCATGCCCGGCCGCACGCGCTGAATGTTCTCGCGGACGGCGGCGAGGTCGCACCCCGCCGCTTCCGCCATGTCGACCTTGGTGACCACGGCGACATCGGCCGTGTTGAAGATCGTCGGGTACTTCAGCGGCTTGTCCTCGCCCTCGGTCACCGACAACAGCACCAGCCGGAGCGCCTCGCCGAGGTCGTAGGACGAGGGACAGACCATGTTGCCGACGTTCTCGATGAACAACAGGTCGAGATCGGCGAGACGCCATTCCGCCAGCGCCCGATCGACCATGTCGGCTTCGAGATGACACACGGTGCCAGTGACAATCTGCTTCACGGGTGCGCCGCTGCGGGCGAGGCGCGCGGCATCGTTCTCCGTCGCCAGGTCGCCGACGAGCGCGGCCACGCGATGCTCCGCCGCCAGTGCGGTCAGCGTACGCTCGAGAAACGCCGTCTTGCCGGCACCCGGGCTCGAGACCAGGCTCACGACGAAGACCCCGGCCGCACGGAACCGCTCGCGCAGGTCGCGCGCCTGCACGTCGTTCTTCTTGAGGAGATGCTGGCGCACCTCGACGAGACGCGGACCTTCAGTCATTCCAACTCCAGTGCAGCCAGCTCGAGCTCCCGGCCGCGGACCAGATCAGTGGCCAGCGTACCGCACACGGCGCACGAGAACCACTCGAAGGGCTGCGTCGTCCGTTCCTGCCGGCAGACGCTACAGTGAATCGCCGCCGGGATCTCGTCGATGACCAGCGCCGTCCCCTCGAGTGCGGTCCCTTCCGACGCCATCTCGTAGGCCGACAGCAGCGCCTCCTTGACCACCCCCGACAGGGCGCCGAGGCGGACGTGCGCCGCGATCACCCGGGCGCCGCGTCGCTCGGCTTCCTCGGCCGCCATCTCCACGAGCGACATCGCGATGGACAGCTCGTGCATCAGCGGCTCCCGCCGGGGGTCAGCGCCGCGATCGCGGCCTGACCGAGGCTGATGCCGCCATCGTTGGCTGGCACCACGTGATTGCTCCACAGCCGCAGCCAGCCGGGTCGCCGTGCGTGCAGATCGGTCAGGAGCAGCTGATTCTGGAACACGCCGCCCGACACGACCGCCGTATCGAGGCGGTGGGTCGCGGCCAGCGCGGTGAGCGCGTCGTGCAGTCCGGTGGCAACCCCCGCGTGCGCCGCGCGTGCAATCTCGGCCGGCGGCACTCCCGCCACAC
Organism: uncultured Acidobacteriota bacterium; assembly: GCA_963707795.1. GTDB lineage: Bacteria > Acidobacteriota > Vicinamibacteria > Vicinamibacterales > UBA2999 > JACCSI01. Next base: position 145,671 of record OY970174.1, on the reverse strand, counting down.
GTCTCCGGATCACCTCCTCGAGCAGCGGCCGGAAGTCGAGCTCGCCGCCCACGAACGGAAACGGGCAGGCGACGACATCGCCGGCGTCGCGCGCCAGGTGCTCGAGCCAGATGGCGGCTTGCCCTTCGAACGTATTCGGCCGGGTAAAGCCCACGAGGGCGGCGATGGTGTCGAACAGACGTCCCATCGAGGTGCTGGCCGACAGCCGCACTCCCGCGCGCAGCAGTCCGGCGGCCTGCGTGAACCGGGACGGAAACTCGAACGGGGCCAGGGTGAGGTCGGGCAGGTCGTCGAGCTGCTCGAGGAACCCCGCCGCCGCCTGCACCGGATGCCTGGCCGCGGCATCGCCGCCCGCCATGCGTGCGGGGCGGAGGCACCCGACACGGTCGAAGCCGGCGCGCACGCTGCCGACGAACAGCTCGCCGCCCCAGATGCCGCCGTCGTCGCCGTAGCCGGTGCCGTCGCAGCTCGCGCCCACCACGCGCCGGTCCCACTCCTCGCGTTCGGCGAGCACCGACGCCAGATGCGCGCGGTGATGCTGCACCGGGTGCACGGCCGCGGCCGCCAGCTGTTCCGCCCAGGCGGTGGAGCGATACCCGGGATGCATGTCGCACGCGACCAGCACGCGCGCGATCGGCACGTCGTAGAGGCGCAGCAGGTCGCGCACGGTCGCGTGAAACGCGCCAATCGTCCGGACGTCGTCGAGGTCGCCGATGTACGGGCTGACGAACGCCTGGCCGCCGACCACGAGCGTGACCGCGTTCTTGAGGTCGGCCCCGAGGGCGAGCACCGGTCGTTCGCCGGGGAGTGTCGCCACCGCGCCGGGCGCGTAGCCACGGGCGCGGCGCAGGATGCTCGGACCGCTGGGACCGATGCGGATGATCGAGTCGTCCACGCGGCGGGCGATGGGACGCTCGCCGACGAGGAAGGCGTCAGCGATCCCGCCCAGGCGCGACAGCGCGTCCTCGTCCTCGTGCGCGATCGGCTCGCCGGATCGGTTGGCGCTGGTCATCACCAGCAGCGGCGGCGCGCCGCGCGCGAAGAGGAGGTGATGCAGCGGCGCGTAGGGCAGCATCACGCCGAGGTCGCGGTTGTCGGGCGCGACGTCCGGCAGCTCCACTCGCGCACGCCCGATCACGATGGGCCGCGCCACCGACTCGAGCAGTGCCACCGCGACGTCGGGCAGGTCCACGACCCGGCGCGCGGTTTCCAGGTCGCGGGCCATGAGCGCGAACGGCTGTTCCTTGCGGAACTTGCGGCCTCGCAGCTCGGCGACGACGTCCGCACGGCTGGCGTCGCAGGCCAGGTGATAGCCGCCGAGACCCTTGACGGCGAGGATCTCGCCACGGGCCAGGCGATCCGCCGCCGCCCGAATGGGGTCGGCGTCGGCCGGTCCAGCGTGGCGTCCGTCGGCTCCACGCAGCGCGTACGCCGGTCCGCAGCGCGGACAGGCCACCGGCTGCGCGTGGAACCGGCGGTCGGCCGGGTCCACGTACTGTGCGGCACAGGCGGGACACAAGGTCCACGCGCGCATGGTGGTGCGGGCACGGTCGTACGGGAGCTCGTCGACGATCGAATAGCGTGGCCCGCAGTTCGTGCAGTTGATGTAGGCGTAGCCGGCGCGGGCGTCGTGCGGGTCGAACAGCTCCGACACGCACGCCGCGCACACGCCGAGGTCCGGCGACACGCGGGCCGTCGGCGCGTCGGCGCGCGTGCTGGCACGGATGGTGAACTCGTGGAAGCCCTGCAGTGTGGCCGGGGCGACGTCGAGCGACGCGATCGAGGCCGCGGGCGGCGGGTCGTTCTTGAGGTCGCGCAGAAACGCATCGAGCGCACCGCCTGGCCCCTCCAGGTGCATTTCCACGCCGGTCCCGGCGTTGAGCACCCAGCCGGTCAGCGCGTGCGTGTGCGCGAGGCGGAATACCCGCGGACGGAAGCCGACGCCCTGCACCACGCCGCGCACCCGCACGTCGACGGCCGCGGCCGCACCGGTCACGCGGCCCCCGTGCCGGGGGGCGGACCGAGGAAGCAGCTGCGTCCCTGCCAGCCGACCTCGACGACGCGTCCGTCCTCGACCAGCACCGGCACGGCGCGCTGGCCGGTGAGCGCCGTGAGGCGCTGCAGCGCGTCGGCATCCACGTCGACGTCGTACTCGACGAACGGCTGGCGCTTCCACTCGAGCGCCTCGCGCGCTTCGCGCGTGAACGGACAGGAGGCGGTCCCGTACAGCTCGATCTCAGGCATGCACGTCCGGCTCCAGCAGTTCCCGCATCACGTGGTACACCGACGCCTGCACTTCCTGAATGCGCGGAATGTAGTCCGAGCGGACGACGATGCAGTGGTCGGCGAGGGCACGGCGGCGGATGTCGCCGCCGTCGTAGCCGAGCAGCGCCACCGTCAGCAGACCCCGCTTGCGCGCCTCCTCGAGCGCGGCGACGACGTTGCGCGACCCCCCGCTGGTCGAGATCGCCACCGCGACGTCGGCGGGCCGGGCATGCGCGATCAACTGACGCAGAAACACCAGGTCGTGGCCGACGTCGTTGGCGATCGCGGTGATGTTGGCTGGTTCGTGCGCCAGCGAGATGGCCGGGATCGGGCGATAGCCCGGCGGCGGCGCGACGCAATCGATCGCCCAGTCATTGGCGTCGGTGGCCGAGCCGCCGTTGCCGAACAGCACCAGCTTGCCGCCGCGCTGCAGCCGCTCGCCGATGGCGGCCACCGCACCGGCGATCGCCGTGGCTTCGCTGTCGGCGACCGCATCGCGCAGCCCTTCGACGTCGCGCGCCTTGGCGACGATCGAGCCGGCGACCTCGCGCACGAGCGCCTCGACGTCGTGGCCGTCGCGGCCGAGGAACGGGTAGAGAAACCCTGCCGCACCGGTATCGAGGCCCATCTCCTGGTGCTCGAAGAAGACGTGCACGGTCTCCCACAGCGTGTGGTAGAGGATCTCGATCAGCTCCTGGTGCACGAACGGCGGCGCGTCGATCCGCACCGCGTAGTCGCCGGCGCTGCCGGGGAGGGCGAACGTCATCGCGCCGTGGCGGTGCGCGCGTGCGAGTGCCGCCTCGACATCCGGATCGCCGCCCGGGGGGCCGAATCCCATCACCATGTCGTCGGGACCGCAGATGGCATCGAGCCACGGGCCGTAGGCGAGCGACAGGTCCATCGCCGGCAGTGCCCGCTTGCCGACGATCACCGGATGGACGAACTCGACGGCGACGTGCTGGGCGTCGGTGGCCAGGGCACCCCGGCCGAAGGCCAGGAGCCGGCCGCCGCGCACGAAGCGCTCGGACATCCCGTGGCAGGCGGCGGCGAGCCGCGGCGCCTCGCGCGCGAAGAACGCCCGCGACAGCGCGTTGCGCGACTGCAGGCGATGCTGAACGGCGTGTGCGGACGACAGGGCGCCAAGCATGGGGTCACGAGGGGCCGGCGCCCTAACAAATCCTCGGCAACGCGTCGCCAACGAGCATGTCCACGACGCGGCTGCCGCCATAACTCGTTTCCGCAATCACCGTCGCAATCGGCGACGACCGGACCTCGCCGATGTCGGCGGCCCGCTCGCCACCGGGCGCGGCGGCCAGGGCGGACAGCGCCGCGGCGGCGACGTCGGGCGCGACGATGGCGAGGAACTGGCCCTCGTTGGCGATGTGCAGCGGATCGAGGCCGAGCAGCTCGCAGGCGCCCCGCACCCCGTCGCGCACCGGCACCCGGTCTTCGGCCAGGACGATGCCCAGGCCGCAGTCGCGGGCGAGCTCGTTCAGGCTGGTGGCGACGCCGCCCCGCGTCGGGTCGCGCATCCAGCGCACCCCGTCTCCCGCCGCCGCCACCAGCGCGTCCACCAGGGGGCCGACCGAGCGCGTGTCGGACGTGAGGTCGGCTTCGAGGTCGAGCTCGCCGCGCGCGAGCAGGATGGTGATGCCGTGATCGCCGATCGGGCCCGACACCAACACACGGTCACCGGGCCGGACGCGCGACGGGGCGAGGCACACGCCCGGGCGCAGCTCGCCGAAGCCGGTCGTCGTGACGTACATCCGATCGGCCTTGCCGTGCTCGACCACCTTGGTGTCGCCGCCGAGAATCGGCACGCCGGCGCGCGCGGCGGCAGCGGCCATCGCGCGCACCTCGGCCTCGAGCACATCCACGGGCAGGCCGGCTTCGAGCACGAAGGTCACGAGCAGGCCGCGCGGGCGGGCGCCGGCAACCGCCAGGTCGTTGACCGTGCCGTTCACGGCCAGCTCGCCGATGGAGCCGCCGGGAAAACGCAGCGGGGTCACGACGAAGCTGTCGGAGGTGACCGCCAACCGGGTGCCGCCGATGTCGACGATCGCCGCGTCGCCGAGCGGCTCGCCGCCGGTCCCGATCAGGATCGGCGCAATCAGGCCCTCGACCAGCCGCCGGCTGGCCTTGCCGCCGGCGCCGTGGGCCATCTCGATGCGCTGGTCGCGAAACGTCGTCTGCGCGGTCCCGCGCTCGATCACGCGGACGCCTGACGGGCTGACACCCATTGCGCCTCCGCCGCGGCCTTCCGGTGCACGTAGGTGTAGTAGGCCGCGCACGACCCCTCCGACGACACCATCAAGGCGCCGACCGGGGTCTCCGGCGTGCACTCCTTGCCGAACAGCTTGCAGTCCGGCGGCCGCAGCACGCCCTTGAGCACCTCGCCGCACTGCGCCGCCTTCGGGTCGGTTACCCGCACCCCGGGCACCGCAAAGCGCCGCTCCGCGTCCCACTCGGCGTAGCGCGGGCTCAGGCGCAGCGCCGACTGCGAGATGAATCCCATGCCCCGCCATTCGAAGAACGGCCGCAGCTCGAAAACGTCGGCCATCGCCTCGAGCGCCGCACGGTTGCCGTTCCACGGCACGACGCGGTTGTACTGGTTTTCCACCTCGGCACGCCCGTCGCGCAGCTGCCGCAGGAGCATGGCGATGGACTGGAGCAGGTCGAGCGGCTCGAAGCCGGCGACCGCGATGGGCTTGCCCTCACGGCTCGCGATCCACTCGTACGGGCGGCAGCCGATGACGGTCGACACGTGGCCCGGGCCGATGAAGGCGTCGATGCGCATGTCGGGCGAATCGAGAATGGCGCGAATGGCCGGAATGATGGTGACGTGGTTGGAGAAGACGCTGAAGTTGGCCACGCCCAGCGCCTTCGCCCGCTTGAGGGTCAGCGCCGTGGACGGGGCCGTGGTCTCGAAGCCGATGGCGAAGAACACCACGTGCCGGTCCGGATTGGCCTGCGCCAGGCGCAGTGCGTCGAGTGGCGAGTAGACGATGCGGATGTCGCAGCCGCGAGCCTTGTACTCGAGCAGGCTGCCGTGTGTGCCGGGCACCCGCATCATGTCGCCGAACGCGGTCAGGATCACGCGCGGATCCTCGGCCATCGACAGGCCGTCGTCGATCCGGCCCATCGGCAGCACGCAGACCGGGCAGCCAGGACCGTGCACCAGCTCGATGTTCGCCGGCAGCAGGTCCTTCAGGCCGAAGCGATAGATGGCATGCGTGTGGCCGCCGCACACTTCCATCAGCCGGTAGTTGCGGCCGGGATCGGCGAGCCGCCGGATCTCGTCGGCCGCCTTGCTGATCAGGTGCGGGTCGCGAAATTCATCGACGTACTTCATCACGGGCCTCCTGACCCCCGGTCGAGGATGCCGTTGAACTCCTCGAGGGCCGTTTCGTCCTCACCGAGGAGCGCGAGCAGGCGCATCTGTTCGCGCGCCTGTTGCTCGCCGATCGCGCTCATCGCGAAGCCGACGTGAATGAGGACCCAGGTGCCGATGGCGGCCTCCTGCGCATCGAGCAGCCCGATGTTGACGCGGCGCTTCACGCCGCTGACGTCCACGGTGGCCAGGTCGGTGCCCGGCTCGTGCAGCTCGACGATCTGTCCGGGAATCGCCAGACACATGCTCACACTCCTCAGCCGCTCGATGGTCCCCGCGCCACGATGTCGAACGACAGTTCGACCTCGTCCTTGAGCTTCAGGGCGCCGCCGGCGATCGACACCGGCTTCACCTGATAATCGCTCTGCCGCACCGTGCACTGGCCGCTGGCCGTCAGCCGCTCGCCCATGACGTTGACCTGCGCGTCGATCTGTTCCGGGTGCGACACCCCGTGCAGGTTGAGGGTTCCGGTGATGGTGGCGCGAAACGAGGCGGCCCCGGGCGCCGCACCGCGCACCTCGGAGCTAGTAAACGTGATTCGCGGGTGCTTGTCCACCTCCAGCACGTCCTTGTGCATGGTGCGCTCGATCTCCCGCCGGTCGGACTCCTTCACGTCGTCGGCCACCGCCAGCGAGGCGGCGTTGATCGTCAGCTCCATCGACGCGGTGTCGGAAGCGTCGTCGGGCACGGTCACCTGCCCGGAGAACTCGCGGACCTGGATGGTGGGATTGTGGCCGAACGCCGACAACATTCCCGTCGCATGGACCTTGAGCTTCACCCGGCTCAGGATGGGGTTGATCTCGTAGCGCACCTACATCGACCGCAGCTTCATGTAGCGCTCGAAATCGGGCAGCGCGCCCTGGGCCAGCCCGTTGAGGTTCACGTCACCCAGGTAACGCCGGACCTGCGGGTTCGACATGATCAGGCCGGCACCAAGCAGGACGAGCGCCGCTCCCCCGAACATGAACAGCAAATCCCGGGCATCGTTTCCGTTGGTCAGTTCCTCGCGCTCCATGGCACCTCCGTGGTCTCGATGAGTTCTTCGATGAGTCGTACCGCTTCGTCCACCGCCGCCTCGACGGGGGCGCTCAACCCCATGTGCCCCTCGTGCTCCGGCCCGAAGGTCTCGGGTTCGCAGCCCACGAGGAGCACGCGCCCGAGCGCGCCGCCCAGCGTCTGTGCCATCCGCAGGACCGTGACCGGATCCATCCCGTGCGTCGCCAGTGACTGCCCCTCGCCCGCGTCGTCCGCCGCGGGCATGTCCGGCTCGATCGTGTAGAGCGTGCCCGGCGCACCGCCGCGAGCGGTGGCGTCCACCAGAATCGTCAGGTCGGCGCCATCGACGAGGCTGTAGGCGAGATCGAAGCCGCGAATGCCGAAATCGCGCACCGACACGCCGGGCCGGACCGGGCGGCCGGCCAACCGGCGGACCACTTCCACGCCGAATCCGTCATCGCCGAGGAAGATGTTGCCGATGCCGGCCACGAGGACGGTGGGAGCGGCGACGCCGGGCTGGCCACCCGTCATGGCACCGGCTCCACTTCCTCCGGCGAAAAGAAGAACCGGTGCCCGGGCTGGCGCAGCAGGCCGAGATCGCGGCCGGGGTCGCCGTCGACGACGACCGCGAGGTGCAGGCGCCCATCGTAGTCCTGTTCGATTGCCTCGATGGTCGCGATCTGTCCGGCGAGCGCCAGGTCGAAGATGTCGCCGCCGGCGCGCGGCGTGAGGCGCACCCGATCGCCCGCGCGGAGCGACACGCCGCCGACCTCGATGGCCTCGACCGACGCGTGATCCTCGAGGGCATGAAACTGCCATTCATCCATGGCTCAGCCCCCGCTCTCGTTCGCGCGCGCGGCACGCATCACGCCGTGCAGCTTCATCAGGTGTTCGGGGGTCAGGGCTTCGGTGCGCTCGAGCAGTTGCCGCGTCCGTTCGTCCGCGCGCCGCATCTCGTCCTTCTCCCCATCGGTGAGGGTCATGATGCGCAGCGTCAGGATCTCGTCGATCTCGGCGGCGTCGAAGAGGTCGCCGGGACTGTCGGGCGCGACTTCCGGATAGTCGTAGAGGATGATCGGCGATGCCAGCATGACGTCGCGGCGGCCGGCGTCACCGGCGAGGACCGGCCACACCCCCGTGTTGGTGCACGCCGCCGCGGCGTCGCGCCAGCGGTCGGGTGGGTCCAGCAGGGAGACGAACAGCCCGCCCGAGACGGAAAGGATGGAATGCGCCGACACGAAGGCGACGGGCAGCAGGTCGTTGTGCGCCAGCGGCGCGTCCGCGGGCAGCGGCGTGGTGTTGGCGACACTGACGCGGACGCGGAAGCCGCCGGTGGCCAAGGCATGCGCCGACAGCTCGGCGTAGCCGGAGAGGCCGTCGATCGAAAAGGCCGTATGCGGCGTCCCGCCAGTCGCGGCAACGTCGCCGAGACGAACGCCAGGCATCGTCACCGACCGCTCGGTCGCATCGAGCCACGGCTCGGCCGCCACCTCGTCGCCGGCGCCGGCCGGCCGCGGCGTCAGTTGCAGGAAGCGCACGGTGACGATCACCGTGGTCGCGGCATCGCCTTCGACCAGGCACTCGGCTCGCGTGTGCCAGGCGTATCCCTGATCGGCGCGTTCCACCGCCTCCTGCGGCGCGACGACGCCGAAATTGAAGCGGCGTCGATTCTTGACCGAGCTGGGTCGATAGGGGTAGAGGTTGTAACCCTCGTAGAGGATGGCATTGGCCACGGCCGCGACCCGGTCGACGCTCATTGCAGCACCGTCGGCGACGAAGCCTCGAGCAGGGTGTCGAGAGCCTCGTCCCAGGTCGCGAGGCCGTGGCGGCGCTTGTGCGCGGCCAGCTTCGCGAGCACATCACGGCGCAGACGCAGCCACGCGCTGTCCGGATAGTAGTGATCCATCATCGCGCGCCAGGTCGCCACCGGCAGGCGGTAGCGCGCTTCCTTGTCCCAGGAAATCTGCGCGACCTGCAGCGGGCACTCGGGATCCTGGTAGAACACCGTGCCGCTGAACAGGAAGTTGAGCGGGATGTCGCCCGCCGCCAGCCCATCGAAGTACTTGGTGGCCGCGACGTTGAAGTCGAACGTGCACGGCACGCCGAGATCGATGACCGTCGCGCCCTCGAAACGCGGCACCACGGCCTGGGCGTGCGCCCACAGCATCGCGCGCAGGGTCTGGCTCCATCGCTCGGGCTCGCCGTAGAGATCGTGCAGCCGCTCCTGCTCGTCGCGCGTGTAGCGCCGTCGCGTCGCCTCGATCTGGATCTGGCAGCGCAAGGCAATGGTCTGGATCGTCTGCGTCGGCGGCGTGTTCTCGACCTGCAGCTTGAACGCCAGCTGCGGCGCTGCCGCGTAGGGCACCACCTCGACCCCGCTGACCCCGAACGTCAGGTCAGGCACGGGCGGCCTCCCGATGGTCGGCCCGGGCTTCCAGCCGGGCGAAGAACTCGGCGATCTCGCCCCACACGACGGCGCCGCCGGAGAGGCCGCGCCACGACTGGCGGATCACGCCGACGAGGCGGTAGCACTCGTCGATGGGGACGATGAAGTAGCGCGCACCCACCTGCTCGGTGCGCTGGCGGACGCGATTGACCAGGAGCGCTTCGACGTCGGCGTCGAGCGCGCGCAGGCGGGGATGCCGGTCAGCCATCGCACCCCACGCGGCGAGCGGCAGCAGCGACTCGGTGGCCCCGGCGGGGCTCGGATACACGGCGACCATCTGGCTCGCGGGGCTGCTGTAGAAGAAGAACGCCAGGTCGATGGGGATGGCTAGCGCGTCCCAATGCTCGTCGCTGATCGCGAAATCATCCAGCTGGACGATCCGGCGCGGGACGCGCTTGTACGCCGTCGAGCCGACGCCCGCAAAGAGCAGGGCGCACGGCTCGCAGGCGCAGATGAGCTGTCGTTGATCGGAGCGCACGACATGTGCGTGCTCGGACGCGATGCCCTTGCCGCACAGTTCGCAGCGCTCCTGCGGGAGGCGCTGGCGGACGAATCCGCGCAGCGCCGCAAGCGGTGCCCGGTCCCGCCCGGTGCCGTGTGTCCAATCACTCATCAACGGTCCCAGCCGGCGCCGGAGCGCCGCCTATTGTGGAGGCATGTCCGGGCTATCCGGGTCGATCGGCTCGGTCGGCGCCACGGTGCTCGAATCGCGGCCCGTGCGCGTGCCCGTCGGGCGTCCGGCTCCCGAGGTGCCGGAATCCGTGCGCCCGGCCTCCTGTCCTTCATCGTGCGCGACCTCTTCGCCCTTGCGCGTGCCGGTGGAATGCGACGGTTTCTCGTTCGGATTGCTCATGGCCTGGTCCTTTCATGGCGGGGCATCCGAGCGCCGATGCCCGTCAGGGCGTCCCCGCGGCCGCCGCAGCGGGTCCCGCCGGGTTCCGGCGCAGCGACGACAACGGCACCACTGCGACGGTGGCGGGTTCGGATACCTCGTCGATATCCAGCCCTTGCAGATCGGGTGCCGCTTTGTAGAAGGCGTCGCGAATGGTCTGCTGCAGCGCGGTCGAGCCGGAACAGCCCTGCCCGCGGCGGGTCAGACGCACGCGGACGATGCCCTCCTCGATGGCGAGCAGTTCGACGGCGCCGCCCTGCCCGCGCAGGGCCGGGCCGAGGGCGTCGATGGCCGCGTGCACCCGGGCCTCGAAGGCCACCGGGTGCAGCCCGTGCAGGAGCAACAGGCTGGCGACGAGCTCGTCGCGGCTGAATCGATCGAGCATCGCGTCGCCGTTGTCGGCGACGCCGCTCACGATCTCCAGCATGCGGTCGAGCCCGGCGCCGTGCAGCTCGAGAATGGCTTCCACCAGCTCCTGGGTGGCGGCGCGCACGCTCGGGTCGGCGGTGCGCTGCACGGTGGCGACCAGCGCCTCGACGCGCTGCAACCGCTGTTGAACCTCGCTCAGATCTCGCATCCACATCCTCGCCGGCCGCGACCTGCGCCGCGGCTGGATCGAGGCATACGGCAGAGGGCTCCGGGCCGGCCAGGCGCTGACCGGCCCGTGACCCACGCCGCAGGCCCGGGGTTACGCGCCGAACATCGGCGAGTGGCGCGTTTCGATCGTCTTGCCGTTGCCGAGGTACATGTGCACGCCGCACGGCAGGCAGGGGTCGAAGCTGCGCACGGTGCGCATGATGTCGATGCCCTTGAAGTTGTCGGGGCCGTTCTCCTCGAAGATCGGCGTGTTCTGCACCGCATCCTCGTAGGGCCCCGGCGTGCCGTAGACGTCGCGCGGGTTGGCGTTCCACGGCGTCGGCGGATACGGATGGTAGTTGGCGATCTTGCCGTCGCGGATCACGACGTGGTGCGACAGCACGCCGCGCACCGCCTCGTGGAAGCCGCAGCCGATGGCCTCCTCCGGCACCTTGAACTCGCTCCAGGTCTTGGTGCGCCCGGCGTGCAGCTCGTTCAGCGCCTTCTCGACGAAGTACAGCGCCGCCGCCGCGGCGTAGGCCTGGAAGTAGGTGCGCGCGCGGTCGCGCTCGATGGTGTTGCTCCACTTCGGGATCTTCCACTCGAATTCGACCTCCGGCAGCGACGCCGTCTTCGGCAGGTAGATCTTGACGCTCTTGCCGGTCGCCTTGATGTAGCCGATGTCCACGAGGCCGGCCAGCGCGGTGGCCCAGAAGCGGGCGATCGGGCCGCCGCCGGTGTCGAGCGCCAGGTGGTCGCCGGTGCGCTTGTCGTACCAGCGCGGCGACATCACCCAGGTGTACTTGCCGTTGAAGTCGCGCTTCTGCGGCCGCGGCAGTCGTCGTCTGGTTCCACGGGTGGCGCGGGTCGACCGGGTTGCCGAGCGGATCCTGCTTGACGAACATCTCGCCGTTCCTGCCCAGTCGTCGTAGTACGAGCTGCCGAGCAGGATGCGGATGTTCAGGTTGATGTCGACGAGGTCGTGTGGTCACCAGCTTGCCGTCGACGACGACGCCGGGCGTGACGTACATGCCTGTGCCCCACGTCGCTCATGTTCTTGTAGGTGTAGTCGCAGACGTCCGGGTTGTTGAACGAGCCCCAGCAGCCCGAGCAGGATGCGCCGCTGCCCGACCTTCTCGTAGCCGGGCAGGGCCTCGTAGAAGAAGTCGAACAGATCGTCGTGCAGCGGCACGACCTTCTTCATGAACTCGACGTACCGCATCAGCCGCACCAGGTAGTCGGTGAACAGCTGCACCGTCGGCACCGTGCCGACGCCGCCGGGGTAGAGCGTCGAGGGATGCACGTGCCGGCCTTCCATCAGGCAGAACATCTCGCGCGTGTAGCGGCTGACGTGCAGCGTCTCGCGGTAGAACGCGCCGGTGAACGGGTTGAGCGCCCGCATGATGTCGGCGATGGTCTTGATAGCCGTGCAGCGTCGGCGTGCGGCGCGCCGGTCTTCTCGGCCTTCGCCAGGACGCTGGGGTTGGTCTCCTTGACCATCTGCTCGCAGAAGTCGACGCCGACCAGGTTGTCCTGGAAGATGTTGTGGTCGAACATGTACTCGGCGGCCTCGCCGAGATTGACGATCCACTCGGCGATTGCCGGCGGGCGGACGCCGAAGGCCATGTTCTGCGCGTAGATGGCGCAGGTGGCGTGATTGTCGCCGCAGATGCCGCAGATGCGGCTGGTGATGAAGTGGGCGTCGCGCGGATCCTTGCCCTTCATGAAGATGCTGTAGCCGCGGAAGATCGACGAGGTGCTGTGGCACTCGGCCACCTCGCGGTTGTCGAAGTCGATCTTGGTGTAGATGCCCAGGCTGCCGACGATGCGCGTGATCGGGTCCCAGTTCATCTCGACCAGGTTGCGCCCCTTGCTGGGCGTCGCGGTCGTGGACTTCGTAATGGTGCTCATCAGCGTGTGCTCCTCTGCCTCGTCACTGGGCCCTGGGCGTATAACCGGTCGTCAGTTCCGGGCGCGGATGGCGCCACTTCGGCTCCTTGTTGAGCGTCGCCTGCGTGCATCTGCCGCAGCGCGCGTCACCGTACGCGCCGTAGATCGACGCCATGGCGGTGGACACCTGCCCGCCGGGCGGCTCGTCCATGAAGGGCATGAACTTGTCCGGGAAGCCGGGCATGGTGCAGCCGATGCAGATGCCGCCGACGTTGGGGCAGCCGCCGATGCCGGCCATCCAGCCGCGCTTGGGCACGTTGCAGTTGACCACCGGGCCCCAGCAGCCGAGCTTCACGATGCACTTCGGCGAGCCGTACTCGTTGGCGAAGTCGCCCTGCTCGTAGTAGCCCGCCCGGTCGCAGCCTTCGTGCACCGTCTTGCCGAAGAGCCACGTCGGGCGCAGCGCATCGTCGAGCGGAATCATCGGCGCCAGTCCGGCCGCCTGGTACAGCAGGTAGAGCAGCGTCTCCATGAAGTTGTCCGGCTGCACCGGGCAGCCGGGCACGTTGACGATCGGGATGCCCGCCTTCGAGCGCCACTCCCAGCCGAGGTAGTCGGCCAGGCCCATGGCGCCGGTCGGGTTGCCGGCCATGGCGTGGATGCCGCCGTAGGTGGCGCAGGTGCCGCACGCCATCACCGCCAGCGCCTTCGGCGCCAGCCGAGTCGATCCACTCGTTGGTGGTGATCGGCTGGCCCGTCGCCGGATCGGTGCCGAGCGCCGCCCAATACCCTTCCGGCTTGATCCTCTCGTTGGGAATCGACCCCTCGACGACGAGCACGAAGGGATCGAGCTCGCCCTTCTCGGCCTGATACCAGAACTTCATGAAGTCGTCGCCGACCTCGTAGGCGAGCACCGGATTGTGCAGGTGCACCTTCGGCAGGCCGGGGATGGCTCCGAGCAGGACGTCCTCGATGCTCGGCTGCGTCGCGGCGGTGATCGACACCGTGTCGCCGTCGCAGCACAGCCCGGCCGTGATCCAGAGCACGTGCACATCGGAGACGGCGGGGGCTTTCTGCGTGACCCTGCCGTAGGGTTTCTCGTCGGCCATGGTCGCTCCTCTTCTGACAGGCGTACGAACTGCGTCGTGCGAGCGCGCGGTTGATGATGACGGCAGGTTTGAGAACCGCCGTGCCTATTACTGTGCGGAAGGACACATGCCTGCAATCGGCGGACGCCCGATTCTGGGCTCCGGGAAAGTCGCAGTGGCGGGTCGGGGATTCCCCGGGGGAAGAAGGGGTGAAAGTCAGGTCGTGCGGTCGGCCTCGACACACCACTCGACCGCGGAGCGGACCAACTCGACCGCCGACGTGAGGCCGAGCTTCTCCTTGATGTGCGTCCGGTACGATTCCACCGTCTTGACGCTGAGGTGCAGATCGTCGGCGATCTGGCGGGTGCCGCAGCCGCGGCCGATCCGCCGGAACACGTCGAGTTCGCGGTCGCTCAGACACCGCACCGGCGAATCGCCGGCCGCAGGGCGTGCGCCGGCAATCTGGCCGATCAGACGGCTCGCCATGCGGTCGCTGACGTAGATCTCCCCGGCGAGCACGCGCCGCAGCGCCAACAGCACTTGCTCGGCCGCCTCCTGCTTCATCAGGTAGGCGCGCGCCCCCGCCCGCAGGGCACGCTCCGCGTAGAGCGTCTCGTCGTGCATCGAGAGGATCACCACCGGCACGTCGACATGCCGCGCGCGCAGGTTCTTGACCAACTCGAGCCCGTCCGGACCGTGCAGGGACAAGTCCACCACGGCCACGTCGGGCCGGAGGGCGTCGATGCCGTCAAAGGCGCTGGCCGCGTCCGCGGCTTCGCCGCAGACCTGCAGGTCGGCTTCCTGGTTGATGAGCTGGGCGAGCCCTCCGCGCACGATCGGATGGTCGTCGACGACGAACACGCGCGCTTTCATGGCGATTCTCAGCGGGTGGCGGGAAACGCGCAGGTGACAACGGTGTGGCCGGACGTCCGCTCGATGCCCAGGCTGCCGCCGATCATAGCCGCACGATGGCGCATGATGCGCAGCCCCATGCCGGTGTGGTCGGCGTCCCCGTCGCCGCCGAAGCCGGACCCGTCGTCGCTGACGGTCAAGGTCGCGGGTCGGTGCCCGACGGCCAGGTCGATCATGATCCCGGTCGCCCGGCCGTGATGGATGGCGTTGTTCACCGCTTCCTGCGCGATGCGGAACAGGTGCGTGGCGACGCTGACGTCGCGGAACTCCAGGGCATCGTCGCAGGTGAAGCGGCAGGTGATGTGGCACACATCCTGTACTTCGGCGGCCAGCGCGGCCAGCGCCGAGTTGAGCCCGTGCGCGGCGACGTGGCCGGCCAGCAGGCCGTGCGAGAGCTCGCGCGTCATCGCAATCGCCTGGTTGACCAGTTGCGCGATCCGGGCCGCGTCCGAGGCCGCCCCGGCCACCCCGCTATCGGCGAGCTTCTGCTGCAGCACCTTGCTCAGGAACGAGACGCCGGTAAGGTGCTGGCCGAGCCCGTCATGCAGGTCCTGACCGATCCGCACCTGCTCGCGCTCGCTGATGTCCAGGACCGCCGTCTCCAGCGCGCGGCGGTCGGTCACGTCGAGGCCGGTCGCGATCACGAAGGCAATGGCGCCGCTGGCATTGCGCAGGACGGTGTGCGACCAGGCGATCAAGCGGTGCCGGCCGTCGCGGGTCAGCCATCGGCTCTCGTGGCTCCCCGGGGTCCGGCCGGCGAGCAGCTCCGCGAACTGCTCGCGCGAGCGCCCGCGATCGGTCTCCGACAAGAACAGGTCCCAGATCTTGCGGTGACGCACTTCCTCGAACGAGAAACCCGTCGTGTCCTCGCAGGCGCGGTTGAAGCGGACCACGGCGCCGAGCGGATCGAGGACGACGACCAGCGCCCCGACGGTGTCGAGCACCGCGGTGACGAAGTTGCGTTCTTCGCCGAGCGCGATTTCCGCCTTCTTCAGATCGGTGATGTCGAAGGCGACGCCGTGGATGAACCACGGCCGTCCATCCGCACGATGGACGATCTTCGCCTCGCAGTGAAACCACACGACCCGCCGGTCGCGCGCAATGACGCGGTAGACCGAACGCAGCGGCTCGCCCGTGAGCAGCAGCCGCGCCGCCTCGCCAGACCAGCGCGCCTTGTCTTCGGGGTGGATCTGCTGATACCAGCGGACCGGATCCTCGAGCCACTCGGCCTGCGAGAAGCCCAGCGTCCCCTCGATGTGCGGACTGACGTACGCCTTGCCCGTGCCCTCGTCGAGGAAGGCCATGAAGACGATGGCAGGGAGCTGCTCGACGAGCGTCTGATAGCGATCGTCGGCGCTGGGCAGCTGGGGGTCGCGCGCCTCGCCTGGACGCTCGGGACCGAAGGCGCGAGCCAGCGCCTGCAATACCGTCTCGGCTTCGCTCGCCGATAGCGGTAGCAGCAATGACTCGACAGGCATGGGCGTCCTCCGCGACGTCGGCGCGCGCGAGCCGGCGGCCTCGCGTCGGGACCGCCCGTCACATCGTGCTGATCCTAATATAGCGCTTGATGTCGGGCAGGTTGGCGATGACCGCCCAGGCGACAGCGGCCAGCGCAATACCGCCGATGATCGTCCAGACACCGGTGCCGGAGGAGTAGTCTTCCCGTCGGGCGAGCGACTCGTGGTAGGTCATGGCTCTACTGTCTCCCATGTGAAGCGATGCAGCAATCTTCTGCGGACGGTGCAGCAATCCGCACGCCAACTCTGGTACGCCTCACTCCTTGGGCGCGACCGCCGTGCGGTCCCGCCGCCGCAGCAAGCGTAACGAGCCCACCAGCGCCAGGATCATCAGCGTGAGAAGGCCCAGTTCGGTCATGGCAATCCGCAGTGCCGCCTCACCGCGTTCGTGCAGCTCGGGAAACTCGGCCGTGAGCACGAGGACCCGCCTGATCGCGGCGACCAGCCCGACAATCAGGAACGGTTCCGGAACCAGGGCGTGCTCGCGGAAGGAGACCTGCACGGTATACAGCAGCTCGACGATCATCAGGACGAGCAGCAGCCGGTCGAGGAGCGAAATGATGGCGGCGGGCAGGTCACCCTGCCACAGCTCACGGACGAAGGCATCGGCGGTATGGCCGAGCAACCCCAGCGCGCTGGCCGCGAGCATGACGCTCAGGAGGATGTAAACGAGGTCTTCGATCCAGGTGAACACCCGGGCGACCCACCCCCGCGCGTCATCGGGGTCGGGTTCCTTCGCCACGCGCTTGTTCTCGGCCTTGTCGCTCATCGTCCCTCTTGCCGCCCGACTGGCGTGTCGCCCGTCGTGCCGGGCGTCGCTCGCCGGGGACGACGCGAGACGGGTTCGCGGTTGAGGGAATCCTGGGTGAAGCGGCGCAGGGCACGTACCGCCTTTCCATACGTCATCAGCGCTTCCGACGACAGGAGCGACCCGGGAGGCTGGTCCATGAACGGTTGAAACTTGTCCGGGAACCCTGGCATGGTGCAGCCGATGCAGATGCCGCCCACGTTCGCGCAGCCACCGATGCCGCCCATCCACCCCCGCTTGCCGACGTTGCACTGCACGACCGGTCCCCAGCAGCCGAGCTTGACGATACAGAGGGGCGAGCCGTGGTGGTCGGCGAAATCCGCCTGCTCGTAGTAGCCACCCCGATCGCAGCCCTCGTGCACGGTCTGCCCGAAGAGCCACGTCGGGCGGAGCACCGAGTCGAGCGGAATCATCGGCGCCGTGCCCATCAACTGCCGGCTGAGATAGAGGAGCGTTTCCGTGATGTTGTCGGGCTGTGTGGGACAACCGGGGACGCACACGAGCGGGACGCCGGCCGACGAGGTCCATGCCGGCCCGAGGTAATCGACGAGGCCCATCGCGCCGGTCGGGTTCCCCTGCATCGCGTGGATGCCGCCGTAGGTGGCGCAGGTGCCTACCGCCATCACCGCCCAGGCGCGCGGCGCCAGCCGATCGATCCACTCGGTCGTCAGGATTGGCTGGCCGGTGGCGCGATCGGTGCCGAACGTCGCCCAGTACCCTTCGGTCTTATTGGTTTCGTCCGGGATCGAGCCCTCGACGATGAGGATGAATGGATCGAGTCCCCCGCGCGCCGCGCGATCGAAGCGCTCGACGAACGCGTCTCCGACCTCGTACGCAAAGACCGGGTTGTGGATGCGCAGGGGAGGTACGCCAGGCAGCGCGCCCGCGCGCAGGTCCTCGACCGAGGGCTGAGTGGCCGCGGTCAGGGCGATCGACTCTCCATCGCAGCCCAGACCGGCCGTCAGCCACAGAACGTCGATGCCGTCGCTCGATGGCACGGAAGGCGGAAAAGGATCGGTCACGTGGCTCGCCACCTCGGGCGTCGAGCCCTACTCTACTCCCGACCGCCGGGCCGCCGGTACAGGCCCACGTACGCGGCCTTGCCACGCACGTGGCCGGCCATCGCCGCCAGGACTGCCGCCAGGGTCTGTGCCGGCGATTGGCCGACCGCGGCGACGTCAATCGTGCTGTCGAGGGCGTAGAGCTCGAAGGCGTAGTGGTGCGACGGTCCGGACGCCGCCGCGCCCGGTCCGCGGTAATACGGCCCGCTGACGCTGATCTGGCGCGTTCCGTCGGGCAGTTCCGCCACGGCGGGCAGGTCTTCGGGCAGCCCGCGCGAGGCGCCGGGAATATTCCACACCAGCCAGTGCAGCACGAGGTCGGTACCGGCACCGGTGGCGGCGTCGAGATCGCGGGCCACGAGCACGAAGCTGGCGGTCCCGTCGGGAACGGCGGACCAGGTGAACGGGGGCGACGCTTCTTCGCCGGCCTGCGCGTGCCGCTCGGGGATGCGCGCGCCATCGGGCCACGCCGGCGTCGCCAGCGTCATGACCGGAATGGCGCCGCGCCGGGGCTGTGCGGCTGGAGCGGCGGCGGGCGGCCGCTGCGCGGAGGGCTGGGCCGCGGCCGCCAGCCACGACGGACTGGCGTGGCCGCTGGCGAATGCGGCGAGGACGACGAACACACGCGTAATCGTCATGTGTCGCCCCTATCGGAACGACGCGGGCTGCCGCGCGCGCCACGCGTCGTAGCGCAGACGAAGCGCCTTCACCGGGTTCAGATTCTCGCCCGACCGAATCTGCTGCGGGCCCTTGTCGGCCCCCGGCTGCGATACGGTGATGTACATCGCATAGCGGCCGTTGTTGTGCGAGTCGCCGTCGGTATCCGAGCGCTCCGCCATCAGGATGTAAGCCACGTGCGACGTGCGGCCATCGCACGGGATCGGAGGACGAGACCCGTCGGCGGGCCACGGCGGGCATGTGCAGCGGCTGTCCCCGCCGGACCCGTCGGCCGCTTCCATCGCCGCCATGACGCGGTCGGTCAGCGCGCCGGACGCCTGCACGAACGCCTGGACGGCGTTGGGTGTGACCCGTCCGGGCCGCAGGATGTTGCCCTGAATCGAGTAGAAGATCTCGGTGCCGGGCACCTGACCCTGCACGTCCTCCGAGACGTAGCCGTTGGCGAGGCCGGAATGGCCGGCCGTCCGCCCCTGCAGATCGAGGATGCCGAACTGGCGGCTCTGGAACGCGGGGTCCGCCGCCAGCAGCTCGATGATCCGGTGCGGATCCGTTCCCTGCTGCAACTCGCGGAACACCAGCATCTGATTGGCGTGGGTGCTGTCGACGCCGGCCTGGCAGGCTGCGACGCCCTTGCCGGGCACGACGACGGCCTGCACCCCCATCAGGAACTGGTCATCGCGATCCACGCAGGTGGCCGAGGCGATCACGACGCGCCCCGTGCTGCGGTCGACGGCGATGACCGACCAGGTCGCCGACGCGCTCGAAGGGAGCAGCAGGACGAGAGCGGCCACGAGGATGCGCTGCATCTTGCGGCGAATCATAGCAGCCCGCGACGCCGTTACCGCGAATCTGACCGCGGCTGCGATTGGTCGCTGGGTCGAGGAGGAATGCGCTGAGCACGTCGCGCGGATCGACGCGGACCTCGGAGTGGGTGCCGCAGATTCCATGCAGCGCGGCCGCCGTCCGTCCATCACCGAAGTGAACGCCGCTGTAGCCGCAGAACAGCGTGAAGGCCTCGCGTTCACCGAGCGCGTTCCAGCACGACTCCAGCGCATGCGCGCCCTTCAAATCGCCGCGGGCGGCCAGCAGGTCCACCATTTCGCCGTAGATGCGAAGCCGCGACCCGCGCGCGTTCAGACGCCGCACGAGATCGCCGACCGTCGCGTCGAACAACTGAGGGACCGGCCGCTCGTCGCGCATGAACTGGTGGAGCAGCGCGCCCGCGTCGAGGACCGTGAGCTGGCCGCTGGCCATCGCGGCGGCGAGCGCACACCCCCGGCGTTCGAGGATGGCGGCCACCAGCACCCAGTGCGCGGGGGTGATTGCGAGCAGGAGCGTCTCGCCCAGCCCGTAGCCCTCGCTGACGAAGTCCGCGACGGCGTCCGCCAGCGATTCCGCCGTGTCGAAGAACTGCACGATGTGCTCCGACTGGATGGTGCCGTGGACGACGCGTTCCTTGTAATGCACGGTGCCTCTCCCGGTGCCCGCGCGAGCACCACGCCATCTGGACCATTGCAATTCTGCTGCCGCCCGTCACCCGCCCATCCGCTGTCGTCTGCCCCCGCGCTCCCACAAGCTGACGCCGTTGGTTCCAACGATGGGCCAGTCCGCCCCACCTCGCGGCGGTGCGCCGGGCGCCCGTCCCCGTGGACTCTGTTTGCGGAGCGGCGCTACCCCTCGTCCCGGTCGCGCCGAACCGTCACCCGCTGGCCGCGCAGCGTGGCGGTCCTCATCGCGGCGATGACGGCATCGGCACGGTCTTCCGGGACCTCGACGAGCGAAAACCCGTCAGCAATCTCGATGGCGCCGAGCTCACGCGACGCGAGGCCGCTTTCGTTGGCAATCGCGCCGACGATATCGGCCGGGCGGACACCCGCCCGGCGTCCGGCGCCGATGAAGATCCGCGCCACCTGTGCGCCGGCCCCGCCGCGCGGGCGGCCGCGGTCCGGCAGATCGCGGGCGTTGCCGCCCGGTGGGCGGACGGCCCGCTCGGGTCGGGGGCGTTCGTCCCGCGGGCCCGGCACGGGCGCGACATCCACGTCCTCGTCCTCGCCCGCCGCGGCGTGCGCCAGCTTCACGGCCGCCGCCGCGACGTCCACGAGCCCGAACTCCTCGGCCAGCGACTCGACGACGGCCCGCACCTCGTCCAGGCCGCCGGCCACCAGCTGCGCGCGCAGCGCGTCGCTCGTCAAGGCCAGGCGCCGGGCGCGCAGGTCCGCCACCGTGGGCACGGCCGCCATCTCGATCTTCTGCCTGGTCGCCGCCTCGATGCTCCGCAGCAGCCGTTGCTCCCGCGGTTCGGCGAGCGTGATCGCGGTGCCGCCGCGCCCGGCGCGTCCGGTGCGGCCGATGCGATGGATGTAGGCATCGGGCGCGGAGGGCACGTCGTAATTGAACACGTGTGAGAGCTGCGAGATGTCGAGCCCGCGGGCGGCGACGTCGGTCGCGATCAGCAGGTCGGCTTTCGCGGCGCGGAAGCGGCCCATCACGGCATCGCGCTGTCGCTGCGGCATGCCCCCGTGCAGCGCCTCGGCACGGTAGCCGTGCGCGTTCAGCGTCTCGACCAGCGAATCCACCTCGAGGCGCGTCCGGCAGAAGACGAGGGCGGATGCCGGGCTTTCCATGTCGAGCACGCGCTGCAGCGCCGCCGCCTTGTGGCCGCGGCTCACCACGTAGGCCACCTGGCGGACCCGCGGAATCCGGCCGGCGGCCGGTTTCTCCCGCGCGATGGCGAGACGAACCGGTTCGCGGAGGTGGCGCTCGGCGATGGTGCGCAGCCGCGGCGGCATGGTGGCGGAGAACAGCGCCGTCTGTTTGCCGTCGGGTGTGGACTCGAGGATCGCATCGAGATCCTCGGCGAATCCCATGTCGAGCATCTCGTCGGCTTCGTCGAGGACGAGCACGTCGAGGGCATCGAGCCGCAGCGATCCGCGCCCGAGATGGTCGAGCGCGCGGCCCGGCGTGGCAACGACGATGTCGGCGCCGCGATCGAGGGCGCGAATCTGCTGCGGCATCGACGCGCCGCCGTAGAGCGGCACCACGCACAAGCCGGTCCCGCGCGCGTACTTGTGCGTGGCTTCCGCCACCTGCATCGCCAGCTCGCGCGTCGGGACCAGCACCAGGCCGCGGGTCCGTCGCCGCGTAAAGCCCTTGCGGGTGCCGATGGCCTCGGGCGGGCGCGCCTCGGTGAGCAGCCGGTGGATCATCGGCAGCGCGAACGCCGCCGTCTTGCCGGTGCCCGTGGCCGCCTGGCCGAGCAGATCGCGGCCGGCGAGCAGCGGCGGAATCGCCTCGCGCTGGACCGGGGTGGCCTCCTCGTAGCCGAGACTCGTCACCGCGGCGACGAGCGACGCGGCGAGGCCGAGATCCGCGAAGCGCGTGGTGGAGTCGGAACGGGCAGGCATTGGGGGCTGTGGCGCGGCGCGACGCCGCGCGCGGTCAGTTCTTCGCCGGCGCGTACCTGGCCAGCGCCTGCCGCCAGGCGTCGATTTCCTCGACCTGCGATGGCGCCTTCGCCCGGCCGTCGAGCACGATGGCGCGTGTCCGATGGCGCTCGCCGTAGAAGTCGTCGTTGGCGTCGCGGTCCTGACGAATGGCCGCGCCGTTGAGGCTGACGCCGGCAAAGAGGCCGCGGGCGCGCGAGTAGCTGAGAATCTCGGCGCGCAGCTGGATATCGGTGGACGCCTCGGCGGAGCGCCCCACCGGCCCGGCGGTGACCGAACCGCCGGCGCCGATCTTGAACTGGTTGCGCAGCAGGTTCTCCAGGCCGCGCCGGTTCATGACCACGAGCACCAGGTCGATCGACTGCGCGCCAATCTGCGCCCCGACGCTGCCGCCGGTCACCGTCAGGAAGGCCGGCAGCGACCAGGTGTTGGTGGCACGATTGCGCACACTGAGCACCCCCTTGCCGCGATGGGCGGCGAGGATGAACCCGCCCCTGATCGTCGACGGGAACACCGCCACGGCCTCGGCCTTCTCGAGCACGCCGGACGGAATCGCCTGATCCGCCGCCCCCATGATCTCCTCGAGCACCGTCGTCGCATGCCGGATGCGCTCCGCCTGTTCGGCCTGCGCGCCGAGCGTGACGACGCCGCCTGCCATGGCGACAGCCAGGGCCGCACGTCTCAACCGTGTCATTCGACTCTTCATCGGGGACTCCCGGGACGGCCTCGCCGGCGCGTCGACCCCCGGCGCCAGAGCCGCAGGTGCGCAGGCCGCATGTCCCCATTATTCCTCATTCCTCGCGCAGCTTGCGCAAGGCGACGGAAAACGCCTCGCGCCCCGACGCGACGTCGTAGACGATCACCGGCCGCAGGCGCCCGCGGATGCGATGCGGGTTCTCGCGCGCATGACCCATCAGCGTGATCGCCAGCCGCCGCCTGGATTCGGCCGGCGCGTCGGCCAGCGGCAGCCCGGTGAGCAGATCGTTCAGGGTCAGCGGCCACGGCTCGCCGCGCAGCAGCGCGTCGACGACGGCTCCCTTGACCACGTTGTGGGAGAAGTTGAAGAAGAACGCGAGCGGCGAATAGCCGGTCTCCGAGGGCCGGAAGTGCTCGAACGCCTCGAGCAGGTCGCCGCGAAAGGCGCGGAAGGCCTCGCGGAATCCATTTCGCTCCTCCTCGCTCGCCGCCAGCGAGGGGGGCGGCGTGCCGACGAAGGCCCGGGCATCGGCACACAGGCCGTTGAACATCGCCTCCATCAGCCGCGCGGGCGCGACGCCGGCCGTCTCGCCCGGCCCGCGCTCCCGCAGGTGGACGTACTCGGACATGAGCGTGGCCAGCGCGTAACACAGCCACGGATAGTCGGCGGCGTTGTCGTCGCGCATGTTCACGGTGTCGCGCCCGTACGTCGCTTCGAAGCCGAATCGGAGGTGACTGCCCATGCTGGCGGCGTGGCCGAGGGCAATCCGCACCTGATGGCGCCGGTCGAGCGTGCGCGTACGCGCCAGCAAGGCGCCGTAGCCGCGTTCGTGCAGCTCGTAGTGGGACGTCGCGACGAGAATCAGCGTCTCGGCGTCGGCGGCGAATCGCTGGCCGCTGCCCGCGGCGCCCTGCAGCAGCGCGAGCAGCGCGCCGAGCCGATCGAGACCGGCATCCGGCTCGCCCTCGTCCCAGATGCGCAGCGAGAGCAGGGCGAGGAGATGGAAGAAGTAGTAGTCGAGGAGGATCGCCAGCGCCGCCGGCTGCGCCGCATCCTCCGCGCGTTTTTCGGCCAGGTAGCGCAGCACGTCGACTGGAATGATGTCAGGGTTGACCTTGTCGGCCATGCCGTCCCAGTCGTGCAGCACGTGGAAGCCATTCTGCCGGGTCTTGCGGTCGAAGCGGCGGATCGCCTGCGCCAGGTCGAACGGCCGATCGCCCAGCTTCCAGGCGTGGCTGCGCATGCCATCGCGCAGCGCCATGAGCGCGGCGTGCATGGTCCCGGCGTGAGCGGCGTCGGCGACGATGCTCTGGCGCACCGTCCCGGCGAGCACCTGCTCGAGCTCGCGGCACACCTCGTCGAACGCGCTCACGCCTACTTGGCCGACCCGAAGACGATGCCGATGGAGCGCTCGATGGGATTGAAGAACGATCCGTACTCGGGTGACGCGAGGTTGTTCTGCACGTCGCGCGAGGCGGAGGCGCCGAAGGCGTTGTACAGCTTCAGCCCGGCGCGAAACTTGTACTTCTTGAACTGCCAGGGGCGGGTCAGCGTGAAGTCCAGGGTACGCACCGCCGGCAGGCGGCCGGCGCGATTGCGCGGCCCGACGAAGTCCTGGAACTCGTCCACGGCGGACCACGGGAAGCCGGAGCGCAGCTCGAGCACCGGCGCAAAATCCCATTGCCCGGGCAACCCAACGGTCCCGCGCACGAGGACGCGATGGCGCACGTCGGTCGGCGTCAGGTTGTGTTCGTTGGCGCGGATGATGGGATTGCGGAAGTTGCCGTAGAACTGGTCGTAGTTGTTGAGGTCGGCCGTCGCCTTGGCCCACACGTACGACAGCGTGAGGTCGCGGCGTCCGCCGCCCAGATAGCGGGTGGTCCACTCGAGCTCGCGGTAGCGGGACGACCCGGTGCTCGAAAGGACGAGCTGACCGGGCGACGCGGGCGACACGATGTACTCGTGCGATCCATGCCGATTGAGGTACGCCACCTTCACGAGCAGGCGGCGGCCGAAGCGCTGGTCCCACTCGACGTTGCCGACGTACGCTTCCGGCGTCTCGCAAGTCGTCGAAGACGTTGGCATGAAGAGCCGGCGGTCCGAGAGGAACGCCCACCGCCGAGACGCGGGTGACCAGCCGCGACTCGAACGTCGGAAACGCCTCGACGTTGAGCGGCGTGCGCTGGACGAACTTGCCGTAGCCGCCGCGAAGGATGGCGCGCCCGTCGGGGAGCACGCCGAGAGCCATCCCGGCGCGCGGGGACCAGTTCACCCGCTCCACGATGGCGTCGCGATCCATGCGCAGGCCGAGCTCGAGCGTGAGACGCGAACCGATGCGCCACCGGTCCTGGCCGAAGACGGCGAACTCCAGACCGGAGACGCTCTGCGGCCGCTCGCCGGTGAAGATCGTGCGCTCGGCCAGCGACCCATCGAGGCGGCGGATCTCGACGTCGCGGCTGAGGCTGGTGCCGTCATAGGACGATCGCTGCAGGTCGGTCCCCATCTTGAAGACGTGCTGCCCACGCCAGAGGTCGCGGGTGATGCTGAGCGCCTCGACCCACTGGAAGCTGGCGACGTTGCGCTCCTGGTCGTTGAAGAAGCTGCCGCTCTGTGTCTGCGGGGCGTAGACCATGGGCGAATCGCCCTCGGCATTGGTCTCCACCTCGAAGCGGCGGCCGGACAGCGTGCTCTCGAGCACGATGTCCGGGGCGATGGCGAACCGATCGACGAGTCCCGTGGAGGCGCCCTTCTGCGTGAAGTCCGCGCGTCACCGGCTGCGGCCGGAACGTGCTCATGGTCGCGTGCTCGACCTGGCGCGGAAAGGCGATCAACCCGCCGCCGAGCGAGTGGCGGACGGAGAGGACGAAGTCGAAACGGGTGAACGAGTCGAAGCTGGTGAGCGCGACCTCCGGCTCGCCGGCCAGGCTCTTGATCGGCGTCGCCACGTAGCGGAACTGCGTGTCCTGCGCCAAAAACGCGCGGTCGCGGACGAGCGGTCCCCGCACCGAGAACCGCGGCTCGAAGCCGCGAATGCCGCTGAAGAACTTGCGGAATCGCGGGACGAGGTTGCCCGGCTTGATCTCCCAGTCGTTGGTGCCGCGGCGCGTGCGGATCTGCGTGATGCTCGACGAGAAGCGCCCGTACTCGGCGGCGAAGGGATTGGCCAGGACTTCGACCGAATCGATGCTCTGCCCGGGCAGCTGCAGGTCGAAGTCGCCCGACGAGGGATCGATCAGGCTCGCGCTGCTGACCTGCAGGGCGCCCTGCGTCGGCTCGCCGCCCTTCACCCGCAGCCGGCCGTCGTTGCCGCGGACCACCCCCGGCAGCAGCGGCAGCAGGCTCTGGAAATCGTCGCCGTCGAGCGGGGCGATATCCAGCACCGAGCCCGCGAGCATGTCGCTCATCGACACCGGCTGCACGCTGTCGGTCGGCGACGGCATCTCCGCGCGCACCTCGACCGCCGGCATCGCGAAGGTGAGCTGGATGTCGAGCAGCACTTCCGCGGCTTCGCCGGCCTGCACCACGAACGGCGCCGATGCGCGCGACACGAAGCCGAGACGGCTGGCTTCGATGACGTAGCGACCCGGCGGCACGTCGGCGAAGACGACATGGCCCGCACCGTCGCTCACGGTCCGGGCGATCACAGTTCCGTCCGCCGCGACGCGCAGTTCGACCTGGACGCCGCTCATGCGGACCGTCCCCTCGAGCGTCGTGACGATGGCGACGACCCGGCCGGCGGTCGGCGGCGGCGTCTGTGCCGCCGCTGGCAGCGCCTGCGCCAGGCACGCCAGCAGGAGTCCGGCGCCGGCCCGGCGCCCGGGCGCGCGGAGCCGGGACATGACGGTCATGACTGCGGATTGTAGCGTCGAAACGCGGGCCGCGGCGCGCGCCGCACCGCGGCCCCTACCGCTATCGGTCGCGCACGATCACCCACCCGTACATCTTGATGTCGAAATGCGGCAGCACCTCGCAGATCACCAGATACCGGCCGGGCGCGTCGAACGTGTGCGTGTAGGTGCGCGGACCGCACCCCGTCGGGTTGGATCCGTTGATGGCGATGCGGCCAGCCGGGTCGTCGATGCGAAACGGCGGCAACGGCGGGCACCCGGCCGGCATCGCGACCGTCGGCGCCGTCACCACATCGTCAGGCGTCTTCCCCGGCTCGTAGATGGCGATCTGGTGAATGCCGACGAGGTTGAAGGTGACGGTGCCGCCCTTGTCGATCACCACGGTCCCCGGGACCAGCGTGTCGTTGGCGTGGCCCGAGCGATCGTGGCCGGAGGCGGGCGGAAACCCGGACCCGACGTTCTCCAGCCCGAATTGCACGGTTGCGGAGCGCGGCGTGCTCGCCATCGCGCCCGCAACCGCGGCGCCCGACGAAGTGGCGGATGTGACGGCGTCCGGCCCGGTAATCGCGCGGGTCCGCGATGCCGGCTCGGAGCAGGCGAACAGCGTCGTGGCGACGAGGAGCCCGGCGGCAATGCTGAACGGTCTCATGACTGACCTCCAGTTGGCGCGGGCGAAGCATACAACTCGACTGGCACCGGCTCAAGAGCGGAACGAGGGGCCCAGGATCCGGTCGATCGCGACGAACACGAGGCTCAAGGTCGAGAACGCAAGCAGCAACACTACGACGCTCAGGGCCACGCGGCCGTAGCCGATCAGGGCGGCGTCGATGAAGGGATAGGGATACCAGCCGGTGGCCGCGCCGCGGACGAGCCGGACGGCGACGTAGAGCAGCGGTGGGACCAGCCAGAGGGAAATATCCCCGACCCGCAGCGTCCCCTTTGGCACGCAGGCGAGCCAGTAGCCGACGTAGAGGATGGGCACAACGGTGTGCAGCAGCGCATCCGTCACCGCCTGCTGACCCTCCGGCGCCCACAAGTCGCGGAGCAGCAAGGCGTACACGACACCCACCATGGTGATGTACACGGCGACCGCCGAAATGATCCGCGCGCCTGGCGGGCGGCGCTGCGCCAGCGGCGCGACCGCGAGGCAGGAGGTGACGAGCGCGACGAGCAGGTTGGTGAGGATGGTGAAGAAGCTGAAGAACGACGCGGCCGCGCCGGTCCAGCTCCCGACGACCTGCACCAGCACCGCATATTGCAGCGCCAGGGCGAACCAGGCGATCAGCGCGAGCGCCGCGGCAAGCCAGGGAGCAAGCCTCAGGAGCACGGTAGTGTCTGCTGCCACGACGGCGGCGGCCAGATTGTATCCATCGCTCCCTGCCGACCGGTGTCGCGAGGACCGAATGAGGCGTGCCAGAGGCGGCTGGCGAAGCCATCCGGGGCGCTGCGGCATCCAAACGGGTATGAACACTATCACTCGCTACCTCATCCGACCTGCACGCGCGGCCCTCGGGCTGGCGCTTCTGGTCGGCGTGGCGTCGGTGGCAACGCCGCTTGCTCAGACCGTGGGTGCCAAGCAGACCGTCGAGTCGGTGCGCCGCGCGCTCGAGCGCCTCCCCTACTACGGCGTGTTCGACTTTCTCGCGTTCAGCGTGGAGCGCGGCACCGTGACCTTGCACGGCTACGCGTACCGCGGTGCGCTGAAATCCGACGCCGAAGCCGCCGTGAAACGGGTGTCCGGCGTGGACGAGGTTGCCAACAAGATCGAGGTGCTGCCTGCCTCGCAGAACGACGACCGCATCCGCTGGGCGACCTTCTACAACCTGTACACGGACGATTTTCTCTCCCGCTACGCGCCGGGCGGCGCCATGGCGGCTCGCTACGACGCGCTGCAGTTCGCCCAGTTTCCCGGGATGCAGCCATTCGGCACCTATCCCATCCACATCATCGTGAAGGGTGGACGCACGACGCTGATGGGGGTGGTGGACAACGAGTCCGACAAGACGGTGGCCGGGTTCCGCGCCCGCGAGGTGTCGCAGGTGCTGGGCGTCGAGAACAGCCTGGTCGTGGAGAAGTCGTAGAGAAGTCGCGACGATGGCCGCCACGCCGACCCGCGAATTACCCAGTTCGTGGGCCGCGGGCGCGTGTGACCGCCGTCGTGGCCGGCGGCTCGGGGGCATCCGAGTCGCGCTGCCGCTGCTGATACTTGGCGACCCGCAGCGCCGCTTCGAGCTGCTGTGGCGCCGCGCGGCCGTTGAAGAGAGCGTCGGCATCGAGGATGAACCGCTTGGCGATCACCTGGCCGGTTACCGTGGCCTCCGGCCGCACGTCGACGACCTCGGTGGCGATGAGCTGACCGGCGATGTGGCCGAACACCGTGATGTCGCGGGCAATGATGTTGCCGGCCACCTGCGCGGAGGACGCCACTACCACGGCGCCGTTCTCGCACGAGATCGGACCGTCCATCCGTCCTTCGACGAGGAGGTCCTCGGCGGCGCGCAGCTCGCCTTTGATCGCAATCGTCTTCCCGATGCAGCTCATGTCGGCATTCTCTCAGAACCACGCCACCCACGCGACGCAAAGTGGCGCGGGCGGTGGCCGCCGGCGGTCGCCCGGGCGGGCGCATGGGGTCATTGGTCACATGTCACTCGCGAGCGGCACGTCCGCACCGTCAAACCCCTCCAGCAAAACCCTTCGACTCGCGGCGCCGCGACGAGACGCGGAATCGCGCCGCCCACTCCTCCTCGACGGCGGCCAGTCCAGCCCGAACAGCCGGGCTGGCACCTCGCCGGCCGAAAACGCACGACCGGGCTGTACCGCCCGGGCATCACGATTGCAATGAGTCCTGCGGGTCCGTCCCGGCGGCGCTGGCGCCGCCGACGGACAGTAGCGGCTTATTACATTCGTTAGCACATCCGTTGGAGGGACGATGCAAGTTCGCAAGTTGTTCATGATGGGCGCATTGATGCTGCTCCTGGTGCCTGGGACGGCACTGGCGCAGGGCTGGTTCTTCACGCCGTTCGTTGGCGCCAACTTCGGCGGCGATGCCAACTTCGGCGACTTTCAGGACTTCGACGACGAGGCGGAACGCCGGGTGGACTTCGGCGGAACGCTGGGCTGGCTCGGAGATGCCGGGCTGGGCTTCGAGGTGGACTTCGGTTACTCGCCGAACTTCTTCGAGAACACCGTTGGCGGCGCCGATTTCGAGTTCGGCGACAGCAACCTCACCACCCTGATGGGTAACGTGCTCGTCGGCGCCACCGGCGGCGAAGGCGTCCGGCCGTATGGCTCGGGGGGCGTCGGCCTCATCCGCAGCCACGTGGACGGCGGGTCGTTCTTCAACGACCTCGACACCAATGACTTCGGCGTCAACCTCGGTGGTGGCGTCCAGGGCTATTTCACCGATCGATTCGGCATTCGCGGCGACATCCGTTACTTCCGGTCACTGCAGGACAACGAACCCGACAGCGAGTTCGATCTGGGCCTGAGTGATTTCGACTTCTGGCGCGGCACCGTGGGCGTGACGTTCCGCTGGTAGTGGCGCCTTGGGCGCGGGTGGGTCCCCCACCCACCTGCGCGTCTTTTCCGCACGACTCCGGCTCGCCCTCTCCTCGACCTCCTCACAACTCTTCTTGACCTCGTCGAACCGCTGGGTTAGAAGGAACCCCAGGTTCGCGCCGTCGCGTCAGGCTCGTGTACGGACCTGCCTCGAGATCTGTATGGTTCTACCTCGTCCGCGCGCCCTCCTGCTCGTTGTCGTCGCTCTGACCATGGCCCCGCCGGCCGCGGAGGGGCAGTACTTCGGCCGCAACAAGGTCGAGTATCGCGAGTTCGACTTTCGCGTGCTGAGCACCGAGCATTTCGACGTCTATCACTACCCGCGCGAGGAGACGGCCGCGCGGCTGGCCGGGCAGCTCGCCGAGCGCTGGTACGGTCGCCTGTCGGAGCGGTTCGACCACGACCTCGATCGCCGCCAGCCGCTGGTGCTCTATGGCAGCCAGCCGGAGTTCGCGCAGACCAATGTCGTGTCCGGGTTCCTCTCCGATACCGTCGGCGGGGTGACCGAGTCGGCCAGGCGGCGCATCGTGATGCCCTTCGCGCCGACCCTGGCCGAAACCGATCGTGTCCTCGGCCACGAGATCGTCCACGCCTTCCAGTTCGACCTGATGCGCCGCTACGGCGGCGGCGGGCAGCCGCTGTGGTTCATCGAGGGGATGGCCGAGTACCTCGCCCGCGGACGCGCCGACACCGAGGCGGCCGTCTGGATGCGCGATGCCGTGCGCAGCGGCCGGCTGCCGCCGCGCGAACGCGACGCGGCCCGGCGGCTCTCGCCGTACCACTACGGGCACGCACTCTGGACCTACATGGCCGAGCGATTCGGCGATCAGATCGTCGCCGCCACGCTCAAGCCGGGCAAGCGCCTGTCGTTCGGCGATCGTCTGCAATCGGTAACCGGCGTTGCGCTGGAGACGATCTATGCCGACTGGCGGGCGGCCGCCGTGGCCGCCCACCCGGGCGCCGATTCACCCGCGGCCGGATCGACGGCGGATCCGCCGTTCGGCCGTCTGCAGCTGGGTCCGGCGCTCAGCCCGGACGGACGATGGGCCGTCTTCTTCTCCGAGCGGGATCGCCTGGGTGTCGATCTGTTCCTCGCCGATCTCGACGCCGGCCGTATCGTACGCAAGCTCGCGACGACCACGGCCAGCGCGCGCTACGAGAGCCTGCAGCCGCTGCGATCCGCCGGCGCGTGGAGCAACGATGGCCGCTGGTTCGTGTTTCCGGCCATCCGGCGCGGTCAGGCGACGCTGGTCGTGCTCGACATGCACCGGCACGATCGCGACCGCGAGTTCACGCTCCCCGGGCTGGGCCAGATTCTTTCCGCGAGCTGGGCGCCGGATGGACGGTCCATCGCCCTCTCGGCGCTCGCCGGCGGGTTCACCGACCTGTACGTGTTCGACCTGGACGGCGAGCGGCTGCGTCAAGTCACCGATGACCCGTTCGCCGATCTGCACCCCGCGTGGTCCCCGGACGGCACGACGATCGCCTTTGCAACCGATCGCTACTCCACTGACCTGTCCGGGTTGCGCTTTGGCCCTCCTCGCCTTGCCGGCGTCGATCCCGTGACCGGTGCGGTGCGGGCACTGGGCCGCAGCACGACGATGCCGGCAGTGAACCCGCAGTGGGCCGCGGACGGCCGTTCGCTCTATTTCATCGGCACGCGCGGAGACGGCGGCCGGGTCCTGCAACTGGATCTGGGGGCACACACGACCCATGAGGTCACCGAGAGCGAATGGCCGGTGACTGGATTGACGCCAACCAGCGCGGCGATCTCGGTCGCCGCGGATGCGCCGGTGATGGCGTTCACGGTCTACCGGAACGGCCGCCACCAACTCGAGGTGCTCGACGTCGCCGCTGCTCCGGCGCGGGCCGCCATGGCGCCGGCGGCCGGCGACGAACCGGCGGCGGACGGGCTGCGCGCACCCGCCCAGGCCGCGACTGACGCCCCGCGGACAGGCGAGCTGCCGACGGCCGAGTCCCGCCCCTACACCGCCCGGTTGTCGCTCGAGCGGATCGGGCAGCCCTACGTCACCTCCGGCGGCGGGGCGTTCGGCACCTTCGTTCGCGGCGGCGGATCGCTGCTCTTCGGCGACATGCTCGGTGACCGCCGGCTGGGCGCCGCCGTCCAGATTGGGAACCGGCTGCGCGACGCGGCCTTCGAAGTCCGCTTCCTCAACCGGGCCCACCGCTGGAACTGGGGCGCGGTGGCGGAACTGGAACCGGCGCTGCGCCGCTATCGCCGGGCCGAGACGATCGATCACGACGGAGAGCCGGCGCTGCTGCAGCAAGCCGACTACCTGCAGCTGGTGCAGTTGCGGGCGGCGGGACTGGTGGCGTATCCCTTCAGTCGCGGCTTGCGCGTCGAGTTCAGCGGCGGCGTCCGCCATGCCGCTTCGCATCGCGACCTGCGGTCGCAGGTGTCCTCGATCGCCACCGGCCGCGTCCTGCGCGAGGACCGCGAGGCGTCATCGGTGGGCACCGCGACGACCGTCGCGGAAGCCGGCGCGGCGCTGGTCGGCGATACCACGGTCTTCGGCCCCACCGGTCCGCTGCTCGGGTCGCGTTACCGCTTCGAGGTGTCTCCGTCGATCGGCAGCCTGGCGTTCGCGCGCGTGCTCGCCGACTACCGGCAGTACTTCATGCCGGTGCGGCCGTATGGCGTCGCCGTCCGCCTGCTCCACTCCGGCCGCTACGGACGCGACGCCGGCGATCCACGGCTGCTCCCGCACTTTCTCGGGTCGCGCTATTTCGTCCGCGGCCACGGGACGAGCGCTCGGCGCTGTGCCCGCGCCGGCGGCGTGGGATGCGGCGACGATCTCCTTGGCAGCCGCCTGGTCGTGGCCAACCTCGAGCTGCGCATGCCGCTCGTCGGCATGCTGACCCGCCGCCTGGAGTACGGCCGGCTGCCCGCCGACATGTTCGTGTTCGCCGACGGCGGTGTCGTCTGGTCGGGCGGCATGGCGGATTTCGCGATGCCACTCGGGAGCGGCACGGCAGCGCCGGCGCGACGGACGACGCTCAGCAGCATCGGCGCCGGTCTCCGCGTCAATGCCGGGGGACTGCCGTTCGAGCTCGCCGTGATTCGCGCGCTCGACGGGCCGGCGCGCGGCTGGTCGGTCGACTACGGGTTCCGCGTCGGCTTCTGAACCGGCGGGCCACGCGCGACGGACGCGAGCGGCCCACACTTGACGGCCGCTCTCCAGCCGCGCAAGATGTCCGCCGGCGTCCCGCCGAGGAGGTTTGTCGCATGGCCGAGCCTGTGTACACGAGCCGCGTGCGCATCGAGCGCATCAAGGGCCCAATCCGGCACGCGTTCATCGCGCCGTTCGAGGCGCCGATTCGCTTCGGGGTTCACGGCGGCATCAAGCAGTTCTACGGCGTGGAGCCCGACGAAGACATTCCCGCGACGCTCGATCACATCGTCGCGGCCGTCGGTGGTTGACTGCTCGGCACCCTGGCCGGCGCGCTGGAGGCGCGTCACATCCCTGCCGGACGCGATCGTTTGACCGCCACTGTCGAGGGCGACATCGGCGCCGTCGAGCGGGTGCTGCGCATCGCCGCCATCCGCGTGCACTACACGCTGCGCATTCCGCCGGGGACGCGTGAGGCAGCCGATCGGGCGATTGGCACGCACGAGCAGAAATGCCCGGCGGCAACCAGCGTTCGCGGTTGCATCCCCATCAGCATCACGAGCGAAATCACCGAGGAGCCCTAGTGGCCCGTCCACTCGAGTGGCCCGTCCAGGGACCAGTCTGGTGCAGGCGAAGGGGTCTGGGTAGAATGAGCGGGGATGGATGCTCCGCAGCCGATCGCGTCCTCGGGGATATCGACCGACGCGATCCATGATGCCGTCGCGGCCATCGTGGCGGCGGCAGAGCTCGACGATCTGATCACCGCCACACGCCGCGCCGCGCGTGTCCTCACCGGTGCCGACGGCGTCACGTTCGTCCTTCGCGCCGGAGCGCAGTGCTACTACGTCGATGAAGAGGCGATCGGACCCCTGTGGAAGGGGCAGCGCTTCCCGCTCGAGCAGTGCATCTCCGGATGGGTGATGATGCACCGCGAGCCCGCCATCGTCCCTGACATCTATGCCGACCCGCGCATCCCGCACGATGCGTATCGCCCGACCTTCGTGCGCAGCCTGGTGATGGTGCCGGTGCGCAAGGCAGACCCGATTGCGGCGATCGGCGCCTACTGGCAGCGACAAGGGGCGCCGACCTCCGAACACGTGCGCCTCGTCGAACTGCTCGCGGAAGCGGCGGGCACGCGACTGAGCAGCGGGCAGCTGTGGGCGCGGCTCCGCGAAACGGTCGCGTAGTTTTTTCGACGTCCACCAGCTCGTCACTGCACCGCGGCAGCTGGAGCGTGTCTTGCAGCGCCGGGTGCGATGGCAGTGGAACCCCATTCGGAGTCCAGCACTCGCCTGCCTCGGAGACGCCGTTTTCCGCGCATCCTCATGACGGTGACGGCCGCGGTGTCGCTCATCGTCCTGTTGCTGCTGGCCGCTCTGCACACGGCACCGGCGCGGCAACTGGTGGCACGCGAGGTCACAGCCTTCCTGGCCGCGCAGCAGATCGAGTGGCAGACCGACGAGCTCCGCTACAACCTGTTCGACCTCTCGATCGACGTGCGCAACGCGCGCATCCGGTCGGCGACGTGGCCGGAAGCGCCCATCTTCGCCGCCATCACGCGTGCCCGGCTGGATCTGAGCCTGTGGCAACTGCTACGCGGGCGCTACGTCGTCGAATCCGGAAACATCGAGGGTGTGGAGATTCACTACCTGGTCGACGAGGACGGCCGCGACAACCTGCCGCGGCCACCGTCGGATCCCGACCAATCCGACGAACCGCTCGACTACCTGGTTCGCGAACTGAGGCTGACCGGAGCCGGCGTGCGCTACGAGGACCGCGCGCGAAACGTCGACCTGACGCTGCCCGTGTCGGAGCTCACGGTTGAGGGAAACGCAGCCACCGATCGGCACGAGGTCAGCCTTGCCGCCGGGCCGGGCAGGCTGCGCGTTGAGGATCGGACGGCGGCGGTGACGGCGATGCGCGGCGAGGCGGACATCGGCGACGAGGATCTTCAGATCGCGCGTCTCGACGTGGAGGCGGCCGGTTCGCGCGCCTCGCTCAACGGCGCGATCCGGACGTTCGATCAGCCGGTCGTCGATCTCGTGCTGGCGGCGACGATCGATGCGACGCGAGCCGCGGCGCTGGCCGGCGTGGCCGATCCGGTCGCCGGGCAGGTGACGGTTGAAGCCACCGCCACCGGGTCGCTGTCCGCGCCGGCGGTTTCGGCGCGCGCCTCGGGAAGCGGCCTGCGCTTCCGGACACTCGACGGGATGGCGCTCGAGGCGGTGGCCGCGTACGACGGCCCGGCACGCCGGGTCACGGTTTCATCGCTGCGGGCGCAGGCGCCGTGGGGCGGCCTCAGCGCGCGCGGCGACGTGGGACTCGAGTCGGCGACGATGTCGTCCGTGCAGGCCGACGTGGACGCCCTCGATGCCGGCGCGGTGATGCGCGCGCTCGACCTGCCGTACACCGCTGCCACGCGGGTGAACGCGGATGTCCGCGCCGAGTGGCCGGGGCTCGACTGGCTCCAGGCCTCGGGCACCGCCGACGCGACGTTCCAGCCCACGGTGTCCCGCGCCTCGCGCGGCGCCCTCCCGATCGGCGGCCAGTTGCAGGTGCGCGGACGGGACGGACACATCGTGGCCGACCTGCGGACAATGACGGCCGCGGGCGTGCGGCTGAACGGGCACGTCTCGGTCACCGACGACCGGCGGCTCGAAGGACAACTCGATGGCCGGGTTGACGAAGTCGCGCGCGTGGTGGAAGCGGTGGAAGCGTTGCTCGGACGGGCGCGAGGTTCGCTCCTGCCGACGCCCATCGCCGGGCCAGTGGCGATCGACGCCCGCCTGGCGGGTACGCTCGACAACGCCGCGGTCTCCGCGGAAGTAGATGCCCCTGGACTGACGGTCGGCACGGCGGAGAACGTCGCAGTGACCGCCGGTCTCTCCTACTCGCGGGCCGCCCTCGTGATCGACACCGCCGAGGTGAGCTGGCAGCAGGCACGGCTGCACGCCGAGGGCCACCTGGGGCTCAGGGGCAGTCGCCCGCTCGACGTCTCGCTGCGCGCCGACGCGCTCGACGTTGCCACGCTCCTGCAGGCGTTCAACCAGGCGCATGTCCCCGCCACGGGCGTCCTGTCGGCGCAGGGCACGCTTGGCGGCACGATGGCACGGCCGAGCGCCACCGTCGATGTGCGCGGCACCGGCCTGGTCGCCTATGACGAGCCGATTGGCGAGCTGACGGCGGCACTGCGACTGACGGGATCCGATCTGTCCCTGCCTCGCCTGGTAATCGACAAGCCGCAGCCCGGCGGTCCGGGCCAGCTCGAGATGACCGGCGCGTATCACCTCGAACGGCAGACCTACCGGGTAGACCTGCGATCCCGGGACGTCCGCCTCCTCGGCGTAGTGCTCCCGGGCGGCCAGCGGATCCGCGGGAGCCTGCAACTCGATGCCGAGGGGGCGGGCAGCATCCGTACACCGGCGGGGCGGCTGGCGTTGACCCTCGACCCGCTCGAAGTCGAAGGACTGCGCCAGGAGGCCGACGGTGTCGCGACGGGGACCCCCTCATCGTCCGAGCTGGGCAGGCTGGCCATCAGCGCCATCGCCGCCGGCCAGGAAGCGCGCATCGAAGTCGCCGCCGACCGGTTCGCCCTGGCTGCCAACGCGGTCGTCGGTCTGTCGCGGCCATGGCCGGCCACCGTCACCGCGAGAGCCGACGGCCTCAGCCTCGGCGCGTTGCCGCTGCCGGTCGGCATGCCGCTCGATGGTCAGCTGCGGGCCACGATGCGGGCGACAGGAAATCTCGTCGCGCCCGCCGAGGGCACGGCGACGATCGACGTCGGCGCGTTCGCCGGCACCTGGCACGGCCAGCCCTTCCGCCTGGACGGCCCGGCGCACATCCAGTACGAATCGCAGCGGCTGGACATCGAGCGGGTGACGCTCGCGGCGCAGGATTCGACCGCCACCGTCAGCGGCATCCTCCCGCTCACCGCCGAGGCCGGACGCGGAACCCTGGCGGTGGATGCGCAGGCCAACCTCGCCACCTTGTCGCAGTACTTGCCCGCGGATGCCGGGATCGCGGTCGATGGCCGGGTCACGGTGAGCGGGTCGGTGGCGGGAACGCTGAAGTTCGTCGATCCCGATCTGACCGTCACCGTCGAAAACGGTCTGGTGCTCTCGCCGCGGCTGGAACCCGGCGTCTCGAACGTCGAGCTGCGGGCGCGAGTCGCAGACGGCGCGGTCACGATCGACCAACTGGCCGGTCAATGGGGCAGCGCCTCGCTGACGGCCTCTGGCCGGGTTCCGCTGGACGTGCTGCCGGCGCTGCCGATCGAGATCGCACGCCAGGGCGGGCCGGCCAAGGTGACGGCGGCGCTGCGCAACCTGGACCCCGCCGCCATCCCCGGCGCGCCTGCAGGGCTGACCGGCGCGATCGGCCTCGATGCCGAGATTTCGGCGACACGCGCCGACATCGGCGCGATCGAAGGCACCGTCACGTTCCCCGACCTGGCTCTGGCCTTCAACGGCCTCACGCTGGCCCAGCAGCAGCCGACGGCCATCGCCATCGCCGGGGGCGAGGCGACCGTGCAGCGATTCAACCTGTCCGGCACCGCCGGGTCGCTGGCCGCCACTGGCGGCATCGGCCTGCAGATCCCGCGGCCGCTCGGCCTCGACCTCGTCGGCGACCTGAACCTGGCGGCCCTGTCGACATTCACCGACCGGGTGCGCGCCGAAGGGACGACGACGCTGAACGTCGCGGCGCGGGGCACCGTCGCGGCGCCGGAGCTCACGGGCGAGGTGGCACTGGCCGACGGGTCGCTGGTGA
This sequence comes from uncultured Acidobacteriota bacterium, assembly GCA_963707795.1. GTDB lineage: Bacteria > Acidobacteriota > Vicinamibacteria > Vicinamibacterales > UBA2999 > JACCSI01. Next base: position 107,707 of record OY970174.1, on the reverse strand, counting down.
TCGACGAGCCGAACGTCGCCGCGACCAATCTGACCGCCCGTCTCGATCTCGCGGGCCGCCAGATCACGGTGGCGCGCCTCGACGGCGACGTCAACGGCGGGACGCTGGCGGGGTCGGGGAGCCTGACGCTCGGCGCCGACGGGCCGGGCGACGTGAACGTGCAGCTCTCGCTGGACGACTTCGCCTTCGACGCCCCGCTGGATCTGCGCAGCCTGTCGGATTCGGCGATGACCGTCACGAGCGCCGGGGAGGAGCTGGTCGTCGGCGGCACGGTCACCATCGCCGAAGCCGGACTGACCGGCGACATCAACTTCGATGAAGGCCTGCTCGCGGCCATGGCCTCGCGCCACCGCCTGGACTTCACCGAGGAGCGAAGCCCGCTGCTCGATCGCGTGCGCTTCGACGTCGCGATCACCGCCGCGACGCCCGTGCTCGTGGACAACAACATCGCCCGGTCCGAGGTCACCGCCGACCTGCGTCTGGTCGGCACGCCGTACGATCCGAGCGTGACCGGGCGGCTGACGCTGGTCGAGGGTTCCGAGATCACGTTGAACGAGCGCCGCTACGAGGCGGAGCGCGGCATCATCACTTTTGTTGACGAGCGGCGGCTCGTCCCGTCGCTCGACCTGCGGCTCAACACGTCGGCGGGAGCCTACGACGTGACGATCGCGGTGACCGGCACGCCGGGTGACACCGAGACCACGCTGACCTCCGACCCGTCGCTGCCCGAGCCGGACATCATGGCGCTGCTGGTCACCGGGCGGACGCTCGACGAGATGCGCGGCGAGGAGTTCGAGGTCGCGCGCGAGCAGGTCCTCTCCTACCTCGCCGGCCGCGTCGGCTCGTCGCTCGGACGCCAGTTGGAACGGGCCACCGGGCTGAGCGACGTGCGGCTCGAGCCGAACCTGATCGCCAACGAGGCCGACCCGGGCGCGCGGCTCACCGTCGGCCAGGACCTCACCGACGATCTGACGCTCGTCTACTCCACCGACTTGACCGACAGCGGCGATCAGATCTGGGTCGCCGAGTACGACCTCACGCGGCGCTTCCAGACGCGTACGGTGCGGCAGAGCGACAACAGCTACCGGCTGGACTTCCGTCACGATCTGCGCTTCGGCGGCGAGCCGGCGCCGCGCCGCCGTCCCCGCCAGCGCCCGACCGTCGCCGCGGTCGACGTCGCGGCGGCGGGCGAAGTCGGCGACGCCCTGCTGCGCGAGCGCTTCCGGGTGGCGCCGGGCGACCCCTACGACTTCTTCGCCGTGCGTCGCGGCGTGGAGCGGGTCGAGGCGCTCTACCTCGAGCGCGGCTACCTGCAGTCCCGCGTTCGCGTCGAGCGCCAGGTGGATCCGCAGACGGCCCGCCTCACCCTCCACGTCGTGCCGGGCCCGCTCGTGGACGTGCGCTTCGCCGGGGCGACGCCGCCGGCAGACGTGCAGGAAGAGGTCCGCCGGCAATGGCACCGCGGGGTGTTCGACAGCCAGCGCGCGGGCGACGGCGCCGAGGCGCTGCGCGCGTGGCTGATGGACGACGGCTACCTGCAGGCCGCGGTGGAATCACGCATCGAGGAGGACGGCGCCAACCGGCGGCACGTGCTGTTCGCGATCGCGCCGGGACCGCGCTACCGGAAGGTTGCCCTCGTGTTCGAAGGGGCCTCGGGCATCGATCCGGACGTGCTCGACCGCCTCGTCGACGAGCAGCAACTCGAGCGCGACCTGTTCCTCGACCCCCTCGTCGTCACCGAGCTGTTGCAGCGCTATTACCGTGAACAAGGCTACCTCGCCGCCGCGATCGACGAGCCGCGCTACGAGTTCGACGCGGCGGCCGCGCGCGTCGTGCTGACGGTCCGCGAGGGGCCGCGGTTCGTGGTGGACGGCATCACGGTCTCCGGCAACGCCCTGTTCAGCACCGAGACGCTCATCGCCGCGCTGCCGCTCGGCGCCGGCGATCCGTTCCTGCCGCGTGCGGCCGAGCGCGCCATCGATCGCATTCGCGACCTGTATTGGCGCCGCGGCTACAACGATGTGCATTCCGAATACGATCTGGATCTCGATCGCGCCGGCGGGCGCGTGCACATGGCGCTGACCATCCGCGAGGGCCGGCAGAGTGTCATCGCCGGCATCGAGGTCGAGGGCAACCGCCAGACCAGCGAACACCTGATCCGGGAGCAGGTGGAGCTGTCGCCGGAGCAGCCGGTCGACCTCGGCGCGCTGGCCCGCTCGCGCCGCAACCTCTACGACACCGGCGCCTTCTCCATCGTGGACATCCGCCGCGACGAGGTGACGACCGGCGCCGACAGCGGCGGCACCAAGCCCGTCCGCCTGAACGTGTCTGTGCGCGAAGTGCAGCCCGTGCAGTTGCGCTACGGCGCCTCGTACGACACCGAGCGCGGCCTGGGCGGCATCCTCGACGTGTCCAACCACAACTCGCTCGGCAAGGCGCGGGTCATCGGGCTGCGCTCGCGCTACGACGGCCAGGTGCGCGAAGCGCGCCTGTACGCCAGCCAGCCCTCCCTTCGCTACTGGCCGATCACGACCACCGCCAACCTCTACGTCCGCGAGGAGCAGAACCCCTCCACCGAGGTGACCGAGGCCTTCGACGTCAGCCGCACCGGCGCGTCGCTCCAGCAGGAGGTGGAGTTCCGCAACGCCTACGTGTGGAGCTATGGCTACCGCTACGAACGCGCCCGGACACTGGAGCCGCTCGACGGCGGCCGCATGCTGCGCACGCTGACGGTGGCGCCGCTGACCAGCACCCTGACCCGCGAGACCCGTGACGAGGTGCTCGACGCCTCGACCGGCGCGTTCCTGTCGCACGCGTTCTCCTACGCGCCTGGCTGGCTCGGGTCGGATGTGCCCTACGTCAGCTACTTCGGGCAGTACTTCCATTACGTCCCGCTGCAATCGCCGCGCCGCAAGCCGTTCAGCACCGAGATCCTCCGGCCGCGGCTGGTCTACGCGGCAGGCGTGCGCGTGGGGCTCGCCCGCGGCATCGGCGGCAACGTCCCGGCCAGCGAGCGGTTCTTCGCCGGCGGCAGCACCACGTTGCGCGGCTTCGCGCAGAACGCCGTCGGACCGATTGCCGTGAGCGGCGTGCCCGCCGGCGGCGAGGCGCTGCTGGTGATCAACAACGAGCTGCGGCTGCCGCTGGTGAGCATCGTCGACGGCGTCGCCTTCGCAGATGTCGGCAACGTCTTTCCCACGGTCGGCGATTTTTCGTTCGGCAACCTGCGGAAGTCCGCCGGCGTCGGCGTGCGGCTGCGCACGCCGTGGTTCCTGTTGCGCGGCGACTACGGTTTCGTCCTCGATCATCGGCCAGGCGAGCGGCGGGGCCGCTTCTACTTCAGCATCGGGCAGGCGTTCTGAGGCGCGCATGGCATTCCTGCTCCGTCATCTCGACGTGCCCCTGTCGTGGCCGGAGGTCTTCCGGCGGACCTTGCGCGAGGCGTTCTGGGAGGACAACTGCCTGGCCATGGCGGCGCAGCTCGCCTACTACTTCTTCTTCGCGCTCTTTCCGATGCTGCTGTTCCTGGTGGCGCTGGCGAGCTACTTCCCCCTGACCACTCTCATCGACGATGTGCTGCGGACGATGAGCGGGCTCATGCCGCCCGAGGCGCTGCAACTCATCACCGAGCAGATCACCAAGATTTCCGGCGGCGAGGACGCCGGTCTGATGACGATCGGCATGCTCCTCGCCGTCTCGAGCTCGTCGGCCGCGATGGTCGCCATCATCGACACGCTCAACCGCGCCTACGACCTCGAAGAAGGGCGGCCGTGGTGGCAGGTTCGTCTGACCGCCATTGCCCTGACCGTCGCAATGGCGGTGTTCATCCTCGTCTCCTTCGCCCTGGTCATCGCCGGACCTGCGCTCGCAACCCGCCTGGCGGATGCCTGGCAGCTCGGCCCGGCGTTCGAGTGGACGTGGAAGATCCTGCAGTGGCCGGTCGTGTTCGCGCTCATGAGCCTCGGAATCGCCTTGATCTACTACTTCGCTCCCGACGCCGAGCAGGATTGGATCTGGCTCACGCCAGGCTCGGTCCTGGCCACCCTGCTCTGGCTCGCCGCCTCGCTGGGATTCAAGTACTACGTTGCCAACTGGGGGCAGTACACCGAGACCTACGGTCTCATCGGTGCCGTCATGATTCTGCTCCTCTGGTTCTATCTCTCCGGCCTCGTGATCCTGCTCGGGGCGGAGATGAATGCGGAGATCGAGCATGCGTCGCCGCACGGCAAGGATCCGGGCGAGAAGATACCGGGGCAGAAGCGGCTGATCGGCCCGCGCGCCATGCGCGCCTGGCTGGCGCGCCGGCACGCCCGCGGGGATACGGCGCCGAGCGCCGACGAAGTCAGAGCGGCCGCGAGCACCCGCGAAGGCCGGCAGGCCGGATGAGCGGTGCCGGCGGCCGGACGTCCGATTCGACCCGCAGCATCGCCCGGATCAGGGGATTGAGAGCGATTGTGACAGGGTCGGACTGCTCGATCCGCATGCGTTGGTGGCGCTGACGCTGATCACGTACGACCCAGCTCCTACCATCCCGCTGATCGTCCGGGCCGGGGTCGGGACGCTGCCGGCAAAGGTGCCCCCGACGTGGATGACGTAGCCGGTCGGCGCCGGTCCGGTCGCGGCGGGATCCCACGTCGCGGTGATCGTGCTGCCGCTCGAATAGGCGAGGAAGTTCACGGGCGTTTGCGGCGGTCCCGAGCACGGCGCGGGGAACGAGAGGGTTACCGGGTTCGACGCCGCGCTGGATCCGGCGGCGTTGACCGCGCGCACGGTGAAGGTGTACCGAGCCCGGCGGCACGCCGGCATAGGAAAACGTGTCGCCCAGGCCCAGCGGCAGTGAAGTCGTCAGGGCGCCGCTGACGTCGAGGATCAGGGAACTCGGCTCCCCGCCCGCAAACGTGTTGCGCCACGCGAGCGCCAGCGCGGATCCGTCGGCGAGCCCGAGCAAGGGACCGGGGGCCGAGGGCGGTTCCGGCACGTTCACGCTGACGCGGATCTCGTTCGAGGCGGCGCTGCGATGCCCGCCGGCGACCGTATGGACACGCACATAGATGGTCGCGCTGGGCGAGGCGAAGGTGAAGATCGGGAAGGTACTGCCCGTCGGCAGGCTGGCGAGCACGTCGCCGCTGCTCAGGCCTCCTTCCACCACGTAGCCGGCCGGCGCCGGACCCGTCGCGGGCGCGCTCCATCGCAGGGTGACGACATGGCCGGCCAGCGATGCCGTGTACAACTGCGTCGGCGGCTGCGGCACGATGTGCGCGCTGACCGTGATGGTTACCGTGGCGACGTTGCCAGCCCCGGACGAACTGCTCGCCATGTAGGTGAAGGTGTCCGTCCCCTGAAACCCCTGCGGCGGTGTGTAGTCGAAGCCACCGTTGCTGGCGAGCGTGACCACGCCATGCGCGGCCTGAGCGACCAGCGCAGCCGACATGACCCCGCCGCCGTTGCCGGTGTCGTTCGACAGGACGCCGGGCGCAGGCACGACCAGCGGCACGTCCACGCCGGTGGCGAATGCATCGTCCAGCGCCGTCGGCGGCAGGGTGCGCGTCGTGAAGGTCCACCACGAGCCGCCGTTGCCCGGCGTCACGCCGGTCCCGTTCTGTGCCTCGACCTGCCAGTAGTACGACGTGGCGGCCGCCAGTCCGCTCAGCGTCGCGCCGAGGCTGCCACCCGCGAGGGTCCAGCCCACGTCACAGGCGTTGTTGTCGATGGTGTCCACGCAGTAGCGATAGCTCGACGCGCCACTGCTCGCGCCCCAGGTGAGGACCGGACTGGTCGGCTGGCCGGCGGCGCCGTGGGCGGGGCCGAGCTTGCCGAACGCTCCGGGCAGGGGCGGGGGCGCCGCGGCCGTCGTGAACTCCCACCAGGTCCCGCCGCTGGCGTCGGTGGTGGCCGTCGCGTTCTGCGCCTGGACCTGCCAGTAGTACGCCGTCGCGGCCGCGAGCGACCCGACCGCCGCGCTGAGGCTGGCGCCGGCGGACACCCAGGCCGTGTCGCAGACGCTGTTGTTGATGGTGTCCACGCAGTAGCGGTAGCTCGTCGCATCGCTGCTGGCCGTCCAGGTCAACGTGACGCTGGTCGGCTGCCCGGTCGCGCCGTGCGCCGGCGACACCTTCGCGAACGCGCCGGGTGGCGGCGGCGGTGGCGGGTCGATGACGAGCGAGGCCTGCAGGTCGTTGTAGCCGGTTGACGCCTCCCACACCCCGACGTTCGCCAGCCGGACGCTGTAATCCGCCTGGTTGCGCAGCGTCGGCTCGGGATCGGGCATGTGGAGCAGCAGAGCGTATGTGCCTGGCGGAATGCCCGCGGGCACGGGCAGGTCCGCAGTCACCGCCTGCGTCGCCCCTGGTCCCCAGAAGCGCGGATCGGCATTTACCGCCAGCATGTAGCGCTGACCGGTCGTGGTGTTCCTGAGCACGAGCTCGACGAGGCGTGCGTTGTACGGCGGGGCCCAGCCATCGTTGGCGATGTGCAGCGTCACGGGCAGCGCGCCGCCGGCGGTGGCCCTGGTCGGCAGTTGCGCGGTGACCAGCCGGAAGCGGTAGCCGAGGCGCCGGGCGATCTCCGCATAGCAGCCCTGCTGCTGCCAGAGGGCAATGACGTCGGGATGGAATTCCGTGTTGATCGTGCTCCAGCGCATCCGCGCAAGGTCGGCGAGCGCGTTGGCGCACGGGATGTAGGGCTGCGCCGCCGGTGCGCTCGTGCACGTCTCGCCGCCTTGCGGGACGTACCGGTTGTCAGCGGACAGGAACTGCTTGTACACCTCGGGGCCGAGCCCCGGCGCGGCCGGATCGTCGTAGGTGCCCGAGTCGTAGTAGTCGGACACGAAGCAGTCGTTGTGCGCACCGACGCGCGCCTTGGCGATGCCGGTAAACGCCTGCTGCGCGGTGAGCGGAGGGGCGCCGTAGAGCGACTGCTTCTGATACGGATAGCGGAGCGCCGTCATGCGCCGGGCGGGCAGCGCCGACAGCACGCGCGCGACAATCGCCGCCGAATTGGCGTTGACCGTCCGCGGATTGGTGACCAGGTCGTTGGTCGAGCTGTGCCACTCGCCCCAGGCCCCGACGAAGCCCATCTCCATGAACGCGACCACGTCGGCGTTGGCCTGCAGCACCGGCGCGAGTTGATCGATGTGTCCCAGCACCCGGCCGATTGGCGCATCGGTCGGCCCGTAGGTGGAGGGGTCGCACGGCACGTTGGGGTCCGCACACGGAAACGAATACGCGACCCGCGGGATGATTTTGAGGCCGGCCGCGCGGATGGCGGCAAAGTCGGATGTCATCCCGTCGAGGAAGGCCTGCGGCAGCGTGGTCGCGGTGAACTCGTCGATGACGTAATAGGCGCGCAGGAGCGCGATGCCCTCGCTGCGGAACTGGCGCAGCGCCGCGGTCAGCGGATAACGCTGTGTGCCGATGTAATACGGCGCGCGCTGCCGGTAGAAGCCGCGCTCGGGGTTGGGGAAATTCTCGGTGGACGCCTGGTAGGTGATGGTGACAGGGGCGGCGGCGGCCTCCTGCCCCACGCGGCCGTCGCGCGCGGAGATCACGGCGCCGCCGTCGAGCGCCATCGCGATGGCCAGCGACAGCACCGCTGTCGCCGCCAGGACCTTCGTCGCACGCATCGGCCTGCTCACAATCTCGACGGTGCGCAGTGACGGAGTCGCACCGCGCACGACAACGACAGGCGGCGGCGGGGCGGCAGCATCGGCGCCTCCTTTATCGCCTGCGCTCTTCGCGGCGTCAAGCTCGGCCTGGGCGAATGTCGATACCGGGGAGGACGTTTTGTCGGCGCCACGACAGGGGCCTGGGCCGTGCCGGGCCCGGGATGGGTCCGGCCCCCTGCCGGCGTGCGGCGCCCGCGTGGTCTAGTGGTCCGACGACAGCAGATATGGAAGGTCGCGCAGTTCGCGACTGAGCCTGGCGTGCCGGCGCCGCCACGGTTCGAAGTGGCTCGCCAGGTCGTTGAGGAGCCGCGCCTTCCGCTTCGACGTCTGGCGAATGGCCGCGCGGCTGAAGAAGGTCGCCCCGAGCTCCGCGTACCACCCGATGTGGTGCCGGCGCCGCATCTGGTCCTCGAAGAAGCCGGCCAGCACGAGGCACTGGGCGGCGGCGGTCTCCATCATCTCCCCGTCATCGTGGAGCGTCGTGTCGAGGACGAACTGGTCGAACACCGTGCCCAGGTTCACCGGCATCGGCACCCCATCGGTCGCGGCGGTGGACACCTGGGCGTAGTGGGCGAGGACGCTCGCGTTGTACAGCAGCTCGTCGCGGGCGACGTCGGCTTCGGAAACGTCGCGCAGGTGCACGAAGAAGAACTCGAGTGCCCGGCGTGCGTCAGTTGCGAGCAGTTCCTGGAGCATGTCCGCCACCTCCTCGGTTCGCTACTCCCTGGTCAGCACAACCCGTGCCATCGCCCGGGCAGGCCGCGATCGGCGCGGCACGCTCACGGTGACGGCCGGCGTTCATGGCGGTGACGTCGCCCTGCCCCCAATCGAGAGCAGTCATGCCTCGACTGGGACCACCCGCCCCTCCGTCTGACCCGGTGCCGGCGGGCCGACTCGCATCCGTTCTCCACATGCGTTGAATCAACGCCGATTGATCGCTACGCTGATCTCATGCCGATCAGACCACCCTGCGCCGATCACCCAGCCGCCGCTCACGCACGCACCTACCTCCCCGCCCTGCGACGCGCCGCCTCGCGCCAGTCCCGCCTCCAGCGTATCGACCTCCAGCCGTTCCAGCAGTAGCGCACCGCGTGTGGGCCGGTCGGGCGTTGCCGCCACGGCCCACGATCCTGTCCTGCCGTCTCGGGAGCGTTCGATGAAGCCGTCTCTGCTCGTGGTGTCCCTGCTGGTCGTGTCTCTGCTGCCGGGGTCGGGCCCGCTGCTGGCGCAGGGCCGCGACCACGTCCGCGCGCTGGACGCGGTGTCCGCCGAGACGCTCGAGCGGGCGCTGGCCGGGTCGGCGCTGGTGCGCGAGCTGGTGTCGGCGCTCGACCGCTCCGACGTGATCGTGCACATCCAGACGCCCGCGGCGATGCCCGCCGGCCTGTCCGGCACGACGCGGCTGGCCGCATCGACCCTGGCGCACCGCTACGTGCGGACCGCCCTCGATCGCGATCGGCCGCTGACCCGGCGTGCCGCCCTGCTGGGACACGAGCTGCAGCATGCCTGGGAGATCGCGCAGTCGCCGGCCCGCGACCGCCAGGGCCTGCGCGCGCTGTTCTCCGCGATTGGCTGGCCCCCCGGCGGCGAGGCCGGCGCGTTCGAGACCGACGCGGCGGTGGCGGTGGAAGTTGCGGTGTGGCGCGAGCTGCGCGGCGACGCCGACGCGATGGCACGAGAGCGTCGCTCGGTGGAGCAGAAATGAGAGCCGGGCGGACCGGCGTCCGCCGTCAGGGTCGAGGCGGCCCGCGCGCGGGCGGCGCTCGCTGATTGGGGCTTGACAGGCATCCAGCCGCCGCCAGACAGTCACACCACGCATGCCAGCGCTCCCAGGGTCCGACGCCGGGCGTCTTGCCAGGCTGCAGCGTGTGGCGCAGTTCCAGCGCTACGCGCTCGGCAGCGGCTTCGATGAGATGTTCGACGCCGGCGGCAGCACGCGCGCGCACTATGCCGCGCTGTGCGACCGCCTCGAAGCCGTGGACCCGCAGGAGCTCCGCCAGCGCCAGTCGGCGGCCGACCTCGCCTTCCTGCACCAGGGCATCACCTTCACGGTCTATGGCGAGCGCGAGGGCACCGAGCGCATCTTCCCCTACGACCTGATTCCCGCGCATCCTGACCGCCGCCGAGTGGCAGGTGATCGAGCGCGGCCTGACGCAGCGCATCACCGCCCTCAACCTGTTCCTCAAGGACCTCTACCACGGCGCCCGGGTGCTCGACGACCGCATCGTTCCGCGCGAGCTGATCTACACCTGCAAGCACTTCCGCCGCGAGATGCAGGGCGTGGCGGTGCGGCACGACACCTACGTCTCGGTCGCCGGGACCGACCTGGTGCGGCTGCCGGATGGCGTCGTTCGCGGTGCTCGAGGACAACCTGCGCGTGCCGAGCGGCGTCAGCTACATGCTCGCCAACCGGCTGGTGATCAAGCGCATCTTCCCGCTGCTGTTCAGCAGCTACGACGTGCGCCCGGTCGATCACTACGGCCAGGCGCTGCTGGCGACGCTGCGGGCGCTGGCCCCGGCGCACCGCGCCGACCCGACGATCGTCCTGCTCACCCCGGGGGTCTACAACTCCGCCTACTTCGAGCACACGTTCCTGGCGCGGCAGATGGGCATCGACCTGGTCGAAGGCCGCGACCTGTTCGTGCACGACAACGCCGTCTACATGCGGACCACCGCCGGGCCGCGGCGCGTGGACGTGATCTACCGTCGCGTGGACGACGACTACATCGACCCGCTCGCGTTCCGCGACGATTCGACCCTGGGCGTGCCCGGCCTGTTCAATGCCTACCGCGCCGGCAACGTGTCGCTCACCAACGCCATCGGCACCGGCGTCGCCGACGACAAGGCGCTCTATTCCTACGTCCCGGCGCTGATCCGCTACTACCTGGACCAGGATCCCGATCCTGGCCAACGTCGAGACGTGGCAGCTGTCCGACCCCGCGGCACGCGACCACGTCCTCGGCCGACTCGACGAGGTCGTGGTCAAGGCGGTGGGCGAATCGGGCGGCTACGGCATGCTCATCGGCCCGCACAGCACCGCGGCCGAGCGCGACGAGTTCCGCCGCCTGATCCTCGCCGATCCCCGCAACTACATCGCACAGCCGACGCTGGCCCTCTCGGCGGCGCCCTGCTTCGTGGACGGGGGCATCGAGCCGCGGCACGTGGACCTGCGCCCCTACATCCTCTCCGGCGAGCGCGTCGTGATCGTCCCGGGCGGGCTGACCCGCGTGGCCCTGCGTCAGGGATCGCTGGTCGTCAACTCGTCGCAGGGCGGCGGCAGCAAGGACACCTGGGTGCTCAACGACCAGGTTCCGCCGCGGAAGGTGCCGGCGGCGGCGGGGGAGGTCTTGTAACCATGTTGTCGCGCGTGGCCGACAGCCTCTATTGGATGAGCCGCTATCTCGAGCGCGCCGAGCACATCGCCCGGCTGGTCAACGTCAATCTCAACCTGACGCTCGATCGCACCCCGGCCGACGCCGCCCGCCATTGGGGCCGCCTGCTCGCCAGCCTGCCCGAACCACCGCCGTGGGTGCTGAAGCCGGCGCCCGATGCGACGGAACGGGCCACCGTCGATCTCGCCAACCGCGAGTCGATCGCCGCCTGCGTCGGCACCGCGCGCGAGAACGCGCGCCAGGTGCGCGAGGAGATCAGCTCGGAGATGTGGGAGGAGATCAACCGGCTGTTTCTCGCCATCCAGCGCCGCCAGCCGGTCGAATCGGAGTGGACGGCCGGCACGCACGAGTTCCTGACCTCGACGATCTCCGGCGTCCATCAGATCCAGGGCGTCACCGATGCGACGATGACGCACGGCGAGGGCTGGCACTACATCGAGCTCGGACGCTATCTCGAGCGGACGAGCGCGACGGCGGCGCTCCTCGAAGTGCAGTTCGGCGACGCCGGCTCCGATCCGGCACAGCCCGCGGGCGTCAGCGAATACGTCGAGTGGGTCGGGCTGCTGAAGTCGTGCTGCGCCTTCGAAGCGTATTGCCGTCACTACACCGCCGACGTGCGGCCGCAGCGGATCGCCGAGTTCCTGGTGCTCAACCCCGACTTTCCACGGAGCATCCGCTTCGCCGCCGGGCGGCTCCAGGCCTCGCTGCGCTGCATCGCCAGCCTGACCGGGCGGCTCAACGGCCGCGCCGATCGCATTGCCGGGCGCCTGCTCGCGTCGCTCGACTACGGGCAGATCGACGAGATCATGGGTGAGCTGCCCGGCTACCTGCAGAACATCGTGCGCCAGGCCACCCTCATCAACAGCGCCGTGCACCAGCAATACATCGCGTATCCGATCGACGCCGGCCTCAGCTGATCGTCCGCCGTGCCCATGCTCTACGCCATCAAGCACCTGACCCGCTTCTCGTATCACGCGCCGGTGCGCGAGAGCATCATGGAGCTGCGCATGCGCCCGGCGACCGCGGACGGCCAGACCTGCCTGCAGTTCGAGGTCGATCTGCAGCCCCGCGCCCTGGTCTTCGCCTACCGGGACTGTCTCGGCAACTGGGTGCACCACTTCGATCTGCCCCGCCGCCACGGTCAGCTCGTGGTCACGGCGCGGGCGCAGGTCCAGGTCGAGATGCGGCCCCCGCTGCCGGGCGCGCTGCCGGACGACACCTGGGACGTCGTGGACGGCTGGGCCGCGCGCGGCGACCACTGGGATTTCCGCTTCCCCAGCCGCTTCGCAGTCTGGAGCGATCCGCTCCTCGACTTCGCGCGCTCGCTGGGACCACGCGCCGACCGCAGCGGCGATCCGCTGACCACCGTCCGCACGGTGATGGCCGCCACGCATCGCGCGTTCGACTACGCCCCGAACAGCACGCGCGTGGACTCGCCGATCGACGAAGCGCTCGCCAACCGGCGTGGCGTGTGCCAGGACTTCTCGCACATCATGCTGGCGCTGCTGCGCCGCGTCGGGCTTCCCTGCCGCTACGTCAGCGGCTACATCGCCCCGGCGCCGGAGCCCGGCGATCCGGCGGGCTCCGCAGATCAGGCGCCCGCTGCGACCCCCGCCGCCGACCCGACCACGGTCGCCACCCACGCGTGGGTCGAGGTGCTGCTGCCCGAGTTGGGATGGGTGGGCGCCGATCCCACTCACGACATCGACGCCGGCGTGCGCCACATCCGCGTGGCGATCGGCCGTGATTACGCCGACGTGCCCCCGACCCGCGGCATCTACAAAGGAGGGGGCGCGAGCACGCTGACGGTCGCGGTCGAGATCGCGCCCAGCGCGGCGATGCCGCTGGCAGACGCCTCCGAGGCCGAGGCGGCGACAGCGGAGGTGGAGACCACCGCCGAGGCCGAAGCGGATCGACGGCGGCAGGAGCAGCAACAACAACAGCAGCAGCAATAACCGCCGCCTCACCGGGGAGGCGAGGGTCGGGATCGACCGCCGAACGGTCAGTCGGCCCGCAGCGCGATGACCGGTTGTGTCGTCGAAGCCCGCCACGCCGGCAACAGACACGCGGACAGGCCGGTCAGGCCGAGGACCACGATGACGAGGCCATAGGTGACCGGATCGGACGGGCTGACGCCGTACAGCGCACCGGCCGCCAGCCGCGACAGCGCCAGCGCGCCCGCGACGCCGATCGCCACGCCGGCAGCGACCATGACCAGGCCACCGCGCATCACCCGGGCCAGCAGGTCGCGCGGCGTCGCGCCCAGCGCCAGCCGCAGCGCGAACTCCCGCGCCTGCTGGCTCACGCCGTAGGCCACGACGCCGTAGACGCCGACCGCCGCCAGCAGCAGCGCCAGTGCGCTGAACAGCAGCATCAGGCCGGCCGACGTGCTTCGCGGCAGCATCGAGTCGTCGAGGAGCCGTTCCAGCGTCCGGACGTGATAGACCGGCTGCGCGCCGTCGACTCCCTGGATCGCGGCTCGCACCGGGCCTGCGAGATCGCCGGGACGCCCGTCGCCGCGCACGGCCAGCATCATCATCGCCGCCGGATCCTGGGTGACCGGCACGTAGACCTCGGGCCCCGGCGCCTCGCTCAGCTCCGAATGGCGCACGTCGCCGACCACGCCCACGATGGTGAACCACGGGGCCTCGGTCGAGCGGCCGAAGCGGACGCGGCGTCCGACCGCCGGTCCGTCGCCGAGGAAGCGCCGCGCGAGCGTGCGATTGACCAGCGCCACGGGCATGCCGTCGGCGCGGTCGCCTTCGTCGAACGAGCGTCCCTCGAGCACCGGAATGCGCAGCGTCTCGAAGTAGCGAGGGCTGGCGATGCGATAGCCGACCGACGGCTCGCGGCCCGGTTCCGGCGCCGGCGCGCCGTCGACTGTCAGGCGGGTCCCGTTGTCATAGGTGCTGAAGGGCAGGACGTTGACGAATCCCGCCGAGCGGACGCCGGGCAGCCGCTCGATCGCCGCGAGGGTCTGGTCGTAGAACTGCGCCCGCTGCCGGCCCTCCGCATACTTGTAGTCGGGCAGGCTCAGCGCCAGGGTCAGCACCCCCTGGGGCGCAAAACCGGGATCGATCCGCTGCAGTCCGCTGTAGGTGCGCGCCAGCAGGCCGGCACCGATGAGGAGCAGCGTCGACAGCGCCACCTCTCCGATCACCAGCGCGCTGCGCAGCCGGCGTGTGGCGCGGCCGCCGCCGGCCCCGGCCGATTCCTTCAGGCTGTCCTGGAAGTTGCCGCGGGCGGCGCGCCAGGCGGGCACCAGCCCGAACACGACGCTGGTGACGAGCGCCACCGCCAGGGTGTAGGCGAGCGTGACGCGATCGATCCCGATCTCGTCCACGTTGGGCTGCGTCGCCAGCAGCACCTCGGGCAGCGCCGCCCGCAGCGCCTGCAGCGCCACGGCGGCGAGCACGATGCCGGCAACGCCGCCGGCGAGCGCGAGCAGCACCCCCTCGACCAGCAACTGGCGGCCGATGCGCCAGCGGCTGGCGCCGACGGCCGCGCGCACCGCCAGTTCGCGATGTCGGCCGATCCCGCGGGCGAGCAGCAGATTGGCGACGTTCACGCACGCGAGCAGCAGCACGAGCGCCACCGTGACCAGCACGATCGTGATCGCCGGTCCCGCCAGCTCGTCGTCGAGCCGCCCCATCTCGGTCAGCCGGACGCCGAGGCCACGGTTGGTCGCCGGATGGTCCGCAGCCAGGGTGCGCATCAGCGTGTCGAGTTCCGCCTGCGCGCTCGCGTAGGACACGCCGGCGCGAACGCGTCCGACCACGGTCGCCGAACGCGTGCCGGCGGCCTCGCCGCGGCCGCCGTCGCGCGGGCGCCACGGCACCCACACGTCCCCCTTGAAGTTGAACACCGGGTATTCGAAACGCGGCGGCATCACGCCGATGATCTCGTGCGGTTCGCCGTTGAGGAGGACGCGGCGCCCGACGATCGACGGATCGCCGCCGAAGCGGCGCTGCCACAGACCCCGGCTGATCACCGCGACGTCGTCGCGGGGGCTCGACGTGTCCTGGCCGTCGAAGACCCGCCCGAGTGCGGCCGGCACGCCGAGCATCGAGAACGTGTTGGGCGTCACCCGATAGGCCTGGACCCGCTCCGGCAGATCTCCGCCGGTGAGGTTCGCGCTGAGGTAGGTGTAGGCGGCCAGCGATTCGAACGATCGCGCCTCCCGCCCCAGGTCGAAGTAATCGGCCAGCCGCAGGTTGAAGCGCATCTCGCTCTCGTCGATGTCCCAGCCGAGCAGGAACGCCACGCGAGAGGGATCGTGGTAGGGCAGCGGTTTCAGCGTGAGCACGTTGACAATGCTGAAGATGGCGGAGTTGGCGCCGATGCCGAGCGCCAGGGTCACGACCGCGGCCATGGTGAAGCCGGGGCTCTTCCACATCACGCGCCAGCCGTAGCGCAGGTCCTGCAGCAGGGATTGCATGGCACTGTCTCCTTCCGGCTGGGCTGCCGCGATGCCGCGGCGTCGTGCGCGCGCGGTGAGGCGGGCCATCCAGCAGGCCGCAATGGAACTGAGCGCGAGATGCCAGAATCGCAGGCGCGACGGCCGCTCGCGCGCCTCGCGCCACGCCTCCTCGAGATCGCCGAGGATTTCCTCGCGCCGATGACCGGGCAGCAGGACCCGCAGGAGCAGCATCGCGAGACGGGGTGGAGTCATGGCGTCCGCACCGTCAGCGTGATCCCGCGCGCCATGCGCGCCAGCGAGTCCTGCGACGCCCGCAGCAGCGAGACCCCGGCCGGCTCGATGCGGTAGAAGCGCTTCCGCCGGCCGCCACGCTGCGGGGTCGGGTCGCCCAGCCGCGAGTGCACGAGGCCTCGCTGCTCGAGGCGATCGAGGGCCGTATAGAGGGCGCCCGGCGAGACCGCCCGCCCCGTGCGCGCCTCGATGACCGCGCGGATGCGGACCCCATAGGACTCGTCCTCCTCGAGGTGCAGGAGGGCGAGGAGCAGGAGTTGTTCGAACTCGCCCAGATACGTTCTCATAGTCGTAGTGTAGTTAATATACGACCAGACGCGGACAAAGTTCACGGATCCGAGGGACGGGAGGGTTCGGACGCCGCCCGCTCGCTCAGCAGGCGATCGATCAGATCGGTCAGCTGCGGCAGGTCCACCGGCTTGACGACATGGCCGTGAAAGCCGGCCGCCGTGGTCCGCTCGATGTCGGCGGTCTGCCCGTATCCCGTCACCGCCACGAGGATCGGGGGGGCCGACCCATTGCGGGCGACGAGCTGCCCGGCGAGCTCGAAGCCGTCCATGAGCGGCAACCCGAGGTCGAGCAGCGCGACGTCGGGGCCGAATGCCTCCGCCGCGGCGAGCGCGGTCGGTCCATCGAACGCCACGCGGGTGTCGTAGCCGAGGGCGTCGAGCGCGTCGGCCGTCAGGCGAGCCGCGTCCTCGTTGTCATCGACGACGAGCACGCGCTGCCCGTGCCGGCTCGTCGGCGCCAGACCCGGCCCGGGCTCGCCACGAGCGTGGCGAAGGGCATCCTCGGTGATTTGAGGCAGCCGAATCACGAACGCGCTTCCCTGACCCAGCCCGCCGCTCTCGGCCTGAATCGTGCCGCCGTGCAGCTCGACGAGGCTGCGCGCGATGGTCAGGCCGAGGCCGAGGCCGCCTTGCGCACGATCGAGCGCCTGCCGTTCCTGCGCGAACAAGTCGAAGATCTTTGGCTGCATCTCCGCGGAGATGCCGATGCCGGTGTCGCTGATCCGCAGCTCGATCTGTCGATCGGCGCACGCCGCGACGAGGTGGATCCGCCCCTGCGGCTCGGTGTACTTCGCGGCGTTCGAGAGCACGTTGACGAGGACCTGGGTCAGCCGCGTGGCGTCGCCACGCACCATCAGTCCGGTGCGTGCGACGTCGATGGTGACCTGATGCTGGCGTTCCTCCAGCAGCGGGCTGACCGTCTCCACGGCCGAGGCCACGACGTCGGCGATCTCGACCGTGTCCTGCCGCAGATCGATCCGGCCGCGCGCGATGCGTGACACGTCCAGCAGGTCGTCCACCAGCCGGACCAGGTGGCGCACCTGCCGGTCGATGACCGTCCGCTCGCGCACGCCGGCCCCCTCGCCGCGCAGGTTCATCAGCTGCAGCGCCGTGAGGATCGGGGCCAGCGGGTTGCGCAGCTCGTGTCCGAGCATGGCGAGAAACTCGTCCTTGGTTCGATTGGCCGATTCGGCCGCGGCGCGCAGCTGGTTCATCTCGTTGCGGGCGGTGATCTCGTCGGTCACGTCGAAGGCGATGATGAGGACGCCTTCGATGGCGCCGTCGAGATCGCGCAGCGGCGCATGGACGAAGTTGAAGTAGACGGCGTCGGCCGTGCCGAGACCGTCGCGGTCGAACCGCGCCGGCGCCTCCTTGCCGACATAGGCCTCACCGGTGCGCAGCACGCCGTCGAGCAGCGCCTTGAACGGCTGCCCGACCAGTTCCGGCAGCGCCTCGAGCAGCGGCTTGCCCAGCACTTCGTCCTGGCTGCGCCGCCACACGCGACAGGTCATCGGGTTGGCAAGCTCGATGACGTGATCCGGCCCGCGCAGAATCGCGATCGGCGTGGGCGCCTGCATGAAGAGCGACCGCAGATGCTGTTTCTGCAGCTCCGCCTCCCGCCTGGCGCGCCCGAGCTTGATCAGCGATCGCACGCGCGCGGTCAGCTCGCGCGCGTTGAACGGCTTGGTGACGTAATCGTCGGCGCCGGCGGCCAGCCCCGACACCCGTGACTCCTCGCCCGCCCGCGCCGATAGCATCAGGACCGGGACGTTCTGCGTGCGCGGAACGGCGCGCAGCGCCTGCAGCAGCGCAAACCCGTCCGTGCCCGGCATCATGACGTCGGTGATGACCAGGTCCGGCGGCTGTGCGCGCGCGGCGGCCAGCGCGGAGTCGCCATCGACCGCCGTGCTGAGCTCCCAGTCGCCGAGCAGCTGCCGCAGATAGTCGCGCATGTCGGCGTTGTCATCGACGACGAGGATCCGCTCGCGTGGTCCGGCCGGCGCCGCCCGGCCGCCGCGATCGCCGGGCGCCGCGGCGTGGTCGCGCTCCGGCGGGCTGGAGGCGGCCGGCGCCGGCAGCCAGCGCACCGCCTCGTCGACGAACGGCGCCGGGTTGATCGGGCCGGTGGGATCGCCGGCGGCGTCGACGCGGTCCGCCGGCAGATGCGCGCGGCCGGTGGGCATCTGCACGAGGAACGTCGTGCCCTCGCCGACCCGGCTGGTGACCGTGACCGACCCGCCGTGCAGCCGGACGAGCTCGTCGGTGAGCGCCAGGCCGATGCCCGAGCCTTCGTGCGTCCGCGCCCGGGCCCCCTCGACGCGATGAAACCGCTCGAATACGCGCGGCAAGTCGCGGTCCGGGATGCCGACGCCGGTGTCACGGACCAGCAGCTCGACGCGGCCGTCAACCGACCGGAGCGCGACCCGCACGCCGCCGGTGAACGTGAACTTGAACGCATTCGACAGCAGGTTGAGGACGATCTTCTCCCACATGTCACGGTCGACGTAGACCGGCTCGTGGATCGGCTCGCACTCGACCTCGTAGCGCAGGCCGGCATGCTCCATCGCCGAGCGGAACGCCCCGGCGAGCTGCGTGGTCAGCGCGGCCAGGTCGGTTTGCCGATACACCGCCTGCGCCCGGCCCGCCTCGATCCGCGAGAAGTCGAGCAGCGCATTCACCAGCTTCAACAAGCGGCCGGCGTTGCGTTGCACGATCTCGACCTGCGCCCGCTGCGGCACCGTCAGTGTCCCGTGCACGCCGGTGAGCAGTTCCTCGGCCGGGCCGAGCATCAGGGTGAGCGGTGTCCGGAACTCGTGGCTGACATTGCTGAAGAACACGGTCTTCGCGCGGTCGAGCTCGGCCAGCGCGTCCGCGCGCCGGCGCGCGTCCTGCAGCGCGACCGCATTACTGACCGCGGTGGCGATGTGATCGGCGGCCAGCTCGAAGAAGTCGCGATAGAGATCGTCGAGCGCGCGACGGGGGCTGACCCCGGCCACCAGCACCCCGTAAGGATGATCGAGGCCGGGGCGCGACAGCGGCAGGAGCAGGGCCGTGTGCGTCGCCTCGGTATAGGGGCCGGCGGGCAGAATCCCCAACGGCCCCTGGTGTCCCGCCAGATCGGCCCGCACCCGAGCCTCGCCGCTGCGCGCGACGTCGCCGAGGCCCCACGCGTCGAGCGCCGGCGCGTCGAGTCGCACCTCGATGACGTTGGCGGGATGATCGGGTGCGATGCCCACGGCGGCCACCCGCCGCGCGATGGTCGCGTCCTGGTTGAGCAGATAGATCAGCGCGAAGGGGACGTCGATGGTGTTCGCGCGGAAGACCTGCGCCGCGTTGACGCATGCCTGCTCGGGCGTCTTCGCGTCCGACGCCCGCCGCGCCAGGTCGCGCAGCGTCGCCAGCCGGCGCTCCCCTTCCACGCGGCCGGTCGTTTCCGCCACGACGGCCAGCAGCCCGCCCACGCCGCCGGACTCGTCGCGGATCGGGCTGTACGACAGCGTGAACCAGCAGTTCTCGAGGTACCCGTTGCGCTCGAGCGGCAGCAGCCAGTCGTCGATGGCGAACGCTTCGCCCCGCCGCACGCGCTGGAACTCCGGGCCCACCACCGACCAGACTTCGGGGAAGATCTCGGCCCCCGGCGTCCCGAGCGCCGATGGGTGCTTGGTGCCGAGAACCGGGCGGTAGCGATCGTTGTAGAAGAAGCGGAACTCGGGCCCCCACGCGACGACCATCGCGAAGCGCGATTCCAGCATCATGCTGATGGCCGTCCGCAGGCTCTGCGGCCAGTCGGACACCGGACCGAAGATCGTCCGGCGCCAGTCGGTCGAGCGCATCAGCGCGCCCATCTCGCCGCCGCCGGCAAGGCAATCCAGATGCGAGCCGCGACCGCTCCCCTCGTCGTCGGCGCCCGTACGATTCGACTCAGCGCTCATGGTGTCGGCACACCGAATCCGTCTGCGTCACGAATGCGGCGCCAGCCCAAACGCGCCGGCGCGGGCCGACGGCCCTGCCAGAGGTTTTCGGCTGGAACGCGTGGGCGCCACAGCGCCGATCTACGGTCGAGCTTGCGTCCGTATCACTTGCTCCACGGCGGCGTGACCGTGTTGCTGCGAGCATACGCGATGAGCTGTCCGAGATGCTCGTGCAGGTGCGTGGCCGTCGTGATCCACATCCCGCGGTTGGTGGATTTGCGCCCGAAGATCTCGATCGGTGCGTTCACCTTCTCTGCCGCGACCCCGGCCATCGCCGTCGTCAGGAACGCGAACGACTTCTCCAGCTCCGCCACCACCTGATCGCGCGTCAGCGGCCGCTTCTCGAAGGCGATGGCGGTCTTGAAGTCCTTGCCGCTGATGCCGGTGTCGGCCGGGGGCGCAATGCCCATCGCCGCAGGCATGAAGTAATTGTCGGCCGCGACGTGCAGGAATACCTCGCCGGTCGAGCGCACTCCGGCGGCGGGCCGCCACTGGTAGGCGGCGTCCGGCATCGCCTTGGCGAGGCCGACGATCTTGGTCTGCACCTCGGTGATGTCGGTGATGAGATCGCCCATGACGCCCTCACGGGCCTGGGCGCCAAGCGCCGGGCCGCTCACGAGGGCCACGACGAGCACGATGCAGAGCGGGACGACGCGCATGGATATCTCCTCGTATCGAACAGTGGTGGACAGGAGCGTGCGAGCCGTGGGTGACGATAGCACGTAACGGCCACGTCGCCGCGACGCCGCCGGCGTGCCGCGGCGATGTCGGCCGGCGCTCGCCTTCCGGCGCGGGCCTGTCATACGCTGTGACCGGCGTCGGCCACGATAATCACCCGCGGAGGGACACGAATGCCGTTGTCGAAGCACCACGCGTATGGCACCGCCGTCGGCGCCCTGCTCGCGACCGCCGCGTGCGCGGGACCGACGAACACCACGGCGCCGGCGCCATCGCCCGATACGCCGCCAGCGGTCCACGAGGCCATCACCGGGACGGTGTGGATCTCCACCGACCCGTCAGCGGCTCCCGGCACGCTGCGCATCTTCCTGGCCGACGGCACGCTGGTGATGGACTCCTGTGGCGAAACCTATCGGCTGGCGCGCTGGGCGCCGGCGGGACCGCGCCGCATCGCGTGGGACGAGGACGGGGCCCGCATCGAGGCGGACGTCGTCGAGGCGACGGCCGACACGCTGCTGCTGCGGCTGCACCTGAGGTCGGAGACCAGGGACGAGCCGTACCGGGCGGCGAGCGTTCCGTCGGTGTGCTCCGACCATCGCCCTGCCGCTCCCGCCACTCCCGGGTCACGGTAACCCGTCGTCCGGCGCCCGCGCCAGACGTGCCTGCAGCGCGTCCTTGTAGAGGCGGCTCAATCCGAGCGAGGCGCCATTGGACAGGATGACGTCGTAGTCGCCGCCCGCCGCCAGGCGCAGCTCGCGGATGCGCGAGACGTTGACGATGCGCGAGCGATGGATGCGAAAGAACCGCGCATCGCCGAGGCGCTTCTGCACGCTGTACATGGTCTCGCGCAGCAGATGCGACTCGCCGGCGAGGTGAATGCGCACGTAGTTGCCCTCGGCCTCGACCCAGTCGATGCCGTCGACGTCGACGAAGGTCACGCGGCCGCCGGTTCTGAGCATCAGGCGGTCGCCGCGGCGCGCCGGGCCGCGCAGCTCGTCCACCACCGCCAGCAGCCGGGTCGCGAGCGCCCCGGCGCGGTCGCGCTCGAGATGGCGGCGCACCCGCCCCAGGGCCTTCTGCAGGCGGGCGCGTCCGAACGGCTTGAGCAGGTAATCCACCGCGTGCACCTCGAACGCCGCCACGGCGTACTCGTCGAAGGCGGTGACGAAGATCGTCGCCGGCATGCGCTCCGGGCCAATCGCGTCGACGACCGCGATGCCGTCCATTTCGGGCATCTGGACGTCGAGCAGCACGAGGTCGGGCGCCAGGCGCTGCACGGCGTCCACGGCCTCGGGGCCGGTCGCGGCGGTCGCGACGACCTCGACGTCCGGCTCCTCACCCAGCAGTGCCAGCAGCCGCTCGCGCGCCAGGGGCTGGTCGTCGACGACGATCGCTCGCATCTTCTGCACCGGTCCTCCGGGTGAACGGGAGGTCGAGGGTGACGGCCACGCCGGCGGTCTCGCCAGGGCGGACATCCATCGCCGCAGCGGTCCCGTACAGCCGCTCCAGCCGTGCCCGCGTATTGGACAAGCCGACGCCGAGCCGTTCGGGTGTCAGCGGGGCGCGCAGGCCGCGGCCATCGTCGATGACCTGCAGCCGGAGGGACGGGCCGTGCCGGACCGCCGCCACGGTCAGCATGCCGCGCCCCGCACGCGGCTCGAGCCCGTGGCGGATTGCGTTCTCGGCGAGCGGCAGCAGAATCAGGTTCGGCACCAGCACGTCGAGCGCGTCGGATTCGATGGCGTAGACCACGGTGAGGCGGTCGCCGAAGTGGACCTGCTCGATGTCCAGGTAGGCGCGCAGGTACTCCAGCTCCTCGGCCAGGGTCACTTCCTGGGTGCCGACCTGGTCGAGCGTGATGCGCAGCAGGTCGCTGAGCCGCTCGATCATGGTGTCGGCCTTCTGCGGATCACGATGCACGAGCGCCGAGATCGCGTGCAGCGTGTTGAACAGGAAGTGCGGGTGCAGCTGCTGTTGCAGGGCCTGCAGCTGCGCCTCGACAAGGCGGGTCTCGAGATGCGCCGCCGCCAGCTCGCGGGCGCGCGCCTGACGGTAGTAGTCGACGGCATGCTGCAGGCCGACCAGCGCCCAGTACACCGGCAACTCGAAGTCGAGCGTGCGGAAGAACGCGTCGTGCACGCTCGGCGCCCAGGACGCGTCGACGCCCCACGCCCTCTGCAGCAGGAAGCGCGCCGTCGCGACCAGCAGGATGTGCGCGGAGGCGACGACGACCGAGGCCGGCGCGTGCACCAGCAGCGCGCGGCGCCAGCGCGCGCGATCGAACGGGACCCGGCGTCCGAGCTCGAAGGCCACGGGCGCGAACGCGGCCCAACTCGTCCACAGCACGACGTTCATCGTCAGGATGTAGAGGAAGTCGGCCGACGCGTCCGGCTGCAGGCTCCACAGCGACAGGCCGGTTCCGCGCGTGAACCAGTAGGACACCAGCGCGGCGAACAGGCTGTACGCGGTGCCGACCGCGAGCATGACCCGCCACGACAGCCGGCCGCCAGGCATGCGCGCACTATGCGGGAGGCGCTGAGCGCCGTCAAGACGACCGGCATGCCGGTCGTCACCACCGGGTGCAGGTCGTCCCACCGGTGTCTTGGAGCCGCGAACGGGACCGCGCTCGTGGCGCAGGTCGATTCCCGGTAAGATCCTCGACGGTGGCCCGGGTCACGCATCGACCCGGCGCCGATCCGGAGGAGCACACTGATGGGCCGCGTGATTCGCATGACGATCGCTATGGCGCTGATGGCGTCGGGCGCCGGGGCCGGCTGGCTCGCCGCGCAGCAGAGCTTCGGCACACCGAAGACGATCATCCACGTCTCGGTGATCCAGTGGAAGACGGGCGTCGCAGCCGCCGACAAGCAGGCCGTGCTGGACGGCGTCAAGGACATGGCCGCGAAGATCCCGGGCATGAAGAACGTCTGGATCAAGGCGCTGCGCGTGCAGCCGGACGGCTATCACGACGCCTTCGTGATCGAGTTCGAAGACCAGGCCGCCGCCGATCGCTACGCCAAGCACCCGGTCCACGACACGTGGACGGAGGCACTGGCCAAGATCCGCGAGGCCAGCATCTCGCCGCAGATCACCAACGACTGAGCGCCGCGGCCGTCACGCCTGGAGGCGGACGGTCTCTCCAATCTCCCGCCAGCCGAGCCGCCCGCGCTCCGCCGACAGGGCGGCCTCGGCACGCTCGATGGGTTCGCGCACCGGCTCGCGGCTCAACTGGAACGCCTGATGGTGCACCGGCAGGAAGAGCGCGGCCCCGGCGGCATCGGCCATCGTCACGGCCTGCTCCGGCGTGCAGTGATTGGCAATCCACGGATCGTAGGCGCCGATGGGCATGATCGCGGCGGCGAACGGGCCATGGCGGCGATGCGCGCGGAAGAGCGGGGTCAGCGCCGTGTCGCCGCCGACCAGCAGCGCGCGTCCTTCGCGTTCGACGACGAAGCCGGCGTAGCCGCGGTGCGTGTCGCGCTGCAGCCGCGCGCCCCAGTGCTTGACCTCGACCGCTCGCACCCGCGCGTCGCCCCGCGGCGTCGCAATCCGCGTCGTCTCCTCCCATCGCAGTTCGGCCACGGACGAATACCCCGATCGCGGGAGCAGGTCGGCCGTGGCGGCGGCCATCACCGCGGCCGGCCTCCCCGGCACCGCCGCGAGCGACGGCGTGTCGAGATGGTCGAAATGCGCGTGTGAGACGAGGACGAGGTCGATGTCCGGCAGCGCCTCGGCCGGCAGCGCGCATTGCGTCAGGCGGAGCGGGCCAATCGACCCGACACCGATGTCCACGCCGATGCGGGAAAACAGGACCGGGTCGGTGAGGATGCGCAGGCCATAGAAATTGATCAGCACGGTGGCGTGCCCCAGCCAGGCCATCGTGATGCCGTCGTCGGTCCACGCGGCCGGCGTCGGCAGGTGCGGAGCCAGGGGCACGTCGCGGCCCCACTCGGCGAACCGGTCTCGCAGAAAACGCGCGCTCCAGGAAGACGAGGCACCGAGCCACGTGGTGGCGGCAGCGCCGGCGGCCACGCCGGCGGCGACGAAGGTGCGCCGCGGCAGACGGCGGGAAGTGGGCTTCACAGCGGCGCTCGACTCCAGCGTATCGTTCACGCGCCCTCGTCTTCAAGCATGGCGGCCGCCTCCGCTATCATCGTTTCCGTGTCGCACCTGCTGATGCTCGCGCTGCTGCTCGCCCCCGGACTCGCCGCGGGGCAGACGCCGGCGCCTTCGCCGCCGCCCGCTCCGCCCCCGCTGCCGCCCGGTTTCGAAGAGCGCCTGGAGGTCATCGCCGTAACCCCGCTGCATGGCCTCGGCCTGTCGCGGCTCAAAGTGCCGGCGAACGTCCAGGTGTTTGCGGCAACCGACCCGGCGTTGTCGAGTTCCGACGTGCCGTCGCTGCTCGCGGCCCGCGCGGCCAGCCTGCATCTGGCCGATCCACAGGGTGGGACGTTTCAGCCGGATGTCCTGTTCCGCGGCTTCTCCGGTTCGCCGCTGCTCGGCGCCTCGGAAGGTGTCGCGGTGTACCTCGACGGTGTGCGTCTCAACGAGGCCTTCGGGGACACCGTCAACTGGGACGTCCTGCCGGCCGAGGCGATTGCGAGCATCAACCTCATGCCCGGCTCGAGCCCGTTGTTCGGGCTGAATGCGCTCGGAGGCGCGTTGTCATTGCGAACCAAGGACGGCTTCGCCTTCCCCGGCGTCCGCGCCGACGCGACGACCGGCTCGTTCGGCCGGCACCACCTTCGCGGCGAGGCCGGCGGTCATGGAACGGCGCTGGCCTATTTCCTCGCCGGGTCGGTCACCCGGGAGGCGGGCTGGCGTGATTTCTCGCCCTCGACGATCCGACGACTGTTCGGCGATCTCGGCTGGCGCGGGACGGCCTCGACGATGCACCTGAGCCTGGCGGCCGCGGCCAACGACCTGACCGGCAACGGCGCCGTGCCGGAGGGCCTGCTCGGCGAGGATCGCCGCGCCGTGTTCACGCACCCCGACCGGACCGACAACGACGTCGCGCTGGTCACGGCGCGCGCGCACCGCCGCGTCTCCGGCAGCCTGCTGATCGACGCGGTCGCCTCCTACCGCCGCAGCCGCATCGGCACCTTCAACGCCGATGCCGCCGATGGCGACGTCGACGAGGCCGACGAGGATGGGGCGCCGGCGCTCGCCGACGGCGTGAACAATCGCAGCCGCACGTCGGCGCACGTCGCCGCGGTCAGTGCGCAGGTCACCGGCACGGCGCCGCTGGCCGGCCGCGAAAATCACCTGATCGTGGGCGCCGGCGTCGAGGCGGCCCGGAGCCGTTTCGCGTTCGGCGCCGAGTGGGCGCGTCTGACGCCGGACCGCGGGACCATCGGCCTCGGTCAGTTCGACGAGTCGGCCGAGGTGGATCTGGATGCGCGCAATACCACGGCGAGCGTCTTCCTCAGCGACACCTGGTCGATCACGCCCCGTCTGTCGCTCACCGGGTCGGCGCGGTTCAACTGGACGGCGGTGACCCTGCGCGACCGCATCGGCACGGCGCTCGACGGCGATCACCGGTTCCGCAGCCTCAATCCGGCTGCCGGCGTGACCTACCAGCTTCGGCCGGGCGCCAACCTGTATGCGAGCCTCGCGCAGTCGTCGCGCGTGCCGACCCCGGTCGAGCTGACCTGCGCCGACCCCGACGACCCGTGCCGGCTGCCGAACGCCTTCGTCTCGGATCCTCCGCTCGATCACATCATCGCGCGCACCTGGGAAGCGGGCGCGCGCGGCGCGGCCGGCCGCAGCACCTGGAGCGTGGCGGCGTTCGCCTCGACCGCGAGCGACGACATCATCTTCGTGAGCAGCGGCACCCTCCGCGGCGAGGGTCATTTCGAGAACGTGGCGCGCACCCTGCGCCGCGGCCTCGAGGGAAGCGTGGAGGTTCGTGCCGGCAGCCGCCTCTCCGTGTTCGGCGCCTACACGCTGCAACGTGCGATGTTCGGCACCGACCTGCGCCTCGCCAGCCGGTTCCACCCGCTCGCCCAGGACGCGGAGATCCTGGTCAGCCGCGGCGATCGACTGCCCGCGGTGCCGTCACACACCGTGAAGCTGGGCGTCGAGGCGCTGATCACCGATGGCCTCGATCTCGCGGTCCACGTGCGCGGTCAATCGGGCGCGTATTTGCGCGGTGACGAAGCAAACACGCTGCCCCGGGTCCCGGGCTTCGGTGTGGTGAACGTGCGCGGGCGGCAGCGGCTCACCGCGCGAGCGGCGCTGGTGGGTGCGGTCGAGAACCTGCTGGGCACGCGCTACGCGACGTTCGGCTTGCTCGGAGACGCGGCACTGCTCGGCGCGCGGTACGCGGACGATCGGAGGTTCGTCACGCCGGGGGCGCCTCGCGGCGGGTGGATCGGCCTCGACTTCCGCTTCTGACCCCACCGCCCGTCAGTCCGGGGCTGTCAGCCACTGCTCGGCGGCTTCTCCTTCGGAGTCGCGGAAGACGCGGAGCGTGAAGGGCAAGTCCCTCGATTCGGCGGTCAGCTCCGACACGTGTCCCATGCGGACCTGCCCATCGGTGGCGGCGATCACCGCCACTTTCGCGCCCCACATATGCGTGACGTGCAGCTGCCAGAACGTGATGGCGTTGCCGACGAACTCGGTGTCCGGCGGCGCGGCGTGGCGCACGTCCACCAGGAATCGCAGCGGCCGCGGGATGTCGGGTCGTGCGT
Organism: uncultured Acidobacteriota bacterium; assembly: GCA_963707795.1. Classification (GTDB taxonomy): domain Bacteria; phylum Acidobacteriota; class Vicinamibacteria; order Vicinamibacterales; family UBA2999; genus JACCSI01. The sequence goes on along the minus strand of OY970174.1, from coordinate 80,310 downwards.
AGATCTCCTTCATGACCTTCTCGGATTCGGGAAGGCTGTACGGATCGGAGAAGCGGATGTCGATGCGGCTGCCGCTCCGCTGCCAGGTGATGGGCATCGCTCGCGTGCGTTACCGGCAGTGTACGCGCAGCAGCCTCGACCGACAAGGCCGCGACGAACCTGACCCGCACCGTCCCCGGGCTCGGCCCTCCGATCCAGACTGTCGGTATACTCGCCCCGGTGCGGACGATTCGCCGGGGCACGGTGCTCGCCGGCTGCATGCTGTCGTGGCTGATCGGGTGCGGCGGGACGCCGCCCGCGGGGCCTGCCGCGGCGCCGCGTCCAGAGGCCTCGTCCGGCCTGGCCTCGGTGGAGGGCGCCGCCGCCCCGGGCGCGCTGATCACGCTGGAACTGCGCAACGGCCCGGCCGCTGCCCTTCCTGACGGCCCGGCGCTCATGGATCAGTACGGCCGGGAGTTCCTGCCGTCGATCCTGTTCGTCCGCGTCGGCCAGCAGGTCGAGTTCAGGAACAGTGAGGACGTCGACCACAACGTGCTCGTCCTGCGCATGCCCACGGGCACGACCGTCCTCAACGAGTCCGGCTCGCGCGGGCACGCGTTCCGCCACGTCTTCCAGCAGCCCGGGTTGTACGACGTCAGTTGCGACGTGCACCCCGGCATGCGCGCGACCATCGTCGCGACGACCACGCCCTTCGCCGCGCTCGCCGATGAAACCGGGCGCTTCACCATCGGCAGTGTGCCGCCGGGGGCGTACGTCCTGAAGACCACGGTGCAGGGACGGGAGACCGCGCGCGACGTGGCGGTCAGCGCGCCGCAAACGCCGGTGCCGACCCGCTGAGCTCTGCTACCGCGCGAGCGCGCCGCGGCCGAGCATCAGCAGGCCCAGCACCAGCAGCACCACGACCAGCAGACGCCGAAACGACGCCTCCGGCAGGATCGCCAGGACGCGGTTCCCCAGCAAGGTGCCCGTGACCACGCCGGTCGTCGCCAGGACCACCCACCAGGACAGCGCGGCAACGTCGGCGGCGTGCAACCAGAGATAGACGGGAATCCGCACCCCGTCCACCACCAGCGCGACCGCGGTGGCCGTCGCGACGAGGCCCTTCTTCGACAGGTCGAACCCGATCAACCCCGCGGCGCGAATGCCGCCCTGGTTACCCACCAGCCCGCCGAGCAGGCCCGAGGCCGCGCCGGCGAGCCAGGCCATCCATCCGCGGACGCGCAGGCGCCGGGCAAGGCCGGCCGTCTCCGCGCCGGCGGCGAACAGCAGCACGACGCCGAAGAGCATCGTCATTTCGCGGCTGTGCACCCAGCGATGCAGGACCGCGCCGATGAGCCCGCCAGCCGCGCTCGCCAGGCCGAAGTGGATGAGCACCCGGCGGTTGACCTCGCCGCGGAGCAGCCAGAGGCGCAGCCCCGTGCCGAGCAGGTGCGGGATGGACACGGCGGCGACCGCCACGCGCGTGTCCACCTGCCACGCGAGCAGCGGCGTGAGCAGGCTGCCGATGCCGAACCCGGTCACGGCGGCCACGCCGCCGGCGATCAGGCCGACGAGAGCCGCAACCAGATCCATCGGCGTGATGCCGCTCACGGCGCGCTCGCATGCCGGTCGACTACCTGACCGGCGCGCCGATCCACCATGTCACGTCGTTCCGGTCGATGACGCCGGCATTGCGATGTCCGTACGGCTTGTCCTCGGGTTCGCTCTCCGATGTCGCGCCCGATGCCAGTGCCCGCGCGTAGGTCGCATCCACGTCGTCGACCCAGAGATACAAGGCGCACGGCCGCGGCTTCCACTGGCCTCCGGCCTGGCCGAGCATGACCAGCGAGTCGCCGATCATGACCTCAGCGTGCATCACGGAGTGGTCCGGGTTGCGTTGGCAACTGGCCTCGACGGCGTCGAACGCGGCTTTGAGGAACTCGAGCTCGGCATTCGCGTCGGGCACGAGCAGGTAAGGGGTAACGGTCCGATAGGTTGAATTGGCCATGCCGACATCCTCTCAAGAGGAGTCGCGCCCGGATTGTAGAAATTTGACGTGGTTGGGAAACGGCGTGCGCGCCGTCTCGTACGCGGTCGGCGTGACCCCGGCGAACGCGCGGAAGTCGTGGATGAAGTGAGCCTGGTCGAAGTACCCGCAGTCGGCGGCGATCCGGGTCCACTCGACCCGGTGGCCGCGACTCGCCAGCGCGACCGCGCGCTGGAAACGGCGAATCCGGCAGAAGCGTTTCGGCGTCACGCCGACGTCGACCTTGAAACGCTCGATGAACCGCTTCGGGCTCAACCCGATGGCCTGCGTCACCGCCGCCACGCTCGCCATGGTCGGCACGCGGTCGAACCGGGCCAGTGCGCAGCGCACCGCCGGGTGTACGCCGAAGGACGTCCACATCTCGCCGAGCGCCGCCTCGAGGACATCGAGCTGCGGTTCCGGAGCGGCGGCCTCCAGGAGGCGCTCGCGCAGCACGGCCGTTCGCCGCCGGCCCCACAACGCCTCCAGCGCGACGTCCGCATCACTCGCCTCGTGCGCCGGCACCCGCACGAACGCCCGGAAGCCACCCGGACGGAACGCCACGCCGGCCACGTATTCCTGTTCGGAGGTGTCGATGATCTGATGGCCGGTCCGCGGGCCGGCCAGCACGGTGCCGGGCGAGACGGTGCACCGCTGCGGGTGCGTCGGATCGTAGAGCCGCGTCTGGTCCTCGTGCAGGTTGACGATCAGCTGCGCGGCGCCGGTCGGCAGCACGCGCTCGAGCGTCCGCGGGCGCGGCTCGCTGCGGTACACCCAGATGGACTCGACGCACAGGTCGAGCGGCGGCGCCGGCACGCGGTGGTGATAGTGCATGGCTGCGAACTTCGGCCATGATAACGCGGAGCCATGAAGACCCTCCTGCTCCTCCGCCACGCCAAATCGAGCTGGAACGATTCGTCGGTGAGTGACCACGAACGTGGCTTGAACGCGCGCGGCCGTGGGGATGCACCGCGCGTCGGCGACTGGCTGCGCCAGGAGCGGCTGGTCCCCGACCTGATCATCAGCTCCGACGCCGTGCGCGCGCGGCTGACCGCGGAGGCCGTGGCGGAAGCGGCCGGCGTCGACGGCGAGGTCCGCCTCGACGGCTCGCTCTACCTGGCCGGTCCCGCGGACATCGTCTCGGTGCTGCACACGGTGGCGGCCGCGACGCCGGCGGTGATGATCGTGGGGCACAACCCCGGGCTCGAACAACTCGTCGAGCGCTTGACCGGCGAGTCGCACGACTTGCCGACCGCGGCCCTGGCCAGGATCCTGCTGCCCATCGATCGCTGGCGCGATCTCGAGGAGACCACGGGCGGCACGCTGGCCGGCCTGTGGCGACCGGCCGACCTCGACTAGCGGCCCCCGACACGAGGGTCCCCTGGGCAACCGCCTTCCCGCTTCGCCGTGGTCGCCACCCGCCACGTGACCGCCGTGATGGCGGCAGCGGCGCATTCAACGCTTCAGTGCGCGCCGTGTGACGTCCGTCGCACAGAACGTCGAGACGCTGACTGCAAGGGCCTTGTTTGTCCGATCACGAGAGCGACTTGTCTGCTGACCTCTCTATCGCGGGGTCCCAGGCGCCTTGCCCGTTTCGCCAAGGCCTTGGCCTTGGGTTCGTGACCCAGTTTCATGTAGCCAACTGCGAGATCTGCGATCGCACGTGCGTTTCTCGGTTCTCTCTTAATCGCAGCTTCGAGTATTCGTATACCGCGACGAAGATCGAAGTCGTAAGCGATCAGGAGGTACCCGACAATATCATCCACCTGACGATCGTTTTTTCGCAGGCGGACCGCCTCAGCGAGCCAGTCGCCCCCTCGTTCTCGGTCTCCCCGTTCAAGAAACTCGATCGCACCGTTCACGCGCGGCACAGCGTCTTGAGGGTTCAGACGGATTGACTGCTTCAGCGCTTTGATTGACTTCTCCGTTAGACCTTTCCGGCTGTATAGGAGGGCTAGATCGTTCAGAGCGCTCGAGGTCCACCGGTTGTCTGGGCTGCGACGCATCGCTTGTGTTACGTGCTTTAGTGCCTCACTAACGCGACCGCGCTTCGCCAAGAGACTTGCGAGAGCCCCGTGTGCTTTGAAATAGGACGTTCGCCGAATCTCGATGCGATAATGAGCGATAGCACTTCGCTCCCTGCCGGCAATCTCCGCGATCACGCCGTAGACGAAGTTTGGATGAGCGCCAAGTTCACTCTGTTCCATTAGGGTCGATCACGACGCGTACATCGGCGAGCTGCTGTTGAGTGCCATCCAGCCGCGCACGATCCGGTAGATGAACCAGATGCCAACCGCCGCCATGGGCAGCCACGCGATGAGGATACCGATGCCGAGCGTGCCGATGATGAAGAGAATGCACAGCGCAATCCACAGCAGACCGAACCAGAAGGTCCGGATCTGCCAGCGGAAGTGCGACTCCAGCCACGTGCCGCGCGCGTCTCCCCGCTTCACGTAGTTCAGGATGACGGCGATGATCGACGGCCAGCCGGTGAGGAACGCCCCGACGACGGACGCCGCGCCGAGGATGCCGGTCAGCAGGCTGAAGGCGTGCAAGGCATAGATGACCTGTGTCCAGGTGACGAGCGACCCTGACGGCTGCGTCATCGCGGCCTCCTCGCGGCGAGTCGGTGCCGGGCGAACATCGCGCCGACAGTAGCACGAGTGCCCGCCGCCGGCGACCGGCTATCGGGCGCCGAGGGTCTTCACCAGCTTGTTGTAGATCCCCATCATCAACAGCGGCGCCACCCACATCCCGAGGAACCGGCTCGAGCGATCGCGGCCGCGAAGCTGCTCGGTCAGCGACAAGCCCATCGAGCAGAGCGAGGCGAAGAGGAAGACATGCGAGGGGATTTTCGCGGTCTGGTGTTCGATCAGGCGGGTCAGCAGGCTCTCGCGATGCTCGGTCCGTACGACCGGCGTCGCATCCGAGGCGAGCGCTCCCCGAGTCGACGGGTCGCGCGGGGTGCCGCCGTCGAGGAGGGCGGCGGAGCGGCTGAATGGATTCACGTCGGGAGAAGGGTCGTGCGGGATGGTCATGGTGGCCTCCGTAGCAAATGGAAGGCCAGCGGTACGGACGTTGCGTAGCCTGTCCGCGTGAACACCAAACCCGACGGCGCCACGGACAGGCCCGCAGACCCGCTGCAGCCGGCGTCGAGCGGCGCCGGGCCGATGCTGCAGCGCGATTACTGGGCGGTCATCGACGGCTGTCGGTGCAAACCCTCTGAAGTCATGGGGATCGTCGCCCGGCAGTTCAGCGAACTGCCTCCGCCCGAACTGGTCGTGTTCGAACGCTGCGGCGGCCCGGGCACGCTCGAGTTGGGTGACGAACTCGACATTACCATCCGGATGGCCGGCGCCGCGCGCGTCCGCGTCGTCCACCAGGACGTGTGCAGCCTCACGCTGGCTACCTTGATTGGCCATCCCGAGGCCGGACGGATCACGTTCGGGGCCTACCGCGCCGAGGACGACCGCGTCATCTTCCACATCCGCAGCCGCGCCCGCGCGAGTTCGCAGGGCAACTACCTGGGCTTCCTGTTTGGCGGCGATCCCATGCAGACCAGCACGTGGACCGATTTCGTCAACAACGTCGCACTCACCTGCGGAGCCGGCGTGACCAGCGACGTCCGCGCCGAGACGCGCACGCTCGAGGACCACGAAGTGCTGCCGGGTGACGAGGCGATGGACTGCCCGACGTTCACCGCCCGGGCGGATTGATGGCCGAATGGCGATTCGCGAGGGGCTGGAGCGAGGGCGAGTTGGCCGAGCGGCTGGAACGGGCGCGGCTCAGTCCCCGCAACTTCGACGAACCGGATCGGCGGATGACGCCCGAACGGGGGTGGAGCCGGCACGCGTCCACGGCCGTGATCGCGCGCGAGCTTCCGGGCCGGCCGGAAGCCGGCGGTCCCTTCGAGCGGGCGTGGCCGTCGCTCGCCGGCTACGCATTCTCCGACCCCCGGATCGTCCGCGGCCATTTCGATCCGGACGCGCCGCTGCTCGGGCGGGTGATGCTCCTCGAAATACGCGTGCTCGGTCTGCGCTATCTCGGCGCGGTCATCGTGTCCGCCCTGCGCGCCGACGCCGACGCGGCGCGCACCGTACGCGGCTTCCGCTACGACACGCTGGAGGGGCACTTCGAGCGCGGGAGCGAATGGTTCCAGATCATCAAGGACCACGACTCCGGTGCCGTCACCTTCAACATCCTCGCCGGATGGCGGCGCGGCGATTTGCCCAACGCCTGGTCGAGGCTCGGGTTCCGCTTCCTGGCGCCGCATTACCAGCGGGCGTGGCACCGGCTCGCGCATCTGCGCATGCGCGCCCTGCTCGGATCGGTCGATCTCGACCCGCTGCCCCGAGGCGCCCGGCTGGTGACCGCGGGGCCGCCCCTGCCGGTGACCCACCTGCAGGAATGGACGCCGATCACCGCCCGTGACCAGACGCCGCCCGCCGGCGCCGAGGAGAACCGATGAGAGATCTGATGATTGCCTTCGGAATCGGCGCCGTCTGCGGGGCGCGCAGCATGCTGGGCCCGGCCCTGGTCGCCAACGTCGCGGCGCCGCTCGGCGCGCCGGCCGGCAATCCGACGGGCGGCCCGTTCAACCCGCCGGGAGCCGGCTGGCTGACACTCGCGCTGGCGGCGGGCGAGATGCTCGCCGACAAGGCCGCGAGCATCCCGGCGCGGACGACCCCGCTGCCCCTCGTCGGCCGAGTGGCCACCGGGGCCCTGTCCGCTGCCGCCTGGGCGCCGCCCGGCGACCGCCGGCGGTGGGCGGCCGCCGGGATGCTCGGCGCACTGACCGGGACGGTTGCGCTGTTTCACGTGCGCCGGCTGGCCCGCCAACGGCTGCACGTGCCCAATGTCGCCCTCGGCCTCGCCGAGGATGCACTGGCGGTGACCGCCGGCCTGCTGCTGCTGCAGCGGCGCTGACCTCCGACGAGGGCCGGCGACCGCGCCGCTACCAGACATCGCCGCGACGCCAGTCAGACACGATGTCGCCGTCGAGATCGAGGGGCGGGCCGCCCGGAGTCCGCAGGATCATCACGTCGCCGTCATCGTCCGGCGTGCGCATGCGGCCGTCCGGTCCGTCCACGAAGGTCAGCCCGCGCCAGCGTTCCCATCCCAGGGTTTCGTAGAACGCGTGGGCCCCGGTGGACAAGGCACCGATGGGATACCGGGCCCGAATCAGCTCGCCGATGTGCGCCATCACGCGCGTGCCGTGACCCCGCCGGCGGTGGCCGGCCGCGGTGGCCACCGCTTCCACGAACCCGGCCTGCAGCCTGGTCCCGGCGCAGGTCAGCGTGCGCTCGACGAGAGAACCGTGGGCGGTCACGGCGGACCCGTCGTGCAGCCAGACGTGCACGCCGCCGAGCGCGTGCGCCCAGTCATCGTCGGTGAACCTGCCGTCGAACGCCGCGTCGAGCAGCGCACGCAGCGCACCAAGCACGGTGGGTGACAGGGCGCTCGTCGCCGCCGCGTGGAGCACGACCATGGCGCAGTGTAGCCGGTCGCCCGGACCTGTCCGCGCCGCCCCAGCCCGGGGCACTGTTAGCGTTCGGCGCTCGCGGCGTTTAACTGCCATGCGGCGGTTGCCGCGGGAGACACCATGCAAGCCCACACTCACTTTCGACTCGCTCTGGGAATGCTCGTCCTCGTCCTTGGCGTGGCCGGCTGCGACTCGTCGGCGTCACGGTCCCCGTTCGCACCGTCCCCACTTGCCGGCCCTTCCCCGCCGCCGACTCCGGCCCCCGCCGGCAGCGTGCAGCTGGCCGGCACCGTCGCCGATGCCGCGTGGCGCCCCCTTGCCAATGCTGTCGTGGAGGTGGTCAGCGGCCCCGACGCGGGCCGGTCCACGACCACCGACGCCAGGGGGGACTACCGGTTGAACGGGAACTTCGATGAAAACACCATCTTCCGGGCCACTCACCAGGGCCACGTGGCCGCGACTCGTCCGCTGCCGGCCCCGTGCGGACCCTGCAATCCCGACTGGTGGATTCATTTCTATCTGGAAAGCGCCGCGCCGGCGGCCAACCTGGCGGGTGCCTACACCGTGACCTTCACCGCCGACAGCACCTGCGCGTCGCTGCCGGAGGTAGCGCGCAGCCGGTCCTATGACGCCGTCGTCACGCTCGTCACCAACCCGAACGGTCCTGCCAACTCGCACTTCGACGTCGCGCCCGGCGGCGGCTCGTTCGTCCATCCCCACGATCGATTCACGATCGGCGTCGCCGGCGACTATCTCGTGGCCTGGCTCGGCGACGGGCACGGCGGCGCCGGCCTGGTCGAACAGGTGGGCGAACAGGCGTACGTAACCCTGGCCGGTGACTTCGCCCTCACGGTGACCGACCCCTCGACGATCTCCGCGCCGTTCCGCGGTGTGTTCGATTACTGCGAGCTCCCGGGCGAGTGGGGGACGCGCCGCCACTGCCTGGAGACCGCACCTCTGGCCGCGGCGCGGTGCGAGGCCTCGAACCACCGCCTGGAGTTGACGCGACGCTAGCGCGCCGGGTCGCGCGAGCCCACGCTGCGCCCGGGCGCCAAGCCCGGGCGTGGCGTCAATCCTCCAGCCTGAACTGCACGGTCACGGTCATCTGCACTTCGACGGCCGACCCGTTCAGCAGCGTGGGGCTGAACACCCACTGGCGGACGGCGTCTTCCGCGGCGCGCGCAAACTCCGGGTGGACCTGGGCGCTGAGCACGCGCACCGAGGCCACCCGGCCGTCGACGTCGATCAGCGCCTCCATCGGTACGAGGCCTTCCAGGCCGGCCTCGCGCATCGCCTCCGGGTACTGCGGCCGCACGTCCTGGAGCTTGAGCGGCGCCTTGATGTTGCCGCCGATCCTGACCGGACCGGCAGTGGACGGTGTCGGCCGCGCGGCGTGCGTGGGACGCTTGGCCCTGACGCTGATGCGTTCCTGGAGGCCGCCCACCTGCATGGTGATGCTGCGGTCCCAGTCACGGGCCGCGGTCAGCGTGAACTCGTTGCGCAGCGTCTTGAAGCCAGGCACCTCGACCTCGAGCGTGTACTGACCGTCACCCACGGCCGGAAATTCGAACCGCCCGCTGGCGTCGCTGGTCGTGGACGAGGCCACCTGCCGCTCGTCGATGAGGGTCACGGCCACGCCGGGCAGGACCGAGCCCGTGGTGTCGTAGATGGATCCGGTCAGTGACCGCGGACCGGCCTCCTGCACCGACGGACCGAAGGATGCCGCCGCCACCCCGATGCCGGCCAGCATGGTGATGACGAGGGCCATGGCGCGCCTGGTCGGCGCCTCGCGGTCGAGCGTGGTGTTCAGCATGGCGGTGATCCTCCCTTCGAGCGTTGATGGACGAGCGATGGACATAGCGGGCACCCAGCCGGTCGCCGGCCGGCGGCAGGCGCGCGCAATCGCCACGAGATGTGATGCGTAGGTCGCCGGCGGCACGCCGCTCGCGAGCACGGCGTCGTCGCACGCGTGCTCGCCTTCCCGGCGCAACCGGCTACAGAGCATCCAGAGCAGCGGGTTGAACCAGAACACGGTGCGCAGCAGGTCGGCGCCTATCTGCACCGGCCAGTCGCCGCGCCTGATGTGCGCCAGCTCGTGACCGAGCGCGACGCGCGCCCGCTCCTCGCTCCAGGTGGATGCCTGCACCGGCAGCAGCACCCGAGGCCTGAACAGCCCCCAGGTGGCGAGCACGTCCGACGTGCGCGTGACCCGCAGTGCGATCGGCCGGCCGACGCCGTCGCGCGCGGCGATCTCGGCCGCCAGGCGGTGCCACGGGCCGCCGACCAGGGCCTGCGAGCTCCGCGTCAGTCGAACGAGCCGGACGATGCCGGTCAGCAGCAGACCGGCCCCGGCGCCGACCCCGGCCAGCCACACCAGAAGCAGCGCGTGTTGCACGCGGGACGGGTTTGGTGCGGATGGCTCCGCAACGGCCGCCGAGACCGGACCGGCCACAGTTGCACCCGTGCGGCTCGACGCGGCCGCCGCTGACGGCGGCACCGTGACCGCCGCGCCCAGCTGCGGGAACGGCACGTTCCAGGAGGGCAGCACGCTGGCGAGCGGCATGACGGCGATGGCGGCCACCAGCGCCGCAGCCAGTACCCCATGGCGCAGCGCCGCGGAGCGATGGCGCAGCAGCACGCAGGCCAGCAACCCCACCACAATGGGCACCGATACACGCAACGCCGCGGCCAGCACCAGGCTCATCGCGCCTCTCCGCGGGCCGCCCGCACGATCTGTTCGATCCGCTCCAGCTCGTCGTCCGACAGCTTCGCCGCGTCGCGGCCGAGCAGCGCCGTCAGCAGGTTGGCCGACGACCCGTCGAAGAACGTGTCCACCAGGTGCTTGAGCGCCGTCCGGCGCGCCTCGTGCCGGGGCACGGTCGGCATGTACAGGTAGCGCAGCCCCTGCTCTTCGTGCCGGACGTGCCCCTTGTCCTCGAGCACGCGCAGCTGCGTGCGCACGGTCGAGTAGCTGGGGGCGCCGGACATCCGCTCGAGGATGTCGCTGGCGGTGGCGCGGCCGAGCCGATAGAGCACGTCCATGATCTGGCGCTCGCGCTTGGTCAGTCCGGAGGTGGCGGGGTGCGGTGTCATGTTATTTTTATCGCACTACTGCGACATAAATAGCATCACCCGCTCGACCTGTCAACCCCAATCGCCCGACGCGCCGTGCACCGTCGCAGACAGGGCGAACAGACGCTCGCTTGCGGCGGACCGGATATAGGATGTGGCCACGCTGACGCCCATCGGAAAGGTCCGGTCCGCCATCATGCCGCGCACGACGATCGACAGCCCGTTCTCCCCCACCGCTTCCCCCCTCGACATCAGCCGGCGCGCCCTGCTCGCCGGGGCCGGCGCCGGGGCCGCCGCCTGCCTGCTCGATCCGCGCAACCTGCACGCCCAGCCGGCGCCGCGCCGGACCGTCGTCTTCTCGCACACGACCCTCGTCAACGCCGATGCCGTGCAGGACGATGTGGCGCTGGCGGTGGAGGGGGACCTCATCGCCGCCATCGGGGCCAGCGACGAGATCGTGAAGCGCTATCCGAATGCCGAGGTCTACGACGGGCGCGGCAAGGCGCTGCTCCCCGGCCTGATCAATTGCCACGCGCACCTGGCGGCGACGCTCGCGCGCGGCTTCAACGAGGATTTCGGCTTTCCCAACAGCGTCCGCCTTGCCGTCTCGCCCAACAGCCTCCTGCAGGGCGAGGAGGCCACGCTGATGGCCACGGTGGGTGCGCTGGAGGCGCTGAAGACCGGCACCACCACGCTCGTGGAGAACACCGCCAATATCGGCCGCCATGCCGCGGCGCTGGCGAAAACCGGGCTGCGCTGGGTGTTTGCCGAGTCGGTCCGCGACAGCGAGAACGTTGCCGGCCCGATGTCTCCGGAGGGGTTGGCGGCCAGTGAAACCCCACGCTTCTCACCCAAGCTGCGCGAGGAGGGACTGCAGCGGATTGCCGACCTGTTCAGCGACTGGCACGACAAGAACGAGGGACGCATCCGCGTGTTTCCGGCGGCCGCGCTGGCCGAGACCTCGTCGCCGGAACTGCTGCAGGCCATTCGCGCGTTCGCGGAGACGCACGATCTGGGCTACACGATCCACCTCTCGCAGAGCGTGGCCGAGGTCGACTTCATGGTGCGCCACCACGGGCTGCGGCCGCCGGCCTTCCTCGACCGGCACGGGTTCCTCGGCCCGCGGCTGTTCGCCGCGCACTGCCGCTACGTGGACGGGGACGACATCGCGCGGCTCGGCACGTCGGGTACCATCGTGTCGCACCAGGCGGCGATGGCCGCGAACCGTGGCGTCAATCCCCCGATCGCCCGCCTGCGAGCGGCGGGATGCCCCATCGCGCAGGGCACCGACAACAACACCAACGACGTGTTCTCGGTCATGCGCATTGCGCTGCTGACCGAGCGCATTTCGCGCGCGGATGCGATCCCGGGCACGCGGCCGCAGCCCGAGGACATGCTCGCCGACAACACGCAGGGCGGGGCACGGGCGGTGCGCCAGGGGCAGGCCCTCGGTGTGCTCGAGGTCGGCCGGAAAGCCGATCTGCTCGTTGTCGATACGATGCGCGCCCACCTCGTGCCGGCGGGACGGATCCTCTCGGCGCTGATCCACAACGGCCAGCCCTCCGACATCGAGTCGGTGATGATCGACGGCGCGTTCGTCGTGCGCGACCGCAAGGTGCTGACGCTCGACGAAGCCAGCGTGGTCGCGGAAGCCGACAAGGTGGGGCGGCGGATCTGGTCGCGGGTGAAGGCCGCCGGCCCGATCCCGGTCCCGCGCGAGCCGCGCCCGCGCGCGTGACAGGCGCGGCCGCGGTGCGTGAGGCCGCCCGACGCCAGCCCGTTCGTGACCCGCCTACTCGCCGACGAACGAACCGTCGGCCGACTTGATGAACGACCGGGTGAGCGGCACGAACGCCCGCCAGCCGCCATCGTCGATCGACGCCATGACGCGGATGTTGCCGCCGGGACGATCGTCCCAGTCACACTCGACTTCCATCTGGTAGCTCGCGCCGCTGCGGCCCTGGCATTCCCGCACGACCGGGCCGGATTGAACGCGGCGCGCCAGCTCCGCGTAGGGCTGGTCGCGATAGCCCGCGAGCTCGCCTTCCAGGACTTGCAGGGCCTCGTCCGTGTTCATCGTGCTGCGCTCGGCCGTCGACGCGTTGCCGGGCGGGTCAGCCCGGTGCCACCGTCGTGGCGTCGATCCGCGGGAGCGCTTGTTGCGGAATCGGCGTCGGTGGTACCGTGCGCCGCATGAACACGCCATCGACCGGGCGCGATGCCACCATCCGCGTCGCCACGGGACCGCAGCTCCACTACCGAGAGTATGGCGATCCCGGCGGGGAGCCGCTCGTCTTCGTTCACGGCTGGCCCGACTCGTGGTTCTCGTTCAGCCGCGTTCTGCCGCTGCTGCCCGCCTCGCGGCGAGCGGTGGCCTTCGACCAGCGCGGCTTCGGCGACTCCGAGCGGCCCGAGAGCGGATACACCATTCCGGAGATGGGCGCCGACCTGATGGCCCTGCTCGACGCCCTGGCGATCGAGCGGGCGGCGCTGGTCGGACACTCGTACGGGAGCTTCGTCGCCCGGCACGCGGCCCTCGCGCAGCCGGAGCGAGTCGCCGCCCTGGTGCTGATCGGGACGGGCTTCGCCACCTCGACCCCGGTGACGCGCGAGCTGGAGCTCGCCGTTCGCGACCTGCCCGATCCGATCCCCGAGTCGTTCGCCCGCGAGTTCCAGTCGAGCACCGCCCATCGCCCCCTGCCGCCAGCGTTCTTCGACGGCATCATCGCCGAGAGCCTGAAGCTGCCGCCACGCCTCTGGCGCCTGACCCTCGCCGGCCTGGTCGCCTACGACGATACCGAGCAGTTGCCGCGCCTCGCGGTCCCGACTCGCCTGTTGTGGGGTGACCGCGACGCGTTGTTCTCGCGCGAGGAGCAGGCGCGCTTCCTGGCAGCCGTGCCCGCCGCGGAAGTGATGGTGTACGAGGAGACCGGCCACTGCCCGAACTGGGAACAGCCCGAGCGGGTGGCGGCCGAAATCGCGGCCTTCGTCGGCGCGTAAGCGAGTCCGATGGCGATGAAGCCGCATCGCCCGTCGCCGGGCCCGGGCCTGCCGTCAGGGCCGGGCCTCCAGCACCATGTTGAACGGTGTTTCTGTCGCGCGCCGGAACCGGGTGAAGCCGCCGCCGGTCACCAGCACCTCGCGAAGCCGCTGCTCACCGGCCTGCGCGCCGAGCGCCGGACCGTTCTTCGCCAGTGACACGGGCACACAGACCATGGTCGAGGCGCCGTAGAAGACGCGCCCGACCGGGTTGAGGTTGTCCTCGAGTCGATCGTGGGCAAAGGGCTCGACGACCATGACGTGTCCGTCCGCATCGAGCGCGGCGCGCGCGTGGCGGGCGGCGCCGGCAGGATCGGCCAGGTCGTGCAGGCAGTCGAAGAACGTGATCAGGTCGAACGGCCCGCCGCCGTACGACGTGGCGTCGCCGACCATGAACGTGGCATTGCCGACGCCGGCCGCGGTGGCCCGCTGCCGCGCGGCCTCGATCGACGAATCGTGGTAGTCGATGCCGACGAAGGTCGACTGCGGATACGCCCCGGCCATGAGGATCGTGCTGGCGCCGTGACCACACCCGACGTCGGCGACGCGCGCCCCGCGTGTCAGCTTGTCGTGCGCGCCCTCGAGCGCCGGCAGCCACGACCCCAGCAGACTGGTGTTGTAGCTCGCGCGGAAGAACCGCTCCGTGCCATGGAACAGGCACGGGTGGTGCTCGCCCCACTCCATCCCCTGGCCGTTGCGGAAGTTGTCGAGCGCGCGCTCGCGGACGTGGAACAGATCGCGCACGATCAGGTACGCCCCCGGAAGGTCGACCGGACCGTTGGGATCGGCCAGGCACAGGGCCTGCTCCGGCGACAGGGAGAACGTCTGCGCCGCGGCGTCGTACTCCACGTAGCCGCCGGCGGCCTGATTCGCGAGCCATTCGCCGACGTAGCGCACGTTGGTGCCGGTCCTGGCGGCGAGCTCGGCCGCGGTCAGGGGCCCGCCCGCGAGCGCTTTGTAAAGCCCGAGCTCGTCGCCGATGGAGACGAGGACGGCGCTCAGGGCGGCGCCCAGATCCGAGACGGCCCTGCCGAGAAAGGCATTGAGGCGCTGTTCGTCCACTGGCATGAGTACCTTGTTCCTTCTGCCGCGCGCGGCACGACCGGGACCGACCCGATCCAACGACGGGCAACCGAACCGTTTTCCCGCTGCCAGGCCGAGCCGACCCGCGCCACGGGATTTTCGGCGCCACATGATACAGCGGCGGCGCCCGCAGCGGCCGACCGAGGAGGCCTCGGCGCGCGCGACTGGAATCGCACTTGCATCGGCGTCGCTGACACGTTCGCACGGTACCGAAGGAACTGGTCAGGAGGAAACGGCACATGACACACCGAACGTACGGGTTGACGACGGCCACGGCCGTGCTCTGCCTCAGCGTCACCATCAGCGGTCGGCAGCCACCTGCCGCCGCCACGGGACAGGGTCCGGGCGCACAGCCCGAGGCCAAGCCGACCACCATCACGGGTTGTCTCGTGCAGGGATTGCCGGGCGCGACGGGAAGTACGACAGCTGCCGGCACCGGGGTGGGCCGCGACGACTATTTCGTCCGTACGCCCACCGTGAAGGTCCCGGTCGGCGGCACGGTGGCCGTCGGCACGCCGGGCACCACGAGCACGGCGACGTCGAGCGGGACGCCAGCGGGCCACAGCTTCTACCGGATCGCGGGGCTCGGCGCCGAACACCTGCGCCCGCACGTGGGGCATCGCGTCGAGATGCAGGGGCGCGTGACCGACAACATGCCCGGCATCGAGAAGCAGCGCGCGGCCACGACGCAGGACCCGGCCGGCCGGGCGACGACAACGGCCGAGACGCGAGTCGAGGTCGCCGGCGTGCTCCACGCCACCGCCATCACGATGGTGAGCGCGACCTGCGAGCCGTAAGGTCGGGGCGCGCGACCTGATTCACCGTGGGGGGCGGGCGATGGTTTCGCTTGCGGTGCGCGGCCCATCTCGGCTCTACTACCCCAGCTCACCAAGGAGGTGCCATGCTCGTGCTGCCAATCCTGCTTCGTGTTCTGGCTTCCGGCGCCCTGCTCGTCCTGGTCGCGGGCGATCGGCTCGGTAGCGAAGCGACCGCACAGTCGGCGCCCCCGGCACGGGCCGCGTCCGCGGGCAATCCGATCAGCGGCGACGGGCTGCCGAACCCGGCGCCCAAGGTCACGCGCAACTGGGGCCAGCTGCCCGAGGGACGCCAATGGGGCTCGTCGGCCGGCGTCGACATCGATCCGAAGGACGGCCACATCTGGGCCTACGAGCGCTGCGGCGCGGGCACGTTCGGTGCCGGCGCGCCGGGAACCTGCGAGACCAACCCGGTCGCGCCGGTGTTCAAGTTCGACCGTCACACGGGCAAGGTGCTGGCCAACTTCGGGGCCGGCATCATGGTGACGCCGCACGGCATCCACGTCGACGCGCAGGGCAACGTGTGGATCGCCGATTTCGCCGGCAACAAGGAACAGACCAAGGGGCACCAGGTGCACAAGTTCAGCCCCACCGGCGAGAAGCTGATGAGCCTGGGCGTGGCCGGCAAGGCCGGCAACGCGGACGGCGAGTTCAACCAGCCCAACGACGTGGTCGTCGGGTCCGACGGCAGCATCTATGTCTCCGACGGACACGACGGGCAGGGTATGACGTCGGCGGCGGCCATTGCCGAGGGGATCAAGCGCGGCGCGACGGCGCGCATCAGCAAGTTCACGCCGGACGGCAAGTTCGTCAAGTCGTGGGGCGGGCTCGGGGTCCGACACGGCGAGTTCCGCACGCCGCACGCGATGGTGTTCGACGCCAAGGGCCGTCTCTGGGTCGCCGATCGCGGCAATCATCGTCTCGAGATCTTCGACCAGGACGGCAAGTACCTCGAGTCGCGCTACGTGTACGGGCGCATCAGCGGCCTGTTCATCGCGGGCAACATGGTCTACGCCATCGACTCCGAGTCGGGGCCGTTCAACCACGTGAACTGGCGCAACGGCGTGCGCATCGGTCCCGTCGACGAGGATCGCATCACGGCCTTCATCCCGCCCTTCGAGCGTGACGACCGCGTCTATCAGGGCACGGCGGGCGAAGGCGTCGCCGTCGACGCCGACGGCAACGTCTACGCGGCCGAGGGCCCGAACTCACTCACGCAGGCGGGCGGCGCGTTCACCAAGTACTCGGTGAAGTGATCCGCGGAATTGCGGCGACCGACACACCGGGAGCGCCGGCTGGCTATCTGCCCGTGCTGGCCGCTGCGGGCAGGGCGAACGCCAGCACGGCGGGCGGCACCGTCTTGTCGCCGAGGAAGCCGCCGCCGCTGACGACGAGCGCCACGTACTGCCGGCCGTCGCGCCCGAGATAGGACATCGAGACGGCGTGCGCGGCCGCGCCCACGTCCACGGCCCACAGCTCCCGTCCGGTGCGCGAATCGAAGGCGCGGAACTTGTCGTCGAGCGTGCCGCCGACGAAGACCACCCCGCCGGCCGTCGCCATCGGGCCGCCCAGCAGCGGCGTGCCGGCATTGGGCATGCCGAGCTTCTCGACCTCGGCGAACGATCCGAGCGGCACGCGCCACGCGATGTCCCCGGTGTTCACGTTCACCGCCACCAGCTCGCCCCACGGCGGCTGCGAGCAGGGCCAGAACCTGCTCTCGTCCCAGAACTTGTAGCGGCGCGCCACCGGCATCTTCGCCGGATCCGCGTCGCGCACGATCTGGAAGACCTCGCCGAGGCTCATCGTCGCGGCGTAGAGCAGGCCGAGCGACGGATCGTACGACGGGCCGTGCCAGTTCACGCCGCCCAGCGTGCCGGGGAACATGATGCTCGGCCGCTCGCTGAACGGCAGGTACAGGCCGCCGGTGCGCAGGCCGCCGTCCCGCTGCAGCATCTCCTGGCAGAACGTCGTGTGCTCGGGCGTGATGCGCGCGATGTCGGCCGCCGTGAAGGTCGCCCGCGCCAGCGGGGGCGTCTTGACCGGGAACGGCTGCGTCGGCCACGGCAGCTCGCCGCTCGTGAACCCGTCCTGCGGCACCGGCCGTTCTTCCACGCCGTGAATGGGCGCGCCGGTTTCCCGGTTCAGGATGAACAGCAGACTCTGCTTGGTGACCTGCGCCACGGCGGGAATGGTCCGGCCGTCGCGCTGCACGTCGACGAGCACCGGGGGCGCGTTGAGATCGTAATCCCACACGTCGTGATGGGTGATCTGGAAATGCCACTTCAGCGTGCCGGTCGCGGCATCGAGCGCCACCAGCGTGCTGCCGTAGAGATTGGACCCCGGGCGATCGCCGCCGTAATAGTCGTAGGTGACGCAGCCCACCGGCAGATAGACGAGGCCGCGCTCGACGTCGACCGTCATCAGCCCCCAGACGTTGCCGCCCGACCGGTCCTGCCACGACGTGCCCTGCCACACTTCGTGACCCGGCTCGCCCGGCCGCGGCACCGTGTGGAAGGTCCACAGCAGCTTGCCGGTGCGAGCGCTCCAGCCGCGCACATCGCCCGCCGGACCGAGCGCGGGCTGCTCCTGCACGCGTGAGCCGGTGATGATGATGTCCTTGTAGAACACCGGCGGCGAGGTCATGCCGTAGTTCGCCTGCGGAAAGCCCTCCGCCATCCCGGCCCGCATGTTGACCGCGCCGCGCTGGCCGAACCCCTCGGCCGGCGTGCCGGTCTCGGCATCCACGGCCAGCAGGAATCCGCCGGTGGTGCCGAAGAAGATGGTCGCCGGCATGGTCGCGTCGGCGGGCCGGTAGGCCAAGCTGCGCTGCCCGGGCGTGCCGTAGGCTTCCGGAATCTGGTAGCTCCAGATCTCCTTGCCGGTTTCCGGTTCGAGCGCGACGGCGCGGCTGAACGGCGTCGTCACGAACATGCGGCCATTGACGACCAGCGGGGTGAGCTGCGACATGCGCGGCCGTGCCGGCGCGCCTGTCGTCGACGCGCCTGCCAGCCGTTCGCCGGGGCGCATCATGTCGTATTTCCACGCGAGCTGCAGGGTCGCGACGTTGCCCGGCTGAATCTGCGTGAGCGGCGAGAAGCGGTGTCCGGCGGCGTTCTGGCCGGCGAGCGGCCAGTCGCCGGTCGCGGGCGGTGCGCCGGTGTTGGCGCGCGGCGCGGCGCTCGCAGGCGCCGATTGCCGGGGCGACGCCGGCGCCCGGGCGGCCGGCGTCGATCGAGACGGCGCCGCGGCACGGCCGAAATGCTTCGCCAGATAGGCGACCACCGCGTCGATGTCCTGGCGCGTGCCCGGCGCGCCGCGAACCGACATGTCCTCGACGATCTCGCCCCAGCGATCCGCGGTTTCCCGCCGGCCGATCAGGAACGACAGATCGTGGCACGCGGTGCCGCACATCCGCTGCACCGTCCCCGTGGCCGCCTCGTCGGGCAGGACCGGCGCCTGCCCGGTCGCGGACGGCACGGGACCGCCGCCCGCCGCACCGGCGCCGACCGCCATGGCGAGCGATAGCGCCGCGCCGGCAAGGACACATGTGGTCTTGTGTGGCATCTGGCTTCCGTTCGTCAGCCGACCCGCAGCTTCAGGCGGTCGGTCACGTACTTCAGATCCTTGGTCGCGCTGTCGCGCGGCGTCGTGCGCGACGAGTCGATCTCAATCATGACCCACTTGTCGTAGCCGGTCTGGCCCAGGAACTCGACCAGCTGCGGCAGCGGGACGATGCCCTCGCCCAGTTCGGGGAACCCGCCGGTGCGGCCGGTCTGCGCCGTGCGCGCGGTGACCATCGTCGGATCCCAGTCCTTCAGGTGCAGGTAGTGGATCCGCGACCGGTAGGTGCGGAACACCTCGAGCGGATCGCTGCCGCCGGCGACCAGGTGCCCGGTATCGGGGTTGAGGTTGAAGGAGCGTGGATCGGTCATGTCCATCATGCGGCCGATCTCGGCGCGGTTCTCGATCATGTTGTTGGTGTGCGGGTGGTAGCCGAGCTGGATGCCGTACTCCTCCCGCAACCGTTTGCCGAGCTCGTTCACCAGCCGCGCCAGCGCCGCGAAGTCCTCCGGCGGGTTGCCGCCCGGCTTCCGCGTGCCGCCCGACAGGTTGAAGATCGCAATGCCCGTCTCGTGCATGAACTTGCCGACGGCCATGCCCTCGGCGACGCCTTCCGCGAAGCGCGAGGCATCATCCACGGGGAGGTTGTGGTACAGCGCCGCCATCTGCATGCCGTGCGACGCCAGCCGATCGCGGAACTGGCTCGTCTGCGACGCGTAGACCGTGCTCAGCCGGGCGAGGTTGTCGTCGGCTTCGGTGGCGGGAAACCCCAGCGCGGCCAGCTCCTCGACACCCTGCCAGAACCCCTCGTGCGGCGGACCGCCGAGCCGCAGGTACGGACCGACGTTGTGCCCGATGCGGAACCGCTGCGCCGGCGCCTGTGCCGCGGCGCCGAGCGCGGCCAGCGCCGGCGCCAGCACCGGCGCGCCGCTCACGACGAGGAACGTCCGTCGATCCATCCGCCGACTCGGACTAGAACGCGTAGCGAAGGGCCAGCTGCATCTGGCGCGGATCGTACGACGTCTGGATCAGCCCGAAGTTGCTGGCGCCGAGCACGGCGTTCGGGTTGCGGAAGTTGACCGTGTTGAACAGGTTGAACGCTTCGATGCGCAGATCGAGGCTGTGCCGCTGCCCGACAATGAAGCGCTTGGTCAGGCCGAGATCCACGTTCCAGTAGCCGGGGCCGAAGGCGACGTTTCTCGGCGCGTTGCCCGGCGTGTTGATGGCCGGCATGGCGAAGCCGTTGATGTCGAGGTAGATGAGGTCGTCCTTGGGATCGTTGCCGGTGAGCGGGTTGCCGACCAGGTTCGGCCTCAGCTCGCCGCCGCCGCTGTTGGCGAGGTACGAGAAGCTGCGGCCCGTGTACGGATCCGTCCCGGTGCGCGCCAGGGTGACGTTGATCGGCAGGCCCGACTTCGCGGTGAACACCATCTGCGACTGCCAGCCGCCGATGACGGCGTCGAGGACCGGGTTCATGGTGTTGCCGTACTTCTGGCCGCGCCCCACGGGCAGGCGGGCGATGGTCGACACCGACAAGCGGTGCCGGGTCAACTGCTCCATGAACGCCGATTCCAGGATCGGGATCGGGATCGGCGTGGCGCTCCAGTCGTAGCTCTGGAACCCGCCGCCGCCGGCGCCGAAGGTCGGCGCCTCGCTGTGGCCGTCGGCGAAGGTGTACGACACCAGGCCGTACCACGATCCGCTGAAGCGGCGCTCGAACTTGGTCTGCAGCGCGTTGTAGTCGGACTCGCCCAGCGGCGCGCGCATGCCGAGCGTGCCGAACTGCGGGAACTGCCGGTTGGCGATGACCGAGCCGTCGACGCCCCAGGGCGTGTTGTTCGGGCTGAGCGTGACGTCGAGATTGCGGCCGGTGTTGCCGACGTAGGCGACCTCGAGCGTCGAGTTGTCGGTCAACAGGTACTCCGTCGCCACGTTCCACTGCATGACCGTGGCCGCCTTGAAGTCCGGCCAGCGCGAATTGAACGCCAGGTTGGTCGTGCTGATGGCGCTGGTGTCGAGGAAGTCGCCGGGCACCGGGTCGGAGAGCTGCAGCGGCGGCGGCCCGTTGCCGATGCGCTGCAGCGTCACGCGGTAGAGGTTGGGCGCGTTGATGAGCAGCTCGCCCGCGGTCGTACCGGTGAGGTTCTCGCCGTTGTAGAAGATGCCGAAGCCGGAGCGGACGACGAGGCGGTCGGTGGCCTGATAGGCGACGCCGAGCCGCGGGCCCCAGTTGTTGAAGTCGGGGTTCTGGAACGCGTACTTGTCCTCGGCGCGGCGCCCGCCGTAGACCAGCGGCGCCGGGTCGGCGATGACCAGCTGCTGGGTCGCGAAGTCGATGTTGGTGTTGGTGTACTCGCCGGTGCCGTAGAGCGGCGTGGTGTACTCGTAGCGCAGGCCGAGGTTGATGGTGAGGTTGGGCCGGACTTTCCAGTCGTTCTGGAAGTACGCCGACAGGTTCTGCGTCACCTGGTTGGCGACGAAGAAGTTCGAGCCGCCCACGCTCTGCACGTTGCCGAGCAGGAAATCGGCGATGCCGTCATTGGTGAAGCGCGCGTCGAAGTTGTAGGCCACGGTGCGGAACTGCAGGTCGACCCACTCGTCGTGCTTGTAGCGGTAGTCGACGCCGAACTTCCAGGTCTGCGAGCCGAGGGCGAGCGTCGTGGCATTGGTGACCTGGAGCGAATACGGGTTCCGGTATTGCGGCCGGAAGTTGCCCACGCCCAGCGACTGGTAGCCGGTAATGGTCATGCGCGGCAGCCCGCCGACGTCGTCGAGGAAGCTGGGCAGCCCGCGGAAGCCGAACGCGGTCCCCGTGCTCTCGCCCACCGTGGCGTGCGAGAAGTCGGCCGCGGTCTTGTTGTAGCCGACGCGGAACTCGTTCACCGCCGTCGGCGAGAGGATGCGGTTCCAGCTGGTGCCGAACGCCTGGTTGCGGGCGTACTGACGGCCGCCATCCTGCGCCCCGGTGTCGGCCAGGCCGGGCATCGTCGGTTCCTTGAAGTTGTAATCCTGGTTGAAGCTGTAGCGGGCGAAGAAGCGGTCCTTGTCCGAGATGTTGTAGTCGATGCGGACATCGCCCTTGTGCGTGTCGCGCGTCGTCGGCACCCGCCGGGTGTAGTTGTTGATCGGGCGGTTGCCGGATCCGGCCACCGGCCAGACGTTGTTCGGCTCCGGGTAGACGGTGTCGAGGATCAGCTTCGCCAGCGGGTCGAAGCGATCGCGCGGAATGATGTTGCCGGGAAACGGCTGGCCCGTCCGCGGATCGAGGATCGCCACGGTGAGGGCGCTGAAGTCACCGTTGCGCTGCGCCAGCGTCGGCACGGTCACGAACGGCGCGTTGGTCACGGTGCTGAAGAAGCCCTCGTAGTCGCTGAAGAAGAACAGCTTGTTGCGCAGCAGCGGGCCGCCGAACGTGGCGCCCGGCTGGTTCCACTCGAGGTCGTCCTTCTCCAGGCCGCGCCAGTTGTTCTCCCACCGGTTGGCGGCCAGGGCGGCATTGCGGTTGTAGATCCAGCCGGAGCCGCGGTACTCGTTGGTGCCCGACTTGATCGAGGCGTTGATCACGGCGCCGGCGGCGCGGCCGAACTCGGCCGAGAACCCGTTGGTGATGACCTTGAACTCGCCCAGCGTGTCCGGCGACGGCGACACCACCTGCGCCGAGCGCGACTGCATGTTCTGCGTGTTCTGGTTGTTGTCGAAGCCGTCGAGCAGGAAATTGTTCATCACGTGCGAGTTGCCGTTGACCACCAGCCAGCCCGGCCCGCGCAGGTTCGGGTCGGCGGTGCTCTCGGTGGCGCCGGGCGTGAGCAGCGCCAGGTCGGTGTAGCGGCGGCCGGCGAGCGGCAGCTGCTCGATCACCTCGCTCCTCAGCACCTGGCCGAGCGTCGCGTCCTCGGTCTGGATGACGGCGGCCTGCGCCGTCACCTCGATGGTCTCGGCGATGTTCGCCACCGTCAGCGTCACCGGCAGCAGCCGGTTCTGGCTGACCACGATGGTGACGTTGCTGACCCGCACCGGGGTGAAGCCGGCCAGCGTGATGCTGACCGTGTAGGTGCCGCGCGGGATCGGCGAGAAGGTGGCGTAGCCCTGCTCGTTCGACACCTGCGTCGACGTGCTGTTGGTCGCCGTATTGGTGGCGACCACTTCGGCACCCGGCACCACACCGGTGTCGTCCTGGACCAGCACACGCAGGGTGCCGGCGTCCTGCTGCGCCGCGGCCGTCCACGGCAGCATCAGGCCGATCACCACTGCCACTGCCAGGCGGACGAGCGGACCGCTGTCGCGGGAAACTGGGGAACTGACCATCGCTGTCTCCTTCTATCCTGTAACGAGCGCCTTACGCTTCGAGTACCTGCCGGCAGTAGGCGAGACACTGCCGCACGGCCGCCACACGATCGCCATCCACTTCCCACTCGATGTTGGCGGGAATCCGCCACTGCTCGTCCCGCAGCAGCTGCAGCGTCTCGCGGATCGGCGTGTCGCCCTGCCCGAACGGCAGGTTGGGGCCGTTGTTGCGCTTCCGATCCTTGACGTGCAGCAGCAGGATGTCGGCGTGGCGGCGGCGCAGCAGCGTCACCGGATCCGCGTTGGCGGCCACGTAGTGGCCGATGTCGAGGTTGATCGCCATCCGATCCGACCGCCCCTTGAGGATGGCGTCGAACCCGTCCTCGCCGGTGATGTCGGAATGGTTGTGCACCGCGATCCGGACGTCGTGGCGCTGCGCCATCGGATCGAGCCGGCGCGCGAGCTCCGCCGTGATGCCGGCGCCGCTGACGATCCGGGCCCCGAGCGCGCGCGTCGCCTCGAGCGATCGCTCGAGCTCGCCGTCGGTGAAATCGGGACGGTAGTTGACGTTGTAGGCGTAGACCGAGATGCCCGTCTGCCGGAACGCCGCCCCGACGCCCTCGTAGTGCGACAGCGGCACCGTCAGCCGCCACTGGCGCAGCTTCTCGCGGATCTCGGCCGGCATCGGCTGGCCGCGCGGCACGTCGAACGACGGCTCCATGTGGCGCGGGTGCACTTCGCCCAGCGTGAAGCCGAGATCGGCCATCACGGCGATGGCCTCGGCAATCGGCCGATCGGGAAAGCAGTAGGAGTTGCCGCCGATGACGACGCCGCGGATCGTGGTCGCCGGCGGGGCCGGCTGCGCCCGCCCCAGTCCCGTCGTCGCCAGCAGCGCGCCGCCGGCCGCGGTGCCGATGAATGCTCGTCGTGAGATGTGCATGGCCTGTCCTCGTGTGCGCCCGCCGTGCGGGCTACAGGTCGCCCCGGCGCAGGCGCTCGGCCAGGTGGTCGGCGGCGCGCATGGCGATCGCGGAGATCGTGAGCGTGGGGTTCTGCCAGCCGCCGGTCACGAACGAGCTGCCGTCCACCACCAGCAGGTTGGGGATCTCGTGGCTCTGGTTCCACTTGTCGAGCACGCTGGTCTTCGGGTCGTCCCCCATGCGGCACGTGCCCAGCTCGTGCACGCTCTGCCCCGGTTCGCGGTGATTCGGGTTCTTGGTCAGCAGCTGGAAGCCGGCGGCCTGGAACAGCTCCGCCATCGAGTCCTGCGCGTCCTGGTGCATGTGCCGCTCGTTGTCGGTGTAGGCGCACGACACGTGCAGCACCGGGATGCCGTAGACGTCGGTCACCGCCGGGTTGATGCGAACGTGGTTCTCGGCGCGCGGCAGGACCTCGCCCATCATCCCGCCCTGGCAGATGGCGCCGGCGTAGTCGGCCATCTTGGCCTCCAGGTCGGCGCCGTAGGTCGCCAGCACGTCGGGCGACGGATTGGCGCCGGCGTTGAGGTTGACGACGTAGCGGCGGATGAACGTCTTCTCCCGCGTGGCGACGTTGCGGAACGGCGCGATGATGCCGTTGCCGAATCCCGGGCGCGCCTGCCCCTGCCGCGCGCGGCCGACGGCCTCGGGCATCAGCGCGATCGCGGTGCCGCCGTAGAACTGATCGAACAGATAGCGCCCGAGCACGCCGCTGGCGTTGGCGAGGCGGGAGTTCAACAGGATGCGGGTGCTCTCCAGGCAGCCGGCCGCCAGCACGATGACCTTCGCCGGCACGTGCAGCTCGCGCCGGGTATGGCGATCGACGACGTGCGCGCCGTTCACGCGCCCGGTGTTGCGGTCGACGCTCAACTCGCGCACCACCGCGTTGGGCACGATGGTCAGGTTGCCGCTCGCCAGCGCGTCGGGCAGCATCAGATTGATCGAGCTGGCGACGCCGTCGATGCCCAGCGACTGCCGTCCCTTCGAGATGGTGATGCCGCGCGCCCTGGCCGCCGCGATCACCCGCGTCAGATACTCCGAATCCGGCGTGTCGTTGATGGTCGTGAACTTCGAGTCGGGAAAGTGCGCCAGGCCCTCGGGGCGACCGGTGACGCGGTACATCGCCTCGACGCGCTCGTAGTAGGGCGCGAGATCGGCCAGGCCGATCGGCCAGTTGTCGCCGAAGCCGTCGTGGTCCCGGGCCTTGAACTCGTAGTCGCTGAGGCGGAACGACTGGCGGCTCCAGAACACCGAGCGGCCGCCGAGGACGCGGTTGCGGACCCAGACGTAGGGCTTGTCGGCGTCGTGCGTGTACGGCACCTCGCTCGGGTGCACGAAGGCACTGAGCACGTTCTCGCCGATGGCGCCGTCGCCAATCGCGCCCGGTTCCATCAGCCCGCGATACGCCATCTCGGCGGTCGGCACCGAGCGCCGGTCGCGCGCGAGATCGACCGGCGGCCCGGCGTTGAGCATCAGGCAGCGCACGCCCTGCTGTGCCAGGACGTAGGCCGCCATGCCTCCCGCGTGGCCCGATCCGATGATCAGAACGTCGTGGTCTTGGCTTGCCATGGCGCCAGCGCCTGACGGGGAACCGTGGGATCGACGTTGCGCCAGTAGAGCAGCCGCGGCGCCGGCAGCCCGGCAGCGGCCTGCGCCGCCGCCCACTGCGGCGAGTTCATCGTGACGGTGCGGACGTCCTGGTGCACGCGATTGATGAACGGGCCGAGTTCGACGACCGACATCGCCGGGCCGCGGACCGCGAACAGCGGTTTGACGATCGCGTCGGCTTCGGCGGCGGTGAGCTCGGCGAACGCCCGCTGGTAGCGCGACGCGGCCCGCTGCTCGAGGTCGTCGAGCCCGTCGCGATAGAGCCGCTGCCGATCGCCGTCGCACACGGCCAGATAGTTGTCGAGGAACTCCGGCGCCTGCGCTGCGAGCGCGCCCGGGTTGGGCGGAAGCGCCGGAAACAGCAGGTCCGAGAGGCGGCGCAGCGTGGCGAGCTGCACCCGCCCGAGATGGCGCGGCGTGAGCGCGGCGACCTGGTCCGCGCCGACCGTCTCCAGGACGGCGCTCGTTGCCCCCGCCGCGGGCGCCGCCGGCGATGGCACGCCGGGCGCAGGCGCCTGGGCCGGCGCGGGGGCTTGCGCGCCCGCCGGGCCCTCGAGCAGCACGGCACCGGCCGGCACCGTGACCACGGAGCGCAGGAACGTGCGCCGCTTCATCGCGCCTCCTCCGACAGCTGGCCGACCGTGGCGAGCGCGACCGGACGATAGCCGCCGCGGCGGTGATAGTAAACGAACAGCGCCGCAAAGACGACGGTGAGGATGGCGGGGATCACGGCGACATAGCGGAACGCCGCACCCGCGCCCTCCGTGTCGTACCAGGCCCCGATCACGGGCAGCACGAAGGCGATGGCGAGGTTGCCCGCTCCTCCCATCAGTGCCAGCACGAACGCCCCGCCGCGCGGAAACAATTCCGACGTCACCGACAGCATCGTCGGCCAGAAGTACGCGGTGCCGACGCCGAACAAGGTCGCGGCGACGAACGCCTCGCCGGCACTGGCAATCGTGCTGAGCTGGTAGAGGCCCACCGTGGACAACGCCGCGGAGGCGGCGAGCAGCCCGATCGGCGACAGGCGGTGAGCGAGGCCGCCGGCGAAGAACCGCAGCGCGAACGCGAGCCCGGCGGTGTAGATGAGGATGAGGATGCCCTGCATGCCGGTCAGGTTGGTGATGAGCGAGGGGATCCACTGGCCCGGCGCGACCTCGGTGGAGGCGGTCAACCACATCAGGGCGAACCACAACAGGAACATGGGCCGGAGGGCCTCGCCGAACATCTGGCGATGGGAGACGCCGGCGCGCACGCGTTCGGTGGCGGGAAACCGATGGCGCAGGACCAGCAGCGCCGCCACGATCGGCGTGATCAGGGCGACCGAGAGCTTGACGCGCCAGCCGAGTGATAGCGTTTCCGACGAGACGCCCGGCGCGTCGAGGCTCCAGGCCCGCGTCAGCGTGTAGGCGACCAGCCCGCCGACGATGAGGCCACCCGGCCACCACGCGTGCAGGACGTTGAGTTTGTGGGTCTTCTCGGTCGGATAAATGGTGGCCGCCAGCGGATTGACGACGCCTTCCACCAGGCCCTGCGACAAGCCGAACATCAGGAATCCCGCGTAGAGGAGCAGGAAGCTCACCTGCGAGGCCTGGTCCCCGACGGGCGCCGGGGTGAACAGGACCACCAGGATGGCGGCGACGTAGCCGAACGTGGACAGGAAGAACAACCGCCGCATGCCGACGAAATCGACGACCGCTCCGCCGAGCACCGTGGCGACGGTGTTGCCCCAGAAGGCCGGGCTCAACAGCAGGCCGAGCTGATAGCGGGAGAGGTGGAACTCGGTGCCGAGCGCGTCGAGGATGTCACCGCGAATCGAGAACACGATGCCCGTGGTCGCGATGGCGACGCAGCTGGCAGTAAATAGTCGGGTACGGTCGATGCCGCTCACGCGCACCAGGCCCTGGAGTCACAAAAATGACACATGCGTTACAAACGTGTGCACCATACGCGGTGCGAATCTGAGCTGTCAAGGCAATTTGTGCCCATGGGCGTCGTCCGTCAGGTGCTCAACGGACGTCCGGATTGGGCAGCAGCACGTCGCGTACGACCTGGTTGAGGTCGGCGCCCGCCGCGAGAAATTGCCGCAGCGTCCGCCGTGTCGGGGCGTAGTGGTCGAACGCGTCGGGCGCGAGTCCGCGCTCGTCGTAGGCCTGCCGGAAGTCCTCGAACCGGGACCACAATCCGTCGACGATGACCGGGTCGACCGGGGTGGCGATGCGTGGGGTCACCGTGATGTCGCTGGCGAAGAACCGCGCCTGCCACGACGGTGGCGGCGACACCACGATGTCACCGCCGATGAGCTCGCTCCAGTGCATATGGTGACGGAACGCCGCCGACAGCAGCCTGGCGCGATACCCTCGCGTCTGGAACAGCTCGTAGGCCTTCTTGAACACCGCGACGCCGGCCCACTCCAGATGGCCCGGATCGATCAGGATGCCGTCGCGTTCCAGCACCACCTTCAGCCAGTCGTCCAGCCGGCCGACCATCAGGGTGCACACCGGGCCCATCGTGCTGGTGTCGTGGCCCGCGGCCTCGTGCCGCCGCAGGCCGCGCTCGACCGCCTCCGCGACGGCGACACACTGCGGCAGCGTGAACGACACGGTGGCGTTGATGCTGATGCCGATCGCGGTGGCCTCTTCGATGGCGGCGATGCCGGCGCGGGTCGCCGGGATCTTGACGATGATGTTGGGCGCCAGGGCATGGAAGTGCTGCGCCTGCCGCAGCAGGGCGGCCGGGTCGCGATAGAAGCGCGGGTCGGTCTGGATCGACAACCGCCCGTTGCGGCCGCGATGGTCCGCGAACGCCGGTTCGAGCAGGGCGGCCGCGTCGCGGGAGAGCCACTCGACGGCCTGCCAGGCGAGTTGATCCTCGGTGGCGGCCGGGTGCTCGGCGCTGAGGGCGGCAATGCGCGGGCGCCACTCCGGCAGGTGGGCCTTGATGATCTGGCACGCGATGACGGGGTTGCAGGTCGCGCCCACGGCGCCGTGTTCGAGTGCCGTGCGCAGCTCGCCGACCGCGGCCGAATCGCTCCACAGGCAGGTGGGCGTGGTCTGGGTCATCTCGTGCAGCGGACTCTTCCAGCGGGTGGCGGCCGGCGGGCGCGATCCGGTGGTCATGGGCGCGGATGATACCGGACGCGCGCGAGTCGTTGCAAACGTTTGCAGGCCTGCCGGCGCGTTGACTTGCCCCCGCCCCGCGCTTACGCTGGCTGCGACCCCAGTCCACGCGGACCCATGGCCAAAGTCCTGACCCTGAAGACGCGCGCGCGGCAGCCGTCCCGCCACTCCATCGACCGGCTCCTGGACGTGCTCGACGCGTTCCTCCGCGATCCGGGCGAGCCGAGCGTGGCCGCCCTCGCCGAGCAGACCGGCCTGTCCCGTCGAACGGTGCAGCGGATGGTGTCGGCCCTGGAACAGCGCCGCTACCTCGACCACGATCCCGCGGCCCGCGTCTACCGGGTCGGCGTGCGCCTCTTCGAGCTCGGCGCCCGCTTCCACAATCAACTGGACCTGCGGCGCGCGGCGCTGCCCGAGCTCACCTCGCTGGTCGAACAGACACAGCAGGCCGCGTTTCTCTGCATCCGCGATGGCGACGAGGCGTTGTGCCTCGACCGCGTCGGCACCCGCCATCGCGTGCGGCTGTTCACGCTGCATGTCGGCGAGCGGCAGCCGCTGCACTGCGGCGCCGCCCCGCGCGCCCTGCTCGCCGGGCTGACCGACGATGAGCTGCGGGCCTACGCCAGGCGCACCGCTCTGCCGGGGTTCACCGCGCAGAGCATCACCACCGCCGACGGGTTGCTGGCCGACGCGGCCGCCACGCGGCAGCGCGGATTCGTCGTCAGCGACCAGGACGTCACGGCCGGGATCGCAGCGGTCGGCGCGCCGGTCTGCGATCACACCGGGCAGGTCGTGGCGGCGATCAGCGTCAGCGGGCTGGCCGCGAGCTATACGCCCGAGCGCGTCGGGGAGCTGGCCGATGCCGTCCGCAGTGCCGCGCGCGTCCTGTCGGCGCGGCTGGGCTACCGCCTCGAGGGTTAGGGGAGGCCGCGTGCCGGGGCACTAGCCCCGTGGCGCCGGCGGGGCCGTCGACTCACGCACGATCAGCTCGCCGCGCAGCGCGCGCAGGCGCTCGATCTTCCCGCCCGAGAGCATCGCAAACAGCGAGTCGGCGGCAATGCGGCCGATCTGGCCGCGCGGCTGGCGCACGGTGGTGAGGGGCGGCTGGGTAAAGGCCGCGATCGGCAGGTCCTCGAAACCGACGACCGACAGATCGTGCGGCACACGCAGCCGCGCCTGATAGATCGCCGCCAGCGCGCCGAGCGCGGTCAGGTCGTTGAAGCAGAACACCGCCGTCGGCCGGTCGCTCGCCGTCAGCAACCGCTCCATTCCGCGCAGGCCGCCTTCCGCGTCCGAGTCGCCGTCCACCACCAGGGTCCCATCGTAGGAGAGCGAGAGCGACGCCAGCGCGGCGCGGTAGGCGTCGTGGCGCAGCGTATTCGAGTCGTAGCCGTGGCGGTCGCCGAGGTAGGCGATACGGCGATGCCCGAGCTGGGCGAGGAAGCGGATCGCGGCGTGGGTGGCCGTGGCGTTGTCGACGAAGACCGAGCACGCCGCCTCGGGCGCCGGCTGCGTGTCGATCGACACCATCGGGATCTGCATCTCGGACAGCAGCGAGCTCGAAATCGAGCGCACGCGGGACGCGATGAGCAGGACGCCATCGACGCGGCGCTCCTCGAACTGCTGCACCATCGCCATCTCGCGTTCCGGATCGCCCCTGGTCGAGGCCAGGAGCACCGAGTAGCCGCGCGGCGTGGCGACCTCTTCGATGCCCGACAGCACGTCGGCCGCGAACGGCTGCGCCAGGGCCGGCACGATGACGCCGATGGTGTAGGTCCGGCCGGTGGCGAGACTGCGGCCGACCGCGCTGGGGCGGAAGTTCGACTCCGCCGCGATGCGCCGAATCTTCTCGGCGGTGGCGGGGTTGACCAGCGGACTGTTGCGCAGCGCGCGCGACACGGTCGAATGCGACACGTTCGCGCTGCGCGCGATGTCCTTGATCGAGAGCGGATCCTTCCTGCCCATGGGATCGCGGTTCGCCCCTCCTCTAACACACGTGTGCAGCTTTGGCTGCAGTGTAAGGACCTCCGAGCGGGGGTGTCAACACCACACCATCACGCATCGTGTGCCCGCGGGCGCGATCGCCGCGGGCGCGCGCGACGGAGTGGTCTGTCCACTAGTGGTCCGTACACGCTGAAGCAGGACCAGATCGCGCGACGCGGCGCCCGGATCGCCAGGCGCGAGGAGTGAGCATATTGGCCATATGTGAGCGACGAGCAACGCCGCGAGGCGGGATGCCCCGTCCGCGAGATGGTCCTGCTTCAGCGTGAACGGGCCA
Source organism: uncultured Acidobacteriota bacterium (assembly GCA_963707795.1). Taxonomy (GTDB): domain Bacteria; phylum Acidobacteriota; class Vicinamibacteria; order Vicinamibacterales; family UBA2999; genus JACCSI01. The sequence goes on along the minus strand of OY970174.1, from coordinate 48,987 downwards.
CTAGCCCTGCGGCGAGGCGCAGCGATCGAGCGCCGCGAGGATCGCGTCGGCGGACCGGTCGATGTCCTCCGTCGTCGTCGAGTAGTTCGAGATCGAAATCCGCATCGCCGGCTGCCCGCGCCACGAGGTCCCGCCCGCCCAGCAGGTTCCTTCCTCCTGCACGCGCGCGATGACCGCCTGCGTGCACGCGGCAGCGGAGGCATCATCGCCTCCCGGCGGCCTGAACTGCACGAGCACCTGGTTGAGCACCACGTCGTTCAGGAGGCGAACCGCGTCGTGACGGACCAGCCGGCCGGCCATCCGCGTGGCCAGGTCGCAGCACCGATCGACGATCTCGCGGACCCCGTCCTGGCCGAGGACCCGCAGCGCGGCATAGATCGGGAGCGCCCGCGCCCGCCGCGACTCGTCGGGGGTGAACGCCCGTGGATCGCGCTCCCCCGGCGACATCTGAATGTAGTGGGCCGGCATCAACAAGGCGCGCTGGTGGGCGTCGGGGTGCGCGGTCAGGACGATGCCGGAATCGTAGGGCACGTTGAGCCACTTGTGGCCGTCGGTGGCGACGGAGTCCGCCAGCTCGATCCCGGCGGCGAGGTGCCGCCGCGTCGGACTGACCGCGGCCCACAGGCCAAAGGCCGCATCGACGTGGAGCCAGGCGCCGCGCGCACGCGACAGCCGCGCGATGTCGCCGATGGGATCGGCGGCGCCGGTGTTGACGTTGCCGATCTGCGCGCACACGATGCACGGCCCGCGCCCGTCGCGGAGGACCTGTGCCAGCCGATCCGCCCGCATCCGACCCTGCCCATCGGTCTCGACGCGGCGCACGCGGCCCGACCCGAGGCCGAGCATGCGCAGCGCCGTAAAGATGGTCCGATGCGCCTCGTCACTGACCACGACCTCAATCGCAGGCGCCGCGAACAACCCGTCGCGCTCCACGTCCCACCCTGCCTGCCGCAGCAGCTCGTGGCGCGCGGCGATGAGCCCGGTGAAGCTCGCCATCTGCGCCCCGGTGACGAACCCCACGCTCCACCCCGCCGGCAGCGCGAAGAGCTGCTTCAGCCACTCGGCCACGATCTGCTCGACGACGGCCGCCATCGGCGACATCACGTACACCTGGGCGTTCTGATCCCACGCCGAGACGAGCCAGTCGGTGGCCATCGCGGCCGGGATGCTCCCGCCGGTCACGAAGCCGAAATAGCGGGGGCCCTGCGAGGCAACCGTGCCCGTCCGCCCGGCGGTGGCAATGGCGTCGATGACGGCCAGTGCATCCTCGCCGGCGGTCGGCAGCGGGCCGCCCAGCAACTCGCGCAGCTCGCCGCCGCCGAGCGACGCCCTGACCATCCGCTCGCGGATGGTCGCGAGATACGCGCAGGCGTGGGAGGCGGCACGAGTGGCGAGCGCTTCAGTCGTGATCATCGCGGGAGATTCCTGGTGGTGAGGACGGTTGCCGGATCCCAATCCGTGTCGATCCGCCGCGCGCCGCGCCTCATCGCGGGGTGTTGCCACCGCAGAGGACGACGGCGACGTGCTCGTCGCGCGCGGGCACGTACTGTTGCGTCAGCAGGGAGGCGAACGCCGCCGCCCCGCCGGGCTCGACGGCGAGGCGGAACACGTCCCACAGTACGCGCTGCGCATTTGCGATCGCCTCTTCGGCGACGAGGACGACGCGCGCGACATGCTGGCGGGCGATCGGAAACATCAGCTCGCCGACGCGGCGCGGCGCCAGCGAGTCGGCGGCAATGCCGCCGGCCGGCGCATCCACCGGCCGTCCCGCCGCGAGCGCGGCCGTGAGGGTCGGCGCCTCGACCGGCTCGGCGCCAATGACGCGGACCGGCCGCTCCGCGTACCAGGCGGCGACGCCGCCGATCAGCCCGCCGCCACCGACCGACACCAGCACCGTGGACGCCTGCGGCGCCTGTGCCGACAGCTCGCGCGCCAGCGTTCCCTGCCCGAGCAGCGTCTCGATCTGATCGAACGCGTGGATCGGCATCGCCTGCGACTCGGCCACGTATCGCTCGCTGGCCTCGAGCGCGTCGGCATAGCGGTCGCCCCCGACGACAACCGTGGCGCCGCAGGCGCGGATGCGCTCCACCTTGACGGGCGAGGCGACGGTCGGCACGAAGATCGTGGCCGGAATCCGCAGCCGCTCCGCCGCATGGGCCACCGCGACGCCGTGATTGCCGCCGGAGGCGGCCACCACGCCGGCCGCGGGGACGGCCCGCGTCAGCAGGTTGGCGAACGCACCGCGCGCCTTGAACGAGCCGGCATACTGCGTGAGCTCCAGCTTGAAGCTCAGGGGAAACGGCGGCAGGCCGACGTCGCGGCCGGTGGTGTGCAGCACCGGCGTCCGGCGGATGTACGGCGCGATGACGTCGTGGACGCGCACGATATCGGACTGGCGCAGGCCATCGAGCATGCCGGGCCCATTCTGCCACGTTGGCGACGACGCACGACCAGCAGGCGTCGCCGCTGTTCGCGATCGGGACATCGCCGATGGCGTTCTGGTTCGTGGTGGTCGTGGTCTGGCCGATCGGGCCGGGGCGGGGGAAGTCAGCCGGTAAAGATGGGCCCGCCCCTGGCGTTGGGGCGGGCCGTTGGTGTCAGTGCCCAGCGGCGGGCGGCGCGACGGTCAGTTCTGCTGGCCGGGCTTGTAGGTCCCGACCGCCGGGAGTTGCGCCCCGGTCAGGTCGGTCGGCAGCGGCTTGCCGGCGACGACCGGGTGGCGGAGCGTGCCGATGCCCTCCACCGACGCCTCGATGGTCTCGCCCGGCTTGAGGTAGCCCTCGCGGGTCCCGCGCTTGAACGCGCCCGACGAGGTCCCGCCCGTCGTCCCGCTGTTGATCACGTCGCCGGGGAAGAGCGTGATGACCGAGGAGCCGTACTCGATCAGCTCCCAGATGTTGTGAATCATGTCGCCGGCCTTCGCCTCCTGCACCTTGACGCCGTCGATCGACAGCTGCTGGTGAAGGCGCTTCATCGGATCGCCGTAGAACTCCTTCGGCACGATCCAGGGGCCCATCGGAGCAAACGTCTCGTGTCCCTTGCCGACGAACCAGTCGGAGGTGCGAGAGCCGGGACGGCCGCCGCGATCGGAGACGTCGATCGTCACCGTGTAGCCGAAGACGTAGTCCTGGGCGTTCTTGGCCGAGACGTAGCGGGCCGGCCGGCCGATCACGGTACCGAACTCGATCTCCCAGTCGATGCGCTCGCGGCCCGCCGGGATCACGATGTCGTGCCCGCTGCCGATCACCGCGCCTTCCCCCGGCTTGAGGAAGAGATACGGGACGCCGCGGTTGGACCGAATCTTCTTGTCGTTCTCGGCCTGCTGCTCCGGGGTGCAGCCCTCACAGGTGTGGGTGTAGAAGTTGCCGGCCGCGTTCAGGATCTTGCCCGGATAGCGAATCGGCGCGAGGATGCGGACGCTCTTCACGTCGCGCACGAAGCTCGGACGCCCCTGGCCTTCCAGCAGCTTCGCGCTCACCAGGTGATTGACGATCTCGTAGAGCCGGTTCTTCAAACCGTACTCGTAGAGACCGATGAGCTGCTTCATGTCACCCGGCATCGGCATCCGCGCCACGCCCGGTTCGAGCTCGAGGTTGGCGTTGGCGGCCACGAGATCGACGACGAGCTGCTCCCGGAGGACGAGGCCGAGCGTTTCCCGCCCGTCAACGGCGAAGGTGCCGACCGCGAACGGCTCGGCGCTTTTCATGGCTTGCCCCGCGGCGGGCAGTGGCGCCATCGCCAGGATCGTGCTGCAGAGCGTGATGAAGATGCGGCGCATTCAAGTCTCCTGTTGCTGGATTGAGGTGCCACGCCGGTCATTGCGAGCACCGGATCGCTCATCTATATCCGGGTATTCGCGGCTGTCAAGCGTCGGCCGCGAATTTCGACAAAGAAAGACAACAGCCCGGCAGTTCGCAGGGGTGGGTCCTTTCGCGCCATGCGAACCCGAGACGGAGCGCCCCCAATGTGCGTACACTTGCGAAAGGCATTGTGGCGACGCCGGGCCCGACAGGGAACGGTGCCACGCCTTCCCCCGCGATGGTTCAGCAGTCGGAAACCGCGGCGTTCGCGTCGTGGGCGAACACAGGAGTCATACCCATGAAACCCAAGAACACGATCTGTCTCTGGTTCGACAAGGACGCGGAGGAGGCGGCGCGCTTCTACGCCGCGACCTTCCCCGACAGCCGCGTGACCGCGGTGCACGCGGCGCCCGGGGATTACCCTGGCGGCAAGAAAGGCGATGTCCTGACGGTGGAGTTCACCGTGCTCGGTGTCCCCTGCCTCGGTCTCAACGGTGGTCCCGAATTCAGGCACAGCGAGGCGTTTTCGTTCCAGGTCGCGACGGATACCCAGGAAGAGACGGACCGCTACTGGAACGCGATCGTCGGCAATGGCGGCCAGGAAAGCCAGTGCGGGTGGTGCAAGGACCGCTGGGGTCTGTCCTGGCAGATCACCCCGCGCGTGCTGACCGATGCGCTCGACGCCGGCGGCGACGAGGCCCGGCGCGCCTTCGAGGCCATGCTGCCGATGCAGAAGATCGACGTCGCCACGATCGACGCGGCGCGTCGGGGCTGACCCCCCGCGGAGTGGTGGTGGGCATCTGCTGCCGCCGCCGGTGGCTTGCGGTCATTCCAGCGTCGGCACGGCGAGCGGAAAACCCGGAAACACGTACCCCAGCTCCGGACTGGAATCGACGAACGAGAGGTTCTGCCGGTACGCCAGCTCCGGCCCTGGCGGCGGGTAGATCGCGTTGACCTCGTCGGCCGGCATCGCGTGCGAGGCGCTGCGCGCGCGCCCGTTGTAGTTGGCGTCTTCGGCCCGCGGCACCGCTTCCACCGCCTGCATCATGCCGTGGTCCTCGTGCATGAGGATGTGGCAGTGATTGGCCCACATGCCAAGGTAGTCGGCAAATCGCGAGCGGAAGATCACGCGGCCGCCGCGTGGAATCGAGACGGTGTCCATCCACTGCGGCGCCGGCAGCACGTTGTGCAGCTGTCCGCGCTCGTCGGGCACGTCGATGCGGGTCACCCAGCACGGGTTGATGTGCACATGAAACGGATGGTCGGCGCCCTTGGTCGTGATCTGGAACTCGGGGTCGCGGGCGAAACGCGCCTGCCCTTCTGCCCGCCCGATGGGATACGCGCGATAGTGCAGCCCGTATTGGCCGGGTTGCTTGAAGCGGTCCGTGTCGGTGTGGCTCCACAACGACACCGACGTGTTGTAGACGACCCACTCTTCACTCGTGTCGACGAGCACCCTGGGATGATGCGGATCGTGATGGCCGAACTTCTGCGGAGCCGGCGGCGCCGGGTCCTTCGCCAGGTCGAACTCGCCGTTGATCGCCATCGTGCGCGAGAACGGCGGCAGCAGCACGCGCGCCCCATTGATCTCGTCCCACAACCGCCCCTTGAGCTCGGGATGCTGTCGGGCGAATGACTCCGGCACCTCGATCAGCGGGAAATCCGTCGGCCCGTAGCCCGAATAGCTGAGCACCCGGGTCCGGAAGCTGCCGGGCGGCACACGCCGTCGTACGGCCTCGGCTGCCGGCACGCGGAGCTCGTGATCCTCGACCGGCAGGAGCGCCGGCGGCACGGGCGGCAGCACGTCACGCAGGCTCATCACGTCGAGGTCGCCACCGGGCACCGGCTCGCCGGTCACCTTGATGTAGCCGACGACGACGTCGATCGGGGCCGGATTGGCGGGATTGAACCCGGGGCGGCCGGTGGCCGTGGCCAGCTGCAGGCGTTGCTGGAAGTTGTCGGTCGCGAGCGGGAACTCCTGGGCGAAGACCGTGTAGACCTTGCCCGCGGCGTCGAGCGGCGCCTTGAAGAACACGTCGACGCGATTGGCGTTGGTCAGCAGCACCTGGTTCGGCCGGAGGAACAGGCGGCGGATACTGTCGCCGTCCCGATAACAGTCTTCGACGTTCTCGAGCAGCGCCCGCGTCGGGTCTTCGCCGGCATCCGGCTGCCGGTCGAGTGGGTTGCGCGTGCCCGCATTCTGCCGCGACAGATCGCGGATCGTGTGGCGGACGCGGCCGTTCTCGACTTCCACGAGCGTGATGCCATCGAGCGACAGTTGGAACAGCGGCACCGTCGCGTCGGCAATGTCCTGCCGCGTCGCCGGCTGGAACTGCGGTGGCGCGCCGGACTGGTCGCCCGGCCGCACCCGCCACATCTGTCGATCCGAGAAGACGAACTGCCCTTCGAGCACCATGAACGACTTGAAACCACGGCCGTCGACGCTCGCATTGAGCACACGCCAGCGTTCGACGGCGCCCGGCCGCAGGAACATCGCGGTCGGCGAGAAGCCGCCGTTGATCGCGGTCGGCGGCGCGACGCGGCCCTGGCCGCGGCGCGGGCCGGCGTCGGCGTCGGCGGAGACCACCTCGACGCGCTGGATCAGCATCAACCGCTCGCGGTAATCGTACGGACCGGTTTTCGCGCACGGATCGGGGCGCTCGCTCCCCGTTAGTGCCCGGTTGATCGCATCGTCGACATCGCCCTCGACAATGAGGAAGCCGGCGAGACCGCTCGCGACCTGATCGTGCGTGGAGCCGTGCGCGTGCGGGTGATACCAGTGCGTGCCCGGCGGGTGAGGCTGGGCGGCGCCGCCACCCGGGTTCGGCACGGCGCCGAGGTCGTGCTCGTACTCCGCCTCGGCGAGGCGCTCGTGCGGCGCCAGCGAACCGCAGCCGGTGCCCGACGAGGGGGTCCGCGCCGCCGCATCGCCGCGAGGCAGGATCCGCAGGAACGTGTTGTCGCCAACGGTGCCGTTCGCGTTGAATCCCGGGTTGACGTGGAGCCCGTGCACGTGGAGGTTGGTGGTGTGCGATCCGTGCGGGATGTTCACGTGACCGGACACGCAGCGCGTGTCGACGAGATCCATGGGACTTGCTTCGTGGAACTCGTGGAAGTGGCTGAAAATGGTGCTCGTCGAGGGCAGAACGGTGCACGGCTGGCCGACCGCCGTCTGCATGCGGCAGAACGCGGCGGCGAGCACGTCGGGGTGCACTTCGAACGGATCGGCGGCGGGTCCCCTCGGGACGCGGCCCATGCTCGGGCCGAGATGATTGCGCAGGGTGACGCGCAGCCGCTCGCGGCCGCGCATCCGGATCGTCGGGCCCGGGCTGACGCCGTTGAAGCTGAAGAGCGGGGTATAGCGATTGCCGGTCGACGTGGCCCGCGGCGGATGCGCGTTGCCGACCAGATTCAGGGCCAGCGCCTGACCGGGCCACTCCGAGGGCCGCCAGACCCACGGCTCGCTCCAGTCTTCAACGCTCATCGTCGAGAGGTCCGCGACCTCGCCGGGGCCGGGCGGCCGGGCTGGCCGGGGGCCCTGGCCAGTGCCCGGTTGTGCACCGGCCGCGCGTGCCGCGGTCGTCGAACCCCACGCGGCGAGCCCGCCGATACCGAGCTGAAGCAGTTCTCGTCTCTTCATCAACCCCCCGCGCCCTGGACACCATGAGAGAGTCGGCCCGCAGGACCGGACCGATGCTGGCAGATCGTTGCCGTTGCGGAGCTTATCGGCGGAGCTCCGGGGACGGCGCAGTCTATATCCTTTCGTGCGGCGACGAGGGCCGGATGGCCGGACGGACCCCGCCTTCGCGCCCTTGCCGTCGATGACCGACATATATATGATTCACATATATGGGACCTGCACACGAAGACGGCGCGCTGAAGAAGGGCACGGCCGAACTGCTGGTCCTGGCCCAGCTCGAGGGCCGGCCGCGCCACGGCTACGAGATCGCACAGCAGATTGCCGCGCGCGCGGCCGGCGGCGTCTCGTTCCAGGCCGCCTCGCTCTACCCCGTCTTCTACCGCCTGGAACGGCGCGGCCTGATCGCCGGCCGGTGGGTGGAGAAGGCCGGCCAGCGCCGCCGCCGCTACTACCGGCTGACTGCCGCCGGCCGCCGCGTCCTCGCCGAGCGGCGGCGCAGCTGGCAGGCCTTCATCCAGGCGGTCCAGCAGGCAGCGGGGCTCGGCCATGCCTGATTTCCGGGCCTTCGTCCGCGGCCGGGTGGCGCCGCTGGCGCTGCCGCCGGCGCGCGAGCAGAAGATCGTGGACGAGTGGGCGGCCGAGCTCGAGGACGTCTACGACGCGCTGCGCGCCGAGGGTCTCGACGACGAGGAGGCGTGGCACGCCGTCCAGCGCCAGGTCGCCGATGCGGGGTCGCTCGCCGACCAGCTGCTGGACGATGCGCCGGTCCTGCGCCGGCTGGCCGGCGCCGCGCCGCGCCCGGCGGCGGCGAGGCGGCGCGACCGGCTGACCGCGGGGATCCTCCGCGACGTGCACGCCAGCCTCCGGCTGCTCGTCAAGCACCCCGGGTTCAGCGCCACGGTCATCCTGACCCTGGCCATCTGCCTCGGCGCCAACGCCGCCATCTTCACCGTGGTCCACGCCGTGCTGTTGCGGCCCCTCCCGGCCCCCGATGCCGAACGCCTCGTCGGCCTCGGCGACGTCTATCCCACCATCACGCCCAACGACATCCTCTCGAACGACGTCCCTTCCTATTTCGATCGCCGCGAGGCCCTGACCACGCTCGACGAGCAGGGCATGTTCACGTTCTGGTTCGACACGTTTGCCATCGACGGCGTCGCGCAGGAGCTGCGCGGGATGCGGGTGACCCCGTCGCTGTTCCGCGTGCTCGGCGTGCCGCCGGCGCTGGGACGGAGCTTCACCGACGCGGAAGGCGAGCCCGGCGCGGAGCAGAAGATCGTCCTGAGCCACGCGCTCTGGCAGCGCCTGTACGGCGGCGACCGCGGCGTGCTCGGACAGCCGCTGCGGCTCGGGTGGACCGGGAAGCACTACACGATCGTCGGCGTCATGCCGCGCGGGTTCACGTTCTTCGACCAGGGATATCCCGGCCACGCCGCCGAGCCGGCGGGCGTGCAGTTCTGGATCCCGCTGGCGTTCACGCCGGAGCAGACGTCGGACAGCGCACGGACGCGCTATGGCTTCTTCCACATCGGGCGCCTGCGACCCGGCGCCACGGTGCCGCAGGTGCAGGCGCAGCTCGACGCCCTCCACGCCGCCAACCTCGCGCGGTTTCCGCAGTTCCGGTTTGCCGAGCTCGGGATGTACAGCACCGTCACGCCGCTGCAGGATGCGCTGACGCGCCGCGTCAGCCGCACGCTGTACCTGCTCTGGGCCGGAGCGGGCGTCGTGCTGCTGATCGGGATCATCAATATCGCGAACCTGTCGATCGCGCGTGCCGGGGCGCGGCGGCGCGAGCTGGCGACCCGGATCGCACTCGGCGCATCGCGGCTGCAGGTGGCGCGCCAGCTCCTCATCGAAGCGACGGCTCCGGCTGCGCTCGGCGGCGCCGCGGCCATCGCGGTGGGCGCCGCGATCCTGCACGCGCTCGCGCTCGCGGGGCTGTCCAACCTTCCCAACGCAGCCGATGTCCGCATGAGTCCGGCCACCGTCGGCCTCGTCGCCGCCATCGTGGCCGTGGTGGCGCTGGCGACGGGCCTCGCCCCCGCGGCGTTGGTCTCCGCCCGCACGCTCAGCCGCGCGATCGGCGACAGCGGCCGCGCCAGCACCGGCGGCCGCACCGCCCGCCAGTTCCGGCGGGTGCTGGTCGTCGCCCAGGTCGCGCTCTCCGTCGTCCTCCTGATCGCGGCGACGCTGCTCTTCACGAGCTTCCGTCACCTGCTCGGCATCGACGCCGGGTTCTCCCCCGCCGGCGTCGTCACGGCGACCATCTTCCCGCCACCCTCGCGCTATCCGCAGCCGCGCGCCGTGGTGGCCCTCCTGGACCAGGTGCTCGAGCGGGTCCGCGCCCTGCCGGCCGTCGAAGCCGCGGGCTTCACCACCAACATTGCACTGAGCGGCTTCGAGAGCCCGGCGACGGTGTCCGTCGCGGGACGCCCGGACCCGGACGGGGCGGCCGTGATCCCGTCGGTCGTCGGCGTGACGCCCGGCTACTTCGAGGCGATGGCCACGCCCCTGATCCGCGGACGCTATTTTTCGGCGGACGACCGCGAGGATGCGCTGCGTGTCGCGATCGTGGACGAACGGCTGGCCCGCCGGCTGTGGCCGGACGACGACCCGCTCGGGCAGGGCATTTACCGCGGCGACGCCGGCCCCTTCACCGTCGTCGGCGTGGTGCGCGACGTGCGGCTGGAGGGACTGACCGGCGCCATCGATTCGATCGGCACGGCGTACTTCCCGCATGCCCAGGCGCCGCCGCTCGGGCGGCTGCGGTGGATCGCGATCAGGTCACCGGTCGCGCCGGCGGCCGTCGTCGGTGCGCTGCGCACGGCGCTGCGGCAGATCGATCCCGACCTGCCCATTGCCGACGTCCAGACGATGGACGAGCGCACGGCGCACGCGGTGGTGCCGCAGCGGCTCGCGATGAACCTGGCGGTCATGTTCGCGGTGGTCGCGCTGTTGCTCTCGCTGCTGGGCATCTACGGCGTGCTGGCCACCCTCGTCTCCCGCCTGACGCGTGAGATCGGCATTCGGCTGGCGCTCGGCAGCAGCGTGCGTGACGTGTTCCGGCTGGTGCTCGCCGAGGGCGTGGTGCTGATCGGCATCGGCCTGGCGCTCGGCGTGGTCGCGGCGCTGGCGACCGCTCGCGCGCTCGATGGCCTGCTCGTCGGCGTCCGGCCGACCGACCCGGTGCTGCTCGGCACGGTGGCCGTCGCGACCGGCGGCGTCGCGCTGCTGGCGTGCATCGCGCCGGCGCGTCGTGCCACGCGGGTGAACCCGGTCGAGGTGCTGGCCGAGCCGTAGCGATCGCCGGCGCCGCATCAGGGCTCGTCGTCTGCCGCCCGGGGGCGCCACAGCACGAGCACCTTGCCCACGCGGTGCACGATCGCCGCATCGGTGCGCGACGCGATCGCGTCGCCGGTGGCAGCCCGCGCCACGCGATCGCTGGCGGCCACGCGGACCTTGATCAGTTCGTGCGCGGCCAACGCCCGCGTCACTTCCGCGACGACTTCCGGCGTCGCGCCCGCCTGGCCGACCACGACGACCGGCTCGAGGGCGTGCGCCCGGCCTTTCAGGTGCGCGCGTTCGCGCGTGGTGAGAGACGGCGCCATCGGTGGGACATAGTCTGTCAGATCGACGTCGAGGTAGTCATGTGAGCAGGTGTGGCCACGCGAGACGGTGGCCAGCAAGCGGTCGCGGGGCTGTCTCAGGACGTGCCAGCCGCTCGTGTCCGGACTACTGGGTGCAGCCGTAGAAACCCCCGTACCCCACCTCCAGGTCGTGACCGACCTGCAACCGCGCCTCGGCTTCTCGCGCGCCGCGAGCGGCCCCGCCGTAGGCGATCGCCGCCACGTTGACGGCATCACTGGACAGCTCGAAGCCCTCTTCCGGTGCCTGCGGATAGCGAACCGTCATCGGCACCAGGCGGCCGTGCAGCTTGATCAGCCCACGGCCGGCACCGGCCCCGGGCGTCGTGGCGGCCGCGACCGGCGCCCCGTCGGGGGCGTACGAGAAGCGGCACACTGCGGCTGAGCCGAGCACCCGCTGCGTATCGGCGTCGGTGATGGGCTCGAGGTCGGTCCTTGCCAGATCGGCGATCCGCACCGCCTCGCTCGCCGCCGTCTCCTCCGCGGGCGGCGGCGGGTTGCCACCCGCCCGTACTCCGTCGCGCGCCAAGGCGCGGATGAGGTACTTCATCTCGGCGATCTCCTTGCGCTGCGCTTCGATGATCTCGTCGGCCAGCTTGCGCACCCGCGGATCCTCGATGCCCGCCCGTTCGCTGGTGAGGATGGCGATCGAGTGATGCGGGATCATCGCCTCCATGTAGTCCGTGCCGCTCACCGTCACCTGCGAACGCACCAGCCAGGCCGTCGACGCGAACGTCACGATGGCACCGGCGAAGATCGCGAGGTTCACGGTGCGGCTCTTGTACATGTTCAGCATGTAGGCGAGCATGATGATCGCCATGACGGCGCCCATGAGCAGCGCCATCCACGCCCGCGTCTCGCTGAACCGCACGTGATCCCAGATGTAGGTGTGGATGTACATCAGCCCGAACATGACCAGCGTGGACGTGGCGATCATCGCGGCGAAGCGCCAGTAGCTCATCGGTATCGGTCCCCTGTCCCCTGTCCCCTGTCACATTGCGCGCGCTCCGTTCGGCGCGATCCGCCGGCATGTACCGCGGGAGGTCGAAGGGTGCAAATGGCGGACCGTCCAGCAGCCGGGCTGTTCGTTGGAACGGACTCGTGCCGGGAAGGCAAGCGGACGCCGCGCCCAGCGCCATCTCAGCCGCGCCGGTAACACGGGAGTCCGTGCCTGACATATCATGCGTGTCCGATGCATGCGCGCCACCGGGTGGCAGCCTGTTCCGTATGGTTGGCCTGATCCAGAAGGTCCTGCTCGACGTCGTCGAGGCGGAAGGCGGTCCCGCCGCCGTCGCCGACATGAAGCGCCGCGCGGCCGTGCCCGCGGATCGGCGCTTCCGTCTCGATACCGTGTATCCCGACGATGAGTGCCAGCGCCTGTTCAAGGCCGCCGGCGAAGTGCTGGGCGCCTCGCAAGCGGACCTCGAGACGGTGTATGCCGATTACTTCTGCCGCGACGCGGTGCGGCGGTGGCCAGTGTGGTTCCAGATCTCGGCCAACGCACGGCAGTTCCTCGAGCGGCAGCAGACCATCCACAACACCTTTGCCACGGGCGTGCGCGATGCCGACGCGCGACGCGGCATCCGAGACAAGTTCCGCATCGAGAAGCTCGACCACGAGCTGGTGACGCACTACCGCTCGCCCAACGATCTGTGCGGCCTCTACCAGGCGCTGGCGCGCTGGATTCTCGACTACTACGGCGAGCAGGCGGAGATCGAGGAGACCCGCTGCACGCGGCGCGGTGATGCCGAGTGCGAAATTCACATCCGCTGGCCGCGGAGCCGCCCCGGATGAGCAGCGGCCGCCCGATCGCACCGCGCGGGGGCGAAGGCGCGAGCGAAGCGAGCCTGCGCGCCGCGATCGACGACCTCGCCAATCAGCTGTGCGTGGCGGTGGACGGCAACTTCGACTTTGCGGTCAGGAACGCGGTCGAGGACGAGACGCTCGAGAAGCTGAGCATGCTCGTGAACTTCGTGCTCGATTCGGCGCGGCGCGGCATGGCGGCGTTGATCGAGCACAACGCCAATCTGGCGGAGCTCGACCGCGCCAAGACGCTGTTCTTCTCCAACGCCAGCCACGAGCTGCGCACGCCGCTGACGCTCATCCTCGGGCCGATCGAGGAGGCGCGCGCGCGACCCGGCGGGGCCCTCGAGGGTGAATCGCTGGCGGTCGCGCACCGCAACGCGGTGCGGCTGCTGAAGCTGGTCAACGCGCTCCTCGACTTCACGCGCCTCGAAGCCGGCCGGCTCACGCCCACGTTCGTGCCGACCGATGTCGCCGCCCTGACCACCGACCTCGCCGGCGTGTTCCGCGACGCCATCGCGCGCGCCGGCCTGACGCTCACCATCGACTGCGCGCGCGGCGAGCCGGTCTACGTCGACCGGCAGATGTGGGAGAACATCGTCCTCAACCTGCTGTCGAACGCGTTCAAGTTCACCTTCGACGGCGGCATCACCGTCTCGCTCCGCCACCACGATGGCGGGGCCCGGCTCGAAGTGCGCGACACCGGTGTCGGCATTCCGCCGGGCGAGCTGCCGCGCCTCTTTCAGCGCTTCTATCGCGTCGAGGGCACGCGGTCGCGGACCCACGAGGGCTTCGGGATTGGCCTGGCCATGATCGAGGAGCTCGTGCGCCTGCACGGGGGCAGCGTCGAAGTGTCGAGCACGCTCGGCGCCGGCACGTCGTTCGTGGTGACCATTCCCACCGGTCCTGCGCACCTGCCCGCGGACCATGTCCTCACGAGCGGAGCGGCGGCGGCCCCGGCGCCGCTGCGGCACGCGTTCCTCGAGGAAGTCGGCGGCTGGGAGTCGGCGGCCGTGCCCGGCGCGATCACGCAACCGCCCGAGCCGGAGCCACTCGCGACTGCCGACCGCGCCCGCGTGCTGGTCGCCGACGACAACGCCGACATGCGCGCCTATGTCGCCCGGCTGCTGGCGCAGCGCTGGGAGGTCGAAACCGTGGGCGACGGCGAGGCGGCGCTCGCCGCGGTCAAGGCGCACGCGCCCGACCTGGTGCTCTGCGACGTCATGATGCCGCGCCAGGACGGCCACCAGGTGCTGGCCGCCCTGCGTGCGGATCCGGCCACGGCCACCATTCCGGTCGTGCTGCTCTCGGCACGTGCCGGGGAAGACGCGGTCGTCGAAGCGCTCGACGCCGGCGCCGACGACTATCTGGTCAAGCCGTTCTCGCCGCGCGAGCTCATCGCGCGCGTCCGCACCCATCTCGAACTGTCGCGCCTGCGCAGCGACGCGGCGGTCATCCAGCGGATCGGCACGCTGCTCACCGCGCAGCTCGATCTCGAAACCGTGGTGCAGACGCTGACCAACGAGGCGACCACGCTGTCAGGCGCGGCGTTCGGCGCGATGTTCTACAACGTGCTGGACGCTTCCGGCGAGCGCTACATGCTCTACACCCTCGCCGGTGCACCGCGCGAGGCATTCGACAAGTTTCCCGTCCCTCGCAACACCGAGCTCTTCGCCCCCACCTTCCGCGGCGGACGCACCGTGCGCCTCGACGACGTGACCAGGGATCCCCGCTACGGCACCAACCCCCCGCACTTCGGCATGCCGGCCGGGCACCTGCCGGTGCGCAGCTACCTGGCGGTGCCGGTGGTCGCCCCATCCGGCGACGTGCTGGGCGGCCTCTTCTTCGGGCATCCGCGGCCGGGCGTGTTCACCGAACGCAGCGAGCGACTGCTCCAGGCGATCGCCGCCCAGGCGGCGATGGCGATCGAGAATGCCCATCTGTATCAGCGTGAGCAGGCGGCGCGCGCCGACGCCGAAGCGGCGAGCCGCGCCAAGGACGAGTTCCTCGCCATGCTCGGACACGAGCTGCGCAACCCGCTGGCGCCCATCGTCACCGCGCTCCAGGTCATGGAGCTGCGCGCCGACCGCTCGACCGAGGACGCGCGCGCGGTGGTCGGGCGGCAGGTCACGCATCTGGTGCGGCTGGTGGACGACCTGCTCGATGTGTCCCGCATCACCCGCGGCAAGATCGAGCTGAAAAAGGAGGTCGTCGAGGCCACGCACATCGTGGCCAAGGCCATCGAGTTGGCGAGTCCCATCCTCGAGGAGCACCGGCACCAGGTCACGGTCTCGGTGCCCGCGGCGCTGCCGGTAGAGGCCGATCCCGTGCGGCTGGCGCAGGTGATCGCGAACCTGCTCACCAATGCCGCCAAGTACACCGAACCGGGCGGCCGGATCACGGTCGCCGCGTCGCTCGACGCGGACCACATCGACATCCGCGTGCGCGACACGGGCATCGGTATCCCGCCCGACCTGCTGCCCCGCGTGTTCGATCTGTTCATGCAGGGCCCGCAATCACTGGCGCGGCCCGAAGGCGGTCTCGGGCTCGGGTTGACCATCGTCCGGAGCCTGGTGCTGCTGCATGGCGGATCGGTCGAGGCACGCAGCGACGGGCCCGGCCAGGGGAGCGAGTTCCTCGTCCGGCTCCCGGCGATCGATCCTGCCGCCCTCCGCGCCGACGCGGCAGCCGAGGCCGCGGCGCCGCTCGCGGTCCCCACGCCCCGACGCGTCCTGATCGTCGACGACAACGGCGATGCGGCGGACATGCTCGCCGAAGCGCTCTCGATCGCCGGCCATACGACGCGGACCGCGGGCGACGGCCCGTCGGCGCTCGCGGCGGCCGAGGTGTTCCGCCCGGACATCGCGCTGCTGGATATCGGCCTTCCCGTGATGGATGGCTACGAGCTGGCGAAGCGGCTGCGCACGCTGCCCGGCCTGTCCGCGCTTCGGGTGGTGGCGGTCAGCGGCTATGGGCAGGATGCCGATCGCCGGCGCAGCGCCGCGGCTGGATTCGACGCCCACCTGGTCAAGCCGGTCGAGCTCGACGAGCTCGTCCCGCTGATCGACAAGCTGGCCGAGGCCTGATCGGGCGAACCGCCCCTGAACCTGAGCGCAATGCGATCGCGCGTCGCGAGATGGGTCGGTTTTTTCATGCTCACCGGCGACCTGCCGACTCGCTGTGAATGCGATCGGCGTTTCTCGACCTGATATGCTTCCGCGGATTCCGGGCCTGGTCCGCCCTCTGTCAGCAAGCCCGAACAGCGTTTGGCGCGAAACGTCACGGATGGTTCGAAGCGGGCGCGTGATCCCGATCGCTAGATCGCTCCCATCACCTCCGAGAGTTTCGCCGTGTCCACGTACTGCTGGAACCGTGTCAGCTTGCCATCCTTGACGTCCCAGACGTGGCAGGCCTGCGTGTCCATGCTCTTGCCGGTCGCCTTGTAGGTGCCGGTATAGCGAGCTTCGACAACGACGCTGTCCCCGGCGGCGTGGAACGTCCTGGGGTGAACCGTGAAGCCATCCCATTCCCCGCCGAGCCTCATGAACAGGTTGTTGAGGACGGCGTCCGGTCCCACCCACGCCTCTCCGCTGGGCCTGTAGGGATTGTTCTCAGCCTGATGCCACTTGATCTCCGGGCTCATCGCCCCCAGGACACTCGGCATGTCTCCGCGGCCGAACGCGTCGTAGAGACCCTTCAGGAACGTGACGTTGTCCATGCTTGCTCCTCTGGCGCGAGTTCCGGAGAACTGCCGCTCGGGGCGGTCCTGACTGCGCGCAGCCGCATCATCGCACACCACGGCGGGAATTCTCCTGACCGGAACGGCTCCCTGTTCAAGAGAATGCTGGACCTGCTCCCGCCGCACGAGGAGGCACTGGGACGTCGGGTACTGCGTGCGAGTACGGCGCCGTCCGGATGGCGTTGGCGAGGGCGAGGGACATCGGTCACTCGGGTTGTGCGTCGCCGGCCGGACCTTCGACGACCGCCCGAAGCTGCTCGAGGTCGACCGGCTTGACGACGTGCGCACTGAACCCCGCGTCGGCGGAACGTCGTCGATCCTGTTCCTGACCGTAGCCGGTGACGGCGACCATCTTGATGCCGGCGAATCGCGGATCCTCGGCGAGACGGCGCGCCACTTCGTAGCCGTCCATGACGGGCAGCCCGATGTCCAGGAGCGCCACGTCGGGGTGAAGCTCTGCTGCCACCCTCAGCGCTTCGACACCATCTGACGCCACCCGCGCGACATGTCCCTGCGCGGTCAGCGCGTCGGCCAGCATCGTGGCGGCATCGAGGTTGTCGTCCACGACCAGTATCCGCCGCACGGTCTCGGGCGGCCGCAACGTCAGCCCGACCTGCTCGTCCGGCAGCAGCATCTCTGCGGTCGAGAGCGGCAGGCCGACCACGAACGCGGCACCACGTCCGGGACCGTCGCTGTGCGCCGCGATACGCCCGCCATGCAGGTGCACGAGGCTCCTGACGATGGCAAGCCCGAGTCCCAGGCCACCCTGCGCGCGGTCCAGGGCTTGCCGCTCCTGCACGAACAGATCGAACACGCGCGGCAGCATCTCCGGAGCAATCCCGATACCCGAATCCTCGACGCGGAGAATGACTTCACCGCTGACGGCGGCGGCGTGCACCGATATTCGGCCGCCGTGTTCCGTGTACTTGGCCGCGTTGGTCAACAAGTTGGCGACGACCTGCGCCAGCCGGTCGGGGTCACCGTCGACGGCCAGTCCCTCGCGTGACACCTCGACCCGCAGGTCGTGGCCTTTCTGCTCGAGCAGCGGGCTGGCGGTCTCGATCGCCTTGGCGACGACTTCGCTGATCTCGACGGGTCGAGCATTGATTTGAATCTTGCCGCGGGTGATTCGCGATACGTCGAGCAGGTCGTCGACGAGCGACACCAGATGCTGCACCTGGCGCTCGATCACCTGGCGTTCGCGTTCGCCAGCCTTGACGCCACGGAGCCGCAGCAGTTGTAACGCGGTGAGGATCGGCGCCAGCGGGTTGCGAAGCTCGTGGCCAAGCATCGCCAGGAACTCGTCCTTGGCGCGGTTGGCCATTTCCGCCTCGTGCCGGGCACGCGACAGCTCGGTGACGTCGTGGCCAACGGCGGCCACGCCGCCGACCAGGCCGGCGTCGTCCATCAGCGGCTGGAAGACGAAATCGAAGTAGTGCTCCTCGAGCACGCCATCGGCCCGGCGAGCCAGATTGATGGGCTGCGAGCGGGCCGTGTAGGGCCGTCCCGAGCGGACGACCTCGTCGAGCACCTCGACAAACCCCTGAGCGGCTACTTCCGGCAGCGCCTCCCGCAGCGGTTTACCGATGACGTCGCGACCGTCGACGACCTCCATGTACGACGGATTCGTCAGCTCGAACACATGCTCGGGACCACGCAGGATCGCGATCGCCACCGGCGCTTGCGCGAAGATCGACGTCAGGCGCCGCGCGTGCGCTTCCTCGACGTCTCGAACGCGGGCCCGCAGCAGCTGGGCCTCGACGCGAGCCACCAGCTCGCGCGCCGAGAACGGCTTGACCAGGTAATCGCTGGCGCCGGCTTCCAGCCCCTCGATGCGCGCCTCCTCGCCGGCACGCGCCGACAGGACCAGCACCGGCACGTGTCGCATCTGCGGGTCATCCCGCAGCGCCCGAAGCAGGCCTAACCCGTCGAGCTCGGGCATCATGAGGTCGGTAATCACGAGGTTGGCGCGCTCGCGCGTGATCGCGTCGAGCGCGTCGCGGCCGTTGGCGACGGCTTCGACGCGCCACCGCGCGCTCAGCAGCCGGCTGATGTAGTCGCGCATGTCGGCGCTGTCGTCGGCGACAACGATCCGTTCCCGCTCGACCGCCGCGCCCGGGACCCACGGCTCACCGTCGCCGTGCGCCGTCCCGGCTGCGGACGGCGGCAGCCACTGGAGCGCCTCTTCGACGAACAGAGACGCACCGACGGGCGCCACCGCTGTCGGCACATCGGACACCTGCCTGGCGGGCAGGTGCGACCGTCCGAGGGGCAACCGAACGCTGAAGGTGCTGCCATGGCCCGGCGTGCTTTCCGCCTCGACGCTGCCGCCGTGCAGCTTCACCAGCTCGTGCACCAGCGCGAGGCCGATGCCGGAACCCTCGTGGCTGCGGCCACGCGCGCCTTCGACCCGATGAAACCGCTCGAACAGGCGCGGCAGTTCGTCGGCCGGGATTCCCACACCGGTGTCGGCCACCTGCAGGACGACGCTGTCGTCGGCGCATTCGAGGGAGACCGCGATGCGGCCCTGCAGCGTGTACTTGAACGCGTTCGAGACGAGATTGAGGACGATCTTTTCCCACATGGAGCGGTCGACGTAGACCGGCTCGCCGACGGCCGCACAGTCCACGCGCAAGCTCAGACCGGCACGTTCGGTCGCCGACTGGAAGGTGCTGACGAGTTCGCGTGTGAGTTCGGCCAGATTGGTCGGTTCGTACCGCGCCTGCGCCCGCCCGGCCTCGATGCGCGAAAAGTCCAGTAACGTGTTCACCAGTCGCAGCAGCCGCGCGCCGTTCCGGCGAATCATGCTCACCTGCGCCCGGACGTCGTCGGCAACGTCGGCACGCGCGGCCAGGTCGTCGAGAGGACCGAGCATCAGTGTCAGCGGCGTACGGAATTCGTGACTGACGTTCGAGAAAAAAATCGTCTTGGCCCGGTCGATTTCGGCCAGCGCCTCGGCCCGTCGCTTCTCCGCTTCATAGGCGCGCGCGTTGGCGACGCCGGCGGCGATCTGCCCGACCAGCAGGTCGAAGAAGCTGCGATACGCCTGGTCGAACGGCCGGTGCGGATTGATGCCGGCGATGAACACGCCGGCCGCGCCCGGCTGTCCCTGCTCTGGAATCGGCGTGACGATGGCGGAGCGTGGCGGCGTGGCCCATGGCCCCCGCGGCCAGCCGACCCCTTCCGGTAATGGCTCGACCACGACCGCCGCGCCCGCACCCACAGCGTCGGTGATCGGCCACAGGCCGGACACGCCGAGATCGAGCACCGGCGGTGCGGCCGTGCCGTCGGTCCAACCACCCGTGCGTGCCACCAGCGTCGCCGTCTGCATCGCCTCGTCGAACAGGTAGGTGAGCGTGAATGGCAGATCGCGACTGGCGACGGGACACGCCTGTTCAAGGGCGTTCATGACCGCGCCGACCGTCTTGGCGGACGCCAGCCGCGAGGAGAGCTCACGGACCAGCGCCAGCCGGCGCTCGCTGATCACGCGCTCGGTCTCCTCCATCACCACGGACAGCATTCCGCCGATCGCGCCCGCGTCGTCGAACAACGGGCTGTACGAGAAGGTGTGGTACGTCTCTTCCGGATAGCCGCTGCGCTCGAGGAGCAGGAGCAGGCCGTCGTCCCACGTCGCTTCACCGGTATCGAGCACCTGCTGGATGCGGGGGCCGATGTCGCTCCAGATCTCCGCCCAGAGCTCACGCGTCGGTTTGCCGAGGGACTCGGGATGCTTGGACCCGAGGGTGGGACGATACGCGTCGTTGTAGAAAAAATGCAGCTGCGGGCCCCACCCCATCCACATCTGGTAACGGGACGTGAGCAGCATGCGCACCATCGTGCGCAGGCTTTGCGGCCACGTCTGCGGCGCACCGAGCGCCGTGCGCGACCAGTCTGTCGCGCGCATCAACGACGCCAGCTCGGAGTCGCCGGGGAAGAGTGCACGCAGGCTGAGGGGCGGCTCGCCGCCAGACGTGTCCAGTCTGTTCGTCGTGGGCAGGACCGAGGCGTCCTCAGCTGGCATGTGGGGCGATTGTACGGGATGGCAACAGACGAGCTATGCGGCGGCGGCGATCATGCGCCTGGTCGTCCCCGATCGCGCGCGAGGACGCTCGCCAGAGCCGCCGGGTCGACTGGCTTCGTCAGATGCGCATCGAACCCGGCGTCGAGGGCCCGTTGCTTGTCCTGCGACCGCCCCCACCCGGTCACGGCGACGACAATGAGGTGGCGCGAGGACGGCTGCTGTCGAATGCGCCGACACGTTTCGTATCCGTCCATCCCAGGCATCCCGATATCGAGAAACACGATGTCAGGTTGAAAGTCCTGCACCGCGGCCAGGCCGCTGGCGGCATCGTGTGCCGTTCGCGCCGAGCCCCCGAGCTGTTCGACCAGCATCGACATCGTGCTGGCGACGTCCGGGTTGTCATCGATGATCACGGCCCGGCCCGCGACGTGGGGCAGGTCGATCGGCGGTTGCGGCTGTCGCGCCGAGGCAGCCTCGCACAGCGGCATCGTGATGACGAAGACGGCGCCATGACCCGGGCCATCGCTATGCGCGGCAATCTCTCCACCGTGCATCTCGATCAATCGTCGCGCCAGGGCCAGGCCGATCCCCAATCCGCCGTGGGCACGTTCGGTCACCGCCTCGGCCTGCACGAACAGCTCGAACACCCGCGGCAGCAGGTCGGGGGAGATGCCGGCCCCGGTATCCGACACCGTGATGGCCGCCTGCGGCGCCTCAGCGGGACCACCAATCTCGACGGAGAGGCGGATCGCTCCGTGTGCGGGGGTGAACTTCGAGGCATTGTGCAGCACGTTCGACAGCACCTGCACGAAGCGCGTCGGATCCACGTCGATCACGCAGGGCTGCCGTGGCAGGTCGACGGTCAGGTCAATCTGGGCGGCCGCGATCGCGGCGCGGTGCGCTTCGATGGCGTTCTGCACCAGCTCGACGAGCGAACTCGGCGCGCGCTGCAGGACGATCTTGCCTGAGGCGATCCGCGACACGTCCAGCAAATCGTCGATCAACCGAACCATCTGGCCGATCTGACGCTCCATCATCGAGCGCACGCGCCGGACGGATTGCGGCGTGTCGCCGGAGAGACGAATCAGCTCGAGGCCGGTGCGAATCGGCGCCAGCGGATTGCGCAGCTCATGCGCGAGAAGCGCCAGGAACTCGTCCTTGCGGCGATCGGACTCCAGCAGCGCCTCCTCGGCGCGCTTGCGCTCGGTGATGTCGAGCAGCATGTTGATGGCGCCACTCAGCCGGCCGGCCGCGTCGAACAGCGGCGTGGGATAGGGCTCGAACCAGCGGCGTTGGCCATCGGGCCGCTCCGCGATCCCTTGTGTCCCACGAATCGGACGCGCCTCTTTGAGCGCTGTGGCCATCGGTGCCTCTTGAGGCGGTAACGGGGTGCCGTCGGGGCGATACAGCTTCCACGTCACGCACCACTGGTCGCGGCCCAACTCCGGGGTGCGGCCGGCGAACTCGACGGCGGCGGGGTTGAAATGCGTCAGCCGGCCTTCGGCATCGGTCGTATAGACGGCCACCGGCAGCGCGTCCACCATCTCGCGGAATCGCCGTTCGCTCTCCTGCAACGCGGCTTCGGCGCGCTTGCGGCCGGTGATGTCACGCGCCGTCTTCGATGCGCCGACCACCTGCCCGCGGCCGTCGGCGATGGGTGACACGCTCAACGAGACGTCCAGCACCGTACCGTCTTTGCGGCGCCGCACCGTTTCGAAGGGGTCGACGCGGGCATTGTGGCAGATCGGCGTCAGCAGCACGCGCTCGTTGTCCAGGCGGTCTTCGGGGATCAGCATGTACACCGACTGGCCGATCGCCTCCGCCGCCGTGAAGCCGAAGAGCCGCTCGGCGCCATGATTCCACGTGGTGATCGACCCCTGGAGATCGGTGCTGATAATCGCGTCGTCCGACGACTCGACGATCGCGGCGAGCCTGGCACGGGCGCTCTCGGCGTGCTTGCGCTCCGTGATGTCGTGGAACGCCACGACGATCGCGGCATCACCGGCACGAGAGATGCGCCGGGCGTCGAGGAGCACGGTCCGCGGACCGAGCGCGGGGAAGCCGCGAGTGATCTCAATCTGCTCGAAGTCGCGGTCGTCGGCCAGGATGGCACGGAGGGACGGCCACAGGGCGGACGCCTTCCAGTCGTCGTCGCCGAGGTCGCGCAGCGGAACACCCTGTGTCTGTTCGCGCGAGGCGCCGAACGCGGCATAAAACGCACGGTTGGCGGATTGCACGCGTAACGCGCTGTCCAGGACCACCAACGGGTTACTCACGGTGTTGAGGATGGCCTTCGTGTACTCGCGTTCGTACACGGCCTGGTCGAGGCTGGCGCGAAACGCCGTGACATTCGTGAACATGAGCACCGCGCCCGCCAGCTCGCCGATGCCGCGCCCATAAGGGGCGACGCGCAGCAGGAAGTGGCGATCGCCGCTCTGGACGTCGCGCCGCGCAGGCGCGGCGTCCGCGATCACCTGCGCGCACAGCTGTTCGAGATCCTTCGCGGCGGCCAGTGCGGCAACCGCGCTCGGATGACGGCCGATGTCCGATGGTGCGAGAGCAAAGGCCTGGATCGCCGCACGGTTGAAACGAACCAGCCGGCAATCGACGCCGACGACCAGAATGGGAACATCGAGCGTGTCGAGGATGCCAACCAGGTCGACCTGCACAGGGTTCCCACCGGCGGCACCCGCGGCATCGGCCACCCCCCCGCGGGTGTCGTCTGGCAGGACCTCACCGGGGCCCGTGGGAGTCGTCACTGCGCCTGGTCTTGCGCCGCGCGGTAGAGTGTGCGGCTCCGTGTCAGCACCGAATCCGCGACCAGCGGAAGGGTCTCGCGCAGCGCGAGGAGCAACGCCTGCGATCGCGGCATCCGGAATGGCGCGGCGTAGCGCGAGAGCAACTGCTGTTCGAGGACGCGGGCCTCATCCGCTCCCACCGTATCTCGAAGCGCGTCGGCGACGGCCCGTTCGAGACGGGCATAATCCTCGACCGGGATGAGGTGCGAATGGTTCTGTCCCAGGCGCGGCAGCATGCGAGCGTGAACCTCGCCATTGAAATTGTCCATCACGAAGGAACAAAAGATGGCAATTTCGTGCTCGTGCGCGAGGCGGTCGAACTGATCCTCCAGTGCCATGCTCGCCGCCACGTTTCCGCGTTCCCACAGCACGTTCACCATCTCGCCCCACCAGCGAACCTTGGGGTAGCGGCCGTCCCCGCGCGCCTTGGCGATGACATCCCCGGCCAGTCCGAGGAACACCGGCGCATCCGGCATGGCGTCACGCATGAAGTGCGGCAGAAGCTCGTCGGCGTCCACGACCGTGAGCTGCCCGCGCGCCTGCGAGGCGTCGATGTCGACGCCTTCGGCCTCGAGGCGCGGGCGGAATGCTGCCCAGTGGGCAGCGGTCGGCACCAGAATCACGCCCTCGCCGTTGGCAAGCGCGCACGCGGCAAAGCGACAGACGGCGCGGTTGAGGAACTGCTGGTCCTGATAGAGCTGGACGATGTGATCGCGAGGCCCGGCACTTGCCAGAAGGCCGCCCCACGGCTCGCACCCATCCAAGCCGTCGACCGCCACCGCTCGATCACTGGCAGGGCCCGCGAGTGCGTCTCCTGCTGGTCCGACGTTACGCGGCTGATTCATCGCCATTCTTCGTCCGGAAACGGGTGAGCGTCACGCGCAGAGCGGTCGTCTCTTCACCGCCCGCACTGTGGTCTCACGCGCGACTGAAAAAAAGAGACTAGCCGGACAGTGTACGGACGTCTGGAGGGCTCCGTCTGTTGGCTACCAAACAAACCCGCCTCGCCCTGAACCAGGGAAGAGCTGGCACTGCGATGACCTGCGCGTCACCGCCGGCACGCGGCCGCCGGCGGGCGAGGGCGCGTGCTGGCAGGGTGCGCGCGAGCCAGTGGTCGATCGCCGGCCAAATCGGCGGGCGTCCCACGTCGTGGCCGACGCCGGGGAAGACCACGTGCGAGAACGGCCGGCCCGACGCGAGCCCGCCGCGAGGAAGCGGCACGCATCCTTGGTTTGCCGCCCCGACCCGTGGCTGAACACGACGGCGGGGACGGGGCCGGTGCGCGCCGGTTGCTCGGTCCGGACGGCCAGGGGCGGCAGGTGGGATGGGGGTTCAGTAGTCGAACAGGCGCGTGTACTTCACCACGAACGAGCGTCCGAGCACCTGGTCGGGCGTGAATGCCGAGGTATCCCGGCGGTCGTTGTAGACGAGGAAGAACCCGGTGCCGCTGCGGTCCAGCAGCGCCAGGCGGACGTTGGCGGAGAAGGTCGACGCCTGTCGGTTGTACTGCAGGAGCCCTTGCACGCTCGCCAGACTGGTGAAGGCATAGCTGAGCCTCACCGGAACCAGATCGTTGCGGAAACGCCCTCCTGGCAACGTGACGAGGTCGCGGTTCCAGGTGATGTCGGTGAGCAGCCTCGCACCCGCGCGCATCGCGACCGTCAGGCTCCAGCCGTGATAGTCGCCGTCGTAGAAGCTGCCGACGCGATGCAGCAGCGACGCGGACACGGGCGCGCTCTGGTTGGTGTGGCCCTCGAAGACGCCGCGTGTCCACGCGTACTGGCCGGGCGGGATCACCACCCGGCGGCCCGTGACGTCCTGGTACACGGTGAACGCGGCGCGGGGGCGATCCTGCTGCGTTTCGAACAGATAACCGAACCGGGCGCCGGTTCGCGTCTGGATGTCGAAGAAGTGCCAGTGACCGGAGGAGCTATCGAGCTGGTTCTGCAGGTTGGCGTAGGCGCTGAAGTTCGCGTGCGGCTGGATTCGTCGAATCCAGGGCCACCGTGCCGGCTGATAGCTGAGGCTGTACCGTCCCTCGGCCTGCCGCACCCCACGGCGTCGCAGGAACCCGACTTCCGGGTTGAACGCGTCGCCGACCTGCGTGTAGCCCGCGCTCGCCGTCCACACGCGTTGGGTATATGCGTACGCGGCGCGGCCCGCGTAGTCGGAGCCGCCCCTGGCGGCCGGTGAATCGGTGCGGGCGATGAAGGCAAACACGCGTCCGTTGGGGGTGGCCTGCCACCCGAGGTCCAGGCCGTAGGCGCGGTTGTAGTCCTCGGGCGCCGCGTGCTCGCCGACGCCGTGGCGGCCGACGAACAGCGCGCCGACGTTCGAACGCCCGACTTCGCGCTGGAGGCGCACGACGCTGAAGTTGTTCGCCGGTGCGATGACCTGCCCGGATCGCTGGTCGAGCGCGGACTCGGTCTGCATGTTGAGAAGACCGACGTTGTAGCCACCAAGCTTCCCGCTCAGGCGTCCGCCCGCCACGATGTCGATCGGCGCGCCGGCGGGTGACAGGCCGATGCGTCGCGAGAAGAACAAGTCCACCGCCTGCGGCTGGCCCATCTGGAAGAGCTGGGCGTTCTCGAGGAAAAACGCCCGCTTCTCCGGGAAGAACACGGGAAAGCGCGTGAGGTTCACCTGCTGCTCGTCGGCCTCGACCTGGGCGAAATCGGTGTTCACCGTCAGATCCAGGGTGAGGTCGGCGCGGACGCCCCACTTGAAATCCAGCCCGACATCGCCCGAGCGGTCCACGGTGTCCGTTCGCAGCGTCTTGTCATCGGTGACCGCGGCCGCCACGTACGGAATGAAGCGCACGTCGCGGCGCGCGGGCAGGCTCAGTCCCTGCAGCTTGCCGGCGATGGAGACGCGATACAGGTTGTAGCCGCGCGGCACCGGCGACAAGAACACCTGCTCGTTCTTCCGGCGGATGTTGCGCATCGCGTTGACGCCCCAGGTGCGCTCCTCGCCCGGGTTGTATCGCAGGGTCTTCAGCGGAATGACGAACTCCGACTCCCACCCGCGCTCGGTGATCCGGGTACGCACCGTCCAGTCCGCATCCCAGTTCAGGTTGAAACCGGCGCCGCCACCTCCGCCGCCGATTTGTCCCGTCTGCCCTTCCGCCGTGACCTGCCCGTCGTACTCGATGCCGAACGGGTTCGTTCCAAACACGAACGCGTTCTGGCCATCGTTGAAGGTGTCGAGCAGGATCCGGATGGAGTCGGTATCGGTGAGGTCGGCGTCACGCCGGCTCTGGCTGACCAGGATGTGCTCGGGTTGGCCGTCGAAGCAGATGATCCCGATGTACAGGTTCTGCCGATCGAGCAGGAACCGCAATTCGGTGCGTTCGGTCGCTGGCAGGCCTTCGTTCGGCTCCTGCTGAATGAAGGTCGAGAACGGCTCCACCTGCATCCACAGCGCTTCGTCCACGCGTCCGTCAATCACGGGCCGCTGACCGTCGGCGGCGTGTCCCACCCGGAGCAGAGGCGGGCCGTTCGGCTGCCCGGCCGCATCCGCCGCCACCATCATCGTCGAGCAGAGCAAGACCAGCGCCGGCGTGCGGCGGTATCCATCGCCGCGGCGTCTGTCGCTTGCGGCACTGGTGTACACGCCGGCGTTCATGTGGTGGATGGTAAGGCATTTCTTCCACCTGGCGGTCGGCACTACTTCCAGGTGACTTCCATGCCGAAGAAATGCATGAACACCTCGCGGGTCGGCCGGTTCTTGGGATTCTGCTGCGGGCTGCGGATGTAGAAGTCAATCTGCTGCGTGGCCGGATTGACCTCGCCGGCCGGCTGCTTCTTGTCCGCCATCGGATAGTTCACGCGCAGCGTCTTCCGGTCGCGGATCCCCTGCGTGACCATGAAGTGCATTTCGTAGTTGTCGTACAGCGGCTTGCCGTTGAGCGTGGCATGGCCGAAACCCCAGCCTGCCAGGTAGACGAACGTCTTCGGCCAGTTGTTGTCCCCACAGCCCAGAATCGGTGCCGTGCTCGTGGAGGAAGCCGACGATCCCTCCGTTCTGGCAGGGATTGAACTCGTTGAACTTGTCGATCGCCAGGACCAGGTCGCCCTCGGGAATCCGGAGCCGGGCCTCGAACGTGCCCGTGTTCGTGAGGTCGTTGACGTCGATCGCCGCCGTGCCCGACACCGGCTTCACGGTCTTCGCCTCGTTGTCGAGATGGTCCCACCCCACGGGATCGCTGCAAGCCGCCGACCATGTAGATGCGGTTCGGCCGACATCACGTAATGCCCGTCGTACAGGTCGTGCTGCTCGGGCGCGTACATCGTGATCATCGCGCCGGGCTGCTGCCGCGGATTCGGTTGCGGCTGTGCCGCGAGTTTCGAGCCGACGATTACACCAGCGGCCA
The DNA here is from genome assembly GCA_963707795.1 of uncultured Acidobacteriota bacterium. Classification (GTDB taxonomy): domain Bacteria; phylum Acidobacteriota; class Vicinamibacteria; order Vicinamibacterales; family UBA2999; genus JACCSI01. The sequence goes on along the minus strand of OY970174.1, from coordinate 21,170 downwards.
CCGCACTCACGATCGCCACGGCCAGAACGCTCTTCCGCATACACCCTCCGGGTTGCATTCTCCCGCAACTCTGGTCGCCATGGTATTCCGTCTCGTGCGGGATCAGGCCTGACATCTCTTGACATTCGCGCCAGGGGACGCCGATCCGCCGGCCGGCCTGTTCAACGTCTTTTTCTGACCCACTCAGGCCTGACGCGACCCGGACAATCACATCTGAGTCCGCTGGTTCTGCCCCTATACTCACGTCACCGTTGGCTCTGACATCCGGCACGCGCCTCGGCGTCTATGAAATCACTGCGGCGATCGGCGAGGGCGGCATGGGGGAGGTCTATCGCGCGCGCGATACGAAGCTCAATCGCGACGTCGCGATCAAGGTGTTGCCCGAGTCCTTCGCCAACGACGCCGATCGACTTGCCCGCTTCCAGCGGGAAGCACAGGTCCTCGCCTCGCTGAACCATCCCAACATCGCGCACATCCACGGCCTCGAGGAGTTCAGCGGCATGGGCGCGCTCGTCATGGAGTTGGTCCCAGGCGACGACCTGTCGGTGCTGATCGCGCGCGGACCCATGCCGCTGGACGACGCGTTGCCGATTGCGAAGCAGATCGCAGACGCCTTGGAAGCCGCGCACGACCAGGGCATCATCCATCGCGATCTGAAACCCGCGAATATCAAGGTGCGCGCCGACGGCGCGGTGAAAGTGCTCGACTTCGGGCTGGCGAAGGCACTGGATCCGGCTGCGACCTCGAGCCCGAAGGCGATGAACTCGCCGACGCTCTCCGTGGGGGCAACGCGGGCGGGCCTGATCATCGGGACGGCCGCCTACATGGCACCCGAGCAGGCACGCGGCAAGACCGTCGATCGGCGTGCCGACATCTGGGCCTTCGGCGTGGTCCTCTACGAGATGCTGTCGGGCCAGCGTGCGTTCGAGGGCGAAGACGTCTCGGTGACCCTCGCGAGCGTGATCAAGGAAGACGTGAGCTGGCAGGCGCTGTCCGTCGATTTGCCCGAACCAATCCGCCGGCTGCTCCACCGGTGCCTGGAGAAGGACCCGAGGCGCCGCTTGCGCGACATCGGCGAAGCACGGCTCATCCTCGAGGACCCGGCATCGTCCCAGCCCGCGAGGCGCGGAGACACCGCCACAGCGGCTTCGCGCCCACCCGGATCACTCTGGCGTCGAGCCCTTCCGATCGCGGCGACGGCCGTCATCGTCGGCACCGCCGCGAGCGTGCTGACATGGAGCCTCCGGCCGCTGCCGGCGACCGCCACCGCTGTGGTCACACGGTTTCCGATCGTGCTTCCCGACGAACAGGCGGCCACGCGGCAGAATGTCGCGATCGTCGCCCTGTCGCCCGACGGTGCTCGCATCGCGTACGCCGCCAACCGCCAGCTCTACCTCCGGTCCATGGGCGAGGTCGAGGCGAAACCGATTCGCGGAACCAATCTCGACGCCGCGAGCCCGTTTTTTTCGCCGGATGGCCAGTGGGTTGGATTCTTTTCCTACGGGGACTCCCTGCTGCGCAAGATCGCGATCGGCGGCGGAGCGCCGGTCACGCTGGGCAAAGTCGACGCGCCGTGGAGCGCGACCTGGGACGGCGATACGATCTTCGTCGCCAGCGGAACCCACGGCATCCTGCGCGTGTCCGCCAACGGTGGTGAGCCGGAGGTCGTCGTGAAGATCGGGCCTGGTGAGGCGGCCGATGGCCCACAGGTGCTCGCCGATGGGCGACTGCTCTACACCCTCGCCACGGGATCCGGTGCCGATCGGTGGGACGAGGCGCAGATCGTCGTCCAATCGATGGTCTCAGGCGAGCGGCACATCGTGCTGCGTGGCGGGAGCGCGGCGCGGTATCTGGCGACCGCGACCAATCCGCCGGGACGCGGCGGCGGCCATCTGGTGTACGCCGTTGGCAATTCGCTGCTCGCCGCGCCGTTCGACGCCACACGCCTCGAGCTGCGCGGGGCCCCGGTGCCCATCGTCGAACCGGTCACGCGTTCTGCCAATTCCGCGCTGCAGAGCGGCGTCGCGCAATATGCCGTGTCCGCAACCGGCACGCTCGCCTACCTGCCGGGCCGGTCGAGCGGCGCCTCCCTGCCCAAGGCCCTCGTGTTCGCCGGTCGCGACGGCAGGATCCAGACGCTCGGGCTGCCTCCGCAGCCATACGTCCATCCCCGCCTGTCGCCAGACGGCCGGCAGCTCGTCGTCGGCACCGACGATGGCAAGGACGCCAACGTGTGGGTCTACGACCTCAAGCCTGGTAGCTCGCCGCGCCGGCTCACGTTCGGCGGCCGCAATCAGTATCCGATCTGGACGCGCGACGGCCGCTTCATCACCTTCCAATCGAATCGGGATGGCGACGACGCCATCTTCACGCAACCGGCCGATGGCAGCGGTCCCGCCGTACGCCTGACCAGGCCGGACGCGGGAGTCGGGCACCGGCCCGAGTCATGGAGTCCCGACGGAAAGACGCTGGCGATGAACGTCGTCAAGTCGAGTAACGAGAGCGTCTGGACGATCACCACGGATTCCGGGGCCACGCCGACGGCATTCGCGGATACGCCGGCCGTCGAAAAGCATTCGGCGTTTTCGCCTGATGGGCGATGGGTGGCGTACATGGCCAACACCGAAGGCGATTCAGACATCTACATCCAGCCGTTTCCACCAACCGGCGCCAAGTACCAGATTTCACCGGGCGGCCGAACGCCGGCGTGGTCGCCTGACGGCAAGCAGCTCTTCTTTCACGCCATCGCCTTGAACCGGTTCGTCGTCGTCGACATCCGCGCCGAGCAGGGTCTGACGTTGGGCACGCTGGTGCCACTTCCCATTGATGACGCGATCCATCCCCTCACCGAGCGCAACTATGACGTGACGCCAGATGGCCAGCAGCTGCTCATCGTGGTGCCGGCACACACGGCGCAGAGCGACTCGAAGCGCCGCGCAGCGCTGCAGATCGACGTCGTGCTCAATTGGCATGAGGAGCTGAAGCAGCGAGTCCCGGTGCCGTAATCTCGCCCGTGCAGACCTGACCTGACATGCCGCCCACATGCTCGCATGCTGGTCGCATGTCATCCGGGAGGAGCGCGAGTCGCCGTATCATCGCCCACGCCACACCAAGCCGGGCGGTGCTTCGCAGTCAGTGGGCCCGGCCGAATCATGCTGCTCCTCCAGCGCTCGGCTCGACCTCGCCGCATGACACCGTCTTCTCGGGACGGGTTCGTTCCATGATCGCACCCAAGGGTCTCAGTGCGATCGCAACACCTGAATCGCCGGCGGATCGTTCAACACCTGGCCGATCCGGTTGACGTAGAACTTCAGGAAGGCGTCGGGATTGGCGACGACGCGCTGCACGATGAAGAACGGAAAGCCGTCAGTCCAGCCATACTCAGTGACTCGCAACCGCGTGCCGGTGCCGCTCGGCTCGAGTTCGTAGATCCAGCGTCCGTCCCATGACTGGTGCCGCGGCTGATGATCGCGTAGCAGCAGCCGTTCGTAGCGCCGCTCAGGTATCGCGGACACCGTCATCACAGTGAAGCTGAACACGTCGTCGGGCGACGTGTGCGTCCAGATTTCATGGCCGCCGATGTCCGCTTGTCGGACCACCGATCCAAACGCTGGCAGCCATTGCGGCTCCGCAGCGTGATCGGTCAGCAGCCGCCAGATCGCGGCAGGCGGTGACTGCTGGTAAGTAGCGACGAGCTCGACTTTGTGATCGCGGCGCATGAACGCCATTGCGCCGACTAAGGCCAAGGCCGTCATTCCGGTAGCCAACAGCAGGTACTTGCCGACCCGCCGCATCATCGCAGGTCGCCCCACATGCGCCTCCAGATCAGCCACGATCCGTCCCGCTGTCGCCGCAGCACGTTGACGTGCCACGATCGCTGCGTGCGCGGGGCGCCGTCGATGCCGTTGGTTGTGACAACAAACGTGAGCGACCCCAGTCCCGACGTCACGGCGGTATCGCCGTCGACGTGCACGTGGTCGATGCTCAATTCCATAGCGACGACGCGCGTGGGCGATGAGGCAGGGAACCAGAACTTCCGGATCGCGTCGCTGCCGGCGATCGGAGCCAGCGTGCTCGGGTAGAGCACGGCATCGGGCGTCAGCGTCGCCAGGATGCGTTGCGGATCGTTCGACAGCCACGCCTCCCGATACGCCTGCGTGGCGGCCTCAGCGGCGGCAGCGTCAGCAAACGTCAGCGGCGGCGCCGTTTGCCCAGCCACCAGGATCATTACGACGAGCCATGCGATCGTCATGTGCGCAATTATCGCAGCGGTCTTGCCTCGAGTGCCGTAAGAGTGACGAAGCGTGGTGCGAGGGTCAGCGCACCGCGCCTTTTCTCTCTGCACGGTTCCGCAGGTCGGGATGCACATTGGCTGGATCAGGCAAACATCGACAAGCCGCATTCGTCGTCATCGACGACTGGGAATCGTCTGAGGGGTGACCGCGGCTGCGGTCGCCGGTCTCAGTTGGGTTGTTGCGGTTGCAGCGATCGGACGAGGGCGTGACTGCAGGTGAGCCGGGCGACGTCCCCCCGGTCTTGAGTAGCAGTCACTTTAGAGCCCAGCGGGAACTGACGTTGCCTTCGTTCTCAGACGGGTGCGAGTTGAGATCGGCCGCTTCTGACGTTGGTCCCTAAACGAGACAGCTTTAAGCTAGAACAAGCGACTTCTCGACGAGCCACCTCCAGCAACGGACTTTGCCGACTTCACTGATCGACCACCGTGAGCACACGACACTGGCCTCATGCATGTCCGGGCTGACAGTCGGCCAGGCGTTCGATCGCGTGCTCGCTGGCCCGCAGTGCTGGAGCATGGATTTCGTCCACGACGCGTTCGCCGACGGCAGTCGGTCGGCCCCGCCGGAATCGGCGCCGGCCCGCGGTGCAACGCCATGTGTTTCCGTCGCCTCGGCGACCAGACGTTTCAGGCGGTTGTTTTCGTCCTCGAGCTGGCGCAGCCGACGCAGCTCGGTCACGCCCAGGTGGCCGTACTTCCTCTTCCAGATGTAGAACGTGACCTCGCTGACCGCCATCTGCCGACACACATCGGCGGCCGGTCGGCCGCCTTCGACCTCGCGCAACGCGTAGGCGATCTGCTCTTCAGAGAACTTCGACTTCTTCATCGGTCCTGTTCTTTCGCTGGTGGACCGTCGAAGCCGTCAGGTTACGCTAGTTTGAACTGCCGGCGTTTTTCGGGGAGACGTCAGTACATTCAGCGAATCTGGTCTCCGAGGATTCCGGTACGCTGCACTTCTTCTTCGCCGGCCGACAGATAACGGTCATTTCGCTGAAGCCGTAGCCAGCCTCAGCAGTACAATCCAGCCCACTGCAAATGATGTCCGTTCGAGCACCTTGGTATCCGAGTCTGGTCGTTCTCGCGGGTGCAGTTTCAATTGCGCTGCACCAGCCGGTCGCGTCGTCGCAGCCGTCAGATGAGCCAGCTGGGCTCATCGCGATTGCAAACAAAGCGCCGGCGCGGGTGACCATCGTCGGTTTCCACAAACAGGCGGGACGCGAGTTCAACGTCGGCTACCTGCCGCACGAAGTGGCCGCGGCGGGTCGAATCGTGTTCGCATCGAACTACGGCAGTGCGCACGTCAGAAGCTCGGAACTGACAAACGCACCCGGTAATACGCTATCTACCATCGACCTCGCGCGCCCGGACCGCGCTCCGGAGACGATCGATCTCGGAGCCGGCCGCTGCGCGCCGCACGGACTTGCGGTGTCGCGCGATCAGCGACGGCTTTATGTCACGTGCGAGGGACGTCAGGAAGTGCTGGTGATCGACGTGGCGAGCCGGAAGATCCTTCACGCTGTCGCGACCAATCAGGCAGGGTCTCATATGCTGGTCGTGTCACCCGATGGAGCGCGGGCGTATGTCACGAACTTCTGGCCAGGGACGGTGTCCGTCCTGGATCTCAACACGAAGCGCATCCTGGCGCAGATCGCGACCGGCTCCGGTACCGAGGGCATTGGCATTTCGCCAGACGGGCGCTACATCTACACGTCGTCTGTCTACATCAATGAGATCGTAAGGATCGACACGAGCACGCTACAAGTAGTCGGGCGGGCGGTGATGCAGAACTGCCAGGGGGCTGTGCGCGTCGTACCAACGCCCACCGATGGCCGCACGCTTATTGTCAACTGTGCGGACAACGGCCGGGTCCTCGTCGTGGACGCCGAGACGCTGAGAGTGAGACACAACATTGTGGTCGGCACCCTGGCAATTGGCATCACCGTGCCGAACGACCGTTTCGCGTACGTCGCCAACATGCTCGACGACACGATCTCGGTCATCGACATCAGTCGGGGTGCTGTGAGGCGGACGATCGCGGCTGGCGATGATCCGGACGGGATCGTGTTCGTGCCGAATTAGCGAAGGGACGCGAGCTGACAGTTCGACTTCCCGCAGGTGCACCTTGGCGCGCTGGGTTCAGCACATCCCGTGCGGCTTCAAACGATCAGTGGTCACCGCCGCAAATTACATTTGGACGTTCGATCGGGCGCAGCTGTGAGCCAACTGAAAGAGTCTTGCTGACGCAGCGCAGCGCAGCGCATCGCGACCCAGTAGTGGTCGCGTCGTCGGCCTCGAAGTAACGATCTACAACTGGAAGCTCGATCCGGGAACGTGGGTTGCCCTTTGCAACTCCCCTGTAGCGCCGACCAGTTGCGGACATCGTCCAGTGCGGCCGACGTCTCCGCAATCTGCTGCGAATCAATAGCTTAGAAACTTATTTGCGAATCGAGCCCGCAAGTCATTGATTTTATCGACGTTAGGAGCTGGCTCCTCGGGCTGGAGTCGTGCCGATTCACGCGGCCGACGGCCGCGGGCAATGCCTGAAGAACAGGCCGGGGACCACGAATGAGCGCGGAGCGCGTGTTTTTTTTGAGCGTGTGTGACTGAGTGGCTCCTCAAGCTGGACTCGGTTTAGCAACCCTCCGGTTGACAACGGCTTCTTCATAACGACACGGTCCAGTTTCGCGCCCCTATGCCGCGCGCCGAACCGTTGCGTCGGCAGGGATGTTGACCGTGTGGCCCTGGACCTCATCGATCCACTCGTGGGCGCCCGCGATGACCGGAAGGACAAGGACCGGCGTCTTCGCGCGCCGCAGCACCGCGCGCAATGTAGAACCGGACACCGCCTGGTCAATCCATGTTCGGGGCGCGACGCCCATCACGATCAGATCCGCAGCGGTCTCCGTGGCGGTTTCGACGATGCCACGATGAGCATCGCCGGTCACCACCACCGGCTCGGCGTCGGCAGACCCAAACGCGACTGCTTGCCTCTTCAACCGTTCCCCGAGTACTCTCGCTTCGGCCGGTAGCCGTTGCACCAGGCGCCACGCTGCACCACCGCTCAGCACCATAGGACGAGGTGCATCCATCGCATGAAGAATTGTCAAGTGCGCGCCATGCCGCCGTGACAGGTCCACAGCGGTTCGCAAGGCCATCGCTGACGCCACGGTGAAGTCGACCGCTGCGACAATCCGCTTCAGCGACAGGCTGGCAGTTCCGTCCATTCGCGGCGGCACGACGATCACAGGAACCGGGGAGGAACGGCTCAGGCGAGTCGTTACCGCCGTGTTGCGCCACAGGCGCGACGTCCCGTAGTTCCGGTCGACGACAATCAGGCTGGCCCCCATGAGTTGCGTATAGGCTGGGATCGCGCTCTCAGCTGGCCCTCGTAGGGTGACGATTCGGACGAGGACGCCTTCAGCAGGCGCTCGCAGCGCCCTCAGCCTTGCTCTGAGTCTCGTTTCACTCTCCGGTGCGACCCACAGCCCTCCGTCGCGAGGCACTACCTGGATGGCATGAAGATCAGCGGCCCGCTGCCTGGCGATGCCCATGGCGTACGCCACCGTATGTTCGGTCTCCGGAGAACCGTCGACTGGCACGATGACGAGTGAGCGAATGGACACGATGTTCCCTCCTTTAATTCGCGCGCGGCGTGCGGCTTAGGCAGCGCGGTTGTGAATCGGCGAGTCCGCATTGATCGGCTGCGCTGCCGCTGCCGGCGGAACGACCAGAAGCGCACGATCGGTGTTACGCAGGATGCGGACAGCAGTGGAGCCCAGATGCATGAAGCGCCTGCTCCTGCCCACCACGATCAAGTCCGTCTTCCCATCAGCGGCGTAGGCAACGATCGCGTCAGCGGCTGGCCCAGCCTCGGCACGTACTTGCACCTTCACGCTCGCCGGGGGCATGAGAGCCTCCAACTGTCGGCGAGCATCGTCGAGCACGTAGCCACGGTACTCAGGTACCAGCCACCTTGCTCGGTTGCGGAGCGCTCCCGCAGCCTCGATACTGTTGACCGCATGAATGACCGTCAGTTGTGGGGCATCACCTCCGGACAACCGCAGCGCCGTATTTATCAACGCCGTGGACGCCGGCGACAGATCCACTGCGACGAGGACGTTCGCGAAAGCGGAGCCATCACCGTTGTCATCATCGCGGACGACGAGTGTCGGCCGCTTCGTTCGGCGGAGCACCCGTTCGGCGACTGACGGCTGACGAAACCGCGCCCAGCCAGTCCGGCGCCCGGTCCCCATCACGATGAAGTCCACCGGGCGGGCGTCGGCGTGAAGCACGATGATCTCGGCCGGATCTCCGTGCTGCTCGGTCATCTGTACGCTCACGCCGGCGGCCTCAGCACGCCGGCGGAGTTCCGCCGAGCGTTGGAGCCGCTCGGCCGCGCGAAACGAGAATCGTTGATCGGCAGGAACGGCGTGGAGGAGGTACAACTCCGCGTCCGAAGCCCTGGCGAGCGCCAGTGCGCGCGCGAAGGCGGGGTCTGTGCCGTTCGAAAGACTCAGTGGGACCAGAATGCGTTTGTGATTCATTGATGTGCTCTCGGCTATAACAAGAGCAAATCTGGCGCCACCGGTCAGTCTCGTAAGTCATTGACGCAGAGCGGTTTACGCCGAGACACCTTGGACCGCGTCGTTTCACATTGAAATGGTCTTTCGTTCTGGAATCGATGCTGAGTGCCTGGCTAGGCAGCAACCGGCTGTTCCTCTCCGCGGAGCGACAGGCCCCGCAAGGCGTCCGGTATCGACGTCGGTCCCGACGACCTCCTGCGTAACGGGCAGGATCGCGTCAGACTCCACCCTGGCGTCTCGCGCCCGCAGTGCTCACATCGCAGCCAGAGTCGGTCCGGCGCTCGAGCCAGTACGTCATCGTGTCCGAGCAGCACACATTGAATCGAAAATGACATGCGTCCTCTACGTTTCTTGCCCAGACTGCCTGGCAGCGCGCGCGATGTCGGCGAGCGGTTGAGTCAGGACGAACGCCGCTGTTCGATTCGTTCACCGAGGGCGTCGCCGAGGCGTTCGACGGCGCGATTGATCGCGGCGTAGACGTGGGGTCCTGTCACACGTACCCGGACAGATCGCAAAGGCTCCAGCGCGACCGCTACGGCGCAGGTCACCCTGTCGCAGGTATCGCGGTCGTCGGTCGGACGCAGAAGGACTCGAGCACGGCGGAACTTGATGGCGTGGCGCGTCAGTGCCGAGAAGACGCGGTACTCAGCGTACGTCCGTGCCTGCGAGCTGATGGCGTTGTCGTCGGCGACGACGTGAATGCGGTTCATCCCCAGATCCCATCGCAAGCGCCGGGCCAACGTCGGTGTTGGAGGTTCACCGCACAATTCGAACGATTCGTCAGCGCGGGACGTTTCGAATCGAAAAGGCGTTTTCAGGATGAAAGACCGTATTGCTTCATCTTTCGCCACAGCGTGACAGTGCTGATCTTCAGCGCCTCAGCGGCTCTTCGACGGTTGCCGCCGAACTTTTCGAGGGCGCGCTCGATCATCACGCGCTCCTGTTCCTGCAGATCGAGTGTGTCGTCTCCGGCTCGATGACGGGTTTTCTCGGTCACTTCCGGCGGTAGCTCGCGCACCCGAATGCTGGGACCGTGAGCCATTATTACCGCGCGTTCGATGGCGTGCTGCAGTTCGCGAACGTTGCCGGGCCAACGGTAGTTCATCAATGCCGTCATGGAATCGGGCGACACGCTGGTTACGTCCTTTTTCATACGGGACGCCGCATTGACGAGGAAGCTGTGGACGAGTGCCGGGATATCCTCACGTCGATCGCGCAGAGGAGGGACAGTGATCACGAAGGCGCCCAACCGGAAATAGAGATCCTCACGGAATGTGCCGGCGTCGACCGCGGCGCGCAGATCCCGGTTCGTGGCCGCAACGACTCTGGCGTTCACCTTGATGTTGCGTTCGCCGCCGACGCGTCGGATCTCTCGCTCCTGAAGAGCGCGCAGCAACTTTGCCTGGATGGTCGGCGCGACTTCACCGATCTCGTCCAGGAAGATGGTTCCGCTTCCCGCGACTTCGAAAAGACCGGCCTTATCGCGTACGGCTCCGGTGAAAGCACCCCGCACGTGGCCAAACAGCTCCGATTCGAGCAGCGTTTCCGTCAAGGCGGCACAGTTGATACTGACGAACGGAGCGCTCGCCCGCGGGCTCTGATCGTGGATCATCCGGACGATGAACTCCTTGCCGGTGCCGCTCTCGCCATAGACCAGGACCGTCGTATCCAGCGGTGCGACCCGCGCCGCAAGTTCCAGCACCTCCTGCATCGCCGCGCTGCTGGCGATGAACTGCTTCGATGCGGCGTGGCGATTGACCCGATCCCGCAGCAGGTTCAGTTCGCGTTCGCGGCGCTCCAGGAGCCTCTCGCGACGGTCGAGCTCTTGCAGACGCCGACCCACTGCATCGCGCAGGCGCTCGACTTCTTGCCCAACGTCAGCCGCCTGAAAGTCTTCGCGGATGGCGTGAATATCCTCGCCCCAGCTGTCCGCATCTCGTCCAACGGCCGAGCAGACCTTTTCACCCTGTCCCAGGCAGGCCGTTTCACGGAAGTAGATTTCCTTTCCCATGCACGCGCTCACGTAGCCGCTCGAGTAGCCGACGAGAGACCAACATACCGGCGACGCGCCTTTGCCGTAGTGATGCACATGTTGCTCGGCCTCGTACGAATCGTGCCAGACCACTTCTTCCGCAAATCGTCCGGTCGCTTCGTCATGTTCGATCCGGACCACTTCGGCCCGCACGATACCTTCGAGGGTGTGGAGCATCGCGCCGGATCGAAGTCCGTCGAGCGGTGTCGCCCACTGCGAGCGGTCTCGCAGGCTCACCGCGTCGTGATACCCGTCCGCAAACCCGAACCGAAGCAGCACGCGCCTCGCAGATTCGAGACCGACCGTATCGACGAGCTCCTTGCGCAGCAGCCCCATGGCCGCCGCGCTGAGGATCACGACCCGCTGCTCGTGAAGGCGGATGATGCCCTGATCTGGACGAAAGTCCAGAAGTTCCGCCAGATGCAGCGTCTTGGGCCCGCGATCGTCAGGACGGGAGGATCCTTTCACCGTATCGTCCATTTTATGGCTCGACGCCGAGATCACCTCTGCCAATCCTCTACCCACAGACCAACGCCAGCAGGGAGCCGGCGGCCTCAGCGAACCCACGAACGGCAAGAGCGATTGGCATGCCAATGAACAGAATGGCGAATGGCACCAGCAGTGCAATGCCCGCGGCGCCGGCCAGAGACACCACACCTTTGAAAAACGTCCGCTCGTCCGTCACTGGCGTGGAGACGTCGATCACGTCTTCTCTTGAAAGCGCGCCGCGCCTGTCGTCCGGCGGCGCGGTCTCCTCGCTCGGGTGCCGGAGCGTCTCTGGCTGCGGACGTGTGATCCCCAACGTCCACGACGGAGGATCACTCGCGGGGAAGGAATCCGCTAGAACGCTGTCCACCGCCCATTCAGCTGCGAGCCTTTGCTGTCTTGCCTCGGACTCGGCGTCCGCCCACCGCGTTGGAGCCGCCGCTGTCCCACGTTGCAAGACCGTGTCGACTGCAGTGTCCCGATACTCGAGTGTTGCCCTGTTGTGAAACACAATGCCTCCTACGCTGCCTTCCGATATTGGTTCCGCTCAGTGAGCATCCGTCGCAGCAGTTTCCCTCGCCAATCGAAGTACAGGACCAGCAGCGATGCCACTATTGCCGTCGCCAGAGCCACCAATCCGAACACTCTCACCTCGCCTGTCAACCACACCCCCGTGGCGCCCACGGCCAACACGACCCAGATGCCGACGAACGCCAGCACCACTGCCAGAACTGCTGCTTTCCTCACGTTCATCACTGTTCCTCCTGCGCGTCTTGTTGTTCATTGGCGGCGCCCCGACGTTTCGTACCGCCCGTTCGATTGCGAGCACCAGCAATTCACGCTGACACGGCGATACGCCGAAGCCGTGGGCAGAGCTGATGGCATCCGCACCGAGCATCCCTCGAAGCGACATCGCTACAGCTCCGCCGTCGCCGTTCGGGACAGCTCGGACGCACTTACAGACACTCTTGATCCGCGCGCAACCGCGTCATGGCCTGAGTCCTGCGAACGACGGCCGCGGTCGGCCGCCTCAGGCAGTACGCCCGCCGACGCGGCGAGCTCCTCGGACGACTGGCCGGCAACCCTCGCCCGCGAACGCAGAAACGTCAGCTCCTGCGCACGGCCGCCGAGGACCTCGGAAGCCTCGACCCACAGCACGCGGGCTTCAGCGTGAGGGCATTCCTCATCGCACATTGCCGCCGCCCTTCCGGCGCGGATCTTCCGTTCGTGCGTAACCATGGCATCGTGCCAGGTCGCGAGGCGGGCGCCCAGCGCCGCCGCACGTGCTCCGTTTCCAGATCCAAGCATCGAGTACGGATTCATGTCACACCCTGTGAATGTGAAGCGCGATACCAGACTTCGTACCCGCTACAACCAGTTGAGAACGCTCTTGCTCGAAACCGCAGGCTATCGGAGAGAATTCCGATGTTGTTGTTGCCGAGACTCAGGTCAGCGCGATTGAAGCTGACCGGTGAAATCGGCAGGACGGACGGTGCCGGCGCCAGAAGGCCCGGGCGTGAACATCACGGAGCCCTCAAGACGCTGGGCTGTGATGTTCACGCCGCCGTCACCGCCCTGTTGAAGGCGGGCGTCAAGCGGAGGACAGAAGCAGGGACACATGGCAGTTGCACCGCGGATGGCCCGTCCCGGATACATCCGAAGGACCGAGTTCTCCGCGCTTGCACTCTCTGAGAGCAATTCGCGATCCGTCCGCATTCCGGCGTAATCCGAGCATTTCGCGCTGCGCCGGGCTTTCACTTTGCGACGGTCGTTTCGTTCTGAAATGCGCAGGAGTTCGCGATTCGGAGGCCCGGTTCACAAAGCTCTCGCACGCCTGCGTTCTCGGAACTCTGCAATCAGACCGGAACCGATCTCCATCTCAATCGACCGCGATCATCTGATCCGTTTCCATCTCTGGCGCGACGTTGGTGTTGTGAGCCGACGCGCGGCCTTTCACCGTGAAATGTATCTTTCATTCTGTAGATGGGCGCATCGGTGCCCGCCGTCACACTTGTGGAGCGTTCCCGCACGATGGACCGTTTCAGTCCGTCGGAACCAAGTTGCTCTTGCAGGTGGCAGGCCACGGACTTCCGGTGACCGAGGAGGAACTGAATGATGTCGCTCGTGACGGCGTTGAGCCTCGTGCTGTTCGTCGGGTTCGTCGCCACTGGCGTGGTCGGATTCCTCGGGTGGCGTCAACGGATGCGCGACGGCTCAGTGTTCATCCCTATCAACCGCAGACGATCTACCGATCAGAACGCTGACGCGCAGCCGGACGATAGGCAGTACCGCTTCCACGGAGCCCAGTTGTGACCATCGCGTTGATGATTCTCGGCTTTCTCGTTCTTGTCGTGGCGATCCTCGCGGTCCACGACCTCACTCAGCGCCAGCATGCTGTGACGCGAAATTTTCCAGTCGTCGGGCATCTTCGATACTTCTTCGAGGACATGGGGCACCCCCTGCGTCAGTACTTCTTCGCTGGCGACCTCGACGAACGACCGTACAATCGCGTCACGCGTTCGTGGGTGTACGCCTCCGCAAAGGGCCAGAACAACCTGGTCGGCTTCGGGTCACAGGTCGATCACAATCAGCCCGGGCGGATGCACATCGTACCGTCGATGTACCCAACGCTTACGCCTGCCAACACGACTGAAGCAGATCTTCCGCGCCCGAGGATCATCGGGCCGACGCGGGCTCAGCCCTATCAGCCCAGGCGATTCGCGAACATCTCCGGCATGAGCTACGGAGCACTTTCGCCTAACGCTGTGCGAGCTCTTGCGCGCGGCGCCAAGATGGCCGGATGCTACATGAGCACGGGCGAGGGCTCGCTGTCGCCGTATCACGCAGAGGGCGACTGCGACATCCTTTATCAGATTGGGCCAGCGAAGTTCGGCTGCCGCACGGCGGATGGCCGCTTCGACGATGAGAAGGCAGCGGCGATCCTGGCGCTACCGCAAGTGAAGATGGTGGAGATCAAACTGTCGCAAGGTGCGAAGCCCGGCAAAGGTGGGTTGCTCCCGAAAGAGAAGATCACAGAGGACATCGCAGCGATCCGCGGCATTCCCATGGGCGTGGATTGCCATTCTCCGAATCGTTTCGAGGAGTTCGACGACGCGCCATCGCTGCTCGACTTCATCGCGCGTGTTCGGACACTCACAGGCAAGCCCATCGGCCTCAAGATGGTCGTTGGCTCGACCGCCGAGGTCGACGAACTATGCCGCGAGATTCGGAAGCGCGGCGATGGCCCGGACTTCATCGCGATAGATGGCAATGAGGGGGGCTCAGGCGCGGCTCCTTTGGCACTGACCGACTACGTCGGGTTGCCGTTGATCGACGGCGTCATAGCCGTTGACAACGCTCTCCGCCGCGAGGGGTTACGGAATGACGTCACTGTGATCGCATCGGGCAAAATCGCCACAGGTGGCGAAGTCGCGACGCACATAGCGCTTGGGGCCGACGTCGTACACATCGGTCGCGGTTTTCTGTTTTCGATCGGGTGCATCCAGGCGATGCGATGCCATACAAACACCTGCCCGACCGGCGTGACGACGCAGAACCGTTGGCTCCAATCGGGCCTCGATCCCGCGGACAAAGGGGTTCGAGTTCGCAACTACGCTCTTGCCCTCGAGCGAGACCTCCAGATGATCACTCACGCGTGCGGTCTGACGCATCCGAGCCAGCTTCACCGCGGGCATGTCGTCATGAACATTTCGCCGGGCGTGAGAAAGTCGCTCGTCGAGCTGTTCCCCTACTCATCGAATCGCTCCCAGACCTCGGCGGCCTCGAGCCAGGCAATCGAACGCGAGAGTCCAGTCGCGCTGTACGCCGCGTCCTGATGGATGTCGACGTGAGGGCTCGTCCGCGTGGCTGGTTGTCTCCTGCCGCGAGACGGCGTCACGGATCAACCGTGCAGTATTGCTCAGCCCCGTGTCGGTCGCCCTGTTACGTGTGGTGCGAATTGTTCGGCCCTTCACCAGGCCACCGGAAGTTGACGAACCATGTTGCCAAGCCTGTTGCGATCGCAGATCTCCACCGACGTCCGCGAGGAATTCGTGATCGCGGCTCACCATCCCGATCGACTCGGACGGCCGGTGGCACGACCCGGCGCCATTATCGATGAGCGATTCCAGCAGACGCTGACGTGGAATGTGTTCCGGACGCTCGAGTTGCTGACTCCGGCGTTCTGGCTACGTCGCTTCCACCTGCGGCTGACGGGCGATCCAGATACCGTGCCGGCGCAGGTTCTGCGCGTCTCTCTGTGGCGATCACTGCCACTGCCCCCGATTCAGCGGATCGATGGCGCCCAGCCAGACGTCGTCGTCGATGTGATTGTCGAGACGGAGCATGTGGTCTGGACCTTGATCGTCGCGAACCGGGTTTACGGATCGACCGGTCACGATCAGGTGACACAGGTGATCGACGCGGGTGGTTGGCTGGCAGGTGCGCGAGAGCACTATGTCGGCGTCATCGAGGGGGACTCCGATCCACGATCAATCGGCGAGTCTCTGAAGAGGCGGTACGCTCGTTCGAGTGCCAGTCTCCAGCTTCGGTCGGGCTCGAGAGGCCCGGCGCGTCCGCGACTCGACGGTGTCGGCAGTGTGCGATGGAAGGACTTGGCGGCCGTTCTGCACGACTGCCAGAGTTCTGACAACTTGCCCCCTATTCAGCGCGCGTTGGCGCGGAACACATTCGTGTGGTTGGAGAGTGTCGGGATCGAAACCGCTGCAGTTCTGTCATTCGCCTGAACCAGGATGTCTCAACGAACAGAGGGTGTCCGGACTCAGTGGTCTGGGCGAGGCACGCGCATGATCACCGAGGAACCAGTCAGCAGTCATTGATTCTGTGGGATCGCCTGCAACGTGTTCGCCAGGCAGTGCGTCGGCGTGACGCAGGTAGCGAGCACATTTGGCTCGTCACCTTCATGCAGGACGATGTGGGATATTTTGACGATGAAACGTGCCGGCTCGAACTCCCAGTAGGAGAAGCCGATGCCGTACCGGATCGCAGGAATCGACGTCCACAATCTGACCGCCCACCACGACGCGGTGCAGCGTCTCGCCGAGGTCTCCGGCCTCGGCGTCGATTCCGCCCAGCAGATCATCGCCGAGGTCGGCGCGACTGCCGCGACCTTCCCCTCATCGAGCATCTCGCCTCGTGGATGTGCGCGTGCCCCGGCAACGAGGAGAGACCAGCGTGAACCACAACCACCGCTGCCGCAAAGGCAATCGACAGATGCGACGCATCTAAACCCAGCCGCCAACGCCGCGGTGAAAGCCAAAGGGACGATCTTTGCCGTCGTCTACCGTCGGATCGTCCCACGCCTTGGACATGCCCAAGCAATTGGCGCCATCTCCCACCGACTCTGTCGATTGATCTGGAAGATCCTGCACGAGCGCGTGCGGTACGAGGAACGGGGGCCGGTCGTCAGCGACGAGGCGAAGAAGGTGCGCGCAAGATGATCCGCGAACTGCGAACTCTCGGCTATCACGTCGAACGTCTCCCGGCTCCATCGAGCAGCCCGGCATGATCGGGAGATTTTCGACCCTGGTTGATTCGAGAAGCGGCGTAGGCAGCCTGTTACCGACCCGTTCGCCTCAGCGACGCCGCGTCGTGAATCCAATCGTCACCGCCGAGTTGCGAACCATCCTGCGTCGTACGACTGTACATTGGGCGATGTTCGTCATTCCTTCAGCATAATCGGCGCGTACAAGAGCGCCGGTCATTCTCGCTGCGGCTGCGGCGCGGATCTCCCAGTCGCCGCCGGTTATTGCCTGTGCGGGCAGGGTCATTAGGTTGACGGTGCCGCAACTGACGCTGACGAAGACGTCGTTCCTGATCGAGAATCGTAGCGGTGTTTCTCCTTCATCGCCAATATGACCGTCCCAGTCTCCGTTGAAATCACTGAATTGAGACGCGACATACTGATACCCTCCGACGATTGTCGCTCGCTGACCGTCAGGGTTGACCACCACCACGTCTACCGCCCCCCGGGCATGCGGCGGCGCACTGATCGCGAGGCCGCCGTCCAACGACTGGTAGAACAGATGTGCCTCGATGCCGCCAACGATCACCCGGGCGCCCAATTGAAAGCCGGTGCCTCTGATTGCGACGTGTGTGCCGCCGGCTACGGTGACCGGACCTCGGCGCGATCTCCGTTGCCGTCAGCGGTATTGCATCGCCGTAGGTAAATCCGGCCGGCACTCGCGTCACTTGTCCGCGTCGATTGGTGATGACAACGTCTATCGTCCCTCGCCCGCCCGGCGGCGACGTCGCGTAAACGGTGGTTCCGTCGGGCGACCAACCGACGCGACTCGCACGAGCACCACCAAACGAAACCGCGGTGCTGTCTTGCAAATTCGCGCCCAGAATTTGTATGAGTGTGGCACCCGTTGTCCCCCCGGCGTCTGGCGTGATCGTAGTGACCATGGGGTTCAGCGAAGTGATGGGCGGGTCAGCCAACGGTGAAGCGTGTACTGGCGAAGGCGCCACCGGCGAACCGCCGCGCGTTTCGCTGCAGCCTGCGCCAACACTAACGACGCACAGAACCAAGAGCACAGTCCCCGAACAGTTCGCAGCTAATGTCATAATGGGTGCCCGAATCACTTCCGTGTAAACGTTAATGTGCCCGCCGGGCACGAGACACGATTGACGACGTTGCTGCCGCTACACGCGTAGCGACGGTTCTCGTCAAACAGCGGCGCGTTCGGTTTCAGTGTGCAATGGACAATTTCTCCGTCAAACGGCATCGTGAATGTGACGCCGCCGTGCGAACCGATTGCGCCCATGCCCCACGCGCCGACGCTGTAGTAGGTGTCGGCGTCCAGTGTCTCGACCAGACCTGGTTGGCCGTGCAGGTCTCCCATCTCTAGCTCAGCATAGTCGGCGGCGACAGCGATCCAGAGTCCTTCCCAGGCGTAGCCATGCAAGAGAGAAGCAGCGCCCATGTCCACACGAAAATACGTATCAGCGGCAGTCGGCTGGTACGCATCGGCGGCGACCGTTGCCGAGAAGAGTCGCGAACGCGCTTCCGACGGGAAGGTGCAGTCTGAACGCGCTTCGACCTTCACCGTGTATTCGCCGGAGAGATTCATCGGCGGCGTGGGGAGCCCAAGGCTGAAGGACACCCAGTGATGCGGATTGCAGGGCTCACAATACGGTCCCATCTGCTTCACGCCATCGACGTAGCCCGTTTTCCGCGCGCTGAATCGCGTGCCCTCCTCAAAAAAGCCGGTAAACCAATACTGACCGTCTTTGTCGGAGGTGGTCGTTCGGCCCGCTTGGGCACCATCGAGGACCTCGATTGTCGCGCCCTCAATCGATCTGGCCGCCGTGTCGTACACCTTGCCACTGAGAGAGACGGTGACGCTGATATCGTTTCTCACTGGAGGGGATGGGGCCGCCGGCAGGAGGCGGCTCGGCGATTCGGAACCGCAACCGACGCATCCGACGACAGCGATGACCAGCAGCAACGCCGCGGAGGTACCTGTCATTTGAAGTAGCATACGGAGCGCCCGTCGCCGAAGTCCCAAGCAAACTGCAGGGACTTCCCAGCTTTCTTCAAAGGAAGGTCCGTGCGGATTCGCTTCGGCCTCTTCACCCTCGATGACCGTACTCGCCAACTCTTGAAAGGCGAGCGCACGGTTGCGCTGTCGCCCAAGGCCTTTGAACTGCTGATGTCTTTGGCTGCCCGTCAGCCAGAGGTGTTATCGAAGGCGGAATTGCACGAGCGGCTCTGGCCCCGGACTTTCGTGAGCGAAGCCAACCTGTCCTCCTTCCCCTCTCCGCTCACCGTACCTCATTCCTCCTTATGTATTATGCCTTTTCCTACAATCGTTTTAGCGCGGCCGCGGCCGGACGGCAAGGCGCAGCTCTTTGTTCGCCAGTTGAATCGCACGGACGCCGTCGCCCTAGCAGGCACCGAAAACGGAATCACGCCGTTCTTCTCGCCCGATGGTCGATCCATCGGGTTTGTCAGCGATCGCAAGCTCAAACGTATCCCTATCAGCGGCGGCGCTGCATTGGCGTTGGCTGACTTACCGGATCAGCGCGGGGCATGGTGGGGTGACGATGACACGATCGTGTTCTCACCTGATCGGCGGCCTGGCACTCGCTTAATGCGCGTGGCCGCGGACGGTCGAGGGGACGCTGCGCCACTATCCGCTGCGCCACGCGGCCACGGCGGACTCGAAGCCTGGCCACAGGTGTTGCCCGGAGGGAAGGCCGTGCTGTACACCGACGGCACAACGGCAGGGTTGTTCAACGACGCCGACCTCGTGGTGCAGCCGCTGCCCGCGGGTCCTCGAAAGGTGGTCCATCGGGGCGGCTATCATGGCCGTTATCTCGCCAGCGGTCACCTGGTGTACATGCACAGCGGGACCCTGTTCGCCGCGACGTTCGATCTGGAGCGGCTCGAAGTGACGTCACAACCAGACCCGATCCTCGAGGGTGTCCGCGCAAATTCAATCACGGGCGGTGCGCAGTTCTCGGTTTCGACAACAGGCATGCTTGCCTATCTGCCTGGACCCAGCATCGGCGGCGGCACGGTGCCGAATTGGATGACGCGTGACGGCGAAATCACCGCGATGAAAATGGCACTCTCTAATTGGTTCAACATCGCGCTCTCGCCCGACGGTGGCCGAGTGGCCGTTGACATTCGAGACGCCGCCAACGACGTGTGGGTTCACGATACGGAGCGTGGAACGCTGGCTCGAGTCACATCGGATCCAGCGTCAGACTTCAAGCCGGCGTGGGCTCCGGATGGACGGCGACTCGTGTTCGCTTCGACGCGCGCCAAGGCGTCCGCCGCTAACCTCTATATGCAGGCGGCCGATGGCACTGGCACCGCGACGCGTCTCACCGTCAATGACAACGCGCAGCAGCCTGGTTCGTGGCATCCAGGCGGGAGATTTCTCTTGTTCGAGGAAGACAGGGCACAAGCGAGCACGGACTTGATGGTGCTCGCCATGGGCGGCAGCGAGGCGCCCGGATGGAAACCCGGCGAGCCGGCAATCTATGTGAACGATCGCGGACGGCAATGGGACGCGAGCTTTTCTCCTGATGGCCGATGGGTCGCCTATGTCTCAAACGAGTCCGGCCGTGCCGAGATTTATGTTCGCCCGTTCCCAGGGCCTGGCGGAAAGTGGCAGGTTTCAACAGAGGGCGGGACCCTCCCCAGCTGGTCACGCGCACAACGAGAGTTGGTGTATGGA
The DNA here is from genome assembly GCA_963707795.1 of uncultured Acidobacteriota bacterium. Lineage (GTDB taxonomy): Bacteria > Acidobacteriota > Vicinamibacteria > Vicinamibacterales > UBA2999 > JACCSI01. The sequence continues at coordinate 566 of OY970174.1, read as the reverse complement.
CTGGACGGCCGGCTGATGGTCGTCAGTTATGCCCGGGGCGACGACTCGTTCGAGGCTTCGGCGCCGGCGCCATGGAGCGACCGCCGTTTCGAGTGGAGAGGACCAAACCGGATGTTCGATCTTCACCCTGATGGAACACGGGTCGCGCTCGCGTTACCATCGGATGCCGCGACTGCGCCGACGCCGGATCGAATCGTGTTGATCTTTAATTTCTTCGACGACCTGAGACGACTCAGTCCCGCACCGTAGCATGCCCATCACCGTTTGTCTAAGCGGCCACGTCGCTGGCGGAATGAGTGCGCACTGCAGCGCGCTCCCATCCAACGAAGCGCCGACGTCGGCCTCGGCGCGAAGAAGAAGCCGCGGTTACCACCACGCGTGACGCCGGCGTCGGCCGCGCGAGCATTTTCGCGAACGGAGGTGAACTCGAGATCATCGAGCTCCTTGACGTGGAGATACAATCCGTGTGCGGCGCTCAACAAGGCGTGAAGAGACTCGACATCGGATCGCGTCAACACCCCCGTGTGTGCTTCTCCCGCCCAGAGAGAACTCACGGAAAGATGCGC